>CAWGPK010000018.1:0-37754 GCA_963824405.1 uncultured Acidobacteriota bacterium | reverse complement strand
GTTACTACACCTTCGAGCATTACGTATTGCTCGGCAACTCCACCGCGATCGATGCCAAATCGAACGCCGTGGTGGCAACCTTCCCTCTGGGCGGCAAGCCGGAGTTCTGCGCGGTCGCCGGCAACGGTAAGATTTACGACAATCTGGAGGACAAGTCAGAGCTGGTGGAAATCGATGCCGCTAAGCCGGCGGTCATCCGCACCGCCAAGCTCGACCCTTGCGACGGGCCTTCCGGCCTGGCGATCGATACCAAGGACGGCGTGCTGTTTTCCGTTTGCGGCAACAAGATGATGGCGGTGACCGATATCAAGGAGATGAAAGTGATCGCCACGCCGGAAATCGGCCAGGGGCCGGATGCGGCCGGTTATGATCCAGGCGCGGGCATCGCCTTTAGCTCGAACGGCCGCGACGGCACGCTCACGCTGGTCCGACCCGGTAAATGGCAAATGGCAGCCCGTCGAGACCGTCACCACCGAGCGCGGCGCCCGCACCATGGCGGTGGATACGGTAACCCACAAAGTCTACCTGCTGACAGCGGAGTTCGGTCCCATGCCCGCGAGCCCAGCCCGGCCAGCAGATTTACACCCGCCGATTCTGCCTGACACATTCCACGTGTTGGTGGTCGGCGAATGACAGCGCCGGCGCAACTGGCCGGCCGGGCGGCCGCTATCCGACAAGCACCGGGCAGATGTCCGGAGCTACGCCCATTTCGGCGACTCAAATGCGGACGGTATCACCGGGTGCGAGCGCGGCTTCCCGCGGCACGATGATGCCGGTGCCGGTCAACAGCACGGAGCCCGCAGGCACGCGGTTGGCGAACGTGATTTGAGCATAACGAAGGTCAGGTTGACAGCCGCGTTCTGTACCTCAGCCGCGGTCTTGGCTTTTCCCTGTTCCTAACGTCGAACGCTGCCACCATTGTTCTGCGCGGGCCGGCGGATCGGCAATCTGGAATGCAAAGCCCCAGCTTTTTTAGGCTGCGATTCGTAGGCGCCAATCCGCGGGCCGAGGTGACGGGAATTGAAGAACTCCCGGGCAAGAGCAGCTATTTTTCGGGGCCGGATCGGAAATCCTGGCACACGTCCATACCGCACTACGCGAAGGTGAAATACTCAGGCATTTATCCGGGCATTGATCTCATTTTCTACGAAAGTGGCGGCCACCTGGAGTACGACTTCGTAGCTGCTCCACGAGCCAACTTACAGGCCATTCATGTTCGGATCGAAGGTCTACAGCCTAAGTTAACTCCCGCGGGGGACGTTGCTCTTCTCGCTGGCAGAGACGAGGTCGTGCTGCGGAAACCGCGTATCTACCAGGAGCAAGAGCGCGGCCACCTGATCGAAGCTGGTTACTCGCTTCATGGCAGGTACCTGGCGTTTTCGATGGGCAAGTACGACCGCGACCACTCGATTGTGATCGACCCTGCATTGATTTTTTCGACGTACCTCACGAGCGATTGTCAGCCGTCACAGAACCCAGAGTCCTCAGTGCAAACGTGTACTGACACGGTCGCCGATATCGCTGCCGATCAAACAGGCGTGTACATTACCGGCTCAACGACTGCAAACACGTTTCCCGCTACAACCGGAAGTCCGCAGCCTATCTATCAACACTATTCGCAGACCTATGTTTTGAAACTCAATCCTTCTGGCACTGCGATCATCTATGTGGCATATCTGAGCGGCAGCGTGGGTCTATCTGTCGCTGTTGACTCGTCGGGATCTGCATATGTCGCGGGGACCCTGGTTGCAAATCCATCGGCTCCGGGATTCCCTCTGACTCAGGGCGTCTTCAGCGGAATCGTGCCGGCTGGCGCGACGGGAAAGGTTCCGTATGCGGCCAAACTCAGTCCGGATGGTTCGACGATTCTTTATTCCACCCTTCTTCAACAGCCGGGTACGAACCCGCCCATTCCACAGGTCATTACCCCGGCAAAAATTGCGGTGGATTCTACCGGCGAAGTTTACATTACGGGTGAAGCCGTGGTCGGCAATGCGCCAAATTGGTTGCCGCTGCCCGTTACCCCAGGGGCTTTTCAGACAACGCCGGGAAATTTATTTGCTCTGAAGCTTACTGCCAATGCTTCGGGGCTGGCCTACAGCACTTATATCGACGGTACTCAAGGCGCTGGGTTTAGGGCAGCTGGAATTGCGGTGGATTCAAATGGCGACGCCTTCCTGACGGGCACGGCCAGCGCTGGCTTCCCGACTACCGCAGGTGTTTTTCAGCCGGCCAGCTTGTCGAATGGCAACAGCCCCTTCCTCATGGAGCTTGACCCAACCGGAAGTTTCCCAATCTACTCCACATATTTTGGCGGCACCGGCACTTCCGACGGACTAGCGATTGACCCGCAAGGTGAGGCAGTGATCGTCGGGCAAAGTTTTGATGATCCGGTGCCTGTAACGTCAAACGCCTTTTGCGGGCTTCCCGCAATGCCACCCTCTTTTTTTGCCGGGTACATCGCCAAGTTTAGCCCGGGCGGGACAGCACTGGTCTATTACACGACACTCTGCGGAAATGCCGACGAGGCTGATGCCGTGGCAATTGATTCGACCGGCGCTGCTTATGTGACTGGGGCTACGGGCGATGCGGCAACCTTTCAGGCCGTTTTGACCCAACCGATTCAAGCTTACCCTCCCCTTCCGTATGGCGGTCAGCTCGCGCTGAAGCTCGACACCTCCGGCAATTTGCAATGGAGCACTTTCCTCGGTTGGAACCCCAGCGTGGGAAACGGTTCATCCAGGATTGCAATCGACCCGTCGGGGGCGACTTATATCCTTTATAGTTCGTTGGACTTTCCCACAACGCCAAACACAGTGGGTTTGAACAATCCAGGCGGCAATAGCTCCAATCTCGGACCGAATTTTTTGCTTAAAATTGCGCCGAGCCTAGGTGCACCAGTGCCATTGGCCATGCCGACCGCGATCAATTTTCCATTCCTAAACGTAGGAACACCCAGCGCAGCCAGCGATGTGCAGGTCGGCAATTTTGGCGATGCGCCGATGTCGCCCATGGTCTCCATCGCTGGGGATTACTCAGAAACGGATAATTGCGGGACGAGCATACCGGGCGGCCAGAAATGCGATGTTGAAGTTGTTTTCACGCCGCAGGCCGTTGGAACGCGAACAGGAATGCTGACCTTAACCTTCGGTGCAAATATTCCCTCACAGATCGTAGCTCTGAGTGGCACGGGGACGGCACCGGCGGTTAGCCTTTCCGCAACGTCGCTTTCGTTTGGCGTTCAGGCCAACGGTTCGACAAGCGGCGCGCAGCAATTGGCGCTGACAAACACTGGAACGGGCCCCTTGAACATATCTTCCGTCCAGACCACCAGCCAATTTGGGGCGACCAGCACCTGTGGGGGCTCCTTTGAGCCCACGAACGGTTGCACAATCCAGGTCACATTTACTCCCTTGGCTTCGGGAGTCCAAACTGGAACCTTGACCATTACTGATAACGCTCCGGGAAGCCCACAAACCGTATCGCTGGCAGGCAATGAGCCGGCAAGCTTCTCGATCGCCCCTGGCGCGGGCTCGTCGATGTCTGCCTCCGTTCAGGCGGGACAGACCGCCACGTACAGTCTAAGCATCAGCGGAGCCGACGGATTCAGCGGCGCGGTGAACCTCGCATGCAGCGGCGCACCCTCGGGCTCGACCTGTGCGGTGTCTCCTGATCCGGCGAATGTCACAGGGAATTCCGCAGCGGCTGTAACCGTTAGCATTGCAACGCAAGCCCGCTCAGAAGTGACGCGGTTCGGTACTCATCGGCCCCAAATCCCTCGCGAGGTGCAGTTTCCTCTCTACGCAACAATGATCGTCGCTTTCGCGATCGCTTCCCTGCTGACCGTTTTAATTTGCGGATCACCGCTGAGCAGGGTAGTTCCAAGAGCGCTGGCAATTCTCCTGCTGGCGACATTGGTGAGTTGCGGGGGGTCAGATAGTTCCTCCTCTACCCAGTCCTCCACTGGCACCCCAGGAAGCCCCGCTGGCACTTCAGGAACTCCCGCCGGCCAATATTCGATAACGATCACTGCAACCAGTGGCTCGCTCGCTCAGAGCGTTCAACTCGGCCTCTCGGTAAATTAGCGAGGCCCCTAGCAGCATGGCTGTAACGGGCAGGATTCCGTGGTCGCCATCGAAGATGCCAAGTCCACATTACAGAAGGCGATTCGCGCATTAGCTTATCGAAGTCCGAGAAGCTACCGCACCGCGCGGCCACCGCTCGGCTCGAAACTCGCCTCAAAAGCGCAGGATAGATCATTTGCGGATAACCCGGGCAAGCAGAGCCCGTTGGTGTAGAATCACCGGCACCAGAAAGCCAAAAGGAGATTCCGGATGAGTAAAAACAAGATCGAATCCGCCCCGGAATCCGTGATTCAGCTCAAGCAGCCAATGGTGCGCGACTTTTCCACCGGCGGCGGCCATCTGCCCGGCGATACTCTCGTGGAGGGCGATGACAAGATCGTAACGAAAAAATGGCAGGGCTATCCGCCCGAAAATCTCAACGTAGTGGGAAAGCCGATGCCGGCGATGCCCGAGGTCGCCCTGCCGCGATACACCGGCAAGGCCCTCTACGCCACGCGTGTGCTGCTGCCCAATCTGCTGCATGCCAAGCTGCTCACCTGCCCCCATCCCCATGCCCGGATAAAGAGCCTGGATACTTCAAAAGCCGAGCGGATGCCAGGGGTGGTTCAGATACTCACATACAAAAACGGTCCCAAGACTTTTCCGCTCTCTCAAGAGCTGAACTTTCAGGGTGACACGGTCGCCTTCGTGGCTGCCGAGACCGAGGATTTGGCCGAGGACGCGGTCGCCGCCATCGAGGTCGACTACGAGGTTCTTCCGTTTGCCTCCACGCTAGCTCAGGCGACTGTGCCCGGCGCGCCGGACCTTCGCGTGCGTCGAGGCAGAGGCAATCTCATTTTGATGCCGGAAAACGATCCACACTACGATCCCGATGCCACTTGGGTGAGCAAGCACGGCGACGTCGACAAGGGATTCCAGGAAGCCGACGTGATCAAGGAGTTCACCTACAGCTTTGCCGGCGCGACGGCCGTTCCCATGCAGCCCCTCAGTTGCGTGGCCAAATGGGATGGCGACAGGCTCACATTCTGGGGCATGGGGCAAGGAATCTACCCGCTGCGCGCTGAGATTGCCCGCGCCCTGGCCATCGATCCCACCACGATCCGCTACATCAACAAATGGAACGGCTGCACCTTCGGGTCGATCCAGTCGGCCTCGCGAATCCAGCCGTTTATCGCTTACCTGGCAAAAATGGCCGGCAGGCCGGTGAAGGTGGCGCTGACAAAAAACCAGGAGCTGGCGTACATCAGCATCAAACCGGAGACGATTACGAAATTCAAAGTGGGCGCGACCAAAGAAGGCCAAATCGTGGCCCTGGTGCACGAGATTCATATCAGCGTGGGCGCGGAGGACGCCGACGGCCATTCCTCGTCGGAGCTTTCCAAGAACCAACAAGAGCTTTACACCGCCAAGGTGCCGAATTGGAAATCCATCTGGTGCAGCTATAAGACCAATGCCATGGTCATCCGGTCGGTGCGTAGCTATACCCAGCAAGAGGTGAAGTGGGCCTGGGAGAGCATGATCGATGAAATGGCCGAGGCCGTGGGGAAAGATCCGCTCCAGTTCCGGCTGATGCATATTTCCAGGCCAGGAACCAAACTGTTTCCCGCAAAAGACTGGCATGCCGGCGACCTGGGACGCCGATATGAGCTCGAGAATGGCGCGCTCACCTACGATTCGTTTGCCTCCGTTGAAGTCCTGCAGGAAGGGGCCAAGGCCATCGGCTGGGACAAACGGAATCCGGTGCCCGGCGGCAACCCGGGCAGGATCAAGCGAGGCATCGGCCTCGGAATGTCCCAGCACCACTGCGGGATCATGGGTTATCACGACGGCGAGGTCGGTTACCAGAGAGCGGCTCCAGCCGATGCCGGAGGTCCCACGGGCAGCACTTTTGGCGCCGAGGTGGAGTTAGACGCCGAGGGCTACGTGATCATGAAGAACGCTCTCCCCGATAGCGGGACCAATCACGATACCGGGCTTGCTCAGGTGGTCGCGGAGATCCTCGGATACACCACCCGCGATCGCATGCGCGTGGTCTGGGGCGACTCCGATCTCGCACCCTCGAGCAATACCTGGTACGGCGGCAGGACCATCACGTTGCAAGGAGCCGCTGTTTTTAGCGCGGCAGATAAACTGCGCAAGGATCTTCTGCGCCGTGCGGCGGCGGACCTGAAGATGGACGCTGCCAAGCTGGTTATCAAAGACGGAGCCATCTCCTCCACGGAAGATCCTAAAAAAAAGACAACCTTCGCGGCCCTGGCTAAAGCCAACGGCGGCTCGATACGCACCACCGGCGCCGGTGTAGCCCAAGGTCAAGGCAGGGCCATGACCAAGGGCGCTGCCGCCTGCTTCGTGGAAGTGGAGGTGGATACGTGGACCGCCGACTGGAGAGTGACCAGGTCGGTCTATTGCCATGACGCGGGCCTCGTCATCAATCCGCTGGTCGCGGAAGCCGATTTGCATGGCTCGCTCGTCGAATCCGTTCAAATGACTACCGATCCCGTTCCGTGGGACCGCGAATTTCCCGGAACCACCCACTACAGCGTGGGCTACTTGTCTTTCCGCCTGCCCACCATCATGGATGTGCCCCAGGACCAGACCAACATCTTTGTGGATAGCTTGGAGCCTCGTTGGTTCTACGGGATCAAGAGCTTCAGCGAGACGGGGATCGGATCGGTTCCAGGGGCGATATCGAACGCTCTCTACAATGCGGTCGGCGTTCGCATCCGCGACCACGCCATCACGCGGGAAAAGATCATGGCCGGCCTGCGCGCCAAAGGCCTAAGCGTCTGAAAAAGATTCAACCCGTCATCCCGAGTCGCCGAGGCCACCGAGGGGTCTTTATGAATGCCGGATTCGTCCTCTTGCTCGCTCTTAGTATCGGTATCGTGGCAGGGCTTCGTTCTCTAACTGCACCCGCCGTCGTAGCCTGGGCGGCTCATCTCGGGCGGATCGCTCTCCACGGCTCTCCCTTGGCTTTCATGGGAACAAAGTGGGCCGTGGGCCTCTTCACGCTTTTGGCGCTGGTGGAACTGGTCGTCGACCAACTCCCGGGTACGCCCCCTCGCACGGCTGCGCCCGGCCTGTCCGCACGAATCGTCACGAGCGCCTTGTGCGGTGCATGTCTCGCGGTGGCTGGCCGGGCGACGCCGTGGCTCGGAGCGCTGGCCGGAGTGGTCGGCGGAATCGGAGGCGCATTCGGCGGCTATCGTGCTCGGGCGGGTTTGGATCGTGCTCTGCGCGTTCCAGATTTCGTTATCGCAATTGCGGAAGATCTGGTCGCTATCGGACTCGGAGTATTCTTAGTTTCTCGATTCTGAAAGTGGATCCTCCCCGGTGGCTGCCGAAGCGCTTTAGCCCACGCGGGACAGCCGATCGCGCACGCGGTCGGAAAGCATCTTGCCATCCACCGTTTTGCCTTCCAGGTGCACCCGCGCCGCTTTGATTACCGCGCCCATCTGCTTGGGGGAATTCGCGGACGTCTCGGCGATGGCCGCCTCGATGGCTCGATCCACGTCCGCTTCGTTCGCGGCCGCGGGCAGATACGTTTCGATAATGGCGATCTCGCGGGTCTCCTTGTCGGCCAGGTCGGGGCGCCCGCCGCGAGTGAACTGCTCCACGGACTCCTTGCGCTGCTTTACCAGCGTCTGCAAAACCTGCATCGACTCCGCGTCGTCCAGCGGCCGGATCTTCTCGATCTCCTTATTCTTGAGCGCGCTTTTTACCATCCGCAGCACGCTCAAGCGCAGCTCCTCCTTCGATTTCATGGCCTCGGTGAGATCTTTTTGAATGCGGTCGATGAACGGCATACGTGTTTTCGCGCCTCGTTTCTGTCAGCGCGAAACTATAGCATACGGGCTCAGGGTGTTTGCCCTGGATGGACTTGGCTGGCTGCTAAAAGCGCATGCCGCGGGTGCCCGTCGCCGAGTCTCAAGCGGTATGCTTCATCGATGCTCAATTGACAGAGGCAATTGTGGCCGCTAGTCTCTTTGGGCCATGAAAATTATCGTTGCTGATCGCATCAGTGAACACGGTGTAAAACTCCTGGCCGACGCCGGCTGGCAAGTCGTGCAACCCGCCGCCGCGGCCCTCGCCGCCGAGATCGCGGACGCGGATGCGCTCGTCGTGCGCAGCGCCACGCGCGTCACGGACGAGCTCCTGAGCCATGCGCGCAAGCTCCGCGTCGTGGGACGCGCGGGCGTCGGCGTGGATAATATCGATCTCGAAGCGGCCACTCGCCGCGGCGTTCTGGTGATGAACACGCCCGGCGGCAATGCGCCGAGCGTGGCCGAACACACGCTGGCGTTGATGCTCTCCATGGCCCGCTCGATTCCCCAGCTGAACGCCAGCATGCACGCCGGAAAGTGGGAGAAGTCCGGCACCGCCGGCGCCGAACTTCGCGGTAAGACGCTCGGCCTCATCGGGCTGGGCCGCGTGGGAGCGGAAGTGGCGCGCCGCGCCCGCGCGCTGGAGATGCGCGTGGTCGCTTACGACCCCTACGTCAGCGCGGAGCGTGCCGCGGAATGGGGCGCGGAGCTGCTTGCCCTGCCGGAAGTTCTGGCGCAGTCGGATTACATCTCACTGCACACCGCGCTCTCCCCATCCACCGAGCGCCTGATCAATGCCCAGACGCTGGCGCAAATGAAAAAAGGCGCGCGCCTTGTGAATGCCGCGCGCGGCGAACTGGTGGACGAAGCCGCTCTGGCCGAGGCCCTGCAGTCCAAGCACCTCGCCGGCGCCGCGCTCGATGTCTTCGCCGAGGAGCCCCCGCGCAACTCTCCGCTGCTCCAAATGCCCAACGTGATTGCCACGCCGCACGTGGGCGGCTCCACGGCCGAGGCGCAAGAGGAAGTCGGCGTGCAAATCGCCCAGCAGGTCCGCGACTATCTGCTGGACGGCACGATGCGCAACTCCGTCAATCTGCCGCCCATCCCGCCCGAGCTGTACCGGCGCTTGCGCCCCTATCTGGATCTGGCCGAGCGCATGGCTTCGCTCGTCGCCCAGGCCGCGCCATTCCCCGCCCGGCACCTGCGCATTGCCTACGCCGGAGAGCCCGCCGAGCTCGGCACCCGCGTGCTGGGCAGCGCCGCCCTGGCCGGCGTTTTGAATGCCGTGCTCGACGAGCACGTCAATCTCGTGAACGCCTCGGCCCGCGCCGTCGAACGCGGATTGGAGATCCAGGAGAGCAGGCGCCCGCGCGAACGCGGCATCGCCGACGTGCTGGAGATCGCCACGTATTCGGCGGGAGACGGCAAGCGCCGTGAATTCTCCGCGCTGGGGACGATTCTCTACGGCTCCACGCCGCGCCTCCTGCAAATCAATGGAATCGCCTGCGAAGCCCCGCTCGAAGGCAATCTGCTGATCATGACGAATCGCGACGTCCCCGGCGTAATCGGGCAAGTGGGGTCGTTGTTGGGTACCCAAGGCCTGAACATCGCCACATTCGCTCTCGGCCGGCGCGCTGCCAAGCTGGGCGCCGAAGCGCTGGCCATCGTGCAGCTCGATGGCGACGTGCCCGAGTCCATTCTGCCCCGCCTGCGTTCCATTCCCAACGTTGTGGAGGCGCGCATCGTGCGGCTGCCGCGCGCCGCTGAGGCCGCCACTTTGTCCGCAGGCTAAGCCCCGGCGCAACCACGAGGCGAAGCCGCAAAAGCGGAGGCCCCAAAAGCAAGACGAACCCAAGCCCAAAAAGCAAAAGGCCCGGCGCCAAGCGCCGGGCCTTTTTGTTGCCGCCTGATTGCGGTGTTGGGTTGCGCCTTACTTCGGCGAAATCACTACGTACCGGGTCGAGCCCTGCTGATTCACCAGCAGCAGCAAGGGTTCGTTCCCCGCGCTGCGGACTGCGTCGCGGAACTGCTGCACGTTGTTCACCGGCTTGCGGTTCACTTCCTGAATGATGTCGCCGCGCGTCAGTCCCGATTCCGCGGCGGTACTATTCGGATCGACGTTGGTGATCACCACCCCCCGAGTTCCCGCCGGCATGTTCAACTGCTGCGCGACCTCCGGGCTGAGATTCTCCACCTGCACGCCTTCCATCTCCTGAGCTTGGCCCTCTTCCTTGTTTTCAGCCGTCTGCGCTTTCTCCGGAACCTCGCCCAGCGTGGCGGTGATCTGCAATTTCTGCCCGTTGCGCAGTATGTCCATCTTCACCACTGTGCCCGGCGCCGACTGCGAGACGCGCAGCCGCAAGTCGGAGTAGTCGGAGATCGGCTGGCCGTTGAGAGTGGTTATTACATCGCCCTTCTGCAGCCCCGCCTTGCCCCCCGGGCTATCCGCCGTAACGTCGCCGACCAACGCGCCTTGCGCCCCAGGCAGGTTAAACGCCTTGGCCAGATCCGGCGTCACTTCCTGGATCATGATGCCCAAGTATCCGCGGCTCACTTTGCCGGTCTTGAGGATTTGCTCCATGATTTCCCGCGCCATGTTGACGGGGATGGCGAAGCCGATGCCCTGATTTCCTCCGCCGCCGTTGCTGATGATGGCGGTATTGATGCCAATCAGCTCGCCGCGCGTGTTCACCAGCGCGCCTCCCGAATTTCCGGGGTTGATCGAAGCGTCGGTCTGGATGAAGTCTTCATAGCCTTCCGGTCCCTCGATGCCCAGGCCCCGGCGGCCCTTGGCGCTGACGATGCCCATGGTCACGGTTTCGCCGATTCCGAAGGGATCGCCGATCGCCAACACGATGTCTCCCACTTTGGCTTTGGTGGAGTCGCCCAGCGTCACCGAAGCCAGGCTCGTGGCGCCAATCTTCAGCACGGCCAGGTCGCTGCGCGCATCCGTGCCCACCACCTTGGCCTTGAAATTGCGCTTGTCGCTCAGCGTCACTTGCACGTCGCTGGCGCCGTCCACCACGTGGTTATTCGTCAGAATGTAGCCGTCGGGATTTACGATCACGCCCGATCCCAGGCTGTGTTCCTTCTGCTCCCGGGGCTGCTGTTGTTGCTCTTCTCCGCCTTTGCCCCCGTCGCCAAAGGGATTCCCAAAAAATTGGCGAAAGAATGGATCGTTGAAAAATGGCGAGTCGCGGTTCTGCGAGCTTTTCACCATCTTGGATGTCGAGATATTCACCACCGCCGGTAACAGCGGTTCCACCACCGCGGAAAAGCCTTCGTTGAAATTGCCCGTCGCTCCCACCGCCGGATTGCCGGCGATGCGCAGCGTCACCGGGCTGGTGGCGCCGAATACCGTATTGTGTCCGCTCGAGCCCACCATCCAGGCGAGCCCTCCGCCAATCACCAAACACGCGGCCAGAGAGACCAGCGCTACGGAACGTCGAACTTGAACGAATCTAGTGTTCATGATTCATGGCCTCCTGCCACTGAATGAATGAGCCCTCCCGGCCTGCTCGGCCGGGGCTTGCGTGTAATCGATGCGAAACCTATTGCGGGAAAACGCGCCGAACTCCGCGCCGCCATCTCGAGGCCGAATCCTTTACCACTTCTCTCGGCACGCCGCACCACACAGTTTAGATGCCACCTTCTCTTACAAAGAAACAATCTGTAAGAGGATGGCCGAGCCAGTTTGGCCGTACCGTCCCTGGATTATACAACGCACCCGCCCGCCTAGTGTGGCACAGTTTTTCGCACGTTTACGATTGGTTAGACGGGGCCAGCCCCAAAACGGGTTGTTACCCCCGCTGACACAGCCACTCTTGGCCGTGCAGCGGGCCGAGCTGCTACACCTCGATCGCAATGCCCCCACATTATCTCCACGTCCTCCAAAGGCCAATCTAGGGCCAATTTTTTCGATTTCGAAGCGTTTCCGGCTTGACGATTTGAACCAAGACGCTAAAATAGATATTGGACTAAGTTAGTCAAGATTCACTTGTACCTGTTAGACTAACTTGGTCAAGATTCGGGCAGCCGCAGGGAAGTTCGTGAAAAGAAGTTTCGGGGAAAAGCGATGTTTCGGCTCAACAAACTGACCGATTACGCCATCGTCCTGATGACGCACATCGCCCATTGCCCCGCTTCTTCCCTGCATTCGGCGCGCGAACTGGCCGAAGGCACGCAACTGCCGCTTACCACGGTCGGAAAGGTGCTCCGGGAGTTGCTGGATCATGGCCTGGTAACCTCGCACCGCGGCACAAAGGGCGGCTACGCATTGGCGCGCTCGGCCGCGGATATAACGGTTGCCGAGATCATCGGAGCGTTTGAAGGACCGATCGGCTTCACCGAATGCAACACCACGCCCGGCTGTTGCGATCTGGAACCGTCCTGCACGGTTCGCTACAACTCGGGTGTGATTGGCAAGGCGTTGCAGCACGCGCTGGAGGGCATCCGGCTGTCGGATTTGACCAAGCCGATGCATGAAGGGGGCACGGGCGGGAGCCGCACCGTGTCGATTACTTTTGGCTCAGGAGAGAACGATGAGCACGACGATCAACACCATTCAAGACCTTACCAACCAAGAATATAAGTGGGGCTTTGTCACTGCGGTCGAGGAAGACACGATCCCCAAAGGTCTGAATGAAGACGTGGTTCGCCTGATCTCGGCAAAAAAGGGCGAGCCGGAGTTCATGCTGGATTGGCGCCTGAAGGCCTATCGCTATTGGGATGCGCTCGAGAAGGCCCAGGGCGAGCCCAAGTGGGCCAATGTGAAGTTCGGCCCCATCGACTACCAGAATATGGTCTATTACTCGGCGCCCAAGAAAAAGCCCAGCTTGAAGAGCTTGGATGAAGTCGATCCCGAGGTTCTGCGAACCTACGAGAAGCTCGGCATTCCCCTGCTCGAGCAGCAGAAGCTCGCGGGCGTGGCCGTGGACGCCGTGTTTGACAGCGTCTCGGTGGCCACCACCTTCAAGGAGAAGCTGGCCGAAGCCGGCGTGATCTTCTGCTCCTTTTCGGAAGCCGTGCGCAACCACCCCGAACTGGTGAAGAAATATCTCGGCTCGGTGGTTCCCTACACGGACAACTTCTTTGCATCGCTCAATGCGGCGGTATTCAGCGACGGTTCGTTCGTCTACGTGCCCAAGGGCGTGCGCTGCCCCATGGAGCTTTCCACGTATTTCCGCATCAACGCCGCGGAAACCGGGCAGTTCGAACGCACCCTGATCGTCGCCGATGAAGGCGCTCACGTCAGCTATCTCGAGGGATGCACCGCGCCGATCCGCGATGAAAACCAGCTGCACGCCGCGGTCGTCGAGTTGGTGGCGATGGAAAACGCCACCATCAAATATTCCACCGTGCAGAACTGGTATCCCGGCGATAAGGAAGGCCGTGGCGGAATCTACAATTTCGTCACCAAGCGAGGCAAGTGCGCGGGGCGAAATTCGAAAATATCCTGGACCCAGGTGGAGACCGGCTCGGCCATCACCTGGAAATATCCCAGCTGCATCCTGGTGGGCGATAACTCCGTGGGCGAGTTTTATTCCGTGGCCCTCACCAATAACTATCAGCAGGCCGATACCGGAACGAAGATGATCCACATCGGCAAGAACACCACCAGCACCGTGGTATCCAAGGGAATCTCCGCCGGCCATGGCCAGAACACCTATCGCGGGCAGGTGAAGATCCTAAAGGGCGCCACCGGGGCGCGCAACTATACGCAGTGCGACTCCCTGCTGGTCGGCGACAAATGTGGCGCGCACACCTTCCCCTACATCGAAGTACAGAACTCCAGCGCGCGCATGGAGCATGAAGCTTCGACTTCGAAGATCGGCGAGGATCAGATCTTCTATTTGCGGCAGCGCGGGCTCTCCAGCGAAGAAGCCGTTTCCATGATCATCAACGGTTTCTGCCGGCAGGTGTTCCGCGAATTGCCCATGGAGTTCGCCGTGGAAGCGCAAAAACTCTTGAGCATCAGCCTGGAAGGAAGTGTCGGATAAATATGAGCCTACTGGAAGTCAAGGACCTGCACGCAAGCATTCATCATCACGAAATCCTCAAGGGCGTGAACCTCACGGTCAACGCCGGCGAGGTGCACTCCATCATGGGGCCGAACGGGTCGGGCAAGAGCACGCTGGCGCAAGTCCTGGCGCGGCGCGAGGCCTACGAAGTGACCAAGGGGCAAGTATTGCTCAACGGCAAGGACTTACTGGCCATGAAGCCGGAGGAGGCCGCCTGCGAAGGCTTGTTCATGGCCTTCCAGTATCCCGTGGAAATTCCCGGCATCAGCAACGCCTATTTCCTGCGGGCCGCGCTGAACGCGGTGCGCAAATATCGCGGCGAAGAAGAGCTGGACGCCATGGATTTTCTTCCGCTGCTGAAGGAAAAAATGCGCCTGCTGGAGATGGATGAGCGCTTCTTGAATCGCCCCGTCAACGAGGGCTTTTCGGGCGGTGAGAAAAAGCGCAATGAGATCGTGCAGATGGCCGTACTCGAACCCCGTATGGCTATTTTAGACGAGACCGACTCTGGCCTCGATATCGACGCGCTAAAGATCGTGGCCAAAGGCGTGAACACCATGCGGAGCAAGGATCGCGCCATTCTCCTGGTCACCCATTATCAGCGCCTCTTGGACTACATCGTCCCCGATTTCGTTCACGTTCTCGTTGACGGCCGAATCGTGAAGTCCGGCGGCCCGGAACTGGCGCTCGAACTGGAAGAGAAGGGCTACAGCTGGACCGAGCCCGCCTCTGCCGCGGCACGCTAACAGGGAAACCAGATGGCTATCGCTACCACAGAACGGCTTAGGAATTACCTGCAGAACTACCTGGACGCGTTCAGCGCCTTCGGCACGCGTGCCCAGCGGCAGCCCGAATGGCTGCGCGGCATGCGCGAGCGCGCCTTTGCTCGCTTCTGCGAGGTTGGCTTCCCCACAACCAAGGACGAGGATTGGCGCTTCACCAACGTGAACGCCATCGCGCAAACCTCCTTCGAGCTTGCCCGCGAGCCGCAACAATCCGCCGGCGCTTATTCCGACGCCCTCAAGCCTTATCGCATTCCCGGCGCGGCCTGCCAGCTTGTTTTCGTGAACGGACGATTCGCTCCGGCGCTATCGGAGTTCGGAAGCTTGCCGGAAGGCCTGCGGGTCGCGAGCCTGGCTCAAGCCCTCGCGGACGATGGCCATGCGCTCGAAAAGCACCTCGGCCGCTACGTCAATATCGAGCGCGACGCCTTTTGCGCGTTGAATCAGGCTTTCATCGAGGACGGCGCGTACATCCATGTCCCGCGCCGCGCCGCGCTCGAAGCCCCGGTCTGCCTGCTCTTCGTTTCCATACCCAGCGAAGAGCCGCAGATGACCCACCCGCGCAATCTGATCGTGGCCGAAGACGAAACGGAAGTGAACGTCGTCGAAGATTACGTCTCCATCGGCAGCGGCGTTTTCTTTTCCAATGTGGTCACCGAACTGGTCGCCGGGCGGAACTCTGTCGTGGCCCATCATCTGATCGAACGCGAAGACCGCCAGGCCTTTAACGTTTCTACCCTGCGCAGCCAGCAGGAGCGCAGCGCCAATGTGAGTTCGCATTCGGTGCTGCTGGGCGGCGGATTGGTCCGCAATAACGTGCATCCGGTGCTGGCCGGCGAGGGCGGAGAGTGCCTGATCAACGGCCTGTTCATCGCCGGCGGCAGGCAGCATATGGACAACTACATGCTCGTCGAACACGCCAGCCCGCGTTGCAGCAGCCGACAGTTCTACAACGGCATTCTCGACGGCCATGCCCACGGCGTCTTCCACGGACGCATCATCGTGCACAAGGACGCGCAAAAGACGGACGCGAAGCAAACCAACCGCAACTTGCTGCTTTCCGACGACGCCCAGATCGATACCAAACCGCAACTGGAGATCTACGCCGACGACGTGAAATGCACCCACGGCGCCACCATCGGCCAGGTCGAGGAGAACGCGCTCTTCTACATGCGCTCGCGAGGCATCGATGAGACCACCGCGCGCAACCTGCTGCTGATGGCTTTCGCCAACGAGTGCCTGGATCGCATGAAGTGCAAACCGGTGCGCGACTATCTCGATCTGGTCGTGCAAGGTTGGCTGCCCGAAGCTTCCAGATCGGCGGGCGCCGGCGCCGGAGCAGGCGCCGAAGCCACCAGACGGTGGGAGGAGGTTGGATGACAACCGCGACCAATATCGCTCACTCGCTGCCCTCATCCGGGAAAACCGGCTACGACGTCTACGGCCTGCGCAAGGATTTCCCGATTCTGGCGGCAAAGGTTCACGGCAAGCCTCTCGTCTACCTGGACAACGCCGCCACTACCCAGAAGCCCCAGTCCGTGATCGATGCCATCGTAAATTACTACAATTCCGAGAACGCCAATATTCATCGCGGCGTGCACACCCTCTCCGAACGGGCCACGGAAAGCTACGAGCAAGCTCGCAAGATGGTGGGGCGATTTCTCAACTCCGCCGATGCCCGCGAAATCGTTTTTGTTCGCGGGGCCACCGAAGGCATCAATCTCGTGGCCCAGACCTGGGGACGAGCCAACGTCGGCCGCGGAGACGAGATCGTGGTTTCCGCCATGGAGCACCACTCCAATATCGTGCCCTGGCAAATTCTCTGCGAGGAAAAGGAAGCGCGCTTGCGCGTCGTCCCGGTGAATGATGCCGGCGAGCTGATGATGGATGAGTTCGAGAAGCTCCTCGGGCCCAAAACCAAGCTCGTCGCCATCGCCCACGTCTCCAACGCTCTGGGCACGGTGAATCCGGTGCGCAGGATCGTTGAGGCGGCGCAGCAGGTGAACGCCCGCGTGCTGCTCGACGGCGCCCAGGCCGTCCCGCATATGTCTGTGGACGTCTGCGCTCTCGATTGCGACTTTTACGTCTTCTCCGGACACAAGGTCTATGGCCCCACCGGAATCGGTGTGTTGTATGGCAAAGCCGAGCTGCTCGACTCCATGCCGCCCTACCAAGGCGGCGGCGACATGATCAGTTCGGTCACCTTTGAGAAGACGCTCTACAACCGCGCGCCGCAAAAATTCGAAGCCGGCACGCCGCACGTCTCCGGCACCATCGGACTGGCCGCGGCGCTGCAATACGTCAACGCCATCGGCATTGATCGCATCGCCCGGCACGAGCAGGAACTTCTCGCTTATGGCACCAGGCGCCTGCTGGAAATTCCCGGCCTGCGCCTGATCGGCACGGCCAGGGAAAAGGAAGGCATCCTGTCCTTCGTCCTCGAAGGCATCCATCCCCACGACATCGGCACCATTCTCGATCGCGAAGGGATTGCCATTCGCACCGGACATCACTGCGCCCAGCCGCTCATGCAGCGCTTCGGCATCCCGGCCACGGCGCGAGCTTCTCTGGGGCTCTACAACACCGTGGAGGAGATGGACGCGCTGGCCGACGGGCTGCGGAAAGTTAGGGAGGTTTTCGCCTGATGGCGGATTTGCGCGATCTTTATCAAGACATCATCCTCGAACACAGCAAGAACCCGAGGAACTACCGCGCCATCGAAGCGGCCAATCGCACCGCTGAGGGTTTTAATCCCCTCTGCGGCGACCACTTTACGGTTTACCTCCAGATTGGCGACGGGCAGATCCGCGACATCTCCTTCCAGGGCTCCGGCTGCGCCATCTCCAAAGCCTCGGCATCCATGATGACCCAGGCCCTCAAGGGCAAGAGCATGGAGCAAGCCGAGGAGCTGTTTCAGAAATTCCATCACGTTGTAACCGGCAAGGACGGCGCGTCATCGGAAGAGCTTGGCAAGCTGGCGGCCTTCGCCGGAGTCTCCGAATATCCTGTGCGCGTGAAGTGCGCCACGCTGGCCTGGCACGCCTTGCACGCGGCGCTCGAAGGCGAGCAGCACGCCGTCTCGACGGAATAATGGAAGCGGAGTAAGGAAATATGCCCAGCGCTGTAATTGAGCTTAAGCGTGATTGCGAGGCCACTCAGGTGCCCTATGGCGGCGTGCAGGTGCTCCCCGCCGGAAGCCGCGTGCGAATCACGCAGTCGCTCGGCGGCAGCTATACGGTGACCACCGAACAGGGCGCGATGATGCGCATCGAGGCCAATAATGCGGACGCCCTGGGCCTCGCTCCCGACGCCAAGCAGGCGCAGTCCGCGGAAGCCGCGCCGGTTCCCTTCAGCGAAAAGCTGGTCTGGGATAGCCTGAAGACGGTTTTCGATCCCGAAATCCCCGTCAACATAGTCGATCTCGGCCTCGTCTACTCCTGCCAGATTACGCCCGCCGAAACCGGCGGCCACAGGATCGAGATCAAAATGTCCATGACCGCGCCGGGCTGCGGTATGGGGGACGTGCTCCGCGCTGATATCGAGCGCAAGCTATCGCAGCTTCCCGAGGTCAGGCAAGTTCACGCCGAAATCGTCTTCGATCCGCCTTGGAATCCCAGCCGCATGTCGGACGCCGCCAAATTGCAACTGGGACTCGATCTGGACTCCAGCTCGCCCTTTCCCGTCTACCGCTAATATTGCTCACATTCTTGGCGGCCGCGGTTTAGAAAGCTTCTTCAGCCACGGACCGCAGGGAATCCTCATGCGGCAGGACGTTCAGAACGGCCTCCTGAAGCTCATGCGCGCTCGAGCTCGTTGCGGGGCAGTTCACCACGTTGATCTTGTAGGAAAATCGATTGGTCGCTCCCGCCGCATCGGATAGTCCCTCCGCAACACGTTCGGAGATGCGCTCGGCGATGGCCCGGGTAACGTTGGGGAGGATGGTGCCGAAGCAGGAGGGACGCAGAACGTAAACAGAGTCTTGCTCTCGCAGTTTCCGGGAAATCGCCTTGGCGGCATCGCTGAGGCGGGATATGGCCGTCGGCGTGGAGGCCACATCTTCCGGCAATTTCACCGTGATCACCAGCACGGACAAAACCTGCGTCGCGGCCGCCGCCCGGCGGTATTCCATGGCCAGGCGATCCTTGAACGAGGTCAGATTGGGAATGGCGTTCAGGAGTTCCGCGCTGGCTTCAATTCTGGATTCCACGGCTCGCCTGCGGTCGTCGGCGATTTGCCGCCGCAGACGCAGTATCGTCATCTGGCGATCCACGAGGTACATGGCCAGCAGCGCCGATAGCGTGCAGAATCCGTAGAACGCGTTCCTCAACATCATGCTTGTGGGCGCGTTCGATCGGGAGAACACTACCGGGTACATCAGCAGCGCCAAACCCGCGCCCAAGATCAGAATGGTGCTGCAAGCGAGCAGCGTAAGCTGCAGTTCGCGGCGGTCTAACTCCTCGGGACGGATTTTGTCGTATACCAGCACTGATTATCCTCGCTAGATCCTCGCCAGATTCGCACCAGGATCGCGCCAGATTCGCGCTTTATCCCAGACAGAGTCTCGCTGTCTTGATTTGCCGTGCTCTCGGGTGAGAGCACATGGCCTACCATGCGCGAATGCGGAGCGGCGTGAGGAATCAGGGGTTTAGGAAAACGTTTGGGGGTTTCAGAATGCGATTCGTCTCAATCTAGGCCGGCCTGTTCCAAAACGGATACAGACTACATGGCTTAGTGGTGCGTGCCGCTGAGTTCGCGAACGATATCTCCTACAAAGGCTTTGGCATCGCCGAAGAGCATGAGCGTTTTATCGAGGTAATAGAGAGGGTTATCGATGCCGGCAAATCCCGGGCTCATGCCCCGCTTGATGACCATAACGGTGCGGGCTTTGTCGACGTCAATGATGGGCATTCCGTAAATGGGACTGCCGGGTTCGTTGCGCGCGGCGGGATTCGTGACGTCGTTCGCGCCAATGACCAGGGCCACGTCGGTGAGCGGCAACTCCGAATTAATATCGTCCATGTCGAACAGGCGGTCGTAGGGAATATCCGCTTCGGCCAGCAATACGTTCATGTGGCCGGGCATTCTTCCGGCGACGGGGTGGATGCCGAATTTGACGTCGACGCCGCGCTTGGTGAGCGCGTCATAAAGTTCGCGGACCTTGTGCTGCGCCTGGGCCACGGCCATGCCGTATCCCGGAACGATGACCACTTTGGTGGCGCCGGACAAAATCGAGGCGGCCTCTTCCGCGCTGGCGCTGCGGACGACTTTCTCTTCCACAGTGGCCTTGGCGGACACTTGCAGCTGGCCGAAGGCGCCAAACATGACGTTGGTGAAGGAGCGGTTCATGGCTTTGGACATGATCACGGAGAGGATGAAGCCGGAGGAACCGTCGAGCGCGCCAGCCACCACCAGCACCTTGCTATTGAGCACGAATCCGAGAAGCGCGGCGGAAAGACCGGCGTACGAGTTCAGCAGCGAAATGACCGTGGGCATATCCGCGCCGCCGATCGGCGTGACCAGCAGCACGCCAAAGAGAAGCGCCACGCTGACCATGACCGGAAAGAGCACCATGTATTCGGGATGAATCACCAGAACCAAGGCCAGCACGAGGGCTGCGCCCAGAACCGAAAGGCTGACGATATTCTGGCCGCGATAGGTGATGGGCCGCTGCGGCAGAATCTCCTGGAGCTTGCCGGCAGCAATCACGCTGCCTGTAAACGTGAGCGAGCCGATGATCACCTCGAGGGCGATTTCCACCATGCCGAACTTCGTGACCTGCGGCGCGCGCACGTAATATTCGGCGATTCCGATCATGCTGGCCGACAGCGCGCCAAAGGCATGGCTCAGCGCCGTCCGCTGCGGCACAGCCGTCATATGCACCATACCGAGGGGAAGGCCGATGCCCGCGCCGATAATCAGCGCTACCACAATCCACTTGAACTGAACCAGTTCAGGATTGAAGAGCGTGGCTCCGACGGCCAGCGCAGCTCCAATCTCGCCGGCCAGGACGCCGTGCGGCGCGGTGACGGGCGAGCTGAGCCATTTCAGCGACAGAACGAAGAGAACGGCGGCGACGAGATAGGTGAGATCGATGATCTGCTGGACGTCGGCGGCGGTCATGATTTTTTCGTTTTGCCCGATTTGAACATGCGCAGCATGCGGTCGGTGATCAGGAATCCGCCCACCATGTTGCTGAACGAAGCGGCCACGGCGATGACTCCCAGCACGGTGGAGAGCGTGGTTTCGTGCCGCCCGGCGATGATGATGGCCGCGACCACCACGATGGCGTCCAATGCGTTGGTGAGCGACATCAGCGGCGTATGCAGCAGCGGCGAGACGCGCTTGATCACTTCAAATCCGACGAAGCCGGCGAGAATGAATACATAGAAGATTGGAGATGAAGTCCGAAGGCATTCCTCCTCACTCAGGAGTGCGCCGCCAGAACCGGCAGCGAATAAAACTCGCGCACGCGCGGATTGACGATCTCGCCATTTCGAGTGACCAGCGTGCTGGCGGACGATTTCGTCGTTCAGATCGAGACTCAGCTTGCCGCTTTTGAACAGGTGCAGAAGGAAAGCGGTGACGTTGCGGGCGTACATCTGGCTGGCGTGATAGGGCACGGTGCTGGCAAGATTGAACCAGCCGATGATGGTGACGCCGTCCACCACAATTTTCTCGCCGGGGCGGGTGAGCTCGCAGTTCCCGCCGCGCTCGGCGGCTAAGTCGAGGATTACCGAGCCGGGCGCCATGCCTTTAACCATGTCGGCAGTCACGAGGATAGGAGATTTTTTCCCGGGAACGACCGCCGCGGTGATGACCACGTCGCTTTCGGCCACGACTTTGCCCAGCAGTTCGCGCTGGCGCTGGTAAAAGGATTCGTCCTGGGCCTTGGCGTACCCGCGCGTATCCTCGGCGTCCTTGGCCTCGATGGGCAGCTCGACGAAACGGCCGCCCAGGCTTTGCACCTGCTCTTTTGCCGCGGGGCGCAAGTCATACGCGGAGGTGACCGCGCCGAGGCGGCGCGCCGTGGCGATGGCCTGGAGGCCGGCAACGCCCGCGCCAATCACCAATACGCGGCCCGGAGTAATTGTGCCGGCGGCGGTTGTGAGCATAGGGAAAATTTTCGGCAACGTGTCCGCGGCGATGAGCACGGCTTTATATCCGCAGATGGTGCCCATGGACGAGAGCGCGTCCATGCTCTGCGCGCGCGTGGAGCGGGGCATCAATTCGATGGAAAACGAAATCACGCCTTTTGCGGCAATCTCCTGCAAGGGGCCGAGCGCGCCGAGGGGACGCAGGAATCCGATGAGCACCTGGCCTTGGTGAAAAAGAGGAACATCGGCCTGGCCGGTCTTGTCGTTCGAGCCATAGCAGAGCACCTGCACGAGAACATCGGCTTGGGCGAAGAGTTCGCGGCGGTCGGCAACAATCTTGGCGCCTTTGGCGGCGTACTCGGCGTCAGGATAACCGGCGTCGACGCCTGCTCCGGCCTCGACGTGCACTTCGAGGCCGCCCTTGGCCAGCGTGGGAATTACAAGCGGCACCATGGCGACGCGCCGTTCCCCAGGAAAAGTCTCGCGCGGGACTCCTACGATCATGCAATCTCTCCGCTGTTGCTAAAGTGAATTTACAACCGAGCAGGATAGCGCCCGGGGCGGATCTACTTCGCTAGAATCTGTTGACGCGCGGCTGAATCCCAGGCATCGCTTCCGGCAACTCGATCGGGACTCAAGCACGAAGTTGCAAGCATACACTTAGCGGGCCGATTCTCGATTCGTTTCGGGTTCGGCATGTCTGAGTCGGCTACCCTCCCCCCACCTTTTTTGTAAACGATGTGATTCCATGGGGCTTACGGATAGGGGTTGGAAAACGTTTTCATTCTAAAGAACTTAGCAAGAATCCTCTTTCTGGCCAGAGTTCCCTCGCATCGTACAGATTATAAGATAGTTGCGTCCGTTAATAAGGCTCGATCAGGTGCGATCACTCCTAAACAGGCGATTACTACTGTAAACGTTATCATTCCAAAGGAGTTGCTGGCTAATCATCATGCAAGAGTATCAAATTAAGGCGCTTAGTTGGAATTGTGGCGAAGGCAGGATTAGGGCTGGCGGAACACGCCGCGACCGAAATCCGAGCCTGCACAGACAGCGACGCGCCGCAAAATTCAAGCATGTTCTATTTTACCGCACGAGTAAAGCGCGGATCGTTTCTTGTAGAGTGCGCCTCTTGTAGAATGCGCCGCACGGAGGCCCGCGATGAAATGCATGCGTTGCGGCAAGTCAGATCGTATAAGCAGAGTGAGAGGGTTGTCTTTTCAATTTCAGGAAGAGGACGTGATCAACAACTCCGTCAGCGTCACGGGATTCCACTGCGGGCACTGCCAATTCCTGATGCTTACCATGGATGCCGATGCAGTGCCCGCGGTAGCACTTGAGTCTGTGAAGGAATAGATCGGCGCGCTGTGCCGGGCCGGGGCCGCTAGGCTACCGACCTTTTATTTTTTGGGTGTAGAATCCGCGGCACGGAGGCGTCGAAATCAGAACAAAGCTCAACGGATGGCAAAGAATAGGAATCGTCGCTTCGATAGCGTGGATTCTTGGTG
This sequence comes from uncultured Acidobacteriota bacterium, assembly GCA_963824405.1. Classification (GTDB taxonomy): domain Bacteria; phylum Acidobacteriota; class Terriglobia; order Acidiferrales; family UBA7541; genus Palsa-189. The sequence goes on along the minus strand of CAWGPK010000018.1, from coordinate 14,441 downwards.
GCATCTCTACGTACGTTTTTATGAACCGTCCGGAAAAACAAGCTAGTGCTACTAAAACGGCAGCAAAGGCAACACCCCCGCAGGAGGAAGATAGCGCTACTAAAACGGTAACACCCCCACAGAGGCAACCGTCGTTGGCTGAGCAGAAGATGTGTTCGGATCAAGCCAAGAGATTGTTCAACGAGTTTAAGTCAGCTAGCGCGTGGCATCTGGAGGCCTCCGGTTTCATGAGTCGCTACGACTCGTCACAAGGCGTCTGCTACGCGGAAATGGACAGGATGAACGACCTGGTGGTGGGCAAAGCACTTAGAACCGAATTGACGTTTACTGTTGTCGACGCCTTTAGCAACGCCGCATATGCCGGGTATCTCGATTATCACGATACCGTGCGCGACGGAGCAAATGAAGAAAAACCAGCGCGCTGTTGGGTTAAGCCGCCAAGTCAATCTAAATTGTACTGTAGTTCAATGTTTGAATTTCAGGACCTTGTGGAAAAGGATTTCGATATAGACCTAGGCCTCTAGTTAAGCGCCGGTATTGTAGCCATCGTTCCTGTTGTCCAGCCGGAACTGGACGGCCGCAGTTGATAGGCGTTGAATCGTCGAGGGCCGGAGCCGCGAGGCTACCGGCCCTTATTTTTTGGGTGTAAAATCCGCCGCACGGAGGTGTCGTCACGACGGGCTTCGCATCGGCGGGCAGTCAGCGATGGTTACAACTCGCGGTGAATCGGAAGCCGGAACTTCTTCTGAGTGCGCTTCGGCGCTGCGAAGCTATCGGTCCGCGGGTTTCTTTGACATGGCAATCTCCTCTTGAAGCCGAGCGTTTTTGTGAGTACCGAAATGGAAAAGCGTTGGAGAAGGTTGGCATTTCCAATCCCAAGAAACCCCTCGAAGCTTTCTGGCCTGCTCGCGGGCCGGTGTGGGATGCTTTGGGAATTACGTCAGAGGGACGCCCGCTCTTCGTAGAGGCGAAAGCCCACATCCCCGAAGCTGCGTCGCCAGCATCAAAGGCTTCTTCCCAAACATCAATCGAGCTGATAGCAAAAAGTCTCGGCGAGGCGAGACGATACTACGCACCCAGGGCAACGGCGACTTGGAGCAGTCTCTTTTATCAATATGCGAACCGGCTCGCCCATCATTACTTTTTGACGCAGCTTAACAGTGTCCCAAGCGTTCTCGTATTTCTCTACTTCGTGAATGCAGATGACATGCTCGGCCCCATGACCGAAGAGGAGTGGCGTGGGGCGGTGCGGCTCATTCATGCTGTTCTGGGGCTACCAAAGGACCTGCAGCCTTACGGAGTATTCGACGCTTTTCTAGACGTGAGGCTGCTTCAAGACGCAGGCTAGGCCGGTTCAGACGCGATTGCATTTCGCAGGTGGGCGCGGGTATAACTGTGGCGAACGAAAAGGGGGATGCGATGCGATTTCGAAGTTTACTGCTACTAGCGGGCGCAATACTGATGGGGGTGACAGCATTCGCGCAGACCACGACGACCAAGGCGCATGCGAATTTCATCGACGCCAAGGGGAATAAAGTAGGCACGGCGACGCTGACGCAGACGGCCAAGGGCGTGCGCATCAACGTGAGCGTGACGGGGCTGCCGGCGGGCGTGCATGGGATCCATATTCACAACGTGGGCATGTGCCAGGGGCCGAATTTCGCTTCCGCTGGCGGGCATTTCAATCCCATGATGAAGAAACATGGCAAGGATAATCCCGAAGGTCCGCACGCCGGAGACCTGCCGAATTTCAATGTGGGCGCAAACGGCAAGGGCAAAGCGACCATGACCGCGGCCATGGTTACGCTGGGCGATGGGATGAATTCGCTGTTTCATGCAGGCGGAACGGCGCTGGTGATTCACGCCGGGCCGGACGATTACAAGACCGATCCCGCGGGAAATTCCGGGGACCGGATCGCGTGCGGCGTGGTGGAGAAGTAAGGGCACGAAAACCGAATTGCAGATCCCTCGGGACTTTGTTAACGCGCGAAAGCTCCTGATGTCCATGACGTTTCGCGCGAAGAAAACCAAACCCGGCCCTCGGGATGACAGCACAATTATTAGTGCGGCGTCAGGCGGCGTGGGGGTGGCGGAAGGACTGCTCGATCTCTTCGAGGGTGCGGCCTTTGGTTTCGGGGACTAGATAGTAGGAGAAGAACCAGGAGGCAATGGCCAGGGTGGCGTACATCCAGAACGTGGAGCTCGCGCCCAGAATCTGAATCAGGCTGAGGAAGGTAAGCGAAACCAGAAAGTTGAAGGCCCAGTTCGCGCCTGCCGCAGTGCCTTCCGCGATGCCGCGAACCTTGAGCGGATAGATCTCCGCGATCAGCAGCCAGAAAATCGGGCCGAGGCTGATGGCGAACGAGGCCACGTAAACCATCAGCGTGATCACGGCCAGCCAGGCCAGCGCGCCGCCGGTGGGCATGCGGAAGACGAAGCCCAGCACGGCGAGGCTGAGGATCATCCCGGCGATTCCCGTGAGCAGCAGAGGGCGGCGGCCGACGTGGTCGATCAGCCACATGGCCACGATGGTCATGATCACGTTTACCAGGCCGATGCCAGCGGTGGCCAGGATAGCTCCCGAGGCTGAGGAAATTCCCGCCGACTGCACGATTACGGGGGCGTAATAGATGACCGTGTTAATTCCCGTGACCTGCTGAAAGATCGCCAGGCCGACGCCGATAACGAGCGCGGGGCGCACGTGAGGCGCGAAGAGGTCGGCGAAGCGGCTGCGCTCATCGGCTTGCGCGAGCGTCTCCTGAATTTCGCGCCATTCGGAGTCGATATTGTTTCCGCCGCGGATGCGCTTGAGCACCTCGCGCGCGCGTTGGGATTCGCCGTGTTCGGCGAGCCAGCGCGGGCTTTCGGGCATGCGAATCATTCCCAGGCCGAGAATCGCGCCGGGCACGAAGGCCATTCCCAGCATCCAGCGCCAAGCGCCGCTGCCGGAGAAGGCGTAGTCCACGAGATAAGCGGCGAGGATGCCGATGGTGATGGCCAGCTGGAAAAGCGAGACTTGCCAGCCGCGCGACTGCGGAGGCGAAACTTCGGAGATGTAGATGGGCACGGTGCTGGTGGCAAGGCCGATGCCCAGGCCAACGATCAGCCGTCCGACGACGAGCACGTTCAAGGAAGGCGCAGAGGCGCAGACCATGGCGCCAGCGATGAAAATCACGGCCGTCACCAGGAGCATGGCGCGGCGGCCGAAAATGTCCGCCAGGCGGCCGCCGCTAAGAGCCGCTATGGCGGCGCCCACGAGAACGACGCTGACCACCAGCTCCTGCTGGAATGTGCTCAGCGCAAATTGGGTGCGAATGAAAATTAAGGCGCCGGAGATGACTCCGGTGTCGTAGCCAAAGAGAAGTCCTCCCAGCGCGGCGAAACCGGCAGCGGCGAAAACAAATCCGGTTTCTTTAGCTTCCGCCGCTTCCGCCGCGGTGCTAACCGCTGGCCTTGCGGACGTCTTCGTTTTCGTCATATCGCCACATAAAGTGAGATGTGCCGCCGGTGCGGGAAGGCTCGGGATTGTGCCAGCCACCAACGTCGGCGGCCAAGGCGTCGGCTTCGGACGGACCCCAGCTTCCGCGAGGATAAAAGTAGAGCGGCGTCTTATCCGTTCCGAGGATGGGATCGACGATGGCCCAGGCGGCTTCCACGGCGTCCTGGCGCACGAAGAGCAGCGGATCGCCGCGCATGGCGTCCGTGAGCAGGCGCTCGTAAGGCATGAGCTCGGCGCTGAGGTCGAGTTGCACGGCGGAGAGCTCGACGGGCATGGAGACCATGTCCGGGCCAGGACGCTTGATTCGCGCGCCCACATTTATGGAAAGATCGGGACCGAGGCGCAGGCGGAAATAATTATTGCTATTTCCCGTGCGGCGGAGGGGAGGAGGCTTTAACTTGACCAGCACTTCCGTGGCGGTGACCGGCAGGCACTTGCCGGAGCGAAGCAAGATCGGGACGCCGTCCCAACGCCAGGAATCGATCTCCAGGCGCACGGCGGCGAAGGTCTCCACTTTGGAATCGGGAGCGACATCGTGGACCTGGCGATAGCCTTCAAACTGGCCGCGCACGACGTCTTTCGGCTCGAGCGGGGGGATGGTGCGAAAGACGCGGACCTGCTCGTCGCGCAGGGATTCGGCATAGAGGCTGGTGGCCGGGTCCATGGTGAGAAATCCGACGACTTGCAGGAGATGGTTCTGCATCACATCTCGAATCGCGCCGGCTTCCTCATAGAATTTGCCGCGGCCGGCGACGCCAAAGGACTCGGCCATGGTGACCTGGATGCTCTGGATGTAGTTGCGATTCCAGATGGGCTCGAGAAAGGTGTTGGCAAAACGGAAGAAGAGCAGATTCTCGACTTCTTCTTTGCCCAAGTAATGGTCAATGCGAAAGATGGAGGACTCGGGAAAGGCGGCGTGCAAGGTGGCGTCGAGCGCTTGAGCCGAGGCGAGATCGCGGCCGAAGGGCTTTTCCAGGATGACGCGGGCATTTTTGGCGCAGCCCGAGGCGCGAAGTCCTTCGACGACGGTGGGAAAAAGGCTGGGAGGAATGGCCAGGTAATGCGTGGGAAGCTGGGCCTGGCCCAGAAGCTCGCGCAGCTTCTTGAAGGTGGCCGGGTCCTGGTAGTCACCGTCAATATAATTCAGCAACTGCATCAATTTGGGGAAGGCGACGGGATCGACGCCGCCGTGCTTGGCCAGGCTGTCTTTGGCGCGATTGCGAAGCTGCTCGAGATTCCAGCCGGCTTTGGCGACGCCAATCACGGGCACGTTCAGATTGCCGCGGCGGATCATTTGCTGGAGTGAGGGGAAGATTTGCTTGTAGGCGAGGTCGCCGGTGGCGCCGAAAAAGACCAGGGCGTCGGAGAGCGCCGCGGGCTTTTGCGAAGTGCGCGAGTCCGAGGGGATCGCCGACAGGGTAGCACTCATGAGCAACTCCTTTGCGCGTCAAGGGCGCTTATTGTGGCGCTTATTGGATGCTCTCAACTCGTGGGGTGAGCGGTAAGGGGTTCGCTAGCCGGCTGCTTTCTTTTCGAGATGGCCGCCGAATTCGAAGCGCATGGCCGAGAGAAGCTTATTGGCGAAATCGCTTTCGCCGCGGGAAGTAAATCGCTCGTAAAGAGCGGAGCTCAAAACGGGCGCGGGAGCGCCTTCTTCCACCGCCGCGAGAATCGTCCAGCGTCCTTCGCCGGAATCGGAGACGCGGCCGGAAAAATCGGTGAGATCGGGCTGCCTCATCAGAGCGCTGGCCGTGAGATCGAGGAGCCAGGAAGCAATCACGCTGCCGCGCCGCCAGACCTCCGCGACGTCGGGGAGATTGAAGTCGTACTGATAATGCTCCGGGTCGCGCAAGGGCGCGGTCTCCGCGTCTGTTTTGGCCTTGGTTTTGCCTACGTTGGCGTGCTTCAGGATATTGATGCCCTCGGCGTAAGCGGCCATCAGGCCATACTCGATGCCGTTGTGCACCATCTTCACGAAATGGCCGGCGCCCGCGGGGCCGCAATAGAGGTAGCCCTCTTCGGATGTGCCGTCGACCTTCTCGCGCCCAGGAGTGCGCGGTATATCGCCGCGGCCAGGAGCCAGTGCTTTGAAGATGGGATCGAGGTGCTGGACAACGTCGCGCGGGCCGCCGATCATCTGGCAATAGCCGCGCTCCAGGCCCCAGACGCCTCCGCTGGTGCCGACGTCGACATACTCGATTCCTTGCGGCTGGAGCTGCTTGGAGCGGCGAATATCGTCGATGTAATAAGAATTGCCGCCATCGATCAGGATATCGCCGCGCTGCAACTTGGGGGCGAGCGCCTGGATGGTGGAATCGACTCCCGCCGCCGGAACCATCATCCAGATGGCCCGAGGCGGGGCCAGTTTTTTGACCATGTCATCCAGCGAGGTTGTGCCTTGGGCTCCCTCGCCGGCCAATCGATTCACATTTTCCTGATGGTGATCCGAGACGACGCATTGGTGTTTGGCTCGCAGGAGGCGGCGGGTCATATTCGCGCCCATTCTCCCGAGTCCGATCATTCCGAGCTGCATGTGTGGTTGCTCCTGGTGGGGATAAAATCACGGCATTTGCGCCGCTGTTGGCATTTCATTTAGGCCCTTTAAATTTAGCCCTTCAATAGCCCTTCAAACCGACCGACCTTCACTTTGGGCCCGACAATCTTCAATCGAAGGTTTGAGTGAACAGTACCTTTGTTCCATTCCTGAAATGCAGAACCAACTCCTATCCTAACCCTCTCGACGGCATGGCCCCAAGCGGCGAGTGGCTTCCTTCCGAAGTTTGCCCGCCGCTGTTAGATGCCGAGAGACGGGGCAGGTTCGATCGGGCGAGAAGTAGATCTTCAGAGAGGAAGTGGCGATGCCCAAGATTCTCGTGGTGGAAGACAACGAGATCAACCGAGACATGCTTTCCCGCCGCTTGGAGCGCCATGGCTACTCCGTTGTGACCGCTCGAAATGGCGAAGAGGGACACTCGCGGGCCGGGCTGGAAAAGCCCGACTTGATCCTGATGGACATCAGCTTGCCGGCGATGGATGGCTGGGAAGTGAGCCGCATGCTGAAAGCCGAAGACGCCACCCGCGGGATACCGATCATCGCTCTGACGGCTCACGCCCTGATCGGCGATCGCGCCAAAGCCCTGGAAGCGGGTTGCGACGAGTACGAAACCAAGCCCGTGGAATTTGCCCGGCTGAGCCAAAAAATCGAAAAACTGCTCCTGGAGAAGAAATAAAGGACCAGGCGACGGCCCGGATACGGCCCTGACGCGCCCGGCCAAGCCTGCGCTTTAGCGAGGCGAACAACTCTCTTCACAGTGAAAAATCGTGTCCCGACACACCAGCCCCGGTTGCAACGCCCTCAACGCCAAACTGAAAATGGCGGAAGAGGTGCTTCAGTATTCCGACCGCAACATTCAGCTCACCACGGCCATCTTGATACCCGCGCAGGATGAAACGGCTCCGCTGGCGCTCGAGCGCGTGGAGAACAGCGAGAAAATCTCCGCCCTCATCCTCAAGATTCGCGAACAGGCGGCCAGCGATCAGGAAAGAGAGCTGCTCGATGCGGCTGCCGCGCGATGCTCTTGCGCCCAGGTATACACGCATTCGCTGCAAGCGGTCGTGGATCCGGCAAAGCCCTTCGACGCTCAAAGCGCTGTGGCCAGGGTGATGCTCCCGCTTTTGATGGACAACCACTCCTGGCGGGCGTTCGTGCAGTTTCTGCGCGCGCAGGCGGAATTCGCCGGAGGCACGCAGCGGGAGAAGCGGCTGGCGCAACGGGCGCGCGACCTGGTGGGCGCGTATGAGGAGATGAAGAGCGCGGTTGCGGAACGCAAGCGCATCGCCGAGAGGCTCTCGCAACTGGCCTCGATCATTGAATTTTCGAGCGATGCCATTGTGCTCCACGCGCTGGACGGCACAATCGTCAGCTGGAATGCCGGCGCCGAAGCCGTTTACGGCTATACCGCGAGCGAGGTGCTGGGGAGGCCGAGAGACTTTCTGATTCCGGCGGACCAGGCCGATGAACTGCCGGCCAGCCTCGAAAAGCTGAAACGCGGCGAGAGCGTTCAGTTGTGCGAGAGCATTCACGTTCGCAAGAACGGCCAGCGAATCGACGTTTCCATTACCACGTCGCCGGTCAAGGATGCGACTAACCAGATCGTCGGCGCGGTATCCATCACCCGCGACGTGAGCGACCGCAAGCGAGCGGAAGAGCGATTCCAGAAGGCGTTTAACGCCAGCCCCGAGCCGATCACGATCACGACGGTCTCCGACGGGCGCTTCCTGGATGTAAACGACAGTTTCCTTCGCGTGACCGGCTATCGGCGAGAAGAGGTGGTGGGCCACACCTCCTCGGAACTGAATCTCTGGCAAACGCCGGAGGACCGCCTGCGATTCGTGGAGGCGCTCGAAACGCGCCGCTCGGTGCGCGACCTGGAGATTGCCTTTCGCACCAAGTGCGGGGAGAAGCGCATAGGCTTCGATTCGGCGGAAATCATCGAGGTGGCGGGACAGAAGTGCGTGATCGCGCTGATGAAGGACGTCACCGAGCAAAAGATCCTGGAGAAGCAGTTGCGGCAAGCTCAAAAAATGGAAGCGATTGGGCAGCTGGCCGGAGGGATTGCGCACGATTTCAATAATCTGCTGACCGTGATCACCGGCTACTGCGACCTGGTGGACCGCGAACTGCCCCCCACGGGAACGCTGCACAGGAATTGCGAACAGATCAAAAAGGCCGGAGACAGGGCCACCGCGCTCACCCGCCAGCTTCTGGCTTTCAGCCGCCAGCAACTGCTGGAGCCCAAGGTTCTGGACCTCAACGCCGTGGTTCTGGAGCTGGAAAAAATGTTGCGCCGCCTGATCGGCGAAGATATCGAGTTGAAAACTCAGCTCGATTCCGGCCTGGGTTCCGTGAAAGTGGATCGAGGACAGATCGAACAGGTGATCATGAACCTGGTGGTGAATGCCCGCGACGCCATGCCCAGTGGCGGCAGGTTATCGATCGAGACGAAAAACGTGGTGCTGGACGAAGAACAGGTGCGGCATCGCCAGCCTCAGCGCCCCGGATGCTACGTATTGATGGCCATCGCGGACACGGGCATGGGCATCGATGCGGAGACTCAGGCGCGCATTTTCGAGCCTTTCTTCACCACCAAACAATCCGGCCACGGCACCGGCCTGGGCCTCTCCATGGTTTACGGCATCGTGCGGCAAAGCGGCGGGCACATCTGGGTGGATAGCCAGCCTGGCCGCGGCGCCACCTTCCAGATCTATTTGCCGGTGGTGAACGAACCCGCTCGCGCGCAGCAAGCGGCGGCCCAGCCAAAAGCGTCCCGGGGAGGAACGGAAACCATTCTGCTGGTGGAGGACGAAGAGGCTCTGCGCGGTCTGACGCGCGATTTGCTGGCCGCCGGCGGATATAAAGTTCTGGAAGCGAATTCGCCGAATGAAGCCATCGCTATCGCGCAACGATACCAGGACCCGATCCACCTGCTCCTGACCGACGTCATCATGCCGGAAATGAATGGCCGCGCTCTGGCGGGGAAATTGGCCCCGATGCGGCCGGAGATGCGCGTGGTGTATATGTCCGGCTACACCGGATTCAGGGATGCCACGCTGCTCGAACCGCAGGCCCCGCTTCTCCCGAAACCCTTCAAACGCGACGACCTGCTGGCCAAACTCCGCGAAACCATGAGTCTGCAAGCGGACCCGCAAACCGTTTAGTCCGCGCTTCCGAACACACGATTCCAGCGCGTTTTCCCGATCCGGGATCTGAGCAAGCAGGCTCGTTAGCTCGTCTCCCCAAAATGAAAGCCCCCGAAAAATAACACACTGGTAAACAGTGGCGAGGACGCTACCTGTCCTACTGGGGATGCTGTAGGGTAGTTACCCTAGCTGTACGCTAATTACCCTATTCGCCGGTGTTTATTCACAAGGCGGAACCAGTAAGGTTGCTCGGCCCGGGAATTCGACAGGGGGTGGAGATGCTACAGTGGTCGCGAAGTGGTTTCGAGACATGGCTCCAAGCATCGTATCCCGCTCATTTTCAGCCACATAATTCGCCATTCTTCCTGCTCTTTTTTCTGCTCATAACTCTCGCTGTTTGCGGCTGGGGATGCGGTGGGGTAACGACGGCAGGTTCCAAAGCGCTGGAATCATCGGTTTCTGGCGCCTCAGCAACTTCCAACGGAACAACGAGTGCGAATGGGGGTTCGTCGTCTACGAGCACATCGGGCTCAACATCAAACTCAAGCTCGCCGGGAACGTCGGCGATAACGTCGGTCAGCCTGACGCCTTCGCCGGCTTCGACGCCGGCGTGGAAAACCGTTCAGTTCGCTGCCAATGTCCAGGGAATCTCGGTGGATAAATCGGTGACCTGGAGCGCGACGCTGGGAACGATCAGTTCGTCGGGCCTCTACACGGCGCCTTCGGCCGCCGGCACCGACACGGTGACCGCGGTAAGCAACGCCAATAACGCCATGTCCGCCACGAGCACCGTCACCATCACGGCGGCGGCGCCGCCCAATGCCGTGAGCCTGCTGCATTTTGGGAACGCCGGCTTTGGCGGAGACGATACCAATGTGTTCCAAACGGCGCTGACCTCGACGGCGGCGAATGGCCAGACACTGGAGATACCGGCCGGCAACTACAACATCAGTCCGATCTCTTTTCCGAACAACTCCAACGTTTTTGTCGATGCCGGCGCGACCGTCTCCGCCAATTCAGGCTACGGAGCGAATTCCGTGATGCTGACGGTTTATGCCTCGAATGTGACCATAACCGGGGCTGGCGCGGCAGTATCGGTTTTTCAGATGCCTCTCGCTCAAGCGGCTTCGAAAGCGGACGGCAGCCAGTCTCGGCATTGCCTGGACGTCGAAACCGCGACGAACGTGACCATAACCGGGATTTCCTGCGACCTATCCGGCGGCGACGGACTTTACCTGCGCACCAGCACGAATGTAACGGTGACGAATTGTATTTTCGACCATAATTTCCGGCAGGGCAGCAGTATTACGGGGCAGGTGAACCATATCAACTATGTCGGAGACTACTTCACGAACACCAGCGGCACCGCGCCGCAGAGCGGAATCGATATCGAGCCGAATAGTCCCAGCGACTACCTGCTCGATATCAACATCACCAATTGCTATACCAACGACAATGCCGGCGACGGCCTGATGATCAGCCCCTGGATGATGAATTCCACATCCCAACCGATCGGCATCACGGTGGTGGGCCATCATTCGACGGGCAATCAAGGCTACGGCTATGTGGGCATTAACGGAGACGCGGGCCGCGGTTCCCCGCTGAGTTCGACGGATAACACCAACGCGCCGGGCACGATTCTGATCCACGATTCGTTCAGCGATCAGAGCGGCAGCTACGGAGCTTGCGCGCGATTCTATGCGGCCAATGGCGCCAACTTGACGTTCCAGAACCTCACCATCACCAACCCCAACGTCAACGGCCCCGATCCATCCTACGGAGATAGTGGGGCAGTGGAGATCGTTCGCGGGGGCGGGGGAACCGTCCCGCAAGGCAACGTCTACTTTGTGAACGTCAACATCGCGAGCACCGACGGCAACACGACTTATTATTTCAACTTCAACGACGGCTCGGGCGTGGGAACGACCAATGTGGAGTTCGAGCCGGGCACGCTGAGCGGCGCAACGAAGGCTCCTCCGAACGGGCTCGTGCAAGGCGTGGCAACCAGCGTAATCGATTGACGGCGGAGCTTCCGGTCGTTCTGGTTTCTCCCGTCCCGGGGCGGCCTAATTTCCGCCTGGACCGGAGGCAGTCGGCGCGGGCGGGGCCGCGGGGCCGGCATTGGGACGCAGCGCGAAGTAGTTGCGGCCGAACGCGGCCTGAGCGCCGCCTGCCTGCACCACCACGGCTTCCACGGTGTAGCGGCCGGTCATGATCTCCTTCAGCGGCAAACTAATGCGAAAAGAAGCGGTGCGCGTTTTATCGTCCACTTGCGCGGGCGCGACCATGGGCGTCTGGCTAAGGCGCGCGCCGTTGCGGAAAAATTCAAGTCCGGCGCGCAATTGATTGGGGTCGTCTTTCTCCGGAACGTAGGCCTGGAAGAAAATATAGAGCATCTGCTGATTGGTGAAGACGCGGGTGACGCTGGGAATGATGCGCTCGCCGGCAACGTCGAGCGGCGACTCCTTGAGCTTGGCATCCGGCGCGAAGCCCTTGGTCTGCACCTCGGAAGTTTTCTGCGCTTCGACCAGCTGGCTCGATAGCACCACGGAGCTCAGCTGCATGCGATCGGTTTGCACGGCGGGCAGCTTCAGATCGTCCTCGAAGGTGCCGATGCGGCCGGATTCATTTTCCCGCGCGAGAAACTTCAGCTTGTAATTTCCCGGAGGCAAGATAATCCCGCCCTGATAGACCAGGGCGTTCTGCTGCAGCTCTTCATAGCGCTCAGAATCGAGGCGCACGGTAATGGTGTCGCGCAAGGCGCCGGCGATGCGGTTGGATTGCGTGTCGCGAATCTCGGCGGCGAAGTCGAACTCCACCTGCCGCCTGCCGCTCTTTTGCGCCCATTGCAAGGCGCTGGCCGCGACTTTGGCGGAGATGGGAACGAAGATCTGTTTGTTGTTGAGGCGGAAGTAAGCCGATTCCACGGCGATGGGCAGCTCCACCACGGGAGTCTCGGAGCGCATGGCGTCTTCTAACTGGCGCTCGCGATCTTCCGTGGTGTAGACGCCAAAATCCTTGGGCGCGTAATAACCCTGGCGGTAGCGAATGCGCGCTCCGGGCGCGCCGGCAAGCTTCACGCGAATGCTGCGCCACAGGCCATCGTGCTGGGCGTCCGTGCTGTAGTAGCCGACGAGGTAGTAGCCGTCGGTATCGGCCTGCACCGAATGGAAGGCCTGGCCGAGATCTCCGAGGTCGAAGAAGCTGCGCCCTCCGGTATCGGAGGCCAGAGTGGCCAGAGTTTCGCGGGAATCCTGCCGAGACTGGCTTTGCTGGAAGATGGCCGCTCCGGTGAACATGGCGTTTCCGGCCGAAGCGCCCACGCTGGCGTCGCCGCCGGGGATTTCCGCGAGGAGCCCGCGGGAGTCCACGGAGTAGATGGACATGTTGGCGCGATTGGAGGCGTCGGTGGTGGCGCGAAGCTGGGAGCGATTATCTTCGCCCGTCTGGGTGATGCCGCTGGTGAACTCCATCACCGATTTCTTGCCGGGGATGTCTTTGAGCAAATCGGCCAGCGACTCGATGGCGATCAGCTTGCGGTCGGTGTTGAAGGCGTTGAACTCGGTATCGTCGGCGGTGAAAGCGGCGTCTGTGTCTTCGGTTGTCGCGGCGTCAATTCCGGTGGAGGTGGCCGCGGCCAGCGCCGCCAGCTGCGACTCCTTGCCGGGCAGCAGCGCGTCGACGGCGCTATTGAGCAGATCGCGATCGTTGGTGAAATCGGCGACTACCTTGAGTTGGTTGCCAAAGGCCACCACGCCCACCAGATCGGCGGGCGTCATCTGCTTGCTGAGGAATTGCTTGGCGGCCAGAGTGGAGCGGGTGAGATCGTTGGGCTGCAAGGACGTAAGGTCGAAAAAGAGAACGATCAAGCGGCGGTCGCGAATCTGCTGCCGCACCTGCTCCGGCTGGCTGACCGAGCCGATGGGGATGGTGATCGGCGCGACGTCTTCGGCGGCGGCCTTCTCCAGCCTCTCTACGTCGTAATAATCGAAGGTGGAGATTTTCTGATCCTTGCCATTTTCGGCGACGCTGAACTGGTCCTGGCGCAGCCCCTTGATGGGGTTGCCATTGCGATCGGTGACTTCGACGTCGACCTCGACTAAGTTGACCGTCGCGCGGATCGTGCCTTTCTGGTTGGGCGAGACTTGGGGCGCCAGCGGCGCAGCCGGAGGCGGGGCCGCTTGCTGCGGATTCTGGGCCCAGCCCGCGGGAGCCAATAAGCCCACGGCGGCGATGAGGGCGAGGAAGCGGCGAATTTCGTCTCTCATATTCACGGTTCTCTAGAACGTAAAGCGCGTCACGATATCCATCATGCGCATGTTTCCGGCGGCGGTTACCTCTCCAAAAGTGGTGGAGTTCACCAGCGTGGAGAGCCCGGTGAAGTGGGGCGTGTTGGTAAGATTGGTAACCTCCCAGCGCAGATCCAGGCGATGCTGGCGATCCCGGCCCAGCGTAAACGTCTTCGCGAATTGCGCATTCCACACGAACATGCCCGGGCCTTCGATGGTGTTGCATCCGACACCAAGGGGCGGCAGACGCCAAGCGAGACCCGTGGCGCGCCTCCAGCCGGCTTACCCTGAGCGGCAACGACTGGCCGGACAGACCGCGACGGTCCTGCTGCTGGTTCAGGTGAGCGCGTCGGGGCGAGCAGCGGGTCGAGGTGCTGACGCCCGACGTTCCCGAGGATTTCATCCGCTCGTCCTCCTCCGCCGCGCGCGCGATGCAGTACGAGCCGGCTCTCGAAGACGGCCAAGCAGTGGCTGCGGCGATACGGGTGCGTATCGAGTACAAGCTCGAATGAGCGCCTCGCGTCCTTCACCGGAGGCAGTTGGGATGAGCATGGCGGGAACGAAGAGGGGGCCCGCACGGGGCCCCCTCCCCTTCCTGCCCGACGGTTGCCTGCCACTTGTAGCTGGTGCTCAGGATGGAGTTCGTGCCGGGCACGCTCGGCCCGGTTCACTCAGAACTCCCAGCCCACGATCACGAAACTCTTGAACTCGGGGGAATTCTTCGTCACGCCACCCAACGCCGAAATGTTGATGTGCATAGGTTTGAACGGGCTGACCTGGAAGCTGGCCCCCAGCCGCTCGCCGGATCGGCAGAGACGACGGAGTTGGTCGCGTCAGAACGCGCTTCGTCCCTGCTGCAGCAGTGTGAGCGGGCGGGCACGGCCAATCGAGACCGCGGGCCAGATGGCGGTGAGCGCTGAGAGAAGCATCAGCATGAGCAGCAACCCGATGGC
>CAWGPK010000017.1:0-62445 GCA_963824405.1 uncultured Acidobacteriota bacterium | reverse complement strand
TAAATGCCTTGTCGACGTCTCCCCATTCATACAACGTGTTGACGATGTCCTTATTCTTGGGTGCTGGAGCGCCAGGTGCCGACGCCATCGCCTGAGCGACATTTCCCAAGAAAGGAAGGATGTCATACTCCACTTGGATCGCCGCAACCGCATCCTCCGCCAGATCCTCCGTCTCTGCGGCCACAATAGCCATAACTTCACCCTGGAAGAAAAGCTCTTGCGGAAACGGGTATGTCTTCGGTGCGTTCTGCGGCGTCAAAACATATGCCACGCCCGGCATCTTCTCCGCCTTCGAAGCATCCAGCATCTTCACCTTGGCGTGAGGGTGCGGATTCGTAAGCAGCTTCGCAAAAAGCATATTCGGCAATACCACCCGCGTGTAATACAAGGCCTTGCCCGTAAGCCGTGGTATTCCCACTTCCGGCATGGGTGGATGCGGTTTACCTACGAGGTTTAGATTCTGCGGCGGGTAACCTTGCCACTTCTTGGTTACGATCTTCTCGTCGCCCTCCACCAAGGTGTCACCGGGCAGATGCCCGCCACCGGTGGAAAAATCACGCACCATGGGTTGATTGACGATAATTATCGAATTCTCTTCGGGCTTGGCCTCGATTTTCAGTTTCATACGATTTCCGCCTCTCCTCGCAATACCTTGCCCGTATCGACAACTGTTCGTATGATGGAAGCGTAAGCTGCGCATCGGCAGATGTGTCCCGCCAACGCCTCTTTCACTTGCTCCTCGCTTGGATTTGGGTTCTGGTCGAGCAAGCCTTTGGCGGTTACTTCCCAACCGGGTGTACAAAAGCCGCATTCCGCCGCCACGTATGCGTGCGCCACGCGCTGTAACGGATGCAAATTCTTCTCGTCACCCAATCCCTCGACCGTGAAGATTTTTTTATCGGCCGCTTCAATCGCCAGAGTATGGCAGGAATAAAATGGCGTCCCATCAAGGAGCACACTACATGCGCCGCAACTGGCTCGATTGCAACTCCGGTTTGTACCGGTCAGGCCCAGCTTGACAGCAAGCACCTCCCACAGAGTGGTTCGAGCTTCGTAAGAAGCTTGATAATTCTTTCCATTGACATTGAACGTGCTGGTCTGCTGCGTGATCGGGTTAGGAATTGCCAGAGGAGATGGCCTAGGGGGCGGAGGAGACGCTTTAGGAGGGGGCGTTGCCCCTTCGAGCCCGGCGACGACGGCGCCACTGCTCATGGCTACCGCGCCTACTCCAGCAGCCTTTATGAAATGTCTGCGAGAAAACGTCATTTGCAGCTTCCTCCCTAGGGGATTCCCTATCGATCGACAAACCAGTAGGAGTTACGGGCTGAAAAGACCGGTATCGCCTGCCATATTAGGCTCAACAAAATTGCGCGTCAATAACGATTCTCCTCTTAATAGCATTAGTTTAAGGGTCAAACTACGGGTCGCGGCGCAAGGATCGGGGGCGTTCCACTCTGCATCTAGGTAGCCAGAGACACAGATCGGGCTAGAATCCTGAGGAATCTTGAGAAAACAATCCTGCGTCTGACGTCTGGGGCAAGCCACTGCCTCGCCATCTGAACGGCGACGCCATCGAAATAACATTGCAGTTCAGCTGAACGTTCTTATGTTATCGGCGCCCGTCGTCCGCTCGTCCGCCGTTGTCGGCGCCCGTCTGGCTATCCCTCATCAATGTGCCATCGGCAAGTACGATCTTATTGATACGCCCGACAGGACTGCCGTTCTTGGCTTTGAACATGTAAATGGTAATCGTGTCGCCAGGTTTTAACGTGCTTCTGTTCCAACCCATCAACTCGATCGCAGAGGGACTACCAAGCTCGGTCGACCAGTGCGTGGTCAAGCCCTTGTCATCTTTCACGTCGAAGAAGATTACCGTATGAGGATTGGCCCACAAATACTTAGTAATGACGGCATCCTTGAAGACCACCGGCGTGCTCATGTCGTAAGCCGCTGAGCCGTGATGTGCGAATAGAGGAGTGCAAACTGCCAGGACGGCAATGGCCACAACAAAGGGCAACTTGATTCGCATGGGGCACCTCAAGGTGGATTTAGATCTTCGAAGGTTCGCCGGGGCAGGACGTTATCAGAGTCGATTCGTAGTGTCAATCAATCCGAAGCGTGCTGCTGCCAGTGGCACAAGCGATCTCCCTAGTTTCGGTTGTCAGCCGTGAGGCGGTGTGGTATATGCGTCCTTCAACCGTAGCCTTTGGCTTATCTACAACTCTGAAGGTCCGAGAAGTGTCAAAGCAAAGCGAGCGCAGTTCGGAGGTCTGATGAATAGGAAGCGCTTGGTCTGGGTGGCTCTGCCAGTTTGCTTTGTCCTGTTTTCACCTTCACTGTGGGCGCACCACGGCAACGCAGCATTCGAAACCTCGAAAAGAGTTACTGTGAAGGGAACCGTCGTCGGATGGCTATGGGCCAATCCCCATTGCGTTCTTACGTTCGACGCGAAGGACGATAAGGGTAATGTTATTCATTGGGCAGCCGAAGGCACTGTTCCGTCCGAGATGGCTAAGCACGGCTGGAGCAGGCAGTCATTTAGCACCGGCGATGAAATAACAGTTATCGTGACACCCGCGAAGAATGGGAGGCCAGTCGGACGAATCCAGCAGGTTCAGCTACCCAACGGTCAAGTATTAACTAGCGATGTCCCCCCTGATTCTCCGACGGAGGGTAAGCCCTAGGCTCGTCGGTCGGATACGTTCGATGAATCTCGTCCTCACTAACGGCACCAAGCATCGCGCCGATGCCAGTCAAAATCTCGCCGGAGTCCAACGCCTTTCCGGAATGCGGAATCTTCTGATGCCGATCCTCTTTCTGAGCGCGGCGCTAAGTTTGCCTGCCGTCGTTTTTACGCAAGTTGCTCCAAGCCAACGATCCGAAGGGGTGATTAGAAAATCATCTCCGGCGCCTCGGGGGGACCTGTCCGGAATTTGGGTACCTGCGGGAGTCAACCCGATCGGTTTCTCGGATAAGCATCCGCCTTTTACGCCTTTGGGCGAAAAACAATTCAGAGCCAACAGGCCCGGCCGCGGCATCACAGAAGTTCCTGTGGCCGATACAAATGATCCTCTTGATAGCTGTGATCCGGAGGGATTCCCTCGGAACGAAATTTTCGAATTCAGGGCGGTTCAAATCGTCCAGACTCCAGATCGAATGCTATTGCTATATCAATACCAACGCGTTTGGCGAGCCATTTTTACCGACGGCCGCCTACTTCCGAAGGACCCCGACCCAAACTGGTATGGATATTCCGTACGCAAATGGGTGGATGACCAGACCTTCGTGGCTCAAACCGTCGGGTTGGATGACAGAACCTGGATCGATAATTCGGGGCTTCCACACAGCGCCGATTTGCGCGTCGAGGAACGATTTCATCGCTTAGACCACGACACGATCGAGTTCACCCTAATTCTCGACGATCCAAAAACCTACACGGCGACCTGGACGATTATCGACAAGCTAAAGCTTACGTTAGATTCGAAATTGGAAATCCCAGAGATGCTTTGCGTGCCAACCGAAATGGAACAATATAAGAGATTGGTTGCTAATCCCGCCGGCGACAAACCTTAGTCCTGCTCAACCCACAGCGGCCCTTCCGCTTCTACACATCGTTTCACGGATTGGTAGACAGCGCATTGAACTTGACTGAACGTGGCTAAGGACGTATCTTCGGGGAGTTTTATCGGCGACCGTAATGAGCAAGATAAGCCTTCGAACCAAAACTGCTGAGGCACAAAGGCGGGTTGAGCGATTCAGCGAGTTCCCACTGGACGCGCGGGCCAGCAAGCGCCTCGAAGATGACGTTCGTGCATGAGACTCGATGATGCTTGTGCGCGTCGTTGGCGGGATTCTAGCAAGAGATTCAAAGCTTACCTAGGAGGTCACAATGACGAATAAGGGAATCGCCACCGCGTTCATCGCTTCCGGTCTATTGTTGCTTTCGCTTCCACTATTCGCACACCACCAGACTGCGGAGTTCGATACTACGAAGACGGTCACCATTAAGGGAACCGTCGTGGAATGGTTTTGGGCTAATCCTCACTGTCTCCTCAAGGTGGCCGTAAAGGGGGATGACGGCCAAATCGTAAATTGGGTCGGTGAGACCCAAGCTCCGCCAAACATAGTACCCTACGGATGGGCAAAGCAGAGCTTCAAGCCTGGCGATGAAGTTACTGTCACTCTGACACCAGCCAGGAATGGCAAGCCACTGGGGGGTATCAAAGGGGTTGTGTTCGCTGACGGTAAGAAGTTAGGTTTCGGCGGAGGAGGAAACGGAAGGTCACCTGCGGATGCTGGTTCAAATTAGCGAGGTTTCGCGATGGCAAAGCGTAACATTGTTCTAACGATTGTGGCTTTTTCGGTGCTAATCCCCTCCGCACTGGCGCGCGCTCAAGAAGGCCGTCGCTGGCCAGGAGCGGTCTACGATTCTGATTCTAAGGGCAAGCCTTCCGGGCCTGCGCCAAAACGCGATCTAACTGGAGTCTGGGAACCCGCTAAAGACGCAGGTGCTGGAGTCTCGTTCAATGGCGCGAGGGAGTTTCCGGTGGACGGAAATCCAGAACATGAGCCGCCTTATACTCCGGAGGGGCGCGCAGTATATTTGGCCAATAAGCCAGCAGTGGGAACACGCAAGGTCGACTCCGCTTTAAGTAATGACCCGTATTGGCGGTATTGTGATCCGCAAGGGTTTCCTAGGATCGTTCTTCACAATTTCAGGGAGAGCCAAATCCTTCAGACTCCGAATCAAGTTGTGGTTTTGTACATGTTTAACGAGCGATGGCGAGTAATCTGGACTGACGGCAGAGAACTGCCCAAGGACTCTGAAAATCCGGGGTGGAGCGTCGTTGATGGAATCACACCGCCTGCACCCGAGCCACGTTGGTGGGGATATTCTGTTGGCAAATGGGTTGACGACTATACATTCGTAGACGAGTCCACTGGATTTCATGACGGCACGTGGCTCGACACTGCAGGCCGTCCCCACAGCGATCAGTTGTCAGTTGAGGAGACCTACCATCGCGTGGACGCTGACCACTTGGAGTTGTCGATCAAAATCACCGACCCGAAGTATTACACAAAGCCTTGGGTGGCCCTCGATAAACTACGTTTGAGACTGCAATCGCCCCATCTTGATGTATATGGAGCCGAGATGGAATGCTCTGGCTCGGAAACGCAGAAATACTTGGAGATGTTCGCCGGGCCCGCTGCCGAGGGAGACACCGGTCCCGGCGGTAAGAAGTAGCTCGTCTATTGCTCTCGGTATTCGCCGGTCTTTCGAAAGATTAGGATAAAGTGGGGGGCAGTGGCCCCAAACGTCACGCAATCTGAGGCACACCAACGGGGCCTTGTCGGCCTGCTGAGGAATATGAGGGTTTCCTAAGATATTACGCTGCACGCCGTTACGAACCGAGCCCCTTCACCACTTCTAAGCGTTCTCCTCGCGATCGAATCCTCTCTGTTGGGCAGCCTGAGCTTATTTAGAACTTGGGCTACTGGAGGCCACAGGGTTAGTAATGGTGTTCAAATATATTTGTGCTTGTGACGGTATGCAGAACTGATCTTGTGTTTGTTGGCCCGGAACCCAAATAAATCGGCTGGTCCCGAGGACAAAGGGCTTCGTAAAGATCTTTGGGTCATCGACGGTTACGGTCATTTCCAAATGATTTTGGTCCACGCGTGTATATCGTTCCGTGACGTGCGCACCTACGCTGTGCGGATACCCTCGATTATCGAGCCAGCTGTCATCATCGCTGCCGATCGTATCGATGACGAGAGTATTGTTTCCGTCCCAGTGCCCAACAGAATATCCATACCACTTTGAGTCGGGACCGCCCCTAGTGCCCACATCCTTGGGGAGTTCTCGACCGTCCATCCAGACATCGCGCCAGATCCTCTCATAGGAGTCCAGTACCACCATCCTCCCCGGCATCTGAGCAAATCCAACGAATCTTATCTGGGTAACTGTGCTGCGTGGAAAACCGAACGGATCGCAGGTCTTCCAGGGATCGTTTGAGGCCGCTTCGCCGTATTTCGCCTGGGATTTGTTTTGGCTGAATAGCTTCTGCCCCAAAGGCGTCAAAGGAGGCACTTCCTGCTCTTTGGCGTTAATCGGCCCTGTCCAGAGGCCGGAAATATCGTGGACCGGAGCGGGTCCACCTGGCGGCGTCTTGTCAGCTAATTGGTCGTACACGCTGTTGTTCGCGGCCGCACCAGCCTGCCCCATAGCCCGCGATGAAAATGCCACGACAGCCAAGAAGACAACCGCTGAAACCGCGGGCAGCTTTCGCATCCCCGTCTCTCCTTGTTTGATCCTGCAGTTCGCCCCTAACAGTCGTGGGGTCTTTGTCCCAGTCGCGCCGTAGCATACGCTTGGCGTCCTCCACAGTCAAATGTTGCTCCAGACAAATCCAACTCTCCCGCGCCTGGCTCTAAGGATCCCGTTGCGTTTCCTTCCCTACATCCACACCGTGAGAATTTACGCCCCGATCTTGGTACCGACGTTAAGGCTCCCTGAAAGCACCTTCGATGCTTTTGCCTTGATCCATTCTCCAGCCTCACTTCCGGCCTCAACACCGTCAGCTACGGCTTTAGTCAGAACGTCGTCCAGTGATCTCCTGGTCGCTGACCTGCTCCCCGAAATTTAGTCCAGCCAAAGCTTAGCTTCTCCGGGTATAAGACCACGAGAGGAGAAGCGCCATGAAAGGAAGCCGGTTTAGTGAAGAGCAGATCGTTGGGGTGTTGAAGGAGGCGGAGGCGGGAGTTCCCATGAAGGACCTCTGCCGCCGGATTGGAATCAGTACCGCTACGTTCTACCACTGGAAGGCGAAATACGGGGGTCTGGAAGTGAGCGAGACCCGGCGGCTGCGTCAGCTGGAGGATGAGAACGGGCGGCTGAAGAAGATCGTGGCGCAGCAAGCCCTGGACCTGGACGCGCTGAAGGTGGTACTGGCAAAAAAGTGGTAGGCCCGCGGGCGAAGCGAGAAGCGGTGCGTGTCGTGCGGGAACAAGCAGGGTTCAGCGAGCGACGCGCCTGTGGGCTGATCGGGATGCACCGCGGGAGCTGGCGGTACCGGCGGAAGGAACGGAACGAAGCGGCGTTGCGGGCTCGGCTTCGGGAGTTGGCAGCCGAGCGCCCGCGATTCGGCTATCGGCGGCTGTACATTTTCCTGCGACGGGAGAAGGGCGAGGACGGAGTGCTTCGGTGGCAGGTCAACCACAAGCGGGTGTATCGGCTGTACCGGGAGGAGGGGCTGGCGATGCAGCGTAGGAGGCGCAAGCGATTTCGAGCGGAAGCGCGAGTGCCTCTGATTCTTCCGACACGTGCCAATGAAGTGTGGACGATGGACTACACGCATGACGAACTGGCCGGCGGGCGGAGATTCCGAACGCTGAACCTGATGGATGGCTACACGCGAGAGGCCCTGCGAGCCGGACACGTCGCTGCCCGGCCTGCGTGTGGTGCGGGTACTGGAGTCGCTGCGAGAACGACGCGGAACACCGGCAGCGATCCAGGTAGATAACGGGACGGAGTTCACCAGCCGGGTCGTGGATCAGTGGGCGTATCAAAATCAGGTGGCGCTGCACTTCATCGAGCGCGGCAAGCCTACGCAGAACGCATTGATCGAAAGCTTCAACGGGAAGTTCCGGGATGAATGCTTGAACCAGAACTGGTTCGTGGATCTTCGACACGCACGGGAGGTGATCGAGTCCTGGCGGGTGGATTACAACACGGTGCGCCCACATAGTTCGTTAAGGTATCTGACGCCGGAAGAGTTCGCCGCGAGTGCCGCCGCGCGACCGGCGTCTCCCCCCACGCCGGTCGTCTCCATCGACCCAGCGTGGACAAGTTCGGATTTGCAGGGACCCCGGAGTGCTAACTTATGACTGGACCAAAAACGGGGGGCAGGTCAGTCGCCTACCCTGATTGTGGGATTTGGCAGTCGCAAACGACATTGATGCTGCCTCCGGCGTTTCGAAGGATGTCGAAGGATGAGTGTAGGATGTGCCAAATTTATCTTTTGATGGAGGGCCATGTTTAGGGTGCGATTGAATTTCACCCGGGGGAGAGGCTTGCATGACTGGCGACAGCATGCAGGAGTTGCTGCGGGTGGCCATCGTTTCCTCAGTGTCGCGGTCCGATGCGGATGTTGCCTTTGCAGCCTGGAAATCGAGATTGCTTCAGTTGTGTCTTGTTGGCTGTGGGGTTTGTGCCGGGGCGGTAAGTAGCAACACTCTGACTAATACTGCGTAGCCTTCTAGATATTGTGCCCAACCATGATGTTTTCCCAATACCCGTCGCACTAGGGTGACTGAACGCTTTGTAGTGCTCCCCTCAAAACTAGACAGTCAGGGCCTCGTTTTTTAGGTCAATTGCAAAGCTCAAGTACGCTTCATGCGGAGTGCGATTTTGAACTCCGCGATGAGGCCGATCGTGATTGTACTCCTCGATCCAACGAGCGATGTTGCCGCGCGCTTCTTCCAAGCTCCGATACTCCGCCGTCCAGACTTCCTCCTCTTTCAAACTGCGATGGAACCTCTCGATGTAGCTGTTGCCTTCAGGGTGGTGATAGGCCGTCCGCCGATGTGTGATGCCGAGCCGCCCCAACGTCTCCAAGAAGCGCGATGAAGTGAATTGCGTCCCATTGTCGGTGGTCAGCGTAACGTTCTCCTCGCGGCTGCCCTCGGGCAGCCGTTCCAGCACAGCCTCCTCCACCGCTACGAGCGCGTCTTCGGTTCGGCAGCGATGCGAGAGATTCCAGCCCACGATCTCCCGCGTGCAACAGTCGATTACGCTAACCAGATAGGCCCAACCCACCGCTGGTCCAGCCCAGATCTTGGTCATGTCCGTCTGCCAGATCTGGTTCGGTCGACTCACTTCCACGCGGCCCCATTCTTTCCTGCGACGAGCACGGAGACGGCGAGGCCTCACCAGCAACCCGCGTTCCCGCATCACTCGCAGTACGCGCTTGCGATTCACCACCAGGCCCTCTTTCCGCCGCAACCACCACGCCACCCGCCGATAGCCATAGGCCAACTTTTCCCCACATGCCACCACGATCTGCTCGTCGTAGGTTCGGTCGGCCCGGCTCCCTCGCGGCTTCTTCCGGTAGTACAAGCTCGCCCGGCTGATGGCTAACGTCGTTGCCACCAGCGCGGCGGTGTAGCCCTGGGTCACCATCTCTCGCGCCTGGGAGTGAACGGCACTACAGCTCACTCCCCCACGACGTTTTTTAGGATTTCAATCTCTAGAGATTTCCGTCCCAGCGTCCGTTCCAACTGCCGGATGCGCTGGTCCTTCTCGGTTTCGCCCGCGGCAGCGCTTTTCCCCCCGTGCGCTGCCTTTGCTCCCGCCTCGGCTTCGTCTCTCCATCGATACAACAGTGATGGTGAAATGCCATGTCGCCGGCACGTCTCCGAAACGTTCCCGCTCTTGATTCCTTCCTGTACGATCTGCCACTTCTCTTCGGGGGATCGATCTACGCGTGGTCTCCTGCCCATGGTGCCTCCTGTTTTGGAGGCCCTGATTCTACCTAGGTAGGCTGTCCAGTTTTAGCGGGGAGCACTACAGCTTCATCTTTCTTGCACTTCGCGCGTGGCAGTGCCGCTGAGTCTTGGGAAGCGAAACCGCCTTCGCGCTTCAGCACGGCGCGTCGGAACTCCGGATTTCGTAGAACCCAGCAGCAACTCAAGAATCAACCAAAAAAACAAAAGCGGAGCAAAGATCGAAGAGCAATTCTATAGGAACGCCAAACAAGGACGCTCTCAAATGTCTCTGCAGGTAAGGCGGTAGTAGCCTCAGCAAATTTACACTGTCAATGCAATTCTGCGTTGCCGCTGGCGGACGACGTGTTTGGTGACACGACTGCGCTATATAGCCCTCTATTTCATGCCTCACAGTCCGAAAGGGATCACTTGACGTCAGTGCCTCGGCTGCGCCATTATTGCGGGCAACCAACGTTCGCGTGGAGAGTTCGATGCGCACAAAGCGACCCAAAGTGGATTGGGCAATACTCGCTTCAGCTATGATCTCAATATTGATCGGCTTGAGCGTCACGGTTGTTGCAACTGTTGCTGCTGAAGTAGGCGGAACGAACACATGCACAAACTGCGGCAACAGCAGTTCGTCGTCCCGACTGGTTTCGGTTCAGCAGATCCCAGAAAACCTGGATACGTGTACGTTGGATGATTCTGCCGCGACCGACTCGAGCGAGTTGTCCTCGCTTCAACAGGACAAACTGTATGCCGAACTGCAGCAAGACCCGACTCCAGCGGAGGGGCAAGCTTCGACTTCCCCGCAGCGGGGAGTAAATTTCACTCCTACGTTGGGGCAAAAAGAGGAGAGAGAAGCGGAGGAACTGAGAGCGCACGGAGCACGCACGCCGGTACGCACGATTCGCGATACCTATCCCTCTTATCCCTCGGTTGGGTTCGACGCCAATTCCGGCGAAGTCATTTTGCAAGACAACAATTTATGGGAATTCCAGGTATTCGACCGGTTGTCGCCGACTCCTGCGAAGGATGACCAGGTCACGCAAGCGAAGCGAACCGTTCGGGGTGACAACACCCAGATGGAGTTCAACAACGGCCTTTATGTAGACCCTGCGAACGGGGATATCTTCTCGGTGGAATCGGACGTCGGCGACAAGATGGTCCGTTTCTCCCATGACGCGAATGGTGATGTGAAGCCCCAGGCCATCCTCCACACCTATCATCGCGTGTACAACATCGCGGCAGACGAAGGGAAGCAGGAACTCTATTTGACCGTGGAATACCCGCCCCAAGTTGTCGTTTTCCGTAAGCACGCAGAGGGCGAAGAGAAGCCTCTGCGCCACATCGAGGGCAACGACACGGGACTGGACACGCCGCACGGGCTCGCCGTGGACGAGAAGGACCGGTTGTTGTTCGTCAACAACTGGGGCCACCACAGCAATTTCATGGTTCAGGGTACGGGCAAGTTCTTTGCGCCGTCGATAAAAGTCTATTCGCTGGACGCGAGCGGCGATGCCAAGCCCTTACGCGTGATCACCGGCGACAAGACCCAACTAGATTGGCCGGGGGCGATGAAGTTCAACCCGGAGAATGGCGACCTGTATGTGGCGAATGACATCGGACAGTCCGTGCTTGTCTTCGCCAATGCGCCAACGGCAAAGGGAGACGTGGCGCCGGCACGGGTCATTCACGGGCCAGCGACGCGACTGCGCAATCCCACCGGGCTGGCTCTAGACCTCAAGAACAAAGAGGTGTGGGTATCGAATCTGGGCAGCTCTTCGGCCACGGCGTATCCATTGACGGCAGACGGAGACGTGCCGCCCCTGCGAACGATCCGCAGTGCGCCGGAGAGCTATAGAGCCCTGGCTTTGGGCAGGACCAACGCGGTGGCATACGATCCCATCCGCGAGGAAATTCTGGTACCCAATTGAGTAAACCATCCGCAAATTGCGATCTTCGCCAGGTTGGCGAAGGAAAACACACCGTATCTCAGAGCGATTGAAGGTCAAAAAACACTCCTTAGCAGGACCATGCACGACTTCCAGTTTGACGCGATTCACGATGAGATCGTGGTAACGGGCCCTCTCACGCAATCGATTCTGACTTTCCGTGGGGCGGCGAGTGGAGAGGAAGCGCCTCTTCGCGTTATCCAGGGAGACAAGACTCATATCAAGGGCGTTGGTGCTCTCGACAAGGTGAGCATCGACCCCGTGCATAACGAAATTTACATCAGCACACCCGATCAAGCGATTCTGGTCTTTGACCGAATGGCCAACGGAAACGTCGCGCCCAAACGAATTCTGATGGGGCCCGACACCCAGTTGTCGCTGGGTCACCAAAACACGAATGAGACGATCGGGAACACTGGACCCGAGTGGAATGTTTACGGTGGAGGCAACGGTCCCCGCCTCCGTATCGACCCGATTCACAACCTCTTGTTCGTGCCATCAGTGGGTAATGGCGATGGCGAGGGTGGCGGCAAGATTCTGGTTTTTGATCGAACGGCTAGCGGGAATACCCCACCGAAGTTTACGCTCAAAATTCCTGGAGGGGGATACGACGTATATTTTCCGAAGTTGCGGATGATCACGCACCCCAAGAATGATTTCCAGGTCTTCCAGATTACGGAGACTGGCCAGAGCCAGCTGATCGCGAAGTTTTCGGCTCCACTGGGCAGGGGCGGAGCTGCCACAATGGATCTGGATCCTGTCCACAAAGAGGTTCTCGTGGCAACCTCGTCGGGCAATACGGTGCTGACATTTTCCGTTCCAGAACTGTTCGACGACAAACCGATGGATAGCCGGCTCAACTCGGCAATCCCGGCCCAATAGACCTTCACCAATTTACACTGGGCGGCGGCCCCAGGCTCGGCCGGTTTTGCCTTCGAATTGCATGCCGAAGGTGCCGGTGTATTGGATGGGAGCGTCTAGCAGATTCTCAGATTCTGTGCTTCTTCGCTGAAAGACCCGGTGGTGCCTTGAGCGGGTGCAGAAAGGTACCACACAAGCCTCAGCGCTGTTGGCGCCTGGACTCACAGCGACGTGTTTCGGGCGAAGGCGCGCAAATGTGGGTCCAACTCCCTTCCTGAGAAGGCCGGTGCTAGTCAAGACGCTTTTTGTTTTTTCTTAGGTGGGTCTTTGGCTCTGAGCCGACCCGCCGCTGTCGTCATCCTTCCATCAGCACTCTTTGTTGAGCGATTTCTCGCTCGGTGCCAGTTGTCGGGGTTGCTGCCAAACATCCGCCGCTCAAACTGGTACTCGCCGTCAACTTCCACGCGTCAGACACAACCACTGCCAGCATCTTTTTATGAACATCGATTCCCACTATTCTGTAAGACATCACTTCCTCCTGGCCGGGAGCGGAGAGCGTGCTGCGGTTACCTTAAGCAGGGTCGCGGGCTATCGCCGCTCCCTCATGGGAAGACAACGACGCCCAATTGTTCGCTCAAACACGCACGCTCAACTATGATCGCTCGCTGCATGGCTAGTCGAGCAAGAGGCCGAAGAAGCCGTCATGGAATCGACGGCCCAATATTGGAAACCAGTCTGGGAAGCGCTGGAAAGGTATTGGAAGCCGCTACGCGAGAAGCGGGAAGGCGCACGCCGCAAGTCGGGAACACTGCATTTGGCGCAGGCGCAGTCCAATCAGGGGCGGCGGGGACGCAAGAGAGATTCCCCGATGCTGAACGCCTGGTCAAGCGGCTGGTGGCCCGAGAATTGAGGCTGAGCTTTGTGCCCGATGCCGAGCAGCATCTATGGCGAACGGTAACGCGCTAGAAGTGCCAACTGAGGCGCGACCGGCTGCGGCTGCACAACCAATTGGAGTCACTTCTGGAAGGCGCCCATATTAAGTTGTCCAGCCTGGTCTCAGATCTGCTTGGCGCCAGTGCCCGACGCATGTTTAAGGCACTGGCTGACGACGAAACCAATCCGGCAGCTCTGACTGGACCAAGAGCTAGCCACTCTGCTCCATCCGTACCAGGATGCGGTCCAACGGTTAGCGGAGGTGACGGGCCTGGGGTGGATTCAGCGCAACAGATCATTGCCGAAGTCGGCCCCACTGCAGCGACGTTTCCTTCTGAGAAATGTCTCTCCTCGTGGGTGGGCGCCTGCCCCAGCAACGAAGAGAGCGCAGGCGTGAACTACAGCCACCGATCTCCGAAGGGCAACCGCCACATACGGCGCATTCTCAACCAAACGGCCAACGCGGCAGCGAGGACGAAAGGAAGCATCTTCGACATTGTCTATCGCCGCTCGGTCACGCGCCTGGGACATAATCAAATCAAGCCATCGGGGTTATTGCCCATCGACAGTGTCGCCTGATCTGGCTAATCCTGCACCAGGGAGTCCGTTACGAAGAACGAGGCCCCGCGGTCACTAAACAGTCGAAGCAAAGCCGCACTTTGAAAATGATCTGGCAACTCGAAACCTGGGCTATCGAATCCAGCCATCCAATTCTGAACAACCCAGTCAAGCACAAGGGCAGTGATTTTCGACCCAGCAGGTGCTGCAACCTGAGAATCGACCTCTCTTCGAGAGCTCGGGAACAGGATGCAGGAGTTGGCCGGAGTCATCTGAACTCGGCGGTTCGGCAGCTTGAATCGTTCTTCTGTGCTACGGCATTGACCGCCATTGGGTGGTCTCGCAACAGTTCATAGACCTCACCGTTGACTCACAGCTTGTGCCACGAGCGAAAGCTGGCCGTGCGGCGGCTGTAGGTTTTCCTGTGCAGGAAGAGGACTCCAGAGGGAGGGCCTCGCTGGCTGAATCAATTAAGACGCCAGAGGAGAAGACCGATGAAGCCGTTTTAGCGAAGAGCAGGTCGTGGGGGTTTTTGAAAGAAGCCGAGGCCGGGTTTCCGGTGAAGGAAGTGTGCCGACAGATGGTGAGCGAGGCGATTCATTTTCGATGGATCAATTTTTCCGGGGCCAGGTCACCTGGGCTCACGGTCGTGGATACGCCCCGTTAGGGAGCGATATGGGCTGCGTCTCAAGGAAAAGCGAAAGACTTTCCGAACCCAACTCGCAAGGGCTCGCATCGATTTGGCTGAAAGAGCGGTTTTCAAGCACGACGCACAAGTCAGTACGTCTGATTCGCTGGGGGCATCGGTGCTCCTGGGGGCTCACACCAAGGTTGAGATGCCCAGGTTCGTCACTTGACGTTGTTGACGCTGGGGGCCACGCTTACCGATGAGCGTGGCCCGCAACCGCAATGCTCAGAACACGTACTTCAGCGCGAATTGCATGATTCGTGGGCTGGTCTGGGTGGAGGTAATTTTCCCAAAGCTCGGTGAGTCCACATTGAGCGCCGCATTTAAGTTACCGCTGTTCGATATCGGCAAACTGAAATTTGGGTGGTTCATAACGTTGAAAACTTCCCAGCGGAATTGCACCATCGCCCCTTCATGAATTCCTCCCACCCTGATGTTCTTAGTCAGAGACATATCCCAGTTCATTTCGCCGGGCCCAAGGAACGTGCCTATGCCCGAATCACCGAATCCGGTAGACCCATCCGTGCCGAGCGCTGGAGGCGCACAAAATACGCCGCTCGCATTATTGAACCAGCTGGTGGTCGCTCGCTGCAGTGTGCTGCCCGAACTGAGTGCGTTCGCGGTGCCCATTCCTGGGCAGAATTGGGCAGGCTCCAACAACAGGCCCGTTGCGGTTCCAAGGCTCCCGAAGACAGTTCCGTCCCTCGAGTCCCAGAAGCTCAGGGGGGCGCCGGACTGGAGCGTCGTCACACCCGACCAAGCCCAGTCATTCAAGAACTTACCTTCGATCCCGGCCCGATGGACGGGTAGGTCGTAAACGTATTGAAAAACTACACGCTGTGGATGGTAGAGTGGGTTGGGGCCGTATTGGTTCGCAACGCCATCTCCGTAATTTACGCCATAGGTGCCCTGTTGCATAGTTTTACTCCAGGTGTAGGCCACTTGCAGTTGCAGTCCATAAGAGAACCGCTTCCGCACTGTAGTCTGGAGGGCGTTATATTTGTAATTGTAGCCGGTGTCGACGGCAGAAACGTTCTGCGCGATGCCGAGGTATGGCGAACGAAGAGGCGCGTTCGCTGCGGTATTGGTGGTGATGGTAGTGCCATCCGCCACAATTGGATTGGCCGCACTTGCCAAGAGCGGGGTGTTGTACGGCGTTTCGGCATTGTTGCCGATAATTGAATCGGTAATCTGGTGAATGCCATGTGTGCCCACGTATGCCACGTCCAGAACCCAATTTGGGGCGAACTGATATTGGGTATCCAAGTTCCACTCGTAAGTCACGGGCGTGGTGTAATTTGGCGATATTATTCCCAAACTCAGGTTCGAATTCTGACTCGGGGTAGCCGGGTTCACGTAACGAGGCGCCCATCCAAAAGTACCGGGCGGTCCGGGAAGGAGCGTGGGAGCCGTGGTTTCGTTTTGCAGAGTGGAGTAAATCGAGTTAGTTTGCGAAACGGTCGCGTACGGTTCAGCGTTGCCGAAACCCGCGAGACCCTGCCCATTTACCAATTCATAGAAATATCCGCCCCCGCCGCGCACCACCACCTTACCGCTTCCGGTTGGTTGCCAAGCAAAACCCACGCGAGGAGCGAAGTTATCCCAGGGAGCACCAAACCCGGTTCCAACATATGGGTTTGAAGCCTGGTAAACGCCAACTGGGAGTGGGCCCCCTGCCCAATTGCTAGGTACGGCGAGCCCGGCGAGAGAACATCCAGTTCCGGCTGCCCCCAAACCGATTACACCTCCGCTGGGAGTTACACAGCCCGACCCTGGTGTGGAGACGTTTCCCAGTTGTGGTAGGAAGTACGATGCTTCTCCGTTTCCCGATGTTGGTAACTCAAAGAACTCCCACCGTACGCCGAGGTTAAGCGTAAGCCGCGAGTTGACCTTGATGTCATCCTGAACAAAAGCAGAGAGGTCTGTTTTCCTTGTGGAGCCCTCTACAACCGAGGAACCGCCACTGGAACTGAAAATGCTGCTCGAGCCTGCACTGCCGTTCGAGCCCATGGGATTATTGGCGTTGCACTGGCCGGGTCCGGCGCCAGAAGTGCCGGCAGGACATGCTCCTAGGCCGATCAGGAAGTCCGCGAAGCTATTAAACTTTGTGGCTGGTATAGCCGTGGCGCCAGCCAAACCGGTATCTACCTCTATGCGCTCCACCTCGACACCGGTCCGCATGGAGTGCTTGCCGTGCGTCCATGAGACTTGGTCTGCCCATTGAAACTGTTCGTCGAGCGTATGGGTGCCGAAATTCTGGCCGGATCCCCAGTCCAAATTGGGAGTGAGAAAAGTGTACAGTTCTGGAAATTGAGTTGAAATAGGAGTAATGCCAACTTCGGCAGCCGTATACGGAGTCAAGTTCTGGCTATAAGTCTGGTTCCGCTGATACGACACTCGGGCTTCGTTTACCATGCTGTTCGATACGATGGTCGTGAGCCTCAGGAGCGCCACCTCGTTGTTTTTCTGGTTTGAGACGGGATCACCGGGCAGGTAGCTGCTGGCGCCTAGTGTGCTTCCGCTTGAGGAGAAATTCCCCTCAACTGGCTCGTTATCATAGAACCACCGCCCTGAAAGAGTGTGCTTACTGTTGATCAGATAATCCCAATTGCCCATGGCTTGGTGATCGTGATAGAGCGCGGGATCTGTAAAGCTTGCGCTCTGAGCAGTGTTCGTGCCAGAGCCGGGTATTAAGTAGCCGCTGGGCTCGTTGGAGTTCGGGAGTTGCAGCATGCTGATGGCAATCGGATTGATATTCGATCCATTGCAGGCGACCTGTACACCGCCGCTGATAGATGACTTATCTGATGGATTATTCGTCGGGCACATCGCCGCGCCCAAGGCCTGCACGAAGGCTTGTCCTGCCGCATTACACTGCGTGAGCGACGTGAAATTTACCGGACACGAACCTCGGCCGCCGGGAGTGTTGTCAGGAATTGGTTGCAATATAACGGTGGAGTTACCGAAGCCGGAAATTCCGTTCGTCTCTTTCGTTTCTTGATAAGCGACGAAGAAAAACAGTTTGTCTTTCTTCACGGGGCCGCCAATCGTCCCGCCGTATTGATTCTGATTCAACACCTGCTTCGACCCGTTATCGCCGGGCTGACCGACATCCGCATTTCGGAAGAAGTCGTTGGCGTTAAAGGCGGTGTTCCGCAGGAATTCAAACGCGGTGCCGTGCCAGTCGTTGGTGCCCGATTTCGTTACGACATTTACGTTGGCGCCAGGATTCCGCCCGTAGCCCGCATCATAATTGGAGGTCTGTATCTTGAATTCTTGTATGTCGTCCGGCATCGGAAAAGCCACCGCTGGGGCAGCCGTCTCTTCCACTAAGCGGTTATAACTGTCCCAATTATTTACGGCCACGCCGTCTTGAAGAACGGCGTTCTGGCCAAGGTCAGCGCCATTCACTTGGATGTCCACCGTCGCCTTCCCTAACGAGGCTGAGTTGACTACCAAAGCGTCGGCACCGGCAGTAAAAGCCAAAAGCATTGTGTAGTTCCGCGTGCTCAGCGGAAGTTCCGTAATAGTGCGATCATTCACCACCGTGCCCACCGCGGAACTAGCCGTCTGAACCGCCTCGACTTCCCCCTGCACAGTAACCGACTGGGTTTGCGTACCCACCGCCAAGGAACGATTTAAAACCTCAGTCTCGGTCACAACAATCGTCACGGACGGGACCTCTACGCTCTCGAACCCCTTGGCATCAAACTTCACGCTATAGTTTCCGGGAGGAAGCAGATTGAAGCTGTAGGCTCCGTCCGAGCCTGTCATTGTGGCGCGAACTTGGCCGGTATCCACGCTAGTGAGCGTGACCGTGACGTTCGGCACAACGCCACCTGACTGGTCGGTGACTGTGCCTGTCAATGCCCCCGTCCCAGGAGTCTGAGCCAGAAGAGCTGGTGCCGAAATCGCTAACGTGCAAAGAAAAAAAGCAAGCCAGATACCGACACGCCGAACATTTACGTTGCTCATTTCTGCGCTGTCCTTTACTTGATTTTCCGTTCGTTGGCGCCCGCACCCCATATAGTCAAGAAACAACTAGATCTCTGGTCTTTAACGACCGCACGGTCTGCGCCGCATTGCGCCGCCCCAATTCCACTCTGGAGATTGCCGATTCGACGACACCCCTCGTCGGCTTACGACGCCAACCCCGTGGGCCCGACGAAAACTTGCGCGTAATTAACACACACATGCTGCAGTGTCAAACTAAAATTACAGATCTTCCGGAAGTACGTGAAATGTCCGCTTTGAACTTGAGCAGCCTTGGGTAAAGCTCTCGGCCCGACGAGGGCCCTAGGGTGATACCGAAAGCTGTCATGGAGCGGGCGATGAAAGTGAAGAAGCGATTCTGCGAGCCAGGACCAAGCGCATCACCTGGCGGCAAGCGGCCGAGGTGATCGGCATCAGTAACCGGCGGTTGGGGCACTGGCGAAGAAGCTACTACCATAATGCAAGAATCTTTGCCGCAAGTGCATCGAGAGCGCCTAAGGAATAGTCAAGCCGCCCCCGCGAACCACTCTCCTCCTCGCAGCAGATCCCCGTTAAGGATACGAACCGACAATCACCAAGCAATTCTTCTTTCAGAAGCCCAAACCCATTCCAGCATACCGCCATCTGGAGATGCGCGCGCCTTTTATATCCGGCACGACACGTATAGGCTCCACGGGCCTTTGCCGGCCTCGACGGTCTTCAGGCTGTGGATGGCCTCTAGTCAAAAACAGTAGATTTTGGTACAGCGCGGATGTGGAATCTTTCGACTGCTAAGTCGTTTGTCTTGGTGTCCGTCGGGATGTGGGTTGCCGAAGGATTTCGGTACAGGCGAACTTTGTACAACTGCGGCAGGGAATGATCCACGAACAACGTTTCAGCGCGTCTTCCTCGGTATTCTGCGCCCTTTCTTCTGCTTCTGGCGTCTCCTTTTTCGCCATTCGGGCCCCTTATCTCTCCACCATCGGGCTTTGTATTCGCGCTGCGCTGGCAATGCGCATAGATCTGAACAGTGTGTTTGCCTCCACTTGCCTGCGATGAAGACCGGTGTCTGGCAACTTGCGTTCGCGCAAGTCCTCAGCATGAGCAGGTTCCGTCTCAGATATCCGAAGGCCTGATGCACCAACCGATCCGCTGACGGTGGAGGCTTCAACACATCGTCTAAGTAATAGCTTGGGTCCATAGGCAGACGGCGGAATAATGCGCATGGTTTCCAGTCACGACGCAGCCGCGCGTGCCCAGGGCAATAAAGAGGACGCCTGCTACGCCGGACAGGGCCTATATAGGGCGGTGGAGGCGGGCGTGATCGTCCGTAAGTGCCAAGGCCTCATTGGACTTAGCGTATTTTGGCGTTTTTGACGCCGTTTTATCTATTGGCAGGTTCGGGACACCCTATAGACTAGTTCATGTAGGTAGGGTGCCCTGTGAAGGCAGGGTCGCCCCAGTACATAAGGGACGCCGACGAGAAAGGCGACCCTGACGGGCAAGCGCCAAAGATTCTGGGGGCGCGGCCATTAGAGACGTCAGGCTTTGCGGGTGCAAATCCCGCGCCGACGTTTTTGATGACCGTGCCCTTTTTGTTTTTTCGGCGCGAGATACGTCAGCAGTGGGCAACAAACCAAAGCTTGTGAGGAGAAACCAATGACAATCAACATAACCGAACCAGTAGCTCAATGGTTGTTGGACTAGGTTGGACTTCAACACGAAACCGCTCACGCTCAGCAACGACGATTACATGGTGATGGTGTCGTTGCCAGCCGGTGGCATCCACGAGCGCCGCAAGGTTGTGGGCTGGATCGACAGACGCTTGAAGGAGTTTAAGAAGGCATCTCGGTAGTGGCCCGCGGGGCCGAATGAAAGGAGGTTCACCATGCGCAGTTCAAATTCACGGCCAGCACCTTGACCGTGAAAATTAAAAAGGAGAGCCACCATATACCAAATGGCTACCGTAACCGTAACACCAGCAGTACCGGCAATAGAGGCCCCATCCTCCGTCGTGCTGAACGAAGGCATCGCGAAACCCGAAAGCCAGGGAGGGCCACACTCGACAGGACTCAAGTACGAGCATCCACCCTGCTCCTACCTTCAATGCTGGGTGCCCCGCGCGGTATTCGTGCCCGAGGTACGACGATGATCACGATGACCTTCCAGATTGAAACGCTCGCGATAATAAACCTCATTCCCAATTGGCCCAAGGCCGACAGCGTCCTGGTCAACCAGACCACGCGCTACATCACCCTGGCCTGGAACAGACCCGAAGCCTTGAAGGAGATCAACGACGCGCGGCACGCAGCCGCCAACGACCAGAGGCTCCTGCGCACGCTGGCTAAGAAGCACAGCCCTGGCACTTCCGACACCCTCCGCACCAGGATGGAGAACTGGGCCGAGTGGCTGCGCAACGCAATGGCCTGAGAATTCTTCAGTCCGAAACCGGGAGCGTAAACTGATGAGCAACACGAGAGCAAGCCTCAAAGACCAGCTTTGCGAATTCGCAGAAAGGTACCCCGATTGGCCCATAATCGTGTCCCCGACTGCGGCATGGCGGCGCAGCAGGGTGGGTTCGTATGTCTGGGGCAAATCCCTGTCCGAGGCCGAGCGCCGAGCCGTCCGCGAGCAGAGCGCATGGGTGGTGTTCCAAGACAACAGTTGCAAGGTGGGATGGCGGGTCGTCGTCAAGCTGGGCTGCGGCTACTATTTCCGCTCGGCTCCAGCGAGTCTGGTGAATCGGTTGGCGAACCTCCCAACTCCAGTGACTCCAGTAGAGCGCTTTCGATTGCAGGCCGAATTGAGTTTGGGGGAATCCAGGCCGTCACCGCCCCGACCGAGCCATCTTGCTCGGCTCCCATAAGTCGGCGGCGGCAAGTTGGGCATGCCATGTTCTCGTGAGTCATCAGGACGCTGATGATCTTGGCGACATCGTAGAGGACCAGGCCGCGTGTGGACACGCCCAGGAGCGCCACGAAACGAACTCGATGCCGAGGTGGTTCAGTGTGTCTAGTACCTCAAGAAAGTGCCGCACGCTACGCGCCCGACGATCTGCCGCCCACACCAGCACGACGTCGCATTCGCGTCGGTGGGCCGCAACCAGCATCTGGTCGAGCGCCGGGCGCTTCGCTTTTGCACCGCTGATCTTGTCGATGTACTCGCGCACGATTTCGAAGCCGCGCTGCTCCGCAAGCCGTCGTAAGTCGAGCAGCTGTGTCTGCGGATTTTGGTCGGAACTGGAGACGCGTGCGTAGAGGAAGGCTCGCCTCATTCTAGTGTTCTCCTTGGGAAGAAGTGACCGTCCGACGACCGGACCTAGCGTCTACTTGGGCTTGTTGCCGGCCAATCCAGGCAGCCGGTTACCGAATCCAGTGCGGACGCCATTGTTGCCAAATGTGTAGTCCGTGTTCGGTCGGGCGCCCGGCCCTGTCGTAGAGCCGTTCCTGACCGCCGGCGATCTCGCGAATCACTCCCCGTGGCTTGCCGTTCTTGTCGTCGCAGGATTTCCATTGTTGGCTCCTAGTTTCTGGCTATGACGCTACGTGCAAAACACCGCCAATGGTGATGCGCACGCGCTTGGAATTCGCGCGGGGAGGACTACCCATAGTATACGTCGGTCTTACACGAAACGGCCATTCACAAGTCATTGATTTGGCTGACTTTGTTGCTCTTTTGTGCGAATCTACGATTCAGCGCGGTGGCACGGGCCGTTTGTGTGCCAAAAACCTCGGTTCGACTCGCTCCAAACCGTATTGAAAGCGTGAGCCTTAGCAGGCCAGCAGCTGCGGTTTCATTCTGTTCCGGAATTAATAGATTTGGGGACGATGGGGTCAAAGTGGCGCGAGGCTCACGGCGGCTTTTTCCACACGGTGGGCAAGCCCACGGGCTTCATGGTGCTCGTGCTGTTCGGCTCGTTCTTCTCTGAGATTGTATCCATTATCGCATTCAGGAGCGTGCCCTACGGCGTGTTCGAAGGCGCTTTCCGGATGCGCTGTGGTTTGCGTTGTTCCCATTCGCAGCGTTCGCTCGACCAAAACGGCAGTTCTTGTTTAGGGGACAAGACTCGCAGTTGGGCCGTTTAACAGTGCAGATTTGCGCAGCGAAATCCAAGAGGCCGTAATTGTGTAGCCTAGCGTTTGTCCTCGGAAGAATTGCCCATGCTAGCACCCAGGCATCGCGTGCGCGGCGAAGGTCAGGCCCAAACTTGATGCCGTGAATTCGTCCGAGCACGCGAAGGATGTTGGCATCTACGATGGGCAGGCGTTCGTCAAAGGCAAAGCATCCCACCGCCGTGGCTGTGTAAAGACCGACGTGAGGAATGGACAACATCTCCGTTGTCGATGCGGGAATACGCCCTCCGAAATTTAGGCAGAGAAATTTTGCAATCGCCACAAGAGATTTCGCCCTTTGGTTCTGAAGGCCCAAAGACCGGAGTAGTCTCGTTAGACTTGTACTCTTAGTCTTTGAAAGGGCAGCAGGAGTTGGGTATTTGCGCACCAATTGCGGCCAGACAACAGCTACATCCTCGGCTTTTGTCTGAACCAGCAGCACCTCTGCGAGCAAGAGGTGAAACGCAGAAACTTTCTCCCCGCGCCAAGCAAAGTCTCGTCGGTTTGTGTTTGCAAACCGGCTGAAAAACCCCTTTAAGCCACGGGCAGCCTTGAGGGTCTTAGCCCCGTCCTGGCTAGACTCCAGGAGTCTACGCTCTGGCTTGCAGTGAGCGGTGAAAGAGGTGCGGCTCTCGGCGTGTGAGTTGCTTCCCATGTTCAATCACTTCCAGAATAGATTCGGCAAGCGCCTTCGCTACGGGCGGCGGAACTGCATCCGAAATAAGACGGACCTGGTCCGAGAGCGTACCCAGCAACTCGTAGCTCGACGGGAAGCCTTGTAGCAGCATAGCTTCGTAAATGCTCAACCGTCTGCGCCCGCTCGGATGGATGTGAACCTCCCGGTGACCATAGGCAACAGTCCAACTCGGTTTGTCCCACGGAAGGACACGGAAGGGCCGTCCTTTTATATCGCCTTCTTTTAGGTATCCATTGAAAAATTTCTTGGATCGAGGCTTCATGCACCAATGGTTTGGGTGTTCAGGAATATCGGCCGAAGACAGCCCATACTCAAAGTAAACAGGCTTCGGCAGGCCCTTGATGGCATCCTCAACGGTCCTCTTTCTTTTCGTCGTTGCCGCGGGGAACTCATAGTCGAGATGTGGATATTTCTTCTCATTGAATCCGACAACAAAGATTCGCTTACGCACTTGGGGTACGCCGAAATCCTGCGCGTCAAGCTCGCCTTCAAAAATCGAGAAACCTGCGGACGAAAAAAGGTTCTTGAACACGCTGAAAAGTTCGGCATGTTTCTTATACCGGAGCCCGAGCACATTCTCGAAAACAAAAAAATCAAGCTCATATTCAAACGCTAAATCCTTCAGCACGGCGGCGTAGTCTTCCGGGAGGTTTGCGCGCGCGTCGCGTGCGCCTCCGTTCCGGTTACCTAAGGAAAAGGCTTGGCAAGGCGGCCCGCCGATTACCCCCACTGGGTTTCTTTCCTGCGGCAGTTCCGCCAGGCGATCAAGGATGTATCCTTTCGGCGCAGATGACAGGTCCTGTTTCAGCACACGCACGCCAGGGGTGATTCAGCTCGTAGGTCTTGCACGCCATCGCATCCTTATCAATGGCTAGAACGGACTGAAAACCCGCCTCCCGAAACCCGAGATCGAGGCCGCCGCAGCCGCAGAACAGACTCACGAGTGGCCGGGGTTCTCGCGCCCCGTTTCTTAGCCTTTTTCAACTCGCCGGAACTGTGCTCCCTTGTCATGTCAAATAGGGCCTTCTCAAAATGTCGAATAGCGATCGGAAGTAAACTCGCGTTGCACCTGCAGCCCTCGCTTCGGCTTCCGCCTGCGCGAGCCCCGCATGGAGGGCCGCCGGGTTCCGGTTCCAGAGCGGATGGCAAATTATTTCCGCCGCCACATCTCTTCGCCCGCTCGGGAGTCCACCGTAAGTCTGAAATCCCCAGCCGGTCTGCGCCGCAAAATAGTTTTGTGACGCTTGCGTTGCCAGAGGCCGCCAATACCCCACGTTCAGATTAATTTCCGCAGCTCCGTCAAGAGCCAGACGGGCCAAATCCAGGCCCAGCCGCCAATCAAGAATGTTGTGGAACGACAGATTGCTGAAGTCCCGTACGCAATCTGGGCATGATGTCTGGCAGACGCTCGTGTGCCTGTCCGCCACGAGTGGCTCGTAAAAGGCGGGATTTCCGATTCCCACCATGTACTGCAGGAGTCTTTCGGCCTCGCCCAGACGGCCCAGGAAAGTGCTATAGCCGGCACCGTTCTCCAGATCATCCGATACAAATACCTGCCCCGTGACGTTTCCGAGATTATCCCGGACAACGCGCAATCCCACCTTAAGCTCGCGCTCATCCACGTCGAGCAGATCGGCCGCCGCCCGCCGCAGCAGGAATCCCAGCGAATACAAAGCTGCTCTGGCGTTCAACTCCACGGGCGAAAACAGAATTCCCTGTGGCCACGTCCGAATTCCCAGCACCAGAAGATCAGTGCGTTTCACCGATGCCAGCGCGCGGCGATCCGCAGGGGCCGCCGCATCAAAGCGTGCATTGGCCCAATCGATCTGGGCCAACGCCTCGGGCGTGACCCACATATCGTGTCCGTCCAGCTTTCGGAAATCGAAACCCTCGCCTCCGTTATCGTTGATTACAAAAACTGTTTCCTCACCCGACCTCGTATTTTGGATTTGTCTTACCAGACGAGGTACACCTTCTCTCTACGTATCTTGTCCCCAGCACTCTGGGCGATCAATTGGAGAAGTGCCAAAGTTCTACTTCCACCTCCGCCACGAGCCAAACGTACAATTCCGAG
Organism: uncultured Acidobacteriota bacterium; assembly: GCA_963824405.1. GTDB lineage: Bacteria > Acidobacteriota > Terriglobia > Acidiferrales > UBA7541 > Palsa-189. The sequence continues at coordinate 37,109 of CAWGPK010000017.1, read as the reverse complement.
CTGTCCGTGCGCGCCGTTATCCGACCGGCTCCATAATCGCACTCGTTGCTCTGCTGATACACTGCCGATTCATGTCGCTCATTCCGTTTCTTCCACTGATTATCGGGGGAATTTAGAAGAGATTCGTGCTAAGAGAGGGACCGTAAGATTGAGAAGCGGAAATCGCACGGCATGACATTAAGGAACTGTGCCACACCGCAACCACAGTTGCGCGTCGTTCGGCGGCGATGGGCGATTCAAGAACCCCTCAAGTCCTCGATCGCCCAATACCAATCGACTTCTGGCGATCCGAACGGTCTGCCGCGGTGCTCCCAATGGTAGTAGGCGTGTAAGGCGATTTCTTCATGGGCCATTACGCGGCTCGTTTGCTCCGGTTCGGGCGGCAAAATGGTGGCGTAGACGGTCACCGTCTCCCAAATCACGAGCTCGTAGAGTGCACAGTGGGGATCGTCGTGCGCCCCTCCTCTCCTGATTCGCAGACCTGGCCCCAGATGAACAGGACTCCTCGCAAACGCAGCCATCACTCTGTTCACAAATTCCGGAGTTTCCGCGGGAAAGATAATTGTTATCCCGTAAGGAGGCTCAACAATCCTTCCGCCGGCGAGCCAATATTCGCATCCGCGAACGATTTTTCGGATTACGGCATGAACACTCTCGACTTCAATCGTGAGTTGCCGCTGCAAGCTCGCGGGCGCCTCGGGATGGGGACCCAACCAGGAATGATGTGTGGCAGCATATCCGGCGAATAGGGCTGTGCCTCATTCAGGAGTTTGCGTCGCTTTGCCGCGCGGTGGAGCATTTCTTCATCGCTTAAACCACTCACGCCAATACCAATAGTTCTTCGCACTCGTTGGTATAAACCCTTCGAGGCTGGTTTCGTCGGGTCGGGTCCATGCAACACGCGAAAAATACCAAGAGGTCCTTTTCCAGGCGGCCGAACTCTCCATTGCATCGCCCGCCGCTCGGTGCAGTCCATCGTTCAAGACCTTTCGGAGTGGAGTCCGGATACCAAGACCTCGGAAAGACGTGATCTTTGGTGGGCTTGACCAGGGGTTCCCGGCAATGAATGCACCGACCGTCACTCTGCGGCCGTCTGATTCGCGCTGGTGGTGGCACGAGGGTAGGATGCTTCCTTGCAAGCTCGGTCGTAAAAACGGTCTCTCTTCAAACAACAGTCATCATTTTTCGTCCCCACATGCTTCGCCGTAAATGGGGACTCCCGGCTTTCGGCTGTCGCCGGTGTGCTCGATCCGTTCTGCGGCTCCGGCTCGACGCTACTGGCCGTAAAGCCTGCAGGCCGTCGCTTCGTCGTGTGTTCTGGGTAGTGTCGTGCTGATGGACAATACCGCTGCCACGCATTAGCGACCATTTTCGGGTATACCAAAAACCCTTGGAAGGGTTTTAGTCGGGCAGCGCACCTTTGGCCTCAGAAGACCACGCCCAAGCGGCCCTAAGCCCTCAAGTGGAGTGAACGCTGGTAAACGGTTAGAGGTGTTGAGTGCGTTGAAGGGAGAAAAGCTCTAGCGAATGAATATCGACTGAACCCCGGGGCGGATTGTGCCAGGCGGCGTTAGTCCGTCATAGCAAAGAGAACCTTCCTGAGAAATTGGATTGGAGCCTGGTGCCCTTCACCACGATGCGTTCGGCTAGGGTCAAGGGACAAGTTTAGCGGGCCGGAATAGTCCGGGCAGCGAGCCAACGTTCAATCGCCTTCGGGCTGAATAGCAAATCCCCACTGGGGTCCTTGGTATGAGGAATCTTCTTGGCCCGTGCCCAACGGCGGATCGTCTCGGGTTTCCGGCGGAGCCGCTCGGCAAGTTCCACCGTATTCATGTGCTGTTCAATCATTCTGTACCTGTTTCCGCGCCTTTTGACGCTTCTACAGGCTCTAATACTGTGTCGCCGAGCAGTTGCCCGATTATCCGAGGGCCTTCTCAATATCCTCACCGACTGTTTCGCTGTCAGGGTCGTAACCGCCCAGTTAGCCTTCGGTCGTTTCAAGGTCCTCGTGGCCCAAAAGCTTCATGATTTTGTAGATTGGCGTTTTGGCGTCGTTCTTCAACCGGGTTGCATAGGTCTTGCGGAACGAGTGGGTGATTGACTTGCCGACCATACTGACGCCAGCCCGTTTTGCTACACGGGCAATAACGCGGTCAATATGTGTATCCGGGCCGCCCTTAGTGTTCGGGAACACGTAAGCCGTATCCGGGTGCCGTTTGCGCCGCGCTTTCAGCCGTTCTATCAGTGCCGGACCCATTGGCACGTTGCGCGGGTCCTTGTCCTTTGTCTGGTAGCTAACGCCGACGCGAATGTAGCGGTTGGTGAAGTCCACGTCGGTCCACTTGGTCTGGTAGCCTTCGCCCTTACGCAATCCCAAGCCGGGGTAGAACTCAATCACGTCGCGCTCGTCCTCCATCTTGCAAGCCGCTCGCAACGCCTTGATTTCGTCTTTGCTGTACGGGATGCGCGTGCTTGAGCCAGGGTCCATCATTTGCCAGTCCCGAGCGGTCAACAGGCCAGGGCGACCAACGTCGTTCAGGAAGCTGGCGACCTCCTGTGTCTTGTTGTTGGCGGTGCGCTCCGCGTAGGGCTTGCCGTTGGTCTTCTTTGCCGTCTTCCAAAGGTGAGTGCGGAATCCCCAAACGTCGTCACGAACGACTTCATCAAGGTTTTGCTTCCGACACCAGCCGAGCCACTGGCCCAGCGTATTGGCGTATCCACCGACGGTGCTGCGTCTCAAGTCGGGGTCTCGCGCCTTACGTGTCAGGAAGTCGGCAACAGCCTGTTGAATGGTGGTGCGGGAGGAATCAGGAGCACCCTGAGGCATCGGAATGATGTTGCCGCCCGATACCGCCAAGCCGTGGGCTTCCGCCTCCAATGTCGCTAAGATGCGTTCGCGGAAGGTGAGCACATCCTTGGGATTTTTCCCGGCAGGTTCCGTAACCTGCTTCCCGTTCCGCGTGTAGCGCAGGTAATAGCTGACATCGTCGCGCTTCACCTCAATTTTCTTTCCCGTTGCGTCTTTCACAATCACCACACCGGGCTTGAGCTTGTTGCCTTGCCACATAGGGTCTACAAAGGGATATTTGTTGCCCTCGCGGATACGCGCCATCACCGTTACTTTCAATGCCTCACTCCTCGCTGTCTAATACTCGGTTTTCAGGAGATGAGGTCGTTTGCCAGTAACGGAGTTAGTAAATTCTAAGTGATTGATTTCAGAGGAATGGCGGAGAGGGTGGGATTCGAACCCACGGTTGAGTTTCCCCAACACCCGCTTTCGAGGCGGGCTCTTTCGACCACTCAGACACCTCTCCGGCGAAGGAAGTTTAGCGGAGGCTCCGCAATTCATCAATCATTGGGCACGGAATGAAGCGCGGCATGAGGCGCAACACGATCCCGACCGATGGGCGCACCTCACCTGCGCGCGGCAAAAAAGTTCTGCATCACTTCGGCGCACTCCTCCGCCAGAACTCCGCCGAGGACGTCGACGCGATGATTGAGAGCAGGGTGATCGAAAATATTGAAGCAGGTACGCACGGCTCCGCCTTTGGGATCGTCGCAGCCGTAAACAACGCGCGCGACCCGCGCTTGGATCATAGCTCCCGCGCACATGGCGCAGGGCTCGACGGTTACGTACGCCGCGGCGCCACTCAGCCGGTAATTTCCCAACTCCTTGGCGGCCGCGCGCAAGGCCACAATCTCCGCGTGCGCGGTGGGATCGCAATTCGCGATGGTGCGATTTCCGGCTCGAGCCACGATACGGTTTCCGAGCACGATGACGCATCCGACGGGCACCTCGCCATCCGCGGCCGCTGCGCGCGCTTCGGCCAGCGCCGCCTGCATGCACGCGGTATCGTCGAGCAAACCGGAGTCAGAATTATTCATTCCAATCTTTCCCGAGCTACGGGGCCGTCATTCGGCCTGGGAACAGCCGGTAGAAGGAATTCGACAATCGCGACATCCCGCAGGCGGCTGCCATGCCGCGCGTGCTGTTCGTGAACGCCGACGACGCGCCAGCCCGTCGCCCTGCAGAGTTGCAGGCTCTCCTCGTTATCCGCCAGAACGCGCCCGACAAGCTTGCGATATCCGAGCCGTGCCGCCTCGGTCTGGGCCACGCGCATCAACTGCCTGCCGACGCCGTAACTGCGAAACGAGCGCCGGACAAAAACGGTGACCTCGCCGACTTCGCCGCCGTGGAGTTCCTGTTCGTGCGGCTGGATGGAAACAACGCCGCAGACCCAATTCCGCACTTCCCCCACCAGCAAGGGGCGGCGGGAATCCTCTTCGGCCGCGGCGATCAGGTCCTTTTGCTCGTCGATGGAACGCAAGGCGCTGTCGAACGTGGCCAGCCCGTCCTCGACCGCGTCGTTAAAAATCTCGCGCAAGGCCGGCGCGTCTTCGCGCCGAGCGGGACGAATGGTCAGACGCGGCGGCTGCTCTGCCGTAGCCATCGCGTGATTCTAACACCTCGGCCGCAAATTCACTTTCGCGCCGCGAAGCGGCATTGCCAAGCCCGCAGTGGCACAGCGCCGGCGGGAATGGTTGCAATGAACGCCGCCCGGCTGTACGCTTTACAGCCGCGTTGCCTTGACAAACCTATAGTGGGGCCAGAGACTGAAGCATTATGAACGAGATACTTCGCCGGATGTTCATGGTCGACTTTTGGAAGGGCTTGCTGCTCACCTTCCGGTCGCAAAATCCGAAGTACATCTATACCGAGCAGTATCCGCTGGAGCGGCCCATGGTTGCCGAGCGCTATCGCGGCGCTCCGCGCCTGAACATTAATCCCGAGACGGGCGAAACTCTGTGCATCGCCTGCAATCTGTGCTCGCTGGCATGCCCGGAAAACCTGATCGTGGTTGGCTGGCAGCGCGATGACGCCACTCGCCGCAAGGTCCTCACCACCTTTACCTACGATACTTCCCGCTGCATGTTTTGCGGCCTTTGCGAGGATGCCTGCCCAACCGATTGCCTGGAACTGACGCAGGATTTCGAAATGGCCACGTATACGCGCGAGGGCGCAATTTGGGACCGTCATCGCCTCGAGGAAGGACCCACGCCGGCGCGTTACGTCCGCTGATCCGATTGATTTTGCGAACACGCTCCCGCCGTGATCCTTGCGCCATGCCGACCCCTGGGCTATAAAAAATGAGGGGCGCGCCGCCATTCGACCCATCCTGTATGGAACTCCGTAAAGACCCGATCACTCGCAGCTGGGTACGCGTGGGGTTCAGCGAAGATCAGGCCCTGCCCGAGGGCTGTCCGCTCTGCCCCAGCCAGACCGCAAATATAAAGCCTCTGCTGGAATTGCCCGCCAACGGCGCGGCACAGGTTCGCGTGATCCCCCATTTCCATCCGCTGTATCGCATCGAGGGCGAGCCGGGCCGCATGCCTGAAGGCATCTACGATCGCATGCGTCCCGTGGGGGCGCACGAAATCATCATCGAGTCGCCCGATCACCAACTGCCTCTGGCGCGAATGACGGACGAACAGATCGAGCGCGTGCTGGAGGCTTACGCGCTGCGCATTACGGATTTGAAGGGCGATCTGCGCTTCAAGTACGTCACGGTATTTGAGAATCGGGGCAAACTATCCGGCGGAGAGTGGGAGCATCCGCATTCCCAGGTGACCGCGACGACCTTCGTGCCTCGGCGCGTTCTGTACGAACTGCGTTCCGCGATGGCCTGGTTCGAGGAGAAAGAGCGATGCGTTTTTTGCGATATTCTCCGCCAGGAGGAGAGGCAAGCCAAGCGCATCATCGATACCCAGGGCGACTTCGTGGCTTTTTGCCCCTACGCTTCGCGCGTGCCCTTTGAAACCTGGTTGATCGGGCGCAAACACAGCCATTTGTTTGAAGAGGCGCGCCCCGGCGGCTACAAGCATCTGGCCACGCTGCTCGGCCGCACGCTGCGCCGGCTGACGCAAATTTCGCCGTCCTACCACATGGTGGTCCATACGGCTCCTAACACCATCCATCCGAAAGGCGAGTTGGCGTCCTATTGGGGCACTTTGGCCGACGATTTTCACTGGCATATTGAAATCCTCCCTATCGTCGAGCACGTCAGCAGGTCTTACAGCATCAAGGAAGTCTATTTCAACGCGCTCATGCCCGAGCAGGCCGCCGAGCGGCTCCGCCAGCTCGATCCAAACGCATGACCACCGGCCAGCGCGGCGGCATCATCTTCCGCCTGCTGGCCCTGATGGCGCTGTGCCTCTTGGCCGGAATCCTCTATCTCGCCCGGCATCCCTTGATGCAGCTGGCGGCGAGTTTTTGGATTGTGCAAGATCGCGTCACTCCGGCGGACGTGATTATCGTAATTGGAGACGATAATTTCTCCGCCGATCGGGCCACTGAGGCAGCCGCGCTTTTCAAAGCGGGATGGGCTCCTGTAGTCGTGGCCAGCGGCCGAATGCTTCGACCGTATGCTTCCTTGGCCGATCTCATGGCCAAGGACCTCGAATCCCGCGGGGTGCCCGCCTCGGCCGTTGTACTCTTCTCTCACCGCGCTACGGATACGCGCGAAGAGGCGGAGGCTTTGCGAGTTCTCGTGGTGCAAAAAGGGTGGCGCCGGATTCTGCTGGTCACTTCCAATTACCACACCCGCCGCGCGCGCTACATTTTTCGGAAGGTCTTGCCGGAGAATGTCAGCCTGGCGGTGGCCAGCGCTGCCGATTCGCAGTTCAATCCTTCAAACTGGTGGGAATCGCGTCAAGCCAGGAAGGCGTTTTTCCTTGAAACCGTGGGTTACCTCGAGGCGGTCTGGGAGCTGCACAACTACCCCGCCGGGGCCTCCTCGGCTGGATTAGGGAGCTTCAACCCCTTGGCGGGGGCATATTGACCGGCTGGTCACTTTATACGGCGAATCCCCGGCGCTTTTCGGTTTACATCCATAAAATCCTGTAATATAGTCGCCGCCCCGGCCGATGAAGTGCAATCCGCGGTGAACTAAGTCTTTAAGGTTCTTTGAGCCTGTAAGGAGGCGCTTATGTGGCGAAAGCAGGATGAGCCCAAAGCTCCTTCTCCGTCCGCACAAGCAACGCCAAAACCCATTTCGCCTGAGTCACAAAGCCCCGCGACCAATCCGGCCGTGTCCGTAGCAGCACCTCCGCTGAGTGCTCCTCCGGCAGGCCATTTGACCCGGTTCCTTGTCGTGAAAGGCGAAATCACCGGCAAAGACGACCTTTTTGTCGATGGCGAGGTGCAGGGGAAGATTCGGCTGGACTCCGGGAAGCTTACCATCGGGCCTGAGGGGCATGTTATGGCCGATGTGGAAGCCCAGGAAGTCGTCGTGCGCGGAGAAGTCCGAGGAAAGATCAAGGGGCATGACCGCGTGCAAATCGCGGCTACGGGCCGCGTTTCCGGCGAGATCGTAGCGCGCTTGATTTCCATAGAGGAAGGGGCGGAGTTGCACGCCAGAGTGAACCTGGAGCCAGGTAAAGAACAGCCCCGCTCCGAGGGCGCTCTTAGCGCGGCACCAAAGCCTGTCAATACCGCCGTGGTTCCGCCAACTGGGCAGTTGGCTCGGGTGAACGCATGAGTTTCATGAGTAAGTTTCGGACCGTAGGCGCCGTCGCCGGTAGCGGTGCGGCAGCGGTGCGGCCCGCCTACAGCCGTAACGCGCGTGTTCCCGCGGCTCCTCTGCACGCTCCGGGCGGCGCCGCCACGCAGACGGCCGAAAAGGGCTCCGGCCGCTTCTCCAACGGGCTAAAAGAATTCCTTTGGCAGATCGAGGACATCAGCAGAGGAAGCGTTCTCGACCTGGGGGCCGTATCCCAGGCCACCATTACTTATTTCATCGAGCACAATTTCAAAGTCTATACGGAAGATCTGCTCGCTGCCTGGGGAGCGTTTTTGGAGTACGAGGCGGGGCGGGCTCGTTCGCTTCCGGCCGGCGCCGAGCAACCCGATTTTTCGCCGGCGGCCCGGGCCAGCCGCTTTCTCGCCGCAAACCTTCGCTACCCGGAAGACAGTTTCGATGCGGTCTTACTTTGGGACGTGCTGGACTACATGGACCGAGAGATGGCGCAGCTTTTCTTGCCGCGCATCTGCTCCCTCATCCGTGAAGGCGGCGCGGTTCTCGCTATTTTCCATACCCGGCCGCCGGAGCAATTTCAACGCTATCGCGTTCTGGACGCGCATAACCTGGAGTTGGTGCCGGCGCCAGCTTTGGTTCAGCCCAAGCACGTCTATCAGAACCGGGAGATCCAGGAACTCTTTGAACGGTTTCGCACGTCGAAAACCTTTGTGGGCCGCGACCAACTGCGCGAAGGCGTCTTCGTCAAATAGGCCCGAAGGCGAAGGCCGAAGTGGGCCCGTAAGGTGTAATCCCCTCTTGCGCCTGGGTGCGGATGGAGTTAGAAGGGAATTAACTCTGGAGCGGGAGGGAGAATGAGTCCACCGGCTTTAGAACACAAGCAAGATTAAAGAGCATCGCTGCTGCGGTGCCTGAATCGGCAGCCCTGAAAAGTCTGCCGAACGATAAAAAAAGTAAAGCAACGGGAGCCGCCAGGCTCCCGTTGCTGTCTTCAGTAAGATTCTTCCGTTACCCGAGGTTGATTAGCCGCGATATCTCCCCGCCCAAAGCTCCCGGATAAGTTCTTGCTGGAACTTAATGACGCTGCCCTGCCAAAGCAAGCAGAGGAGCAACGCGGCCATCATCACGAGAGAGATGGTCAGGGTTAGAGCCAATTGTGACTCTGAAGCCGGGACGGCGAAGCGGCGGATGAGAGATTTCAACGTAGGATTCCTCGCTCAGCTGAGGGCAATTTTTGTGCCACAGGCACGGATCCTCACGGCCCTATAACTCGTTAGATGTCAAAAGCCCTCTGCCAGGTCGGATGAATTAAACGGCCAAAGCGTTCCCTTCCCTCTCCCGATTTTGTGAAAAAAGCCGCTATCTTCGTTTGGTAAGCGCAGAGAGATTGCTTAGTACGTTTAGTACGAGGGACAAGCCCCTATTCGAGCCGCTTGGCCTCAAAGCTAGCTAGCGAGCCGTCCTCGATGATGTAGCTGATTTCGATGGGCTGGCAGCAAACTTCGCAATCCTCAACATACGATTGGCGGCGAACGGAGGTGTCGAGGACCATGGAGATCTCTTCTCCGCAGTACGGGCACATGAATTGGTGTTCCACAGCCCCAGAATACGACAGGTGATGGCGCTGTAGAACTGCCCGCACGGTGCTGCTCCATTTTGCGGCGATCTTGTGTATCCTTGACGGCTCATGGCCAAACGACCGAAACCAATCATCTTGACCGTGCTGGACGGCTGGGGTTATCGCGCCGAAACGGAAGGCAACGCCATCGCTCTCGCGCGCAAACCGAATTACGACAAGCTGCTGGCGGAATTTCCCAATACCCTGATCCACACTTCGGGACCATCCGTGGGATTGCCCGAAGGGCAGATGGGCAATAGCGAAGTGGGGCACCTGAATATGGGAGCCGGGCGCGTGGTGCTGATGGATATCACGCGCATCGACCAGGCGTTCAGCACCGGCGCGCTCTTTCACCACGAGCTTCTGCTGGGGGCGATGAAGCGCGGCCGCGAGCGCCAACTGCACTTGATGGGCCTGGTGAGCGACGGCGGCGTGCATTCGCACATCGATCATCTGTTTCACCTGCTGCGCATGGCCCAGCAAAACAAGGTAGAGCGCGTATTCGTGCACTGCTTTCTCGACGGACGCGACACGCCGCCGCACAGCGGCATCGATTACCTGCGGCAACTGCAGCAGAAGATGCGCGAGCTGGGCGTGGGCAAGATTGCGTCTCTCGTGGGCCGCTATTATGCGATGGACCGCGACAATCGCTGGGAACGCGTGGAGCGCGCCTATCGCGCGGTGGTCCACGGGGAGGCGGAGCGTCGCTCGGCCGATCCCATCGACGCGCTGCGCAAAAGTTACGAGCAGGGCGTCACGGACGAGTTCGTCGAGCCGGTGGTGATCACCACGGGCAGCGACGCCGCGGCCAAGCCTCTCACCGAGATTCGCGACGAGGATGCCGTGATCTTCTTCAACTTCCGCGCCGATCGCGCGCGCCAGATGACCCGGGCCATCGCCGAGCCCGGCTTCGACAAATTCACGGATCCGGCCAGGCCGAAGGATCTTTTCTTCCTGGCCATGTCCCTGTACGACAAAACCTTCTCCTGGCTGCGATTTCTTTTTGGCCCCGAAAAACTGGAGCACATTCTCGCGCAAGTGTTCGCGGAGATCGATTTTCGCAACCTGCGCGTGGCCGAAACGGAGAAGTACGCGCACGTGACCTATTTTTTCAATGGCGGCGTGGAGAAGCCCTTCAAGGGCGAGGAGCGCATCCTGGTGCCCTCGCCCAAAGTGGCCACCTATGACCTGAAACCCGAAATGTCCGCTGAGGGAATTGCCGATAGCGTGGTTCAGGCCATCGAGAAAGGCGCGTTCGACGCGGTGATCATGAATTTCGCGAACGCGGATATGGTCGGACATTCGGGCAAACTAGAGGCGGCGATTCGCGCGGTCGAGGCGGTGGACTCCTGCCTGGGGCGCATCTATCAGGCGCTGCGCCCTCGCGGCGGCGCCTGGATCATCACCGCGGATCACGGCAACGCGGAGACCATGATCGATCCGGTGACGGGCGGCCCGCACACCTATCACACCACGAATCCGGTGCCGTTTATTCTGCTCGATCAGGACGGCCCGGCCAAGCTGAAATCCGGCGGCGCCCTGCGCGATATCGCCCCGACAATGCTGGGAATTTTGGGGATTCCGCAGCCCAAAGAGATGACCGGCAGCGATCTGCGCGAACCGAAGAAATGATCCCGCCAAGCCCCGCGGACACCAAGGTCGTTATCTCCTCCTACCATCGCTTCACACTGTGGCGTTCGCCGCCGGAAATGGCCGAGGCGGTGCGAAAAATATGGCCCGAGATGCGCGTGCTGGACCTGCCGCATTACGACCGAATCGCGGCCGAGCTTCCCGATGCCGATATTTTCGTGGGCCTGCTGCTGCGGCCTGAGCAACTGCGGCAAGCGGCGAAGTTGAAGTGGGTGCACACGACCTCCGCCGGCGTGGGCCAGCTGATGTATCCCGCATTTCGCGCCTCGGGGATCACTCTCACCAACGCCAGCGGGGTGCATGCCCCGGCGATGGCCGAGCACATCGCCGGGATGCTGGTGGCCATGGCGCGGGATTTCCCAGGGTCGATGCGCTTCCAGGCGCAGCGAAAATGGGGCCAGCAAGAGATCTGGGACGGCCGTTCGCGGCCCCGGGAACTGAGCGGCGCGGTCGCCTTGCTGGTGGGCTTCGGCGCCGTGGGGCGCGCCGCAGCCGAACGGCTGCGCGCGTTCGGCATGCGCATCCGGGCGGTGACGCGCTCGGGCCAGGCGGAGGGATCGCTCGCGGAGCGCGTGTTTTCGACGGCGGAGTTGAAGCCGGCGCTCGCGGAAGCGGACTACGTGATCTTGGCCGCGCCGGAAACGCCCGAGACGCACCACCTGATGGGCGCCGAACAGCTGGCGGCCATGAAACCCAGCGCGATCCTGGTGAACGTGGCCCGAGGGTCGCTGGTGGACCAGGAGGCCTTGATCGCCGCTCTTGAAAAGCGCGCGATTGCCGGGGCCGCACTGGACGTGGCCTCGCCGGAGCCGCTGCCGCCGGAAAGCCTGTTGTGGGGCCTCGACAATGTGATGATCACGCCGCACACCAGCGGGATCAGCGATCGCATTTGGCAGAGGCAGACGGAGTTGCTGACCGATAATCTGGGGCGCTGGTTCAGGGGCGAGCCGCTGCGGAACCGGGTGGACTTAGCGCGCGGCTATTAGCAAATCACTGCGTGCGGAAGCGTTCAGTTGCCGGTGATGGCGCTGGCGTTGGTGGGAGCCACGTAGCCCTGGCGCGCGTAAACTTGGAACTTCCGCTTCTTGCCCTTGGGATCGATCACCACGTAGGGCCCGCCGTCCGCGGCGACCAGTTCCACTTTGATCTTGCGGTACTTGCCGTCGTGATTCTGGTTGGTGGAGATGTAGCCGAGACTGTACTCGTTCCGCAGGCTGCCGGCTACGTCGGCCATAATCCCCGGGATTTCGCCGTCGAAACGCGGGAACCAGCTGCGGCCTCCGGTCATTTCGGCGAAGGTGCGGAGCTGATTCTGGGCCTGGAGATAGGTGAGTCCGCCGCCCGAGACGGTGCGTACGAACATCTCTTCGGCAACGCCCACGCAGTAGACGGTTACGTCCGTTTCTTTCAATCTGGATAAGGTCTTATCCAGGGTCAGCTTGCTGAAGGTATCCATACCCGAGGCCAGGACCAGGACCGCTTTCTTGCCTTTCACGTCCTGCAGGCGGCCCGTCACGTCCACTACCGCATCGAACAGATTTGCCTCGTGAAACGGCGGAAGGATCAGCGAGATGAGGCCCTGCTCAATTTCCCGGGGATTGTGGGTGAAATCCACCTCCACGTTTTCGCGCATGTTGAAGGATTCCAGGGCCACCCAATCGTTGGGATGCAATTGATGCAGGAATGCATCGGCCCAATTCCGCGCGTTATAAAGAAACCATCCGTAGCCCAGCTGACTGAACTCGAGGAGCAGGACCACCGTTATGGGCGCGTCGGTAGTTCCGAAATTGGTGATCACCTGCGGAGCGCCGTCTTCGGTGACGCGGAAATTCTCCTTGGTGAGGCCGTTCAGATAATTGCCGTCGTTATCGGTGACCACCACATCGACGTTGACCAGAGGAACCGTCGCCGTGATGGCAAAATTTGGTTGCGCGGTGGGTTGCTGCTGGCCCTGAGCAGGCTGCTGCGCCCCCTGGGCCTGAGGATGAGGATCGCCGGCCAGAGCCACAGGCGGCCCGACGGTTAAAATTGCCATCAATGCATAGGCCAGAACGAGTTGTAGCGGGCGAAGCTGCGTCATAGTCGTCCTACCAAGCGCAAGATGGTACGGCCACCAGGTAGCTTTGATGGTGCCACGAAACCAGGGGATGTTCAAATTATCAAATGCAAATTTCAAGGGTATCCAAACGGAATTGCCGTTGGAACCCGCCGGAAGGGCTGGGTCCGGCCATGTTAGTATCGTTGGCTCGCGTCCGAGGCAGGCGCATCGTAGTTTTTTAGCGACGTTTTCAGCGCCAAAAAGGAGAAGGAAAAGGAATGGACAGGCGAGTTGCACATGTTCTGAGCCTATTTGTTGGCCTCGCCCTGGTGGCGGGCTTTGCGCCGTCGGCGTTGTATTCCCAAACGCCCGGCACGGGCGCGGCACTGCCGGACATGATGCAGTTGACCGCCGAAGCGCAAACCTGGCTGACCGACCTGATCCGCATCAACACCACCAATCCTCCAGGCAACGAGCAAGCCGCGGCGAAATACATCCAGGATGTATTGCAGAAAGAGAGCATACCGGCGGAAGTTCTGGAGGTGACGCCGGGGCGGGATATCGTCGTTGCGCACCTGCAGGCCGGCCCTTTGCCGGACTCCTCGAAGGCCCTCCTGCTGCTAGGACACCTGGACGTGGTGGGCGTGAACAAAGCCAAGTGGAGCGTGGATCCCTTCGCCGCCACGCAAAAGGACGACTACATCTACGGCCGGGGCGCGATCGACGACAAGGGCATGGTCGCGGCGAATCTGGCGGCGTTTATCGAGCTGAAGCGTTCCGCAACGCGGCTAACGCGCGACGTCGTCTTCCTGGCCGACACCGATGAGGAACAGGGCGGCGATGCCAGCATTCGCGTGGTCATCGAAAAATACTGGGACAAAATCGCCTGCGCGTTCGCACTAAACGAAGGCGGGCGCGTCATCCTGCAGAACGGCAAAGCCCAATACGTGGCCATCCAGACCAGCGAAAAGGTTTCTTACAACGTGAACGTGACGGCGACGGGAACGTCTGGACATGCCTCCATTCCGCTGGCCGATAATTCGGTGGTGCATCTGGCGGCGGCAGTGCAGAAGCTGGGAACGATGGAGACGCCGTTTCAACTGCTTACGATCACGCGGCGCTTCTTCGAGCAGCTTGCGCCCGTCGAGGACGAGGACACGGCCAAGTGGATTCGCGCGTTGGACACTTCCGAACGCGCCGATCTGGCCGCCCGGCGGCTGGCGGGCATGAATCCGGTGTGGAACGCCATGCTCCGCGACACGATTACGCCGACCGAATTGAACGCGGGTGTGCGCGCCAATGTGATCCCCGCGCAGGCTTCCGCCAACCTGAACATCAGGCTGCTGCCCGGCAATTCCATACAGGACGCCATCCTGCAAATGCAAAAGGCCGTGAACGATCCGCAGGTGAAGTTCACGGTGCAGCCGGATGGAGGGCCAAACGCCCCTGCCTCTTCGATCACATCGGAGTTTTACCAGACGATCGAGCGCGTGGCCATGCAACAATTTCCCGCGGCGGCGGTGGTTCCCTACTTGTCCACCGGCGCGACCGACTCCGCTTATCTGCGGCTTCATAACGTGCAGGCTTACGGCCTGCTGCCCTTCCCTTTGACCGAAGCGGACCTCTCGCGCATGCACGGCGACGACGAACGGATTCCGATCGCGAGTTTTCGCACGGGTGTGGATCTGCTCTACAAGGTGGTGCGTGATTTCGTCACCAAATAATTGGGCCGCGGGAGTTCGCCGCGCGAAGATTGTCTGCACGCTCGGTCCCGCGAGCCACTCGCCCGCGATGATCGAGCATTTAATGCGCGCGGGAATGGACGTCGCGCGCCTGAATTTTTCCCACGGCACGCATGAGGAGCATGCCCGCACCGTCACGCTTCTCCGCGCCGCCTCCGGGAAACAGCAGAAGCCCGTCGGCATCCTCGCCGACTTGCAGGGACCAAAGATACGCACCGGCCCACTCGAGGGTGGGCGCAACGTGACCCTGCGAGCGGACGCCAAGTTCACCATCACCATCGCCGATACGCCGGGGAATAGCGAAGGCGTCTCCACCACCTACAAGCGGCTGCCGGCCGAAGTGCACAAGGGCGATCGAATCCTGCTGGCGGACGGCTTGATCGAGCTGCGCGTGCTTTCCACCACCAGGCAGCGCATCGTTTGCCATGTGGTGAACGGCGGCGAACTGGGCGAGCACCAGGGCATCAATCTTCCCGGCGTGAAACTGCGCATCCCCGCGCTCACCGAGAAAGACTTGGTGGACCTGCGATTCGCACTGGAATGCGGCGTCAATTACATCGGCGTGAGCTTCGTGCGCACCGCGGCCGACGTGCTGGCGGCCAAGGCCGCGATCGAGAAAACCGGACGGAAAACGCCAATCATTGCCAAACTGGAAAAGCCGGAAGCCATCGAGAACATCGACGAAATTCTGGAAGTGGCCGACGGCATCATGGTGGCGCGAGGCGATCTGGGCGTGGAGATGAGCCCCGAACGCGTGCCCGTATTGCAAAAGATGCTGATCGCCAGGGCCAGGGATGCGCGCGTGCCGGTGATCACCGCGACGCAGATGCTGGAGTCGATGACCCACAACCCCAGGCCAACGCGCGCCGAAGCGTCCGACGTGGCCAACGCGGTTTTTGACGGCAGCGACGCGCTGATGCTCAGCGCGGAAACGGCTACGGGGCGCTACCCGGTGGAAGCCGTGAAGATGATGGACCGCATCATCCGCGAGGCCGAAGCCAGCGTGACGGAGTACGTGCGGCCCCACCGCAGGGCTCTCTTGAGCCTACCGGAAACTACCGCCGAGCTGATTTGCCACGCTTCGGAAGAGCTCTCCATGAAAGTGATCGCCGTGTTTACGGAAAGCGGCTCGACCGCGCGGCTGATCTCCAAGCACCGGCCTCGCCCGCCGATCATTGCCTTCTCGCGCAGCCAGGAGACTCGCCGCCAGGTGACGCTGCTCTGGGGCGTGCTCCCGCGAAAGACCGAACAACTGCGGGATATCGACGATATGGCCGATATCACCGAGCGCCGCCTGCTGGAAGAGGGATTAGTGCGTCAGGGCGACCTGGTGGGCATGGTGGCGGGCACACCTCTAGGCGTAGGCGGCACCACGAACTTCATGAAGTTCCACATCATCGGGGGCGGCGAGCACATCTGGCGTTAATTCCGAGGCTGCCTCAAGCGGTTCTTCTCTACTCTAATTGACCCAATGATCGGGGCGCGAGGGCGGCTCCTCGCGGTGCTTGCGCATATAAACCTCGAACTTGCGCCGGGCCCGGCGCCGCTGCCAATCGGAGAG
The DNA here is from genome assembly GCA_963824405.1 of uncultured Acidobacteriota bacterium. Lineage (GTDB taxonomy): Bacteria > Acidobacteriota > Terriglobia > Acidiferrales > UBA7541 > Palsa-189. The sequence goes on along the minus strand of CAWGPK010000017.1, from coordinate 20,965 downwards.
GCCATTGCGAGCGCGAAAAAACCACGAGCCGCGGCGCAGGTAGAGATAGCCCACCAGCATGCCGCCCAGGTGGGTCACGTGGCTGACGTTATCGCCTCCGCCGGCGCCCAGCGTCATGAAAAATTCTATGGCGCCCGCGGCGATCACATAAACCTTCATGGGAATCGTTATCGGAAACGGGATCAGCCAAATCTTGCGGTCCGGAAACATGACGGCATTGGCCAGCAGAATGCCGTAGATCGCGCCCGAAGCGCCAATCGTGGGTACAAATGATGCTCCGCTTCCGCCGGGATGGACCACCAATTCAGCAAGCACATTGATACAAGCCGCGCCGATACCGGTGAGGAAAAAATACACGTAGAAGCGCCGCGAGCCCCAGGCGCGTTCCAAATCCACGCCAAACATCCACAGAAAAAGCATGTTCAGCAGGATGTGCCACAGGCCGCCGTGCAGGAAGAGGTACGTGACCGGCTGCCAGATGTGCAGCTTGAAAAGAAAATCGAAGGGAACGAATCCGAATTCCCGATTGAACTCGTAGTACGCGCGAGGGCTGAAGAGTTGCAGGAGCGTCTGAATCAGGAAGACGCCCACGCAAGCGAGCACGAGGTTGCGGACGGCGGGAGTAATGTACTCACGCCATCGCGAACGAACCCGATAACGCGGAAAGGAACTCATAATCGGCCGGCGAAGGTACAGTCTACGGTCAGCGCCGCCCCGGAGTCAAAGGCGCCCTGGAACAACGGATACGGATCGCAAACACCGGCCAGCCGAGGCTGGACCATCCACGCATCCCAACCCAAGAGTCCCTACTTTCGTCAACGGCAAAATTGGCTTCTCCTATCAATTTTTGGAATGCGTTCGATGCAAACAATCCATCGATAGATCGCTTGAACGAAAGCTCCTCTGCCTCGACAATAGAGCGCTCGATTTCATGAACCAGAACCACACTTTTAAACAGATGGCCGGGGCCTTATCGCGCGGCAGACGAAGCATGGAACTCGCTTGCAGCGAGCCGTCGATCTTCCGGACCAAAGGAGCAGAATGACAAAATACAAATTGGAATACATCTGGCTTGACGGCAAACGTCCCATTCCCGAACTGCGCGGAAAGACTCTCATCAAACCGTTTGAGCAGTCCACCCGCCCTTGGGGACCTGCCGAATTGGGGTTTTGACGGCAGTTCCACCATGCAGGCCGAGGGCAAGAGCTCCGACTGCGTGCTGAAGCCCGTGGCTCTGTATCCCGATGCCAGCCGCAAGGACGCTTTTATCGTTCTCAGCGAAGTGCTGCACGCCGATGGCACGCCGCATTCCACGAATGCTCGCGCGACCATCGAGAACGACCCGGACTTGTGGATCGGGCTTGAGCAGGAGTACTTCCTCTTTCAGGACGGCCATCCTCTCGGCTTCCCGAAAGAGGGCTACCCGAGCACTCCGCAGGGTCCCTACTACTGCGGCGTCGGCTACAAATACATGGGTGGCCTGGCCCGCAAAATCGTCGAAGAACACTTGGAGCTCTGCCTCGCCGCCGGCATCAATCACGAGGGCATCAACGCCGAAGTTGCCAAAGGTCAGTGGGAATTCCAGATCTTCGCCAAAGGCTCCGCCAAAGCCGCCGACGACACCTGGACTGCGCGCTACCTGATGATGCGTCTCTGCGAAAAGTACGAAGTGGACGTTGTGCTGCACTGCAAACCCATCAAGGGCGACTGGAATGGATCCGGCATGCACTGCAACTTCTCCACGAAATACATGCGCGAGGTCGGGGGCAAGGACTATTTTGAGGATCTCATGGCGGCGTTCTCCAAGAATATTGCCGAGCACATCGCCGTATATGGCCCGGATAACCATTTGCGCTTGACGGGTCTGCACGAAACGCAAGCCATCGACAAGTTCACCTATGGTCTCTCAGATCGCGGCGCTTCAATCCGCTTGCCCATCAACTTCATCAAGAACGGCTACAAGGGCTATCTGGAAGATCGGCGCCCGAACTCCGAAGGCGATCCCTACCAGATCGTTTCCCGCATTCTGAAGACGATCAATAGCGTCCCGAAGCCGATGATGGCCAAGGCCTAGGAGTTTTAGCGGGATAGCAAGAACGCACAAAATCAAAAGGGCCCGTTCGCACCGCGAACGGGCCCTTTGATTTTCCCCGAAGATCAGCGAAAAGAACTTTCAGTTCTTCCCGCCTACTCTGGATTTCAGCAAAGCCCTAGAAAAGCAGCTTCAGGCCCAGTTGGAGGTTACGGGCGCCTCCGAGTCCGAGCACGGGGTTGGTCTGGGCCTGATCGGGCGTCTCGCAAGCGCAGCCGAACGTGGCGGGGCTGTTCGGGTTGGTGCCGCCTTGGTAAAGGATCTTGTGATTCAGGATGTTGTAGGCCTCCACGCGGAACTGAGCAGTAAGCCATTCCTTGATCTTCTGACTCTTGAATAGGGAGAAGTCCCAATCGATATAGTCCGGTCCACGAAACTCGTTGCGAGTTGCCGTGCCGAACGTGTTGGCTGGCGGTGCAATCATCACCGAGTTCCCTTGCATATAGCAGCCGTACTTGCCCAGGCTGTTCGCAGCGTTCGCAGCTGCCGTGGCGGTAGGACTATACGTCCCGATTGCCTGGGCTTCTTGCAGACACATCGCAGGCATAGTCGCGATGTTGCTGTAGTACGGGATCAACTCGGAGGTCTGTGTGAAGTCGCTGGGGTTGCCAAAGAAATCCCAACGGTCTTTCTTTTCGTTACTTCCACTTAGGTTTTTGGTAGTCGACGCGTTCCATGGAAGTCCCGTGGTCATCAGGACGGCCGACTGCACACTCCATCCTTCCAGCAACTGCAAGGGCGATTTCTTGCTCGGGAGGATGTACGAGGGAGTGAAGCTGAAGTGGTGACGGACGTCGAACATGGTGGGGCCGTAGTCCGCCATCGGGTTCAGATTATTTTGTGGGGATGCCAGCCCGTAACCCGTGCCAGGTTCCTCGGTCAAGGCATGGCTGTAGTCGTAACCGGCAAGAAAAGACAAACGGTGGAAACTCCGCGCGGTCAGCGTGACCTCCAGGCCGTTATAGTTGGAGATTTCGTTATCCTGCATGTAGTCGACGTATGCCAGGTAGGGATACTGGGTGGCTAACGGGAGAACCCCGGCCGCCCCAGGCCCAAGCCCAGCCGCAGTGTTCTGGTTCAAGTCGGTCACACCCGGCAGCCTGCCGCCGTGATTCCCGATGTAGTTAACGTCCAAAGCCAGCGTAGGGGTTAGAGCATGCTGAACACCCAGATTCCAGCTGGTGATCATAGGCGAAGGCAGGTTCGGACTGGTCGCAAAGATGCTGCACCCGCTAGGATTCGTGAACCCAGCCGGAACACCGGGACCCGCACCACCCGGGGCTGCACTCGCTTTTAGCCCGTTACCGCATGCCAACGATGTCGGCGAGAAGGCCGGGAAAATGGGAGTTGTCCCGTTCAAGACCCAGTTGAGGTCCTGCCCTGGAATATTGACCGTCTGCGTACTCATGCCCTTCCCGGCGGGCGCGACTGGCGCCGAGGGGACGCCATTCGCCGCGTACAGTAGGGATCCCGTAGGAATCGCGTCGATACCAATTTGCCCGCCCGGCAAAGTGCCTTGCAGTCCGATAAACTGCGCGGAGGCCGGGTTGTCGTAGTAGATCCCGCCGCCGACGCGAACCACAGTGGTCCCCTTTCCGCTGATGTCCCAGGCTATCCCCAGGCGGGGTGAGAGATCCTTGTAATAGGGGTTATATGCTTGCTTGAGCCCATTCACCCCCACCTGCTCCAGTCCGTTAGCGAGAGACCAATTGCCGATCAAATTATTGATCTCCGAAATAGGCGTGTTGAATTCATAGCGAAGGCCCGCAGTGACGGTCACTTTCGACGTGGCCCGCCAGGAATCCTCGAAGAAACCCGAATAATCCCACTGCGTGTAGGTGCGCGCGGGGCTGCCTTCAAGAAGAGATCCCCCTGAACTGGAATCGGGAAGGCCGGCAAGATAAGCCTCCAAGTCGGTTATACCGGTGCCAAGCGGGTTATTCACGGTGCCGTTCCAATAAGCGGTACCGTTAGACATGACATTGGTGCCGCCGGTGAAGGTAAAGGTCCCCCGGCCGTTGGGAATCTGGTCGAAGAAGGTCCGCAAGTAAAGCATCTCGCCGCCGAATTTAAAGGCGTGCTTGCCATGCAGATAGGAAATATGATCCACCAAATCGTAATCGTTCCCTGGGCCGAAGTTTCTCGGCGACTTGGGACCGCCACCGGCCATGGAGTTGAAATTGGAGATGGTGACGAGGGGAAATCCTTGCAATTGTGGGTCCGTCACGCCCGTGTTGAGTCCATAACTGGTCACCGGCGTCAGGTAGTCGCCGGTCTGCGTATTGCGAAGGTAGTGATTCCAGCCGAAGCGCACATCGTTCACCCAGATGGAGTTCGGAGTCCAGGTCCAGCTGGTGGTGAGGAACTCGGCGCGCATCTTGCCGATGCTATCAAACTGCGCCAGCGTGTAATCCGAGTCATAGCCGCCGGTCGTGTTACCTCCGCCGTAGAAGTAGCCTGTAGTGAACGTGTGGTGGTCGGTGGGGTGGTAATCCACTTTGCCGACCACATTATTGATCGTAAACGCTGTGTTTTGGCCGGGACCGAGGATTATGTTGGAAGTCGGGTTATTGTTTGGGCCGAAGTACTGTAGCAGGGCTGCGCTGAGCGGACTCACACTCGTAGCCGGAACGCCGTCGATGACGCCGCTTCCTTGCCCGCACCAACTGGCTCCGGGGCCGCCCGCGCTCGCGCATTGCGCGTTCAACGCGGCAATGGCATCCGGAACGCTCTGGGTCGGATCTCCGGAGGGTAGTGCTGGCGAGACCAATGACGATGAGGTGGGCGTCGATGACGCGGCTGCGTTGCCCACGCTGTAAGTCTCCCGCTCGAAGGCGCCGAAATAGAAAAGCTTGTTCTTGATGATGGGCCCGCCGACCGTGCCTCCCCATTGCTCCAAATTCATCGGCTGCTTGGTCGACGGAGGGCCTCCTAGAGGGTTTACAAAGTCGTTGGCGTTCAACGCGCTGTCGCGTCCGTAGGCGAAGGCCGAGCCGTGAATCGCGTTCCCGCCCGTCTTTAAGCCGACGTTGATGACGGCGCCGGGCCGGCGGCCGAATTCGGCGGGAGCATTGGTCTCGACGTTTAGCTCCTGGATCGCATCGACCGGAAGAATGGTGGCGGCATCGCCCCAAGGCAGTGTGGTGTTGGTAATGTTCTGCCCCGTGAGCGGATCGTTACTATCAAGCCCCTCGATGAAGTTGTTGTTTTGTGAGGGGGCCAGTCCGTGCACGGCGGTGGTCAGCGTACCGCCGCCTGGTGTTTGTACGACGCCGGGACGGAGCGACAATAAGTCCTGGAAATTGCGCGCTTTCATAGGGAGGTCGGCGATGGTATCCGTGCCCAAGGTTCCGCTGACCACCGCGCTGGTGGTGTCCAGCTGGAGCGCGTTCGCCGTCACTTCCACGGTCTGCGTCACCTCGCCGGGAGCCAGCTGCGCATCGACTCGTGCATCCTGCCCCAGTCCCAGCGCGACGTTCTGCCGCTGGAAAGTCTGGAACCCGTTCGCCGAAGCGCGAATGGTATATGTGCCGGGATTCAAGTTGGGCGCGACGTATTCACCGGCCTGGTCCGCGACCAGGTTTCGTGCCACCCCGGTCTCCGAGTTCGTCACCGTAACCATGGCGCCCGCGATCACGCCGCCCGTTTGGTCGGTGACGGTTCCCAAAATGCGGCCGGAATTCACCTGCGCAAACAAGGGCAATCCAAGCAGAAAGCAGACACAAATCGAACACAGAACCACTCCTACAATTTTTCTCATAGCCACCCTCCGGATCAGCAAATGAACATCGCCGTAAATCTCAAACAGTGACCTAGGACATCGAGCAAGGAAAGAAACTGGGAGCGGTCTTATACCGACTAACCTTAAACGAAGCTTAAGTGTCCAGCGGGCCTGACCGCTTCCTTAAAGTGCTTCGTGCTTCGCGCCCGTCGCTGAGGTTTGGCATACGGCAAACCGCCTACCATAAATCTTGCATCCCGCCGGGGAAAAGGAGTAGTATCGTGCCACGAGTATCGTACCACGATATACTTACGAGATTAGGTGCCCGATTCGCCAGCAAAGTTTCCTAAAGCCGAGAAAAGAGAGGGAGGAAGGAATGAGAATTCGCCGGTTTGGAAATGCAACGTTGTACGGTTTGCTCGGGTTCATCGTTGTCATCGCGGGGTGCAGCCACAAAGTGGCGGTCAAGCCGCCCGCAGCCCCGCCCGCGGCTAACCCGCCCGCGCAGCCCACCATAACGCTGGACGCCTCGCGAACAAATATCGACCAAGGCCAGTCCGTGAACTTGCGCTGGTCGGCGACCAATGCGACTTCCGTCAGCGTGACGCCAGAGCTCGGCAACGTGGCGGCGCAAGGCACCTCCACCGTCGCGCCGCGCCAGTCCACCACGTACACCGCGACGGCGACCGGCCCGGGCGGTTCAGCCACTGCCAGCACTCATGTGACGGTCACGGTGGCCTCGGCAGCCGCGCCCGCTTCCGTCGGCCCCTCGGTCGAGGAGATGTTCACACGGGAAGTGCAAGACGCATTCTTCGACTATGACAAGGCCGATATACGCGGCGATGCGCGCCAGGCTTTGTCCAAGACGGCCGATTTCCTGCGCTCCTATCCGCAAGTGGCCATCGTCATCGAAGGCCATTGCGACGAGCGCGGCTCAACCGAATATAACGTCGCCTTAGGAGACCGGCGTGCCGACTCAGCGAAGAATTTTCTGACGGCACAAGGCATCGCCGGGGATCGCATTCAAACGGTGAGCTACGGTAAAGAGCGGCCGTTCTGCACCGAAAGCAATGAGTCCTGCTGGCAGCAAAACCGGCGCGCGCACTTCCGCATGGGCGGAACCAGTTCTAGCCAGCTCAACGGTAACTAGATTTGCTCGGGACACGGCGGGCCGTTGAGGCCCGCCAGCAAGGCGATGTAGCACGCGCGGACTGCCTCCCTCGGCAGTCCGCCTAGGCGATTGCGGACGAAATCGCCTACTGATTCAGGACCAGCGCGATGGTGAAGCCGTCGTAACCCTTGCTCCCGACGGTCTGCATGGCCGTGGCCGTCACGCGAGGCTCGGCGGCGACAGCTTCATTGAAGCGGCGAACGCCCTGGACCATCTCATCCTCGCTCGACGGGTCGGCAACCGCGCCCTTGCGTACAACGTTGTCTCCAATGATGACGGTTCCGCGCCGCGAAAGCTTCAGCGCCCAGGCGAAATAGTCCACATAACTTGGCTTGTCCGCGTCGATGAAGATGAGGTCGAAGGGACCGCGGCCCTCGGCCGCGAGTTGCGGCAAGCTTTCCACGGCTCGTCCCAGGCGTAGCTCCACGATGCCGGAAAGCCCCGCGCGCGCGATATTCCCTCGCGCGATCTCCGCGTGCTTCGGCTCCGCCTCCAAAGTGATCAGGCGGCCTTCGGGGGGCAGCGCACGCGCCAGCCAGATCGTGCTGTAACCTCCCAGCGTGCCGATCTCCAGGATGTTGCGCGCGCCCAGCGCCCGCGCCAGCAATTGCAGAAAATGTCCTTGGTTCGGCGAAACGTTAATGGGCCGCAGGCTGGCCGCGGAACTGGCCTGTAGCGCCGCCGTGAGCGCCGCGTCCGGCGGCTCGAAGAGGTCGTTGATATAGCGGTCAACCGAGCTCCAAAGTTCCTGAGTCATGGATCTCCCTGGGGTCGCAACTCGCGGGCGTCAAATCTCACGTCCGCGAAGCGTCACAACAATAATTTAGCAAAGTGGAATCGGGCCAAGCGCAAGAACTTGGCGTCAGCGGCCTATTTTGCGGGCGCCGAGGGGACCGTGCGATCCATGATGCTTTTTTGAAATTCCTGGTCCTCGGAAAGAGAGCACATGGTCTCGCCCATGGGAAAAGAGCTCAGTTTGAAGTTGCGCTTCGATGCGAAGGAGTGCGTGTAGGCCTTGGGGTCCTGGAAGGTGGCCTCCAGTTCGAGAGTGTCCTGATTCACGCGGCGAAAGCGCTCGATGCTATGCAACTCTTCGCTATGCGGATGCCCGACCATGTCCAGCCAGGTCTTGTCGTTGAAACCGACGGTGTCGATGACCAGAGTATCGCCTTCATAGTGCCCCACAGAATCGCCTAGCCAGGTGGCGTCCACATCCTTGGGGTGGGCCTGATTCATCTGCACGATGCGCCACACGTGGAGATATTCGAACAGCAGGTAGACCTGCTTGGGCGTCTGCACGATCGTGAACTGCCAGGGGTAAGAGTACATACGGAACGGACCCGGCGGATCGCAAAACTTTTGCACCGGATCGTTGGGCTCGAATGTCTGGTTGGCCCCGAAGGGTGGTTTGGCGGCCCTGAGGTGTTGAAGCCCCCAAGGCGTGAGTGGAAGCTCCTCCGGCTTCGCGCCGCTGGGGTCCGCGGGATCCCAACTGGTACCCCCAGGCGAAATGGTCCAATTTCCCGAGAGGTCCGGCATTCGCGAAGCGCTCTGCGCTGCGGGCAGATTGCCACCCCTTGGAGGCGCCGATATTTGCGCCAGCGCGCCAGGCGAGCAGCAGAAAAGTGCCGCCATCAGTACAGCTGCCAGCGGGCTGACTCGGCGATTCACCATTGTGGAGCTCCTCACGCCAGGTCTTTCATCGCGCGGTTGCGGCGCCCTCATGGCAGGTGAGGCAGCGGTGTGCCGTTCACTACGAACTTCAGTAGAAAACTCGCGGTGCCGCTGATGCCCACGGGTGACCCGCTTCTGGCCGGATGCGTTTCAGCCGACACCTGGTCACCCGGCTTGAGCGACTCTTTGTTCCAGCCAAACCGGTTCATCAGCAACGGCGGAGAAACCTCCAGCGACCAATGCTGGATCTCGCCCCCGTCTTTCGCGTCGATGTTCCCGTCAATATGAAAAATAACGTGCGGATTATTCCAATCCACCTTGGTCACCGTTCCCTTCACCGTGACCACCTTGACCATGTCGTATCCGGCGGTCCCGTGATGCGCAAAGGCCGGGCCGGCGGCGAGAAGCACGGCCGCGACCGCAAAAGTAAGCAGAAGTTTTCCTGACACAAAACACCTCACTCCGTATGTGGGAAACTACGCCATTCCGCGCTGTCGCGCAAGCGTTGGAACGGCACCAAAGCTCAGTTCGCACTCACCGCATCGCTCGAACGAAAGACAATCCGCCGCACGATCTAACCTGCTAATCCATCTTTTTCGCTAATCCATCTTTTTCCGGGCAAAGTAAAACTGCGATGCCGCCAGCGCCAGGAACATAACGATCGCGAAGAGGTCGCTATTGCTCCACGCGCCCGTGATCTTCGGACCAAACTGAAACAGGCCCGGCCGGAAGATATGGTAGCGGAACTCCTGGTCTTCCAGCAGCGCGACCACGATGCCCAGCAGGCCGAAAACTCCGCCCCCGGCAATGAGGCCGCTGGCGTAGAGCGGGCCGGGACCCACGTCGCTGCCCGCTTCGGCTCCCCTGCTGCGTTCCACAAGCCACCGCACCGCGCCGCCCGCAAAAATGGCCATGGTGGTGGCAATCGAGAGATACGCGCCGGTAGCGAAGGGCAAGGAGCGAATGCCCAGAAGCTCCACGGTAATCACCAGAAAGACCCCCAGCAGCACCAGGCGCCAGGGCAGCCGGCGATTGAGGATGCCACTGATCACCGTGGCCATGAGCCGGGCCTGAGGAGCGGCGGCTTTATCGCTGCCGATCCCTTGCACCCATTGAATCTCCACGCGCCGCGTATCCGGGTCGTAGAGATATTTCCCATCGGGCACCACGTCCGAGCCCAGCGCGTTAACGAGCGTGTAGGTGCGGCCCTGGTAGAGGTAAGCGGGATTTTCCACCTGCACGCCGGAGGGCAGATTGGCGATATCGATGCTGATTTGCACCGGCTTGTATTCGGCCAAGCCCAGATTCATCAGCTTGAGCGTGCCGCCGATCACGAAAACCGAAGCCATGGCCCCGATGATCAAGGCGATCTGCTGTTTCGACGGCGTCGCGCCTACCAGGAAGCCGGTTTTCAGATCCTGCGACGTGCCGCCGGCATTGGCGGCAGCCACGCAAACGACTCCCCCAATCGTCAGCGCCAACGCCGAATACGTGCCGCCGGTCCAGCCCGCCAGCAGGAACACGGCGCAAGTGGCCATGAGCGTTGCAATCGCCATGCCGCTGATGGGATTCGAGGAGGTGCCAATCAATCCGGTGATGCGCGAAGAGACCGTGGTAAACAAAAATCCAAAGACCAGCACGAAAATCGCCGCCAGGAAGTTGGCGAAGAGGCCGGTCTTGGCGCCGGGAATGGGGCGGAACGTCAGCAAAATCCAGATCATGGCCACCACGGCCACGGCGCCAATCACCACGAACTTCATGGGCAGGTCGTGTTCGAGCCGGCTGGCAACCACCGTGCGCCCTTCACGATCCGCCTTCATCTCCTTGAGCCCCGTGGTGAGCGCGCCCCAGATCGTGGGCATCGTTTTTGCCAGCGTGATCACGCCCGCCGCGGCCACGGCCCCCGCGCCCATCGGCCGGATGTAGCTCGACCACAGTTGGTCGGAGTTCATTAGCGGAATGGGAATCGTACTGGGATAGAGCGCCTGACTCGGCGCCAGCGAACCGAAAAAGCGAATGGCCGGCATCAGCACCAGCCAGGAGAAAACTCCCCCCGAAAGCAGGATGCCGGCGATGCGCGGGCCGATGATATAGCCCACGCCCAGATATTCCGGCGTGATGTTCGCGCGAAACGAAGCGCCGGGGAGCCATTTGGGATCGTACGTGGGCGTATCCCGCCACACGCCAATCGTATTCATCAGCACCGAGTACAATCCGCCCAGGCCCAGGCCCCAGAAAACGCGGCTGGCGAAGGAGCCGCCGCGGTCGCCCGCGACCAGAACGTCGGCGCAGGCCGTGCCTTCGGGATAGAGCAGATTGCCGTGCTCCTTGACGATGAGCTGGCGGCGCAGCGGAATCATAAACAGCACGCCCAGCCATCCGCCGATCAACGCCAGGAAGAAGACGCCCCAGTACTCCAGCGGAAATCCCAGGAAGATCAGCGCGGGCAGCGTGAAAATCACGCCGCCGGCGATCGATTCGCCGGCCGAGCCGGTGGTTTGCACGATATTGTTTTCGAGGATGCTGACCTTGCCAAAGGCGCGCAGAATGCTGATCGAGAGCACGGCGATGGGAATGGACGCCGAAACGGTGAGACCGGCGCGCAGGCCTACGTACACCGTGACCGCGCCGAAGAAGAGCCCCGCGACGATGCCGGCCAGGATGGCCCGCAAGGTGAATTCGGCAACGCCTCTTTCCGAATCGATGTACGGCTTGAACTCTTCAGGAGGCGCGGTCGAGCTCCATGTCTTCGTCGCCAAACGTCACCTCAGCCAGGCATTGCCGCGAAAACTGTCGCGGCAAGCGCCGCATCATAGCCTGTGGCAAAAATCCCTGTCCATGCCATTCTGAGCTCGCCTAAGAGAAAAGGGTTTCTGAAGGAATGAGATTTGTAGCTCAGGTCGCCCGATGGCTTATTATTTTTGCTGCAACGTGCTCCGTGCTGGCTCCGTCGCTCCCGTAAAGTGCGCGATCCGGTCCATGACCGGCGCGAGCTTGACGCCTGCGTCATTTAGACAGAGCGTCATAAGAGTTGCATCGTTCGAACAGAAAGGAGCACTTTCCTTTATCGCCGTGTCATACTGATTCTTGTCTTCCAACCGTGCCATAAGGTCCGGATGAGCACAGAGGATCTGTGCGAGCTCCGGCCACCTCTCCGAGAGAACAGCCCACTTCCCCATATGCCTCCCAGATAGGAGTGGCGTGCCGCCAAACATTCCCCTTGCATGCGCGATGAAGAGGAGGAGCCGCAGCCGATTGAGTAGCCGTTTGGCGTGTCTCGGTAGAGGTTCTACGTACCTCATCACTTCATCCTGCGCTTCCCTCATTAGTTCAGAGTCGTCGCCGAAACGAAGCTGAATGCGCTCACGGATGAGATCTTCGCGCAAGAGCCTCCCAGCGGAGGCCGGGAGAGCCAACGCCGCCGCGCTTTCAAGCTGTTCAAAATCCGGTGCGGGCGAGTCCATTCCCTTATCAATTATCCTGTCAATCGCGCCACGAAATTCGTCTATACTCCTCTCCTTGTATGCGTTTTCTTTCGAATCGCCTCGACCTTGCGTGTCCTCAAAAACGAGCAACTTGTTCATAAAAGTCTGCGTCGCTAGCACCGACTGGACCGGTAAATCGAACTGGAGCTGAATGATTTTTTGTATGTAAGCACGGCCGTAGCTACAATCACCCGCACCCTTCCCGTCAAGGATATAGCGTCGAGCGAGATCGCGGTACTTTATGTCCGCGCACGTGGCCACGGAAAGCATATCGCCTAAAACTACGGTTACAATTCGCTTATCTCCGAGCAACTGATTTACAACTTCGAGGACGTCGACCGCTCGAGGAGGCCGACAGCGCTCGAGGTCATCTACGAAAATAATAAACCGACTGTTCTTAGGCGTCGATTCCTCGATCAGCCTACCCAACTGCTTGCGCACCTCATCCATAGACGCCGTTGCAGCCGCCCTCGTAGGGTTAGTCACAAATTTTGCTATCGTTTGAGCAAACGGCGCCAGACTCCCAAGTTGTTGTGCCAGAGCGGCCAATGAACTTGTTGCGAGTAGACCAACAGTAGCCCCTACCCACGGTGGTATCGAGAAAAAATATTCAGCGGCGCAGAAGACTGCAAGGGCGACATCCACGAACGTAAGTATCAGTACGAGCAACTGGCGGCTTGGAACGGGCCTCAACGAAAATGGAATCGGACTGATGAAACGGCGCCATCGTGTCCTCATCCCGTCCGCGCTCTGGGCAACCTGAGCGGCAAAGGCTGAGGCCAAGTTTGGCGCGTCGTCGTGCATCCAAGCATTGAACCAGCACGTGACGTGCGGCTCGTCGCCAGCGGCCGAGGGTTTCCGTTTCAGAATCCGCTCTATCATGCGCGCCAGCGTTGTCTTTCCCGCTCCCCATGGAGCATTTATAGACAATACGAGTGGCGTCGAAGTTTTCGGGTCATCGATTAGACCAGCCAATGCGGTCGCGTACGGCTTGAAATTGAGCAGGTCAGCCGCATCGTCATCCAGCGGCGCATCGGCTAGCATACGGAGGCTAGGACGACGGCTGCGAGCCGTATCGTTTACAGACGCATCGGCTCGGATCGTCTCCTTAGCCCAATCCGATATTTCGGCAGCCGCAATGTTCCAGTTAATCTTGTTAGGCTGGAATAAAATCTCCCTATAGCTGTTGAAGAGGTCCAAAAAACCAAGTTCCAACATTTTGTTGCGCCATATCCCAAGCATCGCGTCGAGTTCTTCGGGCGTACTGCCCCAGAGCGGCCGCGTCAAAAACTTTTGAATCTCTCCGGGTAGGCCACGACCAGCTTGCCCGGTAGCCAGCCTTTCAATAGCTTTTATGTCGTCTGACAGCCCTTGGGAAGCGACTCTGCTGAGCTGAGGACCTTTTCCTGACTTTCCTGAAAAGCGACCGAAGGCCAGTTCGTGCAGGGTGACGATATCTGTTAACAGTGTTGCATCCTGCGCCTTAAGGCCCCTCAACAGAGGGACAATCATGGCGCCTGCGGAAATTGCGGCGAACGCCGAAGACTGTTGATCACTGAGGCCTTCCCCGTGCGCTTTCGCTTGCTTCGCCAATCGCGTCTACAACCGAATCCGGTTGGGACATTCCAAGAGAAGTAAGGCCAGCCAGCTTCCAACTCGCGTCGAGAGAAATGACGTCACGTCGTGCGCTTTCCCTTCGTCGAACCTGATCCGGAACGAAAAGCGGCGTAACTCGGGCGACGCAGCGGCACGCCAACGTCAATCGTGCTGTGTGGCTCCAATATAAGAATGTGTCACTCAACCCAGCACTCGCCGGGAGGGGTGGCGCGGGTGGTGAGCCTTGACCAGACCTGTTTGCGCCCACCTCGGCGCGCCCAAGGCCTTCGCGCCCTTTAGGGGTAATGTAAATGAATTCGGGATTTGAACTCGTCGGACTCGGAGCTATGTACCCATTTGATGACAGCCACACCCAGGCCTCGTTTAGTGCCCGCCGGATCTCTATCCACCTTTCCTCAGGGTACCCAGCCAGGTTTTCTGCAAAATTTAGGTAGTTGTAACGGTGTTTCATCGAATCAGGAAGGGAATCGATAACTCTTAGGAGACGCAGACCAATATCCTGCGGTGTCAGTCGACTAAAGTCTTCTGGAGTCGGTATCAGCGACGAAATGTTCACTGCTTGTACACCTACCAACCTCTCGGACTTTGGCCGCGAGATTATTACTCCGAAGCGAAGGGGCAGCAAGCAGGTCGGAACTTGCGCACTCGGAGAGACCTAAAGATTAGGAGGGAGACGCTGGTCCGCCAGACTACCAGACGTGGTAGAAGCCGTCCCGGCGGGCCATCGTCACAGCCACGCCGAAAAGCTTCTGCAGCCGCTCCTCGGTAAGCACCTCGGTCTTGGGGCCGTCGGCGAAAATCCGGCCTTCCCGCATCATCACCACGCGATCGATTTCCGGCAGTATGTCGGCTAGGTGATGCGTGATCAGAACGATGCCTACGCCGTGCTGCGCCAGTCGGCGCAAGCTCTGGCGCAATTCGCTTTGCGCGGCCAGATCGAGCGCGTTGCTGGGCTCATCAATGAGCAGCATCTCGGGCTCGTGCACCAGGGCGCGGCCAATCAGCACACGGCGCATCTCGCCCGCGGACATTTCGCCCACCGGCTTGTCCGCCAGGTGGCCGGCTTCCAGTTGATCGAGCGCCGCGGCGGCGCGGCGGCGCATCTCTTCGCTGACATGCATCTCCGGCCAGATCGTGGAGCTGGCGAAGAAGCCGGAAATGACGGCGTCGCGGCCCAGCGTGTGCAAGGTGCGTTCGCTGGGCAGTTCGGCGGCCACCACGCCCAGCCGCTTGCGCAGCTCGAACACCTCCCAACGCTCCCGCCCGAAGATGCGCGCGTGCATCCCTTCCCGCGCGATGGGATAGCACTCGCAATTCATGGTCTTGATCAGCGTGGATTTCCCGCAGCCATTGGGACCCAGGATGGCGACGTGCTCGCCGCTGGCAATGCGCAAGGAGATATCGTGAAGCACGATTTTTTCGCCGCGCGCCACCGAGGCGTGTTCCAAGTCAACAAAACTCCCGGGATCGGCCGTCATTTTCCTCGTTTCTCCAGTCTTCTGGCTCCCGCTTCACTGGGCGTTCTTTTGCCCGATCTTCCGCGCGGCTTCAGCCCTTGCGCCATTGTCCCTGTCATTCCGAACCCAGCGGCGCTCTTTGCCGATGTGGGTGAGGAATCTGCTTTTTTCTCGCTGTTAGGCACTTCTTCAACGCACTCCGCGATGCAGGGACGAAATCACTGACGTTAGCGGAAATCGCGAGGATTGTCACATGCGATTTGGAGCGTGGGACATACAGCGAGGCCCCTATGCGGACGGGCGCGGGCAAACAAACACGATGCGGGCCGCGTTGCTTATCGCCTGCAGCTCTTTTCGCATCTCCCGAGGAGCGGTCGACGCCGCCCCAATAAGCCGCGCCCGGGATTCCGGCGTGAGCTCCAGCCGGTAAAGGTCGGCGTGGTAACCGAAGGAGTAGCCCTGGTAAGCGACCGGGGTGGACGCAACCTCGGCGAGCAGCGCATCCCAAAAAGTTCTGCGGCGAAAAAATCCCCGCCGCGAAATGGCCTCCCGTTGAATTTCGACGGCGGGGCGCGGAGGCATCTGGCCGGACTCTATGGCGATGAGCGTACAGTCGGCCGCGCGAAATTCGCGCAAGGGGTCCGGATCGGGAAAGCGCGCCAGCAGCCCCGCCAGTTCCCCGTCTTCGATATCGAAGCCCGTCCACCAATAGCGGTAGAAATGAAAAACCACCGTGCCGGAGCGGAAGATTTGCCGGATGCGCCTGGCGTCCTTGCCCGTCACGCTCAGCACCATGTCCAGAAGTTGATCCGGACGGAAGCTCTGCCGCACCACCGGCCGGGTGGTGATGTACCCAGCCTCCTCTTCCGTGTAGCGCACCGGGATCGCTTCGGGCAGCGGCATAACCGCATCGTAGCGCAAAGAAGACCTCTTCGAGGGCATGGTCTCGAAAATCATGGACCACCTCACCGCCAACCACATCTGTCCAGCTACTTCAGTTTTCAAGGCTCTGGTTATCCGATTGCTCACTTAGAAGGGCCGACGAATGGCCTTCAGGAAGCCAATTATTGTGAGTGTGCGGCTGGCAACGGTTCCAGGGAAGAAAACTGATCGAATTACCTCTGGACCACCGTACCGGATGCGAACCAAATGACGGTGAAGCTTCCCGTTTCGGTCCTGAGCGGTAAGTAACGACCTAGACGCTCCCACGCGGCCCAGATTTGCCGATACCGACACCAACGACGCGATTGCCCGACAGGGTGGGCTCGATCCCGCCATGGCGGTCATTCAGAAACCCCATCGTCCTAAAACGCGCATGTGTTCGTTCACATAGGCTCGGATTGTGAAAGATACCGCGGGCAAGAGTCCTCTGAAGGTTTGTATCTTGTCTCCGCATCCTTGGGCGCTTGCCGAGTTTTCCCGGGTGCTCCCGCCGCCGGTCTTCCACGTGTTGACACTCCACCTAGACTCGATGCTCACTCCAGAGCTGAGGCGATTAGCGCTTCCGCAAGCGCCTGTCTATGTCGTCGACGCTTGCAGTTCGCAACGCGAGGCCGTCGCCCTCATCGCCACCGTGCTGGAGCGTTCTCCGTCTGCCAAGCTGTTGATTGTTTCCGAAAAATTCAACACTGTGGAAAGCTACGATCTACTGCGTCTGGGCGCGAAGGGCTTGCTTACCTACGCAGAAGCGCGCAAACAGTTGCCGCGTGCTCTGCCTCCCATTGCAGCCGGTGGCTTCTGGGTTCCCAGGGCACTCTTGTCGGCATTCGTGGACTCGGTTCTCGAAGACACCCGTGGCCGGCGGCTCGAAATGGGGAGCGCGGCGGAATTGAGCGGACGGGAGCAGCAGGTGCTCGATGCTTTGCTGGAGAACCTTGTCAACAAAGAGATCGGGACTAGACTGAATATCTCCAAATACACCGTGAGGTTCCACGTCTCTAATCTCCTCAGCAAGTTTGGCGTGAAGCGCCGAACCGACCTCATTTTCCTCTGTTACCAACGGCGGGGATCTCCGTGAGCGTCCGACTGCGCGCACGAACTCTTCAGAGCGACTCCTGCAGCAATCGGCTTCGGTCTTCCGATTCACTATCGGTCAACCCAAAGCGCAATCGCGGTCTATTCGACAGCGACGAATTAGATCACGATTAGCACCGAACCCTTCTGACCGCTTTTTCATTGAGTGAAAATACTGTCCCCTTTGGCACCTGTCCTCAATCTGAACCAGCCGCTAGTAGTGCCCTCTTCGGCGCTCCACTAAGCTAGTGGAAGTTCGGACCCTCTCTCCGATCAACGAAATCCACCGCGTCTGTTGAGCTGAGCTGATCGAAACGTCTTAGCTGATCAAGACCTCGAGAGGGTCCAATGCAATCCACCGGGCAGGGCAGCAAGAAAATCGTAAAGTGTGCGCTGTTGTTCGCGCTACTCCTCGCAGCGGGCGCGACGGCACAGGCCAAAATTTCCTTCAATCCTAGTCCCATGGATTTCGGTAGCCAAACGGTGGGCGTTGCCAGTCCATCGATGGCTGTGGCACTCACCAACAACACCCTCTCGAATATCAAAATTGTGGGCGTGTCACTAGCGCCCATCCAATTCAGCTACTCTGGGGCCTCGTTGCCAATCACGCTACGCCCGGGTCAGAGCTTGCTAGCGGCTGTGACCTTCACGCCTACTGCGGCGCAAGCGTACCCAGGCACGCTCACGTTCACGCGCGCGGATGGTAACACCGTTACCGACAAGCTGAGCGGCCTCGGAATCCAGAGCCCGCATGTCACCACCCAGCCTGCGAACCAAACCATCACGGCGGGACAGACGGCCACGTTCACAGTGACCGCAACGGGCACAGCACCGCTCAGTTATCAGTGGCGGCAGAACGGGACAGCCATCAGCGGAGCGACTTCCTCGAGTTACACGACGCCAGCGGAAACGACTTCGGCCAGCGGAGCGCAGTTCACCGTGGTGGTCACCAATTCGGCCGGCAGTGTCACCAGCAATGCGGCGATCCTCACCGTCAATCCCGCACCCGTTGCGCCTTCGATCACCACACAGCCATCTAGCGTGACGATTACTGCCGGACAGACGGCTACATTCTCCGTCAGCGCAACGGGCACAGCGCCGCTGAGCTATCAGTGGAGGCAGAACGGGACAGCCATCAGCGGAGCGACTTCCTCGAGTTACACAACGCCGGCGGAAACGACTTCGTCCAGCGGAGCGCAGTTCACCGTGCTGGTCACCAACACGGCGGGCAACGCGACCAGCAGCGCAGCGATCCTCACCGTCAATCCCGCACCCGTGGCGCCTTCGATCACCACGCAGCCGTCTAGCCAAACCATCACGGCGGGACAAACGGCCACGTTCACAGTGACGGCAACGGGCACAGCACCGCTCAGTTATCAGTGGCGGCAGAACGGGACAGCCATCAGCGGAGCGGCTTCCTCGAGCTACACTACGCCAGCGGAAACGACTTCGTCCGGCGGAGCGCAGTTCACCGTGGTGGTTACCAACACGGCGGGCAACGCGACCAGCAGCGCAGCCGTTCTCACCGTGAACCCCGCTCCGGTGACGCCTTCGATCATCACGCAGCCGTCTAGCCAAACCATCACGGCGGGACAAACGGCCACGTTCTCCGTCACCGCAACGGGCACAGCGCCGCTCACCTATCAATGGAGCCTGAACGCGACGGCCATCAACGGAGCAACATCTTCGAGCTACACCACGCCGGCGGAAACGACTTCGTCCAGCGGAGCGCAGTTCACCGTGGTAGTCAGCAACACGGCGGGCAACGCGACCAGCAGCGCAGCGATCCTCACCGTCAATGCTGTTCCTCCTGGGCAGCTAGTTGCCAGCGCGTCGGCTCTAAGCTTCGGAAACGTAGACATAAGCAGCAGCAGTAGTCTGGGCGTGACATTCACCAATTCTGGCAGTTCCAATATCACGATCTCGAATGTGACGATCTCCGGTCCTGGCTTCACCGCCAGTGGCGTGTCCGCTGGACTTATAGTGACTTCCGGGCAGATCGTGACCTTGAATGTGACTTTTGCCCCAGCGGCGACAGGAAGTGCAACGGGAAGCGTTTCGGTCGTCAGCAACGCATCTAATTCCCCAGCGTCGATCGCCTTGACAGGTACTGGCGTCGCGCCAATCTCCCATTCGGGGACTCTGACCTGGGATGCAAGCACATCTGCAGTCATAGGCTATGACGTGTATAGGGGAACCGTCTCCGGCGGGCCGTACACAAAGATCAATTCTATAGTGGACGCGACCACGACTTTCACCGATACGACCGTACAGGCTGGCCAGACTTACTACTGGGTTGTGACCGCAGTCAATTCGAGCAATGTGCAGAGCACCGATTCAAACGAGGTGTCGGGCACGATTCCAACGCCTTGAGAGCCCCCAAATTAAAAACCACAGTGCCCGAGCGGAGATTTGCGGGATGCCCTTGGCGTCCTTGCTGGTGACGCTCAGCACCATGTCCAGAAGTTAGTCCGGACAGAACCTCGCCGCATCACGGCCAGGTGGAAGTCAGTTTCCAATGGCGTGGCGACTTGACTGCATTCTTGCTCGGTAACTATGATGGCGCCCTTATGCGCGCCTGGAGGAATACTTCTCTCGGCCTCTTCCTTTCGTTGTTCTTCTTTGCGGTCAATGTCATGCCCGGCAATCGTCCTCAGGCAGCTCCCGGAACGCCGGCGCACAACCTCATGGAGTTCGCCAAATATTCCCCGTCTTCGGGTGCCGCGCCAGCGAACCTCTCGGATCCCTCTCGCATCGTTTCCTCGAAGGCACAGATTTACTTTGAGCATAACGAAGGTCAGGTTGACAGCCGCGTTCTGTACCTCAGCCGCGGTCTTGGCTTTTCCCTGTTCCTAACGTCGAACGCTGCCACCATTGTTCTGCGCGGGCCGGCGGATCGGCAATCTGGAATGCAAAGCCCCAGCTTTTTTAGGCTGCGATTCGTAGGCGCCAATCCGCGGGCCGAGGTGACGGGAATTGAAGAACTCCCGGGCAAGAGCAGCTATTTTTCGGGGCCGGATCGGAAATCCTGGCACACGTCCATACCGCACTACGCGAAGGTGAAATACTCAGGCATTTATCCGGGCATTGATCTCATTTTCTACGAAAGTGGCGGCCACCTGGAGTACGACTTCGTAGCTGCTCCACGAGCCAACTTACAGGCCATTCATGTTCGGATCGAAGGTCTACAGCCTAAGTTAACTCCCGCGGGGGACGTTGCTCTTCTCGCTGGCAGAGACGAGGTCGTGCTGCGGAAACCGCGTATCTACCAGGAGCAAGAGCGCGGCCACCTGATCGAAGCTGGTTACTCGCTTCATGGCAGGTACCTGGCGTTTTCGATGGGCAAGTACGACCGCGACCACTCGATTGTGATCGACCCTGCATTGATTTTTTCGACGTACCTCACGAGCGATTGTCAGCCGTCACAGAACCCAGAGTCCTCAGTGCAAACGTGTACTGACACGGTCGCCGATATCGCTGCCGATCAAACAGGCGTGTACATTACCGGCTCAACGACTGCAAACACGTTTCCCGCTACAACCGGAAGTCCGCAGCCTATCTATCAACACTATTCGCAGACCTATGTTTTGAAACTCAATCCTTCTGGCACTGCGATCATCTATGTGGCATATCTGAGCGGCAGCGTGGGTCTATCTGTCGCTGTTGACTCGTCGGGATCTGCATATGTCGCGGGGACCCTGGTTGCAAATCCATCGGCTCCGGGATTCCCTCTGA
>CAWGPK010000016.1:0-94928 GCA_963824405.1 uncultured Acidobacteriota bacterium | reverse complement strand
CTTTTTTGTAGCCTACTCGTTCAGTTATCTTGTCTCCCGACCCGTTAAAACGTCCCCCAACGCCTTCTTCGCCAAACATGGGCTTTTCAGTCTGGAAGACGCCCATCGACTGGCCTGTCAACCCTCACGGAGGTAAAACCATCAACCGGAGAGCCGGATGCGAGAAATCGCCCGTACGGTTCGGAGGGAGGGGGGCCGCAAATCAATGCGGCCTCCCTACCCCTATCTTGGCTGACCCACTTGACGGCTTGACGTGGTTCTCACTGCCGTTTCCATCATCCCTCCGAGACTGCACCCGCCCTCCTCATTTCTTTTCCCCCTTGATCTTCTCCAAGGCTTCCGCTCCGATCTGCCGAACCTCTATATCGTTGTCGCGTAGCAAATTCGTCAGAATCGGGATGGCGGTCTTCGCTTCAGGACCTTATCTTTCCCAAAACCCGGGCGGCACCACCGCGAAGTTCGAGGATATCGCGCTTGAGTAACTCGGTGAGAACCAGACGCTCTTGCCCAGTCTTCCAGGGCCAGAACGACGAATTTGTGAACGTTGATGTCTTCATCCCGTAGCAGTTCTGCAAGGGCTGACACAACCGCCTTTCCCCGGAACCGATTTCTCCCAGCGAGTCCGCGGCGCTACTGCGGACTTCGGCGTGATTGTCCTTGAGCAACCCGGTGATCGCCGGGACGGCTGTTATCGCCTCGGAGCCAATATGCCCAGAGCCTCGGCGGCTTCCGCGCGGACCTTTGCGTCGTTGTCCTTGAGCAGGTCGGTAAGGGCGCTGACCGCCGCCTTCGCTTGGCGGCCCGTTCGGCGTGACCCACTGACCAAAGATATTTGAAAGGGCAAAGGCGGCACTACTTCGGACTTCACCCTCTTTGTCCTTGAGCAACTCGGTGAGTACGGGAATGGCCGCCGGACCCGTTTTCGCTAGTGCCCAGACGGCAGTTCTCCGAACCTCCGCGTCTTTGTCCCGTAGCAATTCAGCAAGAGCGGGGACTGCCGCGTCGCATCGGCGACGATTTGATCCAGTGCCCAGGCAGCCTCCGTGCGAACGTGTGCGTCTTTGTCCTTGAGCGACTCAGCGAGAACCGGAATCGCTGCCCGACGGATGCCGGCCAGTCCCTTGGCAGCGGCGCGGCGGACGAACTTGTCCTCGTCCCGCAGCAATTCCGTGAGGGCTGGAATCGCACTCTTCGCCTCGGGACCAATTCTCCCCAATGCCTCGGCCGCACTGCTGCGGCCTTCGCCGTAGCCGCGCTTCTCCTTGAGTGCCTCGGTCAGTGCCGCAATGGCCTTTTTCGCCTGGGGGCCAATCCGCCCGAGGGCATAGGCGGCAGCGGCGCGAACGTCTTCGTCCTCGTCCTTGAGCAATTCCGTAAGCGCAGGGATTGCCTTGCCGCGCCCTCCCCGAGCCGCGCCCCTTGCCGCCTCGCGGCGTGCACGCGCGGTCTTTTCCTTCTTCGTTTGTGACCTGCCTCTGGGTCCAACTTATGGCGGGGCGGTTCCGGTGGCTGCTTCTGGTCAGAGACTTCCCGGTTGATCGGCGCGTTCGGTCTTAGGAGACGTTCAGGCAACTTCCTGCCCGTCAGCCATCACCCACGACCCGTCAATCCTTCCGAAAGAAGACGGGGAGAGTATTCACCCCCTTTGCTCTTGATCTTGGCGGTTGCAACCTCGCCCTCGATCTTAACCTCGATCAAGGCCGGTTTCTCGGGATCCTCCGGTTTTCCTTTTGCGGAAAAAACGGCGCAGTTGGTTGTAGACCACGCTTTCGAGTTGGGAATCGATGCCCCAGCCGGCGAGATATCGCAGCCTCAGATCCCGGTCCGTAGTGATCTCCGCACCGTGGAACCACGGCTGCAAATCGGAATTCTGGGCGCTGAACGTGGAGAACATATCCACCGCGGAGCTGAAACCGATTTCGCGCATGGACGCCGCGGCCAAGGCGTAGTCGGGGCGGTTCCAGGCGCTGCTGGATTTCGTCGACGTTGATTCTTAGCGGCTCCACCTGGCCCATGAAGACCATGTCGTAGCCTTGGCCGTCCCTGGTGTTGGCCCAGATCGGTGCCGTTGGGGAAGGCGTCGAAAAATGTGGCCAGCTCGCTCTTCACGGTGCGCTACATCGCTTTCGTAAAGCGGGACGTAGAGCGTGAACATGCCGCCGGGATTCAGGTGGCGCTTCACCGCTTCGAAGTACTCCTTGGAGTAGAGCGCCGGCGGTGCCTTTGACGAAGACGTCCAGCGGGTCGGAGGCGATGATGTCGAACTTCTCGGTGGTGGTCAGGAGATAATGGCGCGCGTCGTCGTAGACGATGTGGGTGCGCGGGTTGTGCAGCACGTTGTAATTTTGCGCGACCGAAATAGCGCGTGGAAGTGGGCGGGATGATGGGCTCGATTTCGCACACGGTGATGTGCTGGATGCCGGATAGCGGGTGAAAGTACCGGCGGAGACGCCCGCGCCGAAGCCGATTCCCAGCACCGATTGCGGGTTGGGGTGGAGCAGCGCCGGCAGATGCCCGACCATGCGCTGGAGTTTCATGTCGTAGGGTTCGGTGGTGGCTTCCACGTGACCATTGACGTCGATGCCCACGGCTCCGTCGCTCCAGCGGGAAATGGCCACCGACGAATTTCTTCCTTCCGCGGTGTAAATGATGGTCGACTGGTGGAGGTTCATGGCGCTCTGGCGTCCATAGGCGATCACTTCGCCGGGTATTGGATGGATGATCCAGACCAGGAGCACAACGCATACAGCCGAAACCGCGAGCCAGGCGGCGGCCTTGCGGGACCAGGATTCCCGGATATACGGGGCGAGGATGACAAGAGCGCTCACCGCCGATAAAACGAGGAGGAGGCGCTGCGATTGCTGCGTGCCGATCCAAGGAACCAGCGCCAGACTGACAGCCAAGGCTCCGACGATGCCACCGAAAGTGTTGGCGGCGTAAATTCCGCCCACCAACCGGCCGGAGTCCTCGTCAGGGGATGCCACGGCCGCCAAGGCCAGAGGGAAACTTGCTCCCCATAACAATGTTGCGGGCAGAATGGCCCAGAGGCAGCGGACGAGATCCAATTGAAACGTGTACCAGGGCGCGCTGGAAAGCAAAGTATTGATGGGCCAGTAAGGCAAAGAGTCCGAGATGTTGTAGGCGGACCAGGCGATCCCCAGACACAGGAGCATCTGGCACCAGCCGAGGGCCAGGCGGGGTTTTGTGAATCGGAGCAGCAGCGCGCCGGCGGCTCCCCCGGCGGCGAGACCGATCAGGAACACGGCCAGGATGATGGAGAAAACGTACACCGTGGAGCCCAGCATCATGCCCATGAGGCGCGTCCAAACAACTTCGGCGCCCAAGGCGGTTGCGCCGGAGATGCCAATCAGCCACATACACGGACCAACGAGTGGTGGGTTCGGCAGAGGCTTCGCTGCCCATGCCTAGCAAGAAGATTTCAACCTTTTCCGGCACCCTTACTTGCGACGGGAGCCTGGAGGCCAGAACAAAACTCGTTGCAGCGACGAAAAAATTGACGGCGGCTGCCACGTAGGTTGCGGTGGAAACGTTGTAGATGCGGAGCAGGTAAAAGCCGGCGCACAAACAGCCAAAAACCGCTCCCGCGGTGTTGCCGCTGTACAAAAGACCCCACCAACTGATGCCCCGCGGCGAGGATTCAATCCAGCGCGCGAGAACAGGCAAAGATGCGCCCATGAGCGCCGTGGGCGGCAGCAGGCATACGGAACAGAGCACGGCGCGAAGCAGCGCGCCGGGCAAACCGTAACCAACCGCGGCAAAGTAAACTCGATCGACAAACGGGATGGCGAAGAGCACGAGGATTGAACAGAGGCCCATGCCCAGTTCGAGGAAAGCGTAAACGCGCAAAGGCTTTGCCAGCGTGGCGCGAAAACGAGGGACGGCGGTGCTGCCGAGACACAGACCGCCCATGAAAGTGGCGAGCAAAACACCCAATGAGACGGCGGTTGAACCGATGGTCAACTGCAGGAGCTGATACCACACGATTTCATAAACCAGGGCCGAGAAGCCGCTGGCCATGAACAAAAGGAGCAGTAAGGGAAGAAAGCGCGAAGCGCCCGAATCTTCCGTTGCGATTTGGGATTTGGTAGCCATTTCCACTATAAGCCGCCTCTGAAAAGCCTGTTTTCTCTGAAAAGTAGGGACCAGCCACTACGAACAATTGCGAGATGATAGCACCGGTTGGCGGCAGAACCCGAAAGGATGTTTGGGGGGGAACGTTCTTCAATGCGCGAGGGAAGAGACTGCATCGGCGCGATTGGCTTGCCCGGCACTGCGCCGTTCGATCCATAGGAGGAGCAAAATCGCGGGCAACGAGGCGAAGCTGGTGAGAACGAAGAAGGGTACCCAGCCGATCGCTTCCGATAAGGCCCCGCCGGTGGAGCCGACGAACGTCCGCCCGAGCAAGGCGAGGGAAGCAAGAAGGGCGTATTGAGTGGCCGTAAATTCGGGCGAGCACAAACTGGAGATATAGCTCACCAGAGCGGTGCCGGCCATGCCGGAGGTGAGGTTTTGGGCCGTAACGCAAAGCGCCAGATAGCCGATCCTATGCCCGCTGACCGCCTGGAGCACGTAGGTGAGGTTTCCGAGCGCTTGCAAAACACCACAGAAAATCAGTGATCGGACAAAGCCAAACCGCACCGTAATGACACCGCCCAGGAGCGCCCCCAGGATGACAGGAACAGGGCCGAATAGTTTGGAGACAACGGCAATTTCGTTAAGTGAAAAGTGAAGCGAGATGTAGAGCGGCGTAGACATGACGGCTGCCATGCCCTCGCCGAGCTTGTAGTCGAGAATCACCAGCAGGACGAGGAGCCAGGATTTTCGACGCATGAAGTCGGCAAAGGGTCCGATTACCGCAGTGGACAGCCAATCTTCAGCGGCCTTCCATCCGTGCCGCTCGTGGCGCGTGAGAAGGCGAATACGGTCGCGTTCAGAGGTCTTCGCAGAAACGCTCGGCTCGGGCCCAAGAAGGAATGTGAGCATTCCGACGAACATCAACGCGGCCATGGTGGCATAAGCGGCGAACCAACTAAATCGTGCGGCGATAGCCAGGGCCCCCGCGCCGGAAGCCAGCATGCCGAGATAGTAGCCGGTCTGAGTCATGGCCGCGCCGGGACCCTGAAGGTCCAGCGGCAAAATCTCGATTCGCCAGGCGTCGATGACAATATCCTGGCTCGCGGAGAGAAAAGCGACCACAGCGGCCAAGACAGCCATCACGCCCAAATTTCGTTTGGGATCGCACATTCCCAGGGCGACGATAGCGGCCACCAGCGGGATCTGGATGGTTAAGCCCCACCCGCGGCGGAGGCCGAGAGGGATCGGGGGAGGAAGACGGTCAACGAGCGGCGACCACAGGAATTTCAAGGCGTAGAAACTGCCGACCAGCGCGAAAGCCCCGATGGAGGAACGTTTGACGCCCACCGTGGCGAGCCAGGCGGAAAGGGTCAAATAGTTGAGCATGAGCGGCAGGCCGCTGGAAAAACCGAGCGCGAGTACCTGGAGTACGTGGCGATCGGTATACGCCGCCAGCGAACGACGCCAGCCGCTGGCGCTTTCGTTGGGCATGTCAGTTTCTTTCAACATGTCACTTTCTTTCAGCATGCCAGGGGGTTGCATAGGAAGGGGGAGTTCGCGAGCCCTCTTCCCGTGCAACTTTTTCATTTTAGTTGTGTTCAGAACGCGGGCCTACGTTTTTGATGTGCGGGTGCGTGACCGGTACGTCACTTTTCGCACCGAGGAAGCATTTTCGGGGCGTAAATTCAGGCAGCGCCCTTGCGCTTTCGAGACTTTGGACGTTTGCGCGCCCGTTGCGACAGGAGCGATTTGGCCTTATTCAGTTCGGCAAGCCTCTTGGCGCCGAGATTGTGACCGGCGCGGTTGATGTAAAACGTCAGCATGCGCATGCCGGAGCCGGGGCCTTTGGGGGAGACTTTCTTCGAGGCTAGCGTGCGGGCGATGGTGGCGGCGCTTTTGTTGAACAGGCCGGCGGGAGGATGGGTCGAGTCTGTTGTGACGCCGGCACTCCATTTCCTCTTCTTCGGCATATCCGCAGACCTCTATGGTTGGATGCACGAAACGAGGCCGCCGCGCCGCTCGCGCGGTGGTTTCGCGCGAGGCGTTATTCCTTGATCGTGAATCGTAGCTGCACGCCGCAAACTTCGATCAGATCGCCATCGTTCAGAAGCGTGGGCGTCCAGATCGTATTGCCATTTACGGTGGGCGCCTTGTCGCCGCGGCCGAGATAATAGCCGTCGTCGCGACGGTTGATTTGAGCGGCGACTTTAGGTTTGAACCAACCGTTCAGGCGGACCGTGGCCATTTCGGATTTGCCGATCACGGTGAGCTTGCCGGTGAGCGGATATTCGTCCTTCTCGATGGACCCTTGGACGCGGACGAGGGTAGCCAGGCGAACACGCGCGGGAGCGATTTGGGAGCGCTCACCCGTGGCGGAAATTTGCTGCATCAAGCGGCGGCGCTCTTCCGTGTCCAGAACGAATGTTTCGTCCACACTCTTGGCCAGCGGGGAGGATTGCTTGGCGTCCGCAACCGGCGCTTCGCCGCGATCGGTTTCATCGACGTAGATGGAGTGTTTGCCGACCATCACGACGTCACCGCTCTTCAAAGCGGCGCGCTTTACGCGCTGATTATTCACAAAAGTTCCGTTCAGGCTGTCGAGATCCTCGATAACCAGACGGCCCTGCTCGGACTTGATCTGCGCGTGGCGGCTGGAGACAGCGAGATTGTCGATGGGAATGGAGTTATCGGGACCGCGCCCGATGGTAATGGCGCCACCATTGGCGCGGACCTTTTGCAGCACGGAGCCTTCAAATTTCACAATAAGCAACGGCATGTTTTTCACCTCTTCAGACAGATCAGAAGACATTTGAGCTCCAAGACGGAAAAATTTTCGCAAACCAGCCTTTGGACCGGCCGCTATTGCGAATCACGATCACGGTGACGTTATCGTGGCCGCCGCATTCATTGGCCCTCTGCACCAGACGCTCCGCGGCCATGCGAGCATTGGGCGCCTGCTCCAGGATTCCGGTGATCTCGCTTTCCGAAACCATTCGCGTCAATCCGTCGGAGCAGAGCAGAACGGAATCCCGCGGGAGCAGTTCGATTTCGTCGGCGTCGATTTCGACATCTTCTTCCATTCCCAAAGCTCGCGTGAGCACGCTTTGAAGCTCGCTCGTTGCCGCTTGCTCATGGGTCATCAGGCCGTGGCGAACCTGCTCGGCGACCAGGGAGTGATCCGCGGTGAGCTGTTCCAGCACATTGGCGCGCAAGAGATAAGCCCGGCTATCGCCCACATGGGCCAGAGCGAGGCGACTGCCGGTGATGCGAACGGCGACAATCGTGGCCCCCATACCGCGAGAGGCTGGGTCACGCATGGCCTCCTCGTGAACTTTGCGATTGGCGAGTTTGATCGCGCGGATCAAATCGCTTGTGTCCGCCGAAAATTCCGAGCGCGCCGTGGATTTGCCGTGCGCGGCGCCGGAGCCATTCCCGTGGGGCGGAGCGAAAACTGCCTCGACAACGATTGCGCTGGCGACTTCGCCATTCGCCGCGCCGCCCATTCCATCGGAGAGAACGAAGAGATTCCGCTGCGTAGAAATGCGGAAATTGTCCTCGTTGGTGGGGCGGACGACTCCCTTATCGGTGCAGGCCGCCACATCCCAATGCATTGCTTTGGCACTCAAGGTGGAAAGCTCATCCCGTGCCTCTTTGAAGGGCGCGGAGGCACCAGAAACCGGCTGGAAACAAGCTAACAAAGAGGCTGGAGGCGGGGATAGGACAGAGTTGCGGCTTTGTAGCGGCTAAATTACGTGTGAAATCAGACACTTCCCCCGCAGGTTCCATTGCCTCACAAGAACCTTTGTCACACGATCAAGGCGCACTTCTAAGGAGGTCCATGCCCAGGCTGGTCATCTATCGCGAGGGCGAAGCTTCGCGCGTGTTTGAGCTTACGGGCAATCGTCCTCTATCCATCGGCCGGGCGAAATCCAGCAATCTGATACTGGATGACCCGAGCATTTCGCGATCGCACGCGGTGGTGCGCGCTTCGCCCGACGGGCAGTGGCAAATTATCGACCGGGGCAGCATCAACGGAATTAAGGTGAATGGGCGGGCAATTAAAGAAGCTGCGCTACGGCCTAACGACGAAATCACTACCGGTGCCTACCGGATCCGTTTCGAGGAGCCGGATGTGCGCGGAGTGCTGGCGCAGGATACGGTTCAATTGCCGCGAGAAGTCGTGCGCGCACTGGTGGGGCCGGCGTATTCCGACAGTTTTCTTCCTGTAACACCGCTCGCGGGAGATTTGGGAAGCAAGGCCGGCGGGCGTGGAGATTCCGCCGCGCGCCTGCACGTTCTCGAGCGCGAAAACAAGCTGCTGGCGCTGCTTCTGCGGGTCAGCCGGACGCTGGGAGACCTGGATAGCGTTCCCGAAATGCTGAGCCGGATTTTGGATCTGGTTCTGGAGATCGAAGGGGCCGAACGCGGTTATGCGATGCTCCTGGACGAGTCTTTGATGGGCCGCGGCGATTTCGGCAAGGGAGATTATTGCTTCCAGCCGGCGCTGCTTCGCTGCCGGAAAGCGGACAACGGGGCGGAGCACACGGATAGTCTGATCATTTCTCAAAGTATTATCGCCAAGGTGATGCAAAACGGGAGCCCCGTGCTGCTGGCCGACGCGCAGTCCGATCCTTCCTTTTCAGCCAGCCAGAGCATCGTGCGGTCGGGCATCCGCTCGGGGATGTGCGCTCCGCTAGGAACGAGGGAGCGGCGCTTCGGGCTGCTCTACGTGGATAACGCTTCGCGGCGAGCGATGTTCACACCCGAAGATTTAAACGTGTTTACGGTAATTGCCATGCAGGCAGGGCTGGCCATAGATCATGTGCGCAGCCGGAACGAAATAGCACGGCAGGCGTTGAAACTATCCACGCTGGAACGATTCCTCTCGCCGCAAGTGGCCGGCAAGGTTCTGGCTGAGGCCGGCGAGCTTCAGCTGGGCGGAGAGAGGCAGCGCGCCACGCTGCTCTTCGCAGACATTCGCGGATTTACCGCGCTGGCCGAGACCACACCGCCGGAAAACGTGGTCACGCTCCTGAATGGATTCTTCGGCCGGATGACGGACGTGATCTTCAAATTCGACGGCATGATCGATAAATATCTGGGAGACGGCATGATGTGCCTTTTCGGCGCTCCCTTTGCGCATTGGGACGACGCACTTTCGGCCGTGCGAGCCGCGTCGCAGATGCAGGAGGCGCTGGCGGAATTCAATCTCGAAGGGAATCACGCTCCGTTGCAGATGGGAATCGGAATTCACAGCGGCGAGGTGATCATCGGCTATATGGGGACGGCGCGGCGCATGGACTATACGGCGATCGGCGATACCGTAAACGTCGCGGCGCGGCTGACTGCCGAAGCAGCGCCGGACCAAATCCTGATCTCGTCTGCGACTTGGGATTCGCTGCGCGAGAAGGTTCCCGCGAGACGGCTTCCGCCGAGAAAATTGAAGGGACGCGGCGAGCCCATTGAAACGTTTGAGATTCAGTGGAAAGAGATGCGTTCCGCGAGCGTCGCGCCTAAAGCGACGCTTACGAAGACCTAATCCTTACTTCTACCGCCCCGATTGTTTCAACGCCGCGGGAATCAGAACATCGACATATTGCTGCGCTTCTTGGGACCGCAGGCCCCCCGATTGAGCGATCTCGCGAAACGAGGGCAGGACCTGATCGCGTAGCATGGCCGTGTTCTGCGCGGCAACCGCGCGGCCGTAGTTCTTGACGGCGCTTTGGTAGGCGGCGTTGGCGGACGATTCGGCTTCCGCGGCGGCGAGAGCGTCCTCTATTTGTTTCTGCGCCTTGGGTATGAGGTTGTTCCAGTAATCACGGGCATCCTGCGCTTGCGGACCTTCCGTATCGGCAATCGACTTGAATTTGGGCCGCAACTGCTGCAATGGTTCGAGTGCGGAAGCGTCTCCTTTTTGCACCAAATCGCTAAACTGGTTCTTGAGCTGGGTGATTTGAGCGGCTTCACCCGGCGAAGCGCTGGGCGTCCCCGCGCGATTTCTCCGCGCGTTACCGCGAAATATCTGGGCGAGCAAGGCATCACGCGTTTGGCGCGCCTGTTGCTCGTGCGGGCCCCCTGCGACCAGAAGCTCGTCGAGCGATTTAACTTCCTTCATCAGGTGACCCGGTTTGGTGGAAGTGGATTGAAGCTGAGCCGTGGCCCAAAGCTGATCGTCGTGGCGGCGTTGAGGAATGACTTGATCCACATAACGCGCGGCGTCGGCCCAGCGTTGGCCGGCTTCAGGGAGAGTGAGAATATGGCGAAGCGATTTCTCGGCGTCGTCAAGATGGCCGCTTTGCAGGTCCGCCGTGGCCTGATCCCATAGCGCTTGCTCCTGATGGGAGGCGCGCTGTAGTTCCGCGGCATGAGCTTGGTCTCTGAATTCGCTGCGCAGATTGGCGACGAGGCCGTTCAAGGGGCCATTTAGCTTAGCTGCCTCATCGAGCCGCTTTTGGGCCGCGGTGTAGTCGTGCCTATCCACGGATTCATGCGCCAGATCGATCAAATGCCGCTGCTGATCTTCAAGAGAAGGCGCCGCCGGCACAGCGGGCGACGCGGGATTTTCGGCGGGAACTGGCGAAGAGGTCGCTACCGCCGCAGGGGGCTGGGTTGACGTCGCTGGGATGGATGGCGCAACAGGCGCGGGAGCCGTTGATGGAGCCGCTGAAGGCGTTGCGTACCGAACCGGCTGCGACGAATCAGCGCTCGATCCAACGTTCGGTTTTGTGATGGCTGCTAAGATTTTTTTGCCGTAACGAAACGCTCCGACCGCGGAGAGTGCGGCAAGCGCCAAAATCGCGACGATGACTGCGGCCTTGCCTCGCGCAGGGACGGGCGCCGGCGGCACATTCGCATGGTTCTTGCTTCGTATGGCTGCTGGTACAACTGGCTTCGGGGCGGGGCCGGCTTGTGTTGCAGCGGACTTC
Organism: uncultured Acidobacteriota bacterium; assembly: GCA_963824405.1. Classification (GTDB taxonomy): domain Bacteria; phylum Acidobacteriota; class Terriglobia; order Acidiferrales; family UBA7541; genus Palsa-189. Next base: position 83,907 of record CAWGPK010000016.1, on the reverse strand, counting down.
GGCTGTCGAGCTAGGGTTCGGGCGGCCGGCAAGCTGGTTTTGGCGTTGCGTGTCTGATCGGCTTTCGGCTTCCCTGGGGCGTTCAGAGTCTGAACATCCAGGCGCTGCGTTTCGAGCAGCGTTTGGTCGCCGATCACCGAAGGGCTTTCTTTTTCTCCGGCCTGCGCAGATGCGCTCCCTAATGACGATCCGACATTCAGCAGGTCGTTGAGCAGCGCCTCCATGGTTGGATAACGCTCTTTGTCGTCCTTGCGCAGGGCGCGTGAAACCACTGTCTGGAGCTGGATGGGGCAGTCGGTCAGGAGTTGCCGAATCGAGGGAGGCTCGTTTTGCAGTATGTTCAGCAGCAAAGCAGCATGGTTGTCGCCCGTGAAAGGCCGCCGGTAGGTTATGAGTTCATAGAGAACCACGCCCAAAGCCCAGATGTCACACCGCGCGTCGGCATGCTGGCCACGAAGCTGTTCCGGGGACATATAGGCGAGCGTGCCGAGGAGCATTCCCGTCTGTGTTTTGGAAGCGTCGGCGATGCGGGCGATGCCGAAATCGACGACCTTGACCATCCCATCCGTCGTGATCACGATATTCGCCGGCTTGACGTCCCGATGGATTACACCGCGGCGATGAGCGTAATCCAGGGCGCGACAGGCCTGGACTACATAGTCGATCCTGGTGGCCAGCGGCAGGGCTGGTTTGCGCGCGATCAGCTTTTCGAGGCTTTCGCCCTGCAAATACTCCATGGCGATGAAGGGAGCGCCCTCGGACTCAGCCATCTCGTAGATGGTGACAATGTTGGGGTGCTGCAAGCCGCCGGCCGCTCTGGCCTCCCGGTAAAACCGTTCCAGCAAGTCGGCGCTTTCGGCTACTCCGGCGGTAATGGTCTTGACTGCGACAGCACGGCCGATAAGGGGATCGCGTCCCTTGAACACGACACCCATAGCGCCGCGGCCGATCTCTTCGAGGATTTCGTATCTACCGATCTGCCGTTTTTCAATCTGCTGCATAGGAAGCCCCTTGCGTAGGAACCAGTTTACCGGCGGGCAGGCGCCAGCCTTCGACCAGTCGGGGGGGTACGTCGCCGAGGCGTTAACCGTAATTAGTTGGACTCTTTTCGAGAGGGGCTTCCGTTGGAATGCCGTAGTGGTATGCGGGGGACGGTGGTGGTAATCTTCCGCCCGCGACGGATTCAGCCAGAGCGCGCACGCGTGCGGCATTCCCCCCCAGTGGCAGCTTCGAATTTCGAATCGCTGCTCGCGTCACGCCCACGTCAGCACAATTCGGAGGTACGTATGCGTAGAGTTGCGGTACCGCTATTGGCGCTTGCTGTCGGAATTGCGATCGGGCTTTTTTTCGCGGGCAGAGAACTCACCGTGCGGGGGCAGAACCGAACGGAGAGCAATTTCGCCGCCGTTCCCGGTGAAGTAGGCGGATGGGATCTTACCGGGCCATATGACGTCGTGGCGGACTGGCCGAAGCCCATGTCTCAATTGCCCGGCCACGACGGTTGGACGTGGGGTTCGATGGAGGGCGTTTTCGCGGAGAGTCCCAACCGTGTGTACGTTCTTCAGCGAGGGGAGTTGCCGGACTTGAAGCGGCCCCAGCAGATTGCGCTTCCTGAGGTCGGACCGAGTCTTTCCTTTCCCGTGGGTGAGGTTCCGTGGCGCAATGCCTCGCAAGGCATGGTAGCCAGCCCGCCGGGAGCCGGCGGCCCCGGGGCGGACCCCACCGATCCCAAGCAAGCCTGGAAGGGCAGGATGGGCGTCGACGCTCGCTGGGAAGATTGTCTGGTGGTGGTCGACGCGAACGGAAATATCACAGAAAGATGGACCCAGTGGGATTCCCTATTCAAGCGGCCGCACGCGGTCTACATCAATCCCTATGACGCGGATAAGCACGTTTGGGTGGTTGACGATCACAATATGGCGCTCTTCGAGTTCACGCACGACGGCAAACAACTCGTGAAAACGATCGGAACAAAGGGCGTGGCGGGGGACGACGACAAGCACTTCAATCGCCCGACCTACCTTGCCTGGCTGCCGGACGGCAGCATGTTTGTGGCGGATGGATACAACGGCCATCGGGTGGTGAAGTTCGACAAGAACGGGAAGTACCTCACGGCTTGGGGCGAGAAGGGCACACCTCCGCATGAGACTCGGCCGGGCTACTTCAACGTGGTCCACGGCATTGCCGCCGATCCCGTATCGAAGCGCATCTATGTGAGCGACCGGGGCAATCGCCGCATGCAGGTGTTCGACGAGAACGGCAAGTTCATCGAGCAGTGGCCGTTCGCGACGCCGTCGTCGGTCAACTGCCTGTATATCGGGACCGACCACCATGTGTGGGCTTTCGACGACACCACATCGCACGTGATCGAATACGATGCCGATGGCCACCTCCTCTATGCCTGGGGCGCTCTCGGCGATTATCCGGGAGCGTTGTTCAACCAGCACGGCATGAGCGTGGACCAGGACGGCAATCTCTACATCGCGGAGGTAGCTGGTGGGCGAGTGCAGAAGTTCAAGCCGCGCGCCGGGGCGAACCCGATGTACCTGGTGAGCAAGCCCTTCTACGCCGCATGGAAGTAGCAAACTGAGACAAGGGCGCTGCAAGGCCGGCGCCCTTTTCTCACATTCCGCCGAGGGAGTCGCGCGAGCGGCGTCGGCTGGGCGGCGGCCAAGCGATTCCCTTGAACACTCTCGACATTGAGATAAGATTGAACCTGCAAGGGCGGGGTAGCTCAGTTGGTTAGAGCGTGGCACTCATAACGCCGAGGTCGAGGGTTCGACTCCCTCCCCCGCCACCAACTTACCGCCAACCGTAACGTTAGAACTGTGCACCTTGTCTACGACTGATGAGCGCGCTGTGTGGCTGCTGCGAGCGATCAGCCTACATCCCCAGAAGGAACCTTAATCTCGCCTGCGGCGTCTATCTAATTGGACTTCAGACGGCAAGTCTCGCTACCCACTAGGCCATTGCTACGCGGCGCATGGGTCGACCTATACGCCGCAGGAGCTGATTTTGTCCACCGACCTCATTAGAACGATCGTGTCGACCATCGCTCGCCATTGCATGGTGCGGGCGGGCGATCGCGTCGGGATTGGTGTTTCGGGCGGCTCGGATTCCGTGGCTTTGCTGAGAATTTTGCATGCGCTAAGGGAGCAGCAAGGAATCCTCCTTAACGTAGTGCACTTCAATCATGGCTTGCGTGGCGCGGATTCGGACGACGACGAGCGCTTCGTCGCGGAATTGGCCACGCATTTGGGGCTTCCACTTATTTCCGGGAGGGAAGATGTTGCTGCTGTCGCGCGCGCCAAGCGCTGGAACCTGGAAGACGCAGCGCGGCGGTTGCGCTATGGATTTTTCGCCTCGCTGGTGACGGAAGGGCGAATCGATCTTGTTGCCGTGGGGCACACGGCCGACGACCAGGCGGAGACGGTGCTGGCGCGTCTGGCGCGCGGTACGGCCCCTGCTGGGGTCTCCGCAATCTACCCAGTGAAGGGCCACGTGTTCCGCCCGTTTATCGACGTTCGCCGCGCCGACTTGCGGGAACACTTGCACAGCATCGGCCAGCCATGGCGGGAAGATGCGACGAACTACGACGCTTCCAGGCTGCGCTCGCGGCTCCGCCAGCGCGTGTTGCCGATGCTCGAGAGCGAGATTCAACCAGCTATCGTCCGCAATTTAGGCCGGCTGGCAGCATTATCCCGGCAAGACGAAGCCTTCTGGAGGGCTCTGACCGCCGGGCTCCTAGAAGGGTCGCTTCGGCAAGAAGACGGCCGAATCTGCATCCGTTGCGGCGATCTATTGGGACCGAGATCTCTGCCGAACACGGAGCTTTCCGAGGACGCGCGGCTAGCGATTGCCAGGCGGCTGGTGCGAGGGATCGTGGAGAAGGTTCGCGGCGACTGCCGGCAATGGACTACGGATCATGTGGAGCGCGTCGTCTGGCTAGCCTCGGAGGGGAGCAGTGGCTCGCGGGTGGAATTACCGGGCGTGACCGCGGAGCGGAGCTTTGATTGGGTGTGGTTTTCACCGGCAGAGGACTGGAGAAGAGGAGACGCCGAAGGCTCAGCGCAGGGCGGTTCCCAGCAAGCTTTCTGGCAAGTTGTAGAGGTCGGGAATCCCGGGGAATCAACCGTCATTGCGGTGCCGGAAATCCGGAGGCGCTTTCAACTCAAAGTGGTTGACTGGCACGCCTGGAGGAGCGACACTGAGGCTGATAAGTGCGCCCTAGACAGGGACTTGCTTAGCTCACCGTTGGTTCTGCGCAATTGGAGTGCAGGGGACAGCTTTCGCCCAAAGGGGAGGCGTAGCACCCATAAGCTTAAGCATTTATTGCGCATCGGGCGGGTAAGCGCATCGGCCCGGGAGGGCTGGCCAGTTCTGACGAGCGCAAGCCTGCTGGTCTGGGCGCGGGGACTGCCTGTTGCGGCCGAAGTGGCGACAGGGCCGACCACTCGGTCAGGCCTAGTGATTACGGAGGACGAGCTTTGAAGGCGGCCCTGCAACCGGTTTATTCCACCCAGCGACTGACCGAGCGCGTGACGGCATTGGGCAAGGCTATTTCGCGGGACTATGGCAGCAAGACCGTTGACGTGGTGGTAATGCTCGATAGCGCTTTTGTTTTTGCGGCCGATTTGATCCGGAGCATCTCTTGCCGGGTGGTTTGCCATTTCGTATGGGCGGAAATTCGGGACGTTCAGTTTGCGGGGCACGATCGCCGGGAGATCTATTTCAGCCGGCCTCCGCGACTCGAGGAGCGGGACGTGCTGGTAGTGGACGCAGTGGTTCAATCGGGATTAACCCAAGACTTTCTTCTGAAGCGGCTGCAGGAGAGCCGCCCGCGCTCCTTGAGGTTAGCGGCGCTTTTCGACAAACCAGCGGAGCGCCGGGTGGACCTGAAGCCTGATTACTTTTGCTTCGCAGCAGCATCTAAATATCTGGCGGGTTATGGCCTTGCGGGAAGCCGCGGATGGTACCGGAACGTGCCATATGTAGGTGTGCAGCCGCGGCGGGCGCGAGGAGTTTCGGCGTCTGAGAGTCTTGGACCCGCAAAGAAAAGAAAGAGGTAACGCGTGAATTCGAGTTCCACGGCAAAAACCATTCTCTTCTGGATGTTCATCGTCCTTCTGTGCGTCGTGCTATGGCGCATGGTGTCGGCCAGCGGTCAGTCGGCACGGCAGGAGGAGCCGAGCTATAGCGAGTTCATGAGTCAGGTGAACCGTGGGAACGTGAAGGAAGTCACGCTTTACCTCTCTCCCAACAGCTACGAAATCGAGGGCGAGTGGCGCGAGCCGGCCAAGAAGTTCCGGGTGACGATCTTCAAGGAAGGCGCTCCCGACCTAACCAAGCAACTCGAAGACAAAGGGGTGCTGATCAACGTCAAGGAAGTGACCCGCGCGGACTGGATCAATTTCCTGCTTACCGCCGCGCCGCTCTTCCTGCTGGTGGGCTTCTGGATCGTCATGATGCGGCAGATGCAGGCGGGCGGAAATAAGGCGCTCAGCTTCGGCAAATCGCGGGCCCGGCTGCTGACAGCGCAACAGAAGAAGGCCACGTTCAAGGATGTGGCGGGAATCGATGAGGCCAAGGAAGAGCTGCAAGAGATCATCGAATTTTTGAAGGACCCGCAGAAGTTTCAGAAGCTGGGAGGCCGCATTCCCAAAGGCGTGCTGCTCGTGGGACCTCCTGGAACGGGTAAGACCTTGCTGGCACGGGCCATCGCCGGCGAGGCGAACGTGCCGTTTTTCTCCATCTCCGGCTCGGACTTTGTGGAGATGTTCGTGGGCGTGGGCGCGAGCCGCGTGCGCGACCTTTTCGAGCAAGGCAAGAAAAATGCGCCCTGCATCATTTTCATCGATGAAATTGACGCTGTGGGCCGCCACCGCGGGGCCGGGTTGGGCGGTGGGCATGACGAGCGCGAGCAGACCTTAAACGCCCTGCTGGTGGAGATGGACGGCTTCGAATCGAACGAAGGCGTCATCCTCATCGCCGCGACCAATCGCCCGGACGTGCTCGACCCGGCGCTGCTGCGCCCGGGACGTTTCGACCGGCGCGTGGTGGTGCCGCGGCCGGACATCAAAGGACGCGAAGAGATTCTTGCGCGTGCACACGCGCAAGGTGCCCATCTCGGATGACGTGGATCTCTCCGTGATTGCGCGGGGCACGCCAGGGTTTTCGGGAGCCGATCTGGCAAACCTGGTGAACGAGGCCGCGCTGTGGGCGGCTCGGCAAAATCGCAAAGTTGTGACCATGGCCGACTTCGAGATGTCCAAAGACAAAGTGTTGATGGGCGTCGAACGCAAGTCCATGATCCTCTCCGAAGACGAAAAGAAGAACACGGCCTACCACGAGGCTGGGCACGCGCTGGTGGCGGCCATGACGCCGGGGGCCGATCCGCTGCACAAGGTCACGATCATTCCCCGAGGGATGGCGCTGGGCCTAACCATGCAGTTGCCGATCGACGACAAGCACACCTACACCAGGGAGTATTTGATCGGGACGCTTACCGTCCTGATGGGCGGCCGCACGGCCGAGGAGATTTTCCTCGGACACATCACCACCGGCGCGGGCAACGACATCGAGCGGGCCACGGACATCGCGCGGAAGATGGTGTGCGACTGGGGCATGAGCGAACTGGGGCCGCTGGCGTTCGGAAAGAAGGAAGAAGCCATCTTTCTGGGCCGCGAGATTGCACAACATCGCGATTATTCCGAGGACACGGCGATCCATATCGACGCGGAAGTGCGGAAGATCGTAACCAGGTCTTACGAAACGGCGCGCAACATACTGGAAGGCCACAAAGACACGCTGGAACGTATCGCGCAGGCATTGCTCGAGCGCGAAGTTCTGGACGCCGCCGAATTACGGCTACTGATGGATGGCAAGCCGCTGCCGGAGAAGATCAAGCCGGCCGCCCCGATGCCGCCTTCGCAACCGCTGCCGGGCGTCGAGCCAAAGCAGGCGCCACGGCCGGAGCTTCGTCCCGCTCCCGGATTCAGCAAGGGATAAGATGGGTGCGGGCGCAAGCGCCCGCACCGCAATACGCCCTCTGTACCGGCCCCGTGCCAGAAGGCGTACAATGGGGCTATGGCGAAGAAGTTGGCACCCATTGAAGTCCTCTGCCCATGCTGCCAATCGAAGCTGGTGATCGATACGCAGCTAGCAGAAGTCCTATCCCATACCCCTCAACCCAAGGCCGCGCCCGACGTCGATATCTCGGATGCCGGCCGCATTTTGGCGGATCAAGCCCAGCGCCGCGAGGATAAATTCCGCCAATCGTGGGAAGCCGAGAGTAAAAAGGAAGATCTCCTGGCGCGCAAGTTCGAGGAAGCGCTCAAGAAGGCTCACGAGGGGCCGGCAGAAAAGCCCGTGCGCGATTTCGATCTCTAGTAGCTGCCCGCATGGCGTCGAAGAGCGACCGCGATTTTTTCCCATGAGCTTGCAAGCGAGATCGAGGCTCAGAGCCGGTCTGATTTCCGCATTTGCCTTGGCGTTCGGCGCGGCCTTCTCGGCCGCGGCGCAAAAAGCGAGCCTTCCGCGCCCACGAATACTCGAACAGGGAATACGACTCTCGCGCGACGCGGCGACGGGCGAACTGCGGACCAACTCCCCTGCGGAATCACAAACGGCATCCACCGATATCACGCCGGTCATTCGCTCGCGAGTGGCGCTGGTGGAGGTGCAGTGCACGGTTACGGCGCCGGATGGTACGCGGGTGCGGGGCCTGACACGGGACGATTTTCAGCTGTGGGAGGATGGCGACGAGCAGCAAATCGCATCCTTTGACGCAGCCACGACGCGCGCAAGCATCGTTCTGGTGATCGACGCGAGCCCCAGCATTTATCGCGAACTGGGCGACATGCGCGGCATCGCGCAATCGCTCACAAAGTCCCTGCAGCCGGAAGACGAAGTTGCGGCGGTGGCTTTTGCGGACAAAACGCACCTGCTGATGCCCTTTTCGCGGGATCGCAATCTACTCAACAAGGCGCTGACCTCGCCCGAACTGGCGGAGGTGGCGAACTCTTCCGAATCCTTTATCTATCAGGCCACCTATCTCTCCGCCGTGCGGCTCCTTAGCGGGCGGCCCGGACGCAAGGCCATCGTTCTGCTGACGGATGGCCAGGATAGCGAGCTCGGCCTGAGCTGGGACCCTGCCAGCATGTTGCCGCGAACTCCCTCGGATAATCGATTGACGTTTCAGGACGTGGCCCAGGGAATCGCGGCGCGCGGTATCGAGCTTTATGTGATTTCCACCGAACCGAGACCGCGCGCGATGACCGACGACTGGCTATCCGGGCATCGGGCGGAGCCGCTCTTGACGGCGGCCGCGCGGAACTCAGGAATTGCCCTGTACACGCTTTATTTGGCCGAGCTTGTGAGGCAGACAGGCGGCCAGCTTTATTTCCTGCGCGAAATCGGGAGCCTCGCCGAAATCTATCGCACGATTGCGCTGAGGCTGGAAGCTGAATATACGCTGGGTTATTACCCATCGGCGGGAATTGGGAAACCGGGGTGGCGAGAATTAAAGCTGAAGCTGCGGGAAGAGCCGGGCGTCCCCGCGGGCTCGCAAATGAAGTACCGCACTGCGTATTACGTTCCCGCGTTGTCTCCCTAGAGAACGCCTCCCTAGAAAACGTCTCCCTAGAAACCCGAGCGATTGCCATCTAAGATGTACTCCCTATGTTCACGCGGACACGCTACCGCTTGCGATTGCGTTCGCGCACGCTTGTACTTGGCGAGCGCACACTCATCATGGGAATTCTGAACGTTACGCCGGACAGTTTTTTTGCCGGCGGCCGTTACCCCGATGCTCAACTCGCGGTGGAAAGAGCGTTCGAGATGGAGCAAGAGGGAGCGGATATTCTGGACGTGGGAGGCGAGTCAACCCAGCCCGGAGCGGACCCGCTCAGCGCGGATGAGGAGATCGCGCGCGTGATGCCGGTGCTGGAGGGATTGCGGGGGAAGCTACGCATTCCGATCTCGCTCGATACGCAAAAGGCTGAAGTCGCCGAGGCTGGTTTGAGGGCAGGAGCGGAAATCGTTAACGATGTTAGCGGGCTGCGAGCCGATCCGGAACTGGCGGAGATTGCAAAGCGAACCAGCGCCGCTCTGGTTCTCATGCATATGCGGGGCGCTCCGAAATCGATGCACAAAGGCCCCTTCGCCCGTGACGTGATGCGCGATATTGCTCAAGGCTTGCGTGCGTCGATTGCCCGGGCGCGCCAAGCGCACATTGCCGAAGCGAAGATTCTTCTCGACCCCGGCATTGGTTTTGGGAAGAAGCACAAGCAGAGTTTCGAAGTCCTTGGGCAGCTGCCTGCGTTAGCGCGCCTGGGATATCCACTGGTGGTTGGAGTGTCCCGTAAATCGTTTATCGGCTGGGCCCTGGGCGGAAGGGGCGAGATCTGGCCTCCCGAGAATCGCGCATGGGGAACTGCGGCGGCTGTAACTACGGCGATCTTGAACGGGGCGCATATAGTTCGCGTTCACGACGTCCACGAGATGTCGCAGGTGGCCCGTGTTGCCGACGCCGTCCTTTCAGCGACCGCGCACTGATCGGCATTCGCTCTTCATCAAAGCAGCGGCGGCGGCAGGTTATAATTGGCACTGAGGTGCCGGTCAGCACTCGATTCCAGCGCGTTTTTATGTCTCGCGTCCATCCGCTATCGCCGCTCGTTTTCTTTGGAGTTTTCTGCCTCGCCGCCCTGTCAGCGGCGGCTCAAATTTCGCCGGAACCCGACCCGCTTGCGCGGATGCGTCAGGCAGCCGCGGCCAATACGCAAACCTGTTCGGAAAGCGAGATATCGGCCTGCGCTCAGGCGGCGCCGAAGATCATCGCCAGCGCGATGGGAGCATCACCGCTGGCCGAAAATCTCCGCAGCCTTACCGACGGAATCGGTGGGCGCCTAACGGGGTCGCCGGCCATGGAACGTGCAGTGGAGTGGGCTCTGGCGGCATTCCGCGATGCGGGTATCGACGATGTGCACACGGAAAAGTTCATGATTCCTCATACCTGGAGCGAAGGCGCGACACGCGTAGAGATTGTGTCTCCGTCTGGCTTTGCCGTGCACGCCGTATCAGGGGCGTGGTCGCCGGCAACCCCTCCCGGCGGAATCGAAGCGGATGTAATCGATGCCGGTTCCGGCACTGCAGTGGATTTCGCACGTGCAGGCGGCGCGGCTCGGGGAGCGATTCTGCTTGTCCATACCGATGTTCTGCGTACCTTCAGCGATATCTCCGCGGAATACCTGCACAATCCCGAGATTATCCGCCGGTCGATTGCGGCGGGGGCCAGCGCCATCCTGTGGATGGGAACGCGGGAAGGCGTGCTCCTCTACCGTCAGAGGGTTGGCCCGGGGCAGGACGGCTCGATTGAAAAGATCCCGCAGGCCATCGTGGCGCGCGAAGACGCCCAGCGGATGGCGGGCCAGCTTGCGGTTGGACAGCGAATCCGGGTCCGGCTGGAGTTGCCGAATCGCGTGGGCGGGCCGGCGGAAGCACAGAACGTAGTGGCGGAAATTCGAGGCAGCGAGAGGCCCGATGATTTTGTCTTGTTGGGCGCGCACCTGGACTCGTTCGACTTGGGGAGGGGAGCCCTGGACGATGGGTGCAACGCAGCCCTGGTTATCGAGGCCGCTCGGGACATTCATCTGACGGGACTGCGGCCAAAAAGATCCATACGCTTTGTGCTGTTCAGCGGCAATGAGGAAGGCAACCTGGGGTCCTGGGCCTATGTGCGCGCTCATCGCGATGAGCTCGATCATGCCGACGCGGCCATTATTTTCGATGAAGGGAGCGGCCGCGTAACCGGATTCTCGCTCCAGGGGCGAAGCGACTTGCAATCCGAAGTCCTGCACCAGGCTTTGGCGCCTCTCAACTCATGGGGGGGCAATCGCTTCACTGAGAATTCCATTTTGGGAACCGATAATCTGGACTTCCTGCTGGAGGGCATTCCCAATCTGGTGGCCAATCAGGAAGAGGCGAATTACGCGGCCGATTACGGCGCTTCCTCCGACACCTACGACAAAGTCGATATCCCTGATCTGAAGTTCAACACAGCTGTCGCGGGGGTGCTGGCCTTCGGCTTGGCCGAATTTGCTGCGCCGGTTGGACCGAGGCTCTCCCGCGCCGGAATCGCAGACCTTTTGAAGCAGACCGGCCTTGAATCGCAGCTAAAGGCCCTAGAAATATGGCCTTACTGGGAAAGCGGTAGGCGCGGACGCCAGCCTTAGATTTAGAAACTGGCGCCTGATAGCAAGGGCTTTAACCGTGCGTGCCGCGATATAATTTCAATATGAATGCGTCTGCTGCCTTGGCATCTCATATAGGGGCTGGTTCGCGTGCCGGCCGGATTCTGGCAATCGACTACGGCCAAAAACGGCTTGGCTTGGCTTTATCGGACCCGCTGCGCGTGACGGCCCAGCCATTCGCGACCTGGAGGCGGTCCAATCGTCGGAGAGACCTGGCTCGGCTGCGAGACCTATGCAGGGAGCAGGCGGTTGGGCTGATCCTGGTGGGCCTGCCCATGCATCTCGAGGGTGCGAGCAGCGCCATGGCCGCGGAGGCCTCCCGATTCGCCGAACTGGTGCGTGCGGAAGTTGGCAAGCCCGTGGAATTGGTTGACGAGCGGCTGAGTAGCTGGGAGGCGGAACAAGCGCTGGGCGAGAATGGCTCGGCGAATTCCCGTTCTCGCGAGCGCAAAAGGCAAAAGCTGGACGAGGTAGCCGCTGCCGTGATTTTGCGAGATTACCTGCAGACCAGGAGACCAAGCGCCTAGGCGCCCAGGATCAACCATGTTGCGAGTGCTCTCCATTCTGGTTCTGGTGGCCCTGCTTTTGACGGGCTGGGTGGCCGTATCGATTTACCTTCCTTATCAGCATTTCCCTTCCCAAGGCATCTTCGTGGACATACCTCACGGCGCTTCGCGACGGACTGTCGCTCGCTTGTTGGCCAATCAGGGAGTCGTGCGCAGCCGATGGGCTTTCGAGGGATTGTCTCGCTGGCGTTCCCGGAACACACTGCAGGCGGGCGAATATTACTTCGACCACCCCATGACGAGCTTGCAAGTCTTTGACACGATTGCCAACGGGCGTGTTTATGTTCGGGAGTTAGTCATACCCGAAGGCCTTTCCATGTTCGACATAGCCGATCTGGTGCAACGCCAGGACTTCACGACGCGTGACGATTTCCTTGCAGCTGCCGGCAATTCCGCGTTGATACGAGATCTGGCGCCAAATGCGCCCAGCCTCGAGGGCTTCCTTTTCCCGGCGACGTACGAATTTCCGCGGCATCCCACAGGGGAACAGATGGTGACGGCGATGGTCGCGCATTTCCGGCAACAGTGGGCCGCAATTAGCGCGGCACAGCCGAATCTATCTGGGCTGGGAATCGAGCAAGTGGTCACGCTGGCTTCCCTGGTGGAACGCGAAACGCCCAAAGCCGAAGAGAGGCCGATGGTGGCAGGCGTCTTCGTCAATCGGCTGAACCGGCATGTTCCGCTCCAGTGCGATCCGACTGTCGTTTACGCGCTGGAATTGGCGGGGCTTTATAACGGAAAACTCGACGCGGCCAGCCTGCCCTTTGATTCGCCGTATAACACCTATCGCCGTTCCGGGCTGCCTCCCGGTCCTATCGCCAACCCGGGCGGCGCTTCGCTGGAAGCTGCGCTCAATCCTCCGAAGAGTGACTACCTCTATTTTGTCGCCAATACGGAAGGCGGCCATTTTTTCAGCAGAACCCTCGCGGAGCACAATCACAACGTGGCGCTTTATCGCCGGAGGCTGGCCGCCCAGCGCGGCGCCGCCGCGGCGAACGATTCGACGTCCGCCTCGCAGCCGGCTTCCGTTCCTTCCTCGTCACCAGCCAAGTTGAGGCTCCGATGAGTGGACCAGGGCCGGAAACCAAGAGAGAGGCCATTCTGGAGATTGCGGAGGGGTTAGGGCTCGAAAAGTTCACGCCCGCCGAGGTGGAGCAGATTCGGAGGCAACTGGTTGCAAAATTGGGCCCCTCGGGAAAGACATCGGCGGACTACATCGTGCAAGTCCTTTCCGCGGCGGGGCTACGGGTTGTGCTATCGGCGGAGGCAGACACGGAAGGTCAGTACGAGGAAGAGTTCCACGATCTGCTGCATTTCGCGACTCTCGAAGAGGCGGAGATCTGCCTGATGCGCCTGGATGAGCTTTGGCGCAAGTTTCGTTCTGAAAGCAAACGGGCAGCGGCGGAGCGAGTGTTGGAAGTAGCGCGATTGGGACGCCGCCGGGCCGAAATGATTGCGCGGAACCCGCGCGTCGAGGCGCACAAACGCGACCAGAAGCAGGAAATCCTGGAATGGTTCCGGATTTGGCTGGAAACGCCCGATAGCTTCTTCGACTGGCTGGACCTCCGCAAACAATCCCCGGAGTACCTGCACCGCTTTGGACAGGATGCTTCCGCGGTTGAAGAGTAGCCGATACTATGGAGAAGGCATATCGCCTCGAGGTTGAGGCGCTCGATCTGGGCGCGGATGTGCGCGCTGTCGGCCTGGAACTTATCGAGCCGGAAACGCGCGAGCCAGCGATCGGACACGACGCAGCGGGAATTTGGGCGGCGCTCGTGCCCGCTCTGGCTGCCGGGCAGCCCTGGGGGATCGACTTTTTCGCTCATGTGGAACGGGTGCGGGATTTCTGCCGCCAAAACGCTCTGGCGTTTCGCGAGCCGAACACTCATGCGATCGTGATCGCTCAACCAGAACGGCCGCAACTGGAGCTTTTGTTCGAGCGCTTCGAGGCGGAGACGTTTGGCGTTCGAGCCGGCGGCCGGCTGCTCGAAGGAGATGCCAAGCTGGAGGGCGCATTGGCCGAGCGCGGAGTGGATGCCTATCACTCCGCCTTTCCTGAGTATCTATTTTGTTCCGTGTGCGATTTTGAAAACGGCTTTCTGACGGTCCTGAGCAATCAGCTCTGGGCTTCAGAGGTGATCCGGCGTTCAAAGGGAGCGCTGGAGAATTCGCAGGTAGAAGTTACCCGCCCGGCTTAGCACGTTCATCGAACTGCACATTGACCTCTCTTCGGTGGGCTGATAAGTTTTTCGTTTTGGTCGCGTAAAGGGAGAAGGCACTGATCTATCGCATCATCGGATTCCGAATGGCTACGCTCGTCCTGCTGACGGCGGTTCTGGCGGGGTGCGCGGCCACTCAGAAACACGCTGTTGCGCGAACCGGTATTCGGCCAGCCATAGATGCCAGCCAAACCGAGCTGCTGGATGCCTACAACCGGCAGGCCGATGCCATACGCACCGTGAACGCTTCGGTGCTGATGAGCCCGACGGCGGGCCTGGCATACAGTGGAGTGATTCACCAGTATCACCAAGTCAGTGGTTTTGTGCTGGCGGCAAGGCCGGAGATGATTCGCGTCATCGGGCAGGCGCCAGTCGTCGGCACGAATATCTTCGACATGGTCAGCGACGGCCAAATGTTCCGCATCTTTATTCCTTCGAAGAACCAATTTCTCATCGGACCGACTCAGTTCGAACGGGCCACAAAGAATCCAATCGAAAATCTGCGGCCACAGCACCTGCTGGATGCTCTTTTCTGGACCCCAATCGGCGGTGACCAGCCGACTGTATTGGAGCAGATGGATATTCCGCCCGCGCGTTACTATGTGCTGACTGTCTTGCGCGGTTCCAGCCCAACCTTCGACGTTGCGCGTAAGATCTGGTTTGACCGATCCGATTTGCGAGTCTCCAGGCTTCAGATTTATGGGCCTGAGGGAAGGCTCGATTCCGACATCAGCTATGCGGATTGGCAAGATGTGGCGCCCGCGAATGCCCCCGCTAATACCGAGAACGCAGCCCCGCCAAATACGTCCGGCGACGGGCTGAGAGCCAGTCCGCCGCTCACGTTTCCGCGAACGATTCGGGTCACACGGCCGCAGCAGGATTACCAGCTGGTGTTGACGATTACCAAGATCGCGGTGAACGCCGAAATCCCAGCGGACGGTTTTAAGCTTCCCCAGCCAGCCGGCACAGAACTCGTAAACGTCGGCACGGCACAGCAGGAGCCACAGCCGTGATCGGCCGCGTGATTCTCGCAAATATTCTGCATCGGCCGGTGAGGACTGTGGTCAGCATCGTCGCCGTAGGGGTAGAGGTCGCCCTCGTCATCATCATCGTGGGACTCACGAGTGGGATGATTCAAGAAACCGCCAAGAGGATCGAAGGGGTCGGGGCGGACGTCATGTTGCAGCCGCCTTCGGCATCGGTATTCCTGGCTTTTAACGGTGCGCCCATGCCGATCCGGATCGGGGACCGGCTGCGGCAGCTGAAATACGTGCAAGCGGTGACGCCCGTCCTGCTGCAATTCAGCTCCACCGGAGGCGTCGACCTTGTCTACGGCATCGATCCGGAGAGCTTTCGCGCGGTCTCAGGAGGATTCGTATTACTCGAAGGCCGGGACATCAAGGGACCGGATGACGTGCTTGTGGACGACTGGGCGGCGCGCTCGAAACACCTGAAGGTAGGCGACACATTCCGCCTGCTGGATCATGACTTTAGCGTTGCCGGCATCGTGGAGCACGGGAAGGGCGCCAGGATTTTCGTGCCGCTCGCAACGTTGCAGGATCTCTCGGGATCGCGGGATAAAGCGTCTATTTTCTTCCTGAAGTGCACCCGCCCGGATCATACTCCCAACGTGATGGCCCAGATGAAGGCGCTTTTACCAGGGTATGAAATCAGGCCTTTGAAGGATTTCGTATCGCTGATGACGTCGACCAGCCTTCCGGGGCTCGATACGTTTGTGCGCAGCATGATTGCCCTGGGCGTGGCCATCGGATTTCTAGTGATCTTTCTCTCGATGTATAGCTCGGTGGTGGAGCGTACGCGAGATATCGGCGTGCTGAAATCGCTGGGCGCTTCCAAGACATACATTATGCAGGCGCTGCTGAGCGAGATTGCCGTCATCTGCGGGGCGGGTATTCTCTTCGGCGTCGGAATGAGCTACGTAGGCCGGGTATTCTTCCTTTCCGCTTTTCCCACACTCTCGATCCTGATTACGGCCGGCTGGATCATCCGAGCCGCAATCATCGCGGCTTGCGGGGGCTTGCTCGGCGCGCTCTATCCCGCATGGCTGGCCAGCCGCAAGGATGTAATCGAAGCTCTTGCGTACGACTGACGCCTCTCGACAACTAGCCTCTGAATCATTGGGCTACGGAGGCGAACTCCGGCTAGAATACCTCGGCCCTCAGTGGGACAGTGTTTTCAGCGAATCCATGGAACCGATACTAAGAACAGAAAATCTCTGGAAGACATATCGATCCGGCAAGATTCAGGTTCCGGCGCTGCGCGGAGTAAACTTTGACGTTCTTCCGGGCGAATTTGTGTCGGTGATGGGGCCCTCCGGATGTGGTAAATCTACTCTCCTTTACGTGATCGGAGGCTTGGCGCAAGCGACACACGGGCGGGTGCTGGTGGATGGAAACGATCTCGCCGCGATGAGTGATGGGGAGCGCACCCGGCTGCGGCGGCATAAGGTCGGCTTCGTGTTCCAGCGATTTAATCTGCTTCCAACGCTGGACGCATTCGGCAATATCGCCATTGCGCAGCATATTCATGGGAACGGCTTCGATCCACACCGGTTCCAAGTTGTGTGCGACATGCTCGGTCTGACGGAGAGATTAAGCCATCGTCCCGCGGAACTCTCCGGAGGAGAGCAGCAGCGGGTGGCTATTGCTCGGGCCATCGTCAACGAGCCTAAAATCTTGCTCGCGGATGAGCCGACGGGTAACCTGGACACCAAGAACTCCGAGAATGTGCTGAGTATATTGCGCCGGCTCAATCGCGAACTGGGCCAAACCATTGTGATGATTACGCACAATCCGGAGGCGGCGGCCTATTCGGACCGCGTGGTGCACATGCGGGATGGGGTAATCGTGGACGGCGTGCCCGCCGACTGAGTTATGCGTACGATTTGGCGAATATTCGTGCGGACCGTTTTCTGGTCGTTCGAGCGGGGTACTTGGCCCTATGATCTCGCCGTCGCCGTAATCGTCATTTTTGTGCTTTTGTCGCCGCGCTCCTGGTTTCATGACCAGCCGCCCCTGGGGCCGGCGCCCGATGCCGCAATGGTGCAGCTCCGAGATGCGGACGTGAGTGAGGGCACCAGGACTTACAGGGTAAGCGCCAAACTATTGGCTAGTTCAGCGAAAGTTCCTGAACCCGAACTGGAGCATCAATTACACGAAGCCGTGCGTCAGAACGTGGAGACATTGCAGAAGAGCCGCTTTGAAATCCTTAGGATCGAACCAATCCGCGCCGACGATGGATCCATCGCCTACTACGATGTCTCCATCAGGCCTTGAGACCGGTAGATATCCTGAAAAATCTGTTTGGAATTGCACCTGCGTTGTAACGAACTTCATCTTATACTGTAGCTGGGGATGAGAGCCGCGCAATAATGAGAAAGCTGATTCAGGCTTTTCGACCGCCATTTTGGTATGTTGTCACCGTCCTGGCTTTGGCTGCATTGGTTGTTTTCCCCACGTTCCGCCTGGCCGCCAATCCCTTAATGATCGACGACATTCTCAAGCAGTTGGACCGCGAGCAAGGCAAATTCCAGAGCCTGAGCGCGAACATCGAACGCACCAAGGTGACCGTGGTCGTAAATGACCGTTCCACCGAATCGGGGCAGATCGAACTGCGCCGCGATGGCAAGATGCGCATCGATCTGACTTCGCCGGATCAAAAGACGATCTTACGCGACGGCGATCACCTCTTTATCTACACTCCCAAGATTCGCCAAGTAGAAGAGTATGACCTCGCAAAACACCGCGGCCTGGTGGATCAATTACTGCTGCTGGGGTTCGGCACATCGGGAGAGAGCCTCAAAAAGAACTACCAGATCGCGCTTCATGGGGAAGAGACCCTGACCGGCCAGAAAGTCGCTCGGCTGGAATTAACGCCACGCTCCGACGATTTACGCAAGCAAATCTCAAGGATCGACCTGTGGCTGAACGAGGCCAACTGGCTTACCGACCAGCAGCAATTTTACGAGACGGGATCCGGCGATTACTCGATTGTTCAATACTCGAACGTGACGCGGAATGTGCCCATTCCGGATGCACGTTTCCGGCCGGTGTGGCCGAAGGGCGTCACCCACGTGAAACCCCAAAATTAACTGCGTACGGTTCGATCTACCTCGCTTTGATTTGCTTGGTTTCTGTTCCATCGCAAGCAATTCCCGTTGGTGGTCAATTCCCCAACGATACCCGCGAGCTATCCGGTTTTAGTACTAAAGGTTACGCATTGGAACAGGTGCTCTTGGCATTGATTGATCTTCCAAAGACCCCTTGTCATAGTCTCGCCAGCAGCGCCGGAAACGCACCCTAAAGGGGGAACTATGCGCGTTTTTCGGCCTGCTCTCGCAGCAGGCCCGGCCGGACCGGTCGTCCAAGAACCAGATGCTCAAGTCGCTCCACTACATTCAGCTGATACGGAATGGGCAAACCGCAGGCGGCCGCGCGGGATCAACCGAGTACCCACACATACGGTGGGACGGGCTCAGGAACGGCGCGCTTATGTCCGCGCCCGGCTGTCCCTCCCTCTTCGCCTAGAACGCGTAGCCGGGCAACGCCAGGCCCAAGAAAGCCCTCTGCAAACCGCGAATATCAGTTCCAGCGGGCTTTTCTTTCTCTCGCCGCTGCGCATCGAGGCCGGAGTTCCCATCGAGGTTGAAGTGCAACTGATCAGCCGCCCTTTTGCGCGGGCCACGGTGCATATGAACGCAGTGGCGCACGTGGTTCGCAGCGAAGCCGCAGAGGAAACCGGCTGGTACGGGGTGGCGGCCGCTTTCGACGATATCAGTTACCGGCGTGACGAAAATCTCCTGGAAGAGTTGGCGCCGTGACGGCTGTCGCGAGATATGCGTTTCGGCCATAACCGTGACAATCGGGATCGAAGCTGGCTCACGCGGCAGGCGCGCTTAGGCCTCTGCTAGGATTGGCTTCATGCTGACGCGAAAGCCGCTTCGCGCCGTCCTGTTTGACTGGGACGGCACATTGCTCGATTCGTTTCATGCGGATGCCAACGCTTACGCGGGAATGTTTCGGTCGCTCGGCATGCGCTGGTCGCCCGAAAGCCTTCTGCGGCATTACTCGCCCGACTGGCATAACGTGTATCGGGCCATGCGATTGCCGGTTGAGCGCTGGCCCGAAGCGGATCGGCTTTGGCGGCACTTTTACCGTTCGGAACGCCCGCTGCTTCAACCCGGCGCTCGGCAGGTGGTACAAATGCTGGCCCATCGATTCCGCCTCGGCCTGGTCAGTGGCGGAAGCAGCTTGCGGGTGCGCTCGCAAATTCGTCGCTTTGGACTGGGGCCTTTATTCGAGGTGAGCGTCTTCGGGGACGAAACGCCGCGACGAAAGCCGCATCCATTGCAGTTACAAATCGCCCTCGGCAAACTGGGGCTCGATCCAGCGTGCTGCATTTATGTGGGCGACGCGCCGGAAGATGTAAGGATGGCGCGGCGCGCGGGCGTGCCTGTCGTCGGCGTTGTCGATCATTCGCCTAATCCCCGCGGCCTGCGCGAATCGCGGCCCGATGCGCTGATCAAGACGATCCGTTCCCTTCAGGCTCTATTGTGGCGCTGCTAATGAGCGGGAATCGGCTCGGGCGGATTCTGGCGTGAGGGATCGGCCGCGGGCAAAGGCTTGTACTGATCCCAGCGAATGATCAGCCGAACCGGGACGCTCGCCCCTCGGTTATCATACGAGCCATCCGAGCGCGAATAAGCGGGGAGCCAATACTTATCAGCCACTGGCTGGCGGTAGGTCTCGAATATGGCGAAGGGTAGTTTCGAAGGCTGAAAGTCACCGGTTTCAGTGACCCATTTACCGTACGATTTCACGATGGTCAAATCGTTATCGTCCACCCAGACCAGCCCGTCGAAGTAAGCGTGGGCGCGTTCGAGTTGCCTGGGCTTGACCTCAAACACGTACGTACTCAATTCGTCCACAGGCTGCTTGCCTTGGTAGGAGATTTTGTATTTGGGCAGATTGGAAGTCACCAAGGGGAATACGGGAATCTTGGAGAGCGCTTCGATATTGTCGCGCTCCAGATCCAAATATCTCAGCGTGGATTGCTGTTCTCCGGTTGGGCGCCTGTCTTCGGAAGCGGGTATGGACGCGCTGATCTGCGCCTGCCCCGAGACCTTAGGGTCCTCTCCCACTTCCTCGAGGCGCACGGTTTTGCGATAGCCATAGGTTGTGAAGACGCGCGCGAGTTCGTCCTCATTGGCCGCAAAGCGCCGGATAATCTCGTCGGGCGGGATCGGGGACGCGTCGCTCGAAGGCCCAGGCCGGGTGGGGATGCGCACAACGTCGGGCGACTTGGCCCCCGTCTGCGGTCCCGCCGACTCCTGCGCGGCAAGCGGCGCGATGGACAAACCTGTGCAGGCCACCACTGTCGCGAACGCAACGACTAAGATACGCTTGCGCATCATGCCTGTTTAAGATGCCGCGTTCATCGGTTAGCGTTTACTCGACCCGTTGGAAGATTGCGGCTTGCCGATACTTCCGCGGCATGTATCCAAACGGGAACTTTAGCAGGTTCTTATTTTCACTTATATCTCCTCTGATAAAATCGCGTTCTGCGATTGCGGGCTATGCAAGGGCGAAGAAATGCGAGGCGGTTTCTTGTTTCGGGCAAGGTGCAAGGCGTCGGCTATCGTTATTTTGCCATGAACGCGGCAGAGGAACTCGGGGTCGCAGGGTACGCCAGGAATCTGGCGGATGGTCGCGTGGAGGTCTATGCCATCGGCACAGCTCCTCAGCTTCGGCAGTTCGCATGCGAATTGCAGCGCGGCCCGCGTTTTGCGGCCGTGGACATCGTCTCCGAATCGGAGGCGGAAATTCTCGCCGATTTCAGTTCCCGCTTTTCTGTGAATTACGATTAATAACTCAGCGCCGAGGACCCCTGAATGGACGAGCTCAAGAAGTTGATTCGTGAAATCCCGGACTATCCCAAGCCAGGAATTCTTTTCTACGATTTGACGACGCTGCTCAAGGACAAGAGCGGCTTCCGAAAACTCGTGGATAAGCTCTGCGATCACTATGCGGATCGCAAGATTGACGTTGTGGTCGGCGTGGAGGCGCGTGGTTTCATCTTTGCCCCCGCACTGGCCTATCGGCTTGGCGCCGGATTCGTTCCCGTGCGAAAAGCGAAGAAATTGCCGGCCAAGACGGCCAAAGTTTCCTACCAGCTTGAGTACGGCACCGATACGCTGGAGATTCACGAAGACGCCATTCGCCCAGGCGAAAGCGTCATTATCAGCGATGATTTGCTGGCTACGGGAGGCACCGCGGCGGCAACGGTTCAACTGGTGAGGGGGTTAGGCGGCACCGTGAGTGGCGCGGCCTTTGCGGTGGAGCTGACTTTCCTGAACGGTCGCTCCAAATTGCCCGGCCTCGACGTCTTCTCGCTAATTCGATACGACGCCTGAGTTAACCCAGTGTTTCAGGAACGCTTGGCGGCGCGCTGGCGCACGACCTCAAACAGAGCCACGCCCGCGGCGACCGATACATTCAAGGAGCGCACCGGCCCCGTCGTCGGAAGGGACGCCAGGAAGTCGCAGCGCTCCTTCACGAGCGCGTGCAGCCCTTTGCCTTCGCCGCCCAGCACCAGAGCAATGGGACCCGTCAGATCGATCTCCGTGAAGCGCTTTTCGGCGCGCTCATCTAGTCCCACCAGCCAATAGCCGGCCTCTTTGATCTCTTCCATGGCGCGCGGCAGGTTCACCACGCGGGCCACGCGCATATGTGCAGCCGCACCAGCCGATGCTCTAACCGCCGCATCGGTGAGCCCCACGGCACGGCGCTCCGGAATCACCACTCCGCCCGCGCCTGCGGCGAGGGCGGTGCGAATGATAGCGCCGAAGTTCTGGGGATCCTCGACGCCATCCAGCAGAACGAGCAACCCGGATGCGGCGGAAGAGTCCTCCCCGCCAGCAAGCAGATCCTCAAGCGAAACTGCCGCCTGAGCCGCTACAAAGGCCACGACGCCCTGATGTTCACGTGTTCCCGCGGCGCGATCTACCTGTTGGCGATCCTCAAACCTCACGGGCACGGCATTGCGACGGGCGAGGCGCACGATCTCTTCCACGCGTTCGCCGTGCCTCCCGGTCGCGATCACGATCGATTGGATGGGGCGTCGTCCGTTGAGAGCTTCTCTGACAGCATGAATGCCGGTAATTTTTTCCATGGCGGAAGGCCGCGCGAGATTGGCCGGCGGCAGGGGTCAATCGAAAGTGAAGAGTTCAGTCATCCAGAGTCGCTATCGCCTGGGCGGCGATGGCTTCGCCGCGTCCAACCGCGCCTACACCCTCGTTTGTTTTCGCTTTGAGGTTGATGTGCGAGGCGTCGATGCCCAGCGCGCCGGCGAGCGCTTCCCTCATCGCGGGAAAGTGCGGCCCCAGCTTTGGACGTTCGGTAATGACGATTGCGTCCAGGTGCGTGATGCGCAAACTACGCTGCGCCAATAGCCCGCGCACGTGCTCCAGGAAAAGCAAGCTGCACGCATTTTTCCATTTCGGATCCGTATCCGGGAAATGCGTGCCGATATCACCCAGACTGGCGGCGCCCAAAAGCGCGTCGCAGATAGCGTGCGCCAACGCGTCCCCATCGGAGTGGCCCACTGGACCCTTGTCGTACGGGACTTCAATGCCGCCGAGAATGAGCTTTCGGCCCGTCGCAAGCCGATGCAGATCGTACCCAATGCCAGATCGGCTCAACGCCCAGCCTCGGCAGCCATGCGTTCCCGGCTCAGATAAAACTCTGCAATGCTGAGATCGCCCGGACGGGTGATCTTCAGATTGCGCTCCGATCCCAGCACGACGTGCACGTCCTGCCCCAGATGCTCCACCAGGGCCGCTTCGTCGGAAGCTGTAAAGCCATCGGCGGCAGCTCGCGCAAAGGCCTCGCGAAGAAGCGCGGCCTCGAACACCTGCGGCGTTTGCGCCAGAACGATTCGCTCACGCGGGATTGTCGTTGTGATGAGCGCGACATCTTCCGGCAAGCTGGCGCGTTTCACTTCCTTGACCGTATCCATGGCGGGAATGCCCAGGATCGCGGCGCGGCAGCGCTTCGCCTCCGCGATGACGCGCTCTACCTGATCGCATGTGACCAGGGGACGGACGGCATCGTGAACGAGAATGAATTCCGCATCTTGCGGAACGGCGCCAAGCGCCTTAGCCACGGACTCCTGGCGCGTATCGCCTCCGGCCAGGACTCGAACCGGCCGGGCGAGGCGCTCGGCAGCGATGCGCTCTTTGAGGAATTCGACTTCGTCCGCGCGAGTGGCGATCAGAAACTCGCCGATCGCCGGACAGGCGGCCAGCCGTCGCAGGGTGAACACCACCACCGGCACGCCATCGAGCAGGCGGAACTGTTTGGGCGAATCGGCGCCCATGCGAGTGCCGAGGCCTGCTGCGGGCAATATGGCGACAATAGAGGACATAGCAGTTGCGCACCTCGACTAGTGTGCAGATTCAGCCGGGCACGCCCAAAGGTTCAAGAGTTTACACCCATGCGTATCCCGGAAGCCAATCTTGAAGCCTAGCCGCGCCTCGTGGAAGCGCCCCAGCTTCAGGACTGAGTGGGATCAGGGACGATTGAGCGCGGGAGCCGTTCCGCCGCTGCCGACGTCTCGACGGAGCGGCCCGCGTTCTCCACAGCTGGAGCCACGTGATTCCTGGACGCCTCTCGGTCGTCATAACGGCCAAAGATCATCTTTCCGGCCGTGGTCTGATGCACCGAGGTGACGATAATATCGACGGTCTTATTGATGGCCCGCCGTCCGCCGTCGACAACAACCATGGTGCCATCGTCAAGGTAAGCTACGCCCTGGTTGTACTCTTTGCCCTCGCGAAGAATGAAGACCCGCATGGCCTCGCCAGGCAGAACCACCGGCTTCAAGGCATTCGCCAACTGGTTGACGTTCAGCACTTCGAGCCCCTGCAGCGTGGCGACTTTGTTCAAATTGTAGTCGTTGGTTACGATTTTGGCGTCGTAGCGCTTGGCGAGCTCGATCAGCTTCATGTCGACTTCGGCGATCTGCGGAAAGTCGTCTTCGGCAATCTCTACATCGAGGTTCGGCATCTTCTGCATTCGTTGCAAGACTTCCAGACCGCGACGGCCTCGTTGGCGCTTCAGGCTATCCGGTGAATCCGCCACCAATTGCAATTCTCGAAGGACGAATTGCGGCACCACCAGAACGCCTTCCAAGAAGTAAGCCTCGCAAATATCGGCCACGCGGCCATCGATGATTACGCTGGTATCCAGGATTTTGGGCTGGCGGCGGACTCCCTTTTCGTTCCCGAATAATCCGCCCAGGGCTTGTAAGTTCAACATGTCGCCTTTGCGAGCGCCGAGGACCAGCCCGATGTAAGTCATTACCAGCAGAACCGCGATGTCTAAAAACGAACGGGAGTCTTCCGGTATCGTGGTCTGGCTGATGACCAGCCCCATCAGGTAGGCGCCTATAATTCCGAGAATCGACCCAACCGCAGCGCCGATCAGCCGCCGCAGGCTGGCCCGCTGCAGGCGGATTTCGAACAGGAAAACGGAAACGGAAAATAGCAGGCCAACCAGAGCAGCCGTCGGCCTGCTGAGTCCAAAAGGATGAAAGTGATATCCCGCTGCGACACACGCCGTGCCGAAAACCGCGCGCACAACCAACTGATCCCACCAGCTGCCGAAATGCACGTCTTTGCTGCGATGACCGTTGAATTCAGTAGTCAGTTTCGAGCTGTTGACTTCGGGCGATGGCGCTTCGGGAACCTGCCCCACCCGGGGATAAGGACGAGCCATGATTGAACCTCATAAACAGGTTTGGAATGAAAAGGTCTTGATCCTAAGTTTTGATCTAGAAGGGGCATGACTTTATGAGCGTCTTCCGGGAGGACGATGTGCAATAAGCGAAGAATGGAGCCTCGGAGCCAAGCTGGGAGCGGCCTTTCCTATCTGCCGCAGCGGAAGAATTGTAGCACGCGGGTCAAGCTTACAGCCTGTAGCGGAAGGGCTTAAGCAGGTATCTCCGAAGGGCAACGGTATCCGTCAGGTATAACAAGGACGCCGGCAGGCGGCTCAGTCAGGCGAGGTAAAAGCGGGGCACGCGCGTACCTAGGGCGCAGCACAATTCCGAGGTCACGGTCCCCAGTTGCCGCGCCACGTCGGAGACGTACTGCGTCGCGTTTCCATCGACGCCGTAAAAAGTGGCCACGTCACCAACGGCAACGCCCGGAATATCGGTCACATCCGCGGTCGTCAGGTCCATGGATACGGTACCCACGAGCGGCGCAAACTGGCCGCGAACGATCACCCGTCCCTTATTGGTGAGCGAGCGCGGCAAACCATCCGCATAACCAGCAGAGATGACCGCTACGCGAGAAGGACGTTGCGCTATCCAGCGGCCGTTATAGCCAACTGCCTGGCCTGGCGCGGTATCGCGCAGCGAAATGAGCCGCGCGCGCAGAGCCAAGGCAGGCTGCAATGGGAGATTGGCATTGGTTTGGACCGTCAATTCGGGCGGTTCGTAGGATTGATGATAGCCATAGAGAACCAGACCAGGGCGAATCATGGTTGCCCAGGTTTGGGGCCGCGATGCCACCGCGGCGCTATTGGCCATGTGGACGAGAGGCGCTGAGATTCCCAGCCGGCCGAGATGTTCGAGAATACACTCGAACTCTCGCTGCTGTTCCTCGACGCGCTGATCGGTGAAAACTTCCGAAGACGCGAAGTGGGTAAAGACACCTTCGCATTCGAGGTGCGGGCTGGCGGCAAGAGTGCGGGCGAAGCAGGGCACGTCTCCCGGAGAGAGCCCCAGCCGGTTCATGCCGGTTTGAAACTTTACATGGAATTTTACCCGGCGGCGGGCTCGAGCCGCGGCGCGTTCCAGAAACCGCAATTGCTCGCAGCGCGTGATCGCCGGGGTCAGATCGTGTTGGATCAGGCGCTTCTCCTCGCCGGGCCAAAAGCCGGTGAGCACGAGAATGGGCTTGCGTATCTTGCCCTCGCGCAGTTCGATCCCCTCGGCCGTAGAAGTTACGCCGAACCAGTCCGCCCCGGCCTTTGCCAAGGCACGCGACACGGGAACAGCACCGTGGCCATATGCGTTCGCCTTCACAACGGCGAGGATCTTTCGTTGAGGCCGCTTGGCGGAGCGAGTTTCGCCGGTATCGATATGGCGCCGGATGGCCTTGATGTTGTGCGCGAGCGCGCTGAGCCGAATCTCGGCCCAGACCGGGCGGCCATTAAATCGAATGCCTCGTTGCATAGCGGAGGAATCAGACTAAACCAAAATTGAGCGAGGAGCAAAATCCGCGGCATGAAGCTGCGGAGTTTTAGTTAACAGGCGTTTCTCCGGTTTTAGAGGTGCATCCACAATCGTGGCATCTCGGGATACTTCCTTGGCGTCTAAGTCCGGCAGTTCGGAACGTGGCTTTTAGGAAAGCGTGACGCCCGATGGCTTCGTTAAGGCTATAATGTTTCGCTGCACATGAGACAGAGTCGTACGATTCGACCGTTCCGCAACGCGCTGCGCATCGCCGCTCTTACGGCCGCCTTAGCGGGCATTGTGCTCCTGGCAACGGGAGCTGCCTGGTGGCACGTCGATAGTCCTGGCTCGGTGGACACCTGCCCGATCTGCTGCCATATTGCCCATATCAACGCGCTCCCCGGAACGCTCGCCGCCGCAATCGCCTTGCCCTTACTCGTTGAGTGGCTTCTCACGGCCGAAAGGCTGGTTTTCCAGGGCGCTCCTTCCGTCTTAGTTCCTCCCTCTCGAGCCCCGCCTCGCCTGGCGTAATGCGGCGGTCCGGGCAGCCGGTCTTCGCTTTCGTTCTGTCCCTCTTTGTCTTACTAACCCGGTAACCACCATCCGCGGAGCTGCTGGGGGAATGTCCGCACGCTTCCGCGCTTTGGCTTCGAGGAGGCCAGATGCCACGCAATCGGGGTTGTCATCGTGGAATTCTAGCTTTGGGCGCGGCAATCACTATTTTGTCTTGCGCGGCGCTTACAAGTCTGCACGCACAGTCCAATTCTGGAATTGTTGAGGGCACGGTCACGGACCCTTCCAAGTCGGCGGTGCCCGGCGCCAAGGTGCGCATCGAAAATCCCGTGAGCCACCACGTGGACGAGGTTCAGACCGGCAGCGACGGAAACTTTCAGATCTCCAACATCCCCTTCAATCCGTACCATCTGACTGTAACTGCGCCGGGCTTTTCCAATTTCAGCCAAGACGTTGACGTGCGCTCGACCGTCCCGATCACCATGGACATCACTCTGATGTTAGGCACAGCCACAACGAATATCACCGTTACCGAAAACGCCGTGGACCTGATTGAACAGGATTCCACCGCGCACACGGATATCGATCGCGGCATTTTCGATAAGCTGCCTCTCGAATCCCCTTCGTCCTCGGTGAGTTCCCTGGTGACGCTGGCGTCGCCCGGCGTGTCTTCGGACTCTAACGGACTTTTTCACGGCATGGGCGATCACGCCGAGAGTTCGTTTTCCGTGGACGGCCAGCCCATCACGGACCAGCAGAGCAAAGTTTTCTCCAATCAGATTCCGATTGATTCGATTCAATCTCTGGAGGTGATCGATGGCGCGCCGCCCGCGGAATATGGCGACAAAACCAGCCTGATCATCAATGTGACCACACGCTCCGGTCTCGGACAGACCCAGCCCAAGGGCGACGTATACACCTCCTACGGCAGCTTCGGCACGAGCACGGCCGCGTTTGACCTTGGTTACGGAGGTCAAAACTGGGGCAATTTCATCTCCGCGGACGGCCTCGATACCAGCCGCTTTCTCGACCCGCCGGAGTTTCAGGCGATGCACGATAAGGGCAACGAGGAGAACCTCTTCGATCGCGTGGACTACAAGCCCTCAACCGGAGACACTCTGCAGTTAAATTTGGAATATACGCGTTCCTGGTTTCAAAATCCCAACTCTTACGATCAGGAAATCCACGCGAATCCCGTCCTCGGCCTGCCTTATGTGCTCGACAACCCGATCACCGGCCTCCCACTCGGCCCAACAGACCAGCGCTCGCAAATTAAGACCTTCAATATCGCTCCGACCTGGACGCGCCTGATCGGCATGGACACGGTATTCACGTTTGGCGGCTTCCTGCGCGAAGACCAATACAACTACTATCCCAGCGGAAATCCTCTTGACGATTTCAGCCCGGATCTCCAGTCGGAGACCTTCGGCCAAAGCAGAAGCCTCAAAAATATGGGCCTGCGGACGGATGTGTCCCACGTGAAAGGCCTCCATAACATCAAAGTGGGCGCCTTGCTCGAACATTGGTTCCTTACGGAGAGCGACAGCCTGGGCATCGTCGATCCAGGATTTCTCCCGGGCCTCGGCTGTCCCGATCCCGCCAATCCGGCCTGCGCAGAACTGGCGCCCTACAACTTGACCGTCCCTGGAGGAAGGCTCTTCAACTTTCGCGGCCACGCGGACATAAGAGAAGAGGCGCTTTATGCCCAGGATACGATCATGAAAGGAAGTTGGACGTTTAACCTCGGCCTGCGCGGCGACTTTTATGACGGCCTTTCCAAAGCCAACCAGGCCGAGCCGCGCCTCGGAGTCGCTTACAAAATCGGTCCCAGCAGTACGGTGATTCGGGTTTCGTACGCGCGCACCCAGGAGACGCCGTTCAATGAAAATCTGATTATTGGCAGCACGGGATGCCAGGTCCCGGTGATTGCCGATCTGGTTCCTCCGCCCGGTGTGGCCTGTCAGGCGGGGCCGATCACTCCGGGCTGGCGCAATGAATTCCATGCTGGCCTGCAACAGGCATTCGGCAAGTATCTTGTCCTGGATGGCCAATACATCTGGAAATATACACACAACGGCTACGACTTCGGCGTGGTAGGCGACACGCCCCTGGCCTTCCCGATCGAGTGGGATAAATCCAAGATCACGGGCTTTACGCTTCGCGCCAGCGTGCCGAACTACCGCGGCCTCACCGCGGACGTGGTGATGTCCAGCGTGGCCGCGCGCTTCTTTCTGCCGCAAGTGGCCGGAATCCCCATCGTGCCGCTCTCGACTGGCGTCTTCCGGATCGATCATGACGAGGTCTTCAATCAGACCACCCATGTGCAATACCAGCCGCGAACGGACTGGCCTTGGATCGCCTTTAGCTGGAGGTATGACAGCGGATTTGTAAGCGGGGCGGTACCTTGCCTCGCAGCGACGGTAACATGCGCACCTGCGACCTCCATCGCCGATGGCGGCAGCAACTCAACGATTGCGTCCGGCCAAGTGGCGCTGGTGAACAACGTCACTGGGGCGCCGCTTACCGCCGATCAGGAGTTTCAAGCCGGGCTCACTTGCGACGGCAAGCCCGCCGCTCCCAGCCCGACTGGGCCTGCACTGGCGGTTTGCGATGCCGCCGGCCTCGGGTCGACGCTGCTCAAAATACCGGCGCCGGGGACCGAAAACGATGACCACAATCCACAACGTATCGCGCCGCGGAGCCTCTTCGACGCCAGCCTCGGCGAGGATAATCTCTTCCATGGGGATCACTACAAGTGGAGCTTGCGCTTAACGGTGATCAACCTGACGGACAAAGTGGCGCTTTACAACTTTCTTTCGACGTTCAGTGGGACCCACTACCTCACGCCGCGCACCGAAAGCGTCGAACTTGGCTTCCACTTCTAACCGGACCGGATGCTTTCGTGCGGCGAGATGCGGAAATTAGCAGGCTGGTTCACACCGCTCGCGTCTCGATCTCAATCGTTGAGGTGAGGGTTCTGTGCACCGGGCATTTATTCGCAATTTCGAGCAGCTTGGTTCGCTGTTCGGCAGTGAGTTCGCCAACAAAATGAATGTCCAGATCGATGCGATCGAGCATTGCCTCTTTCTTTTCGCAATCGGCGCAATCTGACGCGTGTATCCTCGAGTGCCGCAGATTGACGGTAACTTCCTGGAGCGGCCATCCTTTCCGGCGAGCGTACATCCCCACCGTCATCGAAGTGCAGGCTCCTAGGGCAGCTAGCAGAAGTTCGTAGGGCGAGGGCCCAGTATCCGTGCCACCTGCGGACTTGGGCTCATCGGCAGTCATCCGATGCAGCCCCGCAAGAATTTCTTGCGCGAATCCCTTGGCGCTACCGCGAACGAATACCCCTTTCACGCCGCTCTTTTCAGACGTGCGCATCGCTTCCCCACGTGAGTTGCCCATGTCAGCTCCTCGTCGTCGCTGTTCCGTCCACCGGCGGTCGCCTTCAGACTCAAGCACCTCAGGTACCTTCGGCTTAGCGTATATTAGCGATACCCACGGGCGAGGCCCAAATAGGCGGGGCACGACGGTCTTTCGGTCTTTCGGTCTTTCGGTCTTTCGGTCTTTCGGTCTTTCGCGAGCTTGTACTGCGACGCCGTGCGAGGGGAATCCTGCCCGGATCGCTGCGTCCAGTGCTGCAACCCTGTGGGCGTATGAGGCGGCCATGGAGACCATCGGTTTTATAGGCGTCGGTAAGATCGGGATGCCGATCTCGGAGAACATCATCAAGAGCGGCCGTCGCGTCGTCGGCTACCGCCGCAGCTCACTCGCGGAATTCGAAAAGATCGGCGGCGTGCCGGCGCGATCTTCCGCGGAGGTCGGCGCACAAGCGGATATCGTATTCTCGTGCCTGCCGTCGACGGAGGCGCTCGATGACGCACTACAGGGTCCACGAGGGCTCGTCCACACCGCCCGGCCGGGACAGATCGTGGTCGAACTCGGCTCGCATCCGCTGCCTGCGAAGCAGCGCCATATCACGCCGCTGGCACGGAAGGGCGCCATTTTCATCGATGGCGAAGTCTCCGGCACCCCGGGAATGGTGTCGGCGAAAAAGGGAGTGATCTATCTTGCGGGCGACGCCGCGGCATGCAAGAAGCTCGAAAGCGTGGTCGCCGGGTTTGCCGATTCTTGTTTCTATTTTGGCGAGTTTGGCGCCGCGAGCCGGGTCAAGCTGGTGAGTAATCTCCTGGTGGCCATCCATATCGCGGCGACCGCGGAAGCCATGGCGCTCGGGCTCAAGGCAGGGGTGGACGTGCCGCTGATGATCAAGGCGATCGCTGGTGGCAGCGGCGGCTCGACGCAGTTCGGCATCCGCGCGCCGTGGATGGCGGACGGCCGTTTTCTGCCGGCGCAGGGAACCGTGCCCTCGTTGCAGCGCTATTTCGGAATGATCGGCGAGTTCGCCGACAGCGCCGGCGTGGCCACGCCGATGCTCGACTGCGCCACGGCGCTCTACGATCGGTTCATGGCCATGGGTTTCGGCGAGTTCGATAGCGCCAGGATGGTCGACGTCATCGGTTCCTTGCCGCGCCCAAAAAATTGCAATGATGGTTCACAAAACAAAACGTAATGGAGTGTTCGCATGATCCGTGTGCGCAAGATCGCCCATGCCGGCTATGAAGTGCCAGACCTAGAACAGCAGACCGACTATTACACCGATATTTTGGGCATGACCCTGGTCGGCAGGGAAAAGGACGCTACATTCCTCGCCAACACAGTCGATCATCACTCCGTCGTATTGCGCAAAGGCTCTCCGGCGCAGTGCGTGCGGATCGCCTTCCAAATCGGCGAGGGCGACGATCTCGACGCGTTCGAGAAGCAAGTGCAAGCCCACGGCATCAAGACGCAGCGCAAGAAGGATCCCGAGCCCTCGATCGCAGAGCTGGTAGCCTTCGAGGACCTGAAGGGCACGGTGATGGAAGTGTTCAAGCGGGCCGATTTCTCGCATCAGAAATTTCAGGCCAGCGGCATCGTGCCGCACAAGCTCGGCCACGTTGCGTTCCACGTCACCAACGTCAAGCAAGCCACCCAATTCTATTGCGAGGTTCTCGGTTTTCGCGAATCGGACTGGATGGGCGATTTCTTCTCCTTTCTGCGCTGCGGGCCGGATCATCACACCATCAATCTGTTAGAAACCGGCTCGAACCGCCACTTCCACACCGCGTTCGAATTGCGCGATTGGGGCCATATCCAAACCGCCTGCGATTTCCTCAGCGTCAACGGCTACAAGCTGCTTTGGGGACCGGGGCGGCATGGTATCGGCCACAACCTGTTCACCTATCATCGCAGTCCGGCGGGCTTGATCACCGAACTCTTCGCCGAACTGGACCGCATGAACGAGGAACTCGGTTATTTCGAGCCGCGGCCATGGCATCGCGACCACCCGCAACGCCCCAAAGTGTGGCCCAAGGATCCGGCTGCCTCCAATCTCTGGGGGATCATGCCGACCGACGAGATGTTCCAGTAAGTGCGAGAGGATGAAATGGCGGAGAATGAGCAAAACAGCACGCACCACAACCTCGTGACCCATGAAACCGCGCGAGGACCCCGCGCCGGAGTCGTCTTCAACGACGCTGTTTTCGATTTGGCGGAACTCACCGGCAAAGCGGCCCATTCCACGATGCTCGGTGCGCTGGAGGATTGGGCGGTTGCAGAAGCCCTAATCGAGAAAGCCGTTCCAAAGCTCGGAAGCAGCGCCACGCCAAGCTCTCCGCTGGCAAAAGTTCGCCTGCTCGCGCCGGTTCTCTACCCCTCGGCCATTTTCTGCGCGGGCGCCAATTATTCCGATCACATGAGCGAGATGGCCCGGGTTTTCAATCTGGGAGCGCAGCCCGATCCTCGCAAGGCGGGGCTCGCGCCGTGGCATTTCCTCAAGGCTTCTCGCACCGTGGCTCAGACGGACGGCCGCATTCCAGTGCCCGCAGGCACCAAAATGCTCGATTGGGAGGCGGAATTGGCAGCAGTCATCGGCCGCGTCTCAAAGAATGTCCCGGTGGAAAGCACCCTTGATTATGTCGCCGGCTACACAGTCGCCAACGATCTCTCCGCTCGCGATTTCACTGTGCGGCCAAACGTGCCGGAAAGCTCGCCTTTCCGGTACGACTGGATCAGCCAGAAGAGTTTCGATTGCGCTTGTCCCTTGGGTCCCTGGATCGTTCCCGCCAAACAAATCCCCGATCCTCAGCGCTTAGGCATCAAGTTGTGGGTGAACGACGTACTCAAGCAGGATTCTCATACCAGCAAGATGATCTTCTCCCTCGCCGAACAGATCGCCCATCTTTCCGCTCGGCTCACACTTTATCCGGGGGATCTCATCCTTACCGGAACGCCCGCGGGCGTAGGCTTGGCCAGGAAAGAGTTCCTGAAGTCAGGCGATGTGGTGCGTGTGTGGATTGAACAGATTGGGACTCTCAGCAATACGCTCGTGTAGATTCTGAAGGCAGCCTCGAAGTAGGTCGCACGCTGTCCGTCCTCTTCGTTGTTCACGACTTGCGAAGATCAGCGGTCCGAAATATGATGCCATCTGGCGTGCAGCAGGCAGTAGCGATGCCGAAGATCAGCGGGCATTCCACTCCGCATATTTTCCAACGCTACAATATAATTGGCGGGTCAGAACTGCACGAAGCTGTCAAAAAACCGCTCGGAGGTGGTGCAATTGGTAGCACAGCGGACTCTGACTCCGTTAATCCTGGTTCGAGTCCAGGCCTCCGAGCCAAATCCTCTCCCGTTTTCCCTCACTGTTTCCACAGACGCCCGTTGACGCCGTGCCTGCGGCGGCCGCAGGCTTAGCCCTTTTGGTGCGGAAGGGGGGAGTTTGCGCATAGAATTCAGATAGGCAATGTCTATGCGGGTTCCAGAGGGGTACCTTCGTACTGTTGCCAATGCTGTTGCCAATCCGCAGGATGCTTCCCAAGATCAGGAGGCGGAATGCAGGCTAAAGTGACGCTGTTGGCGAGAGTAAACGACGGGACGGGAGACTTCCCCTATGTCCCGGCCACGATACACCGCAAGGTCGTAGTGCTGCCGGTCGAGAGGAAGCCAGACCCGGCCAAGGGTCGAGAGAAGTCTCAGTTCTTTGGTTTAGACAGCATCATCGGATTCTACGCGCGCTACACCGAGGGCGGGAGTCGCAAAACTCCACCATTGGGGAAAGACCCTGTCGCGGCCGCTCTTCAGTTCCTCCGGCTAGAACAAGACTTCAGCCGCATCCGTGCCGGGCTCCTGCCGCTAAACCCGCCAGAGCCCAAACCGGCTAAGAGCCCCGACCGCGATCTTCGACGGCTGGCGGCTGAGTACAAATCTGAACTGGAAACGCTCGGCAAGAAGAAGTCCACCATCGCCATGTACACGCGGGCCGTTGATGACTTTGTCGCGCACTGCCCGCAAGAGACCATTGATGAGGTAGAGCGTAAAGACATCATGCTCTATCTGACGTGGATGAAGTCGAACCTGAAGCGCCGGGACGGAGACCCGCAGCACGCCCTGCGCAACCGGGTTCGATATCTGAGTACATTCTTTAGGCGCTTTGGTGTGACCATCCCGCTGCCAATGAAAGATATCAAGAAGCCAGTCAGACGCCGCCCGTGGAAGTACAGCCTTGAGGTAATGAACCTATTCCTCTCACGAGCGACGCGGGACGAAAAGGACTTCATCCACTTCATGCTGAACACCGGCTTCCGAGATGAGGAAGCGGCGTATTGCAAGTGGAGCGCAATTGATCTTAAGGAGGGAAGCGTTAACGTCTACCCAAATGACGACTACGGTTGGACACCCAAGGACGGAGAGAGCCGGGAGCAAGACATCGTACTCGACCCGAAGTTTGTGGAGATCATGGAGGAGAGAAAGAAAAGGACGAGGGCGTCCGACAACGATCTCATCTTCCCGACCCCGAACGGTAAACCGGACATGCACCTGATTCGGATTCTGCACCGGGCCGCGGAACGGGTAGGATTTGACAAGAAAGTCAGTCTGCACGCAATTAGACGAACGTTCGGGACTGCCGTGGCAAAGAATTACAACATTGAGCAAGCAAGAATCTGGCTAGGCCACTCTGACATTGAGACAACGCAGAGATATCTGGCGGCCGACGAAATGACCACTGAGCAGGCGCGTAAAGTGGCTGGACAAATGTTTGCGATGGTGGGTGACTGATGTCAAAAACGAAGAGCGTCAGACATCCCGGCAAGATCGCGTTGATGAACATGGAACAGGTATTGGGGTTCCTACCAGTGAGTGAAAGGACCGTTCACCGGTATATCGCCAATGGCAAACTGCGGGCGTACAAGTTGGACGGTTTGCTGTTGTTCAATCCGGCCGACATCGAATCCTTCCTAAAGAGGCGCAGTGTCGGCGGCGGTCCTGTCGCACCATTTGGCGATATCGAAGTTCTTCAAGGCCACTACCGCCAGATGAGCAATGAAGAGGCTATGGCGTTCTTCGCGGGCGTAGAACGCGATGAGAACGGGACGCTGCTGAGCAACGACGAGGACGACTCTTAAGCGCGCGGGCGGCACTAACAGGCGGGTAATCAGCGGCCCATCAATATGTGCTGAAGCTACGAGGACGACGACCGCCATTCGGCTTGTAACTCATCCAGCAGGTCGAGTCGTTCTCGTAGCTCTTTCAAAGGCTTCGAGCGGGGATGTTCTCTTAATCCGCTATCTACTATGTTGTACATCTCCCGTATCAGCCTGTACATCCCGGAATGGCCTTTCACGTTCTTATATTTACGTTTCATGGTCGCTTAGGGTCGCCTCCCTCGTAACCGGAGAATCAGGAACGTTTCGCAATCCAAGGATAGGCCCCAAAAAGCAAAAGGCCGGGTAGCTTCACGGCCCGGCTCGACTGGGATCACTTCTTTGCCGCCGCCGCTGGACCATAGGTTCCAAGAAACGCTTCGACCTCCTTGCATTCGTTAGCGTGATTCTGAACAGCAAGAAACTTACCGACCAATAGAAGTACACACGTGGTGACGGTGGTTGTCACTGCAACAATCTCTCCGTTTGTATAAGAAGGTTGGACATTTTGGCCTGTGAACCTACGGCCCAATTGAAGGATACCCGTATGCGTGTAGCTACACAGCGGTCCCCATCCGCGTTTCTTCAAGTCCGTGAAGAAATCGCCTGCCTGATATTTTTGGTCTATATCCGCCGCCAGCTCGGTCATGGTTTTTGATAAGTCGTCATCCTTCTCGAACTTTTGGACTTGAGCATTAGTGGCGCAAAAGTTAAGCCACAGACCGCGATACATGCTTTCTACGATGGAACGGGCGAGTGCGAAGGCTGAACCTACTTTCGCGTTTCGGATTAGAGACAGCATCGCTTCGTGGTGCTCAATCATTTGGTCAATATTCCCGGCGACGATTACAGTCCGCAAATCGCCCGGATAACCGTGTCGCCCGAGCACTTCTTTGGCTTTTTCTATGACCGCTTCCACCTTGTTGAGATGTTGATTGATTTCAGGAGTCACCGGCTTAAGCACCTCGATGCGGCGGATTGTATCACCGCAGTATTAACTCACGCCAAATAGCTTTGAAGTGAACTGTAGTAGAATCGCAGCCAAAACCATGGGCAAAGCCACGGTTTGGTTGACAAGAGCCGATGGTCACGTTTCGAAAACTGTATGCAAAGAAGAGATTGGCAGGCGGCGAACCGTTCCCCGAGTAAGAGAGACTTCTCGACTATTTTGAAACTGTCGCGTTGATGGCAAACTCAGGCTATCTCAAGGACACGGATGTGCGGTAGACGCTTAGGATCGGTGTCTTCCCATTGTACGCCGACGCCCGCGATACCATCGAAGAAGACCGGAAAGATTGATACTACCGAATACTCGAATCGACGATAACTGTTCGAGAGCTACTTTGTGGACTTTCGAGGCGAAGGCTTCGGCTTGGCTTTGGTCTTAGACAAATTAGACATTTTATTAAACAGACGTTTCGCACCTTCGGCTGCTGCACCCGATGCAAGACCGCCCACAAGTGCGACTGCGAGGTCATGAGGCATCGCATCCTGTGCTCGCGATCGCCCCAAATGTTTCTCGTTCCCCTTGCGTACGTCCTCAGGTTTAGCCATTCTTCCCTCACGCGGCCGATATTAAGGTACCGTATTTGATTCGAACGGAACCACGGAATGACCCCAAGCACGAGTATTCAAGAACGTAGTTGCCATCTGGAATATTGCCGGACGCAAGTGAAACCTCTACGACTGCTTCATCAACCACAGTTGCACTATCACTTAAGGCGAGCGTTGTTACCTTGAGACAAATGGGAAGCTTTGCCCCGGCACTATCCCGAAGCACAGCCGCAATTTGCCTTATCCGCTTGGTCATGACTCTCCTCCGAACGCTGTCGGGCCGTTAGGCTCCTAAAGCACCGGAAATTAGCTCACCAACAACATGCTGCGTGATGTGTTCGAGCACGGTCTTACATCCTCGATTACAGTTGGGCTCGGATGCTAGAACCTTAGCGATAACGACAACTCCAACACCAATCAAGAG
Source organism: uncultured Acidobacteriota bacterium (assembly GCA_963824405.1). Classification (GTDB taxonomy): domain Bacteria; phylum Acidobacteriota; class Terriglobia; order Acidiferrales; family UBA7541; genus Palsa-189. Next base: position 46,602 of record CAWGPK010000016.1, on the reverse strand, counting down.
AATTTGTAGAGTTTTTTCATTCATGGCTTTCAATGCACCTCTTTTCTGACCGATCGAATTTATAATTTATGGACTAGGGGACTTGGCTTTGTTTGCCGTCTGGATGTCAGCTATTTTACGCAGCCGCTAATGGCCACGCTCCTCCTAACTAAGCGGCAGGCTGACGTTTAGAAGCCAACGCTAACTCCTCTAAATCATTCCGAAAATCAAATACCATCTGAATTGTGCGGCCTTTGTTGAAATTCTCGTTATAACTGTCAACGTCTTGTTTGAGTTGATGACAGTCCATGACGATTTGCTGCCTCTTATTCTGGAATGACAACTCCATGTGCTTGTGCGCGGCGGTGGGCATATTGTCCCAAAGCCAAGTCTGAACACCATTAATCGAGTAGCGAGCAGCGTGTTTCACTCGAATCCTGCGACCTTGTGGATCATTCATATATTCGTCACGCCATGCTTCGGCGATCTGCTCGGCAAAGCGTCGGACAATCGCGCCGGGATGCATTTGCAGAAGACCTTTCGCTACTCCCCATTCTGCGACATCTATTGGTGAGGCAGGCCATTTCCCGCCTGCTTGTCGGTATCTCTTTTCCACTTGGTGAATCTGATCTTTATAACTCATGGAAACCTCGTCACAGGTTTGCGGCTAGGACATGCCCAAATCCATCAGTTAAGGTTGCGCTCGTCGCAATGTGGCGCATTTTTACAAGCATCTCTCGACTATGGGACCAATCAACTTCCTTTCGATATTGCAATTGGCCCAGAACAATGGCTGGATGGACAGCGATTCGTGCAGCGAACCCTTTTATCCTTTGCTTAGAAAACATCGGCCTGACTCGATGAATGAAGTCTTCCATCTTTGATGGATCAACCAAAAAGTTTGTCGCAAAAACATCTGCCCGTTTTTCTATTTCAGATCGATCCTCAAAAGGAATAGCATCGTCGCCGACGATGTTGACATCAAGCATCCAGTCGCCTTCTAGCCCATCCCCGTTCTCGACATGGCCGCATTCGTGCATAAGGACGTACCAAAAATTATCTAATCGGTCGTACCTCATCGATAAGACAACGACCGGAGAAAATTCATTAAGCCAGAAGCAGGCACCATCTATTTTTGCGTGAGGCAAACTCTCAACGATAAGAAAACGAACTCCCCCCTCTGCTAGGACTTTTGCTACGTGCATAACGTCTTCGGGATTCGTAAGCAGACGGCGAAGGGTTTCCAATGCTTGTGAAAACAATTTTTGAGAAAATTTTGACGCCTGCACCCCATGGGCAAGCTTACGGGCTCGATACAACCACGCTTTCTGGGCGGGCGTAACCTCCCCATAGCTTGTAGATTTCTTGGCAGCGTGCGCCAATGCAGCAGGTTCTTCATCTATGGATTGGATCTCAAAAAATTTACACACCTCTGTCTCTAGGGTGTCCAAATCGTCAGAGTTTTGTATCCAGTTCCGCCGGATCATGTCCTTGATTGGCGCTTTCGCAAACAGTTTTGCCCGCTTTGAAACTGGATCAGTTGCCTGACTGTGGCCCTGAGAGAGCCTGTAGGATGTTTCCAGATTCATCCACAGGTCAGCACTTGTACCAAATGCGGACGCCAATTCACTCGCAATCTGCGAAGAAATTGCCCGCTTGCCATTGATGATCGAGCTAACGACAGAATCTTGACGATTCATAATCTTCGCCAGATCGCCTTGCGTCCATCCTCTAGCTTCTAATTCCTCCCTGATGAATTCACCGGGAGGGAAAGCTTCTGCAGTTCTGTTGCTCATGTTCTTCCCTCCTTTAGTGGTAGTCTTCAATTGCAACGATCGAAACGATCTTTTTGGGATTTCCGTCCTCTACTTCGACTATTAGTCGCCATTGGCCGTTTAACATCATCGAGTGTTGGTGCTTCCTTTTTCCCTTTAGCTTTTCGTAGTGCAGAGACTTCAGTGCGTAAAAGTCTCGCTCATCCGCCGCCGAACGAATTAATTGCATCCGCTTGCGGAACGTCTTGCCGATACCGGGTTGGTAACCGGTATCGAGTTGGGCGTCCTTTTCAAGCTTTTCGAGGGATTCATCTTTGAACCTCACCTCGAACGCCATAAAAAAATTATAAGCAGGTTTTTAGTGTTGTCAAGTACCATTTTTATGTTTTCATAAAAACTTGAAATGTGTGTTTACATACTTTAAAATACCTTGGCACGCGCCCGTCGGTAGTGGTAGTTGAAGGTTGGATTCAGACCTACTGTCAGACTTCCGCGGCCTCATGCTCGACGCCTCGGAAGCGCCTACGCGGGCCGGGTTCAGAGTTGGTCTTTGTCGGGGCACCGCTGGCTAACTTGGGAGTATGACACTTCGACTTCTCTTTGCCGTATCCGGCTGTAAAAAGATAAGGCGCTCCATGTGCGAAGCGCCTTTCACTACCGTTGATACTGCTACTTGCCGATTTTCGAGATGGCTTGCTGAATCTCCGCGGCGTATTGCGGATACTTCTGAAGTAGCGCGGTCATCCTGTCTCGTTGAATTGACCACGTCTGCGCCCAATTTATCCCGCGGGCATGCATCTCGCGGTAGCCTCGGATGGACTTGAGTTCACCTTCGAACGTCGCACGAGTCTTAGCATCATTCATGCTCTGATCGAAGCGCTTACGCTTCTCCGCGGCTGCCGCTTCTGCCTCTTCGCGTTCGCGGGCCGGGTTCCGCAGAACATTTTGCTTGGCCCACATTTCGTCGGGAATAAGGGTCTTCGACGCCGGTTGTGCCAAACGATGCACGTTCGGATTGTCGGCATTCTCGCGAAGAAAGGCTGTCAAGGCCACTTCCGAAGGAACACCGCGGAAATGAACTTTCAGATATTCGACGAGAAGGCTGCGGTTATGCTGATCGTCCACATAGCCGTGTTCCGCCTGCGCCCGCTCGAACCACGCGTTGAGAGCCGCCGACTCTTTGCTTGCAGCATCCCGTTGCGCTTGCTGTTCCGCTGCGACCTGCGCCGATTTGTCATAGCCGTCCGGCAGGTAATCAAGGTTCTCCGAGAGAGCCTTGTGCAAGTTCTCAGGAGTAACGAACCTGCCAGATTTCTCTAACTCACCGATCAGGAATGTAAAGTTACCGATGGTGTTCGCGGGTTTGGTGCCGCGTAGTCTTGACAGGAATTGTGACCATGCCGCCTGTTTACCCGCGAGGCTTTGTTGCTTCGCGAGGTCTTTCTCAATTGCTGCGTCTAGTTGGGCGTCCATGGTTACTCTCCTTGCCCGCGCGTCTCTGCAACACGCTGGTTGATGGCGGCCCATACTTTTCTATCGGAACCGATTCCATGCTTCGCCACGAGGGACTTAACGAATAGGCGAATTTGGGCTCCGCTCATTTTGTGGTATGCACGCGCGTCAAAATCTGCCGATAGCGAGACAGGTTGATCGGGCCTCTTAATTTCGCGGCCAGTAACATCGATCTTATCCAGACCTTGCGCCTTGGAAAACTCCGCGGCGCTCTGGCCCTTCGATGCGCGTTGCAACTTGATGCTGTCGGCGTAGGCTCTTAATCTTGGGGTCTCCCAAAAGTCGAGACTCTTACGCTCCACTGCCTGCCCTGTCGCGTCGGCACAACGATATGCCGCACAGAATTGGATCAACTCGAATCGTTCATTCTGCTCTGCTACGTCGGCGAGACGTTGACGTTCTTGCTCACGCGCCGCTTCTTGTTCTCTAACTTCCGCGGCACGTGCTTCCGCTTGCTCGTCGCGTAGAACGGCTAAGCGGAGAGTACCTTCTTGAAACGCGGCCAGAACGCTTGCGGCGTTAACCGGCATCTGCTGTGATTCGATCCAAGAGAAGACCAGAGATTTATTCGCGTCACAGTTATAACGGGCGTACTTCAACCCATCTGCTGTGACCGCTGCGTACCATGCCTCTGCTTGTTGTACATCTTTCATTGTTGCCATTTTGTTACTCTCCAGTTGTGTTAAAACTAGGTGCCTCGGATTCGTCGAACCCGGTGCCTCTGTGTTAACAGGTGTGCCGGTCATAGACCGGGTTTGCGACAGACCTCACCCATCGGCGTGACTGTCGCTCTCACGTCGCGGGTTTACTGCGGACTAAACTTGTCTGGTTATGCTGCGGCGTTCAACATTTCTACCGCTGTTGCGCGGACGTTGCTGCCTGTTTCAATTCGGCGATGACGAATCTTCGTGCCGATGGGCGGAATCTCATCGCTGCCGAAGACGGCTCCGGGTACCATGATTTCGCAACCACACTCACGTCGTCCGACACAGTAGGTTGCAAAAATCTTGACGACCTCAGATATCTCAGTATCGGGAAATGGGGCGGTCTGCTTGTTGAGATTCACGTCCGCTGCCACTTCACGTTGACGGCTCGGATCATAGTACCGCCTAAACACCACCTCCATACCGTCTGCAAAGATACAGTAGTGACCGGCCGGGGCGACAACATCCCTAAAGTGCGCCATTAAGCGTTTATTCTTCTCAGAATAAAGGATCAGGAAGCCGCGGATTCGTTCAACTACTGCGATTATGCCGCTTTCGAATCCCTCTGGTGTAACAGTCCAAACTAACTCCCCAACTGACTCGTGCTCCTTCACAGTGACCGTCCAGCCAGTCGCAAGATTTCATTCCGGCGTTCTGCTTGGAACTTTTCGAATCGCTGTAGCGGAGTCATCTGCGATTCTGCTACGACTTGCTGTACTTCATCTTGTGCGGCGACATTCTCCGCATCAGATTTAACTTGCGCCGGAGATGGCGCGGCTACCGGCCCAAGAGATGATGCGCCAGCGATCCGGCGTACGGTTGCATCGTCGCAGCCGGTGCTTACAAGCACGTGGCTCCAGTTGCCCCCAGAAACCACGGCCCACTGCATTTGTGTTCCGTCTTTGTCTTTGAAAATCTGCGGGAGTCTGCGGACACCCGAAGGCGGCATTGGATCACCTTTCGCTACCGGGCGCGGCGACGGATCGCGAAACTCTCCAACTGCCGCGTAGGAATCTAGAGCCAGTCCATAAGTCTCCAAGTAGTGATACGCGGATTCGCGCGTCACGACTGGCGGGTACTTCAACTCGAACGCCGCGCGTGCGAGTTCCATGTCCGCGGCTGTTGGCGTGTCCTCTGCTGGCTCTTCACCATTCCGCACTCGCCAGCATGCGTCATCCCACTTCGCTAAGAGTTTGCGGTAGCGGTCGAAATCTGCGATGCGCTCATCCAGCTTCGCGCGCTCTTCGGGATTAAGTGAGTCGATATTCTGCTGGCGCTGCGCCGCTTTACCGGTAGGATTCTCTGCCTGCTCTATTCTCTCCTCTATAACTTCCGGCGGATTGTTTGCGACGATTTGTTCGGCGGCCGCCTTAGCTACCTTGTTGGCAGCCTCGACCAAGGCACGGCTGCGGCGCTTCGCTTCATTGTTGAACGCGCGCTTTGCAGTCATATAATCGGCATGCAATTTCAGCCGTTCGGGAGTGCCGGTGCGGAAGGCGTCTCTTTTCTTCTTAGCTTCCTTCACTCGCTCCCAAAGCTCGGATGACTCTGGTGCTGCGCTCTCTACGTGCGCGTTGACTTTGATAAGTTCGTCCATTGTGTCCTCCATATAAATAGGTCGAGCGGTACAGGTCTAAGGGGTAGACTATCTGTACCGCTCTAGCCGCCTGATCGGGGCGGATGTCTCAGTGTTTAACGATATTTAATGAGCCCGAGTCTCGGGGTCTTTCCCTTGTAGTCGCTCGGCAAAGGTTTACTGCCGTTGTTCAACCAAAGGCTTATCTCACCACTGCGGGCTAAGCCTAGTAAGGCGCGCTCTGCAACGCTTGGACCGAGTCGCTTACGATATGCATGAAGGGCGTTCTTGAGTTTCGTAATGTTCGTCCACTCCTTTGCGTACCGCTCGATCCACGATAGAGCCGCGTTAGCAAACATGGCATCTGGGTTGACCCCGGCGTTTGGCTGAAACTGTTGGCGTATGTCCTTTTGATACTTAGCAAGTCCCTCCAACTTTTCTAAATCCTTCCCGGTAACGACCGGTCTACCGTCCACTGACGCGAAGATTGTCGCTATCCGAATACATATCTCGGCGATACGTCCTATTGACGAGTCTTTCTTAGTCCAACCACGGGCTACTTCAAATAAACTGCCATCTTGACGAACCGAGACTGGTGCCCAACTCGGACCGGTAGCCAGTTCAGGGACTTCAAACGGATACGGTCTATAACCCCACTTGAAGCCATCCGGGGCGCGCCCAAACAAGAACCGGTCGTATAGTCCGCCTAACGTCGAAGCGTTGAAGACTGTATCAAAATCTTCCTCGACGATGCCGCCGATGAAGGACAACGACAAATTGAGGTTCAATTCCCGGTTGCGAGCCATAGTGAAGGTCTGACGGCGTTTGTAGTAACTTGTCGTCAAGACGCTGGCGAATGACGATTCCGGAATGTTGGCCTTGGCGAACAAATGAGACCACTCATCGGGAGTGATGAGAACGCTATTCTGGAAAACTGTCCGAGTGTATTTTTCAACGTTAGTTAGCAACTGCTCGGCAGAACCGGACTTAACTTCGTAATAGTGTGGTCCGCGACCCTCTTTATAGATTCCAAGAGCCTTCGTGGCCCACTCTGCGACTTGAGATTTTCCGCTACCAACTGGCCCGATGAGCGCCACATACAGGTTTACCATCGGGTCGTCGCCGACAAGCAAACTGCCGTCAACTGGAATGAATTTAGGGACTAGCGTGCTTGCTGCCGTCACCAGTGCTGGTAACGCTAAGTCCAAACACCAGCCATTCGGCTCAAACTGTTCTGCCCAGATATCAGCTAAGCGAGTAGAGGCCATCGCCGATATTGGCATCGCGCCAATTATTGTCTGCGGTTCGGTCTCGTCTATTTCAACTTCTTCAACTTCCCTTTTTCCGAAAGTCAGACCCGGCAACGCATAACCTTCGGACTTAAGACTCTTTAGAAAAGCAACGTCCATATCTTCGACATAAACACGCGACGGAACATAAAAGCGCGACTTTTCTTGTAAACGGCGAAACTCAGCCAACTCAGCCTCAAATGCCTCGTACTCTTGGTTCTCTTCGGCTTCGAGTTGCGCAAGAAATTTCGGGTCGGGAATGAACTCAACCCCTTGCTCTGGACCAGGGAGTGCATAGACAGTCTTTCCTTCGGCGTGGTCGGGGTCACCGATCAACTTTTCAAGTTCGGCGGCTCTAACTTCGGTATAGCCCGTCTCTAACGTATAAACGAAGTTATTCACGAGACACCCCCGGCAATCCGACAGCGAGCGCGGCCGCACCGACAGAGTTACGCCCTTCAACGACGGCATTAAACGCTTTCGGGAGAAATCCGGGTCTTGTCTTTAGTTCCGGATCGTACTCAAAGTGAACGTACAAACCTTTTCGAGGTGTACCGCTAATGACTTTGTTGCCGTACAGCCAGAACGCTAGTTCCTTGTTCTTACGAATGACCCCCTGGCGGATGACTTCGTCCCACCAAGCAATGACTCCACTTTCTTTTTCCATGACTTTCCCCGACGCATGGTCGGTCTCCTATTGCTCCAATGCTCCGCCTGTACCGGATATCAGAACCTTATTTTTGACTGCTACCTGCTATCTGCTCGCACCGACCAACTTCTTACGACTCTTCGACTGTTCCGGCTTCGGTTCCGGCGGCCCCATCGCTTCCCGATATGCCTCAGTCTGCCGTACATCTTCCTCGTTGCTTACCGACAACACCATGTTCGGATCGCCGTAGACTTTGACTTCGGCGGCCTTGTAGCCAAGTTGTCTGAGGTCTTCAGCAATGGCGGCGGCAACGGGAAGGAAGCATCGCAGGGCTCGGCGGCGATCTTCCGCGCCGATGATCTGCCCGGCCTCACGCTTGATGAACCAAAGATCAGCCTTATCCAGCTCGTCGGTTCCTGTTCTGAACGCTACGGAGTACAACTGCTTGTCCTTCAAGCGGAGCATGTTCTGTAGATCGTCCGCGCTCACCGGTCGGCCATAGCGGTCGGTCACAAGAGCTAGCAGATAACCTTGTTCGCGCAGTTGGCGACATACCTCGTCCGCGGCGGCATACTCCATATGAAGGGCGGCGGACGGGTATGGGCAGCCGTATGGAAGATCATCCTCCATGCGGGTCAGAAACTCGTGTTCGCCGTTCAGTTCAACGAGAAAGTTCGGTCCCTCTAACACTGCTACCTCCTTCTAAACTGCCGGTATCTCTCATATCTAATGGCAGTTTTTTCCGATGTCTGTCACGTTTATGGGATAACGCCTTGATATAACAGGACTTAGATACCGTCGCCGTCTATATCTGCGTCTCCGGTCCATTGGTCATTGTCGCCGGTGCCGCCTGACGGCGCGCTCGCGCCGCTACCCTTCCTGTCGAGATTGAATGACTCTAACTTCAAGCCGGTGCGGGTCCGCCGCCCGCCGTAGACTTGACCGCCGATCTGAGCGCCACCAGTCTTCAAGATCAGTGCGTTCTCCGGGTCATCCCGCTCGGACTCGTTGAGAATGTATTGCGGGGGAATAAAGACTCCGTATTCGATAGCCGCCAGAATGATGCCGTTCTCGAATGTACCGAAACCGACAGGCTTACGACGCGACGATGCCAAACGCTCATAGTTGTTCCACATATCCCACCAACCAGATGAGTGCTCGGCAGTTTCGTAACAAAGCCATTCACCGAAAGTGGGCGCCTTGGCGGGTTCGCCGGTGCCGGGCACAATCTCTTTGGTGTAGTTTTTGTCATCATCCGGCCAGTGCTCTATTTGCTCCTGCAACCGGACGATTCGCCCTTTGCGATCCGCGATGATCTTGCTCTTAGCGTCGATCTCCTTCTGAAGATGATTCTTCTCCTTACGCCTTGATCGCGGCGACGACAATGGCATCATCCGTTTGGTCGTGCAGTTCTTAAGAGTTTTGAGTTCGGCTCTCTCTATTTCTGCTTTCTTGATGTCATTGTGGTATGTCGCAACTTGATCGTGCAAAGGCTGCGCAGACCTTAGGACGCGACGCGTCTCTTGACCGACAGTCTTATCTTTGAGATCAGGATTGCGCCACGCGAACCAGCCGATGATATCAGCCGGACGGAGACCAAAGATTCGAGACAAGACGAATCCTGAGTTCGTCTTCATCTTCGTCTTCATCTTCGTCTTCATCTTTGCAGTCTGCTCTATAGGTTGAGTCTGGACACAAATCGGTCTCTCTCGAATCCAGTTAGTGAGTCGATCCGCCAGTTCTTTTGCTGTTGGTTTTGACGCTGGTTTGGCTGGTTTGCAGAGCAAGCATTTGTCTGGATCGTTCTTATGCGGGCAAGTTCCGATCAGGCTGGTAAACTTCTGACGCAGATCGGCGGCAATCTCGCGATCAGAGCGAGGCGTCTTTAGGCGTTCGCCGTCTTCGTCGCGGTCATTTACACCCGGAACGATGACAACCGATTCACTCAATTGACCCGGAAACATCCTGCGACGCTTCGATGGTTGGGCGATCTTCACCTTGCCCTTCTTATCTTCCTTAATCTCACCATCTGAGATGAGAGATTCGAGTTCCGTATTACCGGCTTCGTCTATGTTCTCTTTGATTTTGACGGCGCGGCTAACAACCCTCATTTCTCCTTTGTTGGTTTCTATCTCGATCTCAACATCTTCACTCAAGCCGTGCCGCTCGGCCTCTTCGCTCACAGTCTTCGGACGGTATTCCTTCTTAGCCTCTGCCATCGCCTTACGTAAGTTCCGCAGTCCATAGCAGAGCCATCGAAGGAACTGCTCGCGCTCCTCACCGTCGTACTCTTCCACATGAGCATCGCGGAAAGTCTTAAACTCCTCCTCCGACCGCGGCATACTCCACTTGCTCTCGAACTGCTCGGAGCCGTCTGGGCTGGAACAATACGGACGGTCTAAGAACCGCTGCAACGGAATGCCGCCCTTCCTACGGGCCGGGGCGAGAATCCAGCGGCCACATGCTTGACACCTCCACCAGATCATGCCGGGCGGCGGAGATTCGAGTTGGGGTTTGGTTGGCAACTACTATCCTCCAAAAATACTATCCAACACCTGCTGAACGTCGTCCGGCCCCAACGGTGGGTTGCAAAGTTTTTCGTTGATGAAATGAACAAGTTTAATGAAGGACTCGTGCGTCAGACCGCGACCTATGGTCGCCTCGTGAACCCGGACAGCGACAGAGGCTAACGCGCGGCCCTGATGCGCCCGCCATTCCGACGCAGGAGTTCCTATGCTCGGGAGTGGGTCGCGCAGCCGATCCGCTATCTGCGTCTTGTTCGAGCCGACAACGAAGACGGCTTCAAACACATCAGGCGGCACAACTCGTTTGTATGAAACACACGTCTTATTGAGGCTCGGACTCTGACGCACCGTGACGTTGTTATCGCTGAACGTCGCAACCTCGCCGTCGTTCTTAGTGACTGTTGGCTCAGACATATCTCGTCTCCCTGCCGTCATTCCACGCCGCGGCTGCGCTACTTCTCCTGCACTGCAACTGCGCGAGATGATCCAGGAGGGAGCGCGCTTCGGGTTCTGTTATGTCCTCAAGTGTCAATGCCACTCGACCGTCCTTGGCTGTGACAGAGCACGGGATGCGGAGAGACGCGGCGTACTCGGGAAGGCTCGCTGCCGCGGCTTCCGCGGCTTCCGGCTCCGGCTCTACCGCGACGACTGGCTGGCCGTCCGACGTGAACAAATCGGCCAGGGAGACGTACCACAAGCCTATGCGGTAGTCGGCGTAGCCAACGGGCCGTTGCTGGTGGTAAACCATCACATTTGCAGCATCCATCGTGCGGTATTCGTCAAAGTATTTGTGATTCGCCGGGACTCGGCACTGGCAACCGGGACGCAGGTTGGTCTCCTCCACCTCAGCAAACTCGACGTATGGGCCGCCATGACGGGCACGATCCTCCGGCTTGAGAAAGATGACGCGGGAGTATGCCGGGGCAATCAGCAAGCCGGTCGAGGTGTACAGCGGCGTGTCGGCGCCGTCATGCGGGATGCGCACTCCTTCCGACTCGGTGGGGAGAGCGTTAGGGGAAACATTTTCCCCTCTGTGGTTTCCGCCAGCCAGCATGTACCGGACAGCACGGGGAGTCCTACGAAGACGTTTTTCACAAAACTCCGCCTTGGTGTAGCAACCGGCGATGGTTTCGCCATCTGGAAGGTTTTCAAACTCCAACCAAAGCCTTTCAATGTCGGGCTTTAGTTCGGCCAACTTCACGTTTATGGCGTCAACGTGGCCGATGACGCGAAGGGCTAACTCTTCTCGGTCGATCACCGGCTGGGCTTGTTCCCGCTCGATAATTTCGATTGACAGCGAGCCGGAAGAAACTTCCGGTTCGGGCGGCAATGTTGTGTCTGGTCGGGTTGTCATGGTGCCTTCTCCTCAGGCTTTGCCTCAGGCTTTGCCTCAGGCTTTGGTTCGGGTTGTGGTTCGGGCTTTGGTTCGTCCGAAAGGTTGTAATAAGCCCGGATGGCGCGACGAACCTGCTCAGCAACACCGACGCCTTTGATTTGCCGTTGCAGTTGCAACTCGGCCCAGATCACGTCATCAATCGGGATTAGGATGCGCCGAGAGAACCTTTTCGGTTTTGTCTTCATGAGAATAGTATATACCCCTGAGAATAGTATATACCTTTCTATGGGAATGTCAACGGAAATGTATATACATTTCTCGGGCAGGGAGCCAGAAGGAGCTCCGGCAACGCGGAGCGAGCCGGGTAGCTGGACCGGACTGTGGCGGCTCGGTCTAGACAGACGACCGGTGCAAACGTTCCGGCCTTCTCGATGGTTTTAAGCGACGATTTTCAGGTGGCGAAAATTGGCAGTTTAGGTGGCAGACATAAGGCGAAAATGGCAATCCCAGGCTCGATTCTAAACTGCCTCTAAACTGCCACTCCTCGCGATTCGGCGATAGTGACATAAACAGGGGGTAATATTTAAAGATAACTATCTGTAGAATCAACAACTCTTCTAGATTCTCGCCTTATGTATGCCTGCTAAACTGCCAAATATCGCCACCTCTTCACCAAAGTCCTTTTGGTCTAAACTGCCAATTTCATGTGTGTGTAAGGGGCAAAGGGAATTTGGCAGACATAAGGCGAAAATGTTAATCCGACCCGGTCGGATCGGAAACCGTAGGCAGTCAGACTGGAAACCATACGCGAGCGCGGCGCAGCGCGCCTGCGGGATGGGCGACGGCGGATGGGCGTCTCCGGGCGGCCTGTCTCCTGCCGCCAGCCGGGCATGGGAACCGGGATCGGCCGTCCGTTGAGCGGTATGGGGCAGCCTATAACTCGCGTTAGCAATCAATATGAGCCTGACAGGCGCATGAATGGAGTAAAAGAGGCCATCCGGGGAGATCGCACGTCCTGAAGGCCTCCTAGAGCCCTGTAGCGTGTATGGCATGGGCGATGCCGCGCCGGGCGGCTCCAGGTAGCCTGCCGACGGCGGTAGGTGGGCGACAGTAGAGAGAAAAATGGCTACGCATACCCGAGGGCGGTGGATTGAGCCCTTGGGGGGCGACCGCGGATACCGGTCTCCCGGCCACCCCATCAAATCGGCCAGCGACCAGACCGACAGCCCGGCCAGAGCAAACCCAACCAAGGGCCAGCAGATGCCGCGCCGACATTCGCCAGAGCAATCTCCGGTTTCAGGGCCTAAGACCGGTTCCCGTTTCGTCGCCCTTTTGGTTGCAAAAACGTTGCTGTTGCCAGTGTGCGGAATCACGTAATCCATACCGCGTCTTTAGACTCAATCAGTTAGAGACCGCCTTGGCGCTACTGTTACCAGTTTCGGCCATCGCCGCTGTCAAACGGGTAATTTGGTTACGTCGTCCAGCCCGTCACGATTGACCTAGGCTTTTGGACTTCTGCCGGAATCCCGCAAGGCTCGGGAAACACGATCATTTAACGCGCGAAATGATGCACGATAGACACAGCGAATGACAAGCGTATCCGTAGAGGCTTTCGCTAGGATTCGCGTGGCTTACTCGCTCATCCACTCATCCGCCGATGCTCATAAAACAGTACTACCGTCCTATTGCTATAAGCACATGACAAGTGCATACTGCACTTTCATCGGACTAGGAGCCGGAGATGCCGAAGAAACTAAAACAGGTGACGTTTTATATAGAGCCGGAGCACCGCGAACCTTTGAAGAAACTGGTGCAGACGTTCCAAAAGAAAATGGCGGAGAAGACCGGCACACCGGAGTCTAACTTTAATCTGTCGCAATTGCTCCGGCTCTGGATAGAGAAGGGAGCCGAAGACTTTATCAGCCAGTTGTAGGACTAAAGTACTATTGCAATACACACATGACGTGTGTATGATGCAAGCATAGAACGGGAACCGCTTTCCCGGCAAGGAAAACGGCTCCCTAACCAGCACAAAGGAGATACCCTTTATGCAAGCTAACTCCAATTCTACCGTTCATTCTCTCGCTGTAAAACTCTCCGAAGCATTCCAAACCCAGAAGCGTAACGACGGTCACGAATTCGTCAGCCTGAAGGACGGCAGTCCCGCATGGATGACGGGCGTTGTCCGCTCTGTGCATGGTGACAAACTGCCCGACGACACCGTGTATGCATTGATCGAACGATGTGCTGATGCACTCACGGACGCCAACGAAGACGCAGACCCGTACGAAGTAATCGCGGAAATCGAATCCGATATCTACACCCACGACTTGACCGCGTGGTTGCATGCGCGCGTCGATCACGTCTACTACCTCACCGAAGTCTTGGAAGAGGGAACCGGGATGACGGACGGATTCCAATTGCTCACGGCTGCGCAGAAGAAACAGATAGACGAAGTGGGCTATGCGCTTGTGTCGGCTCTTGAGAACGCAGAACAGGAAGACGCGGACGAACAAGGCACCGAAGGGCAAGACCGCGACAGTTATTCTGACACGCAAGACCCCGACAACCACAGCGCTGAATAGTTCCGCGTGCGAGTGCTTCCGATGTGCGGAGCACTCTACGGGCGGAATTGGTCGCTCAGGAGGAGTCTATGCAACATCCATACGTTCTCGTTCGCACCGATAAAAGCGAGCCGTCTCGCGTTGTAGAACTATTCGCGGATGGTTCCGACATTCAAGCGCACGCGGAGCCGCGCGGATTCGGTCATGCAATCGGACCATTCCGTACGCGGTTCGCAGCCGAGCTGATGGCCGACTTTGGCGAAGGCAATCCACACATGCAGCACGTGGAAGACGCGGAGCGCATCGCCAAGAAGTATCTAGGCCTAGCGGATGACGCAATCGTGAACGAATCCGAAGACGCCTTCGACGTTGCCAGCGATTGCGGGCAGATGTTCGGGAACGTCAAGCATATGACGTGGTTCAAGGAGCGGATTGCGTACCAGTTATTTTGTGACGCATCAGCGTAGGGCAAAGAGACTACATCCCAAACTCGAATGGAGGAATACGAACATGAGCGGTTGCCACAAATGCGGAAACACGAACGAATGGGCAGGTTACATCTACGGATTCTGCGACGCATGCGCCAAGTCTATCTTGACTGCCGCTGCGAAGCGCTACGCTCGCAAAGCTAAGACGGTCGCCCCTGCCAGCGCTGCGCCTAATAAGGTCAACAAGAAGCTAACCGACGATTTAACAGCATGCGAACGGGCGATAGCTGCGCTTGCCAGCGTTGCCGATGAACTGAGCCTAGGTAGGACACCCAAGCAACTAATCGGCGAGCCTTCGCCATCGCCCGAAGCATTGGCTTCTTGGCGAGAGGCTATCGACTCCGCAATCAAGCGCTATACCCGTGCGTTAACCGATCATCGCTTGCTTTGGAGCATGTATAGGCGAGCCGACAAGAGCACTCCTTACTATGAATCCCAGTCGGTAGCAGAGCCGCAACGCGCGGAGCCGGTCAACGTTCCCACGCGCGAACGTGAACTGGTCGCAGCCTAATCCGTGCGCCGCAGTCTGCCCATTCTTCGGAGTGGGCAGCATGAGCCGCACGGCTCGGAGGGTTTAACGATGTCGTACTGCACCAGACACCAAACCGATATGCGACGCTTGCGGTAACTGTCAAACCGATTGCCGATGCCATCAGCCCATGACAGCGACGTACGGGACTGACAGCCCGTTAACGATCTTGGACCATGCTAGAGCGCATTGCGTGGACACGATGCCCTTGCATACCAATGTCGAGCTAGAACGTACATTCGAGTCATGGAGGAATTTCAGCGCGCGTTTTGGGAGATCGTTAGAGCACATCGGGTCCGTGAAAATTCGCTCGGGAAGTCATAGGGCGCATGTTGGAAACGAGAACGCACACTTTCGAACGCGCTTTGAAAATCTCTCTGGCACATCCGGATTGGAGCCCGGCCGAAGTGATGAATGCAGCCAAGAACCATGCCGGAATCGCGCGGAGTCAGTGCACGGATACGGAGCGGAAGGACCGCGCGACAGAAACGAAAGATTGCAACTTGCACCGGGTTGCACGGAAAAGTCTCGGAAAGTCATAGGGCGCATTGCCCGGAAAGGAACCGAGGCATTGGCATTGCTCGGAGGTTCAATAGTGGATATTCCGAAGATTCGCATTACAGCCAAACGCGGATGGTCTCTCGGCCTTCTGTTGGCATGCGCATGGGGCGTATTGCTTGGTCAGAGGTTTGGACATGAGTTGATCGGAGTGTTTGTTTTGACGCTTCTCTACTGTCTCTTCACGGAGTCGGCTTGACCGTTGAGGATGGAGGACGAATGGTTCCGAAAGTGGGCGACATCATAACGGTTCGATTGTTCGCGGACCAAATAGTCTCCGGCAAAGTGGTCTACGTCGAGGAGACAGCCGAAGGGACGCGGTTACGCATTGTGCGCGGCTCCATCTTGAACACCGTAATGCTTGAGCAGTTGGTGCGTCCGTGATCGGGCCGCTGGATTCTGTCCCAGCAAGTCATAGGGCGCATTGAAGAAGTTAGTCCTGATACGGAAGTTCTATTGGTTGCAGGGCTGTATCGGTATAAAAAGGACTACACGGTGAAGACTATACTCGCGACAATTTTAATCTTCTCGTTCACCGGCTCGTTCACCAGTCCGAAACGCGGATACGTCCATACTCGCGAGTTCGTGTCTACGACCGAGTGGACGGACGAGGTCACCGTCCAACACGACACATACCTTGATTTGGACTACGTCTCCGACGAGGAAGGCATCACTGTGACTGTTCTTGGTTGTAAAGTCGATGGACTGACCTGTGATAGCCCTGCCAATTTCAAACGATTGGTAGAAAGGAGTAGAAGGTCTTCGTGACAACACTTCGCATCATGACATATAGCGGCTCCCGGTGTGCTCATTTGGTGGACGATTTTGGAGATGTAGCTTTAGAGTGGCACAACGCAGAATGGTTCGAGACAGCGCTGGACTCAGCGTTGCCGTACTTGCATGATGCCTTACACAAGTATGGGCTGAGAGAAGGATTTCTAATTCAGGATGGAGGGAAGTTTCGCGCAAACAGCGTGCAACGAGTCCCGCGTTCTGAGCGAACGACAGCTACTTGAGCGTAGCCACGCTTCCTTCCTAATCGTCCCTCTCAACACTGTCGGCGGATCAAGGAAGTGGAGCCGGAAGGGGGCAATACTCTCGATGGATTGCATTTTGAATATTGTTCTCCAGCAATCGGTCAGTAGAAGGCCACGGCGTTCCGACTACGCACAACTCCAATGCTTCTGATCGAAGAGGAGAATTTAACTTTACGAATGGTTCAATTCGTTCCCATTTTAGAGTACCCGAGCGAAGATTCAACATAGCTGTGTCATTTTTTGACTGACTGACCAGCCAATATCTAAATGCGAGAGCGTTAGCCTCGTCGTCAAAGAGCGCCGGAGCGTCCCCAGAGGGTGTCGATATAAGAACCTGTTCGTCACTGCCCTTTGGGTACTGTCGTTGGACTAGGCCGTAAATCCGCTTCGGATTCGTCCACAACTCCACAACAGCCGCAGTTTTGAATGGAATAACGGCGACATTGTGACTATCTTCTTGAATCGCCCTGTAGTCGTTCTTCACAGCACGAACGACCGCGATTGATGCTGTCAGCGCTAGAACTCGGTCGATGTAGCACGAGTTCTTAGACTGAAGAACCGAGGGAGTTAACTGGGTTTTTGGTGGATTTGATGGGTCTGGGCTGCCAGACGAGGGACGTTGCTGAGACGGGTTCGATGGATTTTCCGCAAAGACATCCATGTAGTTACAAAGAGTGGTGGGAAGCCGGAGTGTGATATCTGTTACGGCATTACCATCAATGCTGGCGGCACCCGGGCCAGCCTCCTCGCTTATGAGCAATATGTTGTGAAGAGGAAAGATTTCCACGTTCGTAGTCGTGTACTGTCTCGCAACCTGCTCCGCAATTGTGCGGCTTAATTGGGGGGAAAGGGTCAACGCTGCTGGAAAGCCCGCAGGTGTTCCCGCTGACAACCCCACTTGTTCTCCGGTCGTTGCTGTTCCCACCTGAACAAGCTGAGTCGTCCTCTCGCCGGGAGTTTCCACGAACGAGACACCGGGCGAGAGCGGGCTCACTAACACGTAGCTCTTGAAAAGGCGGTCCGCTGGCTCGGTTGTGTAGAGATAAGATGAGATCACCAACTGAAACTTTTGGAGTAATTCGTCCGTGGACTTTGCTGCCGCATCTTGGGCTGTCGGGGGTTTGATTCCAGAGCCTTGCGAAATTTCTATCTCCGCCACTGGCTGTGATTCTGTTTGTTTGTCGCTATTACTGCTCTCCTGGAGCGGCTGTGAAAAAATCTCTATATGTGCCCTCACGCAATGTTGGATGTGACCGTCTCGTCTCTGTAAGGATAGTTGAACGAAATCGTCGTCTGTAGGGGATTTTCCAGGGGGCAAGTCCACACAGTTTTTATCTTCATCCTTCCTAATCTGCGCGTTCTTCGATTGACTATTGTCCAGGAACAGATAAGTTAGCTGTCGTTCTTTAAAAAGAATATTAACAGGGACAATTGCCGTTGTGATCTCCGTTGAAAATCTTTCGTCTGACCAGCCGGTGGGCCCATAGTATTTGGGCACATCTCCGGCATTGAAAGGGGCCAAATGACGCAGCAGCGTCATCTGACTGTAATAACGGGGTCCGCCGCCGCAGCCACCTAACAATGGAATCAGGAACACGTATGTAACGGAACGCCACAATTTGCTCATTGCCACCTCCACGGCTTTCTTCAACCGGGACAAGTGGGTTCCTAAACGTGGGGGCCGACAATCTAGACCACTTCTGCCTTGAACCAATCCTGCAAAGAGCCAGACACGAATAATCAAACTCGTTAAAAGTTGATGCATTATATTATCGACTTGCTAACGTTGCAATCTATCTATTTGCGCGCTTTCAGACTGATTTGTGGAGGCGAACGGGAAACGCAGCGTTTGGCGGCATCGAAGACTTCAACGTTCTACATGATCGGACTAGCGGCAGGACTGATTGTCGTGTTCGTCCTCTGAAAAATAACTCTCCGCATTGCAAACGCAGCACTTCCGACTGTCAATTCACTCACGGCTCCAGATCAGCGAGCTATTAGCGCCACTGAAACGACAGTCCCGACATATGCGGAAGCTTTGAATACCATCGGTAGGAATACTGGGTACCACGCCCCGGCAGCGATATTAATTGGAGGAAGCCCAAAGGTAACAACACCCGCCAGTAGCTTCCGCATCTTGGCGGGATTCTTGGCCAAGTCATTGGATCGTTCGCACACTTCGTTTCTCAGATTCTCTAGGACAGCGACGACTTTACCGCCGTTAAACTCGCGGCCATCTTCCGCGGTCGCGCCCTCAATTTGACGCGTGTTGTTGAGCATTATCTTCCGGGTGATTTCGTCGATTCCAGCATCCCGTAGAATTAAGTCCTCAATGCTGAGGAACAACTTCAAGTGATCCCTGACAAACCGCGCCGCTGCCTGATTAGGTGCACCAATCTCTTCAACTCCGATGGACAATTCATATCGCAAGGCATACAAGTCATTCAATAGAGAGCAAGCCTCCCCCATTCCGGTGAGCAGATAATTTCGTCGATCATTTTCATTCGGAACGTGATCGCACAACGAAATCAGCATACCCAGACTGTTCATGTTCTCAGCAAAATGGAGAGGTAATTCGAATGCCATAGTGAGGGATGTTATACATTGAGGAATCCGCAGCCGTCAACATCTCGGCTCGGACGCCAAACCGAGAAGATCGTCACCAAATCAACGTTTTTCTCCCGCAAGTCTCATAGCACGAACACAAATTTCGGCATCAACATACTAAACACACAAAAGTATGCAGTTCTCTACGCCCGGAACAACGCGCCATCGAATACATCTCTTTCTTGAGTTTGCTCGCCTACAGGCTGCAAGACGCGAAACGCCGAAAATGATGCACATCGATCAAGTTGAGGCAATGACTCCCCGACGCTCCCGAAAAGAATCAAACATCTCTTTCCGACCGCGCTTCTGCGTATATTCGGGATTGAGAATCTTGAACCACGTCGCCGGCGACGACGTTCAATTGTAGCTTTTTAGGAATCCCCGACTTGTTGCTCGTCTCTCCGTCCTGGCGATGTGCAATCAAATCGATTCTGCAGCGCCCCCCCTTGCCCGGTCCTTGTAGGTTCAGCGCGGTTTCTTCGCAAAATAGTAAGCTATAGCCGCATTGGAAATCAGCGTAACAAAGCTGAGAAGAACGCTCAACCAAGCGCGATACGTTTCATAGGTCATACCTACGTCTTGCAGAAACACAAAGCTGAACACCAGAATGCCGATCGTAAGTCCCGCGAGCGAAAAGATGGTCAGGTACTGCTTCATACTCCATCCTTCGAACCGAAGTAGTATCCCAGGATATTCCCTATGTAACCCGTCAGGAGAGGCAACACGAGTTCCACAATACCCATTGATTCGTTTGGGCGTATCTTCAATTTGACGAAGGGGGCTATTCCGAAGAATAGAATCAGAACAAAAGCTAGGCTGGTCGTGTAAACAGTCAGTACCACCCTCATCGTTTCGTCGCCATCCTTCGCGGCTGTCCGATTATCATTCATTTCATTTTCCAATCGCGGTCTGCACGGCCTGAATTTGAGACGTTGTTAGCCTCGAATCGCGACCCAAGGTGCGGACCAGTTCGTCCTTCGATTCACCGGCCGTCGCTGCCCTTTGGCAGTGATTTCGCAGTGCCCCTTCAGCAGCTTCCCTAAGTTGTCCACGAAGATCATCGATATAGTGCTTTGCCTGTTCAGTGGAAGACTCGTCACTCCAGGATCCTTGATCGCTTGCTCGAACGCCCGCTCTAATTTCATAGTCAATTGTGATTGCTCTTTCATTAAAATCGTCCTGATCAACCTTCACGTGCAACTTGATGTCTTCATACTGAGGCGGCGTCTTAAAAATCAGTGCGTGACCAGATTTTTCAGCGGTTAGAAAGCCGAATTTGTCCCAGCCGGCAAACGTATCATATCCCTGGTGTTTCAAACTGCCAGATATCGAATCTTCGATCGCGAGAACGGCGACTCGACGTGCGCAAAAGACCGCAGTCAGTGACATTGGAGGATTAAACTCAGCGCCAAGACCACGGTTCACGTGTGCATCAAACAGAGAAAAATCGGAATCTACAGAATCAGTTTTCGGCACAACGGCGAGAGCACGGCGAAAATCTTGAACGTCTGTAAAAAGAGGAACCGTCCGTGATTGGCCAAAAGCAAAGCGTCCGGAGATCGCGACAATCAAAACAAAAGCTATGTTCTTGACGCCTCGAAGCCCTGATGCCTGGCCCGTCCGTTTGAGGCACACCAGCCACCTCATTGCGTGCCGGTATCAGGATTTGAGATTGTGGCCAAGGGACGAAGCTCCTGAACCGGGGGTGCGTCGTTCTGGATTTGTTCCTTATAGCTTTTGAGAGAATCCTCAATATATTGCCTAAACTCCTCGTACGAAGTCCCCTGCTGTTCGATGTCATCTCTGAAGTGGGGCAGGGCATCATCCATCGCTTCGAACATTAATTCGATCCTGCGCAAATTAGCCGGATGGTCGGAATGAGTCTCACGTTGGATTGGGCTGGGAGTAGTGTAATAGTCGAAGAGCAGTGGCAGCACACCGCCCATCGGACTGAAATGTGGCTTTGCATTAACGCAAGTTTTCAACGCCCAAGCATCCGCACGTTCTTCCATGCGCCTGAGTTCTTCCGGGTTCTGGGGCAACGGTTTGTCGTAATCGCCAAGAACGTGGTGAGCAACTTCATGTGCCATGACGAAGCCCATGCCACTGAGTGTCATTGCGACCAGCAACGTCTCCAGTTTTGGATTCTTGTCGATTTTATCCGGATCAAAATGCGCGAAGGTCGTTGGAGCTTTGACGAAAGTTGCTTTCTGCCTCCATGCGAATACAACGTACCTGATGTATGGTATTAAAACGGGCCGATTTTGTTCTTGCTCAATAAGGATAGCTTCGGCCAACATTTCCATCTCGCGTACGTAGCCGATATCAATTTCAACGATCCTCGTGCCGTCTTCGGGCCAGGAACCTGCTCTAGAAGGCAAATCCTTATCTGTCACACGGAAAACTATCTCCTTATAGATCTCCGCATCATGTCCGGTCAGGCCCCCGAACAACGCCTGTCTAATCGCTCTGATATAGCCCTCAACCCGTTCATGGACGGCCTTTATGTCTGCCCTTCGCTGTTGCTCGCTTGGCTCCTGCGCAGAGACTTGACAACAACAACAGAAGATCAACAGTCCAAGAGCGAGATTCCCAAACACTAGGCTCCTGAGTCCCTTACTTTTAAGAGCAAAAGAAGCATTTCGATGCTGTCGGTCCAATGGATGACTAAGGCTGGCCACAGCAGGAATTAGCGAGCGCATTTTCAAGAAGCACCTTCGCAGTCCTGTTCAAAATCCTAGGACTATCTATCTCAGAGGCAGAAAGGGACTTTTGGGATACCCACTGAGGTGAAGTATCTATCCCAATAATGGCTCCTCCGTCAAGTCCCTCCTGATCGTTCGGCTTTATTGGGCGCTTGCCAATGAGGGACTTCTGGGGCTGAACGGTTCGGGTGACCGTTCGGGACGCTCACATTTCCTCGCCGAATTTGAAGAGAGCGTAAAAGGCACGCCTCGGGGAAACGAGCGAAGATCGGCCGCGGAGACGGATACTCCCAAATCAAAGCTGCTCGCTTTTCTCGATGAATTAGCAATGAAACATCGTCCTAAATAAGGTTATGGACCAGAGCTTTCTTTCCGAGCAAGTGAAATCGTTGCTCTCGAAAGCTGTAAAGGCGAAAGGCGCTCTCCAGCCACCCATAAATCCTGCCAGTCTCGCGGATTTATGCGGTGTCCTTAGTATCGAATCTCGTCCGATGGTGCCCGAGGGTGTACTCGCTCCTGTAGAGGGCGGCTTTAGAGTTTTCATTCAAAGCAACTTCGCCGATCGGCCGGGTGCGAATCGCCGCCAGCGCTTCACGATTGCTCACGAACTTGTGCATACATTTTATTATGACTTAACTGAAGAGATACCCAGGCGAAGCAAGGGCTCACCAACAGGACAAAAATTGGAGAGATTGTGCCATATCGGGGCCAGTCAAATTTTGGTGCCGGAAATACTTCTAAGGGATGAAGTGAAAAAGAACGGTGAAGTGGAATCAGCACAATCCGTTCTTGATTTGGCTAGGATTTTCGATGTCTCTCCTGAGGTGATGATCCGTCGCCTGCACGGTCTCAATGGAGTTCTCAACGACAACTTTGCGGCGATCCTCGTAGAAACTGCCAATGGCGGAAATCAACTGATTCACGCTGCGTGTTACAGTCCCGTCTTACTTTGTCATGCCACAAAACCAGAGCGAGATCTCAATTTTGATTCTTTGGGTGAGACCCCTTTTGCCTCCTTCGTTTGCGCCACAAAGTGCCGAGTGGATAAACTCGACACGCTCTGCTTCGATTACGGGAAAAAGGTCCGTCGATCAAAACGGTCTTTCATTCTCGATTTAAGGTTTGATCGGCCTAAACTCTAGATGGTCAGAGGAAGGGTCAGCCGCCGGTATTGATCTTGTCCCTTATGTAGAGCGCAGCTTTTTCGATCTCTGGGAACATCGTGCTTTCGTGGAAACCCATCCGGTCCAGTTCGCTTAGAACGCGCTTTTTCCCGATCTTATCAATTTGGATTCTCTCTAGCTTAATGCCTGGCTGTGAATTGGTGTCCAACTCAGAGGTCAGACCAAAGAGAAGGAACGCTCCTGCTTGTGCCAATATGCGTTTATTACTCTGTTTCGGTTTAACAAGAAGAACTCTTTTAAGGTCATGAGGAACTATCTCCCCTCTGAAGTACAGCTTCTCTGCTCGAATGAATTGCAATAGTCGATCGATGATAGGTTGTTTGTTGAACTTTGCTTTAGAAAGATTGAATTTAATGGCTCTCTTTTGTTCTAACTTTAGGTGGGCGAGATTCGCCACGCAACTCACAGTATCGCTGTCGAAGAATTTGACTTGATCCTTCTTGATTCGGAAAACTATTACTTCCCCGGTCTGTTCCTCGTGGCCTTTCGAAGCGAAGTAAAGGGCAACAAGCGGATTCCACGTTGCGTCCAAAAGCCGCGTCGGTAGTGAATAGTGTTGAACTCGTACTAGCTGGTCCAGCGTTGTCGAATCTGGGGCAAATTCGGCGGGGTGTGATGCCACGAGTTCGCGGAGGATAATATGCTCGGCATCCGCGAGTTTCTGCTCGCGCAAAACTGAGGGTAGCAGCTTAAATAAGGCTGCGTGAGAATGCCCACGATACAACAACACCTCGTCATTCGTCGGCCGGATCTTCAAGACCTCTCTCATGTAACTTTCGAGGTGTTTGACTGATCGGGCCGCAATGGATTTGTCGGCTCGTTCCAGTGTTATCTTCGACCTCCTTTTCCTTGGCGTGGCTAAGCCTCGATCGTTATCTTGATGTTCGAAGGGTCTACGCCCAGGGTCATCGCCAACCTGCGAATCGCGTCTGGGACACTGAGTTGCTCCACATTCTTGCTCGGGGCGATAACAGACGAATTCGGTACCTCAGGTGTGAGTGGGACGCGATCGATCGCCGGGTGGTCAAGCCCAGCGCCCGCTCCAACATGGTAAACGGGGTTAGTCGATTCCTCGTCATAGAGCGATAGCCATACACCCCTACCCAACTGTATCTTACGCTTCTGAGCAATACGGGCTGCATACGCTCGGTCGAAGCGCTGACGCATCTCGTCCGCTTCGATCATGTGAACTTGGGCGAATGTTGGCTTCTTTGGATCATCGACTGAAACGGCAAGCACCACGTCCACCTGCGAAAGCGTTTCCCAACCGTTGTCTTTCTTATTCCGGGGAAATGCGATGAACGTATCTTGCGATGTACGAATCGACACGAGGCGACTCTTCCCGCCTTTCGTTATCCGCCGCACGCTGGACTTACCGATACGTGGAACTCTTTCAACCTTCCAGCCCTGTTTTTGCAACGTTTCGAGGCCAATCTGGAACAACCTGTTGCGCATGGCTACCTTTTCAGGCGTCTTGAATATGTTCGTCATGTGTTAATAACCTCTGCCTACAAAGTACACCTTGTTCTAGGGATGTCAAGAACAAGTTGCAGACGACTGTTAGACGTTGGAGGACGAGATGGTAGGCATAGGCGAATATATAGCGAATATGATATGCTCGCTTTCTGGAAGGCCGCAAGCGAACTCCGGCAGTTGTGACTGCGGTTTTGCTCGTGCCGCGCATTGGCAATTTGGCCTGGGGATGGCAGGAGCGGGAAGCCGGCATGTGAAAGCTTCGCGATGTCGGCACTTGGGCTGGCCGAGAAGATAATGGAAGTGATTGACGAACAGATATCCCGCAGAAAGAAAGCTATGACACCTAGGTTTGGCCGGAACTGGGGACGGTTTGCTATGGGGACCGAGGGCCTTGTGTATAGCGCACTACACAACACGTCGCTGGGATCGACAAGTACCTCTTAAATTGGTAGACTTGGTGCCATCGTGCGCCGTGTTAAGAAGGGATAGCGTCAGGCGATGCCCGGCAAAAATATCCTTCTAATCGAACCTGCTTACAAAAACAAATATCCTCCGCTCGGTTTGATGAAGATTGCGCAGTATCACGGGCCGCGAGGAAAGCAAGACAACGTTCGATTCATCAAAGGTGAAGACCGCTCCGTTCTCATGAAGGCGTGGGACAGAATCTACATAACGACGCTCTTTTCATTTGAGTTCGATCGAATTTCGCAAAGTATCGATTTTGCCCTGTACGCCGCGAATGGCCACGCAGAAAAAGTTTTCGTCGGAGGGATTGCCGCTTCACTTATGCACGACAAGTTCCTTGTGGAGTCGCGATGGCGAGGCGTGCGCTTCATCAGGGGCCTTCTGAGCGAGCCGCCTGCGGTCGCACTCCAATTGGACGATTTTGCTGAAGAATTATATTCGGACGACATATTTGGCATACCCATCGAGGATTTGATTCCCGATTACAGCATCCTCGACCAAATTGCTTACCGCTATCCCGTGAGTGACGCATATTTTGCCTACGCATCACGTGGCTGCATAAGAAAATGCAGCTTCTGTGGTGTGCCAAAGCTCGAAGGTGACCAGCGCGACGCTCCTCCTCTATCTCGCCTCGTCCGCGGAGTCGAAGAATTATACGGCCCGAAAAAAGATCTGACGTTGATGGACAACAACATCGTCGCGGCTCCTCGATTTAAGGAGATCATCGCTGAAATTCGCGATCTCGGGTTTATACCTGGCGCAAAACTGAATCGTGGCCGCGTTCCAGTCCAAAGACGCGTCGATTTCAATCAGGGTGTGGACGCCCGCATTCTTTGTAAAGACCCGGTGTATTTGCGCGAGCTTTCTACAATCTGTTTGAAGCCGCTTCGGATCGCCTTCGATCATTGGGGCTTGCGGAAGCCATACGATCAGGCGATTCGATACGCCCATGAATTCGGTCTTCACGAGCTATCAAACTACATGCTGTACAATTTCCACGACTCGCCGGCTGACCTTTATTACAGGATGCGCCTGAACCTTGAGCTAAATGAGGAACTCAATATCCGCATCTGGTCTTTTCCGATGCGTTATCAGCCAACTGATCGACCAGATCGAACTTTCATAGGCGAAAATTGGACCCGATATCAGTTGCGCTCCTTACAAATTATTTTGCAAGCGACTCATGGCGTGGTCAGTGGGGCGTCGCAGTTTTTCAAGCGGGCATTCGGAGAAACAGAAGAGGAATTCAGCGATCTCCTGTTATGGCCACAGAAGTTTATATTCAACCGGGATTACTACGAGAAGGCTGAGGGGCGGCCGGAATTTGAGGAGTTCAAGGTGTACTTCTCGCAATTAAGCCAAAGCGATAAGGCTGAGTTGCTCTCATTGGTATCTTCTACGGACCCGCGCCATTTCAGGGACCTCCCAAACAAGACGAAAAACAGCAATCTTCGAAGGATTCTGCACTTCTATGTCCCACTCGCAAAGAGCGACGAAGCCGCAATATGGGAGCGGCAGCGGAACCGCGCCGCCGACCATAGTATCGAGGTGCCAGACGACGAGCGGGTCGAAGACGCCGGCCTCACCGAAAGTCTTTTTGAACCTCGAACTCAACCCGAAACCGTCACGCGTCTTGCACTCATATGAGCGCCTCGCTGATCAACTTACGAATACCGGAGATTCCTTGGTCCGATGGCAAGCAATCCATTGTTGTCGGCAAGGACATATTAGAGATCCTTAGCAGCGCGATGTACGTCGATCCGCTCACGATCTATCGCGAATACGTCCAAAATGCCGCTGATGCCATAGATGAAGCACGCTACACGGGAATACTCCCGCCTAAAGCAGCAGGAACCGTTGAGATACACATCGACATTGCTAACCGAGCGGTGAAGATTCGGGATAACGGAACCGGCATTCCTCTTGATGACTTCGAAACGCGCATGACATCGTTCGGAGCTAGTGCCAAACGAGGGACAAAGGCGCGTGGCTTCCGTGGAGTCGGGCGTCTCTCCGGACTCGGGTACTGTCAAGAACTCTTGTTTCGAGCACATGCCGGTGGAGAACCAAAAGTCTCCGAAATAAAATGGGATTGCCGTAGAGCGAAAAGCTTGCTCCGATCTGCGGACTTTGCAGGCGATCTTGCTGACGTAGTGACGCAATCTGTCCAGGTACGGCGAGTGGACAGACGAAATTGGCCTGAACACTTTTTTGAAGTCGAGCTTCGAGGTGTGCCACGCCTCCGCAATGACTGGCTACTTAATCCGACCATCATCGAGCAGTATCTCTCCCAAGTTGCGCCTTTACCTTTTGCGCCGCAGTTCCGATTCGGAGAGGCCATCACGGAGATGCTGCACGGCCAGGCTGCTCTCACCAACGTTACGCTAACTGTAAGTGGTAACACGGAGCCGACGTTTCGGCCTCACCGAGACTCCTTCGACATCTCCGGCGGGACGGACTCGTTTCAGGAGTTACAACCAATAAAGATTTCATCCGCCGATGGCGATGGAATCGCTGCGATTGGATGGATTCTGCACCATAGCTATAAAGGAGCAGTTCCACAAGCGACTCTAAAAGGTTTGAGGCTCCGATCGGGAAATATCCAGGTCGGGACCAATGGAATACTGGAAGACCTGTTTGTTGAGGCGCGTTTCAACTCCTGGTGCGTCGGCGAGATCCATGTGATCGATTCACGAATAATCCCGAACGGTCGCAGAGACCACTACGAAGAGAACGTGCATTACATCAACCTCATAAACCAACTCGGGCCTATTACGAGGGAGATCAGCACGCGGTGCAGACGGAGTTCGATTCGTCGAAATTGGCTCCGGCAATTTGACCGTCAGAAAGACCAAGTGAAACGGGACTTGGAGATCGTCAAACAGGGAACGCTCAGTGGCCCGGAACGACGCGTTTTATCGACGCAAATCCAGCAGACGCTTGAAGGGATGGACAAGACGCTTGCGAAGGATGTTTTAAGAGCCGATGTCCCTCGCCTATCGCCCTTATTGATCAAATTGCGGCGCCAGTTTGCTACTGTGAACTCGAAGCGTTATCGTGCCAAGGTTCTAGCGGCACTCCCACCAGTTCAGCGAACCGCTTACGAAAGGGCTTTTTCCCTGCTTTACGAATGTTCCGAAGATAAGAATGCGGCAAAGCTTCTCGTTGACCGCATTCTCGCTCGCTTGACCCGAAAACGACGAGCTAGGAAATCTTAGCTTCTCGGTTCCGCTGATCCCGCCAGACGATAAGCCTCCTAGGTTTTAGTGGATTTTCTTGCGTAGGACCTGAATGCGAGTTTCAAGTTTGCCAAGTTCAAACACGAGCTTCGCTCGGATCTGAGCTACGGAGCCGTCCAGAGCCTTCCCCGTTTCGTCACTCGTTAGCCATTTTCGGAAACTAGATACCTTCTGTAGGTAGTGGTTACTCCCACCAGCATCCTCTGCTGCATCATGCGCATCTTGAAACGTCAGCGACCCGCTCACAAATTTTTTGACAGTCTTTGGCGAACTACAAATCACCGGAAGCTGGTCACGTAAATCTGCCGCACGGGGTATTTCTCGCGATTTAATCTTCGTCACCACCACGGAGTCGAAAGTCGAGTATTGCTGCCGGATTTTTCTGATCTTAGAGGACTTCAAGTATTCATAGTAATAGCTCCAACGGTCTGTATCAACGTCGTTGTGATCAACCATGAATTGATATGTATCGATTAACTGCTTCACCTGTTTTTGGGTGATTCCGATTTCGTGTGCGAGCGTTGGAATATCGACATTATGCCTCTTGAAACGCCTATAAAGAAATCCCGCTTGCTCATACGGAATCCAATCCTTTTTTCCCTTGACGTGGTATTGCCCGAGGAGTGCGAATACCAGGGCTTCACTTGTATCGCTCGGCAACAGGGTGCATTTGATTTTTCCCCATTTAATGGGGTCTTTCTTCGCCAATTCACGGTACGCAGCAAGGCGGCTATTGCCTTCAAGCACCTCGAATGATCCGTCCTTGACGATGAGCGGTTCAATCAGACCCTCATTCAGCTTAATGTCCTGCGCCAACTCCTTCACGTGCTCCAACTCAAGCAGACGTTCTTGAATCTGTTCTTGGGTAGGTTCGCCCGAATCGCTGCGAATAACTGAATAAACGCGCGGATTCTCGGTAAAGAACTTTAGCTTCGATTGCTCAATCTCTTTCGTGACAACGGGAATCTCTTGGCCGCGAATCAGTAGCGTGCCTGTGCTTACCGCTTCAGTGGGAGTCTCCAAAGTGGCATCCATTTCAACTGGCCTCCGCAAGTCCAAGTACGTCGCGAATCATTTCCCCGAAGACATAGGAAGCATTTTGTTCATATTCGCCCTTGGTTATATCACCCTGACCAAGTTTTGCCGCGAGATGCTTCGCGGACAATAACACGTCCACCCATTCGTCGATCGTGTCCTTTGCAATGAGGTTGGTGACGAAACACGGACGATTCTGAGAGATTCGGTGGATTCTGTCCTGGGCTTGAAGGTAATCATCAAGGCTGAACGATCTGTCGTAGAAGATCGCGTGGTTCGCGACTGTTAGTGTCAATCCCTCTTTGGCTGACGCGGGTGTCGCGATCAACACTTTGCAATCTTCGTCTTTTTTGAACGCTTCAATCGCCCGACTTCGCTCATCGTAGGTCAGTTTCCCATGAACTCGCACTGCACCGAACGTCTCGGTTTGCTTCGCCAGCCAATCAACGTTAGCCGTAAATGCAGTCCATACGATGGCCTTCTCTCCCGCATCTGAAACCTTATAGAGCATGTCTTCCATCACCGGAAATTTGGCCGGAATACCACGATATGACTCATCGACGAGCCTCGGGTTCGACGCAACCTGAACGAGTCGCACAAGTCTTTTTAAAATGGCATCTGCATCATCGAGAATCGGCCTCCCTTCTTTAACCACAATGGCTGCGCACTCCTCCCGAAACCGCTGATAGATTTCCTCCTGACGAGGCTCAAGCTCAACACGAACGCTCTTGATATCTTTAGAAGGAAGTTTGATTTCAGCGGTCTGTTTTGTTTCACGGACTGTGAAGTGGCGGATCTTATCGAATACAGCCCCTAATTCATCCTGGAACTGCGCCGCTTTCTCCGGATTACGCGCCAACTTATTCGTCAGGTCTAGTGCTCCTTTAAACGAAGCGAAATCCTGACCAAGCGATTTGCCGTGATCCAAGAAGTAGATCTGAGCCCATAGATCGTATGGGCGATTGGCTACCGGTGTGCCTGTCATGATCACGCGACGAGTGAAGCCAGGAGCCAACTCGATGAGAGCCCTCGCGAGATCCGCATTCGGGTTCTTTATTTTGTGTGCCTCATCAAGTATTGCGCCAACACGACGCGTCCTAAGGAACAGTGCCATCCGTTTTCGCTCGGATTTAAGAACCTCATAGTTGGTGACATACAGCCGCGCAGGGCTGTTGAGCGCGTGGAAATTTGCTCTACGATTCTGTCCCAGAATTCGAGGTACAAGAAATGTATGCAGAGCGATCTCGGCACGCCAATTGTCAATTAACCCGCGTTTTGTTATGACCATGACCGCATCGACGACATCTGCTTTCAACCACGTAAGGGCCAAGTCCACACCTATCTTAGTTTTTCCTAAGCCTTGCTCGTGGAAGACGGCGGCATATTCAAGGTCTTTGATAGCATCCACGGCTTCAACCTGATAGTTGAACCCTTGATGCTTCGCCAGGAGGGAAGGCTCTCTTTGGACTCTCAGCATCCGCCTGCCCTCCGCGTCTCTAAACCGTCCAAGAAGACAAGTTCCGTAGATCGACACACCACATTTTGCGTGACGCCGTTCACGATTCCACGTGCCCGCGGCAGCGCTTGCCACGGAACTGCGAGAACAAAAATTCCCGTTTCCTTGTCTTTCAAGAATTCGATAAAAGCACGGATCTGCTTGCGCGAGTGGTCAGTTTCGAGGTCTTGTTGAGTTTTTGCTTCGCCGATGATCGTCACAGTATGGGGTGCGTCCATAGCGTAAACATCTGGAGCGAACCCGCCAATCCGCGGTGGCTTCTCTCCACGGATCAAGCCCGGCAAGTCGTGTAACATTGCCAAGTAGCTAATCTCTCGGTGTTCTTCTGCGATGTAGCTGAGAATCGTTCTGACCAGCTTCATGTGCTGGAGCGATTCGGCCACAATCTACGCCTCAGGTCCCTTCGGGTTTAGAAGGGCGTTGATCTGGACTTGAACTTCATTGAGATACTGGGTAGTTTCGCCACCTGGATCGGCCCTAAGCTTCTCAGCTTCATGCCAGTTCAAGTTGTATATTGCCTGAGTTAGAGCGCGTGCCAACTGCCCAAGATTGGCCTCCAGTAAGGCTTTATTCAAATCTGGCCGATCCAGAACTTCGACTGCTTTCCTGGCACCCTGCTTAACAAAAACTTCTCTTGCCTTCGGGCTCTTTAAAATTCTGGGCAGAATACGCACGGTGTTAAGAGGATAGAGCTTCTCTTCATGTATCCAGGTAGAGAAATCGGACAGGCTAAATCCAGCGTCAAGGATCGCTTCTTTCACACCCGGCTTCTGCAATTCAACGAAACCGCTAAATCTTGACGTATCAAAGCTTGTGTCGTCGGGCAATATGGGTCGGTAATATGTCTCCATGTCCTGAAAGGCGTTGATGAGTTCTATGACTTCCTTTTGCCTGCCTCCGCAGAAATCCACCATCGCGCTGAAAGGCAATCGTTCTTGCATCCGAAGGTAACGGAGATACTTTGCTTTAGAATATGGATCCCACGCTCGCGTTCCCACCAAATGAATTTGCAGTCGCACTGCGTCTGCTTCAGCCTCGCCGATGTCCTCGTACACGAGGGACGGAATTTGCGTCCAATTGCCTTTGACGCCATCTCTCAAGAAACACTTATAAAGCGCGAGTCGCGTGTTCCCTTCGATACAAACAAGCTTTCCGTCCCTTTTCCGGTTAACGATAATTGGTTGAATTACACCGCCATTCGTCAGAATAGAATTCTTGAGCTTTTCGAAACTCGTGCTGCTTTCGCCTTCGTCGTCGCCGGCGGCGCCGAGAGCCAAGCACATCTGATCGAAATCTGGGTTATCCCCGTACATTTCAATCCATTTCCGAATCCGCGGATTGTTGCAGTCGAGTTCAAGCTCCGCGACGGACAAAGGCATCAAGACTCCAGCGCCAATCATGAAATTCTCACCTCCTCATTTCCTCGGATTCTAGCCCAGCCTGTCATTGGCGGCGACAAGTGTATTAGGACTCGGATGAATTGCGCCGGAACCACCCTGGTTAGTGTCTCATTTGGTAATGCGCTCATGGTAGCGTGTGGGACCCCGCGGAAAGCGAAACTAAGACCTGCTTAACAATTCACGATAGCGTTTTTGATACATCTCTTCGACCGCTACAATCGAGGGCGCAGCAACTCCCCAGATGTAAAGAACGTCTGAACGTAATCCGAAGCGAAAATGTGCTTCTATTTCAGACGCGATGGAAAGCACAAATGCAACGGCCTGTCCAATATGGGCATATCTCTGCTTCTTGAATGAAGCTTCGGTCTCGGCCCTATTCTGAATTTCATCGAGCACGAATCCGGCTCGTTTCACCATTCCCCAACTACTGAGATGAGCTTGCTGGGACAGGTCTATATAGAAATAATCGTTTAAAAACTTCATGAAAGCTCGAACCGGAAGCAACGGTGTAGCCGGTGAAACCTGATGATTTGACATAGCTCCTGGATTGAGCCATGAACGAAGCGCCCTCGGGTTGGCGGCTTGTCTGGATGATATCCTTGCATGGGCCATCCCGTTGTTAGAGTGCTCAGTTATCCACGGAAACGCGGGCGCAAAGAGATGTTCGACAAGTTCAAGCACCGAACGCAGGTCAATCAGCAGTCCGGCAGCCCGATATGACGCGCCTTCGACATTGGCTAGGCGAGACTGCGACTCCCCACGTCGTCTCGGGCAGCTTTTCTCAGCGCAGCCATGAATCCGGGTTATCTTCCCATTAACCGGCAACGATGCCCGGATGCTCGCAGTTTTACTGTTACCAGTGTTGCCAATGATGGGGGCGAAACCGGCGAAAGTCGTGTCATAGATTGGCAACAGATGACAGAAGTGCATCGCAAAGAATCGATAAAATTCCCAAGAAAAACGCTGTTTTCGCGCCTTTTGGCTTAAATACGAAAAAAGGGCTTGCGGAAGGAGGGAGTTGAACCCCCACGGCCTTTCGGCCACAGGATCCTAAGTCCTGCGCGTCTGCCAATTCCGCCACTTCCGCATCGTGGTGTAAGCCATTCTACAACAGGGCATTAGTTCGGTAGGTCAGCTCTTACTTCGGAACCTCCGAACCTGCCCGCCTGCGTGATTCCGGGGCATCCCTGAGAGACATTGCGGCGAGCTTAGGTGTCAGCCTCGGAACCGTGGCCGCATGTTCAAAAAGGCTGCCTCGCCGCGTGCCCGTAGTCGCTTGATTCTGAGGGAGCGATCCGGCACCGGACGCGTTCATCAAGGAACTGGTTTATGAACGGAACCGCCTTGCCGGTTTCCGTGGGAATCAATTCAGCCCGCGCAGCGGATACCTGCTCACCTCCCCGGCCATCGGCGCTGGCGGTTATTTACTTACGCACATTTATTGACACGCACGTGATGTGTATCACAGGCCCAGGCAACAGTGACGGAGTACCCGCTTTGTGAAACCAATTTCAGGAACCAAGGAAAGGCGGCGTGCCATGGGTCCGACCGGGGACGAGAACCACCCCCAGAAGGAACCGAACGCGTCAAAGATCGCTTCTGCATGACCCCGTTTTGTAACAGCGCCCAGCCGCACGGTCATTTCCTGGACCACATAGGCGACCGGCAGGAGCAGGAGCAAAAACCAGATCAACCCGTACCCGAATTTTGCTCCGGTCACGGTGTATGTGGTAATGCCGCCGGCGTCGTTATCTGCAAGCATTACGATGAGGCCAGGCCCGGCAAGAAGAAGATAGATCTTTAAAGCTTTTACAAACCGGCGATATTTGTAAAAAAAAGTTGAACCAAAATCCATCAGTCACATCCAGATTTTGCAATAACATTTACCGGATCCAACCCCAGTACAGGTTTATCAGTCAGAAACTCCGACAAATCGATAGTAAATTGTACCTCCAAGTAAATCTCTGTCAACGTATAATAAGAATTTCGTGACGACTTTCCGATCACGAATCTAAAAAAGGTAATAATAATAATATTATCGGATGATCCAGCCAAAACCATATGACCTAGAGAAAGGAACCTGATACTATGCAATACGCGGAGGGGCAGATCGGCAGGGTCTTTGTTGTGCGCATCGATGACGGCGAGGATTTTCTCGTCTCGATGCGCCGGTTCATCACTGACAAGGACATCCAGTCCGGGTCTGTCATTTTCCTTGGCGCGTTGATGAACGGGAGGATGGTAACCGGTCCTGAGGAGCCTGTCATCCCCCCGGTCCCCCACTTTGTCATGTTCGAGGGGGGTTGGGAGGTATTCGGGGTGGGCACGATCTATCCGGGCGAAGACGGGCCACACCTCCATTACCATGCCTCTGTAGGGCGCGCCGGTCATGCCCTTACCGGCTGCCTGCGGGAGAAAGCGACGACCTATCTTATTGTTGAGGCAGTCATCCTGGAATTTACCGGCCTGCAGGGAAGACGCGAGTTCGACGAACATACCCAGACGAACCTTCCTGTTTTTGGTAATAAAGAGAAGGAAGATGAAGGCAAAAAACCCTCCAAATCCCCACAGACCCCGCCTGATTCAGCAAAGGCATCCAAGCCCGAACCCAAGGATGAGATGCCCACCGGGCTGGCAGATATCATACGGGACCTGACCCAGCGCTGATCCAGGCATCACCGTTTGTAACACCCCGGAATTATTTATACTGCAGGTTCACATGCTGATCATCTCAGCATGATCCCGCAACCCCCTTTTCTTCCCATGTCGATACAGGAAGCTGGCAGACTCGGCATCTCCCAATTCGATATCATTCTTGTGACCGGTGACGCGTATATCGATCATCCATCGTTTGGGGCTGCACTGATTGGAAGGGTGCTCTGGGATGCAGGGTATACCATTGGCATCATCGCACAACCTGACAAAAACTCCGACCGGGATTTTACCGCGCTCGGCGCCCCCCGTCTCTTTTTCGGGGTGTCGGCGGGGAATGTCGATTCGATGGTTAACAACCTTACCCCGAACCTCAAACGGCGCAGTAACGATGTGTATTCTCCCGGGGGTATTCCCAACCGCCCGGATCGTTCAACCCTGGTATATTCGGACCGGATCCATGCTCTCTACCCGGATATCCCCATTATTCTCGGTGGTATCGAATCTAGCCTGCGGAGGTTTGCCCATTATGATTACTGGCAGGACCGGGTCCGGCAATCGATCCTTGCCGATGCACCTGCGGATCTCCTCATTTTTGGTATGGGGGAGCGTCAGGTATGCGAGGTTGCCCGGCAGATTGAAGGGGGCAAATCCGCAAACGGGATCCGCGATATTCGCGGCACAGCATACAAAATGGAAATCTCCGAGTGGCGCGGGATCTCACGGGAAGGTCTCATCGAATTACCCTCCTTTTCAGAAGTCTTGCAGGACAAAACCGCATATGCCCAGGCATTTGCCCTCCATTATGCTGAACAGGATCCTGTGCGGGGCCGTGCAGTTGCCCAACCTCATCCTAAGACGATAATTATTCAGAACCCCCCCGCAATCCCCCTCACAACCGAAGAGCTCGACCATGTGTATGAGCTTCCCTTCAGCCGCAGGGCTCACCCGTCATACCATCTAAAAATCCCCGCACTTGAACCCGTGCAATTCTCTATCACCAGTCACCGTGGTTGTTTTGGCGGGTGCTCGTTCTGCGCCCTGACCCATCACCAGGGAAGGATCGTACAGAGCCGGAGTGCTGAATCGATGGTGCGCGAAGTGGAGCGCATGGCAAAGATGCCGGAATTCAAAGGAATCGTCCAGGATGTCGGGGGGCCGACCGCAAACATGTACGGGCTCTCCTGCCCGCAATGGGAAATGAGGGGGACATGTCCGGATAAACCGTGTACTCCGGCATGCCAGAACCTTTCCACAAGCCATGCCCGGCAGCTTGATCTTTTACGACGCCTGCGAAATATTCCCGGGGTAAAAAAGGTGTTTGTGAGCTCCGGGTTACGCTATGATCTTGTCCCTGCCGATGACATGGAATACCTGTCTGAGCTCTGCGAGCACCATATTTCAGGGCACCTCAAGGTCGCCCCTGAGCATATTTCCCCGCACGTCACTTCCTGCATGAACAAACCGGATGGGGAGGTATTTGAAGAGTTCCGGGCCCGTTTTGAAAAGATCCAGCAGGGCAAGAGGAAGCGGCAGTATCTTCTCCCGTACTTCATGTCAGGGCATCCCGGGTGCACAATTCCGGATATGGTTGATCTTGCGCTCTATATCCGTGACCACAACCTGTATACCGAGCAGGTGCAGGAATTCACTCCGACTCCGATGAGCGTTTCCACCTGTATGTACTATACCGGGACTTAACCCCTTTACCCTCAAACCGGTTTATATACCCAAGGGCCGGGAGAAAAAGATCCAGCGGGCGATGCTCCAGTATCGGGATCCGAAAAACCGATCGCTTATCGATGAGGGATTAAAGGTTGCAGGACGGAGCGGCACGAATCTTCTCTATTAACCCCCCAAAAATTGTGTTTATTGGGAGATGGGATTGCAGGACTTCCTTTTGCATGGAAAAAAGAAGGTGGTCGGGTTCAATTTTTTTGAAGCTTCAAAATCCTGATCGCCAGCCACGCCGCATTCTCCCCGTTATCCACACCCACGCAGGCGACAGGCACGCCTTTGGGCATCTGGGCGATCGCGAGGAGTGCGTCAAGCCCGTTGAGCGTCCCGCTCACCGGCACACCGATCACCGGCTTATCTGTCTTTGACGCGATCACGCCGGGCAGTGCGGCGGAGAGCCCGGCAATCGCGATGTATACCTTGCAGGTGCTTGTTTTGATGTAAGCATCAAGTTTGTCCGGATCCCGGTGTGCAGAGATCACCTGATAATCATAGGATATTTTTTGCCCGTCGAGGATCTTTTTTACCCTGTCCGCAATTGCGCTGTCCGATGTGGATCCGGAAATAACTGCGACGTCTGCCATATCTGCCATCCAAACTTATATCCCGTCTATATAAATATACTATGGGCAGATCCACATGGAAAAAGAACCACTCCTGATGCTGCCGGGCCCGGTGCCGATGCCGGAACGTGTCCGGTATGCGATGATGCGCCAGGCAATCAACCACCGGAGCGCCGAGTTCGGTGCGGTCTATTCCGACTGCGTGCGGGTGCTCAAGACCGTTTTTGGGACTGCAAACGACCTCTTTGTGATCAGCGGCTCCGGAACTGCCGGTATGGAAGCTGCGGTCGCTAATTTCGGGCGGGACAAGGAGATCGCCTGCCTTGTCAATGGCAAATTCGGCGAGCGGCTCTACAAGATCAGCCAGCGCTACGGAAAAGCATACGAGATTGCATCCGAGTGGGGGACCCCGCTCAATCTCGGGGCGCTTGAAGAACGGCTCGAACAGGGTGCACAGGTTGTCACGCTCGTCCATAACGAGACATCAGCCGGTATCAAAAACCCGGCGCAGGAAGTGGGAAGGCTTGCCCGCAAGCACGATGCACTCTTTGTGATGGATGGCATCACGTCCATTGGAGGGGATGTTGTGGAAGCCGACGCATGGGGAGTGGATGTTGCTATCGTGGGGTCCCAGAAATGCCTCGCGGCCCCGGCAGGGTTGGCTGCCGTATCGGTGAGCAGCAGGGCATGGGAGCGGCTCTGCAAGAACCCGCCATACTACCTTGACCTTGCCGCGTACAGGAAGAGCGCAGGCAGCAAACCGATGGAGACGCCGTACACCCCGGCAGTCCCGCTCTTTCTGGCACTCCGAGAGGCATGCCTGATTGTCGAGGAAGAGGGGATTGCCAACCGGATCGCACGCCACCACAGAATGGCCAAAGCGGTAAGGGCAGCGGCAAAGGTATGGGGGCTATCCCTGTTCCCGAAGATCGACGCGAAGCACGAGTATTCCACAACGGTTTCGGCCATCTCGTATCCGGATGGGGTGAAGGATGCAGAGATGCGGGATATTATTAAGAAGATGGGAATCATCATTGCAGGCGGGCAGGACCACCTGAAAGGGAAGATCTTCAGGATCGGGAGCATGGGAGCCGTCGGTGCCCCGGAGATCCTCGCCACCCTTGCAGCGACACAGTTCGCATTGAAGAAATCAGGTTATAAGGTGCAGGGTGACGGTGTGCAGGCAGCAGGCGAGGTATTCGGATGAGAGTGGGGGTTGCCGACACTACCTTTTCCCGCGTCAACATGGGAGCCATCGCTATCGATGAGCTCAAAAAACATGCAAGTGTCGCTATCGAGCGCGTGACGGTACCGGGTATCAAGGACCTGCCGGTGGCATGCAAGAAACTGATCGAAGAGCGGCGCTGCGATATCGTCATGGCGCTGGGAATGCCCGGGGGACAGGAGAAGGACCGGCTCTGCGCCCACGAAGCCTCGCAGGGGCTGATCCTGTGCCAGCTGATGACCAATACCCACATCATCGAGGTATTCGTCCACGAGGATGAGGCAAAAGACGGACGCGAGCTCGCGTGGCTTGCAGAGCAGCGCACGAGGGAGCATGCCATCAATGCGGTCAAGCTCGTCCTGCACCCGCGGGACCTTGAGCGCGAAGCGGGAACCGGGCAGCGCCAGGGATTTGCGGATGCCGGGCCTGCCCGGCGGTGAGAAAGAGAGTATGAGTTTATCTGGTTTTACATTACACAATGATTACGTGAGCAGTGGACTATGACGATAAAACTGGGATTTGTGGTTGCGGAATTCAACCGTGACATCACGTACATGATGGAGATCGAGGGAAGGGAACATGCGGCGTTCCTCGGTGCGCAGGTGACCGAGTGCATCTATGTCCCCGGGGCGTATGACATGCCGCTCGCGATCAAGAAGATGCTGCAGGCAGGAAAAGTCGATGCTGTTGTTACTATTGGCTGTGTGATCGAAGGCGCGACACAGCACGACGATATCGTAGTCCAGCACGCGGCACGGAAGATCATCGACCTCTCGCTCGAGTTCGGCAAACCCGTGACGCTCGGCATCTCCGGGCCGGGAATGACGCGCCTTGAGGCGAACGAGCGGATCGATTATGCGAAACGTGCGGTCGAGTCAGCCATCAAGCTTGTCCAGCGATTGAAATGAGGCAGTTATCGGAAAAGATTTCCGAGATTGCCCCTTCCGCCACCCTTGAGATCACCGCCCGGGCACAGAAGATGCAGCGGGAGGGAATCGATGTCATCAGCCTCTCTATCGGAGAGCCCGACTTCGATACCCCCCGGCACATCAGGGAGGCCTGCATTGATGCACTCCGGCGCGGCGAAACCCACTATGCGCCGAGCAACGGGATCCCGGAACTGCTGACTGCCATCAGCGAAAAGATCACACAAGAGAACCACGTTCCCTGTAAGCCCGGGCAGGTGATCGTCACCTGCGGGGCAAAGGATGCCATCCACGAGGCGATGGAGGCGGTGCTCAACCCGGGCGATGAAGTCCTCCTTCTCACCCCCGCATGGGTCTCCTATGAACCCTGCGTGCAGATCGCCGGCGGGAAAACAGTCTTTCACCCGCTCAACACAAAAAACTTCCAGCTTGACGATTCGGTGCTGGAGCGGGTGAACGCAAAAACTAAGATGATTGTCATCAACTCACCGTCCAACCCCTCAGGTGCGGTCTTTGATGAACGATCGATGAAGCTTGTCGCAGACCTCTGCTGCGACCATGACATCTATGCGATGTCAGATGAGATCTATGAGAAGCTGGTCTATGGCAAGGAGCATATCGCACTTGCGAGCATCGGGGACATGGCGCAGCGCACGATCACGATCAACGGCTTCTCCAAGTCCTTTGCAATGACCGGCTGGCGGCTCGGGTATGCCGTCGCCCCCTTGGAGATCATACGTCAGATGTCCAAGGTGCAGCAGCACTCGGTCTCACAGGCAGCCACCTTTGCGATGTATGGCGCTGTCGCAGCATTAAAAGGCGACCAGCACTGCATCGAGCAGATGCGGCAGGAGTTCGACCGCCGGCGAAAATACGTTATCGCCGAGCTGAACCAGATGGGCTATACGACAGCACCGGCAGACGGGGCGTTCTACGCATTCGTCAAAGTCACCGGTGACGACATGGAGATCGCATCCCGCTGGCTTGAGAAGGCACATGTTGCGGCGACCCCGGGAACTGCATTCTATGCGCCGGGCTGGATCCGGCTTTCGTATGCGGCCTCGATGGAGAGGCTGAAGGAAGCGATGGGAAGGATCCGAAAGGTTAGTGGGAAATAGGCCAATGCTGTTTTCAATCAGAAATTTTTCTTATTTCCAAAAACAGATAATCTTCAGTATTTTTAGGGTGATCGTATTTTCGCGGTTTTCTTTCATTTGTTTAAAACAGGACAATAAAATTTTGGATTGAAATATCTACATCGGGAACTTTTACTATACCCACAGGGCTTATCCCATGCATCACCATCTTCATCGTAATATCGGCATCGTTTCATTAATTCAAGAACACCCATTCTCTTTTTCAGAATTCATATGATGGTATACAATTATGAATCCTGCAATAAACCAGATTACAAACCAAATTAGAGAGCCCATGACACCATAATGATCCGAATATGATTGTAAAATCGGGAGAATTACCGGGAGTTTTAATATCGTAATCAGAATTAACACTGCTGATGATAACAAAATTGCCGCAACACCGCCTAATATTGGATAGGATAACCGTTTTATGTGTAACCAATATGCGAACACTCCAACTAGATTGATCCATCCGAACATCCCGAAAAGCATCACCAACGCAATCTCGTTTATCATCGGGGCTGAAATCAAAAATGAAAACGTCACGCCAAGCGGCACGCCGGCCGTTACAAAACCCACGAACAACGGCACCGCCGAACACGAACAAAAAGGCGTAACCACACCCAGAAGCGCAGCCAGTATATTCCCCACTGTTTCGCTTTTACCGCTGAGAATCTTTCTGGTCCTTTCAGGCGTGAAAAACGAGCGAACAATCCCTACCCCGAAAACAATCAGCACAAGCAGCATCAAAACCTTAGGCGTTTCGAAAACAAAAAACTCTACCGCCGAGCTTAAATG
The DNA here is from genome assembly GCA_963824405.1 of uncultured Acidobacteriota bacterium. Classification (GTDB taxonomy): domain Bacteria; phylum Acidobacteriota; class Terriglobia; order Acidiferrales; family UBA7541; genus Palsa-189. The sequence goes on along the minus strand of CAWGPK010000016.1, from coordinate 5,414 downwards.
CCCGCCCTCCCGCAAATCCAGCAGCGAATATGTAAACCATCGCCCAAAAGTCGCCAGGTTCAAATAAATCAGCCACCACAAAGCTACCCCGATTACCAAAAGTATTGCCCATTTCACAATCCGCGTTTTTTAGTTGCCAGCCACGGCAAAATTGCCCCCCGCAGCCTTTGAACAACAGCATTTCTCATTTTCAATGGTTTTCATCTTCGCTCTTTCACTATTTTAGCCACTGTCGCTAAAGGACCTTAAGTATTTCTTTGTCATCCTTGACCCGTTGTTTCAGCACACCCGACATACATTTGAAAAACTCCAGAATGCAGCGGCATTTTAGCCTGTAAATCACATTCAGACCGTCCTTGCGGGATTCCAATAATCCGGCGTTGACCATAACCGACAGGTGCTTCGATACGTTCGAGCGTTCCGAGCCGACGAATTCGGCTATATCGCAGACGCACTGCTCGCCATCTTTTAGAAAGTTGGCTATTGCAATTCGAATCGGCTGACCAATCGCCTGCAAAATGTCGGCCTGCCTTTTATAAAGCGTCATCTTGTCTTTGCTTAACATAAAGGTTTCCTTTAATAATGAGTATGTGATTATATACTCACATAGTAATATAATGTTCGTTTTGTTGTCAAATAAATTTTCTTGATTTTTCCGCTGAAACAGATTAATATCGCTGCCGTCTCTCTTGAAATTATATAAAGGAGATTGTTATGAACTACAGAACTTTCGGCAAAACTGGTTTCAAAAATTCAGAAATCGGCATCGGCTGCTGGCAAATCGGCGCAGCGTGGGGTTTTATCCCCGAAAAAACGGCAGAGCAAATCCTCAATGCCGCTTATGACAGCGGCGTAAATTTCTACGACACCGCAGACGTCTATGGCGACGGCAGAAGCGAAAAACTCGTCGGCAAATTTATCAAAGGTAAATCGGATATCTTCGTCGCCACAAAGGTCGGCCGCTCCGATACAACCTATCCTGATAAATATACGGAAAAAACCGTCACCGCCTGCATCGATGGCTCACTTAAAAGGCTCGGTGTCGATTGCCTTGACCTTATCCAGCTCCACTGCGTCCCGCCCGATATTTTAGAGCAGGGTGATATATTTGACTTGATGCGAAAACTTAAAGGTGAGGGCAAAATCAAAAACTGGGGCGCAAGCGTCGAATCTATGGATGAGGCCATTGTCTGTATGCAGCAGGATGACTGCACCTCGCTTCAGATTATCTTTAACATCTTCCGCCAAAAACCGATTGATACAATCTTCGAGCAATGCAAAAAGCAAAACGTCGCCCTTATAATCAGGCTGCCTGTTGCTTCAGGCCTGTTGTCGGGAAAGTTTACCAAAAATTCCGCTTTTGCAGCAAACGACCATCGCAATTTCAATCGCGATGGCCAGGCCTTCAATGTCGGCGAGACTTTTGCGGGCCTGCCCTTTGAAAAGGGTATTGAATTAGCCGACCAGTTAAAGCAGTTTGTCCCGAAAGGGATGACGATGGCCCAGTTTGCCCTTCGCTGGATTTTGGATTTCGACGCTGTCTCTGTTATTATCCCCGGTGCAAGCAAACCCCAGCAGGCCGCCGATAACGCCAAAGCCTCCGATTTCCCGCCTTTGGACAAAGATTTGCACGAAAAACTCAAAGACTTCTACGAAGAAAAAGTAAAGCTGTATATCCGCGGCGGCCCGTATTGATTTGCCACAAGAGAATTCACCGCAGAGAACGCCGAGACCGCAGAGAATTTTCGATTTCGGATTGAGGATTGACAGTAATTGCGGGGGGATTTATAGTTAATCTGACAGAAACTTAAGGCCAGGAGATGAAGTTCCTGGGAGGGTTTGGTTAAAAAGATAGGAGAACGTTTATGAAGCCATCTATAATTGTAACAGCGATATTTCTGCTGCTTGTTTCGTTATGCGCATTTGTTACGGCTAATCCTTCAAGTAAAAATAACGGCAAATACCTTTGAATTGCCGATGTGGGCGAGTGTTCCCGCATTTATTGTTACCCTCGTATTGGCTATATGGCTCTGGCTGGAAAATAAAAAATAGCGAATAACTTCAACTTTGTCCGACTGAAGTGGGTAAAAGCGGAATGGAAATAAGTATGAAGCTCCTAGATTTCATTATAGGATAGATTTCATTTTTGCTTTGAGAACTTCTAAATTAATCGGCTCATCATAACGCCATTCGATCAAAGTTATTCTCATTGAGTGACATTTTAGTTTTTTCTTTTGGTCTCGTTTTTGGGTTTCCTTAAAAGTTTTTTCTCCGCCAAAAAAGTCGATTGGTTCAAAATGCTGTTTTCCTTGATATTCAAAAGCAAGTTTCTTCGATGGTACGAAAACATCTAAATGGAGTGGCTTGAGCCATTCAGGAGTTGCATGATGCTCAGATTCGGAAAAAATTGTCTTGACTAAATTATAAAGTTGCATTTCCGAAAGCCAACCCTCACCAATTCTTGGAAGATTATGATTTACACGCAGTAAATTTTCCGCTTCCCTAAGAATTTCTTCAACGAGTTCTATAAAAGGATTTTCACGTTCTTCGGCCCAATCAATACAGAAATCTTTTCCGCTCATATTGGTTCTTATTAAATCTATTTCATAGAATTTTTTCCCGTCGATTTGATGGTTGCGACCAGTATATTTGTATCCCGTTAGTTCTATAGTCAGATTTTTTAATTTCAGCCATAGATTTTACGGTGGTAAAGTCTGGCTCCCGCTGATCTAATTTCCATAACTTATGTTTATATGCTTCTATTCCATTAAGGTGAAAGCCTTTATCTAAAATGTGTCTTTGATAGTATAAGGGAGAATATGTTGTCCAAAGCCCTTTGTATTCCTTATACTCAGGAGCTTCGATGACTCTGCAATACTGAACTTGGTCAGGGTATTTATCGAAAAGTCTACCCTCGGGGGTTTTATCATATTGTGCGGAAAATGAATCAATGGTTACCGGAGTATTATCTCTCTGAAATTTGCCATTCCATAAATAAACTCCTTGATGCCAGTCCCATTTTCTTTGTTTGGTTAATTCTTCCATAGTAGGAGCATTTTCAATGATAATATCAAGTGGTAGCTTAAGTCCTGCATCTCGATATTGTTCAAGTGCCTTGTCGATACACGAGCAATATTCTGAGAGGTTAGAATTGATCAATTCGTTCCGCGATGATTCGTTTCTAAAATACAAGAGGTCTCTTCCTGTTATAGAAACCTTTGCAAGACGTTTCAGGTAAATTAGTTCATTATGAAGTTCGCCGTAAAATCTATCACCCAAAGTATCATAATACTTTTGAATAGCTTCATCATATTCCCCATTGGAAATGAATTCACGAATTTCTTGATACTCAGGAAGGAACTCTTTTGGCCTTTTAGTAGCTTCTATATACTTCATAGTAGTATAATCAACAGAATCAAGATACCCTTCACTTTTAAGTTTTTCATTCACTTTCGTCATATCTTGCTGATATACCTTCCAGCATTTGTCATCTAAATATTCGGCCAGTTCTTGCGGGGTTTTCTTGGTTTCAAATTGTAGTTTTTCTGCTGCTTTTCGGATACGTTTCTTCTTTGTATGGGAGTTATATGAGTATTCGTAGCCTTCGCGGAGATATAAAATAAGCGAAAGAACATCAGCCCCATATATCTTAGGATACGGCAAACCTCCAGCAATTTTATAAAAAGATGCCATCAAATCAATTTGTTCATTTGTAAAAGTGACGATATGCCATATATCTTCTCCCTCACCTTTAATTTCATGTTTATTAGCTAACTTGGCAAGTTCAACTGCTTGCGGATATCGTTTACTTTTAGAAAAACCAAAGTGTATTTTATACAAATCAGACATTATGACTCAATCATATAAGATAGAGGGCAGTCTAACTTTATTCCCTTTTATCAACCTCGTCTCTCGTTTGTAATTTCCTTCTACCTTTACGTTTAGAATGATTTATAATGTATTCATGCCGATACAACATATAGTTTATTCGATAAAACCGCGTGAAGACCTCAGATATATTGTTCAGCAAGTCTTCTATTTTGATATTAAGCGGCCATGACACTTGAATAGAACCGAAATCTTCATAAATGTCTTCAACATCAATATCGTTTTTATTTTGTTGTGCTGCAAATAATATGCAGTGCCGAGCTAATCTAAAAAGATTACTTTTCACCTTTTTCTTGGCTTGCAAGGTAAGGCATGAGGGGAAATCGGGCATGGAGTCTTCCGTGAAAGCAAATTTGCCGTATTCATTAAGTTCCAGAAACATGTTTCCAAAACTCATCAGGCATATGACTAATATGTTGCGGAAAGAGAATAGCAGTCTCCATATTAAACTCAATGTCCAGCCAAGTACCAAAACGAAAACCATGTTGGAGCTTTTTGGAGTGGATCGTCTAAAATATTTCCCATGAAGGATAGTTTCCAGTGATCTTTGGGGGTCGTTTTATGAGCACCTGAGTAAGAATTTCAGCTACAGTATCAAGGTACGCCTTAAAAAGTTCCGTATTGTTTACAGAGTCATCTTCGTGCTGAAAAGATCTGAAATACTGGTCTATATTAGCCGCCCATTTAATAATGTTGTTTTCTGAAAATTCCATATAATAACAACCTCTATAATTTCTTGCCCGCCTTCGGCAGAAATTCGCTTCGATGTTGACTCCTGACGAGAATAGGGAAATTATAAGCTGAAACGGTGGAAAAAAGCAAAAGGAAAGGGAGAACGAATTGAAGCCCTCGACCCATTCGACTTCGCTCAGGGCAAGTTCACTACAATAAAGCCCCCGCGGCGTTTGAGCGAAGCCAGATACAAAACCACGGCTGCCGTATTTGACGGCATTGACTCTCCAGAGATGTTAATCGCTCTTACCCTGTATTCTAATTTACAGCCGGTCGGCTGGTTTGTTAGTTTTGCTTTGTTGTTTAAGGCGATTGATATTTTATCTCTGTGTTCTCGGTGGCCTCTGTGGCTTAAAATTTTCTGCAGAAGGGAATAGAAGTTCGCAATTATTACATTCTTTTCGCAATTTTCCTGTGCAGTTTTCGATTATGCCGATGCGGGATAAAGCAAAATCGTATTTAACAGGGTCGGCAGGTTCGATTCGCTTAAAGCTTTCCGTTATCTCAACCGCAGCGGCTAGTGAAACTGTCTTTCTTTTGTATAGGCCGAGAATTTTACAAAGCCTTGCCATATGAACATCTATAGGGACAATCAGTTTCGCCTTATCAACCGATTTCCACAGGCCCGGTATCAACATCATCGCTTCGCACCATCCACCGCAAAAACATATTCAGCCTTTTACAGACACTTCCGTTTGCAGGACTTGCAAGTAGAAACTGAAAACCCTTGCTTACCTTTCGGCCAAACCTGTCCCCATACATCACATACAGGCGGTCACAGAAATTTGTCAATC
>CAWGPK010000015.1:0-143840 GCA_963824405.1 uncultured Acidobacteriota bacterium | reverse complement strand
CAAGTACAAATAAGGTTTACGGCGACCGGCCAAATACTCTACCCCTCAAGGAGTTGGAAAAGCGCTTTGATTATGCAGATGGGCGATGCGGGATTGATGAATCGATGTCTATCGATTCGTGTCTGCATTCACTCTTCGGCGCGTCCAAAGCCGCTGCAGATTTAATGTGCCAGGAGTTCGGACGCTACTTCCAGATGCCTGTGGGCATCTTCAGAGGAGGCTGCTTGACCGGGCCACAGCACGCCGCAGTTGAGCTCCATGGGTATCTCGCCTATATCGTGTTCTGTGCGGTCTCTGGACGCGAGTACACTATCTACGGCTATAAAGGCAAGCAGGTCCGGGATCAAATCCATTCACGCGATGTCGCCCGCCTCTTTCTCGAATTCTATAAAGCGCCAAAGTGTGGAGAAGTGTATAACCTGGGGGGTGGGAGGGCAAACAGCTTATCTATTTTGGAAACGATCGATCTACTAGCGAATCTGGGTTACAAACTGCGATACTCCTATAACCCCACCAGCCGAATCGGCGATCACGTCTGCTACATTTCAGATCTGACGAAGATTCAAACGCACTTTCCACGGTGGCGTCAAGAATATGACATAGGGAGGATATTGAACGAGATCGTTCTCCGGTACGACGCTCGGGTCAACGCCAAAGCTCCTAGTAACTAAGCTTCAGTTTGAGGAAGCCGTACAAGCACATTTTCGACATGATAAGTCCATTCTGAAGGACTTTCGTCATCTTAGTGGCGCCGTATATTCTCTCCTGATAGTGGACGGGCTGATCGACCACCCGAAGATTCAATTTGCCAGCCGCGAACAGGAGTTCGTAATCGCCCCAACGATCCATTGTGCCCCAAGATCCGATCATTGGCCGAATTCGCTCCCAGTCAGTCCTCCAAAGAACCTTGGTACCACACAGGGTATCTTTAATCCTTTGCCCAAGTAAATATGAGAATGCGACGCTGAATAGCCTATTCCCAATCATGTTCGCGTCTTCATCGCCGCCTTCGGAACGGGATATACCAAACGCGATCCGTTCACGAATTCTGCGCCGCCCTGGGTAATGGCATAAATGAAATAGGGAAGCTCCTCGGGCATTACCGTCAAGTCCGCATCAAGGATAGCCAGAATGTCTCCCTGTTGCAGCCTCGAAGCCAGTCCAAACATTTTTCGACTTGCAGACGCCTGGTCCATTTAGAAGCCGGATCAAACGTTGTGGATAGAGTTTTTGCACACGGCGAACCTCATCGGCGGTGCCATCTGTAGACATGTCGTCGCAAAATATAAGCTCCGTTCGGAGACCGAGTTCCGGGATTCGCTTCACCGTGTCTTCGATATTGCCCTTCTCATTCTTGCAGGGCACGACGACAGAAACGGTTATTGTTGAAGGGTCCACAGGCTTAGGGATGGGTCTCGCAATCAGAACTTGCACCATACAAAGACGGTTAATCGGCGACAGTTTTGCCAAGACGCGGTTTGCGAACTCGGAAAGTAAAGGAACGTATTTCGGGAGGAGTGTAGTTCGGTAAGTTTTCAGCCATTCGAATCCAGCCAGCGCAAGAAAGCCTATAAGATCCTGCTCGGAAAGCCAGTTTTGTTCTGGCTGTGGAATCTTAAGCCCGAGTCTCTCAGCGAGTTTCAGCAAAGGCTCCCAAAGATGATTGTAGTTATAGATGACCAAGCGCGTATGCCGACCACATGCGCTATGAAGCTGCAAGAGCGTTTTCTGAATATCGACAATCTCTCCGACATCGTTTAACAAGATATAGTCGAACTTTTCCGACGTCGAAAAGTCTTCCGGGAAGGCTTCGAAATACGTGAACCGCGAATGCGTTCTGCGCGCGACATTGACCATTTCTGGGCTGATGTCCACGCCGATTCCGTGACTAGCGCTCAAGCCTTCCAAAAACAATCCAGTCTGGCAACGTAGGTTCAGCAAGCGCTTGCCGGGTTCAATGACATGCCTGAGCACTCGCATAAGCACCTGATAGTAATAAGTGTTTCGCCGATGCCAATCGGGCCGTCGTTCGGCGATCGCTGCTTGTCGTTGACGATTGAGAGAATTACGCGACTGAAGCGCTTGTGGTCCCCACGCCAAGTCTTCCGGTGTAACTTGCTTGCACGGCTGCGGTGCGGAAGTCGACCGGATACTCATGGCGCTTGCCTCCGGGAAGGATGCCCGCCGCTTATCTTAATGTCATTGTCCGTGCTTGATAGGAATGCGACATAGCACGTCACATGTGTATTCAAGATTATCCTTCCATGTGGATCTTACTGCAGTCTGATGGTTTGCGTGCCGCACCCTCGTTGGCGTGTCTCACCTTGATTGGAGCCCCGCGCATTGTGCTCACGGGTTTACGATTCAATGATATCTTGACCCGAAACTTCCGAGATCGTTGTTTCCTAGGCGTTCAGGGCTAATCATACTAATATGACACTTTTAATTACAGAAGAACCTTAATATGGTGGCGACAAGATGCAGATACGATCACAATTAAGACTTCGAGCCGACCGAGAGATTAAGCATGGCGAGTGGTTGGCCGTTCACGACACCGAGACAATCTGGGGATGGGGAAGTCCTGCGGGACTAGTTCGCGCAAGGCGCCGGGCAGACTTGATTATAGCAGGCGCTGCTTTATCGTCCGGCAAACGGGTGCTCGAAATAGGATGCGGTACCGGAGTGTTTACCGAAATGTTCGCCGCGACGGGTGCCACAATTGTTGCGGTAGATATCTCCCCGGAATTGCTCCAAAAAGCACGCGCTCGCCGTTTGCCTGCCAGCCAAGTCACATTTTGTGAGAGGAGATTCGAGGAGTCCGACATTGAAGGGCGATTTGACGCGGTCATCGGTTCGTCTGTGCTTCATCATCTAGAAATCGAATCCGCAATCCGGCGCATTAAGGAATTATTGAAGCCCGGGGGTAGAATCAGTTTTGCTGAACCGAATATGTTGAATCCGCAAGTTTTCCTCGAGAGAAGATTCAAAAACTTGCCAATATTCTCGTACACGTCGCCAGACGAAACGGCCTTTGTGCGGTGGAAGCTTTCACATCAATTACAGGAAGCTGGTTTCGAGGGGATCGACATTCAGCCGTTTGATTGGCTTCACCCCTCCACGCCGAAGTTCTTTATCAAAACGGTCAGTGCCGCAGGGCGACTGTTAGAATCCATGCCGCTAATACGGGAATTTGCCGGCTCGCTAACCATTGAGGCAGAACTGCCAAATTGATCGCGCTTTGTGACGTTCGCAAATCAGCTTCCATCGTGCGCATCTTCTCACTTATTGAGGTTCTGATCGATTATTGGTACGTGTCTTCGAGCCGATCCAGAATCTGCCCAACGAGTCTCGCAGCGTTGCCGAGAACAGCCCGGTGGTTGCGGTACTTAACGCCTGGACAAAGAGATAAAGGCGAACATGGCCAACCTGGACATGTGAGGCTGGAGTATCGCCTCCAGACGGGCCCACGCCGAGTGCGTGAAGCTCGGCATCAAGGTGCGCATACTGATCCCGCCTGAGACCAAATAACGAAACGGTAAGAAGGGCCGAATCTCGTCGATCACCAATTCGGGAAACTCGGATTCAAATTTACTACGGTCTCTTGCAAATACAATCCATGGAATTGCGACGTTCGCACCAGAAAGGGATCCCGTGGATTCGAAGGACCAATCTTCGGCCTCGGGACAGAACGGCTCATGATGTAGGTGCTGATAAACGAATCGAGACCAGGCGGTGACCCAAGGCTCGATCATAAGAAGCTTCCCTCCCTTGCGGAGGCATCGGGACGCTTCCAAAAAGAACCGACGGACGTCGGTCATATGGTGCATGACATCGGTGAAGACGATGGCGCGGAGCGATCCATCAGCGAACGGCATTTGCTGCGCATTGACCAAGAGCTGCACAGAGGGACAATCGAAAACCTCGGAGGTGATTAGGCCGGGGATAAAGCGATCACAATAGCCAGCGCCGGAGCCCAATTCCAATACGGCGCCCTCTCCAGGCGGCAGTTGAGAAGCTAAAATGCTATACCATTCATCGTAAATTGCTCGAAGAAAAGGCTTTGACGAGATAATTCTCCTTCTTTTGTCGGTAGTGGCGGGATCGTCAAGCTGTAGCCCCGCCGTGAGGGGGTGGGCCAATAAACGACGCAGCAGGGTCTTAGGCAAGTTAACCTTCGAAGTGCCTGTATGCACAACATCCGCGGCGATTGAAAAACAAAATCATTTGTGAGCTTCGTGTATTTACTTGACACATCCGTGAGTGAAAACCTCGTGCTGGGTAGGTTTGTCTTGAGTGTCCACCTTTGCCGCAGAGATTGCCGGCGGCACACCTTTGGTGACAGTCGGCCAAGCTGCTTCAGAGGAGATAGTTGACGAAGTCGTGTTCATATCGGAACCGGGAGCAAATTGAAATACGACTACACCGTCGTCACTTGGGAACAGACACTGTGTGAAACGGCGATCGCGCCGCACTCGCTCGAGAACGGGCCGAGAAACGATATTTACAAAATTCGGCGGGGTGCTCTGATACTGTTCAGAGAGAGTAATTAGATAGTGCGTTCGAAATTCCTCGATGCGGCGCATTGCCGCATTCGGGTCTTTCTCGGCGTAACCGAGCGACGTGTAATAGTTGCGTATTCCCGACCTCAAGCGCTCCTTGGCGGCAAAAAATGCCGCTGAATTCTCATTTAGCCAAGGCTCTTGAACGCCCACTATATTGTAGCGATCCCCGCCATCTGAAGTGAAACGGACAACTCGGCTGATTTCGTCGTATTGAGAGCTGTTGGTCTGTAGTGGGATAAGCCAATTCGATTGGTCAGCCAATCGATCCGTGCGGGTGAAAGAATATCTGTTGGCTGTGACCCACTGTGCAGAGCCCAACACGACCAAGACAATGAGTAAGGCGCGCGGGACAAACATGCAGACTTGCATGCAGAGGATCACTAGACCGGGCAGTAATGCGTACATGTATCTTGAATCGACCGTTATATTCAAGGAAAAGATGAAAAGAAGTAGGCCAATTTGAATCATGCTCAACACCACCAGCGGGTGAATATTAGGGCGGAGTTGGCAGGTAGGTTTTGTCAACTGGTAGAGGGCCAGCGCGGCGCCCCACAGGGCTGCGGCGATGCAGCCCCATAAAAAATAGGGGTAAAGAAATGATGGATTGAGAAGCCGTGACCAGAGGATCAGCTTGTGGATTACCGAGTCGCGCGAGCCATAGTTAAGCGCGATATCGCTGGAGGAAGCATCACGGACATGCTGCCAGACACCCGCTAAATTGTCGACATACCAAAAGGCGGACAGAATTTCCAGCAGCCCAAAGAGGAGAATTAACGCTCGGGATGACTTCGACCTCCATTCGCTCTTATTCGTCACATTTAAATCAGAACGCTTTCTAAACAAGAAATAGCCGCAATACACGCAAGGCACCAGGCAGTAGAAGGGGGTCGTCGCCTTCGCTAGTAAACCAAGGACCAGCGCGGAAGCGAGATGTATTGCGATCCGCTGCTTAGGCCAATCGGTGGCCCTCAATGCGATGTAAAAGCACCACGCCACAGCTAGCGTCTGTAATGGTTCTACAAAGAATTGATGGGACAAGCCGACAAACAGCTGAGAACCAGCTGCAAAAAGGACTCCCACCACAGGGATAAGACGCGATTGCGGGGCCATCCGCCGACCGATCTTGAAGAGGAGCACAAGCACAACGAACTGGGTCAGTAGAATCGAGAACAGTAGTGCGGCCTCCACGGATCCAAACATTCCGCGGAAAGGAACAAAGAATTGGCCAAGCCACACGATCCCCGGTGGCTTCAGGTAGAGGCCTTTGATCATCTCACCCCACCAACGCACGAGTGAGTGTCCCAACCAAAACCATAGATCCACAGATACCTCGCCGTACCAGGCTTGATCCCACGGCCAAACACTATGATCTCTAGAAGTCCAGATGAAGCTAGGTGTAAGCAATGCGGCGATCATCAGATAGGCCCAGGCAGTTTCAGAGACGTTCCAGCGAGATGTCACAGGCGTAAATGCTTTGATTCGCTTCATTTCATGCTTTGCCCAGTCGATGAGGTCGATTTTGGAAGTCAGAACACATGGTTGCCCCAAAGATCCTGCGGGCGATCTCCCGGCGACCCGACTGATATCTCATACTTGATGATCCAGACGGAAATAGCCAGTCTAGGGCTCCATGGAAGCCGTCACACTATCGATCTTGACTCCAAGTACTATACGCCTGAGCTGTGTGATCGCGTCAGAGCGTTCGATAAAACCTCCACGACTCTTTCCTGTTCCTCGCAAGAAATTCCCATCCACAGTGGAAGACGAATCAGTCGCTCGGATGCCGAGTCTGTGACCTCCAGGGATCCGTGTGTTCGACCATATCGCAAGCCGGCAGGAGACGAGTGCAAGGGCACATAGTGAAATACCGCTACGATGTCGTCGCGTTTAAAAGCTTCGAGAACCGGACTGCGATCTATGCCGGGAGACAGCATCACATAGTACAGGTGTCCGTTGTGGTGGCAGTGCTCAGGTACTATTGGTCGTCGTAGAACTCCAATTTTTTCGAGCCGTTCAAGCAGGTCATGATATCGCCCCCAACTTACCAAACGAGCGGTAGTTATTTGCTCAGCCTCTTCAAATTGTGCCCAGAGAAAGGCCGCAATTAGTTCGCCAGGAAGAAAAGATGAGCCCAGGTCCTGCCACGTATATTTTCCGACTTCGCCTCGGAAATATCGACTACGGTCTGTACCCTTCTCTCGAATGATTTCTGCTCGCAGATTATATTCCGGCGCATTCACCAGTAGGCTACCACCTTCTCCCGAGATGACGTTCTTCGTCTCATGGAAGCTGTAAGCTCCCAAATGGCCGATGCTTCCCAGCATCCGCTGCTTATATGTAGCCATGAACCCTTGAGCTGCATCTTCCACAACCTTCAAACCGTGCCGCACTGCGATGCCCATTAGGGCATCCATCTCGCAGGAAACCCCGGCGTAGTGCACTGCCACGAGCGCTCGAGTACGGGAAGTAATCGCAGATTCGACCAGCCTTTCGTTTATGTTCAAAGTATCAGCCCTTATATCGACGAACACGGGCACAGCGCCCCGCAAGACGAAAGCACTAGCCGTAGAAACAAAAGTGTATGAGGGCATGATGACCTCATCACCTGGCTGTAAATCACACAGCAGGGCGGCCATCTCCAACGCGGCTGTACACGAGTGAGTCAACAAGGCCTTGGAGCAACCAGTGCGTTCTTCGATCCATGTTTGGCAACGTTTCGTAAATGGTCCGTCGCCGGCCAATTGTCCATTGCAGTGCGCTTCGGCAATATAGCGGACCTCTCTACCAGTCATGTAAGGCCAGTTAAACGGGATATGCTTTCGCACCGTCATCGAGAAATCCTTTAGACTACATTCGCGTGATTCATTCTTTCTGGCTGCACCCCAGCCTGATTGGAGGAGTCAGCCGAACCCATTGTTGTTCAGACTCTCTCCAAAGGTAAAGATTCCCAGGAGCTTCTAACTTCCAGAGCTTTGTCTGCGGCGCGGTGCACCAGGACTGTATCAATCGTCGTCCGTCCCACAACGTTTGCATTTTTGATAGATTGGCCATGGCCGCAAAATAGCGGTATCCATTCGGCGCAAAAGCCTTTCTGAGGACGGGGTATGACGTATACAGCCCGGCCGTAATGTCCCAAAACGCCTCAAATCCCTCTGTGTATGTATTAGGGTGTTCAGCATCAACGAGCACAAAGGAATTTTGTACAGCTCCTTCGGCAATATCAGCAGCCGGGAAATTCTTAAGAACCTTCTTTTCAAAGTCCCACGATTTCTCCCACGCGCGAAGATTATTGCTGGAGGAGAGCGAGAGAAGGAGTACCAAGAGCAGTGTTGCGCAACGAGCGCAGCTCTGGGCTAGTCCGCCAAAATATTCTGAAGTCGCTAGCACCAATGGTGGTATCAAACATAGCCAAACGCTGATTACAACGGCCGTGCGAGAAGATATTCCTACCGACTCGACCCGATAGCCGGCCACAGCAAATAAAAGGATTGAAACTAAACTTCCGCCTAGTATTGCGAAGAGGGTAAAAAAAATGAGCTTTCGGTTTGGATGAAAAACGGCGCCCATAAGCAGGCAAAGAAGGACACCGCAGATCAAAGTCCATGATGCTCCAGGCCACAGCACGGACCTGCGGAATTCGAAGGGCAGTAGCCTGAGGCTGAGAAAGACGTTGTTCACCCATTCAGAGCGGAAGGTTCGGCTTGTTGCAGGGCTCATGCGAACAACGATACGATTTAGGCCAACTAGAAAAAGCTGGACGACACAAAACGCGGACAACAAAATTGTCGTCTCTCGCCATTTTCGATGGCTGCTCGGGCCCTTGTCCTCTACGCCGAAGAAAATCAGGAGCAAGGGAATAAACGATAGCCAGAATAATTCGGATATTAGCGAAACGAGGAGAAAGAACAACACCCCTTTTGCGAGTTTGCTCTTCAGGGGAGCATTGCTAATGGTCACATAACCGAGGGCGCAGAAACCAATCACACTAAGTTGCGCTGCGAACGTGGTGGGCCAAGCAGTTACCCCTAAATCCCAAGGGGTCGCAATCCACGTTGCCGCTGCAATGGCGCCAGACCATTGGACAGTTGCTCGATCATTCGTAACCCATGTTGCCAAACGGCTCGAAAACACTCCTATAGCTAGCGCGGACGCAGCGACCAATAGCGCCATAAACAGTTGCCAAATCATCGGATTGAATGGCAGTACGGCTCGTAAGCAAACAACCAGTAAGCCATAGAAGGGCCTAGACGCTTGCTCTGTAAGTTCTTTTGATATGGCTGCAACCAGCGGTCTACTGGGGAGCTCTGTCAAAGTTGCCCAATCATCGTGGTAAAAGCCCAGTACAAAAGGCCTCCAAGATGTGACAGCAAGCCATACCGAAGCCGGCACAACCCACGGCAGCCCAAATTGCTTCAACTCGGGGATCGCTCGCATCGATGCCTCAGCTGACGGTTCTTCGTCCGACAACAAGACGACTACCACCAACCGGAAGGCATAGGCCCGTCCTAATCAATATCTGCTCCAGGCGTACGGAAAGTTCCAGAGTTTGATCCATCCAGCACGGAATGCGAAACTCATCGGAAGGATCAAAATGTTTTCCAGCGTTTCGGCGACGGGAGATTAGCATAGCGGGCAATGATAGTGTTACGAATGAAGTGCTCAGAATAATTTCGAATCCGGCGTTCCTTATCTTGGAGTGCAAGTCCACCGCTGAGTACCGCCGGACGTGGCAAGCATATTCGTCCGTTGCGCTCCATAACGATGGATGCTGCGGCACGGTCACGAGAATACCGCCGCCAAGCTTCACGGCGCGATGCATCCCTGCTAAGACCGCATCGTCCTCTGGGATATGCTCCAGGACGTCGAAAGCTCCGATTACGTCAAATTCATCTTCATAGGGGATACGACGACCGTCCATTTGGATAAACTTCCCAGTTGGTGCTCTCGCTGCCGCAAACGGTAAGCCTTGGACGAATATTTCACTCCCAACAGTTTCCACGGATGGAAAAGCTTTGGCTATTCCAGCAAGGACAAATCCGGTTCCACAGCCGACCTCCAAAAATGACTGGAAGTTCGGAAAGTATTCCTTCAGTGCCCACACAATCAGGGAATTGCGCGATCGAAACCAAAAGTTCTTTGCCTCCAGTTTGGCAAGGCGGTCGAAGTACTCAGACTTGAAGCCGCTCCCCTCCGGAGCAAGTTCAGGAGCCCAACAGCGGAAACCAGCGATGTTCTTCGGAGAAAATCCGCAGCCGGGGCAGACCTCTGCGTGAAAGGAATATGCGTGCATGCAGGCGGGACAACGAATCATTGCACGGTTCCTTGCGCAGGAGCAGTTTGAGGAAACATGATGAGTCGAGACATCTAAAACAAGTATCACACGACAGAACCACTGGAACCGGGAGCTTCTGATGCACAGGGCGAAGATAACTTATGCCTCTTCGAGTATCGCTATACCGAAACCGGTTCGCCCGTAGCCATCCCCACAGTAGAGCAAGAATCTCCGTTGGTCATGGTCGAAAACGCTAGGGTATTCAATGCTCTCCCCATCCCACTCTCCAGGAGAATGCGCAATCCCTACAGCCTCGTCTCTTCTGTTCCAAGTTCGTCCATCAAAGGACTCTGCGTAGCCGATACGGTATGCATTGCCACGGTATCCGTACCATAGCCGGTACCGGTCAGTGTCCTTCACCACGCAGGGCCTCGCAAAGGCATACTCGTCATCCGCTGGTTGGACCACAACCTTGCCATCTCGGTTCCAGACGCGACCATCTAGTGAAGTAGCCTGCTTAATCATATGGTACATGTCCGTTCTAGCTCTGCCCCAGCGCAAGTTGGAACCGTACCACATGCGCCATTCCCTCTCGTCTCGCAGGACCCACGGATACGAAATCGTATAAGGGTCCGCATCAGACCGATCGACAATAGGGGCAATGGACACACGTTCGAAGCTCTTTCCGTCGTGACAAATGGCCAGGCCGATCGCATTGCGCCATGGAACGGTGACACCAAGGTTCCAGCCCATGTAATAGAGAAGCAGATTGTCGCCTTCGCGCACAAGACTTCCCATTGAACATCCACTGTCATCAAAACAACCGATCGTGCCCGGAAGAAGCGTTGGGGTCTTCGCCATTCGCAAGACACGGTTTGGGTTCCGTATGTCGATCTCGACCCAAGCTATGCTCGAGCGGTTCAGTGCATCCCTCGTACTAAAGTAGATTCGAACGATACGGCCGCCCACGCAATCCGCAACGGGATTAGCAGCGTGCGAACGCATCCAATCGGCTTCGCCGTCAGGGCAAAAAACCCGGCCTAACTTGGTCCATTTCACGATAGGGCCTCAAATTCTCCTCAATCGTGAGCTCGGCACTCGGGAGCGCTCTGTCGCGTTGCCGACGTATACGCCTTCCGGCTCCGTGTCCGCTAGGATCAGCGCACCAGCACCAATCACGCATTTTGCTCCGATCGTTATATGGTCTCGAAGAGTAGCATTTACTCCGAGGAAGCATGATTCTTCGATCGTCACCCCGCCCGACACGACAACATGTGACGCAAGAAAGCAATGGTCGCCAATCTTCGAATGATGACCAATATGATTCCCGCTCCAAAGAGTGACATTATTTCCGATCATGGCAAATGGCTGCAGCGTGTTATCCTCCAGGATGAAGCAGTTCTCCCCTATTTCAATTTCCGAGAAGGCAGTCACACGAGAGCTTATGTAGCTCGCAAAGGTGTATCCCATCGCCTTACCTGCCAAGTACTTTTCCTTACGAAGCTTGTTCAGCTGTGAATAGCTGAGGGCCACAAACAAGTCGTGATCTTCGGGTGGAAACTGCCGCACAATCTCGTCAAAGGGGATTACCGGCAGTGCGCAAAATTCCGGTTTCGTAAGAAATGCCCGATCCACGGTAAAGCCGGCGACCCGGCGGTCGCTGTCGCGTGAAAAGTAAAAATGCGCTAGTTGGGCGATGTCGCCTGTACCAAAGATAACGAGTGGTTTCATGTGTGTTTTCTCACGATGATTGTGAATTCATATAGCCCGTAATCGTGCAATAAGGCGACTTGGCGCGAATACCGACGTTTACAGAGGTCGAAAAGACTGCAGGGGTCTGCATAATAAAGATAATCGCGCATTTTCGCCGGATCGGAGTAGGAGCTAAGACTATTGAAAGCGAAGCCTAGCCGGCTCTTCCGATCAAGCACATCCATCGTGAATTCTACATATTTCCGCCATTCGGCATCCTTGTGGCCAAGGCGGACATTGAAGATGCCACTGGCTACCCCATAGTCGGCAACTTCGGGGGGGGCAGAAGCCACTACGTAGTGCAGACCAAGCTTTCGGCCGTGGCGTGCTCGCGCCGCCGAAATCATCGCTTCAGAGATATCGCTGCCCGTGTAGGAAAATGTGCCGAAGTTATTCCGCAAATAGTCGTATAGTGCGCCATACCCGCAACCGAGGTCATTTACCGAGAATGGTCGGCCAGGAATGATTACTTTCGTCAATTGCTCGAAACGAAGAGTTTGGCTTTCTTCGCTGTTCCAGTCGGCGCCTTGTGGAGTCTGTCCGTGCTGCGCTAATTTCTCTGAATAGTAACTGGCCACCGCCGATAGGAAGTCTTTGTCGTGGATCATATCCGATCGATGGGATTCGGTTCAGCTTCGAAATACAGCACGAGGGCGCGTTCTGAGTTAGAGCATGATTTCTGGATTGCATGTAGCGGGTAAAGCACAAAACGATTCAACACCAAGCCCCAAAAAGGAGGAAACTGGGTCTTGAAGTGAACGTTGCGTCGGCCTGACTGCATGGTCCGCTCCGATCGGGAGAGAGACAACTTTCCCGCTTCCGTATGGTGCACTAAAACATTCGAAAGCGGAAGAAGTGCATTGGATACCGGAAACGTAAGGCCGGCGGTGTGGCTTAGGCGCCAGCCGCTGGCGCTTATCAAAGCCCTGAGCGATGAACGCGTATAACGGCGATAATGGCCAGCTATATCGTCTTCAATTCCCCAGTGGCGCGGTGATGCGGGAACAAGTCCGATCATGCGGCCATCCGATCGTAGGTTCCGTGCCGCCCTGACCATGAATGCGAACTGTTGCTCCTCATCCATATGCTCCATAACCATGCAGGAAATGATTAGGTCTGCATCTGAGCGAACAGATGCGGCTAAGTAATCGCCATTCACTGTCGCCAACTGGCCCTTCGCGATCTCTCTGGCAAACCTGTTGTTTATGATCTCGACCGTGGTGGCATCCGCATCATAGGCAAGGCCGGTCCAACCGATTGAAAGTAATAGATGCGTAATCTCCCCGCCGCCGGGCCCGATCTCGACGAAATGACCCGCTCGGATTCTGCTCAAGCGCTCTCGCAGGTACATCAATTGCAAAAGAGTGCCTGGAGGCAACGGGGCTACCAAGGCATGCGCCTTTCGGCCACGACATCGACAATGTACAGTGGCCGCTCTTTTGCCTGCTCAAAAATCTTGCCGATGTAAAGACCCACAACGCCCAAACTCGATAGCAGCACACCGGTGCAAACGAGGATCAGAACGACAACACTGGTCCACCCCTCCAAAGAACCGTAAACGAAGTACCGGTAAACAAAAAAGACCGCCAGGACGAGGCCGAATGCCGCGAACACGAAGCCGAGCATTACGATCCACCGCAACAAGACGGTTACCTGGAAAAATATCCCGTCCATCGCGTGCCTGAACAACCGCTTAAGCGAGTACGCACTGCGGCCCATAGTCCGGCCCTGATGTGTATAGTCAATACTTCCCACCCTAAAACCTAGCCACTGCAGGATAAACAAGTAGTGCCGGTCTCGTTCACTGAACTGCAGAAAGCTGTCAATGACCTTGCGGGAAAGGATCGAAAAGGTGCCAAAGCTTCCGTCGATATTGGCCTCCGTGAGGTGGCTCATTAATCGGAAGTAGGCCCGGGCGGCCGCGCGTCGAAAGAAGGAATGTTTGCGCTCGATGCGGCGTCCCAGCACGACGTCGTATCCGTCTTTTAGTTTCGAATAGAGCTCTGCGATTTTTTCGGGCGGGTCTTGTAAATCGCAATCCATGACCACGGCGTAATCCCCGCGGGCGGCGGCCAAGCCCGCGGAAATGGCAATATGCTGTCCAAAATTCCGGCTAAGCCGGATCCCCTTTACTTCCGGATAGCGGGTTTGAACACTGATAATTTTGGCCCACGCGTTGTCAGGGCTCCGGTCATCCACCAGAATGATTTCATATTCTTTAGCAAGCGAATCGAGGCTTTGCTTCAGTCGCGCGCATAAGTCTTCAATACATGCGCCACATCCATACACGGGCACAACGACGCTGATTCTCGGAACCTCGTCGGTATTCGCAGCGGACATGATCAGGCTTGCCTATGCAGCCTCTCTGCACGCGCATTGCGCCAAGCCTTGTCGTCCAAAGGCACTTGTGCGGCAAAGCCAAGGAGCCGAACAGCAGCGGGTTCTAGCTTCTGTTCTTGTTCTGCCAGCGCGCGAGGAAAATCGTATTGCTGCTTGATCGTGGGGATTGCATAGACATGATTCACGGATCGCCGGACGGCGGCAGACCGATTGAATCCTGCTCGATGAAAGAGCATGGAGTCAAAAACGATCGCTGATCCAGCCGGAATGGCAGACTCGATCCTGTTAGCTTCAATATAGGAATCAGAAGGCAATACCTCGATCTTGTGGGTGAAGGGAACTACATGTGTTCCTCCAGATTCGGGCGAGAATTCGTCGATTGCCAGCAACGCATTGATAGCCAACGGCCGGGAGGCTATAAAATTCTGATAAGGAAAATCACGATGCCAGGAAGTTTGATGATGCGTGATTCCGGGCCGAACGATTGTCGCATTCTGCAAATTCAGAATGAACCACTCCCCTAAAAAGTGCTGCACGATTGCCAGAATTTTCGGATGCGTAGCGAGCTTAACAAAATCAAGGTCGTATAGGAGGGGGGCGCGGCAAACGTCGAGCTCTTGTATGGCGGCAAGGCAGTCCCGGCCGAACTCGCGTTCTTGCTGTTCGTAAATGGAATCGATCTTTTGCCGCCAGATTTCCAGCTCGTCCGGAGAAAAGCACCCCTGAACAACGGTTAATCCTCTAAGAGTGATTTCTTCGACGTGGCGTCCAATCTCATCCCGCACGATAGCCTGTTCAAATCGGCCGTAGAATTTTTCTTTCATCCTTTTAGCGTAGGCGAACAATGTGCGAAAGTAGCCACTTTCATATAACGCGCAGCTTCCTCGCCGCAATTAAATAGCAAGTCGAGTATGGTTACGTCGTGCCGAAATTCACCCCACAACTGCGGGTATTCAGGATAGCCCGAATAGTCAAACCATCGAACCTGGATCCCATGAGCGGAAAAGACAGACACGTCAATATAGTCTTTCGCCGCCGGCCCTGAAATGTATGTAGTTCCTGCCGCCTGAGAGCAAATATCTGCGAGGCGCTCTGACTTTCCACCGGTGAGTTTATAATCCCAGGAGTTGGATATTTTTGTCTTGATGCCAAGCTGCGCGCAAACCCATTCGATCAGCGCACGATTCAAATGCGAGAGTCCTGAATACTCATTTTGCCGATAGAAAGGCTCTAGTGCGTCCGCGATTGAAGTGAAGTGCGCCGCCCGCTTGTAATTCTTCCAGAGAGCAGTCCAGTGGGCGGTACGCCATTTGAAATCAGCGATTTCTGTTTCTCGGATTGTTTGATCGCGTTTGCCTTTGACCTTCACGGGCACCGTTAGCCACTGGACGCCCTGCGGTGTCTTGATCCGGTTCCGGTTTCGCCAGTCTCGACGCGTATACTGCATATCGTCATAGAGGACAAATTCATCAACCGCTGCGATAATGTCAAAGTATCCCTTCCACGGGATATAGTTTGACTGAAGGATTGCAACTGCCTTTGTGCGCTTAGCGCCATTACTGTCCAGAATCATAAGATCTTCTTTTTATTCCGGCCCGAGTCACAAACATGAAGCCGAAACGTCGATTATATGCGAAAAGTCTGGAGCAAGGGAACGAGCAGGACAGGCCTGTTGGTACCTGCGTTAAGCCCAGGATTGGAACCACGCGGGATCACGAGGACGCCGACCTAAGTAGAATCACGGCCCGCTTCAACACTGGTCGGCTTGGATATTCCGGCAGCCTTCTCTTCAGTGCGACAGGTCTTCTCTCCGAACTCCGGGTTGTCACCTAAGCCCGCAAGCGTTAAACTCTGGTCTCTTCACACAGATTTCTGGAGCTCAGGCGCTGTCTCTTGGACGACTTGCAGCTTCCCGAGGACGATGAGCACGTTCTTTTAGGAATTCGATGCCGAAGCAAGATCTAAAAGAGGCCTTTCCAGAAAGCTGGAGGTGGATTCGATTTTCTCGCCGAATTCAGGGTTGGCTCACGGACGCTGAGGCCGATCAGCTTTTTAGATTGGCCAGAGAGAGCACACCCAATCATTGCCCGTTAGCCGTCGAACTCGGATCATGGAAAGGCAAGAGTGCGGTGATGATTGCCGCGGGTCTGCTGGGTAAAAATCGCCCGAAGCTGTATTGCATTGATCCATTTGGCTGTGACGAGAATCCTGAATATCAAAAAGCCTATTACGACCCTCTCATGCGTGACTCCAGGCGGAGCGTGGAAGAAACCTTCCGCCGGAATGTCAAGAGGTCCGGGATGGAGCACATCGTCGTACCGCTGAAAGGATACTCGTTTGAGCTGTGCAGGCAGTGGATTGAACCTATCGACTTTCTTTTCATTGATGCAAACCATGAATATGAAGCAGTCTTACGCGACTTCTCGGTTTGGTCCCACTTCCTAAAGCCAGGCGGCGTCATTGCCTTCCACGATGTGAATAATCAATGGCCAGGGCCAAAGCGAGTTGTTGCAGAAAGGATTACGTCTCCCGAATATAGCGCTGTTCAGCAGGTTGATAGCCTAGCGTGGGCGACTAAGACCGACACGGAGTTTCTTTCAGCTCATACAGAAGGAAGCTGCCTGGATCGCTTGATTTACGACAAAGTTTTCTTCGATCAAATGACCCAGGGGAGCCTCTCATCGGCCAGAGTTGTGTTGCCGATATTGTTTCACTACTTTAAGCCCGAGAGCATTGTTGATGTCGGCTCCGGGCGAGGAACATGGCTGAAAGCGGCCGCTGAATGCGGCGTGAAGGAAATCTTAGGTCTTGATGGAGACTACGTCGAGCGAGACGCGCTGCTTATCGACGCTCGAAACTTTCAGGCCTGCAATCTCGCAGAAAGAATCGATCTTCCCAAAAGATTTGAACTCGCCATTTCGGTCGAAGTGGCCGAGCATCTTCCCTTTCACCGATCGGAAAGTTTTGTAGCTGACCTGGTCCGTTTGAGTGATCTTGTCTTGTTCTCTGCGGCACTTCCCTATCAAGGCGGGACAGATCACATCAATGAGCAGTGGCTGGAATTCTGGGCGATTCTTTTCCGCCGTCACGGCTACGTTGCTTGTGACCTTTTCCGCAGCCGCATTTGGGGAAATAAGAGCGTGGAATATTGGTACAGCCAGAACCTCATGCTTTTTTGTAAACAGGATATCGCCGCTAATTTATTTCCAGCTGAAACCATCGCCGCGGATCGACCCCTTTCGTTCGTGCATCCTCTCGTCTTCGTCTTTAACACCACTCGGTTCCGGCCGTTATCTGGCCAAGCCCTCTACCTCGAATTTGAGGACTACCAGAACTTATTGACAAGCTATCTGGCCGGCGAGACAAATCTCCCGCCTTTAAAAACTCCCAGCGCCGTAGGCGAAACCGAGGGAGCGAAGATTGATCTGTTTCCCGATGCGCGTACCCGAATCACGAATCCTCAACAAGAAGTGGCAACGCGAGACACACTCATTAAACGCCAATCCGACGAGTTGAAAGCGAGGGACCAGGCAGCTGCGGCTCTTCGGGCCGCTCTTGCCGCAAGGGAACAAACCTGCGCGGATCTGGGGGCTACCCTTGCCGCAAGGGAACAAACCTGCGCGGAGCAACAAGCGGAGCTTCAGATATTCAGAAGATCAAAATTGCAGCGTCTTAGGTACACGGTTCTTTACGAAAAGCTATCGGCTCGAAAAATAGCCAAAATTCTGTATTTTATGGTTGCTCTGGCGACGCCGGAGCGCGTGCGGGTACGGCTGAGGCCCCTCCTTCCCCAACTGCAGCGCGCGCTCGAATCGGCCACGCGGCCGCGATCTAAAATTGAGAGGCGGACGCAAGAAGAGTGGCCCGCGGACAAGCCGCTTATCAGCGTCATCATCCCTTGTTTCAATTATGGTCCCTACGTCGAACAGGCGGTGGATTCCGTCCTGTCGCAGACGTTTCAAGATTTCGAAATCATCGTAGTCGACGGCGGTTCGACCGACGAGGAGACCCTAAGCATCATAAAGTCATTCCAGAAGTCGAAAACAAAAACAAGGGTGCATTTGAGAACCGGCCGTCATCTAGTTGGCGACAACCGAAATTTCGGCATCAGTCAATCACGAGGGAAATACATCTGTTGTCTTGATGCTGACGATCAGCTCAAATCCACCTATCTGGAAAAAACTCTCTTTTTACTGGAAACCTATCACTACGAGCTCGTCTCTTCCTCCGTTGAATGGTTCGGCGCTCGCCACGCTATCTTTGAGGTGGCCGCCAAACCAAGGCTGAAACAAATGGAAGCCTCCAATCAGTTCGCTACCGTAGCCATATTTACCAGAGAGCTGTGGGAGAAGGCTCAGGGCTACCATGATTGGGGTCTGGGCAAGGATCACGTTGCCGAGGATTGGGATCTATGGGTGAGAATGATGGCTTTGGGCGCCCGAGCGATTAATATTCCCGAAGCCTTGATGCTCTATCGGGTCCATGAAGCCAGTTTGAGTAAACAGGCCGAAGTTCGGTCCTGGGAAGAGCAAGGCAAGGAAATCGTCAAGTTCAATAGCAAGCATCTAAACCGCGAGAACTATCGCCTTTCGGCAAAAAGGAATGCGGCTACCGTACAGGTCCAGGATCCCTATCTGAATCTGATCACTTCTTATCAAAAGGGAGCGAGCAAACCAGCGATTCTCTTTGTCCTACCCTACGTCATCACCGGTGGCGCAGATAACGTATTCCTGGATGTGGCCGAGCATCTCACGGCGAATGGATTCGATCTTTCGGTTGTAACGACCCAAGCGGAGGATAGCCGGTTCGGTGATAATACCGCGAAATATGAATCCTTCACGCGCCAGATCTATCACCTTTATAAGTTTCTGCCGGAAGAGAGTAGGCGGAAGGACTTTCTGTTTTACCTGATCGAAACCAGAAACATTGGCATACTGCTAATCGCAGGTTCTGCTTATGTGTACGGCCTTCTACCCGAAATCAAGCAGAGGTTCCCACAGTTGAAAGTCGTAGATCAGTTGTTCAACGAATTCGGCCACATGGATAACAATAGAAAATATTCGGGTTATATCGATTTCCATATAGTGGCCAACGACGTCATCAAAGATGTTCTGCTTAGGAGTGGAGAAACAGAAGACAAGATCCGCGTCATCATTCATGGGGTAGACGTTGAAGGACGCTTCGATCCGGACCACGTGGAAGTCGGGGCAGAGACAAGGGCGGTACTTCCGCAAGGGAAGTTTCTCGTCTCTTTCGTGGGTAGGTTTTCTGAAGAGAAGTGTCCGGCGAAGTTCGTGGAGATTGCGAATTTGTTAAGGGGCGAGGACAATCTGCACTTCCTAATGATTGGAAATGGTCCGGAGTATCCCCGAATCAAGCAACAGATCAGGGAATTGCAGCTAGAGAACAAAATTTATGCGCCCGGTTTTGTGCCCGATCTCAGGCCTTTTTTGAGAGCGAGCGGGGCGATTGTAATTCCTTCTAGCATTGAGGGTATCCCGATAGTGCTTATGGAAAGCTTGGCCCTCGGCGTGCCCGTAATCGCATCTGCAGTAGGAGGCATTCCCTCCGTCATCCGGGACGGGTTTAATGGCTTCCTATGCGAGCCCTCAGATATCGACGGTTTTGTGAAGGCCATCAAAAAAATCGTCGTTGAAGAGAATCTTCATAGTGCGATGGAGACGAACGCACGGAAGTTTGCGCTGCAGCATCTGGATGTCGCGCAAATGAGGAACGGATATCGCAATCTATTTGTGGAGCTTCTGGCCGAGAAGCAAAAACAGGACACCTGGCAGGCAGACAGGCCCTTAGTCAGCGTCGTCATTCCCTCTTTTAATTACGGCCGCTACCTTGAAGAAACAATTGATTCAATCCTTTCGCAGACATTTCAGGATTTTGAAATCATCGTCACTGATGGAGGCTCGACGGACGAGGATACCCTACGCGTCCTCCAATCCTTACAAAAACCAAAAACAACGGTTTACTTCAATGAAGGCCGCCACTTGCTCGGGGACAATAGAAATCTCGGCATCGGTCGAGCACGCGGGAAATACATCTGTTGTTTGGATTCAGACGACAAGCTCAAGCCGACCTATCTGGAAAAGGCACTGTTCCTGCTTGAGACCTACCATTACGATATCGTTTCTACATCCGTTCAATGCTTCGGCGGATCTAGCGCGCTCTGGCAGGTCGCCGCCCACCCTACTCTCGAGCAGCTCACTTACGCTAACCAGTTTGCTGTGGTCGCTGTATTTAGAAGGGACATGTGGGAAAAGGCCAAGGGCTACCGTGATAAGGGTCTGGGCAAGGACCTGGTTGCCGAAGACTGGGATTTGTGGGTGAGGATGATGGCCTTGGGCGCCAGAGCCGCCAATATCGCCGAAGCCCTGATGCTGTACCGAGTCCACGACGCCAGTATGAGTAAACAGGCGGAAGTCCGTACCTGGGAAGAGCAAGGCAAAGATATTGTAGAGTTCAACAAGGACTACCTTAAGCGGAACAACTATCTACTCTCAGCGAAGAGGAACGCGGCCATCATAGAGGTCGAGAACCCCTATCTGAATCTGGTCGCGTCCTATCAAAAGGCAGCGAGGAAACCAGCAATTCTTTTGGCTCTACCCTACCTCATGACCGGCGGCGCGGATTCCGTTTTTCTCGAGATGGCTTCGGACCTGACGTCTAGAGGGTTTGATCTGTCGGTGACAACTACGGTGCCGACAGAAACCAGCTTTGGCGACAATACGGCCCAATACGAAGCTGTTACAAAGCAAATCTACGATCTTCATAAGTTTCTCAAGAGCCGAGTCGCCTGGAAGGATTTTTTCTTTTACCTGATTGAGACGAGGAATATCGACATTTTGCTCCTCGCGGGTTCGGCCTATATCTACGAAATCCTACCCGAACTGAAGCAGAGATTTCCTCGTCTCAAGGTAGTCGACCATCTCTTTAACGAACATGGCCACATTGAAAATAACCGCAAATTCGCCAGTTTCATTGATGCACACATTGTTGTTAACGAAACGATAAAGCGAGTGCTTCTCAATTCGTACGATGGGGCTGAAGGCAACATTTCGGTTATTCCTCCCGGTGTTGACGTAGAAGAGAAATTTAATCCTTCGAATTTTGACGGGGCTAAAACCGAACTAGACCTGCTCATTCCACAAGGCAAGTTTATCGTCTCTTTCATCGGCAGGTTTTCGGAAGAGAAATGCCCTGAAACATTTGTAGAGATAGCAAGTGCTCTAAGGGATAAACACGACTTACATTTTGTAATGCTTGGAAACGGGCCTCAATATCAGCGCGTGAAAGAAAAAATCAAAGAGCTCAATTTGGAAGATAGAATCTGCGTGCCGGGAAACGTCACCGATGTCCGACCTTACCTAAGACTCACTGGGGTGCTTGTGATTCCATCGACCATTGAAGGCATCCCGGTTACTCTGATGGAAAGTATGGCCTTTGGAGTCCCCGTGATCGCTTCTGCTGTGGGGGGCATTCCGTCAGTAATCCAACACGGACTCAACGGCTTTGTCTGCCAACCCTCTGATCTTGACGCGTTCGTGAGAAACATCAAGAAACTCGCCAGCGATACAAACCTGTGCAGAAGTATGGGGAAAAATGGTAGGCAATACGCCTTGCAGCACCTAACTATCAAGAATACGAATCGCAAGTATCGCAACCTGTTCCTTAGTTTGTTGGATGCCGAACGACGGGAAGCTGGGTTTGCAGCGCCAGCGGATGCACCGGATGAAGCATAGGGAGTACAGCAGGCTCGGGTTCCAAGGACCATCACGGGCCCGAAGATACCTAAAGAAAAAGTTTTGGCCTCTTGTTCGATTGCACACACTCCGTGCACATGGGAGTTCTCGTTGAAACTCAAGGATAGGCGGGTATTGATTACAGGGGCGGACGGCTTTATTGGAAGTCATTTGACCGAAAAACTCGTTAAGGAATGCGCCAAAGTGAAAGCCTTTGTCTACTACAACGCTTTCAATTCGTGCGGCTGGCTGGATACCCTATCGAAGCAAACCCTCGAAAACATCGAAATACTTGCCGGCGACGTTCGCGATGCCAGTTGCCTCGAACAGGCCACTAAGGACTGCGACATTGTTTTCCACCTCGCCGCTCTGATCGGCATTCCCTATTCGTACCACTGCCCAGATTCCTATGTAGAAACAAATGTGAGAGGAACCTTAAACGTATTGCAGGCCGCCAAAAGACGGTCTATCGAGAAGATCCTCGTAACATCCACTTCTGAGGTTTACGGCAGCGCTCGCTACGTTCCGATCGACGAAAAACATCCACTCCAGGCTCAATCTCCCTATAGTGCAACAAAAATTGCGGCCGACCGATTGGCCGAGTCTTTCCACCGTTCGTTCGGCCTTCCGGTCGTCATCGTGCGCCCTTTTAATACCTATGGGCCACGACAATCCGCGAGGGCCGTTATCCCCACGATTATCGTCCAGTTGCTTTCGGGAGCGAGCGAAATCAAGCTGGGCAGTCTGACGCCGATTCGCGATTTCACCTATGTCAAAGACACCGTGGATGGGTTCGTTGAGCTCGCCAAATCCGACAAAAGTATCGGAGAAGAAGTAAACATCGCCGCCGGACAAGAAATCTCAATTGGGCGGCTAGCGACAGAATTGATCGGCCAACTCAGTCCTGAGACAACGATCGTCTGCGACGAGGCCCGGGTTCGTCCTCGCGAGTCCGAAGTCGACCGTCTTTTCGGCTCTAATGAGAAGATCCGATCCTTGACCAACTGGAAGCCTCAATATGGCTTATCTCAAGGTTTGTCGGAAACCATTGCTTGGTTCAAAGATCCAGTGAATCGCGGCAGATACAAGGGCGATAGGTATAATGTTTAATTCGACACAACAATCATGCGAGCAATAATCCTCGCGGGGGGAAAGGGCACCCGCCTAAAACCATACACAATAACCCTCCCAAAGCCGCTAGTGCCTGTCGGTGGTGAGTTGCCTATTCTCGAAATAGTCATTCGCCAACTCAAGAAGGCTGGATTCGACCACATCACTATTGCGGTAAACCATATGGCTGAATTAGTGATGGCGTTCTTCGGCAATGGGTCCCGCTGGAAAACAAGAATCGATTACTCCATAGAAGAGTCTCCCCTGAGTACGATCGGACCCCTTACTCTTATTCGCGATCTTCCTCCGAACTTTCTCGTCATGAACGGAGACATTCTTTGCGATCTGGATTATTCAGATTTTTACCAACATCACGTGGAGCGGCAAAATGACCTTACTGTATCCGTATACAAGAGGAAGACGACAATCGATTTCGGAGTCATAACGTATGATTCCAATAACCTTGCCACCGGGTTTGTCGAAAAGCCCGTGTACAATTTCGACGTCAGCATGGGGGTATATTGCCTGAATAGAAATGTAGTCGATCAGCTATCAAAAGGAACGCGTTACGGATTTGATGACCTTATGTTGGACGGAATCCGGAACGGACAAAGAATAGGAGTCAGACCATTTCAAGGCTTTTGGCTAGACCTTGGTCGCCCGGAAGATTTCGACCTTGCCAATGAGAAATATGAACAATTGAAGGCGAAGATCGACTTGGTGAAATGAGGGTCCTGGTAACAGGTGCGGGTGGTTTTTCGGGTCGGCACTTGCTCGAATACTTAGCGCAGAACTCGTCGGCGGAAATTCATTGCACGTCGTTGGCACGGAGGGTTGATCGGCAGTGGTTATTCTATGACCTAGCACGCAGCGAACATGTCAGCGAGCTTATCGAACGGGTCCTACCAGACCAAATTTACCACCTCGTCGGCGCGAACACCGACAATTACCAAACAGATTATCAGACCAATGTCCAAACCACCCGAAACATTCTTGATAGCATTGCGAGGATCAAGTTACGATGCAGAGTATTCCTGGTCGGTAGTTCTGCAGAATATGGCATCGTCGACGAAAAGGATAATCCAGTCGATGAAGATCATGCCTTAACCCCCATGAGCGATTATGGACTGACCAAGGTTTACCAGACTTATTTGATGAAATTTTACTGCGTTCGCCACAACCTGGACGTTGTTATGGCCCGAACCTTCAACCTCTATGGCACCGGCATGTCCACTAAACTGTTTGTCGGCCGCTTGCTTGAGCAGATCGAGGCGTACAGGGCCCGCAGGATATCCGCGATTGTAGTCGGCAACCTGGATAACAAACGGGATTATGTTCGTATTGAAGTGGCCGTTCGCGCTTATGCGCTTATTATGGAACGCGGGAAGGCTGGCGAGGTGTATAACGTCGGCTCCGGCGCGTCCATTCGAATTCGGGATCTCTTGCGCTGCATCCTAGAGGTCAATGGCCTAAGCATGGCAGTGGTGCAGGAACAGCAGTCCAGACAAGAAAATAAATTTGATATCAAAAACCTCGTTGCAGACATAGCGAAGCTGAGGGCCTTGAAAGGGGGAGCTTGGCCTGAGTTATCTTTCAGTGTCAAAGAGGAGAATCAAGGTCCACCGTCCCTGTGAAGAGCAAGATCACGTTCACCTCTGCCTCATTCGGAATCATTCGGCATCTCCTCCGCGAAAGAATTCACGTAGCTTAGCTGCAGCATATCGGAGTGGTCTGGTGATCCTCCATGAGTGAGAATGCTCAACATCTCGAATAACCGACTCTAGCTCAAGCTTCACATTTGTGGCTTGCTGAAGATTCGCCAAAAGAGTTCCTATATTCTCCGCATACAAACGCGGATGATTACGGAACAGCTGGGAATATGAAAAGGCAACGTGTTCGGCGGTCATTTTTCCAAGCATCGAGTCCGAGCGTCTTCTGTAACAAAACAAGCTTTCAGGTATACAGCAGACCTCCCGTCCCAGTTCGATCAATGATAACCAAAAATCGTAATCTTCCCAGCCGTATACCATATTGGGGTTATATCCGTTAACCGCCTCCCAATCTGATCTCCTGAACAGCGCGCTGCAAAAGATCATATTGCCATGTAGAATTTCTGGGAATCGGTAGGGTTGAAGCTCCCACGGGCCATATTGCGCGCCAAACAACTCTGCATTGCAATATACGATACCGATACTTTCATTGGCCTGCATAATGCCCACAGCCTTCTCCAAATACGTTTCTTTGATCTTATCGTCGGCGTCTAATGGCAGTATGTACTTCGAATCGCATGCTCTTACTCCGATATTCCGTGCGGTGGCAAGCCCTTTGCGTGCTGTTCGAATCAATTTAGTCTTAGGTCGTTCATATTCTTTAAGAAGTCGGACTGTACCCTCTTCTGTCGAACCATCATCTATCACGATGATCTGGACATCGTCATAAGTTTGCTTCAACACCGAGTCGATGGCTTCATCCAGGTACTTGCCATCGTCGTGGCAGGGAATCACGACTGATACTGTAGGTGTATGCAAGCTCATATTGCCAGTTCCTCTGCATCGGGTGCTGCCCGGCAGTGTGGGAAGGAAAGACTAGTGGGACCAAGTTGTAGGGACCAGAAGCTAAGTTGATCAGCGATTTCTCGCACCCTTCTAGCCCTGATTGCCACCGCTGGTTCCGACCGCAGGACGAGCCGTCATCAAGTCCCTCCGACTCTTAAAGTACGCTACGACGCGATCAATGATCTGGGGCAACGCGGTTTTTGGACGAAACCCGGTCAAGTCCTCCAATTTTTCGATCGATGGCACACGCCGTTGCATATCCTCGAAGCCAGGTTCATAAGCCTGATCATACGACACATAGGTAATGGGCGAGGAACTGTGTGTGCGTTCCTTCACCATGCGCGCCAGGGCTTCCACAGTTACCTCTTCCGTGTGCCCGATATTCACTACCTGGCCCAGCGCGCGCTCCGTAGCAATCAGGCGTGTGATCGCCTCGACCGCGTCTTGCACGTCGCAAAAACAACGCGACTGTTGCCCACTTCCGTAGACCGTAATGGGCGCTCCGTCCAGCGCTTGACTGACAAAGTTGGGCAAAACCATCCCATAGCGGCCGGTCTGCCGGGGCCCCACCGTGTTGAATAGCCGCGCTATCACAACCGGCTGCCTTTTCTCCTTCCAATAAGCCAGAGCGAGAAACTCGTCCAGCGCCTTCGAAGCCGCATAACTCCAGCGGTTCTTAGAAGTCGGTCCGAGCACCAAGTCAGCTCCCTCGCGGAAAGGTACCTCTGTATTCTTTCCGTATACCTCGGAAGTCGAAGCGATAAACACCAATTTGCGCTTCTTGACGGCCGCCTCGAGCACGAACTGCGTGCCGTTCACGTTGGTTTCGATCGTGCGCACCGGACTCTCCACAATCAATCGCACTCCAACCGCTGCGGCGAGATGCGCGATCACATCGGCTTCATCCACCAGTTCAGCGAGCAACTGCCGGTTTTCGATGGAATCAAGGAAATACTTCATCTTGTCAAATTGCTTCAGGTGGCGAATGTTTTCCATGCTGCCGGTCGAGAGGTCGTCGAGCAACAACACCTCGTTACCGCGCGTCAGCAACAGTTCCGCGAGATGAGATCCAATGAAGCCGGCACCGCCGGTAATCAAGAAGCGCAACACTCCTCCTCTCGTTCCCGTTTGTCAATTTCGCAAGGTCAAAGGCCAATTAGGAAGCCCAGATCATCTTACTCAGTCGAGACCCGATGAGTAAACGCGGTCGCCAATATACTGATCTTACTTACAACGAGTTTTCCCGCCAAAGACGACGTACTGACCGCCAAGGGGGACGAAGGACAGCGCGTTCTCGGTTTGGGCCATCTTGCTGTACAAACGCTGTGGGAAAAATAAGAAGTACTTTGTGTCGATAATTTGCATTCCGGCATGGCGCACCACGTCCCTAGCCATTCTTGGCGTCAGCAGGCGCGCGTTTGTATCCACGGGACTTCGCCGCACGATGAGTTGCGTAACTGGATTGAAGGGATTGTGCTCGATTAAACAGAAGAGGCCGTTCGGTTTTAAGACACGCGCTATGCTGGCTGTAAGGGCTCGGCGATTCTCCGGCTCCACATGATGATATACACACACCGTCGTGACGAAATCGAAGCTGCCGTCTTCAAATGGAAGCTCGTGCGCCGTTTCTTGCCTGCGCACATTCAAACCGCTGCAACTCTGCATCATTTCATCGGAGACATCGCACCCGGCGACGTCTTTGAAATAACTCTTGCCCAATGCCAATAAAGTTCCTTCTCCGCAGCCGACATCCAGCCATGTTTTAGTTCGGGTATCGGCACCACGTTTCATGAAAAAATCCATTATCAAAGTCAGTTTTCGCTCGAAGAAGAAAAGTGATCCCGGGGCGAAGTGTTCCCGGATGGGATTCTCGCAAAAGCTCGGAATATCCCTCTAATGCGAAGCGGTCGAACTCAGATCGCATGTCTATGCACCGCGGCGTCATCCAACTCTTCTTCGCACTTCGGAGTCGAGGAAGATCGACGTAGAGGAAGCACAATCGCTCGGTCCGGATTGATTGACGGAGACGCGTTAACCGCGCGCACTAAGATGTAAAGCGGCCGACGTTTACTCTCTTCGTAAATGCGGGCGATGTAATCTCCAACCAATCCGATAGCGACCAGCATCGCCCCCGAAAACGTCACCTGAAGGGCGACTAAAGAAGCCCATCCAGGTGATGTAATTTTCAAGACGAGCGCAGCATAAACTACATAAATCAGATAGACAAAGCCAACGCCGGTTAGGGCCAATCCGAGTAACAGGGTCAAGCGAAGCGGCAAACCCGAGAACGACGAGATAGCCGTCCAGGCGAATCGCATCATCTTCCAAGTCGGATACTTGGTCTCGCCTGCTGCGCGAGGTTGACGATGAAATGGAATGACGGCCTCTTTTAGGCCCATCCAGGCAGCCATGCCACGGATAAACCGATGTTGCTCTCTCAGCGTTCGGAGGGCGACGATACTGGCGCGGCTGTAAAGCCGGAAATCGCCGACTTCCGGAACGAGGCGGTCGAATGCGCTGCGCATCACCTTATAGAAGATAGCTGCGGTGGCGCGCTTAAAAATTCCGTCACCTTCTCTGCTGATCCTTTGGGCGGAAACGATATCGTAGCCCTGGCGAAACAATCGAACCATCTCCGGCAAGATTTCCGGGGGATCTTGCAAATCTGCATCCATAACAACTACGGCGTCACCCGACGCAAAGTCCAAGCCGGCGGTTATTGCCGCTTGGTGGCCAAAGTTACGGCTGAAGACCAAGACTTTTATCCGCGGATCCGATAGCGCCGCTTGCGACAGTATCGTTGAAGAAGCGTCGTCGCTGCCATCGTCCACGAAAATCAATTCATAGCGGCAGTCGATCTTGTCTAGCACATCCTGCAGAGCCTTAAATACCGAAGGGAGAACGGCGGCTTCGTTGTACACGGGGACCACCACAGAAAGCAGTATGGAGCCTTGCCCCTGAACCTCGCGAAGAAAGGTGAGGTAGTCCATCTTGGGTGGAGTCTGGCCGTGGGCGCCAATTGCCGCCACGACCCGCCCCCGATCATATGCTGCGTTACTCACAGCTTGAATTATCAAATCATGAACCGGGATATCGGATTCGACCGGAACAGAGGGTGCTTGGTCCAACGAACGCGAGAGATTCTCGCTAGACTGGCTGACCAGAACCTCGTATCGTCTAAAGTTTTCATTGATCAGCGCCTCACATTGTGAGGCTAAAGAAGACCCACGCGGTTGAATCGTGGAGATGTCTCCTGGCGTCAAACTTACCAGCCACTTCTGTTCCTCACTCAGCAGATCATTCATTAGCTGAAGGGCCTGAAAATTCTGGCTGTGTGGGGCGCCAAGAAACCGTACCAAGCGACGGCTAGCCCATTGGCTATATGCGATAAGATGATAGGCCACTTCGCTCATCTGCCCTCATATCCTTCAGAACCAGCATAGGATACCAGAATGAGCGACGTGAACAGTCTACGTTTCATTTACGAGTATCGGTCTGGCCTTCACGGCTGATTCAAGTTCGGGAAGGTGTTCATTTTGAGTTCAACACTCCCGCGAACGATTGACGATATTTCTGAATCCCCGCGATTGCGCAATTTCCAAAAACTAAAAAGAGCGTACCCCAACTCACGATGAACAGGGCTGGCCAGCCTCCAGGGTGGTATTCCAAGCGGATTGTATTGTTTCCAGCTTGCACTTGAACTGCTCTAAAAAGGAAATCTCCACCGAATAGTTCTGTTTCTCGACCATTTACCCATGCCTTCCATCCACGAGCCCAGCGATCTGTGACCAGCAGCCAGCCATCACTTGGACACACTACTTGAAAGTTAAGTTCGTTGGGCACGTACCGAAGCAACCTCGCAGAAATAGGTTCCGCGCGGGGCAAGAGTGACACCCCCTTAAGGCCGCTCTCTCCTTTCGGACTCGTTAGCGATAGGTCTCGGACTCGCGCCATATCGCGCGGTGAATGCACGACGAGAACCGGCGCGGAAAGCGCTTCGACACGGCCGACAAAAGCGTCATAGAAGTTGCTGGTTGGAGGCACGACGACTGCATCGTTCGCAAACCACATGCGTTCGCTGCCGGTGCTCATGTCAACAAGGATGGGATGACGTTCAAAATCTAAGTGAATACGATTCGTCATAGTTTCGTAGTTGAACAATGTGGGCATCTTCAGTGGAACATTCTCATTATTAGGAGGACTTCCCATCCACTCCGCGGGTTGCTCATCCCGTTTGAAGCCGTTCGCCGTAAGGTCAAGCGTAGGATCGTGATCGACGTTGATCCTGTTCCAAATCTGACGTCGCTCACCCGTCGAGAAAATCGTTCGATTCGCAATTCGCATTGTCAACGAAGCGTCGAAAAGCGCGAACGCTACGAATAAGATAGGTAGCAGCCTCCTAAATCTGGGCAGAAACAGAAGCAGACTGAGCGCGATGACGCCGAGCCACACACATGCAAGCTGCATGTTGGCAAATCGGATTTGGTTGCCTACATCTTTGACAGCATGCGTAGTGTAAAGGTATGCAGCGAAAGCGCCAGACGCGCTGAACAAGCTTGCCCACAGAAAGAGCTTCCAAATACCAGCTTTTATATCGTTGATGTGGTCTTCAAAGTCTGTTGCGCAGTGAAGCGCAAGGATGGCTGCAGAGAACATAGCATAAAGTCTGAATAGTGCCGCCGTTCGAAAATATCTTGCTGGAATAAAATAGTCATAAAGCCAACCACGAAGCGGCAAATGCTTGCCAACGGCACACATTAAGGAAAGGGCGATTATTGCAGCAAGCCACCAACGCCATGATGATTTAGGGCGGATCAGAATGGCTAGTAAAGCCAAAACAATTATCAGCGCGCCCATATATACACTGATGAGGGAAATGTCGCTGCCAGGCCAAAGATTTGGGTTATAAAATTTCAGAATAGATAGATAGGGACTCGCAAAGGTCACCATAGCGCCCGGTTCCATAAGATCCGATCCTATCGCCTCTTCCCGAGATCGAACCACGCGATCGCTGTATCCCGTGGCGCCTTCCGTAAAGAATGCGTAATAGCTGGGTGCGAGGACCGGAACACCCACAACAACAACGAGAACCAGGCTCAGTGTTGCGGAGGAAAGTTTGACCTTGACACCTTCTGGCCTACTTGTTCCCGAGCTAAGCCGTCCGCCTGACCGAACGCAGACCATTCGGCCTAGCGCCCATAGGAATAAGAACCCGCCGCTCAGAATAGTAAGTTCCGGATATCCGCCTAATGCCGACAATCCCCACAAGGCGCCCGCCTCAATTGCGGGTTTGATCCGAGCTGATAATAGCGCTACGTCGAAGCGCCAAAGAAACCAGGGAAGGAACGAAGCAGAATAGATGGTGGCTGTATGCTCGGCGTGCCCAGTAAAAAAGCCAGAGAACGCAAAACCGAGTGCGATCACGAAACCCGCCCAAGGTGGAGCGCCTATGTGCCAAGCCAGAACAACCATCCCCAGGGCACCGAAAAACCAAAACAGAAGCCAATACACTCGAAAGCCAGTTTCGGTTCCGCCCGTGATAGCGCCTACGAGTACCAAGACGGGCGACGCCGCACCGACCTCGGGATCCGCATACTCAGGATATCCACCGCTTTGCCACGGATTCCACAATGCGATGCGACCAACCCGGGCATGATCCGCAATTAGTGTGAACGCAGGCGCGAAGAATGTATCCGCATCCCATAACGGCGCTCCTTTGCCGTTCACCAGCTTGATATTCAATGCGACAAATGCGATTGCCAGCATTAGAACGCTGATTAGCCAATTTCTGCCTCGGCTGGAGCTTGCATGGCCGGCCACTCCCGAACATCCGCCATACTGGTTAGTCATTGCTCACCAACCGATAAAAGTCGGAAATCCGGGGACGCATTCACGAATTGAATCTTTCCAATCCGGAAGTAGTCGATTGAAAAATGAGGGCCAGATCATCCTACTCAATCACACACGAGACCCGATGCGCACACGTGTCGGCCAATATCGCCGTCAATTTGCCATTGACAGCTTCGGGACTCCACTCTCGGGCGACATGAATTCGAGCGTTTTCTGAAATCGAACTCCACATTTCTGCGTCCCTGTAGAGGCATGACGTCCGTGCCGCAAATTCCTCTGGGCGATCTGCAATAAGCGCATCGACCCCGTCCACCAGGCCCATACCCTCGGCGCCGATGCTGGTAGTCACCGATGGCAAACCGTATGCCATCGCCTCGCCGATCTTGCCCTTCATTCCTGAGCCGAACCGGAGCGGGATAACGAAAACCAATGCTGAATTCAAGTACGGAACCATATTGGCAACATATCCAGTGACAATCACTTTTTCCGAGCCCAAGGCTACGATTTCGGCGGGAGGCGCATTACCCACAATGTACAGTTTCACATCCGCTATTTGCTCTTGGACGAGAGGAAGAATCTCCCGGCAGAAGTAGAGAACTGCATCGACATTCGGCCGGTGCGTGAATCCGCCAACGAAAAGGAGGTCGCGCCTGCTGCTCCGCGGGGCAATAACCTCCGGTAGAACGTGAATATTGGGAACGATTTCGACGTTCACTTTGCGGCTCTCGCTGAGAAGCGCTCGACGGTCCTCCTCCGTAACCGTCAGAACCAGGTCCGCACCGCCGTAAATCTCCAGTTCACGCCGCTTGGTCCGCTCCGCTTTTCGTTTTAGCGAGTGGTCAGAAGTAATCGTGGCCTCGCGCATCTCCCGAACAAAATGAACATCATAGGTATCGACCACGACCAGGCTGTGCGGTGAATGTTCCCGAATTGCGTCAAGAAACTGCTCGGCAACATCGATAAGTTCGCAGAATACAATTTTAAAATGATTGCTCTTCAGTATGGCGTGAACATCGACCTCATAGTTGTGCACGGCTTTGGCAAACCCGGGATAGAAGACCGTCACACCGGCTCGTTCTAAGGGCTTCAGATAATCCCGTGAAGCCTCCGAACCCAAATAGGCGAACACGACGTGATAGTGCCTGGTCAGAAGCCGGATGAATTCGAAAAGGCGAGTACCGCCCGAGGAGCGATCTGGCGCCGGAACCAGACTGGAAATGACCAGGACTTTCTCCTGTCGTTCCAAGTCTCTGGCTTCCCAAAAATTGCGCTGCTGGCCCTGAAGGACGGCCTTCCACCGATCCACAAACTTAAGCCGGTTGACTTCCATCAACTGAACGGCGCTCTGTCCGGAGCTCGAATATTCGCGATGCATGACTGTGCTCCGGGGCTCGTACAAGACTTTGAGCCCGGCATTCCGCGCTTTAAAAGCAAAATCGGCATCTTCATAGTAGGCTGGGGAATAAATCTCATCGAACCCGCCGATCATATCCAACACTTTTCTCTTGACGTAGAGGCATGCGGCGGAGCTGTAATCCACCTCCCGAAGCTGATTGAACTCGGGACTATTCGGATTCTCGTACTTGCCATATGCCCGGCAGCTGCCATCTTGGAAAACTTGGCTGCCAGCCTCTTGCAGGAGGCCATGAAAATAGACAAGTTTGGGACCGACGATGCCTATCTTCTCGGACTTGTACGAGGTTTCCAGCAAAGGCTCGAGCCATCTCTCGGTAACCTGTGTATCGTTGTTGAGGAAAATTACGTCCCACTTTGCGTAACGCTCGATAATCAGATTGTTGGCTGTGATAAATCCCAAATTCTCCTTGCCAAAGACCACGTCGACTCG
Source organism: uncultured Acidobacteriota bacterium (assembly GCA_963824405.1). Lineage (GTDB taxonomy): Bacteria > Acidobacteriota > Terriglobia > Acidiferrales > UBA7541 > Palsa-189. Next base: position 110,799 of record CAWGPK010000015.1, on the reverse strand, counting down.
GCCTCCCAGTGACTGCAAATATTCCCGCGAGCCATCGGTGGAGCCCTGGTCGTAGACGCAGATGCTGAGCCGTTCGTAATCCGTATACAGAAAAAGGCTTTCCAGACACTTGCGAAGAAGGTCTACGCGATTCCAGTTCAATATAGCTATAACAATTGGGGGCCGCAGCGGATTATCCTGCCAATGTTGTGGAGGCTCAACGATCCCATCGGCGTGAGCGGTAGAAACAGTTCCCTCTTTGCCTCTTTGACCGGAAAATCTAGGGGTTGCAGCGCGTCGATGTATTAATTTCTTCGCTGCCCACTTCGTCAGCCGTTCCTGAAAACTTCCACGAGCCAGATACTTGTCCTTAATTGCCTTGTACCGGTTAAGCCAGAATTGTAGCTTCTGGTTCTCCACCAGAAGCCTCGCCATTTCAACCCGAAGGTCCGTTAAACCCTGGTTCAACCTGTCGATCTCAGCGTCCTTATCCCGCAGCCGGCATTCGCTGGACGCTCTTTGGGCTTCGGCTTGGGCGAGCTCTTCCTCGAGACGCCTTAACTTCGCCCCTAGCTCTTCGCTACGAGGGCCTGTTAGCTGACCTTGGCTTTCGTCAGACATATCGTTTTAGGTTACTTGACCGTGCGATCGTACAGGCACAGCAGACCTGTGTGTACCTCTGCGAATGGGGAAATGGCCGCGCCTGCCGCAAGTGCGGCTTAAGTAGATCCCAAAGCATTCGTTCGAAATGTTTCTTGCGGAGACCCTGCCGGTTTCACCAACCGCACGTATCGACCCTGGTCAGGTGCGAATCGGGGATCCCGGACCCACGTTCGTAACGGCAGCATAATATTATCAAATCCCAAATGTTCAAGGGCTTTCGATCTTACTGTCTCACGCAAAGCATCGAGCTCCTTCCGGGACATCCGAATCAGTTTCGTCAAACACTCGACCAGCGCCTCCCTTGAGCCCGGAGCATAGGTAAACCCCAAGCCGGCGCGTTCCAATAAGAGGCTGAGTTCGCAAACCCGAGAGCAAACCGGAGGTAATCCAGCGCTCATCCAATCGAGAATGCGGTTCTTGCTCCCTAGCCTCACCTCGTAACAATCCCTGTCTACGTTTATGCCGATATCGGACTCCCAGTAATAATGCGGCAGCAGCTCACTGGGAATCCACCCCTCGAGGATGAACTTATCCCGGTGTCGGGACTCTGAAACCAGGCGGTGAAATCGAGGATACGAGACATCGTCATGTCCGCTGATCTGCCCGCCAGTGGCAATAAATTTTACATGGGCAAACTTCGTCATTACCTCCTCGAGAGCCGAGACGAGAAGTTCGTAGTCACACCACGTATTGAAACCGCCGCTCCACAAAATCAGGAAGTCGCCTTCGCCGACTTTCTTACCTCGGATCAGTTCTGTCGCCGGCCTTGTAATTGGGCCTTCGATCCCGTTGGGTATGACGTGACAAAATTCGTAGTTATCCGTGAACCGGTTCAGCCGGCCCACGAGCCCCAGTTCGCCGATAAGCGCCCACTTTTGCGATTCTGCCACCGCCGAGAAGATATCCGCATTACAGATGATCGGGTATTCCAGGTTGAAAAATGCCGATAGGGGACCATCCTCGTTGAGGCGAAAGGCCTTGGATTGTCCTTCCGCCATAACATGACCGTTCAAATCTACCCAAACCGGACATTCACGTAACCCGACAGCCGTAGGGCTGGGCCACGCATTTACGCTCACAATGCAGTCGGGGCGTAGCGACTCTGCCAAACGCCGCACGTACGATCCGTCGCGAAAAATTTCAGGTGCGACGGAGTAATATTTAAAACCTTCACTGCAGTGGAGAGCGCCGTCGGCTGGCTCTTGTTCGTACGCTCTCGGCATTCTAGCCGCAACCAGGTGAACGTCGTGGCCGTCGTCGCGAAGTGGCTTAAGAAATTGCCACGTGCGCCGGCCAGGAGCGTAGTTCCTCAACGCCTTCTCCCAAGGCAGCGGTCCCAACCCCAAGAGAAGCAGTTTTTTGGATCCGGACGAGTTCGCGCGGACGGATGATGATGGCCGGGCGGATACCGGAGATCGATCCTTCTCTGATGTTTTTATCGTGGACGTTTCTCCAAGGCTCGCCTCCCGCCTGCCCGCCGCAGTTGAACGCAACCAGGCTTTTAGCCGGATCAACACCAAGCCAGACCATCTGCGCCGGCGCGTGCCTGCTGGAAATAACACCGAGACGATGCGTCGAAAGCGCTGCAGTATTCTCCAGCCGATAGAATCGTTAAGTACGTTTACAACGGCCAGGAGATCGTCGTTTCTCCGCTGAAGATCGTCATTCCGATAGCGAAGTTCCGTGATCAGCCGGCTCAGCTGTTCCGCGTCTTGACTCGATTCATTTTGATTCTGGAGGGAGGAGCTCATGAATGGCGCATTCAGACTCCGATGGGTTGATGGAACTCCCGATATAAATCCAGAACCTCGGCAGGCTTACCGTCAGCTAGAATCCTCCCATTCTGAATGAAGAGCACACGCTGACAAAGCTTTCTCACGCTCGCCAGATCATGGGACACAAGAACGATGGTCTTACGTCGCTGGCGAAACTCATCGATTCGCGCCATGCATTTCTGCTGGAAGGCAGCGTCTCCCACGGCCAGGATCTCGTCAATCAGTAGGATGTCAGGATCGATCTCGGTCGCCACCGCAAATCCCAGACGCATGTACATGCCACTCGAATACTGCTTCACAGGGGAATCTATAAATTCTCCTAATTCGGCAAAATCGAGGATCTGTTGCTCACGAGATCGCATCTCGCGCTTGGACAGGCCTAGCAAGAGTCCGTTTAGAAGAATGTTCTCGCGACCGGTGAGATCACTGTGGAATCCCGCTCCCAATTCGATCAGTCCGGCTACACTACCGTTGATCCGAACCACTCCCGCAGTCGGGCGATACACGCCGGCGATGATCTTGAGAATCGTGCTCTTCCCGGACCCATTGGGGCCCACTAGCCCTACGATCTCGCCATCGGTCACGTCAAACGAAACTCCCTTCAGCGCGTCGAAACTATGGTATCTCGAGTGATTGCGAAAGATGCGCGCGAAAGTCTCTCGAAGGGTATCGGGACGCTCACGAATCAAGCGAAAATGCTGAACCACATTCTCAAACGAAACGCGGTTCACGATTGGTCCGCAATCAGACATAAAATACCAGCGTGTCTTGATAACGTCGAAACAAGCCGTAGCCGAGCGCCAGCGTTCCAAAACCAACGGCTAAAGACAAGACGGTCGATTGAGCCGACGGCAATAAGCCGTAATAGATGGATAAACGAAACCCATTTAATGGATAGACGAGAGGATTAAGCCGGAATAACGCCCGGTACCGCGCCGGGACAAAGTCCAAAGGATAGATTATGGGACAAAGATAAAACCACGCCGAAAGAAGCACCTGAAGAATGTGAGCCATGTCTCGAAAGAAGACATTGGTCATGGCAAAGAAAAAACTGCAGCCCAGCGTAAACAGAATCAGGCTGAGGAACGGAACTGCCAAATAAAGCCAAGTTACATGAAACGGAAATCTATAAATGAGCAGCAGGAGCACGAGCGGGATCATTGACAAGGCGAAATTAATCAAATTCGACAAGACCGCGGCCACCGGAAACACGCTTTTGGCGACATAAATTTTCTTGAGCAGGTCGCCATTGCCCACAATCGAATCCGTGGCATAGGAAACCGACTGCGAAAAAAAGGTCCAGGGCAAAAGAGTGCTGATCAGAAAAATCGGATAGGAACGTATACCCGCCTGCATCACAGTTGAGAAAACCATGCTGAGGATGATCATCATCAGAAGCGGGTTCAATAAGGCCCATAGGAATCCAAGCGCCGAGCGTTTGTACCTGACTCGCAGTTCCTTGATCGCGAGAGCCCAAATGAGCTCCCTGTTTTGCCGAATCTCTTGAATAAGCCGCCACATGGTTAGAGTCGAGGCCTCTTAGGCGCTGCGCCATGACTTCGGAAAGCGCCTTGAAGCTCTACTGATTTCTCCTTTTCAAAGTCTCGCACTCAAGCGCCTTGAAGATCCCAAAATAGAAACGCAATAACTGTGGGCTGCGAATCATATAAGGGCTGGCATACCATCGCCGGATCCGTTCCTCGGAAGCTCTCATTATAGACAGAACGGACTCACTGGCCACAAGTCGCTTCGACTGGATTTCGCGTCTCTTCCTTAGCGCACCGGGAACAAGTGCAATGGTATTCAGCACGCCCCGACAATAACCTACGAATGCGCGCTTTTGAATCGCCAACCCTAGCCAAAAGAATTGGAAGGCAACCAACCGCGGCGCCAGCCTCCAAATCATAGAGGAAGGATAATTCTTGATGATCGCCAGGATTTGGTTTCGAGTGCTCAGTCGGATGGTCTCGGAATGGAAAGGGCTTCCCAGCGTCGCGCCACTGCGATGGTGCGCGCGAGCAGCCGGCACGTAAAGGCAGCGGTGCCCGCGCAGTTGAGCGCGCAGGCCGAGATCGACGTCCTCGCGATAAGCGAAAAAATCCTCATCGAAGCAGCCAATATCTTCAAACAAACTCGTCCGGTAAAGTGCGGCCGCGGCGCACGCGCTAAACACCGGCCCGGGCTCGTCATATTGGCCTGCATCCAGTTCTCCATTTCCAACACGGTAAGCGCCGCCTCCCAGCAGTATTTCGTCGCCCACGCCGTCCAAATAGCGCGGATCGGACCACCGCAAAAGCTTCGGAACGGCGACACTATAAGTACGATCTTGCTCGAGCGCTTGAACCAGATGAGAGAGGCACTCCGGCTCCATCTCCACGTCATTGTTAAGCAGAAACACGTACTCGCACTGCTTTGCCGCGCCGATACCAAGATTGAAAGCGATTGCCGTGCCGCGGTTGCCGGAAAGGGGAATCCAGTCTAGAGGCTCGAACTTCCGCAGGAACTCCGGCATTATGTTCCGCGTCCCATTGTCTATAATAATGATCCGCGCTGGCGGCAACGTCTGACGCGCAACATGTTCTAAACACGTCTCGAGAAGATCGTCCCGGTCGTACGTCGGAATAACGACTCCGACGGAACGGGCGCCAACGACTGCTGATGCCTGACTCATTGGAACGAAAACAAAAGACTCCTGGTCGATCCAGCCAAACATGCATTTACAAAACGGGATCGATTTCGACGCTACATAATACACGGTGGGACACCAAGCAGACTCTTGAAGGTCCGAGTCGCTTCTAAAACTCGAAGATGAAAATCGCTATCTTGGGGACCAGGGGTATTCCCGCACGCTATGGTGGCTTTGAAACGTTTGCCGAGCAACTCTCCGCTCGCCTGGCGGCGCGGGGGCACGAAGTTTCGGTGTACTGCCGCCGGCCGTTTACCACGCCGCACGACGTTATAGCCCCCGGCGTCCGCCGGGTCATTTTGCCCACCATTTCCAGGAAGCACTTCGACACCGCCTTCCATACCCTGCTGTCGGTGATTCATGTATCTTTTACGAACGTGGACGTCGTTTTGATCTGTAACGTGGCCAATGGCCCGATCGCGTGGATCCCCCGCCTGTTTGGCAAGCCCACGGTACTCAATGTCGACGGCCTGGATCGCAAGCGCAAAAAGTGGAATCTGGTAGGCCGCTCCGCTCTGCATTTCTGCGAGATGCTTTCGGCCTTTACGCCCAGCCGAATCGTCACCGACGCCAAGCTAATGCAGGAATACTATTGGAAGAACTATCGCCGCCCTTCTACGATGATCGCTTATGGCTCGGAAGTTCCAGCGAACGGCAGCACACCTCAAAGTTTTGACCTGCCCACGGGCAATTTCATCCTTTATGTCAGCCGGCTGGAACCTGAAAACAACCCTGAGCTCGTGATCGGGGCGTATCGCCAGGTCCAAACCGACTGGCCCCTCGTTATGGTGGGCGGAAATTCATACGACGCCTCCTATGTTCAGCGCCTGCGAAATCTTGCCGATCCACGCGTGATTTTCCTCGGGCCTGTCTACGGCAGTGGCTATTGGGAATTGTTGCGAGGCGCCGGCCTTTACGTCTTCGCCTGCGAGGTTGGAGGCGTACACCCCGCTTTAATCGAAGCCATGGCTGCGCAGAAGCCTATTCTTTATCTGGATACGCCGGAGAACCGCGAAACCGCCGGTGACGCCGCGATCCCCTTTCGAGCCGAAATCTCGGACCTTGCTTCGGAGATGTGGCGGTTATTAGCGGACTCCCATTCTCGTCGTGAACTGGCTCGTAAAGCTCAAGAAAGGGCCTCCAGACTATTCGGTTGGGCGGAAACCACTCAAAAATACGAAGCTCTCTTTTCGGAACTTCTGCCGGCGACCCCTCCCCCGACCGGCAGGTAGCCCGCAGCGGCAGATCGCGGACTTCTCCGCTCTTAAGTCTTTGGCAGCTGCGCCGGGAGGCTGAAGGGACGATCGGCAAACCAGCGGGCCAATTCACGGTCGCTGATTCGACGGCGGGATTGAACCCAGTTTCGTTTTTCCTTGATCGACCCGCGCTTGGACCAGAATAAGCTCAGCCCCGAGAGCAGTCCCCTATTGCACAGTGCGCAGTACCCTAAAATCAGGAGGTCTCTCGTGGCGATGGGGATGAATAAGCGCGAGTAAAGCGCCAGCGAGATATTCTTGGCGCGCATAAGAAACCGATTCTTGATGGAATGGCGATTGATTTCGTCGGGCAATTGCTTGAATCGCTCGGGAATTACGCGACGCACGTGCCAAGCCACCGCTTGAGGGGTATACAAGCACGACCATCCCATCAATTGTGCGCGCCAGGCCACGTCGGCATCTTCGCGATAGGCAAAAAAATCCTCGTCGAAGAACTCTCCGACCGACGTAATATCGTCAATCATCGTCCGCCGATAGAGAGCCGCCGCTCCCGTCGCGCCAAACACATACTCGGGCGCTTCGTATTGGCCGCGGTCCACTTGACCGTTGCCCCGATCCACATGGCGGAGATTGCGTAGAAAATAGATCCCCGTGGAATCGATGATGTTGGTAAGTTCACCGCCCGGGCCCCAGCGCAGCAGTTTTCCGCATACGGTTCCGATGCGGGCATCGCTCTCGCCGGCTTCCACTAGCTTCGTTAGAAAGCCCCGGCTTAGCAATACGTCCGGATTGAGCGACAGCATCCAATCCCCGCGCGCCTGACTGATCGCCTGGTTCTGCCCCCCGGAAAACCCACGATTCGTGTCGTTATAAATCACCCGCGCCCGTGTTTCAAACTCCTGAAGCACCGCTCGCGTGCCGTCGCTCGAGGCATTGTCTACGACGATGATTTCCCGGTCTGAAAATTCCTGCCGAAGGACTGATTCTAAGCACGCTTTCAGGTGAGCAACAGAGTTATAGGTGGTGATGAGAATGGAAACCATCAGGGCAGCCGAAGTCTACTGAAAGCCTCGTGCCCAGGCAACATCGACACGAACCAGAGGATACGAACCAGAGCGATTGCGTTTGCTGAACCGACGCTTTTGGCTCGACTAACCACGCACGGAATGGGAAACTAAGCCCGTCTCCCATGGCAACCGATCGCCTCGCCCAGGCTGTGCTCGATACCAGCCGGCCCCGCTCTGCGGCCTCGAAATTGACCGGCAGCCTGCCCCGCGCTTTCCAATCGATCACGGCATTTTTCCTCCTGCTTTTCGTCTTGGTGCAGCCTCTCTCGATGGCCGCATCCCACGTTGCATACGCCGGCGCGGCGCTCGCGTGGGTCTTACACCTGGCGTTCGTTCGTCGCGGAATCCTGAAGAGTTCACCCCTCGATATTCCCATCTTGATCTATCTGTCGGTGTGCACGCTTTCGGCCCTCTTCTCTCCCCTTCCGGTCTCGAGCTGGGAGGGCATGCGTAAAGTCGCTCTCATTTTTCTCGTGCTGGTCGTCGCCCATAACGTTCCCGATATGCGGCGCGCCAAGCAACTACTGGCCGTTCTCTTTATTTCCTCGCTGGTGGGAGTCGCTTGGGCCGGTTGGAATTACGCATACGGGGTTGGCCTGCGGGTACACAATCCCCAGCCAGGAACGCCTTTTTATCGCGCCGGAATCCGCGACGACGACGTGATCCTCCGAGTCAACGGCCACAATATTGAAAAACCGCAGGAACTCCTACAACAGGTAGATTCCGAAGCCCCAGGCGAGCCGCTCCAACTCCGCGTGGTGCACGGCGGTGGCATCGAAGTCATGAAAGATGCGGTTCCCATCTCTGTTTCTTTCGACGGCGTCTCGCGTCCGGAGCAACTGAATGACCTGGGAATTCAAGTTGCGACCGATCGCCCCGACCGCGCACGCGCCTTCTATAGCCATTACGTAACCTATGCCGCGGTCCTTCAACTTCTTGGCTGCCTTGTCTTCGGCCTTTGGCTCACTCATCGCCGGATTTCTCCTCTCTCGGGTGCGGTCTTTGCCGGTCTATTGCTCGCTTTTGGCGCTGCATTGGGGATGACCTTGACGCGCGCATCCTGGCTATCGCTTGCTTTTGGCTGCGTGGTAGAGCTCTGCTTTTTTCTCAAGAATTGGGCCAGGACCGTCATTGTGCCCGCGATTTTAGTCGTGGCGCTCGCCGGAACCAGCTTGGCCATGCACCGTTGGCGCGGCATGGGCATCATTGATCGGAGCGATCCGGGAACCGATTATCGAATCCTCATGTGGGAAGACGGAATCAAGCTCATCGAAGCGCATCCCTTGTTCGGCGTGGGCCAGAACGTTATCCGGGATGAGCCCTCCAAATTCGACCTTCGAGCCTATAAAAAATATGGATTGGAATCGCACTTCCATTCCACGCCCATTGAGCTCGGGGTTGAGCTTGGGCTGCCGGCTTTGGGCGCTTGGATCGTGCTCATGGCTGTTTATTGGTTGGTCCTGGTCCGCTTGGTGAAGCAAACCCGCAAGTCAGGCGATCCGTTCCCCTACGGGCTTTCTCTGGGAATCCTGGGCGCTACGACCGGATTCCTCGCCACTTCGCTGGTGAACTATGATTTTGGCGATTCCGTGGTGGTGTTTCTCTTCTGGTTCTTGGCGGGACTGGCGCTCGCTCTCGATCACCTGCTAAACAGAAACCTTCTTCAGCTCGCGCCGCGGCCTGACGCCACATGAGGAATGGTCTTGAGAAAAATCTTGAGATCCAACCACAATGACCAATTATCGATATAGGCGAGATCAAACTGCACCAGCCGGTCGAAGCTGAGCCGGTTGCGCCCCTCCAGCGTCCATAGACAGGTTAGCCCGGGCCGCATGCGCAGCCGCCGCCTCTGCCATGGGGCATACCTCTCCACCTCCTGAGGCAGCGGCGGGCGGGGGCCGACGAAGGACATGTCCCCCATCAAAACGTTCCAAAGCTGGGGCAATTCGTCCAAGCTGAATTTTCGCAGCCGGCGCCCCACTGGCGTGCAGCGTGGGTCGTTTTTCATCTTGAAAGCCGGGCCGTCGATCTCGTTGAAATCATCCAGTTCCCGCCGAAGCTGGTCCGCGTTGGCCACCATGGAACGGAATTTATACAGAGTAAAGCGCCGGCCATTTAGCCCGCAGCGCGTCTGCCGGTACAAAATCGGCCCTGGCGAGGTCAACCGCACCAGGATGGCCACAATCAGCAGAAAAGGAGAGAGGACGATGAGCGCCAAAGCGCTCAGGATGAGGTCGCAGGTGCGCTTGGCAAATAGCGCAAATTCGTTGTTTGGCGTGGAACCGAGAGTCAGCAGCGGGATGTGGCGAAGATTCTCTAGGTGCACTCGCGGGAATGTTCGCGGAAAGAAGCCCAAATCCACTCGTGTGCGAATGCCCTCCTTATGGCAACGGTCGATGAGGCCCTCTAAACTCTCCAGTTGGTCGTTGCCCACCGCAAAAAGCAGTTCGTCCACTACATGATTCTGGAGGATGCCATAGACATCGGCCAATGCAAAAACGGGATACTGAGATTTTAAACCGCTCACTTTTGCCGAAGATTCCGTGCCCGGATTTACAAACCCGATCAAGCGCATGCCCAGCGGTTCACACTGTTCGATTAAAGCGGCAAGTTCGCGGGCATTCTGCCCCAGGCCGACGATCAAGCAGTAATGAAAACGTTGAAACTTCTCCCGAAGCCTCCTGCTGCCTCCGAGCAAAGCCAGCCTGCCCGCCGCCAGAAGCGCGAAATTCACCGCCGCTATCGTCAAGACAAAGGCCCGGCTGATGTAGTCGGCGCGGACGAAATACAATGCCGCGTTGAGCCCTATGAGGCCCAAAACCACCATCTTTGCGGCATCGCCCACCAGTTGCTGGCGATTGCGAATTTCAATATCGCGGTAGATGCGAAGGAAATGGCCGGCAAGAAACCAGAGCGCCAAGATCCCTAGAAAAAGTGGCCAGTAGGCATGAAAAGGGTAGATGGCCGGACGCACCACTTCCGAGCCCACCATGCGCGTGAGTACCCGCATGCGCACCCAATACGCGAGCGGAAATGCCAGCGCCGTGAGGCTTAAATCGAGAACTCTCGAAATGAAACCTAGCAGTGCGGAACGACGTTCAAACATCTGTTCTCCACTACAGCCGTCTGAACTGATTTACCGGAAAATTTCCGGTCTCCGTTCCCTAATCTCACCCAACAGACACAAACCAGCTGCAACCGGCAGCCGAACCTGGCAACCCTCAAAATGACATCGCTGGAGGCATAGCCGTATTGTACAGAATTGGCGTCGTGCCGCAATCCTATCGGTTCCAACGAGGATTCCGTTGGGTACACCAAAATGCTGAACCCGATGAATGAGCAGCCGCTAGAAGAGTCTTTCTTGCCGAGTCAGGTTGCCGAAAGTTCCGATATTCGCGATGAGCAGCGAGGCCCGAAATTCATTATCGTTACTGAGCGGCCCCAGATAGATGCGCCGGTATTCAAAGCTGATTCCGCAGCAGCTGCCATTGTAGCTGGCCTGCACCGCCTCGTACTGCAGCGCGTGTTGAATCGTATCGTAAGCAATCAACAACGCCGTATTCCATCCTTTGCGGTTCATCTGGCCCCAGCCCGCCGTTAGACGGATCTGGTCTTGCAAAGGCTGCAATATGGGATCGGTGTTTAATTTGAACTGAGCGAGGCTGAAGAACGACTGCTGGTAGGGATGTACCGTGGCAATCAGGCCCAGCGCCGCCAGCCGGCTTGGAACCGAATCGTAGTCCGTTTCCAGCTGAACGTCGTAGCGCGGGTTGAACCTCACCTTAACGAGGCTGACGACGGGCGACCAACGGCGAGCCTCGTCTGCAAACGCAAAGGGCGTGATCGAATCGAGTGCGGCAAAGACGTTGCGCTCCCCCGGAACCAAGGCTCCGCCAAACGTCGGATCAAAATAGTATTTCGCCGCCACCCGCCAGGTGAGGAACTCCTCCGCTTGCCCGTCGGCCGTCTTGCGGAAAAGCCGCTGGGTGACGCTCCCTTCGAGGTCGCTCGTGTCCGTAATCGTGTCGTCCTGATCGAAGCGGATGATCCTGCTAAAGTCGTTAACTCCCGTTACATAGTTATAAATAAGGTTGGGCTCGATTACGTGCTTCCATTTGGTCTTTCCTCGATCCCAGGTTCGTTCCAATGCCGGGGGCCGCATTTCCATGCTGAATTCGCCATCCGTGCGCAGCAGTCCTTGTGCCGCCGGAATTCCGTTGACGAGTTGCTCGCTGTAATCCGTAATCCTGTATCCCGCGGTGCCGGTAATTGCAAACCAGGAACCCCACCGCACCGGGACGGTAACCCGAGGCGCGAACTCGGAACGCTCCACAAACTGGCCTGTATCGATAATCGTATCGGAACGATGCATGGCGCCGACCACGCTGTCTAATCCAAAATACACCGGCCAGTTGCTCCAGAAGGGCCGGTCCGTAGTGCCGAAGCGAGCCTCAGGAGCGCTTCTGATCGTTATGCTGGTCTCCGGTTGCGCACTCAGGTAGTCCTTATAGTCGATGGCCCCGAAATTCAGGCTATATCCGCGGAAGTTCTTGGTTAGAAATGCATTCTGATGCAATTCGGAAGCGGTAGCTTCGTTGAAAGTCGTGGAGAAGGCCTCCCGAAAGATCAGCGAACTCAAGTAGTCGAGATCCGCAACCGCCCGCCAGCCCCCTCCCAGGTTATCGGTAAACAGAAGATGAGCCTGGTTGCCTCCTTCCGGAACCAAAGTGCCGTTTGGCCCGGGTAATCCCCGGTCTTCCACACCGTAATAGCGAACTGCGAAATTAATATTGGAGTTGGGAACGGCTCGGACATCCAAGCTTTGGGCGTATCCTCGCAGGCTCAAGTATTGAGCGCCAACCTCGGCATCCATCCAGTCGGTCGGCGCCCAATAATAGGAATCGCCGAGGACGAAGCCAAACACGTTATTGTCGGAGACCTCCGGCACGAGAAACCCGGATTGGCGCACTTTGGGACTCGCCGGGATGCTGGCGTAGGGCAGATAGAGGAGGGGAACCCTGAAAATTCGGAAGTTTGCGCGAACCAGCACAACCTTGTCATCGACCTTGAGAGTGGAGTGCTCGGAATAGAACTTCCATACCGGTCGATTGGGCATACAGACCGTAAGCCAGGCTTTTTTGAAAACGTACTGGTCTTCGGCCACTCGGTCCACTTCCTCGGATTCAAAGGAGATGGGATTTGTCGAGAATAAAATATTCGGATTGGGACGCCGCGCAATGCTGATCGTTCCCTTTACGTGCAGGAACACTCCCTGGTCGCTGCGAACGTTGTAATGCCCTTCCGGGGCTTCCAGGTGCTGCGTCATGAAATCGAAAATGACGTGGCCCCGCGCCAGCGTGTCGTACGTTTTCGAGTTGTACTCGACGTGGTCGGCGCGCAGCCGCATATCGAGGTAGCGCACGTCGACGTCCCCGTCGGCGATGTACAGGTCGCCGTCCCTTCTTTGTCGCGTCGCCTCCAGGCGCACCACGCCCCTTCCCACCGGGACTTGGACCTGCCCCCAGGATACGGAGGCGATAAAGAGTTGAATGAGCAGGAGTGCCGCGCAACTCAGGAGAAGAACTCGCCGATCGGCCCTCCTGCGGGAATTGGCGTAGGCAATGCCATCGGCGCGGAAGCAATGCGGAATTGGCAACGGTTTTGGCGGATTGTTACCCGCTGGAAAAATCACTCGTTTGGTCCCTGGCTATAGGCCGCAGCCCATTTCACGTCGCCGGTCTCAAAAAATGTTTTCGACCAGCATTGAGAACCTATAACCCTTTCCCGGGTTGGCTGCATTAGTTGACTGCGCTCAGCCATTCGCGAAGGCATTGCTGCCCCAGCGGGGCCGACTCCGGCGCCAGCCGCGCTGTCTCGGAGCGCAGCTTGGCGACAGAAATCCCCGCCGTGCTGCCGATCTCGGCGGCATGGCCGATCAACCAGCGCTCAAAATTCTTTGTGGACGCTTCCGGGTGGAATTGAAACGCAAGAACGGATTTTCCGTATCGGAATGCCTGGTTCCGGCAAAGCGGCGTCGAGGCCAGCAACTCCGCCCCTTCGGGAAGGTCAAAAGTATCGCCATGCCAATGCAGCACCGGGACTCCTTCCAGAAACCTCAGCGGGCTGTGCTTCCCTGCCGAAGTAAGCGTAATCGGCGCCCAGCCGATCTCTTTGCCCGGTCCGGCATACACGCGGGACCCCAGCGCCCGCGCAAAAAGTTGCGCCCCCAGGCAAATTCCGAGCGCTGGCCGGCCGAAATTCAGGCGCTTCTCAATCACCGCGATCTCGTCTTTTAGGAACGGATACTTATCGTCTTCATATGCGCCAATCGGCCCGCCGAGGACCGCCAACAGTTCGCAATTAGCCAATTGCGGGTTCTGCAGGTCATCGATTCCCGCGTCATGGTAGCGAACCTCATAGCCTGCGTCGTTAAGTACGCTTTCGTACGCGCCTAGGTCTTCAAAGTGAACGTGTCGGATAGCTGCGGCGGTCTTCACGGGAGCGCGTATTATACTCCACCGCGACGGGTCAGTTTGAAACTGTCAGAACCCCCACGCGCTCCCTAGGATCCTCAGCAGCCCAGGGGCAGCCCCCCTGAAATGACATTGTTCGCTCCCTTGAACTTTGGAACATCCGCTGAATTTTTTCGGAAATACAGCGAAGCACTGATGGGACCGGGCGCGCGCCCCACCCTAAAATTTCGGTAAGTCGCGTTGCCGCACGCGGTACAATGGTTGCGGTAAGCGGCCAACGCACGTCTCGAAAATGGGCAACCTTCGTATTCTCGTTGCGGACGACCACGACATTATTCGGCGAGGGCTCAAGGCTCTCCTCTCCTCCCGCCCCGGATGGATGGTGTGCGCCGAAGCGGGCACGGGCCGCGAAGCCGTCACGCTCGCCGAACAACACAAACCCGATGTAGTGGTCATGGATATCAGCATGCCGGATTTGAATGGCCTGGAGGCCGCTCGCAAAATCCGCAAACACCTCCCCAAAACTGAAGTCGTTATCCTCTCACTGCACTACTCCGATCAATTGGTCCGGGAGATTGTCGACGCCGGCGCCCGCGCCTACATCATGAAGTCGGATGCCGACCGCGATCTGCTCATCGCCATCGAAGCCCTCGCCAATCATCGTTCCTTCTTCACTTCGCGAGCCGCGGAGATGTTGATCGATGGCTTCTGCAGGCAGAACTCGGTCGCCGAACCGCGTGTTTTGATGCGTAACCGGCTCACCTCCCGGGAGCGCGAGATCGTCCAGTTGCTGGCGGAGGGCAGAAGCAGCAAAGAAGTGGCGGTCACACTGGGAATCAGCGTGAAGACCGCCGAGACTCATCGCGCTAACATCATGCGCAAGCTCGAGCTGCACTCTGTCAGCGAATTGGTGCGTTACGCCGTTCGCAATCAAATTATCGAGCCCTGATTCCGCTTCTCGACCGGCTCTCTCTTAAATCTCGTATGGAACCAAGGTTCGGGGACATCCTGGGTGCGAACCCGCTCGGAACCGGGGAGTGTCATTTTCTGGTATGGGCGCCCCACGCCGAATCCGTTAAATTGCAGATTCTGGCTCCCTTCCGCCGTTCGCTCCCGATGCAGCCCCTTCCGAAAGGTTACTTTCGTGTGGCCGTTGAGGATGCCGCATCCTGCCGATACCTATATGACTTAGGCGGAACCGGAGAAAAAATGAGGGCCGATCCGGCCTCGCGCTTTCAACCCGAGGGAGTCCATGGCCCCTCGGAAGCGCCGTATGGAAGCGCTTTCGATTGGACGGACGCGGGCTGGCGCGGCTTACCGCTTTCAGAGTTGGTCTTCTATGAGATTCATGTGGGGACCTTCACTTCCGAGGGCACATTCGACGCCATCATCCCCCGGCTCCGCCGCCTCCGGGAGCTGGGGGTCTCGGCCATCGAGCTGATGCCCTTATCGCAATTTCCTGGCGAGAGAAATTGGGGATACGACGGCGTTTTCCCCTTTTCGGTGCAGAATTCCTACGGCGGCCCGATGGGATTGAAGCGGCTGGTCGACGCCTGTCACAACGAAAATCTCGCCGTCGCGCTCGATGTCGTCTACAACCATCTGGGTCCCGAAGGCAATTATCTCGCCGATTTTGGACCCTACTTCACCGATCGTTATCACACTCCTTGGGGCCAGGCGGTCAATTTCGATGGTGAGCGGAGCGACGAAGTCCGCCGCTTCTTCATTGAGAACGCCCTCCACTGGATTCGGGACTTCCACATCGATGTCCTACGGCTGGACGCCGTTCATGCCATCGTCGATGCCTCCGCCAGGCCGTTTCTCAGGGAACTCCATTGCGCCGTTCAAATTGCGGCGGATGCCCTGAACCGTCCGGTGCACCTCATCGCCGAGTGCGATCGCAACGACATTCGTACCGTTCAGCCTGCGGCGCTGGGGGGCTACGGCTTTGCGGCTCAGTGGAACGACGATTTTCATCACGCCTTGCACGCCGCGCTCACCGGAGAGAAGGGCGGGTACTACCAGGATTTCGGCTGTGTTTCACAAATTGCCAGGTCGCTTACCTCCGGCTACATCTATCAAGGCCAGTATTCAAAATATCGGCTGCGTTCGCACGGAAGTGAATCTAAAGGGGTGAGTGGGGAGCATTTCGTTGTGTTCACCCAGAATCACGATCAGGTTGGCAACCGTATGAATGGCGAGCGGCTGTCCCAACTGCTGCCCCTTGAAGGGGTCAAAGTCGCGGCAGGAGCGATGCTGCTCTCTCCCTTCCTGCCCTTCCTTTTCATGGGCGAAGAGTACGCGGAGACCTCGCCCTTTCAATATTTCGTCAGCCATCAGGATCCCGCCCTGATCGAAGCCGTGCGCCAAGGCCGCAGAAATGAGTTCAAAAGCTTTGGCTGGCATGCGGAACCTCCGGATCCTCAGGAGCCCGGCACGTTTTTGCGTTCCCGTTTGCATTGGGAACTTCAGGAGCGCGGCCCTCATAAGCAGCTGCGCCAGTTCTACGCGGAGCTTCTGCGGCTTCGTAAGCAATTGGCCCCGCTGGCAAACTCCGACATGTCATGCGTCGAAGCCGTCCCCTTCGAAAATGAGAAAGCTCTCTTCTTGCGCCGCGGCAGCCCAGGCCAGGAGTTGTTCGCGGTTTTCAACTTTGGGCAGTCCGCTGCCCCCTTGTCGATTTCGTTGCCGCAGGCCAACTGGGCTCAAGTTCTCAACTCTCGCGATTCTCGATGGGGCGGTCCGGGATCGTCGCTGCCGGGTTCGCTCCCATCGCAGCAAACTCTTTCCCTTACTGTGGAACCTCTGTCATTCGCTCTCTACTATTCTGGCACCCGAGGAAAACCGTGACCGATCGCTTCGTCTGTATCCACGCGCACTTTTATCAGCCTCCCAGAGAGAATCCGTGGCTGGAGGCCATTGAGATTCAGGACTCCGCCTATCCCTATCACGATTGGAACGAGCGGGTCACCGCCGAGTGCTACGCTCCCAACGCTGCCTCTCGCATCCTCGATGGCGAGAAAAAAATCATCGATATCGTGAATAACTACGCGAAGATCAGCTTCGATTTCGGTCCCACGCTGATCTCCTGGATCGAGGCCAAAGCCCCGCGCGTATACAAAGCAATCCAATCCGCCGACCGGGAAAGTTGCGAACGCTTCGGCGGTCATGGCGCGGCCATGTCGCAGGGCTATAGCCATATGATTTTCCCGCTCGCAAACGCCCGGGATAAAAAGACGCAAGTCATCTGGGGCGTTCGCGATTTTGAATACCGCTTTGGACGCTATCCCGAAGGGATGTGGCTGCCCGAAGGAGCCGTGGATTTGGAAACTCTGGAGACTTTGGCTAGCCACAAGATTCGCTTCACCGTTCTTCCGCCCCATGCCGCCAAGCGAGTGCGCCAGCTTGGCAAACCAGAGTGGAAGGATATTAGCGGAGGCCGCATCGATCCCTCCCGAGCTTACCTTGCGAATCTGCCTTCGGGCCGAAATATCGCCTTGTTCTTCTACGATGGCCCCATCTCGCATGCGGTGGCCTTTGAAAATATTCTCAACCGAGGCGAGGATTTTGCGCAGCGGCTCGTCGGCGGCTTCTCCGACGACCGCAAATGGCCTCAGCTGACCAATATCGCTACCGATGGCGAAACCTACGGCCACCATCACGCTCACGGCGATATGGCTCTCAGTTACGCCCTGCGCTTCATCGAATCTCAAAAGCTCGCCGAACTCACCGTCTATGCCGATTTCCTCGAAAAGCATCCGCCCACGCACGAAGTGGAGATCGTCGAAAACATCTCCTGGAGCTGCGTCCATGGCGTCGAGCGCTGGCGTTCGAATTGCGGTTGTAACTCGGGCCACGCCGGCTGGAATCAGGAATGGCGCGCCCCTCTGCGCCAGGCCTTCGATTGGCTTCGGGACACCGTAGCACCCAAATTTGAGCAGGCGGCCGACGAGCTCTTCCTCGATCCCTGGCGCGCCCGCGATCAGTACATCTCGGTGATACTGAACCGCTCGCGCGAAAACATGGACTCCTTTTTCCGGGAGCAGTGCCGCCGCGAGCTGAAGGACCGCGAAAAAGTGCAGGCTGTAAAGCTCATGGAGCTACAACGTCATTTAATGCTGATGTACACCAGTTGCGGCTGGTTCTTCGACGAGCTTTCCGGCCTGGAGACCGTTCAGGCCATTCAATATTCGGGAAGAGCGGTTCAATTGGCCCAAACGCTGTTCAACGACCCCAAAATCGAGGAAGACTTCATGGGGAAGCTCTCCCTCGCGCACAGCAACATCCCTGAACACCGCGATGGCAAAAAGATATACGAGACCTTTGTTCGTCCCGCCATGCTCGACCTGCATAAGGTGGGCGCGCACTATGCCATCAGCTCGCTCTTCGAGTCCTACGCGCCGCAAAGTCAGACCTACTGCTACCAGGTACGCCAGGAAGATCACACCGTCCTCTCTTCCGGAAAATCCCGCGTCTCTTTTGGTCGTATTCGCATTGCCTCAGACATTACTCTGGACTCCGCCCGTGTAACCTTCGGAGCCGTACACCTGGGCGACCATTATGTAACTGGCGGCGTCCGCGAATTCGTCGACGAGCACGCCTATAAGGATACCGCCGAGAGGATCACCAAGGCTTTTGAGAGCGGCGATTTCACCGATTTGATCCGCGCCATTGACGTTGCTTTCGGCTCCGGCAGTTACAGCCTGAAGCTGCTCTTCCGCGACGAACAGAGAAAAATCCTCCGCATCATTTTGAATTCGGCCCTGGAGGAAGCCGAGTCCTCTTATCGGCAACTCTACGATAGCCGGGCGCCTCTCATGCGCTTCGTTGCCGCCCATGGCATGCCCCTCATCCGCCACTTCCAGGCCGCCGCCGAGGTTACGCTCAACGCCGAACTGCGCCGCGCCCTGGAAGCCGATGTTGTCAATACCGACCTCGTCCGCGCCCTGATGGAAGAGGCCCGGGCCGTGCACGTCAAGCTGGACGCCGCCACTCTCGAGTTTGCATTGCGCCAAAAGCTTCAAACCATGGCCGAACAATGGGAATCGCAGCCTTGCGACTTGGAGAAGGTGATCTCGCTCGACGCCGCTGTGAAGCTGGCCCGTTCGTTCCCATTCGAGGTTCGCCTGTGGGAAATTCAGAACGTCTATTACTCCGTGCTGGTGGGCTCGGCGAATGGCAATAAGGCCCGCTGGGCCGGCTGCGAGGGCCCGCAGTGGGATCAAACTTTCCGGTCTTTGGGGGAGCAATTGGGAATGCGGATGTCTTGATCCATGCCCGATCTTTGCGCCACCTATCGCATTCAATTCAACCTTAACTTTCGTTTTATCGATGCGGAAGAGCTCGTCCCCTATTTGCATGCCCTCGGCGTCACCCATCTGTATGCTTCGCCCCGCTTCCGGGCCCGCAAAGGAAGCCTCCACGGCTACGACGTCGCCGACGCGGCGCGCGTGAATTCCGAACTGGGAACCGAGGAGGAGTTCCAAAAGCTGGTCAACCGTTTGCACAATTACGAAATGGGCTTGCTATTGGACATCGTTCCCAACCATATGGCCGTGAGCGAGGAAAACCCCTGGTGGATGGATGTGCTCGAAAACGGCCAGGAGTCCGAATTCGCGTCTTACTTCGATATCGACTGGAGTGCCGACCCGCTTCAGCGCTCTCGCATTCTGCTTCCCGTACTTGGAGATTCCTACGGCAAGGTGCTCGAAAGCCAGGGACTCTCGCTCCATTACGACGACCAGGGCTTTTTCGTCCGTTATTACCATATGAGGTTCCCCATTCGCCCCGAAACCTACCGCCAGATTTTGGGCGCCTGCCTCGAAGAGATGCAGGAAAGCGGAGCGCCCGTCAATGGTATCCGCAAGCCGCTCCACGCTCTTTGTGAGCTCTCCGGCGAACTCGCGGCACGCGCCCAGTCCCCGTCGGATAAAGAACCCACTCGCAATGCCCAAGTCTCTAAACTCAAAAATGAGCTTTGGGAGCTTTATCGCGATCCTGGGCCCTTCCACAAAGGCCTTGACCAAACCCTCCGTCTCTTTAATGGCCTCAAAGGCGTGCATAGATCTTTCGACCGCCTCGATCGGCTGCTTTCCTCTCAAGCCTACCGCCTCGCTTATTGGCGGCAAGCCGCCCAGGAGATCAATTACAGGCGCTTCTTCGATATCAATGAGCTCATAGGTATTCGCATCGAAAATCCCAAGGTCTTTGAAGCCAGGCACACGCCCGTTTTTCGCCTCGTCGAAGAAGGCGCCGTCGATGCGCTCCGCGTTGATCATATCGACGGTCTGCGCGATCCTTTCGATTACCTGTCGAAGCTACGTCAAGGCATCGACCGCATCCCCACTCCGCGAAATGGTCCGACCAAACGATACATAGTCGTTGAGAAAATCATCAGCGGCTCGGAGGCTTTACCCCAGAAATGGCCGGTGGAAGGCACCACCGGCTACGATTTCACCAACGCGCTCAATTTGCTTCTCGTCGAGCCCGCCGGTTACCGCTATCTGGAGCGGCTCTACGAGCGCCTTGCTGGCGACGCCAGCTCTTTTGCCGAGACCTGGTACCTGCGCAAGAAGCAGGTCATCGAACAATTATTCGGCGGCGAGATGCGCTCGCTCTCCTCTCGCTTGGCCCGGCTCGCATCGATGGATCGCAGGGCTTGCGATTTGCCGTTCGCCGATCTCAAAACCGCGCTAACCGAGATCACCGCCTCTCTCCCCGTTTATCGAACTTATATTCGCGATCAGCGCGTCGACAAGCGCGACCTGCTGCAGCTCGAGCGCGCCGTTCATGCCGCACGCACTCGCGCCGGGAAAAATCGCCCCCGCAAGGAGGTTTTCTTTTTCTTCCGGCGCCTTTTCCGGCGCGAGCCCGATACCGTGGACTGCTCGTGGCCAGCCGAATGGCTGGAGTTCATGCTGCGCTGGCAGATGTTCACCGGCACCGTAATGGCCAAGGGTTTTGAGGACACCGCTTTTTACACTCACACCGCTCTCCTCTCGCTGAACGAGGTCGGCGCCAATCCCCTCCGCCGAGAGGACATCTTCGGCCTCGAACCTTTTCATTATTTCAATCAAGAGCGCCGGCGCCTCTGGCCCCGTACTTTGAACGCCACCTCCACCCATGACACCAAGCGAACCGAGGACGTTCGCGCGCGCATTCATGTCTTGGCGGAGATTCCCCGCCAGTGGCATACGCGTTTCAGAAGGTGGAGTTCGTGGAATCGCGATAAGAAAATAACAGTAGAGGGCCGCGCGGTTCCCACCATCGCCGAGGAGTTGCTGATCTATCAGACCCTCATTGGGTCATGGCCCTTCGACGAGGCCGAAATCGATCAGTTTCGGGACAGGCTGCTCGCCTTTATCACCAAAGCCGCCCGCGAGGCTAAGCAGTTCACCAGTTGGCTCCGTCCCAATGAATCGCACGAACGCGCTCTGCGCCAATTCACCTCAGATATCCTTGACCCCTCGACGCACGGCCGCTTCTTGCCCGATTTTCGGCGATTTCAAAGCCGCATCGCCTTTCACGGCGCGCTCAACTCTCTCTCCCAGGTGCTTCTTAAAATCGTCTCGCCGGGCAATCCGGATTTTTACCAGGGCCTCGAACTTTGGGATTTCAGCATGACCGATCCGGATAACCGCCGCCCGGTGGATTTCCAAAGGCGCGCCGGCCTGCTGGAGAGCCTTCAGCGCCCCACCCTCCAGCATCTTCAATTGGCGTCTCTCCTGCACAATTGGACCGACGGGCGGATCAAGCTTTTCCTGACGGCCCGCGCGCTGGAGTTCCGCCGCCGCCACTCCAAGCTTTTCCTCGAGGGAGATTACCTGCCGCTCTATGCCGGCGGCAGGATGCTCCCGCACGTCTGCGCGTTTATGAGGGGCTACAAACGGGAAAAGGTGCTCGTGGCCGTCCCGCGCTTTACCACGGCCCTCACGGAGCGAGGCAAGTTTCCGCTCGGCCTAAGCGTTTGGCATAACACCAGCTTGAAATTGCCCCGCGCAGCAGCTCGCAGCTGGACCAACGTCCTTACGGGTGAACGCGTACAGCCTCGCTCGCGCTCCAACCACATTCTGTTGCGCGATCTTTTCGATCAATTTCCGGTAGCGCTGCTCTACTCTTCCTGAAATTGCCCGTCCTGAAATTGCCGCAAACTCGGCGGGCGACCGGCGGTCGGCTTTCCGCCCGCCCGCGGTTCACGAGGCGGCCTTCGCTCGACGCTTCGTTTCTTCTCCTTCCAACTCCATGCCCTCTTCGGAAGTTTGCGCCTCAACGTTGATCTGTTGCGCCAGTTCCGTCAGTTTCTCGTCTGCGTCTTTCCCTTCCTGAAGAGTCTGCTCCAGCAGGTCCACCGCCTGCCGATTCTGCAAAAGTTCCGCATAGGTTCGCGCGCATCCGTAAGACGCAATCTCGTAATGCTCGGCCCGCTGCGCCGCCGCGATGATGCCGGCATCCTGAACGTCGGGGCTTAACTTCTTTTTCAGCAAATCATTCCCTTCGGAAACGATGCCTTTCATGCCTTTGCACTTCTCCCTCTTTGCCGGCATGTCCATATCGGCGAAGATCCGTTCCAGCCGTGTCGCGTGTTCTTTGGTCTTTTCCAGATGCTCTTCGAAAGCTCCCCGCAGGCTCTCGGACGCGGATGCTTTGGCTAGTTTCGGCAAAGCTTTGATCAGCTGATTCTCGGCGTCGTAGAGATCGCTCAGCTCGATCACGAATAAGTCCCGTAACGATGCGGATTTCATCGCCCCTCCTTTTGCAATCGCCGGTTGAAGGCCGCACCGGAGTGTAGTGAGAGCCTCACTCGACGCACCATCGGGACTAAACTTCAGCGCCAGCGGAGGACCCTCTGTATAAGTATTGGACTCTCAGTCGCGCCGCCTGCGCCGCACCGTGCCGGAAATACACAGGAACGTGTATTGAAAAAGTCCCCACCTAGGCGTTTATTTGCATCTCATAATTTTGTAGCTGCGTTCTTTAAACCGCGGTCAACCGCGGGATTGGTGATGTGTCTCTTGACCACAGGAACCTCGTTTGAAGTGTTCGGGCACCCAGGCGACGAGCAAAGCTCGGGCTCCTCGGCAGGAATGGGCCGTAGCGGCCACGAAGGCGCCCCTTCGCGCGGGGCCTCCGTTCACCCCAATCACCCTTCTAATCATAATGATCCTGCGGTTCGCGCAACTGAATCGAAGTCGATGAACCTTGCCGACTTCCAGCCGCAACCGGTCTGGGTGGTCGCGCTCGACGGATCCGCCGACTATTTCAACCTTTACTGGGAGAGGTTCACCGGTCTTTGCGAGGAAGAGAGTCTGCATTTCGGCTGGATCCGTGCTCTCCACCCTGACGATGTGGACGCGTTTCTGAAACAGTTCCGCAAATCAGCCGACCGCGCTTTCGAATTGGAAGTTCGCCTCAAGCACGCCGGCGACGGCCGTTATCGCCGCCATTTATGCCGGCCTTCTTTGCTCCCCCATGGGAGTGACCGCCTTGCCAAACTGCTGATTTGCGGTGTGGATGTGGAGGACTGGAAAAATTCCCACGATGCCGCCCAGGAACAGGCCGCGTTATTAGCATCTTCTCTGCGCGCTTCTGACGAGGAAAAGCGAAAGACCGCGCATGCCATTCACGACAGCGCCGGACAATATCTCATTGCCCTGCAGATGAAACTGGACGGCTTGCACAGAGCTTCCGGGAATGGCGCCCGCAAGAGTCCGTTTCTCGATGAATGCAGCGCGCTCGTTAAGCGCTGCTCGCGGGAACTTCGGGCCATCTCCTACGTCCTGCATCCGCCGCTCCTCGACGATCTCGGCCTCGAAGCCGCCGTGCGCTTCCATGTGGATAGCTTCGTCGAGCGCACCAAAATTAAGGTCGAGCTGGATACGGAGCCAAACCTCGGCCGGCTGGACCGGGCTCTCGAAATCGCACTGTTTCGCGTCGTTCAGGAGGCCTTGGCGAATATCGATCGGCAGCCTGCGGATCAAAACGCGCGAATCAAGATCGGCGCGAGTTCCTCGGACGTCTTTGTGGAGGCTTCAGCCTCGGCAGGGATAGCTTCTTTGCGCGGCAGGCTCCCGGCCGCGCCCAGCAGCGCCTCGGGCCTGAGCATTGTCATTACGCGCGAGCGCATCCGGCAAATCGGCGGAACATTCGAGCTGACTTCGTCGCCGGGCCTTTTGATTCGCGCCACAGTGCCCCGCAGAGCTCTCGTCTCGCACGCTTGCGATTAGCCGGCCCGCTTTTCTTTAGGCCCGGTTTTCCTTAGGACGGACCACCGGCTTACTTCAGGACGGCCACTTCCACTTCGCCCTCTCGCCGGATCACGTCGATGCCCACCCCGTGCGCCTGCCGGCGAATGATCAAGCTCACTTTCGCCGCCCCGACCTTGAGATTCTCGATCAGGACGTATTCCACTACTGCAGGCAGGTAGGAATCGCGGAAATGGATGTGCGGCTTGGTTCCCGAAACCGTAATTCCCAGTCCCGCCTGCAGCAACATGAAAACAGCAGCCGCCGCCCAGGATTGCGGCGAGCAAGCTACCGGGTAGAGCGTGGGGCCGTCTCCCGCTCTGCGCCGGAATCCGCAGAAAAGTTCAGGCAGCCTCTGAAACTCAAAGTGAAGGCTCGCTTCGAACATGCTTTCGAGAATGCGCAGCGCGTAGCCCGTGAATCCATACTGCGCCAGTCCGAGGGAAATCAGCGCGTTGTCATGCGGCCATACCGATCCGTTGTGGTAAGACATGGGGTTGTAGCGCGCCTCCCGAGTGCCCACGGTGCGCACGCCCCATCCCGAAAAAAGATTGTCGTCCATCAGTCCCTCGGCCACGCGCCGGGCCCGCTCCGGGCAGGCGATGCCCGTCAAAAGGCAATGCCCCGGATTCGAGACAGTCACCCGGCATTGCCGCTTGTTTCCGTCCAGCGCGAACGCGTACGTTCCCATCTCTTCCACCCAGAAACTCTGTTCGAATTTGTCCTTCAACCTAGTCGCTTGTTGCCTCAAATGCTCCGCCATCTCCGGCAGGCCCTGTTTGCAGGCGAGATTGGCTGCGCCCTTCCTTGCGGCGTAGGCATAACCCTGAACTTCGCACAACGCGATCGGCGCCTCCGCCAGCCTCCCATCTTCGTAAAACACCGAATCGTGCGAGTCCTTCCAACCCTGCTGGATCAGCCCTTTCCCGGAATGGCGTGCATATTCCAAAAAGCCGTCTCCGTCCATGTCTCCGTACCGATCCATCCAGTCGAGTGCTCGTTCGATGTTCCTCCAGATGGACTTTATGAACTCCAGATCGCCGGTTCGCTCGTAGTAGGCGGCTGCCAGCATCACGAAAAGAGGAGTGGAGTCCACGCTTCCGTAGTAGCGCCCGAAGGGAATTTCGTGCAGGGCGGCCATCTCGCCCTTCCTCAATTCGTGCAGGATTTTTCCCGGCTCCGCATCCTGCTCGGGTATCACCTTGTCCGCTTGCGTCTCGGCCAGGAATCGCAAAACCCCCTTGGCCACTTGCGGCTCGGCCCACAGGACTTCAAAGGCGGTGATCAGGCCGTCGCGCCCGAATACGGTGTTGAACCAGGGCACTCCGGCATACGGATAAGGGCCTTCCGGGTTCCCTACCGTCATCATCTGTAAATCGGCCTCGGAGCGGCTCAGCCACTCGTTGAACCGTTCGTTCGAGCTGCTCAGCCGGCAGCGAGCCGCATCGAGCTTCTCATTCAGGTTCTTGGTTTCGCTCAAGGCCTGCTTATAACTGCGCGGTGGCAGGCACTTGCGGGGAAGTTCGCAGCATACGTCCAGATATATAAATGCTTCGGCCCGAGGCTGCATTTCGATGTCGAACTCGGCCCGATTGCAGATCATGCGTGCCGGCTGGGGGTAAAACTTCAGGCGCGTTTCCCGCGGCACCTGGTCGAGTCCGCAATAGCGGAAGACCACGCTGGACACCTCCACCTGGGGCGCCTCTCGCTCGCCACGCTTTTCGCGTTTTGAGCCGCGGACTTCGAAGATATCCACGAAATCGGCGTCGAATTCGTACGCCAGTGTCAGTTTGACGACGCCCGAGGCGAAATTCATCATTCGCAAGCGCTCGTAACAGGTGTTTTCGCGAATAAATTTCGACCGGAAAAAGTGAATGCTGCCGCGAGGAAGCTCCACCTTGCCTTCCGCGGAAAAATCCAGATTCGTGAGGTCTACCGCGAAAAAAGTGTTCTTGTTTTTGACCGTGGAGCTGAGCAGTTCGAGGCCCTTATTCTCAAAGCGCAGGACCAGTTTGGAAAGATATCGGGTCTCTTTATGATACAGGCCATGCGCCAGGTGCGCCGCCGACAGGATATCGCCATGAGAGTCGAACACTCCGCACGTGTCGCCGTACTTGAGTACCCGGGGTCTGCTGTCGGCCAGGACGGAAGTGGCCAGGACGTAAAACTCTTCCTTGATTAGGATCACTTCGTCCAAGCAGTCCCTCCCCGCCGCAGAACGTTTAGGAGATCATCCTTGAAGAGCTCTCCGGCTCGCAAAGGTAGGAGTATGCGGCGGCGTATTCGCGAGCCATGCGCTCCGCCGAAAACCGTTCTTCGAAAACGCGGCGGCATCCCGCTCGGCTCAAGTCCGCCAGTTTCTTTTCCACCGTTTCCACGGCTTCATCCTCGCTGCGCACTAAAAAGCCCGTATTCCCTTCGTCGATGACTTCGGGCACCGATCCGTGCGGATAGGCGATCACCGGCGTGCCGCAGGCCATCGCTTCGATCATAGCCAGCCCGAAGGGCTCCGGCCAGTCGATCGGAAAAAGCAGTGCATGGGCGTTCCCCAAAAACTCGTTTTTCTGTGGCTCCGATATTTCACCCAGAAACTCGATGGATGGGTGCTTCAACATGGGCTCGATCTGCTGCGTGAAGTATTCGTGATCGGGTTTATCCACCTTGGCCGCGATCTTCAGAGGCATTCCTGTGCGCAGCGCAATGCGAATGGCTCGGTCCACTCGCTTCTCCGGCGAGATTCGGCCCAGTACGGCTAGATATTTCCCCGGCTCCAGCTGCGGCGTAAACAGGTTTCTCGGGAGTCCATGATAGATATTGGCCATCCAGTTCGCCCAGGGCAGGGGCCTGCGTTGAGCGTTTGAAATCGAGATCAAGGGCATCTCTGCGTATTCCCGATAGAGCGGCACCAGGTCGGGTATGTCCAGCCTCCCGTGGAGCGTCGTCAGCTGATTCAGGCCCAGCCTGCGGCTCATGGGGAAGTGCAAGTAGTCGATATGAAAGTGCACCACGTCAAACGCTTCATGTCTTTGAAAGGCCTGCTCCAGCAATAACGTGTGATAGATGTAGGGATCGACGCAATCCGGGTTCAATCGTAATGCTTGCGGAGAGACGCCAATGAGCTGCGCCCGGGTCACCGAATCGCCGCTCGCAAAGAGAGTAACTTCGTGTCCCATCTCCACCAGTTC
The DNA here is from genome assembly GCA_963824405.1 of uncultured Acidobacteriota bacterium. Taxonomy (GTDB): domain Bacteria; phylum Acidobacteriota; class Terriglobia; order Acidiferrales; family UBA7541; genus Palsa-189. The sequence continues at coordinate 83,513 of CAWGPK010000015.1, read as the reverse complement.
CTCGGTTAGATAGGACACCACACGTTCCGTGCCTCCATAGAGGCGGGGAGGAACACTTTCATAGAGCGGCGCGACTTGAGCGATTTTCAGCGGTAATCCCCTTTCCAACTTTTTCTCATGACGATAGGCGGGTGAATCCCGGGTGTACCAGCGTCTGTATCTGCGGCAGTGGCTCTCAGCCCACCGAATCCAACGGCTCCTTACCTATATAAGCCGGATGGCGCTTCCATGACCATACGTCTGTGTCCTGAGTACCCGTACATAGACTCGCGTAAAACTCCTACACTCGCCGTACATTTACCTACTCAATCGAATCACTGGTTGAGGGAATCCTCCCGTCCCCTTGCCCGTTTTCGCCTATTTCGCGATCGCACCACGTACGGTTTTATGGTTCTCAGGAGCGACAAATGACCCACAATTACAAGAAGTCCGTTTGGGGTATTTATCCCAGCCGCCTCGCGGTCGAGACCGCCATTGACAGATTTCGCGAGGCCGGATTCCTCAGTTCTGACGTCTCCGTGCTGCTCCCTGAAAATCTCGGCCCAAAGGAGTTGACCACTGAAAAGTCGAGCAAGGCGCCCGAAGGCGTCACCGCGGGTGCCAGCTCCGGCGTTTTGATTGGCGGGGCTTTGGGATGGCTCGCTGGCATCGGAGCGCTGGCCATACCTGGCGTCGGTCCGTTTATTGCCGCGGGCCCGCTCATGGCTACGCTTGCGGGACTCGGTGTGGGAGGGGTTGTTGGCGGGATCACAGGCGCCCTGATCGGCGCCGGCATTCCCGAGTATGAAGCGAAGAGATATGAGGGGCGACTGGCCAAGGACGGGATCTTAGTTTCGGTTCATTGCGATAAGTCAGAGGCGGTTACGCAGGCCAAAAACTTGATGGAGCGCACCGGCGGAGAGGAGATCTCCGTTTCGACCGAAGAGACCACCCATGCCTTCGGGGCTTCCGGATAGCGGACGGAGAAACGTGGTTCAAAACTTTTTCAAAAAAACTGTCAGGCCACCTAAGCCCTTTGCTATCAGTCCGCGAAAATACACAATCCTCAGTATTGTTCCATCCGCGATATTCGAGCCTAATAGCGCTTCTAAGCGTGGCTATTGCCAGGAGGCGCTATGATTGAGACTGTCAGCGGCACGGTTGAAGTCGTCAACCCGGCGGAGATTCTTCGTAATCAGGATGGCATCTTTGAAGTGACCTCGCCCTATGGCCATGTCTTTCAAGTGACCTGCCGCCGCGGCGCGAAGATGAGCGTCCGCGAGCTCAGCGAGCCCCAGAGCATTCAAAGCGCCGAGAGTATGACGTGGCGCATTAAGAGAGTTCCTCGGGCGGTTGCCTGAGGTTCTTCCCACCGAAGCCGGTTGTCTTCGTGGTTTCCCCCCCCGCGCCTAGTCATGCCGGCTAGCCGGCATTGACGCGCACCGAAACGTCTGCACGGACCCAGCAAATTAGATTCAGTCCAGCAGATACGTTTTCAGGTCTGCTTGTCCCCCAGAAATAGAAAAAACAGACAGAAACAGCACGAAATCGGAGTCAGTACATCTTTTTCATATCCTGCCCGCAAGTGCAGCGCGGGTTACGCACGCTGGTGGCATCGAGCGACTCTTTCACCACCTCAATTTCACAGCAACACTTGGGATTCACGCACCGGTATCTCTCATTCCTTTTCATCGCCATGATGGCCTCATTTACGCAGGGAAATTACGCCGGAAACAATGCAGACATATGTCGCCCTATACTTCCAACAAAAGGCTATGTGCCGCGCTGCGACTGCACAATCCGCATTTCGGCATAGTCGTCTTCGGTATTTGCTGTAGCCATTCCCGCGAACTTAGCCAGCCCTACATCTAATTATCTAAGGCGCTACAGCCCGGCACCGATGGACTCCCTTACGGTGTCCGATTAGAGTTCGGCCTGCTCGAATGAATAGTTTCGGCGCCTCCAACCGGGCAGTTGGCAAGGGTGCTCGCGCGTATTAATCGCTCGCTCACGAGGTGAATTGTGAATCGTCCAAGCGCACGACTTCGTAAGGATCGCGACACCGCTGTGATGTGCACTCAAACCGTTCAGGATTGCCAGCAGCGCGCCTTTCGTTTAGCGTTCCGCATCACCCGCAATCAGGAGGACGCCGAGGACGCCCAGCAGGAGGCGCTGCTCAAGGCTCATCGCAATCTGGACCAATTTCAGGGCCGCGCCCGCTTCACCACTTGGATCTCGCGCATCGCCATTAACGAGGCCCTCATGTGCCTGCGGAAGCGGCGCAACGTCGTGCAAGTGCCGCTCGAAGATGTCTTCCAGGAAGATGAAGCCGCCTCCGCCAATTTCGAGTTGCACTCCAACATTCAGGATCCCGAGACCGCCTATTCGCAAAAAGAGCTCCGCAATATGCTCACCCAGGCGATCGCCGGACTTCGCCCGCTTCACCGCGAAGTATTCTTGCTGCGCGCCGTCGAGTCCCTCTCCGTGGTCGACACGGCCAAGGCCTTGCAAGTTTCCGTCAGCACCGTAAAGACTCGCATGCGCCGCGCTCGCCGCGAATTGAAGGAAATTCTTCTCAACGCGAGCAAGCCATCCGTGCCGGCACTGGACGTTGAGCCGGAGCCCAGGAGCTTCGAAGAAACCTGGGTGATCTGAGCCCGATTACAGCCTGATTATCAGCGGATCACGAAAGCGGGGGGAAAAACGGATGGTGGTCGAGCGCGCTCTTGACCGCCGTCACCAGCAGCCTGGTCGTCTTCGATTTCCCAACGCAAGCTAGGGCTCCGGCATTCTGCGCTTGGCGAAGGACTTCCGGATATTCGTACAGCGTGGTTATCACCACCGGGATCTCGGGGGTTGTCCGCACGATCTCCCGCGTGGCCTCAAAGCCATTGCGCCGAGGCATGACTGCATCCATCACCACTATGTCCGGATGCAAAGTTTTCGATCTCTCCACGGCCTCCTCGCCGTCGCACGCCTCTCCGCATACCTCCCAGCCGCTCTCCGCCTCCAGAAGGTGGCGCAAAAGGCTTCGAACGATTTCGTGGTCGTCCACCACAAGAATCCGTAAATGTTCCACCGGCACCGCCCTCAAACTCAGGGTAGCTATCCTTCCCTGGGGCAACAATACAGCGAAGCGCCTAAACACCGGAGCAAGAGGCTTGGCGCCGAAGCCTGCCGCATCATCGCGGGAGCGGGATGGAATTAACCGCCTTCGATGGTAGTGGTCTAGTTTGAATCTGCGCGCCCTTGTCACGTCAATTTGCCCGTGCGAGAATCGCCCCATGCCAAAGTCTCATAAAAAGCGCCCTCGGGACATAAACCAGCTTGCCTATCAGGTGGTTCAGCAAGCAACGGGGCAGCTTCCACCGGAACCGCCAGACACTCGAAATCCCGCTGCCGTTGCCCTCTCCAAGCTGGGCGCGTCCAAAGGTGGCAAGGCCCGCGCTGCCAAGCTGTCTGCTGCTAAACGGTCGGCCATTGCTCGCAAGGCTGTGACGGCCCGCTGGAGAAACAAAAAGACTTAAGTTTTCAGCCCTGCAATTTCCAGTCTTAGAGCGAACGGCTCTCCCTCTTCCTCCGCGAATTCGCTAACGGCCCGGAGGAAATTGGTCAATCTTTCAAACTCTCGGCTGCCCGGAATCATTAGTTGAGTCCCGCAATCCCCGCACGACACAGGGGGATTTTTGAAACCAAGAATACCCTTAACTACTTTTGTATGGCACTTGCGACACTCGAATTCAACAGCATTAACATCCTTTAATTCTATAAGATGCCTAGTCTCTATAGTCATGCTTCCTCCCGCGCTTTTCCCTTGACATTCTTGCACGTGCAAGTATAATGGCTAGTATGAATAGACTCACTACAGAAGAACGGACGCGGGTTGTCGCGGCACTGGTCGAAGGCAATGGCCTTCGGGCAACGGCTCGCATTACGGGCATTGCCCGAATGACGATCGAGAAATTGTTGCGCGACCTCGGAACGGCGTGCGAGAGCTACCACGATTATCACGTGCGCAACGTGCGCGCTCGTCGCGTTGAATGCGATGAGATTTGGAGCTTCTGTTATGCCAAGGCGAAGAACGTGCCAGCGGAAAAGCGCGGCTTCGGATTTGGAGATGTTTGGACGTGGGTTGCAATCGATGCCGAGTCCAAATTGGTAATTTCCTATCTTGTCGGAAAACGCAATTCGTCTTGGGCTGGCGAGTTTATGCAGGACGTTGCGGCTCGCGTCACTAGTCGTATTCAATTGACGACTGATGCGCACAAACCATACCTGCAAGCCGTAGAAGGCGCCTTCGGGATGGATGTGGATTATGCAACCCTCCATAAACTCTATGGCGCTCCGACCGAAGAAGAAGCGCGGCATTACAGTCCCGCTCGCTGCATCGGTGCTGAGATGAAGCCGATTATCGGCAATCCCAAGCATGAGTATGTGAGCACGAGCCACGTCGAGCGACAGAATCTCACCATGCGAATGCACATGCGGCGCTTCACCCGCCTTACGAATGGGTTCAGCAAGAAAATCGATAATCACTGTTATGCGGTCGCCCTGCATTTCATGTACTACAACTTTGTCAAGATTCACCAAAGCCTGCGCGTTACGCCAGCGATGGAAGCCGGCTTGACTGATCATGCTTGGACGCTCGGAGAACTCGTGGGCCTGTTGGATAGCGCTCATAAGGTTGCGGCTTAACTTCTGTCTTTCGTAATTGCCTCCATCGCCTCTTTTCGCATTTGATGGAGCTTGGCGTCATCCTCGAATTTCCTCCGGGCCTCTATTAGTTTGCCTCCAAAAACTTCGAGGTTCTTGATGAAGTCTGATTCGCTTAGCTGGCGATTGGCGAAGTGGGTTAAGAGATTCCAAGACAAAAAGTGATAGACCTCAACCCATTTTTCTAGCCGTTCCAAAAATGGATCACCATACCATTCATGAAATGTTCCATCGTTGCGGAGATCGAGATACATTGACGGACCACCACAGAAAGAAACGCGACGTTTTACGAGCGTAATTGCATTTACGGCGAGCAATAGTGCAGCCTCGGAAGTTCCGCCCATTCCGAATCCGGGTTCAATTAATTGTTCGCCAAGGGCATCGCCAATACCAATGATCCGATAGGTGTTAATTGCACGCACCGCTATTTCACTTGTAACGTACAGGGAGGCCTGTTTCCCTTTTGGTCGAAGCACAAGCAATAGGGCATAATCGGCATTGTTTGGATTTGGGTTTCGGTAGACCAGGCGACGATACTGGACCTCTACGATCTCTTCGATTTTTGGCAACGTGTCCTTGATGCGCAGGGACTTCAGCGCCTTTTCCAGCTTCTCGCTCACAACTGCTGCATTGTCCTCATTGCCAGCGTAAGCGATACCAATGCGACCCCATTTACATTCAAAATGGCGAACCTTAGCCGCATAGCTCTTTGAGGCCTGCCCGGTAAGTTCCGTATCTGCGCACAGCAGGACACCTTCGCGATGCACCAACCCGACTGCAATTGTCATCCGTTTTCGTTTCCTTTTCGACCACCGCAGTTCATTAATCCACAATGGCGGTCGAAGAGGAGCATACACCGCTCCATCTTGCCCGTGCAAGCACAAAGGATAATTTGAAACTAGACCACTACCCCTTCGATCTACAGTGTTGACTCTGCCCAACTAGTTGAATATCCTGCCCCGCGCTATGCTTCACCCGAAGCGCTCGACCCTCGGGGCGGTCTTATTCCTCGCTTTAGTGTGCGTCGCGCCGCTGCATTCGCAATCCGCCGAACTGGAACTGGCCCCCCGCCATGGTCCCTTCCCTAAGGCCTTCTTGAAAGGCTGCGTCAAGCTCTCGGCCACCGCGGTCGATTTTGACGGTTCCGGCGACCAGTTTCACGTGGAGTGGTGGCGCTGCGGATCCAGGACCCCCAACCGCAAGACGGGCTCTTTCCCGGTCCACTACGTGTTGATACGGCCGCCCGCCGGCAAGTCTCCCGCACTCGGAGTTACGCTCAGCAACGCGGTAAATTCCGACGAATATTTTATCGATCGCCTGCAATCGATCGATGTTCCCCTCAGCTCCCGCCAGCTTCTCTTCGTCTACGCCAGCTATTACCAGGATCAGCAGGGTCAGGGCAAGATCGATTGCGTCCTGGCGCACGTCGCCGGCCAGTTGGAGTGCTCCCCTTCTCCCGAACCTCAATATTCCGCGCAGCAAGACCTGCGTCCTCGCGAAAAAAGTTTTTTGCGCAAGTTCGATGAATACATCAGCCAGTAATTTCCGGGACAATACTGAAGAAGGCCGCTGGGGTAGATCGCGGGACACGAAGGGGCAGATCGCCGGACGAGAAAACGGCATCTTCGATCGCGGCAGAATTTCGCCTTCCGCCGCGATCGAAGTCGCCAAGAGCACTGTTACTCGATCCTGTCGCTCAGAACCGAATCGTCGGACCGATCGTGATGCGAAGATTGTTATGCGGGCCGCCCTCGAAGTAGATTTCGTCGCCCACATCCAGCCGTATGCCAATCGGCCCCAAGAAGGCCTCGATACCTCCCCCGGGATAAAGCACTGCATCCACCGAATTGCTGCGAAGGCCGGAAACGGAGCTGGTATACGTGGAGAAAGTAACCGGGGCGTTCGAAAACATGAAATCGTCCGCGCCGCCCTTCAGCGTCAGGAATAGCCGCACCGGCCCGCCGCCCGACTGGAACTTCGGGCCAGCCATGCCATGCAGCACGCGCAGTGTTGATGTCGTGAAACCGGCCGTCGTCCCCGCCGTGCTCGTGAATCCTTCCGTGAAAGATTCGGCGAAATCGTAGTTCGATTCGGCTTCAATCTGCCACCTGCGTGAGGCGTTGATCGATAGCCGCGCGCCCACGCCGCCGAAGGCCGTCGCGCCGCTTCCGGCCAGCGTTGCACCTTGCGTGCCTCCGAGACGGAAATAATCGCCGAAAATACCAATTTCGACGTGATTGAGCGCCTCTTGTGCTCGCGCCGCGGGCTGCACCGCAAAAATCAGTCCGCTGGTCACCGCCATCAAGAATAGGAACCGCTTCATACTTTCCTCCTGTTCGCCCTACTTGAACTTGATTCGACCTTTAGCGAGCAAACTCGACTGTCTGCCGCCTAAATCAGCCAACTACGGTTCAGCGCGTCGCCGTCCGTGCCTGCGGCCTGCATCTCTCCCAGGCGCGCGCGCCGCGCTTCTTCCAGCCACTCTCTCAGCTCACTCCGCGCCCGCCGCATGCGAGCCTTCACCGCGCTGCCCGAAATTTGCAGGATTTTGGCGGTTTCGCTGGTGGAGAGCTGCTCCACGGCTCGTAGCAGAAACACGACCCGATACGCCGGCCGTAATTTCCCCACCGCCGCCTGCAGCAGTTCCCGAAGCTCCTTCCGCGAATAGGCCGCCTCCGGCCCCTCTATGGGGGACTGGAAATCCTCGGAGGCGACGCTCTCCTCGGCAGGCTGAATGGTCTCCTCGAGCGGCATGTAGAATGCGCTGCGCCGCTTCCGCAAACACATCAGCGCCTCGTTGATCGCGATCCTCGAAATCCAGGTGGTGAACCGCGATCGGCCCTCGAACTGCGCGAACTTCCGGTGCACCTTTAAAAGCGTCTCTTGTTGTACGTCTTCGGCGTCTTCGGTATTGCGCGTGATGCGCAGTGCCAGCCGGTATACGCGCTCTTGCGAGGGTCCAATCAACTCCTCGAATATGGCGTCGTCCCGTTTCTTGCTGGCCGTGCTCGAGCGCGGCTTGCGTCCCGCGTCGTCCGCGACAGCTGCTCTGTTGATCACTTGGTTCTCCGCCGGCATGTAGGTTTCACGCCCCTCGCACTTTTGCTGAGGGCCGTGAACATCGTCAATTCAATCTAGAAGCCCCCTCTGGGATCGTCCATCGGGAGCAGGCTGTAGCATTTCGCGGGAGTACGTGTAAGGTCTGGCCGCGACAAAGTGCAGCAAACCTTGCAAAACCAATGCATTCTGGCTTGGCTTTCGGGCGGAGCTGCCCTCGGCCAGAACGGAAGACTCCAGTGGTGCTTGGATCGCTTAGATGCGTGCAGATCGCTTGGATTGGCTGGATCGCCGGACGGCGGTCCCTGACTAGGCTTCGATAATGTGATTACGAATGGCGTAGCGCACCAGCGCCGTAACCGAGTGGCAGTCGAGCCTGCGCATGATGTTGGCGCGATGTGTTTCCGCCGTTTTTACGCTCAGCCCCAACGCGGAAGCCACTTCCTTGCTGCTTTTTCCCTCTGCCAGAAGCTGTACGATCTCTTTCTGCCGGTTGGTCAGGCGAAACCGCCCGCCTTCGGGGAGCGCCGCCTCTTTCGGATTTTTGTCCAGATATCCTTCGAGCACCATCTGCGCCACTTTAGGAGTGAAGAACGTCTTATTGCGCCGCAGTGCGTCCACGGCAACAACCAGATCTCGCCCCGCATCCGATTTCAACATGTATCCCCGGGCGCCCGCTTCCAGCACCTGTTGGATCAGCGGATCCGCGTCGTGCACCGTGAGCACCAGCACTTTCGTATGTTCGACGGACTTCACAATCTGACGAGCGGCTTCCAGCCCATTCAATAAAGGCATGCTGATGTCCAGAATCGCCACATCCGGTTTTATTTGTTTCGCCTTCTCCACCGCGTCCTTGCCGTTCACGGCCTCTGCAACCACTTCCCACCCTGCCTCGGCTTCGAGCAAAGCGCGCAAACCTTTTCGCACGATCTCATGGTCGTCTGCCACCAATAACCGAACCCCCATCAATTCCTCCAGTTTCGTTCTAAATGTATTGAATTAATTCGTCGCGATGACGAGCAGCGGCTCGCATCGAGCGGCTCGTACCTGGTGGAAGCGCAGCAAGCTGGGCGATGTCGGCAGAAATTACAGATCGATTCGCTGCGCGTTACCAACGTCAACACGAATACAGAATAAATACAGACAGGAACTTGTTGGCAAACCGAGTGCCAAACTCACCTTCATTGACCACAAACCCAATTGCCTGAATACGCTTGCCTTACCTTTTTCAAATCCATTTCGATACGCTGCGTCACCGAACCGATGCCCCGTTTTTACACGTTCAGGCCATTTAAGACCCATTAAAACGCCATTTAAAAAGAAGTGCCAAACACTCGGCAGCGGGTCAGTTCGAATTTTCTTGATCGTGACGCAAGACCTCGAAATTCAGACCGGCCATTACGCGCACTCCAACGCCGCGCGCCAAGCCTAAGCCCCAAGCCTAAGTGATGATAAAGACAATCGGAGCTACTCCATACGGCTCCGCACGGATTGTGCCAGGGGCTCGCTGCCTCTAACTTGGGTACAGGAGAACTCAATTGTCTACCGCGGCCGCAAGACCAGCACGATATGGCGCCATGAGGCGCGAAGATCATTATCGATGTGTGAATTCCGGTTGTCGCTGCGAGATAAAAATAACCCGGGAGCCTTTCGTCGGCGCCCCGGCCGTGCAAAATTTGCGTTGCTGCTGTGGCAGCGCCATGGAAAGGGTCCCGTAGAACCTGCCTGCACGGCCAAGACAATGACAAGTGAGTGGAACCAATTGGCCAAACAAAATCCTCAACCTCCTCAGCCTGAGCAACCCAAACCTCAGCCGCCACAACCCGAGATACCGCCAAGCGGGCCCCAGGAACCCCAGTTTCCCTCGCCCGACCCCGAACCCCTCCCCACTCCCGTTCCCGGCCCCACCGATCCCGGTCTACCCCAGCCGATCAGTTATAGACTTTGTAGCTCAGGTCGCCCGACGATCTGCGTCGGGAGACCTGAGGCTTTTCGGTGCATAGCCCAGGGCGCGGCGCCAGCGCGAAAGCGCAAACCGAAACAGAAGTCAGCCGGCCCTGGGCCTTTTCCTCGCATCTTGCCGTTAAGCTGTGCAGCACAGTGGCACAGCCACTCTTGGCTGTGCGCAGTTTGTAGCCCAGGCGCGATCGTCCACCGGTAGACAGCGCGGCGTTCTACCGTTGTCGGTTTGCTTTTGAATTTGTGGGTGCCCATGCGCCGTCTTTTCGCGTGGGATGCAGTGCGTGTTCGCGTTACGTAATCTACTGCGATGCGAGGCTTCGAAAAGGCCAACTCCTAAAGGTCGGTGACTTCGCTCTCCGGTCCATTCGTGCGCTGGCGAACCGCCTTTGTGATCGTTTCCTGACCCCGATCGATCAGGTCGCGCAATTGGTCCATGGAGCGTCGTCCAGTGTTCCGCAGGCTGCGCTTGGCGCGGCGCGAGGTGAGGGCGATCCAGTCCCTAGTATCTTCGCCCGATTGCGGGGCGAGCAGAAGTGTCACTCCAACTCCAATTCCAAAACCGATGAGTAGACCAAATAGGGTGCGTCCTTTTCCCATAGCTGTTCCCTCGTTCGACGTTTAGTGGAGATGCGAGTCTGGCTTGCGTAAATCGCCGGTCCTGGCGTCAGCTTTTCCCGCCTTCACTGGCGGTTGTTGCTTCTCCGCCGGAGCCTTCAGCTTCAGCAGAAGCTGTGTCACTTCGATTCCGATCAGATGTGCGTCCATATTTCGACGGAGCATAAGGCGCAAGCCCGCGGCGTGCTATCCGTTATGCACTGTATGTGGAATCTAGAGATTCCGTTAGGAGGCAAACGCAAAAATGGCCAGAGAGAGCCACGCCGGCGCGCCGCGCAGTGTGAATTTTCTCGATCGCGACACAAGAGGTCAAAAATTCAAACCGACCCACCGCACGGAGGCAGGCCGTGAACGAAAGACCTCCCTCTGATATGCTCGAACCTATGCGGCGAGGTCTCTCTTCCTTAATATTCGTTCTGCTCGCGTTATCCGCGGGGCCGACGCTGCTAACGGGCTCCCAGCAAGTCCGGGGAAAACAGGCCTCTCCCCTGACGTCCCATTCGAATCCGCCCGATTCGAATCCTGCCATGCTTGCCCTGGCCCTCCAGAACACACCGCCGCCAAGTGCGGAGCAATCGCCCTCATCTTCGCCCGCCGAGGAACTTTCCAACCTTACGGTAGTCCTCGACCCTGCGCATGGCGGCGCCGATTTCGGCGCGCGCGGTCCCACCGGACTTGCCGAAAGCGATGTGGTTTTGGACTTTGCCCGGGCGGCTCGCATCGCTCTCGAAGCCCAGCGCATACGCGTCCTGCTCACGCGCGAAGGCAATCAGGACCCCACCTTCAACGATCGCTCCGCCATGGTGAATGGTTTGCACAATGCTCTTTTCATCTCCCTGCACGTCTCTTCCGGTGGCCCCGTGGGCACGGCGCGCGCCTACTACTATCTCTTTCCCGGGAATCTGGCTCCGCAAGTAAATCTCTCCTCGTCCGCCGCAACGCCTTCTGCACAGAGTTCATCCGCGGTTCCCGGTTCGCAGAACGCGGTGCCGCCCCCTGCCGCCCGGGCCGGCCTCGTCGAATGGGATCACGCCCAGCAGGGTTCGATTGATATGAGCCGTCAGCTCGCGGCTCTTGCACAAACGGAGCTGCTGCACCGCTTCAAGGGCTCTCCGGAAATGCCCATCGCCGCTCCCGTGCGCCAGTTACGCACCATCGCCGCGCCGGCCATAGCCATCGAAATCTCCAGCATCGATGTCACAGATGCCAAACGCCTGGATCAGATGGCCCAACCGCTGGCCGAGGCTATTGGCCGCGCGGTCGCCGAACTTCCTTCTCCTTCGCCGTCGCCCGCTTCAACTGGAGGGCCGGGTGGTGGAGGACACTGATGACCCGCCTTTGGAAGATCGGTATCGCCGTCTTGGCGCTGCTCGCATTCGCCGCCGTGCTCTCGTTCCCTGCCCTGCTCCACAGTGTCCTGGGGCTGCGGCGCGCCAACCGTTCCGACGAGCAGGCCCGCCGTAACATTCTCCCGCCGGTATCTACGCCGACCGATACCCGGGAAAAGGCGCAGCTTTTCTGGTTATCCCCCTCCTCCCCGGACAGTCTCGAGCCTTCCACCGTGGAACTGAATCTCTCCGCCGATCCCCAGGAGCGCGCCAAGCAACTCATCACCGCTCTGATCGAGCAGGCCCCCAGTCAGTTGCAGCGAACGCTGCCCGCCGATGCCGCATTGCTGCAGTTCTACCTTTTGCCCAACGGAACGGCCATCGCGGATTTCTCGGAAGCTTTGGGAACGGAAACCCCTTCGGGGATTCTCAATGAACAAATGGCGGTGGATTCCATCGTGCGAACGCTTGCCGCCAATCTCAGCACCGTTTACCGCCTAAAAATTCTTATCCGCGGCCAGGATGCCGATACCCTCGCCGGCCATTTGGATTTGAGCCAGTTCTTTACCATTCCGGCTCAGGCGCCTCCGCAAACCCCCGCCGCCGCGAGCGCCTCTCCCGATCAGCCGCTGGCCGGCCTTCCTGCGCGCCCCAATCCCCCCGGCGAGCCGCCGTCCGCCGTAACTCCCTCGGCGAATTAGGAGCTGCCGCCGACCCCGCCGCCGATTCCCCCGATGACCCTTACCCTCTTGGCCGCAATGACGCTGGCGATTGTGCTCGTCGGCGGATTCGACATGGCCCGCGGCAATCGTTCTACCGCCTACCTCAAGGATTCCCCGTGCTATTCGGGACCGCATCCTCCGAAAGTGTCCATCATCATCCCCGCCAGAAACGAAGCGAAAAAGATCGCCGAGGCTCTGCAATCTGTCTTGAAGCAGGACTATCCTAATCTCGAATTTATCGTTCTCAACGACCGCTCCACCGATAGCACCGCAACCATCCTCGCCGGAATAGCGGCGAGGGACCCGAGGCTTCGCGTCGAGAACATCTCGGAATTGCCTGCGGGCTGGCTGGGGAAAAATTACGCTTTGTATCGCGGGGCCGAGCGAGCCTCCGGCGAGCTTCTGCTCTTCAGTGACGCCGATGTCGTCATGAATCCCAGCGCCGTATCCCGAGCCGTGCACTATCTCCAAGCCAATCGGCTTGACCATCTCGCAGTGATGCCCGCCGTGCACATGCCCACCTTGGCTTTGCGCCTCTTCTGCTCGGCCTTTGGCGTATTCTTTTCCGCTTATATGCGCCAGTGGAAGGCGAAAGATCCCCGTAGCCCGCGTTTCATTGGTGTGGGCGCCTTTAATCTCGTGGTCCGGGATGCCTATCGAGCGATCGGCACGCACCAGACCATCGCCATGCGGCCCGACGACGATATCAAGCTCGGCAAGCTCCTGAAGAAAGCGGGCTATCGCCAGGAACTCGTCCTCGGCATGGGAATGCTCGTTGTGGAGTGGTACTCCTCGCTTCGCGAGATGATCGACGGCCTGATGAAAAACTCCTTTGCCGGCCTCGAATACAGCGTCCCCCTGTCCCTCGCCGGCGGCATCGCCCTGCTGCTGCTGAATGTCTGGCCGTTCATCGCCATCTTTGTGCTCAAGGGCCCGGCGTGGATTTTGTATCTTCTTGCCGTCATCGCCATGCTCTTGTTCATTGCAGACGGCAATCGCTTCTACCATTCTCCGGGTTGGTATGTCTTGGCCCATCCGCTCTCCTCGATGCTTTTCGTCTACATCATCTGGAAGTCGATGTTCCTCACCCTGTGGACCGGGGGCATCAGTTGGCGCGGCACGCACTATCCGCTGGCATTGCTGAAGTCCAATCGCGTTTAGCACAATCGCTCCGCCTGGGGTCGTATTGCTTCTCGCCTTCGTGTTGACCCTCGTGTTGACAGGACCGCCCACGCCCGGCACACTTCCCACGGATTCGATCGCTTAAACTAATCGCTTGATTCGATCTCGAGGAGGAAGCTTGCGACCTGACGGACGCGCCTGGGACCAGTTGCGCCCTGTAAAGATGACGCCGGATTTTGTGCCTGTCGCCGAAGGCAGCGTCCTGATCGAGATCGGTCAGACCCGCGTGATCTGCACCGCCACGCTCGACGACGGCGTTCCTTCGTTTCTGAAAGGCACCGGCAAGGGCTGGGTCACGGCCGAATACGGCATGCTTCCGCGGGCCACCGAGCAGCGTACCACTCGCGAATCCACGCGTGGCCGCCAATCCGGCCGCACTCTCGAGATTGCCCGCCTCATCGGCCGCTCGCTTCGCGCAATCACCGACCAGCAAAAGCTTGGCGAGCGCACCGTCTGGCTCGATTGCGACGTGATTCAAGCCGATGGCGGCACGCGCACCGCCTCCATCACTGGAGCCTACATCGCGCTCGCGCTGGCCTTCGAGCGCATGGTCGCCACCGGAATCCTGCGGTCGGTCCCCCTTTCCGATTCCGTCGCCGCCACCAGCGTAGGCATCATTCTCGGCAGCCCCATGTTGGACCTCTGCTATGAGGAAGATTCCCGCGCCGAAGTCGATATGAACGTGGTCATGACGGGCAGTGGCCGCTTCGTCGAAGTCCAAGCCACCGCCGAAGGCAAGCCCTTCGCCGCCGGCGAACTCGACCAACTTCTGAATCTCGCCGCCGGCGGAATTCGCAGCCTCACCGAGCATCAGCGTTCGCTCGTGCCCGTCAACTTCAGTGCTCGCGCCCGCTAGCGGCTCCGGTCGCGCCGAGCCCCTTCGTCTGTTTCTCGCGTCTTCCAATCCGGGCAAGTTGAACGAATTTCGGGCCCTCGCCGCGACGGCGCCGGGACCCGCCGCCCTCGATCTTCAGTTTCTGCCAAATTTTTCCGCGCTCCCTGCGTTCGACGAATCCGCGCCCACCTTTGCCGAGAACGCTGCCGGCAAGGCCCTGCACTACAGCCGCTTTGCCGCCCTCCCCGTGCTCGCCGACGATTCCGGCCTCGTCGTCGACGCTCTCGGCGGCGAACCCGGCGTGTACTCGGCCCGCTATGCCGGCCCGCACGCCTCCTCCGCCGATTGCATGGCCAAGCTGCTCGCCGAAATGCAAGCGCGCCGCGCGCGCGACCGCCGCGCGCGCTTCATTTGCGTGCTCGCGCTGGCCCGTCGCGGCCGCACGATCGCCGTTTTCTCCGCCGCCGTCGAAGGCGAAATCCTGCCCGCTCCTCGCGGCGTGGGCGGCTTCGGCTACGATCCGATTTTCTTCTTCGGCCCTGCCGGCGAATCCTTCGCCGAACTTACCGCCGCCGACAAAAATCTCGTTAGCCATCGCGCCAAAGCCTTCCGCAGCCTGGCCGAATTCCTGGCCTCTTCACCTGTGCTATAGTTTGCCGCTGTCCTTCACGAAAGCGCCGCCATGAAAGGTCCTGCTCCCAAGAAGCTGAAGAATCCTCCCCGCGCGGCTGCCAAAAAGCCAAAGCCCGCTCGCCCCGCCTCCAAAAATGGCGATGCCGCCGCCCAAGCGGCCGGAACCAGTCCCAAGCGCGTCCGGGCCATCTTGCAAAAGCTCGACGAAGCCTACCCCACGGCCACTTGCGCCCTCGTTCACCACAATCCCTTTCAATTGCTGATCGCCACAATCCTTTCCGCGCAAACTACCGACGTGCGCGTCAATCTGGTCACTCCCTCGCTCTTCGCGAAGTATCCCAAGCCCGAAGATCTCGCCTACGCCAACCCCCGCGAGATTGAAGCCGAAATCCGCCCTACCGGATTTTTCCGCTCCAAGACCAAGTCCATTCAGGGTGCCAGCAAAAAGATCGTCGAGGAGTTCTCCGGCCAGGTTCCCCGCACCATGGAGCAGTTGCTCACCTTGCCGGGCGTCGCCCGCAAAACGGCCAACGTCGTCCTCGGCACAGCCTTCGGCATCGCTTCGGGAATCGTGGTCGACACTCACGTCATGCGCCTCTCGGGCCGCCTGGACCTCACCTGCAACACCGATCCCAAAAAAATCGAGCAGGATTCTCATGCGCGTCATCCCCAAAGACAAGTGGATCGCCTTCTCGCATCAACTCATCTGGCATGGCCGCCGGGTCTGCCAGGCGCGCAAGCCTCGTTGTATGGAATGCAACCTCGAACGAATCTGCTACTCCAAAGATAAAATCATCTAGCTCTCGCCGTATACTCCGTCCTGCTCGCGGCGCTCAATCGCACAGCAGCAACCACCACATGCGCTCCAATCCAACCGCCTCGGTCACCACATCCGCAGCCGCCGCCACCCACATCACCGTCGCCGCTCGCCTAGACCGCTTGCCCCCCTCCCGTTATCTCCGCAGACTGATCCTGCTGCTCTCCCTAGGCGCCTGCTTCGAGTTTTATGACCTCTTCTTCTCCGCCTACATCGCTCCGGCCCTTTACGCCAGCGGCATCTTCACGCCCACCACCAAGGGCTTCCTGGGAATCGCCGGCTTCGCCAGTTTCGTCGCCGCTCTTTTTGCCGGACTCTTCGTCGGCACGCTCTGCTTCAGCTCCGTTGCCGATCGCTTTGGCCGCCGCTCCATCTTCAGCTTTTCCCTCCTCTGGTATTCCGCCTGCACCTTCGCCATGGCCTTTCAGTCCACCGCCGCTGCCATCAACCTCTGGCGCTTCCTCGCCGGCATCGGCTTGGGCGTGGAGATGATCACCATCGGCGTTTACGTTTCCGAATTGGCGCCCAAGAACTCCCGCGGCGCAGCCTTCGCCTTCAACCAGTTTGTCAGCTTCCTCGCCGTACCCCTGGCGGCCTTCGTCTCCGCCGCGCTCGTTCCCCGCCGCCTGGCGGGACTCGACGGCTGGCGCTGGGTCGTCCTCATCGGCGCCTCCGGAGCGATTTTCGTTTGGTTCCTTCGCCGCGCCATTCCCGAATCCCCACGATGGCTCGAGCAACACGGCCGCGCCGGAGAAGCCGACCGCATCATGCAAGCCATCGAAGCCCGCGTCCGCTCCGAAATCGGCGCAGCCCTGCCCGAACCGAGCCCTGTCGACGCCGACCTCCTCCCAACCCGCGGCTCGCTCCAGGAGATCTGGGCCAAGCGCTACCGCGCCCGCACCATCCTCCTCACCGTCTTCCACGTCCTGCAGCCCATCGGCTACTACGGTTTCGCCGGTTGGGTTCCCACTCTGCTCCTCGCCGAAGGCATCACCGTCACCCAATCCCTGCGCTATACCTTCATCATCGCCCTGGCCAGCCCTCTCGGCCCGCTGCTGGGCTGGAGGTTCGCCGACGTCTTCGAGCGCAAGTGGCAAGTTGCCGGCGCCGCCCTGGCCATCGCCGCCTTCGGCCTGCTATTCGCCTTGCAGAGAACCGCCCTCGGCGTCGTCCTCTTCGGCGTCCTGATAACTTTGAGCAGCAACTGGATGTCGTTCGCCTACCACACCTACCAGTCCGAGCTTTACCCCACCCGCATCCGGGCCCGCGCCGTCGGCTTCGTCTACTCCTGGAGCCGTCTCAGCACCGTTTTCAGCAGCTTCGTGATTGCGCTTTTTCTGCGCAACTACGGGACCGTCGGCGTGTTTATATTCATAGCCTGCAGCATGCTGATGGTGTGTTTGCTGATCGGCGGATTCGGCCCGCGCACCGCGCGCCGCCCTCTCGAAGAGATCGCGCGCTAACGGTCGCCTGCCGCGCAGGCGCTCGGCTCGTTTGCTTCGGACGGGCGTTTGCTTTTGGATAGGCGCTTTCGCAACTCCCGAAAACTCACCTGCGTCTGAGCATGAAGCACACGGGAAGGAGAACGAAACACATGCAAAAATCGCGGTCGATTCTTTCGCGGTGGATTCGATTGGGGTGGATCCTAACGACCGGTTCTTTGGCCCTGATGACAGTTCCTGCGCCTGCGCTAAACGCGCAGGCTCCGCCTCCCCGCCCCGGCTTTCGCATGGCCCAGGGCGGTCCGCCCATGTTCGACTTTATGGGCGGCAAAACGGTGACCGGCCAGCCTTATTCGGCGCAAGTCACCTTCAAACACACTCAGACTTTGCAGGACGGAAATCTGGTCGAGCAAACCAACACCGCCATGGTCTACCGCGATAGCCAGGGCCGCACACGCATCGAAGAAACGCGCCCCACGCCATCGGGAACTTCGGAGCAGATCGTCAGGATCACCGATCCCACGGCCCGCGTCTCTTACGTGCTTGATCCGGTAAAAAAGATTGCCCACCGCTTCACGCTGCCTCCGCCCCGCGCGACAAACCTGCAGCAGCCGCCTCGCGCCAACTCGAACCCGAACGTGACCACCGAATCCCTCGGCTCACAAACGATGGATGGCCTACTCGTCCAGGGCACTCAGATTACACGCACCATCCCCGCCGGCCAGATGGGCAATACCGCACCCATCCAGACCGTTACCACCCGCTGGTATTCCACGGACCTGAGCATCGATCTCAGCACCTCCACCACCGACCCGCTCCACGGAAATTCGTCCACCATGCTTGCCGATCTCAGCCGCGAAGAGCCCGCCAGCACCCTCTTCCAGGTTCCGTCGGATTACACCGTCGTCAACGGCGGTCCTGGAACAAGGAACGGCGGCCCAAGGCCCGGTTTCGCCCCGCCGCAGCAGTAAATATCGCCAGCAAAAAACGAAAAAGGGGAGACGCTCCTTGCGCGTCTCCCCCTTTTTGTGCCGCCACATTGTCGTCACAAGGCCGCCGCTTGGTGGTGTAGTGCTGGCCGAGGGATCTACCTTTGACAAGTCATCCTGTCGCCCTGCCCCGCGGCCCCTCTGCGCGCGTCCACCCTCCCCGGCTGTCATCCCGAACCCCGGGGTCCCCAAAGCACGCCGGTTCTGCGCGTTTTGGGGTGGGAACCCGGCCCGTTTTGTGGGACGGCGGTGAGGAATCTGCTTTTCGCATTTAACGCCACGGCGCCTTCGCGGCGCCGCCCACTGTCCTCGGGTCATCCCTTCCTGTGCTTGAAAAACTCCACTTGGCGCAACCGCTTCCGCGCCTTGGCCCTGCTCTTGTAAGGACCGCCCAGGTTCTTGCCTTTCTCCGACAGCACCTTATAGCCGCCGCTCGTTTTTCTGATCATCGCTAACCTCCCATTTCCGTCTAATAGTTAGATGGCCCGGGCCTCCACCTCGCTACCTCAAATACCCTAAAAGAAACCGCCTGCGTCGTTTTGTCATTCGGAGGTCCGCCGTCTTTCCGTAGGGTTTAAACGTAGCGCCGCGGCCTTTAGGGCGGCAGCCTTTGTGGTGCGCCCGCGCCAATGGAGACATGCCGACCAAGACGAACTACCGATACACCGTCTCGGAAGCTGGCCTGGACCCGTTCCAGTTGACGAGAACGCCGTTTCTCGGGCCCAATCTCGCTGAGGGCGCATAAACCCGCGGACGACTAGAATTAAGCGAGCAGTCCGTAACCTTAAAGTTAAGCCAGTACCCGTCAGTCGGTGACTACCGCAGGGGTTCCATGCCCTTCGCCTTATACACCAAGACCGTTTTCGGACCCGTCAGAAACTGAATCGCTGCTGTCGCCGCGTCCGCGTTTTTGGCGTTCGCGCTGACGCCCGCGGCGAATGCGATGTAAGTTTGAAAGGCTCCCGGCAAGGGGCCCGCCAGCGCCAGCCCTTTTGCCGATACGATTTCGCTGATCAGCGTTAGCAAAATATCGGCTTTGCCGTTCGCGACGGCCGCCGCCGTTTCTGCGGCGCCCGGCAGTAGGAGAGTCTTGGACTGAAGCGCGTCGGAAATGCCCATCTGCCGCAGCATCTTGTCGATCGCCGGTCTGCTGGCGCCCGCCGCTGCGTAAGTAATCGACTTGGCATTGAGCAAAGTTTTCTTCAGTGCTTCGGGCGTGCTCACATCGGGTTTCGCTGCGCCGGCCCGGATGCCTACGCCGATTCCCACGCGTGCCACGCCGGTCCGCGAGCTTGCGACTACTTTCCCTTCTTTGATCAGCGCGTCAACCGCGTCAGCGGTGAGAACTGTGAAATCGAAGGCCTCGCCGCCTTCGATCTTTGGCTTGATGGTGGCGGTCGTGTCAAATTCCACTGTCATGGGATGTCCGATCGCGCGTTCGCACTGCGGAATCAGTTCGTTCAGAGATCCTTGCACACCATTGGAAGCGAGTACGTGAACCGCTGGGGCCTGCGCCGCCGCTCCTTCGGCGAGGGGCCCTCCGGTAAGCACAAGAACTGCTCCGGCAAAGACCAGCATAATCGCCGCGGCCAAAAATCTAAGCTTCATATCTTCCCTCCCGGGTCCATGAAAAAGGCCACCGCTAAAATCCAGTTAACGTTGAATCTATCGTATTTCGTCCCGAGGCGAAAACCGCGGTTTCCAAATGTGGTAATTAGGAGGTTCTTGCCGCCTGTTGGCGAATGCGTTGTGTCGAGGGCAGGGGAGCGTACGATTCTCGCGAGACTAAGTCGGTTGTTGCTGACGGTTCGGACATAAAGATCCCAAAGGGACGAATAGTGTGTTGCATCGACCGGTTGAGCTGGCACACCTTAATGTGGGAAACCCCGATTCCAGTTGACGAGAACACCGGGATTTTCAGAAACTGGAACTCCCGCAAAAGCGCCGTCCCTTTACACATCGGTTAAAATGGAACATGCTTGAAATTAGTTCCTTTCGCCCAGGCGTGCTTGGCACGACTGCGCCTCCGATCGATCTCTTCCCTGTCGCAACTCGCAATTCTTCTCGACCGATCGCAATCCGCGTGCGATTCCGTCGGTTCCGTGTGCCGGCGAGTAACTCTTTTGTAATGATAACGTTTACAGAGGCGACAATCGGAAAGCGCTCCGCAAACACCACAAATAGCAATAACTGCTTTATAATGTGTGGGTTAAATTGGTTTCCACGCGGCACTGGTAAACCCTTTAGAATCACAACGTTTTCCACGCGATTATTTACTTCACAAAAGTACGGCGGGGGTGTTAAATACATACCCAGTCGAGCTATGAGAAGTTCTTTTCCATCTGTCCAAGCTCGGCAGATTGGATGGATAACGTGACGGTATGCGTTGCTGGCATATGCCAAGGTGGAATCATTGCCTTGTGCGACATGATGGTATCCACGGGAGAATTTGGAGCGGATCGGATGGCATTGAAGTTTCGGAATGTTCATCCTCAATGGAATGCCTTCTTCGCCGGAAACGACATCACTCGAATCATTCCCCTTATAGCAAAAGCTGGGAGCATTATTGAGAATGCTGGCACGCACTCTCTGCCCGTCGTTACAGCAGCGGTGCGGGACGCATTTACGGAACAACTCATTGAGAAGCAAACAGAGTTGGTCTTAGCGCGATATGGCCTAAACATGTCCGACTTCGTCAGAACGGGGCCCGCTACCTTCGGCGAGCAAGTATTCATTTCGATGAAGTATCAAATCGACGCGATAAACCTTGATTGTGTGCTTTTAGTGTTGGGCTTTGACGAAGACAGTCGTGCCCATATTTTTACCGTGGAAGAACCCGGCGTTATATGTAATCACGATTTAAGTGGTTTTTGGGCCATCGGAAGCGGTGCAAACCGTGCATTAAGCAGTCTGTTTTTTCAGGAATACCGTTCATCCTTAATGGAATGGAAAGCTCTTTATTTCCTGAGCGAAGCTAAATTTATGGCCGAGGGAGGCAGTGTTGGCGAAGAGACATTGGTAATGATTGCGAGAGAGAAAGGGCAGTCTATGGGGAGTCTCGAATACGAAAAACTCAAGAAGCTGTGGAGGCAAAAGGGGCGTCCGAGAATACCCAAGCAAGCACATGCCGTTATTATGAAATCTCTTGAAACAGAATTTTTCCCTATCGGGTCTACGCCGTCAACTTCTGGAACGTCAGAACCGGGGCAGTGACCATATGGCGCAACGTATCAATGAACAGATCAGGTCGATTGCGACGATTGAATCTAAACTCCATTTCTTCAAGGTAGGACGCTAGGTGTTTAGGACTCACGCGGTGCCAAGTGCCGATAATGCCGCGCTTCAGAAGCGAGAATGCAGATTCGACGGTATTGGTATGAATCTCTCCCATAACATATACGTGGCCGCTGTGGTTGATCGATTTGTGAGGAACCCCAGCGAGTTTGGTCGCGTGGGGATACGAAGCAAAGTCATCGGTGATAATCACATCCACATCGGATTTGACGTTCTCTCGGATGTACTGCGCGAGCGTCCCAGCCTTTGCATCATCGGCATGGAACAATCGCAGTTCGCCGTTCCGCTGACGAATCCCGATCACGATTTCTTTGTTGTCGAACTTTGCGGCATGGCCCTTCCTCAGCCGTCCGCCGATATACGTTTCGTCCATTTCGACGGTTCCGGTAAGTTTCTCTTTCGCGGCCTCTTTCATTGCGGCGCGGATTCTATGGCAGAGATACCACGCCGTCTTGTAGGAGATGCCAAGGGTCCGTTGAATCTGGCAAGCCGAGATGCCCTTCTTTGCTTCACAGAGAAGCAGTGTAGCCATGAACCACTTTTCGAGCGGCAAGTGGGAATCGTTAAAGATCGTGCCAGCCGTCACGGTAAACTGATAATCGCAACGCTTGCAGTAGAACAATTGCTTGTCAGTCTCAAGCTCTATGGCCGAGTCATTGCAGCGTGTGCAGCGCGGACCATTCGGCCAGCGCAAGCGGCAAAGCAGTTCGCGGGCCTTTTCGGACGTGCCGTAGCGGCTTACGAGCGTTGCTAGGTTTAACCCTTTTGGTTTAGGAGACTTACGTGGACGAGAAGAAGAAACGGGAGCAATTGCAGAAGGTTCCGACGCGGACCCTGCTGGCATCGATAAAGAAGGATTTGAAGCGCCAGATTCGGGCTTCTGCATCTGCTGGTAAGTTGAAGAAGAAGTAGGTTTTGTGTCCATGCACAGAGATTATGACAGGACTGAACTGTTGTCAAGTAAACAATCATGGTTTTCCAACCCCACGTCGCAACTTCTTTGGAATGAAAACGTTTACAAAAAAAGGGGGGGGTGGGGGGCATTCCGGAAGTTTCATTGCCACACTCGCTCGGCGTCGATTCCCGGTGGCTCACCACAATGATCGGACTCCTACGCGGACAGCTCGTCGATAAGCGCCCTAACCAGGTTCTGGTGGACGTGAACGGCGTCGGCTATCAGGTCTCCATCCCGCTTTCCAGCTTCTACGCCCTGGGCGAACTCCGCGAAAACGTGGTGCTGCTGATCCATACCCACTTGCGCGAAGACTCCATCACCCTCTACGGCTTCCTTACCTCTTGCGAGAAGCATTTCTTCGAGCTGCTCATCTCCGCTTCCGGAGTCGGCCCTTCGCTGGCCCTGAAAATTCTTTCCGGCATGAGTGTGGACGAGCTGCTGCCCGCCATCCGCTCTGGCGATCTCGTTCGGCTCACGCGCATCCCCGGCGTTGGCCGCAAGACCGCCGAGCGCATCGTCGTCGAATTGCGCGATAAGCTTGCCGCCATGGCGCCCCCGGAGCCGGAACAAGTCCCAGCCGCCGGGCGCACGCAACTGGAGTCAGACGTGGTTTCCGCGTTGCTCAATCTTGGTTATGATCGCCGTGCCGCCGAAAAGGCCTTGGAGGATGTGGTTGGGAACGGCGGCGATGCTCGCCGCATTGCCACGGGCCCGGAAAGCGGCGGCGCGAGAAAGACTGGCGCGGAAAAGAGTGCTGTGCAAAAGGGCCCCGCGGGAAAGAGCGCCGCGGAGGAAGCCGCTGCAGATCCGGCTGAGAGTTTTGAGGCTCTGCTGCGCGCCGCCCTCCAGCAGTTAAGCCACCCGGCGAAACAATCAGCGCCGTCGGGCACGGGCAAATCGTAATGGTGTTGTCGAGCGCCTGCGGTTCTTGGCGCCAACTTGTGGCCCAGGGCGCCCGCCGCAGTTTGGCGGGGCCCTGGGGAATTCGCGGTGGGCTTAGTGCCAGGTGCCCCATCCTTGGCCTTCCGAAGTGTGGGGTCGGTGGATTCGTGCCAAAGGAACAGTTTTTAGCTTCGTGAGACGAACCCGCATATGACAGAGACACCGCCAAAACGCATCGTTTCCGGGCGCGCCTTCGACGAGGATGCCCGCCTCGATGCCAGCGTGCGCCCCAAGACCATGGCCGACTTCATCGGGCAGGCCCGCGTAAAGGAAAACATCTCCATCGCCATCGAAGCCGCTCGCAGCCGCGGCGATTCCCTCGATCACGTCCTGCTCTACGGGCCGCCCGGCCTGGGCAAAACCTCTCTCGCGCAGATCATCGCCAATGAACTCGGCGTTTCCATCAAGACCAGTTCCGGCCCGCTCCTCGAGCGCAAGGGCGACCTCACCGCCATTCTCACTTCGCTCGAAACCCGCGAGCTTTTCTTCCTCGATGAGATCCATCGTTTGCTGCCCGCCATCGAGGAGATTCTCTACCCGGCCATGGAAGACTATCGGATCGATCTGGTCATCGGTCAGGGACCGGGCGCGCGCATTCATCCCTTCAACTTGAACCATTTCACGCTCGTCGGCGCCACCACCCGCGCCGGCCTGATCACCGCGCCGCTGCGTTCCCGCTTCGGCATCGTGCACCGTCTCGAGTATTACCGCCCCGAGGATCTGGTCGAGATTCTGCGCCGTTCGGCCCAAATTCTCTCCATCTCTCTCGACTCGGGAGGCGCCGAGGAAGTGGCTCGCCGCGCCCGCGGCACGCCGCGCGTTGCCAATCGCCTGCTTCGCCGCGTGCGCGATTTTGCCGAGGTCCGCGCGCAGGGCCGCGTCACCCCTGAAGTCGCCCGAGAAGCCCTCGATCGCCTGGGCGTCGACGAACACGGCCTCGACGAGGTCGACCGCAACCTCATGCTCACCATCATTCAGAAATTTGCCGGAGGTCCCGTCGGCCTGAACACCATCGCCGCCTCGCTCAGTGAAGAGGAGGACGCCATCGAAGAGATCTACGAGCCGTATCTGATGCAGTTGGGCCTGCTCGACCGCACGCAGCGCGGCCGCATGGCCACTCCGCTGGCCTACAAGCATTTCGGCTTGGAACCCCCGCGCGCACAGCACGCGCTTTTCTAACCGTGGCCCTCCGTTCGGCTGTCATCCCGAACGATTTTCGTGAGGGATCTGCTTTTGATTGTGAGGATTGATTCGGTGCCCGGGAAACTCGTTTACATCGCGCTGGGATCGAATCTGGGAGATCGCTCCGCGACGCTGGCGCGCGCCGTCGAGGCTATGAATTCCGCCGGCATTCGAGTGACCAGGCAATCCTCTCTCTACCTCACCGAGCCTGTGGACGCGCCGGGCCAGGCCAGTTTCCTGAACGCCGTGGCCGAAGTGGAAACTTCGCTCATGCCGCTGCAATTGCTGCACGCGCTCATGAAGATCGAACACGAGCTGGGACGGCGCCGCATCGCGCCGCATGGTCCCCGCACCATCGATCTCGATATTTTGTTTTACGGCTCGAGCGTGATTCGCGGCCCGGAACTCCAAGTGCCGCATCCGCGCCTCGCGGAGCGGCGCTTCGTGCTGGTGCCGCTCGCGGAGATCGCACCAGAATTTCGCCATCCTGGCCTGCGCAAGAGCATCGCCGAGCTTCTCGCGGAAGCGCCGGACAGCGGCGAAGTGCGGCTCTGGCACGGGGCCATGCGCGCCAGATAGCAATGAAGCCACGCAAATGAAAATGCCCATGTGAAGCTAACCAATGAGCGCGCCGCGCTAACGAGAATCGCGCCAGCGACAATCGCTCCGATGAACGATGAGAACGATAAAAATGTTTCTTTAATTTAAAATTGGGGTTTCGAGCGAAGAGCTTTTCAGGATCGTTCAACCTAGAGTCGTCTGCGTCTTTTTCTTCTTCTTTCGCGCTTCCACTTCCTGTCGGTCGTACTCGAGGAGCTCTTCCTCCGACCACTGATAGTCCTCATTCCTGGCAAACATCCCGGTGTTCCGGCCCGCGTCGCGCCCCACATCGCGCGATTTGCGCGCCGAACCGAAGCGTTCGCGCACCTGCCGAATCGGCGCGCCGATCACCTTGGCCTCTACCAGCAGGTCGCTCACGCGTTCCAGCAGATCGTTAAAGCTCAGTGGCTTGGGCACGTAAGGCAGATGCGCCTGTTCCAGCAGCGGCTTGGCTTTAGCCGCAGCCGATTCCGGCACCAGGAACAGAACGCGTACCTGTGCCTTGCCGGCGCCGTCGGCCGGAGCTGGCGCTTGCGACAATTCGCGCAACGTGGTGAAGAGAGCGCCGATCACGCCTGTGGTCTCCACGTTCGCCAGCACCAGGCTCCATTTGCCCGTGGCCAGTTCCTGAAAAGCCTGGCTCGGCGATCCCGTGGCCTCCACGAACCAGCCTTCGACGCCCAGCACCTGGCGCAGGGCCACTTGGCTGGCAACGTCATCGTCGATTATGAGAATGCCGATGTTCTCCATAAATTCCTGCTCTCTGGAGGAAGAGGGCTGGAAATAAAGTATAGCCCCCGGAATTGGTGGTGCGATGGAGATGGTTTGGGCCGAGCGGCGGATAAGGCAATGCAGCGTGTTCCTGAGGGAACGGGAAATCGCATGGCGAATAGTTGGCGAATACAAACGGCTTGACAGGCGAATATTAGGCGAATATGATGAGCTCAACTGGCAGGCGTGCAATGGCCACTTTTGCCACAATTCGGGCCACGATTCGTCCTTTCCCCGACTCTGAGGAGCCGGTTCGGAATGCCAACGAATCCCTGCCTCTTTTTGCCCCCGTCCCGAGCCACCGGGACACCGAGGGCCAGGCTCCGTCGCCACCGGAGCCGGCCGCCGGCCGAGTTGGCATTGCACGCCTCGCCGCCTCCTCTCCGCTGGCAGACGCGAAACGGGGAGCGGAATATTTTCTTTTGCCGTCGCGCTCCATATTGAATCGATGCGACTCCGACCGAGTGCCCTTCACCTGGACGGTGAACCCATACCGCGGGTGCGAATTCGGCTGCAAATACTGCTACGCCCGCTACACGCACGAATACATGGACCTGGACGGCGGAGAGTTCGAGCGCAAGATTTTCGTGAAGCAGGATGCCGGGCCATTGGCGGCACGGGACCTGCGTTTCAATCCTGTGCGCGGCGAGCATATCGCCATTGGCACGGCCACCGATCCCTACCAACCGGCCGAACGCGAATTCGGCGCCACGCGCGCGATCCTCGAAGAGATGGCGGAACTCGAGGGGCTCAGCATCTCGATCACGACGAAGTCGGACCAGGTGTTGCGGGACCTGGATCTGCTCAAACGCATCAACGAACGTTCGAGAATAAGCGTCAATCTATCCATCACTACGCTGCGCCCGGGCCTAGCGAGATTACTCGAACCGAGAGCGCCGCGGCCCGATCTGCGAATGGGAGCAGTTCGCACGCTGCGGCAGAACGGAATCGCCGCGGGAGTTCTGGTCATGCCTATGCTGCCGGGCCTGACGGACCGTCCTGCCGACCTGGAAAATCTGGCTCGCGCCGCGAGCGATGCCGGGGCGTGCTGGTTCGCGGCGAATGTCTTGTTTCTCATGCCCGCTTCGCGCAAGCAGTTTTTCCCCTTTCTGGCGGAGAAATTTCCGCGGCTGGTTCGCCGCTATGAGGAGTGGTATGGGCGATCGGGTTACGCGCCGGAGTCCTACCGCGCTGAAGTCGCCGAGCGCTTCGCCGATTTGCGCCGCAGATACAAGCTGGAGACGCGGCCCGAGGCACCGCAGCGGTCTTCTAGGCAGTCGGCCGAACAACTCTCACTGGCGCTTTAGCGGGTCTAGTTTTTGCGAAGGTTAGAGGGTGTGAAGCCTAAGGGGCGATGATGCGCGAAGCTTCGGGCCGGGATTCAGCCCGGGGAAACTGTCCGCGCAAAAAGTGCAGATAGACCCTAGCGCGGGGACGCCCATTGGTCCAATTGCGTACCAGGCGGGCCAGAAAAACCAGCAGGTGAAAAACCTCGGAATCTTTAAGGGTCGAGAAGCCGAGTCGCTCGGTTTCCTTCTTCTTATAGTCCTGGATGAAGCTGGCCAGTTCTCCATAGAGCGCGGCGGCCGGGTGCATAGCCGGCGGCTTTTCATAATAAATTCCCGAGACGAGAGTGCGGTAAGTCTCCGCAAGCGTCTGGATGGCGGTAAGGGCCTGCTGATCGGTCAGTTCGGGATGAGTGGCGGCGAATTGGGAGATGGTGAAGGCCAATCCGGAGACAAAGGGCTCCCGTTCATAAAGGAGGTTGGGAGAAAACTCCACTCCAGGAAAAACGATTTCGCTCTCGGCTAAAGGCTTGCGATGTTCCTGCTCGTAGCGGTGTGCGGCAATCAGATAGGCGCAATCGGGCGGGCAATCGAGGGTCACCTCGCGTTCCCTGCCGCAACAGACGGCGCAGATCTTCTCGCCCTTAGCCGGGCAGAATCGCTCCGGCCGGCGCTTGGCGCAAATCACACATGTGGGACGCTCTGGCATTTTCCAGGATCAAAGGAATCGGGTTGCGGATGATTCCAGCGAAACTAAGCGATTATAACCGACGCCGACAATATGACAATTTGAGCAGCCATCGGGAAGTGAGTGGCCGGTTCCGGCGGCCTTGTCGGAACTATTTCAGCGAGTTTGGATCCGAAGTGTTCTTCGGAGAGTGTTGGTCGAGCAAGGAGACCATTTTTTGCGCCGAAGGGGGTATAGCTACCGTTCCTTTGCGCACGATGTCGATCGCGGGAATCTTCCTCATATAAACGGCTTCGTTGGCGCCATTGTCAGGCCGCAACGTGGAGCCTTCGAGCGATATGCCGGCAAAAAGTCCGCGAGCGCGCGAATACGTGAGCATTTCCGCCCTTAAGGTGACATCGGTGGCGGCGGCAGCGTCGCGGCCTTTCGGGCCTGCCGCGGCGGATGCATCCGCGCCCAGCTTGACCTTGCTGGAGAGGATAGCGTTGGCGCCGCGCGGGTTCATAACCAGGATTACGAAATCGGTGGCTTGGCCGCCCAGCTGAAATCCAAAGCTGCCGCCCTCCAGAGCCATCATGGTTGGGGCGCCCCATTTACCCATGAAGTGCTCGCCGGAGCGGCAGGTCATGGCGCCGCGTCCGTAGTCGCCGCCGATGCCAAAAGCAGCTTTGAGCACCGAGGGGATAATAATGACGCATTCGGCCTTATCCAGCAGGTCCTGGGGAATATTGTCGGGAATGCGCAGAACCTCATCCAGCACCATGCCGCAATTCTCCAGCCGGTTGGTTTCCTTATCGGCTCCCATGGAAGCGAGCGGCAAGGCGCAAAGCGCGAGGGCCAAAAATGTGGCGACTGCCTTTTTCATTAACTTCCTCCTAGCCAGGCAGCACCATCATAAGATTTTCCTCGCGACGGAAGCAACTTCGTAAGCTGCAATGTGCAAAGAAGAAGCCGGGGGTTGGAAACTCGAAATGAAGCGTGGAGGCGCTTCTGGCCGCATGGCGAGGGAGGCACTATAATCCGGGACAAGCCGATCTTCTCATTGATGATCTTTAATGAATGATGGATCCAAAGAACGGATGACGGGGCCTTCGCGGCCGACATCTAGGCTCTATCGCCGCTTCCCATCCATATTTGTGTTCATCCTCTTTCTTTTTTTTATCAGCACGCCTCGGCTGCTTCCTCTCAAAAGCCTGGCGCAAGAGCGCACGGCCGCGGACGACCCGGCAGTTCCTTCAGCAAGCAAAACGAAAAGAGAACCGAGCGACATCGCCCGATTTCGAGAGCGCGTTCAGGCGGCGCTCGAATCGGCGGGCGGCGAAAAAGCTTATTGGGGGGTGATCGTCACCGATGCCGATACGGGCCAGACGATCTACTCGCAAAACGCGGACCGGTATTTTATGCCGGCGTCGAACGCGAAGCTGTTTACGTCCGCAATGGCGCTGGCGACTCTGGGTCCCGACTTTCGCATCCGCACGACGATCGAGAGCGCTGAGGCGCCGGATTCCGTGGGGGTCCTGTCTGGCGACTTGGTGCTGGTGGGACGGGGCGACGCAAATCTCTCGAGCCGCGTATTCCCGTTTGGGGACCACGCCGAACGCAACGGCACGCCGGAAAAAGCGCTGGCCGACCTGGCCGATCAGGTGGTCGCGGCGGGAGTGAAGGAAATCTCCGGCGATATCGTAGCGGACGACAGCTATTTCGCTCCGGAGCGATATCCATCCGGCTGGACGATCGACGACGCGGTATGGGGTTACGGTGCGGCTGTTTCGGCGCTGGCTGTGAATGACAACTACATCTCCGTCATTTTGCATCCCGCTGTTTCGGCCAGCGGCCCACTCGCGTATACCGCAGCACCCTGGCCGGGAATCTACGCTCTGCGCAATGACACGACGACAACAGCGGCGGGAACCGAGCCCATGCTGCGCCTGGAGCGCGATCCCGATTCCCAGACTTTCCACCTGACCGGAACGCTTCCGCTGGACGCGCCGGCCCGCGAGCTGCAACTGGCAGTCACGCAGCCCGCGGAGAATGCGGCGGCGGTTTTGATGCAACTGCTGGAAGCGCGGGGCGTGCGGGTCGGCGGCCACAGCCGGGCTCGCCACGGAGATCGAGAGGCGCAGCCGCAACCCGCTTCCGCCCTGCACGTGCTGGGGCAGCACACTTCGCCTCCGCTAGTGCAGGACGTACGCATCAGTAACAAGCTGAGCATGAATCTGCACGCGGAGCTGATGCTGCGCGTGGCGGCCAGGGAAAAAGCCGGAGCGATTACCATGGACGATGCGCTGGCCTTCGCCACCCAGTTCCGCCAAAGCATCGGGATCATGCCGGAAGATGTGCAGTTGACGGACGGCTCGGGACTCTCGCGAGGGGACCTGGCGACTCCAGAAAGCATTGTGCGGCTGCTGGCCTGGGCTCGCCGCCAGCCCTGGGGATCCGATTTCGAGAACACGCTGCCTGTGGCCGGACAGGACGGCACGCTCGAAACTCGCATGCGGGGCACGGCGGCCGCGGGACGAATACATGCGAAGACTGGCCTCGTGGAGCACGTCAATTCCCTATCGGGTTACGCTACTTCGCAACGGGGCGCGCACCTGATCTTTGCGATTTTTGGCAACAACACGGGGCCGCACGGGGTGAATGCAGCCAACGTGGTGGATTCGATCTGCGTGGCCATGGTGGAGGAACTGGCGCCGCATGGCGATCCTCGCGCGGCGGCCAGCCGGCGGGCGGCGCCAAAGCAAGCAGAGAGACAAATCTCCCGTTAGAATCAGTTCCACATGAGCCTCGGAAATATCATCACGGTTTTTGGCAGCGCGCGGCCGCAGGCCGGCGAAGCCGATTACGAAGAAGCGCGTCGGCTGGGAGGCGAACTGGCGCGGAACGGCTTCCAGGTGTGCACGGGCGGATATACGGGGGTGATGGAGGCGGTATCGCGCGGGGCCAAAGAGGCGGGCGGCCGCACCATCGCGATCACTTCCACATTTTTTGGGACGCAAGCGAACACCTGGGTGGACGAGGAGCACGCCGCGAGCACCTGGCAGGAGCGGCTATTCGAGCTAATCCGCTTTGGAGAGGGCTTCGTGGCCTGCAAGGGCGGAACGGGCACTTTGGTGGAGTTGGCGGTGGTGTGGGAGATGCTGAACAAGGGCGTGATGGCGGGAAAGCCGTTTGTGACGCTGGGCGATTTCTGGGCGCCGATCATCGAGCGCGTGCGGGAAGTGGAGGCTAACCACGGATCGCGCTGGGGAGAAGCTCGGGCGCGGCTGGTGCGCGGCGCGCAAAATCCCGCCGAGGCCGCGGAGTATCTGGCCGAGGCGCTGGCCAAACGATAGGAAAAGATGGGACGCCGCGCTGAAGAGATTCTGGAGTTCGACCGGTTGCGCGATCTGCTGCGGGGCCGGACGACGTCTGCGCCGGGGCGGCGGGCGATCGAGGCGTTGGAGTTCCGCACCGAGCGCGCTCCATTGGAACGCGAATTCGCCGCGGTGCGAGAGGCGATTGCTTATCTGCGCACCGGCGAAGAGCTTGGTTTTGGGGCTCTGGCCGATCCCGAACCCTGGCTCGAACGGCTGGACCTGCCGCGAGCCGTTCTGGCTCCCGCACAACTGCTGGACGCAACGTCGCTGGTGGATTTAGCGGCGTCGCTGCGCGAACTTTTTCGCGAGGCCTCCTCGAAATTTCCACTGCTTACCGAGCGCGCGCGTTCGCTGGCGGATTTGCGTTTTCTGGCGTCCGCCATCCGCAGGGCCATTCTGCCTAACGGCGAAATCGGCGACGATGCGTCGCCGGCGCTGCGCCGCATGCGCGAAGGGATGGCGCGCACGCGGGAGGGTCTGCAGAAGGCGCTGGAGCGCATTCTGCGCGCCCGGGGCGGCGAAAGCGGCGAAGACTACATCACGCAACGGAACGACCGTTATGTGATTCCCGTGCGAGCGTCCGAGCGGCGGAGCCTGGACGGCGTGGTCCATGCGGCCAGCGCCACGGGCCAGACGGTATTCGTCGAGCCGCTCGAAACCATCGAGGTGAACAATCGGCTGGTGCAGCTAAGGGAAGAGGAGGTGGCGGAGATCGCGCGGATTCTGGAAGAGCTGACCGCTAAGCTGGTGGCCGAGCGCGGTCCGCTTTCGCACATAGCGGCGACGATCGCGGAGATGGACGCGCTTTTTGCGCGGGCTCGATTCGCGCGGGACTACGATGCGTGCATTCCGGAATTTACGGATGAGGCCGCAATCCTGCTGGAGGCGGCCCGGCATCCGGTGCTCGAAAGCACGCTCCGGCCGCAGGGGCGCGAAGTGGTGCCGCTCAGCTTGCGCTTGGGCAAGGATGAGACGGTTCTCGTGATCAGCGGACCGAACACGGGCGGGAAGACGGTGGCTTTGAAGACGGTGGGGCTGGCGGTGCTGGCGGCGCAATCGGGGATTCCGGTGGCCGCGCAGTCGGCGCGGCTGGGAATTTTCGACCGCGTGCTGGCGGACATTGGCGATGAACAATCGATTGCCGCGGACCTCTCAACATTTTCGGCGCATATGCTGAACCTGAAGTCCATTCTGGGCGCGCTCACGCTGCATTCGCTGGTGCTGCTGGATGAAATCGGCACCGGGACGGCGCCCGAGGAAGGCGCGGCGCTAGCGGTGGCGCTGCTGGACGAATTTCGCGGGCGAGGCTGCCTAGTGCTGGCCACAACCCATCACGACCGGCTGAAGGCTTATGCATCGACCACGCCGGGCGTGCTGAACGCGGCGGTGGAGTTCGATGAAGAGCGGCTGGCGCCCACTTATCGGCTGCGCGTGGGCGTGCCGGGCGGGTCCAGCGGCATCACCATCGCGAGGAGATTGGGCCTGCCGGAGAGGATTGTGGAACGGGCGCAGGAGCTCATCACTCCCGAGGCGCGCGAGGCTGCCGGGCTGATTGCCTAC
This sequence comes from uncultured Acidobacteriota bacterium, assembly GCA_963824405.1. Taxonomy (GTDB): domain Bacteria; phylum Acidobacteriota; class Terriglobia; order Acidiferrales; family UBA7541; genus Palsa-189. Next base: position 50,602 of record CAWGPK010000015.1, on the reverse strand, counting down.
CTGCATCGCAGCCGCGACGTTCTGGAGCGGATGCAGCGCGATTTGGCGGAGCAGACGCGGCAAGTGGAATCCGAGCGGCGCGAACTGCGCGAGGAGTGGGTGGCGCGGCAGCGGTCGCGCATCGCGGAGCTGGAGCAAAGATTCAACGCCGCGGTGGCGGAGCACGAACGGCAGATGGCGCGGGTTATCGAGGCGGTGAAAGATCGGGAGCTGCGCGCGCAGATCGAGAAGCAATCGCGGCGAAAATTGACCGAGGCGCGCGGAGAGGCCCGCGGCGAGGCCGATGCGGCTGTGGTGGCGCACCTTTCGGAGTCACAAGCGGACCTGGGAGTCACGGCGGACAGCGCGAGTCCACCCGCGCCGGAAGAGTTGGTCGCCGGCGTGCGGGTGCGGGTGCGCGGCCTGCCTGCCGTCGTACTGCTGCGGCGGCGCGACGGAGCGAGCGCGGAGATCGAAGCAGGGCCGTTGCGGATGAAGGTGCCGCTTTCGGAGATTACGGCGGTGGTGAGAGACGAGGGCCGCAAGCGCCCGGCCAGCGCCCGATCGGGCGCTGGAGCGAGCGGCGCGTGGTCTGGCATTACGGGCGGTATTTCGGGCGGCGCTTCGGGCGGAAGCGCCGGAGCGAAAACGGCGGCCGCCGCGCGAGGCGGCGTCAGCGTGCATACGGCGCCGGCGGATCAAGAGACCGGCGGCGCCGGCGATGAGATCAACGTGATTGGCTGCACGGTGGAGGAGGCTTCGCGACGCGTGGATAAATTTATCGACAATGCCGCGATTGCGGGGAAGCCCGCGGTTCGCGTGATTCATGGGCACGGCACGGGAGCGCTGCGGCGCGGGTTGGCGGAGTTTCTTTCGGCGCATCCGCTGGTGGAAAGCGTTCATGCGGAAGCGCAGGAACGCGGGGGCACGGCAGTGACGGTGGTGGAGCTGCGGGCTTGATGTGGGCAAGGAGCTAGGGAAGACGTGGCGGAAGCGGGTTCATTTGCCGATCGCGTGAAACAGCAGGCGGACATCGTCCGCGTGGTGGGCGAATATGTGCAGCTGAAAAAGAACGGCCAGAACTTCACCGGGCTGTGCCCGTTTCATTCGGAAAAGACGCCGTCGTTCGCTGTGCATCCGGTGAAGCAGATTTATCACTGCTTTGGCTGCGGCGCGGGCGGGGACGTTTTCAAGTTCGTGATGGAGATGGACAAGTGCGACTTCATGGAGGCGGTGCGGGCTGTGGCGGACAAATGCGGCATCGCCATTCCGCAGGCGCGGGACCGTTCGCCGGAGGAGCGGCGCGAACAGCAACAGCGCACCACGCTCGTGGAATTGCATCGCGAGGCGGCGGCGTTTTTTGCGCGGCAACTCGAGAGCACGCCGGAGGGCAAAGCGGCGCGAGGTTATCTCGCGGACCGCGGGCTGGACGGCGAGGCGATCGCGCGGTTCGGATTGGGCTACGCGCCTTCGGGCGGCGACGCGCTGCTGCGACATCTGAAGACGAAATATCCGGAGAAGCTGATCGAAGTGGCCGGCCTCGCCAGCCGCGATGCCAACGGGCGCGCTTACGACCGCTTCCGCCGGCGCATCATTTTCCCGATCGCCAACGAAGCGGGCAAAGTGGTGGCGTTCGGCGGGCGAGCGCTCGGAGACGACCTGCCGAAGTATTTGAATTCGCCCGAGACGCCGATCTATATCAAAAGCACCGTGCTCTATCACCTGGATCGCGCCAAAGAAGCCATACGGCAGGCGGACGCGGCGATTCTGGTGGAGGGCTACATGGATACGATCGCGGTGGCGCGGGCGGGGATCGGGAACGTGGTGGCGAGCTGCGGCACGAGCCTGACGGAGACGCAGGTGAAGCTGCTGCGGAGGTTCACGCGGCGGATCATGGTGAACTACGATCCCGATACGGCGGGGCAGACGGCGACCGAGCGGTCGCTGTCGCTTTTGCTGCAGCAGGATTGCGACGTGCGCGTTTTGGCGCTGCCGGGCGGGAAGGATCCCGACGCGTTCATCCGCGGCGAAGGCGCGGCGGCTTATCGCAAATTGCTGGAGGGCGCGCCGGCGTACCTCGATTACTTGATCGGCCGGGCGCAACAGATGGGCGTGGCGAACGCGGAGCAGAAGCTGCGGGCGATGAATTTCCTCATGCCCTTCGTGCAGCGGCTGCCGAGCGCGCTATTGCGTTCGGAATGGGCCTCGCGGATCGCGCAGCAACTGCGCGTGGACGAGCCGGTATTGCGCGAAGCCTTGCGCCGGGCCGCGGCGGAACGGCGCAGCGAGGTAAAGACACAGCCCGCGCTCGCGGGGCGCGCGGCGAAGCCCGCGGAACGGCGATTGGTGCAGATGCTGATGGAGCCGAGCGACTTCCGGGAGCGGCTGAGCGAAGAGATTCGCGCGCATGAGCTTCACGTGGGATTGGAAACGGAAAAAATCCTGGGCGTCTTGATCGAGGCATGCGCGGCGGGCGCGGCGCCGGACGCCAACGTCCTGGCGCCGAAACTGGAGGAACAGCACCGGAGGCTACTGTTTGAAATCGCGTTCGAGGGGGGCATGAAAGCGAGTTGGGAAGAGGCGGAAAGCTGCCTGGAGGTGCTGCGGCGGCGCAAATCGGAAGAAGAACTGGCGGCGGTGCAGCGGCAGATCGAAGCATGCGGGGCAGGGCTGGGAGACGGCGGAGAACAGCTTCGGGAGTTGCAAGTGCGGTATCTGGAATTGCGCAGACGGCTGGCCAGCGCAGCGCCGTGATTTCGTAGCGCGGCCGGGCAGATTGTCGTGCAATTTTGCGCAACGCGGCCTGTTGACGAGGCCCTCAGCGGCGTGTAACGTGATACGGTTTAACGCGGTAACGGGTAGGGTACGCCGTGCATCCAAATAGGGTGTACATCGTAGGGGCAGGGACGGGCGCGACGGCAAAAGCAACGAAGCGCGTGATTGCCTTCACAATTGAGTCTTTAGGGTTCTTGTCATTTTTGTCACGGGACCTAAGTGCGCCCTGGGCGCTCGGGCGGTCCTAAAAGCCTGACGTCTCGAGCAAGCACGGAGGAAACTCTTGGCTCTGGCGCTAGAAGAAAAATACGATCAGGTACGCCAGCTCATCAACATGGGCAAGGAGCGGGGCTACCTTCTGTATGACGAAGTAAACGACATCCTGCCTGCGGAAGTACACTCCTCGGAAGAGATCGACGACCTGCTTTCCACCTTCGAGCGATACGGCATCGACATCTACGAAGACATCGCCGCCGCCAAAGCGGCGCGCGCGGCATTGGAAGCCACGGAACCCGCCGATGGCGAAGCCAAAGAGGAGGCCACCGGAAGCGACGAAGTCGAGCTGGACCTGACGCCGGGCTTGCTGGAGAAGACCAACGACCCGGTGCGCATGTATCTGCGGGAGATGGGCACCGTTCCGCTGCTAACGCGCGAAGGCGAAGTGGCCATCGCCAAGCGCATCGAGCGCGGGCAGCTTCTGGTGTTGAAGACGATCACCCGCTCGCCGATCGTGATCAAGGAGCTGATGGCCATTGCCGACGATCTGCGGAATGGCGCGCGGTCGATCAAGGAGATCGTGCAGTTCGACGACGAGGAGCTCACCGAAGAGAAGATCGAGAACAAGACCAAGCAGACCCTGAAAGTCCTCGACAATATCGCCGGCCTATACGATCAGGCGCTGAAGCAGGCGGCCAGGCTGGAGAAAATTCCCAAAGCCAAGAAGCGTTCCTACCTGCACGGGCGATACGCCATCTCGCGCACGCGCATCGAGATGTCGCAACTGGCGCGGTCGCTGGAGTTCAATCTCTTCGAGCGCAAGCGGCTGATCGACAAGATGCGGCACACTGTGGAGCGACTGCAATCGCTCGAGCGCGAGGCAGGCAAGCTGGAACGGCGCGCCGATATCTCCAAGGGCGACACGGCCGCGGAAGCGCGCCGCGAACTGCGCACCCGCCGCACCGAACTAAAAGAAATTTCGGACGCCAGCGAAGTGGGATTGGTGGAGCTGAAGCGCACCCTTCAGATCATCGTTCGCGGCGAGATGGAGGCCGAGCAGGCCAAGAAGGAGCTGATCGAGGCCAACCTTCGCCTGGTGGTTTCCATCGCCAAGAAGTACACCAATCGCGGCTTGCAGTTCCTGGACCTGATCCAGGAGGGCAATATCGGCCTGATGAAGGCCGTGGATAAATTCGAGTGGCGCCGCGGATACAAGTTCTCGACGTATGCAACCTGGTGGATCCGGCAGGCGATCACCCGGGCCATCGCCGACCAGGCCCGCACGATCCGCATCCCCGTGCACATGATCGAGACGATCAACAAGCTCATCCGCACGCAGAGGCAGCTGGTCCAGGAACTGGGGCGCGAACCGACGTCGGAAGAGATCGCCAAGCGCATGGATATTCCGGTGGCCAAGGTGCGCAAGATTCTGAAAATTGCGCAGGAGCCCATCTCGCTGGAGACGCCCATCGGCGAGGAAGAAGATTCGCATTTGGGCGATTTCATCGAGGACAAGGCCGTGGTTTCGCCGTCCGACGCGGTGATCAATCTGAACCTGAAGGAACAGACAGCATCGGTTCTGAAGACGCTCACGCCGCGCGAAGAGAAGGTGATCAAGATGCGGTTTGGCCTGGACGACGGCTCCGAGCACACGCTGGAGGAAGTGGGACAGTCGTTCGCGGTCACCCGCGAGCGCATCCGGCAGATCGAGGCCAAGGCGCTGCGAAAACTGCGCCATCCTTCGCGTTCGCGAAAGTTGCGCGCATTTTTGGAAGGCTCTTCACGGGAATACCTCTAGGCGATACTGCGCTCCTTACCTTCTGAGATCTTCAGCAAGCCGACACGACCAGTCTGCAAATTTGTTCCCGCTCAGAACGCGGGCCGACACTCCTTGACTTCTGACTTTTCCAGGCACAAAATCCGCGGCAAAACGTGCCTTCGTCGATCCTCGACTGGATCTTCACTCTCAGGCACTTTTCTTCGGAGGAAAAAATGTCTACAGCACCGGTTCCCGCCCTGGATATGGACAAGCTGCACGCCTTTGTGGGCCGATTCGTAGCGGATTTAGGCGCCGCCGCGCACACGGGCATGGTTGTGATTGGAGAGAGACTCGGATTGTATAAGGCCCTAGCGGCGGGGCCGATGACTTCAGCGGAGCTCGCCGCAAAGACAAAGACCGACGAGCGTTACGTACGGGAGTGGCTCGGGTCGCAAGCGGCGGGCGGGTATGTCACCTACGACGACAAAACGAAACGGTTCAGCCTCAACGCGGAGCAGGCGTTTACGCTGGCGGATGAAAACAGCCCCGCGTATCTTCCCGGAGCCTTTGAACTCGCGTTAGGCGCACTGGCGTCGGTTCCCCGCATCGCAGATGCTTTTCGCACAGGCGCGGGAATGGGCTGGAACGAACATGACGAGCGGGTCTTCCACGGGACAGAGAAGTTCTTTCGGCCGGGTTATGCCGCCAACCTGGTGAGCTCCTGGATTCCAGCGCTCAGCGGCGTCAAAGAGAAGCTCGAACGCGGAGGGAAAGTGGCCGACGTGGGCTGCGGCAAGGGCGCTTCGACGGTGCTGATGGCGAAGGCATTCCCGAAATCGCAATTCCACGGCTTCGACTATCACGAAAAATCGGTTGAGGGAGCGCGCGAATCCGCCAAGCGCGAAGGCGTCTCCGAGCGGGCGACGTTCGAAGTGGCGGCAGCGAAGTCCTATCCGGGCAAAGATTACGATCTGGTGGCGGTGTTCGACTGCCTGCACGATATGGGAGACCCGGTTGGCGCGGCCAAACACATTCGTGAATCGCTGAAAGCCGATGGCAGTTGGATGATCGTCGAGCCATTCGCAAATGACGACATCAAGGACAACCTTAATCCCGTGGGCCGCGTTTACTATTCGTTTTCGACGCTGCTGTGCACGCCCTGCTCGCGATCCCAGGAGGTGGGACTGTGCCTTGGAGCGCAGGCGGGCGAGGCACGCATACGAGAAGTGGTAACCGCGGCAGGTTTCACTCGTTTTCGGCGCGCCGCCGAGACGCCTTTCAACTTAGTTTACGAAGCGCGGCCCTGAGCGGATCGCCGCTGCCTGCTCGCCCGCGAAGAGCGGCTAAGCGGTGGTGGGCTCGATCTCGTGAAGCGGAGTGAGCGTACGCACGCGCAAGGCGGAGAGAACCGCTCCACCGTAGAGGGCGCCGAGCAGGAGGAAGGCGAGTTGCAAGCTGGCGTGCTCGGCCAACCAGCCCAGCGCAAAACTCATGAGCACTTGCAGGACAGTGGCCAAGAAGGCAAAGGCCGACTGCGTGCGGCCCATCAAGCGATTGGGAACGGAGGCAAGAATCGAAGACTGCGTGAGCACGGCACCGATCGCCCGACACGCGCCGAAAACAGCGTTCATGGCAATGGCAATAGCCAGGGAACCGGCGTAGGGAAACAGAGCGTGCCCAACAGCGAGCACGAATAAGGCGCCTACAAGCACACGAAAGGGGCGCCGATGGGAAAGCGGAGCCGCGCCAAATCCTCCGAGGACGGCTCCCAAGGCCCAGCCGGATTCAATGAAGCCGTAGCCGCGCGCGCCCACATGGAGCAGATTATTGGCCAAGGCCACTACGAGGACATTGGCGCTGATTACCCCAGCCATCATGCAGGCGTAGGTCAAACCAAGGGCCAGCACGGCGGGCTGGCTGCGGAGATAGTTCAGGCCTTCGTGAATATCCGCGAGGACGCCGGGCTCAGGCTCGGCGGCAGGGTCAACCGAGTTCTGGGCCCGAAGGCCGGCCGTGCCGAAGAGAGCGCGAGAAGCCGAGCCCCGAGGGGCGAAATAGCCCCGCCGCAGCAAATAAAAGCACAGCGCCGAAATCGCGTAAGTGGTGCCATCGATGGATAGGATTCCGGCCAGTCCGGCACGTTCGTAAACGAGTCCGACCAAACCGCCGGCGGCCAGCATGCCTCCTTGAACGGCGATCAACACGGCAGCATTGGCGCCGATCAGATGCTGCGGAGGAATCAACTCCTGAAGCAAGGCCAGACTCGAGGACCAGTAGATCGCAAATCCCACGCCGAGCAACAAAACCATGCCGTAGAGCTGCCACAGCTCGAGCTTGGCTTGCCAAGCCAGGAAGGCGGCCACCAAAACGATTGCGGCGCGCCCCAGGTCCAAGACGATCGAAAGATAGCGGCGGTCGACGCGATCGGTGAGCACCCCACCAAAAGGGGGGACAACCAATCGAGGCAGCGTCAGCAGGATGACGGTGAGGCTTACCTGGACCGTCGAATGGGTCTTACCTAAAACGTAAAGCGTGACGCCAGCGAAATTCATTCCCGTACCGAAAAGCGATACGAACATTCCGGTGAAAAAAAAGGGAAAGCCTGGGTGCGAGAACAGCGCTCTCCACTGAGTTTGAGGGGGCCTAGGGGAGTCCATTCGAATCGGTGAGCTCGAAAGCGAGCTTGACCGCATTATAGAGGGAAACAGATGCGCCACCGAAGGCGAATGGGTACAGGGTTACCAGGAGCGGCACGGCGGCGAGGCAACCGTCGAAGTGCCCTCACAGTGGACCACTCGGTGACCCCGGAGCCAATTGTGGGACCTACGAGCGGGCCTCAGGGCTGCTAGACTCCACGTATGCCATTTGGCTTTGAGATCGTGAAGGTGGACCCTTCTGGCGCACGTCTGGGGCGCTTGACCACGGCGCACGGAACTATCGAGACGCCTGCCTTCATGCCCGTGGGAACGGCCGGGACCGTAAAGGCCATGACGCAAGAGTCGCTCGAGGAGATGCAAGTCGGACTGCTGCTGGCGAACACCTATCACCTCTATCTGCGGCCGGGGCACGAGCTGATTCGGCGCATGGGCGGGCTGCACCGGTTCATGGCCTGGCCGGGCGGCATCCTGACGGACTCCGGCGGGTACCAAGTGTTCAGCCTGGCGGATTTGCGCAAAATAAGCGAGGAAGGGGTTCGTTTTCGGTCGCATCTCGACGGCACCGAACACATGCTCACGCCAGAAAAAGCCGTTCAGGTGCAGCGCGCGCTGGGGTCTGATATCGCCATGGTGCTCGATGAGTGCATCGAGTATCCGGCGGCGCACGATCGCGCCGCGGCGGCGGCGAGGCGCACGCTGGAATGGGCGAAACGGTGCAAGAACGAGATCGAGACCAACCCGGCGAGCGAAGCGAATCCGGAGCAAGTCTTCTTCGCCATCGTGCAGGGCGGGACGTATGCGGATCTGCGCCGGGAAAATGCGGCGGAACTGGTGGCGCTGGATTTTCCTGGTTATGCCATCGGGGGGCTGGCGGTGGGCGAGCCGCACGGGCTGTCCTGCGAGATCGCCGGCGAGACTGCGGCATGCTTGCCGGAAGAGCGGCCGCGATACGTGATGGGAGTGGGCAAACCGGAACAACTGGTGGACTATGTGCGCTGCGGGATCGACATGATGGACTGCGTGCTGCCCACGCGCAACGCGCGAAACGGCTACCTCTATACGCGCCAAGGCCCGCTGCACATCAAAAATGCCGAGTTCATCGACGATCCCCGGCCGATCGACGAAAGCTGCGGCTGCCCGACGTGCCGCCGCTATTCGCGCGCGTATCTCTGCCACCTGTTTCGCGCCAACGAGATTCTGGGCGCCATCCTGAACACCCGGCATAATCTTTACTTTTTTCTTGACATGATGAAGGCGATTCGAGAGGCTATCGCGTTTGGGAACCTGTCACGGTTCTCCTCCGAGCTTCAGGCACGGTTGGAAGCAGGTCATCGATAAGCGGAGCGGCGGGTCCGTTGCATGAAGACTCCCTCGCATGACGGAGGGAGGTGCCGCGGAAAAAAGAGCGGCGGGATTTCCTTTCTGTGCTCGATCCTGCAATAATTGGGGACAAGTTCGGGAGCCAATCAAGCATGATGTGCAGTAGCGTGGCGGCCTCACTTCTTTTTGTCGCCCAGAGTCCAGCGGGAAATGGTCTGATCGCTTTTCTGCCTTTGGCGATCATCATGGTAATTTTCTACGTGCTGCTGATCCTCCCCGCGCAGCGGCGGCAGAAGAAGACACAATCCATGTTGAACGAGCTCAAAACCGGGGATAAGGTCGTGACCAACGGCGGGTTGTACGGGACGATCGTGTCCCTCGACGGCGATTCCCTGCAACTGCGCATCGCCGATCAGGTGAAGGTGAAAGTAGCGCGTTCGGCAGTAGCAGGGCTTCAGACGGAAGGCAAGGAAGATTAAGCGAAATCAGGGAGCGTGACGTTCCGGACCTCTCCGGTTGCTCGCGCGGATGAAAAGAAACAATGAATTCCACCATCAAATGGAAAGCCGTCTTTATCGTTTTGGTCGTTTTGCTGTGCTTTTTCGGTTTAGTGGGACTGCCCGAGTTCCCGACTTCGCTGGCCCAGGCTCGCGATAATTTCTCCAAGAGGATCAAGCTGGGCTTAGACCTTCAGGGCGGGACGCATCTGATCTTGCAGGTGCAGGTGAACGAAGCGATCAGCCTGCAAACCGATCAGACCATCGACCACCTGAGCACGCTCCTGCGGGACAAAAACATCCGCTACGACGACTTGCGGAAGGTCGGCGATACTCAAATCCTGGTTCACAATGTCGCGCCCGATTCCACCGCGACGTTCCGGGACCTAGTGAGCTCGAACTTCCCCGATTGGGACCTCGCGCCTGCGCCCGGCGAGCAATCGGGCTATCTGCTCAGCATAAAACCGTCAACCGTCGCGGGCATCCAGTCCGAGACAATGTCGCAAACAATAGAGACCATCCGGCGCCGCATCGATGCGCTGGGATTGACGGAGCCGGTGGTGGCGCCATACGGGCAGGGGGACAACGAGATTATCGTCGAACTGCCGGGCGAGGGCGATCCGAACCGCGCCAAATCCGTGATTCAAGCGGGCGGACAATTGGAGTTGCTCCGCGTGGAGGATGCCAATCCGTATCCATCCGAAGCGGCCGCGCAGGGGGCGCATGGCGGTGTTTTGCCGCCGGCGACGCAGCTACTGCCCTCGAAGGACACCGACGCTTCAGGCCAAGGGAGCTGGTATTTGGTAGACCGCGCGCCCATTATTACCGGCCGCGACCTGCGCAGCGCATCGGCGGTGCCGAGCACGGACAATCCCGGAGGGTATGAAGTAAATTTCACGCTGTCGACGGAAGCGGCGCGCCGGTTTGGTCCTTTTACCGAACAAAACGTAGGCCGTCCGATGGCGATCGTTTTGGATGGCAAGGTTGTGTCAGCCCCTGTTATTCAGAGCCGCATCGAAGATTCAGGACGGATTACCGGCCGGTTCGGGCAGCAAGAAGCAAACGACTTAGCCTTGGTACTGCGCGCCGGAGCGCTTCCGGCGTCGATCCGCTATTTGGAGGAGCGCACGGTGGGGCCCTCTCTGGGAGCGGACTCGATCCGGCATGGAGTGCGAGCGTCGATTATCAGCTTGCTGGTGGTGCTGATTTTCATGGTCTTCTACTACCGGCTTTCGGGCGTGAATGCGGTGGTCGCGCTTCTGCTGAATCTGGTGATCCTGCTGGCTGCCTTGGCGTATTTCGGCGCCGTGCTGACGCTGCCAGGCATCGCGGGAGTCATTCTGACCATCGGTATGGGCGTGGATTCCAACGTACTTATCTTTGAGCGCATCCGCGAGGAGTTACGCGCCGGGAAAGCGCCGGCGTCGGCCGTGGACGTGGGCTTCAAGCGGGCGTTTCTAACGATCATCGATACGCACGTGACCACGGTGGTTTCCGCGATTTTCCTGTTTGTGTTTGGAACCGGGCCGGTGCGCGGCTTTGCCGTCACCCTGACGATAGGCCTTGTGGCCAACCTGTTTACGGCGGTGTATGTGTCGCGGGTGATTTTTGACTGGCATCTGGCGAAGATGGAGCGCCAGACGGCCCTAAGTATCTAAAGCCGCTCCCGGGCACTAAAGTGCCCCAGGCGGTGTCTAACTGAAGGGACAAAACCCGGGATGGAGTTTTTTCATCACGACGTCAATTTTGACTGGATGGGGAAGACGAAGTATTTCGTCGGCCTGTCGTTGACGCTGCTCATCATCGGTACGGCGTCGTGGATCCACAAAGGAAGCCTGGACTACGGCATTGATTTCAAGGGCGGAACCTTGGTTTACGTGCGCTTTGCCAGCACGCCCCCGGTGGACAATTTGCGGCAGGGATTGGTGGCGCAGGGCCTGGGTGACAGCGTGATCCAGCGGATTTCGGACATCGGCACGACGAACCCAAATGAGGTGGTGATTTATCTTCCGCAGAGGGGCGAGGGCAACGAAGCTCTCGATGCGGGCAAGGCCTCCATTCTGAAGGCGCTGCAAGCGACGCTTGGTGCTGGCGAAGCAGGCAAGCAGGACTTTAATGAAGCTTCGCCGGAGACGATCGCAGATGTGCTCACGCGCAAGGATCCGCTTTCTCTCGGTCCCACGGGCGCCGCACGATATCAGCAATTGGCGCGTCAACTGACGGACTACCGCGATCACGCGGGCGGCGGAGTGGTCTCGAACCTTGACGACCTGCAGCGGGCGGGCGCGACGACGCCGGTGATCTCCGTCATGCGCGACGCATTTTACGCCGGACCGTTTGCGGTGGTGAATGTGGAGATTGTAGGACCCAAGGTGGGCGCGGACCTGCGGCGGCAAGCTGTTTACGTGACCCTGTATGCCTTGGCCGGAATGCTAGTTTATATTGCACTTCGTTTCGAATTGGTGTACGGTGCCGCCGCTGTCATCGCCGTCTTCCATGATGTACTCATTACGTTAGGACTGTTTTCGCTTCTACATTTTGAAATATCCCTGACGGTGATTGCGGCGCTGCTCACGCTGGTGGGCTATTCGATGAACGACACAATCGTGATTTTCGACCGGATTCGGGAGAATTTGCGGCTGATGCGAAAGGAACCATTCAAGACGATTGTGAACCGGTCGATCAACCAAACGCTGTCGAGAACGATTTTAACCAGTGGCCTTACTTTCCTAACAGTCCTGGTACTTTTCTTGATGGGCGGCCAGGTGCTTCGCAGTTTTTCGTTTGCACTGGTCGTGGGAATTTTGGTAGGAACGTATTCAAGTTTCGGCATTGCCGCTCCGCTGGTGGTTGCCTGGAATCAGTGGAAAGACCGGAACGCAATGCCTGTGTCTGGCGCAACATCTGGCACAAAACCTCGGGCGAGAGAAGTGCAAGGCCGCTTGGCCCCGGCCGGCAGGAGATAACATGTTTGACGATCTGGTCGAATCCAGCGTGGTGAGGAAGAAAACGAATAAGAGTTGGGCGATCGTTGTCTCCACGATTATTCAAGCGATGGTGCTGATCGTCTTGATTTTGATTCCGCTGATTTATACGCAGGCGTTGCCCAAGGCGATGTTGACGACGCTTCTGATCGCGCCGCCTCCGCCACCGCCTCCACCGCCTCCTCCCGCCGAGGCTCCTAAGATCGTTAAGCCCGTCGCCAGGCTTATCCAGCAAGGAAAGCTGATGCAGCCGCGAGCGATCCCCAAGCAGGTGGAAGTCTTCAAGGAAGCGGAACTGCCGCCGGAGGCGCCGGTCACAGGCGGCGTGCTGGGTGGCGTGGATGGCGGGTTGCTTGGCGGCTTGGGCTCGGGTCCAGCGGTTGCCGCGCCACCGCCGCCGCCTCCTCCGGCTGCCCCGAAACAAACGCGAATCAAGCTGGGAGGACAAGTGGTAGCGGCAAAGCTTGTCGCTCAGCCGCAGCCAGTTTATCCGCCTCTCGCACGGCAGGCACGTATTCAGGGCAACGTAGTTCTGCACGCGATCATCGATAAGGACGGGCGCGTTGGCGAACTACAGGTAATTTCGGGGCACCCGCTTCTGGTGCAATCGGCGCTGGAGGCGGTGAAGAACTGGCGCTACCAGCCGACTCAATTAAACGGCGACCCGGTCGAAGTGGACACGACCATCACGGTTTCGTTTGTCCTCGGTGGCTAGTCGTTAGCTAATCGAAGATTGGGCTAACCTCAAAGGTTTCGGACCGAGGCCAAGCACGTGGGAAGGCCTCGGTCGATAGTGTGCGAATCACAAAGGAGCAAACCGTATGGTTGCGAACTTAGCTGTTTCATCGTTAAACCTGCTGGCGTTGCAGGCTGGAACCTGGGATTTGCGCTCGATGTGGGGAAGCATGAGCATTATCGCCAAGGCGGTGGTGTTCATCCTCTTTATCCTATCGGCGTGGTCGCTGGGCGTGATGATCGACCGGGCTCTGATGTACAGCGCGGCGCGAAAGCAGTCGCGCGTGTTCGTACAGCAGGTGGCCGGTGCGCTTCGCGAAGGCAAGCTGGATGAAGCGATCTCCATCGCTGAGCGGAACAAGAAGAGCCATATCGCCAAAGTAGTGGCGACGGGGCTTTCGGAGTTCCAATCCGCCTCCGCGCAAGTGTCCGAAGCGGAAGTGGTGGAAGCGGCCAAGCGCGGACTGGATCGCTCGATCGCTATCGTGCACGCCGATATGAAGCGCGGGCTGAGCGGCCTGGCAACCATCGGCTCAACCGCTCCCTTCGTGGGCTTGTTCGGCACGGTGGTCGGCATCATCAACGCGTTCAAGGGCATCGAAGCTGAGAAGGCCACCGGGCTTTCGGCAGTGGCGGGCGGAATTTCCGAAGCGTTGGTCACCACGGCTCTCGGCCTGCTCGTGGCAGTGCCAGCGGTTTGGGCCTTCAATTACTTCACCAACAAAGTGGAAGCCTTCGACGTGGAGATGGACAACTCCTCCATGGAGTTGATCAACTACTTCATCACCCGGCGAAGCGGAAAGAAGTAAGCCATGGCGCATTTCAAACCCAAAGCAGCGCCGGTGATGGCGGCCCCGAACATTATTCCCATGGCCGACATCATGCTGGTCTTGCTGATCATTTTCATGGTGGTCACGCCCATGTTGCAGAAGGGCATGACCGTGGAGATGGCCAAAGTCTCCAATCCCGAGGACATGCCCAACGCCGACCGCGATGACGCGATCATCGTGGGCATATCCCGCGACGGCAGCATCTTCCTGGGCAACCAAAAGACGCCGCTCGACCAGATCTCCTCGCTCGTGCGAGACCGCATTTCCAACCGCGTGGACAAAACCGTCTTCATCAAGAGCGACGGGCGGGCGAAATACGGCGACGTGGTGAAACTGGTCGATGAAGTTCGCTCGGCGGGCGTGGACAACGTAGGCTTGCTAACCGACAAGATAGAGCAACAGCAGCCGAACCGCGCTTCGGCGCCTCCGCCGGCTTAGACCGCGGCAGCGCCGAAGCGGGATCGCGACCGAATCGCGGTCCAGGGAAACGCAAACACGGCAACAGAAGAGGAGTAACGAAGATGGGAATGGAAGTTGGGGCAAAAAAAGGCGCGATGGCTTCGATGAACGTCGTTCCGCTGATCGACATTCTTCTGGTTTTGCTGATTATTTTCATGGTGATTACGCCGCTGACGCCCAAAGGCCTGGACGCTCTGGTTCCGCAGCCGGCGCCGCCGAATACGCAAAACCAGAAAAATATCGAGGCGAAGACCATCGTCGTGCAGGTGCTCGACAACAATCAATTGAAGATCAACGAGGATAGCGCGACGTGGGACGACCTGGGACCGCGGCTGAACGATATCTTCAAGCTGCGGGCCGAAAAGGTCGCTTTCGTCAAGGGCGACGATACTGTGGTTTTCGCGCAAGTGGCGCATGCTATCGATATCATGCGTCTCTCGGGCATCGATAAGGTAGGTTTGATCACGGCGAAGCTCGAGGCCGGACAATAGCGGCGATCCTTCCGCCGCGAACAGCGGACGTCGAGGAATAGCCGTGATTGGCCGACGAATCTCAGACAAAGCAGGATGGAAGCTTTTCATGAACGCACAAGCAAAGACGATCGGCAGTCACAACACGGCAGCAAAGGTATTCGGTTTAATAGTGGTATTGGCGACAATGTTCGGCGTCGCCGGGTGCAACAAGCTGAAGGCTCGCGACCTGCTGAATAAGGGCGTGGCAGCCTTCAAGAACGGGCAATACGACTCCAGCATCGAGGATTTCAAACAAGCTAAGGACCTGGATCCGACTCTCCTGAACGCGCGGCTCTACCTGGCAACGGCCTATGCCACGGAATATATTCCGGGCGCTCCTTCGGACGACAACGTGCGCGTGGGCCAGCAGGCGGTAAGCGAGTTTCAGGACGTCCTCACGGTGGATCCGGGCAATCTCTCGGCGCTCGATGGCATCGGCTCGATGTTGTACAACATGGCCGGCACGCCCTTTGATCCGGACAAGTACGGTCAATCCAAGCAATATCATCAAAAGCATATCCAGCTGAAGCCCGACGATCCGGAACCGTTTTACTGGGTCGGAGTGATTGACTGGACTCTGGCGTACCGGGGTAATGCCGAGGCGCGCCAGGCCTACAACATTCAGAACCAGAAAAAGCAGCTCAAGGAATCGGACCCCTTGCCGGACAAGGTGCGAGATCAATTCACCCAACAATATGGCAGTCTCGTGGACGAGGGCATGAACATGCTCCAGAAGGCCACGGAACTGCGTCCCGACTATGCCGATGCGATGGCTTACCAAAGCCTGCTGCTGCGGCAGAAGGCGGACATGGTGGATAGCTCCACCCGCGCGTCTCTGGAAAAGCAGGCTGACGACCTGCTCGACAAGGTTAAGGACATCAAGCAGAAGGCTGCCGAAAAGGAATCCAAGTCCTAAACCCGCAGCCGGATTGAACTTAACGGGCGCTCGAGAGATCGGGCGCCCTTTCTTGTTTGTCCTCACGCCTACTCTCCCAGCGCCAGGGTAGCGCCAGCCAGCGGAACGACCTACAATAGCGTTTCATGGCCACTGCTGATAGGTCGGGCCGGCTGCCCCGTTTGGTGGCCGCCAGCAAGGCAGCTATAGCCGAACGAGGGCTACAGGCGCGCTTTGCCGAACTCCTGGCAAACGTGCGGCAGAATCGTCCCGGGGACGACCTTGCTCCCCTCGAGCGGGCCTTCGCTTTCGCCGCCGACAAGCATCAGGCGCAACTGCGCCAATCGGGCGAACCTTACCTCTCCCATCCCCTGGAAGTGGCTCATATCCTGGCAGACCTGCGGCTGGACACGACCACACTCTGCGCCGCTCTTCTGCATGACGTGGTGGAGGATGCCCGGATTCCGCTCTCGGAAATCGCGGCCGGATTCGGGTCCGATACGGCGCGTTTGGTGGAAGGAGTGACCAAGATCAGCCGGCTCGACCTAGTCTCGCCGGAAGTACGGCAGGTAGAGAGCGTGCGCAAGATGCTGCTGGCCATGGTCACGGATGTGCGCGTGGTGCTGGTGAAGCTGGCCGACCGGCTGCACAACATGCGCACCCTGAACTTTTTGCCGCCGGAAAAACAGGAGCGAATCGCCCGTGAGACCCTGGACATCTATGCGCCCGTCGCCCACCGGCTGGGCATGGGGGCGATGCGCGGAGACCTGGAGGATTTAGCCTTCAGCTATCTCGAGCCGTCCGCTTACACGGAGCTGCAAGGCGTGGTTTCGCAGCGCAGCAAGGAGTTCGAGAAGTTTCTGGCGGAGGTGCAGGAAACGATCGGCAAGCACCTGGCCGAAAACGAGGTCGCCGCCACGCTGGAAGGCCGGATCAAGCGGCTTTATTCCATTCACCAGAAAGTGCAGCGGCAAAAGGGAACGCTGGAGCAAGTCTACGATTTGCTGGCCGTGCGCATCATCACCGATTCGGTGCGCAATTGTTATGCCGCGCTTGGCGTGGTCCACCAGATCTGGCGTCCGGTGCCAGGGCGGTTCAAGGATTACATCGCCATGCCCCGCCCGAACCTGTATCAGTCCCTGCACACGACAGTGATCAATGGCGGCCAGCCCTTCGAGGTGCAAATCCGCACCCATCAGATGCACCGTATTGCGGAGCAAGGCGTTGCCGCGCACTGGAAATACAAGGACGGCACGAACGCCTCCGACGGCGACGACCAGCGCGTGGTGTGGATGCGGCAACTGATCGAATGGGCGCGCGAAATGCGCGAGCCCACGGAATTCCTCTCCACGCTGAAAGTGGACCTCTATCCGGATGAGGTTTACATCTTTACGCCCAAGGGGAAAGTGGTCACTCTGCCCCGGGGAGCGACCCCGGTCGACTTTGCGTATACGATTCACACCGAAGTGGGACACCAATGCCTGGGCGCCAAGGTGAATGGGCAAATGGTGCCGCTGCGGCATCCGCTGGCCAATGGCGACGTGGTCCAAATCGTCACGCAAAAGGGGCATTCCCCCAGCCGCGATTGGCTGAGCTTCGTGCGCACTTCGCACGCACGATCGAAAATCCGGCAATGGATCAACCTGAACGAACGCAAGCAAGCCACGGAAGTGGGGCGCCGGCTGATCGAACGCGAGGCGCGGCAAGCGGGAGTGAGCCTGAAGAAAATCTCCGATGAAGAACTGCTGCGCATCGCTTCCGAATACGGCCGCGCCAAAGTGGAAGATTTGTATGCGGACCTGGGCTACGGCAAATATTCCGCGCGCCAGGTGCTCGCGAAGCTCACCGGGCAATCGATAGAGGGAAAGCCGGAGGGCGAGGGCGCGGAACCCACCAAGATCGTTTCCTCGGTGAAGCGGATGCTGGGCATCCGCGATCCCTCCATTCTGGTGCTGGGCCACGATAATTTAATGGTGTACCGCGCCAAGTGCTGCAATCCGATTCCGGGCGATCCCATTATCGGTTACGTGACCCGCGGGCGCGGCGTGGCGGTGCATAACACGTCGTGCCCGAACGTGCAGAAACTGCTCTATCAATCCGAGCGGCGCATTAACGTGCAGTGGAGCGACGGCGGCCAGGGGACGTATCCGGTGACGCTGGTGGTGCACGGAAAGGACCGTCCAGGGCTGCTGGCGGACATAACCAGCGTGATCAGCGGCGTGGGTGCGAACATTCAGGTGCTCGATAGCCGGCCCGATAATTTACAGGCGCGCGTGGAGGCTACCGTCGACATCGCCGATCGCAATCAACTGGAGCGCATACTCAAGAACGTGAAGCGAATTTCCGGCGTCTTCGATATCGAGCGGGTCTACCAAGTTTAGCCATCGTCCTTCCGTACAGCTCGCCAGGGAAACTGTCCTCACAGCCAGCCACGTTGATTCTCGGGGCACAGCGCCCGCCCGGCGCCTCCGCAGCACACTAGAATAGATAGTGATGGAGACGGCAGGCAAACCCGCATTCGTACGCCGGCAGCTCCGCCTGACGATCACGTTGGCCGCCTGCCTGTTCGTTGGCTCGGGGTGTAATCATGCGAGCCGTGCGCGGATGACTCCGCTGGACGACGCCGGGATGCATCCCGATACCATCGAACAGCTAAAAAAGTACCAGGTAAACGACGCCGAGGTGCAGCAGATTTTGACCGTGGGAAGGGCCGGAGTGAGCGAACAGGAGTGCGTCGAACTCGTACGCCTGGCGCGTTCGCGCGATCGTTCCTTCGCGGAGGGTGACGCGATTGCCGGAATGATCGAAGCCGGAGTGAAGCAAGACACCATTCTGGAACTTGTCCGCTTGGATGAACTGACGGCATTCGGAGGCGAGGCCGAGGCTATGCACCTCGCGGGGTTGTCCGACGCCGTCATTCTCGACGTGGCACGGCGCAAAGCCAAGGGCGAAGTCGTGCTTACCGGCTCGCGGCTTGCCGAATTGCGCGACGCCGGATTTTCAAACGCGCAGCTCGTGGCGGCGCTCGATCAGGGCTACAGCGATAAGCAGGCTCAGGAAGCTCTAACCCATCACAATTATGCGGTCGGGGGGCATAGTTTTGTGCGGCAAAGAGGCCGCTAACCCCACTGCATAAGCTTTCCTATTCGCGCGGCTTGGTGCACGCCTTTTGACTCCACGCTTTTGACCCCACGCTGTGTCTGACCTAAAATCCTGATCGGCTTGTTTGCCAAATGCGTTTGCCGAATGCGCCCTCTTCTCCTACTCGTGATTTGCGCGTTATCCACGGGCTGCACTGTGGCCTTAGGCCCCGGGTTCAGCCATCCTACTCGCGTCGCCGAAGTCTCAGCTACCTCAGTTGAGCCGACGCATATTCATATTCAGGTAACGGATACACTCGAAAACGTAGGAAACCGCGGCTTGGATTACCTCAATGTTACGTTGCCCGGCGGGCCAATCTTTGGCACCAGGGACGTGAGCGTTGCGGTGAGAGGAAAAATTGTTGCGAGCGGGGAGACGCCCCAGGGGCCCGGATCGTCGCTGCGCGTTCCATTTGCCCCGGAGTGGCCGCAGGGCGAAACGAGAGAGATTACCTTCAACTACGATCTCGAACCTGCGCGGGAAGGCCGCGGGGTGGTAGCCACTACATCGGACGGCTTTTACCTGGCCTCTCCTAATGGTTTCCCGTTCTGGGAGACACCCCTGGGTCCCTTCGCAGTAGGCTCGCTTCGAGCGCATACAGAAGAACTTGACGTAACAGTGCCCGCGGATTTTCGCGTTCTGGCACTGGTGCACGAACAACGCAGCACACGCCGGGGCGAGCTTGTGGTTCATCGCTTTGTATGGCGGAGAGCGGCCTTCCCACCCTACCTGATCGCAGGGAGATATCGCGAACGGCGAATCGAAACGCCACAAGGCTCTTTTTTCTTCTGGACTCGCGAGCCGGTTGACGAGGCAGCGGCCCAAATGGCGGCCGACCACCTCTCGGCTACCGTCGCTATTTACGAGCGACTGTTTGGTCCAGTGGCGAACGATCACCCTCCCATCTATATCGTGGAAACGTCGGCGGAGCTCGCGGCTGTCGAAGAGGCGACGGAAAATATTGCGGCGGCATCTTTTCCCGAAGGCGTCCTTTTGGATCACGATGCCGTGAGGCTGGGGGTCGCCTCGGAGCCCGTTCTGGAGTTGGCCGATTATGAGCTTGCCCACACGTGGTTCGGCTGGCATGTGCTTCCGCAGCCGCAGGCGGAAATTCTTCTGGGCCGAGGCATGGCGCTGTGCGCGTCGATCCTAGCCGCGGAAGCGCGCGGAGGGCCGGCCGCCCGCCAGCGGCAGATTGCGCAGTTCATCGCCACATATGACCGCGTGGGTTCGGCGGACAAGAAGCCGGGCTTCGGACCGGCATCGGCTTATAAGCGTGAAGAGATCAGGGCGAAAACGTTCAAAGCGGCTCTCTTTCTGATTTCACTGGAGGATGCCGCGGGAGAGGACAAGTTCGACCGCGCGGTGCGCAGGATTTTGAGAGTAATGGCAGGACGGGAAATTGGGACCGATGAACTTCGTTCCGCGATGGAAAGCGAAACGGGCCAAAATCTGGCGCCCTTATTTCATGCCTGGCTTGACCGTCCGGGCATTCCCGCCGATTTTCGGACGCGTTACGCCGGCGCGCGGTAACAAAGATCGGCGACTGTGGAACAATCTGAGACCGACATTCGAGGAGGTCCACTTGAAGGAAGCAGTGACTACCGATTTGGCGCCGAAGGCCATCGGCCCCTATTCACAGGCGGTTCGCGCTAATGGATTTGTGTTCGTCTCCGGCCAGATTGCTCTTGACCCGCGCACCCAGGAACTGGTCTCGGGAGAAATCACGGCTCAGACCGAACGCGTGCTGGAAAATGTGAAGGGAATTTTGCAAGCGGCTGGTTCATCGCTCGATAAAGTCGTGCGGACAACGGTATTTCTCGCGGATATGGGCGAGTTTGCGTCCATGAACCAGGTGTATGCGCGTTATTTCAAGCAGGACTTCCCCGCCCGCTCCACTGTCCAGGCGGCACGGTTGCCGCGCGACGTGCGGGTCGAAATCGATGTCATTGCGCTGGCCTGAGCGGGAGGCGGCGCGGTTTTTAGTGCGTCAAGAGAACTTCGCCCGGCAGGGTGGCCACGAGAATGGAAATAAACACCAAGACGATCACAATGGCCAGCAAACGAACATATCCGGCATCGAGGGTGATCCGTCCGGCGGCGTAGGCTTTGCTCCTGGTGCCGACGATCACGTGAAGAACAATCAGCAGCAACACAAAAACGAGTTTGATGTGCAACCAGAGCGCATGAACGTAATACTGACGGTTGCTCAGGATCAGCAGGATTCCGCCTAAAATCGCGAGCGTCGCGCCGGGGTCAGCCAGTCCGCGCAGCGCAAGCTTCTCGATCCTGGCCAAGCTCGCGCGCGTTTCCGGAACTTTCTCGCCCACATGTTTTAGCAGGACGAAGCTGGCCATGAGCAGGCCGGAGATCCAGAGCGTGAACCCGAAGATATGCAAGACCAATAGCCATGCAACCATAGCGGCTGGGTAAGCCTCCGCGCCCAGTCTATCACCGGAGAGCAATTTCGCGGCGTGCTAAAGAACCGCAAGCACATTAGCGCCGAGAAGTGAAAGCTAGTCTATCGAGTTTGTTTCAGCGGGTTTGTCTCAGCATTTCCCAGGTGGGATCTTCCGTCAGTAGCTCGCCGATGTCCTTGGGCGCCAGCGGCCTAGAAAAGTAGTATCCCTGAGCATACCTGCACTGGAGTCTTTTCAGTAAGGCCACCTGCTCCAGGGTTTCGACGCCTTCGGCCACGACGTCCAAACGAAGATTCTTGGCCATAGGCATAATGGTTCGGGCAATTTCCATGCCCTCTCCGTCCGCCGCCGCATTGTTAATGAAAGAACGGTCTATCTTCAAAGTGTCGAGCGGGAACCGGTGCAGGTAGCTCAGCGAGGAATAACCGGTTCCGAAATCGTCGATGGCCAAACGGATACCTAAGGCTTTGAGCTGCTGCAACAACTCGGTGGCACTCGCGGGGTCCGCCATCACCGCGCTTTCGGTAATTTCGAACCTTAGGACTTGCGGCGGCACGCTTACCTCAAGCAGGAGCTTCTTGATATCCTCGACCAGGTTCGGCTGCAAAAGCTGCTTGACGGAGAGGTTCACACTCACGCTTAGATCCAGAATGGCGTCCGAACGCTCCCTCCAATCCCTCATTTGGCGGCAAGCCTCACGCAGACTCCACCAACCCAGTTCGCGAATCATTCCCGTCTCTTCGGCGACGAAGATGAATTCTTCGGGTCCCAGCAGCCCGCGCCTTGGATGTTGCCAGCGCAGAAGAGCCTCCAAGCCGACGATGCGTCCCGATTCAAGAGAAACGATGGGCTGATAGAAATTGCGAAATTCTTCGCGCTCGAGCGCGTGGCGGAGGTCCGTTTCCAATTGCAATCGCGCCATCACGCTGGCGCGCATATCCGCGTCGAAGACTTCGTAACGGGCTTTGCCGAGAGACTTGGCGCGGTACATGGCTGTATCGGCATCTCGCAACAGGTCTTCGGGCTTGTCATAAGCAGCGCTTCCCAAAGCGATGCCGATGCTGACGGAAGTAAATACCTCTTTGCCGCCCAGCACGAAAGGAGGCGTGAGCGCGTCCATGAGCCTTTCCGCGGCGCGCTTGGCGTCGTCCGGCTCCTTGAGGTCGTCGAGAAGGATGGTGAACTCGTCGCCGCCGAGCCTGGCCACCGTGAACGTCTCCCCAAGCCGGGCCACGGTATCCGACGAACGCAAGCACTTTTCCAATCGATTGGCCACTCCGACCAGAAGTTGGTCACCCACGAGATGGCCAAGACTGTCGTTGATCATCTTGAATCCGTCCAGATCCAGGAAAAGCACGGCGAACAGATGGTCCTTACGGCGTTTCGAGTGTTTGATCAGCCGCCCGAGGCGGTCGGTGAACAAAAGGCGGTTCGGCAATCCGGTGAGCGGGTCAGATACTTTTCGCTCGGTGATATCCGTTTGAGATCCGGCCATGCGCAGAGCCTTCCCGCTCAGGTCAAAGACGGAAAGCCCCCGGCTCAACATCCAACGAAAGCCGCCGTCCTTATGAAGGAGGCGATGCTCGCTTTCAAAATGCGGCGTTAAGCCTCTTTGATGGGCGGCAATTTCCTCCCTGACGCGCTCCCGGTCGGCATCGTGTATTCGTCCGAACCATTCTTCCAACCGGTCCTCGACTTCGTGTTCCCGGAAGCCCAGCATGGACTTCCAGCGGGGAGAGAAATAGACGGCGTTGGTCAGCAAGTTCCAATCCCACAGGCCATCGTTGGCGCCGCGAGCGGCCAGCGCATAGCGCTCCTCGCTCTCCCGCAACGCTTCCTGGGCCATTTTGTGGGACAACTGCGTGCTGATTCTCGCCAAGGCAACGGGGAAATCGATTGGCTTGGTGAGGTAGTCATTGGCGCCCATATCTAGCGCACGCACGATATCGTCGCTTTGATTTTTTGCCGTGACCATGATGATCGGCAATTCAATGGGCGAAAAGCATCTGCGCAACTCTTGAAGAGCGTCGAGGCCGGTGACTTCGGGCATTTCTATATCCAGCAAAACCAGATCGATGCCGTCTTCCTTGACTCGCGGCAGTAGTCCCCTGGCACTTTCCGCCAAGCCGATGACGTAGCCCTTTCGAGACAGCCGCCGGGCCAGCATGTCCCGATTCATCTCATTGTCGTCGACGATGAGTAAGCGGCTAGGGCGCGGGTTCATGACGGTTTCTTCTCGGCAAGAAGGCTCTCTATTTTTTCGCTCAGGCGCTCGAATTCTATGGGCTTGGTGTCGTAGTCGTCGCAGCCCGCCTCGAAGGCTTTGGCTCGATCGGTGACCAGAGCATGGGCCGTCAGAACAATGATCGGAATATGCCGCGTGCTATCGCTGGCTTTCAGGCGGCGGGTCAATTCCCAGCCATCCATGGCCGGGAGGCTGATGTCCATGAGAATCAGATCGGGAGCTTCGGAATGGGCCAGAACATGGCCCTGCTCCCCGTCTTGAGCCGTGACCACACGATAGCCCCTGCGCTGCAACCTTCTCGAAAGCATATCGCGATTCATTTCGTTATCTTCGATGAGCAGGATCTTCGGCATCATGACGATCTCCTGGGCGTTTCGAGTTCGACTTGAACGGTCTCTTCCTTGTTCGCTGTCGCGCGGGAGGGCTTGGGGGCTGTGCCGCCCGAAGAACGCGCCACGCGATGCCTTTCAATCAGCACCGCCAATCGGTCGCGATCCACCGGTTTGATCAGGTAATTGGATGCGCCAAGGTCAAAACCCATGGCTTCGTTATCGACAACCGTGACCATAATCACCGGAATTTGCGCCAGCTGAGAGTCCGCCTTCAGCTTGCGCAGGACGCTCCAGCCATCGCACTCCGGCATGATCACATCCAAAGTGATGACCAACGGACGCACTTCGCGGGCCCGGCGCAGGCCCTCTTCTCCTCCAGCCGCGGCGACAACACGGAATCCAATCTTGGTGAGAAAACGGGACATCAGATCGCGGACCGCCGGATCGTCGTCAATCACGAGAATTGTATCGAGCTCCGGCTTATGCTCGGCGCCTGCGGCGGAAATGGTGCTGGTTCCTTCCGATTGCGCCGTTTCAGCCGTTTCCAAAGTCACCTGCGCCGGCAGATAAACCGTGAACGTGGAGCCCTGACCGGCTTGGCTCTCCACGCTGATGCGGCCCTTCATCATCTGCACGAAGCGGTAACTGATGGCGAGCCCCAGGCCGGTCCCGCCATACTTGCGCGAAATGGTCGCGTCCGCCTGGGTGAACTCCTGGAAGAGGTTTTGTTGCTGCTTGGCGCTGATACCGATGCCCGTATCCTTGACGCGGAAGCGAATCCATTCGTGGCCTTCACTCACGCTTTGACTGACATCCAGCGAAATCGTTCCGCGATCGGTGAACTTGCAGGCGTTGCTCATCAAATTAAAGAGGATTTGGCGTACCTTGGTGGCATCGGCACGCATCATCCCTACGTCCTCAGCCATGCGAACCCGAACGGTATTGGAATTCTTGGCTACCGCCGGCTGGAGCGTAGTGACCATCTCCTCGACCATCACGGAAACGTCGAAAGTCTCCAGATGCAGGCCCATCTTGCCAGCCTCAATCTTGGAGAGATCGAGCACGTCATTGATCAGAGAGAGAAGATGTTTGCCGGCAGATTGAATCTTTCGGAGGTCATGCAGATTTTCCGCCTTCCCTGAATCTCGCGTCTCCTCTTCGAGCATTTCGCTGTAGCCGATGATCGCGTTGAGCGGCGTGCGCAACTCATGGCTCATATTGGCGAGAAAAGCGCTCTTCGCACGGCTGGCGTCTTCAGCTGCATGCTTGGCCTTGAGCAGCTCTTCCTGAGTCCGCTTACGGTGGGTGATCTCGCCTTCGAGCTCCAGGGTTCTGGTCTTCAGCTCGTCGTTGGCGCGCTGGAGGGCCGTATCGCGGTGCTGGATCTCCGCAAGCATGGTATTGAAACCATCGATCAACCGCCCGATTTCGTCGCCATAAAACCTGGTGGCACGAACCTCGTAATTCTTGTTCGTGGAGACCATCCTCATGGCATTTTCCAAATGGAGGATGGGCATGGAAATCAGCCTTTGCAATTGCGAGGAGACCAACAAGGCGAACAATCCCGAGATCAATACGAAAACGCCGACAATGACGCTGTAACGCCTGGCCCGTACGCTCCATTGGCGCTGGTCGGATTGCAAAAATAACGTTCCCACGCGTTCGCCATTCAGAGTGACTTCGTGGAAGACTTCTAAATAGCCTCCCTCGAAGCGATAGCCGTTGGTCTGCGAACGGTCCGGCAAAGCCGAGGGATGCGCGCTGCCGTTGGGAAAGTAATGAGCAAAAATCTTTCCGTCCGGGCTATATAAGACCGCCGCGACGATATCCTCCTTGGCCGTAAGGGCCGATAAGGTCGCTGTGGCCGCGGCCTCGTCGCGGAAAGCCATGGCCGCGGCGCTGTTGTATCCGATGATCTGGGCCTGGGTCATGAGGTCCTGGGTCAACAAATGCCGGAAGGCGATCAGGTCGTAAATGAGAAAGCTGGCGGACGAAAGAACCAGGGCCGCGCTGCTCGTCAACATGGTGATGAGCATGAGCTTGCGCTTGATGGATAGATTCTGAAGGTTCATTGCGCTACCTTGCGTCCGCCGTCGCTTGAGGAACGATCTTGGCCAGAGCCAGCAAGCGGGAGCTGATATTCAGGTCCGCCTGTTTCGCAGCGTCCAGATTCACCTCGAAGCGAACCTTGTTATCTTCCACTGTGAGATTAATGATGCATCCGCGCTTGGCGAACCCCGGCGTTTCTCCGATGGTTAAAACGGGCGTGCCTCTCAGGCTGTGAAGGACCTCTTCCAAATGCGACGCTTCCGATGAGCCGATAAACAGGATGTCGCAATCCTTGAGATCCATTCCCCACTTCAGCCGTTTGATAACGAAGCGCCGCGCGTCGATTTTTTTGTCGGAAAGAATGCGATCGATAATGGTTCCGAAGGGATCGGTTCCCAGAATGCCGATTACGATCGGAGAGTCCGGTTGGCTGAAGGCGCCGGAGGGCCAGCCCACCAGCTTCGCGAAATTGTAAATAAAGCCGGCCTTGATCAGGTATTCCGAGGAGTCGGAGGAATCGAGCGTCTGTGCGCTGGCGCCAAGAGCCAGGCTCAGGCAGATTCCGATCACGAGAATGGGTCGCAGTGCTCTCATTATCGTTTCACTCGCGGCGCAATGGTATGTCGCGAGATCCACTGATCGTCGGCTAAAAGGTCCACGCAACGCTTCCGAACCAGGTACGACGAACTTCAGTCGGCAGCGTATTGATGAAATCGGGAACGAATTCAATGTGCTGGCTATTCAACAAATCATTTCCGCCGAACGATAGCCGCACCTGTGGCAGCGGATTCCAGCCAATGTGGAGGTCCAGCGAGTAATAGCTGGGGACATTCAGGCTGGGGAGTTTATCCACATAGCGAAGCATCAGGTCTTGCTCGATATGCTTGGGTAAATCCAGGGAAGACCGGAAGTTCCATTGGTTGCGGGGATTCTCGCCGTTCGGAAGGTCCGCAGTCGGATCCTGGCTGGTTGGGTCCTTGTGTATGTTCATCTGCAAAAAGCTATAAGACCCTTGCAATTTCCATCTGGGGAGAATTCTCCACTCCGCGAAAGGTTCGACACCCCAAGTTCCTCCGCTCATCTTGTTGCTCGCTACGAAGGGAAGAACGATATAGCTTGGATCTGCGCCGCCCTCGACAATGGGCGTACCGGGCTCGGCGGATCGAAGATTCGTGTAGTAGTTGTAGAAGGTCGCCAGATCGAGGGAGACGGAACTGGTGGCTTGAACGCGATAACCGGCTTCATAGGCGATGAGGTCTTCCGACCCAAACTGGGTGCTTCCGAAAATCGACTCAACGACTGGCAAGGGGCTATTGAGCGGAGCCACATTCGGGGGAATAACCCCGGCATTCAACTGCAGGCCCTCTTCTGTGATGGCAGGGGTCCGGACGGCTCTCGAGACTGCGGCCCAGACTGTTTGCTCCTTCGTGAGCGTGCCGAGGATTCTTACGTTCGGTTCGAACTCAAAACCGGTAAACGGATTGTGCTCGAATTTAGAACCAACCGTAACCTGCATGCGGCTGTTGAAGAAGCCGAGTGTGTCCTGCACGAAGGCGCTGTATTGATTCAAGCTGCTTTGGCTGGGCTGAACCGCTACGGTGAAGGTAGAGGCATTGTTATCCTGGATCGAGCGATAGCCGAGTCCCCACACCAACTCCTGAGACTCGCCCAGGTGAATATCGTGCTGGAAGTCGATGTCGTACACCGATTCATGGTCGGAAAAGATGGTGGGGAACAAGAGATTGCTGTGGTCGTAGTACATTTGCAGCGAAGTCGAGGAGCGGGCAAAGGAGTGATTCCAGCGGCCCAGGACATCCCCTCCGCTCATGTCGTTGTTGTTTGGATAGGTACTCGAATAAGTGGGTGGAGTTAAGGATGGGACGGTAAGCGTTTCCCCGAAATTGTCTTGATAGATGTCGCCTTGTACGGTAAGCGAATCCGCAGTCGCTAGGGTTGAATCGACGCGGAATCCGCTGCGTAACTGATGCCAGCCGTCGGAAGCCGTTGTGCCTGTGGAGTCAATCGACGGATACCAATCGAAGTATTTGCCGTAAACGCGATAATAGGTATTGTCTTTGATCTTGGAACCATATCGCGCGTCTTCTGCGGTCGCTTCCTGCGACCCCGCTCCGGCACTGAGCAAACCTCCCTGCGTATTTTTAGCGGACTTGGTGATGATGTTGATCACGCCATCGACGGCGTTTGCGCCCCACAGCGTCGCGCCCGGGCCGCGGATGACTTCGATGCGATCCACGTCCTCCAGCATTACGTCCTGCACGTTCCAATACACACCCGAAAAGAGAGGGGTGTAGACGCTTCGGCCATCGATCAAAACGAGCAATTTGTCATCGAATCTTCCGTTGAATCCACGGGAACCAATGGCCCACTTGTTCTCGTCGATCTGAGCAACTTCCAGTCCAGGAACAATGCGCAGGGCGTCCGGAATGCTGGTCGCTCCTATGCGCCGAATGTCGTCCTGGGTGATGACGAAAATGGCTGCCGCTGCGTCGGCAACCTTCTGCGTTCTCTTGGAGACGGAGGTCACCTGCAGATTCATCAAGTCTTCGAGACTCATCGTGGTGACGTCGGGAACATTCTGCGGGCCGGCAGACCCGTCCGCCAGCACATTGGCCGTCTGGCATATGGTGAGGACGCCAAGCAGGAGGACCCGACCCACTAGTGTTATGGAGCCGCTGTTATGTCTACGAGTCGACAACATATCCAAATCCCCCTCCAAAGAGTGGCCAGTGAGGCTGGCGTGGAATCCCAGGTTCGGAGCCTTCGTTTACAGCACTATCTCTGCCCTGCCAGCCGGAGCGCGATTCGCAGACGCGAGTCAATTACGCAGCGGCTTCTCTCCTGTCACCGTGAACACCGTGGAATACGTGAGCGTGTCCGGACGGCTCAGGTATTCCAGAAAGCGTTGCGAACATTCCCTGGCCTCATCTTCGCCGCCGAGAGCGCGGGCCATCTGGGGCGCTGCAATATCCAGCTTCAGCTCCCATTGCTTCAGGGTCTCGGATTCGACTTCGCCCGCGATCAAATGGTAGCTTTCGGCTTTCACCTTGATGTTTTCCAAGCCCGCCCGGCTTGCGAGCCAGAAAAGCTTTCTCCCTACGAAAGGATCGAACCCCGTACTGCCCAATAGCTTGACGACTTTCTCGACCGCACTCTGCAACACCGCATCTTCCGGGTAGTGCCAAAGCAGCTGCCCATCGAGGTCTTGCAGCAATACCGTTCCGCCCGGCGTGCAAACCCGCGCCATTTCGGCGACGGCCCGCTCTTTCTTCGGCAGGTATTGCAGTAACATTCGGCAATAAACGACATCGAAGCTGTCCGCTGGAAACTGCATCGCCTGCGCATCGCCGCACACGAAGCGGGTTCTAGGATTTTCCCGGTTCATCCGCGTCGCTTCCTTGATCCGATCGGAGCTGATATCCAGGCCAGTCCCCCTGACAGAAGGACGCAAATCGCAAACCGCGGCCAAAATGACGCCTGGGCCGCAGCCAACGGAAAGCACCTCCATGCCGGACCTGATGCGATCTCCCATGTACTTGTGAGCCCACGCCTCTGGATCGACCTTCGCTTTCAGCCGCGCTGCCTCGCGCGGGTCATCCATGATGTAATCTACGGTCGCGTGCTTGGTCATCGCCTCGTTAGCCTACCAACGTGACCTGCGAAGCATGCCTCTCGGAACGAGCCAGCAATCGCGAATAAAAGGCATCCACGTGCCGGTAGAGCCGCAACTGCCCGCCTTTCAGCCATATTCCCTGGCAGTAATGGCGAAGTAATTCCGCGCCCAGCTGAGTCATGGCCGCACCGGCAATCTCGTCGGTGATGACCGGAATCGCGTCCAATTCGAATCCCTGATACGCGGACGCAACGGCCTTCAGCAGGCATGACGTGACAGTGGGAATATCGGAATCGGGCAGCGTCGGATGTAGCAGCAAGTCGCAGCGATTTTCGATGTAGCTGAAATTCACTCCCAGCGGCCCTCGGTACGCAATCGCGGCGCCGAGCGGTTCGTCCTTATATCCGCGATACGCAAGCCAGACCCGCCGCGTACGCCGCAACCCAACGCTCCGGTACATTTCATCCACAGCTTTGAACTCAACGTCCCCCTGTAACTCCTCCGCGGTCACATAGACGGCCCCTCGTGCCGCCGCGGCGACGGTGCAAAGCGCTTCTTTGTGTGAGGGACTGTAGGGAACGACGCGGATTCCCTTTTGCGCAGGCATCACCAGTTTTCTTGGAAGCGCGAAATACAGATGCCGCTGAACGGAAGAGAGCGATTCGCCTATGGTTTTCACCATGGACCCGAATACCCGCGAGGGAAACCGGTTTTCGGGGCGGAACCAATTCTGGTTGGATTCAGCGACTCCCTTTAAGAAACCGGCAGCCGATCCGGCCAGCATGACCGCGCGCGAGGCATAAGGATTGTTTTCAGAGACGAGATGCTGAAAGGTCCACCCATCACTTGCGGTGCGCCAAACGGCAATCGACGCGAGTCCGCGCTTCTGGTCGCCCGCCGTCAAGACGTAGAGCAGCGATTCACCGCGGCTCAGCATGCGCCGCCAGTTCTCTTTCACCTGGCCCAAGTGAGGCAGGAGCCGCGCCGCCTTGTCCGGATACAGGAAGCCGGTTCGCTCGTAGAGCGCGAAAATCTCGTCGACGGGCATGGCGTTGATCTGCACGCCAAACGCGTCGTAGACATCCGCCAGCTTCGGCAGGCCGTTAATAATTTCCTGATCTAGGGCGTCAATCGGCATAGTCTTGGCCGTTTCCTGGTGCCGTCTTCCTTCGACTTACCTTCCGCATCAAAGTTGCCGCCACCGCTACGGCCGCTTTCTTAGCTTCTTAAAAACTGTGAAGCACTCCCCGAAGGCGCAGTACTAGCCCGCGAAGTACCTAGATATAGGGGTTAGCGCGGATGTTTCAGAATGGGCCGTTAGTACTGTTTCAAAGCGGACGCTCGAAGGGACTAATAACACCTTCGATACAAGGCACTTGCCGCATTCGGCCGTGAGCACCGAGAACTGGCGTGCGAAGAAGGATTAGGAAGACGTCTGAGAGAACGGCTAAGCTACGAGGCAAATCACTGAACGCGAGACAGTTAGACCCTTGTCAGAAGCTTATTCAATGCCGGCAGTCCGATCAGCTTGCAAATAACGAAACGGCCACGCGCAACGTTCAGGCGCCTGCAGTCGATCAGTTTCGGAATAGTTACCTCGGTATTCACGGTTTGGCTCATCCAATTACGTAAGAGCATCTTTCACGACCGCATCGGCACCAAAATGTGAGGGGTTTCCGAAGGGCAATTCTTCACGCCGCCGGTTTCGACTGTTTCGGATTTTGGTTTCCTTCTCGTTCGTCTTTAGCGAGAAGTGAAGACGTTGATGCTAGAATGAGCAGCGCAAAATCGTAATATGTCGCGGGAAGAAGTATTGGTACGATTACTTAAGCGTTGCGGGCCTGTAGCTCAGGTGGTTAGAGCGCACCCCTGATAAGGGTGAGGTCGGTAGTTCGAGTCTACCCAGGCCCACCATTCTTTTTTAAGAAGTTAAGAGAGCGGCGAACTGATTCGACTAAACGACACTCCTGGCCGTATCTAAGAGAGTTGAACTTGTCGGCTTTAAACGCATCAATCGCGTGAGCGATTTGAGCA
Source organism: uncultured Acidobacteriota bacterium (assembly GCA_963824405.1). GTDB lineage: Bacteria > Acidobacteriota > Terriglobia > Acidiferrales > UBA7541 > Palsa-189. The sequence continues at coordinate 19,132 of CAWGPK010000015.1, read as the reverse complement.
GGTAAGTCTTTCTTTCATCCCCCCCACGCGAAGGCTGTGGTTGCAGAAGATTTAGTAACGCAACACTACTTGCCTGAAATCTCCGGGTTCGTAATTAGCGGAAAGTCTGACCCAGGAACCAACAATTTACCGCGTGAAGCAACCGGGATTCTCGCGCCCTCATCGGGCTCTTACTTGCCCTTCTGCTGCTGCGCCTCGTGGGCCTTTATTTTGTCGTATTCCTCCGGCTCCTGGTTCAGCGTGCAGAAGACCTCGCCCCATTCGTCGTGGGGATCCTGCGCCCTGGTCCAGACGCGAGCCGCGGACTTCCACGGTTTCGCCAGCACTACGGGATCATCGATGGTGATTTGATAGGTGAGGTAGTTCTTCGAGGTGCGGGTAATGCGCTCCACGATGTGCTGCTGATCGCTGTGGAACCATCCGCCGGATCCCTCACCGCCGAAATTCCTCATTCTTTCATCGATAGCGATCACGTCCAGAACCAGCGTATCTCCCTCCCAGCGAGCAGTGGTGTCGCCATTGAACGTGGGATCGGGATCCTTGGGATGCTGGCGATTGAAATAGACCATGCGCACGTCCAGCGGGTATTCGAAAAGCATGACGAGCCTTTGCGGTGTCCCGATCAACTCCATGGGGGCATGCTGCGCGTCCTGCTCCAATACCGTGCTGGGAGTGCCGGCCTGGTCGCAATCTCCATACGGGACAGGTCTCTTGTATTTTGCTTCCATGCCAGGCTTGAAGACGGGCGGGCCTTCCGGCGTAGCCTTGGGATCGAATTGCCTTAATGCAGAGAGGTCCAACGGGTAAGCAAACTGCAGCATTCTTCCCGCGGCGTTTGGATACCAACGTCCTGTCAGGTCCACGTGCCCGTCGGCCATGCGGGGCGCAGGCCCACCCGTCGGGATGGGATGCACGTTTTGAAATCCCCCCACGATATTGCTGGGAGCTTTTCCGGGCCCGGGCACATTAACACCCTCACCTTGTCCCTGCGCATAAGCGGGCGTGAAAGCCACGCATAGGGCTGCCAACAGGGCTCCTGCGCTCGCAACGCCGTAGCGAAACCCCAGCTTCATTTCTGCCATGTCCAATTTCTCCCTTTTACGCTCTACGGTAGGCGCTCACACACTGCTGCGGAGCGATCCAGCGTTGCAGTTCCTCAACTTACACAAACGCAACTGTCATAACCGCAACTGGATCGATGCCACGCCAAGATGTCTGGGGCGTGTTTTGAGGAAGTTCGATCCCTGCCATGCACTAGAAGTGAAATTGTTCGGGCGTCAGCTTTTCAACCAACTGTCCAACGATACGAATCTGGCCATCCGGCAGCGCGAGGAATTCCGCCGAACCTCTGTACTGCGTGCCGCCGGCCTTGGTCGGGCAGGCTCTTGCGTCGATGGGCTTCCCAACATTGTTCGTGAAATCCTGGCGGGTGGTGCCGTTCCTCTTGAGGGCGTTAGGCGTGATCATTTCCAGGCTCCAGGCCTGTACATTGCCCTGGGAATCCTTCACGTCCATATGAAAGTATGCGTGCGGGTTCTCCCAATCGATGCTCGTGAGGGTGCCCTTGAGGTTCAAGCACTTGCTGCCGTCGAACTCGACGGCGAATCCATGGTGCGCAAACGCGGGAATCCCCATGCTGAGAAGTGCCACAACCACCAGAACACCGGGAAGCTTAACTTTCATCGAGAGGTCTCCTTCGGATCAAAGACCGATCTGGAATCGGATTTTAGGATGAGTCGCACCTTGGGGCGCTCTTTGATACGCCGGACGAGTCTCGATGTCAAGCTTCATTTCCCTAGTGAACGCTGCGGATTTCTGGCCTACGGACATTTCAAAGACGATCGAAAGCTCCCATCCGCTGGCGCTTCCCTGTGCATCTTTCATTGACACACTCTGCTCAAATATGATACTTGCCTCTCCCAGTTTCCCATCCAGAGTGGGTTGTCTGGAAATTCAGGAGGTTCTATGAGTGCGGTCGGGTTCTCACAGGCGGGACCAGCTTTAAGAAACGGCGGTCGTGCGGCGCGGGTGCTGGGGCTCATGTTGGCCTTGTGCGTAATTTGTGTCCCTCTATTTTCCCAAACCACTCAAGGCACCATTCAGGGAACGGTTTTCGACCAGAGCGGCGGCGCGATTGCCGGCGCCATGGTCACGGTGGTCGATGTGGCCCGAGGCGTCACGCGAACCTTGACCGCGGATAGCGCCGGAGAGTATGCGGCTACCAACTTGACCCCCGGCACCTATACGGTGCGCGCAGAGTCCAAAGGCTTCCAGACGGAGGAGCACAGCGGCGTGCTGGTGCAGGTGGGAGAAAACATTCGCGTCGATCTTACGCTGTCGCCCGGCGAGCAAACCCAGACAGTCACCGTCACCGGAGAGGTCCCTGCGGTCAATACCACCGACGCTACCCTGGGCGGGGCCGTGACCAATCAGTCCATTAACGATCTGCCGTTGAATGGCCGCAACTTCGAGCGCTTGCTGCAACTGCGTCCGGGAACCGTTTTTGCGGTAGGGTCCGGGACAGGCACCACGCAGACCAACGGCCGGCGTAACGCCAACGACAGCCTGCGGGTAGAGGGCATCACCGAAGTCAATAGCAGCCAGGGCGCAACTCTCCTCAATCAGGTGTATCAGGGCGGAGATTCCAGCTCCAGCGTGCCCATCGATGCCATTCAGGAATTCAGTACCGAGCAGAATCCCAAGGCGGAATACGGCTTCAGGGACGGCGCGGTCATAAACGTTGGAATCAAGTCGGGCACCAACAGCCTGCACGGCACCGCCTACGCCTTTGGACGCGATGCCGCTGCTACCGATTCGCCCAACTACTTCACCGGGGAGGTCACCCCGGCAACCCTGGAGCAGTTCGGCGGATCGGCCGGCGGACGTATCATCAAAGACAAGCTCTTTTGGTTTGCGAATTACGAAGGTCTGCGCGTGAACGTGGGGAACCTGGTCTTAGCCTCGGAACCGGTTGACGTGGCCGGAACAGGCGTAGCATCGAGTATGGTGGACGCGTGTAATGCCTTGAACCCAACCCACGCGGCACTGGGTAACGCAGCGAACAAGATCAATCCGCTTAGCGCGCAATTAGCCGGCCTGAACACCCAGACCTGCGTAGTCACGCCTGGTTCGGCCAGCTTTGAGAACATTTTCCCGTACATTACGAGTCAAACGGCGACAAATAATTATCTCCCTAATGTCACCACCCAAACGCCGCTCAACAACGGAATCTTCAAGAGTGACTACGCGATCAGCGCGCACCACCATTTGAGTGGCACGGCCTTTATCTCCAAATCCGCTGGCGATGCCTGGGGCGTAACCGCTACGACCGCCCCACCGATCTTGGGAGTGCCACAATGGTACAACGTCATTGGCTCTATGGGGCCGCCATGGTCCACCGTCTTCACCAACGATGCCCAGCAGTACTCTGGAGACTGGACCTGGACGCCCAATTCAAGCTGGGTCAATGACTTCCGGTTGGGCTACGTCTTCATAAACGTTGCCCGTGTTGCAGGAGACTCGAACCTGCTTCCGTCGAGTCCCTGGCCGAACGGCTACGGCATGAATACAGGCGTAACGAATCCGCTGTTTGGCGGACTCCCGGCGCTCACGTTTTCCAGCTTCACCCAGTTGGGCGGAGGCGGCGTCCGGACGGGAAGACGCGGTCCACAAGGCGACATCGATTTGGTTGACGACGTTTCATACTTGCGCGGCAAGCACACCTTCAAGTTTGGCTTCGAGTATGTGGATATCCTTGCCGACGGGGACACTTATCCCAACGCGTACGGCACGATCAAATTCACGACCTTGGAAAGCTTCCTTCAGGGCACCACGAACGGCGGAAGCATTGAATACGGCAATCCTGTGCAGGAGTCGAGGGCGCACTGGTTCGGAGTTTTCGCTCAGGACGATTGGCGCCTCACTCCCAGAGTGACCGTGAACCTTGGTTTGCGCTACGAGTACGTCACCCCGCCGACGGAACGCCATAACTACCTAGGCAACTTCGATCCGAATGTGAACCCGCTCACGACCCCGGCGGTTCAGCAGGTCGGCCCGGGCACATCATATGGTCCTGAATATAACGCCGGGTGGGGGTTGCTGTCGCCGCGCCTGGGCATCGCCTGGGACATCTTCGGCACCGGGAAGACGGTGCTCCGTGCAGGAGCCAGTCTTATGACAGACGCCTCAGTGCTGGGGGCCTTCATTGACATCACTCCTTTCGGGGTGAATTTCCCCAGCATTGGCGTGAACAATAGCGGCACGGCGATAAACGCCAACACGCCGCAAACCGGCAACTTTACGGCTGCCCAGCTCAATTGGAATACGACAGGCGCCACGATTATTCCGAGCACCTTTACCCAGGTCGGCGCTAACGGCACCGTCTATACCGGGCCTTCGTGCAACCCTGCTGGTACCGCCAACGGTCAGTGCCAAACCGGCGGAGTGGAACCCAACTTCCAGCATACTTACGTAGGGGAGTGGAATCTGGATATCCAACAGGCCATCACGAACAAGTTGACGCTGGATGTGGCCTATGTGGGCAACCACGGCTATGACGAAGAAGCCATCCGCGATCTTAACCAACCTCCGATTGGCACTGGGTGGAATACCCCTTGGACCGCGCAGCAATTATCCACTGCCAAAGCTCCGGCCGGCACGCCAGCGGGTTTGACGAGCGCGCAATTGTGTCTCGACGCGGCATTGGTCACGCCGTTCTGCAGCTCCAACACTGCTGCTGAAGTCGCCGCCGAACCCTACGGCGCCGAATTCCCGTACCTTTCCAACATAGACGTTGCGACAAACGGCGACTTTTCAAACTACGACGCCCTGCAGGTAACCCTACAGGGGCGGAACTACCACGGGCTGTCTTTCCTCTCCGCCTACACCTGGTCGCATGCTCTGAGCATCAGTGACGGGAACAGTGTGAATACCTCGAACCTCATGCCCACTGACAGCACCAACCTGGCTCTAGACTACGGAAACGGCGCCATGGATCTCCGGAATCGCTTCACTTTCTCTCCGACCTACCAGATCCCTGGGCTGAAGTCCCCGGGGCAGATGCTCGAAGGCTGGTCGGTTAACGCCCTGGTGACTGTGCAGAGTGGGTTTCCCTGGAACCCGAGCGATACGACGACGTTTGACTGGCTTGGAACTGGGGAGAACGGCAACTCCGGAATCGGCCTCGGCACGACCCAGTTCTGGAATTATAGCGGGCCTACCTCGGCCTTCACCGTCAATAGTGCAAACCCCATTCCCTGTTACGGCGCCGTGAAGGGCTGCACTGCCTTCACTTCAGCGCCGGCTGCCACAGTCGCAGCCTGCCAGACGGCCGCGCAGGCTCCCTACGCCGGCAATGCCACGCTGCAAGGATTGGCCCTGGCTGCACTCGCTAGCGCAGATGGCGCTTGCTACATGCAGAACGGAGGCATTCTGACTCCGCCCGCTTTCGGAACCGTCGGGAACGCAAGCAAAGGCATCTTCACCGGTCCAAACTTCCGCAACGTGGATTTCTCGTTTGCAAAGGTCTGGAAGATGAAGGAGCGCTATACCGCCCAGTTCCGGATGGAATTCTTTAATCTCTTCAACCGTACCGATTACGCCGCGCCCGGCGGCAATCCGGTTTCAGGGCTCGGGGCGTTCGGCACTTCCACCTCCACGCCGGACACGTCCAATGCGGTGCTCGGGTCGGGCGGTCCGCGTCACATCCAGTTCGGCTTGAAGTTGTCCTTCTAGCCGCAAGAGCTAGGTTCTAGCAGAACAGAGGGACCGGGCGGTGTCCGGTCCCTTTTTTTATCCTGAGAAGAATGGCGAAGGGGTTGAGAGTTCCGGTTGCTGACGACTTCACATGCGGCATTCCATGTTCAAATGACCATCGGACGGTGGGCAAACAGGCCGGCTAGCTCTGCTTTGACCGGAGAATTGCTTCGCTACTGTTGCCCCAGTTTGTCTTGTTCTATTTATCTTCTATTATTTGTCTGGGGGAGCGATAACCTCATCGCCGATCTCTTTGTTATATTCGGCGATGTCTGAAGGCGAGCAGTACATCTCTCGAATATCGAAGCCATGGGGTTGCAGCCGCAGAGGAAACTTTTTCAATGCAAACCATGGCTCGGTGTACATCTTAGGATCATCGATGGTCATGGTGAGTTCGATGTGGTCATGGTCGACGCGGTGAAACTGTTCTTCCACCTTTAATTCCCCGCTGTGCGGACGTCCCTGGTTATCGATCCAGGTCTTATCATTCATCCCCACGGTCTCCACCACGAATGTGTAGTCGTCAGCCCATCTGCCTACCGAGTAGCCGTTCCATCTCGGTTCGGGATTCGTGGGAAGCTCCCGGCCGTCTGTCCAAATGGTGCGCCAAGTCCGATAAAACTGATTCAAGATAATCAACTGGTCGGCCGTCTGGGTGATTTCGATGGTCCTGAATTCAGAAAGGTCCAGGCGCGGAAATCCTGGCGGGTCGCAGATGTCCACCGGATCGTTGCCCAGGACCGCGGGAACCGACCTCACGCCCAGTCCGGTCGGTTTGTGGGCCTCCAGCGTCTTTTCGCCGAGTGGCGTGTACGGGAGGGGATTGGGGATATTTCGCTCGTCGGGCTCCCCTCCAGGGGGATTGTTGTTTCCAGGCAGCACCGCCCGATGTTCGTTGGCCCCCGTCGGCTGGATTTGGGCGTCCCAAACTCCGGAGATGTCACGCTTCGGAGCAGGGGCCGGCTTTATCGAGTCATAGACAGGCCCGCGGACCGGCGCACTGTTCCACTTCCCAATGTGGAGGTCATCGACCGACTTGGGGGGAGCGCTCTGGGCGCCCAAAATCTGCGGGAGCACACAAGCCAAAATCATCGCCATCGGCGAACTTATCCAAAACGAGCGTTTGGGCATATCGAGATGCTCCGCAGCTGGGATTCGATTTTCGAGCGGGCGGACGGTTCAGGGCTTGAACTGCTGCCCATTGATAACGATGCGGCCTTTGAATTTTCCGATTGGCCGGCCGTTCTTTGCCGGCGTCACGTCAATCACCACCTGATCGCCGGGTTTGAAGGTAGCCTCGCTCCAGCCGGCGGTCGCTTGGTTCACCGCATTCTGGGCTTCAATCACCCAGTGCGATGTGTTGCCGCTCTCGTCCTTGGCGTCGACTTTCAGAAAGACGTGTGGATTCGCCCAGATGTACGCGGTCACCGTTCCCTTGACCGTCACTGTCTTTTCTATATCGTATGCCGCGTTTCCGTGATGCGCTAAGAGGGGCATGGAGACGGCCCAGAAACTCACTGCCAAGAGCGAAATCACCCCGAGCTTGGTTCTCACTGGATCCTCCGTTTATGGGCAAGAGTGTACGCTGCCTGGAGCGGTATTGATAAGAAAAAAAGGGTGGCGTGGGCGCGCAATCGACGACTCCAGCAAGGTTGTAGTTCAGTGCTTTTGCGTTAACTCGTTGTACATGACTGTCGTCAAATCGGGGAATTGCGCAACGTCGTAGGCGGGTTGAGCAGTGTCATTGAGAGCTTGCTTGATTTCACTCAACGATTTGCCCTCCGCGACCATCTTCTTCACTCGCGTGCGCCTGTCCTCCACGCGTGCCAGCCTCTTCTGCACGTCGGCTTTCGTTTGCAAAGGGCCATGTCCGGGAACGTAGGTGTCGGCGTTCAGTGCCACAAGTTTTTTCATGGTCTCAATCCAGCCTTCGGCGGACCCGGCTTCGTTCGATCCGCTTTTGGTGGGTTTGATCATGGTTAAGAGCAGTTCGGACCGGGCGTTGCCGCAACAGCTATTCGAGATCATGTCGCCGGTGAATGCGATCCTCTGATCGGGAAGATAAACCATCAGGTCGCCGGCTGTGTGCGCCGGCCCAAAGTTGAGAAGGACCATGCGGACGCCGTTGATGGTGAGCGACTCCTTTTTGTCCACTCCTTTTGTCGGCAACTGCGGCGCCGGGCTTTTCGAACCAACAGTGGCTTCGAGTTCTTTCTTGGCGTTCTCGTGGGCGATAATCGTCAAACCCTTCGGGAAACCTCCCAGCCCGTAGGAATGATCGAGATCGCTGTCCGTGAGGATCACCGTCGTCACGGGCAAGTTGGTGACGCTGGCGACCTGAGCCATAATCTGCTTCCCCGCGTTCGCGCTCGTCCTCGCGTCGATTACGATTACCCCATCCTTACCCACTAGAACGCCGACGTTCACGGCGGCGCCTCCGTCGCTCCAATAAACGCCTCCCGTCAGAAGCTGCAGTGAAGCTGGAGCGCTCTGCTGCGCGTGGACAGGAATAGCCAGCCCGCTCAAACTCGCGACGATCGAAACTCCCAAGAGCAACCTACACGGATGTTTCATTGCGGCTGTCCTCCCCAAAAGCGATCGCGACAAGTTGCGTCCGGGCCTACTGAGCGCTTGATCACGACAAGAATATGTTTCCGCTCATGTACAAACAGCTCTATGGCGCGGAGTTTACTCTCCTCCGTACTCTTGTCGAAGGATCGTTCCGCCTGTGTTGTTACCGCGTCGCGATCTCGACCGCTACTTCCAGGCAGAGTAGACGGGCTTGCCTACCAGCTTCGAGGGATCCGCGCCCGCGCGTGGGCTGAACTTTTGCGCGCGACCGTTTCCGACTTCAGCGACGTAGAAGTTGCCTTCCTGGTCGACCGTCATGCCATGGGTGTTGAAGAGGCCCCCCGGATTGTCCGATAGGGTGCCCCAGGCATACAGCAGGTGCCCATCGAGATCGTACTCGACGATCCTGGAGTCGCGGTCGTCTGCGGCCCAAAGGTGGCGATCGGCGGAGATGTATAGGAAATTGACCGAGGAGTATCTGTCCAGCGGCCACTGGTCGAGGAACTTGCCATTTTCATCGAACACCTGGATGCGGCGATTGCTGCGATCGCAGACGTAAACGTGGTGGGTGACCGGATCGGCGGCGAGGCCGTGGACCACGTTGAAGTAGCCCGGCCGGGTCTCGGGCTCCCGCCCTGGCCCTAGCCCGCCACTGCCCTTCTGGCCCCAAGCCAGGAGGTACTTGCCGTTCTTGTCGAATTTCACCACGCGCGTGCCGTTGTATCCGTCGGCGACGAACATGGTGCTATCGGGCAGCCAGGTGAGGAACGTGGGCCGGTTGAAATGCGTCTCATCGGCGCCGGTTTTATCGGGCGTGCCAATGGTTTGCAGAAGCTGCTTGCCGTCGTGGCTGAACTTGAAGATCACTCCCTTGTAATCGTCCACCACCCACACGTTCTTGGCTGGGTCATAGGGATTGATATAGACGGCGTGAGGGCGCTCGAAGAGAGTGTCCCATTGCGTCCACGATTCCACGATGTCGCCGGTGGAGTTGACGACGACAAGATTGTGTTCCCATCGCGCATCGACGCCAGCCTTGCCTTTCCACAGTTTGTCGGCGTCCTCGGGCTTATCGCCGGGAGCGCCGCCGCCAGGCAAACTGGCCACTGGGCCCTGCGAGGCATTGCGGAAAGGCACTTCGGCGGTCGGGAACGACAGGCTCGGCCCGAATTGCGGAACAGGCGTTTGCGGTGGCCGCTTCAGCAGGGGCTCTTCGCCGCGCTGCGCGATGAAAACGCGGTTGGGGCTTTCGGCGAAGATTCCTTCGACCGCGCCCCAGGTCCAATTCTCGTGGCCGGGCAGTTGCGACAGCGGTTTGGGCCAGCCGACAACCACATCGTAGGGCCCGGTGACATCCTCGCCACCCTTTTCGCCGGGCACAGCCGCGAAACCGGCGCCCGGTTTCATCGCCCCACGGACGGGCATCAGGCGATTGCCCGCAACAAAGCCCAGCACAAAGAAAGCGGCCAAGCCTAACAAGACCAGTCCACGCTTACGCATCCGTTTCCTCCCTAACAATTGCGGTTACCCAGGCTAAAACCAGACGAGATTCCTTTGGTATATTCCGAGTTCGTTCATGCACCACGGAAAAACTCAGTCCGCCAACACGTCGAGCGCTATGAGGTGAACCAGCCCCGGCGAATGGCCAGCTGACTGCATGCGAATTGGGGCAAAGCATCAACACGCGATCTGCGGCGTGCTGGGATTTGCTTATACGGGCGGACCGTTCGATCAGTTGGGATGCTTCTCTCCGCCGAGCACTGTGTCGTCCAATCGAGTGCCGTCAGCGAGAATAATATGATTGAGACGCCCGACAGGAGCGCCTGTCTTGGTCGCATAGACATAGACGGTGATTACGTCGCCGGGCACGATCGAAGCCTTGCTCCAACCAACCAGCTTCAGGGCTTGAGGCGCGGCCGTTTCGACAACCCAATGCGCGACATTGCCGTTCGCATCCTTCACGTCGAAATCAATCAAAGCGTGAGGATTGGCCCAGGAAAATCTCGTTACCGTAGCTCCCTTCAACTCGGTAAGCTTGTTCTCGTAGGCTGGGGTTCCGTGATGCGCGAACAGAGTGCCAGAAACAACAAGCACCAGAATGGCGCAAGCAGCGGACATAAACAGCTTATTCTTCATCATGAGTAACTCCTGAGCCGGCGTGGCTGGTCATCTCGACAGCACAACTTGCAAAAGATGTCGGCATTATACGCGAAAGATCCATGCATTCAACATTTCCACTAATTGCATAGGACCACAATTCCCTCCCGGCTGGACTGGCGCGCCGGATCGGATTCTTGCGAGGGCCGACCAGCTATTGGGGCGACTCGACGTCAATACCAGACGGCTTGGCCAGTGTGTCCCGGTACTCGATGCCTTCCGACGGCACGCAGATCGTTTCCGCGAACTCCTGGTCCTTCATCCAGTAGAAGTTGGCTTTCATGTATGTCCAGGGCTTGGTGTAGTACTTGGGATCGTCCACTGTGACCGTCAGCACCATGTTGTATTGGTCCACGCGGTTATAGCGCTCCTGGATGTGCGCGGAGGAGCTGCGTGGATGCCCAAGCTCGTCAAGCCAGGCCCTTTCATCCAACCCCGTGGTATCGATCACGAGCGTGTTGTCGCCTTCCCAATGGCCCACCGAATAGCCGTAGAACCTGGAGTCGGGCGTCCCGACCGCGTCCACTTTCGCGGGAAGTTTTCGTCCGTCCATCCAGATTTCACGCCATACACGCTGCTGCTCATAATTAATGATGATGCGATTCGGCGCCGACCCGAATAACGTGCCGCCGCGACTGCTGATAGCGTGCGCCAGAAGGTCACGCGGAAAGCCGAGCGGATCACAAATGATGAACGGGTCGTTGGTGGGCGGGAGATCATGATTGCCGGGCTGGAAGCCGTTGGGCAGGTAAGCTTCCCTGGTCTTGAATACCGCCATGCCCGCGGGCGTCATGGGGGGCACGGGCTCCGGCTTGTTATTTTGCGGTCCGACCCAAGCTCCCGAAAGGTCCTGTTTGGGAGCGGGCCCCGGCGGATTGGGCATCTTGGGGACTCCGTCGGCGACGTAACCCTCTGGAACTTGGCGCCCCCCGGCCCGAGGAGCTTGGGCAGTTTGGGCCATGGCAACCGACGAAAGCACCAGTACAACCAACAAAGAAAACATTGCTTTGACGACCGCATCTCGCATTTCAGACCCTCCCTGGGCGCGCTTGCTGGCGCATCCTACACCTCTCCTGCCCTCGACGCAACGAGCTTGCTTTCAGGGTGTAAAGGCGCGGAGTTCGCCCTCGAAAGCGCTTCTCGAGGCGACGCATCGCCCTTCATCCGCATCCGTAAATATTCGGTCCATACAAATATTGGGCATTGGGTCGGACATTCTCGGGTAGAGTCCCAGTCAGGTCCTCCATGAACCCAAAGTTCATGCGCGCTGTTACCTCGATCTGGCTCATCTTGCTTGTGGCTTTGGGCGCGCGAATGGCCTATGCCTGGGACCAGCAGCACAAAATTGCCGGCGACGCTCTGGTGATACGCTTTCAGCAGGAAAGCGGGTTTATCGCCGCCGCGCTGGCTTCCGGGAAGGGATTTAGTTCGCCTATGGGCCGCGAAACCGGCCCGACCGCCTGGCTCCCGCCGGTTTATCCGCTGCTCTTGTCGGGAATATTCCGCATTTTCGGAATCGAGACGGTTCGTTCGTTTTTAGCGGCCGTGGCCATGAACATTGTGTTCTCCGCGGGCGCGTGCCTGCCTATTTTCTACGCCGGCAAACGCATCGCCGGGCTGCCTGCCGCGAGCGCGGCCGCCTGGTTCTGGGCGCTGCTTCCCACGGCGGTGACATTCCCTTTTGAATGGATTTGGGATAGTTCGCTCGTGGCACTGCTGGCCGCGACGCTTCTATGGGCCACGCTGGTGTTGGCGGAATCGCCGCGTCTGCGCGATTGGTGCGCTTATGGACTCTTGTGGGGATTTGCGCTGCTGACCGATCCGTCGCTCGGCGCGGCGCTGCCGCTTCTGCTCGGCTGGGCGGCGTATCGGGCTCGCGCCCGCGGCTTCACGCGTTTACGAGGGCCGGCGCTTGCGGCCACCTGTGCAATCCTTTGCTGCGTCCCCTGGACTGTGCGCAACTACGTGGCATTTCACCGCTTCATACCTCTGCGCTCGAATTTCGGTTATGAGCTATTCGCGGGTAACAACGAGAACTACGACGATCATCCGCCCGTCTGGCCCAACAACATCACACGCGCGCGGGAAATTTTCCGGTTCTTCCGCATTGGCGAGCCCGCCTTCATGCAGGAGGAGATGCACAAGGCCCTGCAATTCATTACCAACCATCCGCGCATCGAGCTTCGTTTAACCTGGGACCGCGTGGTCTCTTTCTGGATGGGCACTCCGTCGCCGCTCGATAACTTCCTCTCCGCCGATTCATTCTTCTTACGCTCGGTTTCGGTCTGCAGCTTTCTTCTGGTGCTCGGAACGATTGGCGGAATCGCGGTGCTGTTACTTACTCGGAACGACTTAGCGTTCCCTGTGGCGTCATTCCCGCTCGCCTTCCCGCTCACCTATTACCTGACCCACGCCTCGCTGCGCTTCCGTCACTCCATCGAGCCGATTCTGGTGCTGCTAACCGCCATCGCCGCAGACGCACTGCTGCGCAGGATCTTCGTTCCCAAACCAAATCTTCCCGCTCGGACAATCCTTCGGAGCGCCATATTAGAGCGACCCGGAAATCATCGCCTCTGAACTAACGCAAGATGGCGCTACAGGGCGCTGGATGGCCCTACAGGGTGCCTACTGCCTTTTCACGATGCCTTATTACAAGGTCGATAGTATGGATTTTGCTGCGCTCCAAGGTAATGTCGTATGCCTCAGTCCGAGGAGAATCTATGGACCGCGAGTACGATTTATTCGAGCACATGCTCGACGGTTCGCTCCAGTGGAGAGGCTTTGAAAAAGGACTGGAGGACGCACGGCAACGCTTGCGCATCCTCCACCTTGAGACAGGTAACGATTATTTCGCCATCGACATCTCGACGAACGAGATCGTGGCTAGCACGAGTGGGGCAAAAGCGAAGGTCGCTTGAAGGATCTTTGCCGGTTGCGCAGCGAGAACGGCCCATGTACTTGGGCGATCCCGAAGCTACGAAGCTTTGGCGAATCGCATGGCCACTGAGTTCATACAGTAGCGCAGACCCGTTGGTTCGGGGCCGTCGTCAAAAACGTGTCCAATATGGGCGGCACATCTGCGGCATGAGACGGCCGTGCGCTCCATTCCCAAGCTATCATCGGCCCCTTCGACAATGTTTTCTTTGGCTATGGGAGCCCAGAAGCTCGGCCAGCCCGTTCCAGAGTCGAATTTCGTGACCGAGTCGAAAAGAGCGGTATCGCAGCAGATGCAGCGGAACACGCCCTTGCCGTGCACGTTCAACAAAGCTCCACTGAACGGAAACTCTGTGCCCGCGTGACGAGTTACCTCAAAAGCTGGCGCGGATAATTGCCTCCTCCATTCGGCCTCGCTTTTCTGAACCGTCAGGACGGAGACGGCGCCCTTCCGTTCGCCGTCATCGGTAAATTCAATGATTGTGACCGGCTGAGGCGGTCCCAGCGGCGCCTCTGGCTCCGCGTGAACGGACTCCATTCTGTAGAGACCGTATGCAAGCCCAACCAGGGCCGCGCCTGAAGCAAAGAGGAAACCCCTTCGTTCGATCAACCTCGGCGAGTCTGATTGGAACATCGCGACCTCCTCATTTCTTCCGAGATGAGGGCATACCCAAATGGTATCAGCGGAATCGCCGGCGGCGTGAGTGCAAACTGCGAGAGGTAGAGGCGATCTAAACTCCGCATGAGGAACTCCGCCGCCTGAGACCGTCGTAAATAAGTGCTAGGCCACGTACGTCCGCGGATGTAAAATTCCCGTTTCAAATACGGTTTTCGGTGTAGACCTACCCGACCCTGGCCTATCTGAAATCCACAGCTTCGACATTGAAGCTCCGGCCGGAGTCGTCCCCAGCCTCGGGCGGCGCAGGGTTCTCGGAGGCATAGTGCGAACCGCAACAGCATTTTTAATCCTATTATCCTTGGGCGCGCCCCGGCTCGCGGCCCAGCAGCCGCGCACCATGAACCTGGGTCAAATTATCGACAAGATCCTCTCGCAAGAGCGCGGGGAGATGGAGTCTTTGCAGCAATACTCCCCGCTCCTAGAGACATACATTCAGTATCTGCGTCCGGATAGGGACCTCGGCGAAGTGCCCAATGGCGACAAATATTTACTGGGACACGCCGAGTTGGGCAAATCGGTCAAGCTGGAACCTTTCACCGACCTATCCTCCGCCGGCCTGCGCGAATTCCTGCAGATGATTTATATGGATACGAACGGATTCGACCGCCAGCACTACAAGTTCGATTACGTAAGGCGCGAATTCCTGGGTGAAGTTCGGTGCCTGGTTTTCGACATAACTCCACTCGAAAAGTCTGGCAAAGGACGCTTTGTGGGCCGCTTCTGGGCCGAGGACCGCGACTATCACATCGTGCGCTTCAACGGCGCTTTTGTGGGATCGGCGCGGGCCAACCACTATTTCCATTTTGACAGCTGGCGTTTCAACGCAGGCAAGAACGAGTGGCTGCCCGCGTTTATCTATAGCGAGCAAGGCGACTTGCGCAATGCCATCACCGAGAAGCTTACCTTCAAGGCGCAAACACGCCTGTGGGGCTACAACCTCAGCCAATCTCGCGAACAGCAGGAGTTGAGCACGGTCGTGGTGGAGTCCCCCACGCCCGTGGATGATCAGACCGCCGCTTCGCACGACCTTTCGCCCATCCAGGCGCAACGCAGTTGGGACAGCCATGCGGAAGCGAACGTGATCGATCGCATGGAGCGGCTCGGATTGATGTCGCCTCCGGGCGAAGTCGACAAAGTGCTGGAGACGGTGGTCAACAACCTCGAAGTCACCAACAACCTCGACATCCAGCCGGAGATTCGCTGCCGCGTGCTGATGACCTCGACCCTCGAATCCTTCACCATTGGCCACACCATCGTTCTCAGCCGCGGCCTCGTGGACGTCCTTCCCGATGAAGCCAGCCTGGCCGCCATTCTGGCCATCGAACTCGAGCACGTCGCACTCGGTCACCGGATCGACGCGCAGTACGCCTTCTTCGATCGGCTGGCGTTCGACGACAAGGAGACCTTCCGCCACTTCGGTTTCTCGCGCACGCCCGAGGAGGAGCAAGCGGCCCGCCAGAAAGCGGTCGAACTCCTGAAGAATTCGCCGTACAAGGACCAACTGGCTGCAGCCCAACTGTTCATTCGCGCGCTCGAGAGCCGATCTTTGGAGATTCCCAACCTCATCAGCCCGCATCTGGGTGGCCGCGTCTCTACAGACTGGTCGGTCTCTTCGAGCGCGGCCCCAACCCAACCCCCCGAAGCCAGCGTGCAGCACCCGCTCATCGTCGCGCTACCGATCGGCGGACGCATCAAAGTTGACCCCTGGAGCGATGAGTTGCAAATGATCAAGTCCCAGCCGGTGGGCTCTGTCGCGGAACGCGAGAAGATGCCCTTCGAAATTACGCCTTTGCTCCCCTATCTGACGCGCGAAGGCGAACCCGGGTCGAGAAGCCAAACGGCGGGCGCCCTGTCGCAAGCCCCGCAAGAGCAGTGAGCGAAGCACTGCACGTCAGGCTGACAAAGTAAGGCTATTGCAAGATGGGCACCGATAGATTGGTCCGGCAACACATTCCCTCGCTACCTTGTTTTTTCGTATGCGCTTGTCTTTATTTTTCCCTGTTGCCTCCCGCGCTGGCCGCGCAGGCAAACCGTAAACGCGATAATCAAAAGCGAGAGGCCGTCAGACACGCGATCGAGCTTGCGCAGCCCAACGCCAACCTGGACGGATTGCAAATGTCGGAGAGGGACGATCTGGACGACGAACTCTCGCAGATCGCCGGCAAAACCACTGGGCGCGTCTCTTTCTATTCCTTCTACGACGAAGACTCGTCCCCGGACGAGGGCTCACTGTGGGTGGTCATCCCGGGTAATTCTCCCCTGGGCTCCGATGAGCTCTATGGTTTTGAGGCTTCAGATAGCCTCGATCAATCATCAGAGAAGTTCAATCGGCTCCTATCTCATCTGGCGCTGTCGGTTCCCAACGATAAAGCGGCAAGCATCGCCCGCTTGTTCCTGGGCTGCTGCGTTCGGGATACTTACGGTGAAACCGTAAGTGACGAAGGCGGCCTGCGCCATACGGTGGAACGTTATTACATCCGAGTATACGGAGACGTGTGGAGAGGATTGGAAGCGTACACGCAATGGTGGCAGGCTTATCAAAAAGAACCAGTCCCTTTGCCGCCAACGGTCGTGGTCCACTCCAGCGAGCGGCGAATCACCCTGGAAAGACTGACATTGGGTTTTGGAATGCATCCGCAATTGGAGCGATGGGATATTGCAGTTTCCTCCGACGGCAGCGTGCGCGTGCTGGCCGTGGAGTCGGTCTTCCCGAAGCAAAGCCGCTGGCTCTCCTACGCCTTCCGCTCAACTGTGGACCCTCGAATTCATTAACCATGTGGCCCGCACATTCAGCGAAAAACGCGTCTCTCAACTCAACGTTGCAAACGAGTCCGCATCCAAAATGGCCAGCATGGTGACAAAACTCACGCGCGGGAATCTGTGCCTCGTCACCGAGGCGCAGGGAGCCACGTCCAATGCCGAGGCATGGAAAAAGATAATCGGCGACAAACCCGTCTCCCCGCGTTTGCAAACGCTGCCCGAACCCCGTCCGCGCTGGAGCGCTTTATTGACCAGCACGATCTTTCAAGTTCTTCTGGCAGGCCTTCTGATCGTCCTTCCAGCAGTCTTTCCGGATAAATTGGCCAGTAAGAGCTACGAGGTGGTTCCCATCGTTGCGCCAGAGACGGAAATCGCGCTGCCAGCAGAGCAGCCACTCGCTCATCCGAATGTTATTGCGACACCCCCGCCCCTACCTCTACCCGCAGAGGAACCGCCGCAGCCGCCAATCGCGGCGAAACTGATCGCGCCGAAGGCGCTGGTTCCACCCAAACCTAAGCCCGCGCCCGCCGACACCGTTGATGTACCGGCGTTAAACGAAATCTCCGCCGGAGCAAAATTCGAGGCGCCTCCTTCTGAGCCGGCCAAGCCGCGCGAACCGGTCAAGACCGGAACGCTCGCGGCTGGCGGGGCGGCGCCAGCGATGGCCACGGCAACGACAGACAAGACTGTCGCACAGGTTCAAACCGGCGGATTTGGCGATCCCGGCGGCGTACCGGGAGACACCAACCCCACTGTGCGCGCGAATATCGCCCACGCCGGTTCCCCCGCCCTGCTGGCCGGCCCCGGATTCGGTGACGGCACGGGCGGTGCGAGGGGAGTTCGCGGTACGGTCGCAAGTTCTGGCTTTGGTAATGGTATGGCAATCTCCGCGGCTTCCCAAGGTGAGGGCGCACGCGAACCGGTAAAGGCTGGCGGCTTCGGACCAGAGGTGACTGGCTCCGATGCGCCCAGCCCCAAGCAGGCCGAAGCCCCTCCTCCCGTGCAACCGGTGGTTATTTTGTCAAAGCCCAATCCGGCGTATACCGACGAGGCACGCAAACTGCGCCTCGAGGGTGACGTGTCGGTCGAGGTCGTTTTCCTGGCTTCGGGTTCGGTGCGGGTCGTTCGGGTAACGAATGGACTAGGGCACGGATTGGACGAAGCGGCCGTCCGCGCTGCGGAGCAAATCCGCTTCAAGCCTGCCCTTCAGGACGGCAAGCCGGCGGATTTTCCGGCCACCGTCCACATCGAATTCCAGCTCGCGTTCTAAATTACTGGGAAGATCGGCGATTACTTACGGCTTGTCGCCGCCCTTATCGCCGCCAAGTTGGCTATCGCTCAGGGTTGTGCCGTCGGCAAGAACGATCTTGTTAAGCCGCCCCACGGGGTTGCCCGTCTTGGACTGGAACACGTACACAGTGACGACGTCGCCCGGCTTCAAGGAATTCTTCGACCAGCCGATCAGGCCCAGCGCCGACGGACTACCCGCCTCCGCGGCCCAGTGCACGACGTTGCCGCTGGCATCCTTGGCATCGAACATAGCGATGGAGTGAGGATTCGCCCAGATGAACTTCGTAATCGTGGCATCCTTCACCAAAACCGGCTTGCTGGTGTCATACGTCGCGCTGCCATGATGCGCAAACATCGGCACGCTCATCGCCAGAAGAGCGACAACCAAAACCAACCGCGCTAAGAGCTTATTGGTCACCACGTGGCGCCTCCCTAACGGAAATTCGTCCTGAGATATGGCTCTCCGGCGAACACAGAAGGTCCGGAGGATTGAAAGAGTTCGCGCCGCGGCTGAGTTCTGTTCCCCATGAAGTCTCCAAGTGCGGCGCATGAGGCTCATTGAACCATCGTAAGAGCAATGATGTCAAGGAGTCCCGGCCGACGGCTCGGAATGGCCTATCTCGGGCAGTTCATCCTAAAATCCTTGACCCCAAAACGCGCATTGGCTAGCATATCGCGCATGATCAATCGCACCTGAGGTGCTTCGCTGCGAGTCGCCTAGTGTATCGTGGCGCTATCGGCAGGCACGAGGGTGCTTTTCTTGGTAGTTCCCTCAATCGTAGTTGCAAGACATTATCCGCTCGCCGGCCCCAAAACCAGCGAGCGGTTTTTTTTATTCCGCCGATGTGCACAAGCGATATTCGCAGTTCTCCGCCGGGTGTCTCGCGGTCCGGCACTGCGCCGCAGCGCCCCTTGTATGCATTTCCTGCCGGGTGTTAGACTCCGCCGTATAAGAATCTCGCAGGAGTGCCCAGAGCGCGCGCAGGC
>CAWGPK010000014.1:0-69765 GCA_963824405.1 uncultured Acidobacteriota bacterium | reverse complement strand
TCGCGTGCGCGTGGGGCGCCTCGGCACCGAACAGGCGGCGGAACGCTTTGCCGCGCAGCTCGAGCGCGAGCGCGGGTTCCCCAATACGTTCGTAGTCAGGCTGGATGGCCTGCAATGACGCCGGCTTTCTGTTGCGCAGCATTTCCGGCTGTGCCCCCTTCGCTCGGCGTCATCCCGAGTGAGCGAAACGCATCGCGCATTTTATGCGCGATGGCCTGCGAAAGAGGGATCTGCTTTTAACTGGCGGCAATATTTAGGAGGGCTTGCGTGCCATGACCGACTGCATCTTTTGCAAGATCAGCAAACACGAAGTGCCGGCGAAGCTCGTCTACGAAGACGCCGACCTTTTCGCCTTTGAAGACATCGCGCCGCAAGCGCCCACGCATATCCTGATCTGTTCGCGGAAGCATCTCGAGAAGCTGGGCGACGCCTCGGAGCAAGACGGCCCTCTACTTGGACGCGCACTCCTCGTGGCCGCGAACCTCGCCGCGGAACGCAAGCTGGGGTCAGGGTATCGGGTGGTCGTGAATAATGGCCGGGGCGCGGGCCAAACGGTGTGGCACTTGCACTTTCATCTGCTCGGCGGCCGCGACTTCCACTGGCCCCCGGGCTAGCGCTGCTATCCCGCCATTTCGGACATCAGCGTCATGTTCTCATGCAAGGGAACAAGAAAAGATGGTGTCATTCCGAAAAGCGCCGTTTGCGACGAGGAATCTGCTTTGTGCTTTACCCCGCCGATTCCAGCACCTTCTCCGCCGGGGCGCCTTGCGCTAACTGTTCGAGCGACGCCCGCGCGCGATCCAGCTTGCGGTCGGCATCGGTATAGCTCTGCTGCGCGTTGCGCAGATGCGTGCCCAGCTTGTCGTAAATCTCGCCGAAGTTCTCCATCTGTTTGCTCAGGCCGGAGATGTTCGCCTGCAATCGCTTGGCGTTTTCCTCGATCTGCATCCCCTTCAGCCCCAGAAAAATAATCTTCAAATACGCGAAAAGCGTGCTGGGCGAAACTGGCACCACGCATCGCGTGCGGCAATATTCGTCCACCGGCACGCCTTTCCCGTCCACCGAACGCAGCAGTTCGTAGTAAACGCCTTCCGAGGGCACGAACATCAGCGCGATATCGAGCGTCTCCTCGCTGGGAAGAATATATTTCTTGGCGATGGCGTCGGCGTGACCGCGCACGGCCTGGGCGAACTCCTTGCGCGACTCCTCGCCGAGTTCGAGCAGCCGGCGATAGCCGTCGAGGGGAAACTTGGAATCGATGGGCAGAATCTTGTCGTTAAGCTTTACGATGGCGTCGACGATCTCTCCCGTCGAGAACCGGAACTGCATGTCGTAGCTGGCGCGCGGCAGCGTATCCGCCAGAATGCGGTCCAGAGCGATTTCGCCCAGCGTGCCGCGCGTCTTGGCGCCGCCCAGCACAGTTTCGATCTGCTTGGCCGCACTGGAAAGCTCCACGCCGGCCTGCTGCATTTCGCCGATCTGCTGGTGCAGCGTGGAAAGCATTTTCGTGGAAGCTTCGAGGCGCTCGGAGACGGCCTTCTGCGCGCTGCTGGCCATCGTTCCTACCGACGCCATGCCGCTTTGCACCTGCTGCGTCACTTGCCCCAGTTGCGCCGTCAACGATTGCGCCATTTGGCCGATCTGCGCCGAAGTGGCCTGCGTTTGCGCCGCCAGAAGCGACTGCATCTCTTTGCGAAGTTCCTCGGCTTGCGCGCCGTCCGGCCGGCGCGATTTCATCACCGCAAAAATTGCGATCCCACCGACGACCGCGATTGCCGCGGCTACAATCCATCCCATCATCGCCTGTTACTGTATCGCGAATCGGGCCGGCGGACTATGCGGCAAAAACAAAATCAGGTTCCGATAAGGAACGACGGAGACCAAATCAGGCGCGCAAGTCGGGCGGGGCTACCCAGGCGGGCTAATCAATCAGCTTGTTGATACGGCGGCGCAGCTTTTCGCGGTCTTCCTGGCTCATATGCACGAACTCGACTCCGCAGCCTTTGCCGCTGACGCTGCGCACCACGGCCGTGGCGCGGATCTTATCGAATCCGGCGTGAATCTCGATGCGCAGGGATTCGCCCACGCTAAAGGGCGCGGAACTCTCGAGGAGCGCTCCGCCCAAGGCAATCGATCGCACCCTGGCGGCCTGCGCGCGCGGGCCCTCCAACTTCGCTTCCAGGGGATCGTCCAAAACGATGCGGAGATAGCGGCGAGGCTGCGCAAAGGGAGTCGTCGAACCCGTCGCCGTTCTCGGGCCGGTGCGCAGGCTCAGCGATCCCGCGCGGTCTTCGATCAGCGCCAGAGCTTCTTCGGCGGCGGAACGCAGCCCGGCCGGCTCCACGTAGGTGAGCCCGGAGCGATTGCGCACGAGGTTGCGCAGCAGCGGCGCGGCGCTGGCCGCCTTCATTCTGCCCAGCGCTTCGATAGCTTTGATGCGGATGAAGACGTCGCTCAGCCTCTCGACCTCGCCGGTGGCGATCTCCATGAGCCGGTCGACGGCGGCCGCATCGCCGTAAAGCCCGATCTGATCGATCATTCCCGGCATCACCAGCAGATGCGCTTCGCGGAGAATTCCGAGAAACGTCTGCGCCACTTGCAGGCGAAAGGCCGGGACCGATTGGCGCGCCAGTTCGGTTACCGCCAGGTCTTGCAGGCTCCAATCCCAGCTCGAAAACGAGCGAGGCAACGCCGCGATCAGCCGCGCGGGGTCCGCGGCGGACAGGAGCTTGATGGCCGTGGCCACGCGCAGGCGGCGCGGCTCGAGCAGATGTGTTTCGAGCGCGCCCACCACAGGCTCGCCCGTGGCGCGCACCAGGCGGGCCATGGCCGGCAGGGAGCTCGATCCCGCAGAAGAGGTCAAAAGAAGGCGCAAGCGCTCCAGCAGCCTCTCCGGATCGCGCCGCAAAAGGCGAGGCAGCGCCGGATCGAGCGCACGGTTCGCGAGAGCCAGATCCACCAGCAGCAGCCACTCCTCCGAAGCGACGATCTTTCTCGCCAGAGATGCAAGGCGCAGATCGTCCGATTCAGCCGGGGGATTATCGATCTCCTTCAGCATCGCTTCGAGTTCCGCGCACTCTCCCCGCGCCAGGGCCATCTTCGCTAATGTGCCGGTCAGTTCCTCGAGCAGATTGGCGATGCCCGGAGAAACTTCCCGCTGCAGCGCTCCGATTACCCGCTTGCTCAAGCCGGCAAGTTGCGGGCAGGGCCAGACGCGGTCCAGCGCGTCTTTCAGCTCCAGCAGCCCGGCGGCCACGGCACGCCGCGCCTTTTCTTCTTCCGACTCCAGGCCGCGCGCATAATCGGCCAGCGCCCGGCGCGCTTCGCGGCGCGCAGCTTCCGCTCTCCGGTTTTCTGCGGCAGCAATCAGTCCTTGCAGATAATCGCGCAGCACCGCGACCGGCAGGCACCATCCGTCCTGGCTGGAAAGTAGGCGCGCTCTTTCGCGCGCCGGCAAAGCTCTCCAGAAGCGCTCCACCAGCGCCTCCAGCGCTAAATCGCTCTCCACGGGACTTTCGCCGCTGCCGGCGCGCTCGCCGCGCAGTTGCGCCAGCAGCAAGCGCACTTCCGCCGGCCGCAGCCGCGCTGCTGCATACTCCCCGCGTGCCCAGTCGACGCTTAGCGCGTCGGCCGCGCGCGCCAGGTAGGCGCCCAGCGAATCGCCTTGGCGAGGCGATTCGATCGCGGTGGCCCGCAGGACCAGCGCGCGAAGCAGCTCATCGGCGGTGGCGAACTCCGCCCGGATCGCAAAGGCCGCTTCCTGCGGCGCTTCCGCGCGCACGTGCTCCAGCCGGCCGGCAGAGGCCCATAAGGCGCGCAACCCCGCGCGAAACTGTTCCGGCGCGGCGCGGATCACCACATCGGCGGTCGCGCCGTTCTGGCCTCCGGCACCCAGCAGCGCTTCCAGCAGGCTGCCAAAATGCAGCGGATCGCCCGGGCTTGTAGGCGCTTCATTGACGCGAATTTCGCCGATGCGATGTTCCCGCAGGCGTGTTGGCCAATCCGTGCGCGCAGGACTTTGCCCGGCGCGACAGGCTTCATCGACGGCGCGGGCAAACTGCAGCAGTTCGTCCAGCCGGGTGCGGGGCACAAATGTAAGGGAGCGGATGCTGGCGCGGCGGAATGTATCGGCCAGCGCTTTTAGCTCGCCGCGCCGGTCGGTGATGGTGTGCGCCGGCCGGGGGTCCTGGCTCATCAGCGCCAGTCCATCCCGCTCCACAGTGAAGCCGATCATAGGCGCGCCGCCTAGGAGGTCATCGAGGGCCTGTCCGGTGGTTTTGAGACCTTCGATCAAGCGAGGATGGTGCTGATGGTAGAGCTGCACGGCCCGCAGCAAGACATGCAGCGAGCGCAGAAATTGCGCCGCCAAAGCTTCGGAATCCCTGGGGTTGGCTGCCGCCGTGACCGGCGCCGGGCCGGAACGGCGCGGCGCGCCCTGCGGAACACCGTCCGCCGGACTGCGGCGAGGAAATTGTGCCAGGTTCTTGGCGGTCATGGATATTTTGAGGCGCCGCAAGCTTCAGCGCGGTTACTGCCCCACACCCCTGCGCTACGGCACAACTGGTTCCATGGATCGGGGCAGGAGCTAACCATCAGATTGCGCTTGCCGGCCGCGCTTTACAAGCAAGGAAGGCGAAGCCGCTGCGTATGCGTAAATCACTCTTTCGCCGTGCTCGGCGTGCACAAATTAATCAAGGATAAGGTCCTGCGGCTCAGTAGCTTGCGAGGATATGCGAAGGTTTGCGGGAAAACTCTAGTCGTGGTCTGCGGCGCTGGCCCCGCCCAATTGCACGAGGTTCTGCGCTTGCGGCATCGCCGCGGGCCTGGGACGAAGGGTCTGCGGCGCGCGCCAGTTGTCCAGCATAGACACCTGCTGGGAGCAGGAGACGGTGCAGTGCGGCGCGCAAGGCTTGGCGGTCTTAAACTCGCGGCGGAAATCGTCCATCGAATATTGCAGCAGCGGAATGCCGGGATAGCCGCGCTGTTGCGAGCACCAGTGTACCAGCCCGTCTTCGCAGATATAGAGGTAGCGAGCCCCGGAACGGCAGCGCCACTCATTGGCTTTGCCGCGCGCGATATTGTGCTGGAACTGGTTGAAACGCGAATAGGAGCGCTTCCCCAGTTCCATCACTTCCTCGAAGATCTTCTGTTCGGTGTCGTTCAGCGGCTTGAGCTGGCCGTTGCCGTCGTGCAGAACCCCGATGGTGCTGGTGAAGCCCAGCTCCAGCGCCCGGCGCGCCACCTTGAGCGCGTCTTCCGGGAAGCGAATCCCGCATCCCAGCACGGAGTTGATGTTCACCTGGAATTCGGCATGTTCGGCCAGCAGCACCAGCTTCTGGTCCAGAACCTTCAGGCTCTTCTTGGAAGTCTCGTCCGGCAGCGCGTTATCGATGCTGATCTGCAAGTGCTCGAGGCCGGCGCGATTCAGCTTTTCGATGCGCTCGCGCGTAAGCAGGTAGCCATTGGTGATCATTCCGGCCAGGATTCCGTGGCTGCGCACGCGTGCGATGATGCGGTCGAGGTCGGGATGCAGCAGAGGCTCTCCGCCGCTTTGGGTGACGATGGTCGCTCCGAGTTCGGCCAGCCGGTCGATTCGCCGCAGCATCTCGTCCAGCGGCACCGGCTTTGAAACGTCGTCGAATTCGTTGCAATAGGTGCAGGAAAGATTGCAGCGCCGGATGGGAATCATGTGCGCGAGCACGGGATGCTCGGTTGAGAGCAGACCCCAGGCGATCATGCGCCATTCCTTGAGGCGGGTGTTGATGAAGCGAAGTCTGCGGCGGGCGCGAGTGCTGGCTTTCATGCGAGTCGTGGAAGATTGCGCAAGTTGGTCCGGGCTTTCTCGGCCACTCCGTTTCAAAGCGCGCGGGCGTTTATGCCATGAACGGCTTCAGTTCGCGCTCCATATCGGAGGGGCTAAGCCTTTGGCCGGCGTTCAGCCGCTCCAGGATCTCGGTCACGATGCGCTTCCCTTCCTGCTTTTTGTGGTTGCGCAAATAGCCGTCGAAAATGTGCTCGCCGCGCATGGCGTCGTTGATCTCTAGTTCGCGATTGTGTTCATCGAGTTCGGTGAAATACACAACCCGATACCGCCCGGCGGCTTCCGGTTCGCGGTAAATTTCAAACATCACCTTGTCGGATTGAATCGCGAGAGCCATCTCTTACTCGACCAAGTTAAAGACTCGATGAAGATTCGCTAGACCGCCTGCAGTTCCCCGCGCTCGGTTTCCAGGCCGCCTGATTCGCCAGTTGCCGCCTGTGGCACGCCTAATTCCGCCCGCAGTTGCGCCTCGAATTCCGCCAGCTTAACGTCGATCTCGGACTCCTTGCGCTTCCGGGCGATCATGTCTTCGCGGTAGCGCTTCAGGAAGTAGCTGATCGTCTCCACGCGGATGCGGATCGATCCGCTGGGCTTGTTTTCGTCGATGTCCTTGAAGGAAAAGTACGGCGTGCCGGACTTGGTCACCGTCTCTTCCACCACGGTATAGATCGGCGCGTCGTGCCCGCACTTGAAGCTGGAAAGCTCCAACGCCACCAGATTGGGATGCCGCGCCGTGTACTTGGCCGCCCACACCTTCTGGCTGGTGTTCTCGCTGTAGGAATTCTTCCACGTGTCGACGATGTCCATGGGGTGCGTGATCACGCCGGCGCGCACCTCGTCGCCGAAAAGCTTCCAGATGATCTCGTCGTCGATCGGCAGCGCGGCCTGGGTGAGAACAGGATAGCCGAGCTTCTGGAACTCCTCCAGGATGTCGTGGTTGAGGCCGGGATCGTTGTGATACGGCCGCGCCAGCAGCACGATGCCGATGCCGTCCTCGGCTTCGAGCTTGCGCAGGATTTCGCGCCCCTGCTTGCGCAGGACGCCCTCGGTGAAATGCGCCATAGCCTTCATGGCTTCTTCCGTAGCGCGATGATTTTCCTCCGCCGAAAGCCCCAGCATCTCGCGGAAGGTCTCGAGCATTTGCCGCTCGAAAAGGACCGGCATGCCGCAATTGATGAGCGGGTTCAAGAACACCACGCCCATCTCCTTGAAAAGGTCGCTTTCCTTTGTGAAGGCCGCTTTGGTCGCTGCCGGCGTGGCCGTAACGGTGGGGCAGGCGCGATGGGCCTGGGCGTTCACCAAATCCGACGGCAGATCGTCGATCATGGGGAAGAAGATCACGTCCAGCGGCTTCTTCTTGTGGTGCTCGTAAAGCAGGTTGTGCACGTGCGGGATGCCCACTTTCGATGGGAAGCAGGGATCGATGGAGCCGCGCTTGGCGCCCGCTTTATAAAGTTCCTCGGAGGTAAAGTCGGAGTAGATCAGGTTCTCCGGCGGAACCCCCAGCGACTCGAAGTAGGCGCTGAACATCGGGTTGGAGGTGTACTGGTTCAGCACGCGCGGAATGCCGATGCGCAGGCTGGCGCGGCGCTTCATGGCCGCCACGCGGGCCTTCTGTCCCGCGGTCAGCGCATAGCGCGGCGGCGCGTCCGAAACGAGCGGCGGCTTGAACGACTTGAACACCATCTTGGCCGCCACTTCCGCCATATTGGGATTGGAGTCCTTGACAGAATCCATGCCCTTCTTGATCTCGCGCATGGCGTTCACGTCTTCCACCAGCCCGCGATCGCAGCTGTTGTTCACGATCAGCCGCTTGGTGCCCTCGGCGATGGGAATCTTGGACGTCTTGAATCCGATGTTCTCGACGGGCACGCCGGGCAACAGTTTCACGTCGATAAACGTCCGCAGGCACTTGTTCTTGCAGAAGTAGCAGCGCGTGTCTTCGCTGCGGTGCGTGATGTAGCTGATCTTCTGCACCGCGTCCAGGCCTATAAAGCTGGTTTGCCGGCCATTCCTCCACAGCCGGTTGGCCTCGATGGCCGCGCCGATGGCGCCGGATTCGCCGCAATGCTCGTGCACGATTACGTTTGGCTTCACGCCCTTATCGCGGAAGCGCGATTCGATGAAATCCACCTGGGCTTTCACCGCGGCCAGATTATGCTGCGTGCCCCCTTGCAGCACGAAGGTCTTCCCTAGCGAGGCCAGGTTGGGAATCTGCGAAACGTACAGCCAGATATTCTTTGGCAGCACGTTGGCCAGTCCCGCCAGAATCTCTTCCGCCTTCCAGCCCTGCCGCTGAAAGTCCACGATGTCCGACTGCATGAACACGGCGCAGCCGTAGCCGAACACAGGCATGGCCTTGGCCGCGAACGCCAGTTCCGCGAATTGCGTCACTTCGTAGCCGAACCCGGTGCACGTGGATTGCAGGAAGTACCCGTTTCCCGCCGAACACTGCGTGTTCAGCTTGAAGTCTTTTACGCGCCCATCCTGCAGGATGATCAGCTTGATATCCTGCCCGCCCACGTCGCAGATCACATCGGCATGAGGATAGAAGTGCAGCGACGCCTCAGTGTGCGCCACCGTCTCTACAATGGCCGCATCGGCATTGAGCACGTCTCTGAGAATGTCTTTGGCATAGCCCGTCGTGCCCATGCCCAAAATCTTCAGTGTCGCGCCCTGTTCCTCCACCTGCTCCCGCAGGTTGCGGAACATGTCCATGGTGTCTTCGATGGGATTGCCCTTGGAAAGCTGGTAGCACTTCACCAAGATGCGCTTGTCTTTATCGAGCAGCACGGCCTTGGTCGAGGTCGAGCCGCCGTCGATCCCCATGAAGCCTTCCACGACTTGCCCCGGCTGGAACTTCGCGGGGACGAACTTCTTCGGCTTATAGCGCTCTTTGAAGTCCAGAAGCTCTTGCTCGGTCTTGCTCAGCCCGCTGCCGCCCTTTTTCTGCTTCTCTTCCAGGCGACCGACGTTCATGTACCATTCCAGATTTTCCACGCCGCGATAGAGGCCCACCGCTTCGTCTTCGTCCTTGCCGAACTCCACCGAGCCCAGAGCCGCAAAGTATTGCGCGTTCTCCGGGACCAGGATCAGCGAAGCGGGATCGACGCCTTCCGGCAGGGGAAACTTGCGCTCTTCCCAGATTTTGGGAATGTTCGTCTTCCAGCACTCTTTCATGCCGCGGATGTATGTATTCGGCCCGCCCAGCAGCAACACCTGGGGCCGCAGCGTATTCCCGCGCGTGAGCACGGCCAGGTTCTGCTGCACGATGGCTTCAAAGAGCGAAGCCATCAGTTCGTCGCCGGGCACGCCGCTCTTCTGCAAGCCGTTGATGTCCGTCTCGGCGAAGACACCGCACTTCCCGGCCACCGGATGCAGCTTCAGGTTCACGTAGCCCATTTCGCAGAGCTGTTCCGCCGGAATGCGCAGCTTGGCGTTGATCTTGTCGATCACCGCGCCCGTCCCGCCGGCGCACTTGTCGTTCATGGAAGGAATCTTCTTCTTGCGCTTGCTGACCGGGTCTTCCTTGAAAATGATGATCTTGGCGTCTTGGCCGCCCAATTCGATCACCGAACCGCACTCCGGATAGAGCTTCTCCACGGCCAGCGCTACCGCGTTCACTTCCTGCACGAATTTGGCGCCGATCAGCGGCGCAATCCCTCCGCCGCCGCTGCCCGTGACGAAAATGCGCGTGAGACCGTGGACAATTCCGACTTCCGCCTCCATGCGCTTGAGGAACTCCAGGACCTTCTCGGGCTGCTTGGTATCGTGCCGCTGGTAGTCCCGCCAGAGAATCTCGTCGTTTTGCGGATTCACGACCACGGCTTTGACCGTGGTCGAGCCTACGTCGAGGCCCACCATCAGCCGAACGCCTTGGTCCAGGCGCGGCGCGATCGCCTTCACCAACGGTGGTGGAGGCACGAAAGCGGGTTTGGAGAGATTGGCCAGCGGAACGAAGGCTCCGCCGTTCGTATCGCCGGCGCTTCCCGTCCCGCAGCTTCCGCTCGAGCAACCCATTATTTATTCTCCCCGGGCCTGAATACCTAAGCGGCCGCGCTTTCGCGCGCCACCGGTTTGTTCTCCGCCTTCATCAACTGCGCCACGTGCCGCACGAAATTTGCCGCCGCGCCGGTCACACCGTCCGACTTGGGCACTTTGTACATCGGCGACTTCAACTCCGGGTGTTCCTCCACGTAGCCGCGAATCTCCTCGAGTGTCCTGCCGCAGGCTTCAAGAGCGGCCTTGAATTCGAGCTTGGTCTTGGCCTTGGCCTCGCCCAGCGCCATCTGCACCCGGCTGTGAGCGTTCACGTCGCCCTCACCCGAAGTCTCGATGGGCAGGAAGATCATGTCCTTGTAGTGCGCCATCACGGCGGACTGTGCCCCGTCCGACTGCGTGGAGGGCATGCACCCGAAGGGCTTCAGCGCCAGCACCATATGGGCCAGCCCCTTGTGGGAATAGTAGATATTCTTGGCAACTTCCAAGTGGCCCTCGCCGCCGGAGGCTCGCGAGTTGTAATAAGGATGGCCTAGGCGCTGCAACTCATACTGATCCACCAAATGATGCCCAATCCCGCCCAGCGCGTCGATGATGCGGTTGTACTCCCGCTTGAAAATATGCTCGGC
Organism: uncultured Acidobacteriota bacterium; assembly: GCA_963824405.1. Taxonomy (GTDB): domain Bacteria; phylum Acidobacteriota; class Terriglobia; order Acidiferrales; family UBA7541; genus Palsa-189. The sequence continues at coordinate 59,316 of CAWGPK010000014.1, read as the reverse complement.
GATCTTGAGCTGCATGATCTTCTTGTACATGTTCAGGCTGATCTTGAGGTGCTTGTCCAGGCGCCAGGAGGGAGGAAGCGCCGCGCCATCCTGCAAGCCTTTTTCGTCGTGGAACTTCTGCACCACCTGGTGCATCAGGTAGCAGATCCAGGTTCCGATCGGCTCCACCACCACCTGCGCGCCTTCCTTTTCCAAGAAGCGGAACATGTTGAAATTGCCATCGCCCTCGGTGGTCTGGGCCCAGAATTCGCCGGTGATCTTGACGATAGGCTTCACCCGGGTGCGGTCGATGGGGATCGCGGCAAAGCGGTCGCGCACTTCGCGCAGCGCCAGGATCATCTCCTTGCCAAAAAGCTGGTGCAGGAACTTGCCCAGAAACTCCCCGCTTCCCTCGAACTTCGTTCCCTTGAGCAGCTTGGCCGCGCGTCCGCGCAGCGTCCAGGGCTTCTGCCGCCGCATCACTTCGTGCAAAAGCTCCATCGACTCTTCCAGCACGCGGTCGGTCTCGCCGGCATTCACCTCGTAAGGCCGGATCTGATAGGCCACGTCATTGAGGATATCGCCCATATTCAGCGCGTTCAGGATGGCCAGGAAGAAGTCCAGGTTCATCTCCAGTCCCGCTTCGGCCTCGGCCTGGTTCAGCCCGCCGCCTTGCTGGAAAAGAAGCACGCGGAACTTGTCGAATCCCGCGTTCCGCAGCGCCAGCCGGTACTCCGATTCATACATCCCGAAGCGGCAGGGGCCGCACGCGCCGGCGGTAAAGAAGACGTACCGGTCGCAGATCTCGTCCTTGGTCAGGCCCTTGCCTTCCAGGTCCTGAACGAACTGCACCAGATTGCCCACCGTGAAGTACGTGGGATTGCACTGCCCGTTGTTTCCGTACTCCTTGCCCAGCTGAAACGCCTTCTTGTTGGGCACCGGAACGGATTCGCACCTATAGCCGAGGCTCTCGAGGGCCGCGTGTACCAGCCGCTCGTGTTTCCAGGTGAGCCCGCCAAAGAGGATGGTGGTGTGGTCCCGCTGCAAAGAGGTGAAGGGCAGCTCGATCGGCTTGTGGAAGTGCTGCACTTCGCGGCGCTGGATGCCGGCCTCTTTTTGCAGGCGCTGGCGTTCCTCCTCGATGCGCTGGCGAATCAACGCCTCCGGCGACAGAATCTGAACCAGTTCACCATTCGATTGCGTGCCAGCAACGGGTGCCACAGTGCTCATGATCCACTCCAATCTGGTCAGCTATATTGAGTTCGTTTTGAAGCCGTAACGATGCCGGTCATTCTCCTGCCGAGTGACCGTTCGCGCCCCAATCTCCTAATGATTGCGCAACAGCAATGATTGCGCATACGGCTTATCTTCTCGGGGTGTGGAACTTCCCATCACTCCATGCCAGGCCGCAGCATGGAACGCCCCCCCTTTTGGAGCAGCGGCAGCAATGCTACCCCTACCCCAACTAACAAATTCTGCGGTTTTTGTCCAGGGAATGTGTACAAGAATGCAGTGGATGGTGCCCTACGGGGCCCGAATGGTTAGATCGTTGCCTGGATGGTTACGGGGAGATTACCGGCCCCGCGGCGTCGTTTGGGGTGCCGCTGCCGCAGTTTCCCCAGGCAGAGGCGCGCCTGGCGTATAGATCGTCGATTCTTGCCAGCCCCCGCCTAGCGCCTGAATCAGTTGAATCGTCGTCAGCAAGCGTTGCTCGAGAACCGCGTCGGCAAGCCGTTGATTGCTCAGTAGATCTTCGTCCGCCGTGATCACTTCCAGGTAATTGGCCAAGCCTTCCCGGTAGCGCGAAGTGGAAATGTCCGCCGTTTCCTGGGCCGCGCTCACCGCTTTGTCGTAAGCCGCCGCTTGCTGCTCCAGGACGCGCAAGCCGGACAGATCGTCTTCCACTTCCTGGAACGCGGAAAGCACGGTCTGCCGGTAACGATCCACGGACTCGTTGTAGGTCGCTTGCGCGAACATCATATTCGCCGATAGGCGCCCTCCAGTGTAGATCGGTTGCGCAGCGTTCGCGGTGGCCGACCACACCAGGCTGGGCACGTCTAGCAGTTGGCCTAGAAACGAACTGAGCCCCCCGGCGGCAAAGCTCAAGGTTACGTTGGGATAGTAGGCCGCGCGATTCACCCCGATCTGCGCGTTATTGGACGCCATCAATCTTTCGGCCGATGCGATATCGGGACGGCGTTCCAGCAGCTCCGAAGGCACCCCCGGGGGCAGCGCGGGAGGCATGTTCTGCAAAGGCTTCTCGGCCAGGCTGAATTCGGCCGGAGGCCTGCCCAGCAAAACGGCCAGGGCATGCTCGAACTGCGCTCGTTGAACTCCCAACCCCACGTAAGTCCCTTCCGTCGTATCGAGCAGCGTCTCGGCGGCGGAGACGTCCAGGCCGCTGGCCACGCCGCCCTGGTGGCGGACGTTTGCCAGGTCCACGGCGCGCTGCTGCAATTCGATGTTGTTCCGCAGGATGATCAGCTCCTGATCGATGTAGTGCGTCATGATGTAGAAGGACGCCACATCGGACTTGAGTTGCAGCAACACGGTTTCGTAGTCGGCCACGCTCATCTGCGTCAGGGCGTTTGCCGATTCGATCGAGCGTCGAATCTGTCCCCACAGGTCCGCTTCGTAGGTCGCTTGCACCGGCAGGCTGAAAATATTGGCCGAGTATCCGGTCTCCTCTTCACGGTTGGGGCCTATCACTTTCGTTCCGGAGTTCCGCGCGCGGCTCGGCGAAAATCCCGCTGAAACGTTGGGATAGAGGCTGGATCTGGTGGCCAGCGCCTGGGCCCGAGCTTCCAGAACCCTTTGCGCCGCGGCCTGCAGATTCAGGTTGGACGCGACCGCCTGGGTCTCCAGCTTGTCTAAATCAGGATCGCCAAAAACGGCCCACCAGTTGCCCTTCGCGATTTCGTCATGCGGCGTGGCCGTCTTCCACCCATCGGGAGGCTGTTCCTTCCACGCGGTGGGCGCGTCCACGCTGGGACGATGATAATTGGGGCCCACCAGGCAGCCCGTAAGCGTCAGCGCACAGCCTAGCATTGGCGCGAGGAGCTTCGGTGCAAAAGGACGGGCCGACTCGGATGAGGTCATCAGTTTGTCTTGCCGCTTGCATTCGGCGTCGCCGCCGCGGGCTTGGGCGCTGCGCCAGGCCCGGCATTGTCGGTCTGCTGAACGGAGACCGGTTGCCCATCGGAAAGAGAGTCCGGCGGGTTCAGGACCACCAAATCTTGCGGCTGCAAGCCGGAAAGAATTTCCAGGCTGGTTCCAAAGTCGCGGCCGATAGTGAGGTTACGCAGCCGTGCGTTGTGCGAGGAGTCGACCACGGCCACCTGCGGGCCGGCCGAGCGGAAGATCAACGTGTTCGACGGAATCACCAGCGGCGGCTCCGCGCTCGAAAGTCGGAAGGTAACCTCGGCATAAGCTCCGGGCTTCAATTCGCTCTTGGGATTGGGAACCTGCACCTCGGTCAGCAAGGTGCGCGAAGCGGTATCGATGGCTCCCGAGGTATGGGCCACCTTTCCCGTGAACACGCGATTGGGAAACTCCCCGATATGCAATTCGGCGGGCATGCCGATGTGGATGTCGTTGCTATAACCTTCGGGCACGTTCGTATACACCCTCATCACTTCCACTTGGGCCTCTTTGAACAGCTCCTTGGCGGTCCCGTTGGTGATCAGCGCTCCGATATCGATGTCTCGCGTGGTGATTACTCCCTCGAATGGCGCGGTCACTTGCTGAAACGATTGCAGCGATTTCAGCCGGTCCACATTGGCCACCGCGGCCGCGAAGTCGGCTTGGCGCGCCTTGTAGGCGGCGTCGTTGGCGTCCACTTCCTGCTGCGAGACGCCGTCGGATTTCAACAGGACGTGCCAGCGCTCCGCCGTGGTCTTGGCCAGATCCAGATTGGCCTGGGCTTGTAGTTGCGCCGCTTCGGCCTGCCGAAGCTGTTGATCCAGTTCCGGGGTATCGATGGTGGCCAGCAGTTGCCCCTGTTTCACATGCCCGCCGATATCCACGTTCCATTCCTTGAGGTAGCCGTCGGTGCGCGCATAAATCGGCGTCTCCACGTACGCTTGCACGTCGCCAGGAATGGTCAACTCCCGGCTGGCCGTCGAGAGGGCCGGATGCACCACATCTACCGGAATCTGCTCGGTTGCGGCAGCGGCTGGGATGAGTTCGGCGCTCACGCGATTTCGCGATTGCACTCTCCAGTACGCCAAGCCGCCGAAAAGCGCCAGAATGATTGCGGGAACCGTGTAGGCCCAAACGCGCGATCCATGCCGCCGCTGTGGGGCCGTCGGGGGAAGGTGCGAACGCCCCGTAGTTTCGGCCCTGCTCTCCGTCTCCGTGGCCTGCGGATTCATGTCCGGGTCCCTTTCCTCGCTTCTGAAACGATTGCGCTCATGATTTTACGCGTCCTATCCGCTTGTTATTCCGCAAAAAGCTCCTGGTAACCCTTCCGGCGCACGTAACTGTACACCACCGGCACGAAAAACAGGGTCGCCATCGTGGCGATCAGCAAGCCCGCCGATCACCGCCCGCCCCAGTGGCGCGTTCTGCTCCGCGCCCTCGCCGATTCCCAGCGCCATCGGAATCATGCCCACGATCATGGCCAGCGCGGTCATGATCACGGGCCGAAGCCGCGTGAACCCGGCGCTGACTGCCGCTTGGAAAGAGTTCTTGCCCTCGCCCATCTGGGCCGCGGCGAATGTGACCAGCAGAATGCTGTTCGAAGTGGCCACGCCGATGCACATGATCGTTCCCATTAGCGACGGCACATTCAACGTGGTCCCGGTAAAGAACAGCATCCATGCTATTCCGCTCAGCGCGCCCGGCAAGGCCGTAATGATGATGAAGGGGTCCACCCAGGATTGGAAGTTCACCACCATCAGCAAGTACACCAAAATCACCGAGAAGATCAATCCCACGAAGCCAGTCCCGAGAACGACGACTGCATCGTGTTGACCTGCCCGCGAATGGATACCGATGTGCCCCGCGGAAGCTTGCCTTCGTATTCCCGTACCACCTTCACCACGTCCGCCGATACCCCGCCCAGATCGCGGTCCTGCGCGGTCACATAAGATATCCACCACCGGCACGATGTCATATTGCGAGGCCACCGCCAGCCCCGATTCACGTTTGATGCTCGCCAGGTTTTCGATCAGTTGCTCCTGGGTGCCCGCTCCGTTGGCCGTGATCACCGGCAATTCACGAAGGTCCGGCATCGAATCGATCCGGTATTGCGGCGTTTGCGTGGCGATTTGATAGGTAACGCCCTGCGGGCTCACCCAGAAATTGGGCGCCGTTTGAAAGCTGTTGGTCAGGGAAACCATGGCGTTGTTGGAGACTGTTGTTTCCGTCATCCCCACTTGCTGGGCCTTCACGCGGTCCACGTCGATGTTCAGTTGCGGCTGATCGTAGGCTTGCTGAATGTGTACGTCGGCCGCCCCGGGGATCATTTTCAGCCGCGGCAGAAATTCGCGGGCCAGCCGAAAATTCTCCTGCACATCCATTCCTGAAAGTTGGATGTCGATGGGCGCCGGTAATCCGAAGTTGAGCACCTGGCTGACAATGTCCGCGGGCTGAAAATAGAAGTCCGTGCCCGGGAACTCTCTCCCCAGGGTACGCCGCATTTCGCGAATGTAATCGGCGGGTTTGATGCGGTGCTCGGGTTTGAGCGCGATCAGAATCTCGCCGTCCGATGTGCCGATCACGCCGCTGTTGCTGAGCGTAAGGTTGATGCCGCTGGGCGGGAAGCCGATGTTATCCACGATCCCGTCCAAGTCCCCGTTGGAGATCTGCCTGCGAATCGACGCCTCGATGCGATCGCAGAGGGCCGCGGTCTCCTCGATGCGCGTTCCGATCGGCGCGCGCACATGCAGCCGGATTTGCCCGGCATCCACGCTCGGAAAAAGGTCCGAGCCCAGAATCGGTATCAGCAGCATGCTGGCCCCGCAGAATCCTAGAAACCCCAGCGTAAACGCCAGCCGGTGTTGCAGGCACCATTCCAGCGCCCCGACGTAGCGCTCCCGCGCTCCCTCGAAAACTTCCTCGAAAGCAATATGGAATCGCCGGAAGAAGCCGGCGTGTTCTGCTCCTTTGCTTTCCGCCGCTTCTCGCTTGCGCCTTTCGGAACGGAACGTGTACATCACCAGTGTCGGCACCAGCGTTCGGGAGAGAAAATACGACGCCAGCATGGCAAAAACCACCGCCTCCGCCAGCGGACGGAACAGAAAGCCCGGCACGCCCTTCAGGAAAAAAATGGGAACGAACACGATGCAGATGCTGAGCGTAGCCACGAAGGCGGGCACCGCGATCTGCTGCGCGCCGGTGAGAATCGTATCCCGCAGCGGCATGCCTTCCGGCAGCAGGCGGTTGATGTTCTCGATTTCCACCGTGGCGTCGTCCACCAGGATGCCCACCGCCAGCGCCAGTCCTCCCAGCGTCATGATGTTGAGCGTTTGGCCGAGCAAGCTCAGCACCACCAGCGAGGTCAATATCGAGAGGGGAATCGAAACCGCGACCACCAGAGTGCTGCGCCAGCTTCCCAGAAACAGCAGGATCAGTGCCGCCGTCAATAGCGCCGCGATCACCGCTTCCCGCAGCACGCCGGTAATCGCCGCGCGCACGAAGATCGATTGATCCCCGGTCAGCGAAATATTCACGCCCTCCGGCAGCGTGGCGGAGATTTTGGGGAGCGCGGCGCGCACATCGCGGACCACGTCCAGCGTCGAAGCCGCCCCGTGCTTCAGCACCACCTGCAGCACGCCGCGTTGCCCGTCGCGCCGCGAGATGTTGATTTGGAAGCTGGCGCCGTCGTGCACGTAAGCGACATCGCGCAAATAAACCATCGCGCCGTTCACCACTTTGACGGGAACGTCGTTCAGTTCGTCCACCGTTTTGGCCGCGCCGTTCAGCTCGATGTCGTATTCGCGGTCGCCGATCTTCGCCGTGCCCTGCGGCTGAACTACATTTTGTGCGTTTACCGCAGTGACCACGTCGGCCCCGGAAATACCCCGCTGCAGCAGTTTCTGCGGGTCCAGGTCAACGGCGACCATGCGTTGCCTGCCCCCATAGGGCCCAGGAAGTTCGATGCCGGGGATGGTCGTCAGCCGCGGCCGCAAAAAGTTCTGGGCCACGTCGGTCAATTGCTGTTCGGAAAGGCTCTTGCTGCTCAGTCCGATCTGCAAAATGGGAACGTCTGCAGCATCGTAAGGAAGCATGAAAGGCGGGGTGGTGCCCACGGGCATGCCGCGAATGGCCGAGGTCGATACCGAGCTTACTTCGGCGATATCGCCATAGAGGTTCGCTTTAGGCTGAAGGAACACCTTGACCACCGAGATGCCATGGTAGGACTGCGCTTCGTAATGATCCACGTCCTCGACCGTGTTCGTCATGTTCCTCTGCATCACGCTCGCGAGGCGGTCCTGCATGTCTTGCGGGGAAAGTCCCGTGTAGCTCAAGACGATGCCGATTACGGGAATATCGATGGAGGGGAATATGTCAACCGGGGTTTGCACGATGGCCACCCCGCTCAGAATCAGGATCAAAACGGACACTACGATGAACGTATATGGTCGATTGAGAGCGACCCTTACAATCCACATAGGTTAAGTTTCTCTAGAACCGCACTGGCTCAGTGTTGTCGCGGACTGCGGACGCACCCCAATTCCGCCGGGGCGTGCTTCCGCGCTTTCTTAGACGTACCACGCAGCACTGCGGTTATATTTAGCCTTCTGACGTTGTGCAACCGCCTGGCGGCGTTTCGGGGCGCGTGCAATCAACCGGGCTATTGTAACATATCGACATGAATAGAAGGAACTTGAGTCCAATTCGGCCACAGGAGCCTAACGGCCAATTTGAGTCCGCTCCCACGCTCTTTGAGAACCCGGACGGGGTCGGCTTGGCCCAATTTGCGATACTTCACCTTGCGGTACTCTGAGAGGACCTATGCCCGGTTACACCGATAAGCACGCCAAGGCCGGCGTCGATGCGCGCCTGCCCGATCTTGAGACCTGGCCGAATCAGTTTCCCGGCTACACCATTCGGACCCGGTTCCCGGAATATACCTCCGTCTGTCCCAAGACCGGCTTGCCGGACTACGGAACGATCGTCATTGAATATGAGCCGCGACTCAAATGCCTCGAGCTAAAGGCCTTGAAACACTACCTGCTCGCTTATCGCAATCTGGGGATCTTCTACGAGAACGCCGTGAACCGCATGCTGCGCGACATCGTGGCTGCCACCAAGCCGGTTTGGTGCTCGGTTCGGGGTGAATTCACTCCACGCGGCGGATTGACCACAACGATCGAAGCCCGCTGGCCTCGCCGCAAGCCCTGAAAACTGCATCAAAGAGACGGCGCTTTGAGCCCGGCATGGACGTGGACAACCTTTAGCGTCTCGGCCATAATCAATGTGAGTGGATTTTTTAGGTCAAGAGTTTGGCGCTGTTCAACCGTGCTTGTTAGCTCGGCTTGGCCCGATTCAGGTCGCGATACTCTCAGCACCGGCTTTTTTAGGGCCCGAACTTAGGGAAGTCTCTTAGCAGAGTGAAGGAGAGAAGGTAATGAGCATTACGCCGAATGTTCCGCCGAACGTTCCGCCGAACGTTCCTCCCTCGAATGAGGGATATCTTTATGAGCCGCCCCCGACGCCGATGTGGATTCCTCTCGTCATCCTTGTGTTGTTCCTGGGTCTTGGAGTGCTCATTTACGAAGGCTATAGCTCTCGCGCGCAGCTCCAGAATTCCTTGGCTCAAAGCGATTCGCACGCCGATGTGCTGAGCAAGGAGCTCGAACAGACCAACTCCCGCGTCGCTTTGCTACGCGCACAGCTCGACGTCACCTCCCAAAAGCTCGGCCTCACCCAGGCTGAATTGGCGCGCGCCCGCACCATGGCCCAGCAGATCCAGCAGGATCAGCAGGATAGCGACGCCAAACTGGTGGCCCGGATCGGCCAGGTGCAGCAGGAGAGCGCGAGCAAGATTGGACAAGTTTCTACCGATCTAAGCGGAGCCAAGACCGATATAGCCGCCACCAAGAAGGATTTGGACGACACCAAGAAGAACCTCACCAGCGCGGTCGGCGATTTGAATAACCAGGGCGTCTTGATTGCGCGCAATGGCGAAGAGCTGGAAGTCCTCAAGCACATGGGCGACCGCAATGTCTATGATTTCAAGCTGAGCAAGGGCAAGAATCCCCAGCACGTAGGGCCGGTCCAGATCGTGCTGCACAGCACGGACCCGAAGCACTACAAATTCACCATGACCGTCATCGCCGACGATAAGTCCATCGACAAGAAAGACCGCAACGTCGATGAACCCATGCAGTTCTACGTCCGCGGTGTTCGCGCTCCCTATGAGCTGGTGGTCATGGACGTCAGCAAGAACGGCGTGAATGGCTATCTCACCACACCCAAGGAAACGGGCGGACCTTCGGGAGGTTCGGGCGGCTCCGCTGCAGGCGGTCCCTCCGCCTCGGCCGCTCCCGCCAGCACGCCGGCTGCGGCCAACGCTCCGGCGGCTCCGCCTCATTTGCAATAGCGCGCATTCGCATCCGCACAACGGAAAATAGTCGCGCCAGCTACACAATAAACGGCATTTATTCGAAAGCGGCGAATCGATCTGTCGCCGCGCAGCCTGGTACTGCGGCCAGCTCATGGTTCTAAGACAGATTGCGGCTTCAGCCTTCCGGATTGCTGGCGTTCACTTTCATCCCAAGCCTTCGAAGATTCCAAGCCGGCGCTGTTGTTGCGCGCTTAGGCACCGAAAATTTGGGCACTCACGTCCGATCCGCCCACATCTGATAAATTTAGAAAATGGAATGAAATCTCATGGGAGTTCGCGGCAATGACAACTACCGTTATTTGTCCAAATTGTGGATACAAGCAAGGGCCGACGGCCAAATGTCGAATGTGCTCTACGCTATTCGATTATCACTATGCGGGGCCGCCTGCGGCGCAAGCTAACGATTCGGAGCGTGATGAGGCTGCAAAACCGCCCGCCGGGATTCTTCGCCGCATTTTTCGGCTACTGACAGGTGCGCCAGTGCGTCCATCCTGATCGTTACACTTTTCTCTCCCTGAAGCCGCAACAGAAAAGCCAAGCGCCAATTGAGTGTATACTCCGAGGATTCTTTAGGACTGCGAGACAACCACAAGAACGTCCAGCTCACCACTGTCCCTTTCGGCACCGGCATCCGCAGCAAGCCTCAGGTTTGCGCACCTTCAACGGCCCTCAACTTCGGCATCATTAGGTCGCTCACGGGCAGCGTGCGTTCAAGTATGCGCGATTTGAAAGCAAGCCCCACGCCTGCCTAGCAGGGTTCTGAGATTCCCCGAATGGTAACGAAAAGTGACTTACTGGGACGGCGCATCAGCGGACACAAAGAAAATTGTCAACCTAACCTCCTTCTTAACAATCAATAAAGCTCTTTAGCAGCTTGGAAGCCGGAGTGCCCTTATAAGGGGACAATGCCCACTAAGGTCACCGCATCTCAGACTGTCGCGGCGGTCTTTACGTGCGCTCCATTGCCTAACATGTCGTCCGTTGCCTGAATGAGATACGGTTTACTTCCAGATGGCTGGCAGGACTCCCGTACTATGGTGCCGGCCGGCGTCGTCGCACAGGATGTATCGAAGAGCGAAATGCCTATGACCAACCAAGCACGCATGCTCAGCTTTTCCGGCACCCGTCGTCCGGAAATACAACCGCCTGAGACGACCACAATTGTCCAGACCGCAGCGGACCAAACCAATCGGCTGCGTGGATTCAGCTTTCTCGAAATGGCCGTGGTCATAACGATCTTCCTCATCCTGGCGGCCATCCTGATTCCAAGCGGTGCGACGTTTGTGCAATATTATCGTTCGTCATCCAACGTAAGGGATATTGCCAGCCAATTGGCCCTCGCTAAGATGACCGCTGCGTCCAATTTCACGCAAGCGGAGCTTAACTGCACTCTGACAGGAAACTCCTGCCAGATGGAAGTTTGTGCAACCAAGGGCGCGACGGTATGCACTACATACAGCAATGTGGGTGGCGCTATCCTCTTATCGCAGGGTGTGAGTTTCGGGTTCGGGAGTATTAGCACTGCGGCCGGCACACAGACGACAATTCAGAACACCAGCCCAATAGTGTTCAATTCGCGCAGCATCCCCATAGATAACACAGCCACCCCGACTGGGAACGACGCCCTGTATCTGACCGATAAATCGGGCGTCACCTATGCCGTGTCTGTCTATGCCAGCGGCAAAGTTGCCGTCTGGCGGTACAACAGCGGCACCTGGAAAAGCCTATGAAAACCTCAGCCAACATCGGCATCCGCTCTGCTACCCAAAAGAAGCTATTGTGCCGCGAACGTGGATCGACGCTGATTGAAACGATGATCGCGGCAATTGTCCTAGTCGTCGGCGTCCTGTCCCTGGCGGGCACATTGGCAGTTGCTGCAAACGACAATTGGAATCGGGGCGACCGCGCTACCCGCACTACCGAATATGCCGAAGACAAGATGGAGCAATTGATGTCGCTGAGTTTCACGGACACGGCGTCGAATACTGCCGTCTATCCCCCAACGACCACCGGGGGAACCGGACTCACTGCCGGCGGGGGAGTCACTTCGGGTTCTCCGGTAAGCGGTTACGTGGATTATGTGAACGATGCCGGAGCCCAACAGACCAGCGCTACGGGAGCGACTTATGTTCGCCAGTGGAGTGTTTCCGTAAACGCCGCTGCAAATTTGGAAACGATCACGGTGATGGTTAGCGCCTTGGACACTTACGGCTTAGGGGGGTCCGCGCCCACCGTGACGCTGGTCTGCACGAAGTCTGCGATTCAATGACGATCATGGCACACAACACTCCAGTGCGCGGACGAAAACAACACGACGGCTTTAGCTTGCTCGAGATGATGGTGAGTCTTGCCGTGATGCTCGTCGTGGCTAGCGCCGCTTTTTACACTCTGGATCAGTCACAAAAGGTATATGGCTCCCAACAATTGCAATCGGACATGCACGCTACCTTGCGCAGCGCCTTCGAGCTCATGGCGCAGGAAGTAGGCCAAGCCGGGTCAGTCGATTTTGCTCCCACAACCCTATCGGCAGCCGTGACCGGTAGCACATCGGCACAGACGGCCACTCTCGCCTCGTCGGCCAATATTTTTGTGGGCGAGGAACTCACCGTCGACACGGGAGCGAATCAAGAGACTGTCCAGGTGACGTCGCTTCCGGGAACCAACGAGGTGAAGGGAATATTCACGCTCAGCCACGCCTCTGGTGCGGCGGTCACCGCCTACGGAGTTTTTCCCAACGGCATACTCGCTCCTACGACCGGTGCCGGAAGTAATACCCTGCAGATCTTCGGCGACATCAATGCGAATCAGACCCTGACCTATGTCGAATACGATTGCAACCCGGGCACGTCCAGCGCGCCCGGGACTCTGACTCGCTCCATCACTACGGTAGCTCCCGGCACCTCAACGACAAATGCGTCACAAGTCCTGTTGAACACTCTTGTGGCGAACCCACCCGTAGCAGGCGTCCCTACCCCTTGTTTCACGCCTTCAATGGGCGTTGGCGGATCCGTCACAGCGGGGAATTGTACCGTCGGCAGCACTAGCTACACCTGTGTCACGGACATGCAGATCATGCTGACCGTTCAGACCGCGGAAGAGGACCCACAGACGCATCAATTCATCACGGAGACGAAATCCTTCTTGAACATCTCTTCCCGGAATGTTTTTGCCGCGTACATCATAGCGACAACACCTAGCCCCACAGCCAGTCTTATGCAACCGACACCACCTGGGTTGCCATACTGACGCTGCCCTAACCGCATCGGAGGAACCATGGTAACCGAAAGAAAACAAAGAGTCGCCAGCGGCGAACGAGGGATCAGCTTGATTATCGCTTTGCTCGTATTGCTCGTGCTTAGCGTGCTGGCCACGGGCCTTATGTTGATTACGCAGACGGAAATCTGGACCACCGCGAACTACAGAGAACTGGCGCAGGCGCGCTACGCGGCCGAAGCGGGCGTGCAAAGCACGATCAATTGGCTGCAGTACAATTATGTCGCGCCCACCACCTTTACCTCATTCACCATGACCAAGGACCCCGTGTCATGCGCGTCCGGCTGCACCACTACCGGCGGTGCAGTTACCCTCTCGGCCCTCTCGTCCATTGCATCGAACTATCCCGACGGGAGCACCGGCGTTGCGGCGCAGCAAAGCGCATTCAACACCGCTTTGAGTAATCAAACGATCCCGGGCCTATCGAACGCGTCCTTTTCCACTTCGGCTACACTGATCGCCATGACCCAGGCAGGCGCCGTTTCTTGGCTTAGTAGCGGAGTCATGCAAACCTGGCAGATAACTTCTCAAGGCACTGTGAACGGCGTGCGTACGGCTACAGTCCAGGTGGTCGCGACCTATCAGAGAACCGGCACGCCGATTTTTACAGCCGGCGTCGTGGCGACTGGAACGGGCTGTACGGTCAGTGGTGTTGCGCCCGTTTACTTCAACGGGAAATGCGACACCGACACAGGCGTAACCGGCCCCTGCACGGACAGTTACAATTCCAACTCAGGCCCTTACAGCGCCACCAACTCGTCGACGACGGGAGGAAATGTCTACGCAAACGGATTCGTGAACCTGAACGGTGCCACTATTGACGGCAACATCTACACGTCCGGAAACACCGCGGTGGGAAGTTCCTGCCCCACCGACGGCGTCGAGACGGCTGGCGGTACGGACGGTGGCGTTATCAAGTCGAATACGGTCAACGAGCCGTGCCCGTGGGGTTGCGCGACTTGCGGGAGCACCGCCTGCTACCCCTCCGGCGTGACCCCCGTTACCTCCACCCAAACTCTTAATTCGACGTTTTGCCCCAGCTCGGGGAGCACCACCGGATGTACTCCACACTCCCCCGCCACGATAAAAATTTATGATGGAAGCACCACCAGTTCGACCACGGTGAATCAATATAATCTTGCTCCAGGTACATACGGAAATCTCACCTGGCCCACTTCGGGTGGCGCCGCGGCCACCGATTCCGTCCTTTATTTGCAAGGCGGCGGAACTTACAACATTAACGCGATTAATTTTGGCTCAAGCAATGGCCAGATCGTGGTTTCGCCGCCCGGCAGCCCGGTGATCATCAACATTACCGGAGCCGGGACCCTACCCTCCGAGGGCGGCGTAAGTGGCAACGTCCCGTCCGCGATATATGAGGCTGGCTTGGGCGGCTTCAATCTGTGCAACACCGGTGTTCCAGGTAACCCAGGACAATTGTATACAAGCGGTTCTACTCTCGGAGCGAATTGCGATACAGCATCCACCGGGAGCCCGGGCGCTGGAAGCCCCACCGCCAACCCGATCAGCGGAGTTCCCAACAATATGCAGATCGTCTACGCGGGGACGGCGCAGATGAGGGTGGGAGGCGCGCCCAACTCCTTGGTCATCTATATGCCCAACGCGCCTTTCTACCAGCCTGGCGGGGCGGTGGGACTTAACGGCAGCATCGTCAGCAATACTTTCGTAGACGACAGCAACTCTCCCTTTCACTTTGACCAGGCGCTCCTGAGCAACACGCAAAAGGTAGGGTCGTATCAGCTCATCGGCTTCAGTTGGAGCAAGTTCTAGCTACGCTGCTTTAGAGGAAGAGAGCCGTCGCCCGGAGACTGCGCGAAAGGCGCAGTCTCGCTCGGTCCACCGCTCGGCCCACAAGAGGATCACGGAATCAGCCGCGCGGCGGTAAAAGTCGGCGATTCGTCTCTTGGCTAAAAAGCACGCGGGTAATCATCAGGCTATGGAGGGGACGCTAAAAATATCGCGTGCGCATCACGATGAAAACAGCAGCTTTTTGCATCTCCGCTGGCACGCTGATCCTGATTTCTTTTGTCGGCATAGCGTCGAGAAGCCGGGCGCGTCCTTTCACGTCGAGAGGAGTTGTTCAGGTCAAACCGGCGGCCAGCAGCAGTGTGGTGCCTGACCCCAAGAGCACTTCCAGCGCTCATCCTCCTGCCGTACTACAGTTCGTCGTCAATCCCGAGGCGATGCCATCGTTTAGACTGCGCGACCTCGATGGAAATACAATTTCGACAGCGGCTCTGGCCGGAAAAGTAGTCTTGCTGAATTTTTGGGCCACGTGGTGCGTTGCTTGCCGCACGGAAATTCCAGAAATGATTGCTCTGCAATCTCACTACAAAACCCATTTGCAAATCATCGGCGTGTCGATGGACGACTTGCCGGCGGAAGCGGTGAAGAAGTTCGTACTCAAGCAAGGCATCAACTATCCGGTCGTCATGCAGAACGATAAGGTGCTCGCCGCATATGGCGGTCTCGCGGCTCTGCCGACCACGTTCGTGGTGAGCCCGGAGGGTCGCGTAGTTCAGAAGCATATGGGCCTGGTGGGCCTTCAGGAATACGACCTTGAAATCCGCGCGCTTTTGAAAATGCCGGTCGAAGCACACATTGAGACAGTCGCCGATGTCGGCCAGATTTTCGCTAAAAACGCCACGGAGCTTCCTGGCGTTGACATGAGCATGCTCACACCTGCGCAAAAGAAAACCGCCTTGAGGCGCATGAATTTGGAAACTTGCCCTTGTGGTTGCAAATTTACAATCGCACAATGCCGCATCAACGATTCCAAATGTGAAATTAGCAAGGGTTTAGCGGCAAAGATGATGAAAGAGGTTTCGAGCGGCGCCATTCCGAAAGGGTGAATTCAGGGGCCTTCGCTTTTAGCGCGCAAGCGGTTCAGCGAATTCCGAGCTTGTCGATCAAGCGCAGCAGATCTTCCGGGGAAACGTCGTAAAGCGGGCGTTCGTCTTCTTCTTCCAATCGTTCTTTCAGATATTCGGCGGCCACGTAGCTGGCCTCGCGGTCGGTGAGGTCGCGGGCCGCTCGCGCGCGAAACTGCACGAACCCGGTGTGCGCCAGCCCCACCAGTGCGGCGCGGCCGTCGATGAGGAATTTCGTATCCACGCTGTCGCTGTGACGGGTGGCTATGCCGTTCCAGACATGCGAGAAGCGCACGCGATAGGCTTGCCCGGTGAGCGGCGAGAGTACGTCGAAGGGGCCGACGAAATTGCTCATCGGCCCGCTGTTGGGAATCGTGGGGCGCGCGGCAGCGGTCACGGGTGCTGGCCGCACGGGCTCAACTGAATTGCCAATTTAATTTCCTGCCTTAATTCCGATGGCCCACCGCGGCCGTTTCGGCATTGGCGTAGGTGCGGATGGCGGCGCCCACTCCCGCCCCCGGGGAAACGCTGCGCCCCTGATCGAGCAGCACTTTTTCAAGCGCCGCCAGGAAGAAGAGAATATGTTTGGCCTGGCTGACGTAGCCCATCAAGCCTACGCGCCAGATCTTGCCCTTAAGCGGGCCAATGCCGCCGGCGATTTCGATGCCGAATTCGTCCAGCAATTGGCGCCGGGCGCGCCCGTCTTCCACACCCTTGGGCACGAAGACGCTGGTGACCGTAGGCAGCCGGTCTTTCGCATTGGGAACGAATAGCTCGATTCCCAGCGCCTCGAGGCCCGAGATGAGCGCTTGCTGATTCTGCCGATGACGGGCCCAGCCCGCCTCCAGCCCTTCCTCGAAAACGATGCGCAGCGCCTCGCGGAGGGCGAAAACGATGGAGATCGGAGGCGTATGGTGATAGGTGCGGTCCTTGCCCCAGAAGTTCATGGTGGTGGTCAGGTCAAAGTACCAGCTTTGCACGGGCGTCTTACGCGCGCGCAGAACCTCCTCCATGCGCGGGCCGACGGTGATGGGAGCCATGCCCGGAGGCGCGCTGATGGCCTTCTGCGTTCCGCTGAAGCAAAGATCGATGCGCTGGCGGTCCACGTCGAGAGGCGTGCCGCAGAGCGTGGCCACGGCGTCAACCACGAGAAGGGCGCCGACTTCGTCGGCCACTTTGCGGAAATCGTCGATGGGGCTGAGCACTCCGGTGGAGGTCTCGCCGTGGCAAACGCCGATAAACTTGATCTTCTTTCCCTTAGCGGCCTTGCGCACGTCGTCCGGATCCACCACTCGTCCCAGCGGACATTCCACGCGATGGATGGTGGTTCCCGCGACGCGCGAGGCGATCACCGCCATGCGCTCCGAGAAATTGCCGTTGACGCAAACGATGGCCTCATCGCCCGGCTCCAGCGGATTGACCACCGCGGCTTCGATGCCTCCCGAGCCGGAAGCGGAGATCGGAAAGGTTACGCGATTTTGCGTCTGAAAGGCCTGGCGCAGGAGCACCTGCACTTCTCCAATCATCTCCGTGAACCACGGATCCATATGGCCGACCAGCGGAGTCGCCATGGCGCGATAAACACGCGGGTCGATCGAACACGGCCCCGGCGTCATCATCAATCGATACGGGGCTAAAAGCTCACCTATTTGCTGAGTCATTCTCTGGTTTTCCTCGAATCAATTCAGATTAGTGCGGAATCCAGCCGATTGAGGTCATTCTCCCTAGTAACGAACACCCCGGTCAGGAACACCCCGAATCAAAACCCCCGAATCGGCGCGAAGACCTGGACCCGGCGGAAACCGATCTGCTTTGTTGATTTGCGGATCAAAGATTCCCATCAAAGATCGTGGATCAACGTACATAGTTTCGCCGAATCGGCCTCCGCATGCAACGCGAATCTCCCGCGTTGTCCGTTGCGTCAACTTCACATCACAACACCCGCTCTACAAAATCGAACCGACGCTCATTTGGCAGCGCACGCCGTTGCCTGCAAAGTCATCGTCCCTGGTTGGCTCCGGCGGGATTTTCTACTGGTTTGGAATCGTCGCTTCGCTCCGGATCTCTATGGCGACGAGGGAGATCCCAGATGACTTGCACGGGCGTGTTCTTTTGGCGCAAGAGCTCGAGTTGATAGCGCAGAAGCTCGCTGCGGTCGTTCGCGGCCTGGCTATTCAGGATGAGCTGGGAGATATAGGCCATGGCGATGGCGTCGCGGCGCGGAATGCGCCTGAGGGCGACCATCTTGGCGAGGTTGCCGAGGAAGCGATTGACCGAGGCCGCGTCGCCGAAGTCGGTGACCGAGGCGAGGAGCTCGGCGGCAGCGGTTTGTCCGGCGCGCTGGCGACGAAGGACTTTCTGGGCGTGATGGGCGCAAAGGTCCGCCGTCAGCTCTGCTAGGTCACTATCAGCACTATCGGGGCCCGAACCGAAAGTCTTCTCGGCCGGAGCAATGAACATGCGGCAGCGGTGGCCCCGGGCGTCGATATGTTGGCAGCGGTGGATATCGTCGGCGGCGAGGAGCGCTTCGGGGTTTGGCAAGGGAAGTGCGCCCACGGGGGGTACCCCCCTATTTTTTTCGCAAGGATGTGATTCCATGGGAGTTCCTTTCGAGATTTATACAAGCATGATTGTTTACTTGACAACAGTTCAGTCCTGTCATAATCTCTGTGCATGGACACAAAACCTACTTCTTCTTCAACTTACCAGCAGATGCAGAAGCCCGAATCTGGCGCTTCAAATCCTTCTTTATCGATGCCAGCAGGGTCCGCGTCGGAACCTTCTGCAATTGCTCCCGTTTCTTCTTCTCGTCCACGTAAGTCTCCTAAACCAAAAGGGTTAAACCTAGCAACGCTCGTAAGCCGCTACGGCACGTCCGAAAAGGCCCGCGAACTGCTTTGCCGCTTGCGCTGGCCGAATGGTCCGCGCTGCACACGCTGCAATGACTCGGCCATAGAGCTTGAGACTGACAAGCAATTGTTCTACTGCAAGCGTTGCGATTATCAGTTTACCGTGACGGCTGGCACGATCTTTAACGATTCCCACTTGCCGCTCGAAAAGTGGTTCATGGCTACACTGCTTCTCTGTGAAGCAAAGAAGGGCATCTCGGCTTGCCAGATTCAACGGACCCTTGGCATCTCCTACAAGACGGCGTGGTATCTCTGCCATAGAATCCGCGCCGCAATGAAAGAGGCCGCGAAAGAGAAACTTACCGGAACCGTCGAAATGGACGAAACGTATATCGGCGGACGGCTGAGGAAGGGCCATGCCGCAAAGTTCGACAACAAAGAAATCGTGATCGGGATTCGTCAGCGGAACGGCGAACTGCGATTGTTCCATGCCGATGATGCAAAGGCTGGGACGCTCGCGCAGTACATCCGAGAGAACGTCAAATCCGATGTGGATGTGATTATCACCGATGACTTTGCTTCGTATCCCCACGCGACCAAACTCGCTGGGGTTCCTCACAAATCGATCAACCACAGCGGCCACGTATATGTTATGGGAGAGATTCATACCAATACCGTCGAATCTGCATTCTCGCTTCTGAAGCGCGGCATTATCGGCACTTGGCACCGCGTGAGTCCTAAACACCTAGCGTCCTACCTTGAAGAAATGGAGTTTAGATTCAATCGTCGCAATCGACCTGATCTGTTCATTGATACGTTGCGCCATATGGTCACTGCCCCGGTTCTGACGTTCCAGAAGTTGACGGCGTAGACCCGATAGGGAAAAATTCTGTTTCAAGAGATTTCATAATAACGGCATGTGCTTGCTTGGGTATTCTCGGACGCCCCTTTTGCCTCCACAGCTTCTTGAGTTTTTCGTATTCGAGACTCCCCATAGACTGCCCTTTCTCTCTCGCAATCATTACCAATGTCTCTTCGCCAACACTGCCTCCCTCGGCCATAAATTTAGCTTCGCTCAGGAAATAAAGAGCTTTCCATTCCATTAAGGATGAACGGTATTCCTGAAAAAACAGACTGCTTAATGCACGGTTTGCACCGCTTCCGATGGCCCAAAAACCACTTAAATCGTGATTACATATAACGCCGGGTTCTTCCACGGTAAAAATATGGGCACGACTGTCTTCGTCAAAGCCCAACACTAAAAGCACACAATCAAGGTTTATCGCGTCGATTTGATACTTCATCGAAATGAATACTTGCTCGCCGAAGGTAGCGGGCCCCGTTCTGACGAAGTCGGACATGTTTAGGCCATATCGCGCTAAGACCAACTCTGTTTGCTTCTCAATGAGTTGTTCCGTAA
This sequence comes from uncultured Acidobacteriota bacterium, assembly GCA_963824405.1. Taxonomy (GTDB): domain Bacteria; phylum Acidobacteriota; class Terriglobia; order Acidiferrales; family UBA7541; genus Palsa-189. Next base: position 39,330 of record CAWGPK010000014.1, on the reverse strand, counting down.
ATGCGTCCCGCACCGCTGCTGTAACGACGGGCAGAGAGTGCGTGCCAGCATTCTCAATAATGCTCCCAGCTTTTGCTATAAGGGGAATGATTCGAGTGATGTCGTTTCCGGCGAAGAAGGCATTCCATTGAGGATGAACATTCCGAAACTTCAATGCCATCCGATCCGCTCCAAATTCTCCCGTGGATACCATCATGTCGCACAAGGCAATGATTCCACCTTGGCATATGCCAGCAACGCATACCGTCACGTTATCCATCCAATCTGCCGAGCTTGGACAGATGGAAAAGAACTTCTCATAGCTCGACTGGGTATGTATTTAACACCCCCGCCGTACTTTTGTGAAGTAAATAATCGCGTATACAAGGAGGTGATTCCAAAGGAGTTAAGTATAAGGACGGTAAATCAGGGTATGAATGGCGAATGGGAAGGGCGGGCTGAATTGGCAGCAGCGAAGGCTCCGCAAAGAGCGGCTGCGTAGGCCGAATGAGATCATTTGCTAATTTGCACATATATATATTTTATCGTGCGAGTAAAGGGGGCCAGGGAGGTGTCTGTGGAAAAAGTGTGCATGCAGAGTCTTTGCACGGTTCGGCAAATCTGACGAGATGCGCGAAGAAAGAAGCAGGTCCGCGCGAAATCTGCAAAATGCGTGCCTCAGCCCGCTCCTGAATTCGAAAAGTTTTTGTCCCTGGAATAAAAGCGTGAACGGATTCCCCGCAAAGGCTCCGGGGCGCAAAGGGCGCGCTTCGACTGCATCACCCCAACGCGCGCAACACCGGCGCGTGTCGGGGGCTCCGACTGCGCGAACTGTTATCGGCGAAACCTCATCCTGTCGGTAGAGTTTCGCCGGATGGAAGTCGCGCGGCGCGACTTCCGAGGAAGGAGTGTCGACGCTTCGCTCAGAATGACAACGTAACGCGGAGTGTGAGGCGGCACGACGCTGTCTGTGAAAGCCCCAGGGCGGCTCACAAACGTCGTGAGCGCGCCCTGGGCTACAAGGTGAGAAGAGGCGTGACGAGTCGCGGTCAGCGGCACGGGCGGCCGAAAAAGCAGAAAGCAGAAAGCAGAAAGCAGATCCCTCAGCCTTCGGGCTTCGGGATGACAGCGTTCAGGCCGATGGGGCGCTTCGCTCAGAATGACAACGTACGTGCATCGCGCAGCGGTGGCGAAGCGCGATGCCGACGAATGGCGATGCGCTCGTTCTGCACAGCCAAGAGTGGCTGTGCCACTGTTCTGTTCTGCGCACCCACGAGAGGGTGGAGCAACCGGCAAAGAGGAAAGGCCTCAGGTCTCGGCCGCAAAGTCGTCGGCCGCGACCTGAGCTACAGTGGCTTCGACTGCGCGTGGAGGTCGGGCGCGGATTTGGAGGAAACGAAGCGCAGAGATGCCGCGCTGAAGGCCGCGGCGACTAAAACCCTGCAAAAAAGCAAAATGCAAAAGCAAAATGCAAAAGCAAAATGCAAAAGCAAAATGCAAAAGCAAAATGCAAAAGCAAAATGCAAAAGCAGATCCCTCAGCCTTCGGGCTTCGGGATGACAACGTTCGGTTGAGGCCGATGGGGACGCTTCGCTGGGGCTGACAGGGTCGGCTGAGGGCGGCGGGCGGCGTTGAGCGGAAGGAAGGGGCTAGGGTTTGGGGGCGGGCGGGCTCGGGGCAGCAGGGGATGCAGGTGCGGCGGCGGGGCGCGCTTGGGATTTTTCGGTTTTGGCGGGGGCGGGTGGAGGGGCGGCGGGCGTTGGCGGAGACCAGAAATCGGGATCGCTGGCGGCGAGTTCCTTCGATACGTGGCTCATTTTTGGGCCTACCAGAAACAAGCGGGTGTCGGTGGTGCCGTAGGCGATGCGCGCCAGTTCCTGGAGATGCTGCTCGGTCGCGCCGCCTTCGGCCTTCTTCAGCGCCTGGCCGGCGTCGAATACGTCGTCCATCTCGTTCAACGATTGCATGGGGGTCACGATTACGAAGGCCGGTTCAGGCAGGCCGCTCACCACTTCATATACGGCCCAGGCGGTGCGGGCATTTGCTTTTTGCGAGGCTTCGCTCAGAGACCATACGGTTTCCATGAAAGCGCGCTCGTAACCGGGATGGGCAAAGACGGTGGAGAGCCGCAGGGCGCGCATTTTCGAAAAATCGATGGTGTTGGCGCGGTAACCCATATCGTCGCGGCGAACGCCCAGAACGGTGGTTCCGCTGGAGGTGTTCTCCTGCAAGAGGCGGTCCTGCGTTTGGGCCAACTCCGGATGCGCGGCCAAGGCGGCGCTCAGGGCTTTCTCGGATTTGGCCAGATCCTCGGAGGAGTCGAATAGATTCAGATACAACACTTCCGACGGGCCGGTGATGGATTCGAGTTCCACCCAGTAGACCGGTATGGCTTCGCGGGCGTAGATGCGCGCGATGGAGGTCTGCAATTCGTCGTACTCCCAAACTCTCCCAGGCTTGAGCTCCTGGTGGACCATGCTCAGGAATTTGGGGGGCCCGGCTGTGGCGGGGCCGCTATCCTGGGCTCGCATGGAGCGCACGGATGCGGCGAAGAACCCCACGATCATGGCGGCGAAAACGCCCAGACCTTCAAGGAAGCGCTTCCGTTTCGTGTGGGCTTTTCGGCGGGCTTTCACGCGAGACCCTCCAGCACGAGCCATCTCCTTGTGGGATTAAATCAGAAAACGGCGCGTCGCGGTCGATTAATCGCTAATTGCGGGCCCGGCGGAAGGGAGTGACTTTAGAAAATGGAGTGACTTTAGAGGAGCGCCGCGCCGCGCCGCTGGAGCCCAGCTTCTCGCGGGCAAATTCAGCCCAGCGGCCTTGCGGATCGTAGCGAAGATAAGAAGCGAAGCACTGCTTAGTCTCGCTCTTGCGATTGAGCTTTTCGTATACCAGAGCCAGATTCAGGTGCGCCTCGGCCATCTCCGGCGCACAGGCCAGCGCGGCTCGAAACTCCCGCGCGGCGTTTTCCAGATCGCTCATCCGGTCGCAAATACAGGCCAGGTTAAAGTGCGCCAGGGAATGGTGCGGGTCGATTTTCACGGCGGTGGAGAATGCCACGCGGGACTCTTCGAGGCGGCCCAAATGGAAAAGGGCAGTGCCGAGATTGATCTGCGCGTCGATCCAATCGGGCGCCGCGGTGATGGCCCGGCGGTAGGCGTCCACTGCCTCGGCCATGGTCTCCTTGTCGGTATCGAGAGACATGGCCCGCTCAAACCATTCTTCGGCGGTGCGCGGGCCCAGGGCGTGGACTTTCTTCTGCAGCGGAGCCGTTTCAAAATCCATGACGAATTGGCCGGTGAGCGGTTCGATGGGAGGGCCGTGGCGGCCCGGGCCGCGCACGACGACCTGGTCGCCGGCGACGGAGATGTGCAGCGAGGAGAGCGAAGCGACTGTTCCTCCTAGCTGGCGCTCGAGAGCTTGCACGACGCGGCTGAGCCTCTGCGCCGAAACACGCTCGGCGGTGAGGCGCTTGAGGGCTTCCACCGCGACGAGGTCGCTGAAATTGAAGAAACGCTCGCCCCAGCGCGAACGCGGCTGAATCAGGCGGAGGCGGGACCAGTATTCAAGCTGCTTGCGGGAAGCGCCGGTCATGCGCTCCACTTCACTGCGCGTGAATCGCTGCTCCACTCGCGTTTCCCCGAACCTTTATTTGGCGCCGCCCAAGAATAGGAAGCAATCCGGCTTTAGGCAATAGCGAAGTGCGTCCGGTTGGGGTGCACAAGTTCCTGGCTGTGCAAATGTGCGACGCGCGAAGGAATTGCAACGGAGTGGCGCGGCGCAACGGCGGCTTGGAGATAGCGAGAGCAGCCCCATGGACAGGCCGCTGCATTTATTCGGGCGTTGCGCCCGGAACGCTACTGCACGGCAGGATGAGGCCCATAGCTGGTTTCGCCGGAGGCCAATTCGCGCATACACAGTTCGGTGAGGTGCGATCCGCATGGGTATATTTGAAACATGGGCAGATCCGGTGGCCGCACCACATATTCACCAAACCCGATGGCGATCGAGGTTTTAGAGTCCGCTGCGACGATGGGATTGCCAGGATAGGCCCGGACGCGGAACGCTTTTGTTGGCGGCTCGTAGTTGCCGTAACTGAAGCAGTGGCCGATGCAGGAGCGGTCCGCGAGGTGGTAGTCGACGATTCGTGAGCCTGGGAATCGCCACATGGCAGTGATCACGCGTTGCCCTGACGGCAAAGTCCTCTCGTAGCGCTGCGCTTGAATCTCCATGCGATTCAATGTCCCCGTATCCCGGAAGAGAACCAGGAAGAAGAGGGCTGCCACGATGGCGAATCCGGCCAGGACCCACTTGGGAGGCTTTGTTATGCCCAGGACACAGCACAAAAGGACCGCGGAAACAGAAGTCAATCTGGCGGAGATCGCGCCTAACGGCAGGTTATATTGCGGCAGGTAGATATCGTTGGGAACCAGCCGAGCGGCGAGGATTGTAATGACATAGAGTTGAAGCGGAAGGCGGGAAGCGGCCAACAGTTCCCGTGCGTTCGAGCGGCGGGCCGCACAGTTCGCCAGGCAACCCACAACGATCGCGAGCAGCAAAATCGCCAGCAAAAGATATTGCGGTCCGTAGAGAAGCAATTGATCCAGACCATTGTAAAAATAGAAAGGCAGCCCCACGTCGGTGACGGGATAACGGCCGGCGAGATAGAGCCGTCCAAAGAGCAACAGCAATCCTGCCAAGGCTAGCAGCACGAGTTGGCGGCGCGGCGGCAGCATCTCCGCAACCGCGATGTAAGCGCCGGCCGCGATGACAAACGCAACTCCAGCGGGGTGCGCCATCCAGATGAGCGGGAGGAACGCGGCCGCGAGGGCCCGCTGCCATCCGCGGCCGCGCAACACAATCGCCAGCGCCCAAAACGAAAGCCCCAGCGAAAGGTAATAGTTCATCAGACCCGACTCGAAGGTCCAGCCATAGGCGAACATGGCCAGGCAGAAAAGCACGAACCACGGCACGCGCCACGCAAAAGCGCATACGAGCGCGAACGCTCCCCAGAAAAAGAGAAGCACAGCCGCGGCCACGACGATTTTCTCCGCAGCGCGCAAACCCAACAGGTTTCCCAGATGGCTGAGAACCAGGTCGAAGAGCACGTTGGTCGATTGGCGGGCGAGCCATAATCCCGGCGCACGACCGCTCTCGATCAGTTGCGCCAGCCAAGCGTTATAGGTGTGACTGGAGAGATCCCCCGCTTCGATATTGGAGTGCCAAAAGCAAGGCACAAGGACGCAGGCGGAGATGCCCAGGATTCTGAGCCAGTATTGGCGCAGGAATCGCGAGGCGGAAGTTCCGATCGCAGCGGATTGTTGTGCGGGCGAATCCCGCTGTCGATCAGCAAAGATAGGTGAATGCCGGCGGGTTGCGTTGACCATCTGGCTTGTTCCGCGGGCGATACCAGCAATCTGGTAGCCGCACGCGGCAGCCGGTCGTGACGAAACATCGAAAGCGGCAACAGTGGTCAGGCGTCAAAGGATTCGCGATCCGAGGGTGAGGCGCGCAGGGAGGGCGGAGCCGGGCTTTAGTAATTCGAACATGGCTTTGGCGGAGTGGGAGAGCTGCTCGCGGCGGCGGTAGAGCAAGTACAGGTCGCGAGGCATGCGCAGCTCGGGGACCTTTACTTCGACGAGCAGACCTTGCTCGATCTCCCAGCGCACGCACATGCGCGGCACGATGGCCACGCCGATATCCATCTGCACGAAGCGCTTGATGCTTTCGATGGTGGGCAGGTCGATGCTCATGCGCAGGGGGACATGGTGCTTGGCGAAAAGCTGAATGACGCGCTGGCGGAAGGGCGATTCGACGATGTGGGCGATGAAGCTTTCCTGGCCCAGTTCGGCGAGATGGGCGCGGCCGCGCTTGGCGAGGCGGTGCTTGGGGGCGACCACGAAGGCCAGCTCGTCGCGAAAGATCTTGATGGCGGCGAGCTGAGGCTCCTGGGGAACGAAGGAGGCGACGCCGAGGTCGAGGCGATAGTTCAGGAGCTCGCCGGGAATGTCGCGCGAGAAGGTGCGGCGGACGGCCAGATGGACTTGCGGGTACATCTGCCGATAGCGGGCCAGGACGGGGAGCAAGGCGTGGATGGAGCTTTCGTTGACGCCGAGGGAGAGCTCGCCGCGGCCGCCGGCGCGGAGGTCGTCGACGGCGCGGCGGATTTCGTCCCGAAGATTGAGGATGCGCTCGGCGTAGCCGACCAGGAGGCGGCCGGCGTCGGTGAGCTGGCCGGAACGGGCGCCGCGGGCGAAGAGGGGCTCGCCGATCTCGTCCTCCAGCTTGCGGATGGCGATGCTCACGGCGGGCTGGGTGCGGAAGAGCTTCTGTGCGGCGCGAGAGAAGCTGCGTTCGCGGGCCACGGTGAGCAGGACGTTGAGTTCGGCGAGGTCCACAGGGCGCTCCAGCCGTGAGACAATATAAGTGTATCTTATGGCTGGGGCAAGAAGTATAAATTGGACTTCTTGGCAGGCGCGGCCCAAACTGGATAGGCTGCGAACGGAAGCGGGAGGAATGCGATGGAGATGGTGCGGATTTTCGATACCACGCTGAGGGATGGCGAGCAGGCGCCGGGCTTTTCCATGAATACGGCGGAAAAGCTGCGGTTTGCGCGGCGGCTGGAAAGCCTGGGCGTGGACGTGATCGAGGCGGGGTTTCCCATCGCGTCGCAAGGGGATTTCGAGGCGGTGCGCGAGGTGGGGCGGGCGGTGCGGCACAGCACGGTCGCGGGCCTTTCGCGAACGCGGCAGGAGGATATCGACGCGGTGCTGGGCGCCCTGGAGGGCGCGGCGCGGCCGCGAGTGCACACCTTTCTGGCGACATCGGACCTGCATTTGAAGCACAAGCTGCGTATTTCGCGGGCGGAAGCGCTCGATTCCATCGGGAAGATGGTGGCGTATGCCAAGGCGCGATGCCCGGAGGTGGAGTTTTCCGCCGAGGATTCCAGCCGCAGCGATATCGAATTTCTCGCGAAGGCTTTTGCGATTGCGGTGGAAGCGGGCGCGACGATCCTGAACGTGCCGGACACGGTGGGGTACGCGACGCCGGAGGAATACGGGGGGATTTTTCGCACGCTGCGGGCCAAAGTGAGCGACCGGCCGGGAGTAGTGTGGAGCGCGCACTGCCACAACGACCTCGGGCTGGCGGTGGCCAATTCGCTGGCGGCGGTGGAGGCTGGGGCGCGACAGGTGGAGTGCACGATCAACGGCATCGGGGAGCGCGCGGGAAATGCGGCGCTGGAAGAGATTGCGGTGGCGCTGGCAGTGCGGCCGGATCGGTATAACACCGAGACGCGGCTGAAGCTGAGCGAACTCTATGCCACCAGCCGGCTGCTTTCGGAAATTACCGGCGTGTCGGTGCCGCCGAACAAGGCCGTGGTGGGCGCGAACGCGTTCGCGCACGAGGCGGGCATACATCAGGACGGGATCCTCAAGAACCCGCTGACGTATCAGGTGATTTCGCCGGAAGCGGTGGGCGTGCCGGCGCACAAACTGGTGCTGGGGAAGCACTCTGGACGGAATGCACTGCGGGCGCGGTTGGCCGAACTGGGCGTGGTGATCTCCGAAGACGAACTGCGCGAATGCTACCGCCGGGTGATGGCGCTGGCGGACGTGAAGAAAGAGATCACGGACGAGGACATCAAGCGGGTGGCGGGGAGGCTCTCGGCGGACCTGGGCGCCGAGGAAGGCAGCGCGAGCGTTTCGGACGTGGCGGTATGAGCCAGCCGAGCTGGAACATCGCCGTTCTACCCGGCGATGGGATCGGTCCGGAAGTGATCCGCGCGGCGGTGGGCATTCTACAAGACTGCGCGGGCGAATTCGGATTCCAGGTAAACCTGCTCGAATTTCCCTTTGGCGGAATTGCTATCGACAAATGCGGGAAGCCTCTGCCTGCGGAGACGCTGGACGGCTGCCTGAAGGCGGACGCGGTGCTGCTGGGAGCGGTGGGCGGGCCGAAATGGGATTCGCAGCCGCTGGACCGTCGGCCGGAGGCAGGGCTTCTGGCGCTGCGGCAGGCCCTGGGCGTGTATGCGAACGTGCGGCCGATACAGCTGCGCAAGGCGTTGCGGGGGCTTTGCCCGTTGAGGCTCGGCGCGGAGACGGAGATCGATTTCGAGATTATTCGCGAACTAGTGGGCGATATCTATTTCGGCGAGCACAAGGCGGAAGGCGAGGGTGCGAATGAGCGCGCTTCGGATCTCGCGAGCTACAGCGTGCCGGAGATCGAGCGCATCACGCGATTTGCGTTCGGGCGAGCCAGGATTCGGGCGCGGCGGGTGACGTCGGTGGACAAGGCGAACGTGCTGGCGACTTCGCGGCTGTGGCGCAAGACAGTGACGCGCATGGCGGCGGCAGCGGATGACCTGGCGGTGGATCATTTGTACGTGGACAACGCGTCGATGCAGATCATTCTGCGGCCGGAGCAGTTCGACGTGCTGCTGACGTCGAATCTTTTCGGCGACATTCTCAGCGATGAGGCCGCGGCGCTGGCGGGCTCCATTGGTATGATTCCATCGTGGAGCGCGGGGGACGGGCCGCCGCTGGTTGAGCCTATCCACGGGACGGCGCCGCAACTGGTGGGCAAGGACATGGCCAATCCTTCGGGCGCGATCCTTTGCGTGAGCTTGCTGTTGCGGGAGCGGTTCCATTTGCCGGAAGCCGCGGACGCGATCGAGCGCGGCGTGGACGCGGCGCTGGCGGACGGCATGCGCACTGGGGATATCGCCGAGGCGGGAATGCGGACCGTGGGCGGCGGGCAATTCGCGGCGGAAGTGCAAGCGCGCATGCGCGCGGCCTTCCGGCAGCGCGGGGCGGAGCGGACGCAGACGGCGTAGGTCGGCCAGGCCTACGGGATTTGTGTCGCCCCTGACGGGGCCTCTCTTTCAGACGCCGCGAGCGCTTCAGGGCAAAAAGGGCCGGCTCGAAACGGAGCATTTCTACCAGCAGATCTAGGAAAAAACCGCACCCTTGAAAACGAAGGGTGCGACACCCAAAACCAGTCTTCCTCACGACCTTCTCTTCAGGTGGGATCGAACTTCCTTCATAAACTTCGGGCGTAAGAGAGGTCCTTCACTTCGTTCAGGATGACAAACTGGGGGCAGCGCAAACTGAGCGGCGGGTCAGGCTGGGGTTTTAGAGCGGGTCCAGCGGGCGAGGAGCCAGAGGCGCTCTACCTGCTGGTCGAGTTCGCGGATTCGCAACAGCTTACTCATCAGCAGTAGAAGCAGGATGCCTACCGCGGTGACGATCACCAGCAGAGAAAACGCGCCGACGAAACGGTGCCAGGCGAGGTGCGGCTCGAGGGCCACGCGCAGCTTATAGCAGGCAACTCCGACGAGGGCGGAAGCGGCGCAGACCTTGAGGAAAAAGACGGCCAGGGCGCCTTCCTCGCGGTTGTGGGTGCGGCGGCCGAGCAGGAAAAAGAGGGTCAGCGTGTACACCGTGATTCCGATGGAGCTGGCCATGGCCAATCCCAAATACTGAAAGCGGTGGACGAGGAGCCAATAGACAGGCAAGTTGGCGAAAGTGAGTACCGTGCCAACGATGGCGGGAACCAGGGTATTGCGGGTGGCGTAGAAGCCGCGGGCCAGGATGTACTGCGCGCCCCAGCCAAACAGGCCCAGCATAAAGAAGACGAGCGTGGCGGCGGTAGCGTCCAGGTCGGGCGGGCGCAGGCGGGTATGGGAAAAGACCAGATAGACGACGGGCGTACTTTCGGCGATGGCGAGCGCGGTGATGGGCACGAGGGCGGCGATGAGACCCTTGAGCGTGGAGTTCAGCAACTGATTCAGCTCCGCAAATTTACCCTCGGAATAAAGCTGGGCGAGAAACGGGAACGAGGCCACGCCGACGCCCTGTCCTACGACGCCGAGCGGCACGCGCATGAGGGTCTTGGCATAACTCAGCCAGGTAATGGAGGCGGGCTGGAGGTAGGAGCCAAACCAGCGGATGATCCAATCGTCGGTAAAGGCCAGAGACAAGGCCAGCATGATGGGGACCGACAGCCGGATGAACAGGCGAAACCCGGGATGCCGCAAGTTGAGATTGGCGTGGAAACGCATGCCCACCGTGGCGGCTCCATAGACCTGGAAGAGGAAATTGCCGACCAGCGCTCCGACGAGGACGCCCACGGCAAAGCCGGTCATGCCGATGCGGGAGGCGAGGAACCAGCCGCCCAGAATAATCATGACGTTGTAGATCACCGGGGCGAAGGAGGGGATCAGGAAGCGCCCCTTGGCGTATTGGACGGCGGAGAGGATGCTGCCCTGATAGAAGCAGAATTGGGCTGGAAGCATCAAGCGGGTGAGGAAGATGACCCGGGCTTTCTCCGCGGCCGGAAATCCGGGGGCGATGAGTTGGGCCAGTTGCGGGGCGAAGAGCTCGCCGGCGAGGACGAAAACGGTGAGCAGGAGGCCCATGAAGGTCATGACCGTGGAGAAAACGTGCCAACCCTCGTCTTCCCGTCCTTCGGCGGCATATTTGGTGAAAACGGGAATAAAGGTGACGCTGAGGGAAGCGCCGGCGACCAAATAATTCAGGAAGTCGGGAAGCGTGAAGGCGGCATAGTAAGCGTCGGTGAGGGCGTTCGAGCCGACCTGGTGGGCGACCACCCATTCGCGGACGAAGCCGAGGAAACGGCTGAGCAAGATCCCAGCCATGACCACGGCGGTGGAAGCGACCACACGACGGTTTACGCTGGACTGATTTACGACGCTGGTTTCACTCACGACGGTTTGACTCGCGAAACCATGGTAGAGGTTTTAGGAGGGTTCGCCTAGTTGGTTCGCCGGGATTGATGGAGGATTGTGGCGTCAAAGACACGCGGAGATCGACGCGCAGATCAGGCCGCAGAGGAAAAGGCCGGAATGGAATCCGTGAAACGGAAACGGAGTTGGTTAGGCCGAAGGAGCGGCTTCTAATTCCGGCTCACAAGCCCAGGTGGCGAGCAGGGTGATCCGTTGGGTGACGGGCGAAATATGGATGTAGAAGACATGCTCGTCCGCACGAACCTCGAAAAAGCCGGGACGGCGGGCTTCCGGGATGGCAGGCGCGCCGGAGGCCAGCGCCTGACGCAAGCGCTCGACGATCTCCGGGGAATGTCCCCGGGGGTCTTCTATCGTTGAAAGCGGGGCAAATCCCGCTTCGAATTGGATAAACTCTTCCATGTTCTTCGCTCGCAAACTTCTATATATTTAAACGCAGCGCAAGGAAAAAGATTTCAGGGACATTAGGGATTCATTGCCCAATAAGTTAAGATTTCCTTAGGAGAGTTAGATGCGTAGGCGAGCGAATCGTCGCGCCTGACGCGTTTTGGCCTCCATAAAGCCATGCGAGGAATGGCGCTTAGATCTCAGGGCTTTTGATCTGTTGACCTTCGGACCTTCGGGCTCTCAAACCAGCACATGCGGCGGCTCAGACTTTCTAGACAGCGGTGACTACACGTGGAAAAGAACAGTTCGAAGAAGACCAAAAAGCAGACCACATTCGGCAAGGACCGGCGCCGGAAACATCGCCATTGGCAGGTAACCGTCTATTACGCCGACGGGCAGAAGTTCGCCCGCGTCTACACCGATCGCGCCAAAGCGGCCAGCTTTGCGCGCCGGCAAAAGCGATCCCCGGTAGTGAAATCAGCGCGGGTAGTGCAGGTAGGTTGAGTTACAACAAAGGCGAAAAGGGCCGCGACGAGGTGATTGGCGGCGTCTTGTGGCATTTCGGGTGTCATGTTATAAATTGCGATACCGAAACGCGGCCGTAGTATAGGGGTAGTACGGGAGCTTGCCAAGCTCCAGGCGGGGGTTCGAGTCCCCTCGGCCGCTCCAGTTTTTTTCTTCATCCTTCTTTTCGCTTCCTCGGATTCATTCCCTCCGGGTTTTCGTTTATCTTTTTACAGCCTATGGAAGCGATTCGCATTGCGGTTGGGAGCAAACGCGCGCCCAAGGTAGATGCCGTTCGGCAGGCGCTCAAGTCGCTCGGGCCATTGCTGCGCGCCAACGCGGTCTTTGAGGTGGCGGGATTCGAGGTCGCGACGGGCGTGAGCCACACTCCGCTAAGCCGCGAGGAACTGATGGCTGGAGCGCGGGGGCGGTGCGAAGCCGTGATGCGCGCTTCGGGTTACGGTGCGGGGGCTTACTTCGTGGGCCTGGAGGGCGGGCTGGACGTGGTGCGGGAAAATGGGCGGCGGCTGGCTTTTCTGCAGAGCTGGGCTTTCGTGGCCGATGCCGGCGGGCGCGGATTCTACGGGCAATCCGGGGCGATCCTATTGCCGGAGGCGCTGGCAGCGGAAGTGTTAGACCGAGGCGCGGAGCTTTCCCGGGCCATCGAGGCGTTCACGGGAACGACGGGCGTGCGCGATTCGCAAGGGGCCTGGGGCGTTCTGACGAAGGGCCTGATCGATCGGCGGGAGTCGTTTCGGATCGCGGTGATCAGCGCGTTTGCGCCGTTTTTCAATGCGGAGATGTATGGGCGCTAAGAGGAAGGGCTAAAGCCCCGCTCGTTTGGGACCAAGGGGCAAGGGGCAAGTGTCATGCGCGGTCGATAAACCCAACTGCAGATCCCTCACCGCCATTCGCGAAAGGCGCGACTGGGTTCGGGATGACAGGCGGCGGCGCTATTCGACGTGTACCGGTTGTCGCAGCTAGCCGCGAACTACAAGGCAAGAGCCCCAGGGTCCCCAACCGAAACCGTTGGGGCGCCCTGGGCTACAGAAGCAAAGTCAATCTACGAGGTGCGGACGTATTTGTTGAACCAGCCAATCGTGAGCGCCCAGGCCTGCGTGGCCGCTTCCGGGTTGTAACGCTCCGGAGTCGCGTCGCAATTGAAGCCGTGAACAGAGTTTGGCCAGATGTGACCCTCGTGGGGCACATTGATCGCCGTGAGGGCCTTGTCGTAGGCGGGCCAGGTGGAGGCCAGCCGAGTGTCGAGAGCGCCGTGATGGGCCATAATCGCCGCTTTGATCTTGGGGATTTGGTCATCGGCGGGAACGGCGCCGTAGTATGGCACCGCGGCGGCGATGTCGGGGCCGAGGCGAACGGCCAAATTATTGGAGACGCCGCCGCCGAAACAGAATCCGGTGGCGCCGATCTTGCCGGTGCAATCGGGGCGCGCCTTCAGCCAGTTTGCGGCGGCCACGAAATCCTCGAGCATCTTCTTGCCATCGACCTTCATGAAAAGCAGGCCGCCGTGGTAGTCGTCGCCGGGAAAGCCGCCGAGAGAGGTGAGTCCGTCGGGCGCGAAGGCCATGAAGTTGGCCATGGCGAAGCGGCGAGCGATGTCTTCGATATGGGGGTTCAAGCCGCGGTTTTCGTGGACGACGATGATGCCGGGCAGTTTGGAAGGCTTGGCGTCTCGCGTGTCCGCACTGACCGGGCGGACGAAATATCCTTTGATGCTCCCATTGCCTTCAGGCGAAGGAACGGTCTCGTAGCTGGCTTTGATGCGGTCATCGTTGCGGGCAATTTGTTGGGCCGCGGCGTAGTCGGGCATCAACGCCTCGATGAGGGTCGAAGCTACCAGACCGCCAACGGCCAAGCGCTGGATGCCGTCCAAAAAGGCACGGCGACTGATCACGGAATGGATAAAAAGGTTGTAGAGTTCTACGGCCTCGGCGGGCAGCTTGGATTTCGTGGGCTCCATCGGCTGACTCCTTTCCAGAAAAGATCTCTCCCGGGTCTTCAGGGACACAGACCGCAACGCGGAACAGGTGAGGGATGTCTCCGCGTGAAACCGAAAAATCTGGTTCCAGACGCCACGGGCGGGCAAGAGGTTAGCATGCGAAGCGTCGGGAGCGCTAGCGGCTTTGTTGGCGGGCGCATCGCGTTGTATCGGGGCGGATGTTATGATCCGCGATTCGCGGGAAAGGCTGCGTGAACAGATTGCGAATTGAATCGCGCGCTCCGACGCGCATCGACCTGGCCGGAGGAACGCTGGACATCTGGCCGCTCTACTTATTCCATCCCGGGGCGCTGACGGTTAATTGCGCGATCACGCGGTATGCGTCGTGTGTGATCGAGACCAATTCCACGCGCGGCGGAGAGATTCACCTAGTGTCGCGTGACACCAAGCGGCAGGAGAGCTTTGCTTCCATCGAAGCGCTGGAGCGCGCACGGCGTTACCGGCTGCCGCTGCTGGCGCACCTGGTGCGATTTTTTCGGCCAGGCACGGGATTGACGCTGACGACGGATTCGCAGGCGCCGGCGGGCGCGGGCATCGGCGGCTCGAGCGCGATGGCCGTGGCCATCTGCGCGGCGCTGGACCGGCTGACGGGGGCGGCTTTGCGGCTGGAGGATTGGATTCACATCAGCCGCGACGCGGAAGCGATTGTGATTCGCGTGCCCACGGGAACGCAGGACCATTATCCGCCGGCGTTTGGCGGGGCGAGTGCGATCCATCTGGAACCGGGCGGCGAACGGCGCGAAGAGGTGGGCTGCGATCTGGACGAACTGGAGCGGCGGCTGGTGCTGTGCTACACGGGCAAGCCGAAGAAGCACGGCATAAATAACTGGGAGGTTTTTCGGAAGCACATTGAGGGCGACCAGCGCATCTGGCGGAATCTGGCGCGCATCGCGGACGTGGCACGGCGTCTGTTTGCGGCACTGAGCCAAAATAGGTGGGAAGAGACGGGGCGGCTGGTTCGCGAGGAGTGGGAGTATCGGCGGCGGAATTTGCCCACGATTTCGACGCCGGTGATCGACCGGGTGATCGGCGCGGCACGGCGGCAAGGGGCGCTGGCGGGCAAAGTGTGCGGCGCGGGTGGAGGAGGGTGTGTGGCTTTGTTGATCGATCCGGAGGCGCGAGCGAAGGTGGAGGCGGCGGTGACGGAGGCTGGGGCAGAGCTTTTGCCGCACGGCATCGATCGGGAGGGCGTGCGGATCCGGGTGGGATCGGAAGGGCGGTAGGGCGTTTGGGACCAAAAACCGGGCTGGGAAGGGGTCACTCGGGAAGGTTACATTAGCATCCAATTGGGGGTAGAATAACGAGACTAAGTGGTGAGGAAAGATGGTTCGTTCTAGCTGGATTGCGGTTGCGAGCAGCCTTTTCCTGAGCTGGGTCGTTGGCCCGGCAGCACATGCGCGCCCGCAGCAGCCGGCTGCGAATCAGCAGCAACCGTCTAACACTCAAGGCGCTCAAGGCGACCAGGACCAGGGCGGCCCTCCGACGTTACGGCACAGCGACGACCCGCAGCCGACGCAACCGAGCAAATCCGCGAATCCGGCACCCGCGCCGAGCGAGCCCGGCGCGCCGGCACCAAAGGCACCCGGCGAGACAACCGCGGCGCTGACGGAGCAATCCAAAATAGAGCTGCTGCGGTCGATCGACGGCGAGTTCGTGAAAATTCTGACGCCGCTGCCCGGAGGCAAGAGCGGGTACCACTTCAAGGCGGGCGCTCCTCTGGATCAGGACTCGCTGCACAAGGCGCTCACGTTTGGCGGCGTGGCGTTGAACGTGGGCGATGCGGGGCAGATCACGAAGCTCGAATTTCACGAACGCCAGATCCAACTGGACATCAACGACGGCCCTAAGGGAAAGACGTCCTGGCGGGACCACATCCAAGTGATGGGCAGCGGGCCGATTTCCACGCGCACGACGACCACGCCGGAGAACGTTCCGGCGGTTCCGCAAAAGGTGGGCGCGACGATATTTCTGGACTTCGACCGGCCCCTGCCGGACATGAGCGGGGAGCAGCTGAAGGCCTATCTCGCGCGCGTGCTGGATTTCTCCAAGAGGTCCGCGGCGGTGCAGTATGCGGATTCGCTGCCACCAAAAATGCGGGACGCGATCGCGGAGAAGCGCGCGGAAGTGGGCATGGATCACGACATGGTGACCGCGGCGATGGGCCGGCCGGAAAGAAAGGTTCGGGAGCGGGACGCGGACGGCGATGACACCGAGGAATGGATTTATGGCACGCCGCCGGAGAAGACCACTTTCGTGACGTTCGTAGGCGATAAGGTGGTTCGGGTGACGGAGTATCCGTAATTCGTGGTTGGGAACCCCTTCCTGCTTGCGCTGGGCATCCTTGTCAATTGCTGCTTGCAGAACTTCACTTAACCTGCGGGTTTGACATCGGGGCGCACGCACCGTTAGCATTTCTGTTTCGCTTGGCTCGAGAGAGGCGATTGAGGCGAGCCAGTCCGCGAGAGCGCAGATTGGCGGCCGCAATGGTGTGGAAAATATCTGTTCGGAGGAAGTATGCCCATCAAGGTAGGCATTAACGGCTTTGGGCGCATCGGCCGGAACATCATGCGCACGGCGCTGAACGATCCCGAGATCCAGTTCGTGGCGGTGAACGACATCACCGATCCGAAGACATTGGCTTACCTGCTGAAGTACGACTCGATCCTGGGCAACCTGCCGAACACGGTGAAACACACCGACGACAGCATTTCGGTGGACGGGAAGAGCTTCAAAGTATTCAAGAGCAAGGATCCGGCGCAGATCGATTGGTCCTCGGTGGGCGCGCAGATCGTGGTGGAGTCGACGGGACTGTTTACGTCCGGGCCGGAGGCGCGCAAGCACCTCAAGGGGACAGTGAAGAAAGTGATCATTTCGGCGCCGGCGACCGATCCGGACCTTACCGTGGTGATGGGCGTAAACGAGAAGACCTACGATTCGGCCAAGCACAATGTGGTTTCGAACGCTTCGTGCACGACCAACTGCCTGGCGCCGGTGGCCAAGGTGCTGCAGGACAACTTCGGAATCGTGCACGGCACGATGACCACGATTCACTCCTATACGAACGATCAGAAGCTGCTGGACCTGCCGCACAAGGATTTGCGCCGGGCGCGGGCCGCGGCTCTTTCCATGATTCCCACGTCGACGGGAGCGGCGAAGGCGCTGTTTCTGGTGATTCCGGAGCTCAAAGGGAAGCTGGACGGATACGCCATGCGCGTGCCGACGCCCAACGTGAGCGTGGTGGATCTGACGGTGACCACGGAGAAGCCGGTGACGGTGGAGTCCATCAACGCGGCCATGAAGCGGGCGGCGGAAGGGCCGATGAAGGGCATTCTTGAGTACGAGGAAGAGGAGCTGGTCTCCATCGATTTTCGCGGTAATCCTCACTCTTCGATTGTGGATGCAGGGTACACGCGGGTGGTGGCGGGAAACTGCGCCAAGGTGCTGGCGTGGTACGACAACGAATGGGGCTACTCGTGCCGCTGCCGCGACCTGATCAAGTTCATGGCCGGCAAGCTGTAGGCGCCGATTTTTCCAACTGAATCGTCCCTCGATGAACAAACTTTCGATTCGCGATCTCCAGCTTTCGGGGAAGCGCGTCTTCGTGCGCGTGGATTTCAACGTGCCGCTGGAGAACGGGAAGGTGGCGGACGACACACGCATCCGCGAAACGCTGCCCACGCTGAAGCTGGCGCGAGAACGCGGGGCGCGGCTGGTGCTGGCGTCTCATCTGGGACGGCCGAAAGGCAAGCCCGACGCGAAGTACAGTTTGCGGCCGGTAGCCTCGAAGCTGGCGGACCTGCTGGGCGCGCCGGTGGAGTTCGCGGGGGATTGCGTGGGCGCGGAGGCGGAGGCGAAGAGCCGGGCGCTGGGCAACGGGTCGGTGCTGCTGCTGGAGAACGTGCGCTTCCATCGCGAGGAGGAAGCCAACGACGAGGGATTCTCGCGGCAGTTGGCGGCGCTGTGCGACGGATTATTTGTATGCGACGCATTTGGCTCCGCGCATCGGGCGCATGCGTCGGTAGTGGGGATTACGCGATTCGTGAAGCAATCGGCGGCGGGGCTCTTGATGGAGCGCGAGCTGAGTTATCTGGGGAAGACGCTTTCGGCGCCGGAGCGGCCGTTCGTGGCCGTGCTGGGCGGGGCCAAGGTGTCCGACAAGATCGAAGTGGTCGAAAACCTGATGAAGATCGCGGATGGCATGCTGATTGGCGGAGGCATGGCCTACACGTTTTTGAAGGCGCAGGGGATCGCGGTGGGCAAGTCCATCGTGGAGGCGGACAAGATCGAACTGGCGGCGCGGGTGCTTGCGGATGCCAAAGCGCGAAATTTCCGGCTGTTGCTGCCCTCCGATCATGTGGTGGGCGCCGAATTTCGCGCGGACACCGAGACGCGCACGGTTGCGGTGAGCGAGACGCCGGATGGCTGGATGGGGCTGGACATCGGGCCGGAGACAGTGCGGCGCTTTTCGGAGGAGATCGCGCGAGCCAAGACGATCGTGTGGAACGGGCCGATGGGCGTGTTCGAGATGCCGGCATTCGCGCGAGGCACGGTGCAAATTGCAGAGGCGGTGGCCGCGGCAACCGCGCGGGGCGCTACGTCGATTGTGGGCGGGGGCGACTCGGTGGCGGCGGTGCATCAGGCAGGGCTGGCGGACAAGGTCTCGCATATATCGACCGGCGGGGGCGCTTCGCTGGAATTTCTGGCCGGGAAGAAGCTGCCGGGCGTGGAAGCGCTGACGGATAAGGAGTCTTGAGGGAGATGGCACGCGCGCGCAAGCCGGTGATCGCCGGAAATTGGAAGATGTACAAGACGCAGCAGGAGGCGCGGGATTTCTTCGCGGCGTTCAAGCCGCTGGTGGCCGGGGCCGGGCACTGCGAGATCATCGTGGCGCCGCCGTTTACGGCGATTGCGGCCTCGGTGGAGGGGGCTGCGGGTTCGGCAATCGCGATCTCCGCACAGGACGTTTACTGGGCGAACGAGGGAGCGTTTACAGGCGAGGTATCGCCGCGAATGCTGGTGGAGGCGGGGTGCGGCGGGGTGATCATCGCGCATTCCGAACGGCGGCAATTCTTCGGGGAGACGGACGAGAGCGCCAATCGCAAGGTGAAGGCGGCGCTGGCGGCGGGATTGACGCCGATCCTGTGCGTGGGCGAGACGCTGGCGCAACGGGAAGCAGGCGATATGCAGAAGGTGCTGGACCGGCAGTTCCGGGGCTCGCTGGCCGCGTTGACCACCCCGGAATTCTCACGTATCATCATGGCTTACGAGCCGGTTTGGGCCATCGGGACGGGCCGCACGGCCACTCCCGAGATGGCAGCCGAGGCGCACAAGTTCCTGCGCGATCTGGCGGCTGGATCGTTCAGCGCCGAAGCCGGCGCGTCCCTGCGAATCCTCTACGGCGGAAGCGTCAAACCCGAAAACGTAAAGGGATTGATGGCGCAGGCGGATATAGACGGGGCGCTGGTGGGCGGCGCAAGCCTGGATGCGAAGCAGTTTGCGGCGATTGTGAACTATTAGAAGCTTTTCAAGGGTAGAAGCTTTCAAGGATGGAGCAGTAGATGCCGAAAGAAGTAAAGTGGGCGATCTCGTTTCTGGCCGGAGCGGCGCTGCTCTGGCTTGGCTGGAGATTCTATATCGTCCTGGTGACGATGCACGTCGTGGTGTGCCTGATTCTGATGTGCGTGATCCTGCTGCAAAGCGGGGAGGCGGCCGATCTGGCCGGCGCATTCGGCGGTTCAGGCAGCCAGACGGCCTTTGGGCCGCGGGGCGCGTCGAGTTTTTTGTCGCGAGCCACGACGTGGTGCGCGGTCATGTTCATGTTCACCTCGATGGCCCTGGCGGTGCACGTCAGGACCATGGGCGGCGGGGGAGGGGGCCGATCGATTCTCGAGCAGTTCTCTAAGCCTGCGCCCAAGTCGGCAGCTCCGGCGCCGATAAACCCGTCACAGATTCCACCACCGTCCGCGCCAGCACCTGCGCAGCCCGCGCCGGCGCCCGCGAAGTAGCGCCTCTTACAAACTAGAGAGCAGCGCTTGTTTCCCACGGTACGGGTGTGCAGGCGTACGGGCGCTCTTCATGTAGTGCGCCCTAAGGGACGATTTCAGAAAACCGATTCCGCTTTCGAAATCCTAGTCTGAGCCACGATCCTGATTCATTCCAGTAGAGCGTTGTCCCGTGGAGGCGGGCGTAGCCGCCTGCTTCAATTGTTCAAGTTCGGCCTGAACTTTCGCCCACGCTTTGGGATTTCGCTTGGTCGCATACGGAGCATCCGGATGCCCGTAGAATTCCAGGAATTCGGCCCGAAGCTCCGCCGAAGCGCCGCTAAAGTTCTGCTTGGCGAGCGCGTCGAGCAGTTTGGCTTGTGCCTCATCGTTGAGCCGATATTTTCCGGGCCCCGTTATCGCACCGGTGTCAAAATTGTCGTTTGGCAAGTCCGGTTGTCCGGTGTCTACCTGGCCGAGCAGCTTGCGGTAGCGATCCAGAGTCGCGTTGAAGCTGGCTTCGAACATGCGTTCCGTGGCCGGAGTGGGCGTGGGGATCTGCAGCACTCTCAGCGGACCGACCTTCGGTACAATCCTCGTGAGGAAGGCGAGAAATCTGTCGGCCAAAGTAGGCGGCTCATATTTCTTTCCCCAGTTTTTTTGATAACTCGCGCGCGAAAGATTGAAGAGAAATTTATTTTTCGTAATGCCGGGCTGGTCCTTTGTAATCTCGTCTTTCTTCAGGCTCCAGGCAATGCGCGTCGCTTTGGGGAGAAGCTGGCTGACGTCGTAACGGTAAGAACCGAGCACCTTGTCCTCGTTCGAGAGAACGCTCTTGAGATCCAAGCCATACGTTTCCTGAAAGGCTTGTTCCAGCAAGGGAGCGGAAACCTCGAAGCCGATAAAGTCGTGGTAACTATTCGGAGCGTAGCGTCCCTGCGCTACCTCCAGAACGTCGAATCCAAATTCCGTCTTTACGTGCGCCAGCGGGTCTTCTTCATACGTAACCACGTCGCCGTACTTCTTTTTCAACTTGGGATACAGGACGGGGACCGCGCGATTCACGCCGATGAGGTGGCCGTCGTTGTCCGCGGCGTAATGAGAGAGTGCACCGAGGGCAAAAGCGTAGCCGTCAAGGTCCTGGGCATCGCGCAGCAGAGCCAAGACAAAGTCGCCGCTCCGCACATAGTGGGTCAGGTCGCTGAAGAGACGACTTCCGTGCGGGTAATAACCCATGTCCTGGATAATGGCACCGCCATATGCATAGCCATGCGCTTCTTTGATTTCTTCCGGGGTGGCGGCGGGAAAACGCTTCAAAAGTAACGGGCGTATGTTGGTGTCCCATACGCTGTCGATGATGGCTTCATGCGCAAGGACGGCGTAGGCCGCGCTCTGGGCTGGCCAGCCGAAAAACAAGAAAAATGCGAGCGCAAGGGCAGACATTCTTGTAAACCACGCCCCGCCTCCGCCACGTCGCATCCTGCCCATCGCACCTCGCTCCGATCTTAGCTGAGAAGCCGCAGTTCCCGAATGGACCTTGATCTCAGAGGCCAGCCATAGGCCGCTGGATTGGATTCCCCCGCTCGATTCTTTGGGCCAGTTTGGCCATCGTCAGTGCACTTGCACATAGTCAACTCCGTAGGACGGGTGCGTGTAGGAGCCGGTAAGCTTGATGGGTACTACCTCACCGGCACCTTTCTTTTTCAAGAACGGCTCCGCAACCTTAAGCAGCGCTAACTTGATTCCCTTTGATTCCTTGGAAAGCTTGGTATCAAGCTGCAGGGTTCCGTGGAGATCGATCTGCTCGTTCACCAGGCCATACGTGCCATGCAGCCGCGCCAGCGCGCCCGGAACGCTGAAGGATAGAGTTGAGAACGTCGCTATCCCGTTTTTGAGCTCGACGTGTCCTTTCAGATTGGAAATGACACTCTC
Source organism: uncultured Acidobacteriota bacterium (assembly GCA_963824405.1). Classification (GTDB taxonomy): domain Bacteria; phylum Acidobacteriota; class Terriglobia; order Acidiferrales; family UBA7541; genus Palsa-189. The sequence goes on along the minus strand of CAWGPK010000014.1, from coordinate 17,762 downwards.
AGGCTCGTCCTCCTTTTTGCCCTGGGCTCGGTCGCTCAGAGAGTTGACGTTCTCCTGGGTCTCGGCGCGGGTGAAGCGCATCGTGTCGATTCCGAAGTCGCCCTGCAAAGTGATCTGGTCCAGGAATCGCCGCTGTTCGAGCGGAAACCCGACTCTTGCCCTGAAGTTCATCGACCCGGTGAGAGCCGGACGATTGGACTCGGCCAAGAGGCGCAACCAATCCTCGATTCGGCCTTTTGTTTCCGTTATATCAATCGATACAGTCTTGCCTATCCCGCTTGGCTTCCTGGCTACTTCGCCTTGCGACGCCACTGACGTTTCCGCGAATTGGGCGTCCACCGGCCGTAGAGCAACATTGCCATCAGTGCCGTTCACAACAGCATGGAATTGCGCCTTCAGGTGAACTGGATGGCCGCTTGTCTTCACTTGGAAATCCGGTACGTCGGTTGCTCCTTCGACGTCGATGTGCTCCAGCACCCCGTGAAATGTGCCATCGGAAGACAGCGTTCCCACGATGCCGGCAAATGTGCCCAGATTCGCGCGGCGAAACGCGTACGAACCGGACAGAGCGGTGTGGTTGAAATCGCCCGGCTTCAAGGGACCAAACTGGCCGTCGGCACGTACTTCTCCCGTGGGTTCGGGATTCAACAGGTCCGCATGGAATGACATCGGCCGGTCATCGGCCACGGCGTCCAACCTCAATTGGCGAATATCGAATTCGAGGGGTTCGCTCGGGTTTGTGTCGGAGGCAACCTGCAGCACCGCCCCATCGGCAATGATTTCGCCAACGATCAATGTCGACGGTGTGGTATGGCCAGTCCGTTGCACCTCATCGTCGCCGACCGTCTTGCGCTCGCTGGGCGACGGTACGAGTACGCGCAAACCCTCCACTTTGACCCGTCCGATACGTTTGGGACTGGTGAAAAGACCGATGTATCCGCCCTGGATTGTGAGCTTCTCCACGGTGGCCAGCGGCGGGGCGCTTCGATCATCGTTGAGGTGGAACGTGACTCCTTCGGCGACACAACCCGGGGTGAGATACGTGCCGCGAAACGTCTTGAAATCAACCGTACTGGAGAACCTTTCCTGCAGTGCGGCGATGACGGCGCGCTGCGTGAATGGCCAGCGGCTCGCCAGCAACACAATGAGACTGCCGATGACAACAAGAACCGACGCCCCAGCAATCTTGGTCCAGCGGTAAAAGACGTTATGCTCGAGCTTTAAGAGGGACATAAGCCGGCACCCCACGCGCGCCAAGCGGAAACGTATCCTCTATTTCCCGAGGAGTCTCTCCACTTGGCCGATTTTCTTTTGGACCTTCCCACCTATGTTTTCGACCTGGCCTTCGGCTTCCAAGTCGGGATCGTTCGTAGCCCGTCCAACCTTCTCTTTGACTTTGCCTTTCACCTCGTGAAACTTTCCTCTTGCTCTGTCTTTAGTGCTTTGCTTCATGGACTTTCTCCTTTGAGTCGATGGTTTTGCGAGTTCCCCACCAAAAGTGTTTTTAAGCGTCGGTGCATTTGCAAGCAGATTTCCCTCGACTTCAGACCGATCCCAACGCAACGCGCCGGCTAGGCGTCGATTGGCTTGAACATTTGATCGGCTCCCCTGTGCCGCCTGAACTTTATTTCTTTGTCCTACCGTCCGCAGTGACGTGCGTCACCAGCCAGAGCGCCCTGTCCGGGACTGCAGTGTATAAAACCGGACAGGCGTCTGATCGTTATGGTCGTCTGCGACGATCGGCTGACGGACCGATCTGAAGCGTGAGTGGTTGATTCTTAAAGCCGGATTCGCCTCTCCAACATTGCAGGACGGGACCGTAATCGAAGCTTAGTGTCGCCGAGCCTTATGCTGCGGTGATTCGCGTGGTCCGGCGCAGGCCGTTTGTTCGCCCAACCCACTGGTAAACGGAAAACACGCTCCCAGCGATCGAAATCACGATGAGCGCGATCATCACGTGGTCGAGCAACGGGGATTCAGCCTGCTTGATGATCCACCGCCCATAGTGAATCGCAAGCGCGCCCTCGATCGCAAAGCGCACAAATCTTCCCACGCCAACAAAACTCAAGAGTTTGTTTCGCGGATACCGGAACGCCGCCGCGGCCGCCACAAACGCCGTAAATGGGAACGGCGGCGGCATGAGCGACACCACCGCGAGTGTCCACCCTGCCCGCTTTTCCACCTGCTTCCGAATGTAGACGAGATTCTTGCCCGACAGGAACTTCTTCTGTCCGCTCTCGCTTTTTCGGCTGATCCAGTCTGTCGCAAAGCACCCGATCTGCGATCCCGCCGTAGCCATGACCGCGTAGTAAAGCATGCGCTCGTGATAGCGAGCGCTCAGCGCCAGAACAAGCAAGTCGTTGCCCATGGGCACCACAAGAGGCGAAGAATCAAACGCGCCCAGCGTCAGTAATCCCAATCCGCCAGCATGAAACAAAGCCCTGGCAATGGTGTGGATGATCGGTCTCACGCGATTGTCCCTGCCAATTAGGTGACACCGTCAGCCCCCGGTCAAGCAATCCTCCGATAGACGCTGTACGTATCCATCCGACATACAGAGCCGTACGATTCGATCTTTACGCGGGCAGAAAACAAGGATTGGTGCGGCTGAGTGGATTCGAACCACCACGCTATTGCTAGCGCCAGCCCCTCAAGCTGGTGCGTCTGCCAGTTCCGCCACAGCCGCACGGAGACTGGGGGAATTATAAGAGGGCGGCGTGGAAAATGAAAGGCGGCGCTACGCGTTGCAGTGAGGCCGGGCCCGAGTGTTCCCGATTTATGACGATTGCATCCCGATTGGGCCTCACGACGGAAGCTCGCCTGGTTGTACGCCCGCGGAGCTAGGTGCATACTGGCGTTCGACTGGCTGGGACCAAACTGGGGGTCAACGGAAAGGCGGGCGACGATGAAAAGATTCGCTTTTGTCCCGTTTGTTTCTTTGTTGATGTTGGCGGCGGTTCCGTGTTTTGCGCAAAGTGCGGCGACCTTGCATATCGGTATTGAGCCATCGACTCTGCACGCGGGGATTGAGCCGTCGAGCCTTTATGTGGGGATTGAACCCGCGAATCTCTACATCGGTATCGAGCCATCGACGCTCTCCATGGGTACGGAGCCATCCGGTCTGCAAATGGGAATTGAGCCGGCGAATCTGTACATCGGCGTCGAGCCATCGATTCTGTATGGGCGGAACGGCGCGGGCGACAGGCTGGGTGCGGAGCCGTCTTTTTTGGCGGCATCCTTGTGGACGCCGAGGCGATATCAGAGCTTCTGCTCTTTCAATAAGCGGGCCAGGTTCTCCGCCTGCGAACGGGTGAGCTTGAACATAACCTCCACTGAGTTTTCGTTGAAGACGCCGATATCGGGCGAGTAGGCTGCGGGGAAAAGCCGCTTTAGACTTTCGCGCTCGTCCAGAATCGCTTCTCGCTCGGCGGATGGTTCGTCTTCTAGCTGTTTGTGGGGCTGTTTGCGCGGCTTTGCTTTTCCGCCGGTCTTTCCCTCGGTCTTTCCCTCGGTCTTTCCCTTGGTCGTCTTCTTAGCTCTTCCCCCGCTCATTTGACCTCGCTTCTCGCCTGTTGAGATCGGTCCTCAGGACGCCAAAAGGATAGCGCCGAATTCAAGGGCGAGAATAGGGCGACGTTAAGCCGACAGAATCTATCGCCCCTGAACGCCGAGGCTTTCACTTGGAAGGCCGCTTGCTTGGGTGCTTAGCGTAAGCAAAGGCAGGAGGGCGGCGGCTGGCGACACATTTAGGCGCTGCCGCGCTTCGATTGACGAGAGCTAGGGGCGAGAGCCAAGGGTCGATTTCGAATTGACACGATTTTTCCCGTTCCGGGAAGGAATCCGCTCAGAGCACGGATTCTTTCGGCGCCGGAACGAAGGAGTTCTTGATGATTCACAGAAGGAACATCGCGGTTGCCTATGCGTTAGCCATCCCGATTTTTCTGGTGGCACTGTTTGTGGAATTGGGGACGCTTTATAAGCTGCACGCGGCGGAAGGCGACGTGGTAAAAGCCATGTCTGCCTCGAATGGGTTCGACGATGTTCTAGCAGGGCTGGGAGACGTGGAAAAGGCCGCGCAGGGATACGTTGCCAGCGGAAGCGAAGATTACCGTCTGGCGTTTGGCAATGCGGCCGGCCGGGTAAACGGCGCGCTCGACCGTCTGCAGGAACAGACTAAAGACGATCCCCAGGTTCAATCTCCCAACGCGCAGGCGAGCCTGCGGCAACTGCGAGGAGCGACCGCGGAACGGCTGGGTGCGCTCGAGCGCGCCATGAGTGCGAGAAGCGCGCGTCCGAAGGCGCGTGCTAACGCCGGCGAGGAGATCCGGGAATCGGGCGCCGAAGCCGCCATAGGGAAGCTCGTCGCCGAGTTGCGAGGAGACGAGCGGAGCAGAGCGGAGCAAGAGCAGGCCAACGCCGCGCGCAGCGCGGCGAGCGCCAATACGCTGGTGAAGTACGTGGGGGTGCTGACGATCTGGATGATCGGGGTGGCCGCGCTGCTGCTGTTTCACGACGACAGGGCGAGCTTTCGCGGGCGAATCGAACAACGGCTGCACTCGGATATTTTGGAATCGTTGCCGCTGGGCGTGTGCCTGGCCAGCGAATCGGGGGTGATCCTGTACGCGAATCCCGCCGCGGAGAGCACCTTCGGCTACAAGCCCGGCGAGTTGGTGGCCCGCAATGTGGAAGCGTTGCAGGAATCGAGCGAGGGAGGAAGCGATTCGCGCGTTGCGGAAATCCTGGAGCAGATGTTCGGCCATGAAATCTGGTCGGGGGAGCTTTCGCTGAGAACCAAAGAGGGAGAGATCGTGCGAACGGACTCGTGGATCTCGAGCATACGCGTGGGCGGCAAGGATTGCCGGCTGCTGGTTCAGAGAGCAGCCGGCTCTGGAAGCACGCAACAAGACGGCCACGCCGCGGCGGGAGTTTTCAGGAGCGCGCGGGAAGCGGTTCGAGGAACCGCAAGCCTGCCTGGTGCCCTCGATCCAGTTGGGCCGGAGCCGACCAGACCACCTGGCTCGGAACCGATCGCGGCGCGGGGCCCGTCCAAATGACATCTACGCGCGCGCCCGGAACAAGAGGCGATTCGGTTTCGACGCGCGCGCCGAAATTAGAAAAGTCCACGGTGGAGGCGGCGTAAGACGTGGCGGTTCCACGGGAATCGACCACGATTTCGACCGGCACGCGGACGTAAATGCGACTGCTGGCGCGGATAGCTGATTCGGTCGTCATTCTGCTTTTCTCCTTTGCTTGAAGAATCGACATCAACTTCAACGATAGGCCGCCACGGGAATGCCCAAGAGTGCTTGGACCACCCAGGGCTTTCCATTTTTTTCAGCGGGCTGAAAGGTCCATGCGGCCAGCGCCGCGAGGAGCCCGTTATTGAGATCGGAAGAAGGGCTCTCGATCAGGCGCGTGTCGCGGAGTTTGCCGTCGGCATCGATCACCGCGTAGACGACGATGGTTTCTCCGCTGTGGCTGGCAACCAGATCCTGAGGCCAGGAGGGCAGGACCTCGTTCAGCGGGAGTGGGGGAACGATCGAGTCTTGCGGACCGCAGCAAGGCGTTGCCAACGCGTACTGCAAGACCCAAGGCGGCGCGGGCGGGGCGCCCGGCGCGCTTACGTCGAAATAATCGGTGAAAACGCTCTCGCTCCCGAAGAGTCCAAAATCCCTGAGGCCGCCGCCACTATTTCCGGAGGAGGCGATGGTGAGCGCGTAAGAAGAGCGATGTGATTCTTCGCGGGGCGGCGCGCCGACTGTGGGCTCAGCCGGATGCGAATCCGACTTCCATTCTCCGCCTTGTATGGTGATGCCGGGGAAAAGCATTTCCGCGGGGTTCACGGCGCTCGTGGAGGATGCGGGTTCGCTTGCGGGGGGATCGGCTGGTACGCTGGTAAGGGCGTTCTCGGCGAAGCGGCCGCGGGATTCGGCACGGGGTGCGGAGACCGCTTCGTTGGGCGGAGCGGGGAACACGCTGAGGACGAGAGTGTTGCGCGTGCCATCCGCGTCATGGGCACTATTGCGGCCGTCTTGAGCGGCTCGTTCCGCGTCTCGTTCTCCATCGGTGCCGGACGCGGCGGGCGCAGGCATTGGAGGGGGTTCGACGGCAATATTTGTGCCGAAGGCCGCGCTCAAAGACCGAGAAACACGTTTGAATGTGGCCATGTTTGGCAGGGGAACGAAATTCTCGAGCAAAGGAGGATTGGGGAGATCCGGCTGAAGGATCGTTTGGATATGGTTTGTGGGCTTGGGCGGATTGGAAAGAATTGTTTGTGGCGCGCAGCAGATCGGAGGAGTTTCCGCTTGGTGCGGGGCGCCAACATGGCGGGAGATGCCCGTGTCCCTGGCGACTGGAGCTGAGACCGGTGCCCGTGAGTCGGAGGGCGAGTCTAAGGGCATAAGGTACGACTCCGCCGCGGCGACGCTCTCTGGGATCGGAGGGGGCGAAGCGATGAGCAGGGACAGAAGCGCGAAATGAATCAGAAGCGAATAGAACATGCCGCGGTGGCAGCCTGGATAGGCACGCAGGAGAATATCGCTCCTCCAAAAACGGCGCGCGGCGATGGTTCGTTCCCGTTCCGTGGCGCGTTTCGCGGCCGCCAAAGCACGACGTGGAGGCGTGCGGTGGAGGAAGGCCATGTCTTGTGCGTATGCCATTTTGCGCCTTAGAAATCGCTCGCTTGGCGAGCGAGGCGTTTGGCCGAAAACTAACGAATCAAACTCGCTTTCATAATCAAGTAGGCGGCGTTGGCGTTCAGATCCAAGGTGAGGCAGGACGAGCCGCCCAACGTGAGATTGTCAACGACGATGCTCCCCAGGACGTAGGTGCCCGTGCACACATTGCCGCTGAGCGAAAATTTAGCGTCATAGTAGGTCGTGGGAGCTCCGCAGCCTACGCCTGTGCCGGAGGCATTACAGTGATGGAAGTACATCGTGCCGGCGACCGCGAATTGGCCGACGCCTCCCCAAGTCGCACTGATGGCGCTTGCGGAGCGATCCTGAAAAAAAAGCATGCCTCGCTGAATACCTTGCGGGTCGCTCGAACCAAGCGGATCTCCGTAATACCCGGTGCATGGCGCCACCAAGACGTTGCCCTGAATTGCCGTTGTGGCGGGCAGGTTGCCCGGCAGGGTAGACGTGCTGGTGCACTTCAAGGAGCTGGCGGTGAATGTATCCGTGGTCGATTTTCCGGCGCTGGCATTCACCGAGATCGTGTGCGCGCCGGAGAAATAAAAGATCGTTCCGCCGCTTCCGTCTCCGGTTCCCGTGCTGGGCCGCACCGTCGAGTTAGAGTTCAGAGTGAGGTTATTCACCATATAGTAAAGCCCCGGATCGAAGACGGCGATCTTGTTACTCGCCACAGTGATGCCGCTTGCGTAGTACCCGGCTGTGTAAAGCACGCATCCACCCGAAGCGGGGCATCCGTGCCCGGCATCGTGATAGGCGATGGTGCACGGAATCGTCTTGCATCCTTTCGCCGCTTCGTCCGCCGGCACCGTCGCAACGCCGGGAACAGACGGCGCCGAGACGCCGTTCACTTGGGGACAACCGCTTTGGCCGGGCGCGCACAATGTGGCAAAAGGATCGGACATCGCGGCGGAGGGATAGGTCCAGGAACCCGTCGTCCCGAAAGTGACGCCAGACGGCGCTGCGACAGGCCCGCCAGCGACGCCGATGTCGCTGCCGGTTAGATTGGGTCCACTCTGACTGAGAATTATCTTGGCACTGCCACCAATACTTAACGCGGCGGTGTTGCTGGAATTGATCTGAATGCTTTTGCTGGGCCCTCCATAAATCGTGATTTGGGGATTTCCCGAGACAGTAAGCGCCGCCGTGCTGCCGTTATTTTGGGGGTCGAGGACTAGAATCGGCGTAGCGGATTTGAGCAGCAGCGCGCCGCAAACGGCGAAGGCGCGGACGTTCTGAGTGGTCCCTCCGCTGAGCAAGCCCCAGAAGAAAGTTTGTACATGGTCGATGACATCGACGCGGATGAATGGATAGGCGGCCATGGACGCCGGCGGCAGGGGCGGCGTGGTGCTGGTGACGTTGGGATCGGAGGATGGAAAGCTGACCTGCACCTGATTGCCAGGGGTGGTGTTCGCGCCGGCGTAGCCATTCGAGGCGGCATACTTGCAGGGGGTCGCGGCAGTGGTTGTGGCGCAATCGAAAGCCGTGCCCATGGTGAATCCTTGCTTGCCTGTCGCGGCGCTTTGCGAAGCGACGAGAATGTCCATGGCGCCGGAGGTGCAGCCCGCGTCGGCGGCGTTCTGAGCGGCCTGGCGATGAAACCACAGATTTCCGAAGTCCACCGCGAGGGCCATGGCGCCGAGTAGAAAGAGGCCCAGGGCCAGCAGGACGAAAACGAAAACCTGGCCGGCTTCGGCGGGCAGATGGTGCGCGGTCCTCATGGCTTCAGTTCATCGCTCGCATCAACACCTGGCGATGGAACGTGCAGCTCACAGAGCCGCTCGTCGAGGAGCAGACCGGCGCAGCGAGGACGAAGATGTTGAAGATGGTGCCGTTGATCAGCGGCGAGAACGTATAGGCGACATCCACCTGGTTCAGCACAAAGGAGGGCGATTCGGGATCGGAGGTGGGTGCGGGAAAGGTGTAAGTGCCTCCGAAGGCGGAGCATTTCGCCACCTGGGTGGCGGCTCCGGTGTTACTCAATCCAATAGCCTGCGAACACACTTGTACGGGAGTAGCGGACGGGGAGGAGATCGCACCGGTCATATCCTGATAGGTGAGGTAAGAGACCGCGGCCGTGGTGGTGGATGGGCCAGCGCCAGGCAGCGAGCCCGACGACGGCGAGGAGTATCCCTGAATGGAGTAGGCCACTCCGCTGCGGGGAGCCGCGGCCATATTGAGCGCGACCAGAAAAAAATATCCAAAGTTCACCGCGTTGAACAGCAGCATAAGCAACATAGGCATCAGAAGGGCGGTTTCGACCAGACTCTGGCCCGATGAGGAGCGGTCCGAGTCGCGAAACAGAGACAGGCAGCGCCGGGCGATCGAACGGGAGAGTTCGGCGACGCGCATTCTCGAGGTCCCACGAAGACGCGCCTGTGTTTCGAGGAGATCCATAAGCCTCTGACGGAACACCATGAATCAGGCAATCGTCATGCCAACTCCGAGTCCACCTGAAACGATTGGAGCGTTGGCGGTTGCGAATCGGCCGAACTGGGGCCCGCGCGCTGCATTCCCATATCGGACATTGCCCAGTTCAGAACTGGTCCGAAGCGAACGTTCCTCTCCATGCACTTCGGCGTAAGACGGAAATCAGGAAGGTTAATTCCAGCAGTTTCAAATGTTTCATTTCCGGCTGACGAATGGACCTCCAAGTGCAATTTGCCGTGCGGGTACAGCCAAGAGGCGAATCTCAAATTCCGTTAAATGGAACGGTTAAATGGAGCAGATGATGACGCGTATGACTTTTCCGGTTTGCTTGATCCGGCTCTGGAATGAAGAGTCCGGCCAGGGCCTCGTTGAATACGTCTTGATACTGGCTCTGGTTGCATTCGCGGCAGTGTCGGGCATGAGCAATCTCGCCAGTTCGATCAACAGCGCCTTCGCCAAGGTCGGCACGTACTTGGGCAAGTACATCTCCTAGCGCGCCATTTGGAGTGAGGAGAAAGGCTCAAACGAGCCGGCTCCTATCGACGGGCGACGTGCAGTTTGTTTCGATCTCGCTCCCGATCTTCCGGGCGCTCCGGGACCGATACCGGTTCCGTAACACTTCGCTATCACGAGCGGAATGCTGCGTGGTCCACAGCGACTCGGTTTGGGGTGACTTACGGATCTGAGAAGAGTTCTGGTGGCTTTGGGTCTAGCGACCGCCTTGGCGGTTGCTGTGACCATCGGCTTGTACCGAACGTTGCGAAGAAGCGCAGGCGGGCATCCGGAGCTCACGGAAATTGTACTGGCGAGCCGGGACCTTCCCGCGGGAGTGGTGCTGACGAGCGACGATTTGAAATTGACCGCATGGCCGGTGGATGCGGCGCTCCCCGGCTATTTCTCAAAAGTGGGAGACGTTCTGAATCGCCTGCTGATCTATCCGGTGGGAGCGAAGGAACCGATTCTGGACCGAAACCTGGCCATGCAAGGCTCGGGCTTGGGCCTGTCCGTGAAGATACCGCCGGGAATGCGGGCCACCTCGGTGCGTTCCAATGAGGTGGTAGGCGTGGCCGGCTTTTTGTATCCGGGATCGCGGGTGGACGTGCTGGCAACGTTCACACTTCCGGGGAATACCGACTCGATCACGCAAACGATTTTGCAGGACGTGGAGGTTTTAGCGGCTGGAGAGAAGATTGAGCCCGACCCACAGGGTAAGGCGGAAACCGTAAACGTGGTGACGCTGCTGCTGGCGCCGGAGGACTCTCAAAAGCTTCTGCTGGCCAGCACCCAGGGTGCGATTCAGTTTGTATTGCGGAACGGCGTCGATCAAGCAAAGGCATCCGTTGGACCCACTTCGCTCCATCAACTGGTGCCGCAGGCGAAAGAGACTCCCCCGCCGCCAGAGCCCGAAAATGCGAATACTCCCGCGCCCATTCCCGCGCCCATCTCCGCGGCGACCGAGCCCGATGGGCTGGAAATCATACGCGGCAATACACGCACGGTGGAAAAGTTCTGATCGCGAAAAGACATGAACGCCGAGATGGATGACCAAAAACCAGACAAGCCGCTCCCGCAAGGCCATTTTCAGATGGGCGGAGCTTTGCGGTTGGCCACGATCTGTCTGGATACACAGTCGGCGCAGCAGCTGACCGACTTTACCGTCTCCACGCCGCTCGTTCGGCTACAAGAGGAGCTGGGCGACTATTTCATGGAAGACCGGGAGTTGCCGGTGAAGTGGACGCGAAGCGCTCCCTGCGACATCTGCCTGATCGATTTTGACCGCAATCGAATCCGCGCCAGAGTGACGGCCGAGAAAATCCACGCCAGCTTTCCGGAGGTGGCGATTTTCGCGGTCTCCAGCGATTCGCAACCGGAGCTGATCATCCAAGCGATGCGCAGCGGATGCAGCGAATATCTGCTGAAGCCGATTGCGCGCGAGCAATTGCTTCAGTCCATCGCGCGGATTGCGGGACGGAGAAAAGAGGGCCATGGCGGCGGGCGGATGGTGGCATTGGTAGGAGCCAAAGGAGGCATGGGCGTGACCATGATGGCCACGCACCTGGGGGCGATACTGGCGAGGTCCCATTCGCGGCGCACACTCCTGGTGGACCTGCATCCCGCGTTTGGGGACGCCGAGCTCTACCTGGGCGTCCTGAAATATCAGTACTCCTTTCGCGATTTGGCCGCGAACGCGGATCGTCTGGATACGGATCTTTTGCAGAGCTTCGTCGTACATCACCGCAGCGGCCTGGACTTGCTGGCGGCGCCCGGGGGACCGCGGTCGTCGTCGCTGGCGACCCCGGAGAACATCGGCGCGAGCATCGATTTTCTGAGGCGTTGCTACGAGGTGGTGCTGATCGACTGCCCTCCGGGCGTAAGCGAGGATACCCGGCAGGCGATTTACCGCGCGGACCAGATCTACTTGCTCGGAGTGCCGGAGATCGCGGCGGTGCGGAACCTGGCCCGGCTTCTCGAGTACTTCACGCGAAGCGGCCAGCCAGAGGGAAAAATCGAGGTGGTGATCAATCGCTGGTCGAAGAGAAACACGATCACGGATGAACAGATCGAAGAGGCCATTCACGCGCAGATTTCATGGAAGCTGCCCAACCAGTATTACGAAGTTCTTCACGCCATTACGGACGGCGATCCGTCCGGACGATCTTCCAGTTCGGAGCTGGCGCGGCGACTGGACCAAATCGCGGTTCAGATCGCGAAGAAGAACGGAACGGCGGCGAACGCGGCGAAATCGGCCAAAGGGCTGCTGGCGCTGCTGGACCGCTGATAACGACCGGTGATAACGCCCGGTGATAAAGGAAGATCGCCCCGGAAGAAAGGTTTGTGATGGCGGAGCAAAACGCGAAGGCCGGGCTGAGTCTGAGGGAGTACCAGGAGCTGAAGTCGTCGGTCCATCAGAACCTGCTCAGCCGCGTGGATCTGGGAAAGCTGGCCGGGGTTCGCGACGGGAGCATGCGCAGCCAGGTGCTGGGCATCGTGCAGGACATCGTCGCCAATCTGAGCGTTCCGATGACGGCGGGAGAGCGCGACGGCCTGGCCCGAGAGGTGCTGGACGAGGTATTCGGGCTCGGCCCGCTGGAAACGCTGCTGCAAGACCCGACGGTGAACGACATTCTGGTGAACACGTACAGGCGGGTCTACGTGGAGCGCGGGGGGATTCTCGAGGAGACCGACGTGAGCTTCAAGGACAACGCTCACCTGATGCACATCATTGAAAAAATCGTGGGCGCCGTGGGGCGGCGGGTGGACGAATCCTCACCCATGGTGGACGCGCGCCTGACGGACGGCTCGCGCGTGAACGTGATTATTCCTCCGCTGGCGATCGACGGCCCGATTCTTTCCATCCGGCGGTTCGCGCACATTCCCATGACCGCGGAAGACCTGCTGGCGAATCAGACCATGACCAAGCCCATGCTGGACCTGCTGAAAGGCGCGGTGAAAGCGCGGTTGAGCATCCTGATTTCCGGGGGGACGGGCACGGGGAAAACCACGTTTCTGAATGTGCTCTCGGGTTACATTTCGGAGCGGGAAAGGATCATCACCATCGAAGACTCCGCGGAACTGCAACTGCAGCAACGCCACGTGGTGCGTCTGGAGTGCCGCCCGCCTAACGTGGAGGGCAGCGGCGCGGTGAAGGCGCGCCAGTTGGTGACCAACAGCTTACGCATGCGTCCGGACAGAATCATCGTGGGCGAGGTGCGCGGCGAGGAGGCGCTGGACATGCTTCAAGCCATGAACACCGGCCACGACGGATCGCTGACGACCGTTCACGCCAACAGCCCACGGGATGCGATTTCCCGGCTGGAGACCATGGCGCTGATGGCCAACCTGAACGTTCCGGAGAAGGCTATCCGCCAGCAGATCGCTTCGGCCATCTCCATCGTGGTGCAGATCGCCCGCCTGAGCGACGGCACGCGCCGAGTGACGCATCTGAGCGAGATCACCGGCATGGATGAGGACGTGGTGAGCATGCAAGACATTTTTGTTTTCGAGAAGCAAGGAGTCACCGAGACGGGCCACGTGATTGGCTCGTTTTCGGCGACGGGAATACGTCCGCGGCTGGCGGAGAAACTAAAAATGTCCGGGATCGCCTTGCCTGCCGCGCTTTTCGAGCACGTGCTGCAAGTGTAGCGAGGGAACGCGTGTCGCCAGTCCTGCTCTTCATCGTGCTGCTGGTAGTCAGCTTTGGGGTGCTGCTGTGGATGCTCGCGCCGAGCAAGCGAGAGACGGAGATCCAGAGGCAGCTGAGGGATATTGGAAATCTTTATACGGTGGACGCCGGCGGGACCAACATTCTGAAGCAGCAATCGCTGAGCGCCATTCCCTGGGTGAATCGCATTCTGGTGAAGTTCCCGGGGGCCATGGGGCTGCAGCTTTTTATCGTCCAGGCGGGCAGCCGCTGGAGCGTGGGGACGTTGATCATAGGCTCGCTGGTTCTGGCGTGTTTTGCGGGGTGGGGCGCGTCCCTGGCCGCGCCAACTGCGTGGCTGGCCGTGGGTATTGGGCTGGCGGCAGGCGGCACCCCTTATCTCTATCTCTATTGGAAACGCCAGGGACGCTTCAAGAAATTCGATGCCCAACTTCCCGAGGCTATCGACCTGATGGCGCGGGCATTGCGGGCAGGCCACGCCATCATTTCCGCCGTGGAGATTGTTTCCGAGGAGACTTCGCAGCCGCTGGCGGCGGAATTCCGCACAGTTTTCGATGAGCAGAATCTGGGGTTGGCGATCCGCGAAGCGCTACTCAATCTGGTGAGCCGCGTGCCCACGGACGGTGTTCGTTTCCTGGCGACGGCGATTCTTCTGCAGAAGGAGACGGGCGGCAATCTCGCGGAGATCATGGACAAGGCCGCTTCGGTCATGCGGGAGCGAATACGGCTGAAGGGCCAGCTCAGAGTTTATACGGCGCAAGGAAGAATGACGGGGTGGTTTCTTTGCTGTCTCCCGTTCTTCGTATTCGGTTTGATCAGCGTGGTGAACCCCGACTACGAGCGGCTGCTGTGGACGAGCCCGATCGGCGTGCGGCTGATTTACGGGGCATTGGCGCTGATGTTTCTGGGAGTCTATACGATCCGCAAGATCATAAGCATCAAGGTATAGCGATGAACCTGCCATTCCTAATCGTTTTCGGGTTGGCGCTCCTGGTCTCTTTTTTCGCGCTGATCTTTGTGCTCAGCCGCCCTTCGAAGGAAAGCGTCCTGCTTGCCGAAGTGGCGCAGTCGGTATTGCAACCCAGCATCGTTCCGTCACGCGAGGGTTGGATCACGCTGGAGGTTCTGGCAAAGCCTCTGGGGTATCTCCGCGGTTTGCTGGGCCGAGAGGTGGATCCTCAGGTCGCGCGGCGCCTGGCTCGCGCGGGCTACCGACGGGCGTACCATGCGGACATCCTGATTGGAGCGAAGCTGATCTTGCCGGCGATTGCCGGATTGGCGGTGGCCGCGTTCGTCAATCAGGGCGTGGTTTTCTTTTTCATGGTCGCGCTGGCGGTGGGATTTTTCGCTCCCGAGTTCTGGCTTGCCCGGGCCATCCGAAGGCGCTGCGAGGAGATCCGGCTTTCTCTGCCGGACGCGCTGGACCTTCTGACGATCTGTTTAGAGGCGGGCCTGGGCTTGGACCAGGCCATCGTGAAAGTTGGTTCGGAGCTGAAGATCAGCCATCCGGAACTGAGTGAGGAACTGCTGCAGATTACGCTGGAGCAACGCGCCGGCAATCCGCGCGTGGCCGCGTGGCGAAAAATGGCGGACCGCGTAGGCGTCGAGAGCGTGCGCTCGTTTGTGAACATGCTGGTGCAGACAGAGCGCTTCGGGACGCCCATTTCCAAGTCGCTGGCCATGTTCTCCGACTCGCTGCGTTCACAGAGGCGGCAGCAGGCTGAGGAGAGCGCTGCCAAGACCACGATCAAACTGGTCGTGCCGTTGGTGTTCTTCATCATGCCGAGCATTTTTGTGGTGACGATCGCCCCCGCGGTGCTCACGCTGATGAAGAGCTTCGGGACGGTGCTCTGATGCCTATTCCAGCGATGGATTTTATTCGTCGACTCAGTATCGAAGATTCCGCTCGAACGACAACACTCAATAAGGAGCCTGTATGGACAACGTGACGCTGATCCGAATCGTATCGGGAGTTTTGGCTGCGGGTGTATTCGCCGTCCTCATCTTGCGGATGAAGAAGACTACCTCGCGTTAACTTTAGGGTTCATAAAAGAGGCCTTAGGCGTATGGGGCAGCTCGTGCAGAGAGCCCCTGCGATACGCTCCGGCGCTGAAGAAGGCCAACGCTGCGCGCCTGGCGCGCGTCGCTGGTCAGGTGGACTTCGGCCCGGGACTCACTCTTAGCGTGAGAATTCTCGCAGCAGGGCTCGGAGAAATCTTCCGCCCCAGACGCCAATCAAAAGCAAGGCGCCAAACAGAATCACGGCATCAATACTGGCGCGGCCTTCCCGCGCCCAATAGACGTCCTCGAGATTAAGCCACAGCGCGAACTCGTCCAGCGTAAGCGCAGCTCCCGCACCGTAAAGCAAGGAAAGCAGGCGCCCGGCAAAAACGGAAGTTTGCTTATCTCCAGAACCCGCCTCAACGAGCCACCCGTAGCCAACCAGCAGCAGGATGAGAATTCCCCAGACCAGGTGATGAATGTGCCGCCCGTGAAAATAGATGTCGTGAAAGGGACCAAGGTGATGATGGTTGGAATAGGTAACCAGCCGCACGCCCGCAAACGTCAGGAAAAACGCGATGCTGGCGAGGAAAAGGCGGCGCTGGGGGCGGTCCGGGATGCTGCGAACAAAGACCGTATTTACGCGAGGGTGCCGCAGGGCGAAAAACAAAACCCCGGTGACGATGATTACCAGCACACCGATGAAGACGGTTGTGTCAAAGAACATCGCTTCCTCCCGAAGTCATATTATGAAGCGCCAGGTCCATTGAAGCCGGGTATGCAGCATTACGCAAATCGGCGTTGATATCCCAGGTAACGAAGATTAGACTGCGGCGTGCATCACCGCTGGGTTCGGACTCGGTAGAAGATGGGGAGGCATTGCGTGCATATTTCGAGATGCTGCAGGGTGGCTGTTGCGACGATCGGTTTGTGTTTTGTGTGGGCTTCGGCTCCTGGCGCGGGCGCGCAGGCCCAAGAGAAACCCATGTACAAGGTGGACCCTTATTGGCCCAAACCTTTGCCGAACAAGTGGATCATGCAACAGGTTCCCACGCTGACAGTAGACAGTCACGATCATATTTGGGTGCTGAATCGTTCGCGGGCGATCCGGCCGGATGAGATTGCGGCATCGACCACGCCTCCGCGCGCCGATTGCTGCATTACCGGGCCCGGGGTGCTCGAATTCGACATGGAGGGCAACGTTCTCAAGGGTTGGGGAGGCCCGGGCTTCGGAGGCCCAGAGACTTTGCCGGGACAAACTATCATCGTGGACAAAGAGGGGAACGTCTGGCTATCGGGAATGGGACGAGGGGATAGTCTCACGAAATTCTCGAACGATGGGAAGCTGCTCTGGGAGTTTGGCCATCGCGGACCCGCGGCCGAGCCGGGACAAAGGGGACCGGCGTTGAAGGATAACAACCAGGAGACCGATACCCTTTACAGCGGAATGGCGGGCTTTGATTTAGACGAGGCTGCCCATGAGATCTATATTGCCGAGGGCGAGGTGATCAACAAGCGCGTGCTCGTCTATGACATGGATACCGGCGCATTCAAGCGCGGCTGGGGAGGCCACGGAATGCCCCTGAGCGAAATCTCGAACGATCCTTTACCGCCCTATGACTGGAAATCGGGAGCTTCTCCAGCGGTCAAGGACCTTGCGACCCTCCACTGCATCCACGTCTCGGCGGACGGATTGATTTACGTTTGCGAACGCGGCAGCGACCGCGTGGAGGTTTTTACGAAGCAGGGCAAGTTCGTGCAGGAGTTCTACGTGCACCCTTCGACGCCGGCCCGCGGCACGGAATGCGGAGTTGGCAGTCCAAAATTCGCCACCTGCGGAACCGTCCTGAATCTGGCCTTCTCGCCCGCGCCGGAGCAGAAGTACGTGTTTATTGCGGACATGGCCAACAATAAGGTGTGGATCGTCGATCGTAAGGGTGGAAATACAGTCGGATCCGTCGGAGATGAAGGCCGCATGGCCGGACAGCTCTATTACATCGATGGCATCGCCGCGGATTCCCATGGGAACATTTACACTGGCGAAGTAGACACCGGCAAACGGATCCAGAAGTTTGTGCCGCTCAAGCCATACCCGAAGCGCTGACGTTCGCTGTTAGATCCGTTACTAGACGGCTTTGCCCGCAGCCTGGAGCGCGGCGAGAACCGTTTGCGGCGTGAGCGGCTGGCGGCGGACGCGAACGCCCGTCGCATCAAAAATCGCGTTGGCAATGGCCGCGGCGGTCGGCCGGGTAGCGGGCTCTCCCGATCCGCTGGGCGGAACGAACTTTCCTGCCGGACTCATGCCGTCTGCGTTGACGATGAAGGCCGTCACCTCGGGGATCTCCTTGATATCGACCACCGGGTAGGTGATCCAGTCGGATGCCTTGACGTTCTTGGAATCGAACGCCACCCCTTCGTAAAGTGCACGGCTCATGGACTGGATCAGATTGGCCTCGATGGCGTTCACGACGTTTTTCTGG
>CAWGPK010000013.1:0-97548 GCA_963824405.1 uncultured Acidobacteriota bacterium | reverse complement strand
AGACGTCCCTATGCGTTCTACGGCCACTGGATCATCGACTGCATGCGGCGCGGTAAGAGCTTATTGGTCACCACGTGGCGCCTCCCTAACGGAAATTCGTCCTGAAGATGGCTCTCCGGCGAACACAGAAGGTCCGGAGGATTGAAAGAGTTCGCGCCGCGGCTGAGTTCTGTTCCCCATGAAGTCTCCAAGTGCGGCGCATGAGGCTCATTGAACCATCGTAAGAGCAATGATGTCAAGGAGTCCCGGCCGACGGCTCGGAATGGCCTATCTCGGGCAGTTCATCCTAAAATCCTTGACCCCAAAACGCGCATTGGCTAGCATATCGCGCATGATCAATCGCACCTGAGGTGCTTCGCTGCGAGTCGCCTAGTGTATCGTGGCGCTATCGGCAGGCACGAGGGTGCTTTTCTTGGTAGTTCCCTCAATCGTAGTTGCAAGACATATCCGCTCGCCGGCCCCAAAACCAGCGAGCGGTTTTTTTATTCCGCCGATGTGCACAAGCGATATTCACGAGTATCCGCCGGTGTCTCGCGGTCCGGCACTGCGCCGCAGCGCCTGTTGTATGCATTTCCTGCCGGGTGTAGACTCCGCCGTATAGAATCTCGCAGGAGTGCCCAGAGCGCGCGCAGGCTGATCTAGGAAGGCGCTTTTCGCACCGATACTGCCCGCATTAGGGCCGCATTAGGGCCCGGATTAGGGTTCCGTTTCAGGAGGATCACATGAAGCGATGGTTTGCGACTTTGCTGGTTACCGTTACGGTGCTGATGGCGGGCGCGTTGGCGCTGCTCAGCACCAGCCCGGCTTCCGCCGCCGACGATGAAGTGGTTACCGCCGATCGAGCGGTCACGGCCGCGTTCGAAAAAGGCGACAAGGCCACAATCAATAAATGGGTGGATCCGGAATTTACCTGGATCGATACCGAAGGGGTCATGTGGCCGCTGCGCGAAGCCCTCGAGTCACACGTCAAGCCCCTCGTGCCCGCCGGCGGTGACGTCAAAGTGATCGAGCACAAATATGGCAACGTGGTATGGGTCCAGGACAACGTGGGGAAGGATTACGCCGCCCACACCTGGGTGAAGCGCGATAAGGGCGGCTGGAAGCTGCTGCAAACTTCGGAAGTCTCGGTGCACGGGCGCGACTATAGCGCCGTGCGTCCAAGCTACCCGGTGCCCTGCATCAATCCTTGCGAATTCGTGCCCTATAAGCCGGAGACCGAAAACGAAAGAGCGTCGCTGGCCGCCTGGATGGAACAGGAGTCCGGCAAACCCGGTATGTGGGCCAAGCACATTGCGGACAATTACGATCAGCGCGCCGTGAACACTTACGGCGGACCGCGCGCTCCCAAGTCCCAGATGGTGGCTCAAATCGCCAAGGCGCAGGAGCAGGCGGCCGCCAAGCACGCAAGCCCGAAGTGGCCACGGTTCCCTTCCTGTGGTCGCGCTGGTGGGATCTAGGCACGGCGGTCGTAATGATTTCAGTGCAGCCCACCTACGGCGAACGCGCCTACTGGGCCAGCCGCGTTTTTGCGCCGCTCAACGGCACCTGGATGATGATGGAGAGCTACCACATCTATATCGACGCCTCGCCGGTGATGACAGCCGTTCCGCTCGACCAATCGAAGGACCCCAAGGGCCTGAAGATGGTGTCGCAGAACGGCGGCAATTAGCGCACTCTTCGCTTTACGCCGAACCGAACGAGTCTCACCGCAAAAGAGAAGCGGGCAGGTAAGACCTGCCCGCGGGCCATGCTCGTCTGAGGCCGAGCGCGGCAGCGCTCATCACCAAAATCTCACTGCAAAAATAGTCGACGCACTTCCCTACTTGGCTTCCGCCGGGGTCGCGGTCGCGGGCCCCATGCCCACGATTTCCAGCACCGTGTCTCCATCTTTTGCCCCGTCATAATGGATCTGCTTGCCGACGTGCCTCACAAACGTACCCGTAGGCATGGGCACCATGCTGTCCGGGTCGTACTTGCTGCCGGTCCCCACCCACCACGTGCCGGAAAGCACCGTTATGTAGCGGTCGTTGGGATGGAAATGCGGGTGGCTGTTGTGGTGTGCCGTCCACTTCGTCAGGACGATATACAGTCCCGGCTTCGAGGGATCGCCTTCAAGGATGGCTTGCTGCGCGCCGCCGCCATCTCCTCCGGTCCATTTGATCTGATCCGGCAGCGTGTAGATAAGGGCCTTGGGATCCAGATCCGCCTTGGCGGGCCGTGCGAAGATAACGACGCATGCGATAACGCCTCCCAGAATCGCGGACGCTAAAGCGATCGCGCCGAAAGCTGTCAATTTCCTGGTAGTCGCCATAATTTCCTCCTGCCGCTTTTTGTCTGCAGCTTTTGCCTGCATGTCGGGAACGTTCCGCATGCGTTTGGGGGCGATTGTAATACCGCGCCGATGGGTCAGAGGACTTCTTTTTTCAGCGAGAGAGCGGCTTCTTATCGTCGTGAAATTAAGTCAGGAACTCGGTTGGTCGCTTATCGCCACTTGTCTTCTTGTTGCCGTCACTTATCGGGCGTGATGGAGTCCACCTGGATGGAGTCGGTCTTGGGGTCCAGCGTGCCGACGACTTTTACTTTTTGCCCGGCGAATTTCTCCGGCGTCCGCTGATCGCTCAGCATGTAGATGTTCTTCCCATCGTACAAAACATACGAGGCGCCATGCACATCGGCGCAGGCCCGCGCGCACTCGGCGTCCGTAGGCCCCATTTGCATTCGGGAATGATCGGCCTTGGGGCACATGTCGTCGGTAATCGTGCCGGTAAAGGTTTGCTTGGCTGGAGGTGCGGACAGCGCCACAAGGACGGCAAGGCTCAGCGCGAAAACGCTGGCTGCGAAAGCGGACACCAAATGCTGCTTCCTCACCGCTCGCCTCACCGGTCGATGGACTTGGCTCTGAAATCGGCGCTATGCCGCGCAAGCCGTCCTGAAAGCAGGGCGGCTTGCTCTTCCGCCCCAGGTATCCTGGCGGCGCCCGATTGCAGAATGAGATCGGGACCTGCCGCCAGCCTGGAGAAACAGTTCCTTACTCGCCCGGGGTCATGAGGTGAGCGGTCGTGGTGCCCGCATTCATGATCCACACGGTTCCTTCCTTGCCGTTATCGGGCAAGCCCGTCGTTTGCGTAGTCGCTCCTGGAACGGCAATGGTCATATGCATGCGCACATGATCCTTATCGGCACCCATGGCGTGGTACCACACCGAACCATATACGGGCTTCACGCGCGTTCCGTCTTTCTCCTCCGCCTCGAGCATCGCCTGCGTCCCCTTCTTGTCGCCCAGCGACTCGGCCTTCAGATTCTGAGCCATGCGATCGAGATTGGCCTTGCTGCTGGTGCACTCGACCATGAACGCCGGCTGCTCGGGAAAACCCGATTTGTCATAACAGACGATGTTGTTCGTTCCCTGCTTCAAAACATCGTAGGTAAAATCCGGTTTCCATTTGATGACGGTGGCGCCGTCGCGCATATTGGCTGGGGCTGCAAGCACGTCCTTGGCAAGGTCATCCTGCGCAAACGCGCTGACCGACACTGCCGCGAGTACGAAAACAAGTAGGGCAAAGCGCTTCATGCGAAAACCTCCATTTACGTCCCACTCAAATTTTGAGGCCCGAGCCCAAAGTATACGTCAAGAGGGCTATTTTTTGCTCTCGATGTAATTTGCGTCGGGCTAGAGAGCGCTGCCCCAATGCGAGATTCCACGCGGAATCCAATGCGGAGTCTGCTCCATTTGTCCGGCGCCAACGCGCCGGGTGAATCTTTGTCGGGTGAATTTATTGTACTTTGCGCCAAGCCGGCGTGGGATTGTAGTCCTTCATGGCGGAGGCAATCTCGGTGGTCATGGCGCCAAGGTCGCGCTCGTAGACGACGCCATTCTGATCCACGATAAAGGTCTTCACGCCAGAAACGCGGTACTCGGCGGGAAAGGCCACGACCGCGAATCCTCCAGTCATCTTGCCATTCGCCAAATAGCTTTTCGCGCCGCCGGGAGCGCCGGGGCCCTGCGCCGTCAAAATGCGGTAGAAATATCCATGCAGCGGCATGCGATCGGAGCGGTCATAACCGGCGCGCGCCAGGTAAGGCCCGAGAGGCGAATCGTTGTTCGTCGAGGACCAATAGAGCCCATTGCGCGAGCCCTGCACGCTATCGAAATGCGCGGCATATTCGTGGCCGCCGTCGCGCGGCGGATCCTGCGCGTAATACTCTTTCTGCGCGTCGACGATGCCGTGGAGGGCGTCTATGGCTTCGACTTCGTTCTGCCCAATGCGGCGGTAAAGAATCTCTTGTCTGCCAAGGGCGGCGTCAAAGTACCAACTGCCGCGAAATTCGACGATAGGGATAGGCAAGGGCCAGTTTTCGGCGCCCACGTAAAGCGTTGTCTCGCCGTCTGGCTCTTTCACCAGGCGATGCATCTGATCGTACTTCTTGGAGAACTGATCGGCTTCCGCTTTCCGCTCGTCCGCGTTTTCGCTCCACATCACGATATCACGCGCGTCACCGCCGAGAATTACCAGCATTTCGTTCTCGTTATTGGCGTGCGTCGCCGAAGAGAGCGCCGAAGCCGCTTCCTGGGGCGACTTGAAAGTTTTCTGGCCCGTCTGAGGCTGCGCGGACGCTGCTTGCGCCGTTTGGGACTGGGCTGGCGCCTTGGGTTTTGTTGCCGGTTGAGTAGACGGCTGCGACGTTTGCGGAGCAGCGCCGGCACCGAAGGCTGCGGCCGCCAGCAGCGACATCGTCACCAAGACCAGGAGAAAAACACGCTCCGCACACCGTAACATCGCAATTCCTCCAGAAAGAGCACTCCCGACTTCAAATCATTCGACCGCTACCTGCGGCCGCCTCCACCGCCTCGAAACCCGCCCCCACGGAAGCCGCCGCCTCGAAATCCGCCTCCGACGCTGCCCTGGCCGCGAGAGGAGAAGTTTCTCGTGCTGCCGCCATAGCTGTATCCGCCAAATGGGCCTGAGCGCATTCCAAAGCCGGGCCTCGGCGCGGCGTATCCTCGCGAGAATCCGCGGTCGTAGGGTGCCGGCCGGGCAAACCCGGGGTTGCCGCGATAGTAGTTATAGCGATTAAAGAATGCCGGACCGCGCGCGAAGTAAGGCGCATGGTTGAAGAAGATTCCACGATGGTACCAATCGATGCCCCAAAACGGCCATCCCCAGCCGAAGCCCCACCACGGGCCCAGGCCAAACCCCGCTCCAAAATAAAGTCCGGGTCCAGTCCACCACAGTCCGGGCTCCTCCACCCAGCCGGGCCAGGGCGCGATCGGATAGCCGTAAACCTGCCACGGGTCGTATTGCGGAATGTAAACTTGCTGCTGGGGGTTGTGAGCCTCAATGGTGATGTAGTTGTCTTTGTCGGTGACCTTGATCTGGTCGTTGCTCTTGAGCGTACCGGCCTTCTTGGCTTGCTGGCGCAACGCCTGAATCGCGTTCATCACATCAGCCTGTTGGTTGTAGTACGCGTCGCCGAGTTCGGAGGTCCAGGAGAGATTGGAAGCCATGTTTTGCAGCACTGGCGGGAATGGCAAAAGGGCCTTCACGCTGGAGTCCCAGGGCTGCTTATCGGCTTCGGCGGCAAGGTCCTGGGGGCGCAGATTGCGACGCGAAGCGAGCCAGTTGTTGGCCTCCGTGATTTGCGCGGGGTAGCTGGATGCAGCCAGAACACTGGCCACCAACTCATCGGGATACAGGGCAATAGGTGCTACAAGTTGTTGCAACTGCTGTGCGCTCTCCGTGGTGTAAGGCTGCCTCGAAGGGCTGGAGGTGGATGGTGGCGCACCCTGTTGGGGCGCTGCCGGTTGCCCCGAATACGGATCTTGCTGGGCTCTGGCAGGCAAGGCGCTATCGGCAATAACCAAAAAGAAGAGCAGGCCTCCCATGCTGGCTAGCGCCAGCGATCTCATCGGCTTTGGCCTTGAATAGATCATGCCATTGTGTAGGATGCTCAATCGAGGCAAAAAGTGGCACCAATTGCGGGCCTCAGCCCCCGCGGGAAACTTCTTATTGACCTGATGCGCCTTCTTTGTCGAGGACAATCTTCATGCGCGATTTTTCGTTGGCAACCGGGTTGATCTCCTTTTGGTACGCCTGATAGCCAGCGAGAGTGACTTTGAGCTGATGTTTTCCCGGGCTGACCAGCATGGAGTGAAACCTCCCTCCGAAGTCTCCCCCGTGGCCCACGTAAGCATCGTCCACGAAAACAGCGGCGCGCTTGGGCTGAATATCCAGGCGCAGTTCCGCCGCGTCGTCCCCGGGATAGATGGCTTTGGGATTCTCCTCCATCACCACATTGACGGTCTGCACCTGGCCCGCTTGCACGGTGATTTTTTGCTCGAAATTCTTGTATCCATCCTGCCGGACGGAAATTTCGTGCTCGCCCGGCGCGAGCAAGACTTTTTTATTGCCCTTTAGCTCCTTCACGTATCCGAAATATTTGCCGTCGATCCAAACGCCGGAATCTCGCTCCTCTTGGTTATCGGCGTCGAAGCGCACCTCGCCCGGCTGCTGATTTTCTTGGGCTCGCGCGGCGGGAGTCGCAGGCGCAGGCTGGGTACCGCGCAAGGGCTGGGCATGAATCCAAACCGACAGCGGGAATACACATACAAAAATAACTACGGCCGGCAGGCGACGCATGTGAGCCTCCGTCTATAGGCATACCACAAATGGCCTCGCTTTGGCCCCGCGCAATTTATTGCCCGCTGCGACGCTGACGCATAAATCCGAGAAGCCGGCTCGGGCTTGTTCGTTTGAACAAAACCTGCCGGCTTCTTGGAGCTATCTTTTGAGAACCGCCTGCGTCGCGACCCAGTTTACAGATCGTGAATCGCGCTATCGATCGTGGTGCTCTTCTTTCTCTCTCCGGCCTTCCCTGGCAGCTTGCCGCTCTCGGGCCGTCTCAGGATGGACCGCATGAGCTTCCGGTGCCCTTGCCGCAGGTGCATAGTGCCGAACTTCAGGGTACGGATGAACGTACGCGCCGCGGTTCACCCAGGTTCGTCCCCAGCGAGCGTTGTTGACGAAAACCGCGTGCCCACCCCAATCAAATCGGGCAAAGCCGGCACCCCAGCCCCAAGGCCGGAAGGCAGGTCCGATGGCCACCCCGAAGCCGAAGCGAATCGCGCCGCCCACCACGAAACCAGCTCGTGGAGCGACGAAAACGACCGCTGGACTGTAATACGGCACAACGATGAAGGCAGGATTGACCGGAGCAATCGTGATGTAAGGCCCGCCGCCGACAATGACTTGAGGATTCGTGCGCAGATATCCGTAGTCATAAGCCTTGCGGCGTTCTCGCTGAACGGCATCCATCACGTCCTGCTGCTGGGCCAGAAATGCGTTTCCCAGGTCTGTGGTCCAGCCCATATCGGAAGCCATCATGTCCAGCACGGATGGGAATGGCAGCAGCGCTTGAACGCTGGGGTCCCAGGGAAGCTGATCCGCTTGAATGGCGTCGGCCAGAGCTTGCCCCGAGAGGTAATGGTGCTGATCCGCCCAGCGGGCTGCGTCGGGAATTTGATCCGGATAGGTGGCCGCTGCAAAAATCTGAGCCAGCAAAGGGTCCGGATAAAGCGCGACGCGCGCCACCATCTGATCGAGTTGGGCTGGCGGAAAATATGGCGGTGCCTGCGATGGCGGTGGTGCCTGCGCAAAAATCGGAACCGCAGCGAGGATTGCAAGCGCGGAAACCAACATGACGACCACTGCTTTCGTGCTCTTCATTTGATCCTCCTATCCAGCCCGAGAAGTAGTTCCTTGCTCGCGGGGTTGTCGTTGTACATTCGCCGTTATTTCTAACACGGTGATAGCAAGGCACAACCGATGCCAAACCGTACCCGCAACTCGTAGACCATTCAAACGATCTACAATCAATGAGATAGCGTTTGCCCAATGGCCTCCGGTTACGCCGCAAACCATGGCGATTTTTACGCAGCCTGGTGCTTTCCAGCCACCAGTGCGCGCAGACCTGCTTCGCCACGGCCCAAATTCAAATTATGCGTGTCGCCGGAACGGTTCTGCTCACTCGCCGAGATATTCGACGTGAACGTAGATGCCCAGCCTGACGTTATAAGCCAGGTACCAGCCCAAATGATCCGGATCGGCGTAAAGCACGATGTCGTCGCTGTCCCACAGCCAATCGTTGCAGAAGGCAATATCGTCAGGTGCGACGCTGAAGAAGTACCCGTCAAACCCGAAGCGCTGCGGCCCTCCGCCTCCTAGGCGATAGACGTGACTGGCGCCAAAAGCTCCCGGGAAATGTCCGTGCTCCCAGGGATGATCCAGGTGGTAGCGAGCGTCATTTCTGCCCGTGTCATGGCCGACCCAGCGATCGGTCTTAGCATCCACATGAGGAGCGTTAGGATGTCCCGGCTGCTCGTCATACCTGCGGCCTTGCGGAGCACCGCCCCGACCAGAGGTAGCAGGCGCGCGGCCGGTCGACGGCATCGGGCCATGGGCGGGAATATGCCCGCCGCCCACCTCGGCCGGGCGACGCGCTCCCCCTCCGCCACGCGCCGGAGCGCCGCCACCGCGCTGCTGTGCAAGAACCGTAAACGAGAAGAATAGCGAACAGGCAATGAGTCCGGCCACACTCTTCATATTCATGACGCTTCGAATCTCCTTTTTTCCAACGCTTTTAACTTCCGCCGGAGGGTAGGCCAAATCTTAGGATGCGCGAATTGCCGGCTTGGGTCGTCAAGATGGACCGAGTGTCCAATCCGTAATCATACTCGGGATGCAACTGACGTGAAGCGCAAGGCAACACCAGAGTTAGGGCACTTTTCAGAAATCTCTAATGTGTGATTCAAATCACCGAAAGCCTCCTAAGAGCCTGCGAGCATAGATATTGAAGACCTTCTAGCGCGAGGAGTAGTCGGGGCGCGTGCCAATTCGGGAGAAATTGATCCGTGAAAATTCTGCTCGCCGTTGACGAATCGAACTTCTCGCAGGCGGCTACTCAGGCCCTGGTTGACGAAATCAAGCCCGCAAAGGCTGAGATCCGGGTGTTGACGGTCGTCGATCTCATCAACTACTTCGCTAGTGACGAAGCGGCGAAGGCGTATCTGCCCAATCTCAACGAAATTCGACGCGAACGCCTCAAAAAAGCCGGGGAACTGCTGGACCGAATTGCGAGCCGGCTGCGAAGTGAAGGCTTTCAAGTAAGCAGTGGAATCGCCGAAGGCGATACCAGGACCCGGATCCTCGAAATTGCCGAGCAATGGGGTGCCGACCTTATCGTACTTGGCTCCCACGGAAGGAGGGGGCTGGACCGCGCCCTGATTGGGAGCGTAGCCGAGGCGGTCGCGCGCCACGCTCGATGCTCTGTCCAGATTGTGCGCTCGCGAGCGAATCAAGTTCCTCGTTCGGAAGTTCCTGGTTCGGAAGGCCAAATCTAATGTCTCAACCTAAGCAAGCTCCGGTGCCGCAATCGCCCGCTGAGGGGGAATTGACGATCCCATTGGCTGCCACTTCGACGCCTTCGGTTCAGCCCGCGGTTGGAGCGTCGCCTGCCGGCCTGACCAATTCCGAAGCGCAAGCTCTGCTGGCGAAATTTGGCTATAACGAACTGCCCGAAACACACAGGAATCCTCTGCTCAAATTCCTCTCTTATTTCTGGGGGCCGATTCCCGGGATGATCGAAACGGCCGCAATCCTTTCGGCGGTGGTGCGCCATTGGGAAGATTTCGGCATCATTCTTGCCCTCCTTTTGATGAATGCCGGCGTCGGATTCTGGGAGGAATACCAGGCCGGAAATGCCATCGCCGCGCTCAGAGCCAAGCTGGCGCTGCATGCGCGCGTGAAACACGACGGAGAATGGGTAACCATCCCCGCCCGGGAGTTGGTGCCCGGCGACTTGATGCGTGTCCGTATGGGTGAGATTGTGGCGGCGGATGCACGCCTGCTTCACGGCGACCCCATCGAGGTCGATCAATCCGCACTGACTGGCGAATCGCTGCCTGCGGAACGCAAACCAGGGGAGGCGATCTACTCGGGTTCGATCGTGAAGCAAGGCGAGGCCGACGCCCTGGTCGACGGCACCGGCCAAAGCACCTATTTTGGCAAGACCGCGCGGTTGGTGGAGATGGCCCACACCGTCAGCCATTTTCAGCGAGCGGTGCTAAAGATTGGCGACTTCCTGGTCGTCATTGCCCTTGCTTTGGTGATTTTGATCCTGGCGGTCGCCTTATTCCGTGGCGACAGCATGCTCTCGACGTTGCAGTTTGCCTTGGTGTTGACCGTTGCGGCCGTTCCTGTGGCCATGCCGGCGGTGCTTTCGGTAACCATGGCCGTGGGTGCGCGAAAACTGGCGGAGAAACAGGCTATCGTCACGCACCTTGCGGCGATGGAGGAGCTCGCCGGGATCGACGTTCTTTGCTCCGACAAGACCGGGACGCTTACGCAAAACAAATTGAGTTTAGGCGACCCCTTCTGCCTCAGCGGCATCACGCGCCCGGAGCTCATCCTTGTGGCGGCTCTTGCTTCACAAGTTGACGATCCAAATACCATCGACCAAGCCGTCTTGAGCGGTTTGCAGGAACGGCGCGCGCTGGACAAGTACGCGATCTTGCACTTCCAGCCTTTCGATCCCGTGCGCAAACGAACCGAGGCCATCGTCGCAGGGCCGGATAAAGCTCAGTTTCGGGTGACAAAAGGCGCAGCACAAGTAGTGCTGGAACTGGCCGGCAACGCCAATCAGGTTCGAAGCCAGGTCGAGCAGGCCGTGAAGGAATTTGCCGCTCGCGGCTTTCGCTCCCTCGGGGTGGCTCGGACCGGAAACGACGGACGGTGGCAATTCCTGGGTGTTTTGCCGCTTTTCGATCCGCCCCGAGACGATTCCAAAGCCACCCTCGCTACGGCTGCGCAAATGGGCATCAAGGTGAAGATGGTAACCGGCGACCAACTTCCCATCGCCAAGGAAATGGCGCGCCAACTGGGTTTGGGGCAAAACATCCTGGACGCCTCGGTTCTGGAGAAATCGAAGCCATACGAGGCCAGCGAGGTCTCCGAGGCGATCGAAGAAGCTGACGGCTTTGCACAGGTTTTCCCCGAACACAAATTTCATATTATTCGTGTCCTGCAACACCATAAGCACATCGTGGGAATGACGGGCGATGGAGTGAACGACGCTCCCGCGCTGAAGCAGGCCGACGCCGGAATCGCCGTCTCTGGCGCCACCGATGCCGCGAGAGCCGCCGCGGATATCGCCCTGCTCACCCCGGGCCTCTCGGTGATTATCGACTCGATCAAGGAAAGCCGGAAAATGTTTCAGCGCATGAGTAGCTATGCGATTTACAGGATCGCGGAGACCATCCGCGTCCTGCTATTCATGACGCTCTCGATATTGGTCTTCAACTTCTATCCCGTTACCGCGGTAATGATCGTGTTGCTGGCAATCCTCAATGACGGAGCCATTCTGTCCATAGCTTACGATCGCGTCCGCTACTCCAATGCTCCCGAATCCTGGGATATGCCTCTGGTGCTTGGCGTTGCAACGACGTTGGGGATTGCGGGCGTCTTCTCCTCTTTCGGGCTTTTCTACCTGGGCGAGCGGGTCTTCCATCTGGACCGCGCGTCGATCCAAAGTTTGATGTACCTGAAGCTCTCCGTCGCCGGCCATTTGACCATCTTTGTAACCCGGACGCGCCGGCCATTCTGGGGCATCCGCCCGGCCGCCGTTTTATTTTGGGCTGTTCTTGGTACCCAGACCTTAGCGACTCTGCTGGCCGTATATGGAATATTCATGGCCCCTATCGGTTGGCATTGGGCCTTCTTCGTTTGGGGATATTCCCTGATCTGGTTTTTAGTGAATGATCGAGTCAAACTGCAGGCCTACAGAGTCTTCGATCGGCAGGGTGGCGGTTTGATCGCTTACTTCTGGCAAAAACGCAGGCTGGCCGAGGTGAAATAAAAGCGCCGAGCCGTTTCTAGATCCTTATCCAGGCGAGCAGTCATTCTTTCGTAGTCGGCGGGCTAGGAGGTGAGTCTCGCAAAAGTTCGGCGGCCTCGGAGTGGGTGAGAATTCCTTTGCGCTGCAGAATGGTCACCAGGCGCGTTGCAAAAGGCTTATTCGGCTTGAGCGCCGCCTCTGAATCCGCCTGGATGGCCTTTCGGAATACGGCGTCCTGATCGGCAGTTACGGACGTTCCTGCGATCCAGGATTGAAGCGTTGCTTTCTGCTCGGGCTTGAGTTCCTCGAAGATCAGTCCCATGCCGAAACCGCTGTGCGATGAAGCGACCCTAGCCTGGAATTCAACGCGCCGGTCGTCCTTGGTCAACCAGATGCGGACGCGAGTGCCTACGGGAAGAGGGTTCAGCGTATCGATATAACAGCCGTTGGAACTCAAATCCGCCGTGCGCGCCGTGATGCATACGCCGCCGCTGACTTCGACCAACTCAGCGGGGCAAATGAAGGCGTGGCGCGCGGAGTCGCGCCGTTCCGCGGTTTCGGTTACCGCGGTTTCAGTTGCAGTAGACTTCGGCTGCATGGACTCTTCTGACATGGAAAGGGGCGGAAGCGCATAGCGGCGGCAATGCCCGCGCGTGTAGGCGTATCCGTAAATATTCTGCTCCATGCTATAGATCTGTGGCAACCACCACGGCTTGCGCACGACGCTAAAACGTGACCGGCGCATCTCGTGCCCAAGGAAGGCTGCCCGCGAGGCCCTGCCTCTAGCTCTTCGCGCTTGGGTTTTTCCGCCGGAAAATCAGGCGCCAGTGAGGAATTTGTATTGTTCCGCCGTGAGAGGCACCACGGAAAGGCGCCCTTGCCGAACCAGCGGCGAATCGGCGAAAAGCTTATTCGCTTTGATCTCGGCCAGTGACACAGGCTTGGCGAGAGCTTTCCCCGTTTTGATCTTCACCGCGGGGTTCTTGGGATTGGAGATATCCACCGAAACGACGGACGCGGTTCCCACCGCGCTTTTGCGGTCGGCGGTCTCGTAGATCACCAGCCTGGAGCCCGGCTTCATTCCACCCAGGTTTCTCAACGCCACGGGGTTGGAGACGCCATCCCAAACGGTGGTTTCATCGCGCTGCAAATTCTCGAACGAATATTCGGAAGGTTCGGTCTTGAGCAGGTAATCGCCGGACATGCTTCTCTCCCGCACTGCAAGGGCAATTTGATCGCAGCATTTTACTCCAGTCACGCCGGGACCGCTCGGCGTTGAGTCGGCGAGCAGGCCGGTGCAGGCGCAGCTGGACCAGCCCCGAGCAAAGCAAAAGGCCAAAGAAAAAGGGATGTGGCGGGCGCCGCCTTCCACCCGTTTTCCTGAAGACGTGGTAAAAAAGAACTGACGGAGGCTTCCTCACAATGAGATCTCTGACAGTAAAAGTCCTCTTGGCGGCGCTCACGTGCGCCATAGCTTTTGCCGCGTACCGGCCGGCCTTGGCGGCGGACGATGCCGCGGTGCGGGCAGCCGACGGCGAGTTTTCGCAAGCGGCGGCAAAAGGGGATACCAGCGCGCTCGGCAAACTGCTCGATGCCGACTTTCAGTGGATTGACGCGAGCGGACAGGTGCGCGGCCGCGCTCAGGTGCTCCAAGCAGTGCCCAAGATGCTCATCCCCGAGCCCATCGCGAACAACGTGAGCCCTGATTCCATCCGCTTGCACGATTATGGGCAAATCGCGGTAACCGAAACCGACCACGATCGTCTGCACGTTCTGCGCGTGTGGGTGATGCGCCCCGCCGGCTGGCGCACGCTGGTGTATCAAGAAGTGCGATCCCTCGATGCGCCGCCCAAGGTGACGCCGAGCGCCGCCAAGGAATGCCGCAATCCCTGCAAGTCCGTGGACTACACGCCGAAGACGCCAGCCGAGAGAGCCGTGATCGAGAGTTACGAAGGGCTGGAAACCGCGGCTATGGCCCAAAACGCGGCCCAGTTTGACGCGCACACGGCCGAGGAGTTCATCGCCGCCAGCTCGAATAGCAACAAGCTCCTCGATAAGCCCACACGCATGGCCGAACTGCTTCACGCCAATATGGCCGGCCTCGCGCCCACGCCGCTCACCTCCGCGCGCCTATTTCAATTCGGGGATGCCACGGTGATGCGTTCGCGGCACGTGCCGGAACACGGCAAACCTCTGGAGGTCACTCGCGTCTTCGTGATGCGCGATGGTAAATGGCTGGAGACGTTGAGCTATCAGACATCGGTTGCAGGCGGCGGACCGGCCTTGTAAGCGTTGAGGCCCTTTTCGCAGCGTCCTTCTCAGCGCCCTTCGCAATGATGTGCCCGCAACCTGAAATAAAAAAGGCACGGCGCCAAACTCGGAAGTTGCGCCGTGCCTCAAAAATGTGGCTCTAGCCGCTCGTGGCTTTACGTATGCCGGTCCACAATCTTGGAGATCTGTTCCTTCGGAACCGCGCCGACGATCTGATCCGCCACCTGCCCGCCCTTGAAGATCAAGAGCGTGGGGATGCCGCGAATATTGTATCGGCCGGCGGAATTCACGTTCTCGTCCACGTTCAGCTTCACTACCTTGAGCTTCCCGGCATAGTCATTGGCGATCTCCGCCACCGTGGGCGCGAGCATATGGCAAGGACGGCACCAATCCGCCCAGAAGTCCACCATTACCGGCTGCGCATTGCTGGCGTCGATCACTTCGGTCTGAAAGCTGTTGTCCGTAACGCTGGAGATATTTTCTGCCATACCTTCCCTTTCGCCGCGCGCTCCCCTAACGGGGGCAGGGCTCCATTAGCTGCCTATTTAGATGATACCGCTGCAGTTCGGATTCTTGACTTTCGCGCCACATCGTACAACCGTCCATACTCCAGCGCCGAGGCGTTCCAGGAAAAGTCCTTGGCCATGCCGTTGGTTTGCACCCGCCGCCAAAGCGCCTTGTCCGCATAAACGGCCAGCGCTTCCCTCAGCGCCCCCAGCAGAGCCTCGCCCGTATATTCCGAGAACTTGAACCCGGTGCCTCGGCCCGTGGCGCGGTCGAAAGGCTCGATCGTGTCGTCCAGGCCCCCGGTCGCTCTCACCACAGGCACCGTACCATAACGCAAGCTGTAGATCTGATTCAACCCGCAAGGCTCGTAGCGGGATGGCATCAGGAAAATGTCCGCCCCGGCTTCGATTTTGTGAGCCAACACATTGTCGTAGGCGATCTTCACCGCCAGCCTGTTCGGAAACTGCTTGGCCAATTCGCGAAAGATCCGCTCGTGCTTGGCCTCGCCCGCTCCCAGCGCGACGATAGCGAGGTCTTCTTCCATGAGTAAATCGGATATCTGCGCCAGCAAATCGAAACCTTTTTGGTCCGCAAACCGCGACACGATGCCAATCAAGGGACGCTGCAGGTTCTCTTCCGGCAACTGAAATTGCGCCAGCAGGTCTCGCTTGCATACCAGCTTGCCGCTCAGATCCTTGGCCGAATACCGCGCCGCGATCAGGCTGTCCACTTCGGGGTTCCACACCGCGTAGTCCACGCCGTTCAAAATACCCACCAGACGGTCAGCGCGCGTGCGCACCACACCGTCCAGCCCATGGCCGTATTCGGTGGTCTGGATCTCCTCCGCGTACTTGCGGCTCACCGTGGTCAGGTAATCCGCGAAGATGAGGCCGCCTTTCAGGAAATTCACGTGGCCAAAAAACTCCAGCCCATCGATAGTAAACAGCGTTTCCGGCAAACCCAGGCGTGCCAGAACGTCGCGCTTGAACAGCCCGTGGTAGCCCATGTTGTGAATGGTGAAAATCACCGGCACGCCGGAAAGTTGCGGATCCGCCTGATAGCTGGTGCGTAGCAGCACCGGAACGAGCGCGCTCTGCCAATCGTGACAGTGGATCACCTCAGGCATCCAGAGCTGTTTCGTCAGTTCAATGGATGCCCGCGCGAACTCCGCGAAGCGCTCGGCATTGTCGGGATAATCCTTACCCGCCACGCCATAGAGTTGATCGCGATCGAAATATTCGGGGTCGTCGACGAAGAAATACTGCACTCCGCCTTGCCGCCCTCCGTCGGCGATCGCCGGGAACCGCAGCGCGGTGCCCATCGGCACGGTCATGCTCTTGATCAAGACATTCTTGATCGGCATGTTCCGATAACGCGGCAACACCACGGCCACGTCGTGTCCCTGCGCCACCAAAGCCTTGGGCAACGCTTCGATTACGTCGGCCAGGCCGCCCGTCTTGCAGAACGGCAAGCCCTCGGATGCAACGAATAGAATGCGCATAAGTTTTTGACCTGCAACGTTTGACGGTACTGAAATTGTGGCGGGCGCGTCAATAGAGTGCCGCGCATAGTGCAACGCTCCCGCGCCTTGCTACACTGCGCCCTGTGGCACCGCAACGTCTAGGCCAGCATTTCCTCGCAGGAGCGTGGCGCGAGCGCGTCGCTCGACTCGTTCTCGCCCACGCCACCTCGCCAGCAGCGTCGACGAACACCAAAGACGCTGGCGCGCCCCCGGCGCCCGGTCGTCTCTGGATCGAAATCGGCGCCGGACACGGCGAGATGACCTCTCTTCTGGCCCGGCAAGCCCGCCGTCTGATCGCCATCGAACTCGACCCCAGACTGCTCCCCGGCCTGCGCGAACAGACCGCCGCGCTCCCCAATGTCACGGTGGTCGCGGGCGATATCCTCACCCTGGATCTCGCCGAACTTGCCGACCACGAGCGCTTCCGCGTCTACGGCAATCTGCCCTACTACATCACTTCGCCCATCGTGCACCGCCTGCTCGAGCATGCCGCTCTCTTGGACGCCGCCCACCTCGTCGTTCAACTCGAGGTGGCCGCTCGCATCGCCGCGCCCCCCGGCAGCCGCGATTATGGGTATCTCTCCGCTTTCACGCAGTTCTACGCCCAGGCCGAAATCTTGTTGCGCATTCCGCCGGGCGCCTTTCAGCCGCCGCCGAAAGTCCAGTCCGCGCTGCTGGCCTTGCATCCTCCCGGCGAACGCAAGCTCCTCGGCATCAAAGATGAGCCCGGATTTATGGGCTTCCTGAAGGTCTGCTTCGCGCACAAGAGAAAAACCCTGCGCAACAACCTGCGCGCCATCGTGACGCAGGAGGAGGCCGGAGCCGCTTTGCGAGAATCTGGAATCGCCGAGAACGCCCGCGCGGAGGAGATCGGCCTCCCGCAATTTGCGCGTCTTTTTAGCGCGATCGGAAACCCTGCGGAGTAAACCTCAGAAGCTTGCGGAGTAATCTTCAGAAGGAAGATAAAGCCGAAACGGGTTCAGCGCTTCTGCCCTTGCGCCGCGCGAAGTAATTCCACCAGCCGGTCGGGATAATCCGTGATGATGCCGTCCACTCCAGCGGCGATCAGCTTCTGCATCTCGTCGGGATCGTTAGCCGTCCACGCCACCACCTTCAGGTCGTGCGCGTGCGCGTTGCCGACCAGTTCTCGAGTCACGCGGTCGACTCGTGGCAATAGCTGCCGAGCGCCCGCGTTGACCGCTTTTGTAACGGCATCCGCCGGGCGGTCGCTGTAAAGAAACCCGGTCATGACCAGCGGGTCGAGCTGCCGCACGCGCTTGAGCGTGCTTACGTCAAAGGAGATCACCACGCTGCGCGCCACTTCGCCGCAAGCATGCAGCGCGCCCACAATAGCGTGCTCCGCGCCGCTGGGTCCTTCGGGCTTGATCTCCAGGTGCAGCCCGATTTCGTGTTCGCGCCCAAAAGCCAAAATCTCTTCGATCGTAGGAATATGTTCGCCCGCAAAATGAGCGGTTTCGTGATTCGAAGAAGGCCGGAACCAGCTCCCGGCGTCCATGCGCCGCAGCTCTTCGAGAGTTTTGGCGGAAACGGGACCGCGGCCGTCCGTGGTGCGATCGAGCGTCTCGTCATGCAAACCCACCAGGCGCGCGTCGCGCGAAAGCTGCAGGTCGGTTTCGATGAAGCCGGCGCCCAACTCCACAGCCTTACGGAACGCGGCTAGAGTATTTTCCGGCGCAACCCCGGAAGCTCCACGATGCGCGATCACCCACACGTCCGAATCTCGCTCCTATCCCGGCGCATATCCCCAGGCTGCCAATCCACCGGCCTTCGCATCTGGGTCTAAGTTCAATGCATCGAATCGAACAGGTAAGTTAAACGATTCGGAGGGCGAATGCCCACAATAATACGTCGTCTCGGGACGCGTTCCATCCGGGTGGTCATTAGTTTTTTGGTCATCAGTTCAGTTTTGATGGCTGGTGACTGCGCATTCGGCTTCGATGCAGGCGCTCGCCAGAACACGCCGCCCCCATCGGACCGCGGCGGCGGCCAAGCTTACCAACAATGGCTGACTCGCGAGGTGGGCCACGAACTGAATCTGCTGCCCTGGCTTACCGTCTTCGATAACCTGCAATATCAGGTCAACGGCTCCGAAGTCACTCTTCTGGGCCAGGTCGTCAACCCCGTAACCAAGGATGACGCCCAGAAGGCCGTTAAGGAAATCGAAGGCGTCACCAAGATAAACAATAAAATCGAGGTGCTGCCGCTAAGCCCCCTGGACGCCCAGATTCGGCGCGCCGAGTACCATGCCATCTATGGCGAACCGCAATTGCAGCGCTACGCCATGGGAACCATGCCCTCCATTCACATCATCGTGAAGAATGGCCACGTTACACTCCTCGGCTACGTCGATAATGAAGGCGATAAAAACGTCGCCGAGATTCGCGCAAAGTCGGTGCCCAACGTCTTCTCGGTGATGGATAACCTCCAGGTCCGTCCGGGCAGGCCTTCCACTTCCCAGTATTAGCTCCGCTCCGGGGCATAACCACAAACGCCGTGCTCTGAGGCAGCGCCTGGCCTAACGAGCGGTGCACGTTGCGGCAACGGCTGGACCGATACGGTTGTCTTGCCCTCACCCGTCTGAAATACTCTCGTCATGATCCCCGTAATGCGGCGCATCTCTGCACCCCTGTTCGGAGTGGTGTTCGGACTGGCCCTTGTTTGCGGCCTGGGGACAATTGCGCGAGCCGATGAATTTCATCTCAATGACGGGTCCAAGATCGTCGGCAGCATCGTGGGTTACGAGAATGGCGCCTTCAAGGTGCAAACGAACTACGGCTTTGCGATGGTGCGCAAAGACAGCATCGTGGAAATCGTAGTAAGCGGGAAAACGACGCCCCTCGCCACTCCTGCGAATCCTGCGCTCAAACCGGCCGTACTGCCCATGCCCGCGCCCCGGCTTAAGGGCGCGAATGCGGCGGACCAATCAGCCAGCGCCGTTCCAAGCGTTGCCCCACTGGTGTCCGTGCCCGTCCTTCAATCCACGGCCCTGTCGCTCGCCGCCATATCGGACTCGTTGCATCCGGCCGAATCGCTCGATCTACAGGCCCCGCCCATGCAGGAAATGGTGCGCGGCAATATTTACGTGAATCAGAGCTACGGCTTTCAGATGTATAAGCCGCCGGCCTGGGATGTGATCAAGAATCCTCAAAAGCAACTGCCCAATGCCGTTGGCGCTCTTGGTACCAAGGACCAAACCACCCTGCTCGTGATCGGCCGTGATCCCATGAGCGACTCCATCGAGGCTCGTGCCGCCACAACGGAGGCCGCCCTGCGTGGCGTTTACGCAAATTTCCGCCCGCTGGACAGCAGGCGCATCACCATCGCGGGTCTGCCGGCCATCGAGGAGCGCTTCTATGGAAGCCTCGACGACCACGACTGGTCGGTAACCGTGACCACCCTGGCGCGAGACAAAGAGCTGTTCACCATCCTGGGCATGACCTCGGCTAATTCCGACCTGATCCAGATTCAAGAAAACGTCATCGCCAAAGCGATTAGCAGCCTGCAATTTTTCCTCCCGCAATAGCCCGTTCCGGCGATCCCCCTCCTGCTCTCGACATGGTGGCTGCGGATTCTCCTGCGGGCATCCTGCGTTCTCTCCACCCGATGCTACGGAAAAATCCTTGACAACAAAAACGGTGTCGTGTATTTAACCTATAGGTTAAATATGATGGCTCCACTCCAAGCCTCAGACCGGCTCAGCCCCACCTTCGCGGCTCTCGCCGATCCCACCCGGCGCGCGATTCTCGCTCGTCTTTCCGGCGGTGAAGTATCCGTCACGGAATTGGCCGAGCCGTTCCAAATGAGCCTTCCCGCTGTCTCCAAGCACCTGAAGGTGCTGGAGCGCGCCGGGCTGATTGCGCGGGGGCGCGATGCGCAGTGGCGTCCCTGCCGCTTGACGGGCGGCCCGCTGAAGGACGTAGCGGACTGGGTCGAGGGCTATCGGCAGTTCTGGGCAGACAGCTTCGATCGCCTGGACGATTATTTGCGCGAAATCCAGAAACAAACGCCGAAGAAAGCACGGAAGAAGGAGAAGACCAATGGCCGCAAACAATCCGGGAACTAGCCCCGCCTCCGATTCCTCCGATCGGGAGATTCTCGTAACGCGCCTTTTCGATGCGCCGCGCGAACTTGTATTCGAAGCCTGGACCAATCTCAAACACATCCCGCATTGGTGGGGACCGAAGGGCTTTGCGACCGCCGTTCACGAGATGGACGTGAGGCCCGGCGGCGTCTGGCGCCTCACCATGCGCGGTCCCGACGGCCGCGAGTACAAGAACTGGATCGTGTTCGTGGAAGTCGCCAAGCCCGAGCGCCTGGTCTACAAACACGAACCCGAATCAGGCAGCGAGCCGGTGAGCTTCCAAACCACGGTCACTTTTGTCGAACGCGGAGGCCAAACCGAAGTCACAGTCCGTATGCTCTTCCCATCGGCTCAGGCGCGCGATCACGTGGTCAAGGCTTACGGCGCCATCGAGGGCCTGAATCAGACCCTCGGACGCCTGGCGGACCATCTTGAAGACATGGTTCGCGACGCGAGCGCGGACTGGTCGCCCGAGTTGAGAAAGGCGCGGGAACTCGTCATCACCCGCACCTTCGACGCGCCCCGGCGGTTGGTCTTTGCAGCCTGGAGAAAGCCGGAAAACCTGGCGCACTGGTGGGGACCGAAGGGATTCACCCTGCCGAAATGTGAAGTCGATTTTCGGCCCGGCGGGCTCTTTCATTCTGTCATGCGCGGGCCCGACGGCAAGGACTATCCGTTTCGCGGCTCGTATCTGGAAATCGTTGAACCCGAGCGCATCGTGTTTCAAGGCGTCATTCACGATGAGCCTGGGCATCAGGTCTGGACCACGGTCACATTTGCCGAAGAGAACGGCAAAACCGCTCTCACCGTGCAGCAAACCTATTCGTTCGAAACCGACGCCACCCGCGGCGCCCTGGAAGGCTGGAAGCAAACCCTGGACCGCCTCACCGATTTTGTGGCCAAGGCGTAATCAATCTGTCTTTCCAAAGAATCGCGCCCGGCTAGAGCCCGATTAGAGCACGCGGCAGGCTTCCTCGAACTTCAGGCGCGGGTTGCGCGGGAAGAGCTTGCTGGAATCGCCGTAACCCACATTGCACAGAAAATTAGCCTTCCATTTCCCGTCGGGAAAAAATTCGGCGTTCACCTTCTGCTGATCGAATCCGGACATGGGCCCGCAGTCCAGGCCCAGCGCCCGCGCCGCGAGGATGAAGTAACCCCCTTGCAAAGTCCCGTTGCGGAAAGCCGTCTCCTGAATGAGCGCGGCATTGCCGGCAAAGACCGAGCGCATATCGCGGGCGGGAAAGAGTTGAGGCAGCCTTTCGTGGAACTCGATATCGTACGCAATGATCACGGTAACCGGCGCCGTCTTGGTTTTCTCCACGTTGCCGGGGGCCATGGCTGGCAGCAGACGCGCCTTGGCTTCGGGAGTGGCAATGAAGACAAACCGCGCGGGCGAGGAGTTCGCGCTGGTGGGAGCCAACGCGGCCAGGCTGTATGCCTCCTTCAGCAGTTCGATCGGCACGGGCTCCGGGCGCCACACCCAATGCGTGCGCGCCTCCCGGAACAATTGGTCTAACGCTTCAGCACCAATTTTCTTGTGCCTGTCCACGGCCTGCTGTGATTCCGCCATCGTTTCGTCTCCCTAATCTGCGCTAGGTATCAAACTCAGATGCAGCCAAGCCTCAAACGTCACAAGCCTAACCCAAAACAGCGGCGACCTTCACGCTCCTATTCCACCCACAACAATTGTCGGTAGTGGCTCTTTGAATTTTCTTGACCCGCTACCCGCCTGTCGAAGGCGCCGCGAAACTCTTAAGCGTCGGAAAGGGACTCGTCGAATGGAGTGGTTTTGCCGGGTTCAGACCCGCTGGGCGCGGTCTTCGAGGCTTCGGTGTTAGGTGCGTGGATGGTATCGGCCAGCTCATGAGTTTCCAGAATCGCTCCGCAGGCCGTGCACTCGATGTACTCGGCCTCGTTATCCTTGGCGATTAGGCGGCTCTTCTCGTGTTTGCAGGCGGAAATTTCCGTCACGACACTTATCCACAGCTAGCCCACAGCCAGCTTTGATCTTCTCGAAATCATAGCACGCCCGTTCTGCGGCGGCTTCCGGCTTATGCTAGAGTAAGCCGAACTTTTTTAAGCGCGAAAAGCTCATCCCGTAGATAGACTCTTCGCGCCGGAATCCATTCCATGGCCACAAAACCTGCCATTCGATTCACGGAGTTGCCGCCGGAGAAACTGGCTTGGCGTTGCGACCCTGCGCGCATCCCCTACGACACCACCGCGCAAGCCGAACCGATCGAGGGGCCCGTCGGCCAGGAGCGCGCCCTTCGGGCGCTGCGCATGGGCGTGGAACTGGCCGCGCCCGGCTACAACGTCTTTGTCTGCGGCCTTTCCGGCACCAGCCGCGGCGGCATGATCCAGAAGATGATCGAGGAGTTGCAGCCCCGCACCGAGCCCGGGCCGGACCGCTGCTACGTCAATAATTTCAAGAACACGGACCGGCCGCGCCTCCTCACCTTGCCTCGCGGCCAGGCCAATAACTTCAAGAAAGACATGCAATCTGGCGTGGACTTCCTGCGCCGCCGCATTCCGCAAGTCTTCGAGGGCGAACCGTTTCAGCGCCAAAAGGGCCGCATCGTCGACCGTTACACCCTGCGCGAAAAAGAGCTGATGGACGATTTCACGCGCCGCATCGCGCGCGAGCAGTTTGCGCTGGGGCACATGCAGGTGGGCGCCGTGGCCTTGCCGGAAATTTTTCCCGTCCTCGAAGGCCAGATGGTGCCGATCGAAGATATCCCCAAGCTCGTCACCGAAGGCAAGCTCGAAAACATCCTGGGCGAGGAGATCGAGCGCAAATACGAGCAGTTTCGGCAGGAGTTTACCGTCGTCTATCGCAAGACGCTCACCCTTTCGCGCGAGTTGGCCAGCGAGCTCAGCTATCTCGAACAGGAAGCCGCTTCGGTGCTCGTGGACGGCTTCATCGAAGAGCTGAAGGAAAAATATACGGTGCCTCACGTCGCCGAATATCTCGAGGAAGTGCGCCAGAACATCCTCGATAATCTCGATCCCTTCAAGGAACGCGAAGGCGAAGAGGAGGGCGGCCCGCCCCCGCCGGGCGAAGCGCCGTTAAGGTTGTCCGCACCGGAACGCGATCCTTTCCGCGTCTACGGCGTGAACGTGCTCCTTGGGCACAATGAGCAGGACACCTCGCCGGTCATCTTTGAGACCACGCCCACGCATGCCAATCTCTTCGGCACCATCCAGCGCAGTTACGATTCGCGCGGCGTGTGGTCCTCCGATTTCATGGACCTCCGCGCCGGCTCCATGCTGCGCGCCGACGGCGGTTTCCTGATCATGTACGCGCTCGATGCGCTCACCGAAGTGGGCGTCTGGCGCACCCTCAAGCGCACCCTGAACCACCTGAAGCTGGAAATTCAGCCCATGGAGATGCTCTTCCCTTTCGGGGCCTCCGCGCTCAAGCCCGAACCCATCGACCTCACCGTCAAAATCATCCTTATCGGCGACCGCAATCTCTACGAGATGCTCTACACCTACGAGGAAGAGTTCAAAAAGATCTTCAAAGTGCGCGTCGAGTTCGATGAAGAGATGGAGATGAACGACGACGTCATCCGCCAATACAGCGGCCGTCTGCACAAACTCTGCCAGGACGAAGGCCTTTGCCCCTTCGACCGCACCGCCGTCGCCGGCATGATCGAGTACGGTGTGCGGCTGGCCGGCCGGCGCAATAAGGTAACGTCTCGCTTCGTGGATCTCGCCGACCTGGCCCGCGAAGCCTGTTACGCCGCCCAGCAGGCCGGCGAGTCGCCGGTAACCGCCGCGCACCTGCGCGCGGCCCGCCAGGCTCGCGTCGAGCGCCACAACCTCATCGAAACCAAGATTCGCGAAATGATCGCCGAAGGCACCTTGCTGATCGACGCCGAGGGCACCCATGTCGGCCAGGTCAACGGGCTCAGCCTCATGGAGATCGGCGGATACCTGTTTGGCAAGCCGGTGCGCATCACCGCTTCGACGGCGCTCGGCAAGTCCGGCCTAATCAATATCGAGCGCGAGGCCAATCTCAGCGGCCACTTGCACGATAAAGGCATGCAGATCATCGCCGGATACATGCGTTCGCAATTCGCTCAGGATAAGCCCTTGTCCCTCGCCGCCAGCATCTGCTTCGAGCAATCCTATTCCGGAGTCGATGGCGATAGCGCCAGCTCCACGGAAATCTACGCCTTGCTCTCCGCGCTCTCCGCCCTGCCGATTCGCCAGGATATTGGCGTAACCGGCTCGGTCAATCAGCAAGGCGTCATCCAGCCCATCGGTGGCGTTAACGAAAAAGTGGAAGGCTTTTACGACGTGTGCCGCGTGCGCGGCCTGACCGGCACGCAGGGCGTTTTGATCCCGTCGGAAAACGTCGAGGATTTAATGCTGCGTGAAGACGTCATCGCCGCCGTCTCGAACGGCATGTTCCACGTTCATCCTGTTGCCCATATCGAAGAGGGCATCGAGATTCTCAGTGGCGTGGAAGCCGGCTCACGCGACGCCCGCGGCCAATTTCCCCGCAACAGCGTCTTCGCCCTCGTCGACGACCGCCTCCTCAAAATGGCCGAAACCCTAAAGCAGTACGAATAGCACCCAGCCTCCACTCTCAACGCAGCGCGCCCAGACCGCGCGCCGCTCGCACGAAAGCGCACGTTTTCGAGCGAGCGACGCCCGACGTCGATCGAGGAGCCGCGCCGCGGGAAGATGTTTCCCGCGTGGCAGCTCACCATCGCACTCGCACGCGATAGCGCAGCACCGCCGTCCCGTCTTTCTCCACGGGCACCACGAACTGCGCCGCGAACGCCGCCGTTTTGGTCCACGCATAGGTCGAGTTCAGCATCTCCCAATCGCCGCCGATAGGCTCGTTCACCTCCACGCTGACAGGCGTCGCCTTGTGATTCCGCAGCGTGATTTCGTACTCCATTTCGTGCACCTGGTTCGTCACCATTTTGTAGTCGGTCTGTTTTCGCTCCGCAACCACGTCAAAGGCATTGCCGATGTGCAGGTTGAGCTCTTCGTCTTTGGGCGTGTGGTCGATGCGATCTTCCCCCGCGAAGAGCACGTTGCCGCCTGAGTCCGCTTGATAGACGCGCACCGTGCCCGCCGGAAGCGGCATTCCCAGGTTGGCCTTCTCCTCGTTTTTGAATCGGTAATAAACCTGCACCGGATCTTTCACCGGAGCGCCGGGCCGCATCGCGCTGCGGTAATAATATTGCTGCCCGTCTACCTCGTAGGCCTTCGTCAGCGGAATGGAACTCGCTGCCAGCAGGCTGATCTGCTTGCTCTCGTTATTGAGCACGCTCGTCCGTCGCCCCAGCGTGTACAGATGATATTCGCTGAACGCCTCCTGATTGAACGCCACCGGAGCCGCGGCCGTTGTGGCGCTTATCGCTTCGAAGTCCTTGAGAACGCGTTGCGCCGCAACGACGCGATTCAGCTCGCCGGCCACCAGTTGCAGCTTCGCGTTCTGAAAAGCTGTGCCGCTATTGTTCGTGAGCGTTACCCAGCCGTCGAAATCGGCTGTGGTCTGGTCGCGATTCGCCGTCAAAACGTAGTCGGCGCTCCAGGCCAGCCGCGTCGCCAGATACGACGCCTCCACTTTTTGCCGTTCCGGGCCATGGTTCTCGAGCGTCCACAGCAATGTTGGCCGGTCGTAAAGGTTCGCCGGC
Source organism: uncultured Acidobacteriota bacterium (assembly GCA_963824405.1). GTDB lineage: Bacteria > Acidobacteriota > Terriglobia > Acidiferrales > UBA7541 > Palsa-189. The sequence goes on along the minus strand of CAWGPK010000013.1, from coordinate 71,597 downwards.
AGTTCGGGGAAATGCATCACGCCGGGATTGAAACCGGTGACGATTTCGTCGCCAATCTTCCACACCGGCCCGTTGTTGTCCGCCAGCAGTGTCGCGCTCACTTCGGTCGGACCATACATGACCTTGAGCTCGCGCCCCACGTACTTAGCCAGCAGCTTTTGCGGTTCCAGCAAATCGTACTCATAATTTTGCTCCAGCACGTTCACGCCGCCGGCAGCCGCCAGTGACCGGAAATGCACGGTCGCGGGATTCAACGTTGCCGCCACGTCCATGAACTTGAGCTGGAACTCCCCGGCGGGCAGCGAAATCTCGCGAACATCCCGCACCAGCGCCAGGTCCGAGTTGTAAACCGTCAGGCTTAAATCGGTCTGGTCATTTTGAGAGGTGACGCCCGCTGCGGTCGCCGAACCGGCCCCTGGCGATGTTTGGGCAGTGAGACGAGTTTGGGCGGTGAGATGAGCCGCACGAGTAACACGCTGGCTCGCCGCTGTGTGAGGCAGCAAGCAAGCGCCGAACAAAAACACGCTGAGCGCGCCGGTAACCAGAGTCCTGCCGAGTACGAGGTTTCGCATGATCTCCTCCTGAGGTTTTGTCCTCGTCCTTAGAACGATGAGCCTCCGATTTCTTGCAGGCTCGGGCGACTTTTTGCAGGCTCCGGAGGAAGATTTTGTTATCCGGCGTTCGGACGACTCACAGGAAGGAACTAAAGTGGCAAAAGCGGCGAAAGACCGGCGAATAGAGAGCCGTTACTGCTGCTGAACCCACGTCCGCCCGCCGTCCGCGGTCGCATAGCGGCGCAGGTCGCGCGAGATGATCGTCGCGTGCAGTTCGTCCCGAGCCTCGACGGAGATCCAATCCGGCGCCGCGGCATTTTGTGCCCCCGCCCCGTTAACACCGTCAACAAAGGAAGGCGGCATTACCCGTTGCCAGCGCTCGCCATCTTCGGTGCGCACGATGATTCCGCTTCGGCCCACGGCCCAGGCGACCTTTGCCAAGGGCGCGGCGCCCGCGAGAAGATCGGCCGTCACCCCGCTCGCCTCCGGACGCCAGGTTTGCCCCCGATCGCTCGAGTTTTCGATGAGGCCGCTTGGCCCCACCCGCCAAAGCGCACTGCGGTCGGGCGACCCGAACACAATCGGCGAGCTCGCAATTTTTGCCAAAGCTCGCATCTGATTGCTCACCGATGCCCTCGCGCTTGTTCCGAAGGACTGCTGTGGTGCTGCGGCCGACGGCGGAGCCAATTGCGAAGCAGAAGGCGCCGCCGTCGCAATGGCAGGTGTCTCGCCGGATACTTCGACTTTCTCCTTTTTCTGGTCGCCTGCCTCGGCAGATGGAGGCTCCGCATCTTTTGCCCGTGCTTCTGGCGTTCCCGCCGCACGATCTGCATCGAGCACCGGCCGGGCTTGCGCTTCGCTTTGCCCCTCACTTTGTAACGATCCTTGCTTGGCGGACTTCTTCAACGCGTCGGCGCTTGGATTTGCTTGCGGCTCTTCCGAATCTCGAATCGTGCCTCCGGATATGCCTGCCGCCCCGGATATCTCTGCAGGAGGTGGCGGCGCCTTCGCTTGAGCCATCTGTGTCTCTTCCGGCTTTGTGGAAGACGCAGCCGGATTTCCCCGCGCGCCGCCCTGAGATGTTCCCGTCGTCGTCGCAGCAGCGCGTTGAGGCGATGCCTGATGCTGCAACGCCGGGTGCAACACGAACCACAGCATCACGGCAGTTGCTAAGCCCAGGCTGGGCACCCACCAGCGCCAGAATCCGGGCCATCGCGAAATCCCCGACGCGCCCGGTCCCGGTTTGCGAATCACGAACGCCAGCACAGAGCTTCCCTGTTCCTCGTTCCTCGCTTCCTCGAGACTTTCCCCGCTGAGCACCACGCTGGCGATAATTTTCTGGCAGCGGCTACAGTCGGCAATGTGGCCATCCCACCGCGACGCTTCCCAATCCGAGAGGCCGTGTTCGGCGTAGGCGGCCAGGATTTCGGCGTCCGGGCAGGCGGAGCCTTGCGCCTCCCCGGCGGCCTTGGACTCCACCGCCTCTTCCAGCAACCGCGCTAGCGCGGCGTCTCGGGGAAGTAGCTCGTTGTGCCTATCGGATTTCATCTTCTCGCTTGGGCCTCTGCTCCCCAGCCTCTATCGTCGCCCTTCTAACCTCGCCCTTCTAGCTTTGTAACTTTGTCCTTCTAACCTTGAACGCCACGAATCGAATTTCTTGCATCTCCAACAATTATTTCCCCTGAGTGATTCCCTGCGCGGCGCCGTCCGCCAGCGCCGGAGCCAAATCGAATGACCAATCTTCGCACGCGTAATCCATACAGGCGCGAATTTCAGCCGGTGAAAGCCCCTTTGCCGCTGGACTTCCATTGTGTGGGGCGCTTCCCGCCCCGAGGATCCCCTCCACCCGCTGGCGTAACTCGGCCCGGATCTTTTGCAGCCGCCGCGACGCAGTAGCCTCGTGGGCGCCTAACATGCCTGCAATCTGGGCCAGCCTCAGTCCTTGGACATAGTAAAACAACAGCAGCAGGCGGTCAGCCGCTGGCAAAGCCGCCAGCGCTTGGGCAACAGCTTCCGCCAGCCGCGGCAGAAGCCGCGCGCGATCCAAGTCTGCCTCTTCCATCGCCGCGCTTGCTCGTCCGTTCCCTCGGCTTCGCCCGGCCGGCCGATCATCCCATCGATCACCCCGTCCGTCACTCGATCCGTCATCCGGTCTGCCACCCGGTCCGTCATCGACTGGCTGCGTGCGCCGCAAATTCCGCAGCCCGTCCACGTGCCGCTGTGCCAGCACGGCGCGCAACCAAGTGGAAAGCTTGCTGCGCCCATGAAAATAGTCGAGCAGCGATGCCTTGCGCTCCCCACCCTTCCGGTCCAGGCCGTAAAGTTCCGCATAGAGCGAATCGGCGAGTTCGCGCGCGCGCTCCTCGCCACCCTGGCCCACGATGGCGCGTGCCGCCGCGCGCAAAATGGGCCGGTATTCGGAGACAAACTGTTCCCAGGCCGGCTCGGAGGCCTTCCGAAGCGCGCATGCCAACGCCAGATCTTCCAGGTGAAGCCCGCCGAAATACTTCTCTGCCGGTTCTCCCGGCGCGGCCGCAAGATGATGCGCGGCGCTCCGGTAAAGCGCGGTGGCAAACTCCTCGCAGGAAACGTTCCAGCGCGCTGCGCTCGCCCGTGTGTGTAGTAACTTCAGGAGTGCCGAGTGCTCGGCGAGGAACTCCTCGAGTCCAGAGATGGCAGCTTCCGGCGGCATCCTACGTATCTTCCCTCTGGAACCACAACGCGGACAGCGTGAGCGCTGAATGTTCCGCGAAACAGTCACCCAGGCAATCACGCAATCACGCCATACCCACGCAGTCACTTGTTCAGAAGCCGCAACGGAAGAAAAAGATGTGTTTCACACCGGACCGCGTGGCCTCGCTCACGCCCCTCGATTAAGCGGGCAAAACTCAAACGGATAGAGACTTCCCTTCGATCCATCCTCTTCATTCGAATAGCCTTGCCAGTAAATATCATTGACCAACTTTTACTTTTCTGACATCATAGTATATGGTTGTTGCATCCTCCCTTCCTGCGCTACTTTTGCGCCTGCACGACCCCGCTGCCCATTAGAATGCCAATCCGATGAATGACCAGCTCAAGATCGTCCAAGAGCCCGCGCACGATATCTTGCGCTCCGAGCGGCACCCGCTCGATTTCATCTTCCGCCCACGAAGCGTCGCTGTTATCGGCGCCACCGCGCGGCAAAAAAGTGTCGGCCGCACCGTGGTCGAGAATCTCCGCAGTCCTGAATCGCGCCACAAGGTCTTTCCGGTTAACCCGCGGCGAACCGAAGTGCTGGGGCTGCCCTGCTACCCGGCCATAGGAAGCATTCCGGGCGGCGTCGATCTCGCCGTGATCGTCACCCCCGCGGCCACGATTCCGGGTCTCATCCGCGAATGTGTAGCCGCCGGCGTAAAGGGAGCTGTCATTATTTCCGCTGGATTCAAGGAGATCGGCCCGGAGGGCGCGCGCCTTGAGGCCGAGATTCTGAAGGAAGCTCGTCTCGGCTCGCTCCGGATCATCGGTCCGAATTGCCTCGGCATCATGACTCCGCCGATAGGCTTGAACGCCACCTTCGCTCAGAACATCGCGCTTCCCGGCAACGTTGCCTTCCTCAGCCAAAGCGGCGCCCTTTGCACCGCCATTCTCGACTGGAGTCTCAGGGAAGCAGTCGGCTTCAGCTCCTTTGTCTCCACCGGCTCGATGCTAGACGTCGGCTGGGGCGACCTCATCTACTACTTCGGAGACGACCCCCGCACTCGCAGCATTCTCATTTACATGGAGTCCATCGGCGATCCGCGATCTTTCCTGTCCGCGGCGCGCGAGGTGGCCCGCGCCAAGCCCATCATCGTCATCAAGGCGGGCAGGACGGAAGCCGCCGCCAAGGCCGCCGCTTCGCACACCGGCGCATTGACCGGCAGCGACGAAGTCCTGGACGCCGCTTTCCGCCGCTGCGGCGTTTTGCGCGTCGACCGCATTGCCGAGCTCTTCGAGATGGCCGACGTGCTCAGCAAGCAGCCCCGTCCCCGAGGCCCTCGCTTGGCCATTGTGACCAATGCCGGCGGCCCCGGCGTGCTCGCCACGGACGCCTTGCTGGGCAGCGGCGGCGAACTTGCCAAGCTCTCGCCGGAAACGTTAAAAGAACTCGACGCCCTTCTCCCTCCGCATTGGAGCCACGCCGATCCGGTGGATATTCTCGGCGACGCGGATGCGGAGCGATATCGAAAAGCTCTCGATATTGTTTTGAAGGATCCCGGAAGCGACGGCTTTCTTCTGGCTCTGGCCCCTCAAGCCATGACCAAGCCCACCGAGGTGGCGCGCCAGATCGTGCCGGGCCTCGAGCATTACCCAGCGCCGATCCTGGCCGCCTGGATGGGAGGAGATGCGGCTTCCGAAGGCACACGCCTGCTCAGCCGCTCCGGCATTCCCACCTTTGCCTTTCCGGATGAAGCCGCGCGCGCCTTCACCTACCTCTGGCAGTACAGCGCCAATCTTCGCGCGCTGAATGAAACCCCCGTTCTGGCCTCCGGCGAGACTTCCGATTTGGCTTTAGCTCAGGCCTCCGAAATCTTGCGCGCGGTTCGCTCCCGCGGCCGCACGCTTCTCACCGAATGGGAGTCCAAGCGCCTTCTTGCGGCTTATGGCATTCCCACCGTGCAAACGGAGCTGGCCAAAAGCGCGGACGAAGCGGTGCAAATCGCGGCGCGCATCGCGGAGAAGGCCGGCTATCCCGTCGTTCTCAAGCTTCACTCCGAGACCATTTCGCACAAAACCGATGTCGGCGGCGTTCGCTTGAACTTGGACACTCCCGAAGCGGTCCGAAAGGCTTTTGAGGAGATTCGCGAATCGGTAACGCAGCGCGCCGGAGCGGAACATTTTCTGGGCGTCACCGTGCAGCCCATGGTGCGGCAGCGCGGCTATGAATTGATTGTCGGTTCGAGCATCGATCCGCAATTCGGCCCGGTTCTGCTCTTCGGCACCGGCGGTGAGTTGGTAGAGGTGTTCCGCGATCGAGCCCTCGGCTTTCCGCCTCTTACCACCACCCTGGCGCGGCGCATGATGGAGCGCACGCGCATCTACCGCGCGCTTCAGGGAGTCCGCGGACGCAAGCCCGTGGATCTGGACAAATTGGAATCGGTCCTGGTGCGCTTCAGCCAACTGGTGGCCGAACAGCGCTGGATCAAGGAGATTGACATCAACCCGCTGCTCGTTTCCGAGGACCAGATCGTCGCCCTGGACGCTCGGGTCCTGCTCCACAGTGCGGACACCAATGAGTCTCAGCTTTCTCAACTTGCAATCCGGCCTTACCCTGCGCAATACATCTCCCCTTTTCGTATGAAGAGCGGCGCCACGGTGCGCATTCGTCCCATTCGTCCGGAGGACGAGCCCGCCATGGTTCAGTTCCACAAAAAGCTGTCGAACAGCACCGTGTACATGCGCTATCTGGGATTCATGAAGCTCGAAGAGCGCATTGCTCACGAGCGCCTCACGCGCATCTGTTTTATCGATTACGACCGGGAGATGGTTCTCGTGGCGGAGCGGCCGGTCGGGCCTTCGGGCGACAGCGAGATTCTGGGAGTCGGCCGGCTCAGCAAGTCGCACGGCCGCAATGAAGCCGAGTTCGCCGTGCTCATCAGGGACGATTTTCAAAAACTCGGCTTGGGAAGCGAATTCCTGAGGCGCCTGTTGGACGTGGGAAGAGACGAAAAGCTGGATCGCGTGTTTGCCATCATGTCCGCCGAAAATATCGCCATGCGAAAAATGGCCCTGAGCGCCGGCTTTCGCCTCGAGGAGCCCGGCGGAGGCCCCGGCGAGGATCGCCTCACAACAGCCGTGATCGATCTATCCGCAAGCGGTAAACTCCAGTCAGGCTCTGAAACGGCTGTACGATAACGTTGCTCTTCATCCTAAATGCGGTCCGGAATGACAAAGACGAGGAGGCTGAAATGAAACGATTTTGGATGCTAGGTCTTACCCTGTTTTTTGTGACTGCCCTGTCTGGTCGGGCGCTGGCGCAATCGGCGCAGAAATTGCCCATACCAGACGGCCCAGTCGCCCAGGAAGTTCCCGGCGCCAAAGAACTACCCGATCCGCACATGGATTACAAAGTGGTTTTCGACATTGCCAAGGGCACGCCGAAAACCGACGGAGTGAATCCCGGCCTCACCGGAGTCGTCCGTTACCTGAATACCCTCGCGGCGAATGGCGTCCCCGCCAACCATCGAAAGGTCGCTGTCGTCTTTCATCAGGACGGCACGGATATCGTCATGAATAATGACGCCTTCAAGGCGCGCTACGGCCGTGACAATCCCAATATCGCGCTGATTCACCAGATGAAGGAAGCGGGCGTGGACTTCCGCGTTTGCGGCCAGGCGGTATTGGCCCACAAAATCGATCCCCAGACCATCAATCGGGATATTGAGCTCGATCTCTGGGCCTTGACGACCTTGGTCAACCTGCAGCTGCGCGGTTACGTTCATGTCGCGGGGAATTAGTGACGGCTCCGACCGCTCAGGACAAACTGGAGCCTCGCGTGAGTTCAGAACAAGGGCGGTGTTAGATGTCTAATTTACTCGTGTTCGCGCTTTTCCTTCTGGCCTATATCGTCCTCTCTAAATGGGTGCTCCCGGCGCTGGGAATTCCCACTTGAATGTCGGGAATATGTAACGTCGCGGGCCGACGTAAGCGCATGCCGAAGGATGCAGCGTCACAACATGTCGAGCGCAATCCTTGAGTTTTCGCTAGTGCGCTGCAGATGATTAGGCCTTCACTAAACTCATATGCTGACCACCGGCACAGGGGACTCGCGAATAATTCCGTAGCCGATATCCCCAAACCGCCCCGCCAGCGAGCGGGCTCCCACCACGATCAGGTCCGCCTTGGTCTCTTTGGCGGCATGCGCCATCACTTTCGCCACGTTGCCGCTTCCAACGAACGCGCCGGCTTGGATGCCCATCTCCTTCTGTATTTGCGTGATTTGCGCCTTGGCGGAGTTCACCAGCTCATTTTTCATCTCCGCGAGTACGTGGTATCCGCCAGGGCCGTAGATTTCCATCGACGGCGTCACATGGGCCAGCGTGAGCTTGGCGCCAAACTCGGTGGCCGCTTCGTGCGCCCAGTGGATCGCCTTCGTGCTTAGGGGTCCGAAATCGACCGCGCACAGCACATTGCGGATTGCGAACTGCCCGGCCGGCAGATCTTTTACGTGCGCGCCCGTCCACACCGGGCAGGTGCTTTGGTGCAGGACCTTGGCCGTCACCGAGCCCAGCAGGAATTTCTCAAACGCTCCATATCCGTGGGTGGGCATGACAATGAGGTCGATGGTTTCGTCCCTGGCGGCGCGCAGAATTTCGCGAGCCGGATCGCCCTTCACCATGATTCGCTTGAAGGGCACGCCGTCCAATGCTGGTCCGAGGCGTTTGCTTAGATTTTCATGTTCCTTCGCGACAGCTTGCTCCAGCGGTTCATGGACAGTTTCGCTGCCGGCGAGAAAGGCAAGCGGTTCCACCACGTGGAGCACGATTAGTTCGGAATGAAAGTGGCGCGCCAGGGCAGCCGCTTCGTGAACCACGGCGCCCGGCAAGTTGGTCTGCTCGAGATCCAGCGGTAAAAGAATCCTTTTAATGTTTAGCAAACCTCACCTCTGAACCACTTTCATTTTGATGGGCGCTGTATGGGGCATCTGTGTATCTCGCCGTCTCGATCTGTGAGCCAAATCAAAGCGCTTTTTGCCTCTGCCACTTAGGGTTAAGGTGTGGCGGAGCGGATCCTATTCAACAAATGTTGTCACGATCGGACAACCCCGCTGTTGTGAAGGTTGGCGACGACGGAAGAGATTACGCTAACCAGCGAGCGCTGGCTAGAACTAAGGTTTGTTGGGGAATGGCCTCGGCATGCCCGGCTTCCAATTCGGTATGGCGTACCCGTCATGGTTGGGCATTTTGACCTGCGGCAGGCTCTGAGCGTCCAGGACTTGGTCCTCCTGGATCACACCGTTCTTAGAGAGAATAAAGGCCGTGATCGCGTAGACTTCGTCGGGCTTCAGCGAGCCCTCTTGCTTGAAGGGCATGCCGCGGTTGATGTAATCCCACAGAGTCGTCGCGTACGGCGAGTGCAGCGCCATTACGTTTCCCTGGTTGATGCAAGGCGCGAGACAAGGCACGGAGCTCTTGGCGTCGCTCGCGGGCTTTATCAGCATGGGAGCCGGACCACCCGATCCTGTCGCTCCGTGGCACGCGGCACACTTCTGTGCAAAGAGCGGCGCGCCTTCCTTGGCGCTTCCTCTTCCCGGCGGCAGATTGCTCCCGTCCGGACTGATGGTGATGTCCATCGCGCGGATCTCTTCCGGGCTAGGCGTCTTTCCCAGCCCGTAGGTGGGCGACTGCGCCCGGCCCACGAGGCTCAGCCCCAGGATCATCACCGGCAGGAGAAGCCTAAGCGAGCGCATTGTGGACGCTCCCGTCGCCGGCCACTCGCCACGGTTGAATAGTGTTGTCGGAACCCTGGATGCCGTGTGTGTGATAATACTCCGGCGTCACGTTGAAGAATTTGGCGAGTTGAGCGCGAGACGGTTGCACCTGGCCCAGTTCGTCGATGCAGCGCGATTGCAGCACGCACTCTTGTCCTTCCCACTTCCAGTTCAAGCCAAATCGGGTGTGCGCCTTGGGATGCACCGGCCCCTGAATCTCGGCATCCTTCCAGGTCTGGCCGGCGTCGGTGGATATTTCCACCTTGCGCACCGATCCCCCGCCGGACCAGGCCAAGCCGGTGATCTGATAGATCCCATGACCCGGAAGTTGCTGTCCCCCGGACGGGAAAGTGATCACCGATTTCGGTCCCCACTGGAAGGTCAACGCGGCGACCTCCTCGTCCTTCGAGATGTGGCCATAGTCGTTATACGTCATGTAATACCGGTCCACGACCTTGATCCGCCGCAGCCACTTGGTGTTGTAAATTCCCTCAAAGCCGGGAACCAGCAGCCGAATGGGAAAACCCTGCTGAGGACGCAGCGGCTCGCCATTCTGGCCGTAGGCCACGATACAGTCGTCCATGGCCTTCGCCAGCCGAATGCTCCCCGCTCCTTTGACCTCCTCCGATCCCTCCGAAACCACCCAGGAAGCCCCTTTTTGCACGCCGACCTCTTTGAGCAGCAGAGACAGCGGCACTCCGGTCCATTCGCTGCAACTGGTCAATCCGTGCGTTTCCTGAACGGTCTTGTATTCGGGCCGCGAACGGTTTCCCAGGCACTCGAGAAAATGGATTCGGGATACGGATGGAAAGCGCCTCAACTCTTCCATGGTGAACTCCAGCGGCCGGTCCACCATGCCGTGGATCATGAGGCGATGTTCCTTCGGATCGATGTCCGGGACGATGGCGCCGCGGTGTGTCCCCACAAAGTGCAGCGAGGAGGGCGTGATAATCCCGACAGAATCCTGAAGCGGGCTCAATACATGGAACGTAAGGCCGAACTGATCGGGAGACTCTCTTTCCGCCACGGGTACGCGCACCGAAGTGACGAAGCGGGAGCGCTCGCCATAGGCGACCAGGTCCTTGAGAGGTTTTGGCGGGTGCGCATCAGGCGCTATGGTCTGAGCGCTTGCGGAACCTATGGCTCCCACAGCCAAACCGGCCACCGCCGCTTCGGCGCCACCTTTTAGAAATTTCCGCCGACTAGGCTTTTTCGATTCCATGGGTTCCTCCCTTGCGGCTATCTTGCGCTCCTGCCGAGTGCACTCGTTGGGAAATTCTGACTTCGAGGTTCTTCGACGAAATGTACGCCCGTCCGATGGAACAAATCAAGCTCAGCTTTGCCAAGGCAGCGGGCCGCATCAGCCGGGCCTTTTGATGCACACGCCCGCGCCAAGCCGAGCACTTCGCAGGCGGGCGATCCTTGGTGTAGCATCACGTTCATCGACTTGGCTAAGCAGGAGCGGAAATATGAAAACATTAAAAGTAGGATTACTGCTCGTCGTAGTTGTCCTGGCTGCGACGCTCTTGACGCTTCGGGAGACTGGCCTCGAACCGGAATACCTCGATTTGAACCAACTCCGCGCCCACCACATGATCGCGCGGCCCGGCTTGTGGCTGAAGGGCGAAGTGGTCACCACGCCGGTCACGGATTGGTCGTTCGTCGACAAAGTGGAGCATCCTGGACGCAGCCTCAACACCGTGCTGGTGGAGACGCAAACGCCCTATCTCATTCCCCACTCGGTGCGCACGATGCCTTTCGTTCGGGACGGCCGGCTCTACATCCGCTCGCATCAGGACCGTATGGATGTGCAGTTTCCGTATGACAAATCCTGGACGGCCGATGTGGTGCGCGACCCGCGCGTGCGGATAAAGATTGGCGACAAGTTGTACGAAGCGACGATGGTTTTGGTTGCGGATCGCGCCCAGGCTATCGCCCTATTGGGCAGAAATCCTGAAACTGTGGAGAAGGGTGCCGACGGGCAAGATCATGTCGTTGGGTATGACCACGTCTTTCGTGTTTTCCAACGAGGCATCCCGGAGTACGGCGCCGGCAGCGATCAACCCTCGCTAAGCTCGGCGGGGCTTGTCCCGGGAAATAAATCTTAAGTGGTAGGCAGAGTTTTGCGTCGCGGCCCATTTGGCAGCGGGGCCTCTTGAGACCAGCGTTCTCAAGAATCGGAATCGGGGATGCGGTCCAGTTGCGACAGCCAGGCGGTGGCCTCCGAGTCGCTGGGAGCGCGGTAGTCGCTGCGCGGCGATAGAGAGCCGCCAGAACCTACTTTAGGCGCGTTGGGTACGGCGCTGCGCTTGAACTGGCTCTCCTTGAAAAATCGCTCCAGGAAAACTTTGAGCCAACGTTTGATCTCGCCGATCTTATATTCGTGCCGCGCCGACTCCGGCACATCGGGCCAGAGTCCCTGCTTGCGATCGTGCCAGGCCGACCATGCCAGGAAGGCAACTTTCGGAGGCGCGTACCCGAAGCGCAGGGTGTAGTAAAGATTGAAGTCCTGCAATTCGTAAGGTCCGACCACCTCTTCGGCGCCGCGCATTGTCGCGCCGGGTTCGGTGGGCACAAGCTCGGCCCCTATGGTCGTCTCCAGCACATCCTGGAGCACCGCGGCGACTTCGGCTCCGAGTTGCTTGCTCTGGGCCACCCAACGCAGAAGGTACTGAATCAGCGTCTTGGGCACGCTGGCGTTCACGCCATAGTGCGCCATGTGATCGCCCACGCCGTAGGTGCAATAGCCGAGAGCAAGTTCGCTGAGATCGCTCGTTCCCACGACCAAGCCGCCGTTTTGATTCGCCAGGCGGAATAGATGGCTGGTGCGCTCGCCGGCCTGCACGTTTTCGAACGTGGCGTCGAACACTTGCTGGCCGGAAGCGAAGGGATGCGCGATATCCTTCAGCATCTGCATGCAGCTGGGGCGAATATCGATCTCCTGGGCCTGGCACCCGAGGGCGGACATGAGCCGGCGCGCTTGCTGCAGGGTGCGGTCGGTGGTGGCGAAGCCCGGCATGGTGTAGGCCAGGATGTGTTTGCGGCTTAGCTTCATCACGTCCACGGCATGCGCGCAGACGAGCAGCGCCTGCGTGGAATCAAGCCCGCCCGAAACTCCGATCACGACTTTATCGATCCCCGACGATTGCAGGCGCTTCACAAGCCCCTGGGCCTGAATTTCGTAGACTTCCCCGCATCGTTCTTCGCGGCCAGCAGGATCGCTCAGCACATAAGGAAACCGCTCGTAGCGGCGTTCCAAGGGGAGGCGCTCAGCCGCGGGCAAATCCGCCGAAAAGCGAATGGTGCGAAAGTGCGCGGAATTCTCAAGATGATCGTGAACCGATTGGGCGAAGGTGTTCTGGCGCATGCGATCCTGGGCCAGGCGGTCCAGGTCGATATCGCCGGTGATGAAGTGCGGACGATAGAGAAATCGCTCGCTTTCCGCCACACACGAGCCGTTTTCATAGATCAGCGCCTGGCCATCCCAGGCCAGATCGGTGGTCGATTCGCCCTCACCGGCCGCGCAGTAGACGTATGCGGCCAGGCAGCGGCCGGATTGATCGGCGACAAGCAAGCGCCGATAGCCCGCTTTCGCCACGGTGATATTGGACGCGGAGATGTTGACGAGGACAGTAGCTCCTGCCATCGCGGCATACGAGGAAGGCGGAATGGGAACCCACAGGTCTTCGCAAATCTCCACGAAGAATGTGAGCAATGGCTGGTCCTCGGCCTGGAAAAGCAGCCGGTTGCCGAAGGGAATGTCGCGTTGGCCGCACAAATCAACCGTGTCCCGGAGGCGATGGTCGGCCGGGGTGAACTGGCGCAGCTCGTAGAATTCCCGATAATTCGGCAAATAGGTCTTGGGGATCAGGCCAAGAATGCGTCCCTGCCGCACCACCGCGGCGCAATTGAAAAGCAGGCTATCGACGACCAGAGGCACTCCCACCACGGCGGTGATGGGAATTTTCGCCGATGCCTCGACGACCTTAGCCAGCGCGTCACGGCTGGCATCGAGCAGCGCCTGTTGATGAAACAGATCCTCGCAGGAGTACGCCGAGAGCCCAAGCTCCGGGAACGCCACCAGCAAGGCCTTGCGCTCGGCGGCTTCCCGCATCAGGGCGATGGTCTGCTTGGCATTGAAGGCTGGATCCGCCACGAGCACTTGCGGGATCGCGGCAGCGACCCTGACGAAGTTGTGGTTGTACAGATTGAAAAAGCCGCGCGTGTCAGTCATTTCTCGCCCGCCCACGACAGGAGCACCCGAATAAGAGTTGCGGCATGGCCCTCATTTCGCTCGCCCCAGGAGAGTCAGGCCAAAGAGTCCCGCCGAGAAGATCGCGATGGTGGGGCCCGCCGTGGCGAATTTAAATACAAAAGCGTTCAGAAGGAAGCCGGCCGCCACGGAAATCACGCTGGCGCCAACAGCCAAAGCAAAAAAGTGCGGCAGCTTATTGGTGATCTGCCGGGCGGTGGCCGAAGGCATAATGATCAGAGCGCTGGCCAGCAGCGCCCCCATGAAGCGAAGGCCCACCAGGATCGTCAAGCTGAAGAGAAGAAGAAAATAAAGATCGAGGCGAACCGTATTTACTCCGGTTGCCGCGGCCAGATCGGTGGAGAAAATGCTCAGCGACAATTGGTCCCTCAGCAGAAAGACGGAAAAAATCACAAACAAGACCGCAGCCATCCCCAACAGAAAACCCGAGGTTGAAATGCTGTCCAATACGCCGAAGAGCGACTCGGCCAAATCGTCGCTCGGCGTTATCGCGGCGCCAATCGCCAAAGCCGCCGCGAAGATCACGCCGATGGCGGCTTCGGTGGCCAGATCGGTCTTCTTTTGCAACTGCCAAACCAGGAACGTCCCCAGAAACAGCGTCGCCGCGCCCCCCATGACCGGATTCACCTTAAACGCAAACGCCAGGCCCAATCCGGGCAAGGCCAGGTGCGAGATCACATCGCCGGCCAGAAGCATACGCTTCATCAAGGCAATACATCCAACCAGGCCCGCCGCCAGGGCAAAGCACAAAGCGAGCAGGAAGAGGAGAATCTGGCCGCTCACCATTTATCCCGCTCCCGCGCGACGGGCAAAACGTCCGCCCGCGGCTCGGCCTCGTGGACATGCTGATAATAATGAGGCGGCGCGGCGTATAAGTCCTGGAGCGTCGCCGGCGTGAGAACCTCCTTGGGAGGCCCCATGCAGGTTTTCCCCTTGCTCAAGCAGAGCACCAGGTTCGCGTAGCGATAAACGATGCTGAGGTCGTGGGAGACCAGCAGGATGGTCATTCCCCTGTCTTTTTGCAGGGAATGAAGCAGGTCGTAAATACGCTCCTCGCTGAGTTCGTCCAGGCTCGCGGTGGGCTCGTCAAAGAGCAGCACGTTCGGCGCGCCCAGCAATGCGAAGGCGATGAGTACCTTTTGAAATTGCCCGCCGGATAAATTCCCGATGCTGTTATTCAGGAGTTCAGCGGAGAGGCCAAGTTCGGCTGAAACCGATTGCACATCCGCGGAGGGCAGATGCAAGAACCTGGCCTTGGACGCAAGCAGGTCTTTCGCGCTGAACGGAAGCTGGCGGTCGGCGGCAATTTTCTGCGGAACATAGCCGAGCCGGGCCTCCGAAGCCCAGCGAATCTCGCCTTGGAAGGGGATCAGGCGCAGCAGGGCCTTGAGCAGAACCGTTTTGCCGGCTCCGTTGGGCCCGATGATGGCAACGCAATCGCCCTTGTGCACCTCGAAACTCAAGCCATGAATGACCTCGCGGGTACCGAAGCCGACACTCAGGTTGGCGACAGAAAGCAGCGGGTTGGTCATGGCCAGGTTTGCCCGCGGATGCGATCGTCCGAGAATCCGGCATCCGAAGGCTTACAGTAAGCATAATTCAGAATGCCGCGGCGTTCAGCGGGAAATGCGTTTTTGTGTGCCTGTGGCGCGTATTGCGAAGGCGCCACTGCGCGGGAGCCAGCTCGGAGGCGGGCTCTATGCTCGCTGACTCCCGCTGCCCCGCAGAGGCTCACGCACCGTAAGTACGGGGCAGATCGCCTTGCTGACGACGTAATGGGCCGTGCTCCGGGGCAGGTGGCTCAAGCTGGCGAGCCTGGATGATCGCCTTGGGCCTAACACGATCAGATCCACCCTTAGCTCCTCGGCGAGTTCGGCGATTTTGCGTGCCGGTTCGCCAAAGTCAACGAAAGCCTTCGGCGCGCAGTCGAGTTCCGCGTCCGGCGGCACGAGATTGCGAAGGCGGCCGGCCAGTTCGCGCTCAACAATCGGGCTCACGGGGGCTTCCGTGACATGCAACAGGTAAAGGCGCGCTTGATTCTCGTGCGCCAGTGAAACGGCATAGGGCACAGCGGCCAGCGATTCCGGGCTGAAATCCGTCGAGTAAAGGATGGTATGAATATCTCCGACACTTTCCGGCTCGCCCACGACATTTGGCCCAATTGTCAGAACGGGACAGGGCGCGTGCCGATAAACATCTTCGGCCACGGAACCCATAAGGATTTTACTGACGCCGCTGCGTCCGTGCGTGCCGCACACCACCAAATCGATCTCCTTTTCCTGGATCAGCTTCGATAGTTCGCCCCAGATTTCGCCTTTTCGCAGCAAGGTTTCATGCGGAACGTGGCTCCATCGCCCCTCCGCACGAGACATGGTTTCTTGAGCCTCCCGCACCCCCTGAGCCACCAGCGCCTGCCAGGCTTGGGTGGGAGAGGTGTTCGCGAACGGAGACAAGGAAACAACGTGCACGGCGAAGATCTTCGACCCGTACCTCCGGGCAATCGAGAGCGCAAAAGGCAAAGCGGCATCCGAGTACCGCGAGAAATCGGTCGCGTAGAGAATGTTTTTCAGGGAAACATGCGAGCCAGCGATCATTTTTACTGGAGGCGTTTTTGCCAACACAGGCGTTTTTGCAGACACGGGTTCCATCCTTTAGCAACTTCTTCTCTTGACGGTCCCTTTTTAGCCTTCCCATTGGCGGAATTCTGTGATCGAGATCACCGGCGGATGTGTGCCCAGAGATATGGCCGCGACCGTCTTAGCGGCGTCGAGGGCCGCCCCGGCTAGCGGCGGAGAAGTGGCGGAAAAGGCCAATGACGATCGAGTGCGAAGGGACGCTCGGGGATGAGGCGAAAAGCTCGCGCGTTACTGAAACTTCAGGAAATTGTGAAGACTCTGAGAGGCGTTGCCGACGGCCCGGGCGAGGCTGAGCTTGGCCAGATTGTGGGAGAAAACGCTGTCGATGTAGTCCAGGCGCGCGCCGGCCACCGATTCCTGAGACTGCACGACGTCGACACTCTGGCTCACACCGGCCTCGAAGCGCTGACGAGTCTCGCCGAGAGTCTCGGTCATAAGATCGATATTCTGCTGGGCCACGTCCACCTGACTGGCGGCTGCCTGAAGATCCAGATAGGCGTTGCGCACCTCGCTCTCGATCTGGCCGCGGGTGTCCTCCAACTCGGCGCGCCGTTGCGCCAGAGCCGACTCGGCTTCCTGAATGTCCCCCGCGGTGCGTCCGCCGTTCCAGATGGGCACGCTCAGCGTGGCGGAAACGGTGTAGGTGCCACGCAGGTTTGCAGGATCGCCGATCGCGCCGTAATCGGCGCTGGCGGAGGCTGAAGGCAGGCGTTCGGCGCGGGCCGCGGCCAGCGCGCGTTCAGCGGCGGACACCTGAGCTTCGGCGGCCTTCAAATCGGAACGCTGCTCGAAGGCCTGCTTGATCGCGTCTTCCAGGGTGAGGGACGGAGCGGGCGCAAAAGGGACATCGGTGGAAAGTTCATACTCCGCGTTGGGGGGCAGCCCCGTGACCCGGGCAAGATTGATTTTCTGCTTGGCGAGGTCATTCTGGAGAGTAACCAGCCGCTGCTGGTCCAGCAATACCTCGACGTGACTTCGATTCACGTCGATCTGCGCGGCTCTGCCAAACTGGAGCTGCATCATGGTCTGCTGGTAGAGAGCGTTTGCCGTCTCCAATTGCGCTCGAGCCGATTCCAGCCGCGCGCTTGCGGCAATCGTCTGAAGATACGCGCCGCCCACGGCAAGGACGACCAAGTCCTCGGCGTCTTTTGCGGAAAGCCCCCCTGCACGGGCCACCTCCTTCGCGGAACGATAGTTGTTCAGGCTGGTGAAGTTGACAATGCTTTGCGAAAGCCGTCCCCGCACATCCAAGACGTTAAATGGGCCGACCACGGAAGGAATCGAGACACCCGGAAAATTAAAGTTGATACCAATGGATCGAAGATTGAATGTTTCCTCGGTATCGGCGACGTCTCCGCTGACGTTGGGCAGCAATGCGCTACGCGCCGCCCTGGCCTGGCCGCGCGATTGAAGCACGGCTTGGGCCATGCCGACAGCGCCCAGGTTGTAACGAATGGCGCGCTGGATCGCGTCATCGAACGATAGCTTTCCGGAAAAGGGAAGGCGCGTGGTGCTGGCGGTGCTTCCCGCGTAAGCCCCTTGAACGGATACGGTGGGGTTCAGGGTGTTCACGCTGGTGGTGGTGCTGGGTACGGGCGCTTCGGCGGCGGTGACTCCTCCGCTCTGGCCGTTTCGCCCGGAAAGCGGAAGCGGAGTGGCCTGCGTGGCGGGAGGAGGCGGTGCGCCAACCTGGGCGGATACACCGTTTGCGAGGATCAGCAGATACAAGAAGACAAGCGCATACAGAGCGACGATTGCAGGCCGTGCCTGGAGAACCGCCAATCTAGATCGTCTCATGACTTTTCAACCGTGCCTTTCCAGGTCAGATGAAATGCTCCGATGAAATAAAGGTCGTAGTGCGAGCGCGGCGTTGCGCTCCTGGAGGCTTGCCTGAGTTTCGGCCGCTCATGAGGTGTTTAGATCTGTCTCTTGAACAGCAAAATGCACGCCGTGATCAGCACGACCGAGAATCCCGTCAGGATGCCGACATCGCGGTAGATTCCGCTAAAGCCGGTGTCTTTTAGCAGCAGGTTCTTGAGGGCCTCCACGACATACGTGAATGGATCGACGGTGGAAATCCACTTCAGCCAAATCGGAAAACCCGCGGTGGGATAGATGGCGCCTGAAGGGAAAAACAGAAGCGTATTGAGCACGCCAAAAATGGCGCGCGGGACCAGAGGATCGTTGACGCGCACCATGAGCAGAAACATGAAACTGAGCATGGCCAGCGACGTCACGGTCAGAACCAGAAGCAGATAGAACAGCCGTACCGGCTCCCACAAGTGCGCGATACCGGCAATCAGTCCTCCGATCACCGTGATAATGAGTCCGGCCATGAGCCCCTTGATGGCGCCCGAGCCGATCAGCCCGAGAACGAGGTCCACCCTGGTGAGAGGCGTGCTGAGGTAACCCTCGTGCAGGCCGCGGGCCTTATCGTCGATGAAGGTAATGCCGCCGCCGATCATGGCAGTAACAAAGATGGAGAGTGAAATCGAGCCGGCCAGCAAGTACTTGATGTACTCGATATAGGGGTAGACCTCGATCGTTTGAATCTGAATCGTCGCCGGCAAACGATCGGGGCTGAACAGCGTAGCCATATTGGAGGCGGGCGATTCGCCAGGCTGCAGGCGCGGCAGGACCGGCCCGTTCAGGCTGCTTTGAAGCTGCTGTATGCGTTCGCCCAAGCCGCTGGCGGTAAAAGTGTCGGTATTGTCCTCGATAAAAGCGATGCGCGGGTTTTCGTTGTTCAACACTCGCTGGGAATAGTCGGGCGGAACATAAATGACGGCCTTCAGAAAGCCGGCGCGCAGATCGGTCATCGCGTCCGGAAGCTCGCCGTACTCGACCAGGCGAAATGTTTTGGGGTTCTCTACAATGGCGTTCAGCCCCTGACGCACATCGAGGGCCTGTGTTCCCGTATCCTTATCCACCAACGCGACCTGAACATTGGTGATCTTGCCGCCAAAGGCGTATCCCAGCACCACGAGCTGCACCAGCGGGAAAATCATGGAGGCCATCATGAGCGCGGGATTGCGGAAGAACTTGCGCATGTCGCGTTCGATGAGGGCGAATATTCTGTAGAACTTCATCTATGCTCCTGGTCTTCGCTCCGCCTTATTTGTAGAGGTGGCTGATATCCAGCCGCTGTTTACTGCCGACTTCATCGCGCAGCTGACGGCCCGTAAAATGCAAAAACACATCGTCCAGCGTGGTGCTCTGCACGTTGACGCGGCGCACCTGCACGCCCCGGTCGCGAGCCAGGTCCATGACCGCGCCCACGGTTTGGGGCCCGTCCTGCGAGCTGATGTGCGTGGCGCCCTCATGTTCGGCGACGCTCGAAACGCCAGGGAGCGCCGCCAAGGCATCGTGCCAACCAGCGGGCGCGCCCACGAACTCGGCTTCGATCAGCTCGTTGCCTGGAACGCTGTCCTTCAGACGGGTGGGCGTATCGAGCGCGACGAGCTTTCCATGGTCCACGATGGCGATCCGCTGGCACAGCTTGTCGGCTTCGTCCATGTAATGGGTGGTGAGCAGAATGGTCAGGTCGGACTGCCCTTGAAGTTTTTCGATCATCTCCCAAACGTTGGTGCGCGATACGGGATCGAGTCCGGTGGTGGGTTCGTCGAGGAAAAGAATTTTCGGCGAGTGTACCAACCCACGCGCGATCTCCAGGCGCCGGCGCATGCCCCCGGAGAATGTGCCCACCAGGGCCTTTGAGAACCGCGACAAATCCACGGCTTCGAGCAGCTCGCGAATCAGAGTCTTGCGTTTACTCGCGGGGATGCCGTAGAGCCGGGCGTGGATCTCCAAATTTTCTTCAGCGGTCAATTCGGGGTCGGAGGTGAGCGCCTGGGGAATCACTCCGATGGCATTGCGCACGCCGTCTGCGTCCTTGTGAACGTCGTGGCCGGCGACTTTCGCCCAACCGTCGGTGGGCGGCGTCAGCGTGGTCAACATGCGGATGAGAGTGGTCTTGCCGGCGCCATTGGGCCCCAATAAGCCGAAGAGCTCTCCCTGCTTCACGTTGAAGCTGATGTGGTCGACAGCCACAAAGTCGCCGAAGCGCTTGGTCAGCGCGCTTACTTCGATCGCTTTTGTCTCGGCGTCCGGCATGATCAGAAATGGAACCCGCGACGCTCGCCTGTCGGCGGGGGCAGAAGCACGTAAGCGGTCATCCCCGTGAACAGGCGCCTCTCTGTGTTGGGAATGGCCACTTTGATTTCGAAGGTTTTAATGTCGCGTTTGGTGCGGCTGACGTCACGCTGGGTGGCAAAGTCGCTTTCCACGCCCTTGAAAAAAACGGTGCCCTCGATTGTGTTTCCGGAAGGCAGGCGAACATTGAGCTTCTGGCCGAAGCTGATTTGATCGATGTAGGTCTCCTCAACGTCGGCCTGCACCCAGAGATGGTCGATATCCAGCACGGTTACGATGGGCCCGCCCGCCTGTACTGTTTCTCCTTGGCGTGCCACGCGAACCGAAACGATGCCCTCGGCCGGCGAGTAGACTTCGGTATAGCCGAGTTGCGTTTGCGTCTGGTTCTTCTGGGCCACGGCCTGCGCCAGTTGCGCGCGGGTCGCGGCAACGTCAGCTTGCTGGACCTCCACCTGTTTCCGGTTGGCCTGGGCGACCGCCAGTTGAGCCTCGGCGGCCCGCTCCTGATCCTCCAGCGCCTTCACGTTATCCTGTGAACCAAGAAAAGCCTGCTGCGCGTTGTCGCGCTCCTGCGCCGTCAGAACTCCGCCGCGGAACAGGCCCTCATCGCGCTGGTAGGTGACATCGTTCAGGGCCAGCGTGGTCTTGGCTTGCTCCAACTGAGAACGCGCGGCGGTGGCCGCAGCCTGCGCTTGCTGGACGGCAGCGGAAGTCTGCTGGTCGTTCATGGCCCGGGTCTCATCCGATTGCTGCAGCCGCGCCTCAAAGGTGCGGATATTGGCCGCGGCGGAATCGCGCGCCGCTTGGAGTTCTTGGGGATCGATTTCGGCAATGAGCTGGCCTTTCTTGACCGCCGACCCTTCATCCACCAGCAGGCGCTGCAGCCTTCCCTGCACCAGGGGGCTGGCAATGTAGTCGTTGCCCATGATGATCCCCGTAAGCTCCATCTGCTTGGAGCTGGGCGTGGTGAGCACGTAGACCAATACTGCAATGACGAAGATCACCATTAGAAAGACGAAAAAACGCGACACTTTCATCGTTGCCTCGCGGGGGATAGAAACAGCGCGTGTTCCACAAAGTCCAGAATTGCCCGGCGTCTCGCCGCCACCAGCCTGGGCGCCAAGGGGTCACACTTCCACACCTCGGTCAAAACAGGCGCGGCCGCAAAATAAAAAACGGTGATGGCCACCAGATTGAATATGGTGTGGCGCGGCTCGACCCGGCGGAACTCGCCTTTGGCAATCCCGGCGCGGATCACGGTAGTAAGCCGCTGGTGGAGGGGCCGCAGGTGCTCCCGCACCAGTCCGGCGAGCTGCGGCTTCTCGCTGGTGAGTTCGCGCTCGAATAGGCGCGGATAGTTTGGATGCGCGGTCATGAAGTCGAAATAACCGTTGATGTAGCGCAATAGCTGCTGCCGCGGCGTGCCAGGCTGATCGAGGGCGGCGTTCATCTGCGCGTGCAATTGCTGAAACAGGCTATGGAGTGTGAATCGGAGCAGCTCTTCCTTGCTCGAAAAGTAGTAGTAAAGCAGGGCCTTGTTCACGCGAGCGGCCCGCGCAATGGCTCCCGTGCGTGCGCCAGCCAAGCCGCGCTCCGCGAAGTTCTCTTCCGCCGCGCGCAAGATCCGTTGCACGGTGTCCGGATTCCTGGGATGGGCCACACCTGCGGGCAATATGTCAGCACTTAGGCGGGGAGCCGAATTCAATCGGGAATGTATCGCGCTGGCCATAATGTTTAACTAACCGGTTAGTCTAATTGAAGGGGAGAAAAAGTTCAAGCCCTCTGCGAGAGCGCCCTCTACAAGAGTGGCTGTACCGAATGGGAACGAGCATGACGCGGTCCTGACCGCACGGCGTGAGCTCCGCTAAGCGCGGCTACACGGAAGGCCGCTGAAGCCTACGGTGAAATGCCTAGGAGCCAAAGATTTCTTGTCGCTGTTCAGGGGATGAACTAAAATCGCCATGCGGTTACGGTCTTGCAGTCCGAAGGGTGACCTTATGCGATCCACTGCGCCTCTGCCCGCAATCGTTCTCCGAACAACTGTGGGAATGCTTTTGGCGTGCGCTCTCGCGTTCACGCCGGCGAAGGCGTTCGGCCAACGCGCCGCAGCAACCGGGGCAGCGGCGGCTCGCGCTGCGACGCCTACCATTGTTCGAGTCCCGCAGGCGCCCGTCGCTCGGGCTCCGCAAGCTCGCTTCCCCGGGGCAATCAGCAGGCCCACCGGGATCACTCCTTTTAGCGCTCGGTCTATTCTGATTCGGCCGGGCGTCACGGCTTCGCTCATACGGCCGCGCACTCCTTTGCTCGCGTCCGGCGCTCTCCTCGGCTCGCGTCCTCCGCGGCCCCTGCCCATCAGTCCGATCGTGCTATTTAACCCCTACCTCGCCAGCGGCTTGTTTGGTTACGGCTTCAACGGGCTATTTCCCTGCACTTTTGGATTGGGATATGGCTGTGGCACGCCCGGTTACTACGGCTACGGTTTCCCGACCGCTGCGCAAGGTGGGTACCCCACCGATCCCGGTTATCCGCCTCCCGACCCGAACTACGGTGCAATCAGCGGCCCTTCGGCAACGACCTCGGCCGCGCTGCAATACAATGCGCTTCCCGCCGATTACTCAGCGCTCGCCAATTTGCCGGAGTCGAACTTAAGCGCGATTCGGGCCGCTAGTGGGCCATTGGACGCCGACGTTCTTCTGTATTTCAAGGATGGTTCCGTGTTTACCATCGCCAGCTACACGGTCGCGAGCGGCAGGCTGCGCTACGTGACTTCCTATGGAGGAAAAGGCGATATCGAGGTGGTTCAACTGGATGTGCCGAAAACGATCCAGGCCAATGGCGCCCGCGGCGTCACCTTCACTCTGACGCCGCCGCCAAGCCCCGCCGCGGTCAAGGCAGCACCGGTGCCGCCAAGTCCTGGTCCGGCGGAGCCGGGGCCGATTTATCCTCCAAAACTGTAGCCAGGAAAATATCCACAGACCCATCGAGACGATTGAAGACTTCCGTCCGGCCTCCCGGCGTTTCGATAGAATGGCGAGAACGAGAAGCGATGACGCATAACGGAATGCTCGTGCGGTGAGTTGGAGATCAGCCCGCACGCCAGAATTAAAACAAGATTCGTTAGAAGGAGCTCTTATGACGGCAACAGGACAAACGGCACCCACTTCCGCGCTTTTGGAGCAACTCCGCGAAAAGGCGCGCCTGCTTCGCATTCACTCCCTGCGAATGACCACCGCGGCAGGCTCGGGCCACCCGACTTCGTGCCTTTCCGCCGCGGAGCTTATGGCGGCGACATTTTTTTATGCGATGAAGATGGATCCGGCCAATCCCACCTCGATCGGCAGCGACCGATTCGTGATGTCGAAGGGCCATGCCGCGCCGATTCTCTACGCGGCGCTGGCGGAAAAGGGCGTCTTCCCGGTTTCCCGGCTCATGACGCTGCGGCAGTTTTCGAGCGAACTCGAGGGCCATCCCACGCCGCGCGTTCCCGGGGTGGACGCGGCCACCGGTTCCCTGGGGCAGGGGCTCTCCGTGGGCGCTGGCCTCGCGATCGGGGCGCGCGTCGGGAAATCCTCGGCCCGAGTTTACGTGATGACGGGCGACGGCGAACTCGCCGAAGGAAACATCTGGGAAGCGGCGGCCTTCGCGGGGCATGCCGGCATGGATAATCTCGTTGTGCTCGCCGATATCAACGCTCTCGGCCAGAGCCAGCCAACCATGTACAAGCACGATATGGAAGTTTACCGCCGCAAATTCGAAGCCCAGGGCTGGGCCGCGGAGGTCATCGATGGCCACGACATGGCGGCGGTTGTGGGCGCGCTCGATCACGCTCGCGCCACGCGCGGCCGTCCGTTTGCAATTATCGCCAAAACCGATAAGGGGCACGGCGTCAGCTTTGTTTGCGGCAAAGAAGGATGGCACGGCAAAGCCTTCTCGCCCGAACAACTGGAAAAGGCGCTGGCCGAACTGGGTCCCATTCCGCCGCTGCAAAAAGATCCGGGCAAGTCTTACGAGCGCAAGCCGCTTCCCGTGCCTCCCGAGGATTTTCCCGCCGCCCCGGCTCCCGATTACAAGTTGGGGGACATCGTGGCCACTCGAGAAGCCTTTGGCGTCGGGTTGAAAAATCTCGCCCAGGTCAATTCCAAGGTTTACGCCATCGATGGCGACGTGGAGAACTCCACGTTCGTCGAAACCCTGCAAAAGGCCTTTCCCGATCGAGTGATCGAAGGCTACATCGCGGAACAAAACATGGTCAGCGTGGGCGTGGGAATGGCGGCGCAGGGATTGGTGCCCTACGTGACCACCTTCGCTTGTTTTCTTTCGCGCGCTTACGATCAGGTTCGCATGGCCGGCATCAGCCGCAGCAGCATAAAGCTGTGCGGTTCGCACTGCGGCATTTCCATAGGCGAGGACGGGCCTTCGCAGATGGCGCTCGAGGATTTGGCCATTTTCCGGGCCATTCCCGGCGCGACGATCCTATACCCGAGCGACGCAGTTTCCGCCGAGCGCTTGACCGAGGAGATGGCCCGGCGGGCGGGGATTTGTTACTTGCGAACCTCGCGGCCGAAGACGGCCGTGCTTTACGGCAAGGATGAAAAATTCCCCGTGCCGGGTCTGAAGGTGTTGCGCCGGAGCGAGAACGACCGGGTCACCGTGATTGGCGCCGGAGTGACGCTGTATGAAGCGCTGAAGGCATGCGACCAGCTCAAATCGCGAGGTATCGCCATTCGCGTGCTCGATCTTTATTCGATCAAGCCTCTGGACACCGCCGCGCTGGCCGGACACGTTCGCGCCACGGGCGGCAAGCTCGTCACGGTGGAAGATCACTACTTGGAAGGCGGCTTGGGCGAAGCGGTTCTTACGGCGCTGACCGAAGATGGCGTGGCGCTAAAGGCAGTGCGGCGTCTTGCCGTCGACCGCGTGCCGCACTCGGGAAAGCCCGACGAGTTGCTGGACGCCTTCGGCATCTCGGCGCGCAGCATCGTTCAAGCGGTGGAAGGTATCGCCGAAGAGACAACGGAAGTAGGCTGATTCAGGCGAATTAATCGGTAGCGACAGACTGGGCCGCTTCGGCGCCGAATAAGATGTGCCGCGGCGGCTGACGCAAATCCCACACGATTCCGCACCACGAAAGCATCTTCAAAAGGTAGTAGGTGAAATCCACTTCCCACCAGAAAAAGCCCTGGCGCGCGGAAGCCATGTAGTGATGGTGATTGTTGTGCCAGCCTTCGCCCATGGTGAGGAGCGCCAGCATAGCGTTGTTCTTGCTGGAATCGGAGGTTTCGTAACGGCGGCGTCCAAAGATGTGCGAAAGCGAATTCACCGTAAACGAACTGTGCCACAAGATCACCGTGCTGATGCAATAGCCCCACACCAGCAGGCCCCAGCCTCCGGCCAGAAACATGCCAACGGCGAGGATCACCGGCGGAACGACGTGGTACTTATTCAGCCAGCGCAACTCGGGATACTTATGGAAATCGCCGATGAGTTCCGTGCGCGTTTCGTTATAGCGATCCGACAGGATCCAGCCCACGTGAGACCACAGAAATCCGCGGAGCGAAGGCGAATGCAGATCCTCTTCCGTATCCGAATAGCGGTGATGATGCCGGTGATTGGCGGCCCACCACAGCACACCCTTCTGCGTGGACATGGTGGCCACGAAGGCCATTACAAATTGAAAGGCGCGGCTGGTCTTAAAAGAGCGATGGGAAAAATAGCGGTGGTATCCCGCGGTAACAAAAAACATGCGCGTGTAATAAAGAGCCAGGCAGACGACCAAATAAGACCAGTGAAATTTCAGAAAAAAGGCGGCAATGCAGGCCAAGTGGACAGCTACGAATGGCAAAGAGCGTATGTACGATATGCGATCGCCGCTCCTGAGAGTGATCCAACCAAACGCCATGCTTCCCTCCCTCGTACTCCCGGGTCTTTCCGGCAGTTATTCCGAGCGCAGGAACACACGGCAGTCAGCGGCGCTCCGAGTATTTTGGACTGAACACTCACTTTAGACCCTTATTGAGGGCGCGTCAAGCAATTCGGAACGGAGTGGTACTGTCCTAATTAGGACAGTACCGCACGATTGCGTCGCGAAAAGCAGAGAACGCCGTCAGGATTCGGCGATTCTTTTTCGTTCGGAGTCACGCGTGTGCGACCCAGGCTGTGCTATCTTCACCGGGCGAAAAGGGGACTTCACCTCATGGCCGAAAAGACGATTTTGGTGGGAGTGATTCCGGAAGCGATGGTCATTGGACCGTCCGACCAAGTGGCTTGGGTTGCCGGGGAAGGTCAGTTGAAAATCGAATTCGACGCTAACCGTTCGCCTTTCGCCTCGAATATCTTTCAAGCTCCGGCGGGCGTGCGCTTGCTCAGCGGCCCTCCGCGTCCGGGCACAAAGCCGGGATCGTTCCGCTATCGCCTGTGGCTCAACGATCAGTGCATCGGTAACGGCGAGATCGTCGTGCGGGAGAAGTAGCCCGGCAAATATTCGGGGCAGAGCCTCGCTGATTGCAGCCGCACTCAAGCGCTACGAACTGGCGCTAGGAACTGGACGAAGTGGACATGCGCTTGAGATTGTCGGCGTTGATCTTCAGCTTGCCTTCCGCTTTCATGCGATTGTCGAGCGCGCTCCGAAAAGCTTCAAAGGCCATGTTGCGCCGCGAATCCAGCAGCTGGTTTTGTACATCCTGCTGCTGTTTGGCGAAATCCGCGGGATTGGCCAGTTGGCTGTCAACCACGCGATAGACGGCCCAGTTCTCGCCCAGCGAAACGGCATCGCTGGTCTGACCGGGGTTCATATGAAAGGCCGGACCGAGTTGGGCCGCCCCGCCGAGGTCGTTTACCGAGCCGGTGCGAGAGAAGAGATCGCTGGTTTTGGCTTCCAGACCCAGAGCCTTGGCCGCTTTTTCCAGGTCCTCGCCTCCCTTTACCTTCTGGGCCAGTTCCTCGGCCTTGCTCTTGGCCAGTTCCGCCGCTTTATCGCGCCGGTAATCCGCGAGAACCTGATCGTGAACTTCCGCCAGCGTTCCCGGATGAGCCGGCTGGTCTTCCTTCACGGAAATGACCGCGTAACCCTTGTCGGTGCGGATGGGAGCGCTGTCGTCGCCCGGGCGCAAGCGGAAAATATCCTCGGTGAGTTCCGGAGAATTGCCAACCTCGGGGATAGGCTGATTGGCGTCCAGAGGCGGCGTTTGCCCCAATTTCAAATTGAATTTCTTGGCTAGATCATCCATGGAAACGCGCCCGGTGCGGCGTATCTCGGAAGCGATTTGCTCGGAGAGATCGTCCGCGGCGTGCTCCGCCTTGTCCTGTTGCAGCGCCCCTAAAATCTGCGGGTAAACTTCCTCCAGCGTCTGCGTGCGGGCGTTCTGCCGGTCGATGACTTTAATGATGTGGAAGCCGTATTGCGTTTTCACCAAGTCTGAGATCGATCCGATCGGCAGTGAGAAGGCCGCCTGCTCGAACTCGGGGACGGTTTGCCCGCGCACAATCCAGTCGAGGTCGCCACCTTTGTCTTTGGTGGTGTCATCCGAGTATTGTTTGGCGAGATCGCCAAAGTTCGCGCCGCTCTTGGCTTTCTTCAGAACATCTTCGGCCCTCTTGCGAATCTCCTCGGCCTCCGCGTCCGTTTTACCTACCGTCTTGAACAAGATATGCGCGACGTGGGCGCGGTCCGGTATTTTGTAGCTGTCGATATGCTGTTGGTAATAGTTCTGTATTTCATCCTGAGGAACGTTGGCACGCAGCCGAAGCTGTTCGAGATCGAGAAACGCATATTGCACGATGCGCCGTTCGGGAACGTTATAGCGCGCTTTGTTCTTCGCAAAATAAGCGGATAGGTCCGCATCGCTGGGATCGATCTTCGATTGCAGATCGGCCGGCCTGACCACCACGTAAGCGAGCTTGATCTTGTCGTTGCGGCGGTGGTATTCCTGTTCGACCTCGGCCGGCGTTACCGTGGTCCCATCGGTAATCAGCTCGCGAAACTTTTCCTCGAGCAAGCCCTGCCCGACTACATCCTCGAACTCCGGAACGGCCATACCCGTGGTGGCTTCCACCTGCGTCGCATATTGATCGTTGCCCACGAATGCGCCGTTAACAAATGCCGTGGGGATCAACTGCTTGATGCGGTCGGCCCGCTCCTGGTCCGTGACCGTGATTCCGAGTTGCTTGGCTTCGATGGCCAATTCCTTCTGGAAAACGAGCTCATTCAAAACTTGCTGCGCATACAGAGGTTCCAAAGCCGCAGGGATCGAGCCGGTGCGCTCAATGCGCGTCAACTGAGCACGAACATCGGTCACGCTAATGGATTGATCGTCCACGGACGCAACCACATCCGCGGCAGCGACAGTATCGGTGCCTTGTCCCGGCACTAGATACAGCAGCATGCCCACGCCGAGCAGTCCGACGATGACGCCGAGCATGATGCGCACGCCCAGCTTATTCTTATGCATTGATTCAAACACGCTCGATGCCACCTTACTGGCGCGCGGAGGGGATAGCCGAAGAACACGAAAGCGCGCCAAACATTGTCTTTGAATCTTCATTATAGGGCACTCCGCCCACGCGCTCAAACGCGAAATTCGGCGGCTTGCAAGCGCGCGTTCGGCTGAGGAAATCGGTTGTGGAGGGCCGGGTTCTGTTATAAACTCTGCGGCATGTTGATGAGCTTCAGCCAGAAGAGAGCAGCCTGCTGCTGTTGTATGTGTAGCAGCAAAGTGTCTTCTGGCGCAGGGAGGCTCGCGGTCTAGCAAACCGGCACTAGCCGAGCGGCAGTCAAAGCCCACCGCCAGAAGGAATGGCCGGTGGGATTTTTGTTTTCAGGGCCAATTTTCAAAAGGTTGACGATGATCAACGTTGTTCTGGGATTTTTTATCGCGCTGACCGTAGGGCTTACAGGTATCGGCGGCGGCAGCTTCACAGTGCCGGCCCTGCTTTTGATCGTCGGCATGCCGGCCGTCGAGGCGGTTGGCACTGCTTTCGTCTTCGCCGCCGTGCTGCGCCTGATTGCCGCGCCATTCTACGTGTTCACCGGCGGCGTGCACTCCAAGTACTTGCGCCTTTTGCTCATAGGAGCGGTTCCAGGCCTGGTTCTGGGGATGATCGCTTTGCGCTTGCTATCGACGGGCGCCGGCAGCCCCCTGGTGGTGATTATTCTGGGCGTGCTG
This sequence comes from uncultured Acidobacteriota bacterium, assembly GCA_963824405.1. Classification (GTDB taxonomy): domain Bacteria; phylum Acidobacteriota; class Terriglobia; order Acidiferrales; family UBA7541; genus Palsa-189. The sequence goes on along the minus strand of CAWGPK010000013.1, from coordinate 42,372 downwards.
CTGGCCACATCGTCGAGTGTGACCTTCATTCCCCGCGCCCAGAACGCGCATTTCGCGGTGAAGAATTCGCGATGGCTGCCCTGGCTGGCGCTTCCCATCGGCATCGAGTCGGGATTTTCGTCGGCGGGCGCGGGAGCTCTTGGCACCATCCTCCTGCTGAACTATTCGGAAATGACTCCGGCCCAAGTGGTGGGCACGGATATCCTCTTCGGACTGGTGCTGGCCATCATTGGCAGCGCGGTGCACTGGACTCTGGGAACCATCAGTTCCGCGGTTCTGTTGCAACTGCTGGCGGGAGGAGTGCCCGGGGTGATTTTCGGCTGCGTTATGGCCCGCAGAGTCCCCGCTCGAAAGCTCAAAGCTGTGATGGCGGTGATCGCCATTTGCGCCGGATTGCAGCTGGTATGGTCCGGCGCCACCTCACTTAACGCCAGACAGGCTGCCAAGGCAGCCAACGCCGCGCGGCTCGCCGCCGCGGCCGCAAAGGTCTCGCGGCCATAACTCCCTCTTCAACGTATCCTGGCTGCGGCACAAGGCGCGCGCGTGTAGCGCGCCGCCCTAATGCCATTTTTCGAATCCGAATCATTTTCATTCTGTCATCGCTGGCATTCGTTTTCCCCGCGCGTGCGCAGTCGAATGCTCCGAATCAAAGCGGCCCGGGCAGCGACATTTACTCTTTCCTTGTAAATTGGGACCAGCGCGCCCTGAACGCACAGGCCGACCAGCCGAACTGGCTCACTCCGGTGGTCACATCCACGGCCCGACTAAAGCAGGAGTTCCGTTACGACGTCTCGTTTCAGGAAAATAGCAACGGAAGCGTTACGGAAAACTACGGCGGCAGCAAAGGTTTGACCACGATCCCGATCGACCGGGTCGAAATCAGCATCAACTTGCCTCCCTACATTGTCCACAACGAACCGGGCGTGCACGATGGCTTTGGCGATTTTTCGTTTATGACCAAGTTTCGTATCTCGTCCGGAAATAGCGAACATGGCGACTATGCCCTCACCGCATTCCTCGCGGTGAGCTTCCCTACTGGCTCCTATACCAACGGGTCTCCCCATTCCGTGATCACGCCCACGCTTGCCGGCGGCAAGGGGCTGGGCGATTTCGTTTACCAGGGGACCTTTGGTTGCGATCTTCCCAGCGCCGACACTGCAATTTTGGGCCGCCGTATGATTCTCAACAATGCCCTCCAATACCGGCGCTCGAGGAAGTTCTGGCCGGAGGTGGAGGCCAACTCCAACTTCTATGAAGGCGGACCAAATGACGGCAAGAGGCAGGTTTATTTGACGCCCGGAATCTCCGTGGGCCGTTTTCCGCTTTATAAAAATCTACAACTGACCTTGGGAGGAGGAGCGGAAATTGCCGTCACACGCTTCCACTCGTCCGCGCACCAAGGGGTATTCACTCTTCGCCTGCCCTTTTGAAAACCTTTTCCATAGAAGCCTAGCCGCCTTATAAGGCTTGCCCCGCGCCGCCAAAGTGCGACAATGCCGCATCCGCGCTATTCCGGAGGTGAGGCCCCATGAGGCTTCCTGTGGCTCAATTACTGTTGCGGGGGGCGTTCGCTGCTTCCTGTGTGCTCTTTGCCGGGATCATCGGCGGATGGCCCGGCTGGGGTGCGGGCCGGCCGCCGCAGTCGCCTTCCACCAAATTGCAAGGCAGTTGGTCGACGAAGGCGCCTCTTCTCACCAAGCGGGCCGAAGTTGGAGTCGCGGCGCTGGACGGAAAGATCTATGTCGTCGGCGGCGCAACCCCCGGCGTCCAGGCCTCGCCGCTTAATCAGGAGTACGATCCGGCCGCGGATCGCTGGCGCGACCGCGCTCCGCTTCCTCACGGGCTGTCGCATCCGGGCGTGGCCGGACTCAACCACAAGCTGTATGCGATCGGGGGCTTCAGTGGCGGAGGTGTGCACGTCGGAGCGCTCGATCTGGCTTTCGAATACGATCCCGCGACCGACAAATGGCGGCAACTTCCTCCGCTCAGCAGCCCACGCGGCTCGGTCGGCGTGGCCGCCGTGGGCGGCAAAATCCACGCCATCGGAGGACGCGGGCTGGACAAAAATACGGTCGCCACGCACCAGATCTACGACCCCTCCAACGGAAAATGGACCGAGGGCGCGCCGCTTCCCACGGCTCGCGACCACGCGGGTGTGATCGTCGTCGACGGAAAAATCCACGTCATCGGCGGGCGCACCGCCGGCAGCAGCGATAACACCAACCTGCACGACATCTACGATCCGAAGACGAACTCCTGGCGATCCGCGGCCCCGCTTTTGACGGCGCGGAGCAGTGGAGCCGCAGCCTACTACCATGGCCTGATTCTCTACGCCGGCGGCGAATGCAAAGACGGCAAAACCTTCTCCGAAAACGAAGCTTACGATCCGAAGACGGACCGGTGGCTGGCGCTCGCGCCCTTGCCCCCAGGCCGGCATGCTTTCGGAGCCGCAGCCGCCGGGCAGTACGCCTATTTTGCCGGCGGCGCCCTCGGATGCGGCGGCGGTTCTGTGTCGGACGAACTGCTCGTCTTCAAGCTGCCCTAGTGCGCGGAAGTCCCATTCGCATGCACATATGCGCGTTTCTCAGCCACGCGCCAAGCCCTGCCTCCATGACCGTATTTGCCCATTCAGCTATGTATAGAGGTGTTGCAGAGCGGAGCAACAGGCCGCTCGCCTTCCTTGCGACACCCCAGACCGTGTGCTAGATTCCAAAACCAGCGCAAAATTTTGCACTTTTTATGTACGATTCGCGACAATCCGGCTCCGCGAAACACGGCAAGGTGCCGGTCGAGGTCTATTGGACCGCGATCAGCTACCGCACCGTAATCCTCTATGTTGTGCTGATTGTGGTCATCATCGGGGCTGGAACTTATGTGGCGCGTCCCGACTGGATGGCCGGCACATTCGATCGCCTGTCGCGGAGTTTGGGCGCGGCCCCCGGCGGCGTCGCGGCTTTAGCGCAGAATCAAGCGCGTTTTGTTAACCTTGATGGTAAGGTGGAAATCAAGCGCGCCAATTCGGTCACCTGGCAGAGTGCCGATTACCGCTCCACGCTGGACAAAGGCGATTTGATTCGCACGGGAGACGACGGTGCGGCCAGGCTCGCGTTTGTGGACGGCACCACCTACACGATCAAGGCGGACTCGTTCGTTACCGTGGAGCAGAACTCCATTGACCGCGACCAGACCGATGTGGCCGTACACATCAGTTCCGGCGCCGTAGACCTGGCGACGGGCTCGTGGCAATCGCCGAAATCGAGGGCCGAAGTCTCCTTCGCCAATGCCAGGGCGTCCTTGCAGGAAAACAGCCGTGCGGCCGTCCGCGCCGATCCTTCCACCAATGAAAATCAGATCACCGTTTCGGCCGGCGCCGCGGATATGCAGGTGGGCAATCAACACGTGCAGATCGGCGAGTGGCAACGCGTGACGTTTAATCAATCGAGCGGCGAGCTGACCAAGACCACGGTGCTTGCGCCGCCGCAGCTTGCGGCGCCGCTGAATCTTCAGCCCTTGATCGAAGCGGACCCTAAACGCGCTCCCGTGCACTTCGCCTGGTCCGCTATTCCGGACGCCGTGAGCTATACCTTGCGCGTCAGCACCAACTCCATGTTCACGCGCACCGTGGCCGAAAAAGAGGTCGGCGGCACCAGCGTCGATCTCAGCGGATTCGATCCCGGCGATTACTTTTGGAGCGTAACGGCCATCGACGCCCACAAGAAGGAGAGCGCGCCGAGCGATGCGTACAAGTTCACTCTGATCGCTCAAGGCAAGGCCGAGGAGATGCTCCTGGAAGTAGACGCTACGGAGATCCATGGCAACGTGGTGGAAATCATCGGGCGCACCGAAGCGAGCGCCGCGCTCATCGTGAATGGGGAGCCGGTGGCGGACATTGCGCGCGACGGCCGTTTTCGTTATTTCACGCAGGCGCTTTCGCGGGGCAGTCACGAGATTGTAGTGACCGGGCAGAATCGCAGGGGTGGCACAGCGATCAAGCGCGTGTCGATCGTTATTCCTTAATAACTGTATCGTGGCAAAGGGGAAACCGCGGCCGGAGACGGCGCGGAAATTAGAATGATCAGTAAAAACGGCTATAATCTTCGTTCCGTCTTCAGCTTGCTCTCTTCCGATCTGGCCATCGACCTCGGTACGGCCAACACCCTGGTATTCGCGAAAGGCAAAGGCATCGTGGTGAACGAGCCTTCCATCGTGGCGATTAACAAGAACACCAGCGAGGTGGTCGCCGTGGGGCGCGAAGCCAAGGACATGCTCGGCCGCACGCCGGGCAACGTCGTGGCCATTAAGCCCATGAAAGACGGGGTGATCGCGGATTTCAAAGTCACAGAGAAGATGCTCACGTACTTCATCCAGAAGGCGCACAATCGCCGCGTCCTGGTGCACCCGCGCATCGTCATCGGCGTGCCCAGCGAAATCACGCCGGTAGAGAAACGCGCCGTGCAGGATTCCGCCTACCGCGCCCGGGCCAGCGAAGTTTACCTGGTCGAGCAGGCCATGGCGGCGGCCATCGGCGCCGGCCTGCCCATCGAGGAGCCGTCGGGAAATATGGTGGTGGATATCGGCGGCGGCACCACGGATATCGCCGTCATCTCCATGAGCGGCATCGTCTACTCGCGCTCCGTGCGCGTGGCCGGGAATGAGATGGACGAGGCCGTGATGCACTACCTCAAGCGCAAATACAATCTCCTCGTCGGGGAACGCACGGCGGAGCAGATCAAGATGGAGATTGGCTCGGCCTATCCTCTGGAAAAGCCGCTGACCATGGAGGTCAAGGGCCGCAACCTGATTGAAGGCGTGCCGCGCACCGTGACCATCGACGACAGCGAAATCCGCGAGGCGCTTTCCGAGTGCGTCTCCACGATTTTGAACGCCATCCGCGTGGCCCTGGAGCGCACGCCGCCCGAACTTTCCGCCGATATCAGCGATCGAGGAATTGTCCTCACCGGCGGCGGCGCTCTGATCAAGAATCTGGACAAACGCATTCGGGAAGAGACGGGCTTGCCCGTTTCGATTGCCGACGATCCCCTCGCTTCCGTGGTGCTGGGCACGGGAAAGATGCTCAGCGATTTCCGTCTCTTGCGCCTGGTGTCCATTGACTAGGAACGATGAGCAGGCGCGTGACTAGGCGCAACGATTAGGCGCGCGCATTGGCCCATGCGTTCTGGCGAGGGCGCTTTGTCCAAGCAGTTCTTGGCCATTGGCGAGAGCGGGCCGGGTGTCCTCGCGCGACTCTTGATTTAGAAGATTCAAGGCGGCAAAGAGCTCATGTTGCCCATTCCTTCTCGGCATCGATCTCTGACTCTCTTCGCGGTCGCGATTGCGGCCCAGATACTGTTTCTCGCGATCCAGATCAGGCGCGGACAGCAGGTGCGCCTGATCCGCGTGTGGGCCATCGAGAGCGTCTCTCCGCTGGGGCGCGGCGCGGCATGGTCGGTGGACGGAATTCGCGGCCTGTGGAACAACTACGTGGCTCTGCGGCATATGCGCGAGGAAAACGATCAGCTTCGCAAGCAGACGGGCTCGCTCCAAATACGCAACGCGCAACTGGAGAGCCGCGCGGCGGAAGCGGATCGCCTGGCGAACTTGCTCGGCTTCCGCGACCAGCACGCCGAGGTGCAGATGCTGGCTGCGCGAGTGATCGGTGCAACTCCCGATCCGGCCAGCCACATGGTATTGATCGACCGTGGAACGCGCGATGGCGTGCGCCGGGATATGGGAATCATCACGCCGGATGGGGTGGTCGGCAAAGTTCTGGCGGTCTATCCGGACACTTCTCAAGTGCTGCTGCTGAGCGACAAAGAAAGCGGCGTCGGCGCGCTGCTGGGGACTTCGCGGGCGCAAGGGCCCGTAAGGGGAACGGGCGACCCTCTGCTCGATCTCGAATACGTTGGCAACGACACCAAGGTTCAACCGGGCGATCTCGTGCTCACGTCGGGCGAGGATCGTATTTTTCCGAAGGATTTGCCGGTCGGCACGGTCGTGGAAGTGCACCCTGACCACAAAGGCCCCTTTCAGACCATATTGGTGAAACCAGCGGCACGGCTGGACGGCTTGGAGGAAGTTCTGGTGCTGCTCACGCGCCAGGAGTTTACTCCGCGTAAGGACGCTGAAACATCCGCGCACGTTCCCGCGGCGCCCGCCACGCCCGCCACGCCCGCCAAAGCGACAGGTACCGCAGGTCCGGCGAAACCACCGGTTACACAAACGGCCAAGCTGCCTGTTGCCGCACCCCCGGCGAAGCTGGCGACGGTTCCGGCGAAGCCTCCAGTTGCGGCGCCGCCCAAACCCGCTGTTTCGGCAACATCGCCAACAGCGTCAACCCGGGAAACACCGGAAAAACCGGAGACGCCGGAAACTTCGGAAGCACCAAACAATCCTTGAATGGCGCTGACTAGGCTCTAAAAATGGAAATTAGTCCAACATACGACCAGCATATCGAGGTTCATAAATTCTATGCCGGCACCATTTTTGGCATCGCCGTGCTGGCCCTGGCGCTCGAGGCTGTGCTGCCGGCGTTTTTCCGCTCGGCAGCCATCCTGGAACTGCCGCTCCTGGTAACGATCTATTTCGGATTGAGTCGGCGAAATCCCTCCTCCGGTCTTCTGCTTGGGATGGCCATAGGCCTGGCTCAGGACGGCCTCGGGCATACTCCGTTCGGAATGTACGGAATTGCCAAGACCGTGGTCGGTTTCACGGCATCCTCGTTCGGTTCTCGCATCGACGTGGAGCATCCAATCAGCCGGTTTCTCCTCACCTTTGTTTTCTTTCATCTGCACAACGCGGTCTTGGTATTGATCAGCCGCGTTTTGCTGGGCCAGCATGAGCCCTACCTCGAGACCAGGCTGGTCATCGCCTCCGTGGTGAACTGCGTTGTAGCCGTTTTCCTGTATCCCCTTTTGGACCGACTCCGTAAACCCTCCTAACCCCTAAAGGGTCCTCCGTCATCTGATTTAGGGACTTACGTCACCTTGTTCGATTGGGCATAGGGCGGCTGCAATGGGTTGCAGGGCCTCGGAACCCGGTGATATTTTGGGCGAGCCTTTCAAAAGCGCCGGAAAAGGGCTCTCGGCGGCAACCGACCTAAATTCCGAAGTTTAAGGGCATGGTATACTTGCTAATCCACCCGGCAAGTTGAACAGGACGGTTCCAGTAACGGGCGCGGAGTTTGCTTGTCCCCTTGGTTCCAAAATGACAATCGCCTGCCGCAAACGCGGCTGACGGTCATTTCATACACGATCGTAGCGCTAATGGCCCTGCTGCTTCTGGGCTTTTGGAAGCTGCAGATCATCAACTCCGATCGCTATTCGCAGCTTGCGGAACGCAACCGCGTCCGATCGATCCCCATCATCGCTCCTCGCGGCGCCATGCTGGATCGTTATGGCCGCGTCATCGTGGATAACTATCCCTCCTTTAGCGTTTTGCTGCTCCGGGACGATCCTGTCCAACTCGATCATCTGCTGCCGCAAATTGCCGACGGGTTGAACTTGACGGTGGATGACGTTCAGCAGCAGATCGAGGCCGCCAAAACGCTTCCACATTTTCAGCCCATCGTGATCAAGCCAGAAGCGACGCCCGGAGACGTCGCCTTTATCGAATCGCACCGCGCCGATATTCCCCTGCTGGAAATGCTCATGGTGCATCGCCGGCGTTATCCAAAGGGCGGGTTTATGGCCCACGTCAGCGGTTATGTGGGCGAAGTCAGCGCCGATCAGATCGAGGAGAACTCCCGCTATCGTCCCGGCGATATCGTTGGCAAGGCCGGCCTGGAGCGGCAATACAACGAGCAACTGATGGGCGTGGACGGCATGAGGCGTTCCGTCGTCAATAGCGTGGGCCGCGAAGTGGGCCGGCTGGAGCAGACCGACGCCGTTCCGGGCAAACCCATCCGTCTGACGATCGACTATGACCTGCAGCTGGTCGCCGAAGAGTCGTTGGTCGGCAAAAAGGGCGCGGTGGTGGCCCTCGATCCCAGGACAGGCGAAGTCCTGGCCATGGCCAGCCAGCCTTCCTACGATCCCAACGACTTTGCGGTGAGCATTTCCAAAGACGAATGGCAGTCGCTGAACGAAGATCCCGAACGGCCGCTGCTGGACCGCGCCATTCAGGCGCAGCTCGCTCCCGGCTCGATTTTCAAGATTCTAATGGCTACCGCGATGCTGGAGTCCAAAGCGATTCCGGCCGACTATCACGTTTTTTGTCCCGGCTCGGCCGAATTCTACGGCCGCGTGTTTCACGATTGGAAAAAAGAAGGACACGGCAATGTGGATTTGCACGATGCCATCGTGCACTCCTGCGACGTCTTCTTCTACAACGTCGGCAAACAGCTGGGAATCGACAAAATTTCATTTTATGGCGCCAACCTGGGTTTGGGACGCAAAACAGGAATAGACTTGCCCGGCGAGGAGCCCGGCCTGATGCCTTCGGAGGCCTGGAAAGAGCGCGTCTATCATCAGAAATGGTATCCGGGGGAGACCATCTCCGTGGCCATTGGTCAAGGTGCGATCGCGGCGACCCCGGTCCAACTTGGATATATGATCGGGGGCATCATCATGGGAGGCAGGTTCCACCAGCCCCATCTTCTGCTTTCCGACCAGGCGGCTCCGGAAGTCGATTTTCCGATCTCCGACTCCACGGTAGACACCGTGACGCAAGGAATGTACGGCGTGGTGAATGAGCCGGGCGGGACAGCGTACGCCTCCAGGCTCTCTGGCATCGAATTTGCCGGGAAGACGGGAAGCGCGCAGGTGATCAGTAACCAGGGGCTGGCGCGAGCGGGCAAGCAAGCCGACTTGAAAGACAACGCCTGGTTTGTCGGGTTTGCACCGAGACAAAATCCGGAGATTGTGGTCGCGGTGCTGGTGCAGGGCGGAGAGCACGGCGCGTCGGCAGCGGCGCCCATTGCGCGGGATGTCGTGAAGGCCTATTACGATAAGAAGCAGGGCAAGCTTCCTCCGCAGGAGCTCACCACCCAGGCCGTGCCCGGCATACCGCCTTCCTTTGCCGCGCAGTCCACGCACGCCTCCAAGCCCGATGCCAACGCCGAGGAAGGCGTTCCCACTAAGCCGGACCCTGTGGCGGCAACCACGACTCCGGTGGCCACCGCTCCCGTGAGTGTGAATCCATGAAAGAGGGTACGGGAATACGCGATTACGACTGGTGGTTGATGACCACCATTTTCGCCATCTGCGGAATTGGCGTGATGGAGATCTGGTCGGCCACCCACGCCAGCCATCTGGCGGGAATGCAATGGAAGCAGTTGTGGTGGATTGCGCTTGGCGTCGCGCTGATGATGGCGCTCTCCCGCCTCGATTATCATTCCGTGCTGGACAAAGCGCCGATTCTCTACCTGGTGGGAATCCTCGCGCTACTGGCCGTACTGGCCGTCGGACATACGCGCTATGGCGCGAAACGCTGGCTCCCCGTGATGGGCGAGTTTTTGCAGGTGTCTGAAATTGCCAAGTTAATTATAATCGTGACGTTGGCGCGCTTTTTTTCGGACGTGCGCACGGACCGGCTTTCTCTGGCGGACTTGTTCAAGGCGGCGGTGCTCACGGCCGTGCCCGTCGGGCTGATCCTCTTGCAACCGGACCTGGGAACGGCTATGGTGCTGATTCCGGTCGTGGCAGTGGGGGCCTATCTCGCGGGTATACAATGGAAACACGCGGCGGTAATGTTTCTGGCGGCTGCGCTGATGGTACCCGTTGCCTGGCATCATCTGAAGCCCTATCAGAAGGAGCGGGTGACCACCTTTCTTCGGCCGGAGGACGACCCCAAAGGATCGGGCTACCAGATTCTGCAGTCGAAAATTGCCGTGGGTTCCGGCGGCTTTTGGGGAAAGGGACTCGGCAACGGCAGCCAGAACCAGCTCGGTTTCGTGCCCGTTCGGTATTCGGATTTTATTCTTGCCGCGCTTGCCGAGGAGTTGGGTTTTACTGGAGTATTTGTAACGCTGGTGCTATACACGGCTTTGCTGCTTCGTCTGATCCAGAACGCGCAACGCGCAAAGGATCGCGCCGGAATGTTTTTGGTGATGGGCGTGGCGGCGATACTTGGTTTCCACGTGTTTGTTAACGTAGCCATGGTCATTGGCTTCATGCCCGTGACGGGCATTCCGCTGCCGCTCATGAGCTACGGCGGTTCGGCCATGTTATTCGTATTTTTGGCGCTGGGCCTGGTGATGAACGTACGTTTAGGGCGATTCGTCAATTGAGCCCAAGCCGGTTGGACTCTTGCGCGGTGGATGGATCCCGCGCAGGAGAAGTAAATTCAGGATTTTGAGAGTGCATCGCGTGATCGAAAGATTCAATCGATGGACTTGTTCCGGTCTTCCGGCGCCGCCGAAGCGCGCCGGAACCCTCCGGAGGAGAGCAGGGCGATGCGCTCTAAGGAGCTTTCATGCCCAAAGAGCTGGTGATTTCAGCGGCCCCCCACGAGACCCGGGTCGCGATTCTGGAAGATGGTTTACTCTGTGAAATTTATATCGAGAGGGAAAAAGAGTTTGCGCTAGTTGGAAGCATCTACAAAGGCCGCGTGACGCGCGTGCTTCCCGGCATGCAGTCGGCCTTTGTGGACATCGGCCTCGATAGCGACGCCTTCCTTTACGTCGGCGACTTCCTCGAAAATCTCGAAGATTACGACCACGTCGTTGCACCCGTGGAAGGCAAAGTCCAAAAGATGGAGCAGCAGGGCGGCGAGGTGTTTTCGCCGCCGAAAGGCGGAGCACCAGCCGCATCGGGCCCATCGAGCCACGAAGAGCGTCCTACCGAAGCGGCTGAGGCTGCGCCGCAATTCGCCAACTCGTCTCCGGAGATGCCCCACGAGGAGGAAGACCAGCCCTCGGGTAACGTCGCCCCCCCGCAGCCGAACATGCGGGAAACGCGTCCACCCGTGCCGTTTGGCCGGCAGGACCGCCGTCCGGGCGGATTCGGACAAGGCCAGGGCCGCCAGGGACAGGGCCAGGATCACGGACGGCGACGCGGCGGCGGCGGCGGTCGCTGGCGTCAAGGCCGCGGCGGCGGAGGAGGAGGTCAGCGCTATCAAGGGCGTGATCTGCCTCCTTCGAAATACGCTTCGCCCCGTCCCTTTACGCCCCGGCCACCAGCGGAGCCGCGCGAGGAATTGCCGGCCGACTACGAACCCATCATTCTGCCGGGCGAATCCCTGGCCAAATACAAAGACCGCGCGCCTCAAGCGGGCGGCGCTGCCGGTAGTTCGGCTTCCCCGGCTCAATCGGCGGAGATGCCTCCGCAAACCGAACATCGGGACTATGCGGAGCCGTCAGCTGAAGCAGCCGAACATCCAGAGCAGGATCTAACTGCCCGGGAATCCGCCGAACGCGAAACCGAACAGGCAACCCAAGGACGCCCGTCGCAGGAGCATGGAAGACCGGAAGCCTGGGCCCCCAGCAGCGGCGGCGATGCCGGTTCAATCCCCCTGCCCGATTCCGAGACCTTCTCGGAATATCAGGCGCTTCCCGAAGAGCCGCCGCGCGCCATTTACGAAGGCGCCGCTCTGCCGGACACCGCTGCGCATCCCGCCGGACCACACGAACTCTCCGATGAAGAGGTCAGTTCCCTGGCGGAGCAGCTCGCCGAGGCGCGCCACGAAGAAGTGAGCGCCAAAGCCGAGGCTGACGCAGAACTGGGCATGCTCGAGGAAGAACTTCCCCATGGACCCGAAGGCGCCGCGGAAGCCGAGGAGTTCATCGCCGAGGCGGAAGCAGACGAGCATGAGGATCAGGCTGAGCATGACGAGCGCCATGACGAACACGAGGAGCATGAACAGGCCCCAGACATAGCCGCGGAAGGCGCCTCCGGACTCGGCGAGGCGGGGATGCGCGAACCGCAGGCTTCGCCGGAGCACCCCATGTCCGCGCGCATCTCTGAACCGCAACGGCAGCGCTTCCAGCGGCCCATGCGCCGGGGCGGCCGCAATCGCGGCCAGCGCCACATGCGGCGGCCCGACAATCGGCACGAAGCGCGCAGGCCGCAACTCATCTCCGAAGTCCTGAAGGCCGGCCAGGAAATCATCGTGCAAATCGCCAAGGAGCCGCTGGGCAAAAAAGGAGCGCGCATCACCAGCCACGTGGCTTTGCCGGGCCGTTTCTTGGTTTATATGCCCACGGTCAATCACATCGGCGTCTCGCGGCGCATCAACTCGGCTGAGGAACGGTCCCGCCTGCGCCATGTGGTTACAGACGCCAAAGGCACCTTCCCCGGCGGGTTCATAGTGCGCACCGCCGCGGACGGCGCTCCGGAAGAGGAGATCCGCAGCGACGTTGAATTTTTAGGCCGCACCTGGGAGAAGATTCGCACGCAGTCCGAGCCGCGCAAGTCGCCAGCGTTGCTGCACCGCGATCTGAACCTGGTGGAGCGCATTCTGCGCGACTACGTCAACAACGATTACGCCTCCATCTGGATCGACAACGAAGACGAGTTCAGCAAAGTGGTGGAATTCGTCAGCCGCTTCCAGCCCAAGCTGGTGGGGCGGGTGAAGCTCTACACCAAAAGTGCCCCCATCTTCGAGGAGTTCGGCATTCAGCAGGAGCTCGATAAGGCCTTGCGTCCGAAAGTGTGGCTCAAGTCGGGCGGTTATATCGTCATCAACCACACTGAAGCGCTGGTGGCCATCGACGTGAACACCGGCAAATATGTGGGCCGCGGCTCGACCCGTTTGGAAGACACCATCGTCAAGACCAACCTCGAAGCGGTGAAGGAGATCATCCGCCAGATTCGCCTGCGCGACTTGGGCGGAATCATCGTGCTGGACTTCATCGACATGGAGGAACGGCGCAACCGCGAGAAGGTGATGGGCGCACTGGAAGCGGCGCTGCGTTCCGACCGGGCGCCCTCCAAAGCCCTGAACTTCAACGAATTCGGCTTGGTCAATATCACCCGCAAGCGCACCAAGCAGGCGCTCGAGCGCGTGCTCTGCCAGCCCTGCCCCTACTGCACGGGCTCCGGCATGGTGAAATCGGTGCCCACCATCTGCTACGAAATTCAGGCCGAAGCGCGCAAGATGGCCGCCGATCTCGAAGCTTCCAGCCTCACCCTGCGCGTGCATCCCGAAATCGCCAAGGCGCTCAAGACGCGCGAAGCGGTGCTGGTCGAAGAGCTTGAGCAAAACACGCGCAAGAGCGTCATCATCCAAGCCGATCCCACGCTGCATTGGGAACAGTACGATATCTACTGAAGAAGAAACGCCTGCCCTGAGGTTTTCGCCCCGGACGTAGGCGAAGCCTTGCCAGTTGACGTGGAGACGCCTGCGGAGTATCTCTTTACGTTATAAACGCGGCTGAAATCGGCGTCGAACACCCAAGCGGACATATCCGCCGATCATTCTCAGCCGATCGAGGAGGTGACCGTGAAGCATCTACTTTCGTGGTTTGCCGTTGTGGCTTTTGTATTCGGTATTGCGTCCGGCGCGCGCGCCCAAACCCGCGTCACTCTGCTGTCTCCGGACCCGCTCCGGCGGGAAGTCGATGAGATCGTCAAGAGCTTCGAGATGAAAACCGGCATTAACGTCCAGGAGTCCTACGGGACCGGCGTGGGCTCGCGCAAAACGGTTCAGGAAGGCGGGGCCTTGGACGTGACGCTGCTCTTTGCTCCGTTCGACGATGCGATCAAGACGGGCAACGTCGATAAGAGCACGCAGACCGTGGTGGCCCGCGTGCGCCTGGCAATCGCCGTGAAAGCGGGCATACCCAAGCCCGACATTTCCAATGCCGCGGCCGTCAAGAAACTTCTGCTCGATGCCAAGTCCATCGGAACCGTCGATCCCGCTCAGGGAAGCGTTGGCGGAGCAGCCATGCTGGCCTTCGAGAAGATGGGCATCACCGATCAAATTAAACCCAAGCTGAAACTGTATCCAACCGGCGGCGGGCCGCAGAAGGCCATCCTCGACGGTACGGTCGACGTCGCCGTTGGTCCGTATCTTAGCGACTACCGCAATCCTGACCCGGGGCTTCAGGTGGTCGGCGCGCTGCCGCCGGACGCCGCTACTCCAGTGGACATCACGGGCTGGATCGCCACGAACGTTTCGGACAAAAAGGCCGCCATGCAGCTTCTGGATTACTTCAAGTCGAAGGATGCCGCGGCTGTTTGGGAAGCGGCCAAGGTATTTCCGGCCTCGAAGTAAGTCCGGCTCGCACAGGAACCAGCAGTCATCGACCCGAGGGTTCGATCTCTTGATGCTGAATCGAACCCTCGCTTGCCAAGCATCGCGCGTGACTCGAAGCGGTCCACCCGGCTCTGCGTCCAGCGGGCGAGGACCCACGGCGGCAGCAGTTTCCCGCGCCCACATTTCAACTCATGACAGTGCTGGTATAATCTCGTTTTAGCAAATTTCGCGCTGAAGCGAGAAAATCTTAATTCTTATGATTGCCCGCTACACGCGCCCGCAGATGGGCGCTATCTGGACCGATCAAGGCCGCCTGGAGCGCTGGCTGGAAGTCGAAGTGGCCGCCACGGACACGCTGGCCGAGCGCGGCGTGGTGCCGCCGGAAGCCGCCGCCCGCATTCGCGAACGCGCTCGCGTGGATGCGCAGCGCGTGCTAGAAATCGAAGCGCGCGTCCGGCATGACGTGATCGCCTTCACGCTGGCCGTCGGTGAATCGATTGGCGACCCCGAAGCGGCGCGCTGGCTGCATTACGGGCTGACATCGAACGACGTTGTGGATACCGCGCAGGCTTTGCAGATTCGCGAGGCTTCCCGCCTGATCGACGCCGGACTCAAGCGCCTCGGCGAAGTTCTCGAAAAGCGCGCTCGCGAATTTCAGCACACTCCCCAGATCGGCCGCACCCACGGCATTCACGCCGAGCCCATTACCTTCGGCCTGAAGGTTGCCAATTGGTTTGCCGAAAATCGCCGCAATCAGGAACGTTTCTGCCGCGCCGCGCGGCAGATGGCCGTGGGGAAAATTTCAGGCGCGGTAGGTAACGCCGCGCATTTGGGAGTGGACGTCGAGGAGGCCATCTGCCGCCGCTTGGGCCTCGAGCCGGCCCCGGTCGCTTCGCAGGTGATCCAGCGCGATCGCCACGCCGAATTCGTCTCCGCGCTGGCGATTATTGCCGCTACGCTCGAGAAAATCGCCGTCGAGATTCGCCACCTGCAGCGCACTGAAGTGCGCGAGGCCGAGGAGCCCTTTGCCGCGGGGCAGCGCGGCAGTTCGGCCATGCCCCACAAGCGCAACCCGGTAAGCTGTGAACAGATTTCCGGCCTCGCGCGCGTGGTGCGCGCCAACGCCCTAGCCGCTCTCGAAAATGTAGCGCTCTGGCATGAACGCGATATTTCGCACAGCTCCGTCGAGCGCATCATCCTGCCCGATTCCACCATCCTGATCGACTATATGCTTGCCCGCATGACCGATATCCTCGCCGGCCTGCGCGTCTTTCCGGAACGCATGCGGCGCAATCTGGACGCCACCCAGGGCCTGGTCTTTTCCGGGCAGCTTCTGCTCGATCTCGTCGAAGCCGGCGCCCCGCGCGACGGCGCCTATCAGTGGGTGCAGGAAAACGCCATGGCCGCTTGGGAATCGGAGGGCAGCTTCCGCGAGCGCGTCGCAGGCGACGAGCGCATCACCAAATTCCTGGATTCTGCCGCTCTCGCGCGCGCCTTCGACCTGGACCGGCAGCTTCACCAGGTCGACGCCATCTTCCGCCGCGTCTTTGGTTCGCCCGGGAACTAGCAGAGCAACTGCATCGACACTTTGCTTGACAGCCCGTGCCCGCGCGGCGAAAATTGCTGCCCCTTCCTGTTAATCTCATCTCTTGATTTGTGCCGTTGCGGGACTATGCACGCCCCTTCCTCCCGCTTTTCGCGCCCTTGGCTAAACGCAGTTTCGGGCGCTTCAACGATTACGCAAACGGAGGAAGCCGTGTCCGCAAACAATGCACCGTTAGGAACCATTCTCGTCGCCGACGATAATCAGTCCGCTCGCGACATGCTGGAGATGATGCTGCGCACGCATGGCTATCGCGTGTTCGCCGTGGGCGATGGCCCGGCGGCGCTGGCCGTCCTGCAGCAGGAGCCCGTCGATATGGCCCTCATCGACGTGGTCATGCCCGGCCAAAGCGGCTTTGCCGTTTGCCGCGCGGCCAAGGACCGCCCCGAGACGCGCCTCACGCCCGTCGTGCTCATCACCGGCCTCGGCCGCGTGGAGGACCGCATCAAGGGAATCGAGGCCGGCGCTGACGATTTTCTGAATAAGCCCATCCGCAAGGAAGAGTTGCTCGCTCGAGTGAAGTCGCTGGTGCGCGTGAAGCGCATCACTGACGAACTGGAGAGCGCGGAAACCGTGGTCTTCACCCTCGCCGCCAGCATCGAGGCCAAGGACCCTTACACCGAAGGCCACTGCGATCGCCTCTCCCGATATTGCGTGGCGCTGGGCGAGCGGCTGGGATTGCCTGAGGAGGATCGCATCGCCCTCCGCCGCGGCGGCGTGATTCACGATATCGGCAAAGTCGCCGTCCCCGAACGCGTGTTGCTGAAGCCGGGGCCCCTCGACGTCCACGAGCGCCAGTTGATGGAGACGCATACCGCGATTGGCGAGCGCATTTGCGCGCCGTTGAAGTCCTTTCGCAACGTCCTGCCCATCATCCGCTGGCATCATGAGCGCCAGGACGGCAGCGGCTATCCCGATCGCCTGCGTGGCCACCAGATTCCCCTCGTCGCCCGCGTCCTGCAGACTGCGGACGTCTTCGACGCCTTAACCACCGATCGCCCTTATCGCAAGGCGCTCACCTCCGAGCGCGCTTTCGGCATCCTGCGTGACGAGGTTCGCCGGGGTTGGTGGGACGGCAAGCTCGTCGATGAATTTGAAAGGTTGCTGAAGGAGTCGCCCGAGGCTCTGGCCAGGCAGGCGCCCGTAATACAACCTCATAGAACGGAGGAAAAAGCGCGGGGTTCCGCAAGCGCCGCAGTGCTCGAAGAAACCATGCGCACGCTGACTCTATCGTCCTGAGCGAAAGAGGAGGCCCGGCCATGTGCGCTGGTTTCGAGCACGGTAGCGTGCAGGGACGCACGGTGGGGCGCGTCGACGAATCGATCTCCCCGCGAAGCCGACCCGTTTCCAGTGCGCGAAGGACGCTTGCTGTGGTTAGGCGATCTCTCGGCGAGAAAGTGACTGTCATTCCGAGGAGCGAAGCGACGAAGAATCTGCTTTCTTCTTCAGCTTTATAAAAGCAAACTCCTTGCCTCCCCGAGGGATAGCACGATCAGATTTGTTGGATCACTGCGCCCGCTGTATGTAGCGCGCTTCGGAGGTATCCACCTTCACCTTGTCGCCATTGTTGATAAACGGCGGCACCTGGATGGTCAATCCCGTCTCGAGCTTCGCCGGCTTCATCACCGCGCTGGCCGTGGCCTTCTGCACGGTGGGCTCGGTATCCACCACCTTTAAATCCACGGTGTCGGGCAGAACCGCGCCGAGGGGTTTGCCTTCGTAAAATTCCAGCTTCACCGGCAGGTCCGGGATCAGGTAATAGACCGCGTCGCCCAGCACCTCCCCGCTGACGTGAATCTGCTCGAAACTCTCGTTATTCATGAAGTGGTAGCCTTCGCCATCGGCGTAAAGGTATTGGAATTCGATCTCGTCGAGCACCGCGCGCTCCACAAAATCCTCGGCCCGGAACCGATAATCGATGATCGACCCGGTGCGCAGGCTGCGCATGCGCGTGGCCATGGCCCCGCGTTTATTGCCGGGCGTGCGATGGTCCACGCTGTGCACCGTATAAAGGCTGCCTTCATGGACAATAATCATTCCTGGACGCAATTGCGTCGCTTTCAGCATTCATCTCTCCTGAGGCCGGCGCCCGAACAAGCACTTTGACGAGCGCCCTGTATTTTGGCAAGGGCAGGCGGAAT
Source organism: uncultured Acidobacteriota bacterium (assembly GCA_963824405.1). Lineage (GTDB taxonomy): Bacteria > Acidobacteriota > Terriglobia > Acidiferrales > UBA7541 > Palsa-189. The sequence goes on along the minus strand of CAWGPK010000013.1, from coordinate 24,495 downwards.
CGGCGGCGCATCCGTGAACTGGGTGACTGAGCTGCGGATTTCAGCGCATACCGCAACGCTTCCGCTCTTGCGGCTCAACAACTCTGGCGGTCCAGCAAAAACCCGCGTATCTCTTCCGCGCCGGCTTCGATTATATCCGTCGGCGCAAAGCACGGTCAAACCGCCCGCTTCCGAAGGCGGTTTGAGCCAATAACCCCGATCGTATTCATGCCGATATTGGTTCGGGAGATATCACTCCCTGCAACGGGCCTGGACCGGCAAAACATTCAAGTTGAATTCGCCGCTCAATAAAACTAATATCCCGCGCCTGGCAGCGCGAACGAGCGCCCTATGGCTTCGCCTCCTGCCTGGGGTCCCCGGGCCATTCACTTCTGTCGAACAAATCTCTCGCAAGAGGAGAAATCATGCCAAAATTGACCTGCCCCAATTGCCAAGCCAGCGGTAAAGACGAGCATCACGATGAGATCATCCAGTGGACCGGCCAAAAATATAACCAGTACGCTGTCATTACAGCTGCGGCCACCTTGTTCTTCGCGTTCATGTGCCTGATCGTTTTTGGCTCTTCGTACGTGCTGGCAGGGCTCGCCATTGTCGTGGTCTTATTTGTTGGATGGGTCACGCGCAAGTCCTTCCAAAGAAAAGCCAACGTGTATCAGTGCTCGAAATGCGAAACGGTCTTTAATCCGTAGAAATCGATCCGTATCACGCGATTTAGGTCGCCAGCCGTACCGCTGAGGCTGCCGCTGCGTTCTGCTACAAGCTCGGCGACATGCTCGGCGCCGGTTGCTGCGGTGCGGGTGCAGGCGATGGTGCGGGCACGGTTGGCGTTGCAGTCTGGACCTCGGGCGCAGGCGCGGGGAGCGCCGGCGATTGCGCTGGATTGGGCGGATCCGGCACCGCCCGAGCGCTCGTTTCCGTTGGCGCCAGACGCTCGACCCGGCCCACAACCCCCGCGTTGCCACCCCAGGCGGTTGGTAGATCGTCAGGCCCAACCGTCTTCACCTCCGGCGCGGGCGCCGGAGCCTGCGGATCCGGCACCGCCCGAGCGCTCGTTTCCGTTGGCGCCAGACGCTCGACCCGGCCCACAACCCCCATGTTGCCGCCACCCCAAGCGGTCGGTAGATCGTCGGGCCCAACAGTCTTCACCTCCGGCACGGGCACCGGGCCTTGCGGCGCAGCCGCTGTAGTTTGCTGGTCGATCTGCTGGGCTTTAGCGCTGAAATCGTTTACGACCTTGCTGGTTTCGGCCGCGCTGGATTCCGGATGAAGGTCCTTCCATCGCTCGGCATAAAGACTAGCCAGGTCCGCGTTCATGGCCGGCGTTATAAACTTGGATTTGTCGATGTCCCTGGCGAACTGGGATTGATCGAAGCCTTTCTCGGCCGGAGCGGGTTGCGCATCGCCTGTACCCGCCAGGAATTTCGAGTCGCCTAGTGTTGGATTTTTATCCGCCGTCCGAATCTCCTCCAGCACTTTATTGTCCGCGCTTTCGCCCCCTTTGTTGCTCTCCCGCACCATCTGTTCGATCTTTTCCTTCGAGGAGATGGTCAGATTGTCTTTCACCGTTGTGGCCAACTCCTGGGCCTTGTCGGAAAACGCCGCGGCCGCTTCCTTGGTCGCCTGCCATCCTTGCTGCACGGACTCTTTCGCGTCGTCAAACGCATCTTTTGCCTTGTTGATCTCGAGCTGGACGCCTGCCTTTACCCCCACAGGCCCGGCCTCATACATGAACTTGGCCGTTGCGACGGGGCCTTCCCAGACTCCCCCCGGAATAGCGCCTCCCAACCCCACGTGCTCTGGGACGGAGCTTGCCAGCTGTTCGGCTGCGTGCGGCAGGTGTTCGGCTGCCCACGCCACGGCTTCGCCGCCGAAGTGGTCGGCCATATGCTCGGCCAACTCGACGTTCTCCGTCGTTGAGTGGACGGAAGCCTCCCACTCCTCCTCGCCTTTCCGGGTTGCCGCGTCGTCCGCTTGCTGGCGGAGGCGCGCGGCGTAGTAGGCAGAATCGTCGGCGGAGCTGTCATCGCCGCTTCCTTTGGCTGAATCGCCGCTGCCACCACCTCCGCCATTGCCGCCCCCGCCGGGCGCCGGCGGGATAGGAGACGCTGGCGGAATCGGTGACGCCGATGGGATCGGGGACGCTGGCGGGATCTCCGACATTGGTGGAACAGGTGATGCCGGAGGAATCTCGGACATCGGCGGGACCGGTGACGCCGGCGGGATTTCCGCCGACCCTTCCGCCCCAGACGCAGTGCTGGCCTGCGCTGCCTGCTGCGGCAGCGGAGTCATCTTCTCCGGCGGCGGAATCAACCCCGCAGGTTCCGTGGGCTTCGGGAGAGCCTCCATCTCCGGTACATGCTTCGCTACGCCGTCGATGGTCTGCGGCTCCGGCTTTGGCGCCGCAGCAGGCTTTTCCGGCGGGATGATCTCTCCTCGGGTAGCCACGGGCTCGCCGCTGCGGTCTATGGGGTTATTGTCCTTGGTTAGCGGCTTGAAAAACTCCTCGTTCGGCAGCGGATACTTATCGCCTCCGCCGGGCCAGAAGTCACCGGGCTTGGATTGTGGCCCCGGCCACAAATCGCCTGGCTTAGTTCCTTCAAACGGACCAAAGCCCTTACTCGGACCGTCCCCGGGACCGCTCGGGCCTTTCTGAGCCACGTCTTGATACTCCGGAAACTGCTCCTGGTGCAGTTCGGCCGTCTTTTGCTCGATCTGCGGGGCCGCCTCATCCTGCAGCTTCACTTTGTACTTGTCGATAGTTTGCACCGCGTCGACAGGGTTGGTCCCCAGATCGTCCAGCCGCTCTTTATATTGGCCGACGCGCTCGGTAATGTCCTTGTTGTATTGGGCGGCAACGTCGTCGCGGCAAATCCCCTGGGTGAAATCGCTGCGCCACTCCTGATGCTCCTGTTTGGCGCCCTGGTGCAAGCTCTCCAGTTCCTTGTCCATGCCGGCCTGCATCTCCTGCGATTTCTTCTGATCCCAGAACTCCTTCTGCTGCTGCTCCTCCAGTTGCTGGCCCGCTTGCTTCTGTATGTCCTGGTAGGTCTCCTGCTGCTTGCGGTCTTGTTCGGCAAAGAAATCTTTCGTCTCCTGTGCCTTTTGCTCGATCGATTGCTGTTTGAACGCCTCGTCGCGTTTCAAGGCCTCGGCGGCGGCCTTTTCGCCGCTCAGGTCATAGACGTCCGATTGCTGCAGTTGCTGCCGCAGGCTGTCTTCCGTCTGAGGACTATTCTGCGCAGCTGGCATGGGCGACGGCGCAGGCCCGCCCGTGGGCTGCAATGCCGCGGGATTTGTCGAGCCATCCGGATCGGATGGTGAAGGATTACTCGGCGGATTCACATTCGCAGGACTGCTTGCCGTAGGACTGGTTGCCGGATCGACGGGCAACGTTGGATTCGTCTGGTTGGGATCGGAACCCGCGGCCGCGCTCGGCATAGGGCCGGTCGGATTGAGCTTATTCTTGCGCGAATTGACTATACCAATCAGCGTGTTTAGAGCGTTGAGGGTACTCATGCCATCCTCCCGCGCGATCCCGCTTCGATCGAAATTATCCGCGAAGGCGTCCAAACATAGGCGCCCCGCGCTATGCCGTCGCGCTCCTCTCGGCGACTTCACCGCTGGCCACGTCGTCGAGTGATCCCGCCCGCTTCATCAATTCAGCATCCCTGTAGTAATAAAGCTTTTGCACCTTGGCTGGTTTGCTGCTCTGCCCCACCACAATCTGCAGTTCTTTGAACGCCGGACCAGCCAATTCCTGTGGGCTAACCGTAGATTGGTCGTCGGCGCCCGCCGACACTCCTTCCTTGCCGATCTCCTCGGCGATCACCGCCGCGCTGGCCACGGTGGGGTTCATGAAGGTGCGCACCAGGCAGAGATTCATCAATCTCTTGGCGCTTCCGTACGCCTTCTCGAGTTGGTCGAGGTCCTGTGCGAAAAGCCACAGCCGCACCTTATAGCCGCGCCCCTGCGCCAGGGCCGTCTCGATCGGTTTCATGCCGCCCAGGCTGGGGAATTCGTCCAGGCAAAAAAGGATCGGGTGGGCGTCCCTGGGTGGCACGCCCTGCGACATCAGCAGGTTGATGTGCTGGGCGATGAAGACGCGCAGCAGCGATGCGTACGTCTCGATGTCTTCCGCGTTGATGCAGATATAAATCGTGGGGTGCTTGGCGCTGCGCAGGTCCAGCGGATGCCAGTCCGAGCGCTTGGTGATCATGGAGATGCGTTCGCCCTTCCATGAGTTCATGCTGGACTGCGCGAAGGAAAGAATGTTGGACAGGGTTTCGGGATGCTCCTTGGCCAGGCTGACGCCTAAATCCTGCAAGGCGGTGACCTCGGGGTTCTTGCGCAGCCGGTCCAGAAACTCGTCCCATCCGTTGCGGTTCAGGATGCTCAGCACCTTGCTCATGGGCCGGTCTTCCGGCTTATGCCAGAACGCCAGGTCCGCGATGATCGCCGTCAGCACGTCCCGCGCCTTGTTCTCGAAATACTTGTTCTTTTCGCCGCCTTCGCCCGGAACGATCATCATGGTCGCGGCGTTCATGGCGTCTTCCCAGATGTAGAGCGATTCGCGCCGTATGAACGACAGCGGGTTGTAGCATTTGCTCTTCATGGGATCGAGCGGGCTGAACTTGATCACCGGCCCGATCGTGCTGCGCCACTTGCTGGTCTTTTCGTAAATCTCGCCCTTGACGTCCAGCACCACCGCCGCCCCCGGCCATCGGAGCAGGTTCGGAATCACGTTGGCTGTGGTTTTGCCCGAGTTGGGTGGCGCAATGGTCAGCAGCGAGCCGTCTTCCGAGTAGGTCAGCAGGACGTTCCTGGTGCCGTCGAGCATCCCGAAGTGCTCGAAGAACGGAGTGGGCGGATCGAGCACCTTGAACGCGGAACGCTTGATATCGCCGGTGCCCAGCCAGCGCGAGCCCTCCATGAAGCGCCGCCGCATGTCCATGAAAAATTCGTCATTGGGATATTTTTCGATCAACGATTGCAGCATCGCGAAGGTCTGATTGTGCAGATTCGGCGTGCAGTTTGCCGCGGCAAAACCCTGCACTGCCCCGCGCGCCCTTCCAATCTCGCCCTGCTTCTTGCGCTTGTGCCAAAAGGCTAGCCAGCCGATGTACTCGACCTCGGGATCGGTCATTCCGCCCTGATACATGGCCGTGATGCGATAGGTATAGAACCTTTCCTCGTCGATCAGCCCGCGATTGAAGGTGAAGTAGGCAAAGCGCATGCACTCCAGGTCCTGCCGCTTGAACGTGCTGATCGGTTTTCGCAAGATGAAGCGCATCATGTAGTTCTTGTTGCGATTCTCGCCCTTCAGTTTGAAGGTGTAATTGCCCGAGTCGAAGACCTCGACGATGTTCCGCTCGCGCGTCGCCTGATCCACGCCGAACTCCTCGAGCGCCTCCTTATTGCTGCGCCGCACGGTCAGGTAGCGCGAGTAGTAGATCTTCTTGTAGGCCCACCATCCGGCCAGCCCAAGAACGCCCAGAACGATCGCGGCGATGAAAAGAATCGCCAGCCCGCTCTCCGCAAGGTTCACCGCCGAGGTCAGCATCGAAGACTGCGAAAACGGATTCGTTGGGCTTGGGCGTGGAATCCCCCCTGGGCGCGGAGCCCCGCCCGGAACCCCCGTTGAAGGAGCCGCCGCCCCCAACTCCTTACATTGCTGAATCGTGGTCACGAGATTGCGGCGCAACACAAAAGTTCCCGGGTGCTGGCCGTTTGCCTGCACCGGTCGGTCCGGAAACTGGACGATGCAATCGTTGTAATCCTTGTCGCTCTGGTCCACGCACGAGAGCACCACAATGCGCTGGCCATTACATTGGTAATAGGTATTGAGCTTCAGAGCTTGCTCCGCCCACAGAAGCGCGCCCGCGGCTAAACATAGGGAGATCGCGGCAAGAGCAAGAGCCGGCCGCAAAGCTACAAACATCCGCGCGGTCCTCTTGCTCGAAGAGGGCCCAAGGGCTTTCTTCTGTGACATGGAGTTTCTCCAGTGACCGCAGGGTGCGGGGAATGCCCAACGAGTCCGCGAAACGATACCAAACTGCCCAGTTCACGGCAAAGCTAAAAATCAGCGCAGGCCGATCAACGAAGCCGCGCAGTCATGCTCCTTTCTGGAACACCCCAGCTACCCAAGTCGCTACACGTTCCGATCGAAATCCGCTGGAGCCAAGCCCGCCACATCCAGCAAAAATAGCCCCGCGTGTTCGGCCGGAGTCGCCTTGACTTTGCCGCAAGCGGCTGCCTACACTCGCTTGTTTGCCGCAATCGAGCCTAAACATCGTGGAATCAGCACAGGGCCAAGTCGTTATTGTCGGCGTGACCGGCGCTTCCGGCGCGGTCCTGGCGCAGACGGCGCTCCGCATGCTTCAGGCAGATGCGCGCGTCGCCCGCGTTCATCTCGTAGTCACCGAAACGGGCCTGCGCCTGCTCGAACACGAACTGCATATCTCCGCGCCTCTGGCCGAATTGCCGGGCCGCATTCTCGATTCCGCCGGTGCCCAGCCCGGCAAAATCGAAATCCTGCCAAACACAGACGTAGGCGCTTCCATCGCCTCGGGAAGCTATCCGGCCGATTCCATGTGCGTCATTCCCTGTTCGATGGGCATGCTTTCCGCCATCGCCGCGGGAGCAAGCAACGACCTGCTTTCGCGCGCCGCCGACGTCACGCTCAAGGAATGCCGCCGACTGGTGCTCTGCGTCCGCGATACGCCCTTCAGCCGCATCCATCTTGAAAACATGCTGCGCGCGCAGCAGGCTGGCGCTGTGATCATGCCGGCCATTCCTTCGTTCTATCACCAGCCGCGGACCATCGAAGACCTGGTGACCCAATACGTCTGCCGCGTGCTGGCGCAGCTCGGGCTCCCCCAGGATCGCCAATTCGCCTGGAAAGGCCAGGGCCAGCAGTTGCGCAAGGCATTTCAAATATAAGCCGCAGCGAACCGTTATGAGCCCCGGGCCAAACGCCAAACCCAATCGCTTTCGCATCGTGCTCGAAATGATCAAATTCGAGCACTCCATTTTCGCGCTCCCCTTTGCTCTCACGGGCGCGCTGCTGGCCGCCCGATATGCCCGCGGCATCGCCTGGCCTTCCTGGCGTCAGATTGCCTGGATCATCTTGGCCATGGTGGGCGCGCGCTCCGCGGCCATGACCGTAAACCGCATCGCCGACGTTCGCTACGATCGCGAAAACCCGCGCACCAGCAACCGCGCCCTGGCCACCGGCGCGCTCTCCTTGGGCTTCGCTTGGGCCTTCACCCTCGCCAGCGCCGCCGTCCTCGTCTTTGCGGCCTGGCGATTGAATCGTCTGGCGCTCGAGCTCTCGCCCTTAGCCTTGGCTATCCTGTTCCTGTACTCCTATACCAAGCGCTTCACCATCTGGTCCCATCTCGTGCTCGGATTCTGCCTGGGTATGTCCCCCGCCGCGGCCTGGATCGCCATCGCCGGGTCGCTCGATCCGCGCATGCTGATTCTCTGCGCCGCCGTGACCCTTTGGGTCGGCGGCTTCGACGTGCTCTACGCCTGCCAGGACCTTGATTTTGACCGTCGCGCCGGCCTCTATTCCGTGCCCAAGCGCTTCGGCATCGCCCGCGCTCTCCTGATCGCGCGCGGCATGCACGTCGTTATGGTCGCGCTGCTGGCCTGGCTGGCCGCGAGTTTCGGCTTGCCCTGGCCTGCCTGGGCGGGGATTGCCGTTGTCGCCGCGCTCCTCGCTTACGAGCACTCCCTGGTCCACGCTGATGATTTGCGGCGGCTGAATGCTGCGTTTTTCGCGGTGAACGGTTATATTAGTTTGCTGTTCCTGCTGTTCTGGGGCGCGGCGGTAGCCGTCGCGCGCTAGGGGGCCGCGAATATCAATGAAGGCAACGCAAATCTGGTAATGAAAAACTCCGCTCTCTTAATTGACGACCTGCGTCTTCAGCCCATCGCCGCCAAGGTCATGGCCGGCGAGCGGCTCACCGCGGACGATGGTCTGGCGCTCTATCGCTCGCCGGACTTGCTGGCCATTGGCTGGCTCGCCAACCACGTTCGCGAGAAGCGCCACGGCGCCGTCTGCTACTTCAACGTCAATCGGCACATCAATCCAACCAACGTCTGCGTAGCGCATTGCAAGCTTTGCGCCTTTGGCCGCAGCCCCGATGCGCCCGGCGCATACACGTTCGCGCTGGAAGAGATTTGGCAGCGGGCCGAGCAAGGCCTGCGCGAAGGCGCCACGGAGTTTCACCTCGTCGGCGGCCTGCATCCCGATCTCCCCTTCGCCTATTTTCTCGACCTGATCCGCGGCCTCAAGGCTCGCTGCCCCGGCGTGCACCTGAAGGCCTTCACCATGGTCGAGGTCGGCTACTTCGCCCGCATCTCCAAGCTTTCCATTCACGATACCCTGGTCGCCCTCAAGGATGCCGGCGTCGACTCCCTGCCCGGCGGCGGCGCCGAAATTTTCAATCCGCGCGTGCGCAAAATCATTTGCGACCATAAAGTCAGCGGCCAGCAGTGGCTCAATATCGCCCGCGCCGCCCACCAGATCGGCCTGCGCTCCAACGCCACCATGCTCTACGGCCATATCGAGAACGGCGAGGAGCGCGTCGAACATCTGCTCGCTCTGCGCAATCTCCAGGACCAAACGGGCGGTTTCGTGGCCTTCATTCCGCTGGCCTTTCATCCGGAAAATACCGGTCTCGCGCATTTGCCCAAGCCGACCGGCTTCACCGACCTCAAGACCATCGCCATATCGCGCCTGCTGCTCGATAATTTCGACCACATCAAGGCTTACTGGATCATGCTCACGCCGCGCGTCGCCCAGATTGCGCTGCGCTTTGGCGCCGACGATATCGACGGCACCGTGGTGGAAGAGAAGATCTATCACGACGCCGGCGCGACCACGGCGCAATTCACCTCCCGCGCTCAACTGGAGCGTCTGATCCGCGAGGCTGGCCGCGTGCCAGTTGAGCGCGATACGCTCTACCGCCCTATCGACCGCTCCAAGATGCCGCCCCCTCCGCCGCAGACTGGCGCCAGCCTTTCCATCATCGTATAGCTGGCATACCCGGCAGCCGCAAAATGCCCTGTTCGCTCGTAGCTAGCGGGCTTCGGCGTGCATCTGCGGTCGTCGTTTTCCCCGGCTCTTGAGGAGCCCTTCGCCAACCAGCAGCGCATAAAACGGCGCATAGGCCAGCCATTGAAAATACGGATCGAAATGCCAGATACCATTGATCTGATATTCGATGAGCGCTTTATACGAAAGAAATTGCAGAATAGTAGCGAGCAGCCAGGCCGGATTGGGAAAGAAGCACAGCAGCGGAACGACCCAGGTGAAGTACCAGGAGTAGGTATTGGGCGCAAACATCAGAATGGCGCCAACGATCAGAAACGCAGCGCGCAGCGGATCGATCTTCCGCGCGGCGGCCCAGATGGCCAGGCCCAGAACGATGCCTTCGCCGATTCCCGCTGCGATCTCTGGATGGCCGGAGAACCACAGCAATACCGCGTAGAGGCTGGGATTATAGTTTTGAAAGGTCGTTTGATAGTGGACGAAAAGTGTCGAGAACTGCGTGACAGCGGACCGATAGGGCCAGACGCACGCAAGGCCGACGATGGCGCCTCCGCTGAGCGCGATCCAGCCCCGCAGCTTTCGGGGCCATTCCGAAAGGCGCAGCGCGAGAGGCAATAGCGCCATGGGAAAAAGTTTTGCCAGCGATCCGGCGGTCAAGACTATGGTGGATGCGCCCGGCCTTTTTTTGATCAGGGCCAGGGCGGCGATCATGGCGGCAATGGCCAGCGCATCATTATGTCCACTGGCCGCGAATTCGACGATCACCAGCGGATTCCAGGCGTAGATGGCCAGGCGATAGTTCCCGTCGGGATAGGTTTGCAGCCATTTCGCGAGGATCGCCAGAACCAGGAGGTCGGCGAGAACGAATGGCAGCTTGAACGCGACAATTCCTGGAAAATAGCGCGCGTCCAGCCGAAAAATAAGCTCGGAGAGCGGTGGATAGACGGCGGGGATTTCCGGGCTCGGCATGACCGCCCAGCCCGGATCACGCAAATAGGCCAGCCGCGGATCGTTCGGGGCAATGGTATAGGGGTTCCAGCCCGCGTTCTGTACCCGGCCTTCCCAGCGGTAGCGCTGAATGTCAGTGGAAAGCGACGGCGCGAGCGAGTACAGTGTCAGTCGAAATATCACTGCCCCGGCGACGATCATCCAAAGGGCAGGGCGAGTTTTCGCGGAATGCTCGAGCAAATAAAGCGCGATGAAATACACGATTCCGGCGGCCAGCGCCAGCCCGATCGTCTCGATCACGGCGATTTTCAAGTCGCCCAGGCGGGCCATCAGCGCGAAGAGCCCTTCCAGCGCCAATGCGCCACCGAGGGCTACAAGGGTTTGAGGTGCAACACCAAAGAACTTGCGTTCAGGATGGCGTTTCAGGATGGCGTTCACGATGACGTTCACGCTCGGGAGGTAAGCGGGACTTGTTCAGTGCCAATAGCATCTTGTTGATTGCGGCGGCTCAAGGTTGGCTGGGCGAATATTGGTCGCATCTCAGCGGCGCCACCAGGGATCCCTTTCGCGGAATTTATCAGCTCAATTCCTTCGATTTGGCGGTCATGGTCCCTTACTTCCTGGTACTTGGAATCCTCGCCGCTTACGGCTTCCATCGCTATTGGCTGGTCTATCTGCTATGCCAAATATCGCGCCAATGTTCCCGGCAAAGCCGCCGAGCCGGCCATTTGGCCGAAGGTAACTATACAGCTTCCCATCTATAACGAACGGTACGTCATAGAACGGCTGGTCGAGGCCATTTCGCGGATTGATTATCCGCTCGACCTGCTGGAAGTTCAGGTGCTCGACGACTCCACCGACGAGACTCAGGCGGTTGCGCAAGCTTGCGTCGAGCGCCACCGCGCGCTGGGCCTGAACATTCATTATCTGCACCGCGCCAATCGAGAAGGCTACAAGGCCGGCGCCTTGGCCGAAGGGTTGAAGTCCGCGACCGGCGAGTTCATCGCCATCTTCGACGCCGATTTCCAGCCCAACTCCGACTTCCTTCGCCTCACGGTTCCCTATTTCCATGACTCGCACATTGCCATGGTGCAGACGCGCTGGACTTATCTCAATCGCGACTACTCCGCGCTCACCGAAGTCGAAAGCATCTTGCTCGACGGCCATTTCGTCGTCGAGCATGGAGCGCGCGCCCGCAGCGGCGTTTTCTTCAATTTCAATGGCACCGCCGGCGTCTGGCGCCGCACCGCCATCGAGGACGCCGGAGGATGGCAGCACGATACGCTCACCGAGGATACCGACCTCTCCTATCGCGCGCAGTTGCGCGGCTGGCAATTTCTCTATCTGCCCGAGATCGAATGTCCTTCCGAACTGCCGGTGGAGATGAACTCCTTCAAATCCCAGCAGGCGCGCTGGGCCAAGGGCCTGATACAGACAGCCAAGAAAATTCTCCCCCGCTTGCTGCGCGCCGATGTGCCCGCCGGCGTGAAAGCCGAAGCCTTCTTTCATCTCACCGCCAATATCAGCTATCCCCTGATGGTGGTGCTCTCCACGCTGCTTTTGCCTGCCATGATCGTCCGCTTCTATCAAGGCTGGGCTCAAATGCTGGTGATCGATCTGCCCTTGTTTCTGGCTTCCAGTTGCTCGATCTCAGGCTTTTATCTCACGGCGCAGCGCGTGCTTTATCCCAAAACGTGGATGCGCAAAATCGCTTACCTGCCATTCGTTATGGCCGTCGGCATCGGCCTCTCCGTTCGCAACGCCAAGGCCGTCATGGAAGCTATTCTGGGCGTACGCTCCGAGTTCGCGCGAACTCCCAAATATCGCATCGAAGGCCACAGCGGCACCTGGCGCCGCAAGGGCTACCGCAACCGCGCCGGCTGGATGCCGTATCTCGAAGTGGCCCTCGGCCTTTATTTCGCCGCCACCGTCTATTACGCAATCCAAAACGAGAACTACCTCACCGTGCCTTTCCTCCTCCTTTTCGTATGGGGTTATCTGTACACCGGCCTGATGTCGCTGGCCCACGTATGGATGGAACGCCTGCACCTGGGCGTGCGCGCCCCCGAAGAGGTTCGTCCCGCCGCCACGAGCGTCCCCGGTTTCTAGGCCACGAAGGCCGTCTTGGCGGCATCTTAACCAGGGTTACATGGCGTGTGCGTTGTTTAAGCTTCACACAATTGTTTTGGCTTCACACGACGGACAACGATCTTTAGGCCTAGCCTGCCTAAAAAGCGGTAGAATCGTTTAGATAGAATCGGTTCCAAGATACAGGCACGGAGGTTGCCATGCTGATCAAAAAGCCCAGCGACATTCCCTATTCCGAAATCACGCCCAAAGCCGTGTATATGAATCGCCGGAAATTTCTCGCCGGCGTAGCCGCGGCCACTGGAGCGGTCACGCTGGCTGCGCGTCCGGTTTCGGAATGGCTGGAGCCGCGGCCCGTGCTTGCCGACGGCACCAAACTGGGTCCGCTGGCGAAGAGTTCTTACTCCACGGCCGAACCGGTAACGCCGGTTAAAGACGTGACGCACTACAATAACTACTACGAATTCGGCACCGACAAGGCCGACCCCGCGAAATATTCCACCAAGTTCGTGACCTCGCCTTGGAGCGTCTCGGTGGATGGCGAAGTCAATAAGCCCGGAAAATACGATCTCGAGGAACTGCTTAAGCTGGCGCCGCTCGAAGAACGGATTTACCGGCATCGCTGCGTGGAAGCGTGGTCCATTGTGGTCCCGTGGATTGGCTACTCTTTTAGCGTTCTTGCCAAGATGGCCGATCCCAAACCCTCCGCGAAATTCGTGGCCTTCCAGAGCTATTACGACCCGAAGCAGATGCCGCTCGGGCAGCAGGCGGGAATTGAGTTGCCGTACGTCGAGGGACTGCGGCTGGACGAAGCGATGAATCCATTGACCCTGCTGACCTTTGGAATGTTTGGCGAGACTTTGCCGAACCAGGATGGCGCGCCGGTGCGCATGGTGATGCCCTGGAAATATGGCTTCAAGAGCATCAAATCCATCGTGAGGGTTCGCTTCGTCAGGGACATGCCGCCGACCACCTGGAACATTGCCAACGCGCACGAATACGGCTTCTACTCCAACGTGAATCCGCAAGTGGACCATCCCCGCTGGAGCCAAGCCTCGGAGCGGCGCCTGGATGGATCTTTCTTCGGCAAGCGAATCAAAACGCTCATGTTCAATGGCTACGCGGATCAGGTGGCCAGCATGTATACAGGCATGGATCTGCGCAAGTATTACTGAAGAACTCTCCGCGCCGCTCCCAGCACTATGGATCTTTCGCGGCACATCAACGTGCGGTGGCTTAAGCCTCCGGTCTTCCTGCTCTGCCTTGGGCCGCTCGCCCATCTCGTCTGGATGGGTTTTCATGACGAATTGGGCGCGAACCCGGTGGAATACATCACCCATTCCACGGGGACGTGGACGCTGGTGGCGCTTTGCGTCACGCTGAGCGTTACGCCGCTGCGGCGCATCCTGGAGCAGAATTGGCTGATTCGCTTCCGGCGAATGTTCGGCCTCTTCGTCTTCTTCTACGGCTCGCTACATTTCATCACTTACGTTTGGGTCTATTCGGGTTTTGACGTCCACGCGATGATCGACGACGTGTACAAGCGGCCGTTCATTACCGCGGGATTCACCGCGTATGTGCTCATGATTCCCTTGGCGCTGACGTCGACCAGCGGGATGATCCGGCGCCTGGGCGGGCGGCGCTGGCAATTGCTTCACGAACTGATTTACATCAGCGCGATCGCCGGAGCGATTCACTATTACTGGCTGGTGAAATCCGATGAACGGGTGCCGCTGCGGTTTGCGGCCGTGGTGGCGTTGCTGCTCGGCTATCGGGCGATTTTTTACGCGTTCCAGCGGAGGGAAAAAGCCGCCGTGAAGAAAAGCACGCGAGAATCGGTGCTTTCCGCTTAGCTGAAAACTAAATTGCTCTCAGGCGGTCGTTTCAGCGCTGGCGCGAACCAACTGCCAGCGCTTGGGACGCTTCTTGGCGTCGAGAACTTTTTTGCGCAGCCGCAAAGATTTGGGCGTGACCTCGACGAATTCGTCTTCGGCGATGTATTCGATGGCCTGCTCGAGGCTCAGATCGCGATGCGGGATCAGGCGAATGGCCTCATCGGCGCTGGAAGCGCGCATATTGGTTTGCTTCTTTTCCTTGGTGACGTTCACGTCCATATCGGCTTCGCGCGAATTATCGCCGACGATCATTCCCTCATAAACTTCCGTTCCCGGCCCGACAAACATTTCGCCGCGTTCCTGGATGTTCCATAAGGCGAAAGCGGTGGTGGTGCCGGCGCGATCCGCCACGAGAGCGCCGGTGGGCCGCGAAGCCGTCTCCCCCACGTAATCGGTCCAGCCGGCCAGGATGGAATGGATCAACGCGGTGCCGCGCGTATCAGTGAGCAATTGGCCGCGCAGCCCGATCAGGCCGCGCGAGGGAATGCGAAACTCCATGCGCACGCGCCCGGAGCCGTGATTGACCATCTGAGCGAGCTCGCCGCGCCGCGTGCCAAGCGATTCCATGACAATGCCGATAAAGCTCTCCGGGCAATCGACCACCAGCATTTCCAGCGGCTCGAGGCGGCGGCCATTTTCGGTACGCACCACGATCTCGGGTTTGCCGACCATCAGCTCATATCCCTCGCGACGCATGGTTTCGATGAGAATTGCCAATTGCAACTCGCCGCGGCCGAGCACGCGAGAAGCTTCCGGCGTCTCGGTATTCTCGACGCGAATGGAAACGTTGGTGAGCAACTCCTTTTGCAGCCGGTCGCGAAGATCGCGGGAAGTGACCCACTGTCCGTCCCGGCCGGAGAGCGGCGAATTATTGACGGTGAAAATCATGGCCAGAGTGGGCTCGTCGATCGTGAGCGGCTCCAGCGGGGCGGGATTTTCGGCATCGGTGATGGTTTCGCCGATCTGGATGCCCTCGACGCCGGCGATGGCGACAATGTCGCCCGCGGAGACGGTTTCCGCTTCGTCGCGGTCCAGGCCGCGAAACGTGAAGAGCTTGGTGATGCGCGTGGTTTGCAGCGAACCATCGAGCTTGGCGATGCCCACTGCTTCACCGCGATACATGGTTCCCTGGAAGACGCGGGCGATGGCGATACGGCCCAGAAAATCGCTGTAATCGAGATTGGTCACCTGGACTTGCAGCGTTTTTTCCGGATCGCCCGAGGGAGGAGGAATGGTGTGAACAATGGCCTCGAATAGGAATTTCAAATCCGTAGCATCGTCGCTGCCGGAGGGCGCGCCGGCCGGTCCCCACTGGCGATGAGCGACGCCGGTTTTCGCGTTGGTGTAAAGGACCGGGAAATCAAGTTGGTCTTCGGTGGCGTCGAGATCGATAAAGAGACTATAGATTTCGTCCAGCACGGCGGCCGGGCGGGCGTCGGAGCGGTCGATCTTATTCAGGACGACAATGGGAGGCAGCTTGGCCTGCAAGGCTTTTTGCAGGACGTAGCGCGTCTGCGGAAGAGGACCTTCGCTGGCGTCAACGAGCAGGAGAACGCCATCGACCATGCGCAGGGCCCGCTCGACTTCGCCGCCGAAATCGCTGTGGCCGGGCGTATCCACGATATTGATGCGCGTATCGTGATAAAAAAGCGCGGTGTTCTTGGCCAGGATGGTGATGCCGCGCTCGCGCTCGAGTTCGTTGGAGTCCATGACGCGCTCGGCGACTGCTTGATTGTTGCGGAAGATGCCGCTCTGACGGAGCATAGCGTCGACCAGGGTAGTCTTACCGTGGTCGACGTGGGCGACGATAGCGATATTGCGAATGGCTTTATTCATAAGTTATAGACCTAAAAGAGCTTACCTAACGAAGTTGACCAGAATGGCACGATAATTGCGCGGACTGCGCCCTCCCCCCAAATTTTTTTGCAAGAGTATCATTCCATGGGAGTTGCTGCGCAATTTTGATAAGAGTATCATTCCAGAGGAGTTATTGTATAGCCTTGACAAGAGTATCATTCTACTGCACTTAACCGAAAGCGTTCGAAGGAGGTCAGCGCAGCTGACTGCACCGGCAGATGACCGAGACTGCCCCATGCAAAATTCGAGCATACTGTATTGTACCCCATGAGTATATAGCCGCCGGCGGAGAATATTGTTTTTAAGGGATCGGAGCGGAGATTCCGAACGCCGCGCTAAAAGGAAACGCCCGGTGAGAGCTTCGTGCTATTGGACGGGGTCGCGAGGCTGCGCGGGCATCTCCGGGCGCAGGGTTTGAAAACATTGCCGCCGTCCGCTCCGATTCCCTGGAGTCAGCCAGAGATTCCTGCTTGCTCCCGACACCACCATTCAAGCTGACTCTGCTCGCTCGCTGGAGCGGAATCGCTCCAGGTAGTCCAGCAGGGCAAGTCCGCGGCGCGTCGGCCGGAAGAGGTATTCATGCAGATGCATCCGAGACGTGCTCCTGAGGACCTCGATCGCTAGGCCAAATCCGTTGAGCCGCGCGCACGTGGCATAGAAGTCTTCCGGAGCAAAATGGTTTACTCCGATCGCGGACCTGTAGTCCTGCATTCGCTCGGTGAACTGATTTGGATCATTGAGGTTTGAAGTGTAGGCGACAACCTCACGAAAAGTTATTTTCAAGATGTCCAAAGCACGAATATCCTCGGTGCCGAGTTGCCCCAGATCACGGATCATAGCCGCCAAATCCGCATTCGGATCACCCCACTGGCTAGGGGTTAGCGATCCGACCAGCACGGCTGCGAACTGCTCGATCCTTTCCTTGTCGGTGGCGCGGGCGGTTTCCTCGCATGCGGCTGCGACAGCCCTCTGAAAGGCAGGCGCTTCCAGACGTGCCTGAGCCTCCTTCAGCTTTTCGTGGGAGTCCTTAAGCTCCGCCTCCATAAGCCTAAGCTTACTCGCCATGCCGTCGAACAAATACTCCAGACGCTTGATCCTGCTTGCCGGGTCAAATCGATCTTTCAGAATTGCCAGGATCGCCGCGGGCGAAAAGTACAGCCCGCTGAATTTCAGCGCAAGCTCGCCGAACTTCCCGGCGTATCCCTCCGGCTCCTTAGTCCATGCCTCAAGCGATGCTTCCAACGGGTCATCGATCTTGCCGCTCATGGTTTGGAACCAGATTTTCGCACAACTACCACCTCTGTACATAACCCCTTATCGATTTTGGGCACAGCTCCGACTGTCTCGGGCGACGGCCTCGAGCTTTAGGCTTGTAGCGGATGCGGTTTTCTGAAAGCATCTGGGCCGAGGAGGGGGAAGTCCTATGCCCAGATACCGCATTCAACACGACATCGCCTCCTATCCGCTCCTCGACGAAGAATTTCGCAGGCTTAAGGCCGATCACCGCAAAGCGATCAGAATAACCGCCGCACGTGGCGTGCTCGGAGCTGCCGTCATGAGGGTCTATAGGCGCGGAACCCGCGACGCCCTTATACCGATCCTCACCGAGAAAATTCACATCGACGCGCTCAGCTGCATTCGGGATCAAGAAGCTTTCTCGCGTTGGTATAACACGCAGCTTGCTCTCGTTGAGCGTGCCATCAAGAAGCGCAACAAGGGCAACGACCGGATTTCGCCGGGCGTGAAGTGGGGCCACGCCGCCAAGGTTCTGAACCTCTTTGTCCGCGATCTTGTTCTGAGGTCCGACTACTTTTCGCATAAGGATTCAAGGAGAATGTCCGTCTTTCTCTATGCTCCCATCGACAGCATCGTGATGCGACGACTTCGGAAACTTAATGTCTTGCTTCGTTTTTCAAAAATTAAGGATATCGATACCCGCACGAAATTCTACGAGGTTCAGACAACGCTTTCCTCCTCCGCCGCGAAAGCGCGCATCCCTCGCGTCTGGTTCGATGACAACTGGGGCGACCGCCAGTGAGCGAGACAAATCCTAAAGTAGCATCGGGCTCCGCGTTAGCCGAGCTGAACGAAACCAAACGGACGCGATGGCAGAAGATAGCGATCGATCAGCTTGGTTATGCTCTTAAATCTCATTCTCGTCTTCACGATTGCGGAGCTTGGATACTGGTTCGGTTTGCTGTGGGCGCGTTGGCAAAGATTCACAGAGATGGACCGGCTTCTATCCGCGGGATCTCACGCCCGAGGAGGTCCAGAAGGCGCCGGCGGGCTGGATTCCCATACGAGACAGTTGAATTTCCGGCCCGCTGCTGACGACCGTCACCGGCCAGCAGACAGGCCCGAACAGATGCGCCGAGGACGTGAATGCGATCGCCGGAACTCATTTCCACGCTGGAGCGGCTCGCGGGAAACCCGCCGGAAGTCTCCGCAAAATCGCGCCGCGCCGCGACCGATTAGAATTCGGCGGTCGCGGCGCCAGGCGATACGCGTGCTTGGTCAACCCTCGTCAACCCCGAACCCGGAGCTCAATCCTCCGAAATTCCGAAGCTATTGCACCCGCCGGAAGTAATCAAATGCGCCATTCACGGCTGTGCCCGCGGCATCAGATCCAACAGCAAGACCAATGCTGGTTGGGCCGGACGACAGAAATGCGGTGCGAGGCACAGTCACGACTGGCGTATAGACAGACCCCGTTCCGGAATAAGAAAACGTCAGATTCGTTCCGTCGTCCTGTACTTTCAGCCACCACGGAAAATACGAGGGTAGACTAGCAGCTGGGAATGGACTGAAGCCGCTGTACGCTGAGACGCTTTCCCAATAATCGACGCTTAGCCCCAGCGAGGCTTGCTCATTCCTGAAAGAAGTACCGAAGACGATGAACTTACCGGTGGAGTCCGTCAGCACCAAGGCGCAGAGAGGAAAAGGCTGCATCGGCATGAGATCCATACCGCTCACTTTCAGCACGACCGTCCATGGAGTTCCCGGCACCGGCTGCGTGATGCCGTTCATGGATGTTGACGCCGCCGGGGGCGCGCTCAAGGTCAAAAGACCGTTGGCAACAGTCGCCGTAGCATTGCCTGTAGCCGTGTCTTGATTAAACCAAGTCCAGCGGGCCGTATTGAGCGACGTGCCGTTAAACTCATCATCCAGAGTTCCCGGACGCGCTGGCTGTACGTCTGGGCTGAGGTACACCGTAGGGTTGGAAACCGAATTCGGCAGATTCGTCGGATCCGGCGAGCCGAGAACGAAAAGATCCTGGGCTGGCGCGGCAACACCGGTGATTGTGCCGGCAGGACCCTGCGGGCCGACCGGCCCGGCAGGACCTTGAGCTCCCGTGTTGCCCTGCGGACCTTGGGGGCCTGCCGGTCCTTGAGGTCCCTGGGGACCAGGAGATCCGGCGGTAACTTTGGGAAGCAGCGTCACGCTGAGATCGTTGTTCCCTCTAATGATCTCTACCGTGCGCGTGTCCGGATTCCATGTGGAACCCGTCATGGATACCGCGACTTGGTGCATTCCGACTTTTAGCTCGATCCCCATGGGGGTGAGTTGCCGCGTGTCCACGCCGTCGATGGCTACGTGGGCGCCGGAGGGATCAGAGCTGACCACCAATACGGCCAAGGGGTCAGGAAAACGGTCACGGTCCTGGTCATGGGATTCGGGGTGCTGAGCCTGCAGGCGGCTGGGCATTCCTGCCAACATCGCGAGAGAAAGAGCCGCGCAAGCTATTGTTGCTATAGGCTTTAGTTTTCGCATACGGCTGAGCTCCTTTATGCGGAAACAACCGGACAGCTGCTTTTAGAGTTATGGGCTAACAGTAATAGGGTGTCTGGGCCAAACGTTGGGGACAATGGTACGTTATGGCTACTGGCAAGTTTCGCCTGAAATTCGCTGAGCCCACAGTGGGTGAATAGACCGCAAGGCAACGTGTCCGTAGCGAGCACGGGGAAAAAATGGCGGAGAGGGTGGGAAACTTTACTGGGCTTCCGCAAGCCTCTAAAACACTGGCTTTTTAACCTATCCCCTTTCTTTCCATTAGGGCGGTACGCCTTAACACGCCTCTGTACGCCTGTAAACACCCGCTTTGACGCTGGAAAATAGTAACGCCAGTAACGGAAAACGCATAGCACGGAAGAATCTCTTTCCTGAGCGGGCGGCGGCCGTTTGTTATTGCGGCAGCGGGCCGGGCATCACGCGACTGCATGTTGAACTTCAGTACCCACTAAATTAGCACTAGCTTTCTCTCGACACGCGTATGGTAGCGCCCCAGCCTAAAGAAGGGACACTTCCATGACGAATAAGAACAAAGCAACGAAAGGAAAGGCGGCGGTCAAGCGACCGAAAACCGCAGCCAAGGTTGCAACCGGAGTTCGAGCCAAAGCCGCTCCGCCGCACAGCGGAAGGCAAGTTCAGCAAGGTTATTTTCAACCAGATCGGCGGAAAGGAATGCCGCCGCTTCGCCGCGATGACGTGGAAGGAGCGCGATGCGTTCATGGCGAAGCCCGAGACTTCGCAACAATCTCTCGCAGATTGCTGTGAGTGGCCAGGGACGGCTTGGGTCGCAGGGCCGACTCCCAGGCCTGCTGATCGGCTTCATTGGCGCGATACTGCGCGCGCCCGCCATGGCGGGCGACCTCCCCGCTTACCGTGGACGTATTTGCTTGGATGACGAAGGAGCGGCTCCAGAGCCTAGCGAGTAGACTTGCGTTTGCCAAAACCAAGGCTCGGTAGGAAGGAGCCGCAATGAAGATTATAGGCTGTGATTTTCACCCGAGCTCCAACAGATCGCGATGCTCGACGGCAACACGGGCGAGCTGTCGGAATCTCGTTTGGAGCACGAGAGATGAGATGCGCGCCGGTTCTATCAAGCAGCTGCAGGGGCCGGTGCGAGTGGGGATGGAAGCGGTGGGCAACTCGCAGTGGTTCGAGCAGATGCTGGCGGAGATGGGGCACGAGTTGTGGATCGGAGATGCGGCGCAGATTCGGCGGTTGGTGGTACGGCGGCAGAAGACCGACCGGCGGGATGCGCGAGCATATTTTGCAGTTGCTGCTCGACGGGCGGTTTCCGCGGTTGTGGGTTCCCAGCGGGAAGATACGCGATGTGCGGCAGTTGTTGCGGCACCGGCAGAAGGTGGTGGAGTCGCGCACCCAGGTGAAGAACCAGTTGCAGCATCTGGCGCTGAACCAGGGCGTGCGGCGGAAGAGGCGTCTGTGGAGCATGCAAGGCCGCGCAGTGCTGGAGCAATTGCCGCTGGAAGGATGGACGGCGCGGCGCCGAACGATCTGCTGGCGATGCTGGATCGGCTGGAGGAGCAAGTCGAAGAGCTGGACCATGCGGTGCGCGCGGAAGCCGAGCAGCGGCCGGAAGTGCGGCTGTTGATGACTCATCCGGGCATCGGGCCGGTGGTGGGATTAGCGTATGCGCTGACCATCGGACCGACCGCGACGATTTCCGCGAGGCAAACAGGTGGCCAGTTATTTGGGACTGATCCCGCGGGAACATTCTTCGGGCGGGCGTCAGAAGCTTGGGACCGATCAGCAAGCAAGGCAACGCCATGATGCGCACGTTGTTGGTCGAAGCGGCCCAAACCGCGGCGCGTTTCGATGAACAGTTGCGGCGGGATTATCGCCGGCTGAAGGCGCGCAAACATTCGGCGCTGGCCAAGGTGATGGTCGCACGCAAGTTGGCGGTAAGGATGTACTGGATGCTGCGGGAAAATAAACCGTACACGCAACTGTACGCGCAGCGTCCGGTCGCTCGTATGCAGGGCAGCCCGAGTCATTCCGTGGTCGCAGGATAAGACCGAGCGTTTGAGTGGGCACCCTGCCTCCCTGAATCGTGCGGGGAGTTCGCAGTAGCAATCATGGTCGCTGTACGAGACCGAAGAGATGGTTGGTGGAGCGATCGGACCACCGCATGATTCAATCGAGAACGAGCCTGGTGTTCGCAAAAGACTCTGGTAAGGAAGAAAAAACTCCGCGCCGCTGCACCCAGCGTGCAGCCCCGTATTGGTGTGGCTTGACACGGCACAGTTCGTCAGAGACGGGATGATGTGCACATTTGCCAGTTAGGTGTTAAAGTTAGGGTCCTGCATGCATGCTCCCCATCACAGACGGCACTTCGGATTCTGGTTTCACTTGAATTAATTTCCATCTATAAGCGACCGGTGGCCGTTTCCTTTCACTAGGTTCTAACGGATTGTGAGTCCGTCTCATGCGTTCGGTGCCGAGGGCCGATGGTTCTGTAGCTTCACGTAGAATCCCGGTCGGGATTGTGAGGAGAAAGTGCTCATGAAGCGTCGTGATTTTCTACGGTCCACCGGCATCGTGTCGGCAGCGTTCGCATTCCCCAAGGATGGTTACCTCTTTGCTGAAGACGCGGTACCCAGCGGCTGGCGCACCTTCGAAGTGACCACGCGGGTGGAGGTTTTGAGGCCATCCGGTGCAACACGCGTATGGCTTCCAACCGCGCTCATCCAGGACGTGCCTTTTCAGAAGACGCTGGCTAACAGATTCTTGGCGAAAGAGGGAACTGTTCACGTGGTTGAAAGCAAGCCTGACGCTCTTGGTATTGTCGCTGCGACATTTGCGGCTGGAGTGACGCCGGTCTTGACGCTAACCAGCCGGATCGCCACGAAGGACTACGCAATCGATTTGTCCGCAGAAACATCAGCGGCGAAGGCAAATCGCTCGGAGTTGCAGTATTGTTTGAGGCCGACTAAGCTCCTGCCGACGGACGGAATCGTGAAAGCCACTGCGGACGAAATCACCCAGGGCGCGAAGACCGATTTCGAGAAGGCCAGAGCGATCTACGAGTGGATCGTGGAGAACACGTTCCGGGATCCGAAGACACGCGGCTGCGGAATTGGCGATATCCGCTTTATGCTGGAGACCAAGAGTCTAGGCGGCAAGTGCGCCGACCTCAACGCCCTGTACGTTGGCCTTGCTCGCGCGGCGGGGCTGCCCGCACGCGACGTATACGGCATCCGCGTGGCGACATCGGAGTTGGGCTACAAGAGCCTTGGTACCGCCTCGCCGACGATCTCGGGTGCGCAACATTGCCGGGCCGAGGTGTATTTGACAAACTACGGCTGGGTTCCCGTCGATCCTGCCGATGTACGGAAGGTCGTGCTGGAGGAGCCGCCCGGAAATCGTCCCCTGGACGACGACTTGGTGAAAAAGGCGCGCACACGGCTATTCGGTTCCTGGGAGATGAATTGGATGGCCTATAACTTCGCACATGATGTGGTTCTGCCCGGGTCGAGCGGAAAGCCCATTGGATATTTCATGTACCCGCAGGCGGAAACGTCGGAAGGCCGACTCGATAGCCTCGATCCCAACGGGTTTAAATACGAGATCACCTCAAGAGAAATCACAATTTAAGAGCGTGAATCGGCCAATGAAAGGGCTTCTTTATGCTGGCGTGCTTGGATATAGATAGTTCTCGGGGTCCTCGATAAATTGCAAGACTCTCGAAAGAGCCCTCGATGACTCCCGGAAAGTCGGGTGGTCTCAAGGGGGCGATGCAACACTGGCCTGTAGTCTACTGGCCGGAGTCTCGAACCCCAAAGTTTTCGTGGACGCTGATTTAAGCGCAGCGCTACCCGGTTGAGCTGCGCTTGCGTATGCCCGGAAAGATCCGTTCTTTTAGGGAAGTACTGTCGCAGCAGGCCGTTGGTGTTTCGTTGCTGCCGGGCTGCCAGGGACTTTGTGGATCACAGAAGTAGACCTTCACGTCGGTGGCTACGGTGAAGGTTTTGTGCTCGGCCATCTCTAGCCCGCGATCCCAGGTCAGCGAGCGTCGCAAAGTAGCGGGGAGTTTACCAACGTGCCGGGTCAGCGCGGCCACCACCGCCGCCGTGTCTTTGCTGGCAGCCAGAAACACCAGCTTTGCGGCGCTGAATGCGGGGATTTGTTAGTCCCGTGCCCGCACTGCCCGCACAAGAGATTCACGGATGGCTGCGAGGTGCCCTCAGGTTGTCGTTGCTGCAGTTGTTACTTCAATTTTGCACCACGTCTGCCAGTCGCTCGGCTCAGTGGAAAATATGCTGCACCTTGGGGCCGAATTTCTCGACTACTTGCTTCGGCCTCTTTTTCGCTCTCCGAGTTCATAAAGCCGCCCGGTTTTTTACACCAATTTTACTCGGCCATGAGTGCCCGATAGCTAGAATCTGTGGCCGCATACAGAAACACCAACGCGGGGCCGAATCATCTCCCTGACAAACGAAATTCGGCCCCGGCTCTCATCTCTCTCGGTATCCGTCGCACATATCGTAATGCAACACCACCTAAGCTAGAAGTCCCCTTCAAAGGTGGTGCTTATGATCGAACGGAAGCGAGCAGGGCTTTCTGACTGGCCTGCCTTCCAGCGACTCCATAAATCGACTTTCTGCTCCTCCGTTGCATGAGATTGGCCGCGCCCTGGGCAAGGAGCATGTGGTCATTCAGTTTCTGTTTGGCGCGTCACGGAGGAATCGCTCCGCGTCTGAATCAACGGCCACGAAAAACGTTGGGATTTCAAACTCCGGCCGATAGACTGCATGCCAGTGTTGCGTCGACCCCTTGAGACCACCTGTGATTAGGGTAGGAGAGAAAGCTAGATACGCGAGCTAGATCACAGCACAGGGGCTGAAG
>CAWGPK010000012.1:0-78700 GCA_963824405.1 uncultured Acidobacteriota bacterium | reverse complement strand
CGTCACCGCAAATCACTCGGACAGCGCTGCCCGACCTCAGCCGACGCACAATTCTTTCTCGCGCTGGATGATCTCGGTGGCGAGACGCAAATAGGCTTCGCTGCCGACGCATTTCAAATCGTAGACCAGCACCGGCTTGCCGTAGGACGGCGCCTCCGAGATGCGCACGTTGCGCGGAATGACCGTGTCGTAAACTTTGCGGCCCATGAACTGGCGCACGTCGGCGACCACCTGGTTGGCGAGATTGTTGCGCGAGTCGTACATCGTCAGCACGATGCCGTGGATCGACAGTTCCGGATTGAGCGTGGTCTTCACCTGCTCGACCGTTTTCAAAAGCTGCGACAGACCTTCGAGCGCGAAGAACTCGCATTGCAGCGGCACCAGGATGGAGTCGCCGCCGCCATGGCGTTGACCGTGAGCAGATTGAGCGACGGCGGACAGTCGACCAGCACATAGGTGAAATCGTAACTGCGCTCGCCGCTGTTGATGTGTCGAGCGCGGTGCGCAGACGGAAGGCGCGGTCGCGCTGCTGGCCGATCTCGAGCTCGAGGCCGGAGAGGTCCATGGTCGAAGGCGCGATGAAAAGCTGCGGCACCGCGGTCGCGACCACCGCGTCGCGCATCGGCGCCGCGCCGGTGAGCACGTCATAGGTCGAGGTGCGGCGCGACTTGCGCTCGATGCCGAGCCCGGTCGAGGCGTTGCCCTGCGGTGTCCTGTGTGCGGATACCGCGCGAAACTGGGTGAACCGGCTCCCGCCGCCCCCGCCGCCCGCAGGACGAAGAGTCGCGTGCCTCCGGCCTTTTACCGCGCCGTCATTGTCGTGCTTGGCGCCCTCATCCTGGGTTTTCTCGTGCTGCTCGTCCTGAAGGCTTGAGGCTCAGTAGAGGAATCCCAGCCCCGCGCCGCCCATGAAGTAGTAGTTGTTCGAGTCCTGGTATTCTCCGGCGAAAATCCCGGAAAGCACCATGCTCGTCCCGGGGGATGAGCCAGTGGATCTCCGCGCCTGCTTCGAAGGGGATCGGCGAGCCCAGGAGGGCGACGCCTCCAGGAAGTTGTTGGGTGCGCGTGCTGGCGGATATCCCCGCGTTCACGGATCCCGGATCCAAGGAGGATCCCCGTGCGGATGTAGAGCCAGGTAACGGGACCGAATTGCGTGACGCCGTCCGACTGAAACAGATACGGGTACCACAGGAACACGCGACCCCCAAAGAGAGCAGCCCGCTCACGGCCCCCAGGGTGTACTCGAGGGGCAGCTCGACGCTGATGGCCGTGAAGTTGGTGAACGTGTCGGTCATGAGCGGGCCCACGCTGTCCTGGTTGGCGGAGATTTGGCCCGCGAGTTTCACCTGCACGGCGACGGAGGTCCCGGTTCCGTCCCGCGGCTCCAGGAGATTCCAGCGGGAGGATACGCTTGCCATGAGGGGAAGGACGGTCGATGTGGCGATCAAGCCGACCGAAGCATCGATTTCCATCGCCGGGGCCGCGCCGATGCGCATTCCGAGGATCACGGGCGCCTGAATGCTGGAGGAACCGGGGGCCGTAATTTCCCGCGGCCAGAACGCCGAGCTGGAAATCACCCGAGGGGATAACCTCAGTCACCGGTGCGTACAGGAGGCCGGCGCTGCCGCTCCAGACGCTTCGCGCGGCGATCTTGATGGAACTGTCAACGGTGAATTGTGTCTCCTTTGTCACCGGAGCCTCTGCCGGGCGCCTGTCGCGATCAGACGTATCGTGTACACGCCGTCACCGAGCGCCTGGTGCGCTGAGTGGCCGGCCGGGGCTTAACCAACAGGCGGTTGTTGGTGCGGTGACTGAAAATGAGATACTCGTTTGGGGAAGATGCCATCAGCTCCTGCACGGCTAATCGAGCCGATTTCCAATCCTCCGCAACCTTAACCCAGAGTACTTCCCCATTGGGTTCAACCCTGAAAATGTCAAAGGGCGCTAGCATAAAAGGGACAAGACCCTAGCATGATGTTTGGCAGCTCCGCAATCCAGGTTTGAACACCGTGCACGAGCAAAGGCAAAAGTATCGCCTGTATAATCGGGAGGCGATTTTTTTTCATAGCTACGGCGCCGCTTTGGCGCACGCCATCTTGAGCGATTCGAGGAGGAACATTCATGGGATTCGCCACCGACGCGATCCATATCGGCCAGGAGCCGGAGCCCGCCACGGGCGCCATCGTCGCCCCGATTTTTCAGACCTCCACGTACGTGCAGGAGGCGTTCGGAAAAAATAAAGGCTACGAATACGCCCGCACCGAGCATCCCAACCGGCGCGCTCTGGAACGCTGCGTGGCCCGCCTCGAGGGAGGCCACGCGGCTTACGCCTTTACTTCCGGCATGGCGGCCATCGACGCCATGTTTCGGCTGCTGCGTCCCGGCGACCACGCCATTCTTTCCCACGCCGTTTACGGCGGCGTCTATCGGCTGACGACGCAATTTCTTTGCCAGTTCGGCATCGAGTTCAGTTTTGTGGACACGTCCAATCCCGAGGCTGTTCGCGCCGCTCTGCGCCCTAACACGCGAATGATCTACGTCGAGACGCCCACCAATCCCACCATGATCCTCACCGATATCGCCGCCGTTGCCGCCATCGCCAACGAGCGCGGCATCACCGTCACCGTGGACAACACCTTCCTCAGCCCTTATTTGCAGCGCCCCATCGAGCTCGGCGCGCACATCGTGGTGCACTCCATGACCAAGTATCTCAATGGCCATAGCGACGCCCTCGGCGGTGCCGTGGTCCTCACACGCCCGGCCGACGCGGAGAAGATTTATTTCCTGCAGCGCTCTACCGGCGCGGGCCTCGCGCCCATGGATTGCTTCCTCGTCTCGCGCGGCATCAAGACGCTGGCCGTGCGCATGGCCCAGCACGACGCCAACGGCATGCAAGTCGCGCGCTATCTCGAGAAGCATCCCAAGGTGAAGCGCGTGCACTACCCCGGTTTGCCTTCGCATCCGCAGCACGATCTCGCTCGCCGCCAGCAGCGCGGCTTCGGGGCCATGCTCTCTTTCGACCTGGGAACGCTCGACGCGGCCCGGGGCCTGCTCAATCACGTCAAGCTGTGTTCGCTCGCGGAGAGCCTCGGCGGCGTGGAGACGCTCATCTGCCATCCCGCCACCATGACCCATGCCTCCATCCCGGCGAACGTCCGCCAGCAGATCGGCATCACCGACGGATTGGTGCGCCTCTCCGTAGGAATCGAGGACTGCGAAGACTTAATCGCCGACCTCGACTCCGCCCTCAAGAACGTCTAGCCGCCCGTAAAGGGTAACCAGCCCCTTTCGGACGACTGGTTGGCATTCTATCCGGGCGCAGAAAGAGCGCCCCTCGCCACCCAACTCCCCTCCCGGTTCAGCTAAAAAATGTCCGGTACGTTGCCTCTCAAACGTCTTGAAACTAGCAGCCGGAAAAGCGGGATTCGGCGAACGTGTCGAACGGCCGAGAAAAGAAGGAGAGATCATGGCAAAGGTAATTTTCGGAAATCATTCGTCGGTCATAGTTCCGCGACAAGATCGGGACAGCATTCGTAAATTTTATTGTGATGTCCTTGGTGGCAAAATCACGAAAGAGGAGAACGAAAGGGACTTCCTTCGTCTGGGAGAAAACTTCTATATCGGGTTTCTCTATGGGGATGTCCCCGATGAGAGCGGGTTCTTACGGACTGCAAGATCTGTCTGGCTGGAAATTAAGTCCGACAACGTGGAAGAAATGACGCGGAAAATTCTCGATTTCGGTGTCAGGAAACTTGATATACCGGACCCCCATCTTTATTTTCAGGCGCCAGGGGGACAGGTCTTGCGGCTGGTCGGAATCAACGAGGACCTCTCATTTTATGAGGGAGCCGGAGAAGGCCCGAACGTGGGAAAGGTAAAAGAAGCACTCAACCTCATGGAGGGCTACACAAGAACGCTACCTATTCAGGCGCCGCCTCATAAAGTGTATGAAGCTGTCACCACTGTTTCAGGAGTGAAGGGCTGGTGGAGCGATAACACCGTCGCGGACAACGGCGGTATAACGGTTCGTTTCAGCGGTAAAAATTTCCAAACTCTTCGGCTGTTAGACCCTGCTCCCGGCAAGAAAGCGACATGGGAGTGGATAGCGCAGTATTTCCCCCTGGAGGGCACGACCCAAACCGACGAGTGGGTAGGAACCAGGGTGTCCTTTAATATTCAAGCAAACCCTGACGGCTCATCGACCCTCGTCTTCACTCACATAGGGCTCACCCCACAACTCTTCTGTTATGACAAGTGCGATGCCGGATGGAATCACTTCCTGGTAAGCCTGCGTGCGTATTGCGAAACAGGCCGGGGCACGCCTTACGCGAGCACGTGAATCTGGCCGTTTGAACTGGTCGAACAAATGTCCGGCGCAGGCCTGCTCGAACGTATTAAGGTTAGCAGTAACAAAACAAGGAGGAATTACCATGAGTGAGTTTGTCTATCTTTATCGCGGCGGCGAGGCCGAAAGATCTCCCGAGAGGATGCAGCAGCAGATGCAGAGGTGGATGGCCTGGTTCAAGGAACTCGGAGAAAAGGGGCACATCAAGGATATCGGCCATCCGCTCGAGGGCGGGGGCAAGGTGGTAAGGGGAACAAAGAAGACGGTTACCGACGGGCCGTTTGCCGAGGCAAAGGACGTCATCGGCGGCTTCACGTTGATCCAAGCTCGCGACTTGGATCAAGCCGTGGAACTCTCCAAGGGCTGTCCCATCTTTGAGACCGAAGGCGCGGTGGAAGTGCGGCCCGTCAGAATCATGAATATGTGATGGAGCCGAGCGATCATCTCTTCCGGCATGAAGCGGGGCGCATGGTGGCCACGCTCACGCGCATCTTCGGAGTCCACAACCTGGCGTTGGCGGAAGACGTGGTGCAAGACGCTTTCTGCCGCGCACTCGAGGTCTGGAAGTTCCGCGGCGTGCCCGAGAATCCCTCGGCCTGGTTGATGATGACGGCGAAAAACCGTGCGCTCGACGTCCTGCGGCGCGAGCGCACGGCCCGCACTTTCGCGCCCGAACTGGGCCGCCTGCTGGAAAGCGAATGGACGCTGGCCCCCGCCGTCGAGGAGTTTTTCTCCTCCAAGGAGATCCAGGACGATCAGCTGCGCATGATGTTCTCCTGCTGCCCTCCACGCCTGCCCGAGGAGGCCCAGGTCGCGCTGATTCTGCACATCCTGTGCGGCTTCAGCGTGGACGAAGTGGCCGCCGCATTCGTCAGCACCCACGACGCCATCGAAAAGCGCATTACCCGCGCCAAGAAAATTTTCGCCAGCTCCAAGAGATTCTTCGACATCGCCGACGCCCAGGACTTCGCCGCGCGCCTGCCCGCCGTTCACCGCGCGCTCTACCTGCTTTTCAACGAAGGCTACCACGGCGCATCGTCCGAATCGGCCGTGCGCGTGGAGCTCTGCCAGGAAGCCATGCGCCTGATGGCCCTGCTCCGGGCGCATCCGCTGGGTTCCACGCCCGCGAGTTATGCGCTCTCCGCGCTAATGTCCCTCCACGCGGCGCGCCTGCCCGGACGCCTGGACTCCTCGGGCGACTTGCGCGCGCTGCTGGATCAGGATCGTTCGCGCTGGGATGCGCGGCTCGTGGAAGAGGGAGAAAAGCTGCTCGAGCTCTCCGCTTCGGGCCCCGAGCTCACCGAATATCACCTCGAGGCTTCCATCGCCTGGGTGCACGCCGCCGCGCCCAGCGCCGAGGAGACCAATTGGGAAATGATCGTCGAACTCTACGACAGGCTCCTAGCACTTCGCCCGTCCCCGGTGGTGGCGCTCAACCGGGCCATCGCCATCGCGCAGCGTGAAGGTCCCCAGCGCGGGATCGAGGAGATCCGCGCTATCGCCAACGCGGATCGCCTGGCCGCCTATCCCTTCTATCATGCCGCGCTCGGCGAGTTTGAGTTTCGCAGCGGCCGGCCCGAAATCGCGGCCGAGCATTTCGGCGCGGCCCTCGCTTGCGCGCGCAATCCCATGGAGCGCCGCTTCCTTCAGCAGCGCGTTACGGCGTGCTCCCCAGACACTCCCCCAGCCACCGCAGATACGCCGGCGACCCCTCGACGACCGGCAGCGCGATGAACTCCGGCACGTCATAACTGTGCAGCCGCTTGACCTCGGCCTCGAGCGCGCCCAGCCGCGACCTCGAGGTTTTCAGCAGCAGCAGAAACTCCCGCGCCTCCTCCACCTTCCCTTTCCATCGGTAAATAGACTCGACGCGGGCCTCCAAGAGATTGGCGCAGGCGGCCAGCCGCCGCGTCACCACCGCCCGCGCGATTCGCCGCGCCTCCGCGCGCGAACCGCACGCCACCAGCACCACCGCATACTCCTCTTTTGTTTTCTTGGGCATCTTCATTTTCTTCGCAATCAGGGGTCCGCCGCCTCTTAACTTTTTGCTGTCCATCGTCGCGCTTTTCTGGAGTGCATCGCGCGGCCAAGATACAATACGGCGCGAACGAAGCCAATGGCGGGTTCTCCCATCAAGTTCGGCACCTCCGGCTGGCGCGGAATCATCGCCGACGACTTCACCTTTCCGAACGTGCGCATCGCCGTCGCCGCCATCGCCGAACACGTTCTGAGCCGCAAGCGGAATCCCACGTTGCTGGTGGCCCACGACACGCGCTTCTTTTCCGAGGAGTTCGCGCGCACTGCCGCCGTGGAACTCTCGTCCCGCGGCGTTGAGCCTTTGCTTTGCGCCGGAGCGACGCCCACGCCGGCCGTGGCCTGCGAGATTCGCCGCCGCAAGGCCGACGGCGCCATCAATTTCACCGCCAGCCATAATCCGGCGGAGTATCACGGCCTGAAGTTTTCCGCCGCCGACGGCGGCCCGGCCCTGCCCGAAGTCACCCGCGATATCGAGGCCCGCGCCGCGCGCCTGTATGCGCGCACGGCCGAGAGAAAAGCCTCGGCGTTCCCTTCGCCGCAGGATGCGGGCGCATTCGAGCAAGTGGATATCGCTCCGCCGTATCTTGCCCAACTCGCCGAACTGGTGTGCTTCTCCGAATTAAAAACGAAAACCGCGCCCCGTATCGTCTTCGACGCGCTGCACGGCTGCGGCGCCGGCTATCTCGATCGCGCGCTCGCCGAACACGGCGTCTCCGGCTGCGAGACCATTCGCGCCCAGCGCGATGTTCTCTTCGAGGGCTCCGGCCCGGACGTCTCCGAGAGCAATCTCAAGCTGCTCTCGGAAACGGTCATTGCACATAAGGCCGCGCAGAAGGCCCCGCATAAGTTGAAGATCGGCCTGGCCACCGATGGCGACGCCGACCGCTTCGGCATCGTCGACGCGGACGGCACCTGGATTTCGCCCAATCACATTCTCGGCCTGCTCTACGACTACCTCATCGAAAGCCGCGGCTGGAAGCTCGACGCCGCGCGCAGCGTGGCCACGTCACATCTGCTCGATGCCGTCGCCGCCAAACACGGCCGCAAAGTTCATCAGACGCCGGTCGGCTTCAAGTACATCGGCCAGTTGATTCTGAAAGACGCCATCGCGCTCGGAGGCGAAGAGAGCGCCGGCCTCTCCATTCGCGGCCACGTTCCGGAGAAAGACGGCATTCTCGCCTGCTTGCTGGTGGCGGAAATGGTGGCCGCGCGGCAGGCACCCCTCGAAGAACAGTTGCGCGCTCTCTTTCGCCGCGTGGGCCGCGAATACTGGCCGCTGCGCACGAATCTGCATCTGCCGGAGGACGTCAAGAGTCGCGCCGTTGAGCGGCTCAAGAGCGATTTCTCGGAATTTCTCGGCCGCCAGGTGGCGCAAGAAGATCGCACCGACGGGCTCAAGCTCATTTTCGACGACGGTTCCTGGATTTTGCTGCGCCTCTCCGGCACCGAGCCCCTGATGCGCGTTTACACCGAGACACCCTCGCAGGCGGAATCCGCGCGGCTCGCCGAAGAGGCTCGCGCCTGGGTCTTTGCCGCCGCAGCCGGAGGATCTAAATAATGAAGTTGCCCGCGCCTATTTCGTTCTGGAGCCGCCACGCCCGCACCATTCTCGGCCTGGCCATTTTGCTGCTCGCCATTCACGACGTTTTCGGAAGCCATGGCTTGCTGGCCATGCGCCGCACGCAAAAGCAGATCCAGGATTTGCACGGCGAGATCGACCGGCTGAACAAGGAAAATACAGGTTTGAGCAGTGAGGTGCAGGCGCTGCGCAGCGATCCCAAGGCTGTGGAACGCATCGCCCGCGAGGAGATGGGCCTGGCCCGCCCCGGCGAGATGATCTTCAAAATCCCCGATACCCCGCAAAATTCCGGCGACGCCGTCAAGAAACCTTAGTCTGCTTCGTTCGGCTGTTCCCTGACCTGATATTCGAGAACCGCCGCGGCTTCCGAGTTCAGCCGCTCTGCAGCGGCATTGATTCGCTTCAAGTCGCGAGCGTCGATTTTGCGGCGCCGTCTTTCGCTGAAAAAGCGGAGGATGAACTTGAGAATCATGCCGGCACGCCCTCGGCGCGCCGCCAGAACGCCAGCGAGCGTAGCCCGCGGCCCTTCATGCGATTGCGAACCGTCGCGAGCAGGACCATCGCCGCAGAAATGATTAAAATCCCGGCCGTCGCGGAGAGAACGCTCTGCTCCTCCTTCCCCAGAATCGAAAAGCGCCCGTAAACAAATTCAATGTGCGCCCAATATACGAATAAAGACGTGCGCCCCATCTCGATCACGGGACTAAAACCCCCGAAGCCCTTGAAAACCTTGAGCGCCGCTCCCCACCGGCACCAGGCATAAGCTCCAAATACGATTCCCAAGAGCACGCCCGTGCGCATCAGGAAGAAGTTCGGACTGGTGTGCCAGAAATCGTAAACGGCATAAAGCTGCGTGCGCCCCGCATCGAACCATTCGCCCAGCGCAAAGAGCAGCGCGCCCGCGGCGCCCGCCAACGCAAACGCTCCGCCTTCATGAGCGCGCGCCCGGGGCGAGAAGAGCAGAAATCCCACCGCCAGACCGGCAAATGCGAACGCCACCCACGGAAATATAGGGAAAAGCCAGAACTGGGGGACGCCCAAGTTGTGCACGCCGTTTATGTATGATTCCAGAGGCCACGGCAGCCAGCGCGGCTGGTGCGTGGTCCAAAGCGGCGGCGTGGCCAGCACAATCACCGCCGCTATCGCCGCCGACCAGATCACGTAGCACTTTCGCGGCAGGGCGCGCGGCATCGCATCCCCGCGCTCGGGCACTTTGCCGGCATCGCTCGCGCGCAGCCCCGCGGCCCAGCACATCAGCCCCATGAGCATGATGGCGATGCCGATGATGTTGAGGATGTCCACGCGCAGCAGGTCGGTCCAGGGAGCGCGCGGCTGGCCCAGCAAGAACTCCTGCACTCGAAACAGCAGCCCAAATCCGAAGATCTCCGCGCCGCGCCGAATTGCGCGGCGGCCGGCCTGGGCCGCCGTCGCGCCCTTTTGCAGCGCGCGCCCCACCACCAGCGCCAGCGAAATTCCGGAGGAAAAGAGGAAGATCGGCGCCGGAAGCGTTCCGCCCAACTGGATTAGCCGAAAGAACTTCCCGTGCCGCGCGCTCTCGCTCAGCCAGGAGTCGTAGCCGTGCCACTCGAACATGCCGATGCAGGCAAGGCCGCGGATCCAATCGATGAAAGCGATGCGCTGCTTGGCGTCGGCCACGCTCGCAGCGCGCTTACCGCACCACGCCGGCCAGCGGACTGGATGCGCTGGCGTAGAGCTTCTTGGGCATGCGCCCGGCAAGAAAAGCCCGCCGGCCCGCCTCCACGGCGTGCCGCATGGCTTCGGCCATCAGCACCGCGTCCTGCGCTTCGGCAATCGCGGTATTCATCAGCACGCCATCGGCGCCCAGTTCCATGGCCACTGCGGCGTCGGAAGCGGTGCCCACGCCCGCATCCACGATGAGCGGCACTTCGGTGATGCGTTCGCGCAGAATGCGCAGATTGGCGTGATTCTGAATGCCCATGCCGGACCCGATCGGCGCTCCCAGCGGCATCACGGCCGCCGCGCCCGCGTCGACCAGCCGCCGCGCCACCACCAGGTCGTCGTTGGTATACGGCAGCACCACAAAGCCCTCGCGCACCAGCACCTCGGTGGCTTTCAGCAGCTCCGCCGTATCCGGGAAGAGCGTTTGCTGGTCGCCGATCACTTCCAGCTTCACCCAATTCGAGAGCCCCACTTCGCGGCCCAGCCGCGCCGCGCGGATGGCCTCCTCGGCGTTGTAGCAGCCCGCCGTATTGGGCAGCAGAAAATACTTGTCGCGGTCCACGTAGTCCAGCAGCGACTCCTTGCTGCGGTCGGTCAAGTTCACCCGCCGCACCGCCACCGTCACCATCTCCGCGCCGGAAGCCTCATGCGCCCGGCGCATCTCGGCGAAGCTGCGGTATTTTCCCGTGCCCACGATCAGCCGCGAACCAAACGCGCGGCCGGCAATCACCAGTGCATCGTTCATAATCCCGTTCTCCCGCGAGCTATTGTACTGCCGCAATCCTCACTACGCGAAGGGCTGCGCGAAGTCCGCTATGCGAAGTCCACTCATTGGCGCGCCGGCGACGGCTGCGCGTACAGCCGCTCGATCTCCTCGCGGTAGCGCTCGTCGATCACGCGGCGTTTGAGCTTCAACGTAAAGGTCAGTTCGCCGCCATCGAACGTGAATTCGCGCTCTAGCAGCGCAAAGCGCTTGATGGTCTCGAACTGCGCCAGGTTCAGAGTCAGCCGCTTGATCTCCTCTTCGATCAGCTGGCGCACCCAGGCGCTGGAGACCATCTGCTTCGCCGAAGAGATCGTCACGCCCGATTGCTGTGCCCGCGCCTGCACGGTGGCAAAATTCGGCACGATCAACGCGACGAGGTACGGCCGGCGGTCGCCCACGACAACGGCGTTCAAGATGTAGGGGCTCGACTTCAGCGCATTCTCAATGGGCGCGGGAGCGATAAGCTTTCCCCCGGCGGTCTTGAGCAGCTCCTTCTTGCGATCGGTGATGGTCAAATAACCGTCCGCGTCGAGCCGTCCGATATCGCCGGTGGCCAGCCAGCCGTCCGATGAAATCGCGGCCCGCGTCTCCTCGGGCTTCCGGTAATAACCCTGCATCACGCACGGCCCGCGCACCAGCAGTTCGCCGTCTTCCGCAAAGCGCGTCTCCACGCCGGGAATCGGCCGCCCCACCGTCCCGATGTGGTTCTCGCCCGGCAGATTGGTGGCAATCACCGGCGAACTCTCGGTCAGCCCATAGCCCTGATACAGCGGCATATCCACGGCGGTGAAGAATTCCGCCAATTCGGGCGCGAGCGGCGCGCCTCCGGAGATGAATTCGATCAGCCGCCCGCCCACGCCCTCGCGAAATTTCTTGTACACCAGCCGGTTGGCCACTGCCCATTGCCAGCGCACTCCCAGCGAAACCGGCCGCCCGTACGCCTTCCAGGGCACGGCCTCGCTCGCCACGCGCATGGCCCAATCGAAAATGCCGCGCTGAACTCCCTTGGTCTGGTGGCCGCGCTCCAGAATATTGGCGTAGAGCTTTTCAAAGAAGCGCGGCACGGCGGCGCACACCTGCGGCCGCACTTCCAGAAGCGCCTGCGGGACGTCCTCCATCCGCGGCACGTAGGCCACCGATACGCCATTGAACAGATAGCCGTAGTCCGCCAGCCGCTCGTACACATGCGCCAGCGGCAAAAACGAAAGGGCCACGATCCCCGCCTGCAACCCAAAGCGCTCGAAAGACGCCTGGCTATTGGAGGTAAAGTTGGCGTGAGAAAGCATCACGCCCTTCGGCTCGCCGGTGGTGCCCGAGGTGTAGATGATCGACGCCAGGCAATCCGAACCGATGCCGTCGACCCGCCGCCGGTAAGCCTCGATTTCCACCGCTCCCGCACCGTCGATCAGACCTTCGTAGACGAACTCCTCCTTACAAGGCCCTCCCTCCGAGTTACTCGCGAGAGATCCCCTCGACTCGCTTCCCGCAAAAATCACTTTCTCCACGCTGGACTTCCCGCCGGCGATCTCTCTCCAGCGTTTGGCCTGGTCCTCGCCCGCTACGAAGATGACCTTGGCTTCCGAATGCCCCAGGATGTAGGCCATGCGGTCTCGCGATTCGCGGAAATAGATGGGCACGACGATCGCGCCCAGCCCTTGAATGGCAAAGTCCGCCACGTGCCACTCCGGGCAGTTCGGCGCAAAGAGCGCCACGCGGTCGCCGCGCGCCACTCCCAGCTTTGCCAGGCGATCGGAAAGCCCCGCAATGCGCCGCAGCATCTCTTTCGCCGTCAACGACTGCCATTCAGCCCCTTGTTTGTACATCTGCGCCCGGGGAGACGCGTAGCGATCGATTCCTTGCAGCAGCCGTCCGGGCACGTTGGGATATCGCTCGGTCATGGCATGGCACTCTACAGCAGCCCATCGGCCTCGGCAACCGCCCGAAAAGCCGCAACCATCCAGGAAGGCCTGGTGAAACTCACCACGGTTTCCAAACGCGGGCGCGGAGCCGTGCTGGCGATTCTGGGACCCGGCGATTTTGCGGGAGAGGAATGCTTGACGGGCGAAGCGGCGCGCCAATCCTCCGCCGTCGCCCTGGTTCCCTGCTCGATTGTCGTGATCAAGCGCAGAACCATGCTGCGCCTGATCGAGCAGGACCGCTCCGCCGCGGCGCAGATCATTGGCTACCTGCTCCAGCGCAATCGCCGCATTGAGGAGGCCCTGATCGACCGCGTTTTCAACTCCAGCGAGAAGCGGCTGGCCCGCACTCTCCTCTTGCTCAACGAACACGGCAAGCGCACCAACAGTCCTTACATCCTGGAGCGCATCAGCCAGGATACCCTCGCCGATATGGTGGGCACCACGCGCTCTCGCGTGAACTTCTTCATGAATAAATTCCGCAAGCTGGGCTTCATCCGCTACAACGGCGGGCTGAAGATTTATGGCTCGCTGCAAAGCGTCCTGCAGGATTAAGCGCAGGCGATGCCCGCCTGCGCTTCCATAGACCGCAGCGTCTCACCGCGCGGCGCAAAGGTTGCCCTTAAATCCGCGCCGAAAATTCTGTAGATTCAGTATCGTCATCCCCCGCTGTCCCCGCTCCTAACTGGAACTTCTGCGGCCCGTTGGCGCGGCCATATCTCCGCGGCCGGGCAATCCCCGCGTCGACAATCACTTACGCCTACCCTTGCAAGCTTGCCGAACGTACACATTCGTTCTTATGCGGACTAGGGTTGTTGTGAAGTTCGGTTTGCTGGCCAACGCAATCATTGAAGTGAGGGCGGCGCGCGCACCAGCCGTGCGAATAGCCGCCGAAAGGAGGTGAGGCGCGATGGCCACAACCCACCTAGGGCGCCTTCACCATGAATCATCCGAAGACGCTTTTCAAATCCTGCGCCGCGCCGGGAGCCGCACGCACTACAACCCAGGCCAATCCGTTTGCGCTCAAGGCGATCCCTGCAGCGGCGTTCATTACATCGAGGAGGGCCTCGTCAAGCTCACCACCGTCTCCAAGCGAGGGCGCCTGGCCGTTCTGGGCTTTCTTTGGAGAGGCGACTTCTTTGGCGAGGCTTGCCTGACCGGCCGGGACCGCCATGAGATTGCCGCCGAAGCTCTCGCTCCCTCCTCGGTGATTTTCATCAAATCGCGGGCCATGAAACGCTTGATCGAACGCGAGCCCGCCGTCGCTTCCCACTTTGTAAAGCATCTGCTGGAGCGCAACCGCCGTATCGAGCAGGACCTGCTCGACCATATTTTCAACTCCAGCGAACAGCGTCTGGCCCGCGCTCTTCTCTCGCTCGCCAACCACGGAACGGAAGGCAAGGCGCCCTCCATTCTCGACACAATCGATCAAGACACTTTGGCCGCCATCGTGGGCACCACGCGGCCCCGCGTCAACTACTTCATGAACAAGTTTCGCAAAATGGGTTGGATTCAATACGCGGACGGCCCCGGCGTTACCGTGAATCCCTCGTTGCGGGCCTTCCTGCAGAGCGATTCGCCCGAACTCCGCTGACGCCGCCATCATCCCTGCGGACCGCCGGACCGGCCTCGCCGATTCGCCGGCGAAAACGGGCCGTCTCCGGTAAAAGTGGAAGCCTCACCCCGGGATGCTCGCGCGCACCATCGTCCCGCTGTGCGACGTCTCCACCGCCAACGTCCCGCCAAACTCGGCCAGCCGTTCGCGCATTCCCGCCAGCCCTACTCCCGAAGCCATTCCGGCCGAGAAATTCTCCATCACTCCGGCGGGCAGCCCTCGCCCGTTGTCCTGAATCGCCAATGCCACTTCGTTGCCGCGCCGCGCCAGCCACACGTCCACGGCGCTGGCCTGCGCGTGCCGGTGCACGTTGGTGAGGCTCTCCTGCAACACGCGAAACAGCACCAGTTCGGCCTCCTTCGAGGGCAGCCGCAGATCTTCGGGAACATTGGCGTGCACCTTGATTCCGCTGCGCCTCTCGAACTCCTGCAAGTAGTTGCGCGCCGCCGCGGCGAATCCCACCACGTCCAGAAGCGGCGGATGGAGCAAGTGGGAGATGGTCCGCACGTCTCGCGCGGTCATCCTTACCAGGTCGAGGCTTTCCGCAACCAGATCCCCCACGGGCGCCGCGGCCTTTCGCGCCGCCGCAAGCCGGTCCAGGTTCATCTGCAACGCGGCCAGCGACTGCCCCACGCTATCGTGCAACTCCCTGCCGATCCGGCGTCTCTCCGCATCCTGCAGCCCGATGATGCGCGCGCTCAGCGCGCGATAGGAGTCCGCGCTTTCGCGGATGTGTTCGGCCGCGAACCTGCTGGAACGCGCGTCCACGCGCAGCAGGTGCATGTTGGTAATCAGGAGTAAAAGGCACGCGCCCACGGCGAAAGCCAGAACCGCGATGTTCCGGCCGAATTCGCGGTCCCAGGCCGCCTGCCGTACCGCCAGAAGTTGCGTCTCCCGCGCATTGATGTCGCCGATCATGCGGCTGATCGTCGCGTCCTCGTCCGCCTCGCCTTTGGACTCGACGGCCGCCAAATGCGCCGTAGTTCCCCCCACCGCCAACCCGCGGGCGGCCGCTCGAAGTTCCTGCATGTGCTGTTCGGCGATCGGTTCGAGCCGCCCCAACAAATCCTGCTGGGTCGCATCGTCCCGGGTTAATTGGCGCAGCCGTAGCAGCGACTGCCGCATGGCGTCGCCGGTCGATTGCACCTGGTCCTCCGCCAGTTCGTTCCCGCCCGCGGCCGCTTCGGCTGCGTATCGGTGCAGCAGCCCCTGGTTCAATTCCAGATTGCCCAGTTCAGACTTGAATTCAATGGTGCTGGCCAGCCAACTCCGGCTGGCCGCCATTCCTTTCAAGGTGGCGTAGCCCGAGACGGCGGTAATCAGAACGAGAGCCGTGCCGATGTAAGGCAGGAGTTTCCTGAAGCGCGTCGCCGGGTTTAGCAAGCCCGGAGCGACGAGGCCGGGAATGACCAGGCCCGGCGTGGCCAAGCCAAGGCGAGCGGGCGGCGCGACTGGGGAAGCGTCACCCGGAGAGGCCCCGATACGCGTATCCAGCATCGATCCGTTTGCCTCTCGTACAGCAACGACGAGTAGGATACCAAAATCACCATAAACCGATATCCATTCCGGCAAGTAGAAACAATAGCGAAGGATGCCGCCAATAGTCGGGTGACCGCCCTCCACCTGTTCCATTTACCTCCTCGTCGTGAGCCGGCTTCCCACGCTTCGCGCTTTTTTCTCCCATTCCGTCTGGATAGACGCTATG
The DNA here is from genome assembly GCA_963824405.1 of uncultured Acidobacteriota bacterium. Classification (GTDB taxonomy): domain Bacteria; phylum Acidobacteriota; class Terriglobia; order Acidiferrales; family UBA7541; genus Palsa-189. The sequence goes on along the minus strand of CAWGPK010000012.1, from coordinate 63,036 downwards.
CGACACTCATATAACCCTTTTGGCGAATGCTCCCATCTAAGCGAGCCTGGGGGCGAGGGTATGGCGGAGAGCGGTTCGTCTCCTCAAGAGGGTGTTTCAAGAAAAGTCGTGATAGGCTGCGCCCCGATGCGCGGAGAACTCCAACACATTCTCGTTTGCTAATCGCACTGAATCTGAACGAAGGGGGAAATCAGTGGCTACTGCGGCCAAATTCCGAATCGACGTCGCCATTCACGATCTCCTGATGAACTCCAATCCCGAGGGACCCGCTCCCGCTCTCGCCAAGGGAGCCGTGCTTCCCGAACCTGTTTTCCCACAATATCCCGAGAAGCTCGCCGATCCCGGCCCGGAAACTCCACCGGAGCGCCGCCACTGGAATCGGGAGGAAATTTTTCGCAAGATGCGCGGATGGCTGGTCCCTTATATTCGCTCCCGCGTGCTACCCGGCGATTTTCATCCCATCACGGCCTATCTCTTCCTGGAATATAAATGCAACGTCGATTGCTGGTACTGCTGGGCCTTCAACAATAAAGTCAAGGGAATGACCGAAGACGTGGCCCGCCGCTCCATCGACTGGCTCCACGACCACGGCTGCCGCGTCCTGGCCCTCATGGGCGGCGAGCCTTTGTTGCGCCCGCAGTTCGCCCAAAAAGTCGTCTACTACGCCGCGAAAAAAGGCTTCTGGATCTATATCGGCACCAATGGCCGCCTGTTGCGCCCCGAAGTGGCCGATCGGCTGGCCGATGCGGGAACCGCCATTTTCAATTTCGCGCTGGACTCCTGGAATTTGCAGCCCAGCCTGCCCAAGGCCGTGGAACCCGCGCGCGAAAACCTCGAGTATCTCCTGCGCAAGCAGTACGCCTACGGCTACATGGTTTTCTTCAATCTCAATATCTGCCGCAACAATCTCGAAGACGTGCGCAAGATCACCGAGTTCGCCCGAGAGCGCCGCGTGGCCACCGATTACCACATCAACGAAACCCCCATGATCGAGCAGGACGATCATTTCCGGCATCTGGCCGACAATCCCACCTACATCCGTCCCGAGGATTGGCGCGAGGTGGATGCCCTGATCGACTGGATCATCGACCGCAATAAGGCCGGCTATCAGATGGTCAATTCCGTGCGCCGCCTCCAGGAGATGAAGGCTTTCCTGCGCATGGCTTCCGGCGTGGACCTCAGAAAATATGGCTGGAATGGCGATGGCACGGGAACCAATGGCGAAACTTCCAAGATGCTCAAATCCATGCCCGGCATCGTGCAGGACGACGATGGCGACATGCACTTCAGCGAATGGAGTTGCCGCGCCGGGCAGAATAACGTCATCATCCGCACCGACGGCACCGTCGCGCCCTGCTTCCCCATGTACGCCGCCACCTACGACTGGGGCAACATCGACAAATTCAATTTCGATACCAAACAGCTGGATGCAATGAAGAGCACCTGCCAGCGCCACTGCTTCTCCACGCTCAACCATAACCTGGCCTATTGCTATAACGACGCCCGGGTCATCAAGTGGCTATGGTCGCAGATGGCCGTGAACCGCTTCCGCGGCGGCCGCACCCTAAGCTTCGAGGATTAGCCGGCGCGCTTCCTCTTGTAGCCCAGAGCGCCCGCCGCCCTGCGCGAAAGCGCAGATCGAAACAGAAGTCGGCGGGGCCCTGGGGCTTTTCCTGTCCCCGCACGCCTCTCCATCGCGAGTATGCGCGCCAAGCGTGTAGCTCAGGTCGCCCGACGATGTGTGTCGGGAGACCTGAGGCTTTTCGGTTTGCAGGCGGGTGGCACAGCCACTCTTGGCTGTGCTCTCGACAGATCAGCTTCGCGGGTGCCCCATCCTTGCGCCTTTTGCAAGGGTGGGTTCCGCGCATTTCGTGACGAGAGATTTAAGCGCAGCGCCGCGGTCAGCGCGGCAGACTTTTCGGGCCGCCTACTGCGCCTTAGTTGTCGGCAACCCCGCGTCCACCCAATTCGCGCCAAAGTTATTGGCGATGTGTACCACCTTCACGTTCGTGAACCCCATCGCGTGCAGCGCCTCATACGCGGGCTTGGCATTCGGGCACTTGTCCCATGGACAGCACCCGCAATACAAAACGATCAGCTGGCCGTGCTGCAGCGCTTCCACTCTCTTGCGCAGCAACGCCAGCCCGTCCGCCGTCGACCCCGGTCCCGCGTAATCGGAACCGGTAATGCGCGCCTGGTCGTAGAAGTTCTTGAAGCCCACGTGCAGCACCACTGGCTTCGCTCCCTTGGAATCCTGCAATAACTTCGCCAGCGCTTCCGGCTCCATCTGCACGGAAGAGGCAAGCTCCGCCGCCTTTCCGGCGCCGGGTACTGCCGCCGTGGCCTGCGCCGCCGCGCTCTGCGTTTGTCTTCCGAGCGCAAGGACTCCTAGAAACGCACCCACGGTCAAGAAGGCCGAAACCGCTACGCTTAACCTTGCTCTTTTCGGATTCATGAACTCCTCCTCAGGATGGCGCGTCGCGCTTGTTCACGCGGGCGGATAACCAAACTTTTCGTTTCTATGGGCGTTTTTATGCTCCGGGCGTCCCGATCTGCGGCCGTCCCGGGATCACTCCCGGCTGCATCGCAGGCTGCGTCTCGCGCCGCCGCGGAACGTCCGAACTCGTCGGCGGCGTCGGGAAACTTCCCTGCGCAGGCGCCGTGGGATATTTCTCCCAGGTGTCGATGAACGTGGTCAGGTAAGCGTTGAACTCGTCGGGATGCTCGCGGTACATGAAGTGGCCGCCATTGGTGATGACGATCATCTGCACTTTGGTGTTCTTCGCCGCGATGATGTCGAAAAGCGCCCTCTGGCCGCGCAGTTGCGCCGTCTGGTCGTCCGGACCCCAGTCGAGCACGTCATTCTTCCCTGCCACCAGCAACACCGGCATCTGCAGCGTGCCTTCCGCGCGCACCTTGTCCAGCATTTTCTGCTTGAACGCCGGAAAATCGAACGACTTCCCCGCGCCCGCGTTCAGCCGCGCCCGCGCCTCTTGCGACTTCGGCAGGTTGGCCATGAACCGGTCCGCGCTCCAATACTCCTCGTCGAACGTGGTCGGCAGCCAGGCCAGCATGGCCACGCGGCATTGCAAGCCTTCGTACTGCGATTGGTCCGGACACTTGCTCAGGTCCAGCCGGGTCTTGCCGTCCGCCGCCGCTGGAGGATTCTCCGGCCCCATGGCCATGATCGTCAGCGTCTTGGCCACCTCCGGATGCTCGATGGCCAGATACATTGCGATCGCTCCGCCCGCCGAATGCCCCACTAGATGCACCGGCCCCAGCTTCAGGGCCCGAATGAAGCCGTAGATAAAATCGACGTCGCCCTGATAGGTGTAATCGTCGTCCTTCAGGGGATTTCCGCTCATCCCGCTGGCCAGTCGGTCCACGGCAAACACGTGAAAGCGCTTCGCCAGGCCCGCGATGTTGCGTGAGAAGACGTTGGCCGTCGACGATCCCGCCGTGAACCCGCCGTGGATCATCACCATCGGCTCGCCCGCGCCCGCTTCGTAGTAGCGCGCCTTCACGCCGTTCACGTCCACATACTTGGAATGAAGGCCGCCGATCTCCGATCTCGAATCGGGCTTCTCCTGCGCCGCCGCGGAGGTACCCACCGCCAGCGCCATCAGCGCCGCCGCCGCGAGCGCCGCCGCCATCCGCACCCCGAAAATCCGCGAACCATGCTGGGCCATCTGCCTTCCTCCTCCCTCCATCACGGCTCCCTAAGCTGCGTTTATAGCCCCTCAACTGCCTCTCGGCAACCACAAATCGAGCATTGCGAACAAAACCAGTGCCCGTCGTTTTCGCCCCAAAGCCAAGCCAAACCCGAAAAGAGGGCGCCCCGCCATCGAAATGGTCTGCCCCGCCAATAATGTGCAATCGCCTGCGCATACCGCAATGCGAAGTTCAGCTAACCCTCGCATCTTCAATGGATGCCAGTTTGGCACTCCACGTGCACCGTTTACCGTGCTATTTATCTGCCTGAGGGACTCGGGCAGCGCGTGTGCTCCCCGCAACGCGTGCTGGTTCATCGTCTGTAAGGGGGCCTTATGAACTTCGCAACGCGATGTGCGGTCATCGCATTTGCGGCGCTAATGGTGCTGTTCTGCGGCGCCAGCGCGCGCGCAGATACGTTTGACTTGAACTATTCGGGAAATTATTCTGGAGACAAGATCAGCGGAAACCTCGTCCTGAACGCCACGTCCGATGGTGGCGGCGTATATACGGTTAACTCCGTCTCCGGAACACAATTCCTAAATGGCATTATGGAAAGCGTCAACACCGTTGTCCCGTCCACGAGCTCGCCTTTTACCGATAGCGGCCAGTTTGACTACGACGAGCTGCTCACTCCAGGACAGAGTCCGTCGATTGATTTCTATGGACTGCTGTTGGGTGTTTCCATAGGCGGTGTCGAGCAATTGTATCCCGTAAATATTTGCAGCAATTGCGACGATAATAACGGCACCACCTACTCCGAGTACGTTTACTCGCCAAGTGGCGGCGGCAATAGCATCACCTTTGGAAGCACTTACGAGGATTACAGCATTACCTCTCTCTCTCTGAGCGAAGTTCCTGAGCCTTCCACTCTGTTGCTCTTAGGCTTCGGATTAGCCGCACTGTTTTTTGTGGCCCGCCGCAAGCAGTTCGCACGGCTGCCAATATAGAGATAACCGGAAGCTGCGAGGCGCCCACAGGGCGCCTTCCGGCCCGGCCCCTCCCCCAGGATTCAGTCCCGCTGAACTGCTTTGCTTTCGTACTCACCGCAGCGGAGAAAACGACGCCGGCAGCGCCAGGCTGTTCTCCATCTTCACCAGCCACTCCGCCGTCACCGGCGGCCACATCTTCCGCTCCACCGTCTCCGCGCGAATCCGCTGCCGCTCCGCCGCGTCCTGATACGGCCAGATGTGCACCCATTGGTGCAGCGGCCCGATGTCCGTGTACCAGCAGCCCACCATGGGCGACACTTTCAGCCGCGCTTCGATCAGCGGCAGCCACGCCTCGATCACCTTGGGAATCGTCCCGGCCTGATAGATGTACTGCCGGATTTCGTACACGTTGCCGAACTTCCCGGTCTTGAAGGGCGGCGAAAACGGCGCGGGCTTCAGGATCTTCGTCTCCTGCTCGACGATCAATTCGGTCGCGTCCGGCCGCCAGCCCGTCTTTGCCGCGCGCTCCTGCACGTCTTCGCGCTGGGCCATATTTTCGTAGGGCCAGAGCTCGATCATGTTGTCGATGTGTCCCACGTCGGTATGAAAATATCCTCCCAGCGGCGATAGCTTCGTCCGCTCCGCCAACCCCTGCGCGAACCGCTCCTCGGCCCTCTTCTGTGTTTGTGACTTCACTCGCGTCGTGCGCATCTCGACGATCATCTCCACTCCCTTCCCTGCTCCGTCTGGAATTTTTGACTCGCGCTCCCCGCCAGCGCAGCAGCCTACTTTCCGCCGCGCATCCTTGTCAAATCATCCGGAGCATGCAGCCCGGCATTGCCTGGCGGCAACTAAAGCGGATGAGTTCCCCAAAATCGGTTTTGGGAAGAGGAAGATAAACGAGCGTGCCATTCTTTGGACTGCCAGCATCCATCATAAAATAGTGGTAATGATTCCAGGCGGCCGCGAGAGTGTGCCGCAACTGAGGAGGACTGTGGAGTTCGGGGCGAGTTCAGTGACGCTGGCACGGCGGCGGTTGGCTGCATATGCGCTGCCGGTGGTCATCATGATCCTTACCGCGACGGCAGCGTCACTTGGGCAGGCGCCCTCCGCGACCACAGCAGAAGCGCCTGCCATGCAACGAACAGATGCAGTCCCTCAAAACGGTTCTGCAAACGGCAACCCGGAATCGAGTGTTCCCCAGCGGAGCGCTCCGCAGGGCGCAGCCGATAATGACAAGGGGCGCCTGGCTGTTAATCCGGTAACCGGCGTCGTTACGACCGCGGCTGCGAATTATCGTCCTCTAACGGGCAGAGAGCGCTGGAAACTCTATTGGAAACAAAACTATTTCTCCATCGGCGCATATTTCGGTCCCGTTTTCACGGCATTGGTTCTCGATCAAGCCACCGGCTCGCCTCCGCAATGGGGAGGCGGCCTTGAGGGATATGGAAGGCGGCTCGCTTCGCGCACGGGAAGCGCGATCATCCAGGGAACGGTTCAGGCGCCGCTCGCGGCGATTCTGCACGAGGACGTTCGGTACGTCGCAAGCAATGATCGCCGCGCCAAACGGCGCGCCCTGCATGCCGTGGCGTACAGCTTCTTAACTTTCAACGACCAAGGGCATCCCACGCCGAACATTGCCAACCTCGGCGCGTACTACGCATCGACGGCCGTCACCACGCTATGGCTTCCGGGCAAATATAACGTGGCGCGGTATACGCTAGCGAATAGCACCGAGCAGATCGCGCTCACGGTGCCGGTGAACCTACTGCAGGAGTTCTGGCCCGAGGTGACGCACAAAGTACTTCGCCGGCCTGGAAACACCGGAAAATCGAGCACGGCATCCGTCTAAGCTGACGGCTGAGGCAAAGGGCAACCGCGTTTCACATCCGCACCGTATTCCTGATTTACCGCGACCGAACCGGCGGACGGCAATCGGCCCGCCGGGGCATGAGGAGCTTCGCTTACTTGCTAGCGGGCGGCGTTCCCAGTTGCACGTTCGACGGACGCCCTTCCTTCTGCCATTCCTGGGGCTCTTCATTGGTCGTGCAGAAGAATTCTTCCAGGTCGTCATCGGGGACAACCGACAGGGACCACTTCCGAGGCGCCGACTTCCACGGCTTCGCCAAAACCACCGGGTCCTCGACAATGTCTTCCTGGACAAGGTAGTTCTTCGAGGGACGGCTAAAACGCTCGATCACGTGCTCCTGCTCGCTGTGAAAGAACCCGCCGAAATTCGCCCTGGTATCGAGCGCGATCGTGTCGATGACCAGCGTATCTCCTTCCCAATGAGCCACGGAGTCGCCATTGAACGTGGGATCGGGATCTTTCTGGTGCGGGCGTCCGTCGGTGTGGATGATGCGGAAGTCCATGGGATATTCGACCATCATCACTAGGCGGTCCTTGGTCTGAACCAGTTGGATCGGCCAGGTCAGGACGTTTTCCTCGAGCAAAGTGCCGGGCGTGCTGGGCAGGGCGCAGTCGCCATAGCGGGCCGGCCTCTTATAGTTTTCTTGTGAGCCGGCGATCACCACGGGCTTTTCTTCCGGCGTCACCTTGGGATCGAATTGCCTGCGTGCCGCTGGGTCGATGGGATAAGCCCTCTGCACCTCTCGTCCAGCGCTGTTTGGAAACCATACCCCACTCAAGTCCGGATGGCCGTCTGCCGTGCGCGGCGCAGGCCCGCCTTCCGGAACTACGTGCCAGTTCTCGGACCCGGCCGAGGTACGTTCCGTTGGTTTACCCACCGATCCCGGGGGAGGCGCCTGGGCAAAAGTGGGTGTCACAAGGATCCCCAAAGCCAGCACAGCCCCAGCCGTCAGAACACACTTTCCGAACCGCCGCTCGAATCCTCTCATCACACTCCCCTTTTTATCCGAAGTTGCTCGGGCCTGAATTGTTTTCCTGCCCGGACCTGATTTCCACTCGTTTTCACTTCACCGCAAGCCAAGACTACTGCTCTTGAGAAGATTTCAACGTCAACGGCCGGCCATCCGCGAACATAATTTTTCCAGCAAGAACACCCACGTGAGCCCCGTTCTTTGCGGGACGCAGGGAGACCTTGATTTCATCGCCAGGCTTCAGCGTTTCCCTGGTCCATCCCTGTGCCACCACGGCCCGTAACTGCCCGAACTCGATCGCCCAGCGGGTGACATTGCCTTTGTCGTCTTTCACATCGAAGGCCAGCGAGGAATGCGGGTTGGCCAAGACCACTTCCGTAACGGTTCCCGTCAGCGTCAGAGTCTGGGTCATATCGTAGGCCGCATAGCCATGGTGCGCGAATGCGGGCGATGCGAAACCGATCCACACCAACAGAGCCAGCAAAAACACGCGTCCACTATTTGCCATCACACACTCCCACTCGTACCAACTTTAGATTTCCCACTCATCCCAGCTGGTTGCGGATTTGACGTATCGCGGGCGATCCGGGTTTCTCGCCCCCAAGGTGTTGACATGCACACACCCTGCCGAGCGTTGGAAGACCTATCCGAACGCCGATATTCTCACACCAAAGAGCCCCGAGATTCCAGCGAGCCCTTCGCCCGGCGTCGAGCACGGATTTACTTGACACTCGGCCCGAGCTATGCGAATAGTCTCGGCACTTTTTCCAGTGCCAAATGATGCCTCAAAGCTTTCGGCAAGTCCACATGGAGAGTTGCCAATGACCACCCACAAGCGATCCGGGGTCCAGCTTGTAGTTCTGCTCGCAGTCGTAGCGTTCGCGCCGGCGCTGTTTGCGCAAAAGTCATCTTCAACTGGCGCAGCCGCGGCCAATTCGAAGTTCGATCCGAAAGACCTGAATGGCTCGTGGATTGGCACCGGCCGCATCTACGGCGATAACAATCCCGTCCCCGAGCCGCCTTTAACGGACTGGGCCAAGCAAAACTTGCTCCTGAAAAACATTTCGCATGCCGGCTTGAACGCCACGGCAAAAGGCAACTCCTCGGCGCAGACCACAGCGGGCGAAAACTCCGTGGATGAAAATGGCGTCCCGGCCAACGTCTCCGAGGGTCACTATCCGGGTGAATACTGCGAGCCCCAGGGCACGCCGGTAGCGTTCAACTACATCAACGCCTATCCCGTGCTGTTCATCATGCTGCCGGATCGCATCTATCAGCTGTTCGAGTACCATCGCGAATGGCGAACCATCTGGCTGAATCGCGACCATCCCAAGGACCTGCTCCCGAGCTATTTCGGAGATTCCATCGGCAAGTGGGATGGAAACACGCTGGTGGTGGACACCATCGGCTACAACGGAAAAGAAGGACATCGCTGGATCAGCGAAAACGTCGGCCACTACATGAGCGACGAGTTTCGCATGGTCGAGCGGTACACGCTCACCGACGCTACCCATTTAGATTTGGAAATGACCTATTTCGACCCCAAGGCCTGGGGCGACAAGCCCTGGACCGGCTGGAAGAAATCCTTCAAGCTCGATTCCAAAACCGACAGCCTGGAAGAAAACGTGTGTGACACGGCCCGCCGGTACGACGATTTGATCGAGCATCCCGCCGGCCTTCCCGATCTTATTCCCAAACAGTAGGGCGTCGAGTCAGCGCCGCTCCCGCGCGTGCTGCCCGCATCATATCCAGTTCGGCTTGAAATTGACGTTCTAGCCGATACAGCAGTCTCCTATATTCGGCGCCCCGGAGTAGACGCCACGCGGATGCGGTACACGCGTGGCGACGCTCCGGTTTGGATCGTTTGGGAAACGGCGTAGAAATTCTATCCGGCGAAGTTACAGCTTCCGTTCGCTGGCCTTCGACGACGCCGACGGCAACCGCGTGAACCCCAGATCCTCGGCGCGCTTCAGCTTGGTAAGGTAAATGATCTGCCCCAGGTGATACGCGACGTGCTGGGTCACCTGCGCCGCAGCCTCATAGCCCGTCACATCGAACGCCTGGATGCGATACCTCCGCGTCAAATCTTCCGGCTTCAGCCGCTCCAGTACCGCGCAGCATTCCTTCACCGTTTGCCCGAACCGCTCGCCGAGCGCGCTTCGCGCCATCGGTCCGCGTTCGGAAAACTCCTTGTCCCGCTCGCGAATGTCCTTGGCCCCGCCCAGGCCGGAGATGATCCACTGCCGCATGTTTCCGCAAAGATGCAGCACCAGATTGCCGGCGTTGTTGGACGCCTCGTTCGGCCGCCACCAAATCTCTTCTTCGGAAAGCCGTTCCAGGCACTCGAGAAGCGGCGGCAAGAACTGCTCTTCGAACCGCGAGCGCCATTGCCGCAGGCAGATGGCGGCAAGTGCCACGTCCATCCGCCCGCCGTTTTTTGCGCCGGGCTCTTCTTTTGGCTTCCCCGCCGCCTTGCCCCTGGGCTTTCCTTTCGGCATCCCATGGACGGCGCCGCGCTTCGCCTTTGCGCTCGCCTTCCGCGTCTTTTTCACGTGTCTTCGCCCCGCTTCATGGCCCGCTTCAACGTTGGCCCCGCTTGCCGGGTCCAGCCGCCTGAGCCATCGGCCTGCCATTCGCGCCAAAGCATATCCGCATGGCCCACGCGGCGCAACGCTGCCCTTGCCGCGGCGGCGTCAGGCGCTCTAGGGCAAACACTGCAAACGACCGGCAGACACCAAAGTATCCCCGCGCGCATCCCATTAGCAGGCTCCCCTACGAGGTTCGGGAGCTTACTTTGCAATCATTCGTAGGATGGGGTGTACGCCCGATGGCCTGGTCCCGCTCGCGAAAGAGGTCCGAAGCAGCTCCTCGAGAAACTCTCATACGCGTCTGCGTCGTCAGCCGCGATCCCGCGCTGACCGAAGAAGTTCACACCGATCTTCTGGTGGGCTTCCTCACGCGCAGCGGCTACGATTTTGAAAGCGATCATCCCGATTTCCAGCAGTATTGCGACGTGCTCTTTGTCGACCTGCGCGCCGCCGGCTTGCAAGCCGACCCGCAGAAAGGCCTGGCCTTCGTCAACGCAGTCCGCCAGAGCGTCTCGCATCCGCCCATCGTTGCCTTGTGCGACGCCGATGCCTATGACTTCGCCCGCGAAGTGATGCTCCACGGCGCTTACGACAAATTGACCGCGCCCCTGAACATGCCCCAGCTCCGCCTGTCCTTGCAGCGCGCCTACGAGCTTCGTTCCAACGAAACCAGGCTGGAATCATTCCTCTCGCAGCAGATCGCCCAGCGCGATGGCCTGCGGGGCGGCATGCGCGCTAGAACCATTCGCCGCAAGACCGAGCCCGCTCCGCGTGCCGCGCGGCCCGCGCCGCTGCCACCGCGCCACTTGCGCCGCCCGGTTCAGCGGCCCGCGCCCTCGCTCCTGGCCGCGGGCTTTGTCCTCGGCTGCCTGCTTTTCTTCACCGGACTTTTTGCGGTACGCACCGTCCTGGTGGGCATGGGCGACGCGCTCGCCAGCGCCGGCTTCGCGGCCGATTCAGGAGGCGCAGCCGCGGCGGTTCCGAGTACTTCTGCGACTGCGGGCGCGTTCGCCTCGCATGCCACCCGGCCCGTTGCCAATGCCGCCGGCTTCACCCAACGCGCCTTCGACGACGAATCGAATTCTCTCTCCGGTTACGCGCCCGCGATCGTCCTCGAGCGCGTCGAACCGCGTTATTCCACTTCCGCCAGCGCGCGCCATCTTCAGGGAACCGTGCGTATTCGCGCCGTCATCGGAACAGACGGCTCTCCGCGCGGTCTCGCCCGCGTGAGCGGCGACGCCACCCTCGCGCAGATCGCCATGGACGCAATCTCGCTCTGGCGCTATCAGCCCGCCATGCTCGACGGCCAGCCGGTGGAATCCGAGGTCATCATCCCCATCGATTTCCACTTGCCAAACTGACTTCTCCGCTGGCCAGACGGTGCCGCCGGGAAGCACCTTCGCCGCTCCGTGCGGCATCTTACACTTGCAGCCTTGTATTGCTTCCGCGGACTATCCATAATGAATGGAGCGCTTGCGAGGCGTTGCCTTCATGAATAATCGCAGACTTCTCCTATTGGTCGTCGCGCTGGTCATCGTCACTGCGTTCGGCGTGGGAACTTCCATCTACGCCCTGCGCCACTCGCGGGCCTCGGCGACGAATCCGGCGTCGCAATCCAACGTGATTCGCTTCCTCGCCAATCCCGAGCCCGCGCCGCCCTTCGTGCTGCGCGACCTCGACGGCAAGATCGTCTCCACGGAAGATTGGAAGGGTAAGGTGGTCATCCTGAATTTCTGGGCCACCTGGTGTCCGCCCTGCCGCCAGGAGATTCCGGAGTTCATTCGCCTGCAAGCCGCTTACAAGGATAAGCTCCAGATCGTTGGCGCCTCCGAAGACGACGATCCGCCGCAGAAGGTGCGCGAATTCGTGCAGCAGGAGGGCATGAACTATCCCGTGGTCATGGCCACCAAGGAGCTTGCCGATAATTACGGTGGCGTGCCCGCGCTGCCTACTTCCTTCATAATCGACCAGCAGGGCCGCGTCGTGCAGAAACATACCGGCCTGTACGAGTACGCCGTCTATGAACGCGACGTCCGCGCCCTCGCCGGCATGACAGTCGACGCGCGCATCGAGACCTTCACCGACGAGGGCCAGGTCTTCCTCAAGAACGCCGCTAATGCCACCGAGCTTCCCGACGTCGATCTCTCCGGCCTTACGCCGGCGCAGAAAAAAGACGCGCTGCATCGCCTCAACGAAGAGACCTGCACTTGCGGCTGCAAGCTGACCTTAGCGGAATGCCGCGTCAACGACACCGAGTGCCCCGTGAGCAAACCCGCCGCCGCCGAAGTGGTGAAGCGCGTCCGAGCAGGCCTGCCTGAGCCGGCCACGCCGCCACCCGCTCCCTCGTCCTCTCCGCAGCCCGCCAATCCTAAAACTTAGTCTCTCGCCTGCATGAGAGTTCTCATCTCTGGAGCGGGAATTGCCGGCCCCACGCTCGCATACTGGCTCGTCCATTATGGATTCGAGCCAACCCTCCTCGAATCCGCTCCCGCCTTGCGAACCGGCGGCTACGTCATCGATTTCTGGGGCGCCGGTTTCGACATTGCCGATCGCATGTGTTTATTGCCGGAGATCCGCCGCAAGGGATATATGGTCCGGGAAGTCATCGCTGTAAACGAACGCGGCCAACGCGTGAGCGGCTTTTCCGTGGATGTCTTCTCCCGCATCACCGAAGGCCGCTACGTCAGCCTCCCGCGGGGAGACTTGGCCGCCGCCATCTTCGCCAAGATCGATGGCCGCGTGGAAACAATCTTCGGCGACAGCGCGCGCGCTATCGAGCAAACGGAAACGGCCGTGCGCGTTTCTTTTCAGAGCGGTGCCGCGCGCGATTTCGATCTCGTCGTCGGCGCGGATGGACTCCATTCCCGCGTGCGTGAACTGGTTTTCGGTCCCGAGAGCCAGTTTGAAAAATATCTCGGCTATAAGGTCGCCGCATTTGAAGTGCCCGGCTATCGCCCGCGAGACGAACTCACCTATGTGATGTATACAGAGGTGGGCGGCCAGGTGAGCCGCTTTACCATGCGCGGCGACCGCACCATGTTTCTTTTTATTTTTGCGGATGAGGACCGAGCCGTGCCTCCAGACGTCAAAGCGCAAAAGGCTCGCTTGCGAGATCGTTTCGGGAAAAGCGGCTGGGAATGTCCGCAAATTCTGGACGCGCTCGACTCCGCGAGCGATCTGTATTTCGACCGCGTAAGCCAAATCCGCATGAATCGCGACCCGCGCCAGGCGCTCTGGACGCGCGGGCGTGTGACCCTGGCGGGCGATGCGGCTTTTTGCGTCTCCTTGCTTGCCGGCCAAGGCTCCGCGTTGGCCATGGTCGCCGCCTACATCCTCGCGGGCGAACTGCATCGCGCCAACGGCGATTACGCCAAGGGTTTCGCTCGCTATCAGGACCTGATGGGGCCTTTCGTGCTCGCCAAACAAGAAGCGGCATTAGGATTCGCGGGCGCCTTTGCGCCCAAATCGAAGACCGGACTGTTTCTGCGCAATCAGATTTTCAAGCTTCTAGCCTTCGACTGGATAGCGAACATCGTCGCCAAACGAGGTCTCCTCGACAACATTGCCCTTCCGGATTATGGCTAAGCTTCGGGACGCCATCCACGCGCACTGCACCGCGGAGTGCACCGGTCGTATTAAATAGGGCGGGTTCCGAAGACCCGGTGGGCATCGCCGGGCCTTCGGAATGGGGGGTGAGTAAGGAAAGTTTGGGTGGGGGCCCTGGTCCCTTAACGCAGTCCTAAACCGTTCTGCCGCGCGAAGCGTGGCCGATTAGGGTCACGATAAAGAGCACCAGGAAAACGAAGAACAAAATCTTGGCGATTCCCGCCGCAGCCGAAGCAATCACGCCAAATCCCAGCAGTCCGGCGATCACGGCGATGATGAAGAACACCAGCGCGTAGTAAAGCATTTATCTTCCTCCTCGGCTGCTCAAGGAACTCTCACGCACCATTGCTCGTTCCGAGCCGCCATTTCTGGGGACCTCGAAAAGCTGCGGCCGGACATTTCCGACTTTCCCGGACTCAAAGCGTCCCGATCCCGCAGTCTCCGCTGTGAGCGGAAGACGGAACAGTGGGACTTTTGGGCCCTGGAACCTCGGTCTGCCCGGCCACTGGCCGTTGCCTGGCCGCCCGGCCGAGAGCAGTTGCCGGGCCGGACGCTGTTGTCCGGCCGAGAGCAGTAGGTTGATCGTTGACCTTGATGAGCAACACGCATTTCCACACTCACCTTAGCCCCGCAGGCCGGATGGGTGCCATACGCCGAACGCGGTAGCCGCGTGAGGACTGTGCCCCATGGTCTTTGTGTTGAAGGGATTAAACTTGGAGCCGATCTAAGGAAACTGGCGTGTCAAACCGGGATCATTCTGAGCGAGAAGTGCGCGCGGGGCCAACCTAGATCGCTACGGGCTGAGGTTGCGCTGAGTTTTTTCTGCGCTTGCTGGCGTAAAGCTCGGCGTCGGCCCGAAGCAGCAACTCCTTCGCCGACTCTCCCTGCACCGAAGCGGACCAGCCCGACGAAAATGCGATGGGCAAGCTCGAATGGTTGTCGATCTCGGCGCGAATTCCTTGCAGCCGCTTCAGAACGTGCTGCACGTTCTCCGGCTTGCATTCCGGCAGCACCACCAGAAATTCGTCTCCGCCATACCGTGCCGCGGCGTCCGAGCCGCGCGTGGCCTTGCTCAGCCTTTCGGCAAACGCCTTCAGCAAAGCGTCTCCGGCCGCGTGGCCGTAGGTGTCGTTCACCTGCTTGAATTCGTCCAGGTCAAAAAGGATCACGGCCAGCGGCCGCCCGTGGCGTTTCGAGCGCGCGATTTCGCTTTCCAGGCGCTGCTCGATATAACGGCGATTGAAAAGGCCGGTGAGCGGGTCCAGAAGGGCCATTTTGTAGACCTCCTGCGCCAGCTCTTCCACTTTGTCCACCGCGCACACCTGGTCGGTCAGCTGCCGGCGAATGCGGGTGATCTGCAATTGCTGATAGATCAGGTAGACGTTGAAGATCAGCACCAATCCCACCAGCCCGCGCACAGCCTGGTTGACGAAGAACGAATAGAATCTGTCCGCGCCCGAAAGCAACGCCGGAAACGCAAAGGAAGCGATCGCCACCAGCAGGAGCATGGTGACCATCATTGCGTACGACCACAGCCACCATTCGCGCCGGTCCATCCGGCGCATGGTCATCTGAATATCGTTCCGGGAATCGTTGGTGAGTTCTAGAACCGTGCTCTGCTTGTCCATAGCCCCTGGCGACGCATTTCAGTAAAAGCGTAGCGTCTAGCCGGCCTGGTGCCCCTGCGAGCACGGCCGCCCGGGAAGTGACCCCTCACGCTGGTACCATTCTCTCCGTAGCCTCCGGCAAGGCCATAGTACTCGGGCTCTACCATGCTCGATCAGTTATTGCCGATTAGCCGCCCACGCGCGCCCAGTGCAACCTGGACGCGGGCAACGCAAACCTGGACGCCGGCTGTGCGAAGCTGGAAGAAAGACTAGAGGAAACACTAAACGATAAAGGGACAAGGGCGTGCGCGAAATTCAGGGACGGTCCGATGCCAGAGGTACGAACGCACACGAACTACAGGGGAATCTTGTCGAGAGCGTTGCGGCGATGCTTTTTCCGCGTGCCGCCGACTATGCTGCCTTAACGCGTTTCCTGCGTGTGATGCTCACAACCGCCGCCGGCGCTGGATGCCTTTTCGCATAAAGCGCGGCGCGGCGCAGCAACCGCTCGAATTCCTGATCTTTCGAGGAAGTCCTGCGCCTGGAGGTCTTGCGCTGGGCTGTCATGACAAACCTCACTCGCGAGTTTTGGGCCGAGGCAGGGGGCTAAGGTAGAAACCTCATGCCCTCGGCAGATACCACCGTGGGGGCAGGGGCGCAAAGTACCCACTTTGCCCTTTATTGTCAACAACTTTAATCTGAGAAACCGAAACCCAAACGAAGGCCGTCGTGGGGCGGGCTTCAACGGTCTACTTTAATAGAATTACTGTATGCCATTGGTTTTCCTACATTTTCCACAGGATTGACCAATTTCCACAGTTCCGGCTTCAATGAATTGTTGCTTTTCCTTCGCACTCAAAAAATGATTGCTGCCAGACAATGCCGGAGCGTGCCATGACCGTGCGTCTCTCCCAACAACTCGAAGATGTTCAAACCGAGCTCTCCCGCAAGCTCTCCGAAGCCGAACGCATCGGAGATTGTCTGATGGAGTTAGGCGCCCGCCTCCAGCAGGAACCCTGGAAATGGTCCATCGACTGGATCGAGGATGCCTTTCCCGCGCCGAACTCCATCAACCCGGTCGAAAGAGAGATCGTCGCGGCGCTGGACCGCAACCGCGTCGAGTGGCTCCTCGAAGACATCCGCATCTTGAAGCGGCGCGAAACCGAATTGAAGAGACTCGCCGTCGCCTGACGATCCTGCCCCACTGCCTCAGCCATATCGCTAGTCCGCACACCCGCAACACAAACGTCCGCGTTATCACTTAGTTCAGTCATTCCGTCTTCAATACAGGATTCGCCCGACCTGTCCGTCTGTACCGTTATGGAGCATTCGTCGTTTCGTAATACTGACATGCGGCTAACGAAGCCTCGGGCTTCAAGGCCTCGGGCACGGTCCTGAATGGGCCGAATCGGCATTTTGTCATATCGGGCTGCTTAGAAATTAGTTCCCACTCATTGGAGGTGAACCGATCGGGAACTGGGTCCCGGAACGATCCGGGTAGATGTAGCTGTCGTGGACAGCGCATCACAGTCTGAACACCCGGTAATTTTGACAACAAAGAGCCCGACCGTATGTCCTTTGTTTGCAACGCGCTATTAACGGTTCTGTGGCACCGAAGCTGCATAAGTACTTGTGTACCGTGTTGAAACACAGATTTGGTCCTCATACTAAAGGAGATGAAAGATGAAGCTCAAGCTAGTTGCAGGTTTAACGATTCTCGGTCTCGCTACTCTCGTGAGCAGCCCGGTTCTTGCGGCCACAACCGCTTCCGGCACGGTTGCTGTCACGGCCACGGTTGCCAGTTCTGTGAGCCTAACGTTTGTGACTGACCCCGCCGGCATTACGTTGGGTGGAACCGGCACATCGGCCGCCACCGTTGCGTTTGGAAACGTGCAAGCTTACGGCGGAGTCGTGCCCGCAAACGTCACGAAAACGGTCAACGGCGTGATCAACTGGACGCTGAGCACGCCGTTCGATGTGGTCGTTCAGGTTGCGAACCAGGTTAGCCCCACGTACACGCTGACGGCACAATTGAACGCAGCCGATGCCCTGGACACTTGGAAGATCGGGGCCTCGACCATCACCAGCGCCGCTGCGACAACTCTGACCGCCGCGGGTGCTTATGGCAGCACGGCATACACCCTGGGCTTGACGATTCCGTTTAGCAAGGCGGCTGGCGCCATTGCCAATACCATCAACTTCGTCGCTACCGCGAACTAAGGTGACTCCATGAGAGAACAGTTGCGTCAAAACAGAATCGGTAACGACGCAACTGTTCTCTTGTCGTCACACCAAATGCTCAAACACTTTTGGATCATCGCCATGCTCCTCACCCTCGCCCTCGTCTCCGTAGACTCCGCAAGCGCGGCATCCCTGACGTTGACGTTCAGTTCCGATGCCAGCGGGATCTCCTTGGGCGGGAGTGGAACAGCTAACTCAACCATCTCTTTCGGCAGCGTACACGCATACGGAGGCGCTGTTCCAGCGGGCGTGACCAAGTCCGTAAATGGCACGACCAACTGGACACTGAGCACGCCCATCGATGTGAAGGTGACGAAAGCCGGGTTGGGGACCAGCGTGAACTATACGATGACCGCCCAGCTGCAAAGTTCGGGGCTTACCTACACCTGGAAACTCGGTTCGGCAACGCTAACCAGCGCCTTTCCCGCGATGGTTACCGCGGCAGGCGTCTATGGCAGCAAGACCGCTTACACATTCAGCTTGACGATCCCTTTTTCCGCGGCGGCAGGGGCGGTGAACAACACGCTGGACATCCTCGTCACCGCCAATTGAGCACAAAGATGAAGACGAAGACGAATAAGACCAATTTCACGACATCGGCCTGGCAAAACTGGCTCGTTGTGCTTTTGGCCGTGGCCGCTCTTGCCATGACGACGGCAACCGCGGCCCCGCTCTTCGCCGCTGGACAGGCCGGCACGGAACAGGCCGGACAACAGCTGGATGCGCCTCCCGCGGAGCCCGCTCCTTCTCTCACGATCTCTCCGGGGGTCATCATGGTGCAGGCTCAGCCGGGGCAAGGCACCACGCAGGATATTTCCATCTCCAACCTCACTCCCGTGGAATTCAAATTCGACCTGGAAGCGATGGACGTGGCCGTGCGCGATGGCAAACGCGTGTTTGTCCCCGCGGGAGAGATGCCGGGGAGCATTGCCCGAACCGCCGTTTTTTCGCCTCCTTCCGTCGTCGTGCCGCCGGGAACCTCGGCCACGGTGCAGGTCACTGTAACGATTCCGGAAAATCCGGCCATGCGCGCCATCGTCGCGGTATTTCGCAGCAGCACCAAAGTTCAAGCCCCGAACGGCTTTGCCATGACGGCATCGCTGGGCGCCCTCATGACCTTTACCTTGTCCAAGACGCTCCAGATCGAAGGTTCGGCGCTCCATTTCGACGGCCTTTCCCAAGGCAACAACCTGACCGTATCGGAATCGGTCACCAACACCGGCAACGAGCCCGTCATCCCCAACGGCGTTGTCGCTATTCTCAATTCCACTGGCAAGTTGGTAGGCAAAGTTCCGGTGGAAGCCATGAGGCTGCTCCCGGGAGAACGGTTGGAGTTCAAGGCGGAATATCCCTCCACTCTGCAATCGGGAAAATACCGTGCACTGATGACGCTCGAGCACGACGGCACTGTGCTTACGACCTCCTCTGCCTTTGAGATCCCATGAGATGGTTAGCGTTGATCCTTTTTTTGACGGCTCCGGCCTATGGCCAGTCGTCGCCGGATCAGCGCCCTGATCAACAGAACGATCAGCGCCCAAATCAAAGCCAGGATCAAACCGAAGACCAGCGCCCGGTGTCGGTGAGTCTAACCACTGCCGATTCGCAGCCGCCTCCGGCAAACACGCCTTCCAACACTTGGTCATCCAGCGGCACCGCGGCGATCTCTCTCAGGGCCGGTCAAACAATTGAATTAGCCGCGGCCGATGCCACTGCCGCCTATCCCATCGATCCTCTGTTCGTCGACGTCACTCTGGGCGAGGGCTTTGCCCAGATCGTGGGTAAATTTGCCGGGCACACCGAAATTATTTTCATCACCAACGCCGGCGTCAGCAACCTTCCGATCGATGTGACTCCGGCCCCTCCCATTTACCCTCCGGGTTTCGTTATGCCCCAGGCTGTGGCGGAAGGTCCGGTGATCGGAAGCTATGAGGTCCGCTACCTCTCGGAACAGCCTCAAATTCAAAACATCCTGGATATCACCACCACGCAGGGTCCCGACCGTTCCACCCAGTTGCATGTGCTGGTGAGCGACTTGCTCGCCCCGCAGCCGGGCGAAGCGCACTTGTTCCTGCCGTCCGCTTTTTACGACGTGAAGACTCCGCGCTGGGACTTCACAGCCCTCGATCAAACGGTCATAAATTCGCCCCTCACCGTGGACGGGGCCGTCCTGCGAGGGGTGCATTTCAAATCCGACCGCTGGCTATTCCACGCCGGCTACGCATCGCTGGCCACTTTCGACGGCTTCATTTTCCCGGTTCAGCCCGAGGAGGTGGTGGGCGCGGGCTACGTCCTGCCCCTGAGCTCCTATTCGCGGCTCACGGCCAATGCGTATTACTTTTTCGCCTCGGACCAAGCGGACACCACCGCTCGTCCTGGCGCCGTCCCGTCCCTTGTTTACGAATATAAACGAGCGTCGGTGGGATTCCCGCTCCAGCGTGAGGGCGACTTGGACCTGCTGGCGGAGCTGGCGGCGGGCAATGGCCTGGGCAGCGCGCTTCGTTTGCACTATTCGACGTCGCACGACGAGTTCATCGTCAATTTTCGCAACAAGCCCAGTTCCTTCCACTCCTTGAGCTTCGATAATGTCCCCGGCTTGCAGTCTGAAGTTATATGGAACCGGCAGTTCAGCCCGGCCCTGTTCAACAGCGTGAATTTCGACGACAACCGCTTGCTCTTGCCGGACAGCCTGCAAAACAATCTAACCTCTGCCGACAATCTGCACGCCATACTCTCGAAACACTGGTCCGCGGGCACGGGCGTTGTCTACGCCTCCTTCAACCAGACCGGCGCCGCCGGGGCCTATTCGCTTGCCTCAGTCGCTCTGCCGCAAAACATCAATTTCGATCTGCCCCATTTTGGAGCGGGTTTTCAGTACCAATACACCAAAAATGCTCAGGGCGTTTCCGCGGGCCAGGACTTCCGGCCCAGCGTTCGCGCCAGCTTCGGGCCCTTCTCGGCGTCGGCTTACGTGGAAAAACAAACTCAGGCCACCACCGTCGAGTCGATCTTTTCGGCCAATCCCACGCTGCAGGCGGAATTGGATGCGCTGGGCCTCACGCTGTCCACGCCGGAACAGCTCCAATCCCTGCTCCAGGATACGAACGTCCTGCAGGCCCTGGGCCTCTCCTCCGGCTCCGAACTCAACCTCGTGCCTTCACAAAATCAAATCGGCGGCAACCTGAATTGGAATTTCCGGGGAACTGGAAATCAGCAGTTGAACGTGGGCCTCATTTACACTACCGATAAGTCCTTGCTCACCACGTCCGAAAACTGGAACCTGAATGGGTCCTACACGCGGCAACTCGGCCGCGACTACAATCTCTCGGTTTCCGCTTCTTTGCTGCGCCTTACCGTGGACCGCCAGCCGCAACAATATCCCGTGTTGCAAATCGGCCTGCGCCGCGGCTTCTCTTCTTTGCCTTCGTTTCTTTCCAGTCACAAGTTCGGAACCATCAGTGGCACCGTCTTCCAGGACGACGAGGGGCGCGGCGCATTTCGCAAGGGGCTGCCTCCGCTCGCCGGCGTGGAAGTCGTTCTCGACGGTTCCCAGCGCGCCACCACGGATGGCAACGGGTTCTACTCGTTTCCACACGTTGCCGCCGGCGGACACTTTATCGAATTTAATTTTCAGTCCACGAAGCCTTTCTGGTTTACGGGCCCCTCCAAGAGAAATGCGACCATCAACATACCGGCCAATCTCGGCATCCGTTTCGCAGCCGCTGAATTGGTCGGTTACATCAGAAACGACGCCGAACTCGCGGTTGAAGGCGCACGGATCGTTATCGCCGGAACAAACCAGAGGCTCGAGGTTCGCTCGGATGCCAAGGGCAGATTCTCCGTTCCCGCACTCGGCGCGGGAGACTATCAGGTCAGCGTTGATCCCGACAGCCTCCCGGCGGGCTACTTCCTGGAAGATTTGAAGTCCCAAGAGATCAGCCTCGCCGACGGAGTTCCCAACCGATTGGATTTTCGCGTGAGGGCGCTGCGGTCCTTAACCGGCCACGTGACCGTGTACAACACGAAGATGGGACAATATGTGCCGGCCGTGGGAGTGACCGTGGAACTTCGGGGGCTCTCGCTGCAAACTACGACCGATTCATCGGGCACCTTCGTCTTTCAGGATCTGCCCGCGGGAAATCTCACCTTGGCATTGGCGTGGGATGGAACAGAGCTAATTCAACAAGTGATCTTGCCGGCCGAGCCCAGCAGCAAGAAACTGGAGATCAAGCTGCCGCCTCCGAAGAACCTGTTGGTGATCGAGGAGCCGAAATGAGGCAGGGAAAATGACGCGGGAAGAAATGAAGAACGGGTTCACACGCAAGAACCGTGCGAATTCCGGCGCGTGACGGAGCGGTGTTCAGCGCGAGAAAGGATACGTCAGCCAGCCAATTCCGATGGCCACCACCATAAAGGCCACAAACGCCCAGATGGCATAGCGAATGCGCTCGCCCGTCCCCTCCTTGGAGAGAAACGCGAAGGCCAGGGAGACACACACCGCAAAAATGACCATGCTTTGAAAGTGAGTCACAATCATCGCGCCGCTTGCCCCTCCTGTTTCGATCCAAACCCGATCTGCAAAACTTCCAGGACGCAGAGAAAATTCAAAACGCCGGCTGTGGCAAAGAGCCTGGTCCCGTAATCCCCGGCCGCGATGCCCACGTTAGGGCCCGCCGGATTGATGGCGCCGGCAAGGAAGTAGAAGATTCCGTTTCCGATGTCGGCAAAAAACCCGAGCATGTCAAAAGCGTCTGCGCCGTTGGAGGTGAACACATTGCCTCGCATGCGCAAGCCCACGACCGCCAGGACCGCCACGGCGAAGAAGTACACCACGGCCTTGCCCCACTTGCCCAGCAGGGCCTGGCCCAGTCCGGGCACGAACCATCCCGCAACGGCGGCCACCAGCGCCAACCCCGGATTGATTGGATGCTTCTGCGTTTCAGCCATTTTATTTCGCCAGCAGAGGAAGAATCTCCGTCTGCACCGCTCCCGTAACCCGCGCTTCCCTTCCCTCAGTATAAACGTCTACTTCGCTGCGAATTCCGAACTCTTTCAGATAAATCCCCGGCTCGATGGAAAAGCAGGTGTGCGGCAGAATGGTGCGGGAATCGTGCGTTTCCAGGCCATCCATATTGGCGCCATTGCCGTGAACTTCCTGACCGATGCTGTGGCCGGTGCGATGCACAAAATTCTTGGCGTAGCCCGCGTCGGAGATGATGCGCCGGGCGACGGCATCCACTTGCCATCCTTTGATCTTGCGGCCTTTCCTGACCGACTCCCGCACGAAGGCAATCGCGCCGTCGCGCGCCGCGCGAACGATCTCGAACACGGCGCGATACTGGCGGGGAACTTCCGCGCCCAGATAACCCACCCAGGTAATGTCGTAATAAACGCTGCCGGGCCGCTGCAGTTTTCCCCACACGTCCAGCAGGAGCAGATCGCCTTCGCGAATTGGCGATGAACTCGCCGCGGTGGGCTCATAGTGGGGGTTACCGCTATGCGGACCAACGGCCACGATGGGCGGCTCATCGGAAATGAGGGAGCTTTCCCGGAACTTGGCGAGAATCCACTGCTGCAAGTCATACTCCGTAAGTTTGGCTTTGCTCCGAACCTGCGCGGCGGCGTGATCGAAGGCTTCGCGCACGATGCGATCGATGGCCCGTCCCGCCTCCAAATGCGACTCGAATTGCTCTTGGCTCCAGGAAGCCTCGAATTGCTGCACCAGATCGGCCGAGCTCACCACCGAGCAGCCGTTGGCGCGCACCATCTCCACCGTGCCGGCGTCGACCATGGAAACATAAGGAATGGCGTTGCGCGGCGAATATTGCATGGCGACTTTGCGCGCGCGTCCGATGAGGCGCGGAAGATTCTTGTTGAGTTCGTCCAGGCTGGAGTAAACGAACGTCTGACCGGGCAAGGTATCGAGCGCGCCAGCCTCGATGCGATGCACCAGCTTGCGCGGAGTCCCTCGGCTGGGGATGAGGTAAAACCAGCGGCGCGTGCCCATGCCGCCGTTCAGGCCCAGGACGCGGGCGGCGATGGGATCGCGATGATGAAAGTCGTAGAAGAGCCAGCCGTCCAGGCCAGCGGATCGCAACTCTTTCTGAATGTTCGCGATGGATGGCATTCCGTTTCGATTGCGGCCGACTTTGCGGGCGGCGTCTCCGGAAGGCGCGAGATTACGTTCGAGCTTTGTCGCGCGCGTCGGAAAAAGATGCCATGGCGCGGACCTGGCCCGCCCTTGCTCCCTGAACTTCTACGCGCTTCAGGCGGCCCCTCTGGCCCGAAGCGATTCTAACAGCGGCCACCGGCACATTCAAACGATCGGCCAAGAAGCGCTTCAGAGCTTCGTTGGCGCGATCATCGACGGGAGGAGCATTCAGCCGAACGCGCAGAGCGCCTTGCCACTCGCCATCGATCTCATCGCGGCTGGCTCGCGGCTGCACGCGAACGAGAAAGCTTACACCGCGCGGGCCCTCGCGCACGTCGATCAAAGCGCGATCAACGGGCGACTCGCCGAGTGCCGAACAGGGCCGTTCCCACGCGAATCTGCGTGGCGCCCTCTTCGATGGCCACGTCAAAATCGCGCGACATGCCCATGGAGAGCTCGGGCAAAGGCCAATCGAGATCCTCGGAGATTCGATCGCGCATCTCCCGCAACTGCCGGAAGACGGGGCGAACCGACTGCACGTCCGACTTCAATTCCGGAACGGTCATCAGGCCGCGCAACTCCAGCCGCGGCATCAGAAGCACGCCTTCGGCCAGGCGCGGGAGGTCGGCTGGATCGCATCCCGTTTTGGTGGTGGTGGGATCGAGCCGCACTTCAAGGAGCACCGGCAAGCGCCGCCCCTCTCCGGCGGCCTTATTGAGCTTTTCGGCCAGCGGCAAACTATCGAGCGAATCGATGGTGTGAAACAGGAGAATCGCGCGCGCTGCCTTGTTGCGCTGCAAATGCCCCACCAGATGCCAGGTAGCGTCCAGATCTTCGACGACGGGCGCCTTGGATTCCCATTCCTGCACGCGACTTTCGCCGAAGTGCCGAATGCCTAGATCGAAGGCTTCGCGAATGCGTTCGGCGGGAAAGGTCTTGGACACGCCGACGATGGTGACATCGGAAGCTTTGCGTCCCGCGCGCGACGCTGCGACCCCGATGCGTTCCAGAATGGCCGCAAGATTCTCGGCAACGGTGTTGGGCGAATCCATGGCGCAAATTCTAGCAGAGTTAGCCTCCTGGCCGCGAAGGGAGCGCGGCCTGGGAGAGAAGGGTGCCGCGCTAGAGGCCGCGGCGCTATGGTTAGACCTGGACTTTTTGAGCGCCGCGAAGCTCCTGATGACTTTGTTGACCGCGAAAAGCGCATCCTGTTGGTAGCCTTTTCGCGGAAGATGACTTTCGCGCGAAGAACCCCCCTCCCCCCACCTTTTTTGCAAGAGTATCATTCCGCGGAAGTTATTTTTGCAATTTTGCAAGAGTATCATTCTAAAAGGGTTACTCCAAGCCTCTTCTTGGTAGCGCAAGGTGATGATTCGAATATAGTTATGTAGATTTATGGCGTTGGCTCCGGCGATGAAAGGCTTCACGCTGGCGTCGTTGCCGCAAAGAGTATCATTCCAAGGGAGTTGCCGCTCGGCTGGGCGCAGAAATGTGCTGTTATTGCGCAAGAGTATCATTCTCTGGGACTTAGTATTGCCATGGGATCGGGAATCGTCGGAGACGAGATCAGCCAAGACGGACGGGATTACGATGCGAGGACAGCGTGGTCCTGCGCAAAATTCGAGCATGTTCTATTTTACCGCACGAGTAAAGCGAATCGGGTCTGTGGATAGTGTCCTATTTGCGTGAGCGGCTCACGTATAAGGGAGGAGTTTATGGGAGCCTAATATTAGCTGCTCTTGTTATATTTTGCGGGACCGCCGGTTCTAAACCATCCGCCGTAGGGCGGCTTTGTTCCAGTGGATTCCCAGAGATGGCAGAATCTAGTTTGGTGTTGTCTCTGAAAAGCATCCCGATAGAGCACGGTGCCGTAGCACACGAAGAAGGCTTCTTTTCTTCTAACGGCATCGAGCTGAGTTTGCGTCACCGACTTGGAACCGCCTTCTCCAGCGAACGGGATATGTACTGGAAACTGATGTGTTGGAACGACCAATACCCCATCAGTAGGTATGTCCTCAATATTGTCGCAAATGGAATAATCCGGTTCGTCTGGCAGATCGGAGAGTTTTGCAACCCATCTGAAACTTCCACGAATGGACTCGATTTTCGCAGGGGTTCGCCCGTGATTTTGAAAGGAATAAGCTACGAGCCACGAACTACCCTTGGGGGCATCCACCCATTCGATCGTGTCGGGGGCTTTTTCAACGAAGGCTGTAATCCACGCTCGCTCTACATCTCGCGTAATTTGTATCTGAAAGACGAACACCCCGATGGTTACAAGCGTGAAGAAAGCAATGGCGAGGGTGGAATACGCCGCAACCTCGTTTACCCAATTCGTCGCGTAATCATCAGTTTTGGTTGGTTTGCTGCTGGAATTTGTTTCGGATTGATTGAATTGATTTGTTTGAACCGTTGTTACAGTTGTTTGCCTCTCTTCTGTTGCATTTTGATCGGATGGGCCTGTCGGTGCAGCGGTCTGTCGGTTTATCTGGGTCGGTCCCGATGCATTCGTCGGTGGCAATGCCTGTAAGAATAAAGCTACGAATAATGTCAGTGAGGCGAACACGGTTCGACTGTGTTGCATCCGTCGATCTTTTTATTTCCTGAGCCGCTCTCGTATACAATCGCGGCATGGCTAAAATACCATCGGAGCTAAAAGAAATACCTAGCTAAATTGGGTAAGAAGGGCGGTAAGGAAGGTGGTCCTGCTAGGGCCGCCGCAATGACGACAAAACAGCGTAGCGAATCGGCGCGGAGGGTCGTTACCGCTAGGTGGGCAAGGAGGAAAAGGCCGATTAGGGCTCGTTGGATTCGGGTCGAATAATGCTGGTTGCCGTAGCCGTGAAGCTTCCGACATCTCTTTCAGATTCTCGAATACTACGATGCAGCACGTGTCGCAAATTGCGAAAGCGATGAATGTAGTCAAGAATTCGAGATTCAAATTGTGAGTCATCTATCCGAGGGTCGGCACAGGCTAGGAGCATGTCCGTTGTTGTTTGGGGAAAGCCTGCTAACACATCCTGTTCGCTCCACACGCTCATTCTTCGCTTGTACTTCGAGGCATCGATAGGCAGTTTGTATATCTCCGTACCGCCTCCGCAAGCATATCCAGCTTGTTTAACTTCGCGCAAGATAAACAAGCATAGATAGCCCACGACTTCCATGTTTATTCTTGGATGCAGGAAATATGGTGCCCAATAATTAAAAATAGATGCTCCTACTCCGATTGCCTCGGCTCTGTCGCAGAGTAAAGCGGCTGTATGGGACGTTTTGATTAGAGCAACCGCACCATCTTTGCACCTAATTCCAACGATCAGTGAAACATCTATGTCTATGGCATTGGAATGTCCAGCTTGATGAAACGGAAAGATATGCTCTTCATATATATTCCGGATCAATTCCTCAACTGTGTAGTGCTCCCCTCAAAACTAGACAGTCAGGGCCTCGTTTTTTAGGTCAATTGCAAAGCTCAAGTACGCTTCATGCGGAGTGCGATTTTGAACTCCGCGATGAGGCCGATCGTGATTGTACTCCTCGATCCAACGAGCGATGTTGACGCGCGCTTCTTCCAAGCTCCGATACTCCGCCGTCCAGACTTCCTCCTCTTTCAAACTGCGATGGAACCTCTCGATGTAGCTGTTGCCTTCAGGGTGGTGATAGGCCGTCCGCCGATGTGTGATGCCGAGCCGCCCCAACGTCTCCAAGAAGCGCGATGAAGTGAATTGCGTCCCATTGTCGGTGGTCAGCGTAACGTTCTCCTCGCGGCTGCCCTCGGGCAGCCGTTCCAGCACAGCCTCCTCCACCGCTACGAGCGCGTCTTCGGTTCGGCAGCGATGCGAGAGATTCCAGCCCACGATCTCCCGCGTGCAACAGTCGATTACGCTAACCAGATAGGCCCAACCCACCGCTGGTCCAGCCCAGATCTTGGTCATGTCCGTCTGCCAGATCTGGTTCGGTCGACTCACTTCCACGCGGCCCCATTCTTTCCTGCGACGAGCACGGAGACGGCGAGGCCTCACCAGCAACCCGCGTTCCCGCATCACTCGCAGTACGCGCTTGCGATTCACCACCAGGCCCTCTTTCCGCCGCAACCACCACGCCACCCGCCGATAGCCATAGGCCAACTTTTCCCCACATGCCACCACGATCTGCTCGTCGTAGGTTCGGTCGGCCCGGCTCCCTCGCGGCTTCTTCCGGTAGTACAAGCTCGCCCGGCTGATGGCTAACGTCGTTGCCACCAGCGCGGCGGTGTAGCCCTGGGTCACCATCTCTCGCGCCTGGGAGTGAACGGCACTACAGCTCACTCCCCCACGACGTTTTTTAGGATTTCAATCTCTAGAGATTTCCGTCCCAGCGTCCGTTCCAACTGCCGGATGCGCTGGTCCTTCTCGGTTTCGCCCGCGGCAGCGCTTTTCCCCCCGTGCGCTGCCTTTGCTCCCGCCTCGGCTTCGTCTCTCCATCGATACAACAGTGATGGTGAAATGCCATGTCGCCGGCACGTCTCCGAAACGTTCCCGCTCTTGATTCCTTCCTGTACGATCTGCCACTTCTCTTCGGGGGATCGATCTACGCGTGGTCTCCTGCCCATGGTGCCTCCTGTTTTGGAGGCCCTGATTCTACCTAGGTAGGCTGTCCAGTTTTAGCGGGGAGCACTACAACTGTGTCGCGGGCGGCGGCTGGATTGTCTGGAATTAGGTGCTTATAGCTGTTTGAAAGCTTATCAAAAGCCATTTTCATATAATCACTAAGACCTGAACCTGTAAGCACTAAGTCTCGTTCAACGCTCCATGTTTTGGGATGCTCGTATTTACTCGTACCTTGGGTATGTTGGGTGTCGGCGCAAATTACAATCCCATCAGAGCAAGGAATACCCGCTGCTATGGTCATAGTTTTCGCCTCCCCTGGCCGAACGGGGGGAATATACGGCTTGACCTCCTTAAAAGAAAGCGTTTGTATTGATGGCTTATCAAGGGCACGAGAGGCCGACTGGATTCAGGGCGCTGTACCTGCTGTACCCGCTGTACCCCCTTCGAAACCGTTTTGCGAAAGGACCTCCTATGGGTTGGTGGTACGAACTTCGCGGATCAAACGGCAACCTGGTGATGTTTGGCACAAGCTACGCGACTCAAGAGGCAGCGATGAGAGCCGCCGAAACAACGAGGCGAAGGATGTGCAAGCACCGCGCCGATGTGCGAATCGAAACTGGTTTTACGATGCTCAGATCGGCACTCCGCGCGAGCCGGATGGGCGCGAACGGCTAACTAATCCCGGACGTCTTACCCGCCGTCTTCATCGCCGCCATGGCGCGGCTCACTCCGAAAATCCCCACGCGTAAAACCGACGCATGGGACACTACTCCCTTTCACTGCAAGCGCATAGCCAGGGGTGGCTGAGGCGGGTAACGCACGAGAAGAACCCCAGGGCCGCTCACAAAGAACGTGAGCGCGCCCTGGGCTACAAGGGGAGCTGCGCGGGCGAGGCAGAAAGAGAAATATCGCGGGCGGAGTGAAGGCACAGCCAGGAGTGTCTGTGCCACAGGGCGAGGCTAACGGGCATCATTTTTTGGGTGTAGAATGCGCCGCACCGAGGAACCCTGGATGCATTTCGCCTGCACACAACTCACCTCTTGTCGAAAGGAGAACTTCCATGCGGCTTCTGGCGCTGGTGCCCCTTTTCCTGACCCTGGTGCTGGTCGATCCAGTTCTCGTCAACAAGGCGTTGGCTCAAGTTAACGTCGGCGGACCAACCGATGTTCAGGACCCTGCGTATCCCCTGAGAGTGCGCATCTTGACGAGGAATGCGAGTCGAACCTCGTATGGCGCCATGCGGATGTGGGGCCGAGCCGACCTCTTCCTCGACCAGCAAGAACAGGGATTCGACTACGAATCCACGTGCGACGAGCTTTTGATGGTGACGCACGGGGACGAGCGATACAGCGCGCGCTGGAAAAAGCAAGACAAGGAGCTGGAAATGCTCGTCAGCAAAGTAGGGACCGGCAAAGCAAACAAGTGTGTGGTGAAAGCGGATTTGCAGCACTTCGTATACGAATACGAACGCGGGACGAGCGGGCCGGTGGTGACCAAGCCGCTGGTGAAGTAAGGCTGCTTGGTGCGGCCAGCGGGGCTGTAAAGTTATGCACAGCCACGAGTGGCTGTGCTACTGAGGCGCGGCATGGCACAAGCACAGCAGTTCAGCATTCAGGAGGCCAACAAAGCCCTGGTTCGGGAGAGCTTCGAGCGTTGGCGAAGCGGGAGTGGAGGTCCGTTCGAACTGCTGGCTCCCGAGGCAGAGTGGACGATCACTGGCTCCTCTCCACTATCGAAGACCTATAGTAGCCGGCAGCAGTTCCTGGATGAAGTAATCAACCCGTTCAACGCGCGCATGTCCGAGCCACTTGTCCCTGACGTTCGCGGGATATATGCAGACGGCGACATAGTGATCATCTTTTTCGACGCTTCCGCGACGGCGAAAGACGGCGTGCCGTATCGCAATACCTATACCTGGTACTTCCAGATGAGGGCGGGGAAGGTGATCAAGGCTATCGCCTTCTTCGACACCAGGGATTTCGACGAATTGTGGACACGAGTGTCGCCGAGTCTGTGAGGCGTGCACAGCCAGGAGTGGCTGTGCCACAGAGGAAAAAGCCCCAGGGCCGCTCACGCCTTTTTTTCTCCACGCGCACAGTGGCGCTGGGCGTGAGCGCGCCCTGGGCTACAAATCGCCGGATTGGGGATGCTAGCGGGGCTTGGGCTTGTTTTTCGGTTGGCTTTTCGGATGGCCCTTGAGATTGCCCTGGAGATTTAGGGCGACGGCGGCGCGGATTAGATCCTTCAGGGCCGGCTCATCGATCTTGTCGGCTTCGTGAATGTCGATGGCGCGGCAGACATTGCCGTCGAGGCTGGAGTTGAATAGGCCTGCGGGATCCTGCAACGCGGCTCCCTTGGCGAACGTCATCTTGACCACGTTCTTGTAGGTTTCGCCCGTGCAGACGATGCCGCCGTGGGAGAAGACGGGAGTCCCCGGCAACGTGGCCTTGGCCCACTTCCACTCTTCGACGATCTCAGGGTCTGCTTCGTGGATGATTTCGCGCACTTTCGCCAGCGTCTTGCCGCGCCAGTCGCCAAGCTCCTTGATCTTCGCGTTGATGGATGCGGGGGCGTCACCCGCTGCGACAGGCTTTTTCATGTTGGGACTCCGGCTCATAGGGGTTCTTCCTCCCAGCAAGAGAAATCCGCACGCTTACAACCGAAGGGTGCGGCACCCAAGCTCACTCTGAATTCTCCCAAATGGCGTCATCCTAAGCGAGGCCGATGAAATGCGGTGTAATAAACCACGATCCCGATAAAGGCGATGGTAGCGAGGAGCATCGTTGCGAAAACAATTGCGGCGGGCCAGAAAACCCAAGACCACGCTTTTCCTTTTCTAATGTGCTGTATGGCGTTGCGCAATGAGAACGCAGTAGCGACTCCGCCCCAGGGAACAAGAAAGAAGGCGGGCATAAAAGCATCGAGCTCGCCGGGTCCCTTGCATCCAGTCCGGTAACAGTAAATCGACGGCCACACAATCAGCAGGATGTAAAGGCTCGCAACGAAATACGAAATGGCGAGGCCTAGCTTGCGTAACATACGTCCTATCCTCGAAATCCTATTGTCGTTGGCGCACGGGTAGCAACGTTAGCACAGTACCTGGGCAGTTCTGCGAAGCTCGGGCGGGCCGGTTCGTTGCGGGCGGTTCGTTGAGAGCCGTTCGTTGCGACGGTGTACGGCGCGGGTTACACTGGCCGCTCGCATGGCACGCGGGAAACTCATCGTCCTCGAAGGGATCGACGGCGCCGGGAAAGGCACGCAGGCGAGTCTGCTGGTTCGCGCTCTCGAAGAGCGCGGCGTGGCCGTGGCGCGATTCAGCTTTCCGCGGTACGAGTCCTCGTTTGGCCAACTGATCGCGCGATTCCTGAACGGCGAGTTTGGCCCGCTGCCCGCCGTGGATGCACACTTCTCCGCCCTGCTCTATGCCGGCGACAGGTTCGAGGCGAAAGCAGATTTGCAGGCGGCGCTCGATTCGGGAAAAACCGTGGTGACCGACCGCTACATCGCTTCCAATTTGGCTCACCAGGCGGCGCGCGTGGGGGCCGAAGAGCGGCCGGAGTTCATCGCCTGGCTGCGGCAACTCGAGTACGGCACCTACGGCCTGCCCCTCGAGGACGTGGTGATTTATTTGCGCGTGCCGGCCAAGGAAGGTCACCGGCTGGTGGGGCTGAAGTCTACCCGCAGCTACACAACGAGCAAACGCGATCTGCAGGAGTCCGATGTGCTGCATCTGAAGGAGGCGGCGCGCGTCTACGACGAGCTGGCGACGGCGCCTAATTGGGTGACGATTGAGTGCTTCGAGGCTCGGTCGGGGAGGCATCTTTCGCCGGAGGAGATCCATCGCGCGGTGATGGAGGCGGTGGAGGCGCGGGTGCTGCGGAGTGACGGCGTAGCCGCCACGAGAGCGGAGTGAAGAGCACGGCCGGGAGTGGTTGTGCCACCGGAGCGAAAAGCCTCAGGTCTCGCCTGGCAAAGGCGCAGGCGCGACCTGAGCTACAAGGTGCCGGCCATGCAGACGCACAGCTAGGAGCGGCTGTGCCGCTGAAGGGCTCGAGCTAAACAGGAGAGAGTGCGAGGAGCATGGGGTTCGCGGATTTTGTGGGGAACGAGCGCATCGTGGCGGCGCTGCGCGGCATGCTGGGGAGCGAGCGGGTGCCGCACGCGATGCTGTTCGCAGGGCCGCGCGGCGTGGGGAAATTCACGCTGGCGCGCATGTTCGCGCAAGCGGCCAACTGCGAGCGGCTGAAGGACGATTTTTGCGGCGAATGCGGGCCGTGCCGGGCGATCGCGCAACTGCAGAACACGGACGCGCTTGTCGAGCAGGGGCTGGGCGAGCGGGGGGAGAGTCCGGATTCGGCCACCGTGGAGCGGGTGCCGCTTTTGCTGCAAACGCATCCCGACGTCTGGGGCATCGTGCCCGATCCGGTGCGGCTGCGGAATCCGGTGGTGCGGCCGATCCTGCACGTCGGCCAATTGCGCGCGGTGCAGCGCGCCGCGTATTTCAAGCCGGTGGCGAAACGGCGCGTCTTCATCATCGACGGCGCGGAGACCATGCGCTCGGACCACGCCAACATCTTCCTGAAGATACTGGAGGAGCCCCCCGAAACGGCGACGCTGATTCTGCTGGCGCCGAATGCCTACTCGCTGCTGACGACGATTCGCTCGCGCTGCGTGCAGTTTTTCTTCAGCCCGCTGGCGCAGGAGCAGGTGGAAGAGGTGCTGCGACGGGAGCGCGCCGATCTGCCCGCGGCGCAGCGCAAGATCGCGGCGCAAATGGCCGAGGGAAGCCCGGGGGTGGCGCTGGCGTTAAATCTGGAGGAAGCCAGCGAGCTGCGCCAATCGGTGTTCCAGATTCTGTCGGCGACGGTCGAGCGGCGTTCCGCGACGGAGTTGTTCGCGGAAACGGCGCGGCTGGTTAAGGAGAAAAAGGTACCCTTTGAAATCGTACTGGAACTGTTCTATAGTTTCCTCAACGACCTGCTCGAACTCTCCGCAGGTTTGGCGGGTTCAAGCGCCCGCAATCCGGCGTTCAGCAAGGAGTTCGGCAAGCTGAGCCGGCATATCGACACCGCGTGGGTTATTCGTGCCGTGGAAGCGCTCGATGAATTGAGCGCGCGTTTGCGGCGTAACGTCAACCGGCAGCTTGGGCTGGACGCCATCGCCATAGCGCTGGCGGAAGAAACCAAAAAATAACACGCGGTGGAAAAGTATCGCGTAACTAACCGAAGACACGCTGCATCATAACCAGCGAGTCGCACCCTCCATAACGATACGAGTGGAGCACGTAATCATAGAAGGAGCAGTGATGGTCAATCGCAAGTTATTCCGCCCCACCTTAACTGAAGTGAAAGAACCGCCGGCGCGTTCCACATCATCGGGGCCACAGCCGCATAAAAAGCCTGCGCCGCCTGAGCAGACCCATGCGGAGAACTTTTATTGGGTGAAGCAGATGCAGGCGCATACGCCCATGACCGTCGTTCTGACCGACGGCGAGGTGTTGCGCGGCACCGTGGAATGGTATGACCGGGACTGCATCAAGTTGACCCGCTTTGGCAGCCCAAATCTCCTCATTTACAAACAGGTAATCAAGTACGTCTATAAGGACGGCGACGAAGCATCCGAGGGCGGAAGCAACGGGCAGTAGGGCCTCGGCGGGTCAGCGGGCCGCGGGAATTTCCGAGACTAGTTCGGGCACCTCGATGCGGATCAGCGTGCCGGAGCCGGGGCGACTGGAGATCTGAAAGCGGAAGTCGGTGCCATAGAGCACGCGCAGGCGCTCGTGAACGTTGCTGATGCCGATGCCGTCCACGTAGATTTGCGGCATGCGCTCCTCGGGAATCCCCGCGCCGTTATCTTCCACCTCGATCGATAATCGGCCTTCGTTTAGAGAAGTGCGGATGGTGATTTGCCCGCCTTCGAGCTTGGCCGCCAGGCCGTGCTTGAGGGAGTTTTCGATGATGGGCTGCAAGAGCATGCTGGGCACGAAGGCTTCCAGCGTGTCCTGTTCGACGTCCTTGAAAATCTGCAGGTTATCGTGCCCGAAGCGGGCCACTTCGATATCCAGATAATCGTCGATAAAGTTGAGCTCCTCCTGCAGAGCCACGAAGGTTTCGTGCTTGCGCAAGAGGCGGCGGAGGATATTGCCCAGCTTCAGGACCACCACGCGAGCCTGGTCGGGATCGTAGCGAATCAAGGAAGCCACGGTGTTGAGGGTGTTGAAAAGGAAATGAGGGTTGATCTGGCTGGTGAGCGCGTCCATGCGGGCCTTGAGGAGCAACTGCTGATGCTGCTCGAGGTTCATTTCGATGCGGGTGTTGTTCCAAATTTTGATGGGAACCGCCACCGTCATCACGGTTGCCAGCATCAGCAGCAGCACGGACCACCAATTGTGCGGTTCGATGGAGAAGAGCCAGGAAGGGCGCACCGAGTGCCCTAGCAGTTGACGGCCGACTTCGAGGCCGATGCAACCGGCAAGCGGCAATACCTCCCAGCCGATGCTGGCGCCTCGCATCAGGCGAGCCATCCACCTGGGGAAATTCAAAAACGTAAAAGGGCCGAAATTCCAGATGTCGTCCTTATTGGGAATTGCCTGGCGAATCAAGCCGCCTATTAATCCGGCCACCGCCGCAACAGGCGTGGCCAGCCATTCGTGGTGGAAAAAAGCGGGCAGGCTGACGAGAGAGCCTCCCAGCGGTCCCACCACGCGGCCGCCCAGCAATCCCAGCAGGAAAGAGCCCTCCACCATCAAGTCGGCGAATTGGTAGTTGGGAGTCCCTACCAGTCTCAACAGGACGCTGATGCCCAGCATGGGCGTCAGGAAGAGCAGCAGCTTTACTTTCTGGTCGGAGTCGCGCGTTTCGACGTAGAGGGCACGGCGAAAGACGGCCCAGCGGGCCAGCAGGGCGGCCATGGACGCGGCCACGCCAACCTTCAAAAGCAGCGTGAAGAGCAGGCCCTGTGTGGTGGAAAGAATGTCCATCGGGTTGCGAACCGGGGCGCTTGCCTAAGTTAGCCAATCGCCTCCGTGATGTAAAGGCTGGAGGTTTGCTTCAAGAGACGGATTTGCCTGCTTGGTCGCTTCGGCCAGGCGCTCTGCCCGGTCGGAGGACGCTTCGCGATACCGGGCGCAACTCTTCGGGATGCTCGCGAAGATAGGCGATCAGATGCTGCTTCTTATCCCGCCCGCGTTTGGAGACGTCGCCGTCCGGATGCGAGTTGCTGGGAATCAGTTCCGGTGAGCGCGCCGCGACGCGGTCGTAAACGGAGCGCCATGTCTTCTTGACCGCGGAAAGCGAGGTATTCAACAGGGCGCTGAGCTCCTCGTCTGTTCCACCCACGAGCGCCGCGAGAAGTAATCGCTGTTCGCGGCTCGTGAAGCCGAAGCGAGGCGGCCGATAGCGAAAAAGAGAGCTGATCCACGAGCCGAATTGCTGGAGCGCCAGCTCACGCGCGATACCGACGATATGAGGCTCCTGAGCAAGTTGCTGCAAGTCGATCCCCTGAAAACTGCCGTAGCAGCCATCACTCTTAAGGACAAAGCCTCCGGTATGCCGTAACGCCTCCAAGTGCACCGGGCTCTCACCCTGTACGACGATCTCCTTGAAGAGAAAACCGCGGTGATTATCGAGAAACACCTCCATGAGTTCGCTCCAAAATTCAGCTCGGTTGGAGTCTTCCGCGCGAACAAAGCCTTGCCAAACCGCAAGGTTCAACCCGCCAGAAGAGTTCGCTTCCCGAATCTGCCCTTGAGTAAGCAGCGCAGAATCATCTCCCCGCGCCACCCGTTTGGCGAGCTCCGGACCCATCCAGAAGAATGGCGGGGTCTTCAATTCGCGCAGGAAATCGTCGGAAAGAACCACGCTGACGCCGACCCCCAGAATCCGAGATCGCGCTCCCTCTACGACTTCCTCAATGATCGCGGTGGAGCAAAAGCCGTCCGAGGAAAGCAAGCGCAGCCAAGCGGGGCGCAAATGCGAGATGGCACTCCCATATCGGCGCCCGACAATCGGGTGCGCCGCGATCATCTCTACACAGTCGGGGACATCCTGCGGCCGCATCGGCCGATGCCTGATGCTCATGTAAGCTGCTTACACACTATCTACAAACCAATTCACTGCTCTTTTAGAGGCCTTGTTTATAGCACCTAAACACCCATACTTCCACGGATTCCAGGTTGGGAAGGTAAAACCGCGGATGCGACGCGGGTTGCGGAGTCGATAGGCGGCTGGGATGAAAAGCCGATCCAACGTGAAAAGAAGGAGCCTGCAATTGAAGACTGAGCCCCAAATCGGAAATCCCGGCTGGGGACACTCGCCCAAGCCTTTTTCCATCTTCTCCCGTGCTGCGCATATGTTCTCAGCCGCTTCCGAGCATCGTTTCCGGCGAGTTGTCGTGAGAAACGCGTTGCGCCTGGCAGGCCTTGCGGTGCTGGCCGTGCTGCTGCTGGCGGGCATGCCGCTTGCGGCGCAGACCGTGCAATTCACTGGCGCCCTCACCATCGTGGGCAGCGGATTCTACCTCCCCGATGGAGTAGCGGTGGATGCGAGCGGGAACGTCTACGTCGCCGATGAGGGCAACGGGGCGGTGAAGGAGATTCTGGCGGCGAGCGGATACACCACGGTCAACACGCTGGCGAGCGGACTCGTCGGCCTCCAGGGCGTCGCGGTGGACGGGAGTGGGAACGTCTACTTCTCTGCTTCAGGTCCCGCGGTGGTGATGGAGATTCTGGCGGTCAACGGCAGCATCCCGGCCTCTCCCACCATGGTCAGCCTGGCCAGCGGATTCACCTTCTGCAACCCCTTAGAACTGGCGGTGGACGGGAGCGGGAACGTCTACGTTGCCGACGAATGCAACGACGCGGTGGAGGAGATTCTGGCGGCCGGCGGATATGCCATGGTCAACACCTTGGGCAGCGGATTCAACAGACCCTTTGGCGTGGCAGTGGATCAGCACGGGAACGTATTCGTCGCCGACACCGACAATAGCGAGGTGAAGGAGATGCTGGCGGTCAGCGGCAGCATCCCGGCCTCGCCCACCATCAACACCCTGGGCAGCGGATTCAGACTCCCCACCGGCGTGGCGGTGGACGGGAACGGGAACGTCTACGTCGCCGATCAAGGCCTCAACGGCGTGGAGGAGATTCTGGCGGTGAATGGCAGCATCCCGGCCACTCCCACCATCAACGCCCTGGGCAGCGGATTCAATCTCCCCAGCGACGTGGCGGTAGACGAGAGCGGGAAGGTATTTGTTGCCGATACCCACAACAACGAGGTGAAGGAGATTCTGGTAGGCGGGAACTTCGGTTTCGTGAATGTGGGCAGCTCCGCTACAAACCCCGTAACCTTCAACTTCACCTTTGGCGCAAGCGTCACGCTGGGTCCCACGGCCGTACTCACGCAGGGCGCCGCGCACCTGGATTTTACCGATGCCGGTGGCAGCACGTGCACGGCGAAGACGTACACCACCGGCGCGACCTGCGGCGTGAATGTGACCTTCAAGCCAACGGTTCCGGGGCCGCGCTATGGCGCGGCTGTGCTTCAGGATAGCTCCGGGAATGCGCTGGCCACCGGCGATATGCAGGGAACGGGCATCGGTCCGCGGGTGAACTTCCTGCCCGGCACGCAAAGCACCGTGGGGAGCCTGGGGAGCTTCTTCCAACCCGTCGGCGTGGCGGTGGACGGGAGCGGGAACGTCTACGTCGCCGATCGAGGCACCAGGTCGGTGAAGGAGGCTCTGGCGCCCAACTACACCACGGTCAACACTCTGGCGAGCGGATTTAGCTTCTCCTTCCCCGTGGGCTTGGCGGTGGATGGGAGCGGAAACGTCTACTTCAGCGATCAAGGCAGCGGCGCGGTGAAGGAGATTCTGGCGGTCAACGGCAGTATCCCGGCTAATCCCACCATCGTCAGCCTGGCCAGCGGATTCAGTGTCCCCAGCGGCGTGGCGGTGGACGGGAACGGGAACGTCTTCGTCACCGATCAAGGTAACAGCGCGGTGAAGGAGATTCTGGCGGTCAACGGTAGCATCCCGGCCACTCCCACCATCAACACCCTGGGCAGTGGATTCAGCTCTCCCGCCGGCGTGGCAGTGGATCAGTACGGGGACGTATTCGTCGCCGACACCGACAATAGCGAGGTGAAGGAGATTCTGGAGGTCAACGGCAGCATCCCGGCCAATCCCACCATCATCACCCTGGGCAGCGGATTCAGTGTCCCCACCGGCGTGGCGGTGGACGGGAACGGGAACGTGTACGTCGCCGATCAAGGTAACAGCGCGGTGAAGGAGATTCTGGCGCTC
This sequence comes from uncultured Acidobacteriota bacterium, assembly GCA_963824405.1. Taxonomy (GTDB): domain Bacteria; phylum Acidobacteriota; class Terriglobia; order Acidiferrales; family UBA7541; genus Palsa-189. The sequence continues at coordinate 24,481 of CAWGPK010000012.1, read as the reverse complement.
AGCTACACCACGGTCAATACCTTGGGGGGCGGATTCTTCCAGCCCGTCGGCGTGGCGGTGGACGGGAAGGGGAACGTCTACGTCAGCGACTACAGGGGCACTTTTGTGGAGAAGCTGGATTTCGCCGACCCGCCCAGCCTGAGCTTCGCAACCACGGCTGAGGGCTCGACAAGCACCGACAGCCCGAAGACGGTGACGGTGGAGAACGGGGGCAATGCCACCCTGACGTTCCCGACTCCGGCTACAGGCACGAACCCACTGATTTTTCTCCAAGGCTACATGCTCGACCACACCACAACCTGTCCGCAACTAAGTACGAACAGCTCGCCGGGAACGTTGGATCCGGGCGACACCTGCACGTATGCTGTGGACTTCTCTCCAACGCTGCCGGGAAATTTTGCCGGCCCTTACCTGGTGCTGACGGATAACAACCTGAATGCGCCGTCACCGTCGTATGCAACACAGATCGTTGCGTTGAGTGGGACGGCGACTGCGGCGAGCACCTTCGTTCTCAACAGCAGCCTTAGCAGCCTCACTGTGAGCCTGGGCACAAGCGGCACAACGACGATCACGGTTACGCCTATTGGGGGCTTCACAGGCAACGTTGCGCTGACGGCCGTTTTCAGCTCCACTCCACCCGGAACCACGGTCGTGCCAATCCCGAGTCTCAGTCCGACCAACGTCAGCGTTACCGGCGCTTCCCCAGGGACATCGACTCTGACGATCTCCACAACGGCCCCAACCAGCGCGGTACTCGTCCATCCCGAACGCCCCAGCGTTCCCTGGTACGCGGGCGGCCTTGCGGCTCTGGCAGGCCTTCTGATATTTGGCATGCCGGCACCGCGCCGTCGCTGGCGGACTGTGCTCGCAATGGCGATGCTCCTGGTGGCGCTCACCGGTGGCGTGCTCGGATGCACTAAAGCCGCCGGTACAAGCAATCCCGGCACTACGGGGGGAAGTGGTAGCGGGGGCAGCGGGGGCACAAGCACTCTCGGTACTACGCCGGGAACCTACACCGTAACAGTGACCGGCACGTCCGGCGCGATAACCCAAACGACCGTATTCACTCTCGTCGTGACATCATCGACAGGACCCGTCACCCAAACGAGTTACAAACTGGTGTTCCAGACGCAGCCGCCCGCCTATAACAACATCAACCAGGTATTGAATCCGGCGGTGGTGGTGCAAATACAGGATGCCAGCGGAAACCTTGTCACCGGATCGTCGGCGCCGGTCTCGATCAGCTCGGCGCCGGGCGGTCTGGTCGGGAATTTGACGGTGATCGCAACGGCTGGCGTGGCAACGTTCAACAGTGCCTGGTTCACGAGAGCGGCAAACTTTACGCTGACGGCAAGCTCGCCGGGGATTGCCAGCGCCACCAGTTCCCTCACCGTGGGCAATCATCTTCACGATTGGGCCGGCAATGGCCGCTCGGGAGCGCTGCTCTACGATCCTGTCAGTGGCCAGGCCTATACCGCGCTCAGTAACGGCGACGGAACCTACCAATACGTGTCCAATACCTTCTCGGCGGGCTTCGATACGTTGCTCACCGGGGACTTCAACGGGGACGGCAAGGCCGATCTCATTGTCTATAACTCCACCAGTGGGCTTGCATATATCGGCTTCGGCAAAGGCGATGGCACATTCAACTTCCAGTCCCTGTCCTGGAACCCTGGCTACGACTTCGTGGAAGCGGGCGACATCAATGGCGACGGCAAAACCGATGTATTCCTCTACAACAGCACCATTGGAAGCGCCTCTACCGGCATCAGCAACGGCGACGGCACCTTCACGTATCAGGGCGTTGGTATCAGCACCGGATTCACCTTCGTCCGCCTGGCCGATTTTACGGGCAATGGCAAGGCGGACCTATTCATGTACGCCAGCTCAACGGGCAATGCTTACACCGGCATCAGTAACGGCTCGGGTGGCTTTACCTACACCTCGCTCATCCTGGACCAGAACTACAACCTGCTCGATATCGGCGACCTGAACGGCGATGGCAAGGCGGACGTGATCTTCTACAACAGCACGACCGGCGGTGCGTTCACCGGCATCGGTAATGGCTCCGGTGGGTTTTCCACCAACACTCCGCTGACGCTTAGTTCCGGCTTCACCTCCGTCCGGTTGGCCGATTATTCGGGCAATGGTCTGGCCGACGTGACGCTTTACAACAACGCCACGACGACAGCGTTCTTTGGCACCGGCACTGGAACCGGAACGTTTAATTTTCAGTCGATGTCCTGGAGCGCCGGCTACAACAATGTGGTCCCGGAAGACGTGAATGGCGATGGGAAGGTTGACGTGATCTTATATAACAACTCGACAGGAACGGAGTACACCGGCATCAGCAACGGTGACGGCACCTTCAGTTACACCTACCAGGATTGGAGCACCGGGCGCGTGTTGGCGCAATAGAATCGGCAACGCTTTCGAATCGCCGACAATGCCTCACGTGACGCAGTGAGATTTGAGCCGTATGCTATCATCAACCCATGAAGTCCACGCGAGGCAACCATACTGGCGCAAACCGCGGGGCAGGGCGCGTGCGCGTGGTGGCCAAGGCCAATTTGCCGACGCAATTCGGGCGCTTCACGATTTTAGGGATCGAGGGGCAGAAGGCCGGCGAGAGCGCCGTGGCGCTGGTTCGCGGGCGGCTGAACGGCGGCGCCATTCCCCTGGTGCGCATCCATTCGCAATGCCTGACGGGAGACGTTTTGGGATCGCTGCGCTGCGATTGCCGCGCGCAATTGGAGCTCTCTCTGCGCAAGATTGGCGCGGCTCGCGCGGGCGTGCTTCTCTATCTGCCTCAGGAGGGCCGCGGGATCGGGCTGATGAATAAGTTGCGCGCTTATGAGTTACAGGACGGCGGCATGGATACGGTGGAGGCCAACCAGCACCTGGGATTTGCCGCCGATTCGCGGGATTATGGATTCTCGGCCGCGGCGCTGCGGGCGCTGGGGGTGCGGCACGTGCGGTTGCTCTCTAATAATCCCGACAAGGTGAACCAACTCGAAGAGCACGGGATCAAGGTGGTGGAACGCGTGCCGTGCCAGCCTCGCGGAACCGAAGCGGCGCGAGGTTATCTGCTGACCAAGTCCACGAAATTGGGGCATCTGCTGGCGGGATTCTGAACGCGCCAAGTTGCGCGGATTGCCTCAAGAATCTGCGTGCGGTGCCAGCAGCGTGTACTGCATCCCATGCGCAACACCGGCGCATCGGGCACCCACTAAAACCTCTCGCCACGAAGGGCCGCGCGCTGCTGCTTATCCGCCACCGACTAGGTGGACGATTTCAAAGCGATCGCCGGGGACTACCGGCGTGGTTTCCCACTTCGCATGCGGAACGATCTCCAGATTTCGCTCCACGGCCAACCGATTCGCCGTCAGACCCAGATGGGCGACGAACTGCTTCACGTTCAGCCCCTGGGGGACTTCACGCGGCTCGCCATTGACCTCTACTGTCAGGGTCTCGCTCACGAGGTTTTTCTCACGGATGACGGTCAGGGCTTTTTGGCCTTCAGGTCTTTTTCGCCTTCAACTGATAACGCAACTCCCCCGTGGCCTCGGCGGCGCGGGCGCGGATTACCAATGCCGCCAAAGCCGGCTCGGCGAGAGCCGGAAACGGAAACTGCAATGAGGCGCGGCCCTCGGCATCGGTGCGTCCAAAATGGCTTTCTGGGGCGGCGGCCCCATCGTCGATGAAGGCCTGCACCTCCACATCCGCTACCGGCTGGCCGGCGTCCTTCGAGAGCACCGCGATATCCAGCCAAACCCGGCCGGCATCGAGCCAGGATCGCGCGTTGAGCAGCTTTACGGCGATTTCGCCGTCCTTGGGCGGCGCCGGTTTCTCGAGCGAAAGAACTCCCTCGCGCAGCGCTTCGAGGATGTCCCGGTGTTGCTTTTCGACGCGGGCGCGGAGAATGGCCTGATCGGTGAGGCCGGCGGCGGCCAAATCCTCATAGCTAGTGCTATGGCGGTAGACGACCCGGCCGCGGTTGAGGATCAGCGTATCGATCAGATGAGAGGCGCTATGGTCCTCGGTCTGGACGTCGTAGGAGTCCTGGCCGAGTTGCGCTTTGGAGTTGAAACCGAGATTCATTTTCTGGGGCAAATTATACCTTGGAGGAGGCTCGATTGACCCCTTGGTGAAGCGTCGCTATTATAGCGTGTTACTTATGCCTGGGAACCTGGCGCAAGCATACACTCCGCTGTTGATACACCTGCTGGTGGCACTGGCGCTTGCCGGCGTGCTCCTGCTGCTCTCGAGTCTGGTGGGCCAGCACCTGCCGACGCGCGAAAAGATGCAGCCCTATGAATGCGGCATCACGCCGGTGGGGGACGCTCGCGAGCCCTTCGACGTGAAGTTCTACCTCGTCGCTATGGTCTTTATTCTCTTCGACGTGGAAGCCGTCTTCCTTTACCCCTGGGCGTACGTCTATCGCGAACTGCGCTGGTACGGATTTACCGAGATGCTGGTATACATTTTGATCCTGCTGGCGGGCTATGTTTACCTGTGGAAGAAGGGGGCTCTCGATTGGAACCCCACCAGCAAGGCGGATCGCGAAACGTGACGGACGTGACGGAAAAGCCCAGCGGCGATCAGAACCCCATCGTCCAAACTCTGCGCAAGTGGGATGAGCGGGCCATAGCCGAGGTGGTGGAGTTTCGCGGGGAGCTCACCCTGGTGATCCCGCGGGAACTGCTTCGGCAGGCCGCCGAATACCTTCAGGCCGAGCCCGGGCTGCGATTCGAGTTTCTCTCGGACATTTCGGCGGTGGACCGCTTCCCTATCGAGCCGCGCTTCGAGGTGAATTATCACCTGCTTTCCATTCCCTTGCGGCAGACGGTGCGGCTGCGGGTGTGGGCGCCCGGCCAGGATCCGGTGGTGCCGACGGTGGTTCCGGTGTGGCCCACGGCGAACTGGCACGAGCGGGAGATTTACGATCTTTTCGGCATTCACTTCGAAGGGCATCCGGACCTGCATCGCATCCTGATGCCCGACGATTGGGAAGGCTACCCTTTGCGCAAAGATTATCCGGTGGAAGGATTCCGCTCGTGACCACGGTAGAGACCGCCGCCGGGCCAGCGCAAACGATGGTCCTGAATATGGGGCCGCAGCATCCCTCGACGCACGGCGTCCTGCGGGTGGTGCTGGAGCTGGACGGCGAAACGGTGATCAAGGCGCGCCCCGAGATCGGCTATCTGCATACTGGCATCGAGAAAAGCTGCGAAGCGCTCACCTATTCGCAGGCCATCACACTGACCGACCGCATCGATTATCTGGCGCCGCTTTCGAACAATCTGGGCTACTGCCTGGCGGTGGAGAAGCTGCTGGGATTGGAAATTCCCAAGCGCGCGCAATACATTCGCGTCCTGCTGACGGAGATGACCCGCCTGAACTCGCACCTGGTGTGGCTGGGGACGCACGCCATGGACCTGGGCGCGACTTCGGTGATGCTCTATTGCTTCCGCGAACGCGAGGAGATTCTGAAGCTCTTCGAGATGGTCTCCGGGCAGCGGATGATGACCAGCTATTTCCGCATCGGAGGCCTGGCTCTGGAGCCGCCGCCGGGCTGGCTCGATCGGGTGCGCTGGATCGTGGAGATGCTTCCCGCGCGGATCGACGAATACGAGGCCCTGCTAACCCGCAATCGCATCTGGCTGATGCGCACGCAGGGAATCGGCGTGATCTCGGCTGCGGACGCCATCGCCCTGGGCGTATCCGGGCCTTCGCTGCGGGCGGCGGGCGTGGCCTATGACGTGCGGAAGTTTTTCCCTTACTCGAGCTACGAGGACTTCGATTTCGACGTGCCCACGCGCACCGAATCGGACTGCTATGCGCGGTACATGGTGCGCGTGGCGGAGATGCGCGAAAGCTTGAAGATTATTCGCCAGGCCATGGGCAAAATTACGCCGGAAGGCCCCATCAAGGCCAACGCGCCGGGGATCGTCCCGCCGGAGCGGGAGAAGATGAAGACGGAGATGGAAGCTCTGATCTATCACTTCAAGATTTTCACCGAAGGATTTTCGCCGCCACCCGGCGAGGTCTTTCAGCGCGTAGAGTCTCCGCGGGGCGAATCGGGCTACTTCGTAGTGAGCGACGGCTCGCCGAAGCCCTACCGCGTGAAGGTGCGTGCGCCTTCGTTCGTGAATCTGCAGGCGCTGCCCAAGCTTTCCGAAGGGGGCCTCGTGGCGGACATGATCGCCTGCATTGGAACCATCGATATCGTCCTGGGGGAAGTGGACCGCTGATGGAGTTGCCTCTCGTACTGGAACAAAAATTTCAAACGCTGCTCGAACGTTATCCTCTGAAGCGCTCGGCGCTGGTGCCCATGGCCCTGTACGCGCAGGACGTCCTGGGTTACGTGAGCGACGACCTGATCGCGGAGATCGCCAAGCGCGTGGACGTGAACACGCTGCAAGTGACCGAAACGCTGGCTTACTACTCCATGATCCGGCGCAAGCCGGCGGGCAAATATCACGTACAGGTGTGCACCAATATCTCCTGCATGCTGCGCGGCGGCAACCAGGTTTACGATTTCGTGCAGAAAAAGCTGGAGATCGGAAACAAGCAAGTAACCGCCGACGGCATGTTTTCGCTGGAGGAAGTGGAATGCATCGGCGCCTGCACGGGCGCGCCGGCAGTGCAGGTGAACTACGACTATTACGAGAACCTCACCGAGGAGCGCACCTATCAACTCCTAGAGGGCCTCGATAAGGGCGCGCGTCCTCCGCGGACCCAGCCCACCTCCGGCGCGGTGCACGATCGCCATCCCGCCGAGTTGCCGGTGATCACCCGCATGTTCGGCGTGGTAGATTCGCACAAACTGGATGTGTACCTGAATTACGACGGCTACAAGGGCCTGGAGCGGGCGCTCAAGGAATTGACGCCGGATCAGGTGGTCGACGAAGTGAAGAAGTCCAACTTGCGCGGGCGGGGCGGGGCCGGCTTCCCCACCGGAATGAAGTGGAGCTTCGTGCCCAAGGAGTCCGCCAAGCCGAAATACATTCTCTGCAACGCCGACGAAAGCGAACCCGGCACGTGCAAGGACCGGCCGCTGATGGAGCTGTGCCCGCACCAGTTGATCGAGGGCGTGATCATCGCCGGCCGCGCCGTGGGCGCCCATCGCGGATACATCTACATTCGCGGCGAATACCGCTACGTGCTGGAGATCGTAGACGCAGCCATCGAAGAGGCCTACGCGCGCGGGTATCTGGGCAAAAACATCATGGGCAGCGGCTTCGACTTCGATCTGCACACGCACACGGGCGCGGGGGCCTACGAATGCGGCGAAGAGTCCGCGCTGATGGAGTCGCTCGAGGGCAAGCGCGGCTACCCGCGCATTCGGCCGCCCTTCCCTGCCGTGGTGGGGCTTTACGGCTCGCCGACGGTGATCAACAACGTGGAGACGCTCTCTTCGGTTCCGTCCATCCTGCATCGCGGCGGAGAGTGGTATGCGGGGCTGGGCTCGCCGAAAAATGGCGGGACGCGCCTTTTTTGCATCTCGGGGCACGTCAACCGGCCGGGGATTTACGAATTGCCCATGGGCTTCAACCTGAAGCGCATGATCGAAGATGTCGCCGGTGGAATTCCCAACGGCAGAAAGCTGAAAGCCGTAATTCCCGGGGGCAGCTCCTGCCCGCTTCTGAAAGCGGACGAGATCGACCTGCCCATGGATTTCGATTCGCTGGCCAAGGCGGGATCGATGCTGGGCTCGGGCGGCTTGGTGGTGATCGACGAAAGCGCCTGCATGGTGCAACTGGCGCAGCGCATCATGCATTTTTACGCTCACGAATCGTGCGGCTGGTGCATTCCCTGCCGCGAAGGCACCAACTGGCTGCGCAAGATGCTGGACCGCTTCCATTCCGGCGGAGGGCGGCGCGAAGATATTCCGCTGATCGGCGAATTGGCGAAGAATATGCTGGGCAAAACTTTTTGCCCGCTGGGCGACGCCGCGGCCCTGCCCACCATCAGCATCGTCAAGAAGTGGAGCAACGAATTCGAGGAGCATCTCGCAGGCAAGTGTCCTTGCCAGCCGGCCGAAGCGCTGACCGCCGCACTCGGGTAACCTCAAAACATGGCAGAAACAGCAGAAATAAAGTTCAAGCTGGACGACCGCGAACTGAGCGTGCCTCCGGGAACGCTGGTTATCGAAGCGGCCCGGCAGCAAGGCATCGAGGTGCCTTCGTTTTGCTACTACGCCGGCCTGGCACTGCAGGCGGCCTGCCGCATGTGCCTGGTGGAAGTGGAAAAGGCGCCCAAGCTGCAAACCGCGTGCACGCTGGTGGCGGTGAACGGCATGGTGGTGCGCACGAATACGCCGCAGGTTCACGAGGCGCGCAAGTCCATGCTGGAATTTCTTCTCGCCAACCATCCCCTGGATTGCCCGGTGTGCGACAAGGGCGGCGAGTGCGAACTGCAAGACATGACCTTCCGCTACGGCGCCGACAGCAGCCGGTTCGTGGAAGAGAAGCTGCACGTGCCGGAAGCGAAATGGTCGAACCTGGTGTATTACGACGCGCCGCGGTGCATTCTGTGCTTCCGCTGCGTGCGCGTGTGCGACGAAGGAATGGACATCAAGGCGCTGGGCGTGGGCCAGCGCGGCGCGAACTCCGTGATCATTCCGAACCGCGAAGGAGCCAATCACGAGGGCCTGTTGGAATGCGTGGAGTGCGGCATGTGCATCGACATTTGCCCGGTAGGCGCGCTCACCAGCGGCACCTATCGCTATCACACCCGGCCGTGGGAGATGCAGTATGTCCCCACGGTGTGCGCGCACTGCTCCAATGGCTGCAAGACCACATTGAGCGTGCGCAATCACGAAATTATTCGCGCCAATAATCGCGACCTCTCCGGCTACAACGGCGATTTCCTTTGCGCCAAGGGGCGCTTCGCATTTGACTTCACGCGGCATCCCGAGCGGCTGAGCCAGCCGCTGGTTCGCGTGGACGGCACGCTCCAGCCGGCCACCTGGGAGCAGGCGCTGGAGCAGGCGGCGGCGCGGCTGGCCGAGGTCCACAAGCAGAACGGCGCGGACGCCATCGGGTTCTACGGATCGAATCGCACCACGAACGAGGAGAATTACCTGTTGGGGCGCATTGCGCGCGCGTCGGTGGGCACGAACAACATCGACCACCATCGCACCGCGGATTATGCCGGGCTGATGGCGCTGGCCACCGATTTGGCCGGGACGGCTTCGGGCGGCGCACCGACCGGGAGCGGAAGTTTTGCCACCATGGGTGAACTGGCCTCGGCGCCCGCGACTTTGCTGATCTGCAATGACGCCACCGAGCAGAATCCGCTGGTGGCCTGGCAGATTCGTGCCGCCATCCGGCACCACCGTTCGCGGCTTTACATCGTGGATTCGCGCGAGCAGGCCCTCGTCCGCAAGGCGAGGGACTTCGTACTGATCGCCGCGGGGCAAGAGTCGGCCGCACTCGAAAAGCTTTCCCTCCCCGCAAGCGTGCCCGCGGCTGCGCAGGAGTCCGAAATGGACCGGCGGCTGCACGCCTTGCGCGACGCGCTGGCCGGCGAAAACGATCTGGTGGTTCTTTTCGGCGCGGCCATTCAAGGCCCCGCGCTCGTTCCGCTGCGGCAGTTCGCGCAGGTGCGGGCCGCACTGGGCAAGCGCACGCGGTTCATGGCGCTGGGAGATTATGCGAATTCACGGGGCGCCGCGGACATGGGAGTGCTGCCCGATTTCTTGCCGGGTTATGGGCCGGTCTCGCTCGGCGAAGCTCGCGAACTATACGGCCAACTGTGGGGCGCCAAACTGCCGGAAAGGCGCGGCCTGGATTCGCGCGCCATGGTAGATGCCGCGGTGGCGGGAAAGCTGAAAGCGCTGTACGTGGTGGGCGCGAATCCCGCGAAGAAAACGAACCTCGTGGGCTCGCAGCGTTTCGGCAAGCTGGACCTCCTGATCGTGCAGGACCTCTATCTTTCCGAAACGGCGCGCCTGGCCGATATCGTTTTGCCGGCGCTCTCCGGATTCGAGAAGAGCGGGACGATGACCAATACCGCCGGAGAAGTTCAGCTGGTGCGCGCGGGCGCGGACTTCATGGGGCCGCGCACCGACTTCGATATTCTGCGCATCCTGTCGTTCCAACTGGCGCAGCGCGGATTGGGCCAGCCCATTCGCTTGCGCACGCCAGACGCCGCGTTCGCGGAGATCGCCGGCAACGTTCCCGGATACGCCGTCTCCTGGACCGGTCTGCTGACCGGGGCGGCCGAGGCGACGCAACCGACGATGGGCTCGAACGGGGGCTCCAACGGCCATCGGCCCACGGAAGCCGCGGCCGGCGTGATCGCTTCCAACAACGATTCCCTTTTCACCAGCGGCAGCCTGACGCAGTACTGCCGCATGATTCGCTCGCTGCGGGAAGCGGGCGCGGCGACGTGAGCGGCGGCATGGGCGTAATCCTCCTCGTTTCCCTGATCAAAGTGGCCGTGCTGATGTTTTTCGTGCTGACCTCCGTGGCTTACCTGGTGTGGTTCGAGCGCAAACTTGCGGCGCACCTGCAGGGGCGCTGGGGACCTTACCGCGTGGGCCCGCACGGCCTGTTGCAGCCGCTGGCCGATGGCGCGAAGTTTCTGCTGAAGGAAGATATAACCCCGGCGGGCGTGGATCGCTTCGTCTATTACATCGCGCCGCTGGTGACCATGACCCTGGCGATCTCGGGAATCGCCATGGTCCCGTTTGGGCCGGCGGAGATTCGCATTTTGGGCGTGACGACGCCACTGGTGATCGCCAACATCAATGTCGGCCTTCTGGCCATTTTTGCTATCACCTCGGTGGGCGTTTACGGCGTGGCCCTGGCGGGCTGGTCCTCGAACAGCAAGTATTCGCTGCTGGGCGGGCTGCGCAGTTCGGCGCAGATGGTGAGCTACGAACTTTCGCTCACGCTTTCGGTGGTCGGTGTGCTGCTGCTGGCCGGAAGCTTCAACCTGAGCGAGCTCATCGTGCGGCAGGGCGGCTTCAGCTGGCGCTACATCCCACAGTGGAACCTGTTCAGCCCGCCCTTTCCGCAGGTCCTGGGATTCGTCTGCTACTTCATTTCCGCCATCGCGGAGACCAATCGCGCGCCTTTCGATCTGGCCGAAGCCGAATCGGAGATCGTGGCCGGCTATCACACCGAATATTCCAGCTTCAAATTCGCCATGTTCTTTCTGGGCGAGTACGCCAGCATGATCACGGTGGCGTGCCTGGCCACGATTCTGTTCCTGGGCGGATGGCTATCGCCCTTCCCGCAAACGGCGAGCCTCTACTGGACGCACTACATTCCCTCGGCCGTCTTGCTCATCGGGGCGATGGCGCTGATCGTTGACGGCGTCTACTACAAGGGGTTCGGCCGCATCGAATTGCCCGTGTTGGGCCTGGTTCTTTTCGCGCTATCATTTCTCTGCTCGCGTCCCGGCATCATCGAAGGAATCCAGGGCCCATTCTGGTTCCTGGGGAAAATCCTGGTGGTGCTTTTCGTTTACGTGTGGGTGCGCTGGACGCTGCCGCGCTTTCGTTACGATCAACTGATGCGCTTCGGATGGAAGTTCCTGTTCCCCCTGGCGCTGCTGAACGTGGTGCTGACCAGCCTGGCCGTGGTGATGGGCAAATGACGCTTCAGATGCTGGTTTTCCTGGTGCTCGCGGCCGTGACCGTGGCGGCCGCCGTGAACGTCGTCATACTGCGCCATCCCATTCACAGCGCGATCGCGCTGATCGTGGTGATGGTCTCGCTGGCCGGCGTGTTTTTGACGCTGGAGGCCGAGTTCATCGCCGCGCTGCAAATCATCGTCTATGCCGGCGCGATCATGGTGCTCTTCGTCTTCGTGATCATGCTGCTGAACGCGGGCGAGGAAGAGCGCACCAACATGAGCCGCATGGCGCGCTACGTAGGCGTACCGCTGGCGATCGTCTTGCTGGGCGAACTGGCTTACCAGGTGGGCGCGGCGACTTTCTCCATGACAGCGCAGCCCGCCGCCAACGGCGCGATTCACGGACTATCCATGCTGCTGTTCCAGGATTTCGTGTTTCCGTTTGAGTTGACGTCCATTTTGATCCTCATCGCCATTCTGGGCGCGCTGGTGCTGGCCCAGCGGCGCGAAGGAGTGCCCGCAAAGCGGGAGCAGCAAAACGTCAGCTGAATGCCGGTTCGCATTGGCAAAAGGTAAGGAGAGAACCTTGGTGCCCATTTCCTACTACCTCGCTCTCAGCGCCGTCCTCTTTGGACTGGGCGCGATCGGCTTCGTTTTCCGGCGCAACATCATCACCATATTCATGTCCATCGAGCTGATGCTCAACGCCGTCAATCTGGCGTTCATCGCCTTTGCGCGCGCCTGGGGACAGTTGCAGGGGCAGGTGTTCGTCTTCTTTGTCATCGTGGTGGCCGCGGCGGAAGCGGCCGTGGGCCTGGCCATCGTGATCGTGATTTCGCGGAACCGGCACTCGCTCAACGTGGAACGCATCAATCTCCTGAAGCTCTAGCGCGGAATGCCCATACTCCATCACCTGTGGATCATTCCCCTGCTGCCCTTGCTGGGCGCGGCGATCAACGGCATTCTGGCCGGCGGACAGCCGCGCAGCACGATCAATGGCGTGGCCCTGGGCAGCACCGGCCTCTCGTTCCTGGCCGCGCTCGAAGCCGTGCGGGAGTTCGCCGCGCTCAGCCCGGCGCAGATTCCCTGGGTGCAAACCTACTTCACCTGGATCGACGCCGGCCACTTCCGCGCCGATTTCGCGCTGCAAGTCGACCAGCTCACCGTGATCATGCTGCTGGTGGTCACCGGCGTGGGCTGGCTGATTCATCTCTACTCCACCGGGTATATGGCCGACGACGGGGGCTACCGGCGCTTCTTCGCGTACCTCAATCTCTTCATGTTCTTCATGCTGACACTGGTTCTGGCCGCGAACTATGCGCTGCTCTTCGTGGGCTGGGAGGGCGTGGGCCTGTGCAGCTATCTGCTGGTGGGCTTCTGGTTCCTGAAGAAGACGGCCACGGATGCCGGCAACAAGGCGTTTTGGGTAAACCGCGTTGGCGACGTGGGCTTCGTGATCGGAATGCTGCTGCTGTTTCGGCAGTTCGGCACGCTGGACTTCGATCCCATCTTCCGCGGCGCCGCGGTCCTGCCCACAGAGACTTCGGGGCACGGCATCCTCACCGCGATTGCGCTGCTGCTACTGGTGGGCGCCACCGGCAAGTCCGCGCAGCTTCCACTTTACGTCTGGCTGCCCGATGCCATGGAAGGACCCACGCCCGTCAGCGCGCTGATCCATGCCGCGACCATGGTTGCCGCCGGCGTGTACATGGTGGCCCGCTCGCATGCGCTTTTCGTACAGGCACCGGTGGCCATGCTGGCCGTGGCCGTGGTCGGCTGCGCCACCGCTCTCTTCGCCGCCACCATCGCCCTGGTGCAGACGGACATCAAGCGCGTTCTGGCTTACTCGACCATCAGCCAACTGGGCTACATGTTCATGGCCTGCGGCGTGGGCGCGTTCGGCGCGGGAATGTTTCACTTGATGACCCACGCTTTCTTCAAGGCTCTGCTTTTCCTGGGCGCGGGTAGCGTGATCCACGCGATGGGCGGCGAGCAGGATATGCGGCGCATGGGCGGCCTGCGCAAAGCCGTGCCGTGGACTTACGGCACGCTGCTCGTGGCCACGCTGGCCATTTCCGGCACACCGGGGTTCTCCGGCTTCTTCAGCAAAGACGAGATCCTGCTGGCCGCGCGCACCGGCCCTTACGCCAACCCAGTGATCTACTGGCTGGGGACCTTCACGGCAGGTCTTACTGCGCTGTACATGTTCCGGCTGCTCTTTATGACCTTTCACGGCCGGCCGCGCTTCGACGAGCACAAGACCCACGTTCACGAATCGCCCAGCGTCATCCTGGTCCCGCTGGTGTTGCTGGCGGTTCTTTCTCTGGCGGGCGGCTGGTGGGCGGCGCCGCATCTGCTTGGCGGCCCGAATCATTTCGATAATTTCGTGCAGCCGGCTTTCGCAGCGGGCGAAGCCTCCATCAGCAGCGAGCCCTATACCGGCATTGGCAGCCTGGCCGCCAGCGTGTTTGGCCCTCCGGTGATCGCGGCTTTGCTGGGCTTCCTGCTGGCTTGGTGGCTGTATATCCGCAGGCCCGAGATGCCGGCGCGGCTGGCGGAGAGTTTTCGCGGAGCTTACCGGGTGCTGGTGGGCAAGTATTTTGTCGACGAACTCTACGCCAGCGCGATCGTGCGCCCGCTGGTGTGGCTCTCCACGAATTTTCTGTGGCACGTGGTGGATGAGGAGAGCATCGACGGCTTGGTGAATGGGGTAGCCCGCGAAGCGGGAGAGGCCGGCGATCGCCTGCGGCACCTCAATTCCGGCAATACCCGCAGTTACGCGGCCTGGGTGATTGTGGGCGCGCTGCTGCTCACCACTTTGCTGGCCTGGATGGTGCGCTAGTGCACGGTTCCCATGTGCTGACGATATTGACGTTCCTGCCGCTGGCCGGGACCGCCGCGCTGCTGATGCTGCGCGGAGACGATCACGAGTGGATTCGGCGCGTGGCGCTGGCCGTGGCGCTGGTGGAGTTTGGCCTTTCGCTGCTGCTGTTGCGCGGCTTTGCCATGGATTCCGCCCAGTATCAGTTCGTCGAGTTTCACAACTGGATCCCCTCGCCGCCGATTCATTACCACCTGGGCGTGGACGGCATCAGCCTCTTTCTCGTCTTGCTGACCACATTTCTGACGCCCATCGCCATGCTGACGGCATGGAAATCGATTCACGAGCGGGTGCGCGGATTCTTTATCACCCTGCTGGTGCTGGAGACCGGCGTCATCGGCGTCTTCGTCTCCCTGGACCTTTTTCTCTTTTTCCTTTTCTGGGAGGCGATGCTCCTCCCCATGTACTTCCTGATCGGGATCTGGGGGCACGAGCGCCGCATTTACGCCGCTGTGAAATTCATTATTTACACCATGCTCGGCTCGATCCTGATGCTGGTGGCCATCATCTGGCTGTACGAAGTGAGCGGCAGCTTCGATCTGGTGCAGATCCAGTCCATGCTTCTGAGCGGCCAAGTGACGCTCTCGCTGCGCACGGAACTGCTGCTCTTTGCCGCCTTCTTCCTGGCCTTCGCCATCAAGGTGCCGCTTTTCCCGCTGCATACCTGGCTGCCGGACGCGCACACCGAGGCGCCCACCGCCGGCTCGGTGATGCTGGCGGGCGTGCTGTTGAAGATGGGGACTTACGGCATGCTGCGCTTTTGCCTGCCGCTGTTTCCGGAAGCTTCGCACCGATTCGCTCCTTACATCGCCGTGCTGGCCATCATCGGCATCATTTACGGCGCGCTGGTGGCCATGGTCCAGCCCGATCTCAAGCGCCTGGTCGCTTATTCGTCGGTGAGCCATCTGGGATTTGTGGTGCTGGGCCTGTTTGCGTTCGATCCCACCGCGATTCAGGGCGCGGTGTATCAGATGCTGAACCATGGCGTTTCCACCGGCGCGCTCTTCGTGCTGGTGGGCATGCTCTACGACCGGCGGCACACGCACCTGATCCGCGAATACGGCGGACTGGCCACGCCCATGCCCGTGTTCGCCGCATTTTTCCTGTTTGTTTCGCTTTCGTCCGCGGGGCTGCCGATGCTGAACGGCTTCGTGGGGGAGTTCCTGATTCTGCTGGGCACTTCTGTGCGTCACGTGAACTGGGCGGCGGCGGCAACCACCGGCATGGTTCTTTCCGCCGTTTACCTGCTGTGGGCCTACCAGCGTGTTTTCTTTGGCGCGGTCACACACGACGAGAATCGCGCCCTACCCGACGCCGACCGGCGCGAGCGCTTCGTGCTGGTGGCCATGGCCGTGCTCATCCTGTGGATGGGCATCGGCTCGATGAGCTTCACGCGGCGCACCGAAGCTTCCGCGCGCAACGTATTGATGCTCATGCAGCGGCCGCAGGCGTATAACGCGCGGGCGGGCCTAGCTGCGGCTCCCGCCGCTCCCGCCGCGATTCCAGGGCGCGTGCGCTGATGTTTCCTCCGCGAGAAGACGTGCTGCGCCTGCTGCCGGAGATTATGCTGGCGCTCTCCGGGATTGTGCTGATGCTGGCGGAGCCGTTTCTCACCCGCGCGCGACGAACGATACTCGTTTCGCTGGCCGCGACGGGCAGCGGGCTGGCGCTCGTCGCCACGATCTATCCGGCGCTGCATCCCGGCGAAGCGTTCTCGGGCCTGCTGCGCATCGATGGCTTCAGCGTCTTCGTGCACGTGGTGGTGGAAGCCGTCGCGTTCTTGGTAATCATCGGCTCGGCCGACTATCTTGACCGCGAACACATCCAACACGGCGAATACTACGCGCTGGTTCTTTTTGCCACCGTGGGCATGGGCGTAATGGCCAGCGCCGCCGAATTGATGACCGCGTTCGTGGGCCTGGAGACGAGTTCCATCTCAACGTACATCCTGGCCAGCTATCGCCGCGACTCGCCGCGCTCCAACGAATCGGCCATGAAGTATTTTCTGCTGGGCTCGTTTGCCACTGCGTTTTTCCTCTACGGCATCGCGCTCACCTATGGCGCCACGGGAACCACGCAGCTGGGCATGATGAAGCTTCCCACCACGCTGGGAGGCGAGCATCTGCTCGATCTGGGGCTGGCGCTGATGTTGGTGGGCCTGGCGTTCAAGGTCGCCGCGGCGCCGTTTCAGCTTTGGACGCCGGACGTCTACGAAGGCGCGCCCGGTCCCGTGACGGCGCTGATGTCCTCGGGGCCCAAGGCTGCGGCGTTCGCGCTGCTGCTGCGCATTCTCGCCACGGTGTCCGCCGCCGGCACGTATTGGTTCTGGGCGCTGTGGGTCTCCGCGGTGCTGACCATGTTCCTGGGCAATCTCGCGGCGCTGGCGCAAACGAATGTCAAAAGAATGCTGGCGTACAGCTCGATCTCGCACGCCGGGTACATTCTGGTGGCGCTCACGGCCGCGGCTGCCTCGGACCAGGTCGCGCTGGGCGTGGCCGCCGTGCTCTACTATCTGGCGGTCTACGCGCTGATGAAGCTTGGCGCGTTCATTTTCGTTTCGCAGTTGGGCGGCGAATCCGAACGGCACATGGATATCGACGATTTCCGCGGCCTGGCCACGCGCCAACCGGTGGCTGCCGCTTGTTTTGCGCTGTTTTTGCTTTCGCTGCTGGGACTGCCGGTAACCGCGGGATTCCTGGGCAAGTTTTATATCTTCAACGCGGCGCTGGCCTCGCGGCTGGTCTGGCTGGCCGTTCTGCTGGCCATCAATAGCGTGATCGGGGCGGTCTATTATTTAAGGGTCATCGTGGTGATGTACATGCGCGAGCCGAATCAAACATGGCCGCCGGTGCCTATGCCCTGGGCCGTGACGTTCGTTCTCTCCGTCGCCGTCGTGGGCACGGTATATCTCGGATTATTTCCCGGACGCATCATGGCGCTGGCGACGCAAGCGGCTCTCTCCCTGCCTGGACGTTAACTCCGACGCGAACCGGCGCGATGGCGTCGCCTCGTGGACCCATGCGCCCCTCACCCTTAGCAGTCGTCACCAAATGGTCTCGACGGTTTTGGACCCACGGATCGCGCGATTCGCGGTGAGCAAGGGCAGCCCCTCGACCAAAGCCGTCGCTCCAATGATGCGATCGGCGGGATCCTTGGGATAGACCGCTGGCAGCCCCATGGCGTGAGCGCATGCCCGGCCGCTGAGTGGCAGAACCACAAACCGAGACTCCACTTCCCGCAGGAAAGATTCGAGGCTGATGTCCAGCCGGATGCGGCCCTTGCTCACGAGTATGGCCAATTCCAACAGAGTGATATCGCAAATTGCCAGGCCGTTCGCACTCTTGCGCGCACCGTCGATAGCGGCCCTGGCCTTCCTGGAGATTCGATCCTGATCGAAGGCCAGCCAGGCCACCACATGCGTGTCCACAAGAATCACTTGAGTTCGCCCCACTCCTTGGGAGAAAGCGCCGGCGAAACGACATCTCCCGTGACGGCGCCCTTGCCGGCGAGAAAATTGTAAATCTCGTCCCTCTCGTCGTTCACCGGGACGAGTTTGGCGACCGGCTTGCCGTGCTTGGTGATGACCACGGTTTCGCGCTTGGCCTGCACATCGTCCATGATCGCCAGACATTTGGTTTTGAAGGAGCCTGCGGCCACCTTTTTCATCTTCCCCTCTCGGAATAAGACTATGGCCACTATACCATAGTCATATGTGTAAACGGTCGACCGCGCGGTGGGCTGTAATGAAAAAGCCCGCGGAACGCTGGCGCGTCCCGCGGGCCCGAAAAACAGATTCGGCTTGGTTGTTACTTGACTTTGATGAAGATGATGGCAAAGGTGTACAGCGCCATCGATTCGATCAGCACCAGCGCGAGAATCAGCATGTTCTGGATCACGCCGGCGGCTCCGGGATTGCGCGCCATGCCTTCCGACGCGGCGGCGGAAGCGCGCCCCTGCGCGATGCCGCAAGCTCCGGAAGCGATGGCCATGGCGAAGCCCGAAGTGATAGCCACCCAGTTCGTGGCGTTAGCGGCTCCTCCCTGATCCCCCGCCTGAGCGAATGCCGCGGGAGCAAGCAGGCAGAACGCGAAAAGCACCAGCAGCACTACTGCGTACTTTCTCATCGTGACGACTCTCCTTGGTTATGAAGTGCCGCTCGGAGGTGGTTCCCGACATCCTCGTGCAGCCGGGCTCACGCGAAACGGCGGATGATACCGTTATGAATGAATGGCCGATGCTTCGATTAATGCCCTTCCGCAACCGCCCCGGTGAGATAGATCACCGGCAAAATAGTGAATACGAAAGCCTGCACGAAGGCCACGAAAATGTGCAACACAATGAAAATCACCGGCGCCAGCAGCGGAAGAGGCGCCAGGAGGTAGCCCAAAGCGTTTAGCTTGCCGACGAAAACAAACAAAGCCAGCGTCAGGCCCAGGAAGATTCCGTAGAGCAATTCGCTCACCAGCATATTCACCCAGAGACGAACGGTGAGCGAGAGCAGCCGCGCCAGATGGCTGACCGATTCCACAATCACCATCAGGGGCGAAAGAGCGAGATTCGGACCCAGGAAATGCTTGCCGTAATGCAGCGGCCCCTTCTTCCGCAGCCCGGACCAGTGATAATAGAGAAACACCACGATCGCGCAACCGAGAGGCACTACTTTGTCCGCCGTTGGCGAAGACAAGCCCGGTACCACGCTGATCAGATTGCAGAACAAGACAAAGATCCCGATGCTGCCGATCATGGCCAAATAGTTCAACGCCCCATGGCCGATATTATTTTCGAGCAGGTCCGCCACGCCCAGCGACATCGGATTGCGCAGCAGCAACTCCATCACCTGCTGAGTGCCGCCGGGCCGTTCCACGGAAAGCCGCGCGCGCAGCCACAGAAAGAACACCGCCGCCAGGGCAAACACGAGCAATTCCATCGCCAGGCTGTTGGGGATGGGATATTGTGGGTTGCTGGGCTGAATGTGCAGGGCGCTTAACAGCGCCAGCGCCGCCTTGCCGAACAGCGCATTGACCAGCTTGGTTATTCCCAGAATGCTTTCTTCCATCGGCCTTCCGATTAGCCTCCGAACGGCTTCCGATTGGTCACGAGCCGCTGGCGTCTTGCCGCACGCCGCTCACGAGCAATTCGTACACCAGCGCCACAACCACTGCCGATGGCGCCGCAAAAATTCCCGCCAGCACGGGCACGACCGGCAACCAAGAACGGGAGAGGATAACATACAGCGCTCCCAGCAGCAAAGCGAAGCGTCCAAAGAACTTAGCGTAAGCGAGCACGGGCACGCGCACCTGCTGCGAACCGGCCTGCGCCGTGGCCGCCGTGCCAAACGCCTGCACGCTGCTCTTCAGCCAGCGAAAATTGATCCAGGAGATTCCCGCTCCCAGGGCCACGGCCGCGCTTCCCCGCCATCCCCAGCGCCAGCCGCCCCAGGCCGCTCCCGCGCCGCCCAGCACGAGCGTCAGCCATTCGATGCGCCGCAGCGCGGCGGTTCCAAACGCCTCAGCCGCCATCTTGATTCGTTCCCCGCGGCCTTTTTCCGGTGAGCCGCCGGATCAACTCGTACATGCCGGCGGCGAATCCCAATGCCCCGAGCAGCAAAGTGAAAATGGGCGAAGTGTTGAAGTGCTTGTCCAGCAGATAGCCGAGGCCGGCGGCGATCACCACGCTTCCAACCAACACAAACGGCAGGTCCATAACGTTGCCAAGCTGACGGGCGAATCCGTCCGGCTCGCGCCGGGGCGCGGGGGGAGGCTGCGATTCTCGGCGATTATCGGGCAAAAAGCGCTGCTGGCAGAGTTAGAGAATAGGTGGCCATGCGGATGAATGGCTCGGGATATATACCGGCGACCAGGGTGACGAAGCACATCACCGCCAGGGCCACCGACTGCCCCGGCGTCACCGTCGCGCGTCCCAGCTTTTCCGGGTCGCGCAGCCAGGCATGCATCACGATCCGGAAGTAGTAGTACAAGGCGGGAACGATATAGAGCGCGCCGAGAAGCGCCAGGTAATAGTGCTGGGTCTCGATGAGCGAAAGCAAAATGTAGTACTTCCCGACGAAGCCGGCCAGCGGGGGAATTCCTGCGAGCGACAGCATGAAGATCAGCAGGACGATGGCCGACGCGGGGCTACGGTCGATCAGGCCGTCCAGATCGTCGAGTTCGTCGCCGATCATGCCTTGCCGCCGCAGCACGATAATCACGGCGAAGGCTCCGATGGTCATGAAGGCGTAGACGAAAAGATAGAAGCCGATGCCCTTCAAGCCGGTCTCGTTTCCATCCGGGCCGCTGAGCGTGGCCACCAGGCCGAGCAAAATATAGCCGACGTGCGAAATCGACGAGTAGGCCAGGAGGCGCTTGACGTTGGTCTGGGCGGATGGGCGGTCAACGCCGATCTGCCGACGTCGGCCGGCTTCGCCGGTGCCACGCAGTTCGTCAGCCCACAAGAGGTCGCCGACAACATTCCCTGTGGCCCGGACCTGGACGCCATCGTCGTGGCCGTCAGCGCCTACTGGGAAGCAGGTTTCACCGACATCGCGCTGGTACAGATCGGTGGCGACGGGCAGGACGAGTTCCTTACAAGGCGGCCGAGCCGCTGCTGGCCAAGCTTCGCGACGCCGCGGACTGAACTACGGCAGCGGGTTGAAACTGGCGCCCACGGGTTATCCCGTCGCCCATGAGTGACCGGACTTCCGACGAAGACGACCACGCCGACTACACCGACGACCACCAGGGCGACCGCAAGCGCGTCGGGCCGGCAGACGTGGAAGGCCGCGAAGGCGAGAACCTCGCCCCGGACGTGGCTGACGTTCCCGATTTCGAGCCACCTGACTGAGGCCTTACCTTCCCGTCCCGGTCGGCTCCGGCGGCAAACCTGGTTTAACGCTGCGGTTATCGGGCATTTATCTGATCAACGCCGTGTGCAGCACAACGGCATCGATTCCGAAAGGCCGACGTTGACCATTCTCTATCCGGACCTGCAGGATTCCGTTGTCGCGACAGCGGGTGTGTATGCCCCGCAGCATGATTCGCACTTGCTGATCGAGGCTATGTCGGTGACCGCCGAGGTGGCCGGCCGTCGCGTGCTCGACCTGTGCACCGGAAGCGGCGTCCTGGCGATCGCGGCAGCCCAGATCGGCGC
Organism: uncultured Acidobacteriota bacterium; assembly: GCA_963824405.1. Lineage (GTDB taxonomy): Bacteria > Acidobacteriota > Terriglobia > Acidiferrales > UBA7541 > Palsa-189. Next base: position 2,863 of record CAWGPK010000012.1, on the reverse strand, counting down.
GCGCAGTGTGACCGCGTTCGACATCTGCCCGCGCGCGGTCGGCTGCGTCCGGAGCAACGCCGCCATCGCAGGGGTGGCCGTCGACGCTCGGGTGGGCAGCTGGAACGCCGCGGTCGCCGCCGGACCGTACGATCTGGTGGTGTCCAATCCTCCTTACGTACCAACGGGTCCCGACGCACACCGGGAGCAGATCCCGTCCGCTGCGGGGCCGGCGCGAGCATGGAACGCAGGCGCCGACGGGCGCCTCATCCTGGACCCGCTGTGCGACTCGGCACCGCAACTGCTTGCCGACGGCGGGACGATGCTGATCGTGCAGTCGGAGTTCGCCGATGCACTAGCGCTCGCTGCGGCGTCTGCGCAGCGGTGGACTTCGCGCCGAAGTGGTTATGACACAGCTTATTCCGTTCGGCCCGGTACTGAACGCCCGAGCCCGGTGGATGGAGCGCATCGGGATGCTGCCGGTCGGCCGGCGCGAAGAGGAGCTCGTCGTGATCCGCGCGGTGAAGTCGTGAGCGACCTCGAGCCGCGCCTGGTTCGAATCGTCGCCATCGGGTCCGGTGATGGTCCAGGGCCCGGTACGTATCGAGTTGCCGGACGGAAACGTGGTCGAATCGGACCGCTTCATGGTCGCGATCTGTATGTGTAGGCGCAGCAAGAACTATCCACTGTGTGACACCAGTCATCGACGGCGTCGCCGCGGTGATGCCGAAGCGTCACCCCAGCGGCCGGCGTAACGAACTCTCTCCGTTGGTCCAGCATCGCATCAGGTGATCGGCAAGGCGGTCTTCCACCGCTTCGTGGGCGCGGATGCCGAATACGACATCACGATCCAGCGCCGGTTCGCGGCGCACGAGGTCGCCGACCACGTCGGTGCGGACGATCTGTTCGTGCACCGCGTCGGCTTCGACGTGTTCGCGATAGAACGCGATGCAGGTATCGGGAGCACCGAGCCGTTCCAGCGCTTCGACCAGTCGACGCGACCCGGGTGAGGAGGTGATCTCGGTGGACGCGAAGTGACCGATGGCCGACCCGCGATGCTTGCGGTGCAGGCCGAACAGCGACATCAGGTTCACCACGGCCAGCGATTCGGCAGGCACGGACTCGATGTAACCGAGGTAGCTCGGGTCGAGTTCGGCCGCGGCCATCAGGTCGCCGAACAGCTTCTGGTGGACGGAATCGCCTCGGCCGCCGCCGAACTCGTCGAACTCGACGGCTACGAAGGCCGCCTTGGCGTGGCCGGTGAGCCGGGGGATGGCCCACGCGTGTGGGTCGCCCTCTTTGAGGTGGTAGAGCGAGCGGTGCACGAAGTACTCCTGCATCTGCTCCCAGGTGCCCTTGTCGCGCAGGAAGTACGACGGTCCGCGGCCATCGGTCGGCTCGACCGAGAGTCGCTCCATCTCAGCGTCGGCCGTCTCGTTGCGGCCGATGTCGCCGACGTCGTCACGCACTGCGCTCAGGAAGGTGTCCTCGAGGCGCGCCCGCAGGTGCAGCAGCCCGGGGTTCCACTCCCAGTCGTTGTCCACGCCGGCGAACCCGCGATAGTGCAACTCGTAGCAGACGTAGAGGCTGAGTTGGACGTCGATGCCGTACGGATCGGAGTCGCCCACCGAGGCCTCGACGCGGTTGAGCTGGGCCCGCGGCGCACGCTCGGTCAGCAGGTCGAGAATGGCCATGGACAACGGTCCCCGCGCCGCCGGCAGGCGGGGTTGCAGGGCGATCGGGGCGAGCGTCACCCTTGGCGTTTTCCCGATTTGGACAGCCGTTAAACAACATGTGTCACATAAGCACGCGGTATTTCCTTGCTGCGCCGGTTGTTTGCCCACGGGAAATTTGAAAGGGACCAAGCCGTGTTCGCTTTCTGGTGTACGACTGCCGTGGGGTGTTCCGAGGCGCTGGACTGCACGACAACTGACTCTTACCGGTTGCTGACGGGGCGGCTCCGGGCCCGGCTACTGGGGGCCGATGGTGCGACGATCTGACGGTCGAGCACGAGCGCAGTCACCCGACGCGGACCGGTCAAGGTGTTGGTGGTCGTCACCTACCTAGCGATGGTCACCATGAACTTTCTGGCCAATGCGCTGCCGCTCAACGGACGGCGCACCGGCGAGGTGTCGGACGCCTACCCCGACCTGTTCGCCCCCGCCGGGGTGACCTTCTCGATCTGGGGCGTGATCTACCTCCTGTTGGGTCTGCACGTGCTGTACCAACTCGGCCTGTTCCGCGGCACCGAGCCCGACGTCGGCCGTACCGCGCTGCTCAATCGGGTCGGTGTGCTGTTCGCCATCTCCTCGCTGGCCAACACCGCCTGGGTGTTCGCCTGGCACTATGACGTCATCCGCGCTCTCGGCGGTGCTGATCGTTGTGATCCTGGCCTGCCTGATCCTGATCGCCGACACGCTGCGCGTCGCCCGTCTGACGACACGCGAAAGATGGTTAGTGGGAGTGCCTTTCAGCGTTTACTTCGGTTGGACCACGGTGGCCACCGTGGCGAACATCACCGTCTTGCTGGTCAGCTTGAAGTCGGACGGGCTCGGCATCTCCGCCTCGGCGTGGGCGACGGCCATCGTGCTGGTCGCGATGGCGATCGGCACGGCGACGATGCTCTACAACCGCGATGTCGCCTACGGCCTGGTTCTCATCTGGGCCTTCGTCGGCATCCTCATCCGGCAGACGTCCGCCAACGGGCTGGACAACCGCTACCCGGCGATCATTGCCGCGGTGATCGCCTCGCTGGTCATCTTCGTCGCCGCCGAAGCTGTGATACTGCGCAGGCGGCGGTCGGCCGTGGCAGCCTGACCGGCTGCTGTCGTCATGTATAGAGAAAAGCTCTGAACCGCCAGGTCCAGAGCTTTCTTCAAGTCGG
>CAWGPK010000011.1:0-108934 GCA_963824405.1 uncultured Acidobacteriota bacterium | reverse complement strand
CACCCAAAGTCTGGGGCAGCCGGTAGCGGGCTTTGCTGTAGGCCGTTGTGGCTGGAGACTTGATTCGTTGGGACAACGGCTTTTTACCAGCGGGCCGCAGCGCGTCGGCACCGCCGCCGGGCGAGCGTCTCGGACCACCGCGTCCAGCGTCGCTTCGGGAAAGAGTTGTTGCCAAATCACATACCACAGGGTGATAACCGGGCGCGGACATGGCCGTGGAAGTATCGCTGCAGCCCTTCCGGCGGCTGGGTGTGGATGCCATCATCATTTTTTCAGACATCTTAATTCCCAGCGGAGGCGATGGGGTTTGCCGCTGGAGTTGGGCGATGCCAGGCCAGACCTACCAGGAGCCGGTGCGCACCGAGCGGACGTCAGGAAACTGCACTTGTTTGATCCGGAAGTCGAGACCGGGTTCCTGATGGAGGCGCTTCGGCCAGACTGTAAAGCAGGCCGGGCCCCAGCCTACCGGTGCTGGGCTTCGCGGCTTCGCCCTGGACGCTGGCGTGCTACATGGTAGAAGGGCGGGGCGAAGGAAGGCTTCGCGACCATCGATCCTTCTACCGCGAGCCGAAGGTTTTCGGGAGCTGCTGGGCGAGGTCGCCGGCGACCATTCTTTACCTGAAGGATCAGTTGCCGCGGGAGTGAGCGCGGTGCAAATGTTGACACCCTGATCCACAAACTGGATTGCCGTTACGCGGAATTCGTGTTGCCGGTTGTTGTTGGCCTGACTGCGTACGTATTGCTGCACCAGCCAAGGCCTGCTGTCATCCCGAACCCAGCCGCGCCTTGTGCGGATGGCGGTGAGGGATTCTGCTTTTCGGTTTTCTTAGAAGAACCGCGCCGAAGAAGTCTAAGAGGAAGTCCCGGATGCCGGCGTCTTCGGACGGCAACCCTCGCAATACCCGCCGATCTCCACGCGCGCCACGGTGATGCCGATGCCCGTATCGCTCTCCACCTGCCGCTCGAGCTGCTCGAAAAGCTCAGGCCTTCTCGGAGGCTCGCTTTTGCGTCTAGGCCAACTTCCGGCAAGGTGACTTTTCAGGATTTGGGGTGAATCTATTCGTCCGCTTGCACTTTATGCACACGGAATATTCCTTGCGACCATCCTTAGAAATAGTCGTGCTAGCGTAATCCCACAAGGAGACTCGTGCCTTGAAACTAGTCAGTGCTCGCGGGGGCAGATGGCTGGGGTACATCTATTTGCTTGGCACGGCCGTCTGGATTTTGAGTGGAAATCCGCTTCGACTGCCATGGTGGGCCTCGGTGCTGGCACTTTCGTGGAATGCCTTCCTGATTTGGTCGTTCTTCCGGGGGGCAAAGGCAATTGGGCTAAAGGAACCTCGAAACGACACTTAACGTACACTCATTTTTCCGGCGGCGCGGCGACGACCAAGTCCTGATAAACAGGCCTTCTTATACAGTGGGATTTCAGCCTGGGCAAGTCTCCGATAACAAGGGTGTTTCCAGGAAGAGCTGCGCCGAAGAAGTCTAAGAAGAAGTCCCGGACGTCGGCGTCTTCGGGCGACAACCCTCGCAATACCCGCCGGTCTCCACAAGCGCCACGGTGATGCCGATGCCCGTATCGCGCTCCACCTGCCGCTTGAGCTGCTCGAAAAGCTCAGGCCTTCTCGGAGGCTCGCTTTTGCGTCTAGGCCAACTTCCGGCAAGGTGACTTCTCCGGACTTGACCGACTGATCGTCATTGCATGCCGATGTGTGTGCGGCTTTTGCGACGGGTGGGTTACCTCTGGCCGCAGTTTAGTCAGATGCAGAATCGATCGACGTGGCGACAGAAGGGAGCGTGTCGAGACGTGTGAGCTTCTTTCCACCGCTTACCCAGGCGCGGAACCGATCCATGTACAGATAGACTACCGGCGTCGTGTACAGCGTGAGCATCTGGCTGACGATAAGCCCTCCGACAATGGCGATGCCCAACGGTCGACGCAACTCCGAACCATCGCCAGTGCTGAAAGCGATGGGAAATCCTCCGAAAAGGGCCGCCATGGTAGTCATCATGATGGGACGGAAGCGCAGCAGACACGCTTCATAGATCGCTTCTTGGGGGGAGCTGGTCTCATTGCGCTCGGCTTGGATGGCAAAATCGATCATCAAGATGGCGTTTTTCTTGACGATGCCGATCAGGAGGATGATGCCGATCAACGCGATGATGTCGAGTTCGCTGTGCGTCACCAAAATCGCCAGCAGCGCCCCAACCCCGGCGGAGGGCAGCGTGGAGAGAATGGTGATGGGGTGGATGTAATTTTCATAGAGGATGCCCAAGACGATGTACACAGCGGCCAGGGCCGCGGCAATGAGAAACGGCTCCGTAGCCAGGGAATCCTGAAAGGCTTGCGCTGTGCCTTGGAACCCGGGGTGAATCGTCGCCGGCAAGCCGATCTCACGCTCCACGTTTTGCACCGCGCTGACTGCATCGCCGAGAGGGACGTTGGGCGCAAGATTAAAGGTAAGAGTGACGGCGGGAAACTGGCCCTGATGGGCCACGGCCAGCGATGTGGTCGAGGATTCGTAATGGGTGAAGGCGCTGAGCGGCACCGGCTTGCCCGTGGAGGATGGGACGAAGATGTTGTTGAGTCCTTGCGGGCTTCGCTGGAATTGCGGATCGACTTCCATGACGACGTGATATTGATTCATGCCCTTGTAAATCGTGGAGACCTCTCTCTGGCCAAACGCGTCGTAGAGCACGCTATCAATGGTGCTGGCAGTTATGCCCAGGCGACCGGCCGTTTCACGATCGATCGCCAATCCCGCCTGTAGCCCGCGATTCTGCAAATCGGTGTTCACATCGCGGATTTGCGGCAGGGCTTTCAATTTCTGCTCCATGATGGGCGAATACTTCAGAAGATCCTGCAGGTTATCTCCCTGTAGAGTGTATTGAAATTCGCTATTCCCGATGCGGCCGCCGATTTCAACGTCCCGTACTGCCCGTAAGAAGAGGTTGGCGCCAGGAACACGAGCCAATTGGGGACGCAGCCGATTAATGACCTGGTCGGCCGAGGCTTTTCGCTCCGATAACGGCTTCAGGGTGATCGTGAAGTCGGCTTGGTTAGGGCGAGATATGAAGGCGTGTACGACGCTCACCGCCGGATCCTTCTGCACGATGGAGGCGTATTGCAACATCTTCACACGCATGGATTGGAACGAGATGTCTTCGGGCCCCAGCGCGTTGCCGCTGATTCTTCCGGTATCCTGAGCGGGAAAGAAGCCCTTGGGCACCACCATGTAGAGGTAGACCGCCAAACAGACCGTTCCTATGGTGGCTGCCAATACCAGAGGCTGATGTTCGAGGACCCAGCGAAGACTACCGGAATAAGCATCGTAGAGCGCCTGGAATCCGCTTTCGCTGATCCAGTAAAGGCGATTGTGTTTCTTCTCCCGATCGTGAGACTTGAGCAGCTTGGCGCACATGGCCGGTGTCGTGGTCAGCGAAACGACCATGGAAATGGCTACGGCGGCACTCAACGTAATTGCAAATTCGCGGAACATGCGGCCCACGATGCCGCCCATCAGCAGAATCGGGATAAAGACGGCGATCAGCGAGGTACTCATGGAGAGTACGGTAAAGCCGATCTCACGCGAGCCCTGAAGCGCGGCTTCCAGCGGACCTCTGCCCTGCTCTAGATAACGGGTAATGTTTTCGATCACTACGATAGCGTCGTCTACCACGAAGCCGGTCGAAATCGTCAGCGCCATGAGCGATAGATTGTCAATGGTGTAGCCCGCCAAGTACATGACGCCAAATGTGCCAACCAGCGAAAGCGGTACGGCAATGCTGGGGATGGCAGTGGCCCAGATGTTGCGCAAAAATACGAAGACAACCAGAATCACCAGCAACACGGAGATGACCAGGGTCACCTCGATATCGTGAACCGAAGCGCGAATCGTCACGCTGCGGTCCTGAGACACGCTGATGCGAATAGCGGGAGGAATCGACGCTTGCAGGAAGGGCAAAACAGCCCTCACGCGATCGCTGACTTCGATCGTATTGGCGGTAGGCTGCCGGTAAACATTGATCGTCACGGCAGGTCTGCCGTTTTCCAAACCCTCGTTCAGGGTATTCGATTGCCCTTCGACGACTGTGCCCACATCGGAAAGGCGCACCGGAGCGCCCTTATTGTAAGCAACGATGAGCGGCGCATATTCCTTGGCCAGAAAGAGCTGATCGTTATCCTCGAGCACGAAGCGGCGGTCTGCGCTTGCGAGTGAACCCTTGGGGACATTTGCGTTGGCCTTTCCCAGAGCGGCGCGGACTTGCTCCATGCCTACGCCAAGATTGCTGAGCAGCAGCGGGTTGAGTTCCACACGAACGGCAGGCTGCGAACTGCCACCGATCGTGACCTGCCCGACTCCGGCGATCTGGGAAATTTTCTGGGCGAGAATGGAATCGGCAACATCATACATTTGTGGCCGGGTAGCGGTATCGGATGTAAGGGCGAGAACCAAAATGGCCGCCTCAGCAGGATTGGACTTTCGCCAACCCGGATTGCTGGGCAGGCTGGCCGGCAACTGCCCGCGTGCGGCGTTTATGGCCGCCTCCACGTCGCGCGCTGCCCCGTCGATATCGCGGTTGAGATCAAACTGCATGACGATGCTGGTTGAGCCGAGTTGACTCACGGAAGTCATCTGATTAATTCCCGCGATGCGGCCAAACATGCGCTCGAGCGGCGTGGCCACGGAGGTAGCCATGTCTTCCGGACTGGCGCCGGGAAGATTGGCGAAGACTTGGATTACCGGATAAGTGACTTCCGGGAGCGAAGCGACGGGAAGCATGCGGAAGCCCAGCGCCCCGTAGAGCAGCAGAGCGCCCGTCAGGAGGGACGTCGCGACCGGGCGCCGGATAAATGGTTCCGAGATATTCATCGCTGCTTCGAATGAATCACTCGACTGAGTAGGCAATTCGGGCGCGAAATCGTTGAAGTCATGCGCTGTATTTCCCAGGCCCGCCGGGAAAGCCAAAGGACCGCCTGAAACACCCCAATCGAGGCCTCCAATTTCACATTCTCGTCCATACAAATGGGACTTTGTGGGGAGAGCGATCGAGCCACGAGGTCCCTCGGGATACCTCCGTGACCGCCGGCAACCTCAGTACGATACGCCTGAAACTCGCAATTTGTTAGCGGAACATTTGTCGCTCACGAGGGATCACGCCTGAGAAACGGCCTTCTCACACAGTGGGATTTCAGCCTGGGCGAGTCTCCGATAACAACAGTGTTTCTAGAAAGAACTGCGTCGAAGAAGTCTAAGAGGAAGTCCCGGCTGTCGGCGTCTTCGGGCGGCAACCCTCGCAGTACCCGCCGATCTCCACGCCTTCTCGGAAACGGGCATGACTTTTCAGGAGTTGGCGGGAAAAGACGGACCTAATGGTTGCAGCCCGAAGGTTTGCCACGCGCTTCAGTAGGATTTGGCCGTCCGCACTATAGCCGTCAATTTTGAAGGTGCCTCGGAACGACGACGAATCCATCGTTCCATCCACCATGTTGCGGCGTTCCATCCACCATCTTGCGGTCTAGCGATTGAATGGAACGACCAGGGAGTCGTGCCCGAGGATGTGGCCGTCCATAACCTTCATAAGGTCCGCGCGCGTGGCCGTTTCCGGCAAGTCCACTTTGGTATCGAGTGCGAACAGATCGAACACGTAGTGGTGCGGCAGGGGAACGTTTTGCGGCGGGCACGGCGGCCGATAGCCGGTGATGCCACCCTGGCCCGGATTGCCGTTGGTCTGATGACTACCGTCCGGAAGATCGGCGGTATTGGACGGAATACCCTGCGGGAACTTGGTCGCTGCAGCGGGGATGTCCCACACCATCCAATGCAAAATGTCGTCGAGTTTCTTTTGCGGACGCGGCTCCATGTCGTGGACGATCAGAGCGAAGCTCCTCGTGCCTCTCGGCGCGTTCATCCATTGCAGCGGCGGCGACACTGCCTCCGTGCCGGCGGCGCAAGTGAATTGCTGCGGGAGCTGCGAGCCGTCGACCAGATCAGGACTCATGATGCGGAACGGCGGCGGCGGAGCTCCCCCACGCCCGCCCGCACCCGCTCCGGCAGGCGGAGCGCCGGCAGCTGGAGGGGCCTGCTGTGCGAGCGAAAGACCCGCACTTGCGATCGAGAGAAGGACTGCCGCCGCGACCAATGAAGCTATCTTGCGCATGCCATTTTTCTCCTTCTCCTCAGTAATAGACGTAGGCGGCGCCGGCGTTGGCGGCCGACTTATCGTCCTGCTTGCCGTTGACGCCCTTGGCGCCGCTATTTTCCTTTGGCGCGCCGGCGGCGAGCAATTTGCCGTCGCCATCCAGGGCCACCGAGGCGCCGAACTCCGCGGCGGGCTGGGTGTTGGAAGCCTTGACGTAGGCCGTGGGATTCCAGGTCGTGCCGGTGCGGGTGTAAACGTAGACCGCGCCGGAATCTTCCCCGGAGGCGTCGGACTGATCCCCGTTGACGCCCTTGGCGCCGCTATCCTCGAGATGCGAGCCCCCGGCAATGGTGTTGCCGTCGCGGCTTATGGCCAAGGCCAATCCGAATTGGTCGTAGTACCGCGGATTGAACGCCCTCAGATAAGCCTGTTCCGACCACTTGCCTGCCGCACGCACGAAAACGTAGATCCCGCCGATGGACTCCTTTTCTGGATCGCCGGCCTCGGGCGTATTGTATTTATCATCCACGGTTCCGGAGATAATGGTGTTGCCGTCGTCGCTGATGGCCAGCGAGCATCCCAGGTAATCGCCCGGCACGCCCTTCGAGCCCGTGACGCGCATTTGCTGCGACCAAGTGCCGTTGTTGCGCGTGAAGACGTAAACGGCGCCCCTGCGGCCATCGTCACCGTACGAGCCCACGCCGAGCGTGTCGCCGTTGCCATTCAAGCCGACCGAGTAGCCGAACAGCACACCGGGCGTGGTCGTGTTCCAGGGCTTGACGTATGCCTGTTGCGACCAGCTGTCACCGCTGCGGTTGAAGACGAACACCGCTCCGGAATCCGGTGCAGCCGTGTTCTTTTGGTCGCCGTTGATCCCCGTGGCGTTGCTGGGATCGCTGGTCTCGCTCGCGGCCAGCGTGCTTCCGTCACTGCTGAGGGAGACCGCGTAGCCGAACTGGTACCCTACATCCGGCGAGCCGGTGTTTGACGATTTCAGGTAGGCCTGCTGCGACCAGGCAGCCCCGGCGCGCGCGAAGACATAGACCGCGCCCGCAGCCGGCATCGAATTGTCGCTCTGATTGCCATTAACGCCGGTGGCCGAACTCGCTTCTCCGGGAGAGCCGACGGCCAGCAGGTTGCCATCGGCGCTCAGGCTCAGGGAGCCCCCGAATTGACCGCCTTCCTCCGTGTTCGAGGGTTTAAGGTAGGCCTGCTGCTTCCAGCCTTTGTTGTCTCGAGTATAGACGTACACCGCGCCGGAATTTACCGCATGCTCCTTGGAAACGCCGTTGACGCCTTTGGCGGCGCTGTCCTCGAAAGCGGCGCCCACCGCGAGTGTGTTGCCGTCGGCGCTGAGCGCTATCGCGGAGCCGAACTGATTGTCCTTGCCGGTATTGGAAGCCTTGATGTAGGCGATCGTTTTCGGCAGCCACGTTCCTGTCGGCGTTGTGGTGGTCTTCGGCGGTTGCGGCTTGCTGCTCATCGGAGTCTTCGGTAGCTGCCCGAAACTGGGACTGACCGGAGCACACAAGGCTGCCACCGTCAGGCCGAACACCAGCACACCCTTCTTGCTGTCCCTCATCGCATAACTCCTTCCGGCAAGCGCCGGACAAAATAACAAACTACCGCAGGACCCCGGCGGGAAAGAAGCCACTCCGCGTCACATCCTCCGCCGCAAAGCGAAAGCGCGATCTCGAAGACGACCCTAGTTCGCCGGCGCTGCCGGCGTGGGGATGACTGTCCCCGTGTCCGTCATGGTGATTACTGTCGTGGGAGAGACTAACATTCGAACCCGTCTTTCTCAACTCCTGGAAAACGGCCTTCTCATAGAGTGGGATTTCAGCCTGGGCCAGTCTCCCATAACAACGGTGTTTCTAGGAAGAACTGCGCCGAAGAAAGTCTAAGAGGAAGTCCCGGATGCCGGCGTCTTCGGGCGGCAACCCTCGCAGTACCCGCCGATCTCCACGCGCGCCACGGTGATGCCGATGCCCGTATCGCGCTCCACCTGCCGCTTCAGCTGCTCGAAAAGCTCGCTCTCCACTTCGCGCACTTTGCCGCAGCGCAGGCAAGCCACGTGAATGTGATCGCGGGGCCCGTGGCTTTCGTAGTAGTGCCGGTGACCGTGAATGTGCAGCAGGTCCAGCTCATCCAGCAGGCCGTGGCTTTTCAGCATTTCGAGCGTGCGGTAGACGGTCACCCGATGCACCCGCGGATCCACCTTTTGCGCGCGCTCCAGCAGCGAATCGGCGGTCAGGTGCTGCTCGGCCTGGTCCATGATGTCCAGCAGCACGCACCGCTGCCGCGTGAGCCGCACGCCCCGCCGCGAAAGCGCGCTGCGCAATCTTCCCGGCTCATGAGCGTTCAGCCGCTCGCCGGAAGAGACCCGCCGATGAGTATCCGTGGAAGCCATAAACGCCCGTAACAAAGAATGTTCAGTGGCCGGGGAAAAGCCGCAGCACGTCGTTATACATCACGATCAGGAAGATCAGCAGCAGAAAAACCATCCCCACCGTGACAAAGCGTTCCTTGATCTTCAGGCTCAGGTCGTGACGCAGCAGCCCCTCGATCCCCAGCATTAAGATATGTCCGCCGTCGAGGATGGGAATCGGCAGTAAATTCAAAATTCCCAGGTTCAGGCTCACCAGCGCCATCAAACTGATCAAGTCGCCAAAGCCTCGCTTGGCCGCGCGGCTCGACTCCTGCACGATGCCCAGCGGCCCTTGCACCTGCTTCAGCGAAACCTTGCCGGTGAAGAGTTGCCCCACCAGGTAAATCAGCTTGTCGGCCAGCACGATGTGAAATTGCGTGGCCTTCCATAGCGCCTCAGGCGGCGAATAGCGCTTTGGCGACGTCACGAAGCGGAAGGTGATGCCGATCTCCCACCGCGGCATCCCGTCGCCGGGATCGCCCCACATCGGAGTCAATTGCAAACTCAGCGGCTGCCCATTCCGCAGTAGATCCAGGGTCATGGGATTGCCGGCGTTCCGCTGCACGAGTTCGGAGAATTGCGAAGGCGCATCCAGGTGCTGGCCGTTGGCGGCCACGATGACGTCGCCTTCTTTCAAGCCGGCGTGCAGCGCGGGCAGGTTGGGAGCCACGGCGCCGACCACCACCGGCTCGGCGGGATACCCCAGCGCGTTGAAAGGCTGCGGTTCGCTCTGCACGCTGGTGGTGAGCAGCTGGCCGTTGCGGTCGATCTTCACCGGCAGGGAGTGCCCGGGCGCGGAAAGCGCCAACTCCAGCGCCACGCGGTCCCACGTCGGATTATTTACCCCGTCGAAGCCGACAATGCGATCGCCCGCCTGGATTCCGGCTTTGTCCGCCGGAGAGCCCTTCACCACCCCCGCGATCGCCACCGGCTTATCCGCATACGAAGGCTGCTCGCCGCCATGCACGAAGAGCGCCGCGGTCAGCACCACGGCCATCAGGAAGTTCGTCGTCGGTCCGGCCAGCGCGATCAGACAGCGCTGCCAGCGCGGCTTGGAAAGAAACTCGTCGGGATCGCCGCGCCGCTCTTCGGCCGGATTGTCGCCGGCCATGCGCACATAGCCGCCCAGCGGCAGCGCGCTGATGCGATAGTCGGTCGGCCCCCGCCGCACGCCAAACAGCCGCGGCCCGAAGCCGATCGAGAAGACCTCCACGCGCACCCCAAACAGCCGCGCCAGGACGAAGTGTCCCCACTCATGGACCAACACCATGACGCCCAAGCCGATCGCAACCGCTATGATTCCCGTTAGCACGGCAGAAATTTCCTCAATTCGTTTTATTGTACTCGATCGATCTCCGAAACGCGTACGCTGGACTTCTCCCTGGATTCGCCCGCCGACTCCACTTCCAGCCGCGCCAGCCGCCGCGCTTCGCCATCCGCCGCCAGCACATCGTCAATCGACCCCAGCGCCACCTTGGGCATGGCGTCCAGAACGCCTTCGATCACCCGCGCGATCCCCGAAAACGGCAGCCGCCGCTCCAGAAAGGCCTCCACCGCGATCTCGTCCGCGGCGTTCAACGCGCAGGTCTGCGCTCCGCCCTCTTCCATCGCCCGGCGGGCCAGCCGCAGGCAGGGAAACTTCCGCGGCGGCACCTTCTCGAAATCCAGCCGGCGCAGAGCGTCCCAGTTCAGCTCCACTCCATTTGAGCCTTCGCGCTCGGGATAGGTTAGCGCATAACGGATGGGCATGCGCATGTCCGTTGGGCCCAGTTGCGCCAATATGGAACCGTCCACGTACTCCACCATGGAGTGAATCGTGGACTGCGGATGAATCACCACCTTGATCTGCTTCGGCTCGACCCCAAACAGCCAGCGCGCCTCGATCACTTCGAACCCTTTGTTCACCAGCGTCGCCGAATCGATGCTGATGCGCCTCCCCATGCGCCAGTTGGGATGCGCCAGCGCCTGTTCCGGAGTGGCCTGGGCCATCTGCGCAATCGGAGTTCGCCGAAACGGGCCGCCGGAGGCCGTCAGGATCAGCCTCCGCACTTCGCTTGAGCGCCCCGCGCGCAGGCATTGGTGGATGGCGTTGTGCTCGCTATCCACGGGCAGCAGTTCCACGCCTTTGGCCTTGGCTGCGGCCATCACCAGTTCGCCCGCCGCCACGAGCACTTCCTTGTTCGACAATGCCACCCGCTTCCCCGCCTGCACCGCCGCATAGGTCGCTTCCAGGCCCACCACGCCCACCGCCGCGGACACCACCGTATCGGCGTCCGGATGCGTGGCCACGCTCAGCAAACCTTCTCTGCCCTGCTGGATCTCGGGCAATCCCGCGCCGTTTGCCGTTTGCGCCAGCCGATCCCGCAACTCCGCCGCCTTGGCCGCGTCGGCCACGGAAACCAGCTGCGGCCGATGCCGCCCAATCTGTCCGGCAAGCTCCTCGAGATTCGCGCCCGCCGCCAGCGCCACCACGCGGCACTTTTCCGGCATCGACTCCACCACCTGCAGAGTCTGGCGGCCGATCGAGCCGGTAGAACCGAGTATGGCCAGTGTTTTCATGAGAGAAAGTTTTCGCCGAGTCTCTCGCGCTTAGAACTGAGAGGCCAGCAGGAAATGAAAATAGTACCAGACCACCGGCGCGGCCAGAATTAAAGCGTCGATGCGATCGAGAACGCCACCGTGTCCCGGCAGCAGCGTCCCCGAATCCTTCACTCCCGCGCCGCGTTTGTAAGCGGACTCCAGCAGATCGCCGGCCTGTCCGGCGGCATTCGCCAGGCAAGCCATCAGGACGACTGAGAACGCGTCGATATTCAGCCAGTGGTAAAAGGCGACTCCCGCGAGCGCCGAGCCCAGCAGGTTTGCCGCGGCGCCCTCCCACGTTTTCTTGGGGCTCAACTGCGGCGCCATGGGGATGCGGCCCAGCGAACGCCCCACAAAATAGCCCAGCGTGTCTCCCGCCCAAACTAGCACCAACGTAAAGAGCAGCAGCTTCGGCCCGATCGCATCCGCCGCATGAATGCGCACCACCGAACTCAGAGGCAAAGCAATCGCCAGAAGGCCGGCGGCGCTGATTCCCATATCCCCAAGCGTTTCCGCCAGCGGCCGGCGCGATACGAAAACAATCGCCGCGCACCCCAGCACGAAAATAAAAAGCACCAGCTCCAGCGGCAGTTGCGGAACTCCCGAAATTTGCGTGAGCTCCACTCCCCGGCCCACCTGGTGCGTCTCCGCCGTGGTCGCGGCCCATTGCTGATAGAAAATTCCCAGTGCGCAGACGCCCGTCCAGGCGCGATAGGCGTGCAAACTCAGGTGCTCTCCCAGGGAGAAGAATTCCACCAGCGCAAGGAGCGCGACCACCGCGCCTGTCGCCGCGATCACCGATGGCGGACCCCACCATACCAATGCCACCACCGCCGGGATCAGTATCGCCGCGGTCAAAACGCGCGCGACCGTCCCCGACCCAGGCTTGGCCTCGGTGCTCAAGCTTGCCGCCGCGATCTTTTTTTGGGGAAGTTCATTCCGGCTGCAAGGCCGGAACTTCCGGACGCTCCGCGGCCCAGCCGCCGTAGCGCCGCTCGCGCTTCTGATAGTCACGCTAGCGCCTGTAGAGTTCCGCGCGCGCGAAAATCGGGCCACAGCGTCTCGGTAACGTAGATTTCCGCGTAGGCAATCTGCCACAGCAGGAAATTGCTGACGCGCATCTCGCCGCTGGTGCGGATCAGCAGATCGGGATCGGGCAGCCCGGCGGTGTAGAGGTTCTCGGCGATCATCTCTTCGTCCACCCGGAAGTTGGCAAGCGCGCCGTTGCCGTTCGCGCGATCTTGCGATACGGTCCAGGATGGCGTTGAAGGCGTCCACCAGTTCCGCGCGTCCGCCATAATTCAGCGCCACCGTCAGCGCCATGCCCGTGTTCGCGGCCGTCAGGGCCACGCCTTTGGCCATGTCCGCCTGCACCTCCTGCGGGCAATTGCTCGGTGCGGCCGATAATCTGCAAGCGGATGTTATTGCGATGTATGGCAGGGAGTTCCTTGCGCAGGTACTGGCGCAGCAGCCGCATCAGAAAATCGATTTCCGCTTTGGGCCGGCGCCAATTCTCCATGGAAAAGGCATATAGCGTGAGCGCCGGAATATGCAGCCGCGCGCAAGTATCGATGACGTCCGCGCCGATTTCACGCCGGCGCGGTGACCGGCCACGCGCGGCAAGTGCCGGCGTTGCGCCCAGCGCCCATTGCCGTCCATGATGACGGCGATGTGCCGCGGCAGCCTCTGCGCATCGAGGTGTTCCAACAGGCGCGCTTCTTCGCGGCTGGCCGATTCGAGTAACTTCGTTGGCTGCACTCGTTAGTTCCGATATTGCCGAGCAGGCCCGGCGACCTAATAAACTGCGGGGAATACACGGCCGGGTTCTTTACATCGCAAAGTTAGCACAGCACCCTAGGGCGCGCAACTCGCCGCGGTAGCCCAGTTTACAGCCCGCCGGTGGCCGCCGAGGGATGGAACAGCGCGAAATAGATCAGCACCAGCGTCAAGGCGATCATGGCCACGCTGGTCACCCAGGCAATCACGTTAAACGTAGGGCTGTTCACGTGTTCGCCCATCAAGTCGCGCCGGTTGATCAGCAGAATCATGAAAATCAGCACGATGGGCAGCCAGATTCCGTTGGCCACCTGCGAGAGCACCAGAATGCGCCACAGCGGCGCTCGCGGAATCAGAATCAATCCCCCGCCCACGACGATGAGGATGGTATACAGCCAATAGAAAATCGGAGCGTCCTTGAACTTGTGATCGATCCCGGCCTCGAATCCGAGTCCTTCGCAAATCACGTGCGCCGTGGAAAGGGGCAGGATGGACGCGGCGAAGAGCGACGCGTTCAGCAGGCCGAAAGCAAACAGCAGCGAGGCCCAGCGTCCCGCCAAAGGCACCAGTGCGCGCGCCGCGTCGGCCGCGTCGGCGATATTGCGATGGCCCGAGGTGTAGAGCGTTGCCGCCGTGCACACGATGATGAAGAAGACGATCACCATGCAGCTCACGCTGCCCGCAATCACGTCGGCGCGAGCCTGCGGATATTGCCGCGCGCCCACGCGCTTCTCCACAAAGCTTGCCTGCATGTAAAAGAATTGCCACGGAGCAATCGTGGTACCCACCAGAGCGGTCATCATCAGCAGATAGCCGGTATTGAACTGGATCGTCGGGATCACCGTGTGCCGCGCCGCATCCAGCCAATCCGGGTGCGCCAGAAAGGCGGAAAACGCATACGCCAGATAAAACGAGCACAGCGCCAGAAAAATCTTCTCCACCTGCCGGTAGGTTCCCCGCAGCACCAGAATCCACACCACCAGCCCCGCCAGTGGCACCGCAATGTACCGGCTGATCCCGAAGATCTCCACCGCCGAGGCCACTCCGGCGAACTCCGCCACGACGTTTCCCAAGTCCACCAGAAAACCCGCCACCATCACGAAGAACGTCGGCCGGAAGCCAAACTCCTCCCGGATCAGGTCGGAAAGCCCTTTGCCGGTAACCACGGCCATGCGCGCGCACATCTCCTCGGTCACGTACAGCGCGATGGTCATGGGTATCAGCGACCATAAGAGCGTATAGCCGAACTGCGCCCCCGCCAGCGAATAGGTCGAGATGCCTCCCGCATCGTTGTCCACGTTCGAGGTGATCAACCCCGGGCCCAGCACCGCGGCCAATAGCGCCAGCCGCCGCCACAAATGGCGGCTGCGGCGGCGCACTTGGGTGGCGTGCCGCTGCAATTGCTCGGTCCGCGTGTTGCTGGTCCAGTTCATCGACCTTCAGGAATTTTTAGATTCGCTCCGCCTAGCCATGGCGAACGATCACAGCTTCTCGCGCAGCCGCGAGATCACATCATCCACGGCAATGGCCCCGATCGCCCGCCCATATCCATCGACGACCGCCAGGCTCCGCAGGTTGTACTTATCGAACAGCGCGAACACTTCCTTCTCCGTCGCATCCGGAGTCACCGAAAGCAGCGGTTCCGACTTCAGTTGCGCCAGCGCCACGTCGTCCCCGGCCAGCAGCAGCCGGCCCACGGCAACATCGCCGGAGAACTTGGCATCGGCGTCGATCACAAAGATCGTGTCCAGGTTCTCAGGGTTGATATCCTCGCGCTGGCGCACCCACTCCAGAGCTTCTCCCCGCGTCGCCGTTTCGCCCACATAGACGAACTCCGTATTCATCATTCCGCCCGCCGAGTCTTCCGGGTAACTCAGCAGAGCCTGCACTTCGCGGGCCTCTTCCCCCTGCAACTCTCCGATCACGTCCTCCGAAACTTCCGGTGACAGATCCGCCAGAACGTCGGCCGCCTTGTCCGGGGCCATCTCCTCGAGAATGTCCGCGGCTTTCTCCGGCGACATCTTCTCCACGATCTGCGAAGTCAACCGAGAATCGAGCTCCGCCAGGGCCTCGGCCGCGGACTGTTCGTCCAGCGAAGCGATAATGGCCTGCCGCTCCGCCGGCGACAGTTCCTCCATAATGTCCGCCAGGTCCGCGGGGTGCATCTTTTCCAGCTTGTCGTGGGTGATGCGCAGCTTCACCCGCCGCAACGGGTCCGGCTCGATCAGGTTCACGAACTCCCAGCGGATTGTCCGCGCCGGCAGGCTCTGCTGGATGCGCCGGATCACGCTCGGCGAAGCCAGCCCTTGCAGCAACCGCCGCGCCGCTCCCGTCAGCCCCACGTCCACGTCGGTCACGCGCAGCTCCACCGTGCCGTCCATGCGCTGCTCGGCAAGGTCCACGTCGTTCACCCGCACCACCTTGCGCCCTCGCGTGTCGATGATCTGCTGATCCAGCAAATCCTTGCGCACCGCCAGCCAGGCCTCGTTGCTATGGAAATGCTCGAGCGCGCTCTCTTCCACATTGAGCTTGATCATCCCCGGCGCCACCGAGGAGATCTGATCGTGCCGCGCCAAAAGCGGCAGGTACTTGCCGCGTCCAAGCAGGTAACGGGCCACCCGGTTGGGCTGATCGGCCGGCTCGATAAAAAGCTCCGAGATCCGTCCTACGTAGTTGCCCTGGACGTCGTAGGCCTCTCCCCCCAGCACTTCCGTGGCGTGCAGCATCGGTTTTGACCTCCTTCCCCGACCCTTTCCTCACTAAAAGGCGGTGATTTCCGTTGTCGAGCGGGAAAAAACTCCCCTAAAAACAAAAAGCCCGTGGCCGGGTTGATCGCCCGACCACGGGTCAGCCCAAAGATCGGCTTCCCCTAGTCGGTTTTCGCGCTCCTACCCCCAGCCTGACTGCTTGCCATGCGAGAGGCCCCCAGCGTCTTACCGCTCGCCCGCAACCGCTCCGCCGCGGGCCCGGCGTCGAAACTCGGCAAAGGCTCCTGGTCCAACGAATGGCTCATTGCAAACAGTTTTTTCCTCAATTGATCTAGTAAATGCTGACGCAAACTTTGTCAAGGAAAGAGTGCGGAATTCGCCAAATTTTCATGCGAACGGTTCCAGAAATCACGCGTCGCCGCGGAAACTCATCTCGATGAGTTGAAAAGCATATCCCCCAGTCCCGAAAATCGGGCCAGTTCATCAGTTGGTTCATGATGGGACGCCTTCCCAGCTTCCCTCTTTGCCCCCGCAGGTCTCCTGGATTTGAAACCGCGCCCCACACCGCGCTCTTCCATAAAGAGCGCGCCATAGCTCTTGGTGATGTACTCGGCGGGCCCGAAGCCCAGCCGTGCGGCCGCGCGATCGATCTCCCTGCCGGGTCCCTCCAGCTCCAGGAACAGGCCGATCGGCGTCTCGTCGACCTCAACCTTCAGATTTCTTATCCCCGGCAGCCGGTAGGTGGTGCGGAACTTCTCGTAGCGGAAGCAGGGCCGCAAACCCAGTCCTTCTATAATCCGGCTGACCTCCTGCTGGTCCGATACCCATATTTCGTGCTCCTCCCGAATTTTGTAAGCGGGCACCGTCTTCCGTTTCCCCATCCTTTCCGCGGCGCGTTTTGCTCCCCGCCGCGGAGCCCCAACCGGCCCTTTAAATGTAAGCAGCGCGGAAGATCCGGAGTCCTCTCCGGCCCACCCCTGCTTTGTCTTCCCTGCCGATTTCGAGCGGCTCGCCGGCCGCTCCACGCGCACGCGCAGCATCCGCCCCTGCCGCAACAGGTCGCCTTGGGCCGTATCGTAAAGCGTGTTCATTTCATGCACCCGGGCGGCAATCAATTCAGCCCCCAGCCGCGCCAGTTGGCGCAAAAGCTCGGGCCGGTCCGCGACGCGCAGCTTGATTTCAATCTCCGTCTTGGTTTTTGCCCCGGCGCCGCCCGGCGATTTCCTCAGCCCTGTTTTGCTCGCCCTACGCATCGTCGGCTAGTATAGTCCCCCCGTGAGTCCCGCATGATCGAAGCCACGACTCCGCTGATGCGGCAGTATCAGTTGATCAAGAAGCGCTACCCCCATGCGCTGCTCCTGTTTCGCCTGGGCGACTTCTATGAGCTCTTCTACGAAGATGCCCTGGTCGCCTCCAAGGAGCTGCAAATCACGCTCACCTCCCGCAATCGCGAACGCGGCGAACCCATCCCCATGTGCGGCGTCCCTTTTCACGCCGCGGAAACCTATATCGCCCGCCTCCTGCGCGCCGGCTTCAAAATCGCCATCTGCGATCAGATGGAGCAGCCCGGCCCCGGCAAACACCTGGTGCGCCGCGAAGTCGTCCGGGTCATCACTCCCGGCACCGCTACCGACCTCAACGTCCTCGAACCCAAGGAGAACAATTTCCTGGCCGCAGTCGCTCGCGGCGGCGCGGGCTTCCCCATCGGCCTGGCCTATCTCGATCTCTCCACCGGCGAGTTCCGCGCCACCGAATTTGCCGGTCCCGGCGCCGAGCAAAAGCTGCACGACGAATTGGCGCTGCTCTGCCCCCGCGAACTCCTCTTGCCGCGCCAGCCGGACCTGTTCGCGCCGCTTACGCCCAGCCAGTCCAACGGAACCGGGAACGCCGCCCAACAGGCCGCCGAAACGCGCCTCGAGGAATGGATCTTCCGCTGCGACTATGGACAGCGCCTGCTCTCGGAACACTTTGGCGTCGCCGGTCTGGAAGGCTTCGGCCTGGCCACCCACCCGCAAGCCATCTGCGCGGCCGGCGCGCTCCTGCACTACCTGCGCGAAACTTCGGCTAAAACCGACGCAAGGGCGGGCGCTAACACCGGCGGCGATTCCGCGGGGCCCCTCGCCCATCTGGACACCATTCGCTATTACGAGCAGCAGGATTCGCTCGGGCTCGATCCGGTCACGGTGCGCAATCTGGAACTGCTCGCGCCGCTCGATGCCAACGAAGCTCCGCGCGCCTCCCAGCGCGACGCCTCCTTGTTCGGCGCCATCGACCAGACCGTCACGGTCATGGGCGCGCGCCTGCTCCGCGCCTGGATTCTTCGCCCCGAGCTTTCCCGGCCCGAGATCGAAGCGCGGCTCGACGCCGTCGCCGAATTCAAGTCCCAGACCATGCTGCGCGAGGAGCTTCGCCAGAATCTTCGCGGCGTGCAGGACCTCGAAAGGCTGGCCAGCCGCGCCACCCTCGGCGTGGCCACTCCCCGCGATCTGGTCGCGCTGCGCCAATCCGTGGCTCGCATTCCCCTGCTGCGCCGTTATCTCGCCAACTGCACGGCCGCCCGCCCCGTCGAGCGGATTGTCGCCCTGCATGCCGAGATGGACGAGCTCGCCGACGTGCAGCAGCGCCTCGAGCAAGCCATCGCCGAAGATCCGCCCGCCTTGGCCTCCGATCCCGGCGTCATCCGCCGCGGATTCGACGCCGAACTGGACGGCCTGCGCGATCTGAGCCACACCAGCCGCCAAACCATCGCCGCCATGGAAGACCGCGAACGCAAGCGCACCGCAATCGGCTCGCTGAAGATTCGCTATAACCAGGTCTTCGGCTTCTATATCGAAATTTCCAAGCCCAACCTGCATCTCGCGCCGCCGGATTTCGAGCGCAAGCAAACCCTGGCCAACGCCGAGCGCTTCACCACGCCCGAGCTGAAAGAGTACGAAGGCAAGGTCCTCGCCGCCGACGAACGCATCGCCGAAATCGAGCGCCGCCTCTTTGCCGAAGTGCGCTCCTGGATCGCGCAGCAATCGCCGCGCTTGCGCCGCACCGCCGCCGCCATCGCCCAGCTCGACGTCCTGGCCAATTTCGCCGTCGTCGCCGCCACGCGCCGCTACGTTCGCCCCGAGTTCACCGACAACGGCGAACTCGTCATCCTCGGCGGTCGCCACCCCGTCATCGAACATCTCCTCGAAGATCAAGGCGAGCGCTTCGTGCCCAACGGCCTCTACCTCAACTCCACCACGCACCAGATCCTGCTCATCACCGGCCCCAACATGGGCGGCAAGTCCACCTACCTGCGCCAATCCGCTCTGGTGGTGCTGCTCGCGCAGATGGGCTCGTTCGTGCCCGCCGAGCAGGCGCGCCTGCCCATCACCGATCGCATCTTTACGCGCATCGGCGCTTCGGACAATCTGGCCCGCGGCCGGTCCACATTTCTGGTAGAGATGAGCGAAGTCGCCGCCATCCTGAACCTGGCCACGCCCCATTCGCTGGTTCTGCTCGACGAAGTCGGCCGCGGCACGGCCACCTTCGACGGCCTCTCCATCGCCTGGGCCGTGGTCGAATACCTGCAAGCGCACACCCGCGCCCGCACCCTCTTCGCCACGCATTATCACGAATTGACCGAGCTGGCCGACCTGCTTTCCGGCGTGAAGAACGTGCACGTCTCGGTCGAGGAGACGCCCAGCGAGATCGTCTTCCTGAAGCGCGTCGAGGAAGGCAGCGCCGACAAAAGCTACGGCATCGAGGTCGCGCGCCTGGCCGGACTTCCGCCCGCCGTCATCGCCAGGGCCCGCGAAGTCCTGCGCCGCCACGAGCAGAGCGAGCATCAGCTGAGCGAAAGGCTCACGCCCGCGCTGCCGCCCGCCAATGGCGCCGGCGCGCAGCAGGCCCTCTTCCCGAATTCGGCGAATGACCGCGAAGCGCTCGACGCCCTCCGCGCCGCCGATCTCGACCAACTCCGCCCCATCGACGCCCTCAATCTCCTCGCCCAGCTGAAAAAGCAAATCTCATGACCGTAAGATCATCTTCAGCTCTACACGTGCATCGTGCCGTCATCACGAGATCGTCCGCCACGGCGGACGACCGAGGGATCTACTTTTCTGCATCATCGCTCCGCCAACCCAGCCTGCGGTCACAAGGACGTTGTCATCCCGAGCCGATCCCCGGCGTCCAACAATGGGGTCGAGGAGCGAGGGATCTGCAGTTCGTTTTTCAATTCAACTCACGATTCGCCGCATCTTCCTCATGACCCCGCCCCCTCGCGTCGCCCGTCAAGTATCCTCAGGTGCCCGTGCGGCCAGCACCCTCGTCCTCGGCCTCATGTCCGGCACTTCCGTCGACGGCATCGACGTCGCACTGGTCCGCATCGCGCCGTCTATCACCGAAAACGCGGCCCACGCGCGCCTCGAAAATTTCGCCACCGTCGCCTTCCCCGCCGCCGTGCGCGCCGAAGTCCTGCGCGTAGCCGAAGGCACGCGCGTCACCACCGCCGACGTCAGCCAGCTGAATTTCCGGCTGGGCCAACTCTTCGCCGAAGCCGCCCTGCGCGCCTGCCAAAAATTCCGCGTCCCGCTGCGCCGCATCAGCCTGATCGGATCGCACGGCCAAACCGTCTTCCATCAAGGCCGCCCGACCCGCTTCCTCGGCGCAAACGTCGCCTCCACATTGCAAATCGGCGAGCCCGCCGTCATCGCCGCGCTCACTGGCATCACCACCGTGGGCGATTTTCGCCCCGCCGACATGGCCGTCGGCGGCCAAGGCGCGCCGCTCGTCCCCTTTGGCGATTACCTGCTCTATCGCGACGCCCGCCGCGGCCGCGCCGTCCTGAACATCGGCGGCATCGCCAATGTCACCATCATCCCCAAAGCCGCCGAGCCCAGCTCCGTCCTGGCCTTCGACACCGGCCCCGGCAATATGGTCATTGACGCGCTCGTGCACCACTTCACGCGCGGACGCCGCGGCTATGATGCCGACGCGCGCATGGCCTCCCGCGGCCGGCTTCTGCCCGCCCTGCTGGACACACTCTTCGCCGAAAAATATTTGCGCCAGCCTCCGCCCAAGTCCGCCGGCCGCGAGCAATACGGCAAAGCTTACGTCGAGAAAATTCTCGCCTGGGGACGCCGCCACCGCGCGCGTCCCGAGGATCTAGTCCGCACCGCAACCGTATTCACGGCGCTCTCCATCTCCGCCGCCCTGCATCGCTGGGTCCTGCCGCGAACTCTGCTCGCGCAGCTCATCGTTTCCGGCGGTGGCGCGCGCAATCCGCTGCTCCTCGCGCAACTCTCCGCCGCCCTCGGCGGGATCGAAGTCATCACCAGCGAAGCGCTGGGCCTCCCCGGCGACGCCAAGGAAGCATTCATCTTCGCTATCCTCGCCGACGAGACCATGCACGGCCGCGCCGCCAATCTCCCCAGCGCCACCGGCGCCTCGCGCCCGGCAATCCTCGGCAAAATCTGCCATCCCCCGCCGCGCTAGGTTTCATGTTGTAGCCCAGGGCACGCTCACGTCGTTCGTGAGCAGCCCTGGGGCTTTCGGGTGCAAAATCTGCAATCCCCCCGGCGCGAAGCTGAGATCCGTCTGTAGCAGCGAATCACGCCTGTCGTTCTGAGCGGAATGGCCGCATTATTTTCTCGACGCGTCTTTTCGCGTCGCGCGGCCCCCGGCCTTTCGTTGTCATTCTGAGCGCAGCGAAGAATCCCTCTTCGGCTTGGACCAGCAAGGATCATTGCGCTGAAAACACAAAACGAATGGAAGCGTTGTAGCCCGGGGTGCGCTCACGTCGTTCGTGAGCGGCCCTGGGGCTTTTCGCAGCGCCCCGCTTCGCGGCGGCATCCTGGATTTTTCGGGTGCCCCATCTTCGCGTTTTGTGCGAAGGTGGGTCCTAGCGTGAAGATGCCAACGCCCACACGCGCGTTCTACACACTGATCGGCAGTCTTGCCTATCTGGGCCTAGCCGTCCTCGGCTGGCATGGAATTTCCGCCTTCTTCTCTCACCCACCCCTGGTTGCCCTAGCGCTCGTGCTCTTGGCCCTCTCCGGCGTATCGCTCTTCAGCTCCGGCAATCTGAGTTCCGGACAGCAAGAAGACCGCGCCAATCGCTGGGTCCTCGGGGCGTTCACGGTGCTGGGCCTGCTCCTGGCCTTTCTTCCCGCCTACACTGACCGGCTCGGTTTCTGGACCATCGATGGAGACACGATTCGCTGGATTGGCGTCGCTCTGTTCGCCGCCGGCGGCGCTCTGCGCATCTGGCCGGTCTTCGTGCTGGGCCGCCGCTTCAGCGGTTTGGTCGCCATCCAGCCCGAGCACACCCTGGTCACCACCGGCATCTACGGCGTCCTGCGCCATCCCAGCTACCTGGGCGCGCTCGTCTTCTCGCTGGGCTGGTCTCTCGCGTTTCGCTCCGGCGTGGGCATTCTGCTCACCGCGCTCCTGATCCCGCCGCTCCTCGCGCGCATTCGCGCCGAAGAAGCTTTGATGCGCGCGCACTTCGGCGCCGAATACGACGCCTACCGCTCCCGCACCTGGCGCCTCCTTCCCGGCATCTACTAAACTCGCGGCAACATTGACTGCTGTTTTCTTGTTGGGCCGCGTTTCGGGCGACGCGGCCTCGCCGCACCTAAAATCTGCTACCCTCCCCCAGACCCCCATGACTGCGCATCCCCAAAACTCCCGGACCTCGGCGTGAACACGCCGCTGCAAAAGGCATTGCTGACGGAATTCACGATGCAGGCGCCTTACCAGCCTGCCACCAACTATTGGCGCGCCGTGGAAATCGCGGAGGTGATCGCCTACGGGCTCCCGCCCGGCCGCGGATTGGACCTCGGTTGCGGCGATGGCCATCTGATGGCCATCATCCTCAGCCATCTCGGCCCGCGCGACCTCACCGGCACGGACATCGACCCCAACGAAACCGCCATGGCCGCTCGCGCCCAAATCTATCGTGAACTGGTGACTGCGGCGGGGGATCGCATCAGCCTTCCCGACCACGGCTTCGATTTTGTCTTCAGCAATTCGGTGCTGGAACACATCGAAGACATCGACGCCACATTGCGCGAAGTAGCCCGGCTGCTTTGCCCTGGCGGCCGCTTCATCTTTACGGTCCCTGGCCCCGACTTCCATCTCTGCCTGCGCGGACCCGCGTTGGGAGGCCGTGAGGCCTATCTCCGCGCCGTCGACGCGCGTTGCGCGCATCTGCGCTATTGGAGCGCCGGCCAGTGGGCGGAACACCTTCACGGCGCAGGGCTAACCGTCGCCCATCAACATGCGTATTTGACCCGCGCGCAAACGCAGCGCTGGGAAACAATCGCCCGTTACACCAGTGGAGTTCTATATTCCTTGGTCCGCCAGAGAAAACAGCCCATTGCCATTCAGCGGGACTTGCGCATTCGCTCCACGCATTTCCGTCTACCGAAAGCCTTAGCTTCGGCTATCGCATCTGTGATCGGGGCGGGTGCCCGCAATCAGGCGCCGCCTCGCGGCTGCCTGCTGATCGAAGCGCGAAAGCAGCCTTAGGCCACCGCTTTTTCATCGCTCAAATCGACACACTGGCTCACGCAGCGGCCTGC
This sequence comes from uncultured Acidobacteriota bacterium, assembly GCA_963824405.1. Taxonomy (GTDB): domain Bacteria; phylum Acidobacteriota; class Terriglobia; order Acidiferrales; family UBA7541; genus Palsa-189. The sequence continues at coordinate 85,736 of CAWGPK010000011.1, read as the reverse complement.
GGACCCCCAAAAGTCGTGCTAACCTCGATATAGATAAGGAAGGAAACAAAAATCGAAAAATGGGCCCCTTTCCCGGCGATAATTTAACGTACGCGCAAATCCTTCCCCGCCTTTTTGTCGGCTCGCATCCGCGCACCATCGCCGATATCGAACGCCTCCGCCAGGAACTGGGCGTCACCGCCGTGCTCAATATCCACACGGACACAGATATGACCGCCGTCTTCCTGGATTTCCAGCCGCTCGAAGCTCACTACCGCGTCAGCCGCGTCGAACTTCGCCGCGTCCCCATGCTCGAGCAGCAGCCGGAGCTTCGCGCCAAGCTCTGCGCGTGCATCGACGCTCTCAACGACCTCCTCGCCGCCGGCCACACCGTCTATCTCCACTGTACCGCCGGGATCGGCCGCGCCCCCACGGTTGCCATCGGTTACCTGCACTTCCATCTCGGCTGGGAGTGGGACGTCGCGGTCGCGCACGTGAAGCGGCTCCGCGAGTGCAATCCGCATCTCGAAGCGCTGCGCCTAGCTTTGGAAGACAAAGCCCTCGCCGGCGAGTCCCCCGAGATCGCCGACGAAACCTCGGTGGAATCCTCATCCCGCCGCAAATCCTAACCAAGTCCCAACGCTAATCCGTTGTCATCCTGAGGTCGCGGCTCCTCGCCCGAAAGGCATGGACATCAGGAGCTTTCGGGCGCCAACAAAGTCCCGAAGGATCTCTCTTGCCTTTGTGGGTCGCCACCCCTTCGGGTTGTATGGGTGACCTTCGGCGAACACGTCGCCTCGAAAAGGTTTTGCGCGTGCCCCACCCTTCGCCTCGAAGGGTGGGTTGCTTTTCGGGGTGGCTTGCCTTGTGGGACGCTCTGCGTGCCCCCTAGTTCGCGCGCGCTCCGCCGCTCTCCGAACTCCGCACCGTCAGCCCCAACGCCTTCAGCGTGACGTGATCCGGCGTCGCGATGCCGCCATTCTCCGATGTCACCACGCCAAATCCGCCGTGGTACTCCCACATGGCCCAGCCGATGCCGCGCTTCTCGAGCGCCGTGCGCACATCCCTCAGCCACGCCGCGCGATCCTTCGCATCGGCATTCTGGCGATAAACGCCAAACTCGTCGCACACCACCGGCACTCCCCACCGCTCCGCCCACGCCGCCACCTGCCCGATCTCCCCGTCGATGCGCTCCGCATTCCAGCGGTCGAGGCCGTAGCGCACCACTTGCAGCCGGTGCACCGCGTCCGGCAGCTCCGCCGCGGCCGCCTGCACGTTTTCCGGCGTCGAAGGATACGGCACGCCCTTCAGCTCATGCCAGAAGTTCGATGACCACGTCGCGCCCTGATGCGTAAAGATATGCGATTCGTAAAAATGGAACGCATAGATCACGTTGGCGTCGCGCAGCGGCTCGAGGAAAACCAGATCGTCGTCGTCCGACCAGTGCGCGCCCGTGGCGATAATCGTGTTTCCTGGAGAACCTTCGCGGATCGCCGTGGCCAGCTTGGCCTCCACGCCGTACCAGCGATAGCGGTCCTTGCCTTCCGGCTCGTTCATAATCTCGAAGAACACCCGGTCCGCATCCAGGCTCGCGTAATGCGCCGCCAGCGCCCGCCAGAAATCCGCGAACTGCTCCACGAACTCATCGTCCGCCGCCAGCTTGGCCTTAAACTCCTCGTCCGCGAAAATATTAATCTCCACCGCGAGACCCCGGTCGAGAATCATCTTCACCGCCGCGTCCAGATAGTTCAGCTCGTCCGAAGCAATTTGGTCCGCCTGCTTGGCGTGAAACATCGGCTTGGGGTCCACGCTCAGCCGCACGTGATCGAAGCCCATGGCGCGAATCAAGTCGAGGTCGCGCGCCGTGATCGCCGTATCGAAATGTTGTTTGGTGAATCCGTTGGGATCGTAGACCTGCGCGAACCAATCGCTGATGTTGATGCCGTGCCGCAGATGGCCTAGCCGTCTCTGTGCTACCGCAACGCCGCCGGTGCCAGCCGCATCTTTCTGCGCCGCCGCACTCCCCTGCGCCGCCCCGCTTCCGCCCATCGCTAATAGGGCAGCGAAACAAAGCGTCGCAAAAATTCGGGCCGAGAAGGACATCGTAAGCTCCTACTGAACGGTCACGCCGTTCTCGCCTTCTCCCGCGGCCGATCCAAGCCCGCATTCACCCTGGAAATCTCCGTCAGCACAGACCAATCGCAACTCCCCCAGCCGCGCGCTTGCGCCGCGATAATCTTGTCGCGCACCACGCTGCCAAACGGAAGCGGCACGCCAAACTCCGCAGCGGTCTGCAAAATCAATCGAATGTCCTTCGAGCCCACGCCGTCCAGGGTCGAGCCCGCAACCTCCTCGAAAGTTCCCAGCCGAATTTTCTCCAGATATTTGGGCACAAATACGGGATGCTGCAGGGCCCCTTTCATCATCTCGCTGACGGCCTCCAGGTTCACCCCTTGCTTCTCCGCGAACACCAGCGCCTCCCCCATCGCTTCGAGCAAACAGGCGACGAAGAAATTCATGGTCAGCTTGAAGCTCGCCGCCAACGCCGGCTCTTCGCCTACAACAATCATGTGCCCCGTGTACGCGTCGAGCACCGGCCGGCATCGCTCGATGAGCGCGCGGCTTCCGGCCACGAAGCTGATGAGCTTGCCCGCAGCAGCCTGCTCCGGATGGCCCACAAACGTCGCGGCCAGATAATGGCTCCCATGCGCCGCATGCAGCGCCGCAAACTCCGCCGTCGCTTTCGGCGTCACCGTCGAAGTCCCAATATGAATCGCGCCCGGACGCATGCCCGCCAGAATGCCGTTCTCGCCAACCAGATTGTCGCGAACCGACGTGTCGTCCATCAGGCAGGTGACCACAATGTCCGCCTCCGCCGCCGCTTCCCGCGGCGAACGCGCCGCCTCGGCCCCGGATGCGACGAACCCCCGCGTCTTCTCCGCCGTGCGGTTGTATACGATCAGCCGGTGCCCCGCCCGTTGCACGCTCTGCGCGATCCCCGCGCCAATTCGCCCCAGCCCCACGCACGCCACAGACAGCCGAGCGGTCGTCATCTTTTTGCTCCCTTGGCGCTCCACGCGCCTCTTAGCGATTCGTGAGCCTTGTAGCCCAGGGCGCCCGCCCTGCGCGACAGCGCAAAACTAAACGAAGGCTGGCGGGGCCCTGGGGACTTCGCTTCGCAGCTTTCAGCCGTTCACCAACTCCACCGCCGAGCTCAGCTGTATCGCGTTGTGCAACGTCCGGTACAGCGGGCATCGCATGGCGTAAAACCCATGCACCCGCTCGATCGTCTCCCGCGCACTTTCCGGCGCGGCCAGCTTCATCACCACGTGGATCCGCCGGATCACCAGCACGCCATCCTCAGTTTCCACTTCGCCGGTCACCTCGCCCACGAGTTTCCCGTTGCTGGCGTCGATTTGGCGCGCTTCCAGCGCGCCCCCAAATGTCCCCACCATTCAACCCGCCGTCGCCGCAATCACGTAATCGATGGTGGACGCGTGCGAGCCCTGCAGCTTCGCCGGATCGACCTTGTAATGCTCGGCGATCGCCCCGTGCACGCTGAACACCACGGGCTTCTCCTCGCCGGGAATCAGCGCCAAGCGCAGCGGCCCCACTTTGCGCTCGATCCTGCTCCGCGAGACGTAAACCACTTCTCCCATTTTCGCCTCCTTGCCCTCGTACCAATCGCGCCGCCAGCCGGCGCGGCAAATACGCAAGCGCACCCGCACTCCGGTTCGCCCACACACGCCCAGCGCGCCCACCAACTCTAACACCAACCCAGCGCCAGCCACCCTTCGCCGTTGGCCTTGCCCTTGCCTTGTTGAACCCACGCCTGTTAAGCCCGCCCTCGCTAAGACCCACGCTTGCTAAAATATGACTGGGACCAGAAATATTTGCCCGCCCCGTTCGTCTACATCTGCGGGAGGCTAACCTGAGAGCCGGTTACATGGCGTTCGCTGACCGCGGCGGCTTGGCCGCAGCGGCCGAACCAAAGAGTCCGTTGAATGGCGCGGAACACGCGCAGGCTCGCTCCGCGGCCAACGCCGCGCAGCAAAGCGACGACCGCCGCATCCTGGACGCCTTCGCGCGCTATCGCGCCCGCCTGGCCAATTTCATTCGCCGCCGGGTTCCGGACCAGGGCGAGGCGGAAGACATTTTGCAGGAAGTCTTCTACGAACTGGTCGCCGCCTATCGCCTCTTCGAGCCGGTGGAAGAGGCCAGTGCCTGGCTATTTCGCGTGGCCCGCAATCGCGTCACGGACTTCTTCCGCAGGAAGAAGCCTCAGCCCTTTGCCGACCGCGCCGTTCGCGTCGAGGACGGCGAATCGCTGCTCTTCGAGGATTTGCTGCCCTCGCCGGACGCCGGCCCGGAAGCCGCCTACGCCCGCTCCGTGCTGCTCGATGAGATCGAGGCGGCGCTCGACGAACTGCCGCCCGAGCAGCGCGCCGCCTTCGTAGCCCACGAACTGGAAGGCCGCAGCTTCAAGGAGATGGCCGCCCAAGCCGGCGTCAGCGTGAACGCCATGGTGCTGCGCAAGCATCATGCGGTGCTTCAGTTACGCCGGCGATTGCAAGCCATTCGCGACGAATTTATCGGCCGGTGAACTTCATCGGCCCGAGGTTTAGGAAAGAGGTTTGGGAAAAAAGTGTGGAAAAAGGTTTTGGCCCTAATTTCGGAAAGCTGAGGTGAAACAAACTCATGAGAGGACATCGTCTCGCGCGCGCCGCTAAATTCATCCTGTTCGCCATCGTCGCCGCGCTCGTGCTGGGCTTCATCGTCATGCGCCTTTGGAATTGGCTCATGCCGCCCGTCTTCGGCCTGCACGTCATCGGCTTCTGGCAAGCCCTCGGCCTGCTGGTGCTCGGCAAAATTCTCTTCGGCGGATTCCGCGGCGGACACTGGGGAGGCATGCGCTGGCGCCGCCGCATGATGGAACGCTGGGCGCAAATGACGCCAGAGGAGCGCGAGAAGTTCCGCGCCGCCATGCAGCAAGGCCGCTGCGGCTCCTTCGCGCGCCCCTCGCCCGAAGCCAAAGCGCAATCGTAGCGCCCGATGTTTTTTCTCTCCGCATCTAGGCTGTGAGGGGCATTCGACTACGGTATACCCCTGATTGCACCTCAAGCCGGCTCTTGTAAACTCGCAAAAGTCGGAGTGCCCGGCCTTCCTCGACTTCGTCTGCTAGCCGCTACGCGGATCGAGTGGAGGCCAATGTAAATCGCTTTGCGCGTCCTTCACATCTTGCCGAGTCTTCGGCCCGACGGTGGTGAACGTATCGCCGTCTACGTCGCTTCCCGCATCGACAGGAGCCGATTCGAGCCCGCGGTGGTCTCCGTAAACGCGCCGGTAGGATCGGATCTGGAGAGCGCCCTGGCCCACGCCGGAGTAAAAGTCTGGTATCTCGGCAAAGGCCCGGGATTCGATTGGCGCATCTACTCCAAGATGAATCAGGTCTTCCGCGAATTTCGGCCGGACATCGTGCACACCCACATGCAGGTGTTCCGTTACGTGTTCCCCTCCCTGCTGCTTCATAAGCCCCGGCTCATGCTGCACACCGTCCAGAATGTCGCCGATCACGAACTCGAATGGCGCGGCCGTGTGCTGCAGCGCCTGGGATACCGTTTTGGCGTCAAGCCCATCGCCGTCGCGCAGGAAGTGGCCAAAAGCGTCGAGCGCGTCTACAACATCCGCAATTGCGAAGTGATTTGGAATTCCGTCCCCACCGAACATTACGGCAGCCCCCAAATCAGCCGCGAGGAGTGGCGCGCGCGGCACGGCTTCGCGCAGGACGATGTTCTCTTTGTGTGCGTGGCGCGCTTCTTTCCGCAGAAGAATCACCCGCTGCTGCTCCAGGCTTTCGCTCGCGGGCCAGCAGCCAATCCTCGCGCGCGCCTGCTGCTGGTGGGCACCGGTCCGCTGGTCCCGCAAGCGCAAGCGGAGGCCCAGCGATTAGGGATAACGGACAAGGTCCACTTCCTCGGCTTGCGCTCCGATATTCCAGACCTGCTCGCCGCGATGGACGCCTTTGTGCTCAGTTCCGATTGGGAGGGCGCTCCGGTAGCATTGGCCGAAGCCATGGCCGCCGGGCTGCCCGTCATCGCCACAGCCGTCGGCGGGGTTGCGGAGTCATTTCAAAATCAGAAGGAAGGCTTCCTCGTGCAGCCCGGCGACGCCGCCGGAATTGCCAATGGCATGATGACCCTTTTGCACAGCGCTGAACTGCGCCGCTCCATGGGCGCGGCCGCCGCGGTGCGCGCGCGAGAACAATCCGACGTCGGCAAAATGGTTCGGGCCTACGAAGACCTCTACGAGCGCGCCCTCGCTCCCACTTACGCCCCCGCCGCCGCTTCCGCCGATCCCGATCCCCAATAGCGTCGCCGCGCTAAATTACTCTTGCGGCTTCTCCTCATCGTCACGCTGCGAGCCGCCGCCTTCGAGCAAACGCGAAGCCACCAGGGCGTCCTCCTGCCGCACGCGCAGCTTGATGCCGCCGAGCAGATTCGACCACAGCCAGTCCATGCGGATCAGGTTATCGTCGCCGAGGAAGCATTCGATGCCCGCCGATTCGAGCACGCTTTTGGCCAGCAGCGCTTGGGGCACATCGCGGTATTGGCGGATGGTCAGAAGATCGCGATATTCCGGTTCCGGAAGAATAGCCTCGCTGGACTCTTCGGCGTCGCCCGGCTCTTCCACACTTATCTCGCGGCGTTCCATCTCCGCAGCCAGCGCCGTCCGCGCCTCATCGGTGAGCGATTCCGTCTCGCGAGCCAGTTCCCGCAATTCGCCGTCGGTCATCGCGGCGTAAAGCTGCGCGAGCCGCTGCCGTTCCTGCAAGGAACCGAATTTCGAGCCGAAACCCGCTCCCGCCATGGCTCACACCCTCAGTCCAATTCTAATGCCAAACACACGATCGGACAGCCGTGGAGGCCGAAGCCAGCAAGGCTGGCGATTCATTCCACTGAGTTGACGTCCGCTACTGGGTACACGACGAAGAGGCAATTGCCGGCTGTGGATGAGTTGCCGCAGCTAAGAATGCCTCGCCGCAGGATCTGCGCTGGGTTATCGTCCGGGAAAGCCACATCGAAATGCGCCGCCGAAATCGCTTTAGCCGCGTCCCGCAACTGCTCGGAGCCGCTGACGAATTTCACGTCACTGACTTTACCTTCGGCCCCGAACAGCACAAAAAATTCGGCGCTTTGGTAGCCGGTGACCTTCCACTGGATTTTTGTGGTACGCAGACCCTGCAAGGCGATCGAGTCCGGATGCACCTGGTCCTGGAATCGTACGCCTTTCTGGACGTCCTCCAGCCGTTTGTCGGTTCCGTCGGGTGCACTCTTGCCGGAGGAAAGTGCGTTGGCGTAGGCCACCGCTGCATCATGCTTCTTGCCTTCTTTTTCGTAGACCTGGCCGAGATGATTGGCAATCACCGCGGTGGCGCCGAGCTTCCAGGCTGCGCTCAGATATTTCTCGGCGATGTCCAGGTGGCCCATCTGGTACTGCACCCATCCCAGCGTGTCCCAATCGGAGGCGACGGCGGGCATCGAGCGAATGTCCGCTAGGGTTAGGCTGGTGAGGGAAATCTTGCTTGTTCCGGTTTCCACTTCGTGCACGGCATCCTGTGAGTAACGGAGCGCCTGGTCGAGGTGCACGCCTGTTTCCGCCAACTCATAAGCCGCGTTGTTCAATTCGGCCGGGTCGAACGTCGTGTCCGCGGCCCGCGCGATCAACTGCGCTCCCTTCTCCTTGTCCGCCAAGTGGAGGTAGGCCATTCCTAGACGCATCGATACCTTCTCGTCATTAGGATTTTTTTGCGCGAGGGTTTCTAACTCCTTCGCCTCCTCCGCGTAGAGCTTCTGTGCCCCGAGGATTGCGGCGGCATGCAGCGGCGGGGCCGTGTCGTCTGGATGGGCCGCTTCCAGGGCTCTCCAGATCTCCAACGCTGCTTGCTCGCGGTGTTCCTTCATCAAATTATTCGTCACCAGTTCATAGCGCGTGGGATCGCTCGGGCCCAGTTGGATCGACTTCTTCACCGATTCGATTCCCTGGTCCTCCTTGTTCATGCCCACCTGTAGGTTCCCCAGAAGGAGCCATGCGAACGAGAACTGCGGGTCGGCGGTGACGGCTCGCTGCGCAGCGTCGAGCGCAGCGGGCGCATCTCCGCGTTGAATCGCCTGCTGGGTCTCTCGCAGAAGCGCCTGGGCCTCCGGATTCCCTTGATAGGGGCCCGATCCCGCCGCCGCGACGCTCCCGCCGCCGGAACCGGCGCCCGGGCCGCTGCTCGATACGATATTCAGCGAAATGTAGGTATCTTCGTCGTCCGTGATTGCCTTGGTGAATGCGCGATAGGCGTCGAGCTTGTCCACAGGAATTTCTTCCACCTTGGTCGTCAGACGCCGCTCGCCGTGCAGCATGCCGTCACCGAAAGAATAGCTCGACGTGTAGTCCGCAAAGCTCTCGTGAAGATTCACGGAAGCCGGCAGGGATGGCGCCGAGCCGGCTGGCAGCTTGACGCTCGTCTCATACATGGTCTCTTCCGGCGCGCCAATTTTCAGCGGCTTTCGCTTCTTCTCATCGTCCGGGACCTGGGGGAGAAGGAATGGCGGTATCGGCGGCGTAATTCGCCGGTTGGCCCAGTCGGAATATTCCTTGTGGTTGTAATGAAACGTGATCTGGTACGGCATGTCGGTAGCTTCCGGCGAACCTCCCGAAGTGTCGCTTACGGTGCCCCCAAATCCCAGATTGGACATCACCGCCTGCATCACGTCGTTCCATTTAGCTGGTCCGGCGCGCCGCATCAACGAACGGAACAGCACCTCGTCATCTCCTCGAAAGGCCATCTGGGCGCTGGCCACCAGAGTTCCGGCGTCGTCCAGGGTGGCATCTGCGGTGAAGCGATCATACGGCCGGAACGGCGGATCCTTCGGCGTTTGAACCAATGTTGCGGAGCCCTGTGCTGGAATCAACAGGGCTTGCTTGTCGCGCAGGCCGCCCATCAGCAACCCATACGGCGCGACTTCCGGCGTCGTGTCCAGGAATTGATATCCGTTCCCCTGCAGCACCGCCGTGATCACATGATCGAATTGAGCCGGGGATGGTACGTCCGGATCGATCTTCGCCGAAGAATTGATCAATACCGGAACGGCCCTGATGTTTTCGGCGGCCAGGAGCGCAGCAAACAACGTGTGCTTGTCCTTGCAATCGCCGAAGTCGTTGCTGAGCACATCGGCGGCGCTGTGCGGCTGGTAGCGGCCAATGCCCAGGGAAATTCCCACGTAGCGGAACTTCAACGAGACGAAATCGTAGAGCGCGCGGACCTTGTCGTTGTTCGACGTGGCGGACATAGTCACTGCCGCCGCCTTGGCCTGAATCGCCGGCGTCACCGCCGCCTGGGGATCGACCAAGGACTTGAACCATTGCCCAACCTCGTCCCAGGTATGGAAGGTCGTTAGCTGTACGTCGGGGACTTTGTTGTCGTCGCCGGCATCCGCGTCTTTCTGATCTGTGGTCGGCTCGAGGCTGGCTGTTTTCCAGCTGTAGATGCGCGTGCCGCCCTCGTCACGGGTGGCCGGCTGCACGTCCGGGCTCTTCACCTTGACGTAACGTTCGCGTGGCACGCCGATCTCCAACTCTTCTTGCAACACCACCACGCCGTGCACGAACTCGTGCGTATACCAGAATTGGCCGGCAATCAACGGCTTTGTAATCTCCGTTTGGGCATGATATTCCAGGGTATCCCCCACCTGGAGGCCTTTCACGGCCACCTGCTTTTCCTTCAGGTCGCTGTAGGTGGGTGCTTCTCGGCTGATGTCCGGCGTCACTTCCAAGATGTCGCTGCTGGGCGTCTCGACGATGCTTCCGTCCGGCTTCGTCGCTCGAACGTAGGAAACCTCCAGCGTCGAGATCGCCGAGGCATACTGGAAGTGCAAGATTCCCCAGGCTTGCAGCCCGGCATTTGCCTGCACCAGAATGCGCACCGTGTCTTCCCGTATCTGTTTGCCATCATTTTCAAAGGTAATCTTCGTGGACGTGCTTTGAATGATGAACGGCTCTTTCGAGTAGTCCGGTTTGGCGGCAGCGGCAGCCTGTGCAGCGGCGGTCCCCAGCGCTTGCGGCGACGCATGTAGACACAGTCCGGAAAAGAGCGCGGTGATAACGGCAACAACGTCAAGGACCCAAACGAAGCAGGTGCGGAAAGGAACTGGCTTCATGGCGCATCTCCCAGAGTCTGGTTTCCAGTTGATGGCCCAACGCCGGGGATTATACGCGACTTAAAAGTAAAGGCGAAACGCAAGATTCGCGGCTAAATGCGCGCGAAGAGATGAATGGAAACCGGCTAGGATGCTACGCCAACCAAACGCAAATTGTTTTTTGGCCCCACTCCCTTGATCGAATCTTGCTCGGTTCCCTGATGGATGGGTGGTCAGCCGGTAGCCTGATGCGAATCCGCCAGCGCTTCGGCGATCGCTTCCCCGGATATTTGCCCTTCCCGCACGATCTTCCACTCGTCGCCGTCCAGCGTAACGATGGTCGAGGAGACGCTCGCGCCGGTCTCGCCGCTATCCAGGATCAGTGGTAATTTGTCGCCAAGCTGTTTCGCTAATTCCCGCGCGTTCGAGCAGGATGCATAACCCGAGATGTTCGCGCTGGTCCCGGTAATCGGGCCTCCCAGCTGTTCGATGATCGCGCACGCTATCGACGAATTCGGCCAGCGCAAAGCCACCCGGCCCTTATTCGCGGTCACCTTCAGCGGCAAGCTGTGCGCCGCGTCGACGACGATCGTCAACGCGCCCGGCCAGAAGGCTTTCGCCAGCTTGAAAAAGTTGGGCGGCAGCTCGCGGCCCAGCGTCGCCGCCTGCGCAACGGAGTTCACCAGAATCGGAAGCGCGCGGTTTTCCGGACGTCCCTTCACCCGATAGATCTCTTCCACCGCGGAAAGATTAAAAGGATCGGCCGCCAGACCGTAAAACGTGTCCGTGGGCACACCAATCACCTGGCCGCGCTTGATGTAATCGGCGGCGTATTGAATGGCGGCGCTGTCTGGGGCTCCCGCTGAAAGTTTCAGCAGCTCAGCCGGCAATTTAGGGGTCCTCTGCAGTTTCCGGATCGCGTCCGAACACCTGCTCTGTGTGTAGTTTACGTCCTGTCAATAGTTTATGAAGGTACCATAACGGCGCAATGCGCAGCAAGGCCGCTTCGCCAGGCGCGCTCGCCCGATCCGCCGCAATGGATTCGCCGGAGGCCGCCTATTTCTTTGGCAGAAAGGAGGTAAATCCCGCCTTTTTTTGGAAGTCGTCGAAGGTGTATTGATCCTCGCAAAAGTAATCCCCCAGATGCCAGTCGGAATGCAGCTTGAAAAGCTTCTGCCCCGTCCAGTCTCGGGTGTATGCCTTGGGGTCGTGAAAGGTGATGTCCAACTGCAGCGTCTGCGGATCGACTCGGCGGAAACGCTCGTGAAGCACGAGCTCTTCGGAGTACGGATGGCCCACGCGATCGAGCCAGCCCTTGGCGTTGAATCCCGTCGCATCCACGACCAGCGTGTCGCCCTCCCAATGCCCATTCGACCAACCCATGTACGTTGGATCCGAGTCCTTGGGTCGCTGTTTCCCGTCCATGTAGATGATCCGGAACAAGGAGTTGTACTCGAAAAGCTCCACGACCCGGTCAGGAGTCTGGACGATCTCCATCGGAGACGGCAGCACGTACACCCGCGGTACACTCGGTGGAACGCAGTTATTGATGGGGTCATTGGAGCCCCCACTTCCGCCATCTCCGTAGGTAATCGATTGTGCCGATCCGTGCGCGGGCCGGTTGGCCTTGAATCTCTCCAGCCCCCAAGCCGTCATCGGATATTTCGTCAGGTCTGCCGCCTTCTTGCCTTGTGGGTCGGACGGATCGAAAGTAACGTCGCCGATGGGCGACCATAGTCCCGTCAGGTTCGGTCCCGAACCCGGCGCGGCAGGCTTGGTCTGAGCCCGCATCGCGAGCGAAATGGCGAGTGGCGCTATCAGCGCCAGAGTCGCGGCCACTAACGGCTTTCGCATGTTAAGCCCTCCTGTTTGTATCTCTCGTCTCGCTGCAAAGGCGTCTCGCAGTGGTTCTTCCAGGCGATCTTCTTCCCTACTCTCATTCCGGCGCCTGTCCGGCGCTGCCGGCGCGCTCTCCCATCACCGCGGGAAGTATCTTTTTGCCGTTCACCAGGATTTTTTCGGGAGTCGAGATCATGGTGGCCTCGCCATTTCTGGACGGACTTCCGGTAATCGTTACCGCGTCTCCCGCCTTGATCGTTTTGCTCGTCCAGCCAACACTCCGGTTTAGGTTATTCGGAGCCCCCACTTCTGCCGCCCATTTCTGAATTTTGCCGTTGGCGTCCTTGGCGTCGAAAAATAGCAACACGTGCGGATTCGCAAACCGATATTCCGTCACGCCCGGAAAGGGTGACGGGATGCTTGGCATCGTATACCGCCGTTCCGTGATGCGCCCATAGCGGCGCCGCCGCAAGCAGCAGAACACCAATGGCAAGCGCGACCAAAATTGACCCTTTCTTCATAAGGTCCTCCAGATCAATGCGACCAGCGAATGAATCGAACACTAGCTCACCACTATCAACGCTGTCAGCGGCCTCCGTTAAAGCCTCGGAGCCACAAAAATTCAACTTCGTCGCTCGCCGGCGACTACATGGTTTCTGCCAGAAAAGCTTAGGCTTTCTCCCATTGCCGCGGTCACCCTTCGAGAGTACACTGCCCTTACCTCGCCCAGGCGGTGAACCGTGCGGCGTTCCTCTGGACTGCTCCCGTTCCTTACAACTCTCTTCGCCGCGCTTCTTTTCTGTTCGCTTCCTCTTGCCGCGCAGAGGCGTCCCACCGCCGATCCCTTTCCCGACGACGACGAGCTAGGCAGCGCTTACGGCCACTACTACAGCGTCAGCGGAACGGTTGCCGACCGCCAGTCCGGCCTGCGCCTGGATGGCGTTCGCGTCGACCTCAACTCCGCCAACCGAGGCGTGGTGGCCACCACCTTCACAACTCAAGGCAATTTCCGATTCGATAACCTGCGCGATGGAACTTACGACATCACCTTCAATCTCACCGGCTACCAGGAAGTGGAAGAGCATCTCGAAGTTTCCGGTCCCATCTTCGGCATGACCGTCAGTCTCAAACCCGTGAACGAAGCGGCCAAGGGGTCGCCCACCGTCTCCGTGCGCGACCTCTCCATTCCGCAAAAAGCCCGCGAGGCCATGAACAAGGGCATGGTCCTTCTGTATCAGAAGTCGGACTACCCCGGCAGCATCAAGGAGTTCGAGCGCGCCATCAAGAATCTTCCCCAACTACTACGAAGCCTACGCCCAGATCGGCTACGCCTACATCGCCTCGAAGGATCCCGCGCACGCCGAGGAAGCGCTGCGCCAATCCATCGTCGTCAGCCAGGAACATTACCCCGATGCCTTCTTTTTGCTGGCCGCCCTTTTCTCTTCGCAGAAGCGCTTCGACGACGCGGAACCGCTGGCGCGCAAAGCGGTGGACCTGGCCCCGGACTCCTGGCACGCCCAATCGGAGATGGCCCAAGCCCTGCTTGGCCAGGATCGTCCCGAGGACGCCGAAAAATACGCCCAAGCCGCCGTCAAACTGCAACCCGATAATCCCCTGCTGTGGCTCGTGCTCGCCGACATTCACGGCGAATTACGGAACGACTCCGCCTTGGTCGTAGACTTGGATACCTATCTCAAGCTCGCGCCCAACGGCGCCATGGCCGATCGCGTCCGCCAAGGCCGCGATGAGGCCAAGCAAAGGTTACAGGAGAGCAAGGCTTCTCCCGCCGCCCCGCCTGCGGCTCTGCCCGCCGTTGACCCGGCAAGCCAGTCGCAAGCCAACCAGCAGTAGCTCCAAGGCTGTCCCTCGTGAGCGTAGCTCCAGCCCCGTCAGCTTTCTCCCACACCGCTTCCCCGCTCTGCGCGTTGTCATCCCGAATCCCGGTCGCGTCCTTTGCGAACGGCGGTGAGGGATCTGCTTTTACGCTTCCGGCCTACCGCGACGAAATCTGCGTAATGCGCACCGGCTGCCCGACCCGGGCGCGAAGCGCCACGTACAAAAAAATCGGGCCGAGTGGTCGTGAACTTACCGCGACGATATCTGCGTGATGCGCACCGGCTGCCCGATCAGCGTCGCGGGATCGGCTCCCGGCTTCGGCGTGAACTTCTGCGTGCGCCCGCCAAACGTCTCCGCCGCATAAAGGTTCCCCGCCGAATCCACGGAAAATTGGTGCACGCCCCAGAACGCCCCCGGGAAGGATCCATACGTTCCCCAGGAGTACAGCAGCTTGCCGTTCAGATCGTATTTAAGGAATTTGTTGGTCACGCCGTCGGCCACCCAGAGGTGCTGATCGGCCGTAATCATGATGTGGTAGGGCTGGCGGATATTGTCCCACTCGCTGAGATATTTCCCGTTCTCGTCGAAAATCTGGATGCGGCTGTTGGAGCGGTCCGCCACGTACACGCGCCGCTGCGCGTCGATGTCGATGGAATGCGGCAGGTCGAATTGCCCCGGCCCCTTCCCTTTCGTGCCCCAGGTCATCAGGAATTTGCCGTTCTTGTCGAACTTCACCACCCGCGTGTTCACGTAGCCGTCGCTCACAAAAAACGTGCCGTCCGGCAGCCAGGCAATGTCCGTGGGACGCCCGAAGTGCTTATCATCGTCGCCCGGCTTGAGGCGCTCGCCGAGCGTCAGCACCAACTCTTTGCCGTCGTGCGTGAACTCGAAAATCTGCTGCACCATGTCGTCCACCACCCAGACGTGCTTCTCCGGGTCGTAGGGATTGATCTTGATGTGGTGCGGCCCGCGCCCGCCGGCGAAGAGATGGTCCCACTGCGTCCAGTCCTCCAGCAGCTTGCCGTTGCCATCCACCACCAGGATGCAGTTCTCCAGGCGCGGCTTGCCCGAAGTCGCCGGCTGTCCAAACGCGCCGTAGCCTCCCGTGTAGCCCTCGGGCGCCTTCGGCGGAATGGGCAACTCGCCGCGGTTGGCGATGTAGATGCGATTGGGACTCTCGGCAAACACGCCGCCTTGCGAACCCCACGTCCATCCCGGATGCCCCAGCGGCTTCGGCCAATCCGCGACCACGTCGTACGGCCCTGTCTCGTCTTCACCGCCGGCTTGGTTCTGCCCCGCAGCCTTCGCTTTGGTTTGCGCGAAGCTCACGCCCGTGCGCGTATTCAGCCCAGTGGTCAGCAAGCCTGCCGCCAGCAAAAAAATCACACCCAGGCCAAGACGAAATTTCGTGTGCTCTCTCATTTGTCCTCCAGGAAGGAAGCGTTCCAGGCCCTATGCTGTCGCGATTCTACACCCGTCCCGCCGCCCCGGTGCAGTTAGTGAGCAGGTAACAATAGCCACCCCTCCCCCGTCGTCTTTTTTGTAAGTGCACATTCCAGGGCACAACTTTGCGGCGCGGGCAGTTCGCACTTGCCAGCCGCTGTCCGTCTCGGTCGGGGCATCAGTTCAAACCAGCCTGCGAGCCTCTGAAGTGCACGACGAAATTCAAATTGACTTCCCCCTTCTGCCGGACCTATAGTCCGCCCATCAATCGAGGCCGATAAATATGTTTCCCCCAAGTCGGCTTGGGTGTTCATTATCCGTTTGTCGCATACCCGCAACGCAGTTCGACGGAGGTCCTTCAATCTCTCACGGCAAAATTCGCACCGTTGAGCTGGTTGAAAGGATTGCGCCCGCACGCGGCGCGTGAAAGGAGAAAATGGAAATGAAAGGAATAGAAAGACGCTTCCGCTATGGTATCGAGGGTGCCGGAGTCTTGATTGTGGTTCTGTGCGTGGCGTTTGCGCCGGCCTTTGCGCAGCGAGACGATAGGACCCAAAATCCTAAATCCAAGGACGACGCGTGCACCGGATATGGCCAATGTGGGAAGGCCCCGACAAATATCGCCGGCGATTTTAAGAACATTCATCGACTGCCGCCAGGAGGACCGGCACCGCGCATGTCCGACGGGCATGTGGACCTGACCGGACGCTGGTATCCAAACTCCGGCGGAAAAATGCTGCAAGTGGCCTATCCGCTGGATCCCGGAATCTTCGAGCAATTCGACGCCAAGAAAACGCCGGAACTGGCTCCGGTCTTCAAGCCGGGCATGGCGGCAAAATACAAGAAGCCCGTCCCGTATGGCGAATGCGACCAGCCCGGCACCCCCAGCACGACTTTGGAGCAATTGGGCCAGCACGCTCCCATGGAGTTGATCGCGACCCCGCAACGGCTGGTCATGCTTTACGAATATCCGATGGATGTGCGCATGGTCTACTTCAATCGCCAGCATCCCAAGGATCCCGATCCCACATTCAATGGGGACACGGCCGCGCGCTGGGAGGGTGACACGCTGGTCCTCGACGTGACGGCCATCGATGAGAGGATGAGGGTTTACGGGGGCGGGGGCGGCGGCTGGTATCCCAGCGCCCAGGAACACGTCACCGAGCGCATTACGCGCACGTCCAAGAACTATCTCACCTACCAAATCACTGTCGAAGATCCCGTCGTTCTGGCGCAGCCCTGGAAGTCGGCGCCTCGCATCTGGTCGCTGGCGTCGGATCCGCATGAGGAGTGGGGAGAAGTCTTCTGCACGCTGAATCAAGAGCCGGATGAATACAAGAAAATAACGGAGGCCCAGAAGAAGACCAAATAAGAGGCTGCTTATTCGCGAGAGAGGGGAACGATCAGCGGGGCGGTGCAGTTCTCCGCCGGCAGATGACGGCGCGGGCCGTTCCTACCTGCCCCATACGTGGCTTTTGTGGCCAACCGCGCGGATAAGCCCCTCAGAGCGAGGCAGGAACAGACCTCACCAAGGCGATAACGTAACGACTAATAACGGATAACGTCCCAGCGGACGCCCCTGCCCTAGTGATGCCGCCTCAATACCTGGAAAATTCCAGGGAGAGGTGTACCGTCCATGCGAAAAGGTATTCGGCTGCCGTGGGGCAACTCACTGACCCTGCGAACGTCGCTCGCCCTCCTGCTCGCCTCAATCGGGCTCGTCTCCATGGGAGTCCAGGCGGCCCGTGCTCAGGCTCCCCTGGAGCCATCGCAACTGCCCCCACGCACCATGTTCTACCTGATCTGGCGTGGCGCTCCTGCGCCAAACGTGCGCAATGCCAACTCCCTGCTGGCCTTGTGGGACGATCCGGATTTCGCTTCGGTTCGTTCCGCCGTGGCCGCCGGAATGCTCGCCTCTTCCGGCAAAGACTCCTCGCAACCCAAGCTGACGCCGCAGGAGTTCGGTGAGTTTGCCTCGCTTCTGGAGAACGCCTTTACGCTGGGATACGTCCAGGATCCCCGGGAGCGCCGGTCCGCCACAGGCCCCGCGGGAGCCAAGCCGCCTGCATGGGATGGAATGTTCTTTGTGTACAACCGTGCCGGCAAGGAGGCGATCCTGAGCAAAGCGATTCTGCGCATGCGCGCCGCATCGAAAGACGCTCCCCGCATCTCCCAAGTCACGCTCGCGGGTTTGCCGGTGCAGAAGATCGAGGGCAAAACGGCCTCCAGCTACTATGCCGAGAACGGCAACTATGCCGTCGGCGCCGGCGAACCGGCAGTCATGGAAGAACTCCTGAACCGGCTCGAAAACAAATCGTCGCAAGCCGGCTCCCTTGCGCAATCCGCAGCTTATCGCGAATCCGTGCCGGTTGCGGGCAGCGGCGTGTTGGAATTCTTCCTGCGCGTTCCCGACCTGAAAGATTTCGTGCCGGATTCCAAGCCTGGACCTTTCCCGGTTCAGAAGTTTCTCGACGCCGCGCGCCTCGATGCGGTGCACTCGATCGCCGGCCACGTTACTCTGGACGGCGCTCGCACCCACGTGCAGGCTGCCATTCTGGGCGATACGTCTCCCGAAACTCCGTTTGACATCTGGGCCAATGGCCAATCCGCTCCCGCCTCGCTGGCTTTCGCGCCCGCGGATGCGATTTCCTACACCTCCGGGCACCTCAACCTGCTCGGCATCTACGGCATGATTCAGCGCATCGCGCACACCGCTCTCCCTATGGGACCGCCAGGAAGTCCGGATCTGCTCGACATTATGGCCGAGAAGCAGTTGGGCATGCCGCTCACCAATGCGCTGGGACTCTTCACCGGGGAGTTCGCTTCCCTGCAAACCAGCCCTTCCCTGGATTCCACCAAACAGGCGTTTCTCTTTTCCATCCGCAACAAACCGGACGTACTCAGGCTGCTTCGCTCCACGCTGGGCGAGCGAATCAGTTCCGAACGCAATGAAGGCGACGCCACGCTTCTAAAAATCTCGCTGAGCGGAAATCAAACTAGCGCCGGAGTGGCGCAGTGGAATTTCTTCCAGATCGCGGTAACTCCGGACATGGTGATCGCCTCCAGCAGTATCGATACCCTGCGCGAAACGCTGGCGTATCGCGCGAAAGCCTCAGCCACCGCCGAGCTGGCCGGCGTTTCGCAATTCCAGGCCAATCGCGGCAGCGCGCCCCCGAATCTCATCGGACTGAGCTATTTCGATTTCCAGAAAGTAGACTGGCAAGCCGCCAAGGACCACTGGCTCCAGCAAGCCAAAAAGCCTCAGATAGCCAAGGGCGCCGCCGGCGTTGGGACGGCTTCCATCGGGCCCTCGACAATCACAGATTGGCTCTCACAAATCAATGCTCAGGCCCTGTCGCGGCATCTTCACACCTCTTGGAGCGTTTCCTGGAAGGACGCACAGGGCATCCATTGGGACCAATGGATTGAATAGCTCCAGTTGAATTGCCGCATGTGATCGCTACAGACTGGGCAACGCACTCGCGCAGAACGATGCAGAGCGCCCTGCAGAACGCCGTGCAGAGCGCCATTTAGAACACCCTGCAGAGTGAACGTTCGCGCGCGCAATTGCTAAAACATGCTGGTCTCTTCGATACAGATCGCCTCGACTTTAGCAACCTCTGCCATTGGGCGAGGCATCTGACGCACGAGGGCAATTACATGCGTCTACGTTCGTCACTGCTGATTTGCGGTGTTCTCCTGTCCGCTGGCTTTTGCGCCGAACTCTTTCGCGCCGGCGCCGTTCACGCACAGACTCCGCAGGAAACGATAACCGTCGAGAACACCCCTCGCACCTTCGTGGTCCATCTCCCCCAAGGATACGATGCCAAGCAGCATTACCCGCTCGTCCTGCTCCTCCACGGACGCGATCAAAGCGCCGACGATATGGCGCGCCTCACCAAATTCAATCAGACGGCGGACCACTACGGCGTCATCGCCGTCTATCCCCACGGCTACCTGGGGCACTGGAACATTGGCATCGAGCCCGAAGTAGAGAGCCGAGCGCCGATGATGGGCCGGCGCAGGCGGGGCGGCTTTGGTTATCCGGGCGGAGGCTACCCTGGCGGCGGATATCCCGGTGGCGGCGGTTATCCGAGCGGCGGCGGATATCCCCCCAACGCTGGCGGTGGCGGCGGAGACAACGGCCGAAATCGAAATCAGACGCAAGCGAACGATCTAGCCTTCTTCGATGCCATGCTGGACAAGCTCGCGTCCGAATACGCAGTGGACACGTCGCGAATCTACGTGGCCGGTTTTTCCGATGGCGGCTTCATGGCCTTCCGCCTGGGTTGCGAGATGTCCCGGCGCCTGGCAGCCGTTGCGTCGATCTCGGCCGAGATGCCCAAAGCGATGAAGGGTTCGTGTTCACCGTCGCCTGCCATCTCGCTCCTGATGATGAATGGAACGGTCGATCCGGTGGTGCCGTATTACGGAGGCTCGGGCCACGTCGGCTCGTACCCCACTATGTCCGCCGAAGACAGCGCCAAGGAATGGGTGAAGTACGACCAGTGCGAGGCAAAACCGGGGCACACGAAATTGTCTCCGCGCGAGAAGGGCGGAATGGAAACGAATATCTATAAGTTTGGCGACTGCCAGGCCGGCACCGAAGTGCACCGCTACAGCATCGAGGGCGCCGGCAACACCTGGCCCGGCGGCGATTCTTCCGTCCTCAGAGAAAAGGCCGGCAAGACCAGCGACGACGTGGATGCCAGTGAAGCGATCTGGCAATTTTTCGCCGCCCATAAGCTGGCCACGCCACCGGCATCAAATCCCTAGAAAACAAGCAAACCCAGTTACAAATTCGCGAAGTGACTCAGTTTGAGAATGAAAGCTTCAGAAATAAAGCCGCTTTTGGAAAAGCCGCGGGGCAATGATATTTGAATATTTTAAATTACCATCCTCAAATCCAGCCTGAATAGCCCCACATAACATGTCGGCGAACTGTATTCCCTTACTATCATGGCTTTCTATGGGGCACATACGTAACACGGTTGGGCAACGCAAGTGAAACCAAAGGAGGGTTTGGAGGTAGTCTGGCAGGCTTTACCGCTCCGCACTTTGATCGAGCGTGGGTCTGGAATCATAATAACTTCGGGATGATGTCTCATCCTTCCAAGCAACGAGAGCCGAATCATGTAGTTGTAGAGTTTGTTACCGTCCGCCCGAAGATGCATTTGCACATTTTGTTTTCGCACTGTAATCGCATGGAGATGGATATCGGCGTTCGCCTGACACAGTGCGTGTGCGGCTTGTGCGAATGCAGTTCGCTCCGGATCGTTCATCATGGACCATTTTCGTTCGACGCTAATAGGCCACCCAAACTGTCCGTACAGCTTCCTGATGATGCGCTTAGGAAGATGCTTCTTATCGGATGGTACGCAGATTGCCGCTATTGTTAGATAACGGCTAGAGCCGCCGTTTCGAAAAGGGGCGGCGAAGCTCCAACCAAGGTCACCGCTTTCATCCAGATAGATTATTAAGGCCATAAATAAAAAGGGCTCCCATGCGGGGAGCCCTGCGAAATCGCGGAATGGACCCTGAGACCGACGCGCTTACAGCGCGTTTACGATACCCTGAGGGCGTCGCGGGTGCCTCAGGCTTTACCCATTCCTCACACAGTATAGAACGTAAACGTTTACGCTGCAACGTGTGTTTCTTCATGTCAATATGCATGCATGAGGCACTTAGAACCAAACTGAGTCATTGCCCAAATCCGCACCACAACCATTGCGTCCTTTTACATCGATTTTACCGCTGCCTCGAAACAATCGCCGCTCCGCTACGTCCAAGAAAATGAGGACACATACGAGTTCGTTCGCCCTGAGTTCGGAGCCTCGGCACTGAAATTGGAGATCGCACATGGTACCCAACATTCTGATTGGCGCGAACGAGGCGCGCGGAGCCGCAAAGCCCCACGTCGTATTGCCGCCGCCCGCCGGCGCGGAAAAGCAGGTGCTTTTCGACGGAGCACTTCTCGACAACACCGTGCACAAACGCAAGACGGCGGACTGGCTGATCTCGTTCGCGGTGCACGCCGCGATCGTGTCCGCGCTCGTAATCGTGCCGATGTTTTTCACTCAGGCACTCGATCTCACCCGGTCTGAAATCACCTATTTGGCGCCGCCGCCAACTCCGTACGCGCCGCCTCCGCCTCCTGCTGCCGTCGCTTCCGTTAAGGAAGCGGTGCGCAGGCCCGTGATCCGGCCCTCCACGCTGACCATGCCGATCGCCATTCCGAGGAAAGTAGAAGTGCTGCACGACGCCGCAACCGAAAGCGCGGACCTGAACGCCGCAACGGCTGGCGTCCCCGGAGGAGTCGTTGGCGGCGTGCCAGGCGGAGTTCTAGGCGGCGTGCTAGGGGCAATGGGAACCGTGGCGCCTCCCCCACCGTCCCCGCCACCTGCGCCGGCTGCGGTGGCCTCGGACGGGCCGCTGCACATCGGCGGGAACGTCAAATCGCCACGTGCGATTTCTACGCCGCAACCCAAGTATCCCATGCTGGCGCTGCAAGCCAGGATCGAGGGCGACGTCGAAATCGATGCCGTCATCGATAAGAACGGCAATGTGGTCCAGGAGCGAGCGATGAATGGACCGCCGCTGCTGATTAGCGCAGCAGTCGAGGCCGTGAAGCACTGGAAATACCAGCCGACCTATCTCAATGGCGAGCCCTGGCCGGTAGAACTCACAATCAACGTCACCTTCTCGTTATCGTGAGAACCGAACTGCAATGACAAGCGCTGACGGGCGGTGACAGGTAGTGAAGGGCGAGGCAAGATTTAGTGGGCCGCTGCAGTTCCCTGCCGGCCAATGGCGGCGCGGGCGATTCGCACCTGCGAGCCGTTGTCCGTATCGATCCAGGCAAATAGAAGTTCGTCGCGATAGCGCATCATCCGCGGATAACGGCTGCCCTCTGTATTGGCAACAATTACCGGAACAGAGCGAACTCCCGCCGGGCTTATGATCCGCGTGCGCAATTGCGAACTCTGGCCGATCTTTTCGATCCACATGACCGCAGCCGATCCATCGTCCAGCAATTGCACCCCAAGCCGGCCCAGCGAGCTGGTGTCGTCGACGCGAACCGGAGCGCCGAACGTGCGCCCTGCATCGTGTGAAAACGCGAGGTAGGCGCGGCCCTGGTCGTTCTTGGCCATGAACCAGGCCACGGCCACGTCGCGGCCTCTCGCAGCGATCGATGGGCCGTTGATCGGGCACGCATCGATCATCCAGCCGTCGGCATGGACGATGGCCGGCGCGCTCCATTTGCCGTCGGCCAAGCGCGTCACATAAATATCGCGAACTTCCGTGGCGCTGCGGTTTCGGAAGGCCACAAATACTCCATCCGCCGTTTCCGTCGCGGAAGTCGAACAGCATTCGCACACCCGCGGCACCACCACCGTTTCGCTCAATTGCTTGCCCGCGGCGTCGTATACGGACGCGCGCAGGCTCATATCTCCGCTTTCGGTCTTGGGATTGGTGGCCCGCCCGTCGATCCACACCAGGCCCAGCCCCGCTCCAGGAGCCTGGAAGAGCGAGACGAATCCGTGTTCGGTCTCGGTGCCATCGTGGTGCGGACTCACCGCGCGCGACCACGTGTGCCCCTGATCCTTGGACCACGACAGCATCACCTTGGAGGCGTCGGAATCCTCGTCCGACCCAAGCCTCTCCTCCCAGTGCGCCGCCAGGGTGCCGTCCGCGAGCGCGTGCACTGAGGGAACATCGAAGGAGTTGATAAAGAAATTAGTCCCCGAGGCCACGGTCTGCGCGCTCGACCAGCCCGTCGGAGTGCGCTCGGCAAATTTCAGCGCGGCGCGCTCGCCGTTCACTTCCACCCAGCTCAAAGTGACGCGATCTCCTTGCACGCCAAACTGCGGCTCCGAACTGTTCTTGCCGGCAGGAGACGAAAAGGGCTCAATCTTCAGTGGTGCGGTTGTATCCGCAGCGGAGTGTGCAAGTCGAGCGGCGAGTGCCAAAAGGGCAAAGCACGAGACCAGAGCAGCCGTTAAACGACGCGAATGAGTGTGCATAAGTGACTAAGCTTTATCGCCTCGCTTCCAGGAGTCAATCGCTTTCTTTGCCGGCGAGCTGAAAAGCCTCTTCGTTACGAGAATTCGGCTAGGGCCGGATTCCGGCGACGTTCATGCGCAGGCGATAGAGGCCGGTGCGCGCGGTGATGTACAGGGCTTTGCCATCGGCATCGCCCCAGTTCAGGTTCGCGGGGATCTCGGGCAGCTGGATTGTGCCCAGGAGCTTGGCGCTGGGCGTAAAAATCATGATTCCGGCGGGCCCGGTAGCGTAGATATTGCCGGCGCGGTCGACTTTCATACCATCGGGAACGCCCTCGCCGGGAATATTCGTGGCGTCGAAAAACTTCTTGCCATTGCTCAAGCTGCCGTCCGCCTGGACGTCATAAACCATCCAGAATTTATCCGGGCGCGAGCTGGCAACGTAAAATTTCTTTTCGTCCGGCGAGAAGGCCAGGCCGTTGGGATACGGAACATCCTTGGTCAACAATTCGATCTTGCCCGGCGCGCGGATGCGGTAGACGCCCGCGAAGTCCAACTCCCGCTTCGGCGCGTCCGGAACCTGCGGATAGGTTCGGTAAAGTCCCGGAGGATCGGTGAAGTAGATGTCGCCATTGCTCTTGCAAACCAGATCATTTGGGCTGTTGAGCCGCTTGCCGTCGTAACGATCGGCAAGCACGGTAATCGTTCCATCCTTCTCCATTCGAGTGACCCGCCGATTGCCATGTTCCGCGGCAATCAGGCGGCCCTGCTTATCGAGCGTCAGGCCATTGCTTCCGATCTGCACGCCATCGGGATAGCTGCCTGCAAATATGGGCTTGCGAAAAAACGATACGCTGCCGTCCGGGGTCCATTTCATGATGGCGTTCACCTGCAGATCGCTGAACAGCAAATAACCTCCGCTTCGCACCCAGATGGGCCCCTCGACGAAGCGAAAGCCGCCATGCAGCTTTTCGATCTTCGCTCCCGGCGGCACCAGTTTATCGAGGCCGGGATCGCTGCGCACAATGTTGCCGATGTTGCCGCCGGCGTTCGAGCCGGCGTCTGGCTGCTGGCCCAGCACTGGCAATACGGTGAAGCCGACGAGCGTCGCGAGACCGACGATTGCCAGGGAGGCGATTGCCAGAATGATTGCGCGAAAGGCGGCGAGATGTCTCATCGGGGAACTTATACACCCAGAAGTAAGCCTGCTCAAAGCCGCGTTCAACCCGGCCCCTCAAGCATACGGACCGCCCGCTGTGCGTTGTTGCCGATTTGGATACGGAGGGTTGCCGCACTTATTAGCCGGCCGCCGCAAAAGCGTGATAGGATCGAGTTCCCTTCCTGAACGATTCCGTCTGCCCCCCTTTCCAGACAACACTGAGGCGCATTCATGCACGCAAGCGACCGCCGTTTGGCTCCGCGTTTCCGCATCAGCATTCCTCTGCATTTTCAATTGGAGAAATCCTGCGAATCGGACCCTGAGTCCTCCGCTGAAACCCGCGACGTCTCTTCCAGCGGAATCTGCATGGAAACGGATGCGCCGCCGAAGGTCGGCAGCATGCTGGTGGTCAGGCTGCGGCTGCCGGAGATGATCATGGGCTGGCGCGTGCCGGAATGGCGCATCACCGCCCAAGTCGTGCACGTCGAGGCTGCTGCCCATTCCGGCAAATTCAGCGTGGGCGTGCGGTTCCATTTTTACGAGGCCATGTCGCCGCACCGCGGCCGGTCATTATTCGAATCTAACTCGGGCGCCGAGCTCATCGCCAACGAGGCGCGCGCTGCCGCCTCCGGAGCGCGCCTGTGAAACGCGCCTTGGTGGTCGATGGCGAGCCGCCCATCCGTGAACTGCTTCAGGAAGTTCTCAAATCCGAGGGAATGGCGGAAGTCACCCTGGCCAGCGGATCGCAAGCCGCGGAGTTCGCCCACGCCCAGAAGTTCGACGTGGTTTTCGTGGATTCAAGCTCGCCCGTCTCCGACGGCATCGAGCTCACCCGAAAAATTCGCCGCTCGGGCTACAACCACAAAACGCCCATCGTCATGATCAGTAGCCCCAAGTACATGGGCTTTCTCACCGAAGGATTCGAGGCCGGCGTCAGCTTCCTGGTCTACAAACCCATCGACCGCACCCGACTGCTGCGCCTGGTGCGCGTCACCCAGGGCGCCATCGACAACGAGATTCGCCGCTTTCGCCGCGTGCCCGTGGAGGTAAGGGCCGCGGTGCGCTGCGGCGATGTGGAGGTGGACGCCTCGACCATCGATCTGAGCCTGAACGGCGCTCTGCTCCGTGCCAGGCGAGTCTTTCCGCCCGGTTCGGCGATCAAGGTCAGCTTGTTTTTAGGACAAGACAGCCCGGTGATTGGCGATGGTTCGGTGATGCGCACCGTCGGCGAAAATCAGATGGGCATCCAACTCGACGGCCTGCCCATCGAGGAAAGCTCCCGCCTGCAGGATTTCCTGCTGCACCAGCTCCACCCGGCGATATTGGCAAACGGCGTTTACGCCGGCACCGGTTCGGCCGGGCCCAGCGGCACGTTCCAGGCGTCGTAGCCGTAGAGCCAGCTGGTGTCATCGTTGCCGCCCTTCATCCAGGTGTTGGCGCTGGAGATGGCCTGGATGCGCGAAGTGCGCGGCTTGCGGTGCGCCTCGTAGCGCCGGAAAGCTCCCTCGATATCCTCGCCTTCGACCTCTTCGAGGCAGCGCGCCAGGATGGCCGCGTCCTCGATGGCGGTCGCGCCGCCCTGGGCCATGTACGGCGTCATCGGATGCGCCGCGTCTCCCAAAATCGCCACGCGCCCGCTGCTCCAGCGCGGCAGCGGCTCTCGCTCCAGGATGGCCCACTTGTGGCAGTCGGGGCAGGCGTCCAGCACGCGCCTCACATCTTCGTGAAAACCCTCGTACGCCTGGCGCAATTCGCGCACGTCTCCGGTGGCCGACCACGATTCGCGCGTCACCCAGCCCGCCGGCTCCGGCACGCTGGTGACAAAATAAAGTTCGCTGCGCTGCGCCGTGACGTAATAAATCACGATGTGCCGGTCGAGTCCCCACCACTTGGTGCGCGAAGGCCCGATGTCGAAGCCGTTCAGCAGCGCCGACGAAAACACCGCCCGGTACGCGATGCGCCCTTTGTGCAGCGGCTCGTCCGGCCCAACGATGATGTCGCGCACCAGCGAATGCACGCCGTCGGCGCCAATCACGGCATCGGCTTCAGCAGTCGTGCCGTCGGCAAACTTCAGCGTCACGCGCCCCGTTCCGCGTTGCTCGAGCCCCGCCAGCTTCTTGCCCAGATGAAAAATATCCGGCGGCAGAATCGAAGCCAGAGCGTCGTGCAGGTCCGCGCGATGCATGCACAGATAGGGCGCGCCGAAGAGGCTCTCCGGCATGGGCAGTTCGCGCATCACTTTGCCCGTGTTCCACTCCCGGTTCAGGTGCGAATACGGCTGAAAGGCGGTGCGCCGCAGCCCTTCCTCGACGCCAATCTTGCGCAGCACCTTCATGGAATTGGGCATCATCTGGATGCCCGCGCCCACGCGCGCAAAGCGCCCCGCCTGCTCGTAAACTTGCGCGTCGATGCCAATGCGCCGCAGTGTCGCGGCCGCCGTCAGCCCGCCGATCCCCGCGCCCACAATTGCAAAAGAAAGTTTGGCCTTCCCCATTCGCGTTTACCTTGTCTCCGCGCTAGTTTTTGGTGGAACGCAAGCAGCGCCTCGGATTTTAACCTACTCCGCGAGCGGCCGCCCAGCACCGAGCCCCTCCCCGGGAGAATGCCTACGAGACGAAGTCTCCTAACATGCTGAAAATGGATGAGTAGCCGTCCGCTGGATACCCCTACGGACTTACCACTAGGTGAAACTACCGGTTACTATCAGAGACCCGGTACGCCAAAAACCCGATAGATATCCCATGGCAATGCGCATCACAGTACCAGGACGGTACATTGGCGCAGGCGCCGAAAGGGCAGGTGTGCCGTGCTGGGGGACTTTATGGCCAAGGAAATTCCGTATTCTAAAATCGACCCTCGGGAGATGCAGGAGTTAGAGACCGAGTTCGGCAGAACGCTCACGCCGGAACTTGCGCAATGCTTGATCCGCTACCGCCTGAACCGCGACGCGATCGACCTCATGTTGCGCAGCGAGTCTGGCGGCCACGCGCCTGCGCATGGCACATTATCCATAGCCGAGCCTTCGGAGATCAAACCAACTAAGTCGGCGTTGAAAAGCCCAGATTCGAAAGAAGGTCCAAAAGGGGCCCCGAAAGAAGATACAAAAAGCGAAGAAGAAGCCCTGAAATCCGCCGGCCAGCCCGGTGCGCGCCGCGCCGCGCGCAAGGCTGTGGCATAACGCCTGCAATCCGTCTGCGTAAACCCTCTTAGCCGCCAATGCCCGGGACGGTCGACATTCCCTGCATCAACGGCTCCGCGCTCTGCAACACGAAGTAACTCTCCGGCACAAATAACGATCGGCAACTGGGACACGCATTCTCGAGCGATCTCTCGCCGCCCGAGCCGCCCGACCCGCCCCGCCCGCTCCCGGGATCTTCCATCTGCTCCAATATGAACTCCGAACCGCAAACGCCGCACCTTCTGCAGAGGTAAGCAAACATTGGGCGCCTCCGTGAGTTTGTTCGATCGACGGGTTTTGTTCGATCGTTGGATTTTGTCTGCCCGATGGATTTTTCCCCTGATCGTTTCGCTGCGCTGCTTGTCCCGCCATTCCCGGCTGCGCACAACGAGTGGTACAGCCACTCTTGGCTGTGCGATGCCACCGTCCCTGACCGGCTCTTCCCTGATCGCTTCGCCCCTGAGCATGTTCAACTCCGAGCATCTCGGTTCCCCCTCAAGCGCCGTGCGCTCCGCTCACTTATATTTCAGCAACGCCCTTGCCAAAACGCGCCCTCGTCATCTGAGGCTCTCCACCACCGTGCCGACGCCTGAAGATAAATGGCTTACGCCAACTCCCAAAAACGGGAGCCGCGCGCTTACCACAATCGCACCCGCGCCGATACACGTTAATTCCGAACCCAACTCTTCCTGCCGCGCGTAGTTTTGCGTCGGCGAAATCGCGCCGAAATTATTTCTGGGGTATCTCGGGTATTTCGGGGGACAAATTGTTTCCAAGAAGGTTGTCGCCTAACCGGCGGCGGAGGATGCTTTGAGGTCGCCCTCATTCCCGGAGTTCCCGCCGGACAACGGGAGAACCGCCCGCACCCGCGTTCCGTTACCGTCGGAGTCGATTTGCAGCGTGCCGGCGAGATCCTTCACGCGTTCGCGCATTCCGGTAATGCCCATGCCCGGCCGCAGCACTCCCTCCGGGCCGGCGCCTTTGCCGTAGTCCTGCACTTCCAGCCACGCCTGCTGCGGATCGGCGCCAATTCGCACCGCGGCAGTCTTGCTTCCGGAATGCCGATGAATGTTGGTCAATGACTCCTGCAAAATTCGGAACAGCACCAACTCGACGTGATTCCCCAGCCGATCGAGCCGGTCCGGCATCTCCAGTTCCACGCCGATCCCGCTGCGCACGGCGAAGCCCTCCACGTACCACTGCGCTGCCGAGGCCAGTCCCAGCTCCTCCAGCAGCGGCGGATGCAGAAGATGCGAGATGGTGCGAATCTCCGCCGCGCATCCCCTCGCCAACTGGGCGGCCTCCTCTAGCTTGAGGTTGGCGGCATCCTGCTCCCTCTTGGCCACTTCCAGCGCGATGCTCACGCCGCCCAGATATTGGCCCGCGCTGTCGTGCAATTCGCGCGCGATTCGCCGCCGCTCGTCGTCCTGCGTGCGAATCAGGCTTGCCGAGAGTTGCCGCAACTGTTGATTGCTCTGCTCCAGTTCGGCGGTTCTCTCCCGCACTTGTTTTTCGAGTTCTTTGAACGCCAGCTCCTGGGCCACTCTCCGCGCCTCTTCGGCCTTCTGCAGCTCCTGCTCGGCCTTCTTGCGTTCCGTGATGTCCCGATTGATTTCCAGCCAGATCGCCGGCTTGCCCTCGGTTTCGTGCTGCAATGTGGAACGGCTGGCCACGTAAACCTCCGTGCCGTCGCGCCGGGTATGGGTTACTTCGCCCTCCCAATTGCCGTACTGCATTAGCTCCGCTTTACCCTCGCCTAAGGGCTGCGGCGAGCGCGTCTGCAGCAGCGTATTGATGTTCTTGCCGACGGCCTCCGGCCTGGTCCAGCCGTAGAGTTTTTCGGCGCCGCGGTTCCAATAGCGGATCGTGTCGTCCGCCGGATTCAGTTCAATGATCGCGTCGTTGGCCGCATCCAGAACGTGCGCTCGATGCACCAGCGCAAATTTTCCGCGACGATTGGCCTCCCCCAGCGCGAGGATAAAACCGGACGCCAGGAGAAATTCTGCGAGCTGGAATAAGCCGGCTGGGCTTGGCGTGGCCAGGAACCGGTGCGGCGTCAGGAACAGATACCAAACGCCCGCCGCTCCGCAGAGCACCGCCAAAATCGAGGGAGCCAAACCGCAGAACCAGGCGGAGAAAACGATGGCGGCCCAAAGCGGGGCGGACCAACTTGCCGATCCGAGAAATGACTGCAAAAAATAGCCCGCAGCAAGGGCGGCGGTTGCGGCCAGCAACGCCATCGCGTATCGACCAACACCACTGCGCGGCATTTCCATGGGGCGCGTTAAGCGAGGGCAGGTGGCTTATCCTAACATGGCGTCCGCGAGCCAAAGGGTGGCCAAGGCGAAGATACGGAGAATGCTGCCGCCAAACCCGTTCTTGCGCTAAGGGAAAATCGGCCCAACAACCGGGTAGACTAAGGACTTCACTGCAAGGAGACTACAGACTTCACCGTATTCCCACGACTGCCAATATCCTAGGAAGGCCTGCCCTGCCGACGCTTCGCCCCGAAACTTGCCGTGACCAACTTCACGCCCCCTTCCAAGCTTGTGGCCATTATCGCCAACAGCACCAATGAGCCAACGCGTTGTTGCGCTCCAGCCCCGCTGCGGCACAAACTGAATCACTGAGTTTTGCGGCGGGGTTTATTAGGCCTAAATGACGCTCAAACATCGCACCAAAGAACACACCCACGCGAAAAAGCGCGCCGTTCGCCGCTGCCCTTTCGTCGCCTCCGCCGAAGTAATCGAACCGTCCTCGGACACGCGCATCTCGGCGCGAACCTCCGAACTTGGCCTGGGCGGCTGCTACATCGAGACGCTAAATCCCCTTCCCGAC
This sequence comes from uncultured Acidobacteriota bacterium, assembly GCA_963824405.1. Classification (GTDB taxonomy): domain Bacteria; phylum Acidobacteriota; class Terriglobia; order Acidiferrales; family UBA7541; genus Palsa-189. Next base: position 55,277 of record CAWGPK010000011.1, on the reverse strand, counting down.
ACGACATCGGTTCGCGTGCGCATCCTTCGCGACCAGGGCGTCTTCGAAGCGGAAGCCAAAGTGGTCTACTCCCACTCCAGCTTCGGCATGGGCCTGGCCTTCACCAAAATGGAGCCCAAGCAGCGCGCCCTGCTCGAGGACTGGCTGGCCGAGCTGGTCATTCAGATGAAGTCAGTTTCCTAGCGGGCCGGTGAAGTCAGTTTCGTACCAACCCAACTGAGCGCTTCTAATTCAACCCGCAGACGTCGCCGCTCCCGCCGCCGGATTCCTCTTTGATTACTTTGACGCCTTCGTTACTACTTCCCAGTTGACGAAATTCCGCCTTCGTATCTATCATTCCGGTCCCCTCTGGAAGTCGAATGAAGTCGCGATGGTCTCTGCTTGCGCGCCAGGTCTCGCGCATGGGGAGGTGGCTTTTGCCGCGAACTGTTCTCTTCGCCATCGGCGCGATTGGCGCCCTCGCTCTTCTCTTTAGCGGCGCCTCGGCCAAAGCGCAAAGCGGCGCCGCTCGTCCCACGCGCCGCCTGATCACTCAGGCTGTGGATGCCAGTCGCATGGTCGTGCTCGAGGGCAATACGCGCCCGGAAGCCAACTCTCGGAATGACCGCGGGCCTGTTGCCGGAGATTTTCGCCTCGAGCACATGCAGCTGCAACTCCGTCTCCCCGCCGAGAAACAGCAGGAGCTGGACCAGCTCACGCGCGATCAACAAGACCCCAAGTCGCCGAACTACCACAAGTGGCTGACGCCCGCCGAATTTAAGCAGCGCTTCAGCCTCGCTCCCGAAGATACCGAAACCATCACCGCGTGGCTCCAATCGGCGGGCTTCACGGTCGACGTCATTAACCCGCAATCCATTGTTTTCTCCGGCACCGCCGGGCAGGTGCGCAACGCCTTCCGCACCGAGATTCACAATCTCGACGTCAACGGCGAAAAGCACATCGCCAATATGACCAACCCGCAAATTCCCGCCGCGCTCGCCCCGGCGGTCGTCGGCGTTGTCTCGCTGAACGACTTCAAGCCCCGCCCCGCCAACCGCCCTCGCGCGACTTACACTCCCGGGAACGGCGCCTTTCCTGTGGTCCCCGCCGATCTCGCCACGATTTACAACTTCGGTCCCGCTTACGGCAAAGGCTATACCGGCACGGGCCAGACCATTGTGGTCATCGAGGATTCCGATATTTTCACTGCGAGCGATTGGTTCAGCTTCCGCGCTGTCTTGGGACTTCAGGCCAACTATCCGTTTGGGTCTTTCCAGCAGCAGCATCCCGCTCCCCTTACTGGCGCGTACGACTGCTTCGATCCCGGCGTCGTGCCAGGCGTCGAGGTGGAGGTAGCCGTCGACGCGGAATGGGCCAGCGCCGCGGCCCCGAACGCCACGATCGAGGTGGCTTCCTGCGCGGACACCAGCACGAACTTCGGCGGATTCGTCGCCCTCGAGAATCTCCTGAACGCGACTGCCACTCCGCCCGCAATCATGAGCCTCAGCTATAGCGACTCGGAACCTTTGGCAGGCGCTACGTTCAATGCATACATCAATGCGCTCTACGAGCAGGGCGCTTCCGAGGGCGTGTCGATTTTTGTTTCCGCGGGCGATTCAGGCGCGGCCGGCTCCGATCAGAATGAGCCCTACGCCAGAAGCGGGATCACGGTCAGCGGTTTCGCTTCGACACCTTATAACGTAGCCGTGGGAGGCACGGATTTCGGCGATACCGTCGCCGGAACTACGAGCGCCTACTGGAGCGCCACGAATAGTTCCGCGTACGGCTCGGCGATCTCCTATATCCCCGAAATTCCCTGGAACGACTCTTGCGCCAGCGGCTTGATCGCCACCTATCTCGGATACACCACCACCTACGGCGCAAACGGTCTTTGCAACTCGGTGGCCTCGAATTCGCCCCTGTTAACCACAGGCGCGGGCAGCGGCGGTCCCAGTGGCTGCGCCACGGGAAAACCAAGCGTGCCCGGCACCGTGGGAGGGACCTGCGCTGGCTACGCGAAACCTTATTGGCAATCCGTCTTTGGCAATCCAAACGATGGAGTGCGCGACATTCCCGATGTTTCCCTCTTCGCCGCGACCGGCTACTGGGAACACTACTTCGTGATTTGCTGGTCGGATCTGATGTGGGGCGGCGTTCCCTGCCAGGGCGCGCCATCCACGTGGCCGGGATTGGGCGGCACCTCGTTTGCGGCGCCCATCATGGCCGGGATACAGGCTCTCGTGAATCAGAAAACCGGCGAACGCCAAGGCAATCCCAACCCGGTCTATTACGCTCTGGCCGCCAACGAATATGGCAGCGGCGGCAGCAGTTCGTGCAACTCAACGCTCGGCAACGGGGCGGCTGGCGGGTGTCTTTTTTACGACGTCACGCAAGGCGATATGGACGTGAATTGCACGGGTTCGGTGAATTGCTACGCGCCGTCCGGCACAATTGGCGTGCTCTCCACGTCGAACTCGGCCTATCAACCCGCCTTCAAAGCAACTCTCGGGTGGGACTTCGCCACCGGAATCGGCACCGTCAACGCCTTCAACCTGGTAAATAGCTGGCCGCAAACCGGCATCACCGCAGTCAGCGGCGCGCCGCAAACGACGGTGATCAGCAGCGGATTTGCCGCGCCCCTGGTTGCCAAAATCACCGACGGAAGCGGAAATCCGGTGATCGGCGCCACGGTAACGTTCCGGGCCCCCGCCAGCGGCGCGAGCGTTACGTTCGCCGGCGGCATAAATACCGCCGTGACTGATTTGACCGGCACGGCCACCTCCCTCGCTCTCACTGCCAACGGAACCACCGGAACTTACACCGTGACCGCGACCGCGCCCGATATCGATGGGGCCGCTAATTTCTCGCTGACCAACACTCTGAGCGCGCCGGCAAGCGTCAGCGTTCTGAGCGGCTCGGAGCAGAGCACCCTGGAGGGCACGGGGTTCTCCTCGCCCCTGGTCGCGCTGGTAAAAGATGCCAACGGCGATCCGATGAGCGGCATCACCGTCACGTTTACGGCGCCATCGGGCAGCAGCAGTGCGGGTGCCACATTTGTTGGCGGCGCCGGCACGACCACCATGGCGACCACGAACGCTCTCGGGCAGGCCAGCGCGTCCGTGGACGCCAACGGCACCCCCGGGACCTACAGCGTCATGGCAAGCGTCGCGAGCGTTTCCACGCCCGCCAGCTTCGCGCTGTCGAATACGCTTACTGCCGCCTGGGCCCCGGGGACCGAGGCCGGATCGTTTCAAAGTGCGGCCATAGCGACCGCGTTTGCAACTCCCTTCTCATTGACGGTCGTCGATTCCAGCATGCATCCGGTAGCCGGCGTGTTCGTAACTTTCACCGCGCCAGCCACGGGTCCGAGCGGCACTTTCCGGAGCGCGGCAACTTCGGATACGGAAATTACGGACTCCACGGGCAAAGCGACCTCGGCAACCTTTACCGCCAACTTGATGGCGGGAGGCTACAGCGTAGTCGCGTACGTGAGCTCTCGGTACCTCACGAATTACTTCGTGACCAACACGCCCGGCCCACCGGCCAGCATCATGGCCAACAGCGGGTCGCTGCAGATCACTACGATCAATTCCGATTTTCAACAGCCGCTCGTTGCTACGGTTACGGACGCGGGCGGCAACACCGTGGCCGCCGGAGCGCCGGTAACGTTCACAGTCTCCGCCTCGCCAGGCGGGGCAGGCGCGACGCTGGCAGGCGCGATTTCGTGGACCGCAACGACAGACTCACTCGGCAGGGTCTCCACCTATCCCCTCCTTGCGAATGGCACAGGCGGAAGTTATTTAGTGTTTGCCATCATTGGACCGCATGGACTCGGCACTCTAAATACCGCGGCCACAAGTTTCCAGCTGACGAATCTGGCTCTCAGCCTTTCCACCGTTGCGCCCGGCACCGTGCAGATCACTGCCGGGACCCCTGCCAGCGTCTCGCTGAGCATCGGCACGAATCCGGCGGGCGTGTTGCTGGGGCAATCGGTTTCGCTCACTTGCGGTGTTCCAGCGGGATTGCCAGGGACAAGTTGCTCGCTGAATCCAGCGACGCTCCAGGTGGGCCATTCGGGGGCCAGCGCCACGCTCACCATTAATACGACGTCCAGATCGCGTCTCGCGCCGTCGCGGTATGAGCCTCGCACCGGGCCGCTCTTTCCGGCGTGGCCCTGGGTTGCAGTGCTCACAGCGATGAGCATGATTCTTTTTGCTGCGAGCCAAAGAGCGCCTCAGGCTCGCAGGTTACCCGCGCTGTTCCTGCTGGCTGTGGTCTCGATCGCCGCCACGGCGCTGGTGAGTTGCAGTAGTTCGGGCTCCGCCGCTTCAGCGACATCGCAGACGTCGTCCGGCACTCCCGCGGGCGCTTCCAGCATTAGCGTCACTGCCCAAGGCGACGGCATGACGGCAACCGTTCAGATTTCGATCAACGTGAACTGATCGCGCCGGTCCTGCGCTCGGCCCACGTGAACGCCAAACTCAGCGCCCAGGCGCCGCTCCCGGCGCCGGATTCGCCGGCTTGTAATCCGGCAGCGTCACGCGGTCGCCGAACGCCGCCTTCAATCCCGCGACGGCGCAATCCTCGTCCCCGCCCGCTGCGCCGCCCACGGTAACGCCCACCGCGCCGATCATTTGCCCGTCCACCACAATCGGAATGCCGCCCGGCTCCGCGAACCATTTGAACCCGTCCGCCGAACGCACGAAGCCCGCGGGATTGTTCTTCAGCTGCGCCGCGTTCACCGACGTAGGCAGATGCTCCCGCAGCGAGGTCTGCGCCTTCAAGAGCGCTGTGCGCAACTCCTCGGGAACCTCGCCGTCCATGCGCTCAACGTGCACCAGCTCGCCGAACGTGTCCACCACGTAGGCCGCCTCGGTAGCGCCCTTGGCAGCCGCCCAGTCGCGGCACGCCCGAGCGATCTTCTTCGCCGCCGCCAGCGAAATCTGGTTGCCGTCGAAAACTTTCGCCGCGCCCGCCCCGCCCACCACGAACTCCGCCGGCAGCGTCGTCTTCGGTGTCGTCGTGGTGACAAAGCGCGGCACCGGCACCGCGTTCGGATTCGGAGTGCGCTGCTGCCGAATATCTTCCAGCAGCGGTGGCACCGTCCCGATCACTTTTTCCAGCGCCCCGTGCGCGCAAATCTCGTCGCTCCACACGGGCGGGTTCGGCGGATATCCGCCCACGCCGATCACGCCGATCAATTGCTCATTCACGATGATGGGCAGCCCGCCTGAAACCGGGTAATACCCCAGTTGAATCAGCTCCGCTTCCCGCGTGGGATCGTGAATGATGAGATTGGCCCAGGTTTTGCTCGGCACCAGCCCCATCAGCGTGGTGCGCGCCTTCATCTCCGAGGTGATGATGTTGACGTACCCCTGCCCATCCATGCGGTCCATGTACACAAAATTGCCGCCCTTATCGAGAATGGTAATCGTGTGCACGCCGCGGCCGTTGCCTTTGGCGATCACGGCCTCCTCGCAGCTCTCCGCGATGCGCTCCGACGTCGCCAGATTAATCGTCGTGAAGTCGTGCGTCTTCTCCGCCGCCTTCTCGCTCAGCACAAATTGCTTGGGCACGTTTTGACCAAGCGCCGCGCCGCCCAGCGCGATTGCCGCCACGAAAACCAGCGCCAGAGTTACCAGCCGCGCCGACGGCAGCCGCCGCCCCAAGGTCAAAGACGACAAACTCGAACCGTTCATTTTTCTCTCCTCCTGAACTTTCCTGGCTCCAGCAGTTGCCGCCAGCGCCAACTGCCGCTCATCGCCCAGTGCTGTTCTGCGCCAAAAGATCGAACTTGATCACCTTGCCGCCCTTCATCACAAACTTCACCCGCTCGAGCTCGGTGATATCCGCGGTGGGATCGCCCGACACCGCCACCAGGTCCGCGTACTTGCCCTTCTCCACGCTCCCCACGCGGTCCTGCCATCCCAGCGCCTCCGCGTTCACCATCGTTCCGCTCTGTATCGCACGCGCCGCGGGCATCCCCGCGCGCTTCACCAGCGCCTCGAACTCCAGCGCCTGCGTCCCGTGCACAAACGTCGCCCCGTCCACCCCGCTCCCCACCATGATCTTCATCCCCTTGGTATTCACAGCCATCGACACTGCCTTGGCGAAGATCGCGGTCATGCGGTACTTGCCGCCCGTATTCCTCAAATCGGTGTCGTCGATATTCGGCTCCAGGTAACGCTGGAACGTGGGATCGTAGAAGAGCCCCTTGGCCACCATCATGTTGGCCTGCTCCTGATCCAGGTCGAAGGCGTGCTCGATCGTATCGCAACCTGCAAGGATTGCGTTCCTCTCGCCTTCGCCGCCATAGACATGGCATGCCGTCTTCTTCCCCAGCTTGTGCGCTTCGCCGATCAGCGCCTCCAGCACCGGCTTGGGATACGTCAACACGTAATCGACCTTCCCGTTCGGCTCGAACGAATATCCCCCCGTGGGAAAAAGCTTGATCCAATCCGCCCCGTGCGCCGCCTGCTCGCGCACCGCCGCGCGCGCGTCTTCCACCGAACGCACCACCGTGCTGGCCAGCGGATTATCGGGATGCGCCGGGTCCCGCGGCTTATCTCCCCACACGATGCCCAGCGTGGACACTTGATAGCGCGGCCCGTCGATGCGGCCCGCATTGATGGCATCGCGAATTTCGATATCGCCGTAGCCGTTGCCGTGCGTGCTCATATCCCGCGCCGAGGTAAACCCGGCGCGCAGGTCCGCCTGCACGTTGGCGATGGCCAGCGCCATGGCGCGCTCGGTATTGGTGCTGGTCTGCGGCCCGCGCGTGTCAAACATGTGCGTGTGCGCGTCGATCAATCCGGGCAGCACTGTCGCGCCGCCGAGATCGAACACCTGCGCTCCCGCCGGAATCTTCACCTGCGCCTCGGGACCCACCTCCGCGATGCGCTCGCCATTGATGACGATCACCTGCTTCGCCAGCATCGCGCCGCGGGTGCTGTCGAACAACCGCCCCGCCCGCACCGCAATCGTTTGCGCCGCCTCCGGGCACTTGTAGGCGCCGCCGTCCGCGCCGACGCAAGGCGTCGGCCCCGCCCCGCGCCAAGCCGCCGCCGTCCGCGGCGCCTGCGCGAGCGCGCCCAGCGCGCCCGCGCCGAGCAGCATGCAAGCCACCAGCATCGTAACTACTCTCGTCGCGATCTCGCCCTTATTCATTGCGCCCCCTCGCGGCCTTCGCCACCACGAGTTTGAAGCGAAGCCTCCGCATGGCCGGTTTGACGGTCACTCAGCTTCCTCTGCATATTCATCAAGCACACTATCTGACAGGTGAGATAAATGCTTCTCCGTGGCCAATTCGCGAAGGCTATCGTATGAGAGGTAAGTACAGCTCTCCGCGAGCGGCCCTTTCTCAAGCAGCGAGAATACTGGACGACGTATTTCCTGGAACACCTTATCGCGCTTCGCCTCGGGTGCGACGATATGGAGTTTAATGTCCATATTGGGCTGGAGTGCTAACAGGTCGGCCATTCGCAAAATCCCGGAGTACACTGAGGTTGTGTGCTCAACCTCGAAAGCACGGATGATGGAGCGTCCCCGAAGCCAAAGAACGTCTATCTGTTCGATCGTCCGAAGGGTTGTGTCATCATAATTGAGTGGTAGCCTCTCCAATAGATTGTTACCGTCGTTCCTCCACTCCTTCAAAACACCCCCGCGATCAGAACGAGGAATCCAAATCGACATGCCCATACGTGCGCCAATTGTTGCAATTAGCGCCTGGATCCGAATGGATTCGCGACCTTCTGCTTCCGGAATACCTTGTGGTTTTTCAACCGTGGCAGAGTCCTCGGGGACGGTGACGGTGACTACCTTGTCGGGTCGATTCACTGTGTGCGTTGCAAGCTTACGCACGTCTTGCTCGGTGACTGGATATGCTTTGCCCTGAGCTGCCTGATTTCTTAGCTTTTCGACAAGAAAGGCCCCATCTCGGTCGTCTAGGCGGACCAAGCTGCCTCGGACCTTACCCGTCCAACCAAGGGAGCCTTTCTCCAAATCACGTGTGAATGTTAGGCCGGCCCAGATGTCATCACTATGAATTGGAATACCCATCTCAATACTCAGCCAAAGGATGGGCCTCACTCGGAAACGAACGACAAAAGGATCATTTTCGGCTACGAAAATGGGCGTGGAATCGATGAAAGGTCCCTCGCTGACCTCGAGTAAACCAAACCATCGAGACAAGCGCGTCAGATAACAGACGAAGACATCGCCCCGTTTGATTCGCTCAGCCATATTCTGATGGCGTAGCCTAAATCCAGAAACGTCACGCTGCGACCGAGCGAATGCCTCGTATGTCTCAGGCGAGAATAGGTCAATGAAATACGCCATATGCCTATGTCCAACTTCCTACGTTGCGTTTCCTCTAACGATGAGGTCGGAAGACTAGGTTCTAGTTGTTCAGGACGACGATAGTAAACCAGAAAGCCTGCTCGAATCGAGTTAGCATCGTTTGGGTGGTCCTTCGGTGCTGTACGCCCGCTCGCCTCGTTCCCACTCTGCCGCTTTCCCCAAACGCCTCCAGCCCGAGAATGCTACTGTGTTCCTCCACACCGAACCCCGGGAGGACGCCGTGCTCACCGCAGACGCCGCAGCACCCCTACTCGCACAGTGGCAAAACTTCTACGTCATCGCCGGCTCCTCGGCCGGCGCCCTCACTGGCTTGCAGTTCGTGGTCATGGCGCTCATTGCCGACTCCGAATTGCAAAGTAGCATGGGCGAGGTTCGCGCCTTCGGCACGCCCACCGTGGTGCACTTCTGCGCGGCCCTTCTGATCTCCGCCATCGCCAGCGCGCCGTGGCCAACGCTCTCCGCCGCGGCCATCGCCTTAGGCCTGTGCGGCGCGGCCGGGATGGTCTACGCCCTGTCGGTGATCAGGCACGCCATCCGGCAGACCGGCTACAAACCCGACGCCGAGGACTGGTTCTGGTATGGCGGCCTGCCCGTGTTTGCGTATGCGGCCCTAACGGCGGCGGCAATTTTGCTCCCGCGATATCGCGCGTGGCCTTTGTTCCTGGTCGCCGCCACCACGCTCCTGCTGCTCTTCGACGGCATTCACAACTCCTGGGACACGGTCACGTACGTTACGATCAATCACATCCGAAAGCGGAAAAAGAGCGCCGGAGAAGGACCAAAGTAGTGCTTCACACGGCGCACGGCGCGACTCGCCGTCTTGTGACGCTCCCCTCCCCTGCTAGAATGACCGTCGTGCACTTCAGCGCCCAGCTAGTCCAGCAGCGCGAAAACGGGAACTCCCCCAGGACTCACGGATGACCGAGTCACCAGAGCAAACCTCCTCCGACAATATGCCCGCCAATGCGCCGAAGCCCGAGAAAAGCAACAGGTCCCTCCTGTATGCCTTCATCGTCGTTTTTTTCGGGATTACCGCGGTCACTCTCAGCCAGCAGCAGGCCATCGGCCTGATCCCGCTAAAAAATCTCCTGAAAAACGAGCTGCACGCGGATCGCGCCGCCACGGCCGCCTTCTTCTTCTGGCTCGGCCTGGCCTGGTACTTCAAACCATTTTTCGGAATCTTCACAGACGCCTTCCCGTTTCTAGGCACTCGGCGCAAGAGCTATATCGTGACGGGCGCCTTGCTCTCCGTCGCCGGCTTCATAGCGCTTATCTACACTCCGCACCGCTACGCCCCTTTGCTGGGAATGTGCGTCGCCATCAATGTCTTCATGGTGATTACCAGCACGGCCGTCGGCGGTTTTATGACCGAGAAGGCTCAGGCGTTTAGCGCCTCCGGGCGCTTCGCGTCCGTCTTTCAAGTCGCCTATCAGACGGCCGGGGTCGCCGGCGGCCCGCTGGGCGGAATTTTGGCCGGCATGGCCTTCGGATGGACGGGCGCGGCCAGCGCGGCGATCATGCTCTTGCCCATACCCGCCGCCCTCTTCTTCCTCAAAGAAAAACCCATTCATATCGACACGCAGGAACTGCTCGTCGACGCCAGAAAGCAGCTCACCAAAATCGCCAAGGCCAAGACCATGTGGGCGGCGGCCGGATTCAGCTTCCTCTTTTACTTCGCGCCCGGAATCCAGACGGCCCTGTTCTACCGGCAGCAGAACGATCTGCACATGAGCACCAGGCAGCAAGGTTTGATGTTTTTTCTAAACGGCATTTTTGCCATGCTCACCGCCGTCATTTACGGCGGTTATGCGGCCAAGCGCTGGAATCTCCGCAAGCTGCTGCTTTGGTGCATCGTCGCCGGCGCCATCGCGCAGATGGGCTACGCCTTCTATAACTCGTTGCACCAGGCCTACATCATCGAAAGCCTCTGGGGATTGGGCTGGGCCTCCGCGGACATGGCCTTGACCGACCTGTACATGCGCGCCACGCCGGCCGGGAGCGAGGCGCTGGGCTTCTCGTTGATGGTCAGCGTCCGCAATCTTTCGCTTTTCGGCGCAGACTGGATTGGCTCCAAAGCCATGGATGTGTATCACTTTCACTTCAGCACCATGGCCATTGCCAACGGCCTGATCTCGCTGATCGCCGTGCCCTTCGTTTTCCTGCTCCCAGGATTCATCGTGGACCGCAGGGACTCGCGCGCCGAGGCGGAGGCAACGCCGCCTTCCACGGGCAAAGCGCTCCTCGAGGGCCGGTAAAGCAAATCCATCGACCCCGCGCCCCTTCCCCGAATACATCGTCCGGCCCCTAATAGGGCCTCTTTCCGTGGAAGAAAAACCAGGTGAGTGCGGCCATGCCAATGATGCCGACAATCCAGGCCGTCCAGTACATGATCTTATCGAACCGCGTGCTTGGTTCTCGCCCGTAAGTCATCAACGCTTCTCGCCGAATGAAAATGGGGGAGCTTGGCAGCTCCCCCATTATCCTTTTTTTTCTCGCGTCGGCGACGTGTAATCAGCGTCGCGGGCGTTATGGGCCGCAAGAGCGGCTCACGTGAGTCACAGCTTCCACTGCGATTTGTGTTCTAAGCCCGGTGGAGTCATCCTCCCTTTCCTGGCCTTCGAATCTTGCAATTCCTTTATACATCCCCCGCCAACCAAAAGATGTGACGGCCAACACTAGCCCGCGTGACGTGAGAACGGCTGTAGCTCAGGTCGCCCGACGATGTATATCGGGAGACCTGAGGCCTTCCGGTTTATGGCCCGCGTCGCGCCGCCGGCGTGAACGCGCGGCATTCTGCTGTTGCCGGTTTGCCGTCGAATTGCTGGGTGCGCGCCGGTGTAGCGAATGGCAGAGAGAGGCCCGCTTTTGAAGAACGAAGACCGTACGTGTCCGCCATCACCGCCGCAATGTTCCTGCGTCACCGACAAAATCAACTGCCAGTGCGATAAGGAAAGCGTAAGAGGGGAGCAAGAAAGAGAGAAAGCGAAAGAACAAGAGGAAAAGAAAGGGAGGGTAGTAAGAACCAGCCGTAAGAACCAAGAGCATTTGCCAGAAGTATGACTTTGGAGGAGGGATGTAAGAAGCGTGAGAACTGACGAAGTAAGTCCAGAGGTGACGGGGCGTGGACCTTCCACAAAGCGCGCCAAGCGGCTCAGGCGTCGCCGGTCTTTCCGACCGGAAATACTCCATGCCCCGTTTTTCTACTCCACCACCGTGTAGATCTCCCGCCGCCCGCTGCGAATCGTCTTGCGCAGCCGCGCGTACGATTCCTGCCAGCCCTTATCGGCCAGAATGGTTTTCAACGCTTTCTCGTACTCCGCCAAGCCGGAAAATTCGCTCTCCAGCACCAGCGTATAAAACTCGCCGCTGAGGTCGGTCATTACCCGCGTCATGCGATAGCCCAGCGGAGTGGTGAGCTGGCGATGCTGCTTGATCTCGTCTTTGGCCTGCTTCATCTTGTCGGGTTCGATCTGGAAAACGTCTCGTACCACGATCATCGTCCCTCCTTTTCCCGCTCCCACTAGGAATTATCCTGAGAATTATCCCTCTACTCAATTCGCCCCGGAATCGTTACAACTTCGCCCGTTCCCGCCCGCCACTTCTCGCCGTCAGCTCGTTTCCCCGATCGGCTTGTCCGATCGCCCTCATCGATCGGCTCGTCCGATCGCCCTCATCGATCGGCTCGTCCGATCGTTTCATCGATCGGCGGAGGCGGCGCAGAGGCCGCTTTGGGCACCAACCGCAGGCGAAACTCGCCGAAATTCTTTTCCAGGATCAACTGGAACACCCAGATGCCGATCGGTATGGCCAGAGCGAGGCCAGCCGCCATGCTCACGAACTGCCCCGCCCGCTCCGAGATATGTTCCAGGATTCCGCTCAGGCTCAAGACGGCGCTGGCGAAAAGTCCCGCCGCTCCGCCAAACACCACCGAACGCCACACCCACGCCCACCATATTCGCGCCGCGCGCTGGAACGTCGGCTCGAGGAATCCGGCTTCCTTGCCGGCAGCCATAGCCATCTCTTCTCCTCCTGCCGCAGCATTCTATCAGCCTTGGCGTGGGCGCCCCATCCTTGCGCGGATGCCCCATCCTTGCGCCTTTCGCAAGGGAGGGTTCTTCGCTCCGGCCATGGAATCGCCGACGCGGAAAAACGCGCGCAAGGCCACCAGCGCGTTGCCCTGTTTTGATTAACGTGCTTTGACTAAAAAGTTGGAAAGAAAACCGAAGGAAACAACTCGGCCGATGTACCGCCTGGCGCCGCCCGTAGTTCAGGTCGCCCGCGCCTCGCGCGTCAGCGCAGGTAATAAAAAAGTCGCGGGAGACGTGAGGCTTTTCGAGCCAGTCGCACAGCCACTCCCGGCTGTGCAGAGCAGCGGCCCAGTTCCCGATTCCTGTAAGAAGCCGATCCTCACCCACCCCGAAATGTTCGCTTTCACCGGGACCAGCACTTGACGGTTAATGTCCCGAGTGCATATATGGTCGAGTGCCGTATCTACGTTAGCCCGAGGACCTTCGGTCCGAGGGCCTTCAGTCCGAGGAGGGATATCCGTGAGCCCCAAAAACGACAAGTCAGGACCTTCGTACAACCAGCTCGAGGAAGGAACCAAGCAGGCCAAACCGCAGCAACACCAGCACGCCCGTGAGATCCAGCCATATGGGAAGATCGCCAAGCTGCCCATCGGCCTGGACGAAAAAGTCTGCGCCGCCAGCGCCGAAAATCTGAATCAGCTTCTCGCCGACACCATGACCCTCCGCGACATGTACAAGAAGCATCACTGGCAGGTCGCGGGCAGCACTTTTTACCAGCTTCATCTGCTCTTCGACAAGCATCATGGCGAGCAGGATGAACTCGTCGACGAAATTGCCGAACGCATTCAGCTTCTCGGCGCCATCAGCCTTGCCATGGCCGCGGACGTTGCCGAGACCACCCTTATCCAGCGCCCTCCGCGAGGCCGGGAAGAGGCGCCGGTGCAAATCTCCCGCCTTCTCGAAGCTCATGAGCTGATCTTGAAAGAGGCTCGCGCCATGGCCAAGCAGGCCGACGATGCGGGCGATGACGGAACAAACGATTTGCTGGTCTCCAACGTGATCCGCACCAACGAGCTGCAGGTGTGGTTCCTGGCCGAACACTTGGTGGACGTTCCGCTCGTTCGCGCCGATCAAGGCAAAGCCGCGACGGCAAAAGGTTAGCGCCAAACGACCTCGCGAAAAACTGTAGCTCGGGTCGGGGCCCGTTTAGGCCAGACCCGAGGATTTTTCCGTGGCAGGCCCAACCGGAACACAAGACTAATTCGCGCTCCAAAAACTTGTAGCTCAGGTTGCCGACGCCGCTATTGCGTCCGAGACCTGAGGCTCTTCCTTCCGTCACGCGGCCAAGAATGCCACTTTCGAGCGTGCGGGTAGCAGTTCGTTGTAACTACTGGATGGAAACCAAAGGAAGGAGTTCGCTCTCCGCGTGCTTTGAGAGCACCGTCAAAGGGGTCTTGTCGAAGGGATCTTACCGATTCCTTGTCAGTTCCCTGATCAATTGCACCCGTTGCGTCGGCTTTTCATTCACCCGAGCGATGATCTCTCCCGAGCGCACATTCTTCGCGTAGCACTCGTTGGTGGTCTGCTTTCCCCACTGTTCCAACACCTTGGGTACATGCAGGGTCCCATTGACGCGCGTCAGGCAGCGCACCGAGGCATCCGGAAGCTTCTCGAAAATCTCGTATTCCCGATTCATATGGTCGTTGTTTCCCCCTAGCATTTAAAAATTTTACACCCGCGGCAAAAATAAAGCTAGCGAAGATGCTGCCGCCCCGGCGGCCGCAGTTGCTTCAGCCTTTCGCGCGCCGCTTATCCAGCAAATGTACCACCGCCATCAGCAATTGCTCCGGATTGCTATCGCCCTTGCGCAGCCACAGGTCCACCTTCCCCAGCCCTTCATCGAGGATGGTGGTAAAGCCGGAGAGCATGATGATCGGCGTCTTGGAACTCATGGCTTTGATCTCCTTGGCCACCTCCAGGCCGTTCATCCCCGCCATCCAGTAGTCCACGATCGCCACGTCGGTGGGCTGGTAGCGAAACCGTTCGATCCCTTCCCTCCCCGAGAGCGCCCAGAAGACGCGGTATCCAGCCCGTTCCAGCACCAGCCGGCGTAGCAGCAGCGCGGGCTCCTCGTCGTCGATACAGAGAACCGATGCAGGGGTTTCCATCATGACAATCGCATCACCGCCGCGCCATATCACAAAACACGCCGCGCAAAAATCGTCTCCCGCCCGGATTCGCTTTTCCCACTCGATTCCAACGGCAGCCTGAGGGCGTTGTTCTTCCATCGTCAATCATTTTGAATCCCAACGGAACCCCTCCGCGCCGAGCGGCCGAAAATCGCCGCCGAGCCGCGCAGCGCTCAGGCACAACGCTCGCATGCGAGACGCACACGCCTCCCGCATTTGGCTGTGCATTCGCCTCGAAACATCCATGCTTTCGTTCAATCGTTCACGGTCGCCCTGAGGAAGTCTCCGACGGGTCAGGACTAAACCACAAAGATAGCTGAATTACTAAACCAGTAGGCACGGTTCAATAAGGCATATGCCGTAGCAGTAGTGTAGTTGACGAATCTGCTGAGGAATTTGTTCGTCAGGTCGCCTTCCTGCGGTCTAAAATCTCCGCGCACATCGCTACATAAACGAGCACAAACGAAGATAAACGAACACAAACGCAATCGCCATGTCTCCCGAATGGATCCCTCTCCTCTTTGCCGCCGCCCTCATCGTGCTGCTGCTCCTTCTCCTACGCCCTCGCGGGCAATCTCCGCGCATCACCCTCTGCCGCATCCTGGTGATCGAAGCCGTCTATCTCGGCATGTGTTATCTGCTGCTCGATGTTTTGCAGCATCCGCCCGCCGAGGTGCTGATGGGTTCGATTCTGGTGACGGCCCTCGCCGCAGCCATTCCCAAACGCTTTTACCAGATGCTCGCGCGCGAACGCTGATCTGCCCGCATCACGGATCTGCCCGCATCACGCCCTGTTGCCGCTTCGCGCACTCCCGATACAACTCCAAGCGCCCCTCGATAATCCATATATTCAGGATGCCAGGGAGAGAAACATCATGGGTGAAAAGCTGACGGGTGCAAAAGGGTGGAGCGTTCCAGTTTTCGTTTTCGCGTTTGCCGCATCGATGATTTGCACGGCCGCCTCGCCGCTTCGGGCGCAGAACCAGAACCCTTACGGCCCGCAGGATGAGCCATCGGCTTCGAGCCAATCAGATCCGAACCAGGCCGCGCCGCCGCAGCAGGGCGATGACGCGCCTCCTTCGCAACCGCCCCAACAGCTCCCCAGTCAGGATAATCCCGCGCCGGCGCAAACTCAGGGTGCGCCGGCGCCCCGGGCGGCCGTGCCCGTGCCGCCAACGCTGACGCTGCCGGCGGGCGCCGTGATTTCAGCCCGCGCAACGCAATGGCTCTCCAGCGATAAAAATCATCCTGGCGATACCTTCAGCGCAACGCTCGATCAGCCCGTGGTTGCCAATGGATGGGTCGTTGCGCGCCGCGGACAAACCATACTGGGCCGCGTCGACGTGGCCCAAAAAGCGAGCCAGGGCAATGGCGTTTCCCGATTGGGCGTGGAGATTACGGAATTGACGCTCGTCGATGGCGAGCAGGTTCCCGTGACCACGCGCATGCAGCAGGTCGCGCCGCCGCCTTATTCGCAGTACCCCGGCCGTAGCGCCGCAACCGTCGCCACCACCACCGCCGTCGGCGCCATTGTCGGCGCAGCTGTGGGACGCGGAGTAGGCGCCGCGATTGGCGCGGGTTTGGGAGCCACCACAGGCGCCGCTATCGTGCTCTCCTCGCGCGGACGCGCCACCATGATCGCTCCGGAAGCGTTGCTCACCTTCCAGCTGACCTCGCCGGTCTCGGTCTCCACTGACAAGGGCCCGGTCGCGTTTCGGCCCGCGTCGCAAAGCGACTACAGAGATCAGGACGCTTACGCCAATGGCCCCGCGCGCCGGCTGGCGTATGGACCGAACTATGGACCCGGCTATCCGCCGGCTCCGTACTACTACGGTGGCGGTTACTACGGCGCCTATCCCTATCCCTATTGCGGCTGGTATTGCTACCCCGGTCCGTACGTCGGCCTCGGCTTCGGTTGGGGCTGGGGCGGATATTACGGCGGCGGCTTCGGCGGCTACGGCCGATTCGGGGGCTTCGGCCGCGGCGGCGGCTTCCGTCGCTAGGAATTGAGTTAGGATCAGGCGCGCGGAGAGCGCGGCCTGTTCCGACTCTTTTTGCTCGGTAATGTCGCGCAAAATCTTGGAAGCGCCGACAACTTTACCTGCCGGGTCTTTCAGGGGGGAAACGGTCAATGAGACGTTCAGTCTCTTCCCCGCCTTGGTTACGCGAACCGCTTCCTGGTGCTCGATCCGCTCACCGCTGCTGAGGAGGCGCCTCAGGAGTTCCTCTTCATCCGGAAACCCAGGAGGAATGATGATGGTGACGGGCTGTCCGACGGCTTCTTCGGCAGTGAAGCCGAAGATATCTTTGGCAGCCGCGTTCCAGCTTGAAATGATGCCATTGAGGTCTTCGGAGAGGATCGCCTCTTCCGAAGATTCGACGATGGCGGCAAGCCTGGACTGTGCCTCTTCGGCTTTCTTTCGGTCCGTGATGTCGCGGATCACACTCAGCACCACCCGGCCTTCCGCGGTTTCGATGGGGCTGAGCATGATGTCGACAGGAAATTCAGTTCCGTCCTTTCGCCGGCCATAAAGTTCCAATCCGACGCCCATAGGCCGTACGCTGGCGTGAGCGTTGTAAGCTTTACGATGATTCGGATGCACGCTTCGGAATCGCTCGGGTATCAGAATTTCGACCGGCTGACCCAGTAACTCCCGGCGGGCATATCCAAATGCGTGTTCAACCTGCCCGTTGATGGATGTGATTCGACCTTCCGGATTGCTCACAATGATAGCGTCAGGCGAGAATTCGAATAAAGCTTCGAACAACGCCTGCGATTGGATCGACGGCCCCGCTGTTGGTGCTCCGCTCACCATTCCAGCTTAATCGCGCGTTTCATTATGAAACTGTGATGCACGTCACCGCTCGGGGTGCCTAAGTCGACAGACACGCTTCTGGCGCGCTTTAACATGGTTTACGGGGGGCCAGGCTCTTGTCAAGATTGCGGTTTCCCAAAAGGAGTTCCAAACATGAACAGACACATAAACGCTTACATGGACCTGGATGTTGCCATTCTTCTCCTCAGCGACGTGAACTTCGCCCGCCGCCGCCGGCACGATCTTTATGGAAGTCATATGGTAGGTTTTTGCCCAGCCAACTATGGCCACAGCTAACACGGCGCCGAGCAATAACGCGAGGCGAGAAAATGTAGGCGTTTGCAGGTGGAGTGAGCATCCCCGGTTTCGCAAGATGCTTACATAGTCTGGTTCCAGCAGGAAGGGTCTCAGCCGCAAAGTCAGGGAGAGTTGAACGTCGGAAACAACCTGAAGGGTGAGCTAAAGTCGACAACTACTCTCAATCATTTCAACGTGATTATCACCGCGGAGACTGACTCGCAGACGAAAACCCCATCGGACGAAGTCGTTCTGCGAGCGACAGTGCAGGAGTAAGAGAGGGTCAGCCACGGCGCATCCGCGATCCCAGGAAGATCTCCGAGTAAAAGCTTGGACTATAAGGCAAGCTGTTCATTTTTGAACAGGCCTACAGGTATCGCTGTATGGAATTCGCCTCCACGGGCGAGTGACCATGGACGTGACGCCCAACGGCGTTGCCGAACAATCTAAGCGGCGGGTGACTTACGCTAAGCGGCGGTGACTTACGGCGGGAATACTGCTCGTGGACGACCATGACATCGCTCGAAATTCCGTGCGTTCTCTTCTGAACGCTCACGCTCTCTCCATCTGTGGCGAGGCCCAGGACGGCAAGCAGGCCCTCGATCGCGTCAAAGCTCTGAAGCCCGATCTGGTCCTTCTGGACATCCATATGCCGGTAATGAACGGCATCGAAACCGCCGTGGAGATCCGCAGCATCGCTCCGGGCACCAAGATTCTTTTCCTCACGGTGCAGGAGTGTACCCCCGAGGCCGAAGCCGCCGTGCGCCTTCTCGGGGCGCAAGGCTTCGTGAACAAAGCCAGCGCCGGCACCGACCTGATTCCCACCCTGAAGCGCGTCCTCGAGTCCGAAGTCTGAATAAGAAGCCTGACCTTTCCGCCACGCCGCTCTCCGCGTCCACCCGCGCGTCGCTCCGCATCGAAATGGATAGCCCTCGAGGAGAGTATTTATGGTGACGATCACCTGCGACAACTGCGGCGCCAAAAGACCCGAAAGGCTTCCCTCCAATACGGAGTGGATTCTCGGCTACGATCTGGAAACGGAAACGCCCAAGTCGGTGCAGCGCTCGGTCCGCCTGCTCGATCATTGGGACGACCGGCGCGTCCTGGAATTTGGCGCCGTCCATCTCTGCTCGATTCAGTGCCATCCGCACCTGCGGCCCCCGGGTTTTGGCCGCCCCGATGTAAAGTCGATGTAAAATCGACGTGAAGCTGCGGTGAACTCGCGGTGAACTCTCTGGAATCTTTCCCGCACGCCCCCCTTGAAGATCGCTTAATCATAAAGTAACGTCGCCGGTTAACTTATTTTCTGTTGTTTGCATCTATGTAGGACGGCAAACGGCTGTCTCCGGGTCTTGGGGGCTAGGGATGCTTTCTGGGCATTGGGTATTTCGCAATCGCGGCATCATTGTGCATCTCCCTCTACTCATCGCTTTATTCTCCAGGCGAGAGGAGGCCGTAAGCCTGGCGGTGAGCTGGAGCATCGGCATGGTCCTGCTCTTCGCCGGGATGGCTCTGCGCATCTGGGCCCAGTCTTATATTCACCACCGGCTGAAGATGCAGCTGGCGCTTACCACCAGCGGTCCTTATCAGCTGGTTCGCAATCCTCTCTATATCGGCAACATCCTGATCTGCACCAGCGCCATGTTCTTCGCCAAACTTCCTTCGGTCGCGCCTTTCATTTTCGCCTGGTGCTTCGCGGTGTACTCGATCGTGGCGCGCTACGAGGAAGGCTGGCTGGCGGAGCTTTATGGCGCGCCCGCCAAGCGCTATCTGCAAGAGGTTCCCCGCTGGGTTCCCCGGCTTGGCAGGCTCGGCCGCATCGGCTTCTGGAACCAGTTTTCGCCCATGGCCGTTCGCGCGGAACTTCACTGCCTGCTGATCGGCCTCATCTTCGGAATCAAGGGCCTCGCCACTTCCCCCGCCGCCCAAGTGACCTTGACGGGCCTGCGCGCCCGCCTTTTCTCCTGATCCGTTTTCCCGCCCCGCACCTCTCCTGGCTGTGCTCCTCCAGTTTGTAGCTCAGGTCGCCCGCCCCTCGCGCGTCAGCGCAGGTAATAAAAAAGTCGCGGGAGACCTGAGGTTTTTCGCTCGGTGGCACAGCCACTCCTGGCTGTGCGGAACCCTGGGGTTTCAGCAAACGATGTCACGACCCCAAAAACAACTCCTGGCGACGAGCTAAATCCGTCTCTCTAAACTTAAGCGATTGCTTCCCTGCCAATTGTGCTAAACCATCGGCCTTTGTTACTCTCGCTGCCTATGAAGCGCATGGCCGAAATGCGTGCCAACCGCGCCGCGCCACCTTTTTCCGAATCCATCGAGAGCCGTGACAATCGCTGGCTGAAGCGCTTTCGCGCCGCGCTCTCGGGCGACTCGTCTCGCGGCGGCGCGTCCGCTCGGGCTCGCGCCGACTCTTCGCCCCAGGCTCTTCCCGAAGGCGAAATCGCCGGCGTCGAGGGAGCGCGCCTGGTGGAGACCGCGCTACATTCGAGCGCCGAAATTCTGGCCCTGCTCTTCAGCGATACCGGCGCGAAACACATGCGCCGCCTTCAGCCCTCGATTCCGCCAGGGGCGCGCCTGCTGCGCACCACGGACCGCCTATTCGCCTTCGCCAGCGGCACCGAAACGCCGCAGGGCGTTGCCGCGCTGGTTCGGCCGCGCCTGGGCACCTTCGACGATCTCATCGGCGGAACTCCCTTGATCCTGATTCTCGCGGGAGTGCAGGACCCCGGAAACGTAGGCACTCTGGTGCGCACGGCGGAAGCGCTGGGCGCTTCCGGAGTCGCGGCCTGCGCCGTAGGCGCGATCGGCACTGCCAATCCCTTTTCGCCGAAGGCGCTGCGCGCCTCGGCCGGCGCCGCCTTGCGCCTGCCCATCGTGCGCGGGCTTTCCGCGCCCGTGCTTCTGGCGCAACTGCGCATCGCCGGCGTACGCGTCTGCGCCGCTTGCCCCGACGAATCTTCCGGCGCTCGCGGCGGCGCCAACGCGAGCGCCAGCGCCAGAAAACCGCTCGCGCCGTGGGAGATCGATTGGCGCGGGCCCGTGGCCCTGCTGATCGGCAACGAAGGCGCAGGCCTGCCCGACGACTCGGTCCGCTCCGCGGATGCCATCGTGCGCATCCCGCACGCGCCGCAGTACACCAAGGCGGGCGGCGAAAATGCGCCCGCAGAATCCCTCAACGCCGCCATCGCCGGCAGCATCCTGCTGTACGAAGCCGCCCGCCAGCGCGGCCTGAACTCGTAGCGGCACAGCCGCTCCTGGCTGTGCAGAACAACTCGAACATCGCCGGCGGGTGCCGCACCCTTCGTTTCCAAGGGTGCGGATTTTGACTTTATTTCCATCTCTCCTTCGGCCGGGTGAATTCCCCCGCCACCGCTTGCCGCTGACACTCGCAACATGTGGCACAGCCACTCCTGGCTGTGCGTCGGGCGGCAAAAAGGGCGCGCGAATCGCGCCGCTTTTGACGCTTAACAAAGTCGCGTTATGCTTAAGCTAAAGCGCACCCACTGCGCCAAGCCATATGAGCCTTTTCGCCAAAATCGAAGCTGACGCGGTCGCCGCCACTGCCCCGCTGGCCGAACGCACGCGCCCGCGCACGCTCGAAGAGTTTGCCGGGCAGCAGGCGCTGCTCGGCCCGGGCAAGCCGCTGCGCGTGGCCATCGAAAGCGACGATCTCGGCTCCATGATCCTCTGGGGACCGCCCGGCTGCGGCAAGACCACGCTCGCGCGCCTCATCGCGCGCCGCACGCACTCCGACTTTGTCTCCTTCAGCGCGGTGCTCAGCGGCATTCGCGAAATCAAAGACGTGATGGCCGCCGCCGAACACACCCGCCGCTCCGGCCGCCGCACCATCGTCTTCATCGACGAAGTGCATCGCTTCAACAAAGCTCAGCAGGACGCTTTTCTTCCCCACGTGGAGGCCGGAAACATCATCTTCATCGGCGCCACCACCGAGAATCCTTCCTTCGAGGTCATCGCGCCGCTGCTCTCCCGCACCCGCGTCTACACCTTGCAGGCGCTCACCGAACCGGAAATCGCAGGGTTAGTGCGCCGCGCGCTGGCCGATAAGGAACATGGATTGGGCGCGGAAAAGATCGAGGCGGATGAGAGCGTCATCAACCGCATCGCCACCTTCGCCAATGGCGACGCGCGCGCCGCCTACAACACGCTGGAAGCCCTAGTGCGCGCAGCCGCGCCCGCCGAGGATGGTAAGCGCGTGATCACAGAGGAACTGCTTTCCAGCGCGCTGCAGCGCAAATTCCTGCTCTACGACAAATCCGGCGAAGAGCACTACAACCTGATTTCGGCGCTGCACAAGTCGGTGCGCAACTCCGACGCCGACGCCACGCTCTATTGGCTGGCGCGCATGCTGGAATCGGGCGAAGATCCGCTGTACGTCGCTCGGCGCCTGGTGCGCATGGCCAGCGAAGATATCGGCCTGGCCGATCCCGCCGCGCTGGGAATTGCCGTCGCCGCCATGCAAGCCGCCGACTTCATCGGCGTGCCCGAAGGCAATCTGGCTCTGGCGCAAGCCGCGGTCTACCTCGCGCTCGCGCCCAAATCGAATGCGCTCTACACCGGCTACGGCCAAGTGCAGCAGGATCTACAGAAGACCGCGTCCGAACCGGTTCCGCTGCATCTGCGCAATGCGGTCACCGGCTTGATGAAGCACGAAGGCTACGGCCGCGGCTATCAGTACGCGCACAACATCGAGGAAAAAGTAGCGGACATGGATTGCTTGCCGCCCAGCCTGGCAGGCCGCGAGTATTACCAGCCCACCGATCAGG
Source organism: uncultured Acidobacteriota bacterium (assembly GCA_963824405.1). Taxonomy (GTDB): domain Bacteria; phylum Acidobacteriota; class Terriglobia; order Acidiferrales; family UBA7541; genus Palsa-189. Next base: position 32,826 of record CAWGPK010000011.1, on the reverse strand, counting down.
GGCTCGAACAGCGCCTGCGCCAGCGCATGGACGAGATCCGCGCCATCAAATCCCGCCATTCCCCGAATACAGGCAAACCTTAGAATCTGAGGACAATCAAAACGCCCTCAAGCTTAAAACTATTCTCAGCGCAATTGCCCGAAGCTCTTCCTGGTGAGGATCACGCTCTCGGTTAATCAAAACTGCCATATAGATCCCTCTCTTCGTTGAACAATAGTAAGTCGTATATACGAAATAGACGTTCGGGCCAATCTCACCCTTCGTAATGACACGGCGCAGTGTGAGGCAACCGTCACGAGCAAGTCTAGCAATCGGGATTCTCTCATCCCCTTCGGTTGAGTCACTCGGCGGCTCCTGGAGAATCAGTTCATCTACAGTTTTGATTTCTGGCGGCGCGGCACTCAGCCAGATCCTGGCGCCAGTTGCATTCAAAATTACGCCTTCGGCTCGCTCGGAGGGTGGAAAGTTAATGATATCGAATCTTGTTTCTCCAGGATTCAACGGGTGCCAGGAACTGGGATACTGAACACGGAAATGGTTTTGAGGGCTCTTGAAAGTCGTCCACCCCTGCTCGGCGAGTAACGTTGGCAATAGAGGGCCGAACGCACAGAGTAAAACCAGCAATTGCGAACGCGCATTATTCATCGGTAGTATTTCCGCTGCGGTGCCTTCCCCCGTGCCTTCAGACGACGAAATGAAAAAGGTTCTGCGTGAAGCGCGCACCATTGCCGAGCCGCGCGTAAGCTTTTTCGCCCAGCGCTTCTCGCTCGTTGGGATTTACGGGAATGATGCGATAACCCGCCGACTGCATGTATTGCGAAACGCCATAACTCGGCCGAAATTTGCTAGAGGAAAGGCCCACGGACCGGCAGAAGGCATCGCAGAACGACTCATTGCGCCGGATGCCGCGGATTTTTATTACCGCCGTCACGGCCTCCACGAGCATCGTGGCCATGACGACGGTCACGGCCGCCGTGGCCTTCGCGGCCATGGCCGCCCTGGTGGGGAGTCCCGCTAGGCCCGCGAGTCCCAGGACGATGCTCCTTGCGCGCGCCCCCTTTCGGGTACGCCGCGCTCGCGCCGGTCTTCTTTCGCCGCGCGCCTGCGCCAGTCTTCGCCTGTCCCCCGCCTGCGGCACTCTTTCCTTGCCACGCACCTGCGCCGCTCTTACTTTGCCACGCGGGCGCGCCACTCTTCTTTTTCCACGCGGGCGCGCCGCCCTTGCTTCGTCCCGCGCTCCCGCCGCTCTTGTGCCACGGGGCCGCAGCGCTCCGGCTTTGTTCCGCACCTCTGGAGTCCTTTCCTCGCCACGCGGGCGCTCCGCTCTTTGGTTCACCCGCGCCTGCGGCGCTCTTTCTTTGCCACGCGTTCCCGCCACTCTTTTTCCACGGCGGCGCGCCGCTCCGGGCTTGGCCCGAACTCCCGCCGTTCTTGGTTTGCCATGGGGGCGCGGCGCTCCGGCTTTGCCCCGCGCTCGCGCCACGCTTGTTTTGCCACGCGGGCAGGCCGGCCTTCGTTTGACCGGCGCCTGCGGCGCTCTTTGTTTGCCACGGGGTCGCAGCGCTCCGCGTTTGTCCCTCGCTCGCTGCGCTCTTATTTTGCCACGCGGGCGCTGCACTCTTGTTTTGCCACGGCGTCGCGGCACTCCGGCTTTGTCCTGCGCCCGCCGCGTTCGCCGGTTGACCCGCGCTCACGCCGGTCTTGTTTTGCCACGCGGGCGCGCCGGTCTTCATTTCATCCGCGCCTGGGGCGCTCTTTGCTTGCCCCGCTGCTGCGGCGCGTTTCGCTTGCCACATTCTGCGTTTCGCTTGCCATGTGGGCGCTGCGCGTTTCGCCTGGCCTGCGAACACGAAGCCCTTCGTTTGCGCCGCCGCAGGCGCGTTGCCTGCCTGCTCCACCATGCGGCGCAATTGCGCCACCTCGCCCGGCTCGAGGGCCCGGTAGTGCCCTTCGGCGAGATCGCCCAGTTCGACCGGCCCGAACTTTACGCGCTTCAATTTTTCCACGGGATGTTCGATGGCGAACAGGGCCTGCCGCAGCGAATCACTCCGCGCGTCAGTCAGCTCCGCTTCATACCAGGGATTGGCGGAATGCGAAGCCGCGGCGCCGGGAGCGCGCAGCCGCCGCACCCGCGCATGGGCCTTCTGCCCGACCTGCTGCATCTCGTCGTCGGTCAGGCGGCCCGCCACCTTCAGCCAGTAGACCTTGGGCATGCGCGCCGAATTCTTGAGGATACGGTCGGCCAACGCGCCGTCGCTGGTGAGCAGGATCAAGCCGGAAGCCGCGTAATCGAGACGTCCGACGGGAAAAACGCCGCCGGAAAGTCCGCGCAAAACGTGGCGCAGCGTGGCCCGCCCTTCGGGATCGGACATGGTGGCAACCACGTGGCTGGGCTTGTGCAGAAGATAGTAGCCAGCTTCGGCAGGTCGCTCGGCGACGCGCCCGGCCGCCTCCACGCGGTCGTGCTCGGGATCGGCCTTGGCGCCCAGTTCGGTGATCACCACGCCATTCACGCGCACCTGTCCGGCGCGGATCAACTCTTCCGCGTGGCGGCGGGAGGCGATTCCCGCGCGGGCGATAATTTTTTGCAAGCGTTCGAGCATGAACCCTCTATCGGGCGATTTTGTTGTGCGGCACGCGGCGCGCCTTTTTTTAACCGCGAAAAGCTCATCCTACGGATGACTTTTCGTGGAAGACGAAAATCCCCAGGGCCACTCACGAAAGGCGTGAGCGCGCCCTGGGCTACAAAGTTACTCCACGCCGCCGGGGGCGGCCTTCTTGGCGCTGCGCCCTTCGGAATCTCGAGCAGGCTCGCCGAGCGTGTCCCACGCGGAAGTCTCGGACTCTTGAGGCTGCTCGGGCGCCACGACATTCGGGGTTTCGGCTTCCTGCAACTCCGCGTTCTGCGTTTCCGCGTCGGCCGCTTCGGGCGCCGATTCGCTCGGCGATGCGGCAGCCGAGTCCATCCCGGCCTCGGGCTCGGCCTCGAGCGCTGCGTCTTCAGCCACTGCGCCAGTCTCAAGAGCCTCGCCCTCGGCGATTTCGCCTTCTTCTTGCGACGCAGCTATCCCATCGTCGGCGCCCAGGGCTTCGCGGGCCAGCGCCTCGAACTCCTTCAGGCTGGGCAACTCGTCCACGTCGCTCAGGCCGAAGCGCATCAGAAAATCCTTGGAGGTGCGATACAAAATCGGCCGCCCGATCACCTGCTTGCGTCCCGCGGTGGTGACCAGGCGCTTCTCCAACAGCGTCTCGATGACGCCCGCGCAATTCACGCCGCGAATCTCCTGAATCTCCGGCTGGGTCACGGGCTGCTTATAGGCGATCACGGCCAGCGTTTCGAGCGCCGGCATGGTGAGCCGCAGCGGCGGGCGCAGGCTCTTGATGAAGCGGCGCACCAGATCGTGATGCTGCGGCTTGGTGTACACGCGATAGCCGCCGGCCACGGCGCGAATCTCCACGCCGCGCTCGTCGGCGGCATAGCTGGCCACGAGTTCATTGAGCGCCGAGCGCACGATGTGCTTCTCTTCGCCCACGGCGGCGGCGAGCTGTTCGACGGTGGCAGGCTCGTCGGCCGCATAGATGATGGCTTCGAGCGCGCTTTTCAGTTCAATGGGGTTCATCGTCATAAGAGAGATTCTTCGACTACGCGGCCGCCGGATCCAATTGCGGTCCGAGGAAAAATCGCGGCCACTACGCTCAGAATGACAACCTGTTCACGCGCGTCGCTCAACGATCTCATAGCGCGTCGCCTGGTTCAGCATTGTCATCGGCGGTGCCTGGCTCGCTCGCCTCACCGGCGGCGCTACTTTCTCCGGCCTCGGCGGTCTCAGTACTGCCGTCGATGCTGTGCGGCGTTCTCACGGTGGCGGAAAGCTCGCCGCCGGCAAAGACCACGTCGAACATCTTATGCTTACGGACGACGATGGAGCCGAAAATCTCCGTCTGCGTAAGCACGATGGCCTGCAAGCGCACCAGCTCCAGCACCGCCAAGAGCGCGCAGATCATGGCCGAGCGCGTGGGGCAGGACTCGAAAAACGCGGCCAGCTCGACGCCCTCCTCGGTGGTAAGCAACTGCGCGCGGAGCACCTCCATCATGCGCTCCACGGTCCAGGTATCGTGGCGCAGCTCGATCTTGGTGACTTGCTTGCGCCGCTCCAGCACCTGCTGAAAGACGCGCACCAGATCGACCAGCGAAACCGCCAGCTCGCCCTGAGTGCCTTCGTCGTCGTAGAGCGAAAGATCGGGCTTGGACCACACATGCGCTTCGAGCTGCTGCTTCTGATGGAGCAACTGCGCGGCGCTCTTGAACTGCTCGTGCTCGACGAGGCGGTGCACGAGATCGGCGCGGGGATCGATCTGCTCCTCGGGGCCCGCGAGCGGGTCCGCCGGCAAGAGCATCTTCGATTTGATCAGGATCAGCGTGGCGGCCATGTAGATGAAGTCGGCGGAGACGTCGATATCCAGGTCCTCGAGCTTGTGCAGGTACTCGAGGTATTGGCCGGTGATTTTGGCGATGGGGATATTGTGGATATCCAACTCCTGCTTGCGGATAAGGTCCAGCAGCAGGTCGAGCGGCCCATCGTAGGCATCGATGTGAATTTTATATGGAGTCGCCAAGGTCACCTCCACGAAAGAAAAGCAGATCCCTCGGTCGGTCCGCCCCGGCGGACGAGCTCGGGACGACACCGAGTGCTTGTTTTACTTTCTGCCAAGAATCTCAAGTGGTGCATTAGATTCCCAGGGGGCACCCCCCTATTTTTTCATCAAGGATATCAAAACACGGGACTTAAAATGCGCCACAATGCAAGGATATCAAACTAAATAAGTTAGTCCCCATTTTCCCCGCTGCGGCGCGCCACGGTGCCCTTTCGCTTTGCGCTCCACGGATTCGGGACCTGTGATTGGGCCAAGATTTCTTCGTCAGCATCGTCGTTGAGGCCTGAAAGCATTTCTTGGCCGTTGCCCTTCGTTTTTCCCTTTTCTTTCTATTTTAGCAGCAGGGTCAATGTCGACCGGGAACTGCTCAAGCAAAAAGCAAATCCCTCGGCCTTCGGGCCTCGGGATGACACCAATTCTGCTACCTCCCAGCCCAAGCGTCTTTCGCGGCGCCGGGGCCGATGCGACGAGAGCACAGCCAAGAGTGGCTGTGCCACATTGCCCGACCCACAAGGCAACGGCATCCGCTACCGCCCAGCGGGGGTAGGTGCTGCCCGCCCGCCGGTGATTTCGTTGCGCTTCTCGTTCCAGTGGAAGACGGCTTCGCGGACGCGGTCCATGGTCTGCTGCGCCACCATGCGCGCGCGCGTTGAGCCGGTATCTAGATACTCGAGCACCTGCCGGGGATCGCGCTCGAAATCAAGGCGGCGCTGGCGGACCGGCTCGATCCACTTGATCAAGTTTTCGGCCATGGCCGCTTTGCACTCGATGCAGCCAATTCCCGCGGTGCGGCAACCGTTCGCGGCCCATGCTTGAGTCTCGGGCGGCGAGAATAATTTGTGCCAATCGAAGACGGGGCAGACGTCGGGATTGCCGGGGTCGGTGCGGCGCTTGCGGGCCGGGTCTGTGACCATCACTTTGGTTTTCTTGCGAATGTCGTTGTCGGATTCGCTGAGCATGATGGCGTTGCCGTAAGACTTGGACATTTTGCGGCCGTCGAGGCCGGGGATCCGGGGCGTGTGGGTGAGCATGACTTCGGGCTCGCGCAGCTTCCTGCTATACCTAAAAAAGCCTCCAAACTTGCCTGCGGCTTCTAGAAAGTTATCGATCCCATACTCAGTCGCGATTGAACGGAATTTGCTAATCAGGAACGTCTGCATGCCGGTCTCAATCGGATATGACCATTGGTTAGGCAGGAGCGGCAAGCCGAAGTGACTCACCATTTTAAGTAAGGCGTTCTCGTTTTCTTTTAGAAAGAGGCGTTGGTCCGGATCGAGGCCGTAGAAAACATTCGCTCGGCGGACGATTTCGCGGCCGAGTTCGACGTGGGCGGCCTGGTCTTCGCCGACGGGGACGACGAGTTCGGTTTCGGGTTCGCCGTACATGACGATGTCCGCTGTCTGCAAAACCGGGTAGCCCAGAAAGCCGTAGGTGTGCAGGTCTTTGCTGGTGATGTTTTCGAGGGCTTCCTTATAAGTGGGGACGCGCTCGAGCCAGCCGAGCGGCGTGATCATGTTGAGCAACAGACAAAGCTCGGCATGCTCGGGCACGGAGGACTGCACGAAAAAGGTGCATTTCTCCGGATCGAGGCCGGCGGCCAGCCAGTCTGTGGCGATTTCGATGGTGTTCTGGGCGACGAACGAGGTATCGGCATAATCGGTGGTGAGGGCGTGCCAATCGGCGATGAAGTAGAAGCACTCGTACTGCGGATCGTTTTGCAGGCGAATCCAGTTTTGCAATGCTCCGAAGTAGTGGCCGATGTGCAGGCGTCCGGTGGGACGCATGCCGCTCAGGACGCGCTTGCGGTTTTCGGGGGCGTTCTCGGCGGGCGCCACTCTAGAGGGCCTCACGGGAGGGGCGGCTGAGGAGGTCCCTCGCGATGATCGTGCGCTGAATTTCGCTGGTGCCTTCGTAGATGGAGAGCACGCGCGCATCGCGATAGATGCGCTCGACGTCGCTTTCGCGGGAATAGCCCATGCTGCCGTGAATCTGCACGGCCTTGTAGGCGACGCGATTGGCCATCTCGGCGGCGTAAAGCTTGGCGCGCGAGGCGTAAGCGCCGAGACGGCTGCGGGAAGCGCCGGGCGGGCGGTCTTCGCTCGTGCGCGACATCTTGTCGCGCATGAATGCTGCCTGCCACACCAGCGAGCGCGCCGCTTCGATCTCCATTTGCATATCCGCAAGCATAAACTGAATAGCCTGAAATTCGGCGATTGATTTGCCGAAGGCGCGCCGCTCTTTGGCGTAACGCACCGAGGCATCGAGCGCGCCCTGCGCCAGGCCCACGGCCTGGGCGGCGATGCCCACGCGTCCGCCGTCCAGCGCTTCGAGCGCGATCTTCAGCCCCTGCCCTTCCTCCCCGAGGCGATTTTCCGCGGGCACTTGGCAATCGGCGAAAACGATTTCCGCCGAGCGCGACGAGCGCAGGCCCATTTTATCTTCGTAACGGCTCACGCGAAAGCCGGAGAAGCTAGGTTCGACGAGAAAAGTGGTGATGGCTTTGCTGGCGGGCGCCGAGGCGGCGGAGGCCATCGCTGGGCCCGACGCTGGGTGTGACTGGGCAAAAACGAGATAGACGCCGCTCTCGCCGCCGCTCGTGACCCAGCTTTTCGTGCCGTTGAGGCGATAGGTCTTGCCGTCGGCGCTGCGCTCGGCGCGGGTTTCGAGGGCGGCAGCGTCCGAGCCGGCCTGCGGCTCGGTGAGGCAGAAGGCGCCGAGAATTTCGCCGCGCGCCAGGCGCGGGAGATATTTGCGGCGCTGCTCGTCATTGCCATGCCGCCAGAGCGGCCAGGCCACGACGGAGTTGGTGACGCTCAGCGCCACGGCCATGGAGGCGTCCACGCGCGCCACCTCTTCGAGCATGAGCACGTAGGAGAGCGTATCGAGGCCGGCGCCGCCCCACTCCTCCGGAATCAGCATGCCGCAGCAGCCCAATTCGCCGAGGCGGCGGATCTCCGCGCCGGCGAATTTTTCTTCGCGGTCGCGCTGGCGGACGTTGGGGCGCACTTCGGATTCCATGAAGCGGCGCACCGTGTCTTGAATCAGGCGCTGGTCGTCGGTGAAGGAAAAATCCATGAGGCGGTAAGCATGCTAACACGGCAATTTCTGGTTGCTGAGGCCGCGAATCATGGAAAAAGCAGATCCCTCACCGCCGTCCAAATGCGGGCCGGGTTCGGGATGACACCGCTGCGTTGAGTTTGGCGCTGAGACAGAGACACCGGGGCGACCTGAGCTACAGGAGCACAGCCTGCCGCTACATCTTCAGGAGTTCGCGGAGGCGCTTGGTCTGCGCGCGGCTGACCGGGATTTCCGACTGGCGCTTATCGGCCATCTTCAGCATGTAACTCGATTTGAACCAGGGCAGCACTTCCTTGATGTGGTTGATGTTCACCAGATGGGAGCGATGCGGGCGCCAGAAGCGCTCGGCATCGAGCGTGTCCGCGAGATCTTCGATGGTGCGGTAGTTCGAGGTGCCCTCGAGCTCGCGCGTGGAGATGGTGATGGTGCCGTCCTCGATCGAGGCGCAGACCATCTCCGCCGCGTCCACCAGCAGCAGGCGGCCCTGCGTCTTCACCAGCAGCTTCACCGGCTGGCCGTTGCGCGTGCCCAACTGCTGGACCAGCGTTTCCAGGCGCTCCGCCGGGGAGTCCGCTCCCAGGACGCGCCGCGCCCGCTGCACCGCGCGCGACAATCGCTGCTTATCGAACGGCTTCAGGATGTAGTCGACCGCGTTCACCTCGAAGGCCTGCACCGCGTAAGACTCGTAGGCCGTGGCGAAGACGATGTGCGGCAGGCGCACCTTGCGGTCCATCAACTTCTGCAGCACGCCGAAGCCGTCGAGGCCGGGCATCTGCACGTCGAGAAAAACCAGATCGGGATTGTGCTCCTTAATTAGGGCGACAGCCTCCAGGCCGTTCTTGCCCTGGCCGACGACGTTCACCTCCGGAAAGCTTTTCAGCAGAAACGCCAACTCGTCGCGGGCCGGCTTTTCGTCGTCCACAATCAGCGTGTTGATCTGCATTCGCGATTCGCTCCGGTTCTGGTACCCGCAAGAGTATACGGCGCGGTGCAGCGTGGGGCCAACTCCCGAGGCCTTTTTTAGACGCGCCGCAAGCGTGGCACGGCCACTCCTGGCTGCTCCGCGATTCGTCTCAAAACGGGCGGAAGGCGTCGTTTTGGTGACGGATAAAAACAGCTTTCACGCATTCTGTTACGTTCCAGGCGCGAACGGTCAAAAATGCGGGGGTTGCATAGAAACTTCATAGGAAACGGGCTTCCCTTCCTGCCACGGGCCGCAACGGCTCCTGCTAAGTGGCTCAGAGGCAAAGAGATCGGGCCTGCACAATTTGGGTGCAGCTACGGACTCCCTCTTGCGTGATGGATTTACCAGATAGCTATCGCTGGGAGGCGAATTGGATCGCCCGTTCCAAGGTATCGGCTGGTTGCCCCAGTTGCGCAACGTCTGGTTGAGCGATGAGCCGGGCGAAAATGGCGACACCAGCAGCGCCAATGCTGGCCGCCGCGATGTCGGCGATATCCGCGATTTCGGAGCCGGCCCCGTCCGGACGGCGCGCCGGGAGCCGCGTTCCGAAACGGCACTCACCTTCGCGGTGTGCGGCCTGGCCTCCGGCGGACGATTTTTCGTGGAGCTTTCTTCCACCGTCAACGTGAGCCATTCGGGCTGCTGCCTCTGGCTGCACACTTGTCCGCAGACCGATTCGGCGTTGGCGCTGCGAGAGGCGCCCGGCGGCGCTTCCCTTCCCAAAGGAGCTCCGCAGGTTCTGTTTCAGGTGGCGTGGCTGCGTCCTCAAGCAGGCGGCTGGCTGGTGGGAGCTTTCGCGCTGGGCCAAGCCGATCTTCTAGCCGGCGGGGTGGCCGAGGAAGCTTCCGGCAAAGCTGCCCGGCCAACTCGTCTGGCATTTCCTTTCCGCAAACCATAGTATTGTGCTGCCGCGACAAAGGCGCGGCGCACACATGCCCAGCCGTTCCTCATCCCAACGCGCACTCCATAAAGCGACAGATAAACCAAAGGTCCTCGACACCAAAATAATTTACAAAGGCAAAGTCTTCAGCGTGCGCGAAGATCGCGTGATCGAGCCCGGAGGCGTCGAGGTCACGCGGGACATCGTGATGCATCGCGGCTCGGTGGTGGTGCTTCCGGTTTTTCCCGACGGCGACATCCTGCTCATCCGCCAATACCGGCACGCGGTGGGCGATTTCCTTTGGGAACTGGTGGCGGGCCGCGTGGAAGAGGGCGAATCGCGCCCGGCGTCTGCGCGGCGCGAACTGCTGGAGGAGACCGGCTACACGGCGAGGAGCGTGAAACAAATCCTGGAGATCGTCCCTTCCCCGGGATTCTGCACCGAGCGCATGTGGATCTTCGCGGCCACCGGCCTTCGCGAAGGCACGGCGCAGCCGGAAGAGGACGAGAGAATCACCGCACGAAAATTTCCGCTGGCCGCGCTGGAAAAAATGATCCGGCGCGGAACTTTGCACGACGGCAAATCCGTTTCCGCTATTTTGTTCTACTCTCGATTTTTAAACTCGAAATAAGCGCGCAAAGAAAAAGCCTCAGGTCTCGCGCGATTTTTTTTATTACGTGCGCGGGCGCGCGAGGTGCGGGCGTGACCTGAGCTAAGTTGCAGGCGCACAGCCGGAGTGCTGCGCCGCACCAGCTGATCTACAAGTTCGGCTTTCTCTCCGCGCGCGGCGAGAAAATCGGAGCGCGCCGGATTTGTTTTCGGAAAAATGTTTTTGGCACGATAGTTGCTTGCAAACTCATTCGTGTGTGTTCTACGATGCAGCAATAAAATGCGTTGAGGAGGTGACTGACTGAAAACACAATCCGCGAAGATGAGCGTGCAAGAGTTCATCAAGCACAACTATCGGCACTTCAACGCCGCCGTCCTCGTCGATGCCTCCGAAGCTTATCGCCGCCACTTGGAGCAGGGCGGAAAAATGCTGCTGGCCATGGCCGGCGCGATGAGCACAGCGGAACTGGGATTGTCCCTGGCCGAGATGATCCGCCAGGATAAAGTTCACGCCATCTGCACCACGGGCGCGAATCTGGAAGAAGATATTTTTAATCTCGTCGCTCACAATCATTACCGCCGCGTCCCCAACTACCGCAATCTGACCGATGACGAAGAGCTGGCCCTGCGCGAGCGCGGCCTGAACCGAGTGACCGACACCTGCATTCCCGAGGAAGAGGCCATGCGCCGCATCGAGCGCCAGGTGCTGAAGTACTGGCAGGAGGCGGACCGCGAGGGCAAGCGCTACTTCCCGTACGAATTCATGTACATGCTGATCCGCAATTGCAACATCCGGGAGTTTTACGAGATCGATCCCAAGGACTCCTGGGTATACGCCGCTTGCCAGAAGAATCTGCCGATCTTCACGCCGGGCTGGGAAGATTCCACGCTGGGGAATATTTTTGTGGCCAATTGCGTGCGCGGCGACGTCTCCAGCATTCAAGTGGTGAAGTCCGGCCTGGAGCAGATGGCCGCGCTGATCGATTGGTACCGCAAGACGAGCAAGGACGCGTCCATCGGATTTTTCCAGATTGGCGGCGGGATCGCCGGAGATTTTCCCATCTGCGTGGTGCCCCTGATCATTCAGGACCTGCGCGAGCAATGCCGGCTGTGGGGCTACTTCTGCCAAATCTCGGACAGCACCACTTCTTACGGCTCCTACAGCGGCGCCGTGCCCAACGAAAAAATCACCTGGGGCAAACTGGACCGCAACACGCCGCGATTCGTGATCGAATCGGACGCGTCGATTGTGGCGCCCCTGATGTTCGCCTACATTCTGGGCGAATAGCAGGCCGTGCGCCGTTTGCTAATCTCGGCCTTCAGAGACACAGTTGACGACATTAGAAACGACGTAGCTCGTATGCCGCTCACGTCCTGGAGCGAGTCCGTGTTTCGATTCATGTACTCGCAAGCTCTCGCCAGGCGAGACGGGACTATAAAGCAGTTTTTCGAGTGCCAAAAGATCGACCTAGTGCTTCACCGCAAAAGCGAGCGGGCCTTTGTGGAGTTCAAGTTCTACGCGCATTCTACCGCGTACAATGCGCTGTCCGGGGCTAAGTGCGGCATGAAGGGTGGTCCGAGCCCCAAAAACTATCGCGGGTTTAGTAAAAGCATAGAAATCATCAGGCGACACTCGGCACCCCACAAGGCTCCTAGATTAGTAGCGCTCTTCTATTCCGATCCGGCGAATACGACTGGGAGGACATTTGATTCGTATTACGGTGACAGATCTGCGGTCGAGCGTAAATTGAATCTTCGTCGGTTAGTGTCGATTCCGCTGTTTTGCCGCAACGACAAAAGAACGGTGAGCAATTGTTACGGGAAGCTGTACGAGGTCCGAATCTGAAGCAGGGGCCTTCTACGTCGGGGCAAATTTCTTCCGTTTGACGGATAATTCCCGGTTGGCCAAGGGAGGGCTGCGTGGAAAATCGGGAGGTCGCGCGCGTCCTGCGCGAGACCGCGCAACTGCTGGAGATCGACGGCGCGCTGATCGGGCGCTATCGCAGCTACGAAAAGGCCGCTGAACTGATCGCCAGCCTGGCCGAATCGATCGAAGCCATCGCCCGCGATCCGGAAAAGCTCGAAGAGCTGCCCGGCATCGGCGAGCGCCTGGCCGAGCACATCCGCGAAATTCTCTCCACCGGCGATTACTCGCTGCGCAAAAAGCTGCTCAAGAAATATCCGCTGACGATCCTCGAAGTGCTCAACCTGCAATCGCTGGGTCCCAAGAAGGCGCTGATTCTCTGGCGGGAGTTCAAATGCTGCACGGTCGAGCAGGTGGAGCAACTGGCGCGCGAAGGCAAGCTGCGCGGCCTGGCCGGCTTTGGCGAGAAGACCGAGCAAAACATTCTCAAGGCTGTGGAGGTCTTCAAGAAGACCGCGGGCCGCTTCCTGATCACCACCGCCGAGCACGAGGTGGCCAAGCTGGTCGAGTACATCAGCCGCTACGGCAAGGCGATTCTCTCGGTGACGCCGGCGGGTTCGCTGCGGCGCTGGAAAGAGACCATTGGCGATCTGGACCTGCTGCTGACCTACCAGCCGGGAACCACCGCCGAGGAGCTCGAAGCGCTCAAGGAGCACATTCTGGGCTACGGCGAACTCGAGCAGGTGCTGGCGCGCGGCGAAAATAAAGTGAGCTTTCGCGTGGCCAAGGGCATGCAGGTGGATGTGCGCCTGCTGCTGCCGGAAAACTATGGCGCCGCGCTGGTCTACTTCACGGGCTCGAAGGAGCACAACGTTTCGTTGCGCGGCCGGGCCCTGAAGATGGGCTACACCCTCAACGAGTACGCCCTGGCTACCCTGAAAAGCGAACGGCGCGTGGCCGGCGCGAGCGAAGAAGAGGTGTACGCCAAGCTGAAGCTGGACTTCATTCCGCCGGAGCTGCGCGAGAATTGCGGCGAAATCGAAGCGGCCGCCGAACATCGCCTGCCCAAGCTCATCGAGCTATCGGACCTGCGCGGCGATTTGCAGATGCACACCCCCGCCAGCGACGGCCGCAATTCTATCGAAGAGATGGCCCAAGCGGCGCGCAAAAAGGGCTACGAGTACATCGCCATCACCGATCACAGCAAAGCCGTAACCGTGGCCAACGGCATGGACGAAGCGCGCACGCTCGAGCACGCGCGCGCCATCCGCGCCGCCAGCGCCAAGAGCAAAGGCATTCGCATTCTCGCCGGGATCGAAGTCGATATTTTGAAGGACGGAAAGCTCGATCTCGCCGACGAAGTGCTGGCCGAGCTCGACGTGGTGGTCGCGTCGGTCCACTCGTTCATGAGCCTCGAGCGCGAGGCCATCACCGAGCGCATGCTGGCGGCCATGGAGAATCCCTACGTGCAGATCATCGGGCATCCCACCGGACGGCTGCTGCTTCGGCGCGACGCCATGGCGTACGACATGGAGCAGATCCTGGACTCGGCGCGGCGCAACGGCATCGTCATGGAGTGCAACGCGGCGCCCGACCGGCTGGATTTAAAGGACACGTATCTGCGCATGGCCAAGGATCGCGGCGTGCGCGTGGTGATCTCCACCGACGCGCACTCGATCTCCAACCTGGACCTCATGCGCTACGGCGTGCAGATGGCCCGCCGCGGCTGGATCGAGAAAAACGACGTGCTGAACGCGCTGCCGCTCGAGAAGATGCTGGCCGCGCTGCGTCCCAAGCCGGGCGCGGCTTCGGCGAAGCGCGCCGCGGCGGCCCCGCGGGCTTGATTGGCGCGCGGTAAGTGGCACAGCCAACTCCTGGCTGTGCCACTGAGCTACAGGCTGGCACTTCGGATTGAAATGCGGGGCCAACGATCGTGTACTGCATCCCACGCGCAACGACGGCGCGTGGGGCACCCACCAATTCAACGGCAAACCAAAAGCAGCGGCGCTATCCATCGTGTAAAGATGAGTTTGAAGCGGGGCGGAAAGAGTGGTAGCGTTCGCCACGCTGAACTTCGGACCTGTATGGCTTCTGCATGGCTGACTGCACGGCGGTCTGCGGCCGGTGTGCGTGGCCAAGAAAACCGCGATTTAGGAGGAACACATGAAATCCACTGGGAAGCGCGCGGCAAGCACGAAGCTGGGAGTGCTTGCCCTGCTGAGTCTTATTCCGGCAATGCTGGCGGCTCAGGAAAAGCCGAAGATGAACATGATCAAGCTTGCCGACGATGTTTACACCATGCAGGAAGCCAACGGAGGGAGCAACTCCACCTTCGTCATCACCTCGGACGCCGTGGTGGTTTTCGACCACTACATGACCGAGTCCGACCAGACGCTCGCGGCGATTCGGAAGCTCACGGACAAAAAGGTGAAGTATCTGTTTTCTTCCCATTCGGCCATCGATCACTCCAGCGGCGCGTGGTGGTTTCGCGAGGATCATCCGGTTTACATCGCCAGCAAGAACCAATTGCGGGACATGCTGGGCGAACGGGGCGAGATTTACCGGAAGGTGGAAGAGTCGAACGATCCGCGCGACGCCGTGTATCACGGAAAGGATTTGATCCTTCCCGACGTGGTGTTTGAAAAGAGCCTCACGCTGCGCGAGGGAGGCATCACGTTCGAAGCGACGATGGAAGGAGCCGCGCACAGCACCGGAGACGTGACGCTCTACATTCCGCAGAAGCGGGTCTTCCTCATGGGCGACCTGTTCAATAGCGACATGCACGCGGGAGGCGGATCGCTGGTTCCCGGAGACGGATCCGATCCCGATAATTGGATCAAGGTGCTGGGCAACATCATGGACCGCCGCCTTCCGGTGGATACCTACGTACCCGGCCACGGCACGGTGCATCCGGGACGCGGCGTGAAGGACCTGGAGGAAGCGCAGCGCTATTTCATCGTCATGCGAGACGCCGTGGCCACCATGATGGCGCAGGGAAAGAGCCTCGATCAGATCATCAACGGATTCCAGGTGCCCGCGGAGTTCGCGCACTACACGCATCCCGAACGGCTGAAGACGACCCTGCCGCTGTATTACTGGGAGCTGATGGGCGTTTCCAGATAAGACGAGTGGCACAGTCGCACAGCCAGGAGCGGCCGTGCCACTGGCTGCCGTTCTCCGCATTTGGTTCCCGATACGTAAAATAAAAATTGTCTCAAAATTTGCAATTCGCGCGCGCTTTGCGGATGATATTGAACTTTGCTTGCGGGCCGCGCTTAGGGAGCGGCGGCGCGAGGTTTATCGCTGTGCCCGCACAGCCAAGAGTGGCTGTGCCACTCGTTCTGCACAGCTCGATTGGCTGTGCCACCAAAGGCAGCTCACTTCAGACTTAGGGGGAAAACGAATTCATGCGCCGGCCCACAAATATTGCAGCGCCACAAGGAAAACTGGGGGTGCTCACCTGTGGCATGGGCGCGGTGGCCACCACCTTCATGGCCGGCGTGGACCTGATTCGCAATAAGGGCGCGCAGCCCGTGGGCTCGGTCACACAGATGGGCACGATTCGCTTGGGCAAACGCACCGAGGGGCGTTCGCCTCTGATCAAGGAGTTCGTTCCGCTGGCTTCGCTGGACGACCTGGCATTCGGCGGCTGGGACGTCTTCCCCGATTCGGCCTACGAGGCCGCCGCCAACGCGGCCGTGCTTTCGCCGGAAGACCTGATGCAAGCCAAGAAATTCCTGATCGGCATCAAGCCCATGAAGGCGGCCTTCGACCGCGACTACGTCAAGCGGCTGGACGGCCCGCACGTCAAGAAAGCGAAAAACAAATACGACCTGGCGCTGGAGATCAAGGACGATATCGAGCGCTTTCGCAAGACGGTCCAAGGTCTCGCGCCTGGTGGTGATCTGGTGCGGCTCGACGGAAATTTTCCTCACCCCGCACGAAGTGCATTCCACGCCGGCCAAGTTCGAAGCGGCCATGAAGAAAAATCATCCGGCCATCGCGCCGTCGATGCTATACGCCTGGGCGGCCATCACCTCGGGCGTGCCCTTCGCCAACGGCGCGCCCAACCTCACCGTGGATATTCCCGCCATGCAGGAGCTGGCGCGCGAGCACGGCGTGCCCATCTGCGGCAAGGATTTCAAAACCGGCCAGACGCTGCTGAAAACCATCCTCGCGCCGGGCTTCAAGGCCCGCATGCTCGGGCTGAACGGCTGGTTTTCCACCAATATTCTGGGCAATCGCGACGGCGAAGTTCTGGACGATCCGGAATCGTTCAAGACCAAGGAAGAGTCCAAGCTCGGAGTCCTGGAATATATTCTCCAGCCCAAGCTTTACCCCAAGCTCTACGGCAATATCTACCACAAGGTCCGCATCAACTACTATCCGCCGCGCGGCGACAATAAAGAAGGCTGGGACAATATCGACATCTTCGGCTGGCTGGACTACCCCATGCAGATCAAGGTGGATTTCCTCTGCCGCGATTCGATCCTGGCCGCGCCCATCGTGCTCGACCTCGTGCTATTCCTGGACCTGGCCAAGCGCGCGGGAATGCGCGGCATTCAGGAGTGGCTCAGCTTCTATTTCAAGTCGCCCATGTGCGCGCCGCGAACTCTATCCCGAGCACGACCTTTTCATCCAGCTGATGAAGCTGAAGAATACGCTGCGCTGGATGATGGGCGAAGAGTTGATCACCCACCTCGGCTCGGAATACTACGACTGAGGCGTTGCGCCGCTTGATCGGCGCCGCCAAAGTCAACTGGCCGAACTGCCGCCCTTGCCGCCCTTGCCGATTGTTCGCGAGTGACGGCATACTCTGGGGTCATGTTTCCGCCCTCCCGGCCCACTTTCCCACGCACCCCTCGGCGACCCGGGCAGTTCTTAGCTAACCTCACCGCCACCGGGAACGCGAATCGCGCATGAACATACTCGACGTCGTTGTCGGCAAGCCCATCAAGACCAGCGACGAGCGCGCCGAGCAGATTGGCGCCGCGCAGGGCATCCCCATCTTTGGCCTCGACGCGCTCAGCTCCGCCGCATACGGCCCGGAAGCGGCGCTCAGCCTTCTGATTCCGCTCGGCCTCATGGGCGTCCGGTACCTGATTCCGATCAGCGCCGCCATCATCACCCTGCTGGCCATCGTCTACTTCTCTTATCGCCAGACGATCGAGGCCTATCCCTCCGGCGGCGGTTCCTACACCGTGGCGCGCTTCAACCTGGGCGCGTCGGCGAGCCTGCTGGCCGCGGCTGCGCTGCTGGCCGACTACATCCTGACGGCGGCGGTAGGCATATCCGCGGGAGTGGGCGCGCTGGTGTCTGCCGTTCCGTCGTTGCTGCCGCACACGGCGTCTCTCTGCGTGGGCATCCTGATCGTCATCACGATCGTGAATCTGCGCGGTGTGCGCGATGCGGGCCTGGCCTTCGCGGTGCCCACCTATCTTTTTGTGGGAACGCTGCTGATTACCCTGGTGGCAGGCGTTTTCCGCGTGCTCCTCAGCGGCGGGCATCCCACGCCGGCGACTTCCCTTCCGGCTCCGCCTCCCGAAGTCGCGGTGGTGAGTGCGTGGCTGCTGATGAGAGCTTTCGCCAGCGGCTGCACGGCCTTGACCGGCGTGGAAGCCGTGAGCAATGGAGTGAAGGCTTTCCGAGAGCCCGCGGTAAAAAATGCGCAGAAAACCCTCACGGTGATTATTGTTCTGCTGGCGGCGATGCTGGCGGGAATTTCCTATTTGGTGAAGGCGTACGGGATCACGGCCACCGATCCGGGCCAGCCCGGCTACCAGAGTTTGCTCTCCATGCTGGTGGCCGCCGTTTTTGGCAAAGGCTTTTTCTACTACCTGACCGTCGCGTCCATTCTTCTGGTTCTTTCCCTCTCCGCGAACACCGCGTTCGCCGATTTTCCGCGCCTGTGCCGGGCCATCGCGCAAAACAACTATCTGCCCCACGCCTTCGGGTACCGCGGACGGCGGCTCGTCTATAGCTACGGCATCGTGGTGCTGGCGGTGCTCTGCGGCAGCCTGCTGATTCTTTTTGGAGGCGTCACCGACCGGCTGATTCCTCTGTTTGCCGTCGGCGCTTTTCTGGCCTTCACGCTTTCGCAATCCGGCATGGTGGCGCACTGGTTCAAGAATCGCGGCCCGAATTGGGTGAAGAGCGCGATGGTCAACGGGTTGGGCGCGCTGGTAACCGGCATCACCGTGCTCGTCGTGCTGGTGGCGAAGTTCGCCCAAGGCGCCTGGATCACGCTGCTTTTTATTCCGCTGACGATTGTTTTTTTCGTTATGGTGCGCCGCCACTACCATTCCGTACGAGTCCTCACCACGTGCAAAGTTCCGGTGCAGGCAGGTCCCGGCGAAGCTCCGATCGTCATCATTCCCATCGACCGCTGGAGCAACGTCAGCCGGCAAGGAATTGAGTTTGCCGCCCGGCTCTCGCCGGAAGTGATCGCGTTGCACGTCGAGCCCGGCGAGCACTCCGAATTGCTGCAGGAGGATTGGGAGCGCTACGTCGAGGAACCCTTCCGCGCGGCGGGCAAGCAGCCGCCCACGCTGCGCGTCCTGCCTTCGCCCTATCGCTTCATCATCATTCCCATCGTGCAGTTCGTGCTCGACCTCTCGAAGGAGCATCCCGATCGCAGCATCATCGTGGTGATACCGGAACTGGTGGAGGACCGCTGGTATGAATACTTTCTCCACAATCAGCGCGGGAGGCTTCTGGAATGGGTGCTGCTCGCGCGCGGCAATAACCGCGTCTTCACGGTGAGCGCGCCCTGGTACGCCGGGGCTGCCGCAGATCACCTCGGCCAATGCGCACCAGACGAAGAGAGGCCCGCCGCCAAATAAAGACCTCCCGTGGTTGAAGGATCTGCCGGAAGAGCCGCGCATCGAAAAGCTCGATTTGTCCGATTGAAAATTTCCGTTTTACATGCGCCGCGCGCGCCGGTATTTTGGCGCGCGTAATACACACGGGATTTTTGGTTCGGCGTAGCCGTAACCGGGGACATTAGGAGTTCATAAGGAAGGCAGCGCAAGGAGGCCCAGCGCGGCGCTCTACGGCCGCCATGCTTTTCTTGACGCCGCCCGCTTTCGTGGGTTATTGTCGCCGGTCCTTACGCCGGGGTGTGGCCCAGGGCGCGCCGATTTTCTCTGTAGCCAATCTTCATTTTAAGGAGCGAGGATGGACCCAAAAGGTGTTCTGGAATTTGCCAATAAGCACAACGCCAAAATTCTCGATCTGCGATTCACCGATCTTCCCGGCCTGTGGCAGCACGTGAGTTATCCCATCGGCGAGCTGGAAGAGAGCTCCTTCAAGGATGGATTCGGCTTCGACGGCAGTTCCATCCGCGGGTGGCAATCGATCAACGAATCGGACATGCTGCTGTTGCCCGATCCCAACACCGCCTTCATGGATCCTTTCCGCGACACTCCCACGCTGGTGCTGATCTGCAACATTGGCGACCCCATCACGCACAAGCCCTACCCGCGCGATCCCCGGCAGATCGCCATCCGCGCCGAGGCGCACCTGAAAGAGACTGGCGTCGCCGACCAGGCTTTCTTCGGAGCCGAAGCGGAGTTCTTCATCTTCGATAGCATTCGCTTCGATACCGCGCCGCAGCACAGCTTCTTCTACATCGATTCGGACGAAGGACGCTGGAACAGCGGCCGCCCCGAGCACAACCTGGGCTATCGCCCGCGCTTCAAGGAAGGCTACTTCCCCGCCCCGCCCATCGATCATTTCCAAGATTTACGCACGGAGATGGTGATGCGCATGATGGAAATCGGCCTGGACATCGAGTGCCACCATCACGAAGTGGCCACTGCCGGGCAGTGCGAAATCGATCAGCGCTTCAGCACCCTGCTGAAATCCGCCGACAACATGATGAAGTACAAGTTCGTGATCAAGAGCGTGGCCCAGCAGTACGGCAAGACGGCGACCTTCATGCCCAAGCCGATCTTTGGCGACAACGGCTCCGGCATGCACACCCATCAATCGCTCTGGACCAAGAACAAGCCGCTCTTCGCCGGCGACAAATATGCCGGCCTTTCGCAGTTGGCGCTGTGGTACGCCGGCGGCCTGCTCAAGCATGGCCGCAGCATCTCGGCCTTCTCTGCGCCCACCACCAACTCCTACAAGCGCCTGGTGCCCGGCTACGAAGCTCCGGTGAACCTGGCCTACTCCAGCCGCAATCGTTCTGCCGCGGTGCGCATCCCCATGTATTCGGACAGCCCGAAAGCGAAGCGGCTGGAGTTCCGGCCGCCCGATCCTTCGTGCAACGTCTATCTCACTTTCGCCGCCATGCTGATGGCTGGCCTCGACGGCATCGAGAACAAGATCGATCCGGGCAAGCCGCTGGACGTGGACATCTTCGAACTGGAAGCGGAAGAAGCCAAGAAGGTGCCCACCATGCCCGGCTCGCTCGACGAAGCCCTCAAGGCCCTCGCGGACGACCACAAATATCTCACCAAGGGCGGCGTCTTCACCGAAGAGCTCATCAACCTGTGGATCGAATACAAGACCAAAAACGAAGCGGACCCGGTGCGCATGCGTCCGCACCCCTACGAATTCCACCTGTACTACGACATCTAGGGATAAAGTCCTATCGGAGTCGCACGAAAGGCTAGGGCCTGAGGCCAGTCACCGACGATACGAGCTTCGGGCCTTTTTACTTCGGAAGCTCAGACCCGATGTCAGTCGCACGCTCAGCCCATGCACCCTTCCAACGCTTGATGTCCAGTCGGGGGTTGGCATTGACGATGTCCCTAGCCACCCTGTGCGGATGGAGGAGCAGGACGTACCCGTATTCCCGCCTCCCGTTAGGTTGAATGTCAATAAATCCCAACTCCTTGAGGATATCGAGCCTTTCCCTTAACCTTCGGACGTTATGCGCGGTCGTGTAGCCACAGGAATACGCGAACCCTTCCTCGTCATCTATCACAACGAAGGAGTCATCGAACTGGCGGCACCATAGCTCAAGATAGACGCGGGAGACGTTTTTGCCGGGTTTCAGCAGGTCGATGAGAGTCATCAAAAGCGGGAGCGTTCGAGGTATCGTGGTCCAGCCGTTCTCCTTCTTGCGGTGCCACAGGTCGGGCTCGACAGTAGGCCAGAATCTCCTCCCGGAGCTTGAGCCGCTTTGCGGCGGCGCGGTTTGCCGGTTTCGCCACTACCATCAGGGGGGCTGGTGTGGTTTTCATAGAACGATTCCTCTATTTCGGAATGTTCGCAACGCGGTGGGGCGCCCCACCGGGCTGCTCTAGGCTTACGGTCGCCGCTACGAATGGCAATTGCGCAAGCGTTCATATTCTCGGTTCTGTTGATCATCTGCGCAAGTTTTCAGTTGCGCCCGGAGGCCGCGAGTCCAGGCAGTAACGAACGCGAAGGCATACTCTGACCGGCAGCGACGGGCCGGACGCTGATGAGAATTGGCGTTTTTTCGCCGGGAGTGTGGTGAGGGGGATGGGCTTACGGCCAGCCCCGTACTCACTGTGCTCTTATGTGCTCAAATGTGCTCGGGGTGCTCATCGGTGCTCCCAGTCGGCTACTCGGCGGGCGTCTTCGCCGTAGCAGCGCACGTTGCTCCTAAATCTTGCTTTTAAATCAGATCCGACACGGGTCCGCCGAGCCCGGAGCCGCCATTATTTCGCTGGCCCCAAAATTTGATCGAGGTACTCCGAGGGCACGTAATCCTTAAGGTCCAATTTCAGCTGATCCTTCGAGAACCGCGCAATGAAGGCCACCGCTTTCCCCACATGGAAGGCCGCATCATCGGGGCTCGGGTTGGCGTACTTGTGCTGAATGTTATTGCGCTCCTCGTGGAGAAGTTCAAGGTCTGGCCTTTCAGGGATGGCAATGTGAAGTTCATCAAGGATGTCATAAGCTCCATAGATCGTGATTGTTTCCTTGGGATTCTTGTAGATGGATCTGCCACCGGCTCGAACGCATTCCTTGAGTATCAATTCGATGGCCTGATCGATGTGCAGTAACGCGAACTTCATGTCCTTTGCTGTATTGCTTCTGAAAAAGTGCCAAAGACCATGGTCAAGGACCTCGAAGGCCGACCGAAGGAGCGGCGACAGACTGGCTGCCGTCGAATTTTTCTTGGCCTTCAGCATGATTTAGGAATTAGCTGCTGCCGCAAGTTTCGTCTCGATAAACTTCTCGCCTGAGGCAGTAATAAGGTATCGGTTCTTGCCTCCCTTATCCGTTCCTTTCGGTGTCCTCGATTCCATCATTCGCCCGGTCCTTATATTTTGAATGATCATCTGGCTAGTATTTGAGGCTTCGAGCTTCGCTTCGTAGTAGCAATTGTTGATATCGGCGGCTGAAAACGCACTGACGCCCTGGTGCTTCTCGAGGTAATAGCCAAACGCAAGAGTAATGTCCGTGTGCTTTTTCAGATCGAGCTGCTGAATGAACTCCCGAATTGAGAGGGACTTTCCCGAGGTGGGACGGGTCACGGACGTGCGCTTATCGGAGACTCGCTGTCGCGCCAGGGTCTCGGCACCAGATAAAGCGGAAGCCTGCGGCCCATGGCGCTTTAGCATCTCGAGGACGAATGCTCGATCTCCCTCCGCCTCGAATTCGCGTCCATCCTGCACAATCTTTAGCCGATACGTTCGTACTGGCATAGTTATTTGCCACCTCCCAAATAGGCGCGTGCGATTCTAGTCAGATTGTGGTGAGGCGTCGAGGACTTACTTATTGCGCCTCGGCGCCGCACACTTATGAATTGACCTCTACGACGACATTTAGGCAAAGCGCGCTTTGCAGAAAAGGGCCTGCCGGATTCAATCCGGAGGGCCTTTTTCGTTCCGGTTGAAGTTTCCTTATGCGGGAATTCCGCGTAGAGATCACCCTGGTCAATTGCCTTTCTGGGAGTACAATTTCGTTACGACCCGAGAAACGACTGAACTTCTGAGGAAGGCACTCACGTTGCCTGTCCCCGAACGCGCTGACCTGGCAAGCTCCTTGATCGAGAGCCTCGACGGCGCTGAGGACGAGGGCGTCGAAGCCGCCTGGGAGCAGGAAATCGCGCGGCGCATGGAAGAGATCGACTCGGGAAGTGTTAAACCGATTTCGCTTGAGCAAGCCCGCCGGCGCCGGCCGGGTTATTGGAAAGATAGGCGCTAGTCCCGGCGTTTCCCATCTGGGCATTACACGTCAGAGCCTCTAATGCCCGGCCGATCCGGGTCGGTGACTACTAAGCATCCCTCCGGCACCTCACCGATTGCCAAATCCGGTACTTATTAGATGATGGTGACATAGTAAATCGCGACGACGCAGACGGCAGAGCCGCCAAGCTGCCCCTGCGTTTGCCGGACTGCGCAGCTCCTGCCCTAGAGGGCGCACGATCCACGGGAGCGGAATGCAACAGTTAGACGAATCGAGCAAGAGGGACCTGTCCGTCCAGGCCGATATGGAACTGAACCGGCGCTCTCGTGCCGGCAGCTTGATCCATTTTGCCCTTCTGCTGATCGTGGTCTTCTTCTCGTCTTACTTCCGCGAGCATCCGGTCACCATTGTTGCGGCAGGGACGATCCTGCTTGGCCTGGGGATCGGGCGCCTGTTTTTATCCTCCTTTTTCGCGAGATCGGTACAAGGAAGATCCGATCTTCTGGAAACAATTGTTCTGTGTGGTCGCCTGGGCCGCTGCTTTAACGTGGGGAGGCTTCTGTTGCCTGACCATGGCGCTTTACGGCCAGCAATGGATCAGCTGGCTGGTGCTCCTGATCACCACCGGCATCGCCGCAGGATCGAGCAGCGCATTCTCGCCGGATATTGCCGTTGGCAGCGTTTACATGGCGCTCCTCCTCGGGCCAACCGTGGGCTTGGAGTTATTCAGGGGCGGCGCGAGCAGCTATTCCGTGGCAGCCGTTGTGTGCTTATACGGCAGCTACTTATGGATGCAGGCCAGAGTTCAATCGCAAACCTACTGGGACAAACTGATCCAAAGCAAGCTCTTGAGCCTCAGAACTTCCGAACTGGAAGAGCAAGACGCCTACCTCAAGGCGTTAATTGAAGAAAGTCCCCTGGCTTTCGTGGTGGTGGACCCCCAACACCGGGTTCAAACCTGCAATCTGGCCTTCGAACGCCTCTTCCTTTACAACCGTCAGGAAATCCTCGGAAAGCGGATCAACGAACTGCTCGGGATCGAGGAACTGGCCAACGAAATGGTCGGATTCCAGCGCTTCGCCGAAATGGGCAATACGGTCCACGCCACCACCACGCGCCGCCGCAAGGATGGCGTCCCCATCGCGGTCGAGGTTCACGCCGTTCCCCTGGGCTTGAACGGCAAACCCATCGGCCTCTGCGCGCTCTACCAGGACGTTACCCAGCGAAAGCGCGCCGAGGAAGAGCTGAAGTCCGCTCTGCGGATGAAATCGGACTTCAACTCCTTCGCCGCTCACCAGCTTCGCACCCCGCTGGCGGGAATCAAGCGGCAACTGGAACTTGCGGCCCAGGATCAAAAGAGTTCCGGCGAAACCGCTGCGCTGATCCAGGGGGCCCGTGAATCCACGGAGCGCCTGATCGGCACGGTGAACGAGTTGCTTGACGCCTCCAAACTCGAAAGCGGAAAACTGACCCTCTCCCCTGCACCGACCAATTTGCGCGAACTCACGCAAACCGTGCTGAAAGATGTGCATCCACGCTTGCGGACCCAGAAGCACGATCTCTCCGTCGGCGGCGGCGAAAACCTCCCCTCCGTTCACGTCGATACGCAACTGTTCAGGCAAGTGATCCTCAATCTGGTCTCCAACGCCATCAAGTACACCCCGCCCGGAGGCAAAATCTCCATCGACATGGGCCAGCGCAACGGCCTGATCCATTGGTCGATACGCGATAGCGGGATTGGCATTCCCAAACGGGCCCAGCCGCAGCTGTTCGAGAAGTTTTTTCGCGCCGACAATGCCAGCGCCATCGCCACCGAAGGCACCGGCCTGGGCCTCTACATCGTGCGCTTGATCCTGAAGAATTCGGGCGGCAGGATCTGGTGCGACTCGCAAGAAGGCAAGGGCAGCACGTTCACCTTTGAAATTCCGCACAAAGGATAGAGCCGAGGGATGCCGGGATGCAGGGAACCTGAAATCCTCACCCTGCGTTTCCGCTGTCGCGTAGAGTAGGCCGCAATCTCTGGCCCCCGTCCTACAAAATTCCATGTATCGAGTTCCCGCTTGCTTGCGGAGATACTGAACTAAGCGGCGTAAGAAGCCCGAGGTCGCGTTAGCGCCTCAGGAGCTTGTCTTTTCATGCCCAAACTAATCCGCTCGCTGGTTGCGGTTATCTGTCTCGGTACGATGCCGTTGGTAGCTTCGGCGCTCGGCCAAGAGCCTGCCCGTGCGTATGCGCCCGCAAATACCGAGCGCGACATCGATATCAACGCCATCGTGCAGCGGTCCGCCCACGTCACCGAAGCGGACCGCGAAGCCAGTTCCGAATACGAGTTTTCCGAGACGGATTGGGAGCCGGGCGGTTCGCACAAGACTTACGCCGTACACATGCTTTACGGCTCGCCCTATCGCCAGCTCATCGCCATCGACGGCGAGCCCCTGCCTGGAGACAAGCAGCAAGAGCAAGAACGCAAGCTGCACAAGGAGACCTTCCGGCGAGCGCACGAATCGCCCAAGCAGCACGCGCGGCGCATCGCCGAGCAGGAAAAGGAAAATACGCGCGATCGCCGCTTCGTCGAGGAGTTCGTGCATGCCTTCAATTTCAAACTACAGGGCGAGCAGGAGTTGGACCACCGTGAAGTCTATGTAGTCGAGGCCATCCCGCGCCCGGGGTTCCATCCCACCGACCGCGATTCGGCGGTGCTCACCGGCATGCGGGGCACTCTCTACATCGACATGCAAACCGACCAATGGGTGAAGGCTGAAGCGGAGGTGACCCATCCCGTGTCCATGGCTGGCTTCATCGCCACGGTCGAGCCGGGCACGCGCTTCGTCCTGGAGAAAACGCGGCTGGAAGATAATATCTGGCTGCCCCGGCATTTCACCATGACCGCGAAAGCCGAGATCCTCTCGCTGATTCACCACCACGAACACGAAGACGTGACGTTCTTCAACTATCACAAAGCGAAGCCGCCAAGCAGTTGAGCCGTCCAGCCCCGCTTAAAGCCGCCGCAGCTTTTGTGCCGCCTGTTTCAAACCGGCAGCGCGGACCCGAAAATCCTTCCAGGGGTCTTTTCTTTTTTCAAGGCGCGCGAAGATGGTGCGGATCGTGACGCCATCCGGGCGCAGAGTTTTGTCCTCGAGCTCGCTCCAGTCGAGCGGCGTCGAGACCGGCGCTCCCGGCCGCGGCCGCACAGCATAGGCCGCGGCAATCGTCTGCGCATAGGCATCCCGGTTTATGTCCAGGAACACGCGGTCGCCGCGGTTCTCTTTGCGCTGCTCCAGCGTTCGCTTGTCCGGCGACTGCTTCACCAGCAGCTCCGCCACTTGCCGCGCGAACCCGCGAACCGCGTCGAAATCTTCCTGGCGCTTCAGCGGCACCACCACGTGCAGGCCGCGGGAACCGGTAGTCTTGACGTAGACCGGCAGTCCCAGTTGCTCGAGCAAGTCGCGAGTAGCTTTGGCCGTCTCCACCACGGGAGCAAAGCTCGCGCCCGAAGGATCGAGATCGAACACCATCTGATCGGGGTAATCGCGCTTGTCGATTCGGCTGAGCCAGATATGCGGGGTGATGCAGGCGAGATTGGCCAGATAGACCAGCGTGGCTTCGTCTTCACAGACGACTTGCCGCACCGATCCGCCGGCCTTGGCCACGCTGACCGTCTTGATCCATTTCGGAAAATACGAGGCGGCCGATTTTTGGATGATTCGCGCGCCCCGGATTCCGTCGGGAAAGCGCTCCAGGGTGAGCGGCCGTTCTCGAAGCTGCGGCAGAATCCAGCGGGCGATCCGGCGGTAGTAGTCGATGAGGTCCTGCTTGGTGATCCCGTCATCGGGGAAAAGCACTTTCTCGGGCCGCGTGATCTTCACATCCCGCCCATCCACGCGTATCGTGCTCTCTCGTTCTGGCACCGCGCCTCCCCGGATTAGTCTCGCATCGTTATGCCTCTAGGAGTCAAGGGACGGGCGCGACTATTAGCGCGCGGTCGGAAAAGATTCGCGGAAGGTTAGCGGAAGCTTAAAGGAGGATTAGAGAAAGCCTAGCGGCTTCCGGGACACTGCGCGGCCACGTCCGCCGCCAGCGCGTCGTCCAGCTGAGCGCCGCGGATATTCGCCGCCGAACAGAGTTGCGCGGCCCGCAGCCCCACCACGCCGCGCAGGTCGGCATTTTGCAGATTCGCGCCGGTGAGATCGGCGCCGGTCAGGACGGCGCTCTGGAAATTGGAGGCGCTCAAATCCACGCGCCGCAGATCGGCGCTCATCAGGATGGCGCCGCCCAGGCGGGCCTGATCGAGCTTGGCGCCGGCCATTTTCGCCGACGAAAGGTAAGCCTCGTGCAAATCGCTCCCGCTGAGATTCGCGCCCTCCAGCTCGGCTTCGCGCAAATCGGCTTGCCCTAGGGCCGCTCGCTGGAGCGAAGCGCCATGCAGGTCCGCGCCGTAGAGCACCGCGCCATCGGCCTTGGCGTCCAGCAGCAGCGTGCCGGCCAGGAAAGCGAACGAGAGATCGGCTTTCTCCAGCGAAGCGCGGATCAAATTCGCGTGGGCCAGATCGGCCGACTGCAGCGAAGCGTTATCGAGCCGGGCGCGCTCCAGCACGGCGAATCGCAGGCTCGCGTTGCGCAGATTGGCCTGGCGCAAATCCGCTTCGGAAAGATTGGCGTAACGCAGGTCGGCCTGCCGCAAGCGCGCTTTGGCGAGAAACGCGCCATAGCCCTGCAAGTATCGCAAGCGGATGCCGTTCATGCCCGCGCCTTCCGCGCGGCCGAGCTGGTCATCGCTGCCCGTCCAGCCCTCGGGCTTGCGCGAAATCTCCGTTTCGTTTACCTGCGCAAAGGGATCGTAGCCAATCAACCAAAAAGCGTCCGCGGCCCAGGTCCTCGGGCTTGCAGCGCCAATGCCCTGCGCCGGATTGCCGTTGTGCGGAGCGCCGCCAATGGTGCCGATCGCCAGCAGCAGCAACACGAAACCGAAGGCCACGCCCACCGGAATTCTGCGCCACACGCCGGTTGGTTTCCCGGCGGCAGCGGCACGCGGCTGCGCCGCCAAAGGCTCGGGCAAATGCTCCTCTGCGCTTTGCAATAGTTCCGCCACGGCCTCGTCCACAGGGACTGAGGAACGCAGCGAAACGCCCGGTACCGCGGCCACCGCTACGGCCGACTCGTCCGCTGAAATTCCGCCCGAATCCGCCTCTAGCCAGCCAGGCTGCCCCGCTTCCGACATCGAACCGCGCACCGAATCGCCGCGCCGTCGTGACGGCGCCTCGCCCGCATCAGCTGCACCGGAGTCCGCCGCCGGCCACCCGGAATCGCTGCTTCCAAAAGCGCGCGCCGTGGAGCGCGGAAAATGAATCGCCGCGCTTACCGCCGCCGCAATCAGCAGGATGTGCAGGATCGTGCCGCGCACGTCCTGCAGCGTCAGGTAACGGGCCCAGAAGAGCAACATCGTCGCCGGGGTGGCCCAGTAAAGCAGAATCATGCAGGTCGCTTTTTCGACTCCCGCCAGCGCGGAGCGCCGCTCGCGCAGCCATCGAAAATAGCTATGCGCGGGCCAACGCACCAGCCAAGGCAGGCTGGCGTCCAGCCGCCGCCCGTTCTCGAAAATCGCCGGAAGCGCCGCGGTGGCCTCCCATAGCCGCTGCAAATATACGTGCAGCCACAAATAGAGCCCGCCGAGCAGAACCGGGCAGAAGAGAAAGAACTGCACCAGCGGCAGCTCGTTCCGCCGCGACCCCAACGGCAGCGAGGAGGCGTTTCTCAGAATTTGCGCGTCCGAAACGGTGAGGATTCGCCAGCACGCCAGCACGTTGAGTAGCAGTAAGCAAAGGATCAGCCAGTTGGCATGCCTGCCGCGCCGGGCCAGGTATTTCAAGTCCTCGGCGGTGGATATTTCCGCCGGCAATTTCGCGAACGTCAGATTCGTCCCCGAAAGTTCGGCGGCCAGCAATCCCGTGGCGCCTTTCAGATTCGCGCCCTGAAGATTGGCCTCGCGCAATCGCGCTCCCAAAAGGTTCGCGCCTTCCAGATTGGCTTGCAGCAGGCTCGCGCCTTCGAGATCGCTGAGCAGCAGGTCGGCGCCTTTCAAATCCGTATCGTTCAGGCGCGCATTGCGTAGATTCGTATCGGTCAGGTCGGCGCCTTCCAGATTGAGGCGCGAAAGATCGGCCTGCCGGCCCTTGCGCCCGCCCGATTGCACCCACTCGCGGTGCGTCTCGAGCAGGAGCTCCAGCTCGACTTTCGCCGGGCGCGCGGCCTTACTTCGTGGCGCGGCTTTCTCGCTCTTGATGATTTCCAGATCCATGGTCATAGCTCTCAGGGTTCAATGCAAAAGAAGTCCACCGCCACAAGGTGCAATGGCGCAATTTATCCGCGCTGGCGGTTTCGGCCGGGCCTTTCGGCACGAAAGGCTGGGCGGGGTTGGGCCGGTCCTCGGCGCCAAAGCGTCGTCACGAACGTTCTTGGGTGACTTTAACGAAGGGATCGCCAGCGGACAATTGAGCTTTGTGGCAGGTTTTCCGGGCTGGAAACTGTCCCTGGGGCCAGCGTGCTGGCGCCAAGGCGAAAAGTGACCGCAAGCCACTTATTTGCAGGCACTTACTCGCAGATCGGCGAGGCTACCGGGAACTGGTGGTCACGGCAGGGGCCGGCGGGAAATCCTGCTCGTGGAAGATAAGGATATGCCACGCGCCGCCCTGTTTGGCGACGATCCAGCTCATCAGGCCTTTGCGCAGCGGATTCGCCTTGCCGTCGGGCGCCAGTGAACCCTCGATCGTCGCGTCGGAATCGATGGCCGCAAGCGTGGGCGTCAAGAGCCGGATGTCGCGCGGCGAATCGGTTCGCTTGGCGTCTTTCAAAAGAGTCTTGAAGAGCGTCACGAAGTTCGCCTGGATCTTGTCGCGGCCGTGCGTGCTGGCGCCGCGGAGATTGGTGAAATCGGCATTGTCGGCAAACAGCGCGCCCATGGCCGCCGCGTCGTGGCTATTGAAGCCATCGGTGAATTTGGAGAGGAGAGTCTTAATGGCCGCCGAATCGGCCGCCTTCGGCGCGCTCTGGGCATGAATGGCGGGAACCGCCACGGCCAAAAGCAAAAGCGCAATCACTGTGTTGCTGATGTGGCGTGTCTTCATGATGTCGCCCTCCGCGCGCGCAGATTGCGCCGCAAACGAGAGTCTACACCCAGCGGCCCGGTTCAGACGCGAGATTTTGGGCGCCCCCTTATGCTAAGAACAGACGCCGCGCCGCGACGGCGAAGCCGCGCCGCGAGCCGCTTCCCTTCCCTAGCTCGCGACCAACTCGAGATTGGACCGGCGTCCCTAGGCGCGCGCCGCTTGCGCCCTGAACGCCGGCACAAAAACTTCGGCCACAAATGCCTCGATCGTGGTCGGCGTCGTGTTTTGCGCGGAACGCGGTTCGAGCGCGCGCATGTAGCCCGAATTGAGCGAATCGCTCATCTCCAGCAGAAGGTCGACCAGATTCGCGCCCATTCCCATCTGCATCATCGCGGGCTTGAGCTGCGCCCCGCCGACCTGCTGATACTGCAAGCTGGGCTTGGCGATGGCCGCGCCAACGATTTTCGCCAGTTGCGCATAGCTCACGTCTCCCGCGCCCAGCAGTTCGCGCCTCTGCTTGCCCTGAATATCCCGCCGCGCCAGAGCCTCGGCCGCCGCCGCGCCAATGTCGCGCGTGGCAATCATCGGCACAGCCAGATCCGCGCGCAGCGGTCCGGCCATGTTTCCGAACGCCTGAATCACGCCCACCTGCGGCAGTATGTTTTCCATGAAGTAGCCGGCGCGCAGAAACAGCGCGTTCAGCCCGGCGATCGATTCCAGCTTCTCTTCCAGACGATGCAGGCCCACCACGGGGCCGGTCTTATCCGGCTTGTCCGCGCCGACGCTGCTAAGCATCACGGCTTGCTTGGTGCCGTTCTTCTGCAGGGCCGAAGCCAGTGTATCGATCACCCGGTCGTCATACGCCAGCACGTTTGGCGCGGCCAAGTTCGGCGGGATCAGCACGTAAGCCGCATCCGCGCCCGCGAACGCCCGCTCCATCGCGCTCGGATCCGTCGCATCTCCCACAAATACTTCCGCGCCCTTTTGCCTTAACTGCTCGAGCTTCCGCCCGTCCCGTCCCACCACGCGAACCTTCTCTCCCTTGGCGAGCAAATTCTCGGCAACTACTTTTCCTGTGTGCCCTGTGGCGCCGATCACAACGTACATGCGCTCCTCCTTGGCGGATCGTCTCCGCCGCGTTGATATTCTCCAAGCACCCCTTAGTGTTCCCTTAGCTATAGATTCGCGCCCCGCGCGTAGGTTGTAACTGCCCCTGTGGAAATAATCATCCGTTTACCCCGCGCTCCAACTCTTGCCGGTCCCACTTCGCCAGTTTGGCCCCGGCCTCGTAAGTGCTCTGGCAGAAGTCCAGAATGGCCTGCTCGGGCGAACTAGCGGCGCGCACATCCTCGTACTTAAGAAGAAATTCGCCCATCTGGCTATCCCAATAGGCCGCCTCCGGACGGATCTTCTGTTTATCCAAACCCGGCGGGGGAGGCGCCGTATAGGCATAGAATGCCGGCTGCTTGTACCGCCGGTCGCCGGGCCAGAAGCCGCAGCTGATCTCCTCGTGCGAGTAGGCCTCCCGCGTGATGCTATCCGCATTTTGCGGCAGCGGGGCGCGCCGCCCCGAAAACCGCGTCACCGCCAAATCGAACGATCCCCAGAAAAATTGCACCGGGCTGCATTTGCCGATGAAGTGCGACCGGAACTCATGGAACAGGCGATCGACATTCATCAAGATGCGATGGAAGCGCTCAACGTACTGGCGATCGTAGGAGGCGTGATGCCGGTCCTGCTCGAAGGGAGTCTTATCGTCGAACTCATCCGGCGTGGTGTGAATCGTGACTTCAATCCCGAGGCTTTTCAGGCAGGCCATATACTCGGCGTAGAAATCCGCCACTGTGCGCGGTGCAAGCGCGATGTCGCGCTCTTCGCCTCGGCTGGTGCGAATCATCAGCTTGTGGCCGATGAAGTCGAACTCTTCGTCGAAGGTTTCGCGGGCAAAGGGGATCGTGCCAGTCCTGAGGCCGCGCGGCGTGACGTATAGCGTCACGTTCCACCACTGATTTTCCAGCGGCGTGAGGGCCGCGCGCGTCTTCCCCACGATCTGCGTCCACATGTGCAGGGTGTCGCAGGTGCTCTCCCATTCGGAGAACGGCAGCGCCGGCCACTCAAGGGAGATCAAGTTCGACCTCGTCGACGTAACACCAGCCCCAATCCTCGCCGGGCTCGAAGGATTTGATGATGGGGTGCTTGGTGGAATGAAAATGCTTGGTGGCGTGCTTGTTCTTGGAGGAATCGCAGCAGCCCACGTGCCCGCAGATCAGGCACAGGCGCAGGTGAACCCAGGCATCGCCCATTTTCAGGCACTCTTCGCATCCTTGTGGCGTGCGCGGCTTGACGTTGCGAATCTCGCTCATATGCGTGCACTGCGCCATCGTTTTGCCCTCCCGCGTTCAATGTAGCACCATCCGGTTCGGCGCTTCACGAATTGCTGGAGTGGCACAGCCACTCTTGGCTGTGCAGCCTCTGTGCTGCCGGGCACATGTCTGACATTTTAGACCGGAGACATTCCTGACACTTTTTGCAGCGAAGACACCGCGGCGGCGCGGACCAC
>CAWGPK010000010.1:0-50563 GCA_963824405.1 uncultured Acidobacteriota bacterium | reverse complement strand
TAGTCCTAAGTTGAGAGCTTTCAGTAAAAAGGGCGGGCGCGCTACGAGGTCGAGATCGCATCCAACGAGCAGGCGCCAGTTTCTAACCAGCCCTTGCTGTTCCATCTCATATTCCGGAAGCCATTAAGGCACATGCCTGTCGAAAGGGAGGGCACGTGAAAGCCTCAAATCCGCTTCGAGCATTATCATTTGGCAGACGATCATGAACTCGTTCGACGGGGACGTAAAAGCGCTGTTGTCATCCAAGGCTGGCTGGGCTGTCGGCGCTGAGGCGAGCAACGGCCGAGAGGCAATCGCTCTTGCAACGCAGCATCGGCCAGACATCATCGTGATGGACATAGTCATGCCTGGTTTAAATGGTTTGGAGGCTACCCGCAAGATACGCACAATGCTTCCGAACTCTGAGGTTCTCGTTCTATCACTGCCATTGTACTTTTCGGACCAGCTCGTTCGAGAAATCGTAGACGCGGGTGCTCGTAGCTACTTGCTGAAGTCAGACGCCAGCACGGACCTTTTGACTGCCGTCGAAGCCTCTCGCCAGATCATCGATCTTTCTTTACGTCGGGTGCCGGTCAAGTCCTAATGGACGGGTTTCGCAACGGGGATTCGGCAACAGACACATGTCTCTTATTGCGCGAGGCTCTGACTGCACGGGAGCGCAGAGATCCTGCAACTACTGGCGGAGGGCAAGAGCAGCAAAGAAGTAGCCGGCGCGCTAGATATCAGCTGTTTGGTCCAGTCATAAGTTAGCACTCCGGGGTCCCTGCAAATCCGAACTTGTCCACGCTGGGTCGATGGAGACGACCGGCGTGGGGGGAGACGCCGGTCGCGCGGCGGCACTCGCGGCGAACTCTTCCGGCGTCAGATACCTTAACGAACTATGTGGGCGCACCGTGTTGTAATCCACCCGCCAGGACTCGATCACCTCCCGTGCGTGTCGAAGATCCACGAACCAGTTCTGGTTCAAGCATTCATCCCGGAACTTCCCGTTGAAGCTTTCGATCAATGCGTTCTGCGCAGGCTTGCCGCGCTCGATGAAGTGCAGCGCCACCTGATTTTGATACGCCCACTGATCCACGACCCGGCTGGTGAACTCTGTCCCGTTATCCACCTGGATCGCTACCGGTGTTCCGCGTCGTTCCCGCAGCGACTCCAGTACCCGCACCACACGCAGGCCGGGCAGCGACGTGTCCGGCTCGCAGGGCCTCTCGCGTGTAGCCATCCATCAGGTTCAGCGTTCGGAATCTCCGCCCGCCGGCCAGTTCGTCATGCGTGTAGTCCATCGTCCACACTTCATTGGCACGCGTCGGAAGAATCAGAGGCACTCGCGCTTCCGCTCGAAATCGCTTGCGCCTCCTACGCTGCATTGCCAGCCCCTCCTCCCGGTACAGCCGATACACCCGCTTGTGGTTGACCTGCCACCGAAGCACTCCGTCCTCGCCCTTCTCCCGTCGCAGGAAAATGTACAGCCGCCGATAGCCGAATCGCGGGCGCTCGGCTGCCAACTCCCGAAGCCGAGCCCGCAACGCCGCTTCGTTCCGTTCCTTCCGCCGGTACCGCCAGCTCCCGCGGTGCATCCCGATCAGCCCACAGGCGCGTCGCTCGCTGAACCCTGCTTGTTCCCGCACGACACGCACCGCTTCTCGCTTCGCCCGCGGGCCTACCACTTTTTTGCCAGTACCACCTTCAGCGCGTCCAGGTCCAGGGCTTGCTGCGCCACGATCTTCTTCAGCCGCCCGTTCTCATCCTCCAGCTGACGCAGCCGCCGGGTCTCGCTCACTTCCAGACCCCCGTATTTCGCCTTCCAGTGGTAGAACGTAGCGGTACTGATTCCAATCCGGCGGCAGAGGTCCTTCATGGGAACTCCCGCCTCCGCCTCCTTCAACACCCCAACGATCTGCTCTTCACTAAACCGGCTTCCTTTCATGGCGCTTCTCCTCTCGTGGTCTTATACCCGGAGAAGCTAAGCTTTGGCTGGACTAAATTTCGGGGAGCAGGTCAAATGCTTATCCCATAAATTTGTTAAACGCGATTCGCAACGTGCCCGAAGTCTGTTCCATATTCTGTGTTACCGCCAACCCAGTTGAAATCATCGTTGCTGAAAGCGAGCAAGGCCGAGGTGTTCTCGGCGTCATCGATGGCAGTTCGCCCAAAGGTGTAGAAGGCCAATCCGACATAGACTGGCGACACGATCTTTTGCGTAAGATCGGTTACAAGCGGTAGATCAGGAGTTCTGCCTCCGGAAGTGACATACGAACAGAACCACTCCCTACTTTTCCGCAGACTTCACGACGGCGCAGCGCCGGTTCATCGCAATGCTATGGTCGCGGAAGTCGTTCAGGACACCATGCTCAGTGGGTTGGGAGTGTGGGTTGGAAAGAACTTCAATTGTGTTCTTTATCCGGCAGCGAGGCCGCAGCGTTCCACAAGGGATAGGGTAATCCGGCGAGCCGATTGATCACCAAAGCCTGAGCAACGAGCAGGAACACCGCCACTTCGATGACGACTAGTTCACGCGGTTTCGAAATGATCCCCAGCGAAACGATCAGCGTAGTGGCACCAGCGGGCGGATGGCTAATCTCGAGAAGAACCATGAATGCGCCGGTGGCCGAGAGGGAAAGAGCCGCCGCCAGGATTCTTGGCCAGAAGATACCTGGGTGCACCCCGAATGGTAGCGCTCCAGCACCTGTGACAACGAAAGCGGCATAACCACAGATGAGCCCGATAGCGTGGCCGAAGATCGTGTTTCGCGGGCTGGACGTTTTGGCGAGCGGGGAAAAGAACAGGAGATAGGCAGTGGGCCCAATCGAAGGAAACACAAATGGGTTGCGGCTCACTATCGCCAGTAGCGCAAGCACCCCGATGGTGATGAAGCCATTCACGAACACGTAGAGTGACCGCACGAATAGCGGCGGAAAGTGATGCAGCAGCCAATCCAGCCGGAGCCGCCGGAGCAAGGAGAGAACGTGATCGGCGCCTGCATGCTCCCGGGCGGTTGAATCGGGCTTCCGCATCAGATGTTCGGTAGCAGGTCGAAGTATTCATCATCCTCGTTTTTGCCGCCTTCTCCTTTGCCAAGCACCTTTTCCGACTCGATAAACTCGATACGCTCGATCCATTTGACCATCTTGTAGCCAAGCTGGTTCTCTACTCGCAGCCGCATGGGCGCTCCATATACGTGCGGAAGCCGTTGCCCGTTCATCCGCAAGGCAAGGAGGCATTGCGGCTTCAAGAGATTCTCTAAGCTTTCCGTATCGTAATAGGGGCCACCGTAGAGAGCTTCGCCAAAGGAGAAAAAGGCGACGACTCTCGCTTCGGGTTTGGGCTGCACCAATTCGATGAGCGCTTTCATGGGAATTCCGCCCCACTTCGCGATACCGCTCCAGCCCTGGATGCAATGATGCATGGTGATGTATTCGGCCTCACCCAACTGCTCCAGATCGGCAAGAGAAAGCTCAACCGGCCTTTCGACGAGGCCTCCCACCTTGAGCCGGAAATTCTCGAAGCCGACTTCCGCTAGGCGCTTCCAATCGTCCCGGATCGGCATTTTCCCGTTGGGCCAGAAGTACGGCGAGATGTCCTCCTCAGCATACTTCTGCCGCGGCGCCAGGCGATTCAACGTAAGAAGCTGCATCGGATAGGTCACCGACTTGAGCACATGTTGCAGTCCGCGCGGATGGTTCCATGAAATGTAGTGCGCCACGATCCACGAAAGGACGACCACACCGATGCCCGCAAACCCCAGATACATGCCTAGATCGCCCCGATCATCCGTACCGAGCACAATATGGTTCATATTCCCCGCGAATCCCGTCATCACGATCAACGTGACATGTACGACGAGGAATGCAAGGAAGCTGAGCATGGTCAGGAAATGGATCGATCTGGCCGATTGTCTGCCGGCAAAGATCTGCGCGTACCAGGGAAAGCGATTCACCACGGCGGGCGACATGGCGATCCCTGTAAGGATCGCCAAAGGGCCGAAGACAAATACGACGGTGAAATAGGCAATCTGCTGCAACGCGTTGTAGCCATAGAAACCATTGGGCTCGGGAGGCAGATGAAACGTCGCGTAATGCACCCACGTGTTCCATGCCTGCAAAAGGACGAGCGGCGAAGTCGGCACAATACGTCGCCACTGCTCGGTAACGAAGAGCATGGCGACGAACACAATGCCGGTGACGATGAAGCCGTGCACGTCGATGAAATGCCAAACTCGTGCAATACCAATTGTGTGCCTGTAACCCGGCGTGCCAATTAGTGGCGAAATATAACGGGCGTCGTCTTTGGCGGTCCAGACGCGTTCGCGTGGAACCTTTAGGGGCGTCAGCCGGATCCACTCGCTCCCCGGCGTGCAGCCGTCGTTGAAATACAGACGAGGGTGATCCACTAGAATGGACAAGCCGCTGCGAATGAGCATCATCACAAAGAGGAAATTAAAGAAGTGGCAGTAACGCACCCAGACCGGAAACCCGTGCGGTCCCGTGAAGTTGTTGGGATATATCTGAGGAACGGCCGGAACATGAGGCAGTCCGGCCACGGCGACCCTCAATCCAAGATGCCGCGATTACACAGAGGATCGCGATACCGATTCCGATTGGGATGGAAGGTCGAATCCAGAGGCGAAATCGGCGATCGGGCGGATAGTGGACGGCTCTGTGGGCCGCATCGAAAGAGATCATGCTGCCTCCGAACTGCCCCATGTGGCTAATACCGTTAGTCCCGTCGCCCACGAAACGTACAACAGTCAGCCTCTAATGATCTCTTCCGGCCAGGCTATAGTTAGTAGAATGGCAGCATATGCGGCACTATCCGCGCCGCAACTTCAATTCTCCGCCGGCCCGGCGCGCTTTTTCTTCCAGGCGCATCCAAACTCTTTGAAGCTCCTGGACGAGTTCCGGTTCCGCCAGGCCGGAGTAAGCGAGAGGCGGACATTCAGTTTCTACCTGAACCGGGCATCCCTCGTGGAGCATATTCTGCGAGAGCGCGACCTGTTTGAGTGTAACCTCGTACCGCCCCCCGCAGGCGCTGTGGGATCTCAATTGCGACAACTTCCAGAATGTCCGTAAATGTTCCTCTCATTCCAGCGCGAGTTTTCGCCGTGCTCGTGCTGCTGTGTTCGGACCACGGTTCTCGGGTGCGGGCAGGTATTGTCCGCTACTCAAGACTGAGCGATTGTCCTCTTACCTCTTTCCGTCAGCGCATAGAAGTCACCACCGCACTCGTCCAGCATACCCGCACGGATCAATTCGTCGACGGCGTCGAGCACGCCCCGCCGTTCGGCTGATTCGTTGCCTGCCGCCTCGAATAGCGCATGGACGTCCAGCCGATCCTTCTTCATTTCTCCGAATAACCGCAGAACGCGCAAAGAGAGTGGCTTCATTGTGAACCTCGCCGGGTTACCCGGCCCATGAGCGCGTCCTTCTGTCGCACCGCCCAAAAACGGCGTTCTCGGTGCGCGCAAGAACGCCGCACAAGCCGGGCCGCGACCCGCATGTTTCGGCCCCTACACGCAAGACAGTACAGTCAGGTTGTTTTTGCGTCTTCAGGCCATGCGATGGTCAGCAGAAAAGCGCTATCCTCAAGAGCTTCCACATCGTGCGGAAGCGCGCGCTCCAGCGCCAGCAAATGTCCTGCAGGAAGATCAAAGACCTTGTCCTGCACATGCATTCGGATGTGGCCCGCAACAGCCTGCACGGAAATCCTGCCGGCGGCTTTATGTTCATGAAGCCGCGCACCCGATTTCAGGACCGTCAGCACCACCCGAAAATCCGGATGCTTCACCAGTGTTTTTGAGTCTCGTCCAGCCTGCCACCCATTTTCGCCGCGCAACCCTTCGATCTCCGCCTTCAGGTCAAACGAAAGGATGGGACTTTCGAGAGGTCCCGGCGAACGAACGGCACCAGAACGTGCCGATTGTTTCGGATTATCGTTCATGATTTTCTCCTCTCTCGGAACAACCCTATGAACGTAGCTACTTTATTCCCACCACCAATGGCTGTTTCTGCGCGTGGCTTGGTTCGAGAATGAATGTCCCAAAGATATTCACGGCGAAGGCGGTGATCCCCGCCAATTCAAGCATCGCCGAAACCGGCAAGACCGACCACGCCCAATTAGCATAGCCCTGATAGGCGAGAACCTCGCTGGAAACACGTAGAGTGCATCCAATCGTGAGGAGCGCGAGTCCGGCGAACATCAGCCGGCTGCTCCACAATAAGCGCATACCCGCAAACGCGGGCAGAATGCGCTGGCCTACGCACAACACCATGACAGCAATGAATCCGACCGTCAGCGCATGCCGGGAGGCGCCCCAAATGCCGCCGGATGAATCCCAGAGCGCCGCGCCCACGCCAAGCAACGCCGCCGCCAACAGCCAGCCGTAGGCCATGCGAACGAAAAATGGAAAACTCCGGTGCACGCCTCGTATCTTCGCCTCCTGCGGCGGCGCTTCGAACATCCGCAGCGCCGCGATGGCCAGAGCCACTCCCACAACAAAGAGCGCTGTTGCCTCGGCCCCCCATCCCGCCAGCGTCAACACAACGCCCGCAAAGTTCACCACGAGAGCGCTCTGGAGCAACCTGGGGCGAACCGGCTTGAGACCGAGGAACACGGGCAACCACCTGGTACTAAATCCCCAAACGAAGGGCACCAGGAATCCCCATGCAGTCAACACGAGATAACGCTGATCGAGACCGTGCGGCAAGGCCGGGCTTGCGCCGCGCAACGCAAGATAGACGCATGCCGCCAGGTTCCCGATGAGCACCAGCATCAAGCCTATGCTTGCGCTGATAACGATCCATATCCAGAGATCGAGTCGTTTCTTGCCGGACTCTTCAGGTCGGTGCTGTGAAACTGCCCTGAAGAAAATCAGGAACGCTGCGAGTTCAAGGATGCCCGAGAGCGGAAGCAGCAGACGCCACTGCCATCCGTAGACATTGGCGGCCCAGCGCACTGCTACCCCGGCGGTCCACATTGCCCAGCACACCCAGGCCGCACCGAAACCCAGTTTCGTTGCGCCGCGCAGCTTCGGAACCGAGTAGAAACCGATGCCCAAAATAAAGCTGCCGATCCAGCCGAACACCTGTGCATGGCCGTGAGCTTGCAACCACGCGGGCGAAACTAATCCGGCGCTCTCGCTACCGCTGATCTGAAGGAGATTCCACACGCCGAGGAAGGTTCCGGGGAGCAGCATGAACACCAGCCCCGAGCTGATATAAGCCATGAGCAGGCGCGAAAGGGAGGCCTCATGCCCGCGGGCAATGTCCATGATCTCGGCCGGAGAGAGCGAAGAACGGGGCTTGCTTCCAGCCGGTGCTAAGGGTGCTTCGAATGGGATCGGCATGGCGCCCCCTTAGATCGCCGCGGCTTCCAGCTCCACCGCACGAGGAAACAGGATGTTGTTCTCCAGATGCACGTGTTGATGCAGATCCGCTTCAAATTCCCGCAAATCCTGGTACAACGCTTGGTAGCTCGGGCACGCATCCGCAGGGGCCGTGTATTCCGAACTGGCTTTGCGAATCTGTTTCTCCAATTCTCCCGCGGTGTCGTGCTCTCTCATCATGGCTTGAATCGGATTCCTCACCGTC
Organism: uncultured Acidobacteriota bacterium; assembly: GCA_963824405.1. Lineage (GTDB taxonomy): Bacteria > Acidobacteriota > Terriglobia > Acidiferrales > UBA7541 > Palsa-189. The sequence continues at coordinate 42,977 of CAWGPK010000010.1, read as the reverse complement.
TGGAAGAAGGGAGGCTCCACGGAGCCATGTGCATTGGCCGCTTTCTCCACTGCGTCGATGTACGGGAACAAAATCTGTTCTTCTTTCTGCATGTGCATGATCATCTCCCGACCGACTTCGATGAAGAGTCTCCGGATATCCGTAATTTCGGGGTGATTCTCCCCATGCTTTGTACCCACCTTGTCCAAAAGGGGCTGAACGCGAGCGATCGCCTCACGAACGTACCGATGGTGCTTCTCACGGATATGCCGTGTCAGATCGCTGAGCGGTGCCGACGCCCACTTCGCTTCGTCGGGATTTATGTCTTTGCTGTTTTCATGCAGCCGCTTCAAGATCTCCTCAGCCTCCACGCCCGCATGCAGGCACTCTTCATGCAGAGATTTGCCGCCACCACAGCAATAATCGAGTCCCGCATCTTCGAGTACTTGCCTGGCTGCTGGATTTGAAAGCGCGATGTCTTTTACCTTGGTTTCGCGGTTGAAATTCATGACCGCCTCCTGTGACGATGCAGATCGTAGACGGCAGGCCACGAGGAGGCAGTGACCAAAGTCACTACGCCCTGAAGGATTTGAAAGGAAAGAGACTACTCGGAGGAAGTCTGTTCGCGTTTTAGACCGGCGGAGATCTTTCACTATGATCTTGCGGCCCTCTACCTCCAGCAATCCTTCGGCTTGGAGCCGGCTGAGATTGCGCGACACCAGTTCTCGCACGGTACCCAATTCGGCCGCCAAGTCTTGATGGGTCTTCGTCAGCTCCACGCGGATGCCTTCCTTCGAAGGCGTTCCGCCCGTCTGCGCCAGCCGCATGATAAGGGCGATCAACCGCTGCCTCACCGTCGTGAACGACAGGTCTTCGATGATGCCGACCAGGCGTCGCAGCCGGGCGCCGACGACCGCGTTTGAGCCCGACTTCCGGATGCTCACGGCAGAAATTCTGAAAATCCTTGCGCGAAATGAAGAGCACTTCGGCGTCCTCCAACGCGGATGCCGAAGCAGGATAATTGCCTCCATCAAAGACCGGAAGCTCGGCGAAAGAGCTCCCCGGTCCTTCCACAGCCAAAACCTGTTCTCGCCCCGCTGGCGACAGCTTGAAAATGCGAATCTTTCCCGATGCCACCAGGAAGAGACCCGTGCATGAGTCGCCTTCGCTAAACAGAAGCTGGCCCCGTTGAAAGTGCATTGCGCTTACTCGCGTAGCCAGAGCGTGCATCTCTTGCTCCGTGAGACTCGCGAAGAGCGGCGTCTTTCGCAGCACCATTTCTACGTTTTCAGTCATTGCCAGGCCGTTCACCACGCTCTTACCATAACCGAAACCCCGCATTAAACCGCCATAACTTGCGAGTGAGCTCGTGTCTCGTCGCAGACGAGAGAGCGGCTGCATTCTCGTTCTGGCACTCGTTAATCTTGCCGCATCGAACTATGGAAAGGCGGTTTTGGAGCTGTGCAGCTCGATCTATCCTGGTTACCACGTTAACCAGACGCCTGGCAGCGTTGCTGTGGGCACACTGTACGCGTTTGTCGATGGTGGGATCGCCGGTTGCCTGTTCGCTTAGCTCTACAATCGGTTTACAGCATAGAAGCCGCACATCGGAACGTGGATATTCCGGTCGGATGCCTCCTGGCTTCGCACTTTACGCAGTGCGAGAGTCTCGGCGGCGGACCATCCCATTAACTACGATTTGGCGCGGACGCACATTCCGGAAGACGACTCGGTAAAGTCGCTAGGCCCGAGGTGAGAAAGAGAGAGCTGTTCAGGCTCTGGCTTGCGGGATCACCGAGTAGACCACCGCAAAGTAATGGCAGGCGCTGCCCGCCATCACGAACAGGTGCCAGACAACATGATTGTAGGGAATCCTCTTCCATGCGTAAAACACAACTCCGACCGTGTACATCAATCCGCCGGCCAGCAACCAGATAAGCCCGATGGTCGGAACGGCCTGGAAGAGGGGCTTCACAGCAATCAGTGCCAGCCATCCCATCAGGACATAGACTCCCGTAGACAAAATCGGATGACGATCCACAAACCACACCTTGAGAACAATGCCTACCGCCGCAAGGCCCCACACAATTCCGAGCAGCGACCAGCCCCAGCCTCCGCGCAAATTGACAAGCAGGAACGGCGTGTATGTCCCGGCAATTCAAAGGAAAATCACCGAATGGTCGACAATCCTAAAAATGCGCTTCACCCTTCGTGAAGGCAGCCCATGGTACAGCGTCGAGGACGCGTAAACGCAAATCAGTGTGACCCCATAGATCGCGCAACTCGCGATCTGCCAAGTTCCGCCTCGCGCGATAGCTAGGACGAGTAAGGCGGCGAATCCAGCAATGCTCAACCCCAAGCCAATGCCGTGCGTGACGCTGTTTGCAAGCTCATCAAACGAGACTCGCTTTTTTGCGGCTCGCGCCAAGGGTCTTCCTCCCTCAACTATTGTTCTCCTGCAGAGCCTGATACGCAAGAAGTTAGGGAGATTTGCGCGACGCCCAGAACGCAAATCAGGAACAAGAGTTTTCGCATGAGCACGCCCGCCTCTCCAAACTTCGCAGATGCTTCCTCGTCAGCAACGGGTTTAGCCGGTACTTATTTTTTGAGTCGAAATATGGCAGCGATCATATACCCATTCCGCCTACGGCGACTTTTTATCCAAACGAGCGATCAAAATTGGACGAAATCATGCGGCGAAACGAACCACGGTAGCCGACTAGCCTTTACACAACGGATGTGGTCGAGTGGTGTAAAGTGAAGGAACAATGAAGTGGTATTTTTTACCCTTGGAGAGTCGGATAAGTCGTGAGAGTGGAGAGGGCCGGGGCTGACAATGGATCAGGGAGGATTGATGCCACTCAAGCAGATTTCGGCAATCATTCGCGCAGACATGCGCGAAACGGTGGAGAGCCGCCTCAAACGTTTCGGTGTCGCGGGTATCACGGTCACTAGCACGAAGGGCTTCGGCGAATACGCTGACGTCCTTGTAGCGCCGGGTGGGACGTTTGCTTCCGCTCGGATCGACACTTTCATCGACGAGGAGCACGCGCAGCAGGTTATTGATGTCATCATGGACGCTGCCCATACTGGGACACCGGGTGACGGCATCGTCGCGGTTCTACCTGTCGATAAGCTCTATCGGATTCGAGATCGAAAGGAATTGATCTCGATGGGCCTTTTGAGAACGTAGCCGGGCAGTCTGATTTTTCTCAACGTCGCGCATTGTAATGCCAAGTCTTGATAAACGAGGTGTTTTTGATTAGATAACGGCGTCGGCTCCCCCCGACCGAGTAAAGTTGGTAGCGGTAACTGACCAAGACTCGGAAGGAAAGGAGCCGAGCATGCTGATTATAGGATGCGATTTCCATTCGCGGTTCCAGCAAATTGCGATGCTGGATCCACAGACCGGCGAAATCATCGAGCGTCGGTTAGAACACGAGAACGGTGAAGCTCGGAAGTTTTACGCCGGGCTGGCGACTCCGGCGCGCATAGGAATGGAGGCCACCGGATACGCGCAGTGGTTCGAACGGATGCTCGCCGAGCAAGGGCATCAGTTGTGGGTAGGAGATGCGGCGGAGATCCGTGCGGCCATGGTGCGGAAGCAGAAGAGTGACTCGCGTGATGCTTGCCATATTCTGGACCTGCTGCTCAGAGACAAGTTTCCGCGGATCTGGATTCCGTCCACGGAGGAGCGGGACGTGCGACAACTGCTGCGGCACCGATTTAAATTGGTCTGCATGCGAACTTCCTTGAAGAACCAATTGCATGCCATGGCCATGGGCCAGGGCATCTGCCGAAAGAAGAAGCTGTGGACGGTTGTGGGGCGCAAGGAACTAGAGGGTCTGTCCCTGGGTCCCTGGGCCAGTCGTCGCAGGCAGCAACTGTTAGAGATGCTGGACCAGCTCGAGCCTGTAATCGATGAATTGGATCGAGCGGTGATCCAGGAAGCAGCGAAGCGCCCCGCGGCCGTGCGCTTGATGACACAGCCAGGAGTGGGGCCGGTGACAGCACTGGCGTTCGTACTGACGATTGGGCCAGTCAGCCGTTTCCAGAGAAGCAAGCAGGTGGTGAGTTACCTGGGTTTGAATCCTACTGAAGAGAGCAGTGGCGGCAGGCAACGGTTGGGTTCGATCAGTAAGCAAGGCAACTCCATGGTGCGGTTTTTGCTGGTCGAAGCAGCCCAGACGGCCTCGCTCCACGATCCGGAATTGCGGCGGGACTATCAGCGATTGAAGTTCCGCCGCGGCCGTGGGGTGGCCAAGGTAGCCATCGCACGAAAGTTGGCGGTGCGGCTGTATGGGAAGCTGCGTGAAGCAGCGCAGCCCGTGCCGCCGGCTCCCATGCAGGGCAGCCCGGCAGTTTCCGTGGTAGGTGAAAGCCTATCGTGTTTTTGATTGAGCGCCCTGCCTCCTCTGGAAAGAGACGGAGGAGTTCGAACAGGTGAATCATGGTCCGTGGTTGAGGATCGCATAGATGGTTGGTGGGAAGCTGACTTCCCCCGCAGGATTCAAAGAGAGGAGTCTTGGTCAGACGCCGCAAAGGAATCCCGGGTAAGGACGAAGCTTCGCTTCGTCCAGACGCCATGGTAGCGAGCCGTCCGCAGCGTCAAGGGTCTGGCGATGAACGGTCCGACAAAAACGGTCGGACCGCCCTGGACGCCGCTCCCGGCTCGCAAAAGTAAGGGTGTGCTTGAAAAAGTTCTTGACGACGCCGACGCCGTTATAGACGGAATCTGGCTTTTGCGGCTGGGCCAACTTCCGAGAAGGTGACTTCACAGATGAGATGAGAAGGCCGGTCTCCGACGGGATGCGATAAGCGATACGCTCCCAGTGTTGGACGTGCTCGAAGCACAAAGAAAAGGAGACCGGCTATGCGGAAGATTAACACTTTGTCGAGTAGTGGAAGCAGGATTTTCAAGGCGCGCCAGCTGACGATCGGTTTGGATCTGGGAGATCGCTGGAGCTGGTACTGCGTATTGAACGAAGTGGGAGACATCGTTTTGGAACGCAGACTGACGACCACACCGGAAACTATGAAGCAGGTATTCGGCAAGATGCCGCGGAGCCGGGTGGCCCTGGAGACCGGAGCACACTCGCCGTGGGTCAGCCGGCTGTTGGCGGCGCTCGGTCACGAAGTAATCGTCGCCCATGCACGGAACGTACGCTTGATCGGGGAGAGTCGTCGCAAAGACGATCGTATCGATGCGCGAACGCTAGCACGGCTGGCCAGAGTCGATCCTCAACTGCTGAGCCCGGTGCAACATCGCAGCGCCCAGGCACAGATTCATCTGACGCAGATCCGAGCACGCGCCGAGCTCGTGAGGGCCCGCACGGCCTTGGTGAATTCAGCTCGAGGACTGGTGAAGTCCTATGGCGAGCGGCTCGGCAAGTGTGGCACGCAGCAAGTAGGCCAGGAACTGGCCAGGGGATTGAGTCCGGAGCTGCGCGAAGCACTGGAGCCGCTGTTGCGAGAGGTGGAATCGCTGAACGCACAGATTAAGGAATACGATCGGCGGATCGAAAAGATGGCCCGGGAGAGCTATCCACAAGTGGAGCTGCTGAAACAGGTGAAGGGGGTAGGCGATCTAATCGCGCTGACCTATGTCCTGACCCTCGACGACCCGCATCGGTTCCGGAAGAGTCGCGAGGCGGGTTGCTTCGTGGGGTTGCAACCGGGACGAAGGAACTCTGGGCAGAGCGAACCACAGATGCACATCAGCAAGGAAGGCGACCGGTATCTGCGGACGCTTTTGGTGCAAGGGGCGCACTACATCCTGGGACCTTTTGGGGAAGACAGTGATCTGCGGCGCTGGGGACTGAAGCTCGCCGAGCGAGGAGGGAAAAACGCCAAGAAACGAGCGGTGGTGGCGGTGGTGCGAAAGCTAGCGGTACTGCTACATCGGCTGTGGGTGGGTGGCGAGGTCTACGAACCTCTGCGCAACAGCCAGAGAGCAGTGTCCGCAGTCGCTTAGAGTTTGTAAGTAAACAGCCGAGCTCGACCGCCGAGTTAGGTGACTGCGAGCCAAGTCCTAGCCCAACTTCCCTCGTAAAGGGAGAAGAGGACGCTTCACAGGTAGCAGCACCTCTGAAACGAGAACGCCCAACTTGCACCGAGCGAAAATCGCTTAAAAAGAGTGCGGATGGAAGGATGGCGACAGAGGCGGCTCGGCTTAGAGCCAAAGACCCACTTTAAGAAAAAACAAAACCGTCTTGACTCGCACCGGCCTTCTCATGGAAGCAGTTGGCTGATTCGCCTTGCTGTGCGGTCCGTTCCGGTCACCCGCGGGTCAGCCCGATGTAGGCCCAGATCGTCGCACTCGTCAGCAGCAGAATTCCGGAGACCACCGCCATCGAGAAGATCAGCTTCTTCAGCCGTTCCATTTTGGCGACAAGGATTTTCTGCTCGCCGCCCATGAACTCTTCTTCCTTCTTGTTGATGTAGATCTCTTCGTCTTCGTGGCTGTCCAGCGTGTTTCCGTAAATCACCAATATGATGAGTGCCGCCGTAACTGCGCCCCACAACATCAGCAGAATTGCAAGCGGACTTGGCACAACGCCCATAATTTCCTCCTTTTCGGATCGGCACTTGCGATCCGTTGAGTTTGTAGCTTGCGCCCAAGCCAAGAGGCAGGCTGTGACCTGCGTCACGCATTTTCGTGACGCTCCCCGGGGGCATTTTCGGAATGTGGGATTTCAGCTGCGCGCGGCTTCCGTTATGGTAGGCTTCCGCCGCCGACCAGAATAGCGAGTCGCTATGCCTCCGCCCGCGCGCACCATTCAGAGTGCGGTTCGGGTGTGAGGTGCTTCAACTGGCGTCGCGGAGGAAAGCCTTGAAGATACTGTTGAAGATCGTTGGAGCCATACTCATCGTCCTGTTTGTGGCGCTCGTGGTCCTGCGTTTCACGGGCCTTGATCCCAATGATCCGAAAGCCGCCAAGGATCGCCGGGCTGGACTATGGCTCAAAGGCAATCTTGTGACCACGCCCGTCACAGATTGGTCTTTCACGGACAAGTACGACACGATCGAAATTGAGACGAACACCTGGTTTCTGATTCCTCATTCGGTGAGAATCGACTGCGCCACTTACCAAGGTCGTCTATATCTAAATTCCCGCGTCCCCAAGGGAGTTGCTCCTTATCCCGGCGGCCGGATGTGGAACCGGGACGTGGCGCGCGACCCCCATGTGCGCCTGAAAATCGGAAACAATTTGTATCCGGAAGTTCTTCTGTTCGTCACCGATCCGGCGGAAAAAGAGGGGGCATTCAAAGCGATGCAAGAAAAGTACCCGCATTTCGAGCTAACGCCGGGCGGATCGATCAACGTTTTTCGTGTAACGAATGAATAGCTGTATTGCTGGCGAAGGCCACCAGCGGTGGGTCTATCGAGTTCCCAAATTCCAGTTCCCGAGAAACGATGCGTTCTCGGAATCTGGGAATTTGGTCTATGCCAGTTGCCGAGAAGGTGACTTCTCAGGCCCTATCGGCTGCCGCTAAAGCCCACTTAAGGAGTCAATGGTCATCGGTACTTTCACCAACCGCTGAGAATACGGACAATTTAGCCGAGAACACGGACAATTTGAAAAACAGAAATGAGTAAGCCCTTTTTATTTCGTAGGATAGCTGCCCCGCTGCAGATTTTGCACCGCTGACACGTCCGGCCTCACGCCAGACGCGCCGGACGATACTGCCTTGGCGCGCTAGAGGACCGCAATCACTTTTGCTGAATCTCGAGGGTCCGCGTCAGGCTGAAATCCAGTTTTGTCTCGGCCGCGACTGTGACGTCGCGATCGCCCGTCAGTGCCGCGCCGGCCACTCCCGCTCCCCCGCCCGCGCCCGCGCCTATGGCCGCGCCCTTGCCATGTCCCGCTAGCGCGCCAATGATCGCCCCAGCCCCGGCGCCTATCGCTGCGCCCTCGGCGGTGCGTTTTCCGCGTCCTTTGCTCGCTTCGCTGTACGTGCTGGTGTGGATTCCATATTTTTTGCCGCCAACTTCAATGGAAGTAAGCGTCAGCGCCAGCTCGGCATTACCTTTGAATCTTCCCGCCGACTTCGCCACGGTGACTTGGCCCGAAACTTTGGCTCCTTGTGGGATTACCGTGCTCCCGTCAACCACCACGGGCGCTGCTAGCGAAGCCTCTACGCCATCTCCCTCTTGGTTGTCCTTCGAGCTGACGTCTTGGTCTATGCTCACCCTGATGTTCGTGCCGGATTTAATGACAATCGGCGGAGGTGGCGCCGGCGCCTCTGGCGCAGGTGCTGCGGCCTGTTGCTCGCTTGTCGCTGAAGTGGGATTGGTTCCGGTGGCCCCCGCAGCGCCGTTTGGCTGCGAGGAATGGCACCCATATGAAGCGAGTAGAGCTAGCGCACAAATCCACTGCGAGAATCTCACTGCTTTCATCGATTTCCTGTCCTCCGATTTGGCGGGCTGGCGTTACAAAAATACCAGGAAGTCGTGTATGCAGTACCATATTCGCGGTGCTCCGTGCCCAGGGATGCATTATCCGGCAGCAGAACTATCGCCAACGTCTCAGCGTGACGGGAAATGAGATGTAGGTAGTATCATTTGCGACCTTCACGCAACTCGGAGGAGATTGCCGAAGAAAATAGATTTATCTAAGGAGGATTCATGCTAGTCGTCCGCAATTGCTTTATTGCCAAACCGGGGAATGCAAGCAAACTCGCGGCTCAATTGAAGGAGGCAGCCGCAGTCGCCAAGATTCCAAAGCATCGCGTTTTGACGGACCTGACGGGTGAGTTCAATCGGGTCATACTGGAATTTGAGGTAGAGAATGTCGGCGGGTTTGAAGCTCGCCTGCAAGACTACGCCACGAACTCTGCGTTCCGCGAGAAGATGAAGGGCTACACGGACTTGTGGACCACTGGTAGCCGGGAAATACTCCAGATCGCCTAAAGTCGGGTCTGCGACATAGTTCCGTTTCATCGGTTCCCAAAATTCGTGCAATAGCAACTCACTTTGGCCTCACCGCGAAGACGGTCAACGGCCTCAGCCAAGCGCTCGACCATTGCTACGCGCGTACTAGCCCGGGAACAGCAGAGGGCAGGGGCGGTGCGAAAGGGCTTCGCTCAGTGCCTGAGAACGGCCTTCTCGGAGACTGTGAATCGGGTTTAGGCGACAATCGAGAACAAGACTTTTCAGGAGTTGGCACCCTCGGGCGAATCTTGTGGATCAAAGCTGAACGTTTGGATCGGGCAGAACACCCAATACCAGCTTGAGAACGATCACAATTGCCATTCCCCCAGTGGCATTAGTACCAGGTATGCGGCAGACGGCCATTGTTCGAACTTCGACAGCATAAGAACGAACTAAAGAAAGCAAATTCTGCCCATTTCCTATCGGGTCGCTTACTCTCAGGGACGTAAACCACAAAAACACCAATTGCGAAGAGGACCAGCAGGCCGATCAGGACATACCAGAAAAGGTCGGAGCGATGCTTACCCGCACGTTCCATAAATGGCTTCCAATATTTGCGATTATGCCAGACTGGACTGATTGGCGGCCAACTCCTGAGAAACGGTGTTCTCGGACACTGGGATTTCAGGCCGGGCCACATTCCGAAACGCCGACCTATCGGGGGCGACTCAGGATCGCGCGTGCGCCAGATTGGCCTGACAGCAGCGTGCCCCATGCGCCTCTCGAGCGCGAGCATTCGCGCCAAAGAGCCATAAAGAAGTTGCGCGTGGAATTATTGCTAATCTCCGCGTCGCGGGCTTCGCGAGCAAGCGAGCTTTACTGAGATGTTAAAATAGAACATGCTCGAATTTTGCGCAGAGCCTTGTCTTCGCGCCGCGCTCCGTTCCGGCGCGCCCAATTGCGTCTCCGGCGAAATTCCAGCTAAACACCTTAGAATCACATCCTTGCATGACATTGGCGAGCAACTCATTTGGAATGATATCCTTGCAAAAAAAGGGGGGAGGGGGTGGGGCGGCGCACTTTGCATGCCAAACGACTTCCGACTGCTCTTGGGTTTAAACGTGTCGCCGCGACCTTTAGCGCGGCAGCCCTCGCGATCCGGCGATGAGATTGGACTTAAGGCGGCTTGGAATGAGCAGTCACGAAAGAAGAGTCGAGGGGAGAGGGGTTTGCTAGCGATCTTCCATGAGCCAGTGCGGCCAGCACCAATGCGGCCAGCACCACTTAAGGCTTGACGAATGCTCCACCGCGTAGATACCATTGCTTATCCGCGCTGCAGTCGCGCGGAGCGATCTTCATGCAGAGTGGCTGAGGGGTTCGGGCCCGACGACGCCACGACAACCGGACCAGGATTTTTTCTGGTCGCAGGTGCCAATTCCCGCCCGGTTTGCGGGGGACATGAAGGGTCGTTTGCAACGGCATTTTGCCTCGTTCCCCCATACCCGGAACGGGGCATTTTTTTTGGCGCGCGCCAGGGCCTAGCGCAGCCTGGGAGATCGTTATGAGTGAACACTATACGTTGCGCTGCCGGGAATGTAATCGCGAGTGGGGCAATCGTCCCAGCTCGATCTGCGAGGATTGCCTCGCTCCTCTGGAAGTGAAATACGATATGGACGCGGCGCGCTCCACCTTCACCCGCGACAATATCGCCAAGCGCCCCGCCAACATCTGGCGCTACTCCGAACTGCTGCCGATTCCCGAAGGATACAAGCCCGAAATTCCCGTGGGCATGACGCCGTTGGTCGCCGCCTCGCGCCTTGGCGCGCGGATTGGTTCGCGCCGCCTCTACGTCAAAAACGACGCTGTCAATTTCCCCACGCTCTCTTTCAAGGACCGCGTCGTCGCCGTGGCGCTGGCCCAAGCCAAGGCCTTCGGATTCCAAACCGTCAGTTGCTCTTCCACCGGGAATCTTGCCAACGCCGTCGCCGCCCAGGCCGCGCGCCAGGGTTTTGACGCCTGGATCTTCATCCCGGCCGATCTGGAGCCGGCAAAGATTCTCGGCACCCAGATTTTTGGAGCGCGCCTGGTGCGCATTGCCGGAAACTATGACCAGGTGAACCGGCTCTGCTCGCAGATCGGCGAGCGCTTCCACTGGGGCTTCGTGAACATCAATCTGCGTCCTTACTACGCGGAAGGCTCGAAGACGGTAGGCTACGAGATCGCCGAGCAGCTTGGCTGGCGCTTGCCGGACAATGTTGTGGTCCCCATGGCCGGCGGTTCGCTGATCACCAAAGTTCACAAGGCCTTCCAGGAGTTGATCGCGCTCGGACTGGTGGAATCGAAGCCGGTCCGGTTCTTCGGCGCGCAAGCCACTGGCTGCTCGCCCATCTCACGCGCCGTCAAAGTCGGCACGGACGAAATCGATCCGCAAAAGCCGGCTACCATCGCGCGCTCGCTCGCGATCGGCAATCCTGCCGACGGGATGTATGCCAGCCGCATCATTCGCTCCAGCGGCGGGTGGTCCGAGGATGTTTCCGACGCGGAGCTCGTGGCCAGCATGGAGCTTCTGGCCACCACCGAGGGAATCTTCGGAGAGACGGCCGCCGGCGTCACTGTGGGATGCGCGAAGTCCCTGATCGCGCAAGGCCGCATTCGCGCCGACGAGGAGACCGTCATCTGCGTTACCGGCAATGGCCTGAAGACCACCGATGCGCTCGCCGGACGCTATCCCGTCGAGGAAGCCATCGAGCCGCGCCTGGCCGCGTTTGAAAAATTCATGGGACAGGCAATGGCCGTTTCCGCCGCCGTGTCCTAGTCGTGCCGCCGCGTTCCAGTTCAGCCGGGCGCGCATTTTCTGTTGTCGTCCCCGCCTCCAGCGCAAACGTGGGGTGCGCTTTCGACTGCGCCGCGATTGCCCTGAATTTGTATCTGCGCGCTTCAGCCACACCAATCCCATCCGGTTTTTCAATCGCGTATCACGGCCCGAATGAAAATGAAGTTCCCCACGACGAGAACAATCTGATTCTCAAGTCCATGCGGCGCGCTGCGGCCGCAAAGCATTCGCCGCTGCCTTCGGTGCGGCTCGACGTGCAGAACGATATTCCGCTGGGCGTCGGTTTGGGCTCCAGCTCCGCGGCAATCGTCGCCGGCATTCTCCTGGGAAGCGCGCTCTGCGGAGGCCCGCTCCCGCCGGATCAGGTTCTTGTCCTCGCCTCCGAGATCGAAGGACATCCCGATAACGTGGCCGCCGCGCTGCACGGCGGATTCGTTGTCGCCGCCGCTGCGGGAAGCGCCCCCGGCGTGCTGGTCGCCAAAGCCTCCGTTTCGGAAAATCTCAATTTCGTGGCGGTGATCCCGGAAATTCCGCTGCCCACCGAGAAAGCCCGCGCCGTTCTTCCGGAGCAATACTCGCGCCGCGACGTGGTGGGCAATTTGCAGCGCACCGCATTGCTGGCGGCGAGCTTTTTCTCCGGCGGCGAACTCTCGCCGGAATTATTTGCCGACCGGCTGCACCAGCCTTATCGCAGCGCGCTGGTTCCCGGAATCGCGGAGTGTCTGGCATTTCGGCATCGAAATCTGGCGGGAGTTTTCCTCAGCGGAGCGGGATCAGCGGTCATGGCTATTGCGCGGCGCGGCGCGGCGGAAATCGGCGAGGCGCTGGTGGGCGAATTTCGGCGCAGAGGAACGAATGCCCGCGCGCTCTTGCTCAAGGCCGATAATCGCGGCGCGCGGCTTTCCAGCTCGTCGTCATCAAGAAAGCTGTCCGCGAAACAATCCGCGGGAACTCGCTTCACCACTCGAGGCGAAAAACCGAAGCGCGTCGCGAAGAAATGAAGAAATAATAAGTTGAAATAAGGAGCGGAAAAAAAAACGTAAATGAAGTGAGATAAAGGATCAGCGAAGCAGTTCTTCGAGTTGCGTGCGCAGGTCCGTCTTGGCATCGCGATACTTCACGATCACCGGGGTGTAAAGAGAGAGGCCCCATTCCTTGCCGCGCCCCCGAGTAATGGCCCGCGAACCGGCCACGACCACGGCCTTTTCCGGGATAATCAGCGGCTGATCGTCGCTGGCCATCAGCACATTTCCACTGGCAAGGTCGTAAACGGGCGTGGATCGATTCAGGATCGTTCCGGTGCCTAGAACGGCTCCCCGCCTTACGATTGTGCCTTCGTAAACTCCGCAATTTCCGCCGACCAGCACTTCATCTTCAATGATCACGGGCATCGCTCCCACCGGCTCGAGGACTCCGCCGATCTGCGCGGCCGCGGAGATATGGCAACTCTTGCCCACCTGCGCGCAACTCCCCACCAGCGCGTGCGAATCGATCATGGTCTGCTCGCCAACGTAAGCGCCCACATTGACGAACATCGGAGGCATGCAGGTAACGCCCTTGCCGAGAAAGCATCCGTCGCGCAGGCTCGATCCTCCCGGAACGATACGCACGGCGTTCGCCAGCGTGAAGCTTTTGAGCGGATAAGTAGCTTTGTCGAAGAATGCCTGGCCGGCGCCATCATGCGACATGGACACGACCGCGCCCATGCGGAAGCCCAGCAGAATTCCCTTTTTGACCCAGCCATTTACGCGCCAGCCCGTGGGAGAAGCGGCGTCCGGCTCGGCGGCGCGAATGCTGCCGTCGTTCAAACCGTCCTTTAATTTCTGGAAAAGGCGCGAGTGCTCGTCGCTATAACGTTCCGGGGGCTTATCGAAGAGGGATTCAATTTGCTCTGGCAACATGCCGCTCTCCGACCAGGCCCAGACATTCCAGAACGCCTCGAATTTTCTCTTCGCTCTCGGGCCGCGGCGCGCAAAGAGGAAGCCGCCAAACCGGTTCAAGCAGGCCCATCGCGGCCATGGCAGCCTTCACCGGAATGGGGCTCGACTCGATGAAGTTGACTTCCATCAAAGGTAGAAATCGGCGCTGCAAACGCCGCGCTCGTTCGAAATCATTTTGCAGGCACAAGCGTATGAGTTCCGTCATCTCCGCGGGAATTTCGTTGGAGACCACCGAGATCAGGCCTTTTCCTCCGAGGGCGATGGTGGGCAGCGCCAGCGAATCGTCACCGGAAAGCACCGTGAACGTTTCCGGCAAGTGAGCAAGAATGGAAGCGATTTGGCCGAGGTCGCCGGAGGCTTCTTTGACGCCGGCGACGTTGTCAATCTCCGCGAGCCTTTTCAGCGTGGCAGGATCGACGTTTGTGCCGGTCCGGCGCGGCACGTTATAGACGACCAGGGGCAGCGACATGGCCGAGGCGATGGCCTGGAAATGACGGTAAAGCCCTTCCGGCGTGGGCTTATTGTAGTAGGGAGTTACAGAAAGAATTCCGTCCACGCGCATCGATTCGAGTTTTTTTGCCAGCGCGATGGACTCCGCGGTGTTGTAGCCGCCCGCTCCGGCAAGCACGGGCACCCTGCCTGAGGCCTCTTCCAGCGTGATCTCCACGACGCGCAAATGCTCGCGCTCAGAAAGCGTGGGGCTTTCGCCTGTGGTGCCGCAGGGCACCAGGAAATCGATGCCCGCATCGATCTGGCGGCGCACCAGCTTGCGCATGGCCGGCTCGTCGAGCGAAAGATCGCGCCGAAATGGAGTGACTAAAGCTGTGCCGCATCCGGAAAACATCTGGCGCCTCCTTCAATGGCCGTCGAACAAAACCTCGCTAAATTCAAACCAACCCCTTTTCCCGACAACCCACTTGGCCGCGCTGAGCGCGCCTCGCGCGAAACCCTCGCGGCTGCGCGCCGTGTGCCGCAGCGTGACGGTATCGGCGCCCGAATCGAAGCCGATTTCGTGCGTTCCGGGATGAGCGCCGGCGCGGCTGGCAGTTACGTCCACGTGCCGGTTGGGATCGGCCCTTTTCATCTCTTCCACCATTTTCAGCATCGTGCCGCTGGGCGCGTCCTTTTTTGTAATGTGGTGAATCTCCCAGGCCCAGGCGCCATATTCTTTATAGGGCGCAAATTGCCGCGACGCTTCCGCAACTAGTCGTAAAAAGATATTAACGCCGATGGAGAAGTTGGGACTCCATACCAGTCCAATCCTTCCCTTTTCCACAGCCGCCTTGGCCCGATCCATCTGTTCAGTCCAGCCCGTGGTGCCAATCACGGCGTTGACGCCCGCGGCGGAAAGACGTTCGATATCCGTGAGAACCGCGGCGGGAGTGGAGAAGTCTACGGCGACGTCGATACCGCGGAAGCGCTCGCGCGTGATGCCCTGCCCATTTTCATTTTCGGCGATATCGAGCCGCAGCGGAACATCAAAGCCGTATTCGGGGGCGAACTGCTCCACGAGATGGCCCATTTTGCCGTAACCGATGATCGCCAGGTTCATAGTCTTTAATCGAAGACTGCCGGATCGACGCTGCTGAAGAACTCCCGGTGCAGCAACCTTACCGCCTTTTCGGCGTCCGGAGCGGCAACGACGAAGCCGATATTAAGCACCGAGGCCCCCTGAGAAATCATGCGAATGTTTACGCCTTTCAAAGCGCCGAAGGCTCGCGCAGCCACCCCAGGCGTGTGGCGAAGATTATCGCCGACAATGCAAACGATGGCATGATTCTCTTCCACAGTAACATCGGAGAATTCGCGCAGGGCCTGGCAAATCTCGGGCAGGCGCGCGGCGTTATCGATGGTCAAGGAGACGCTGACCTCGGAGCTGGCGAGCATGTCCACGGCCGTTTCCGCCCGGTTGAAGCTCTCGAAGATGCGCTGGAGGAACCCATGGGCCATGAACATGCGCGTGGAGCGGATATTCACGATCGAGATGCCCTTCTTGCAGGAGATGGCCTTGATCACGTTGGCGCAAGGCACGGCTTCAGCGACAATGCGCGTGCCAGGAACCTCGGGTCGCCGCGAATTCAGGACCACGACAGGAATGTTTTTTTCGACGGCCGGCAGCAGCGTCGAAGGGTGAAGAACCTTGGCGCCGAAGTACGCCAGCTCGGCCGCCTCGGCGAAGGAGATGGTCTTCACGCGGTGCGCTTCGGGTACGAGCTTCGGATCGCAGGTCATTACGCCATCAACGTCGGTCCAAATCTGAATCTCCTCCGCTCCCAAGCCGGCGCCGAAAATGGCGGCGCTGAAATCGGAGCCGCCGCGGCCGAGCGTGGTCGTTACGCCCTTTTCGGTAGCGCCGATGAATCCGCCCAGCACCGGCACTCTTTTGGCCTCGATTAGCGGCAAAATCTTATCCCGAATGCGGGCGTACGTCTGCGGATATAAGGGCGCAGCAACTTGATGGCGGCCATCGGTAAGGACGACGCAGCGCGCATCCACATACTCCGCGTCCATTCCCAGATTGGAAAAGACCAAGGCAATCAATTGGCTCGACAGGCGCTCGCCATAGCTCGCGAGCGCATCGGAGGAGGCGGGTGAGAATTCACCCCGGCCGGCCAATTGCTCGACTAAATCGGCCATTTCGTGAAAATGAGAGTCGAGAATCAGGCGGAGAGTTTCGCGGGCAGCCTGCGGAAGCAATACGCCGATTTCCCGCTCGTGCATTTCGCGGAGACGGCGCAGCCTTTCGAGCGCGTGGGTTTTCTCGCCGGCCGCAGCCTCCTCGCCCATGGCCAGAAGCTGCTCGGTGGTCTTGCCCATCGCGGACACCACGACAAGAGGCCTACGGGGAACGGCACGCGTGACGATGCCCGCCACGCGCTCGATAGCCGCGGCAGATTCGAGAGACGAGCCGCCAAATTTCATTACGATCATCTTGCCATTACCTTTGCGCCGCGCGCCTCGATCATCTTCAAACAGGGCATCTTCATGCACGCGCGAGAAGCGTTCTCACCATCTGCTGATAGATTTCCTTGGCCGCAAGCAGCTCCTTCTTGGAAACACGCTCCTCATTCGTATGTGCAACGTGAATATTCCCGGGGCCCAGCAAAAAAGGTTTGCCCCAACTCAAGCCGAATGCCGGGACGTCGGTGGTGTAGGCGACGATAGAGGTCTCGAAGCCATCGAGGGAATCAAAATTGATCGCGGGAATGCAGAGAATCTCCCGGACCTGGGCGCGGTCACCGACAGCCTGAATCATAGCCCTGCGTACCGGCTCAGGACCGCCAACGAGCCGGATGGAAATTTCAGCCTTAGCCGCATCGGGAACGACGTTGGGCGCCCGGCCACCGGAAATAACACCGATGTTGACGGTGGTTGGTCCCAGAAGCGCGTCTGTCGGCAGACTTAGCCTTCGTACTTCCTGGAGAGCGTCGAGAAGCTTATCGATCGCGGATACGCCTAGGTGGGGATAGGCGGAGTGCGCGAGCTTACCGCTGGCTTCAATTTCGTAACGCAGGACGCCCTTGCTTGCCAAAGCCAACTTATTTTCGGTGGGTTCGCCATTGATGAGGAATTTCGATCCACGGGGATCCCCAGCCGCGGCATAGGCTCCGGCGCTATTGCGCTCTTCGCCCACGACGAAGAGCAGGCCGAAATTGCGCACACCGCTTTCGAGCAGCCCCTCGGCGGCCCCAATCATGGAAGCGATGATGCCTTTGGCGTCGGCGGAGCCACGTCCCCAGATGAGATCGGCATCCTCGCGAGAGGCGAAGAACGGGGGGACGGTATCCATGTGAGTGGAAAGGGTAACCAGCGGCTCTCCCCAGTGGGCGAAGACGTTGAATCGATCCGCTTTGACGGGGCAGCGCTCGACGCGACCCGAAAAGCGGCCGCCGAGCCGGGAAAGCGCCTCAAAGAGAAACTCTCCGACCGGGGCCTCGTGATTGGTGACCGACTCGATATCCACGAGTTCACGTGTGAGCTGGAAGATGTCCGTCATGCGCTTTCTCACCCGATGGTGCGACCGACAACGACCGGCCTTAATGGCGGCATGCGCTTTGTGCGGCTGGAGATGGAGAAGGAAAGCCGGCGAGGAGACGAATCGCAGTCTTTGCTTCCCGATAGCGCTCCATCCGCACAGCGGCAAAGCCGCTGGCCGGATGACAGTCGACGAGCCTTGGACTCGTCTCCCAATCGCCGCGGAGAACGCCTCCGGGAGCGATTTCGGCGGAACCTTAGGCGGTAGCAGGGTTTAGCTGCATCCCAGCCCCTTTCGCACGAGCCTCCGAAGCGCCTCGGAGCTGCCGGCCCGGCTACTGGTGGCCTCCGCACCTCTACCAAGAACAATCCAAGCTAACAGCTAGGCGGAAGGCGTGTCAAGGCAAGCGGACAATGTGAAGGAGGCGGCGGGACCTCACCCGCGGACGCGGATTTGGCTGAAACTTAAAACGACGTGGCCGCCGGACGTGGGCCGGCCAAAGTTCATCTCAGGACGGAAACGGGAGAAGAGCAAAACCTGATCCAACTCGTGCTGCACGTTCGCATCGACTTGCCCGGAGATGACGCGATAGCTTACGGCCTGGCCATCGGCGTTGACCATGGCTTCGACCAGAAGCGGATGCTCTCCGCCGGTTCGAGTGGCCTCTTCGAGCCGGGACATCTCAAAGCCGGCCAGCACCTCAAGGCGGGCGGGCTGGAGCAGATTCGTGGGCGAATCTGGTGTGGCAGCGGAGACGGGCATTCCTGGGCCGAGAACCTGATAGACCACCGCGAAAACCAATAAGGCAAAAACGACGCCACCGGCCGCAGGCAATGCCAGCGGTTCAAATATGTTCTTGAGCACAAGTTCCAGGCGGTCTTTGCCGCGGCGTATGCGCCCCCGCAATCCACCTAGGGCGCGGGCATCGGAGACAGCCAAACGGATACTCACGCCCAAATCCTTGGGCGGCGCCGGACGAGGAGCCAAGGACATGACCCGCTGTATTCCGCGGTAGCGCTCCAGCTCGCGACGGCAGGTGGGACAGGCGTCCAAGTGCGACCCGATGATGGCGTGCGCATCGGGACCGAGATGGTCCGGCAAAGCGCCGTCAAGGTATCCTGGCAGGAAGCGTAGCACTCGAGCGCAGGTCATTTTTTAATCTCCACACTTCATCCGGCGTAAAGACAGAAATGCCGCATTGGGGGCCGATTTATGCGGAACCAGGACAGGTTCGAGAATTTCGCGCAGCATGCGGCGGCCGCGCAAGATTCGGGACTTCACGGTACCCACGGAGACGTCCAGGACCTCGGCCACTTCTTCGTACGACAGCCCCTCCAAATCGCGGAGAATCACGGCGGCTCGGAAGACGGGGGCGACTTCTCCGAGCGCGTGCTGAACCACGTGCTGAATTTCACGAGCGGCGAGCTCCTCGAAGGGAGAACACCCGGAATCTTCCAGCTCGATCGGCGCGCCATCCTGTTCGTCGTCAATGGAGGTTTGAAAGCGCAAATGGCGCCAGAACCAGCGCCGGTAATTGAGGCTCTCGCGCACGGCGATGCGGTAGAGCCAGGTCTTCAGCGAACTGCCTTCACGAAAGCCGCGAATTCCGCGAAATGCCTTCAAAAAGACCTCTTGGGTGACGTCGGCAGCATCGTTCGGATCACGCAGAATCCCAGAGATGACGCCGTAGACCGGAGCGTGGTAATAGGTGACGAGCCAGTCGAAGGCCGCCTCGGAGCCGCTGCGTAACTCCTCCATCATCCCGGCTTCGTCCTGAGGCCAGGTTAGGACGTGCGCCAAGTCAGACACAGCCACCTCTCTCCGCCTGCAAAGTTAGACACCAATGGGGCAGGGATGTTCCCTGCATATGTTGTATTTTCCCGCTTGGGGAGCTTATTTGCAAATAGGGCATTTGGCCCGGTCAGGCTTGCCAAATTGGGACGGATTTATCAGTTGACACCACGTACCGGCACAAACTTCTGGACGCGCTTTCCGTCCTCGACTTCTCCGGTATAAACGTTGTTCTTGGAGTCGACGACGACCGAATCTATCCAATGAAGTTGACCTGCGTAACGGCCATTGCCGCCGAACGAACCGGCCGGCTTGCCGTCCTTGCGATTAAAAATCCACACCATGTCGTTTGTGCCGTCTGCAACGAAAATGAACTTCTGTTGCGGGTCCTTTGAGAGCGCCAGGTGATAAACCGTTCCACAGCTGGGTGAGGTTGTGCTCCAGGGTCCGCCGCAGTTTGCACCGCGCGATTGAGTGGAAGGATGAACGAAGAACTGCATCACAAAGGCGCCTTGCTTTGTAAATACTTGGACGCGGTCACTCCCTCGCTCGCAGACGTACACGAGACCATCGTTTGACAGGTGCACACAATGGAGCGCCGGCGCAAACTGCTTTTGGTCCGGAGGCGGCCCGGAGATGTCGTAATTCGGTGTAGGATCGTTGTCGATTTCGCTCAAGGGAATGCCGTGCCCACCCCAGCCGCGCTTGAAGGCACCGGTATCCAGGTCGTAGACGAGGATTCGTTTGTTCAGAAAACCATCGGAGATGTAGATCTCTCGATCGTCTTCTTGCAAGTGGAATGAGCCGATTCCGCCAGGGAACAAGTCGGTTTGCTGATTATTCTGCTTCACCTGGTTGGCCGGAACTTTGGGCCCGCGGCGGCCAAAATCCCTTACAAACTTGCCATCCTTGTCGTACTCGATGATCCCATCGCCTGGATTGGTTCCAGACAGCCACACGTTTTCGTCCCGATCAACGAACATGGTTTGCAGTCTGCCCGGCCAGCCGGGAGTGTAGTTTGGTCCGCCCCAACCTCTCAAAACGTTTCCTTGCTGATCGAATTCAATTATTTCGGGTCCGAGTACACAGCACTCTTGGCGCGGAGGCGTCAGGCTAGCGCCTAGCTCGTCAGGCCTCGCATCTGACTGCCGATTGATAATCCAGAGATGATCTTCTTTATCGACACCCATGTCCACGACTTGCTGCATGCTCCATTTGTTCGGCAAAGGCTTTGGCCAGAATGGATCCACCTTATAGACAGGCCCTGATTGCGCACGGGCTGCCGAAAACGTCATCAGGAAGAGAGCCAACGACGCTACAGTCATCGATGTTCTTGTCCATCTGTCACGCATCACTCTTCTCCTCTCGAACCGGTATCGGAGGCACGTCTCACGGGCCAGAAGCGCTTTGGAATAGTTTGCCTGATGATAGGCGACCCGCTCTTGCAAGTCCTTAGTCTGCCCAACGTAATAGCGGCCTGTAGCTTCGCTCTGCAAAATATAAACGTAAAAGGCCATTAAAATTGGTGGAGCCGAGGGGATTTGAACCCCTGACCTCCTCGATGCCATCGAGGCGCGCTTCCAACTGCGCCACGGCCCCACCGGAGGGATGAAGTCCTTATAGCACCCAGTTTGGATAAGGTCAAACAGCAGGGATTCTTTCGGATTCTTTCGCTTGCGGCGAGTTGCCCCGCGATTACAATAGCCCGCCTATGCCAAGGATCACATTTCTGGGTGCGGCGGGAACGGTTACGGGCTCCAAATATCTAATCGAGGCTGCGGGGAAACGGCTGCTGATCGATTGCGGGCTATTCCAAGGCGGTAAGGAATTAAGGCAACGGAACTGGGCGCCCCTGCCGCAAAACCCGGCGAGCATCGATTTCGTCGCGCTTACGCATGCGCATTTGGATCATACCGGCTACCTGCCGCGGCTGGTGAGCGACGGGTTCCGGGGCCCGATTTTTGCCAACGCCGCGACGCAAGAACTGTGCGCGCTGCTTCTTCCGGATTCGGCACACATCATGGAAGAAGACGCGGAGCACGCCACGCGGCACGGCTATAGCTCGCATAAGCCCGCGCTGCCGCTGTACACGCAGGATGAGGCGGCGGAAACGCTGAAGCGATTCGCGCCGCTGCCGCGCCTGGGCGAATGCCGCATCTGTCCCGAGTTCCTGATCCGGTCGCATGACGCCGGGCACATTCTGGGTTCATCGAGCCTGGAACTGGTGATTACGGAGGACGGCAAGAACACCACGATACTTTTTTCGGGAGACATTGGCCGCTATGGGCAGCCACTGATGAAAGATCCGGAGAGGCCGCCGCAGGCGGATTTCGTGCTTTGCGAATCGACCTACGGGGACCGCGATCATCCAACCGTTCCGCCGCCCGACGAAGCGCTGGCCGAGGTGATCAATCGCGTGGCGCGCCGGGGCGGAGTGATCGTGGTGCCCGCGTTCGCGGTGGACCGCACGCAACTGCTGCTCTACGACATACGGCGGCTGGAAAGGGCGCAGCGCGTCCCTCCGCTGCCCATTTATATGGACAGCCCGATGGCCATCGGGGTCACGGCGATCTACCGGGAGCATCGCGAGGATTTGAAAATTGGAATGGAGGAGATGCACGCCAACGCCGCCTCCATGCAGGCGGTTCACGTGATGCGCAGCCCCGAGGAATCGAAACAGATCAATCAAGTGCATACACCGGCCATCATTATCTCGGCCAGCGGCATGGCCACGGGCGGCCGCGTGCTTCATCATCTGAGTCAACGCCTGCCGGACGCGCGCAACTGCGTGCTGCTGGCGGGATTCCAGGCCGAGGGGACGCGGGGGCGGGCGCTGGAGGATGGCGCAAAGCTAATCCGAATTCACGGCGAGGACGTGCCCGTGCGGGCCGAAGTCGTCAACCTGCGGCAATTCTCGGCGCACGGCGGACGCAGCGAGCTGATGCGCTGGCTGGGCGGAATTCCAGCGCCGCCCCGGCAGCTTTTTCTAGTGCACGGAGAGCCAGCGGCAGCGCAAGCCCTTCAAGCGGCGGTGAAGTCCGAACTGCGTTGGAATGTGACGGTAGCGAGCTATCTGCAGAGTCTCGAGCTCAATGCGGGATGAACGACGCAGCCCCGTGAGGTGAGAATTCAGGGTTGAGCGGTAACGCTCGCGGGGCTGACCTGCTGCGGCATGGCCGGAACTTCCTGCAGGTGAAGACCGACCCTGAACATCGGCAGCGGAGCGACGCGTCCCCAGCGGTTGAGATCCCAACGGGCGCGAATAAATTTCACATCGGGGCGAAGAACCAGCTCGAGCACGGCGCGCGTCTCGCCGCGGTAAAAGCTTTGCGGCAGCTTGAGAATCGGGTGCGTGCCCCAATTTTCGCCGTCGGCGGAGCCCCAAATGGAGACGTCGATGGACTCCTGCTCAATCTGGTCGGTGATGAGCATGATGCAAAAGAAAGTGCGTGTAGAAGTCGCGCTGATGTCGATTTTCTCGCCTTGTCCGTTCTCCTCGACTTTGGTGTCGAGGGGAATCAGATTGAACTCCATGGCCATTTAAGCTTTTCTCCTTGAAGCTGGCGGATTTTAACACATCCCCTGGCGGTCAGGATGGGCGCAGGCGTGAAAGACGCTCAGCGGCGGCGGCCAGCGTCTCTTCCTTTTTGCAAAACGTGAAGCGCACCTGGCGGGCGCCGTCGGCGGCATCATTGTAAAAGCTCGATCCCGGAACCACGGCGATGCCAATTCGCTGGACCAGATCGCGGGCGAAGGCGACGTCATCGGGAAATTCGAAGCGGGAAATATCGGTCATGACGTAATAGGCGCCGCGAGGACGAAAACACTGGAATCCCGCGTTTTCGAGAATGCCGAGCATGCGATCGCGCTTGACGCGATAGGTTTCGGCGAGGCGCTGGTAGTAAGAATCGGGCAGATGGAGCGCGAAAGCTCCCGCAGCCTGCAACGGCGCCGCCGCGCCGACGGTGAGAAAATCGTGCACCTTACGAATGGATTCGGTGGCAGCGGGCGGAGCAATGGCCCATCCGACGCGCCATCCCGTTACGCCATAGGTTTTGGACATGCCGTTGATGGTGATGGAACGGTCGCGCATGCCCTCGAGCGAGGCCATGGAGATGTGGCGGACGCCATCGTAAATGATGTGCTCGTAAATCTCGTCGGTGACGGCGAAGGTATTCCAGCGCAGGCACAGGTCGCGAATAAATTCGAGTTCCTCGAGCGTGAAAACCTTGCCGGTGGGATTGTTGGGAGTGTTTACGATGATGGCCTTGGTTTTCGGGCCGAAGGCGTTCGCGAGATCCTGGCGGTCGAACTCCCAATTAGGCGGATGCAGCCGCACAAAGCGAGGCTTGGCGCCGGAGAGGATGGCGTCGGGACCGTAATTTTCATAGAAGGGCTCAAAGATAACGACTTCGTCGCCGGGATTAATGATGGCCATCAGGGACGAGATCATGGCTTCGGTAGAACCGCAGCAGACCGTGATCTCGCGCTCCGGGTCTACGGTCACGCCTTGGGTGCGGGCGAACTTCTCGACAATGGCGTCGCGCAGGGGTTTCGCTCCCCAGGTGATGGCGTACTGATTATCGTCCGCGGCTATAGCGGCGCGAGCAGCCTCTTTGACTTCGGCGGGCGCGGGGAAATCGGGAAAGCCTTGCGCCAAGTTGACGGCTTGGTGCTTCAGGGCAAGACGCGTCATCTCGCGAATCACGGATTCGGTAAAGTATTCGGCCTTTTCAGAGAGCATCAGGCGCGCGGTTGCGGCAATCTTATCGGCAGTCGGTTTGGCTTCAGCGGAACGGGTCATTATTGGTTTTGGGTAAGGCGAAGGGATTTACGGACGAACACCATCGGGCAAAGCGGGTGAAACGGAGTCGGACGCCGTGCTGGAAGCTTTAGCCAGCGTGGCGGAGCCGCGCCCATAGATCTGGCGGTAAAGCTCGGCGTTGCGGGCCACGATCTGGACGTAGTCGCGGGTCTGGTTAAAGGGGATCGATTCAACAAATTCCGCCGGCTCCTCATAGTTCTGACCCGCAGTCCACTGCTCCACGCGACTCTCGCCGGCGTTGTAGGCCGCCAGCGCCGCCTCCGGCGTGCCGTAAGCGGAGAGCAGTTGGGATAAGTACAACGCTCCGAGCTTTACATTGTACTCCGGATCGAACAGGCGTCCCCGAGCATAGCTGTACTTGAGGGTGTGCGCCAGTTTGACGGCCGTGTAGGGCTCGAGTTGCATCAGGCCCACCGCATTGGCGTAAGACACGACGTCGGACGCGAAGGCCGACTCCTGCCGGATAAGGCCGGCGACGAGCATGGGGTCGAGATGAAAATGCAGGGCTTCCCGCTCGATCAGGTCGCGGTACGGCAACGGATAGGCGGTATGCAAAGCCTCGTCCGGGATTTCGTCGACGCGGCGCGCCTCGAACTGGGTGACGATTTGACGAGTGGTAACGATTCCTGCGCCGTAGTGCCCCGCTTGCTCAGCGGCCTTGGCGATGGCGATGAGCAGGGCGCCAGCATGTGTATCGGCATAAGCCGCACGCAGTTCCAACTCGGCAGAACTATCAAAAGCGATGCTTTGCAGCGCCTGAGCGCGCGTCCAGCGCTGGGTGGCCGCAGCCGGCAATGGGCCGTCCAGCGGAAGCAAGGGCGGCGCCGGAGGAATCACGGAAACGATCTCGGCTGGATTGGTGGGTTCGGAACCGATTTCATGCAGACGCTCGGCGGCCTTTTCGCCAAAATAGGTTTGCGGGAAGCGCTCGACGTCGGCCAGATAGAAGCTGCGGGCATGCGGAGTATTGTCCGCGCGCTCATAGCAGCGGCCCAGCCAATACAGCGCATTCGCTACCTGGGGCGCCGTTGGATACTTGGTCAGAAACTGCTCGAACTGGGTGGCGGCGTCGGGCTGCCGCAACATGTAAGCCGTCCAGGCCAGGCGCCACTGCGCAGTGGTTGCATACTTTCCGGCGGGAAAAGCGGCCAAAATCCGCTGGTAATATTCGGACGCACGGGCGCGATCGACATTCACCCAATAAAAATTGGCCGCGGAAAACAGAGCCTCCTCGGCCCAGGGGCTTTGTGGATGGCCGGAGACGACCCGTTCGACGGCGGCGACCATATCCGCCTCGACCTTTGCCGTTCGCTGCACCTGCGAAAGTGAATAGAGGCGTTCGGCATCCAGTTCAGGATCGGAGAGAGTCAAAGATTCGAGGGCACTGGCACTGCCGCCCAATTGCACTTGAACCTGCGCGAGGCGCAGCGTGGCACGATCGTGCGCTGTGCCGGAGAGCTTGGGCAGCAGATCCTGGTAGGCTGTGCGGACATCCTTCCAGCGCCGGGCGTCGTAGAGCGCTTCCGCACGGCTGATCTCCGTTTCCACGGGCGTGCCGGGAAATTCTTCGCCCAGGATTGCCTGAAGGTAGGGAACGCGGTCCACGGCAATCTTGGCCTCATTGTTCAGTGGAAAGCGGTAAATCACGTCCAGGTAGTCGGTGGCCGCGGCGAGGGGCTTTTCCCCATTGGCGAGAGCTGTTTTTTCCTTGGCCTGGGCGCGAAGCAGCAAAAGCGAAGGCTTGGCGGTTACTTTCGGATACGTTTCCAAGGCGGCCACGGCCTCAGCAGGCTGCCCCGCGGAGATCGCCGCTTGGGCCAAGGCCTCGACGGCGGAATCGCTCATGGCCACACCGGGATAGAGTTCCCGGTAGCGCTTCAATTCGGCGAGGGCGATATCCACGGCTCCGGAGGCGCGGTCGTTCTGCGCTTCCCAATACAAAGCATAATCGGCGAGCAAGGGATCCGCAGCGGCCTTCTCCAGCCAGCTTCTTGATTCGGTGAAATGCGTGCGGGTGTAATCGTAATAACCCAAGGCCAGCGCTGCCCGCGCGCCTACGGCAGTTCCCTTTTCGCGATCCGCAAACTGCACCAGGCGTTCATAAGCGACGCCCATGGGATGATCGTGAAGATCGCGGGCGAGGCGATCGAGTTCCTGCGCGGAGGTCGGCGAGGCAACGGGGGGCTTAGCCGGCATTATCTTCTTCTTGGCTACAGGCTTCTTTGGAGAGCTGGCCTGCTGCGGCGCAGCCATGCTGGGAATCGACAAACAGCAGCAGAATATGCCCGGCAAGAGCAGCGTCCAGAATCGCTTGACGCGGCGCAAGGGGACAGCCGTTGGAGGCGGGGGGACAGAAAGGCACGACGGTTCCGTCGAGCCTGACGCGACCGCTGGCAAGCTAACGCCGCAAAGCGGGAGAGGGATACGGATATTCGCCAAGGGCCTGCGGATCGCCATCGCCCAAGATTTGCACCATCCAGTCATAGAAGTAATCGACAGGATGGCCAAGAATCGACTGAAAACGCCGCCCATATTCCTTGTGAGCCTTTTCGATATCATCTCGCAAACGTAAGCAAATGTCTCTATGCTCGCGCCCCAAACGCACCTCGTTGGGGCGAAGCATCTTGATATCCTGCATGGAAACTTTGGCGACGCGATTAGCTCGCCGGTGCAGATCCTGTTCCTCCGGAAGCAGAGCCGAGACATCGAAAGACGCTGCGGCGGAAGGAAGCTCTTCTATGGGGTTCGGCGGCGGATTGCCCGCCGATTCAACCGCAATCTCCGCGAAGTACCCCGCCTCCGCCAGATCAGATGCACCAGGCTGCTCAACCGCTTCCGCTGGAGGGGAGTGTAACGGGGCGACGACGGGACCGGTAGCAAAATCTTTGACGGCAGGTTCCTGAACCGGGGCGAGGTCTTCGCCCATGTCGGGCAAGG
Organism: uncultured Acidobacteriota bacterium; assembly: GCA_963824405.1. Classification (GTDB taxonomy): domain Bacteria; phylum Acidobacteriota; class Terriglobia; order Acidiferrales; family UBA7541; genus Palsa-189. The sequence continues at coordinate 15,822 of CAWGPK010000010.1, read as the reverse complement.
CGACAGGGGTCGGCAACTCAACCGGCGCGGGTTGCTCGACCGAAATTTCCGGCTGGGCGGAGGGCATGGGAACAACCGCTACGGGACGTCTGCTGGGCGGCACCGGGGGTGGCTCCGGCTCGGCGATACCGCCCCCATATCCAGACTGGAGGGAGTTGGACACAAACCGAGAAAGGACCTCGAGCGAGGCGGCCAGGGATGCGGCAGAAGTCTGGGCGCGCAAAATGGGCGGCAGCGAATTCGAAGGGCGGCTGCTGCCGCAAGCGGCAACCAAATCGTTAAGAGCTTGATTTAGCTCCTCGGCGGTGCGCTGGAGTGTATTCAGTGTCTCGCGCAGAGTTCGAGAAACGGCCTTTTCCGACTCGTTACCTGGCGTCATGCGGACCGTCGCCAAAATGGGCGCATAAAGGCATTATTGTGAGCGGCGTAAAGCATTGTCAACAGCGACAATAGCGGCGCGTAGCCAGGTAGGCGCTAGTGCCTTTTACGGGATTTGGAAGCGCAAGTAGCGGCGCGAGATCGGGCCGTGGCCTCTGAAGGCAGGCTTTGGTGAAGCGAAATGGTGGAGGCGGGGGGAGTCGAACCCCCGTCCGAAAAGCGCTACGGCTCGAAGACTACATGCTTATCGCATTCGATTTGTTTCGCCAGCCGCGTTTGGAACGCGCAAGACACGCGCCCGGCTAGTCCGATTAATCTCGCCGGAAAACCACGGACCGAGGTCCGCCGGCCAGCCCACTGTGTGACGCCTCGATCCGAACCCGTGGACGAAGCTCGGGGAGACGGGCTACGCTAGGTTTTTCTAGGCAGCCAGAGCCAACTCAGTGTTGGCAGTTCTGTTTTTCCACCCGATTGCGGGCAGGTGGCGCCCGGCATGCCTTCGAGTCGCCACAGCTTCCGTCGAAACCGTGTCGCCCCCGTCGATTCTGCCAATTATACCAGTTGCGGCCTTACTCGGCTCGAACTCCCCGGAGCACCAATGCATAGGAGGCACCTGATTGGAGCTCCGAAGCTTTGGCTTGCCTTGCCTCATCCAATTGTTCCGAGGGCGCAACAGGTGAAATCGAAGCATATACACGGCACGGGAAGCGTCAGCGAGTTCCCCGAAATCCGATCGACCGAGCGGGCCGTATGCGAGCTTTGCGGCGGCGTGATCGCAACGACGAATGGCGGACGGCATACCGGCCTGGGCTTCCTCTCATTCGAGCGGCTGCTTGATTTGCACATGAAAGAGCGGCATGCGAATCTGTGCCCGCTGCCTGCACCCGAGGACCACAAGATAGCGGCCTAATCGCGACCGATCTTCCGCTCGATCTGGCGCTCGATCTGGCGCTCGATCTGGCGCTCGATCTGGCCCACAAGAATCTGGTTCACACCCCGAAAAGCGTCGTCCTGGCTACGGCTCACCACTACTAACGCCGGGAGCGTCACGCTTTAGCTTGAGCCTTTTTAGTCGATTGTGACGGCGGTCACAATGGCGGATGACTCTGAACACGGCCCGCTCAAGAACGGAGTGCCAAATTGAATTGCGATGGCACCCCAATACTTAGGCTCGATTGATTCAAGGCTGATGTGGCGCCAGCGGCAGGGCTTTTCAGGGAACAACAGGCTGAATTGGGATTTTCCTCGCAGGAACGGCGGTCATGGCGATGTGTATTAAGAGAACACCTCGCAAGAGTTGGCCGCTCCGAGGGGCAGTAAAGGAGGTAACTATGCGTTATGCACTTCTTGGCGGCGCTTTGTTCTTTGTAATTCTCACGGTGGTCGCGAACGACCATCGAACCGAGAATCAGGCGCAATTTCCGCCTACCTATGTGCCTTCGGGCCAGCAAATCTATCAGCAATTCTGCGCTGCATGCCACGGTTCGGACGCGAAGGGCAATGGGCCCACGGCGTCGAGACTCAAGACGCCGCCCCCGGACTTGACCACCCTGGCCAAGCGTAACATGGGCAAGTTTCCTTATGATTACGTTGCCGGCGTCCTGCGGTTTGGACCGGGGCCCTCCACGCATGGTTCGCCGGACATGCCGACGTGGGGACCGATTTTTCAGATTATCGACAAGAACAACGAACGGGCGGTGCGGCAACGGATCAAGAATGTTTCGGATTACCTAGCATCCCTGCAGGAGGGCGCGGGAGGAATCAGTACTATACCCGCAGTGCAATAGCGGGTTATAAGAGGCACATGAATCGCAATCGCTGGGCGCTGTTCACATTGTTTGTGTCGGCCATTTCGCCACTGGCTTGTCCCATGAAAGCCGCTGGCGAAGGAGTCCAGAGCGGGCAGAAACCGGCGGCGGCCACCGAGCAAAAACCGCGCACAAAGGTCGCCCAAGGCGAATACGTGGTTTCCCAGCAAGCCAATGGCGGCGCCGTTGGGCCGTTCGGAGAGGAAGTCTACAATTTTCACGAGACGTGGGTGCTTTGGCGCGACGGCGACGGGCGGTACGAAGTCGAGGGGGAAAGGCGGTTCGAATCGCCGCAAGGGACGCCGCGTTCGGACCGCTTTGTGGCGGAACTCACGCGAGATTTGACGATCACGCGGGTAACGGAGTTTTCGCAGCTGAAGTGGAGGCGCGATTCCGGCCCGCTCACGTGCGAATTCCTGCGCAGCGAGCTTCATTGCTCCTCGAACGCGAAAAACGCGGAGGACGCCCTAGAGCTCAGGATTCCCATGAAGAAGCCTTTTGGCTTGCTCTGGCCGATTTCGGCGTTTTCGCTGGGCGGCCTGACGCGGGAAGCGGAGCGCGACCCGCGCCACGCGACACAGATTCAGCTCGTTTCCATCGAGCAGCCCAGCGCGGACATGCCCGTACTGCCGATGATCCTGGACGGAGAGCTGCAATACCTTGGCGAGGAGAGCATCGAGATTGCGGGGGTGCCGCAGCGCGCATTCAAGTTCTCGATCAAAGCCGCGTTATCTCCGGAGATCGTGGTGTGGACAACGACCAACGGACTATTGCTGGCGGTATCCGTCGAGCACGGCGACAAAAATTGGCCCGAACAGGGCATGAAACTTCTCCACTTCCAAGAGTGGCCGGCTTCTAAATGAAATTAAGGCCCTGCCTGCGTGCAACAGGATTGCGGCTCCCGTGCAAACGGGGAAAGGCAACTGAGTTGAGGCTACGATGAAAATATTGCTGGCCATCGATGGGTCGAAGTACTCGGACGCTACGGTTCAGGCTCTGGCAGCACAGATTCGTACGGAAAACGCCCAAGTGCTCGTTCTCCAAATTGTCGAGCCACGGATTTATTCCACGCCGCCGCAGATGGCAGCCGGATATCAGCCCGAGATGGCGGAGATACTGAAGGAGCAGTTCAAGCAAGCGCAACAGAACGTAGACCGCAGCGCCGCAAGTCTTCGGTCGGCAGGCTTCGAGGTCAACACGCGGGTGCTCGAAGCCGAACCGCGCACGGGGATCCTAGACCTGGCCAATGAATGGCATGCCGACCTCATCGTATTGGGATCGCATGGGCGGAAGGGCCTTCAGCGATTTATGCTGGGAAGCGTGGCTGAGTCTGTGGCACGGGGCGCGTACTGCTCCGTTTTGATTGTTCGCAAGCCCGAGAAGTAGCGCTAGACCGCCAATCCTATCGGCCTGCCGGGAATCTGAAATAATCGGCCTTACAGTGATAGCCGTCACAGATTTACGCGCGCACAAGGGCGATAGTGTAGTTGGTCGATAAAGGCAGGTTAGACATGTTCGCTCGGTTTTCTGAGAAAGCGGCGAAGTGGACGTTGATCGGCGTAACGGCGCTGGTGGCGACGAGGTTTTATTATGTGAGAGAGATGCTGGCCGCGTTCGTTCTCTTTTCCCTGCTTTTTGCCTGTGCCGCGGCGGTAGTGGCTATGCTGTTCATTCTCGACCGTGCCGCCCGCTTGGCGACCGAGTTCCTCGAACTACGCGGGAAAGAGGCGCTCCAACACGCCCGCGCATGGCACAGGTTATCGGAGCCGCGGCCGTGGATACACCGTTAACTGGGAGGTGCGCCGTGAAAAGCAAAGTCATCACCACCGGGGGACCGCACCGAACCTTTCGCACGGGCGTATGGATCGGAAGAGCTGCCGGCTGGATGCTGTTGTTCGTGGCAATCTTCGGCGCCCTGCAATCGGAATTCTCGAACGGAACAATGACCGCTTTCCGGACGTTCCCATCCGTAGCGTTAGGATTGGTGGCAGTCATCTGGATCGTTGCGCTCGAACTATGTTTGCATTTTTTCGATCGCTATTTGTCGCGCAATTGAAGGAACGGCGATGGTTAGAAACTTACGCGGGCCGGCCAGGGGCTGCTAGATGTAGTCTTCGCGTTTGATACCGAGTTTCTTCAGCTTCGAATTCAGGGTGGTGCGCTTCAAGCCCAGGCGGGCGGCCGCTCCGTCTGGCCCTCCGATACCTTTCGCGTCGCGTAAGACGCGCAAAATATGCTCTCTCTCAGTAGCTTCGAGGGTCACATCCCCTTGCTGTGGCGAGGCTGTTTCCTCGGGCATCTGTAACTCGGAAATCGGCGCGCGTAAAGCAGGTCCCTTGGAAAGGATGACGCACCGCTCGATGAAGTTTTCGAGCTCGCGGATATTGCCGGGCCAATCCCACTTGGTCAACGCCTTCATCACGTCCGGCGGAATGGACTCGATCTTCCGATCCATGCGAATCGCATGCTTGCTAACGAAATAACGAACCAGCAAAGGTATGTCTTCGCGGCGCTCGCGCAGAGGCGGAATGGAGATGGGAAAAACGCGCAAACGATAATAAAGATCGTTGCGAAACTCGCGGTCCGCCACCATTTTTTCCAGATTGCGGTTCGTGGCGGCCACCAGGCGTATGTCCACGGGAATCGTGCGTGTGCCGCCGAGCCTCTCGAACTCCTTTTCCTGAAGAGCGCGCAGCAGCTTGGGCTGAACCTCCAGCGGCAGGTCTCCCACCTCGTCGAGAAACAGAGTGCCCTGATGAGCCAATTCCAGCCGGCCGACCTTCTGGGAGATGGCCCCGGTGAACGCGCCTCTTTCATGGCCGAAGAGTTCGCTCTCGAGCAAGCCAGTGGGGATAGCGGCGCAGTTGAGTTTCACCAACGTTCGCTCACGGCGAGGGCTGAGCTGGTGAATGGCACGGGCGATCAAGTCCTTTCCCGTGCCGGTTTCGCCCAGGAGGAGCACGGTTACATCGGCGCTGGCGACCGTCTCCACCTGCTTCAGAACTCTCTTCAGCCCAACGCTCTCGCCGATAATGTCCTCGAACCTGTGCTCGGTGTTCAATTCCTCTTCGAGATAGCGCGTTTCGCGCTCTTTGCGGGCCAGGTCTTCTTCGGCTTTTTTCTTCTCCGAAAGATCGCGGATCACGCTGAGCACTAATTTGCCGCCCTCGGTCTTAACCGGGCTGAGCATGATGTCCACGGGAAACTCCGTGCCATCCTTGCGTCTTGCGTAAAGCTCCAGCCCGATACCCATGGGGCGGGTCCGGGGTTCGTCGCTGTACTCTTTGCGGTGGGCCGGATGCCCCCGGCGGAATCTTTCGGGGACCAGAGTTTCCACAGATTGGCCGAGCAGTTCGCCGCGGCCATAGCCGAAGAATTTCTCGACCTGGGCATTGGTTTCCGCAATTTTCCCGTCCTGATCGCTCACAATAATGGCGTCAGGCGAAAACTCAAACAGGGAACGAAAACGCTCCTCGCTCAGACGAACCAATTCCTGCGCTTTCCTGCGCTCGGTAAAGTCGCGAGTGATCTTCGAGAATCCGAGCAAAGTTCCGTTGTGATCTCGAATGGCGGTGATGATCACGTTAGCCCAGAAGCGCGAACCATCCTTCCGGACCCTCCAGCCTTCGTCTTCGAATCTCCCTTGCAAGGCTGCCGACTTTAATTCCATATCGGGTTTGCCGCTCAGGAGGTCCTCTGGCGTGTAAAAGCGTGAAAAATGCTGTCCAATGATCTCATCGGCACGGTAGCCCTTGATCCGCTCCGCTCCCGCGTTCCAAGTGGAAACTTTACCTTCACGATCGAGCATGAAAATCGCGTGATCGTTTACGTTCTCCACAAGCAAGCGAAAGCGCTGCTCACTCTCGCGCAACGCCGTTTCGATCTGTTTTTGGGCGGTAATGTCCCGAATAACGGTCAGCACGACAGGGCCCTCTGACGTATCGATCGGGCTGAGCATGATATCCACTGGGAACTCTGTTCCGTCCTTGCGGCGGGCAAAAAGCTCCAGCCCCGCACCCATGGGACGCATACGCGGCTGAGCATTGAACTGGTCTCGCAAGGGGGGATGCGCCTGCCGAAAACGCTCCGGAACCAGGATTTCGACAGGATGGCCCAGCAGTTCGGAGATGGTGTAGCCGAAAAAGCGCTGGGCCTGGGGATTAGCGCGGGTGATCCGGCCAGCGGCATCGACTACCAAAACCGCGTTGGGCGTGCCTTCGAATAGCCGTTCGTAAACGGCTTCGTTTTCGGCTAGGCGGGTATTCTTGAGCGATGACTCGGCCATTGGATAGATCCTAGCCGCTTGAAGTGGCTTTGAAGCTACAGTGAATCCTGTACGTCAAGCTAAGCTCTGATAACCCCACTCAGAATAAGGCAAATCACTCCGTCCAGCCAGACGCGCATACCGCACTAGCGCCGCGGTACTAGCACCTATGACAACCAGAACAGTCACCTGTGACTCATGTCACAGATGAGATCAGCCGAAAATCGCAAACTATAGGCGACATTAAGCCGTGGGGGCACATATGTCAGATAAGCGAAATCTAAGCGAGGTGCTCAAGAGCGAGCTCGAATTTCTGAATAGCGGCGGTTACCGAAAACCCTCTTGGCGGCCGCAGTTTGTTTTCGAGGACTCGCCCACGTGTCCGAACTTCGGCCACAGCGAGCGCCAAGAACCCTGCTCTGAATGCATTCTGATGCAGCTTGTGCCACCAGAAAAACGCGGGGCAAAAATTCCTTGCCGCTATATCCGGCTGAACGAGCGAGGCGACACGATCGAATCCCTATACCGTTCCGGAACGCAGAACGAGCTGGAATCGACCCTTAGAACCTGGTTGACGCGTGAAATCGAGAATCTGGAGAACGCGCACGGCACCGATGACGAACAGAGCGCGAGGGTCGAAACCGAGGCCAGCACTTTATTCCTAAATCAGAGGAACGCCAGATGATTTCGACATGCGCTAACCAAAACTGCGGCAAGGCATTCAATTACGAAGAAGGTCGGTTCTTTCGATTTCGCCAGAGCCTTGCAGCAAATGAATCGGCAAACGCTCATTCCGTCCGGCATTTTTGGCTTTGCGGCAGGTGCCGTGAAGAGTACTCGCTTGAAGAAGCATCGCGATCTCGCGAGGACCGCCCGGAGGTCGTGATCCGCTTGGTGCCTCGAGCCCATTTATCGCCAGAGGCGGTGGAGGTGTAGGGATGGTTTTGGCAGCTAATCGCCGCGTTGATGGAGCGCTTTCGCCTTTGATTCGGTCCCAATTCAGGCCGTATGTCATGTGATTGGCGTCACAGCGAGGATCGCGAGATCCGACTAGTCTGAGACTTGGGGGTTTGGACCCGAAACTAAGGAGGAGATGAAGATGGCATCGAGAACTACGGCAACACAGCCTGCGATGGAAAGTACAGCAACGAAAGCTCTGGCACCTACAGCAACGAAGGCACTTGCGACGGAAGATGTATTCGCGCAGTTCGACCGCATCTATGACTCGATCGCGCGGCGGGCTTTTGAGATTTTCGCCGGTGATGGCTACGGCTTGGGCCACGATCTGGAACACTGGCGTAAGGCGGAATCCGAACTGCTGCACCCAGTGCACATGAACGTGACGGAGTCCGATGAAGCGGTCAGCGTAACGGCAGAAGTGCCGGGATTCGAAGCCAACGACCTGGAGATCAAGCTGGAGCCCACCCGGCTTACCGTTAGCGGCAAGCGGGAAACGAAAGCGGAGCAGAAAAAGGGCAAGACCACTTATCAGGAACACTGCACCAACGAAATCCTGCGCATCGTGGAGCTGCCGGCTGCAGTGGACGCGTCGAAGGCGCAGGCGAAGCTGAAGAACGGCGTGCTCGAAATGCAATTGCCAAAGGGAAAGCCGGCAAAGACGACTCGAATCGAAGTGAAAGCGGGCTGAAGGGCGAGGAGGCGATGCTTTGCAGACGATGCTTTGCATTCGGCCTCGACCCGGAAGAGAGGGGGAAATATGAAGACAGACAGCGAATTGCAACGCTCGGTTATGGAAGAGCTCGTATGGGAACCAAGCGTGGATGCAGCAGAGATCGGCGTAGCCGCCGAATCCGGCATCGTAACGCTTAGCGGCACCGTAAAGAACCTTCCGCAAAAATGGGCCGCCGAAAAGGCTGCACAGCGAGTCTCTGGAGTAAAAGCGATCACCGATGAAATCGTAGTGAAGCTTCCCGGCGATAGCGAAGTCGGCGATACAGAGATCGCACGCGCAGTTGTGAATGCCCTGGACTGGAACGCTTCGGTGCCAAGAGGGCGACTGAAGGTTGTTGTGGCCCATGGATGGATCACGCTCGAGGGCACCGTGCAGTTTCATTACGAGAGAGTGGCGGCCGAGTACGCCGCGCGGGGAATCACCGGCGTCAAGGGGGTGACAAACCTGATCAGCGTCACACCACCACAGACATCACCCAAAGACATAAAGCATAGGATCGAGAAAGCATTTGAGCGCTACGCCGAGCTCGATGCGGAAACGATCTCGGTCGAAGCCAAAGACGGGAAGATCGTCCTGCGAGGGACGGTGAGCTCGTGGGCAGAGCGAGAACACGCGGAAATCGCGGCGTGGGCCGCTCCGGGAGTCTCACAGGTAAAGAACGAACTTATGATCAGCCCAGAGGAGGAAACTGTCGCGACCTTGTGACAGCTTCGAGATGGCAGGGGTGAAGAGGAAAAGATATCTTCTCCCCTGCCTCTCCTCCACGAAAGGAGCATCGAGATGAGAAAACGCCATGAGGAGCCTAAAGCCAGGACGGGAAAATCGGAGCCGGCACGAAGAAGGCGGCGTGCAGCCGCGCCAAAGAGATCCAGACGCGGACTTTCCGGCCGCGGTATCGATGAATGCAGAACTTACATAACGGAACGGCACTACGAGCTATAGTCCTGCTGTTTCAACAACGCAAGATTAAAGCCTTAGCACAAGATAAGGCTTCTTCTCATGCCGCCGTTGTATGTCCTTGCTAGATTAAATCAGGAGTCAGCCCGTGGAGCGCCGTCGTCGTCGATTACCTCGAATGTCGTCCTCACCACGGCGCTGTGCTTAAGCATCGCCTCGACCGCGCAGTATTTCTCCTCGGAGATTCGTATCGCTTCGGTGACGGCCGCCGGATCGACGCCGCGCCCTGTAACAATGTGATGAATGCGCACGGCCACGAAAGCCTGGGGCGGCCGCTCGGCTTGTTCCGCCTCCACGCGGACCTCGTAGGCGGTTATGAGCTGACGCTTCTTGCTGCGAAGGACTGTGATCACATCAAAGGCCGTGCACCCCGCCAGCGCGGCCGCCACCAATTCAATGGGCTTTGGCCCCGTACCCCCGGCCGTGTCGTCGACCAGGAAATGGTGGCCACTGCCCGTCTCAACCACGAATTGCCTGCTCTTCGCAACCGCTGGCTGAGCGAGCGTCGCGCGAGCATGGATACCCGGCACATTGGCTCGAGCTTCCCCTAATTTCCAAAATTCGCTCCAGAGCGTTTTGGCACCGTTCGCCATCTCGATCCCCGAGCTACTCATCGCTATCTCCTTCTATGGGCTTCGGCGGCCAAGCCGAGGCCCCGTTCTCAGTTGACGCTCTTGCCGGGCAGTTTGTGTTCGGCAAGGCAGGACGAAACTGCCCGGCAAACCTTCGCTGGGTCCCGCTTATCGACCAATTCCGCTACGTCCAACGATGCGTAAGACTGCACATCAGCGGGTTTTGGTTCCGCGCTGTGCATTACCACGATCGAAGGTTGGTTCGATAAGCGGCCGACCCTCTTCAGAAAATCGTGAGAGTGAATGTCTGGCAAGTAATCGTCCACGAGTAAGATGTCGAACTTGCCCGACCCAAGCAAGGCCAATGCCTCATGGCCGCTCCAGGTGGCTTCGGTGTCGAAGCCTGCATTCTCGAGATGCTCCCGGAATGCCCAGAGGATCCGATCGTCATTATCGACGATCAGGACATTGCCTTTGTGATTGCGTTGCATGCCGCCTCCTCCGCGCGCCATAAAGGGCGCAGATCCACTCTGTCGTGTCGCACAAGCTCCATCAGCCGGCGCATCCGTTCCTTGCCGCCGGGGCAAAGGGTGGTCACGATCTTCTGATCGCCAAGGCCCGCGGCGAAAGGCTCCAGCGGAATGGACAACTTACCGGAATAAACAGCCAGGCTAGAGAGCGTTCCGCCGGGACGAATGACCCTCAGCGCACTTTCAAAAGTCTGGGAGCTGCCGAGCGCTTCGATGGCAACGTCTACGCCACGCCCACGCGTCAGCCTTTGGACCGCTGTCATCACGTCCTCTTTGTGAAAATCGATGACGGCGTCCGCGCCCATGCGCCGGGACATGGCCATGCGAACGGGATCGATAGTTGTTTGGGTCGCCATACTTTTCCTCCACTTCCCAATTTATGCGCGGGCCATTGCGGAATCTGTGATTGGCATCACTTTCCAGTGTGCGCCTGCTTCAGCGTCCAGGAACGCTTGCCGGTGCGTGGCAGGCGAAGAAAACGCCCCGGCGCCGGATTGCGCAATGTGACAGCGATCACACGCGCAGATGATGGGCATCACATCGATCGTTCCTGCTGCGTGCGAACCTATTTAAAGGAAGAATTATGAGTGAGCCACTTTTCGTTCGAGAATGGGGCGCCGAGGCATTCCACCAGCGCGTGCTGGAACTGGAGACGAAAGGCTACATTGCCAGGTTAGAGACGTATCAAATCACGGCGGAAACGAATCCAGACACAGGCGAAATCATTCACCTGCACACAATCGAAATGCTCGACCGGTCACCGGGTTCGCCATCGGATTCTTAGAAATCGAGATACGCGAGTCCCACAGAGCAGACTGGCGCCGCCAGCGGGGTCCCCTTGTCAGACATGAGTAAACGATAGCGAATTTGACGTTAACTGCAGACCGTCATTACAGGGCATGTCGCGCGAGCTATAACGCTATGGACGGTAGCGGCCGATACGTGCGTTGCGGCCAATACGCGTCCCGTAGCCGGCTTGGCGCCCAGCACGATCAAGTCGGCGCTTCGCTCTTGCGCAACGCGCAGGATCTGCTCCGCGCCGTTGCCGAACTCCACAATGCAGTCAGGCTTACGTGCCAGATCGCCATGCGCGGAAGCGATCTTGCGAAGCCGTTCGGTGCGGCCTTTCAACGCCGTTTGAGGATCCACGGGTGGGTCGAAATCCTCTTCATCCATGACGTTCAAGAGCGTGAGTCTGGCCTGAAACTCTTCGGCCAAAGAGATCGCATACGTCGCCGCCGCAAGCGATTCCGAGCCCAAATTTGTGGCCAGGAGAATTTCCTTGAACTCCACTTTCTCGGAGGTGGGAGCAGTTACGTTTGGACCGACTATCAGGACTGGACAATGGACCCGCCGGAGGAGCTCCTCGGCGGCCGAACCCATGGCGAAACGGCCGGCGCCTTCTCGGCTGTGCGTGCCGACGACGAGCAGGTCGATATGGAGCTCTTCGATTTCGGCTGGGATGACCTCGGGAAGTCTGCCGTGCTCCAGCATCACTTCATGTTTCACACCTTTGAAGCCGGCGTTCACTTGGTCGAGTCGTGCTTTGGCCGCCTCGTCGATCATCTGCATGCTCGAGCCCCAATATTCCGGAGGCACCAAGGCGGTTTCCGCCGGTGAGATAACATGCGTTATGACCAGCTTAGATCCATATCGCCGCGCGATTCGTTGCGCCCAAGCCACGGCAGCCTTCGAATCAGGCGAGAGGTCGCTGGCCACGAGCACATTCTTGAATTCGGTCCGCAGAGGCGATGCGAGCTTCATAAGATCCTCCGATCGGCCCGGAGCGGCCAATGCGACCGCTCCGCGACCAAGTCAGCCTCAACTATTCAGCCCAATCCAGACCCAAATGCCCGCGCTGGCAAGCAGCAATGCCGCCGAGACGACGGCTAGATAGATAATGACCCGCGCAAGATGCCGCATCTTCCCAATTAACACTTGCTGTTCAGAGGCCATCATTTCCTGCTCGGCCGCATTGAGATAAAGTTGGTCCTCTTCCCGGATAGACAATGTATTGCCGTAGATCACCAGGGCCACGAGAACCGCAGTGACCGCTCCCCAGGAAGCCAACAGGTACATCAGCGAATGCGATATGGCGCTCATCGTTCTCTCCTCTAAGTTCTGCCAGCAATCTCACGAACTCAATCACAGCCTACGAGAAGCGGGTTTTGGCCACAGTGACATGGATCACAGAGGCGCGTGTCCTCAGCGGAATGCCACTCAACATTGGCGGCGCTGACGGCCATCCTCTCTGAACCAAACCCAAACGCACCTACAATTGGTGGTATCTTGGAATGCCTCCAGTAGGGCAAAACAGGGAGAGCCGCGGGTTCGAGGGACGAGATGGGCCTATCGCGAGAGACGGCGCTGGAATTTCTTAGGGAGCAAATTGAGGAAAGTTGCTCCGTAACACGAGATTTTTCCCCCGAATTGCTGGGGAAGGTTGGCGTTTAGCCGAGCAGGCCGCAATCGCTTATCGAAACGGAAGTTTTGTCATCTGGTGGAACGCGAGTTAGCTGTGTCCGGATCGGATTCAATCTAGGTAGAGCCGGAAGATTCCTTCGCAAGCCGATGGTTGGCCACAATTTCCTTAATAATCTGGGAACTCGATGGCGTGTCGATGGTGGGAATCAGAACGACGCGTCCGCCGTATCTCTCCACCTCCCTCCGACCTACGACCTCTCCAGGCGCGTAATTCCCGCCCTTGACCAAAACATCGGGCCTCAATTCTTCAATCAGGCGGAGAGGCGTAATATCGGAGAAGACGATCACATAATCGACGGATTCTAATGCGGCAATAATCCCCGCCCGATCCTTGGCCGAGATTAAAGGCCGGCCATTTCCTTTTATCTGCCGAGTCGAGTCATCGTCGTTGATGGCCACGATCAGCACGTGCCCGAGAGCCTTGGCTTTCTGCAAAAGCTGTACGTGCCCGGCATGCAGCAGATCGAAACACCCATTTGTGAATACGACTTTGAGACCTTGGGAATGCGCCAGGCTGACCCGCTGTTTGGCCTGCGACAAATCGACGAGCTTGGCGCTCCCGCGGATGGCTCTTTCGCGAATCCACGAGGATAGCTCATCGATGGATACCGTCGCGGTTCCGAATTTCCCAACCTTGATTCCCCCAGCGGCGTTCGCGAGGCGCGCGGCCGTTTCGAGTTCATAGCCGCCGAGGAAAACACGCGCGATCACGCTGATGACCGTGTCACCCGCTCCCGTAATATCGAAAACATCGTGCACTTCCGTTTGAATGTGCGCCTCGCCCGCGCCTTTTTTGTACAGAGACATTCCCTCTTCGCTCCGCGTCACAAGAATTGCTTCGCATTCGGTTTGGGAGAAGAGACGGTCGACAGCCAGGCGGATCCCCTCCTCCGTGCGAACGGGCAAATGCGTGGCTCGTTGCAATTCAGCCTTGTTGGGCGTAAGCAAGAAAGCTCCCGCGTATTTGGCGAAATCGTCGCCTTTGGGATCGACGAAAACCGGCCGACCGGCAGCACGGGCCATGCGAATCAGCGATCGAGTCGCGTCCGGACCCAAAACTCCTTTTGCGTAATCGGAGAGCACCACGCCGCCAACCGATGGCAAGCGCTTCCCGGCGAAATCGAGCAATTCAGCCAAGGGTTCCTCGGCCAATTCCGAATGGATCTCCTTATCAACGCGCAACATTTGCTTTCCGTGGCTGATCAGGCGAGTCTTTACAGTAGTGGCGCGATGCCTGTCTATAACGACGCCTTCCGTGTTTATTCCAGACGTCTTGGCAAGCCGCAAAAGCTCCTCGCCAGCGTGATCTTGACCCACCACACCGGCAAGAAACACCTCACAGCCCAACTGGGCGAGATTGTTAGCTACGTTAGCGGCGCCCCCTAAAATGGCGTTTCCCGAAGTCCAATTCAAAATTTGTACCGGCGCCTCGGGCGAAATGCGATCGATCGTTCCGTAGACGTATTCATCCAACATCAAGTCGCCGACCAGAAGCACCGAGGCTCGTTTGAGCTGGTTCAACACCGTGCCGAGTGTCTCCCAGTCAGGTTGAGTTTGATTGTCTCGGCTCAGAAGGACTCTCCGGGCGATTTCAACCGCCCAACGCTACGGGTACTTTACTCAGGACGGCAGAGGTTCGCAATTGCGAGATGGAAACTGCGTGTGCCTGTCGCTTGCCCTTCTTGCTGTTGTGAATCACAGGTAGATACAGCTGGTAGCGAGCTATAATCACGTGATGATCTGTCCCTGCTTGCGTCTCAAGTATTGTTCTTTAATCCAGTGGATAGGTTTCGCGCAAGCCTACTTTAGAGTTGTATCCGGGTCCCATTTAAGCGCCCTTGTAATTTCGTGCGGGCAAATCCGTCCAGAGTCTCTGTTTGTCAATGCTCGGACTGGTTGAAAAAACGCAATTCGCTCAACAGTGTAAGATAGTATGTTCACGGACGGGAGCAGCATAAAAGGTCAACTACGGGCCCAAGAGACTGTCGGGAATCGTGCCTCCCCCGCCTCCATCCAGCTCCATGTGCTAATCAGACCCGCTTCCAACGATGTAGCAGGTGTCCATCCGACATGTTCGCGAGCTAGAGTGGGATCGAGAATGTTAACCGGCACATCAATCTGGCGGCTGGGTTGCTGGATAATCTGGGCACGGCGACCGACAACCTGCTCCATACACGCAATCAATTCTCGCAGAGTCGTGCCAATTCCCGTTCCCACATTGAAAACCTTGTAGGGCGACCGTTGGCCTAACACCGCTCGGAATGCCCGTGCTACATCTTTAGCGTAAACGTAATCGCGGGTTACTGAACCGTCTCCCCAGACTACGATGGGTTCGCCTCGTCGTAGCCGCGCCAAGAATGCTCCCACTGCGTTTTGTTCCCCTCTGGTCGGGAGGCCGGGGCCGTAAGCATTGGCTATCCGAAGAATGGCATAGTCCAACCCGTGCAGCCGATAAAACAGCTCAAGATACTTCTCGATCGTGAGTTTGGTGATGCCATATGAAGAGCGAGGCTCTGCCGGATGCGATTCTGGGATCGGCTCACTCCCGGCGTTGCCATACACCGTACCTCCGGAGGAAGGGAAAATGATCTGCTTCACCTTCGCTTCCACGCACACTTCTAGGAGCCGCATCGCGGGCGACAGATTTGTCTCGATATCGAACACTGGGTCGAGGTTGGAAGTCGCTGGTACCGTTGTGCCAATCAAATGAAATACGTAGTCACATCCTTCCACGGCCTTGGCCAAAGCCTTTGAAGCACGGATATCGCCTCCGACCAGTTCGATCTTGTCTTCGAGGGAGGCCAGCCGGTTATACGAATTTGCCGAGCGGCAATACACCCGCAAACGAATGCCCTCCTCGAGAAGTAATTCGACGAGATGCGACCCGAGGAAGCCTGAGCCACCCAGAACGAGACATCGCCCCTCAACCAAAAACACTCTCCTCAACGGAATGGCGAAGTATAGCAGAAGCTTCCTTGGCTCACCCACCTATGTGACGTGGTCTTCTAGACCGACCAGGAGGATCGAAGATACCGAGAAAGGGTCATACCGAGGAGCAGATTCTATAGCGTTCCGGCAGGCGGAAGGCGAAGACAACGCGCTGATACTTGCAGAGTCAGGATGAGCGCATTGTATT
>CAWGPK010000009.1:0-784190 GCA_963824405.1 uncultured Acidobacteriota bacterium | reverse complement strand
GGTGTCCGGCTGGTCGCCGCTAAAGATGTATTGACCTTGCACCTGGGTCTGGCTGTAGTTCACCATTCGGGACAGCATTCCCTGGTTATGGAGGGCAGGCCGCTGTTGGTGTCTTCTGCCGGTGAGGGAGTTGGCGCCCTGGGTGGCGATTTGGATGGCCAGTCGATGACCTGATCGCCCACCGATGGCGCTATCGGCCGCCGACGCCACCGAATTGGCCATCGTCAGGTTGCTCCCGATCTGCGTGTTGAGCTGTCGATCGGCGCGCGATTGAGCAGGTCGTCGATCTCGGCGGGATCGTCCGCGGGTGCACTGATCTTCAGCCCCGAAGTGATTTGCTGGGTGGCCGTGGTGATTTGCTGCTCGATCTGGTTTACCCCGGTGAGAAATGCCTGATCCGCCGGACTGAGGTTGCTGATGGTCATAATGCCTCCCGATTACGCCGTCCCCGGCTCAAGAATGTTGATCGTGTCCTGCATCAACTGGTTGAGGACGGTAAGCATCTCGGCGCTGGCTTCGTAGGCCCGCTGATATTCGACGAGCGTCGCGGCCTGCTGGTCCAAATTCACGCCGGATTGCTGCTGGCGCAGATTCTGCGCTTGCGTGAGCGCCGATTGCGCCACCTGCTGTTCTTCCGTCGCCTGGTTCACCAGGTTCCCGGTCTGCGTGGCCATATCGCCGAAGGCCGCCGTGTAGCTTTCCCCATCGAACTGATCGGCGCTCGACTGCGGATTCTCGAGTTGGGTGAGCGCCAGCGGAATGCCGTTGGAGACTTCCGGAGGGCCGGGATCGATCGCCGCCAGTTGGCTGGGTGTGATGGTGGAGTTCATCGATAGGCTCGCCGCCACGTTGGTGGCGTTGGTGGCGTCGTAAGTAAACAGCGGCACGCCGGGCACCGCCGGTGTGGAACCGTCCGCCGAAGCGTCGGAAATGTTGCCGGAGGTCAGTATTCCGTTCACCGTGTCCGCCAACTGCTGGGCCATCGTGTGGCCAGGTCCGGCCGTCTGGCACCCGCGCGCCAGGCTGTCGGCCAGCTCCTCCGGCGTCACCTCCACCGGCTGGGGCTCGGCCCGGTGTCTCGGCCGGCTGCGCCTCTTCGGTCGCGGTCCCCTGCGCGTCTTCCAAGCCGGGCGATCCGGGCGACCCGCGCATGAGGCTGAGCTCGAGTAGTCGCTCGCGCATCTCGGGTTCCACGGGAGCCCGCACCAGCGCCTCGTCGACCAGATTATACGCCCACGAGGCTGGCCCGCTGTCGAGGATCTTCTGCCGGAGGCCTTCGAGATCCCCCTCGAGGAGCGGTTCGGTCAGGCCGTTGCCGAGGGCCAGGCCCCAGGCGTCCTCATTGGAGAGCTCGCGATGAACGCGAGCCAGCACGCGGTCGCGCTGGAGGAGCCGGAGCGCAGCGATCCGCCGGAAGCCGGCGACCACCTGCCAGGACGGAGCGCTGGTCTCATCCGACGATCCGGGCAAGGGGCGGAGCTCTACCGGGACGAGCTGGCCGAGCCGGCCGATGGACGCCAGCGTCGACACGTCGCCCTCGTCGCGAAGGCTGAAAGTCGTATCTGCGGCGATGGCCTCGATCACACGCTGCCATGAAGCCTTGCGCTGCGCGGAATTAGTGAAGCGCACTTTGCCGGACGGCGGAGGAACCAGGGCCCGAAGCATTCTCGTCTCCGGAGGCGTGGCCGCGAATAGCGAGTTGCGCCGTACGTTTGAAGAGGAAGGCGGACGCGAGGGTTTCGAGGTGTTCTTCCCCAGCCGCGAACTGTCTACCGACAATGCGGCCATGATTGCCGCCGCAGCCTACCCCAAAGTGATGGCCGGGGAGTTGCCGGCTGGGACCTAAACGCCGAGGCAGTGTTGCCGTTGGCTTAGGGCAGGGAAGTAGCTGAAATCGCTTCTCGCCTGTCGTAATCTCCAAACTAAAAATGAAAAAGACGTACGGGGCCGCGGCAATGATGAAGCCGTGCGGGGGAACGGATTGATTAACTAACTTAGCGCTAAATGGGCGCTAAAATGGGCGCTAAATTCAGTCTGCGGCGCTGGCTTCGTCGCCCGTCGGCGGCATGCGCAAGCGCGCCTTGGCCAATGATTTGACGAGGGCGGTTTCCATGTTCTCAAGAGTCGAATTACGTGCAGTGGCGAGTTCGGTTACGAGGAGGTATTTTGCACGCTCGAGCATTTTCTTTTCGCGGAAAGAGAGCGGCTTGGTGCGGCTCAGCGCGACCAGGCTCTTCAGAACCGCCGCGACTTCGATGAGCGATCCCGTTCGCATGCGCTCGGAATTTTCCTTGAAACGATGCTTCCAATCGTGATGGGAATTGAACTTGCCCTTTTCGAGGTAGCCGAGAACTTTACAAGCGTCTCCATTGCGAATGACCGGACGAAGTCCCACGGCCTCCGCGTTGGAGCGCGGAACCATAACTTTGAGGGAGTTGGAAGTGATGCGCAGCATGTAGTAGGTCTCGGTACGTCCCTCGAGCACTCCATAGCTGATCTGCTCAATGATGCCAACGCCGTGATTCGGATACACTACCTTGTCACCGATCTTAAATTCCATGGCAGGAGGTCCCCCTAAGGAGAAGCACGATGCACACATATTAGGCAGTTTTTGTAGGAAAGTCAATATATTTCTCGTAGAATCAGGTGTTTATGGAGCGATTTCTTTTTGGGATGGAACTAAAATTGCTGGGGAACGGCCGCACAAGGAAGTGCCCCTTGAAGTTCCGACGCTTGGTCGAGGCGTCTAGAGCATGCTCATATTGTCCTTAGATACGAGTTCTCCCGCCGGAAGTTTTGCGCTGCTCCGAGACGCAAATGTTTTGTCGGAACGGGTGAGCACAGAGCAGAAACTCTATTCCGCGAGCGTTCTGCGAGAGACTAAAGAATTATTGGATGGAGCGCATATCTCTCTCGAACAGATTGACTTATTTGCCGTGGACGCAGGACCGGGTTCCTTCACCGGGCTTCGAGTGGGACTGGCGACTGTGAAGGGTTGGGCGGAGGTGTTCGGAAAGCCTGGCGTGGCCGTGAGCGGACTGGAGGCTTTGGCGGCGCAGGCTGGGCGATCACTCGATGTCGGCTCACTGGTCGCGGCGGTAATGGACGCGCGGCGCGGCCAGATATTTGGCAGTCTTTTCGTCGCAGGGAACGGCTGGGGGCTTCTCGAAAGGATTGGCGAGGAGGTGGTGGCAACGGCAGAGGAGTTTTTCGAGTTTGTGCAGAGGAACCGGGCCGGCAGGGGTCTGGTTGTCGCCTGCGCCTCGCCAGAGTTGATCGAGCTGGCAATCGGGCCAGCAATGGAACGGAAGGGGCTAGACGGCTGCGGCGTTGAGGTGGTCTCGAGTGCCTTGGCACCGGCAATCGGCAAGCTTGGATACGCGAAGGCGCTGCGAGGGGAAGCTGTAGACGCGTTGCACCTGGATGCAAATTACATCCGGCGATCGGATGCGGAAATGAATTGGAGAACCGGCTGAAGCGGGCGAAGTGCTTTGCTTACGACAATGCCAGTGACGATCCGGGACGTGGAATCCGGCGATACCGAACGGATTCGAGAGCTGTTGTCTGGCGTTCCTGAGGCGGCGCGGTGGAGCGTCGGGCAAGGGGGTGCATCGGGAAGCGGACTCCTTTGCCGGGTGGCTGAACGCAATGGACAAATATCCGGCCTGATCGTTTTTCGAAGCATGGCGGACGAGGCGGAGATTCTTAATCTGGCGGTGGAGGCAAGCCAGCGGCGGCAGGGGATCGGATGGCTCCTGGTCCAAAAGGCCATAGCCGAGTGCAAAGCGGCAGGCGTGAGAACGATCTTTCTGGAAGTTCGCGAGTCGAACCAGGGGGCTCTAAGGCTTTATGCTAGAGCGGGATTCAAGGAAGGCGGGCGTCGCGCCGAATATTATCGAGAGCCCACCGAAGACGCTCTGATCCTGCAACATACCATCGAATAGGTATGGAAAAGCTCTTGTGAGGTGTCGAGCGCTATGTTAATTTCTGAACAAATGTAAGACCACGCACATTCAGGAGGCCGAACGATGTCCATGCTTCGGGAAGTTCGCGAACAACTGCTGGCAGGCGACGCCGAATTCAGACACCTCGCTGAAGAGCATTCCCGCTACGAATCTCAGCTTGAGCAGATCACCGAAAGCCCCTACCTGAGTGCCGAAGATATCCTCCGGGAAGCGGAACTGAAGAAGCAGAAGCTGCGCGTTAAGGACGAGATGGAAAGGCTGGTAGCGCAGCGAAGCAAGGCCGTACACTCCCACTAATAGTTCACGGCGATAATCTGTCGTAGAATCGAAGAGCATTGTTGTGCGCGAATAGCGCACAAGCTTATGGCGAGGAATGGTCAAAGACGGTTACAGGTTTGTCCTTCCGCTTCTGTGCGCAGGGATTGTGGCGGCGGCGGTAGGCTGGAAAATCGCCGCGGTGATTCTATTGGCGCTCTGCGCCGGAACAGCCTTCTTTTTCCGGGATCCCCAGCGCATTCCTCCCACTGAGGCCGGAGTGGTGGTTTCGCCGGCGGATGGCCGGGTTATGGAGGTTACAGAAGAGACAGTGGACGGCCGCGCCGGACGGCGGATCAGCATCTTCCTATCGATCATGAACGTTCACGTAAACCGGTCGCCCATGGCCGGGCGGGTTGGAAAAGTGGAATATCGGCGGGGGCGCTTTTACAATGCCATGCGTTCGCGTGCGTCGGTGGACAACGAGCAAAACGTCATACATTTGCAAACCGAGCGAGGTGAGATCGTGTTCAAACAGATTGCGGGGGCCATTGCGCGACGCGTGGTCTGCTGGAAACGCCCGGGCGACGAAGTAAAACTGGGAGAACGGATTGGGCTGATTCGCTTTGGATCGCGCATGGATGTATGGCTTCCGCAGGATGCGGAGATCGTGGCGCGCCCTGGCCAGCATGTAGCGGGTGGAGTGAGCGTGCTGGCGCGATGGCGATGAAAGAGCCAGGCCAGCAGGAGTTCGGATTCGTCGAGCCGCGCAACCACCGCTTGAGGCGCGGCGTTTATCTTCTTCCCAGCGCGTTTACCGTCGGCAATCTTCTGTGCGGGTTCTACGCCGTGCTGGCGACGGTGAAGGGGGAAATCGTAGACCTGGACTATGCGGCGCGGGCGATTGGATTTGCCATCGTTTTCGATGCATTCGATGGGTTTGTGGCGCGGGCCACGAACACCAACACTGAGTTCGGCAAGCAACTCGATTCCCTGGCGGATATGGTGAGTTTTGGCATCGCGCCCGCGATTTTGGCCTACACCTGGGGAGTGCGCACGATCGCGCAGAGCGATATTCCGGAAGCGCGGCATATCTACGACTTGGCATGGCTGGTAAGTTTGGCTTTCGCCCTCTGTTGTGCCTGGCGGCTGGCGCGCTTCAACGTGCAAGGCATGGCGCCGAGCGGCGGGCTGAAGTATTTTGTGGGAATGCCGTGTCCCGCGGCGGCCGGAATGATCGCGGCGGTGGTCCATGCATGGAAGGTGCCCATCGGGGATTGGCGCTGGTCGGCCGCATGGTTGATCCTCGTGCTGTTGCTGGCCGCGCTTATGGTGAGCACGATCCGCTTCTTCAGCTTCAAGGCGATTCCTTGGGGAAAGAGACAGCATTCATTGATCATCGTTGCTGTAGGCTTATTAGTGTGGTCGGTTGTGGTCTACTCGGAGATCGTACTGCTGCTGATCGCCGCTAGTTACACTGTCGCGGGCGTGGCCATCTATCTGGTTAGGGTTGTGCGCCATCGCCTCGTCTCCCGTACTGCCTGATCGATGCCCTTTCCAGAGCATTCATTGCGCGTGGCTATTGCCGGAGCCACATCGCTGCGCGGCAAAGACCTGAAATATTGGCTTGAAGAGGGCGGCTTTCCCGCGGGTGAAATCAAACTGGTAGACGATGAGCTGGCGGCAGGCACGCTCACCGAAGTGGGCGGAGAGCCGGCCGTCGTTCAATCGAT
Organism: uncultured Acidobacteriota bacterium; assembly: GCA_963824405.1. GTDB lineage: Bacteria > Acidobacteriota > Terriglobia > Acidiferrales > UBA7541 > Palsa-189. The sequence goes on along the minus strand of CAWGPK010000009.1, from coordinate 778,237 downwards.
CGACGCGACTAGTTTCGAGGGATTGCGATTTGTTTTTTTCACGGGCTCCGCGGCTTTTGCGGCGAAATATGGTCCCGCGGCGGATCGCGCCGGCGCCTCGGTGATCGATATGACGGGAGGCTCCTGGGCAGGCGAGCGCGCACGGCCTTGGATACCTGCGTTGGACGCGTTGATTTCGCCGCCGGCGGGCGTAAGCTTGCCAAACGATCATTATCACACCTGGGTAGCGCCCTCGACCCCGGCGATCACCGCGTGTTCGCTGGCCGCTGCTTTTGCCGAACTCTCGCCGGTTCGGCTGGCGATCACGTTCTTTCAGCCGGTTTCCGAGCGCGGCGACGCGGGAATATCCGAACTTGAAGGGCAGGCGGTGAAGCTGCTTTTGTTCCAACCGATTCCGCAGCAAGTGTTTGACACTCAGGTGGCCTTTAACCTTACCGCGCGGTGGGGCGCAGACAGCGCTGAACGGCTGCCGGATGCGAGAGTGGCGATCGCGCGCGAGGTACAACGCTATCTCGGAGGCCGCATCTCATTACCTGCGATGACGCTGGTGCAGGCGCCTGTTTTTTACGGACACGCATTTTCCGCCTGGGCTGAATTCAAGGACCGCCAAACGGAAGAGCTACTGACCGACAGGTTGAGAAGCGCGGGATTCAAGGTGATCGAGGCGGATGAGCCGAGCCCCTCGAACCTGGCGGCCGCGGGAGAGGCTCAGCCAACAATCAGCCGGCCCGAGCGTGACGACAATGTTGCAGGCGGATATTGGATGTGGGGCGCCGCGGACAATTTTCGGCTGGCCAACGTCAATGCCACGCGAATCGCGGAGAGACTTCTTGCGTCCTAAAGGAAGCTTTTCTTTGGCATCGATTGTAGCGGTTTGCGGCTTGGTTGCGGCCGGCTGCGGCTATCGCGTCGTTGGGCGCACCAATACTCTTCCCGCGGACGCGCAAACGATCGCCATCCCGGCATTTACCAACCAGACCACAACGTATCGAATCGAGCAGATGCTGACGGAGTCGGTGGTGCATGAGTTTATCGCTCGCACGAAGTATCGAGTGGTTCCCGAGCCAGATGGCGCCGATCTCGTGCTGCACGGCCAGGTGACAGGTCTCGCTGCCGGCGGCGTGGGATTCGATCCTGTATCGGGTGTCACCACGACTGTTCTGGTCACCGTAACGGCCAGGGTGCAACTGCAGGACCGTGCGGGAAAAACCCTGTACCAGAATAATAATCTCGTTTTTCGCGAGCCTTACCAGATATCCGAGAATCCCAACGAATTTTTCGAGGAAGAAGGTCCCGCCCTGGGGCGCATGTCGAAAGACTTTGCGGACCAGGTTGTGTCGGACGTTCTCGAGAACTTCTGATGCCCACGATCGCCGCTGAATCGCTGGCCTCCGAGCTAGGAAAACGCAAGGCGGGGCTGTGCCTGCTGATCCTGGGTAAGGACACTTATTTGCGCGACGCTTTTCGGAAACAGGTGATCGAAACATCGATCGATCCGGCGACCCGGGACTGGGCGCTGTCTCGATATTCAGCGAACGAGGGGGAATTCGGGAATGCTCTGGCGCAGGCTCGCACCGTTCCCATGCTGGCCCAGCGGCAAGTCGTGATCGCGAGCGAAATCGAAGCCCTCGAAGAGATGCCCGAGGACAAGCGAGACACGGAGACCAAGGACCTCGGGGAATATTTGGCGAACCCGGCCCCATTTACTGTGTTGGTTCTCGAAGCCGGGAATCTGGATCAACGGACAAAGTTCGCGAAGATGCTTTTGGAACACGCTCTGGTTCTCGCGGCGGAGCTTCCGGCAGATCCCCAGGAGCGGTCGCGAGTGTCCGCGCGGCTGGCCATCCGCATGGCAGGCGAGCTGAACGCCTCGATGGATAACGATGCGGCGGAAGAGTTGGCGGAACTTTGCAATTGCGATCTCGGCGCCATGCGAAGCGAAATCGATAAACTGGTCACGTATGCGGGCGCGGGCCGGCCCATCCAGAGGGCGGATATCGAGGCGTTAGTGGTTTCGGAGCGGAAGTACTCGGTCTGGGAACTTGCGGAAGTATTGGCGATGCGGCAGCGCTCGCGCGCGTTCCATTTCCTGACGAACGTATTGGATCAAGGAGAAGCGGCGCCGGCGCTGATTGGGACGATGGCATGGATGTTTCGAAAGCTGATCGAGGCGCAAGGCTTGAGCCCGCAGACGTCGCCCTACGAGGCCGCGGGGCGGCTGGGAATGCGGGCGGCGACGGCCGGTATGGCGCTGCAACACGCCAGGAAAATACCGCGGCGGCAGCTGGTGCAAGGCTTGCGGACACTTTACGACGCGGACAGCTGGTTAAAAGGGGGCGCGACAAACGACCGGGCGGTGATGGAGTTCGTGGTCGCGCAACTTACAGCGCCTCAGGGAGCCGCCCCGGGGCGGAACCCAGAGAACAGCGGGAAGCTTCGCGACGGTGACCGATCGACTGTTCGGAGCTTTTCTAGGCGCGCGGTTGCGCTTGCAGCGCGTTGCAGGCCAGCGCGAGACGGGATTTATAGCGATTGGCGGTATTCTTGGCCAGAACACCTTTGCTAACGGCACGGTCAATCGAGGCAACGGTAGTCGAGAGCAGCTTGGTCGCTGCCGTGCCATCGCCGGCATTGATCGCACCGCGCAGGGATTTAATCACGGAGCGAACGCGGGTGCGGTTCGAGCGGTTCACCGCCGAACGCGTAATCGACTGCGCGGCGCGCTTCAGAACCGACTTCTTGCGTTTCTTAATCTTTGTAGCTGTTCCCTGAGCCATCCACCGCTCCTTTTCGAGATGCGAAGCGCTTACGGTATCCGACCCCCGAAGCTTTGTCAAACGCGGAAAATTCTTGCGCCGCTGGCGCTTCCGTTTTTGGCGCTGCTTCTTCTTGCTGGCGCCGGCGTTCCGCCGAATGCCGCGGCCGCGGAAAAGGTCCAGCAGCTCTCACCGCAAGGTTACGTCAACGATTTCGCCCAGGTACTCGATGCGGGTTCGCAGCAGAAGATCGCGGCTCTCGGCGAGGAGTTGGACCAAAAAGCAGACGCGCAGCTGGCCATCGTAACCATCCACACGCTCGAAGGCGACAGCGTTCAGGATTTTGCCAACCAACTCTTCCAAAAGTGGGGCGTGGGGCCCAAGGGCAAGGACCGCGGCGTGATGGTGCTGCTGGCGGTGGACGATCATCAATACTGGACAGAAGTCGGGTACGGGCTTGAAGCGATTCTGCCGGATGGAAAAGTCGGCGGCTTTGGGCGCGACATGCTGCCGCTTTTGCGCCAGAGCCAATACGGCGCGGCGCTCTTCCAGATCTCGTCACAAATCGCATCGACGATTGCCGCAGATCGCGGCGTTACGCTGAACCAGGGCGCCCCGGGGACATCGCAAGAGCCCGAATCCCCGGAACCTGATTTCCATGGGATCCCTCCGGCGGCGCTGAATTTGCTCATTCTGCTGCTGCTTTTTGGCGGCTGGAGGTTTTTGGCTTTCCTTCTAGCTTGGGCAGGTTTAACTGGTTATCGAAGCGGACGAGGAAACCGGGGCGGCGGCTGGCGGATGGGGTCCACCGGAGGATGGGGTGGGTACGGCGGAGGCAGTTCGGGAGGGGGCTTCGGAGGCTTCGGCGGAGGAGCCTCCGGAGGCGGCGGAGCGGGAGGGGGTTGGTAGCGCCAAGCGATGGATAGAGAGAAAGAACTCAGCGAGTTCGTAGTGCGCGTGAAAGAAGCGGCGGGCGAAAACCTGCGCGCGGTGGTCTTGTACGGTTCCGGCGTGGATGATGACTTTCGAGAACGTTCGGGCCTTAACATTTTGTGTCTTTTGCAGCGGCTGACCGGCGAGGCGCTCGAAAGTATTCGCCCTACGGCTTTGTGGTGGGGGCGCAAAGGTCATCCGGCGCCCCTGGTTTTTACGCTGGAGGAGTTGCGAAATTCGGCGGATGTATTCTCCATCGAGCTACTGGATATGAAGGCGCGCCACAGGATGCTGGAAGGATCGGATTTTCTGGCCAGCCTGGAAGTGCCGACGGCTCTCCATAGATTGCAGGTGGAGCGGGAACTGCGCACCAACGTCATTCGCCTGCGGCAGTCGTTTTTGCGCTGCCGGGGCCAGCGTTCCGAGCTTGCCGATCTGATGATGGCGTCGGCTTCGTCTTTTGGTACGCTTTTTCGGCATGCGTTGATGGCCGTGGGCCAGGACGCGCCGAAGTCCAATCGTGCCGCAGCCGATCAACTGGGGGCGCTGCTGGCCGTGGACACAACGGCATTCCATCGCGTCATGGATCTTCGCGAAGGAAAAAGCGCAGTTGGAGAGATGGCGCTGGAGAAAATCTTTGGGGCTTATCTGGATTTGGTTATGAAGATAGCGGAAGAGATCGACCGCCGCTGGGCCGGTTCGTGAGCGAATGGCTCGCGGCTTGTGATTTCGTGGCACTCGCATATCCTGGAATCGAAGCTTGCAAAGGTAAGTTAGCTGGTTTCGCACTGGAAGAGGCGTGAATGAAGAGAGCATGGACCGCGTTAGTGTTGCTGGGAGTTGTGGCGCTGGGTATCGCAGCGATGTACGTAGGCCGGCGGAATCAGATGGTGGTGAAGAGCCAGGCTGTTTCTGCGGAGTGGGCGCAAGTGGACGTGGTGCTGCAGCGACGCGCCGATTTGATCCCCAATCTGGTGGAGACGGTGAAGGGATACGCGGCGCAGGAGCAGACTGTCTTTGGGGACATTGCCAAAGCACGCTCCACTCTGCTCAGCGCGCAAACTCCGGCCGAGCGCATCGCCGCGAACGCGCAACTGGAGGGCTCGCTGGGGCGGCTGCTGGCCATCGCCGAGAATTATCCGCAGCTCAAGTCGAATGAGAATTTTCTGCGTTTGCAGGACGAACTGGCCGGCAGCGAAAACCGGATCGCGGTGGAGCGGCGCCGCTACAACGAAACATTGCAAGACTACAATACGTACATCGGATTGTTTCCGAACGACATTTTCGCCCGATGGGCGGGGTTCCAGCCGAACAATGCCTATTTCGTGGCCACCGAGGCTGGCCGGGAAGTGCCCAAAGTGGTGTTCCCGGGGCCCGCAACGAAATAAGTGACCGGCTCGGATTACGGTAGATGTTGTAAACATTTGACTTAGGCGAGAGCTTTCTGGCCTCGCGCGGCCGTCTTGACCCTTCCTAGCGGTTCAGCTACGCTGAAAGCAGAAAAGGGGCGCCTATCGACCCGGAGGAGAACTTACAGCTGCGGAGCATCTGAAGTGCAGATGGCCGCAAAGAATATGCGACGCACAGTACAGATTGCCGGGCAAGTAGAGAACCTCTTTGGCATTCTGGACGAGAATCTAAAACTCCTTGAGTCGGCGCTCCACGTCACGACCTTCTTCCACAACGACCTTCTTACCGTAGAAGGCGACCCCCCGCATGTGGACCGGGCTGTCCATATCCTCGAACAATATAACGATTTAGTCCGCGAAGGGCGTCGCATGGATAACGGCGCGGTGAAAGCCCTGCTCCACGTGGCTGCGGAAGATCCCAAGATCAGCTTGCGCCATATCCTCGAGCCGGGCGAGCCGGCGCGGCCGCGGGTATTCGGCAAAAAATCCATCACGCCCAAGAGCTCGAATCAGCGGCGGTACATGGAAGATATCGAGCATCACGATATGGTTTTCGCCGTGGGCCCGGGAGGCACCGGCAAAACCTACCTGGCCGTTGCCATGGCCGTATCCGCTCTCCTGGCGAAGCAAGTGAACCGCATCATTCTGGCGCGGCCGGCGGTGGAAGCTGGGGAACGCCTGGGTTTTCTTCCCGGCACTTTGCAGCAAAAAATCGATCCCTATATGCGGCCGCTGTACGACGCTCTCTATGACCTGCTGGACACGGACAAGCTCGAGAGGTTTCTGGACAAGGGGATCATCGAAGTCGCGCCTCTGGCCTTCATGCGCGGGCGGACGCTGAACGATTCGTTTGTCATTCTGGACGAAGCCCAGAACACGACCAGCGAACAGATGAAGATGTTTCTCACGCGCCTCGGTTTCAACTCCAAGGCCGTGATCACCGGCGATATTACCCAGATCGACTTGCCCTCCGGACGGCGCTCCGGGCTGATCGAAGCCATCGACGTGGTGGGAAAGATTGAAGGCATCGCCTTCGTATATTTCAACGAACGCGATGTGGTGCGGCATAACCTGGTGCAGCAGATCATCAAGGCCTATGATGAATTCGCGGCCACGCCGCAAGCGGCGCGCCAGGCAAGCGCCAACGGCCCGGCCAGCAAGCCTAATCCGGCGACTTCCGACGTACCCCGATAGCCCGGTTCGGCAGGAATGATTTTGAATCATCAACGCCGCATGCGATTGGCCTTGCAGCCGTTGTCAAGATTCGCCGAGCGTGTGCGACGCGAATTGGGCTTCCCCGAACAAAGTGTCACGATCTGCTTCGTCAGCGATCCGGCCATAGCCCGCATGAATCGCAAATTTCGAGAAAAGACGGGACCCACGGATGTGTTGTCGTTTCCCGTGCGGCGAAGACGCGTTCGCCGGACGCCCTCTCTCGGTAACGTGAAACAACGCAGCGGGAACGGCTATATCGGCGATATTGTAATTTCACCGGAAACGGCCCGGCGATACGCCCGGAAACATTCCCGACGGCTGACGGCCGAACTGCGCGTGCTGATCCTGCACGGGATGATTCACCTGGCCGGTTATGACCACGAAGTCGATAACGGCGAAATGACGCGTTTGGAGCGGCGGCTCCGGCGACGCCTGGGCCTGCGCTGACATGCCTGTCGCTGGCTACACGCTGGGTGTATTCGGACTGTGCGTCATTCTCGCGATATTTTCCTTCGTGGACCGGATTTACCGACAACTCGGACGCGTCTCCACAGGTACCCTGCGCGAGCACATCGAGATCTTCGAGTCCGAGGTAGAGCCGCGATTCAGATTGGACCGGCGGCGAGCGAGCCTGGGTTTCGCGATTCTGAACAACCTGGCGCTGGTTGTCGTGGCCGTAGAAACCGCGCGTGGAGTGTTGTTGCTGGTTCCCACGGTGTGGCAGGCCGTGGTGCAGTTAATCGCCTATCTCGTGGTTGAAGTGCTGGTATGCGTGCATTTCATTCCGGAACTATTGATCGTGCGAACCAGCACGCGCTGGCTGAAGCCGCTGGTTCCCGCTCTGCAGGCGGCGTTGCTGATCATCTGGCCTTTGCGAGCCTCGCTGGAATTGGCGATTTCCGTGGCGCGCATTTCCGAGGAAGAGTTGCCGCCGGGAACGCAGGCGGAACAAGACGGTCTCGAAGCGCTGGTGGAGGCGGCTCAGGAAGGCGGCATACTTGGGGGGGATAAGGCCCAACTGATCGAGCAGGTGGTAGAGTTCAGCGATAAAAGAGTTCTGGAAGTGATGACGCCGCGGCCGGACATCGTTGCGATTCCCGCCAACGCCACGATCGAACAGATGAGAAGGCTGCTGGTGGAGACGAAATTCTCACGGCTCGTTGTTTACCAGCAGACGCTCGACGACGTTGTGGGCATCGCGCACGTGCAGGATCTGCTGCAGATTCCGGAGAGCGAAGCGAAGCACCGCACGGTGCGTGAATTGGTGCGCCCGGCGCTCTTTGTGCCCGAGACGAAGCTTGGTTCCGACCTGCTCCGGGAGATGCGCCGGCGCAATCAGCAGATGGCCATCGCCATTGATGAACACGGGCTAGTGGCTGGCGTGGTGACCGTCGAGGATTTGGTGGAGGAGATCGTCGGGGAGATGGGCAACGAAGACACCCACGTGGCGCCGGATATCGTGCGCGAGGGGGATGGAAGCTTGGTGCTGCGGGGAAGCGTCTCGGTGGTGAAACTACAGGAGCTATTCGGGATCGAATTCGCGGACGAATCCGATCAAGCGGCCATTACCGTGGCGGGCCTGCTCAATCACATCGCGGGTCACGTGCCACGCGCCGGCGAGCAACTGGATTACGAAGGGTTGCGCTTCGAGGTGGTGGAAGCGAATCAGCGGAAGGTTTTGCGGTTGCGGGTGCGTCCAAGGATTTTGGCCGCGCCGGTCACGTAGATCGTTCAGCTCACCAGCCGGGCCAATCCGAACGCCGCCGCGGCGGCAATTCCACCGGTCACTACGGTTTGAAATGCACCCTTCCAGGGCGAAATTCCGGTGAAGCTGCTCTTCACAAATCCAAAGACTCCCAGCGCAATTATGGTGATAACCACGGAGAACCGCAGAGCGGAGATCACGTCGGAGACGGCCATGTATGGGGCCAGCGGTATCAAGCCGCCGACCACATAGGACGCGGCGATGGTCACCGCGCTGCGATTGGCGCGCCCTGGGTCCGGAGCCTCGAGACCCAGTTCGAAGCGCATCATGAAGTCCACCCAATGGTTCTGATTTCCGCAGATCGCTTGCACCACCGGCGCCATCTGGGTTTCGCTCAATCCGTATTCGCGAAAAACCTTAGCCACCTCTTCCGTTTCGACGTCGGGGAGTTCCACGGTTTCGCGGATTTCGCGTTCCCGTTCGGAGGCATAGTGTTCGGAATCCGTCTTGGCCGCCAGGTAGCCGCCCAGTCCCATGGCAATCGACCCGGCCGCAATTTCCGCGAGTCCCGCGGTAACCACCAGGCGTGTGGCGTTGGCGCTCGCGGCGAGGGCGCCCGAAATGCCGGCGGCCAGGGCAAAGGGAACGGTGAGACCGTCGGCCATACCGATCACGACGTCGCGGACCGTGGCGCTCGCGGTGAAATGCGACTCCACATGCGGAGCTGCGGGCATGAATTCTCCTTGTACTTACATAAAAGCGCTGAGTTTATCACGCTCTGAGCGAGGTCGCCCTGCGGCGGCGTGCGGAGCCGATGTCCGTCGAGGTAACATGTTCATCGAGGACTATTGTGGCAAAGGTATTTCGTTCCGGTTTTGTTGCTGTGGTGGGCAAACCTAATGCGGGTAAATCGACGCTCGTAAACCGCCTGGTGGGGCAAAAGGTGGCGATCGTAACTTCGCGGCCGCAGACCACGCGAAATCGCATTCTGGGAATTGTGAACAGGCCCAAGGCTCAGGTGGTGTTGATTGACACGCCCGGGATCCATCGGGCCACTACTGTGCTCGGCCGGCAGATGATGGCAGAGGTGAATCAGGCGCTCGAAGGCATTGATCTGCTGGCGGTAATCGTCGATGCCAGCGCTGGATTGACGAGGGAGGACCGCCTGGCCTTCGAGCGCGCGCGGCAATTTCGCAAGCCTGTGTTTCTCTTGCTGAACAAGATCGACCGGATCGCGAAACGGGCGCTGCTTCCGCTGATCGAGGCGTGCTCCAAGGAGCTGTCGTTTACGGAAATAATTCCCGTTTCCGCTCTCACCGGCGACGGAGTCGACCTCGCGCTGGAGAGGCTGATCGCTCATCTGCCCGAAGGCGAACCCTATTTTCCCAAGGATCAGGTCACCGATCAGCCGGAGCGGTTTCTGGCCGCCGAAATCGTTCGTGAAAAAGCGATGAGCAGCACCAAGCAAGAGGTTCCACACGCGGTAGCGGTGCGTATCGAGGCCTTCCAGGAAAGCCCAAAACTGGTGCGCATTCACGCCATTATTTCCGTCGAGCGAGAGGGGCAGAAGGGAATACTGATCGGCAGCGGCGGCGAAATGCTGAAGGCAATTGGTACGGCGGCGCGCCAGGAACTCGAAGAAATTCTTGGGGTAAAGGTTTTCCTGGAATTGCGTGTGAAGGTAGATCCGGATTGGCGCCAGGATGCGCGCAGAGTCCAGCAACTCGACTGGCGCCGCCAGCTCGAGCGGCTGGGAAGCGAATAGTCACTCCTCGGCGGAAATTCCGAGAGACTTCATCTTGCGATAGAGATGGCTGCGCTCGAGGCCCAGGGCTGAGGCGGTTCTGGTCATATTCCATTGATTTTCGCTGAGCTTGCGCAAAATGAATTCACGTTCGTAGGCGCTGCGCGCCTCCTGTAAGGTCGCATTCGGCCGGGAGGAGATCGCCGGAAGATCGCGGAACAACTCCGGAGGCAGATGCAGCGGCTCGATGCGGGAATGAGGGCAGGTGATCATGAGCCGCTCGATCAGGTTGCGAAGCTCGCGGACGTTGCCGGGCCATGTGTATCGGGCCAGCACGCCCAGAGCGGCATCGCTGATGTCTTTTGGTTTGCGGCCATAAGCGGCGGCGAAGTCGGCCAGAAAATGTCGCGCCAGACTGGGAACGTCTTCGATGCGCTCGCGCAAGGCGGGCACCGTGAAGGGAATCACGTTGAGGCGATAAAAAAGATCCTCGCGGAACAGGCCTTTGGCGATTTGCTCCTCGAGCTTTTTATTGGTTGCGGCGATCACGCGGACATTGACCACGGTGGGGTGATTGGAGCCCACGCGTTCCAGGCGCTGCTCCTCGAGCACCCGAAGCACCTTGGCTTGGGTGCGCAAACTCATGTCGCCGATCTCATCCAGGAAAAGCGTGCCGTTATCGGCTTTTTGAAATTTGCCGATCTTGTCGTCGCTGGCGCCGGTGAAGCTGCCCTTGACGTGCCCAAATAACTCCGACTCGATCAGTTCCTCGGGAATGGCCGCGCAATTGACCTCCACAAAGGGTTCCCGGTTACGAAGGCTGGCGGCATGCAGCGCGCGGGCGACCAGTTCCTTGCCCGTGCCGCTCTCGCCGTAAATAAGAACGCGGCCGTTGGTGGGAGCGGCCAGCGCAATCTGCTGGCGAAGAGCCTTCATCGGGACGCTTTCGCCAAGGACCTGATAACGATGGCCGAGCTCCTCGCGAAGCCGGCGATTTTCCGACTCCAAGCGGAGAAAGTCGAAGGCCCTTTTTACGGACTGGGTGGTTTTCTCGAGCGAGAGCGGCTTTTCGACGAAGTCGAACGCGCCCAGTTTGGTGGCCCGAACAGCCGTCTCGATATTCCCGTGACCCGAGATCATGACGACCATGGGAAAATGTCCGACCTGGCGCATGCGCTCGAGTGTTTCGAGTCCATCCATTTTGGGCAACCAGACGTCGAGGAGCACCAGGTCCATTTGCTGGTTTGCCAAGTGCTCCAGGCACTCCTCTCCGGAACTCACCGCGTCGACCACGTACCCCTCTTCACGGAGGATAGAGGAGAGGGAGTCACGTATTCCTTCTTCGTCGTCGACGATTAAAATGGACTGTGACATAGGTTCAGACAGGGCCGGCGGGCGGCAAAAACGGGCTGTCGAGACATTTGGCTAGGCGTCCGCGGCGAGGGTTACCGGCGTGCCATCGACGGCGGGCAATTCGATTACGAATCGCGCCCCCGTAGGTACGTTGTCTTCGGCGCGAATAATCCCGTGGTGCTCGGCAATCACTCGGCTGGCGATGGCCAAACCCAGACCCGTGCCGCGGTCCTTGGTCGAAAAATGCGGCAGGAAAAGTTTGTCCTTGTCCTCCGGAGAGATTCCGCAACCGGTATCCGTGATCGTAATTTCGACGGAGTCGTGCGCGGCCTGGAAGCCCGTAGTAAGAACCAGGTTGCGGACTGTCGAGCCCTCCATAGCCTCCGCCGCGTTGTCGATGAGGTTCACGATCACCCGGCGCAACATTTCCGAATCGGCTCTCACCAGGGGCACTCGCTCGCCAAGATTGGTAAGGATCTGCACATCTTCCAGCCTGCCGCGAAAGACGTCCAGCGCGCCGAGGACGACAGCATTGGGGTCGGTCGGTATCAGGCGGGCGACGGGGAAGCGGACAAACCTCGAAAACTCGTTGACCAAGGCTTCCAGCGTTCCCACCTCCCGCCCGATCAGAGCGGCGCATTCGCCGACCAGACGGACAAGCTCGGGCGCGCCACAATCGCCATGCCGGTTGATGTAGCGGGAGAGGCGCTCGGCGGACAGCTGAATCGGCGTCAGAGGATTTTTAATCTCGTGGGCGATGCGCTGAGCAACCTCCTGCCATGCGGCCGCTTTTTGCGCCCTCAGGAGCTCCGTGAGGTCGTCGACTACAACCAGGTACCCTGCGCTGCTGCGCCGGCCACCAAGCGGGCTCACGGTGACTGCCGCATGGACCACACGGCCTTTCATGCGGAACTCCAGTTCCTTGGACGCAGCGCCCATCCGCAAGGAGCGGCGGATGAGCAGTTGCACGTCACGAGCCGCATCATTTCCAGCCAGTGCAATCAAATGCGGCGCTTCGTGCGCATCCTCGCCAAAAATCTCCCGAGCGGCCCGATTCATACGGGTGATGTGGCCGTTCGGGTCGAGGGCCAGAACGCCGGTAGGAATGTTTTCGAGGACAGTTTCGATAAGGGTACGGCGGCTGTCGAGTTCCTGAACCGCTTGCTGTAGGTTCTGAGTGAATTCGTCAATGCGTCGATGGCTATCGGCCAACTGCGCAGACATCCGGTTGAAGGATCGAACCAGGGTTCCGAGCTCGTCCTGGGCCCTCACATTTACCTGCGTCCCCAAGTGGCCGGCTGCGATTTCACCAGTGGCCTCGGCCAAGGCCTGGATAGGCACCGTAACTTGCTTAGCTAAATAGAGGGCCGCCCATGTTGCGGCGAAGAGCAGCAGAACGGTGAACAGCGAAAGCGTCAGAAGGATTTGCCGTTTGAAGGTGCGAATGCGCTGATTTTCGATGGAGTAGGCGGCTGTTTGGGCCTGAACATTGTTGTATCTGCCGAGAAAGTCGGCGGGCAGGCGGCGTGCCACAAAAAGGTAACCTGAACCGAGCGGGGCACGGGCGGCGAGGAAAGAAGCGGAGCGCGAATTCCAGACTTCACCACCGTTCGGCAGCACCATCCCGAACCTGAGCGTAGGGTCGACAACGAACGGCAGGTTCAAAGGATCGCCGATCCGCTGCGGAACTCCAGAGGAATCGAGCGCCCAGATGCCTTCCGCCCCCTGATTGGCGGCAAAACGGGCGGCTGGCTCTAGGGCCGATGAGAGGCTGGCCGAGCCTGCATCGGGAACGGAGGCTGCGGCACGGTTGGCCAGCGCCTGAAGACGTGAATACTCCAGGCGATTGACCTCCCCGAGCAGAGCAATCGCCTGTGAATTGGCGGCCTCCAGCTCTTGCGGGAACCAGCGGTTCAGGGTGCGATTCATGAGAGCGTAGCTGATGAAGAATAAGAAGACCAAGGGCAGCAGCGACACAGCCATGGCCGCCAAAACCATCTTTGTTTTGAAGCGGGAACCAAGTTCCTCGGCGCGACGCTCAGCCCAGAGGCGTACCAGCGTTCGCCCGAGGATGAGACCAAAGACCAAGAGAGCTGCGACGATGAAAGTGTTTAGGGCATAAAGAGCGATGAGTTCATCCCACCCATGAGGTTCGAAGGGAACGCGCAGAGAACCCAAAGTGATAATCGCGGCCAAGAGAAGGGTGATGGCAACGCCGCTGAGGACCAGAAATAGCCGCGAATTTCGAGGGGATTCGGTCATCGGAACAGCCTATCAGACTCTTGGTGGCGCAGCCGTTCCGGGAAACTTGGATTGGCCGCCCTCAGCAAGATATCTATCGCGGAGTGGGTAAGTCAAGCGGCCGCTGTGTCTGAATTGCCACAGTTGTCTCGGGCAGGCTTATCGCTATTAGCGCTTTCAATACGAAAAGGAAAACGCTCCCTGCTAGTCCCAGTACGTTCTGTTAATTTCAAATTTGCAGCCTTTGGGGCCCTGAGGGTCGTGCTATGTCGTCCCGGCTTGGCGAAATCCTAGTTAAAGAAAACCTGATTACTGCCGATCAGCTGAAGCAGGCGATGGCTCATCAGCGGCAGAATGGGGGTCGCCTGGGGACCGCGCTGATGAAGCTGGGATTCGTCAGCGACGATGAAATAACGGAAGTCCTTTCCCGTCAGTATGGTGTCCCGTCGATCAATTTGAAGTACTACGAAGTTGATCCCGCCGTCATAAAGCTTATCCCCCAAGATACCGCGGTGCGATACCAGATCGTCCCGCTTTCGCGTGTGGGATCAACGCTGACCATCGCGATGATCGATCCCACGAACGTCTTCGCGATGGACGATATCAAGTTCATGACCGGCTTTAACGTCGAGCCTGTGGTGGCGTCGGAAACCTCGGTCAATGAAGCCATTGTCAAATTCTACGGTGAAGTAGAGAGCGGGGAAGAACTCTCCAAAGTGATGAAGGACCTGGGCGCCGACGACGGCGGCGACCTGGAATTGGCAGGGGAAGAGCAGGAGATGGACCTGGCGGCGCTGGAAAAGGCCGCGGACGAAGCCCCCATCATCAAGCTCGTTAACCTGATCCTTACAGACGCCGTGAAACGAGGCGCCAGCGATATTCATGTGGAGCCCTACGAGCGCGAGTTGCGAGTGCGGTTTCGCGTGGACGGTCTTCTGCAAAGCGTGATGACGCCGCCGTTGAAATTGAAAGACGCCATCACTAGCCGCATCAAGATCATGTCCAAGCTCGACATCAGCGAAAAGCGGCTCCCTCAAGACGGCCGCATCATGATCAAGTACCGCCGGGAAGGCCGGATCAAGGAGCTCGATTTCCGCGTTTCCACCGTGCCCACGCTCTTCGGCGAAAAGATCGTCATGCGCTTGCTGGACAAGGAGAATCTGCGGCTGGACATGACCAAGCTGGGGTTCGAGCAGGAATCGCTGACTAAGTTTGAAAAAGCGATCTTGCGTCCCTACGGAATGGTTCTGGTCACGGGCCCCACGGGATCGGGCAAAACCAACACGCTCTACTCGTCGGTGGCCCGGCTGAATACCCCCGATACGAACATCATGACAGCGGAAGACCCGGTCGAATTTCAATTGGCCGGCATTAACCAGGTGCAGATGAAGGACCAGATCGGGTTGAATTTCGCATCAGCTTTAAGGGCTTTCTTGCGGCAAGACCCGAACATCATCCTGGTCGGCGAAATCCGAGACTTTGAAACCGCCGAAATTGGAGTGAAAGCGGCGCTGACGGGCCACTTGGTCCTCTCCACGCTGCATACAAACGATGCCCCCTCCACAATCAGCCGGCTAATGAATATGGGTATAGAGCCCTTCCTGGTAGCGACGTCCGTCAACTTGATCTGCGCCCAGCGATTGGTGCGCCGGATTTGCGCGAACTGCAAGGAACCGCTGGAGATTCCGGAGCAAGCGCTCGTCGATGCCGGTTACAGGCCGGAAGAGATCAAAAGCACCACGGTCTACCATGGCAAGGGTTGCGCGACATGTAACAAGAACGGCTATAAGGGGCGCGTCGGCCTTTACGAAGTTATGGAAATTACCGACGAATTGCGAGAACTGATTCTGGTAGGCGCCTCTGCTCTGGAGTTGAGGAAAAAAGCGTTGGATCTCGGAATGATCACGTTGCGGAGGAGCGGCTTGATCAAGGCCGCTTCCGGCCAGACGACTTTGGAAGAGGTTCTGCGCGAAACCGTGCTCTGAGGAGAATGTTGATATGGCGGGTATCACCCTAAGCGAACTGTTCAAGAAGATGATCGAAATGGGCGGAAGCGATCTGCATATCGCCACCAATAGCCCGCCGCGAGTCCGCGTACACGGCAAACTGAGGCCTCTGGACATGCCGCCCCTGACCGCCGCGGACACCAAGGCCTTGGCCTACAGCGTCTTGACCGACGCGCAGAAGCATCGGTTCGAGGAAAACCTGGAACTGGATTTTTCCTTCGGGCTGAAGAACCTGGCTCGTTTTCGAGGCAATCTTTTCAATCAGCGCGGCGCGGTGGGGGCCGTCTTTCGGACCATTCCTTGGGAACTCAAAGGTTTTGACGCGCTGGGCCTGCCTGCGGTGGTGAAGAATCTCTGCGAAAAACCTCGCGGATTGGTGCTGGTCACCGGCCCTACCGGCTCCGGTAAATCGACCACCTTGGCAGCCATGCTCGACAAGATCAATAACGAGCGCGAAGAGCACATGATCACGATCGAGGACCCCATCGAATTCCTGCACAACCACAAGAAGTGCCTGGTGAATCAGCGCGAAGTGCATTCCGACACGCACTCTTTTGCCAATTCACTGCGCGCCGCGTTGCGCGAAGATCCCGACGTCGTGCTGATCGGCGAAATGCGCGACCTGGAAACCATCGAATCCGCGCTGCGAATCGCCGAAACCGGCCACTTGACGTTCGCAACCCTGCACACCAACTCGGCAATCTCCACGATCACCCGTATTGTGGACGTTTTTCCAGCTCACCAGCAGCCCCAGATTCGCGCGCAATTATCGCTGGTTCTGGAAGGGGTGCTCTGCCAGGCGCTCCTGCCGCGCGCCGATGGGCGCGGCCGGATCATGGTGATGGAGATCCTGATTCCCAACGCCGCGATTCGCAACCTCGTTCGCGAGGATAAGATCCATCAGATCTATTCGGCGATGCAAACCGGTACTGGCCAAACGGGCATGCAGACGTTCAATCAGGGCCTGTCCAGTGCCTATGCGTCCAAGTTAATCACTCTGGAAACAGCGCTTTCTCGTTCGTCCAATCCGGACGAATTGCAAGATATGATCAATCGAGGCGTGGCCTCTGCGGACGGTTCACGTGGAGCCGTACCGATGCGGCGCTGAGGTTCAGCGGATCCCGAACGGAATTTTAATTAAGGGTTGACTGAGGAGGAAAGGCGATGCCGGTCTACGTTTATCGCGGCACAAACCGCAGCGGGAGTGCTGTCAACGGCGAGCAAGCGGCCAATAACAAGACTGAACTGCTCAACCTGCTCAAGCGGCAGCAGATCAAAGTAAGCAAGACTCTCGGAAAAGGGCAAGGAGTTCAACTTCCCAACCTTCAAGAAGGGTGTTACGCCCAAGGAATTGGCTGTGTTCACGCGCCAATTCTCCGTGATGATCGATGCCGGCTTGCCTCTCGTGCAATGTCTTGAAATTCTCGCGGGCCAACAAGAGAACAAGACCTTCGAATCCGTGCTGACGGCTACGCGGGCGTCGGTGGAGGGCGGCGCAACACTTTCGGGCGCGATGCGGCACCACGAGAAGGTTTTTGACGCCCTGTATGTCAACTTGGTGGAAGCGGGAGAAGCGGGCGGTATCCTGGACACCATTCTGCAGCGGCTGGCGAGCTACATTGAAAAGAACGTAAAGTTAAAGCGCGCCGTGAAATCGGCCTTGGTTTATCCGATTGCCGTCTTGGGCGTAGCCGCCGGCGTGATCACCCTCCTGCTGTGGAAGGTTGTGCCCATCTTCGGCACGTTGTTTCTCGGGTTGGGTGTGGATCTGCCTCTGCCCACCCGGATCGTCATCGGGCTGAGCAATTTTGTGGGCAGCATCTTCGGGTTGATGATTGTGGTTGCTTTTGTAGGCGCGGGGTTTGCGATTAAGGTCTGGTACGGAACGGAAAAGGGCCGCTTCATGCTTGACGGTATTTTATTGAAGCTGCCCCTCGTCGGTATTCTTCTCCGCAAAATAGCCGTGGCCCGGTTCACGCGCACCTTGGGCACTTTGATCTCTTCGGGCGTGCCTATTTTGGAGGGCTTGGACATCACCGCGCGAACGGCCGGTAATGCGGTGATTGAGAAAGCTCTGAATCAGGTCCGAACCGCGCTGGAGCAAGGCAAAAACCTGGCCGATCCCTTGAAGGAAACGAATGTGTTTCCCGGAATGGTGACGCAAATGATCGGAGTCGGCGAGCAGACCGGCGCGATGGACGCCATGCTGCAGAAGATCGCCGATTTCTATGAAGAGGAAGTGGACGCGGCGGTCAAGGATTTACTGGCGGCCTTGGAGCCGGCCATGATTGTTTTCCTGGGCGTGGTGGTGGGCGGCATCGTGATTTCGATGTACCTGCCGCTGTTCTCCTTGATTGGCAAGCTGAGCAGCTCTCATTAACGCGTTTTCCCATTCCCTGATGGATTCCGCGCGTCGCCTCGGGCGAGCCGGGGCGAGCGCCCAAAGAAGCGGGCGTGAAGCTCTTCCCGCGAGAGCTTTGCGCACGAATCTCTGGTGCTGAGATGGAGTTGAATCAGAACTTAGGCGACTGGCTCCGCTGGCTCAACCGCATTCGATTTCTCGTCGTCACGTTGCTGCTGGGAATTGTTCTGGTCCTCGAGCAGTATACGGAATTCGCGGTTCCGCTCCGCTATTTCGTTCCGCTGATCATCCTGTGGTACACGCTGGGGCTGTTTTACCTGATCCTTCTGCACTGGGTGCCGGTGGGGCGCTGGCATGCCCCGCTGGAGATTGTCAGCGATCTGCTGCTGGTGACCGGCCTGGTTTACGTCACCGGCGGGCATGAGAGCTACTTCATCTCTCTCTACTTGCTTCTGATTATCGTCGCCAGCATTCTTTTTTCCCGCCGGACCGCGTTTATGCTGGCCGGATTTGCATTTGTCCTTCTGGGCGGGATGGTTGAGCTGGTCTTCTATAATATCCTGCCGCGCACCGCCTCATCGATGCCCGCCGGCAAAACGCTACAGACTGGATCTTAAGCAATCTGTTTGCTTTTCTGGCGGTGGGCTATCTCTCGAGCTTGCTGACGGCCAGCCTTCGCCGCCAGAGCGCCGAGCTGGAGATGAAGCGCGGAGAACTGCAGGATCTCCAGGCGTTCAACGAGGACATCATTCACTCCATGCGCGGAGGCTTGATCACGACCGACCTGGACGGACGATTGAGGCTGCTCAACCGCACCGGCGAGGAGATTCTCGGGCTGCGATTCGACCAGGTGCGAGGGCATATGCTGGGCGAAATCGCGCCGAAGATCTGGCACTTGACCGACGGTTGCGAGGACGGTGCATTGCCCCAAAGGCGCGAAATCGATTTTCGAACTCCCTCCGGCCAGCAGCGCTATCTGGGCCTTTCCGTATCCGTTCTGCGGACCGCAGAGCGCCAGGGAACCGGCTACGTAGTTAATTTTCAGGACCTGACCGATCTGAAGCGGCTGGAGCAAGAGGTGGCCACGAAAGACCGCATGGCCGCTCTGGGACGGCTTTCCGCGGCCATCGCGCACGAGATTCGCCAGCCCCTGACGGCCATCGCTGGAGCCGTGAAGGAGTTGGGGCGCATGATTCCTTTGCAGGAGGACGAAAAACATCTGGTGGAAATCGTGGGCCGCGAATCGGAGCGGCTGAACCGGATCATCAGCGACTTTTTGAATTACTCCCGCGAGAAGAGTTATGAATTCTCGGAGGCCGACCTTTCCGAATTGCTGGAAGAGACCCTGACGTTGCTGGAGAAGCATCCCCAGTGGCAAGGCAAGTACCGTATCGAACGCGTCTTTACGGCGAGTCCGGTGCGGGTTCGAGCCGACTGCAACCGCATCAAGCAGGTGTTCTGGAACCTTTGCGACAATGCGCTTCGCGCCATGCCCGAAGGCGGCACCTTGACGGTGGGGTTGGAAACCGCGCCGTTTTGGGCTCGGATTCGCTTTCGGGATACCGGCATGGGCATCGATCCCGCGCAGCAGGTGAAGATTTTCGAGCCGCTGCAATCGGGCTTTGTGGGCGGAACCGGCTTAGGACTGGCCATCGTTTATCAGATCGTTCACGCCCACAGCGGACGCATTACAGTGACCTCGGAAAAGGCGCACGGCGCCGAATTTACCGTCGAACTGCCGCGGGTGGCCTGATCGTGGCCAACATACTCATCGTCGATGACGAGCGGTCCATCTGTGAGCTTCTGGAGATCACTTTTCGAAAAGATGGGCACCGGGTCGAGATCGCCACGGGCGGTCAAGCGGCGCGCCGGAGCCTGGAATCCAAGATCTTTGACATCATTATTTCCGACATCCGCATGCCCGATATGAGCGGCGTCGATCTGCTCCAATACGCCAAGGAAGTCTCGCCTTCAACTATTTTTCTTCTGATCACCGGCGTGCCCACGGTGGAAACGGCCATTGCGGCCGTAAACGCAGGCGCGGATCGCTATGTGATCAAAGACCATGAATTAGTGGACCAATTGCGCCGAGCGGTGAGCCAGGTGGATGAGAATCTCCGGCTCAAAAACGAAGCCGGTTATCTGCGCCGCGAACTGCGGAGGCTTACCGGCCAGGACAATATTATTGGCCGCAGTCCCAAGATGCGCGCGATTTTCGACCTGATTTCGGCCGTAGCGCCGCAGGCCAGCCGCATCCTGATCACCGGGGAGAGCGGTACGGGCAAAGAACTGGTGGCACGAGCGGTGCACGAGAACAGCGCCCGCAGCAAGGCGCCCTTCATCACCGTGAACTGCGGCGCCTTCCCGGAAACGCTTCTCGAATCGGAATTATTCGGCTATTTGAAAGGGGCCTTTACCGGAGCAAACGAAAATCGGCAGGGACTATTTCAGGCCGCCAGCGGCGGAACGCTCTTCCTGGATGAAATCGGGAACATGAGCTCGACCATGCAGGTGAAGCTCTATCGCGTGCTCCAGGAAGGGAAGATACGGCCACTGGGCAGCACCGAGGAGACGGATATCGACGTGCGTGTAATCGCCGCAACCAATCGGGACTTGGAGAAGGCGATCGCAGCGGGCGAGTTTCGAGAGGATCTCTATTATCGATTGAGCGTCATCCCCATCCAACTGCCGTCACTGCGCGAACGCCGGGACGACATTCCGCTGCTGGCCCGCACCTTCTTCGAACGCTTTTGCAAGATCATGGAGAAGACGCTGGAGGGGATTGAACCCGCCGCGATGGCCCAGATGGAAGCCTACGATTGGCCCGGCAACGTTCGCGAACTCGAGAACACGATGGAGAGGTCAGTGGCGCTGGAGACAGGCCGGCTGATCTCGTTGGCGGTGTTACCCGAGAAAATTCGCTATGGCGCTCAAGTCGCGAGCGCCGGCGGGGAAAGTCCCAAAAACGGGCGGCCGGTAATTCCAGACGGAGGGCTTGATCTGGAACAGTACATTCAGAATACCGAGCGCGCTTACCTGTTAGCCGCTTTAGAGGCATCGGGCGGCGTGGGCACCCGTGCGGCCGAATTGCTGAAGATCACCTATCGCTCTTACCGGCATTACGCCAAGAAATACAACATCAGCTAGAAGCAACTACCTTCAGGAGAACGCCTTCTTTAGCCCAGGCCGGGCGCCGATTGGGCCGCACGGTGCAGCGAGGACGCGCGCTTGGTCAGATATGCGAGGGCGTAGTCCACGGCAAACACCGCCAGCAAACACATGATGGGATCGATGGGCTGGCGGTAACGCTCGTCGGTATGCGTGGCATAAAACAGCAAAGGAAAAACGAGCAAAGCGACAGTAAAAGGAAACGCGGCCTCATTCTTCACACGGTTTACCAGAAGCGTTCCGGCCAGCGCCAGCAGCGAGAAGAGGCAGTTCCAAACGAGCGCCAATTTATCGACAAGGTGCAAGTATCGCCACTCATCGGCAGGCGCATCCCAGGATCCCATCCAGTTATCCTCGAAGCGGCGAAAGAAAAAGCGCGCGGTATCCAGCGGATGGGAACGCATGAAGGCCAAGGCCTCGCTTTGCTTTTCCGCCATGTAGGGAATTTCGGTCATGCGCAAGTATTTAGCCGCTTCCGCCCTGTCGTTCGTCGGGTGCAGGAAGCCGGCCCAGGTATCGGGCACTTCAGGGCTATTTCCCAGCCACAATTCAAGGCCAAAATTCGATCGCAGCGGCACAAGCTTATGGAAGACCAGATAATTGCGAACGGTCCAGGGCGCTATACCGGCGAGAAAGATGACTGCCGAGGCCAAAGCAAGCTGGGCTGCCCGATGCCATTCCTTCCGCAAAGGCCAAAGCGCCCAAACTGCCAGGAAGGGAAGGAGCGATAACACAGAGGGATTCACCATGGCGCTGAATGCCCACAGCGCACCATATCCCAGCCACCACGACAATTTGCTTCGCCCGCGAATGTGCAGCGTGGCGGCGAAGAGCAGGGTCATGCAGAGAGCCGCGAGCGCTGTATCCCACACCCAGATGACCGAGTAGTAGATTCCGGCCGGCAGCAGGGCCCAGAGCCATGCCGATGCCGCGCCTGCCGTGGTTCCGAAGACCTTCTTTCCGATGGCATAGACCGGCCAGCAGACGAATGCGGAAAAGGCCATATCCAGAAAGCGAATCATCACGCTGGATTTGAAGGTGAAAATTCCAAAGAGCTTGAAAATCCCCGCGAGAAGGTAGGGATAAATAGGAACAAGCCACGCGGTTGGTCCCGACGCCAGGCCGAGCACAGGCGAACTGAATCCCCGGCCGGCGGCAATCGACGCCGCTATCGCGCCCGTTTCGGCTCCAAAAGGATGTTTATCCGGGATGGCGATCTCGCGAATTCCCAGGATGTACCAGCAATAGGCCATCCGGAAAACGAATGCGGCCACGACAATGAAGCCCGCGGAAAGGAAGATACTCTTTATTCTTTGAGCCAAAGCAAACCTACCTTACAAAAGATTGCCTCAGCGCTGCCCGGTGCCGGCATTGAACGCTAACTCAACAAGACTAGCCGAGACACACCAGATGCGGGGACGAGCCCTGGAGGCGGCTTGTTCAGTCAGTTATAAACGATCAAGACTCGGACCCGCGGCAACGCAACGGTACCTCAGGCAACCAGTGTCAGCGCCTGCCCATTGCTGGCCACAGCGTTGACAGTTAGACGTTTTGCGCCTCATTGCTATGACACTTTTTGGCGTTTTGCCCTTCGAATTCCTGAGCTCCAGCCGCGTTGAATACCATCAGGGCATTTTTCTTCGGCTGTAACCCGCTTTGATTTAGCAGGCTACGGACTTTGTGTCTCGTTGATAATCCCCGGTGGCTGCTCATGGCCCCGGGCTTGCAATTATACGGGCGTGCCCCGGTGCGAATCTTAGAAAATTAAGGAGACGTTATGCGCAACAAACAAAAGGGTTTTTCGTTAATTGAGCTTTTGATCGTGGTGGCAATTATTCTGATTATCGCCGCCATAGCCATTCCGAACCTCTTGAGGGCCAAGATGGCTGCCAACGAGTCCTCCGCGGTAGGTTCTCTGCGGACGATCAATACATCTTGCGTTGAGTACTCGACCACGTACGGCGTCGGCTTTCCCACATCCCTCGCCAGCCTTGGCGGGACCGGCACCGCGAGTTCGGCGTCGGCAGGTTTGATTGACTCGGTGTTGGCGGGCGGCGTCAAGAGCGGCTACACCTTTGCTTATGCGCCAGGTGCCGCCGACACGGCCGGCAACATTGACACGTACACGATTACGGCCACGCCAGTCGTCGCGGGCACAACCGGTCAGCGCATGTTCTTCACTGACCAGTCGGGCGTGATCCGCGCGGACGCTTCCGGTTCAGGTGCGAGCGTGAATAGCACCCCGATCGGGTAAAGATCAGAGTTGGGGGAGGGACCAGAATCCCTCCCCCGATTCCTTCCGCTCGCAAGACTTAATGCGAACGGGGAAGGTTACGAGGACACAATGAAAGCCTCGAAAAGCAAATCCCAAGGTTGCTCCGGCAATAACCAAGTTGCTGGTTTCTCCTTGATCGAACTGCTGGTGGTTGTCGCCGTCATCCTGATTATTGCAGCCATCGCCATTCCCAATTACGTTCGCGCAAAGGAGCGAGCCAACGAATCTTCCGCCGTTGCCAACCTTCGCAACATTGGCACCGCGGACGTCGTTTATAGCACCACGTACGGAATCAACTTTGCGGGTTCACTCGACGCCCTGGGCGGGAATCCGGCCACTCCCAGTTCCTCGGCAGCTGCTTTGATCGATTCCGTCTTGAGCACCGCTCCGTATATCAAGAGCGGGTTCCAGTACACCTACGTGGTAACGGCCACCGACTCCAACGGTTATGCGCAGGCATATTCCATTAACGCCGATCCGACCATACCCGGTACCACTGGTGACAAGCATTTCTACACCGACCAGACCGCCGTGATTCGCTACAACACGACCACAGCTGCCGGCCCGACGGATCTGCCGATTCAGTAAACTCCGACGCCCAGCGACCCTGGGCGGAGGAGCTTTCCATAGGGACTTTGCTAGACTGTAGCGGTGAAGCTAACCGCCTTTTTCTTCTTAGCCGGCGCGCTTGCGTTGATCGCTTCCGCAACGCCCGTCCAAGGTGATGTCAGTCCCCGCGCCACCGCCGCCGCGCACGCTCTTGAAGAGCACTACCACAATGCGCGCACCCTTCAAGCCATTTTCCTCGAGCGATACAGCGATAGCCAGGAGGGTATGCAGGCTGAATCGGGGACCGTGTATTTCAGCCGGCCTGGCCGAATGCGCTGGGAATACGAAGCGCCCGAAGAAAAGCTCTTCGTCTCCGATGGCAAGACGGTCTGGTTTTACGTTCCCTCCGACCACACCGTAACTCGCGCTCCGATTAAACAAAGCATAGACTGGCGCACGCCCCTTGCTTTGTTGACGGGCAAGGCCAAGCTTTCTCAACTTTGCCAGACCGTTGATGTCAGCTCGGAGCCTCCTGGCGTGAAGGGAAACGTCATTTTGCTCTGCCGTCCCCGGGGCGAAAAGGCCAAAGCCAAAAGCCCGGGCGGCAACGACTCCGAGGCTTCTTTGGCTCCTCTGGAGCAGCAATTCGACCAGGTCCTGCTGGAAGTCGACCCCGAGACCGGCGAATTGGCGGATGTCCGCATTCTCCAGCCCGGAGGGGATCCAGCTGGAATACCGGTTTGGAAACTGGCAGGAGAACTTGCCCTTGCCGGACTCTCTGTTTCGATTCCAGGCCCCTCCCGGAGTAGCGATTGTGGACCAGCCTAAACAAACCGACTCCTCCGAGCAGTGAGTCCGAGTGGCAGTGAGCCTACGTTTCGCTATTTAGCCCAAAGAACATCGGCCAATGTCTCGGTTTCGGTCTCCCAAGGGATAAGGTAAACTGATGGGCCATGGCGGAATTCGTATGCAAAGTCGCTGATCCGGCTGGACGTGTGTTTTCCCACGTGGAAGCTGCGCAGTCGGTTTCTGAGGTTCGCCAGAAACTGGGTGACCGAGGGCTATATGTCTACTCGGTGCAGCCGCGGAGCGGTTTGCTCGGCGGCAGCGGTTCTCGCCGCAAAGACCGCGTTCTCAAGAGTTCCGATTTTTTGATCTTTAATCAGCAATTCAATACGCTCGTCAAAGCCGGCCTGCCCATCCTGAAGGCGCTCGATTTGCTGGCCGAGCGCGCCGCTTCGCCGAGCTTACAGCCCTTGCTTAAAAACGTCCGCGACAAAGTACGCGAAGGCGCGGCCCTGTCGGAAGCTCTTGAGCAGGAAGGACTTTTCCCCAAGGTGTACGTAACCTCAATCCTGGCTGGGGAGAAGAGCGGAAACCTGTCTGGCGTGCTGGACTACTACATTGCTTATCAGAAGGTGGCCAGCGGCGTCAAAAAGAAGCTCATCGCCACGCTCATTTATCCGGCAATCTTGGTGACTCTAGCTACCGTCATCGTCACCTATCTGGTCACCTATGTCGTGCCTCAATTTGCAAAACTTTATGCCGACATGAATGTTCAATTGCCCAGCGTGACGCGCGTGCTCTTGGCTCTCACGGTAGGCTATCGGTTTTACGTGCTTGCCGGGGTCGCTGGCCTTGTTTGCGCGGCTGTGGGCACGTTTTTGTGGTCGAGAACGGAAAACGGCGGCACGGCTCTTGACCGCATCAAGCTCAAATTGCCCGTTGTGGGCCAAGTGTGGATCAAATTTCAGGTGGCCCAGTTCTGCCGTACACTATCGACCCTGCTGGCGGGAGGCACGCCTCTGGTTGGCGCGCTATCCACCTCGGCGGAGTCGGTGCGCAGCCGCCTGATTTCGTCTGCTATCGAGAACGCTTCGCACATGGTGCGCGACGGCCAGTCGCTGCATAAAGCCTTGAGTAGCACGGGGTTGATGCCGGCGATGGGAATTGAAATGATCGAGGTTGGAGAAGCCAGCGGAGCCCTTTCGCCCATGCTTGCCAGCGTGGCCGAATTTTATGAGGACGAAACCAACCAACGCATTGGAACTCTCATCGCAATAGTGGAACCCGCCATTCTGGTCTTTATGGCGGTTGTCATAGCTTTCATATTGATTTCGCTCTACCTCCCTATTTTCTCTTTCTCGGTGGGCGCTGGGCCCGGCTAGCGCCGCGGAATGGGTCATGGAAGCCAGCGACTATAACGTAACATCCTCGTCGGCGCTTCAGGACGTGCAAGCGGAAAAAGAGCGCAGCCGTACTATGGCGGAGCGCTACCGCTGCCCGTTCGTGGATCTCAACGAAGTTCGCATCGACCCGGAGTTGTTTCGAAGCATCCCCGCTGAGCTGATGTTCCGCTTCAATTTTGTTCCCCTGGAGGCGCGGGAAAATCAATTGGTCGTGGCCGTGGCCGATCCGAGCCACGTGTTACTGAGCGACGAATTGCCGTTGCTGCTGGGAAAGAAACTGGTGTTGAGGGTCGCCACTCACACCCAGATCGGCGACCTACTCAAGCGCACCGAGCAATCCCAGCGCGTCCTGGAACAGGCCACCGAGGCTTTTACGCTGCAGGTCATTCAGGATGAAGAAGAGGGCGAAGAGGCGCTCTTTGCCGAACGGCTCACCCAGGACGGCGGCGTCAGCCCGGTCGTGCGCCTGGTGGATACCGTAATCTTCACGGCGCTCGAGCGGCGCGCCAGTGACGTTCATATCGAGGCGCGCGATATGGAGGTCGTGGTCAAGTACCGAATCGACGGCATCCTCGTCAACGCCATGCCGCCGATCTCCAAGGAATGGCATTCCACCATCCTCTCCCGGATCAAAGTCATGAGCGAACTGGACATTGCCGAACGCCGCGTGCCGCAGGACGGCCGCTTTCGAGTGCGCTACAAGGGGCGCTTCATCGATTTTCGCGTGTCCATTATGCCCTCCATTCACGGTGAGGATGCCGTCCTCCGCGTGCTGGACAAAGAGACCCTTTCCGAGAAATTTCACGACCTCAGCCTCGAAGTGGTCGGCTTCTCCGGCGAAGAGTTGCATAAATTTCGCCGCTACATCCGTGAGCCATACGGAATGGTTTTGGTTACCGGCCCTACCGGGTCGGGCAAGACCACTACTCTCTATGCCGCCATCAACGAGATCAAGACAGACGAAGATAAGATCATCACCATCGAAGATCCGGTGGAGTATCAGGTCCGGGGTATTACGCAGATTCCCGTCAACGAGAAAAAAGGCCTCACCTTTGCGCGCGGCCTGCGGTCCATCTTGCGGCACGATCCCGACAAAATCATGGTCGGCGAGATTCGCGACCAGGAGACCGCCCAGATTGCCATTCAATCGGCGCTCACCGGCCACCTGGTCTTTACTACGGTCCATGCCAATAACGTCACCGACGTGATCGGCCGGTTCATTAACATGGGCGTCGAGCCCTACAATTTCGTTTCCGCGCTGAACTGCATCATGGCCCAGCGGTTGGTTCGCGTGGTCTGCGACAATTGCAAGAAGCCGGTGCGTTACGCGGACGAAGTTCTGGCGTCCGCGGGCCTTCCGCCGGAAGTTTGGCGTGCGGTCGCGTTCGCCGAAGGGGTCGGATGCCTGGAATGTTCCGGGACCGGGTATCACGGCCGAACGGCGATAACCGAATTGCTGAATTTGTCGGACCACATCCGTGAAATGATCATTGACCGGCGCCCCACTTCGGAGATCAAGCGCGCCGCGCGCGACGAAGGGATGACGTTCTTGCGCGACTCGGGGTTGGAGAAGGTGCGCGCCGGGATCACCACGCTGAAAGAGATCAATAAAGTCACCTTCATCGAATGACGTCGTAGGCGGGCAGGCCGGCAGGGCATTCGTCGCCGGCGGAAGCTGAGAGATCGATCATCTGCAATGACGGCTACGGAACAAATTCGGCAGGGTTTTTACCGCAGCGCGGCGGTTCGGCGCTTTGCGCAATGGCTGAACGTAGCGCCTCATCCGCTGATCGCTTGCGAAATTGCCGCGGGATACATTGCCGCGGCTCGCTGGAACCGCGCCGGCAACAGTATCGACGCCATGGCCGTAGAGCCTCTTCCACCCGGGGCGATCAAGCCCAACGCCGTGGAAACCAATCTGACCAATCCCGCGGAAGTGCGCTCGGCGATGGAGAAAGTGTTTGCGCGGCTGCAGGCCAAAACCCGCGAGGTGGCCCTCTTTTTGCCCGATCCCGTGATTCGCGTTTTTGTGCTGCATTTCGATGCCTTTCCCCGGTCGGCCAGCGAGGCCTTGCCTTTATTGCGCTGGCGCCTGAAGAAGAGTGTTCCTTTCGAAACGGATGAAACCGTAGTCTCCTTCATGCGCCAGGCGCCGCGCGAACAGGGCGTGGACGTAGTCACGGCGCTGGCCCGCTTGCGCATCGTCCGGGAATATGAGCAGCTTCTGGAACCGATGGGCATGTCTCCGGGCGTGGTCATGAGCTCCACGCTGGCCGCCCTTCCCCTGCTCGGCGATCGCACGCCCGCGCTGCTGGCCAGGGTTTCCGGAAGAGCCATGACCGCGGCGATCGTCCGCGACGGAATTCTTTGCGGCTACCGCTGCGTGGATCTCCATTCCGATGAATCGGAGATCACCGCGCAAGCATTACTCGACGAAATTTATCCCCTGGCCGCCTATTATCAGGACTCCTGGCGCGAAGGGATTACCATGATTGGCTTGGCTGGCCTCGCTGGACGCATCGAGGAATTTCGCGAGCCGCTGGAGCGGGAGTTGCACTGTCCCGTGGGAGGTCTATTGAGCGCCGCGGCGAGCGAGGGCCACGTCAGCAGCTCCTTGCGTCCACTGGTGGAAAGGGAACTGGATGCTTTGGTTGGTTGGAGCCTTTATCGCGGGTCATGAGCGATCGTAATTACAGGCTTGACGATAGGAACGCTGCGGAAAGGGCAAGGGCGCGGGCGATATGAAAGTTCGGCTCAATTTAGCTACCTCGCCGCTGGAGAGCAATCGGCGATTCGTCGTCTTTTCCAGCCTGATCGGCAGCGTCAGTTTGATCGCCATGGCCCTTCTATCCTGGAATGTGTACAGCGTGCGCCGCTCCAATACCGCCATACGAGCGGAGGAGGCCAGGACAGAAAGCGATATGCAAGCGCTGCGGCGGCGGCGCACCGATCTGGAGACATTCTTCAATCGTCCGGAAACCATTCAGCGCCGCGAGCTTTCCGCCTTTCTGAATGGCCTGATCGCGCAACGCGCCTTCCCCTGGACACAAATCTTCATGGATTTGGAACGCAACTTGCCGGACGGCGTGAGGATTGTAAGCATCGAGCCCAGGCTCGCAAGCGATCACTTGGAACTGAAATTGACCATCGGAGCGAGAACGGACGAGGGCAAGTTGAAGTTCTTGAAGTCCCTCGAGGATTCTCGCGCGTTTTCCGACATCCAGGTTTTGGGCGAAGCGCGCACGGGGAGAGCCGGGGATACCGACCAGGTGGTCATGGCGCTCAACGCGCGGTATTCGAACTCGTAGACTATGTCCAAGACGACAAAAACGATCATTCGCGTGATCCTCGGCATTGTCGTAGCGATCGATATTGCCTTGGCCGGAATCAGCTGGCAGATGGCCGATGCCAGACGCGCTCCGCAGGCGGAGTTGAACACACTGAAGCGGCAGCATGCCCTGGTGGCTGCCGATATCTCGCGCGCGGAGACCATTCGCAAGCTGATGCCTCAAGTGGAGCAGCAGTGCGATAGCTTCTTCAAGCAGAATTTCAGGCCCATTGGATCCGGGTACTCCTCGGTCGTCTCCGATCTGGGCTCTCTTTCGCGCAATGCCGGAATCCAAACGGAAAACCTGAATTTTCACCAGCACGAGGCGGATAAAAGAGGAGTCACGGAGGTGGATATCTCCGGGATTATCGACGGAGATTATTCCAGCGTGGTTCGATTCATCAACGATTTACAACACTCGGATACATTTTATGTTCTCGATGGGCTGTCGCTGGCATCTGGTTCGGGAGGGCAATTGAAGTTGAATCTCCAGCTTCGCACGTATTTCCGCGCCTGAACCATGTCCAACCGCCGCAAAATCACGCTTCTGATCGGACTCGGCGCAGTGTTGTTGTTCGCCCTTTACTGGGGGAACCGCACGACCGAGATCGCTCCGGTAGTGTCGAGCGCCGATGACTTTCGCCCCATCTCGGTCGACAATCCGGCCTTGAGGCTCGACCTGCTGGACCGCTTGAAGAAGCTGCAATACAGCGGGTCGCACAGGAATATCTTTACCTCTTCCGCTCCGCCGCCGGTGACCGCCGCCGCCGCGACTCCGGCAATCGCACCAATGCCATCTACTCCAGCGGCTCCCGCTGGCCCGCCGCCTCTGGTGATACCGGCTACCTTTTACGGCTATGTCACCGATTCGCTCACCGGCATGCGCCGCGCTTTCTTTATGGAAGGCGAAAACGTGGATATTCTCGGGGTCGGCGAGGTTTTGATGGGGCGTTACCGGTTGGTGCAGATTGGCAATAGCAGCGCCGAGTTGGAAGAGATCAGTTCGGGACGCCGCGCGACCCTGACGATGGAGGAGCCCAACCCGTCGTGAGAACCAGGCGCTCAATCCTCGCTGGCGGTGGGGAAGCGGGCTATGCGGTGTTGCTCGCGATTTTTCTGGTCGCCTCTCTGCTGTTATTCGCCGCCGTCGCCGCCCCCAATGTGCTTACCGAGGGCCGCCGGTTGCGGGAGCAGGAGGCAATCTGGCGCGGCAATCAGTATGTTCGAGCCATTCGCCTTTACTACCAGAAGAACGGCAAGTACCCCTCGAGTCTCGAAGACCTCACCAAACCCAATGCCGCGGGCGTCCATTTCCTCCGCAAGGCCTACAAAGAACCGATGAACAAGGTGGACGGCAGCTGGCGGCTCATCTATGTGACCGGCACGGGACAGCTCGTCGGCAGCGTTCATTACCACACTTTGCAAGAGATGGCTGTCGCGGCGGCATTCGCGGGACAGTTGCCGGGAGGCGCGGCTGGGTTCGCCAGCCAGCTTTTTGGGGGGATCAATCAAAATCAAGCGGCGGGCGCGCAGGCTGGCGCCTCCGGCCAACCGGGCGCGGCACCCGGCCAGCAAGGCGCTACCCAGCCGAACCAGGTTCCCGGCGCGCCGCAGGCGGGTACAGGCGCCAATGGCCAGAACTCGCCCAACGGTTCACAAAACTCGTTATTCAGCTCCACGCAGCCCCAGCCGCTCGCTGCCGTGGATTCGCCCGTCTTTGGCGGCTCGGTCATCGGCGTGGCCAGCAAAGTCAAGCAGTCTTCGATCGCCGTCTATCAGGGCGGCAAGACGTACTTCGAGTGGGAGTTTATCTGGAACCCGCTGATGAATGCCAATGGTGGCGCGCCCGGCCAGCAACTTGCCATTCCGGGGCTGAATGCTCCGTTACAGCAGGGCGTGGCGCCGAATGGCAGCGCCGTGCCGCCCGGCGCCAATGGATTGACCGATGTCCCGGGTGGACTTTTCGGCGGCAGTCCCACTGGACCTCAAAACACAAATCCGTCCATGCCCGGGGGCGAGCCTCAGACTCAGCCCGTCCCCCCGCCGCAGAACTAAACAACCTTTCGTGTAGCCTAACGCGCCTGTGCTATCGCCACGCCCGCGGGTGCCTGTGTGCGCTGGGCGTTGAGTTGAGAAGTCTTTATCCAATCGACGTCGCTCACGGCAATCGCTCCGGCCGCTCCGCTGGCGAGCACGTAGTTCACCTGCTTGCCGTCGATCCGATAGTGCGCAACGGCATAAGTCTGGTCGGACTTGAGCGCGATGAATGTGATCCGAGTAGAGCCGACGGGATTTTCCGGCGCCACATCGCTAACGCTAACCGTTTGCGCGCGCGCCGCTGCTGGCATGGGACGCTGCACCGGCTGAGCCGCGGCAGGTTGCGGGACCGGGGCGGCATCTTTGGAAGAAGCGGGCGCTGCCTCCCTCGATGGTTGCAAAGCTGACGATTCGCCGAAATAGTGCCATCCGGGCTGTAGCATCGCCGATTTTGGGATGACGATGTCCTCCATCACGCGAAGGGTGAGTTGCGATTCGCCCTTGAGCGCTGGCTGCGGCCCGCGCAGAGGCAAAGTCAATACTTTCCACGGCCAGAGCGGGGGCAATAGCCATTCAACCACATCGCGCCTGGCATGCCCTTTCCCGTCGATGGCGCCCTCTTTATCGACATGGTAGCTCCGCAACGCCACCACTTTGCTGGGGACCGGCACATCTGTGTTTGGCAGCCCGATTCGATCGAACTCCAGCTTCAAATATCCTTTACCCCAAAAATGGCCCGGCTCGCGGGCCGCTTCCAAATGCCCTTCCAGATAGCTGCCGCGCGGAAAGGCCACGCGGCCAAACTCCTGCACGCCGCTCAGATGGCAGAGAATCGGATCGCCTACATCGGCGGTAGCGGGCGAGAAGTTCGGTTCATCCACGGTGCAACGGAGCAGGGTGCCCGCCGGCACGAGGACTTCCTGGGCTCTGACGCTTTGTTCGACCCCGAAAGACAGCAGTAGCGCGAACATTGTAACGACCCACATGCGACGCATGAGCTGACCTCCCCTAAGTAAGTAGGCAAGCGGCAGCCGGAACTCCTTGCCCTGGACGGCGGGGAATTTGCTCCGACTCCGTTCGCTTACGTGTGGACTACGCCCCAAAAAAGGGCTGGTGCGTTGGAACGTGGGAACCCTCCAAAAGATGTATGGGGGTGAGACGAAAAACGCCTGAATTTACCTGTGGGGTTTGTCGGGAATGGCCAGGCTCAAAGCATCTGGAATAATCCGGAATTCGGCCGGCAGCCGTCCGGCCGCCTCGCCGTCCACCTGTACCCAGATCGGATTCGCGTCCAGCGGCTCGCAGCGCATCGCCGCCGACCTCAGAAATCGCACCTCACGCGCCCTCCTTAGCCGCCCCGCCAGGAGCAGCGGGACGTACGTGAGATATTTCCAACGGTTGCTGGCCGAACACAGCATTAGCTCGAAGTCGTTCCCATAAAGATCGGCGCGCGTGGTGATTTGCAGCGGGCCGCCATAATGCTTGGTCCGGCCAACGATCAGCAGCGTGACTTCGGAGCTTTCGTTTTCGAGTATTACGCGAAATCTCGGAAAGCGGTAAACCGCCAACTGCCGGAATCCCTCCACCCAAAACGCGCCTGTCCCGGTGTGAGTTTTCAGGGTTTGGCTTACGGCGCGCACGATGGCCCCGTCAGGCCCAGCGCCTGCAAGCGAGAGAAAATAGCGGCCCGTCTCCGCTTCCGCTGCGGTCACGTGGCCCAAGGCGATTCGGCGAAGGTGGCTGGAACGAATGAGTGACGCCGCCCGCTCGATGTTCCAGGGCACGCCGATCTCTTTGGCAAAGACGTTCGCTGTTCCCGCCGGCAGCAAGGCCAAAGGAATCGCGCTTCCGGCGAGCCCATTCACGACTTCGTTAAGCGTGCCGTCGCCTCCGCAGACGATCACCATCTGCCTGCGTAAGCGCACAGCCTGCAGCGCCAGTTCCTGGGCCGAGCCGGGACCATCGGTGGGCGCCAGGTCCGAATCGATGCTGTGCTGCGCCAGCACGCGGCGGGCGCGTTCCAGCGCCCCGTCTCGAATGCCTCGCGCCCGCCCCGCCGCCGGATTAAAAATCAGCAGCGCCTCGCGAATTTCATCGAGCATGCAAACACCATTTTGGCAGGGCGCGGGTGACGAGCGTGGGCATCCTAATTCTGGGAGCTCTCCAGAATTCGGTTGAGGATTTCAGGAATTTCGAACAAAGCGCGATTGTGCATCTTCTTGGCATTGCAGCGAAACCGTTGGAAGGTTTCCCCCTCGAGCATTTCAGCGACGGCGCCGGCAACGGTGTCGAAATTAGACACCACCATGCCCACCTGTTTTTCTCGCACCCACTCCGCATTGTAGCGTTCCTGGGGCAGGGTCCAGGCATTCCTTTCCACCATCACGGGCAAGCCCATGGTCAGCGCTTCGGATATGCTTCCTGGCCCCGGTTTGCCAATAAAGAAATCGGCGAGCTGCATATAATAGGGCACATTGGTGGTGAAGCCCTCGATGAATCTTGGCATCGGCCGCTGCTGTGCGCGCAGCTCCCCCACCAGCCGCTCATTTTTTCCGCAGATCAAAATCAGTTGAATCGGGAGCCCGGATTCGCTTAGGAGTTGGTCGATTTCATGCATCTTTCGGCGAGCCCCCTGGCCTCCGAAAAGAACCAGCCCGGTCATTCGCGTAGCCGAGAGGCCCAGCTTGACTCTTTCGGCCGGGCGATCGATGGGAGAGTAATTGTAAAAACGAGGATTCAAGATCATCCCGGAGGTTTGAAATATTCGCTCCTCGGCGTGCCCTAATTGATGCGCCTGTTCTACGGCCCGTTCCGAGCCGCAAACTAGAAATTGCTCCTGTCTTTCGATCCAGAAATGCGGCGGGTAATCCGCGATGTCCGTCAGAATGGTCACGAATGGCTTTGAAGGCGAGGCCTTGCGCAAGCTCTCGCAAAGAGCGCGATTGAAATGCGGCACGAGTGAAGCCACCAGATCGGGCTTGGACTCCCGCCAATATTTCTCCAGCAGCCGCACCGTCTTTCCGTGATACATCCGGATCACCCCTTGCAGCACGCGCATCAATTGCGGGCTTCCCAAGGTCCAGCCATTCTGCAGCATCCGGTTATAGACGTCCTGGATGCGCAGTCCGGTGGCGCGGCGAACGATGTCGATGGGATCCAGTATCTCTTGAAGGTTTACGAGTTCTGCTTCCAGGGGCATCTCCGACTGCTGGATGGCCGCTTGAAGGGCCATGGCGGCATTTCGATGCCCACCTCCAGCGTCGAAGTAAACAAACGCGATACGCTTCATCGGTTGCCGATTCTCACACGTCCATCGAGCGAACACGTTCTTTGTGGCTAGAAAGTACACACAAAGAACTATTACCCGATAGGTTTAAGTCACTGCACTTTATTGGGGCAGTATCATTTCTGTAACAATAGCGTTCCATGCTGGTACGCGATGAAATGCGACCTGCACGTCCACTCCATTCACTCGGGGATGTGCACTGTCCCCTTGCTGAACCGCATTTGCCGCGAATCCTACAACGATCCGCGTGAAGTTTACGCGATCCTCAAACGGAAGGGCATGGATCTGGTCACGCTCACCGACCATGACTCCATCGGGGCCGCCGAAGCTTTGCGTGGCCATCCCGATTTCTTCGTTAGCGAAGAAGTCACCTGCCGCATGCCTAGCGGTACCACCGTGCACATCGGCGTCTACGACGTCACCGAGCGCCAGCACGTCGAGATTCAGCGTCGCCGCGACGATTTCGTTCGTTTGCTCGTCTATCTCACCGAGCGCCGCTTGCTCTTCAGCTTCAACCACATTTTTTCCAGCCTTACCGGACGCCGCAGCGCCGACGATTTCGCCTGGCTGGAAGCCCACGTCCCCGCCATGGAATCTCTCAGCGGCCAGATGCCCGCGTTCCATAACCGCCAGGCCACGCATCTGGCGCGCCGATTGGGCAAATCCAGTTTGGCCGGAAGCGATTCTCATTCGCTGCCCTCTCTTGGCTCCGCTTACACGGAAGTCCCCGGCGCGCGTAACAAGGACGAATATCTCGCCGGACTCCGAGCCAAGGCGGCGCTCCTTCACGGAACCAGCGGCGGCTATTTCCGCTTGACCCGCGACGTTTTCTGCATCACTTCAAAGATGTTTCAGGAGCGGCCATGGACTTTGGTGTTGAGCCCGCTCACGCTGCTCGTGCCGCTGGTCACTTTTGCCACTTTCGTCGACGAAGGCTTGTTCGCTCGCCGCTGGAGCGCTCGCGTCGGCTCCTCGCGGCGCCGCGCAGAATCCATGGAATCCCTGATGAGCCGTCCCGCGGAGGTGTGCGCATGGCCGTAGCTAGGGTGCTCTGGGGCTTTATCGAACAGCGCGATCTGCGATTGATGCGCCGCCTGCATCGCTGGCGGGCGCCGCGTCCCATAAGAATCCTTATGCTGATGATGAGCCGCTTGGGCAATGGCTGGCTCTGGTATTCGCTGGGCGTCTTTATACTCATTTGCGGCGGGCACGATCGTTACCGCGCATTCTTTGCCGGCGCTCTTTCCGCCCTGGTGGCCATACTGATCTTTCAGCGCATAAAGCCGTTCAGCCGCCGTCGCCGCCCTTGCGAAATCGAGCCGCATTGTTGGGCGGTGATCACGCCGCCGGACCGCTTTTCGTTTCCTTCCGGCCACGCCATGACTTCTTTCGCTATCGCCGTTGCTGTCGGCAGCTTCTATCCTCAGTGCCAGCCCTGCTTGTTAGCCGTTGCTGGGCTCATCGCCATTTCGCGCATTATTGTGGGGATGCATTTCCTCACCGACGTCATCGTCGGCGCGCTACTCGGCGTTATCCTCGGCTATCTGTCCGTATTGGTTTTCATTTAGATTTCGTGTTTTCGGCAGGAAAATCCCTGTTGGCCTGTGGAAAGCGAGCTGCCTTGGGACCCTGCTCGCCGTAAGTCACAGAGACATAAGTACATAGCAAAACTGTGAGCGGCATCACTGCGCCCCCCGAGTGCCGCGTCTACCTTATAGACAGGATAGTGGAGAGGTTGTATTATCGCCTCCCCCTGGAGACCAATTCTCGTGTGGAGGGTCGTATGACCCAAAAGTCAAAAAGTGAAAAAGGTCGCGCCGTCGTTTGCCTCTTCTGCGGGACCCGCACCTTTGTTCCAGCCTCTCCGTCTCGCGATATAGCCGAAGCCGAATCGGCTGCTGGAATCTCGCTGGTGCGCTGCCACGTCTGCCACAAAGAGGCGCCTTATGCCGCCAGCGAGATGCTTCCCGTTCAGGAAGCTACCTTCGCCGGCGGCAATGTTCGCAGCCGCGCTGCCGGGCTCTAGATTTCTGCCTTCGCTCCGGCTTCTGGCGTTTGGTAGCCTAGCAGCCGTCCATTCCCAGACTGTCGGCGTTATTTCCAGGCTGAATAGATTGGTTTAGCCACCATGAAGTCAGGGTTCGCCCCCGCTTTCGGAGCGAACTTCTGCACCCGTCCGTTATCGACCTCGGCTGTATACAAGTTACCATCCTGATCCACGCTAATCCCATGCACGCCCCAGAGGCCTCCCGGGAACATCCCCATGGCTCCCCAGGCGTACAGAAGATGCCCTTGCAGGTCCCACTCGACCATCTTGTTGGTCGTGCGGTCGAACGTCCAAATCGTGTTGCCCGATCCGATGTAGAGCAGATGCAGGCTCGACGGATCGGCGTCAACCTTCCATTGGTATTGGAACTTCCCGTTTTCGTCGAACACCTGGATGCGGTGATTGTTTCGATCGTTCACGAATACATGATGCGTCTTCGGATCGACGGCGATCCCATGCACGTTGCTGAAGTAGCCGGGGCGCTCATCCGGCGGAGTCTTGTCGCCGCCGCCGCGCGGTCCGCCTTTGATTCCCCAATCCATGAGGAACTTGCCGTTCTTATCGAACTTCGCCACGCGCGTCCCGGTATACCCATCCGAAACGAAGAAAGTGCCGTCCGGCAGCCAATCGAGATACGTCGGCCGGTTGAAGTGGGTGGCGTCCGCGCCCTCGTGCTCCGGCGTTCCGATGGTCTGCAAGAGTTGTTTGCCGTCGTGGGTAAACCGATAGATTACCTGCATGTTGTCGTCGACCACCCAGACGTTCTTGTCCGGATCATAGGGGCTGATGTAGACCGAATGCGGCCGCCGGAAGAGCTTGTCCCACTGCTTCCAGGTTTCGATGATGTTGCCGTCGCCATCAACCACCACCAGGCAGTTTTCCCATTTCGCGTCCACGCCGAGCTTGCGATAGGGGGGACCCTTGATGCCCAGATCGGGTGCTTTGCCTTCCCAGGCGGTCAGCCATTCGGCTGTATTGTCGTCGGTGCCACCCGTTCCGGGTAGAGAGGCTATTGTGGCGTCTCGCCAGAAACCTGCGACAGGGAAGCTGAGGCTCGGCCCGACCTGGGGCAGCAAAACGGCTTTGGGAGGCGCCATCTTGGGCAACTCCCCTCGGAAGAGCATATAAATGCGATTCGGGCTTTCCGCGAATACGCTCTCGCCCGCGCCGTAGGTCCAGCTTCCATTTCCGGGCAACGTGCTGATGTCTTTGGGCCAGCCCTTCACCACCTGATAAGGTCCGGTCAAGTCCTCTGAGCCCAGCGTTCCCGGAATCGCGGCGAATCCCGCTCCCGGTTTCGGTTCAGCTTCGGCAGGCGTCTTTCTGTTCGACACCAATAAACCGATGCCTACGCCCACTGCTAACAGTAAAATCATCAAGCCAAGTTTTCGCATATCCATCCTCCGAAAGCGTTGCAATCTGTCGCCACGAAGTCCCTATTTTGCGAAGCTCGTTTGGGCCGTTCTAGAAAGTGAAATCGCCTGAAATCTACATCACCTTGCGCTCAGTGTCACTTGTTTCTCGCCTCCAACTTCGTGGCCAGGGGCGGGACCGAATGCGCCCTGCTTACCGACGGATTGCCAGTCTATCGCCGACGTATCGCTGAATCGATGCGTCTTGCCACAATCCCTTTTTGTTCAGCCCCAAAATCTCTGCTAAAATGCCTCCTCCAATTCAGAGCAGGAGTTCCTATGGCCCAAAAATGTGAGATTTGCGGGAAAGGCCCGCACTTTGGAAATGTGATCAGCCACGCCAACAATACGCGCCGCCGGCGTTGGAATCCCAATCTGCGGCGGGTCCGCGCCCTCGTGAATGGCGCCCGCAAGCAGATTCGCGTCTGCACCGTATGCTTGCGATCCGGTCGTGTGAAGAAGGCTGCTTGATTCGTCCGGCCCTTCTGCGGCCCAGGGAGCGCGCGTGGTAAGAAAATCGTTAGTTGTGCTGTTGCTTTTGGCCGCGGCGGCCGCAGGTTGTAAGCACGATGCGCCGCCCGCCGCCGACGTTTGGGCCGTGGTCAACGGCGAGCAAATCCATCGCGACGAAGCGGTGAAGTATTACAAGAGCCGCCTGAATCCGCAGGCGCCCACTCCCTCTCAGGAAGAAGCCCTTTCTCTCACGCTCAACGTCCTCGATGAGCTCATCAACAACAATATTCTGATCCAGCGCGCGAAAAAATTAGGCCTGGAAGCCACTGACGGCGAGGTCGAGGATAAGTTTACGGAAGTAAAAAGCCCTTACACCGAGGACGAATTCCAGCGCCAGCTCAAAGAGCGCGACGTCACCATCAACGATCTCAAGAACGATATCCGCCAGCAGCTTTCGGTTCAAAAGCTCCTGAACCGCGAGGTACTGTCCAAGATCGCCATTACCGATCAGGATATTTCCGACTTCTATAATCAGAATCGCGCTCAGTTCAACGTCGCCGAAACCCAATATCGCATCGCGCAAATTCTGGTCACTCCTCGCAAGGACCCGCAGCTTCACAATCGCAAGAATGACGATGCCACCACCGATGTCGAAGCTCGCCGCAAGGCCGCGGCGCTCCTGCAGCAGCTTGCCAATGGCGCCGATTTCACGCAGTTGGCCATGGACTATTCCGAAGACCCTGCCACGGCTTCATCCGGTGGCGACCTCGGTTTTGTCCCCGAATCGTCCCTCAATCAGAGTGATCCGGAATTGAAGCACGCCGTGGTCGTGCTCAAAGTGGGGGAAGTCAGCCCCGTCATTCAGCTTCACGACGGTTATCACATCCTGAAATTGATGGCCAAGGAGGCGCCGGGCCAGCGCGAGATTTCCGATCCCCAGGTGCAGCAATCGATTCGAGACACCTTGCGCAATCGCAAAGAGCAGCTTCTGCGAGCCGCCTATATGGCCGAGGCTCGTGAAGGTGCAAAGGTAACGAATTTCTTGGCCGAGCAGGTGATCGAGTCCAACGGCAAATTGCCGGAAATCCCCAAATTCGGAAGCAGCGCGCTCGCGCCTCTCACTCCCCCGGTTCAGTCCCAACCCTGAATCGCGGGAAGCTTCCGGACGCTCTTAAACAACGACGGCCAGCGGTTCGCCCGCGGCTACGGCTTGCCCTTCGCGAACGAAGATGCGCTCGACCTTGCCGCTTATCGAGGCTCGGATTTCGTTCTGCATCTTCATCGCTTCCACCACCATAAGCCCCTGATCGGCTTCCACGGTCGAGCCTTCCGAGACGAGAATGCGGACCACCTTCCCCGGCATCGGAGCAGTCACCTTCTGCTGCCCTTCGCCTCCGAATATCGCCGCATGCCTTCGCCGCCAGGCCCGGGGATCCGAAATCGTGGCCGGAAATTCGCGTCCCCCGCAGCGGACCAGCACTCCCTCCGTAGCCGGAATCACCACGGCCTCGAATGCGTGTCCGTTGATGATCACCGAGTATGTCTGGGGAGCTACTTCCAACGCATCGATTTGCGCGCCCTCGGTACCGTGGACGCTGAATTTGTTGGGGCCTGTCCGCTCGATTTCGATCGACCTCACGAGCCCCAGGATGTGAACCTCCACCTTCATATCCCGGACCTCACCGCGAGCCCCCGGAACAACCGCTGTGCAAAAGAGAGTGGAGAGGTGGGCTCATCATTCACGTTCGGGAGTTCGCGAGATTTGTTCGCGCCTGGCTTCATCCCGCCATCGCCAGACGGGCTCTGCTGGAGGATTGGCAGGGCCCGAGTGGCCCGATTGGCTGGACTGGCTCGTATGCCACAGTGCGGCGGCAATCATGACCGCCTCGATCTCCAGGTCGCCGCCTGAGGTATCTTGGGCGTGCGAAGCGAGAAGGGACGCGAGGCGCTCATCGAGCCAACGAGTGTGCATCCTGCCATTCCGGAAATCGTCTTCTGCGAGGATTTTTAAGAACAGCCCCGCATTCGTCCGAATTCCCGTCACCTGCAGTTCGTCGAGGGCCCTCTTGAGCCGCGCCAGCGTTTCCGCTCGATCGGCGCCATACGCGATCAACTTTGCAAGCAGCGGATCGTAATCGCTGGGCACCGTCCACCCCGCATAGACTCCCTCATCCAGGCGTATGCCGGGCCCCTGCGCCGGATGCCAGGCGATTATCTGTCCCGGAGAAGGGAAGAAATGATTGGCGGGATCTTCGGCGTAGATGCGGCATTCCATGGCGTGGCCGCGGCAGCGGACATCTTCCTGCCGCAACGGCAAAGCTTCGCCCGCGGCCACTTGCAGTTGTAGCTTGACCAGATCGAGCCCGGTCACCAATTCGGTTACCGGGTGTTCCACTTGGAGGCGGGTGTTCACCTCCAGGAAATAAAAAGTCCGCTCGGCATCCACTAGAAACTCCACCGTACCGGCATTGCTGTAGCCGGCCTCCCGCGCCAGCCGAACCGCTGCCTCGCCCATGCTCCGTCGCAGTTCAGGAGTCATAAAAGGCGAGGGCGCTTCCTCGATCACTTTCTGATGGCGCCGCTGAATGGAGCATTCTCGTTCGCCAAGGTAGATAACATTTCCGTGTCCGTCGCCGAAGATCTGTATCTCGATGTGCCGGGGCCGGTCCAAATATTTCTCGATGTAAACCCGCTCGTCGCCGAAAGCATTCAGAGCTTCGGAAGCCGCATCCCGCCATGCCGGAGGCAGTTCGTTCGCGTTGCCTACTACCCGCATGCCTTTTCCGCCCCCTCCGGCCACCGCCTTCAGCAATATCGGGTAGCCGATCTCTTCCGCGATCCGGCTCGCCGTCGAAAGCTGCGGGATCGGTTCGCGAACTCCCGGAACCATCGGCACGCCGGCTCGGTGAGCGAGTTGGCGCGCAGCCGTTTTCGAGCCAAGCTTTTCCATCGCCTCGGCCGAAGGGCCCACAAAGGCGATGCCCGCTTCGGCGCAGGCCCGCGGAAGTTCGGCATTTTCCGCCAGGAAGCCGTAGCCTGGGTGAAGCGCGTCGCACCCCGCCCGCCGCGCGATCTCCATCAGCTTATCGATCCGCAGATAGCTCTCTCGCGCGGCCGCTGGCCCGATCGGATAGGCTTCGTCGGCCATGCGCACATGCAGGCTGGCGCGATCCACTTCGCTATAAACGGCAACGCCGGTAATTTGCAGCTCGCGGCAGGCTCGCAGGATGCGTACTGCAATCTCGCCGCGGTTGGCAATCAGTAGCTTCTTGAACATGGTTTGTTAGTGAGGGACGTGCATTCTAGCATTTAACCGCAGCGCCGCGGCCTTTGGCCGGCCTGCCACAGCGGCCTGCGTCCACCGCAGCGCCATAACTTTGGCGAGCCGATTGCCCTTCATATTTCTGTAATACCTGCGTGATCGCTGTGCAAAACAGCGGCCGTAATAAAATATTCCACCGCATCTCTCTCTTGACATTGTCCCAAGCGAGTTGGAAACTGGCCTCACCGCTGTTTTTTGTGCGCAGTTCCCCAGCTTGTCCGGCCCGCCAAATCCTTAGGAGGTTCAGATATGCCCAATGCAGTCAGACCCATTCCCGAGCGGTATCGTTCTCTCACTCCTAACCTCGTTTGCCGCAATGCGGTCGCGGCCATCGATTTTTACAAGAAGGTTTTCGGCGCCACCGAAGTCGAGCGCTTTCCCGGCCCCGATGGCAAAATCATGCACGCCGAATTGAAGATCGGCGATTCCATTGTTTTCGTGAATGACCTGGTGATGGGCCAGTTGGCTCCTGCAGCACTTCCGGGAGCGACCAATCCCACCTACCTGCACCTCTATGTTCCCGACGCCGACGCGATTTTCAACCGCGCCGTAACCGCCGGGGCTCGCGTGGACGCGCCGATTCAAAACATGTTCTGGGGCGATCGCTACGGCAAGATCACCGATCCATTTGGTCAGCAGTGGGGCATCGCAACGCACGTCGAAGACGTCGCGCCGGAAGATTTGCCACGCCGCCAGCAGGAGTTCATGACCAAGGCAGCCGCCGCCGCGCGCCGCTAAGGCTTGCGAACATAAACGCCGTAAAATATAAAAGAGCGCCCCGCACTCGCGGGGCGCTCTTGATTTGGAACCGACTCGTTGCGACCAGCCTGTAGCTCAGGTCGCGGACGCGGGTTTGCGTCCGAGACCTGAGGTTTTTCCTTCGCCGCTACGCCGAGGCCGCTCGCGTCGCATCCCGCCGTTGCCTCGGCGCGTAATAGGCCAAATGCAGAAGCAGCGCCAGGAGGACCAGCCCGCCCCAAAACACCGCGCCGTAAATTTCAAATCCACGCCCCAGGTCGAGCACCGCGCCCACGTTCAGCAGGCCTACGACCGCGAGGCCGGCATATCCCAATCGCCGATGCAGTCCCTGCGCGCGCATCGACGCGGCCAGCGCATATCCCACCGGCAAAACGTAGAGCGAGAAGTAGTGGTCTTCCGCCACTGGCGAAACCAGGAGCATCCACACCACCACGGCGCCTAATATCAACGGCTCGGTTTCCTCATCCGCCTT
The DNA here is from genome assembly GCA_963824405.1 of uncultured Acidobacteriota bacterium. Lineage (GTDB taxonomy): Bacteria > Acidobacteriota > Terriglobia > Acidiferrales > UBA7541 > Palsa-189. The sequence goes on along the minus strand of CAWGPK010000009.1, from coordinate 735,216 downwards.
TCGCCCCAGCAGCCAGATCGGCAGCGCCAGCGCCAGCGCCACGGCCATCACCATCAGCCGCGTTTGATTGCCCTTGAACAGCCGTTGCATCACCGAACCCAAATCTTGATTCCGCGGCCGTTCCATGCTCAGCAGTTGGTCGTAAAGTTCGGAATGCGTGCGCGTCGATTCCGATCCCAGCGCCGGCGCCGCCACTTCCCGCGTCCATTCGCCGATATAGTGAATGTTTCCGCGGAATCCAAAAACCGCGCTCGGCAGGACCAGTCCGCCCAGAAAAATCGCCACCAGGCTCGCGGCGGCCATTTTTTGCCGGCCGCGCCACACGTAATAGCACAGCAGTGTCAGCGCAAAGGCCTTGAGCAGCACCGCGCCTCCCAGGCACGCCGCTGCCGCCCAGGTTTTTCCTTTGTGTTCCCAGAAAATCGCCGCGATCACCAGCCAAGTCATCAGCACAGACGCCTGCCCGCGCGTCAGCCCCACCGTGAACCACACGGACACAATCAGCGCGGGAATAAACGTGATCGCCAGCCGCGCGCGCTCGCCGCTGAAACCGATACCGGCCAACTGCCCCGCCATACTCACCGCCGAAATCGTCAGCCCCGCGCACACCAAGTACCACGTCAGCACGCTGACCGGCAGCGGCAACAGCGCGAAAGGAATCATCGCAACCGAATAGGGCGGCGGATAGACGTACGCCCATCCGCGCACGTTGCGGATGACGTACGGGTCCTGCCCATGCAACACAGCCGCGGCCGCGTCGCGATACACGGTGAAGTCGGTGCGGTGCGCCGGCGAACCCCACTGATGTCCCGGCGCGCCGTACGGCCCCGCGCGGAAGAGCGTGATCCACGCAAAGAGCGCGAAGAGCAGCACCGTCGTCCACGCGAGCCATAATTTAAGCGTTCGCGCGCTATCCAGTTCGGCTGCCGGCTGTGTCTGCGTTACCAAGGTCTGCCAGTCTATAAAACTCGCGCCCCCGGCGCGAGCGAATGTCGCGCGAAACGAAATCGGGTGTGCCTATTGGCGAGGTACCGTCGTTATGTAGCTCAGGGCACGAGCGGCCTGAGGCCTTTCTTGGGTGTCGCACCCTTCGTTTGTAAGGGTGCGGAATTCTCCTGAGCGGAAAAGTGTGTCACTCCCATCGTTTCCACCGGCGGGAAACGAAGCCTCACGCCGCATTTGCCTCACGCCCTTTACCTCATGAGCGCGTGGCCTCGAAAGTTTGTGCTTATAAAAGGTGCGCCCGCCGGCTAGGGAGGACCGGCGGGCCGCTGTTTCCAGAGGTGACCGCAAATGGAGTTGAACCGACTGTAAGGTCACGCGCGCTCCGCGGCAAGTTCATAATTTGGATGGCTTCCATCAATTTTTTTCGTCCACGTTTATGAATTGTTTACGCAACGGAATTTCGGGCCCACCGCCATTAGCGCTCCGCCATTTCGGTATCGCCGCCGTCCGGAGTCCCCAGCGCGCGCCGCTGTTGCGTGTGTTGCGATGGTAGCCCGACCGGCGTCGCGGCGTTTCTCAATTCGGGAAATCTCCACGCCCACACCGCCGTCACCACCAATGCGCCTAGCCCGCCTAGCACCACTGCGGGTACCGTTCCGAACCATTGCGCCGTAATTCCCGATTCGAATCCGCCCAATTCGTTTGAAGCGCCGATGAACATCATCTCCACCGCGTTCACGCGCCCGCGCATCTCGTCCGGCGTGCTCAATTGCACCAGCGTGCCGCGCGTCACCACGCTCACCATGTCGCTCGCTCCCACCAGCAGCAGCGCCACCAGCGAAAGCACAAAGCTCCGCGAGACCCCGAACACCACGGTGAACGCGCCAAATCCCGCCACGCACCACAGCATGGCTGCGCCGGCCCTGCGCCGCAGAGGCCGGTGCGCCAAAAGAACCGCCATCGCCGCCGCTCCGGCTCCCGGAGCGGCGCGCAGCAGCCCCAGTCCCCACGGCCCGGTCCGCAGAATGTCGCTGGCGAAGACGGGCAGCAGCGCCACCGCTCCGCCCAGCAGCACCGCAAACAAGTCCAGCGAAACCGATCCCAGGATCACTTTGTGACGCGAGATGTAGCGCAGTCCCGTGAGCACGCTGCGCATGTTCACGTCGCGCGAAGCCAGCGGCCCACGCGCCTTGATCCCCGCGGCGAAGGCGATCGCCACAATCGCCGTCGCCATCGCCGTCGCGTACACCACCGCGGGCCCGCGAAAAAGCGCGTACAGCAGCCCTCCCGCCGCCGGCCCCATCACCGTCCCGGTCTGCACCAGCGAAGCTTCCCAGGCCACCGCGCTCGCAAACTGATCGGTGGGAACCAGCAGCGGCACCAGCGCCCGCGTTGCCGGTCCGCTGAACGCGCGCGCCACGCCCAGCGCCACCAAAATCGCGTAGATCGGCCGCACCGAATTGAGCTCGCCGCGCGAAACGTACAGCAGCGATCCCGAACAGATCGCGAACGCCCCGAAGCAGGCCATCATCAGCTTGCGCCGCGCGATTCGGTCCGCCGCGTGTCCGGAGACTAAAAACAGAAGTATGCCGGGAAGGAATTGCGCCAGGCCCGTCAGTCCCAGCGCCAGCGGGCTGTGCGTGATCTCATACACCTGCCAGCCCACCGCCACCGATTGCATCTGCAACGCGACCACGGTAAGCGATCGCGCCCCGAGGTAGCGCACAAAGCTCGGGTACCCGAATACCGCCCGCCCACTATCGCTAGCACTCAGATTGGAGACGTTCTGGGCCCCGGCCATGCCCGCCTATTGTGCACGCAATTCCTCGCGGTGCGAAGCGTAACGATCACGACGAGTTCGCTCTTGAGCGTTTTGTGGTGTATATGTTTGCTCGCGCGGGAATCCGCATCTCTAGGTCAAGGTTTGCGGCACGCCAATCTCGCGCGACCGTGGAGGCGAAGATATGGGCCGCGTTCGAGAACCAAGGAGCTGGCGCCGGAGCAGGCCGTTCTTGCGCGAGCGTTCGACGAAATGGCTTCTCGTTTTCTCGCTAGTTGCCGCGGCCGCCGTGCTCGCCCTGCCCGCGCGCGCTCAAGACCGCGCTTGCGACGAATTGGTCTTGTACAACGGCAAGATCGTCACGCTCGACGCAGGCAACACGATCGCTTCCTCTGTCGTCATTCGCGGCGGCCAGATCGCCGCTATCGGCACGGCCCGCGGCATTCCCAAGCGTGACGCTTGCGCCAAGCCTGTCGATCTGCGCGGCCACACCGCGATTCCGGGCCTCGTCGATAGCCACGAACATTTTGTCACCCTCAGCCAGCGGCCCGGCTTCGACACGCGCCTCGATACCACCACCTCCATCGCCGAGGTTCAGGACGCCATTCGCCGCCGCGCGAAAACCGCCAAGCCCGGCGCCTGGATCACTGCAGTCGGCGGATGGAATCCGGTGCAGTTTGCCGAGAAGCGCTTGCCCACTTTGGCCGAATTGGATGCGGCCGCGCCGAACAATCCTGTCCTGCTGTTTCCCGGCCTCAACGGCCCCAGCGCGACCAACACTCCCGGCAAGGCCTTCCTCGAAGCCAAGGGCATCGCCGTTGCCGGCGACGGCGCCATTGCCGGCACCGGCGGCGCGTCCAATCCCAGTCTTGCCGCCCTGGACGCCATCCGCGGCCTCGAAACTCCCGATGATTTGCGGCGCACCGCGCTCGAAGTCACGAGCTACGCCTTGAGCTTCGGCGTCACCACGCACGACGATCAGGCCGGCGGCGCTCCTCCTTTCAACTACGCGCCGGGGCCGCAGTTCGGCTCCGCGCCCATCTGGCGCGGGCTTCTCGAGATCGCCGCCAACTCCAGTGCGCTCGACCCCTTCACCGGCTACGATCATCTCCTCGCGCTGCATCGCGAAGGCAAGCTCAACGCTCGCCTCAGGCTTTTTTTCTACTCGCGCGATTTACAGCCCGACTTGCCTTTCCTCACCCAGCGCCTCAATAACCAGTTCCTCGATTTCGGCGACGATGGCATGCGCGTCTCCGGCATCGGCGAATGGGTTTCCACGGGCGATTTGCGGAATCCGCCGCCTATTTATGAAAATGCGGTTCGCTTGATCGCCCAGCGCGGCTGGCGCTACAACCAGCACACCAACGGCCCCGAAGATCAGCGCGCCATCGCCGGCGTTTGGGAAAAGGTGAACGCTGCCACGCCCATCGCCGGGCTCCGCTGGGACATGGACCATGCCGTGCAAATCGATGCCGACACCTTGCGCCGCCTGAAGGCTCTGGGCGCCGGCGTCTCCGCTTCCGGAGGCTACTTCGTCGAAGTTCCCGGCCGCGTCGCGCCCTTGCGCGCCATCCTCGAAAGCGGAGTCCATTTTGGATACGGCAGCGATGGCGGCAGCGTCGCGCCTCTGGCGCCCTGGCTGCACATCTATTACATGGTTACGGGAAGAAATGCCGCGGGCGTGGTCGTCAATCCCGGGCAGACGCTCACGCGCTTGCAAGCTCTCCGGGCCTTCACCATCGACAATGCCTGGTTCACTGGCGACGAAGATAAGCTGGGTTCGATCGAAGTCGGCAAACTCGGCGACGTCGCCATCCTCAGCGGCGATTTCCTCGATCCCGCTCGCGTCCCCGACGACGCCATCAAGCATCTCTCGTCCGTGATGACCATCCTCGGCGGCAAAATCGTCTACGATTCCGGCGCCCTGGCCCCCCAGCCCGCCTCGAAGTAGGCCGTTCTGCACAGTCGAAAGCTGCTACAGGGTCTTGCTTCTGTTTAGCGCTTCGGCGGTGATCGTATCGATTTCGGCGATCTCTTCGGGAGCGAGCGAGGCTTCGGCGGCCTTCACGTTTTGCTCCAACTGCTCGGGCTTGGTGGCGCCGGCGATTACGCTGGCGACGGTGGGCCGCGCCAAGAGCCAAGTGAAGGACAATTCGAGCAGCGTGTGGCCGCGCCTGGCGCAGAACTCTTCCAGACTCTGCACAATTTTCCAATTCGATTCGGTGAGGTAGCGGTCGGCAAGGCCCTTGAGCGCCTGGAAGCGCGTGTTTTCGGGAATGGGCTGATGGGGCGCGTATTTGCCGGTGAGCAGGCCGCTGGCGAGCGGAAAGTACGGCAACATGCCCAGGCCAAAAGCTTGCATGGCAGGGAGCAGTTCGCGCTCCACGCCGCGGACGAGGAGACTGTATTCGTTCTGGCAGGAGACAAAACCGTGCAGGTTGAAATGGCGGGCGGTCCATTGCGCGTCGGCAACCTGCCACGCGGCGAAATTCGAGCAGCCGATGTAACGGACTTTGCCGGAGCGGACGAGATCGTCGAGGGCGCGCAGGGTCTCCTCGATGGGCGTGGCGGGATCGGGAAAATGAATCTGGTAGAGATCGATCCAGTCCGTGCGGAGGCGCTTGAGGCTGGCCTCGGCGGCGGAGATGACGTAGCGGTGCCCGGCGCCTTTCATGGTTCCGGCCTCGTCCATGGTGCCGCCGAATTTGGTGGCCAGGACAATGCGCTTGCGGTTCTCGCCGAGGACTTGGCCGAGGATGGCTTCCGAACCGCCGCGCTGACCGTAGATATCGGCGGTATCGAAAAGGGTGATGCCCAGGTCGATGGCCTTGTGAATGACTTGGCGGGAAGCCTCCAGATCGATGCGCAGGCCGAAGTTATTGCAGCCAATGCCCACGATGGAGACGTCCGGTCCGGCGTTACCGAGTTTGCGCAGCTTCATCGCAATATCCCCCGATGCAGAGCAGATGCGAGGCGTTCAGGAGTTTGGCACAAGAACTGCGCCCCGAGGGGGTACCCCCTAAACATTGTCATTCCACGGCACTTAAATCAGCGGGTTGGAAAACGTTGTCATTCTAACTAACTAACTTAGGGCGCGGTGCACGATCCGGCAGCCTAACGGGCTGAACCGGCATGGGCCCCTCCCCCCGGTCACTTTTCTCGTAAGTGCGCATTCTAAACGACTTTAAGTCTAATGATCTGTAAGTGCGTATTCTAAAGGAGTTACGAGATGAATTTGTGTAAGTGCGCATTCTGCGGGAGTTAGCGCAAAGCGCATGATTTGGCTCGCCGAAGAGGAAACCCACAGCGTATCCGAAGGAGGCAGGCGGTGCGGGAAACAGAAATTCCAGCGAGCACGGAAGCGGCGCGGGGTTTGTTATTCGCGAAGAGCGCTTGGCAGGCTTTCCGCGGAGAATAGCGACAAGCATATTTAACGCTATCACAAAGGTAAACATAAGTCAACGGCTAGTAACTGGCTGGAATATTCGAAAGTGCTAGCCGGTGCTCGCCGCACGGGCTCAGGGTGCTCGCCGCACGGGCTCAGGGTGCTGGCCGCACGGGCTCAGGGAGAAGCGAGAGCCCGAACGGGACGCGACTTAGATTTGCACCGTGAGGGGAAGATGCGCTTGACGTTGCCGAAGGGCTTTGCCAAGATGCGCGCAGCTTTTCCCACCTTAGAAGGAGGACATATGCCACTCTATCTAACCCAAGTCGCTTACACCCCCGAAGCCTGGAAGGCGCTGGTAAAAAATCCTCACAACCGGCTCGAAGCCATTCGCCCGGCGATCGAGAAGCTGGGCGGAAAGATCGTCAGTGGATATTTTGCGTTTGGCGATTTTGATGTAATCGCGATTGCGGAAATGCCGGACCATGTGGCGGCGGCAGCGTTCGCGATGGCGATTGCGGCTGGAGGCGCGTGCCGGAACGTGAAGACGACTCCTCTGCTGACGACGGCCGAGGGCCTTGAGGCGCTGAAGCAGGCGGGCAAGAGCGGTTATCAGCCGGCGAGTGCGGGCTCAGCTGCGACGGCGTGATGGCGCTGGCGTTGCGAAGAAGGAAACTGAGGTAAGACGGAAGGTTCGGGCGGCTCGGAAACGAGGCCTTTTTAATGAGTCGGTTCGCTTGCGGCCTGAGACCGTGGTGAGTCACGCATTTCTCTGACCACCGCATTGATGTGTATCGAGGCAACGCCGAGCGGATTCGTACGGCGCCTAACCACAAACCAGTCGTGAAGCAGCCCATTGATGATCAGAAAAAGACAGAACGCCAAATAGTATTTAGACCGAAGGGCAGGTTCGATTCTGGTAGCCGCTATTCCCGCCCAACCAATCGCATGGGTCGTAATCATGGCCAGACTTCCACGGGCGTCCTGAGGGGTCGGCTTCCCGAGTGTCCAATAAAGAATGTTCCACTCGCCCTCGGTCACATTCTCTGGTTCTATTCCGTAGCGAGTTTGAAGTAATCGCTCCGCGAGAGTGTGCCAGCAACGGAAAGCCTTGTTCAGCTCGACGGGACTGAAACCGTAGAGTGTGCGCATTACCGCCCTGTGGAGATTGATCAGTTCGGGGCTGGCCGATCTCTTAAGCAGCCACTCGAGAGAGGGTTTGACTGGCCATCTACACAACCGCTTCCACGCAAACGTTCCGATGCGGTAAACGTAGGAGAGAACATACTGAATGAGACTAGGCACTAGCATGAAGGCGTTGCCGATGACAAACGCCAGTAATAGCGCAATGACTAAGGTTTCGTAAGGGCTTATTAGAAGGGTTCCGCCCAATTTCGCAATCATGCGGATAATTAGTGCGGGATTTCCTAAAAGGATCGAGGTCTCGAAAAAAAGTCCTGGAAGGAATGCCGACAAATAAGCATACGCCTTCTCGGGGAACATCTTCGATAAATCGACGTTGAACGCCATTATCTGAGGCGAAACTTATAGGACAAACTGGGATCCCAGCAAGTAAAATCAAACGCAGACGGGCACATTCACGTGACTCCAGCATGCGAGCGGCGTCAAAGCCTTGCTACGTCGATTCTCAGGCCTTGCTTTCCCATCTCCTTCGCTAGCTGGACCTTGGTTTCGGCTACGTCGTCAATGAATGGCAAGTAGATTAGCCCTTGAATGTCCGATGGGCGCTCCATTTGTTCTTGATTTTTGAGTAGGATCGCCACTCTGGGGCGTCCCAATTTGCTTAACAGAAGGCCGAGCTCAAGGACCACATTCTGACGGGCGCGGAACTTCTTCTCATCTGCCTTTCCTGTGATGTTCCCCTCATCGTCTGGAGTAGCTAGAACAACCGCGAAGCCAACAGCTTCGGACGTATATTTTTCCAACTTCTCAATCAACGTCTGGCCTTCTGAAGGAAGCTGATCGAGGATAAGCGGCTCAAGCTCCCAGCGTCGTAGCATCGCTTCTAACTGAGTTGTTGCCGCCTTGTCCCGACCGTAAACAACGAACACCTTGCGCGACGGCCCAGAGAGTGCGACTGCGATCCCTTCGGTCGCCCCTGATTCGAGGCCGAGAATTTCACGAATGGTTTCCTGTCTCTTGCCTTGGGGTGTGATTGTTCCGTTATCAAATACGTTTACCACTTCTCCACTCTCGCACCGGAGTTGATACCCGGTGTCGTTGCCGTTTCGTTTCTTGCTCTTCACAACTAGGCCGGCACCCTCGAGCCTCAGCTTAATGTCATCAACTCGCTCCACGCGGGCGGCTCCTTAATTTAACTATACGTACATCACAGCTTTTTTAGCAGTATTTCGCACTAAATTACATTGCTGCTCGTTAGTAAGGTGAAACCCGACGATTTGACCGGAGGAATCGCGGAGGGATTCTTCACTGCGCGGCGCGCATCCCGGAAAGCGGGATGAGGGAAAGTCGGCGCGCCGCTCCGTTCAGAATGACAATGTTGAACGTGGGTGCGTAAGCGACGGCGAGGGGGTTCGGTTCTCACCGGTGGAAACGACCGAAGCGGGCACGCGTCCGCGCAAGAAAAATCCGCACCCTTGCAAACGAAGGGTGCGGCACCCAGGCCGAAAATCCCCACGCGTAAAACCGACGCGTGGGGCACCCACAAAATCAACTGCAAATCCTCCCATGTCCGGAAGGCGCAGGCGCGACCTGAGCTACAGACCTGGGCACCCGGGCTTGTGGTTACTTTGGTTTCTTTCCTTCTGCGGTTTCGCCTACGGAGCGAAATTCTTTCGTATCCTGTTCGTTGGTGCAGTAAAACTCCTGCAGGCGCTCGTGGTAGCGGGAGAGCGACCAGCGATGAGGGGCCGAGTTCCAGGGTTTGGTCAAGACTTTGGGATCCTCGATGGTGACCTGATAGACAAGATAATTCATGGAGGGGCGGCTGAGGTGCTCGATCACGTGCTCCTGATCGCTATGAAAAAACTGCGCTCCTCGCATGGCGTGACTTCGCTCATCGAGGCCGATCACGTCAATGACCAGAGTGTCGCCTTCCCAGTGCCCGACGGCATCGCCGGTGTAGGTGGGATCGGGATTTTTTTCGTGCGGGCGTCCATCGAGTGGAATAACGCGAAAGTTATTGCGAAATTCATTCAGCTGGGCCAACTGTCCTGGGGTTTGAATTAACTGTATGGGGTAAGGGTGAGTGGACATTAAGAACATGCCCGGAACACCCTCCGGATCGCAGTTAACGCCTTCATCCGCGAGCGAAGCTTCGGTGGGCCCCATGGATTTGAGTTTGGCGAGGGCCCAGGGCTGGAAGGAAGGCTTCTCCTCGGGAGTGGCCTTGGGATCGAATTGCTGGCGAGCATCGACGTCGACAGGATCGGCGGACATGATTCCGATGCCGGCGCTATTGGGAAACCAAACCCCCGACAAATCCGGATGGCCATCCGCGGTGCGGGGCGCGGGTCCGCCGGGAGGCAACTTATGCACATCTCCAAATCCGGAGTGAAGCTGTTCGGACGAGTTTCCCTGCTGGGTGAAGCCCGTGGTGCAGGCCAGGCACAGAGCCACCAGCGCGGCTCCGGCACAAGCGAGATCAAAGCGAAGCCGTGGGTTCATCTTTGCTCTCCTCTTTCCTCGAAGGGTCGGACCGAAGTGTGGCACGCGATTTACGGCCCGGACAGGGACGGTCACTTCCGCGTCATTGCGGCACTGAACCCTTATTCAAACCCAAGCCTTCGACGTCCTGGCCGACGATGTGCAGCCGGCCATCGGACAACTTAATCGTTTCTGCGGCGGCTCTGTACAGGGTGCCACCGACTTTGGTTGGACAACCTCTTACGACTACGGTTTTGCCGACGTTATCGAGAAAATCCTGCCTCTGGATTCCCGCGGACCTTCTCATCGCGGGTATGGAGTTCACTTCGATGGTCCACGAGGTTACCTTGCCATCAGCATTCTTCACGTCCATGGTGAAGTGCACGTGAGGATTCTCCCAATTCACGCCCGTGAGCGTGCCGGTCATATCGGCGCACTTCTTGGGGTCGAATTCGACGGAAAACCCGTGATGCGCAAAGGCGGGTATCGCGGCCATAAGCAGGCCGCAGACTGAAGTGACAATGCGGCCGAGGCGAGGTGTCATCTAAATGTCTCCCGGGATGGAGATTAGAAAGTAGCGCCAGACTGGTTATCCTATACGCTTGTGGTTCTTTCGATGTCAAGTGGGCGCGAGGGCGGAAGGTTTAGTCTCGGATCGGAAACGGGCGCTACACGAGGGGACACAGATGCATTCATCGAGATTTTGGGATAAGCTGCCGCCCGCGTCTGCGAGGCATGCCCATGATGAAAGCGAGCTTGCGGTTCTTCTTCAACCTGGAGCGCCGGTCGAAAGTCGGAGCGATCTGGTTCGGTTGTGTCCTTGCGTTGGTGAGCGCTGCCATTGTGTTTGCGCAGTCGCCTAAGACTTCCGGGGACGCAAAGCAGAACGATCTGGCGGCGGAAGGCAAAAAGCGGTACCAAGCGTATAAATGTTATGACTGCCATGGACAAAATGGTGAAGGAACCGACGACGCTCCGAGCCTTACCCACTCGAAGCTGACCGAGGAACAGGTGTCCAAGTTCCTGGTGAAGCCCAGTACCGACGCGCAAAACAAAGGCATGCCGGACATCCCGCTCGACAGCCCCGACCATAAACCTCTGGTCGCCTACGTGATGAGTCTAAGAGCCAAATAGCAGCGCGATTTGTGATGAATCGCGGAGGGATTCTTCACTGCGCGGCGCGCATCCCGGAAAGCGGGATGAGGAAAATCGGCGCGCCGCTCCGTTCAGAATGACAATGGCGGAAGCGGGCGCCGACGACGACGGCGTCGGAAACGACCCCGCGCTAGAAAAATCCGCACCCTTACGAACGAAGGGTGCGGCACCCGAGAGAAGCCGCACTACTGAAACGCCTCACCACGTGCCGATGAGGATGCCGGTGCCGAAAACGATGGCGCCTCCCAGCGCCACTTGCACCGCCGCCGAAAACGCCGGCGTTTCCATGAAGCGATGCCGCACCCAGGTGATTACGCCCAGCTCCACGATCACCACGCCTACGGCAATCGCCACAGCCAGCGTGAATCGGCTGGTGAGAAATGGCAGGGTGTGTCCGATGCCGCCCAGCGCCGTCATGCATCCGCAGATCACTCCGCGCAACAGCGGATGTCCGCGCCCGGTCAGCGTGCCGTCGTCGGAAAGAGCTTCGGCGAAACCCATGCTGATTCCGGCGCCCAGCGAAGCCGCCAAGCCCACCAGAAAAGCGTCATGCGTCGCGCGCGTGGCGAACGCGGCGGCGAAGACGGGAGCCAGCGTGGATACCGATCCGTCCATCAGTCCCGCCAACCCCGGCTGGACGATCTGGAGCAGAAAGAGCCTGTTCTGTGCCTCATTTTCGCGCGAAGCGGCGCCCTGCTTGGCTGCGGCTTCGCTCAACTGTTCGGCGCGGTCCTGGTGCGAACGCTCTTCCTGCGCTAGGTCGTCCAGCAAGCGGCGAATGCTGGCGTCGCTGGTGCGCTGCGCGGCGGCTTCATAGAAGCGCCGCGTCTCTTGCTCCATGGAACTCGCTTCGCTGCGGGCCGTTTTCGGGCGCAGCGGACGCGCCAGCCACACGGGACGCCGTGCCACAAAGCCCTTGATGTCCTGACGCCTGATCAGCGGAATGTGTTCGCCGAATTTTTGCTGGAACATCTCCTGAAGCCGCCGCCGGTGGCCGGACTCCTCCGCGCGCATCTCGTCAAATACTTGGGCGGATTCGGGGAAGTTCGGCCGCAGGCCCTGTGCGAAATCGGCGTAGATGCGCTCGTCTTCTTCTTCCAGCGCGATGGCCAAGGCGAGCAGTTCTTGTACGGAGAATCCTTGACGTTTCTCATGGCCCTCTCATTTGCTTGCTATCGGGGAGATCATGACGAGCGTTGTGAAGGCCTGCGAGGACTCACGAAAGCAGGATCGGCAGGCAAAGCGGCCGCGCGACGTGGAAATCGAAAGCGCCGATCTCCTCGAGCGCGCCATCGAGCACGGCACTGCTGCACGATTCCAGCGTCATGATGAAGGGCAGAGCGGAATGCGGATAGCCGGGCCTTTGCAACAGCGCGTCTATGCTGATTCCGAACTTGGCGAAAACCGTGGCCACTTCGGCCACAATTCCGGGCCTGTCTTTGACCACGAAACGAACGTAATGGGGAAGCACGAAATCGCCGCTCACGGAATCCGGGTCTTCGGCGAGTTCGCCCGTGTCCACGGGAGCGGCATTGGACTGGCGCGCGATGACGTAAAGGTCGGAAACCACCGCGACTGCCGTGGGATCGCCGCCCGCGCCAAAGCCGGAAAGCACGATGGGCCCGGCGAACTCTCCGGTGGCGATCACCAGATTCTGGTTCCGTTGCACGTGCGCGGTAAGGGAAGCAAGCGGAACGAGCGTCGGGCGCACCGCGGCGAGCAGATGCAAGCCCTTGGACGAATCTTTCTGCGCGATGGAAATTTGCCGGATGGTGCAGTTCAGTTCGCGCGCGTAGCCGAAATCGACCGCATCGACCGGCGAAATCGGCGCGCAAGGAATCTGTTCGCTGCGCACGTTCACGCGCAGCCCGGCCTGCGTGAGGATCACAAGCTTGGCGCGAGCGTCGTATCCTTCGATGTCGCTCGAGGGATCGGCTTCGGCGAAACCCAGTTCTTGAGCCTCCTTGAGCGCGGCCGCGAATCCCGCGCCGGTCGCCTCCATTTTCGTGAGGATATAGTTGCAGGTGCCGTTCAGAATTCCCGCGATGCGATAAAGCCGGTCGCCCGCCAACCCTTCCTGGATGGCGATGATCGCGGGTATCCCTCCCGCGACCGAAGCGCCGAACTGAAGTTGCCGTCCCGTTTGCCGCGCCAGGCGCAGCAGTTCCGGCCCGCGGTCCGCGATGAGCAGTTTGTTGGCCGTGACCACGGATTTACCCGCGCGCAAGGCCTTGCTCACCCATTCGCCCGCGGGCTCGAGGCCGCCCACGACTTCCACGACAATGTCCGCGTCCGAGGCGAGCACGTCGTTAATATCTTCTGTCCAGCGCACGCTCCGTGGAATCCAGTCCACTTTTTTCCGCTGGATATTGCGGTTGCAAATCTCCGTCAGTACGAACGGGCTGTGCCGATCCTGCGTGAGCAGCTTGGCTACCGAGCGCCCCACGGTTCCGAAGCCGACGAGAGCGACCTTGAGCTTCCTGGCCGCGGGCGCGCCTTGCGCCGCAGCTATTTCGTCCTGGAGTTTCGAGTTCGAGCGTGGCGCCACCGGTTCCTCACGTTTGCCAAATTGCGCCCGTTGCGGCCTTGCGAATCGTCGCAAAGAGCGCTGCGCAGGACGTTAGCAAGGAATTTCCGGGAGAGCAAACCCGGCGCTTTCGTGCATGAAGCGATCTGCAAACAACGGCGGAATCGCCAGCCTTATTTTTGGTCCAGGCTGTCGAAGACTTCCTTGGCTGCGCGAAAGGCATCGACGGCCGCGGGCACGCCGGCATAGACGCCGGCTTGAAGAAAGACTTCCGCGATCTCTTCGCGCGTGACGCCATTATTCAGCGCGCCGCGGACGTGCAGTTTGATCTCATGCGGCCGGTTCAAGGCCGTAAGCATGGCCAAGTTCAGGAGGCTTCGCGTTTTGCGGGTGAGGCCGGGACGGGTCCAGACGGCGCCCCAGCACCATTCGGTGGCGAAATCGTAGAGCACGCGGGTGAACGGGTCGGCCGAAGCCGTGGTGCGATCCACGTAATCGGCGCCCAGAACTTCGCGGCGCACAGCCATTCCTTCATCATAAGTTTTTTTGTCCAAGAGATCTTCTCCTCGGGCACACGGAAAGAGCCAGCGGCTCCGGAGGCTCAATTTCAGCGCCGCATTTTAGCGACAGCCGCGAGCATTGTATAGGCCGCCGAACTGGGTTTCAAAAGCGGCGCAAGATTGCGTCAGCGATTCGCGAGAGATTTACAGGAGATGCGAAAGCGGCGGAAGTCTTGGCTCCCGATAGGCGGGGAAAAATAAGGGAAAAGATAAAAGCACCTTAAGCCGCGCGAACGCCGCGAGCCAATCCGTGCACAGCGGCCGACTTGGCGGCCTGGTCGTTCGCTTCCATCTTGGAGCGCACAAAACTCAGCACAGCCAGCGTGGCGATGGTCAGGATCATGGCAGCTACGATTAACAGGGTCTTCTTTCTCCGCATGCTTTCTCTTTCTCCTAGGTTCGGGCCGTCGGGCGCTTCCCTCACCACCGATTTGACTCTGTGGCGGAGAAAAGGGCCAGCCTCGCCGCGCGAAAACGTGTCTATTTCAGCACCAAGCCATAAATACAAGGATGGCAGGTACTTGGAAACCTGTACGCAGGGACAGAAAAAGGGCAACTGCACTGTGCAAATAACCTCAGCCAAGACCCGATTGCTCTGGCTCGTCGGCTTGGTTGCAAAGATCCAGCGAAGGCTGAAACGCCGGCTCGAAGTTGATATGCTACGGGAACTTAAGCGGGGGAGCGGAAGCGCCACTTCAGGAGGGCACCATGATCACGCGCAGAGAGGTCCTGCTTGGATCGATGGCTGCAGGGGCAGCCGCGCTGTTGCCGAAGTTCCTGTGGGCTAGCGCCTCACAGCCTTCAACTCCGGTCAATTTTGCGGCGCCTGCGGGAGCCTGCGATTGTCACACGCACATTTTCGGCGATCCACGCCGGTTTCCGTTGTGGTCCGGCCGCACGTATACGCCGGAGACCGCCTCTGTCGCGGAAATGCGCGCCTTGCACCGCGCGCTGCACACCGAGCGCGTGGTGATCGTGAACCCGAGCATCTATGGAACCGATAATTCCTGCACACTGGACGCCGTCAAACAGCTTGGGACGAGCGCGCGGGCCATCGCCGTGATCGACGAGAAGACGCCTGACGCGCGGCTTGATGAGATGGCTCACGGCGGCGTGCGCGGCATTCGCCTAAATTTCGAAACTTTCGGAGAGGCCAATCCGGATGCCACGCGGAAAGCATTCAATCAGGCCGTGGAGCGCGTCGCCGGACGAAAATGGCACATTCAGATCTACACGCACCTGGCGGTGATCGCGGGCTTGCACAAGGAGATCATGGCGGCGCCGGTGGTCTCCGTTTTCGACCACTTCGGGGGAGCGCAGGCCGCGCAGGGAACTTCACAGCCCGGCTTCGACGAGATGATCGATCTGCTGCGCGCCGGCAAAGCTTACGTGAAAATTTCCGGCGCTTATCGCATCTCGAGCAAGGCGCCCGATTATCCCGACGCAGCTCCGCTGGCCAAGGCGCTGATCGCGGCGAATGCGGAGCGCGTGATTTGGGGAAGCGACTGGCCGCATCCCAGCGGCGGGCCTTTGCCGGGACACACTGCAACGGATCTCGCTCCCCTCCTGCAAATCGACGACGGGCGACTGCTCGATCAGCTTCCCGTATGGGCGCCGGACGCGGCTGTGCGAAAGACGATCCTGGTAGATAATCCCGCGCGGCTCTACGGATTTTAACGCCTCCATTTTGGGGCTATAATGCCGGCGTTCTCACCCGAAAACCGCTAACAGAGCAGGAGGCAGGCATGCGAACTCTTTTCGCCAGGTTCGTCATTGGGCTGATGACGGCGCCGCTCTTCGTCTCCATGGCCATGGCTCAGGCGGGCGCCGCCGGAGAGAACAATATGTACAACAGGCTGAAAAATGGCGGCAGCGGCGGACCCGCTCCTAAACGCAGCGTGACCGGAGTGTGGACCGGAGCTCTGGAGGCGATAAGGCCCGACGTGCCGCCGATGACGCCGCTGGGGCAAAAGCTATTCAGCGCCAGTAAGACGGAGGCGAATACGGGCAGTTGGGCGGACGTGAATGATCCCTGGAAAACGTGCGATCCATTTGGCATGCCACGAAGCGCGGTGAATGAGATCAGAGGTATCTCCTTTGCGGAGATGCCCGACAAGATCATCGTTCTGCACCAGTACAACAGGGTCTGGCGCGACGTGTGGATGGATGGACGGCAGCTCCCGAAAAACGTGGATCAAAAGGGAGGACCGGACTCCACGTGGTACGGATTTTCGGTGGGCCATTGGGAGGGAGACTACACGCTGGTGATCGATACGACCGGATCGGATGAGTCGGAGTGGCTCGATCCGCGTGGCTATCCGCACAGCGCTCAAGGCGTGTTTGAGGAGCGCTACACGCGCGTGGATCACAATCATCTGGAGATGACGGTTACGGTGAACGATCCGGCGATCTATACCAAGCCTTTTGTGCTGGGCACCAGCAAGTTCGCTTGGGTTCCCAACCAGCAATCGGAGGAGCAGATCTGCGTCCCATCGCAAAGCATCGCTTACGTGAATATCATCAGCGTTCCAGCGGTGCGCAAGGCGGAGCCGGGTAAGTGAAGGGAACAGCCCAGCCACGGCGGATTGCGATTTTTTGTCTTATGATGTCGCTCGAAGGCGGGTACACTCTTGCGCATAAGGGAGGAAACCTGTGAGAAGCAAGCTGGGGACGATTTCGTTGCTGGTTGTGGGCTGCATGGCCGCCTGCTTACCTCTCCTGGCGCATCACGGAAACGCGGCGTACGACACGGCAAAAACGGTGACGGTCAAGGGAACGGTGACCGACTACATTTGGGCCAATCCCCACGTTTTTCTGAAAGTCGACGCCAAGGACGAGAGCGGCAACACCTTGCACTGGGTTATTGAAGGCCAGAATGCGGTTACCCAAGCCACCGCCGGCTGGACCAATGCCACATTCAAAAGCGGCGATGAGGTGATCGTTGCTGTGACGCCGGCAAAGAACGGGCGGCCGATCGGCCGGTTCAAAGGACACATTGAGATCAATGGCCAGGTGTTCAAGCCCTGACCTGGTCTGTATCGGGAATTGAATCCAAGCTGCGGAGGAGTCTCGATTGCCTCAATGCCGGGACAAGACGAAAAGACGCTTGATGGGGACAATCTCGCCGATGGCGCTGCTTATGACTTTTGTGGTTCTGCCGGGTTTGGGTGCCCAGACTGCTCCGCCAAAATCGGTCGACGACATCAAGATCGACATTTGGAATAGCGCGCCGGTTCCCGGTAGTGCGTATGTGGGTGTGAAGTCGGCTCCCGCTCCGCGGCACGATCTCTCCGGAGTTTGGGATGCGACTGGGGACGCCATAGGCGGCCCTCCACCGGGAATCCAGCCGACCGGTAATAACGAGCACCGCGCGGTATTGCGTGGAAACAACAATCCGCCGGGGGGCGAACCTGACGAGCGAAATATCCCCAATCCTTTGCCCTATACACCGCTCGGTGAAAAGACGCTCGAGGCCCACAAGCCGACAGGATTGGGAGTCCGATCGGTTCCGGCAGTGCTTGGAAACGATCCGGTCGACATCTGCGACCCGCCCGGATTTCCGCGCATGGACCTTTCTGAATTCAGGACCATCGAAATCACCCAGACGGCCGACCAAGTGATCGTGCTGAATCAATTCTTTCGGACCTGGCGCACCATATGGACCGATGGGCGAGAGCTTCCCACCAATCCCGAGCCGAGGTTTACCGGCTACTCGGTGGGCCAATGGGTGGACGACTACACGCTTGTGGTTCAGACCGTGGGGATGAGTGAAAAGACCTGGATCGACAATGCGGGCCGCCCGCACAGCAGCGAATTGAAGGTGGAAGAACGGTTTCACCGAGTGGACCACGACCATCTGGAACTCACGGTGACGATCAACGATCCCAAGATGTACACGCAGCCCTGGCTGGCCCTGAACAAATTTCCTCTGCGGTTGCAACCGCGCGGCTTCGATATTCGGGAGATGTACTGCTCACCGTCGGACATCGCGGAATACAACAAGGCGATCGGGGATGAGGTCGTGGCGCCCCCCGAGAAATAGAGAAACGCCCTCTTCGGTTGACAACACTGGGAGCGTTCAGTAGCCTTTTCGGTTTCTCCCAGGCGCCGGCAAATTCCTGACCAACCCGCGCCCTCTGCCGGCGCGAGATTCGCGCCAGAAAGCGACCATGGCCGATCAGAAGCTCCCGACCCGCGCCGAAGACTTTTCCGAATGGTATAACCAGCTCGTTCTGCGCGCTGAATTAGCGGACTATGCGCCCGTGCGCGGATGCATGATTGTGCGGCCGTACGGCTGGGCGCTCTGGGAAAATATCCAGCAGGCGCTGGATCGCCGGTTCAAGGCCACCGGCCACGTCAACGCCGCGTTTCCGCTGTTGATTCCGCGCAGCTTCATCGAAAAAGAACAATCGCACGTGGCGGGATTTTCGCCCGAATTGGCGGTGGTCACCATTGGCGGCGGAGAAAAGCTGGAAGAGCCGCTGGTGATCCGCCCGACTTCGGAAACGATCATCGGCCACGCCTACGCGAAATGGATACAGTCTTACCGCGATCTACCGGTGCTGATCAATCAATGGAACAGCGTGGTGCGCTGGGAACTGCGGACCAAACTCTTCCTGCGCACGCTGGAATTTTTCTGGCAAGAGGGACACACCGCGCACGCCACGTTCGAGGAAGCGGAAGCGGAAACGCGGCAGATGCTGGAGATTTACACCGATTTTGCCATCAACGAAGCCGCCATTCCGGTGATTCCCGGGCGCAAATCGGCCTCCGAACGCTTCGCCGGCGCGGACCAGACGTACTCCATCGAAGCCATGATGGGAGACGGCAAAGCGCTGCAGGCCGGGACCTCGCACAATCTGGGGCAAAATTTCGCCAAGGCTTTTCAGATTCGCTATCTCGACCGCGAGGGCGTGCTGCAACACTGCTGGACGACGTCTTGGGGGCTTTCGACGCGCTTTATCGGCGCGATCATCATGGTCCATGGCGACGATCAGGGATTGATTCTGCCGCCGCGGCTGGCGCCCACGCAGGTGGTGATCGTGCCGATCTACAAGACCGACGAGGAGAAGGCCCAGGTGTCCGGGGCGGCGCGCAACATTCGCGATGGCCTAGTGACCGCCGGAATCCGCGTGCGCATGGACGAACGCGAAGGCACCAGCCCGGGCTTCAAGTTCAACGATTGGGAGATGCGTGGCGTGCCCTTGCGCATCGAGATCGGGCCGAAGGACGTAGCCAAGGGCAGCGTGGTTTTGGCGCGGCGCGACCGGCCCGGCAGGGAAGGGAAGTCCTTTCACCCGCAGGAGGGTTTGCCCGCGGTGGTGTCGAGCACACTGGTTGAAATCCAGGCAGCGCTGCTGAACCGCGCCCGCGATTTTCGGGACGCGCATACCAAAGAGGCCAAAACCTACGACGAATTCAAGGCCGCGGTGGAAACAGGGTTCGCCTCGGCTTTCTGGTGCGGCCGCGAGGAGTGCGAGGCCAAGATCAAGGAAGAGACCAAAGCCACGATGCGCTGCATACCTTTGGCGCAGAGAGATAGCGCGGGGACCTGCATCCTTTGCGGGGAGCGCTCGACGGAAAAGGGCGTCTTCGGCCGCGCGTATTAGCCCAGCGAAGTTAAAGCAAAATGCCGATCGTCTCGCCCCAAACACCAGGCGGTCCAAATACCAGGCCTGGTGATAACATCATCGGGACGGCTGTGATTATTGCGGCTGCCGTTCCGCCTCCCTACTTACGCCGCGGCCCGATTCACCTTATTTTTCGCGACCAATGCGCAGAGCCCGTCGGATTCGATTCCTAAGGGCCGATTGATCAGATTGTAATAATTCTCGAAGGCATTGAGCAGCGTGATCTCGGCAATCTGCTGGTCGGAGAAATGACGGCGCAGCTCTTCAAAGGTGCCGTCGCTGGCGGTCTTGGTTCGCGAAACTTCCTCTACATAAGCGAGGGCGGCGCGCTCGGCGGGGGTGAAGGCGGGATCTTCGCGGTAGCGCGGAAGCTTGCTTAGTTTTTCAAGCGATCCGCCTTGGCTCACGACCCAGGCCTGGGAGATATCGATGCAGAACTGGCATTGGTTCACCTGCGAGATGTGCGTATGAAGCAGGCATTGCAGTTCCTGGTCGAGCGAAAAGCCGTGCTCCATCATCTTAGAAATTTCGTAACTTACGCGCATGGATTTGGGCACGCGCGCATTCACCACCTTCAGCGGCGTGATGACCTTGCCGAATCTGCGGCGCGTCATCCAATACGCCAGCTTCATCATGAGGCCACGCGGGCGCTCTACGGGTTGTAGACGCATGTTCGCTCCTTGTTCATTGATAGCCATGTTTGGGAGCCGTCTCTGGGAGACCGGTTTCGGAGAAGGGAACTATGCCTGAGCGGCCAAACCCGAATTGGACAGCTTGAATCCGTCGGGCGCTTTCGAAGTTGCTATGACCAGCGGCAAGGTCACCTTTACGATGGCGCCGGTCCCCGGGGTTTGCAATTCGATTTTGCCTCCCAAGTCCCGCACGCGTTCCCTCATGCCACCCAGACCGACTCCGACATCGGTGCCCGAGGTCATGAATTTTTCGATCTGCTCCCGGGACATGCCTTTGCCATAATCCCTTATGGAAAGAACGACCTCCTGGCCGGCAATGTCCAGGCGAACCTCCGCTTTCTTGCTCCCGGAGTGCCGCAAAATATTGGTCAGGCACTCTTGCAATACGCGGAACAGCGTCAGGTCCATTGATTCCGTGAACCGCGGCTGTTCCTCGGGTAACTCCACGTTGACTTCTATACCGCTGCGGCGAGCGAAGCCAGTTATATACCAACTGGCGGAAGCGGCGAAGCCCAGCTCATCGAGCATGGGCGGATGCAGCAGGTGCGAGATCGTGCGCGTCTCGCGGATGGCCTCGTCGATCAGCGAGTTCACGTCGTCCCAGCATTTGGATATGGCGGGGCTGGGGTGAGCCGCTGCGGAGGTCATCTTGGATAGAGTGCTTATGGTCATTTTCAGCGCAGCCAGAGTCTGTCCGATGCTGTCGTGCAACTCGCGCGCGATTCGCCGCCGCTCTTCATCTTGGATGTTCAGCATGCGCGCGGAAATCCTGCGCCGGGCCTCTTCCGCCTCAGCGCGCACCTTGATCTCGGCCTGCAAGTTGGCCAAGGCCGCCTGAAGTTCCCGGGTGCGCTCATCGACTTTTTCTTCCAGCGTTTGGCGAGCGGCTTCCACTTGCAGCAGCGCCCTGCGGCTCCTTTCAGCCAGCAAGATGATGATGCCCGACACGAGAAGGAATCCGGCGGAATAAGCGAGATCAGACCTTTCGAACTTCAGCTGGCCCTGCAGAAGAAACCAGCGGCCGCTGCCAACGAGACCAATAAAGGCGGTAAGGGTTGCAGGTCCTGCTCCCAGATAAACGGCGGCCAGGGTGACCGCGGCGTAAACGGATAGGAAAGGGCCCAGGTCGCCGAGGACGGGGTTAATGAGCCAGCGAACCAGGAGGGCCAGTATGGTAAGCCCCAGCGCGAGGCCATAGCGTGCGGCCGGCTGGTTGGCTAAGAAAAGCTCCGGCGCGAAAAGTGCCGTACTCTTGGACTGCGGTAATTCTGCAGCCATAAGTTCGATCCCTCCGGCAAGGGCTGTGCCGGAACGGTCCAAGCCTAGGTCGCTGCTCGGACTGTCCTCCTGAACTTCTTAGAGATGAGTATACAACCGTCAGAGTTTCCTGAATGCGATGACTTCGGTGGAAAGGTGGACCCCATTAGCGCCGCGGAGCCCCCTCCTAACAAATCACTTATATCCTTCGGGCGTTACTTGGAGGAACGTCCGGGCGCCGTTTATATCGACACCCCTGGATGCGAATGTTAGCATCGGGCGTAAGTTATGAATCCACAGATCGGGCCACAGGCGGAGCCTGCGGCGGCCGTTCTGCAGAGGGTTGACGCATGAATTGCTCCGGTCAATGCCGAAAGCTGGGGGGCCGAAGCCTGGCGGGCCCGGGCCCGATGGCCCCGAGAGATCGCCAGCGCGGCGCGGGAAGGCTGAAAGCCGTTGTTGTGTTGGCCATTTTCGCCGGGATGATTTACGTCGGCGTGAAGGTAATTCCCATCCTCATAACCAATTACGAGTTCCAGGATGCCCTGCAAAGTACCGCCCGATTGGCTACTGTGAATCGGCAATCGGCCGAGGATATCCGCGCGGCCGTTCTCAAGGAAGCGCAGACCGAAGAAATCCCCATCGCGGCGGAAGACATCCATGTAAAGGACGACGGAGGACACGTGGAGATCAGCGCCGACTATAGCGTCACCGTGGATTTGCGCGTGTATCAATGGACGCTGAACTTCCATCCCAACGCCCAGAACAATCCTATTTAGCGCGACCGCGCCCTGGTCTGTGCCGTTCCGTCGTGAATTTTGTTAAGCTGATTGCTGAGGTTTCAGCCAACGTTCCCTCCCAGCCGGGGAGAATTGGGCGGCTTCCCAGCGGCCATCCCGTCGCTCGCGTGTAAACTGTAGGAAGCAATGGTATCGAAGGGTTCGAAGAGACCATCGGGAGAAGGCATGCGCCTGCGAATCCACCGCGGTTTTTTTCTCTCGGGCTTAGGCCTGGCGCTGCTGGCGGCTTTCCTGGGCGTGTTTTTGATCGCCGCGGGAATGTTTACGTATTACTGGATCGTGTACGGCCGTATGATCGATCAGCGCATGGCTGGGCACATGTATCAGACCAGCGCTCGCGTCTTTAGCGCGCCGGACCGCGTTTTCGATGGGGAGACGCTGTCGGCCGCCGAACTCGTCCGCCAATTGCAGCGCGACGGCTATAACGAGAGAAAAGTTGATGGCGCGCCGGGGTGGTACAGCATCGACGGCAACGTGGTGGAGATACATCCCCTTCCGGACTCGTACTTCCAGGGCAAGAACGCACTGCACGTCAATTTCGCCGGGGGCGGCGTGAGCAGCATCAAGCTGCTGGATAGCGGCGACGTGGTGGAGAGCGCCGAAATCGAGCCGGAACTACTGACTAACCTCTTCGATACCTCGCGGGAAAAGCGGCGCAGGATTCGCTTCGACGACATTCCCAAAGTGCTGGTGAACGCGGTGCTCTCCGCGGAAGACAAGCGCTTTTTCGAACACCCCGGCCTGGATTTTGTCCGCGTCTTCGGCGCGGCTTGGGCCGACGTTCGGCGCGAAGGAATCGCCCAGGGCGCGAGCACGCTGACGATGCAGCTTTCGCGGAGCTTCTTCTTTACCACGGAGCGCACCTGGCGCCGCAAGGTGGCCGAAACCATCGTCGCTCTGGAACTGGAGCATCGCTTCAACAAGAAGGAAATCTTCGAGCTTTACGCCAATGAGATCTATCTCGGCAATCGCGGCAGCTTCGCCATTCATGGATTCGCGGAAGGGTCGCTGGCCTATTTCAACAAGGATATCCGCGACATCTCGGTGAACGAAGCCGCCTTCCTGGCAGGTATTATTCGCGCGCCCAATCGCTATTCGAGCGCGGACCGCCGCCCGGAGCGCGCCGCGGAAGCGCGCGACCGCGTGTTGACGCAGATGATGGAAAACGGGTTCATCACCGCGGACCAAGTGCAGCAGGCCAAGAAGGCGCCGCTCACCCTGGCCACCGAGGGGCAAAACAATAACGACGCGCCGTACTTCGTGGATATGGTCAAGGACCATCTGCTGGACCGCTTCTCCGAAGCGGAACTGCTATCGCAAAGTTATCGCATCTACACGACTCTGGACCCGCAACTGGAGCGCGCCGCCGTGCAGGCGGTTTCGCTGGGAGTAGCCAATGTGGACCAGTTGCTGGCGCGGAAGTATGCGCTCTGGAAAAAGCAAAACAAGCCGGCTGAAGCGCAAGTGGCGCTGCTAGTGCTTGACCCGCACACGGGAAACATTCTGGCCACGGTGGGCGGACGCAATTACGGCGAGAGCCAACTCAATCATGTCACCGCCAGAAGACAGCCCGGCTCGGTGTTCAAGCCTTTCGTTTACGCCGCGGCTTTCGATGATGTGCTGAAGGGACTCTCTCCCGTGGTGACTCCGACGACCACGGTTGAGGATGAGCCCACCACGTTCGATTTCGATGGCAAGGAGTACACGCCCAATAATTACGGCGAGAGCTTCCACGGAACGGTAACGCTGCGAGAGGCGCTGACGGAATCGCTGAACGTGGCCACCGTCAAAGTGGCGGAGATGATCGGGTATGGCCGGGTGGTGGATATGGCGCGCCAACTGGGCCTCAACGACGATATCCAGCCCACGCCCGCCGTGGCTCTGGGCGCTTACGATATGACCCCGCTGGAGGTCGCCGCCGGGTATACGGTCTTCGCCAATAACGGCACGCGAGCGGAGCCCGTGCTCATCGATCGGGTGATTGATTCGCAAGGCGGCGTGATCGAGCGCAGCCCCATCCAGACCAGGCAAGCGCTGGACCCGCGCGTGGCCTATCAGGTAACCACGGTGCTCGAGGACGTGATCGATCATGGCACCGGCGCATCGGTTCGCGCGCGCGGATTTATGGGACCGGCAGCGGGGAAGACGGGAACCTCGCGCGACGGCTGGTTCGCGGGTTACACCTCCAATCTTCTGTGTGTGGTTTGGGTGGGATTTGACGACTATCGCGAACTGGGGTTGCCGGGCGCGGTAGCGGCTGCTCCCATCTGGACCGAATTCATGAAGCGGGCCACGGCCATGCCTGCCTATCGGGAGTTGAACGATTTCGTGGCGCCTCCCGGCATTTCGGTGGTGGAGATCGATCCGACCTCGCTGCAGTTGGCGACCCCGGCGTGTCCGGTAACGCGGAAAGAGGTCTACATCGCCGGCACCGAGCCGACCGAATTCTGCGAATTGCACGGCGGACGCATGTTGACGCAAACGCCGCCGGCTTCCTGGCTGTCGCGCATTTTTGGCGATAAAAAGTCGGACGAAGCGCCGCCGCCGGGCAGCCCGGGAGGCACGATCACACCCGGAACGCTGCCCGCGATATCCGCCGCCAGCCCCGCGCCTCCGGGCGCGCCGCCCGCTGCCGCGGATGACGACGATAAGAAATCCGGCCTGCTGCACAAGATTTTTGGTATCTTTGGGGGCAAGAAGCCGGACGACCAGAATCCGAAGGAGAATACTCCCGATTCACCGCACTAGTTCCCCGGGGCCAGTCTCCGTGGGGGAAGTCATGAAGAGCTTCATCTTCATCCTGACTGCCGTCATTCTCAGCGCCATTTTTCTGCCGGCGCTTCATGGTCAGGGAGATCATTCCGCCTCTCAAAACACTGCGCTTCAAAACACCCCAAGCAGTCCGCGCGAGAAAGACGAACTTCAGGCGCGCATCTATATGGCCCGCAAGGAATACGCCCAAGCTGCCGACTTGTATACGAAGCTTTGGCGGGAATATCCGAAGGAGGCGTCCTATCCGAACTACATCGGAATCGCGCTCCTGCAGCAAGGCAAACTGAACGAGGCGCGCAAATCGTTCGAGCAAGCCACCAAGGTCAATAAGCGCTTTCCCGACGCTTACAACAATCTCGGGGCGACTTATTACGCCGAAAAGAGTTATAAGAAGGCCATCGCGCAGTATCGGCGTTCGCTGGGACTGGATCCGACGAGCGCGAGCATCTATACCAACATCGGATACGCCTATTTCGCGGAGAAGCAGATTCCCAAGGCCATGGAAGCGTTTCATAAGGCCTTGGAGCTCGATCCCCAGGTTTTCGACGAGACCAGCCGCGTGGGATCGATTATGAGTTTCCGCTCCGTGGTCGATCGCGGCCTTTTCAACTTCATATTAGCCAAGAACTATGCGGAGAGCGGCGATGCCGCGAATTGCGTTGTCTATCTGCGCCGTGCGGCGGATGAGGGTTACAAGGAGATCGGTAAGGCGCGCAAAGATCCGTCTTTCGCCAAAGTGATCGGGGATCCTGACGTCAAAGCGCTGCTGGATGAGGTCGCCCCCGAGCCGCCGCCCCCTCCTCCCGGTCCGCACACCTGACACGGTTTACGTTTGCGCGCGCTTGGCGTGAAGCGCGGCCGGCCTCCAAGCGGCTTTGATACAATGAACCCCAGAATGTACCGGCGCAGCGTTCGGGCCGATGTGCTTGAGGTTCCGCGAGTTAGGCCAGGCTATTCTTTTTACATTACGATTACGATGGGCGCTCACTCACGGGTGCTTCCAGCCGATTCCGCGAATTCGCAGCTTGCGTTCGCGGTCGTGCAAGGTTGTGGAGGACGCGATGCTCGGCGCTGATTTTCGCTTCACCTCACGCCTGGGGAGCGGTGCGCCTCACTACGTGGTTTGCGCTCTGACACTGATTTTGCTGGTGTTCGGAGTTTCGGCCGGGCGCGCAAAAGCGCAAGCCAGCTCAGCCAATTCCGGTGCCACATCGCGGGTGATCGAATTGCGCATCGGCGACGAAGTCGAGCCGATCATGGCCGAATACATCGACGGCGGAATCGCCGAAGCGGCCAAGCAGCGCGCCAATCTAGTCCTCATCACCATGGACACGCCGGGCGGCCTGGGCACGTCCATGGAAGACATGATCCAGCACATTCTGGCTTCGCCGGTGCCCGTGGCTGTCTACGTTTCTCCTACGGGCGCGCGGGGTGCCTCCGCGGGATTTTTCATCCTGATGTCCGCCGACGTGGCCGCCATGGCTCCCGGCACCCACGCCGGGGCGGCTTCGCCGCTACTGGAGGTTGGCGGCTTTCCGCTGAATGTGGATCAAACGCTGAAGAACAAGATTTTGAATGACGCTACGGCCTTTCTGCGCAGCTATGTGGGGAAGAGAGGCCGCAACGTTCAAATCGCGGAGACGGCGGTAACCGATGGGAAAGCGTTCACGGATACGGAAGCGCTCAACGACAAGCTGATCGATCTCGTCGCCAATTCTCCGGAGGATCTGCTGGCCAAGCTGAACGGTCAGAGTATTAAGCGATTCGATGGATCGACCACTCAGCTCAATCTGGATCATCCGCAAATTCTCAGCATGGAGATGTCCGCGCGCGAGCGCTTTCTGGCGCGCATCGTGCAGCCCGACGCCTTTTTTATTTTGCTGATCGCGGGCGCGCTCGGTCTCTATATCGAATTCACGCATCCGGGCATGATCGCGCCGGGTGTGATCGGCGCAATCGCGCTGGTCTTGGCCCTATTCGCCATGCACATTCTTCCGGTAAACTTTGCGGGCTTGCTTTTAATCGTGGTGGCCCTGGGCTTGTTCATCTTAGAGGCTAAGTACACGAGCCACGGCGTTCTAGCCGCTGGCGGCATCATCGCCATGCTGCTGGGTGCTTTTATGCTGATCCGCTCGCCGATCACGGGCGCCGGCGTCAGCTTCGGCGTGGCGCTGGGCGTGACGTTGCCCTGCGCGCTGGTCACCATCTTCCTGATGCGCCTGGTCCTGCGCTCGCGTTCCTGGAAGCAGTCCACTGGAACGCAGCAACTGCTTGGCGAGGAGGCTGAAGTGACCGACCCGATCACGGCCGCGGCAGCCCCCGGGGCGCCTGCGGCGTTTCAGGGCATGGTGCGCTTGCACGGAGAGTTGTGGCGTGCGGTGGCGCCGGTGGCTATTCCGGCGGGAGCGCAGGTGCGCGTGGTGAACGTCACGGGGCTGACGGTGCACGTCACGCCGGCGGAATCCGCGGCGCGTTGAGGGAAACGGGGCAGGATGGGGAAGCATCGCTTTTGGTTTCGAGGCTGCGGAAGGAGACGACGATGGACTTCAGCTACACCGGCCCGCTGATTGCCGTAGTTATCTTCCTGATCTGGATTTGGAACTCGCTGTATGTCATCAAGGAATGGGAGCGCGGAGTGGTTTTGCGCCTGGGACGCATGCTGCCACAGGCCAAACCGGCCGGAGTGCGGCTGGTCTTCTGGCCCATCGAGACGCTCTATCGTATCTCTTTGCGCATCGAGACGCTGGACGTGCCTCCGCAAGACATCATCACGCGCGATAACGTATCGGTGAAGGTAAACGCGGTGTGCTATTTCCGCGTC
This sequence comes from uncultured Acidobacteriota bacterium, assembly GCA_963824405.1. Taxonomy (GTDB): domain Bacteria; phylum Acidobacteriota; class Terriglobia; order Acidiferrales; family UBA7541; genus Palsa-189. The sequence continues at coordinate 707,265 of CAWGPK010000009.1, read as the reverse complement.
GTGGATGCCAATCTGGCGGTTTCGCAGGTGCAGAATTATTTATATGCCACTTCACAGAAGGCCCAAACCACCTTGCGCAGCATCGTCGGCCAGTTTGAACTGGACGAAATCCTCGCCGAACGCGAAAAAGTTAACTCCAAGCTGCAAACAATCCTTGACCAGGATACCGAGCCCTGGGGTATTAAAGTGACCAAGGTGGAAGTGAAACAGGTCGACATCCCCGAGCAGATGCAACGGGCCATCGCGCGGCAGGCGGAAGCCGAGCGCGAACGGCGCGCCAAAGTGATTCACGCCGACGGCGAATTCCAAGCCTCGGCCAAGCTTGCTGAAGCTGCCGGCATACTCGAAACGCAGCCCGCCGCTATCCAGCTTCGTTACCTGCAGACGCTCACGGAGATCGGGGCGGAGAAGAACACCACGATTATCTTTCCCCTGCCCATTGACATCATCAATGCCTGGGTGAAGAAGTCGCTAGAGCCGGGGCGCTGATGGCGGCAGGCAAAGGCAAAGGGCGCGGCGGCGATTGGGTGCTCGGAGGGCGGCAGCTCCTCGGGGTATTCGTTTTGCTCGTCGTGATCTTTGGCATGGTTTTTACGCTGGGATATCTTTTGGGACGCAACCAGTACGAATCGCTGCGTGCCGACGCCAGCAGCTTGCCGTTGAAGCCGGAGGGCGTCGGCAACAAACCAGGGAAGCCTGGCCGCGAATCGGGGGAAAAGACCACCAGTACCACTCCGTCGTCGCCGGTTTCGGACTGGGATTTCTTTCGGCCCGCCGAACCAGCGAATCCCGCTGAGTCTGGCCCCGAAGTGCCGAAGTCGCCGAAGTCGTTAGTACCCAGCCGCACGAACGTACCCGCGCCGGTGAACGCCAGTCCGAGTCCCAGCGTCGATACCATGCGATCGAATTTGAAATCCGTGAGCCCGCCCCCGATTCCGCAGGGCTCCACCGTCCTGCAAATCGCGGCCATGGCGCGTCCCTCGGACGCCGTGGCGTTGGCGCAGGCCTTGCAGCAGAAGAGATTCCCCGCCTTCGTGCTGCCGCCCGGCTCCGACCGCTATTACCGCGTCCAAGTGGGCCCCTACTCAGACGCAAAATCCGCCAATCTCGCCCGGCAGAAGCTTGAAAACCAAGGCTTCAAAGCCATCGCCCGCCGTTAAGACGCGCCGCGCTGCGGGGGTAGCGGAGTTCAGAGGCTACATCCCAGAAGACCGTCTGGCCGGCGAAATCATGTCGCGCCGGTGGCGCATCTTACTCTCCGTATTCTCGGGCGTGCTGCTCGCTCTCGCCTTTCCCAATTTCAATCTGCCGCTTCTAGCTTGGGTAGCGATTGCCCCGCTCATCGTTGCGTCGCTCGATGGCGGCTTGGGCGAAGCGGCGCTTCGCGGCCTGCTTTTCGGCGCCGCGTTTTTCGTTTTCTCCACACCCTGGATATACACCGTGATGCACCAGTATGGACCGATGCCATCCTCGGAAGCGGCCGGAGTGATGACGCTGATGATCCTGGCCGCATCGCCTTACTTCGTGGCGTTCACGCTGCTGATGGTCTGGATCGCGCGGCGCGGCAAGGGCTTGGCCGTATTCGCTTCGCCGTTTCTATGGACGGCGCTGGAACTCGGACGCGCGCGCATGCCCGATATTGCCTTCCCCTGGAACCTCAGCGGCTATGCGGCTTCGGGCAATCTGGCGCTCGTGCAACTCACTTCCGTTACTGGAATTTACGGCTTGTCGCTCATTGTGGCCGCATATAACGCGATTGTGGTTTGGCTCGCCGGGTGCGCGCTGGGTTGGCTGAAGCGGCCCAGAGGCCAAGCGCTTTCGCATGCGCCCGGCGGCGCGCTGGCGGCTCTCACGGCGTTGGTTCTGGGTGTGGCGCTGATCGGACCGCGATTCGTCCCCACGGCGCAGGCTTCGCAGGTCGCGCACTTGGTGCAACCGGATCTGCCGCAATCGATGGAGTATCCGGCCAATTGGGGCGCAATCCACGCGGGTGATATGGCCGAACTCGACCGCCTCAGCATTGCGGCGGGGCAGAAAGACCACGGCCTGGTGGTCTGGCCGGAAGTTCCGGCGCCGTTTTCGCTGACCGATCCCGAATTTGCCCGGCGTGCGCAAACGATCGCGCGCGATTCGGGAAGCGATTTCCTGCTCGGCGTGATCGGCTGGGGGCCCGGCGAAAGCGGGCGTCTAGCCCCATACAACAGCGCGGCGATGCTCGATCCCGCGGGGCGCGTGGAATTTCAATATGATAAAATTCATCTCGTTCCTTTCAGCGAATACGTTCCGTGGCGCGACTTCTTTTGGTTCGCCAAGAATCTCACGGGCCTGGCGGGCGATTTTCGCAGTGGCACGCGCTATGCGGTGGGGGAGTTGCCCGGAGGCCGGTTCAGCACCTTCATCTGTTACGAAGCGGTCTTTCCGGGTGAAGTGCGGCAGTTTGTCCTGAACGGCGCCAACCTGCTGATCAATTTGTCGAACGACGGCTGGTTCGGCCGTTCCGCCGCCGCCGCGCAGCATCTCCAGATGGCGCGCGTGCGAGCCGTGGAAGAACGCCGCTGGCTGTTGCGCGATACCAACAACGGCTACACCGCTTCCGTCGATCCCTACGGGCGCATCGTGGCGCGGATGGGCGTGGACGTGAGGGGAGAGCTCGATGCGCCGTATGCGTTTCGCAGCGACGAATCGATTTACACACGCTGGGGCGATTGGCTGCCGGAGTTATGCGCGGCAATCGGCTTGATTTTGCTGCTCATGGCGGCGCTGCGCCGCAGGCCGTTCGGGCCAATGCCATCTGGCTCAAGGTCTGTTGCATTAAGGGCGGGCGGCCAAAGGCCAGCCAGGTCGAGGTCGGCTCGGTCAAGTTAAGATGGGAAAAGGGGAAATCAATGGTCATCGAAGATCTCGAACATCGCTTTGAGCAGCTCGGGCAACGAATCGAACTCGTACGGAGCTATCTTTGACGTTCCTCGCAACCGCGGGATTCTAGCCGACCTCGAAAGGCAAACTTCGCAGCCCAATTTTTGGCAGGATCAAGAGAAGGCCCAGCAGGTCTTGCAGCAGCGCAAGAGTGCCGAGAGCCGCGTGGGCGCCGACGAAAAGCTCTTGCGCATCTCCAGCGACATCGAGACCTATCTCCACCTGGCTAAAGAGGAGCACGACGTCGCGCAACGCGATTCGATTCTGCGAGACACCGAGCGCGAGCTCAACGACGCCGATGAATACGTCTCGAGACTGGAGACGGAGACGCTGCTCTCCGGCGAGAGCGATCGCCTCAATGCCATTCTCACCATAAAACCAGGCGCGGGCGGGAGGGAATCGCAGGACTGGGCGGAGATGCTGTTGCGCACTTACCTGCGCTGGGCTGAGCGCAAGGGCTATGGCACCACGGTGATCGATTCGCAGCCCGGCGAAGGCGGGGGCATCAAATCGGCCACCGTGCGCGTGGAAGGCGAAAATGCCTATGGCTTGCTCTCCACCGAATCCGGCGTGCATCGGCTGATCCGCATTTCGCCTTTCGACCAGGCTGCCCGTCGCCACACATCGTTTGCGTCAATCTTTGTGATTCCCGAGGTGGATGACCGCATCGAAATCGACATTCGCCCCGAGGATCTTAGGGTGGACACGTTTCGGGCCGGCGGCCACGGCGGGCAAAACGTCAATAAAGTCGAGACCGCAGTGCGCTTTACACACTTGCCGACGGGAATCGTAGTGGCGTGCCAGGCGGAGCGCAGCCAGCATAAGAATCGCGAAATCGCCATGAAGCTGCTTCGCTCGCGGCTTTACGAACTGGAGATCGAGAAGCGCCAGCAGGCCACGCGAAAGCTGGACGATACCAAGCTGGAGATCAGTTTCGGAAGCCAGATTCGCACCTATACGCTGCAGCCCTACCAGTTGGTGAAAGACCATCGCACCAAATTCGAGATGGGCGACGTGGAACGGGTGCTGGACGGCGATCTCGATCCTTTCATTCGAGCCTTTCTCCTGGCGCGCACGGGCAGACCGGTCGCGGTAAAGGCGGGGGCGGATGGCGACGAGCGCGAGCAGGAATAGGGCTTTTATGGGGAATTTCTGCGGGGGAAAGGATGGCCGGAATCGCATTCAGGCCGCCAGTTGTTTCTTTCGCAGAGGCCCAATTCCATTTGGGCCCGCCGCGTTGACTGTCTCGCGGCCCTATGTTAGCTTCGTTTCTTCACGATTTACGTCCCCGTGCCAGCGAAGTTTGCGTCGCGCGCTAACATCCTGAAGGAGCAATAGTTTGAGCCAGAACAAGCGCAGTTTTCTGTTCACTTCCGAGTCCGTTACCGAGGGCCATCCCGATAAAATCGCCGACCAGATCTCAGACGCCGTCCTGGACGCCGTGCTTTCTCAGGACGCCATGGGGAGAGTCGCCTGCGAAACGCTGGTGACCACCGGCCTAGCCATGGTCGCTGGAGAGATCACCACCTCGGCGATCCTCGATTACAGCGAAATCGTCCGAGGGGTGATTCGCGATGTCGGCTACACCCGCGCGAAATATGGGTTCGACGCCGACACTTGTGCCGTGATTTCGTCACTCAAGCGGCAGTCGCCCGACATCGCCATGGGCGTGGATACCGGCGGCGCGGGGGACCAGGGCCTGATGTTCGGCTTTGCCTGCGATGAAACCGACGAACTGATGCCTTTGCCGATTGTGTTGGCGCATAAGCTGGTGCGGCGGCTATCGGACGTGCGCAAGGCGGGACATTTGCCCTTCCTCCGGCCAGACGGCAAGTCGCAGGTGACGGTCGAATATATCAACGGCCGGCCAGCTCGCGTGGATTGCGTGGTGATTTCCACGCAGCACAGCGACTCAGTCTCCAATCGCGAGATTCACGACGGCATCCTCAAGGAAGTCATCCAGCACGTGGTGCCTCCCAGCCTGCTTGATTCGCGCACCAAGTTCCACATCAACCCGACGGGGCGGTTCGTCGTGGGCGGGCCGATGGGCGACGCTGGGCTTACCGGCAGAAAAATTATCGTGGACACCTACGGCGGATACAGCCGGCATGGCGGCGGAGCGCTTTCGGGCAAGGATCCGACCAAGGTAGACCGCTCGGCCTGCTACATGGCCCGCTACGTGGCGAAAAACCTGGTGGCCGCAGGGTTGGCGCACAAGGTGGAAGTGCAGCTTGCCTACGCCATCGGCGTAGCGGAACCGGTGTCGGTAATGGTCGATAGCTTTGAGACGGGTTCGATTCCGGACGAGCAGATGACGGATGTGGTTCGCGCCGTCTTTTCGCTCACGCCGCGCGGGATTATCGAGAGCCTGGACCTGCGGCGTCCTATCTACCGTCCCACGGCGGCGTACGGCCATTTTGGGCGCAGCGAACCGACGTTTACCTGGGAGCGTTCCGACAAGGTGGAAGCTCTCCGCAAGGCGGCCGCCGGTCGCGGCGCGGAAGTCGGCGCTCGCTAAAATCGTCCATCGTTATCTACAGCGCGCGACAGCGCATAAGCGCTGTCGCAAAGGCACGGGACATTTCGCTTTTTTGATCGCGGCAATGTTGAACCGGAGCGAGCCTCCGGAAGCTTCGCCGCGCGGCAGACTTCAAAACTCTTTCGGGGGAAACTGTGGCAACCACGCAATCGCTCGGCGGCGACGTCAAAGACCTGGCTTTAGCCGAGAATGGCAAACGCAAGATCGAATGGGCCAATCAGCAGATGCCCGTTCTGCAGTCGATCCGCAAACGATTCATCAAGGAGCAACCGCTCAAAGGCGTGCGGGTGTCCGCTTGCCTGCACGTGACCAGCGAGACGGCCAATCTGGCCATCACGCTTCGCGACGGCGGCGCGGAACTGGCGCTGTGCGCGTCCAATCCGCTATCGACGCAGGATGAAGTGGCCGCTTGCCTGGTGAAGGACTACGGCATTCCCACCTTTGCCATCAAGGGCGAAAACAACGAGACCTACTACTCGCACCTCGCCGCCACACTGGATCACAAGCCGCAAATCACCATGGACGACGGCGCCGACCTGGTGACCATGCTGGTCACCAAGCGTCTCGATCTCGTGCCCAACGTCATCGGCGGCACCGAGGAGACCACAACCGGGGTCATCCGCCTGCGCGCCATGGCCAAGGACGGCACGCTCAAGTATCCCGTCATCGCCGTAAACGACGCGCTCACCAAGCATCTGTTCGACAATCGCTACGGCACCGGCCAATCGACCATCGACGGAATTCTGCGGGCCACCAATCTGCTGCTCGCCGGCTTGAAGCTGGTGGTGGCGGGTTACGGCTGGTGCGGCCGGGGCATTGCCATGCGCGCCAAGGGGTTGGGGGCGGACGTGATCGTCACCGAAGTGAATCCGGTGCGCGCCCTCGAGGCCGTGATGGATGGATTCCGCGTCATGTCCATGCCCGAGGCCGCCAAGCTCGGCGACATCTTTGTCACCGTAACTGGAAATAAATCCGTCCTGGGCGCGGAGCATTTCGAAAAAATGAAGGACGGCGCCGTCCTTTGCAATTCGGGGCATTTCAACGTGGAGATCGATATTCCCGCGCTCGAACGACTGGCCATCAGCAGGAAACCGGCCCGGCCTTTCGTGGAGGAATATTCCATGAAAGACGGGCGGCACATCTATCTGCTGGGCGAAGGCCGGCTGATCAACCTCACCTCGGCCGAAGGACATCCCGCCGCGGTGATGGATATGAGCTTTGCCAATCAGGCGCTGGCCGCGGAATATCTGGTGAAGCATGGCTCCGAACTGAAGCGGCAGGTCTACTCCGTCCCGGAGCCGATCGACCGCCAGATCGCCAAGCTCAAGCTGGAATCGATGGGAATTCTGGTCGATAAGCTCTCTCCGGAACAGGAGCACTATCTGGCCTCCTGGTCCGAAGGCACCTGATCGCGCGCGGGCATTCTGTGCCTCGCTCGGCTAATTCCCAAAAAGTCGTTCCTCCCCCGATCGTCTCCGGCGATATGCAGGAGTGGACCGCGCTGGCGCTCGATACGGCCAAGGCGCGCGGCGCGTCCTTTGCCGATGCTCGCGTGGTGGACCTGCGCCTGCGCGACCTCAGCACCAAAAATGGCGAAGTCGGCACCCTGGCGGAAAACGAATCGCTGGGGCTGGGCATACGCGCTCTCGCGAACGGCTGCTGGGGGTTTGCTTCGAGCGATGTGCTCACGCGCGAAGGCGTACAAGCCTGCGCCGCGCAAGCCGTAGCCATAGCGCGGGCCTCGGCCATGGCCAAGCGCGCCGACGCGGAGATGGTTCCCGAGAAGGCCTACGTGGATACCTGGCAGAATCCCTACGTGAAGGATCCGTTTCAGATTCCACTGGAGCGCCAACTGGACTTGCTTCTCGCCGCCGACGCCGAGATGCGCCGCGTGAAGGGGCTCACGCTGGCGGAAACGTCCATGCAGTTCCGCAGGCTGGAACAGTGGTATGCGTCCTCCCTGGGCTCGCGAATTCATCAGCTCAAGATGCAATCGGGCGCGGGCATCGTGGCCACGAGTTTCGCCAACGACGAAATTCAGAAGCGCTCGTATCCCAATAGCTTTGGCGGGCAGCATCAGCTGGCCGGCTATGAACTCGTCGAAGCGCTCGATCTGGTAGGCAACGCTCAGCGCGTGGCGGAAGAGGCTATCGCTCTGCACAAAGCCGCGCAGTGCCCCGAAGGCGAGCGCACCATTCTTCTGGAAAGTTCGCAGCTGGGCTTGCAGATTCACGAATCCATCGGCCATCCCATCGAGCTCGACCGTGTGCTGGGCATGGAGGCGAATTTCGCGGGCCTGAGTTTTCTCACCCTCGATAAGCTGGGCAAGCTGCGCTACGCTTCCGATATCGTCAACGTGGTGGCCGACGCGCGGCTCGAACATGGCCCGGGTCTGGGCACCTTCGGCTACGACGATGAAGGCGTGCCCGGCAAGCGCACCGACATCATCAAGGAAGGGCTCTTCACCGGCTATCTTTCCAATCGCGAGACAGCCGTGACCATCGGCCTCAGCGAATCCGGCGGCACCATGCGCGCGGAAAACTGGAACCGCTTGCCGATCATTCGCATGACCAATATCAGTTTGCTGCCCGGCACCTGGCGTTACCAAGACCTTATCGCTGATACCGACGACGCCATTCTCATGGAGACCAATCGCTCCTGGTCCATCGACGACCGCCGCTATCACTTCCAGTTCTCCACCGAGATTGGCTGGGAGATCAAGGGGGGCAAGAAGGCGCGCATGCTCAAGAATCCCAGCTACAGCGGCATCACCACGGAGTTTTGGAATAGCTGCGACGCCATCTGCTCCCGCGATTATTGGACGCTTTGGGGCACGCCCAATTGCGGTAAAGGACAGCCCATGCAGACCATCGGCACAGGCCACGGCGCCGCCCCCGCGCGCTTTCGCAAAATTCGCGTGGGAATGGCGTTTGCAAAATAATGAGCCCCGCTCGAAGGTCCGCAAAAAAGAGTCCCGCTCGCGCCGCGCGCCGTCGCGCCGCCGGCCCAGCGGTCGCGGAAGCGCATCTACCCTCCGATGGTGAACTGCGGCGGTTGGCCGAACGTGTTCTGCAGATCTGCGATGCCGACGAAACCGAAGTGCATATCGACTTCGAGGCGGACGCGCTGACGCGCTTCGCCAACAATACCATCCACCAAAATGTCGCCGAGCGGGCCATGAGCGTTTCCGTGCGCACCGTCTTCGACGGTCGCACCGCGCGCGCCACGACGAACAAGACCGACGACGATTCGCTGCGCCGCGTGGTGGCCGCGTCGGCGGCGCTGGCGCGCAGCCAGCCGAAAAATCCGGACTTGCTGCCGATGCCTGGCCCGCAGAAATATGCCAAGGTCGAGCGCTATTTCCCCGCGACCGCCGGCGCCACGCCGCAGGACCGTGCGGTGGCGGTCGCGCGAGTGACCGAGCTCGCGGAGCAAAATCGGCAGACCGCCGCCGGCATCTTTTCTACCGGCGCTTCCGTTGCGGCCATGGTCAATTCCAAGGGACTCTTCGCCAGCTATCGCCAGTCGCGGGCGGAATTTTCCGTCACCGTTATGGAGCAGGACTCCTCGGGCTGGGCCAAGGCCAGCGCGTCTGACAGCTTGCAAATCGATACCGAAGTCCTGGCCGAGCGCGCCAGCCAAAAGGCCGCAGCCTCGCGACATCCGAAGGAGGTCGAGCCCGGCCGCTGGACGGTGATTCTCGAACCAGCCGCGGTCCTCGACTTGGTTGGCTTTCTCTTTTACGACTTCGCGGGAACCGCCATTCTCGATCAGCGCTCTTGCTTCAATAACCGCATGGGCAAGCAAGTGATGGGCGAGAACGTGACGATCCACGACGATGTGACGCATGCGCTGCAATTAGGGCCGGCGTTCGACGGGGAAGGCATGCCACGGCAGAAGGTTTTGCTCGTGGATCGCGGTGTGCCGCGCAATCTGGTTTACGCCCGCTCCACGGCGAAGAAAATGAAAGTCAAGCCCACCGGCCACGGCCTCCCCTTGCCCACGCAGGATGGCGAAGCGCCCTTCAATCTGGTCTTCTCCGGAGGCAATACGCCGCTGGATACCATGATCGCCACCACCGATCGCGGCGTCCTGCTCACCCGCCTCTGGTACATCCGCGAAGTCGATCCCTACGAGAAAGTTCTCACCGGTATGACCCGCGACGGCAGCTTCCTGGTTGAAAACGGAAAGATCTCCACCGGTATCCGCAATTTCCGCTTCAACCAGAACATTCTGGAGATGCTCTCCAACGTGGGCCAGATGAGTCCCGCGGTGCGCGCCGCCGGCGAGGAGTCCTTCGACATGGTCGTTCCGGCCATGAAGGTCCGCGATTTTCACTTCACCGAAGTGACCAAATTCTAATCACCATTCTGACCACTCGATCTCGCTGATTTGCCGCGGACCGGTAAGCCCGCACGTTTAGGACTTCGGGAGCGGCGCTTAGGATTTGGGGATATCGGCGCGATTCCACCAGCCGCCGCCGAGAGCCTGAAACAGCGCGGCAGTATCCGCGTAACGATTGGCCTGCGCCTGGATCAGGTTGATTTCGGCTTGCTGATAGGCCTGCTCCGCGCTGAGCAGCGTCAAATAGCCGGCATAGCCGGCTTGAACCTGGCTCTTGGCCTGGCTCAGGGTCGTCGCAGCAGCCTCTTGAGCAACGCCTTCCGCGCGTAGGGCTTCAGCGTCCTGTTGCAGCGCATTCAATGTATCGGCGACGTTTTGAAACGCGGTGAGAACCACGCTGCGATACTGCTCCTCGGCCTCGGTAAGCCCGGCTTGGGCCGCGAGCTCGCGATGCTTCAGCGTGCCGGCGTCGAAGATGGGCTGGGTAATGCCCGCGGCCAAATCCCAAAAGCCCGTGCCCGGCGCGAAGATCTGGCTGAAGGCCAGCGCCATGCTCCCGCCGTCAGCGGTCAGGTTCAAATTCGGAAGCCGGTTCGCGATGGCGATCCCAACTTGGGCGCTGGCTGCATGGAGGTTCTCAACCGCCTGTTGCACATCCGGGCGTTGGGCCACCAGTTGCGAGGGAAGGCTCACCGGCAACTCCTGCGGCAACTGGAAGCTGGAAAAGTCAAACTCCTCAGCAAGTTCCTGGCTCGGGAATCCGCCGGAGAGTTCCGCCAGCAGGTCGCGTTGTTGCGCCAATTGCTTCACCAGCGGCGGTAACGTGGACTCGGCCTGCGCGAGCTGCGATTCCTGCGCCGCGACGTCCAGGCGAGCCACATAGCCCTGCGCGAACTGCTGGCGCAAGATCTGCAGCATGGCGGTGTTGATATCGATCAGCTGCCTCGTTGCGGTGATTTGCCCGCGCAAGGACGCTTCCTGAATGGCCGCTGCCGCCACGTTGGAGCTGAGCGTGATGTGCGTTGCGGCCAGCGCGAAGCGCGCTTGCTGCTCCTGCGCCTTCAGCGACTCGACGGTGCGCCGATTGAGTCCAAACACATCCGGCACATACGAAACAACCACCTCCGGCGTGTACAGGCTGAAGTTGAATATGCTCGCGTTCGGCACTGGAGAGAGCAGGGTGGATGTCTGCTGCCTGCTTGCCGTGAAACCTGCGGAAACGTTCGGATAGTACGCGCCACGCTGAGCCAGCACGTTCTCCCTTGCGACCACCAAGGCCGCTTGCGCCGCCTTGATGTCCGGATTGGCCTTGAGCGAGCGCTCGATCAAATTGTTCAGCGGGGCTGAATGAAAGAGCGTCCACCAGTCTCCGGGGATGTCCCGGCCCGGTACAAATTGCTGTGCCTCTCCGCCGGAGAGATCGGGAGTGCCGCTGGTGGAAGAAAGCGGAGCGGAGGTATAGCCGGGGACATTCGGAGGAGCAGGGGCTTTGAAATTCGGCCCGACCGCGCAGCCTGCAAACAGGAGCGAGGCGGAAAGCGCGGATATGAGGCGCAATTTGTCGGTGAGTCGCATAGATCAATTCCTTGAAGCTTTTAAGTTCATATGTGCTCCGTCGAGCGACGCGGTCCTTCGGCCATTTGGGCTCGCAGCTCCTCCGATAACCGCCGCGTTGGGGTCGCGATGGCGCACAGCGGAAGGCTCCCCTGGGTGGACGGAACTGCCCGATCGAACCGGCAGCGCACGGTAGATCGATTCGTTCGGAACGGCGTTGCGGTTCACGGCAGCGGCGGGCTGGGGGGAACCCTGCGGGCGAATGCTTCCCGCATTTTGCGCCAGCGGCAGGCCGGCTTGCGAATTGCCCACGGCCTGTTGGTGAATCTGTTTCGTTACGGCAGCTCTGCCGCGCGGAAGATTATTGCCCGGGAGACCTCGGCCCCTCGCGCCGCGTTGCGCTGTCGCGCCGTTCGGATGAACATCGCCTGCCAGTACGTTTTTGCCGGCGTCGCTCGGGTTGCTCGCTGGCTTCGATGCACCCTCGGACGTCCCTTGCGCTTGCGGCAAATTCGGCGCCGCGTAGACCGGCGGTCTGAACAACGCCCCTAGGACCATCATCAGCGATATGAGAAAAGTTACCTTCATCCTAGTTCTCCGGATGCGGCGGCGGCGCGCTCTCGACGTTGGCGTGCAACGTCCGATCTCCGCGACTCAAGAAGATCATTCTCAGTGCCGGTACCGCCACGAGGAGCATCAGCGGTCCAACCAGCATTCCTCCGACGATCACAGTTGCGAGAGGCCGCTGTACTTGGCTGCCAATGCCCGTGGAAATCGCTGCGGGAAACAGACCGATGCAGGCCGAAAGCGCCGTCATCAAGAGCGGGCGCATTCGGTGGAACGCGGCGCGATCCATGGCGTCCAATGGCGCGAATCCGTTGTGCCTTTCCTGGTTGTAGAACGTGATCATGAGAATACCGTCCATGACCGAAACGCCGAATAACGAGACGAATCCAATCGCCGCGGAGATGCTGAAGTGGAGGCCGGTGATGTACAACGCGAGAATACCGCCAACGATTGCGTCAGGGATTCCGGCGAGCGCCAGCAAGCTGTCAAGCAGGTTATTAAACAGGGTGTAGAGCAAGCCGAAGATCAGCACCAAGCTGATAGGCACGATGATCTCGAGGCGCGCTTCGGCCGCCTGCAAATCTCCGAATTCGCCGGCCCAGACCAAGTGATATCCCGGCGGAAGCTTCACGTTCTTGGCGATGTGGTCCTGCGCTTCCGCCACCGTGCTTCCCAGGTCGCGTTCGCGAACGCTGAACTTCACCGGAATGAAGCGCTGCATGGCCTCGTGATAGACCCAAGACGCTCCCGTATCGAGGGAAATATTGGCCAGCTCACTGAGCGGTATATAAGAATTCCCACCTGCGGCGTTCTGGTAGCCCACCTTGATGTGGCGGATATCGTCGATGCTGTTGCGTGCTTCCGGCGCATAGCGGAGGACCAGATCGAATTGCCGGTCACCCTCGAGGACTTCCGTTCCCACCGCTCCGCCCATCGCCGCTTGCACCACGCTATTCACGTCCCCGGAATTCAAGCCGTAGCGCGCGGCCTTCTCTCGATCTACTCTGATGTTTAGGTTTGGTTGTCCCAGAACCGGGAAGATGCCGAGGTCTGTAATTCCTCGAACTTGGGCCATTTGGTCACGGATCTGCTCGGCCAGGTTGGTGATCGTTTGCAGATTCGGCCCCACGATTTTTACGGAATTGACGCCCTTAACGCCGGAGATGCCTTCTTCGATGTTGTCTTCGATGTATTGCGAGAAATTGAAGACCACGCCCGGCAGTTGTTCGTCGAATTCCTTTTGAATCTGAGCCGTTAGCTTGTCCTTATCCATGCCTTTCGGCCACTTGTCAAGCGGCTTCAGCGGCGCGAACAATTCGACGTTCGAAAAGGGCGCCGCGTCGCTGCCGTCGTCTGGCCGGCCGTGCTGTGAAACGACGGTAATGACTTCGGGGTTTTCCAGCAGAATTTCGCGCATCTTTCGGGTGGCCGCTTCGCCGTCTTCAAGCGACAGCGTAATAGGCATCGATGCTCGTATCCAGAAATTGCCCTCCTCCAGATGGGGCAAAAATTCGCTGCCCAGCCGGGGCGCGATCAGCGTGAAGGTTCCGATGGAAATCATCAACTCGATGGCGACCACCAGAGCGCGGTGGCTAAGCGAAAAACGGAGCACAGGAGAATAGAGCCGGTGGAGAATCCGCACAAAGATGGTCTCGGCCTCCTCCACGCGCTCGGGAAGAAGGATCGAAGCAATCACCGGAGTGATGGTAAAAGTCGACAATAAAGCTCCCGCCAGCGCATAGCCGTAGGTGCGAGCCATGGGGCCGAAAATCTGGCCCTCGACTCCCTGCATGGTGAAGAGCGGCACAAATGCAGCCACGGTGATCAGCGTCGAGAAGAGAACCGCCTTGTCCACCTGCAGCGCGCTGACCAGAATCAGCCGCAAACGATCCGTCCAGCCCGTAGCTGTCCCCGTCGCTTCTGAGACGCGTGTGGGATCAGGGCCCCAATAGCCGGCGCCCAGCCGTTCCAGCAGCCCTTCCCGCTCTTCCGGCGGGGCCTGGAAGTTCCGGAAGACGTTCTCCACCAGGATCACCGCGGAGTCGACGATGATCCCAAAGTCCACCGCGCCCACCGACAGCAAGTTGGCGCTTTCACCCGCCACCACCAGCAGGATGGTGGCGAAGAAGAGCGCAAACGGGATGTTCAAGCCCACAATCGTCGCACTGCGAAGATCGCCGAGAAAAATCCACTGGATCAGGAAGACCAGAATGATGCCAAAGATCAAGTTGTGCAAAACGGTGTGCGTCGTCAGCGCAATCAGCGAAGAACGATCGTAGAACGGCACCACCTTGACGCCCGGCGGCAGGCTGCCATCGCTATTCAGGTTACGTATTGCGGCTTCCACCTTGGGGATCATCTCGGAGGTTTTCTCGGTGCGGCGCTGCACCACGATCGCTCCCACGACATCGTCCTGGTGGTCGCGGCCCAGGATGCCCAGCCTCGGCCGGTAGCTGACCGATACTTTGCCAACGTCCTTCACCAGCACGGGAACGCCGTTGGCCTGGTTCAACACCACGTGCTCGATATCGTCGACCTTGTAACCCTGGGCGATGTCGTCGTTGCCGCCGTCATCGATCAGGCCCACGCCGCGAATATTGATGGATTGCTGGCCGATGGTAATCTCGCGTCCGCCCACGTTGATGTTGGAGTTACCGAGCGCCGTCAGTATCTGCGGAACCGTTACGCTGTACGCTTCCAGCTTGTGTGGATCGGCTTCCACGAGAAATTCCTTGGTTGGTCCGCCCCAGCTATTGACCGCGGCGATACCGGGTATGGTCAGCAACCGCCGCGCTACAATCCAGTCCTGCACCGTGCGCAGATTGGTGATCCCGTAGTGCGGCGGCCCGACGACCTGGTAACGGTAAATTTCACCGGTGGAGCTGTTTGCCTGAATCGTTGGAACAAGGTTTCCTGGCAGGCTCACGTTTTGCTGCAGCGCGATGGCTGCCTGGGAAAACGCGAAGTAATAGTCGATCCCATATTTGAAGTTCACGCGCACAAAGGACAGCCCGTAGAACGACGTCGAGCGGATGACGTCGATGCCCGGAGTGGAGTAGAGCCCGATCTCCATCGGGATGGTGTAGTAGCGCTCCATCTCTTCAGCAGAAAGACCGGGCGCCTGCGCGGTAATTTCCAGGATGACCGGCGTGGGATTGGGATAGGCCTCGATATTGAGGAGCTTAAAAGAAATCAATCCCGCGCCGATAAACAGGAGCACGCCGACCACTACGATCGGGCGGCGGCTCAGACAAAATGCAATCAGAGATCGGAACATGGGCTTAGCTCTCTTCGGACATGGAAGTTATTCCGGCGCCGGCGCTTGCAGCATGTTGTCGAGGAAAACGGCCCCGTCGCTTACCGCGAGTTCTCCCCGTTGGAGGCCTGCCAAAATTTCCACCCGCCCGTCTCTTCGTAGGCCGGTCTTGATGATTCGCTGCGAAAAGTGACGACGATCGGTCGTTACCCAGGCCGTCATGGTGCCGTCGCCTTCGCGGACCACGCCGTTCGCAGGAATGGCTATGGACTGTGCCGGAGTCTGGAGGCGAATGACGAAATTCGCCAGCATCCCGGGCAAAAGCTCATCATGCGGATCGGCGATTTCGGAACGGATCGTCACCCGGTGAGTGGAGGGATCGGAGGTCGCGTAAATTTTAGAGACCATGCCTTTGAACACGCGATCCGGATAGGCAAGCACCTGAGCTTCCACTGGCTGCCCCAGTCGAACGTGCGCGATGTCTGCCTCGACGATGCTTGCCAGCATCCATTTTTTCGAGAGCTCCGCCACGGAATACGGCGCTGTCCCGGCCCCCGGCTGCGCAAACAATCCCGGCTGCGCATTCCTGGTGGTGATCTCTCCCGAAATCGGGCTGCGTACAATCAGGACGGGATCGATCTTCCGCGATGCGATCATCTGATCGATTTCGGTATCGGTTTTGCCAAATACGAGGACTGCGTCCCGAGCGGCCTTGAGCGCGCCCTCGGCGGTTTGTTGATCCGAGGTGGCCTGTTCCGTTTCCCGCACAGACACTCCGTTTGTCCCGCTAAGAGTTTTTGCCCGCGCCAATTCCTTGTTGGTCAGCTCGAACGTCGCCGCGGCGCCGATCAGGGTGGACTCGGCTTGGATGAGGTCGGGGCTTTTGATCGTATAAAGAGGCTGGCCCTTCTCGACGTTGTTTCCCACCTCCGCGAAGGTGTCGATGATCGTCCCCTGGTAAGGGGGAAAGACTTGCACGGACAAATCTTCATCGAAATCGATGCTGCCTACGGTATCGTTCTCCACCGGAAACAGATATGTTCCCACCGGCTCGATTTTGATAGCCTCCAATTGGCTCGTCGACAGATCCACCGTCGGTTCTGTGCCCTTTGTCGCGGCCGCCGGGGCTGGCGCCGCGCCGCCCGCCGTGTCCCCGTGAGCGGAACCACATCCGGCAGCCCATAGCGGGACAGCGATAAAAATGACCCAGATGCCTTTCGAAATCGCAGCTCTCACGCTCACCTCCCGCGCTAGGCTCCCAATCTTTTGTTTTGCATTTCGTGCCGCCTTATGAACCTTTATCGCCGGTCGGCAAGTCTTGCGCTTCTCATCGGCAGGTCCTTGGACAATGCCCTATTGCCTGCGTTAACTATTTTCGGACGCTAACGCAGACGCGAAAATCGTAGCCTTTTGCGTCTCGGTTCTGAGGGTATCTTTCGGGTAGGGAATCTATCTTTCGGCTGGATTTGACTATCTTTGGACCATCTGGGTCCACGGGGGATGGTTTGCGGCGCGGAATTGCGTCAAACTGCGTCCTGACGAAGATGGAGTTCTCCTCAATCTATTCGCCTAAGAACCGGCTGCCGTTCCTGATTCTCGCGGCGCTGCTGATTGCCTCGATCGCCGCTATCGATTCGCTCACCAAGCCTTATATCTCCATCGGCTTTCTTTATCTTTTCCCCATTCTATTAATCGCGGGATTCCTCCCCCGATGGCAGACCGTGGCGATCGCGCTTGTTTGCGCCGTTCTGCAGGAGCTTTTCAGCGAACTTCCCTCGGGGGAGGCCATAGCCAGATTGCTGATGGCTTCCGCTGGATTTGTGGGAACCGGACTCTTCGTTTCCGAGATCATTCGCGGCCGCCAGATGGCGCTCGCGCACCTGGATGAAGTGGAGACTCACTCCAAAAAGCGGCAGGAAGCGGAAGAGCAGCTGCGCATCCTTGTGGACAGCAGCCCCGCGGCTATTGTGACCATCGACGATTCGGGACGGATCTTGCTGGCCAACGAGGCCGCTCGCAACCTCTTCGCCTCCGAAGATGCCGCCCTCGTCGGCCAATCCATTCAAGAGTTTGTTCCGGCGCTGCAAAGCGCCGTTCAAACTCCGCGCCCCACCCAATTCCGCACCGAGTTGCGATGCCGCGGGCGGCGTACCAACGGAGAAGCATTCCTCGCGGCGGTTTGGTTTTCCACCTACGCCACCGATCGGGGCACCCGCTTGGCGGCGATTATCGTCGATCTTTCCGAAGACCTGCGAGACCGCGAGGATTTGAGCCTGGATCATCTGCTCAAGAATACGAATATTCTGATGGGCGCGGTCGCGCACGAAATTCGCAACATCTGCGGGGCCACCCTGGCGGTTTATAAGAACCTGTCGCGCCTGCCGGATTTGCAGAATAGCGAGGACTTTCGCGCTCTCGGCAGCTTGATCGCGGGCTTGGAAAAGCTTTCGGAGATGGAACTCCTGCCTTCCTCGAGTCAAATCGGCGCGTCCATCGACCTCACCAGCGTGCTCGACGAATTGCGCGTCCTCATCGAGCCCGCTTATCATGAAACCGGATGCGAAATTATTTGGCGCTTACAAGACCACTTGCCCCTAGTGGTCGGAGACCACTACGGGCTGCAGCAGGTGTTCCTCAATCTGGCGCGCAACAGCCAGCACGCCATGGAGCCGGCGGAACAGAAGCGGCTCACCGTCAGTACGGACCTTCAGCGGGACCGAGTAACCATTCGCTTCGAGGACACCGGGGTGGGAATCGCTTCTCCTTACGAGCTGTTTAAGCCCTTCCGGCCTGGAGCAAACTCCACGGGGCTGGGTCTCTACGTCTCTCGCGCCATCCTCCGCAGTTTCGGCGGGGAGCTTAAATTCGAGCCGCGCGGCAAGGGCTGCTGCTTTGCCGTAAGTCTGGCCACGCTCTCGAATGGCAAGGGATCGTCCGATGGCTAGGGCCCCGTCCAAAACCGTCCGCATTCTGATCATCGACGACCACGCGCTGTTTCGCGAGAGCGTCGCTCGATTGCTGAACGCCGAGCAGGGATTCGAAGTGGTTGCCGACTGCGGTTCCGGCGCGGACGCGGCGCGAGTTCTGAGGTCGCAGGAAGTGGATCTGATCCTCTTGGATGTCGATCTGGGCCTCGAGCGCGGCGGCGACTTGCTGGAACAGCTGCGTTCGGAACCGTTCGAGGGAAAGGTTCTTCTCGTAACTGCCGGCGTGAATCAAAGCGAGGTCCCGGCCCTGATTCGCATGGGCATCTCCGGCATATTCATGAAGCACGGTTCCCCCGCGCTGTTGGTTCAAACGATTCGCGAGGCCATGCAGGGAAAAGCTATATTCGAACAGGATATGCTTCAGCGGGCGCTCCAAGGGGCCGAGCATCCCGGCGCGCGTGAGGCCGGCACACGCCTCACCGAGCGGGAGCGGCACGTGCTCTCGTTCATTCTCGACGGCTTGGCAAACAAACAGATTGCGGACCGGCTGAAGATTTCCGAAAGCGCGGTCAAAGCCTGTTTGCAGCAGCTCTTCACCAAGGCCGGCGTAAGAACTCGCAGCCAGTTGGTACGTATTGCCCTGGAGCAGTACCGCGACGAGCTATAACAAACCCTCAAATGCGATCCCCGTGCAAATAAGGGCCTGCGGCGCGGATGGATTTTGTACGGGGAATTGACTCGCATTAGACGTTGCGGCCGGCTGTTAATCGGCGCAACACCCGCTTGATCGGCACAAGGAAAAGGGACATACTCGCTATCGGGGGTATTTTATGCGAACCCTTCGTCCCTGCCTGACCTTGATAGCCGCAGTAGTGCTGGCCCTACCCGCCGTTGGCCAATCCGTGATCTCCACCCGCTCGGGCGTCGTCTACTATTTCGACGGTTCGGTTTACCTCGAAAATCAGCCGCTCGAATCGCATATGGGCAAATTCCCAAGCGTGCCGCAGGGGGCTGAATTGCGCACCGCGCAAGGCCATGCGGAGGTGGAGCTTACGCCGGGCGTCTTCCTGCGGATGGGCGACAATAGCTCCATTCGCATGCTTTCAAACGATCTGGCCAACACGCGTGTGGAGTTGGACGCGGGCTCCGCTGTTGTGGACTCGTCCCAGTCCGAGCCCGGTTCCGGCACGGCGGTGACATTAGTTTTCAGGGACTGGCAAGTCCACGCTTCTCAGGCAGGCGTCTATCGCGTCGATTCCGATCCGTCCCGCGTGTGGGTTCTGAAAGGCGAAGCCGAGGTAACTGGGGCCAAGGGGCAGCCGGCGAGAGTAGGAGAAGGAATGGACATGCCGCTCGCGGCCGCGTTGCGGCCGGAGCAATCGACCGCGGAGCCGGCAGACAATTTGAGCGATTGGAGCAGCGGTCGTAGCGACTCGATCGTCGCGGACAACTCGATCACGGAGCAGATTGACGCCGATCCTGCTTCGCAAACATCCGATCTCGAAGGTGGCTTCAGTTATTTTCCGTTCCTCGGCGTTCCCGTTATGGGTATCGGTGGCGTTTATTCCAGCCCCTACAGTTCCGTATATCCTGCCCAGCCGGGGTTCTATTCGATGTATTTGCCGGGCTACACGTATGCTCCGCGCATAATCGTGTTGCCGTCGATCAGGCAATTCGGTGGGGTTTATAGGCCGCCGTTTTCAGTAGCTACCGTCCCAGGCCGTGCGCCCGTGGGTCCCATCGTACCTTCGCGTCCGACGGTTCCGGTTGCGCATCCGGCCCCAGCGCCTCTGCGTCCGCTCCCACATCACGCGCCCGCCCGCTAGGTTTCACTCGTTGGGAGCGTAGTAACCCTGACGCCAGTGGGCCTTGAGCGGTGAAACGCCGGACGGCTGCGTAACCTTTACTTCCACTTTGCGATATTTTCCGTCGTGCGCTGAATTCTTCGGGTAATAACCCAGCACATACTCGTTGCGCAACTCGACCGCGATCCGGGCCGCGATGCTGGGCAGATCGCCGGCGGCCGACGCGGCGAAAGCCCGGCCCCCGGTTTGCGTGGCGATTTCGGACAGCAATCGCGGTCCTGAAATCAACTCCGGAGCCAATCCCAGAGAAGCCAGCGGATCGAAAACGCCCATGGCGTAGATTTGCACGTCCGCTTCGCGCACCAGGGCTTCGATTTGTGGCGACCGGTAATGGCTGTGATTATCCCCGCCGTCGGAAATAATTACGATCGCCTTGCGCGAATTCTTGGCCTTCTTCATTTCGCTCAGGGTTAGGTTGACGGCATCGAGCATGGCAGTCAGGCCGCCGGCCTGCGCCGTGTTCAATGCATTCGCTATCTCGTCGGGGTTGGACGTGAATCCGACGGCAAGCTTGGCGCCGTCGCTGAACACCACCAGCAGCGCCTCGTCATCCTTGTTCATCGTCTTGATGAGTTGATTGGCGGCCACCTGGGCCGTCTGCAGCTTGTAATCCATGCTGCCGCTCTCATCGAAAGCCAGCCCCACGGAAAGCGGCGCCTCTTCGTCCGAAAAATGGGCGATCTCTTGCTCGACGCCATCTTCAAACAAATGAAAATCCTTTTTTTGAAGGCCCAGAACGAAGCGGTTCACCGAATCTGTGATGGAAACGGGAATCTGCACCAGCGTCGTTTCCACGCGCAGGGTTGCTCCCGAATCTTGAGGCGGATTGTCCTGTGGAGTCTGGGCCGCGGCCTGTCCCAAAAGCAACAAGCAGCAGAATAGGGCGCCGTGGACAGCGTATTGCTTGGCCCGCATCAACTCACTCCCAGACCGCAAACGAGTTTAGCATAGCGCCTAAGGCGGCTAAGACGAAGATGCTCTGACACGCGGGGTATTGTGGCAATACCTACCAACCCCTAAAACTCCCCAGTCGCGCCGGATCCACTCCTTTGTAGTCCAGGGCGCGCTGATGCTCGAAGCTAAACGGTCCTGTGATTGTCGGGCGCGAAAAAGGCTTGGAGATCAAGCCGTTTTTCGCGTTTAACAAAGCCGACCCTGGGGCTTTTCCTCCGGCGCAAAAACCTCCTCCTTCCGGCTGATCTTGCGATCAAGAACTCACAACGTGCTGTTTCCGCGATTCGGCTTGGATACGGGCGCCTTTTACGAATCCGGCAAACCTTCGCGCCAACTCCGATATGCGTTCCGTCTGCCGGCGGCGAATCGCCTCGGAAGGAATCAGTTCACCCCCGATCCCCAGCGCGACAGCCCCCGCCAGAATGAAGTTCGTCGCGTTCTCCTGGTTTACGCCTCCGGCGGCAATCAGTGGAAGACGTGGAAACATGCGATGGAGGGATCGAATGTAGGTCTCGCCGCCAATCTGGGCGCAAGGCACCACTTTGACGAAATCGCAACGTCCCTTCCACGCGGTAATCACTTCGGTAGGCGTTAGGGCGCCGGGAATTACAACGATCTCGTGCCGTATGGCAAAGTCGAGCAGCTCCAGGTCCAGCCCGTCGGTGGTGAGAAACTGCGCGCCGGCATCGAGACTCTGCTGCGCAGCCTCCTCGTCCATCACTCCGCCGGCGCCCACGACCATATTGGGATTTTCTCTTCGCAGTTGGGTGATGATCTTTGTCGCGTTGGGCACCGTCAGCGGTATCTCCGCCACCGGGATGCCGCCTTGAGCAATGGCCTCGACGGCGAACAGCGCGTCCTCCGCCGAACGCACCCGAACTGCCGGAATCACGCCGATCTCCTCGATCCAGGCCCGCACCTCATATTTTTTCACTTAGCCGGCTCCTCGGCGCCCTCCGTTTGAGAGGGTGCGTCTGCCCCTTAATTCTTCGTGCTGCGATCTCCAGAAATCAGCCTTGGAATCGATCCTCGCATCGCGAGGATAAGAATAACGGAAACTTTCATCCTACCTCGCTTTCGCACTCGAAATTCGGACCGCCCCTGAAAACACCACAGTCCCTCTCACCTCCGAGTCGACGAAAGGTCCTCCTCTTGCGAAAGGTACTTCACCGCGGCCTCAAGCACCTTCGCACCGTCTGACCACAGCACTCCGAGCTTTAGATTTCCTGGAGCCAGATAGACGGGCGGCAGTTCGAGGCTGCCATCGTAGGCAACGTTCAGAATGGTGACCGAGGCGATTTTCCACCGGGGCTGGTAGATGTATTCTGTGGGAGCCGTCCCTTGCACGGCGCTCGGCTTCTCGCCGTAGACTTCGTCAGGCGCCACCGACGACTGACCGCCCGCGGAATTCACCGTAAAAACGCCAAACGACCGTGTCTTTGACCAAATCACCAGATACCGGGGCTTATCGGCCGAAGTCACCGCCCCGTTCAGACACAGCCCCGAATACTTCTTCCGGCCCGTGTCTTTCCACCATCTCTTCTGTCCCGAGTCCATGCCAAGGTGCAGCCCCGGAGCTCCTGCCTCGGTCCATAACACTTGGAAGTAAGCCTTGCACGATGCCTGATCTTGGGCGACTGCGGGAATAGAAGCCAGCATCGCTAGAGAAACAATGACAGCGTATTTCATTTACACCCTCGCTTTCACAGAAGAGCACGGCGCCAGATGGCCTAAGGATCAATTCCTTCGGGCCGCCGGGTCGCGCGGGCCCTCGCGGCTAAGGCAATGCCCTTGTGCCCACTGCTTCGCGCAACTGCTCGACCGCCACCAGCCAGGAGGCGAGCTGCTGCCGATAACCGAGCTCGATCGCGCGATAGGTGCGTTCCGCATCGAGAAAATCGAGGAGGGCCAGCCCACCGCGCTGGTAGGCGTACTCGGTGATATCGCGGTCCTTTTTGGCCTCCTCCAGGTAACCTGTTTCGTAGATCTGCATGATCTCCTGGTTTTGCAGCAGGCCCTGATAAGCGTCGTTGACGTCCGTCATCACCTGCTGGTTGGCCGCCCTCTGCTGCTCTTGCATTTGCGTGATGACGGAGCGCGTTCGTGCGATTTCTCCTTGATTCCGGTTGAAAATGGCCAGAGGAACGCTCACCAAAAAGCTGGCGCCGCTGATTCCATTTGAGTGCGTATAGTTTCCCGAAACCGTAACGTCCTGTTTTCCATCGGCCTGGGCCAAGAGGTAGCCGCTGTCCGCTGCGCTCACGTTTTGTTGCGCGGCCTGGAAATCGGGGCGCATTTGGAGCGCCTTTAACTGCAGGTCTTCGAGCGAGGCTCTGACCGGCCGATATTCGAAGGCATTTGCGACGTCGTAGTTGGCGGGCACCGATTCGTAACCGAGTTGATTCCGGAGGTCCGAGAGCGCCTGGATTCTGGCCAGGCGCGCCTGGGATTCGTCCTGCTGAAACTGCAAAAGCTGGAGCTCCATTTTGAGATAATCGTCTTCGCTAATGCCGCCGGCATCGTAGCTGATTTTGCTGATCTGAACGGTCTTGGTGAAACTCTGCAAATCGAGTTCGGCCAGTTCCAGCGTGGACTCCGCGAGTTCCGCGTTGACGAAGAGATTGGCCACGGCAAACGTGAGCTGGCGCTCGTTATCGAAAACGAGGGAGGTGGTGACCGCCGTCTGGTCCTTGGCAGCCTGGTAACGGGCCTGGCGCTTCTTGCCGCGCTCGATCAGGTAACTCAAGCCAATATCGCCTTCCGTGTTGTTCTGCAAATAACCCGAAGTGGATACGCCCGTATATACGTCGGGGTTTTGTCTGGATGGCGAACCGAAAAGTGGCAAATACTCCCAATCGGCGAACAACACAGGATTGGGACGGAAATTGGCGGTAGTCTCCAGGTCCTTGCTTTGCTCGATGGCGGTACGCTCGGCCAGCAAAGTGTGGTTGTGTTGGAGCGCCAGTTGAATGGCCTCGTCCATCGTGATCCTGATCGGACCTTTCAAGATCAGGTTGGCCTGCTGGGAAGCGGACGCCGAGGACGCAGCTGAGGCCGCGGAGGCCGAGGACGTCGTCGCGGCATTTTGCCCGAACACCGGCCAGGTTATGAACGCGCAGGCCAGCGCGACGCCAGAAGCTATAACGCCTTTCCAGATGTAACGGAGATGACGATAGTTATTAAGCCTCATAATTACACCTCAAAGGACTCCTCCGGTTTCGGCAGGACGTCGTTGTTGCTGGCGAACCAGACATAAAGTGTGGGCAGGATGAAGATGCTCATGGCTAAGTCGGCGATGAGACCGCCGACGATGACGATGGCAAAGGGCCGCTGCGAATCGGATCCGATGGCGTGCGAGAAAGCGGCCGGCAGGAGGCCGAACGTTGCAACCAGCATGGTCATCATGATGGGGCGCAGCCTCAGGACTGCTCCTTCGACCGCCGCGTCCACGACGGCATGCCCCTTGGCGCGCAGTTGGTTGATGTATTCGAGCATGATCACGCCCGTTTGCACCGATACACCGAAGAGCGCCAGGAATCCCACGCCCGAGGCCACGCTGAAGAATGTATGGGTAACCAACAGGGCCACCAGTCCGCCGACGCGGGCCATGGCGACGGTGACGAGAATCAGCAAAGCCCACTTAGCCGAACGAAACATGATGTAAAGAATGATGAAGATGAGCAGGACGGTGATCGGAACGATCACGAGCAGTCTGGCCTCGGCTCGCTCCTCGCTCTCATATTCTCCCGCCCACTTGAGTACGTAACCTCGGGGCAACTGCACGTTCTTATTGATCTTGTCTATGGCTTCCCGAACCGTGGTCCCCAGATCTCGGTCACGCACCTCGAAACGGATGGAGACATAGCGCGAGCCGTTTTCGCGATAGATGTCGTAGGCGCCGTCTTTGACCTGCACTTTAGCCAATTGCGCCAAAGCCACACGCTCGCCCGAAGGACTAAGAACGCGAATATCCTGAATCGCCTCTTTCGTATCGCGATAAGATTTCTGATAGCGCACGGTCAGGTTGTATACCGCCTCTCCCTGCAGGACTTGGCCGATGGGAAAACCGCCCACGGCCGTTTGGATGGCGTCTTGCACGTCGGCCACATTCACGCCCCAGCGCGCGGTCGCTTGGCGGTCCACGGTGATATCGAGATTCGGTTCGCCCGTATCGCGCTGAAGGCCCAGATCCTTGATCCCCGCAATCTTGGACATCACCTCCTTGATCTCTTCACCCTTCTGCTCGAGAACGTCCAAATCCGGACCGTAAAGCTTGGCCGCCAATCCGCCTTTGGTGCCGGTCATGGTCTCGTCCACGTTATCTTCAATGGGCTGGGAAAAATTCCAGAAAGCGCCGGGGAACTTCGAAACTTCTCGGTTCATGGCGGCGATCAGTTCATCTTTGTCTTGGTGAAAGACCGGACGCCATTGCTCCTTGGGCTTCAAGTCCACGAAATATTCGGTATTGCCAAATCCGCCGGTGTCGGTTCCATCGTCGGGAGCTCCCACCTGCGAGACGACCGTGGTGACTTCTGGAAAGGAGGCGAAGACGATGCGACTTTCGTTGGTGAAGCGCTCGCCTTCCGTGAGACTGGTGCTATTGGCCAGCTCACCGCGCGCCCAAATCGCGCCTTCATCGAGATGCGGCAGGAATTCGGCGCCGATTATGCCGCTGAAAGTGAGGAACAGTGCCACAGCGAATGCGGCCAATCCCACGCCGATAGTTACCCAGCGGTATTCGATGGCTTTCCGCACTGCGATACGGTATCGCTTAATCAGGAATGTCATAACCGGGTTGTGCCATTCCTTGACGCCTTTGCTGAACAGCAAGCTGCTCAGAACCGGCGCAACGAGGATCGAGTACGTCATCGCGCCTAAAAGGGCGAACGCTACGGTCCAGGCCATTGGTTTGAAAAGCCTGCCTTCCACTCGCTGCAGCGTGAAAATGGGCATGTAGGCAGTGATGATGATGGCAATGGCGTAGAAGACGGGCCGCTGAACCTCGTGGCAGGCTTCGCGAATCGCTTCCGCCGGCGACTTGACGATCACTGTAATGCGTCCGGCGTCCGCGTTGCTTTCACCGGAAGCTCCGGCACCACTAGTGTTGCGGTGAGCAAGGTGCCGGACGATGTTTTCGACCATCACCACGGCGCCGTCCACAATCATTCCGAAATCCAGTGCGCCTAATGAGAGAAGATTGGCGGGAATCTTGCTCAAATTGAGCCAAATCGAAGCGAACATCAAGGCAAATGGTATTGTCACGGCGACGATCAGGGCGGCCCGAATGTTGCCCACAAATAAAAGCAGGATGATCGTGACCAGTATCATCCCCTCGCCCAGGTTGTGCAGGACGGTGTGCAGGGTGAAGTGAAGCAGGTCGCTGCGGTCCAGCATGGGAATGAGCTTCACGCCTTCGGGCAAGATACGCTCATTGAGCTCTTTCACCTTCTCGTGAATGCCCTCGAGCGTCGGCCCTTCCTCCGCCCCTTTCAGCATCAGCACGCTGCCCTGGATGACGTCCGGCTCATCCACGATCACGCCATCGGGACGATGAGTGGCTCGGGCCATGTGCCCCAATCGAATTCGGGGGCCCATCTCTACGACTGCTATGTCCTTGACGCGAATGGCCGTGCCATTTTTTGTGATCACAACCGTATTCTCGATATCCTGCAAGCTGCGGTAGAGTCCGATGGCACGGACGTTCATCTGCTGCAAGCCTGTCTCAACGAAACTGCCGCCGGCGTTGACGTTGTTGATTTCCAGCTGTTGTTCCAGTTGGCCGATGCCTATCCCATAGGATATGAGCTTGCTCGGGTCGACCCGCACCTGGTATTCGCGCGCGGTGCCTCCGAAGTCGCTCACGTCGACAATGTCGGGAACGGTTTTGAATTGTTTGTACAGGGTCCAGTCTTCGATCGATCTTTGATCCATCAGGTCGTATTGCGGATTTGTGCTTCGAATCGTGTACCAATAGATCTGGCCCGTGGTGCTCCAATCCGTTCCGATTTGAGGCTGAACGCCCGAAGGCACGCTGACCTGCGTGAGCCTTTCCAGCACTTTGGCTCGGTTCCAGTCGTTTATGGACGAGTCGTCAAAGACGAGCGTCATATACGAAAGGCCAAAAAGGGACTCGGAGCGTAATTCAGTCAAGTGCGGAAGTCCGCCCATCTGAATTTCGATGGGAATGCTGACTTGCTGCTCGACCTCCTCCGCCGAACGTCCCGGCCACTGACTGATGATCGACACGTAATTGTCGGCAATATCCGGGTAGGCCTCGACCGGCATCTCGTGGAAGGCCAGCGCCCCCGCGAATATGCAAAGGATCGCTAGCGCAAGCACGACAAACCGGTTATTCAGCGCGAAATCTACGATTTTGCGGATCATGATCTTTCCCTTGGGCCTTCGAGCCCCGCGTCACTCGTTATCGACCGCGTTTTGAAGAACGACCGCATTGGACACCACCTGCTGGCCCGGTTGCAGCCCGCTGAGAATCTCTTGCATGTTGTTCGACAGCTGCGCGCCGGAGACGACCTCCGTCCGCCGGAATTTTCCTTGCGTGGGAATCAAGACCCAGTCGCGATCATGCAGATGCAAGATCGCCGAAGCGGGCACGGACGTGAAGGTGAACCTCTGGCTGCTGAAGAGAGTGGCCGTGGCAAACATGCCCGGCCGCATGATCCCGCCGGGATTGGCAACTTCGATACGAACCTTGGCCGTGCGAATATTCGGATCGAGAATCGAACCGATATTGCTGACCTTTCCCCGGAAAACTCTGCCTGGGAACGCGTTCAGCTTGATGTCCACGGGCTCGTCCAAGCGCACGTTGGCCATGTCGTTTTCGTAGACGTCGCAAACCACCCACACCGTGCTCAAATCCGAAATCGTGAATGGGTTCGGGGCCGAATAAGCCTGCACGCTGGCCGCGTTAGTCACTTCTTGATCGGTAATCACGCCCGAGATGGGCGCCACGATATCCACAATGCCATTGGGCTTTTCGGGATCGTTGCCCAACAGGCGCAGATGCTCCTTGGTCGTGTCCAGACTGGTCAGAGCGTCGTCTTCGGCGTCTTGCGCTACTTCCAAATCTTGCTGCGCGATGGCGCCGTGCTCGTACATGTCCTTGGCTCGATCCAATTGCTTTCGCGCCAGTAGCTCGTCGTGAATAGCCTTTTCGTAGGCGTCGAATCCCAGCCCCACGTCGTCGCTGCGCACACGGAGCAAAACTTGATCCTTCTGCACCGTGTCGCCGAGTCGTGCGCGGAGGTCCACCACGCGCCCCGAGGCCAGCGTAATCACCGGCACGGTTCGCGAAATATCCGGAAGCACCGTACCGGTCACGTCCAATTGCGATGGGGCTTGGTATCGGGTTGCCGTTACGATTGGGTACTGCTCCGGATGATCCACGGCAAAGTCCGTAACATCCACGCCTTGCACTACCGTTGCCGGAGGCGGCGCTTCCTGTGCGGGATCGCCGTGCGCGGTTTCGCAGCCCAGAAGTGCCAGGGGCAGCGAGGCGCTGGCGAAGAAGAGAGCGAATTTCATGATCTTGCCGTTCATAAACTGAGCCTCCAATTGGCCGCCAGGGTCACCTAATCCGGCAATCGGCATGCGCTTATCCTTCGCGGCCGCGGGATACACGCCGCCTCGCCGATACCATCTACTTCTTGTCTCGCTGAACCACTTCCCTAGATTTTTGCGGGAGGAGCCCGTCCCGAGACGGAGATACGGTCCGTCTGGTTCGTTGCACTTTGCGTGAATGAAGAGAGGAAGCCTTGCCGAAGCTTGGGGACTAGGAACTGTTCGTCGCTTGCCGAGGCGCCCGCCTTGGAAGCGAACGAAACCAGCACTGCGCCATCCGGAACGCGCTGCGATCTAGATAGTCGGCTGCCGGAATCCATGCAACTTGGCAGAGTGGCCGAAATGGCCACGGTGAAGTGATTGTGGCCGTCGTTCAGCAGCACGATCAGCGGCCAGTGCGTCAGCGCGGGTCTCACAACTAAATCGTTCTGCACGTTGTCGCCGGTCATATCCCGGACTTGGAGTTCGAGTCCGCCGGGCGGCGCAGTGATAGCAATGAATTGTTCGCTGCCGTCGGCAAGACGTACGTCGATGGTGTATCCCGTGGAAGGCGCCAAGTTCTCGCTGACCACGGCCTCCGCGCCCAAGGCGGAATCGGCGTCAAGCTCGCTTTGTCGGAGCGGATCATTGGCCTGCGCTGCGACCGCTGGCGATCGGTGCAGGATTCCGGCGGGAGAAGAAGGCGGCGCTACTCTTTGCCTCTGATGTTTCAGCGCAGCTGCCGAATGCGCGGCAACAGCCCCGAACAAGAGCACGCCCAATGCGCAAAAGACGAGAAGTGAAAGCAGCAGATAGCGGATCGTCGTGCTGCATTCCGCGTCCCTTGCGGTTTCGTTTCTCGTGTTGATGTTCGTGGTCATTTTCACTTAGCCTAAAGATTCGCCGTGAAAAAGGCATGAATAGGACATTCGGAAACCATAAACGGCGCGAAAAATCGGGGCCGCCGAAGCGGCCCCTGACTTTGTTCCATGCACATCAGAATCGGACCATTACGCCCGCGTTAACCACCCATTGATCCTTGACCAGATCCGGCAACCAGGCCGTCCAGCCGTTACCATAGGTTGCGGTACACGAGGCTCCCACCGCATTGCCTGTGTTATCCGCAGCGAAGCCGCTTCCCGAAGGAGTGAACCCCGTCGGTGACGAGGGACTCGCACTAGGGAGCGCCGCGGAAGTGGTGCCGTTCGTGCACACGTAGTTTGCCGGAGAGCCTGTGTTGCCGCCCGGAGGTGTGATCCCGTTATGGCCGGTCCAGTAGGGCTGATCCGAGTGGCGATACCCGGTTTCTGCCCACCAGGTGAGCCAGGTCTTGGGCATGTAGTTGTAAGTGAACGTGCCATCCCACATCTTGAAGGGTTGGCCGAAATTCTCGGTGAAATAGGGTGAACCGGAGGGTGCGTTCGCTCCGTTAATTGGCGGGAGCAGGGTCAGATAGCCGCTGGGATTGTCCATCCTGCCTCCGCCGATGGTGATCGCTTGCTTGTCCTTGTCAAACCAGAACCGGTTGTAGGCCATCCAGCCGGCAAAGGACGACTTGAGCCCGTTAGCGGTATTTTTAAAGCAGGAAGCGCCGCCGCCATACTGGCAACCGAGATCTCCAGTGAAAGACATGGCAATCTTCGAGAGACCCGGACTATCCGGCCGGTTGAAATAACGGACCTCGAAACTGTCGTCGGTGTGAATACGCGAAACGTTGGGATTACCAAGCGTATCCGTGCCCATTCCGTAGTTGTTGAAGACCGCCGAAAACCATTCCACGGGGCGCCACAAAATCTGGCCTCCCAGGCCCGGGCGGCTGTTGTATTTGGCATAAGACTGCCATCCGTTGATGAACCACGGTTCGATCTTGAGTTTGTTGGTCGGGAACCACTGGAGTCGCAGCCCGTTGAAGAACCACGGCGTGTTCGACGACACGTAAGACGGCTGGTAGGTCCAGTTGTCAAAATTGTAGTAGCTGAACAGGCCGATATAGGAGACGAAGATTCCTGCGTCGATGTTCAACCCGTGATTTACGTTGAAGTGGTACCCGCCCCAGGCTTCGGAAACATACCGGTAGGCATCGTTCAAGTCCCATTGGCCGACGCCCGCGCTGCCGTCATTGCGCGGTGTCGTGGTGGCAAACTCGCCGAACATGGTCAGGACTCGGCCGCGGACGTTATTCCAGTGGAAGTCGCCGCCGAAACTGGCTTGCTCGACCTGTATTTCGCCCGAGCGGAACGTTTCGGTCGAGCCCCCTAAAGTGTGGTCCACCGGATGATTCATGCTGTCTGCATAGTTTGTGTCGAACCGAATTTCCGGCGTGAAGAAGGAAGTATCGAACGCGGGCGTGCCGCGGCCGGTTCCGTTTAGCCAGCTAAAATCTCCGTATGCAAATGGAGTTTGCAGGTCCGGTCCCTGAGCGGCCGGCGGCGGTTGAAGGCCCTGAGGAAGGGCCGGCGCTGGATCGGCTGCTGCGGCAGGCGCTGCCGCACCCGATGCCGGAGCAGCGGCTGTAGCCGATGCGCTAGCTGTAGTTGCCGCAGTTTGAGACGCATCGGCGGCTTCCGGGCTGGGAACGTCGGCTGGATTCAACGAAGCCGTCACAGACCCACTCGTTCCATCGGCCTTGGCCTCCGCCGATGGAGCGGCATCCTTGATTTCCATTGCCGCAAGCCGCGCTTCCAGGCGATCGATCTCGTCCTGCAGCTGCTTCTCGCGGTCGGAGGGCGCCTGCTTATCCGGCTCCGTTGTTGTCGCGGCCGCGTCGGCGTCATCTTTCAACGGGAGGTCCACCCGAACCAGGTGTTTGCCCTCCACGTCGATCGTCGCCGATGCCGTTTCAAATCCGGTCTTTGTGGCCGCTACGTCATATCGGCCGGGTTCCAGATCTGTGAACTTATACATTCCGTCGGCATCGGTGACGGCCGTGCGATCGGTGCCGCCGGCCAGGTTGTGAGCGATGATGCGAACTTGCGGCACAGGCTTGCCACTGGCGGAATCGCGCGCCGTGCCGCCGATGAAGCCGTCCGCTACCTGCCCGAAGGCGGGCAGCGAGAGCAATCCCAGCAGAAGCGCGGCACTCACCCCCACCCTCATAGCAGCAGGACTGCCGCGCAGGTTTGTCGTTGAGTTGTGTTTTAGCAGACCACTGATAAAGTGCCTGATTATTGACAACACCCCCGTATTGCCGTTCATGATTTGTCCTTCCTCCTGCGACTCTTTGGTCCTCTCGGCGAGATCGAAGTCTTCGTCGAGATCGGCGTTGCCCACTCGCGCAACGTCGCACGCAACCAACTGGCACATCCCTGCGCTTTGGACCGAAGGGATTCGCGACAGCTAGGGTGTCTTCACAGGCCTAAAAAAGGCATGAAAGGAAAGGAAGGATACTTTTAATGAGGTCGATCAGTTTTTTCGATCGCGGGAGGTATCAGTACAGATATTTGACGTCAACCAGACGGGGCATCCGGCCTTGCAGCGTATACTGAATCACAATCTTCTTGCTCTTAGCTTCCGCGGTGAAGAAAGGCTCTCCGGTATTGGCGTCTTTTCCGCCGCTGAAATCGAATTGGTCGGCCTGTTGCATGAGCTCCCCTAAATCCAGAGTCTCCGCGCCGGCGGGCAATACTTCGAAGCCGAGAATCTTGTTTTCGGGACTCACCACCAACTGCGCGCGCTTGCAGAAATCCGGCGCGTCGGCAGAGCCAACCGTGAAGGGATGCGCAGCATCGTTTTCACGCGCGGCGTCGGACCCCGATTTCGTCAGCGCCTCTTCCGGGGTGAGATTGGCAAACGCGGTGTACGCCGCGCTGTTGGAGCAACGCAACACATCGTCCAGCGTCCAGCTCTTCACCTCCTGCGCCACGGTCAGCCTCAGGTCGTGTATCAGCGACCGGCTCGCATAGCTCACCAGCATGTATCCCCACCGCTTCCAATCGGTCCACAAAGCTTCGCCGGTGTGCGCATCGATCACGGTGAGAATCGTATAGTCCACAATCGCCGGGCGCTTATCGGGACCGTCGCGCTTCAAATAATCGCCCAGGTATGGGTTCATCGAAAAGAAAAGAACCAGGTCCGCGTGTTCCCGGTCGGGCACTAATTGGTAGCGTCCCCAATCGAGCAGTTCGGGTAGAGCGCTCGCCAAGGAAACGGCCATCTCTTTCCTGCAGTCGCAGTCCAGGTAAATGGACTTCGCCGCCAGGATTTTGGGGTTTAAGGGAGGATGCTCCTTCGTTTTCGTCTTGGCAAAAATCGGCGGGCACAAGACCGCCAGCGCGAGCAGCAGCAGGAAGAACTCTGGGGCCAACCTTCTCGTCTTCATTGCTGGCACCTGGCTAGCAGAAAGTGGCTGATTCTTGCACATTTTTCGGTTTAGGGGAATCGGTGTCCGCTCTTTGGAGAATTCCGAGCGCGGCATTAGGACAGGTCCCCTTTGCGGCACTCGCGATACGACGGAGCTTCCATGTGATGCGGGCTGGACCCCTACCGGCTTTTCCCCGAGGCTTTACAACCACACGGCGCCGCAGTAGCGTTATCGTTGTTCGCCATCGGGAACATTCGAGGAGTCTCATGCGTCTTCTGTGGGAACCGGGTGGATTTCAGAGAAACATCGCCGGTGTCGCTGCCTGCGTGCTCCTGGCGGCTGTGAGCGTGTGCGCGCAGCAAGAGCAAGCTTTCCGAGGTGTGATCGCGGATAGCACCTGCGCCACAGCAGCCGGGCACACCCCGATGTTGCGTCCCGGCGAGACCATGGCGGAATGCACGATTGAGTGTGTAAAGAAGGGCGCCAAATATGTCCTCTTTAGCTCCGAAAACGGAATGGTCTACCAACTCGACGACCAGGCCAAACCCAGGGCCTTTGCAGCTCGCATGGTGGCCGTCATCGGTAATTTGGATAGCGCTACGCGCACGATCCGCATCTCCGACATCATCCCCGCGCTGCCGCCCAAGGTCATGCACGCGAAATCCGTTTACCTTGATTGCGGCGCCTGCGCCGGCGGTTTGGCCAAGGCCAGGCAAGCAGCTCTCTTGGAAGTCCAGGATTGGAAGCGCTTCGATGTCGTGCCGGACCGCCGCAAGGCCGACCTGATCTTCCAGCTTTCTGAGAACCGCTATCTTGGCGATTTCGACACGGGTAAGGGGTCAGTTGCCGTGGACGCCACGCAAATGGCGGTGACGGACCCAGCCACGGGAGAAATTCTATGGAGCGATTATGTGCGCTCCGGCTACATGCTCGAAAGCCGTGCGGCAATAGCATTGATCGACAACTTCAGAGTGGAACTGCAGGCGCAGGAGGGAGACCTCGGCCCCCTGCTACGCCGCGACAGAGCTCGCGTTGTCAAACCTCCCGCCCAGCCAGGCAAGTAAGCTTCGCAGGCTTCCCCCAAGCCTCTGGTCTTCTTCGGAAGACGCTTTTCGTGAAAGGAGAAGATCGTGAACTTCGAGCAAATCGACAAATCGCCTAAAACATTCATTCTGGTATTCAAGACAGGAGACGAGCTGGCCAAAGGTTTGTCACAGTTCGCGGAAGAACAGAAACTGTCGGCCGCGAGCTTTAAGGCTGTCGGCGCTCTAAGTTCTGTGCGCCTGGGCTGGTTTAACTGGGAAACCAAGAAATACGAACCTTCGGTCACGCTCGACGAGCAAGTGGAACTTCTGTCCCTCATCGGCGATGTCGCGTTGTATGAAGGTAAGCCGGTTGTCCACGCGCATGCCGTGGTGGGCAAGAAAGACGGCACTGCCCACGGCGGCCACCTCCTCGAAGCGCGCATCCGCCCGACATGCGAGGTGGTGCTCACGGAAAGCCCCGCCCATCTTCAAAAATACGTCGACGCCGAATCCGGCATCGCTTTAATCGGCTTAGGTGGAACTCGCAAGAAGTCCACGGCAGCATGAGATCGGATTATTTATGCAGCGTGGCGGAATTGGGAGTGCCCAAGCGTGGAAAATCGAGCTTGTCTTTCTTTATGGTCTGCAAAGCGTTCAGTGCTTCTCTAATCGCCAGCTTTTCCTCCGCTCGTCCCGAAGTTCTGGACAGTACCTCTAATCGTATAAGAATGGCTCTTTCCGCAACGCCAAGGCGTTCGCGGAAATTTCCGAGCGGCAGCTCTGAAACCGCATCTAAATAGGGCAATTGCCAGGTAGGGAACATTACATCCATGAGACACCTCGCCATCGGATGACCTCTAGTTTTCTCGAAACTCTGGCTGTCGGGTTGAGCCCCCAGTGCTCTATTTCGCACCAGCGCGGTCATCAAAGGCGCGGCAGCAGATGTGTTGAAACAGCTTCTAGTGTACGTCTCTGTAGGGAGGCCATCGATACCGGTAAGACCGTAGAAGGGGGCAGAAGAACCGTCAATGTCACTGGCTATGCTTTTCTTCTTCCGCGTCCGTTGACAGACACTACTTCCTCGAGGGAACCGGTCTCTAAGGCTGCACTCAATCAAATCGAGACCGCCCCGTTTTTCCGGCACCCTGACTAAGCGAAGTGCGACAGTCGGTTGATGGAGTTCCTACTTGACCGGATTGAACCTCTGCACCCGCTCGCCGTTAAAAACCTCGCCCGTATAGATGACGCCCTTTGAATCGACGGCGATCATGTGCAGGCCGAAGAACTGTCCGCCGTTTTGCCCCATGCTGCCGAGCCGGCCCACAACCTTGCCATCGTCGCGGTTGAGGAACCATACGGTGTTGTTGGAGAGATCGGAAATATATAGGAACCTCTGCTGCGGATCGACGGAGAAGCCCACGCCGCCAGTGGAACCTTCCTTGCCCGTGTTGGGAAGCGGGTGGCTCGGAGGCGGTGGCACGCCGGTGGATGGGGCCAGGAGGAACTCCTTCACGAATTTGCCTTCCTTCGTGGTCACGTCGATGCGGTTGGCTCCGCGGTCCGCGGCATAGACCAGCCCGTCTTTAGAGATGTTCAGCGTGAGGTGGTTCCTGAACTCCTTCGGCTCGGGCCCGTTGGGGACGTAGTCGCGGTCTTTATCGTCGGTGGTGATTTCGGAAAGTTTGTGTCCATGAGCGCCCCAGCCGCGCTTGAACGCAAAGGTGTCCAGGTCAAACACCATCACTCGTCCGCCCAAGTAATTATCGGCGGTGTAAAGTTCGTGAGCGGGCTCGTCCAGCCGAACCTCTTCGATGCCCCCCACGATCATCGGTGTGGTCGGAGGATACTTGGCGCGGAAGGCCGCCACGGCTGCCGGGTCGGGCGGCTTGGGCGGCTTCGACGGAAATGTTCCGCCGGGACCGGGGCCGCCTTGGCCCGGCGCGCGATCTCGCGGTCCTGCTCCGCCTTCTGCACCGCCACCCGGCGGCATTTCCGGCGCGCGAGGCAACTCGGCCAGCATTTTGCCGGTCTTCGGATCGTATTTGCGGACGTTGCCCTTGCCGTCGACAACGTTTCCGATGTAGACGAATCCTTTGCTATCCACGGCCATGCCGTGCCCCTGGGGCGGATCGAAGGAGCCGATCACGTTGCCCTCTTTGTCAATGTGGATCATCGACGGAGGCCGGGCGCAGCAGTCGGCCAGCTTCACTTCCGCATTCAGCTCAATTTCGCGCAAGTCGTTGGGACGATCGAGCACCCACACGTTGTCATCCTTATCCACGGCCAGTCCCGTGACGCCTCCCATCTTCCATTTGTTCGGCAGAGGCTTGGGCCAGTCCGGATCGAACTTATACTTTGGAGCGGCCGGCGTCTGCGCGCCCAAAGCAACACACAACACCGATACCGCCAAACCAAACCATAGGGCAACTGCACGCGCGCCCCGAATCTTGCCCATCGGACCTCCTCTTCGCAATCAAACTGGGGCCATTAAACTGGGCCATCAAACTCGGCTATCAACGAAATTTCCATTTGTGACCGCCCGGAATAATCACTCTTATACACCCGTTCGCCGCCGATTGGGCGATCGGCGATTCCGTTTTGGGGAAAAGATGCGACGACGATTGCGTCAAGCCCCGATAAACCGTATCCGCCAAGTTTCCGCGAACCTGACGCCAACAGCAGGGCGCTTTTCGTCCATCAAGAAGTTACACTGGTTCGGAAGCCAGATGCCGCCGCGGCCCGTGGCACAGCCACTCCTGGCTGTGCAACTTTACGGACGCGAATGCCCAATGACCACAACAGCTGCGAAAAAGCTTGACCCGCTCGCCGCCGCGTTAATCGCCGTGGGCATCTACGGCGCGCTCGCTCTGCCGTCTCTTGCCGCGTCACCCCGCCGTCAGGCCCCCCAAGCCCGTCAGAACGAAGACGCTCAGGGTGAGTGTCTTTCCGTGCCCAGCCGCATTCTCGGGCGTTCGGTTCCTTACTGCGTGATCTTGCCGCCGGGCTATCGGCAAAACTCCGCCCGCCGCTACCCGGTGCTCTATTACCTTCACGGGCTTGGCGATAACGAGCAGATGTTCCTGCATTCCGGAGGCTTCGACCTCATTCAGGACCTTTGGGATCGCCACGAAATTGGCGACTTCGTCTTGGTCACTCCGGCCGGTTACGCCAGCTTCTTTATGAACTCGCACGACGGCCGCTTTCGTTACGACGATTTCTTCCTCCAGGAGTTCATGCCCTGGATCGAAAGCCATTACCGCGTTGCCGCGGGTCGCGACTCGCGCGGCATCGGCGGTATCTCCATGGGCGGCTACGGCGCCCTGCGCCTGGCTTTCCTTCATCCTCAAATGTTCGCATCGGTAAGCGCCCAAAGCGCCGCGTTGATGGAGCGCCTGCCCACCGTTTCCGTGAGCGATCCCCTCGAATTGGGACGCCTGCGGCTGCTGGGAGACGTTTTCGGCTCGCCCCCCGATCGCCAGTTTTGGGACCGCAATAACCCGCTCACCATCGCTCGAACCGCGGATCTCGCGGGAATGAAGATCTACTTCGACTGCGGGTCGCAAGACGACTACGGCTTCAACGCCGGCGCTCAGGCTCTTCACAATATTCTCGACTCCCGGCGCATTCCCCATGAGTTTCATCTCTATCCCGGCGGCCACAATTGGTCCTATTTTGCCGCGCACCTTCCCGATTCGCTGCGCTTTCAATCCGCGGCTTTTCGCTTGCGCGATGCTCGTCCGGCCGGCGGCGCGCCGATTCCCAGATGAAATTTATTCCCAAGCTGGATGAGAACTGCACGTTCTGCAAGATCATCCGCGGCAGCATTCCCAGCCACAAAGCTTTTGAAGACGATATTTCGCTCGCATTTCTGGATCATCGGCCGCTTTTCGCCGGCCATTGCCTCTTCATCGTAAAGAGCCACCTCGAGACGCTTTCGGACCTGCCCGATGAGCTGGTCGGTCCGCTCTTTCAGAACGTCCAGCTTCTTTCCCGCGCCGTCATCCAAGGCATGAACGCCGAGGGCTCCTTCGTGGCCGTCAACAATCGCGTCAGCCAAAGCGTTCCGCATTTCCATGTTCACATCGTCCCGCGCCGCAAGGGAGACGGCCTGAAAGGCTTCTTTTGGCCCCGACGCGCCTATAAGGACGCGGACGAAATCGACCAAACCCTGCGCGCGCTTCACGCCGCGATTGCCTCGCTGCGCAAGGCCTAGCCCGTCCCAACTTAGACCGTATCCGCTTGGGTATTTGTGGATGACTTTCTAGAAGGGATGGCCGAAGCTCTGCGCTAGAAATGAATTGGCAGTAGAAGTGGAAGCCTTAGAAGCGAAACTTGACTAGAAGCGAAGCCCGGTTTTGCCGCTGCGACCGCAACCGGCGCCGGCGCGGAATTATTCCAGCCACTTCTTCGGGTCGCCAATCGCTTCCGTCAGATCGTTCAGAAACAGAGCGGCGCGCGCTCCGTCAGCGACGCGATGGTCGGTGGAAAGCGTGAGCGTAATCATCGGCCGCACCATCGCATTCCCGTTTCTAGCCACCACGCGGTCTCCCACCCGGCCCACCGCGAGTATCGCCGCTTGCGGAGGCACGATGATCGCTGTGAAGGCGTCCACGCCGTACATGCCCAAATTGCTGATGGTGAACGTGCCGCCGGCGATGTCCGCCGGCTGCAAGCGGCCCGCCTTGGCGCGCTCGGCCAGTTCGCGCCGCTTGGTGGCCAGTTCGCCGATGTTGCTGCGGTCCGCGCCATGCAACACAGGCGCGACGACGCCCTCTTCCACCGCCACGGCGAGGGCCACGTTGATCTCGGGATTATGCCGAATGCCATCATCCACCCAGCTCGCATTCATCCGCGGATGCTTGGCCAGCGTGCGAGCCACCAGCGCGACGAGCAAGTCGGTGAGCGTCACTTTGATGCCGCGCGACTTTTCCGTTTCCGCGGCGATTCGCTTGTGCGCTTCGACCAGGCCGCTGGCATCCACCTCGCGCGTCACGAAAAAGTGCGGCACCGAAGTCCAGCTTTGGGTCGTCCGCGCAGCCATCAGCCGCCCGATCGTTCCCAGCGGCTCGGTCTTTCCGCTCGGCTGCGGTTTTGCGGCTGTTGAACCAACTGCCGCCTGCACGCCGCCAGCAGCGCCCGCACTCGCGCTCGCCGCGCCCGCGCCCTGCGCCGCTTTCAAGATGTCTTCCGCCAGCACCTCGCCGCCGGGCCCCGAGCCGCGCAAGCGCGTCACGTCCACACCATGCTCGCGCGCCAGCCGCCGCGCCTTCGGCGACATTCTCACCTCGGTTGACGCTGCCGCACTCGAACTGGAAGCTGCCGTGCTTGCCGTGGAAGTTCCCGCAGTGGCGCTATCGGTTCGCCGGCCGGTCTGCGTCGGCGCCGTGACCACGGGCGCCGCCTCGCCGGGAGCGAGCAGCCACGCAATCGTCTGTCCCACGGGAATTACGGCACCTTCGCGCGCCGATATTGCGGAGAGGATGCCGTCGCCCGGTGACTCCACCTCGACGACGGCTTTGTCCGTTTCCACTTCCAGCAGCGGCTCGCCTTTGGCTACTTTCTCGCCCTCGCGCTTGCGCCAGGAGATGACTTTACCGCTCTCCTGCGCCATTTCGAGCGCAGGCATTACGACGCTGACGGCCATAGGATGGGTTCGCGGAGCGCTCTAGCGCACTCCTACTCCTTCCGTTTTCGCCCCCGCTTCCACCATCTCGATCACGCGCTGGCTCGGAGTCGCTTCGGTTTCGCGCGTCGTGGGCAGCGGGCCGTTCACGGTGAAGTAGTGCGCGCCCGCCACCAGGAGTTGCTCGGCAGGGAAGCGCGTGATCACTTCGTGGCCGGTTTCCGTGACCACGATCTCTTCCTCGATTCGCGCCGCGCTCCAGCCGTCCGTGGAGGGCCAGAAGGTCTCCAGCGCAAACACCATGCCGGGCTTCAGTTCGTGCGCATGCTCCAGCGAAACCAGCCGGCTGATCACCGGCTTTTCCCAAATCGCCAGCCCCACTCCGTGTCCGAACTGCAACGCGAATGCCGCCTCTTCGTCCGGGAAGCCAAACTCCTGCGCTTTGGGCCAGACGGAGGCCACTTGCGCGGTCGTCCGCCCGGGGCGAATCAGTTCGATGGCCGCGTCCAGGTATTCGCGGCAGCGCTTGTAGGCGTCCACCATGGCGTGCGGCGCATATCCGATGCTGAAGCAGCGGTAGTAACAGGTGCGATAGCCCATGTAGGAGTGCAGAATGTCGTAGTACACCGGATCGCCGGGGCGAAGGATGCGGTCCGAAAAAACGTGCGGGTGGGGATTGCAGCGCTCGCCGGAAATCGCGTTCACCGCTTCGACGTATTCCGAGCCCATGTCGTAAAGGCATTTGCTGACGAGGCCCACCGCCTGGTTCTCGCTCAAACCCGGCTTCATGGCGCGGTAAAGCTCGTCGTAAGCCGCGTCCACCATACTCGCGGACATATTCAGCAGCGTGATCTCGTCCTGCGTCTTGATGACGCGCGCGTCGGACATGATCTGCTGGCCGTCGACGACTTTGATCCCTTCCTTCTGCAGAGCGAAGAGAATGGGAGGCTCGATGATGTCCACTCCCAGCGGCTCATGTTGCAGCCTGCGCTTTTCCAGCTCGATCTTGATCTTGCGGGCCACGTTTTCGGCGCGGCCCATCTCCGGCGACATCGCCCCGCGCAGCAGCGGAATTCCCGCGCGGGAACGCTCGCCGAGCCAGGGGCAGTTGAGCTGGTGGTGCTTGGCGGCCGAGCCGAAGTCCCAGAGGATCGGCTCGTCGTTCTGCGGCAGCAGCGTGAAGCGGCTGTTCTTATCCTGCGCCCAGGAGCCGATATGCGTGGCCGTGATGTAGCGCACGTTATTCATATCGAAGCAGAGCAGCGCGCCCATCTCCGATTTCTGCAGCAGCGCCTTGGCCCGCGCCAGCCGCTCGCGCCGCAACCGGTCGAAGTCCACGCGATTTTCCCAATCCACCGCCATCGTTCCGTAAGTCTTCAGTGCCATGGCACGCCTCCGAATTTCGTCAGGTCCGACTGCCGAATCTCAAATTTCAGATCTCAAAATAAGATTTCAAAATGTCAAACTGCGAACGAGCCAATCATTTTCCGCAGAGTTCCCGCGCGGCCTCGAATACCTGCTGCTCGCTGGGAATGGTGGCGTCCTCGAGCGGAGGAGAGAAGGGAATGGGCACGTGCATGGCTCCGATCCGCTTTACCGGTCCATCCAGATTGTAAAACGCGCCCTCGGCGATCACCGAAGCGATCTCCGCCGTCACCCCATAGCGGTAGTAGCCTTCGTCGATGACGATCACATGCGAAGTCTTCTTCGCGGACTCGATGAGCGTCTTTTCGTCCAGCGGCCACATGGTCCGCGGATCGATCACTTCCGCGCTGACGCCGCTTTCCTCGAGCATCTTCGCCGCGCCCAGCGCCACTTGCACCATGCTGCTGGTGGCCACCAGCGTGATGTCTGTTCCTTCGCGCTTGATGTCCGCCAGTCCGAGCGGAATCGTATACTCCTCCGTAGGCACCGGCCCTTTCAACCGATACATCATCTTGTCCTCGAAGAAGATCACCGGATTGTCGTCGCGAATGGCCGATTTCAGCAGGCCCTTGGCATCGTAAGGAGTCGACGGCAACACCACCTTCAGCCCCGGAATATGGCTCGGCCACGCATGCAACGATTGCGAATGCTGCGCCGCGGAGCGCCGCGACGCGCCCATCGTCGTGCGCAGGACCATGGGTACCTTCCATGTTCCGCCGGACATGTAATGGATCTTGGCGGCCTGGTTGACGATCTGGTCCATGATCAGGGTGAGAAAATCCCCGAACATGATGTCCACCACCGGCCGCAGCCCGGTCATCGCCGCGCCCACCCCGATTCCCGTAAATCCCGGCTCGGAGATCGGCGTATCCATCACCCGCTGCTTGCCGAACTCCTCCACCAGCCCGGAGAGCACCTTGAACGGCGTCCCCGCCTCGGCCACGTCCTCGCCCAGAATGCATACGCGCGAGTCGCGCCGCATCTCCTCGGCCAGGGCCTCGCGGATGGCCTCCGCGAAGGTCAGTTCTCGCACTTCCGTTTGTGTCGCTGTGTTAGGCATAAACGTCCTGGTCCACCTGATCGATTGGAGGATACGGCGCGGCGATGGCGAACTCCACGGCCGCCTTCATCTCCGCATTCACCTCGGACTGAATTTGCTCCAGCTCCGGCGTAGCCGCCAGCTTCTGCTGGATCAGCCAATCCGCGAGCAGCTTGATGGGATCGCGCTCCGTCGACCAGCGCTGCTCTTCCTGCTTGGCCCGGTAGTATTCGCGATTGATGTCGCCCACGTGGTGCCCGCGATAGCGGTAGGTGTTGCACAGCAAAAACGATGGCCCTTCGCCCGCCCGCGCCCTGGCAACCATCCGCGTCGCCACGGCATTTACGGCGCGCACGTCCTG
Organism: uncultured Acidobacteriota bacterium; assembly: GCA_963824405.1. Classification (GTDB taxonomy): domain Bacteria; phylum Acidobacteriota; class Terriglobia; order Acidiferrales; family UBA7541; genus Palsa-189. Next base: position 665,013 of record CAWGPK010000009.1, on the reverse strand, counting down.
CCCATCCACGCTTTCCCCTGGTATGCCGAAGGCCGCCGGCCGCGCCAAGACTTCGCCCGCCGTCGTCTCCGAGTAGTGCGTGTATTCGTTGTACATATTGTTCTCGCAGGTATAGATCACCGGCAGCTTCCACAGTTGCGCCATGTTCATCACTTCGTAGAGCACTCCCTGGCCCAACGCGCCTTCGCCAAAGAAGCAGACGCAAACGCGTCCATTGCCGAGCTGCTTTGCCGCAAACGCCGCTCCCGTGGCGATCCCTGCGCTGCCGCCCACGATGGCGTTGGCGCCCAGATTCCCGGTGGCCGGATCGGCGATATGCATCGATCCGCCCTTGCCCCGGCAGTAGCCCGCCTCTTTGCCCAGCAATTCCGCGAACATGCGGTCCGGCTTGGCACCTTTTGCCAGGCAATGCCCGTGCCCGCGATGCGTGCTGGTGATGTAGTCGTCGGGCCGCAGCGCCTCGCAGATTCCCACGGCGACGGCCTCTTCGCCTTCGTACAGGTGGGTGAGGCCGGGCATGAGCGCGCGCAGATAGAGGTCGTTGGCGTGCTCCTCGAACTGGCGAATGGAATACATGCGCCGGTACATGTCCAGCAACTGGTCTTTGCTTAGTTGAGGGCTTTGTTGTGAGCCGGTCGCCGCGTTGGCTCCGGGCCGTTGGGTAGCAGTGCTCATCGCTTTACTCCAGACATTTTGGCCAGCGCGTCGAACATCACCGCAAAATCCTCGTGCACCAGCCCAATGGCTCGCGCGCTGGTCAGCATCTCGTTCGCTGCCGCCGCCGAGGGCAGAGGGACATCCACCTGCCTCCCTAATTCTAAAGCGAGCAGCATGTCTTTTTGCATCATGTTTACGTCGAACCAGGCCGTCTCCGGAAGCTTCAAAACAAACGGCCCGCGGTACTGCACCATGGGCGAAGCAATCGCGCTATGCGTCAGCACGTCCACGGCGGTTTGCCGCGCGATCCCGCTCTTTTCCGCCAGCAAAACCGCTTCCGAAAATGCCAGCATCTGCACCGCCAGATTGGAGTTGGTGGCAATCTTCATCACCAGCGCCAGCCCATTTTCGCCCACGTAGGTGACCTTGTGCCCTTGGCCCGTGACCGGATGATCGGAGAAATCCTCGAACAGCGGTTTGAGCCGCTCGAAGGTCTCCTTCTTGCCCGCCACCATCAGCGAGAGTTTCCCCTGCATCAACGTGGCCACGGTTCCGGACACCGGCGCATCCATCATGTCCGCGCCCTTTTCCCGGACCTTGGCCGCGAGAGCGCGGCTGGTGGACACGCTCACCGTGCTCATATCCACATAAGTTTTGCCCTTGCTCAATCCCGCCAAAATCCCGTCGGGGCCTTCGGCAATGGCTAGCAGCGCGGCCGAATTCGCCACCGAAGAGAATGTCACCTCGGAGGCCGCCGCCACGGCGCGCGGCGAATCCGCCCACTTCATGCCTTTATCGATCAGGAACTGAGCTTTCGCTCGCGTGCGGTTATAACCGGTAAGGCTATGTCCCTTTTGGATCAATCTCTCGGCCATCCTGCTGCCCATTACGCCGAGCCCTACAAATCCCAGATTGGCCACCTGATCGAGCCTCCTCGTTAGTGAAATACGCCTGAGATCAAACCCCTAAGGTTAAACCAAGAAGGTCAAAGTGCGAAGGGATAACTTTACCCCACCAGGCGTTAATTTTCTCAGGAATCGGCGCCCAGCGGAAGCACCGGCTTCGCCGGGGCGGAGCAAGGAGCATTGCGGCCAGTGGGCGTATCGGGGGGATCCTGATCGCGAGGATTTTTGGATCAAGCCACTTATCGAGACTTGACTTCTGTCTGCGGACCCCAAAAGCCCCAGTGAATCTCAGGAACGTCTTCGTCTTTCGCCAAGACCGTGGAATCCTGAAGCTTGTCACCGACAATTCTTGTCTGGTAGATCGTGTCGTTAACACGGTATAGGACTGTGTCACCCCGGACAGACAGAATTTCGCTGTCCGCCTGGTTTGTCTCGATGCGGATTTTCCGACCGTCCTCGAGGTTCTGAAGAACGAGTACGCCCGGCGCCCAGGTCTCCGACTGCCCACTGCCATACTCTTGTCGAACATTTGGGAAAGGGGCCGTTAGGCCCTGTCCGTGTCCCCCGGCACCACCCGTGTTTCTTTCGTTTTCTGCTCCGGGACTTGTTCCTAGCTTATTGTCAAGGTTGTAGATGCCTACAATGACAGCCAACCAGGAACCGAAGAGACGCGATCGCGAGTAGTTTCCTTCGAGTTGGAGCGTTTTCCATTGGTTGCTCGCACGATAGTGAATAAAGAGTTCTGTCGAGTTCCCCGGTTTCCCAGAAGACCAGTCTGCAGCTTCCCAAAAGCGTTCTAGACAGAGATACTCCGCACTTGCAGCAACGATGTAGAGTCGATGAAGGGCGGTTTGGTCTGCCGCGGATCCGACAAAGGAAGGCACTGAGTCAACGATGAGCGGAAGTACGTCCGGGTCCGATAGTTTGAGCACCAAGTTTTCACCGGAGACCGTTACAAAAAAACGCCCGCTTGGTACCGGGCCGCCCGGATCGCCATCTAACCGCAACGTACCATATTCCCCAATGGAACTCTGTTTCACTCTCGGAGGAGGAGCGCTCAAGTCGCCGGAAACATCCAAGATTCTTAAATTGCCCACCTCAAGCCCCCCTTCGAATGACGGCAACAGATCATCGATAATCGATCGGCGGGGCTCCGTCGTAGCAATATGGTACGGGTCGATGAAAAAATCTCCTGGACCTGTGTCAATTACCAAATCATCGACACGCAAAGGCTCATCTGCATGAACAACGGTAACAAATGTTTTTCGTAATCGCGGATCTTCTTCATCGCCCAGGGCCTCGCTTGGATGGACCAGAAAGATCACATTGCCCCAAGCCTGAACAGATCGAAGACCCTCGCTCTCCGAGACGACTTCCCGGACATGCTTCAACTTGCCACCGACGGCTTGATACAACGTTGCCGGATATTTGTAAAACGAAGGCGTACCCGCAAGCAGATAAAGCTGCTCAGTAGGGGCGGCTTTCTTTCTCTCTTGGCCGGAAGCAACGAGGCAACAGAAAACAGTGAGAAGCGATCCCAGACGGAATAGGCGAGCAGTAAGCATAGACAAGCCGACTTGCTTTGCATCGTACACCAAAACGGCCCCAGGTCCCGAAAAACGGGGCCAGCTCAACCGGTCGATGCAACACCATCTGGCATAACCTTTTCTCTAAAACGTGCTGTTTATGAACTCTTCACGTCGTCAGCTTGTGTGGCGCCTCTCGCGGGTAGTTGCGAGAGGCGCTATTTGGCGAAACTGCACGCAGAGGTGAAGGAACGGGTGAGGCCTAGACCGTTACTGAATCCAAACCGTCTTGACGTCTGTGAATTCGCGAATGCCGAAGGTGCCCAACTCGCGGCCATACCCCGACCATTTCACGCCGCCAAATGGCAGACGAGGGTCGGAGGCCACCATGCGGTTGATGAACACCATGCCGGACTCGATCTCGTTGATCAGGCGCTCGCGCTCCTTCTCGTTATTCGTCCAGGCGCTCGCCCCCAGCCCAAAGCGGCTGTCGTTGGCGATGCGGATGGCGTCATCCAGATCTTTGGCGCGAAATACGCTTGCCACCGGGCCGAATAGCTCCTCGCAATGCGCCGGCGAGCCCTTGGGGATATTGCTCAGGACCGTGGGAGCGTAGAAATTGCCGGGGCCGTCGAGGCGCTTTCCGCCGGTCAAAAGTTCCGCGCCCGATTTGACGCTGGTCTGCACGGATTGATCGAGGTCTTCCACGCCGCTTCGCGTGGCCAGCGGCCCCAACTCGGTTTTCTCGTCGAAGGGATCGCCCACTTTGAGCGCGGCCATGGCCGCGACGAATTTGCGCTGAAACTCCTCCGCGATCGGCTCGGCGATGATAAAGCGCTTGGCCGCGATGCAGGATTGCCCGTTGTTCGAGATTCGCGCCTTTACCGCGGTCGCGACGGCCTCCTCCAAATTCGCGCTGGGCATGACGATGAAGGGATCGCTGCCGCCCAGTTCGAGCACCAGCTTCTTTACTTTTTTCGAAGCGGACTGGGCCACCTGCACGCCGGCGCCTTCGCTGCCCGTGAGTGTTGCGGCGACCACTCGATCGTCGGCCAGGACGGCTTCCACTTTGTTGGCTCCGATCAGTAGCGTTTGGAAAACGCCTTCGGGGAATCCGGCTTCGCGGAAGAGCTCTTCGATCATCAGGGCGCACTGCGGAACGTTGGAAGCATGCTTGAGCAGCATCACGTTTCCGCCCGTCAAGATCGGCGCTGCCGCCCGAATCACCTGCCAGAAGGGATAGTTCCAGGGCATTACCGCCAGAACCGCGCCGAGCGGCTGATAGCGGACGTAACTCCGTGTGGCCGGCGTGTTCACGACTTCGTCAGCTAGAAAGGCCTGGCCATTTTCGGCGTAATACCGGCAGACCCAGGCGCATTTGACAGCTTCCTCGACCGCCGACCGGAAGGTTTTCCCCATCTCCGTGGTCATCATCCGCCCGTAAGTCTCTTTTTTGTCCTCCAGAATCTCGGCGGCGCGCTGCATCCATTGCGCCCGCTCCGCGAAGGAACTCCTGCGGTACTTCGAAAATGCCTCCGCCGCGATCCCCAACTTGCGGTCGATCTGGGCGTCCGAGAGAGCTTCAAATGTCTTCAGTGTCTGGCCTGTGGCCGGATTGATGGTCGCTATGGACATGTCTGGCCTCGAATCCCCTAAGTAGTTTTGTCACCCTATATATCTCGTCAACATACCATGCTGCTCAGATGCGCTCAAATGGGCCGGCGATTCAAGGTGAAAACCGGTTTTGTCTCCCGCCGTGCCTTGTTGTAAGGTGAGTTGCATGGCCCCCGAACCATTTCATATCCTGGGAGTAAACGGCAGCCTTCGCGAAAAGTCGCGCACCGCGCTGGCCCTGCGCCGGCTTCTCGATTTTGCCGCCGAGCATGGCGCGGAGACGCGCATTCTCGACCTGCGCGAACTGGAATTGCCCCTCTATCGGCCGGACCGCTCCGGCAATTCGGCGGCCGAGCTCAGGATGGGCGGCGATATGACCTGGGCGTCCGCGGTAGTGCTGGCCTCGCCCGACTATCACGGCTCCATGTCCGGCTCGATGAAGAACTTCCTCGATTACAACTGGGAGGAGTGCGCCGGGAAGGTCTTCGGCTATCTCTGTTCCTCCCACGAAAAGGGCCTCACGGTGATGGATCAGCTGCGCACCGTCATCCGCCAGTGTTACGGCTGGAGCATGCCCTACGGCGTCTCCTTCAACGGCAAAGAGGACTTCGATTCCGACGGAACTCTGAAAAACACCAAGGTAGAAGCCCGCTTGCGCATGATGGCCCGCGACCTGGTGGTCTACGGAAGTCTCATCCACAGGCAATTCCTGGCCGACGTAGCGGGCAGCGACGCCGCCACCTTCGCGTCAAACTACCGCTGAACTCGCGACCTACTCCGCTCGATCGGCGAAAAGCCGACCGGCGCTCGGGATAGATTATGGGCGACTTGGAAAAAATCCTTCCTGACGAGCTAAAGAACGGAAATGAGACGTTGTGGTTTGGTAACGAAGTGGTACTGCCCTACGCTGCGGCTGTGAAGGCCGTTGAAATCGCAACTGAGCACCAGATCGCAATCCTGGGTTTCGAAGCATTCGAGATAGAAAGGGAAGGCTGGGTTAAACCACGCTTGCTCACTATTGACCTCGCCGATCCATCTAAATCTGTCCACTTCACCGGAGACTGGCCGCTCTACGTCGCTACGATAAATGCTGAGTCGGAACGTTGGATCAAGGCTCACCACTACGGGGAAGGCCACGGCTACATCCTCACTTCGGCATCAAAGAGAGAATTTGAGCTGCTTAAAGAGTCGCACCAGTAATCAGAGGGCGTTTGCAGCTCTAGCAATTGGCGGAGGTACAGGGCGGCTCCCCGAGCACCTTGCCCGGCGCCAGATAGCCCTGTACATAGTCGCGCACGGCTTTGCCGAGCGGCGTGATTGGCTGCGTATAACCTGCGGCTCGCAGCTTCGCAATGTTGGCCTGCGTGAAATATTGGTACTTGTCGCGAATCGTTTCGGGCATTTCGATGTACTCGATGCGCGGCTCGCGGCCCAGCGCGCTAAAAATCGCGCCGGCTAATTCGTTCCAGCTGTGCGCTTCGCCCGACCCGACATTGAAGATTCCCGCGGCCCGGCGGTTGGCGGCGAGGTGCAGGGTGATTCTCGCGGCGTCTTTGACGTAAAGGAAATCGCGGCGCTGCTCGCCATCGGCGTACTCCGGCCGGTAGCTCTTGAAGAGATGAATCACGCCCGTCTGCATCACCTCCGCAAAGCTCTTGTTCACCACGCTGCGCATATCGCCCTTGTGTTCTTCGTTGGGGCCGAAAACGTTGAAATATTTCAGCGCCACGATCTTTTCCAGCCAGCCCTGCCGCCAGGCGTGCAAATCCATCAACTGCTTGGACTCGCCGTAGAGATTCAGCGGCTTCAGCCGCTCGAGACTTTCGGGACTCGAGTCGTCCATGCCCGCGCTGCCGTCGCCGTAGGTCGCCGCCGACGAGGCGTATACAAATCGCGTACCCGTTGCGAGCGACCACCCCGCGAGATCGCGCGAAAACTCGAAGTTATTGCGGTAGAGATACTCGCGGTTGGTCTCGGTAGTTGAAGAACATGCGCCCAGATGGAAAACGCAATCGAATTTCCCCAGCTTGCCCTCTTGCAGCCAGGCAAGCGTCTGCTCCGGTCCGATGTAGTCAACGAAGCTCAGATGCCGCAGATAACGCCTTCGCTCCGCCTCCGGCGCTGAATCCGCGATCACCACATCCCGGCACCCGCGCCCGTTCAGTTCCCACACCAGCGCGCTGCCGATGAACCCGCCCCCGCCGGTCACCAGTACCCTGCGGCCCTGCCAATCGTTTTGTTTTTCGACATCCGCCATATTCTTGAGCTTTCCGAGGTCCTACTATACAGTACCGGCCTTTTGCGGAGGATCTCTTGAAGGCGGAACGCGAAGACGAGCATCTGCGCATTCTGATTCGGCGCGCGTCCATCGAGCGGCGCGTGCGCCAGATCGCCCGGAAGATCACCAGCGATTTTCGCGGCGAGCGTGTGCACCTGATCGGCGTGCTCAAGGGCGCCTCGATCTTTCTTGCCGATTTGATCCGGGAGATCGGCCTGGAAGTCTCGCTCGACTTCATCGCCGTCTCCAGCTATGGCCAGTCCACTCGCAGTACCGGCCAGGTTCGTTTGACCAAGGATTTGGACACCACCATCGAGGGACTGCACACCATTTTGGTGGAAGACGTCCTGGACACCGGCCTCACCCTTGACTACCTCCAGCGCGTGCTCTCCCAACGCAAGCCGCGCTCGCTGCGCCTGGCCGCCTTCCTTGTTAAGGCCGCGCCGCGCGTCAAGCAGATCCGGCCGGACTACGTCGGCTTCGAAATTCCCGACGAGTTCGTGGTCGGCTATGGCCTGGATTATGCCGAACGCTACCGCAATCTGCGCGATATCTGCGTGCTCGAATTGCCCGGAGGCCGCGATCCCCGCCCTCCAACCCCGCCTTCCTTGCCGCGCTGAAGGCCGCCGGGCGCCCGAGACGCGCCGAACACGGCGGTTTTTCGAGCGTGGGGCGGCTTTTTGGAGCCACAAATAGTTATACTGTTGGAGCCGGCGAAATTACTCCATGTCCAACGTCGAAACCAGGGTTACTCAAGAACTGCCGGAAAGTATCCTCGCCACGCTCGCCGAAATCGGCGAGGAGATCAACGCTTCCCTGAATCTCGACCGCGTCCTTTCCAAGACGGCCACCCTCATCAAGCGCCTGGTCGACTACGAGATCTTCACGGTAATGCTGCTCGACGAGCGCACGCAGACCCTCTCCAACCGTTTCGCCGTGGGCTACAGCCAGGAGATTTTGAACGCCTGGCGCCTGCCCGTAGGGCAGGGCATCTCCGGATTGGCCGCCGCCAGCCGGCAGCCCATTCTGGTTGGCGACGTGCGCACCGATCCGCGCTACATCAACGCCATCGATAGCGTCCGCTCCGAGCTTGCCGTGCCGCTGATCTTCAAGAACCAGGTCATTGGCGTCATCGATATCCAGAGTACCAAGGTCGATTACTTCACCCCGGAGCAGCAGGAGATTCTGGTGCTCCTGGCGGGCCGGCTGTCCATGGCCATCGAAAACGCGCGCCTCTTCGAACGGGCCCGCAGCCAGGCCGACACCCTCCTGGTGCTCATGAGGTTGGGCCGCGAAGCCACCTCCATTCTCGAGCTGGAAGTGCTGCTGCGCCGCGCGGGCGAGCTGGTCAAGCGAGTGATCGACTACCAGATCATGAGCATCATGCTCTACGACCCGGCCACCGCGCTCTTTCAGCAGCGCCTGGCGATCAAGTACGGCCAAAGCGCGCAGGGCAAGCTGGCCGCGGGTCTGGCGAAGGCATCATCGGCGTGGCCGCCTCGAGCGGCATTGCCGGTTCGCGTTCCGGACGTCTCGCAGGAGCCGCGCTACCGCATGGTCAATCCCGAAACGCGCTCGGAGCTGGCCATTCCCATGGTCCACAAAGGCGCTGTGATCGGCGTGATCGATCTGGAAAGCCCGCAGTTGAACTATTTCACCGAAGATCACGTGCAGGCGCTCTCCATCCTCGCCGCGCAATTGGCCATCGCCATCGAAAATGCCCGCCTCTATGAGAAAGTCGCGCGCGACGAAGCCCGCATGGAGCGCGAATTGCACGCCGCCCAGATCATGCAGGGTGCCCTGCTGCGGCCTGTTCCCACCGAGGACTTCGGCGTGGACCTGGCCGCGCGTATCCTTTCCGCCCGCGAAGTCTGCGGCGATCTTTACGACTTCCTGCGCTACGGCCCCACCCGCCTCGGCTTTGGCCTCGGCGACGTCAGCGGCAAAGGCTCCGCCGCCGCCCTTTATGGCGCCGTGGCTATCGGCATTTTGCGCAGCATCGCGCCGCAAAAACTTCTGCCCGCCGAACTGCTGCGCCAGCTCAATCAATTGATCTGCGAGCGCCGCATCGAGGGCCGCTTCCTCACTTTCTGCTACGCCACCTGGCGCAGGCCCACGCGCAAACTGCGCATCGCCAACGCCGGCCAAACCCAGCCTCTATTGCTCAAGGGCGGCCATTGCGAACAGCTCAAGCTCACTGGATTTCCGCTGGGAATTTATGACGACGTGACCTACGAGGAGTGGACGCTGAACCTTGATCCCGGCAATATCCTGGTGTTCCATTCCGACGGCATTTCCGAAGCCACCGACCCCGACGGCAATTTCTTCGGCATCCCCCGCATCGCCTCGCTCATCGAGCAGAATGCCTCGCTTTCGGCGGGTGAGTTGGCCGATCGCTTGCTCGCCGAGGTGCGGGATTTCACGCGCGGCGGGGCCGTCACCGACGATCGCACGCTCGTGGTGATGAAAGTCCGATGAGCGCACATCCTGTTCGGCACGCCTCCGCGCTGGCCACGATCGATCCTGCGCGTTACACCGACGCATTTTCCTGGCGCGGCAACGACGTTTATTGCGAAGGCGTGGCCCTGCGGGAGATTGCCGCGCGCGTAGGAACTCCAGCTTACGTTTATAGCGCCGCCGCCATCACCGGCGCCTATCGCAAGCTCGACCACGCACTTCGGCGGCAGGCGCATACCATCTGCTATGCGGTCAAAGCCAACTCCAATCTTTCCATCCTGCGCCTGCTGGCCCGGCTGGGCAGCGGATTCGACATCGTCTCGGTGGGCGAACTTTTCCGCCTGCAGCGCGCCGGTGCGGAGATGAAGTCCGTCGTTTTTTCTGGCGTGGGCAAATCGCGGGAGGAGATTCGCGAAGCTCTGCGCGCCCGCATCGGCCTCTTCAATGTGGAGTCCGCCGCCGAGTTGGAGGTCCTAGCGAGCGAAGCCTCTCGCGCCGGCAGCGCCGCGCCGGCGGCCATTCGCGTGAATCCCGACGTGGAAGCCGGTGGGCACCCGCACATCGCCACCGGCCATCACACCCATAAGTTCGGCATCGATTGGGAACACGCCCTGCCGCTTTATATGCAATACCGGGAGTCGCGCTGGATCGAGTGGCGCGGCATCAGCGCTCATATCGGCTCGCAGGTTCTGACGCTCGCGCCCTACCGCCGCGCCCTGGCCCGCCTGGCTCGCTATTATCGCCAACTCACCGATGCCGGCATTCCGCTTCGCTATCTCGATATTGGCGGCGGCCTCGGCGTGCGCTACTCCGACGAGAAGCCCTTCTCCCCGGCCGATTACGCCAAGGCGGTCACCGGCATTCTCCGGCCGGTCGGCTGCCATTTGCTTCTCGAGCCCGGCCGTTCGATCATCGCCTCGGCAGGCGTACTGCTGATGCGTGTGCTGCACATCAAGGGGAATCGGGGCAAAACGTTCGTCGTTGTAGATGCGGCCATGAACGATTTCATTCGCCCCGCGCTCTACGATGCCGTGCATCCCATTACCGCGGCCCAGCGCCTGAATGGCGCTCGGCCGGCGAAAATCCGCGCCGATATCGTTGGACCAGTCTGCGAATCCGGCGACTCTTTTGTGCAGAATTGGCCCATGGCCCAGGCCAGTGCGGGAGATTTACTCGTCTTGTGGGGGGCAGGCGCTTACGGCTTCGTGGAGACCACCAACTACAATTCGCGTCCTCGGCCGCCGGAGATTCTGGTGGATGGCGCCGGCTTCCGGGTCATCCGCCGCCGCGAAACCCTCACCGACCTCGTCCGCGGCGAATAGTGCTCCGCGTGGCTTACCTTACCGCTCGCCCCACTTCAATTTGTCGCGCAGCACGCTGAAATAGGTCTTCTTTTGCGGACGCACCAGGCGCAGCCTCTGCTTCGCGGCGCTCAGGCTGACCACGTCCTCCGCGCGTATCTCCACTCCCACTTGGCCGTCGAGCGTCAGGTAGATGGGAGCTTCGCCGCCCGCGAATCCAATTTCGATCTTGGCGCTATCCGGAATCACCAGCGGCCGGTTGGTCAGCGTATGCGGACAGATCGGCGTAATCACAAAGGCTGAAACGATGGGATACATGATCGGCCCGCCCGCCGATAGCGAATAAGCCGTCGAACCCGTCGGCGTAGCCACGATCAAGCCGTCTGCTTTGTAGTTGCACACGAATTCGCTGTTAACGCGCAGTTCCAGATCGATGATTCGCGCCAGCGCGGCTTTGTTCAGCACCGCGTCGTTCAACGCCCGCGCGCAGTGGAAGGGCTTGCCTTGCCGCATCACCCGCGATTCCAGCAAAACGCGCTCGCTATAGCGCGCCTGCCCGGTAATGGCTTGTTCCAGGACGGGATACATATCGTCGAGCGTTACGCTGGTCAAAAATCCCAGCCCTCCCAGATTCACGGGCAGGATGGGAACTTGCCGCTCGCCCAGCATGCGGGCGGCAGCCAGCAGCGTGCCGTCGCCGCCCAGAACGATCAGCAGATCGGAAACCGCCGGGATCTCTTCGCGAGGCTTTACCTTGCACGAAGCCGGGATGCAGTCCGCGGTCTCGCTATCGCAGATAGCGTCTACGCCCCGCTCCTGGAGCCACTTGAGCAGTCCCGGCGCGACCTTGGCGACATCCATTCGCCTCGGGCGCGAAATGATTCCCACGGATTGAACCCGAGCGGAAGTTTGAGGTATGGCTGCGTTGTCCATGTGAGTTTATCGGGGCCGGCGCCGAAGCCCGGCCTCATTCGCGCGAAACCGCATTTTACCTTACCCGGTTCGCGCCGGGCGAATCGTGCCATTGTCTTTCGCGGCATCGCCTTTGGCGCCGTATAGAAAAAACTCCTGATTGCCCTCCGCTCCCCGCACCCGGCTGGGCTTCACGCCCAACACGCGCAGCCCGCAGGCCTCCGCCGCCTGGCGCACGCGCTCGATCGCGCGCTCCTGTAGTTCCGGCTCGCGAACGATGCCGCCCGCGCCCACCTCGCCGCGCTCGAGTTCGAATTGCGGCTTGATCAGCAGCAGGAATTCGGCAGTTTCTCGCGCCGCCGCAGCCAATGCCGGCAGGACCTTAGCCAGGGAGATAAACGACAAATCGGCGGTAACCAGCGCGGGCCGCTCGCGAAGGTTCTCGGGCTTGAGGTATCGGACGTTCATCTCCATGGGCGCCACGCGCGCGTCGCTCTGGAGCTTCCAGGCCAATTGGGACGTAGTTACGTCCACGGCGTAAACTTTCGCCGCGCCGTGCTGCACCAGGCAGTCCGTGAATCCTCCGGTGGAACTGCCCGCGTCCAGGCAGACCTTATCCGCCGGGCTCACGCCGAAATCCTCGAGCGCGCCTTCGAGTTTTTCCCCGGCGCGGCTCGGGTAACGTGTTCCTCTTCCGACGATCTCCACTCGCGCATCGGCGGGAAATACCTCGCCGGCCTTCTCCGCCCGCTGGCCATTGACGCGAACCTCGCCGGCCAGAATCAGAGCCTGCGCTTTCTGGCGCGATTCCGCCAGTTCGCGCTCCACCAGCAATAGATCCAGTCGTTTTTTCGGTTCTTTGGCGGAATTCGGGCGGGACTTCACTTCCGTCAGGCGCGGCGCAAGACCAGGAATTCGCCCAGTTCGCGCAGATTCGCCGCGCGCGCGCCGAACGCCTCCAGCGCGTTCATGGCCCGCGTGGCCAACTCCCGCGCGAATTCGTGGGACTTCTCCAGGCCGAACAGCGCCGGATAAGTGGCCTTCTGCTGCGCCTGATCTTTTCCCGCCGTCTTGCCCAGCGCCGCGGAAGACTCTTCCACGTCCAGAATGTCGTCGGTCACCTGAAAGGCCCAGCCAATCAGCCCGCCAAACGCGCTCAACCGATCGCGGTCTTCCTGCGAAGCCCCTCCGGCAATCGCTCCGGCCACAATCGACGCCCGGATCAGCGCCGCCGTTTTGGACCGGTGAATGTATTCGAGCGTCTCCGGCGTGATCTGCTTGCGTTCCGCTTCGAGGTCGGCCACCTGCCCGCCCACCATGCCGTCGCGGGTTCCCGCCGCCGAGGCAATCTCCTGGATCAGCGCCACGCGCTGGGCCGGCGGCGCCGGCGCGTTCGCCAGAGCCTCGAAAGCCAGGGTCAGCAGGCCGTCGCCCGCGAGGATGGCCATGGCCTCGCCGAATTTTTTGTGGCAGGTGGGCCGGCCCCGGCGCAAATCGTCGTTGTCGAGCGCCGGCAGGTCGTCGTGAATCAGCGAATAGGTGTGGATAAATTCGAGCGCGCAGGCCACCGGCAGCACCGCGGCAGTCTCGCTCGAAAAGATGCGGAACGCCTCGATGCACAGAATCGGCCGCACGCGCTTCCCGCCCGCGAACACGCTATAGCGCATGGCCTGATGGATCACCGAGGGACGCTCGCTCTCCGCCGGCAGCAATCGTTCCAGTTCGGCGTCGACGAGGCCGCGGTCTTCTTCAAAAAATGCGGGGAGTTTCATCCGGTGGAAGGGGCTTCAGCTCTCCTCGTCGTTCTCCGGCTCGAATGGCTGCGCCATCATTTCGCCGCCCGCCTTCTTCAGCAGGATCTCCACTCGCGCCTCGGCTTGCTCAAGTTGCTTCTGGCATTCGCGGGAAAGCTGCATGCCTTCTTCGAAGAGCTTCATGGCGTCGTCCAGCGGCAGGTTCGCGCTCTCCAGCTTGCGCACGATCTCCTCCAGCCGCGCCAACGATTGCTCGAACGCCGGCTTCTTTGCTCCTTCAGGCTTCGTTTCAGGCTTCTTGCCCGGAGTCGAATTCACGCCCTGCCCCTGTGCGCACCCGCGGCATTCTAATGCACGCCGCCCGGCGCCACAATGCCTCCCCCCGTATGCTGATACGAACGGGATAGCCTTCTGGTCGCCCGAAGTCGAACCAGAGCTACTTCTTAGTTGCCTTTTCCGTCGTTATTCCCCTCCGCGGCGTCTCGGTGGCGTCGGCCCCAAAATGTCCTTGGGAGGCACGACGGTCATCGCCGGTGAGCGACCGCGTCTTCCACTGCCGAGGGCTTGGTCTGCGCAAGCACCAAACCTGCCGACACGGTGCACAAAACGAAAAGTACGGCTAAATAGCGCTTCATATTGAATTCACCTCCGGGTGGTTTCCCTAGGCCGGAACTGTACACCTGCAAACACTCTTTGAAAGGGAGAGTGCTCGGCCCAGGCCAGTTTCGAATGCAAATTTCGTTTCTTCGCAATGGTCCAGGGTGTATAACTCTGCGCATCCGGGCGATAAACCGTCCAGGCTAGAGCCCGACTGAAAGCTTGGGATCCCGCAATTCCGGTGGTTCCCGGTTGGTGACGCAGAAGGGGAAAGCATATGCCGAGAGTGATTCAAACTGTATCCGCCTTGGGACTCTTGAGTCTGTGTCTTGCCGGATCCAATTGGTTGGCGGGCAAGCCCGCCCGCGCTGCGGCAGAGCAGGCGCAGACGCCACAACAGGTCCAATACCCCGGCTTGTTTTTCCGAGAAGATTGGAAGCTTGCGGACGGCTTGCCGAATATCAATACTCCGCAAGAACCCGAACATGCCCTCTTTCAGGGTGACGTCGCGAATCCGAATCTGGAATTGCACCTCTACGGCGACAAGTCTGGCCTTGTGGCCGTCAAGCAGCTCAACAACAATGACATCACCTACGTGATGACTTTGCTGTGTACGTCAACCTGTGCGGTCGCGCTCAGGGACAAAACGAAAGACGTGGATTTGAGCGGACTCGCGACCATCCGCTGGCGCACCAAGATCAGCGGCTTCCATATGCTCCACCCCATCGTGAAACTCGCCGACGGCACCTGGCTCGTGGGCGACCATGCGGCAGGCGATTCCACGGACTGGGTCGAGTCACAAATCCAACTGGAGGACGTGCGCTGGCAAGCGCTCAACATTCAGGACGTGATTGAAGGCCGCGGAGACAAGTGGATTGACCATCCGGATCTGAGCAGGGTCGAGGAGATCGGTTTCACCGATCTGATGAGGGGCGGCGGTCACGGAGCACCGGGTTCGCGGATCGATTGGATTGAAGTTTACGGCAGAGCGGTTCCGCGAGCCTCATCGAGCAGCAACAGGAGTAGCCGTTAGGATCCTGCCGCTGCGCAACTCTCGTGTGTTAACGTCGCCGGTCTTCTGCGAATGGACTTCTGCGAATCGATTTTCTACTCCGCGTGAGGAGAGGCAAATGACGAGAAACCTTCGGTTTCTTGCGGTTCTTTTTGTTGCGTTCATTACACTAGGCGCCAGAACGACGTCCGCGCAGGATGTGGATGCCCATAAGGCCTTAGAGGCGGCTGCCAAGGCCATGGGCACCACGAACCTGAAGTCGATTCAATTTACCGCCGATGGTTTTTTATCCAAAGTTGGCGAGCAGTACGATCTGACGACGGACTGGCCGCATTTTGAGGTTTCCGAGTACACCCGCACGATCGACTTCGACGCCAAGTATATGCGTCTGGACTATAACCAAAAGCAGGGAAGCTACCCTACGAACGGCTATCCACCAGTGCCGGAGGAGCACGTCACCAACATCCTGAGCGGCAATTTCGCATGGGACATGAAGGGTGATACGCCCTTGCCCTACACCCGCCTGTATCTCGATGGCATGCCCTACGCCGATCTGCGCCAACTCGAGATGGTGCTCAGCCCACACGGATTTATAAAGGCGGCGTTGGCCTCGACCGATGCGGTCGCCATCAGGCAACCCATCGTGGGCCCTTCGGACTTCGGTCTCTCGCAGTTTGGCCAGTGGGTGACGATCGTCTCCTTCCACTACGGAAAGTACAGAGTCAACGGCACGATCAACGATCAGAATCTCGTCGAATTTACCGGCACGTGGATTGCTAATCCGATCTATGGCGACATGCCTTATGAAATGCGCTACACACAATACAAGAATTACAACGGCGTCATGTTTCCCGGCTTAACCCATGTCCATCAGGGTGATCCCCGGATCAACACCGCTGAAAATTATTTTCAGGTCTGGACAAGGGATGTTCAGCCCAATGTGGTTGTAAACAAGATTCCCGTTCCGGATGTGGTGCGCACGGCAAAACTCGATGCCGTCAAGGTAGACACGCAAAAGCTTGCGGACCATGTTTGGCTGCTGGGCGGAGGGCCCTTGAACAGCGTGCTCGTCGAGTTCAAGGAGTTCGTTGCCGTGGTCGAAGCGCCCCAGAACGAGGCGCGCTCGCTCGCGGTCATTGACGAAGTTCATAAACTCGTTCCGGGTAAAATGATTCGCTACGTCGTCAATACAAATCACCACATGGCTTATGCGGGTGGTCTCCGCACGTATTTCTCGCAGGGAACCACGGTCGTAACCCACCAGTCGAACAGAGACTATTATGTCGACATCCTGTTCAGTCCGTTTCCCAGAACGGTGGACCCGGATCACATGACAATTTTTAACCCCATGTACATGATCAGCCGCCGGCCTCCTCCGATTGAGACCGTGGGCGGCACAACGAGCGTGGGGAAATACGTCGTCAGCGACGACGAGCGCCAGCTACAGGTCTGGCATGTGCAGGACATGGCGTACGAAGAGGGAGAAAGCTACCTCAAAATTCCCGGCCCATCGCTGGCCAGAGGGAACCACTCTGCCGACATGTTGATGGCCTATCTGCCGAAAGAGAAGATTCTCATCAACGCGGATCTCTATGTACCGCCAGACCCGGGTGCAAAACCGACTCCTCCAACGGCGGGCATGCGAACGTTATATCTAAATATGAGGAAGCTGGACTTGGACGTTGCGCAGCATGTGTCGATCGTGGGACAGCGCGTGGGGTCGAATGATGAGTTCGTCAAGCTCGTCGGTACTCCCGTGCCCGCTGCTCTGCCGAGATAAGAATTCCACGGTTCGGACTTGGCGGAGGGAGCCGTGTCCGATAGCTCCCGGTGATACGTTGTATTCGAATATGAAACGCTGGACCTCGACGCTGCGCAGCACGTCTCGATCGTGGGACGGCGGGTGGGGTCAAACGACGAGTTCGTCAAGCTCATCGGTAACGCTCAATAGAAGGATTTCAACAAGCAGGCAGTACGCAACGCCAAGAGAAGAGCAACGAGGTCAAAAGCGAAATTCGTAGCGCTCCTGGTGCCGCTTTTCATCCGTGTGATCCCTTGCCAGCCACTGTTCGAGTTGTTCCTTCAACTGCTGCATGGGTCTTATCGCAGCGATAGCGTTTTGGATGCCAAAGTGTTCGCCACATTCCTTACACGCAACGATTTCCGTATTCGGGCGCTGGGCCACTTCGCTCTCGCTTAGCTTCACAGCCACTGGCCACAATTGCTCGCCAGGATTGAACGTCTTCTTGTATTCGAGCGGCATTTCTTCAATCACTCCCGATGCGGTTAATTACTACTGGTCACATCTGTTGCTTCGTAAAATCCCAAACGCATACCCTACATTCTAACAAGTTCACTAAACAAAACGGCGGAGAGGCCATGCTTCTCCGCCGCCCGAAGTCGAACGAGAGCTACTTCTTAGTTGCCTTCTCCGCCGTTATTCCCCCGCGCGGCGCCTCGGAGGCGCCGGCGCCAAAATATCCTTGGGAGGCACGACGGTCATCACCGGTGACGTTGCGATCGTGTTGTGATAGCTCTCTTCCATCTTCCAGAAGCCATTGTGATTGCCGAAAATGCGGCTGGACCAGTAGGCCTTCCCGCCGTAAGTCGGCTGCAGCATGATGGCCACTACCGCGTCGCCAAAATCCCAGGTGCGCGCCCAGAGCGCAGGCGCTACGCCCTCGGTAAACGTTCCGGGCTGGCGCGGTGGCACGGGCGTCGGCCCAGCAGCGGTTGGGGAATTGCGCGGCGTTGTGGTGGCCTGGCTGATCACGATGGTGTTGTCACCCATGTGCATATCGTGACGGCCGGGTCCGTTGCCGCCTTCCTGGTCCAGCCAGGCCGCGATGGCTGCCTTTTCGTTGGCCGTGACGGCCCTATACGGAAAGCCCTTGCAAGGGTTATCGCAGGGGATGTCGTAAGGCGCGCGCCAGTTGCCGCCTGGAGCTGCGGTGCCAATTTCGATCTCATTGGCGTTCAGCAGGCGCCATCCCTGTGGACGATCCACCCAGATGTGCGCGGCATATTTTTTATCCAAGTTATCCGTGACCCACGCGACTTTATTGTTGCCATACATGTGGGCCCAGACCTTTGTATCGGCGGTCATGGGAACGAGCGGCTGCAGTCCTTCCCGCAGCACGTCCGGACGCTCCGTCATGATCCCTTCCGTATCGATCAAACTGAAATCGGAATCCAACATCTTTTCCATTGTGGCTTTGTCGCCCTTGGCCCAAGCCATCCCCAGTGCCTTGTCTGCTTTCACGACCGCGTCTTCAGCTGCCGAGGGCTTGGTCTCCGCAAGCACCAAACCTGCCGACACGGTGCACAAAATGAAAAGTACGGCTAAATAACGCTTCATATTGAATTCACCTCCGGGTGGTTTCCCTGGCCGGAATTGTACACCTGTAAGCACTTTTTGAAAGGAAGAGGGTTACCGCTTACCAGGGCCGCCGACCTGGGTTTGACCGTGAAATCTTGGCGGACTTAATTTGCTACAAAATTGACTGTAACTGTTGTGGCCAGCTCGACAGCCGTCCCTTGTGTCCGCGCGATATACTTGCCTCATGCTGTTTGATTCGTCGAATGAACGCCGCGCCAGGGAGCGCGAGATGCGCGCCGCGGGGCGTTTGCCGCCCGGCCAGTCGCTTACGCTCAAGTGGCCCGTCCTGCAGGCCGGCTCGGTCCCGTCGTTCGATCCGCGCACCTGGGATTTCCGCATTTTCGGCCTGGCGGATTCGCCGCTGCGATTTTCCTGGGAGGAGTTCTCCCGCCTTCCTCAAGGCGAAGTGCTGGCGGATATGCACTGCGTCACGCGCTGGAGCCGCTTCGGCAATCGCTGGGGAGGCGTGCTGGCCACGGACTTGATGGCCAACGCGAAGCTGCGGCCCGAAGCGAAGCACGTCATGATTCATGCCGAGCAGGGTTACACCGCGAATCTGCCGCTCGCGGATTTCCTGAGCCCAACCACAATTTTTGCCTTGCGCCACGATGGCGAGCCGCTCGCTGCCGACCACGGCTACCCGCTGCGCCTGGTGGTGCCCCATCTTTACGCCTGGAAAAGCGTGAAGTGGGTCCGCGGTCTCGAGTTCCTGGAACGCGAGCTCCCTGGCTTCTGGGAAAAGAACGGTTACCACATCTACGGCGACCCGTTCAAAGAGCAGCGCTACTCGTCCTGAATAGCAACCATTACCCCGGCGCTCGCTGCTAGAATCGTAGGGCATGATCGGTCTTCGTCTGCTGGCCGTGCTTCTGCTGGTAGGCGTCAACGGCTTCTTCGCCACCGCGGAGTTCTCTCTGGTCGCGGTTCGCGCCTCGCGCGTGCGGCAGCTCCTCGAGCGCGGCGACGCTCGCGCCCGCATCGTGCAGCAACTCCTGGGCCAGCTCGATCGCGTCGTCTCCGGAGTGCAGGTGGGCATCACGCTCACCAGCCTGGCCATCGGCGCCTTGGGCGAGCCGGTGGTCGCCGAGATCCTTCGTCCCACCCTGGATTGGCTGCCCGGCAGCCGCGCCGTGCTCGTGGCCCACGGCATCGCCGTGGTCCTGGCCTTCGCGTTCCTTACCGTTCTGCACGTCGTTTTCGGCGAACTCGTCCCTAAGACCATCTCCCTCGAATACGCCGGCCGCGCCGCGCTTCTGATTGCGCGCCCGTTTTACTGGTATCTCACCACATTTCGCTGGGCCGTGGTCTTGCTCGAGGGATTCAGCCGCAAAATCGTGCGCGCGCTGGGCGTCACCGGGTTGGTCGCAGGCCACACCGTTCCGCACACGGCCGAGGAGTTACAAGTGCAAATTCGCCAGGCCGCCGAACACGGCTTGCTCGCCCCTGGCGAGGAGCGCGTCATCCTCGGCGCGCTCGAACTGCGCCAGGTTCGCGTGCGCGAGATCATGGTGCCGCGGCCCGATGTGCACGCGCTGGCCATCGAGTCCGGCTTCGAGGAAACTCTGGCTGCTTTCGCCAAATCCCAGCGTTCGCGCTTGCCCGTGTATGAATCGAGCCTCGACCATCTCCTCGGATTAGTGCACGTACGGGATATGATCGCCGTCGTTTTAGAGCGCGAGCGGCGCCCCGAAAAGAACGCGCCTGAGAACGCGCCTGATCAGCCTTCTTCCCCAACCCTCGCCCAGGAGTTCGACCTGCGCCGCCTGCTACGCGAGCTGCTGATCGTTCCGGAGAACAAGCTCGCCGGCGAACTGCTTCTGGAGATGCGCGCGCGCCGCATCAGCTTGGCCATGGTCGTCGACGAATTTGGCAGCATCCTCGGCCTGGTCACGCTCAAGGACGTGCTCGAACAGATGGTGGGGGCAATTCACGACGAGTTCGACGTGGTGCAGGCGCCGCAAATCGTCGGCACCGGCTCGGACATGGCCATGATCTTCGACGGGGCCATCGGCTTGCGCGATCTCGAGACCCAATACGAGATACATCTTCCCGACGATCCCGCCTACGCCACGCTCGGCGGCTTTGTCCTGGCGCGTCTTGGATTGATTCCCCGCGGAGGCGAAAGCTTCGATTTCGCCGGCTATCGTTTCACGGTTTTGAAGATGGAGCGCCACCGCGTGGCGCGGATCAAGCTCCAGCGCCTGGTCCCCGCCGGTTCGAGGGGAGTTCCGCACAATCCACCATCAGGTGAGCCCGCGCCGCAGCAACCCGAGCACACAGCCTCGAGGACCCCAGAGGAATAGATGAGGAAGTAAAAGTTCTAGCCGATTTCCAGCACCACTTCCGCGCCCCGGTTTACGCCCAGCACCCGCGCCGCTTGCCCCTTGTTCACCGCAACCTCCAGGAATCCGCTGGAGCCGATAATCGCCACCGGCTCTCCCGCCGCGCCGTTTGCAAAAGTCTGCGCCAGTTTCTCCACGCGCTTGCCGCCCACCTGCAGGCTGAGCTTGCCGTCCGTGCCCGTGGCCGCTGGCAAATCCTCGGCGGTAAAGTTGGTCATGAGATTCCCAAACGCGTCCACGCGCAGCACCACGCCCTTCAGCGCCGACCCCGCCGCCTTCGGGCGGGGAAGCGTGAACTTCACGTGGTCGCTGATCTCCTCGCCCATCGCCTCCGTCTGGCTGGTTTTCGCCACCCACGCCGCCACCGGAGCGAACACATCGCGGCCATGAAACGTATTGCTGATCGGGTTGAGAAAATAATGCTCGGCGGTGATGTGTCGCACGGTCACCGCGGATTCCCGCTCATAGATCAACGAAAGCACGCCATTATCCGGCGCTACGAAATAGAATTGGTCCGCCGTCACCAGGATCGGCCGTCTTTGCGTGCCCACGCCTGGATCGACTACCACCAGGTGCACCGTGCGCGGAGGGAAGTAGCGATACGCCGCCCCAATGGTGAGGGCCGCGTCGAGCAAGTCGAAGGGAGCCACGTGATGGTTGATGTCCACGATGGTGGCGTTCGGCGCGATCCGCAGGATCACGCCCTTGAGCACGCCCACCAGGTGGTCGCTCGTGCCGTAGTCGGTTGTCAGTGTAATGACGGGATTCGTCAACGCTAAGGCTCAGTTGTGGATGAAGCTAGGTCGATCACAAAGCATCTGGAAACTAACGGAGCCTTCCGGCATTGTCAAGACGCCGTGTCCGGCCCGCAAACAGTTCGTCGCCTGGCGCTCCAAAAGTGGCCCTGTAACTCTCCACCCCATTTGGCCTATACTGTTGATTCCGCTCCAAGCATACGCCCAAGCATAGGATCGAATCCGCATGAGCCAAGCACTCCGAATCGCAATCCTAGGCGACTTTGACCGCCAGAAGCATTCTCATTGGGCCACCGAGGCTGCCTTGTTCCACGCGGCCTCCTGGATGGGCTTCCAGATCGAGCCCCGCTGGTTTCCCACGGAAGCGCTGGAAATCCGCGATGCCCAGGACCGTCTCGCCCACGTCGACGGCGTCTGGGGCGCTCCCGGCAGTCCCTTCCGCAGCGCGGCCGGGATGCTGCGCGGAATCGAGTTTGCCCGCAGCCACGATTTTCCTTACCTCGGAACGTGCGCCGGATTCCAATACGCCTTGATCGAATTCACTCGCAACGTGCTCGGCCTCCGCGACGCCGACACCGCCGAAAACGTGTCGAGTTCAGCCCACGTCGTAATCACTCCCGTGGCTTGCCCGCTTCCCGCGCCCTCCCCCGCCTCGCCCAAAATGCACGGCCGCGACGCGGTCCGTCCGGTCAAAGGCACGTTGCTCCACGAGTGTTGCAAGTCTAACGATCTGCAGGGCGAATACTTTTGTAATTTTGAAACCAATCCCGAATACCTGCCGCGATGGGAAGAGGCCGGATTGCGCGTCGCCGCTCGCGGCCCGCGCAACGAAATGCGCGCCTTCGATCTGCCCGGCAAGCGCTTCTTTCTCGCCACTCTGTTTCAGCCGCAGCTCTCTTCCACCGGCGAGCAGCCCCATCCCCTCGTTCTCGGCTACCTCCGAGCCTGCGCCGAGTTCAGGGCGACGAAGAAAGCGGCCATGGCTCGCAGCGTTTAGCCGGCTACACCCGATTTCGCGCGGCCGAGTCTTTGAGCGTTTTTCTGCGATCAATCCCTAGCCGCTCCCTTTGAGAAGTGCTCCGGTATATACTGCCCGCTATCAAGACCAACGCTGTGGTCGGCTCGCGGGCCGAGCAATTACAACTGAGTTGAGGGATCGCATATGAAATCGAAAGCAATCGCCACCATCGCTTCCTGTTTCCTCGGATCGACTCTCGCCCTGAGCGCCATCGCCGTCGCGCAACAGCGCGGCGCGGGTGGCGAGCAGGCCTTCCCCCAGCCCGCTCCCGCCAAGGACGTGACCATCGCGGAAATTCCCGGCGTCATCGCTGCGGGAGCCAAGTGGAAGCTCGTCTGGCAAGGACCGGATAACGCCGACGGCCTGGTGGCCGCCCCGGATGGCGGCATCTACTTCGCGCAGGAGCAGCCCAGCACGGTGGGCCGGCTCGATGCCCACGACAATTTCACCATTTTCGTCCGCGACACGCATGGCACCGGAGCGCTGGGAATCGATCGCAAAGGCCGCCTCATCGGTGTGGAAAGGACTTGCTCCGATCCCGGCGGCCATCCCGACCAATGCCACGAAACGGCGGACCTGGTGGTCCTCTCGCCGAAGTGGCAGGTCCTGGCCCACGAGTTCGATGGCAAGACCTTCTGGCGCATGGGCGAACTGGTCTGCGATTCCAAGGGTGGCGTCTATTTCTCCGACGACAATGGGACCTACTTCGTGAACGCCAAGGGCAAGGTCAGCCTCGTGGCCGGCAAGGAGATTCGCACCAACGGCATGATGCTCAGCCGCGACGGGAAAACGCTCTACGTCACCAACGTCAAAACTCTGGTCGCCTGGGACGTCCAGCCCGATGGCACGGTGAAAAATCAGCGGGACTTCGCCACGCTCGAAGCCGGCGGAAACGGCGACGGCATGGCCATCGATTCCGAGGGCCGTCTTTACGTTACCTCGGGCGCGCCCGGCATTCAGGTATTCAGCCCGGAAGGGAAGTACCTCGGCGTCATTCCGTTGCCCAGGGCCTCGTCGAGCATCGCGTTTTCCGGACCAGGCAAAAAGATTCTCTACGCCAAAGGCAATGGTATGACCAACCCGGACGGCACCGAGTACCGGACTCCGCCCGGAGTGCGCAACAACGCCAAAGCCATCTATAAGGTCGAAATGATCGCCGAAGGTTTTAAGGGCCGCGTGAAATAACGCCTAAGAGCGCAAAGACGGAAGCTCGGCCAGCCACGAATTCAAGATTTCGAACTGGTCCTTCGCCGCATCCACGAACGCCACGCCCATTCCCATCTGCTCCTGGACGTGAATGACGTTGGCCTTGGCCACAAACGTCTGTTGATCGCGGAAAATAATCACCTTCAGCGTTGTCCCCACCGGAAGCGTCTTCGGGCTATCGACGTAGCATCCGCTGCGGCTGATCTGCGTGATCGTCCCAGACAGCAGCTTGCCGTTTTCGGAATCGGTAACATCCGCGACGGCCACCACACTATACCGAGGGGCCTGTCGCCGGTCGGGTGCCGGCGTCACCGAGCCAGTCGTCGAATCGGAAGCGGTTCTTAGCATCATGGGTTAAAGATCACACAGGGCGCTCGATACTTCCACTGTCCCGGAATCCTCGTGCCGCAAAAAGATAAACGTAACTTCGCGTGTACCGCGTGTTACGTGTATACCTTTGGGTTGTTTTTCGGCCGGAGGGGCTTTTCAGTCGGGCGCCTGGCCTTTTCAGTCCGAGGGTTGGGAACCGGTCTTCCCCTATTTGCCGGCGGCGGGATTCCTCATGAAGTCGTTATAGTGTCCCTCCTCCGAAGGCACGCAGTACTCCTCTTCCAGTTCCTGTATGGGATTCAACTTGAACGTCTTCTTTCCGCTCACCCAAGGTTTTTCGTACGTCTTGGGGTCGTAAACGGTCAGCACCAGTTCAAAGCTGTCGTGGTCCACCCGGTGGTAGCGTTCCTCCACGCGCATCTCCTCGCTGTGCGGATACCCGAAATGATCGAGCCAGGTCTTCTCATTCAGCCCCACGGTATTTACGACCAGAGTGTCCCCCTCCCACTTGCCCACCGAGTATCCGTACCAATTCGGGTCCGGGTCCTTAGGGAGCGCTCTCCCATCCATCCATATGGTTCGGCGCGCCGAATGGTATTGAAAGAGCTGCACCAACTGGTTTGGCAACTGAATGAATTGAACCGGCCGGGATGGCGAAAACATGTTCCGAGGGAAGCCCGTCGGGTCGCAATTGCCGATGACGTCGTTTCCCAAAGCCGGCGGCACCGCCCGAGGTCCGAAGCTGGGCTTGTTGGCGTCGAACTGGGCCTGCCCCCACGCCGTCAATGGCGGAGCTTGATTGCTGATGCCGGGATAAGGGGTGCGCAATAGCCAAACTCCGGAGAGGTCATGAGGGTCAAAAGGCTGCGCCTTGGCTTGCGCCTCGGCCCCGGATTGCCTCGTGGTTTGCGAAGCCGTGCCCGCAGTTTGCGCGTGCGAGAAGGCCGCCAAGGTGAATAGAGCCGATGTGATGACGAAAAAACCTGCGAAGATATTCCGCATTCGCAAACTCCTGCTGTTACTTCTAAGACCGCAAATGCCTTCCGTACTCATTCCGGGGCTCATTCCGGGGCGCGCATGTTGGCTTCGTAAATCACTTTGTCGTGGAACACCACCTTGGACATCAGTCCACGAGGCGTGCCTGCCTTGGAAGGAAAAACGGTGGCGGTGATTTCGTCCCCTGGCTTCAGCGTGTCTTTCGTCCAGCCTCGAAGACCCAGTTGATGCGGGGTCTCGGCCATCTCCGCGCCCCAATTCGTCACGTTGCCGCTGTCGTCCTTGACGTCGTAGCTCAAAAAGACATGCGGATTTTGCCACGAGATCGACGTGATCGTGGCCTTCATCGTCACCGGCTTATTCAGATCGTAGGATGCTCGCGATCCATGGTGCGCGAACACAGGCGTGCAAACCATCGCCAGACCTATAGCTAGCCCGGCAACCCAGGCGCACCGCGCCGTCAGTCCCATTTTCATAGGCCACCTCCTGGAAATCACTTCTATACTCATTCACCAGGAATGTCCATCATCGCCGCGGCTTGCCGCTGCGGTGAAGCGACCGTGAGCCCAGGTTTTGCGGCGAAAGTCACACTTCGCCGCGCAGGCCGGGGACGTTCCGCTGGCTTTCTTTACTCGTGCGGTAAAATAGAAGCACGCTCGAATTTTCGTTCAGAGCTGCGCTCTGCGAGACGAGCCGCAAGGACGAACCTTGGCGCGGCAGCCTTGTAGTCATCTTGGGCGGTCAGCCGTGGCGGACGAGTCGAAGCGCACATTCTGCCCTCCGGAGGTCTTTGCGGAGGATGTCTCAGTGTTATGTGCAACTTGGTCGGGACAAATATAAGTGCCAAAGAATGATACTCTTGTGCGGCAATAAATTAACTCGTTTAGAATGATACTCTTGTATTATAAACGATTTAACTGCCCTAGAATGATACTCTTGATAAAAAAACAGGGGGTAGGGGCAATATCTCTAAACTTCTACTTTAGATATTGTGCCTGAGAAGGGTAGTTAAGTAACGCCAAGTGCAAATTTATGCAGCGCATTTATCTCGACCATAACGCCACAACGCCCGTGCATCCGGCAGTGCTCGAAGCGATGCTCCCTTACTTCGGAGCTGAATTCGGCAACCCGAGTTCCGTGCACCAGTTTGGCCAACGGGCGAGCCACGCCATCGAGCAGGCTCGCGAATCCGTCGCCGCGCTGATTGGCGCTCGTTCTTCGGAGATTGTGTTCACCAGCGGCGGCACCGAAGCCGACAACGCCGCCATCTTCGGCGTTATCGGCCACGCCCTGCGTGCGGAAAAGCCCTCCTCCGCAGCGCCTCCTCACCTGATCACCACCGTCATCGAGCACGACGCCGTCTTGAACTCCTGCCGCGCTCTCGAAGGCCGCGGCATCTCCGTTACTTACATTCCCGTGGACGCGGGCGGAATCGTTAGCCCGGATGCCATTCGTGCGGCCATCCGGCCCGAGACGGCGCTGATCTCGGTGATCTATGCCAACAACGAAATCGGCACCCTCCAGCCCATCGAGGAGATTTCCAAGGCCGCCGCGGAGACGCGAATCCCGCTTCATACAGACGCCGTGCAAGCCGCCGGCAAGATTGCCATCGACGTCAACCGCCCCGGCGTGCAGCTTCTCTCTCTTTCCGCGCATAAGTTTTGTGGGCCTAAGGGCGCGGGCGCGCTCTTCGTGCGCAAGGGCATTGAGATCGATCCTCTGCTTTTTGGAGGGCCCAACGAGCGCCGTCGCCGCGCCGGAACCGAAAACGTTGCCGGAATTGTGGGTTTGGGAAAGGCCGCCGAGCTCGCGCGCCGCGATCTGGCCGAAACGTCGTCGCGCATGGCCGAGCTGCGCGATCGCCTGGAAAAGGGGCTGCTTGCGGCCATTCCCGGAGCTCGCGTCAATGGCGATCCCGCGCGCCGCATCCCTAATACCTGCAACCTACTTTTGCCCGGAGCGGAAAGCGAGTCCCTGCTCATCGCTTTGGATTTGGCCGGCTTGGCCTGTTCGGCGGGCGCGGCGTGCTCCTCCGGAGCGGTCGATCCCTCGCACGTGCTCACCGCCATCGGCCTCACTCCCGCCCAGGCGCGCGCCAGCGTGCGCCTCGGCGTGGGGCGCGGAACCACCCCGGAAGAGATCGATCGGGCGCTGGAATTGATCCCCGCGGCCGTGGCGCGCCAGCGCGGCGTCTCTAAAACCGGTGAGATGGCGGCGGCGCAATGAGCGAGCCAATGAACGTGCCAATGAGCAAGCCATTGAGCATGCAAGACCAGCCGCGTGAATTGACGGTTGTGGCCATGAGCGGCGGCGTGGATAGCTCGGCCGTCGCAGCCATGCTGCATGAATCGGGAACGCCGGTGGTCGGCTTGACCATGCAGCTTTGGGACCAGCGCCGCTTGCCGCAACTCGCGCCGGGCGAGGCCGCGCCCCAGCGCTGCTGCTCGGTAGAAGATGTTTACGACGCGCGGCGCGTCGCCGAGCACATCGGCATTCCGCATTACGTCGTCAATTTCGAGAAACGTTTCGAGGATACGGTCGTCCGCCCGTTCGTCGAGGATTATTTGGCGGGCCGCACGCCCATTCCGTGCGCCCACTGCAATAACCATGTGAAGTTCGATCAGTTGCTGGTTACCGCGCGGCAGATTGGCGCCTCGCACATCGCCACGGGCCATTACGCGCGCGTCGAGCATGATCCTGACACGGGCCGCTACCGTCTTTTCCGCGCCGTGGATCTTTCCAAGGATCAGTCCTATTTTCTTTTCGGCCTGACGCAGGAGCAGTTGGCGCACGCTGCATTCCCCTTGGGGAGTCTCTCCAAGCAAACCGTTCGCGAGATGGCCCGCCGCGCGAATTTGCCCGTGGCAGAAAAAGCCGAAAGCCAGGAGATCTGCTTCGTCCCTTCGGGAAATTACACCAACTTCATCGAGGCTTACCGCCAGAGCGAGGGAAGCCGAGCGAATAAAACAGAAGACGAGCGGACGCGAGCGGTTGCAAAAGAAGTCGAGCAGAGCCGGGCGGATAGAAAAGAACACACCGATGCGGAGAGCGAGGGAATTCCTCCCGCGGCTGAAGTCGGCGAAGCCGGCGAGCTGGTGAGCGCCGCGGGCGAAGTCCTGGGCACGCACGCTGGCGTGCAGCACTTCACCGTGGGACAGCGCCGCGGCTTGGGCATTGCCGCGCCGCGCCCGCTCTACGTCTTGCAAATCGATCCCGCCTCGCGGCGAGTCACCGTGGGCGAAGAGGACCGGTTATGGGCGGAAGGCTTCGAGGCTCGCGACATCAATTGGATCGCCTGGAGCCACTTGGAGAAGCCGATCGAGGCGACGGTGAAGATCCGTTATCGCCACGAGCCCGCTCCCGCACGCATCGAGCCTACGGGTCCGGCCGAGGCGCGAGTGCGCTTTGAGGCGCCGCAACGTGCCATCACCCCCGGTCAAGCCGCTGTCTTCTATCGTGGCGATGAAGTTTTGGGCGGAGGCTGGATTCGCTGACTGTCCGAGGATTTACAGCAGTGTATCGCATGGCACAGCCACGTTTGGCTGTGCGAAAAGGACCAGATTAAAAAGGGCTTAGATGAAGAGGCCTTCGTCCTGCTGTTCGCTCGGGGCATTTGCCGGGCGCCGCCGCCCGCGATAAAACTCCAGGCCGGTTTGAATGCCGCGCACCAGCGCGGTGACCGACTGCACCGGACGCCAGACGCTGCTGCGGAGGCGCGTGCCAGTCTCTTCCACGGCTTCCATCGCTCCGGTGAGGATTTGATCGGCGTGCACCAACTGCATGCGCAGCCGGTCCACGGCCTCGGTGACCATGCGGTCCACGCGCTGCACTTGGCTGCGGGCCACGTGGGTCATCTCGGCGGCATCGGAGATCATGCTGGAGATCCGCGGCTGAGCCTCGTCCACCAGCATTTGCAGCCGCGAAATCACGGGGTTGATGCGCCTCTGCATGTCGTCGGCGATCTCCTCGATGCGCCTGCTGAGGCGGCGAAAAGTGAAAAACATCGCCGCGAAGAAGACCATCTGCAGAAATAGAGACACTGCGGCGACGATGACGAAGGTGGGCATGACCCAGCTAGCCATGAGAATCTATATTTCCTTGGTTTTCTCGCGTTGATAAGCTTCGCGGCCCGCGTCCACCGCCGCGGAGATGGACTCTTTTTGCTTGGACGCGACTTGTTTGCCGCGTTCCACCAGGTCCTCGGCGCGCTCACGCAATTCGCGAGCCTTGCGCTGGGCATATTCCTTGCCCTCTTCGGCGCGTGCGCTCAGGTAATCGCGCGTTTCCTCGCCGGACTTGGGGGCAAAGAGAATGCCCACCAGGGCGCCGATTCCGAGACCCACCATGAAGTAGCTGACTTTCGATCCGGTGCCATCCGCCATGTGACTACCCCCGTGCTCGCTCACGCTAGCATACCCCATCATACGATGCAACAAAACGCGCCGATGGACACGCCGGAGGAAGCACTACGCCGGACCGGCTTTTGGTTCGGCCTCGGTCAGGCGGCTGCCGTGAAGATGTTCCGCGATGCGCGCCGCAAGGGGCCGCGGCACAACCCGCGAAAGGTCTTCGGCGCTGGCCAGCCGCACGCGCGCGACGCTTCCGAATTCGCGCAGGAGTTTTCGCACCGTTTGGGAACCCACGCCGGGGATTTCGTCCAGTTCGGTGCTGAGGGTCCGACGAGAGCGCCGCTGGCGGTGAAAACCGACCGCAAAGCGATGCGTCTCATCGCGGATTTGCTGAATCAAGTGCAGCAAAGGCGAATGTTTTTCTAGGCGAATGGGCTCGTCCTCCTGGCCGAGAACGAACAGAATCTCCTCCTGCTTGGCGATGGCTGCCACGGGCTGGTTGATGATTTCCAGCTTCTCCAGGGCCTGCGCCGCGGCGTGAAGTTGCCCCAGCCCTCCGTCGATCAAGATCAGGTCGGGCATTTGCTTTTGCTCGCCTTGCACGCGGCGGTAGCGGCGCTCCACGGTTTCGCGCATGCTGGCAAAATCGTCGTTGCCCCACTCCCCGCGAATAATGAACTTGCGGTAGCCGGACTTGCGCATGCGCCCGTTTTCCCAGACCACCATGGACGCGACCGTGTCCGTGCCCTGAAGGTGAGAAATATCGAAGCTCTCGATGCGCTTGGGCGGAGCGGGAAGGCTCAGCGTGGATTCGAGCGCCTCGGCAATGGCCTTGGAGTTTGGTTTGAGCACGCGGAAGCGCTGCTCGAAAGAGTGGCGCGCGTTCTTTTCCACCAGGTCCAGGAATGCATGCTTGGGCCCGCGCTGGGGCACGGAGATCTCCACGCGACGGTAGGGAAGGTCGAGAGTCGCGGCGCGCTCGGAGAGAATCTCTTCGAGCAGTTGGCGATCCTCGAAATCGCGCAGGACGTGAATGGCGCGGGGCAGATATGCGGCTTCCAGATAGAGCTGCTTGAGCACGGAGGGAAGAAACTCGTCGGGATCGAAATTCTCAAGGTCTTCCCAATAGAAATCGCGGCGATCGACTACGCGGCCGCCGCGAATGTGAAAGAGGTTCACGGCGACTTGCGGAGGCTCGGCATACCAGGCCAGGACATCGGTATCGTCGCCGGCTGCGGCGGCGATCTTCTGGCGCTCTTCGATCTCCTCGAGGGTGCGCAGGAGGTCGCGGTATCCGGCGGCCTGCTCATAACGCTGGGCCTCGGAAGCCTGATTCATGCGCGCGCCGAGGCTGACGAGCAGGTCGTGGCGGCGTCCTTCAAGAAAGGTGCGCGCGTCGTGCGCGGCTTCCGCATACTTGTCGTCGGAGACCAGGCCGGGCACGCAAGGGCCCCAGCAGCGGCGAATGTAATACTGAAGGCAAGGCCGGGGATGCTGCCTCTCCAGATCGACGGTGCAGGAGGGGACGCGGAACGTCTTGTGAATGAAATGCACGATGCGATAGGCGAGGCTGTGGGGAAAGAACGGGCCGAAATAGATGGAACCGTCTTTGCGCAGACGGCGAGTGACGTACACGCGCGGATATTTCTCAAAGGCCGTGAAACGAATATAGGGATAGGTCTTATCGTCCCGCAGCAGGACATTGAATTTCGGCTGGTAGCGCTTGATGAGATTATTTTCGAGCGCCAGAGCCTCGCGTTCGTTATCGACCACGATGTAATCGAGGTCGGCGATCTCGCGCACCAGGGAGCCGGTTTTGGCGTCCGCCCATCTCGCTTCGAGAAAGTAGGAACGGACCCGCGAGCGCAAGGAGCGAGCCTTGCCGACGTACAGAATGGTGCCGAGGGCATCCTTGAACAGGTAGACACCAGCATCCAAGGGAAGTTGACCGGCTTTTTCCCGGAGTTCCATTTGCGGAGTTACAATTGTCGGCAGGTTCCCGTTGGACGGAAACTCGTGCCGCAGGCAACGTTAATGATAACAAAGCGAATCTTACCCGCGCATATGCGGCAGGGCCGTTTGCAGAAGCTGTTTTTCGTGCTTTTCGCCGCGTGTCTGGTTTCGCTTTTTGTCCCGAGGATGGCCTCGGCACAGGCATCGTCGCTGGAGATTCCGCCCCCGCCACCGCCCGCGGAACCGCCGCCTCCGCCCGAACCGCCCAAACCGGTGTTCGATCCCCTGCGCGCGAATAAGAGTCTCGAGGTCGGCAGCTTCTACATGAAGCGCGGAAATTACGACGCGGCCATCGACCGCTTCACGGACGCCACTCAGTTCGAGCCGGGCCTGGCGCGGTCGTACTCTCTATTGGGCGAGGCTTACGAACACAAGGGCGACGTGGATAATGCCTTGGTCGCTTACCGAAAATACTTGCAGCTCCTTCACAATGGTCCCGACCGCGACAAAGTTCAGAAGCATATTGAGAAGCTGGAAGGCCAGTCGCATGGCCAAACGGGGCACGCGCAGGAACAGACCAAACAGAAGTCAGGGTAAGCGGTCGAGAAACCTTCTGGCGCGGTCGTAATTCGCGTAGCGCTTTTCTTCCATCCGAAATTGCAGGGAGTGGGCTTCGATGCCGCAGCGTGCCGCGCGCAGGGGATGCTTGACGTGCAGCATTTCGTGGAAAAGCACATATTCCACGGCATATTGCGGAACGCAAGCACGGTCCAGCCAGCGATTCATCACGATCTGATCGAGCGCCGGGTCGAAGCAGCCGAACTGCGCCCGCCAGGTGCGGCCGCTCCAGCCGAGGCGCGGGCGATGCAACCGTCCGCCGAAATACTTGCGGTTGAGCCGCGTGAACATGGGCGCGAGATCGTAGATGGCGCCGCGCGGGCCGGTCTTGACCAGGCGTCCGCGGCCGCGGCGAAGCCGGGCGACTTTGCGGCGGGTGCGCGGCGAAACCGTGAAGCTCCGATAGGCGCTGAGAATTTCGCGCGGCGCGCGCCGGCGATAGACGCGCGATAAAAGGATCGCCGCCGCGGCCTCCAGAACCGCCAGAGGCGCGCCACACAAGGCATCCGAGAGGCGCACGTAGGCGGTCTCCTCGCGCAGGCGGATGGTGTGCATCAAATTGGCGTAGGGATAAAACTCCACTTCAAAGCGCGGCGGACGCCCGTGGCAGCCCAAGCGCGTGTAGAGGCGCTGAAAGATCACGGCGCCGCCGGGAACGAGGCTACGAGACGCGGATGGGCGCTTCATTGCGGTTTGCGGCGCACGGGCGGCGGAGCGTTCTCCTTGATCGCGTCGTCGGCGTCATTGATGGCTTCGCTGGTGGCATCGATGGCGTCGTCCAGATTGTCCTTGTAGGCCTCGACAGCCTGGCCCTTCGCGGAAAGGGTCTTTAGATAAGCGAGAAATTCGGGCGCGCGGGTTTGCATCTCCTTGATGGCACCGCGAACGTCTTGCTGCTTTTCAACGCCGAGCTGGATGGAGTCCGAAGCGTCGTCGATGCAGCCGGCATACGCGTTGATGAGCGTATTAATGCGGTCGTCACGATGCAATTCGGCTGGATGGGCGAATTCGTATTGCAGCTTCTTGATGCGATCGGCCGCAAAGGAGATAAACAGCTTGATGCGATCGTTGGGCGTCTCCGAATCGCGAATCTGATCCGCTTCGTTGTCGCTGAGGTAGTCCTTTTTGCCCTGGGCGAACGCAGGCGAGCGCGTGGCGGCAATACCCAGGGCGAGAAGAGACGCGAGGGCGAGCGGCAATGCGCGGGATGCCAGTTTCCTCATGGGTCTGCTCTCTTGGGTCCTTTATTGCCGCCGTCGGGAAAGAGTTGGTCCATCAGTGTTGCCTGGGATTTGGCTAGGTCCGATCTTACCGCTTGAAACCAAGGCCTCTTATCGTAAGGGAGCGAATTGATCACATCGTCCACGCGCCGCAACGTTTGCCGCAGGCTAATTTGTAGCTCCTTGAAACCGCCCGGATGCTTTTCCGCGTTTAGGCCCGTGGTGGAGAGGGCCCTGACGGAGAGTTCCACTTCGTCGCGATAGTGCTCGAGATCGGAGAGAGCCTGCTCTTCATTGTCGGTTTTCAAGTCCGCGCGAACCTGGTCGAGCTCCAAGCGGCCGTCTTTGGCAAGGATCTTGGCCTTGGCCACGGGATCGCGTTCCAGTTCGTACTGGGCCTCAAACTTGGCGAGCGAGTCCTGGGCCGCGAGTTCGCGGCTGAGGCCAGTGCAGATAGATAGGCAAGCCATAAAAATTAAAAGCCGATGCACAAATCGAAAGTCATCACTGGAACGCCGACCCACTTTATTTTCCGGAGCTCCGGCTCAACTCGCGAAGCAGAAGCGTCAGTCGCGCTTGCGCTTGAAACTCCTGATCGGGACGCTCGCCTCGGTCCAGGTCGAGAAATTTCCGATAGGCGGCGGCTGCTTCGGGTTTCCGTCCTAGTTTATCGCACGAGAGGGCGCGAAAAAACCAGTTGATGGCGGTGGGAGTTTCGCGCTGAGCAAGGAGATCGAGAGTGGAGAGCACGGCGTCGTACTGTGCGGACAGGTAATAGACGCTGGCAAGCTCGCCCAAGGCTTCTGGATTGGCCGGCGCCAGTTGCAGCGAACGCCGCAATTCGGTTTCGGCAGCGGGGTAATCGTGCAATTCCATTTTGGTGTGGCCCATCCACAGGTGAAGCTGTGCATCGTCTACGGAGGCGGCCAGCGCTTTGGTGAATGCGGCGTCGGCATCAGTCCACTTCTTCTGCTGCATATAAATGCTGCCGCGCAGCTTGCCGGCTTCGGCGCTGGGCGCGGCGCCGGCATCGAGCCGGTCCAGTTCGGCGAGGGAGTCGTCCAGGCGGTTCAGAGTTTGCAGAGCGACGGCGCGTTCGAAGCGGGCCTGGCGGTCGTCGGGAGTGTTCTGCAAATAGTCCTTGAGAATATCGACGGCCTCGGCGTTCTTCTGCTGGCGGAGCAAGGATTCGGCCAGGCCGAGCTGCGCGGGCGCGGAATCGGGTTTCAGCGCGAGCGCCTGGCGATAACTCGATTCGGCCGCCGGGGATTGGCCGTCGGCAAGCAGCACGCGAGCAAGCGCGGTCAGGATGGCGTCGTCCTTCGGGGCGAGCACGACGGCGGCGCGATATTGCGCGATGGCTTCCGCGCGTTTCCCGGCGCGCTCGAGCGCCACTCCGGCGAGATAAACGGGCCGGACCTGGCCAGGCATGAGCTGGGCGGCGCGCTCGAAGGATGCGGCCGCGGCGGCGGGATCGGAATCGAGCAGCAGCAGGCCTAGATTCAAATGAGCCGGTGCGTAATTTGGGTCGAGCGAAATGGCCTGACGAAATTCGGCGATGGCTTCTGGATTTCTCTTCAGCTGGGAATAGGCAACGCCAAGGTCGAAGTGGGGCAGAGCGTCGGTGGGTTTTGCGGCGACGACCTTTTCGAGCAGAGGAGCAGCCGAGGCGTAATCCTTGCGATCGAGCGCGTCCTGAGCCTGGGCCAGGAGCGGTGCCACGGACGATGCTGAAGTGTTTTGCTGCGCAGCGGATGCACGCGGCGCCACAACGAGAATGAACAAAACGAGTGCGGCGAAATTATTACTGGCTCGAATCATTGAGCACATTGTATGAAAAATCGATGCGAGATTCTTCGACTTTGCGTCACGCCGGCGCGAAGACCTCAGGTCTCGCCAGCGACTTCTTTTATTACGTGCGCTGACGCGCCGGGCGCAGGCGCGACCTGAGCTACAGAGCGTCTACGGCATTCTATGACGAGCTTTTCCTGGAGATGGTTTTCTTCGAGATTCGGGTCTCGCCGTGGCCATTATTATGATTCTTTAGCACGGCCTTGAGATATTTTCCGGTGTAGGAGTGCGGGTTTCGCGCCACCTGCTCGGGAGTTCCCGTAGCCACGATCGCGCCGCCCTGCGCGCCGCCTTCGGGCCCCAGATCGATCACCCAATCGGCCGATTTGATCACGTCCAGATTGTGCTCAATGACGATGAGCGAGGCGCCGCCCTCGAGGAGCTTGCGAAAGGCGGTGAGCAGCTTCTGGATATCGTCGAAATGCAAGCCGGTGGTGGGTTCATCGAGAATGTAAAGGACACCCGGATTGGCGGTGTGAATCAGGTGGGAGGCGAGCTTGAGCCGCTGCGCTTCGCCGCCGGAAAGCGTGGTGGCGGATTGCCCCAGGCGCAAATAGCCGAGGCCCACTTCGTCGAGAATCTTGAGCTTGGAAGTCACTCGGGGAACACCGGCGAAAAAGTGCAAGGCCTCATGCACAGTGAGGCCGAGGACTTCGTGAACGTTCTTGTCGCGATAGCGGACTTCGAGGACGGCGCTCTTGAAGCGGGTGCCGCGGCACTCCTCGCAGACCAACTCGACGTCGGCGAGAAACTGCATCTCCACGGTGACGGTGCCATCGCCCTCGCAAGCTTCGCAGCGGCCGCCGGGGATATTGAAGGAGAAATGGCCGGCGCCGAAACCCCGCCGCTTGGCGTCCGGAGTGGCGGCGAAGAGTTCGCGGATGGCGTCGAAGGCCTTCAAGTAAGTGGCGGGATTGGAGCGCGGGGTGCGGCCGATGGGGGATTGGTCCACCAGAACGACCTGCTCGATGAGCCCATCGCCTTCGATGCGGTCGCAAAGCTCCTTGAACGCGACGCCAGCGCGCTTGGCCTCCAGAGCTTTGTAGAGAACATCGTAAATCAGCGTGGACTTGCCGGAGCCGGACACTCCGGTGACGGCGACCATGGCGCCCAGCGGAAACATGACGTCGATATTGCGCAGATTGTGGGCGTGGGCACCGAAAACTCGCAAAAAGCGGCGTGAAGGTTTATGGCGCAGCGAGGGAACGGGAATGCGCAGTTCGCCATTGAGGTAGCGGGCGGTGAGGGATTCGGCGGACTTGAGCAGATCCTGGCGCGGGCCGCAGAAGAGCAGCTTGCCGCCCGCTTCGCCGGCGCCGGGTCCCAGATCGAGCACGTAATCGGAAGCGGCGATGGTTTCGGCGTCATGCTCGACGACCAGGATGGTGTTGCCGAGATCGCGCAGGCTTTTGAGGATGTCGATGAGCCGGTGGGTATCGCGGGGATGCAGGCCGATGGAGGGCTCGTCGAGAACATAGAGCGCGCCGACCAACTGCGAGCCCAGCGAAGTGGCCAGCTGGATGCGCTGAGCTTCTCCGCCGGAGAGCGTGGAGGTGAGGCGATCGAGGGTGAGGTATTCGAGCCCGACCTGATCGAGAAAGTGAAGGCGCTGCTGAATCTCCTGGAGGATTCTTTCGGCGATGGCGGCGGCTTCGGGCGCGAGTTCGAGAGAATCGAAGAACCGGCGGGCCTCGGTGACGGTGAACGCGCAGACCTCGGTGATCGATTTTCCGTTGATGCGCACGGCGCGAGCTTCGGGGCGCAGGCGCGTGCCGCCACAATCGGGGCAGGTGGCATAGCCGCGATAGCGGCTGAGAAAGACGCGCACGTGCAGCTTGTATTTCTTGCGCTCGAGCCAGGCGAAGAAGCCGTTGACGCCGGGAAAATCGGCGTCTTCGTCGCCTTCAATGATGGCGTCGCGCTGCTCTGCGGTGAGTTGGCGAAAAGGAACGTCCACGGGAATGCCGCGGGAGCGGGCGAAGCGCTTCAAGTCCTGCCAAAGCTGGCGATAGCGGGGCTTGGTCCAGGGCTGGACGACGCCTTCGTTGATAGATTTGCTTCGATCGGGGATGACCAGATCGATATCGAAGTCGATGGTATTGCCGAAGCCCTGGCAGCGCGGGCAGGCGCCGTAGGGATTATTGAAGGAGAACAGGCGCGGTTCGGGCTCCTGATAGGCGAGGCCGCACTTCTTGCATTCAAAGCGATCGCTGAAGGCGATGCGCTCGGTTTCGGGATGCGTCTCCGAAGGAGGAAATTCGAGGATGGCTTCGCCCTTGCCTTCGCGATAGCAGATCTCCACGGAGTCAGCCAGGCGCGAGCGGATTTCGGGGGAGATGACCAGGCGGTCGACCACCACGTAGACGGGCTGCGCGAAATCGATATCGAGCAAAGTTTCCGGGGAAGAGAATTCGTGCATCTGGCCGGACTGGTAGAGGCGATTGAATCCGCGCTTCTGGAGATCGACTAGGGCTTGCTGGACGCTGGAACGAGCGGGCGGTTGCGCAGGCGCGGGCGTCGCGGCGGGCGATTTTCGCGCCGGCTTCTTGGCCGGTTCCGCGACGGCCAGACGATAGAGCACGTAAAAGCGGCGGCCGGGCTCGAGCGCGAGGACGCGGGAGGTGATGGAGTCGATGGTGTCGCGACAAATTTCGGCGCCGCAACGGGTGCAGAACGTGCGGCCGGCGCGGGCGTACAGCAGGCGCAGGTAATCGTAAATTTCGGTGGCGGTGGCCACGGTGGAGCGCGGGTTGCGCGTGGCGTTTTTCTGCTTGATGGCGATGGCCGGGGCGATGCCGGAGATTTCGTCGACGTCGGGCTTTTCGATGCGCTCGAGGAACTGGCGTGCGTAGGCGGAGAGCGATTCGATGTAGCGCCGCTGGCCCTCGGCGTAGATGGTGTCGAAAGCGAGGCTCGATTTGCCGGAGCCGGAGACGCCGGTGACGACGGTGATGGCGTTGTGAGGGATCTCGAAGCTGATGTTTTTGAGGTTGTGCACGCGCGCGCCGGAGACGGCGATGAAGGTTTGCTCGTCGATGACCGCAGCTGCCGCTGCGGTGGTGGCGGCGATTTCGGGCTTATCGGGTTTGTCTCTCAAAGGCGTTTTCAAAGGATTTCACAGGCGCTTGCGGCGCGACAGTTCTGCACAGCCGGGATTTTGGAGTCAACCTAAACGAAAAATTATACGTCGCGGGGAGAGGGGCGGCAAATGGGGCGGCGCGAGCCGCGGGCTCCGCTGCATGCGGAAATAGGTGGAAGTAAGATAGCCTCAGGTCTCGCCTGCGACTTCTTTTATTACGTGCGCTGTCGCGCCGGGCGCAGGCGCGACCCGAGCTACAAAGCTTCGCTCAAAATGACCCCAACGTAGAGGCGGAGAGATGGCGTTTAAGCGAATTGTGTGGGTGGTGCTGGATAGCGTGGGGATCGGCGCGCTGCCGGACGCCGACGAATATGGCGACACGGGTCGAAGCACGCTTGGGCACGTGGCCGAATCGCGCGTGCTGGCGATTCCGAACCTGGTGTGGCTGGGGCTTACGAATATCGAGCCGCTGGCGCACTTGTCGCCGGCCAAGGCGCCGCTGGCGTGCTTTGGCAAAGGCGCCACGCGCTCACCGGGGAAAGACACGACGACGGGACATTGGGAGATGGCCGGAATCTGGTTGCCGCAAGCTTTTCCGGTGTATCCGCAGGGCTTTCCGCCGGAAGTTATGGAGGCTTTCGAGCGGGCCATCGGACGAAGGACGCTGGGGAACAAGCCGGCGAGCGGCACGGAAATTCTGAAAGAACTCGGCGCGGAGCACATGCGCACGGGATACCCGATCGTGTATACCTCGGGCGACAGCGTTTTCCAGATTGCCGCGCACGAAGAGGTGATTCCCGTGGCGGAGCTTTACCGATATTGCCAGATCGCGCGAAAGATTCTGGACGGACCGCATCGCGTGGGTCGCGTGATCGCGCGGCCTTTTACCGGCGCGCCGGGGAATTTCCGGCGCACGGAACGGCGGCACGATTATGCGGTCGAGCCGCCCAAGCCGATGCTGCTGGACGTGCTGGCGGAGCGCGGCGTGAACGTGCTGGGCATCGGGAAGATCCACGACATCTATAACGGGCGGGGCGTGGGGAACTACGTCACGACAAAAAGCAATGCGGATGGAATGGAGAAGCTTTCCCAGGCGATGGAACGGCAGCGCGATGGGCTGA
This sequence comes from uncultured Acidobacteriota bacterium, assembly GCA_963824405.1. GTDB lineage: Bacteria > Acidobacteriota > Terriglobia > Acidiferrales > UBA7541 > Palsa-189. The sequence continues at coordinate 625,783 of CAWGPK010000009.1, read as the reverse complement.
TCTTTGCGAACCTCGTGGATTTCGACATGCTGTACGGGCATCGCAAGGACGTGGAGGGCTTCGCGCGATCGCTGGAAGAGTTCGATACGCTGCTGGGGCCGCTGCTGGCGAGGTTGGCGCAGACCGATCTGCTCCTGATTACGGCGGACCACGGATGCGATCCCGATCCTCGCTGGCCTACGACGGATCACTCAAGGGAGTACGTGCCGATATTGGCGCACAGCCCGGGAGGGCAACAGGGCAGGGATTTAGGCGTGCGCGCGACGCTGGCTGACATGGGGCAGACCGTGGCGGAGAATTTTGGCGGAAGGATTCCGCACGGCGAGAGTTTCCTGGGGGAGTTGGCGAGCCGCGAGGTGAAGAGTGCGTATCTGGACTAAGTCTTCGGGGTGCGCGGTAGCCGCTACACGAGAAAAGCAGATTCCTCGCTCGCTTCGCTCACTCGGAATGACATCAAGAGGGGGCGTCGCTCTGCGGCCGAATTTGGCGGGCCTCAGTTGCCCGAAGGGGATGAAACGGGGCCGCGGGCATAGTAGCCGGTGCGGGTGCGCACCTGGAGCTTGGCGCCGTGCTGCGGCTGTTGCGACAGGGCGACCTGCACGGCGCGGAAAGAGCCGTCGCGGGCCGGATTGGTGGAGTAATAAGCGACCGTGTATTGATTGCGAATGTCGCGGGCGATCTGGTCGCAGATGGTCTCCGTATCCGTGACATTTTCCGGGAAGAAGGCGATGCCGCCGGTGGAAGTGGCCAATTCTGTAAGGGCGCGGCGGGCCTTTTTCATGTCGCCGCGGTTGTGCTTGATGTCGTCGTCGCTGAAAATCCCGATACAGTAGATCAGGGCATCGGAACGCTGGGCTTCCTGCACGGCGTTGGCGAGGGAGCGGCGGCTGGCGTTATCGACGCCATCGGTGACCACCAGCAGGACCTTCTTATCCTTGGCGCCTTTCTTCAAGTGATCGAGGGAGCCAATCACCGCGTCGTAGAGGGCGGTGCTGCCGCGAGCGTCAATGCGCTCGAGGGCGTCTTTCATTTCGGTGATGTCGTTGGTGAAATCGTGAACCGTGTCCAGATAGAAGTCGTCGTTGAAATTGACGACGAAGGCTTCGTCTTGAGGATTGCTGGTCTTTACCAGGGTCAAAGCGGCGGCGTTGACCTGGGGACGCTTGTCTCGCATGCTGCCGCTATTGTCGATCACCAGGCCCATGCTCACGGGCACGTCTTCCTGGCTGAACACCGAAATTTTCTGTTCGACTTTGTCTTCCAGCACGCGGAACTCGTCCTCCTTAAGTCCAGGGACGAACTGGCCGCGATCATTGACCACGGAAACGTGCAGGACGACGAGGTTGACGTCCTTGCGGATGGAGTAGTCGGGCGACGACTCGGCAGGCGCCTGGGGCGCGGCTGGCTGTGCCGGACGCTGCGCGCGCAGCGGGGAAGCCAGCGCAAGAGCCAGCGTCGCAGCCGTCAAAATCAACGCGAGCGCCGAGAACTTATTGACCGGGCGCGTAGTATCCCGTCTTGGCGTAGACATTGAGAGGCGGAAGCCCCTTAGGAGCCAGCAGCTTGACTTTGATTTTTCGCCAGGTGCCATTGTGGCGGGGATTGCTTGGTTTATATCCGAGGACATATTGATTACGCAGCTCCATTCCAATCTTTGAGGCAATATCGGGCAAATCGCCCAGGCTCGAGACCGGGAAGACGCGGCCACCGGTCATTTCCGCGAGCTCCGAAAGCAGGCTGGGACCGTAGCGCTCTTCGGTGGTTCGCCCCATATCGCTGACGTCGAAAATTCCCATGGCGTAGAGCTGGCAATCCGCCTCTTTCAGGAAGTTCCGGATGTCGGCTTCATTGTAACGGCTATGATTATCGCCCCCATCAGAGATGATGAGCAAGGCGCGCTTGCCGTTGCGTGCACCCCTCATCTGGCTGAGGCCGAGATAGATGCCATCGAGCAGGGCGGTGCGGCCCTTGGCCACGGTAAACATCATGCGGCTTTCGAGTTCTTCGATGCTGGAGGTGAAGCGGCTGCTGACCTCGGCGCGGTCGTTGAAGCTGACCAGGAAAAATTCGTCCTGGGGATTGGCGGTGCGCAGGAACTGCACGGCGGCCTGGCGAGCCTTATCGACCTTGTCGGCCATGCTGCCGCTCATGTCGAAGATCAAACCGATGGAGATGGGAACATCTTCGCTGGAGAAGGTGGAGATTTCCTGTTCGACGCCGTCCTCGTAGACTTTGAAGTTTTCCTTATCCAAACCCGTGACCAAGCGGCTATAAGGATCGGTGACGGTCACGTTGACCAGGGCCATCTCCACATCCATCTTGATGCCGCTGGACTTTTTGGCTTCCGGTTGAGGGGCGGTTTCGGGGCCTGTGACCTGCGCCAGGAGGGGGGCGATGAACAGGGCGAGCACACCAGATGCGACCAGAGCCAAATACGGCAGCCGATGCCCCTTACCTCTTGCCATCCGTAACTCCCTCCCGGCTTAGCCGGGCGGCTGCGGGAAACGCGCAGTCAGTCTAGCATTACTCGAAGCGCCAGCAAAGCGCTGGTTACTGTAGTTGCCCTCGTCGAGGGCAGTACAGCCGGGCCCCAGCAAACGTCCGGCAGCCAGCGGAAAAATGCGGGCTCGGCGGTATGCTAGCATCGTTGCAAGCGCCATCATTCCGTGAGATGAATTAAGTACAAAACGGAGACAAGATTGAGACAATCGGAGTCCAGGACAGGTTGCCCACGATGAACACAGTAGCCGTGATTCCCGCACGCTATGCCTCGACTCGCTTGCCAGGAAAGCCGCTGATTTCCATTGGCGGAAAGACCATGATCGAAAGGGTGTGGGAGCGGGCGCGGCAAGCCAAGTTGGTTTCCAAGGTGATCGTCGCCACCGACGACGAACGAATTGCCAGCGCGGTGCGCGCGTTTGGCGGGGAAGTGGCGCTGACGCGGGCTGACCATCGTTCCGGCACGGAACGAGTGGCCGAGGTGGCGGCGACCCATGCGGAGGCCGAGATTTTGGTGAATGTACAAGGGGACATGCCGCTGATCGATCCGGCGGCGATCGATGCGGCGATCGAAGCGTTGCGGGAAGACGAGAGCGTGAGCATGGCTACGCTGGCGGTGCCGATCAGCAATGCCGCGGAGATCATGGATCCCAACGTGGTGAAGACCGTGGTGGATTTCGACGGCAATGCGCTCTACTTTTCCCGGGCTCCTATCCCCTGGGTAAGAGACCGGGGCGGCCCGGTGCACGCGAAACATTTAAAGCATCTGGGGTTATATGTGTTCCGGCGGGAGGCGCTGCTGGAGTTTGCGACCTTTCCGCAAGGGGATTTGGAGCGCATCGAGCAACTGGAGCAGCTGCGCTGGCTGGAGAACGGCAATCGCATTCGGGTGGCGGAAATCGATCAGGAATCGGTGGAAGTGGATACGCCGGAAGACGTGAAGAGGGTGGAGAAGATGCTGGCCAGCCGGGCGGGGGCGTGGTGAGTTTTGACCTTTTGGGTTTCGATTAAGGGCAGTCAAACCGGCCCAGTACCGGCCGGAGGGATGGGCCACACTTGAAACCGAATTTATGATATGATGAGTTTGCGTTTGTTGCTCTTGTACAAACCTTTGGATTCGTTTAAAGGGGCTGCGAGCCGACACAACTCGCGCCCTTTTTTGTTTTCGGCTGAGGGCGCTCGAGAGACACCAAATAGCCCAAGAAAAGAGAAAAAATCAGTGAAAGAACAAGGAACTGTGAAGTGGTTTAATGCCAGCAAGGGTTTCGGATTCATTCAGCGCCAGAGCGGCGAGGATGTTTTCGTGCATCACTCGGCCATTCAGGCGGAAGGATACCGGAGCCTGAATGAGGGCCAAGCTGTGGAATTCGAAGTCCGCAAGGGCCCCAAGGGCTTGCAGGCAGAGAACGTCGTCGGCCTCTAGCATGACGAAAGGGCGGGCTGAGGTTCTGGCCCGCCCTCCTTTTGCGGGTGGTAGTGAGTCCGAGCCCCAGGAGATGGGCGGCTGATGGCCGATCAGTTCATCGTGCAATATGTTGGATTTACCGCAGGCGCTGTGGCTCGCGAATACAGCTTCGTGGTTCGCGACGAAGCCAGACAATCCCGCGAATACACCGTGACCATTGCCAACGAAGCCTTCGTATCCCATCGAGTGCAGTATCAGGACGGGCCCAATGTTTGTTCCCTCAGGCTCCATCGAGAACTGTCCACCGGCAGCGATCATCCGCTAGTGGCGCAGTTTTGCGTGACCGACTCAGAATTAGCCGACTATCAAAACGACCATAAGGCCAAAGCGGTGAAAAGATTTCAACCGCGGAAGCCTGAAGATTAATCTAAGTCCATAAAGCGCTCACTCGGATCGGAGAATTCTTGTCACCGGGAAAAGAAGACTCGTTCGACCACGTCGATCAGCTCATCATGCTGGGCAAAGAGCGGGGATACCTGCTTTTTGAAGAGGTGAATGACATGATGCCGCCAGACATCACCTCGCCCGAAGAGATCAACGACCTGCTCTCCACGTTCGAGCGGTACGGCATCAAGATGTACGAAGACGTGTCCGCGGCGAAAGCCGCGGCCTCGGCGCTGGAAGCCGGCGAAACGCTGGAAACGGATGCAAAGGAGGAGGACGCTCCCGCCCAGGAGGCGGAGCTGGATCTGACTCCGGACCTGATCAACAAGACCAACGATCCGGTACGCATCTATTTGCGGGAGATGGGCACCGTGCCGTTGCTGACACGCGAGGGCGAAGTGGCGCTGGCCAAGCGCATAGAGCGCGGCAGGCTGCTGGTGCTGAAAACCATCACACGTTCCCCCATCGTAATCAAAGAGTTGCTGGAGGTCCGGAAGGACCTGATCGAAGGCCGCCGCTCGGTGAAAGAAGTCGTGGTCTTCGATGAGGAAGAGTTCAAGGAAGAGAATATCGAAAAGAAGACGCGGCAAATTCAGAAGACCCTGGATAAGATTGCCGCTCTTTACGATACCGCTTTGAAACAGGCGGCCCGGCTGGCGCGCACTCCGAAATCGAAGAAGCGGCCGTATCTACAGGCCCGTTACGCGCTCTCCCGGACTCGCATCCAGATGTCCCTGGTGGCGCGGTCGCTGGAGTTGAACGAGCGGGAGCGCAACCGGCTGATCGCCAAACTGCGCCAGACTGTGGAGCGGCTGCATTCGCTGGAACGGGAGATGGGCAAAATCGAACGCCGCAGCGACGCATCCAAACGCGACGCGGCGACCCGGCGCGAACTCGGTATGCGCCGCGCGGACCGGGCGGAAATGTCTGACTCCGGCGAGGTTGGCCTAACGGAACTGAAGCGGGCCCTGCAGCGGATCGTGCGCGGAGAGGCCGTGACGCAGCAGGCCAAAAAGGAGCTGACCCAAGCCAACCTGCGCCTGGTGGTATCGATCGCCAAGAAATATACCTACCACGGGCTGCAGTTCCTGGATTTGATCCAGGAAGGGAATATCGGCCTGATGAGGGGCGCGGAAAAGTTCGAGTGGCGCCGCGGTTACAAGTTTTCGACGTATGCGACCTGGTGGATTCGCCAGGCGATTACGCGAGCCATCGCCGACCAGGCGCGCACCATACGCGTGCCGGTGCACATGATCGAGCACATCAACAAAATGATTCGCGCCAGCCGCGAGATGGTGCAGGAGCTGGGCCGCGAACCGACGCTCGAGGAACTGGCCGAGCGATTGGAGATTTCCGTGGACCGGTTGCGCAAAGTGAAGAAGATCGCGCAGCAGCCGCTCTCCCTGGAGACGCCGATCGGCGAAGAGGAAAGCTCGCACCTGGGCGACTTCATCGAGGACAAGGCGGTGGCCTCGCCTTCCGACGCGGCCATCCGGCTCAATCTGAAAGAGGAGACGGCGTCGTTGCTGAAGACGCTGACTCCGCGCGAGGAGCGCATCATCAAGATGCGCTTTGGCATGGAAGATGGGTCCGAGCACACGCTGGAAGAGGTGGGCAATTCCTTCGCGGTGACGCGCGAGCGCATCCGGCAGATCGAGGCCAAAGCGCTGCGGAAACTGCGCCATCCGTCGCGATCGGACAAGCTTCGGGCTTTTCTCGAAAGCTGAGCGGGCAGGGGTACAATCAAGGAGCGGGCAATGAAGAACATTTTTGTAGGCAACATGAGTTTTCAAACCACCGAAAGCGACTTGCGAGCGCTGTTCGAGCCCTACGGGCAAGTCACACGCATCCACATCGTCAACGACCGGGAGACGGGCCAGCCGCGTGGATTCGCTTTCGTGGAGATGGAGAAGGATGCGGACGCGGCCAAGGCCATGGCCGAACTGAATGGCAAGGAAGTCTCCGGCCGCGCCCTACGGGTGAATGAAGCCACTCCCAAAACAGGCGGCGGTCCTCGAAGCGGCGGTTTCGGTCCGGGCGGAGGCGGCGACAAGCGAGGAGGCGGGGGCCGCGGTCGAGGCGGCTTTTCCACCGAGGATTACCGCGGGTCTGCCCGGCAGCCGAAAGAGCCTCGCTGGTAGGCTGTCCCTAGTTAACTCCAAGTCACCGGAACCGGGCGATCCCGGTTCGCGTGTGCGTTCATAGGAGAACGAATGAGCAGAATCACATTTCAGAAGCGCCAAAAAGAGATGAAGCGCCAGGAAAAACAGCGGGCCAAGGCTGAGCGCCGCGCCCAAAAGAAGCTGGCAAAGCAATCCGGTGTGTCCGACGACGGCATGGTGGACGTAGAGGTAATCGGCGAAGACGTGACAGCCGAAACTGGTTCGATCGAGGTTCCGCCCGAAGGGAATGGTTCGGAGCCGATCAGTTAGAAATGCTCTGTCGTTTAAACGACCGCCGGGGGATTTAGAGAAAGGGGTTGATTTTCCAGCCACCCATATGTAGGATTTTTCGTGCCCATCGAGCCGACCTTCCAAATATTCCTAGCCTGGCAAGTAATCGTCCTTACAACCAACTCAGGGCCCCTACATCGGTTTTTATCGGTGTACATCTTTGACCTTTCGAGGATTTGCAAAAACCCTTGAAAAACCCCTTGATAAACGACCAGGCGCATGGCGGCGAAGTGGTGAAGAAGAGCGAGCCGAAATACATCTTCGTAACGGGCGGCGTGGTCTCCTCGCTCGGTAAGGGCGTGGCCGCGGCTTCGATCGGCTGTCTGCTGGAAAGCCGGGGCCTGCGCGTCACGCTCCAGAAATGCGATCCGTACCTCAACGTCGATCCCGGGACGATGAGCCCCTACCAGCACGGCGAAGTATACGTCACCGATGACGGCGCCGAGACCGATCTGGACCTGGGCCATTACGAGCGGTTTACGTCGGCCCATCTCACCCGCGACAACAATTGGACCACGGGCCGAATCTACGAATCGATTCTCTCCAAGGAGCGGCGCGGCGACTTTCTGGGCAAGACGGTGCAGGTGATTCCTCACGTCACCGACGAGATCAAGGCGGCGTTCCGCAAGATCGCGCATGACGTCGACGTGGTGATTATCGAGATCGGCGGCACGGTGGGAGACATCGAGTCGCTGCCATTCCTCGAGGCCATACGGCAAATGCGGCTGGAGTTGGGACCCGAGAACACGCTTTTCGTGCATGTGACGCTGGTGCCCTTCATCCCCACGGCCGGCGAACTCAAAACCAAGCCGACGCAGCACAGCGTGAAGGAGATGCTGAGCATCGGCATCCAGCCCGATCTGCTGCTTTGCCGCAGCGACCGGCCCTTGCCGCATGAGATGAAGGCCAAGATTGCGCTGTTCTGCAATATTCCGGAGAAGTGCGTGGTGACGGCGCGGGATGTGAATACGATTTACGCGGTTCCAGTGAATCTTGCCGGAGAGGGCTTGGACGAGCAGATTTTGCGGCTTCTGAAATTGAACGCCGCCCCGCGGGACATGAGCCGCTGGCTGGAGCTGCTCGACAACATGGAGCATCCCCGCGGCGAAGTGCGTATCGGCGTGGTGGGGAAGTATGTGGCGCTGGAGGATGCCTACAAAAGCTTGCGTGAAGCTTTGATGCACGGCGGATTGCCGCATCATATGCGCACCGTAATTGAGTGGATCGAGGCCGAGGAGATCGACTCGCCCGAGACGGCGGCGCGGCGGCTGGCGCACGTGGACGGCGTTCTGGTGCCGGGCGGGTTCGGGAAACGCGGCATTCAGGGAATGATCTACGCGATTCAATACGCGCGGGAGCGCAAGGTGCCGTACTTTGGCATCTGCCTGGGAATGCAGTGCGCGACGATTGAATATGCGCGCAACGTGGCGGGACTGGCCGACGCGAACAGCACGGAGTTCGATCCGCAGACGCCGCATCGCGTGATTTACAAATTGCGCGAACTTCTGGGCGTGGACGAGATGGGCGGCACGATGAGGCTGGGCGCATGGCCTTGCCGGATCGAGCCGGGTTCGTTCGCAAACCGGGCCTATGGCGCGACGGAGATCAGCGAACGGCACCGGCACCGCTATGAGTTCAACCGCGATTATGAAGAACGGTTGACGGCCGCGGGCCTGCGCATCACCGGACGCACGCCGGACGGGTCTTACGTGGAGATCGTGGAAGTGGCCGACCACCCCTGGTTTGTGGGCTGCCAATTTCATCCCGAGTTCAAATCGAAGCCGCTGGCGCCGCATCCTTTGTTTGCCGCGTTTGTGGGGGCCGCGAGCCAGCGCGAAGCAGGCGCGGTCGAGGCGAGGGTCTCGACGGCGGTGCAGGGCGCGAAACGAAGCTGAACTTCTTTTGGTTGCAATACGTTTTGATTGCAACACGCTCTTGATGGCAAAGCTCTCGGCACGCACCGCAGATTGCAAATCCTTACCGTCCCGCATAGGCTTACATTCCTTATGAACGCAGCTCCAGAAGCGGCGCCCGCTGAGTTTGCTTCGATGAAGCGGCGCAGGCTGGAATTCTAAGGAGATCGGGAGCTCACTTGCCGCCTGTTCGAACTATCCCCATCGGAGGATTCCGCATTGGCGGCGGCCAGCCGCTGGTGCTGATCGCCGGTCCGTGCGTCATCGAAAGCGAACGCCATGCCATGAGGATGGCGGAGCGCCTGGTGAAAATCGCAGCCAAGGCGAAAATTCCGCTGATTTTCAAGGCTTCCTACGACAAGGCCAATCGCTCTGCACTCAGCTCATTCCGGGGACCCGGCCCGAAAGAGGGGCTCGAAATTCTGCGAAAGATCGAGGCTCGCTTTCGAGTGCCGCTGCTGACGGACATTCACGAGCCGGCACAAGCGGCCGCGGCGGCGGAGGTTTGCGACGTGCTGCAGGTGCCGGCGTTCCTTTCGCGGCAGACCGATTTGCTGATCGCGGCGGGAGAAACGGGGCGCGTGGTCAATTTGAAGAAAGGCCAGTTTCTATCTCCTTGGGAGATGGCCAACGCAGTGGAAAAAGTGAAGAGCACGGGAAACAAGAAGATCGTCATTACGGAGCGCGGCGTCTCGTTCGGGTACAACAATCTGGTGGTTGATATGCGGTCGTTTCCCATCCTGGCGAAGACGGGATGCCCGGTGATCTTTGACGTGACCCATTCGGTGCAGTTGCCGGGAGGGCAGGGCAAGGCGAGCGGGGGACAGCCGGAGTTTATCGAGCCGCTGGCGCGAGCGGGAACGGCCGTGGGTGTGGATGGAATTTTCCTGGAGATGCACGACCACCCGGAACGCGCTCTCTCGGATGGATCGAACGCGCTGCGTTTGGATCGGCTGCCGTCGTTGCTGGCGAAAGTGATGGCCATCTCCGAACTGGTGCGCTCGTGGAGCGCTTCGTGAGCCTGGAGACAGCTCGGCGCGTTCTGCGCATCGAGGCGGAGGCGCTCAAGGACTTGCAGGAGCGCCTGGATGCGGGATTCGAGCGCGCGGTGGACGCGCTGTTCGCGTGCAAGGGGCGCGTGGTGGTGACGGGCATTGGGAAGTCGGGGCTGATCGGGCGGAAGATTGCGGCGACGCTTTCGTCCACGGGAACGCCGTCGGTTTTTCTGCATCCCGCCGAGGCGCTGCATGGCGACTTGGGAATGTTGCAGGCGGGCGACACGGTGCTGGCGATTTCTTACGGCGGCGAAACCGAAGAGATCGTGGCGCTCTTGGCTACCATGAAGAGGCTGGGGCTGCCGCTGGTAACGTTCACGGGCAACACGCGATCGACGCTGGCGCAGGCCAGCGACGTGACGCTGGATACCAGCGTGCGCGAGGAGGCTTGCTCGCTGAACCTGGCGCCGACGGCGTCCACAACGGCGGCCATGGCGCTGGGCGATGCGCTGGCTGTCTCGCTGCTGGAGCGGCGGGGCTTTGGCCACGACGATTTCGCGGCGCTACATCCGGGTGGACGGCTGGGCAAGAAACTGCTGCGCGTGCGCGAATTGATGCACGCCGGTGAGGCGCTGCCGAAGGTGGTGCCGGGCGCGAAAATGCCGGACGTGATCTATGAGATGAGCCGCAAAGGCCTGGGCATGACCACGGTGATCGATGCGCGCGGGGCGCTGACGGGAATTATCACCGACGGCGATCTGCGGCGGCTGATGCAGCAGCGGCGGGGCGCGGTCTTGGAGCTCACCGCGGGCGAGTGCGTTTCGGCGAATCCGGTTACCATCGCCGGGGACGAATTCGCCAGCGCCGCGCTGCGGCTGATGGAACAGCGGAAGATCACGTCGGTGGTCGTGCTGGATGGCGAGGGGCACGTGGCCGGCGTGGTGCATTTGCACGACCTGTGGACGCTGGAGCTTTTTTAGTTTGCCGATCCGAAATCGCCTCCGCGCCTAAACACGCACCAAGGAGAAGGGAATTGGCTCGCACAACACGCGGCAGCTCGAAGGGTTTCCCTGCGGCCGTGGCGGCGCGGGCGCGCAAGATTCGCCTCTTGCTGATGGATGTGGATGGCGTGCTCACGGGGGGGCACATCTATCTGCTGCCCATGCCGGATGGCACCGCCGTGGAGATGAAAGCGTTTCATTCGCAGGATGGCGCGGGGCTGAAGATGGCTCTTGATGCGGGACTGCGTACAGGGCTCATCACCGGTCGGCAGTCTCCCGCGACGACGCGGCGCGCGCAAGAGGTGGGAATGGAGTTTGTGATTCAGGGCCGCGGCGAGAAGCTCCCAGCTTACGAGGAGATTCTGCACATGGCGGGCTTGCGCGACGCCGAAGTGGCTTACATCGGCGACGATCTGCCCGACTTGCCCATCCTGCAGCGCGCCGGCCTGGCGATCGCTGTGGCCAACGCGGTAGACGAAGTCCGCAGCGCGGCGCATTACGTTACGCGCCGCAGCGGAGGAGACGCCGGCGTGCGCGAAGCGATCGAAGGCATTCTTAAGGCGCAGGGGAAGTGGCTTTACGCCGCCAAGCGAGCGCGCGCCTGAATCCGTTTCACGCCTGAATCTGCAACTTTGCCCCTAACGCTCGTCGTTTCTCTCCGCGGGATCAGCGTTGCAACTCGCGGGAAGCGGACGTCCGGTTGTGGCGTGTGCTCGGAAGCGGTGCCGCGCCCGGTCAAGATGTCTGGCACGATCTCGTCTTACGACGCCGACCACGCGACTAACGAAAAGCTTAGATTCCAATAACGAAATCTTAATGGTATAAGTACCTGCGGGGTTTTGACGGGTGGGAAGGGCTGCGTGTACTCAGCCTTCCCGGGGTTTCACGCAAAAATGCATAGAAGTTATGGCTGTATTTGTCCCGGCATTCTGAACGCGATTGCCACATCCTCGCAGTTACCCCCCTCTTCATGAAGCGCGAATTGATTCCCTCACCCGAGGAGAAGCAAACGGCTGGCGCGCCGCGCGTGCTGGTGGCCACGACGGCCATGCTGGCCTTCATTTCGTTCTGGCGCGCCGCGGCGATCGTGCTGAACGACATGGGTTCGTCCGCATTTTATGCGGGCGCAATCGCGGAGCATTTCGTAGGCAAAGCGGGCCCCTGGTTCATTCTGGGCATCATGTGCCTGGCCTATGCGGTGCGGTCTGTTTACATCGAAAGCTGCAGCATGTTCGTGCGAGGCGGCGTCTACCGCGTGGTCAAGGAGGCCATGGGAGCGACGCTTGCCAAATTCTCGGTTTCGGCGCTGATGTTTGACTACATTCTGACCGGGCCCATCAGCGGGGTCTCCGCCGGGCTGTACCTGGTGGGGCTTTTGAACGAACTGCTGCACTACGCCCATTATCAATACGTGCTGCCGGTAAACGCTACGGCGGCGGCCTTCGCGGTTCTGGTTACGGTCTATTTCTGGTGGGAGAACGTCAAGGGGATTCCGGAATCCAGCGAAAAAGCGCTGCGCATCATGTACGTGACCACCGTGATGGTGGTGATCATGCTGGTGTGGTGCATCTATACGCTGGCGACCAAAGGCGCGCACCTGCCGCCCTTGCCCACGCTGAAAACCCTGACATTTTCAACCGACGCGCTGGGTTGGCTGAAGCACACGCGCCTGCCTTATACCATCGGCCTCGTGGGTATCTTGATCGGCTTGGGCCATTCGGTGCTGGCCATGAGCGGCGAAGAGACGATGGCGCAAGTGTATCGGGAGATCGAGCACCCGAAACTGCGCAATCTGGAAAAGGCCGGCTTCATCATTTTCGTATACAGCCTGATCTTTACCGCGGGCGTGGCATTTTTCGCGGTGATGATTATTCCCGACAACGTTCGCGGGAGCTTTTTCGACAATCCCATCGGCGGGCTGGCCATGTACCTGACGGGCCCGCTGCTTCTGCGGCTGGCGTTCCGCACGTTCGTGGTGATCGTGGGCGTGCTGATGCTGGCGGGCGCAGTGAATACCGCCATCGTGGGATCGAATGGCGTGCTCAACCGCGTCTCGGAGGACGGCATTCTGCCGGACTGGTTCCGGCGGCCGCATAAGCGCTTCGGGACGTCTTACCGCATCCTGAACCTAGTGGTCGGCCTGCAACTGCTCACCATCGTCTTGAGCGGCGGAAACATATTTATTCTCGGTGAGGCTTACGCTTTTGGGGTGATGTGGAGCTTCGCCATGAAGGGCCTGGCGGTGCTGGTTCTGCGCTACAAGCAGCCGGGCCAGCGGGAATTCCGGGTACCGTTGAATCTCAAGATCGGGAAGCTGGAAATCCCGGTGGGGCTGGGGCTGATCACGCTGGTGCTGGTGGCGCTGTGCGTGGTCAATCTGTTCACCAAACAAGTAGCCACGATCTCCGGCGTGGCTTTCACCATCGCGTTTTTCACGGTGTTCGAGATATCCGAAAAGATCACGAAGAAGCGCGGCGCGGCGCACGCGGAATTGGATCAGTTCAACCTGGAGGCAGGAGCGGAACTGGCGCCGGAATCGGTGGGCGTGCGGCCCGGAAATGTCCTGGTGATGGTGCGCAATTACAACACCCTTTATCACCTGGGAGCGATTCTGCAGAGAACGAACACGCAGAAGCAGGACATAACGGTGCTGCACCTGCGCCTGCTGGGACGAGCCGCGTCCGGCGAACACGAATTGGAAGCAGAGCAGCTTTTTAGCCACGAAGAGCAGGAGCTGTTTACGCGTTCGCTGAATCTGGCCGAGAAGAGCGGCAAGACAATTCACCTCGCGGTCGCTCCAGCGACGGAGAAATGGGATGGCATTCTGCGGGCGGCGCAGAACTTGAAATCATCGGCCGTGGTGCTGGGACTTTCGCCGCGGCGCTCCATTGCCGAGGAGGCCCGCATCGCGGGACTGGCGTGGGAAGCTTTGCCGGAGCCCAAGCCGCAATTGACGCTGGAGATTTACTCTCCGGGCGGACAAGAACACATATTTTATCTGGGGCCGCATTCGCCGCACCTCACGCCCAAAGAGATCGATCTGCTGCACAAGCTCTGGCTGGAATTCAGCAACGATGTGGCGCCGGAGGAGTTGCACCATCGCGACGTGGTGCATTTCGCGTTGAATGAATTGGTGCGGGAGACGCGGAATGGCTCGCGGGAAGAAGTGCTCGAGCGGCTGCGCGAGCACCTGCGCGAAATACGAGCTCACCGCCCGACAGTTTCGCAGAACTGACGAACAGCTTCAGCCCAGGCGCCGGAAAGCGATATTCCCGGCGCTCCAGCCCGCAGAATCGCACATCACAGATTAGCCGGCATATTCCAAAAGGTGCATGAGTCATGCCGCCAGCCGGTACTCTCGATTAATTCTTCTCTAGCTCTGTAGTACTCGATTCCGCGGTACGAATGGCCCTTGGAATAACTCGAAATCGGATCGTACATTTCACTCGAAGGGAGAGACTCGAATGGCTCACAAACCCTTAAGTTTGGACGAACAGTATGCCAACTGGTATGAATGGCTGAAGGCATCGGGTGCACTGAAGAACCGTTCCCTCGAAGAAATGCGGGCCTCATTCGTCCCCGTTGAGTTGTTTTCCGACCACTTCACCGTCTACTCCGTCGAAATCGGGAGTACCTACCCGGTGGGCTTCACGGAGTAATAGGTCGCCTCTGGGCAGTCTTGCAGGGCACTTCTTATCTCGAATTTTCGCTCACGATTCACCTGTGCGACTGGACTCCAAACGGAAGGCCCTCGATACGCTGGCGACGGAAGAGGTAAACGCCAAAGAAGGGGATTCAGACCGGGATTACGTCAGACGAAACGAAACAGGTTCGCATTCTAGTCTGTGCCATTCTCCCAACTTGCTGAAAAGAATGGCGGGGACGACGGGACTCGAACCCGCGACCTCTGCCGTGACAGGGCAGCGTTCTAACCAACTGAACTACGTCCCCTTCAACAACTTACGGACACCTTAATTTGGGCGGTGTCGGTAGTGGTGTCGGTTCGTACTTCTGGTCACGATAGCCACCTATTTCGAAGCACGATTCAACGAATATAAGCGTTCAGTCGCTCGACTGCAACCAGCTTGTGCTCGGGGGCAAGATGGGCGTAGCGCATCGTCATTTGAATCTTCTTGTGCCCCATAAGTTCGGCCACAGTGCGGATGTCCACGTCAGCCATCACTAACCGGCTGGCAAAGGTGTGTCGGAGATCGTGCCAGCGAAAGTTTTCGATGCCTGCCTTCTTGACCGCATCCTCGAACCAGTGGCGCGCGCCTAGTAACGGCTCTCTACCTCGGCCCACGAAAATTGGACCTTCAGGCACGATAGGAATCGGGCCTTGTCCGATGGCACGTTGGCGGAGTCGCTCAAAAGCGGAGCGGGCCTCCGCGTTCAAAGGGATGTGGCGTCCTTGCCCATTCTTGCTCTGCGGAATCCATAGGTCCTTTCGCGCCAGATCCACACAAGACCAGTCGATGCGAAGGTATTGCTCGCTGCGCCGCATCCCCGTATTGAGAGCGATGTCGAGCTCTTCGATGTGCTCGGGGCAGTCGCGTTCGATGACAGCGCGAATCCGTCCTTCCTCGGTCTGGAACGCCTTGAGATACGCAGTTTCCGTGGGCAGGGGAGGGAATTGGTTGAGGAAGCGGACGCGATCATCCGATACCTTGCGCCGCTTGAGCAGCTTGGCAGGGTTGGATTCGACCTTCTTGTTTTCGATACCCAGCCGGTAGATTGCGAAGAGGACGGTCCGGACGCGATTGAATGTTCCTGGCCGCCATTCCTGAGCTTCGAAAAAGGCTCGGAAGTCGGCGATAGGGATAGAATCGGCGGGCCTTTCACCGAACTCCTCTTTGAGCTTGGCGATGCGGTAGCAGTCGCTCCCGTGGCCAGCGTTGTTCGACTCGGAATATTTGCTCGCATCATCGGCGAGCTCAGAGAAGCGCACGACGCGGCGGCGTAGCTTCTCAGGGAGCTTCTTCCCCTGAAGCGCTTCCGTTTTGCGCTTCCGAACCAGGTCTATGGCCGCGCCCTTCGTGCCCGCCTTCTCGCGCCGGTAGCGTCCGCTGGCGTGAACGTAGCGAATCCACCACTCGCCCGAGCCAGGCACCTTCTCGAACACGCCGCGCCATTTCTTCTCTTCGCGTGGGGACTTTCCCTTGAGAAGAGGGAGATCGTCAGTTTCCATCGCTGTTTCCTTTCTTCGTTCGGGGGCGTCCGCCAAGCTTGCCCCATTCGCGCATTCGATCATGGAAACCCTTCTTACCCCATTTCCGCCGCCGCACTTCAACGCTACGTTTAGCAAGGGTCCGGGCCGCTTCGCTGCTTTTGTCCATGCTTTCTTATATCCTATCGCTAGGTTATTGTAAAGCTGACCGCTGCGTGCTAGGATGCGTCGCACGGTCGCGCCCACAAAACCAACATAGGTGTACCGAATCACCGAAGCGGGCATACGGGATGGCAAAATCCAAGGCCGGACTACCAAGACCGGGCGACGTGCGTGGGATTCACTACTTCCAAAGTCCGTGGGAGATCGCGGAGGTTATTGAGACAGCCCTTCGCAGGCAGGCCGAAGCACAGAAGCGCGTTGCAGAAATCACAAAATCGCAACCAGCGTTCGCGAGAGGTTCGTTAGGATTGACCGAGGCTGAACTGGGACTAATACGAGGGGAAGTAGTTATCCGATTCCTTGATAACGCGAAGCTCTCCGATTCACTGCGGCAACGACGGGAGCAGTGTCGAGAAAATCGCATAAAAAACCCTACTTGCTCTCGGGACGAAGCTGAAAGATCGGTTGGTTTGAGGGCGGAGTTACTAGCGAGTCTTTTTGCCCATCATTACGCTAGAGAAGTTGGAAAGGCCAGTGGCGACTTTGCTGGTTTGCTGACCGATGCTGTGATTGCTCGGCAGGGACGCAAAGATTGTTCTCTAAAGGTCCGCGCGGAAATGTGGGCCGAATGCTTGCGATTCTCTGTTGGATTGACTGTGTACGAGACTGCTGGCACTTGGATAGACAACGCTTGGGGAAACGATCCGCTCGAAACGCCCCTGTCCGATCTCGGCATGTCTGAAAATGAAGCAGCGTCACTCAAGTTCAGGGACAGTTTTCGAGGCATATTCGAGAAGCAAATTCAGCGCGACTTATCGTCTTGGTTGTATGGAGCCGACCGGACGATAGAATTGCGGCTTCTGTTAAGCCCCGCCCCGCAGCGCCGAGCAAAAATGGATGCAAGCAAAAAAGCCTTAGCCCTTCTTGTGACAGCCAGTCCTGCGCTCTCGACAGAGCAAGTCTGCAGCAAATTGGATGCCACAAACGAGAGGAGTCCCAGAATTGCGCCTATTCCCAGCACATGGCGGGCGCGTGGTGCGCGTTCTTGGATTGACGCCTTCGACAAATTCCCCGGGTCAGTGAAAACCTACGTGAGCACGGTCAGGAAGCAGGCCGGGATAGCCAAAGCCCATTCTGAGGGGAGTTAGCGGCGTTAGCTGGAATTCCCCGTAATCCATTGTCCCTCGACCAATTACGACAGTGAGTTAGCAATTAGAAGCAGGAAATTGGAGTCGGTGCACCCTCCTGCTTGATAGTACGGTCATGCACACGCAAAATCCAGAAAGACTCGCCGTTGACATCCGCGAGGCCGCACGCTTACTGAGTGTGTCGCCTCGCACGATTCAAAACTATCTCCGGGCAAAGATGCTGCCCGCCCGCAAAATTGGCCGCCGGACAGTGATCCCGGTTCGGGCGCTGGAGAATTTCTTGCGTAGCGATCAGCCGTCGCCCGTCACAGAGCCACAACAGTGAGCGGAACGACCGTGGCTGGCACATTGGAGGCGGCACTTGAATATGCCCGCCGAGGATGGCCAATCTTTCCGGTCCACAGCACCACGGAGAGTCAATGCACATGCGGGAAAGCTAACTGCGATAGTCCTGGCAAGCATCCCCGTACAGAGCACGGGCTGAGGGACGCTACAACCGACGAAAAAACGATCCGCACCTGGTGGTCCCGATGGCCTGAAACGGGGATCGGCCTTGCAACCGGCTCCCGATCTGGCGTCTTAGTACTCGATGTTGACCCACGACATGGGGGCGACAAGTCACTTGCGGTGCTCGAACAGAAATACGGCGCGCTGCCTCCCACGCTCGAATCCCGAACGGGGGGTGGCGGGTGGCACCTGTTTTTCGCTCCGTGCAATGCGCAGATCATCCGCAATTCTGTGGGCAAACTGGGGCCGGGTCTCGACGTGCGCGGCGAAGGCGGATACGTCGTACTCCCCCCGTCTATCCATCGTTCAGGTAATCAGTACCAATGGGCGAACGAGTCCGATCCCGCATCGTTTCCGGAATGGCTCGGCAGCAAACTAGCTGAGCCTGAGCCGCGAGCGCCATCGCCAAACGATTCGCAGGGGAAAATTCCAGAGGGCCACCGCAACTCCCATCTTACGTCGCTCGCAGGAGCGATGCGGCGGCGCGGGATGAGCATGGAAGCAATCGAGGCCGCGCTACTCGAAGAAAACCGTCGCCGGTGCGAGCCGCCGTTGCCCGAAAACGAGGTGCGGAAGATCGCGGCCAGCATGGAGAGATATGAGCCCGCCGGGCCGGGCAGAGGTGTGGCGTACGAAGCAGGCCGCGGCGAACGGAACTGGCCGGACCCGCCGGAAGACGCGGCCTTCTACGGACTGGCGGGAGAGATTGTGCGGACCATCGATCCCCATACGGAATCTTCGCAAGTGGCACTTCTGCTTCAGTTAATGGTCTGCTTTGGAAACATGATAGGCCGCACTGCGCACTTCGTCGCGGAAGGAAGCCAGCACTTTTTGAATCTCTTTGCCGTGCTCGTGGGCGTTACCTCTGGCGGGCGCAAGGGTTCGAGCTGGGCGCAGGTGTCGCGTCTGTTTCGCCTCGTGGACTCCGGCTGGGCCAGCGACCAACTGCAATCCGGTCTTTCCAGCGGCGAGGGATTGATCTGGGCCGTGCGCGATCCGACTACCAAGCACGAGCCGATCCGCGAAAAGGGGCGCGTAGTCGAGTACCAAGATGTCGAGGCCGATCCTGGTGTCTCCGATAAGAGGTTGCTGGTCTTTGAGAGCGAATTTGCTTCGCCGCTGCGCATGATGGCCCGAGACGGGAACATTCTTTCCGTGGTGATTCGTCAAGCGTGGGATACGGGCGACCTTCGCACTTTGACCAAGAATTCTCCCACCAAAGCCACGGGCGGCCACATTTCCATCATGGGCCACGTGACGGGGGATGAGCTTCGCCGGGAGTTGAGCACAACCGACATGGGGAATGGCTTTGCGAACCGAATCCTATGGGCGTGCACCGCACGCTCCAAAGAGTTGCCAGAGGGAGGCAATCTCACGGAGGCGGAGCTGTCTCCGCTTGCCGCCAGACTTCGGGACGCCGTCGAATTCGCTCGCCAAGTCGGAGAAATGAAACGGGATGATGCCGTCAAGGGAATGTGGGAACGGACCTACCACGAAGTGACGGCGAACACTTCGGGGCTCTTGGGTGCGGTTATTTCGCGGGCTGCGCCGCAAATCATGCGACTCGCGTGCCTGTACGCGCTGCTCGACCGCTCGGCCGTGGTCCGGGCGGAACATCTATTAGCGGCCGTGGCTCTGTGGGAGTACTGCCAAGGGTCGGCACAATTCATCTTTGGAGACGCCCTGGGTGACCCGACAGCGGACACCATCTTGCGAGCCTTGAGGAACGCACCGAATGGCCTCGACCGGACGGAGATTTCTTCGCTCTTCGCACGGCACAAGCGTGCCGACGAAATATCCAGGGCGCTGGCAGCCTTGCAGGAGCACGGGCTTGCTAGCGTGAGCCCGCCAGTACGCGACGGGACCGGCAGACCATCCGAGGTCTGGTTTGCGATAGGTAGCACCGCGAAAGAAGCGAAATAAGCGAAAGAAGAGGCCAGTTATTTCGCATTTTTCGCTTATTTCGCACTGCCGCTACAGGGAGATCGTATGGGCCGGTTGCTCGAGATCGCAAAAACAGGTTCGCCAGAGGTTACGGTCCGGCCCGCCAAAGTACCGGAGCCGCGACTGAGTGAGACGGACGGGCTCCAACTCCAAACGCCTGCGGATACGGTATCGCATCCTGAAGCGATTGCCGACCTTCCGGGAGGGAGGAGCGCTGAAGCAGAGCGGAAATTCGGGCAGTCGCACGCGAAACTGTTTCCATTCATCGGTCGCAAGGTCCGCACTCCGAACGGGCCGGGAACGTTGTTGCAAGTCTTCGCGGATCGGGTGACCGTGGTGCTCGATTCCGAGCGGTCGCGATGCTCGTTCTTCCCGCCCGGACGGGTTGAACCAGTAAGTTGGGAGACACGCGAATGAGCAAGGACAAACAGACATCACACGAAATTGGCGACCACCTACTTACGCTCAAAGAAGCGGCTACGGTCCTGCGCCTCAGTCCGCGCACGGTGCGCGAGTACGTCCAGCGCGGGGAGATCGAGGGCAGGATCATCGGCGGGCGGTGGAGATTTCGGCGTGCAGACCTTGACGCTTTCTTTGCAAACGCACCCCGTGAGTGGGACTTTGCTGGAAGGAACGGTCACGGTGATTAGATGGCGGAGCAGCGCCGAGCTTCGTCGAGACGTTGGCACGCTCGGTTGGGTTTTGCGCAGTGGAGTGTGCCGATCTTGGGGGCTTTTTCGCCTGCATTCTTGTTGAATTTCGTTTGTGTGCAAACCTTAACAGTTTCCTGTGCCGATGCATGGCGTAGAAGTGAGCCAGGTGGAAGAAGCGGAACACGAGGATTAGATGGTGAGAGGAACATGACAAGAGGCAAAACTTACTGTCGTTACCGGCGCGGCGGGCGCTTCTTCGGGCGCAGGGTGGACTGTGAGTACGTACCGCTGCTACCGGCAAGGGCGGTGCGCCGGGTGTTAGAAGATCCTAGAAAGATTCCCTATCTTCTAATCTGGAAGAGCTACAGGGATGGGGAAGTCAAAGAAGCGGTTTGCATCGCCCCTTATAGTGAACCTCCAGACTCGTTCCCGTTTGATTGGAACGGGTGGGTGCAGATCAAGCGGCCAGGCGGAGAGCGCACTTTGGTTAGCACAGTCTTGCATGCCCTCCCACGGAATGGCGGGAAGGTCCGGCTTCTCGTTTGTCCTTTTTGTCAACTTCTGCGGAAGGCGCTCTATGGTTGGGAAGCGGGGGGACAGTTCACGACTAGCGCGCGTCGTTTAGACTGGACGTGTCGGAGTTGTTCGGGGCTTCGCTATTCCTCCGAGGGCGGCGGGCTCGTATTCCGTGGCCGCGGTGCCTTTTTTCGGGCGTTGGAGATGCAGTTTGGCAGCAGTCGCGCGGATCGGCCAGTGCCTTGGTACCCCTACGTTTTCTCGTCTCCGGCGGACGCAGTGGCGGCTGGACTCTGCAACGCATGAGAACGGGACGAATTGGCGGTGCAACAGAGCGACCTGGAGAGCCGCGCCCCTCACGGCAGAGTTTGCAGCCGCGCAGGAAGCGGAAGACTCCTCGTCGATTGTGATGGCAACCCCATTTTTCAACCGGCACTTTTGCGGCGACGATTCTGGGCCTTGGGAGCACGGTAGAAGGTGAAACGTTTGGAGGTCGCTTTGATAGCACTGCGGCCGAGGCGATAACGTTCGATGCATCCAAACTCACGGCACGAGCAGAACTGTAAGATTTGCAATCACCCAAACCGCGAGGACATCGAGCAAGAATTCTGCGAATGGAAATCAGTGGTTGCTATAAGCCGCGAATATAAACTCAATCGGGTCGCGCTATATCGTCATGCTCGAGCTGTTGGCCTGTTCGGCCAGCGAGATAGAAACATTAAAGCCGCCCTAGGTCGCTTAATCGAGCGCGGCTACGGGGTGAGAGTAACCGCCGCTGCCGATCTCTGCGATTCAGGCCTACGCGAAAATCAACGCTGCTGGCGAGTGGATCGATAAAAACGAGAACGTGAATCTGACTACTACAAGGGAACTATTCAGTCGGATGAATCGTGAGGAAATGTTGCGCTATGCTGAAACTGGAGAGCTGCTGTCTTGGTGGCCGGCCGATACACCTCGAAAGGCAGCAGAGAATACAAGTGACTGAAAAGAATCGGAATAGTGGGAACTGGAGCGAAACACTTTCAAGGTCGGCGATTGGATCAGCGGAATCCAGGGCTGCTGCACGAGCCTTACTCGAGGATCCGGACAGGCTGCCAATAATTTTTGTTGAGTTCGTAAGCGCGAATTGTGATTCTGATGGACGAGTGATCGGTCCACCTATTTGCAATGCCACGCAAGCAACTGCAGAGGTGCCCGGCGCTCCCGACCGCCAGTACACCCGCGATCCCGACGAAACGCTCGACGCCTTCAAGGCGCGTATAGTTCGGGAACTGCCAGTCCGCTACGAGGGGCGAGAACTCTGGGCCGACCGCGGCGGACCTGGTTTAGGGTGTATGTCCATCATCCTCTGGCCACCCCAGAGTGAATCCGAAGACGCATGAACTCGTTTAGTACAGGCGGTCCTATTGACTGGCCGACGTCGACGGCACATCAATCACACTGACCGTTAGCGCCTGCAACCGCACCCCCGCTTTGGTCAAATACTCCTCCCTCGATGATGCCCTGACTGGTTTGCGAAAAAAGAGGAAGACAAAGCACAAGCACGGCGGTCGCAGTGCTAGTGCCTTCTTAGCAAAACTTCTCGGCGATTCCCGATAGGTCAAAATCGCAGCACTCATAGGGCACCTCGCAGGATGGAATCGTGACGGGCCGTCGAAACAAACAAGAACTGGCCGGCGGGGTCGGTCACGGAAAACCCTACCGGATTCTTGGAACAGCTTTGGGGCAACTGAGGAAGAAACGGATTACCTTTTTGCCCTCTAAGCGACGGAAGAACAATGACTTGGTATTTTCCAATTTTTATTCGAAGGCAGATGTTCTATCCAGCTGAGCTACAGGCGCCTGGAGGGAACTGTAAAGGATGTTCAAAAGAATCCAAGTAGCGCAGATGCAGAGCCCGTCGGCGAGACGCGCCACTCAAACTGCTGCTACCTTTTCGCACCTTTAGCCGTGACTCGCACGGATATGCTGCCCGATAACCCGCCGTCAGGCGGAGGATTGAAGACGGAAATCTTTACCGTGCGATCTCCATAGACCCCTGTGAGCTGTTCAGGTCCCGGTTCTATGAACCGATTTGGCAGAGCCGCTGCCACGACTGCCGCAGGGATCTTTGCTTTTAGCGTTCGTATATCGACAAACGTTGTTGGAGCCGGAACACCATCGATTCTGATCTGGGAGTTTCCGGTAAACCCAACGCCTTCGACCGTTATCTCCACGTCGGGACTGCCCTCGACCACGACGTGGGGCGTGATTGCACTGATCTCTGGCTCTGGATTGTGCGGAATCGTTGACGGTTGAGGCCGAGGCTGCGCGTAGTAAGGTGTATACCCCAACTTAATAAATTGTCCGCCCTTCATGACCCGCTCGATCATTTGTGTATTCGTGATGTTTTCCAGCGGATCCGCCGCCAGAACGTCAAAATCGGCGAAAGCGCCCGGCGCAATGATCCCCACCGGCGGCTGCGTCGGAGTTTTGCTCCTCCCGGCCAGGATCGCGGTTCCCCAGGACTCTTGTGCCTGCAAGGCCTGCGTGGGGGTCAACCCTATTTCCGTCAACATCTCCATCTCGATATGCAAGGTGAGTCCGGCCATGCCTGACGACGGGTCGTCGGTTCCTCCCATAATCCTTCCGCCGTCTTGCACCCATTTCTTCACGAATTCCCCGACGAGCCGGTAAGCTTCCTGGAAGTCCGCAAAGTCCTTGGTGCTGAGGTTTGAAAACGCCACCGGACTTTCGTATTTTGTGGAGAAGTTCCTCACCGACCTCCATTTGTATAGCGCGCCGTCGGCGCGATCCTCGGGAAAATAGGTCATCAGATTGCGATCCCGGAATAGGTCGTATACCTCCATCTCATGTTTGTGCGCCGAAGGACTCTGTGAGCCAAGCTCGTACACGAGCGTCGGATTCAGAATAATTCCGCGCTTCACTGCATCCGCGATCAGTTGATCTCTTCGGGGCGACTCTTTCAGGAAAAGGCCCCAATGCAAATATTTGCCCTCCCGGAAGCCCTCCAACTCCTCCGGCGTCATCAAGGCTTCTGCGAAACCCCAGAGGTGTTCGACGATATCTTCTCCCGCATCTATGGAGGCCGGTGCGTTCTCCGTGTGGCCGAATACCATCAATCCGGCCTGATGAGCCATCTCCGCAGCCCATTGGTATTGTTGCTTGTTGCGTTCGTTATAGACATCAAAGTTCGCATAATCTGGTTTTCGCTTGAGCCAGTCCTGAACTGCCTGTTCCACCTGCTCACGAGTCATGCCGGGCTTAAATGCCGGCCTGCCCTGGCTCGCAAATATCCGTGGGGATCTTGTATCGCTTCGATTCGAAGCCTCCCGTTCGCCCACTTCGTAATTGCCTCCGGGCACGCATATGGAGGTTATGCCCTCATTCAGAAATAACTCCCCGAGGAACGGCTGATAGTGCACATGATCATCGACGAGCCCGGGAATGATGTACTTGCCGGAAAGATCCACAACGTTGGCACCAGCCGGATACGATGTTTGCGGCCCGCCGAAGGCCTTGATCTTGTCTCCTTCAATCACAATCACAGCGTTGCGTATGGGCGGGTGGCCCAATCCGTCGATCGCTGTCGCCCCCTTCAAAACCAACAACGCGCCTTGGGGGCTCTCCTGAGATCGGCCCGGCTGAGGCAGCAAGAAAATGCCGATCGAGAAAGCAACGATTCCGAATCCTCTTCTGTGCAAACCCCCTGCCATCGCCGCTCCTCCTTGCGCTTGTCGCGAAACTCAGCTTTTCGGGATGCGCTCTGCCAGCGCCGCTCTCCACAACCTCAGGAAGCGCCCTCCGGGGAAAATGCCAGTAGAACGTTCCCGGGCATCTTAGCGCCGTGGTGGGAGTAGCCCGAATTGATGAATACCATTCCCCCCACGACGGCCGCGCCTCCGTTGCTGATCGACCCTCCGTTCGCCGGCACTCCGTTCACCGTCTTATAGTCACCCACGGTAAGCTGATCCCATAGAATCCTGCCGTCTTGGGTGGAATAAGCCCGCAGATGACCGCCCATGGATCCCACAAAAACCACTCCCGGAATCGCCGTAATAGCGGCGTTTTGCACCGGACTGCAAGACTTGTCCTCTCCGCACGGAGGCGAGGCAACGGACCACAGCTTCTCTCCGCTGCGAAGATCGACGGCCACAAGCCCGGTAGGTTCGGCCGCGGCGTAGAGGTCTTCGTTTTCCACCGCTGGTCCCCAAACAGCACCGCCGCCTTTACCAACCGGTAGCTGCCAGATGGTCCTTCCTTGTTGATCGGGATCCAAAGCGTAAACGATGGCTGACTTGCCCTGTACCGCAAGTATTTGCCTTCCGTCCTTCAGTTGCACCAGGATCGGCGATGCCGAGAAATCCACGTCCGGGGCGCTCTGATCGGGGCAAAAAGCCGGGTCGCGGTCCTTCGCGCCGCAGTTGCGATTCCAGATGTCATTTGGCTGGAACTGGCGCGACCACCTGATCTTTCCGGACTTCATATCCAAGGCGATGATGGAATCTGACATGCTACTCGCTGGGATGGAGTAGTCGTTGCCGGTTCCTACGTAGAGGGTGCTGCGCTTCACGTCGACCGTCGGCGAATCCCAGACTGCCACGCCGGAAGGGCCGTATAGTTGCGTTCCTGCTCGATTCTTCTGGCTGGGTTGTGGCTTTTGCGCGACCGTATACGTCTTCCATAGCTGTTTGCCGTCTTGGGCGTTCAGAGCCACCACGCTTCCTCGAAACCCGCAGCATGAAAAGTTCTCTGCCTCCACCCGCGACTCTTCTCGAGAGGAGACTGGTACGTACAACCGTCCGTTGTGAAGTGTCGGCGATCCGGTAATGCGAGCCGCGGGGTAGTTATCTACCTTCACCTTCCACAATTGCCTTCCGGTAGCTGCGTCGAGCGCGTAGACATTAGCTGCCAGATCCCCGAAGTAGACCGTGAGACGGCCATCGCGTTTGTCTATGCTAGCGGCACTCCTGATACCGGACTCTGCCGCAAACGCCCACTCAATGCAGCCCGTCTTGGCATCGAGCGAATAGAAATCTCCTTCCCAACTCCCAACGAAGACACGACCTTCCAGCACTACGGGTTGGGAGCTTGCCGAAGTCGCTCCGGGAAAGCCAAAAGCCCATTTCAGCTTGAGTCGCGGAATGTCGTCTGCCGTCAGTCCCGCCTCAGTGGCCGGTTGGAACCGCGTGTTGGTTACGGTGACGCCCCAGCCATTCCAAAGCGGTCCCGCTAGAGAGTTCTGGAACGAATCCTCCGAAGGGCTGCAGAACGCCGACTTAGGGATTGGATTAACAGGGGCGCTTCCTAGAGCCTTTCCGGACAGGTACTCAGCAAGCGCCTGCCGCTCGGCGCGACTAATCATGTCGTCTAGCGTTTGTGCTTTCATGGGGCCTTTCTCGAGCGCAACGAGAATCTGCTCCGGCGTCATTTTTGCCAGGACGTCTCGGCCTGGTGCCTGCGATTCGGCGCTTCTTTCGTGACAAACGGCGCACCACTTCGTGTAGAGGACTTGTCCGTTCTGCGCCCGGAGCGGTTTCGCGGCGGAGAACACGCAGCAGCAAAATAACAGGAACGAAGCGACCCGAAGTCGCATGATTGCCCCCCCGAATAGCCGGATGGCTCAATTTAGCAATTTAGCAGAAGAATATAACATGTCGAACAAAAGACCCGACCCGCCTCGGCGACTCGGCCTTGAGGTTCCGCCAGCGTGAAAAGATCCGGACGTGATCAGGTCGGAACATCCATCGCTCCTTCTGATGGCGAGGCGGTGCTTCATCGAACGTGGCGGCGAGGCGTTTGTAAGTCAGGACCTAAACTGAAAATGCAACATTACGCTAAGACTCGTCGTTTCCTCTAACGGGTCTAAGTGCTCTGGAAGAGGCTTCAGAGATTTTCTAAACGCAACAGAACAGCCATTCTGTTGCAGCCTAAAGCCCGAAAAGCCAGTTTCCGATACGGCTTTTCGGAATACGGCGTGCTAGCACTGGCCGCAGCTACGGCCTCGGGGCAGACGCGGGCTTAGAGTCGGCTCGGCGAATCAAAATAAGGGCTTTGGTGGAATCGTCAGCTAAGGCGCGCGTGGGCGACGCCGGCTAAGAGGTACCCCGCGGCATCGCTCAGGATGACAATCGTGATTGAACTGTCAGCCTTTGAACGACGATAGGTCGGGCAGGAGGCGCCAGTCGGGGGTACCGACGTAGTCACGGGTGATGTCGGCGACGGCGCGCGTGCCGCAATTGCCCATGCACAGCTTCAGCTCGCCCTGCAGGATCTCGATGACGCGGTCCACGCCATCCTGGCCGAAGGCGCCCAGGCCCCACAGGAACGGCCTGCCGATGCCCACGGCCTTGGCGCCCAGCGCCAAGCCCTTAAAAACATCGGTGCCGCGGCGGAAGCCGCCGTCAACGAAGATGGGGATGCGCCCATTGACAGCAGCGACGACCTCAGGCAGGGCCTCGAGCGTGGCGCGGAGGGTCTCGGTAGCGCGGCCGCCGTGGTTCGACACCAGGATGCCGTCAATGCCGTGCTGGACGGCGAGCACGGCGTCCTCGCGCGTGTCGATGCCTTTGATGATGAACTTGCCCTTCCAAGTTTGGCGGATTTTGTCGACGTAGTCCCAGTCCATGGCCGGGTTGGTGGTGGTGAGGCCCTTGGTGTCGATGCCCTTGTACATGGGGCGCTCGGCGACGCTGGGGCCGTTGGCGCTTTCGTGGCAAACGGTGCACTGCTTGGTGTCCTTGGGGCGCCAGCGCAGGAAGCTTTCGCTGTTGCGGCCCGTGGTGTTGTCGACGGTGAGGGCGATCACCGGGCACCCGGCGGCGGCGACGCGCTCGAGGATCTTCTGGCAGGCGTCCCAGCGGTTGGGGGCGTAGAGTTGCTGCCAGACGGGAATGCCGCGGGCGGCGTTCACCTCCTCGACCGGCGTGGAGGTGACTGTCGAGAGGATTTGCAGCGTGTTGCGGGCCCTGGCGGCGCGGGCCACGTCTGCTTCGCCGCCGTTATTGAACGCTTT
The DNA here is from genome assembly GCA_963824405.1 of uncultured Acidobacteriota bacterium. GTDB lineage: Bacteria > Acidobacteriota > Terriglobia > Acidiferrales > UBA7541 > Palsa-189. Next base: position 597,961 of record CAWGPK010000009.1, on the reverse strand, counting down.
TTCGCCGCCGGTGGGGCAAAGGAAGATCGGGCTGGCGTAGGTGGCGCCGAAGAGATCGACGCGCATGTCCACTTTGGTGGCGTCGCGCAAGCGGCGCGGGCGCAACTTGACGTGCTGGAATACTTCGCGGTTGGCCCGCAGCGTGCCGTCGTCGTCCACGCCGCTGGCCATGTACCACCAGTGGCCGGGATTGACGTTGCGGCGGGCGACTTCCTCGAAGTCGAAAACGTCCAGCGCCTCCTTGGGGTTGTGGATAAGCGCCCGGTTGAGCACTTCCGGCGGGACGCCGGGCGCGAGCGGCCCGACGAGGCCGGGCGTGGTTTGGCCATGCGCGAGGCCGGTCTGTTCGATGAAGGCGGTAACTCCGCCGAGAGCAGCGACGTAAGGGCTGGCGGCCAGAAACTTCAAGAACTCGCGGCGGGCGGTGGCGACGCTTTCCGATGTGTTTTTGCTGGGGACCGAGGCAGGTTTTTTCATAGTGGTCGTATCGTAACGCCCGGCCACGGCGTCATGCCAGCAAAAGATTTTTGCCATTAGAAGCTCTGCTTCGCGTTCACTGCGAACCAGAGCTTCTGCAGAATCGGCCATCACCGGCAACGAACCGAGGCTCCGGGCCACAGGCGAGCGCGATCGTTTGCTGACTCGGAGCTGGCCGGGATGGGGAACACGTTCTCATGTATCTCCCGAGTCTAATTGATTTAAGATAAATCGCGAGACAGGCGATTTGGAGTCACTTCAGCACAGTAGCCCACAAGCGCAAGTGGAGGTGTCAGGTAAACATGAACGAGCGAGTAAAGAGTCCATTTGACCGGCGTGATTTCCTGAAAGTTGCTGCAGGCGGAGTCGGCGCATTGATGGCGGGCAGCACAACTGCGCAAACGCAGATTGCCGCGAAACCCGCCGCGGATGCGTCGGCCGCCGGCCCCGCGTCGTTGCCCGCTGTTCGGCCGGGTTCCGATTTCATGATCGACGTCATCAAGCAGCTGGACTTCGAGTACGTGAGCGTCAATCCCGGCGCGAATTTCCGCGGCCTGATGGAATCGGCGGTCAACTATGGCGGGAACAAAAATCCGCAGTTGATCACCGCGCTGCACGAGGAAGTCGCCGTAGCCATGGCTCACGGATATTTCAAGATCGAAGGCAAGCCGATGGGCGTTTTCATGTACGGCACCGTTGGCATCCAGCACGCAGTCATGGCCATTTACAGCGCCTGGTGCGATCGCGTCCCCGTCGTCATGTTTGTGGGCAACGACATCGACATGGCCGACCGCAGCAACCGTGTGGACATGATGCACAGCGCGCAGGATGTGGGCGCTTTGGTCCGCAGCATGACGAAATGGGACGACGCGCCGGTTTCACTAAATGGGTTTGCCGAAGCCGCCATGCGCGGTTACAAGATCGCGATGACGCCGCCTTACGGCCCGGTGGTCATCGCCGCCGACAAATACATGCAGGAAGGCCCGATTCCCGAAGGCTCGAAGCTGGTCATCCCGAAATACTCCCCCACGAAGGCGCCGCAGGGCGATGAGGAGTCCGTTGTCGAAGCCGCACGGATGCTGGTGAACGCGGAGTTCCCGGTGATCATCGCCGAGCGCGCCGCTCGCACTGAAGCGGGATTGAAGTACATGGTTGAACTAGCGGAATTGCTGCAGGCCGGCGTGGTGGACACGATCCAGCGGATGAATTTTCCGTCTCGCCATCCCTTGCGGCAAACGGCTGGGGTCGTCTCCCAAGCGGATGTCATTTTGTCGCTGGAGAATCCGCTGCTCTGGAGCGCCGTGCACGCGCCGGAAAACGACGATTTCGGCGCGCCCGCATCGAGCCCTTCCCGGTTGCAGCCGGGAGCGAAACTGATCACCATCAGCTCTCTCGACCTGTTCAGCCGCAGCAATTACCAGGATTTCGGGCGCTACCAGGCAGTAGATCTCTCGATCGGCGCGGACGCGGAGGAAACCCTTCCTGCACTGATCGAGCAAGTCAAACGCCAGATGACCTCGAACCGCAAAGCGGCGATCCAGGCTCGCGGCGCCAAGCTGGCTGCGGCGCACGCCAGAGCTGACGCGCAGGCACGCACGCAGGCGGCCTTCGGTTGGAATGAGTCTCCCATTAGCACCGCGCGCGTCGCCGCTGAGCTGTGGGCGCAAATCAAGGACAAAGACTGGTCGTTGATCTCCCGCAGCGACGGCATGGCCGGATGGGCGCAGCGGCTGTGGAGCTTCGAGAAGTTTTACCACCACATCGGTCAGTCCGGATCGGTGGGCATCGGCTATAACTCTCCGGCCGCGGTAGGCGCGGCGCTGGCCAATAAGAAATATGGCCGGATCTCCATCAACCTGCAGAACGACGGCGATCTGATGTTCTGTCCCCAGGTCCTATGGACCGCCGCGCACTACCAGGTTCCCATGCTGACGATTATGCACAACAACCGTTCGTACAATACCGAGTTTATGGAGATCCAAAGATGTGCCGGCAGGGAACACCGCGACATCAGCGCGGCGGCAATCCCTACGAAGATCGACAACCCGCCGATTGATTTCGCCAAGCTCGCGCAGTCCATGGGATGGTACGCCGAAGGGCCGATCGAAAATCCCAGTGAGGTGGGCCCGGCCATCAAGCGCGCGCTCGCCGTGGTCGAGAAGGGCCAGCCGGCATTGCTCGATACCGTCACGCAGCCGACATAAGAACATAAAAAGGGGACAACGATGAAATACTCTCGTAGCGGTTCTCTTTTCGCAGCGGCTTTGCTGGGCTTGGCCCTCACGCCAAGCCCGGCGCCGGCGCGGCCGCGGCAGACGACTCCGAATACGGTGCGAGCTGCCACGCCGCCCAGCGGTAATGCCCAAAACGGAAGAAAGGCCTTCATCGCGCACACTTGCTACACCTGCCACGGCTATGAGGCGGAGGGCGGGGTTGGCCTGCGCCTGGTCGGCTATCCCAATACGCTCGACTCTTTCATCGCCTACGTTCGCCAACCCAAGGGCCTGATGCCGCCTTCCGGGGCCAATATCACTGCGCAGGAGTTCCTGGACATTTACACGTGGGTGCGGTCCCTAGCGCCGTCGCCGGACGCGAAGACCATCGACCTGCTCAAGCCCGACGCCAAGTAGCTTTTCCAACCGCCTGGCAAGATCCTCGACACTGTGATTCTTGCTTCGCGGTATCCGTTGATCCTCAACCTCGCCCGCAGCCTCTCCATCTCCAAAGCAGATCGAGTCAAGATTCTCGGCGGCAACGCTTCTCGCCTAATCACCTGTTGTGATAGCCGTTCGCAATCGGCGAGCCATCACGCCACCGTTCTGAACTCGCAAAACTAAAGCGGTTTTGCTCCGCGTCGTAGCCTGATAGTGCGTTATCGGAAGGTCGGAACCTGCCCCAAAACCAGTTGCCGATAACACCTGTTTGTCAGGGACCTATCCGTTTCGCGTACGAATAGGCGAATCGCTTCCGAGGAGGCCCGTGACTCGGGACAGGAACCCGTTGCGGCACCGTTTATCAGGAGCTAGGCCGACGAGCGCGATGAATAGAAACTGCGCACAGCCACATCGAACGATATGGGAAACTAATATTCCATGAAGAAGCTTGGCTTCCTCTCATTCGGTTTTTGGGCACCTTCACCGCAGTCACGAACGCAATCGGGGGCCGACGCGCTCCTGCAGTCCATTGACCTCGCCGTCGAGGCCGAGCGGCTGGGAATGGACGGAGCCTACTTTCGTGTTCATCACTTCGCGCAGCAACTGGCATCACCTTTTCCGCTGCTCGCGGCGGTGGGTGCCAGGACCCGAAAGATTGAGATTGGCACCGCAGTTATCGATATGAGGTATGAGAATCCTCGTTACATGGTGGAGGACGCTGGGGCTGCGGATCTGATCTCTGGCGGCCGGCTACAGTTGGGAATCAGCCGCGGTTCCCCCGAGCAAGTCATCGATGGTTGGCGCTATTTTGGCTACCGCCCGATTGAAGGCGAGGACGATGCGGGTATGGGCCGAAGACACGCCGAAGAATTTCTTGAGTTGCTGCGCGGAAAGGGCTTCGCTCAGCCGAACCCGCGTCCAATGTTTGCCAATCCCCCGGGACTTCTGCGTCTCGAGCCATACTCTGCGGGATTGCGTGATCGAATCTGGTGGGGGTCTGCTTCCAACGCGACAGCAGCATGGGCCGCGAAGCTGGGAATGAACCTGCAGACGTCAACCCTTAAATTCGACGAGACCGGCGAGCCGCTCGGCATCCAGCAGGCCGCACAGATTCGCGCCTTTCGCAAAGCCTGGAAGGATGCTGGTCACGCGCGTACTCCGCGCGTTTCCGTTAGCCGCAGTATTTTTGCGTTGCTGAATGATCAGGATCGTCGCTATTTCGGACGCGGCTCTCAGGAAGAGGACCAAATCGGGTTCCTTGACGAAAATACACGGGCGATCTTCGGCCGCGGCTATGCCGCCGAGCCGGATATTCTCATCGAGCAGCTTAGGAAAGACGAGGCGATCGAGGAAGCTGACACGCTGTTGCTAACCATTCCGAATCAACTAGGTATTGCCTACAACGCCCGTGTCATGGAGGCAATTCTGACTACCGTCGCTCCAGCCCTCGGTTGGCGCTAAATCGCCGACATACTCGGTACGTACCCGCCAATTGGCGATAAGGCCGATGGTCTCAAGGGGTCGACGCAACACTGGCCTGCAGTTTATCCGCTGGAGTTCGAAATCCCAAGGTTTGTCGTGGCCGGGTATTGAGTCGCAGAGCGATCTCGTCCAGCTCTGATTGCGAGAACCTGGACAGGTCGGCGTTCTTTGGCAGGTATTGCCGCAGTAGGCCGTTTGTGTTTTCGTTTGAGCCCCGCTGCCAGGGACTCTGCGGATCGCAGAAGTAAACCTGCATATCCGTCGCCATCGTGAAGGTTTTGTGTTGGGCCATCTCCAGTCCACGGTCCCAGGTCAGCGAGCGACGCAACTCCGCCGGGAGTTGGCCCACGTGCTGGATCAGGGCGGCCACTACCGTAGCCGTGTCTTTGCCGGGCACTTTCACCAGCACGCAAAAGCGCGATTTGCGCTCTACCAACGTAACCACGTGGGTGTTGCCTGCCCCACGCAATAGGTCTCCCTCCCAATGACCGGGAATGGCACGATCTTCCACTTCCGCTGGCCGTTCGCGGATAGAAATCGCATCGACGATCTTGCCTTGCGAATGTCCGTGAACGCTGGAGTGCCGCGAGCGGCGGATCCGCCGCTTGGAGCGAAGGTGCTGAATCAGCTCCTTTTTCAGCGCTCCGCGCGCTTGAATGAACAGGCTGAGATAAATCGTTTCGTGAGACACGCGCAGGCTCTCGTCGTCCGGATAGGACTGTTTCAGCCATCCGGAAATTTGCTCCGGCGACCAGTCCTGCATCAGTTTACTGGCAACGAGAGTGCGGAGCTTCTCGTGGAGGGCCAGGCGGCAAGCCTTGGGCCGCAAAGCCGATTCCCAGGCCTGCTGGTCGGCTTGGTTGGCTCGATACTGCGCGCGCCCGCCATGGCGGGCCAGTTCTCGGCTGATCGTAGATGCCGTGCGACTCAGATGTTGGGCGATGACCCGCAGCGAGCAGCCGCTGGCGATGCCGCGGGAGATGTCTTCGCGTTCGGCCAATGTCAGCGCACGCCGTGAACGGCGACGGACCGGCGGAGCGATCCCCCCGTGACGCGCCAACAGGAAATGAATGACGTGTTGGTCCTTGCCGAGTACTCGACCAATCGCATTTAACGACTGTCCAGCCTTCCAACGGCCCCACATATCGGCCCGCTGGGTGGCAGAAAGCTTCCATCGTCTCTGCATCGCGAACACCACCTTTTAGGAAAAGATTTATACCAGGTGGTGTTGCATCGACCGGTTGAGCTGGCACCGTTTATCAAGACTTGGCGTTACAATGCGCGACGTTGAGAAAAATCAGATTGCCCGGCTACGTTCTCAAAAGGCCCATCGAGATCAATTCTTTTCGATCTCGAATCCGATAGAGCTTATCGACAGGTAGAACCGCGACGATGCCATCACCCGGGGTGCCAGTACAGGCAGCGTCCATGATGACATCAACAACCTGCTGCGTGTGCTCCTCATCGATCAAAATGTCGATCCGAGCGGAAGCGAACGTCCCACCATGCGCCACAAGGACGTCAGCGTATTCGCCGAAGCCCTTCGTACTAGTGACCGTGATGCCCGCAACACCGAAATGCCTGAGGCGGCTCTCCACCGTTTCCAGCATGTCTGCGCGAATGATTGCCGAAATCTGCTTGAGTGGCATCAATCCTCCCTGATCCATTGTCAGCCCCGGCCCTCTCCACTCTCACGACTTATCCAACTCTCCAAGGTTAAAAAATATCACTTCATTGTTCCTTCACTTTACACCACTCGTGAGCCAACTCCCGATAAGTTGTCGGAACCCGGCCCAGCCGCAAAAAGCCATATTCCGAGAAGGCCGTTTCTCAGGAGTTGGCTCCCTTGGACGCGCGGGTGCTTTAGTCCATAGCTCTTCTGGAACTTTACTTTCAGACGACTCGCAGCCTGCATTCGAGTGGTGCGTAGATTGTGTTGAATTGTCTCAGACGAACTACTGGACTTCGCTCGTTGTGACCACAGAAATGGGGCCACTGAATATCGTGAGGGGAGAGCCCACCTGCGTCAGTGCCCCAGTGCTCGGATCGATGGCGAATGTGAAAAGATCGTCCAGCATGGGATCCACCACGAAGGCGAATTTCCCGCTCGGGTCGACCGTCACACAACTAGCGCTCAAGCCAGCGGGCAGGGGCGAACCTATCGCCGTCAGCGCTCCAGTGCTCCCATTGATGGCGAACGCGGAAATGGCGGCCCGGACACCATCCACAACGTAGACGAACCTGCCCGTCGGATCCACCGTCACTGAATCGAAGGTGCCAGTGGCCATGGGCGAGCCCACCAGCGCCAATCCTCCGGAGCTGGCGTCGATGGTGTATGCCATGAGGTCATTTCCTGCCAGCAGAAAAAGAAACTGCCCAATTGGATCTACCGCTACCGAAATAGGGGGGCTGCCGACGGCGACGGGTGATCCTGCTGCAGTCAGCGCCCCCGTGTTGGCAGTGATGGCGAAGACGGAAACGCTGTTAGAACCGTTAGAACCCCCGTTCGCCACATAGACGAACCTTCCTGTAGGTTCGACTACCAACGAAACAGGGAAAGGGCCGGTATTGACGGGCGAACCCAGTGTCGTCAAAGCCCCGCTGCTGGGATCGATGGTGAACGAGGAAACGCTGTTGGACTTAGCATTAGCGACATAAACGAATTTCCCCGTAGGGTCCACCGTCACAGATACAGGGAAGGTGCCGGCGGCGACTGGTGTCCCTGCTGCAGTCAGCGCCCCAGTAGTGGAGTTGATAGTGAAAGCGTAAACATCGTTGGAGTTTTTATTCACCACGTAGACGAATCTCCCCGTAGGATCCACCGCTAAGGAAATAGGAAACATGCCAGCGGTCGCCGGGGAACCAATAGATGTCAGTGCTCCGGTGTTGGGATCGATGCTGAACGCTGAAACATTGTTGGTGCCGCTATTCGCCACAAAAGCGAACATCTGGGAGGGTGAAGATGTGCCGCCAGAAGGTGAAGACGCGCCGCCAACAGCATCGCCCTGGTTGGCGCATCCACCTGTCCCCAACACAATGACCGAAAGTAACAAGCAGAGCCGCAATGTGGTCTTCCGGGTCGAAGCTAAAGAGGCGTTACAAGCGTCGCAATAAACATCGACGGAACAAAGTTGCGAGTCTGACATGCTAAGCACGTGCCGTCTCCTGGTCTGTGCTGACTGTAAATTGCGGAAAGGGTACCGCTCGAAGCGAGTGGATGCAAATGGGTAGGTGGGCTGCCGCCCAGGAGCCGATTTTAGAACTTATTGGGCACTAACAGCGTTCCGGCGATTCGGCACTGCACGTAAGTTCCGAGAACCCTTGTTAATCGTCATGTGGCCTGAAATCCCACTGGACGAGAATCCCGTTTCTCGGGAGTTGTATCATAAGGGGGCATGTTCGAACCTCCTTTTAGAAGGAATTTGGCCGCTCTTATGAGCATGACCGTGCTAGTCGGTTTGGTGCTCTTTGGGACCCACGTCCGCGTTGGAGCTAGCTCTAATCATCATGATTTACCGGAACCGTCTGGAGCAAAACCTGTCTGGAGCATGGATCTTCAAGCTCAGGGGTTTGCGCGTGAGGGCCTAGGTCTCTACTGGTTTGCCAACCACGAACGCCTGGTCTCCAGAATTGACGTTCATGGCGTGGCATTAAATTCTAAAGGGCAAGGCGCTATCGTTTTCACGACTTACCAGCTGAAGAATGGTGGCGGGTATGTCCCTGGAACTGGGGCGGTTCATTTCATCTGCTTTGAATCCGCGACAGGAAAACTCGTTGCAACGAAGCAATGGCCAATCCGGGGCGGCCTCCCACTTAACGCTGCTCCGAGGATCAGACCTACGCCTGCAGGGAACTTCCTGATGGAGGATAATGAGCAGTTGGTTTTGTATTCTCCTGCCCTAGAAACTACCGGCTCGCTTGAGATAGGGGCTGGGCGATACCTGCCCCATTTGTATTGGGTTTCAACTGATGGGCGTTATATTTTTCTGCAAAACGAGCACGATAAATCCTACACACTGTCGATGCTCGACATCGAAACTCTCCGGACAGTCCGATCGCGGCCCCTTGAACAGCCCGTTGCGGCCGCCTCAGAGCACTATCTAGCAATGTGGCGGGGCCTCAAAGGCTCTCCGAAAGGATCTCTTTATCTGCGGTCGGATGACTCTGAGTGGAGAGATTTTTACGATGACCCAGACTGTGACAATAGAGACCAGTTTGCGCGCTTCCTAACTGAGACTGTGCTCCTTATACGCTCGTGCAGCAAGCTTACGATGGTAGATGTGGAAGGTAAGGTATTCTCTTCGCATGTTTTCACGTCCAATATCCCTGTGGAACTACTGTTTCCCAAGTTCTCCTCACCTTCGTTTTACGCTGATTCCGGGGAAATCTCGTTTAACTCCGCGTTTGACGGGCAACGATTTGCAGTTGTAGTAGATGAAATCAAGCGAGATCCGTGGTGGACGGGAGATCCTGCCAAAGGACCTGTCCCCTGGCGACTCGTGATCTACGACACAAACAGCACTGAAGCAATCTCCAGCTTCGCGTTAAATGGAAAGTATCCCAGCTGGGATCGCAGCATCAGCTTCGCTTTGTCTCATGACGGTTCGGAGTTGGCTTTGTTCAGAAACGGTGTCCTCGAAGTATTTCGTCTGGGACCCCAGCCAAAGTGAAAGGCTCCACTGCCTGATAAGTCACCTTCTCGGAAGGTGGCTTTTCACCCATGGGCCGGTATCCAGTCAAGCCTTCTCTATAAGGCTGCCATCCATCGTGGCATAATTTCCGCAAAGACCGACCCACAAGTGAGGAACGGGATGAGACAACACCTTCAGGCAATCTTGCTCGTCATCGCAGTCCTTGTGATCGTAACCATCCTTCCGGTGAAGGCCGAAGTCCTCGACAAGACCAAGAATATCGGGGGGACCACCGTTCACTACAAGGTCGTGCTCCCGAACAACTACGACGCTAGCAAGGCCTACCCCGGCGTCCTCGCGTTTGGCGGCGGACCGCAGACCATGAACGTTGTGGACAGCGTCATCGCTAGGAATTTCCGCGATGAGGCGGAGAAGCGCGGCTACATCATCGTGGTCCCCGCAGCGCCGAATGGCCAGTTATTCTTCGAAGGTGGGGAGCGTATCTTCCCCGAGTTTCTCAAACAGATTCTGGCCGACTACAAAATCCAGGACAATAAGTTCCATATCGCGGGGCCGTCGAATGGCGGCATTGCCGCATTTTACGTGGCCTCGCTGAATCCTGACTATTTCCTCTCGATCACCGCGTTCCCAGGGTATCTGTGGGAAGAGACTCCCGCCCACATCCAGGCCATCTCCAAAATGTGCATCAACATGTTTGTCGGGGAACTGGACCCTATGGGGTGGCAGCCTCTGATGCAGAAGCAGACGGCGGAGTTTCGCGCGAAAGGGATGACCGCGAACTATACCGTCGAAAAGGGACAGCCCCACCGGTTGGACACTCTCGCGGGCCCGAATGCAGGCCGCCTGTTCGATCTGTTCGAACAGGCCAAGCACGGTTGCGGCAAATGAGACGATTGCTTCGCCGGACTTTGAAATGATCAAGGAGGACGACGGCTATGGATTTGATCAGACGCAAGATACTCGCAACGGGTGCCGCGGCGACGGCGATGGCCGCCGTGCGGCGCGTGTTTGGCCAGCAGACTGGGAAAGGAGTAGGTGCCATGTCCTTCTACGAAAAAGGCCCCGTTCGCATCCACTATGAGGAGGCCGGCTCCGGCTTCCCGTTGTTGCTCATTCCCGGCGGGGGATTGAACTCGACCATCGCCGGCTTCAGCGGCAACTCGCCCTTCAACGCGATCGAGGAGTTCAAGGGAGAGTACCGCTGCATCGCTGCGGATCTGCGCAACGCCAATAACGGCCAGTCCACCGGCCCGCTGGAGATCGACCGGCCGTGGGATTCACTACGCCGATGACCAGCTCGGCGTGATGGATCATCTGGGCATCGACAAGTTCATGGTGATGGGCTTCTGCATCGGCGGCCCCTTCATCTGGAACCTGTTGAAGCGGGCGCCCGATCGTATTGTCGCGGCCGTGCTGGCGCAGCCCAGTGGGTTCGCGGCCGGAGATGCGCGACCTCAATTCTACGACGACAATATGAAGGCTGGGGTCCGGAGCTGATCAAGCGCCGGCCCGAAATCACGATGGAGACGGTCGACAAATTCCTGACCAAGATGTACCGCACCAATCCCGACTTCGTCTTCACCGTGACGCGCGATTTCGTGCGCAATTGCCAGACGCCCGTCCTGATCCTGCCGGATGATGTCCCGGCGCATCCGTACGCCGTCGCCATGGAGGCCGCGATGCTCGCGCCCAAGGCCGAAGTGAGCATGTTTCCCGTGGAAGGAGCCCAAGGAGCGGATTCCCCTGGCGGTGCGCCAGATCCATTCCTTCCTCCGGGCACATCGCCCAGTTTCTGCTTAGGCGGCGGTGTCGTCTGACCATTGAGCCGCCAAAAACCCTACTGGCGCATTAACTGTAAAACACTGAAAACAGGAATCGCGATTAAGTTGGTTTTAGCCGCCAGAATGAGATGATTCTGGCGCACTTGGCGTACTGAAGTGCCAGTGTTCTTCTCGAATTTCAAGAAGGGCTACCAAAAGGCTGTGGTCGGCTTCAGCTATGTTGCAGAAAAAACGACATCGATTGTCGCGAACATCGTGCGTATCAAACCATATGCTTTGATACGGGCCCGAGACGCTGTTCCTCAAAAAAAGCGTGTCAGATTGTTTCCGAGCAGCCCGTGATTCAGGAGCGATTCCCGGAAGAAACGGGAAGCAAAGTATCCTCAGGCCCACCGCCTTCCCGCACGCACCAAGTGGGGAATCAGAATGAGGACCGCGCCGTAAACGAGAAGGGATGCGGCTAGCGACTGAGTGCTGCCAAAGCGCAGATCCTCGAAAACAAGCTTCAGGCTTCCCAGAACGGCAGCCGCGTAGGCCATCCACACGAGCTCAAGCCGCTTCCACCGGGCGCCAACGAAGGCAAGTAGAAGAGCCGCCGCGCACGTCACAACGGTACGAATGACGGCCAATTGTGGCAGTGACGGCGCGCTTCCTCGCGCAACGAGCCAGACCAGCGCCGCAACGGCGAAAGCGGCCGTCGCACAGACCGCCAAAATCGCAGGTAGCAGCCGCAGAATCCGCTCGCCTTGGTGCTCGCCGGGATAGCGGGAGATCAAAGTGGTGCAGAGTAAGGCTGCCACGACAGCTAGGATCGGCAGCGCTCCGGGCGCAGCAGGATACGATCCGGCCAGGGCACGACCGGCGTACTCGAGTAGACCCGACGCGGAGAGCGCCCCGCAGAGGTAGACCACTCCGTGCAAATCGATCTCGGGACTGCGCATGCGGACACCAAGCCCCGTTGCGATCACCGCCGCCAAGCACAGCCAAATCACCCTCGGCAGGGATGGAAGGGCAAGGAAACTGCCCGCTATCACGAAGGCAACTCCCCAGGCCGCGTAGAAGCGGAAGTTGGGGCGCTCGCGGTATCGTGCGAGCAGTCCGAACGAGGCGGAATAACACGCGGCTCCGGCAATGAGGCAGGAAATTCCCAGCGCGAGCACGCCGGCCTGGTGTTCGATTCGGACCATGGCCCAACCCGCCAGCAGAATTGTGGCAGCGAGTTGCGCCGCCTCAAAGCCGTTGATCTTCAGCCGAAAAATCAGGGAACGGACCACTAGGCTGACGGCATAAATGGCGAAGAGAGCAGCAACGAAAGCAATCAAGACACCGGCAGCCACAGGTTGATACTCCGGGGGAATCGCCGCAGAATTCCCAAGGATGATGATCAAGGTTAAGGTTGCGAAGTCAACAGCCGCAGCAACGACTGGACGCAGGGCGAGCCAGCGGCCGGAGCCGGCCGCAAATTCGCTCAGCAACGCCATCACGAGGAGCGCCAAAGCGAAGGGCACAGGAGCGCGCGTGGCCTCCATGAGGATTAAGGCGGTGACTACTGCGGTGAGCATTCCTACCCAAATGACTAGGGAAAGACTCCGGCGCCAAGCGAGGATCACTGCCAGAAGGGCGAATGCGGCCAAGACCGCTGCGGCCACGCCCGGCTCGATCATTCGAAAACGCACGGTGACTTCCCAGAGCAGGGGAGAGAGAATCAGCGCCGATGTTATGGCGTACGAATAGCTCGCGAGCCGGGCTTGGGCTTGCCGCCACGCCGCCCATACCAGCCAAGCGGCGCCATAAGTCAGCGCGAGTGTCACTGCAATCCATCGAGGAAAGATCCCAGACTCCGCGGCAGCGCGGAGAAGATAGGCACCGGCAATTCCGAGTACCGCCTTGCCGAAAACTGGAAACACGCTCGGCTTCGGCTGAGAAGGCGCTGCCTCGACTGGAACGAAATTGGCGATAGCCGGAGCCGGGTGCGCCTCCTGATGAGCAGGGCGCATTTGCCCGGGATGTTCCAGTGCAGAAACGCGGCGCTCGAGTTCCTTCAGCCGCGCATTAAGCTCTTCCACGTCGTATGAAACGTCCTCGGGAGGCATGAGCGCCACCTCCTCTCATTCCAGTTGCGGTCCGCAGCCTAATCGTCGCCGTGGACCGGAGCAACGCCGCCGTGAGAAGGCGATTCCCGGTCCGGCCACGGCGGAAACAGTTTTACCAGGACCCACAGAATGGCAAAGGGCAAGAGGGTCAGGACGATGGCAGTCAACAACCCTTCCTTAGCCACAAAACCAATCTTGTAGGTCGTATACCCCAGAAAACTCTTGGAAAAGAGCTGGCCGCCAATAACTACGTTCCAGCGCATGGCGAAAACCCCGATGAGGACCAGGCTCCCCGCCACTGCATAAATGCACTTGCGGGCCCTTTCGCCAAGCTTGAACAACTGAGTCAGTACAAGCAGGCCGATCGGGACCAAGGTGCCGATATAGATTTGGATGACCACCTGCGAGAGATAGAGGCGCGTATGCACCATGAAATCGAGACTGCGAAAGGATTCATCCGCCTCATAGACGCGGTGAACGAGGTCGAGCATTTCCAGGCTGAAGTCGATGAGGAAGGTGTAGAACAAGTAGCGGGCGACGGTGTCCACGCAACCCATGTCAATGGTTTGTCCGCGGTACCACGCGGAGAACATATAAAGCAGCAGAACCGCGGCAATGCCCGACACCATGGCGGAGAAAAGAAACACGACCGGCATCATCGGGGATGACCACCACGGATTCGCCTTGATCGAGCCGAAGATGAATCCGACATAGCCATGCAGCAAAAACGCGGAGGGAATCCCGACCACGGTGATCACGTAGCCCACACGCTCGTCCAGGCGGAGCGCACCTTCACGAATGTTCGCTGAGCCGAGCGTGAGCACACGGTAGAAGAGCCGCCTCAGGCCCTTGCTGCGCTGCGAGAGGAGAACAATGTCCCGCCGGTAATCCAGCCAGATTTCCAGCACCAGTACGGCCATCAGGTACCACAGGTACACGAAGCCGAACATGGCCATAGCGGAAGTGCGGTGCGGCGTCAGATACATTTCGAGAGAACGCTCGGGGTGACCGAGGTGGAGTTGCAGCGGAAGCGGCGCAACCAGCAGGAACGCGAGCGCCGTCAGGAGTGCCAGCCGATAGGTCGGCTTGACGGTTTCCACATGGAAGACGCGCTCAAGCGATGCCAGGATGAAAGCGCCTGCAACCAGACCGGTGATAAACGGGTACAGAACGATGAGGATGCCCCAGGCGAGTTCGACTTCGTTAGGGTACATGTAACCTTGAACCGGCATAGCCTTCTCGCGCCTCCCTAGTGCACCGAACCGTCCAGATCGTTGTAGAAAAGTTTTGCCCCTGTAGCCAGGTAAGGCTTGAGCACTTGCACGTCGTGGGTTTTCAAGAACTCATGAATCGGATCCTTGGGGTTCTTGAGGTCGACGAGCTGCCTGGCGCCTGTGGGGCAGGCTTCGCAACAGGCCGTCGTGAGTCCCTTGGTAATGCGGTGATAGCACAACGTGCACTTCTCCGCCGTTTGCGTCTTGGGATTCAGGAATCGGCAGCCGTAGGGACAGGCCTGAATGCAGTACCGGCAGCCGATGCAATATTCCTTGTCTATGAGCACGACGCCATCTGGGCTAATGAAGGTTGCGCCAACCGGGCAGACCTGCGTGCACGGCGAATCCGCGCAGTGATTGCACATTTTCGGAACGAAGAAATCCTTTCCTCCGCTTTCCGGATTCGGGGGAAAGCCATTCTTGCCGCCGTTGGGCGAGTCCACCACGGGATCAGCCAGATCGTAATCGGAGACGTGGTAGCGCTCGACCCAGGTGCGAAAATAGCCCTCCGGCACATCGTTTTCCGTGGCGCAGGCGCGAACGCAGTTTCCGCAGCCGATGCACTTGGAGATGTCCACCAACATGCCCCACCAGTGCTCGGTCATCGTGTAATTGGGCGAGGCTTCCGGCATTCCGGCAAGCACGGCCTCCCACGCGACCGCAGCGGCGGGCAGTAGGATGAGCATTTGCCGGCGGGTGATGTTCATGGCTTGGCTCCCGTGCCAATCAGCGGGCTGTGGGGCTGCTGATGGCAGGTTTCGCATGGCAATCCTGCGCTATGTTCCGCGGCGACGATCTGGGGAAAGCCTTTGGGCTTGGCGCTGTTCGCCTCGTGGCAGCGGACGCAGAGAGCGGCGGTATCTAGTTGTGGCGGCAGGACCGTACCGGGATCTTCGGCGTGTTTTGCCAGAGCACCGTGGCAGGCTTCGCAGGTCACGCCTGCGTGTTTACCCTGGTTCTTCATGGCGACGACATCAGAGTGGCAGGTCTCGCAGGCTTGCTGTCCGGCAAACACAACTGGCTGGGCGACAATTTCCGTGATGGCATTTCCGCGATAGTGGCCATATTCGCCAAAGCTTCGGGGTACCAAGGCCGCCCGCAGGAGGACAAAGGCGAAAATCGCGACCGCGAAGACCACTGCGACACGCAGCAGATGCTCGACATCCTTGAACCTGTTCATCGCGACACCCGTCTATGAGTGCTATCAGGGCCGGCGCAGGAATCAACCGGTGCGAAAGGTGGCGAAAGGAAGGCTGGGCGGTCGCAGGTACAGCGTGACGGTCGGAAGACAGTAACTGAGCAAAGGCCCAGAGTGCCGGACCCAGCGAGGTAATGCCGCCCCCCGTTCGTCGGGGCTGAAATCCTGCCGCCTGGATCGGAAGTGCGCCACATCACTTGTTTGCCTTCGTTCCTGCGGGAGATGCCAGGAACACCCAATATCTACACGACATCCGGGACGGCTGCTGTAACCAGCGCCACGGGCTGGTGTGCCGGCGATCACGAGTTTGCCCGGTGACCTGTGGCCTGCAATTGGCGCGGCAGGGAGAGAGCCGTCGCTGGCGGGCGAGGTCAAGCCAAGTCGATCACAAGAATTGCAGGCGGTTCATCTTTGCGCCGTGGACTGAAAAACCGGACGGTTAGTCGGCTACTCGGAAACTATCTGGCGCCTTGCGAAAGAGAATGGTGGGCGTATCCAAAAGTTCAGGCTCAACACTGTACCAAAACGGATGGTTTGGTTCACTCGAGTAGACAAGGCTGAAGCGCCCCGTTTTCAAATTCTTAGGTCTGGTTTCGAACCTTTTGGTACACGACCATGGGGTTCCTATGCCACGTTCGTAACGGCTCATAAATATGTGTTTCTGGGCAGGTCATGGCTGTTGCTCCTGCGGATTCAATACGTACAGCTTGTTATTTACCACGTCGTAGAAATCTGTCACTCAGATCGGTCTTGAATTGGACCGACCGCCGCTCATGACCAAGAATCCATGGTCCGAGCAGGACTATGCGACCTCATGTTTGGCGACTAAGGTCCACATGACGGCAAATCAGTTGGAATTTACACGGTATGGTTGCGAGAAAAAACGAGTCACCTTGTCATTGGTTGCAACTTTCAGGTCAAGCTCATAGGCATGATCCCCACCCGGCGACTCAGGATCGTCATACACCTCATCGACCCAGCCGCCAGGAGGCATCTCAACCCAAGCGACGTCGCCTTCGACACTCGGCAGAGCCGGAGGAGGAGATATGGGTTTTCCAGGCCACGAAAGCGCGATCCATTCTGATCCCTGAGCGACTCGGTAGAAAATATGGCCTATGGGGCGATTTGTGCCGGGTATACAGGATAGAAAACTGATTGGTTTCCTCTGTTCGTGAGCCGGAAGCGAATGACGTAAGTTGCCTTGTCGGTTAGATCGTTGCTCGCACGAATTGGCGTTGACCCGCGATCTACGGACAGATCTACACCGATGTTCAAGACGGCGCCGGACCGGTACCCGTTAGCTCGTGAGTGCTTTGCAAGTTGGTTGGCAAGAAAGAGAAGAACCGCCACCGCCAGGCAGAAGATCGCGTACTTCAAATTCTGCTTCCGTTCTTGCTGATTTCCAGGGTGGCGGCCAAGCACGCCCCGGGGACCCGTGCCATTGCCGGACGTTAGCTGCCCTCTGAACTCGTCATTTATCATCCTTGGCTCCGACGATCATTGCTCCCAATACTCAACTCCGAGCGTGATCATTGAAATCGCGCTTACGTTCAGTCACAGGACGTGGCAACGATTGATATTTTCCAGATTGCCTGTCAACCTTCCCTAGTTGGTTCAGGCTCGGAGATGTGTGGAGCGCCTGCTCGACAATGTTAACCTGCGCCGAGCGCTGAACCACGATCGCATTCGGGAACAACCCTCCCAAGACCACGAACAGTACACCAGCAGCAAGGATCCAACGCTCGCGCGGTAATGCATCCGCCATCACTGTAAACCCGGTTCGACGCTCACCCAGGAAGAGGCGAGTGAATAAACGAAAGATGCTTACGGCATTCATCGCTGTGGCGATGGGCAGCAGCAAGCCGATGAGCGGATGTGAGGTGAGTGTTCCGTGGATCAACAAGTCTTGAGAACAAAAACCCAATGTGCCCGGCAATCCAACCAATGCCAGCCCAAGGATCGCAAACGACACGGCGAGCCGCGGGGCATGTTCGGCCAAACCTAGGTGCTTGCTCGCCGTCAGGTTCTCACCAAAACGGACCTCTAACAGTCGCAAGATTCCGAAAAGGCCCACGGTGGAAACCGTGACCACGAACCAATGCACCAGCGCTCCGGTAATTCCTTCCGCAGTCCGGCTCTCAAGCCCGCTCAAAATACATGCGGACTGGCTAAGAGCAAGAAAGGCGAGCAGGCGGCGGGGTGAATTCTCCCCAAGCGCTCGGATCGCAACATAAAGCGCCGTGGCAATGGCAAGATAAGAAAGAATCGGGAACACACGGTCCGTCTGCGGAAACAAGGGCACAATCAACTTGGCAACCAGCAAAGCTCCGAAATGACCGTTCAGGAGAAGAGCGGTTGGGATCGCCGGACCACCCTCAGCCGCGTCTGCTACCCAGGCGTGCGCGGGACAAATTCCTTTGCGAAAGATCACTGCAATTACGAGAAGCCCGAACGCTGCCGCCCCGCCGGGGCTTTTGCCCTTGAGGTTATTGATCGAAATGATGCCTGTGCTGGCCGAGACTAGCCCGATGGCTAGCGCAAGGGCGAGACTTGAGAGCAGAAGGCCAACCAAAGGACGCCTAGAGCGGGCACGGAACCACCCAGACCACAAGAAGGGGATGATGGACAAAATCCACGCGGCGAGCAGAACTAGCAAATTTCCGGTCGAGTACGCGAGCAGCGTGGAGCCGAGTAGGAAAAGAATTCCACTGATCGTCCCGATCGTGCAGTCCCGGAGCGGAAGCACCAAGGTCGCGCCGAAAGTCAGGCACGAGAATAGCAGCATCAGCGCCTGATACAGAGACTCGCCCTTCGGGGCCTGCGCCAGAAGCGCTGCGCATGCAATGATCGATACGAGCGCCGCTATACAACCGACGATGCGCGTATGTCGCCGATAACCCGTTACCAAGACCGCAGCGAACCACGGAACGGCAATGGAAGCGGCGGTTAGAAACGGAGCACGGAGAACCCACGCAGGCACGGGCACTAGTCGCTCCTCTGTCTCGCCGCACCCTGCAACAAAATCGGCGCAATATTGCGGGACTGGTTCGTCGCCTGAGGCACTCCGGTACGATCAACCTTCGCAAGATATGAGGAGACGTGCAGCAGCGGATCAATAACCCAACGGTCCAGAATCGTATCGAGATGACCGCGGTCGAAAGCCCAGCGATATAGCCATAACTTGACCCGCTCCGGCAGAAACTCCTCGATTTGCTTACCAGTCGGCGAAAGCTCGCCTCCAATGGCGGAGTGCATCTGGTGATAGTCGTGAAGCATGGACGGCGCGCGCAGGTACTGCATGGTACGCACCGTGGCGTTTCCCAGGATATGTGCTACCGCGATCCATCTCCATCCGAGCCCGATCTCGATAAACACCAGGCCGACTTGCGTTAAAGTGGCATAGGCGAGCGAAGTTTTTGCATCGGAGCTGGCACGGCCGACGATCGTGCCGTGGATGGCTGTAGCCGCGCCAATCAAGATCACCAAAGCGGAAGCGAGCACGGATCGCGCGAGCAAAGGTTGCGCCCGGAGCAGAAGGTATGCGCCGGCATGGATAGAGATCGCGCCGTAAAAGATGGCGCTCGACGGAGTCGGACCCTCCATAGCGCGCGGGAGCCATCCCGAGAATGGAACCTGCGCGGCTTTCCCGGACGCAGCAAGCAGCAGGAGGAGACAGACGATCACCGCGCGGGTTCCTGTCAGCATGGGAAAGTCGTCGTGAAATGACGCTGTTCCGGCCCAGTGATGCATGAGGAAGATACCCACGAGCAACCCAATGTCGCACGCGCGATATACTCCGAACACGCGAAGTCCGTTTTCGACGGGAGCCGGTCGAAGTTGGAAAAACCCGATCAATAAGACCGAAGTGATCCCCACTATTTCCCATCCCGCGGCCAGCAAGTCGAATGAACCTGCGGCGAAGGCGAGTAAGGATCCGAACGCGAACAGGTGCAGCAAAAGGAAAAATCGCAGGAATCCGGGCTCTCGATGGAGGTAGGTTGCAGAGAACTGCCCGATCAGTCCTGATAACACGGCTGCCAGCGCCAGAAAAGGCAATGAAAGCCGATCCGCCATTAAGACCAGCGGGAAATGGTAGTCCCCCACAGCAAACCAGTTGCCGAAGGTGACTGCAACGACTGAAGCACTGTTTGGGGCTGAGGCGACTTTCCAAACAAGCGCTGCCACGCCGAGCGCACAAGAGGTAAACGTCAGGCCAGTAATCCGCGATAGCATGCGCTCGCTGGGAGCCCAACCAAGCAGCCACAGTGACGCCAATACGCCAAAGACGACGCCCGGTGCGAGCACCACAAACACCAACGTGGCTTGGGAGAGACTCATCTTACGCGATCCCTATCCCTGTTTCAGGCGTTTGAATCCAGGCCATAGGAAGATGTTGGAACTTGCCGGAGTACCATTCATGGGACGAGAGCGCGACCGGAAGGCGTTCTAAAGCCTCATGGAACTCTTCAAATTCGCCATCCCTCAGCACATGAACGCGGCTCGAGTCCGGGGCTATCGTCGCAAGTCGAATCCAGCGATTCTTGACGAGTTGTTTCAACGAAGTGCTGGCGTCGATTATCTTGCCCAGCCTATCGGGCGTCGTCTCGATTACAAAAAGAATTCGGACGGGCTCGTGGATTTCAACCATCTGCCAGGGCAGCCCGGTGCGTAGGTCGCTTGCGTGGCCGTCCATTACTCCCATCAAGCTTGTGACATTGTGCGGAAGTTTCGTGCCGCAGCCATATCGGTCGTTGTCAACGAACGAAAAGTAGTATTCCAGACTGATCCCTGCGCAGACAGGAACTACCGCCGTCAGCAATGCAGAAAGGTCATGATCGCCGGGATCTTGGTAGGCATCATAAGAAACCAGAAAGGCCCGCCGGTCGAGAAATAGTCCCCGGGTCAGGCTGCGCCGCCCGACAATGCAAATGGAATTCGTGCAATGCCCATACTCGGGTCGCGGCTGGGCGAGATGTTCACTGCGTTCCTCCACGTGGCGAAGCGCTCGGACTGCATCCGCATCCGGGGCGCACGATTCAAATCGCCGGGTGCGCTCCAGTGCGTTTTGTGCTCTCGCTTGATCCAAGCAGGTGCGAACCAACTCCAAATCCGATTGATGCGTGGGGGGGACCGAATCGAGATCGAAGAGTTCCACGTCGTCACTGCACGTATCGTGATAGCCGCCGATGAACCACGTGTCTGCGGGAATGTCGATGCCTTGCCCCCGCAAGCGCTCGCGAACTTCCGGCCGGTTGGCCATTGCGGCAAAAAGTCGCGCATTAGGGCCGCCGCGGCGCCCCCCACAGGCCCCACAGTCGTGCGCCGACTCGTGCGGATTGTTGAGGCTGGTCGATCCGTGGCCCAGGATTACCACTAGACGGGCGAAACCGCGCACGAGGCCAGCCGGTCGCAATACGCTGGCTACTCGCTCTGTTTTTTCTTCCGGAGCGAACCCCGTCAACAGACCCGCCACGGCAGTTTGGGACTGTGTTGTGTTTCGCATCAAAGTGAGTTCGGTCCGCGGCTCCGGGAGAAACTCCCTGTTTAGCCAATCGCGCAGAAGTGCGTAACGTCGAGGCGCCAGGAGGTGACCGATTAGGGGAACTGCCGAGAGCAAGCCGAGCGCTGAAGTCGAAAGCCAGCCCCGTACCAACGTCTTTGAAGAGACTAACGAATTCCGCATGAGCAGTCCCAGAACGCGCCTGCGCCAGCGGCGGCTTTCAAGTAGCGCGCTGTCTTCGGGTTTCGGCTGTTCCAGGACGGCGTGTTCGGGTTTGACCACTACGGGGCAGAACGCCGCACCATGCGGATCGTCGATCCCCTTGTAATCCACGGCGAGTCCGAAATAACCGGCGGCGCTATAAGTTTCCACCCGCGGGTCCGCCTCTTCGAGGGCTCGCCGCATGGACTCCTCTCGCTCGTCGATGCAGAAGAATACTTGCGCAGGAGGTCTTCTGTATTGGTCAAACAAGCCGCGGTATTTCCTGTGACTGGCCAGCCCTCGGAGGATTTCGCGTTCGTGCGCGCGCTCATAGGCAAGGTGGAGGATTCGTCGGCGCTCCAGCCCATTAAACGCTCTGACTTCGCTCACAAACGCCGCCCACTCAGACTCGGAGAGCCGGTTTACTTCATGGGCGGAAAGTCTTAACACGCGGGCTGCGTCATAGATACGCGCGGTCCGGCTCAGACGCCGTCTCTCCTGCGTCTTGAGCGGGCTCTCCTCTGGAATTGCCTCTGCTGCGCCCCTACGCGATGCCACCCGGGACATAGTCAGCCGCACAGCTAGAAAATCCATCAGCGAACAGGGGAGGATTTTATGCGGCGCCAGTGCCGCGTCCTCCTCAAGCCTGTGCATCAAGCCCGCCCAGCCAGGCAGCGCCAAAAGTTCGGCTTGAAGAATTTCAGGCCATTCAGCTTCTGGCAGAGATTCGCTTTCCAGATAATCTAGTACTGCGTCCGTTGCTGAAAAGCAAAGGCGCTCTTGTCTTTGAAATTCGTCGTCCAGCCCAACCAGATACCTGGGAAACATTCCGCCGTGCCTGAAAAACAGCATGCGGACGCTTTCATAAAACCCCTTCTCGCGGTTTGGCATGGGCCAGTAGGCAGTCCCTTGATCCAAGAACACAGAGCAGAGCCGGATCAACCACGGGTGGATCACGTCGTCCACAGGCCGAGGAAGAGCCAGTTCTTCCTCGTGAGCCACGGTGCGGGCAAAGCAGGCCTCGAACAGTGCGCGTAGCGCCGCGCGCCGAAAGTCTTTGGCCAAATCGCCCTGTTCGGTGCGCCAAACAATGGTCGCAGCATCGAACTCCCTTACCCCGGGCGTAATCATCGCTCTGCGTAGCGAACTCCGGTTTAGGCGCGCGAAGATGAAGGAATCAGGTTCCCGATCCAGGACAGCATCTACATCCACGAGCTGGATCCGTCCGCGGGCCAACTCAGCCCGATAGGCCGCTTCGCTCATGTACGGTTCGGCGCCGAATAGTTGCGCCGCTTGTATTACCGCCTCTTCGAATGGCAGGTGTTCAAAGGCGTGCAGCGTGTTGTGATGAACGAAAACCCCAATCGGGCCCTGCATCGGCAGTAGGTGCGCAGCCTGTTCAACTGCGCAACGCAATCTATCCAGGCGGGGCGGGTAAGAGTGACTGCGGTCGCTCATCGGCGCGTCCTGACACGTGATTTCGAGTCCTCGCTGGCCGCTTCTTTCAGCATGGTTACAGTGCTATTGAGCTGAGCGTAAAAATAGCGGCGCAGGATATCGAGGACTTCGATCAGTGCATGATCGCGGATCGAATAATAGACTTGATTGCCTACTTTGCGGCTGACAACGATCTGTTTGGCCCGGAGAACTGCCAGATGTTGCGAGGCATTGGCTTGTTCGATGCCGAGCTTTTCAATCAACTTTCCCGCGGGCAGTTCGCCCTCACCTAAGAGCTCGACAATCGCAACGCGGGTAGGATTTGCGAGCCCCTGAAAAATCTCACTCTTGAACCGCCGCAGTTCATCGCTCATACTCTTAGTATATGCGAAAATGCGAATATAACTGAACCGCTCGTGCTCAAAACAGCCATCCAGGGGCGCGTCATCGGTCTTGTAGAGTTGGTCCGGCATCGTGGCACGGAACCGACGTAGTCAGAGCGAATTGCGCTGTATCCACTCACATTGGATAGATCCGCCAACCGGTTCGCAGGAAAGCGTCAGCCCCGCCTGTCGGCGATCGAAAATCTCCGCCGAAAGCGTGAGGTAAGGAGACAGGGCTCTTGTATTCTACAGACGTTCCGCACAGCACTTGGCGGACTGGATTACTTCTTCTGAGGAGCTATGAACATTTCCACGCTTGATCTAAGCCTTCGCGGTATGCGTCTTCTTGACACACCTATCTTCAACAAAGGCACCGCTTTCACCGATGAAGAGCGGACGGCGTTCGGTCTTCATGGCCTTTTGCCACCGCAGATTGAATCGCTGGACGAGCAGGCGTCACGCGCTTACGAAGCTTATCGCCGCAAAACGGATGATCTCGAACGTCACATCTACCTGCGCGCGCTCCAGGATACGAACGAAATCCTGTTTTACAGAGTACTGAACGACCATATCGAAGAAATGACGCCCGTGATCTACACGCCGGTGGTCGCTCTAGGCTGCCAGCAATTCAGCAAGATTTACCGCCGTCCCCGTGGCCTTTTCGTCTCTTATCCACTCCGCGACTCGATTCCTACCCTCTTGCGGAACCGGCCTCACCGGGATGTCGACGTCATTGTGGTGACAGACGGCGAGCGAATCCTGGGAATTGGCGATCAAGGCGTGGGAGGCATGGGGATACCGATTGGCAAGCTTTCTCTTTATTCGCTGATTGGAGGTATTCACCCGGCCCGAACCTTGCCGGTCGTGCTTGACGTGGGAACGAACAACGAGGACCGATTGAGAGCACCAGAATACCTAGGTTGGCGGCACGAGCGTATCACAGGGGATGCCTACTACGAATTTGTAGATCTTTTCGTCCAGGCCGTGAAGAAAGAGTTGCCTCAGACCTGTGTGCAGTGGGAGGACTTCGCCAATCCCCACGCCCGCCCCCTCCTCGATCGGTACTGCGATCAATTACTGACTTTCAATGACGACATCCAGGGAACCGCGGCGGTTGTTTTCGGCGCGCTCACAGGGGCGATCAAAACATCCGGCAGAAGCTTGAAGGACCAGCAGATTGTCTTTTACGGAGCGGGTGCTGCGGCCATTGGCGTGGCGGATTACTTGCGCATGGCGCTTGTGGACAGCGGCCTTTCTGACAAAGAGGCTACGGGCCGCTTCTGGGTTGTCAACCGGGGCGGTATCCTGCACGCGGACCGAAACGACCTGGCTCCCGAACAACGTGTTTTCGCGCAGCCAGTGGCGCGCTTCGCGGCATGGCGCCGGCCTTCGTCCGGCGTCATTGATCTCGATACCGTCATCCACAATGTCGACGCGACAATTTTGATCGGTCTATCAACCCTCGGCGGTGCCTTTACGGAAACTATCGTGCGAGAAATGGCGCGCAAGGTTGACCGGCCGATCATTTTCCCGCTGTCGAATCCAACGGACCGGTGCGAAGCTGTTCCGGAAGACTTGATGCGGTGGACCGACGGCCGTGCGATTGTCGCTACAGGTTCTCCATTCGCGCCGGTAGACTTTGCGGGCCGGAAGATCCCAATCGCACAGTGCAATAACGTCTACGTTTTTCCGGCAGTTGGTCTCGGTTTGATTGCCTCCAGAGCGCGGAGAGTGACTGATCGAATGATGATGGCGGGTGGGCGCGCATTGGGAGAGAATTCGCCCGCGCTGTGTGATTCGTCGGCTACCTTACTTCCTTCGTTGAAGGATCTCCGTAGAGTCGCGAGAGAGATCGCTTTTGCGGTAGCTATCGAAGCACAGCACGCAGGCGTTGCGCAGCCCACAACACCCGAGGAGTTGCGCGATCGCATCGCCGCCACGCAATGGACTCCTGAGTACCAGAACCTAGTTAGAGCCATGCCCTAGCCCGAGTGACGGACCACTCGGAAGTAATTTGTTCGGGCTCGTGCTGACTTGCGGGATAGCCTGTCGCGACCCTATCTATTCAGGATTGTGCAAATTGAGAGGTTTACTTCAAGCACGCCCAAATTCATATGTTCTTGGGCAGAGACGCGCTCGCTGATGAGCAGCGAAGGAGTCCACTCCGAGATGTACCAAAAGAAGTGGTTTGGAACAGTGGAGAACGGCTTTGCCGCAGGTCGAAGAATCAACGAGTTGTGGAAAAGTTAGAAAGTACTCTTTGGTACGCGAGTGCGCACCAACTGAATGCAACATTACGCTTGGAGCACAACCTGCTCGGGACTTGTTCCAGCCTCCCGCTTTACGAGCCCATTCCGCGGCGATTTTGGAATTGGGCCGGCGACGCACGATCTCTTTCCAGACTTGGACGTTGCCTGGAATGAGGGGTTCGCCCTGGGAGTCGAATTGAAGCCGGGTTGTGAGAAGGGAAAGGCCGGCATTGGGGCGAAAGACCAAGAATCTGGCGGGGCCCGGATGAGGGTCCGGAGCGCATCGAAATAGGCGGCCAGCCAGCCCTCATCGCGGGCCAGCAGCTTGGAGAGGAATTCGACTCGCTCGCCGGGTTGTAAGTTCGGCTCGATCCAAACACATTTCGTCGGTCTCGGCGTTCCGCTGAGAGGCGTGGTGGGTTAGGTTCGACTGGAATGCTTGGAGAAGAGGCCAATCTTCCTAAGCTCTTCCTAAGACTTCGAACGAAATTCCACGGCTCAGATTTCCCAATGGCACTGGCAAAATGGATTTTTGACAATTCGCTTGTTGACTACAAAGGACTTGAGTGATCAGTGGTCTATCCGAACGCCTTTCCGGGGTTGGCCTATCCGGCCGATCCTGGCATCCCCAATATGCTCGTGCCCAGCTACTCTCGCTACGAGTTGCGGTGCTAAGCGCGCCGAAATTTCCACGTGGGGAATTGTCCGGCGCACGTTCCACGAGTTAGCGTGCTGCTGCAAGCACCGTGCCTTTGGCGGCTTTTTCGATGAGAGTCGCCACCGCTTGCGGATGCGATACAAAGACTGATTGGCCGCTCTTGACCTCGACGATCATCACACGCGCGCGCTTCGCCGTCTGCCGCTGGGCCTCGTCTCTGGTGCAACAGCCTCCGCAGGAGGGACCATGCGAGTCCGCTATCAGCGAGGATATCTGCGACTTGGCCAAAGGAAAAACCTAGCTGGTGCCTGGTTACGACCGAGGACAAGATGAAATCGAACCAATTGATTTTGTGGGGGCAGCGGCGGGCAAAGTTTCGGCTATAATTTCGCGCCATGCCTCGAAAACCGGAAAACCGCGTCGCCAAGCCACCGGCATTCGAGCCGCCTCGATATATAGCCATCGAAGGGCCGCTACGCGTGGGGAAAACCACGCTGGCGCGATTTCTGGCCGACCGCATGCACGCGCGGCGCATCATGGATTGCGAAGACAATCCTTTTCTAGCGGATTTTTACCGCGAAAGGATGGGTTCGGCTTTTCGCGCCCAGATGTATTTCCTGATGGAACGGCACCGGCGAGTGCAGGAGGCTCTGGCCGCGGCTGGAACAGTGGTTGCGGACTTCCTGTTCGAGAAAGACAAGATTTTTGCCTATCTCAATCTGGACAACGAGGAGCTGAAACTCTACGAGCGGTATTTCGAGCGGATGGCGGCCGAATTGCCTCGTCCCGAACTGGTGATCTATTTGCAGGCTTCGCCGGAGGTGCTTCGCGAGCGTATCGAAAAGAAGGCCGCGCCGGGAGAGTCGCACATTGCGCGGGAGTACGTGGAAGAGGTGGCGCGCGCTTACGACCATTTCTTCTTTCGGTATGCGTCTTCCGACCTGCTGGTGGTGAACACTTCGGAGATCGATTTCGTGAATCGCAACGCCGATCTGCAGCAGCTTCTCCGGCGGCTGGAGGAACCGGTGAAGGGGACGCAATACTTCCTGCCGTTGGGAACGGGCTGAGGCGCGAGAGTTAGTCTCAAGAGAGGACCTTTTCGGGCTTATATGGACCGAGTCAATGTGGTCATTATCGGGGGTGGCGTGGTCGGTTGCGCCATCGCGCGCGAACTTTCGCGCCACGTGCAGGATGTTTTCCTGCTGGAGCAATCGCCGCGGCTGGGCATGGCTACCAGCACACGCAACAGCGGCGTGGTTCATTCGGGGATCTACTACCCCCCAGAATTTATGAAGGCGCGCTTTTGCGTGGAAGGCAATCGGTTGACGAAGGAGTTTTGCGCCGCGCACGGCGTTCCGCACCGCAACTGCGGGAAGATCGTGGTGGCCAAGGACCAATCCGAAATCGCGGAACTGGAGAAGCTGGCCGAGAATGGCCGCAGGAACGGCGTGGAGGGCTTGAAGATTGTGGGGCCGGAACGAATCCGGCAACTGGAACCGCACATCCGGGTTGCGGCCGCGTTGGAGGTGCCGTCCACGGCCATTGTCTCGGCGGAAGAGTTAGTCAAGGCGTTCGCCCGCCTGGCGACCGATCAAGGGGCCAGTATTTTGACGAATGCCCGGGTAACCAAGCTGGAAGGGAAGGCGGACAGTATTGTGGTGGGCTTGGAATTAGGCGATCCGGGAGACGGCGAAGCTCTGACCCAGGAAACCGTGGAGGCGCGTTGCGTGGTGAATTCGGCGGGGCTTTATGCGGATGAGGTGGCGGCTCTCCTGGGAAATCACAGTTACCGAATTTATCCCGTGCGAGGCGAATATGCGGAGGTGGTTCGCGCCCGCGCCGATCTGGTGAACGCGCTGGTCTATCCGCTGCCCCTTCACGACAGGCTAAGCCTGGGCGTGCACCTTACCAAGACGCTGTGGGGCACGGTGCTGGTTGGGCCGACCGCCCGATACGTGGAGGACAAGACCGACTACGAGCGCGACCGGCTGCCGCTCGAAGAGTTTCTCGAGGATGCTCGCGGTTTGCTGCCGGAGCTTCATCTCGAGGATCTGAGGCTGGCCTATTCCGGGCTGCGGCCGAAGCTCGTGTCACCGAGTGGCCACGGCATGGCCGACTTCGTAATTACGCGCGATCCCAGTTACCCGCGCGCGATTCACCTGGTGGGAATTGAGTCTCCGGGATTAACTTCGGCGCCGGCGATTGCGCGGCACGTGGCCGCGCTGGTGAGCGAGACGCTCGATTAAAGGCTAGAGCTTAGAGGCAGCTCAGCCAGAAACACGGTGTAGGGCAACTGCTTTGCTAGGCGGCCTTGCGGGCGCCGTTATTGAGCAGGTCGAGAGCCTTGCGAACGACCGGGTCATCCTTGGGCGGCAATTGATTGGCGCCGAGCGGGGCGGGAGCGAGATCGTCGCCTCCGATTTCCGGCGGAACACTCCCAATCACTTCCACGCTTGGCGCGACGCCATTTTCGAGAATGGACTTGTTCGCCGGCGTGTAGTAGTAAGCGACGGTAAGCATGATGGCCGAGCCGTCCTCGAGCGGAATCAGCTTTTGCTCGGATGCAGCGCCAAAACTGCGCATGCCGACGACGTCGCCCCGATGGTCGTCGCCGATGGCCGCGGCAAGAATTTCCGCAGCGCCGGAAGTGCTGGGCGAAATCAAGACTTCGACGGGTCCATGCCAAACCACCTTGTCGGGATCGGCGTCGAACTCCTGGCGCGAAACGGTCTGGCCCTTGAGGGTGGCGATGGTGCCGGAGGGAATCAGGAGCTGGGCGGCAGCAATCCCTTCCGAGGCCGGGCCCCGGGCGCAATCGCGCAAATCGAGCACCAGCTTGTGCAGGCCTTGTTTATCGAACTGCTGCAACTTGTCGCGCAATTCGGCAGCAGCCCCCGTTTGCAACGCGTCGATGCGAACATAGCCGACGCCGTCGTCAATTTTGTCGGCGGTGAGGTGCAGGGCCGGAATCACCGCGCGGGTTATGGTTACGGCCTGGGGCTCGGTCTTGCCGCGACGCACTAAACCGACCTTGATCATCGATCCTGGAGCGCCGGCGAGCAGTGAATTGGCCTGGCCTATGGACATTTCGCGGGTGGTGAAGTCCGCGATCTCTTCCACAATGTCACCGCTACGCAGGCCGGCCTTTTCAGCGGGGCTATCCGGCAAAACGGAGACAACCACAACGTACCCAAAGCGCTTGGCCAGGGTCGCGCCGATCTCGGCGTGCACCGTGCTCTTTTGCTTCTCCTTGAAGTCGGCGTATTCGCGGGGGCTCAAATATCCGGAGAATGGATCGAGCGATTCGAGCAGGCCGTGGAGAGCGCCGGCGGTGACGTTCGAAAGATTGGGCTCATCGACGTAATCTTCCTGCACGCGTTGCAGGACTTCGCCGTAGACGTTCAGGGAGCGATAGGCCTTGTCGTCATCGGTTTTCGCCAGCAGGTAACCTAATCCGATATAGGAAAAGATCAGGATTGACAAGGACACAACGGCGATTTTGGCATAGCGACTCATTCGGTTTGCTCCCACCCGAGTTGCCGCGGCAGCGGGGAAATCAGCCGGATGGCGGAACCCGGGGGAATAATTGTACCACGCCGGCCGCAACCTGGTTCAAAGGTTAAAAGCCAGCGCGCCAATCCCTTTTTATGCGCACTCTTAAGATGGGATTCGCGCGGGGCTCATTGGGTTGCGCTGGACTGGCCGCAAGGCTCGCCTGCGTAGGCAGCGTCGGTAGTGATGCAGGTCTGGGAGATACGATCATGCCAGGAGAGCTGATCCTCGTCCCAAAGAGCCCAGATGAAACCGAGCATCATGGTTCCGGCGGAAACGAGATAGCCGAAGCTGCGCCAGAGCAACTGGCGAGGCGACGGCTCGAGTCCATCGAGGCTGACTACGCGAAGTCCGCGCAAGGACATACCCGGGGTGGCTCCCGCAAAGTACGTGAAGAGAGCGACGTATTGCGCGTAGAGCAGTCCCAGAGTGGCTAACTGCACCAGGGCATCTACTCGGGTGAAAGCGAAACGGCCGCCGAGGCCGCAAAAGAGCGTCAAGAAGGCGGCGTAAGCGCCCAGGAGGAACGCCACATCGAGGGCGCCGGCGCGCCGGCGCTCGAGAAGCGGGGCCACCGAATGAGCCGGGGAATCGTAGCCGGAGACGGCATCCTTCAGGCTGCCGTCCCGGGCGTCATGCTTGTCGTGATGACCATCGGGGGCATGGAAGTCGAAGGAAGGTTGCTCGACATTGATCTCCAGACGTTCGACACGCTTGGGGCGAAAGCGCCGCTTGGTGACGGGGGCAGGGGGAGCTTCGAACGTGTGCACTTCGGCGGCTGCTGATACGGGCGCGGTTGAGAGTGCTGGTTTGGCCTGTATTGCCGCATGGGGCGGCTCAGGCGCTTCGATAGTAATCGGCGCGAAAAGCAATTGAGGCTGCGCCGGGGGAGGATGAGGGAGCCCGTGACGCACACGGTAAGCTTCGAGGCGCTGCGAGACTTCGCTGCGCCAGTCGAGCTCCACCGCCAGATTGCCGTCAGTGCTGGCGCGAGCGGGCCGAGGGACAGAAATAGCTTCGTGACCTTCGACGAGCTGCGCGTCGCAAAGGCAGCAGACAACTTCTTCGGCGCCATTCACGGCGCCGCACTGCATACAGGTTTGTATCACCGTCACGTTTTGCGCTGCGGACGGTACTCGGGCAGA
This sequence comes from uncultured Acidobacteriota bacterium, assembly GCA_963824405.1. Lineage (GTDB taxonomy): Bacteria > Acidobacteriota > Terriglobia > Acidiferrales > UBA7541 > Palsa-189. The sequence goes on along the minus strand of CAWGPK010000009.1, from coordinate 567,225 downwards.
GCCCGAGGCGGTTGCAGTTTATAGCAGGGAGCACGGGAGAAAAAGCGAAGATGCGAGAGCATGTTGCGAATCGTACACGGCGCGGGCGGGCACGGCGCGGGTGCGCCGGGGAGCTTCACGCGAAAGAACGAACGGCACGCAGATTGAGCTACACTCGCCGCCGCGAACTCAGGATGGAATTCATGCACGAACTCCAATTTGCGACGATTGAAACGCTTTCAGGGCTGTTGGCGAAGAAGAAAATCTCTCCGGTGGAGTTGACCAAGCTGTACCTCGCGCGCATCGAGCGCCTGAATCCAAAGCTGAATGCGTTCATAACCGTGGCTTCCGAAAGCGCGCTTGCGGAAGCGCAATCGGCGGAAAGGGAACTGCTTCGCGGGAAGCGCCGAGGCGCGCTCCACGGTCTCCCCGTGGCGCTCAAAGACAATATCTCGACGCGGAATCTGCGCACCACGATGGGCTCGGCAATTCTGCGCGACTTTGTGCCTCGGGAAGATGCCACGGTGGTTCGGAAGCTGCGCCAGGCAGGCGCGATCCTGCTTGGCAAGACCAACCTGCATGAATTCGCTTACGGCGTGACTTCGGAGAATCCGCATTACGGCCCGGTGCGGAATCCCTGGAACGCGGAGCGGATCGCTGGAGGTTCGAGCGGAGGGTCGGCCGTGGCCGTTGCCGCGGGGCTATGCGCCGCGGCGATCGGCAGCGACACGGGCGGATCGATTCGCATTCCGTCGGCCTTGTGCGGCGTGGTGGGCTTCAAACCCACGTTTGGGCGGGTGAGCGTTCATGGCGTGTTTCCGCTGGCGCCGAGCTTCGATCACGTGGGCCCAATCACGCGAAGCGTAGAAGACGCGGCGCTGGTGCTTGAATGCATTGCGGGACGCGATCCGTTGGACCGCACCAGCATCTCCCGCCCGGAGCATTTTGGGATTAGGCGGAGCCGAAAACGCGTGCGGCTGGGCCGTCCGAGGGAACATTTTTGGGTCGATATGGATTCGGAAGTTCGCAAAATTACGGAAGGTGCGCTGGCGAATTTCGCCAAGTCTGATGCGATTGTGGAAGAGATTTCCCTGGCGGCGATAGAGGCAGGGGTCGAGGCCGCCAATCTGATTGCCGCAGTCGAGGCGAGTCAGGTGCATCAAGGGGCGGGATATTTTCCGGCGCGCGCCGGCGAGTATGGCGCCGATGTGCGCGGGAGGCTCGAGCAGGGCGCTAAAGTGCCAGCAGTAGATTATTTGAAGGCGCAAGAAGCGGTGCGGCAGGCACGCGAGGAGATGGACGCGGCGCTTGAGCACGTAGACGCGATCGTAATTCCCACCGCCGCCATAGCTGCACCGCCCATAGGCAGCGAACGAGTTCGCGTGGGCGGTGTGGAGAAGCCGATACGCAGCGCCTTGGTGGATTTAAATCGGCCTGCCAACCTTACGGGCCTGCCGGCGATATCCATCCCGTGCGGACTGACCAGCGAAGGCCTTCCGGTGGCCCTCCAATTCATTGGGAGACGCTTCGATGAGGCGGGGCTGTCAGCAATCGCCCGCCGGTTCGCCGATGGCGGGCGCGATTGGCAGCCGAAACATCCGCCGGCCGCCGACTGACCACGCTTAACCTGCCACGGATCGCGCCGAGATGACCGGCAATGCGCGACGCAAACGCGCGATCACACGCTCTTTCCCGATGACCACCATGGTGTCGAAGAGCGGCGGCGCCACCGGCCGACCCACCAACGCGACGCGGGTGGCGTTGATCAGGAGTCCGGCTTTCACACCGGCTTTTTCGGCGATCTGGCGCAAGGCGTGGTCGCAGGCGTCGTGATTCCAATCCGGGAGCGCGGCCAGGTCGCCGGCCAAGCTCGCCAGCATCTCCGGCAGGCGTTCGTCTTTCCAGAATTTTTCGCGCGCGGCGGGATCGTAGTCGAAGTCGTCGGTGAAAAAAGCGCGAGCCCAATGGGAGAAGTCGGGGACCAGACGCGTGCGTGGGCGAAGCAGGTCCACCGTCCGCGCGAACCATTCCTTTTCGGAGTCCGCCCATTCGGGGCGCCACAGGCCGGCTTTTTCGAGCTCCGCCTGAATTGCGGGAAGGAGCTCTTCAACGGGAAGCTTTTGCAAATATTGCTGGTTGAACCATTCGAGCTTGGCGCGATCGAAAACCGCATTGGTTCGGCTGACGCCGGCAAGCGAGAAGCGCTCGATCAGTTCGGCGGTGCGGAACATTTCAGTGCCATCCCCGCTGGACCAGCCGAGGAGCGCGAGGAAATTGCGGAAAGCTTCAGGCAGGAAGCCTTCGTCGCGATAGGAGCTCACGCTGGTGGCGCCGTGGCGTTTGGAGAGGCGGGTGCGGTCGGCGCCCAGGATGAGCGGGACGTGCGCAAAGACAGGAGGCTGGGCGCCGAGAGCGCGGTAGAGCAAGATCTGTTTGGGCGTGTTGGAAATGTGATCGGCGCCCCGAATGATATGGGTGATGCGCATGTCGACGTCATCGACAACAGCGCCGAGCTGGTAGGTGGGCAGGGCAGGCCCGCCGCTGGGGCTTCGAGCAGAGCGCATGAGGACGAAGTCCTCGATTTCGTCATTCTGCACTTCGCGGGGACCAAAGACGGCGTCTTCGAATCGGGTCGCTGTGCCCAGAGGGACGCGAAAGCGCACGGCTGGATTTTGATCGGCGGTGGAGGGCTTGCCTTCGCGGCAAGCGCAGCGAACGATGCGCCTTATTTCGCTCTTGGCGGCGGGATCGTCCGCGGCGTCGCCCCCGGCGTATTTCTCCGGGGGGCAGTAGCAGAGATAGGCGGCGCCCGCGGCGAGCAGCTTATCGGCGGCGGCGGCGTAACCGGCCAAGCGCTGCGATTGGAAAAAAGGCCCTTCATCCCAGTCGAGTCCCAGCCAATTCAATCCGTTGAGAATGCCTTCCACCAGTTCCGGCCGATTACGCTCAACGTCTGTGTCTTCGACACGAAGAATAAAGGCGCCACGGCGATTGCGGGCAAACAGCCAGTTGAATAGCGCGGTGCGAGCCCCGCCGACATGCAGGTATCCGGTGGGGGAGGGGGCAAAACGCACGCGGACGTGTTCCGCGCCGGAATCGGCGATGTACTTTTCCGGATTTTCCGAAAGCGTCACCAGAGTCCGTGGTCGATCAAAAGGTCGATCAAAAAATTGATGATAGCCGATGGTTGCGGCAAAGGCGAGCCGGGCGGAGTTCTAGCGGAGGGCCTAACGGGAACAGGCCCGTGGACTGCGGCGTCCCTGCACGAAAAGCCTCCCGCATTATCGACATGGACACAGGCTGTGTTCCGTTTTTAGTACCCCCGTACCGTTGTCGGCGTACGGACGGTATCCTATGATCAGGTGAGTGGGGTGGTGATTCGGAGTCTTTGGCTAAGTTGATGACTCGACCCGCTTAAACAAGTGGCCCTAGCCGCTACGGCGTTGCCTATTCCGCTAAAAACCCGCTCCAGGCGCACGTGGGGGGAAACCGCCCGGCGGCGCAAATTACGGCGCAAGTTACGATGATACATACCGGCACAATTTGGTTGAGCATCTTGGGGGTGCACGCGCTTGCGGCAGTATTTTTCACCTACCTGCAGCGAGCCAAGCGGCAGCCCTATCTTCAACCATGGCTCGCGGGTTGGTACCTGCTGGTTTTGCACGATCTGGCTCTGGGGATGGTGCAATGGGCGCAGGCGTCGACCGGGCCGATGATGCTGGTCAGAGTTCTGACCGCTGCAAGCGGAGTGTGCTTCTTCGCGGCGGCGCGTGTGTACACGAACTCGCGGGCGTGGCGACCGGCGGCGCTGCTCATGGCGGCGTGGCTGGGAGTTTTCGGCGTTTCTCTGGCGTTTGCACACCTTTGGATGGCGTCGCAGATTGGATTGGCGGCCGTGTACTTTGCGGTCGCGTATGTTTTCTGGCGGGCGGCCCGCCAGCAGGAGAGCCTGGGCGACTGGATGCTGGCCGCAGCGTTCGCAGGCTGGGCGATCATTCCGCTGGCGAGAATTGGTTTTGGCATGCCGGGCATGCCCGGGAGCGCGGATTTCACGGTGCTGGCAAGTTTCCCGTCGCTATTAGCGGGCGTGGTCATGGTGATGGTGATGTATGAGAACGAAAAGCGGGACGTCCAACGCAATATTCTCGCGCTCTCCAGTTTGAACCTGACCACTGAGAGCTTCATGGGCGGGGAGATACAGAAGACGCTGACCGAAGGGCTGGAGCGCGTGCTGAGCGTGGTCCAAATGCCGGCCGGAATTTTGTGCTTGCACAGACAAGGCGGGCACCAGCCTCAGGTGACGGCGTCGGTGGGTATCGATGCGGGGTTTTGCCGGGCCGCGGCGGAACAAGGGTTGGACATCGACTTGATACAATTGGTCTCGCGGCTTGGCGGGCTGGTGGTGTTGCGAGAACTGGATCAGGAGAGTTCCTGGCGCGCCCTGGAGCACGAACCGGCGTTTGTGCGCTTTCGGCAATTGGCCCTGGATCACGGCATGCGCACGGTGATCGGCATCTGCCTGCAGTCCAAGGAAGATCCGTTCGGCTTGCTGCTGCTGAGCAGCGGCGAAAGCCGGCGTTTCGCCCAGGCGGAGCTAAGCATGCTGCTCACGCTGGGACACCAGATCGGCATGGCCGTGGAAAACAGCTATTTGATTCAGCAGACCACGCGCCGCTCGGACGAATTGCATTTGCTGAACGAGATTGGGCGCGCGCTGAGCTCGACGCTGGACGTGGACGAACTCTTCAATAAAATGGTCGCGGCGCTCAAGCGGATGTTCGATGTGAGTAACTTTTATGTGGCCATGTACGACGCGGAAGAAAACCAAATTCATTTCGAGCTGGAGATTACCGAAGGGATCCGCTTGCCCAAGCGCAGCCGTCCATTCGGAAATCACCTCACGGAATACGTGATCCGCACGCGGCAGCCGCTATTGATCCGGCAGAATTTGGGAGAGGAAGCGGCCAAGCTGGGAGTACGTCCCGTTCAGGAGACGGGCTCTTTCTGCGGTGTGCCTTTGGTGGCCTACGACAAAGCGATCGGGGTGATCGCGCTCCGAGGGCTGCAAGACAACTTGTACGACGAAGGGCATCTGGAGATGATGCGGGTGCTGGCCAGCGAGGCCAGCATCGCCATAGAAAACGCGCGTCTCTTCCGGGAAGAGCAAACGAAATCGCGCCATCTGTCGCTGCTCAATAACATTTCGCGCCACGCCATCACGACGCTCAATCCCGAGGAGATGCTCTCGAGGATGGCGGAACAGCTCGAGCGCGGCCTGGCATTCGATCACATTGGCATTGGTTTGCTCGATTACGCCACCAAGGAGGTGGTGGTCCAGGCGGAGGCGGGGCGGCGGCGCGGCGCGCTGGGACAGCGCCTGGCCTTGGGCGACAGCATTGTGGGCAAGGTGGCTCGGACGGGACAGACTTGCGTGGCGCGCAATGCGGGGGCGCCGGAGGTGGGCCGCGCAGTGCTGGAAGCATCGGCATCGGCGCTGGCGCTGCCGATTTTCTACGCCGACCAGCTTCATGGGGTGCTCTACGTCGAAACCAGCGAGCCGACGGACTTCGCCGAAGAAGATATTCTGTTGCTGCACACGCTTGCCGACCTGATCTCCGTGGCCCTGCATAACGCGCTCACGCTGCAAAAGGCGCAAGAACAGGCTATCACCGACGGCCTGACCGGCGTAAAGACGCATCGATACTTGATGGAGGCGCTCTCTTCGGAGTGGAAGCGGGCGACGCGGGCCAGCCGGCCGTTTTCGCTTCTGCTCATCGATCTGGACCGATTCAAGTTCGTCAACGACTTTTACGGCCATTTAGAAGGCGACCTGGTGCTGCAACGCGTGGGACAGATTTTGGAGCAGAATTGCCGGCGGTCGGACGTGGTGGCGCGCTACGGCGGGGACGAATTTGTGATTCTGATGCCGGAAACCGGCGCGGCGCAGGCGATGCAAATCGCCGATAAGCTGCGGCCGGCAATTTCCGACGATCCGCTGCTGCGCGAGAAGACGATCACGGCGAGCTTCGGCCTGGCTTGTTTCCCGATACATGGTTCGACGCCGCAAGAATTGATCCAGGTGGCGGATGCTTCCATGTATCTTTCCAAGCATGAAGGCGGTAATACTATATCCACGTCGGACCATCGCAGCATGGCGGCGAGCAAAAAGTGGAAGCGCGATGTGCTGGAGGCGTATCTAGGCGTGACGCTCAAGCGGCTTTTCTCTACCGGCCCCGAGGCCTTCAACGAGATTCGCGAACGGCTCAATCATTTCGCCGTGTCGCTGGGTCCAGCGGACCACAAGCCGCAGGGTTCGGCCAAGGATTTCTCGGACTCGCCGGCGAGCTTTGGGGACATCCCGCCCGCGCTGATCGATACGGTGACGTCCCTGGCGCTGGCGATCGATTCCAAGGACCACTACACGCAAGGGCATTCGCAAAAGGTGGCCGCCTACGCAGCGCTGATTGCCGATTCATTGGGGATGAAGGACGAGGAGATCGGCGAGATCCGGCTGGGCGCGCTGCTCCACGATATCGGCAAAGTTGGCATTCCCGAGGAGATTCTGGGGAAGCGCGGTCCTCTCAATCCCGAGGAATGGGAAAAGATGAAAGAGCATGTGCTGTACGGCGATCGAATGCTCGAACCGCTGCAAACGATATCGCACATCCGCGAAATGGTTTGCCATCACCATGAGATGTTCGACGGCTCGGGCTATCCGCACGGACTCGCGGGGGAGCAGATACCCATGGGATCGCGAATCATCGCCATCGCCGATGCCTATGACACGATTACCTCGGACCGGATTTATAAGAAGGCGCGAACTCCCGCCGCGGCGTTCGAGGAGTTAGAACGCTGCGCAGGCACGCAATTCGATCCCGGACTGGTGAGAGTATTCATCGAGGCCGTCCAGAACTTGCCTCACCGGACGCTCGAGGCAAACGACATTCCCGCAAAACAGAGCACCTCCTGACCGGAGCCACAGGCCAGCGAGCGTGTGGTTTGCTTGTCACGCAATGGGCGATTGCGTAGAATCTCGCTTCCTCGATGTATCAGCCAAACGAAAGGACGGAACTCTGACAACGTAATGGGGAAACGCCTTGCTGCAAGCATCAAGGGGGTGGCGGGATACGTGCCGCCGAAAGTGCTCACCAATGCCGATATGGAGCGCATGGTGGAGACAACCGACGATTGGATTCAGCAGCGCGTAGGGGTGCGCGAACGGCATATCGTCGATAAGGGCATGGCCGCATCGCATCTGGCCACCGCCGCGGCTCAACGCGTGCTCGAAAAATCCGGCACGAGCGCTGAAGAGATCGACCTGATTATCGTCGCCACGGTCACACCGGACATGTTTTTCCCGGCCACGGCATGCCTGGTTCAAGACCGGATCGGCGCCAAGCACGCCTGGGGTTTCGATCTTTCCGGGGCCTGTTCGGGATTTCTATATGCGCTGACGATTGGCGCCCAATTTGTGGGCGCGGGAACCCATAAGAAAGCGCTGGTGATCGGGAGCGACGTGATGAGCTCCATCATCGATTACCAGGACCGTAATACCTGCGTACTTTTCGGGGACGGGGCCGGCGCGGTCCTCCTGGAGTCCGCGAAATCGGACGACGAGGGCATTCTCGATTTTCAGCACGACATCGACGGGTCCGGCGGACAGTTTCTTTTCATGCCCGGGGGAGGCTCGCTGCATCCGCCATCGCAGGAAACGCTGGCTCAAAAAATGCATTGCGTGCATCAGGATGGAAAGCAGGTTTTCAAATATGCGGTGCGCCGGATGTCCGAAATCGCCTGCCAGCTTCTCGAAAAGAACGGCTATTCCCATCGGGATCTAACACTGGTGGTGCCTCATCAAGCGAATTTGCGCATCATTCGCGCCATGCAAGAGAGGCTGGGCCTGGACGATTCCAAGATACTGATCAATATCGATCGGTTCGCAAACACGACGGGAGGCACCATTCCTCTGGGCCTTTGCGATGCGGTGAGCCAGGGAAGGCTAAAGAAGGGCGACCTGGTCTTGTTGGTTGCGGTGGGGGCAGGCTATACGACGGGCGGGATATTGATGCGCTGGGCGTATTAGGGGAGAAGGATTCTCAGGGCCGGTGCGTCACTTATCGAGTGCCAGCCGGCGCGGGGAGAAGAGAAGCGTTTTCGGGCGCCGAATCACCGAAGAACCGCTTCATCAAATTGGGTTGGCTGCGCAGATTGGCCAATACCTTATCGATGTAGGAGCGAGTTTCAGCGAAAGGCGGGATACCGCGGTAGAAATCGACGCGTTGCGGACCGGCGTTATAGGCGGCAAGAGCCAGGGTGAGGTTGTGGCCATAACGATCGAGTAGCTGCTTGAGATAACGTGTCCCGCCGTCGATGTTTTGTGCCGGATCGAAGGCGTTCCGCACGGCCATCTGCGCCGCCGTTGCCGGAAGCAGCTGCATCAAGCCAAGTGCCGATTTGTTGGAGACAGCCCGGGAGTTGAAGTTCGATTCCACGGCAATGACGCTGGCGACGAGCGCGGGGTCGAGTTGATAGGTGTGGGCCGAGTTCTGAATCTGGTCAGCATAAGGCACAGACACATCGACTTCGGTCTTCGCGCTTTCTCCAAAAACATCCTCGGGCTCGACGCGCACAAGTTCTGCGGCGTCGATGGTCAGGCTTCCCCCCTTCATATCGAGGCGCACCTTGTCGCCGAGGATCTGCCAGCCGGCGATGTGCAAGCGCTGGCCGCTGCGGAGCACGGCGTAATCGGCCTTGGCCGGGAGCGCGGCGATCAGGGCAAACAAGAGTGCGGCTACCGCGAGGCGGGCTGCAATCGCCCACGGCCGTGCGCTTTTGTGCCGAGCCGGCATTAGATATTCTCCAGCGCGTATTGGCGAATCGCTGCTGCCACGCCGCCCTCGTCGTTGGAAAGCGTTTGGCGCCAACCGAACGTCTTCAACTCAGGCACGCTGTTGGCCATGACGATGGGGAGCCCGGCAAATTCCAACATTTCGCGATCGTTGAAATTGTCTCCGATGGCCATCACCTCTTCGCGCCCGAATCCACGCAGGGCCGTCCATTCCGCCAAGACCGATCCTTTGGAGCAGTTCAGGCGGATGACGTCAACCATACCAAAATCCCGGTGATCGTAGAAGGTCATGGCCAGCGAAAACTCCAGCGCACGAGGCACATCGCGTAAGAGCGAAGCGACCCGCTGCATTTCAGCTACCGAGCCGCTGTACATGAGTTGGATCGGGTCTTCGACGAGGCAATCTTCGAGCGGGCAGACGTTGGCGAGGAATTCGCGATTGCGAGCGAAGTAAGCCTTTCGCCGGGGGTCCTCCCAATCGATTTTTTCGTAGATGACCTGGTTCTTGCGAACGCGGTCGAAAACGATGGCGGCGCCGGCGCGATGCTCGGGGAGGAGTCCAAGGACCGCGCGCGCGGTTTGGTGCGGGAGCAGACGTCTTAAATGCGTTTTGCCATCTTTCGATTTCACCACGGCGCCGTTATTGACGATCATGGTGAGAGCGCAGGGAATTTGCTGCGCGATGGGCAGCGCAAAATCGAAGCGCCGCCCGGTTACGAGGGCAATCTCGATGCCGTTGGCCGCGGCGGCCTCAATGGCGCGCCGATTGGCTGCCGGCACTTGCGAAGTGCTATCGAGCAAAGTTCCATCGATATCGAGCGCGATCAGGCGCACCTTATGCTTGCCGTTCGCGAATGTCATTTCGCTATTTTACACGCTGCGAGCGGGGACGGCTCGTTTCGCGGAGGACCGGTGTTACGAAAGAATTGAGGCGCTTCTATCGCTGGTAGTGGGCCAGTTTGAATTTCAACGTCTCGTGTCACGATCAATAAAATTCAAGCCCATCGCCGGCGTACTTGACACGTCCACGCGGCGGGGGTATTGTCCCGGCAAATTAGTAGTCTGACCGGTAATTTGGAGGTGAGCCATGGGTCCAGCCGATGCTCGCGGTTACTTTCAACTTCGAAATACCTCTAGGGCAGGGAACGGAAACACCGAATCAGGCCGGAAGCGCAAACTTTCGCAAATCGCCTTTATCATCGCGACGCTTGTGCTTTCGGTGGCGGCGGGCCTGCCCGCGCAAAACTCGCCGAAAGTGAACATGGTTGATCCGTTGACAGGAAAGGTGAACGATAGCGTGACCCTGACGGGACAGAATCTGGGAAAGGAGTCCGTGGGCGGAGTATTCCTCTCCGACGACAAGGACGATTTCAAGGCCACGCTGGTGGATCAGGAAAGCGCAAAAATCGTTCTCAAAGTCCCTCAGGTCAAGTCGGGCCCATACAACATATCCATTCAGGAAGGCGACAAGATCCTGATTTTGCCGCTGCGTTTTACAGTGCAAGGCTAAGCCGCAACGATCGGGCTACCGCAGGCCGCGCGGCTCGCGCGGCCGCATCGCGGACGATACGATACGGCGAGGTTTGCCGGCAAAGCGGTCGTGATCGCGGCTAAAACAAGAACTTCAGACCAAACTGAATTTTGCGCGGACCGCCCGTGCCAACGATCGGGCTATTCACTCCGACATCGGGCGTCGCGGTGGCGGCGCCAAATGTAGATGGGCTGCTAAGGCTTGCGGCCGGATTATAGAATTGAGTTGAGTTGGTCAGGTTATAGAACTCGGCGCGGAATTGAGTGGTAAGCCGCTCATTGATTCGCCAGCTTTTTATGATGGACATGTCCCACTCCCAAAAGCCTATTCCATAGATGTCATAGCGGCTCATATCGCCGAACGTTCCTTGGGCTGGCGGGACGATCACGGCTCCTCCCATTGCGTAGCAGCCCAGGTGGTCCACTTCGTAAAGGCCAGTGTTCTGACCAGACGCAACTCCCGTCCCCACAGGACTATTCGGCTCGGCCATGGCTGCGTTAACGCAGGCCTGCGGAAGCCCAGGCGTACAGGCGCTTTGCCAAGTGGATGTAGCAGTTCCCGGATTGTAGAAGCATGGAATGGTCGCGGCGCGGCCAAAACCGCCGCTAAAGCCACTGGGGTTTCCGGCAATCGACCAGCGGTCCTGCGCTTCACCCGTTCCGCTCAAATCATCGGAAGAATCCGTGGGGTTCATCGGTCTGCCGGAAAAGACGGAGACCGTGGAAGTGACTTGCCAGCCCTGCAACATCTGGTAAAAGCCCTTCTCGCCGGGAATCAAATAGGAAGGTCCAAAAGTAAAGCGATGGCGAATGTCGAAGGAGCTGTTCCCATACTCCGCGCTCGGATCCAGGCTATTTTGCGGACGAAGCATCATGAGGTCGGACGAGTTTTCATCCAGGGCGTGAGAAAACGTATATGTGGCCAGGAAGGTAAGGCCGTGGTAAGCGCGCTGGGTTGCGGTCACCTGAAGCGCATTGTAGTTGGAGATATTGCCGATCGATCCCATCAGGGCCATTACGCCAAAATAGGGATACTCTCCGTTCAATGTGTAGGGCCGGCGCGCGTTTTCGGCAGCAGTCCCGCTTGCCCCAGGCAAGGGTTGGTTCAGATCCGTGTAGTCGAAGAGATGCTGGCCCTTGTTGCCGACATAACTGACGTCCAAAGTAAGGTTGTTTGTAATCGCGTGCTGCACGCCGAAATTCCAGTTCAGAACCATGGGATATTCAAGGTGCGGCGCCACGCCTCCGACCGTGCAGACAGAGGCAGCCGTGCAGCTCGCTGTGGAACCGATGTAGTTGGCAAGGACCGGAGTGTTGAGAGCCCAGGGCACGGGCGGACTGATGGTGACGCTATGCAGCGTAATCGAGCCTGGTTGGGTGTTGACGTTAACGCCCGAATTGTACAGGGGCAGCCCGGTAGGGATGGCGTTCAACATCGCTCCCGGAGTAATAAACGGATTGATGGAGGGATTTTGGTAAATGATGTTGAAGCCGGTGCGGACGACGGTTTTGCCCTTGCCTGTGACGTCCCAGGCCAACCCGAAGCGAGGGGCGAAGGCCCAGGGATCCAGCTTGTAAAGGGATCCATTCTGTCCCTGCTGTATAAGGCCGGTGGGGGAGCCAATGTCGAGATTACCGACCAGACCGCTCGCTTCGTGGAGGGGCGCGGTGTATTCATAACGGAGACCGAGATTCACGGTTACGCGCGGAAGGATTCGCCAATCGTCCTGGACAAAAGCGGCGTATTCGGGATAGGTAAAGTCCCGCGGGATCGTGCCTGTCAGCAGGGTCGCGGATGTGACAAGCCCGGCCATGAAATTCTCGAGAGGCGTGGCCCCGCAGGACGCGCCCGACAGAAACGCGCACGCGGACGCGGACGCCACGGTGTTATTGAAATTGATCGTTCCTTTGGCCTGGTCGGTGTTCAGGCTGATGCTCAGGCGGGCATAGACAATTTCGGCGCCGAACTTGAATATGTGATTTCCGTGCGTAAAGGAGACGTTGTCGAGCCAGCGCCAGAGGCCGCTGGTTTCATTTGTCCCGGTCGCGCCGCCGGCTACCAGGCCTTGAACCGTGGTGGAGTTGTTGAATCCGCTGATGGTGAGGGTTGGTAATCCACACGTCGTTCCTCCACCAACAAAACCCAGGGCCGTGTAATTCGGCGCGCCCGACTGCGACTGGCAGTCATAGGAAGGAGAATTCGTGCTGCGGCTATTGTCCCAGCCAAATCTGGCGTCATTCACCCAGGTGGAATTCGGAGTCCAGGTCCACCAGGCGCGCGCCACGCTGGTGCGGACTTCCATGGGGGTGGACCAGTAAGCCTGAGTGACGCCGCTGACGGGTGCGACCGCGATTCCATCGCCATCAAAGACCTCGGCGCTAAAGGTATTGTGGTCGCTCATGTGGTAATCCACTTTGCCCACGCCATCGTCCGTGCCACCAGAGGTGAGAAAATCAACGGGAAAAGTCGTGCTGGCGGTATTGTTGCTGAAAATACCCTTGCCTGGGGTGCAGGTGACGGGCGGCCCAAGAACGCAGCCAGCCAAGTTCATGCTGAGCGTACTCGGCGTGACACCCTTCGCGAGCAGCCCATTGATCGCGTCGGGAAGACTTTGCGATGCGGACCCTACAGATATCGTCGTGGGGACGCTCGCATTTCTCGGATTTCCTACGCCGTAGCGTTGCCCTTCGTAACCCAGCAAGTAAAAGAGCTTGTCCTTTTTAATTGCTCCTCCGACTGTTCCACCGTAATTCTCAAATGCAGTCGGAGTGGTCGCGGGGAAAAAGGCATTTCTGGACATCAAGGAGGTGTCGCGCCCTAGAGCGAATGCAGTGCCGTGGAGAGCGTTGGTCCCTGACTTCATGGCGACGTCGAGTTGGGCTCCGGGCCGCCAGCCGAATTCGGCCTTGGAATTTTCGATGACGTTGAATTCCTGAATCGCGTCGGTCGGTAGCAACACCGCTTGCTCAGGACCGCCGGCGGGATAGCCCCCGTTGATCGCCGAAGTGGTGTAGTAGGCCATCTGATCGGCCACGCCGTCGAGAACGTACACGTTGTACTCCCCGCGAAGGCCGTCGGAATTATTTTCAGTGGGGCCTGCGCCGGAACCGGGCCTGAGCTGGAGCGTGGGCAAAAGGCCGAGCAGTTGAACATAGTTGTGGCCGGCGAAAGGCAGATCGCTCAGGGCATTGGCGTTGATGGTTCCTTGGAGCTGAGCATTCGTGGTGGTAAGCGCGGGCGCTTCGCCGGAAACCGTAATGGCTTGGGTTTGCTCGCCCGGTTGGAGCGTGGCGTCGACGTGAACGTCACCGGCGACTCCTAAGAGAATGTCCTGGCGCTCAAAGGCGCGAAAACCCATATAGGTAACGTGAACCGTGTAGGTGCCGGGGGTCAGGTTGGAGTCAACATATTGCCCGGTGTTATCGGTGGTTAGAGTTCGCGCGACGCCGCGGGCCACGTCGGTTACCGTAACGCTGGCTCCGACGATAGCGCCGCCGGTCGAGTCGGTTACGATTCCGCTGATCCGGCCCAGCGTTTGCGAATGAGCCGGCGCGCAAAACGACAATCCTGCGAAAAGAGTCAGTAGCGGAAAAAGCGCGCGAAAAACGCTGCGTTCGAGGCTCGCGTGACGAAGCGCAAAGAAAAAATTCAGCTTCACGGTTCACCCCCTGGAAGGTCGACGGAAACTACCCCTTTGAATAGCCGTATGCTAGAGTGACGCTTATATAAAGTCAATCGGTGCTTGTCATGACTCCTGAAGAGCAGAATCGTTGAAGGGAATAGGCGAGATCGTGGCCCTTCTTTTGCGCGCGCTCGGTGCACGTCCTTGTCCCATTGCAAAACGGAAAGGATTTCGGCAGATGCGAATTCGGTTTATGCCCAGCTTCGTAATCGTAGCGAGCTTGGTCTTTTCCTCGCTCGCTGTGGCGCAGAATAATCAGGCAAAGCCAGGCCCGGGCAAGGAAGCGAAGGCGGCATCAGGTCCCGCTCCGCGCCACGACATCTCCGGTACCTGGGAGCCAGCCAATGGACCCGGCGACGGAATTCAGGCCAACGGCGTGAAAGCCATGCCCAACGACGGCAAGCCGGAACACCAGCCTCCTTACTCTCCGTATGGATTACAGGTGTATAAATCCCATCACGCGCTGGAGGGAGCCGATGCGGTGCTTCCCGGTTTCTATGACGATCCGCGGGACAAATGCGAGCCGATGGGATTCCCGCGGATGAACTTCTATAATCTGCGCGAAACGCAGATTTTGCAGAACCCCTACAAGATCGTGATGCTCTATCAGTATGCGACTACGTGGCGCGTGATCTGGACCGACGGCCGCCCGCTTCCCAAGTTGGTGGATGGAGGAGTGATGGTGGGCAACGAAGTGAAAGAGCCGCGCTATTACGGGTATTCGGTAGGCAAGTGGACGGACGGTACCACGCTGGTCGTGGATACAATTGGGATGATGGGCGAGGACAGAGTCTGGCTGGATACCGCGGGGCGCCCGATCAGCGATCAACTGCACGTAACGGAAACATTTCATCGCGTCGACCAAGATCATTTGGACTGGTCGGTGACGATCGACGATCCCAAGATGTATACGAAGCCGTGGGTGGCCATGAACAAGTTTCCCATGAGATTAGAAAACCCCCACGAGGACGTGATGGAGCAGTATTGCTCGCCAATCGAGATGGAGAAGTACAATAAGTTGTTTGGCGATCCTTCCAGCGCTCCGACCGGCAAGGCGCCTGGGAAATAGATTTGCGCTTGGAATCGCCGGTGGGTGGTTGAGGGTTCATTGAGGGCTTTGAAACGGAGGAGGCAAGTCGCGATGATAAAGAGAGCAATCCCGATATTGGCTGTGGTTACCTTCCTTCTAAGCGCTTCCGTTCCTTTGTTCGCGCACCATGGAACCGCGGCATTCGACAGCGATAAGAAGATCACTTTGAAGGGAACCGTCACGGAATGGTTCTGGTCTAATCCGCATTGTCTTCTGCGATTTGACGTAAAAGACGACAATGGTCACGTGACTCAGTGGATTGGAGAGACACAAAATCCTGTGACCATGGTCAATGGTGGCTGGAGCAAAGCCTCGATCAAGACAGGGGACGAAGTCACGGTTACTTTGAACCCGGTCAAGAACGGTTTGCCACTGGGACGGATCGTAACGGTCCTGCTGCCGAGCGGGAAGACCTTGGACGCCAACGCGGGAATACGCAATAACGTTTATAAGTAAAACTACCCGAAGTTCATAAGCTACGCCGGACGGATTCCCGAAGCCGCGATGGCGGATTTGCCGCCGCTTCTCTCATGTGATGTTTTTTCCCTAGAGGTTTTTTCAGTAGCTACGCCCGCGGAAACGCTTAGGGTGTAGGAACAACGCGACGCCCTCGAGCGAAGGCCGATCTGTCAGCTGCTATTTTTTCTCGCTGGCCGGTCCGCCGATGAATTCGTTGTACTTTGCGAGTTCCGCCGGCGAGCACATCATCTCCGTGACATCGAAATGCGACGTCTGCAATTTGAACGGCAGCTTATTCAAGGCGATCCAGGGCTTGGTGTACATCTTGGGATCGGTGATGGTCACAGTGAGTTCCAAGGTGTCCTGGTCCACGCGATGGTAGCGCTCCTCGACGTGCAGATCGGGACTGTGCGGCCGGCCGGCGCGGTCGATCCAAGTTTCGTCGTTGATGCCCGTCGTGTCCACGACGAAGGTGTAGTCATCCGCCCATTTGCCGATCGAATAACCGAACCACCTGGGCGCGGCATCCTTAGGGAACTCTCGCCCATCGGTCCAGAGGACTCGCCAGACGCGGCCAAACTCGTACAGAACGTAAACATTCGTAGGTGTTTGGAGAATCTGAGTGGTTCTTAGCTCGTAAAGGTCCTCTCGCGGGAATCCCTGTGGATTGCAGGCTACTACAGGGTCATTGGTCTCCTCCGGAAGAACGCTTCTGACCCCGTTACTCGGCTTGGTGAGCTTGAGCGCCGCCAAGCCTTCCGGCGTGTAAGGCAAATCGTGACCCGGCTTGCCATCTTCGGGCGAGGCTGCCGCGCCCATGGCCTGGATTCCGCCGTTTCCCGGGTCCCAGATTCCGGAAATATCGCGGCGAGGAGCCGGGCCGGAGGTGGCGGGAGGTTTGACGGGCTGGTTTGTCCACCCGTCAACCGGCATACCGACATAAGGATTTCCTCGGGCCGGCTGATTGGCTTGCGTGCCTTGAGCCTCTTGAGCCTGCGCCAGAGAGGCGGAAGCAAACACTGCGACGACAGCAATCACCAATGGCAAAAGGCCCTTTCGCATCGTCGCACTCCCTCCCCGAATGATCATCGAGACGCTTAGTTGCTCAGAGTCTGGCCATCAGGCAGACGGACCGTAACGAGGCGGCCGACAGTCCGGCCATTCTTCACTGGATGCACGGCGACGGTAATTTCGTCTCCCGGCTTCAAGGTATGAATCGTCCAGCCTTTGTTGGTCATGTCCGGAGGATTGCTGGTTTCGACGACCCAGTGCTCGACCTCGCCCTTGTCATTCTTGTAGTCGAATTTTACGAAGCAATGAGGGTTGGCCCAATACCAATCCGTAACGGTGGCCTTCATCGTGATTGTTTTGGTGGTCTCGAAGGCGGCCGCGCCATGATGCGCGAAAGCGGGAACGCCAGAAATGAGCAAGCCGGTCAACACGAGAGCGACAGCAGTAAGCTTATTTCTCATGCAGCCTCCAATTTTCTGCGTCAGGCGCGCGGAATCTGTAAATGGCTACCTTCTATTGCTCGAATAAAGGCAGAGACTGGCCGTCGGGTCCGATGAGCTTCTGAATCCAAATGGAATGCTTGCCGGCCTTCAATGCGTAGCCCGTGATCGTAACGTGATCTCCCGGGTTCAATGTGTGCTTCGTCCAACCCGCCCTGGCGAGCTTATTGGGGGCGGTAAGCTCGCCCTGCCAGTGCTCGATTTCGCCCTTGTCGTTTTTTACGTCGAAGTAAAGCTGGACATGCGGATTGATGAACTGGAAGTCGGTCATCGTTGCCGCGACCGTGACCATGTTGGTGGTGTCGTAGGCGGCTGTGCCATGGTGAGCAAAAATCGGGCTGCAGGCAACTGACAGCACAGCGGCAAGGCAAACACCCAGCACTAGCTTTCTCCGCACGAAAATCCCCCTGTAAGGCGAGTTCCTGCGCGTAATCCTCGCACCCGCGCCTTCCGCTGTCAATCAATGATGGACGGCTTTCGCTGGGCCTTTGTGACAACCCGTGGGCTACGATCGGCCCGCGGCAGCTACCAGATCGCTATAAGGACTGACGCCGCCATGGATGTGCACGACTCGGGCGACGTCCAGCTTCAGACGCGTGACGTTCTCCACCAGGTTAATTCTGTAAGGACTGGGTGCCGGCAGCGGCGGCGCACCCGGGCGCGGAATGAAGGAGTCCGCCTGAATCAGCAGCTTCTGCTTGGGCAGGTAGGCCATCAACAGGCCCACGGCGTGAGGGTGGCCTCGCAGCAAGTAAATCTCGATGCTCGTGTCACCGTCGGTGAGCACGCGCTTGTCCTTCATCGTTTCGATGACAGGGGCTCGCGGCGCGCGGGCCAGCCGATCGGGATTGATCGTGTGTGGATTCTTGAAAATCTGCTCTTCATAGTACTTCTTGTGCGATTCATGAGTAATGATCGGAATTCCTTCGGCGACGTAGGCTCGAAGGCCTCCGGCATGATCGGCGTGATGGTGGGTATTGATCACATACCGGACCGGCTTGTTGGGCGCCAGCTTCTTGGCTGCGGCCAACGCGGCCACGGTGTAAGCGTCGTTTCCTGGGCCTTCGATCATGACCAGATAATCTTTGAACTCGACGAGAATGCTGCCTTCGGCGTTGGGGGTTATGGCCCAGACGCCATCGGCAAGCTTTTCCGGCTGAGGTTCGGGCCGCGCGCCCCCACGACCTCCTGCTCCGCCGTTGCCGGGGTTCGCGCCGCGGATATCCAGAGCGGCCTGGCTATTCGGCTGCACATCCGCGACATTCAGGTCCAGAATCGGATAGCCGCCCTCACGCATGACGATATGCATCGGGAATTTCGCGCCACCGAAATCCCGATAATCGGAGTAGACGCCTTCCATGAGGGTGTCGCCGGTATAGGGCACGTCCATAAAGGTCTCGACATGCTCGACTAAATTCTGGCTGTTGAGGGTACCCTTCAGGGTGTACTTGCCGAAGGCGGAGAATGAGACCACGGTTTTTCCGTGTGACACCGACGTTTTCGCGGTGGCGATATTCGCGGCGGCTCCTTGGAGAAAACCATGGGGCGTCAGCCAAATGCGCACGGCTCCCGCCTCGGTGTGACCATCGGTATTCTGGTTATCGACCATTTCACCTGGGGCGGGCCGAATGCCGCCCTGAAACGTGACCGGGTTGTACCCTCCCACGCCGCCTCCGCGCGGGGGTCTCTCGTCATCGATTCGCACCACCTCTTGCCGCATGGCGGGCGCGGTATAGTTCACCGACATCGTGTATTTTTTCAGCGTGTAGCGCGGCCACGGCCCCCCGGGTTCGTAGGCCTGGCCCGAAGCGTAGAACTGTCCAGTGCCCGTGTATTGAACCGCCTGAAGCCCGGCCGTGCCCATGGCTGCCATTGCGGCGTCGATGGCCGGCTTTGCCTGGGAGGCTGAATCCTGCGCCGCCACACGAAGCGAGAGCAGCATCGCTGCGGCGAGCACCATCACAGAGATCTTGTTCATGTCGATGTAACTTCCTTATCGGAGTTGAAATTGGCGCCATAGTACACCGTCGGGCTGGCTTGTGGGTACGACAAAGCGAGACACATAAGCCTTGAAGCGTTCCGGAATCAGCGCGGCGGACTCGTTCCTACTTCGCTCTCGCGCGGTGCGCACTCGGCGGGCACGGAGTGTCAAGCGGCGTGAAATCTCCAACGGCGCGCAAGTAGCGCTCGGCCGAGCGTCTCAAAGCCAGCTTGGCGTCGCCCGAGACCACGAATCCTGGCCACGCACCGTATAGTTTCGAATAGTCGTAGCGCTTGAGTGTCGCAACAATATGACGAACGGTGGCGCCATCGACCGGAACGAGATTGGGGTAGCTGTACATGAAGCTGACGTACCTGCGATCGGGACATACCTGCGGCATGTCGCCGGTCATAAGCGCGCCGGTTCCTTGTTCTCCGGAAGCCCAATGCAGCGCCTGAAATCCGCTGAAATGGCCGCCTACACGAATCAGAGTGAGGTCATCATTTAACGAACGTGTCTCGCCGCTCCAGAACACAATTGCCGGATCGGGGTGCTGGACCCATTCCCGATCAGCTTCGTGCAAATAGATGGGGACGCCACCGAAGGCTCGGCTCCATTCCACCATGCTGGCGTAATAGTGCGGGTGCGAAATCGCGATTGCCGAGAGTCCTCCGAGCGCCCTGACCAGCTCAATTGTGCTGTCATCGATTAAGCTGACGCAGTCCCAAAGGACGCCGCCGCTCTGCGTTTGCAGCAGAAGCGCGCGCTGTCCGATGGCAAATTGC
Source organism: uncultured Acidobacteriota bacterium (assembly GCA_963824405.1). Classification (GTDB taxonomy): domain Bacteria; phylum Acidobacteriota; class Terriglobia; order Acidiferrales; family UBA7541; genus Palsa-189. Next base: position 547,359 of record CAWGPK010000009.1, on the reverse strand, counting down.
GGCTGGGTGTGAATTCCCCAGAGCTTTTCGCCTTCTTGAAAAAAGACGTTACGATGCGTCTTCTGCAGATCATCCAGGGTGATCCACCTCTGTCCCTGCGCTCCGATATATTGGCGCTCATCTTTACAAATGGGGCAGGCCGGAGGAACGCCGCCGGCGCTTGGATATTGCGTTCCGCAGGTGACGCAGATGTGGCTCACAGCGTGAGGCTCCTTGCTTCAATCTACGGTCTGGGCCGCAATTCGCCGCGAATCTTCGAAGAAGCGGGCGGTGATGGCTCCGAAAATGAAGCCGCCAACGTGAGCCATGTAGGCCACGCCTCCGGATTCGGTGCTCATAACGGAGCCGACCTGGCTGAAGAGTTGAATCAAAAACCACAGGCCGATCAGGACGACCGCCGGAATCACCGTGACGTCGATAAACCAGCCGAGGATCAGCAGGGTGCGAATCTTGTCCCGCGGATAGGTGATCAGAAAAGCGCCCATCACCGCGGCGATAGCGCCGCTGGCCCCCAAGTTCGGAACGGTGGAGCTGCTCAATGCGAAGATTTGAGCCAAGGACGCGACCAGGCCGCCAAGGAGGTAAAAGACCAGATAGCGAATTGGGCCCATGGCGTCTTCGATGGCCGGGCCGAAGGCCCAAAAGAACACCATGTTGCCGATGATATGCATCCAGCCTGCGTGCATGAACATGGCGGTCAGGATGGTTATCCAGCCTTGACCGGCGACGATATGCGCGGGAATCACGGACCACTGTTCGATGAAAGCGTCACCCCGCGCCAGTTCGAGGAGAAAGACGAGCACGTTGATCACAATGATGGAAACGGTAATCACCGGCCGATGGGTGGGCCGCCGGGAAATGTCGCGTAATGGGATGCCCATGGTTTCAGCTCACTTCTTCAAGAGAGTAGCGGGCCATTGTGGCACTGCGCTAACACTCCGCACAATGGCCGGGCTTCGAGTAACGGCGTCCCGGGGTTTCGGATTGACTCGGAAGGGTCGCTGGCATATGGTTCGGTTCAAAGCGGCCGATCAGAGCCAGCCCGGAGGTTAGATGTGAGCAAACACGACTCAACGCGTCGATCCTTTTTGGTCAAAGCAGCGGTGAGCGCCGGAGCTGCGGCCGGTTCTGGCCTGGTGCCGGATCTTTACGCCCAGACGCCCGCCCAGCCCAAGCAAGAGGCAGCCGAACAACTGCACGCAAATGCCGTGCAGCATGGCGCGTTTTTTAATTATGAGCAGGCCGCGACGATGATAGCGTTCGCGGAGCGGCTCATGCCGGGAGCGCCAGGCAAACCTGGAGCGACTGACGCCGGAGTCGTCAACTACATCGACCTGGCGCTCGCCGGCGCCTATGCCGATCTTCAGGATTTCTATCGCGCCGGGCTCGCACAACTCGATGCCCATTGCCGCAAGACCTACAACGAGTCCTTCGTTCAGCTGGACGCCGGCCGGCAGGACGCCGTGATTGCCGCAATCGAGCAGGGGAAGGCGGCTGAGTTTTCCTGGCCGCGCGGTCCCGAGTTTTTTAACCTAATTCGCACCCACACGATGGAGGGGATGTTCGCGGATCCAATTTACGGTGGGAACCGAGATTTCGCAGGTTGGCGCCTGGTAGGCTTTCCAGGCGCTCAGGGAGATTTCACGCCGGGAGACCTGCAGAATAAACAAGCCTTCACGCGCTCGGGCGTCACGGGATTGCAAGCGCAGGTCAAAGGCCTGCAGCGGGGATAAGCCATGGCCAACTTAAAAACCGACGTCGTCATTGTGGGCGTGGGAGCCGTGGGCGGGATCGTTGCCGCCGAACTTGCCAAATCGGGGATGAAAGTGATTGGCCTGGAGCGCGGTCCTCGGCTCACCACTCAGGATTTTAGCGGGCTGGACGAATTGCGCTACTTTCAGCGTCAGGACCTTCGCCCGAATACAAAAAAGGAGCCGGTTACCTGGCGGCCGGACGACAAAACGGATGCCAAGCCGCTGACCACCTTGAATTACGGCAATCAGGCCGGAGGCGGGACGGTCCACTACGGCGCTCTTTCCTGGCGCCTCCACGAAGACGACTTCCGCGCGCGATCCCACACCATCGAACGCTATGGAGCGTCCGCCATCCCTTCCGACTCGTCGCTGGCCGACTGGCCTTTGACGTACGCCGAACTCGAGCCTTTCTACGACCGCGCGGAGTATGAACTGGGCGTTTCCGGCAAGGCGGGGAATCTGCAGGGCCGCAAAATGGACGGCGGAAATCCGTTCGAGGCGCCGCGCCGCCGCGAGTATCCTCTTCCCGCTTTGCTGCCCGATCAATCCGGCGTGATCTTCGCGGCCGGAGCGGGCAAACTCGGTTATCACCCATTCTCCTCGCCGCGCGCGATCCTCTCGCAGTTTTACCAGGGGCGCCCGAGCTGCACTTACTGCGGCTTCTGTCAGGCGTTCGGCTGCCATATGGGCGCCAAATCGAGCATTCTGGTCACCAAGCTTCCCGAGGCGGATGCCACCGGCAACTTCCAGCTGCTCACAGGAACAATGTGTTATCGCGTGAACAGCGACAACAGTGGGAAAGTGACCGGCGTCTCTTATTACGGCCCCGATGGCTCGGAGAACACCATCGAGGCGGACGTGGTTATCCTCGGCACTTTCATATACGACAACACGCGCCTGCTGCTGCTTTCAAAAACCGGCAAATTCCCGAACGGCCTGGCCAATTCGAGCGGCCAACTGGGCAAGCATCTGATGGCGCACATCGGCGCGAGGGTGTTCGCCGCCTTCGACGACCGCTACGTCAACATCTACATGGGACCGAGCGCCCAGAAACATAGCCTGGACGATTTCAACGCGGACAATTTCGATCACAGCGGCTTGGGGTTTATCCGCGGCGCGCAGATTTCGGTTACTCCCGCGGACCTCGAGGCCGGTCCCATTGGCACAGCAATGAGCATGAACCCGCCGCCGGGAACCCCTCGATGGGGCGCGGAGTATCGCGACTTCCTGGCCAAATATTTCGCGCGTTACGCCGCCATCGTGGCGCAGACGGAAAACCTGCCTTACGCCGATCATAGGATCGACCTCGATCCGCACGTGCGCGACCGCTGGGGCTTGCCGGCGCCGCGCCTCACCTACAACTGGCGGCGGCCAAACGAGCTCGCGCGCGTGGAGTTCCTGCTCGGCAAGCTGGAAGAGCTGGGCCGAGCCACGGGCGCAACCCACGTGTGGCGTTCGCCGAGCGGCGCCGGCGCACCGGGAGCCCACCACGAAGGCGGCACGCGCATGGGCAGCGATCCGGGCAATTCGGTTGTGAACCGCTACGGCCAGAGTTGGGACATACCCAATCTCTTCGTCATCGGAAGCTCCACGTTCCCAACCATGAGCGGCTTCAATCCCACGCTCACGATTCAAGCTCTGGCGTATTCGAGTGCGGATGCGATCGTCAATCGCTACAAGAAAAAGCCGGGCCCGCTGGTCTAGCGGAGGTTTTTGTGAAAAGCAAATTGGCGCTCTTCTTCGGCGTGACGGCAGCCCTTCTGATGATCTGCGATCTGGCTCTCGCCCACCACGGATCGTCCGTTTCCTACGACACCAGCAAAATGGTTACGATGGAAGCAACCGTAACGGAATTTCAGTGGCGGAATCCCCACGTTTATATCTTCTATGATGTGACGGACGCCCAAGGAAACTTGGTCAATTGGGGCGCTGAAACGCACTCTCCGGTGGTTTGCGAGGAACAGGACGGCTGGACGAAATCGACGCTGAAGCCGGGTGACAAAATCACGATCTCGGTTTTTCCCTCCAAGATCAACGAGCCTCGCGGGCTTCTGGCGAAAATTGTTTTCGACGGAAGAACGATCATTGACGACACGGGGCGCGAACGGCAGACGGGCTAGTAAGTAGGGCCCCCGGAAGTTATCTGGTATCGGGTTGTGGTTTGCTAAAGCGGTAACCGAGTCGGGTGTCACCTTCATACGAGACCAAAAGCTCTGGCCGAGACCCGTTCTTCAGATAGAGCGTCCCTACGCGCTTGCCGTTCTCGGTCTCCAAGCTGGATTCACCAATCACGCGATAGCCGGACTTCAGGGCCTCGGTGAATGAGTTTGGGAGCTTTGCCATATTCCCTCCTCTATGTCTGCCGTTGGCGTGCAAATGCGTGACTGCACCTCTGTTTGACCTCAATTGAGTCAAGCGTCATCGCTGCGATAGACCCGATTCAATAGTCCTTCCGTACCGCTATCGAAATTCACCCTTCAGTGCGTTGCTGAAGCCGATACGCTTCCGGCTAACTCTGCAAGGCAATCTTCCAGGCGTTCCTGATTGATCGGATCGATTCCAATAAACTCAATGCCTAACCCGTCGTGCATTTGTGTAACGACCCGGCCCTTGGCCGGCTTGAATGCCGTTCATCCTGGGCATATTTATATCGAGAAGGACGAGGTTGGGCTGCAGCTCCTTAACTCGCTCGACCCGTCTTGTCCATTTTCGGCTTCACCGCAGACATCGAGTGAATGAGTATGGAGCAAGTCTCGGATGGTCTTCCGCACGACCGGGTAATCATCGAGGACCAAGATTCTCGCTGGCATATGTCCTCCGCACGATCTGAACATCGATCGATCCTAGTGCTCGCCGATCAAGGGCCGGAACGGATCAGGTGCGGGGACTTTCTGAGCCCTTTGAGCGGATCATCCGCTCTCAGCGGCGCATGCGTCTATCGGCGGCATGCCGTATGACGCCTGCGCGACAGTTCGTAAATAGGACCGTGTTTTTGGCGATGGGTGTGCTCTTGCCAAGAGAACCATTCAACGGTTTTGCCAGTCTGTTGCGGCAGTTAACTGATAGGTAAGAATTAGTATCCAAGTACTATATATGTAAGTTAGCAAGGCGATTAACAATGGAAATAGACACTGCAGTTGGCCGGCCCGTAAACGAGCCAGGTGGAGGTACGCATGGCGACCAGTTCTGGGCTCCAAGACAACCCCTCAGAAGCAACCAAGTTGCGAATTCTGCTCGTCGAGGACAATGCCGACGATGCGGAACTCTGCACACTGCACTTAAGAAAGACAAATAAAGACATTCACATCGATGTGGTCTCTACGCCCGATACGTTCGCGAGCCGGCTTCACGAGGATGCCTACGACGTTGTTCTATCGGACTACGCTTTGGGTTCCTGGACCGGACTCGATGTCCTGAATCAACTGCGTTCGGAACGGCAGGACATTCCCTTCATCTTGGTAACTGGCGCATTAGGCGAGGAGCGCGCCGTCGAGTGCATGAGAAATGGAGTCTCCGATTATGTTCTAAAGGGCCGGCTGGAACGGTTGCCTGTAGCGATTCGTAAAGCGCTCGACGAAAAGCGACTGCGCCGGGAGCGCGAGCGCGCCGAACTATCGCTCCAGGAAAGCGAGGCCAAGTTCCGTGCCTTGGCCGAGTCCCTTCCCGCCGCGACCTTTATCCAACAAGGAACCCACTGCTGCTATGTGAACCAGGCCGCGGAGCAAATTACCGGTTACAGCCGGGAAGAACTCGAAGAGATGACTTTTTGGCAGCTCGTCCACCCCGATTCCAGGAAGAGCGCCGTGGGCGGCGCGCCCAACGGGGGCCAAAGCGGAGTGAGATATGAACTCAAGATTCTCACCAAGGAGAATTCAAGCCGCTGGCTCGATGTCACACTCACCATGTTCAACCACGATGGCGCTCTGGCGTCTCTGATTACGGCGTTTGACATCACCAACAGAAAGCGTACCGAAGAGGGATTTGCAGTTGCCCCGGGCACCGACTCTCTCACCGGCTTGCCGGACTACGGACGCCTGGCGGATGTTTTCGACGCCGAGAGCAGGCGCTCTGAACGTTCCCTCCGTTCCTGCGCTCTTCTGCTGCTCGATCTGGATCTCTCCAAGATAAATGCGGCGCACGGACCACAGGCTGGAGACGAGGCATTGTGCCGCGTGGCGCGCATTCTTTTGCAGTGCCGCGCATCCGACACGCCGGCGCGCCTTCGGGCCGGCGAGTTTGCTGTGGTCCTGCCGGACACATCGGCGGAAGGTGCTCATACGATGGGGCTGCGCATCGCCGAGAAGATCGAGCGGGACGCCAAGGGCGCAGCTTTATCTTGCAGGTTCGGCACAGCCATATTTCCTTCGGACGGCAAGAACTTCAACGACATTCTGGTAATGGCGAGACGCCGCCTGCAACGCCTCAATACCAACAGCCACGAAGGCGACCCGAATGACGATACGGTCCCGATCGTTCCTGGGCTAACGAGGGTGATGTAAAAAAGGCTTGGCAGGCGCCCAAGCCGGGCAGGAGGTTGCTCTTGACGTTCAGCACAAAAGTTTCCGCCGCATTCGGGGCAGCGCTCATCATCCTGCTCGCCGTGGGCGTGCTCTCCTATCAGCGCATCGTCAAGGAAAATGAAGACCAGCAATACGTGACGCATACCCGCTCGGTGCTGGAACGGCTGAATCTTCTGCAAGGACCTCTCTGGGAAGCCGAAACCGATCAGCGCGACTTTATCATCGGCGGTGAGAGAACGTTCCTGGACTCTTATCAGAAGGCCATTCGGCGAGTACGCAGGCAAGAGGCCGGTCTGCATGATCTCGTAGGTGACAATTCATCCCAGAACGAATTGTGGTCGCAGCTCACGCTCCAAATTGACCAGCACATAACCGAATTGCAAACGGCGGTCGATATTCGCAGCGGCGGGGAAGCAGCCGTGACGAGCGTCACGCCTCCCGATAAGCAGCGCAGAGACAAAATCAGGCAGTTGCTGACCGAGGCCACGGCCACTGAGCGGCAACTCTTGAATCAGCGGGCAGACCAAGCAAAAGCCAGCGCTCAAAAGGTGCAGATTGCAATCGTCACGGGAGACATTCTGGCCTTCGTTTTCCTTTTCGCCGCAGCCCTGGTTATCCACCACGAGATGGAAAAGCGCCGCAGTGCGGAGCAAGTTTTGCGGGAGAGCGAAGAGCGCTTTCGATTGATGGTGTCGGAAGTCAAAGATTACGCCATCCTCATGCTCGATCCGAAAGGATACGTGGTGAGTTGGAACGCCGGCGCGGAACGGATCAAGGGCTATCGTCCTGAAGAGATTCTTGGCCGTCATTTTTCCGCCTTTTTCCCGCCCGAGGAAGTGAAATCGGGATCCCCAGCGAATGAGCTGAGAATTGCCGCGACGCGGGGACGTTTTGAGGAGGAGGGTTGGCGGGTTCGGAAGGATGGTTCCCGCTTCTGGGCCAGCGTGGTAGTCACGGCTTTACACGATGAGCGCAACCGCTTGCGCGGTTTTGCAAAAGTAACTTGCGACATCACGGAAAGGAAGAAGGCCGAGGAGGCGCTGAAACACAGCGAATCGAGGTTGACCCTGGCTTTGGAGTCGGCCCAGATGGGCGTGTGGGAGATTGACCTCAAAAGCGGCAGGATTGCCCGCTCGCTGCGCAACGATCAGATCTTCGGCTACGATTCGCTGCAATCCGACTGGACCCAGAACATCCTGCTGAGCCACGTCATTCCGGAAGACAAGGAGATGGTCAAGGCCAAATTCGGCGAAGCCACATTCACCGGGCATTTCAGGATTGAGTGCCGCATTCTTTGGCCGGACCGCTCGGTCCGTTGGATTGCGCTCCGAGGCCGTACCCATCGCAACGAACATGGCGGTCCCACGCACATGATGGGAGTCGTGGTTGATATTACCGAACTCAAGAAGGCGCAGGACGACCTCGTTCTCCGCACGGCTGAACTGGAAACGGCCAACAAAGAACTGGAAGCCTTCTGCTATTCCGTGTCGCACGATTTGCGCGCGCCGCTTCGCGCGATTGACGGTTTCAGTCAGGCCGTTTTAGAGGAATCCCGCGATCGCCTGGACGATCTTGGCAAGGATTACTTGAACCGCGTGATCCTCGCCGCCCGGCGCATGAACGCCTTGATCGACGATCTTCTGCACCTCTCCCGCGTAACGCGCGCCGAGATCGTGCGCCAGCAGATGGACTTAACCGAAGTAGCGCAATCGATTGCTTCCGACCTTCGGAGCACCGATCCCAAGAGAAAGGTCGAATTTGTTATTGCTCCGGACTTGAAGGCAGAAGGCGATCCGCAGCTCTTACGTACCGTGCTTGAAAACCTGATGGGCAATTCCTGGAAGTTCACCTCTAAGCAAGGATATGCCGTAATCGAAGTCGGTAGAATCACGAGTGACGATGTCGGGGCGTTTTTCGTTCGCGACAACGGCGTGGGCTTCGATCAAAAGTATGTAAAGGGAATCTTCGGAGCTTTCCAACGGCTGCACGCTACCGAGTTTCCCGGCACGGGAATTGGTCTTGCTTCAGCGCATCGCATTATTCAACGGCACGGGGGGCGCATCTGGGCGGAAGCGGCGATTGGCCGTGGTGCGACTTTCTATTTCACGCTGCTCGGGCCACAGAAGGTCGCCGAAAAGGAAAATCCAGGCAGCCTCAAGCCAGAGCCGGAAGGCATCGAACATGGCGAAGCGAACTATCTTGTTGGTCGAAGATAATCCGGATGACGAAACTCTGGTCCTCCGCGCATTCACGAAAAACAAACTTGCCGACGAGGTAGTGGTCGTCCGCGACGGCGCCGAAGCCCTGGATTACGTATTCGCCCGGGGCAACTATGCCGACCGCGACGTTTCCGTACAGCCTCAAGTCGTCCTTTTGGACCTCAAACTCCCCAAGGTGGACGGCATGGAAGTTTTACGGCAGCTCCGAGCCGCGCCGGAAACGAAGCTTCTTCCCGTTGTCTTATTGACTTCGTCGAACGAAGAGCAAGACCGGCTGCTGGGATATGCGCTTGGCGCCAACAGCTTCGTCCGGAAACCTTCTCATTTCATCGAATTCGTGGACGCGGTGCGGATGCTGGGCCACTATTGGCTGGTATTGAATGAGGAAGTGCCCCTGTCTCGGCGAGATTCTGTTCGCAGCGAACTATTTGAAGTGCCTTCAACCTAGAGCGAAACACGAAGCCGTCACGTCAAGTCTAACTTCGGCTGCAATAAATACGCCCCTGAGAATGAGGTCCGGCACGGGTTAAATAGTCTCCGTAACATTACTGCGGGGTTGTGCTGCGATCGAGCGCATGCCTTGGAGCCAACTCCAGAGCAAATCGCCGGCTTTCAAACGGAAGCGCTACCGGTGGAAAGATAAGGTTGAAATTGGAAATTCCGCGCCATAGACTGCGCCAATCCCCAGATGAGATCGGAGGTGTTGCATGAGGTCGAAGTTGCTTGCGGCTAGCTTCTTGCTTACGGGCGTTCTGATGGCATGTAGTCCAGTGTTGGCACATCATGGGTCCGGCGTTTCCTACATCCTGAACAAGGGTGTAACCATGGAAGGAACTGTAACGGAATTCCGCTGGCAGAATCCCCATGTGTACATTATGTACGACGTCAAAGACGCGCAAGGCAACGTCGTAACCTGGGGCGCCGAAACCCACTCTCCCATCGTTTGCGAAGATGAGGACGGCTGGACGAAGTCGACACTCAAGCCGGGTGACAAGATTACCATTACCGTCTATCCCTCCAAGATCAGCACCCCGCGCGGCCTGCTGGCAAAAATTGTGCTCAATGGAAAGGTGATCATCGACGATACGCACGATACCCAGCGAGGGCGGGACGCAGGTCAGTAAACCGAAGGCCGTACGGCGCGACCGTGAATGGATTCCCGAGAACGGAATCAGAATCGCGCAGGCGAACCACGAAGGGAGCTGCAACATGCGAAATTGCTTAGCGGGCTCGATCCTTGTGGTAGGGGCCACGCTGGCCTTCTCTACCCTTGGGAGCGCCCAGACTGGCCAGGGCGGCGCGGCAGGAGCCAATCCAGGCCCCGGACATGTGGGAACGAATGTCCCATCGGCCACTCCTAACTTGCCATTCGATGCGCACGATTTTTCGGGAGTTTGGATGACGGTGCGTACTGGCGGCGGTGGCATCGGCAACCGCTCTAACGCGCCTTGGCCGATGACGCCTTGGGCTCAGGCCAGATACGACGCCGCGAAACCGGGTCTAGGGCCGCGAGGACGGCCCCTCGGTAACGATCCCATAATGGTCTGCGATCCGGTTGGTTACCCGCGCATCGCGCAATACGAACTGGGTCCGGCGCCAAGCCAGTCACAAACGGAGGCAAAACAGCGGAGCCAAGCTGCAGGCAAAGCCGCGCAGGGAACGGCGGGCGCTGCTGGCGGGCGAGTTGTGACCGGGGCGTATCCCATGGAGTTTGTGCAAACCAAAGATCGCCTGATCGAATTTTTCGATTACTTCTATGTGCACCGGACCATCTACCTCGACGGGCGAAAGCTCCCCGACGATCCGGATCCCACGTGGTACGGCTACTCGGTGGGGCATTGGGAGGGAAACACATTGGTCGTCGATACGATCGGATTTAACGACGAATCGTGGGTCGATAGCGACGGCCATCCGCATAGCGATCAGATGAAGCTGGAAGAGCGTTTCCAGCGCGTGGATCACGATACGATTGAGGCCCGGATGACTCTTACCGACCCGAAAGCTTACACGGCGCCCTTGGTCAGCGGCGTAACAACCTGGAAGCTGACTCCCAACAGGACCATGCGCGAGGACCTCTGCGCTCCCTCGGACGAATTGAGGTACAAAGAAGAAGTGAGAGAGCCGGCCGCTTCAAAGGAATGAATGGCCGCCGCGGCCCGAGTCAGCCACGAGCATTCCAGGGTTCAGGTATATAAAGCAGTGTAAGTTGCTGAAAAGGTTGGTGGACGGCGCGGGACTTGAACCCGCGGCCTCCTCGTTGCGAACGAGATAACCCACGCATGTCTCCTCGTTATCTGACATTAATAAGCTTTACACATGATTGCACTTAGCGTAAAGTTTGCCTTCGCGGTGTACCACCAAAATTAACCAGGTTTACCTCGGTTTACCGCCGAGCGTAAACCCGGAGTAAACCGGAAGGTAATCGCCTTCATGAAACGATCGGCTACCCGATACATCAACTTCACAAAGAAAGCTCTCGAATCGCTTCCGATTCCTGACGGCGGCCGCATTGTCGTTTACGACGAACAAGAAGAGGGCCTTGGTGTTCGGATTGAAACCAATGGCCGCCGAACATTTTTCTGGTTCAAAAAAGTCTTAGGCAGACCAACTTTTCGATCGATCGGCACCGTGTCCGATGTTTCGATCGAAAATGCCCGCGAGACTGCGAAAGGCTGGAATGTAGATCTCGCGAAGTGGAAGAACGGCGGTTACGAAGAGGGCAAGAACCCTTTTGAACGCCATGAGGAGCCGACATTCGGCGAACTTGTCGATCGCTATATCGAGAGGCATATCAAATTAGCCAAAGGAAAGACCAAGAATCCCAAGCACGCCGAACGTGAAGTGCGCTACGCCATCAATGCCCATCTCGCTTCCTGGAAGAACCGGAAGATCGGCACGATCAGGCGTTCGGATTTTGAGAAGGTCCACGAACACCTAGGAACCGAGCATAAATATGCCGCCGATCGACTCCGGGACATCGTTCGGGCGATGTTCTATTTCGCCCAGGATAAGAAGCTGTGGGCCGGCGAGAATCCCGCTTCGGTCGGATCGTTTGATCATCAATCCCGCGAACGTTACCTGCAGCCCGAAGAGTTGCCGCGGTTCTTTCTGGCTCTGCGAAAGGCGCCCGCTGACCTGCGCGATTTTGTGAATCTTGCTCTTTGGACCGGTGCTCGAAAATCGGATGTGCTCTCGATGCGATGGGAGCAGCTTAGCTTGAGCGACAACCGATGGGACATTCCCAATCCAAAGTCTGGCAAACCTTACGCGGTCGCCTTGACGCCGGAAGCGATCCAGATCTTGAAGGAACGACGCCGGCGCGTTGGTGATGGTCCTTGGGTCTTTCCATCTCGCGGCAAAAAGCCCGCTGCATCAAACGGCTCGGCGTCTGACGAACCTGCCAAGGCCCACAGTGGGCACCTTGTGAACATCAAGCGGGGATGGAGAGTACTTCTCGACAGCGCAAAAATTACCGATCTGCGAATCCATGATTTGCGCCGCACTCTTGGCTCCTGGCAAGCCGCCACGGGCGCATCTCTGCCGATTATCGGCAAATCGCTGGGTCATTCGACGCCTCAAGCCACGCAGGTTTATGCCCGCTTAGAGTTGGATCCGGTTCGGGAAAGTGTAATGACGGCCACACGCGCAATGATCGCCGCGGGGAAGAAGAAACCGAAATTACTGAGAGCGGCTGGTGCCGAGTGAATCGCGCAAGGCAAATTGTTAGAACCATTGAACGGCGCTATCCGCAAAACTTAAAGACCCTCGCACGTGCTGGACTTCCAAAACGTGGGTTGCTGACGATCATCGCTTTGATTACGGAAAGCTCGCTTGAGCTCTCAAAGCAGAACAAACAGAAACTCCGCGAGCGCCAACAGTCGTTTGAAACGTGGAGTAACACCGTCGCAGCCTGGAACAAGAGCGGCATGGATCCGGTTGTGGCTGCATTTTATGAGCAACGGGTCGGCGAGGTCAGGGCATCAGCAGATCTCATCGGCAAACTTCTCAGCGAGCAAGGCCGTCAACTGCCCAAACGCATTCCGTCGCAAAGCGTAGACATCTTGTTACGGTCAATCCGAATGCGGAATCCCACTTTCAATAAATGGACGGCATTGGGGCGAGTGCTCGGAGATGCATTCAAGTTGCGCGGCTGGAATGACAAACATGTTACCGCAGGCATGTTGCGCAAGAGATGGGAACGACTAAAGGAGGAAACTGATGGCAGCGACAGCGGTGGTTCCAGTGCCAGCTGCGAAACGATCGCCAAGAGCACATCTCACGCCTGAAGAAATTTTGGCTGTGCTCAAGATCGCCCGGAACAGGTCAACGCGTGATTGGTGCATGATCCTGATGGCCTATCGCCATGGGTTGCGCGCTTCGGAGGTTTGCCGGCTGATGCTAACGGACGTAGACCTCAAAGGCCGCACAATTCGCTGCGCTCGGTTGAAAAATTCCCTCGATCAGATTCAGCCCCTCTACCCTCATGCTGGCCAGCCGTTGCTCGATGAACTCGCCGCGCTTCGCGCCTGGCTCCGCGATCGCAAGGATGACGGAAGTGGCGTGCTGTTCCCGTCGCAAAAGGGCGGCGCATTGGATCCGTCGCAATTCTTCCGGATCTTCCAAAAGATCGCGGCAGCGGCGGGCCTGCCGGCGGCGAAGCGGCACCCCCATGTGCTGAAACACTCGCTGGCGTCTCACCTAATCGCCGGCAACGTGAATCTGGCGCTTGTCCAGCAGTGCCTAGGCCACCGGAGCATCAACTCCACGATGGCCTACGTTCACGCGCAAGACGAACAGGCTGCAGAAGCCGCGCAGCGCGCTCTCATGGCCCTGTACTGAGGGAAGCGAATGGACAAAGAAGTGCTGACAGCCAGGATCAAGGACCTTTTAGCGGTACCGTGGGACAGGAGTCAAATGCACGGACTTTCCTCCCAAATCCTTCAAGGCGCCATTACGCTGTTAGAAGCAGTCCACGGCACAGATTCTCCGCAGATTAAAGCGTTAAACGACAGGGTTGAATCAATCGAACGCAGTGAAGGTATGCGTGCCCCCTACGCCATCTTTCAGGCGACCAAAGGTGCAATGTCAAACCTGAAGGGCGAATTGGATTCCGGTTTAATCGGTAGCTTGAGCCGCACTATTACCGGCGAAGTCCTAAGTGATTTTCTCGGTTTAGCCAAGGAAGCCCTGGATCGCGGAGATGAGAACGGCAAGAACGTTGCAGCCGTTCTCACTGCGGCGGCATTTGAAGACACCATCCGTAGAATGGGAGTTAGCTTTTGCGGAATCCATGAACGCGACAAGCTCGAGAAGATTGTGATTGCTCTCAAAGAACGGGGGATCCTAGTAGGCGCTCAATTCGGCACGGTCCAAGCGCAGCTCCAGTTTCGGAATAATGCTTCACATGCGGACTGGAACAAAATTGACAGGGTAGGAGTCGGAACCGCACTCCAACTTGTCCAAGAATTACTGCTGAAACATTTCTCCTGAACGCATGAAAAGGAAAGTAGTCTTGCGTTCGGGATATCCTGAGTCCCAATACGAAAGGACTTAGGCTTGCGCCGCGATTCGCGATCCACGACGTAATCTTGCGTTTTGGCGCACGGTAGAGTTCGCTGAAAGCGGTCGCCTCCCGTTTTTTCAGATTCCCGGATGGGTTTCCCCTCGAAGCACGCCTGGCACATCGGTGTAGCCCCTGCAAATCGCGCGGCGGGCATTTTTACCCTCAACCTTTCCCAATGTGGCACGCAAGCTTGAATCCTGGCCCTCAACCCTCGGCTCCGCTTCTGACGCGCTATACCAGTGCGTGAGGTCTGTCGCCGGGCCCTTCTAGAGGCCACTATTGAATCTCTGAGGGCAGGGCGGGAAGTTGGTCGTCCTCGGGCGCGAACAGGATGATCAGCGCGGGCGGCCCGATGGCGGGCAAAATTCCGGCGAGTCGCCTTACGAACTCATCACGGCTTTCGTCCGCGAGCCGAGCGTATTCCCGATCAGGAGTGAGGGCGCCCGGAATTTGGATCAGCGCCTTCGCCGGCGGGAGCGGAAGGTCGCCCGCTGCCAACATCGGAGGTTCGCCATCAGCACGCGGTGCGCAGCTCACAAACTCGATCACCACGTATTGAAGCCGACTCCGATCTTCCAGCACAGCCCGGGCCTGGGCCCTCAAGCGCAAAAGATCGTCAGGATTGTCTCGATCAAGGCCTTCGTAATTATTTGTTTTGTTCACTGTAGACGTTCCGGTGAGGCGTTTTCTGTCCCGCTCAGGTACCAATCGGGCAAAATACCTTCGGTTGCGAATTTTTCGAGCTCGTCTCGGCTAAATCTGGCGAAGGCCTGATTTAGCGATGAAAGCGAAACGCGGTCGACGGTCTGCCCTTGCTCATTAAGCTTGCTCAGCGCGATGACGGCAGAGACAAAAGCTGCGGCACTCGGACGGACTCGCGCACAGCGTTCGATGAAGTTCGCGAGCGCCCCTGCGACATTCTTTTGCCGCGCCTCCATAAGCCCGCACGCAGTTGCGTGCCGATAGAGGGTGGAGCGGCTGACGTTGTACGTCTTGGCTATTTTTGAAGGCGAGGTCCACGATATAAAGGCGTGCTCGATTTCCTCACGCTTCAGGTGATGGCAAACCCCGCAGTCGCGTTCGTGGCGCGCCAGCCCTTGTTTGCTTTCGTGAGGCATGGTCACCGGACTGCGGTAAGTTGGCTCTCCCAAGATGATCCGGGCGTTTCCGCTGGCCGGAGATTTTTTTCCGCGAACCGCAAACGGGCGAGCGATTCGCCGGCGTCGGTCAACTCCCGCACCAAGCGGTCTCGCTCCGCGTTAGCCTCGCGGCTTGCAGCGCGCGCTTGCTCCAGCTCTACGTTCAACTCATTCGTGCGCGCGTCATACAGTTCCAGTTCTTGCTGCGTCGGAAAGTTATCTTTCGAAGGCCTTCGGTCTAAATGGCGCCCTAGGTGAACTTCTGCATTCTCGACTAACTGCCACGTCTGCTCGAGCCTCGCCTGTGCGGCCGGAAAATCGATATTGTTCAACCGCTCGAATTTGTCTTTGGCTTGCCTGCATAACGGCAAAAGTTCCGCATGCTTGCGCGCTTTCTCGGCTGCCTGCTGGCGCTGCGCGCGACCTCTGACAAATAGGTTGAGGGCCTCGCGCAACTCCGATTCTTGCGCGATTTGAGCTTCGGCGATCACCATCCCAAGAATGTCCACGGTTGCGCTCCTTTTCGTTTAGCTGCGCGGCTGCGCCGCTCTGCTCTTAATGATCACGATCACGTTTTGCAAATCCGTGATCAGGGGAGCAATGGTCGGATCCGTTGGCGCGCCGGCTTGCTGCGCCTGGAGGTCGCGGATCTCTCCCGTGATCGTATCGACTGCGTGTTGCTCGTAGGGGTTCATGCTATCGCGTGCTCCTCTTTGTGAATTTTGTTCCGAAGCGCAAGCACACTTTGAAAGCGTTGGCAGGGACATTCGATTACGTGCGTCGCAGCCGGCCCGCGCTTCATCAGCTCCGTGCGGATTGTCTCCTGCTCAACGTCGCTCAGGATTTTCGTTTGGCCGCAGATGTGGCACACGAGCTTCATGCGTAAAAACTGCGATTGCGTTCGTTGATTTTTTTCAAATCGTTCCACTGCGCCTGGTCGCTTTCGCGGGCGCCGATTACGAAGCCGGGGTCGTCCGCGGGACTTGGGCTCAGGCGCCTGAGACTTGCTCGACGGATTTCCTCGGCGCTGATGGATTGAGGCAGATTTGTCGGCGGCGGAACGTACTCGCGTGCATCGCGTCGCAAACTTTCTTCGAGCTGATCGATTGTCAATCCGGATCGCGTAGATGACTTATGACCGGATTTTTCATCGAACACCATTCGGCGACCGAAACTGCGGCATTTCATTGTGAGATCCTCCTTGCGTTATCTCCAGAAACTGATTCCGCCAGCCGAGGGCGTTGGGTTTCGCCCCCGGCGTTTGCGCAGGGGGACAAGGCCCTGCGGCGGAACCTGCCGGGGGTGGAGATCCCGGCAAACTCTTTGTGTTCTTTTTTGGCGATGCCCGAACCTTCACGGTAGTGGGCCTGCTTAAAGGCTCGCAGGCGTTCGATGTGCTGGACGGTCCACGCCCGAATTTTCTGGCCGCCGATGATTTGCAAGCGGGGCGCGCGGATCTTGCCTTCAGCGATCCAGCGATGCAGCGTTGTCGGCGCAATTGGAATCATTGCCGCAACGGCTAAGGTGCTGTACGTTCTTTTGGCCAATTTGTCGGACCACGGTGACCTGTAATTCACCGTGCTCCTTTTTTTTGGACATTTGCAAGCAAAAACGCAAGCTTACGTTCGTCGACGTATACAAACGAGTGTCGGTAAGTGCTTGTGATCGAGTCCCTGCTGTCAGAAGATGCACGACTACGACGATAGCATTGCGTTTGCTACGGGATACTTGGTTGCGGAGATGGTTTTAGCTGGCTTAATATTCCGCGGCATGAATATCCGCGGCATGATGCCACGCTGGTTACGCAATTGGTGGAAGCTGCGAGAGCTCAAGCGTCGAGAAGAAAAGCTTGATGCCATGGGGGAGCCGTTTTTAAAGGAATCCCACGAGAAGAATGACTCTAACATCATTGACAATTGGTATGACTCCCACCAATGGGAGTACGACTCAATTTACTGGTCCCGAAAAGAGCTAGTTTCGAATGCCCTTTTGGAAGAAGCAGATCGACTTTATCTTCCAAGGCCCCAGTATTCAGATAAGACGAAATGGGAAGAAGCGGATGAATATACGGATAATCCTGGACAACGTGTGCTTACTCCCGAAGCAATGGCGGAACTTCGCGCGACAATCCGCAAGGAGCGAAGGGAGCGGCGCGAAAATATCGAGTTTTACA
Organism: uncultured Acidobacteriota bacterium; assembly: GCA_963824405.1. GTDB lineage: Bacteria > Acidobacteriota > Terriglobia > Acidiferrales > UBA7541 > Palsa-189. Next base: position 529,991 of record CAWGPK010000009.1, on the reverse strand, counting down.
TAAAACTAATGGGCGGCATCATCGCTATTGCGACAGGGCTGGTCGGCGCGCTGATCGGTTTGGTGTCAACCTGGAATCACAAGTGAGCCGGCACGAGACTCCCCAATTTAGTCCATCCCTCCATCGCTGGATTTGATCTCAAATTCGAACGTCATTTTGCGACGCTTCATAATCTCGGAGATCCGCGGGAGATCTTCCGTGAAGAATTTAGAGAGCACGCTATAGAGCGCAGCTCTGTCTTTCTCCACGTCGGCAAATAGATCGGTTTCTTTGTGAACATGATTAGCAATGAACCATCTGAGATTCTCGTCAGTAGTAAAGTCGTCTTTTCTGAGGCTGAGTTTGCCGGCGTCGCTGCTACATCCGAACCGCACCCCGATGATGTTCCGAAGATCAATGAAGTTTTCAGAGCTCATGCGCATCTTCCTTTCGGTTTTCACTGCGGATTATTTAGTCGAAGTTCTGGAATCCCTGACACTTTAGGATGGCCCGGCGTTTCTCTTTGGGCGGGCATCGAAACGCGCTTTACAAGCCCAAGCGCCGCTGTAGGTGACATGTTGAATCTGACACCCGGGCACGGCGCATGGTATTCGGAATTCCTGCACCGGGGCCTCGCGATCCATAGGCGCCAACTGCTTGTATTCCTTCATCGCCGGATCCCAAACGAAACCGTTCTGCTCTGCGAAGTCGGAGAAGCGATCGAGCTTCATCGTAGGAGCTTCGTTATCCTGCAAAAATTGCCGGAGTGCCGATCGGAAGTAACCACGATGGTGAAGAATTCTTGTCCCATTCTTCCGGCGCGCAGCTCTATCAACGATCCATCCGGCGACGGCACTGGCGGACTTGGGTCCGTCGATGCCGTCCAACGAGTAGTAGTCATCCCAGCCGGCCTTACGGACATAGATTTCGTCGACGGCGATGTTGAGCAACTCACCGATGGTTGGGATAGGTTGGGGTTCTTGGTCTTCCCTAGAAGGGATCTTTCGAAAACGCTCGCTCGCGGCAACAGCAGACCCTGTTTTTGGGTCTGTTGGTGCATCGCCCGAATCGCCTTGGGCTTTTTGACGGTTTGAACGACGGTCTTCCGAAACTGACGGTCTAGTGTCGGTTGTGTGCAACGTTACTGTGCACTCCGGCTCCTCTATCTTGCACTCCGGTTTCGGTCTATCTTGCACTCCGGCTGGAGCTATCTTGCACTCCTGCTCGCTCAAAGCCGAAGGGATAAGTTGGCGTTGCCGTGGCCCCCGTTCACCGTGATAGCCATCCTTGACCAGAACCTTCAGCTGTTCCAGATCGCGAAGCAAGTAACAGACCTTACGGCGCGACCATCCGAAGTGCTTGCGCATTGTCTCAATGGCCGGGTAGATGTGGCTTCCGTCGCCGTCACCGTGGACCCCTAACCATTCCGCTAAGCTCATGCGTTCCCGGGCGATGTGTTGCCATTTTCGGCCATCGGAGGGCAGTCGGTAGCGGTCTACCGGGATCTTCGCCAGTGCGCGCGAAAGTTTGAGAGGCGCTCCGCTATCGTAGAAACGCGCCTGGCCGCGAAACATCCCCGCGGGATGCCGGCCGTGCGCCGGGGTGTAGTCGCCAGGTCGCGGCGGCTGGCCCTGGATCCGTCGTGGGAGCCCGCGCACATAAGCGAGCACCAGCCTTGATTTCCATTTGACGGACGTCAGTGTTATATTCGGCGCTGCTCTCTCCATTTTTCTTTCTCCACCTTCGGCCTTGGCAGGGCCGAAGTGTGCTTATGCATTGCGTGAGCGGCGCCGCGGCTGCGGTTGATCCCCGATACCGCTGTGAGTCCTCAATTCAATAAAAGCCTCAAGGTCGCGGAGCCTGTAGAAAATCTTACGGCCCACCTTCACGAACCGCAGCGGATACCGTTTTCGGCATCTCCATACGGCCAGCGTGCCCTCAGTTGTGTTCAGAAATTGCGCCGCGGCGGTCGGCGCCAGCAGGTCAGACCGCACAGGCGATGGATTCAATCCAGAGAGTTGCTCGCTCATTTGTTTCGATTAACCTCCTGTGCTGGAGTATCAATCGGGTTGACCGAATTAAGGAGTACACTTCGGCTTGTTTTTGCTCCTTTCCTCTGTGTTTTCAGCATCGTGCAGAGAAGAATTCTGTCGAGTTTCAGGACGGAGGGAAAAACCCGGGCCAGCTCCGAAAGTAAACCGGCGGTAAACCGAAACTTCCGGTCTCCTCGCGCATCTGCAAGAATATGCGTTTTATAAGGGAAAGTTGGTGGACGGCGCGGGACTTGAACCCGCGGCCTCCTCGTTGCGAACGAGGCGCTCTTCCAACTGAGCTAGCCGCCCTTGCCAATTGGACTTGCGGGCACGCCAACCGCCCTATGCTACAGAGAGTTGTATGGTTTCGCAACCGGCTCCAGAACGGTCCAGAGATTCCGTAACGGAAGTTTCTCAATCAAATCAAATTCAGCCCTAGATGGGCCAATCGGAAGCAGAACACGCCTGATCCGCAATAGAATTGCTTCACTCGGAATGGTTTGCGGTGTATAAGGTTGCCATCTGAGCCAAGCTGGACTTCGGACCCGAAAGCCTGGGAATGGCAAACGGTTCGTTAGGGAAGGTGCGAAGATGAAAAAATCATCCTGCAAGGATGGGAATAACGCTTCCGCGGATGGGGCGCTCTCACGCCGGAAATTACTGCAAGGAGCCTCGGCAGGCATAGCCGCTTCGATGTTGGCGCCCGCGGTATCCACTTGGGGCCGCTCGGCGATGCCGAAGCTGCCCGCGATAACGCCGGCGTCGCTGCCCGTGGCATGGACCCCCGACGAGATTCACCGCCGCTGGGCGGCCGTTCGGCAGAAGATGAAGGAAGCGAATTTCGACGCGCTGCTGGTATGCCAGCATCATTCGGGGGAGATGATCACAGAACGGCAGGATGGAGACGCCGACGTCGAATACTTGACAGGCATCACGCTGCCCTTCAAGTGGGTGGTATTGCCGTATGAAGGTAAGGTGACGGCGCTTTCTACCCAGCAAGTGCGAGGCACGAAGGAAGAGCAGCTTTGCAAAGACCGCGGAATCGATCTGCGCATTGCGCGTGGACCCTGGTCAAAGACAATCATCGATGCCATGAAGGAAGCCAATCTTGGACAAGGACGCATTGGCGTGACGGATTTAGTGGATGCCTCTAGGCAGACCGAAGGGGAAGTTACATACACCACGTACGATCAGGTCTTGAAAGCCTTTCCCCAGGCGAAATTCGAGCCCGCCAGCTACCTGCTTGATGGCGTGGCCGCGCTGCACAGCGCCGAAGAGATTGCTGTGCTCGAAAAATCGACGCAAGTCGGGGAGTTGGGCCTGCAGGCGATGTTTGAGACGACGCGGCCCGGGGTTATGCAGCGAACGGTTTGGCTGGCGATGTTCAACGCCATGGTAAATGCTTCAGGCGAGCGGCCTTTCCGAGTTTCCATTCGCGCCGATGCCGAAGGCAATAGCGCTCTCAACCGGCCGCTGGAGGAGGTCATGCGTGCAGGGCAGGTGTTGAGCCAGGAATGCTCGGCCTGCGTGCTGGGCTATGGATCGCAGGTGAATCATTCCGTGGTGATCGGTTCGCCGGCTCCCGCGGACTGGGATGCGGCGGCCAAGGATAGCCTGGATACATTCCACGAGATGGTTGCGCTGATCGCTCCTGGCAAAATGGTGAAGGACGTCTGTGCGCCGCTCGATAAACGGCTGGTTGCACGCGGCGAAAGGGCGGGCGCTCTGGTGATTCACTCCGGCGGGCTGGGAACGTTGCCGCGCGGCGGCTCCGCTGGGGCTATGGGGCAAATGGTGCTGCAGGCGGGCATGGTGTTTGATGTGAAACCGACTTTTGTCATGAAGAGCGGCGCTACGGCTCAATTCGGCGATTCCATACTCGTTACAGAGACGGGAGCTCGCCGGCTCGGCAAGCGCGAGATGAAGGTAGTCAAGCTGAGCTGACGACGCGCCGAACGCTACACGAAAAACCACAGCCGCGTTTATCCTCGGTTAGTTGCCGTTTGCGCCAGGCTTGCGCTGAACCAGCCGCACTTATTGGAGTGCGGGTTGAACCACGTTCCGTTGCGCGATCACTTTGCGCACGTTCTGGTAGAGGGCCCGAGCTTGGGGAATGGATTCGATGGCCCGTACCACCTGGGGGTCATCCTCCAACTCGACTTCAAACCCGGCGGGTAGACCAAACACGGATATAAAAGCCTCTTTCTTGATCTCGCGCTTGATCCAGTCCAGATTCTGCTCGATATCGCTATCGGTGTAAGAGATTTTTTCCTTATCGAGATAGCGGCGGAAGAGCGCCAGCGTAGTGTCGGTGACTGCGAAATTCTTGGTGATCTCCGGTCTTGTTCCCAGGAAGTATGTTGTAAAGCTTCCTACACCGGGCTGCTCCGGGTAAGGAAAGAAGATGTCCCGCCGAAGAAGAAGCTGCTGGAAGTCGTTTGGCTTCGGTTCGCTGACGACAACGTCGGGAGTGATGCCCCCGCCCCCGTATACCTGGCGGCCTCCGTCCGTGAGTTTCACTTCGGTCGGCTGCGGATCCTTGTGGTTATACAGGTAGTCGTAAAGCGACACGTCCTTATAATCGCGTTGAATCAGCCTGCCGCTGGGCGTGTAGTATCGCGCCGTCGTGAGCGCGAGGCCCGTATTTTCACTCAAGGGCGAAACGGTTTGCACCAGTCCTTTGCCAAACGTCTGTTCACCCACGACGAGCCCGCGATCGTGATCCTGAATCGCACCCGTGACAATCTCAGACGCCGAAGCCGAACCGCCGTTCACCAGGACCACAAGCGGCACCTGCACTCCGCGATTCCCGCGAATCGCATAGTAGCGCCGCTCCTGCGAGGAGCGCCCGCGATGCGCGACGATCAATTGGTTCTTTTCAAGGAACATGTCCGAGACCGAGACCGCCTCGTTTAGCAAGCCTCCAGGGTTACCGCGCAGGTCGAGAATCAATCCGTCCAGATTCGCGATATCGAGCTGTTTCAATGCCCCCGCCAGCTCTGTATCCGTCTCTTCGTTAAAAGCGGAAACCCGCACGTAACCGATGCCGGGACGCACGAGGAAAGCGACGTCCACCGAATGCTTGGGGATCTCGTCGCGCGTAATCGTGAAGGCCAATGGTTGCGCATAGCCTTCGCGAACCATGTTCACGTGCACCACGGTGCCTTTCGGGCCCTTGAGCAGATCCGCCACTTCAGAGGTGGTCAAGCCGTCCGTGGATTTGCCATCTACGCTGTGAATTATGTCGCCAGGACGAACGCCCACCTTAGCGGCCGGCGATCCCGGCATGGGAGCCAGCACGACCGTGTGATTTTCCTGCGGGCCGACGTTCATCCCCACGCCGTAATATTTGCCTCGCTGATCCTCGCGCAAAAGAGCGTACTGGCGTGGATCAAAAAAAGTTGAGTGTGGGTCCAGCACCCGCAGCATTCCGGGTATAGCGCCGTCGTAGAGCGCGTGATCGGTGTCAACGGGAATGGCGTACTCCTGCTGCACGATAGACAAAACCCGCGTGAAATTCTTCAGGGAGTCTTGCAGATCGGAAGCCCCGGAAGCGGTTGCGCGCACAGATGGTCCGTATATGCCGCCTAACACGGCAGATAGCGCCAACACCCCCAGGACCAGCAGAGCCCCACGCCTCTCGCCCTTCATGCCACCCTCGCTTTCGGCAGTCCAGTATAGCACGCTTTATTTTCACCGATTTGACACCCCTCCGAGGCTCTTCTATGATGCAGGGGAGAGCCTCTTTGCTGCGTAGGGACGTCCGTTCGACGTGTCTATCCGTTCGACGCTGGGAGGCTGACTTAGGGTTCGTAACCCACAAAAGATGCTCAGCGTACCCCATCTCGTAATCATCTTTCTTGTCGCCTTGATCGTTTTGGGGCCGGATAAGCTTCCTCAGATGGCCCGGACCCTTGGTAAGGCTATGGCCGATTTCCGGCGTATCACCACCGATTTTCGCGTTCAGGTGGAGGATGAGATGCGCGAGATGGAGCGGCAGACCAGAATAAAGCAGATGAATGAGGAATCCATCCGCACTGCAGAGGCTTCCAACCAATTGCTGGGCGCCACGCCTGCCGAAGAGCCCCAGCCCGTTCCCGCAACGGCAGTAGCTTCCGAGAAACCCGCGAATGGCGAATCCCAGCCTGTCTAGCCGCCTGGAGGAAACAGAAGACGGCGGCAAGATGTCGTTTTTTGAGCATCTTGCCGAGTTGCGCACCCGTCTGATTCATGCCTCGGGCGCCATTGTCGCCGGCACCTTTATCGGCGTTTATATCTCTAAGCACGTTCTTGAATTTGTGGCGCGTCCCATGGTGAATGCGCTGCGCGCCGCGAATTTGCAAGACAAGTTGATCTTTACGCATCCCGCCGGGTATCTCTACCAAGTCATTACCTTGGGGCTGTATCTCGGAATCGTGATCGCCTCGCCGTATGTTTTGTACCAGGTCTGGCTTTTCGTGGCGCCAGGGCTGTATCGGAACGAGCGGAAGGCTGTGGCCCTTTTCGTGATCTCTTCGGTGTTTTTGTTTCTATTGGGAATCGTGTTTGCCTACTTGGTGATCCTGCCCTACTTATTGAAATTTCTTGTTAACTTCCAAACCGGCGGCCCGTTTACCCCGTTGATCAGCGTCGACGAGTATTTCGATCTCGTTCTCAATGTGCTGTTGGGCGTCGGAATCGTCTTCGAACTGCCCGTTTTGGCGTTTTTGTTGTCGCTGTTTGGACTTGTGACGCCGCGGTTCCTTTGGAAGAATTTCCGTTATGCTATCCTCATCATTGCTATCCTGGCGGCGGTGATTACGCCTACGCCCGACGCGATCACCATGTTGGTTTTCATGGCTCCCATGATTGTTCTCTACTTCGTCAGCATTGGTGTTTCGGCGGCTGTGGTGCGCCACAAGCGCCGCAGCGCAATGGCCGGTTAAGGAACCAGGTAAGTGCACAAAAGCGCTCGTCTCCTACGCGTATCGACATGGGCCTTTTTTGCGGCGCTGTGCCTTGCCGCCTGCGGCGGTAACGGCGCGGTAGCGACGGGCGCTCCCAGCGAACCTGCGTCGGCCGCACTCCCCACGCCTCAGCAGGCTGCGCCTCCTCCCGATAAGACCGGAGGGTTCGACGGCCAGCAAGCTTTTAAGTACGTCTCCGATATGGTAGCCATCGGGCCGCGCTCGGCCGGAACGGACGGCAGCCATCGCACCCAGGACTACATCACTCAGCAGTTGAAAGGATTCGGCTGCCCGGTCGATCCCGAGCCCTTCCATACTCCTACGCCCCTCGGCGATATGGAAATGAAGAACATCGTGGCGAAAATCCCCGGAACGTCTAAGGACATCGTCCTCTTCCTTACGCACTACGATTCCAAGCGCCTCCCCAACTTTGTGGGAGCCGATGACAGCGGCTCCTCGACCGGCGTGATGCTGGAATTGGCTCATCTCCTGTGCGCCCGTAAGAATGCGCTCACAATTTGGATTGCGTTTCTCGATGGGGAAGAGGCCTTTAATCCCACGGAATGGAAGGATCCCGACAATACTTACGGAAGCCGGGAACTCGCCGCGCGCATGGCCCTCTCAGGCGACCTGGCGCGCACCAAAGCCGTGATCCTCGCCGATATGGTCGGCGGACCGAATCTGCGCTTGCAACGCGAGACGAACTCCACCGGTTGGCTGACGGACATGATTTGGTCCACCGCGGCGCGGCTTGGATATGGAGACACTTTTGTCTCTTCCCAGATGGCCGTTGAGGACGACCATGACGCGTTTCTTTCCCGCCACGCCTCTGCGGCGGACATCATCGATCTGGATACACCGGTGCGCCTGGGTTACTGGCACACACCGCAAGACTCTCTCGACAAAGTCAGCCCCCGAAGCTTGGCCAGGGTGGGCCATGTGCTGGTCGCGGTGGTCCCGCAGCTCGAGCAAAAGTTTGCCCCCCGCACCAGCCCCGCCACGCATCCGTGAGTCCGCAGCGAATCTCCATCGATTCGGAAAATGGACGGTACCAAGTCGTTTACGGCGCCGGTGTTTTGTCCCGCGCCGGAGCGGCAGTTGCCTCCCTTGGCGCCAATACAGGCGTGTTTTTGCTCTCCTCGCCGCGCGTAGCGCGCCATTGGCGCCGCAAGCTGGAGCGCGCATTACGAAGCGCGGGCCTGCGCCATACAATCATTTTCGACGATCGCGAGGAGGCTAAAAGCATCGCCACGGTGGAGCGCGTCTGCAGGGAATTAGTTCGCGCGGGCGCTGATCGCCGCGCCATTCTGGTGGCCGCCGGAGGTGGCGTTGTCGGAGATGTTGCCGGATTTGTGGCGGCCGCCTACCTCCGCGGCGTCGGAATTGTTCACCTGCCGACGACTCTTGTCGCCCAAGTTGATAGCGCCATCGGCGGCAAAACCGGCGTCAACCTGCCGGAAGGGAAGAATCTTGTCGGCGCTTTCTATTCTCCGCGGCTTGTGTTGGCCGATCCGGCGAGTCTGTCCACACTGCCTCCGCGGGAGTTTCGCTCCGGAGTCTATGAGGTGATCAAATATGGCGTCATCGGCGACCAGCGGCTATTTACGTTCCTCGAGAAGTCAATTGAGGCGCTGGTCCAGCGAGATAAAAAAGCGCTCGATTACGTGATCCCTCGCTGCATTCGGTCCAAGGCCAAGGTTGTCAGCCATGACGAACGCGAGGCCGGGCTGCGCGAAATTCTCAATTTCGGCCATACCTTCGCGCATTCCTTCGAGACAGCAACGGGGTACGCGAAGTATCTCCATGGCGAGGCGGTCGGCTGGGGGATGATCGCCGCATCTCGCCTCGCGGCGCGCATGGGTTTGCTCCAAACGGAGAGCGCCTCACGAATCGAAAATCTTGTGCGCCGGGTGGGCCCTCTTCCCGATTTACCGGCCGCCAAACCGGCTCGTCTCATAGAAATCATGCGTGCGGACAAAAAAACTCGTGGTGGCCAGTTGCGGTTCGTGCTCAGCCGCAAAATTGGAAGCGCCGAAACCTTCGGCCCGGTTCCGGCAAAACTTGTGATCGAAATTCTCGCCCGCTTGGCCGTGCAACCTGGCCATCCATGAGCCCAGGCGGATCCAGTCGAGGCCGCTTGCCAGGCACGCGCCCAGCCGGAACTCACGACGAAGCGGCCGCCTCGCGCGAAGTGCGCGACATGTTCAGCCGCATCGCTCCGCGCTACGATCTGCTGAATCATCTCCTGTCCATGCGTTTCGATGTGATGTGGCGAAAGCGCCTGGCGAGCCGCTTTGCCCGTATTCTCGAGCGCCCCGAGGCTCGCATTCTCGACCTTTGTTGTGGCACAGGAGATCTTGCTCTGGTCCTGGCCAACTCGCCGAGCCGTGGAGTCGACGCGGAACCGCTCGTGGGAGCCGATTTCGCTCATCCCATGCTCGTGCGCGCTCATGAGAAGGCTGGAAAAAACCGCGGCCGTCCCATCAAATTTGTGGAGGCGGATGCGTTGTCGCTTCCTTTTCCCGATGACAGTTTTGACCTGGTCGCCACTGCGTTTGGATTCCGCAATCTCGCGAACTACGCCGAAGGCCTCCGGGAGTTGCGCCGGGTTCTAAAACCGGGCGGCTCGGTCGCCATCCTGGAATTCGCGGAACCTCGCGGAGCGCTTTTTCGCCATGGTTTCGATTTCTACTTTCACCGCGTGCTTCCGGCCATTGGCGCGGCGATCTCCGGAAACGCGTCTGCTTACACCTATCTCCCGAATTCGGTGGCCCGCTTTCCGCCGCCGAGCGAGCTTCTGAAATTAATGGAGGTATCCGGATTCAGCGGGGTCGATTTCGAAACCTGGACCGGAGGAATTGTAACGCTGCATACCGGCCAGGCGCGGTTCTAGAGGCGATTGCGTGAGAGGAAGGAAGTTAGAAGGCTCCCGATTCTGAAGAAGTGACGCTTAATCTATTCCTCGAGGCCCAACGCGCGAATCTTGGTGAGAAGCGTTTTGTAGGAGATGCCCAACTGCTCGGCCGCGCGCGTCTTATTCCATCGCGACGACTGCAACGCCGCTCCGATCTTGAATCGCTCGACGTATTCCAGTGCCCGGGCGCTGACGTCCTGCATGGTCCCTTCCCACGAGAAAGTCTCGTTCAGCATCTCGGCGGGCATTTGTCCCTCCGAGGGACGCTGCGGAGACAGCTGAAGAGCGGCGGCGTCGATTTCATTGCCGTCGCTGAGGATTGCCGCGCGCTCCATCGTGTTTTGCAGTTCGCGCACATTGCCCGGCCATTGATAAGCGAGTAGAGCTTCGCGCGCCTGATCGGTCAGTTGCAAGGCCGGCTTGCGAAACTCCCTCCGAAAGCGGTCCAGAAAGGCATCGGCCAATAAAAGGACGTCGTTGCCACGCTCGCGCAGAGGCGGAATCGTTATGGGCACGCCGGCGATGCGAAAAAAGAGATCTTCCCGGAACATTTTCGCCGCCACGGCCGCGCGCAGGTCCTTGTTGGTCGCGGCGAGAATCCGGACGTCGACCTCCGTGCTTTGCGTGCCTCCCACGCGGTCGAAGCGCTTTTCTTCCAAAACACGCAGCAACTTGGACTGAATCGCGATGGGCAACTCGCCAATTTCGTCCAGAAAAATCGTCCCCCGATGGGCCAGCTCCATTTTGCCGATCTTTCGCGAGCCCGCGCCCGTGTAGGCTCCGCGCTCGTGGCCGAACAGCTCGTTCTCCACCAGCCCTTCCGGAATCGCCGCGCAGTTCAGCGCCACGAAGGGATGGCTTCTCCGCGGGGAAAGGGCGTGAATCGCCCGCGCAAAGAGCTCTTTGCCGGTCCCGCTTTCTCCCAATAGCAGGACCGTGGAATCGGTCGCGGCCAGCCGCTGCACCTGCTGCGTTACCGCTTGCATGGCGGGGTGCTCTCCCACGATTCGCGGAAAGCCGTAGCGCGCAGTATATTCCTCGCGCAGCAGCAGATTTTCTCGCAGCAGCTCCTGCTGCTGGGCCGCGCGCGCCACCAGCAGATTCAAATGCTCGAGATCGACCGGTTTCTGAATAAAATCAAAGGCGCCGTCTTTCATGGCCGCCACTGCCTCTTCGATGGAGCCAAAGGCGGTAATCAGAATGACGGGGATGGTAGGGTCGGCCTGTTTGGATTGGTGAAGCACCTCGAGACCAGAGCACCCGGGCAGCTTGAGGTCGCTAAGCACCAGCAAATAGCGTCGTGCGCGGATCTTGTTCACGGCCGTCGAACCATCGGCAGCCTCGTCCACGGAGTGTCCCGCGCGTTCCAGCGCCTTACGCAGCATGGCGCGCAGTTCAGGCTTGTCTTCGACTAGGAGGAGTGGCTCCACGGGTTCTCTTCTATCATGAATTCGAGCGAATACTTTGTGTGGAAACGCGGACGTGTGCGGAGATCAGTACGTTCGGCGGAATTTAGGAACCAGCACCAAGCAAGGAACGCGCAGAGAGCAGAGCCCCTTAGCGCACGGCTCTCTGCGATCGCGCAATCCGCTCGCCCTCGGCCTTCCCTAGTCTAGGGGGTTGGGGCCGAGAGCCTTGCCCGGATCACAGGGGCTTGTCAGAGTTTGAAGCGCTCGTGCCTGAACTACCGGAAGTATCGGTTCCCGAAGCGCCTGCGCCCGCCTCCGGGCCGCCCGAACCCGAGGTGCCTGAATCCGACGTGCTGGAATCGGAGGGACCGGCACCCGAGGGCTCATTTGCCCAGCCGGGCTCACCCCCCGACCTGTGGAGTTCGTCCTCAAGGTCCGAGATCGCTTGTTTATCTTTCTCCACGTCCTGCTTCTTGGCATCGATTTGACTCTGTGTCTTATCCAAGTCCTCTCGGCTGTACTGTTGCTTCAGCGCCGCCGTCGGGTCCTGGTAGAACTGTTCCTGTTTTAGATTGAATTCTCGCTGCAGGATGTCTACTTCTCTGGTGTCGTCGGCCAGGGCTCTGCGCGCTGCGGCAAATCTTCCTCGCCAGTACGCCTCATCCTTTTTTCCCTCAGACGTATTTGCGGACTTCGTGTCGTTCTTCTTTCCCGATGCGTCGTCCGCTGGGGATGCGGGTTGGGACCCAACGACGGAGATTTGGCCCTTTATGTCTCCCACATTGTCATCGGTGAAGACCTTGACCGGCTTGACGGCATCCTTCTTTTGAGCGCGAGCCTTGCGCGCCGCATCCGCGACGGAGTCGGACGTCGACGGCGCCGCATCCTGAGCGCGCGTAATCACAGCAGTCGCCGTCAGCGCGAGAACGGTTGTTGCCAAGAGCAATTTTCGCGAAAACATGATCGCCGCCTTTCAATGCTGGGCGTCGTACTAGTACTCTAACTTCTCTTAGTCTAGTTACCGGCGGAAACGGAATCAACCGCCCCGCCCGCAGCCGTGCCCTGTCTGCTAAGTGGCAGCCAAACGATGAATTCGGCGCCTCCCTGGGTTTGATTCCGAGCTTCTACGGAGCCCCCGTGTTGCACCACGATCTTTTGCACGATGGCCAGACCCAGCCCCGTGCCATTCGTTTTGGTGGTGTAGAAGGGCACGAAAATCTTTGACAGATCGTCTGGAGCAACCCCGGGGCCATTGTCGGCGATGGAGATGCGCTGCAAATCGCCGCTGCTGGCGTGTTCGATTGCGCCGTAGACCTCCACTCGGCCGCCAAACGCCTGCCCGGCCGCGGCTTCCGCGGCATTACGAATCAAATTGAGCAGTGCCTGTCGCAGCAGGCCTTCGTCTCCCGCGATGTTTTCCAATTCGCCGGCGGATGAAATCGCTACGTCTGGAATGGCCTCTCGAATCTCCGTGATCGCCCGATCCACCAGCGAGCGAAGCGGGATCTCCTCCGTGGAGAGGTCCAACGGCCGCGCAAACTTCAGGAATTCCGTGACCACGTGTGTCAGGGCGCGGGTCTGTTCGATAATGAGCTGCGCATTCTCCGCCGTCTCGCCTTTGGATTCGCTGCGAATCATCTGTGCATAGCCGGAGATCGTGGCTAAGGAGTTTTTGAACTCGTGCGCGATGCCCGCGGAGAGCTCGCCGAGGGCGGCCAGATTTTCCTTCACTTGTACTTGGCGCTGCAGCGCCGCAAGCTCGGTGAGGTCGCTGAGCAGGCACAGTGCTCCCGTAACCCGCGAAGAGCGGCCCAGGATCGGCGAGATGGTTACGCCGAGCTGGCGCAACTCGCCGCTCGGGGTTGTGTACTCCACCTCTTCGCGCCGAAAGGTGCGCCCGTCCGCCAAACAACTGGCTAGCAGCTTCGTGAGCGCCGATTCCTTGCCAAACACTTCGGCGTAGCGCCGGTAGGGAAGCGCGTGGACATCGAGGGCGGCTTCCGCCGCGGGATTGGCGCTGGTAACAATCCCCGCGGAGCTGATCAAGAGAAGCCCAGCGGGCATATTGCGCGTCACGGCTTCGCTAAGCCGCTCCGTTTGCTGCGCCCGCTCCCGATCGCGGCGGTGCAGGGCCGCCAGTTCCTTCTCCTGTTCCCGGAGTTTCTGAATCACCGCCTGCATGGAGGCGGTCATGAAAGCCGATGGATTATCCATGGACGGTTTGGGGAGGGAGACTTCCGGAGCTTCCTCCGATCGCCCGGCGCGAAAGCCGCGTCGAATGATAAAAAACGCGAGCGCCGCGGCCGTGAGGACGAAGAGCACGAACATGAGTCCTGCGGCCGTCCATCCCAGGCGCAACGACGATCCCTGGGGATACGCCCAAGCTGCGGCGAAGATCGCTGCGGCGGCGTTAGACATGTGCGAAGGCGCGGTACCAATCCAGAGCGGGTGAGCCAAAAAAGACCACCAGGATTGCCCCGGCTCCCAGAAACGTTCCAAACGGCAGCTCGAAATCGCGTCCCTTGCGCCCGATGGCGATCACAGCCATGCCGATCAGGCTTCCAAGCAATGATCCTAGAAGGATGGTCAGCAACGCGCGCTGCACACCTAAAAATGCGCCGGCCATGGCCATCATTTTGACGTCGCCAAACCCCATCCCTTCGCGCCCTCGCGCTCGGAAATAACCCTCCGCGACCAGCCAGAGCAGTCCGCTGGCCACGCCGGCGCCGATCAGCGCATCGGCCAACGATAGCACTGGCTCCGGCGGGGGATAGGCGAACAGATGGTTGGCGAGCCAGGGCGCGGTGCCGTCCACCGGCCGCGTAAAGAGACTTAGGAGCAATCCTAAGCCCAGGCCAACGAAATTCACCTTGTCGGGCAAAATGCGTTCGCGAAAATCGGTGATCGTAAGGACAATCATCAGCGCGGCGAAAATGGCCCACTTCAGCGCTTCGGCGTTGAGCCCGAAGACCAGATAGCAGGCCAGGAACAGAAGCCCTGTGGCCAATTCCACCATCGGGTACATGGCCGATATATGCGTTTTGCACTTCCGGCAGCGGCCGGCCAAGAGCAGCCAGCTCACGACCGGAATGTTGTCGTACGCCTTGATTGGCTTGCCGCACGATGGGCAGTGCGAAGGCGGCAGCACAATCGATTGCGCAAGAGGGATGCGCAGAATGCAGACGTTCAGGAAGCTGCCGATGATTAATCCGAAAACGAATATGATTAGGGCGATCATGTGGGAATTAGCGTGAGTTCACGGTCGAATCGGGCGTTCCACAGATCTGCTTTCACAATTTTGACCCCGGCCTCCAACTCACTGTGCCACAACGACGCGGCGTCCTCAACGAGGTCTCGCTTTACCGTGCCCGATGCCTAACCGCACGGCCGCGCCTTCCGTGTTTTCGAGTCTGCTCCGGTGTTGCTCGCTTTGTGGTCCGCGCGTCTGGTGGTGCAACAAACTTAGCGGCTGAGTGGGAAGGATTTCAGTCTTTGGGCCTCGCGGCGCCGCAGCCCCGGGCCCGCAAGAACCCGTTCCTCTTCCGTGACACAATCATCAAGCTCATAGGGTCCAATAATCTCGAATAGAAAGAACTCACTTCACAACTGGCTGCATAGGAATTTGCGCCACATTGATAGTGGTCTTAAATCGCCTTCTTCTTTGGTACGCCACATAATTTCCGGTAATGTCAATTCTCCGAGAGGGAGGACGGTGCCCGTAATAGTCGCCCATTGGGTAGCCCAACCAATAGGTGTCCCCATTGTCCAAGCCAATTCGCAACACATAATTTCCATCTAGATACCCTACGTTGGGAGGAGGAGGGTTATAGTTCATGTCCACCACTGCGATGATGACTTTTATTTGTAATCCACCGTCAAGTTTGCCGCAATGCACGAGATAGCCAGCGTTCGTAGCGATTAACTCTAAGGGAATCGATCTTCCGACTCCGCCGCTGACGGAATCCACATGTGTAGTCATTCCATCCTCATCTTCAAATAGGACGTCAGAGATATTGGTCAATTGCGCGATCTTGGCTATTGGATAGTCTGGTTTAATGTGGAGGTTGATCTCACTGTAATCAATATCCTTTCCTCCTATTATCAAATCGAGCTCGCTATACTGCGGACGCCAAGTCATTCCTGCAATTGGAGACTTTTCTAATTCGGCGGGATTCGATATTGCCGACAGGTCCAAAGATGCAGCACGAGCAACATATCCGAAGGTAAACAGCGATGCCGCCAAGACATATACGATTGCCATGAGGATTCTTATGTATCGTACCCAACTTTCAAGATACGCTTCGACGGTCAAAAGCACTAATCCAAGATAGAAAGCCCCTACTCCAACCCAATAGAAGTCAGGAGAAGGGAAAAGACCGATAATACCTAGCAAAGACAAGCCGCCGCCAATGTTGCGTAGATACTCCACTGCCGGGCTAGGAGCAGACTGGCGTTTAGCAAAGAACCACTTCCGCCACTCCATGGCACACGCCTCCCACTGGCCCCGGTAGCATCAACGAGCGCGGCGCCGACGACGTGGCCTCCGGGCGAGGGCCTGCCGAACAACTGCTCTTCTCGTTCGGCGTGAAAGGGACAGAGGGAGGGATGAATTTCGGAGCGGGCCATGGTGCACTGGCGGCTATCGGAGAAAGTGAACTGACAACGGTCCGGCAGTGGTTCAGAAGAGATCCCTCGCTCGCGATGGGCTTGGCTGACCGGCGCGCCGGCAGAAAGATCGCTCGAGAGAATGCCGGCGGCATCGTGACAAGGGGGCGGAGAGACGCGGTGGCCGTTTGATGTTTCTTGTGCGGTAGTCATGGGCGATGTTATCGCCGGAGTAAATTACGAGGTCAATGTCGGTACTATGTGGATAACTGTGGGCCTGTGGAAAACGCCCGCTTTTAAGTGCGCAGCGAGAGGATTGTGCGGGTGAGCTTGGGGTCGCGGGCGGGGGGCCGCGAGGCTACCGGCCTTCTTCTTTTTCAGTGTAGAATCCGGCACATGGCCTACACCAACATTCAAAAGTTGAGAAGGGCACGGGCGACAAATAAGGGCTCGAACAGAAGGTTAGCTGCCTCCCTCCGTGCTGACGCTGCGTGGCTTGATAGAAAAGGCCCCGAGGAATTGTCGGCCTCGGAAATCAAGCTATTGCAGTCTGTGGTGAAGATGATAAATCTGCGGCTAAAGGCGGACGCTTACACGAAAGCAATCGCAGAGGCACTAGCCGAGATAGAGAAAGAGAAACGCCGCAAGTAACGCCTCTCCGGCGCACGGAGGTACCCAGCCTTGGCACTGAACCTAGTTAATCTGGATGCGACAACTCGAAAGGTCATGCTTGAAGAAATCGAGCAAGATATTTCAGCAGGTAGGCTGTATAGCAGCCCACGTCTGAGTCCAGCCGGAAAGCAAGCCTATCCTGACCTGTTGCGGAATGCGGCGCGAACTGGAACAGACGTTAGCCTTGCTTCTGAACTACGTGTACCGGGCCGCCTGAACGCAACCGAGGAGAGACAAAAACCAAAAGGAGGTGGGACCACTACCGCACAGGTGCCTGTTACTGCGCCGGTAACAATGGCCGAGGGAGAATTCAATCGGTTTTATGCTCGCGGCCTGTGTCGCCGGGCGATAGCAGAGGGAATCGAGGCATTGGTCGTTTATCGCGCCAAGGAAGTTGTCAATCCGCGCGCGGAATCTGTAGCACTGATTGGCAAAAGCCTCCCCGCAAAACAGTTGCTTGAAGACCTCCGCGCCCATATCGGTACAGACACCGCGCTAGGACTTCCACCGGGACCGAACTCTGGTTTGAGTGTGAAGCTTCCCTAAAGTTTTTGGGTGTAGAATCCGGCGTGCGGAGGGCACAAAATGGTGAGCAAGCAAGAAATACAGGGCCACGTCGAGGTCGTGAAGAAAGAGCTTGCCGCAGCTAAGAAGAAAGCCCCATACAGCGATGAAGCAAAAAAGGACGTGGCAACGAAACGGGCAGAAATCAAGGGGCTGAGAACAATCAAAAAAGCTATTGCTGCCGACGGCAAGCGCAAGCGCCGCTGAGGAGTAGCCCGGTCTTTTTGGCATAATTGTGGAATACGCCCCTCCCATTCGATAGCATTTGATAGCTTTCCTCCGTTGTGTTATCTGCTATTTAGCGCCTTTTCAGCGGGTGCCTGCTTATAGAATGAACACTTGCAAGAAAAGGGGCAAGGGAGTGCTCTCCTGTGAAGGTCGCTCGCGGCAATGAGATAATTTGCGAGACATGTCGTGGCTCGAGAAGAGAATCCGCCGTTACGAGCATCGCCGATGGACGGAGGACGATAATCGCCGAGTGCGGCCGTTCGAGTGGGGACTCGAGCACGTCGGACTAAGCGGCAACGGTTCGGACCCGCGCTCCGCTCTCGGCAGTTGGGCGGAGCACACCGTGGCGCATAGCGATGCCTGGTTCCACGCCGAGCCGGCCGCCGATTACGTCCTGCATCCTCCAGAGATTAGCGCGCGGGCGGAGAGTAGCGGACATGGCGACCGCGTCCTGACCTTCACGAGCGCCGTGGATTCACCGTGGCCCGAGAACAACCGGGTACACGCGCGCCTTTTTGCGGTGAGCAATTCGGGACCCGCGGTGGTGGTGTTGCCGCAATGGAATGCCAAATGGGACGTGCAGGTGAAAATTTGCTTGTGGCTGAATCGCTGCGGAATTACGGCCCTGCGTCTTTCCATGCCCTATCACGATCGCCGCATGATTCCCGAACACGAGCGGGCCGATCACCTGGTCGGCTCCAACATCGGCCTCACGCTGCAGGCCAATCGGCAGGCCGTTCTGGACGTTCGCCGAGCGTTGCAATGGCTGGCCTCCCAGGGCTACGGAAAATTGGGACTGGTGGGAACGAGTATCGGCTCGGCCGTCGGGTTTATCACCATGGCCCACGAACCGCTGGTTCGCGCGGGAGTCTTTCTGCACGTGTCCACGTATTTTGCCGACGTGGTGCGCACGGGCATGAATACGGCGCACGTCTGGGAAGGCTTGCGCGCAAACGTCACAGCCGACGAACTGCGGCGCTTCTGGTCGCCCATCAGCCCTTTTCCTTACGTGCCGCGAATGCGCGGAAGCAGGCAGAAGATGCTGATGGTAAGCGCTCGCTACGATCCCACATTCCTGCCGAGCTTTTCCGCTGAGATTGTCCGCGAAGTGCAAAAGACGGGAATGGAAACAGAGGTTCTCTTGTTGCCCTGCGGGCACTATTCTCTGGAACTGGCGCCTTTCAGCTATTTAGCGGCTTTGAGAATGGGCTCATTCCTGTTTCGGAATCTTGCCTGATGCACTCCTTGTGGTCTCGATCGTCTCGCGCTGGCGAGCGGAGCGCGGGCTTTATTGCGCTTAGCGCGTTGACGACTTGCTGTTGGATGGCGCCTTCAGCGGAAAATATTGGCGATATTTTTCCGGCAGCGATTTCGGCCGTCCTTCGCGATTGCAGATGATGTGCACGGTTTCGCCCGTGGCCAGCAATTCGGCGTTGTCATCGCGCAGAATTTCATAGGCAAAGCTGATGCTGCGCCGCCGCGCCTCGCTTACGCGCGTTCGGATGCGGAGCAGGTCGTCGTAGCGGGCCGGCCGGATATATCGGCAGCGCGCTTCCGCAACCACGATGAAGCTGTCGTCTTCGGTTTCCATCTGCTTATAGGCGATGCCTCGCTCGCGCATGTATTCGACGCGTCCGATTTCGAAAAAGGTGAAGTAGTTTCCGTGATAAACCATGCCCATCTGATCGGTTTCTTTATAGCGCACGCGCGCCAATGTTTCGGAGAAGTCGTTCATGTCATTGTTCGCCTGACCAGCGTGGCTGGCGTTTCTCAAGGAATGCGGAGAGCCCTTCGCGGAAGTCGGCGGTGCTGCGAATGGCCGCGCTTGCCGCGACGGCCAGCTCGATGCGGCGATCGATTTCCGCTTCACTCGCGCGCACCAGCAGCCGTTTCGTCGCCTCCAGACCGCCTGGGCTATTGGCCATCAGGGTGGCGGCTAACTCGCGCGCGGCCTCGAGGAGTTCCTCTCTCGGAACGATTTTCGTAACCAGGCTGATCGCCTTTGCATCCGCGGCGTCGAGGATCCGGCCGGTAAGTAAGAGGTCGCGGGCCAATTTCTCTCCCACCTGCCGTTCCAGGAACATGGATACGAGCGCGGGAATGAAGCCGACCCGAACTTCCGTGTAGCCGAATTTGGCTTCGGGCGCCGCAAGCGTAAAGTCGCACAGCGTGGCGATGCCGCATCCTCCGGCAAGCGCCGCGCCATTCACGGCTGCGATGAGAGGCTTGGGAAAGCTCCAGAGGCGGCGAAAGAGTGCGGCGGTCCTTCTTGCGTCCATCAGATTCTGTTCTGGGGATTGTGTTGCCAGGGCTTTAAGCGCGTCGAGATCCATGCCGGCGCAAAAGGCTTTGCCCGCTCCGGTGATGATCACCGCGCGTTCCTTGCCGGGTTCCAGATCGGCAAGCGCGCTCATGAGTTCGGCGATCATCGCGGCGGAAATAGCGTTACGCTTTTCCGCGCGATTGAGCGTGATCAGGGCGATGGTGCCGCCTTGACCGGCGATCGTTTCGAGCGTAATGGTCTGATAAGCAGGCATACTTTACTCGTGGGCGTAGCGTTCCCGAATTTCCGCAGCTTGCGCGAGCACAGGAGCAAGGCCGGGAAGCGCGAGGCCCGTTTGGATTCCATGGTCCTCTAGTGTGCGGACGACTGCCTCCGTAGCGACGTTGCCAACCAATTCGTCGCCGGCAAAAGGGCACCCGCCTAGCCCGGTAAGAGCGGAATCGAATCGGCGGCAGCCGGCATTGTAGGCGGCCATCACTTTTTCCGCTGTTCCTTCTGGCCGGCTGTGAAGATGGACGCCCAATTCAACACCGGCGACGCAATCCTTGACCGCGGAGTACAGTTTGCCCACAGCTTCGGGCGTGGCGGTTCCTACCGTATCAGCCAGGGAAATAGTTCGCACGCCGATATCTTTCAGCCAAATTAACGTGTCCTCCACGATTTCCGGTCCCCAGGGCTCCTCGTATGGGTTCCCGAAAGCCATGGAAACGTACACCACCAGCCCGCGGCCGGCTTCTTTCGTGGCCTTCCTCAGCTGCTCGACTAAAGCGCGGGATTCCGCGCGCGACATATTTGCGTTGGCGCGGCGAAAGTAAGCGGAGATGGAGTAGGGATATCCCAGCGTGGTCACGCCGGGCGCGGCCAGCGCCCGCTCGATCCCTTTTTCGTTTACGACGATGCCAATGATTTCGGGAGCTTCCATGCGAGAGGGAAGCGAGGCATAGAACGCTTCCAGCACGGGTTCGCTATCGGCCATCTGGCGCACATGCTGCGGCGAAACGAAGCTCACCGCATCGATGTGCCGGAAACCGGCCTCCACCAGCGCGCACAAATATTTGGCCTTGATCTGGGTGGGAATCACCTGCGGTAATCCCTGCCAAGCGTCGCGCGGGCATTCGACAATTTTCACCGCGGCGTCAGTGGAGTGGGAGGTCATGTGAGTGCCCTTGGCGGGAGTTCGAGATCGAGATCACGTCTGCAGAACGCCTGTCTTAAATTCGCGGACGTCGGGATTCAGGGCGGCAGCTTCGAGCGCCCAGATCAGGGCCTCGCGCGTGTGCGCGGGATCCAAAATCGCGTCTACCCACAGCCTGGCTGCGGCATAACGCGGATCGGTCTGCTGCTCGTAGCTGGCTCGCACAGACTCCCGCAGCTCTTCAAGTTCTCCGGCTGAGAGCTGCTTGCCCTCGCGCTGAAGCTGCTTCACTTTGATTTCCACTAGCGTGGCCGCCGCGGAATCTCCGCTCATCACCGCATAGCGCGCCGTGGGCCAGGCAAACATGAAACGAGGGTCGTAGGCCTTGCCGCACATGGCGTAATTTCCCGCGCCGAAGCTGCCGCCTATGATGACGCTGATCTTAGGAACCACGCTATTCGCCACGGCGTTGACCATTTTCGCCCCGGCGCGAATGATTCCGCTCCATTCCGCCTCCTTGCCCACCATGAATCCATTCACATCCTGCAGAAAAATGAGAGGCACCAGGTTTTGATTGCAATCCATGATGAAGCGCGCCGCCTTCTCCGCCGATTCCGTGTAGATCACCCCGCCGAATTCCAAACGGCGCTGGCCCGTAGCGGGATCGATGGTAGGAACATTCATCTTCTGATTGGCGACGATTCCCACCGCCCAGCCGCCGATGCGCGCATAGCCGCAGAGCACAGTTTGGCCGTATTCCGCGCGATATTCATCGAAACTGCCGCCGTCCACGATTCGCGCGACGATTTCGCGCATATCGTATTGCCGGGCCGGATCGGAGGAAAAGATTCCATAAACTTCCTCGGGCGGATAGGCCGGAGGTTTTGCGGCGGCGCGATCGAACCGCGGCTGGGGCGGATGTCCGCCCATTCCCACGAGCGAGCGAATCCGCTCGAGGCAAGCCTCGTCATTTGGTTCGCGAAAGTCCACCGTGCCGCTCACCTGCGCGTGCATCTTCGCTCCGCCCAGTTCCTCGGCCGAGACTCGCTGCCCGATCGCCGCCTGCACCAACGCCGGACCAGCCAGGAAAAGGCCCGAGCCGTCCGTCATCAAAATGTGGTCGCACATCACGGGCAGATAAGCTCCCCCGGCAACACACATGCCCATGATGGCGGTGATCTGCGGAATGCCCATCGCGCTCATCACCGCGTTATTGCGAAACACACGGCCGAAATCGTCGGTATCCGGGAAAACGTCCTCTTGGAGAGGCAGAAAAACGCCCGCGGAATCGACCAGATAGATCGTGGGAATGCGGTTGTCGATGGCAATGTTTTGGGCTCGGATCACCTTCTTGGCGGTCATCGGGAAAAACGCCCCCGCTTTTACCGTGGCGTCGTTGGCTACGATCATCACCAGCCGTCCCGAGACTCGCCCTAAACCGGTAATCGTGCCCGCCGCCGGCGCGCCACCCCACTCCTCGTACATTTTGTAAGCGGCATAGATCCCCAGTTCGAAAAATTCCGTTCCCGGATCGATCAGGCGCGCGATGCGCTCCCGAGCCGTGAGCCGCCCCTTTTTGTGCTGCGCTTCCGCGGCTCTTGCTCCGCCGCCCTCGTGCAGCCGCACTTCTTCATTTTTGATTTCGGTGAGCAGGTCCACCATGCGCCGCATATTCTGTTCGAACTCGGGCGAATTGCGGCGGACGCGATTCTCGGGACTAGTCTTCATATTTTCTCAGGTTAGCCGAAAGGGATGCTCCGGGGCCATGGCTCAATCCCGGGCTCGCGTATGAGTGCGAACAAAGTCCACGATCGCCTGTGTCGGCGTGCCGGGCAGGAAAATCCCGGCAATCCCCGCTTTCTTCAAGCCAGGGATATCGGCTTCCGGAATAATTCCGCCCACCAGCACGACGACGTCATCCATGTGCTTGGCGCGCAATAATTCCATAAGCTGCGGGCAAAGAGTATTGTGCGCGCCCGAAAGAATCGACAGGCCAATGACGTCTACGTCTTCCTGTTCCGCGGCGGAAGCGATCATTTCCGGAGTTTGCCGCAGCCCCGTGTAGATTACCTCCATGCCCGCATCCCGCAAGGCGCGAGCGATGATCTTGGCGCCGCGGTCGTGGCCGTCGAGCCCGGGTTTAGCGATCAACACGCGAATTGTGCGTTCAGACATGGCTCAAGAGAATACTGCAAATGGCCGCTGCATATAAGGCTTTAGGTGATGGCGACTTCCTCGTAGGCTCCGAAGACGGTTCGCAACGCATCGCAGATTTCGCCCAGCGTGGCGTAGGCTTTGACCGCCTCGTACAGGTGAGGCATGAGGTTTTCGGTTCCTTCGGCGGCGCGCATCAGGCCATCCAGCCGTCGGCGCACCTCTTCGCCGGAGCGTTCGGCGCGCAATCGGCGAAGCCGATCCTGCTGGCGTACCGCGACGCCTTCGTCGATCTGCAGCACTTCGATGGGCTTTTCTTCGACAACGTATTCGTTCACGCCGACAACGATTTTCTCCTTGCGGTCCACGGCTTGCTGATAGCGGTAAGACGCCTCGGCAATTTCGCGCTGTGGAAACGAATGTTCTATCGCCGAGACCATGCCGCCTAGCGCGTCGATCTTGCGAATGTAATCGCAGGCGCCGGCCTCGACTTCATTGGTCAACGATTCGACAAAGTAGGATCCGCCCAGCGGGTCCGCCGTATTGGTGACGCCGTTTTCGTGAGCGATGATCTGCTGGGTTCGCAGCGCCAGAGTTGCCGCGAACTCAGTGGGCAGCGCCCAGGCCTCGTCGAGCGAGTTCGTATGCAGCGATTGCGTTCCCCCCATCACGGCCGCAAGCGCCTGGATGGCCGTGCGCACCACATTGTTATAAGGCTGCTGCGCGGTGAGCGAACAGCCCGCCGTCTGCGCGTGAAACCGCAGCGCCCACGAACGCGGATGCTTGGCGCCAAACCGCTCGCGCATTTCGCGCTGCCAGATGCGCCGAGCGGCGCGGTATTTGGCAATCTCCTCGAAAAAATCGTTGTGCGCGTTGAAAAAAAACGAGAGCCGCGGCGCAAAATCGTCCACGGCCAAGCCTCGTCGCAGGCCGCGCTCGACGTACTCGATGCCGTCGCGCAGCGTAAAGGCGAGTTCCTGGATTGCAGTGGAACCCGCTTCGCGGATGTGATAACCGCTGATGGAGATGGGGTTGAAACGCGGCGTGCGGCTGGCGCTGAACTCGAAAGTATCGATCACCAATCGCAAGGAAGGCTCGGGAGGATAGATGTACTCCTTCTGCGCGATGTACTCTTTCAGTATGTCGTTTTGTAACGTCCCCGAGAGCCGTTTCCAATCCGCGCCTTGCTTTTCGGCTACGGCCAGATACATGGCCCAAAGCACGGCCGCGGGCGAATTGATGGTCATGGACGTGGTGACTTCCGCCAGCGGAATGCGGTCGAAAAGCGCCTCCATGTCCGCGAGCGAACTGATGGCCACGCCGCATTTGCCCACCTCTCCGAGCGCCAGTTGATGATCGGAATCGTAGCCCATCAACGTAGGCAGATCGAAGGCCACGGAGAGCCCAGTTTGTCCTTGCGCCAGCAAGTAGCGGAAACGCGCATTGGTATCCTCGGCCGTGCCGAAGCCCGCAAACTGGCGCATCGTCCATAGCCGGCCCCGATACATGGAGGGGTGAATGCCGCGTGTGTAAGGAGGTTCACCTGGCTGCCCCAAGTCACGCTGGGGATCCCATCCCGTAAGATCGGCTGGAGTGTAAAGCTGGCGAATGGGGTAGCCGGAAACGGTGGTGAACTTTTGAGGACGCGGAGGTGGACGCCTGGCTTCTATTTCAGGCAAGGGATCGTTCGGCTTTGGGTCGCTCATAGCGGCAGCTTCCTGGGACGACGCTTCCGTGCATACCTATAGCTTCAGGTAGTGTAGGCCCTCCGGCGAGCGGCATCAAAGGTATGGATCTGGCGAAGATTTCAGATGAGGCCGGCCCGGCCGTGGACACTTGTAACAGAGAGGTTAGCGCTGGAACGACTCGCTGATTTTTTCGGGCGTTTCCCTGACAGAAGCCGTCAAATCGCCGAGCACGTCGTCCGGCTTCCAATCGTTCCGGTCGTAAGTCTTATAGACTCGCCCATCCGGCGAAATGATCGCCGTGCTCATGGAATGGGTGATTTGACCTTGTTCTTCGCTCACAAAAAGGTTGAAGAACCTGGTTACCGCGCTGTTTTCGCTCGCCGGTATGGTGGCAAACTCCCAGTGCTCGAAGGTGCGTGGCCCCCGATCGGTAACGAACGCCGCTGCATAACGCCGCAGCACCTTGGGCGTGTCGTTCTGCGAATCAAAACTGATGCTGAGCAGGTGCGTTTTGCCATAGACGTCCGGCGTTTGCACCAGCGCCTTTTCAATCTGCGCAAAGTTATGGCTCATCAAAGGACAATAGTCGGGCAGAGGACAGCGCGTGTAGATAAACGTGAGCAACACCGAGCTTCCACGATACTGGCGCAAGTTGATGTGCTTGCCGTCCTGGTTCACGAGCGTGAAATCGGGGACTGGCCCCTCCCGCTCGGAAGGCTGAAGCTGCGCCCCCGCGGGCGCGCTCTTTCCATCCGATTTCTTCACCACAACGATATTTTTCAGTTGTATGTGGTCCGGGGTGACCACCACGTCGGCGGTAATTTGATCTCCGGGGGAGAGTCGATCGAGATCAGCAGGATCCGCGGTGGGGTAGGGCATGGTCATCGCTCCCATGAATCCCGGAATTTCCTTGTGATCCACGACGACGCGTTGCTGCGCCTTGTCGATGGACACAACCGTGCCCTCGAGGTGATAGCGTCTTTCCTGGCTGGGAGCGTTGCTGCGGCAGGCGCCGGCCGAAATGCTCAGCGCCAACGCTACGATAAAGATGGTGGAAGGAATGCTCTTGGGAGATTTCGCGAATCGTGCTGCCTGCGGGTGCATAAGTCTAATTGATACCAAGGCTGCTTCAGGATCGCAAGCGCGAATCCCAACCTAAAAACTCATGAAGGGCTACCAGGGCTACCGAGCCGTAACTGAAAAGACCGCTAATATGAAGTACGCGTCATCGTTCCCGTCGGCTATCTCACAATCTTGCCACGAAGGGCATCTTCCGGCTCGATGTGGCTCTTTTCCCGAATGACGCCGGTCGATCGCGCCATTTCCACCAGCGCGTTGGCGTAGGTGGCGCGAGCTTGCACTTCGGCCAGTTGGGCCTGCAGCAAGTTTCTCTGGTCCAGAATGATGTTGTATGGCGTGGAGAGTCCGGCGGCCAGCTTCTTCTGCTCCGCCTCCAGGGTTTGCCTGCTGAGGTCCACCGCCGCAACCCCGGCCGTGACCTGGGCCTTATCCTGTATCAAGTTGATTCGGGCGGAGCGCACCTCCAGGCTGACCTGGTTTTCTGTGCTCTGCAACGCGATCTTATCCTGCCGCTCCTGCAAGCTGGAGCGCGCATTGTCCGCCAGGGCGCTGCGATTTTTGATTGGAATCGTGAGATCGAAGCCAATGGCATATTCCGGCGAGCGGAAATTGATAAACTGGTTCAACTCCTGCGCCACGCCGCCCGTCAGAACGATAGGAACGCCACCGGGCGTGGAAATCAACTGGTTTCCGGAAAGGCCCGCGGTGGCAAAGAGCCCGAAAACGTTGAAAGTAGGCTTCAGAGAATTCTGCGACACTTTGAGGGCCACCTGGTCGTTCAGGAGGTTCTTCTCCGCTTGCGGCACTTCCGGCCGATTCCGCGCTCCGGTCGATAGAGCGTCCTCCAGAGGCGGGACGTCGGCGTCCTGCGGATCGGGAAGCGCATCGGTGGCCACAATTTCGGCATCTCCAATTACATCCGTGATTTTCTTGCTGAAGAAGAACTTGAGAGCGAGTTCCTGCTCCTGAAGATTGGTTTGCGCGACGATCAGGTCCCGCTGGGACGAGGCCACTTGGGACTGGGCTGTCACCACGTCGAGAGGCGCCAGCGTTCCGACCTCTTCCTGCATCTTGTTGTTCTCATACAACTGCTGGGCGGCCTGGAGTTCCTGTTGCGTTGCTTTCACTTGCTCCTGGGCGGCGACCAGATTCCAGTAGCTATCCTCGGCCTGCGCCAATAGGGTATCCACCTGCTGGAGAAACCATTGCTTGGTAATCTCGATGTTATTGCGCGCCACGGTTTGGAAGCGACGATTGACTGTGAAGCCGAAGCCATTGGTCAGTTGCTGTACGACGTTAACCGACATTCTGGTGATGACGTCCGGATCATAGATCAGCGACGACTGCGTGCTGTTTTGGCGCTCATTGGCGAGGTCCACGCTGAAGCTGGTGCCGGTGGGAAAGGCCTGCTGATAGCCAAACTCGAAGAAATCGGTGTTTGTGGTGACCACGGGAGAGCCGGCCACAACCAATGTGTTCAGAGGGCTTACGGTGCGGTCCCAGCTGACATTGAACAGAAATGAGGGATCGAAGATGCCGTGGGCTGGGAGAGTGAGACTTTTCGCCGAGCCGGTAATGGCTCCAACGCTGCCCACGCCGCCGGTCAATCCTCCAACGGTTCCTACTCCCGCTCCGATGGCGCCTGAAGAGAGCGCTTCGGGGATGTTTACGTTGGCTCCGGACACTCCCCGGGCAGCTTGCCCGGATTTGGTCCGCAGCAGATCCGCCTGGGCGAAGTAGTTGTTATAGCGATCCGCGGCCAGAGTCAGATTGTTTTCCACCACCGCAGTCGCGAACTGCGCCAGCGATAGCTCGATCTTGCCGCCGTGGATCAGATCCGAAAGGCTCTTGGTGTTAGCGAGATCGGCAGGAGGGACTCGTGGTTGCTTGTACGAATTGATTACGTTCGGGAACCATTTGGGATTCGCGCTATAGTCGGGCAAGCCGCTCTGGGAAGCCGCGGCAGGCTTCGAATCCTGGCTCTGAGCCGCTCCGCCGGCCGGAGTTTGAGCGACGGCTCCCCGGATAAAGAAGAGAACCATAGGCACAAAAAGTATTGCGTTCGTCAAACGCAAATGTTTCCAAGCAGGCCCAGGTCTCCGCTCGCGGCTCGACCTCTCGGATATTTTCAAAACAGTTTTTCTGGCCATCGAGCCCTTACCGGATCCCCTGGATCGGTCCTTTGTTAAACGGAGGAGCAGGCTGCTTGGTCACCGTGCCCTGCAGCGCGTCGTTGAACGTCATTCCGTTGCGCTCGAGCATGGTCCCGCGAGCTTGATCCATGGAAACCAGCGCTTTGGCGTAGCCATCCGCAGCCTGGATTTCCGCGTACTGTGCCGTCGTGACGTCGCGTTGCTGCAAGATGACGTTGTAGAAGGTGGACGCTCCCACCGCCAGCTTCTTTTGCTCGGCGTCCAACGACTGTTGTGCCAGCACCACGGCCTCATGAGCCGCTTCGATCTGCGATTTTCCTTGCACCAATCCGATCATGGCTTGCCGGATGGTGAGTTCAGCCGCATTTTGGAGGGACTGCAAGCTGATCTGCGCCTGCTGCATCTCGAATTGGGCGCGGATATTGTCGGCTTGCGCCGCGCGGTTTTTGATGGGCAGCGTCAAGCTGAACCCCACCGACTCTTCCGGGAAAGTGGCTTCCGCCATTTGCAGAAGAGATGCCGATGCACCCGATGGAATCACTGTCCCTGGCGCCACCACGCCCGGCTGATTGCAGGTTGCCTTGGTAGAGATGGTGCAGTTGCCTTGCAGCCCCGATGCCGCGTATTGCCCGAAAACGTTGCCCGTCGGGAGCAGGTTATTGGACGTGTATTGGGTAGAGATCTGCTCGTTCAGCAGGTTCATTTGCGCGACTTGCAAGTCCGGACGGGCGCGAAACGCCTCGGTCAGAACGTCTTGCAACTGCGGAATATCGCTATCTCTCGGGGCCGGGAGCGGGTCCGTGGTTACGATCTCCGCCGCTTCCAGTTCGGGATCGGTTCGTTTGCTCAAAAGGTTCTTTATGGTGATCTCTTGGATTTGAAAGTTGGTTCTGGCCACCACCAAGTCACGCTCGCTGCCGGCCACGGCGGATTGCGCCGAAACGACGTCCAGAGGCGCCAAAGTCCCCACTGCCTCTTGCCTCTTGCTGTCGTCATAAAGTCTTTGCGCCGTTGCCAGGGACTCCTCCGCAACTTTGACGTTGGCTTGGAACTCCGCCAGGTCCCAATACGCATTCTCGACCTGCAGCATCGTCGCTTGCAGTTGTGTCCGGAAGATCGCTCCGGAGACGTTCTCGTTGTTTCGCGCCACCAGTTCGAACCGCAGATTCGGCTTGAGGCCCAGGCCGCTGAGCAGCGGTTGGTTAAAGCCCACGGACATGCGGGTGGCCACGTCTGGATTGAGCAACAGGCTTTGCTGGGTCGAGGAAGACCGCAAACCGTTAAGGCTGACGAAATAGCTCGTGCCGGTCGGCAAAAGCTGCGTATAACTGCCGCTGTAAGATGCGGAGTACGTTGTGACGCTGGGCACGCCGGCTACGACCAATGAGTTGAGGGGAGAGGCGGTGCGATCCCAGCTGAAAGCGTAGTTAACGGTAGGATCGAATGTTCCTACCGGGGCGATATTCACCGCGCCTCCTCCACCGCTGATCCCACCCGTGTTCCCAACGCCACCTCCGGAGACCGCCGTGCTCACACCCGCGCCCAGCGCGCCTGCGCTCAACCCCAAGGGGATCGTGGCGCCCGAAAATCCGCGCGCCGCCGACCCTGATGCTGATCTCAGCACATCCGTTTGGGCCATGGGGACGATTTGCCGCTCCACCGCGATATCCAGATTGTTCTCGATAGCCAGAGCCAGCGCATCCGCCATGGAAATCTGCAGCTTGCCATCATGGATAAGGTCGTGCAGCCGCGGCGAATTCTCCAGCGAGAGGGAGGGAATGGGCTGTTGCCGATAGGGGCCGGTAAAGTGGCCAAACCAACTTGGCCCCTTGGAGTAGTCCTTTAGAGCTGCCTTGTCTTGAGGGGCTTGAGCCGTGAGTTGCCCCGTCATAGTCCAGAATAGGAGCAGGCCCATGAAGGCTGCTAACCAACTCCGTCGTCTCATCTAAAAACCTCCCTCGAACGCTACGAATCCTCACCACTTGACCGCTTCCGACGCGGTTTTAAACTGCCCGATAACCGCTCGGACCACACGCCCCCGACGAGCTAAGACCTCTCTCCGGGGCTACTGGCACACAAATCTTAGGTTTTAGGGCATCGGAACCAGTACTTGAAACGTCTGGCCGCACACAAATGTTTCAAAATTGTGCGCCCAATTGTTCCCCGAACCCCTCGTGCGCAGCGGATCATTCCTGCGGAGCTTGGAACGGAGGATCCCGGGCCGCCAAAGGCACAGCAGTGTAACAGCGCGGTTCCTGTTTTGACAACGCGTGTTGGGCTCGCAGAGCGACTACTCGTATCGTGCCGCTCCTGGCCCGGCCGGCTGTGCTGGAGATTACAACGGTGGCGAAAGTCAGCGCCCAACGAAGAGTAGCCCGGCTCCGTGCGATAATCCCCACCCGATGCACAACATGAAGCTGACCGTGGCCTACGATGGCACCGACTTTCGCGGCTGGCAGATTCAGCCGGGGCAACCGACCATTCAGGGCTTGCTCACGGACGTTGTGCGCCAGCTGACTCAGGAGTCCGTCACGTTGCAGGGCGCTGGCCGCACCGACGCGGGCGTCCACGCTTGGGGGCAAGTCGTAAGCTTCAAGACGCAGTCCGGACTAGCGCCGCAGGAACTTCAGCGCGGCTGCAACGCTCTGCTGCCTCCATCGATTCGTGTCCGGGATGCGGAGGAGGTCGGGCCGCTCTTCCATGCGCGATGGGACGCGCAGGCTAAAACCTATACGTATTCGATCTATCGGGGTTCGGTCGTTCCGCCGTTCCGCTGGCGCTACGTTTTGCATGTTCCGCAGGAACTCGATTTCGAGAGAATGGCCCAGGCGGCGCGGTGTTTCGAGGGCGTGCGGGACTTCACTTCTTTTTCGGCTTCCACTGGTTCCGAGGAGGACGACAGAGATCGCATGATGGTGCGCTCTATTTTTCGCTCAGAACTTATCGATCTTTCGGCCAACGCTCCGCCCGATCTTTCATATCTCCCTTGGGGAGCTCAGCCATGCTCCGAGGAGTGGGTCTATCTTGTTCGAGGCAAATCTTTTTTGCGCTATATGGTCAGGAAGATTATCGGCACGATTCTGCACGTCGGCCGCGGACGGATTGCCGCCAGCGACATTCCGAGTTTGCTGGAGAAGCGCGACCGCCGTTGTTCCGGGCCCACTGCGCCGCCTCACGGCCTCTGCCTGCAATCCGTCGAATATCCCGACCCTACCGATTCGCTCGCGAACGCATCACACAGAGCGCGTCGCAAGCGTCAGGGCAAATCAGCCACTGAAGGCGGCGCCAATCGCGATTCACGCCTTGGCCTGCCGAAAACGATTCGAGTAGAATTCGAGTAGAATAAGTCGAGCGCTTTTCCCGGAAGAACCGGCAGGGAGATCTGGTCCATGGGCGATACACCCGACGCGGCGCAGAAAGTTGCCGCCAGCACGCAGGCTGTTGCGACGGCGGCATCAGTGGCGGAAGAGACGGTAACGGCGCCGCCGAAGGTAAAAATCCGCAAACACCGGCAACGTTCCTGCGATGAAAAAGACGCCAAAGGAAAGCTCTGCGCGGGACATCTGAAGCGCTGGTACGACTATCCCAAGGAGATCGAGCAGCTGGTCGGTCACCAGGCGGAGATCTACCGCTGCGAATTCTGTAAGACGCTCTACTGGCCCGACCCCGAGCAATTGCCGCATAGTTTTACGCTGCGATACTAGGCCGCCCAGCATGGGCTCCGCCGCCGGTGCCGGAGACGCCCCGCAGTGGCCAATTCGGCATCGAAACAGTTGGCGGGCAAGCGGCCTGAACGGCACGGCACGGCGATGCCGACCCAGATGCCAACCTAGAGATGGAAGACAAGCTGATCTACGATTGGAATAAGGTCGGGCCCCTCTCCTTCGATCCTCGCCGCAGAGTCACGCTTGACGATGAAACCCTGCGTGACGGCTTGCAAAATCCTTCCGTAATCGATCCTTCCATCGACGAAAAAATCGAGATTCTCCATTTGATGGAGGCGCTCGGCATCGAGATGGTGAATATCGGCTTGCCCGGCGCCGGACCCCGCGCTTATGCGGATACCGAAGCTCTGGCCCAGGAGATCGTTCGGTCACGGATGAAGATCAGGCCGAATTGCGCCGCGAGAACCCATGAAAGCGATATCCGCCCCATCGTGGAGATTTCCCAGCGCGCCGGCATCCCCATCGAAGCGTCCACTTTTCTGGGTTCCAGCCCGATTCGCCGGCTGGTGGAAGACTGGACCATCGATCATCTGCAACGCACCGTCGAGCACGCCGTAAGCTTTGCCGTCCGCCACGGTCTCCCGGCCATGTTCGTCACCGAAGACACTGTGCGCACCGATCCCGAAACGATCGAAAGGCTTTACTCCACTGCGATCCGCTGCGGCGCGACTTCCCTGGTTTTGTGCGACACCGTGGGGCACGCCACGCCGATGGGCGCGTACAGCCTGGTTCAATTCGTGCGCGAAGAGATCGTGGCGCCATCCGGCGTGCGGGTTCGCCTGGATTGGCACGGCCACTGTGACCGCGGCTTGGCCGTGGCGAACTCCCTGGCCGCCATCCTGGCCGGAGCCGACCAGGTGCATGCGGCCGCCAACTCCCTCGGCGAACGTGTGGGCAATACGCCCATGGAGCTGATGCTGGTGAACCTGCGTCTACTCGGCCTGATCGATCGCGACCTTTCGCAGCTGAAGCGCTACTGCGAGACGGTGGCGCGCGCCACGGGCATTCCCATTCCGCCCAATTATCCCGTTGTGGGGCGCGACGCCTTTCGCACCGCCACGGGAGTCCACGCCGCCGCGATCATAAAAGCCTTCAAGAAGTCCGATCCCATGCTTGCCAATACCGTTTATAGCGGCGTACCTTCGCACCTGTTTGGCCTCGAGCAAATCATCGAAATCGGCCCCTTGAGCGGCCGCTCAAACGTGCAATACTGGCTCGAACGCCACGACATCGCCGTAACGGAAGAGCTGGTCTTGCGCATTTTCGATACAGCCAAGCAGGCCTCGCGCGTGCTGACCGACAGCGAAATTCTGGCCCTGTGCGGCGAGCGCTCCGGCGCTAAGAGATGAAACCAAATCGTTTCTGGCAGGCTCGCCCGCGCCGGTTTTCGCCCTTGACCGGTCGGCCCTGCCGGCATTCACGCGCGGCCATGAAATTACGCCCCAGTGAGGTTATGACTTGTGGCCTGCTGTGCGTTATCCTCTCGGCTGTGGGAATACTCTCGATGCGCAACGTAGTCCGAGCAGGCCGGACGTCCGCCGCCCCGATCACCGCCGACCCTCGGGTACGGCAGGCGCTGGCCAAGCTCGCAAGCGAAGCCCCCTCCGTCACTGAGGAGCAGATCCGCATCACCGAAATACCGGCGCCCACATTTCATGAATCGGTCCGGGCTACGCACCTGGTGAAGCTCTTCACCGACGCCGGCCTCAAGGTGCATACCGATGCGGCGGGCAATGTCATCGGTGAACGCGCCGGCAGCGCCAAAGGCGAGATCGTTCTCATCACCGCGCATCTGGATACCGTCTTCCCGGCGGACACGAATGTCCGCGTGCGACGCGAAGCAGGCAGGTTAAAAGCTCCGGGCATCTCCGATAACGGCACCGGCCTCGCGACGCTTTCCGCCATCGCCCGCGTCATGCGCGACACCAAGCTCGAGACTCGCAGCTCCGTTCTCTTCGTCGCCGACGTCGGCGAAGAGGGAGAGGGCAACCTGCGGGGAGTTCGCAAGCTCGTGGAGACCTACCGCAAGCAGCTTCGTTACGTGATTGCCCTCGACGGCGCGTCGATTGACTATGTCACCACCGCCGCTTTGGCCTCGCGCCGGGTGGAGATCACCATCACCGGCCCGGGTGGCCATAGCTGGTCCGATTTTGGCGTGGCCAATCCCATCAACGCGCTGGCGCGAGGCATCGCGCTGTTCCTGAAGACTCCCGCTCCCGATAGTCCCAGAACCACCTTTAATGTGGGCATGATTCAAGGCGGCACCTCCGTAAACTCCATTCCCGCCAAGGCCTCCATAAAAGTCGACCTGCGCTCGGAAGCCGAACCGGAAATCTCCAAATTGGAAGCGGCCCTGCGCCGCTCCATCCAGGCCGGCGCCGACGAGGAGATGCACAACGCCCGCGATCACGGGATGACTTCCGGCGCCACTTTGGCGATCGATTTCAAGGTGCTGGGCCTGAGGCCGGGCGGGGAACTGGCGGAGAATTCGCCGCTTCTGGCGGCCGTTCAAGCGGCCGACGATTACCTCGGCAACCGCGCTCGCATCGAGCGGTCCTCCACCGACGCGAATATTCCGCTTTCCCTCGGAATTCCCGCGGTCGCCCTCGGCGCCGGGGGAACTTCCGGCGGCGCGCATTCGCTCGAGGAGTGGTACGACCCGACCGGCCGCGAAATTGGGATGCAAAGAGTTCTGCTGACGATCCTGCAAGTCGCGGGGCTAAATCCTCCGACCGATTGATCGATCCGCCCGCGTGTGCCTCGCAAGCTTAGCGTGTCGCTAAACACTCCAGCAAAATCACCCTTGAGCCGATCTCTGTTTGGCTAGAAGTTATGCGGATAGGTGCTGAGGTCCCGTGCGGTTGTCAAACCGTGATGCATCGTCCATTTGGTTCGGATTCGGCGCCGCCTCCCTGGTCGACGAACTGCCGAATGATGTCGCTCGCCATCCGGCGGTGATAGCATATGAGGTATGCGAGATCTGCTTGGCCAGGTCGAGGCCGGACTGCAAGCGAATCTTTATTATCTCTCCATTTTTGCGGCACTCTCCATTCCTGATATTTGCGCGGCTCTGTCATCGCCGGACGGCCAAACAAGCGGAGCCAAATATGCCGATTGGTTCGATCAGTACGTCGCGCCGAAGTATCATGGCAGGCTCGACGGGCAGACCTGCTATCAATTTCGTTGCTCCTTGCTTCATCAGGGAACGACGCAGCACCCCAAGAGCCAATACTCACGAATCATCTTTCTGGAACCGTCGGGAATGGTTTTTCACAACAACGTCATAAATGATGTGCTGAACATCGACGTGCGGGTATTTTGCCAAGATATCATCGCATCTGCGACGGATTGGCTCGCCGCAAATGAGAACACAAACACGTATAGACAGAATTTCCCAAGATTTATACAGCGCTATCCAAATGGAATCCCACCATATATCGTCGTAGCACCAGTGATCGGATAGCGCCTTCATAAAAAGGGGCGAGTTCTTCAGGCCTCGAAAGGGGAACCTCACAGGGGACCTCGACGCGCTGCCAGCCCCGGTCACCACAACGGCCACGCCCCTCCGCACATCGCAAAAAAGAAATAGTTACAAAACATTGTTCAAGGCCGCTAGGCTAGGCCGTGTGCCTCGCAAGCTCCAAGCCGATCTCTCGCTTATCTTCTGCGCTCTGATCTGGGGCGCGACCTTCGTTTTGGTCAAGGATGCATTGAGCAGCGCTTCCGTCTTCGTATTCCTGGCGCTGCGCTTTCTTCTGGCGACCTTCGTTTTGGTTCTGATCTATGGCCGTGAACTGCGGCGTATCGGCCGCGGCGGATTTCGCGCCGGAGTCCTGATCGGCTGCTGCATGTTTGGAGGCTACGCGTTCCAGACGGCCGGCCTCGCCCTGACCACGCCATCCAAAGCCGCCTTCATCACCGGCTTTTCCGTTGTCCTGGTGCCGCTGCTGCTGGCGCTCTTTGGATCGCGCCGCGTGCCGTTGTGGGTGTGGGTTGGCGCGCTGGCGGCATTCGCCGGTCTTTATTTTCTGGCCGTGCCCGCTTCCGGCCTGGGCGGCCTGAACCGCGGGGACCTCCTGGTCTTGGCCTGCGCCTTCCTTTTTGCGCTGCACGTGATCAGCATCGGTCACTACACCATCCGCTATTCAGCCGGGGCGCTGACCCTGATTCAGATTGGCACCACCGAGCTGTTCACAGCTTTGTGCCTGCCGGTTTTGGCTGTGACGGGGATCGAGCGGCCTCGCGTTCTTTGGACCTCTGGATTCATCGCGGCCGTCGTCGTCACGGGAATTTTCGCCACGGCCCTGGCCTTTGCCGTGCAAGTCTGGGCGCAGCAGTACACCAGCGCAAATCACGCGGCCATCATTTTTTCGCTGGAGCCGGTATTCGCCGGCTTCACGTCGTTCGTTTTCTTTCACGAACGGCTGGGCGCGCGGGCTTTGCTGGGAGCGGCGCTGATCCTGGGCGGAATCCTGATCGCGGAAGTTTTAGGGCCTGCGACAGCAGTGGAGTCTTCGATTCCGCGCGCCTGAACCCTCGCCTGTCGCCAAAAGCAGATCCCTCACCGACGTTCGCAAAGAACGCGACCGGGTTCGGGATGACAATGGCGCTATATTGCGTGAAGTTGACGGTGCCGGAGAGGCTCGCCTGTCGCCAAAAGCAGATCCCTCACCGACGTTCGCAAAGAACGCGACCGGGGTTCGGGATGACAACGGCCGCTCTATTGCGTGAAGTTGACGGTGCCGGAGAGGCTCGCCTGTCGCCAAAAGCAGATCCCTCACCGACGTTCGCAAAGAACGCGACCGGGTTCGGGATGACAATGGCGCTATATTGCGTGAAGTTGACGGTGCCGGAGAGGCTCGCCTGCGGGTGGCGCCGCTGAACCCGCGCCTGCGGCCAAAAGCAGATCCTCCGGTTACGGCGTCCGCTGGACGCCACCGGAGTCCACAAAACGGACCTCACCGACGTTCGCAAAGAACGCGACCGGGTTCCTCACCCCAACACGCGCAAAGGCGGCGTGCGTCGGGGACCCCGGGTTCCTCACCCCAACACGCGCAAAGACGGCGCGCGTCGGGGACCCCGGGTTGGGATGACAACGGCCGCTCTATGCCGTGAAATCTACAGTGCCGTAGAGGTTGGCTTGTGGGTGGCGGCGCTGCTCGTAGGCTCCGATCTCCGGTTCGTGCTTCAACGTCAAACCGATGTCGTCGAGCCCTTCGAGCAGCACGGTCTTGCGGAAATGATCGATTTCGAAAGGGAAGTTCAGTCCTTGCGCGTCCGTCACGGTTTGATTCGGGAGGTCGGCGGTGAGCTGATAACCCTCGTTCTTCTCGGCGCGGCGGAAAAGCTCATCCATCTGCGCTTCGGGTAAAGTGATCGGCAAAATTCCGTTCTTGAAGCAATTGTTATAGAAAATATCCGCGAAGCTGGGACCGATGAGCACGCGGAAGCCGTAATCGAGAATCGCCCAAGGCGCGTGTTCGCGGCTCGATCCGCAGCCGAAATTGGCCCGCGCCAGCAGCACCGACGCGCCGCGATAGCGCGGAAAGTTCAATATAAATTCGGGGTTGGGACGCTCGCCCGGCAGGTAGCGCCAATCGTAAAAGAGGGTTCGTCCGAACCCTTGGCGCGTCAGCAATTTCAGAAACTGTTTGGGCACCATCTGATCCGTATCGACGTTTACGCGATCGAACGGCATCACCAACCCGGTATGTTTGGAAAATGGCTGCATCGCGCTACTCCGCCGCGTCCACGCCTAAATCCCGCACGTCCACGAAATGTCCGGCAATCGCCGCTGCCGCCGCCATGATCGGGCTCACCAAATGGGTGCGGCTGCCTTTGCCCTGGCGCCCCTCGAAATTACGGTTCGATGTGCTGGCGCTGCGTTCCCCGGCCGGCAAGACGTCTTCGTTCATCCCGATGCACATGCTGCATCCCGCGTCCCGCCATTCAAATCCCGCATCGCGCATGATTTGATCCAGCCCTTCCGCTTCCGCCTTGGCTTTCACAACGCGCGAACCGGGCACTACCAGAGCCGCCTTCAGAGTTTGCGCCACGTGTTTGCCCCGCACCACTCGGGCCACAGCCCGCAGGTCTTCCAGGCGCGCGTTGGTGCACGAGCCGATGAAGACGCGATCGACGGGAATGTCCACGATCGGTGTTCCCGGCCGGAGGTCCATGTATTCGAGCGCGCGAGTGGCCGCCGTCTGCTCATCGTGGTCGCGAAACGAATTGGGATCCGGAACGCGCCCGGTCACGCTCGTCACCATGCCCGGATTCGTGCCCCAAGTCACCTGGGGAGCCACCTGCGTTGCGTCCACCTCTATGGTCGCATCGAATTTCGCGCCGTAATCGCTGGGCAGAGTCATCCAGTAGTCCACCAGTTCATGGAACTCCCGCCCCCGCGCCACGAATGGCCTGCCTTCGAGATACTCAAAGGTGGTCTGGTCCGGCGCCACCATACCCGCTCGCGCGCCGCCCTCGATGGTCATATTACAAATGGTCATGCGCGCATCCATGGAGAGCCCGCTGATGGCCTCGCCCGCGTATTCGATCACGTGGCCCGTGCCGCCCGAAATGCCAATCTTGCCGATGAGCGCCAGGATGAGGTCCTTCGAAGAGACGCCACGAGGGCGCTTGCCCTTGAAGTTGACCAGCATGGTTTTCGACCGGTCCTGCTGGAGACACTGCGTGGCCAGCACGTGTTCCACTTCGCTGGTTCCAATGCCGAAGGCCAGCGCCCCAACCGCTCCGTGCGTCGAAGTGTGGCTATCGCCACAGACGATCGTAAGGCCCGGCTGGGTGATGCCCAGTTCGGGTCCTATGATGTGCACGATGCCCTGATTGCGGCTGAACATGTCGAAGAGGTGCACGCCGTGCTTCTTGCAGTTGCGCGCCAGAGCCTCGAACTGCAGCCGCGCATTATCGTCCACGATCGGCAGTTCCCGGTTCTTGGTGGGCACCGAGTGATCCATCACCGCGAAGGTCAGATCGGGCCGGCGCACCTTGCGTCCCGCCGCCTCGATTCCTGCAAAAGCCTGCGGCGAGGTGCCTTCATGCACTAAATGGCGATCGATATAGATCAGGCTGGGTTCGCCGGGGACGTCGCGTACCAGGTGCGACTCCCAGATCTTGTCGTACATTGTTTGCGGGGCCATAGTCGTCGTTATTTTAGCACAGCGCCGCGACCCATCGGCTGGCGCCCTCCGTGCGCGGTTTGGCGGTGTTTGCGCCCAGGGAAGTCAGCCCCTTCCACCTCGCACGAGCGGCATGCACGGATGTTATAATCCAGCATCCTATCTGTGCCGGCACTCCGCGGCCCACGGGAGCAATTATGGGTATCCAGCTACGGGAAATAGGCGCTTGGGCTCGCGAACGCAAGTTCGCCGCCACCCTGCTGGTCGCGGCCACGCTGGCGATCGGCATCTTGATTGGAACCGTAATCTCCGGCCGCGTGAACGCGACCCATTCGATCCTGCCCAGCGGGGCCACGCTCCTGGACCTCCCGAACCCGGTATCCTTGTCCAATGCTTTCGGCGCAATCGTGGAACGCGATGAACCCGCGGTCGTGAATATTTCCACCACGCAAGTCATTGAGCGCAAAGGCCAGTCGCAAAATCGCGGCGGAGGCTCGCTCGATCCCTTCCATGATTTCTTCAACCGGTTTTTTGACGCCCCCGACGAAGGGCCCGAAGCGGAACGCAGCCTCGGTTCCGGCATCATTGTGGATAAGAAGGGGTTCATTCTTACCAATAACCACGTCATCGAACAGGCCACCAAGATTCAGGTGCAGTTGAACACCGAGCCTACCCTTTACACGGCTAGAGTAATCGGCATCGACAAAGAGACCGATCTCGCCGTCATCAAGATCGAAACCAATCACGACCTGCCCATGGCCAAGCTGGGCAATTCCAACGGCGCGCGCGTGGGCGATTGGGTTCTTGCCATCGGCAGCCCCTTCGGCTTGCAAGCTACCGTCACCGCCGGAATCATCAGCGCCAAGGATCGCGGCAACGTGGGCCGCCAGTTCCAGCATTTTCTGCAAACCGACGCGCCCATCAATCCGGGCAATTCCGGCGGCCCGCTGGTCGATATGAGCGGCAGCGTCATCGGCATCAACACGGCCATCATCACCGGCGGCCGAGGCTATGAGGGCGTGGGTTTCGCCTTGCCCTCGAATACGGCCATTGTCGTGTACAACCAACTCGTCCAGCACGGCAAGGTTACTCGCGGATCCATTGGCGTGACTTTTTCGGAGGAGCAGGGCAGCAACCCCATTGTCCTTCGCGAACTGGGAGCCACCAATGGCATGGTCTTGCAATACGTGGAGCCCAATAGTCCCGCCGCCAAAGTGGGCATTCAGGCCGGCGACGTGGTCACCAGCGTGGAAGGCCATGTCGTAAAGTCAGGCAGCGATCTGGTCGATCCAATCACCCAGACTCCTATCGGCAACAAAGTTCATATCGTCTACATGCGTGGCGGCGCGCAGCACGAAGCCGACGCCACCGTGGAAGACCGTGCCAAGCTCTTTCCCGACCGCGTGCCGAGCTATGACGATTCCGATACTCCATCCGAGCCCGTCGAAGCGGCCCCGGTCGGGTTTGGCCTGCGGGTCGACGAGATTGGTTCCGAGGGCACCCGCCGATCCGATTTTCAGAATAATCGTGGCGCCGTGGTCGTCGAAGTGGATCCCGCCACGTTCGCCGAGGACGTCGGGTTTATGCGTGGGGACTTGATTCAAGAGATCAATCATCAGCCCGTTAAATCGGCGGACGATTACCGCAAGCTGATCGCCAATATGAAACCTGGAGAGGACGTCGTGTTCAAGGTTTTGCGGCATGCCGATAACGAGCGCATGCTCACCATCTTTCTTGCGGGAATCGTTCCTCAGCTGCACTAATCTAATTAGCGATGCGCGCGCATAGGTTCGTAGTCTCATCCATATCGGCGGCACTGCTCTCTTGCGGAGCGCTCCTTTTGCTTTCGCCCGAACTTGCCGTGGCGCAAACGGGCAGCTCGAATCCGGCGCCCAGTCCAGCGGCGAAAACCGCGCCCAGTTCGACTGCTTTGAATATGTCGACTACGAAGACCGCACCAGCTAAGCGCGTCGGCACCAAGTCAGCTTCGGCGAGAAAGCGCACCTCGCGTCCGAGGCCGCCGATGGCGCCCACGCCGGCGCGCATCTCTGAAATTCAATCGGCGCTGGCCGCGCAGGGCTCGTATAAGGGCCAGCCCAACGGCAAGTGGGACGATTCGACGGCGCAAGCCATGAAAGAGTTCCAATCCGCCCACGGCCTCACTGCTACCGGCAAAGTGGACGCTCTCTCGCTTCAGAAACTTGGTTTGGGCTCGGAGATCGCCGGCCGCGCCGCGCCCCAGCCTCAAACGCCGGCAGTCCCAGCTTCCTCCCAGCAGCAAACTCCCTGAAGCTGGTTATAACGCTCGGTATTTTTCGGAGGAGTTATGGCCACCGCGGTACGTCCTACAGTTTTCAAGAATTTCATCAATGGTGAATGGGTGGATTCGTCGAGCGGCCTCTCGTTCGAAGATCGCAATCCCGCCAACACGCGCGAACTCATCGGCCTCTTCCCGCGTTCCACGGCCGAAGATGTGGACGCCG
Source organism: uncultured Acidobacteriota bacterium (assembly GCA_963824405.1). Lineage (GTDB taxonomy): Bacteria > Acidobacteriota > Terriglobia > Acidiferrales > UBA7541 > Palsa-189. The sequence goes on along the minus strand of CAWGPK010000009.1, from coordinate 488,803 downwards.
CCGTCCGCGCCGCCGCCGAGGCCTTCGAGCCGTGGCGTTTGACGCCGGCGCCAAGACGCGCCGAGATTTTGTATCGCGCCGCCGAGACTCTGGTTAGCCGCAAAGACGATCTGGCTCGCGACATGACTCGGGAGATGGGCAAAGTCCTGACCGAGGCTCGCGGCGATGTGCAGGAAGCTATCGACATGACCTATTACATGGCGGGCGAAGGCCGCCGCCTGTTCGGCCAAACCACCCCATCGGAATTGCCCAACAAATATGCCATGTCCGCGCGCCAGCCTCTGGGTGTTTGCGCCTTGATTACGCCCTGGAATTTCCCCATGGCCATACCGTCCTGGAAGATCATGCCGGCGCTGGTTTGCGGAAACACGGTGGTGATCAAGCCGGCGGAAGATACGCCCCTTTCCACTTACAGTTTGGTTCAGATACTTGCCGAAGCCGGGCTTCCTCAGGGAGTCGTAAACGTCGTGAACGGCACTGGGCCGGAGGCAGGCGCGGCGCTCGTCGAGCATCCCGGCGTAGCGGCGGTGAGCTTCACCGGCTCGAGCGAAGTAGGACGCCTCGTGAGCGTATCCTGCGCTCCCAAGCTGCGTCCCTGCCACCTGGAGATGGGCGGCAAAAATATTTTGATCGTGCTCGAGGATGCCAACCTCGATCTGGCCATCGAGGGCGCCGTCTGGGGCGGATTCGGCACCACCGGCCAGCGCTGCACCGCCGCGAGCCGCATCGCCGTGCACAAGAATGTCTACAAGGAGTTCCTGCATCGATTCGTGGAACGCGTCAAGGCCATCCGCGTGGGAGATGGACTCGATCCGGCCACCGGCATGGGCCCCTGCATCAACGAAGAACAGCTCAATAAGGTCATGGAGTACGTCGTCATCGGCAAAACCGAAGGCGCGAAACTAATGACCGGCGGCAGCCGCCTTACGGAAGGGAATTACGCCCGTGGCTGGTTTCATGAGCCCACCGTCTTTGCCGATTGCACTCCCCGCATGCGCATCGCCCAGGAGGAGATCTTCGGGCCGGTCGTGGCCGTGATGCCGATCGATGGTTTTGAGCAAGCGTTGCAGGTCGCCAACGATGTCCCCTACGGCCTCTCCGCTTCGATTTACACCCAGGACGTAAATCGCGCTTTCGTTGCCATGCGCGATCTGCATACGGGCATTGTCTACGTCAACGCCCCCACCATCGGCGCCGAGATTCACTTGCCCTTCGGCGGCACCAAGAATACCGGCAACGGACATCGCGAGGCCGGCAATGCCGCGCTGGATTTCTATTCGGAGTGGAAGACCCTCTACATCGACTACTCCAACCGCTTGCAGCGCGCGCAAATTGACGGCTAGGCAGATGGACAGCTAAAATGAAATGAGCGATCCGAGCCGCATTTGGCTTGGCAACTGATGAAGGACTCTGTCCTTAACTCCAACCGAAATCGGCAGGTCTTGGCCGAGATCGTGCGCGCCTACGTGGCTACCGGCGAACCCGTCTCCAGCCGGACCATCTCCCGGTCCCACACGGAGCAATTGAGTTCCGCCAGCATCCGTAACGTCATGGCCGATCTCGAGGATGCTGGGCTTTTGTTCCAGCCCCACACGTCCGCCGGGCGCGTCCCCACCGCCGCCGCCTATCGTTTTTTTGCCGAGCAAATCGCCTCGCAGGCGACCCTCAGCGAAGAGGATCAGGACTGGATACGCAAGGAACTGGAAGGCGCCACCACCGCCGAGGAGATCACCGAACGCGCCGGGCATATGCTGGCCGCCGTTTCCCGTGGATTAGGAATCGTGATCATGCCTCCCCTGGCGCATACCGTCCTCGAACACGTGCGCTTCCTGCTGCTTCCGGACGGCCGCGTCGTGGTGGTCTTGATCTCTGTGGGCGGCGCCACGCGAGACAAAGTCTTGCGGTCGGAACATGAATTTACGCAGTCGGAGCTCGACCGCACCGCGGATTACCTGAATCGGCACTATAGCGGATGGACCCTGGAGGCGATTCGCGCGGACCTTTTGGCCAAATTGACCTCTGAAAGGGAGCGCTACGGCAAGCTTCTGCCGGTTGCCTTGGAACTTTGTGATCCGGCCGTGCTCGATTCAAATCGCACGCAAGAAGTGTACGTCGAGGGCGCCGCGCAATTTGCCTCCGCGCCGGAGCTCACCTCGGCCGAGTCGTTGCGCGAACTGCTTTCCGCGATCGAAGAAAAGAGCAAGCTGGTCGCCCTGCTGAAGGGCTGCATCGAAACGCCTGAACCCGTGCACGTGCAGATCGGCATCAAGGAGATCAATGGGGCCGGGGAGCATCTATCGCTGATCACCGCGCCTTATCTGGTGCGCGATCAGGGCCAGGGTTCGCTGGGAGTATTGGGACCCATGCGCATGCAATACGAGCGTGCCATCACCGCCGTGGCCTTCATGGCCCGTGTCTTCAGCGAGACGATCAGCCGCAGCTAGACTGGCATAATGGGATCGGCATCAAATGAAGAATCGCGAACATCAAAATAAAGAGGCCGATAATAAAGTGATCGAATTCGACCGCACCCAGTCTGCCTCCGGATCGCCGGAATCGCCGGAATCAGACGACCCGCTCGCCCGTGCTGCGGAGGTTGCCGATGCCTCCGTGCTTGCCGAGCGTGCCGCTCGCCTGCAGGCCGAAAAAGACGAATTGATGCAAACGTTCGTCCGCCGCCAGGCCGATTTCGATAACTATCGCAAGCGCATCGAACGCGAGCGCGAGGACGATAAGCGCTTTGGCACCCGGCGCTTGATCGAGGATCTTTTGCCGGTTTTGGATGCGTTTGCGCGCGCGGTGAAGGCCCACGACGATCCGGCGTATCAGGAATATCGCAAAGGGCTGGAATTGATCTACCGCCAACTGTGGGACATACTGGCCCGTAATGGGCTGGAACGCATCCAGGCGGAGGGCAAGCCCTTCGATCCGCATTACCACCAGGCCATCGAGCGCGTCGAATCCACCGAGCACCCGGAAGGCACCGTGGTGGATGTGCTCCAGGACGGATTTCTTCTCCACGACCGTGTCATACGTCCGAGCATGGTTCGCGTTTCCTACGCCGATGGCGGCAAGTCCGCCGCGCAGCGGCACAGCAAGTGATTGCTTTTGCGGTTGATTCCATTCGAGGAGATTGAATCACAGGCATGAGCCGCCAAGCCAAGCGTGATTATTATGAGGTCCTCGGCGTGGTCCGCACCGTCACGCAAGACGAGATCAAGTCGGCCTACCGCAAGGCTGCGCTCAAGTGGCATCCCGATCGCAACCCCGAGGAAAAAACCACCGCCGAGGCCAAATTCCGCGAAGCCACCGAAGCCTACAGCGTCCTCTCCGATGCGCAAAAACGGACCGCCTACGATCGCTACGGCCACGCCGGCGTTTCAGCCGTCTCCGGCGACTCGGGAATCAACTCCTCGATCTTCGAGGAGTTTCAGGACATCTTCGGCGATTTCTTCGGATTCGAGGACATCTTTGGACGCACTGGCGGCCGTGGCCGCTCGCGTGTGCAGCGCGGCGCCGATCTGCGCTACGACATGGAGCTGAGCTTCGAAGAGGCCGCCGCCGGCGTCAGCACCAAGATTCGCCTGCCTCGCCAGGAACTCTGCGAAGCTTGCAAGGGCACGGGCGCCAAAGCCGGCACCGGCGTGGTCACCTGCGAGACCTGCAAGGGCCGCGGCCAGCTCCATTACCAGCAAGGCTTCTTTTCCATTTCGCGCACCTGCCCGCAATGCCAAGGCGCCGGCCAGATGATCCGCGAGAAGTGTGCGGATTGCCGGGGGCGCGGCCGCGTCGAGCGCACGCGCACCATCGAAGTGCGCATCCCGCCGGGCGTGGATTCCCAAACGCGCATCCGCATTCCCAATGAAGGCGAGCCGGGCGCTAACGGAGCGCCTCCGGGCGATCTCTACATCGTCCTGGACGTGAAGGAACATCCGTTTTACGAGCGGCGCGGCGCGGATCTTTATTGCACTGTTCCTGTCAGCATCACCCAGGCCGCTCTCGGCGCCGAGCTCAGCGTGCCCGGCCTGAATGGCGAAGAGAAAGTCGCCATTCCCGAGGGCACCCAGACCGGCTCCATCATCCGCTTAAAAGGCAAGGGACTGCCCGATCCGCACGGCGGTGGAAAGGGCGATCTCTACGTCAACGTGCGCGTGATCACGCCCACCAAGCTCACGCGCGAGCAGCGGCTGCTGATTCAGCAATTGGACGACACCTTGAAGGTCGAAAACCGGCCTGCCGACCGCAATTCGTCGTTCTTCGAAAAAGTAAAGGACATCTTTGGTTAGCGGCGCGGACCGACCTGCGAGCTGACCGGTGCGCCGGCGCTTTTTTGTCGAACGATTCGCCGGCCAAACGGCCCGTCTCGCGGGCGAGGCCGCGCACCATCTTGGCCGCGTGCTGCATGCCGAGCCGGGCCAGCTCTACGAGTTGAGCGACGGTAATTCGGTTTTCCTCGCGCGAATCGAGCGCGTCTCTTCCAGCGATATCGATTTCTCCTTGCTCGAGGCGCTTCCTGGCCCCGCCGCCTCGCCGGAGATTGTCCTCCTGCTGTCCATCGTCAAATTCGATCGTTTCGAATGGGCGCTCGAAAAGGCCACCGAGCTAGGCGTGCAGACCGTCGTTCCGCTCGCAGCCGAGCGAACCGCCAAAGCTCTCTCGCAGGCTTCCCTGAAGCGCGCCGATCGCTGGCGTAAGATTCTTCGGGAGTCCGCCCAGCAAGCCCGCTGCCTGCGTCCTCCAGTTCTGGAAGCAACCCAACGGCCTGCCGCCGCCTTTGCCCAAGCTGCGGGTGGAATCAATGTTTTGTTCTCCGAGCGACCCTCGGCGAAGCCCGCGCGAACTGTTTTCCAGCAGTTCGCGTCTACAACAGCGCAGGAGTTCGCCCCGCGGCGAATCACCGTGGCGTTCGGGCCCGAGGGGGGCTGGATAGACCAGGAATTTGAGGCCGCCTCCGCCGCCGGCTTCGAGGAAGCTTCGCTCGGAAGGAATATCCTTCGCTCCGAGACGGCGGTGGTGGCAGGGCTCGCTGCGGTCCATCTTTACTTCGATCCCGACGCCGAGCAGGAAGGGCAAGCGCCGGCGCCGCCCCTCAGTTAGAATTGATAGGGTCGCCCCAAGTGAAACTTAAGTAAAACGGGCCCTAGTGAAACAGGCCGAAGCGTGGCGATTTATCTGTAAACTTGCTGATGTGCCCTTGCATCTGAATATACGAAGACGGTTTGCGCGCGACCTCGCTGAACCTGGCCCAGGCCGTCGCTGGCGCCAGACCACGCGCACATGGTATAAATGAGCGATCCACACGAATCTATGGAGCAGATGGTACACCCCAGTCCGCTCTCTTCGCCCGAAGCTCAGCACACTGGCGAGCGTCCATCCGGGGCTGGCTTTCATCGCGAACTGCGCGTCTGGGCGCGCGACCTGGTGGTGGCTCTTGGCCTGGCCATGATCATCATCGTTTTCTTTTACCAGCCGGTGAAGGTCGAAGGCACCAGCATGGCCCCCTTGCTTTCCGATCAGGAGCGGATTTTTATCAACAAGTTCGTGTATCATTTCGAGCCGATCGAGCGCGGCGACGTGGTCGTTTTCTGGTATCCTTTGGACCGCTCGAAATCGTTTATCAAGCGCGTCGTCGGGCTGCCCGGCGACGAGGTGGAGATTCGCAGGGGGCACGTTTTCATCAATGGCCGCAATCTCGAGGAGCCCTACGTGCCCGCGCAATATGTGGACACCGCGGCTTACGGTCCTGTGCAGGTGCCGCACGACGAATATTTCGTGATGGGCGATCATCGCATCAGCTCCAACGACTCGCGCATCTTCGGCCCCGTCCCGGAAGGATTTATCTACGGCAAAGCGGTCTTTGCCTATTGGCCCTGGACTCAATTCGGCAGTATCAGTGCGGTGAACGCGTCCGAAAGTAACGCGCCCGAAGCGAACTCGCCCGAGTCTAACTCGCCCCAGGCGAACTCGGTCGACAGTAGCCGTTAGAGCAACCGCTTTTCGTGTGCATGTACCTGGAGGAACCGCTGGCGGAAATACAGCCTGGCCCTGCCGTTCTCGCGCTCGAGGACGGAAGAATCTTTAACGGACGCGCCGCGGGCGCCCGCGCCCGCCGGGGCGGTGAGGTCGTTTTTAATACCAGTCTCACCGGTTATCAGGAAGTCTTCACCGATCCCAGCTACGCTGGCCAGATCGTCTGCCTTACTTATCCGCATATCGGCAACGTGGGCGCCAATCTCGAAGATGAGGAATCGTCCCGGCCTTTCATTGAGGCCTTGATCGTGCGCGAGTTTTCCTCCCTGGCTTCCAACTGGCGCTCCACGGAGACCGCCGACCATTACCTGAGTCGCTATGGCATCCCCACGATCTGGGATCTGGATACCCGCGCCCTAGTTCGGCACATCCGCCGCGTCGGAGCCCTCCGCGGCATTGTCTCCACCGACGGCACCCCCGCCGAACAACTGGTCAAGGAGGCGCTCGCGCTTCCCTCCATGAGCGGCCTGGAGCTGGCCAGCCGCGTGAGTTGCCAGAAGCCGTACCGCTGGGACGAAGGTTCGGTGTTTGCCTCTTCGGTTGGGAACGATGTAGGCGGAGCGCCGGCCGGAAACGAGTCGCGCCGGCATCGCGTGGTGGCCTACGATTTCGGCATAAAACAGAATATTCTTCGCCTGCTTGTCGACGCGAATTGCGATGTGAACATCGTTCCGGCGCGCACTTCCGCGGAAGACGTATTGGCCATGAAGCCCGACGGTGTTTTCCTCTCCAACGGCCCGGGCGATCCCGAACCTGTCACTTACGCCGTGGACAATATCCGCAAATTGCTCGGCCGCGTGCCCATATTCGGCATCTGTCTCGGCCACCAGCTTTGCGGCCTGGCCTTGGGTGGCCGCACTTACAAGCTGAAATTTGGCCATCACGGCTCCAATCATCCGGTGAAAAACTTGCGCACCGGCCACGTGGAGATCACCGCCCAGAATCATGGCTTTGTCGTCGACCCCGATTCCTTGCCGGCCAGCGACGTCGAAATCACGCACGTGAACCTGAATGACTTTACGAACGAGGGCATGCGCCACCGCTCTCTCCCTCTCTTCAGCGTGCAGTATCATCCCGAAGCTTCGCCCGGCCCGCACGACTCGCACTATCTTTTTGGCAGTTTTATCGACCTTATGAACGAGGCCCGGTAAAGTTGAACGGCGGCTTCATGGTGGCGGCTGAGGCGCGGGGTTTTGTGGTATTGTCCCCGGCTCGATTCGACGACTAATGCCCAAACGCACGGACATTAAAAAAATTCTGATCATCGGCTCCGGTCCGATCGTCATCGGGCAAGCCTGCGAATTCGACTATTCGGGCACTCAGGCCTGCAAGGCGCTGCGTGCCGACGGCTACAAAGTCATCTTGGTGAATTCCAATCCCGCCACCATCATGACCGATCCCGAGCTTGCCGACCGCACTTATATCGAGCCTCTCACCCATGAAATGCTGGAGCAGATCATCGCCCGCGAACGTCCCGACGCTCTGCTTCCCACCGTTGGTGGCCAGACAGGTTTGAATCTTGCCGTGGAACTGGCCGAAAGCGGCGTTCTCGAGCGATACGGGGTGGAGTTGATCGGCGCCTCCCTGCGGGCCATAAAAGTTGCCGAGGATCGTCTCAAGTTCAAGGATGCCTGCCGCAAAATCGGCCTGGATATGCCGGTGTCGGCCCTGGTCAGTAATCCTCACGATGCCCTGCGCCTTGCCGACCAACTCGGCTACCCGGTTGTCATTCGGCCCTCCTTTACGCTCGGCGGCACCGGCGGCTCCGTCGCCTACAATCACGAAGAGTTTGCCGAAGCCATCTCCTTGGCGCTCGATGCCAGCCCGGTGCATGAGGCCCTCATCGAAGAGTCCGTCCTCGGCTGGAAAGAGTTCGAACTGGAAGTCATGCGCGACGTCCGCGACAACTTCGTGGTCATCTGCTCGATCGAAAATTTCGATCCCATGGGCATCCACACCGGCGACTCCATCACCGTGGCTCCCGCGCAAACCCTCACCGACAAGGAATATCAGCGCATGCGCGATGCCGCCGCCGCCATCATTCGGGAAGTCGGCGTCGAGACCGGCGGGTCCAATATTCAATTCGCTATCGAGCCTTCCACTGGCCGCATGATTGTGATCGAGATGAACCCCCGCGTCTCGCGCAGTTCCGCCCTGGCCTCCAAGGCCACTGGCTTTCCCATCGCCAAAATCGCGGCTCGCCTCGCGGTGGGCATGACGCTGGACGAAATTCCCAACGACATTACCAAGAAGACGCCTTCTTGTTTTGAGCCCACCATCGATTACGTCGTGGTGAAAATTCCCAAGTGGCAGTTCGAGAAATTCCCGGGCGCCGATACCACCCTCGGCACGCAAATGAAATCGGTCGGCGAAGTGATGGCCATCGGCCGCACGTTTTCGGAAGCGCTCTGCAAGGGTATTCGTGCGCTCGAACCGAGCACGGCGTGGCGTCCGCCCGCCGAAGTCACCACGGCCCTGCTGCGCGAGCGCCTGCACGTTCCCGGCCCGGATCGCATTCACTGGCTGTTCGAGGCGCTGGAGCGAGGCATGACCCGCGAGGAGATTTGCTCGCTCACCAAGATCGATCCATGGTTCATTCAGCATCTCGAGAAGATGCTGGAGATCGACTCGCGCGTAAAAGCCAGCGCGCTGCACAAGATCTCCCCCGAATTGATGCTCGAATCCAAGCGCTCGGGCGCGAGCGACGAGGAGATTGCCAAGCTGTGGAACGTAAAGTCGGCATCGGTGCGCAAGCGCCGGCGTGAACTGGGCGTTCAGCCCGTTTTCAAGCGCGTCGATACTTGCGCCGCCGAATTTGAGTCTTTCACTCCTTATCTTTATTCCACATACGAGGAAGAAGACGAGGCCGACGCCGGCGACCGGCCTAAAATCGCCATCCTGGGCAGCGGCCCCAATCGAATCGGGCAGGGAATCGAGTTCGATTACTGCTGCTGCCATGCCTCTTTCGCGCTACGTGAAGACGGCTACGAAACCATCATGGTCAATTGCAATCCCGAGACCGTCTCCACTGATTACGACACCTCCGACCGTCTCTATTTCGAGCCGCTGACTCTGGAAGATGTTCTCGCCGTCATGGACCGCGAGCGCCCCAAGGGCGTCATCGTTCAATTCGGCGGCCAAACGCCGCTCAACCTGGCCCTCGACCTGAAGCACAATGGCGTCCCCATTATCGGCACTCCCCCTGAGTCCATCGATCTGGCGGAGGACCGCCGCCGTTTCGGATGCTTGCTCGACGACCTGCGCATTCCCCAGCCGCGCAACGGCACCGCGCTCGTTCCCGAAGAGGCCGTGCGCGTCGCCGAGCAGATCGGATTGCCCGTCCTGGTGCGCCCCAGCTACGTGCTGGGTGGCCGGGCCATGGTCATCGCCTACGATCTCCACACGGTGGAAGAATACGTCGCGCGGGCCGCGTTGATGGGCCCCACGCGCCCCGTTCTGATCGACCAATTCCTCGAGGAAGCCACCGAAGTCGACGTCGATGCGCTGGCCGACGGCGAAAATGTGGTCATCGGCGGCATCATGGAACACATCGAAGAGGCCGGAGTGCACTCCGGCGACTCCTCCTGCGTTCTGCCGCCCGTTTCGCTCACGCCGTCCGCCCTGGCCACTATTCGCGACTACACCAATCGCCTGGCCCGCGCTCTCGGCGTCGTCGGCTTGATGAACGTGCAATATGCCATTCAGCGCGACACCGTTTACGTGCTGGAGGTCAATCCCCGTGCCTCGCGTACGGTTCCCTACGTGAGCAAGGCTACCGGCGTTCCGCTGGCCAAGGTGGCGGCGCGATTGATGACCGGCCGCAAGCTTTCCTCCATGAACCTTCCCGTAAACGAAGTGGACGGCGTGGCCGAGCTTTGTGTCCGCGACTATCACGCCGTGAAGTCTCCCGTTTTCCCGTTCAGCAAGTTCCGTGGCGTGGACACCATCCTCGGCCCCGAAATGCGCTCCACCGGCGAAGTCATGGGCGTGGCTCGCAGCTTCGGCGAGGCTTTCGCCAAGGCGCAATTAGCGGCCGGCCAGAGGCTTCCCAGCAAGGGCACGATTTTCATCAGCGTCAACGATCACGATAAGGGGCACGTCGCGCCCCTGGCGCGGGACCTGGCGCAGCTTGGTTTCACCTTGCTGGCCACCCGCGGCACGGCTGCTGCTCTAGCCGCCAGCGGCATTCGCGCCGAAAGCGTCTACAAAACAAACGAAGGCCGCCCCAATATCGTGGACTTGGTGAAAACCGGCCGCGTCGATCTGATCATCAATACTCCCCTGGGCCGGGAGTCCTTTTACGACGAGAAGGCCATCCGTCGCGCCGCGGTGCGTTATCGCGTCCCCTGCATCACCACGCTTTCCGCCGCGCAAGCCGCCGCCCGTGGCATCCGCGCCCTGGTCAATCATTCCTTCGGCGTCAACGCGCTTCAGGACCTGCACGCCGCCGGCGCCACCCAGATCCACCGCACTTCCGCCGATTAACCGGCGCCGTGAGCGCGCTGCGCTTTAGCTCCCCGCAGCCCTGCGCTAAACTTACCTCATGCGATTCCAAGGTATCTTCCCCGCGCTCACCACCCCCTTCGCGCCCGATGGCTCCGTTGCCCTCGACAAGCTTCGCGAAAATATCGCTCGTTATAACCGTGTTCCTCTCAGCGGCTACATCGTCAACGGCTCGACCGGCGAATCCGTGCTCCTCACCTTTGCCGAGATCGATCGCGTCTGGAACGCCGCCCGCGAATCCGCCGCTCCCGGCAAGCTCCTGATCGCCGGCGCGGGAGTGGACAGCACGGCGGAAACCGTGGCGCGTGCGCGGAGGGCCGCCGAACTCGGCTACGACGCCGTACTCATCAAGACGCCTCATTATTTCAAGGCGCTTCTCACCCCCGCGGCGCTCGAGCGGCATTACCTCGCCGTTGCCGACGCCTCTCCGGTGCCGGTCCTGATCTATTCGATCCCCCAATACACCGGCATCTCCGTCACGGCCGATTGGGTGGCGCGCCTGGCGGCGCATCCCAATATCGTGGGCATCAAGGACAGCTCCGGGAATGTGCAGCTCGTTTCCGAGATCATTCGCCAATGTCCTCCCGAATTCAGCGCCCTGGTCGGTTCCGCGAGCACGCTCTTAGCTTCATTGATTCTCGGAGCCGCTGGAGGCATCTTGGCGCTCGCTTGCTATCTCCCCGAAGCCGCCGTGGAGCTGTACGAAGCCGTCCGCGCCGGCGATATGGACCGCGCCGGCCGCCTTCAGTTCCTGCTGCTTGGCCCCTCCCGCCACATTGCTGGCGAACTGGGCCCGGCCGGTGTGAAATACGCCATGGATTGCGTGGGCTATTTTGGAGGCGCCCCACGGCCGCCCCTGCTCCCGCTCAGCGAAGGGCAAAAGAAGGCGGTGGAGGCAGCACTCTCCGAATCGCTTGCCCGCCCAAAAATGGACCATCTCGGAGTAGCGGGCTAGATTTAAGTAGTCGACCCGGGGAAGGCCTTGGGGCGAGACTGGCGCGGCAAAATCGCGCGACCGATTCAATTCCCGAACATCCTAGTAGCGGGCTATAACGGCATGACCAGATTGCCGCGCCTATCCCCGGCGTGTATCATGGCGGGCCGATCCTATGGAGTGTCACTGTATACGCGCTGTTGACGTGCCGCACACCTCCCGGCTGTATTCCTCTTACCTCCAGGATTTTCAGTCAGTTGCCAAATACTACGCCGACCCGCCGGACTTGGATTCGGTAAAGCGCGTCGCTGCGGAGTTGCATCCCGATCTGGACGCCCGGGGCAAAGTTGCCGCGATCCTCCGCGCCCAGAACCGCGCCTTCGGGGCCGATGCTTCCGTGGATGCCGCTCTCGATCGCTTCGCTTCGGGTGCCGCTGCCATCGTCTCGGGCCAGCAAGTGGGCCTTTTCTCCGGCCCCAGCTATACGATTTACAAGGCGCTCACGGCTTTGCGCGTTGCCGAAGAGTTAAACTCCGCCGGCACCCCCGCCGTGGCCATCTTTTGGCTCGCCACGGAAGACCACGATCTCGCGGAAATCAATCACTGTTTCTGGCCCTCGCGCGACGATTTCGATAAAATTGAACTGCCTACCGCCGATTACGAGGGACGCAGGGCGGGCGAAGTCCCGCTGGGCGATGCTGTACTCGACGCTGTGGCCCGTGCCTCGGCCAAGCTCGAAGGTCCCGCCGCCGACGAGATTCGTTCTGCGCTAGCCGCCTCCTACCAGCCTTCGGAAACGTACGGCTCCGCGTTCGGCAAGTTGTTCGCGAAGCTCTTCGCCGGACGAGGTTTGATCCTGCTCGATCCGATCTCCGAGGGCCTGCACCGCTTGGCCGAGCCGCTCTATCGCGCCGCCCTCGAGCGGCAGTCCGATCTGAATCCGCAGTTGCTCGCGCGCTCGCGAGAACTCGAATCCGCCGGTTACCACGCCCAGGTGAAGGTTACTGAAGACAGCGTCCCGCTTTTCCTGAATCTGGATGGCAAGCGCGTTCCGTTGCGCGCGCGCAACGGCGATTTCGCCGCCGGCCGCCGCTCCTTTTCTTTTTCCGCTCTCTCCGAACTTCTGACCGCGTCGCCGCTCGATTTCAGCCCCAATGCTTTGCTGCGCCCCGTGGTCCAGGATAGCCTCCTCTCGTCGGCCGCTTACATCGCCGGCCCCGCCGAGGTCGCTTATTTCGCTCAGGCTTCGGTCTACTATGACGCGCTTCTGGGACGCATGCCCGTGATCCTGCCGCGAGCCAACTTCACCCTGGTGAATGCCCATGGCGTCCGCCTCTTGCGCAAATACGACCTGCAATTTTCAGACCTGCTTGGCGGTCCGGCCGGGCTTCGCGAGAAGATGGAGGGAGCGCTTTTGCCCAAAACGCTCACCCGCCGTTTTGATCGCGGCGAAAAATCGCTGCAGAAGATGCTGGCGGAGTTGCGCGAGCAGGTTACCGAACTCGATCAGACTCTGGGTGGCGCCATGGATACCGCCGAATCGAAGATGCTCTTTCAATTCTCGAAGCTGAAGGAAAAAGTCGGCCGCGCCATCGCCATGCGCTCCTCTGTCCTGGACGCCCACCAGCGCGAGCTGATCGCCCAGCTTTACCCTAACGGCGAGCTTCAGGAACGCGCTCATTGTTTTCTGCCTGCATTGGCCGCGCAAGGCGCCGAGCTTCTCGATGAACTCACGCGCCGCATCAAAATCGGCGGCGCCCAGCATCAAGTCCTCTACTTCTAGCCTCATTCTCAATTTTCCGTAAGGAAGCGCCCCATAATTTTCGTGGCGCGCGCGTGGCGACCGAACCGTCGCCCTTACAAACAAAAACGGCTGGCAGGATCGCCAGCCGTTTGCAAAACAGTTGTGACTTGCCTCAATCAGCGTCGCCCGCCGCCGCGAGAGACGCCGCCCCGGAACCCACCACCGGAGTGGAATTGATTGCCGCCTCGGAATCCACCACCGGCGTTGCCGCGGAACCCGCCGCCACCAAAGCCGCGGTATCCCCCACCGCCATAGTACCCGCGATTATAATTGGGCCCGAAGTTGCGGTAGCCAGGCCCGTAGTAGCCGCGGTAGCCGTGGAACCATGGACCCGCGCCGAGAAAGACACCGCCATTGAAATATTCGGGACCGTAATATCCGTAAGGCGCGCACGCGTAGGGGTAATAACCGTAATACCCGTAGGCACAGTTGGGAGCGGGACCCACATAGGCCGGAGGCGCGACGTACCCCGGACCCACTCCAATGCCGACGCCGAATCTCACTTGAGCGTGAGCGGCGGTCCCCGCCAGCATCACAAAAAGTCCGAGCAGGCCTGCATATTTTAGGTATCTCATTGTCTGGTCTCCTTTACGCACACCTGTATAGACGCAATACACTGGCCAAAGTCGCTCTTGGAGCTCAAGACCAAGTGCTTCAGAATCAATAATCTGCATGCCGCTCACGTTTCAGCTCTGGATCGAAATCGATCCCGCATGGCCGGAATCCGCCGTTACTGCTGCTTTTCCACCGGGCAAAAAAAGCGGACAATGTCAGAAGGGGAGCAAAAGAGGATGAGCAAAGTTCGAGTCCTGGTCGGCACACACAAGGGAGCCTTTGTGCTCACGTCTGATGGTAAACGCGAAAAGTGGGACGTCAGCGGGCCGCACTTCGCCGGCTGGGAGATTTATCACCTCAAGGGATCGAACGTGGATCCGAACCGAATCTACGCCTCGCAAACCAGCGGCTGGTTCGGCCAGATCATCCAGCGCTCCGACGATGGCGGCAAAACTTGGATACAGCCGGGCACTCCCCCAGGCGAAGCCAAACCGGCGCAAGGCCCTCCGAGAGGAGACAGCAACAAATTCGTCTACAACACTTCTCTCGAAACTGGAAAGCCGCTCACCACTCACCAGTGGTATGACGGCACGCAGCATCCCTGGGAGTTCAAGCGCGTCTGGCATCTCGAGCCATCCCTCACCGAACCCGACACGGTCTACGCCGGAGTGGAAGACGCGGCGCTATTCCGCTCCACTAACGGCGGCCTATCCTGGGAGGAGCTTCCCGGGCTGCGCGGCCACGGCACCGGGCCTCGGTGGCAGCCGGGAGCCGGCGGAATGTGTTTGCATACCATCGTTCTCGATGAGACCAATCCCAACCGCATGTTCGTCGCCATCTCCGCCGCGGGCGCCTTTCGCACCGACGATGGAGGCAGCACCTGGCGGCCCATCAACCGCGGCCTGAAATCCCAATTCCTTCCCGATCCCACGGCCGAAATCGGCCACTGCGTTCATCGCATCGCGATGCATCGGTCGCGCCCCAACGTTCTCTTCATGCAGAAGCATTGGGACGTGATGCGCAGCGACGATGCCGGCGACTCCTGGCATGAGGTCAGCGGCAACTTGCCCACCGACTTCGGATTTGCTATCGACGTTCATGCCCACGAACCGGAAACTATTTTCGTCGTTCCCATCAAGAGCGATTCCGAGCATTTCCCGCTGGAGGGCAAGTTGAGCGTCTACCGCAGCCGCACCGGCGGAAACGAATGGGAACCGCTCACCAAGGGCCTGCCGCAGCGCGACTGCTACGTGAACGTATTGCGCGACGCCATGGCCGTCGATTCGCTGGACTCTTGCGGCGTATACTTCGGTACCACGGGCGGCCAGGTGTACGCTTCGCCCGACGCGGGCGAAAATTGGGCGCCCATCGTCAGCAATCTTCCCGCGGTGCTCTCCGTGGAGGTGCAGACCCTGCCATGATTCGAGTGGTGCTCCCGCCGCATCTGCGCACCTTGGCCCGCGCCGGATCGGAGGTGAGCGTCGAGGTTCACGGCGAGATTACCCCGCGTTCCGTTCTCGATGCGCTCGAGGCCAGCTACCCCATGCTCCGCGGCACCATCCGCGACCACGTCACTCTCGAGCGCCGGCCCTTCCTGCGATTTTTCGCCTGCGGCGAGGATTGGTCCCTCGAACCGCCCGACCATCCCTTGCCTGAAGCTGTAGCCCGCGGCGCGGAGCCCTTTCTCGTAATCGGCGCCATCGCCGGCGGCTAACCCTGCTAGTGACGCCGGCGCGGGCTAGAGGCAAAAGCAGATTCCTCGGCTTTCGCCTCGGAATGACACCGTAAGGCAAGGCGGCGCCGACACGAGCAGGGTTAGCGGCAGGCGCAAGGGCGGCGTCACGCCGGCCCCCGCGCCAAATCTACTCAACCAACCCGTGTCCAAACCTCCGGTAACCCCTCGGTAACCGCGCCATCCGCCAGCCTCAGTTCAGCCCCCATCCCCGGCTAAAATAGCTCCAGTTCATTCGGAGTTCATCTTTGAAGCATATCGGCAGATACGAGATCGTCCGCGAACTCGGCCGGGGAGCCATGGGTGTCGTCTTCAAGGCCCGTGACCCGCTCATTGGCCGGTCCGTCGCCGTCAAGACCATCACCGCCGGCGTTGCCAATAACCCCGATCTGCTCGAGCGCTTCCATCGCGAGGCCAAGTCCGCGGGACTGCTGCAGCATCCCAATATCGTCACCGTCTACGAACTCTCCGAATCGGACGGCTCTCCTTTTATCGCCATGGAGTACTTGGAGGGGGAAAGCCTCGAGCAGGTGATCGCGCGTCGCCTGCCTTTGCCCTTGGCCCAGAAGCTCGGCTACTTCGTCCAGGCTTGCCGCGCGTTCGATTACGCTCACAGCCGCGGCGTGGTTCATCGCGATATCAAGCCTGGAAACATCATGATCACCACCGATGGCGCCGTCAAAGTCGTGGACTTCGGGATCGCGCGCATCATGGATACATCCAAGACTCAGACCGGCAGTTTGCTCGGGACGCTTGCCTACATGTCTCCGGAACAGCTTCGCGGCCAGGCTGCCGACGAGCGCTGCGACATTTGGTCGCTCGGCGCCGTCCTTTACGAGTGCCTCGCCTATCGCAAGCCGTTTACGGGCGAAAATCATGGCGCTCTGATCCGCAGCATTCTGGACGACCAGCCGCCATCGCTCCACGAACTCGCCCCCGAATGCCCAGAAAGTCTCGAAACGGTTGTTCACCGCGCCCTGTGCAAAGACGTCTCCGCCCGCTACCAGACCATGGAAAAGTTTTTGCTCGATCTCGAGCCTATCTGGTCCGAGCTTCAGCGCGAAGCGGTTCAGCAGCTTCTCGATGCCGGACGCAAATCGATCGCCGAAGGGGAAACGTCGGAAGCTCGCCGTCTCCTCATGCAGGCAACGCTCATCGATAACAAGAACCTCGCGGTAAAGGCGTTGCTCGATGACTTGCATGCCTCGCTCGGCGTAGACCAGACTGCGGCTCGAGTTCAGGAGATCGTCGCTCGCGGCGAAAAACTCCTTCAGGAAGGCTTGTTCTTCGACGCACGCGTGGAAGTTCAGTCGGCTTTGAAGCTGGATCCCAACGATCCTGCAGCCCGCCGCCTTCAGGAAGAAGTGCAATCGCAGCAGGAGCGAGCGCCCGCCACAGGGTCGGCTGATGTCGAAACCTCGAAAACGCAGTTGATTGCGTCCCCCGAACTACCGCGAAGGAACGGAGTCCCGACGGAGTTCCAACCCGGCTCCAGTGTTTTGTCTGGAGCTCCCTCGCGCTCTTGGAAACGAGCCAGTCTCTACTTTGCAGGCGCGGCCGCCGTTATCGTTGGCTTGGGGATCGTTACATTAGGGATCGTTGGCTACCGGCGGCATTCTGCGTCCGGCCAAGCTCCGAGCACGGCGCGCGCGCTGAATCCTTTGGAACCTTCCTCCACGCCGGTAATCGTCACCCCGCCGCCCATCGTGTCACTTCCTTCTCCTGATCTCGCCGCTGTCCCTGCACCGGCTTCAGCCCCTGCAGCTTCAGATGGGCAAGCTTCCCTCTCAGATGGAGAAGCTTCTATCGAAGTTCAACAACGCCACTTCATCGTCCTCGCCCAGGCTGCCGCGGATGCCAGCGATTACAAATCCGCGCAAGACCGCCTGGATGAAGCCGCTCGGCTGAATGGACCTTTGAACGGTACGATTAGCGACCTGCGCCGAAATTTCAGCCAGCAATCCCAATTGCAACGCGCCGCCCTGCAGGAGCAAACCCTCTGGGACCAAGCGATGAAAGATATGCAGGCCTCGGAATTCGACGACGCCGAGAAATTGTTGCGCGAAGTGATCGCCTTGCCCGACGCAGGACCACACCGTCCGGACGCGGAACGCTACGCCGACGAGATCATTCCGCAGCGGCGCTATGAGGATCTGCTCTGGGCGAATCTCCAGCAATATGCGCGCTCCTTGTCGGCGGATCATGTCGAGAACGAACTGAAAACGGTCGACAAGATTGTGATTCTGGGGAGCGCCCGCCAGCAGCAAGCCAACCGCGTGCGGCAGGCCCTGGTCGCTCAGCTCGCCGAAGCCGGCGCCATGAAAAATCGCAAGCCGCTTCCCGCGGTCCCTGATTGGAGCCGCAGCCGGATCGCTTCCCTCCGAGATCAATTTGATTTGGCCGTGCAGCAGGGAAATGCCGACGCATTATCGCAATTGGAGAAGCTGCGGCCTCAATTCAAGGCCCTCACCGGCGGCGAAGGCATCCTGGACCTGGATGCCCGCGATTACCTGAGCGACCTGATCCCCAAAGCGGAGAAACAGATTCAGGCCAATCTCGCCAAAGCGGACTCCGATGCCGCGGCCGATAGGGAATACGAGGCGGCGGTAAAGCACTTCGATCAGGCCGTCGCGGCGCAAGACCGGGATCTCTTGCGTTCGCAATCCCTCGCCGAGTTTCGGCAGATTGTTTCGTTCGGTGGAGCGCGCGCCAGCGAAGCCGCGCAATACGTAAACGTCCTGATTCCGCAGGCGCTAAAGAGTCCCGTCGGCGATCTCTCCGAATCGCAGACGAACGACCCAGACAGATAATGCGGAAGATGAGTAGAGGCTTCTTTCAGCGCGCCGATTTGATTTCGATTTGCTTCGCGCCAGGCGTCAGCCGGTCCTCGCCCGCGTAGACAATGAAGCGCCTGCCGCGCAGGAAGCCCACCAGCGTCAAATCCAGCTCCCGTGCCAGCCGCACCGCCAGGCTCGACGGCGCCGACACGCTGGCCAGCAGCGGAATTCCCGCCGAGATTGCCTTCTGCACGATCTCGAATCCGCCCCGGCCGCTAACAAGCAGTGCGTGCCCCGAAAGCGGCAGCCGTCCTTCCAGCAATGCCCAGCCAATCACCTTGTCCACGGCATTATGTCTGCCGATATCCTCGCGCAGAACCAGCAGTTCGCCGTCTTCGCGAAAAAGTGCCGCCGCGTGCAGGCCGCCCGTGCGCCCGAAAATCGCCTGCGTCCCGCGCAGCTTTTCCGGCAATCGGCAGAGCATCTCCGGATCGAATCGCGTTTGCCTATCCGGCGCGCGCAGCCCTCGCCGCCGCAGTTGCGCGATAGACTCCTTGCCGCAAACGCCGCATGCCGACCCCGCGGAAAACGCCCGCGCCGTATTCTTCGTGGCGCGCTGCGCCCCGCGTCGTAGCGTCACACGAACGATGTTCGTCTTCGCGTCCAGGCGCTGCGCTTTGTCGCCGGGAGCGTCGATCGCCCTGATCTCCTCTGGTTTCGAGATGATTCCTTCCGTGAAGAGAAATCCCGCCGCCAATTCGCAATCGTTTCCCGGAGTCCGCATCGTCACGCCCAGGCGCTGCCGCCCCGAGCGCATCTCCAGCGGCTCCTCGCCGGCAAGATAGTCCTGGACGCGCCGTAACCCGCCGTCGTTCCATTCCAGGACCTGGGTGATTTCGATGCCGCGCGCGTGTGGCAAGTTTTTGTTCCGAAGATGTTCTCGGGAATTGACGCATCTCTAATTCGGCGAAAAGGCCAGCAGCACGTTTCCGGTCGCGCCCGGGCCGAACGTATAGCCCGAGCCAACGAAAAGCATTCCTCCGGCTACGGTCGGTCCGGCGGAGCCCATGGAACCGCCTTTCGCCGCCACTCCGTTCACCGTTTTGAACTCGCGCATCGTGTCGTACTGCCAGAGAACGTGGCCGTCTTCGGTCGAAAGCGCGCGCACCGTTCCATCCCAGCTACCCGAGAAAACCACCCCCGGAATCGCCGTCAGCGCCGCTGTCTCTCCATTGCGCAGCGCCGGATCTTTGGGCGGCTCGATTGGCGTGAACCATTTTTTATCGCCGTTCGATAACTGCACCGCTGCCACGCCGCCTTTCAAGCCGAAGTAAGCCTTCTCTCCGTCCGCCGCGCCGCCAAAGGTGATTTCGCCGCGCGCCAGCTTCTCCACCAGTTGAGCCTTCCAAACTACCGCGCCTTCTTTATCCGGATCGTGTCCCCAAACGATGCCGCTCTTCTGTCCAGCCACCAGGATGCGCCGGCCGTTGGGCAGCGTTCGCAGGATCGGCGACGCGCCGAAGTCATAATCGGGCCCGATATCTGGCGGGCAATTTTCCGACGTGCCTTGAGGCTCGCAGCCCGCCAGCCAAGCGTCCTCTTCGGTGTCTTGAACCGCCCAGAGCGCCTTTCCCGTGTTCATGTCCAAAGCCATGATTGCGTCGGTGGTCTTGCCCGCTGGATGGTTGTAGGCGTCGCCCGTCCCGATATACAGCGCATGATTCTTGGGATCGACCGTCGGCGTGTTCCATACCGCGCCTCCCGCCGGCCCCCAAAGCTGCACGCCCTTGGACGTTTTCTTCAGCGGCTTGGGCGCGTCGGGAATGATGAACGTCTTCCAGATCTGCTTCCCGGTATTGGCGTCCAGCGCCACCACGCTTCCTCGAAACGTGCAGCAGGGATAGATCGCGCTATATCCCGCCGCGCGTTCCTCCGTGGAAGAGACCGGCACGTACAGCCGTCCTTCATAGAGCGCCGGTGCTCCGGTGATGCGCGCCACCGGCTGGTCTTCCACCTTCACCTTCCACAGTAGCTTGCCGCTCGTCGCATCCACGCCGTAAACGTTCGCCTTGATGTCACCGAAGTAGAGCGCGTATTTCGACGCACCCTGGTTTTTAACCGGCGCCACCGTAATGGCGTTGCGCACGCCCGCGTCCGCTTGAAACGACCAGTGTACGCATCCTGTCGCCGCGTCCAGCGAATAGACGGCGCCCGTATCGACCCCGATGAAAACTCGTCCCGCCGCAATCGTCGGCTGGCCCCAGACAATCTCCGCCGCCGGAAATCCGAACGCCCACTTCAGCTTTAAATTCGGCGTCTGCTCCGCGGAAATGCCGGCCATCTTCGCCGGCTGGAAGCGCGTGTTGTTGAGATCGGCGCCCCATCCGTTCCACGAGGGATTTGCAGAGAGAGTATTGATCGGCGGATTGCTGGGGCACTGGTTCGGCATCAGCTTCGCGTCATCCACTTTCGCAACGTCCGCTTTGCGCCCGCCCAGATATCCCGCGATCATCTTTTTCTCTTCGTCCGTGATCCCTTGAAGCGCGGGGTGCATAGGCCCTGTGATCGCCGCGAGAACCGCCTCGGCCGTCATTCTCCGCAGCGCCAGTCCGTCCGGCGCTCCGGCCGGGCCGCTGGGATTTCCGTGGCAGTTCGTGCAGTGCTGCTCGAAGAGCCGCAAATCCGCCACGCCTTGCGCGAATCCCGCATCGGCTGCGGCCAGGAATATTCCGGCCAGCAGGCTGCAAATCAAAATCGTTCGTTTCACGGCTGGCTATACCTCCCGGAACGAATCCGCATCGGCCTCGAAGACTCCGTTTAGATAGATTTTAGCGATTTTTGCGGACGAGCGAGGCGTCGGCTAGTGCTGCGAGTTGTCTTGTGGGTCGAGGCTTTAGCCGCGACATTCCGCCGCCAAGAAAGCGGGGCTTTAGCCCCTGGCCCGGCCGGATGCTCTTACCGCAGGCGGCCCTCGGTCAATTCTTCTGCGAAATCTTCGTTCCCTTGATCTGCACTTCGCCGATCCGGTTCATCCCGCTGCACGCGATCCACAGCGTCCGCCCGTCCGGCGAATGCACCATGTTTCGCACCACTCCTCCGCCCGATGGAATCGCCCACGTCTGGAACTTCTCCGTCTTGGGATCGAAGCGCACGATCGTATTCGGCTTGGTGTTCGATTCGCTGTACCACACAATGCCGTTCACAATGGTGATCGCGTAGGGCTGCGACTTCGGCCCGCCCGGCGACAGCCATTCCGTCATCGCTCCCGTCTTGGTATCGAACCGCCCCAGATAGCCCCGCGAGTAGTCCGAATAATAGATCACGTCATCCGGCGTAATCGCCACGCGCCGCGGCCGGCTCTCTTCGTGCGGCAATACGTATTCGTGGATTTCCAGCGTCTCCGGATCGACGCTGGCCACCTTGTTCGCGCCAAACTCCACGAAGTACGGAACGCCTTTGGAATTGATGACCATGCCGTACGGGTTCGATCGCACCGTGGGCGACGTCGTCAGCTTGATCTCGCCCGTCTTCATGTCTAACCTTCCCACCATGTTGCCGCCCTGCACCGTGAAAAAAATATGCCCATGGCCATCCTGGATCGGCGTATGCGGGTCGCGAGCTTTCGGGTCCGGCATTGGATATTTCATCACCTCGCCGGTCTGGGGATCGAGCTTCCCGATATAAGCCGCGAAATTTGCCGTGTACCAGATGTAGCCGTCCTTGTCCGCCAGCAGCCCGTGTGGCCCGGACTTCGGCGGCAGCTTGTACTCCTTGAACTGTTCGGTCTTCGGATCGAAATGTCCCAGTACGTTGGCAAACTGCCCCGAATACCAGACCGACCCATCCGGAGCCAGCATCGGATCGTGCGGCCGCGATCCCGGCGTAGGCACCACCCACTCTTTGATCGTAACGTCCGCGCTGCCGGGAATAATCTGCGCTTCCGGCTGTGGCTTGGGCGGGAAATTCTTGGTCAGGTAATCCAGCACTGTGCCGAATTGGGCATCCGTTACCGGCGCTCCGACGTTGACCATCATGTGCAGGACCGTCTCCCAGTCGTCGTGGTCATGTCCCGCGTTGGTCACCTGCGTCAGCGCGTGGCAAATGGCGCAGTCGCTTTGCACTACGGCCTTGCCGTCGCCTTCCGGCAAATCCACCGGTTGTTGGTTTCGATTTTGTCCGCGCGTCGGAAGAACTGCGCAGAAAGAAGCGGTCAGCAGGAGCAGCCCAAGGGAGGAAATCACTCTCTTCGACATAGCGCCTCCTCAGCCCTAGCCAAAGCTAAATCTCAGGTGCCCCATTCTAGTTCCGCCTGCGAGAAGTTTGCAATCTCCGTCCAACGCCCGCCCGATTCAACCCTCCGGATTCGGCGCCTTCGGCAGGGAAGCAGGAGAAAGAACCACCTCGACCCGGAGTGCACGATTGGGACTAGGCGGCGGTTTTAGGTCGCCCAGCACTTCTCCAAGATATGCTAACTTGTCACACGGCACCTGTTTTTTCCTCTCTCAGGCTGTCGGCAATTGGGACTGCGTAGGTCGCATCAACCCCCCTCTTCCGATATGTGTTTCGTCGAGCAGTTCAGCAAATGCAAAATGAGCGCAATGTCGATCTCTTCTCGGCCGACCGGCCTCGCACCGGTCTCGTTGAGCTACAGGTCGCGGCACTCGAGGCGACGGCTAACGCCGTTGTCATCACCGACAGGACCGCAACGGTCCTCTGGGCCAACTCTGCCTTCGAGCGATTGACCGGCTACAGCCGCGCGGAAATCGTTGGGCGAAGCACGCGTATCCTCAAATCGGGCCGGAATCCACAGACGCTGTACGAGCAGATGTGGCAAACCATTCTCGGGGGACGGATATGGCGCGGAGAACTCTTAAACCGGCGCAAGGATGGCAGCCTCTACCAGGAAGAAATGACCATTACTCCGGTACAGGATGGCAGAGGAGAAATTACTCACTTTATCGCCATGAAACTGGATATTTCTGAGCGCAGGCAAGCTGAGGCCGCGCTTCGGTCGGTCACAGACCGCCTGTCGCTTGCTACCGCGGTTGCAAAGATCGGCGTGTGGGAGTTGGACTTGGCCAGCAATGCGTTTACCTGGGACGCCACGTTGTTTGAAATCTATGGCTTCGAACCGATTGTGCCGATACCGTATGAAAAATGGTCCGCAAGGGTTTATCCCCAGGATCTGCCGGCAGTCGAAGCCACGTTGCGGAAAATAATCGACGAAAAGGGGCAGGGGTTCGCGGAATTCCGCATCATCCGAACGGACGGTGCTGTCAGGAATGTTTTGGCGGTCGGAAAAGCCGTCATCGATGAGCAGGCGAATATCAGCCGCGTCGTCGGCACCACCCAGGACATCACCGAGCGCAAGCAAGCCGAAAACAGGCTGCAAGAAAGCGAAACGAAGCATCGCGTCCTATTCGAGGACTCGGCTGACGCGCATTTGCTGTCGGACGACAAGGGTTTCTTGGATTGCAATTCGGCTTTGCTGCAGCTGTTTGGATACGCAAGGCGGGACGAGCTCCTCGCGCTGCACCCGGCCGATCTGTCACCCCCGAACCAGCCCGATGGCACACCTTCGCGGGTGGCGGCCGAACGGGAGATGGACACCGCTTTTCTCAATGGCACCAATCGCTTCGAGTGGGTGCACCGGCGCAAGAACGGCGAGCTTTTTCCGGCGGAAGTTTGCTTGACGGCATTGAAGCTGAATGGCCGGCCGGCGCTTTTGGGTACGATCCTCGATGTCTCCGGGCGCAAGCGTGCCGAGGAAGCGCAACACAAAAGTGCGGAGGAATTCAGGGCCGCCTTTGAAGATGCGCCGTTCGGCATGTGCCTGGCCAGCCTTGACAACCAGCTCTTGCGGGTCAACCAAGCCTTCTGTCAGTTGCTGGGCTATTCGAAGGAAGAGTTGTTGGCGGAAGGCTGGCAGGGACTCACCCACTCCGACGATCTGGAACGCTCGCGTCAAGCCGCTGACGAGATGCGCGACGGTCGGGCCGCCTCGGCGGAGTTTGAAAAGCGCTACATCCACAAACAAGGGAACCTAATATGGGTCCACATGAGGATCTCGGTGGTTCGAGACCTCCACGGCGAACCCTTATACTTCATCACTCATGTTCAAGACATTACCGGCCGCAGGCACATGGAAGACGAACTGCGCAAGCTCGCATCCGTGGTGGGGAGTTCCAGCGACTTTATCAGTATGGCAACCATGGAGGGCAAGGTCACCTTCGTCAATCCCGCGGGAAGAAGGATAGTAGGCCTGGACCCGAGTGGGCCGCTTACAGGAACCATCGTGGATTTCGCGACGGATGGGGAACGGGAACACGCCCGCAATGACATCATGCCAACCATTCTGGAAAAGGGCCGATGGGATGGGGAAACGCAATTTAGGCACTGGAAAACGGGCGCGCCGATTCCGATGTGGCAATCGGTCTTTTTGGTTACCGAAGAAAGCACCGGCCGGCCAATCGCTATAGCCACAATCTGCCGGGACATCACCGAGCGCCAGCGGATCGAAGCAGAACTGCGCCACAGCGAAGAGCAGTTTCGCAATATTGCGGAGAATATCAGTGAAGTGTTTTGGATGATGACACCCACAGCCGACAAGATACTCTACATCAGCCCTGCTTACGAAAAAGTGTGGAACAGAACGCGTGATAGCCTTTACAAGAATCCAATGTCCTGGGTGGAGGCGATTCATCCCGATGACCTGGAACGTGCCCATGCACTTTTTGGGAGACAATTACAAGGAGAACTCGTTGACTCGGAATACCGAATACGAGCAGACGACGGCAAGGAGAAATGGATTTCTGACCGAGCCTTTCCGGTTCGCGACAAAGCCGGGCAAATCATTCGGCTCGTTGGGATCGCAACGGAGGTCACAGAACGGAAGCGCTACGAGGAGCAATTGATTTGCGCCCGGGAGACTGCGGACGCCGCCAATCGCGCAAAGAGTGAATTTCTGGCCAACATGAGTCACGAAATTCGCACCCCAATGAACGGCATCATCGGCATGACCGAGCTTGTGCTGGAAACGGAACTGACACCCGAGCAGGCCGATTACCTTCACATGGTCAAGGGGTCCGCCGACGCTCTCCTGACTCTCCTCAACGACATTCTGGATTTCTCCAAGGTCGAGTCCGGCAAGCTGGAATTGGACAGTCTGAGCTTCAACTTGCGAAAGAGTTTGGGCGAAGCGGTGAAAGCGCTGGCGATAAAAGCGCAGCAGAACGGTTTGGAGATCATTTTCGATGTCGCTCCCGAAGTGCCCGCCACGGTTCTGGGCGATCCCGCGCGGCTTCGGCAAGTGCTAGTGAATTTGGTCGGTAACTCGATCAAGTTCACCCAAGCAGGTGAAATAGAAGTTAACGTCCAAGTGAACACGCGCACGGAGGGACCGAACGCCCGGGGAATAACCTTGCTCTTCAGTGTCCGCGATACCGGAATCGGAATTCCCACCGATAAACAGCGCACCATCTTCGATGCCTTCTCCCAGGGGGACTCCTCCACCACGCGCAAATATGGTGGCACTGGCCTTGGTCTGACCATCGCAGGTCAACTGGTGCGCTTGATGGGTGGCAACCTCTGGGTCCAGAGTGAAGCCGGAAAGGGTTCAACGTTTTGTTTTACGGTTCAAGTTGGCCCGGGAGACCCTGAATCTCCGCCCGAGTCGCGTGCTAAAACACTCGATATCTCTCCATTCATCGGCGTGCCTGTCTTGGTGGTGGATGACAATGCCACCAATCGCCGCATCCTCGAAGATTCTCTCCTCCGCTGGAAAATGGTGCCCACGGTGGTGGATAGCGCGGCTGCAGCGATCGAAGCCCTGCGCCGTGCACAAGAGTCGGGATCGCCGCTTCCCCTGCTTCTCACCGATGCTCACATGCCGGAGATGGATGGATTTGGTCTCGTCGAACGAATTCGCCAGGATCTGTCGCTTAAAAACATCAAGATGGTCGTTCTCACCTCGGGGGGCTGGCCCGGAGACGCGGGTCTCTGCCGCAAACTTGGCGTCGACGCCTATTTGAGCAAGCCTTTCGACAGACTGGAATTACGCGACCTTTTGCTTCGCGTCCTCACGGGCGACTCAGCCAGGCCGGAGAACGCAGCCCCAGTCCCCCGGCATAATCTCCGGGACCAGGCGAAATCGCTGCGTTTCCTTGTTGCTGAGGACAATGTGGTCAACCAAAAACTGATTGCCCGTCTGCTGGAGAAGCGTGGGCACATTGTGTTCGTGGCGCGGAATGGATTCGAAGCTCTGGGATTATTGGAACAGCGGCCCTTCGATATTGTTCTCATGGACGTCATGATGCCGGAGATGGATGGTTTTGAGGCCACCAGACGGATACGCGAAAAGGAAAAGGCCTCTGGCGCTCATTTGCCTATCATCGCCCTAACGGCCCACGCCATGCGAGGAGATAAGGAGCAGTGCTTGAATGCCGGGATGGACGGCTACGTGTCGAAGCCGATCAACTTG
Source organism: uncultured Acidobacteriota bacterium (assembly GCA_963824405.1). Taxonomy (GTDB): domain Bacteria; phylum Acidobacteriota; class Terriglobia; order Acidiferrales; family UBA7541; genus Palsa-189. The sequence goes on along the minus strand of CAWGPK010000009.1, from coordinate 461,989 downwards.
GAAGAACTCTTCTCGGTCATTGAGAACTTGCTTTCACCCGTTGCTCCTAACCCTGATTCTAGGGTTTCCTCCCTGAAGGAATAGAGTTCCCGGCTCTGCCGGCGAGCCATTATCGGGAGGATCGTTTATCGCGAAGAAGTCCCGGAATCCAGGTGAACTTGCGCTTCCACTGCCTTCCGCAAGTCGCGCATTAACGCTCTGCTCGCTTTGGAGACCAGCATGTATCCCCAGCGCTTCGATTCGCTCCACAGCGCTTCGCCCGTGCGCCCATCGATCACCGTAAGAATCGTAAAATCCACGATGCCGGGACGCTTGTCGGGACCGTCGCGCGTGAAGTAATCCCCCAGGTACGGGTTCATCGAAAACAGAAAGATGAGGTCCGCGTGATTGCGGTCCGGAGCCAATTGGTAGCGCCCCCAGTCGAAGAATTCGGTTAACACGTTTGGCACCGACGCCTTCATCTCTCTGCGGCAGTCGCAGTCCAGGTAAACGGTTTGTGCTTTCAGGATTTTGGGAGATATAGGAAGGGGCTGCTTTTTCGCAAAACTCGCCTGGCACAAGCCTGTCCATGCCAGCAGCAGAAAGAAGAGCGATTCGAGCAGCCTGGTGGTCTTGATCACTCGCGCGTGCCTTGAAACCAAACGAAAGCGCGGTTTGGCGTTATTTGCCCGTGCGTGCAAACGTCCCGGCTTGCCACTTCAATTGTGACAATTCCTGAGGGGTAAGCGCTCCGGTCTTCCCTGTGTCCAGCCGGTCGAACATCGACCCCATAAAATTCGTCCACTCTTGCTTGGATATCTTTCCATCCTTGTTCGTATCCATCAGCGAGAATATCAACTGGACCTCCCCGCTGGTAAGGGTCTTTTCGCTTCGCGTCTCCGGCGCCGCCGCCTTATCCCCCACGAATCCTCCGGTCGCAAACAACAGCGCGATGAGCAAAAGAGCCGTTATAAGTTTGTTTCCCCGTCCCATGACTTCCTCCATCGACTTCAATCTCTTTCTCCCTGGGCGGCTCTCAGGCTTGAATGAATGAACCGGCTCTCACGTCTATTCGTTGATGCCTCGGCTGAACGTCGGGGTGCCTCGGAAAAAAAAGGAAACGCAAAAACCGAATGGTAAAAACGGGGAAAGGCGAACTCTGTGAGGCCCGTCAGTTTGTCTCGATTGCGTCCAGCTTGGCGAGTCGCTCCCTTAGTTCCCGATTTTCGCGCTCCAGCACCCGCGCATCGTGCTGCCGCCTCCATACGCGAACGGTGCTTTCGGAGACGCCCGCTTCGTCGGCTATGTCGGCCACCGTTCGGCCACGCTCCATATCGTCTAGAAGCCTGGCGATTTGCCTCAAATCGCATTTTCTGCGCGGCCGGCCTATTTCCCGGCCGTTTCCGTTTGCCTTGCGATGATTGCCTGGCTGCTGCGCGCCGAATCGTCTCACGGCCGGAAGAGCCGGAGCCGCCGAGCCGTTGGCGGGTGACAACGCCACGCGAATCGGAAGCCGCAGCGAAGACAGCGCGATCCGCGGGTCGGGTGGGATCGCTTGGATGTACCCCAGTTCTATCGCCCGGTTCTTCCACGTGCTCAGGATTTGCTGGAACCTCTGTCCGCCCAACTGGTACCGCGCGCGGATTTGCGGAGCGCTCCAGCCGTTCACGAAATAGAGCTGCACCAGCTTCCGCTGCAAGTCCGGCCGCGTGTGCCGGGAGAACGTCGGAATCTGTGCGGGGAAGCTGGCTTGATTGTTCCGAATCGCCTCGCGCAGTTGGTCGACGCGCATCTCGTAAAGCTTCTTGTCGAGAACCGCCGCGTCCGGCGGCCTCTTCGACGGACGGCTGACCTGTGGCAGCGATACGGGGAACGCTGCGTTGTTGGCCGTGGATGGCGCGCCTGCATTTAAACTGCCGAGTGCACGTGAGTGAGCCATGGCGTTTATTCGGCGTCTGAAGAATCGCCGCCCTCGTCCTCGCTCGGATTCCGGAATCGGTAACCGACCCACGGATCCGTTTGTATGTATTCAGGCTTGGCCGGATCGTCCTCGATCTTCTTTCGCAGCATGCGTACGTACGTCCGCAGATACTCCAATTCGTTTCCGTATTCCGGGCCCCAAACCGCCCGCAGAAGCTTGGTGTGCGTCAAAGGAGCGCCCTGGTTCTTCCACAGATACGAAAGCAGGTCGAACTCCTTCGGCGAGAGGCGGATCTCCGCTTCGCTTTTCCACACCAGCCGATGCTCCAGATCGATTTTCAAGTCGCCGGCCTGCAGTACCTTCCGCTCCGATCCCGTCTCCGCCTGCAACCTTCGCAGCACCGCCCGCACCCGCGCGATGAGCTCCCGAAAGCGAAACGGCTTGGTGACGTAATCGTCCGCCCCCGCGTCCAGCGCGCGAATCTTGTCCTCTTCCGCATCGCGCACCGTCACCATCACGATTCCCGTGCGCGGCGCGATCGCCCGGATTTGCCGGCAAACTTCCACCCCGCTCAATCCCGGCATATTCACGTCCAGCAACACCAGGTCAAACGGCCGGCGCCGAACCGCTATCAGCGCTTCCGCTCCCGTTCCCGCTTCCTCCACGGCGAAGCCGCTCGTCGCCAGGGACGCTCTCAGCGTTCTCCGCAGCGCCGCTTCGTCGTCCACCACCAGCACGCTAGACAGCTGCGGCGACCCCGTCCCGGTCCCTTTGGGGAGCGGGTAGTGCGAGGCGGAAAACTGTCCCATTCGTTGCTCCTGGATTCTCTCCATCGAGTTCAATGCTGCCGCCCAGCGCCAGGGCGATCTTGCGCGCCACAAACAATCCCAGCCCCGATCCCGGCCCCACCCGCAGCCCGTCCACGCCCCGGTAGAATCGCTCGAAAATTTTGTTTCGCTCCGCCGCCGGGATGGGATTCCCGCTGCTCAGAACCCGCACCACCACTTGGCCGTCCTCGCGCGATATGCTCAGCGTTACCGTCGAACCCGGGCTGGAATACTTGCAGGCGTTATCCAGAAGCTGGCTCACCGCCAGCCGCAAGAGCTCCCGGTCGGCCATCACTTCGCTCGACTCGCAATCTTTCACCACGGAAATCCGCCGCCCCGCCGAAAGCCTGGTGTACTGATTCGCGGACTCCGCCACCACCTCCGCCACGTCGATCAGTTCGATCCAGGGACGGATCTTCTTCTCGTTCCAGCCGCGCGGTGCGGATCAACCGCGTGGTCAACCGGCTCAGCCGCGCCGCTTCGGACTCCACGATTTCGGTCATCTCATGGTGTTGCGGACCCAGTGACGCCACCTCGCGCAGCGCGCCCGCCGCCGTGAGGATGGTCGAAAGCGGCGTCTTGAACTCATGCGCCAACGCATCCAGAATCACCGACCGGTAAGACTCGGTCTGCGCCGTTGCCGTGGCTTGGCTGGCGTGTTGGAACGAGCGCGTCCGCTCCAGATGCGCCGCCACCAGCGCCGCCAGCGGCCCGGCCATCAAGTCCGGATCGTCCAGGCCCTCGAAGCCGATCGCTCCAATAGTTCGCCCGCTGATCCGCATGCAGCGCGCCGCCAGCCTTCTTGGGGAGTCGTCGTAGTCGTTGCTGTGGATGAACGCTTGGCCGGTCTTCTTTTCCAGGTCGTCGCTCGGTTCCCCCGCCACGTACACTTCGTCGTCCTGCGCGTCGAAAAGGCATGCCGCCTTGATGTCGAAAGTGCCGCAAAGCGATTCCAGAACTTGCGCGCCGCCCTTCAACGTCGGCTCCAGCGCCAGAACCGTTTGCGAGAACTCATACAGCCGTTGCAGCCGTTCGTGATGCACCCGCGACAATTCTGCCGCCGCTCGCGTCTTGGTCACCAGCCTGGTAATCACCAGTCCGGTCGCCAGAAAGGCCGTTAGCCCCACCCCATAAACGGGGCTGTCCACTTGAAACGAAAAGAGCGGTAGAACAAAGAAGTAATCCAGGCAAGCCACTGCGGCGACGGAAACCACCGCCGCCGATGGGAAGTCCCCGGCCAGTGACTGCGCCACCAGAAGGATCAAGTAACAGAAGCTAGTCGTCAGGAAACTGAAATGCAGCCGGAAGGCAACCCAGGTCAGCAAAAAGACGCCCGCGCTTCCCAGGCCGCACCACTGGAGCGTCCGCCATAATCGCCAGAACCCGTTCACCCTGGATCGCGTCTTCATCGCCACTCCCGCCTCGTCAGGCGGCCTGGGTCCGAGATGGGGGACCCAGGCGCTGACGCAGACTCTAGTTACCCGGCTTCTGTTTGGGACCCAGCGTGAATGCGTTTGGCTGTCTCCCGCTGCTGTTCTGACTCGGGCTCATCTCGGTCACGGTTGCGCCGTTTGCGTTGCCGCCATCCTTGAGGGCCCTCGCGGCAATTTCGTACTTCTCCGCGATCCACTGGTGATCGGCCGACAGCCTCGAATACTTCTCTACTTCTCCGCTATATTCCGCGACCAGCCGTCGCGCATGCGGGTAAGGATCGGGCGTCTTCGAGGCCTTTTCCATCGGCCCCCACTGCCTCTCCAGTTCCTGCGCATTGACCAAGTTCTTCTCCGCTTGCTCGGCTTGCACCTGGTAGTACGCGGCCAGCCGTTCGTGGTCCTGCGCGGTAACCGCGGTCTTTTCCAGTTGCCGGACTTCCTTCGCCGTGAGCGGCTCCCCCGACGCATCCCGTGGCGCCTGCGCCTGGGTCGTGGCTTGCAGTTGCCAGGGCATGCTGGCGAGCAATAAGCCGAGGGTTACTTTTGAGTATAGTTTCATGGTGGTGATCCTTTCCGTTCCTTCTACCGCTCCTGCTCGATTCATGCGGCAAGCTACGCCGCTGATGTCGTTGTACGTATGCGAGTCTGGACCCCGACCCGTGAAAAAGGCATAAAACACGGAGCCCGATTTGCCCTTTCTGAGGCCGTTTTTAATGGCTTTTTCACAACTTTCGAGGGATCGCAGAGTTAACGCTTTCGGCATCCTCCGCGGGCAGGTCAACCCAACAGCGAGATCCTTCAAGGGCGGCCCGCCGCGTGCTAAAATGCTGACAAATCAGGATAAAAACGTGTCATCAGCCGGATGGAAGACAAGCGTTGTACGCGCGGGAGTCGGCACACTTGCGGTGGCCCTGCTGACGCTTGTAACTTTCAAGCTGCGCATGGACCTGGCCTCCGCCATTCCTTTGTACATGCTTCTGGTCGTTGCCCAGTCGATGACCGGAGATTTTTGGTCCGCCGCTGTTGTTTCGATCCTTTCCACGGCATGCCTCGATTTCTTCTTTACCGCGCCCCTCTTTAGGCTGAACGTAAGCAATCCACTCGATGCTCTGGCCCTGATCGCCTTCATCTTTACCGCCTTGGTCATCACCAGACTTGTCTCGCGGGCGCGCGCCGAAGCCAAATCTTCAAAGCTGCAGAAGGACCAACTCGATCGCCTGTACGCCCTTTCCCAGCAGTTGCTCGCCCTGGAGCCCGAAGGGATGATGACGGAGAAGTTTCTCGAGCCCTATCACCGGCTTTTTGGAGTGACGGCGATCTGCGCCTTCGACGCGCAAACCGCCGAGGTCCACCTCATCGGCGCCTCCCGCGAACTGGCCCAGAAGACCCGTCAGGCTTACATCGCCGGGAACGACCTTAAGGACCCTAAGTCACATCTCTCGGTGCGCTGCCTGCGCGTGAGTGGCGGCGGAAAAATGACCGGAGCCATCGGTTTTGAGGGATTACAGGATTCCGAGGAGGTTACGGGGTCGCTTGCCGCCCTTACCGCTGCCTTGGTCGAAAGGACCAAGGCTTTTCGCAGCGCCTCGGTGGCCGCAGCTGCCACGCAAGCCGAGACCTATCGCTCCGCCGTCCTGGACGGCCTCGCCCACGAATTCAAGACGCCCTTGGCCACCATACTCGCGGCCGCGGGCGGCATCCGCGAGGTCGGGCCTCTCGGGCCCGAACAGCAGGACCTGGCCGAAACGGTTGAAAGCGAGGCGGTGCGCCTCAGTAGCTTGACCTCGCGCCTGCTTCGCACCGCTCGCCTGGATCGCGAAGAGATCAAGCCGCGCTTGGAGATGGTCGATCTGGTGCCTCTGGTGGGCCGGATTGTCAGCCAGTATTCGGAGCGTTCGCCCGATCGGGATATTCTGCAGACAGGCTCGCCCGAACCCCTGGAGGTCTATGCGGACCCGCAACTTCTCCGCATCGCCCTGAGCCAGTTGGTCGAGAACGCCTGTAAGTATTCGGTGCCGGGTTCTACCGTGACGGTGGCTCTCGATCGCCAGGGCGACTCGATTGCCGTTCGCGTCTCCAATACCGGCAGCGCCATACCCTATAATGAACGCGGCAAGATATTCGACCGCTTCTATCGCGGGGATGCTGGGCGCAGCACCTCCGGCTCCGGATTAGGCCTCTTTGTCGCGCGAAAGATCGCCATCGCTCACCAGGGTGCCCTTGAGCTCGAGGATCAAAGCCGGCCGGGCGGCACGGTCACGTTTTGCCTGACCATACCGTTCAAAAAGGAAACGGCTAACCGTGTCCCCGCAGCCTAACAGCATCCTGATCGTCGACGACGAAGCTTCCCTCCGCAAGACGCTGAGCGCTTCGCTCACCGCGAGTGGCTTCGCCGTCGAAGAGGCTCGCAGCGGCGAAGAAGCCGTCGCCGCCGTTCATAAGCACCCCTTTGATTTGGTCTTGCTGGATATCAATATGCCCGGCATTGGGGGAATTGAGGCTTGCCGCCGCATTCGAGCTGCCTCGCCTCATGCCGGAATTGTCATGATCACCGTCCGCGACTTCGATGACGATAAGGTGCGAGGTCTGGAAGCTGGTGCCGACGATTACGTCACCAAGCCTTTCAAGCTCCGCGAGCTTCTCGCGCGAGTCCGCGCGGTCCTCCGCCGCACCAGCCTTCAGGCCGCCTCCGAGCCTACTGTCGTTGAAATCGGGCAGCTGAAGATCGATTTCGAACGGCGGCTTTTCTGGCGCAAGGGAGAGGAGATCCACCTTTCGCCCAAAGAGTTTGACCTCCTGGCATTCCTGATCAAGAATGCCGGCTTTCCGCTGACCCATGTCAAGCTGCTGCGCTCGATCTGGGGGCTCGAATACGGCGGTGAACTCGAGTACCTGCGTTCTTACGTCCGCATGCTTCGCAAGAAGATCGAAGACGATCCGGACGATCCAAAGTACATTCTCACCGAGCCTTGGGTGGGCTATCGCTTCAGCGATTGCTCGGACTTCGACGCAAAAGCGACGCCCGCCACGTCGAAGCCCCGTTTACGCTCTGCCTGAGCCGCCTTCGCGCCCCCTTACAGGGTAAGGCCAGCTCCGACGATCCACTGTGCGCAAGCAACCGTGCTGATATCCGCAACTACACTCTTGCAAAATGCAAAACATAAGTGCCCTGGAATGATACTCTTGTATAAAAACTGGGGGTACCCCTGGGACGCACTTTTGGGGCCATCCCACTTTCGATGTCTCTCCATGACCGACGGCGATATAATCCCTCCACCAAAGCCGGCCTTTTCAGGACCGCGCCGGAAACGCTGGCTACTGACCGGGAGGTGCCCATGAGAATTCCTATCAGAGACCTTATGAGAAAGAAGTCCGGGAAGCTCAATCTCGCCTCGGCGTTGTTCCTGACCGTCCTCGTCAGCCTGTCCTATTCAGCAAGCGCCCAGGATTCCAAGAACGATGCCAAGGCCGTCTTGCAGTCCACGGCGAAGGCTATGGGCGATGTCAACTCGATTGAATATTCCGGCACAGGCCAGTTGGGCTACTTGGGACAGGCCTATTCGCCCGGTTCGCCGTGGCCCTTGAACAACATCACTGCCTACGCGCGCGTCGTCGACTATCCTTCCCGATCCTCCAGGGAGGAGTTAACCGTTGTGGAGCCGAGTCCCATTCGCAAGGGCGGCGCTGGCCCCTTCGCAGGCGAGCAAAAGCAAGTCAATCTGGTCAGTGGTCAGTACGCTTGGAACCAGCCGGGTAACGCTCCGCAACCGGCCATTGCCGCCGCCGAGGAGCGCCAGCTCCAGATCTGGCTCACGCCGCATGGCTTCCTCAAAGCGGCCATGGAAAATAACGCCACCGCCAAGAAGGGAACCGGCGGCACGGTTGTCTCCTTCACTTTGGGCAAGTTCAAAATAGACGGTACGATCGACAGCCAGAACATGGTTGTCAGAACCGAAACGTGGCTGCCCAACCCTGTCCTCGGCGACATGCCCATCGAAACGGAATATTCCGGCTACAAAGACTTCAACGGTGTGAAGTTTCCTACCACGATCGTGCAGAAGCAGGGCGGTTTTCCCGTTCTAGACCTTAGCGTCAACGAGGTCCGCGCCAATCCCGGCCTCAGCCTCTCCGTGGCCGCCGCGGTGCAAGCGGCCAAGGCGCCGCCCGTGTCAGTGACCTCCGAGAAATTGGCCGATGGCGTGTGGTTCCTGGCTGGAGGCACGCACAATAGCGTGCTCGTGGAATTTCCCGATTACGCGGTCATGATCGAAAGTCCGCTCAACGACGCGCGCGCCGCGGCGATCATGGATCAAGCCAGGAAGCTCATCCCCGAAAAGCCCATCAAGTACCTGATCAATACCCACAACCACTTCGACCATGCCGGCGGTGTCCGTTACTTCGTCGCTGAAGGGGTCACGGTGATTACCCAGCAGGCTAATAAACCTTTCTACGAGCAGGCTTGGAAGGCGCCCCGCACTCTCGAGCCCGATCGCCTGTCAAAGAACCCCAAGAAGGCTAGCTTCATCACCTTTAAGGACAAATACGTCCTCGCCGATGCCGGCAGGTCGCTCGAGATTTACCACGTCGATGGAGACAATCATAATGCCGACATCTCCATCGTCTATTTGCCCAAGGAAAAAATCCTCGTCGAGGCCGACGATTTCACTCCCGCCGCGTCCAATGCGCCTCCTACGGGACCTCGCGCCCATGCCGCCACCGTCTTTTTGTACGGCTACGTCCAGAAGTTGAATCTCGATGTGCGGACGATTGCGCCGCTGCACGGCTTTGTCGTCCCGTTCTCGGCCATGCAAAAAGTCGCCACCACCGAGGTGAGCAGCCTGTCGCGGTAATCAAAACCCTATGCCCATCCAATTCGCCACCGCCGAAGAAGCCGCTGAGGATTTCCGCCAGGGACGCCAGATCGTTCTGGTCGACGACGAGGACCGCGAGAATGAAGGCGACCTGGCCTTGCCTGCGGAAAAAATAACTCCCGCCGCGATTAATTTCATGGCCAAGTTTGGCCGCGGCCTGATCTGTCTGGCTCTCACCGAGGAGCGCTGCGACGAGCTGCACCTGCCGCCCATGTCCCCGGTGAATACCTCTGCCTTCGGCACCGCCTTCACCGAATCCATCGACGCGCGCCGCGGCGTCACCACCGGCATCAGCGCCGCCGATCGCGCCACCACCATCCTGGCGGCCATCGATCCCGCCACCCGCGCGGCGGACTTGGCGCGCCCCGGCCACATCTTCCCCTTGCGCGCGCGCCGCGGCGGCGTTCTGGTGCGCGCCGGACAGACGGAAGCTTCCCTCGATCTTGCGCGCATCGCCGGGCTCTATCCCGCCGGCGTGATCTGCGAAATCATGAACGACGATGGCAGCATGGCCCGCCTGCCGCAGCTGGCCGAATTTTGCCGCGAGCACAAGCTGAAGCTGCTCACCGTCGCCGAACTGATCCGCCATCGCATGCGCCACGAGCGCTACGTGAGGCGCGTGGCCGAGACGGTTCTGTCCACCCGTTACGGCGATTTCCGCATGATCGTCTTCTCCAGCGAGGTCGATCGCGAACAGCACATCGCCCTGGTGCGCGGAGATTTGTCCGGCCCTCCGCCGCTAGTGCGCGTGCATTCCCATTGCCTAACCGGCGACGTTTTCGGCTCGAACTCCTGCGATTGCTATGAGACGGTGGCCCGTTCGCTCGAAGCCATCGTGCGCGAGGATCGCGGCGTCTTCGTCTATTTGCACCACACGGGACGCGGCTTCCAGTTGGAGCAGCCGCCCGCGGGTTCCGGCGAAATGCCCCGCGTGCTCTATCACCGGCGCGGGCAGCTCGATCAGGATGTCGCTCGCCAGCGCCTGCTCCAGCATGAAAGCGGCATCGGCGCGCAAATTCTGATCGACCTCGGCCTGAAGACCCTGCGCGTGCTCACCAATCATCCTCGCAAGCTCGTGGCCCTCGAAGCCTACGGCCTGACCATCGCCGACCAGGAGCCGCTGCCAGTCAGTTCCGGCAAGAGCACCCATCAGCGCTTCTGATGAAAATCGTGGGATTTTACTTTGTTTTCGGCGGAGCCGGTTTCGAGAGCGTGAGGTAGGGTCGGAGCCGTTCGAGTCTGCGGCTGGTAATTCCGCGAATGGCCAGCAAATCTTCGATGCGCTCGAAAGGGCCGCTCTTCTTGCGGAATTGCACGATGGCATTGGCCATCGCCGGACCAACGCCTGGTAGTTGTTGAAGCTGCGCTACCGTTGCAGTATTCACATCGACCGGCGCGGCCGGAGGAGCTTTCTGGGCCAGCGCGCCGCGTCCGGCGAGCGCGGCCAAAGAGATCCAGCAAAGAAATAAAATCAACCGCGAGCGCAGGCGGGGATTCATCGTCCGGAATTTCGACCGCGCTTCGCCGTCGGTCTTACTCAGACTCTGCATTGTATTCGGTGAGCGGCCCGAATAATTTGGCCTGATCGGCAATCTGCTCGCGGTCTCCCACAATGACGATTTGGTCGTTCGGCGAATCGAAATATTTCCGCGCGGCGACCAGCACGTCGTCGGCAGTCAGCGCGCGGATGCGCTGGCGAAACGTTTCCAGATAGTCTTCCGGCAATTGGTTCAGATACACGTTGGAAAGTTGCCCGGCGAGTCCGTCCTGAGTCGCCAAGCCCAGAGAGAAAACCCCGCTGAGGTAGTTGCGCGCGTCGGAGAGCTCGTCTTCGCCCACCGGAAGCGAGCGCATGCGATCGAGCTCATAGAACATCTCCGTGAGCGTCGCCGCGACCACTTCGTTGCGCACCGCCGCATGCACGGAGAAATATCCGTGCTGGCGCAAGGCGTGCACGCCGCTGCGAGGGCTGTAGGTATAGCCCTTCTGCTCGCGGATGTTCATGATTAGCCGCGAATTGAAGGCGCCGCCGTACATGGAATTGGCGAGGGCCAGCCGCAGCCAATCGGGATCCTTGCGCGTGATGGCATGATTGCCGATCAAAACTTGCGCCTGCACCGCTCCCGGCAGGTGCACCAGATGCACGCTCCGGCCGCGTAGTTCGGGCAAAGGCGCGGTGGGAGCGGCGGGAACTTCCGCCGGTTTCCAGGAGGCGAAAGTCCGATCAATCTGCTCCATCATCTGCGGCGCGGAAAAATCTCCCACGGCGATGAACAGGGCATTGCCGGGCCGGTAATGCGTGCGATAGAACTCCGGCAGTTGCTCCAGGCGATAGGCGTTCACCTGCGCTTCCGTGGGCGCAATGATGGCGTAGGGATGCGAGCCAAAGAGGATTCTTCGGAATCGCTCGTTGGCCAGGAACGAAGGCGTAGTGCGCTCGATGCGCAGGCCTTCGATGGCCTGGCGGCGTTCGCGCTCGAACTCCTCTTCCGGAAACGAGGCCTGCTGGGCTAGTTCGGCCACCAGCTTCAGCAGCTCCGAGGAGAACTCGGTGAGCCCGTTAAACGCGATGGCGCTGGTGTCCGCGCCGGCGCTGGTGCCGATGTCGGCGCCCATGCGCCGCAAATCTTCCTCGATCTGGCGGCTGGACCGAGCTTCGGTGCCGGTGCGAACCACGGTCGCGGTGATCTCCGCGAGGCCCGGCGCTTTCTTTGCGACGTTGGCGTTGCCGCTGCGCACATACAGTTCGCCGGTGAATTTGGGGATGGTGTGCGATTCGACCAGCACCACCTCGAGGCCGTTGGCGAGCTTGCGGTAAGTGCGCGCCGGCCAGATGACGGGGCGTTCGGGAGCAAGCTCCGGGACTTGCGCCAAGGGATCGGGCGGGAAGCGATCGGCTGTAGCGGCGATAGCCATCATGCCGCTCCTTTCTTCGACGGCAGGCGGAAGACGATGGCGCGCCGCTGGGGATCGAGATAGCGCTCGGCAGTCGAGCGCACCTGCTCGGGTGTAACTTGGAGAAAGCCGTCGAGAATGGAGTTGACGAGCGAGGGATCGTTATCGAAAAGCGTGAAGCAGGCCAGATAGTGCATCAGGCCGTAGCGCGGGATGGAACCTCCGTGCCCGCCTTCGAGCGAGGAGACGTATTCGGAGCGGAATTTCACCTTCACCTGATCGAGCTCGTCCCGCTCGATTCCGTGCTGGCGGACGGCATCGATCACCGCGTCGTACGCCGTGAGCGCTTGCTCGGAGTTGTATTCCGGTTTGTGGAGCACTCGCGAGACCAGCAGCGTGGGCCCGTTATAGTCGAATAAATCGCCGACCGGATACTGAATCCCGCCGCCGGTATCCACGGCGATCTGCTTCTCGAGGACGAGTTGGTGATAGACGCGGCCGGCTCGGCCCCCATGCAGGGCGTGATCGAGCATGGCCGCGGCATACCAGTCCGGCGTTTTGCGCTCGGGCGCGCGATAGCCCACGGCGAAAGCAGGCAGCGTGCCGAATTGTTCTTCCACCTCGCCGCGGCGCAGGCCGTCGAGAGGCCCCTCGCGAACGTCTGCAATTGGTTGCGGCGGGCCGGGAGGAATGCTTCCGAAATGACGGCGAGCGAGAGAAAAACCTTCCTCGGGAGTGACGTCGCCGATCATCAGCAAAACGGCATTCGATGGCGAATAGTAGGTGTGAAAAAACTGCTGTACGTCCTCGAGCGTGGCCGCGTCCAGATCGGCAAAATCGCCGTAAAAATTGTGCGCATTGGGCCAGTTGCGAAAGGCCACGGGCGGAAGATCCAGCCAGGGAAAGCCGCCATAGGGCTGGTTCAGCACGTTTACGCGCACTTCTTCTTTCACCACGTCGCGCTGATTGCGCAGATTCTCGTCGTCCACTTTCAGGGCGCGCATGCGGTCGGCCTCGAGCCACAGCACGCGCTCAAGGGCATTGGAGGGAATGGATTCGTAGTAGTTGGTGACGTCATAATGCGTCGAGCCATTCAAAACGCCGCCGGATGAATTGACCAGCTTGATATGCATCATCTTTCCGGCGTGTTCCGAACCTTGAAACATCATGTGCTCGAAAAGGTGGGCGAAGCCGCTGCGGCCGCGCGGTTCCAGGCGAAAGCCAATGTTGTAATAGACGCCGAGGGTGGCCACCGGCGCGGTGCGGTCCGGCGATACGACCACGCGCAAGCCATTTTCGAGTTTGGTGCTTTCCAGGGGAATGTGCAGTGGTTTCAAAATCGCTCCTTCAAGTTGGCTCTTCCGATTGTATCGCTCCGCGGCGATTCTATCGCCGCGGAGCGCCGCTATTCCGCGTCGTTATCCGTCGCGCCCGTGATCCGGCGCCGTTATCTGTCGCGCCGTGACGGCGCGGTTATTTGATGCGAGCGAGCGTTCGCTGCAACAGCCGTTGTTTTGCCCGGCTGTTATTTCCGAGAACTCTTATGGCGAGCTTGGATAGCGCCTCATACGCTCCCCGGTACTCTTTTGAGAAGCCGCGCAAAGCGTGCAGATGCCGCTCGACCACACCAAAATCGCCGCGGCTCAATGGGCCAGTCCAAACTGACGTCGGGGCAGCGCGCGGGCCCACGCGTTCATAGTTCGCCAGCGTTTGCCGCGTGAGCGGCAAGAGCGCGGCGATAGCGTTCTTCCTCGAAAAGCCCGACTGGATCAGCATGCGCACCGCCGCCTCGAACACCGCCAGAATGTGTCCGGCCGCCAAAGCGGCACCAGCATGATACGCGGCCTTGTTGCGCGGCGGGAGTACCACGGCAATACACCCCAAATCCCGGCAAATCCGGCGCGCCATCCGTAGCGCGGAGGCGCTGCCCTCGATTACGCAAACCGAGCCAGCCAACAAAGGGAGCGTCTGCCCGCTGAACGTCTGCAAAGGATGCAAGGACCCGGTTGCGGCGCCGCGAAGCGCCAGCGGCTTCAAAACATCGCTGGTTAGCGCGCCGCTGGTATGCAAAACGATCTTGCCTTGCCAAGTTTGCCCGGGCGCCTTTCTTTGCTGCTTCTCTGCCTGCGTGGCGACAGAAGGACCGGATTCACCAAGCCGCGCCAGTTCTGAGGCGACATCGCCGATGGCGCGGTCGGGCGTGGAGATGAGAATTACATCGGCGGCAAGTACGGCGTCCGAGACGCCGGTTCGCGGCGTGCCGCTTCCGATGCGGCGCCGCGCTTCGCGAGCGCTGCGCACCGAGCGCGTGATCACTGGGCCGATGCGCCAACCTTCTTCGTGCAAGCGTCTGCCCAGCGCGCGCCCGACGCGTCCCGCACCGACAATGGCTATCGTGGGTTTAGCGACGGTCCCAGCCGATGCGGCGCGCGGCCTTTTATTCCGTCGGACACGCCTCATGAATTCAATTCCAAATCAATTGGAGGGATTGGAGCTCACCTGAGGGTTATCGGGATCCGCCTGGTTCTTCGCCTGTTGGATGAAGCTGGTTACGTCGTCCACGAACTTCTCCGGGAACTCGCGAAAAGGGAAGTGCCCTGCTTTGTCCAGGATGGTGATGTGCACGCGCGGATTGTTCTTCGCCAATAAGTCGTAAAGCGCCTGTCCATTGGCCGGCAGCGACACAGGATCGTCCTTGCCCCAATAGATCAAAACGGGCATCTGCAGCACGTCTTCCTTTGCGATGCGCGCATACCATTCCGCCTTCCATCGGTTGAAGCCGGCCGCCGTGGCCAGGTCGCCGCCCGCTCCAGCCTTGAGTTTTGCGACGGTCTCCTGCGACTTTGGCAAGAGCGACATGTACTTGCCTTCCAGGAAAAATTCGTCATCGAAAGCCTGGTCGGGAAGGGAACTGGCTGCCAGCAGGCCGCACTTCCAAGCTTCTGAATCGGGGGCTTCCGGTTGCTTGGGGCATTTGTCCGAGGCTTCCGTCCCGGCGGCTGAGCTTCCGGGAGCCGCGGTATCGCTATCCACGATCACAATATCTTTCACGACTTCGGGATGCTGCAGCGCCAGAAAGAAGACGCAAGCTCCGCCGCGCGATTCTCCGACCAGATGAACCGTGCCGACCTTCAGGGCGCGAATGAAGTCGTAAAGGTGGTCCACCTGGCCCTGGATATTCAGATCGTTGTCGTCGGCGGGATTGTCGGTCATGCCGGCGCCTAAAGAATCCGGCGCGAAGACGTGAAATTGTTTGGCGAAGAGCGGAATATCCTTCGACCATATGTTGGCGCTGGAATGGCCGGAGGGATCCCCGCCGTGCACCAGCACCATGGGCTCGCCCGTGCCCGCTTCGTAGTAGCGCGTGCGGACGCCGTTTACGTTCAGGAACTGGGCGTTGAGCCCGGCAACCTCGCCATTGCTGGAAAAGTCCGCGCGGGCTCGAGAAGCGCCGAAGAGCCCGAAAAGCCCGAGAAGGAAGACGAGCAGGGCCAGCGACGCGCAGCGATTCAGGCTGCATCGGCGCAAGCGCGCATTCCGTTGCTTCGGCTGGCGCTTGGCGTCGTGAACTTCGCCGCTCGTTTTCATGGTTGACGCTCCTGATTTGCTTTGGCGCTTGTAACATGTAAGTCTTTCATGGACAAGGCAGGTTTGTCTCTTCGTCGGACATGAATTCCAGGATTGCAAATTCCACCGTCGTTGCGGAATCCGAGGCTCCGAACCTTGGTTCGCAAGCGGGCGCTTTGGCCGTGTGGGGCGGCACGATCTTCCTGAGCGCCTTTCTCCTTTTTCAAGTACAGCCGGTGCTGGCGAAAATCATTCTACCGTGGTTCGGCGGCGGCGCCGGCGTGTGGACCACCAGCCTGGTATTTTTTCAAGTTACTTACCTGCTCGGCAATCTCTATGCCCATTGGCTGATGCGGCTGCGAAATCCGCTGTGGGCATCGCGAATTCACGTGGGGCTGCTTGCCGCGAGCCTTCTCCTGCTGCCTATCCTGCCGGGCGCCTCATGGAAGCCCGCCGAAAGCGCCGATCCCGCTTTGCGCATTTTCACGCTGCTGGCCGTGAAGATCGGGCTGCCGTTCTTCCTTTTGTCCGCGACCAGCCCGCTACTGCAAGCCTGGTATGTGCGCGCGGAGCGCGGAAGCTGGCCTTACCGCTTCTATGCTTTGTCGAATGCCGGCTCTCTTCTGGCGCTGTTGAGCTATCCCGTGCTCGTCGAACCCCATTCGACCACGCGCCACCAGGCGTTCGCATGGTCCTACGCCTACGCGCTCTTTGTGGCCGTATGCGCCTGGATCGCTTTCCGGCGCCAAGCGGCTCCGCCCGCGCACGAAGAAGCCTCGGCACAGCCATCTCCGGACTGGAAAACACTGTTGCTGTGGGCAGCTTTGGCGGCCGATGCTTCCGCGATGCTGCTGGCGGTCACAACGCATATTTCGCAAGACGTTGCGGCCGTCCCGCTGCTCTGGATCGTGCCGCTCTCGCTCTATCTGCTGAGCCTGATTCTTTGCTTTGAAAGCGAGCGCTGGTACCGGCGGCCGATTTTCCTGAAGTTTCTGGCCGTGGCGCTGGCGGGAATGACCTATGCCCTGGCGCCCGAATTCGCCAATGCCGGCCCGATCGTCCAGATCCCGCTCTTCTGCGCGGGGCTTTTCATCTGCTGCATGGTTTGCCATGGCGAACTGGCGCGCCGCAAGCCCGATCCGCGGCACCTGACGATTTTTTATCTCATGATCGCGGCGGGCGGAGCGCTGGGCGGCATTTTCGTGGGCGTGATCGCGCCTCGAATCTTTCACGACTTCTACGAGTTGCCGGTCGCTTTTGCGGGATGCGCAATCCTGGCGCTGATCTGTGTTCTGCCCAAAAATATCGGAATTTTGAGAACGCCGCGGCGGCGGGCTGCGTTTTTTGCCTGCGCGGGGATAGCGGCTCTGGCCTTGGCGTTTTTGCCGTACCTCACCGCTCCGCCCTACCGGGTCACGGCGACGCTGCGAAACTTCTATGGCGTTCTGAGAGTGGAGGAGTTTGCGGCGACGCCCGACGAGCCGGCGCGCAGAGACCTGATCAATGGAGCGATCGTGCATGGGATCGAACACCTGGACCCGAATCGCGAGCCCGGGACGGAAGCGACGACTTACTTCGGGCCGGAGTCGGGAGCGGCAATCGCCCTGAACGACGCGCACCGGCGGGGCGCGATCCACGCCGGCATCGTCGGCCTGGGCGCCGGAACACTGGCCACCTACGGGAGGCCGGGCGATCGCTTCCGCTTTTACGAAATCAATCCGCTGGACATTCAAGTGGCCCGTTCTCAATTCGACTTTTTGGGCCACTCGCGGGCGCAAATCGAAATTTTCCCAGGAGACGCGCGCATTTCGCTGGAGCGCGAGCAGCCGCAAAACTTCGATGTGCTGCTGGTGGACGCGTTTTCGGGCGACGCCATACCCGTGCACCTGCTGACGCGCGAAAGCTTCGAGCTCTATTTCCGCCATCTGAAGCCGGATGGATTGCTGGCCATGCACGTTTCCAACAAGTTTCTCAACCTGGCGCCGGTGGTGGAGGCGGCGGCGCGGGTGCTGGGCGCACAGACCAGAAGCGTTACCAACGACGCGGACAAGAAGAACGACATCTACACGGCGACTTGGGTTCTGGTGTATCGCAATCGAGCTGCTCCGCAAGGAACGCCGGACGAGAACGCCCTGCCGGATGGGAGCCGCTCCGATATGGTCGTGCAGCCGTGGAGGGATGATTACAGCAGCTTGTTTCCCATTCTGCGCTGAGTCGATTTTGAAATGCGTTCGTGGCGTGCACGCGTCGTGAAATTCGTCAAAAATGGGGGACGCAACTGCAAGCCTCGTCCTGGACGCAGTACGGCGGCTCCGCGCTTAACAGACCCTGCCGCGGCATTTACCCTGAACGCTCGATTCCCTCAAGTTTAGTAAGATGAGTAAGTTACGGTCAGGCCATCCAGATTCGGCGGAAACGCCCACGGAGATTGGTTATGAACATAAAGAGATCCTCTACGATGTCGCTCGTGTGCCTGACGATCATGCTTGTTGGTGGTTTGGCGTCGGCCAAGACCTACCACTTCACTGGCACCAAGGTTGACCCCTCGGCAATGGGAGATGTCGATCTGAGTCACGACAAGAACGGCAATGGCATCGTCACTGTCCACGTGGAGCATTTGGCGAAGCCCGCGATGCTGACGCCGCCCTCGACCATGTATGTGGTCTGGTTTCAGCAGCCGGGCTCCGATCCCGAAAATGAAGGACAGCTCCAGGTCGACAACGGCCTCAAAGGCCAGTTGAGGACCACAACACCGCTGCATAACTTCGACGTTTTCATCACCGCGGAAACCGACCCAACCGTGAAGACTCCGTCCGATGCGGTGGTGTTACACGGGACCATTCAGGAATAGCAGCCGCAGTTGCGAGAGCGCGGGCGGCGGAAATCGCCGCCCCATTTCGCTTGGCTCGGCCCAGATTTGATTTGGTGCAAGCTCGCTTTGTATCAAGAGATCACGCGCGAAAGCTTTTTGAGATCGGCCACGAAGCGCCGCATCTCTTCGTGCCGGGTTTCGTCATCCGGCGCGCGCAAGATCGAAGAAGGGTGGACCGTAGCCATCACGTAAGGGGCGATGGGAGATTCCAGGAACTCGCCCCGATGTTGGGTGACGCGAAAATCGCGGCCGAGTAAGGCTTGCGCGGCGGTCGCTCCCAGGCACACCACAACTTTGGGCTTCAGAACCGCGATTTCCGCTTCGAGCCAGGGGCGGCACGCGGCGATCTCCGTCGCATTGGGCTTTTTGTGGATGCGGCGCTTGCCTCGCGGCTCCCATTTGAAGTGCTTGACGGCGTTGGTGACGTAAACTTTGGCGCGGTCGATTCCGGCTTCGACCAAAGCTTTGTCCAGCAATGCGCCGGCGGGACCTACAAAAGGCTTTCCCTCGAGATCCTCCTTATCGCCCGGTTGTTCGCCTACAAAAATGACTTTGGCGTCGCGTGCGCCCTCGCCGAAGACGGTTTGCGTTCCGCGCTGCCAAAGGTCGCAGGCGCGGCAGTCTTTGGCTGCCTTTTGCAGCACGGGAATGGTGGGGTGCGGCGGAAGCAGCAAATTGACTGGCTTCTGGTCTGTTTTCGGCGATGCGCGCTTGGCCATGTCTACTGGATGCTCCAAATGACTCTGCACGATCAACTCCGGAAGTCGTCATCTTGACAAGGAAGGCGGGACCCCGCAAAATACCTCTAGGCGAAACAAAGGCGAATACGTCTAACGCTCCTCTTCGGCTCCGCTCTGGGGCTCGCCGCTTCGGTTTCACGTTTCCCATGGGGTTGACCATGGCTGTAAATGTTGCCGCTTTGCGCTTCCAAATCGAAACCGCTCTCGCCGGACGCGTCCCCGCGCCCTTTGCGCCGCGTCCTGTGCAGGTGGAGACCGCGCCGTTCCGTATTGCGGAAGTGGATGCGCTTACCGGCGGATTGCCTCGCGGTGGACTGACGGAGATTTGCGGGCCGCCTTGCTCCGGCCGGGCCACTTTACTGCTTTCGGCCTTGGCTTCCGGAACGGCACACGCTGAGGCCTGCGCGCTGGTGGATGGCCGCGACAGCTTCGATCCGCATTCGGCCGCGGCTGCCGGCGTAAAGCTGGAGCGATTGCTTTGGGTGCGGTGCGGCAATATCGACCAGTGCTTGAGGGCCACGGACCTTCTTTTGCAAGGCGGGGGCTTCGGGCTGATCGCACTGGACTTGAGCGTTCTGGCGCCGAAAACGGTGCGGTACGTTCCGCTGAACGTGTGGTTTCGCTTTCGGCGCGCGGTGGAACATACGTCCACGATTTTGCTGCTTGTGGATCGGGAGTCGAACGCCGGGACTTGCGCCTCGCTGGTTTTGCGGCTGGCTTCCGAGCCCGCGCACTGGGCGGAGCCGCAGGCACGGCGAGCGGCTTTTCCGATGAACTCCTGCGCCTGCTTACTGGACGGAGCGCAAATTCAGGCGCAGTTGGTGCGTTCGCGCCTGCAAACGGCGGCGGGAGCGAGCCAAGAGAGCAAAGACCGGAGCTTCGCGGGAAAACAGGACGCGGGCCCGGCGGCAAGTTTCCGAACGAAGACAGAGTGGAGTTACGGGAAAGAAATAGCCAAAACGAAATGACCCAAAACACAAGCGGGGATTTTGTTTTGCGAAGCGCATGCGGCTCTTTTTTATGGCTTTTGCTTCCATTCACGTTCCCGAATTTTCGATACAGGCGGTGGTCCGCGCCGAACTTGCCGTTCGCGAACGGGCCATCGCGCTGGTAGAGGGCAGCCCGCCGCAAGAACGCGTGGTGGCCCTAAACGAAGCCGCGGCACTCGCGGGGATCAGTTTGGGCATGGCCAAATCGCAAGCGGCGCAATTTCATTGCGTTGAAATCCGGCAGCGCTCG
Organism: uncultured Acidobacteriota bacterium; assembly: GCA_963824405.1. Lineage (GTDB taxonomy): Bacteria > Acidobacteriota > Terriglobia > Acidiferrales > UBA7541 > Palsa-189. Next base: position 441,645 of record CAWGPK010000009.1, on the reverse strand, counting down.
CACCTCGAAGAACAATCGGCGCACGCCGCCTTGCTCGATATCGGGTGGTCGATCTCTCCGCGCGTGGAGGAGACGGCCATCGATTCCATCGTGGTGGATCTGGAGGGACTTGGATCCTTATTCGGCTCGGAAGAAGCGATGGCCCGTCTTCTGGCGCGGCGCGCTGCCGATTTAGGGCTGGCCGTTCACGTGGCGGTTTCCGCCAACCTGGAAGCGGCGCTGCACGCGGCGCGCGGGTTTCCCGGCATCACCGTGATTGCCCCCGGCGAGGAGGCTCAGCGCATGGGCGCTCTGCCGATCCAGGTGTTTTCGCCGTCCGCCGAAATGATGGAAACGCTGGAGCGCTGGGGCGTGCGCACCTGCGCGGCCCTGGCCAAGCTTCCCGTGCTGGAGCTTTCCGAACGGCTGGGGCAGCCAGGCGTTCAGTTGCATCGATGGGCGCGCGGCCAAAGCCGGCGCGCGTTGATTTTGGCCGAAGCGAAACTTTGCTTTGAGAAAGAGATGGCGCTCGAATATGCCGTCGAGGAACTCGAGCCGCTGGCGTTCCTTCTGGGGCGCTTGCTGGATCAAGCGTGCGCGCGGCTGGCGGCGCGTTCACTGAGCGCCTGCGCCATTCGGCTGCGCTTCGAGCTGGACGCCGCCTGCAAAGAGGAGTCCATGCCAGATGAGATCGCGCATAAGCGCACGGGACCGGATGAAATGGCGCGTAGGTGCGCGGGCGGAAATAAAAGTTACGAAAAGCTCTTTACCCTGCCCGTGCCGATGCGCGATTCCAAAATGCTTTTGAAGCTGCTGCGCCTGCATTTGCAAGGCGATCCTCCGGGCGCGCCGATCGTGCGTATTTTCCTGGCTGCCGAGGCCGCCGCGCCGCGCGCCATGCAGCGTGGATTGTTCTTGCCCTCTTCGCCCGATCCCGAAAAATTGGAACTGACCCTGGCGCGGCTGGCAAACCTGGTGGGCCCTTCGCGGGTGGGCTCGCCGCGCATCCCGGACAGCCATCGCCCCGGCGCGTTTGAGATGAGCCGCTTTCTTCCCGAGCGTGACGCGCCGGAAATACACGAAAAAACGATGCGCGAAAAAACGGGCAGGCAGGACGCGCGCGCGGCTTTGACGGCGTTTCGCGCTTTTCGTCCCGCGTCCCGCGCTGCCGTGGCCTTGCGCGACGGGCGTCCCGCGCACATCTCTTTTTCCGATATGCATGGCGAAGTGCTGGCCGCTTCGGGCCCCTGGCGGACTTCCGGGGAGTGGTGGCGCGAAGATGCCTGGAGCCGCGAGGAGTGGGAGATCGAAATCCGGCTGGCTGCGGATCGCCATGCCGCGGCAAGCGGGCCTTCCACAATTGGGCCTTCGTCCCCCAGCGAGCCGCAACGCGGAATTTACCGGATCTACTACGATGCGCTGTGCCGGGGCTGGTTCGTGGCGGGAATGTACGACTGATGTATACCGAACTGCACGCGCGCTCCGCTTTCAGTTTTCTCGAAGGCGCTTCCATTCCCGAGGAGCTCGCCGGCGTCTGCGCTGAAAAAGGCATGGGCGCCATGGCACTGCTGGATCGCGACGGCGTGTATGGCGCTCCGCGTTTTCATCTGTCCGCCGATAAGCTTTCGCTCCAGGCGCATGTGGGCGCGGAGATCACGGCAGCGGCCGGATGGCGCTACGCGGTGCTGGTGGAGAGCCGCGCCGGATATCAAAACCTCTGCCGCTTGATCACGCAGATGAAGCTGCACGCGCAAAAAGGCGAAGGCCGGATTGGCGCGGAGGAGTTTGCCGGACGCACCGCGGGCCTGATCTGCCTGACCGGCGGGGAAGAAGGTCCGCTGGCGCATGCGCTCAGCCAGGGAGGGGTGGAGCAAGCGACGCGAAGCGTCCTGCAACTTTGCGGTCTCTTCGGGCGCGAAAACGTGTACGTGGAATTGCAGCGGCATTTTTGCCGCGAAGAAGAGGCCCGCAATCAGGCGGCGCTGGAGATCGCGCGCAAATTGCGTTTGCCCGTGCTGGCCACCAATGGAGTCTGCCATGCGCTGCCCCATCAGCGCGAGGTGCTGGACGTCTTCACCTGCATTCGCCACCATCGCAATTTGAATACCGCCGGACGCCTGCTGGCACGGAATTCCGAACGTCATCTGAAATCGCCGGCCGAAATGGAGCGGCTTTTTTCCGACCTTCCCGAAGCCATCGCCCATACCCAGGTTCTTTCCTCGCGGCTGAAATTTACCTTGAAGGATTTGGGCTATCAGTTCCCGAAATATCCGGCGCCGGAAGGCCAATCGCAAATGCAATTCCTGCGCGAGCGCACCTACGAGGGAGCGATCCGGCGCTACGGGACGTTTTTGTCAAATGAGGGTGCCTCGAGCGACGGTTCCTCAAACGGCGGCGGAGGACAAGAACGCGTGCGCAAGCAGATCGAGCGCGAATTGAGCCTGATCGAAAAGCTCGATCTGCCCGGCTATTTCCTGATCGTCTGGGATATCGTCCGCTTTTGCCGCGAGCGCAATATTCTGGTGCAGGGCCGCGGCTCGGCGGCCAATAGCGCGGTGTGCTACGCGCTGGGGATTACGGCCGTGGACCCCATCGGCATGGACCTGCTTTTCGAGCGCTTCCTTTCCGAAGAGCGCGGCGAATGGCCGGATATCGATCTGGATCTGCCCAGCGGAGATCAGCGCGAACGCGCCATTCAGTACGTCTACGAACGCTACGGAAAGCTGGGCGCGGCCATGACCGCCAACGTGATCACCTATCGCGGCCGCTCCGCGGCGCGGGAGATTGGCAAAGCTCTGTGCATCGAGCCGGAGACGCTGAACCGCTTGGCCGGCCTGGTGGGCGCCTGGGAGTATAAGGACGCCAACGACACGCTGGCCCGCCAATTCCACGACGCCGGGCTCGACGCCGGCCATCCCCTGATCCGCAAATTTTTCGATCTGTGCCTGCTGGTTCAGGATTTGCCGCGGCATCTGGGACAGCATTCCGGCGGAATGGTGGTGTGCCAGGGACAACTCGACTCCGTTGTGCCGCTCGAACCGGCCACCATGCCGGGGCGCGTCGTGGTGCAGTGGGATAAAGAAGACTGCGCGGATATGGGCATCGTGAAGGTGGATCTGCTGGGGCTGGGAATGATGGCGGTCCTCGAAGACTCGCTGAAAATTATCAAAGAAGATTACGGGGAAGAGATCGATCTGGGACGGCTGCCCGCCAACGATCCCGTCGTTTACGATGCGCTGCAAAAAGCCGATACCGTGGGCATGTTTCAAATCGAGAGCCGCGCGCAAATGGCTTGCCTGCCGCGCCTGCGCCCCACCTGTTTTTACGACATCGTGGTGCAAGTGGCCATCATCCGGCCAGGGCCCATCGTGGGCAAAATGGTGCATCCCTATCTGAAGCGCCGCCAGGGACGCGAGGCGCCCAATTGCCTGCATCCCTCGCTGGAGCCGGTTCTCGCGCGGACCCTGGGCGTGCCGCTTTTTCAGGAGCAGTTGCTGCGCATGGCCATGATCGCCGCGGGATTCACCGGTGGCGAAGCGGAAGAGTTGCGCCGCGCCTTTGGCTTCAAGCGCTCGGAAGCGCGCATGAAAGATGTGGAGATAAAACTCCGGCGGGGCATGGAGCGCAATCGGATCGATCCGGAGACGCAGGAGAAGATCGTGCAATCGATCATCTCCTTTGCGCTATACGGCTTCCCGGAATCGCACGCGGCGAGCTTCGCCCTGCTGGCTTATGCCAGCGCGTATCTGAAGTGCCGCTATCTGCCGGCGTTTACCGCGGCGCTTCTGAATAACCAACCCATGGGTTTTTATCATCCGGCCACCATCGTCAAGGATGCGCAGCGGCACGGGCTGAAAGTCCGGCCCATCGACGTGACATGCTCGGATTGGCCCTGCCATCTGGAAAAAGACGGCCAGGGCTTCGCGCTGCGTTTGGGAATGCGTTACGTCAAAGGCCTGCGTGAAGAGGTTTCCAGGGAAATTGTGGGCCAGCGTGCGCTGCGGCCGTTTCGTTCCATCGACGATTTGAAGCTGCGCGTGCCGGGCTTGCAGAAATCCGAATTGGCGGCGCTGGCGGAAATCGGGGCGCTGAATTTTATCGAGCCGCCGGGCGACTCGCGTAAGGCGCGGATGAGAGAGAAGCCCAAGGCCCGCGTCCATCGCCGCGAAGCACTCTGGCAAATTGAACGCGCGGCGCGCCATGCGGGTCCCTTGCTGGAGGAGTGCGAAGAGGCCAGGAGCGATGCGGAAGGGGCGTCCGATCTTTTGGAAGCGCCCGCTTCGCCTCTGCTGCCCATGACCGCGGAGGAAAGGCTGGTGGCCGATTTTCGTAGCACGGGAATGACCGTAGGTCCTCACCCCATGGCTTATCATCGCCGCGAACTGCAAAAAGAAGGCATCCGCTCGGCCAGGGAGCTGCACAACCTGCCTGACGGCACTCCGGTGCGCATCGCCGGCAGCGTGATTGCGCGCCAGCGTCCCGGGACGGCCAAGGGTTTCGTCTTTCTCAGCCTGGAGGATGAGACGGGAATCGCCAACGCCATCATCACGCCGCAGCTTTTCGAGCGCAGCCACGTGGTGGTGGTGCACCAGCAATTTCTAGTGATCGAAGGGAGGTTGCAGAACCAGGAAAACGTGGTTTCCGTGAAGGCCGAATCGGTGCGCCCGTTGAACATCACCCAGGCGGAAACCACTTCGCACGATTTTCACTAAACGGTTTAGCTCACTTCACTAGCGGGAGTTATATACGCCGAGATTGTGCACGCCGCTGGTGAATGAAACAACCGCGCTGGCGGCCTGCGGCACCCACCAGGTGTGGCGCATCCAGGCATGGTCGCTATTCATCATTCGGCGGCTCACGAAATCGAGAATCGTCGGAGCCACTTGCACGGCGACATACATAGAAGAATTCCCCGCGAAGGGCCGCAGCAGGGGATTGGCCTCTTCGGCGTTGGGCATCGAGGAAAGCACGTGGCGCGTGGACCAGGCGTCGAAAGCGGCGGTGCCATGGGCCGCAATGCTCAGGGCCATCCACTCGCGGTTGCGCCACTGTTCGGAACCATCCCTCATGGGGGCGTAGACCGGCACGATGGGCAGAGGCTCGGATGAAACTATGGCGACAGGGCCGGGAGCGGGAGTGGCAACGATAGGCGTCATCGCCGCGACAGGCTCGGGGACCAGGCGTCCCGGCTCAAAGGCAACGGAGGCGAGACGCGCGTCGGCTGTCAAAATTTTGTTATCCGCAACTTGCTTGCCGGAGGAGACAGAACGTTCCTGCTTTGCGCTGGCGGAATCGGCCGCGGGCTGGGAAACCGCTACGGGGTGGTCCACCTTCGCAGGAGCTTGAACCCCCGAAAACAGAGGAAATTGCAGAACAAGCGCTGCAGCGGCTAGGAACATTCAAACCCCCTCAGGCGCCAGAGCGTTTTGTGAGAACAGAGCGCTCGGCGCTAGAGGGAGGATAGGGGCTGGGCCGGCTGTCTCCAATGGGCGTCTGGTTTCAAACTCATCAGCCAACGGTCCTAGAACCCTGGTGCCACGCTGCTCTGGTACCGATGGCTGGAAATTCAACTTTTCGTGCGGGAGTATATAACCGAATGGAAGTTAGGAAAGGAAAACCAGAGCCGCGGAGTTGACCCTTTGGACAATTTGACCTGTACCTGTGGACAGTTCCGGCATCGCCCAAATTGGCCCATTTACCGGCGAAGGCGCTGGCCGGCTTCGGGGACGCCGGTGATCGTGAATTTCCCGTCCGGCTGGCGCTCGAGGGAGGGGGCATAAGTCCCGATCAATTCGCGGCGCCACCACAAACCTTGCTTCTTTTCCGCCCGATCGCTGAACCAATATTGCCAAACCATGGCCCGGACTTGCGTGGGAGGGGCGCTGGGGAATGGATTTCCTGCGAAGAGTGCCAGAACCGGAGGAGAGCCAGTCAAAAGCCTCTCCTCGGTATAGACCACGAATCGATTTTCCTGCCAGCCTTCCAGGGAAGCGAACCACAGGTTCCAATCGAACCGCGGCTGATAGGGGGCGAAAATGCCGGGAGCCTGCCGCAGATCTTGAGGCTTATAGCGGAAAGGGTAGGGCGTCCAGGTTTGGCCGTCATTCGAGCCTTGGAATTCGATCTCGTATCGTCCCCGAGTCATCACCGCGAAAAGCCCATATCGATTGGCGACTCGAAAAGGCTCGAGGGCCGCAACCGGGGACTCCGGAAGAGGCAGTCCGGGAAGGATCATCCACGCGGCCTGCGCCGCGATGCCGTAGAAGACCCAAGTCAAAAAGAAGGCTGAAGCCGTAAGGCCGAGCGGCGAAATCGCTCTTCTCGCCAGCGCCCAGGCGCTGTCGCCGGAGCTTGGATTCGTCGAGGATGCGGTTGGCGGCGGGGCCGAGTCCGAGCCGGAGGCAGAGATCGTTTGCCGCGGGCGCAAACGGAGCGGGAGGAATCGAGCGAGGTAGGCGTCATCGAGCAGCAAAATGCCCAGAGCCAGAACGAGATAATTAAGGAAGGCGTAGTTGCTGGTGACGATGATGCCAATCTGCAGCGGAAGAATGATCCAAAAGAGCGCAATGCGGAACGGCCTCGGGAGCAGCGCCATCCAGATCAAGACCAGTTCGAGCCCCAGCGTGAAGGCCGCGGTGCCGGCGTGAAACCAATGCGGGAGATGCTGCGCGTGCCAGGCGATCCAGGTGGGCAGCGGGCCGTTCTGGTAGTAGTCGTCCATGGCGGTGAAGTTGCGCCATTCCGGATCGCCGCTGGCGATCTTGGCCACGCCGGATTCGAAGTAGATGGTGAACCAGACCAGCAGCAGGAGAAACCAACTGGCGCGGGACGGGGGATGCCGCTCGCCCCAGCCCGGGCGGAATCCCGGCGGCGCAAAGAACAGGCCGATGAAGCCCACGCTCAAGAGCATGCCGTCGGATTGATAGGAAGAGAAGGTTTGCAGGGCGGTGATGAAGGAAAGAAAGGCCGCCAAACAAACGAAAATCATTCCGCGCGGCCACAAGTTCAAAATCAAGAGAATCGAAGCGATCAGGCCCAACCACGCCAGAAGCAGCAGCGCACGCGAACCGCTGCCCAGCCAGAAGAGCGTGGGCGCGTCCCAGAATCGCGAGGCGCCGCTCTGCACCTGCCGAACCGCTTGCAGGTATTCGCTCACCGGGAGCAGCCCATCCGGGCCGATCAGTCCCAGCACTTGCCGCACCAGGGAGTAGAACGCGGAGAAGAAGATGAGTCCGAGCGCGCGCAGGAAGAGCCAACGCGCCGCCAACCGGCGCGGCGGGCGGTCTGGATCGGAAGCGAAGATCCACCGGAGCACGCCTCTGGGAGAAAGCGCCATTGCGCCGCCATTATATGCGCAGCGCCAAGGCACAGCTTAGATCGGCGCGTTAAAACGCGCGGGTCGGGTAGGAAGAAGTTTGCGGAAAAAGCGCGGCGACTAGGCCTGCGACTCGCGAACCGTGAGCCACTTCCTGCGGGGCAGGGAGCTCAAGAGACGGTGCCGGGCGAGGCCCAGGACCTGGTTCAAAGCATGCGAGCGGGGCAGGAATCGCAGCACGGGCGGGCGGCGCGTGGCCAGCTTGCCCATCTCGGTTTGCAGGCGCATATCGTCGGGGACGTAGTGCAAACCCAGCGCCAGCGCGTCCGCAGCGGCCTGCTTGCGGCCGGAGGCGGCGTAGATTTCCGCGAGGTTCAAATGCAGTTGCGCTTGGCGGCGGGCGCGGCAGACGGCTGTGTGGCAAAGCCGCTCCGCATCAGCCCATTTGCCCTCAGCATAGGCGATGCTCAAACCATAATAGGAAAGGTAGTAGGGATTTTCAGGGTCGCGCTCGGAGGCTTGGCGCAGCAAGGACATCGCTTTCTCGGGATCACCGTCGCGCATCATGGCCAATCCTTCTCGGAACTCACGGAAAGCGAAGAGATCAAGCATGGCTTCCTCCTGAAAGGCGGCGCGAACGGCGCTACGGGGGACGACATCGAGGAGGTTACAATCCGTTAACTTCGGGGGACCACTGGCCAAAGGGACAATAGAGGAACAAGTACCCCGGGTCAGCTATTCCAGCCTGGAACAGTAGGCGGGATCATTTTACTGAATGCGCGGCCAGAGGGCCTTAAAAACGACTCTTGACACGACGGCGATGGCGGTGGTCCAATCATCGGACCAAGCGACTTGCTTGTCAGCTTTGCACCGCCAAGAGTGGCTGTGCCACTGAGCCAAATGGCCTTACCTAAAGCCGAATTCGAAGCCGTCCGCCGCACTAAGGTTTACGAGCAAGTGGCGCAGCAGCTGCAGCGCATGATCCGCGACGGCCTCGTCCAGCCCGGCGAAAAATTGCCCCCGGAACGCGAATTGGCCGAAATGCTGCAGGTGAGCCGCGGGTCTTTGCGCGACGCCATTCGCACGCTGGAACTGATGGGCTTGGTTGAGCCCCGGCAGGGCGAAGGCACCGTGGTCTGCGATCCCTCCGCCAAATCCCTGATCAATCCGCTGGCTACGGTGCTTCTGCGGCAGCGCGAACTCGTCGGCGATCTGCTCGAATTTCGGCGCATGATCGAGCCCACGCTGGCGGGACGCGCCGCTCGTAATGCTTCCGCCGAAGAACTCGCCTACATGGAAGATATTCTGCGCCGGCAAAAAGAGAAGGTGGACCGCGGCGAGTTGGCCATCGACGAAGACTCGGAGTTCCACTACGCCATAGCCCAGGCGGCGAAAAACAGCGTGGTGTTGAAGGTCCTGGACGCGTTCATGGACCTGCTGCGCGAAACGCGCGAGCGTTCCTTGCAACTGGAGGGGCGGCTGCAGAAAAGTTTTGCGGGCCATCGCCGCGTGCTGGACGCCATTCGCAAACACGACGCGCCGGCCGCCGAAGAGGCCATGCGCAAGCACATTGACGAAGTCGAAGGCATCGTTTTGGATCAAATGTAACGCGGAGGCAATCCTATGGGCCGCTTGTTCGCAGTGGAAATCGTTTATCGCGGAATCTTTCAGAAAACTCTGGCCAAGCACATCAGCCGCGCCATCGTCTTGGCCGCGCACCGCGAAGGGAAGCCGGGTATCTCGTTCGGGCGCTATGGCGACAGCCCGGAACGCAACGGAATCCCCGCCAAGAGCTTCGCCATCGTGGCCACAGACGACATCACGCTCGAAGAGGGCATGGCGAAATACGAGCCGAAAGAAGTGGATATCAGCATCTGCCTGGACGACACGCTTTGCAAAGGCGTGGAGTCCTGGGCCTGGTACGGTTTGCAGCCCATCAATAAACTGCTCAAGCCGGGCGGCACCCTGATCGTCACCTCGCGCGAGGAGCCGGAGCGGCTGATTGCCATGTGCCATCGCAAAGAGGCGCCGTACAAGCTGGCCATCGTCAAGGCTATCCCCAGCTTCTCGGGGCTATGGGTTTTCAAGGACGACCACACCGACGTGCGCGTGCTGGGGGCCATCGCCCGGGTGCTGCCGGAGCTTTTCTCCATCGACTCCCTCAAGGAGATGATCCTCGAGGATGGCGAAGGTGCGCTCAAGGCCACGTCCGCGCAGCGTTCCTATGAGCGGCTGACGAGCGTGACGGTCACGCCGGAGCAGGGCAATCCCGAGAAGCCTTACGAATTCGAGTTGCTCAAATGGACCGAGATGCGCGACGGCATCACGATTCCCAGCATCGCTCCCGGCCACGAAATGAAGGACCCCATCACCGGGGCGACTGGCGGATTTCAGCCCGAGCGCAACACCACCTTCAAGAAATTCTCGACGCGCACCATGCGGCCGGTGCTGAATTTCGACACCTGCATCAAGTGCACGCTCTGCTGGCTGCAGTGTCCGGACTCCTGTTTCGACGTCACGCCGGAAGGCCTCTACGACGCGAACATGGACGCCTGCTGCGGCTGCGGGGTCTGCGAAGCGGTTTGCCCGGTGCCGGCCTGCGTGACCATGGTCAACGAAGTAGCCTTCAGCGACAACGCCAGCCAGTGGGACGCATGGCGCAAGGATAAAGACGGCTATGGCACCTGGCTGAAGGAAAAGATCGAAAGCCAGCCGGCGCGCTCGCACGGTTTCCGATATCGCGGTCAATACGAGGAGCAGGTCCCCGAGGCGCTGGCAGCCGCCGAGGGAGACTGACGCTCGTCAGGAGGAATGGCCATGACGCCCACAGCCGTAGCGGAAGCAACCAAGGGAACAGAGAAAACAGCGCTGATCACCGGCAGCGAAGCCATTGCCGTGGCTTGCAAGCTGGCCGACGTGGACGTGATCACCGGCTATCCGATCCGCCCCTACGACACGGTGATCCAGTACATCGCCCAGCTCATCTCCAACGGAGAGATGGATTGCGAATACATCGTGGCGGAAGGGGAGCACTCGCAGTTCGAGATCGTGAAGCACGCCTCCACCGTGGGCGCCCGCGTGTTCTGCGGCAGCAGCGGCGTGGGCTGGATGTACGCATTCGAGTGCCTCACGGTGACGCCCGCGCTGCGCGTACCCATGGTGGTCATGGTCGGCAATCGAGCGCTGGACGATCCCGGAGCCTTCGGCGTGGAGCACAACGACGCGCTGGCGGTGCGCGATCTGGGCTGGCAACTGGTGTGGGTGGATAGCGCGCAGGAAGCTCTGGACACGGCGCTGATCGCCTACCGCGTGGCCGAGGACCGGCGCATCTTCCTGCCCTGCGCCATCAGTTGCGATGGCGCGTTCCTGACGCACTCGCAGGCGCTGGTGAAGATTCCTCCGCAGGAAAAAGTGGACGCCTTCCTTCCGCGCTATGACCGCGGCGATCTGCTGCTGCATCCGGACAATCCTATTTCCGTGGCGCCGCAGGCCAACGAAGACTGGCTGATGGAGATTCGCCGCCAGACCGCTGCCGCCATGCGACCGTTCCATGGGCGTGATTCGCGAGGCATACAAAGATTACGAGCGCATCATCGGGCGCGGCTATGGCAATCCGTTTTTCGAGGAGTACATGACCGAGGACGCGGACGTGGTGCTGGTGGGCATGGGCACGCTCTCCACACCCGTGAAGGTGGCCATCCGCAAAATGCGGCAGGAAGGCAAGAAGGTCGGCTTGGTGCGCATTCGCTGGTTCCGGCCGTTCCGCGGCCGAAGAGCTGGCGCAAAGCCTATCGCGTTTCAAGGCCGTGGGCGTAATCGATCGCGACTTTTCCTTCGGGTTCGCCCTACGCCGGCGGCGTGCTGGCCACGGAAGTTCGGACCGCGCTCTATCCCGCGGCCAAGCGCCCGCCGCTCATCGGCTTCATCTGCGGCCTGGGCGGAAGGGAAGTGACGGTTCCCGATGTGGAGAAGATGTCTGACGTTGTTTTCGAGGCCGCGGCGGGCAAGACGCAGCCGCTCACGCAATGGATCGGAGTTCGCGAATAAGATTTCGGCGAGGAGGCTACAACGATGGCCACGATCGATTATCCGCTTCCCAAGCTCGAGCCCTTCAAAGGGCAAAAGAAAATTCCGCTGGAGGAGTTCTTCACCTCCGGCCATCGCACCTGCCAGGGCTGCGAATCGGCCTTGGTGATGAAGATGATGGCCAAGGCCGCCGGCCCTCGCACCATCGTCCTGGGCAGCACCGGCTGTATGTACGTGGCCAACACCACGTATTACTGCACCTCCTGGGTGATCCCCTGGATGCATACGCAGCTGGGCAGCTCCGGCTCGGCGGCGCTGGGCACCGCGGCGGGCCTGAAGGCGCTGATGCGCAAAGGCAAGATGAAGAAAGAGCCCATCAACGTCATCGCCTTTTGCGGCGATGGCGGCGGCGCGGATATGGGCCTCTCGGCTATCTCGGCCACGCTCACGCATCCCGATTACAACCTGCTGATCCTGATGTACGACAACGAAACCTATGCCAACACGGATATCCAGCTCTCCGGCAGCACGCCTTACGGCGCGAACACTACGTTCAGCCCGCCCGGCAAGGTGAAGCGCATCCTGCATCATCGCTGGAAGAAAAACATGGCCGGCATGCTCGCGGCCGGGCATCCGGAGTGCAAATACGTCGCCACGGTGGATATGTCCTACGGCTTACAAGCCATGAACTGCGTGCGAAAAGCGCTTTCCATCGGCGGCCCCACGTTCATCCACTCTCTCGATCCCTGCCCCAAGGGTTGGGACTACGATCCCATGCTCTCGCATGAGCTGGGCGAGCTCGCGGTTACCACGGGCGTTTGGCCGCTCTACGAAGTGGAAAATGGCGTGCTGCGGCTCTACGGCAAGACCAAGGAGATCGCCGAAGGGCGCTACAAGCGGCTTCCCGTGCGCGATTACCTGCTGAAGCAAGGCCGCTTTGCCCACTTCATCGACGAGGATTTCGACTACTTCCAGAGCAAGATCGATCAGATGTGGGAGAAATGGCTGATTCCGGGAGTCATCCCCTTCCGCATGGAACTCGATAAAGAATAGCTTCGGCGCCATCGCCGATTGAAACGAAAGGCCGCTCGGTTTTCCGAGCGGCCTTTCGTCTCCTGCGCCCATGCGCTGCGTAGTGCGCTAATCCTGTGCTGCTGAGCCGGCGGGCGACGGTGGCTCAAATCTGGAACGACCCACTATCGTAATTCCATAATTTTCGGACAGCCTGCGTGAGGCGGGTAAGGCCTTCATCGCCGGGCAAGTCGTTCATACCCATCCTGAGCACGAGAGCCTTTCTACGAACCGCGCTCTTGGACACCCAGGCGGCGGCTGTCGTCTTTGAATCCCTCTTGACCAGGGCAACGAGTTTAGTGGCATCCAGATCGAGCCCAGCAAGCTCCGCTATCCACGTCAGCCACGGATCGGATTTCGCTGTTTCCGGCCCGTTTGAGGCCTGGAGAACGATGACTGGTCGTCCCTGCAGAAATTTCCTCAAGTGCTCGACGTAGCGCCCGAGCAGCCCTTCTCTATCTGTCCGGATCTCGTGGAGCAGCACGTTCTTTGTCTTTTTCGGCAGCGACTGACTATGGAACGGAAACAATTCGACCTGGAGCACTCCGTCGCAGTGTAATCTATAAGAGAGTTTGAGCAGGCTGTCGATGCGACGCCCAGCTGCCCGTCCAGCGAGTTTTCTCCAGTAGAAGCAGCCAAGTTTCCAAGCCGCGTCGTCGTATCTGTCCGCTTCTCTGACCGGGCCGTTTCCAGCTTTCACTGCGGCACGACGCTGGTGACACATGGTTGCGCCTGGGTTAGTTGTAAACGCAACGAGCGGCTTTTTCCCGGCATGAAAGTAGAGATAAGGCTCTGGCATGGCATAGCGATTGAACGGCCGCGGCGCTTCAAGGTGCCCCTGCGCCTTCCATGGTTTCCAAAGGCACCTTTCGCAGAACGCAATGTAATCGTCAGCCATCGCGAAAGTGTAATCCCCTTCGGCGCTCGCCAACACGCTTTTAGCCCACTACGATGCGTTGATATTCCCTAAGGGTTCAGGCTTACTTTCAGTCAAACATCAGTCCGCGGGCGAGAGCTGGGCCGCTTGCTGCCGGCGCACTTCGCGCAGGCGCCAAGGACGGACCAGCCCAATCATCAGGAACGCCGCCACGACGTCAGCTAAGGCGGCCACCAGAAGGGTGCCGAACCAGCTTCCCGTTTGCGCCGCGATAAAGCTGCCCAGCGGTACGAAGAGCGCCGCGCAGCCTTTGGCGGTGTATAAGAGCGCGTAGTTCGTGGTGGCGTACTTTCTGCCAAATTGATCGGAGGTGAGCGCCGGAAAAATGCTGTAGATATCGCCCCAGACCAAAAACGTCAGCGCCGCCAGGATGACGAAGTTCACCGGGTTATTTCCGTATCTCGCCAGCGCCAGAACCGCGAACCCTTCGGCCAGAAAAGTGAAGAAGAGCATGGACTCCCGGCCGATGATGTCCGACATCCAGCCGAAGAGTGGCCGGCCGATGCCATTCATCAGATTGTTCAGCGAGAGCGCAAAAGTCAGCGCCGGGATGGTGAAATAGAGCAGCGTCACGGGAACTTTGCCGATGTTGAAGCTGGCGGCGATGGGCGCCAGTTGCGCGGTGACCATCAAGCCGCTGGCCGCTACCAGCACGAAGGCTGCGTACATGATCCAAAACAGGCCGCTCTGCAGCGTTTGCGCCGGAGTCGAATCTTCCTGGGTTTGCACCAGGCGCGGATTGGGCTGGCGCAGGACCAAGCCCTTGGGCGGCTTCTTGAGCGCGAGCGCCGCGACGAAGACAACGGCTCCTTGAATCAGCGCAAACTTGAACAGCGTGGCCTGATAGCCGCTGGAATTCAGCGATCGCGTCAGCGGCACGATGGTGAGCGCCGCGCCCGCGCCGAATCCCGCGGCGGTGAGGCCCGCGGCCAGCCCTCGGCGCTTCTGGAACCATTTCACGGCATTGCCGATGCACGTGCCGTACACCAGGCCGGTGCCGATGCCGCCGATCCCCGCTCCCACGTAAAGCACCCCCAGCGTGGCGGCCCGCGAATAGACGATCCAGCACAAGGCGATCAGAACTGCGCCCACCATAACCAAGGGCCGGGGACCGAAGCGGTCGGCCAGGTAGGCCTCGAAGGGCACCAGCCAGGTTTCCAGCAGGATAAAGATGGTAAAGGCCACCTGAATGGCGGCCTTGCCCCAGTGGTAGCGGGCGTCGATGGGATTGACAAAGATCGTCCACCCGTACTGCAGATTGGCCACCATGGCCATGCATATGACTCCAAATAGAAGCTGCACCCAACGATTGGAGCCCAAGCCAGAGGCGGTGAAGGCAACACTCGGCCCATTCTCGCCAGCGCCGAGGCGATGCTGTGCGGCGAAAATATCGGACATGGTTACGTCTCCGGCGGCCGATGCGACCCAAGCTTCGCCTCGCCGTCAGAGGCGATTTATCGCAAAGAGGGAGCGGCAGCCCGGTAATGGGGGCCCTATGCTGCGCACATACTGTCCCTGTCAATGGCGGGAGTCAACGCATTTGTGAGCAGGACCGGGCCGCCCGGCCGGGCGCGTTCCGAGGCATGAAAGCCTCGCGTTCACGAGTTTGTAACAAGTCTTCAATATGCTTCGCCACGCGCTCGGCGTGTGCGTCCAGTCACAGGCGGCGGGCCGGCGTTTAGTCTCGCCCGATTTAGTGTGTAGAATTGCTGAACCAGGACTCCCATACGGAGGCGGAAAATTTGAAGCGCATCCTCATCATCGAAGACGACCGGGACATCGTGGAGTTGGTGCGTTACAACCTGGCCAATGAAGGATTCGAGGTCACTGGAGTAGGCGATGGCTCGGCCGGATTATCTCTGCTGCGGAAGAGCATGCCCGATCTTTTGATTCTCGATTTGATGCTGCCCAAATTACCGGGGCTGGAGGTCTGCAAGGAGATCCGCCGCGACGCCGGGCTCAATCGCCTGCCGATCTTGATGCTCACCGCCCGCGGAGAAGAGGCCGACCGCGTGGTCGGCCTGGAGATGGGCGCGGACGATTACGTCACCAAGCCCTTCAGCCCGCGCGAACTGGTGGCCCGCGTCAAAGCCCTGCTGCGCCGCACCGAACCCGTCGGCGACGTGGAGCGCGCCATCGAAGTGGGCCGGCTGCTGATCGATCCTTCGTCGTACCGCGTGATGCGCTCGGGCAAGCCGCTCACGCTCAGCACGCTGGAATTTCGCCTGATCTACTATCTGGCGGCCCGGCCCAATCGCGTGTTTACGCGCGATCAATTGCTGGACGCCGTGTGGGGCACCGATCGCTTTGTCACTCCGCGGAGCGTGGACGTGTACATCCGCCGCTTGCGCGAAAAGATCGAGATGGACCCCGAGAATCCGATGCATTTGAAGACGGTGCGCGGCGCCGGTTATCTGTTCGAGTCGGCGGCCAATCGGCCGAGTTAGAGTTGCGTTAAAGTGGCGTTCGGCTGGCATTAGTCTGGCGTTCCGTACAGGAGTTACCTGCCTTTGAATTTGTTCTGGCGATCCAACCTTGCCATTCTGGCCCTGGTTCTTGTCGTTGTGGCCGCGGGGGATTTGTACTCGTGGCGCGTCGTCCGGGACCAGGCTCGCGACGCGGGCTTCCAGCAGCTCGCCGCCATTGGCCGCGTGGCGCGCCCCGACCGCCCCGATTTGAGCCCCGATTCTACCGATGCCGCGGCGCTCCATCGCTGGCTGGGAGAGATGCAGGCGGCCGGCGTGCAAGCGGCCGTTCTTAGCAGGGACGGGCGGGTATTGGAAGAATCAACGTCCGGACAGGGTCAGGAGCCGGCGAATGCCCAAGACCCCGAAATCCAGGACGCGTTTGCCAAAGGCGAGGGCCGCTCGATGCGTCGCAATGACGCGCTGCATCGCGATTTCCTTTACTATGCGGTCTCCTATCCTGACGCTCGCGGAGCTTCGCTTGGCGGCAAAACCGGCGGCAAGGCCAGCAGAACCAGCAAAGATGGCGCCGCCGCTAAAGCGAGCAGCCCCGATAAAGACAGCAATGATTCATTCGTCCTCCGCCTGGCTCTGCCGCTGCCCGCCGTGGATCAGCAATTCGCGGCCACGCGCCGTCCCGTGTGGACGGCATTTCTAGTCTTACTAGCCTCGGCCATCTTCATCTCCCTCATCGATGCCCATAATCTTTCCCGGCGAATCGGCGCGTTAGGGAAATTCGCGGGCCGCATGGCCGCGCTCGATTTTCGCCCGCTGGTTACCCAGCCGGGCGGCGATGAACTCGAGGGGCTGGCGCGCGCGCTGAATGAGAGCGCCGCGCGGTTGAACGCCGGCATCGGCGTCTTGACCGACGAACGCAACCGCTCCGCGGCCATTCTCGGAAGCATGATCGAAGGCGTGGCCGTGATTAGCGAGGGCGAGCGCATTCTCTTCTCCAACCGGGCCTTTTCCCGGATTCTCGGCTTGCAGGACGCCGGCGAGATCGAAGGCCGGGCCTTGCTCGAAGTCGCCCGCCAATCGGACCTGCTGGCGGCCATGAAGATGGCCCTGGGCGGGCAGGCCCAGGTGACCAGCGAGATCGTGGTGGGCACGGTGAGGCCCCGCAGCTTTGCCGTCACCGCCGCGCCGGTGCAAGCCGCGAGCCACAAGGGCGCCGTTCTCGTATTGCACGAGATCACGGAACTGCGCCGCCTGGAGCGCGTGCGGCAGGACTTTGTGGCCAACGTGTCCCACGAATTCCGCACCCCGCTCACCGCGATCCAGGGATTCGCGGAAACGCTTTTGGGCGGCGCCCTGGAAGATCCCATCAATCGGCGCCGCTTCGTGGAGATCATTCGCGAGCACGCCATGCGCCTGGCCCGCCTGACCGAAGATCTGCTGAAGCTTTCCCGCATCGAGGCGGGACAGCTGAAACTCGAGTTTCGCCCGGTCTCCGTGGCTCAATTGATCGACTCCTGCATGGAGACCGCGCAATTGAAGGCCGTGCCGAAGCAGCTCTCGCTGGCGGTGCAGCTCCCGGCGGAATTGCCGCCGGTTCGCGGCGATGCCAATAGCCTTCAGGAGGTCTTGCAGAACCTGCTCGACAACGCGCTGCAGTACACGCCTGCGGGCGGGAAGATCGAAGTGTCCGCGCTATCCACCGACAGCCGCGTGGTAGTCACGGTGGCCGATACCGGCATCGGGATTCCGCAGGTGGAGCAGGAGCGCATCTTCGAACGCTTCTACCGGGTCGACGCCGCGCGCTCCCGCGAGGCGGGCGGCACCGGACTGGGGCTTTCCATCGCCCGCCATATCATGGAAGCGCACGGCGGGCACCTATGGGTGGAGAGCGCGGTGGGAGAGGGTTCGCGCTTCCATTTCAGCATACCTATTGCCGCTTAAGTGACCATTCGCCGAAATCATATCCTCTTGTTAACGTGGGTGTAATGCAGGTTGCCCAAGATTGGTGCAGCCGCGCATTCCCGCGCGCAGGAGGCAGGATGGCGACACCCGCAGCAAGCGTGCAGACGGTTCATCTGGATATTCTCACCAATTACCTGGTGTCCATGGCTCGAACCGTGGAACTGGCCGTCGATCGCGCTTTGAGCGCTCTTCTCCTGGCGGGTTCCCCTGAATCCCGGCAGGCGCCCAGTGAAATCTTTCTTCTGGAGCCGCGCGTCAACGAAATGGAGATGGTCATCGACGAGCACGCCGTGCGCATGCTCCGCAGCGGAAGCTTGTCGTCGGAAAAGATTCGCCAGGTGGTGGCCACCCTGAAAATCACCAACGATCTGGAACGCATGGGCGATCTGGCCGTGAATCTCGCGGAACGGATTATCTCCCTGGCCGAGATGCACCCCATCGCCGCGCCGCCCGAACTGGAACCGATGGTGGCGGCGGTGAGGGCCATGATCAAGAAAGGCCTGGGGGCTTTAATCTTCAAAAACGTAGTGTTGGCCAGTGAGGTGTTGGAGAGCGACGACCTGGTGGACCGCTACCGCGACGAAATCTTCGAGCGCCTGCTGGCCGGCATGCGCCAATGCCCGGGGGACGTGGCTGCCAGCCTGCAACTGGTGCTGGCCAGCCGCTATCTCGAGCGCCTGGCCGACCACGCCACCAACATCGCTGAAGACATTATTTTCTGGGTTCGCGGACTGGATGTGCGGCACGGGCGGGGCACGGCGTTCGAGGCGTCCGGTACTACTGTTACCGAGAATTCATAGCGGCGTGATGCTCTTGTGACGCTCAGTAATTAGTATCACCGCGCAGTGACATACGGCTCTGCCCAAGTCCCGCAGAGCCCTTACCCTCAAAACCAAGCACCCCACGGGCTGGCGCTCCCCTGGCGCCAGCCTTCTTTTTTTCCTGCAAGCAAGATGCAGTCGGCTCGTCCGCAAATTCACCGTTCGGCCCAAAGAGCGGCCGGCAACTCTCACGGAATCGGAACGGGCGGCTGCGACTCGAGATCCAGCGCTTGGCTTCCGATCATGAGTCGCGAGTTTGTTTGCCAGGCGGGGACTTGCTCGGCGGCAGCAGGGTCGAGGCGATAGCCGGCGGCGCCATTCTCTGAGGCGATCACGAGGTAATACCGCACGTTACTGGCTTCTCCATCGAAATAACGTATGAACGGATCCTCGTATTCCCAATCGAAGATCTTCTCGACAAAGGCGACTTTGCTACTGTCGGGCGACCAGACCGGAGGCGATAGGAACGTGTGGATGTGGCTGTAGGTTTCCTTGGTATGATCGCAACGCGCGGGATAGATCGCCTGCCCGTTCAGCAACAGGCAAGAGTTCTGGCCCGCCGGCGTTCCGAACATTGCATCCAGTTTCACGTCGGCCAGGGTCTTGCCGTCGGGAGACCAATCAAACGAGTAACCGGGGTAAGCCGCTTCGCTGCCCGCCTGGATATTGAAGACGAGATAGGTGCTAACCTCCGGATCAGTGCGGCAAACGACGCCAACACGACTATTGTCCAGCCAACTTGGCATCCCGGGGGCGCAAGTCTGCTTCGCCCGCGCGGACAGGGTGGAGATCTGCCGGCCAGCCGCGTCCAGGACGGTAAGGGTTATCTCCCGCACGCCTTGTCCGGCTCCGAGGCAGGAAATATAGGCGGCATGTTGACGATCGGGAGAAGCGACCGAAGAGCCCTGACCGCAGCCGGCCAGGGTTCTTGATGCTTCGGCAGGGTGTAGCTGGGGGACAGCGAAAAGCGCGAAAGGCCCAAGAAGAACGATGCCCAAGAGCAGGCCGAACCGACGTATCATCATCATCTTCCCGCTCATAAATCACCTCACATTTCCCCCTATTGATTCGATACCTGCGAGCTGCCAAACGTTCGCAAATCTTGAGTTGCTAATTCCCGAGTACAGGAATCGCTGTAACCTAGAATTAACATGATTGTTACAAACAGGTTACTTCCGCCGCATAGCCTTGCGCGGGGTTAATTTGCGCATGTCCGGGCGTTCTGCGCAATCGGAGTGTTTCCTGTTATCTTCCCGGCCGACCTAGCGCTCAAATTCTGACGGAGGAACGAATGCGATTATTCTTGGGGTGTATGCTCGCCGTTGCCCTGGCTATTTCGCCGGCACTGGCAGGAACAAACGATTCACGAACGGGCGGTTCCGGAGACGCCAAAGCCTCCGACGCCGTTTCCAACAGCACTGCAGAGGCCGCTGCAAAGCCGGACGCTTCAGCCGAAGCCGCGACGAACGATACCGAGCTACCGGAAGCGCCGTCGCCGGCAGCGGATTCCAGCAGTTCTGCTTCGAGCGCGCCTGCTTCTTCTGCCAGCGCCTCCGGGACGGCATCCGCGAGCCTGCCCGCATCATCCACATCTAAATCGAAGAAGTCGTCCTCAAAATCGGCCGCCAATGTCGCTCGTCCCCTGCCGACCGATCCTCAAAATTCAGGGGCCGAAGCCGCTCCCTCGCCGCTCTCCTTTAGCATCGGAAGCGCCAAGTTCACGCCCGGCGGGTTCGTAGATTTGACCAACTTCTTCCGCAGCAAAGATATCGGC
This sequence comes from uncultured Acidobacteriota bacterium, assembly GCA_963824405.1. GTDB lineage: Bacteria > Acidobacteriota > Terriglobia > Acidiferrales > UBA7541 > Palsa-189. The sequence goes on along the minus strand of CAWGPK010000009.1, from coordinate 421,337 downwards.
AGCGGCATCGGGACTTCGTTTAACGGCGTTCCTTATAACAACAGCCTGCCGCTGGCCGCGCTTACGGAAGATCACTTCAGCCTGCAGAACTCCCGGGTCACGCTGAGAGTCGACTCCACCGTAGCCGGCGGAGCTGCCCTTGGCTACCTCGAGGCTGACTTTTTGGGCTTCACAAACGACAACCTCAACGTCACCAGCAACTCCGACACGCTGCGGATGCGCGTCTACTTCTTCGATTACCGCAGGGGCAAGATCGAAGTTCTTGGCGGACAGGACTGGAGCATGCTCACCCCAAGCCGAACGGGTATAGCGGTAATGCCTGCAGACGTCTTCAATACACAAGACATGGACACGAACTACCAAGCGGGCTTGCAATGGGAGCGGACCCCGCAGTTCCGCATCACATTCCATCCCTCCAAAACCACGGCTTTCGCCGTCGCCATCGAGAATCCCCAGCAATACACCGGCAGTGGCGTCACTTTTCCAGCGTTTCCGCTTACTTTCAACACCACCCAGGTCAATACTGGCACCAGCTTGAACAGCACAGCAATTGCCGCAAGCCCCGCAAACGGCGTGAACACCCTGGCCACTCCAGATGTCGCTCCCGACTTGATTGCCAAAGTCGCCTTTGATCCCCATCCTACCGGCCATGCGCTTCACTTCGAAGCTTATGGCCTTTTCCGCACGTTCAAGATCGACACGTTTACAACCACAAATACGAATCTCGGCACCACCACCATCCACGGCGCCGCCGGCTCCTTCAACAGCAACTACGAAATCTTCAAGAACTTCAAGATTTACGAAAGCGCCTTCTTCAGCAGCGGCGGCGGCCGGGAAATCGGGAACAGCAACGTTCCGGATTTCATCGTAACGCCGGCGAACACTGCGACGAGCACGCTGGGTCTCTCGCCGGTCCGGTCCGACTCGGGAATCCTGGGCCTTGAATACCAAGCCACGCCCAAGTTCATGGTCTACGGTTACTACGGGTATGTGTACGTCGGAAGGGACTTCACGCCGGCCTCGGCGGTAAGCGGCTGCGGCACCACGGCAGCCCCCACGGCCTGCGGCTACGGCGGCCCGGGTTCTTCGAACACCGATAACCGAAGCATTGACGAACCCACGATTGGCTTCATCCCCACATTCTGGAGAAATCCCAATTACGGCGCGCTCTCGCTCATTACCCAATTCTCTTACCTGTCGCGTAGTCCCTGGGTGGTGGCTGCAGGCTCGCCGAAGGATGCACACGCTTTCATGGCGTGGATCGACCTTCGCTACACATTGCCGTAGATGGTAAGCAACACGGGGCGGCAGTTCACGCCGGCTGGCCGAGCTTTACGCAATATTCACGGCCGATTGAACGAGGATTGACCGCCCTTGTGTAGTTTCCAGAGGGTTCCGCAAAGGCCCAATTTCACACAACAGTAAGAAAGCTGTAACAGGTCTGTAACATGGAGTGAGCGACAACAGTATCGTTGAAAGGAAGAAATATGAGTATACGCAGAGCTCTTGTTTTCGCGCTCCTGGCAGTGCTAGCCGCAATGCCACTGCGAGCACAGAATATCAATGCGGCGGGGGCGACCTTCCCCTACCCCATTTATTCTAAATGGTTTGACGAGTACCACAAGCTCCATCCCAACGCGCAGATCAACTATCAATCCATCGGTTCGGGCGGCGGAATCCGCCAACTCACCGACAAGACCGTCGATTTCGGGGCTTCCGATGGTCCCATGACCGATGATCAACTGAAGCAGGCCGGCTTCAAGATCCTGCACTTCCCGACGGTGCTCGGCGCAGACGTGCCGAGCTACAATATCCCCGGCGTTACGGCGGAACTGAAGTTTACCCCCGAGGCGCTGGCTGGGATCTACCTGGGCAAGATAACGAAGTGGAACGATCCCGCCATTGCCGGCCCCAATCCGGGCGTGAAGCTCCCTGCCGAAGACATTGTAGTCATTCACCGTTCTGATGGCAGCGGCACCACGTACATCTGGACGGACTATCTCTCCAAGGTTAGCAGTGAATGGGAGAAGAAGGTTGGCAGGAACACGTCTGTGAATTGGCCGGTGGGACTAGGCGGAAAGGGCAATGAAGGTGTCGCCGGTTTGGTCAAACAAACTCCCAACTCGATCGGTTATATCGAATTGATCTACGCCGTGCAGAATAACATTCCCTATGGGTGGGTCAAAAATCCGGCCGGTGAATTCATTAAGCCAAGTTTGGACGGCGTTTCCGCCGCCGCGGCTGGGGCCGCCAAATCCATGCCTGATGATTTCCGCGTCTCCATTACCAATGCTCCCGGAAAAACGGCCTATCCCATCTCGAGCTTCACGTGGCTGTTGATTCCCGCGCAAATTCAGGACGCGGCGAAAAGGACCGCCATCAAGGACTTCATAGCATGGGCGATAACGTCCGGGCAGAAGTTCTGTGAGCCGCTGGCGTATGCACAGCTGCCTAAGGAAGTCGTGGCCAAGGAACAAAAGGCCATCGCGATGATTCAGTAGTGCGGTAAATGGCCACCGCTCCCACAACTGTCGATGCCGCGGGGCTCTCCTGGGGCCCGCGTGCTCTCCTTCGCCGGCTGCGCAGCGGCGACGAGATCGCCCGGCTCATCTCCCTTGTGTTTGCGCTCAGCGTGGTCTTGATCACAGGGCTGCTCGTCTATCAGTTGTGGACCAATTCCGCTCAGGCCAGGCATGCGTTCGGACTGAGCTTTCTGTGGAACACGACATGGGACCCCGTCGCCGGCCACTTCGGCGCGCTAACCTTTGTTTACGGCACGCTGGTTACCTCGGCGCTCGGCTTATTGATCGCCGTTCCCCTGGGCTTGGGCGCGGCTATTTTTCTGGCGGAACTCGCGCCTAGGCGCCTGTCGGACAATTTCACGTTTTTGATCGATCTGCTGGCCGCCGTGCCCAGCGTCATCTACGGACTGCTGGGCGTCTTTATTCTTGTGCCGATCATGCGCACGGAGATACAACCGGCCTTGAAACGCAGTCTGGGGTTCATTCCCCTCTTCCAAGGACCGGCATACGGCATTGGGCTCCTCACGGCTGGGCTCGTCTTGGCAGTCATGATCGTGCCGTTCATCATTTCCGTTTCCCGCGAGGTGTTGCTGGCTGTTCCGGGGGATCAGCGCGAAGCGGCCCTGGCGCTGGGCGCCACTCGCTGGGAAGCCACCTGGAAGGCCGTCGTTCCCTACGCGCGCACGGGCATCATGGGTTCAGTTTTCCTGGCGCTGGCCCGCGCCCTGGGCGAAACAATGGCGGTCACCATGGTCATTGGCAATAATCCGACCATCTCGGCGTCGCTTTTTTCGCCGGGCTACTCGATTGCCGCCGTCCTGGCCAATGAGTTCAGCGAGGCCACCGGTAATCTCTATTTGAGCGCGCTGATCGAGTTGGGATTGGTACTCTTTGTTCTTACCATTATCCTCAATGGCTTGGCCCGGCTCCTGATCGTGGTTACGGCGAGCCGTGGAAGCGGGGTGGCGCAAGGATGAAGCTGGCTTGGCGAAAGTTCGTGAACGTGCTGATGCTCAGCCTGACGGGGCTGTGCGCGCTGATTGCCGTCGCGGTGCTCTTTTTTATTCTGGGCTACCTGGTCTATCACGGCGGGCGAGACGTTAACTGGAATTTCTTCACCAAGCTGCCCACGCCTGTGGGCGAGCCCGGCGGCGGCATGGCCAATGCCATTGTCGGTTCGGGCAAGCTCCTGCTCCTGGCAGCTTTGCTTGGCGTTCCCATCGGCGTTATTGGCGGGATTTACCTGGCTGAATTCGGCGGACGAGTGGTGCCTTTCGTGGTGCGCTACACAGCGGACTTGCTCAATGGCGTGCCCTCCATCGTCATCGGCATCTTCGCCTATGCCTTAGTAGTCATGCCTGTTCATCATTTTTCGACGCTGGCGGGAGGCTTTGCTCTCGGCGTGATGATGATCCCCATCGTGCTGCGTAGCACGGAGGAGTTCCTGCACGCCGTTCCTCGCTCCATGCGCGAAGGCGCCATGGCTTTAGGCGCCAGTAAATGGCGAACCATCACCAGCGTCGTGCTTCCCGCGGCGTCCCGAGGCATTCTTACCGCCGCTCTCCTGGCGCTGGCGCGTGTGGCCGGCGAAACCGCGCCGCTGCTGTTCACGGCTTTTGGTAACCGCTTCTGGAGTCCCGGCTGGTCTCAGCCGATTGCCTCCTTGCCGGTTATGATCTTTACTTATGCCGTGGGGCCGTATGAAGATTGGCACCAGCAGGCCTGGGCGGCAGGACTGGTTCTGCTCGGTCTGGTGCTCCTTACCAATATCGTGGTTCGGACCGTGCTGTCGCGGGGAGCTTCTCCGCAGAGGTCATAGCTATGGCGCAGCTTTCGGTAAAACCTGCTTTCAGTAAGTCGGACTCCCCAGGGGGTTCGGTGACGGGAAACATGGACACTGTTATAAAACCGCCTGTGCCGAGCAGCTCTCAGACTGCCGTAGAGGCTCCCTTGCGGATGCAGATCCGCAATCTTAATTTTTATTACGGCAAGGTGCATGCTCTTCACGGCATTAATCTGCATGTCTCCGCGAACCGCGTAACCGCGCTTATCGGCCCTTCCGGTTGCGGCAAGTCTACGCTCATTCGCACCTTCAACCGCATGCACGAAACGGTGCGCGGCACCCGCATCGAGGGCGAAATCCTGCTGGATGGCGGGGATATCTTTGCCCAGGACGTTACCCATTTGCGCCGCCGCATCGGCATGGTCTTTCAACGGCCGAACCCTTTCCCGAAGTCTATTTACGAAAATATTGCGTATGGAATTCACATCAATGGCATGCCGGCCGGCCAGCGCGGCCGCCTCTCCGAGGCCGTGGAACAGAGCTTGCGCCGCGCGGCGCTCTGGGAGGAAGTCAAGGACCAGTTGCACAAATCGGCTTACGCGCTCTCCGGCGGACAGCAGCAGAGGCTATGCATCGCGCGGGCTCTCGCCGTGGATCCCGAGGTTCTGCTTTTGGACGAGCCCTGCTCGGCGCTCGATCCGGTGAACACCGCCAAAATCGAGGAGCTGCTTTTTCACCTGAAGCAGAACTGTACTCTGGTCATTGTCACCCACAATATGCAGCAGGCCGCGCGCGTCAGCGATTCCACCGCCTTCCTGCTCAATGGCGACTTGATCGAATTCAGTCCCACGCCTCAGCTCTTTACCACCCCTTCCGATGCCCGTACCGAGGCTTACATCACCGGCCGTTTCGGATGAGAATGGCTTACGAGGCGGAACCAGCACGCTCCTAAGAGGCGCACACGATGGAACGACATTTTGAAATTGAGCTCAATGGTTTGAAGGAGAGGCTTCTCTGGATGGGCAGCCTGGCGGAACGCGCCGTTCACCAGGCCATCCACTCCGTGCTGGATGTCGACGCCTCTTTGGCCGAAACGGTCCTCGAGGAAGAGCCGGCCATCAACGAATTGCAAATGGAGATTGACGACCGCGTCACCCAGTTGCTGGCCCTGCATCAGCTCATGGCCGCCGATCTGCGCTTCGTGCTGGCCATTTCGCGCATCAACAACGATCTGGAACGCATCGGCGACCAGGCCGTCAACATCGCGCAATCCTCGCAGCGCATCCTGCGCCATCCGCGCGTCAAGCCTTACGTGGACCTGCCGCGCATGAGCGAACTGGCCGAAGGCATGGTCCGCGACAGCTTGAACGCCGTGGTGCGCCGCGACCTCGCTCTGGCCCGCTCCGTTCTGGTGCGCGACGATGTGGTCGATAATCTGCGCGACCAGATCTTTCGCGAGCTATTGAGCTATATGATGGGCGATTCAGCCGTCGTGTTTCAGGCCTTCGAGCTGATCCTGGTGGCCAAGAATCTGGAGCGCGTTGCCGATCATGCCACCAACATTGCCGAAGACGTGATCTACATGGTGGAAGGGCACGACGTGCGCCACGCCGCTGCCGACCGCCGCTAAACCTCAGCGCTAAGCCCCAGCGCCGAAGCAAAATCCGAATTTTGTCATCCAGGTCACTCTACGTAGACCTTCTGGCCGAGCGTCCTCATGGCGGGTTAAGAAGACGTTAAATTGCCGCGCCGCAAGAGCCTATTCCTCAGCGCCTCAACTTGGTGTACATTGACGCGCTGCCCTGAAGGCTTAAACTAAGGCAAGGACAATGAATCCAGTCGAACCAGCGGCTCAATCGACACTTCGCGAGGCCAATCGCATGACCCGGGACTCCCTCACCGTCACCGACAATCGTAGCGGCAAGACCTACGAATTGCCCATTACCAGCGACACGATCCGCGCTCTCGATCTTCGCCAGATCAAATTGGAACAGCCCGATTTCGGCATGATGAGCTACGATCCCGCGTTCAATAACACCGCGCTGTGCAAGAGCAAGGTCACCTTCATCGACGGCGACGCTGGAATTTTGCGCTATCGCGGCTATCCCATCGAGGAGCTGGCGGAACGCAGCACGTATCTCGAGACCGCCTATCTCATCGTCTTTGGCGAACTGCCCACGCGCAAGCAGTTGGAGGACTGGAGTTACCACGTCACCCACCACACCTTCATTCACGAGAGCATCAAGAAGTTTCTCGACGGCTTTCACTACGATGCCCATCCCATGGGCATGCTGATCTCCACCATCGCCGCGCTCTCCACGTTCTATCCCGACGCGAAAAATATTTTCGACGCCGAGTCTCGCCGCAAGCAGACCTATCGGCTGATCGGCAAGATGCCCACCCTGGCCGCCTTCGCCTATCGCCACAGCCTGGGCATGCCGTATTCCTATCCGGATAACGAGCTGAGCTACCCGGGTAATTTCCTCAACATGCTTTTCAAGACCACGGAATTGAAATACCGGCCCAATCCCACGCTCGAGCGCGCTCTGGACATTCTCTTCATCCTGCATGCCGACCACGAGCAGAATTGTTCCGCCAACGCCATGCGTTGCGTGGGCAGCTCGCACGTCGATCCTTACTCGGCCACTGCGGCCGCCACGGCGGCTCTCTATGGCCCGCTGCACGGCGGCGCCAATGAAGAAGTTCTGCGCATGCTCATGGATATCGGCTCCATCGCCAATGTCCCCGCTTATATCAAGCGCGTAAAATCCGGCGAAAAGCGCCTGATGGGCTTTGGCCACCGCATCTATAAGAACTACGATCCTCGCGCCCGCATCATCAAGCGCATTGCCGACCAAGTCTTCGACGTGATGGGCCGCAATCCGCTGCTGGATATCGCGCTGGAGGTCGAGCGAATTGCTCTGCAGGACGACTACTTCGTCACCCGCAAGCTCTACCCCAACGTCGATTTCTATACAGGCTTGATCTACCAATCCATGGGCTTCCCGGTGACGATGTTCCCGGTGCTCTTCGCCATTCCGCGCACCAGCGGTTGGATCGCCCAGTGGGAAGAGATGCTGCTCGATTCCGAACAGAAGATCGCCCGGCCTCGCCAGATCTACATCGGCAAGGAACAGCGGTCCTATGTGGTGATGGACCAGCGCTAGGAGCGCTGTAGCGGCGCTGTAACGCCTATGTGGTGAAGGACCAGCGCTGACAGCGCTGTGGTGTAGATCAGCGCTCCTCGCGCGCAGGAGCGGGTTGGGCGATCTTCGCCGTTACCCGCCTCGTCGTCACAGGTCGTCACACGTTACATATCCACAGCACCATGAGTCATTGCGCTTGACCCGTTTCTCCGCGGCGTTAAAATCGTAGTGTTCTCGCAGTACCAGGCGTGCAGGAACACCCCTCCTTCCTCTTGCCATCAGGGCCCGTTTGCGGCCCCGTTGTTCATCCCAACGCGATCTAAGCCCCTGCGGCACAGGAGCGCAATGGCGAGCCAACCACTGCAGATTCTTTTGGTCGAAAGCGATCCCGTTGACGCACGCCGCCTGGCGGAGATGCTGCACGTGGCCGGCGCGGGCAAGTTCCGGCTGCGCCGCGCTTACCAGTTGCGGCAGGCCAAGCGCCATCTGCAAAATGGCCGCGCCGACGTGGCCCTCGTCAATCTGTATCTGTCCGACGCCAAGGGGCTGGACGTGCTCGCGGAAGCGCAATGCGCGGCCCCCAGCGTGACTTTCCTCGCTCTCCATGGATCGGCCGATGAAGCGTTGGCCGCACAGGTTCTTCAACTGGGCGCGCAGGATTTTCTGGTGAAGTCCGAACTCACTCCCCGCCGGCTGGAGCGCGCTCTCTCCTATGCCATCGCCCGCCAGAGCGTCCGGCTGCACTTGTTGAGTCTCTCGCTCATGGACGAGCTCACCGGCTTGCACAATCGCCGCGGCTTCATCAGCCTGGCCGAGCAGCGCCTCAAATTGACTTCGCGCGAAGGCGTGCGCTCCACTCTTATCTTCCTCGATGTCGATAATCTCAAATGCATCAACGACACCTTTGGGCACCGTGAAGGCGATGGCGCGCTTCAGCAAATCGCCGGCCTGCTGCGGGAGTGCTTGCGCGAGTCGGACATCATCGGGCGCCTGGGCGGAGACGAATTCTGCGTCCTGCTCTCCCACACCGACGCGGCCGGCGACCTTCTGATTTGCCAGCGCCTGGTTCAGCTCATCGATCGGAGCAATGAGAATTGCAAGCGCCCCTATGCGCTCTCGGTAAGCATCGGGGCGGTCGATATTTCAGGTCCGGAGGAACTCGAACAGCAGATTGGCCGCGCGGACGCCCTCATGTACCAACACAAGCGTGCCAAGCAGGTCTGCGCGGAGCGTTTCGTCCGCCTGCGCGAAATGGTCTAGGCCGTTCTTGTGCTGCTTGCGCCGTTTACGCCGTTTGCATCGCTCCGCTTCTATCTCGCGTCCCCAGCGCCAGGATCGTTTCCGGTGCGCGCGCCTGTCTGCCTGAGGCCGGCATAACGGCGTAGCAAGCTCCCGCGGTGCCGGCGGAGATTCGTCGGCTTCGGGTTCTGCGGAAACGCGACGTCATCGCCCATCAGCCCGGCCCAGAGGATGCGGTTGAATCGCGGCGTATCGATGCGGTCTTCGGCGAAAAAATCCATGCCCGCGGTTTTGGCCGCCCAATAAGCCGCGTCGTGGCGTGGCCGCGCGTAGCGCGCTTCGTCCATGCCTGCGTTCGCCGTCTCAGCCGTCGTCGCGGGCAGCGGCAGTTTCGTAGTTCTGAGCACGGCGGGAACGACGGCCTGGTAGTCCCAAGCCTCCGCAGCGCGATCGAAAACCGCTGTCATGGGTTCCACCGAGCTGTCGTTCAATCCGAGAGGCTCGATGCCCAGGATGTCCTCGATGGTCTTGAGAACGTGCACGGACGTGTATCGCTCGGATACCAGGGCCCGCTGCCGCACATAAGCTCCCGCCACGAACGCCAGGGTCCTGTGCGCCTCCACGTGATCCGGCCCGTCTTGCGCGTCGTCCTCCACCACGAAGACCAGCGTGTCGTTCTTATACGGGCTGTGCGCGATTTTTTCGATCACCAGGCCGAGCGCGTAGTCGTTGGCGGCCATCTGCGTTTCCACGGTGTTCACGCCGTCGATGGCCCGCGCGAAGTCGCCAAAATGATCTCCGCCCAGGCGCATCAGTTCGAGAGCCGGTAGGTTGCCATTGCGCGCGTAATCGTCGAATTCGTGTTCCCACTCCTTGAATCGCCAGTAGTCCGGAAGCCGCTCGTCGAACCCGGGGTAATAAGGATCCGTGAAAGGCGCCAGGTCCGCTTTGGTGGCGAAGGCGACCGTGGTTCCCACGGCGCGAGCGTCGCGCATGGGAGCCAGATATCCCGGCGCCACCTCGGGAACGCGGTAGCGGAAGAGGTCGATGAAGAAGCCGTAATTGCGCACGCTGAGCTTGGCCCGCAGCGCGCCGTCCCACAGGTAACCCGCGCCGGCGGAATTGTCGTCGTCATCGGCCGCGTCGGGCGCGCTGACGTCCGCCGTTCCCGGCAGCAGGTCGGGATCGCTGGGCGTGAGCGGATTGGCCTCCTGGCGTCCCTGTACCGAAGCAATCCCGGTATTGATGTTGCGGCCTCCGCCCTCGTAGGTGTAATCGAGCCCATGCCCGGCATATTCCACCGGCAGAGTTCTCTCCACCGAATCCGTCGCTCGCGCCGCGGTGCTCCAATTCCAACCGTCGCCGCTCACCTCGCCGCTGGCGTAAAAATTATCGAGGGTCACGAAGCGGCGCGCCAGTTCGTGGTGATTGGGCGTGATGGGTTCGGGCAGGGAAGTCAGGGACGGATCTCCGTTGCCGCGCTCCAGATCGCCGAGCACCTGGTCGTAGCTGCGGTTTTCCTTGATGATGTAGATCACGTGGTGAATCTTGCCGCGCAGGAATTGCACCATCTCCTGGTCCTTGGCGCCGAAGGCGCGGAAATGATCGTTTTGCGCCACCTGCTGCGTCAGGCTTGCCAGGTCTCGCTCCGATGGCGCCGGCAACGTCAGAAAGCCCGCCCGGCTGCGCTGGAAGATAAACGAATTGTTCGCATGGCAGGCGGCGGGTGAAGGCGTGTACCCACAGCCCATCGGTATCGGCCCTTCCGGGCCCTTGCCATTGACGATATAAAGTCGCCTGCCGTCGCGGCTCAGGCTTACGGAGTTCGGATACCAGCCGGTGGGGATCAGCCCGGCCACGCGCCCCGCATCCTGATCCAATTGGACCTCCGCCACGGCGTTCGTTCCGCCCTCGGTGACGTACAGCGTGCGCTCGTCTGGCGATAGCGCCAGGCCATTGGGATTGCTTCCCTTGAACCCGCGCGGGTTAAGGAATACGTCCTTGGGCGCGGTCACCGGGAATTGCGCCAGCAGCCGATCGCTCTCCGTATCGACGATGGCCACCGAGTCGCTGTTGTCGCAGGCCACGTAAAGCCGCGAGCCGCTGCGGTTGAGAATCATCTTGTTCGGCGTCCCGCGCACGGCGATCCGCGAGACGACATGCGGTGCCTCGTTCGGCGGCTGCCCCAGTGCCACGACGACCATTTCTCTGTCGCGAATGCTGGAGACGTAGGCTTTATCGTTTCCCTTGATTGTCACCCAAAACGGGTATTCGCCGCCCGGCGTGCCCTTTTTGGATGGATCGCTCTTCCCGGGTCTCAGATCGAGTTCCGCAATCTTCGCGCGCGATCCCAGATCCACCACGCTGATCGAGTCGTTCTCGTAATTTGTCGCCAGAAGCCGCGTCCCCGCCGCGTTCACAGCGATTCCCGCCACCTCCGGAGGAACCGCCAGTCCCAGCCCCGCCGAGTGGCCCAGGCGCACGGGCGCTCCCAGTTCATGCCAGACGGCGCCTTGGCGGCCGAACGCATGCACCACGTCCTGCTCGCCTCCGGAAACGTAGAACTCGTTCCCGTTGGGATTCCACGCCAGGCCATTGAACGCGCGCGGCACCTGCACCACCTGCGTCTTCTTGGGCGGCTGCGCGGTGATGTCGTAAACGAAGACGTACTCGCCGGAATCCTGCGGAATCAGATTGCCGCGCTCGTCGTAACGAACGTTGTACCCGCTGGTAAGGATTAGCAGCGTGCCACCGTCGGGGCTGACGGCCGTGGTGACGGCTTGGCCCGCCGTGAAGCCGGGCGCGTCGGGCAGGTCCGGATTCAGCGTCGAGAACCGGGCACCCGGCGCCGCGGTCGGAGTGATGTGCATGCCCGTGGGCAGGTCGGCCGGCTTGGCGGCGGTGGCGCTCGCGTCGTCATCGTCGTCCGGCAGCCCGCGCGCCTCGATTCGTGGGAAAATTCCAGCCAAAGCCAGAAAGAGAAAGGCAGACGCAAGCAAAGCGGCCAAGCGTGTTCGCATAGGCTTTTTTACTCCAAATGCTCCGTTTTGCACCATGGAGACTTATAAGCTATCCCGCACGAGAACACAGCAGGCATTGAGGCCATGTAACGGGACGATTACGGCTTGATTCGGGGCCCAAGAAGCAGGTCAAAATCCGGATATGGGAAACTCAGGACCTATCTAAGCTACTTTAATTCTGTCACTTGCAGATTAACGCTTCGGCTCTTGCCCATCGACAAAAACCGCCAATTATGCTATCTTGGTTTTGCGTTTGTTGCTCTTGACATTCCTTTTGACTCGTTCAACAGGGCTGCAGGACCAAACTTGCAGCCTATTTTTGTGCGGGTTAGGGGCGCCGGCTGATCTTCCTTTCGTTTCGGCCGGAAAAGGCGAGGCACCAAACAGCTCATTTTTCGAAAAGAAGAGGTAAGACAGCAGTGAAGGAACAAGGAACTGTGAAGTGGTTCAACGCCAGCAAGGGTTACGGCTTTATCCAGCGTCAGACGGGCGAGGACGTGTTTGTGCACTACTCGGCCATTCAGGCGGATGGGTACCGTAGCTTGAACGAGGGCCAGGCAGTGGAGTTCGAAGTCCGCAAGGGCCCCAAGGGCTTGCAGGCGGAGAACGTCGTAGGCCTCTAACCCAGTAGTGGGGGCCCGATCGGGGTCGGGCCCCAACCTCCTTCGCGGTCCTGCGGCGAGCTGAGCGGCACCGGTTTTCGCCTCGTGGTAACGGCTCGTTGTGACCAAGGGATCGCGGGAAGCAAGCCCTGGAAGTGGCACTCGACTCCAAGGAGGCAATGTGCAAGTTCTCTCGAACGGTCAGCAAGTGAAGCACCAGCAGTATGGCCTCGGGATTGTCACCGAATCCGACGCCGAACGCACCGCAATCGATTTTGACGACCACGGCCGGAAGCTTTTCGTCACCAGCCTGATGAATGCCGAACTCATTGGCGACGCCCCGGTCAATCCCACGCGCACCAAGCGGCGCGCCCGCAAGCCCGCCCGCAAAAGTTAACGGCGCCGGCAATATTCTGACTGTTCCTCTTCGCACGAACTTGTGTGCGTTTGAGCACGGTTTGGGGTGCCGCACCCTTGGTTTTCAAGGGTGCGGTTTTTGACTTTTTCCTCCTCTCCCCGACAGAGATACCCCGTGACACCTCCGTTGCCCGCTAGGTCTACGCCCTCCTCCTAGGAAGACCCGCTTTCCTCCTGTATCCGCCCGGCGCTATCCTTGTTCGAATAGATAGACGCAGACAGGCGGGAGGTGCGATCCCATGAAACGGCCCATCCTGATTCTTTTCGCTCTCTTATTCGTGGCGGGAGTTGCCGCGGCCGACGAGGGCATGTGGCTTTACAACTTCCCTCCCACGGCGCAGCTCAAAGCCAAGTATAAGTTCGATCTCACGCCGGCTTGGCTCGAGCATACCCGGCTCTCCTCGGTGCGCTTCAATAACGGCGGCTCCGGCTCTTTCGTCTCCGCCAACGGACTCACCTTCACCAATCATCACGTGGGCTCGGAGTGCATCCAGCAGCTTTCCACCGGCGGCAAGGATTTCCTGAAGACCGGCTTCTACGCCAAGACGCAGGCCGAAGAGGCCAAGTGTCCGAATCTCGAGTTGAACGTTCTGGAAGGAATTGAAGACGTCACCGCCAGGGTGAACGCCGCCGCGAAACCCACTATGTCCGTGGCCGATCAGGCCCAGGCGCAGCGAGCCGAGATGTCCGCCATCGAACAGCAGTGCGCCACCGAAACCAAGCAGCGTTGCGATGTGATCACGCTCTACTCCGGCGCGATGTACAACCTTTACAAATATAAGAAGTACACCGACGTGCGCCTGGTCTTCGCGCCCGAATTCGATGCCGCCTTTTTCGGCGGCGATCCCGATAATTTCGAGTATCCCCGCTACGATCTGGACGTCTGCTTCTTCCGCGTCTACGAAAACGATAAGCCCGCGCACCTCGACAACTACCTCAAGTGGGCCACTTCCGGCGTCAAGGACGGCGACCTCATCTTTGTTTCCGGCAATCCTGGATCCACGGGCCGCCTGAACACCATGTCGCAACTCGATTTGCTCCGCGACGTGGCCTATCCGCTGGTTCTGGATTCGCTGGCGCGCCGCGATACGGTGCTCAAGAAGTTCAGCGCCGAATCCACGGAAAACGACAAAGTCGCCCACGAAGATCTTTTCGGCGTGGAAAATTCGCTCAAGGCCATCCGCGGCTATGAGTCCGGCCTGAAAGACGAATCGCTCATGGCCAAGAAGTCCGCTGAAGAAAACCAGTTGCGCCAGGCGTTCGCTGCCAACCCGGCGGAGAAGGCGGAGTACGGCGATCCTTGGGCCGAGATATCCAACGCCATGGATATCGAAAAGGGGATCTATCTCCCGCTAAGTTATTTCGAGCGCCGCGGCGGCTTTCGCGGCGAACTCGCGGCCTATGCCCGCATCCTGGTGCGCGCCTCGGAAGAATTGCCCAAACCCAATGGCGAACGCTTGCGCGAATATCGCGATTCCGGGCTGCCTTCGCTCGAACAGGATCTTTTCTCCACCGCGCCGATTTATAAGTCTCTCGAACGGCTGACGCTGGCCGATTCTTTGGCGGAAATGCAGGAAAAGATGCCCACGAATCCGCTGGTGAGCAAGATTCTGAATGGGCAGACGTCCGCCGACTTGGCCAAGTATTTGATCGACAACACCAAACTCAACGATGTCGCCGCGCGCAAGGAACTCTACAAGGGCGGGAAAGCGGCCATCGACGCCAGCAGCGATCCGCTGATCAAAGTAATGCTCGAAGTCGAGCCGGAGGCGCTTTCGGTTCGCAAGCAATTTGACGACAAGATCGATGCAGTCGTTCGCCGCGATGGCGGCGCCATTGCCAAGATTCGCTTCGCCAAGGAAGGCACCGCCAGCTATCCCGACGCCACGTTCACGCTGCGCCTGAGCTATGGCACCGCGCGCGGCTACACGGAAAATGGCGAGGGCACAACGCCGAAGGGCACCAAGCTCACTTACTTCACCACCATCGGCGGCGCGTTTGACCACGCCGTCCAGCACGGAGCCGTGCCTCCCTACAACTTGCCGGACAGCTGGGTGAAGGCCCGGCCCAAGCTGAAGCTCAATACGCCAATCAACGTCGTGGAAACCGCGGACATCATCGGCGGCAATTCGGGCAGCCCGGTGCTGAACCGCGCCGGCGAACTGGTGGGCATCATCTTCGACGGCAACATTCAATCGCTGCCCTGGAATTTCGTATATGACGACTCCATCGGCCGCTCCATCCAGGTCGACTCGCGCGGCATTCTGGAGGCGCTGCGGGATATCTACAACGCGAACCCGCTGGCGGATGAACTGATGGGCAAGGCGCTGGAATCGGAGCAGTCGCAACCGCCGGGCACAAACGGATCGAAGCTGCGCAAGGGTCCGCCTTCGGTCTCGTACTGAAGCGCAAAACTGGAATGAACAAGCTCGGGTATGGAGAAGGACTCAACCTGAGAAGGCGCCCGTTAAAGCCCCTTAAAGAAAAAAGACGAGACTGGGCGCACTTCCGGGCAGTTTCAAACGGCGGGGCGGGGAATCGGTGATTTAGTGGCTGTCTTCGTCTTCGGGGCCGAGTTCGGGGTGCAGCTTCAGCCAGCAAATTCCCGCTACGAAGAAAAATCCGAGGGCATCGGCGCCGCAGCGTCCCATGAAGTCCCATCCGGAATTGGAAAAGTCCGTAAGAATTAGCATTCGGAATCCCACCGCCGCGGCAACGAAGCCTCCCACCATCGGAAGAATCACGCTGAGCCAATTACGCCACACATGCCAAACCTGTTTATTCACTCGGCCTCCAATGAATTGAAACGGGGTAAAAAGAGGAACCGGTAATATCGCTTTATTTTAACAAAAGGGCAAGCGCAAAATTCAGACAAGCTCAAAATTCATTCGTGCCGCAGCGGCGCGAGCGCTCAGCATTCTCGGAGAATGAACCCAGGCGCTGACGTACTCGTGGTGCAGACGGTTGTATACTCAGGGCGTCTCACGTGAAGCTGAAAGAGCTCTTCTACCTGCTCGAAGTCAAACCGCGGCCCCAAACCTATGGGTATGAGGTCGGCAACTTTGCGCTGCCCAAGGACGGAAATATCCAGTACGCGCAATGGCTGCATCCGCGTGAAACCGGGAAGCGGATAACCCAGGAGTCCGTGGATGAATTGCGCCGCTTTCTCTCGCCGGGCGACGTGGCTATCGATATCGGAGCGCACACCGGAGATTCCACGATTCCCATCGCGCTGGCCGTTGGCAAAACCGGATGCGTTCTGGCGCTCGAGCCCAACAAATACGTTTTCCGCGTCCTCGACAAAAACTCCCAGCTCAATCCCGAGAAAACCAATATCATCCCGTTGATGTTTGCCGCCACGCCGGAAGACGCCGAATTGAAATTTCAATATTCCGACGCGGGCTTTTGCAATGGCGGGCGCTTCGAGGGAGTCAGCCGTTGGCGGCACGCGCATTCCTTCGAGTTGCCCGTGCAGGGCAGAAACCTGCAATCGTTTCTGCGGGAGAATTATCCGCAGCTCATTTCCCGGATTCGCTACATCAAAATCGACGCCGAAGGATACGATTCCGTAATCCTCCAATCGCTGCCCGATCTGATATCTGGGCAAAAGCCGTTCCTGAAGGTAGAAGTCTATAAGGGGCTCTCCGACGATCAGCGCCGCGATCTCTATCGATGGATCGTGCGGCACGGATACAAAGTGCAACGAGTGGTCGATGAATCGAACTACCTGGGAGAAGTCCTTCACGAATCGGACTTGAACAAGTGGCGCCACTTTGACGTCTTCTGCCTTCCCATTTGACCTCCATGCGCCGGAAGCCTGAAACGTTCACACATCGCCAGGGACTTCGATTGCCGTGAATTTCAGCCGGCGCCGCGCAGCCAATCCTTTCTCCCTCCTGCCCGATCTGCCTTTGGGCGCCGAAATTCTGGTCATTCGCTTGCGGTCCATCGGCGACGTCGTTTTGACTTTGCCGGCCATTGAGGCGCTGCATGAGTGGCGGCCCGATTTCAGAATTTCGTTCCTGGTGCAGCCGTTCTGCGCGGCGCTCGTCGAGGGCCATCCGGCAATCTCCCATGTTTTGCTGCTGACGGATTTTTGGCCCACGGTAAGGATGCTGCGGCGGCGCAGGTTCGCCGCCGTCTTCAATATGCACGCGGGACCCACGAGCGCGCTGCTGACCGGTTTTTCGGGAGCGCCTTTGCGGGTCTGCTGGGCGCGCCGCCAGTACTCGTTCGTCTACAACGTCGAAGTTCCCTCCGACTTTCCAGTCGAGGGGCGCGTTCCGCGCCACGCCGCGGAGCATCGCGCCCAGCAATTTCTGTGGGCGGGAATGCCCGCGGGGAACATTCCGCCGGCAAGAGTGTATCCGCAGGCCGACGCGATTGCCGCCGTCGAAGGCATTCTGGCGGGAAAAGGTTTGGCTCCCGGCGAACGATACGCGGTGCTGCGTCCAGGCGCGGGCGACGCTTCCAAGCGCTGGTCCGTGGAGAACTTTGCCGTGATCGCGCGCTGGCTGCGCGAGAGGTACGCGCTGACTCCGGTGGTGAATCTCGGTCCCGGCGACGAGGAGATCGCCGCCGAGGTCAGAGAGCGCCTCGCGCCGCTGAGCGTGATCGTCGATTCGCTGGACTTGCGGCAACTGATGGCGCTACTCGGCGGCGCGAGTCTGTTTGTGGGGAACGACACCGGACCGACGCACATCGCGGCCGCGCTGCAAAAGAGATGCGTGGCGATTTTTGGAACGAGCGATTCTGCCGCTTGGTACCCGTGGAAGACTGAACACCGCGTGGTCGAGAACAAATTCCCCTGTGAGCGCTGTCCGCGAGGACGCTGCGCAAGCGCGCGGGAGTCGCTGTGCATTCGCACGATTTCGGTGGAGCAGGTGCGTGAAGCCTGCGACGCGCTGCTCAGTGAGAGCGAAGTGCAGATTCCTCCGCGGGTGGCAGAAAACAGTTAAAAAGCAGATCCCTCGGGCCAAATGACGGCCCTCGTGATGACAAACTAAAACACACGGCGCTGTGGCGGGCGATCACCGCACCAGCGTTGGGTAGAGCTTGGTGGCGATGGCGGCAAGGATCACGAAGATTAGGGCTATCACGCCGAAATTGGTCGCCACGCTGTGCGAGCTTTGGCTTCCGGCAATCATCAGCGTGCGCAGCGCGTCGACTAAATAGGTGAGCGGATTCAGAAACGCGACCACGCGCAGCCAGCGCGGCATGATGGAAATGGGGTAGATGGCGTTGCTGGCGAAAAACAGCGGCATGGTCATGAGCTGGCCCACGCCCATGAAGCGTTCGCGCGACTTCACCACGCAAGCGACGATGAAAGACATGGTGGCGAAGATGGCCGAGCCGAGCATGGCGCCGAAGAAAACGCTCACAATCGAGAGCAGGGTCCAGCGAATCTGGATGTGCATCAGGAAAGCGACGATGTAAATGATCGTGGCCTGGATGCCGCCGCGAAATCCCGCGGAGGTGGCCTTGCCGTAGACCAGCGCGGAACGCTGCGCGGGGCTCACCAGGAGCTTGTGCACGATGCCCAGGTCGCGCTCCCAGATCACCGCGATGCCGTAGAAGATGGCCGTGAACAGAACGCTCTGCGCCAGGATGCCGGGAGTCATGAAGGAGAGATAGCTGACGTTGCCGGTGGGAATGCCGCGCACGCGGCTGAACACGCTTCCGAAGACCACGATCCACAGAACCGGCTGCACGGCGCGAGCCAGGACTTCGGTGGGATCGCGCAGGAGCTTCTTCAGCTCGATTTCGGCGATGGCCGCGGTCTGCTGGAAAAAAGCAAAAACCGCGGACCGCTCGGGCTCAGCCGAGACGGCTAACTGTGCGCCGTGTGGCACGGATGTCACGATAGCTTCCCTCCTCCTGAATGGTACCGCCGCTGTAATGAACGAACACGTCGTCGAGCGTGGCGCCGGGTCCGACGCTGGTTTTCAGGTCGGCAGGCGTGCCGATGGCGGCTACTTTGCCGAGATGCATGATGGCCAGGGAATCGCAGAGCTCGTCGGCTTCGTCCATGCCATGGGTGGTGATCAAAACGGTCATCCGATACGTGCCGCGCAGCTCGAGCAGGCGTTCCCATACGGAACGGCGCGCGACGGGATCGAGTCCGATGGTGGGCTCGTCGAGAAAGAGCACGGCGGGGCGGTGCAGCATGGCTTGGGCGATTTCGAGGCGCCGGATCATGCCGCCGGAGTATGTCTTGACGAGCTTGCGGCCGAAATCGGTGAGTCCCATGAAGCGCAAGGCGTCTTCGATGCGGCGCTTGCGCTCGGCGCGAGAGATGCCGTAGAGCTTGGCGGAGAGCTCCAGATTTTCCCAGCCGGTGAGGCCGCCGTCGGCGGAAAGCATTTGCGGCACGTAGCCGATTCTGCGGCGGACTTGCGCGGGAGTTTTGACGATGTCGAAGCCGGCCACCGAGGCGGTTCCCTCGGAAGGCTCGAGCATGGTGGTGAGCATCTTGATCGTGGTGGTCTTGCCGGCGCCGTTTGGTCCCAGGAGGCCGAAGATCGCGCCATAAGGGACGTGCAGGGTGACGTGATTGGCGGCAATCAGGTCGCCGAAGGTGCGCGTGAGCCCGAAGGTCTCGATCGCAAACGATTCGCCGCCGGAATCGAGGGCGTCACCGTTGTTCACGGTGGGGGAGTTGGTGATGGCGCTATCGGACGTCGGCATGGTTGAGGAACCGGTCGCTCTCGTTTAGATGAGGCAAAGAAGGCAGCGTCGTAAAATTGGGTTTGGCAACGAGGGTGCGCGGGACACCCCCTCCCCCCACCTTTTTTGTTAAGGATATCATTCCAGGGCGGTTAGGTGCGCTATTTGTGCAAGGATGTGATTCTAAGGACTTTGCATTTTTCAGAAGCCGTTGAACGAAAGGAGCGGGGGGTACCCCCGTGGGATCCATTTTGTAAGTGCGGATTCTAAACGGGTTTAACTCCTTTGTTTCGTATGTGCGCATTCTAAGGGAGTTAGCGCCAGCATTTTCGTAAGTGCGCATTCCATTCAGGTTAGCCGAAAAATGGGGTTTTGGGTAGCGAGGAGCAGCAGGCGACACGTCAACTATGGGCGGGGAGAAAAACCGCGCTTGGGTCCGATTCGGCTTCGTTGCAGCGAAAAACAAAGCATACAGTACCACATTATCAGTTGGTTAGCAAGAGAGACGTGGCTAGTACCTAGCTAGTATTCGAACAGAGGGGGTGGCTGTCCCTTGACATCAAGTATTACGATAACTGGGGCCGTGACAGGGAGTAGGTAGTTCGTGTCTAATATTCGGTCTTATGCCGATCACTTTTCCTTCACATAAGGAATTGACCAAACATACAAGAAGGCATTGGCAGGAGTTCAATCTCGCAGGTGAAAACGACCATGTGGGGTATTTGGCCCTTGCTCAGGGATTTTGCGACGGCGCTTGTCCTGGAGATGCGGAGGAGTGCGAGAGAGTGTGTGACCATTGTTTCGACAGATTTCGTGAGGCGACGGGCGAGTTTGCGGTTTTAATGGCCGGTCGCACATTCATACTCACGTTTCACATTCTGCACCCTGTAGGAACTCCGGGAGTACCTGCGAACCGAACACACCCGTATAATACTAATAGGCTCTACTACGAGGCCGATTGTCTATGCCAAGCATGACCTGTCCAGTCTGCGGATATGATCAACTAGAGTTTCCGCCTGCCAACTTTAGTATTTGCGGTTGTTGCGGAACTGAATTTGGCTACGATGATCGTGTGTTAACACATGGTCAGTTAACACAAAGATGGATTGCTAATGGTTGCCCTTGGTTTGATCCTAACGAACAAAAACCATACGGCTGGAATGCGTGGAAACAGATTCTCGATGCTGGACTAGGCACACACCTTCCCATTGTGGGAAAGATACAGTTGCGGACAGATGCAACTGTTGACCGTAGAGGAATACACTTGGGCACGTTTCTTTACGAAGCTCAGGCTGCATAATTCATGCTCAAACCTTACGTCTGTGTGGCTTGCGAGAAGGTCATTATGTCGAAAGAAGCCGTGCCGACACTGGTCAGCCTGTTTAGCAAAATCACGATCCAGCCAATTCAAGACGTGTCCGAAGTTCCTCCTAATGCTGTAATACCGTCACAGTGGGCAGTGTTCTCAATGTGGGATATTGAACCTGGCGATGAGTTGAAGGACTACGTGATTTGCACTCAATTGTTTTATCCTGACAAAAGTCCGTACGGGAATACGGCACGCATTAAGCTGGTCATGGAGCCAAAGAAACGTTCTCAAAGCATAATGGCCTTTAATGGATTCCCCGTCGGACAGATCGGTTCTTACACAATTCACACTTGGATAGAAGAGAATCAGCAGAAAGTGTTCGGTCCGATCGAGTTCCAAATTGAATTGGAAATGGTCCAACCAAAAAATGAAACAAGTTAGGAAATTAAGGCCATGCAGGGAAACGACAGACAAGTTCAGACGTTTACGCTCTCAGATTTTGGTAGGATGTTGGACAACGCTGCTGAGAAGCCCGCTCGCAAACGCGCTCCAAAAGCGCATTGAACTGTTGGTTACCGCCATGTCTGCGGTTGTATCGGAATGTGCAATCGTCTAGGTATGTCTGCAAATATTCGGGCGACACATTGTGATAAACGCCGCGAATCCCATTCTCAATCAGGCTCCCCAAGTCCTTCGACAGTATTGGTGTGAATATTGCCCTTAAGGCAGACGCCAGAGGAATGCTTGATTCTGCGGTGCCGATATTGCAATGAGATTCCTTCATCGTTGCGCTTACTTGATGTCAAGGGATAATTACCTAGCGAAGCTCATCCTGTGTGTAGACGTTCGCGGCGAAGGAGGCAATAGCAGGTTGGAAAACGGGGGGCGTTCGGGGCTGGCGCGGGGCCTAGGGTTGGTTTGCAATAGAAGCTCCCTTCGAGCTTATGCAGCAGCCACACGCGGCGGAACGCCGGCACCTGGACCGGCAGATCACCTACGCCCGGCCCATCTTCATGGTGCTGGCGCTGGGAGTGTTGCTGGAAGAGCCGCCGCAGGCGCGGGGGACATACGCCGTTGCGTTCATATTAGGTTACCTGGGCGCGGCGCTGGCGCTCTTGGCCGTGGAGCACGTGGTGCGGCTGGGCGGCTGGCAGGTTCCGCTGCTGGTGGATTTGGCGGCGCTTTGCGTTTTCTTGCTGCTGACCAAGTCGGTGGCGGCGTTCTGGTTCGTGTACCTCTTTGTGGCGCTGGCGGCGGGGATCCGCTGGGGCCTGGAGCGGTCCATCCTGCTGGCCGGCGGGGTGACGATGGCGGTCCTGCTGCGGGCCTCGTTTCATGGCGGCTTTGGATGGATGGAGGTGTTCTCCTGGGTGGCGCTGGTGGCGGGCACGTTCACGGGCGGAGTAGGGCTTTCGTTCATGGGCTACCGCAATCGGATGCACGCTTCGGAGCACGATTTCCTGGTGCGCCTCACGGCGCTGCTGCACGTGGAAAAGGGCGTGGCGGAGTCTTTGCGGCTGCTGCTGGGGGAACTGGCCAGCGGCTTCGATTGCGAGAAGGGAATCTTCGCTTTTCGCGACGCGGAACTAGAGCGGATATTCGTGTGGACGGCCGTTCCCGGAGACGGCAAGCGGCTGGCTCCCGAGAACCTCCCGCTGACCAAAGGCGACCTGTTTCTCTTCGATCATCCGGAAGCGAGCGTCTGCTGGCCGCCGGGGAATGGAACGCGCGCGGCGTTTGGATGGAATCGCGACACCGGCCAGCGTTTGCCGGAATTGCCGCGGATGCCGGAGGAAGCCAAGGAACGGCTGGGGGCGCGCTCGATGCTGGGCGTGACGGTGAACTTCGACAGCCAGCCGGCGGGAAGACTGCTGCTGGTGAATGCGCGGCACCAGCCTTTGCCCGAGGATTTGCAGCGCCTGGAACGCGTGGTGCGGCACCTGGGGCCGCAACTGGAGAACCTGTTTTTGCTGCGGCGGCTGCGGGTGCGGGCCATCGAAGGGGAGCGCAGCCGCGTCTCGCGCGACCTGCACGACGGGATTTTGCAAACGCTGCTGAGCATCGACATTCAACTGGACGTGCTGCGCCGGAGGGTGCCTTATGCGCCCGAGCAAGTGGCCACCGACCTGGGCACGCTGCAACAGACGGTGCGCAACGAAACGCAGGAGCTGCGGCGCATGGTGATGGACATGCGTCCGCTTGGGGTGCAAAGCGCGGATTTGGTAGACTTGATGCGGGGTTTCGCCGAGCGCTTCCGCAATGAATCTTCGGTGGCGCTGGACCTGCTGATCGACGCGGCCATGCTGGACGTGCCCGACCGTATCTGCCGCGAACTATTCCAGATTTACCGGGAAGCACTTCACAACGTAAAAAAGCATGCCCGCGCGACACATGTCGTGGTAAAACTGTGGCAAAACGAGGAGAAAGTGGTGCTCGTGATCGACGACAATGGCGAGGGGTTCAGTTTCGCGGGGCGATACAACGGAGACGAGCTAGACCGGCTCCGTCTGGGTCCGATTTCAATCAAGGAACGAACACGAAGCGTCGGGGGTGTGTTGATGGTGGAGTCAACGCCAGGCCATGGTGCCCGCTTGATCGTCGAGGTTCCTCTCGGCTGACATGGCCAAAGCCAAACAGTCTATCCGCGTATTAATGGCCGACGATCACGTAATTTTTCGTGATGGTCTGCGCAAACTCCTGGACGGCGAAGAGGACATCAGCATCGTCGGCGAGGCTTCCAATGGCAACGAATGCATCCGCATGCTCGGCAAACTCAAGCCCGATATTCTGCTGCTGGACTTGCGCATGCCGGACAAAGACGGCCTGGCCGTGTTGGAGGAAGTGAATTTCGATTCGCTGCCGACGCGCGTGATCGTGCTTACGGCGGCCGAGGACGACCGCGACGTGGTGCGCGCGATGCGGTTGGGGGCGCGGGGAATCGTGCTGAAGCAATCGGCCAGCGACTTGCTCGTAAAGAGCATCCACCGGGTTTATAGCGGCGAGATTTGGCTCGATAACCGCATGACCGCGGAAGTGATGAAGGCGTTCGCCAAGAGCTCGGAAAACGGGCCCCGGCGCGATAAGCCGCTGCTCAGCGACCGCGAAAAAGAGATCGTGCAGCTGGTGGCGCAGGGTTACCGCAACAAAGAGATTGGCGAGAAACTTTTTATCAGCGAGCAGACGGTGAAGAACCACCTGCATAACATCTTCGACAAGCTCGGAGTTTCCGACCGGCTGGAACTCGCGCTGTACGCCATCCATCACCGCTTGATCGACCACGCCTGAGGCTGCTTTTTTATTGAATGCTTTTGCCCGACGCCGTCTTGGCGTGACGGCTTTTTCCACAAACACAACAGCAGAGTTGGACGCGGAGACTTATCGCGCTACGATATTTGTTACGCTTCTCGTTTGAAAAACGGGGCGACCCCAGGAGAGAGTGTTGGAGGCTTCGCGCATCTGCCCGAAATGTGGGCGCAGCATTCCCGAAGGCAGGGTTGCGTGCCGGTGCGCGCGGCCACGGCG
Source organism: uncultured Acidobacteriota bacterium (assembly GCA_963824405.1). GTDB lineage: Bacteria > Acidobacteriota > Terriglobia > Acidiferrales > UBA7541 > Palsa-189. Next base: position 397,111 of record CAWGPK010000009.1, on the reverse strand, counting down.
CTATTGGCTGCATTCGCGGGAGACGATTCTGCTGCTGTCCGTCGTGGGGCTGGTGATCGCCTTCGCCATTACCGGATTCGCGGCGCGGCTTTACCACGGCCGGCGCGCGGAGCTGGCGCGATCCTGGTTCGACCGCGGCAATGCCGAGGTGAAGGCCGGCCGCGCGGCGCAAGCTGTCTCCGACCTGCGGACCGCGCTGGTGTATGCCCAGCACGAACTTCCGGCCCAGCAACAACAGGAGTATCAGCTCAAGCTGGCCGAGGCTTTGCCGGCCACGGGCAACGACGATGAGGCCAAGGCGTATCTGTTGGATTTGTGGGAGCGCGCGCCGGGAAACAGCCGCGTGAATCTGGAGTTGGCGCGCCTGGCGGCCAGCATGGGAGAGGACGCGGATGCCAAGCGCTATTACAACGGAGCGATCTACGGGGTCTGGGACGAAAGCGCGGACGCCGTGCTGCGCAGCCGGATGGATGCCCGGTTGGAGTTTTTCCGATATCTAACGAGCCGGGAGGAGACCACCGAAGCTCAGGGCGTGCTTCTGGCCACTGCCGCCGAAACTCCTCCCGACCCGGCGCTGCATGCCGAGGTGGGCAGGTTGATGCTGGACTCGGGCCAGCCGCAGCAGGGACTGGAGCAATTCGGGCTGGCGCTGAAGCTGGCCCCGCATGATTACGACGCGCTCGCCGGCATGGGCCAGGCCTACTTCGCGCTGGGCAACGATCGAGACGCGGTTCGCTACCTGGAGAGCGCGGCGCGCGAGGACGCGCAGCGGAAGCGGCATCCGGGAGAAGCGACGGAGACCGCCCAGAGTGAAACCGAGGAGGGGCAAGTGACGCAGGATTTGGCGATCGCTCAGGAGACGCTGGCGCTCGACCCGCATCGTCCCGGGCTCGATCCGACGGAGCGGGCGGAGCGGGCCATTCGCGCTTACGATGCCGCGGAGATGCGCATCCGCTCGTGCGCGTCCGAGCACGGGATCGCCTTGCCGCAACCGGACGTGAGCCTCACGCGCTTCACGCACGCCGCTAGCGACGATCTGGCCGAGGCGGCGCTGGCCCGGCGCATCGACCAACTGGATGCCTTGATGGAATTTGTCTTCCAGATGGAGTCTTCAGCCACGGAGAACTGCGGCCCGCCCGACGACCCGACCAATGCCGCCATCGCGCGCATCGGGGCCAGAACCCAAGCCCATCCATGAGCCAGCCTCCTAGACCCACCGACACAGAGCCGGGAGCCGCGCCTTTGCCGTTACGCGCCGCCGAGCGGGAGCGCGCGACCGAAGAGCCTCCGGAGTGGAGTACGGAAATTCCCGGCGAGCGCGGCGAGGTAAATTTCGCGCAGAGGATGCGAGCGGGCCTGACCGATGCATTGGAGGGAGCGCGCGCCGTTCTTTCCATGCGCGAGGACAACTTCTTTTTGCTCCTCTCGGTGATCATCGGGCTGTTCGCGGGCCTGGCCGTGGTTTGCTTCCGCATCGCCATCGACTACACGCACTGGTGGCTGCTGGGACCGGGCATCGGGGCGCTCGTGTCCGGGGCGGGCGCGGTGCGCATCGTGCTGGTGCCCACGCTCGCGGGGTTGCTGCTGGCGTTCATGGTGCAGCGGATTTTTCCGCGGGTGAAGGGCAGCGGCGTCGCGCAGACCAAGTCCGCGGTATACATCTACGACGGATATATTCCCTTCGATACGGTGATCGGGAAATTCCTGATGTGCGCGCTGGCCATCGGCAGCGGCCAATCGCTGGGGCCGGAAGATCCCTCGCTGCAGATGGGCGCGGGAATCGCGTCGGCCCTGGGACGGCGGCTGCATCTTTCGCGCGAGAAGGTGCGCTTGATCGCGCCGGTAGGAGCGGCGGCGGGGTTGGCGGCGGCCTTCAACGCGCCGATTTCGGCGGTGCTTTTCGTGATCGAAGAGGTGATCGGCACGTGGAGCGCGGGGATTCTGGGTGCGGTGGTGCTGGCGGCGGTGGGCGCGGCGGTGGTGATGCGCCTGTTCCTGGGCGCGGAACCCCTGTTCCAAATCCCGGCGTACACCATGACGCGGGCCACCGAATTGATCAGCTACGCGGTGCTGGGCGTGGCCGGGGGAGTGACCTCGCTGATCTTCGTGAAGCTGCTGCAATGGGTTCGCGCGCGGGCCCGGAGAATGCCGCGTTGGACGCTTTACGTGCAGCCAGCCCTGGCGGGGCTGATCATCGGTGTCATCGGCTTGAAATTTCCGCAGGTCATGGGCGCGGGATACGAGTACATGGACCAGGCCATGCACGGGCAGTTTCTCTGGCACACTTTGCTGGCGCTGGCGCTGCTCAAGGTTCTGGCCACAACGCTCTCGATTTCCAGCGGAGCGCCGGGCGGAATGTTCGCGCCCGCGTTATTTATCGGAGCCATGGTGGGCGCGGCGGTGGGGACTGTGCAGCATCACTTTTTCCCCGGCGCCGCCGGTCCGGTGGGCGCTTACGCGTTGGTGGGCATGGGCACGCTGTTTGCCGGATTTCTGCGCGTGCCGATGACCTCCGTCTTCATGGTGCTGGAAGTGAGCGGGAACTATTCCATTATTCTGCCGGTGATCATCTCCAACACGATCGCTTACGTGATTGGCCGACGCTTCCAGCAGACGCCGATTTTCGACCTGATGACGCGCGAGGAGGGTTTGGACCTGCCCTCGATGGAAGAGGGACGGGAGCAGACCACGTTGCTGGTGGAAAATGCCATGCGCAAGCCGGTGGGGCTGATCCTGAAAGCTGGCGATACCGTGGCAGACGCGGTGTCGCGCCTGGCCGACATGACCGAAGACCCGCTGCTCGTTTCTTACGATACGGGCCGATGGACATTGGTAACCAAGGCCGCTCTGCAAGATTGCGCCAAAGCGGGGAAGGGCGGCCACACGCTGGCACAGATTTTGCCCGCCGGACGGCTGTCTCGGCTGCACCCGGACCAGTCGCTGGATCTGGCGCTGCGTTTGATGCGCGACTGCCCCTTTCTGCCGGTGGTGCATCGCGCCGACGCGCGGAGGCTGGTGGGTTTGCTTTCGCTCGACGATATATTGGCCGCTTACCGGCGCGCTTCGATCATCAAGAGCAGCGTCGCGGAATAAAAGCAAAATCGAGTCCGCAGTGAACCGGCCGCGCCTATAAGCCGCCTGCCAGCAAAGCCGCATGCGAAAGCGCACGCGCGCTTTCGCCCCTCGCGCCGCACACCGGCCTATAGTACGCAAGTACCGGAAATTTATGGGCCTAGGACTAAAACAATCGCTCTATTGAGCAGGCCTCTGCCCCTAGGTTAGTGTGAGTCGAAATAGACGAGTTGTTGGAGGAACCCTTGGCTTATCCGGAGCGCCGTACGGCCCAGCGCTTTCGCATCAAATTGCCGATGACCGTCCGCTGGACCAGCGGAGCGGCTGTTGGCGAGGCGCAGACCGAATCGAAAGACGTCAGTTCACGCGGAGTTTATTTTCTTCTGCCCAAGAACGTTACCCACGGCTCGCCCGTGGAGATCATTTTAACGCTGCCCCACGAGATCACACTCGCGGGGCCGGTGCGCGTCCGCTGCCTGGGACGGGTGCACCGCACCGAGGAGGACGGTTCGGGTTCCTCCGGCATCGTGGCGGAGATACAGCGATACGAATTCCTGCGCGGCGGCGACGAAAACGCCGCGTGACAAGCTTGCCTGCTTAAAATTGCGGAGGCGGGCAGGGAAGGCGGGGCGTTCCGACCCTCAGCGGAACGCCCCGCTCGTTTTTTAGAATCGCGGTATTTGTGCGCCTCTCCATCCCGGTTCTGGCCCGATTCCTGAGGCAGATCAAGCTCGAAACCTAGCATCTGGCGAATGGCGGATTCAGATAACCGTTCTGCGCGGTAGCCTTCAAGAGCGATGGCCTCCTGCTATGCCCGGCGCCTTGAGGATTCCGATTTCGGGGCGCCGCTCAGAATGGCCATCACCAGCGTGCCGCGCTAACGTCTGCGCCGCGTCTTCAGGTACTCCGAGGGCGAAAGGATCAGAATGCCCTCGATTTGCTTCCCGAAATACGACCCGAAGTGCCGGACGTCGCCCGTGATCAGGTGGGTAGCTTGCGCTTCTATCGCGGCAAGCAAGATCGGCGCGTCCTTTTCGGGCAAGGAAAACCCGCTGCGGAGGTCTCGCCGAGCCGCCTCGAAGAGATGGACGTGCCGGGCAAGCTTCGCAAGTCTGCGCCTTTGGGCGTTTTCGGCGAGGTTGATTCTTGCCTCTTCCAAAGCATAATGCGAGGAGCACAGAATCACGTCCTTCAGCTTCCAGAACTGAAGGAGTCCCGCATCTGTTCGATAGGCGGCGGAGAAAAGAACATTGGCATCCAGGAAGAGGCGGTCCATCTATCCTAGCAGGGCTAGCCTAGCGGGGCTGGCGGTGCGGGATTGTGTCGGGGTCGAGGCCCAGTTTCTCCACTTCCTTTCGCGCGCGCTGGTAGTCTTTCGCGGTGGTAGCCGTGGAGAGAAGAAATTCCGCTTGGCGTTCGGGTGTGTACCGTTCCACGGGCACAACAATCGCGGGGCGAATCAGGACGCCATCCTCGCGCGCCTCGGCGGTGACCAGCGAGCCTTCCTCGATGCCATAGCGCTTGCGCAGCTTCGCGGGGACGATAATCGTCCCGCGCTTCCCGACTTTAACGGCTTCCATAGGCTCTCCGGTGTCAGTATATCAGAATGTCTGTATTTCAGACAGAGTAAGAAGCGGACTCGCTGGAATCATCCGGACTGAACGGCTTACTCGTAGCGGAGGGCTTCGACCGGATCGAGGCGGGCGGCGCGGCTGGCCGGATAGATTCCCGCAGCCAGGCTGACCAGCAGCGAGAAAGCGATGGCGGAAGCCACCAGCCAGACCGGCACGGTCCAGATATTTTCCGGCGGAATCTGTTGCTGGCTTAGGTAGTAGTTGGTCGCCAGCTGAATGGCGCGGCCAATGCCCCAGCCCAGAACCACTCCCATCACGCCGCCCAGCAAACCCATCACTCCCGCTTCGGCAAAAAACAGCTGGCGAACGTCCTGGTCCGAGGCGCCCAGCGCCTTGAGAACTCCGATTTCGCGGCGCCGCTCCAGAATGGCCATAACCAGCGTGTTGATAATTCCCAGGGAAGCGACGGCCAGGGCCAGGCTACCGAAGATGCCCAGCAGCATATCCAGAATGGCAAACAGGCGGCGGAGGTTGCGGGTGAGATCGAGCAGGGAAAAGGGCGAATAGCCCATCTGACGCACGGCGTCTTCGACGGCCGGAACGTGGGCAGGCCGCTCGACCCTCACGGTGAGGTTCGAATAATGCCGGCCGCCTTCTCCGAGAGTGGATTCGCGGATGACTTCACCCATGTCGTTACCTTGCACCACGCCGAGCTCTTCGGCCACGGCCACCGGAACATAGGCGCCGGAACGGCCAAAGGCGCTGGCGCCGGAGGCCACCGCTTCGGTGGCCACGATGCCGACGACGCGCAGCGAAACGCGGGAGGAGATCACCGAAAAGCCGAGAACGTCGTCATCGGGGGCGGCATCCCGGTCGTTGGCGTGATCGTTGGCCCGACCGGGGTTTCGATCGCGAGCGCCGGACCCGGCGGGCGGCGTCAGGGGTTCGCGGCCCGCATAGCGCAGCACCAGATCCTTGCCGAGCATTTCCGCGGGTTGCAGATGCTGCGAATCGGCGAGATCGGCGGCGACGTCGGTTTGCAGGATCACTTCGTGAGCGTTCGGTGACGAAAAGAAGTGCCCCTGGATGTCGTCCAGACTGTCGCTGCCGGCAGCGGAAATGGGCAGGCTGGTGATGGGCGTTAAATGACCGGCAGGGCCGAAACGCAGATCGCCGGTGAAGCGAAATTCGGGATAGACGTCGATCACGTGAGGAAGCTGTGCGAGTTGCTGGCGGGTGGTTACGTCCAGAGGCTTGGTGACAATATCGGAATTGCGGGCGCCGCTGGCGTTCCGATCGCCATTGCCGATTGGCCGTCCGCCGGAATCGCGGTTGCGCTGCATCTGGCCATTGGCGTTGAACGACGTCTGCGGGCGGACCAACACGGTGTTGAAGAGGCCATTGCTTTCCAGACGGCGGTTGATCAATTCCTGCAGGCCGACGCCGAGAGAGAGCATGGCCACGAGCGATGCGACGCCCACGGCAATGCCGACCGTGGTGAGCGAATTACGCAGGAGAGCCTCGCGGAGGTTTTGGGAGGCCAGTTCGGTTAGATCGCCAAGCTTCATGATTTGTCCTTCATCCGATACGTCCATCGCGGCCGACGTATCGGCACCTTAATTCTCTTTCAGCGTAACTCTTCTCTCTTACCGGCACGCTTCGTTTTTAACGCTGCTCGATGCGTTCGATGCGGCCATCCGCAAGAGTGACGATGCGGCTCGCGTAACGTTCGGCCAGAGCGCGCTCGTGGGTAACCATCAAAACAGTCGTGGGCTCCTCGCCGCTGGCCGGCCGATTGATGCCACAGATGAGACGCAGAATCTCCTCGCCCGTGTTGCTATCCAGATTTCCCGTGGGTTCGTCGGCCAGCAGGATGCGCGGGCGATTGACCATGGCCCGGGCGATGGCCACGCGCTGCTGTTCGCCGCCGGAGAGTTCGCCGGGCCGATGTAATAAACGTTCGCCCAGGCCCACGCGTTCGAGCGCCTCCTTGACGCGCGCGGGGCGGGAAGCGCGGGGGACCTCCGCGAGGCGCAGCGGCAACTCCACATTTTCCATGATCGTCATGCGCGGCAGGAGGTTGAAGGACTGGAAGACCATGCCGATGGTCTGGCTGCGATGCCGGGAGAGCTCGAGCGAAGTCATGCGGCCGAGCTCGCGCCCCAGGACAAAGACGGCGCCGGACGTGGGGTGATCGAGGCCAGCGAGCAGGTTCAGCAAAGACGATTTGCCGGAGCCGGAAGCGCCGAGAAAAGCGAGAAACTCTCCGGGAGGCACTTCCAGCGAGATGCCGTCCACGGCGCGAATCATGGAGCTGCCCAAGGTGTAGTGACGGGTGAGGTTTTCGGTGCGGATGGCCGCGCCGTTCGCGGCGGAAGCGCTCTGGGTTTGTGCCGTCATTGCTGGGTCATTGCTGGATCGGGGCTCGGCAAAAAAGGCCTGCACAGCCAAGAGTGGCTGTGCCACCAAGCCTGAATTATACGATTTCCGCGACGCCTTCGCTGCGCGCACACGTGTGGAGTTCTCGCAAATCGTCGCGGAAGTCGCAGCGGAAGAACGGGCGACCGCGCGGTTTCTTCGATTGGTCCGATCTATTTTTCACGCGATGGCATAGAAGAAAAAATTTTGCATCAGTTCTATCGAAATATTGCGTTGGTCTTTCCGAAGGCCACGCCTTAAAGTTCGGGCCGAAGCGATGATGCTTCGATGCTGAGAGCAAGTTTTGAAAGGAGCATTACAGTGAAGAAGCAATGGGGTGGTCTTCTTACATTCATAATGATCGCGGCGTTAGGTATTCCGGCTGCTGGGCAGGCGCCGGCGGCGGATTCTTCCGGGCAGGCTGCAGGACAGGCGCCCGCAGCAGCAGCGGCAGCGGCGACGCCGGCAACGGCGCCCGCGACGCCACAGCCGCTGCCAACTCCAACCATGACGGCGCCGCTGTCCACGGCAGCACCGCCGCACACGTTCAGCGCGGGCCCGTTTGGAACCATCGCCATTACGGGCATCTTGAGCGGCATTGGTTTCACGCAGTCAAATTGGCTCCCAGGCGACCAATCGACGCACTGGGACCTGAGCAACGGGCAAATCTTCTTGCAGAAGACAACGGGCTGGTGGCAGTTCTACCTGCAGGCAGGTGCCTACAACCTGCCGGATTTGGGGGTGCCCTTCACCAAGACTACCGACACTTTGCCGTTGTTCTATGGGCCGCTGCCGGTAGCGTACTTGAAGCTGGTCAAAGGAAATTTCAACGCAGAGATCGGCGAATTGCCTACGTTGATCGGGGCCGAATACACGTTTGATTTTGAGAACATGAACATCGAGCGAGGCTTGCTTTGGAACCAGGAGAACGCCATCAGCAGAGGCATACAACTCAGCGATACATTCAAGAAACTCAGCTTGACGGTGAGTTGGAACGACGGCTTCTACTCCAACGTTTACAACTGGATCACCGGCACGGCGTCCTATGCCTTCAATTCGTCCAACACGCTGGCCTTTGTGGGCGGCGGCAACGTCGGGCAGACGGCCGCGACAAACAACCCCTTTGCGACACCACTCGCCCTGGCGAACGAGTCAATCTACGAGGTGATCTATACGTACAGCCATGAGGCCTGGACGATCACACCATATTGGCAGTACTCGCACGTGCCGACGAACGCGAAGATCGGACTCCCAAGCAGCGGTTCGACCAACGGTGGCGCGTTGCTCCTCAACTATAACTTCAAGGGCGGATTCTCCCTGGCGGCACGCCCGGAGTACATAACGAGCAGCAGCAGTCTAGCCGCTACCAACCCCAACGCGCTGAACTTGCTCTACGGCCCCGGGAGCAGCGCCTTCGGATTCACGGTCACACCCACCTATCAGAAGGGCGGCTTCTTCATTCGCGCAGACGTGGGCGTTGTTGACGCCCGGAAGTTCACGGCCGGCGATGCTTTCGGCAATCTGGGCACAAATGGCACGCAGGTCCGCGGCGTGATCGAGTCGGGATTCATGTTCTGAGTTTGCCAAAGCAATGATTCAGAGCGCACGAAATCTTCAGAGGGGAGGTTGACGCAACAAGTTCTTTTACGATTTGAAATTTACTTCAGTGCCGTGCCCTTTAATTTGATCCGCTGACCGGGTGCTGTTATGAGCAGCACCCGGCCGCATTTTCCGCCCACTGCTGCTTGGAACCAAGACGCGTTGCCAGCTGCCGTGCGATATACGGAGCGATGCACAGAGATCTCCTTTCACGCATGCCGGGGTAAGCAGGACCGCGCGAATCGCGTGATCCAGTGACTGGCCCAACGATTCATCCAACGCGTGATCCAACGATTGATCCAGCGAGTATCCAACGATCGATCCAACGAGGAACCAAGCCGAGGAGCTAACGCAGCCGCGGAGCTAACGCAGTTGCGTGAACTCCTCGCTGTGGGTGACGAATTCGGGATAAGCGCCCGCGCCGAGTTCGTAGAGATCCAGGCCCTGCCGCTCGCCTTCGATGGCCACGCGCTGCGGCCAGATGCGGTCCAAGGCCAAGTTCAAGCCGTAAGTAAGCGGCAAGACGAAGCCGAGCAGTGTGGCGATGGCCACGATTTGCGCTAGCCACTGACTAGAGTCGTGGGCCGAGGCGGCAGCAGCTTCACCGGCGGCAGCGAGGGGAAGGCGAGCAAAAATCGCCACGGCCAGCAATCCCCAGATTCCGCCCAGAGCGTGCACCGAAATAGCGCCGCCGGGATCGTCGACGCCGAAGCGCAGCTCGAACCATTCCACCGAGTAGGTGACCAGCGCGCCGGCCACGGCGCCGATCACCAGCGCTTCCACTGGGCTGACGAAGGCACACGAGGCGCTGCTGGCCACCAGTCCGCCCACCCAGCCATTGGCGCTGATGGAGACGTCGGGACGGCCGAAGCGCAGGCGCGTGAGGCCCGCGGCTGCCAGGATGGCAGCGCCGGCGGCCAGCGCGGTGTTGATGGAGACGAGGACCACGCGGCCAGGCGCGATCCCGGCAAATAACAAAGCGCCCGCGGAGTTCAGTCCCAGCCATCCGACAAAGGTGACCAGGCAGCCAAACAAAATCATCACCGCGTTGTGGCCGGGAATCGCCATGGGCATTCCTTCCACCGAATACTTGCCGCGGCGCGGGCCCAGTATCCAGGCCAGGGCCAGGGCGGTCAGCCCGCCCACGGCTTGAATCGTGCCGCTTCCTCCGGCATCGATCACGCCGCGGCCCATGCCGGAGTTGATCCCGAGCTGTGCCAGCCAGCCGCCGCCCCACACCCAGTGGGCGAAGAGCGGGTAGGTCCATCCCGCGAACAAAACCGTGGAAGCGCAGGCGGCCGATAATCTCCAGCGATCCAGACAAGCGCCCACGGGAATCAGCGCGGCCAGCCCCACGCTGAAGATTTGCAAGCAGGCGCAGAGCGAAAGCGCGGAGCCATCGAGCTCCATGCCGCGCAGAAAAAACGGGCCGCGCCCCAGCCAGTTCCAATCCCGCCCCGCGACGGCGAATAGATGCCCGGGAGCGCCGCTGTAGCTTTGCCAGGCAAAGCCGCAAATCACGTAGGCCGCGGCGGCCACCGAGAAGATACAGAGCGAAGCGAGCAGGGAATGCGCGGCGCTGCGGGCCCGGCCCAGGCCGGAGTTGATGAGCGCGAGGCCGGCGATGGCCAGAGGCGCGAGAAGAATGCAGAAGAGGACGACGGCCGTCTCTGCCGTGAAAACAGGCGCGGGCACGGAGGTCACTCTTTTTCGCCCGCGGCGAGAGGATTCGAGCGAATGACCAGGGTCAATCCCATGATTTCCACGGCGACTCCGGCGAGCACGAAAACGGCTTTGGCGTTGGCCGGCAGGAGAAGAATTACGGCGGCGGCAACGATGATCCATCCGGCGAGCAACAGCAGAAATCCCGCGAGCTTCATGAACCGTCCCCTCGCCTGGCCCCTTGTCCGGCTCTTCGATAGAAAAGAGCGGCGCGCCCAGGCGTATCGGCAATATCACACAAGATAATCGTTTCGGCTATCAAACTTTGCATGTTTGTGAACGGCGGCGCCGCGCGGAGGCGCAAATTCCGCCGCGCGGTGGAACGAAAAACGCGCGCCAAAAGGCCCAAAAAACCCGTGTAAATCATGGGCCCATCCCCACTTGCGCGCCAATCTAAAAACCCGATGGGTTTAATCGAAACGTTGCGTTTGGTGTTGTCTGGCGGTGCGGCTATTCTTGCCCCGCTCGCGGCTGCGACGCTCCGGGCAGCACCAAATCCACGAGGAAAGAGGCAATCTTAGATGGCCGAAAAAAGCACCACTGAGATGAAAGCCACCTTGGGCCTCACAGGGCTGACGATGAATGCCATGGCGCTCATCGCACCCGGGGCCTTCTTATGGCTTACGTTCATTGCGCAAGCAGGCGAGGGTTCGACGGCGCCGTCGATGTGGATCGGCATTCTTTTCGCCACAGCGCTTTGCCTGGCGACGGCGGTCTGTTACGCGGAACTGGCGAAGCTCTATCCGGGCACCGGCAGCTCTTATTATTTCGCCGAACAATCGTTTCTCAATCATGACAAGCACTGGCGCTATGCCAGGCTTTCCAAGTTTATCGTGGGCTGGGCGTCGCACCTGTACTACTGGATCTACCCGGGTGTGATGGTGGCCGTGACGGGAATCTTCTGCGGATACGTGGTGGGCACCCTGTGGCCCAACGCCATGAGCGCCTCCAATCCCGGCACGCTGTTCATGATGGTCGTCGCCGCGGTGTTTACCCTCGGTGTTGCTTACATCGCGCATCGTGGCGTTACCGGGTCGACCGCCGTTAGCATCGCCATCAACGTCATTCAAATCAGCGCGCTGGTCGTATTCGCGGTGATGGCCATCGGCTACCGCATCAATCACCCGCCGGGAAGCGTCGCTTACCAGTTCGATCCGACTTCCGGCGAAGCCTACACCTATCAGTTCGCGACCACACAAACGACGGCCAACGGGCAGACCACAGCGACGATCACGCGCGATGCCAATGGAGTGCCGCAGCCGATGCTGGACGCCGCGGGGAAACCGGTGCCTTACCAGATCAGCTATCCCACCACCGACGACAAGGGCAATTTCCTGACGCATCCGAGCGCGAAGTCCGTGGTTGGGATTCACAACGTGGGCTGGATGTTCGTGCAAGCCACGGTAGCAATCCTGATCCTGGTAGGATTTGAATCGGTCACGTCGTTGGGAGGAGAGGCAAAGAACGCCAAACGCGATGTGCCAATCGCCGTCATCACCTCGCTATTGGTGCAAGGATGTTTCTGTTATCTGTTCGAGTATTTCGCGGCCAACTACTTCTTAAATAGCGGCTATACGATGCAGACTGCCACGGGTTCGGCAGCGCCCATCGGCGACATGATGATCGTTGTGGGCGATGCATTGTTTGGCGCCGGCCACGGCCGCACGTTCATGCTGATCGAGGCCATCACCGTGTTTCTGGCGCTGATCGGCACCACTCTCTCCTGCATCAATACCGGCGCCCGCGTGACCTACGCGATGGGCAAAGACCAGGAAGTGCCGGAACATTTCGGCATGCTGCATGACAAAAACCTCAGCCCCCACCGCGCCATTTGGGTGTTGGCGGGTATCTCCATCGTCATTGGCTGTATCTCGCTGCTGGTGGTGTTTGGAGATGGGGCGGCATCCTCACTTACGGACTCAGCGATTGCGGCGCTGCCGCATGGTCTATGGTCCAGCGTGTGGTTTGCAACTTCTCAGGCCCGGCTGGCGGCGCTTCCAAACACGCTAACCATGATCGTGCTGGCCTCAAACTTCGGCACATTCCTGCTCTATATGCTTAGCTGCGTGATTTGCATGGTGGCATACCAAGGGCATCCAAACTTCAGCACGCTGAAGCACTTTTTGATTCCCGTCTTCGGTGTGCTGGCGAATTTCGCTTGCATGGCCTTCTACCTCATCGGGCCATTCATGGGGTACGGCACAAAGATGGAACCCTTCGGCGCGCTGGCCATCGCCGCCGTCTGGGCCATCTATGGCGGTATCTACTTCACTCGTTCCAGCAAACAGGCCGGCCGAACCACGTTTGTCGTGAGCCGCGCCGGAGCCGCCAAATAGGCCTGATGGAGGACTCGATCGGGAAGAAGACACAGTGAACTACCAGTTCGGGGCGGACGCAGCCAGCGCAGACCAGCGCAAATGGCGTTCGCCCCGACCGCATTCGCGGAGTTACTATGTTTGAGGTTTACCGAGGACAGAGGTTGACGCGCGGCGGTCCCATACCCGTCGCGCATCCGCCGTTTGAAGACCTGATGCTGGAGATCGATTTCGCGGAACTCTCGGATGTAGGCAGGGTCCGCATGGGAAATGAGGATTACCTGGGCCACGTGATTCCGGATAGTTCGGAGCAGGGGCGGCATCATGGCTGGCTGTTTGTCGTTGCCGACGGAGTGGGAGGGCACGACAAGGGCGAGGTCGCGTCGCAAACCGCCGTAGAGACGGTGCTGGAAGGATTTCGCGCAGCTCCCGGCTCCCAGCCGCTGAGCGGCTTATTGCAGACCCTGGTGCAGAGGGCCAACATGCGGGTGCTCGACGCCGGCATGAATTCCGGCATGGCCACCACGGTGGTGGCCTGCGCCTTGCGCTACGATCGCGCCGTGATCGCGCACGTCGGCGATTCGCGCTGTTACCTGATTCGCGAGAGGGCCGCCACGATTCTCACGCGCGACCATACCATCGCGCAGGAGCATGCCCGCCTGGGCTTTCTCTCCGCGGATGAAGTGCGCGAGTCCGAGACCCGGCACGTCCTGAGCCGCTCGCTGGGAACCGCGCTTTCCGTAAACGTGGAGATCAGCGACCACCAGGTGTTTCCCGGCGATACTTTGCTGCTTTGTTCCGATGGGTTGCACGGCGCGCTGGCGCCGCAGGATATTGCCACCGTGGTGGGCGAAACGGCGGATCTGGACCAGGGCGTGCGAAGGCTGGTTGAGCTTGCCAATGAGAGGGACGGCAGCGATAATGTGACCGCCCAAATGGTCCGCATTCAGAACGTGGAGCGCGTGGGCATGTACCGCGGGCGGCCCTACAAGCTGCGTTGAACCAGGGCAAGCGCCGGCTTCCGGCCGTGACCCGCACTCGCGATGACGGCATTCCATCCCGGCTCCCAGCTCGATCACTACCGCATGGAAAATCTCGTTGCCCGCAGCGGGATGGCCTCGATTTACCGCGCCACCGACCTGCAGAACGAGCGTTCCGTAGCCATCAAAATTCCCCATCCTGAAGTCGAGGCCGATCCTCTTTTCTACGACCGCTTCAAACGCGAAGAGGAGATCGGCAAGAAGCTGGACCATCCCGGCGTGATGAAGGTGTACGGGGACGACGATCGCAGTCGCGTCTACATGGTGATGGAGTGGGTGGACGGACGGCTGCTACGGCAAATCCTGATCGAGCAGAAAAAGCTGCCCATCGATCGCGCCATCCATATCACCCTCGGAATTTGCGACGCCCTGGAGTACATTCACAGCAAAGGCGTGGTGCACCGCGATTTGAAGCCGGAAAACATCATGGTCGACTCCGAGGATCGCGTGAAGCTCATCGATTTTGGCATCGCGGGGAGCGAGGGAATGCGGCGGCTGACCTTCGCCCGGCTGACGGCGGCCATGGGCACGCCGGACTACATTTCGCCCGAGCAGGTGAAATCGAAACGAGGCGACGCTCGCAGCGACATCTACGCCCTGGGCGTGATGCTCTACGAGATGCTCACCGGCGACGTTCCTTTCCACGGGCCCAGTGCCTTCGCCATCATGAACGACCGGCTGCTGAATAATCCGGTGCCTCCGCGCGAATTGAATCCCGAAATTTCGCCGCAGTTGCAGGAGATCATCTACCGGGCCCTGGAGCGCAATCCGGCCAATCGCTATGCCAGCGCGCGGGAGATGGCGCACGACCTGCGCGATCCCTCGCAGGTGGGTGTGGCGGAAAGGCCCGAGCTGCGGGACTGGAAGATGCGGCGCTCGCCCCGCGGCCGGCAAATCCTCTTCTATATATTGCTGGCCATGATTCCGATTGTGATTTTCGGCTTCATGCTGTTCGTGGCCATGCACCACAAATAGCCGGGAACTTTCCAGCGATGTCCGCAGCCGCAGGGAAGGGAATTCTCCCGCGGGCCTTCTCTCCGTCAGCCTGAATTCAAACGGCCACAAGTCTCTCCAGAGCGGTCAGGCGAACGAGCATAGGCTTCAGCTCTTCCATATCGACCCGGTGTTGGCAGCCCGCCACCACCCGCCTAGCCCGCTGTAGGAGTTCCTTCCTGAGTGAGAGATCTTCCGTGGTACTGGCGATATCGCCGTAGGCGCGCAGCAGGCGCATGCTCACGGCGATGTCCGCCTTGGAGTACATGCGTATCTGCTCGAAGGCGGAGTCCAGCAGCCGATCGGGATCAATCCAGCGGATGCAGACGCGAGCGACTCCTTTCAAGTCGTAGAGGAAGGGCTCGGGCATTTCTCTGGAGAGGAAACGGATCACGAGGCGGCTCAATTGGTCCACGCAGCTAATCGCCGTGGTCGGATCGTTTACCGCCGGGGAGATCGCCTTGAGGGCGATATCCACGATCTGCAAGACTCCGAATTCAATATCCTGCTGCAACGTTCGGGACGGCCCCAGGTCGAAAGCGTTCCGAAACTCGCCGATCCGCTCCGCGGACAGGCGCTCCGGTCTGTAAACCATCAGCAGGGGAGTTTTCTCCGGAACGAATTGGCCGACGCGCCTGACCACGCGCACTTTGACTCGGGAGGCCGCGGCCAAATCGAGAAGGCGCCTTGTATCGACGAAGCGGACATAGCCCGATTCTGTGCTCAAAAGCGGCGTGTTCCAGGCGCCAAGGTCGGTTTCGTCGGCTCGCTCGATGCGAGCTTGCAGGCGAGGCAGCGGCATCACGTCGTCAATCACCAGTTCGGTTTCGGACGCGATCCTGGCCACGATATGATTCACGCTGATGGCCTGCGATATGTGGTGAATGAAAAAGAGCAGCAAGCCCACGCAGGCTATGGCCAGAAAAATTGCCACGGTGACGGTAGCCACGGGCGCGAACGGCTGGGGCAGGGAATGCGCGGCCGGCAGCGCGGCCATGCAGTACAAGAATGTTCCCAGAAATATGCCCAGGGTCCACTGCGTTACGCGATCTCTGGCGAAGCTGACGATGATGCGCGGAGAGAACTGCATCGAGGCCAGGGTAAGCGTCATCAGCAGGATGGCGAACACGATGGAAACGACCGTCATGATCGAGCCGGCGATGCCCGCGAGGATGACCTGTGATACCTGCGGGTCCGCGACGCGGGAGAGGAACAGCACCCGCGGTTCCCACCGGGCGAAAGCGGGATAGGACTCCTCGACAAAGGAGAGCAGCCCTCCGGCGCACCCCAGCGCCAACGCGATGGTCAGCGGCCGAACCAGGAAGCCGCCGCGCAGGTTGTAGACGATATTGCGGAACAGCAGTCGGAGTCGCTCGGTCACACCTTTATCCTGCGAAATCCAGATTCCAGCGAAATGCTCCCAGGGAATTCGCGATGGCGAAAAGCGCCGCCAGGAAGAACATCGTCGGCGCGAAAGACTCTAGCGCACCCGATCGGCAGTGGCACGGCCCGAGCTCACCGGCTGCTGGACGCCGGAAGCCGGCTCGTGAAGGCGAAACTCCTGGTGCAGCGTAAGCATGGCGCGTTGCATGGCGGCCGCGTCGACCACCAGCGAGATGTTGTACTCCGAAGAGCCCTGCGCGATGGCGATGATGCTGATCCCTTCGCGGCCCAGCGCAGAGAAGGTGCGTCCGGCAATGCCGGGTATGCCTTGCATGTTCTCGCCCACCACGGCCACGATCGCGATGCCGGAATTGGAAGAGACGTGCTCCACGGTTTGTTCGGCAATTTCGGGAGCAAAGGCATCGCGCAGCGCCTCGACCGTCTTCTTTTCGTCCGTAGAGGGGATGACGAAGCAGATATCGTTTTGCGACGACGATTGCGAAACGAGCAGCACGTTCGTTCTCAGCGCCGCCGTGGCCGCGAACGACCTCGCCAGCACGTCGGGCAGCCCCACGATGCCCGGCCCGCCGACCGTGATCATGGTGACGCCGCGAATCGCGGTGAGCGCCTTTACGCCGCCTCCGTTGGAGCTGCCGCGCGCGGTAATCTTGGTGCCCAGCTTTTCCGGCGTGAAGCTGTTGCGGATCCACACCGGCACGCCCGCGGCGGTCACCGGCCGCAGGGTGTTGGGATGCAGCACCTTCGCGCCGAAGTAAGCCAGTTCCGCGGCCTCGTTGTAAGAGATCTCATCGATGGTGCGCGCCTCGGGAACGATCCGGGGATCGGCGGTCTTCACGCCGTCGACGTCCGTCCAGATCACCGTCTCCTGCGCGCCCAGCGCGGCGCCCAGAATCGTCGCCGAATAGTCGGATCCGCCGCGGCCCAGCGTGGTGGGAACGCCATCGAGCGTCGCGGCGATAAAGCCGGTGACCACCGGCACTATCCCTTTTTTCAGCAGGGGCCGTAGGCGCTCCTCGGCGCGCACCCGCGTGGCATCCATCAAGGGCTCGGCGCGCCCATGGTGAGGATCGGTGACGATCACATCGGCGGCGGAAACCGGCACGCTGGGCACGCCCATCTCGTTCAGCGCGGCGGCCAGCAGCGGCGTCGAGAGGCGTTCGCCCATTCCCGAGATGGAGTCCAGGGCGCGAGGTGTAAGTTCCCTGAGCAGCGCCGTTCCCTGCAACAGGCGCTCGAGTTCGGCCAGCACGTCGGAAAGGCTCTTATCGACCTCTGCCAGCTTTGTGGAATCGTGAACCAGAGCTTCGAGCGTTTTTCTGTGCTGGCTGCGCAGTTCGCCGATAAGCTTGCCGGTGACGGCCGCGTCGCCCGCTTCCGCGCGGTGAGCGGCATCGATCAGCCGATTGGTGACGCCGCTCATGGCCGAGACCACCACGACCACGGAGCCGTCCGCCGCCGCGGATTTTACGATGGCCGCGGAGCGGGCGATGCAAGCGGCGTCTCCCACCGAGGTTCCGCCAAATTTCATAACGCGCAGGGGAGGCATCAGGCGCGCCCCTTCTCGTGCCGCTTCACGATGGATTGCAGCGCGGTCGCAAACGTTTTCAATCCCGCTTCCATACTCATGGTTTTCTCTTATCCCTGGTCTTGTTCTTAGGCGTAGTGCCCGTTTGAATCCAAACATAGTGTCCGAACCCGTACCGTCGAATCGTCGATTGTACAACCAGAACCGCCGCGCCGCATCGGAGTTCGCGGCGTTCACGCGTACAATCGTGCACCTATTCAGGGCATCAGCCGCGGCTCTGCCGTGCCTACGCGCCCAGTTGACAGTACAATAGGGGCAAATATGAGCAGTATCCATAGGGGGCGTCGGAGAGATGCTGGTCGGAGAGCTGCTGAAGGATCGCGGAGCCTGAAGTTGCGCAAGGCGTCAAATTCGATTGCGGCGCTGTCTCTTACCATCGCGTTGTCGTCGGGCCTGCTCTTATTCGCGGATGGATCGCGGCGGCCGCTTGAGGCGCAGGTCCGGCCGGGCGCTTCCCCAGCCGATCTGACCGGCGTCTGGCTCGAAAAAGAACCGCTGATCAGCTTCAGCCCTAACGAGCCGCCTTTCCAGAAATGGGCGGAGCAAAAGTACAAGACGGCGAAGCCAGGCTATGGCCCCCACGCCAGTGCGAATTCGCAGGACCCTATTTTGCAGTGTTATCCGCCTGGTGTGCCGCGGATCCTGATGATTCCTTTTCCCATGCAGATCGTGCAGATTCCGGGCCAGGTGATGATGGTTTTCGAATACGACCACTTTGTGCGCTTCATCGACCTGGAGCGCCGGCAGCATCCCAAGGATTTGAACCCCACCTGGATGGGGGACTCCATCGGGCACTGGGAGGGCGATACGCTGGTGGTGGACACCGTGGGATTGAACGACAAGACTTGGCTCGACCAGGTGGGCCATCCGCATTCCGACGCGCTGCACCTCGTCGAACGCATTCGCCGCGCCGACCACGATACGCTGGTGGACGATATCACCTTCGATGACCCGAAGGCTTACCTGAAGCCCTGGAACGGGCAGCAAGTATTTGCGCTGAGGCGCGGCTGGCACCTGCTCGAGTACATTTGCGAAGACAATATGGCGGACCCGCCCAGGTAGCCTCTGGCGAAAGCGCGACCGTCGATGAAATGTTCCAGATGAAATGGTCAAAACGATCGGTGATGGAGTTGGCGGCCATTCTGGGAATGGTGGCCGTCGTCTGCACGCTGGCTGTCCTCCAATACCGCTGGACCGCCGAAATCGGCCGGTCCGAGCAGCAGCGCTTGAAGGGCACGCTCACCACCGACGTTCGCGGCTTCGCTCAGGAATTTTCGTACGATTTCGAGCGGTTGTGCGAAACACACGAGGTCGATCCGCAAGACCCGGCGGAAAACCTGGAAGCTCGCGTCATTCGCCAGCACCAGGAGTGGACGCGCATCGCCTCGCGTCCCGATTTGCTGGCCGGCTTGATGATTTGGAAAACGGGCGCGCCGCATCCCACTCTCGAGTCGCTCGATCCAAACGGGAAGCGATTTGTCGAGTTAGCGTGGCCCAGGCAGTTGGGCAGCCTGCAACAATATCTCAGGGAACAGGCTGGGCAGCTGAACGCGCGGCAGATCGGGGACCGCGAGGCGCTCTATTATCCGTGGACGTTTCAAGGAGAAACGCCCGCGCTGATCCGTCCGATTTTCCAGGTCCAGGCGCCCGATGGAGATGTACAACTGCGCGGATTCCTGGTCCTCGAATTGGACATGGAATTTTTGCAGCAACAGTATGTGCCGGACCTGGTCGTCCGGCACTTCGGGGAGCTGGGGCTGACGAGTTTCCACGTCGAGGTTCGCACGAACAAAGCGCCCTACGGCACAATCTACACGTCCAACGCGAACCCTAGTCTGTCCGCCGCCGCGCCCGATGCGCAAGTAAACCTCTTCGATGCGGTCGCGGAAGAGGCCAGGCGGCGGGGCCATGCGCCATTGCAAATGGCCAGCGACGGCGAGCAATGGCAGTTGGTCGTGCGGGACCCCGCGGGTTCGGTCGACGTGGACGTGGCCCGATGGCGCCGGAGGAACCTGGCCATCAGCTTCGGCTTGCTGGGGCTGCTGGCGGGGACGACGGTGCTGCTCTTCTCCGTGGCGCGGCGCGCCGAACGGCTGGCCAAGCTGCAGATGGAGTTTGTGGCCGGCGTTTCGCACGAGCTCTGCACGCCCTTGGCCGTGATCAACTCGGCCGCGGAAAATATCGTCGACGGCGTGGTCGAAGGACCGGCGCAGGTGCAGGAGTACGGCGCCATGATTCGGGAACAGGGGCGGCGGCTGGAACGCCTGGTGGACGAAGTTTTGCTCTTCGCGGCCGGGCGCTTCGGAAAATCCGGATACGACCTGCGGCCCACGGAGATCGCTCCTTTGCTGGAACAGACGCTGGCGGGTTCGGAGACCATGCTGCGCGATGCGGGATTCACGTTCGAGAAGGCCATTGACCCGGAACTGCCCTTCGTCACCGCCGACGCCGAAGCGCTCAGCAAATGTGTGGAGAACCTGGTGAGCAACGCCATGAAATACTCGGGGGAGAGCCGCTGGATCCGTTTGCGGGCCGGCTACTCCGCCCGGGGAGTTTCTCCCCAGGTGCGAATCAGCGTGGAGGACAAGGGAATGGGCATTTCCGCCGCGGACCTCCCTCATGTGTTCGAGCCTTTTTTTCGTGGGCAGGACGCGCGCGAGGGGCAGATTCGCGGAGTGGGGCTGGGGCTTTATCTGGTGAAGCGCATGATGGAAGCGATGGGCGGCGGGGTTAGCGTGTCCAGTAAACCATCGCAGGGCTCCGTCTTCACGCTGCATCTTCCGGTGCTGCCAACGATGGAGACGCAGCATGAGGAGCAAGCGATCAAGCAGGGGATCGCCAAAGCTTAGCCGGCTCTTTCGACACAGCACACATGAATGCGCGAATACTCATCGTAGAAGACGAAGCGGCGCTGGCCACCACGCTGAAAGACCGTTTACGCAAAGAAGGATACGCCGTGAACGTAGCTCGCGACGGCAATTCGGGAATGGAGATGGCCACCAGCGAGCCCTTCGATCTGCTGATCCTGGACCTGATGCTCCCAGGGCAAAACGGCGTCACGATCTGCCAGAAGCTTCGCGAGCTGGGCTCCAATGCGCCCATCCTGATGCTGACCGCGCGCCGGCAGACCATGGACAAAGTCATCGGCCTGCGCACCGGCGCCGACGATTACTTGACCAAGCCCTTCAAAATGGCCGAGCTACTGGCTCGAGTGGATGCGCTGATGCGGCGAGCGGGACCGGGGAAGGTCGCCAGCCCGGTTCGCTACCAGTTCGGGGATTTGCGGATCGATGTCCGCAGCACCGAAGTGACCCGCGGCGGGCGTCCCATCGTCATGTCGGCCATGGAGTTTCAGCTGCTGCGCTATTTTGTGGAGCACCGCGGAGCGACGCTTTCCCGCGAGGAACTCCTGCGGGAAGTTTGGGGCTACGGCGGGCTGCCCTCCACGCGCACCGTCGATGTTCACGTCGCCTGGGTCCGGCAGAAGATCGAAGCAGACCCCAAGAACCCCCAGCTCATCCTTACCATCGTGGGTTTGGGTTACAAGTTCGTGGGCTGACCCAATCTCCTTGGCTGATTAAAACTGCGTGGCAAATTAAGGGGCTGTTAAAGAGCATTTTGCCCGGATTTAACGTCGCCGGTGGGCTTTTGGGGCGATAATTGTGCTTGGCGATAGAAACAAATTTAATGCCAGGGTGTCGGTTGCGGCATCGAATTCAAGGTACGAACTCCACCTCGATCCCGTTCGCGAGGAGGACCCTGTGAAGATTAGGACTAACCCGCTGACGACTAGGATTAAGAAGATCAACCCGATTGGCATCTGCGCGCTGGCCTTCGGATTATTGATGATTCCCGCGCCCAGCTTCGCCCATCACGGAATTGCCGCCTACCAGGAGGCCAAGGAGATCACCGTAACCGGCTCGGTCACCTACTTCGATTTCGTCAATCCCCACGCTCTGATCTATCTGAATGTGAGGCAAAGCGACGGCACCAACGCGAAATGGGAGGGTGAGTTGACCAGCCCCAACATCTTGGCGCGGGTCGGTTGGACCAGGCGTTCGCTGCAGATGGGAGAGCAAGTCACCCTCATCGGCTATCCCGCCAAGAACGGCGCGACCTCCCTGTGGATTCGCAGGGTCGTGAAATCCGACGGCACCGAACTGCCCATCGGCATCGAAAAGTAATTCTGGGCGTCAAGCCTCGGACGTTAAGCCCCAGCAGTTAGGCCCCAGACGTTAAACCAACATTAAGCAGCCTTAACCACAATTTTACTCCGCCGATTTTCCAACCATGCGCATAATCTCCTGCCTCCAGGAGGCAGCGAAATAATGATGGGTATGGGCAAACGCAGTCCGTTACTCGCAATCGTTGGCGTCTTGTTTGTGTCGGTTCTTGTTCCAGCCATTGCGCATGCGCACAACGTATCCAAGCGCGATGCGTCCTTCGTGCAGTCCAATCAGGGCCGCGCCATTGGTCCATTCCTTTATCTCGGCGCCAAACACATGGTCACCGGGTACGACCACATCTTGTTCCTGGTGGGCGTGATTTTCTTTCTCTATCGCCTGAAGGACATCGTTCAGTACGTGAGCCTTTTCACGCTGGGGCACAGCACCACGCTTCTGCTCGGAGTTTTCGGGCACGTGCGCGCCAATCCCTTTCTCATCGACGCGGTGATTGCGCTATCGGTGGTGTACAAGGCTTTTGACAATATGGGCGGGTTCCAGCGCTTCCTGGGGTTTCAGCCCAATACAAAAATCGCGGTGCTTATTTTTGGCCTGTTTCATGGATTTGGTCTGGCGACCAAGCTTCAGGAATTAACGCTCTCTCACAGTGGCCTCATCGCCAACATCATCAGCTTCAATGTCGGAGTGGAGATCGGCCAGGTTCTCGCTTTGTCGGCCGTGCTCATTGGGTTGAGCTACTGGCGCATGCAGGGCGGCTTTTTGAAACATGCGTTTGCTACCAATACGGCGCTGATGACCGGAGGATTCATTCTCTTGAGCTATCAGCTCGCGGGGTATTTGGCATCATGACAAATGGAAAGAGCGGCGCGGCAGTGGAAGCGCCATCGAAACAGCAGATTCTCAGAGCCACTGGTTTGGCCGCGTTAATCGCCGTGGTCATCTTCTTCACCATCGTCATGCCCGCGGAATTGGGAAAAGACCCGCTGCACACCGGAGCCGCGCTGGGTTTGATGAATCTGTCCAAGCCGGTGAACGCGGCGACAGGCGGTTCGGCAGCCACGATTGACGCTACTCCAGCCGCGCCGGTGTTTGAAGCGGGAGCGGCGGGCGAAGCGCCCGTCGTCAAGGGCACGTTCGTGGCCCAATCCAACGGGTACAAAGTCGATTCACGGGAGCTGATGCTGGGGCCCGGCGAAGGTATGGAGATTAAGTACCACATGCAGAAGGGTGCCGGGATGGTGTATTCGTGGACCGCCAATCGATCTGTCCTATACGAACTGCACGGAGAGCCGGACGTAAAGCCCGTGAACGCCGGCGACGATTACTACGAGAGCTATGAAAAGGACGATGCGGGCAAAAAGGAATCGCACGGCACGTTCACGTCGCCCAGCACGGGAATCCAGGGCTGGTTCTGGGACAACGAGTCCGATGGCCCGGTAACCATCAAGCTCGCGACCGCGGGCTTCTACGACTATATTCTGCAGAATAAGGACGACGTCAAGACGCGCCTGCAACCCTCCGAGCCAAAATAAGAAGACCCAAAATAAACTTTAAATCACGTCGCCGCCCCGTCGCCACTCACGAACGGCGCGTGTCTCGGCGTTTCCTTCCTGGCGATGGCACACTTTTTACACGAATTTTGCACGAACGCTTGCCTGCGAACCATTAGACTTCGCGGGCTCAAGGGAGTTACTGGCAAACGAGTTACACAGGGCCAAATTGTTCTAGTTGTTCGAATTGATGCGCCAGGCGAGAGCTGTCTTATAAGATTCGGCTTATGCTATCGCGATGACCGGCATTGGAGAATGACCATGAGGAGTAAGGCTATCCGAAGTTTCCTGGCGCTTGTCGCCCTGTTGGCGGTTTCCTTCCCGGTAATCGCGCATCATGGGAACGCCTCCTACGAAAATAAAAAGCTCACCTAGAAGGGTACGGTAACGGAATGGCGCTGGATCAATCCCCACGTCCTCCTGAAGATTGACGTGAAGGGCGACGACGGCAAAGTGGTGAACTGGACCTGCGAACTGGTCGCCCCGTCGAACATGATCAACTTCGGATTCGCCGCGGATGGCTTCAAGGTGGGCGACCAAGTCACGGCCATCGTCACCCAGGTAGCCAAGAGCGGGGTGCCGGTCGCGCGTCTGGGCTATAACCCGCCGGGGCTCCTCCGCGGCTGGCAAGATCCAAAATAGGCGCAGGCTCGTAACTTAGAGACGCCTGAAACCCCGGGCGAGCCGCTGCAAGCGCCCACAAGCCACCATAAAACATCGCCCCGAAATAACTTCTCTGAACTTTATTTGTTAGTGGGTTTGTTCGTAGATTTGTTACTGGCGAAAGACTCGACTCGCCGGGATTCAGGGGGTGGGTTGACCGGCGAGTCTTTTAGCGTCATAAAGTGATGAGACTTTACAGACAAGCTTTGCAGGTGGCTGTAAAGAGGTGGCTAGAACTTCTTAACACCAACTTTACGCTATCATTCCTCTCTCGGATGTAGAATCCACCCGTCTCCTTAGGAGCGCAAATGACAACCTTTCTCGGAACCCTCGACGTCCTGGTCGTTTTGGCCGTGGTGGTTAGCGTTTCGCGTGCCGTCTGGAATGGGCAATCGGCGAGTTCTCGTTCATTGCTCTTGTCCGGCTTGATCGTTCTGGCCATGTGCGTTTTCGGGCTGGTGTCGATGTCGGCCGCATCGGGGCTCACCAGCAGCTCCTCGGCCAATCAATTTGCTTTACTTATTTTCCAGGTGGCGATTGCCATCGTCGCTCTGATGGCCTGGGCGGATAAATCGACGGCTCAGTCCTGAAGTTCTTATTTTGAGGCGCCCACTTTGCGGCGCCGATTTTGAGGTGCCCGTTTTGAGGTGCCCGTTTTGAGGTGGAAGTTATGCGCTATCGCGGAGCCGCTTTCGCGCTAATCGTCTTCGCGGTTGTATCCACAATCTGCCTGGGGATCGCCGGCGCGCAAACCCCGGCAGGCAGCAAGCAGACAGCCGCCCCAAAAACGGCCACGGCGCCTGCCAGGCCGGTCCAGGCAAACCTGGCCCAACTGATGAGGGGCATCCTGCTTCCAAATTCCAATATCATCTTTTTCGCCCAGGGCAATAATCCGGCCGATGTGAAGCAGGCTGCCGATCCCTCTTCCGCCACCGATCCCCTGGCCAGCACCTATGGAGGATGGACTGCCGTTGAGAACAGCGCGCTCGCCCTCACCGAAGCCGCACGCCTGCTCACGGTTCCGGGACGCTTGTGTTCCAACGGCCGCCCCGTGCCGGTGATGAATGCGGATTGGACGAAGTTCGTTCAAGGCCTTCGCGCGGCGGGGGCGGATGCTTACAAGGCCGCTCAAACGAAAAACGAAGACAAGATGCTCGACGCCGCCGGAGCCGTCAGTACCGCCTGTCAGAACTGTCACGACGTCTATCGTGAGAAGACAGACGCGCAAGGCGGTCTTGCAAGCCGCTGCACGAAGTGAACCCTT
Source organism: uncultured Acidobacteriota bacterium (assembly GCA_963824405.1). Lineage (GTDB taxonomy): Bacteria > Acidobacteriota > Terriglobia > Acidiferrales > UBA7541 > Palsa-189. Next base: position 371,728 of record CAWGPK010000009.1, on the reverse strand, counting down.
CGTTCTCTCCCAATTTGAAACACATCCAAGTTTTCCGCGATCTTCCCGCACTGAAGTGAACGTTCTGCACCGTAGGTCAGCCGAGTCTGTGCCATTCCGAAACGCCAGGGCGCAGTCGATCGTTTGGTTTTTTGATCGGCCGACAAAGCAGTTCTTCCCAATCTCACATTCCGATGTTTTGACTTCTCCGAGCGTGGTACTCTTGGACTGTAGCCCCAGAGCGCCAAGCGCCTTGGAGGTGTTGAAGTGAAAGCCAGAATTCTGATTCTTGTAATTGCTGGTTCCTTCGCATTTTCCGGTTTACTGTGGGCACATCACGGGTCCCGCCAGGTATACCAAAACAAGAGCATAACGCTGAGCGGGGTTGTGACGGGCTATGAATGGGCCAATCCCCATTCGATCCTTTCCGTGGCCGTGAAAGACGACAACGGCAGAGTGGACCAGTGGCACGCTGAAATTCTTCCCCCGTCGGAGATGGTGCGCGCTGGATGGAACAAAGACAGTCTCAGCCCGGGAGATGAGGTCACTGTAACCGGCCGTCCCGGCAAATATGAGCAGCACATTATGTGGCTCGAATATGTTGTGACGTCCGACGGCCGCAAGCTCGGTCGAAACCCGCAATCTCCGTAATCTCTCGGTAATCTATGTTGCGGTGAGTGTTGTTGGTAAGAATCTTCCGCGCAGATCCGCGCGTTTAAATCCGCCTCAAGGAACTTTTACCCCGATTTAACCGCTTCATCGCACTCCCTTGCCGTACGATTGCGGCTGTGTTGTTCACGCCTGGAGTGACCCGCCGATGAGATGCAGCTTGGATATCGCCGCGAAAATTTTGCTTGTCGCCGTTCTCGCTTTCTGCTGCATTCCCGCCAACGCCCAGACTACCGGGAGTCTTTCAGGCACGGTAAGGGACGCCACGGGATCGGTGATTCCGGACATTGCCATTATCTGCCGCAACGTCGAGACCGGCGTGCAGCAGAACGCCACAACCAATGCGGAAGGCATCTATGCGTTCCCGACCCTGCCGGTGGGCCACTACGACCTCGAAACTTTCCGTCCTGGCTTCAAGCCCTATAAGCGCACCGGCTTGACGATCGACGTGAATACCAAGCTGCTGATCGACATAACCCTGGAGATCGGCGAGCAGTCCGAACAAGTTACCGTATCCGAGAGCGCCGTGCACGTGGAGACCGAGAGCACGCAGATGGGCGACGTGGTCACCGGCTCAGTGATGACCGCGGTGGCGCTGAACGGCCGCGCCTTCACCGACCTTTTGTCTCTTCAGCCCGGCATCGTGCCTATGTCCACGCAAACGCCCGATTCCATCGTGATGTCCGGAGTCACCGTGGCAATCACGCCTTCCGGCAGCTTGAACCCCGGGAATCAGTCGATCAGCGGCCAGCGCGAAGATGCCAACGGATTTCTGGTGAACGGTTCCGACGTGAAGGAAGAGATGAACGGCGGCACCAGCATCATTCCCGATCTCGATTCGCTCGCCGAGTTCCGCGTGCTGACCAACAACTTCGACGCCGAATTGGGCAACTATGCCGGCGGCATCGTGAACGTGGTGACCAAAGGCGGCACCAACGCGCTGCACGGAGACGCTTTCGAATTTCTGCGCAATACCAATCTGGATGCGCGCAATTTCTTTTCCCCCGAACGCGAGGCCTATCAGCAAAATCAGTTCGGCGGCACGCTCGGCGGCCCGATCAAGAAGGACAAGCTTTTCTTCTTTGCCGATTACCAGGGAACGCGCAACACCCAGGGATTGGACACCGGCCTGATTCCCGTGCCTTCGCTTGCCGACCGGAGCGGCAATCTCTCCGACATTTCAAGTTTGCTTGCTAGTTCATCCGGCGTCGCGGGATCGGCTTTGGCCACTCAGCTTCAAAACTCTCTTGGCTATCCCGTTTCGCAGGGCGAACCTTATTACACGCCGGGCTGCACCAGTTCCGCGCAATGCGTTTTTCCGAACGCCATCATCCCGCAAAGCGCCTGGACCGCGCCTTCCAAAAACCTGTTGCAATACATTCCCCTGCCCAACGACGGGCCCTTCACCTTCTCCGGCGAGGGCAATGAGCGGCTTCGTGACGACAAGACCAGCATGCGCATCGATGAGAGCAGCGCGCGCTGGGGCAATCTCTCCGCCTACTATTTCTTTGACGACTACTCAGTGACCAATCCTTTTCCCAGCGGACAGGGCGGCGCGACCGTTCCCGGTTTCAGCGGATTGAATTATGGGCGGGCGCAGCTCCTCAGTTTGGGCGATACCAGGACCTTCGGCAGCGCCACCGTAAACGAACTCCATTTCAGTTATATGCGCAACGCCAATGTCGTCGGCCAGCCGGAAGGCGGCACGGGAATCAGCGTGGCCTCCCAGGGTTTTAACATTGGCAACGGCGCGGGATCGCCCGGCCTGGTTCCTCTGGCGCCGTTTGAGGGAGTTGAAAACGTCGTCTTCGCTGGCTCCAGCTCCTTTGTCATGGGAACCCCCATCACCAATCTCGGGCAGTCGAATAACACGTTTTCCGCCAATGAAAGCCTTTCGAGAATCGTTCGCAATCACACGCTCAAGGCTGGTGTGCAAGTCAGTTTCGAGCAGGTGAACGTCCATCCCGACGCGACCTTGAATGGCACCTTTATATTTAACGGCTACCAAACCGGCAGTAACTTCGCGGACTATCTCATCGGCGCACCCATCCAATTTGAGCAGGCCGATTCCGAGGCCTATTATCCGCGCCACAAATATGTGGGCTGGTATGCGCAGGATTCCTGGCGCGTGAAGCCCAGTCTCACGCTGAACTATGGCTTACGCGTGGAGTTGATGCAGTATTGGGCGGAAAAGTACGATCAAGTGCCCACCTTCAATCCCGGCGAGCAATCGTCGGTATATCCGAACTCGTTTCCCGGCTTGGTTTACCCCACCGATCCCGGCATTCCCAACACGCTCGTGCCCCAGCGTTTTCGATATGCTCCGCGCATCGGTTTGGCGTATTCGCCCACCAAGGCCAGCGGCCTATTGGGAAAGATATTGGGCGGAGCCGGAAAGACCAGCATTCGCGCCAGCTACGGCATTTTCAACACCATGATTCAAGGCAACACCATCGCGGTCGACGAGCCCCAGCCTCCCTACGGCTTGAGCGCCGCGGTTTTCAACGGACTGTTCGCCTCCCCGTATGCCCTGGCCGCCGGCGGGACCCAGGTAAATCCATTCCCGCTCACTTTTCCTCCCTACAATGCCAGGCCCGGCAATCCCGCGAACGCAAATATCGTCTACGACGGTGTCTATAATCCGCAGTCGGGAATGACGGCGCCTCCGCCGTTCAACACCTATCCTTATACCGAGAACTACTTCTTCTCCATCGAGCGCCAATTGCCGGCTCAGACTGTTTTGAGCGTCAGCTACGTCGGCTCGGAAGCTCACCACCTCCTCATGGTGTATTCCGCCAATCCCGGCAATCCGGCTCTGTGCATGGCGTTGAATCAGCCGGGCATTCTTCCGGCCGGAGAATCGTGCGGTCCCGGCGGCGAAAACAATACCTTTAACTTGGCCGCGCCATTCACGTTCAATGGGATCACCTATCCGGCAGGCACGGCGCTTCAGGGCACGCGTATCGGATTGAATACCAACCTCGTCAACAACGCCGTGCCCGGCAATTTCTACGGCAATGACGATTTCGATGCCAGCATTGGAAACTCCAACTACAACGCACTTCAGGTCAGCCTGAAGAGTTCGGCCAAGCGCCTGACGTATTCACTCGCTTACACCTATAGCAAGTCCATCGATCAAGCTTCCTCCATGGCCGACGTGCTCGATCCGTTCAATTTCGAGCTCACCCGCGGGCTTTCCGCCTGGAACCTGACGCACGACTTTGTGGCCACCTACGATTACCAGCTTCCCCTGGAACTCCTGGCACGCCGAGGTTGGGCTCGCGAGGTGTTGCAGGGATGGGAGCTTTCCGGCATCACGCGCGCCAGCACCGGTTTTCCGGTTACGCTCAGCACCAGCGGCGATAACTCCCTCCAGGGAAGCAGCCCCAACGGCGTCAATAACCGCTTTCTGGACCTGCCGGACTACACCGGGGTCCCTCTGGGCATCAATTCCAATCCGCGCAATGGGCTGCTCTATTTCAATCCCGCGTCTTTCACCGACAACGCCTTGGGTACGGTAGGGAACGCTCCGCGCCGTTACTTTTCCGGCCCGGGAATGTTCAACACGGATTTGGCCCTGTTGCGAGATTTCCGAATCAAGGAGTCCAAGGTGCTGCAATTCCGCCTGGAAACCTTCAACATTTTCAACCACACACAGTTTTTCGGCCCCGCCGCCGTCAACGGAAATGTGGATAGCGCGCTCTTCGGCCAGGTGGTCAACGCGGCGCCGCCCAGGTTGATGCAGCTGGCCCTCAAGTACACGTTTTGAGCGCGGCGCGGCGCCCCCGCGGCGTCGCAGGATTTCCCTTCTTGACGAATACCCAAATCTAAGAGTCGCCGCGGCCGCCCGCCCTCTGTGCGTGGCGGAAGAGAAAAACGGAAAGGGAAAAGGGAAAAAGGACCGGATCACCCGGTCCTTTTTCCTTTTTAAATGCTCTCTGGGACGAGCGGTTACAGTTGTGTTTAGTAGGTCAGCTTCAACCCAAACTGGATGTGGCGCGGACCGCCCGAGCCGAGCACGGGGTTGGCGTTGTCGGGGGTGAGGCAGGAGCAACCGAACAGTCCCCCCGTCGGATCGATGCCGCCGGCGCCCTGCGTCCCGCCACTGCCAGGAATCGAAAAATCCGCACGGTTAAAGAGATTAAAGAACTCCACTCGGAACTGAGCGCTGAACCGTTCCTTGAATGTCCAGAGCTTGCTCACCGAAAAATCCACGTTGTAATAGGCGGGACTGCGGAACAGGTTCCTGCTGGCGTCGCCAATCGTTCCATAGGCCGGAGGCGTAAGGATGCCTCCGCCTTGCACGTAGCAGCCCAGGTTCGTCAGCGAAGCGAGCGCGAGGTTCATGAGCCGGGCGTTGCCGGCGTAGGGAGCTTCCGCTGCCGTCACGCAGGCTGGGTTCGTGGCCCCCGCGAAGTACGGAATGCTGCTAGGACCGGAAGTGAATGCAGAGGTCGGGCCGGTATAGTTCCACGTCTGTATACCAGCGGCGCTGGCGCTAACCTCGCCGGTCCCCGTCAGGTCATCCGAGCCATCGACAGGGTACCAGGGAAGCCCGCCCTGCATGGTTAGGATGCCGCTGAGCGACCAGCCCTGCAGCATCTCGCCGGGAGACTTCATCCCAGGGATCTGATAGGTCGGTGAAAGCGTGAAGCGGTGCCGGATGTCGTTATTCGTGCTCCCGTAGTCCAGCCGCGGCTCGTACACATCCTGCGGGAAAACCCCCTGGCTGATGCTTGACGAGGACTCCTCGTCCAGAGCATGGGAATACGTATAGCCGGCCAGGAATGAGAGCCCGTGGGAGGTGCGTTCGTTCACCGTGAGTTCCAGCGCGTTGTAATTGGAAAAGTCGCGATTGGCGAGCTGTGCGATTTGGGAAAGGTACGGAAATTGGGTGCTGTAAGGCCCTACCTCCGCGGCGGTGTCGGGAGCGCAATTGTTGTATCCCAGCGCCGCGCTGTTCAGGCAGGCACTAACCGCGCTCGCGTCCCATCCCGCGCCAATCGCTGGCTGGTTGATATCCGCTTCGCTTCCCAGAGCAAACCCATGGTTGCCAACGTAAGCGACGTCCATCGTGAGGTTATTGGTGATCGCGCGTTGGATGTCCAGATTCCAGGAGGCCACATACGGGGTTCGGAAATTGGGGTCTACGGCTGCTGTGGGACACGGCGCAGCCGCCGTGCAGGTGAGGCCTGAATACGTGGCGCTGCCAATCGTCTGGGACACATTGCCGGGGAATACCGGCCCTGCGATGCTCCAATTAATTTGGCCAGCCTTCAGGCCGAATAACGCCGGCGAGTGCGCGTTTATTGCCGTGCCGCTATTGTTGACGCCCAGGCTCGGGAAGTTCGCGCCGAACGGCGTGAAGTTAGTCAGCTCCGAAGCAATGAACATGCTGTCGAGGACGCTGGCTGCGGCGCGAACGACCGTCTTGCCATTGCCCCTTACGTCCCACGCCACGCCCAAACGAGGCGAGAAGTCCTTGTGATCGCCCTTATAGAGAGATCCGAAGGCCGTGCCTGGACCGGCCTGCTCGAGCGCGGGAGTGTTCCCCGTGACAGTGGGGTTGAAATTGCCGATGTAGTTGGAGCGTTCTGTCGGCGGCTGGTTGTACTCGTAGCGCAAGCCAAGGTTCACGGTAACCCTCGTGGTTACCCGCCAATCGTCTTGGGCAAACCCCGCAAAGGAGTGCAGTCGCACGACCAGGTCGGGATTGCCAATGAAAATTTTCCCGCTGGTCAGCGTGCCAGTGAGAAACGTTTGCAATGTCTTGAACTTGACCTCGCCGTTTGCCTGATTGTAATTATTGTTGTCGTAGATGCTGTCCATATATTCGAAGCCAAACTTGAAGGCATGTTTTCCGCGCAGGTGCGAGACGCTATCCACGAAATCCGCGGTGCCTTCCGGCCCGCGCACTCCGGTCCGCTTGCCCGCGCCCAGATAGCCGTTGAAGCTGGAAATATCGATTTCCGGTAAGCCGCCATACAGCGGGTTCGTGACGCCGGTATTAAAACCGTACCCCGCCGGCCAGGGATTGGCCGGAATCATGCCCACGTCTCCGGATGTGGTTTGATTGTGAAGCAGCGCCAGGCCCCCTCGGAAGTCATTCACCCAAGTGGAAGTCGGAGTCCAGGTCCAGGCGCCGTTGAACATCTGCGCGTCGGTCGGAACCGTGCCTCTCCATTGCGGCTCCAGTTGGCCCGCTGCGTAGGTCACCACCTGGTTGGCTCTCGAAATGTAATACATGCCGCTCACGTGGTTCTTTTGATTGGCCACGTAGTCGACCTTGAAGTATCCGTTGTTCAAAGGCCCGCTGGTAATCAGGCCGGGAGCGAAGTTTCCGCTCGTGGCGGTGTCGGTGGTGAAGGGAAATAGATTTTCGAAAGTAGCGGAAGAGGGTTGCGGCACACAACTGCCCGCGGGAAGCCCTGCCAACTGAGCGCTCAGCGGATTTATATTTGCGCGCCCCACCGCGTTGCACGCGTCGACCATGCTGAAGCCCGGGTTCCCGGCTGGGGTGCCGGGCGTTGCCATCGAGACGTCCGCCGGGATTGTATCCAGGGCCACATCTCCAAGCGTTGTCCTAAGGCCCTCGTATCCGGCAAACCAGAAGATTTTATCCTTGATAATCCGGCCTCCTGCCGTCGCGCCGAATTGCTCCAGGGTTGCCGGCGTGGCGCCCGGAAATGTCGGATTCGAAAAATAGTTCGCGGCATCCGTGGCCTGGGCATCGCGCCCGAATGCATAGGCCGTGCCGTGGATGCTGTTCGTGCCCGATTTCACTCCCACGTTGATCACCGAGCCGGGCTCCCACCCATATTCCGCCTTGGGATTTTGTTCGGTGTTGAATTCTTGAATCGCGTCAATCGGCAAAAGCGAGGATGCGTCTCCGGTGCGGTAGGTGGCGTTTAAAACGCTCGCGCCGGTGCTGGGAGACATTTGTGAGAGACCTTCGATCATCGTGAGGTCCGCTCCCGAACGCATCCCGTTCGTGCTTTCGGTGCCGGTGCCGGATCCTATCGGTGTAACCACCCCTGGACGCAATTGCAGCAGGCGCTCGAAATTGCGGCCATTCAAGGGAAGGGAATTGATCGATTCGTTGCTCACCGTCCCGCCTAAGGTCGCGTCCGTGGTGTCGATCGCGGGAAGTTCACTGGTCACCGTGATTGCCTGGGTTTGCTCGCCGGGTTGCAGCGTCAGGTCAACTCGGATGTTTTGTCCTACCTGCACCAATACGCCGGTGTGCTCCACGGCTCGAAAGCCTTTCGCTTCGGCCCGTACGGTAAATGTGCCTGGGTTCAAGCTGGCGGCCACATACTGTCCCGCGTCGTCTGCAGTCAGGTTTCGTGTGAGGCCGCGGGCTACGTCGGTGACGGTCACCATGGCGCCGGCAATGGCGCCGCCCGTCTGGTCAAACACTCCGCCTTGGATTGTGCCTTGGCTCGATTGTGAAAACAGAGGAAGGGAAATCAACAGCAGGGCTATAACTGAACTCACCAACCGTCCAGTTTTCTTCACACCTATACGCACCGATTCCCAACGTGGAGAACGCATAGTCCCTCCTAGTTGAGACCTCGGTAGTGGTCAGGTGATACCACCGCCCGAAGCGAGGGTCAAGAATTAAGTTCACTCAGCGGCGAGCGGAGTTTTGCACTTTCTTGGCGGGGGATTTTGCGTGGGGCGTTCCTCGGAATTGCAGAGCCACCTGGCGCTCTGCGTAATTATCTTCACCCGCGGGAAAACGAACCAGAAAATTGGCTTTTTCGGATCGGACCTATCGAGTTCCGCGCCTTGTATCGAGAGAATCTGGCTCGCGTTCGATAAGCCGAATTGGTAGGTATTTCCGGAAAGACCGGCGAGATCCAGGCTGAGTCTATCCCGGTCTGGCGTCCACGATTGCGACACGACTCTGACACCCGCGCTGGCCAACTCGGGCAGGGAAGTCTCGGCGTAACCTTCGGGGCGATCCCCGGCGTTGACGCAACAATGATTGGCTGCGCGGCATCGAAGTGAGTTGAAGGCGAGGTTTCGGGGCGTCCGACAATCGCCCGACGATCATTCGACAATCGGGCGCGCCATACCCCACACATTCGATATCGGCCCAAGGGCAAAGAGGTCCATAATCCGCGAAGTGAGAATGCCATGAAAGCCTGCTTGCTCCACGCCCCGGCCCGCGTCGAGACCAATCCGCTCGATTTCACAGACGTTCCCGCTCCGCGCCCGGCTCGAGGCGAGATTCTGGTCCGCGTTCGCGCCTGCGGCGTCTGCCGCACGGATTTGCACGTCGTGGAGGGCGAATTGTCCCCGCGCAAGTCGCCGATTATACCGGGGCATCAGATCGTCGGCGTGGTCGAGGAGAATGGGCCCGACGCCAAGCGTTTCGCCAAGGGCGCGCGCGTCGGCATTGCCTGGCTGCATAGCACCGATGGCGTCTGCGAATACTGCCGCGCCGGCGCAGAGAACCTCTGTGATCATCCCACCTTCACCGGTTACACCGTGGACGGCGGTTATGCCGAGTACGCGGTCGCTCCCGAGGATTTTGTCTATCCCATCCCCGAGAGTTTTGCCGACGAGCAAGCGGCGCCCTTGCTCTGCGCGGGAATTATCGGATTCCGTTCGCTGCGGCTTTCCGGAATCAAAAAGGGCGGCAAATTGGGGATATACGGTTTTGGCGCGGCGGGCCACGTAGCCATCCAGGTCGCGCGATATTGGGGCGCGGATGTTTATGTCTCCACGCGCGACGAGCGGCACCAGCGTCTGGCTCTCGAGTTGGGAGCTTTGTGGGCTGGCGGCACCGTGGCCGAGCCGCCCGTCAAACTGGACGCCGCCATCATTTTCGCGCCGGCCGGAGAGATTGTTCCCGCCGCGCTGAAAGCGCTGCGAAAAGGCGGAACTCTGGCGCTGGGCGGCATCCATATGAGCCCCATTCCGCCCCTCGACTATAACTGGCTCTATCAGGAGCGGGTGATTCGCAGCGTGGCCAACAACACGCGGGAGGATGGCCGGGAGTTTTTGCGCCTCGCCGCCGAAATTCCCATTCATACCCGCGTGCAGCTCTTCCCCTTGCGCGAAGCCAATCGGGCGCTGAATCAGCTGAAGAACGACGCCATCAGCGGCGAGGCGGTGCTGATCCCGTCGGACGAAGCCGTGTGAAGTCTGCATCGTATAGTCGGAGAGAACGTATCGTTGTATAGTGCCGTATAGTTGGCGCGAGCCGATCGGACGAGACCGCTTCCATGAGCCTCAAGGAATATCGCAAGAAAAGGCGCTTCGACGTCACCCCTGAACCATCAGGAGACGCCGAATCCCGCCCCGCTCCAGCAAAGGATCTTCTCTACGTCATTCAAAAGCACCAGGCCTCGCACCTGCATTACGATTTTCGCCTGGAGTGGAATGGCGTGCTGCTCTCCTGGGCCGTGCCCAAAGGGCCCTCGCTCGATCCCTCCGTCAAGCGTCTGGCCATGCAAGTGGAGGATCATCCCCTCGAATACGGCAATTTCGAGGGCATCATTCCCGAGGGCGAGTATGGCGGCGGAACGGTTATGGTTTGGGACCATGGCACTTGGACGCCCGAGTCGCCCGACGCCGACGCGGCGCTCAAAAAAGGCGACCTGAAGTTCACCCTCCACGGCGATAAGCTGAAGGGCTCTTGGGTGTTGGTGCGCACGCGAGGCTTTGGCGGCTCCAAGCGCGCCTCCTGGCTGCTCATCAAGCACCGCGATCGTTCCGCGTCTACCAAGGACATCACGGTCGAAGAGCCGCGCTCAGCGCTTACCGGGCGCCTGATGGCGGAGATCGCGCGAGGGGCTGGAGGAGATGTGGAGAAAGCGGCCGAGGCCGATCCTCCGGATTTGCTCAAGCCGGCCAGGGCCAAGCGAACCTCCGCGCCCGCGCCGCGCTCGGCTCGAAAGCGAATTCACGCCAAATGACGCTCGCCGCAAAAGCACCTCGCGCGGTGTTTTTGCCCGTGTTCTTGCCCGTGTTCTTGAACGATGCCCAGTAACGCCTGACGGTGCCCGATGCCCTCCGGCAAGGATCGAATCCCATTCCGCGTCAAGCCGATGCTGGCCACGTTGGTTCGCAAACCTTTCCACGCGCCCGGATGGACCTACGAAGAAAAGTACGACGGCTACCGAATCCTGGCCTATAAGGAAGGCGATCGGGTAACGCTGCTTTCCCGCAACGCCAACGACCGCACCGCGACCTACGCGTCCGTGGCTCGCGCCGTGGCGCAAATTCGCGCCCGCACGGTTCTGCTCGATGGCGAAGTGGTGGCTTTCGATAAGGAAAACGTCTCGCGCTTTCAGCTCCTGCAAAACGGCGCCGCTGCGGCTGTTTACGCCGTATTCGACTGCCTTTACGCCTCCGGACGCGACCTGCGCCGCGAACCGCTTCACACTCGCCGCCCCGCCGCCGAGTCCGCCATCGGCTCGATTAAAGGACTGATGATCTCGCGCCGCCTGGCCGAAAACGGCCTGGAAGCATTCAAGATCGCCAAGAAGCGAGGATACGAAGGCCTGATAGCCAAGGATCTTTCTTCTCCTTACGTCGAAGGCCGCTCATCGAAGTGGCTGAAGGTCAAGGTGCATCAGGAAGAAGAGATGGTCATTGCCGGCTTCACCCAGCCCGAAGGCTCGCGCCATCACTTTGGCGCGCTGCTACTGGGCGCGTATGAAAATGGCGAGCTGCGCTACGTGGGAAAAGTGGGAACCGGATTCACCGACGATACCCTGGCTTCGCTCTACGCCAAATTCAAGCCGCTGGTCCGCTCCACGCCGTCCTTCGCCGACCCGCCGCGGGAGAAGGGCGTCACCTATCTGCGGCCCAAACTGGTGGCGCAGATTGCTTTTCAGGAATGGACCGCCGACCGCAAATTGCGCCAGCCCGTCTTTCTCGGGTTGCGCGACGACAAGCGGCCCGAAGAAGTGCAACTGCCGCCAAAAAGCTCGATCTGAGCTTTTAGGAAGCTGTCTGGACGTTCTCCGCCGCCGGTTCGTTTGCAGCTGCGGCTGCGGCCGTCTCCACCGCCGCTGCCTCGTCGATGTAATCCACTAGGCAAAGCCGCAGGTTGCCGGCATTGCTCGCATAACTCAGGCCCGTCTCGAGTTCCACCAATCCCGCGCGAATGAGCCTTTCCAGTTCGCCGTCGAAGTGTTGCATTCCTTCCTGGCTGCCGTCGGTCATGGCGTCCACCAGGCTCTTGCCTTCCCCTTCGCCTCTTTCAATGTATTCGCGGGTGCGCATGGTGGCTTTCAGGATTTCCAGCACGGCCACGCGGCCCTTGCCTTCCCGCCGCGGCAGCAGGCGCTGCGAGATGATGAAGCGGAAAGCGCGCGCCAAGCGGTTGCGGATCGTTTGCTGGTCCGATAGCGGAAAGACGCCCACGATGCGCTCGACGGTCTTGGAGGCGTCAATGGTGTGCAAGGTGGAGAGAACCAGGTGGCCGGTTTCGGCCGCTTCCAGCGCGATTTCGATCGTCTCCTTATCGCGCATTTCGCCCACGAAGATAATTTTCGGTGCCTGGCGCAGAGCGGCGCGCAGGGCCAAACCGAAGGTGGGCGTATCGCTATAGAGCTCGCGCTGATGAATGGTGGCCTTCTTGTGATTGTGGCAAAACTCGATGGGGTCTTCGATGCTCAGGATATGGATGGCCCGCTCGCTGTTGGCGCGATCGATGATCGCCGCCAGCGTGGACGATTTGCCGGACCCGGTAGGCCCGGTGACGAGCACGATGCCATTGCGCAGATGCACCACTTCCGCAAGCTGCGGCGGAAGGTTGAGGTCCTCGAAGTTGGGAATGACGTTGGGAATCACGCGCATGACGATGGCGTTGCTTCCGCGCTGGCGGAAAATGTTCACGCGAAATCTGCACAAAGACGGGATCGAGTAAGAAAGATTCGTCGAGCCCTCTTTCTCCAGTTTCTCCCGCGCGTAAGTGTGCGTCCCCATCAGGTCGTTGGCGATCTGGCGGGTATGTTCCGGCGTCAGGCGCTCCAGGCCCTGAAATCTCAATTCGACCAGCTGGCCGCTGCTTTCGATCTGCGGCGCGTGGCCGGGAGAGAAGATCAGGTCGCTGATATGCTCGCGGCCCTTGATCATGGCGGCGATGAGCTGAGCCGTGGGAACGCCGGCCGCGGCGGGTTTCGTTTCTGTTGTGGTGGTCATGGGGTCCTAGGGTGATTGTAAGAATGAAAGCAGTCGCCCCAGTTTACCCGTTTCCAAACAGAAGACTTGGTATCAGCTTCCGCCCTTGTGCCGATCTCGTTCATACGGCGAAGACCGCACGCCCCCCCATTCGCCTGGCAGTTGATTCTGGGCCTCGCGACCGCAACCGCCTTGGCGCCAATAGGTTGCCGGGTAGCTGCCCGGCTCGCCGCGCCGCGCTCCCCCTTGAAATTTGGCGGAAAAAGAGATGATAATGAACAACGTATTCGATTCGCGGAAACCTCCGTTACAGGAAGAACGTCCAGTAAGAGTGTTTCGAGGAGGACCTTCATCATGAGAAAAGCAATCCCGGCCACCGCCTTGCTTTTCATTTTTGCGGCTGCCCCTCTGTTTGCTCAAAATCCAGGCGGCTTTCGCGGCGATCACCAGCGCAACCTCGCCACCATGGTGCAGATGAGAGTGAAGCGATTGACCACGCTGCTTGATCTCACTCCTGGCGAGCAAACTGCGCTCACCGACCTGTTTACGAAAAACGCCACCGCCAACCAGCCGTTGATGTCCAGCATGCGAACGGCCGAGCAGGCCCTGCGTACTGCCGAGAAGAATAACGACAGCGCCGGAATTCAATCCGCATCCGCCCAAATTGGCACCATCACCGGCCAAATAACGGCGAATCGAGCCTCGCTCAACATTGGCATCGAGGCATCCCTGAGCCCGGACCAGTTGGCCAAATATAAGGCGCTCGGCCCAGCAGCCGGCGGCGGTCCAGGGTTCCGTGGTGGTCCCGGCTGGCGCGGTGGTCCCGGCGGCCCTGCCGGCCAGTAGAAACCGGCGTAACCGAACGGCGTTTTTTCCAACTCTGCCGCAGTCAATCATCCTGTAGCTCAGGTCGCCCGACGATGTATGTCGGGAGACCTGAGGCTTTGTGTAGTCGCCTCAGCGCCAATGTTGCATGTGCCTCCCCTTTTTTTTGTAAGTGCGCATTCTACGGGTCAAGCAAATTCGTGGAATCACGATAGAAGCATATAGAAACGATAGAAGCCTGCTTTTACACGACAATTACAAGACAAAATCTAATGATTCATCGCATTTGTCCGCTGCGATGGGCACTGCACATCAGCATATGAGCAGAAGACACAGCAATCTCCCGGTTTCGGCCTCAGCACAGTCCCACAGATCGTACATTCATAGAAAAATAGGCAACGGTTGGTCGGCATCGTTTCGGTGCGTCTGTATCCACAAGCTGGGCAGGTGATATTAGCTGTCGTTATCATGACCTGCTCCCCGAAATTTAGTCCAGCCAAAGCTTAGCTTCTCCGGGTATAAGACCACGAGAGGAGAAGCGCCATGAAAGGAAGCCGGTTTAGTGAAGAGCAGATCGTTGGGGTGTTGAAGGAGGCGGAGGCGGGAGTTCCCATGAAGGACCTCTGCCGCCGGATTGGAATCAGTACCGCTACGTTCTACCACTGGAAGGCGAAATACGGGGGTCTGGAAGTGAGCGAGACCCGGCGGCTGCGTCAGCTGGAGGATGAGAACGGGCGGCTGAAGAAGATCGTGGCGCAGCAAGCCCTGGACCTGGACGCGCTGAAGGTGGTACTGGCAAAAAAGTGGTAGGCCCGCGGGCGAAGCGAGAAGCGGTGCGTGTCGTGCGGGAACAAGCAGGGTTCAGCGAGCGACGCGCCTGTGGGCTGATCGGGATGCACCGCGGGAGCTGGCGGTACCGGCGGAAGGAACGGAACGAAGCGGCGTTGCGGGCTCGGCTTCGGGAGTTGGCAGCCGAGCGCCCGCGATTCGGCTATCGGCGGCTGTACATTTTCCTGCGACGGGAGAAGGGCGAGGACGGAGTGCTTCGGTGGCAGGTCAACCACAAGCGGGTGTATCGGCTGTACTGGGAGGAGGGGCTGGCAATGCAGCGTAGGAGGCGCAAGCGATTTCGAGCGGAAGCGCGAGTGCCTCTGATTCTTCCGACGCGTGCCAATGAAGTGTGGACGATGGACTACACGCATGACGAACTGGCCGGCGGGCGGAGATTCCGAACGCTGAACCTGATGGATGGCTACACGCGAGAGGCCCTGCGAGCCGGACACGTCGCTGCCCGGCCTGCGTGTGGTGCGGGTACTGGAGTCGCTGCGGGAACGACGCGGAACACCGGTAGCGATCCAGGTGGATAACGGGACAGAGTTCACCAGCCGGGTCGTGGATCAGTGGGCGTATCAAAATCAGGTGGCGCTGCACTTCATCGAGCGCGGCAAGCCTACGCAGAACGCATTGATCGAAAGCTTCAACGGGAAGTTCCGGGATGAATGCTTGAACCAGAACTGGTTCGTGGATCTTCGACACGCACGGGAGGTGATCGAGTCCTGGCGGGTGGATTACAACACGGTGCGCCCACATAGTTCGTTAAGGTATCTGACGCCGGAAGAGTTCGCCGCGAGTGCCGCCGCGCGACCGGCGTCTCCCCCCACGCCGGTCGTCTCCATCGACCCAGCGTGGACAAGTTCGGATTTGCAGGGACCCCGGAGTGCTAACTTATGACTGGACCAAAAACGGGGGGCAGGTCACACGGAATTCCACGGTGTGCTCGACCGGCGTATCTCTCGCCAAAACTCGGATTGTGAAGTTCTGGCCGATGTCCTCGACCCAACTGCATTGACGGATGGCTCGCAGCCCGAGTGCGACCGCTTCGTAAAGAGATTCGGCGGTAACTTCAGCACTGTGCTCGATTCCTTCGGCATCGCGGATGGTGACGCGGCAGGAACGGACGGAGATGATCGCCCGTCTAGCATGATTCGCTTTGCATTCCCCTCACGGAGCGTCGCTACAAGGCGAAACTCAAGTCCTTTGGAGTCAACGAGCGATTTTGGCGAAAACCATTTTCCCAGTGTCATTGGAAAATCTGAGGTCTGGGATTTCGTCAGAAGTCTCAGGAAAAGCTTAGGAAGATCGAATGCTTTCCGCGCCCTGAGAGATTCGCGCGACTGACCCTTCAAATGTACCCAACGTAACCAAGCCCGCAGCTACGCTCCCATGCTCGACCATTCCCCGACCTTCGTGGCTCGGTGGGAGAGCCTCTGGAATTATTTGGCAGCGTCGTCCCCCGTACCCGCGGGCAAGGCCAGTGTCTCCCTATACTCGATGCCTTCCGATGGGATGCAGAAAACCTCCTGGAAATCTTGCGCCATCATCCAGTAGTAATTCGCTTTCAAGAACATCCAGGGTTTGGTGTAGAACTTCGGATCGTCCAGGGTGGCCGTCAATTGTATGGTGTATTGGTCCAGACGTGTGTAGCGCTCCTCGATGTGCGCATTCTTGCTCTTCACGTGCCCCTGCTCGTCGAGCCATGCTCGTTCGTCCAGTCCCGTCGTATCGATGACGAACGTGTAGTCGCCATCCCAGTGGCCTATGGAATAACCGTAAAATCTCGAATCGGGGTACCCTCTGGCGTCGACGTCTTTGGGCAGTTCGCGCCCATCCATCCACACTTCACGCCACACGCGCTGGTGCTGCTTCAGAATAATCATCCGGTCCGGCACCGGCTCGAACCACATTCCTCCCCGGCTCTCGATGGCATGGCTGAACATATCCCTCGGAAAACCGAGCGGATCGCACGTCGCGAAAGGATCGTTGGTAGCCGCCAGACGCACCACCGACTCAGGCTTATTGAGCTTGAACAGCGCCTCGCCCGCGGGCGTCATCGGGGGCATCGGATCCCGCATAGGCTTTATTGGTCCGGCCCAAGCGCCCGTTAGATCCCGCTTGGGAGCAGGGCCCGGCGTGCCGGGCATCTTAGGAATTCCCGGCGCGATGTACTCGGCGGCCGGCTGTGCGAAGCCAGTCAGGAACTGCTTCTTTGCAGGCTGTTGCGGCGGCTGTGTTTGCGCCACGACAGTCAATGAAAGCGCTACTACAGCAAAGAAAGCAGCGATTGTTTCAGCGACTCGATTTCGCATGCGGCTTCTCCTCGACATAATCACCGACCAACCTCAACGCGGCCCGTTTGTTCCAGCGCAACGTGCCGTTTGTATTCCCTCTCTGCGCCAGGTATCGCGACTGGCGACAGTTTTCCTTATTTGGCGTTATAGCCGTTCGAATCCTTTGGGGGTTGGTAATTGCTCTTCGAACCGTTTGCACCAAGCACAGTATCATGTAGCTCGGACCCATCGGCGAGTACGAGCTTGTTGAGGCGACCCACCGGGTTACCCGTTTTGCTGGGCCACACGTAGACCGTAACGACGTCCCCAGGCGCCAAGGAAGTTTTGGTCCAACCGATGAGCCCAATGTTCGTGGCCGGGCCGGTTTCAATAACCCAATGCACGGCTTTGCCTTTGTCGTCCTTCGCATCGAAATTGATCAGGCAATGAGGACTCGCCCACAAGAACTTCGTCACCGTCGCCTGCTTGATCTCAAGGAGCTTGTCCGAGTAAGCCGCGCTTCCATGATGGGCCAGCGCAGACCCGCAAACAGCGAGAAATCCGAAACACAGCAGGAACCACACGAGCAACTTGCCTTTCATTCGCTACCTCCTCGTAATAGAACCTTCGCGATCCGAGTCGAATCGGCAAGAACCCACCACCGAGATGGCATAATCCGACGCGCATTTCCTTTTTCGGTAAACCGATGCGCTTGGGCCTGTTTTGTTTGTCGCTAGCATTCTGATCTCCGGATCGAGCACGAACGTAAGGATATGTTCACAATCGTTTGCTACGGATATATGAAGGGCTTGAACAAGGAATGAATGGAACCATTCCGGCCAGCACGGAACTTCCGCCGCACGGCCCCCACGTCGCCGATAACGCTATTTGTTACTGGCAGGATTGCCGAGGAACTTGTCATATTCTTCCAACTCCGAAGGCGAACACATCATCTCCCGGACATCGAAGTCGACGGGTCTCAAATAGAACTTCAATTTATTAAGAGCCATCCAGGGTTTCGTGTACATCTTCGGATCTTCAATCATAACGCTGAGTTCCAGGGTGTCGGCGTCCACCCGGTGAAACGTTTCCTCCACCTTTAGATCGCTGCTGTGCGGGCGGCCGGCTCGATCGATCCACGTTCTTTCGTTTGTCCCGATTGTTTCAGCGACAAACGTGTAATCATCCACCCACTTCCCGACCGAGTATCCAAACCATTTCGGTTCAGGGTTTTTCGGGAAGTCGCGGCCATCTGTCCAGATGTCCCGCCAGACCCCTCCATATTCGTAAAGGATTACGATTTTTTCGGGCGTCTGAATAATCTGTGTCTGGCGGAGTTCATAGAGATCCTCGCGTGGAATTCCCTGTGGATCACAATGCCAGGCGGGATCATTCGAATCACCCGGAAGCACCGTTCTCGATCCGTTGCTTGGCTTCGTGAGTTTTAATTTTGCTAAACCCTCAGCGGTGTAGGGCAGCTGGTGTTCTGGCTTTCCATCCTCGGGAATGGCTCCAGCGCCCAAAGGCTGAACCCCGCCGTTACCGGGATCCCATGTTCCGGAAATATCGTGGCGTGGTGCGGGGGCGGATCCTTTCTGCGTTCTGCCGACTGGCGGTGCGGGACGACCCCAGCCATCGACTTGCGCATACGTAAGCGGTAAGAAAAACAAGTAGGCCGCCATTGTAAATACGTAAGGCGCGCACTTTACCATTGCCGAGTCCCTCGCTTAATGTCACTGCTCCAGCGAAGCGCCATCGAGCCGGTCACTCGTCACGGTTTGGCTGGATTGTCCGCCGGCCCTGGCGGTTGCGTGCCCAACAGGTGACCATTCGCGAGCACGACTTGCATGATACGTCCGATCGGCTGCCCATTTTTGACGGGAGTCATCGTTAGGGTCACTTGATCGCCGGGCTTGAACGAGTCTCTGCTCCACCCTCGGTTGATCATGTCCGGCGGATTACTAGCCTCTGCCACCCAATGCACCACGTTCCCGTTCTCATCCTTGACGTCGAATTTGAGCAAGCAATGGGGATTCGCCCAGAACCAATCCGTGACGGTGGCTTTGACGGTAACCTTCTTTGATTGGTCAAATGCGGCATTGCCGTGGTGAGCGAGAACCGGAGCCGACGTGATCAGAAAACCGACGAACAGAGTTACGGCGAGAATCGGTAGATGCTTCGTCCGCATAAAAACTCCATATCAAAACTGGGCTCGACTCCTCAAAAGGAGCACCTCGCCCAATTATTTAGTTAGATCGCGAAGGGCCGTGGCACACCCTTTCATACCATGGTCAGCTTGTCAAGTAAAACGCAGGGTTTTTGCTTGACGCTCCGAGTGCGCTGTGTTATACGCGACGCCCATCAAGTCCCTAGTAAGCCTCAAGGGCGTGCGCGTTCGCGAGGTTCAATCTTGAGCCGCCTCCAAAATCCGACACCCGAGACCATTCGCAACGTCCTGAATCTCTCGGAAGTCTTTGATGTAGTCGCCACAAGTTTCCACGTACGCGTGCAGGCGCGGCGCTATTTCGGCTCTACACGCACGCGCTAAAGCTTGCGTCAGCATCCGATGCAGACGCTATCGAGGTGAGCGCATGATTACGAGTCTACTTCCGCCTCGGAATGGCCCTAACATTCGAAGACAGAGGAAGCCCGTCCTCGATGTTCGGGCAGGGGAGGAGCAAGGCGTCCCGTTGGCGGACACAGGAACGGCGGCCAGATCGAGGTGGGAGGACAGATGGAATGCGAGATACCTCTGTGTTGCTATGCTGTTCGGCTGCAGCATCATCCCGGTCGCGGCCCAACAGCGGGGCACGCAGGAGCCGCCCAGACTGCGACTCAGGCTGGCAAGTTCCGGATTCACGGACGGCAGCAACTTACCGCTGACGTTCACCTGCTACAACGATGGTGGTAATGCGCAATCGCCACCGGAAAACGCGATGTCGCCGCCGTTTTCATGGGCGAATGTGCCGAAAGGCACAGCGAGTTTTGTGTTTACGCTGAATGGTCCCGACAATCATCCGAACAAGGGCATCGAAATGGAGACCTTCTGGGTGATTTGGAACATCCCTGCAGGTACAACACAGCTTCCGCAGGGTGTGAAGCTTGGGCCTGAACTGCCGGATGGTAGCCGTCAGGCCACAGGCCAACGCGGGATTGTCGGGTACCGGGGACCATGCGCACCGACGGGCACGGGACGGCTGCACTACCTTTTTACTCTTTACGCGCTCGATCAGCCCCTGAGCGTTCCCGGAGGCGCGACGGAGGCAGAGGTGAGAAAGGCGATGGATGGCCACATCCTCGGGACGAGTATCTATGTGGGTACGCTCGAACGCTAGGCAACTCGATCGGATGGAGCGCCTTAAACCGCGCAAACGCGCGATCCGATCGCAACCCTCTGCCGGAAGAAAAAATCCCTCCTCCCACTCTGGACGAAACCGGACATTCTTACGCAATTTATGCCTTGATCTTCGACTCAGTCTGTGCTAGAAACCGCAGCCATTCGCGAGCCCTAAGTAACTCTTTAAGGGGTGAATGACGATGCGTAGCTTCCTCTGCGGCCTTTGTGTGGGGGTATCTCTTCTCAGCTGTCTGCTTTTTGTTACGGCTCCTTCCGTAATGGCTCAAAGCGCTTCCACGGGAGCATTGACGGGAAGAATTACAGACCCGTCCGGCGCTGCAGTCGCCGGCGCGACGGTCACCGCTACGAATGCGGGTACCGCCCAAATGCGAACTGCAATGACAGGGGCCGACGGCACGTACACTTTCAGTCTGCTGCCGCCTGGCAATTACCGAGTGAAGATAGAGGCCACCGGATTTGAGACTGTTGACATTCCCTCTATAACGGTCTTGGTTACTGAAACTGCCGCCCTGGATCGGGTGCTCGCGGTCGGCGCTACTACGCAGACTGTCACCGTGGAAAGTGCAGTGGAGGCAGTACAGACCACCAGTGCCGCATTGGGACAGGTGCTAACCACTAGGTCCGTCGTCGAACTTCCACTGAACACCCGTAATTATACGAACCTGTTGACCTTCTCCGCCGGCGCCAGTGCCAACGTCACCAACGCCAGCCTTCTGGGGAAGGGCATCACCTACATCTCCGCGAATGGCGCGGGCCAGGGTCAGAACAACTATTCGCAGGACGGCGTTGACGTCACTTCCTATCTGAGCTTTAACACGGGCCAGGAGGGGTTTTCAGGCGGTGCTATGGCGCTGCCCATTCCAGACGACATCGAAGAATTCAAGGTCCAGACGTCCAGCTACGATGCGGGTTTCGGGCGCAACCCGGGCGCCAACATCAACGTCATCACCAAGACCGGCACGAACGAACTTCATGGCGACGCGTTTGAGTTCTTCCGCAATACGGCTCTCAACGCCAACAGCTGGTTCAACAATTTTGATGGCGTGCCGAAAGGGGTTCTGAACTCGAACCAATACGGCGGGACGATCGGCGGACCGATAAAGAAGGATAAGCTCTTCTTCTTCGTGTCTTACCAGGAAACCCATCAGAGCAATGGGATTTCGGCTTTCGGTGAATCGATACCGACGCTCGCTCCTATTCCGCTGGGCGATCGCGGCACCTGCCCTGCGGGCTGGACATCGCTGGCGCAGTGCTCCGCGGACACGACGGCGTTCGTAAACAATCTCGCCGCAAATATGTGCTCCAGCAAAACCAACGAAGGCTCTTCAGGTATTCCTATTTTATGTGCCCCGACTGCAGCCGCTCCGTTGGCGAATATGAGTCCCGTCGCCATCAGCATCCTGCAACTCCAGACCTCGCCGGGCAATTACTTCATCCCCAGCGGATGCAGTTACGGCGGATCGTGCAGCGGGGCCACATCGACCTACGCACCCCACGTGTTCACCGATCCGGCCACATTCAAAGATCACAACGCCATGGGCAACTGGGACTACGTGATCAATAGCAAGGAGACCCTTTCGGGTCGCTATCAGTACGAATTCGACCCGCTCATCGGTGGATTCCCCTCGCTGGACACCACCTCGGCCGTAGGCGTCTTCCTCCCCAATAACGGGATGGAAAACACGCACTACAATCAGGCGGCGGTCCTGAAGCTTACGTCGATCCTGACGCCCAACGTGGTCAACCAGGCTAACGTCGCCTACCAGCGCATCTCTACCGTCAGCCAGGACAACACGCCCTTCTTGAATTCGCAGGTGGGCATCGCGGATATAGTGCCCGGATTCGATCAGCTCGACTACATCACCACTCCGAACTTCAGCTTCGGCGGTGACACCAGCTTCGGCGTAAACGATATTCAAAATCAGTTCCAGGCCAACGAGCAGATCTCTTGGCAGCACGGTAAACACTCCATCCGCGTTGGCGTTGGCGGGTGGCACGTGCAGGTGAGAAACTACTTCCCTGCGCATGCTGTGGGGACGGATGCGTTCAGTTCCGTGGCCGACTTCCTGATAGGTCGGGCGTCCTGCCAGGCGTTTACCGGGGTCGGCACCTGCAGCCCCACCAATCCCGGCAACACCAACGGCTTTACCCAAAGCAATGGCCAGACCGGTGGCAGCGAGAATGGCCTTTATGCCACCTATTTTCGCGTGAACATCCTCGATGCTTTCGTTCAGGACGATTTCAAGGTCACCCCGCGCGTGACCGTGAATCTCGGTTTGCGCTGGGAGTACGACGGCAATATCTACGAAAGCGCCGGCGTCATGAGCACCATCTGGCCGAGCCTGGTGAATAGCGCACCTCTCCCGGGAAATACCCCGCAAACGGGTACCCTCGCGGGAATTGTTGTGCCCAATAACTATTCGGGCCCGGCTGAGCCCGGTCTCTTCGTGAACAGTAACGGCGGACTCACCAATCCCAATTCCCCCACGGACGATTTTGCTCCGCGTATCGGCGTCGCCTGGCAACCGACCAGCAGCAGTCGCTGGGTTATCCGCTCCGGCGCGGGCGTGTTCTACGACGCCACGCCCGGACAGTCCTTCATGAACGTGCTGGAAATATCCCAGCCGGGCGTGATTCCAACCGCTTCGCCCATCACCTTGGGCAGTTTGCAGTTCCCCGTGCAGCCTTCGCCGTCGATATATCCCGGACCGAACGGCACTGCGGGATTCTCTACCCGTTGGGTCGACAACTCAGTTGCCATACCGGCGATATGCCCCACGCCCTCGGCTGCCGCGCCCTGCAGTTCGGCATTGTCTCCCTCGGGCGTTACCCAAAACATGACCGTTCCGATCATGTACGAATGGAATCTCAACACCCAGTATGAGTTCCTGCATAACTGGGTGCTCGAGCTTGCTTACGTCGGATCGCACGGCATCGATCAGTTGCCGCAATCCCGCGCCGGCGCCGGCCTGCAAGGGCAGGGTGGCTCGGAGGTTGGGTACAATCTGGCGCCTCTGGCGGGTCCCCAGTGCGCAAGCTGCGGTTATTATGGGATCACCACCAGCACCGCAGGCAACGTCGCGGAGCGCGTGCCCATGCTCGGCGTTAGCCCGACGGCCGCTTACTTTGCCACCAACGGCATGCTCAAATACAACAGCGCTCAGATAACCGTCCGGAAGCAGCTCTCCTCCGGATTGTCGCTGCAGGCGGCTTATACCTTTGCGCGCGCTTTCGATACTCAACCCTTCGGTTTCAACACCTATCCGTATATCGCCGAAGTATACGAGCCGAATAACAACATCCACCCGAGTCGCTTGGTCGTTAACTACGTCTGGGCGTTGCCGGTCCCGAAGTACAAAGGGATTCTGGGTCACGTGATTGACAATTGGACCTGGTCCGGCATCACCACAATTCAGGACGGTGTGCCCTTGACCATAACGGACAACGGCGGGTCGGTCTTCTTTGGCGGCACCGGTAATGATTCCACGGGGCAGTTCTGCCCCGGTATGGGCGCTGCAAACCTCGCTACAGGTGGCACGATCGAAGACCGCGTGGCCAGCGGTTTGACGGGCGGTCCTGGCTATATCAATGGCAAAACCCAGGGCGTCCTGTGCAACGCTCCGTATTGGAACCAGAGTCAGTTCGTCGCGCTCGGTCCAGGGGCAACAGCTCCTGCCGGAACGGGCAATGGCTTCGGTAACCTGGGCGGCGGCGTCATCAAGGGACCCGGCCAATACAATTGGGATATGTCCTTCGAAAAGATGATCCCCATACAGGAAGCCCGGACGCTGCAGTTCCGCGCCGAGCTCTTCAACGCCTTCAACCACCCGGAGTTTGGTATTCCCAACATCAACGCCAACCAATCCACGTTCGGTCAGATCACCAGCCTGGTGGCGGCTCCCCGTGTGATTCAGTTCGCGCTGAAGTTCGTATTTTAGGGACGGTCATGATCGACAGTTGGTGCCAGGAAGCTTAGATAAGCCCTGGGATTCGCCGGTTTGCCGGATTTCGGACAGTAGTCTTGGGCGAATTCGGTAACCTTGGTAAGCGTCCTGGTCTGACTGGTCTGAACCGTCTGGACGTTACGAGGCCCAGGCAAAGATGATTGCCTTTGTGGGACACGAAGATCGTACCGACAAAGAAAAACAGTGTGAAATAGTGGTGGACCTAGGGGGCTTATTCGGACGAGTGCGCCTGTAACCCGGCCTGGAGCACGTTCTATGCTCTCGCCCCAGCAATCCCCCGCATCAGCTATTTCTTCGAAGAGTCGCGCTTGGCCACATCACCAACTTGGTTGTTGTAACTCGACATCTCGGTCGGAGAGCAGAGGAGTTCCGGAATATCGAAATCGGGCGGTTGCAAGTGAAGAGGAAGCTTATTCAACGCGAACCATGGCTCTGTATACATCTTCGGATCGGTAATCTTAATGGTCAATTCCAGGGTGTCATGGTCGGCCCGATGGTAGGTTTCCTCGACCTTCAACTCCTCGCTATGCGGCCGGCCGGCATGATCGATCCAAGTTTTCGGATTCAGCCCTGTCGTCTCCACCACGAAGGTGTAATCATCGATCCATGTGCCCACAGAGTACCCGTTATACCGTGGGTCGGGATCCTTGGGCAGTTCCCGCCCATCGGTCCAGATGAGTCGGTAATTGCCGTAAAATGGACTTAGCATAACGACTTCTCTGGGTGTCTCAACCACATTTATGGTCCTAAATTCCCAAAGGAACATGTATGGAAATCCCAGCGGATCACATTTGTCCGCAGGATCATTCGCGAGCGTGGCGTCGACTTGTCGTACCCCGGGTCCTGAAGGTTTATTGGACTTGAGCGCCTCTAGCCCCAAAGGGGTATATGGCAATGGTTTGGCAATCCCTGTCTCGTCTGCGCGGCCCCCTTCCTGTCCCTTTCCCCCAGGGAACAGCGCAGTGTGTTCGACCGCACCGCTAGTCCCTAATACTTGTCCGGAATCCCAGATTCCCGAGAGGTCGCGGCGAGGAATTGCGCCAGTGGCCTTTTTCCCAACATATGCTGATCTGGGAGGAGGAACATTATTCCATTTCTCTGGCTTTGTCTCGCCTGCTGTCGTATTGGGCCCAGCAGTTTGAGCGCTCAGAAGTGGAGAAAAGACCCCTAATGCGATCACGGCCAAGATCGACATCATCCAACGGTTAGCCATCTCCACATTCTCCTCAAGCTTCCATTCTGGAATTCATTTGCGATTAAAGGCTCGCTATCGTGCGAGACGCTCCGAAACGCTCGCCGGTATCATGCCTAGACAGTCCGTCACGGTTTGAACTGCTTGCCGTTAATCACAATGCGCCCGCCGTTGAATTCCTTGAATTCTCCCACTAGCGCGTTGTTCTTGGCAGGGGTGACGTCCAGGATGACTTCATCCCCCGGCTTGAAGGTATTTTTGGTCCAACCTTTGCTAGTCTGAGTTACGGGATTCTGTGCTTCTATAACCCAGTGTGACGTGTCGCCACTGTCGTCCTTGGCGTCGACCTTTAGGAAAACGTGAGGATTAGCCCAAATGTATTCCGTCACTGTTCCTGTAACTGTGACCGTTTTCGATGTGTCATAGGACGCAGACCCATGGTGTGCGAACAGCGGAACGGAAACGGCTAGGAAAACAATCATGGGAACGATAATGCTGAGCTTTTTTGTCATCCATCTCCTCCACGTTTTTGCGGGCAAATGGGGTCTTACAGATCACCCTAGGAGGGTTCATGAGCGTGAACCATATCACCGCAGATTTTCTGCGTCAACACCCCCAACCCTGCGAAAAATACTAGGTCGCTGATCGTTTTCAGTTTTGTGGACTTTCACTTTGGTAATTGAGACAAATCGCCTAATTCTCCGCCGGTGGAAGTCAAGCGACGCTGAAAAACTGCTTAAGGGTGGTGAACGTCGTGGACCGCGTTATGTCTGAAGCACCTTTCCAGCTGGCGATAAAGTCTTCTACGAGGATAGGCGTCAGATCGGCGACGTAAACGGGCCGGGGATTCTGTTGGTTCAGCCATTCGAACAGCTTCCCGAGCGTCTCCGGGTTGAAGCTGCCCAGGAGCACGATGAAACGTTCCATGGTCGCTTTGGCGACGCCTTTAATTCTCTTGCTTGCGAGGAACCGGACGACGGCCTGTTCAATCGTGGTTGTTTGCGCTTCTTTCTCGGCGCGCAGACGGCGAATTTCCTGTTCTTTGGGGTCGTGCGTGGAGACCCAGTTTTGCCGGTATTTCTCGGCCTCGTCCAAATCGCGGGTCCAACAGGATTCGCGGCCTTGCTGCTGGGTCCTCGGGTCGTAGGTGTCAATCCACTTCGGGCAGCTGCATCGCAGCCAGTTTCGGTCGTCTCGACGCGGGCACTCTTTGCTATGACGGCTGAAGATCGTGGCTTTGGGCGGACGGTTGCTGGTAACCGCTTGCGGGTCGCTCATGGGCTTTCGTCCATTAGCTTCCGGGTGTTCTGGCACCCGGTGCCTCTTATTTCTGGATCATGGATGTTTACATGGACATTTTCTATGGCCCGTTCGTACCATGTTCCAGACTAGGCACTTACAACCGTAGCACATGTACATTCTAAGAACCTTAAGTCGAATGATTTTGTAAGTGCACATCCTGCAGAGGTTGCGAGCGCGTTTGGGGAAGTGCACATTCCACAGTAGTTACGCGCGGCGGCGTGATTTGTTCTAGGTCGCGCAGGAGACGCCGTGCTTCGAGTTGGCTTTCGGGCGAGGCATCGAATTTGCCGTCGAGAAGATCGAGGGAGCGATTCAGGAGATCGACGTAGTTCGGTCTAGAGAATGCGCTGGTCGCGGATGCGTTTGCGGCGACGGCGCGCTCCACAGGATTTGCCGAAATGGTCGCTCGCGGCGACGGTTTCTCGGGGATCGGTCCGCGACTCAGGGATCCTCCGTTGGGAGCTTGGGATGACGACGTAGGAGGCGTTGCCTGAGGGGCGGGGTCGGCGGGGCGTGTGGCGCTCGGCGATACCGCGGGCACGGCTGGCGCACAAATGGGAGCCGTGGACTCAGCGGCGGGCGGGTTAGGCTGCGGAGTGAGGGTTGACTGCAAATGGGAGGCCCAGGCTTTGTGGCCGAAGGCGGAGACGGCTTCGGCGCGGACGCCGGGAACGGTTTGGAGCAGAAGCTGGGCGATATAGCCGAAGGCGACAGCGTCCTTGCGCGTGATGTGATTTTTCGCGAGAAGGCGAAAGACCTGGCCGAGGGCGCGGTTCACTCCGGTGGCGGTGGTGAGGTCCGCGGCGAGAGCTTCGAGCTCGGGGGCCAAGGCGAATTCGCGCTCGGGGAGAAGGGCGAAGATTTCGTCCTGGCGAGCGGCATGGAAGAGGCAGAAATCGGGATGGTGATCGGCGCGCAACATGTGGCACTGGCGCTTATCGGAAGAGAGAAAGCGACAGCGCGGAGGTTCGGGCGCCGGGGTGAGAGCTTTAGCGTAATCCTCGTTCAGGAACGGATCAATATGCGCAGCGGAACAAGGAGGCGGAGAGCAGGGGCCGTTGATTGTTTGTTGTGCGGTAGTCATATGCAATGTTATCGGGGAGGTAAACCGGGATCAATGGTACTGGTGTTGTGCGTTCGGAACGGGCTGTGGAAAAGGGGGGTGAGGTGGAAAGCCTCGTTCGCAATAACGATCCTCGTTAAGGATCGTCCGTTGATTTGCCCACACGACTGAACTCAGCGACGCCCACGTTTCAAAAACCGAAACGTGGGGCACCCGCGCGCCTTGCGGCGCTTTCAAAACCTGGGCCACCCGCCAGGATGAGACCAATCACCGCGATTTCGAGAAGCAAACTACGTAGCTCAACTTTATCGTCATGTCGCCGGTCCAGTTCCCGCCGATAGAAGTCCGCTTCTTGCAAAACGGCGAGCCGATCTATCGGCGACGCATCAGGTGCGTACTCAAAGCAGTCCACGATTGCGTGTTCGAGCTGCTCCTCGGTCATCAACTTGATGTTTGACAGCTTCAGTTCTTTCGGCTGTTCGGTCGTCATCTCGGCTGGGCTCCGTCGATACGTTACAATGGCGCTCTAAACGCGCACATTTCTGTGCACCGCTACTGGATGTTGATCGTTGCCGGTGGATTCCGCTGTCGGTAATAACCGTTGAAGGTGAACCACCCCGTGGTCACTGCGCAATTTTTAACAGCCTTCGTTCGGTCAGCTTGCTCCCATTGCGCGACCAATTCTCCTTTACCTTTCGGCAGGGAGCGTCCAGGAATTGGGAAACGAAGTGCAACCTTGAATTTGACAATCAAGGTGACCCATTCGCCTGGCTGAATCGAAAGCTCACTGCCTTCAGAAGAACGTGAGCCGAATAGAGGCCAACTGAGACTTTCCAACGATTCGCCAGGCGCTAGCGACATATTTATGCTGCCTTCATTCCACTCTAGGCGACCGGAATCTTGACCCTTGTCAATCGTGTTTGGATCAAGGCTCCACGGAAT
This sequence comes from uncultured Acidobacteriota bacterium, assembly GCA_963824405.1. Classification (GTDB taxonomy): domain Bacteria; phylum Acidobacteriota; class Terriglobia; order Acidiferrales; family UBA7541; genus Palsa-189. Next base: position 343,182 of record CAWGPK010000009.1, on the reverse strand, counting down.
TTGGATCGGGTGTTCTCCGGTGTTCTTGAGCTGCACCTCGCCTTCCACTTCGCTTCCGAGAACGGGATTCTCGTTACTTAGCTTGACGATGCTCACGTCAATTTCGCGGGGTCCTTCGGTCGGAGGGGCAACGACCCCGTCTGCAACCGACCCTCCCAACAATTGCTGACAACCTTCTGGTACCGCCGCCAGTTTCTGACTGTATTCGCTCGACTGGACGCCGGCGCGAGAAAGGTCTACCGAGGCAATCTGCTGTGCCTGAGCGGATGCGACCGATATACACAAACAAACCACACATTTGGTCGCAGTGTTCATCGAGTAGGGTTGGATCGATCCGCTGATTTTGATTTGTACACCCAATAGCTTACAAGCGCCACTCAGTCGTCAGTCAGACCAATGCCTGAAAAACGGGATTCCCGGAAAATGAAGGGTTAGTACCCCAGATTACAAAAAGGGTAGGGGCTACCCGGGTGAGGCTCGTGGGCTTTTCCGAGCGAGATGTAAGACAATGATGAAATGCCATCGATCACCAAAATAGGCGCACCCAACCGCTATTTGACCGCCGGCGGCGGAGGGCGCAACCGAAGCGCGGGCGCCAGCGCCAGCGTTTCGCCCAAGGGCAAGTCCGCGGGGTTGCCGCATCTGCTGAAGGAGGCTTGGCCTTTTCTGCGTCCGCAGCGAGTGCTTCTGCTGTTCGGCCTGGTGCTGATGGCCATCAATCGGCTGGCGGGTTTGGTATTGCCGGCGTCGACGAAGTTCCTGGTGGATAACGTGGTGGGCAAACGCGAAGTGCACCTCTTGATTCCCCTGGCGCTGGCTATCATGGGCGCTACGGCGATCCAGGGCGTGACTTCGTTCACGCTGACGCAGTTGCTCTCCAAGGCGGCGCAGCGAATGATTGCGGATTTGCGCAAGCAGGTACAGGGACATATTGGCCGCCTCTCGATCTCTTTTCACGATACGAATAAGACCGGAAATCTGGTAGCGCGGATCATGTCCGACGTGGAAGGCCTGCGCAATTTGATGGGCACGGGACTAGTGGAACTCGTTGGCAGCCTGATGACTGCTTCGTTTGCGTTGGTCGTGCTTCTGCGCATCAGCGTGTTCATGACTGCTGTGGCTTTTGCCATCCTGATGGCTTTTGGGTTGGCTTTGAACAAAGCGATTGGCACCATCCGCCCCATCTTTCGCGCGCGCTCCAAGCTGAACGCCGAGGTGACGGGCCGGCTCACCGAATCGCTGGGCGGAATTCGCGTGGTGAAGGGTTACCACGCCGAACGACGGGAAGAGAGTGTGTTCGCCGGGGGCGTGCAACGGCTGCTCGAAAACATCTTGAAGACGCTGACGGCGACGTCGGTGATGAGTTTGTCGTCGACCGTTCTATTTGGCGTGGTGAGCGCGTTGATCCTTTATCTCGGCACCACGCGCATCCTGGCCGGAACCATGACGCTCGGCACTTTCCTCACCTACGTCGCCTTTTTGGCCATGCTCATTGCGCCGGTGTCGCAGATTGTGAGCATTGGGACGCAGCTTACCGAAGGAATGGCCGGCCTCGAACGCACCACCGACATTCTGGCGGAAAATCCCGAAGATCAGGACCCGAAACGCACCGTCTCCATCGCGAAGATTAAGGGCGAAGTGGTGTTTGACAGCGTGGACTTCAGCTACGCCGAGGGGAAGCAGGTGCTGTACGACGTGAGCTTCCGCGCGCAGCCAGGGAGCGTGACGGCGCTCGTGGGGCCGTCGGGGGCGGGGAAGTCGACGATCATCGGCTTGATCGCGGCGTTCTACACTCCCGTGTCAGGCCGCGTGCTGGTGGATGGAATCGATCTCTCGACCGTGCGGTTGAATAGTTATCGGACGCAGCTCGGGGTGGTCCTGCAGGAGACATTTCTCTTCGACGGAACGATCCGCGATAACGTGATCTTTTCCCGGCCCGAGGCGACTCAGGAGGAAGTGAACGCCGCTTGCCGCATCGCGCGTGTGGATGAGTTCGCGGAATCGTTTGCGGAAGGCTACAACACCGTCGTCGGCGAGCGCGGCGTGAAACTCTCCGGCGGGCAGCGGCAACGCATCTCCATCGCGCGGGCCATTCTGGCCGATCCGCGAATCTTGATCCTCGACGAAGCGACCTCCAGCCTGGACTCCGAATCCGAGGCTCTGATCCAGGAGGGGCTTTCCTACCTGATGCAGGGACGCACCACCTTTGTGATCGCGCACCGGCTCTCCACCATTCGCAGGGCCGACCAGATTCTGGTTGTGGAAGCGGGCAGGATTATCGAACGGGGCACGCACGAATCGCTTTATGCCGCGGGCGGCAGGTACTTCGAGCTTTACACCAAGCAGCACGGCCTGCAGGCCAATCTGTTTCTGGCACCCGGCGAAGGAGATTCGGCCGGCGACTCGGGCGGCGACTCGGGGAAAAACGAAGCGGCCGGAAATGGAAATGGTTCCGAGAGCGATTCCGCGGGCGATGGGAACGACAACGAACCGAATTTGGCGCGCGCGGCGCGACTTCTCCGCGGGCAGACGTGAGTGTTTAGCTTAGAGCCCGCGACGGAGACTGCAATTGGGGAAACGCCGCGGCGCCGCGATTTACTCGCGGTTCAGGGTGATTTCCGTGAGCTTCTGGAAATGGTAACCCATGATCGCCAGGCGGATCGCGGCGCCGAAGGATTGCCGGTAACGCGTGCTGGCCGCTATGAAAAGCCGCCAATACGAGAAAGCGTGCCGGCTGAAAATTCCCTGCTTGAGAATGGATCGCGCCAGAGCCTGGCAATCGGAGAGCGTCAACCGTCTGTAGCTCGTGTGTGGCTGGTATTGAGCCAGAAATTTGCGCACTCGCGCGTAATAAATGTCGGGACGGTAGATGTGCTGCAGGATGGATCGATAGCCCTCCAGCAGGCGCTGAGGGTCCATCCGAGGCTGAAAATTCAGATGAAAATCGAGATTGTTCCCGTTGCCGTCGCACACGATGCGGCCTTCTTTTTGCAGGCGGCGATAGAGTTGCGTGCCGGGAATGGCTTGCAGCAGGCCAACCATGGCTAGCGGAATCGCGCTTTCCTGGATGAAAGCGACTTGCCGGGCGAAAATGTCTTCGGGATCGTTGTCGAATCCCACGATGAACCCGGCCATCACTTCCATGCCGTAGCGCTGAATGCGCCGGACGCTATCCAGCAGGCTGCGCCGCGTATTCTGCATTTTTTGCGCTTCCTTGAGGCTCTCCTCGGCCGGCGTCTCGATTCCCAGGAAGACGCGATCGAAGCTGGCGTCCTGCATCATCTGTAAGAGGTCCTCGTCGTCGGCCAGATTCACGGAGGCCTCGGTGTAGAAAGTGAACGGCCGGCCGTGCTGAGCGTTCCATTGCGCCATCACCGGCAGAAGCTCCTTCACCTTGCGCTTGTTGCCGATGAAGTTGTCGTCCACGATAAAAATCGGGCCGCGCCATTTGCGCGCATACAGGTGTTCGAGTTCGGCCACCATTTGATCGGGCGATTTTGTTCGCGGCTTGCGGCCATAGATCTCGATGATGTCGCAGAATTCGCAATTGAAAGGGCAGCCGCGCGAATACTGGATGGCCATGGCGCTGTAGTATTTCGGCTTGATCAGGTCGAGTTTCGGAAGCGGCGTGGTGTTCAGTCCGGGCAGTTCCCGCGCTTGATACAGCGGCCTGGCGGTTCCTTGTTCCAGATCGGCTGCCAGTCCCTCGACCAACTCCTCCGCTTCGCCCACGACCACGTGATCCGCATACAGCGCTAAATCCGTCATGCAACTGCTGATCGGGCCTCCCACCACGGTGCGCCGCCCGAGCTCGCGGCAGCGGGCCAAGGTTCGCAGCATGCCGTCCTTTTGCACCAGCATGGCGCTGATCATCACCACATCGGCCCATTTCAAATCCGCGTCGGTGACGGGGCGAATATTGATGTCCACCAGGCGCTGTTCCCAGGTTTTCGGAAGCATGGAAGCGACGGTCAACAGGCCCAGCGGAGGAAAGACCGACCGTTTGCCCTCGAAGGGCAGGGCATGCTTGAAACTCCAGTACGTGTCTGGCCACTCCGGATACACGAGAAGCGCTTTCATGTGCGAGATACCGCCTATGTTAGGTGATTTAGATTCCGTTCCGACGCGCGCCACTGCTCATTGCGGCAGTCCCATCATAAGCTCACCGAGCGTTGGCGGCAATCGGAATCGTGGCGAGTTACAGGCTGGCGCGTTCGGTTCGATTGGTCTTGCGGGAGAAAGTAGGGCGCGATGAGGGGCGCGGCAGAAAGAGCTCAGGCTTTGCGGTTTGCGTTGCGCGCGGGCATGCGGAACCGCTCGAGGTTCCCGTGGACGTCGTGCCCCACATCGAGTCGTGCGCGATTGAGCCGCCGCCGCATGCGGGTGCGGGCGTGAAGGCCGGATAGGCGCGAGCGGGATAATCGGAGTCGTGGGTGTCCGGCCAGCTCGGCGTGCAAACGAAACAAACCAGGAGGAGAGCTGCGGGCAGCGCGCGAAGAAGATGGAGACGAGTTCGCATGCATAAGAATTGATTCAGGAAGGGGCGAACAGGGATAGGGCAGATGGGCCAGTTTGAATGGTATCGGCCAGCTAGGTGTACTAGTTCCCGCTGGGGTTCGTCCTGGCCTTAGAGCTGGTTTTGGCCCTCGTTTTTTGCCCTCATCTCCGTCGTCAAGCGGGGTCTTGTTCCCGGCCTGGGATTTGGCTCAGTACGCGGGTTCCGTTTTGGGTTCGAGCTGGTGGGGGCGTTTTGTTCGGTGGAGAAAATATGCAGAATCTAAGGGACTTGGCATGACTTTCGATCGAAAAGCGAATGGTTAGGTGTTTGCAGTATCCCGCGCGGGTGCATTCCAAGTCGACGTTATGTGGAAAGAGCCGAGTGAGGGGGAAGGGGCTTACTCGACTCCGGATGCAGAACGTCCCACCTGCCTCTGAGAGGGAAGCTAGGATGGATGACCCCACGCGCCGGCTGGAGACAGCCGGAACCGGAATGCACCCCTCTCACTTGACTCAATCTCCAGTAGCTAACAACCCGCGCTGGCCCGTCCGCTGACAAACAACTCGCTGGAGCATAAAGTGGCGATTGACATTCCCCACACTCCCCGGGGACCGGAAAATCAAATTCATTTCCAGGCCAGGATACTTACCTCTCTAAAGGTGCCCATTATTGCCACGCGTCCCGATGGCCGGATTGTTTACTGGAATCCGTTTGCGGAAGAACTTTACGGATGGCGAGCGGAAGAAGTCATTGGCCGTAACATCCTGGACATCGCCGTTCCGATGGATAAGCAGCAGTCCGCTGCGGACATTATGGCTTCTCTCCATGCAGGAAAAAGTTGGGAGGGAGAGTTCACGGTGAGGCATAGAGATGGAACTCATTTTACGACATCCGTTACGGGCTCCCCGATTTTCGACGAAACTGGGCTGATGATCGGGATCGTAGGTGTGAGCCACGATCTCACCGCGCCGGCCAGGCCGCGTCTCGAATTGGAACGGTTGGTGCAAGAGCGTACAGGCGAACTCAAGGCGGCCAACAAGAATCTCCATCAATTATCGGCTAGCCTGATCCGATCGCAAGACGAAGTCCGGTGGCGGGTCGCACGCGAGCTGCATGAAAGCGCGGGGCAGGACTTGACGGCACTAGACCTAGACCTCATTGCCATTGGGGAAGAAGTTAAAAAAAAGAGCCCGGAACTTGCAGAGCGGATTCTAAAAACTTGCGAATTTGCCGAGAGCATCTGCGGCCACTTGCGTACGATGTCGAATCTGCTGCACCCGCCTTTGCTCGAGGAATTTGGTCTCGTCTCGGCACTGCGCCACCATGTGGATGGATTTTCAGCCAGGAGCAACATCAAAGTTGACTTAGAGATTTCGCCCGATTTTGGCCGGCTTGCGGACGGCATGGAACTCACCTGTTTTAGAATCGTTCAAGAGGGACTGACGAATATTTACCGTCATTCGCAGAGCGCCACGGCGGCGATAACTATATGTTATGAAGGGAAATGTGTGCTGGTTGAAGTGCGCGACGAAGGCAGAGGTATACCGCTCGAACGGCTGCCGGAATTAGAGTCAGGCGGTGGCGGCGTGGGTTTTGCGGGGATGTGGGAACGCATCACACAACTGGGCGGAACTTTGAAAATTAAGTCGGATGCGAAGGGTACGGTTGTCATTGCTATCCTGCCGCTCAAGCGCGCGATCACTGCCCTCATGAGGACGTCAAGGGGAGCCGGATTCGTCGTAGTGCCAGCGAACATCGGAAATCAGGTCGGACGATGACAGGACTTCGTCGATGAGCCTCAGAGCGTCAAATTCCACGCTCTTCGGCTGAGCGTGAAAGATGCGAGCCAGGATTCCTCGCCTGCGTTCCAGCAAACCTAGCCAAGCTGAACCTTGGTACAGAATCAAAAGATCATAGGTTGCTCCGCGGAAGTTGAACCGAACGATCCATCCGACATCCTTGTGACTAATCATGGGCTCGACAGCGGCATCGCGCCGTGCCAGTTCGTGTATCAGCCAATTCGCCAGGTCACTCCCGAAAGCACGAACGCTGACGAAATGCTTTTCAGGCGAGGAGGTATTGAATGCGTTGCTTCGGAAGCTGACGATCATGCGGGTCGATCTCACGCCTAGGGTGAGTCTAGCGTCGTCAGGATGAGATCATCAACCGAGGCAGGGCACCTCCCCGCCCGGCTTCCTTGTCTTAATTCCTCGACGAAGGAAACTTTAGGGATTTGTCGGTTCGGGCTGCGGTTTGTGGCTGACCTTCATGCGAATATCTGGCCAAAACTCCTTCAAGAGATTTGCTATACCGTCTATGCCGATTTGCGTGGCCCACTTCGCTCCTGTTTGGCCCATGGTGCGTTCCTGGCTGGGATAATACAAATCCGAAGCCCCGGCTCCCAGCCCATTGCCAACGATTTCTGAGAAATTAAACATCGTACCGCCCGAATCAGATCTGGTGATGACAAGCCGAGTGACCGCATAACCTGCGCGGCGGAAGAACCCTCCATGAAGCCGTCCCAAGGTGTAGTAGCGCGGGTCTTCACGCGTGAGGGAAGGCACAATGGCTTCAGTAAAGTAGTTTCCGACAGCCTCATCCGCAAACGAATGCCAGTAATAGCGGGCGGAAGCTGCTGCTCCGTCATCAAACTCAGGACTCGCATTCGTGGCTTGGCTATAGCCCGCCAGTAGCCCGGCGAGAATGAACGCCGAGTAATCAAAGCTATCCTGCGTGGCGAGCCAAAACTTCTGTTTGACTCTTAGCGCTGGGAGATGCGTGTCGGCGCTTACCGCCCGGTAATTGGGAATTACCCAAAAGATGCGCTTAGTCTGCTCGCCATGGGAATCACAGGGTCGTGCGACATCGGTCGATGGCATTTGCTGTCCATCTGACTGAGCCGGTTCCGGGGGTGCGTGGGTTCCGCCGCTGGGTGGTTCAGAGGAATCGCTTCCGCTTCGCGACTGCGAAGCTGGCCGGCAAGGTGGCGTTTCAGCCGAAGAGGTCAACGGTACACTCTGAGCGGAGGTGAGAACGGCTGAACACAGGATCAACAGAAGTCCTCGTAGAGCACCGGTGGAAAGGCGAGAACGCACGCAATGGCCATAGCGATTGTATTTCACGGTTATCTCGATACCTTCGACATTCACGTTTCGATTGTTTCGGACTTCAGATTGCCATGCGCGAAACTCCTTGAACCAGCGCGTTACAGCGATGGGCTTTCAATCTTCCTCTATTGCGGCCACGTGGCTGAGGGGTCGAGGTTCACGATCGGCTGGGCGCCGGTCGTCGGAACTTGCGGGCGCAGATATGGTCGGTTAGCCGTTTTGTGGCACGAATAGCAATCCTCAAGCAACATTTTGTATTGCCCGGCAAACTCCTTACTATCCTTCATGTCGATAATCGTCTTCAGCTTGGTCAAGCTGCCCTTGTCAATGCCGTCAAAGATATTTGCCATATCCACCGGATTGCCGTCGGCTCCCTTAGGAGAGGGATTCACCCGTACCTCCCATCGCATGCGGTTGCGCATCTCGCCTAGGTAGTAATTGGCCAGAGGCCAATTCTTCTTATCTCCTGCAAACCAAAGGTTGGCGGCGAACATTGCCACATCAACCATGGGGTGAGAATTCGGCGGCGTAATATCTCTGAGGTGGGTCACGTCCGCTACCAGCGTCGCTTGAGTCACTGGCGGATTTTGTTGCGCCACGGCAGTGGAGTGCTCCCAAGCCGCAACGAACCAACCACCCAAGATCGCGCCCAGAAGTAACAGGGCCGCACTTCCGAAAGAATTAGGCTTTGCCATGTCAGAAAATTCTCCTTCGGTGGGATAGGGAACAGACCAACGACAATCGCGCCGCATTATAGTCCCAGAGCCTTGCCCCAAAACCATTCTCTCAATCAAGCGTGGAAGCTTCGGTCTAATGAGGTGTATTTTTGCGCGATTCGGCACTTATTTGGCCCTAAGGCTCATAACATAAGCCACTAACGGCTTGTGGTCTGGGCTGTCAACCGGTATGTCGGGCATGCCTTTGTTTTGCGCGTCGGTGCTGGGCTTCACCAGGAATTTGGACACCTGTTCGGCCGTCAGCTTCGAGTGGGTAAGACTTGGAGCATCGTCGGTTCCTTCACCATTTTGTCCGTGGCAGTCATAACACTTGTACGCTTGGAACCGCTTTTTGCCTTCGGCAATTAGCGCATTTTGCTTCGCGTCACCGGCATCGGTTTTAGCTACAGGCTTCGATTGTGCAAGAGTTGTTCCCTTAGTGGTTGCCGCTTCGGATTTCATCCACGAAAACTGTCCAAATGTGATCGGACCGACCACCAATGCTAGAACAGAGCCGAACAGTATGAGTTGGACCCTGGGTGATTGAACGCGCATCTCGTCATCCCCTCGTTATGTTGAGGCCCGGTCGAAAAGCCTCCTGTACGGGCATCTCTTTTCGTTAGCAGTATTCCAATACACTCAAGCGGTCGGCGGGATCACTTCCCCTCGTGCCAGGTCATTTCGACTCCTATCGGTATTTCGTTCTTGACGGGAATAGCTAATAGCGACGGAGGATCAATTTTGAAATCCGAGAGTGTGGCCGGGATCGTCCCGGTGATGTGGATTTTGTCGCCATCCTTCGCCAATTGAAGCGGCACCTGCTTGAAGTCGGCGGTCTGGCCGGAGAACTGAATTTCGAGATCGGCGTGGATCGTCCCCGAGAGAGAGGTATTTTCTGGCAGCCGCGTGCGCACCGTGACCAGCGGAAATTCAGCTCCGCGCACCGCTTGCAGCATGTGCAGATCGCGGTTGCTATCGCCCGAGTCGAATGACTTCACCGGCACTGCAATCAGAAACTCGCATTGACCTTCGTGGCATACGCCCTTGCCTTTCGCTGCGTGGCTCACGCCTTCGCTCCTGTGTAGCGGATGCGAAACGTGATAGGTCAGAGTGCTTTGATCGAGCACCCATTGCTGGTCCGTTTGGGCTAGTGCGGGAAGCGCGAAAAACAAGAAAAAGGTAAGTACCCGTACATTCATTGGTTGGCTAGTCCTTCGGAAATTACCGCTTAGAACCTGACCGATACGGACAAAATTGCCGCCACGTATGCACCCGCCGTCACAACGGCAACGGCCCCGTGTGCGCTGGCGATCCCGTGAACTTTTTCGCCCTTACTCTTTTCATCGAAGGCCATAGCCCCGAGTATTGGGGTTAGGATCATGCCCGGGCCATGAATCCACGCGAGGGCTTTGTGGACGCGAATCTGGCCGCGAGGTTGCGTCCCCGGAATCCTGGGAGCAAAGATCGCAAAATAGGCACTGGTGAAATATAGGTCCCCGGTGGCTGAACCCAATGCCAGATGCGCCCAACGAGCGCTCGTACTCGTATCCCTGCCGCCGGCTCCGAACGACGTTGCGACGGTGGCGATCAACGGAATCGTCGCGATCAGGCCGAGCCGCTGATGAATCTTCAGCATGTGCGAGCGCTTGTCGAGCCTGGCCTGGAGCTGAACGTCGGCCTGAGTCTGCGACGGGGAAAGGCCTAAATCTTCGAGCGTTGGCGCCTGCGGATTATTGGAAGGCGGCGCCTGATTTTGCGTATTCCCCCGCGAATTTGCTTGCGCCTGCTCCGGCTCAACCAGGTTAGAAGCAGTTTGATCGGGAGCTGACGAAGAGGAGCCGGCTAGAACCTCACCCGGAGATTCGGCGGCCGAAGAGTCCGCATCTGGCGAAGGCTTCGGCTCGCTGATCGAAGGCGTCACGGGCGCATTGGCGAACGTTGCCGCTTTCGTAACGTCATTGCTTTGCGCGGAGGACGAAAATGCAACCGCGAGCAGACAGCAGGAAATCAGTGCCACAACTCTTGGATGGATTACTTTCATCATCTGATTGGCTCGCCTCTGAATCAAGTTCGCGAAAGATAGATCAACGCTAAAGACCCATGCTTCTGTTGATCACTTCTGACCGCCTGGTTGCGCCGCCGGGTTCTGTTTGGGGGCGTTGAGGTCGCGCGACAGCATCAGCTTGAAGGTCAACTTGTCGGCCCCGTCCGTCACGCCAACTCCAACGCCCGTTTCTATATTCACGTACTTGTTGTTGTGATCCAGGACCGCCCAAACCTCGTGAAACTCGTCGTTCACTGGAAGGAAGTGGCGCAGGGGCCCGAAATCGGCATACTCCTCGACGGCCACCGCCCATTTGTCGTTGAGGTTGTAGGCGAGCCGCGCCGCTGGAACGAATTCGAGGTTCCCAAAACCGCCCGTGTAGTCGGTGTCTACAATCGGGTTGAAGATGAAATCGATCGGATGTAAATGCACGCCCACGATGGGCCGCACTTCGGAGGTAAACCTCTTGGACTCCCAATAGCTGTAATTGACGCTGAACTCGAAATTTACACCGTAGAAGAAGTCGTGGTCGTGGGCGTGCGGGCGCACGAACAGTTCTCGTATCTTGAAGCCGTTCAGCGACCCGCCGCGGCCTTGGGAGTAGGCGGTGTACACCGGAAAATAAAGCCCCTGCTCAAACCACGGAGCCACGCCGTAAGCCCATTCGACGGCACCGTTAACCGAGTCGTTGGGAATGATGCCCCCAGGGAAATCGGGGGTCTTGCGCCCGATAGGCGTAAAATTACTATGCACCATGACATTAAATACGCCCACTTCCTCGATCTCAGCGTCATAAACTTGGATTTCATCCGTTTGGGCAAGAGCGATTGAAGGCAACGCGGCGAGAACGAAAAGTAAAATCAAAACCATGAGGGCGCCGATTGCGAAACAACGGGGTGAGACAAACGGTAGATTCTTGGCGTCCCCGAGCCCCGTATGATTTGCATTTCCAGTTGGCATTTTCGGTGGTCCGCGAAGCAGCAAGATACTAAAGGAAAGCGCCTTGCAATTGGCTCGGAACACGGGAAGATGAACAAATCGTCATCTTAAGGAAATCGCTTCGTCATCTCCGTAAAGCGGCTAACATTTGAGGCGACGCGTGCATCCCATGTCTCAGACTGTCGGAGGCTTCTAATGCGATTGTTGCTGGTCGAAGATGATCGGCACATTCTGGAGTTTGTGAAACGGGCATTGTCGGAAGCGGGTTATCAGGTAGACGCGGCCGCAAATGCAAAAGCCGGAGAAGCGATGGCCTTAGAGAACCCTCACGATGCCCTCGTTATCGACCTGGGTCTTCCGGATCTCGACGGACTTGAGTTGATCGCCCGTTGTCGCGCCCAAGGCGTTTCCGCTCCGGTATTGATCTTGTCGGCCCGGCGTTCAGTCGACGAGCGAGTACACGGATTGGAGCAGGGCGGAGACGACTATCTTACGAAGCCATTCGCCATTGCAGAGCTGCTGGCAAGACTCAGAAATCTTCTGCGCCGATCGTCTGTTCCGCACAGTGAGCCCGTGCGGTTGCAAACCGCTGATTTGGAGCTTGACCTGGTGCGCCACGAAGCGCGCCGGGGCAGCCGCGTTCTGCAGCTCACGCCACAGGAGTTCTCGCTCCTGGAATACCTTTGCCGCAATGCCGGCCGCGTGGTAACTCGTAGCATGATTTTGGATGAAGTGTGGCGCATGCGAATCGATCCCGCAACGAACGTAGTCGACGTTCACATTTATCGCTTGCGGAGTAAAGTGGACGAAGATGCTTCGGAACCGCTTATCCACACGATACGCGGCGTTGGATACGTGCTCAAACATGTCTAAAATCTTGCGGCCAAGTGCGGCTTCACGCATCGCTATTTGGACAACTCTGGCTTTTGCACTGGGAACGGCCCTGGCGTTCTCGATTCTGTACATTCTTGTTTCCCGGAATATTCGAGAGCGCGGCGACGCATGGCTCAGTGGCGAAGCAGGAGTTCTTGCCCACGTCGCTTTGGATACTCCGCAAGATCGCTTGTACAAGAGAGTGCTTGGAGAAGTGGCAGAGCTTGCGACTCACGAATTGCCCGATGAACGGAACTCTCGCGGCCAGAATCTAAACTCCGTGTTTTTTCTGGAGGAATACCCGAACGCCAATCAACCCCGCTTGTGGGTTGGGCCAGGGTCAGTGGATGATTTTCTCGGGGCAATTCGGGGGCAGAAGTTTGTTGAAGGCACGCCGCGTTCCATAAAAGTAGACAGCTCGCCGGTACTATTCCGAGTGGTTTCGCAAAGCGTAGGCGATACCGGCGGAATCATCTATCTCGGGCTTTCTGAGCGCGGCGCCCTGTATCTGCTGCATGATTTGACGCGTATTTTCTTATTGCTTTGGGGGGGTACGGCTTTGATGGGCTTTCTAATCTCATACATGAGTGCCCGCCGCACTCTTGTTCGCGTCGAAAACATTACGGAAACTGTTGGGGGAATCGGGAGCGAGGAACTAGGCAAGCGTTTGCCTGAGCCATCGAGATCGGATGAGATTTCGCGCCTAGCGAAGACTTTCAATCTTATGTTGGATCGGATTCAGTCCTCTGTGAGCCAGCTCCGCTCTGTCACAGATGCGGTTGCGCACGACATGAAGGGACCGGTTACCTCGATTCGTGGAACGCTCGAATCCGCGTTGTGTAAGGAGCCTAACGCCAACTGGCGCGATGACGTTGGCGGAGCCATCGAAGGTCTGGATCGACTCTTGTATCTGCTAAACACGACCCTCGACCTTGCTGAAGCCCAAGGCGGGGCGCTTCACCTGGATCGCAGCAAGGTTGACTTCTCGGACGTCGTCAAACAACTTGTGGATGTGTATCAACCGGCCATGGCTGAGAGGCATCATGAGCTGGTTCTTGACGTTGAGCGCGGCGTTATAGTGCATGCTGACCTTTCGCTGATGACTCGTGTGGTAGAAAATCTGCTTGAGAACGAACTAACTCATTTGCCTATTGGACGCAAAATAGCTATCCGATTGCGGTCACAACATGGAATCGCAGAGTTAGTTGTTGAGGATAACGGTCCAGGGTTTGAGCCTGAGATAGCTGGTCGCGCATTTGAGCGGTTCGCAAAGGGTAAGGGCTCGCCAGGCCATGGGCTCGGACTAGCCTTCGTGGCCGCGGTGATACAAGCACACGGTGGTGCCACGAGCGTTTCTGATCGTCTGGGAGGCGGCGCCGTGGTGACGTTGTCGCTTCCCGCGAATGTACTTCAGCCTGCATGACAAGCAAGACAACTTTCCTATTTTCTCCGATAAATGAACTGCCGCTGTCTTACCGAGATCCATCACAGCCAAGAGTGGCTGTGCCACTGGGTTTGCACGGCCAACGGCAGGACGCGGGGCAAAGGCCTCGGGTCTCGCCCGCGAAAGGCGCGGGCGAGACCCGAGCTACAAGGGCGGCACGTCGTATCGCGAGGAGTTGTGATCGCGGGGCTGGGGACGATCATCTTATTTTTGTAGGGGTTTTGCTCATGTTTTGCGGGACGAATCCGGGAGGAACTTCGCCGATACGACCGTGACGGCGATCACTGCGATTTAGTCTCGATCGATGACAGCATTTAGGCGATGACAGGATTGGGCGATGCCCAGTGATCGACCCGCTGCCCAGTGTCGAACTGGGCGCGAGTTGACGGCAGGAACGTTCTTCGAGGACGTTCCTTGAGAAAGAAGGCGATTATGGTGACGATGGATCGGTTGGACACGCTGTCTCGGATGGCTGCTCCGCTGGTTACGGCGTACATCTATGCGAACCCCAGCGAGGCGCGCCAACATTCCTTGGCGCCCGCAGGGGTGGCTTGGCTGAAAACCGAGGGCCGGGCGGTTGCGAATGGCTTGCCCGGCGAGGAGCAAGAGGCGTTCCTGAAGCAATTGAATCGCGTGGAGGAGTATCTTCGCGACCGCGTGCCGCACGAGCGAAGCCTGGTGATTTTCGCAGGGCCTTCCGGATGGGAGACGATTCCCCTGCAGATTGAAGTAAAGAACGAAATTCACTGGGGCAAGCCGGCGCTGGGACAACTGCTGTGGATTATGGGAGAGCACAAGACGCATGGCGTGCTGGTGGTGGACCATACCGGTGCAAAGTTCTTTCAATATTGGTTTGGCGAATTGACGCCGTACAAAGAGAAGAAATTCGAGGTAGACGCCTCGGAGTGGAAGCAGAAAGATATGGGGCACGTGACGGCAATGAAGCAAAGCCAAAGGACCTACGGCACACAGCGCGACTCGTTCGAGAAGCGCGTGGATAACCGCTACGCGCGTTTTTGCATCGAGACGGCGCACGAGGCGGCGGTTTTTTACGCAGACAAGGGCCTCACGGCTTTATTCCTATGCGGGCCGGACCGGCTGATCAAGACGGTGGAGAGAAAACTGCCGAAGAACATGAAGCAATCCGTGCTTGCGTTCGATCAGGACCTGGCACACCTGACCTTGCCGGAGATGGTGAAGCATTTGGAGCCGCACATCGAGGCCTGGGAACGCAAGCATGAGGCAGAGTCGATAGCGGCAGTAACCAGCGGGGAAGGCGCGACGGTGGCCGGTGTGGACAAAACACTGGCGCAACTGCAGGGAGGCAAAGTGCACACGCTGGTGGTGGCGCGGGGAGTGAACCCCATGCTGCATCGATGCGTGCAGTGCGGTTCGACAGATGGTTCGGCGAATGCGAGGTGCGCTAGTTGTGGCGGCGAACGGCGCGATATCACGTTCGAGGAGATGCTTCCCGAATTGATGCGAAGGCCGGGATTACAGATTCAAGTGGTGAGCAATGGAGCCGCCGAGGCGTTGAAGCGAGCGGAGGGAATCGCAGGCTGGCTGGGCCGGTCAAAGAGCCGGAGCGCCAACGCCGGCAGTTGAGGCGAGCGTGGACGTCGAAGAATTGTGTGGCGATTCATCAACATTCGATAACTTCTTGGCAAAAGTTGTGCGAGAATCGTCGGGCACGGCGGTGATGAGAACCACAGATCGGGAAATGTTTGCGAAATGAAAATGATTTGTGGCGAGTGTAGCGAGCACGCACCGCTGGCGGAGCAGAACTGACTCGCGAGAAAGGAGACACAATGCCTAAGAAGAAAGCCACCAAGAAGGCAAAGGCAAAGGGCAAATAAGCCCGGATGCTGTGTGAATGGCCCGGTGGCGGAGAGAAGCACACAAGATTTGAAACCGCCACCGCGCTATTCCTTCAGGCGCGCGCCTGGCTCCGCACGATCTGCACCGAGCAATGTGCGTGGCGCGCAACGGCCTCAGAGACGCTGCCCATCAAGAAGCGGTCCAATCCTCTTCGACCATGCGAGCCCAGCACGATCAAATCGGCAGGCCATTTCGCGGCAGCATCGAGGATGACGGCCTTGGCATCTCCCACCTCAACCGCCGTCTCCACCTGGAATCCCGCGTCGCGCAATTCTCGAGCGGCCTTGGCCACTAGTCCCTGAGCTTGCTCGCTTTCTTCCTCCAATACGCTGGCCGATTGCAAGCCATATCCCCAGGCGAGACCGTCGGCATACTCGGGAATCGGCTCGACGACATGCAGGATGCGCACGTCGGCATGGTTGGGTTTGGTCTGGGCCACCACCGCGTGTGTGGCCCATTCAGAGAACTTCGATCCATCGATCGCGAGCAAGATCTTCATGGTTTCCTCGGCGCCGCCGGATGGGCAGCGGAGATCATTCCATATTCAGGAGTGAATTTATAGCCCCGCGGGGATCCGTGAAATGGCTTTGATGGCATAAGCGAGTGATCCAGCGCACATCCTTCCGATCTGCATTGCAGGTACGCTGATTACGGTCCATGAGGAGGCGCTCATGATCGTGAAAGTGAAGGAAGGCTATCAAGTGTTGTCGAGCAAGGGAAGGAATCTCGGCGGTCCCTACCGGACTCTCGAGGAAGCGAAGAGGCGGCTCCGCCAAGTGGAATTCTTCAAGCACCGCAAGACATGATGGGGCGCGGGCGACTACCCGCGGCAAGATGCACGCCGCCCGCGTTCAACTCCAATCGTTACCATGACGCGGAAGAATCTCTGACAGCTTGCGCGGCGGGGGCGCGGTTAGCGGCAAGGCGCGGGGCAAAGGCCTCAGGTCTCGCCTGCGCAGACGCGACCTGAGCTACAAACTCCTATTCAAATATGCGCGGCAAATCCTGTCAGTCTCCAGTGGAGATGTAGACGTCCACGAGTTCGCCAGGATAGAGATTTACGTTGTCCGGCTTCTCGATGCGGAAAATTACGGGCAGGACCCGCACGTCGACTCGTTCGTTGCGCTGGTCGGAAAGCTCGATCTTGGGGGAGACCAGCGGCTGGGTTCGGACGAATTCAAGATTGAGCTTGGCGCTGGAGCCGCGCACGGACATTTGCGCCTTCATCCGGGAAGCAGCCGGCAGCCTGGGCAGCAGGATCTCGTCGACGTAGCAGCGAACATTGAGGGCCATCCTGGGACCGCCCAATATGAGCATCGGCAGCATGCCTTGGGTATAGCTATCGTAAGAGCCCTGCGTGGAGACAAAGCTTCCCACGGCCGGATTGATGGTGAGGACGGTGCCGTCGCCGGGCGCGCGGAGGGTGTACTTGGAGAGCAGGGCGCTCGATGCCAGATAGGACTTTTGCAGCGCGTTGTATTGCCGCTCCTGATTCTTAATGTCGTAGCTCCAGGCGCCCGCTTTCATCAGATCGTATTGCCGCTTGGCCACGGCGAGATTGGCCTTGGCCACGGCGGAGGCGTTTATGGCGCTATCGAGGGCATCCTTACTGATGGACCTGGTGTTCATGGCGTAGGCGGTTTGCTGCTTGTCCAGCGCATCGTCGGCAGTCTTGAGCATGGCCTGGGCGGCTTTGACCTGGGCCTCGGCGACGTCGAGATTCTCCTGCCTGGGCTGGGCCTTGAGTTCGTCGAGAAGCGACAGGGCGGCCTCGGCCTGGGATTGCAGCTGTTCGGTGGTGGCCCGCTGAACCGAATCGTCAATCAGCACCAGCGGGTCGCCGCGGCGCACGGCCTGGCCTTCGGTGACGAGAATCCGCTTCACCGTTCCGGGAACTTCCGGATAGACGTTGATGTTCTCGCCGCTGGACTGATCGCTTTCGACGATGCCCTCGGCGTAGATGCCCTGGGCGTAGGGATTCGAAGCGGGAGTGAATACCGGTGGCTCCGCCGGTTTTTCGATGCTGAATAGATAGCCCGCCACGCAACCTGCGATGATGCCGAGAAGCGCGAGCGAGAAGAGTAGTTTGTACCTCATGGTTTCACCCTTTCCCTGCGGCGACGGCGCCATCCTTGACGCCGATCAGGCGGCCGTCTTCCATTTGCAAAATTCGAGTGGCAAATTCGTAAATTCTGTCGTCGTGAGTGACCACGACGATGCAGCGATTTTCGTTGAGAAGATTCTGGTGGACGAAACTGACCACGGCGCGCCCCGTATCGCCGTCGAGCGAGGCGGTGGGCTCGTCCATGATGAGGATGTCCGGTTGCGAGACCATGGCTCTGGCGATGGCCACGCGCTGTTGCTCTCCGCCGCTGAGCTTCACGGGCGGCAGGTCGGCGCGATTCTTCAGGCCTACGACCTCCAGGTACTTGATGGCTTCGACGATGGATCGATCCCAATTCTCCTGCTTCAGAATGAGAGGAATGGCGACGTTCTCGGCGGTGGTTAGCCTCGGAAAAAGGTGATAGTCCTGAAAGACGAAGCCGATCTTGTTACGCCGGAACTGCGCGAGTTGATCGCTTCCCAGGCTCCAGATATCCGTTCCTTCCACCTGGACGTCGCCGGCATTGGGCCTGAGGATTCCCGAAAGAACGCTTAATAAAGTTGTCTTGCCGCTTCCCGAAGGGCCAACGATGTAGACCATCTCTCCGAAGATGGTCTCCAGATTCACATCGCGGAGGGCCACTGTTTTGGCTTCGCCTTCGCCAAACCACTTTTGGAGTCCGGTCGCTTTGATGGCTATGCGCGGCATGTCATCCTCGGAAGATATCGAAGGGCTCGATCTGCAGTACCCTTCGAACACCGACGTAGCTGGAAACGCCCGCGATGATCACGACCATTCCGAGCGACAGGAGAAGGGCCGGATAGGTGATCATGGCCGCATAGCTGGCGAGGCGCAGCTTAGCCAGATAGATCAGCAGGGTGCATAGGCCAACCCCCAGGCCGTAGCCCGTCAAGGCCGTGAAACCGGCCTGGAACAAGATCATCTTCACCAGTTCGCGGTTGGTGGTGCCGATGGCTTTCAGGGCGCCGAACCTTTCCAGGTTTTCCAGAATGAAGGTGTAGAAGGTCTGGCCGGAGATGGAAAGCCCGACAACAAAACTGATGAGTGCCATGATCAGGATGTTGGTCCCTCCGCCGGTCTGGAACACAAAGAAGTTGGCGTTCTTGGCCATGAATTCGTCTTTGGTGAGCGCCAGGTAGCCCAGGGCGGCAACCTGTTGCTTGATTCTCGCTACGTCGGCCGGGGTTTTTGGCCGCACCAGAACGTAGGAGATCGTATAGCGCGGGTTGGGGATGTACTGAACGGCGCGCTCGTAGGTGGTGTAGAGCGTAGGCGTTCCAAAGAGGCCGGAGACGGTTACTTTGGCGACTCCTACGATGACGCCGCGGTGGTCGTTGAGTTCAAACTCCGAACCTATGTGCGGGTATTCCAGCTTCTCGTATTCAGCGTCGTCGACCACGATGAAGCCGTTTTCGGCGTAGATGTCCGAGATATTCCCCTGCTCGAGCATAGGCCGGCCAAACAGGCTGGTATCGTCCAGCCCAACCACGGTCACGCCCTGGTAGGTCCCATCCGGTAGTTTGACCAGAGCGCCGCCGGAATACAGAGGCACCGCATAGTCCACGCCGGGGATGCTGCGGACGGCGTCCAAGACGTAATCCGGCATTCCGACCGAGCTGATGATGGCTTGCACCGACGGGTCCATCACCCACATCGGCGCTCCGATGTTCACAACCGTGGCGGAGGCGTGGTTCAAAACGCCGATGAACATAGAGGTAATAAACATGATTAGAAAGACCGCGAACGTAATGCCAACGAGTAATGCCGTGAACTTCGATTTATCGTTCACCAGGAGCTTGTAGGCGAGCTTTAGGATTCCCTTCACGGCCTCTTCCTTTGGCTAAGCGGCTCTTTCGCTGAGCTTTACAACGACAGCTTAACGGGGCGGGGAGGTAGCGGATGTGACGGGCGTCACTTGCGGCGGTAATCGATGTCGCTGGTTAAGTCGCGGATTGTTAAAGACTTATGTCGAGAGGGGGATTTGGCGCTGGGGCGACTGGACCGGCCTGCTGCTAGACACGTCGCTGGACTGGTATGCGGGCCATGCGCAGGACGTGGGCGACTTCGGTCTCTTTCAGGCGCGATGCGTCATACTCGAACGACAACTGGTTGAGCTGCTCGTTGATTTGGAAGCGCCGCAAGCCATAGGTGTTGGCGAATTGGCCGAGGGCGCGGAGTTGTTCGGGGCGCAGCGGCCCTTGCAGTTCGTAGGTTACTTCCACCAAAGTCATATGTGGATTATAGCAACGCCGGGCCCGAAGCGATGGCGGGTTTTCCCGACGGGGAAAGTTCGCGCCGTCGGGGTGAAGCCGAGCTTATAGTAGGGTCATCTACAAAGCTTAGCGATAAGGGACTTCCGATGTGGCAGTTGGTGGGAGCGAGGCGGAATCTAGCGAGACGATGGCTGACCAAAAGACGCAGCAAAAAATAATGGAGAAAGACCCCGTTTGCGGGATGCAGGTTGATCCCGCGACGGCTCGCGCAAAATTTGAGCACGGCGGCCGCACTTACTTTTTCTGTTGCGCGGGATGCGCGACAAAATTCGAAGCGGCCCCGGAAAAATATCTGCAGCCTCGGCCCACGCCTGCGGGCCCGAGCCTGACCATCATCTCGTCCGCGCCGGCTTCGCGGCCGGTTCAGACTCCTGCGGCTTCGAGCGTGCCGCAGCCGGGCGCCGCGGCGGCGGGCGCGGAGTACACGTGTCCCATGCATCCGGAAATTGTGACGCGGGCGCCCGGGGCGTGCCCCATTTGCGGCATGGCGCTGGAGCCGCGCACGTTCTCGGCGGAAGAGGAGCCCAGCGAAGAGTTGCAGGATATGACCCGGCGATTCTGGGTGAGCTGCGTGTTCACGTTGCCGCTGCTGCT
Organism: uncultured Acidobacteriota bacterium; assembly: GCA_963824405.1. Taxonomy (GTDB): domain Bacteria; phylum Acidobacteriota; class Terriglobia; order Acidiferrales; family UBA7541; genus Palsa-189. Next base: position 322,691 of record CAWGPK010000009.1, on the reverse strand, counting down.
GATTGCGATGGGGGAGATGGCCGGGTTTGCGCCGTTGCGAGAGTGGTCGTTCCGTTCGCGCAATTGGGCGGAACTGGCGCTGGCCACGCCGGTAGTTCTGTGGGGCGGCTGGCCCTTTTTCGAGCGCGGCTGGAAATCGATCGTTACGCTGCGGCTGAATATGTTCACGCTGATCGCCATGGGCACGAGCGCTGCATACCTCTACAGCTTGGCCGCGACAGTTGCGCCGGGAATTTTTCCGGAGGCGTTTCGCGGGCCCAACGGCGAAGTGTCCGTCTATTTCGAAGCGGCCGCGGTGATCACCACATTGGTTTTGTTGGGGCAAGTCCTGGAGCTGCGGGCGCGACGGCGAACCTCGAACGCGATCCGGGCCATGCTGGGCCTTTCGCCCAAGACGGCGCGCCGCATTGCGGCCAATGGGGAAGAGGCAGACGTGCCGCTGGGCGAGGTGGTGCATGGCGATCGGCTGCGAGTGCGGCCGGGCGAGCGGGTGCCGGTGGACGGCGTGATTTTACAAGGCGGCAGCGCGGTGGACGAATCGACGATCACGGGCGAGCCGCTGCCGGTGGAAAAGCATGAGGGCGACGCAGTCACGGGCGGCACGCTGAACGGATCGGGGAGCTTCATCATGCGGGCCGAGCGGGTGGGCTCGGAGACGCTGCTGGCGCAAATCGTGAGGATCGTCGGCGAAGCGCAGCGCAGCCGCGCGCCGATCCAGCGGCTGGCGGACACGGTGGCCGCCTACTTCGTTCCCGCGGTGTTATTTGCCGCCGTGGTGACGCTAATCGCGTGGTCGCTTCTGGGACCGCAACCTCGGCTGGCTTACGCGCTGGTGAATGCGGTGGCGGTGCTGATTGTGGCGTGCCCTTGCGCCTTGGGACTGGCCACGCCCATGGCCATCATGGTTGGAGTGGGGCGCGGCGCGCACGCGGGAGTGTTGATCAAGAATGCCGAGGCCCTGGAAATCCTGGAGAAGGTAGACACGCTGGTCATCGACAAGACCGGCACATTGACGGAAGGGAAGCCGCGGGTAACGTCGCTGAAAATCCTCGCAGGAGGCCCGGTAACCAGCGAGGAGCAATTGTTGCAGATCGCGGCGAGCCTGGAACGTCCCAGCGAACATCCGCTCGCGGGTGCAATCCTCAAAGCGGCGGAAGATCGGAAGATTACTCTGGCGGAGCCAGGCGCGTTTCGGTCGCTGGCGGGCCGCGGCTTGAGCGGCAAGATTGCGGGACATGACGCGGCGCTGGGGAATGCCGCGTTATTTCGGGAGCTAGGGATCGATTTGGGCGATCTCGCGGGCGAAGCCGAGGAGATGCGCCGCGAGGGACAAGCGGTGGTGTTTCTCGGCGTTGACGGGCGGGCGGCGGGATGGATCGCCGTGTCCGATCCGATCAAGGCTTCCGCGCCGGAAGCGCTGCGGGATATTCGCGCCGAAGGACTGCGCGTGGTGATGCTCACGGGCGATAACCGCACCACGGCCGAAGCCGTGGCCCGCAAGCTGGGAATCGATCGGGTGGAGGCCGAAGTTTTGCCGGACCGCAAGGCCGAGGTGATCAAGCGACTGCAAAGCGAGGGGCACATTGTGGCCATGGCCGGGGACGGAGTGAACGACGCGCCGGCGCTGGCGCAAGCCAACGTGGGCATCGCCATGGGCACGGGCACGGATATCGCCATGCAGAGCGCCGGGGTGACGCTGGTGCGGGGCGATCTGCGGGGGATCGTGCGGGCCAGGAGGCTGAGCCGGCGAACGATGGGAAACATTCGGCAGAACCTGTTTTTTGCGTTCGTGTACAACGCGCTGGGCGTGCCGATTGCGGGAGGCGCGCTTTATCCGCTGTTCGGGCTGCTGTTGAGCCCGATGATTGCCAGCGCGGCGATGAGCTTCAGTTCGGTGTCGGTGATTACGAACGCGCTACGGCTGCGGAAGGCTGCGCTTTGAGTTTTAGGTGGAAGTGAGAAATTCAAAAACCGCACCCTTAGAATCGAAGGGTGCGGCACCCACGCCGCGCGATTTTCTCCATCTGGCTAGCTACGGGATGCCCGCGGGGCACGGCGTTTGGCAGAACAAAGAGTGGTGTACATGAGCTGGGCTACGAAGCGGAAGGCCTCAGGGTTCTTTTTGATGTGCGCGTGCGCGCCGGGCGACAGACACCGTCGGGCGACCTGAGCTACAAGCTGCACAGCCAAGAGTGGCTGTGCCACGGAGCTACAAGCTCAGAATGACAACGTGTTGCCCGCCGCGATGTGGGTCACCATCGAGAGAATGCAAACTGATCCCACTACCGCTAATTTGAGTGAAGCAGGGTGTCTACGGCGGCGTTCAATTCGGGGCTGGTCCAATCCTGCTGGCCTACGATTTTTCGGGCGATGCGGCCATCGCGGCTGATGAGATAGGCTTCGGGGAGCATGACGGTGCCATAGTTCCTGGCTATCTTGCCGACATTCGATTGGGCGCCGGTTGTGTCGCGATAGGTGGGGAAATCGACATGATATTCGCCAAGGAATTTTTGATATGCGGAGAGATCGTCGTCCTGACTGATGCCGATGACCGTGCCGCCTTGGCTGGCGATGCGCTGCTGAAGCGCGTTCAGCGAGGGCGCTTCCTCGACGCAGGGCGGGCACCAGGAGGCCCAAAAATCCAAGACCACGACCTTTCCTCGAAGGTCGGTGAGATGGAAGTGTTGTCCATCGCTATCGATTGTGAAATCCGGGGCGCGGCTTCCGGCCACGCTGGGTTCACCCTGGCGATAGCTGGGCATGGCAAAAACGTAGAGAACCGCCAATGCGCCTGCCAGCCCCAGAGCGCCAAGGATCTTTTGCTTCATGAGTTTTGTTCCATGCCTCCGAGCTGCGCTAGTTATAATAACTCGCGCCTCGCTTCCGCGCGAATCCGGCCGCCCCTGCCATCATGAGCCTCCTGTCATCGTGAGTCTGCGATTATGAATACGGCTCCATGCGTCTCCGCCATCGTGCCGGCGCGGAACGAAGAACGCACCATCGCCCGCTCGGTCGGTTCCCTCGCGCAACAGCCCGAAATTCGCGAAATTATCGTGGTGAACGACCAATCGAGCGACGCTACAGGCGAGATATTGCGGCGCCTGGCCGCCGACGAGCCAAAGTTGCGCGTGGTCGATGCCGGGCCTTTGCCCGCGAGCTGGGTGGGCAAGAACCATGCCGCATGGCTGGGCGCCGGGAAGGCTACATGCGATTGGCTGCTATTCACGGACGCGGACGCAGTGCATCTGCCCGGCTCGACGGCGCGCGCTCTGGCCGACGCCCAATCGTCGGGAGCGGCGCTGGTCTCGTATTCGCCGGGACAAGAGATGCACACCTGGTGGGAGCGGGCGGTGATTCCTTTTGTTTTCTGCCGCCTTTCGCAACTCTATTCGTTTGCGGCGGTAAACGATCCCGAATCGCCCGCGGCAGCGGCCAACGGCCAATACTTGCTGATTCAGCGCAGCGCTTACGACAAAATCGGCGGCCATGAGGCGGTGCGCGAGGAGGTGCTGGAGGACGTGGCGCTGGCTCGCCTCGCGAAATCCGCCGGCATTCGTTTGCTTTTCGCGCCGGGGGACCAGATTTGCCGCGTGCGCATGTACTCGAGGTTTGGCGATATGTGGGAGGGCTGGTCGAAAAATCTGCTGCCCCTGATCGCCTGGTCCGGCCAGCGCGTGACCCGCGAGCTTTTCTCGGTGATGCCGTGGATTCCGATACTTTGTCTGCTGCTTACGCCCGCCAACCTGGTGTTCGGCGCGCTCGGTTTTCTGCTGCTGGCGGGGAGGCATGCGAGCTATGCCGCGCTGCTGCGCAAGAATCGATTCCCGCTCTCCGGCGTCCTATACTACTTGGTTGGCGCGGGCCTCTATTGCGGCGCTTTGCTGGCGTCCGATTGGGGTTACGCGAGAGGGAAGATCGCCTGGAAGGGGCGGAAGTATGCGGTAGCCGCTCCGGTTCGCAGGCCCTGAGCCGATGGTTTATCTGACACGCAAGATCGAATTTTCCGCGGCGCATCGCTACCACAATCCCGCTTTCTCCGAGGAAGAGAACCGGCGGGTCTTCGGCAAATGCAATAACCCTAATGGGCACGGCCACAATTACGTGCTGGAAGTTACCGTGGGGGGAGAGACCGATCCCGAGACGGGCATGGTGCTGGATTTGAAGGAGCTGAAGGAGATTCTGGAGCGGGAGATCATGGAGCGCATGGATCACCGCTTCTTGAACTACGAAGTGCCGGAATTGGCGGGCCAGATTCCCACCTGCGAGAATATCGCCGCGCTGATCTGGAAGCTGCTGGAGCACAAGATCAGCAAAGGACAACTGGTGCGGGTGCGGCTTTGGGAGTCGCCGGACCTTTACGTCGATTGCTACGGGAACGGGAACGGGCGGCCATGAGGGTGGAACTCACGCGGCGGTACGCGCTCGCCGCCTCGCATCGGTTGCACAATCCGAAATTGGACGAAGCCGAAAATCGCCGGCTGTACGGCAAGTGCAATAATCCCTACGGCCACGGGCACAACTACTTCGTGGAGGTGACGGTAACAGGTCCGGTAGATACTGCCACGGGAATGGTGGCAAACCTGGACGACCTGGACCGATACGTCCAGCGGGAAGTGATCGAGCCATTCGATCACACTTACTTGAACATGGATTCGGAGGCTTTCCGCGAGCGTGTGCCGACCACGGAGAATTTTTGCATCGAGATTTTTGAACGCCTGAAGAAGTTCCCCGGGGCGCGTTTGGTTCGTATCCGGCTGGAGGAGACTGGCCGCAACAGCTTCGAGTATGCCGGCCAGCGGAATGGGGGATGAAGATGAGTGAATTGCCGAAAAAGACCGAAGAGCTGGAGCTGAGCGAGGAACTCCAGGAGCCCAACGGCGAAGCGATTGCGGACCTGGTGCGCGCCATGCTGACGCAGATCGGCGAGGATCCCAACCGGGACGGCCTGCGGCACACGCCGGAACGTTTTGAACGGGCGCTGCGCTACCTGACCAGCGGCTATCGCCAGGATCCGGAAAAAGTGTTGAACGGGGCGATGTTCGACGTTTGCTACGACCAGATGGTGGTGGTGAAGGATATCGACTTTTTCAGTTTGTGCGAGCACCACATTCTGCCGTTCTTCGGCAAGTGCCACGTCGCGTACCTTCCCAATAAGCGCGTGGTGGGCCTTTCGAAGATTCCGCGCCTGGTCAACATGTTCGCGCGGCGCTTGCAGATACAGGAGCGGCTGACCAACCAGATTGCGCAAGCCATTCAGAAATGCATTCAGCCGATCGGGGTGGGAGTGGTGATCGAGGCGCGCCACTTATGCATGGTGATGCGTGGGGTGGAGAAGCATCGCACCGAGGCGGTAACCAGCGCCATGCTGGGCGCGTTTCGCGAGAATCTGCAAACGCGCGAGGAGTTCCTGTCGCTGATCGGCAGGCGTCCCATTTAATTCGCCCACGACGGCCAAACGGCAGCTCAGGGGTGGCGGTGGAGGACGTGCACGGCGATATCCGGCCAGAATTCGCGGAACATGTTGGTGAGCGCGTCCCTCCCGATGGCATAACCGTATTTGCTGGCGAGGGCGCCGGGAGTTCGAGTCTGGCTGGGATAATAGGTGACGGAGATGCCTTGCGAAATGGCCCGGCCCAGGATTTCAGACACGTTGAAGCTGTTGTTTCCGTGATAGCTCGGCGTTATGAGGATACGCGAAGAGGAATAGACCAGCCGCTTCCAGACGCCGCCGCGACCCAGCGCGTAGTAGCGTTCGTCCTGATGCAAGATCGTGGGCAGAAGGAAGATGACCCAATAATTGCCGTCGGTCTTATCGGCAAAACCACGCCAGTAATATCTGCCGTACCCGGCGATTCCTGTTCCCAGTTGAGCGTGAGCGTTATCCGCCTCGGCCAAAAGGGAAGTGATGCCCACAAAGACGAAGGCGGAGTAATCGAAGCTGTTTCTGGTGGCGACGATAAGATTTTGCTTTGGGGTGGGGGGCGGCGGAGTTACGCCGGCGCTGACGGCGCGGAAATTGGGCATCAGGCCGAGGATTCGCTTGGGCTGGGGCGGCGGGGCCGGATTTTGCTGGGGGCTCCGGTCGGGTTGGGGACTATTTTGACTTTGACCGCTGGGCGCAGCGGAATCCTGGGGCGGGTTGTCACCCTGCGACGCGCCGGGATCGGCGGCGGCCGATCCGAGCGATATAGGCGGCGCCGAAGATGAACCGGCTTCTTGTGCGGATGACGCCGGTACCGCTAAGAGCGCGAAGAGCGCTGCAGCCAGGATGATACGCAAAGTATCTCGGTCCCCCAATGGTCTTAAGTTCGTACATCCAGATGTGATACGGTGACACTCGGTTGCAAGGTCTAATTCTTGACCTTACGCAACTCGCCTTGTAAATTGGAAGCACGCGAATGCGCCGGTGTTGCTGAATGGTTAGAGGTGGTTCTGGCCGTCAGCGGTACGCAGAAGCATAAGAAATTAAGACTGGCGTCACGAGGTCTCTATCCCCGCGAGGTTGCGCTATCGTCCGCCATCGACCCGACTGATCTCGATCGGGACGGTATTTCTTTCGCTGTTTCTTATTTTGGGGGCTATTTTCTGGCCTGCCGCAACGGCTTCCGCGCAAAGCGACGAGGCCGGGCCGGTGGCGGCGGAGGCCAATCCGCAGCTCTTTGCGACCATGTGCGCCATCATCGCGTCGGGATTCGAAGCGGATGGCGTTAGCGATATTCCGGAATTGGCGCAGTTGCAGACGCGTTTGCGCGCGCTCCATGGACCCGCCACGGAAGCGATGCGCGCTTACTACCGGCAGCACGCCTTTGGCGATTCCAGCGCCACTCTTTCCCGCTTTCTGACGTTCGCTTTGGTGGCCGGGCCCGCTCCCGACTTCCGGCCGAGCATCCCCGGGGGCGGCCAATTGCCGCCCGACGTGATTGCGCTGGACGGTTTTAGCCAGGTGCTCGCGGCGTTTTATAAGGAAGCGCAAATCGAACAGATTTGGAGCGAGTTTGAGCCCGCGTACGATCGCGCGGCCGCGAATATGCGCGAGCCGCTGACTCAGATCGTCTTCGCCTGCACGGGATATCTTCGGGAGATCCTTCATCCGGGCGCGCGGAAGTTCAGAGTCTATGTAGAGCCGATGGTGGGCGGCGAAACCAACGTGCGGAATATCGGCGACTTGTACGTCGTGGTCGTGAATCCCGCGTCGGTTCCCGTGGATAGGATTCGCCACGCCTTCCTGCACTACATGCTGGATCCGCTGCCGATTACGTATCACGATAAGCTTCTCAAGGAAGAGCCGCTGCTGGTGCTTGCGGATCGCGCCCCCAATCTGCCCTTTGAATACAGACTGGATCTGACGTCGTTTTTTACGGAATGCCTGGTGCGAGCGGTGGAATACCGGGTGCGCAAGATTCCGCAGGCGCAGCTCACCGAGATTGTAGACACGGCGGAAGGCAATGGTTACGTGCTGCTGCGGCCGTTGCTCCAGGCGCTCTCGAAATTCGAGGCCTCCCAACCGAGCATGAGTCTCTATTTTCCCGACCTGGTGGCTTCGATCGACACTCTCAGGGAGCAGCAGCGATTGAAGACGGTGACATTTACGCCGGAGTCAGAAGGAGACGAGGCGGACGAAGTGGCCGAGAGCCGAGGCGCGGGGAAAGGGATCCCAAGCGCTCCGGGGTCCAGTTTGGATGCGGAGCTGAGTTTGGCGGAGCGCATGATTGGCCGCGAGGATTCGGCGGCGGCAGCGGAAGCTTTTGAAAAGATTTTGGCGAAGTCACCGGGGCAGCCGCGGGCTCTCTATGGCTTGGCGGTCGCGTCGGTATTACAGGGCGACGCGGAACACGCCATGACGCTCTTCCAACAGGTGGTGACCGCGGCCAATGCGGCGGCTCCGGAGATGCGGCCCGATCCTACGGTTTTAGCCTGGTCGCATATTTATCTTGGCCGGATGCACGATTTGGCAGATGATCGAGAACAGGCTGTTGGGGAGTACCGTGCCGCTCTGGGCGTCGAGAATGCGTCAGAGGGCGCGCGGTCGGCCGCTCAGAAGGGCATCGAGCAAGCCTACAAGCCCGCAGCAAGGAGTCCCTCGCCGCAGTGATGGAGTGGGGTTAAAACAGGGAGCAGACGCCGGAGACCTATGTTAGGGTGCTTCGGAAATTCAGGCAGGGAAGGAGAAGGGGTAATGAGGCATTCCGTGGGAAAAACAATCGCACTCGTACTGCTGATTATGTCTTTGGCATCGATTGGATGGGCTCAGAACGACAACAACCAGAACCAAAAGAATAAGAAGGGAAGCAGCAATTCCCTCGACCAAGAGAAACCGGGCCAGCCCGCGGGCGGGCAGGCGGTGGGCAAGGATGAAGCCAAGGCGTACAAAGCGTTTTACGACGCGCGCAACGGCGATCCGATGAAAGTGATCGAGCTGGGGGAAGGGTTTCTTGCCAAGTACCCCATGAGCCTTTACGCCGGGGCGGTGTATTCCACACTGACTACGGCTTACCTCAATACCAACCAGCCGGACAAGATGCTGACTGCCGGCGAAAAGGCGCTGGAGATCAATCCCGACAACGTGGACGTGCTTCCGCTGCTGGCGTGGGCCATTCCGCGGCGCGTGACCGGGCAGACGGCGGATGGGCCAAAGCAGTTAACGGAGGCCGAAGGCTACGCCAAACACGCCATTCAACTGCTCACCACCATACCGAAGCCGGCGGAGATGGATGACGCGGCGTTCACCAAGGCCAAGAACGAGAAATTGGCCATGTGCCATGACGGGCTGGGGGTTGCCGAAGTGAAGACAGGCAAATACGACGACGCCATTGCCGACCTGAATCAGTCGGTGGAGTTGTCTGAAACTCCCGATCCCGTGGATTTCTATCTGCTGGGAGTTTCCGACCAGGCGACCAGCCACTTTACAGACGCGATCGCTTCGTTCACAAAGTGTGCGGCCGCGGGTCCCTTCCAGGCACAGTGCAAGGCCGGCCTTGATGAGGCCAAGAAGAAGTCGGAGAATAGCCTGGAGGCGCCCAAGTAGCCCTGACGCTCGATGCGTGAAAATCGGCTGGAGGAACTCGAGCAGACCATTGGCTATCGCTTCCGCCAGCCGGAACTGTTGGTTCGGGCGCTCACCCACCGTTCCGCCGTGTCCGAAGGAACCAGTTCCCAAGGTCCTGCCGATAACGAGCAACTGGAATACCTGGGAGACGCCGTTCTGGGAATGATCGTCAGCGAACATCTCATCGAGACGTTCACGGACTGGAGCGAGGGGCAGCTCTCCAAAAGCCGTGCGCGGCTGGTGAATGCCAGTTCGCTTTGCGCGGCAGCCAGGCGTTTGAGTCTGGGTAATTACCTGCGGCTGGGTAAAGGCGAGGAAAACACCGGAGGCCGCGAAAAGCCGGCTTTGCTCTCCGACGCCCTGGAGGCCCTGATCGCAGCGGTTTATCTGGATGCAGGCCTGCCGGCGGCGCGCGAATTCGTGAAGCGAGCGCTGCTGGAGACGGCCATCGAGGCGCAAGGAACGCGGCTCGAGTTATCCGACAACAAATCCGCGCTGCAGGAGTTTCTGCAAGCCCGCGCTCTTCCGCCGGCGCGATATAGCGTGGTCCGCGAAGCCGGCCCGGATCACCAGAAGACGTTCTGGATCGAGGTGGGTGTGGCCGGCCTTGTAACGGCCACCGGAGTGGGTTCCAATAAGAAGGAAGCGGAACAATCCGCGGCGGAGCAGGCGCTGGAGCGGCTCCGAGCGGAAAAGGACAAAGTGGAGTAATCTAGTTTGAGAATGAGCGAAGTAGCGCCAGTCGCGGAGCACGGGACACAAACCGCCCGAGCAGAGGAACGAGCGCACCATACGACGGTGCGCGAGTATATCGAATCGCTGCTGGTTACGGTTATCCTGGCGCTTTTTGGCACGACTTTCGTCGTGCAAGCCTTCAAGATTCCCTCGCAATCGATGGAGCCGACCTTGCTGGTGGGCGACCACCTGCTGGTAAATAAGTTCATATTCGGCGGCCGGGACGCCTGGTACGAAAAGCTGCTGCCGTATCGAGCAGTGCGGCGGGGCGACGTGATCGTCTTCAAATTCCCGTTTCAGGACCATCCACACTACGTGAAGCGCGTAATCGGGGTTCCCGGAGATCGCATAAAAATCGTGGACCAGAAGGTGTATCGCAATGGGGAGCTGCTCAATGAGCCCTATGCGTACCACGACTCCGCGGCGCCCTATGATCCCTTCCTCTTCAACTTTCCTCCCGTCAGCCACGATGAGTTGATTTCCAGCATGCAGCCGGAGTGGGCCGACCAGATCTCCCAATACGTGAAGAACGGCGAGATCGTGGTGCCCCCGGGCAATTACTTCGCCATGGGAGATAATCGCGACCATAGCTGGGACAGCCGCTACTGGGGCTTTGTCAGCCGCGATGCGATCATGGGCGGGCCGGTGGTGATCTATTGGTCCATTCAGAGCTCCGAAGATGAGTACACCGAACGATCCTTCGGGGGCGGCCTAGTGGATGTGGTGAAGACGCTCTTTGAATTGCCTACGCGGACTCGCTGGAACCGCATGTTCCGGACGGTCCACTAATAACGGCAGCTTTGCTTCGCGGTTCCGATCTGCGAAAATCTCCTACCATGTTACGCACGCGCCTGATTCGCTGGGTGGCCGTGGCGGTCTTCTGCGTGATTGCCGCGAGCTGGTGCATTTCGCTGGCTCTGGAAGGCGGCTGGCTGCGCCGATCGCTGGAAACCCGGCTGGCGGCGGCGTTTGGACGGCCGGTCGAAGTGGGCCGGTTCAAGTTCGCCATTTGGGGCGGGCCCCAATTGGAAGCGGACTCGATTACGGTGGGCGAGGATCCGCACTTTGGCCAGGAATATTTCCTCCGCGCCGAGCAGCTCACGGCCAGCATGCGCTGGGCTGCCTTGCTGCGGGGGCGCTTGGAGTTCAACCGGCTCTACCTTAGCGGCCCCAGCCTGAATCTGGTACGCACCGCCGATGGCACCTGGAATTACGAGGCGTGGCTTCCGCCCTCAAGCAAGCAGGATTTGCCGTCCTCGCCGCGCTCTTCGGGCGGGCAGGAACGGGTTTCGCAGATCGAGATCGGCGGGGGAAGGATCAATTTCAAGCGCGGCGCGGACAAGCTTCCGTTTGCGCTGGTGGACGTAACGGGCTACCTCAATCTGCAGAGCTCCGGGCGGTGGTCTCTCGACCTCGAGGCGCATCCCATGCGTGCCGCGGTCGTCTTGCAGCGGTCCGGCACACTGCGCCTGCGAGGAACGGTGGGCGGGGCGTCGGTGCGGTTGCAGCCGGCGAGCCTTGACCTAAGCTGGGACAGTGCGTCCCTGGCGGACGCGGCGCGGCTGGCGCGCGGAACCGATTTCGGACTGCGGGGCCTGCTGGACGCCGAACTTGCCGTGCGAATCGACCCGGCAAGCAATGATGGCGAAAGCAGCCCGTGGAAAATCGAAGGAAGGGTTGGCCTGCAGGGCATCCATCGATGGGACCTCGCGGGGCGGGACGACAATCCGGGTGTGAACTTGAAATTCGCGGCAGCATGGCGTCCCGGCGACCCGCAATTGGAAGTGGCGCATTGGGTGATCGAAGCGCCGCGTTCGACTCTGGCGGGCGAAGCGAATATCGGCTGGCCGCACGGATTTCAACCCGAGCTCGATTTGCAGCTATCGCAGCTGAGTTTTTCGGATGTGGTCGCCTGGGTCCACGCATTTTCGTCCGGCCTGGCCGAGGACCTGAGTATCGACGGAACCGCCGGTGTGGAAGGAAAGTTCTCGGGCTGGCCTTTGCGCGTGGAAGATTTCAAGCTCAAAACTTCCGTGGCGGCCGTCCGGAGCGACGCCCGCAAGCTGGGGCCGCTTCTGATTGGCCCGGTGCAGGCAGTGTGGAGCAGTTCGTCGCTGGTGCTCGCACCTGTTTCCGTGCGTCTCTTTTCCGCCGAACCCAATCGCGGCCGGAGCCGGCTGCCGGCAGAGGCAGTTCTGGAGGGAGTTTTCCATATTGAAGGCGCGTGGGGACCGCTTCGCGGCGGCGAAGGCTTGCGCGAGTGGCCCTACCAGTTGGCGATTGCCGGCCAGACCAAGCGATCCCAGGACTTGCGCACGGCGCTGGCGGCGGCAGGCTGGCGATACGGGGCCGACTGGAATGTGGAAGGGCCTGTGTCGCTGCAGTTGACGGCCACGGGAGCGCTGCGGCCTGGCGCGAGCACGTTTCGCGGATCGCTCGATTTTCGCGATCTGCATTTGTCGAACGACGCGGTAAATATACCGATATCCATTGCGGCGGCGAATGTGGAGTTCTCCCGCGGCGAACGGCGCGTGGAAATTGCCGGCGCGCAAGCCTTGGGCGCGGAATGGAAGGGAACCCTGGAGAAGAAGGGGGCGGATTCGGGCTGGATCTTCGATCTATCCGCGGATCGCCTGGAGCGCGAGGATATCGGCCGCGAGTTGGGCCAAAACCGCCGCGGCCTTTTTTATCGCATGTTGCCCTTCGGCGGTTCTGGCGGACTCGCGCCGGAAGCGCAAGCGGCGATTGCCCGAATCAACGCTCATGGCCACATTTACCTGCACGAGCTCGATCTCGCGCCGTTGGTTCTCGAAAGGGTGGATGCGACCGCCGAAATACGAGATGGCGGCCTGACTCTTCGCCATGCCGAGGCCGATCTGTACGGAGGCCGGGTGAGCGGCGAATTTCGGGTGCAGACGGGAACGGACGTGCAATACAACTTCCGGGGCCAAGTAGATCGCACCGACCTATCGGCGCTGGCCGAGTTGAGCGCGCTGAAAAGCGGCCTCGGAGGAATCGCTTCGGGCGAATTGGAATTTGCCGCACACGGTATTGGCCGGCAGGCTCTGCTTTCTTCGCTCGAAGGAGAGGGCTTTTTGCACATTCAGGACGCGACAATCGATCCGCTGAATGTGCTTTCAGGCGCGGACGACGCAGCGGTTCGCACAACGCCCAGCGGCCAGTTCAGGACCAGCTCGGTGAGCTTCCGCGTGGAAGACGGCCACGTGCACGTCGATCCCTTGCTGCTTTCGGATCGGCAGAGGCAGCTGGAAATTGTCGGCGATGTCGATTTCGCGCGCCATCTCAACCTGCAAGTGCGATCGTTCTCGCGAGTCGAGCGTCCCGGCCCGGTGGAGGAGTCCGCGGGCGCCGACGACGCCTGGGTCATCGGCGGCACGCTCGAAGAGCCGCAAGTAATCCGCGAGGAGCAGGTTACCGCCGGGAACCGCGCGGGCCGTCGCTGAAGCCATCAGGATTTCGTCCCCTGGCATCTAAGGCCAGATGCCGGCAAATGCCGCCAGATGCCGCCAGATGACGGTGGTCCGCAAATGAAATTGCACTTACGTTCGCTTTCGACGATTCGCTCCCGCCCCGCCGGTTACTTCTGCCTGCTTTCAGCCCTAGCCCTCGCGTGTGCGCCGATGGCGCTGGCGGCGCCTCAAGCCGCTCAATCGGGCAAGCCTTCCGCAGCGCCGCACGTGGACCTGCGGCCCAAGCTGGTTCCCGGAGAAGTGCTGGTGTATCAAATCCAGCTGCAAACGATTACAGACACGAAACCCACCGGCTCCGTTTCCGATCCGCAAGGCCCCTCGCGGCTGGCGGTCACCTGGGACGCCACGGTGAAATTGGAAGTGCTCGGCGAACTGGCGCAACCGCCCGACGCTCCGCCCCCGCCGGCTCCGAAACCGGCCACGGGAAAAGTGGACGGCGGCCAAGCGGCGCGTCGTCAAGTTCCACTGGCGGCTTCTCCGCCGGCACCTCTGCCAGCACCGCTGCGCATTCGTACGACCTACGAACATTCCGCCGCCAGCGTAAAGAGCGACAGCCCCGATCCGCAATCCGATGAGATCGAAGCACGTTATGCACAGCTGGATGGCCGGGCCATCGAATTCACCGTGGGAACGGACGGACACGTTTCGGAAGTGCATGGACTCGACAACGTGTTTGAGAACGACCAGGTCCGCCAGGCCGCCGAGCAATGGATGCTGCAAGTGTCCTCGCCGGCCATGGTTCCCGGAGGCGTGGCCATCGGGCAAAGCTGGAACTCGGCCCAGCCCGCGGTTTCCATGCCGCTGGCGGAAATGGTGTGGCGAAGTAACTCCACCTACCTGCGCAACGAGTCTTGCCGTCCCACCGATACCAGCGCCGCGTCGAAAGAGTCGTGCGCCGTTATCCTCACGCGCCAAGCCGTCCTTCCTCGAAAGCAATTGCACGATCCGACGCCCGACGACTATCGCCGCAACGGGCTGCACACCGCGGGCACGTGGACGGGCTCGGGCGAAAGCCTTGAGCTACGTCTCTCTCGAAACGCATGTGGCCGTGAGCGTCACGCAAGACAGCTCGCAGAAAATCGATTTCACGGTGACCAACGCCGAGGGGGCATCGATCCGGTACGCGGGAAACATCGAGACGCATTCCCGCGTGGAGCTTTTGCCGCAGGAGGGCGACGGTCCTCGCTAGAGGGTGGTGTCCGGGTAGTGTCCTAATTTGACTTTTCTATTTCCTGATCGCGGCATTCAACGTGCTCCGAATCTACAGTAAGTTATGGCACGAAAAAAGACACCGAAAGATATACGGGATAGAAGAAAGCAATGGCGCACAAAGCAGCCAAGAATGACTCCCAAGCCGAAGCGAGGGTGGTGGAAAATACCGCTTGAAGCTTTGGGCATACTCTCAGCCGTTGCGGGCGTTTTAACCCTGATTCCTCGTGTCGAACTCGTAGTGACAGGGTCACTTGATTCCTCCGCGCCTATGAAAACGATCTTCTCAATTGAAAACCAAAGCCTTCTTCCGATCCGCGACATAGACGCTTTGTGTGGCATTGAAGAAGTGATTGATAAATTTGGGGGTGGAATTAAGAACGGTAACATCAGATTTCCAGACTCCCACGCCGACACGCTTTCGCCGGGAGAACAGATGTCGTTGCCATGCGACCGCGTGGTAGGCATGAGAACAGGGACAGAACGAGCAAAAATCGTTATCAAGGTGAGCTACAGGCCAGATTGGGTATGGTGGCATCGCCATATCGATTTTCCTGTCCAAGCAGAACGCGGCAAAGACGGTACTTGGGTTTGGAGGCGTCTCCCGCGTTAGTTAATAGATTCGTCGAAATTAGAACACTAGCGGTGTCCGGGCCGCTGGCGGCTCGATCCCGGTGCGGTATAATTAAAAGTTTAAGCACGCAGCAAAAGTTTAGACTGAGCACTCCATCATGATCGACGTTCAAAGTTTTCGTCTGGCCAGCGATTACGAGCCCCGCGGCGACCAGCCTGAAGCCATTCGGGAACTGGTGAGCGGCGTGGAGGGCGGCGAGAAGCATCAGGTGCTGCTGGGCGTGACCGGTTCCGGCAAGACCTTCACGATGGCCAAAATCATCGAGCAGATGGGCCGCCCGGCGCTGGTGCTGGCGCACAACAAGACTTTGGCGGCGCAGCTCTTCCACGAATTCCGCAACTTCTTTCCCAAAAACGCGGTCGAGTATTTTGTCAGCTACTACGATTATTACCAGCCGGAGGCGTACATACCGGCTTCGGACACTTATATCGAAAAAGAGTCTACGATCAACGACGAGCTGGACAAGTTGCGCATGAGCGCCACGCGCTCGCTTTTCGAGCGGCGCGACGTGGTGATCGTGGCATCGGTCTCCTGCATTTACGGCCTGGGTTCGCCGGAAGCCTACTACGGCATGCTGGTGATGCTGGAAGCGGGGCAGAAGAGTTCGCGCGAGGCGCTGCTGCGCCGCTTCGTGGAGATTCAATACGAACGCGGCGAAGACCTGCGGCGCGGCACCTTCCGCGTGCGCGGGGACATGATCGAAATACATCCTCCTTACGAGGACCACGCGTTTCGCATCGAGATGTGGGGTGACCAGATCGACCGCCTGCGGGCCATCGATGCCTTGACCGGCGAAATTCGGGGCGAGCCGCTCACCCGCCTGCCGATTTATCCTAAATCCCACTACGTCTTGCCGGCCGAGCAGAAGGAGCGCGCCATTCGCGGCATCCTGGAAGAGCTGGCGTGGTGGAAGCCGGAGCTCGAGAAGCAGGGCAAATACATCGAAGCGCAGCGAGTGTGGCAGCGAACCATGTTCGACGTGGAGATGATGCGCACCATCGGATATTGCCACGGCATCGAAAATTATTCGCGCCACATGTCCGGCCGGCTTCCCGGGGAAGCTCCGCCCACGCTGCTCGATTACGTGCCGCAGGATTATTTGCTGTTCGTCGACGAGTCGCACCAGACGATTCCGCAGGTACGCGGGATGTACCACGGCGACCGCTCGCGGAAGCAGACCCTGGTGGACTTCGGTTTTCGCATGCCGTCGGCGCTCGATAATCGCCCGCTCAATTTCGAGGAGTTCGAGCACCGCACCAACCAGGTGATCTATGTTTCCGCCACGCCCGGGCCATACGAGCTGACCCGCTCGGCCGGAGTGATTGTGGAGCAGGTGATCCGTCCGACCGGGCTGATCGATCCGGAGGTGGAAGTGCGGCCGGTGAAGGGACAAGTGGACGACTTGCTGGAGGAGATCAGGAAGCGCGCGGAAAAGAACGAGCGGGTGCTGGTCACCACGCTGACCAAGCGCATGTCCGAAGATCTGGCGGAATATTTCGCCGAAGTCGGCGTGCGCTGCCGTTATCTGCACTCGGAGATCGAGACGCTGGAGCGGGTGCGGATTCTGCGCGACCTGCGGCGCGGGGAGTTCGACGCGCTGATCGGCATCAACCTGCTGCGCGAAGGGCTGGACTTGCCGGAAGTGTCTCTGGTGGCGATTCTGGACGCGGACAAGGAAGGCTATCTGCGCAGCGCCACGGCATTGATCCAGACGATGGGACGCTGCGCGCGGCACATCAGCGGACGGGCCATCCTCTACGCGGACGTGATGACCGGTTCGATGAAGCAGGCGATTGACGAGACCAACCGGCGGCGGGCCAAGCAGTTGGCCTACAACGAAGAGCACCACATCACGCCGCAGAGCATCATCAAGGGCGTAGACATGAAGCTGGCCGCGATCGTGGAAGCGGACTACATTACCGTGCCCACCGAGGACCTGCTGCCGGAGAAGATTCACAGCCAGGACGAACTGCGGCAGGTGATCGCGCAACTGGAGACGCAGATGCGCGAGGCGGCGAAGAAGTTCGAATTCGAAAGGGCCGCCGGCCTGCGCGACAAAATTCGCGCCCTGCAGCAGCGCGATCTGGGCGGCTTATTCGCCGGCGTCGACGCTCCGGAGCAGCCGCAGCCGGCCACTGCGCCTGCCACTGAGGGCGACAAATCGTTGGAGAATGAACGGAAGGCGGTTTAAGCGGCACTCACTCAGGAAGCGGATGTGCGGCGAGAGCTGTAAACCGCGGCTGAGTTTTCGGGACGCGAGGCCCAAGATTCGGGCGCGTCTTTCTTTCCGGCCAGGTTGGCTCGATACCACGGTCCGAGCACGCGGTTCCACCACATCAGCGCGCCTGTAATCAGCAGAACCACGGGAACCAGTCCAAAAACAGTCCAAGTGATCTCCAGCGTGAGCGAGGGGAACCTGCCGAAGTGCAAGCGGGCCAGCCAGGCCAGGACGTTGTCACCCCAGCGGAGTTGCCGGGTCTCCGGACCGTCGAGGTAGTCGACGACGGCATTGAACGGGGCGGGCAGGCCCAGATAGATTCCCGAGAGTCCCCACATGAGAATGAAGGCCAGGGACCAAAAGCCCAGAGATGTGTGCAACGACCAATTGAGACGTTGAGGATTGGCCTTCCAATTTACGAATAAGCTGCGCTGCCATTTACCGGTTCCCGGCCACCAGATGACCAGGCCGGAAATGCACAGCACGGTGACAAGAATCCCGCCCACGCCATTCAGCCTTTGCCCGATCGTTCCCGCGAGCAGGTTGTCGTGCAGATCGACCATCCACAAAAGCGCGCGAAAACCGGGTGTCAAAGCAGCGCCCAAGTCGCTGCCGGTGTAAGGGTCGAATAGCCGGTCTATCTTTTTCGACCCACGCTCCAGTGAGACTTTCGCCGGGTCACTCATTCTTCTGCCATAGGAGACTTCATCGGCCTGGTAACCGGGATGAACGCGCTCGGCGATCTGCTGAAGTTCCTCGGATGTGAGCCGAGGTCCAGTGGCGACGATATGGGGCCTGACGGAGAGAATCGTGGAAAGGGCGCGGCGATAGATGAGGATGGTTCCGGTGACACACATCATGAGGACGTAGAGGGCGAGGATCAGTCCAACCCAAAGGTGGACCTGGAAGAGCGCCCTACGCAGCCAGAGGCTCTGGGGATGGTGAAGCAAGCGGTCTCGTAAAGTCATTTCCCCGCCATTCGTAATGACGCGCGATCCGTTCGATTCGGCTACTGCTTCCCGTAGGTGACGGTAAGCGACGCTTTCCCGAGGCTATTCATGTGCACCATGTAGCCGATCATCGCGGGGCTCACCTGTTCATCCAGGTCCAGCCGGGGGACTTTGAGCGCGTGCACTGTGAAAATGTAATGGTGCAGGGGACCCAGCGGGGGCGCGGCGCCGCCATATCCGGGCTTACCGAAATCCACGCGCGTCTGCAGCGCTCCGGCCGGCAGACCCTTTCCGCTCCCGGCATCCGCGGGCAGCTCCTTTGTCGAGGCGGGAATATTGATCACCACCCAGTGCCACCAGCCGGAGCCGGTGGGAGCGTCGGGATCGTAACAAGTGACGACGAAGCTCTGGGTGCCCGACGGAGCGCCGTCCCAAGCCAGATGGGGAGAACGATTTCCTCCCGAGTAGCCCATTCCGTTGAATACCTGAGCTTCGGGCATTCTTTGCCCGTCCTTGAGATCCTTGCTCGTGAGCTGAAAACTCATCAGTAATCCTCCAGGGTGTAAGGCGGCGGTTCAAGGCCGCTCCGCGAGAGTCTACAATACAGCGTGCCACAAGCGAAATTCTAAGACCAGCGTTAACATCGGCGTTAGCATCTGGGCTCGCGGATGGCGAAAGTTGCGTTCGTCCGAGGGCAGACGGAAGCGTTTAAGAGGCGAGAAAGCTCCACATAATAGCATCGGAGATAAACCTGCTTCATGGCCGCTGTTGAGAACCATCCGGGCGCCGAGAGGCCGCCGGAACGTCCGCTGCTTCTTTTTGACGGCGACTGCGGATTTTGCCGATTTTGGGTGACGCGATGGCGGGCAGCGACGGGCGGCCGGGTGGATTTTGCTCCCGCGCAGCAAGAGGCTGCGCGCTTTCCGCAGATCGCCAAAGAGTCCTGGAAGCGGTCGGTGCAGTTGGTAACCCCGACGGGCGAGGTTTACGGCGGGGCCGAAGCTGTGTTTCGCACTTTGGCGTATGCGCCGGAGCGTCGCTGGATGCTGGGCGTCTACCGCAGCGTGCCCGGGGCGCAGTTCGTCAGCGAAGCGGCATACGGGGTGGTCGAGCGGCATCGAGATTTTTTCTCATGGGTTATGCGGCTCGGCTGGGGCCGCGACCCGCAGCCTCCAACCTACATTCTAAGCCGCTGGTTTTTTCTTCGACTGCTCGGGCTCGTCTATGTGATCGCTTTTCTCTCGCTGTGGGGACAATTAGCGGGTTTGGTGGGCACGCACGGAATTCTTCCCGTGGGCAATTTTCTGCAGGGCGCGCAGCGCACGTACGGCGCGGACGCCTATCATCTTTTCCCGACGCTGGCCTGGATCAACTCGATTAGCTCGATTAACTCGAGCGATGCTGGGCTCAAGTTCCTGTGCGGCGCCGGAGCGTTGGCTGGGCTGCTGGTCATTCTCGGAGTCGTGACTGGCCCGGCTCTGGCGCTGGCGTGGGTCTTCTATTTGTCGCTCGTTACGGTGGGGCAGGAGTTCCTCTCGTTCCAATGGGACATTCTGCTGCTGGAGATAGGCTTTCTGGCAATTTTTCTGGCTCCATGGCGGTGGCTCGAGCCGCCCCGGCGGCGGGCCAACTCTCCTGTCTCGACCACGGTTCTGTGGCTGGGGCGCTGGCTTCTATTCCGGCTCATGTTCCTGTCGGGCGCCGTAAAACTCCTGAGCGGCGACGTAGCCTGGCGCAACTTGACGGCTCTCGAATACCACTACTGGACGCAGCCCCTGCCCACACCGGTCGCCTGGTATGCGGCCCAGTTGCCTGCGTGGTTTCAGCGGGCCAGTGTGGCGGGCGTATTCGCGCTGGAACTCGGGGTCCCGTTTCTGATTTTCGCTCCGCGAAGATTCCGGCGATTGGGAGCGGCATTGATCGCGGGCTTGCAACTCCTGATCGCCCTGACCGGCAACTATTGCTTCTTTAACCTTTTGACGATCTCCCTCTGCGTTCTGCTTCTCGACGATGCGTTTTTGCGCCGCTGGCTGCCGAAGCGGCTGGCCGCTTATTTTGCGGGAAGCGATTTGGCCGCAGCGCCCGTGCCGGAAGGGGCAGGTGTGGAACGACGCATATCTCCGCTCGGCCACGCTGGAAGAGTAATCAGAGCGGCGCTGGCGATAGTCATACTCATCATTAGCGGCAGCGAAATGCTGGGGACGTTCGGCATGGGCGGCGCCGTGCCGACCTTTGCCCGCGAACTCGTGAATTGGCAGGCGCCCTTCGATCTTTCCAGTAGCTATGGCCTCTTCGCCGTCATGACCACTGCGCGCGACGAGATTGTGGTGGAGGGCAGCAACGACGGCCAGACCTGGCTGGCTTACGAATTCAAATACAAGCCGGGCAATGTTGCGCGGCGCCCGCCCTGGGTGGCGCCCTACCAGCCGCGGCTGGATTGGCAGATGTGGTTCGCGGCGCTCTCCAATTATCAGCAGAATCCCTGGTTCGAGAGTTTCATGATTCGCCTGCTGCAGGGAAGTCCGGAAGTGACCGCGCTCCTCGAAAATAATCCCTTCGTCGCCGCGCCGCCCCGCTACATCAGGGCAGCGCTCTATAGCTATCAATTCACGAACTTCGCCGAGCGCCGCGCGACCGGCGATTGGTGGAAGCGGGAACGCCGGGGACTCTACCTCCCGGAAGTCTCACTTCGAGGTCAATGAGCGATCGTCGAGGTCAGTGAGTAATCGTGAGGTCAGTGCGGAAGAAGGGGATGATCTCGTTCCGTGGCAGCTGCCCCTTGGCGATCACTTACAAGCTTTGCCGCGGTCGGCCTTGTCTTTGGCTTTCGACTCGGCGACGGTCAGCCACTCCATGTTGGAGATGTCGTCGGAGGCCCCGCCGCAGGCAAGCGCTTTCCTGTACGCAACCACGTATCCGGGCCTGCCATTTCGGTAGCCGCTCTCGCGCATGAATTGGGCTTTGGCGGCCGTGGTCGTGGAGTAGGCTTCGCTCGTTTGCTTCGCGGGCTTGGAGTTGGAGTCCGGCTTGGAGGGGCTGGCTTGCTGGCCGGCAAGCGCGGCAGACACGGAAAGGAGAGCACACGCAAGGAATGACACTAAAGGCTTGGACATAATCCCCGCAATCCGTTCCTTCGAAGACGACTGTGGCGACCCCGGAGGGACTCGAACCCACAACCCTCGGATTAGAAATCCGATGCTCTATCCATTGAGCTACGGGGCCTCGCCAGCGCCTTCGACATTATATGCCCGATAGATGCCCGGCGCGGGCATCTCGAATTGCAGGTTATTTCAGACCAGCGCGCCTTGGCGGGCAAATCCGGCGCGGCAGAGCGACGAGCCATCTCGGCCCGCCGCCCGCGCATGTGGCCTTACTTGCCGCCCGTCTTGGCCTTCTCTTCCGTGATCTTCTTGTACTCCTCCGGCTCCTGGTTCAGCGTGCAGAAGACCTCGCCCCATTCGTCGTGGGGATCCTGCGCTGTGGTCCACGTGCGAGCCGCGGACTTCCACGGTTTCGCCAGCACTACGGGATCATCGATGGTGATTTGGTAGGTGAGGTAGTTCTTCGAGGTACGAGTAATGCGCTCCACGACGTGCTGCTGATCGCTGTGGAACCATCCGCCTGACCCCTCGCCGCCGAAATTCCTCATTCTATCGTCGATAGCGATCACATCCAGAACCAGCGTATCTCCCTCCCAGCGAGCAGTGGTGTCGCCATTGAACGTGGGATCGGGATCCTTGGGATGCTGGCGATTGAAATAGACCATGCGCACGTCCAGCGGGTATTCGAAAAGCATGACGAGCCTTTGTGGTGTCCCGATCAACTCCATGGGGGCGTGCTGCGCGTCCTGCTCCAATACCGTGCTGGGAGTGCCGGCCTGGTCGCAATCTCCATACGGGACAGGTCTCTTGTATTTTGCTTCCATGCCAGGCTTGAAGACGGGCGGGCCTTCCGGCGTAGCCTTGGGATCGAATTGCCGCAGCGCAGAGAGGTCCAACGGGTAAGCAAATTGCAGCATTCTTCCCGCAGCGTTTGGATACCAACGTCCTGTCAGGTCCACATGCCCGTCAGACATGCGGGGTGCGGGCCCACCTGTCGGGATTGGATGCACGTTTTGAAAGCCGCCGACAATCGGTGCCGGAGGCTTTTTTTGTTCCGGTCCCGGCACGTAACTACCGCCACCACCCGGCACCTCGCCTGCCTGGCCAAACGCGGAACCAGAAACCAGGCATAGAGCCGCCAGTAGGACTACCGCACTTCCAATGCAATAGCGCAACAACGACTTCATTCGTGTCATTTCCAATTTCTCCCTTTTCAACTTCGCCGGCTCGTACCTGCTTCTGACGCCCTCGTTAGATCGTTAGAAGTGAAATTGCTCCGGCGTCAGCTTTTCAACCAACTGCCCAACGATACGAATCTGGCCATCCGGCAGGGCGAGGAACTCCGCCGAGCCCCGGTACTGCGTGCCGCCGGCTTTGGTCGGGCAGGCTCTTGCGTCGATGGGTTTACCGACATTATTCGTGAAATCCTGGCGGGTGGTGCCGTTCCTCTTGAGAGCGTTGGGGGTGATCATTTCCAGGCTCCAGGCCTGCACATTGCCCTGGGCGTCCTTCACGTCCATATGAAAGTATGCGTGCGGGTTCTCCCAATCGATACTCGTGAGGGTACCCTTGAGATTCAAGCACTTGCTGCCGTCGAACTCGACGGCGAATCCATGGTGCGCAAACGCGGGAGCAGCCGAGAGCAAAGCACAAATTACGATCGCAAAAGCGGGAAGCTTAGACCTCATTTGAGACAGTCCTCCGGTAAATGATTTGGAATAGATTCAGGCTCGCGCCAGTCTGACCACTCAGTCTGAACACAATGATATCAGCTTGCGTAAGCATATACGCTGTTCACCTTATTTCTGTCAAGCTCCGGGTGGGGCTGGCGGTGTTCGCCGGGCTGGCGCCCTCTTTCTAGGCAATCAGTTCGCCGAACATCAACTCGCTCTCGCCGTGATTGTCGGAATCGACTTCGTAGTAGTCGATTCTCGAAGGCGGCGCGCCCGTACCGGGAGTACCCAAGGTCATAATCGCGTAGCCGTGATAGTACTCCTTATCCTTGTTCAGGCTGAGCTGTCCTACGCCCGAAATCAGGGTGGGGAGGCCGGCTTGGCCTTGGAGATCGGGGCCGACGATAAGTCCATAGGGGTTTTGCGGCTCGAGGACGGGGATTGCCGAGGCGCCGATGCAGCGCCCTTTATTCAAGCCGATGTAGGGGCTGAAAGCTTCAAAATTGTGCTCGTGGCCCCAAAGCCACAGAGCGATTTGGTCCATGTATTTTTCAAAGATCGCGTATAGTTTCGGGTTGTAGGCCAAGGCTTTTCCTGAAGCGCCCCGCCCGATGCCCTCGCCGAAAGCCGTAAACAGCTGGTGATGCGAAAGAACGATCGTTCGCCGGCCTCCATTGTTTTGCAACTTGTCCACATGCCAAGCGGCCTCGGAATCCTCCAGATAGGTGACGTTCGTATTCACCGTCGTGGGATCGGAATCGTGCAGCCCCGTGTCCATGGCGAGTATTTGCCAGTTCGCGTTCCTCAGGCAGAAAAAGCTGGCCTGCTGCCGATACGGTTGGAGCGAGGGGACCGCATTGAGTTGCGTTAGCAGCCAATAGTATGGGGCGCCGCCCGAATACATGTCGTGGTTGCCGGAGAGCGTATAGATCGGAATGCCGGGCACATTGGCATTGACGATGGTCAGAAAATTGTCCCGGACCTCGTCGGACATTCCCGCATAGTAGATGTCACCAAGATGAATGAGCACGTCGGGAGATTTTTTCATGACTTCCGAAAGCAGCCATTTCGCGTCATCGAGTCCGGTGCCCCAGTCGCCGATCAGGCCGATAACCAGCTCGGCCTTATCGGGGAGCGGAATCATGTAGTCGCTCAAATTCTTATAGGTTTGGTAGGGAACCGGCCTCAGCGTGTCTTTCCAGGCGAGGTAGGCAGCCAGAGCCGACGACCAGAGAGGGTCGCAATCGCTGTTGCGAATTTCGTCTTGAAGCTCGTCCGCTCTGGCCTTATTTCCGCTAATTTCGGCCCAGACGAATTCGGCGGCCATTTTGGCGCAAACTGAAATCACCGAGCCGGTGGGATCGGCTGGCGGAATTGGTTTGCCGCTTTGAAGGGCGCCGAAGGCCGCGTTGAATTGAGTCATCTCGGGTTGCGTCGAACTGAGGTCGACTGGAGCATTCGGCCGTTGCGTCGCGATAGCCTTGTGCAGGGCGTGTTGCCACACGGATGCGACTGCGTAGCGAAACGTTTTAAGAGCGTTGGGCATTGACTCGGAGATTTGTGGCGCACCCGGAGGGATTCGAACCCCCAACTCTCAGCTTCGAAGGCTGATACTCTATCCAGTTGAGTTACGGGTGCGCCGCTTGTTTCTACGATCTTACCACTGAGTTATCTGCCTGGCTTCTCATTCGCTGGAATCACGTTTTCTTCACTGTGCCCAATTCTGTGCCCACCCAGTCTTGAAGGACACGGCGGGCCGCAGCCGTCTTGCCATGCATATGCGTATCTGTGCCGATCCAGACAGATATGCGTTTTCGATTCCCCTATCATAACAATGCACCGAAGAAAATAGAGGCGCCCGGGGGACGATCGATGAAGCCAAGTACGAGAGATGAAAAGAGCACGTTTCACGGCTTGAAAGGAACGGTAAAAGAGAAGGCGGGAGAACTTGTGAACAATTCCTACTTACAAGCCGAAGGCCATGCGGAAACGAAGAGGGTCCAAAAGGAAATCGCACAAACGGCTGAGCTGCATGACGAATTTGCACCGGACTTGGGTAAGGAATAAGAACCATCGGATCGATATCTGAAAAGGCCCACGCTTAGCGATTATTAAAAGTGAGGAGGTCAACGATGTTTGGATATGGACTGCTTGGCACGATATTGGTGATCTGTTTGATCGTTTGGATTGTTCGGAGAGTGTGATGAAGAACTGCGGAGCCCTCCGCGGGTCGCCTTCCTGCAGAAGACGGCTCAAAACGTGATGCGGCCGGCTGCCGCCGCGTTCACGGTAACCGTCGGCCATCCCATCCCAAAGAAAGGCTGATACGGGTAACTGATGTGGACTTGAACGCGGCTGGGAGGAGCGCTGGAAGAGTCCGGATAGGTGACCGCAATCGTCATTGAGGAGGTGGAGTGAAAGGAGTACTGCGCGTATTGTTGCACCGTCGCCGTCACGTTGGCGCCGGAGCTATCCGTGCAGCTCACCCCGCCGCCGCCCGGACCGCTGCAAGTGGCGCTATCGGTGCCGTGAACGATGGCGTAGCGAACACCCTCTTTGGCGGAGTCCGCCAGCACGTTATAGGTGTACACAAGCAAAACTAGCTCCAGCATTCCGAAGGTGAAGAGCATTACGAAAAGAATGCTCAAGACAAATTCCATCTGGGCCTGTCCGCGCGATTTGCTCGCCAGCCGTTTGCGTTGACATTGTCTCGACATTGGCATCGTGCCGACTCGCCTCGATTCGCTACTCCACATCTCGCCTTCATAGCAGCAATCGGAATGCCAACTTTGCGTGGGCGCATCGATGGTGGCAAAGGGTTTTCATTCCAACGGTCATTCTGGTGGTTGCTCTTCCGCTGAGCGATGAGGCGCTCCCATTCCGGGAAGATTCGGCGATCCGTGATTCAAAGTGACACTGGCTGGAGTCTCTTCGCGGGCTCTGAATTCCCCTTTTGTTATTTATGAAGGCACGATCGTCGAGATTTAACTGCTGGGATTCAGTCACTCCATTACCAAGCTGATGTCAGAACGCTGTGGCCGAGAACGTGCACATCGACTCCGTTCCGGAGCCTCCCAATTGTGATCCATCCCGAGTCACCGGCTTTCGCGCCTGCCGAGCCTTCGCTCGCCGCACGCATCTTCTCGTTTCCAGCGGCGCTGGCGGCCCTGGTGGCCGCTTCCGTTTTCGCCCTGGCGCGCAAAGGGCTGGCCGATCCCGATATCTGGTGGCACCTGCGAAACGCGGACTATCTGCTGCGCGAAGCCAAGTGGCCGCGCGTGGACATGTACTCGTACACGGTCTTCGGAAACTCGGGGATGAACCATGAATGGCTGGGTGAGCTTCCTTACTATTTCGCCTGGCGGGCCTTCGGCCTCGTGGGAATCAAACTCATCTCAATCCTGATTCTGGAGGTGATTTTCGGCGGCGTGCTTTATCTTTGCTGGCGCAAGAGCGGAAATATCAAAGCCGCAGCCCTGGCCTGTTATCTGGCAATTCTGCTGGGATCGGTCTCCTTCGGCCCGCGGACACTTCTTTTCGGATACATCTATCTGCTGGGGCTGCTTTTTCTGCTGGAGGATTTTCGCTCGCGTGGCGGATGGCGATTGTGGCTTGTGCCGACGCTGTTCTGTGCGTGGATCAATACCCACGGCTCCTGGGCGTTCGGCCTGATCGTCCTGGCGATCTTCATTGCCGGCGGCCTGGTGGAGGGAACGTGGGGGCGCGTGGAGGCGACGCGCTGGTCCGCCGCGCAACTGCGGCGGCTGGGCGGCTGCCTGGCCGCATCGATCGCGGCGCTCTTCGCCAACCCGTACGGCTATCGGCTGGTGTTGTATCCGCTGGATATGGCCTTCCACCAGAAGCTCAATATTGCTCACGTGGCCGAGTGGAGCTCGGTCGATTTCCACGATGCGCGCGGCAAAATCGCTTTGCTTTTCCTCGTGATGCTGCTGCTTGCCGCTCTTTTCGGCCGCGGACGCTGGCAGCTCTACGAAGTGGGATTGGCCTTTCTCGGTGTGTATGCCGGCCTTACTTACGTGCGCTTTCTTTTCCTCGCGGGCATCCTCGCTGCGCCGCTCGTCGCTGACTTCCTCGCCTTCCTGCCGCGTTACCGGCCGGAGGCCGACCGTCCCGCATGGAACGCGCTGGTTATCGCCGGAGCCTTGGCATTCATGGCCTGGACTTTCCCGACCGGCAAACAGCTTTGGCAGTCGGTGGATCGCGAATATCCCTCGGAAGCTCTGCCGCGCCTTTCTTCTCTGGCCGCGTCGGACCACGTCCTGAATTACTACTTGTGGGGCGGCTATCTGGGCTGGAGGGACCCGCAATTTCGCGACTTCATCGACAGCCGCGTGGACATCTTCGAGTACGCCGGCGTTTTGAAAGATTATCTGGATCTGCTCGACCCGAAAGACCCTTCCCCGATCCTCGACAAATACCAGATTCGCTACGTGCTCTTTCCGCCGGATGAAGCGCTGACCTACGCTTTACGGCACGATGCGCGATGGAAGGTGGTCTTCAGCGGCCAAGTGAGCGTCCTTTTCGAACGAGTGGAGACGCCTGCGGGCAACACGTCGAGCGCGGCGTGCAACGCGCCATCCTGCGCGGCAATGTTAACGCCCTCCGCAGCTGGCGAGAGAATCGCGACATCTCCGTGACGCCTGCGCCACAGAAGCAAATAGCGGGACATTGTGGCAATGGTGCCAGTCGCGCCAGCCCTGCTAGCCGTGCCACGCTTCTGTTTCCCGAAAAGATTGCGGCCGAGCGCTGGATCGCAGCCGGTCTCTTTGTCCTGGCCTGCCTGTACCTGTGCGCCTTTCGCCGGTTTATGCTGTT
Source organism: uncultured Acidobacteriota bacterium (assembly GCA_963824405.1). GTDB lineage: Bacteria > Acidobacteriota > Terriglobia > Acidiferrales > UBA7541 > Palsa-189. Next base: position 294,798 of record CAWGPK010000009.1, on the reverse strand, counting down.
CGATCCAGACGAGGGCATCGTCCTGCAAGGCGCGGAGCGCATTTTGCGCGGGGAGGTGCTCTACCGCGATTTTTTCTCGTTCCTGACGCCGGGTTCCTACTACCTGCTGGCCCTTCTCTTCAAACTATTCGGCAATTCGCTGATGGTGGCGCGGTCGACCCTGGTGCTTTACGGCGGCGTATTCACGGCATTTGCGTACTTCGTGGCGCGTCGCGTCTCGTCGCGCTGGGCGGCTTTGCTGATTGCCTATCTCACGCTGGTAACCTCTGTGTCCTGGCGGTTTGCGGTCCTGCACAATTGGGATAGCACGTTCTGGCTGTGTCTTGCGGTCTATTGTTCGGTCTTGCTGGCGCAGACGCGGCAAGCGCGATGGGCGTTCGGAGCCGGAACGTTCGGCTCGTTGACGTTTCTTTTCGAGCAGTCCAAAGGCGCGGGCTTCGTACTGGGGCTGCTGCTTGCGTTCATCTTGATCGCCTGGGTGGAACGCCCTTTGCGGTTTTCGCGGGCGCACGCTCTCGCACTTGCCGCCGGCTTCGCTTGGCCGCTGGCCCTCACGCTCGTCTATTTCGCCGGCCATCACGCGGCGGGTGCCATGTTCGCAGACTGGAGCTGGGCGCTCCATCACTATTCGGCAACCAATAACGTGCCCTACGGATACACGGACTGGTCCGACGAATCGCGGGCGAGCCTCTTCGGGACGTCCCGTCCATTCGACATCTTTCTGGTTATTCTGGCGGTGAGCCCTGGCTTCCTGCTTCCAGCACTGCCCATCGTCGGATTGGTGCTTCTCGGTTACTGGACGATTCGCGCGCGCCGCGGATCGTTGGCCCCGGACCGCGCTGCTTATTACGTGGTTACCGGTTCCAGCATCGCCGGGGTCATGCTCTCGGTGATGTTTGTGCGCACCAACGTCATTCACTTCGCCTACCTCGTGCCAATTCTGTATCTGGTGCTGGCCTGGGTCCTCGACGCCGGCGACATCGGCGGAGGAATCGTGCGCGCCATGAGGCCGATCCTCGTTCTCGGCGTCGTTGTGACCTTCACGGCGACGGGCATGGCGCTCCTGATCGCCAACCGCAACGCACAGTCGGTAATCGAAACGCGCCGAGGCCTGGTGCGGCTTTCCTGGCCCGACGAGGTAATTGGATATACGCAGGCGCATGTTCCCGCCGGCGAAAGAATCTTCGTCTATCCCTACTTTCCGTTGGGCTACTACCTCACCGCCACCTTCAGCGCCACGCGCTACGAATATCTCCAGCCCGGCATGCACACCCGCGCGCAGGACCAGGAGGCCATCGGCGAACTCGAGGAGAGCCGAACAGACGTAGTGCTTTTCGAGCCTTCGTTTTATGACAAAATTGCCACCTCCTGGCCCAACACACCGCTGGCTTCGATTGCGGTCGATCCGGTGGCGGACTACATTCTTGGCCACTACCATCGTTGCGCCACCCTCACGAGCGGAGCCAATTCGTATTTCGCCTTCATGCTGCGCAATGGCGTCCCTTGCGCCGCGACGTCCGCCAAGGCGGAAGGGAATTGATGCGCCTGCCGGACGTACTTCTCCATAAACTCGCCGCGAACATTCCCATATCGGATATTGCCCAGTTCAGAACTGGTCCGAGCGCTGCCTTCCGTGCCCCGCTTTTTGGCCCGAAAAGCCTTCGCGAAAGTTAATTCCAGCAGTTTCAGCTGTTTCATTTTCAATCGCGCGGCCGGGCCGAATGGACTCACAAGTGCAATTTGAACCTTCGGGCAGAAACGCTCGCAAGCTTGCTCCCGCTCCCGAAGGCACATCGAGGAGTTGAGCGGAGTGGAGTAGAGCGGAGTAGAGCGGAGTTGAACGAAGTAGAGCGAAGTTGAGCGGGCTGCCGGGATTCCTGGAGGGTTAGTGGAATCAAGCTTTGCCTTGGGTGCGCTGTTCCTATCGATTCTGGCCATGACGTTCGATCTGAGGACCGCGAGGGTCCCCAACTGGCTCACGGGCGGGGGACTGATCGCCGGATTTGGCGTTCGCACCTTCCTTGCCGGAGGGGCCGGCTTGGAAACGGCGTTGGCCGGCGCGGTCTTGGGAGGCGGAGTTCTTTTTATTCCCTTTCTCGTGCGCGGCATCGGCGGAGGCGACGTGAAGCTCATGGCCGCGGTAAGCGCGTGGCTCGGGATCGGGCACGCGGTGGTTTTTATTCTGGCCACGGCCATTGCCGGCGGCCTTTGGGCGCTTGGCTACCTAGCTCTTCGCAAGCAAACCGGCGAGGCGCTCTCGAAAATGGTGCGAACGATTCGTTTCCATCTTGCCGCCGGCCTGCGGCCCTTGGAGCCGGCCGGAGAGCAAGCCGGACGTTCGGTTCATCTCCCCTACACGCTGGCGATCGCCAGTGGAGCGCTCTTCGTTTTTCTCTCTGTTTCCACGGCGTTGTGGCGATGAGGCCAATGGGATTCGCGCAAACATGAGCTGGCCGTTCCATCGGAACGGGCTGGTGCTCGCGCTGGCATGCGTCCTGGGTGTACCCGCGGTGAGCGGCGCACAGCAAGCCGTGCCGCTGGCCGCCGCGCCATTGCACATCCTCGCCGGCAAGTCCGTGGTGATTCACCTCGAGACGCGGCTGAAGCGAGTTTTGCTAAGCAATCCGGCTGTGATTGACGCGCTGGCCACGGACCGAAACGAAGTGGTGGTGGAGGCCAAGGCGCCGGGCACCAGCAGCCTGATTCTATGGGATGAGTCGGGAACGTCCCGCATGATGGACGTCACTGTGGATTTGGACGTCGCCAGCCTGCGCACCGCGATCGATCAGTCTTACCCCGGCCGTGCGGTCGAGGTGGAGGCGGATGGCGATCGCCTGATTCTGACCGGCCGCGTGCCCAGCCAGCGCGCCGAGGATGAACTGGTGAAGATGGCGGGAGTTTACTCCAAGGACGTGGTCGATTCCCTGGCCCAGCAATCCAGCCATCAACGGCAGATTCTTCTGGAGGTAAAAGTTGCCGAGGTGGACCGCACCCGCCTCGACCAGATGGGCTTCAATTTTCTCAGCACCGGCGCGGGAAACACACTCGGCACGCTTTCCACGCAGCAGTACGGCCCCATCACGGGAGCGGGCGGCTCCCCCGTGCAGATCACCGGCGGCACTGCCGGCGTTCCAGCGAGCGCCAGCGGCAATTTTGGCCTTTCGGACCTGCTCAATATTTTCGTTTTCAACCCCAGCATCAATTTCGGCACGGTCATCAAGGCTCTGCAGGAAAATTCCGTGCTGCAGATTCTGGCCGAACCCAATCTGCTGGCTCTCAGCGGTTCCAAAGCCAGTTTTCTGGCCGGCGGCGAGTTTCCTTTTCCGGTGGTTCAGGGCGGCCAGAACCTGGGAGTGGTCACCATACAGTTCCGGCCCTTCGGGGTGCGCCTGGATTTCAACGGCACCATTGGCGACGACAATACGGTTCGCTTGCAGGTGGCTCCGGAGGTCAGCAGCCTGGACTTCACCAACGCGATCACCATCTCCGGATTCACCGTCCCGGCCATCGCCACGCGCCGCGCCGAGACGGAAGTCGAGCTGAGAGACGGGCAGTCGTTTGCCATCGCCGGCCTGCTGAACGAACAGGACACCGCGCAGCTCAGCAAGATTCCGGGCATTGGGGATATTCCGATTCTGGGCAAACTCTTCCAATCGCGGTCCATCCAGAAGTCCAAAAGCGAGCTGGTGGTTTTGGTGACGCCGCGCATCGTCGATCCCATCGGCACCGGCGCACAGATGACCGCCACTCCGGCGCTGGTGGTGCCGCCGCTGGATATCAAGAAATACGACCCCGGCATTCCCGGCAATAAGCAGCTCCAGCAGGCTGCCCCGAATTCGCCGGCGAAATGAGGCCCAGTGCCCGCAATGATGCAAGGGTATTTGCGCATCGTGAACAGCACCAAAGGCACGCTGTTAGCTTCGCGCGCGGAGATCGCGGATTGCCTTCGAAAGCGTCTGGTGGGCCTGTTGGGCAGGCGCGCTCTCGACCCCGGCTGCGCTCTGTGGCTTTTCCCCAGCAACGCGATTCATACCATCGGCATGCGTTTCCCGATTGACGTCGTAATGCTGAGCCGGAATGCCACCGTGGTGAAAGTGTGCGCGGGCGTGCGCCCCTATTCCGTGGTCTGGCCAAATTTTCAGGCGCAAAGCGTCCTGGAGCTTCCCGCGGATGCAATCGCCAAAAGCAACACGGCCGCGGGCGACCTCCTGAGGATTGAAATTGCCCAGCTTTGAAGCTCTCTTCCAGAAGCGCTCACGCGGGAACGTCCTCTCAGGAGAGGAAACCGCTCTGCCCGATGCGCTCCACAAGGAAGCAGGATCATGACACCTCCCATGCATGATCGACCGCCCGTGGAAATCTGAAGAGGTCAAGGGCATCGTCATGGACATCACGGATCGAAAGAAGAACGAAGAATCGCTGCGCGGCGGCGAAGACAAATTTCGCACGCTCGCCGAAGCCGCGCAGGACGCCATTATCATGATCGATGCTCAGGGGATCATCACGTTCTGGAACGGCTCCGCTACCCGCATCTTCGGCTCCTCCGCCGAGGAGGCGCTGGGCCGGAAATTGGACGAATGGCTGGCCTCGCCCCGCTATGGGGAGAAGGACCGCACGGAGTTTGAGCACCTTGGCGCTGCGGACGCCGCTTCGCCGCCGGCCGGCAGAATACTGCAGATGGACGCGCTAAGAAAAGACGGGACCGAAGTACCCATCGAACTTTCCCTTGCGCCGATGCAATTGGGGACGGAACGCTTTGCCATCGTCATCGCGCGCGACATTACCGAGCGCAAGCGCGCCGAAAAGAAAATCCTGGCCATGGCGCGACTCGATCCGCTGACCGGCCTTTTTAACCGCACCACGTTCGCCGAATGGATTCAGAAAGGCGTCGCTCGCGTGAAGCGCGGCGGAAAAGGCTTCGCGCTGTTGTATCTCGATCTCGATCATTTCAAGGATGTGAATGACGCGCTGGGCCATCCCAGGGGAGACGCGCTCCTCCGCACTGTCGGCGAAAGGATATGCTCGAACATCCGCGAGACGGACGTGGCCGCGCGTCTCGGAGCGGACGAATTCGCCGTGATGGAAGTCGATCTCAACGGCCCGGAGGACGCCAGCATTCTCGCGAGCAAGCTGCTTGAGGCATTGAGCCAGACGTACTCGATCGACGGAAATCTGGTTCGCCTTAGCGTAAGCATTGGCATTGCCGTGTGTGGGCGTGACGCTCTGGATACGGAGTCGCTGCTCTCCTTCGCCGAGGTGGCGCTCTACCGTGCCAAGGGGGAGGGAAAAAACACGTTCCGGTTCTTTACCGACTCCATGGATACCGAAGTTCGAGCGCGCTTCACCCTAGCCGCGGAACTGCGGGACGCCCTGGACCAAGACCAGCTTTTCCTCGTCTATCAGCCGCAAGTGGACGCCGCTACGGGCCAGATCGTCGGCCTGGAGTCGTTGGTCCGCTGGCGTCATCCTCATCGGGGCGTGTTGCGCCCCGGCGAATTTATCGGCGCCGCGGAACATAGCGGGCTCATCATCCCCATGGGCCGGAAAGTGCTCCATGAAGCATGCGGACAGATGAAGCAATGGGTCAACGCAGGCATTGCCCCTCGCAGTGTGTCGGTGAATATCTCCGCCATCCAGTTCAAGGCGCCGCTCGAACTCGAGCAAACCATCGCTACCGCTCTCCGCGAGACGGGCCTTCCGCCGGAACTCCTGGAGCTTGAACTGACGGAGACAGTCCTGATGGAAACGTCATTCGAACACAACGACGTCCTGCAGAGGCTCAGGGGGAAGGGTATCCGCCTGGCAATCGACGACTTCGGGACTGGATTCTCGTCGTTCGATTATCTGCGCCGCTATCCGGTGAGCCGCATCAAGATGTCGCAGCATTTCGTGCGGGGTTCGCTGCACGACGCCAGTGACGCGGCCATCGTGAAGGCCATTATCGGGCTGGCGCGGGAATTGAACGTGGAATTTATTGCCGAGGGAGTGGAGACGGCCGAGCAACTGGAACAACTTCGCGCCTGGGGATGCTCTCTCATCCAGGGATATTACTTTGCGCGGCCGCTGCCTTCGGGTGAAGTCGGGTCCCTGCTGGCGGATGGCGTGATTCACCCCGCTCTTCCCGAAACTTCCCCGCGCACCTAGAGGAGCCCCGGCGCAAACAAAGCCCAAACAAGGAAAGAAAAGATAAGACGCGCGCCTGGGAGACGCGTTCGCCTCGCGCTAGTTAAACCTGCCCGGGAGGCTATTCGTCAGTTACGCCGCGTGGAACCGCCGTTGGGATTGCCGATGGAACTGCCCGTGGAACTGCCCGTGGAACTACCCGTGGAGCTATACGATCCCGCGGGTCGCTTGCCGTCCGCATCATACAGCCACCTGTCGATCGTTCGACGCTCCTCGGGGGTGATCTCTTCCAGCAGCACGCCCATGCCGAAGATTCCCAACCCGCTGCTGGAGTGCAGGTACATCACTTTCCCCTGCAGTTCGCAGGTCCTGACGCCATCCCAGATGCGGAGCCGGAAGCGTGTTCCTGTGGAAATGGGCAGTAGGGTGCCGATATAACATCCTCTCGCGCTCAATTCGGCAAGCTGTGTGGGGACCGACGTGCCGTCGCCTAGGATCACTTCCGCGTCAGCGAAGAACGAAACTCGCGGATCGGCGCGTTTTTCTGCGAACTGGCTGTTGACCATGTGTCCTTTTGTAATCGTGAACCCGCGCTTTGCGCGGCTCATTGTAGGATTCCGCTTTGCTACCCGGCCGCGCGATAGGACGAAAGCAACAAAACGGCGTGGTACTTCGGCTCGGAACGTACCCGCCGGGCTGGTACCCGGGTACTCAAACCCGGCCCCCCGACTCCAACGCGGCCCCCAACTCGCCCTAAGTCGCGACCGCCTCGCTCCGTTCGCGCCTTTCCGCTCGAGCCAAGCTTTCGCTGTGCAAGACGATTCCCGAATGCGCCAATTCGCGTATAATCTGCCCACCCAATCACCCATTCGCCGAAGCAAGGCCAAGGCAAGGAGGAGCGCCAATATGTCCCGCCGTTCTGCATCGCTCAGATTTTCGCTCACCGTCATTGCTCTCATCGCCGCGTTGATTTCCTTCGGCCAGCCCCTGGCCGCGGAAGTGCTCGATAAAGTCGCCAATATCGGGGGGACCGAACTGGAATATAAAGTCGTCCTTCCCAATGGCTACGACGCGGCCAAAGCCTATCCCGCGATTCTGGCCTTTGGCGGCGGCCCGCAAACGATGGAGATGGTCAATGCTACTTTGGAACGCAACTGGCGCGAGCAGGCCGAAACTTTGGGCTATATCGTCATCCTTCCGGCGGCGCCCAATGGAGATTTGTTCTTCGAGGAGGGCGACCGGGTTTTTCCTGCATTTATCGTCAAGCTGCTGGCCGATTTCAAAGTTCTGCAAAATAAATTTCACATCGCCGGCGTTTCCAATGGAGGCCTGAGCGCGTTCCACATCGCCTCTCTCTACCCGCAATACTTCTGGTCGGTAACCGGCCTTCCCGGGTTCCTCCCCGACAATGCGCCGGAGCATATGCGCGCTCTGGCCAAGCTTTGCATTTTCATGTACGCGGGCGAAAACGATACGGAATGGCTGCACAGCGAGGAGCAGCAAGCCGCGAAATTCCGCAGCCAGGGATTCACGGTGGAATTCAACGAGGAGAAGGGGGAAGGTCACGTGATGCGCACGCTCGACGGCAAAGGCGCGGCCCGCCTGTTCCAGCAATTGGAGAAAGCCCGCCAGGGCTGCGGCAAGTAATACCGGCGAGTGACCATGAAGAGTCGCGATGAAGGATGGCGTTGAAAAGTGGTGATAAAGAATAGGGAAGGGGCGGCCAAAATGCTAGATCTGTCGAGGCGCTTGGTAATCGTCCTGGTGCCGGCGCTGGCCTTCTCTGCGGCGCTCGCCGCAGGCGCGCGGCCGCAACAGGCTGGGGCGGCTGCGGAGCAAAAATCATCCGCTGCTCCGCGCCACGATCTTTCCGGAACCTGGGAGCCCGCCAATGGTCCGAGCGACGGGATCCAGCCCGATGGCGTAAAGGCCATGCCCAATGATGGAAAGCCGGAACATCAGTTGCCGTACACGCCTTACGGATTGCAAGCCTACAAGTCCCATCACGCGCTGTTTGGAGCCGATGAGAATCTGCCTGGGTTCGCTAATGATCCGCGAGACAAATGCGAGCCGCTCGGATTCCCGCGCATGGATTTTTACAACTTGAGGGAGACCCAGATCCTGCAAAACGAATACAAAATAGCGATGCTATACGAGTATGGAACCGTGTGGCGCATCATCTGGACCGACGGACGCCCAGTTCCCAAATTGACCGATGGCGGCGTGCTCATTGGCAATGAAGTCAAGGAGCCGCGATATTACGGCTACTCGGTCGGCAAATGGGTCGACGACACCACGCTCGTCGTTCAGACGGTCGGTATGATGGGAGAAGACCGGGTCTGGCTGGATACCGCGGGACGCCCCATCAGCGACCAGGCACGTGTTGAGGAACGCCTCCATCGCGTGGATCACGACCATCTGGAATGGTCGGTGACCGTCGATGATCCCAAGATGTATTCCAAACCCTGGGTGGCCATGAACAAGTTCCCCATGAAATTGGAAAACCCGCATAGGGACATCGTCGAACAGTACTGCTCGCCCATCGAAATGGAAAACTACAATAAGCGATTCGCGAATCCTGCGAGCGCTCCTGCCGGCCAGGCCCCGCAACATTAGCGTGTCAGGCTTAGCTTGCGACGATGCGCACGTCAAGTTGTGCGGCAGTTCCGATCATCCTAGAATATGGTCATTGCAGTGCCCGAACGGCGTTCCCTGAAGCGGAGGCAAATGGCAATGAGAAGTAAACTCACGGCAGCCTTGGTGCTCGCTATCGGAATTGTGACCGTTTCCGTTCCGCTCCTTGCACATCACGGAACGGCCGCCTTCGAGAACGATAAAAAAGTCACGCTGAAGGGAACCGTCACCCAGTGGCTGTGGTCCAATCCGCATTGCCTCCTGGAGTTCGATGTGAAGGGCGATGACGGAAAGTCGGTGCATTGGATCGGGGAGACCCAGAATCCGGTCAGCATCACCAACGTTGGTTGGAGCAAAGCCGCCATCAAGGCCGGCGATCAAGTGACCGTGGTTCTGTTTGCCGTCAAGAATGGCCAACCGCTCGGGCGCGTCTCCTCGGTGACCCTCCCCAATGGGAAGACGCTGTTGACCGGCGAGGGAGAGTCCAAAGAAGTGCACGATAAGCTGGAACGCGACGCGCGCGCGGCCCAGCCCAACTGATCGCCCCTGCCGATTCGCTCCTACTGATTCCATCGCGTGACCAACGCGCGAAACCCATCCAACATTCGGTCCCGGTCGCGTCATCCAAGTAAGTAGGTGAAGAAAGAAAAATAACGAGCCGCTGCTGACCGCAACAACACCGAAGCCCAAGATAAAAGCACGCGTCTCGAGGAGGATGTATGCGCAGAGCCCTTGGAACCATTTTCGGGGTGGTCCTGGCGGCGGCGCTACTCGCTTTCGCGCCGGGTGCGCGCGCGAATGAGGCCAACGAGGCAACGCAGTTCACATTCAACGAGCCATTCCAAATTCCGGGAAACAGAATTCTTCCCGCGGGGACCTATTGGTTCAAGCTGCCCAGTTCAATCACGAATCCCAACGTGGTGGAGGTGCTTGGTCGTAACGACATGCACGTGATCGCCACGTTTATGACCATTCCTATGACGCGCCCAGAGCCGACCGATCAGAGCGAACTTGTGTTCGGCAAACCGAATCGGACCCAGCCGCCGGTTCTTACCGGTTGGTTTTATTCCGATCGGTTGGAAGGACACCAATTCGTCTACTCGCCTCGCCGCGAGTCCCAGCTCTCGCAGAGCGGACAATTGCGTGTTCTGGCTCATAACGTCTCAGAAGCGGGTTAACTGAAGTAGAGGAGTGCGGTTCTAAGTGAAAGGCCGGCGATAGCACCCATCGCCGGCCCTCCTTGACGCGATATCCTGCCGGCGAGTACTCAACTCAGCCTGCATGTATTGCCAGTCCGCGATTACTTCAAATAAGTGCGCATAATGCCGATCAGATCGTCGGCGGCGTCTTCCGAACTCTTGGTGTGCCGAGCCATATGGTGGCGGATATGATCTTCCATCAGTTCCGCCATCAGGCTGTTGATCGCTCCCCGCGCGGCCGCCAGGCGGTGAAGAATCTCCGCGCAGTGCTCATGTTCGTTGAGGGCGCGTTCCACCGATTCCAGCTGGCCAATCACCTTTTTGGTGCGGTTGACCAGATCCAGCTCTTCTCGTGAAAGATGCGACATTATTCTTGACTACCCTACAGGGGTAGGCTATACGTAAACCCTTGCTACCCCAGGGGGGTAGCCTAGCATAAGGAGCGCGCCCGGTGCGCAAGTTTGTTTGGCTCTCCGGGCGGAGCCAAGCTCGGCCAGGCGCGGTGCGGCGCCGGGAATAAGAGCGGCTGCGAGCTTCAGTTTTTACCTTCCGTTAATGCGCGCTCGGGGCTGTCGCCCTCCCGCTGAGAGCGGGAGAAGGAATGGTTGGACGCATGAGCGGAGCTAGGATGCGTGGGCTAGGAGTCCCAATCGGGAATTCCGTTAAATTCTTGATTCTTGCCGTACTGTTCGCTGCTCCGTGCGTGGCCCAGGACGTGGCCCCGGATGTGGCCCCGGACGTGGCCCCGGATGCGTCGGTTGAACGCATTCAAAAGTGGAATATCCACGGTCAAATCACCGAAACGCCGCAAGGCGATCCCCCCTTTCCGGCTCTGTACTCCGGCCAAAACAGCTTGGACAGCCACGGTGAAATTCAGGAAACCTTTACGTCGGACCTCTATGCCGGCGTGCGGCTGTGGCATGGCGGGGAGATTCACGTCGACGCGCTGTTATGGGAGGGATTTGGCCTGAGTAACGATAAAGGCATCGAGGCGTTTCCGAACGGCGACGCCTTTAAACTCGGCACCAAGACCCCTTATTTTATGTTTGCCCACCTGTTCATCCGTCAGACCATCGGCTTCGGAGGCAAGCAGGAGCTTGTTCCGGATGGTCCTCTTACGCTCGCCGGCGAACAGGATATTTCGCGCCTGACCTTCACCCTTGGGCGATTCAGCCCCACAGACATGTTCGACAACAACGCTTATGCTCAGGACTCGCATACTCAGTTCATGAATTGGGCCATGATCACCAACCTTGCGTGGGATTTCCCGGCGGACAGCGTCGGGTACACCACGGGGCTTGCCGTGGAATTGAATCAACCGAAATGGGCTTTACGCTACGGTTTTTTCCAGGCGCCGTCCATGCAGAACTCTTTCACGGCTGACGACCAGATTCTTACGTTTCCCCACAATGGAGGTGATGGTGAATTTCTTCACTCCTGGGGCATGGTGACGGAATTCGAGCGTCGTTACTCCGAGGCGCGTCCGGGAACGATTCGGTTCCTGGCCTTTTTGAACTCAGCCAATATGATTGATTTTCGGCAGGCGATTCCTCTTTTGCAAGCGAACGGTCCCTCAGCAGATCTTTCGTCCGCCCAAGCATATCGCTATAAATACGGATTTGGGCTGAACTGGCAACAGAAAATTACAGACGACGTTGGCGTGTTTGCGCGCGTTAGTTGGAACGACGGACAGACAGAGGGATGGATGTACAACGACGCGAATTGGGCGGTATCGCTCGGGACCAGCGTCCAAGGCGCTGCTTGGCGGCGGAGCAACGATGCACTTGGACTCGCCTACGTCAGAAGCGGCATCTCGCGCAGCGCCCAGGAGTTTCTTGCGCTCGGGGGTATGGATATATTGGACGGAGACGGTGCGTTGACTTACGGGAGTGAGAATGTCGTGGAAGCTTACTACAATCTCGCAGCCTGGAAAGAGGTTCACGTGACTCCGGATTATGAATTTGTTGTCAACCCGGCATCCAATCGCGACCGTGGTCCAGTGTCAGTCTTAGGGATAAGACTCCACTGGAAATTCTAAAAAAGATGACCTAAACAGGGTTAAGCCCTTATCCAAGTATTCGTCAATTCCCTTTGAGATTTTGGGCTGGCGTAGCTCTAGGTCGCGCAAAATCGACCGCAATCTGCTGATTAAAACGTTTTTCGTTTTTACAGCCGCCTTAGCGGGAATTGGAAGGGCAGGGCAGGTGCTGGAGCCAATCATCGGCACGCATCCGGAGCGACGCCAAACAGATGATCATAGGCATCGCGCGTAACCCATGGCGTTTTCTCGGGCGCTCTCTCGCGCTCTTGACGATGGTCGCGGTGTCTTCCATCCTCCTACGCGCGCAGAATGCCGACCCCGCCCCGCCGCAAACGCAAACCGAAACGCAAACGCAAACCAGCCCGCCGCCCGAAGCGGAAGATCCCGAAACGATTTTCCTGCATTCGCAAACGGCGCGCTGGTGGGTCTCCGGCCAGATCAATATCATCGCCCAGGGGCACGGCGCGTTTCCCGCGCTTTACAGTGGACCGAACAGCCTGAAGCCCACCCCCGAGATTGCCGTCTCGCGCATCTATACGCTCTACACTGCCGCGCGGCTCACCCGTTCGCTCGATGCCGTCTTCGATCTGGAGGAGGCCAGCGGCCAAGGCATCAGCAATTCAGTGGGCCTGGCCGGCTACAGCAACATCGACGTGGTCCGCATCCCCGGCGAGGGAAGCCCCTTGAGCATCGCGCCCTACGTCGCGCGGGCCAGTCTGCGTTATGTGGTGCCGCTGAGCAAGGAGACCGAGGACGGCGGCATCGGGCCCATGGGTGTCCTCGCGAGCCTGCCGGTAAGGCGGCTGCAATTCCGCGTGGGCAAAATGTCGCTCGCGGATTTTTTCGACGCGAATCCGGTGGCCAGCGACAGCCACCTGCAATTCATGAACTGGACGCTGGTAAACAACGGCGCTTGGGACTATGCCGCCGATACGCGCGGCTATACCTATGCGGCCGTGGTGGAGTACGACGACCGCTCCTGGGCGCTGCGCTTCGCGGAAGCTCTGATGCCCACCGTGGCCAACGGGATCGTTCTGGATACGGACCTGAGGCGAGCGCGCGGGGAGAATTTGGAATTGGAGCTGCATCCGCGCGTGGGCCTAAAAGCTCCGGCGCAGCTTCGCCTGCTCTCCTACGTCAACCACGCCAATATGGGCGACTATCAGGAAGCCATCAATCTGTTCCTGGAGGGGAAGACGCCCACTCCCGATATCGTCGCCACGCGCCAGCCGGGAAGCGTGAAGTACGGCTTTGGCGCCAATTTCGAGCAGCAGGTAACGCCCTCCTTGCGGCTTTTTTCCCGCGCCGGATGGAACGACGGACATCACGAGTCCTTCGCCTACACCGAGGTCGATAACACCTTTTCCCTGGGCGGCGATTATCGCGGCTACAGCTGGCATCGCGATCACGACAAAGTCGGGCTGGCGTTTGTGACCAACGGGCTCTCCCCCGAGCATGCCGAGTACCTGAAGTTCGGCGGCCTTGGCTTTCTTCTGGGCGATGGGAACCTTACCTACGGCCGCGAAAATATCTTCGAGGGCTACTACACCGCCCACTTTTGGCGCGGCGTGTATGGCGCTTTCGATCTGCAGCACGTTCAGGATCCCGGCTACAACCGCGACCGCGGGCCGGTATGGGTTCCCGCTATCCGGCTGCACCTCGAGCTATAGGCTGGCTTTCCGGCCAGCACCTTGCCAAAATAGAACAGATGCACCGCGCGTAGTGAATTGAAACGCGGGTGTGCGTCACGCGCACAATCCCCCGAAACTCTGTTCACGGGTCTTACACTTCCCAGGTCGCTATTTCGTCTTATTTTCTCCTAACTCTTTATGAATACATGACTTAGCCGATTGGTTTCCGAGCTGCTTTTCTTCATGGCGTGTGCAAGCTCAACAAAACCAACAACTCTCGTCAGGAGAACAGGCCGATGCGAAACAAAGAGAAGGGTTTCTCGCTAATTGAATTGTTGATCGTTGTAGCGATTATTCTGATCATCGCCTCGATTGCCATCCCCAATCTTTTGCGCGCCAAGATGGCTGCCAATGAGGCCTCCGCCGTTGGCTCGCTGCGGACGCTCAACACTTCCGCCATCCTGTATACGACCACCTACGGCACTGGTTATCCGGCCTCGCTGGCCGTCATGGGAGGATCCACCAGCTCGGCAGCGACTTCGGCTTCGGCGGAACTGATCGACACAGTCCTGGCGCACGGCACCAAGAGCGGCTACACCTTCGTCTATACCGCGGCCGCGGCCGATGCCTCCGGCAGCGTTGACAGCTACACGATTACGGCTACGCCCATTTCGGCCGGCAACACGGGGCAGCGGATGTTCTTCACCGATCAGACCGGCGTGATTCGCGCCAACACCACCGGTTCCGGCGCGAGCGCCAACAGCACACCGATCGGCTAACCGAGTTAGCAGTACGGGGCGAACGGGCGGGAGAGCATCGGCTCCCGCCCGTTTTATTTTCGGATTTCCATGCTGCGTTGCGCAGACGATAGCGCCTCTAACGTTTCTGCCTTACATGCCGCTTCCGCAAATCGGGAGTCTCGCTATCAGGGCCTTGCCGCGCGCAATATAAGGTTTTTGCCAGGTCCCACGCGCTCGAAGCCAGCATCTACCTTGCAACGGGAGAACTATAGCCGTAGCCCGGGAGGCTGTTCGGCAGAACCTGTTGAATCGCCGGGCAAGTTGCCAGCCCTCGCTTGGCTGCGTCCGTCAGAGGTGCTTCTTGGCCATTACCGAACGACGTAGCATAAAGAGATATCCACTGAGGCTGCCGATCACGGTGCGACCCACCGGAGTTTCCGCCAGCGTCGGAGAAATCCACACCGAATCCAAGGACGTGAGTTCGCACGGCGTCTATTTCCAGATGGAAACGTCGCTGAAGAGCGGCTCGGCGGTCGAAATCACGATCACCTTGCCCTCGGAGATCACTCGCAGCGAGCCGGTGCGCGTCCGCTGCGAAGCGCGCGTTCAGCGCTCGGAAAGCATCGCGGAGGGGCGGGTGGGAATCGCCGCGAAGATCGAGCGTTATCGTTTCCTGCCGGGCAAGCGCCGTAAGGCCAGCTGACCCCGACTCCTTCTTCTCTTCGTACTGCCGGGGAAGATCGCCCTATTCGCCCCTTCACCCCTTTTTCAAACGATACGCGCGAGGTGACGCGCGACAGGTTCGGTCGCTTAGCGCCAAACAGACTCGCGCTACCCTAGCCTTAATTGAGCCAGTCTCAGGCCCGGCTCCGACCAAAAATTACGAAGGAGTGATCTTGCGAACCGCGCGCGCGCCCGCGTCCGCCAGATCCGATACGCTCTGTTGTACCTGTCCGGCGATCTCCTGCGCCCGGCGCGTGACCTTATCGCTGGCCCTCCGCGCTCGTCGTGCGCCTTCGTTCCATTGGTCGCTCAGATCTTCCCGCATCTCTTTGCCTGACTTGGGGGCAAAATAGATTCCGGCCAGCGCTCCCAGCGCCGCGCCGCACAGGAATGCCCCGAACGCGTTCCACTTGTTGTCTGCCATATTGAGGCTCCTATCCCTTCCAGATTGTGCTCCATTGATTTGATGTCGATACGCGAGGCTGCGAGTCTGAAATTCGCGCGCTGTGAGCGAGGAAATCCGGGGGGAGAGAACTTGCTTGGGCTAGCTGGCCGAGCGCTTGCCGCCGGCCCGCTTGCGTGCCGGAGTCGCGTCGGGCACCACTTTCATGGGCGTCTTCATCTCCACGGGCGCCGGTCTGCTTTCGGCGGCCTGCTTGCCGGCCAGGCTCTTCTTCAGCGCTTCCATTAAATCCACCACCGGCGCCAGCTGCGGATGCGGCGCCACGGCCACCTGCTGCCCCTTGAGTTTGGCCTCGATCATGGAACGCAAGCTGGCGCGATATTCGTCTTGATACTTCTTGGGCTCAAAAGGCGCGGCGAGGCTTTCGATCAATTGCAGAGCCAGCTTCTTTTCCTGCTCCTTGGGCTCGGCGCCGTTTTTCTCGCCATATTCGGCCACGTTGCGAATCTCGTCGGCGTAAAACATGGTGTGCAGCGTCAGCCCGTGGGCCCGCGGGCGAATCACCACGATATATTCGCGCTGGTGCATGTAGAGCTTGGCGATCGCGGCGTAACCGGACTCCTCCATGGCCTCGAGCAGAAGATGATAGGCTTTCTTGCCGGGGTCCTCCGGCGTGGCGTAATAGGAAGCGTCGAAGTAGAGCGGGTCCACCTCGTCGCTCTTGACGAACTCCAGAATCTCCATCGTTCTCGCCGAGGGTGGGTCCAATTTATCCAGCTCTTCTTCGGTAAACAGCACATACTGGTCTTTCTCGTATTCGAATCCCTTGATAATCTCGGAGCGCTCGATCTGGCGATTGCAGGTGGGGCAGAACTGCGGCTGGCGGATGCGCGAGTGACAAACCTTATGCAGTTGATTCAGGCTGATGCGCTCGGTTCGCGCCGCGGCAAACAGCCGAATCGGGATGGAAACCAGCCCGAATGTGAGATGCCCCTTCCACACCGATGTCGCCATAGGAAGCCTCCGGCACTCGAAGCGGGCACGCGCAAGAAGCGGCTTCGAGCGAGTGTACAAGGTTAGTAGAGCGCTTGCGGCGAACGCAAGGCGAAGCGATGGCGAAGATGGGCGAAGGGTTACCGTTCCCGCGCGAAGCGCCATAACAATCTGATGGCGTCCGGCCGAAAAACGAGCGCATGAAAACCAAGTACGAAAATGCCACCGGAGAACCGAACTCCGCGCAGAGCGCCGAGCGCCTCGTTTGCCCTCTGTGCGGCTCTCGCGATGCGGAACTCATCTTGACCAAGGCCATCGCACTTCCCAGCGGAGAACTGCCATTCCGGCTGTGGCGTTGCGCTCAATGCGACTTGGTCAGAACGGAGCCCCGCCTAGCGCCCGAAGCTCTCGCCTCCTTTTACGGCGACGAATATTGGGGCGCTACCCCCGACGCCGATCCCGATTGGATTCGCCGCGATCAGCGCCATCGCACCGCGTTCCTCCAGCGCTTCCGCGATTCAGGCGCCATCCTCGACGTCGGATGCGGATTGGGATTTTTCCTGCGCGCCTTGGACCCCAGCCGCTGGGATCGCCATGGCGTGGAGCCCATGCCACTCCCGTATCGCCAGGCGGCCCGCTCGTTGGGTGCAGATCGGGTGAAGGATATTCCGTTCGCCGTGGCCGCTTTGCCGGCGGCGAGATTCGACGTGGTGACCTTCTGGGATTCGCTCGAGCATCTCCCCGATCCGCGCGCCGAACTGCACGAGGCTCGCCGCGTCCTTCGGCCCGGCGGCTTGGTCTTGATCGCACTGCCGAACTTCGCAGGCTATCAGGCGCGCCATTTCGGAGAGGATTGGTATCACCTCTCCCTGCCTCATCACCTCTGGCATTTCACGCCCGCAACCCTGACCCGCCTGCTGGACTCTTGCGGCTTTTGTGTTCGCAGCCTCGAAGATCGCGCCGGCCCGGACCATTACCATGCGCTGAAACATAGTTTGCTGAATCGGATGACCCGCCTCCACGGGGCGCGCGGAGGACGGCTGCGTTATTACGCCGCGAAACCTTTCCTGCATCCTTGGGAGTGGACCAGCACGCGATGGGGCGGCGGTTCGTCTTTGCAAGTCTGCGCGGAGGCTGCTCCTCGCGACGAGGCGGTGAGTGGCCCGCGAGTAGCCAACGAGAGCCAATGAGAGCCAATGAGAGCGGATGAGTAGCCAGTGACCCCGCCGGGCCTCAGCATCGTTATCACCAATTGGAATGGCCGAGCCTTGCTCGAGACATTTCTCCCCAGCGTCGTCCAATCGGCGCGAGCCTTTGAAGCCGCTTGCGGCCAGCCCACCGAAATTCTCGTTGCCGACGATGCCAGCACCGACGATAGCGAATCCTGGCTGCGAGCCCATTTTCCCGGCGTTCGTTTTGAGAGCGCCTCGCGCCAGCAGGGCTTCGCGCATACAGCAAACCGCGGCGTGCAGGCCGCGCGCTTTCCGTTGGTCTACCTTGTAAATAATGACGTGGCTTTGGCGCCCGAGACTCTGCCGCCTTTAGCTGCCCATTTTCGCGATGCGAAGGTCTTCGCCGCCACCGGCAATGCCTATGATTTCGCTACCGGCATTTTGCGCGGCGCCGGGCAGCGAGGCTCATTCCGCCGCGGCTTTCTCCGCGTACACGCGCGGTTTTTTGTGCCTGCGCCCTCCGTGGAGATGCAGCCGCTCCTCACAATTTTTGCCACCGGCGGCTCCTCTCTCTTCGATCGCGCCAAATTTCTGGCTCTCGGCGGCCTTAACGAGATGCTGGCGCCCTACGGCTGGGAGGACGTCGAGCTCTCTCTCCGCGCCTGGAAGCAGGGATTCGAGATTCGCTACGAGCCCCGCAGCGCCATCTGGCATCAGTTTTCCTCCACCATCGGTGCGCGCGTTTCGCGCCGCCGCGTCTCCGCCGCCTACGAACGCAACCGCCTCCTGATGCACTGGCTGCATCTGGATACGCGCGGTCAGGCCGCCTTACACGCTTTAGGATTGGCAGGGAAGTTGGCCACGAGCCCGCTCGCCGGCCATGCGGAATATTGGCAAGCCTTTGGGCAGGCGTGGTTGTTGCGCAATGAGGTGCGCGTGCAGCGCACTCAATTGCAAAAGGCGCGGCAGCGCACCCTCGCCGAAGTGTTTCGCCAGATCGAAGCGCAAATGTCGCGTCCGGAGGTCCGGCTCCTGGACCGCTTCTCCGCGCCGGTACGTCCTTACATGCACTCGGAAGCCGCAGTCATCACTCAATAGCCTACTCAATCACCCTACTCAATCACCTTGATATCCGATTTCCTGAGGTACCAGCACGGCAGGTAGCCCCCGTGCGGAAAGAGCGCGTGCACGCAAGTCGCCTTTTGCGGCTGATCGTAAAACACTTCCATGCGGCCGTTTTTGATCCGCGTGCCGTAGAAGAACGTGAAGGTCTCCAAAGGGTCGTCTGGTTTCGGCGTCCACTTGCGATATTCGAACCATAGGAAATCGCAGGCGTAAATCGTCAGAATCAGCGCCATCACGATTCCCACGCTCCACACCAGTAAATCTTTGGGCCGCACCAACGCTCCTTAAAAGTTCTGGAAAAGATCTCGCAGCGCCGTTCGCGCGGCGAGTTGCCCGCAAAGGCCGTGAACTCCCGGACCTGGCGGCGTGGAAGACGAGCACAAATAAAGTCCCTTGGCCGGCGTGCGATAGAATCGCCGCGTGGGGCGAAGCAAGAACTGCTCCAAATCCGCCGCCCCGCCGCCAATATCGCCGCCGATCAGGTTCGGATTACAGCTTTCCATGCTGGCCGCCACGCGCACGCTTCTTTTCAGGATCAGCTTGCGAAATCCCGGCGCGAATCGTTCGATCTGTTTTTCCACCGCCTCGGTCATATCCACGCCGGATCCGTTGGGCACGTGACAATACGCCCAGGCCACGTGCTTTCCCTCCGGCGCGCGCGTGGGATCGAAAAGCGTCGGCTGCGCCAGCAGCACAAAAGGCCGCTCGGAATGTTTTCCCTGCCAGGGGTCGCGTTCCGATGCGGCGACCTCCTCGAACGTGCCGCCCAGGTGAACCGTCCCCGCGCGGGCGCATTCCGCCGCCTTCCATGGAATCGGCCCGCCCAGCGCCCAATCGAACTTGCAAACGCCCGGCCCATACCGATAGCGCTGGAGTGCGCTGCGATACCCCTGCGGCAGTCGCGACCCGGCCAGTTGCAGAAGCTGCCTCGGCGTCACGTCGCACAAAATCGCGCGCGCGCGCGGGAGTTGCTCGATAGCCGCGATCGGCGTTCCCGTGACGATCTCTCCTCCCAGCGCCGCCAACTGCGCCGCCAATGCGTTGGCAATCTGCTGTGATCCCCCGCGCGCGAAGGGCCAGCCCTGCGTGTGCGCGATGATTTGCAGGACGAATCCGAATGCCGCGCTCGGCACCTGCTCCAGGGGCAGGACGGAGTGTGCGGCCAAGCCGGCGAAAAGCGCGCGCGCGCGGGCGCCCCGAAAGAAGTGCTCGGCGGCGTTCGACGCCGAGCGGAACACGGTCCACCCGAAACGCGCGGCCGCCAAAGGATGAGCTGGAAAACTGAATGGCCTCTGCACGCTGGATTCGAGCTTGGGCCAAGCGGAAAGCAGCGCGGACAACAGGCGCACGTAGCGCTCGCAATCCTCGCCAAGATTTTCCGCCGTCGCTTCCACGGACCGCTCGAGGATTACTGCCGAGCCGTCATCGAGAGGATGCGCCAGCGGCGCGGCGGGCTGGACCCATTCGAGTCCGCGCTCTTTGAGCGGCAGGCTGCGGAAAAACGGCGACCACACCGCCATGGGGTAAACACAAGAACAGACGTCGTGCAGGAAGCCCGGGAGAGTCAATTCCGCCGATCGCGTCCCGCCACCCAGCGTTTCTTTTCCCTCGATCAGTAAAACGGAGCGGCCCGCCTCAGCGATGGTAATCGCGGCAGCGAGCCCGTTCGGCCCGCTGCCCACGACGACCGCGTCATATTCTCGGCCTGCAAAAGTGGAGGAAGAGGACATAGTTTTCGCGTCGGCAGCCGCGCGCATCCATGATATCTGACTGGGCATATCCGACGGACATATCCGGCTGCGCACACTTGCAGCGACGAACCCGGTGTCATGGCGATGAAATATAGTGCCGGCAGTGAGTTAGGTTTAAGTGGGGAAGGGAACTTTGCGCTTTAGATCATCGTTGCCTTAGGCGATAGGCCGCGAACACACCAATCCGTCCCATCTAGCCCCAGCGAAAACCGAACGGCGGGGCGCGAAGCTTCGCTTGCACGCCCGCCATGCGGTTGCGAAATTGCCTCAAGTTTCCAGGTTACTCGACGAAAGTCTCAGCACGGATCCGCCGTACTCAGCTGCTCTGCGAAGCCGAGCGGGCTCGCTGTCCGCCGCTCTGCTGGCTTCCGCTGCCAGTTCCGCCGCCGCTGATGGGGATTTGCCGCCGCTGCTGTTGCGATTCCGGAATCGGAATGGTGATCTGCAGCACTCCGTTCTCGAAGTTCGCCTTCGCCTGTTCCACTTGCGCGTCCTCCGGCAGAGGAATCAGCCGCCAGAACCGGCCGTAGCTTCGTTCCGAGCGCTGCAACCCGCCCTCGTCGCTAGAATATTCCCGCTGTCGTTCGCCTTGGATCACCAGGCCCTCCGGCGTCGTTTCCACCCTGACGTCCTTCTCCGTGAGGCCCGGCAGTTCGGCGCTTACGATCAGCTGGTTGTCGTTTTCGCGAACTTCGACCACCGGCATCCACGCCAACTCTTCGCCCCCTGAACTTCGCTGCCCGGAGGCGCCCAAGTTCGAGAAAACGCGGTCCATCTCATCCGCGAACCTTCGCATCAATCCTAAGGGACTCGAGGTGAAAAAATCCCGGGGGCTGAGCGAGAAGACCGACGGCACGTACCCGCCCGATCTCTGGATTCCGCCCCGCTGGATTTCCCCTGACCCGCTCCGCTGGATTCCGCCGCGCTGGCCTTCGCCCCGCTGGTTTTCACTCGACCCGCCCTGCGCCTGACTCCCCCGCTGTTGTTCTTCCGTTCTTTGTCTGCTTGTTCCGCTTTCGGCCATTTGATCTCCTCTATGATGCTTCGCGTTTGGAAACTGACCACGCGATGCTTCCTTCTTAGGGAAGAGCACCGGCCTTGTGGATTTCAATCGGGTTCATCTAGCAAGCGAAAACCTGACGCGGCTTTTGGGGAAGTTTCGTGCGGAAGAGTTCGGGAAAGGCCGCGCTAGAACCGAGCTGCGCGGTCGTAACGAATTCGTGATGCCGTTGTAATGGTTCGGTAATATGTGAGCGTGAAGAGGCGCCTTCGACTTGGGCTTGTTCGGGCGATGCAGCGAACTTTGATTCGGAGCGACGCAGCGAAACGGCCGCGCCCTAAACGAGAACTTCGGGAACTTCCAGCCGCTGTTTTCGGAACGCCGCCTCGAACGCCCGCACCACTCGCGGGTCAAAATCCTTGCCGGCCCCCTTGGAAATCGTGTCCCGCGCCTCGAACGGCGAAATGCCCTTGCGGTACGGACGGTCGCTCACCATCGCGTCATACACATCGGCCACGCTGATAATCCGCGCTTCGATGGGAATCGCCTCGCCCTTGGTGGGATGATAGCCGCTCCCGTCGAAGCGGTCGTGGTGCGCCAGCACGATGGGCAAAATTCGCTGCAGCGAACCTCCCACCGGGCTCAGCAGTTCGATTCCCTTATGCACGTGGCCGCGGATTTGCGACATCTCCTCTGCCGTCAGCCGCGCGGCCTTGTACAGAATGTCCCGGCTCATATCCAGTTTGCCGATGTCGTGCAGCAGCGCCGCGGCGCGCACGTCTTCCAGGCGATCTTCGCGCATGCCCATCTCCTCCGCGATCTGCGTGGCATACAGCGAAACGCGGTAGGAATGGTTCTGGGTGAATTTATCGTTGGAGATGAATTGATTCAGGATCTGCAGCACCCCGTAATAGGTCTCGCGCAGTTCGTGCAGCCTTTTTTGTCCGTGTTCGTAGAGCGTGCCGGTGACGTAAGCCGAAATCATCAGAAAGCCGGCCCAGATGCACAGGTCCGACCAGCTCAGCAGAGCTTCCGCGCCTGTTCCCAGGATCGACGGATGCATGATGTGCAGCCACAGGACGATCAGGATGGAGGCGACCGAGGCCTCCACCGCGCGGCGTCGTCCGAAGTAATATGCGGCGAACAGCGTCGGCAGGTTGTAAACCGTCAGGGCCATGCGCTGGCCCGCGATGAGCAGATTGATGAGCCCGGCGGAAGCGACAATCGAGAGGATAAGGAGAAGTTCCTTATTCACCTCGGCTAAGCGCGGGATCCAACTCTTTTTCACCCTACCTCCGTCGCCAAAAACTCGGACCAGAACTCGCAGCAAAAACTGGACCTGAACAGAAGACCAGGAAGCAATACTTTCCCGCCGGAGTACTAGTTGCCGCCATAGTACCCGCGCGGGCTTTTGCCCGAAAGGTAATACAGGAGAAGGACCGATTCCCGGCATTTGGTTTTTGTGCCAGCGGTAGGTGGTCGCCCCTTGTAGCCCAGGGCGCCCGCCGCAGTTGCGGGGCCCTGGGGCCGTTCGCGCGCCGCCGAATTCATCGGCGTGTGATCGAGGGATCTTCAGGCAGTTAGGTTTTGGGCGCGCGGCTGCCACGGCGGGCATCGCGCCAATGGCTCCCTAAAAACGAAAAGCCCACCGTAAGGTGGGCTCTCCGGAGGGGAGAATAGTTCCAGGCCTTTGCGCGGAAGGCCTTGAAACTCGTTCCTCGAAGGAAAGTCTAGAAGACGATGCAGGGGCGGTCAAGCGCAGAAACACCCTACTGTGGCGGACAATATCCTTTATATTATCAGCTAGTTACGCCGTTCATGAGCCGGTCATCGGGGTGTTTGCAGCACATAGAAGTCCTTCACCTCCACGGGCTTGCTATTGATCCCCAGTTGAAGGATCTCCACGTTCGCGGTGCGGTCGAAGATCTTGCCCGGCGCAATGACCTTTGCCAGCAACCGGAATCCCCCGAAGCCCAGGGAAGCGGCCATCACCAGCAGCATAATCGCCCCGGTATCGACGATCGCGCCGACGACGATGGTGGAGATGCTGGGGTCGGTAACGTCGTGGGTCGGCGCGTCCCACGTAACCAGCGAACCGTAATGGACTTGGTCCAGAAACTGGGCCGCCGTTGCACGCGACTCCACGCCCGAAAGCAGGGCGATCAAGGCGCTCGAGCGGGTGGCAAACATCGCCGGCCTTCCGTTCGCCAAGCTGGGATCTACGTTGAGCGCAAAAGACTTACCCATCGCCGTGTAGCGGTCCGCGGCAAGCTGCTGCGTGGGATAAAGAATCAGCAGCAGGACACCTTCGCCCGCGGGACCTTTCCCGGGGAGCTTATAACGCCCCACCATCGCCTCCGCGCTGCTACCAAACCCTGCCCAATCAGCAGGATTGGCTGTGGCGAGCGGAAATACGCGGGAGAGCGCGAGCGGCCCTAGAACGTATCGCTCGGAGCCTGGAACGAGCCCATCCTTCGGCAAGAATTCGGCAATCGGCGGATAAGGACGCCGGTCCGCCCGGCCCGCCACGCTCTGCCCCAGGGCACTTACGTCGGCTGCCGCCACGCGGGATTTCGCCGAAGCCACATCCAGCACCAGATTGCCCACCACTACCAGCGTGCGTCCCTGCCCGCCAGCCGCGCCCTTGCTGGTAGCGACATAAGACACGGGACTTCTGGCCGCAAGAGACGCCATATCGGGATCGCGTAGAAACGTGAACGCCCCAAACGCCGCGCTGGGGTCAACCATGCCGTAGAGCGTCACGGTGAGCTTTTCGTCGCCGTCGGCGTAATCGCGCCGCTCGCCGGAGGCGATGCCGTATTCGCGAAGCACAGGGCCGTTGTCGCTGGCAAACTGCTCGATCTGCGCGGGAGGCACCAGGGTTGGCGCGCCGGAAGCCGTCCATGCCCCAAAAGAAGCAGGCAAGATAGGCTGCGTCTGCGCAGCCAAGGGAGCGCTGCCGGCTCCGCCCCATATCAGGAACAGCGTTATCGCCAGCACGAAAAGGATTTTTTTCCCCTGCATCCGCTTTTCCTTCGGAAATAGTTTCTTTTAATGGTACCGCTGCAAGGGGAATCGCGCTACTGCCGGGGCGCCACGCTGGCGGAAGGAGAGATCGTCGTGGTCAGGCTATTCACGCTGCGGAGATACCGTTCGATTCCGCTGAACAAGCCTTCCGCGGCGCGCTGGCGATTTTCGGGCTTCTTCAGCAACTGCTCGTCAACAGGATTGCTGATGAAAGAGATCTCCGCCAGCACCGAGGGCATGTCCGCGCCCACCAGCACCACGAAAGGCGCCTTGCGCACGCCCCGATTTTTTTCCGGGCGGTTGGTCACGCGCATCGAAGCCGCCAGCGAATCCTGAATATCGGCGGCCAGGTCGCGCGACTCCTCCACCTTTTCATTCTCGGCGATCTTAGTCACCAGGTCTTGCAGGTCATGCACGGAGCTTTGCGCCGTGGCGTTTTCCCGCGCCGCCACCTCCATGGCCTGAGGCGAAGCGTTGAAATTCAGGTAATAGGTTTCGATTCCGCTGACGCCGGCATCGTCGCTGGAATTCGCGTGGATGGAGACGAAAAGGTCGGCCTTGGCTTCATTGGCGATGGCTGTGCGCTGTTCCAGGCCCACGTACTTGTCGTTCTGCCGCGTATAAACGATCTCATCGGAAGGAAGCCGCTGCTCGATCAGCTTGCCCAGCCGCAGGGCCACGTCCAGGCAGAGGTCTTTCTCCATCAAGCCCGTCGGGCCGATCGTGCCGGTGTCGTGGCCGCCATGGCCGGGGTCGATCACGATGCGGCCAATCTTCAATCCTAAGGCGCGTGTCAGGGATCGCTCGCCCGCGCGTGTCGGCTTTGCGGCCGTGGGCGGACCAATCTTTTCCGCCATTACCTTTAGGGATTCGGAATCCGTGGATGCCGACCTGGTCCCCGACGCTGTCCCCGGCCCCGGCCCCAAATCGTTCAGCCGCGCCGAGACCGGCATCGGCGTCAATGCGGCCGTGAATTTCGCCGGAATCGGCAGCAATCCAACCGTGGGAATTTGCGCGGGGCGAATTTCCGCTGTCTCGGGATGCGCCGCGCTAGTCGTGGCTGCCGCGGGTGCAATTTTGGCGCTCGCTTTCGCAGCCGCTTTGGCGTTCGCGCTGGCGCCGGAATCCGCGCCCGAATTCCCGACGGCTTTGGCGCTGGAAACTGTGGTCGCCGTGTCATGTGTGCCCGGCCCGTATACGTCCACTACCAGGCGATCCGGGCCGGCCAGCTCAAACACCGAATAGTCCTTTACCTTGGCCACATCCAGCACCACGCGCACGGTGTCCGAGCGGTTTTGCGCCACGCGCACTGCCTTCAAGTAGCCGCCGGAAGGAACCTCGATGGGGTCGTGCAGCAACTCGCTGCTCAGCTTGGCGTTGTCGATATCGAAGTAGATGCGGTCCGGATCGGAGATTCGCGCCGCCTGATATTTGGCTTTGCCCCCAAGCTCGATGATGATTCGGGTGTAGTTGTCCGCGTTCCACACGCGCACCCGGCTCACTTCGGAGCCTTGCTCGGGCTCGCTGCTGCCGGCTGTGGAACTGCCCGTTGTGGCGCTTCCCGTTGCACTGGTCGTTGTTGCACTCCCCGGAGCGGCACTGCTCGTTGTGGCACCGCTCAGAGCGGTTCCGGCTGCCCCGGTTCCCGCATCCGTTCGCGCGGCTGTTCCGGCGCCCGTTCCCGTTGCCGTACCTGCGCGCGATCCCATAGCCGCTCCGGCGGCAGTTGCCGCGGCGGTTCCCGCAGTTCCCATCGCCGCGCGTGCTCCCGTTCGTGCCGCGCTGGCCACTTGCGGCGCCGCGGGTGCTTTCTTGGCCGCCGCTATTTCAGCCAGCGCCTTGCGCGCCTGGGCCGCGTTGGGCGAACGCGGATATTGCTCCAGGAAATCCTCGTAGTTCTGCTGCGCCAGATCGAGCTGGGTTTTATCGGATGGAGAAAGATTTTTCTTGCGAATCTCGGCGATGGCCAGCAGCGCCTCTTCGCGCAGGCTGGACGCCGGATAGTCGTGGATCAGATATTCATAAGTCTTGATCGCGCTCTGGAAATAGCTGGCCTCGAACTGCTCCCCCATGCGGCGATAGAGATCGGCGACGTTCTTGATCGCAGGGGGAACTTCCACCGCGTTGGGCGTGATCAGGTAGACGCGGCGGTAGGCCGTAACCAGATCTTCGTAATCGCGCACGGAGCGCTCGCGTTCCGCCTTGGCTTCCAGTGCGGACCGTTGCGCTTCGGCGCGTTCGAATTGATCCCGGGCCGAGGCCCGCCGCGACACGATGTCATCCTGCGCAGCCGCCGAGGGAACGGCGACAATGGCGAATGCAACAATCAGCGTGAGGCTAAGGGCCAGCGCAAAAGAAGTCAGTCCCAAAGCGGCCAAACGAAATCCAGCCCGCCCTGATACACGCCTAGACAGGGAAGATGCAAAATCGAACCCGATTTTTGGGCTTAAAAAAGTGGGCCGAACGGCCCTGGCCGCTCTCATTCGTTCGTGAAGATCACTCGGCCGTCATCCGTCGCGAACCGATAGATCGGTTTGGAACCTGAGCGCGAACCGGATTGATTTGCGGAGCCGGGCTGGAAATAGGTGTGGGTCACTTTGCGCACGTACTCTTGCGTCTCGGGATAGTTGGGAACGCCGCCCCAGCGGTCCACCGCGCTCGGTCCGGCATTATACGCGGCCAGCGCCTTGGGCAGATCGCCATTGTAACGGTCGAGCAGCATGTGCAGATAGCGTACGCCGCCGTCGATATTCTGCTGCGGATCCCACGCATTGTAGACGCCGAGCTTCTGCGCGGTTTCGGGAACCAACTGCATCAGCCCTTGGGCCCCTTTGCGAGAGAGAGCGGAGGTGTTCCAATTCGACTCGGTGGAGATCACCGCGCTCACCAGCGCCGGATCCACGTCGTGTTTTTGCGCCGTCTCCTGCACGATCTGGTGCAGCACGTCCGGGTTGATCGATTTGGGAAGGGCGCCGGGAAGGGCGTTGGAATCGGCTGGCGCCTGTTTGTCTGGCGCCTGTTCGGCTTTGGCCTTGGCATCCGAAGCCGCGGAGTTCTTTTCGGCTGCGGCCTTCCGCGCTGCCGGGGAATCGGCGTTGGTGTAGACCAGATTACCGCGCTCGTCCACGTAGGAAGACAGTTGCCCATGGGCTGGTAGCGCCAGCCATCCGGCGGCCACGAAGAGCGCAACGGTAATCGGCAAGTTCTTCATCGCTCGGGGAAAGCAGAAAAAGTCGTCACTGCCTGAAATACGAGACATTCTCGGGCCGGATGTACTCTTCGGCCGAGGAGGTTTCTAGCGCTCGGTCGAGGATAGCATTCCCTCAACCAGGGGGTAAACCCGGTCGAGGGCGGTTTTTAGGTTGGATGTGTCTTTTCCGCCAGCCTCCGCCAAATCGGGACGCCCGCCCCCTTGTCCCCCTAACTCCTTGGAAACAGATTGGATAATCTTGCCCGCGTGCAGCCGGCTGGTCAGCTCTTTGGTCACGCTTGCGAGCAGCGCCACCCTCCCGTCTTCCACCGCCGCCAGCACGAAAACGCCCGGTCCCATCTTCTTCCGCAGGGGGTCCACCAGCTCGCGAAGCCCCTCCCGGGTAAGGCCCTCCACCTGGGCGGAAAGCACGGCCACCCCGCCCTGGACCTCCCGTTTTTGCTCCAGCAGGGTATCGAGCTTGGAGATGGCCGACTTGCGTTGCGCCGCTTCCAGCTGCTTTTCCGCCTGCTTTTGGGCCTTCGTCAGGCGCTCCAGCGCCTCGTTGACCTCGCCTTCGCCCACGTTCAGCCGCGCCGCCAGCTCCCCCAGCAGCTCTTTGGTTCGCTGGTAATCGGCCAAGGCCCCCTCGCCGGTAAGCGCCTCGATGCGCCGGATTCCCGACGCCACCGACTGCTCCACGGCAATCTTGAAGACGCCGATATCGCCCGAGCGGCGCACGTGCGTGCCGCCGCAAAGCTCCTTGCTGTAGAAGCCACGCGGCGATAGCGGGTCGGGAATCGTCACCACGCGCACGTTCTGCTCCGGATAACGGTCGCCAAAGAAGGCCAGCGCGCCGGAGGCCAGCGCGTCGTCCAGCGTGGTGATGTCCGTCTCCAGTTCGGTGTTCTGGCGGATGTGCTCGTTCACCTGCTGCTCGATATCGGTCAGTTCCGCCGAATCCACCGGAGCGAAATGCGAGAAGTCGAAGCGCAGCCGGTCTGAAGCCACCAGCGAACCCGCCTGCTTCACGTGCGTGCCCAGAATATAGCGCAGCGCCGCATGCATGAGGTGCGTCGCCGTGTGGTTGCGCTTGTTCCTCTCGCGCCGCGCGGCGTCGGCTTCCGCCGCCACGCGATCGCCCACGCGCAGCGTCTCTTTGGCTTTCACCCGATGCGCGATCAGTCCCGTGACGGGATAGTACGCGCCGCGCACCTCGGCCACTTCCAGCGAGCGCTCATTGTTCCAGAGCGTGCCGGTGTCGGCGATCTGTCCTCCGGACTCCGCATAGAAGGGCGTGCGGTCCAGCACGATTTCGCCTTCCGCGCCCGCCGGCAGTTCGTTAACGAGCCCCTTGGGCGTGAGGATGGCCTCGATCCGAAGGTCGCGCGCGCTCGTGCCGTAGTAAAAGTCCGGCTCCGTGCGAAACGTCTCCGCCAGCTTGGCGT
This sequence comes from uncultured Acidobacteriota bacterium, assembly GCA_963824405.1. Classification (GTDB taxonomy): domain Bacteria; phylum Acidobacteriota; class Terriglobia; order Acidiferrales; family UBA7541; genus Palsa-189. The sequence goes on along the minus strand of CAWGPK010000009.1, from coordinate 265,598 downwards.
AGGCGGGACTCGCCACTTCCTTGTGCGCGCCCTTCCACGAAGCCCTGGCCCTTTCGCGCTGCTCCTGCATGGCCCGCTCGAACTCCGCGGGATCGAATCCGATGCCTTGATCGCGCAGCGTATCGGTAATGAAGTCGAGCGGCAGGCCGAAAGTGTCGTAGAGGCGAAAAGCCTTCTCTCCCGGATAGCTCGCTCGGCCTTGCGGCTTCTTCTCGCGCAGCAGCGCTGCCAGCTCTTCATCGAGCTTGCTCAGGCCGATGTCGATGGTGTGGGCGAAGCGCTCCTCCTCATGCCGAATCACGCCGGTCACGCGCCCGATGGTTTCCAGCAGTTCGGGATAAGCCTCGCGCATCTGTTCGGCCACTTGCTGGGCCATCTCGAAAAGGAATGGTCGCTCCAGCCCCAGCATGCGCCCGTGGCGCACGGCGCGGCGAATGATCTTGCGCAGCACGTAGCCGCGCCCTTCGTTCGAGGGCATCACGCCGTCGCCGATCAGGAACGCCGAAGCGCGGCTGTGGTCGGCAACGATGTGCAAGGACGCGTCGGTCTCCGGCGCTTTGCCATACGCTTTGCCGGAAAGCTTGGCGGCAAAGCCGATCAGCGGCTGGAAAAAGTCCGTGTCGTAGATACTGGTCTTGCCCTGCAAAACTGTGGTCAGCCGCTCCAGGCCCGCGCCTGTGTCGATCGAGGGCCTGGGCAAAGGCGTGACGTTTCCCGCGGCGTCGCGATTGAGCTGCATGAATACCAGATTCCAGATCTCCACGTAGCGTCCGCAGTCGCAGCCGAATTGGCAATCTTTGTGGCCCACGTCAGAAGCCGCGGGCCCCATGTCGTAGTGAATTTCGCTGCAGGGGCCGCAAGGACCCGTATCCCCCATGGCCCAGAAGTTCTCTTTCAGGCCGGGAACGGCGATCACGCGCGCTTTGGGCGCGCCCACGTTGATCCAATACTGGGCCGCTTCGTCGTCGGGAGGCAGCTTCTTTCCCGGAGTGATCTCCGCGCCGCCGAAGACGGTGAAATAGAGCTTGTCGAGCGGAAGGCCGAATCGGCCCACGGGGGAAGAAGTCACCAGCTCCCAGGCAAACGCGATCGCCTCTTTCTTGAAGTAATCGCCGAAGGAGAAATTCCCCAGCATCTCGAAGAAAGTGAGGTGGCGATTAGTGAAGCCGACGTTCTCCAGATCGTTGTGCTTGCCGCCGGCGCGGACGCACTTCTGGGCCGAGGTCGCGCGCCTGTAATCGCGCTGTTCGAGCCCGAGAAAAACGTCCTTGAACTGGTTCATGCCCGCGTTGGTGAAGAGCAAAGTGGGATCGCCGATGGGCACGAGCGAGGAGCTGCGCACAACGCGATGATCGTTCTGGGCGAAGAAGTCCAGAAACGCGCGCCGAATTTCGTTGCCTGTGAGCATAGTTGTGTTGACGTCGAGTGGGAATTATCGCAGAGGCATGCAGAGGCCGCAACGCGCCTGGCGCGCCGCGTTGCCGCCGGTCAGCGCAGGGTGCGCGAAAGAGCGACCGCGGAGGCGACCAGCGCGATCACGGCCAAGCCGCAGCCGACAATCGCGATCCAAAAGATGGCGCTCACGCGCTGCGCGAGCGCTTCGGTGGCCCGCAGCGTGTCTTCCAGGCTTTGCTCCAACTCCGCCAGGCGATCGTCGTGCTCCTTGGCTCGCGATTCGACCGCGCCGATCCTGTTCTCCAGGAGTTCGACATGCGCGGAACCGGCGCTCTTGCCGGGCTGAACGCCGCGGGCCGACTGCACGTCGCGGCGGAGATTCCCGATGGTCTCGATCAGCTTCCGTCCCAGCGCAATCACGTCGAGGACGTCGCCGATCATCTTTCATCCTGGGTTTCGTCTCGGGCTTCGTCGTGGGCGTCACCCTGGGCATCATCCGCGAGCGCGGCGTCTGCAGCTTCGCGCTGCGCGTTGCGCGCGAAAGCGTTCAGTTCGCGGCGAATCACGCCGGCATCGAAGCCGGCGCGAAGCAGGGTGCGGTAGAGCGACGCGGTCTTCTTGGCGTCAAGCGGGCTCGCGTCGAGCCGCCCGCGCGCCAAGCGCGTGCGGCGCTCGATCACCTTGCGCACGATGGCGGCTTCGTCGACATCGGCAAACACCTGCGCGATCGCATCGTCGATCGCGCGGTCGGGAACTCCGCGCTTGCGGAGTTCCTGGACGATGCGGCGCGCGCCTTGGCGGCGCGAAGTGGCCCGGGCACGAGCGAAGTCCAGCGCGTAGCGCGAATCGTCGACGAGCTTCTCCTGCCTCAGCCGGGCCAACACGCGGCGAACCGCCTCGGACTCCTCTGCGCGGCGTTCGAGATAAGTGCGCAGCTCGAACACGGAATGCGCCCGGCGCATGAGCGCGCCAAGCGCTGCGGCGTAAAGATCGGCGTCGCTGGAAAGTTTTCGAGGAAGGGAACGCATGGCGGGCCCAGCATACCACCCCAAGACACGCTTAGTGCAGCGCGTCTTGGGGACCCCGGCATAGAAGCTTTTTCCGGAATCGGCAGCGGCGCCGCGCGGGAGAATCGCGCCGAGAAAAATGCAGGAAAACTTAGTGGCTGCCGAAGTGCTCGTATTCGGCCATGGCCCGCTCCATCTCCTCGCGAGCGGCGTCCGATGCGGAGCGAATGCCCTGCACGCGCAGCTTGAAGTCGTCGGGATTGGAGGCGCGGCTGAGGGCTTCTTCGTAGCTGATCAGGTTGCGGCTGTACAGGTCGTAGATCGATTGGTCGAAGGTCTGCATGCCGTACTGGCTCAAGCCCGCGCCGATGGCGTCGTGGATCAACCGCGTTTTTTCCGGGTTGATGATGCAATCGCGAATGTACGCGGTGGCGATCATCACTTCCACGGCGGGCACGCGGCCCTTATCGTCGGCGCAGCGAACCAGGCGCTGGCTGACCACCGCCTTGAGCGTGGCGGCCAGCTGCAAACGAATCTGCTTCTGCTCCGGCGGCGGAAAGACGGCGATGATGCGCTGGATGGTTTCCGTGGCGTCCAAAGTGTGCAAGGTGGAGAAAACCAGGTGACCGGTTTCCGCCGCCAACAATGCCGTGGCGATGGTTTCCAGGTCGCGCATTTCGCCGACGAGTATGACGTCGGGATCCTGGCGCAAGGCGGCGCGCAGCGCGGTCGAGAAGTTCGCCGTGTCCACCTCGACCTCGCGCTGGTTGATGAAGCTGCGCTTGTCGCGATGGAGAAATTCGATGGGGTCCTCGATGGTGATCACGTGGTCGGAGCGCGTGGTATTGATGCGGTCGACCATGGAGGCCAGCGTGGTGGATTTGCCCGAGCCGGTGGTTCCCGTAACCAGCACCAGGCCGCGCTGCTCTTCGCAAATTCTCTCGACCACCCGCGGCAGATTCAGCTCGTCGATGGTGCGAATTTTGGTGGGGATGACGCGCAGGACCATGCCCACGTTGCCGCGCTGCTGAAAAACGTTGACGCGGAAGCGCCCTAAGCCGGCGACGCCGTACGCCATATCGAGCTCGGCGCTCTCCTTGAACTTCTGCTTCTGCCGGTTGGTCATCATGCTGAAGGCCATGGAGAGCATCTCTTCCGGCGTGACGCGGCTGACGTCGGTCTGCGGGATCAGGATGCCGTCTATGCGCACGTAGGGATGGTTGCCGACCTTTAGATGGAGGTCGGAAGCCTTCTTTTCGACAGCGCAGCGCAGCAGATCGTCGATACCCTGTGCCATATGGGACGGAACTCCCTGAGAAGTTCTCATCGAAGCTAGCATCGGGAACGGGAGCGAACAAGCGTCCGGCAGTACCGCGTTGCCGCTTAGTAACGGGCCGATTTTGCCTCCGCCGCGTAGCCTTTGGCGCTGCCGAGCTTTGCCCCCGCAACGAAATTTAGTCGCCCTCCACTCCGCCGCTGTCATCCCAAACCCAGTCGCGCCTTGCGCGAATGGCGGTGAGGGATCTGCTTTTGGCTTGCGGTGCCCAACGCGGGGTGGGCCAGGTTTGACGAGGCCAGTGGCGACTCGGATACGCGCCGGTGAGACGCGAGGGTGCCCCACGTTTCGCGGTTTGAAACGTGGGGTTTTCGGCCCCGCAGTTCAATTCCCCGAGGTCAACGACTGGGCGGGTGTCCCACCTTGGATACAAGACGGTTTCGCGTGTGCCCCATCCTTCAGGCTGGAAAGGTGGGGCCTTTTGGGCGGGTGGCCAGGTTTGACGAGGCCAGTGGCGACTCGGATGCGTGCCGGTGAGACGGGAGGGTGCCCCACGTTTCGCGGTTTGAAACGTGGGGCTTTCGGCCCGCAGTTCAATTCCCCGAGGTCAACGACCGGGCGGGTGCCCCACCTTGGAGACAAGACGGTTTCGCGTGTGCCCCATCCTTCAGGGCTGGAAAGTTGGGCTACCGATGCGAGGGTGCCCCACGTTTCGCGGTTTGAAACGTGGGGCTTTCGGCCCCGCAGTTCGATTCCCCGAGGTCAACGACTGGGTGGGCGTCCCATCTTGACGACAAAACGGTTTCGCGGGTGCGGCCCCAAAGTTCAACTCTTCCAAGTCAATGCACGAAATCGACTGCCAGAAGCGCCATACCTCTTTCGGAAAAAGAAGCGTAACTGCTCCACACCCAATCTTTTGGGTCTTTCACCAGTCCCCGAGTCACCGGATTGCGGTGCATGTACTCCAGTTTCTCGCGCCTTTTCTTGGCGCTCCAGACGTTGAAGTCATAAAACCGAGGTTGCCAAAAGCGGGGGATTCCCGGCGTGTCCGCGAATCGAAAGCAACGTTGACCCGCGGACGTCTCACGTGCGCGCCGGCGCATTCGCTTGGAGACCCGCAGCTTCAGGCTGTGAATCACTGTGGAGGGATCGCCGGATTTTGGCTCGCCGATGAGCAAGTGAACATGTTCGGGCATCACCACGTAGCCCACCAAAGCAAAACCGTACTTGGCTCGCACTTCGTTGAGAGCGTGGACAAAAACATTGCGCGCGCGCACCGTTCCCAACAAGGCGAACCGGCCATGACAACTGAAGGTGATGAAATGCAGGTGTCCGCAACCGTAGTAACGCTTGAGATTTCTGGGCATGGAAGCAAAGGGGCCGATAGGCCCCACGTTTCAGAAACCGAAACATGGGGCACCCACGAGTTCTCTCGCGGCAAGTTACCGCGATGTTATACTCCGCCGGCGCCTCGGCCCGCCAAAAGAAAATGCCAAACTTGCCCCACCCGCCGTTGCGCTCTATCGCGAAGCCGCGAACCGGTTGCATGAGCTTAAAATGAAGGCACGTCTAACCGCAGAAGCGGTAGAGACCCAAGTGATGACGCCTACCGAACCATTTACGATTGCGTCCGTCGCCAAAACGCTCGGCGACCTGAAAAAGCTTCCTATTGCGGATCAGGCCTTGCTCCTGCTCAAGATGCTGATACACATAAAGCCACAGGTACGCGGAACGGGTGGCTTCAGCAAACATAACCTCACGATGCCCGGCGATTCTTGGGGCCTCGCCGCAGGTTTTCCAGAAACCGAAAATGAGGCGGTCAGACACCATTTGCTTGGGGTTCCGTGGACGCGGCTAGTTAACGAAGGATTCCTTGTCGATCCACGGGGTTCCGGATTCTTCGAGGTGTCAGAAGAAGGTATCGCAGCGAACATCGACAAGAACAAGCCGGCGCCCGTCCCTGACGAAAAAGCACCAGACGGCATACCTACCGCTTTTATTTCCTATTCTTGGGACAGCGATGCCCATAAGGATTGGGTGCGGACGCTTGCCGAGAGGCTACGTTCCCAAGGAGTGAGGGCGATTCTTGACCAGTGGGAGTTGAACGCTGGAGGAGATCGAACACACTTCATGGAAAGCAACATCACCGCCAGCGATTTTGTAATCATTATTTGTACTCCCACCTACGCGACAAAGGGTAACAAACGCGACGGCGGGGTCGGATACGAGGCAATGATCATCACGAGCCAGCTCGCCCAACGAATCCTACAGAACAAATTCATACCCGTTCTGCGCTCGGGGAATTTTGATGACTCTGCGGTGCCCGTATGGCTGCAGTCGAAGATCGGTGTTGATTTACGCGGCAATCCCTACAACGAGAAACAATATGACATTCTTCTTCGCACCCTTCATAAGGCTCACGATCCTGCCCCTCCGATTGGACCGAAGCCAGCGTTTTCCGCAAACACGGCCGACATAATCGATAACGCCGTGAGCCCGATACTTGAGCAAGAGGGTGAGTACACAACCGCCTCGCTTGCCATCGCAACGAATCGCGGCAGTGACGAGCCACAGCAAGGCCCCGTTGCGTATGCGTGGTACGAGATGAAAGGAACTCACGATCGGATTCAGGCATACGTCCGGCTTGCAGGAACCAGTGGCGGATTGTTTACATTCGAGACTTCAGCCGGAGAAAGACTCTTCGGGCACGAGGCTAAGATCGCAGAGCGGTATTTCGAGTTTGATCGGCAGATGCGTCATAAGGGCTACTTGCGAATGCAGACCTTTAATGGCCACCGCAATCAAAGCTTTTATTTGCCCTAGACTGGCGGGTGGGCCAAGCTTCACGCGGCGAGTGGCGACTCCGGTGCGCGCCGGTGAGACGCGAGGGTGCCCCACGTTTCGTGGTTTGAAACGTGGGGCTTCACAACCTCAGAAGCGGCAAAGTTTGACCCGCGCGGTAAAATAGATATATAGCTCGCGAAATGAAGCCGCCCAAACGGGCGGCAGCCCGCGAGCGCCCAGCATCCTTGCCAATTGCAAAGCTAACTGCCGACATCCGGAGCGCCGGGGCAGTTCCATCCCAACAGGTTGGCACAGTCGCTCCTGGCTCTGCTGTCGCCGCGAAAACGTACCCTGACCCTACTTCGCCGATCCGCAATCTGATACTTCAGAAGGATTGCAGGACCACCCCGCCCTCGCCCTGCACGCCATCCAATTGCGTAAACGTCTTGGAATCATACTCTTGTGCGATGCTTAAAGTTAAGCCCCATGGAATGATACTCTTGCGCAAAACGACCATCCCGCCAGGACCTTTCGTCCTGAGCGAACCTCGTGAGCCGAAGGAACCCTTTTATAATGTGCACGATACGATCTCGATGGGCCGTTTATCTAAGCCATTTAGAATGACATCCCTGCAAAAAGGAAAAAATAACCCACCTGCAATCATATGCTTGCAAAAAAAGGTGGGGGGTACCCCGTCAGCCATTTGTCGTGCCAGATGGGGCGACGGGCTCCCGCAGCCCGTGCGGCTAGCACCATAAGCCCGCGCGGATTCCTCCAGAGCCCGCGTGGCCAACACAAATGACCACAAACGTTATAGAATCGCGTCCGCAAGTCCCGACCAAGCGCTTCTCTATGAAGACGTTCTCGGCACGCCCCGACCCGTCCGTATACATCCCCCCGCCGGGGCTGGGCTACAGCCGGATTCAGAAGCTTTTCGCCGAATTCTTCGGCACCTTCGCGCTGGTGCTCTTCAGTTGCGGAGCCATCTGCGCCGATCAGTTCCTTCGCAACACCAACGAAACCGGCCTCGGTCTCCTGGGCATCTCCCTGGCTTATGGACTCACCTTCGGCGCCATGGTCACGGCTGTCGGACGCGTCTCCGGCGGGCACATCAATCCCGCCGTCACCATCGCCTACTGGGTCACGCACCGCCTGGGCACCTTCGACACGCTCCTCTACTGGGCCGCGCAACTCGGCGGAGCGATTCTCGCCGCCTACCTCTTGCGCTACGTTGTCCCCGAAGACACCTGGCGCGCCGTCGCCCTGGGCACGCCTGAACTCGCCAGCGGCGTCACGCGCCTTCCCGGAATGCTGATCGAAGGCGTCACCACGTTTTTCCTGATCTTCGTGATGTTTGCCATCGGCCTCGACGAATACGGCATCCCGCGCCCGGTCGCGGGATTTGCTGGCGGCCTGATCATTACGGTGGCGTCGTTTCTCGGAGAGCCCTTCACCGGCGGCGCCATGAATCCGGCCCGCGCGCTCGGCCCCGCTCTGGCCGCCAATCACTGGAGCAATCACGCCGTCTACTGGATCGGCCCGCTCGCCGGCGGCGTGATCGCCGCCTGGATCGCCGACTTGATCTTTATGGGCACGCCCAAAGAACTGCGCTGATGCCGCTCAATTACTGAGCCCTGTTTCATCTGGGTGTAACATACAAAGCGCAGAATCAAACCCCTGGTCCGCGTTCCCGTATCTTGCATTCGGGTACCGGTGTTCGCACTCAATGCAAATCTCAGATAAGTCTTTGCTCGAAGGCAAGTCTCTGCTGGAAGGGCTCTCCGCGGAATTGGCCTCGCTTTACTCGGATATGCTCGCGTCCGAGGCTTCCGTGCTCAAAGGCGCTCTGGCCGTGCATGACGCGCATCGCCGCAGTGCGCGCAATCTCGCCCATTATCTTGCGCTGCGCCGGCACGATATCCGTCAGTTGCAATCGCAGCTTGCCCTGCTCGGTCTTTCGTCTCTAGGGCGCACGGAAAGTCACGTCCTGACCGCGGTGCAGACCGTGCACCACGTACTGAATGCTTTGCTGGGTAGCGACGGCTCATTGCCATCCCCCGAGGAGCCCGCTCTCGGGATGGGCGAGGGGATCGAGTTGCTGGAAGGCAATACCGACTCCCTCCTGGGTCCCGCGCCGCACGGGAGAAAAGTGCGCATCATGGTTACGATGGCCTCCGACGCGGCCACGGATTATGAGCTGGTGCGCGATCTGGTCCGGAACGGCATGGACTGCATGCGCATCAATTGCGCCCACGACAATCCGAAAGTATGGCTGGGGATGATCCAGAATCTACAGAAGGCGCGGGAAGAGACCGGCCGCCACTGCCAAATCCTGATGGATGTCGGCGGCCCCAAGCTGCGTACCGGCGCGATCGAGCCTGGGCCGTCGGTGATCAAATGCCGGCCGAAGCGAGACGTCTATGGTCGCGTGGTGACTCCCGCTCGCATCTGGCTCACTCCAGCGGACAAACCCGAGCCGGCTCCCCGCTCGGCCACGGCGTGCGTTCCGCTTGCCGCCGGCTTTCTCGAGAAGCTGCGGCCCGGCGACAAAATCCGGCTTCGCGATGCCCGCAAAGCGCAACGCACGCTGCGGATTGCCAAGGTTGTGGGCAGAAGTTGCTGGGCCGAGTCCACGCAGACGATTTATTTCATGCCGGGTCTCGAAGTGCGCATGATCGGCGCGACAAAATCCACAAAATCGGGTGCTGCGAAGGGCGCGCAGACTCGCATCGGCGAACTTCCCGCGCTTCCGCAGACGCTGCTTCTGAAGCCTGGCGATATGCTCATCCTGCGCCGTGAGAACATGCTGGGAAGGCCTGCCACGTATCGCAAGAGCGGAGAGCTTATCGCGCCGGCCCAGATCAGCGTTTCGCTGCCGCAAATACTCGATCACGCCAAGGTTGGCGAGCCGATCTGGTTTGACGACGGGAAAATTGGCGGCGTCATCCGCTCGGTAGACTCGGATTCCGTATCCGTGGAAATTACGCAGGCCCGTCCGGAAGGCGAAAAGCTTGCGGCCGAAAAAGGCATCAATCTGCCGGAGACGCGCATCGATATCCCGGCGCTCACCGCCGACGACCTGGAGGCGCTGAAGTTCATCGTCCCGCACGCCGATCTTGTGGGTTATTCGTTCGTGCGCACGGAGACTGATGTTTACCAGCTTCTCGAGCGCCTGGAAAAGCTGGGCGGCCAGCATCTGGGCCTGATTCTCAAAATTGAGACTCGTAAGGGCTTCGACAATCTGCCCAAACTCATTCTCGCGGCCATGCGCATGCGCTCGTTCGGGGTGATGATCGCCCGCGGCGATCTCGCGGTGGAGTGCGGCTATCAGCGTCTAGCGGAGGTGCAGGAGGAGATCCTCTGGATTTGCGAAGCGGCCCACGTTCCGGTGATTTGGGCGACTCAAGTGCTCGAAACGCTGGCGAAAAAAGGCATGCCCTCGCGCTCGGAAATCACCGACGCCGCTATGGGGGAACGCGCCGAGTGCGTCATGCTAAACAAAGGGCCATACGCAGTCACAACGGTCAGCGTGCTGGCCGACATCCTCAAGCGCATGCAAGCGCACCAGGAAAAAAAGCGCTCCATGCTGCGGCAGCTTCATCTGGCCTCATCCTTCGCCACCACTGTTTGACGCTGGAACAGAGAAGCCAGGAAAAGCGAGGACAAGCCAGGACATTCCGCGCCAGACACTTGCGGCCGCAAAAGCGCCCCTTGCCACCTTTCTTGCCAGTCCGCTCATCTCATCATTAACGGCTAAGCAGTTTCAGTCTTTTCCCCCAGCCGAAGGACTGAAGCCATGGACGAAGAGAAGTGTCCCAAGTGCGGCATCGCGGCCGTGTCCGTAAAATATCGCGAACGAAAGCGGAAAGCGTCTAAGGCGCCCGCCTCCTCCGCCGCATGGATCCGGGAATACCGCTGCCCGGTGGGGCACAAATGGACCCGCGTCATGCTCCGCACCGGCAAAATCGATTAGCTACGGACGATCCCGGTCCGAAAATGTGATCTCGGCGATCTGCTGCTGGTTGGCGCTTACCGTAACGTCCTGCTCCTTGGCCCCGTACACCTCGTGCCACGCCGTCAGCTTGTAAGTGCCGGGCGGCACATTCTCGATCTTGAACGACCCATCCTCGCCCGTCACCTGAAAGTACGGATTCGCGAAAACCGCGATGTAGGACTTCATCCACGGATGTATGTTGCACTTCACCGGAATACCGATCTCCGCGTGCCCGAACACTTCATCCGCCACCGCGCTTCCCGTGGACTGCGACTGGTTCCACCCGCTATTAATCTTGGGAGCGGCGTTGACGTTGTGCGTCGTCTCGTCCGAGTTGGTCACCCGCAGATGCTGTCCCTTCATCAACGCAACCACGTGCGGCACATACATGCAGCCATTTTGGTCCAGCGTCGCCGGCTGCGGAATTTCAAACGAGTACTCCGCGAAGTCGCCCCGCAGATAGACCACCACGTTTTGCAATGTGCCGTTCTCTCCGGGCACCACGTCCTGCGTCTTTGCAGGCGAGGAATGCATCTTGGCGCAGTTGGGCACCGAGGCCATGTTGATGTTCCGCGGCCTGCGCGGTACGCCCTCGAACTTAATCACGCCCGTCACCGAACCCGCCGTCTTCAGATCCACCGGCCTTCGCGCCGCATTGGAAGCAGGCTCGTCGTCCGATGGCGCGAACGCATTCGGTTTGTCTTTACATCCGCTGGCGAAGAGCGCCATCTGCACCACCGCCATCACCGCCAGCATCCCCCGCCTCTTTCCCTGATGTGGATTCATAAGTTTTCTCCCCGCGCTGTCATCCCGAACCCACCCGGGGCCCCCGACACACGCCGGTCTTGCGTGTGTTGGGGTGGTAGCCGCGCTTTTTGCGGATGGGGGTGGGGATCTGCTTTTAGCCTTTCTTATTCCGAGTCACGGCTCCGCCCACATTGCTCCTCACGCCCCGTCTTCGCTGTGACCCCTGTCACAGCTCCTCTCCTCCTGCGTTTTAGATTTTTCTGCGGGTGCCCATCCTTCGCTCACCGCGGCCGACGACTTTAGGATGTGGTTTAGCTTTTGGTGATCCTATAACTGCGTCGGCTCCTTCCGGGCGAGTAGAGTTGGTAGCGATTAGACGACCAAGGCTCGGAGGAAAGGAGCCGAGCGATGAGAATTATAGGATGCGATTTTCACACGCGCTATCAGCAGATCGCCATGCTGGACGAGGCCACCGGGGAGCTGACCGAGCGGAGGCTGGAGCACGAAAACGGAGAGGCCCGAGCGTTTTACGCTAGCCTGCCAAAGCCAGCGCGGGTGGGCATAGAGGCGACGGGCCATGCGCAGTGGTTCGAGCGCCTGCTGGCCGAATTCGGGCATGAACTCTGGGTCGGCCACGCGAGCGAGATTCGGGCGGGCGTGGTGCGGAAACAGAAGACGGACAGGCGCGACGCCGCGCACCTGCTTGATTTGCTGCTGCAGAAGCGGTTCCCGTGCATTTGGATTCCGTCCTTGGCGGAGCGGGACACGCGGCAACTGTTGCGGCACCGGCACAAGCTGGTTTGCTTTCGGACTTCGGTGAGGAACCAGTTGCACGCGCTGGCGATGAGCCAGGGCGTGTGCCGGAAGAAGAAGTTGTTGCACTTACAGAAAAATACCGGGGGCGGGGCTCCATAACGAGAACGAAGTCGCGGAATCTGAGGAGGGAAATAATCCCAGGAATCGGTAAGCATCCAACTCGGGCTAAAATGGGTGCCATGACGTTCACCAACGACGAACTGCTCCTGGCTCTTGTGAGCCTCGTGCGCGCCACGCGCCCGGCCATGCTGCGCCAGGATGCTGACGGTTTCAGCATCGACTTCGAGGCCATTGCCGCCTCGAAATCGCCCCGCGACTCCGATCGCCTGCTCTTGAAGCTCGGCGCGGCCATGCAGGGCCCGCCGCCGGCAGAGGCGCCCAGTGTTGGAACGACCGCGGGATCAGACTCCGCCGCTGCCGCCGCTCCGTCGCCGGCAGAGCCTCCCAGCGAGGGGCGCAGCGGGAGAACAGAAGAAGAGGGAATCGCGACACCCGGGACTGAAACCGAAGCGGCCGCGGCCGATGGCGCTGTCTCCCTCGAGATCAGTGCCGCCGAAGGTCGCGAAATCGCCGACGCGCTCTCCAGGCTCGAGCAGCTCCAGGCCTGGCCCAAAGATGTGCTGCGGATGAGCCGCGCACTCCGCGCCCGCCTCGCCGTCGCTTCCGCCGGAGGCCAGTAACAATGAGTCGCAGCGAGAGTCTCTGCGTGAAATCAATTGCGGCGGTCCGCACCCGCCGCATACTGTCATCCCGAACCCAGTCGCGTTCTTTGCGGATGGCGGTGAGGGATCTGCTGTTCGCCTTTGTGGGTGAGGCTTTGGCGATTTGCAATCCCTCGCGCGGGTGGGCACACTAGCTCCATGACCCCTTACGACGTCATCTGCATTGGCGCCGGCCCTACCGGCCTCGCCTGCGCCATCGAAGTCAAACGCGCGGGGCTGCGCCCGCTGGTCATCGATAAAGGCGTGCTGTGCAATTCGCTGTACCACTATCCCGTGAACATGGTTTTCTTCACCACGCCGGAGCTGCTGGAAATCGGCGATCTGCCCTTCGTCTGCGCCGCCGAAAAGCCCACTCGCGCGGAAGCGCTGAAGTATTACCGCAAGTGCGTCGAGCACTACGAGCTCGACTTGCACCTGGGCGAATTGGTCACCCGCGTCGAAGGCTCTGACGGCGACTTCCGCGTGCATACGCGGACCGACGATCCGCTCAGGGCATTCCCGGGCGGCAGTGACATTCTCGATGAACCTCCGCCCCAAGCGAATGTCTACTCCTCCCGCAAACTCATCGTTGCCACCGGCTATTACGATCTGCCCAACCGTCTCGGCGTTCCCGGCGAAGACCTCCCGCACGTCTCGCACTATTACACCGAGCCTCACCCCTTTTGGCGTGAGGATGTCGCGGTGGTTGGCGGAAAGAACTCCGCGGCCGAAGCGGCGCTCGATCTCTATCGCGCCGGCGCTCGCGTTACCTTGGTCCATCGCCGTGCCGAACTGGGTTCCACCATAAAGTATTGGGTGCGGCCGGACATCGAAAATCGCATCAAGGCCGGTCAGGTCACCGCGCTGTTCAACACTCATGTCGTGCGCATCGAGCCTGGATTTGTGCACGTAGCGTCCTCCGGCGACAGTGGCTCAGCGGCAACTATGCCGCTTGTGGCGCATAGAAAGGTCCCTGCCGCGCAGGTCTTTGTCCTCACCGGCTATCATCCCGACTTCGATTTCCTGCGCCAGCTTGGCGTGAATCTCGATCCGGAAACGAACAAGCCCGCTCTCGACCCGCGCACCCACGAGAGCAACGTCCCCGGTTTGTACCTCGCGGGCGTAATTATCGGCGGAAAGCACACCAGCGAAATTTTTATCGAGAATGGCCGTTTTCACGGTAAGCAAATCATCGCCGCGCTCATCGGCGCTCCGATACCGGTGGCCCAGCCAGTTGATGTAGGGGCGCGTCACGGTTTCATTTCTTGAGTAAGTTGGCGATCCACACTTTGGTACACTGGATTTGAAGAACTGATACTCGGGGATTACGGGAGACCATGGCTTCTTACCTGGAAGAGGTTGGCGGCACCATCACAGCCCTGGCGAAAGGCTTCAGCGTTACCTTTCGCAACCTTTGGCGAAAGACGACCACGGAGAACTACCCCGACGAGCCCGTGCATTTCCAGGCCCGCTACCGCGGTATCCATGTTCTGCAGCGCGACGAAAACGGACTGGAGAAGTGCGTCGCTTGCTTCCTCTGCTCAGCGGCTTGCCCCGCCCACTGCATCTATATCGAAGCTGAGGAAAATACCGCGACCAAGCGCATCTCGGGCGCCGAGCGCTTCGCCAGCGTCTACAATATCGACTACTCCCGCTGCATCTTTTGCGGCTATTGCGTGGAAGCCTGCCCCACCGACGCGATTACCCATGGCCACGGATTCGAGCTCGCCACCTACGACATCAACTCCATGATCTTCCGCAAGGATCAGCTTCTCGAAGCCGGAGCTCCCAAGCCCCCCGTCGAAAAGCGCCCGCGGCTTCTCGCTCCCTCGCTGTAGAGCGCCCCCCCGGCGCCGGGGTGTACACATCGCGCATTGCGTTTCCTGCGCCTCCCTGCCGGCTCGCGCCGCTGTTGGCGGCTTGCCCTCGCCACTTCGCGACTTCAGCGAAGCGATTGACGTTCGAATGAGCCCCGGCCGGTACTGGGTCAGTTTGCAAACCGATTCATTTCCCGCTGCCGCAAAGTAATGCCTGTTTCGGATTGCGCCCTCCGCCGGATCGCGCCGCCTGCCGGACTGCGGTGCCGTTGCGGATCGCGCGCCTCCCCATCCCCGTAATCTCGCTGATAATATATAGGACGGTGGCGGGACATATCGATGAGCAGAGTTCTACGGACGGGCAATAGGAAAAATGTGGAATGAGCGTTGTGACGCTCCAATTCGGAAGTAACGGGCGCTTCGCAGGAAAGAGTCGGAAGTTACACGTCGGGGAATTGGTGCGGAATTACGCGAGCGCGTGGAGAGTTGAGCAGTTGGAGGGGGAGGCGAAGCTTGCCGAAGGCTCAGGGGGAGAAGCCAGGAGGAAGTCTAAACGTAAGCGCGAAGAACGCCTGAAAGTGAAAGCGGCCGCATAAAGCACGAAGGACAGGCTGGCAAAGTACTAATCAGAAGCAAAAGCAAAACTTAAGAGTGAACCCAAAATATAGAGGCAAATAAGAAGGAAAAGAAGGAAAAGAAGGAAAAGAAGGAAAAGAAGGAAAAGAAGGAAAAGAAGGAAAAGAAGGAAAAGAAGGAAAAGAAGGAAAAGAAGGAAAAGAAGGAAAAGAAGGAAAACCAAACAGCAGGTGAAGACAGGAGGCCACCCAGGACGGTAAAGGCGGAAGTAAGGGCTAGAGGCAGGTACGACGGATGGTAGAGGTGAGAAGGAGCATAAACAAGCGGAGAGAACAAAGGGATACAGAAGCACAGAAGCATGCGGAAAAGTGTCGAGGCGGAGCGCAGAAAGCAGACGGAAGCTCGGAACAAGGCGAAAAATGGGAGCGGTGGCAGAGGAAGAGCGGAAGAAGAACGGAGGAGCAGAGCAAAGCAGGAGCCCTGGGCTCGAATCGAAAAATGGAATTGATGGTCAGGGACGACCTATCAACTTATGGCTTAACTGGCGCGGCCTCCAATGTGGAGAGAATCCTTCCTTCGCTGCGGCTGAGTCCGGGGATGACAGCGGAGGCGCCGAAAAGCGCAGAGGGATTTATGACAACGCGCGGCGGGGTGGGGCCTGGTGCGGCGATTCGCTGAACGTGGGGCCGCGAAAGAGTCGCTGGCGAGCGTGGGTTCACGATGCACAGCCGGAGCGATGGAGCTATGACAAAGCCGTACGGAACGCGATGGAATGGGGAGCGTAACTACTTTGGGCGACAATCCTACGGCATTTCAAATGGCGGCGCTTCAAATGGCAGAGCTTCGAATGGCGGCGGGCGCTTCAATCCGCAGCCGAAGGGCGGCGCGCAGTGCGAATGCGACGCTCGGGCTGGCGTGGGCGCACGGACATGGGCTCCGCTGGAGGTCCTGTAACCGCGGCACTGCGTATTTCCGGAAGAACCTCGATTCGCTGGTTCGGCTCCTGCGGCAATTTGTGGTGCTCGCGCAGCCAGCGCGCCAAGAGGGCCTCGGCCGCTTCCTCGATCCATTGTTCGAGCAGTGCCGCAATCTCTTTGCGCAAGTTGGCGGCATGATTCAGGCGAGAGAGTTCGAAGCTTTCAAGAGAGGGGTTCGAGGCCTCCTGCAAGAAATCCCAAGGCGGGGTGACGCGACGAGTGGCCATGGTCGATCTCCTAGAACTGTTCCTAGTCCGTTTTTATGGCGGGAGTATTAACACATTTCCTACTCCCGAGTCAGCTAGTACTAAGTAAATCACCCGACGCCCTGTGGAAAACCCGAGGGGTGAAGGAGCCCAGCGAGCCAATGTGCAGCGGATGTGCGGGCGATTACGCGGGCGGTTTTGACTCTGACGATCCCGAAGATCCGATCGTCGGCCCGGGAGACGGCGCCACTTCTGGGAGTTTCCGCGAAACCAGGGAGACCCTGGGCGAGACGGATTTGGCCCAGGGCATGGGCGGCGGGACGGCGGGCTTGGAGGTACCGGAAGACGCCTCGGAGATTTGCGAAATCCTGGTGACCAGCACGCATATCCTCGAAATTCGGGTGATTTCGGCGAATTGGCAGGGCCAGGGTCGATCCAACGATCGATTAGGGAAGATGTCAGCCGCCCTGCCGCCCCATGCGGCGAGCAAGCATTCGAGCGGGGCGAGTGCCAAATATTATCAGACGCGCCAAGGCAGTGAGAAAACTCGGGGGTGTCCCGCGCATTCTCTGGGGATCTCGCGCTCGTTCGCGGGCGTCTGCAAAGCCAAGCTCAACGAATGGTTCCGGGAGACGCGGCGGTTGCTGCGGAGATGCACACCGCAATCTGGTTGATGGCGGGATTCGAAGGAAGAGACGAGGCCAAGCGCACGAACGGCGGAGAAGGGAGCGGTAGATGATGCGTTGCAAAATTCGAGTGGCAAACGGCGGAGTGCTCGGGGCAGCGGCTCGTGGGGGAGCGGTTCGTGGGATAAGCGCAAGGGCTCGTCGCCGCGAGGATCGTCGTCGATACGAGAGCCAACTCGCGGCGATCCGCAAGCTGATGAGGCGCGCTCTCGTTCGCGGAGCCTGGCTTACGCTGAGCGAAATCGCCAAGGCGACGGAGTTTGGCGAGGCTTCGATTTCGGCGCAGTTGCGGCATTTGCGCAAAAAGGAGTACGGGGGATACCGCGTCCAGAAGCGCCGCAGGAGGCAATCGCATTTGCGTGGTGTAGCGACGCGCCGCAGAAGCCGCGATGAGGAACGGGCGCCGATCGTTTGGGAGTATCGCGTGCTGCGGCCGAGGTAGGCCGGCGTACTGGAAATCGGGAGGCGCGAGACAGGCGAGCGAAATGAAACGGGGGAGAAGGCCATGCCACGACGCGTGATCGATTTCGACGCTCTGTGGGCCAGCGACAAACTGGCCTCCTGCGCGGAATGGGCGCAGTGCGAATACGCCTGGCTCTACGGCCTGGCCGACGCGAGCGGCAGCTTCGAAATGGGGAACCTGCGCGTGATCTGGGGACGCGTGGCGGCGATTCGCAAAAATCTCACGCTGGAACGACTCGGCGAAATCTTCGACGAGTTCATCGCCCGCGGGCTGCTCTTTACCTGGGAGGAGAATGGAAAGCGTTACGGGCACTGGACCGGCAGCGATGTGCCGGGGAGACTGCCGCCGCCCTCGTGGCGCATGCGTCTGGAAAAGCTCGCGCCGCCGGTGCCGCGCCAGGCTCTGGCGGCTTATAGCGCCGGATTTGGCGGCAGCAGGGAAGGCCTCGTCTTGGGTGCGAACGCACGCGAGGCCGCGCCACTGCGCACGGTTGCGCCGGCTGCGCCCGCTGCGCGCGATGTGATGGGCGGCGCGCCTATCGGGTGCACGAGTTCGCAAGATGCTCCAGCGAGCGGGCTCAAGGCGAAGGTTGAGGAGACTCAAGCACAGGATTGGGATTTGGATTTGAATTTGGATTTGGAAAAAGAGGTGTCTCTGCCCCAGCACACCAAAGGACAAGGCACGTTGCCAGAACGCGGCAACCCGGCGCCGCAAGCTTCTCCCTCGGAGACTGCGCCGGAGGAGTTGCTGGCGATTTACGAAGCCGAGCGCGGGGCCTTGCCGCCGGCACACATCCTGACCGCGGAGCGCCGCGTCAAATGCGCGCAGTGGCTCTCGGCCGGGTTCACGGCGGACGATTTTCGCGCGGCGGTGCGGCGTGCGGCGAAGACGCCGTTCCTGGCGGGTGCGGGCGAGCGCGGGTGGCGAGCCAGCTTCGATTGGCTGATCGCCGATGCCGCCAACGCGCGCAAGGTGCTCCACGGCGAATACGCGCCAACGCAGCAGTTGAGCCAGCAGTTGAGCCAGCCGATGAGCCAGCGGACGACGACAAGATCGCGCGGCGAAAAGCATGCGCTTGCCGATCTCTACGCGGGCACCGGCCCGCGTCCCGCCGATTGCGGCGTGCGCGTGAACCCGGCGGCGCTCGAGCGCATTCGCGCTCGCGAGGCGCGCCTGGCTCTTGGCGTGCCCCACGCCCAAATCGACTCCCAAATCGACGCGCAAGCCGGCGCGGCCAGCACGGCGGAACGGGAATCGCCGCCGCAAGCTTCGCCGCCGCAGCCGTTCACGCACCAGCCATCGTCCGGCGAAGCTCCGGGCTCCGCGCCGCAGCGGGTCGCGTGCATGGCGCAGCCGCGCGCCTCTCCGGCATCCCTGAAGTCCTGACGATTCGCGACCAAGACTCCTCTTAGCCCACTGAAAACCTGAAAAGGCCCACGGGAGCGGTGTGTCCGCTCCGGAAGGAGAGGTGTGTATGGAAATACGCCGGCCAAGGAACAAGCAACAGGCACAGTGCGGAGCGGATCGCAGCAGGCGCGCGCGGCGAGTGCGTGCCGCCGTGGCGCCGCGGCCGAGGCTGCCCATTCACAAACCGGGCGCCGGTACGAGTGCCGGTACGGGCGGCGGCACTGCTGCGGCGAATCAAATGGCGAACGAGGCGGCGAACCAAGCGGCGAACGAGGCGGCGGTGCGAGTTCCCGAGAAGCCGCCGATGCGCTGCGCCTTTGGCGCCACGCGCGCCGGCGGATTGCTGGGGCGCTTGCGATTGCACTTGCAGACTGAACGCTTTCTCGCCGTGCGCCGGGACGACGCCATGTGGGAAGCGGCGTGCCTCCTCGCGAGCGTCGCGCTCGGCGATATGGTCGCCGGGCTAGCTCAGGACGAGATGCAGGCGCCGCTGTCGGGGCCAGCGCAACCGGCGGTTCCTGTTAGCGCGCCTTCCGGCGATCGGCTCAACGGCGCGCCTAATGGCGTTGCGCCAGGCGGCACGCCTTGCGCAGCGGTGCCAAGCACCGCCGCTTGCAGTGAGGGCGCTCGATGAGGGCGCGCGCCGCCTGCAACGACGCCTTCCTCATCTGTCACGAAATCTATCGGGCCGCGCGAGAACTGGTCGATTCGCGCGTGGCCACCACGCAGCTGCTCTCTCCCTCGAAGTTTTTGTGGCGGCCGGACCTGCGCCCGCGCCTCGTGGAGTACGTTGCCGATTTCGCCCGCGCCGGCGAACGCGCCCTTTCTGAGACTTCCTCAAACGCCGCAAGCACCCGCAGTGGCGGGACGTTCCGGCGCTCGACAATCCCAGATGTGCGGGGCAGGGCGGATCAGCATCTTCCCAGGGCGCCACAATTCCCGCGGGCCTCGCGCCTGATTCTTTTCCGCATGTACTACCTGGGCGGCGCGGAATACCACGCCGCGCGGCGCGTCCTGGGGATCTCCGAGCGCACCTGGTCGGATTGGGCCGAGGAGATTCGCCGGCGCGTGGGCGACGAACTAATCCGCGCCGGGATGTACCCGCCGGGCCGTTACTTCAAGCAGTCGTCGCTCGTACCAACGGCGCCGGCGTCGACAAACGATGTCGCCGCGGAGAAAATAAAGCCCGGGGCCTATGAGCCGGATCTCATCTGACGACGCTTACCTGATCTTCGACAAGTGGCGCGAAGAGCGCTCGCCGCTGCAGTTGGTGATGAAGCGGCCGCCGGGCTTGCGTTCGGTGAACTCCGCGTTTGTGACCAAGGTGCTGCCGCACACCTCGCAGGTGCTGATCTCCGCGCTGGTCGATGGCGAATACCTCGACGTGGCCGTGAACCTCACCAGCGCCCAGTACGAATACGAAGACGCGACCGTGGCTTTTCCAGACTTTGCGGGAGACAAGTGGGTCTGTTTTCTGGCCGCCAATTTCCCCAACGGCAATCGCTACGTCTTCGGCGAGAAGGCGGCTGAGCCGGAAGCGCCGTAGCGAAGCGGCGGCGATGAGCGGGGTAGGGAATCCGCGGGTAGAGCGGCGTAAAGCCAAAGTCGCGTCCGGAAATCGGGCGCGACTTTGTTCTACGGGGTCCTACGGGCCGCTACGGGAGCGCTAGGCTTGGTTGGGGCGAGGAATCGGGTTGTGGACGTGCATCAGCTTCACGCCGACGCCGTAGGCCATCTTGGGCTTGGGTTCCACGCGCACGACCTCCGCGACATATTCGATATTCAGCGAACCGAACGACGGGATTACGTTCAACTGCATGCCCACGCGGTAGCAGTGCATGTTGGTGACGAAGTAGAATCCGCCCCGGCTATAGTTCCGCATCACTTGCACTTCCTCGACGTTGTCGCCGTTGGCGTCGGTGCCCTGGATCCACACCTGGCGCGGCCCTGGGAGGCGTCGCTCTCCGCGGCGCTCGGGCCGGCTGTCGGGACGGCGTTCGGGGCGGCTGGCGGGACGGCCAGCGGGCGCACCGTGCTGCTGCTCGGAGGCTGCGTCCGGCGCGTGCTTTGCGGAGATCACAAAATCAAGCTCGGGCATTGGGACCCTCCTGGACGCGAATTTTCGGCGAGCACGGAACAAAGGCTGGGGGGCATCGGAGGAGTCCATGCATCGCCAATGAACGAAGTGTAGGAGGGCGCCTCAGCGGGGTCGATAGAGCAGCCGTACCACGCGGCTGGTCCTTTTGGCTATACGGCTGGTTCTAAGGTGATTTCTGTAGGGCCGCTTTTCCTTATTGCGATGCCCCTGCGGACCGCTTCGCATTCGCGAATGATCGTTCTCGCTTGCCGTGCGAATCGGTGCGTGTGAGGCGAACCTCGGAGCGCACGCCCTCGGCCCGTTGCAAATAGGCGACGATTTCAAATAGATTGCGGGCCGTCGGATTTCCTTTGGGGCCGAACATCCGGTGAAGCGTTTTGACGTGAATTCCGGTGCGCGCGGCAAGCTTAGGAAACCCCACCGTGGCATTGATGTAATCGCGCGACAACTCCTTGCCTAGCCCAACCTCGCCCGAAAGAAGGCCTTCGATGGCCTCCCCGAGCAGACCCTCTCGAAGGCGAGGATCCCGCTTGGCTCGAGCCTGAACCGTCTCTCTGAAATCGGTCGTCAGTGCCATGTCATCGTCCTTTCTGCTGCCTCTTTCTCCTCGTGTAGTCGTGCCAACGGTCGAGCGCGAAGG
Organism: uncultured Acidobacteriota bacterium; assembly: GCA_963824405.1. Taxonomy (GTDB): domain Bacteria; phylum Acidobacteriota; class Terriglobia; order Acidiferrales; family UBA7541; genus Palsa-189. The sequence continues at coordinate 244,008 of CAWGPK010000009.1, read as the reverse complement.
CGCTTGTCTTTAGACTTCGCTTGGTATAATTTCTGCCGCATTCATTAGTATGTTGTGGCAATTGCAATGGCAGCCGGAGTTATCGACAAGGTATAGGAACCTAAGGACTTGGTCTAGGGATAGCGCCATCTGGTATAATCTCGCTGGGAGGCAAGCACATGTTTAATAGGGTTCGCCATGCCGCCCATGTATTGTCTTCTTCGCCCGTTGATCCCTACGAGCACCCTGATATCGCATTTGAGGAAGAGCAGCCCGTAGAGACGAACCGCGTTTCAAGAAGCATCGGCGGCCTGATTGAGATTATGCTCATTGGATTTGTGATCGGCACTTTTGCAGCTCCACTGCTGGCTCGCTTGTGGCCTCTTACCAAGGTCGCTGCGGATGTTAACAGAACGACTGCAATTCTGGCTGCTATTCTCGGCATGCTCGCAATGTACTGCGTTGATAAGTTCCAAGCTGAGATCAGGCGACAACTTAATATCGGGGACACAATTGCTCCCTATTTCGGCCATAGGATTAGCCGGACGATAAAAATACTGCGGAGCTAACTTTAATTGGCTGAGAAGGTCGTCAAGACGAGCACGGGCGAACACGGCACCGTGGCGCTTCCGACCCATCAACAAAAAGTACGTGTGTGGATGCAGGTGGTTGTTAGTTTGATGCTCTTTGCCGCTGGATTCTTAGTTCTTGTTTCTCCGGCTCGGATTTTCCCCACCCCAATGGACGAAAGCACAAAGAAGCTAGCTGCTGGTTGGATTGGTGCCGTAGTCGGTTACTGGCTCTCCTAACTCGCCACTTGGGCAGATGGCACCACTACCGGTGCGCGCCGCCTTTAGGCGGGCTTAGTCGCCCTTGCAGTTGATGATTTGGCGCAGGGTGTGGTCGATGCGCACCAGGTCCCGCGCGTTCTCCATGACGTGATCGATGTCCTTGTACGCGCCGGGGATTTCGTCCAGCAGCACCTTGGACCGGCGGTACTCGATTCCGGCCATGGCCGCCTCCAGATCCTTCATGCCGAAGGCGGCGCGCGCCTTGGTGCGGGACATTCTGCGCCCGGCGCCATGCGGCGCGGAGTCGAACGACTGCGCATTGCCCAAGCCGGTGACGATGTAGCTGCGTGTGCCCATCGATCCCGGAATCATGCCGCGCATGCCAGCGCGCGCCTCGATGGCGCCCTTGCGCGTGACCCACACGTCCTGCCCGAAGTGATGCTCCACCTGCGTGAAATTGTGGTGGCAGTTGATGCGCTGGCGCTCGAGCTCGGCTTCGTGGCCGGCCTCGCCATAGACGTGACGGCTCAGCTCGCCGAGCATGCGGTCCATCATCTCCTCGCGATTGAGCAGCGCAAAATGCTGCGCCCAATGCAGGTCGCGCAGGTAGTGATCGAACTCCTCGGTGCCTTCGCTTAAGTAAGCCAGGTCGCGGTCGGGCAGGGCGATATTGCGCTTGCGGCAAATCTCCTGGGCGCGGCGAATATAGTGATTGCCGATGCGATTGCCCACGCCGCGCGATCCGGAATGCAGCGTGAGCCAGACGGCCTCGTTCTCGTCGACGCAAACCTCGGCGAAGTGATTGCCGCCGCCGAGCGTGCCCAGCGCCGCTTCCCAATCTTTGTCGAAATCGCTATAACGCGCCCCGGTCGCGGACTCGATCTTCTTCAGTTCGGCGATGCGCGGCTGGGCCGTCTCCGCAATCCTGGAGTTATTCCGTCCAGCGGACATGGGGATGCGCCGCTCGATGCCTTCGCGCAGGCGGTGGAGCTCCTGGAGGTCGCCGCGGCCGAGGCTCGTCTCGAGCGCGATCATGCCGCAGCCGATATCCACGCCCACGGCTGCTGGAACAACGGCGCCCTTGGTGGCGATCACCGTGCCCACCGTGGCGCCCTTGCCGTAGTGGCAATCGGGCATGACCGCGACCCACTTGAAGATGAAGGGCAGCTCGGCCGTATTCAGGATCTGCTTCTGCGCTTCCGGTTCGATCTCCGCCCAGGGCAGAAACGTAGTGATCTTTTCGCTCACGCGCCCCATTGCCGGTGGATTCTCCCCGTCCCTCAGCCAAATTCTAGCAACCGAAAGCTTTTCCACGCATCAGATTCGCAACCCGCGGATGATTTGGCGCTTCGGGCTGCAGGATGCTAAGTTCTTGCACCTGTTTCGAGTGGCCCTATTTCGGGGTGGCGTTTTTCGGGAGAAGGAATCGGCTAGTGGGCTGTTGCCGCGTACTTGCGTTTTTGCGTTCGGCCGCGGTGCTTTGCGCCCTGTGCGCATGCGCCGCGAGTCTGCGCGCCCAGTCTAGCGCCCCGCAAGAGCCGCAGCAGGACAGCACCGAACTTCAGGTATGGTCCGGCGCGGGGCACTCCGCGGACGGCGGGACGGAGGGTACCGTCGCGTGGAATGCCGGCGTGCGCTACGGCTGGGTGCTCACCAGCCCACACGGCCCCAGCTTCCTGCGCGGCCGGTTCGAATACGCCATCGACGCGGTGCCTTTCTATCTAATCTTTCAGCCTCACAGCATGGCCTACGGGGCGGGCTTCAATCCCTTCGCCCTCAAATGGCTTTTTGACACGCGGGGCCGCGTCATGCCGTACTTCGATCTCAGCGGCGGCACGCTCTTCACCACTAGGCAGGTGCCCGACGGCATTTCGAACATCAACTTCGCGTCGGGGGCCGGGTTTGGCGTGAACGTCGGCCGCGGGAAAATGCATTGGAGCCTGGAGCTGCGCTGGTTGCACATCTCCGACGCCGGCCTCACCGCCGAGAATCCCGGCATCAACACGATTCAGGTGCGCGCCGGCCTGGGCTGGTTTCGCCACAAAGAGTGACGCGCGCGCTGCGCCGCGGGCTGGCTGCCAAGCCTCGTGCTACGAATTGGCTTTCGCGGCGATCCTCCTGCCGGCCGCGCGCACGATCCACGGCGCGAATCGCTCCAGCGCGACGAGCATCTTTCCGTGCCCGGTGATCAGCGCCTCGCGCTTGCCTTGGGCGATGGCCCGCAGCATCTGCCGCGCGGCCTTATCCGTTCGCATCACCAGCCAGGGCGGAACGGACTCCTTCGCTCCGGGATGAAATTTGCCCCGATTATCCACGCGCCGGATATTGCTGTCCACGAATCCGGGGCTGATGAGCGTAACTTTCACGCCGCGCAGCCGCAGTTCCGGCGTGATGGAGTTGGCCAGGGCACGCAGCGCGAACTTGCTCATCGAGTACGGCGAAGCCCCGGGAGTCGCCCCCCAGCCCGCTATGCTTCCCATGATGGCAATGTTGCCGCGGGTCTTCTCGATTTCGGGCAGCGCCGCATAGATGGTGCGCAGCACGCCGAAGACGTTGGTCTCGAACTGGCGGCGGTAGTCGTCAAGCGAAAGCTTTCGCAGCGGTCCAACCACGCCGAAGCCCGCGTTGGCGATGGCCGCGTCCAGCTTGCCCCAATGGCGCACGGTTTCGGCTACGGCCTGCTCGAGGTCGCCATCGCGCGTTACGTCGCAGGCCACCACCAAAGGCCTCGGCTTTTGCGCCGCGGCAATTCTCTCCGCCAACGCTTGCAGCAGCTCCGCGCGGCGAGCCGCGAGCGTCAGCTTGGCGCCCGCCTGGCTCAATTGCCAGGCGAGCTCCTCGCCGATGCCCGAAGAAGCGCCGGTGATCAGGATAACCTTGTCGCGAAAGAAGCCTTCGATTCTGGACATGGGGAATGACGCGGCCCGTCGAGGGTGAGATCACCTCCTCGACAGGTGCCGCACAGTGGTCAACACTCCGGTCGCAAAAAATAGAATCAAGAGAATAAGCTGAGACCAATAGCCCGGCTAGTCCCGACTGAGTCCACCGCGTAAACGAAGATGGCCCGAACGCAACGCCCGCAGGATCGTATACGCGCAATCCGCCAGGACCACAACCCAAGCCGCCCAGATTAGCCCCACCAGGAGCCGCATCATTTAGCCGGCACGCCGAGCGCTGCCGGCCCGCGCTCAGTGAGCCAGGCTCATGTACCAGGGCCGGTTGATCAACAGCGTCATCAGCAAAAAGCCGATCATGGCGATGTTCTTGCCGAAATGAACCTGTTCGTTCATGCGCGCCTGTGGATCGGAGATGGTCCAGAAGTTATGAATCTTGAAAGTCACGCCGAGCAAAAAGAGGATCAGAAGGGCCGTGCCGATCGTGGGGTGAAAACCCAAGAGAAAGCTCGCTCCCCCCAGCACCAGCAGGATCCCCGTGCCCACGACGGCGGCTTCCGCCCCCGGCGTGCCCTTGCTTTTCGCGTAGCCCGCCATCATCTTCACGTTGGCAAAATGGTTTAAGCCCGCCATCAGGAAATATCCGCCGACAATGATCCGTCCGATCAGGAAGAGAATGTGCAAGATCTGGGACCAGTCCATCGCGCGACCTCCTTATCGCATGTGTGCGAGTGGGAATGTAGTTCAGCCGGACCTAAGACGCGCCGCCTTCTCGCGGCAACGGCCCTATCTTAACCCTTCGCCCGGCAATCGCCCTACTGGGGCTGGCCGCCGTGGCGAGCCGTGCGCGGGCCGTTCGCGCGCGAGGCGACGAACCCTTTACCGCCAGCATCGAATGATTAGAAGGTAAGAGCCCGCAGCCGCAAACCTCGGCGGTTCCGTCGTAAAGGATTTCCACCTCGCGATCGCCGCAATTTCCGACTGGCTGAGAGGAGCGCACATGGAAGAGAAAAAGAGGCTGAGAACCCTCTGCCTGGTGTGCGGGAGACCGTCCTTGCGGCCGATCTGCGCTCTTTGCGCCGCGCGCCTGAAGAGGGAAGCGCTGCGTGAAGAGATCGAAGACGAGAAGCACGGGAAGCGTCCCGCACATTTGGTTCAGGAGTGAGGCCTTAGGCGGCCGGCGCTGATCTATTCCCCGATCAGGTGCCGGCCGGGCGCCGCCATTCGCAAAGTGCCTCAAACCCGTCCCGCGACATCGTAAGCTTAGAGCGAAATGCATACGGGTCGGAGCCATGCACATAGGAATCGGCCGGGGGGCGCGCGCGAAGTCCTGTTTCGCGTGGGGGTAATCCTAAAAGGCTTGGACGGGGTGCTCGAGATCGCCGGCGGGATCGCGCTTTGGCTGGTCAGCCCCGGACTGATTCTCCGCTGGGTGGGACTGCTTACGCAGGACGAAGTCGCAAGAAATCGTCACGACGTGATCGCTCACCATCTGCGCCTGGCTCTAGGCCACTTGGTTACCGGCAAGCATTTCCTGGCGCTCTACCTGCTCGCCCACGGCGTCGTCAAAATTTTTGTGGTGGTGGCGTTGCTCAAAAACAGATTCTGGGCTTATCCCGTGGCCGTCGCCGTCTTCGGTGCGTTCATCGCCTATCAGTTGTACCGCTTCACGCTCGGCGGCAGCGCCGGGCTGATCGTGCTCAGCGCTTTCGACCTGATCGTGATCTGGCTCATCTGGATGGAATACCGAGCCCGGAAACCGAGCCCGCATCCACTTCGCGAGGCCGTTAATTGAGGGTTCAGATGCGCGCGGTATCCGCCACCGGGTAACGGCGGCGGTAATCGAAGGTTGGCAGCGCGGCTTGCAGCAGGCCTTCGAATTCGCCGGCTCGATTGCCCAGCGCGCGCTTGGGCACGATGCGATAGAGGCGCGGATTCAAATACAGAAGATAGATATGCCCGCTCTCCAGATAGCCGGCCAACTCGTTCCAGCGGCGCCGGCTTTGCGAAGCCGGGTCCACCACGTGGAATCCCTCCTCGCTGAAGTAGATGCAGAGCGGTCCGTAGTAACGCTGCTGCGGCCGCACCGTGAGCGCCAGAAAGAACGCGAAGCCGCCCAGCGCCACGGGCGCGATCCACGTGGGCGCTTGTCCTGAGCGTGCTCCCACCACCGCCGCCGCGATGATGTAAATAAACGCGGCGGCCGGAATCCCCAGCTTCACCAGCCGGCGCCAGCCTCCGCCTTTGCGCACGTGCAGCAGCTTGGCGCGCCAGAAGTCCGCCCGCGTATGCGCGAATTCGATGGGGCAGGCGTTGAACGGCCGATCGATATGCAATTTCTCCAGGATCAAGCGCCGAAATTCCGTCAGATCCCCTTCCGTGGCGAATGCGGACCGGGGAATAGGGAAGGAGTCCGTGCGCGTGAGCGGGATCAGAAACGACTGCGTCTCGGTAAAGCCGGTCAGTTCGGCCCAGGGCTTCGCCACCAGGCCGCAATCGCAGCTCAGCGTCAGCGATTCCCCATCGGCCTCCAGTACCCTGGCATCGCGGCAATGGATGCGGTCGCGCCGGTGCAAGGGCGGTTGGAGCGTGCGGAATTCGTCCAACGTGATTCCGTACGTAATTTTCACGGCCGCCTATTGTAAATCGGGAAGCCGCCGCAGTCGCAAACTTTGGTCGCGCCTGGCGGTGGAAAGAGTAACGGTATCCCCGGACGCAGCCCGCATGTGGCCCCGATGTAGCCCCCGATGTAGCCCCCATGTAGCCCAGACTCGCGAATTATCGTCCAACTTCTGAGGACTCATCGGGCCGCGGTGGAAACCGACGCGCACGCGCGGCACGCCCTTTGCGCCCGGGGGAAACTTGGATCACGGCCTGATCTCGCTTCTGGTGTCGGAATGGACGAGGCGGCTGATGGTCTGGGCGCGCCAAATTGGCGGCCCCGGACTGATCGTGCTGGGTCTGGTGGATAACTCGGCGATTCCGCTTCCCGGCAGCCAGGATGTTCTGACCATCATCCTTGCCGCCAGCCAGAAAACGCTGTGGCCCTACTACGCGTTCATGGCCACAGTCGGCGCGGTGATCGGCGGATATGTCACCTACCAACTGGCTCACCGCGAGGGAAAAGCTCTTCTCGCACGGCGCTTGTCGGCAAAAAGAGCGCGCCAGGTGGAAGACGCCTTCGCCAAGTGGGGCTTCGGCGCTGTGGTAATCCCTGCGATGCTCCCGCCGCCTCTGCCCATGACTCCGTTCCTGCTGGCCGCCGGGGCCCTGCAATACTCGCGCGGCAAGTTTCTCGCGGCGCTGGCTATCGGCCGCGCTATCCGCTATACGCTGCTGGCATTTCTGGCCGCCACGTACGGGCGCCAAATACTGCGCTCGATCCTCGATCACCGCGACGCCATCCTCATCGCCGGAATCGCCGCCGGCGTGGGCGTGGCGCTTTACATCCTGCTGCGCTATAAGCTCGGCAAGCACCCCCGCCACAGCCATCAGACCTGACCCCATCGCCAACCATACGTGGTATGCTCTTAGCCACTTCAATGGCAAGGGAGGCATCTGCGATGAACAAACTATGGGTTGGTCTTGGGCTCTCCGTGCTGCTTAGCTTGCCCCTTTTGGCTGCGCTCAAACCGGGCGAGAAGGCCCCCGATTTTTCGGCTCAGGGTTCACTGGCCGGCAAAGAGTTTTCTTTTTCTCTTCAAAATGCGCTGAAGAAAGGCCCGGTCGTCGTCTATTTCTTTCCCTCCGCCTTCACCAAGGGCTGCGATCTCGAAGCGCACACCTTCGCGGAGCAGAAAGCTAAATTCGACGCCGCCGGCGCCACGATTATCGGCGTCTCCGCCGACAGCATCGAGCGCCTCAATGCCTTCTCCTCCGACCCTCAATATTGTGCCGGAGCATTTCCGGTAGCCTCCGACGGCGACGGCAAGATCGCCGCCTCCTACAATCTCACCAAAACCGCCGCGAGGCCGGGCATGCAGGATGTGCGCGGCGTGGTTGTCGACCATGACCTGATCGAGCGCACTACGTTCGTCATCGGGAAAGACCACAAGATCGTCGCCACGCTTTCCTCCAAGGACGACGGCCTTTCGCCCGATGCGCACGTCGACAAATCGCTGGCCATCGTGCAGCAACTCCAGAAATAGTCGCGGCCAATAGCGCAGGCTGATGGCGCAGGCGCGGCCGTGTTTTGGTAGGCAGCGATGCGGGTTTTCAGTTGAAAAGAGCGGCGTAATGCCTGTCAGCTTCTACGATTTGCGCGAAGCCGGTTGGTACTTCGTAGCCGTTCTGGCCGGCCTCTATGCGGCGATTTCGCTCCTCGAGCCGCAGAGAGTGTTGTGGCGCAGGCCCGGCCGCAAACTGCTCATCACCTTCGCTGTGGTTTGGCTGATCGTTCTCGTGTCGGTTACGTCTTCGTCCCTGTGGTCCCGCCATTCCCGTTCCTATGGTCGCGCTCCTAGTAGCCCGTCACGAAGAACTCCCCAGCTTCAGATCGCTCTCGGGATGCTGCCGATAAGTGCCTGGCCGGTGCGCTAGGTCATCCGCCTTCAGTTACTTCGGCTTCGCCGCGTCTATTTTCTTGATTTCGTCCGGCTCCTCGTTGTGCGTGCAGAAGACCTCTCCCCACTCGTCGTGGGGATCTTGCGCCAGCGACCACTTGCGCTGCGCCGAAGTCCAGGGCTTCGCGAGCACGACGGTCCTTCTTTTTCGTGGCCGATGAATTCTCACAGAAATGCTTCCTCGGCGCCTGATCCGCATTTCTTAGAACGTCAGCTTCAAAGCGAACTGGATGTGCCGCGGCCCGCCCGACCCCAGCACCGCATTGCCATTATCGGCCGTGGTTGTGGCCACACCGAACGTGGTGGGGCTGGTGGGATTGCTGCTGCTCGGCCCGGCCCAATCGGTGCGGTTGAAAAGATTGAAAGACTCCACCCGGAACTGCGCGCTGTAGCGTTCCTTGAAGTGCCAGAGTTTGGCGATTGCAAAATCGACGTTGTAATACGGCTGGCCCCGGAAGATGCCGCGGCCCGCGTTACCCAGAGTTCCGTACGCGGGAGGCGTCAAGACTCCACCGTTTTGAATGAAGCAAGTGCTATTGGCGAGGGACGCGAGGGCCAGTTGCCCGTTGGTGGTGCCGGCGCCGCCGTAGGGGGCGACCGCCGCAGCGCTGCACGCGGCCGCAATCGAAGCCGGCGCGGGGGCCAGCGTTCCCACCGCCGTGGTGCTCAGCGTGCCGAGGCAGCCCTTGGCCAGCGAACTCGAAGCGGTTAGGTTGGCGCCCGCGTAACAGGGGATCTGAGTCAAGCCTTCGTTGAACGCCGATGTGGGACCGGAGTAATTCCAGAACTGATACTGCCCGACTTGAGTCGAGAAGGCCTGGGCGAACTCACCGGTCCCGAGCCAATCGGTCTTGTTGTTATCGTCCGGGTACCAACCCAATCCGCTTTGCAGAATCAAAATGCCGTTCAGCGACCAGCCTTCGAGCATCTGCCCCGGCGACTTCATCCCAGGGATCGTGTAGGTGGGAGAAAACGTGAAGCGATGGCGAACGTCGTTGTCGCTGTTCCCGTAGTCCAGGCGCAGATCGTTGGGATTGGAGGGCAGAATATTGCCCTGCGACACGGAGCTGTAAATATCCAGCGCGTGAGAGTAGGTGTAGCCGGCCAGGAACGCCAGGCCGTGCGCAAGGCGCTGGTCCGCGGTGATCTGCAGCGCATCGTAGTTGGAGAAAGCCCCGTTCTGCGATTGCATGATGAAGTTGAGGTAAGGAAACTGCGTGTTGTAGGGCCTCGCGGCGAGTTCAGCGGCGCTATCCACCACGCAGTTGCTGTACTTCGGCGCGCTGGCAAGGCAATTGCTAACCGCTTTGGCATCCCAGCCGGAGCCCACCGCCGGCTCGTTGATGTCCTCTAAGAATTGCTCATCCCAGCCGTGATTTCCCACGTAAGCGACGTCGAGGGTCAGGCTATTGGTAATCACGCGCTGCAGATCGAGATTCCACTGAGCGGAGCGCGGCACCGTAAAATTGGGAGCCAGAGCGCCGGTGGAGCATGGCACGGCCACGGTGCACGAGACGCTGCTATAAGCCACGCCGCCCACCGTGAGCGGCAGATAGTTCGGAAAGATCGGGCCGGTGGTGTTCCAGAGGCCTGCCAGTTGAGCGGCACTCGTAAAGCTGAAGGAGAGCGGCGTGTGAGCGTTGGCCTGCGTGCCGGAGTTATTGGCGATCAACACCGGAGCCGCGGCCGTGCCGCCGAAGAAATTCGCGCCGAACGGCTCGAACGGGACTCTTAGTTCCGGGATCGATGGAGAGCTGGTCAGTAGGCCGCCCGCGGCGCGCAGGACCGTCTTGCCGTCGCCGCGAATGTCCCAGGCGAATCCTAGACGCGGCAGGAAGAGGTCTTTCGGGGGATTCTGCCACATGGAAGGAATGGGCGCGCCGGGCCCGGCCTGCTCCACGGCGGGAGTCGTAAGCGGATTCACGCTGGGATTGAAGTTCCCGATGTAGTTATCCCGCTCGACGATCGATGTGTAGTATTCGTATCGGAGGCCGAGGTTCACGGTCAGCCGGCGAGCGACGCGCCAATCGTCCTGAACGAAGCCGGAGAACCAGTGCTGCCGGATGTTGGAGGTGGGATTGCCTCCGAGAATGCTTCCGTTGGTCGGCGTGCCCTCCAGGAAACCCAAAATGCTTGGGAACGTGATCGATCCCTGGGCCAGCGAATATCTGTTCTCGTCCAGAATGACGTCCGCGAATTCAAAGCCGGCCTTGAAGGCGTGCTTGCCGCGCAGGTAGGACACGCTGTCCTTGAAATCGAGCGTGCCGTCGGGCCCGCGCACGCCGGTTCTGCTGCCATTGCCAAGCGAAGTGAAGCCGCCGGTGATGGCGATGGTTGGCAAACCGCCGAAGAGCGGGTTGGTCACACCGGTCGGCAGGCCGTATCCATTGGGCCAAGGGTTCGACGGGAGCAAATTGGCGTCGCCGTAAAGTGTCTGGTCGTTGAGGTAGGCGTAACCGAACCTAAAGTCGTTCACGATGGTGGAACTGGGAGTCCAGGTCCAATTGGCGTCGTAGGTCTGGGTATCGAGAACAATATCCCCGTCCCAAATCGGTTCCAGAGAACCGTTAATCTGGGTGGCCTTGGAAACAAAATACATGCCATCCAGATGGTGATGCGGGCTGATCGCCCAATCGCCCTTGATCATGCCGTTGTTGAGCGGCGTGGTGCTGGGCGTCCCCGGCGCGTAGTTCGACGTGGTGACCGTTGTCTGCGTGAACGGAAATATGTTTTCAAATGAGGGAGACACAGGCGACACCACGCAAGTGGCTGGGTTCAGCCCCGCGAGTTGCGCGCTGAGTGCATTGAGCTTGTTAACGGTGACCGCCGCTCTGCAGGCGTCCACCATGCTCGCACTCGTATTTCCGGCGGGATTTCCTGGAGTGGCCAGCGAAATGTCCGTGGGCACCTGATCCACCACGGTACTGCCCACCACGGCCCGCAGGCCCTCGAATCCCGCGAAAAAGAAAATCTTGTCCTTGATCACCGGGCCGCCGGCGGTGGCGCCAAACTGCTCCAGAGTCGCCGGGGTTTTTTGCGCGGTGAAGTAGTTGGCCGCATCGGTCGACGCGGCATCGCGGCCGAAGGCGTAGGCTGTGCCGTGCAAACTGTTGGTGCCCGACTTCACCCCAACCGTTACGATCGAACCGTCCTTGAATCCATATTCCGCTTTCGGATTCTGAATGGTGGCGAACTCCTGGATGGCGTCGATGGGTAGGATCGACGCGGTATCTTCTCCCGTGGTGGTGTAGGCGGCGTTGATCGAACTGCCGCCGAAAGCCTGGTCGATCTGGGGAATGCCCTCGACCAACAGCAGGTCGCCTCCGGAACGCCGTCCGTTCGTGCTCGAGGAGCCCGAGCGGCTCCCCTGCGTGACGTAAACCACGCCGGGACGCAGTTCGAGCAGGCGCTGAAAGTTGCGGCCATTCAAGGGCAGGGAATTGATTTCGTTGTTGCTTACCGCGCCGCCCAGCGTCGCGTCGGTCGTATCGATAGCGGGCACCTCGCCGCTTACGGTGATCGTCTGCGTTTGTTCGCCGGGCTGCACCACCAGATCGACGCGAATATTCTCCGAGACCTGCACCAGCACGCCGTTGTGCTCTGAATTCCGGAATCCCTTGGCCGCCGCACGCACCGTGTAGGTGCCGGGAGTCAGATTGTTGGCCAGATACTCTCCGGCATCGTCGGTGGTCAGAGTTCGCGTGACGCCTCGGGCCACATCGGTGACCGTGACGGTTGCACCGGCGATGGCGCCCCCGGTCTGATCCAAAACCGCGCCCCGGATGGTTCCGGAAACGTCCTGAGCAAACGTGGGCACGCAAAGCACAATCGCCACGGCCGCAGTTGCCAGCGCACAGATGGCCTTTTTTGCAAGGCTTCGAAGCGACTCCCCACGGGTCGAACGGGACACACTCATAGAAACACCCCGCGATCGTGAAACGTGACTGGGACGTGCGCAAGACGAGAACTGGCGGAGTGAGTAACACGCGCGCTCAAGCGCTGTCAAGTAAGTTGAGCAAAAGCAGGTGGAAGAAGAGGAGCGGAACGCGCCCGATTTCAGGCGCTCCAGGGATTGAAGACCGGAACGCCGGTAGCGGCAACGTCCTTGGTGTTGCGGGTCACGAGTGTCAGGTTGTAGTGCAAGGCGGTGGCCGCAAGCAGGCCGTCAATCAGCGGCAAACGGCGTCCCCTCGTTTCCGCCCCCGCCGTAAGCCGCCCCCATCGGTCAGCCACAGCTTCATCAACGGGCAAAATGCGGTTGCCAAAGCGTATCACCAGCTCCCCATCGAGCCATGCTCCCAGAGCCATTCGGCGGGACGCATTGGGCAAAGAGACAATCCCTTTGCGGAGTTCGCCCAGGGTAAGCACGCTCAAATGCAGCAGCGTTTCGTCGGTTGCTTCCACCCAGGCTGTCACCCTGGCCTCCGGCTTCCGCCGCGCCAATTCGGAGATCACGTTGGCGTCCAGCAGAAAGCCGCTCACAGCTCGATCTTTCGGCCCAAGTCAGGCTTGCGCTTCAGGTTCAATTTCACTCGCGCCAGGGGAGAGTCCGCGAAGAATTGCACCAGGCTTTGCGGCTGGCGCGCCCGCGCCAGCAATCGCTCGAACTCTTCCTCCGGCAGAATCACGACCGCTTCCTTCTCTTGCCGCGTGACCAACTGCGGCCCTTCCGAACGCGCGCGGCGGAAGATCTCGCTGAATTGAGCCTTGCCTTTCTGCAGCTGCCATCTCGTTTTGGCCAATGGTCCAGGCTTCTTGGGTCGGTCCACTCGTCCCCCAGATACGACTAGTCTGACTAGGCAGGATAAAAGCTTTTCCCCGCATTAGGCAACGAGCAGGCAATCAGAGAGTGATGTTTCAAGCGAGGGTCTACGCCAGCCGGCCGGGCGACTTCAGGTAGCGGCCGATGACGGCGTCGGCGGTGCGATAGGCGAATGCCAGCACGCTGGTGGTGGGATTGGCGGCGCCGTTTTGCGGGAACGTGGATGCCCCCATCACAAACAGGTTGGGCAGCTCCCAGCTCTGGCCCCAGGGATTCACGACGGAAGCGTCCGGCGATTTGCCCATGATGGTGCCGCCCTGCACGTGCGTGGATTGGTAGCGCCGCGCGTCGTAGCGCTCGTAACTCGGCGCCGGGATGATCTCCTTCGCGCCCATGGCGCGGCCGAACTCGTTGGCCTTGGCGCTGGCGAACGCCACCATGTTGCGCTCGTTCTCGTGCCAGGTCAGCGTGAGCCGCAGCAGCGGATCGCCGAGATGGTCCTTGTAGCGCGGATCGAGGTCCATGTAGTTGGTCTTGTAAGCGATGTGCTCGCCGGCAAAGCCGATGGTGCCCACCTTGTCGTACCAATCGATCGCCGCCTTCTTCCACTCCGAGCCCCAGCGCGCCTTCACCGTGGACGGCACCACGCCAAAGCTCACGATGGGTTGAAAGCCCGTGCCCGCCACGCGGAACGTTCCGCCGCGCAGGAACGGCAGACTGGCGTGATCGAAGGCGTCTCCGTCGAAGTCGCTGACGCACACGCCCGTCGCCGCCGCGCCCATGAAGCGATTGAGCGGCTTATCGAGAAACACCTGCGTCGGCGCGTTCACTTGATGCGTGAGGTTGCGCCCCACCGCGCCTTTGCCCGTCGACGGATCGTAAGCCTCGCCGATGCCGGAGAGCAGCAGCAGCCGCGTGTTGTTGAGCGTCCAGGAACCCAGGAAAACCACGTCGGCGGGCTGGAAGCACTCCTCGCCTCCGGCATCCACGTACTGCACGCCCGTGGCGCGCTTGGCGCTTTTATCAAACACGATGCGGCGCACCGAGCAATTATTCCGAAGCGAGACGCTCTTCTGCTTCTGCACCAGCGGCAGCAAGGTATTCGTCGGCTGGGCCTTCGCGCCGATCATGCAGCCGAAGCGGTCGCAGAATCCGCAATAGGCGCAGCCGGGACGCGACACGCCGTCGGGATTGATGTACGGCACGCTCGGCGTCGCCGCCGGATTGGGATACGGGTGATAGCCCAGTTTCTTGGCCGCGTCCTCGAAGAGCGACGAGACGTACGGCAGCTTCATCGGCGGCGTGGGGTATTCCTCGCTGCGCGGCCCCTCGAAAGGATTGCCGCCCGCGATCAGCTTCCCGCGAATATTGCCGGCCTTGCCGGAGACGCCCAGCAACTTGTCGCCGCGCGTGTAGTAGGGCTCGATCTCGTTCCAGGTAACGCCCCAATCCACCACGGCGTGATCTTCCGGCAATCGCTTCGCGCCATAGCGCTCCACCGTCTTGCTATACAGTTCGAAAAGATCGGCCACGTACCGCGGGCACACCGCGCCCCAGTGTTCGCCCGCGCCTCCGGTGCCCAGTCCCGGCAGGAAATTCCCCAGCTGGCGAATGGGCACGGCGCGGTCGCGCGCCGTATAGCGCAGCGTGACGGTCTCCTGCCCGTAGTCCTGCATCATGCGATAGCGCACGTTGAACTCGAGCTCGTCCATGCCGCCTGCGTAATCCGCCGACTGGCGCGCGCCGCCGCGCTCCAGCACGGCCACGGAAAGGGAAGTGCGCGCGCCAAGCTGGTGGGCCATCAGGAGTCCGGTCCATCCGCCGCCAATGATGACGGCATCGACGTGTGGCAAGTTCTTCATCGTTATCTAATCGCTCGACTCATTTAACCGCCCGTCTTCGCTCGCTTCCTAACCGCTGCGTGCGCTCCGGCAGGGTGACTACGAAACTTTACCCGACGCAACTGCTACGTTGTCATTCCGAACCCAGCGGCGCTCTTTGCCGATGGCGGTGAGGAATCTGCTTTTGCGTTTTCCTTACCCGCTCGACTTCTTTCCCCTCGGCGCGCCTTCCGTTTCCTCTTCGCTCGGCCGCACCGGATTCGCCGTCACCTGCTTCAGGCTCACCGGCTTCGGCCGGAAGGCCTGGCCGTTATGCGTGTCGATGTCGGTGAAGTTGCTCATGCGCGGGCCGGGAAAGCCGATGAGCTGCCAGCCCACCATGTCCGCGTTGCCGCCGTGAATGGGGTCGCAGAACATGCCTTCGACCGTGTTGCGGCGCAGCAGCGCGAAGAAGAGCGAACTCTCGATCTGCTTCAGCTTCTCGTCCTGCTGCACAGGGGAGAGCGCGTCGAAGCCGGCCAGTCCCTTCAGGCCCTGCCGGTAAATTTCGCGCGGGTTGGCTTTACCCTGGTAACCGAACTCCGCCGCGAGGCCATCGTCAAACGGCTCGTGCGTATAGCGATGCGCGTCGCGCCCCCAGGGTCCGGCTAGCTGGCGGTCGATGAAGATCACCACGCCCGCTTCGCGCGCGCCGGGGCCCGCATCGTCGCTGGGGAAAATGCGTGAGGCGGCCGCCGCAATGATGGCGGCTTCCGCTTCGGTGAAAAAGCGCAGCGGGATGCGCAGCGTTTGCGCCGCAGCGTTTCCGGATTTGCTTGGTTTGCTGGACTGATCTTGAGGCGAGCGATCTTGCGCGGAAAGCCGCGAGACCTTGCGGTCCAGCGAGTAGACCACCACTCCGCCTACGCTGGCCGCGGAAAGAACCAGGAAGTGACGGCGCCGCATGCGCCGGAGTCTAACACAACCTTCGCCCACCGGCGCAACCAGCCTCTCGCCACCCTATACGCAAGCGCAACTCGACCAGCTAGCGCTGCGCTTAAATCAGCGTCCACGAAAAACTTTTGGGTTTGAGACTCCGGCCAGTAGATTCCGAGCAAGTGTTGCAATAACCCACTGAGACCACCCGACTTATCAAGAGCACTGACAACTTGTAGGGGCGTGGAAGTGGTGCCTAGCGCAGCGCCATGTGAAATTGCCTCTTTCAGAACAGTCTTGCTGCTAAATCTCCTGCTACGGTCAGCATATGAAAATTATGAAGTTAATCATGTGGGCTGCCGCAGTAGCGGGGCAGGTCTTTGTTTTTTCCGTCCTTGCTTTCGCGCAGACCCCGACACTTGTTTATTCCGACTCCCTTGCGGCTCCCGGTGAGCCGGGGAACGGTTTTAAGATTCAGTATGGCGGCGCGATGGGCACGGGGACGCTATCTGG
This sequence comes from uncultured Acidobacteriota bacterium, assembly GCA_963824405.1. Classification (GTDB taxonomy): domain Bacteria; phylum Acidobacteriota; class Terriglobia; order Acidiferrales; family UBA7541; genus Palsa-189. Next base: position 227,751 of record CAWGPK010000009.1, on the reverse strand, counting down.
CAATCTCTTAACACTCAGAATGACTTATCCTCATGGGACAACGGTTTCTTCCATTGCAGACACCTTTTCGGACATTTACACACTGGGCGTAAGCACCGATAGCGGGTCCGGTGGGTGGGTCACAGCGCTGTACTACCTTGCTGGAGCGCCTGCGGGAATCACTCAGATTACTGTCACCTACTCCTCGAGCGTGGCCGACTGGCATGGGGCTCTCCAAGAGTATTCCGGAGTAGCTACAAGTTCGCCGGGCGACGGCATTTGTTCAAACCACACTACGGCTTCGCAATGTAGCGCCGCGATCTCGACTACATCGAACAACGACCTGATTGTTGCTAGCACGATTGGCCTTAGTTATGAAATTTATGAAAACACAAGCAGTTCGATCGCGCCGGGAGGCGGTTTTATCCTCGACTCGGCGGATACCCAATGTAGTGATGCTGACGAGGAGTTCGTCCAGCCGTCGGCAGGCTTGGTCACACCTTCGTTCACCATCGGTGGAAATTCAGAGGCATTCAACATCATAGCAATGGCGTTTAAGGCGGCAACGGCGGGAACGAATCCTACCGGCATGTACATCCTGCACCAGCAGCACGTGGATATTAACGGGCCAAACAGCAGCGAGAACGTATATTTCGTGTCAACCGGGAACTTGCTCTTGGCGGCTACCGACGTCGGGCCGTCAACGACCACGGTGACGATCAGCAACTGCTCGCCGTCGAATACTTTTGCGGAGAAAACCCAAGGGTCTCTTTGGCCGCAGTTTTTTTACCTTACGTCGGGTGCTAACTTTTCGACCAACCTGTACTGTACAGTTAGCACGACGCAACAGGGACAGCACGCGATCCTGGTTATCTACGACGTGGTGGGGGCGGCGACTTCGCCCTTTGGCTCGCTCGGTCCGGAGGGATCCGGTAATGGTTCTCCGGTTACAAATGCGGTTACACCAACGACACAACCAGGAATTGCGTTTGCGGCGGAAAATTCAGGAATCGGTCCAGGCTCGAGCATGAACTACCTCTGGGACAACACCCCGTACACGGGTGAATCAGATGCCGGACAGATGAATAATGGTGACGGCTGGGCACATGAGTTCTACACCTCCACGTCGCAACTCACGTTCAGTTGGGGTCAAGCGGACACTGGTTCGTATATGCAGGCTGACGCGATTGCGTTCGAATCTGGAACCACAGGGCCACCGCCGACGGTCGTAGTTACAATCAGTCCGACGTCGGATTCCATGAATGTAAATACGACTCTGCAATTCACTTCGACTGTGACGGGAAGCACGGATACTGCAGTTACATGGTCCACAACTTGTGGGACCATCAATTCTAGCGGAATGTACACCGCCCCAGCGGCCGCATCTTCTTGCATGGTCACAGCGACCAGTGTGGCAAACGCCGCAGACTCAGCTTCTGCAAGTATGACGGTGATAGCAGGATCACCACCGCCGCCGACGGTCGTAGTTACAATCAGTCCGACGTCGGGTTCTATAAATGTAAATACGACTCTGCAATTCACTTCGACTGTGACGGGAAGCACGGATACTGCAGTTACGTGGTCCACAACTTGTGGGACCATCAATTCTAGCGGAATGTACACCGCCCCAGCGGCCGCATCTTCTTGCATGGTCACAGCGACCAGTGTGGCAAACGCCGCAGACTCAGCTTCTGCAAGTATGACGGTGATAGCAGGATCACCACCGCCGACGGTCGTAGTTACAATCAGTCCGACGTCGGATTCCATGAATGTAAATACGACTCTGCAATTCACTTCGACTGTGACGGGAAGCACGGATACTGCAGTTACGTGGTCCACAACCTGTGGGACCATCAATTCTAGCGGAATGTACACCGCCCCAGCGGCCGCATCTTCTTGCATAGTCACAGCGACCAGTCTGGCAAACGCCGCAGATTCAGCTTCTGCAAGTGTGACGGTGATAGCAGGATCGCCACCGCCGCCGACGGTCGTAGTTACAATCAGTCCGACGTCGGATTCTATAAATGTAAATACGACTCTGCAATTCACTTCGACTGTGACGGGAAGCACGGATACTGCAGTTACGTGGTCCACAACCTGTGGGACCATCAATTCTAGAGGAAAATATACCGCCCCAGCGGCCGCATCTTCTTGCATGGTCACAGCGACCAGTAAGGCAAACGCCGCAGACTCAGCTTCTGCAAGTGTGACGGTGACAGCTTCTCGTCGCCATCACTAACGCTCGAGACGTTTTCACGGGCGGGAACAAGATCTTCGGAGACGGTGTCCTATCCTCTCTGGCTGGGTCACGTTGTCGAATCGAGGATAGACGCCCTCCGATGGGCCAGCTCCCGAAAAACGGTGCCAGCTCAACCGGTCGAAGTCCGCGCTTTGCCATGCCGATTCAGGTGCCCAGCAAGGACACGGGCACCAGTGGTGGCCGCGCTGAGCCGGCAGGTGCGTAAGCTCCCCGCTACTTTGCGGCGCTCGCTGACCTGGGATCGCGGGCCGAGATGGCCGACCACAAAACCTTCACGGTAGCCACGGACGTGAAGGTCTACTTTCTTTCTCGAAAAGCCCGGAGTTAATGCTTCGGCGTGGTTGTCGTGGGGTCGCTTGAGCTCGAATTGCCGCCCGCCTGGAGTTTCTGTGCGGCCCTGTCATGACTGGCAGCAAGCTTCGAGTACTTTTCCACTTGCGCGCTATATTCTGACACGAGCCTTCGCGCGTGCGGATATGGGTCAGGGGTCTTCGAGGCGCGTTCCACGGGACCCCATTTCTTCAGCAGTTCCTCGGCATCGGCCAGGTTTTTCTGCGCGATCTGAGCCTGAGACCGATAGTAGGCCGCAAGTCGTTCATGATCGGATGCTGTCTGAGCCGACTTTTCGAGCTCGCGAACTGCGCTTGGGGTGAGCGCCTCGCTCGAAGGGGCTTGAGGGGTTGCTTTCAAGTGCAGCGGCAAACCCGCAACGACGATCATAGCCAGAGTTATTCTAAAGTTTCCGTACATCATCCGACCTCTCGCGAACCCTGCGGCGCGCGCCGTGAATTCCGTTGAACGAATGAGAAAGTAGAGCAGGAGCCGTGAAAAAGGCATAAAGCACCTGTGAATGAGAAGGCAGGTCTACCGAGCGAGGGTTTCACCCAGGCGCCCTTAGCAATCACCCTTACCGCGAGCTGATGCGGCGGGCTAATTATCGTTTAAGTACAGAGCCGGATTTGCTTTCTACCAAAAGTCAGCAACCCCAACTCCCGGCAAACCACATCATCGGAAACTGGGAGTCTGCTCGGAAGCCAGTTGTCGGGAAACTCACTCATCGAAACTTGGCCTTGCTGTGACGTAATCCGAGGCTGGGATGTACAGTATGATTTCTTCTGTGAAGATCCTCAGCGAAATCGAAACCCGGGTTCTGGGCTCACTGGTAGAAAAGGAGCTCACCACTCCGGACTACTACCCTCTCTCCCTAAATGCTCTGGTCAACGCCTGCAATCAGAAATCCAATCGCGATCCCGCGATGAGCTTGAACGAAGACGCCGTTCGCCAGGCGCTGCGAAGTCTGGAGAAAGAGGGCCTGGCCGGACCCGCGGACGGCATGGATAACCGGGTGACCAAGTTCGAGCACCGGCTCCAGGAGGCCTTCAACTTCGATCGCCGCGAGATCGCTATCCTGTGCGAGTTGCTCATACGAGGCCCGCAGACGCCCGGCGAACTCCGCAGCCGTGCCGAGCGCATGTACAAGTTCGACGATCTGGCCCAGGTACAATCCACGCTGCAACGCCTCTCCCAGCGCGAGCCGCCGCTGGTGAAGATCCTGCCCCGCCAGCCCGGCACCAAGGAAGCGCGCTACGCCCAGCTTTTGTCAGGCGATCCGCAGATCGATCTGCAGAACGATCTGCATAATGCCGCGCAGACCGATGCGCAGACGCGCCCGCCGGTAGCCACACGCGAAAGAGCCGCCACGCACAGCGCCGCCCCTGTGCAGATCGACGGTGAGCGCATCGCGCGCGTGGAGAATGAACTTGCGGCCCTGCAGAACGAAGTTGCCGAGCTGAAGCAGCAGCTGGCCGCGTTCCGAAAGCAGTTCGAGTAACCTGGTTCAGCCCAAGCCGAACGATCCGCTTGTGTCGATTCTGAGGATGCATCTAGCCCCATCCATGCTCCAGTATGTGGTTCTCATCGGAGTCGCCGTCTAACTCGCCGGCATAATCTCCTATATCAAAACCACGGTCCGGGGAATCACCAGACCGAATCGCATTACCTGGCTGATGTGGTCGGTCGCTCCACTGGTGGCGGCGGCCGCCGGCGTTGCCAGCGGAGTGACCTGGGCGGCAGTGCCCGTTTTCATGTCTGGCTTTGCGCCTCTGCTGGTTTTCTTCGCGTCGTTCGTGAATCGCAACTCGTATTGGAAGCTGACGCGCTTTGACTACGTCTGCGAGTTCTTCTCGTTTCTCGCCCTGGCGCTCTGGTGGATTACCAAAAAGCCCGACGTGGCCATCGTTTTTGCCATAGCCAGCGACGCATCGGCTGCAATCCCTACCATAGCCAAGGGCAGGACGCATCCCGAAACGGAGACGCTGGCTCCCTTCGCAACGGGCATCGTGAACGCGGTCACCAGCTTCTTTGCGATCCGAGTCTGGAATTTTGCTTCGTATGCCTTTCCCATCTACCTGACGGCCGTGAATATTTATCTTGTGCTGGTCATTGGGCGCCGACGACACCCGGAGGGACGCGAGCTATAAATCGCGAAATACAAATGAAGTCCAGATGAGGAGGAAGAATCGTCAGGTCGTACCGGCTATTCCAAGCCGTTACCGAGGATGCCTTTCGCGATCAGGTCCTTGTGCTCCTCGTCGTCGTGACTGGCGACGATAACGAGGTTCTTCTCGGTGCGGTAAAGCTGGTTGAGCCACTTCAGTTGCGCCAGCAGCGCGGCATCATCTTCTTTTATCCAAGGCGCGTCTTTGCCTTTGATCAAGCGCACGCCGTCCATATGCCAGGCGGTATCGCCGATGAAAAGGTACTCTCGGCCCGATTCCAAGGCGACGTAGACCATTTGCGAGCCGGGGGTGTGCCCGGGCGCTTTGATCAACGCCACACCCGGTCCGAAAGGAAGGTACTTGTCGTAATCCACGACGTTGTAGCGGCTGGCCATGGCCGGGGTGATCTTGATCTCCGGCATTTGGGGATTTGTTTCCAGGGTCTCCACCTGGGCGCGGGTGAGCAGCGTTTTCGGGGCGAGTTCGTCCACGAAGGGAGTGCGGATCACGCCGGCGACATGGTCGCCATGCTCGTGTGTGATGATGATGGATTTGGCGGCGAGAAGCGCCTGCTGGACTTGCTTCGCGGCCTCGGGATAGTACGGCTCCACGGTGCCGCGTCCGAAGAAGCGATGCACCTGCTCGTCCATGCCGGAGTCGATCATAACCTTGCCGTCGGCATAGACAATCTGAAACACCGTGCGGGCCTGAACACTGGGCTCATCGGGAGCGCCCTGGACCGAAAACTTTTTGGAGCGGCGGCTTTCCGCGAACTTCAAGACGTTAATGCGCAACGGCCGCCTGCCGGGGATCATGGCGGCCACTTGGCGTATCTGGCCGATCTGGACATTCCACGATGAGGCGTCGGACTGGCTTTGCTGGCCCTGCGCGAAGGCAGGCCAGACTACGGCGGAAATGGCGAAGATCGCGAGCAGGCGAAGGCAATCGGCCTTTCTCATTTTGTTTCTCTGTGGCGCCGAGTTAAGGGTTAAGAGGCAGCGACGTTTCGTGCGGCAATATTGTCGCACAATTGGCGTTTCTTTCGGCGATTGGGCAGGGCCTAATCGGAGGCGGCAGAATCGGCAGTGTGGGCAACCGCTGGCACGCCGCGGAGCTGCTCCAGCCTCTTCCCGCCGCTCACCCAGGCGCGCAGCCGGTCCATATAGAGATAGACGACTGGAGTGGTGTACAGGGTGAGCATCTGGCTGACAATCAGCCCTCCAACAATGGCGATGCCCAGCGGGCGGCGCAACTCCGACCCATTGCCTCGACTTAAAGCAATGGGAATCCCTCCAAAGAGCGCGGCCATCGTGGTCATGATGATGGGCCGGAAGCGCAGCAGGCAGGCGTCGTAGATCGATTGTTTGGGGCTGTTGCCTTCGTTGCGCTCGGCTTGAATGGCAAAATCGATCATGAGAATAGCGTTTTTCTTGACGATGCCGATCAGCAGAATGATGCCGATCAAGGCGATGATATCGAGCTCGCTGTGCGTGACCAAAACCGCCAGGAGGGCGCCCACGCCGGCGGAAGGCAGTGTGGAAAGAATGGTGATGGGGTGAATGTAATTCTCATACAGGATGCCCAGGACGATGTAGACGGTGGCCAGGGCGGCGAGGATCAGCAGCGGCTCGGTGGAGAGCGAGTCCTGAAAGGCCTGCGCTGTGCCTTGAAATCCCGGATGGATGGTCGCGGGCAAACCGATCTGGCGCTCCACATTCTGAATGGCGGTGACGGCGTTGCCAAGGGGAACGTTCACGGCCAGGTTAAACGTGAAGGTGACCGCGGGAAACTGCCCCTGATGGGCCACGGCCAGCGAGGTGCTGGAGGATTCGTAATGCGTGAAGGCGCTGAGCGGCACCTGCGATCCGGTAGAGGAAGGAACGTAGATATTATCGAGCCCCGCCGGGCCGCGCTGAAATCTGGGATCGACCTCCATGACCACGTGATATTGGTTGATGCCCTTGTAAATCGTGGACACTTCCCGCTGGCCAAAAGAGTCGTATAGGGCGTTATCGATGGTGCTGGCGGATATCCCCACGCGGCCGGCCGTTTCGCGGTCGATCATCAGGCCAGCCTCCAGGCCGCGATTTTGCAGATCCGTATTCACGTCGCGAAGCTGGGGGAGCGCCTTCAGCTTCTGCAGCATCAGAGGCGAGTACTTCAGAAGGTCCTGCAGGTTATCGCCCTGCAATGTGTATTGGAATTCGCTGTTGCCCATGCGCCCGCCGATTTGCACGTCGCGCACCGCTTGCAGGTAGAGGTTGGCGCCGGGAACGCGGGCCAACTGGGGCCGCAAACGGTTGATCACCTGGTCGGCGCTGGCCGTTCGTTCCGAGAGCGGCTTCAGGGTGATGTTGAGGTTGGCCATATTCTGCCGGAAGACGTAGCCGGCCACGATATCCACGGCCGGATCCTTCTGCACGATGGCCACGTATTGCATCATCTTCTGGCGCATGGACTGGAAGGAGATATCCTCGGGGCCCAGGGCGGCGCCGTTCAAGCGCCCCGTATCCTGCGCCGGGAAGAATCCCTTGGGAACGATCACGTACAGGTAAACCGCCAAACAGACCATCCCCAGGAAAACTCCTAACACCACGCGCTGATGATCGAGGACGCGTCGCAGGCTGGTGGCATAGGCGTCGTGCAGCGCTTGGAATGCGCGCTCGCTGGCTTCGTACAGACGGCCGTGCCTTGCGCCTTCCTTCTTCGACTTGAGGAGGCGAGCGCACATCATGGGAGTGGTGGTCAAGGAGACCACCATGGAGATGGCCACGGCGGCGCTGAGAGTGATGGCAAACTCGCGGAACATGCGGCCGACAATGCCGCCCATCAGGAGAATGGGGATGAATACGGCGATCAGCGAGGTGCTCATGGAGAGCACCGTGAAGCCAATCTCGTGCGAGCCTTCGAGAGCCGCATCCAGCGGCGCCATGCCCTTTTCCAGATAACGGGTGATGTTTTCGATCACCACGATGGCATCGTCCACCACGAAGCCGGTGGAGATGGTCAAGGCCATCAGGGAAAGGTTATCGATAGTGTAGCCGGCCAGGTACATGACGCCGAAAGTGCCCACCAGAGAGAGCGGGACGGCGATGCTGGGAATGGCCGTGGCCCAAACGCTGCGCAGGAAGGCAAACACCACCAGAATCACCAGCAGGACGGAGATGGCCAGGGTCACTTCAATATCGCGGACCGAGGCGCGAATGGTGGTGGTGCGGTCTTGCGATACGCTAATGCGGATCGAAGGAGGGATGGAGGCCTGCAGGAACGGCAAAAGCGCCCGCACGCGATCGACGGTGGCAATGGTATTCGCGTCCGGCTGCCGGTAGATGCCCAGCAGAACCGAAGGCTTGCCATTTACGGTTCCGGCATTCAGCCGATTGAGTTGCCCATCGACCACCGTGGCCACGTCCGAGAGGCGCACGGGCGCGCCGTTGTGGTAAGCGACGATCAACGGCTTATATTGGTTGGCGACGAAAAGCTGGTCGTTGTCGTTCAGAACCATGCGGCGGCGCACATTGGACAGCGAGCCCTTGGGGATATTGGCGTTGGCTTGCCCGAGCGCGGCCCGCACCTGATCCAGGCTGACGCCCAGATCGCTCAGCTGCAGCGGATTGACCTCCACGCGAACGGCCGGCTGAGAACTGCCCCCGATGGTGACCTGTCCAACGCCGCTGACCTGCGAGATTTTCTGGGACAGGATGGAGTCGGCCATGTCGTACATCTGCTGCTGCGTGGCCGTGTCCGAGGTGAGCGCGAGAATCATGATGGCGGACTCGGCGGGATTGCTTTTGCGCCAGGTGGGATTGGTGGGCAGATCGGGGGGCAATTGGCCGCGGGCGGCGTTGATGGCGGCTTGCACGTCGCGGGCCGCGCCATCGATATCGCGGCTGAGCTCGAATTGCAAAATCACGTTGGTCGAGCCGAGCTGGCTCGTCGAGGTCATCTGGTTGATGCCGGCGATGCGGCCGAACATGCGCTCGAGGGGAGTGGCCACCGCCGTCGCCATGGTGTCCGGACTCGCGCCCGGCAATTGGGCGTTCACTTGAATGACGGGATAGGTCACCTCCGGGAGCGAAGCGACGGGAAGCATGCGGTAGGCCAGCGCGCCGGCGAGAAGCAGGCCGGCCGTGAGCAGCGAGGTGGCTACGGGGCGCTGGATGAAAGGAGCCGAAATATTCATCGCTGATTTTCTACCGGGTCTCCCCGAGGCGCTACACACCCCAGCTTCGCGCCAGCGGCACACCTTTACGCAAATAAGATGTGCAGCCTAACGATATAGATGTATCGTGTGACGATATAGGTATCTGGGAGATATCCGGAGACGGCTTATGGTCTCAGCGGGTGAAAAACAAGGCCAATTGACACACGAAGAAGCACCCGTCTGGCTCTGGCCGAAACAAATTACTTGACGCCGGCGGTGTTCCCAGACGGATTGGCAAGCTTATCCCGATAAGCGAGAGCCTCGCTCGGCACACAGATCGTTTCCGTAAAGTCCTGGTCCTTCATCCAGTAGTAGTTGGCTTTCAGCACTGCCCATGGCTTGGTATAGAACTTGGGATCGTCCACCGTAACGGCCAGGCGCAGGTTGTACTGATCCACGCGCGTATAACGTTCCTGAAAATGGGCGTCGGTGCTGTGTGGGTGCGCGTGTTCATCGAGCCAGGTGCGCTCATCCACGCCTGTGGTATCGACTACAAATGTGGAGTCGTCTTCCCAGTGGCCGATGGAGTAGCCGTAGAACCGCGAGTCCGGATAGCCCCGGGCGTCCACCTTGGCCGGAAGTTGCCGCCCGTCCATCCAAACATCGCGCCAGACCCGCTGCTGTCCATAGAGGACCACCATGCGATTCGGAACCGGTTCGAACCACATTTGCCCTCGGGCGCTTACTGCCTGGGCGAAAAGATTACGGGGAAAACCGAGTGGATCGCAAACCTGGTAGGGGTCGTTTCCGCCCCAGGGCTGGGCCAGCGTTTTGGGCTTATGCAGCTTGAATGCAGCCTCGCCGGCTGGGGTCATGGGAGGAACCGGGTCCTGCATCGCATTTTGGGGTCCGACCCACGCGCCGGTGAGCTCACGCTTTGGGGCGGGTCCCGGCGGGTTCGGCATTCTGGGAATGCCCTCCTTGATGTAGCCGGCACTGCTGGAGCTGGGCACGCCTGTAGGCCACTGTTGCTGGGCCGCAGCCACGCTTGAAAGCGCCAGCACCGCCATAACAGCAACGATTCCTAAGCCGGCCAAATTGCGCATCTCAGTTCGTCCTCCTGGGGGTCTGGACGGGTGGCCAAATAGACCCCGTTAAAACGAAAGCATCCGCACGCGACGGCTGCGCCCGGCTCGAAGAGCAGGCATGCTGGATACCCGTTAACACCCGCTGCCCGAAATAGACCCACCAATCGCTCGAAAGGCAGTCCTACTATTTCTTGGCGCCGGGTGTTTCGCCATCCGGGTTGTTGTATCGCGCCTTGCCGCCGCCATCAGCACCGAGCTGGGTATCGTGCAACTCGGTGCCGTCCGCGAGTACGATTTTCTGCAGGCGGCCCGCAGGGGCTCCTGTCTTGGCTTGGTACGTGGTAACGGTAATTACATCGCCCGGTTGCAGGGAAGTCTTGCTCCAGCCAATCAGCACAAGCGCCTGAGGAGCAGCCGTCTCCACCACCCAGTGCTGCATTTTGCCCTGGTCATCCTTGGCATCGAACTCAATCAGGCTGTGCGGATTCGCCCAGGAGAAACTCGTCACCTTCACTTGCTTTAATGTGATGGGCTTCTCCGCGAAAGCCGCATTTCCGTGATGCGCCAAGAGCGGACTGCAGCAAACCGCCAGGCCAAGAAATGCAGCAAGCGTTAGCAGTGGTTTGAATTTCATCTATCGATCCTCCCGAACTAAAGAGCCCTCAGGATTTCGTTAGGAGGCAGGGTATGCCTGAGTGCATTACGCGTCAAGCAAATCGCACTTCGTTAGGGCAAGAGTTGCGAATGAGGGGATATCGTGTGGGTAGTTCTCTCGTAGCTCAGGTCGCGCCGGCGGATTTCGCAGGCGAGACCTGAGGCAGGCCTCTCGGGAGCACAGACGGGCATTCCCGCCCGGCGGCGCTAGTCCGGCATCACGCGAAAGACAGTGGCTGTGGAGACCGCCGGCACCTTCCATTGCGGATATTTCTTGCCTTTAGCCTCGAGTACGGCTGCCTTTTCAGCGGGATCGTCGACCAGCGCGAAGGTGCTGTCGAACACCTGGTCTCCGATCTTCAGGCGCACGTGAGGATCGCGGACGATGTTTTCAACCCAGCGCCTGCCGCGATAAGACGTGAGATAGAGATTGCCGTTGTACACCGCGCACCAGGCCGACACGGAGTAAGGAAGCAAAAACGGGGTTTCGGTTTGAACCTTGACCGCCGGAATTTTGTCGGTGAACGACCAATCCGCCGGGGTAGCGACGGGCTGACCCCTAAGCCAAAGCCCGGGCGCGCGGCACGCCAAAGTGGAAGCGTTGGCACAGGTCTTCGGCTCGAAGCCGGTGAAGCGCAGCACCACCAGCAGCACGATCAGGCAAACTACGGTTGTTCCCGCGATCTTCAGAACTTTCAATGCTCACCTCCGGAAGGCCCTCGACGGGCCCGTCTCATATCAGGTTCAGCGCCTGATATCGATTTCCAGGCGATTCTTGAGCAGCAGCTTGGCTCTTTCGGCTGCCGCCGACGTTGGGTCGTGCTTGAGAAGCTCGCGGGCCATCGCCCAGAGGCAATCTTCCAATTCGCGCACGCGCTCGGCGATATGAGAAGCGGACGCCTGCGCCTTGATCACCCGGTCCACATCCACTTCGCCTGGAATTTGCTCCACCTGTTCGACGATGGCTGTTTCGTCGGCATCCGCCCGGGAAAGCTGTCTGATGGGAATGATATTGCTCACGGGCCACTCCATTCGTTCGCAAGATCGTGGTTCAGTATAGCGCGAACGCGGTGTCTCGAGTGTATAGAGGGGCCGGGTAAAATAGAAATCCGGCCTTAGAACTCCGGATGGAAGCCTATTGTGCAGGCCTGCGATATGACTGCCAACTCGTGGAAAGTCGGGATTTCGGAAAGTGGCCCCCACATTCCCGACAATCCGGTTTCAGGACTATCGCTATTGGCGACCTTCCACTCTATTGGTACCTACATTACAAATCGGTTATCGCGTCCCGGCATGCTCGCCGTATCATCGGCTCCGCGGCCTGCACGCATGCCAACCCTTCGGCAATGGCTTCCTTTGCGCGATGAAAATCGAGCCAGGAAAATTCCCCGAGCCTTGGACACAGGAGCACATCGGGAGGATCGCCAGCCAGTCGCATCCGGGTAATACGATCCTGCATGATGTTCAAAGAATTCGCCAATACTTCGAAGTAACTTGGAAAGTCGGGTCCGGCCTGGAGCACGCGTTGAAGAATTGGACCGACCGCGTCCTTCAGCCACTGGGGCGCCTGGGCCGGAACGGCTGGCGGGGTGGTTGACGCGGCCAGTTCAATATCGGATCCGCTGAAGCGCCGCCCGACCAATTCCGAGTTCAGGTCCACGGCGATGATAATGTCGGCACCCAAAGCACGCGCGAGCGACACCGGTACGGGATTGACCAGACCGCCGTCGATCAACCACTGATCGTCATGCCTGGTCGGGCTGAAGAGTCCCGGCATACCGATGGACGCGCGCACCGCGCGCCCGATCGGTCCCTGCTGAAGCCAAATCTCACGTCCCGACGCAAGATCGGTTGCCACCGCGGCATAGCGGCGACCCTGTGTTTCGATCGAGCCAGCGATTCCCAGGCTATCGAGAAACTTTTCTACACGCCTGCCTTCAATCAGACCACCGGTCGAGAGATGCACGTCGAGCATTGCAGCAACATCGTGCCGCCCGAAATTCTCCATCCGGGTCTTCAGCGCGGCAAGTTTGCCGGTCACGAAGGCGGCTCCGACCAACGCGCCAATCGAAGTGCCTGAAACAACCTCCGGTACGACTCCCAGCGCTGCGAGTCCCTCGAACACGCCAATCTGGGCCCATCCGCGCGCGGCGCCGCTGCCGAGTGCAACACCAATTTTCGGTCGCATGGAAAGAACTTTGGAAGCGCTCAATGACATTAGCACGGCACGCGTTGCAGTTTTTCGGAATTGTGCCTGGAACTTCGGGTTTCCGGAACTGCCCGTTGTTCCGAACTACGGGGCGACCGGCGCGTGATCCTCCAATGATCGGGGGGATCGGGCGATCACCAAGCGCAAGCGCAAATCGCACGGTATAATGCTTCTCCATTGCTTTCACTAGATAACGTCTCCATGCGCTTCGGCGAACGGCGTCTCTTCGAGGACGTCACCTGCACCTTTCTCGCCGGGCGGCGCTACGCCATCACAGGACCGAATGGCGCGGGCAAATCCACGCTGATGAAGATTCTGACGCGCGAGATCGAGCCTTCGCACGGGTCGGTGACCCGGCCGAAGAGAGTGGGCGTTCTTCGCCAGGACCAGTTTGCCTTCGACAAATTCCGCGTGATCGACACCGTCATCATGGGCAATTCTCCGCTCTGGAAAGCGCTGGAGGAGCGGGACGCGCTCTACGCCAAGCCTCACGACTCCTTCACCGAAGATGAAGGCATGCGCCTGGGCGAGCTCGAAGGAATCATCGGCGAAGAGGGCGGCTACACGGCGGAGGCCGACGCCGCGGTACTGCTCGACGGCTTGGGCGTGGAAGCCGCGTTGCACGAGCGCAAGATGAGCGAACTACAGGGCGGCCAGAAGGTGCGCGTGCTGCTGGCGCAGGCGCTGTTTGGCAATCCGCCGGCATTGCTGCTGGATGAGCCCACCAACCACCTGGACCTCGATTCGGTGCGCTGGCTGCAGGAGTATCTGTGCGACTACAAGGGCGTGCTGATCGTGATCTCGCACGACCGCCATTTTCTGAACAGCGTTTGCACGCATATCGCCGATATCGACTACCAAACCGTGATCACCTACACGGGCGGGTACGACGATATGGTCCTCGCGAAAACGCAGATCCGCTCGCGGATCGAAGCGGACAATGCGGTGCGCGAAAAGAAGATCGCCCAATTGAATCAGTTCATCGCGCGCTTCTCGGCCGGCACTCGGTCCTCGCAGGTGATGTCGCGGAAAAAGGAAGTCGAGCGCATACAGACCACCGAACTGGCCCGATCCAACATTCAGCGCCCTTACATGCGCTTTGAGATGAAGCGGCCTTCGGGGCGCTATCCGCTGGAGATCAAGGAGCTTTCGAAATCGTACGACGGCCAGAAGGTGATTCAGCGCTTCTCGGCCAGCGTGGAGCGGGAGGAAAAGATCGCCTTGATGGGCCGCAACGGCGCGGGCAAGACGACCCTGCTGAAGTCGCTCATTCGCACGGCGCCCGGCTACGTGGACGATGCGGAGCGGGAGTTCCCGATCGATAGCGGCTCGATAACGTGGGGGCCGGAGGTGAGCGTGGGCTACTTCGCGCAAGACCACAGCGAGTCCATCGCCAAGGGCACCACGGCCATCGGATGGCTGAAGCAGTTCGATCCGCAGGCGACGCATGAGGAGTTGCGCGGGCTGCTGGGGCGGATGCTCTTCAGCGGCGAAGACGCTTTGAAGTCCACAAATACGCTCTCCGGCGGCGAGTCCGCGCGGCTGATCTTCTGCCGCCTGATGCTGCAGAAGCCGAATTTCATGGTGCTCGACGAACCCACCAATCACTTGGACCTCGAGTCCATCAACGCGCTGAACATCGCCTTGCAGTCCTATAAAGGCACTGTCCTGCTGGTGACGCACGACTACGACGTGATCGACGAAGTGGCCACGCGCATCTGGCACTTCGAGGATGGGCGCATCGAGGACTTCAAGGGCGTCTACTCGGAGTATCTGTCTGCCATGCAGGATCGGGAGAAAGTGTCTTAAGCGCGGGGCCGCTTACCGAAGCCCTGCGGCCAAACTCTCCGCGAGCCCTTATCTGGGAAACCACGTTGCGTATGGAAATGATCTGACGGGCGAGAGCATTCTGAAGTATCCTGAGCGGCCACAGAACGTCAACACCGAAGGAGAGAGCCATGGGCAACCGAGATAGGCGAGGCCGGGAACCGAAGAAGCCAAAAAAAGCCAAGGAGCAGCGAGGGCCTGCGAAGTCACGCTGGGAACCCACTCCGCCCCGGCCGACGCCGACGCCGTCGCCGTCGCCGAAACCTCCTGAGAACGTGCCCCAAAGCTGAGACGCCAGACGGCGTGAACAGCATGACGTTGCGCCGGCTGCTCAGGCTCTCGCTAATGGTGTTTAGAGCGCGAGCCGTCGCGGCCGAGCGGTGTAGCGAAAACCTTCCTTGGATCACAAGTTAGATGCCTTAATTCTTGGCGGCGGCGCCGCCGGGCTGATGTGCGCGGCGGAGGCGGGCAAACGTGGACGCCGCGTCGCGGTGATCGAGCATGCCGACCGCCCCGGCAAGAAAATCCTCATCTCCGGCGGCGGCCGATGTAACTTCACCAATACCCACTGCCAGCCGGAAAATTTCCTCTCCGCGAATCCCCACTTCGTAAAATCGGCGCTGGCCAGGTATACGCCGGCGGACTTCATCGCCCTGGTGGAAAAGCATGGCATCCCCTATCACGAGAAGGCGGCGGGACAGCTTTTCTGCGACCGGTCGGCCGAGGACATTTTGAGGATGCTGGAAGCCGAATGCGCGGCGGCCGGCGTGCAAATATTTCCGCGGACCAAGATTAACGAAGTCGAGCGCGCGGCGGAGTTCGTGGTTCGCGCCGACTCCGGCGTGTTTCGCGCGCCGACGTTGGTCGTCGCGACGGGCGGGCTCTCGATCCCGAAAATGGGCGCCAGCGGGTTTGGTTACGACTTGGCGCGCAAATTCGGCTTGAAAATCCGCGGGACGAGGCCCGCTCTTGTGCCGTTCGTGCTGGGAGTGAACGATCGAAACCAATATTGCGATTTGGCCGGCGTGTCGGCGGAAGTCGCCGTGTCCATCGAAGATCACGCGTTCCGGGACAAGATGCTCTTCACCCACCGCGGGCTGAGCGGACCGGCAATCCTGCAAATCTCGTCGTATTGGAATGCAGGCGAGCCCATCCGCATCGACCTGGCGCCCGGCCGCGATCTCGCGGTGGCCATTGGCGAAGGCCAGACTGGGAATAAGACCAGGAATGCGGCCGCCGTCCGGCTCGCCTTGCAGGAATTCCTTCCGCATCGTTTTGCCAAGCGCTGGGTGGACTTGCATGCTCCTGCCGCGTGGAACAATCCGGCGCTGGCTGCGCTGGACCGGCAAACGCATGAATGGCTTCTCGTCCCCGAAAAGACCGAGGGGTACGAAAAAGCCGAGGTGACGGCGGGCGGCGTGGATACCGATGAGCTGTCGAGCAAGACGATGGAAAGCCGCAAAGTGCCGGGACTGTTTTTTATCGGCGAAGTTGTGGACGTCACCGGCCACCTGGGCGGCCATAACTTCCAGTGGGCCTGGGCGTCAGGCGCCTCCGCCGGTCGCGCTTTATGATCAGCGACGCTTATCAGCGCCGCGATGATGTGCGGCGGCGGCGAAAAGCCATTCTCCGATAACACCGTTTCTCGGGACTTGGACGTAGAATCGGCGGGATACGGTGCGAATAACGGCTCCAGTCGTCAAGTGCCCAGCGTGTGGCGCAATCATGCCCACCGGACAATACAAAGCCGGAAAACCCTGGACCTGCTCAGCCTGTTCTCAGCAATTTCAGATGTCGAGACGCTATGGGAACATCGTTGCCTGGAGCGCGATGGGACTAACTCTGTTTTTCTTTTATGTCCTCGGCCTCAGGGGTTTTCGGCTTCTCGTTGCGACGATCGCGATGTGGTTCCCAGTTTTGCTGATATGAATGTTCTTACTCGATAGAATAATTCTGCCCCCGCTCGAACCTTACCGGCCCAAATCTTCAGGACCAGAGGATTCAGGATCAACTTTGTTCCCGCGATGATGCTGTCCCCTTCCCGGAACCTGGCCCTGGTCGCGAAATGCCAGTTGCCGTCTATAACGGCGTCGGCGTCGTCAAGAACTTTTTCAAGCACACCCTTACTTTTGCGAGCCGGGAGCGGCGTCCAGGGCGGTCCGACCGTTTTTGTCGGACCGTTCATCGCCAGACCCTTGACGCTGCGGACGGCTCGCTACCATGGCGTCTGGACGAAGCGAAGCTTCGTCCTTACCCGGGATTCCTTTGCGGCGTCTGACCAAGACTCCTCTCTTTGAATCCTGCGGGGGAAGTCAGCTTCCCACCAACCATCTATGCGATCCTCAACCACGGACCATGATTCACCTGTTCGAACTCCTCCGTCTCTTTCCAGAGGAGGCAGGGCGCTCAATCAAAAACACGATAGGCTTTCACCTACCACGGAAACTGCCGGGCTGCCCTGCATGGGAGCCGGCGGCACGGGCTGCGCTGCTTCACGCAGCTTCCCATACAGCCGCACCGCCAACTTTCGTGCGATGGCTACCTTGGCCACCCCACGGCCGCGGCGGAACTTCAATCGCTGATAGTCCCGCCGCAATTCCGGATCGTGGAGCGAGGCCGTCTGGGCTGCTTCGACCAGCAAAAACCGCACCATGGAGTTGCCTTGCTTACTGATCGAACCCAACCGTTGCCTGCCGCCACTGCTCTCTTCAGTAGGATTCAAACCCAGGTAACTCACCACCTGCTTGCTTCTCTGGAAACGGCTGACTGGCCCAATCGTCAGTACGAATGCCAGTGCTGTCACCGGCCCCACTCCTGGCTGTGTCATCAAGCGCACGGCCGCGGGGCGCTTCGCTGCTTCCTGGATCACCGCTCGATCCAATTCATCGATTACAGGCTCGAGCTGGTCCAGCATCTCTAACAGTTGCTGCCTGCGACGACTGGCCCAGGGACCTAGGGACAGACCCTCTAGTTCCTTGCGCCCCACAACCGTCCACAGCTTCTTCTTTCGGCAGATGCCCTGGCCCATGGCCATGGCATGCAATTGGTTCTTCAAGGAAGTTCGCATGCAGACCAATTTAAATCGGTGCCGCAGCAGTTGTCGCACGTCCCGCTCCTCCGTGGACGGAATCCAGATCCGCGGAAACTTGTCTCTGAGCAGCAGGTCCAGAATATGGCAAGCATCACGCGAGTCACTCTTCTGCTTCCGCACCATGGCCGCACGGATCTCCGCCGCATCTCCTACCCACAACTGATGCCCTTGCTCGGCGAGCATCCGTTCGAACCACTGCGCGTATCCGGTGGCCTCCATTCCTATGCGCGCCGGAGTCGCCAGCCCGGCGTAAAACTTCCGAGCTTCACCGTTCTCGTGTTCTAACCGACGCTCGATGATTTCGCCGGTCTGTGGATCCAGCATCGCAATTTGCTGGAACCGCGAATGGAAATCGCATCCTATAATCAGCATGCTCGGCTCCTTTCCTTCCGAGTCTTGGTCAGTTACCGCTACCAACTTTACTCGGTCGGGGGGAGCCGACGCCGTTATCTAATCAAGAACACCGTTTATCAAGAACACCGTTTATCAGGCACTGGAGATTCAAGCCGAGCGGGATCGGAAGTTAGGGGCGGCAACAGCGGAAGAATCGCCGCCAGTTGGTTGCGTGAAAGAAAACGATGTGCCATTAGCAATTCGTGCTGTTCGGCGCTGGTGGTTAGCCGGTTACGCACATTTATGAAAGGCACGTGATGGGTATCACAGGCCCAGGCGGCATGACGCAGTACTGTGCCGTTATGAAACCAAGTCAGGGGCCAAGGAAAGGTGGCGTGCCATGGGTCCTATTAGGCAAATTGCGGAAAGCGCAACCCACAGTAAGATCAGTGCCTGTTCTGGTTTGAAACCGAAAGTTTCTGCTAGTCTCGCTTTTGCGCAACGCGGTCCGGCGCGGGTGGCGAGGCGTACTGAGGTGGACCGGATGTTTCTCATTCTAGCCGCGTTGCTTTTCCAGCTTCCAATTTTCGCGCACCCTGCAATCGCGAGCGCGAGCGGGGCCGTGGAGAACCTATCCACAGCCGCCGAATCCGTCGCTGGTCATCCAGAATCGCCGAAAGGTCCGCAAATCGTGGACGCCGGTGTTGAATCCCAAGCTGCCGAGCCGAAGGTGTTGGCTGACGGCGCTGAGGCGGAAGTGGCCATCGCCTTTCTACCCGGCCGCGTCGTTCCGGAACCGGTCACTCCTGCGATGACTTCGCCCATGGCTCTTGCTGCTTCTCCAGCGCCGGCCACGCCCACGCCTATCGTATATGTCTATTCGTCGCCAGGAAAAATTCATCCCGACCGGCGCACGCGTCGGATATGGCTCGGGCTAAGCATCGCGCAACATAGCGGAGCCGCTTTCGACGCATGGTCTACTCGCCGGGTGCTCTCTGAACGTAATGCCCAGGAGTTGAACCCGACGCTGCGGCCATTTGCCGGAAATGCTTCCTTGTACGCAGCTGTTCAGGTTGGTCCGACGATTTTCGATTATCTGAGCCGCCGCATGATGACCAGCACGCATGGCTGGGTCCGGCACACTTGGTGGATACCACAAACGATGAGCGCGGCGGTTTCGATAGCCAGCGGCGTGCATAACCTGGGTGTGTACAACGCGCACTAGCCTATTGCCACATGATGCTGATACCTTCCCCTCCGGAGAAGGATCACATATTTGTCTCGACCGCAGGAGAAGCGTACGCGAGCATCTTCTGGGAGAGCAACGCTGAGTCCCAAGTCTCGATAAGTCACCTTATCGTCATGTGGGAAACCCCGATTCCCATTTGACGAGAACGCCCTGTATGAATCAGATTTTGGAGAGCCCGGTTTCCTTGCGTGCTTTACGCGGTGCTCCCAACGTAGGTATACATGGAGGTTTCCGTCAACTCGCAGTCATCTGGCCGTTGGCGGAGGTGGCGGCAGCGTGCCGCCCTCCGCGAGCGTCTTCATGTTCTTCAGCGCTTGCATGAATCTCGCGCGCCGTGCTTCCTTATCCGCCTCGCGCGCCTTGTCGTCCGGCAGCATCGAGTTATCGAAGAACAAGGTGTAGACGAGCTTGGACGTGGTCGGCGTCAATGGCCGCGCTTCGACCGTGCCGTGGTAGAGGTTGTATGGTGTACCCTCCTTCGGAGTTTGCGCATAGGTGTAAGAGAGCTCCGTTCGGCCCACGAGCACTTCGCCGCCGCCTACAGAGCGGACGGCGCCAAACTCACCGTCCTTACCCGATACGATCTTGCACCCAGCCGGAACCTGAAGCCATTCGCCGACGTCACAGTACTTGCCGATGCGCTTCCACACCTCCGCCGCCGGACGGTTGACTGTGATTTCCATCGCGATAGAGGTGTAGGTGGGCGACGCGACCACGACTGAGCCTTTTGGTGCGACCGGGGATAGCGCCTGTGCATAGGCGGCCGAGCCCATTAAGGTGAGCGCAAGCACGCAGCCTATGGCGATCTTCTCAAACGGATTGCGCATCTCAATCCTGCCAGCAATGCGGCTGCGTCATGCTACCCTCAGCGTCTCCGACATATATATCACGCCACGGATGACACTCGAAATTTTGGCGTTCTGAACTCTCGTGCCCTCTGTGCCCGGATAGGGCCTGAAAAGTTACCATTTCGGAAACTGGCCACAGGCAGCGCTAAGGTTATTTCGTAACTCGCTCCCAGATCAATTCGTTCTCAACTACGGGCAAGTTGAGTTCCGGAGTATCGACCCGCAATGACATACGATTGGTCCCCTGAAATGTATACCAACGCTTGGTAGTCCTGCCGACTGCGTTGGGGTTTTGGTTGATCTCATATTGTCGGACGATAAACCCTTCTTTTGCATGGATCTCAACCGTGGCACAGTAAGCGCCGAATCCCCTGATTGCCAACAGCCCTTCTTCCGGCGTCGGAGCGGTTTCCGAATTCCATCGCGGACGATTCGGATTCATGCTGATGAAGCACATGTGGTGCGCATGAGCGTCAAAAAACACATAGGCCGCGCTATTCGCACCTTGCCTCGTCGTCCCGTCAGCAAGGCGCTGCGGGTTCGATACCAACCGCCACATGCCTGCAAACTGCTTGGCAATGGCATCCTGGGACTGAGCGCGCGAGGTGTTGTTCAGCGGCCCGAACAACAGAAGGATGGACACCGCAACGACCTTCTTCATCTAGTTCACCTCTCGAACGGGTGTGCGGCAGCGGAGTATAGCATTCGCACATCGACCAAGCCCTGCGAAGTCACCTTATCGTCATTTGGGAAGCCTCGATTCCCAGTTGACGAGAACGCCGTGTATCGGGCCTGGGAAAACCTTTCGGCACCGAACTCCGCAACCGATTAAATCCGCTCCAGCCAAATTCGAGCCGTTTATTCCCTTTGCCAGCTCAAGGCTTACTTTCGGACAGCCCAGCCCATCGAGCCATGCTCCAATCCGTGACAATGACCGCGGCGCTCTTGCCCGTCTCCTTCGCCGCCTCTACCGCGGCGCTCAGCGCAACGTGGAGCATCGCGCTCGTATTCGTTACGAAGTAGGTGCCCAAGGGCAATTGATAAATGGCTCCGTCCTCTCCGGTCATCTCGCGCAGGTAGCCCCTCTGTTGCATGCTGGCCTGGAGCCGTTCGTAATCCTCCGGACCCGCCCGACGCAATTCAACTCTCGCCATGTAATTCGCCATCGTGGCTCCCGTGGAATCTTCCGTTTCGAGCTCGGTGCGGCAGCGAACAGCCGTCCAATAGCTCCCGCGGAACTCTGGAGCGATAGTTTACACGGCAAGGCGTCCTAGCTAAGGGCTGACAACCCTTATTCCCGGAAGTAGACCCAGGGCAAAAACCAGTCTGCGAAATGGCCGTTTCTCTGGACCTATCCGCATCATGGTTCCAGCCTGGCCGCCCTATAAAAGTACCGAGTTTTTCGCTTCACACCTTTCTGTCCTGAAAGGGACACCCAAGGAATCCCGATGCGTCTACCATTGCTCTGAGATGGTTTGCGCTTCCTTTCGCCTCCTTTAAGAACAGCGCAATCCCGCTCGTGGAGGGTCGCTGATGAACCTTGTAGCCATGGAAAGCCCCATCGGGCCGGACCGCCTCGCAACGCGGGAGGAAGTCCGCTCCGCACTGTCATTTTGGTACCGAGGCGCTTTTGGACCTGCCGGCACCCGCGACGATCGCCGCAAAGTGGATTCTTACTTGACCGGTCGCTCTTGTAACCTTGACGAAGACACGATGTGGTTAGTTATCATGAGCGAAACGCCGCATTCTATGAGCAACTAAATGCGTCGTGAAGGGCAATTCCCCAGTCTTCCGACTGTGGGAGCGAACATTTCAGGCAGGAAGCGGCGAAGGTTTTGCACCCTGGTTGGCGTTCCGAGCGGTGGGGAGGGAACCAATGAGTGAAGGTAAACACAGTCACCACGGACATGGAAAACCGGACGGCGAACAGCTTCCGCACGACCCTGGTCCTTACTGGCGACGCGCCCATCGCGATTGGCGCCTCTGGGTAGCTTTGGTTTTCTGTTTAGCGGCCATCACGCTGTATGTCATGAGCGATAACTTGTCGCTTCACTTCGGACATTAAGGGCGGCCTCGACATTTGCTCGCCCGGCAAGGCCGCCTTCCGCTCCAAGTGAGCTACAGGCCACGGGTACCGCGTCATTGGGTACGGATCACTGGGTGCAATCGCCCAGCGCCTACTGGCTTTCGCCCATGATTTTCAAATATTCGATCACCCGCGACGGAATGCAGAGTTGCTCGCCCAGGTTCTGACTAGGCAGCCATTTGTACTGAACCGTCGCCAGCGTCCACGGCTTGGTATAAAGTTTCGGATCGTCCACCGTAATCGTGAGCTGCAGATCGTTGTGATCCGCGCGGGTATAGCGCTCGTGCAGCACGGCTCCCATCGTATGCGGATATCCGACCCTGCTCAGCCAGGTACTATCGTCGATGCCGGTGGTATCCACGACGAAAATGTTGTCCGCTTCCCAATGCCCAACCGAATAACCGTAGTAACGCGGGTCGGGCG
This sequence comes from uncultured Acidobacteriota bacterium, assembly GCA_963824405.1. Lineage (GTDB taxonomy): Bacteria > Acidobacteriota > Terriglobia > Acidiferrales > UBA7541 > Palsa-189. The sequence goes on along the minus strand of CAWGPK010000009.1, from coordinate 205,062 downwards.
CGTCCGTTCCCGTGCTGCCAGCATTCTTGGGAAGCCCTCTGCCGTCGGTCCAGATTTCCCGATAGACCTGCTGGAACTGAGTCAGCAAAAAGGTGCGGTCGGGCAGCGACACAAAGGTCATCCCCAGGAGCTCTCCAATCGGCACTCCCCTCATCTCAAAAAGCATGTTGCGCGGAAATCCCAGCGGGTCGCAGGTCCTCACAAACGGGTCGTTCGTGCCCGCGACATTAAACTTCGCCTCCGGCTTGTTTTGGCTAAGCAGCTGTTTGCCTAAGGGAGTCAACTCCGGAACGTCGCCGGGCAAAGTTCCCTTGGCCCCGATAGGCCCAACCCAGGTGCCGTTCAGATCGTGAAGCGGCGCGGGACCTCCCGGTCCCACCGGAAGTTTGTCGGCGAAAACATTTTTATTTTGCGCATAGTTTTGATTTTGCACATAGCCTTGGCCGGCGGCAATCGCCGCAAACGCCAGTACGGACAGAAAAGCCGTCGCCGACCGCCTGAGCACAGTTCGCATGTTCCAGTCTCTCCCGTTCCTACCCCGGATTCCCATTGCCATGCCCATTTCCACGCTCGCAGGACAGCCAAGCTTATAGCACCCGAGGCCCTGCGAGTGAACCCCAATTGTTCGTCTCGAATGGTTTGTCAGCCACCGGGCTAGGTTAGACTATTGCGGCCATGAGCGTCATCGACGAAGTCATCGCCGCCAACCAGATTTACTCGCGCAACCATGAATTGCGCGAACTGACCCCGCGACCGCAGCGCAAGCTCGCGGTCCTCACCTGCATGGACACGCGCCTTTCGATTCGCACCTTGGGGCTAAAAACGGGCGACGCGCATATCCTCCGCAACGCCGGCGGCATCGTCACCGACGACGCCGTGCGCTCCCTGGTCGTCTCGCACCATCTCTTGGGCACCGAAGAGATCATGGTCATCAACCACACCGATTGCGGCTTGATGCACACCAGCGAAGAGGATTTGCGCGCCCGAGTCGAGAATCGCACTGGAACCGCCGTCGTCTCTCCCTCCTTTTTCTACGCCTTCCAAGACGTCGACGAGAATGTCCGGAGACAATTGCAAAAGCTTCGCACCCACGCTTGGATCCCCAAGACGGTCGGCGTCCGCGGCTTCGTCTACGACGTCACCACCGGCCAGCTCCGCGAAGTCAAAGACGTTTGACCGCTGTTCCCGATCGAATCGCCGGCCTAAGCACTCAGCGCTTAGCAAAATGCTGTCATTCTTAGGAGTCCGCCCGGGCGGACGACGAAGAATCTCTCCGATCGGCCGTGCTCGCAGAGACGCCACTCTCATGCTTCGCGTACCCTCGTCGATCGTTGGGGGAATTTTGAACGCCAAGCGAGCTCTGCGATTACCCTCGACACCGGAGCCGTCACGGCTTACGATATCGGTATGGACAACCAACGAAATGCTGGAGATCACGAGGCCAAGCCGCGCGTGAAGATCGAACCGAAATCGATGGCGCAAGCCTGGGCCGACTACCTCGCCCTGGACCACGCTCCCAAGCAAGAGTTCAACCCGGCTCGTACCGCGCCAATGCCGCAGGATCGCGACCGTGGCGATCGCGGCGACCGCGGCGACCGCGGCCGCTAGGTCCCGCGCGGCCTCTCGACTCGACTAACTCTTGCGCCCCACAAAAATCGTGTGGTGCGGACCGCCGTTTTTCGAGCGGCCGCGCACGCGCTCGACCTGCACCGCGAATCCCCCATGGCGCAGCCGCTTCTCGAATTTGCGGTCCTCTCGCGCCGACCACACCGCCAGCACCCCGTCCCGCTTGAGCGCCCCGAGCGCGGCGGCGATTCCCTGGTCGTCGTAAAGCCAGGCATTGTCCGATGACGTAAGCGCCGCCGGGCCGTTGTCCACGTCCAGCAGCACGGCGTCGAACTTGCCCGGGCTAGACCTGAGCGTGATCGCCACGTCCCGCGTCTCGATCCGCACGCGCTTATCCTTCAGCGGATTTCCCGCGAGCGGCCCCAGCGGTCCATGGTTCCACTGCACTACTTCCGGCACCAATTCGGCCACCACCACCGTCGCGTCCGGGGGCAGGGAATCGAGCGTCGCGCGCAGCGTGAACCCCATTCCCAGGCCGCCGATCAGCACGCAGGGCCGCTCCAGCGCCTGCGCCCGGCTGCACGCAAACGTGGCCAGCGCCTCCTCCGAGCCATACATCCCGCTGGACATCAGGCTTTTGCCGTTGGCGAGTATCACGTACTCGTCGTCTCGGTGCGCCAGCTTCAGTACGGTGCCGTCCGGGGCACGCGTCTCACCGATTACGTTCAAGTGCCTCACGCGAAGTGCCTCACGCGCCCGATCTCCTGACGACCTCCTACCGATCTCACGCCGCCGGAAGCTGAGCCGCCTGACAGAGGTTTAGGTAGCCGTCCCCGCTTGCGCCTCTTGCGCCCCTTCTGTCTCGACAGCTTTGGTCGATATTTCCAGCCCATTCTTGTTCATGTCGAATCTCTGCTTGCGGTCCAGCTTTTTCACAAAGTCGCGCGCCGCCTTGCCCACGGCTCCGGGAAGACTCGAAGCATCCACCTTCACCGTAGACTCCACGGCTCCCTGACTTCGATCCTGATAGCGAAATCGCACCTCGAACGTTTTCATGCTCTAGCCCCCATGTTTGTCGCATCGCACATCTCTGTTGCACTAGCCCATCTTAGTTTCATTAGCAATTATGCTGGGATATCGGAATTGTAGTACAGAAGAGAGAAACGAACCGCTTCCGTCCGCCAATCTGCACCAGGAATAAAAAAGGACCGAAAGCGGATCCCCGCTCCCGGCCCTTTTTCGGCAATAAACCGCGATGCTGTAGTGAACGTCCCTACTGCGCCGCTGCTGCCGCCTTCGATTCCGGCTTCGAGAATTTAGAGCTCTCGATCGGAGCGTTGTCCTCCACCTTGGTCACGTAAATGGTCGCCGTGCCGCTCAATACCGTCCGCGGATTGGCCGGCGACATTGTGATCGTGTAGGGAAACTTCACTCCGCTGCCCGTGTCCCGATAGTCGTCATAATCCACATGGAATGGACTCAGGCCCGCTTGCGTCGGCAACGCGCTCGCCTTCCGAATCAGCAAGCCGGTTACCGCATCGAAGTAAAGCCGCTCCTCGGTGTCCCCTTGCGGGGTCGCCACCACTTCATAGGCCTCGTGGCCGTTCACCGTGGCCACTTCGCGCACTTCCATTTTCGTGTACGCCTGCTTCAGGTCCAGCGGAAGATAAAAATCCGCATCGCGTTTGGTGCGCCCCTGGTCAATGGCCATGGGTTGGGTGACGCGCCCCCGCATATCCTGAGCCCAGGCTTGCGAGCCATCGAAACCGTCGGCGATCGTGTACGTCGGGGTGCGATAGGTCGTCAGAACCAGATTGGGCGCCTTTTGGTCGCGCTCGATCGTCGCCGGCACCGGCGTCCCGCCTCCGGGACCCGTGGGAATGAACTGCGTCCCGGTGACCACGCGGCTGGTGACCTTGCGAACCGCCTGCTCTCCGCCCAGCGCCGCCACATACTTGGCCAGGATTTGATCCACGGACGGAAATGTTTCCTTCGTCTCCAGTTCTTCCACCGGAGTTGCCGTCGGCACCGTCGGCACGGCGCTCGGTACCGGGCTGCCATGATGGCAGGTGTAGCAGGTCACCACCTGCTTCCCATCGAATGAATTCTTGTTGAGATCGATCACCATCTGCATCATCTTGCGCGCCGTTGCCTTGGGCGGTTTATCATCCTTGTCGAACTGGCCCTCCACGTGGCAAACCGTGCAGTTCATTCCCGTCGCGCCCTCGATGAGGTGCATGGCCTGGTTGAGTTGGTTGGCGGGGGTTCCCACCAGGACCTTAATATTCTTGTAAGCTTGCTCCGCTGTCTTCCCGTCCATCGCCGGCCCTTGCGCGTGCGCCAGCAGGGTGGCGCCCAGGATCAAGCCCGCCGCCAAGCCGATCGCTCTGGGACAAAGCCGTGAGTTACGCATAATTAGGGCAATCCTCCTTACGACTATTAAGAACAAACCCAACCTCGAAACCTATTCTCGGGTGACGGTAGCATACACGCGGGGAGGCTAGCCTGTCCAAATCATAGTTTCCGAAAATCCCGTTTTTCGGGAGTTGAGATCATCCGGTTGCCGTACGCTTTGCGATCTCGCTGTGTTGGCGAGAAAACCCATCGGAACCAGGAAATCGTAAGAAGGCTGAGAAAAACATGTAGGGGTCTTGTTGCAGAGGCTCCTCCAAATCCCTAAGTCGCTGGCGAGTGCGCTTCAGAACGTTTACGCTTCGCCCCCCCGGACCTTACACCTAAATCCACCCACGCTTAACACGCTCGCCTGATTCTCGCCGTCGTGCAGCAAATGTTTAATTGTTTTCCACGCTGATGAGTCTCAAGTGTCGACCTCATGTGGCTGCTGTTCGCAGCAATTTCGGAAAGACGCATGATGCCGATTCACATATGAGCCACCACTATCTATTTACAGTTTTCACCCCAACGTACAATCGGGCGTCCACACTGCCGCGAGTTTACGGAAGCTTGAAGCTCCAAACCTTTCGCGATTTCGAGTGGCTCATCGTGGATGACGGATCGAGCGACAATACGCGAGAACTCGTGCGAACCTGGCAGGCCGAAGCCGATTTTCCCATTCGCTACGTCCACCAGCCGAATCTAGGAAAACCTACCGCGTTCAATCGCGGAGTTCAGGAGGCAAAGGGCGAGCTATTCCTCACGCTCGATTCCGACGACGATTGCCTGCCAGAAGCGCTGGAACGGCTCAAGTATCATTGGGACGCTATTCCGGAGAGCCAGAAGCCCGGATTTTCCGCCGTTACCGCGCTATGCAAAAACCAGCGTGGAGAGATCGAAGGCGACAAATTCGTTCGTGACATTCTGGACTCGGATTCGGTGGAGATGTTTATGAAGTACAGGGCCCGTGGGGAGAAATGGGGTTTCCAGCGAACCGACGTGTTGCGGCAATTCCCATTTCCGGTGACACCCGGCGAAAACTTTTTGCCTGAAAGCGTGGTCTGGCTGGCCCTATCGCGCCATTATAAGACTCGCTTCGTCAACGAAGCCCTAAGGATTTATCACATCCGCGATGGTGCCCAGGATCACCTTTCGTCTCTCAACGCCAAAGTGCTTTGGGGAAGGGCCTACTTTTATCGCCAGGTGCTGAACGATTTCGTGGATTGGTTGCTCAAAGCGCCCGCGCCTTTATTCCGTTGTGCGATCAATTTCAGCCGCTACTCGTTTGGGTTGGGTAAAGGGCCGCTGTCGCAATTTAGGGAACTCAAGAACTTTCCCGCCAGAGCTCTGTTGGGTAGCTCATTGCCCATGGGATATCTTTTATATCTTCGGGACCGCAAAGCGCTCCGCAATTCGTAACCTCGATTGTCCTCCCAGGAGCCACCCCCCCCCGAAAAGTCGGCTTGTCGGCGACTGGCTTCTCAACGGTTCCCCGTTTCCGGCAATCCTTCTTAGATGGGATGAGAAGGCCGGTCTCCGACGATCTAAGGGTCGAATAGCCTCAGTCATCGCCTTCACTCTTGCTCGTAGAATTTGAGCGCCATCGCGCCGTGTGTGGCCGCGCCCCCGGCACGCAAAGCGGCGGCCAGCAGCGAGCTTTCCGCCACCTCTTCACGCGACGCTCCGGCGGCCTTGGCTGCCTTCACATGCACTTCGATGCAGTAAGGGCATTGCGTCGTGCAAGCCACCGCCAAAGCGATCAGTTCGCGATATTTCCTGGGAATGGCCCCGTCCTCGCGAGCCACGATCTTGTCCAGATTCAGCCAGGCAGTGAACTCGTTCGGCGCCAGCTTGCTCATCTGCTTCAGAAAACGCAAATCGGCGGGATCGTGATAGTGTTCGCTCAACTCTCTTCTCCTGTGGATTCATTTTTAATCCGCGGTGTTGACGCATGCATCGACGCATCGTCCCAGCCGGTTCGCCGATTCACTCCACCTCGGCGTTCAACATAGTGTACAAGCCAACGCTCTGTCCATTGCTGTCGGCACTCCCGAGAAACTAGAAATACAGCACCAGTGGCACAGCCACTCCTGGCTGTGCAGAGCAAGCGGCCAATCCGGAGGAATCTGCATTCCTCCTTCTCCGCACTCAGGTGCGGTTGCTCCCGCTTTGTGGGTCGCGGCTTTAGCTCCGGTTTACGGAGTGCGGGGGTCGCCACCGGGAATCCCGAAGCCGGCTGCTCTCGCTCTGTGGGTCGCGGCTTCAGCCGCGACATCAGCAGCCAAACGAAACCGGTCTTGAGCCCCTGCCGTCCTATCCTTAGAGAGCTGCCCTCCGAGGTCGTCCAGCGGCCGGCGAGAGATCTGCAGGCGTGCCCTCCATCCGCGTTGACACTGGCAAACGCGGGATGGTATGGTCGCCCCACTGCTAGGGGAGAGTCGGTGCGGAACCGGGGCCGCTGCTCGCAGGAATCCCCGCGGGAATTCCCGCAGGAATCCCCGCAGGAATCTAAGAGTGGGAGAGACGGAGACCACGATGAGAATTAGGGCCGGAATTGTTTCGCTGCTGGTGCTTGCCTCCTTGGCCGTTTCCATTCCGCTGTTTGCGCACCACGGCAACGCTTCGTTCGACACCAAAATAACCACGGTGACGGGAACAGTCACCGACTATATTTGGTCCAATCCTCACGTTTGGTTAAAAATGGACGCCAAGGACGCCAACGGCAATGTCCAGCATTGGATTGTCGAAGCTCAGAACACCGTGTCCATGAGGGCCATCGGCTGGAGGCCGGATACATTCAAGCCCGGCGACGTCGTCAGCGTGGACGTCAACCAAGCCAAGAATGGCCGCCCCATCGGATCGACCGGCGGTTCCAGCCCCACCTCGGCCAAGCGCCGCATCATCATCAATGGCAAACAGTTCCAGTAGAAGTGCCGAGTGAAGATAAGCGCCTCTTGCGCCCGCCATGGTCGCGGGCCAATTCTAAAATCGCGGCTTTAGCTGCATGGGCTTTAGCTGCATGAGGGACGAAAATGTTTAAGCGCCTGCTGGTTTCGGCCGTTGCCCCGCTCTCTCTGACGTTCTGTTTGGCGTTCTCGCCCGCGGTGCGCGCTCAAACCGCGGCGAACGACCCGGCCCTGGACAAATGGAACGACGTCTCGCCTCTGCGTTCCACTTACGCGGGGAAAAAGTCCGGCCCCGCTCCCGCCCGCGACATTTCCGGAATCTGGGATGCCGCTTATGAAGACGGCGGACGCCAGACCAGCGGCGCCAAGGAGCATCCGGCGGTCCTCCCCGGAAGAAACGGCACCCGAGGAGGGCAACTGGACGAGACCGGTATCATTAGTCCCTTGCCTTACACGCCTGCGGGGCTTGCGGCGCTCAAGCGCAACCTGCCTTCGGGGCCCAGCGTGAGGCAAGTCCCCTCCGCAAAATCAAACGATCCGATCAACCGGTGCGATCCTCTTGGATTCCCCTACATGGAGCTTTTCGAGCTGAGGACCTTGGACGTCGTGCAAACAAAAAACCAGGTGCTCATCATCAGCCCGTTTTACGGCAACTACCGCATCATCTGGACCGACGGGCGCGAGCTGCCCAAGAATGAAGAGGCCCGCTGGAACGGCTACTCGGTGGGCAAATGGCTGAACGATACCGACTTCTTCATCGAGACCAACGGACTGATGCCGGGGAGCTGGATCGACCACGCTGGCCGTCCGCATAGCGATGCCCTGCGCGTCGAGGAAACCTGGCACCGCGTGGACCGCGACAATATGCAGCTCACGCTGAAGATTATCGACCCCAAGTACTACACCGAACCGTGGCTGGCCCTCGACAAGTTTCCTCTGCACTTGCAGCCGGCCAACTTCGATATTCAGGAGTTGCGCTGCGCCCCATCGGAGATGAACAAGTACAACGACAACGTGGGCGACGTAGTCCTGGACCCCAAGAAGAAATAATTCTGCTACGCCTTTCGGCTAGCCGCACCGAACTCCAGTTCGGCCTAGTTGATCGAGCTGTACGCCACACCCTGCATGAGCCCGTTCGGCGGAGCCTTCGTTGCGCCGCTCAGCGTGCCCGGCTGGAACACCACATTGCTCGTTCCTATGTTCGACCCATCCTCGAAGTCAAAGTAATAAGTGGTCATTCCGTTCGTCGCGGAGATGTTGGGGTTGGTGAACGAGATGTTGCCCATGGGAATGGTGGCGCCGCCGCCTCGCAACGCTCCCACCGCCGCGCTCGAGCCATAGCTGGGGTCCGGGCCGTTCACGTGCGGATTGGTGCAGGTGAGATTCGCGAAGCTCAGCAGCGTGCCGCCGGCCTGCCAGAATCGTCCGATGGCGCAGAAGTCGCCGTCGCCGTTGCTGAAGGAATTCTCGACGAGAATTGTGCCGCCCGGATTGGTGGGATAGTTGTTCAGCCCCATGTAGCCGTATCTGCCGTTGCCGTCGGAGTGGTGTCCGGTGACCGTGATCGACACCGGCTGAGAGGCCGAGGTCAAACTCTCCAGCGAGAATTCCAAGCCATCGCTGGCATTTGTGTCCGTGTAGTTATTCTGCAGGCTGATGTTCAGCAGAAAATCGGTGGGAGAGTTCGGCTCGATGTCGATGCCTGATTTCGGCAGTGTCCCATTGTTGTTGGTGAAGTGATTTCCGATCAGGGTTATCCCATTCACCGCGCCGGTGATGCTCCCGCCATTTCTGTAGTTCCCGTTGAACAGGCAATTTTCAACGGTCACGTTGGTAGCGTTGCGGATGTATATGCCGTCGCCGCCGGATTCGTTGCAGGCGATTCCCGAGATGGTGACGTTCGAGGCCGCTGCCCCATTTCCGATCTCCAGGCAGTGCCGGAATTGGCTGCCATCGGCGACCGAGGCGGCCTGGGCCAGCGGCATCTGAAAGACCGAGGTCGAAGATCCCGCGCCCACGATCGTGACATTCGCCGCATTGATATTAAGCATCTCGGCATTCGCCCCATATCCGGGGTTCGCCGAAACAGTCACATTTGCGTCCACGACCAGATAAGAGTTGGCCGGGAAAGTGACCGGCGAGATGTTGTAGCTTCCGGCCGGAATCTCCAAGGCCGCTGCGTTTGCTGCGGTGTAAGTGAGCGCGGTCTGAAAAACGTTCGTGTCGTCGCCCCCAAATCCGGCATTGCCAAAATGCAGCAGATTGTAGGTAACCGCGGGCTGGCCAGGTAACGCAGGTGACGAAGAACTGCCGATGGCCACGGGCAGGGTAGCCGATGCGGTCGTGCCGGTGGAGTCTTGTATGGTCACCGCCGCGTTCTGTGTTCCGGCGGCAGTGGGCATGCCGCTGATCGTTCCAGCGCCGCTCATGGAGAGGCCGCTCGGCAAACCGCTCGCCGACCAACTGTACGGCGAAACTCCCCCGGTAGCTGCCAGCGTCGCCGAGTACGCCGTTCCCACGGTACCGGGCGGCAGAGTCAACGTCGAGATCACCAGCGGCACCGGTAGGGGATCCGAAACGGTAACGGGAACGGGCGCTGGGGCAGACGATGCGCCCTCGAACGCGACGATCTCCATGCCGTAATTGAAAGCGGTGCTCGGCGTAACCGCTGCCTGGTACGGGCCCGCCGTGGTAATCGTTCGATCCAGCAGGCACAGCGTAGCCCCGGACGTATTCTGCGTTTCCGTCCAGCCTGACGTGGGGTTCGAGCACGATAAGCTGTTCCACTCATCGGCCGCCCAGGAGAAAAGATATTCGTTCGCCGTAGCGGTCGTGAGCGCCGCCGAAGACCACGGGCTGGCGGAACTCAGAGATTCGTTATACGCCGCGCTATCCAGGGGAGCGGAGGAATTGAGCCCGGAGACTTCGGCCACGGCGGCCACCACGTATGTGCTGCCGCCGCTGAATTTCAGCGTGATGCTGCTGGCGCCGCCCGCCGTGCTCTTGGCGTAATAGAAGTTGGTGTACATCGCCCCTTGCGACACGTTGTGATAGATCGATGTGGCGAGGCCGCGAGTGAAGGAGTCTCCCGAACTATCGGTTACGCTGCTCACATCTAGCGGCCAGAAGCTGACGCCAACGATGAGCGCATCTCCCGCTCCGCTGGTTTTGGGCAGAGCCAGAGTCACCGTTCCGCTCGAAGAAGGTTGCTGGTTGAGCGTAGTCCTCTGGATCACGGTGATGGAGCTGCTGCCGCTCGGCGGCGGTGGCGCCGGCGCCGAAGCGACGGTTATCGTTTCGCTGGCGCTGGCTTGAGCGTTCGTGGAATCGAGGACGGTGATCGACGCAGAAAAGGTTCCCGACGCTGTCGGCGTGCCGCTGATGGCCCCCGCGCTGCTTAGGGAGAGGCCTCCCGGCAAACCACTCGCCGACCACGTGTACGGCGAAACTCCTCCCGTAGCTGCCAGCGTCGCCGAGTATGCCGTTCCCACCGTACCGGCCGGCAGGCTCGTCGTCGTGATCGTCAGTGGCGCGGGCGGTGGAGCGGACACCGCGCCCTTAAACGCCACGATCTCCATGCCGTAGTTGAAAGCGCTGCTCGGCGTCACCGCTGCTTGATACGAGCCCGCCGCCGAGATCGTTCGATCCAACATGCACACCGTGGCCCCGGAATTATTTTGCGTTTCCGTCCACCCCGAAGTGGGGTTCGAGCACGATGGATTGTTCCATTCATCGGCCGCCCAGGAGAAAAGATATTCGTTCGCCGTAGCCGTAGTCAGCGCAGCCGAAGACCACGGGCTGACCGAACTCAGCGACTCTTTGTAAGCCGCCGCATCCAGCGGAGCGGAGGAGTTGAGCCCGGCCACTTCGGCCACGGCCGCCACCATATAGGTTTTGCCGCCGCTGAATTTCAGGGTAATTGAGCTGGCGCCGCCCGCGGTGCTGCTGGCGTAATAGAAGTTGGTGTACATCACGCCTTGGGACACGTTGTGATAGATCGACGTGGTGACGCCGCGAGTGAAGGAGTCGCCCGAACTGTCGGCCACGCTGCTGAGATCGGCCGGCCAAAAACTGACGCCGACAATGAGCGCGTGTCCCGCTCCGCTCGCTTTGGGCAGAGCGAGAGTGACCGTTCCGCTCGAGGAGGGTTGCTGGTTAAACGTAACCCTCTGCACCACGCTAATGGACTGCGCGCAAGCTTGAGCTGGATAAAGAGCGGCAACGAGAGCGGCAACAAGAACGAAGAGTGGGAAGAGAGCGGGAGCGAGCCGGGAGCTTACGTGCGTGTTGTGCGAATTTGCTTGCTTACGATTATTCCTTTGACCACAGATCCGGTTGCTTCCCAAGTGGATTACCCCGCTTTCGAGAATCAGGGCGCGCTTGGGCTGGGTTAAAGATTCTTACAGCGAATCCTCTACGGGATGTAATAGCAGCTCAGGTGAAGCATGTATAGAGGTCTCGTGGTACAGGCGTTGCGTTGCCCTCAGGTGCAATCGCCCAGAACGGCACACTTCCCGGAACGAATTGCCAGGGAATTCGACTTTATTCGGATAAGCTCACGGCCCGCCGAAAGTTGTCATCCCGAACCCAGCGCCGGGGCCCCCAACACACGCCGGTCCTGCGTGTGTTGGGGTGGTAGCCGCGTCGTTTGCGGATGTTGGTGAGGTCCGTTTTGTGGACTCCGGTGGCGTCCAGCGGACGCCGTAACCGGAGGATCTGCTTTCGCATATGCGCCGGTTTCTACGAGGTGGCACAGCCACTCTTGGCTGTGCGGTTCGTAGCTCACGTCGCCGTGCGGTTGTAGCTCAAGTCGCGCGCGATCTTTGCGGGAGACCTGAGGCTTTTCGCGCGTACCCGCCGGCGCCGCTACGTCCGCCGCATCTTGTAGAGCATCTGCCGCAGCATGCCGACCCACGCCTCGGCGTCCTCGGTGGAAAGCTTCAGCCGCCGCACCCGCCGGCGTATTTTCGCTTCGGTGTAGGAGGAGGTCTTCGGTTTTAGATATCCGCTGGTGCGCAGCGCCTCGAAGAGCATCGTGGTGAGTTGCTCGATCAATTCGCCCGAGGGCCCCGCCGTCGCTTCCGCCTCGCGATTCGATTGAGATTGCGGAGCGGCCGCGCCGTCGCGAACGATCTCGTAGAGGCACACCGCCACCGCCTGTCCCAGGTTCATGGAGATGTTCGCTTCGCAGGTGGGAATGCGCATCAACCAGTGGCAATGGCTGAAGTCTTTGTTGCTGAGGCCGGTCCGTTCCGAACCGAAGAGCAGCGCCACGTTCCCCGCGGAGAGCCCCTTGCGAAGCTGCTCCGCGCCTCGTTCGAGCCGCGCGATGTCGTGCTGGATGCTGCGCTTGCCCACCGCCGTCGTGCCCACCACCAGCGCGCAGTCGCCCACGGCCTCCGCCACGCTGCCGTATTCCTCGGCGGTCTCGAGCACATCCGCTGCGCCCACCGCCGAACGCGCTTCCCGAAACGCCGGCCCATAAGGAGTCACCACGCGCAGATGCGCGAACCCGAAGTTGCTCATGGCCCGCGCCGCCGCGCCGATGTTCAGCGGATTCCGCGACCGCACCAGCACCACGCGCAAGCGGTCGAACTCCGGTCGAATCGCGGGGCTGAAGTCGTCGCGCATGCGCATTGCCGATAACGTTACAAAATCCCGCCCACCGCGTCTACGCACGCCGCCCGGCGCGTCTACGCGTGCTGAACGATAGCGCCAGGCGCCGCGCTCGCTCCTTGCGTTTCTGTCGCGCGATGAGGCTAGAATGGCAGGCGGTTTTCTCGGAGGCGGAACATGTTAAAGACGGTGATCGCGTTGCTCCTAGGCCTGTCCATTGGCGTCTTTTGCCGATGGTTCGACGTTCCCGTTCCGAGCCCGCCCAAACTCATCGGCGCATTGCTCGTCGTGGCCATGACCGTCGGATATATCACTACGGACAAGTTGCTGGCCGCCAAGTCCGGCGAAAGGCGAACGGCTGCGAGCCAAGCGCAAATCCACGCGCGAAACTAGCCGTCTCGAGGCACACCCGCAGCAACGGCGCGGCCTCGTCCGCACGGTCGATCATTCGCGGATTCAGGGCGCGGATTCAAGGCCCGGTTTCAGGGTTTGGCCGGATTGTTATCGCCGGAATTGTTATTGCCCCGGTTATTGCGAAGACTCGGCGTCAATTTGCGGACCACAAATTCCTGAAAGATATTCGTCACCGCGGTTTCGCCGATCCCGATGGCGGTGTTTTCAAACGTTAAAGCCACGCCGCTCCGATCGCTCGCGGGGTAATAAAGATTGGAGATCGCTCCTCCCGCCAGGCTTCCCAGGACGCCGGAGTAATTCGGCTCCCAGCGCTGATTGTTGCCCTTGCAAATCACGGAGTTGGCGATGGCATACAACACGCGCGATCGAACGCTGCCCTTGCCCTTGTAGAAATAACGCGGATCCTGCCGCAGCAGCGCTGGCAATATCGCGCCGCCGATGAAGGTGCCCGTCACCGTGTCGGCATAGGCCGCCCCAAAGCGCTTTCCATAACCTTGCGCGCCTTGCCCATACCCGCTGAAGGTATTATCCGCCTGCTCGATTCCCGCCAGCGCCCCGGTGAGCGCGAATGTAATGGGGTCGATCGTCGACCTCCATGCCAGCTCGAATTTCTGCTTCGCGTCCAAGGGAGCCGCATCGGGAATGTAGCTCACGTAGAAATTGGGAATCACCCCGAGCAGCCGCTGTTTCTCCTGCTCTTTGATCTCGTCTTCCGCCACTTCCCATTGCGGCGCCACCACTTGCACAGAAGTGCTGGCCGCGGCGAGTATCAATGTGATCGTCGGGAGAGCGTCACTCTCTCCCGAACGCAGAGTTCCCGATAACAGTTGCGTTGCGAAGCCCTCCGAGGCGACGGTCAATTGGAAAGCGCCCGGGGCAACGCCGCCGAAGAAGAACGTTCCACCCGAGCCGGTCAGCGTCTCCTGATTTTGGCCCTGAGTTTGGGCCTGAGTTTGAGCCTCGCTCTTGGAAAGCTCGTCGCGGGTAAGCTTTACCCGAGCTCCGGTCAGCGCGGTTCCCGATTCATCCAGAACCCTTCCGCTGATGCTCCCGGGTAATTGCCGATCGACCTGTTGATCGTTGGCAGGAGTTGCGGGTGCCGATGTCCCTGAGGCAGGTGCTCCGGGTGCCGATGTTCCCGCTCCCGTTTCCTGAGAGAGACCAAGCTGCTGATTTTGCGATCGAGCCGCAACGCCGCTGGCCAGTGCCATCGCCAAACACATCAGGCACAAGTATCCCCACCGCAAAGCCCGGATTCCGCCCGGCTGCCTTATCCCACTCTCACGATTCCTGCCTTCGACTAAAGCCACCGCCACCTGCAAATCCACAAAGCTCACATAGTAGATGCCCACCAGCCGCCCACAGATGGCCAGCGGGACCTGAAGCCCCTGTAGGAATAACCCTGGAAAATCCACGGAGTTGCGTCCGCCGGTGCCTATAAGTGACCGTTTTGGACTTCGTGGAAGGCATTTTCAGCGTCCGTGCACGTCTCCGCCGCCGGCACAGCCACTCCGGCGGTGCGGGTTGTAGCTCAGGCCGCCCGCGCCCGGCGCGTCAGCGCACGCAATAAGGAAGTTGCGGGAGACTTGAGGCTTTCCGGGTTGGTGGCACAGCCAATCCTGCCTGTGCTGAATATCGCCTGACATCCGCCTGACATGTGGGTAATTAACGCTTCCCGGATCAGCCTTCGTGTCTTCCTAAATGACTGAATAAAAAGGGCGTTAGCTTCCACGTGTCGGCCCCGGCAAGCGCAACTTATTCCCGTCCACAATAGGTATGCAGGTACTAGGGTATAATCCTACTACTGAGACGCTCGGAGGTTCCCCGGCCTCTGGATCGTCCCACGCAGCTGTCGGTGCTGAAGGTGGGACCAATGAGATCAGCCAAAGCTACATCGTCCAAAGTTAGAAGCTTCGGATTCACTGCGTTCGCTGCAATCGTCTTGGCCAGCGCGCCACCCTTCGTCTTCGCTCAGCACGGCGGGGGGCATGGCGGAGGGGGCGGCGCCCATGGTGGCGGAGGCGGTACACATAGTGCTGGCGGATTCTCAGGATCAAGTGGGCGTTCGTCGGCTAGCGGGTCTGCCGCCAGATCCTATCGCGCAGCGCCTTCCGCGCCCGGCTATTCGCGTTCCATCTCTTCCTATGCGCGCCCGAGCGGAAATGCGTATCGCTCGGCGGCTGCAAATGCCTATCGAGCGTCATCTGGAAATCGCGGGACAGCTTATGCCAGAGGAGGCGCGTCGGGGGCGAATGCCTCGCGTGTAGCCCCATCCGACGGCCAGTGGCATTCGTTCAGGCCGAGCACCTCGACGCAGGCGTCCATCTCATCTCCTTCGACCAATGCCGGAACCACCAGAACCTTCGTTGGACAAGGCCATGACCTCTACGAGGAGAGCCCTCGAACCGGAGGAACTTCCGCCGCCGCGCGCCCCGCAACCGTGGGCAGCGCCAACCGGACAGTCTCGAGCAGTTTAAGAGCTTCCGGGCCCGCAGCTTCCACCGCTTTCGCTTCGCGCGGCCTGATGGCAGGTAACACCTCGTTCGGCGCGCGAACTGGATTCGCGGGTGCCGCAAGATTCGGCTTTGGATTGCATCCCGTCGCTCCTCTATTTCCGCGTCCGGGCTTTGGATTGGGATTCGGCCTACATCCGGGCTTTGGATTCGGCGGTCTCGGCCCTGGATTCCGGCCGTTTGGGTTTGGGCTCGGCCGGTTCGGCTTGGGCTTTGGTTTCGGATTCGGCTGGAATCCCTGCTGGGGCGCGGTTTGGGATGACCCCTTCTGCTTCGGCGGATTCGCGGGACCGGCCTATGACTACTACGGATATCCGCCTTACGATCAGCCCTACGATCCAAATGGGTATCCGCCGCAGTCATTCGGACCCGATCCGAACTACGATCCCGGCAACCAAGCAGGCGGCCCAGCACCCGATTCACAATCTTCCGAGCCCTCGCAGCCTGTGAATCCCAACTGGGATACCACCGTGAACGCCGGCATCGCGATTCAGCCGGGCTCGGTGATTATTTACTTGAAGGACGGCACGTCGCTTTCGCCCAGCGACTACTGGATCACCGACGACCAGCTTCATTACACCCTGGCCGGCGCCGAAAATACCGTGGCGTTGGATCACGTGGACTTGCGGCGCACCAACGACGAAAACGCCAAGCGCGGCGTGAGATTCTGGCTGAAGTCGGAGCCGGAAAAGGCGCAGCCGGGGAATAACGGCGTCCCGTCCGGCGATGCTCCCGCGGCGTCTCCCGCTCCCGAACCGAGCGACAACGCGACTCCCGGCCCGGCTTCGGAGCCGCCAGCTTCCACGCCATCAAGCCCATACGGCGCGCCTTCCGCCGAGCCGCTCTAGCTGCTATAGCGCCCCCGAGCGCGCCTGGAGCGAATACAAGCTACGGCAAGCCTCAGCCGTTTTTTACGCGGCCGCCGACGGAATGCTGGCGCGATCCCTTGCCTCTCGAGGACTCCTCGGCGCCGGGCTGTACCAATTTCTTTCCGCCCAGCCGCTCCAGGCTTCCGAGAAACGCATTCTTCTGAGGTTTCTTGCCGCTCTTTTTCTTAGCCATCGCTGCACATTACTCGAATGCCAATGGCCCGTCAATCCGCTGTCTTACGTGGCACAGCCACTCCTGGCTGTGCTTCCGCCTCGTCATTTCGGTGCTTAGGGCCCAGCGTCGCTTGTCATCCTGAGCGAAGTGGCCGCGCGCCTTTCGCGCCGGACCGCATTTTGGTCCGCGCGGTCACGCAGTCGAAGGATCCCTCCAGGTAAGTGGCGGCCTTTTCGGCAGGGGGTCGGTTTGAATTTTATCGATCGTCACGCCTGATCGATTAGTTAACTGCAGTTAGTGGTGCACGATGGCCACGAGGAGCACTACGCCCACCGCCGTGCCGATCAAGACGACAGGCATCAGCAGCCAGGGCAGCAAAGCATTCTTCGGCTTCCATCGGGACATCATGTGCACGCCAAAAAGCAGGGGCACTCCGCCCGTCAGCGCCAGTTGGTAGATGGCCGTCAAGCCGTCAAGCGCGTCCCGCACATCGCCGGACCGAAGCGCCCGCCACCCCATGAGCCGAAACATGATCAGCAGCCAGTGGCTGCCGTGGATATACCAGGCTCCCGGCACCACCACCAGCGCCGCAAACGCGACTTTCACCGCGGGATGCCAGCGAGCCATGGCCAGGAAATCCAGCACGTTCCTGTAGACGCCGCGCGGAGCCGAGGGCAGCGTCAGGCAGGCGCGGAGCACGAAAAAAAGGATGGCTACCGTGAGCAGGCTGCCCACTTCGGCGGCCAGCGGCAACAACTGATACGCGCCGTCAACCAACCGCAGGATTTGCAGCGAAAAAACAAGCGCTACCGCACCCGCCGCGGGGATCCCCCAGAGCGCCATTCGCGAGAGGACAGGCCAATACCTCTCCACAAAAGGTCTTCCCGCGTGCCCCGTTGTCATCGTCGCCATTTTGAGTGTGCCCGTCGCGCTCTCTCAAAATGGTAATCGAAGGCATCGGCAGCGCGAATTCCATGCCGTGGGGATGTTTCCAGAACGAGAGGAATTGTTGCCTGCCCGCTTTTGTGCTAAATACTGTGTACTTCTCGGGAGGCAACCATGAACTTGAAGATCCCGGCATTTGCAGCTTTGGCTGTAGCGCTTTCCGTTTCCTGCGCGCCGCTCTTCGCCCATCACGGCACCGGCGTGGCCTACGACACCGAGAAAACCGTGACGGTGAAGGGTGTCGTGACGGAATGGATTTGGGCCAATCCCCACTGCGGTCTTTTGCTCGACGCCACGGACGATAAGGGCAACGTCGAGCACTGGGGCGTCGAGATGGGCAATCCCCACCAGGAGTCCGGCGCGGGCTTCAGCAAGGACGTCTTCAAGCCCGGCGACAAGGTCACCGTAAGCGGCCATCCCGCCAAATCCGGCGCCCCGCGCATGACCGGCTCTCGCTTCGTCTTCGACGATGGCCGCGTGCTGCCCGAAAAGCATACGAAAGGGAATGGCGACGAAGCTCCCGATTCCCAAAATTAGTCTCGAGAGCCGCCGCGCCCCAGCGGCCTATGCCCGCGTTGTAAGCCTTTTCAAAGACGGGTCTGTCCTGCCCCTCGATTGAGAGAGAGAGTTATCATGAAAAGCCGCCGCCTTATTCTGCCCATAGGTATTCTGCTATTCGCCGTCTCCGGCGCGTTCGCGCAGCAGCCCCAAGGCCAGGCTCAAGCTCAAGCCCGCCCCGCCCCCGCGCCGCCTCCCTTATTTTTCAAGGAAGCCTGGAAAGCCACCCCGCAGGGCGGCCAGCATCCGGTCACTCCCGATTCGCTGGCCAGCACGAACCTGGAGCTCAAGCTCTACGGCGATACCCAGAATATTCTGATGAACGAGCGCAACCCGCCCCTGCACCTCTTCACCGGGGCCTGCGAGACCAACTGCGCCGTCGCCTTCCGCGAAAAGAACAACTACGTCGACCTCACCGGCCATGCGCGAATCCGCTGGGTCACTCGCACCTCCGGCTTCCATTTTGTTCACCCCATCGTGAAGCTCGCGGACGGCACCTGGCTGGTGGGCGATTACTCCGACGGCTCCAATGGGTACACGAGGGATTACCACACCAGCGAGTTCTTCCTCGACGAAGTTCACTGGATCAAGCTCGATATGGGCAGGATTGTCACTCGGGGAGAGATTGTGGATCATCCCAACCTCAGCAAGGTCGACGAGATCGGCTTTACCGACCTGATGCCCGGCAGCGGCATGGGCCTCGGCGGCTTCACCTGCCTCGGCGCGATCGAAGTCTACGGCAAGCCCGTCCCCCGCGACGGAGCGGTGCAAACCTCCGCCAACTGAGCTTCGTAATCGCTTGTCTAGTTATGGAACTCAAGGACGCGACTTTCGCCGACCTTCCTGCGATCGTCAGGATCTATAACCAGACGATCCCATCGCGCATGGTCACCGCCGATACGGAACCTGTATCGGTCGAGAGTCGGCGCGCTTGGTTTGAGCAGCATTCACCCTTGAGAAGGCCTTTGTGGGTCGCCCTGGAGCGGGGCGAAGTCGTAGGATGGGCGAGCTATTCGAGTTTCTACGGGCGTCCTGCTTACGATCATACCTGCGAGCTGAGCATTTACCTTGCCCCGGAATATCAAAGACGCGGGTTCGGGAGCGAGTTGATGCGCCGCTCCATTGCGCACGCGCCCGCCATCGGGGTGTCCACCCTTCTCGGCTTCATTTTCAGCCACAACGAACCAAGCATGAGGCTCGTGCAGAAGCACGGTTTCACACAGTGGGGCTATCTCCCGCGAGTCGCCACGCTGGACGGCGTGGACCGCGACGTGGTGATCGTGGGGCGCCGCGTCGACGCCGGGAACTGAGCAGTTTGTAGCTCAGGTCGCCCGCCAGCCCGGCGCGAAGCGCACGCCAAAACAGAAGTCGGCGGGGCACTGGGGCCCTCGCTCCGCGTTTCGGAGCGAACCGAGCAAGACGCGTGGCACAGCCACTCTTGGCTGTGCGCTTGTAGCTCGGGTCGCCCGCGAATTATGCGGGAGACCTGAGGCATTTCGCTGCCCTTGCAATCTAACTGAATGTGCGGGCGGCCCGGCGAATGGCGCGGTCGATGCGCGCCAGCGGAAACTGCACCACCGGGCCATGCCCCGGCGCCAGGCAGGTGGGATTCAAATCGCGCAGCAGCCGCGCGCTTTCGAGCGCCAGCGGCTTGTTCCAGGTAAAGAGCGCGGGCAAGGGAAACAGCAGTCGCAGGTCGCCCGCCACGGCCACGCCGCCGGCGGTCTGCATCGCGTCGCCCACCAGCAGCGCGCCGTTGCGCTCATCGAAAAACGAGACGTGGCCGGGCGTGTGCCCCGGCGTGGCCAGCACGCGCAGCGAGCCTACGTGGTCGCCGGGATCGAGCAGGCTGGGCCTGGTCTTTACTACGGGAAAACGCCCGCGCAGTTTCGTCTTCGGCTCGTCGGGATCGAGCGAGAAATCCTGCTCCATCAGCCGCGATTCCCGCGCGCCGATAAAAACCTCGGCGCTGGGAACCAGTTGGCAGATGGCGTCGAGCGAGCCCACGTGGTCCATATGCGCGTGCGTGAGCGCGATGCGCTTGATGGGCAGTTCCATGCGCAGCGCCTTCTCCACGATCTTCTCCGCGCGCCCCGGCAGATTCGTGTCCACCAGCGTCAGTCCATCGTCCTCGCGCACAAAATAGGAATTCACCGGTGCGAAGCGCACCAGCCGAAACAGGTCCGGCATCTCGCGGATCAGCTTCATGCCCTTCTTCCCATGCCCCTAACCAAGCTTCCCGAATCAGGCGTCGCCCAAAAAGACTTCCGCGATTTTAGCCCAGCTTCAAGTGGCACAGCGACCCGTGGCTCTGCAGCCTTTGTAGCCCAGGGTGCCCGCCAGCCCCGCGCGAAGCGCAAGCCAAAACAGAAGTCGGCGGGACCCCCGGGCCCCTTGCTCCGCGTCTTGCCGCTCACATGCGCTGGGCGGCTAGGTGTCATTCTGAGCGAAGCGTCGACACTTCCTTTTCGGAAGTCGCGCCGCGCTACTTCCGGTCGACGCGCAGTCGAAGAATCCCTCTGGGTATTTCTCCTTTACTCCTGCTCGTATGTGGCAAATCCACCCTGGCTGTGCTCTGGCAACTTGTAGCTCAGGTCGCCCGCGAATTGTGCGGGACTGAGGCCTTTCCTGCTTTTAGCGTTTGCGCAAATCCGGGTGCTGCGATTCCTGCCGGCGACGGATTTTTCCTTCAGTGGCACAGCCACTCTTGGCTGTGCGCCTGCACGTATAGCTCAGGTCGCCCGAGATGCCGCCAACTCATCATTGCGCGAAACGCCACCCTCCGCCCCCAGCCATGCCCTCCGCCCATAAAATCCCCCATAAACTATGGATATGCCGCGCGCCCTGAAGGGTCTTCTCCAATTCGTCATCGGCCTGGCGTTGATGTTCGCCTTCATGTACCCGCGCATGGCCCCGATCATCCGCCGCTCTCGCGCCATGAAGCGCGCCGCGGCCCAGCCGCCGCGCTCGACTAAGCCAGGGGACAGCCCCGCCGCCATGGATCTTGACCGCATCCTCTCTTTCACTTCCGACGTCACCCTGCACGCCAACGCGACGCTCGAAGTGCGCGAAGAGTTCGTGGTACACAACGTCGCCGACGCCTTTCGATACGGAATGGTTCGCGACCTGCCCATCGATTCCGAAGCCCGCTGGGACCAGCGCCTCGTCGGCCCCTACGCCAAGGACACCGGCATTCGCGTCAAAATTTTGGAAGTCACCGAGGATGGCGCGCCCATCTCCTGCGAGCAGGGCAGTGACGCCTCCTACGAGCAGTTGCGCATCGGCGAGCCGCTCGTGCCGCTGGCGCTGGGCGATCATCGCTTCGTCGTCCGCTACGAAGCCGATGGCGTGATGCAATTCCTCTCCGATCACGATCAGCTTTACTGGAACGCCGTCGGCCACTACTGGCGCGTGCCCGTCGATGTAGCCGTCGTGCGTCTGCATCTGCCAGCAGAGCTTCCCGCAAATGTGGTTGCCGCAGACGCCTACGCAGGCCACCGCGGCGCCACCCCGGAGCACGGCGCCGTAGCCCCCATCGAGCGCACCGCCATCCCCGACGGCTTCGAGTTTCGCGTTGCGAACCTCCCCGCGTCGCAAAGCCCCAGCGTGTGGCTCACTTGGCCCAAAGGATTTTTGGCCCCGCCCGCCCTGGGCCCGCTCTCCCACGACGCCACCCTGCTGATCGCTCCCGCGCTTCTGCTTCTTTACTATCTCGTCGTGTGGCTTGCGCTGGGGCACGAGCCGCAACCCGGCGTCATCGCCACGCAATATCAGGCCCCGCAGGGCCTGTCGCCCGCGGCCGTGCGTTACATTCGCACCACGGGCTGCGACGGTCGCACATTCGCCGCCACCCTGGCGCAGCTTGCCGCGCGCGGCTGCATCGCCATCGAGCCGCAGCCCGATGGCCGATACCGCCTCACCCGCCTCAGCGCCGCCGATCCCGCGACGTTGCACCCGCCGCTCGCCAACGAAGAGGCCCAGGTGTTCGCCGTGCTCTTCGAAACCGGCCCCACCGCCACGCTCGATCCGAAAAACGGCAACGAACTGAATCGTTACGTGAACTACATCAATCTGGAGATGCAAAAGGCCAGCGGCAATCTTTACTTCACGCGCAACGCCCGCTGGCTCGTGCTCGGCACCTTCGCCTCTTTTCTCGCCGCCATGGGCATGGCTCTCACGGCCCATGGACGCGCCGGCGACCGCATGACCCTGGTCTTTCTCACCTGGTGGTTTTTCTTTTGCTTCTTCTTCCTCGGCCTGATCGCCGTGATGGCGCTCCTGCCCGCCTGGAGCCGCATGCTGCGCGGGCTCGGTGGAGCGAAACCGGTGCTCATCGGCAGCGCCGCCGTTTCCGTCTTCGGCGTGGCAGGCGTCGCGGTTCTGTGGCAACTGAAGTCCGGCGTGTCGCTGGCCTATGCGCTCTCTCTGCTGGCCCTCGTCGCCATCAACATCGCTGCGTTTCCCGCACTTCGCCGCACCACGCCGCGCGGCCGCCAGGTGCTCGACCAGATCGAAGGCTTCCGCCAATTCCTCCAAAAAGTGGAGCAGGACCGCATGCGCCGCGTCGCCGTGGACGACCCGCACGCCGCCTCGGAGTTTTTGCCCTACGCCATTGCCCTAGAGTTGCGCGAACCCTGGGGCGACCACCTCGCCGAAGCCTGCGTCGCCACCACCACCACCCGCTGATCGCCGTGAGCGGCGGCGCTCCGTCGCGTCTCAAATCATCTTTTCGACCACACGCAGCCCGACTCCCCGGGTCGAATTTCCCCACGCTGTCATTCTGAGCGGAGCGGCGCGAGCTTTTTCCTCGCATCCCGCCGCGGGATGCCGCGCCACGCAGTCGAAGAATCCCTCTTTATCTCGGCGGTTGGTTCACCCCCGCCGCCCGCGCGGCGGTTACGCATCGTGGAGTGGGGAAGGGAAACGCGCCGGTTGCTTCCCGGAAGCATGGCCCGGAAATCCCTCCTATCCTGCCTTGGTGTCGTTGTGAGCGGAGCGAAGCGCGTTGTATGCGTCCCGGAAGCATTTCCGGGGAATCTCTCTGTGTTCTGCTTACGAGGAAATCTCTCGGCGTCTGGCGATTCTCGCCGGGCAGTCTCGCCTCTTCGTGGGGCAACGAGAACCGCGCTTACGGCCGCAGCACCACCAAGTCGTGCGGTTGCGGCGCCGCCGCCGGCACCTGCAAGCTCTGTGGCGTGCAGCAGGCCGACGCCAGCCTCGACACGTCCCGCCGCATGGCCGGAATGGCTGCCAATCGCCGCAGCACTTCGCGCAGCACCGCGGCCGTACCCTCGTCCGCGGGCATCCGCAGCCGGTAGTGCATCCATTTGCCTTCGCGCCGCGAAGCGACGATCCCGGCGCGCCGCAGATACGCCAGGTGCCGCGAGACCTTCGGCTGGCTCGTGCGCAAAATCTCCACCAGGTAGCACACGCAAATTTCCCGGTCGGCAATCAGGTTCAAAAGGCGCAGCCGCGTGGGATCGGCCAGCGCGCCGAACAGCAGATCGAGTGAAAGCGTCGGACTCTTTCCTGCCATAATCCTAAATTAACATATACGTCTTGACATATGCAAAGCCCGCGCCCCATACTCTACACATACGCTAACCCGTATGTATTGGAGGAACGCCATGACAGAAACCAAATTCGTCGCACCGAAGGCCCACGTGGCCCTGCATGTCCGCGACCTGGCCCGCAGCGTCGACTTCTACCGAAAGCTCTTTGCCGCCGAGCCCGTGAAGCGGCGCCCCGGCTACGCGAAATTCGATATCGTCCAGCCCCCGCTGAACTTCACGCTGAACGAATCTCCGTCGACCGCGCCGCCCGCTCCCGGTTCGCTCTCGCACCTTGGCATTCAGGTCGCCTCCACCGAGCAAGTCCTCGAGATCCGCGACCGCTGGAGCAGGGCAGGGCTCGATACGCGCGACGAGATGCACACGGAATGTTGCTACGCCTTGCAGGATAAGGCCTGGGCCCGCGATCCCGACGGCAACGAGTGGGAAGCCTTCACCGTTTTGGAAGACCTGCCGGCAGAAAAAGTGCTCGAAGACAAGTCGCGCGCCGCCGCCTGCTGCGAACCAACCTGTTGCACTGCTGATGCAGCGAAGAAGGGATGACCATGGATCGCCGCTACAACGTCCTCTTCTTGTGCACCGGAAACTCGGCTCGCTCCATCATGGCTGAAGCCATTCTCAACTACAAAGGCGTGCCCAACTTTAAAGCCTACAGCGCCGGCAGTCACCCCACAGGGTCTGTGCGGCCCGAGGCCCTGAAGCTGATTGAATCGGCCCGCATGCCAATTGCGGGCTTGCGCAGCAAGGATTGGGACGAATTCGCCAAGCCTGGCGCGCCCAAGCTCGATTTCGTCTTCACCGTTTGCGACAACGCCGCGAAAGAAGTCTGCCCCGTATGGCCGGGCCAGCCCATGACGGCCCACTGGGGTGTTCCCGATCCCGCCGCCGTAAACGGCACGCCGCAGGAAATCGACAAAACATTCCGTGACGCTTTCATGATTCTCGATCGCAGGATCGGCTTGTTTCTTTGCCTGCCGTTATCGAGTCTCGACAAGCTCGCAATCCAGAAGAACATCGACGACATCGGAAGGCAAAAATGAGCGCAGACGCCAGTTACTCTCTCAAGGCAAATGTGTGTTCGCCTCTAACCAGAAAGCGCCTGGGTTTTCTCGACCGTTATCTGACGCTCTGGATTTTCCTTGCCATGATTATCGGCGTCGCTCTGGGACACTACGTACCCGGCACAGCCGGCTTCATTGAAAAGTTTCAGTCGGGAACCACGAATATCCCGATCGCCATCGGATTGATTTTGATGATGTATCCGCCTCTCGCAAAAGTTCAATACGAGCGGCTTGGCCAGGTTTTCCGCAATCGCAAGGTGCTGGGCTTCTCTTTGCTCCAGAACTGGGTGATTGGGCCGATTCTGATGTTCCTCCTGGCCATAACTTTCTTGCGCGGATATCCCGAGTACATGACCGGACTCATCATGATTGGCCTCGCTCGTTGCATTGCCATGGTGATTGTCTGGAACGATCTGGCCAACGGCGACCACGACTATGCGGCGGGTTTGGTGGCCTTCAACAGCGTCTTCCAGGTTCTCTTCTATAGCGTCTACTCCTGGATATTTATTACCGTTCTTCCTCCACTCCTGGGGCTAAAGGGAAGCGTTGTCCAGGTAACCATCGGCCAGATTGCCAAAAGCGTGTTCCTCTATCTTGGCATTCCATTCCTCGCCGGGATGTTCACGCGTTTCGTTCTCCTGAAGGCCAAAGGCCGCGAGTGGTACGGCACGCGCTTTATTCCCTTTATCAGCCCGCTCACCTTGGCGGCGCTCTTGTTCACGATTGTGGTGATGTTCAGTCTCAAAGGGAACCTCATCGTGCAGCTTCCGCTGGATGTGCTTCGAATTGCCGTCCCCTTGCTGATCTATTTCGTGGTGATGTTCTTTGTGAGCTTCTGGATGGGCCGCAAGGTCGGCGCCGATTACAGTAAGACCACCACTCTCGCCTTTACCGCCGCCAGCAATAATTTTGAGCTGGCCATCGCTGTGGCCGTCGCTGTCTTTGGCGTGAACTCAGGCGCAGCCTTTGCCGCTGTCATCGGTCCCTTGGTTGAGGTCCCGGTGATGATTGCGCTCGTGAACGTGGCGCTCCGATTGCAGCGGCGCTACTTCGCCCAGGATGCCGCCGCAATCCTGCGCCAGCCCGCCTGAGGACCTGCGCGACTCTCGCCGAATGGCGCGCACTCACCCTGCGCTGTCATCCCGAGGCCGTCCGCCTGGCGGACGACCGAGGGATCTGCAGTTTCCTTTTTCGGTTGCCGCCGTGTCGGATACGCCCGCCGCCACGGGCTCGGGCGAACTCCCCGCTCAGTCGCTATTGCATGAATTGGCGCACTTGCAAGCATCCGGCCTGCAGTACGTCTTGCACTTCTGGCCGGCATTCTGATTGTGCGGATCGCAATCCTGCTGCGCCCGTTCGCATTCGCACTTGTGCGGATTGTCGGAGACGTTGTCGCAGCTGGCGGGCTGGCCCGAATGGTCTTGGGGCAGGTAGAGCGGCATGGATAGAAGTGCAACCAGCAGCAGGATTCTCATCTTTTTTCATTCCCCCTTCATTCATGGGCTCAATGCATCGGTGAACGCGATTCCTTTCCTTTCTTCCGCTCGTGGTGCCCCCTTGGTGTCGCCGCCGAAAGATTCCAGGCGCCTCTCAACCTGCCATCCCGCGCGCATCGGCTCTATGGGGGACATACCGCAGGGAAGGCCTGTTTTGCTGTAGATGTGCATCCATTTCCATCCACTTCGCGAAAACACTGCGGCGCGATGCGCCGGCTCGGAGGGGGACGACCGACGCCGCGGCTATTTCGGAAAAAGCCGGGCGCCCGCTAAAAGCTTGGCCCCAGCGCCTAAGAGGCGCGAAGGCAGCGACGATGGCGAATATATCGCAGTACGATACAGTGTCAACGCAATTCACCGCCGAAGGGCACAAAGTTTTCAACAGGCCTGCCGGACGGCAGGCTCTCGCCGCGGAGCCTGGAGAACCGCCGCTACGCGGATTTCGTCGCCGCCGGCGCGATCGGCAGCTCGACCTCGACCACCATCCCCGGCCGCGCGTCGTACATCTTGAAGACGCCGCCCAGCCCGTGCACGCGTTCCCGCATTCCGCTGATGCCCACCCCCGCCCGTTCCGAGCCCGCCTTCTCCGCCGCAGGCTTCTCGCCGTAATCGCGGATCTTCACGCGCACCGTCTCGCCCGTGCGCTCCAGTTCGATCTCCGCCGTCTTGCTGGTGGAGTGCCGATAGATGTTGGTCAACGCCTCCTGCACCACGCGAAAGATGGCCGCCTCCATCTCGAAGGGCAGCCGTTGCAACTCCTCGGGCAGTTTCGCTTTCACTTGGATGCCGGTGCGCTGGCTCACGCCCTCGATGTAGTAACGCACCGCCGTCAAGAGGCCCATGTCCTCCGCGAACGGCGGATGCAGCAGATAGGAAAGGCTGCGCACCTGTTGCAGCGCGCGATCCACGGCCCCCACCGCCTCCTTCACAAATCCCGACCACTGCGCCTCCGCGAAGGAATGTTCCGGAATGCGCTTGAGGTAAAGTTTCGCGGCGGTAAGCTCCTGGCCCAGGCTGTCGTGCACCTCCCGCCCGATGCGCCGGCGCTCTTCGTCCTGCAGCCGGGCCATCTCGATCTCCGCGCCCGCCAGCGCCCCCACCGTGGAGATCAGCGTGATCTCGCGCTTGTTGTAGTTGTGCGGCTTGCGGTTTTGCAGGTTGATGACCCCCACCAGCCGCCCCCGGCACATGATCGGCACCGAAAGGAAAGACTCGAAGGCGTCTTCCGGCAGGTCGTTGAAGAATTTGAACCGCGGGTCTTTCATGGCGTTCAGCGCCACGGCCACCGGCTCGCGGTGCTCGGCCACCCAGCCGGTGATGCCTTCGCCGATCTTCAGCTTCAGCCGGTCGATGATCTCGGGATGCGGGTTCTTCGAAGCCCGCAGCACCAGCTCGTCTTTCTCCAGCACGTAGACGAAGCAGGAGTCGCACTGCACCACCGCCGCCGCGAAGCGCATCACTTCGCGCAGCACTTCGTGCAGCGGAGGCGCCAGCGCCATGCGCGAGGCCATCTCGTGCAGGAAGTCGAAGTCCAGATCGCCGTCCATCCACGGATTGGGACTCGGTTTTCGCATCACTCGAAGCTTGCCGCTCCTTGCCGCAGCACCCGCTGCAGGAAGCTTGTAGCTCAGGCCGCCCGGCGATGTGTGTCGGGAGACCTGAGGCCTTTTGTTTTGTAGCCCAGGGCGCGCCGTTTTGTGGCGGCCCTGGGGCTTTTCTTGTTCCGCGCAGCCCAACGGTGGTCGCTCAGCTCGCGCTGTCCGCCCGTGCACGTTGCCGCTGCTCGCTGTCTCTCCAACTGTCCTAAGCCTGCGCCGAGCCATTCCCAAAAGTAAAGCGTCCCCGCCCCAATGTCCAACTCGTAATTTGAATGAACGCCATCCAAAATTGCCGCCGCCCTCGCGCCCACGCTCCGCATCGCCACGCATCTCGCGCGTCCTCGCCTCTCGCGTACGTCGCCTCTCGCCCGTCCTCCCCCCAGTTGTCATCCCGAGGAGCGCATTTGCTTTGTGCGACGAGGGATCTGCTTTTCTCCCTCCGCCGGCGCCGCCCGCGTGTGCTAGCCCCCAAAGGTTGTCATCCCGAACCCAGTCGCGCTTTTTGCGAATGCGGGTGAGGGATCTGCTTTTGCGTTGGTTCTTTGTCTTTCCGCTGCGGTCTCGCCACGCACTCGATCTTATTTGGAAACGCCCCGGATGGTGTTATCGTCTACAGGCTCACAGGCCGTACTTATGGAGGAGGAGATCGAAATGCGTAGAGTTGCGTTTACGTTGTTCGCCATCGCCGTGGGAGGAGCCCTGGGCTTCTTCATCGCCATGCGAACCATCACCGTTCGTGGCGCGGCCAAACCCGGCACCGGCGCCATAGCCATTCCGGGACAGGTCGGCGGCCAGGATATGTTCGGCGCCTATGACGTCGTCAAGGGCTGGCCGAAAGACATCAGCACGCTGCCCGGAAACGAGAAGTGGACCTATGGCGCGGGGCAGGGAATCTTCGCCGAGAGCCCCAATCGCGTCTATATGCTTTTCCGCGGCGAGCTGCCCAACATCAAAGCCCCCAAGCAGACGCTGCTTCCGCAGCTGGGCCCCAGCATCTCTTTCCCGATCGGCCGCTTGCCTTGGCGTGACGCCACGGCTGCCGCCATGCCCGGCGCCGGCGGCACCGGACAGGATCCCGAGGATGGCCCGCGGCTATGGCGCGGCGCGGAGCCGCCTTACCGCGAAATCGGCGTGGACGCCAACTGGGCCAATTGCTTCAACGTGGTCGATGAGAACGGCAACATCGTGGAGACCTGGAGCCAGTGGGACAAAATCTTCAAGCGCCCGCACGCCGTCTACGTCAATCCCTACGATCCCGATAAGAACGTCTGGGTCGTCGACGACCACATGCACGCGGTCTACAAGTTTTCGCATGACGGCAAGCAGCTCCTGCAAACCATCGGCACGCCCACCGTCAAAGGCGCCGACGGCACGCACTTCAACCGCCCCACTTACATCGTCTGGCTGCCCGACAGCACCTTCTATGTCGCCGACGGCTATAACGGCACGCGCGTGGCCAAGTTCGATAAGAACGGAAAGTTCCTCCTGGATTGGGGCATGAAGGGCTCGAACGGAAACGATACCCGCCCGGGCTATTTCAATAACGTGCACGGCATCGCCATCGATGCGCAGACCAAGCACATCTTCGTCAACGACCGCGGCAACCACCGCATTCAGGTCTTCGACGAAAACGGCAAATATCTCTATGAATGGAAGGTCGGCGACAATCCCTCCGACGTTCACTTGATCTACATCGGCGCGGACCGCACTCTCTGGGCCTTCGACCGCGGCACCTCCAAGATGCTGAAGTACGACCTGCAAGGCCACTTGCTCTATACCTGGGGCACCTGGGGCGATTTCCCCGGCGGCTTCTGGGGCGTGCACGGCTTCAGCGTCGATCAGCAAGGCAACTTCTACGTGGCCGAAGTCGATAACGGCCGTGCCCAGAAGTTCACCCCACGCGCCGGCGCCAACCCCGAGTTCCTGGTCAGCAAGCCAGTCTACTCGGCCTGGAAGTAGGCTTTTCCGATTGTCGAGCGCGAGAAGGGTGTATAGCACCCTTCTCGCCCCGGCATCGCGCATCCCCTCGCCGCTGTCATTCCGAGGAGCGGAGCGACGAGGAATCTGCTTTTGCTTTTTTCCCCCTTCCGCCTCTCCTTCGCGTCTAAGCGCCGCCGACCCTCCGCCAATTAATTTTCATCCCTCCGCAACAGGAACTCCGGTAGAATCCTCACTTCCATTCAGCTGCGTGCTTCCGCCAAAACGAGCGCCAGCCATCGAGGCATAAGAGGATAGCCACCCATGACCAAGCGGCGATTGCACAAACATAAACCCAGCGCCCGAGCCCGCACCAGGCGCGCCCGCTTCCTCCAGAAGCCCGGCTGCACCACCTGCACCAAGGCTCGCAAGCTCCTGGAGAAGCGAGGCTTTCACCTCCAATTTCGCGACCTCTGGGACGAGCCCCTCAGCGCCGCGGAACTCGAAAAGCTGATCGGTCCCCGCGACCACGCCGATTTCCTGAATACCCACAGCGGCGTCTATCGCGACAAAAATTTGGCTGAGAACCCGCCCACCCGCCGCGAAGCCATCCGCCTGATGGCCAAGGAGCCCAGCCTGATCCGCCGCCCCGTAGTCATCGCCGGCGGCCGCGTCGTCCTCGGCTTCGACGAAAAAGGCCTGGCCCACTTCTAGCTTCGCTTCATCTGTATACCAGGCGGATACTCACAGCGATTGGGCACAGCGCCCGTGCTAGAATTGCTTCGCCCTTTTCCGCGACTCATTTGCGGCAAAACGTCAGGTCGCCGCGGGCGGCTGACTTCAGCGCTGTGAAACTTTCTTTCGGAGGCACGAGAATGAAAATCACCCCGGGCAAACAGAAGGGCCTGGAGGCAGTTTCCAATCAACAGGGCGTGATCGGCGCCGCGGCCATGGACCAGCGCGGTTCGCTGAAAAGCGCCATCGCCAAGGAAAAAGGCATCGACAAAAAGGCCGTCACCGACCATATGATGGCCGAGTTCAAGGAAGCCGTCACCCGCGTGCTTACGCCGCACGCCACCGCCATCCTGCTCGATCCCGAGTACGGTCTGTCCGCCGCCAAGGTGCGCTCGCGCAACGCCGGCCTGCTGCTCGCTTACGAAAAGTCCGGCTACGACAATAACCAGCCCGGCCGCCTGCCCGACCTGCTCGACCATTACTCCGTGCGCCGCCTCTGCTCCGCCGGAGCCGATTGCGTGAAAATCCTGCTCTACTACACGCCCTTCGATCCCGCCAATATCAACGAAACCAAGCACGCCTGGGTTGAGCGCATCGGCGCCGAATGCATCGCGCTCGACGTGCCGTTCTTCCTCGAATTCGTCGGCTACGAAGAGGGCGCCGACGAGAAGTCCGCCGACTTCGCTCGCAAGAAGCCCGAAATCGTGGCCCGCAGCATGGAGGAGTTCTCGAAGCCCCAGTACGCCGTCGATGTCCTCAAGGTGGAAGTGCCGGTGAACATGGCCTACGTCAAGGGCGCGCGCTCCTGCAAGGGCGAGTCCGTCTATTCCCGCGACGAAGCCAAGGAACATTTCCGCCGCGCCGCCTCCATGGCCAAGAAGCCCTTCATCTATCTTTCCGCCGGCGTCAGCAACGACACCTTCAATGAATCGCTCGAGCTCGCCGCCGAAGCCGGCACGAACTTCTCCGGCGTGCTCTGCGGGCGCGCCACCTGGAAAGACGGCATCCCCGTCTACGCCAAGCAAGGCCTAAAGGCCTTCGAGGAGTGGCTCGGCAAGCAGGGCGTCGAGAACATCAACAACGTCAACAAGCGCCTGGCCGCCGCCAAGCCCTGGTTCAGCTTCTACGGCGCCGCCTCCGCCACCGTTTTGCAGTGACAATCCGATCAGGATTGTCATCCTGAGCGAACAGCGTGAGCGAAGGATCTCCCTTG
Source organism: uncultured Acidobacteriota bacterium (assembly GCA_963824405.1). Lineage (GTDB taxonomy): Bacteria > Acidobacteriota > Terriglobia > Acidiferrales > UBA7541 > Palsa-189. Next base: position 173,516 of record CAWGPK010000009.1, on the reverse strand, counting down.
TATCGGCTCGCCGATTCTTTCTAGCTCAGGTCTCGCCTGCGTTTTTCGCAGGCGAGACCTGAGGCTTTTCCGCGCGTCTTGCGGGTTCGCCTTTTGTGCCCAGGGCGCCCGCCGCAGTTCGCGGGGCCCTGGGCTTTTCCTCCGCGTCTTGCAGCCAGCCGCGCCGCGCAAACCCGTTGTCATTCCGAGGGTGACTCCAAGTCGCCCGAGGAATCTGCTTTTGCTTGCTCTTGAATTCGGATGAGTTCCAACGTTCCGCCCAGGTTCAGGCATAATGAACGCATGGCCTCCCCCCACTCCCGCACCGGCGAACTCTCCGTGCGCACCGAGCGCCGCACCCAATTGCAAGACGTCACCGCCGCCATCTCCAAACTGGTGCAAGATGCCGCCGTGCACTCCGGCATCTGCTATCTTTACGTCCCCCACACCACCGCCGGCATCATCATCAACGAAGCCGCCGACCCCGACGTCGCCGCCGATATCGAAGCCGCCCTCGCCCGCCTCGTTCCCCAAAACGCTGGCTACCGGCACGCCGAAGGCAATTCCGACTCCCACATCAAGACCGCGCTGGTAGGCACCTCCGCCACCATCTTCATCTCCGAAGGCCAACTCGAGCTCGGCCGCTGGCAGGGCATCTTCTTCTGCGAATTCGACGGCCCCCGCACCCGCCTCCTCCGCGTCAAAATCGTCCCCGACTAGCGTTGCCCCTACCAACCGCTGTCATACTGAGGCGGCTTCCTGCGCATGAAAATCGTCCCCGACTAGCCCCGGCCTAACCCACAGCAACCGTCGTCATTTTGTAGCTCAGGTCGCGCCTGCGCCTTTTGCAGGCGAGACCTGAGGCCTTCGCCCCGCGTCTTGCGGCTAACCGTGCCGCGCTGCCCAAACCGTTGTCATCCCGAACCCGGTCGCGCTTTTGCGCGAACGGGGGTGAGGGATCTGCTTTTGCTTCGCATTTGAATTTGTCGGCACCCGCCCTCGCCCCACTTGCTCCTTCCAACCAAAATAGGCGTACAATCCCGGCAGTCTTACCTTTCCCAAGTGGGGCTCGAACTTTGGCTCTTCCGTTTGCATTAACGGCACCCGTCCACTGCGCCTGCGAAGGAGGATTAACCCCATGCGACATCTCGCGATTGTCAGCGTTTTATCATGCGCGGCGCTGCTAATCCTTGCTCTCTTAATCCTCTCTCCTGCCCGCGCGCAGCAAGGCGCAAACGCCAATCCTCCGCGCCCCGGCCTCGAAGTCCCCTTGGTCACCCCAGGCCCCGGCTGGAAAGCCTGCCCGCACTGCGAGAACGAAGCCTACAAAAAAGAAGACCGCAAGAAGGCCAACGTCGATACGCGCCCCTTCGACGCCCACGATCTCTCCGGAATCTGGAGTGGCAATCCCAACGACCTCGAAGTCAATGGCACACCGCTGGACACAAAAACCGTCCCGCCTCTCACTCCTTACGGACAGAAGCTCATGGAAGCCAACCAAAGCACCACCGCGGAGTGGAATTCGAAGGACCCCGTGAACATGTGCGATCCCATGGGCTGGCCGCGCTGGATCGCTTACAACTTCGGCTTTCAGTTCGTCGTCTTGCCGGACCGCGTCCTGCAATTTATCGAGTGGGGCCACACCTGGCGCGATATTTGGACCGACGGCCGCAAGCTCCCCGACAACCCGCCGATCCCGCGTTACCTGGGATACGCCGTCGGACACTGGGATGGCGACACCTTCGTCGTCGAGTCCAATGGCTACGACGACCGTTCCTGGCTCGCCGGCTCGGGCGCCAATGGAACCAAAAAGCCCAGCGGTTATCCTCATAGCGATCAGATGCGCGTCGAAGAGCGCTACAAGCGCGTCAACTACGGGCTGCTCCAATTCACGCTCACGATCACCGATCCCAAAGTCTATACCGCGCCCTGGACCACCACCGGCCGCATCACGCTGCTCCCCAACGTCGAACTGGCCGAACATTTCTGCGTTCCATCGGAGACCATTCAGTTCAATAATGAAAGCACCATACCCTCGCTTTCCAAGCAATGAGGTTTGTCTGTCCTGGGCTCTTCTGATGACACTTGAGGAGGACGCATGTTGTTAGCAGAGGAAAAGCGCATGTTGCGAACTGGGCTCCTGCTTGCTCTTGCTTCGATCGTTCTATCGCTGGTATTGTCCGCCCCGGTTCTGGCGCATCACGGCAACGCCGCCTGGTCGGCCAATGAAGTCACCGTAAAGGGCACGCTGGTGGATTACGTCTGGCGAAATCCCCACGTCTTGCTCCTTTGGACCACCAAGGACGATAGCGGCAAGTCCGTGCAGTGGACGGGCGAAGTCGCTTCGCCCGAGGCTATGATGGCCGACGATGGCTGGACCAGGGAGACATTCAAGACCGGCGAGGAACTGGTTTTCGTCATCCGCCCGGCGAAATCCGGCGCGCTCAATAGCGTCATCGACCAGATCAAGCGGCCCGACGGCACGCTCGTGATGCGCTACTCGCGCCAGGCGGGTTCAGGAGCCTACGCTGGCGCATTGAGCAAGGAAGAACAAGACCGCCGCGACAAGGCTGCCGCCGCTGCCGACAAGTCCAAGAATTGAAGCCGTCGACCGTATTGCCGTTCATGAACTACCGCGTTCCCGCAACCGGCCCATGCGCCCCATTCGCGAACGCGTTACACTCGGCGGGTGCGGGTGCCCCATCCTTCGCGTTGTGTGCGAAGGGTGGGTTCTGTCTCTTGTAGCTCAGGTCGCGGCCGCTACCCATCGCAAAGCGGCACTGCTTTTAGGGATTGTCGAGCCGAAAAAAGCCGTGGAGATCACGGGTTTTTTCGGCTTTAAAAAGTCGAGACCCGAGGTCTTTCGAGGTAAGCTATCGCGCAAAAGGAGCGCACATGAAATCTCATCGCAGTTTGTCTCTTAGCTTCGCCCTCATCGCGTTCGCGACCGCGTTCGCCTTCGCCCCAAGCGCTAACGCCCAAGGCGGCGCGCCCCTCACCATCAAGCAGGTCCGCGACAACGTCTATTTCGCCGACGCAGGTGGCGGCGGCAACGCCGGCTTCATCGTCGGTAAGGACGGCGTGATCGTCGTGGATACGACCACAAATCAGGGAAAGCAGCTCCTGGACGGAATCGCCAAGGTCACCGATAAGCCGGTCACCACCGTGATCCTCTCGCACAGCGACATCGATCACGTCGGCGGCCTCAAGTCTTTTCCGCAAGGCCTCACCATCATCGCCCACGAAGACTGCAAGAAGGATATGGAAGCCACGGCCAACACCCCGAACCCTTCCCCCCAGGATCACCTGCCCAATAAAACGCTCACCAAGAGCCAGTCCTTCACCATCAACGGCGTCAAGCTCGAAGTCCTGCATTTTGCCCCCGGACACACCAGCGGCGATCTCCAGGTCTATCTCCCCGACGAGAAGGTCGTCTTCACCGGAGACGTGATCGCCACCAGTTGCTGCGGCAACGCCCGCTCGCCGCAGATGTACACCATGATCAAGAAGCAGAAGGGCGGCTCCTCGGAAGGCTGGGTGAAATCGGTGAAGGGAATTCTCGCGCTCGACGCCGACATCTACGTCCCCGGCCACGGCGAGCTGCAAACCCGATCCGACGTGCAGGAGCGGCTCGCGCGCATCGAGGCCCGCCGCGCCGAGGTCAAGAAGATGGTCGCCCAGGGCAAGACCCTCGAGCAGGTCAAGGACGCCCTCGGCGAAAAAGGCCCCGCCCCCGGCTACGACGTCTCCCAGTTCCCAGACTTCACCACCGTCGTCTACACTGAGTACAGCAAAAAGAAGAGCTGAGTATAAAGGTTGTCATACCGAGGAGCCGTTGCGCTTTCCGCGGCGAAGAGGAATCTGCTTTTGGTGGGTGCCCCATGCGCCGGTTTTGCGCGTGGGTCCGTGCCGAGCCCTGCGTCGTGCCGCTCCCGCGCTCCGGCAACCCGTTGTCATTCTGAGCGAAGTGGCCGCGAGCATTTTCCTCGGCCTGTGCCTTTCAGGCCGCGCGGCCACGCAGTCGAAGAATCCCTCACCGCCTTTCGACTCCGGAACCGCGCCCGGATGCCTTCGCGAGGAATCCCTCATTCTTTATTCTTATCCTTTGAAAAAGCGAACGTCCCCTCCATCCCGCATGACAATCGCCCTTTTTTCCCGCACAATCTTCACCCTATGCAAGCCTCTCGCGAAGAAGCCATCCTGGTCCTGAAGAAATGGCGCGGCGCCTCCGTCGACATCCGTTGCAGCGTGATCCACGACCCCGATTTCCAGGTCAGCCTCTCCCTCCGCGTCCTTTCGGTTGACGACGTCGGCGTCATCCTCTCCGGCCCCAACGACAATCGCGTCCTCATCGACCTCACCCGCGCCGAGTTCGAATTCCTCGACTCCCTGGGCATTTCCCATCCCGGCTTCGCCGAAGTCGCCGAACGTTACGTCGAAAGCATCCTGGGCATCTTCTTCCGCGACATTGCGTTAAACTTTATCCTTGCCGCCCGCAAATAAATTCGGCCCAGTTCAAAGCGGCCTCGAGCGCCCGACCGCCGTGAAACAACCCACCGGCATCTCCGCCTCGCTCGCCGCGATTGTCAGCTCGGTCGCGGTCATCGGCTGTTGTCTCCCCTTCGGATTCGCCGTCGCGCTCGGCGCCGGCGCCGCCAGCACGTTCCTTACAACTCTCCGTCCCTGGCTTCTGGGATTGTCCGTCGCGCTGCTCGGCGTGGGATTCTGGCAGCAGCGTCGCGCCAAACAATGCGCCCTGCGCGCGAGATGGGTTCAAAAATTAGGCAACGTGATGTTGTACCTGGCCGCCGCCGTCGTCGTGGGAATGATCCTCTTCCCGCAGGAGATCGCCGGCTTCATCGCCGACCGGTTCTAAAAGCGTCCATGACCAAAAAACAGATCGCCATCCTGCTCCTCGCCGCCTTCGTACTCTTCGCCGCCGACTATTTCTTCCAACCCGGCGTAGCGCCGCCCGGCCAGCAAGCAGTCGTCTCTTTGTCCAATCAGAATTTCGCCACGTTCCAGCAAGCCTTCGACGCGGAGCCCAGCATCCCTCGCCTGGTCTTGCTGCTATCGCCCACGTGACCCACCTGCTTGCGGGGGTCCTCCGCAATACGCCAGATGTTGGCCGACCATCGGGATCAAAAATTGCGCGTCCTCGTCGTCTGGGAACCCATCCTCACCACCGATTGGCGGTCGCCCACGCGCAGCACCCTGGCCCGCCTGCCCGATCCGCGCGTGCGCCAGTTCTGGGATAAGAACCACGTCGTCTCCGCCGCGCTAACCCGCATCGCCGCGCGCAATCCTCCTCAGCCGCGCCCCGACTGCTGCATCGACAAGGGATTCTACTGGGACGAAGCCATTCTCTTTCCCCCAGGAACGCGCTGGAACGATTCCGCCTCCACCGCGTTTTGGAACGGCCCCGTAGTCAAAGCCACTCCCAACGTGGAAAAATCCCTCGACGCCGCAGTTCCTGTGAGCGACGTTCCCGCGACCGCGCCCCAAACCCAGCGCTGAACGCCGGCTCCTGCCCGCAACGATTTCACTATTCCTAGCTTGGATCTTCCGAGGTCGGACCGGTCGATGCTGAATCGATGAGCAGCCGAAGGGCACTGAGGGTCTCGAGCGCTTCCAGCGCATACATCAAAGCGGCCGTTTCGGAGGGATCGGGAGGGTTTTGGTCTTTGAGCCGATCGGCGATGGCCTGTTTCGCACCTTCTATCTTTGCCGCCACGGTTTCAGGAGCCGCGGTAAAGGCGTTCAGCACGGCAGGCTCCCACGAATAACGGTCCTCGCTCACGGCCGCCACTTTAGGATACACATCATCTAGATAGCAATGTATAACTACACATCTAAAACTAGCCATCTATAACTATGTTTACGAAGTGCTTAGTTTTATAAACAATTACGCGGGCAGAGGGCTGAACACGTCACCGCGGCCAGTGATCCCCATTACTGCAATCGCTTCAGCGTGCTTACAAACTGTCTTGTGAAGAAGGACCCATTGATCAAAGTCGCGAAAAAGCGCACCAGCGAGGGTGTTGCAATCAGACGCCTCCGTATAGAAGCTGGAATGAGCCAGGAGCATCTCGCCCAGCGCGTCGGCGTGACCACGCACACCATTTGGACGCTTGAAAACGATCCCAACGCCAATCCGCGTCTGGAAACCTTGCGTGCCATTGCGCGAGCCTTGGGCGTGCCTGTATGCAAGGTCGTCGGCGACTAACCTTCACTCCCGCATCGCCCGTCTTGTGTGCTGCGGTGGCACGGCCACTCCTGGCTGTGCGTCGCCACTCTGCGCCACGCAAACCCGCCGTCATTCTGAACGCAGTGGCGCGGCGTTCTCCTACATCCCGCTGCTGGATGTCGCGCCGCGCAGTCGAAGCGCGTTCTTTCCGCCCCGAATGCTTTCGCGGGGAATCTCTGCTTTTTTTCCGTAGCGCCGGGCCGTATCCCCTGTGCGGCGTCAACCCCGGCGCTTGTCCTCACCCGTCGGCCTTCCACCAATCTCTCTCTACTCCGACGTCCTTTACTCGCGCGATATAATAGATATGCGTTGGGTAATGCGCAGGCCTGGGCAACCAATGACCAAAGTGGTCGAGCGCGAAAAGGCCGAGGGCATCACCCGCGGCGACGGGCCTTTAGCGCCTAACAAACTCGTCGGCATCTACATCCAGGTGCCGTTCTGCCAAACCAAGTGCACCTACTGCAACTTCCACACGGGAGTCGCCTCGCCCTCGGCCTACGCCCCGTACGCCCGCGCCGTCGAACGCGAAATCCGCAACTGGCGCGCGTTCCATCGCGCCGCGAAATTAGAGTCCGTAGACCGGCTCGAGTCGGGCGACGCCACTGCGGATTCTCATCCCGAACCCCGGGCGCCCCAAAACGCCCCGCTTCTGCCTTCAGCTGTCATCCCGAATCCCGGCCGCATTTTGGACGGCGGTGAGGGATCTGCTTTTCAAAAGCCTAAAGAAATAACCGCCGACACCGTCTACCTCGGCGGCGGCACGCCCAGCCTCTTCGATCCCGCCGACCTAGCCCGCATCCTCGACGCCGTCCGTTCCCAATTCGGTGCTGGCCGCACGGGCTCTGGAGGAATGTGCCCTGAGGCGACGCTCGAAGCCGATCCCGAAACCATCACCGGGGAAAAGACCGCCGCCTGGCTCGCCGCCGGCATCAATCGCATCAGCCTCGGCGCGCAGTCCTTTCACGACGCCGAACTCCAAGCCGCCGGCCGCATGCACCGCCGCGACGAGATCTTCTCCGCAATCGCCTGTCTTCGTTCCAGAGGCTTCGCCAACATCAGCCTCGACCTCATCGCCGGCTTGCCGTACCAAACCGCCGCAAGCTGGCGCGACTCCCTCGACCAAGCCCTGCGCCTCCGCCCCGAGCACATCTCCATCTATCTTTTCGAGGTCGATGAAGGCAGCCGCCTCGGCAGGGAACTGCTCTCCGGCGGCGCGCGCTACTCCGCCGCGGCCGTCCCCTCCGACGACGCCATGGCCGACTCCTACGAATTCGCCTGCGAGCGCCTGCGCCAGGCCGGCTACGATCATTACGAAATCTCCAATTGGGCGCTGCCCGGCTTCCGTTCGCGCCACAATCTGAAGTATTGGCGCCGCGAACCGTATCTCGGCTTCGGCGCCGGCGCGCACTCCTTCGACGGCCATTTCCGCTGGGCCAATGCCCACGACCCCGCCGCCTACGCCGCGGCCATCGAAAGCGGCCGACTCCCCATCGAGCAGCTCGAAGAGGTCACACCCAAGCAGGCGCTCGAAGAAGAACTTTTTCTGGGATTACGCCAGCTCGACGGCATCGACCTCGCCCCCATCGAAGCCCAATATGGTGCGCGGCACCAAGCGCAGTACAATCGGCTGGGAAGACGCATCGAAGAGTTGCGCGCCCAAGGCCTCGTCGAATGCGACGGCACCCGCGTGCGCCTGGCGCCTGCCCGCCTGGCCGTCTCGAACGAAGTCTTCGTCGCGTTATTAGACTGAGGGCAACGGTGGACGATCGCGCACGAGCGAAATCGGTTGTAGCGGGTGCCCCACCCTTCGCATTCTGAAGGGTGGGTTTAACGATGGTGCGGCAAACGCCGCTCGTAATGGCAAGACGCTTGGTCTCGTTGTAGCCCATGGCGCCCGCCTCTTGCGGCGAAGGTCATGGCCATCAGGAGCTTTCGCCGCTCAACAAAGTTTGGCGGGGCCCTGGGGAACTTTTGCGTAAAGGAGCTAGGCATGAATCCAACAACGGCCACCCAAACCATCTCCGAGCCTGAGCGCCAGCCCGCCGCCATCACCGCGGTCGACCTCCGCAGCGACACGGTCACGCGTCCCACGCCCGAGATGCGCCGCGCCATGGCCGAAGCCGTCGTCGGCGACGACGTCTACGGCGAGGATCCCACGGTAAACAAGCTGCAAGCGCGCGCCGGCGAAATCTTTGGCCGCGAAGCGGGCCTCTTCGTGCCCTCCGGCTCCATGGGCAATCTCGTCGCCATCAAGACCTGGACCCATCACGGCGACGAAGTCATCGTCGAGGAGCGCGGCCACATCCATCAGTACGAGATGGACTCCATCTCCGCCGTGGCCGGCTGCATGCCGCGCACCACCTTCGTCGAGGACGGCATCCTCACGTGGGAGCGTATCGAGCCGCTGATTCGTCCCAAGGGCGGCTTCCGCGCGCAGACCGCGCTCATCAGCCTGGAAAGCTCGCACAACATGGCCGGCGGCACGGTCTATCCTCCCGAAGTCAGCGACGACATCTGCGACCGCGCGCACGCCCTCGGCCTGCGCGTGCACCTCGACGGTGCGCGCATATTCAACGCCGCCACCTATCTGAACCGCGACGTGGCCGAGATCACCCGCAAATTCGATTCGGTCATGTTCTGCTTCTCGAAGGGACTGGGCGCGCCCGTCGGCTCCATGCTGGTCGGCTCGCGCGAATTCATCGACCGCGCCCGCACCTATCGCAAGCTCTATGGCGGCGGCATGCGTCAAGTCGGCGTCCTCGCGGCCGCCGGCCTTGTCGCGCTAGAAAAATCTCCTTCGCGCCTGCACGAAGACCACGCCAACGCGCGCTATCTCGCCGAAGCGCTCGCGCGCCTTCCCGGCATCAAGGTCGATCTGAAGAAAGTGCAGACCAACATCATCATCTTCGACGTGAGCGGCACCGGCCGCACCTCCGCCGAAATCTCCGCCGCGCTAGCCAAGCGCAACGTCCTCGCCAACGCCACAGGCAAGCACGCCATCCGGATGGTCACCCACTGCGACGTAGACCGCGCCGCCATCGACCGCGCCCTGTCCGAATTCCGCGCTCTCCTCTTCGCCGCGTAACGGGAAACTCAAACTCTTTGCTGATATCGGCGAAGTGGAACGAGGGCGCGAGCACCGATCCAGTGAGCGGAACTTATGAAGGGAACGCTGTCATTCCGAGCGAAGCGAGGAATCTGCTTTTGGCCTTGGTTTACCTTCTCGCCCGCGCATCTCGCGCAACGCATCGAACCATGTGACACTAAATCTGCGCGCCAAAAGCGCGCTCCGCGAGGCCCAGCGTGGACTTCTCCCTCACCGACGAACAGAACCAACTCCAGCGCACCGTGCGCGATTTCGCGCAAGCGGAAATCGCTCCCCACGTCATGGAGTGGGACGAAGCCTCGCACTTTCCCTCCGAAATCATTCCCAAGCTGGCCGATCTCGGCCTGCTCGGCGTCATCTTCCCGGAAACTTACGGCGGCGCCGGATTCGGCTACATCGAATACGTCATCGCCATCGAGGAGCTCGCGCGCGTCGATGGCTCCGTGGGACTCATCGTGGCCGCGCACAATTCGCTCTGCACCAACCACATCTATAAATTCGGCACCGAGGCGCAGCGTGAGAAATACGTTGTGCCGCTCGCGCAGGGCAAAAAACTCGGCTGCTGGTCGCTCACCGAACCCGAAGCCGGTTCCGACGCCGGCGGCACGCGCACCGTCGCGAAATATTCGCGCGGTGCTGGCCGCACGGGCTCAGGCTGGGTGCTCAACGGCGCGAAAACCTTCACCACCAATGGCCACTATGCCGACGTCTGCGTGGCCATGGCCGTCACCGACCAGGGCAAAGGTTCCCACGGCATCTCCGCCTTCATCGTCGAAAAGGGAACGCCCGGCTTCCGCCCCGGCAAAAAAGAAAACAAGCTCGGCATGCGCGCCAGCGACACTTCCGAAGTCGTGTTCACCGATTGTCTGGTGCCCGAGGAAAATCTGCTGGGCAAGCAGGGCGATGGCTTCGTGAACAGCCTGCAAATTCTCGACGGCGGCCGCATCTCCATCGCCGCGCTCGCGCTGGGCATGGCGCAAGGCGCCTGCGACGCGGCCACCAAATACGCGCAGGAACGCAAGCAGTTCGGCAAGCCCATCGGCGAATTCGAGGCCATTCAGTTCAAGCTCGCGGACATGGCCACGGAGATCGCCGCCTCGCGCGGCCTGGTCTATCGCGCCGCCTGGCTGGCCGACCGGTCCACGGCCTCGAACGGCGCGATCCGCTACACGAAGGAGTCCAGCATGGCCAAGCTCTACGCCAGCGAGACCGCCGTGCGCGTGGCCAACGAAGCCGTGCAAGTATTCGGCGGCTACGGCTTCATCAAGGATTATCCCGCCGAGAAGTATTACCGCGACGTGAAGCTCTGCACCATCGGCGAAGGCACCAGCGAAATCCAGCGCCTGGTAATCGCCCGGCAAATCCTCGGCAAGTGACGACGCGGCCAGCATCGTCATCCTGAGCGACAAACTGGAGCGTAGAACCTCTCTTGGCTTGGCCGACTTGACACTGGCATTTTTGACTTTTAGGCTTGGTTCATGGAAGTACATCTGACGCCCGATCAAAAAGCGTTTGTCCGTCAAGCGATTGAAAGCGGCCGTTTTCAACGCGAGGAAGACGCGGTGAAGGAAGCGCTTTCCCTTTGGGAAGAACGCGAACGCACGCGCGCCGAGGTTCTGCTCGCATTGGATGAAGCCGACGCTTCTCTTGCACGTGGCGAAGGGCGCGCGATCACGCAAGAATCGATGCGTGAGCTTGCCGAGGACGTAAAACGGCGCGGCCGTGCCCGCCTAGCACTCGAGCCAAAAGCGCGCCGTTGAGATGGGACACATCCGCAGCCCGCAAGCGGATTCCGATCTCGAGAGCATCTGGTACTACGTCGCGTCCGAAACTGGCAACGTCGAAATTGCGGATCGCCTGATCGATTCCATCACCGACCGATTCCTGCTGATTGCCAAATATCCCAACATCGGCCGCCGCCGCGACGACGATCTGCGCGCAGGCCTGCGCAGCATTCCCGTCGGCGAGTACATCATCATCTACCGAGTCCAGGCCCATGACGTCGTGATTCTGCGCGTGCTGCGCGGCAGCCGGAACATCCAAGCGCTTTTCGGGCAATAGCCAAATCCTCGGCAAACAATAAGGCGGCGCGAGCGGAGCAGTGCGCTTGTTGACGCCGCTGCCGCCACAAGCGTAGGCTGGGCCGCGTACCCTCAAATCCCTTCCGTGGAGGAATAGCTATGGCCACTTCCACCATGACAGCCGAAGTAAAACATTTCACGGGTTGGTCCATTGCCGTAAGCGTGTTGATGATCGTTGCCGGGATTCTGGCGATCGGACTCCCGCTCGCCGCGGGGCTCGCCGTCAATCTTGTAGTCGCCTGGCTGCTGGTATTTGCCGGAGTCGGGCATCTGTGGTTTGCCTGGGAACTGCGCCGAATCGGCGGGATGATTTGGCAGTTGTTGCTTGGCGTGCTGTACATCGGTGTCGGCATTTACCTGCTGGCGCATCCGGTGGCGGGCTTGCTCACCTTGACCCTCGCGCTGGCCATCTACCTTTTTATCGAAGGCGTGCTGGAGCTAATTCTGGCCTTTCAACTGCCCGCGCGGCAGGCTCGCGGATGGCTGGTGCTGGACGGCATCGTCACGTTGATCCTCGGCTTCCTGATCTGGAGAACCTGGCCGGTGAGCACCGAATGGGCCATCGGAACGCTCGTGGGAATCAGCATGATTTTCAGCGGCTCCACTCGGCTGATGCTGTCGCTGGCCGCGCGCAAGCTGGTAAACAAGCTGGCCTGACATTTCCGCGGGCGATACACTCTCTGAAGCTTCAGCGCCTGTCATCACCGGCCGAATCCTCGGCGACCAATCGTTCGGGATTTGCGCCGGGCCAAGTGCAGGTGTAGGTTATCGCTCTGCGGAAAAATGGAATAGGAAAGCCGTGAATGCAAATGGGAACGAGTGTGAATAGCAGGGCGAAGTCTGGACGCAGCGTGAAGAAAAGGGCGCGGGGCGCGGCGCTTGTGGCGGTCGCGTCCGCGATCGGGGGCATGATGATCGCGGCGGCATGGGCACAGAGGCCGGCCGTCAACTGAGCCCGTGCGGCCAGCACCTCCGATCGTGGTGACGCTGGCTGGCCAGTCCATGATGCGCTCGGACATGCGGGCGACGGCTCCGGCGGAAGTGCCGGTTATCCAGAGCCTATTGAATGGGCAGAACCCGCTCAAAAGCGACGTGATTTTCACCAATCTGGAATCCGCCGTGGCGGAGAAGGGCGAAACCACCCACGAGGGCCGCGGGTTTCTGACGCCGCCGGAAGCGCTGGACGCGCTCAAGGCGCTCGGCTTCAATCTGGTGGCGCTGGCTGGAAATCACGCGTTCGATCTGAATGTGACCGGCATCCGCAACACCATTCGCGAGGCGGACGAGCGCAAGATTGTTCATGCCGGAACGGGAAATAACATCGCGGAGGCATCTGCGCCCGGCTATCTGCACACGGCGAAAGGCACCATCGCGCTGATCGCCAGCGCCTCGGGCCTGATTGCGCCGGGCGGCAGCGCCACGGCGGATCGCTCCGGCGTGAACGAACTTCGCGTGGAAGCGGGAGGCAAGGAGAACGAAGCCACCGCCGATCTTTTTGCTGATCGGGCCGGCGCGCCCGCGAACACGCCGAATTCGGAAGACGCCCAGCGCATCCTGCAAAGCATTCGCGATGCGCGCCAGCACGCCGATCTGGTGATCGTTTACCAGCACAATCACGTCTTCTCCAATCACTCCTTCTCCACGATTTTTACCGAAGGCATGCCGGAACGCCTGGCGCCTAACCCGTGGCTGCAAAAGTGGACGCACCAGGAGATCGATGCGGGAGCGGACATCGTCGTGATGCATGGCGCGCCGTTGCTGCACGGCGTGGAGATTTATCGCGGCCGGCCAATCTTCTACGATCTGGGCAATCTGATTTACAACGCGCCGCCCACGCTCACCTATATCGACGAACCGATGGCCTGGGAGAGCATGGTCGCGTATGTGGAATTCGACGCCGCGCCGCGGAGCCAATCCGATCCTCACGGGCGGAGAAATCTGAAATCGATTTCGCTGCGGCCCGTCGTACTGAATACCCTGGGCGAAGGCCAGCCCGACGTTCACAGTGAATACACCAACAACGAGTTTCTGGTTACGCGCGGCCTGCCCTCGCCCGCTACCGGCGCGAGAGCACGCTATATCCTCGAGCGGGTTGCCGAGGAGTCCAAGCCGTTCGGCACGGCGATCGAAGTGAAGGGCGAAACCGCGGAGATCAAGCTGAAATCCGCGAATTAGGACGAGTTCAGAGCGTCATCATGCGTTCAGGTGGAAGCGGATGAATTCGATGATGCTCTGATTGACGCCGGCCGTGTGGGTGCTGAAGCGGCCCAGATGCGCGCCGTCGGGGATGAGGCGAGCGGTCTTGGGCGCGCCGTGTTCGAGCAGCAGCTGAATTTCGCGGGGCGAAATCCAGGCATCTTTCTCGCCATTCATCATGATCATGGGCGCGGAGGGCTTATCGATCCAGCCTTGATCGATAAGAGACAAGGCAGGAGCGGTCTTCACCAGCTCGTCGTAATTTTTCACGCCGTTGCTGTAGATCATGGAATCCAGCACGGACCAGAGGTAGGTCTTTTCGCTTTTGCGGCCCTCGAGCCAATCCTGCTGCCAGGTGTAGTGAATGGGCCCGCCGAGCTGCGCTGCAACGCGGATGCGCTTGGGCTCGACGTAAGCCATCTTCGCGCCCCAGTAACCGGCGTAGCTGCGGCCGATGAACCCGAGCCGCCGCGCGTCCAGGTCCTGGCGCGTGAGCAGAAAATCGATGGTGGTGATGTACAGCCGTTCGGCGTCCGGCGTATTCCACACCGGGCATTCTCCCGCGCCGGGCATGTCCATGGAAAAGGAAGCGGCGCCGATGCCCAGAATGTCTCGGGTGTCGCGATCTTCTTTGTACACGTCCACGCCGCCGGTGGCGATCACCACGGGCGGCCGCGTGACGCCATTGGGCTTGCGCAGATAGCCGATGATCTCCTTGCCTTCAAAGGGAATCGCCACGCGCTCCATGGGCGGATCCTGCGAACGCGCCGCCTTGAGATAAGTTTCCACGCACTTGCGGTAAGCCGCCTGCTTCGCCGGATGATTGATCACCGGGAATTTCGCGATGCTGTAATAGTTCGACGCTTTTTCGTAGGCTTTGTTGGCCTCCTGCATCTGGCCCTGCGATTCGAGCCCCTCGGCCTGACGCTCGTAGGGCACGGCCAGCCTGGTCCACGCCGCGACCCAAGGCTCAGCGTCGAGGCTGGTCATGCGGGCGAAGATGGCCTTGGCCTGCTCGGGATCGACGCGGCGGCTGAACTCTTCGAGCCGCATCTTGGCGCCGTCCGCATAGCTGGGATCGGTGAACGGATTCACGTCCGCGGAGGATTCCGTCCCAGGCCGCGGCGCGCCCGGTGTGAGCGCAACTTCGCGAGGCTCGCCGGCCCAAGTGCTGTCGGCTGAACCCGTCAGCATCAGCCCGGTGCTCGCGGCGGCGATTTCGAGAAACTCTCTGCGTGAAGGTTTCGGCATGGCGCAACTCCGTTTCGTTTCGCGTTACAGCAATTGAGGAGGGTAACCGGCTATGTTATCAAAACTGACGCACCCGATCAGCCCTCCGCGAAAAAGGCTACCTGCAGGATGCGCTTTTTCGTGGCAAACAGAGTCATCTTGGGCTAACATCGTGAGCGAGTATCCCTTTTAGTACCCCCTTATTGAAGACTGTAACCTTTATGGAGTACGAGAGTTCTCGCTATGAGTACACAGCCGAAGCACGCCACCAGCGTCGCCGATGTTCTTTTCGGCCAGACGCGGCGCTCTGTCCTGGCGCTGCTCTACGGCCTTCCGCGAAGCGTTCTAGCTTCGCCAGATCGCGCGACCATGGACGATTGTCGTCGCGGTCCAGCGCGAGGTAAGGCAACTTCTGACGCCGGTCTGATTGGCCGGACGCTCAGGGCAATAAGGTCCTGTACGGCCATACCAAAACCCGTTTTTCGCGAACTGAAAAGCCCATAATTAAGACCGCCGACGTTCGAGATGTAATCGCCGAGGCGCTGTTTCCGTTGCGCGACCGAATCCGCGTGGCCTTTGTTTATGACTCCCTTGTAAGGCAAGACCAAAATGCCGATAGCGATGGCCATTATAATCGTGGGCCAGGCCGCATTTTCGCCAAGTGGAACCCGTCTTCAGTCGGCATAGAGAAAGCTGGGCCGCGAAGTCAATCCGACGGTCTACTCCGTGCCTGAATCCCGGCGAAAGCGGCGCGCCGACAATGATTTCCTCACCAGGGTCTTGGAGAGCAAGAAGCTTTTCGTTTTAGGGGACGAGCGTGAGCTTGCGCGAACGGTTGAATAACGGGTGGATCCGAGCGCATCGGACCAGCCGGGAAGGAGATCGGGAGCCTTCTGCGCATTGCGGATCGCGACCTGTAAGACTCGCGAGCCGCCGGCGTTTCGAGCGACAATTGGTTTGTCATGGCCTATAACGCCGCTCTGCAGTCCGCAACCGCCGCCATGGCGGCCAACGGTTTCGCACCGAGAAGGGAGATCATCACCTTCGCACGCTGCAGTCGCTTGAATTCACGATTGGTGCCGGTTCGGAGCTGCTGATTCGTCTCGACGCCCTGCGCAAAAAACGAAGCTTCAACATCTACAAGCAGGAAGGCTCGGTATCGGATTCAGAGTTGAAGGAGATGATCGACACTGCCTCTCGACTCCGTCACGCGTCAGGGCGCACACCATCCTGTATGGTCAGTGGACTTCACCGGCCGGCGGATTTGGCGGCGGCACCCGCAGAAGCAGCCGCGGCGCGGCCAGTTGCGGTATCCGTTGTGCCTTGCATGATGCCGTCGCGGATGCGGAGCTGGCGCTCGGTCGCGCCTGGCGCTTCCTGCACGTAATAAACCTGCGGCACGCCCTGCACCGCGGACGCTTTGCTTTGGCTTAGCATCCCCAGCGTGAGCCCCGCGCGCCCGAGCAGATCGGCGAAGGGCATTTCGTCCGTGCCGCTGACGTAGCGCTTGAAGAAGTCTCCGAAATCGGTACTCACCGCAGGGCGTGCCGCATTCACCTCGGCATTGGGTTCGGTGCCGGACGCCGAGCCGGGTTTGGCCTCGCGCACGGTCTCGTCGCGCACCACTTCCTCCACCGCGCGCTCGACGCCCGCGCTATCGTCGTAATAGCGCCCGCGCTCGGCGTACTCCCGATTCATGCGCCGCATCACGTCGTCGAGGCTGGCGCGATTATCGGTCGCGTCGCGAATCAAAATGTCCAGCGCCACGCCCAGCAACTGGCCCTTGTTGTAGTACGAGATGCTGAACTCGGGCCGGTTGTACAAGCTGTATTTATCGAGCCAGGTGTCCAGGCTGGACTCCTCGGCGCTCTGCCAGGCGCGCGCCGGGCGCGATTCGAGTTCGTTGATCTGCTTGCCCAGGTCGGCCAGAAATTGCGCGTGGCTCCAGAGCCCGGTGCGCACCAGCGTATAAGCCGCATAGGTGCTGGTTACTCCTTCGGCGAACCACAGGGCGCGCGTATACATCTCTCGCGTGTAGTCCACCGGCTCCAGCGTCTGCGGCCGGATGCGCTTCACGTTCCACAAATGGAAAAATTCGTGGGCGCTCACGTTGGCCAGTTGCGCGAAGCTATCCACGGAAATGGCCGTGCAGTTAGCGTGCTCCATTCCGCCGCCGCCGTAGTTCGGGCCCACGTGCAGGAAGAAGGTGTACTCGGGAAAGGGCGCGCCGGCCATCATGCTGGTTTCGTAGTTCACGATTTGCGAAAGCATGCGCGTGAGCGCGTCGTGATCCACGCGCTCGCCGTGATAGACCACGCGGATCGTGCGGCCCGCGCCTTGCGCGCCGCCCGTAAAGCTCCACTCCTCGAATTGGCCGATTTCCACCGGCGCGTCGACGAGCGCGTCGTAGTTGGGCGCAATGAAGTTGGGCGCGGCGAATGCGCCGGCCGCTGTGCTGCCGGGCGCGGCTTTTTCCGGCGGAAGTTCGACGGCAATACGCCAATCCCGCGGCACGTCGGCAAAATGCACCGCGTCATCCTCGCCGCGGCGCTCCGGCAGATAGCAAAGGATCATGGCCAGATTGATGAAGGCGTGGTCGCCATTGAGCTGCGTGTCGAAGGGCCCGGGCTCGTCCCATAAGCTGGTGTACTGGATGCGAATTTCGGCGCTGCCCGCGGCGCTGGCCGCGCGGCTCTGGTCGCCTCTGTTCGTCTCGATGCGCCAGGTGCCCTTGTCGAGCCGCCGCACGGGCAGGGAATTGCCCGCGGCGTCTGCGGCGCGGAGATCCGTGACGCGAGCGCCGAAGTCGCGAATCTGGTACAGCGCATCCCATGCCGGCATCTGCACGGTCACGTTGCCCTGCGCGCCCTGCTCGACCGGCACGGTCATGGTCACGTGAAACTGGTGCCGTTCGGGATGCGCCAGCGAAACGTCGTAGCGAATCGTGGCCCCCGCGGGCGCAGCCGCGACGAGTACAAGGACGAGTGCAAATGCGCAAAGGGACAACCAGAAAGAGCAGGAGAGATTCTTCGCTCCGCTCAGAATGACAACGAAGAGCTTGAGGGGTCGCGCAAGGGGACGGCGAGTCTTGTAGCTCAGGTCGCGGGCGCTACCGAGCGCGAAACGCCAAGCAGAAGAAAGTCGCGCCCGAGACCTGAGGCCTTTCGGTCTGCCAACTTTGGCATTCTCTTGCGGTCGCCCGGCGCCGTGTTGGCACGGGGAAAAACCTCGGGTCTGGCCAAACGCCGGCCCGACCCGAGCTACATCCGCAACGGTCGCCGCGTCGACGTCGCTTACCGCGCAACGAGCGGCGTCGAAATCCCCTCCGCGCGGCGGGTTCACGCGCGGTGGGATGACGGAGCCGTGGTTCGCGTCGAGAGCAGGGCGAGAAGCTTGTCGCATAATCCGTCGAAACTGCCGTTCGAGAGCACCAATATGATATCGCCCTCGCGCGACTCCTCGGCCAGAAATTCCGCGATTTCGCCGGCCGAACCAAGCGCCTCGCCGCGCCGGCCTGCCGCGCGCACGCGCTCGATCACGCGCTCCGGCGACAGCCGCTCCGCGTCCGAGAGCAACTGCGCGCGATTCACCGGACCCAGCACGGCGCCGTCCGCCGCTGAGAGTGCCGCGGCGAGATCGTCCTCAAAGACGCGCCGCCGCATGGTGTTCGAGCGCGGCTCGAACGCCACCCACAGGCGCCGCCGCGGCCAGCGCGTGCGCGCGGCCTCGATGGTGGCGCGAATGGCCGTGGGATGATGCGCGAAGTCATCGACGACGGTGACGCCGCACGCCTCGCCGCGAATTTGCATGCGCCGGGCCACGCCGCGAAACGTGCGCAGCGCCTCTTCGATGGACTCGCGTGCGATGCCGCGTCCATCGGCGATGGCGATGGCCGCGAGCGCGTTCAGCACATTGTGCCGCCCGGCCATGGGCAGCTCGATGCGCGCGCGTTCTTCGCCCTGGCGCGCGGCGCGAAAATGCGTGGCGCCTTCGGTGAACTCCAGATCGCCCGCGATCCAGAAATTGTCGCCGCCGAAGCCGTAGGTCTCCACCGGGCAAAACGCCTTGGCCACCACGCCGCGCACCGTGGCGCTTTCGCCCCAGCAGACGATGCGCCCGCGCCGCGGCACCAGGTTCACCAGCCGCCGGAATTGCAGCTCGATGGCGGCGAGGTCGGCGTAAATATCGGCGTGGTCGAATTCGAGCGAAGTGATGATGAGGTCGTCGGGGCGGTAGTGCAGAAACTTCGGGCCCTTGTCGAAAAATGCCGAATCGTACTCGTCGCCTTCGACGATGAACTCCTTGCCGCCGCCGAGACCATAGCTCTTGCCAAAATTTTCCGCCACGCCGCCGATCAGGAAATCGGGACGGCGTCCCGCCACCTGAAAGATCCAAGCCAGCAGGGAAGTGGTGGTGGTTTTGCCGTGCGTTCCGGCGACGACCAGCGAATCGTGTCCCGGCAGGAAAAACTCCTGGACGGTTTCGGGAAGCGAGCGATAGGGAATCTTGTGATCGAGCACGAACTCCAGTTCCGGATTGCCGCGCGAGATGGCGTTGCCGATCACGACCAGATCGGGCCGCGGCGCGAGGTTCGCTTCGGCGAAGCCGTTTTTCCAGCGAATGCCCAGTTTTTCGAGCAGCGTCGACGCCGGCGGGTATACGCCCGTATCCGAGCCGCTCACGCGATAGCCGCGTTCGGCCAGCATCCCCGCCAGCGGCGCCATAGCCGCGCCGCCAATGCCGATCAGGTAGATCGATTCGATGTCGTGGTCAATCATGTGCCGTGATTATTTTCCCCATATTTTCGTGGCATTCGGCGAACCAACCCGTTGTCATGCCAAGCAGCTCACAAACGAAAGCCCCAGGGCCCCGCCAAACTGCCGGCGGGCGCCCTGGGCTACAAAGTTCGGAGCCAAGCACGACGGTCACCGGGCAGATCGATTTCGTCCACAGGAACTGGAATCGGGCTCTTGCGATCGTAGTGCGCTGCACTTGAGCATGGCCAAGAGTCACGAGCCTCGACTAATTGGGCCTCGACGGGATTCTGGTGGATGTATTCCAACTTGTCCCAGAAATCTCCGACCCTTCTTAGTACGAAATCAAAATAACGCGGCTGCCAGATCGGGCCTTTGACGCCGCGCGTTGTTACTAACTGCTGTCCGGTCCGGCTTTTGAACTCACGCATGATGGAAATAAGCCCGACGCGCCGCGGTGCGAACAGAAGATGCAGATGCACATGAGTGGGCATAACAACATATGCGAATAATAAAAATTCGCTGGCATCATGCTGGCGCGCCAATTGCTCCAGGAGGAGATGACGCTCAGGTAAGCTCAAGGCCGCTACGCCGGGCTGCAGATTGGTGGTTACGAAGAAAATCCGGTCCCGGTCGGCAATACGGCGCAGGCGCGTCATCGGGCCGAATTGTAGCCCAGGGCGCGCCGGTTTATGGCGGCCCTGGGGAATTTCCGCAAGGCGATGCGGCCGAAGCGCGCTCATTCCGCCCGCACCGCGGGCTCCAGAATCTCGAGGCGGCCCTCGCCGGCGGCGTGCAGCCGCGCGCGCACGCCCATCGGCAGCGTCAGCATCGGACGCGTGGTATGCCCGAACGGCGCGCCGAAGACGATGGGCACGTGCAATGGCGCGAGAATGCGCCGGCAAACGTCGCGCACCGAAACCGTGCTGTCGGCGGGCGTCTCGCAATCCGGGAAATCTCCGAGGAGAATGCCGCGCACGCCGCGAAATTTCCCCGCTTGCAGCAAATGCACGAGCATGCGATCCAGGTGATAGGGCTTCACCCCGCGATCCTCCAGAAAGAGAATCGCGCCGCGCGTGTCGAACTCCCACTGCGTGCCCAGCGTGGTCTCCAGCAGGGCGATGCAGCCGCCCAGCAGTAATCCGGAAGCTTCGCCGCGCGAGAGCGCCTCGCCATCGAGCGCGATGGTCCACGATTTGCGCTTGCCGCCCGAGGCGTCGAGAAAAGAGTTGAGATCGTAACCCGAGGCGTTCCCCGCGCCGTGGTTCCATCCGGCCGCGACCATCGGGCCGTGCAGCGAAGTCCAGCGCAGCTTTGTCCAAAGATACGCCTGCAATATGGTGACGTCGCTATAGCCGACCACCAGCTTGGGCCGCAGCCCGCGCGGCAATCGCAACTGGTCCAGCAGCGTGGCCGTGCCGTAACCGCCGCGCGCGCAGATTACCGCGCTCACATCGGGATCGGCCAGCGCCGCTTCCAGCTCGGCCTTGCGCCGCGCGAGCGACCCGGCGAAGTATCCGTCGGGGCGCATCGCCGCGCCCACGCGCGGGCGATAGCCCAGCCGATCCAGTTCGGCCAGTCCGCGGCCGAGCGCTGCGCGATCGGCGGGGCTGGCCGTGGAGATCACGCGCACCAGCGCTCCGGGCGCCAGCGCCGGGGGCTTTTCAATGCCGCCGCCGTGGCCGGGGCCGTGCGGAGAACCCTCGCGAGAATTCGATTTGCGCGATCGAGGCAAGGCGCGAGTATACAACGCCGCTCGCCGCGGCGAGCGCGTCCGCCGCCGCGCCTGCTGCCATTCCGTCAACGCGCCCGGGCTCGAGCTCTCAGTGTGAAAAGCTCCGCCTGAAGAGCTTTCTTAAGTCAGCGAGCGGCATTACTGGCTATTCGCGGCGGGCGTCTTGCGGCGTCTCACCACCAGCTTGGTGTCGTGCTCCTTGCCTTGGTCGTCCTTGAGGTAAACGTGCTGGCCTTCGATGGCGAATTGTATGGAAGTATTGACCGTGAATGGCGGCGGCTGGCCTTTTGTCCTCCGCATCTCAGCAGATTGATAGGTGAACTCGCCCGCGTCGATTGTGAACGTGTCGTTCACCAGATCCTTGGGCGCGTAGGGCTCGGGGTTTTGCGGCGTCTTGAGGCTCTTGGCGTCCACGTTGCTCTCGTAGATGCCGAGCAGCATTCCCGTCTGCCATTGGTGCTCTTTTTTGGCGGACGCGTTGCTCGCGTAAAGCAGAGCGAGAATCGCCAAGGCCGCGAGCGCGTGGTGCTTTAGATTGGTGTGGATTCGCAAGCTGCCCATGCGGGTTTGAATACTGGGAGTGCGGCTTCGCGTGCCGTGCGCAATCGAAACTTTCATCTCTATTTCTCGAAGCCCTCAAAACTCTGGTTTTCCTCGCAGATGTGTTCCATGATCTGCCAGGTGGGGTGCAGCCCAAATCGCAGCGTCGCGTTCCAGGGCATGGGATAAGCCTTGGGATCGTCAAACGTAAAATCGATCTGCAAGGTCTTCTGGTCCACGCGGCGGATGCGTTCGGTAATGTGCATCTGATCGCTTTCGGGATGGCCCACGCGATCCAGCCAAATCTTCCCGTTCAGGCCCACGGTATCGACCACCAGCGTGTCTCCTTCCCAGTGGCCGATGGAGTCGCCATCGTACGTCGGCGTCAGGTCGTCAGGATGCTTGCGGCCGTTGGTGTAAATGTGGCGCACGAAATGATCGTACTCAAAAAGCTCGATCACTTCCGTTGGCGTCTGCACGATTTCCATGGGGAAGACCTGCAGATAGATATACGGCATGCCCGGCGGAAAGCACTTGTAGACTTGGTCGTTAGTTTGGCTGAGCAGCACGCCTCGCGGTCCCTGAGAGGGCTTGGCGGCTTTGAACTGTTCTTCGCCCCACGCCGTCATCGGCGGGTCTCCCTTGGCGAACGACGAAAAATCGTACGGGCTGCGCAGCGCGTTCCACACTCCGGTAAGGTCGTGGCTGGAGGCCGCAGCCGGCGCGCTGGCCGCCGCTCCCTGAGCGGCGCCGCGAGCATCCGTTTGCGCCAGCAATGCGGAAGAAAGAGCCAAGCTCGCCAAAACGGTTACGAGCGCCACCTGCAATCGACACGACATCTCGAATTCTCCTTTCGTCTCAGAGAATCACACGACCCTCGCCAGCAGTGCGCCTGTGTATCGCATCAAGCCATCCGGCGTCAAGCTTCGCACTCCGCTGCAGGACCGTCTCACTCACGCAAGGCGCCCAATTTAGATATTGTACCGCTTCGGCTGCGGCTCCGATTGACACGCGACGGCGGCCCACGTATGTTTGCGCAGCAATCATTGAAGCCGGAGAGCGCGCCTCGCGCACCTGAATCGCAGATTCAGGGGATTGAGCCCAGTTGCCAGAGCGCGCTCTGAAATCGTTTCGGGAGGACTGAATGAAGGTTCTGCTTTACGCCTTGTTTGCCAGCTTGATGCTTGTCCCTGTGATGGAAGCGGCCCCGCAGCAACAAGCCCCCGCGCTGCCGCCCGGCTGGGCTTTTCCTGTGGCGGACAAGGTGCAACCTCCGCGCGAAGATCCCAATACCCCGGTCAAGGTGGCGGGCAGCAGCAAGAGCTATACCGCGAAGCAGGTGGACGACCTCATGAGTCCCCCGGATTGGTTTCCCGAGGACCATCCCGCCATGCCGGGCGTCGTCGCCAAGGGCCAGGGCGACGTGCGCGCCTGCGACTCCTGCCATCTGCCTAATGGAATGGGCCATCCGGAATCCGCCATCGTCGCCGGCTTCACGGCGACCTACATCGCGCGCCAGTTGGACGAGATGAAGAGCGGCGCCCGAAGGACCGGCGGCATCATGGATCAGATCGCCAAGGCCATGTCGGATGAGGACGTGCGGCAGACCGCGGAATATTTCGCTTCGCTCAAGCCGTTCCCCTACATCAAGGTGGTCGAAGCGGAGATGGTGCCGAAGAGCTACGTGGCCCAGGGGGGCATGCGGCTTCCTCTTCCCGCCGGAGGCGAGGAACCGCTGGGGCATCGCATCATCGTTCTGCCGGAAGATCCGGAGCGAATCATGGCTCGCGATACGCATGGCTCGGGGACCATCGCTTACGTCCCGCCAGGAAGCCTCGCCCGAGGCAAGCAGTTGGTCCTGATGGGAGGCCCGGGCAAGACCGTCGCGTGCACGTCCTGCCACGGAGAGTCGCTCAAAGGGAATCCGATGGGCGACGTGCCGCGCATCGCCGGGCTTCAGCCGATCTATATCTTCCGACAGCTGTATGACATTCAACACTGGACCCGCGGAGGCGACGCCGTCTCGCTAATGAGAGCCCCGGTGGCGGATTTGTCCGAAGACGACATGATCGCGATTGCCGCCTACGTGGGCTCGCTCGCTCCGTAAGCCCTCGGAGTTTTCCAATGCCAGGTGGTACCGGAGCGTGCATCTATGTGTAAGGCACACGTATGCACTCCGGAGGATTCATGTCGAACACACGGACGTTGATAGCTCAGGCGTACTCTGCCTTCAATCGTCGGGATATCGACAGCGCCCTGGCGCTCATGAGTGAGAACGTTAGCTGGCCCAAGGCATCGGAAGGCGGGCGAGTCGTCGGGAAAGAAGAGATTCGGTCCTATTGGACCCGTCAGTGGAAGGACTTTGATCCTCACGTGGAACCACTTGCGGTCATCGACCGGGAGGGCGGCATTACCGACGTCAAAGTTCATCAGCTCGTAAAAAGTCTTGGTGGCGATCTCCTTTCTGACAGCGAGGTCTGGCACGTTTATACCATCGCGAACGGTCTCATTGAACGCATGGACCTCAAGGAGAGCGAAACGATCTCGGACTCAACCCCATCTACAGCATTCTCCAGGCACTAGGTTGGAATTTTTTTGCCGGCTTTATCGTGCCCCAGCCCCTGGCGCGCTTCCCAGACAATAATATTCTTGCAAGGGCTCATGATCGAGTGAGAGCGACCAGCGGCGAGGCGCCGAAGTCCAGGGTTTCGTCAGTGCTTTGGGATCCTCGATCGTGACCTGGTAGACCAGGTAATTCATCGAAGGACGGCTCAGCCGCTCGATCACGTGCTCCTCGTCGCTGTGCAGAAATTCCGATCCGGTCCCCAGAAAGGCCCTGCTTCTTTCATCCAGTCCGATGACGTCGATGACCAGCGTATCTCCCTCCCAATGACCCACCGCGTCGCCGTTGAACGTCGGGTCCGGATTTTTCTCATGGGCACGGCCATCCGTGGGTATCACGCGAAAGTTGTTGCCGAATTCCACCAGCTGCACCAACTGCCCCGGCGTTTGCACCAGCTGTATCGGCCACGGACGAGGAGGCGACATCAGGAACATGCCGGGAACGCCTTCCGGCTCACACTTCGGCCCACCCTGTATGCGCAGGGCGTCACCCAACGATTTGATTTTGGCGATCACCGCAGGCTGCAGAGAAGGCTTTTCCTCCGGGGTCACCTTGGGATCGAACAGGCGCCTGGCATCGGGGTCCACATGTTCAGCGAGTTCTATGTCGATTCCAGCGCCGTTTGGAAACCAGACTCCCGATAGGTCGGGATGGCCATCGGCGGAGCGGGGCGCCGGTCCGCCGGGCGGCTCTGCATGCACCACGTCGGTGAATAAATTGGATTGCACTCCAGAGCTGCCTTCTTTTTGTGCCGGGGAAGTTTGCGCAAAGGCCGGTGCGAAAACGGGCGCGAAGGCCATGCATACAGCCGCGCACACGATTGCAGCAGCTCCCGCCTCATAGCCGAAGTATCGCTTGGCTCGCATTTCCATTGCCCCTTTCGGCTCTTCGACAAAGCCGCCCGCTGCCTGCCGCCAAGTTGAAAATATCCTTCAACGTGTAGCGAGCTTGACGCTCACCGAGTAGTCCCCGCGATGACGAATTGGGAAGCCAGAGTAGTCCGCCCGGAGTTAATACGCCGTCGGCGCTTTCGATGTCAAGCTCGGCCGGTGCCCGCCGTAGCAGCCCGCGTCGCAGCAAAAATGAGAAGGTCCGGTTGGTGCAAAGTAGGATTTATCATGAGTTGACGCGAACGGTCGCGGCGCCTTTCCCATTCTGCACAACAGATTTTTCCACAGGCTGGGCTCGCTACAGCGATTACCGGATAGGAACAGTAAGCCCCACGAGTTCCTACTGGACAGCCGGCTTCCCGTGGCTTTCGGACTTAAGAGAAATCCAACTCCCCGAGGAATCTGGTCCCAAGAATGCCGCAGGCTACAGTTCAATCTAAAAGGAGAAATCAGCATGACAGATACCAACGCCACGATCGCCGTGTATGACACACACACCGCGGCTGAAAACGCCGTGAAGGAACTTCAGAAATCGGGATTCGACATGAAGAAGCTGTCCGTTGTCGGCAAAGATTTCCGCACCGACGAACAGGTGGTCGGGTACTACAACGCAGGCGACTGCATGAAATATTGGGGCAAAATGGGTGCGTTCTGGGGCGGACTTTGGGGATTGCTTGTGGGTGCGGCGTTCTTTTGGGTGCCCGGCGTTGGCCCGCTCCTGGTGGCGGGACCGCTGGCCGCGTGGGTCGTCGGCGCGTTGGAGGGTGCGGTGGTCGTAGGCGGATTGAGCGTGATCGGCGCCGGCCTTTACAGCATCGGCATTCCGAAGGACAGTGTCGTGAAATACGAGACTGCAATCAAGGCGGACAAGTATCTCCTTCTCGCCCATGGGACTGCGGCGGAAACCGCGAAAGCCAGAGACATCCTGGCCACTACGCAACCAGCCGAACTGAATCAGCACACGCTGGAACCTGTAAAGCAGGCGGCGAGAGCCTGAAACCGCGGCGGCCTTACGGCGCCTTGGCTTGGCCGCTTTCTCTTGTGTAGGCTGTGTGGGTTGGGTGGGGAAGACGCGGACCTGCCGCTTTTTTGTCGCGAACGCCACCACCCATCCCAGCACGACGAAGAGCCGATTGGCGAACCCGATCAGAGAATAGATGTGCACCTCGGCCCAAACCACCCAGACCGGAAAGACGACGTGATTGCGATCTCCGCTTACGTGGGCTCGCTCCCTGGGAATCGCCGGCTATGCGCTGAGGGGATTTTGGTAGTTTGCCGACATATCCGGAGTTGGGCCGCCCAACGGAAACCGATATGACTTAACGTTTGGGGTTCTTGACCTTAGGGTGTTCGGCGCAGACATGAGATGCGAACTCCTTGTCGCGCCGCTGTTCGTAGTGCTTTTTCATCTCGTCTATGGAGTCGCCGATGGGCGAACCTGGTATGTTGAACACCCATGCGCATTTCGAGCAACCCCAGCCCCAAAAATCCTTTCGTTCGACCCATACCAATTCACGGCGCATCGCCTCCATGGCACGCCTCCCAATTTTGGTGTGGTTATGCCTTTGCGAAAGACGGCGTAGAATTGGTCGTCACCGCGACGAAAGAGCCGCTGTTTGCGTGCCTTGAAAGAGGTTCGGCGCAAGCCACCACGCTGAGCAGACCAAAACACCCTGAATCTTAGCGGATTGAAAAATGGGCTGTCTGTGGCGTATCCAACACTGACAGGAATTGCTATCTCAATCCGAGGTCGTCCTCGAATTGTTGAATGACGGTGTAGCACTCACAGGCGGATTTTTCGAGTTCCCTGCGATTCGTAATATTCACTGCGCCACGCACGTACTCTATGATTCCCTTTTTTTGCAGTGTTGCGGCTGCCACGCTCACAGTGGATCGGTCGGTGCCCATCATGGTGGCAATGAAATCGTGGGTGATCGGAAGCACCCCCGAACCCACTCTATCCTGAGTCATCAGCAGCCACCGCGAAAGACGCTGCTGGATGTCGTGCAGCCGATTGCACGCCGCGGTCTGCGCGACTTGCATCCCTTGAAGCCCCGTATGCCTGCCTAATATCGTTTGCAACTGCGGAGCCGACGGTAGAATGCGCCCCAGCCCATTTCCATTCATTTGGAAGCCATCTCCCGCGATCTGGATTACCTCACGCACTGTACTTCTGCTCAATCCAACTGCCAATCCTGCCCCAACATAGCCTTCGTTCCCCACGACACCGACTTCCACGGTCCGCCCATCTTTGGTAACTACAACTTGAGAAACCATTCCCCGGTTCAGGAAATAGACAAACTCGATACTTTGAGTCGGCTCATGAAGGCTGCGATGACTAGGCAGATCGACGTATTCCAAATAAGGACGCATCAACCGGTATTCATTGGCTGGCACTGACAACAGTACCTTGTTGCTTACGGGCTTTCCCTCGACGTTAGTCCGTTCGCCCGACCGTACGACTTGAGAGCTTTTCCCGCTCATGTCAATCCTGAGTGCGCACTACTCTGGCTTGCGTTCATTAGGTGAGAGTCCATAGGGAGCTGAAAACTCGCAACTGGTTGTCCCTTTAGATGCCATGTCAATTAGACCAAAACTGTGGTCCGACAACCTGTCCGAAATGGGACATCCCTGAAATGTAGGCGTTCGTGCAGGCATTTGGCGATTCGCCCAACTCCCGAAAAACGGGATTCTGGAAACTGGCTTTCGGAGCGGCCACTTTCCAGAGAGGCGATTTGTGAGGGCTTGGGATTTGCTGGCAGCCTTAGGGCGCCTTGGCCGCTTTGCCTTGTGTGGGCTGTGTGGGGAAGACGCGGACCTGCCGCTTCTTGGTCGCGAACGCCACCACCCATCCCAGTACGACGAAGAGCCGATTGGCGAACCCGATCAGAGAATAGATGTGCACCACGGCCCAAATAATCCAGGCCGGAAATCCCGCGAGCCGCACGAAGCGCAGGTCGGCCAACGCATACGTCCGTCCCACGATGGCGAGATCGCCCTTGTCCCAATACCAGAAGGGCGCAGGCTCCGGCTTGCCCGCGACGCGCCGCCGGATCAGGCGCGCCACGTACTGCCCCTCCTGAATTGCCGGCGGCGCCACGCCCGGCAGGGTCATCGGCTGCTTCGACTTGATCCCCAGCAGATTGCGGGACTCCGCTACCACGTGCGCCGTGTCTCCGATGGCGAAAATCTCGGGATGGCCCGGGACGGAGAGGTCGGGGTTGACGATGACCTTGCCGGACCGGTCCATCGCGGCGCCCAGCCATCGTCCCGCCGGCGAGGCCAGCACTCCGGCGCTCCACAGTACTGTTCCTGCCGGAACGCGCTTCCCATCGGCGACGATTCCCCCGGAATCGATGCTGGTCACTCGCGTGTTCGCGTACACCTCGACGCCTAGGCTTTCCAGATGCCGTTGCGCCTTGGCCGATAAGGATTCGGGAAAAGTGGGCAGGATGCGCGGCGCCGCTTCGTACAAAAGAATCCGCGCCGAACGCGGATCGATATTGCGGAAGTCGTGCTTCAAGGCCATGCGCGACATCTCCGCCAGCGTGCTGGCCATCTCCACGCCCACGGTTCCTCCGCCCACCAGCACGAAAGTCAGCAGTTGCCGAATTTCCGCGCTGTCGCGCCGGGCGAGCGCGGCCGTCTCCTCGGCCCGCTCGAAAGCCGTCAATACCTTGCCGCGAATCAGGTCGGCATCGTCCAAGGATTCCAGTCCTGGCGCGATGCTCTGCCAATCGTCGTGCCCGAAGTAGTTGTATTGAATGCCGGTGGCGAGAATCAGGTAATCGTAGGGAACTTGATACTGTCGCAGATGAACCAGCCGGCGCGCCGTATCGATGGCGGTGACTTCATCCTGCAAAACTTCCACATTCCGCTGGCGGCTCACGATGGACCGCAAGGGCGCGGCAATTTCGTCGGCGGAAAGCAGGCCGGTGGCGACCTGATAGAGCAAGGGACGAAACAGGTGGTAGTTGCGCTTGTCGACCAGCACCACGCTGACCGCGGCGCCAGCAAGCGCCTGCGTGGCAAAGAGGCCGCCGAATCCGCCGCCAACGATGACCACTCGAGGTATAGGCACGCGCGTCCTCCACGCTGGCGATTTTACCGCCGCCCGGGGAAGGACCAATACCGTAAAACATGGGATGTGGATGAGGCTGGCTCGCGCGCGGACGGGATCATTGCGACCGGCCCTGGGCGTTTTCCCTCCGCGTCTTGTTGCTAACCGCGCGCCACTCCTGGCTGTTCCTTCGGCTTCGCCCTCGACGTCGAGCTTGGGTTAAAATGGACCCAAGTCGGGCCCCGCAAAAGCATCCCCAGATTCGGTAAGCGATCCTGTAAAGGAAGCTCTGATTTTCGATCTCCTCGAGTGGCTGGCAAACGGCGACCGAACCTACGAGGACGTGATGGACGCCTGGCGTACGTCGTGTCCGAAACTCACCATCTGGGAGGACGCCAGCGATCGAGGACTCGTCGCCTTCGAGCAAGTGAACGGATGCAGATTCGTTCGCCCTTCCTCAGCGGGCCTTGCCCTCATCGATCAGCGTGCCCGTCATCGAGCATCGCAATCGCCCCGCTGACCCGGATCGTTCCCGACACCGTCGACGGAAGCAACTCTATCGCTCGCGAACCCACGGAAGCGTCGCATTGGCCAGAGAGTGCTCTCCGCGCAATACGTGATAGACGTAAGCACCACGCAGAGCTTGCCGAAAAGCAGCGCTGCGATGGCAGCAAGCAGCACCCCCTCGAAGACGTAGGCCGTGATCGTCCAAGCCCGCGAAATAGCTAATGCAATGACCAGCATCATGGTTGCGGCCATCCCCTGGGCGAACCGGCGCGGCGCGGGCGCGGCCGCGAGGGCCTGTGCTCCGCGGCGAAAAGCAAGCAGGCGGTTATAGGCAATCTCAAAGGGATTCAGCGCCGGGACCAGAGCGCTCCACCACAGTACCGCGGAAAGAAATAAAAACAGCGGGCCCGAACGAAGAACGATGCCCATCAGCACGAGCAGCGCAATGATTCGCGGCTGAAAACTGAGCCCGGCGAAGTGCATATCGCATACCGAACCGGTTTCCTCCGCAAATCCTTGCTGCTTCATGAAATTGCGTATGGTGTGAGAAGCCATCATCACCTGCCAAGGGCTTTCGCCGCCGTGTCCGCTCATCGAAGTAGGGCGCGTCGAAGGGACCGCCGCCGGCAACTTCGCCCGTTCTGAGCCTCCACGCGACGAGGTTTACGGGCAATTTCCGCCATTATACCGCCGCCACGCCGCGGAAAGCGGCGCACTCGCAAGCTGGCGGCCGCGCCCAACGCGCAATCCTCGCGGAGGTAGCCCTTTCGCGGGAGAAGGCGGCAGTGTGGCGGCCCATGTTGTAAAGTGTTGCGCTGGAATTCGAGCGCGAAAGTACCGCGCGGGAGCACCGGATGAAACTGGGAGAGCTGGCACAGAAACTGGGCTGCAAAGTGGAAGGCGACGCGCAGACGGAGATTCGCGGCATCGCGGGCATCGATGCGGCGCAGGCCGGTGAGCTGACGTTTATCTCCAATCCGCGCTACCGGCAGGCGGCGCGGACGACGCGCGCGTCGGCGGTGCTGGTGGCGCCGGATCTCGTGGTCGAGCGCGAGGCGGGCTTGCCGCCGCTCGCGCTGGTGCGCTCCGCGGATCCCTACCTCGATTTCGCGCGCGCCATGCCGTTCTTTTATGCGCCGCCGCGCTACGCGCCGTCGATTCATCCGACGGCGGTAATCGCGGCATCGGCGAAGATCGGCGAGGGCGCGCACATCGGGCCTTACTGCTTTGTGGACGAAGGCGCGGCCATCGGGCGCAACGCCGTGCTGCACAGCTTCGTGGCCATCTACCGCGGCGCGCGCATCGGCGACGACTTCTTCGCGCACGCCCACAGCGTGGTGCGCGAAGGCTGCCGCATCGGCGATCGCGTGATCCTGCAAAACGGCGTGGTGATCGGCGGCGACGGCTTCGGCTTCGCCAAACAGCGCGACGGCCGCTGGTACAAGATGCTGCAGGCGGGGATCACCGTGATTGGCGACGACGTGGAGATTCAGTCCAACTCCTGCGTCGACCGCGCCACGGTGGGCGAGACGCGCATCGGCAAAGGCGCCAAGCTCGACGATCTGGTGCTCGTCGGCCACGGCGGCGCCGTGGGCGAAAACACGCTGCTCTGCGGGCAGGTGGGCCTCGCGGGGACCACGCGCGTGGGCAACAACTGCATCCTCGGCGGGCAGGTGGGCTGCTCCGGGCACCTCACCGTGGGCGACGGCGCGATGATCACGCCGCAAAGCGGCGTGCCCAACGACGTGCCGCCCGGCGCGTTGTATTCCGGTTCGCCGGTGGTGGAACACCGTCAGTGGCTGAAGAACGCGGCGGCCATCAGCCGCGTTCCGGAGCTGGCCAAAACGGTGCGCCAACTGGAAGCCGAAGTCGCCAAGCTAAAGGCTCGAGGCCAAGGCTAAGCCAGAGAGCTTGAAAAACGCGGGCACCCGACGGTTTGGTCAGCGAAGCCAATCATCCAGTTGCTGGGCAGTTGTTGGGCGGGGACTGCGTACCCGCACTGAATCGGTCCTCTGCCGCGCCCAAACGAGCGATGCTCACCATGTCGTCCGAAAATCCGGCGACCATGGACCCAACTGCACATTCGTACCGTAAATTGCCCGGACATCCCAGCGTTGCATCGAACCGGCCGCGAGATTGAATGGGACTCCTCCTGTGCTCATCTGCGTGCTCCCCTTCCACAGCGCACACCACACGGTAGGAGTCACGGCCTTTCCCACTACAATGCACTGCGGTTCGTTGGGGTCGGGAGTGTTGCCGCCAACCGTCAGCCCGGTGCCAACCGTGAAATCGATCTCCCCAGGCGCTTGCCCCGAAGCAGGGAGCGCTGTCCCCATGTCGGGAGCCACTCTCACGAAATATCCGACCGCGTCTCTGACCGGCTCCCACGCAAGACATTCCGCTGAACTCCCGCTTTTGAAAGGGCATTGGCTTGCTGCGGTCGCATTGGAAGAGTTGGGCATGAATTGCACCGGGCACGGAATGGTAAAGGATGCGGGCTGCGACCATGGACCGAGATCATTGTCATAGCCGGCGCGCACGCGGAAAAACAAGGACGGCTCGCTCGAGCACGAGGACGCTCCGCCTCCGTTTCCCCACAAGACAGTGTTGGCCTGCGCATAATCGGGAGAAGTAGCAAATGCCCAATTGACCGCCAAGGGGTTGGGGCCGGACGCCGTTTGGGGCGTAAGCGAGCCGTTGGAACCCCTTTGACAAACAGTTGCCTGGGCCAAGCCTGGGGGACTGTTGCCGGGATTGGGTATAAGGGGAGGGTTGCCGGTATTTGGCGCGCCTGTCGCAGGCATGTTAAAAACGGTCTCTGCGATCTCACTGGTCTGTGTATATACGCCGTTTTGCCCCACGGGGCCGCTCGCGAAAGTCTGATTGGGTGAAATCTGCATCACGTAAGTGTCGGACTCGGAGCAACCATCCGCGCTCCCGCCCTTGTTCATGGTCCACCACACCGGCGGCCATTGCAGCACCGCATCGCTTGTGGCGCCCACACCGCCCACCTGTCCGACGGAGGGAGTCGGGGCGCCAGGTATCGTTCCGCCGCACCCCTGCGGCTGCACAGGCGCAAGGTTGTTGCTTCCGTATGCCACGTTGGCGGGCGCCATATAAGTGACATTTACGGTGAGGGCGCCGGTAACATTCTGTTCCGTGATCGCGTAACTGTGGGCCACTCCCAGGGTAAATTGATTCGGCGCCTGAATCAGAATTGTGTCAAAGGCGGCTCGCACCTGCTGGTTTGGCAAGGTGTTGGAATTCACCGTGGTGTAATACTCTCCCGAAGGCGTGTTGAACGTTTGTCCGCTCGCGGGCGGAGTGGCCGAAAGCGTTGCCGTCTGGCCGTTGGAAGTATCCGCAATGGTCAGCGTATTGGGAGAGTCGTGATTCACCAGCAGCGTAATGGATGCGATGTTCGTGGAAATGAAGTTCGAGCCGCAGGTCACCACTCCCGGTCCTATCCCTGAGAGGGAATCGGGGGAGAGCACCGGGGGCATCGCGCCCGTACTTGGAGTCAAGGCCTGGGGACCGTTTTTGCACCCTGCCATTGCGCCGGCAAATGCGCACACCAAGGCAACTGCGACGATGCTTCTGAAACGATCCATCTCGCCCTCCTCTTAAACATTCGTGTGGCCTGTGTAGCGGTGTAGCTTTCGCGTGCCCGAGGGAGCCGTCCGTGGAGAGCGGTGATTGTAGATTAAGTCACGTATCCGGTTCAACTATTTAAGGCCGAAGCAGATCCGCACAAGTATTCGCTTTGCCGGCCCAGCGGAATTGTGGAACGCACGATCCTAAGCCCGCGGGGAGGCGATGACCTGGGGCTGCTGGTCGGGGGGCAACGCGGCGGCGAGGGCGTCGTGCACGCGTTCGGCAAGCTCGCCGCGTTTTTCCAGCGAATAGTCGCGCGGGTCGATGGGCGGGCAGAAGCGCACCAGCACTTCGCCGGGGCGAACGCGATAAGACTTCTTCGCCAGGACGCGATGGGCTCCGCTGCACGCGACGGGCACCACGGGGACTCCCGCCTTGATGGCCAGCACGAAAGCGCCGTGGCGAAACGGGCGCAGGCGGCCGTCGGCGCTGCGCGTGCCTTCGGGATAGATCAAAAACGATAATCCGTTTTTCATGTGCATGACGGCCTCGTCGATGGCGGCGAGGGCGCGTTCGGCGTTGGAGCGGTCGACGGGCACGAAGTGCGCGATGCGAAACGCCGGGCCCACGATGGGAATGGCGAAGAGCGACTTCTTGGCCAGAATGGCGATGCGCCGCGGAACCGCGCCCACGATGGCGGGCCCGTCGGCGTTGCTGGTGTGATTGGCGGCGAAAAGGCAGGCGCCCGGAGGAATATTTTCGAGGCCCTCGACGCGCGTGCGCATCCCGGCCACGCGGCAAGTCCATACCGTGACCGCGACGCCGGCGCGGTAGAGCGGATTGGCGTTGCCGCTGATCATGGCGTAGACGAGCAGCGGCAAGCCCACCAGAATGGTGACGACGGTCAGCGTGAGCGCGATAAAGGCGGAGCGAATCATGTCCGGTCAGTCATACCAGTTCCGGCAACGTCCATTATTATTCGAGTTAGGATAAAAGCAATTTAGGGATAGCCTTTCGCCAAACGGAGCCAGTTTGAGGACGACCGAATGCCTTTAGACCCAAACGCTGGATCTGCAGAGACCGCCGACGCCAAGCCAACCAGGAAAATACCCTGGTGGCTGTGGTTTCTGCTTTTCCTGGTTCCCCTCCATCCATGGTGGTTTGGACTCATCGTTCTGGCGATCTTCGGCCTTGCAGTGCTTCTATTGTTGTTCGTGTTTGAATTCACAATTTCAAACTGACCGCCACCCGCTCTTTCACTTGGCAAGGTCGTTCTGAGGCCTTGCGGGTTACAATCAAAACTTTGCCGTGGCCGAGAACATCACCCAGTGGGCGGCGCAGGTGCGCGCGGGCAATACGCGCGCGGTTTCGCGCGCCATCACCGCCATCGAAAATGCCGACGCGCGGGCGGAAGATCTGCTGCGCGAACTTTTCCCCGCCACCGGGCGCGCTTACGTGATCGGCGTGACCGGCGCGCCGGGCACGGGCAAGAGCACGCTCGTTGATCGGCTGGCGGCGCACTACCGCGCTCGCGGGAAGACGGTGGGCATCATCGCCGTCGATCCCTCGAGCCCTTACACCGGCGGCGCGGTGCTGGGCGACCGCATCCGCATGCAGGGGCACGCCACCGATGCGGGCATCTTCATTCGCTCCATGGCCACGCGGGGATTCTTTGGCGGCCTCGCGCGCGCCACGGCCGACGCGGCGCTGGTGCTGGATGCCGCCGGCAAGGAGATCGTGCTGATCGAAACGGTGGGCGTGGGCCAGGACGAGATCGACGTGGTGCGGCTGGCGGAGTGCACGCTGGTGCTGGTGGTGCCCGGCCTGGGCGACGATGTGCAGAACATGAAAGCCGGCCTGATGGAAGTGGCCGATATTTTTGTGCTGAACAAGGCCGAGCGCGAAGGCGCGGACCGTGTGGAGCAGCAGCTGGACGCTATGCTGGAGCTGGCGCCCGTCTTGGATACAGGCGCGCGCGGGGCCCGTAGATGGAAGCCGCCGGTGATCCGCACCACGGCCGTCGAAGGCAAAGGAATCGGCGAGCTGGCCGAGGCCATCGAGAGATTTCACGAGGTGCGCGAACGCAGCGGCGAGCAGCGCGCCAAGATCGTGGAGTATTGGAAGCAGCGCCTGGTGCTGCTGATGGAAACGCAGGTGATGGCCCGAGCGCTGAACGGCGATGGGCGGCGGGCGCTGGAGTCGCTCGCGTTAGAGGTCGCGGAACGCAGGAAGAACCCGTACACTGCGGTGCGCGAACTTTTGTCGCGTGCGGGGCTAAAACCCCACGAGGCGTGAACGCGGCGCGTCGCGGGGTCCGGTTCGAACCGTGCGACTACGTTGTCATCCCGAGCCCGCGCAGCGGGAGAGGGATCTGCTGTTGGCGCGCGAAGGGCAAGCAGATTCCTCGTCGCCCGAGCGGGCTCCTCGGAATGACAGGCATAGGATGCAGGGCTAACACATGAGACTCGGCGAGATCGAATTCTACATCTTGAACGACGGCACATTTCGCCTCGACGGCGGGGCCATGTTCGGTGTGATCCCCAAACCGATGTGGGAACGCCTCGCGCCCGCCGACGAGAAAAATCGCATCACGCTCTCCATGAATTCGCTGCTGATCCGCGCGGAAGGGAAGTGGATCCTGGTGGAGACGGGCGCCGGCGACAAATATGACGCCAAGCGCCGCGACATTTACGCCTTCGAGGGCGCCCCGCGCTTGCCCGGGCAGATTGCGGCGCACGGGCTCGGTCCCGAGCAGATCGATATCGTGGTGAATACGCACCTGCACTTCGATCATTGCGGCTGGAACACGCGCATCGTCGATGGCGTGGCCGTGCCCACGTTCCCCAACGCGAAGTATTACGTGCATCTGGGCGAATTCGAGCACGCGCGGCATCCCACCGAGCGCGATCGCGCCAGCTACTTCCCCGAGAATTTCGAGCCCATGGTCAAAACGGGGCAGTGGCATCTGGTGGAGGGCCAAGGCGGCGAAGTCGTGTCCGGCGTGGAGTTGTTTGTCCTTCCTGGGCACACGAGCAACATGATGGGCGTGCGGCTTTCTTCCGGAAGCCAGACGGCGATTTTCCTGGCCGATCTGGTGCCTACCACGGCGCATCTGCCGTTGCCGTGGATCATGGGCTTCGATCTTTATCCCATGACCACGCTCGAAGAGAAAAAGAAGTGGCTGCCGCGGATCGCGCGCGAAGGCTGGCTCGCGCTCTTCTGCCATGACCGCACGATTCCCGCGGCGCGGCTGCGTGAGGCGGAGGGCAAAATCGTCGCGGAGCCGGTTGTAGTAGACTGACCGGCCGCGAATTTTGAAAGGCCGACATGAACGGCGTGAGCAAAAGGCCACTATTTTACAGAGTCTTTGCGGGCACATGGTCAGCCACAGAACTCGGTCTGAAGAAAATGTCCCTAGCGTCGCTCGCCTTAGAGTCGGTACGCTGGGCGTTGCAGGAGCGCTTCGCCGCGCTTATGCATCCTGCCGCGCCTGACGTGCCCCAATGGGTCAGACTCTTCTCTGTCGCCCAGATCATTTTTTTCGCGGCCGCCACCTGTGCGGCGGGCGGTCACGTTATCGACGCAATTAGGATGCGCAATTGGAAGCGTCTGAATATCGTCGGCATGATCTTGTACCTGGCGTTATGGATTGAGCTCGGATGGGCCGGTGGCTATCTGGGCCACCTCGCACTTTAGGTAGCGGCTCGGCGATGCCGTCGAGCGTGGAACGATTACCTAGTACTTTAATTCGCGTCGAGAGGGTGGAGATTTGCGGGATGGCTAAGCCAAAAACGAAGACACCGAAGCGCAGCGGAAGCGCGAGTGCCGCGGCGGCCGAAATCGGTATTATCGGCGGCAGCGGGCTTTACGCCATGCCGGGCCTCGAGCGCGCGCGCGAGGTGCGGGTGAAGACGCCCTTCGGCGAGCCCTCGGACGCGCTGGTTATCGGCACGCTCGAGGGCAAGCGCGTGGCGTTCCTGGCGCGGCACGGGCGCGGCCATCGCTTTATGCCTTCGGAGATTAACTACCGAGCCAATCTCTACGCCATGAAGCTTCTCGGAGTCGAGCGGGTGATCTCCGTGAGCGCGGTCGGCTCGCTGCGCGAGGATTTGCGCCCGCTGGAGTTCATGATCCCCGACCAGTTTTTCGACCGCACTTACCGGCGCGTGGCCACGTTTTTCGGCGGCGGCATCGTGGCCCACGTGGGTTTCGACAAGCCCACCTGCCCGCAACTTGCGAGCGTGCTGGGCACGGCTTGCGACACCGCGGGCGTGAAGGCGCATCGCGGCGGGACCTACGTGTGCATCGAAGGGCCGCAGTTTTCGACGTTAGCCGAAGCGCACGTGCACCGGCAGTTGCGGTTCGACATCATCGGCATGACCAACGTCACGGAAGCGAAGCTGGCGCGCGAAGCCGAGCTCTGCTACGCGACGGTGGCCATGATCACCGATTACGATTGCTGGCATCCGGAGCACAGTTCCGTAACGCTGGCCGAGATCCTCGCCAATCTCAATCGCAATGCCGAAAATGCGCGCAACGTATTGCGCAACGCCGTGCGCGAAATGCCCGCGGCGCGCGAGTGCAAGTGCGGCCGGGCGCTGGCCCATGCCATCGTCACCGAGCCGAAGCTGGTGCCGGCGGCGGCGCGCCGGCGCCTCGCGGCCATCATCGGCAAATACATCTCCTAGGAGAGTCCTCATGTCACTTCTTGTGGTCGGTTCGGTGGCGTTCGATGCGCTGGAGACGCCGTTCGGCAAGGTGGAGCGCACGCTGGGCGGCGCGGCGACCTATTTTTCCGTGGCGGCCAGCTACTTCACGCACGTGAATCTGGTGGGCGTCGTCGGCGACGACTTCACCAAAAGCGACGCCGCGGTCTTCAAGGGCCGCCGCATCGATATCTCCGGACTGGAGCACGCTCCGGGGAAGACCTTTTTCTGGGCCGGGCGCTACGGCGCCGATCCCAACGAGCGCGTCACGCTGGCGACGGAGCTGAACGTCTTCGCCACCTTCAAGCCCAAGCTGCCGGACGCCTTCCGGTCGTCCAAGCAGGTCTTCCTCGCCAACATCGATCCCACGCTACAGCACTCCGTGCTGACGCAGATCCACGGCAAGCCGCGCATGGTGGCGCTCGACACCATGAACTATTGGATCGAGAAGACGCCCGCCGAACTGCGCAAGATTCTGGAGCACACGCAAATCCTGATGATCAACGACGCGGAGGCGCGCATGCTCACCAATGAGCACAATTTGCTGCGCGCGGCGCGGCACATCTTTAAGCTGGGGCCCACTGCGCTCGTGGTGAAGCGCGGCGAACACGGCGCCATGATGGTGCACGACGGCGGCATCTTTTCCGTTCCAGCGTTTCCGCTGGAGGAAGTTCACGACCCCACCGGCGCGGGCGACAGCTTTGCCGGGGGCTTCATGGGCTACCTTTCTAGCGCGCGGCAGTTGAATGACGGCGTGATGCGCCGGGCCATGGTTTACGGGTCGGTGATGGGCAGCTTCGCCGTGGAGAAATTCGGCCTCGAGCGCATTCGGTGCGTGACGCGGCGGGAGATCGATGCCCGCGCCCGGCACTTCTATAAGCTCACCCAGTTCCGGCTGTAGTACCCTAACGGCTGCACGCAGGCGTGTCACCGCGAGGAAGAACTGGCGAAGTCCGCAACATCACGGGTGGCTTTTCATGAAGAAAAGGCTATTCGATCTGTCCATGCGGGTGATCGTAATGTTTCTCATCGCAATGCCCCTATGGCTGTGGGCATTGTTGGATTCGAAGCCTGGGACCACACTGGTAGTCACCGAGCAGTTCTTCATGTTTTTGGTGGTCTTCATGGCGACATCCATATTTGCCTATCGGGTGTTAGACGCTATCGCCATGAGACCGGAAATGCGAAAGGCACTGAAAACAGCAGTGACCGTGTCATTTATTCTTTTTGTGCCCCGGGCCTTTCCCCCTTTTGGACAACGCCATGAAGCGCTCGCGCACACTGCCCAACTCTTCGCCGTATCATTGCTGGCCGGCATTCCGACGGCGCTCTGTTGGGAATTGTGGCGGTCCCGCCGAAAGACAAGGAATGCGCAACTGAAAGCGATCTCCTGAGACTTAGCTACGCCCAATACACCTCGATGGCGTAGCCGTCGGCGTCCTCGCAGCTGAAGGTCACATAGCCGTCGTACTCCTCGATCTCTTCAACCTCGACTCCTCCCGAGATCATGCGGCCATGTAGTTTCCGCACCGCGTTCTCACTGCCGAGGCGAAATCCGAAGTGAAACCATTCCGGAAGGGAAGCCGGCTCCCGATCGGGGACCAGCGCCAGATCGAAGCCGCTGGTATTCCTCAAAAACAAAATATTTCCATGACGCATATGTTCCCGAAAGCCGAAGTAGGATTCGTAGAAGCGCTTGGCGCGATCCAGGCTCCTCACGTGCAGGTGAAGGTGGTTCAGATCCATTTTCGCCGCCGCCTTTCGGCCCTCGCTCATTGATCGCCTCCCAGGGACAAACGATTGGATTACAGAAGTAGGTATACCACCGCCGTTGCCATCCCGATAAGTCTGCACAGGTTAGCAACCCGGCTTCAGCAAAATCCTCTTCTTCGGATGCCCCGCAACAAAAAGTCCGCCTCCGTGTTTGAACAGGCTTGGAAACCAGCTTTCACGCCGAAGCCCGCCAACTTTGAGGCGCGCCTGCTGCTGAGGTCACTTTCCCATGGTCCAGTTCGACATGAAGACCGATTGGAATCTGCGGGCCGAAAAAAACGCTCACAAGGCCATCGCCTGCGATGAAGCGGAGAACGAAGCCGTCTTCCGGGCCTCGGGCGAGCGTGATCTCCGGCTGGTGTTGGAAGGCATTCCAGAAATTCTTCCAGCAAATGACAGCGCCCTGGAGATCGGCTGCGGAACCGGCCGGCTCCTCGAACCGCTTTCGCGCCACTTCAGCCAGGTCTTCGGAGTGGATGTCTCCGGCGAAATGATTCGCAGAGGCCGCCATCGGCTCTCTCATCTGCCGCAAGTGAATTTCACCGAAATCGACGGGCTGGGGGAGCTGCCTTTCAAACGCGGGAACTTCAACTTTTGCTTCAGCTACATCACCTTTCATCACATCCCCTTGAAGGCGGTGCTTCGCCGGTACATCAACGAGATTCAGCGAGTCCTCGAACCGGCCGGAGTCGCCCGGCTACACTTTTTTGGCCGCCCTGGAGGCTTGCTGTCTTTCATCCGGGAACGTTCCACGCACAAGGACACCTGGAGAGGCTACAAGTTCACCCTGCCCGAGATCGTGGCCGTGATCCGGGCCGCCGGGTTGGAGATTGTTCGCACCGATTACGTGCCGGCGCCCTTCCGCCGATTCTTCGGCAAGACGCCGCCCGACATCATCTGGATCACCGCGCGCAAGCCCGCCGCTTCCTCGCCCCGGTCACACTAATCGGCTCCTCCTCTTTGGGGCCATGCCAGGCATGCTCCCCTTCGGCGTATCGCCAGTTCTTACTCGCGCCCGCCATCGTGTATCCTCAGAATGTACCGGGCGGCCGATGGCGTCGCTTGTAACCCACGGTTCGGAATTGTACTCTGAGGTCTGTCTCGTATACAGTACGGTGTTATGTATACGCGCCTGCGAGAATAGCTGGAGCTGAATCGTTCGGCGCAAAAAATGTCCGGGGAGATTCGTTGAGCGCATCCAATCCGACCGTCGCTGTGCTCGTGACCATGAACACCAAGAGCAAGGAGGCCCAGTTTGTGGCCCAGGTGCTCGCCCGCGCGGGGGCCATTCCGTGGATCGTGGACCTTTCCATGAAGGCGCATGACGTGCCGGGCGCCGATCTCACCGGCGCGCAAGTCGCCGAGGCGGCCGGCGCCTCCTGGCCGGACCTCAACGGGCGGTCCCGGCAGGAAGCGTCCGCCGTGATGATTGAAGGTGGAACGCGGATTCTGCTCGCGAAGGTGGCGAGCGGCGAGGTCTCGGGGGCCATCGGCCTGGGCGGCGCCAACGGCACGGACCTGGTGTGCTCCATTCTCCGCGCCCTGCCGTATCTGGTGCCTAAGATCATGATCAGCGCAGTGGCCGGCACCGCGGCGGTGCAATGGTGCATTGCCGAGAGCGACATCTGTATGTTTCCCTCGATTGGGGACGTTTCGCTCAATCGGGTCACCAGGGTGGTCATGGAAAATGCCGCCTGGGCTATAGCCATGGAAGCCAGGAACTGGTCCACTCTCCGGGAATCCAAGACGCGCTATGCGCCGCTGATCGCGGTCTCCTCGTTCGGAGGCACGGCGGCCTGCGTGGACCACGTGAGCCAGCGCCTCGAGGCTTTGGACTACGAGGTCATTCAGTTTCACGCTTCGGGCGTCGGCGGCAGGTCGCTCGAGCGACTGGCGTCTACGGGCGATCTGGCCGGGGTCGTCGACGTCACCACCCACGAACTGGCCGATCTGGTGGCTGACGGCGTCTATTCCGCGGGAAAGGACCGGCTCACGGCCGCGGGCGCGGCCGGCCTGCCCCAGGTGATCGTCCCCGGAGCCATCGACCACGTGAACTTCTGGGCCGGCCAGGTGCTGCCCGAGCGTTATCGCGACCGCGAGTTCTTCCGTTACAACGCGCAGAATCTCCTGATGCGCACCAACGCCGAGGAGTTCGAGAAGCTTGGCATCCTCATCGCCGAGCGCCTCAACGCCGCGAAAGGGCCGGTCCGGGTGCTGATTCCGTACGAAGGTTTCAGCGAACACACCAAGCTCCGTGCCAGGGATCTCGCCGGCAACGACCGCGGCCCGTGGCGGCGCCCGGAGGAGTACCAGGCGTTCACGGACACCCTCAGGGCGGG
Organism: uncultured Acidobacteriota bacterium; assembly: GCA_963824405.1. GTDB lineage: Bacteria > Acidobacteriota > Terriglobia > Acidiferrales > UBA7541 > Palsa-189. The sequence goes on along the minus strand of CAWGPK010000009.1, from coordinate 131,156 downwards.
CCTCAAGCCGGAGATCCCACTGGAAGTTTTCCCGCTACACATCAACGATCCCAGGTTTGCCGAAGCTTGCGTGAACGCGTTTGTCGAGATCGCCAAAATCGCCAAAGTGCCAACTCCAACCCGATGACCACAAATCAAACCGAGATTCCCGTCGTTCGCTATAGCACCGACGTGCTCATTGTCGGCGGTGGCGCGGCCGGCACCATGGCCGCTTTCGAATGCGCCGACGCCGGCGTTCCCGTCATTCAGGTGACCAAGGGCCGCGCCACCAGCGGCACAACCACCGTGGCCCGGGGCGGATTCGCAGCCGCCATGGGCAAGGACGATAGCCCCGAACTGCATCTCCAGGACATCCTGAAATACGGCGGCGAACTGATCGACCCGGACCTCACCCGCGTCTGGGTCTACGACATCGTTCAAGTCGTCCGCGACCTGGAATCCTGGGGCGCCGACTTCGTCCGCCGCCCCGACGGCGAGCTGGACCTCAAGATGTTCCCCAGCCACTCGCGCCCGCGCGCGGTCCACAACTACGACTTCACCGGCAACATGGTGACCAAGGTGTTGTCGAAAAAATTGCGCGCCGACGCCCGCATCGACAAGCATTCGATCACCGCCATCATGGATCTCATCCAGCGCGATGGCCGCGTGGTGGGCGCCTGGGGCGTCGATTACCAGAACGGCGCGCTGGCCATCTACTCCGCCCAGCAAACGATCATTTGCACCGGCGGCGGCAGCGGCCTCTTCTACGTGAACGACAATCCGCCCCAGGTCACCGGCGATGGCTACGTCTTGGGCTTTCGCGCCGGCGTCCCGTTGCTGGGCATCGAGATGATCGACTTCCAGGCCATGTGTACCTCGCCGCGCGAGCTGTTTGGCTTCGCCCCGCACCCCACCGGCTTCATCAACGCCGGCGCCGTATTCCGCAATCAGAATGGCGAGGAGTTCCTGAAGCGCTACTTTCCCGAGACCGCCGAAAAGTCCACGCGTTCCGAAGTCATTCTGGCGATGGCGCAGGAGATTCACGCCGGGCGCGCCACCTCCACCGGCGGAATCTTCATGGACGCCACCAAGGTTCCGCTCGAAGTGATCCAGAAGATGATCCCGTATGTTTACAAGACCTGCCTGCACCAGGGCATCGACATCGCCAAGGTGCCGCTGGAGGTAGCGCCTGGCAGCCACACTTGGCTCGGCGGGCTCAAGATCGATATCGACGGCAAAACTCCAGTGGCAGGCCTTTTCGCCGCGGGCGAAACCGCGGGCGGGATTCACGGCGGCAACCGCATTGGCGGTTCGGCGTTGTCGAGTTCGCTGGTCTTCGGACGGCGCGCCGGGCGGCGCGCGTCGGCGTTGGTAAAAGAGGCTCGCGCCAATCTGCCGGCGATTGCGGACGACGCCATTCCCAAAGAGGAGAGCGCCTGGCTTGCGGACTTGATGCGCCGCGACCGCGGTCCATTGCAGTCTGACGTGCGCACGGCGTGCCGCATGCTCGCGCACAATAAACTGGGTCCCATACGCGAAGAGAGAACGCTCCTGGAGGCGCTCACGGAATACGAGCGCATCGAGCGCGAGGACGCGCAAGTGATGCGCCTGGACGATAAGGCCCGCGCATCCGACAAGGAGCGCGGCAATGAGCTGGAAAGCGCGCTTTCGGTGCGAAACCTGGCTTTGCTCGGCCGGATTCTAGCCACAGCCGCTTTACGGCGCACCGAAAGCCGTGGCGCGCATTTCCGCTTGGATTATCCCCACACGGACGAAGTGAACTGGCGGGTAGTCACGCGGCTAGAATCGGGTGCCAACAATGCGATCGAGTTCCATACCGACCCGGTGAAGGTGCCAGCCAACGCCGCCGAACCAGTGCCGCAAGACGAGTAGCCGCGATCGCTCGCCGTACTTGTAGCTCAGGTCGCCCGCGCCCGGCGCGTCAGCGCACGTATTAAAAAGGGAGTCGCGGGAGACCTGAGGCCTTGGGTCTCGCCCTGAGAAGCTTCTAACCGACAACCGCAGGCCTATTTGCCGCCGTAACTAACCCGCCAAATCGAGTTCGAGCCATCGTCGCTCACCAGCAGCGAGCCATCTTGCGCCACGGCTACGCCCACCGGCCGGCCCCACACGCTGCCGTCGTCCAACACGAATCCGGTAAGGAAATCTTCGTACTCGCCGCTGGCGTGCCCGCTTTGATGCAGCGGCACCCGAATCAATTCGTAGCCCGTCCGCACCGACTTGTTCCAGGAGCCATGCTCGGAGGCAAAGATGTCGTCCCGGTATTCGGCGGGAAACTGCTTGCCGGTGTAGAAAGCCAATTGCAGCGAAGCATTGTGCGGCTGCAAGACCACGTCCGGCGTGATCACTTTCGATTTCAGCTCGGGATGTTTTCCTTCATGCCGCGGGTCTTGATGGCCGCCCATATACCACCAGGGCCAGCCGTAGAAGCCGCCCTCTTGAACGTGCGTGATGTAGTCGGGGACAAGATTGTCGCCCAGGCCGTCGCGCTCGTTCACCGAGCACCACAACTCGCCGGTCTGAGGATCGATTGCCAGCCCTCCTCCGGCATTGCGGATTCCGGAAGCGTAGATGCGCATTCCCGAACCGTCCGGGGCAAATTCGAGGATGTCGGCGCGATTCTTTTCGGCGGGCGAAACGTCGGCATCGTCCACGTTGGAAGCGGAACCCACGGCGACGAACATCGTCTTGCCGTCCTTCGAAAACTCGATGCTGCGGGTCCAGTGGCCGCCGCCCGAGGGCAGCGTCGCCAGGCGCTCCGCGGGGCCGCTCGCCTTCAAATCGCCGTTTTTATAGGGAAATCGCACCACCGAATCCGTATTCCCGATGTAGACCCACTGCGGATTGGCTCCCGGCGGATAGAACGCAATGCCGTAAGGCCGGTTCAGGCCGCTGGCGAAGACTTCCGTCTGCTCGGGCTTGGACTCGCCGCTGATGCCTCGGAGCACTTTGATATCTCCGGCATCGCTCTCGGCCACGAAATAGTCGCCATTGGGGGCCATGCGAATCAGGCGAGGCGTGTGCAGCCCGGTCGCGTAAAGATCGACCTTAAAACCGGCGGGAGCTTTCGGCCACGCGTTCTCAGGACGATTCACCAGTTTGGGCGCATTCCCCGCGGACTCCGTGGAAAATGGCGCAGGAAGGTCCTGAACGGTGATCTTGCGAACGGTTCCCGGCGCTTCATGGCGGAAATCCGTAAAGGGAGGCTTGGGCGCCGGTGCGCTGGAAATGCCGGCGTCCAGTTCGGGCGAGTTGACGCCCCTGGGAATGGCCGGCAGACCCGCCTTCATGTAGGAGACAAGCTGCCAGCGCCCCTGGTCTGACAATGACGCCCAGGCAGGCATGCCGTTGGACGCATCGCCGTGCGTCACGAACCAGAAAAGCTCTCCCTCGCTGGCCGCCTGCGCCGGCCCCTCTTTCAGCGCCGGTATATTCCCGGTGCCTTGGCCCTGCGGGCCGTGGCATTTGGCGCAGTTCACCGCGTAGATTTGCCCGCCGATCTCAGCGGCGCGATTCTCCCCGGCGAAAGGGTTCTTCGCTTCCTTGGCCGAGGCGGGAGCGTCGTGGAACGAATTAGTCTGCGCCGTCAACACCGCGCAGATCGCGCCACCGAACACGATCAACATCCCCAGATTCCGGATGAAACCGCTCTTATGTCGTTTCATGATTCGCCTCGAGAACAATCCTAACAGTGTGATGAATCGGTGAAGGGAAACGTTCGTGCAACCGCCCTATTCTCCGTCTTTTTCTAACTTTAAAAAAGAAGAATTGCCAACTCCCTAGAAAAGCGAAAAATGCCAGCCAGCGGAACACCAGGGTCAAATCTAAAACTGACCCACCGCCTCTTGGCGGCGTCGTGTATGAGCGTCTCCGTCTCTGTTAGACTATTCCGGCGGCCCGCTCTTCCCAGTCGCCAACCTCCATGTCCAGTCGCATAAAAAATCAGTTGCCCGCCGTGCGCCGCAGCCGCGGAATCGGCGCCGCCGATCTGGCTCGTCGCGTGGGTGTAAGCCGCCAAACCATCTATGCGATCGAGGCCGGCAGTTACACCCCCAATACGGAATTGGCTTTAGGTTTGGCGCGCGAGCTGGAGGTATCCGTCGAGCAGCTTTTTTCCCTCGCCACGGAAGCGCAGGCGGCGCCGGACACCATCGCCTCCGAAGTTCTCTCCGCGCACACGCCCGAAAAGGGCGATCCGGTCCGCGTCGGTAAAGTCGGATCGAAATGGGTTAGCGTGCCCGTCAGCGCCGCGCCGTATTACCTGCCCGAGGCCGATGGCGTAATCGCGCATCTGGAGCAGCGCCGCAGCAAAGCCGATGTGTTGATTCCCTCGCGCGACGGTCTTTCGGAAAAGCGTTTGGTGCTGGCGGGCTGCGATCCGGCGTCCAGCCTGCTGGTCCACATGGTCGAGCAGAGCAGCGGTGTTGAAGTTGTCTCCGCGGCGGCTTCGAGCAAGCTGGCGCTCGATTGGCTGCGCGCGGGGAAAGTTCACGTGGCCGGCTCGCATCTCAAGGACGACCGCACCGGCGAGTTCAACCTGCCTTACATCCGGCGCGAATTCAAGGATGGCGACTTCACGGTCGTGACGTTCGCGCGATGGGAAGAGGGGTTGGTGGTGGCCAAGGGCAATCCCAAGGGCGTGTGCCGCGTGCAAGATCTCGCCAAGCGCGGCGTGCGCTTCGTGAATCGCGAACTCGGTTCCGGCAGCAGGGCGTTGCTCGATCGCCTGCTCCACGATGCCGGCGTGCCCGCCAGCAGAGTCGAGGGCTACGAACGCGAGGTGCGCGGCCATCTGGCCGCCGCCTATTCGGTGGCCTCCGGCCAGGCCGACTGTTGCCTGGCCACGCGCTCGGCGGCGCAGACCTTCAATCTCGCCTTCACCCCGATCGAGAGCGAGCGATACGATCTGGTCATGCGCAAGCGCACTCTCGAAACTCCCGAGGCCCAGGCGCTGCTGGATGTTCTGCAACGCGCCACACTGCGCCGCAAATTGGAAGCCGTCGCCGGCTACGACACGGCCGAAACCGGCACCATCGTCGCCTGACCCCGGATTCCACCGAGGCAGGCGCGAAGGCTTCGCCAGGTATGCTTCGGTGGGAAGGCCTGTATTCTCCTCCGAGCCTTCCCACCTGTATGTCTTATGAACGAGTCGGTAAGGTGTCGTAACCTGCCCCTAGTCGCAAACGGGATCCTTCGTTCCATAATCCACGAAATCCGCAATGGTGCCTGCCAGGTCGGCAACATAGGCGACGTTGGCATCGAGACGATCCAGGTATTCCGCCGTGCCCAGGCGATCTGGGTGTCTGTCCAGGTTTTGGATCATTGCTTCCGTATACACAGATATTCCGTCCATGTACGGTTCGATGGTATCGATCACCGACTGCTCCGTAGGTGAAGCGTAATTTCTCGCGGCCTCAAGCTTGGCAACTTGCCGCGCAAGGGCAGTAACGTCTTCGTGGATTTGGTTGATTGCATTGGCATGAGCTTGCCAACTCACGTTCATTCGCGCGAAACCCCTCATGGTCTGAGCGTCGTCCTTCAACTGGAAAGCCATGGTCCTTGCATCCAAGAGGACCTTCCAGACTGGTTCGGAGTTCGGATGATCCGCAGCCTTCACCGTGAACGCCCCACCAAAGAATCCACCCGCCAGGAGTGCAACCATTCCCATCCACCCTACCGAATTGCGCGCGCTCATAAGGTCCTCCCGCCGGGATTCTGATCGTCGCTCCCGGCTGCCGTGGGCCTGGGCCTGCTTCGACTTTCACCTTGAACCATAGGCCCGCTTGCTTGCGGCGAGATGGGTCACGCCTCTGTGTGACGCATGTCATAGGAGAGATATACCGAATCCTTGGACAGTCTGGTTCGTTCGGAAAGAATTTCCGAAGCACGATCGGGTATCGCTGGCGGATGACCGTTATTTTGCAAGAGTTCAAAGCGATGCGGTAGTGTGAAAGAGCAAACGGATCGAAGTGGAAGAAAAGGAAAAGCCCCACGACACAGCTCGAATCGGGAATAGAGAGCGATGGAGCTTACCCGCACACTGTTCGCAACTGAGCCGTCCCGAAGGGACGCGGCTGAGCCGTCCCCAAGGGAACCGATACTGCCCGACGGCCTTCGCGCCCAATACGATGGAGATCTCTATTTTCCGGCTGCCCCGGACGGCCGTCCGTATTTGGTCGCAAACTTCGTCTCCACACTCGATGGAGTGGTGAGCTTTAACTTGCCGGGTCAGTCGGGAGGCGATCGGATCAGCGGCTCGAATGAGGGAGATCGGTTCATCATGGGGCTGCTCCGCGCGTCCGTGGATGCCGTAATGGTGGGTTCAGCAACGGTTCAGGCCGCCGGCCCTAAGGCCTTGTGGCTCCCTGAATTTGTCTATCCCCCAGCTAAAGATCTATATCGAAACTACCGCCAGGAGGTGCTCAAGAAAACGGAGCATCCGCTGGTTGTGATTGTCAGCGGATCGGGAAGGCTGGATCTCGCGAGCGCTGTGTTTCATACGCCGGGAGCGCGCGTTCTCATCATCACGACCGAGCAGGGCAAGCTGAAGCTGGCGCAGAGCGGATCGCAGGCGCTCGCCTTAGTGGACGTGAGGGCGCCCTCAACGGCAGAGGGACGCGTGCCTCCTTCCGCGATTCTTAAGCTCCTCGGCGAAGAGTTCGGCGTGGGATTGATTCTTCACGAAGGCGGTCCCACGCTTTTTGGCGATTTTCTCGCCAACGGATTTGTCGACGAACTTTTTCTAACCATGGCACCTCAGATTGCCGGCAGGGTCCCAGCGCACCCGAGGCCGAGCCTCACCGCGAACGTCGAGTTCTTTCCCACCACTGCTCCGTGGTGGAAACTCCTGAGCGCCAAGAAGGCAGGAGACCACATTTACCTTCATTACCAGATGAAGCATAGCGCGTAAACCGGCGCGGCATCAGCCCGTTTTCCAATCCGATGCGCAGGCAATGCGTCGCCGCGCCCGCTCCCGATCGGTGACGCAAATGCCACTCTCGGGAAACGCTGGGGGACTACTGCACCTGGGTTGTCATCGGCTTGCTCTTGTCGACGATCAGTATGGCCAGGCCTTTGACGGCAGTTTTTCCGGGATTCGTCGCCTGGTGCACCTCCCCTTCCACGATCGAGAAGGTTTCACCGGTCTGGTAGGTGGCCGTCGGCTTGCCCCGCCGCTCCATCGTCCAGGGGCCCTGGAGTACGTATTCCATAAGCGTGCCGGGATGGGTGTGCCATCCTTCGGTGCCGCCGGGTTGCACGGTGGTCTGGATCATCACCGCCTCCCATCCCGGGATGGAGAGATCCTGGCGCCGAAGTATCTTCCGCTCCACGCCCTGGGCCTGCTGCTGCGCGCGGGTCGATCTGGGCGCCCCGGCAGCGATAATGACGACGGCAATAGCGGCGAGCGCGACGGCAAAAACCGCGGAGCGTCTGTGTTTCTGCATGATTCCTCCTCGATGTGCCACGTGGGCGCGTACATGCGGTTGGAGTATAGCTCTGTCCGGCGGCTCTGAGTCAGCGGAGGGCGAACGATCCCAGTCCTGAGAAGCCGCGTTTTCGCAACGTGGCTTTAGGGGTTTGGCGCGCGCGGCCTATTTACGAAAATGCGGCGCTCCAGGGCTGAGCTGTCTCAGCCTAAGAGCGCCGCGAGCGATTGCCGGCCGCAGCCGAATTTTCGGCTCAGCCCGCTAGAAGCGCAGCGCGTAGTTCAGCGTGATGGATTGAACGCCGATGCGCACGGTGCTGTTGTTGTATTCGCCCGCGAGAAGGGCGCTCTGCTGCACCTGCGCCTGTGCCGTCGGATCGTAGGAGTAGCCGCCCTCAAGGCTAGAGCGTCCCCGGCGATAGACCAGCCCGGTCGAAATCTGGTTGGACATGATCGCCGCGGTCAAAGGCACCAGCGTTGAGTTCGGCACCGGATTGTTCGCGTGCGCGTAGCCGAATCGGAGTGAAGTAGATTCAGTAAGCAGCCGCTCCCCGCCGACATGGAATGAGTATTGGTCCTTCCAGTTGAGCGGAACGCCATCCTGCAGCGACGAAGAGTTCACCAACCCATTGATGGCCGCATTGGTGCCGCCGCTGAGCGATACCGGCAGCGTCGTAAAGGCGTTAGCCCAGTTCACCCAATCGGTCTGGAACGCAAACAGCCACAGCGGATTCACGCGCCAGGCCACGTTCGCCAGCACCGATTGCGGAAGCACGTTGCGCACTTGCGCCGAATAATTGAAGCTGGAAGGGACGCCGCCCAAGCCCAGCGCCGCGAATTGCGCGTAGGCGTCGCCGCTGGCCGTGCCGTTGCTGACGATGGTCGTGCTCGATTTCCAGGCCAGCCCCACTTCCACCACTCGGGTGGGACGAATCACCGCGCCCACGCTTCCATTCCAGCCGTAGCCCGTCGTATGCAGGTCCAATAATGTTTTCAAGCCTTGCAGCACCGGCTGCTGCTGGAAAACGTAGGGCGCATCGAGCGTGTTCGAGTTGTAATCGGCCCCCAACGTGAACCCCAGGGAAAGCTTCGGATTTACAACCACGCCCAACCCGGCGATCGCGCGTCCCGCGAGGATCGCAGACTTCTGCTCCTGCAATCCGTAAGTCGCTCCCGCCGTGCCGGGCGCGTCCACGTAGTGCCAGTCGGAGACCGACGCAAGATCCGGCACAAATCCGATTCCAAAGCTGAAGCGGGAATGGCGAATGGGCATGGCGAACGCCCCGTAGGGAATCGCGCCTGGAGTCTGGCTCATCTGCGCCGAGTTGTTCACCGAGTTACTGAAGGAGCCGCGCGGAGCCACGAGGCTGACGCTGACGTCCAGTGTGCGGCCGGTCAAGGAGGTAAGCCCGGCGGGGTTTGCCGCCAGGGCGTCCACGGCATCGTTTGACGACGTCACGTAGATTCCGCCCAGGGCTTGCGAACGGGCGCTCCCGGTATTCCAAAAGAAGCTTTGCGCGGATGCCAAAGACGCCAGCAGCGTGCAACCAGCAAGCGCCAAAGCCAATCGCAATGGTAGTTTCATCAAGCGATTCTCCCTTTTTTGAGTTGTTGCTGCACCGCCGTGAACCCTTGCCGTTCCAGATCGGAGGGCTCGGAATTTGTTTTCGCGGCGATCAATGCCTCGATACACGGCAAGTCCAGCGCACGCGGAGCCTCCGCGCGCAAGATCGAAAATGTCTTGTCCAGCGGCGTGGAATCGCGGTAAGGCCGCTTGGCCCGCAGCGCGTCGAATACGTCGGCCACCGCCAGGATGCGAGCGAAGGTGGAGAGTTGGTCCGCGGCCAGCCCGCGCCAGTAGCCCGATCCGTCGAGCTTTTCATGATGCGCGGCCGCTTCTTCGCCCAAAGCTTCGAATCCCGGAATTCGCCGCAGGATTTCCAGGGTGTAATAAGGATGCTTCCGGACGATGATCCACTCCTCGTCCGTCAATTTCCCCGGCTTTTCCAGAATCATGTTGGGAACGCTGAGTTTCCCCAGGTCGTGCAGCAGCGCGGCGCGGCGCAGCAATTTCAAATCGCGCGGCTTCATCCCGAACCAGCGGGCGATGTCCATGGACGCTTCGGCCACGCCGGTCGAATGCCGGTAGGTGAAGGGCGATTTCGCGTCGATCACTTCGGCAAAGGCCTGGCAGATGTTGTCGATGGCGTCTTCGTTCGCGGTGATGCGGCGTTGCTCCGGTTCGAGCGCGATCACCTTATCGAGTAGATCCGGGCTCTCCAGGCCGTTCCACAGCGTTCCGTCTTTGGACATGCGCACGGTGGCATTCACCAGCTCGGGATCGAACCAACGTCCCCGCCGCCGGCGCGCGGCATCCACGGCCGCCGAAGGGCCGCGCTCGGTGTAAAACACTTCCAGGGTTTGCGATAGGTTCGCGATTCGCGAGAAGAGCGGGATCTCGTCTTTGCGGAGCCCGTCCGGATATCCGTGCCCGTTCCAGTGCTCGTCCAGGCTATAAATGCCGGACACCACGCTGTCGGAGAAACCCAACTGCTTGGCGATGTCGGCGCCGCGTTCGCAGCGGATCTTCACCAGCGCGCAGGAGTCCTGCTGCTGCGTCGCGGCCACCTGGAAAAGCCGCCGCATCCGCTGCAAAAACGGCAGCCCGGTGGCCACGTGCGTCAGCGCATACTGCAAACTTTCCCAGCCCACGCGCGTCCAGTCCGTCAATTTCACGTCGCGCTTGGCCCTAATCTCGTCCGCCGTCACGATGTGAAACAGCCGCGAGGAGTTGCTGCTGCACCCGGCGTCCTTCAGAAGCAGGGAATAGTACAAATCGCCCCGCTCGCCCGCCGGGAGGCCGATCTGTTCGGCCAGCCGCATCCCGATAATGCAAGCGCGCACCGAATGGCCCATGGGCTGGCCTTCGGTAAGATCCAGGGCGTAGGAGAGCGCGGAGATGATCTCGGAAACTCGAATCAATGGTTCGGGGCGTATATGCATACCGGCCGGGAACTGCGAGCTGGAAAAGCGATCGGGAGCCTTCATTCAGTCTCCTGCACCGGTGCCGGCCGCACGGCTCTGCGGCAGATCGTACGAGGGCTTTTCGAGGGCCCTAAGGCCTTGCAAACAAGCGCGTTTGTCCGGTCCGCGTCTCGCCAGCGTCCAGCCAGTTTCAGAGCGGAACAGAGCCTCTATTCTCTCGACCGATATGGGGACTGAAACTGGTACCGGCGTACTAAATTGCGCACAAATTTACAAAGAGGTAACCGCTGTGTTTCCGCAGCTAATTAGTTTCACAACGCACACTCCCGCTAAGCCGCCCAACTGCCCAGCCGCCAGCCATTAAGCTCTAAATGACAGATCCATTATTCCTGAGTATGATCTCTCCCGGATTCTGCGTGGCGGGAAGGCTGCTCTCCGCGGCTTGAATTGTGGAAGGCGCGGCAGCGTCATCCGAGCGCCATGCAAGCGGATATAACGGGGAAGTCGTTTTGACGGAGACGGAGGAAAGATGAACCGAGCACGCTCGATCAGCGCTTTGGCTTTGGCCGGCAGTCTGCTTGCCCTCGTAGCAGGAATGTTTGTGTCCGCGCCTCTGTTCGCTCAGCAACAGGGCGGCCGCGGCGGGGCTCCGGCAGCCGTTGCCAAGAACCTGAAACTTCTCGGCCCCAAGTCCGACCTTCCCTTCATCATGCAAATGTTCAATGAGGCGCTAGGGGTGCAGTGCACCTACTGCCACGTGCAAGGCGATTTCGCCGCCGATACCAATCCGAAGAAGGAGATGGCGCGCAAGATGATCGCCATGGGACGGCTGATCGATACCAGTTTCCCGAGCAGCGGCGGAGCCTTTCCCGACGGATATCACGAAGTCGATTGCATCACCTGCCATCGGGGAAGTGAAAAGCCGGCGATCACGGCGCCCACGAAATTTTACAATCGAGCCAACTCGCTGGGCACAATCCAACCGGAAGAGGCCCCCGGGGTCAGTCTGAAGGTGTTGCCACCGGATACGCCCGTGCACGGCGCGGATTCGGTGATGGGCGAATTCCGGGACGCGCTCGGCGTGGATTGCAACTACTGCCACGGCGGCGGCAGGCCGCAAGAGTTTGACGTTAACCCGCGCAAGGATATGGCCCGAAAGATGATCCTGCTGGTGCGGCAGATCAATGCGCAGTTTCCCGGCACCGGCGTCTACCCCGTGGGGAACCAGGAGGTGACTTGCTATACCTGTCACCGCGGCGACACCCACCCGGTAAGCTGGGGCAACCGGCGCTACGATCCGCCCAAGCCAAAAGGGTAGCCGCTCACGGCCGCGCCGCCAGCGCGATAACTCCCGTACGGGCGCTCCTCGTCATCTGGGAGTCCGCCGAGAACACCGCTGTTCTCGGAATATCACTGTTAAGGTTCACTTAATCTCTTCGCAGCGATACTGCGCGAGCCGAGACCCCCGGCGTATGAGCCCCGTTCGGTCCCTGGGCCGGACGGGGTTTTTATTTTCGAGTGAAGCCGGGTTTCGACTGTCCTAATAAGAGACACTTTTATAGCGAACGACGCGAACCAAATTCGGGAATGTCTCGCGCAAAGCGCAAAATCGGTCTAGCATGCATGGATCGGAGAAGACCTCATGAGAATCTTGCTGTATAGCCCCGATAATGGGGTGACGCGGAACTTCATGCCGCATCTTTGGATGTTCCTGCTGCAAACTCTCACCCCTCCGGGCCATGAGGTGTTGTTGATCGACGGCAACGCGCGACCCATGGATGAAGCGGACATGGCCCAGTTTATTCGGGAGCAAAAGATCGGGCTGGTGGGCATCGGCGCCATGACCCGAATGGTTGCCAAAGCCTACCGCATGGCCGATGCGGTTCGCGCCGCCGGCGTTCCGGTGGTGATGGGCGGCCCTCATGTGACCGAAGAACCCGACGAGGCGCTCGGCCGCAGTGGCGGGCCGCGGCACGCCGACGCAGTCGCCCTGGGGGAAGCCGATGAAACGTGGCCCCAGATCGTTGCCGATGCTGCGCGTGGCCAACTCCGGGAAATCTACAAACCCACCGATGAGTTTGGGCAGGAGCGAAAACCCTCGTTGCAGTCCTATCCGTCGATTCCCTGGGAGTCCATGGATCTCGACCAGTTCAACATCGTTCCCAAGCCCATGGCTCCGCTGCTTCGGCGCGTCGGCGGCGGATGGGCGACCTTCCGGATTATTCCGGTGGAGTCCGGGCGAGGCTGTCCTTATGGCTGCGAGTTCTGCACCGTAACCGGCTTTTTCGGCGATTCCATTCGCTTTCGCAGCAATCAAAGCGTGGTGGATGAACTGCTGCGATTAAAATCTCGCGCCCGGAGCGAAGACGGCCAGATGGTCGTCTTCTTCATCGACGACAATTTCGCCATCAACGTTAAGCGCACCAAGTCGTTGTTGCGCGACATCATCGCCGCCAACGCGCAGGTGCATTGGGTGGCGCAAATTAGCGCCAACCTGCTGCGCGACGAAGAGTTTCTGGACCTGATCGCCGCCTCCGGAGGCAGGTGGATTTTCATTGGCATGGAGTCCATCGATCCCGCCAATCTCGCCAGCGTGAACAAGGGATTCAACAAGCCCGGCGAGTACCGCGCCGTTCTCCAAAACCTCGCCGACCGCAATATCTACGCTATTACTTCTTTCATTTTTGGCATGGATAACGACACGCCAGGAGTGGCCGAACGAACGCTCCAGCAGATTCGCACCTGGCCACCGGGCTTGCCCGTCTTTGGATTACTCACTCCGTTGCCGGCAACGCCTTTATACAAGCGGCTTGAAGTAGAGGGAAGGCTTACACGGCCCAAACACTGGCAAGAGTTCCAGCCGTTTGCGATGGCTCACACACCCCTGAAGATGAGCGTCGAGGAAGCCCACCACGAAGTTAAGTACGCTTGGGAGCACTGCTATAGCCCGGAAGCGATTAGCCATGCCGTGAATTCATTGGGCTACAAGGAGGTGGGCTACCGTATCAACATCCTGGTGTCGCGCCTCTGTTTTCGCGGGATCTATTTTCCGCAGATGGGTCCGCTGGCTTGGCTGAAAGTTATCGGTCAAAACTGGCGAAGCATTTTCCAGGTGATCAAGGATGGCTTCGGCGACTGGTGCAATGGATTCAAAAAGAACCGGGTAATCCCGTCGATTGCAGATCGCCGAGCCATGGAGAGGCTGGGATACGCGTGCCCTCCGCCAGATGCCGCTGCAACAGCGCACCAGATCGCACACCAAAGCACTGTGGCGGATAACCTGGACGCCCGCTCCTGACAAGTCCTCTCCTCCGAAGCTGGCGCATGTGTAGCCAGCGTGTACAACAGTTCGGCCTTTGAACACAGTGTAGTTTCGTTCCGGCACAGCTCCTCCTCAAGTCTCTGATTCCACTGCCTATAGCTAACCCCCTTTGGCCCTGCCCCTGCTTTATCTATAGCCGAGGACAATGACAGTGATCATCGAATGCATCCTGATCAGCTCTTCGCTCTGCAACGCGGTGGCAGCCAAGCCCCGGCACACCGACGTGCTCCCGAAGAGGCAGAACGCCATCGTCTCGATGCTGAAGGATCGGCCGGTGATGGCGCTGGCCACATTGGACCTCACCGTGAAAACGATGGACTACCGCCAGACCGAACAGGACTTCAAGATGGGCGGTTTTCAGGAACAGGATGCGATCGTGCGCCCGATGCTGGGCCACCCGGTAGCGATGGCCGCTTATGCATCGGCCTACGCCATGGGCGCGGCGTTCCTGGGACACGAGATGCGCATCTCGCGCTACAGCGTGATCCGCAAGCTGTGGTGGCTGCCGCAAACCGTCAGCATCGAGCAAAACACTTTTGGATACGTTTACACCCGCGCGCACTACAGCCGCTAAGTCGGCGCAAACATCGAGATTCGAGAGAGAGGAACGAGACCATGATGGAACAGAATGAAGTGAAGAGCCCGATGAACTCGCAAAGCGCCTTGGGAACGCTTTACGTCTATGGATACGGCGCCAATAAAAATCCTTTCTACAAAGAAGCAAAATCCCTGAAGGGACATTCCGCGGGATGCTCTCTGATCCTCACGGGACCTGTCAGCTGCGGGGAGAAGTTGCTGCTGATCAACGATGCGGGGCGAAATCCGGTGGTCGGCAAGGTCGTAACCGCGCGCAATCTGACCACGCGCATGTTTGAAGTCGAAGTGGCATTCGATGCACCGCGGCCCGATTTCTGGCAAATCGAGAAGCTATAAGACCTGGGAGAGACAATGATAAAACGAGCGATGGAGTGGAGAGTAACGACGAACGGAGTCGCGGCGGCCTGTACAACCTGCTCGTGGTGGACTCCCGTGCTTCAGGGCATGACCGAGGCTAAAAGGGAGTTCGACACGCACGCTTGCATGAACCACGCCCAGCCCAAGAAGCCCTCAACGCTGGAGCGGCTGGTCTAGCCGAGTTGGTCCGGCCTGGCGCTTAAGTTTTTGGGGCCGTTCCGCTCTGCGGATCAGCTCGCTGAATTTCATTCCCGAAGCGGCCGCAAGACCGCTTGCCCCGTCGACGCCGATCGATGCGAGAACGCATCGGCATTTACTCCATTCCAGGTATGAGTGCGGCGATTCCTGGGACGGCTACTCTCAAGGCACCACGCTTCCGACGGCGCTCGGGCTGCACGCCGGACAGCGCATAATGGCTTGTAACTTCATTCGGGAGGCCATCCGTGCCGTTCTTTTTCCTGGGACTCGCAGCCATCGCCTGGGCGGGCTACAGCTTGATCACCGGAAAGGGCTACTACAAGGGCTGCCCTCCCGGTGGTTTTGATCGCGCCAATGACCCCTTCAGTTTCTGGGCGCCTACCATCATAGTTTTGAGCATTGGTGTCTGGACACTCCTGCTCTCTCTGGGGTTGGTTTCATTCCCGCCGCGCGCCTATCACCCCTAACTCTCGAACGCCCGAACCCTCCACTCCGCGTTGGCCACGCGATGGCGCAGATACCCGTCGCCCTCCTCCGCATGTTCACCTAAACTATCTGGCTCGACGCATGGCGGTTTGGGCGGGCGGCTGGAATGAATCACGAGAGTAACGATCCACTTTATCTGGAAGACTTGCGCGTGGGCCAACGGTTCGCCTCGAGCGTCTACCAGTTGAGCGAGCAGCAAATCAAGGCCTTCGCAGCCGAGTTCGATCCGCAGCCCTTCCATCTCGATAACGCCGCCGCCCAGAACAGCGTTTTTCGCGGACTCGCCGCCAGCGGCTGGCATACAGCCGGCATAACGATGCGCCTCCTCGTTACCGGCAAGATGCGATTTGCCGCGGGGACCATCGGCCTGGGCGTCGAAATCGAGTGGCCGCTGCCCGTCCGCCCCGGCGACCGATTGCATGTGGAGAGCGAAATCACGGAGATAGCGCCTTCCCGCACCAAGCCGGATCGCGGAGTGGTAACCGTGCGCAGCGTTACGTTCAATCAAGACGGGGCGGAAGTGCAGCGGCTCATTTCAAAATTGCTCGTGTTCAGCCGATCCAAGAAATCCGATTGAGGAGGCACCATGGCGGTCACCACGGAAATCGCGCCGAATCTCTATCGCATCTCGATCTATGCTCCCTGGGCCCATCTGCAGTTCAACCACTTCCTGGTGAACGACGACGAGCCCTTGCTGTTCCACACCGGCTTGCGCGGAATGCACGCGGAAATTCGCGAAGCGGTCTCCAAGCTCATCAAGCTTTCGGACCTGCGCCACATCAGCTTCAGCCACTTTGAGTCGGACGAGTGCGGCTCGCTCAACGAATGGCTGGCGGCGGCGCCCAACGCCGACGTCATCTGCAGCCAGGTCGGCGCGCTCGTTTGCGTGAACGACTTCACCGGACGTGAGGCGCGCGGCCTCGCCGATGGCGGTGCCTTTGCGACGGGGAAGTACCGCTTCCGCTATTGCCGCACTCCCCATCTGCCTCACGGTTGGGACGCCGGCGTGCTCTTCGAGGAAACGCAGAAGACGCTGCTCTGCTCGGACCTGTTTCATCAGAGCGGCGAGGTCGAGCCGCTCACCTCCGCCGACGTCGTGGGCCGCTCCCATCAGGCCATGAAGGAATATCAGTCCGGCATACTCGCGGACTACGTGCCCTATAGCCCGCTCACCGCTCGAAACCTGAAAAAGCTCGCCGAATTGAAGCCCAAGACGCTCGCCATCATGCACGGCTCGAGTTTTACGGGTGACTGCGCCCAGGCGCTAGGCGACCTCGATGTAGCCTTGCGCGACGTTTTCGGCCAGCCCAGGTAGAAACGCAGCCAACCCGCCGCGCATTCTCGCTCCCATCGAAAATCGCAGACCGCCGGTCTCTGTTTTTTCCACAGCAAACCAAATTTCAGCGTCGGCTACGGGATTCACCGGATGGCCGGGAGTGGATATTCAGAGTCGACTGATGTGCGCAAACGGAACCCAAGCCGAAATTCCGCTCAAGAAGCGAAGGAGAAAATCATGGCCCTTGATACATACGTCGTGCTCGCCAACCAATATGACTCCGAAGGGGACGCCCTTGCCGATTACGATGCTGCCCGCAAACTCTACACCGATCTTGGCATCGTCGACACTTACGATGCGGCGGTGCTCACCCGCAAAGCCGATGGCAAGGTGGCTATCGTCAAACGCGTCGAGGAGCCGGCTCGTCACGGCGGCGCCATGGGATTGGTTGTCGGGCTGGCAGTGGGCGCCTTGGTGGCGCTGTTTCCGGCAATCGGTCTGGGCGCCGGTCTGCTCGCGGGCGGCGCCCTCGGGGCCACTGCCGGCGCCATCGCCGGTCATGTGGTCGGGGGTATGAGGCGCTCGGATCTGAAGGATCTCGGCGAATTGCTGGACAAAGGCTCGAGCGGTCTCGTGGTGGTGGCGGCTACAGACGTCGAGTCCAGAGTGGATGCGGCAATCACTCGCGCCCAGAAGCGTGCCAAGGCCCAGGTGCAGGTCGATGCCGACGCTCTGAAGGCCGATATCGACCGCGGCGCCAGAGCCGCAACGCAAGGCCGCTAGGACCATTGCCGCGATAGCCGTTTAGCATCGGGGCGTCCAAAGCCTCAGGGAAGGCGGAGCGCGCTGCACCGGCAGCTCGGGTGTGCGCATCGTCGATCGCCAGATCGCGATTGCACATCACGGAACTGGAGCGCGCTCTTCCGCCCGCCCTTCCGTTCCAACGAAGGCCGCTTTGCTCGTGAGAAGGAGCCACAAAACCAGGCCCATCACGCCAAGCTCCAGCACCGCGCCGAACCACAGCGGCGGATGCGGAGCGCCCGCACGGCCCAGCGAAGCTTCCGCCGCGGCCACTCCGTCCTCGAATCGCGCGCGGCTCCCGGGAAGCAGGAAAGTGATCGCGGTATTGAGAATCCGGAAGAGGAAGAAATAGATCGCCGCCACTCGGCTCCAGGGAGCGAACCGCAGCAGGCCGATCCCGATGCCCGCATCCAGCGTTCCTATGGCCAGAAAGAAGAGCGCCGCGGGCCAGCCCCTGAAATCGGCTCCCAACAGGAATGCTGGAGCATGCGTCCAGATGTTGATCGGCATCAAGCATGCGCCGAAGAGCATGTACAGGCCGGCGGCTGTGATGCTCAAAGGCCGCGGTGCGGATGAAGTTGGCACGGCCGGCCTCCCCAGCCGCATTCTCAGGTCGCAAATTTCGGGCCTTGATCGCATTTTAGCCCAACTCGCCCGCACATCGATTGACACTCCGCGTCGACAATGCAAAACTCCCCTCTCGCCGATGCCTTTCATTGCTGCAGGGATGTGCGGGAAGCCGTCTGACGCATTCCGAAATTGGTCTGTAGCAAACGCATTCTGGAGGAGCCCATGAAAATCGCCATTGAAAAAGCGCATATCAACATACGCCTCGTTTCATTCCTTCTCGTCGCCGCAGCCATCGTCCTGCAAGCCGGCGCCGCCCACGCCGCCATTAAGACGCAGTGGATCGATTACAAGCAGGGCAATACGCCGCTCTCCGGCTATCTCATCTATGACGACTCCGTCCAGGGACGCCGCCCCGGCATCTTGATGATCCACGACCGCAGCGGATTCTCCGAGGGCACCCTCGCCGACGCCCAGACCATCGCCAATCTCGGCTACGTCGTTTTCGCCGAAGACATGTTTGGCAAGGGAATTGTCCCCAAGGACGTCCCCGAAATGACCAAGCTGATCGGCATCTACGACAGCGATCGCCCGCTGATGCGCGCGCGCGCCATGGCCGGGTTCAACGTGCTGAAGGCCCAGCCCATGGTCGATTCCGCCAAGCTGGCCGGCATCGGCTACTGCTTTGGCGGCACCACCGGCATCGAGCTCATCGAAACGGGCGCGCCGCTCGTCGGCTTCATCTCCGTGCACGGCGCTTTCAATAATTTCACCGCCGAAGCTGCCAAGAACATCAAGGGCCGCGTGCTCATCTTGCACGGCGCGGAAGATCCGGTCGCCCCCATCGATCAGCTCAACATCCTGATCTCCCACCTGCGCGCCGCCAAAGTGGACTTCGAGGTCAATCTCTATAGCGGCGCCACCCACGGCTTCACGCACCCGCAGAGTCCCGCCGAGGTGCGTGCCGACGCGGAATACAAGGTAGCCATGGCCCGCTTCTTTAAGGACGTCCTGGCGCAGTAATCGCGCCAAGCGTGTGGCGAGGAAGTGTGTCGCGAGTTTGTAGCTTTTCCGGTACCGGGCGCCCCCAATTACGGCTGTCATTCCGAGGAGCGGTCGCGGTTTTTTGCGGCGACGAGGAATCTGCTTTGGCAGTTTGTAGCTCAGCCATCGACGCCTCCATATTCGACGTCCCCGGCGACTACCAGCCCGCTACGCTGCCCGACCTGCTAAAAGCGAGCCGTCCGGCGCCCCCGGTCCTGCCCCCGATCCCGTCCCCCGTCCCGTCATCGATCCCGCGCCCGAACGCGGCCACGCCGCCGCCCCCACCGCTTCCCGGCACGCCCTGACATCTGGCGCTTCATCGATTTCAGGAGTAGTCTCCCACGGTACCTGCCGCGCATTCCGCGAAGGGAAGGGAGAAGCCATGAAAGTAGCTTCTTTTGCCATGCTGTTGATTGCGGTTCCCATTCTGGCCGCTCCAATCTGGGCGGACACCATCAATCAAAAGGATTATCCGGTTCAATATCAAGTGATGAACAGCAGTAAGAAGCCGTGTACGGCGAGCCTGCGCGATCAATCCAAACAAGACGTGTCCATAAACGTGTCGGGAAACGGTGCGTGTCATCCGCTCGACAAAGGCAAGATCTACCGCGGCCGCCAGAATGACAAGAAGAACGAGATTGAACTTCTGATCCCCGGCGACAAGAAGCCCCGGGTCGAAGAATGGCATATCGATGGCGTCGTGAATACCACTCCACGCACGCAATAGCCTGCTTTGACGATCGTCGCCTAATCGCCCGCGTCAGCGGCCAACTCGTCCAGCAGGCTCGCTCCCTTGGTAATGCGGTCGACCCCGAAAACGAGCAGCGCCTTGGTCGATCCCGGTTCTAATCCGCAGTAGGAGTAGTCGATGTTGATGCGATTCTCGCCGAGCAGCGCCGCCGCGCGGCCCAGTTCGCCAGGACGGTGCGCCACTCTCGCCACGGCGACGTCGTTCTCCTCGAAAATCATGTGCAGTTCACCCAGCACCCGGTTGGCGCCGGCCGGATCGTCGGCCACGAATCGCACCAGGCTTTCGCGCTCTTCGACATACGATTCGAAGGCCAGAATGTTGATTCCGCGCTGGGCCAGGGCGAGGAAGCACTTGCCCAGTGCGCCCGGTTTGTCTTCGATCGTTACCGTAAACTCCTTGGCCTTGGCCATGCCCATGGACTCCTTTTCTCTTGAGATGGCGACCCCGTCCGCGACGCCCTGCACCAATCTCAGAGACGGGCCGCAATCACCTTATAAGAGGTTCAAAAGTTTATCCCGACTCGGGCTGTGCGAGGGCTACTTCGTTCACGACCCTAGAGAGCGCTTGCCGGATGGGTCCCACGCGGCAGGGAGTTAATTACTACTTCAACACTTGCCGTAAGACTTAATCGGATCGCCAACCCGCCTTTCGCCTAGACTCGCTTCAGAAGGTGGAGAGGGAATCCACCCGCCCGTGAAACCCTACATCAGGACGAGGTGATCTTATGAGCCCAGCCTCCGAAAACGATCAGCCCGTTAGGCTAGTGGTCATCGACGACGATCCTAAAAATCTCAAGATGGTCAATTTCACCCTGAGTAATGGCGAACTCGAGATTCACACCGCTTCGGATCCGCGGATCGGCCTGGATATGATCACGCAGTTGCGTCCCCAAATCGTGCTGATCGATCTGATCCTGCCGGGCATCGGGGGAATGGAGTTGCTGCAGCAGATCGTGCAACTCGAGCGCGGCATCGCCGTGATTTTGATGACCGGCTATTACTCTGCCGAAGGGGCCAGAGAGGCCATCAAGATGGGCGCGACCGACTATTTCCCCAAGCCGTTTTCGCCAAACAAGCTTCGCGAAAGAATCGAGCTCATCGTCGAGGATACAAAACGCCGCCGCCGCAGTTCCACCATGGACGGCATCGCGGAAAAGCAAAGAGAATCCCACCAGGAAGTGTAAGCAAACCCAAGCAGTTGCGCGCGTCATCTCTTCCCACTAATATTCCTGCAAATGCAATCCGCAGGAGGTCCCATAGGCCCGAGCGAACCCCTTGCACGCCGCCGGGTGCTTTTCGCCATGCTCGCGCTTCTCCTGGGATGCGGCCCCAAGCCCAAGCCTGAACCGCAGGTCGTCGATCTGTACATCGCATCGGACGGCGATTTCCTGGACTTCGTGCCCGACACGCTGACCGTTCGAACCGGCGCGCGGGTTTGCCTCACGTTCCACCACGCCGGCAAGATCATCAGCGCCCGCCACGATTGGGTGCTCACCTATCCCGGCAAGCTCGATGCTCTCACCAAGGACTGTCTGGACCTCGACGGTATCCTTCCGCAAGACGATCCGCTGGTCCTCGCCAGGACCCCGCTGTGCGACAAAGGCCAGACAGTGATGGTAGAGTTTATTGCGCCCCGGCCGGGCGACTATCCGTTCGTCTGTGCCACCCATCCGGAGGATATGCGCGGCGTTCTGCACGTTACGTCGTGAAAACGTTCCGCGAACAGGAAGGAGAAAAAAGATGAAAACGAAACGAATTCCGGCTTTTCTCGCCACCATCGGAATGGCGCTGCTGGTCGCAGCGCCGCTGGCCGCCCAGCTGAAATCGCCCGACGATGTGAAGACCGCGCTCCGGCTTCTGGTGCAGGTGTCCAACGACTTCAAGAGGCAGATCACCAACAAGAACTTCGCGCGCGTGCCCCACGAGAATATGGAGTATATGGAAGCCGCCGAGGCCCTGCGCGGCGCCGTCAAGGACGAGCCCGCCGCTTTCAAGAGCAAGGTGGAAGCCAGGCTGAAGGCCGCCCTCGCGGCCTACCAGAAAATATCGGACATGAGCGCCACTACGCCCGATGCCGATAAGCTGATGGCCGAACACGCCAAGGCCGTCACGGCCATGAACGCGCTTTTCGATCTGTTCCCAGCCGATCTCCGGCCCGATCCGAACACGCCTCCGGGCGGCCGCGGCCGCGGCCCCGCCCCGGCGACAAACTGATCGCCGTGTTCGCCAGCTAAAGCAGGCCAAGTCGCACAGCCACTTTGGCTGTGCAGAACAAGCACTGCCCTTCGCTAACGTCGCAGCGCGCTTGTAGCTCAGGTCTTGCCCCCGCCTTCCGCGGGCGAGACCTGAGGCCTTTGCCCCCGCTGCGCGCCGATCCCCCCGTCGTCATCCCGAACCCGGCCGCATTTTGGACGGCGGTGAGGGATCTGCTTTTTCCGATGTTTTGAAGTCAAAATTGTCGACGACGATTAACAGAAGCCACCGGTGGGATGCAGCACACAATGTGTGGCCCCGCATTTTTCCATGACACCGAGCCACCACCGCATCTGGGACGCGTGGCTGAACTGCCGCGTTCAGTGAGAGGTCGTTTGTGCGGGCATTTCTCCAACCCCCTGCGGGGTCGCTGAGCCACCGGAAGTTGCGGATTTGTCTGCGTCCCCCCTGTCGGTGTAGTGGATCACCCGGTCATAGGCGTCCTTGATCAGATCGTCCAGAGGCAGGACCGTCCCGTTGATACGCTGCTCGTCCAGCAGATTGAGGTCCACATCCGAGATAACCATTTGTTCTTGATTGACCGAGCCTTCTGCGGCGATCCCGTCGCGCGCAAAAAAGTAATCTGAAGGCGTCAGAATTGCCGCTTGGCCGTAGTGCGTGGCCATGTGCGGAACTTCGGGAAGGTTGCCCACCGTGCACGCTATGGCAACATAGATTTGATTTTCGCTCGTCCGGGCTTGAGCGCAATAGCGAACTCTGCAGAACCCTTGGCGCTCGTCTGTGCACGAAGGAACGAAGATGATCCGCGCTCCGCCCTCAGCGAGACAGCGAGCGGCTTCCGGGAATTCCACGTCATAGCAAACCAAGATGGCGATCTTGCCATACTCCGTATGGTAGACGTAGAAGCCGTGGCCCCGGCTCATCTGGTACGGCCCCTTTTCGGTGGGAGTGAGATGCACTTTCTTCTGGCGAAACACCAGGCCGCCAGGCGTAAACAGATGAGCCGCGTTGAACAATTCGCCTTGCTGGATGATCGGATGTGTGCCGGCGATGATGTACATTCCCGTTTCGGTGGCCAGCCGTTGGAAGAGGCCCTCATAGTCGGGCGTTAGCTGGGCAAGGCGGCGCACCGCTCGAGCCGGGCTGGGCTCCCGCAAGTAGCTCAGAAGCTGCATCGTGAAGTATTCCGGAAAGACCACAAACTGGCTATGATATTCGTGTGCGCTCCGAACAAAGAACTCGGCCTGGGTAGCGAAGTCCTCAAAGCGGTTGATAGGGCGCAGCAGGTATTGCATGGCGGCGATCCGGATGCGAGCGGGCTGGGGCCGCTCGCCAATCTCCTTCTCCTGCGCTTCGGTCACGGACACCAGATGACGATCGCTGGAATCGAGACCCATGCTGGTGACGTACTCGGGGTTCAGCCATTCGAGCAGGGTTGCGAAGCCGCGCGACTGGGAATCCTCCAGGTACTCCGAAACGACGTCCAGCACCACCATCCCGTTCCCGATCTGAAAGCTCAGCGTCGGGTCCTTTCGTTTGCCCTTGACGACTTCGGCCACATATTCGGAGACGCTCATTTTGTGAGCGACCTCCGCGTAACCGGGAATACGTCCTCCAGTCAGGAAGCGCTTCAGCCCGCGCTGTCTCACCATATCTTTTCGTGCTTCGTAAAACAGAGAACCTACACCTCGCCTGCGTGCCAGCGGGTCTACCGATAGATCGGCTCCGTAGAGCGTCTTACCGAGCGGATTGTGAGTGTCGAAGGTCCCGTGGCCGGTGATTGTCGACCATTTGGCAGACTCGGCGTAGTCGTCCCAATCGATGAGAAGTGAACTCGCCGAACCCAAAAGACTCTTCTGGTCATCCACCGCGACCAGTTGACCCTCTGGAAAGACCTCGAGATGATGCGTCAGCGCCTCTGCGCTCCAAACCGGCATGCCTGGGAACACACGCTGCTGGAGCTCCACTACCGCGGGTACGTCATCCAGAGTCATCGATCTTATGGCAATGCTCGATGGTTTGGCAGTCATGGGCCAACCTCCCCAAGTCCGGCATCCCTATTCACAGGATGTTTCAAAACAGGACAAATCGACTATGACATTGCTCATGTGGGCCTGTGACCTGGCGCACGAATCGAACTCTGGGCATCTCTTCACCTGGACTCGAGGATGCCGCAGATCGAAAGCGCCGATAAGTCTTGCGGCCTCCGTGGGTCGTTGTAAAGCTAGGTCAAAGTCCACGTGCAGGAGTCTGCGAAGCTAAATCCGTTCCAAAGGCGTCGATGTGAACGGAACACTGGCCTGCCCAGGTTGTGATTGATTACAGCCTTGTGGATGGGAATCCGTAGAGGAAATATTGTCGGATCGACTGGTTAAACGGTGTTGCATTGACCGCTTGAGCTGGCGCCCTTGGCCGGGGGCTTCCTCTTCACCGAATCTCCGCGCCCAGCGCTTCAGCCGGCTGCGCGATCCGCAGGGTGACAATAATTTCCGTGCCGCCATCGTCCGACTGTATTACCAACTCGCCGCCCTGCTCTCGCACGCGTTCTTTCATGCCCGTGAGCCCAATGCCGGTCTGTACGGCGTTGGTCCGCAGAGCCTCGAGCTTTTCCGTCGGAATCCCGCGCCCGAAATCCCTCACACGCAAAATCACCTTGTCCGCGCCGGCCTCCACGCTGACCTCGGCCCTGGGACTCTTCGAGTGCCGATAGATATTGTTGAGCGACTCCTGCAACACCCGGTACAGCGTAAGCTCCACGGCGCGATCGAGCCGCCGTTCCGGCTGATTGGGAATCTTTGCGGAGACGGCGATGCCCACGCGCGACGCAAACCCCTCGATCAGCCAGTTGGCGGCGGAGTAGAACCCGGCGTCCTCCAAGAGCGGCGGATGGAAGAGATAGGAGAGCGTCCGGACTTGAGTAACCACGTCCCCCAGCAAGGCAGTGAGTTCGGCGATTTGCGGCTTCTTGGCGCCCTCGTTCAAAGCGTCGGCCATCATTTTCGCGCCTACCAGCGTCTGCCCCAGTTCGTCGTGTAATTCGCGCGCGAATCTCCGGCGCTCCTCGTCTTGCACCCGCATCAGCTGCATGCTCAGCCGCCGCAGTTGGTTTTCCGCGCCCCTGCGCTCCTGCAGCTCGCGATTCAGCATGTAATAGTGCAGCCAGAACATCAGGGCCGAGAGCGCGAACGAGACCGCCAGGATGCCGGGCAGCGCCGCAAACAAAAGTTGCGACAAGCGGCTGCGCTCTTGCAGCAGCGCGTCTTCGTTGGCTCGCATTTGCTGTGTAATCGCCGCGGTATCAAACGTGGCTTTGGCCACCGCCGCCGTCAATTCGAACTGCTTCTCGGGGTCGGATCGATTTTGCGTTCTCAGATCCACCGACGCCTGGGCCACCGCGATTCGCTCGTTCGCGTTCGCGGCAAGCTGGTCGCATAACTTCTGCTGCGCCGGATTGTCGTTCGTCAATTGCCGGATTCTGGCGACAACGACGCCCACTTGCCTGGCCGCATCCGTATAGTCCCGAAGCGACTCGGCGCTCCCCGAATTGATGTAGGCCACCCGGCTCCGGCCCACGCTGGTCAGCGAGGTCTCCAAATCCCCCAGGGCCACCTCCACGTCGTAGGTGTGACGAATCAAGGCCTCGCTGCTGTACAAACGGATGATGAGGGAGCCGGCTGCGAAGCCGCTAAGAAAAAGCAGCAGCAGTGCCACGGCAAACGCGACCTTCGCGTTTCGACTCGAAGACATGGCTGACGCTCACCCCACCCTATGGGATTTAGACGCGGCGTAACGTTAGCACAGTCCGGCTTCGGCTGGCCCTGCCTGTACTGGCCCCGAGGTTGCTCCGAACAGAATAAACTAAAGAGCGTATGCATCGGCAACCCCGGCGTGCTGGCACGAGTCGCATCCTCAGGTACTTCGGGCGAGCCTTTCAAGTCTCGCCTTTGCTCTTCTTCCTGACCCTGTAGGCCCATCCGCCGCTCTAATGATCAGGAGCCCCGGTGCGGCAACTCAGCGGCCTAAGAACTCTTCTCACATCGCAGCGCGCTGGGCGCTTTTTCATTTCGGCCATCGTCGGCGCGGCTCTATTTTCGGGCCTGCCGGCGCGGGGGCAAGGCCGCATCGATCCGGCGCTGGAGCCCGTGCCCCTTACCTACACCCGCACGCTTTTTATTTTTCCCGGCGTCAACACCGTGAAAGATCCCGATGCCGTCGTGCCGCCTTTAACGAGAACTCAGAAATATCAGATGTTCTGGCGTAGAACCTTCGACCGCTCCCTGCCGCTCGAAGCGCTGTTCTTTGCGGGCGTGTCGCAATCGATCAACTACTCCCCGCGCTACGGGCAAGGTTGGGGTCCGTTTGCCGAGCGGTTTGGCTCCTTCTCCGGAAGCATTGCCACCACCAGCTTTTTCTCCGATGCCTTTTTGCCGTCGCTCCTGCACCAGGATCCCCGATACTTCCGCAAAGGCCGCGGATCGTTCGGATCGCGCCTGCTGAATTCGCTGAAATCCACGGTCATCACCTATAACGACTCTGGAACCAAGACATTCAATACCTCGGGGCTGCTGGGCTTTGGAATGTCCACTGCGCTCTCGAATGCCTGGGCTCCGCGCCGCAGCATCACCTTCAGCGACACCATGCAGCGGCTTGCGGTGAAGTTCGTGATCAGCTCGACTCTGAATCTCTTTCGTGAGTTTGGCACGTATACTCCTCCCAGGCAGGAGACGCTGGACTCGCGTTAGCGCCGCCGCACTGCCGCCCGCAGCTGAAATTGACGGCCCAGCCGTCGACGCCATAGACTTCCGCCATGCAGCGTCACGCCGATCTTCACCCCCTCAGCGAACATCATCATCACGCGCTGGTGTTGGCGCTGGAAATCCGCCGAGCGGCGGAATTGCCCGCGCCCGAGCGCGACCAAAGACTACGTTCGCTCGCGGACTCCGTCCTTCACTTCTGGGGTGAAAGTGGCCAAACCCACTTTGCGGAAGAGGAGCAAGTGCTCCTGCCCAAGTACGCTCGGCACTTCCGCCTCGATGAGGACCCGGAAATCATGCGCATGCTGGCCGACCACGCGGCCATCCGCGCGCGGATCGAGGATGTGCGGGACTCTCTCGGTGGAACCTTTTCTCCCGAGCCCATCGTCGCGCTCGGCTCCCTGCTTCACGACCACGTCCGCCTGGAAGAGGATCGCATCTTCCCTCGAATCGAAAGAACCCTCAGCGAGATGGAACTCAACTCCGTCGGCTCCCGGCTCACCCGCCTGCATGGAGGGAAATAACCCCCCGCTGGACCGAGGCGTTCCCCAGCGTCGGCGGTCGCTTATGTGTAGCCAGCGTGTACAGTAGCGCAGGTTTTTGAACACAGTGTAGTTTTGTTCCGGCACAGCTCCTCCTCAAGTCTCTGATTCCACTGCCTATAGCTAACCCCCTTTGGCCCTGCCCCTGCTTTATCTATAGCCGAGGACAATGACAGTGATCATCGAATGCATCCTGATCAGCTCTTCGCTCTGCAACGCGGTGGCAGCCAAGCCCCGGCACACCGACGTGCTCCCGAAGAGGCAGAACGCCATCGTCTCGATGCTGAAGGATCGGCCGGTGATGGCGCTGGCCACATTGGACCTCACCGTGAAAACGATGGACTACCGCCAGACCGAACAGGACTTCAAGATGGGCGGTTTTCAGGAACAGGATGCGATCGTGCGCCCGATGCTGGGCCACCCGGTAGCGATGGCCGCTTATGCATCGGCCTACGCCATGGGCGCGGCGTTCCTGGGACACGAGATGCGCATCTCGCGCTACAGCGTGATCCGCAAGCTGTGGTGGCTGCCGCAAACCGTCAGCATCGAGCAAAACACTTTTGGATATGCCTACACCCGGACGCACTACCGCCGCTAAAGCCGGAGAAACACAAGAGCAGATCATGAGCACCAAGGAGAAAAGCGCGATGAACAACAGGGAAGCGGATGCTCAGAATTTCGAAGACCACGAACGCCTCCTGGGAAATTGGCGAAGCGAGGCATTTCTCGACGGCGACCACTGGAATTTTCGTGACGTAGAGTCGCCCAGCGCGCCAACCACCCCAGTTCCGGCCGGCCGCCAAAAATCCTAATCTCCGCGCTTCCCGATCCGCCCGAACGCGAATCTTCGGGCGCGCGCATCGTTTCCGGCTCCCGACCGCCATCGCCACGCCCCATTTCGTTTCGTCTTCGCACCATCGCCCGATTGCCAGTTTCCGTGAATCCCGCCTTCTCGCCACTTGCCCCTAAGCCCACCTCGGCGCAGGCCTGCCCCCGCACCAAGTTCATTGTCTTAGGCGCGGGCAAAGCGTAGGATACCGGGGCCCGAGTTTCCAAGCGCGACCCTGGCTTCAAGCGCCAAACTTCGGCCGTGCCGGCTACAGTCCCGCGACGCCCAGCGTGGCGAGAACGACGCGATTCGCACAAGGAGAAAACCGATGTTGCGCATCAACGACGAAGCTCCCAATTTCACCGCGGAAACCTCGCAGGGCCCCATCAACTTTCACGATTGGATCGGCAACGGCTGGGCCATCCTGTTCTCGCATCCCAAGGACTTCACCCCGGTCTGCACTACCGAACTGGGCTACATGGCCGGACTGCAGCCCCAATTCGATTCCCGCAACTGCAAGATCATCGGCCTCAGCGTGGACCCGGTCAGCAGCCACAGCAAGTGGGCCGCGGATATCGAAGAGACCCAGGGCCACAAGGTGAAATATCCCATGATCGGCGATCCCGAACTCAAGATCGCCAAGCTCTACGACATGCTTCCGGCTGACGCCGGCAACACCTCCGACGGCCGCACCGCCGCCGCCAACGCTACCGTGCGCACCGTCTTCGTCGTCGGCCCCGATAAGAAGATCAAGCTCATGCTCAGCTATCCCATGAGCACCGGCCGCAACTTCGACGAAGTCTTGCGCGTGCTCGATTCCATCCAACTCA
Source organism: uncultured Acidobacteriota bacterium (assembly GCA_963824405.1). Taxonomy (GTDB): domain Bacteria; phylum Acidobacteriota; class Terriglobia; order Acidiferrales; family UBA7541; genus Palsa-189. Next base: position 102,178 of record CAWGPK010000009.1, on the reverse strand, counting down.
CCGCCAGGCATCAGGTCTCCACGCCGGTGAACTGGAAGCCGGGCGAGGACGTCATCATCAGCGGCAGCGTTTCCGACGACGAGGCCCGCAAGAAGTATCCCGCGGGCTGGAAAGCGCCGCGTCCCTACCTGCGCATCGTTCCCCACCCGAAAGAGAAGGCCTCCGCCGGCGGCGCCGAGTGATTGGCTGGCACAGCCGCTCCTAGCTGTGCGGAGGGATTTGGTGGCACGGCCACTCTTGGCTGTGCCGAAGGGCCGCGCAGATGCTGAATTGTCACTTCAGGCCGCGCGGCCACGCAGCCTTGTAGTTCAGGTCGCGCCTGCAGTTTTCGCAGGCGAGACCTGAGGCTTTTCCCGCGCGTCTTGCAGCACCAGTGGCACAGCCACTCTTGGCTGTGCAGAACTAGGAATGTTCCGCCGCACACAGGTCATAACCAAAAAGGCCCGTAAATTGTACTTCGCTTTATCTTCGCTTTGATGTAGAGTGGGGCCGTGCTCCTGAATCTAGCCGGCTGCCTGCGACTTCTTCACCCCGGCCCAAGGATCGTTCCATGACCCTGACCATACGCTGGCCCCGCTCGCCGATTCGTCGCGGATCAGTGGGCCCACACGGTCGCACACCGAACCTTCGCAATAAATCCGAAGCCAAGAAACAGGGGCAAAGCCAACGGTCCGTTCCCCTGATCGAAAAGCTGCTTTATCTCCTATTTCTTTCTCTCCCTTTTGTCACGCTCATTCAGACTGTCTTAGCCCGGCCCGGTTCAATCCGCCCCGGTTCAAGCTCCGAAGATGAATCCGCGGTCGCACGGCCGATACGCATGGAGACCTTCATTTCTGGCCCGCGATGGAGATATTCGCTTCCGTTCGCCGTGAAGAACAAGGCCACCATCGAAAAACTGATCCAATGTGAAAGTAGCGGGAGGAACATCTCCCGGCCAGACTCTGACGGCCTCATGTCCGATGGGATATTGCAGTTTCACCGCGGCCCCACCGACACCCTGGCCGGCGGCACGTGGGAGGATTTCTCACAAGCCAGCGGAATCCGGGGATCGCCGAGAAATCCGGCGGATGCGATCAAGATGACGGATTGGGCCATCAGCCACGGCCGGGGCCCGCATTGGACCTGCTGGCAGCTCCGGAAGTTATCCCCAGGTTCCTAGCCCAGCATTCCAGAAGCGAGCGCTCGCAGCGAGACGATTCGCGCGCGCCGACATTAACGCGCCGAGATCAGCGCGCGTTGATTAATGCGAAGACGTTACCGACTCCGTTTTTGCGCCGTCCCGCGACTCCGCTTCGGCCTGCACTCGTAGCACCAGCACCGGACAAGCCGCCAGCCGCACCACTTTGTCCGTGACAGACCCGAACGCCAGCTTGTGCCACCCCGTCATTCCATGCGTGGCGATCACGATCATATCCACGCTGTTGTGCTCGGCGATGCGCAGCAACTCCATGCTCACGTCGTTGGCCGTGCCCACCACGCTCCTGGCCGCCACGCCTCGCCGCCCGACCGCTCGCACCATTTCGTCCAGCCGCCTCTGCGCGTCTTCGTGCAACTGCTGCTCGTATTCGCCTTCGTGGAAGATGGTCGAGGCCGAAGGCAGCTTGGGAATGGCGGGGACGACGTGAACCAGGCAGAGTTCGGCGCCGAAGCAGGACGCCAGCTCCGTGGCCGTTTTCAGCGCATCCTGGGAAGGTTCGCTGAAATCAATCGGGGACATGATCAGCTTTGGCGGCAGCACGATGGGCCTCCTAGTGAGAAACCGCAGGCAATTGCTTTAACGATTTTGAGCGCATTCTAACCGGGTTTCGTCTCAGCTGCTGATTTTGCGGAACAGCCAGAAAAGCGTGGCCGACAGCATAATCGATGCGGGAAGGGTCAGAATCCAGGCCATGGCCAGATTCCGCACCGTGGACCATTGCAGCCCGGTATGGTTGGCGGCCATCGTGCCCGCCACGCCCGAAGATAAAACGTGCGTGGTACTGACGGGCAAGCCGAACCAATCCGCCGCCCCGATCGTGAACATCGCCGTGATCTCCGCCGCGGCGCCCTGCCCGTAGGTCAGGTGATCCTTGCCGATCTTCTCGCCCACGGTCACCACGATGCGCTTCCAGCCAATCATCGTTCCCATGCCCAACGCCAGCGCCACGGCCACCTTCACCCAATTGGGAATGAATTTCGTGGCGGCATCGATGTGCGTCTTGTAGTTGGCGATCACGGCGGCGTCCGCGGTGGAAAATTCGGGTTTGTGCGACTTCTGCATCAGCCGCAGCGCTTCGCTCACCACGTACATGTCGTTCCGGAAGTTGCGCACCTTTTCCTGGGGCACGGCCTTCAATTGCTTGTACAGCGCCATTTCCGTGCCAATGCCGTTCACCAGTTGGCGCATGGCCAGCATGGTGTTCGGCGTGAAGTCGTGGGTGCGAATGTACGCCGTCACCTCGTCTCGATCATCTCCCACCACCGCGTTCGGTGACACATAATGGCTCAGCGCATCCGCCGTCTGTTCCGATACAGCCACGAAGTCCGCCGTCTGCTGCGTGGTCACGGCGTGGTTCACCGCATAGGCCGTGGGCACCGTTCCCACCAGGATCAGCATGATCAATCCCATGCCTTTTTGCCCGTCGTTGGAGCCATGCGCAAAGCTCACCCCAGTGCAAGTGAGCACCAGCAAGCCGCGAATCCAGAACGGCGGCGGCTCGGCTCCCTTGGGCGCTTCGTAGAGCTGCTTGTTGGGGATCAGCGCCTTGCAGAGCAAGAGCAAAACCGCGGCGCCCACAAACCCCACCAGCGGCGAGAGCAGCAGGGATTTCCCGATGGCCGTCGCTTGTCCCCAGTCCACGCCGCTCGTGCCCGTCTTCACCGACATCAATTGATTGGCGATGCCCACGCCGATGATCGAGCCCACCATGGTGTGCGAACTGGAAGCGGGCAATCCGAGATACCACGTGCCGATGTTCCAGATAATCGCGGCGATCAGCAGCGCGAACACCATCGCGAATCCCGCCTTGCTTCCGACTTGCAGGATCAGTTCCACCGGCAGCAAGGAAACGATTCCGAAGGCCACCGCGCCGCTAGAAACCAGCACGCCGATGAAGTTCCATGCCCCGGACCACACCACCGCCAGGTGCGGCTCCATCGAATGCGTGTAAATCACCGTGGCCACGGCGTTGGCCGTGTCGTGGAATCCGTTCACGAACTCGAATCCCAGCGCCACCAGGAGCGCGATGCCCAGCAGCACGAAAGGCATAATCTCGGACGAATGCATCTCCGCGAGATCGGAAAACAAGCGGCTGCCGGCGTAAATAAAACCCACGACCAGCGCCACGCCGAACACAATCATGCCGATGCGCCCGGCTTTGCTCGGTGCGCCCAGTTTCGCGTCGAGTACCGATGCTCCTGTGGCCATACGTCACCGTCCTGTGTTTGGCGAAGCCGCGCGCGGCAATCGCACTGCCGCGCGCTGAGGCCGAAGAGGCTAGCCGCCGTCAGTTACTCCTGTATGACCGCAATGTGACGGCGATGTAAAGGTTCGTGCCGTTGTGGGAATCCGCCGTGGCACACCCACTCCCATCTGTGCCGAACGCCCGTGCTGAACGATTGTGCAGCACAAGTGGCGCAGCCACTTGTGCTGCAGCCTTTGTAGCCCAGGGCGCCCGCCAGCAGTCGGCGGGGCCCTGGGGCTTTTCTCCGCGTCTAGCACCCAAGCTGCGCAGAGCCTGTGGCACAGCCACTCTTGGCTGTGCAGACGCTGGATTGTCCGTCCCGGCGCGCGGCCACGCAGCCTCGTAGCTCAGGTCGCGCCCGCGCATTTCGCAGGCGAGACCTGAGGCTTTTGCCTTTTGTCGGCCGTGGCACAGCCTCTCCCGCCGCGCAGCCCTTGTAGCCCAGGGCGCGGCGTTGTCCAGCCGGCCATGGGGCCTTTCTCCGCGTGTTGCACCTAAGCCCTGTAGAACGGTGGCACAGCCACTCTTGGCTGTGCAGAACGGCTGTGCGCGGCGCGGCGCCTTCGGGTGTATACATGTAGGATGACAGGGGTTATTACGCACACGCACAGATGCCCAGGAGGGAACCCATGAGCGAAAGCCATCACGCGCCAGCTAACGCGCCCAACGCCAACGCCGCCGACACCGAACCGCGCCGCGCCATCGCCCGCCGCGCGCTCCTCCGCGCCGGCGCTCTCGCCGCAGGCGCCGGACTCGCCGGCATCGGCCGAAGCGCGTCCGCGCTCGCCGCCGCCCAGGACGCCGCCAGCCAAGCCGGCGGCTACAGCATTGGCGAAGCCGCGCCCCCATGGATGAAAACTCCAGGCCGTTCCTTCTCCCCCTACGGCGCGCCCTCGCATTGGGAAGAAAAAGTCCAGCGCGCGATTCCTTCCACAGCCGCCGTCCGTCTAGGCGTGGGCGTCTCCCGCACGCCGCTCGAGCAGCTCGCCGGCACCATCACGCCCAGCGGCCTGCACTTCGAGCGTCATCACAACGGCATCCCCGATATCGATCCCGCCCGCCACGAACTGGTCATCCACGGCCTCGTCCGCCAGCCTCTGGCCTTCACGCGCGAAACGCTCCTGCGCTATCCGCTCGAGTCGCAAATCTATTTTGTCGAGTGCGCCGGCAATAGCGGCACGTTCAGCCAACCCGGCCCGCAGCAAGCCGCCGCCGGCGCCTTGAACGGCCTGGTCTCCTGCTCCGAGTGGACCGGCGTGCGCCTCTCCACCCTCCTCGACGAAGCAGGCATCCAGCGCGGCGCCAAATGGGTAATCGCCGAAGGCGCCGACGCCGCTGCCATGAGCCGCAGCGTGCCCCTCGAGAAGTGCCTCGACGACGCCATGATCGCGCTCTTCCAGAATGGCGAAGCCATTCGCCCCGAGCAGGGTTATCCCATGCGCCTGCTGCTGCCCGGCTTCGAGGGCAATATCAACGTCAAGTGGCTCCGCCGCCTCAACGTCATCGACGCCCCTGTCGACGCCCGCGACGAAACATCGCACTACACCGAACTGCTGCCCGACGGCAAAGCGCGCCAATACATGTTTCTGCAAGGCGTGAAGTCGGCCATCATCAAGCCGTCGTTTGGAATGAACCTGCCCGCGCCGGGCTTCTACGAAATCTCCGGCCTGGCTTGGTCCGGGGCCGGCCGCATCTCCAAGGTGGAGCTCTCCACCAACGGCGGCAAGAGCTGGACCCTCGCCGCGCTCGGCCAGCCGGTTTTACCGAAGGCGCTCGCTCGCTTCCATCTGCCCTGGCAATGGGACGGCCGTCCCGCGGTCCTCATGAGCCGCGCCACCGACGACAAGGGCAACGTCCAGCCCACGCGCTCGGCCTGGGTCGCACAATACGCGCCCGGCCAGCCCTATCACTACAACGGCATTCAAAGCTGGAACGTCGCCGCCGACGGCACGGTGCAAAATGTCTACGTGTAGGCGCCCGCGTTTTCCGCGCCCGGCACACGTTCTTCTCACCGCCGTTGCCATGCTAGCTGCGGCGCTCTCGCTCTCAGTCGCGGGCCTCTGCCGCGCCCAGTCGCAGGCTCCTGCTCAAAACAAGTCCGCGCATCCCAATCTCGGCCGCCCGCTCTCTCCCGACGAAATTCGCCAGCTCGATATCACCGTCACCCCCGACGGCAGGGGATTGCCCGAAGGCAGCGGCTCGGTCGAGCAGGGCGCCAAAGTTTATGCGGAAAAATGCCAGGTCTGCCACGGCCCCCAAGGCAAAGGCGGCCCTCTGGATCAGCTCACCGGCGGCATCGGCACGCTCGCCTCCGCCAAGCCGGTCAAGACTCCGGTCAGCTACTGGCCCAGCGCCACTACCATCTTCGATTACGTCCGCCGCGCCATGCCTTTGCGCACTCCCGAATCGCTCTCGAACGACGAAGCCTACGCCCTCACCGCCTACATTCTCTCCATCGACGCCGTCGTCCCCAAGGACGCCGTCCTCGACGCCAAATCCCTGCCCCAAGTAAAAATGCCCAACCGCGACGGCTTCCTCAATTATTGGCCCCCTCCCAAGCGTTAACCGCGTAGTAAACTTTGTCATTCTGAGGAGTCCGCCCTGCGCGCGACGAAGAATCTCTCCGAGCCGTCACGCTTAACAGAGGCAAGAGGTAGCCCCCCCCAAGACGCTGTCATCCCGAACCCGGCCGCATTTTGGACGGCGGTGAGGGATCTGCTTTTTCCGGTTTCAAAATGCTACGATGTCGAGATCGTTCAGTATGACTAGTGAAGCACAGTTGAAAAATAAGCCCACAACCCTCATGCCCCCTGTGCACCCCGGCGAAATCCTCCGCGAGGATTTCATGAAGCCCCTCGGCCTCACCGTCAATAAGCTGGCCCTCGATCTGCATGTTCCGGCAACGCGTATCGGCGAAATTGTCCACGAGCGGCGGCGCATCACCGCGGAGACCGCCTTGCGCCTGGCGCGCTACTTCCGCACCAATCCCGAGTTCTGGCTCAACCTGCAGAACTTCTATGACCTCGAGCTATCCAGACGTGAAGGAAAAGTCTCCGAAATCGAGCTCCAAGTACGCCCCGCGCCCTCGTCTCCTTAAATGCTCCACGCAAACCGTTCTCAGGTGTTCGCGTCATCCCTTCGTCCTGCCGAAAAACATCTATCTAAACGACGGGAACACACAGGAAGGGAGATAGGAAGCGGCATATGAAACGACTATCGAGTGGCGTGTTCATGCTCTTTTTGGGACTGTCCGCAATGGTAGCCTCGAGCGACTGCGCGGCGCGGGTAGGCGTCTACGATCCCGCCTATCGCGATTATCATCGCTGGGATGCCAACGAGGATCGCGCCTATCATAATTACTGGATGGAGAATCACGGACGCAACCCTTACCGCGACTACGGCAAGCTGAATCAAAACGAGCAGAAAGACTACTGGAACTGGCGGCACTCTCATCCCGACGACAAGCACTAACCGTAGCTCGAAAGCCTTAGCCCCGGTCCGCTTTACTCGAAGTAGCTGCGCTTGCCGCTCTGGATCAATTCGTAAAGCGACTTGATCTCATTCTTCAGCCGCTGGTAATTGCGCCAATCTTTATACTGCGGAAACGTTAGGGTCGCCTGCGCCTGCTCCAGCGGCATGCCTTTATCCACGGCGGCTTTCACCATCGTGTATTCGTCTTGCAACATATCCGCGAGTTCCTTGACGTCTTCGCGGTGCGCCACGTCGCCATGCGCGGGCAGGATGTAGTCGTAATCGGTCCGCGCGGCAATCTGATTGAGTAGCTTCAGCCAATTATCCACCGACGGAGTGAACGCCATATTGGGCATGCTGTGCCGCGCAAATGCGCCGGGCGTATAGAGCGCGCGGTCCTGCGGAAACAACACAAAAGTATCGCCCGGATTTTGCCCCGGCCCGAAATACATGAGCCGCGCCTCGCGCCCGCCAAGAAAAATGCTCATCTGCGTCGCGAACGTCACGTCCGGCAGAATCAGTTTCACTTCCTTGGGATCGTAGTTGTTTTCCTTGAAATAATCCTGCCGCCGGGCCATCTCCTTCGGCTGCACCAGCGGCATGATCCGTGCGGTCTCTTGCTGGGCCACGAACATCGTGCCCGCCGCCTGGAAGGCCGCGTTCCCGAAGGTGTGGTCCCCGTGAAAATGGCTGTTGATCACCCACTTGATGGGCTTGTCCGTGACCTTGCGTATTTGCGCGATCAATTCCGTTCCGGCCCGCGGATGCTCGCGCGTATCGATCACCAGCACGCCCGCATCGGTCACTAGAAAGATGGAGTTGGAGCCGTCGAAATCGAAGAAAAAGTAGAGATCGGGGGCCACCTGCTTGACCACCGCAGGCTGCCGGCTGCGAGGCTCGTTCGCTTGCGCGCCGTTCTGCGCGGCGGCGGAAGGAATCGCCAACGCGCCCGCTAGTGTCACCACGAGCAGCAGCGCGACGAACATCCGGGAGAAAATCGCGCCTGCCGGGGCCGGAAGTGTCTCGTTCACCTTTTTGGTCATTTCAACTCATGCGGCAAAGCCCTGCGGCCAGGGGAAATCGGTTTATACGATTTCGCCCTTGGCGCGCAGACCCGCAAGAATTTTGTCCTTGGTGATGGGATGCTCGCGAAGTCTTACCCCGCAGGCGTTGTAGATGGCGTTGGCGATCGCGCTCGGAGCGGCGCCGATGGCCGTTTCCGCGAAGCCTTTGGACCCGAAGAACCAGCGCGGCTCCTGGCTGTTGATAAACACGTTGGTCTGTTCCGGAGGTTCCATGATGGTCGGAAGCCGGTAGGACAGATATCCCACGCCGTAGTGAAGTGTCCCTGGAAATTCGCGATCCCAGGGAATGGCGTCGGTGGTCATGCCCATGTTTTGCACCAGCGCTCCATGCTGATCGGCGTTCGCCAGCAGCGGATTCATCACGTGGCCCGCGTCGTGGCAATACGCCGCGTTCACGTAGCGCCAGTCGCCGGTCCACGTGTCCACTTCAACTTCTGCAAAACACGCGCCCACGCCTCGGGCCATCGCCCTTCCGCTGCCCGTCAGGACGCACCTGCCCGCCATGCGTATGGGTTCTTTGTTCGCCTTCACCAGCGCCGCGAAAGTGGTCTTGCTGCTGGGCCGATCGGTAGAAAAGATCACTCCGTCTCGGATACTCAGTTTCGCCGCATCCGTCCTCAGTGCGCCTGCCGCGCGCTGGAGAAGTTCCTTGCGCAGCTTATCCGCGGCATTGCACAGGGCGCCGCCTTGTATGGCGGTGGTCAAGCCGGAACTCCAACCCGGGGCCTGCGGCGCAAGCTCCGAATCTCCCCAGATCAACCGGATGCGATCCAGCGTGGTGAATCCTAGAATTTCTCCGATCTGCATGGACATCGAAGTGCCGTGATTGGTGCCGCTATCCGGCTGCGCGTAGCGCAGAACCACGTCGCCATCCGCGTTGATCTCCAGTGCGCCCTCGTAGATGTCGTTCCCTGGAGCGGCGGCTCCGCCTTGGCGCTTCGACATCATCCAGTCGAAACCCGGCTCGCCTTCCTGATATCCAAGCCGCCCCGCGTGATGCTGGGACATGGCCACGCCGAGTCCGCGCTTGAACCTGCCCGGATTTCCGCCGGCCACGGGATTTCTCTTCTCCCACCCGATGGCCTTCGCACCTTCCTCCAGCACCTCCACCGAAGCGAAGCAGTCGTAGCGCAGAGCGCCTTTCTCCATCTCCGGCATGGGAATGACCGTTGTTCCGCCCTGTTTCAGGGCCACCTGGGTTCCCGGCTTCTGCACATTCAGCAAACGAAACTGCACCGGATCCATGCCCACGGCTTCCGCCATCTCGTCCATCATCTGTTCCCAGGCCCACTTGAACTCTTGCTGCAAATAGCTGCGGGCCGCGCCTGTGTTGATCGAATTGGTCCTGTAGAGGAATCCGATCTCCTTCCAGTTGGGAATGACGTGAACGTAGAGCTCGCTCCTGCCTCCGTTCATCCCGGGCCCCTCGCTCAGATTCGCGCCCGAATTGACGTGGAACTCGCGCTGGCAAGCCGTGATCTTTCCCGCTTTGGTGGCGCCGATTTTGAATTTGGTGAGTGTCTGCGGTTTCACTTGCAGGAAGGCCAGCTCCTGGCTCTTGGTCAACATCAGTTTCACCGGCCGGTTCGTGGCTTTGGCTATCTGAGCGATCCACGGATAGAACTTGTCGCCGGTGTTTTGCGCTCCTCCAAAAGTCCCGCCGTTCCATTTGTCGATGAAGCGGACGTTCTCCACGGGAATACCCAGGCGCCTGGCCGTGGTCGCCCGCGACGGATAGATATTCTGCCCCATGCCCCAGATGGTTACCTTGTCTCCGTCCCATTTGGCGATGCACCCGTTCGGCTGCAAGGGAACCGGCAGCCCTCCGCCAAACGCGTAGGTAAATTCCTTGACGATCTCCGCCTCCGCAAAGGCCTTATCCACATCGCCCCATTCCGAAAGCGTCTTCGTCACTCCGGGTTTCTGCTTGCTGCCTAAGTCCGGCGCGTTCGGCGCCATCGCCTGCTCCAGGTTCGAGGCAAAGGGAAGCAGTTCGTATTCCACCTGGATCGCCGCGGCTGCATCCTCGGCTTGATCCTCGGTTTCCCCCGCCACGATGGCCACGACTTCGCCCTGAAAGAAAAGTTCTTCCGGCAGCGGATAGGTGGCTGGAGCGTTCTGCGGCGTCAGGATATGAACGACGCCGGGCATCTTTTCCGCCGCGGAAACGTCCATCGATTTGACCTTCGCGCGCGGATGCGGGCTGGTGAGCAACTTCGTATACAGCATGTTCGGCAATTGAATGCGAGTGGTGTACTCAGCCTTGCCCGTTAGCCGCGGTATGCCCACTTGCGGCATGGCCGGATGCGGCTTTCCGATGAGGTTTAAATTTCGCGGGGGATAGCCCTGCCACTTCCTGGTGACCAGCTTCCCATCGCCTTCCACCAGCGTCTCTTCGGGTCCGTGTCCGCCGCCGGTCGAGTAGTCGCGCACCAAGGGCTGGTCGATGATGATGCAGGATTCCGGCGTGGGTCCCAGCTTTTGTTTGGCCGCATGATCTGTGCTCTTGTCGCTCATGGGATTTCCGCCTCCGTCATCAAGTGGGAAGACCCGGTCGCAAAAAAAGTGCAGCTATTTGGGCGCTTCGCCGCCGCCCATCATCAGCGCCGGATTGAAGGGAACCGGCGTGCCCACGATCTTGTCCTTCGCGCCCGTAACCACTTTGGTCAGCACCATGGTCATGTCCTTGCCCTGGTACTTGATCAGTCCATAGGGCGACACCTTCTCGCTCACCCAGAAATCCCCCGAGCCGTTCTTCATGCGGTAGTGGTCGGCCGTAAAATCCCCCGCGGGCGTGCTCACGGACTCGCTGCCCACTTTGTCCGCCTCGCTGCGAATGTCCAGCGACTGCTTTTGCTGCATGCGCCCCATCGCCGGCATCTCCGTCGCGGGCCGTCCCGCCATCTGCATGATCATCCGCGTGACGCTGGTGTTCCCGCCATCCTGCACCGTAAGCACCTTGAGCACCATGTCGCCCACCGGCGTATTGGCCGAGGTCTCCAGCCAGTAGCCGTCCTTGCCGTCGGCCGCCTCTTTGCCGATCACGTCGATCTCCATCGACATCTTCTTGGCGTTGCCGTCCGCCCCGCGCTGAATCTCGTACTGCGCCCCGGACCCGACAATCGGGTTGAAAATGCCGCGCGGCTGCGGCCCCAGCATTCCGCCCATAGGCCCTTGGGCGCAGGCCAAGCCCGCCAATGCCAATACCAAAATTGAAGTGACGGCAATCGTTCTAGAAGTTTTCATCATGCCTCGCTCTTTCGTAAGGGACCTTCCCTTATATACCCGCGCCGCGCCCAGCGAAACCCAATTCTTCGTTGCACACTCTGCTGTGCATTTTGTAGCCCAGGGCGGCCGCCAGCATTGTGGCGGGGCCCTGGGGCTTTTCCCCCGCGTCTAGCAGCCAAGCTGCGCAGACCAGTGGCACAGCCACTCTTGGCTGTGCAGCTCGCCCCGCCCCGGTGAACCCGTTGTCATTCCGAACCGGCGCCCCCAAAACGCCGGCACAGCCACTCCTGGCTGCGCAGCCTTTCGCGCGCGAGACCTGAGGCCTTCGCCCTGCGTTTTGCCGCGCTGCGCATTCCCCAGAGTCAAAGATGCCGCGCAAGGCGACACGCGCTGCTTCCCGTGCATCCTTTAGTAGCCGATCCGTGCGAAGCTTGTAACTCTGGTCGCGGCGCGAAGCCTTTCGCGGGCGAGACCTGAGACCTTCGCTCCAGCATGAAACGCCAATTCGCAGCCGCGCTCACTTCCATCTGGCTCATCTTTTTCGTCGCCGTGGGCCTGCGCCTGGCCTACGCCTGGCAGCAGCAGCGCCAAATTCCCGCCGAAGCTCTGCTGCTGCGCTTTCACCAGGAGACCGGAAACATCGCCTACTCCCTGGCCATGGGCAAGGGATTCAGCTCGCCCTTTGGCCGGGACACCGGCCCCACCGCCTGGGTCGCGCCGATCTATCCGCTGCTGATCGCGGGCATCTTTCGCATCTTTGGAGTCGAGACCATCCGTTCGTTCTTCGCCGCGATCTCCATGAACATTCTGTTCTCCGCGGCCACATGCCTGCCGATTTTCTACGCCGGCAAGCGCATCGCCGGGCAGGAGAGGGCAAACACGGCGGACACGGCGGCCGTGGCCGCCTGGTTCTGGGCGCTGCTTCCCAACGCGGTGATCTTTCCCTTCGAGTGGATCTGGGATACTTCGCTCACCGCGCTCCTCGCAGCCACGCTTTTGTGGGCCACGCTCGAGCTGGCCGGATCGCCGCGCACGCGCAACTGGTGCGCCTACGGCCTGCTGTGGGCCTTCGCGCTGCTCACCAATCCGTCGCTCGGCTCGGTTCTACCGTTCTTGCTCGGATGGGCCGCGTACCGTGCAGCGAAGCGCGGCGCGGGCTGGCACGCGCCGGCGCTGGCAGCCGCAGTCGTGGTGCTGTGCTGCGCGCCGTGGACCATCCGCAATTACCACGCGTTCCACCGCTTCATTCCTCTGCGCTCCAATCTGGGTGTGGAGCTCTACGTGGGGAACAACGAAAACTACGGCCCTCATCCGCCGGTCTGGCCCTTCAACATCACCCGCGAGCGCGAGATTTTTCGCTTCTATCGTCTGGGAGAGTCCGCCTTCATGCAGGAGGAGATGGGCAAGGCGCTGCACTTCATGGCCGCCAATCCCGGCATCGAGCTGCGTCTCACCTGGGATCGCGTGGTTGCTTTCTGGTTGGGTACCTCCGCGCCCTTCAGCGATTTTCTCTCCGCCGATTCGCTCTTGCTGCGCGCGGTGTCTGTCTGCAGCTTCCTTCTTCTGCTGGGAACCGTCGCCGGACTCGCGCTGCTCTATCTCGCGGCCAACGAATTCATCTTCCCCGTAGCCTCGTTCGTGCTGTTTTTCCCCTTGGTCTATTACTTGGCCCACGCCTCGCTACGCTTCCGCCACCCCCTCGACCCAATCCTGGTCCTGCTCTCCGCCATCGCCGTCGGCAAGCTTCTTCAGCTCGTGGGCCTCCTCAGGACCACGATAGGAGCAGACGCTCGTTCTTCTCGCGCCTGATCCGTCGCTCCCTGCTACTCCGGCTTGACAGTATATTCCTTATATGGAATAGTCCTTATGTGGCATGGGAGGTCGAATACACCGAGGTGTTTGGGGCTTGGTGGAATAGCCTCTCGGAGCCGGAACAGGACAGTATTGCCGCGGCGGTGGATCTTCTCGAGGAGTATGGCCCGGCGCTGAAGCGCCCATACGCGGATACGATAGCCATGTCCAAGCACGCCAACATGAAGGAATTGCGAATCCAGCACGCCGGCAGGCCCTACCGCGTGCTTTACGCTTTCGATCCCTCTAGCCGACAAGCTTTTCGACCGGCGTCTCGCTCAATTAGGAGGATAGACTATGGCCCGGAAATTCAAGGAACTGCTGGATCGCATGCCGCCGGAGCGGCGCGCCCGAATCAAGGCACGGGCAAATGGCTTGCGCGCGGAAATGGCTTTGGACGAGCTGCGGGAAGCCCGCCGGCTCACTCAGGAGCAGCTTGCCGAACGCCTGCACGTTCGGCAGCCCGCAATCGCCAAGATCGAGCGGCGCGCGGACATGTACTTGAGCACATTGCGCGGCGTCATCAACGCGATGGGCGGAGAGATGGAAATTCTGGCAGTATTTCCCGATGGCAAGGTGAGCATCAAACAGTTGCGCGACATGCGCCATAAAGATGAGTCATAAAGGATAGAGCCGCCAGGTCGATTCTGATGTTCACTCAGAGAAGAGCTTGGGCTGCGCTGGCAACGCCGCCGCGGCCGGTTTGCGCCGCGCCACCCCTACCACGCCCAGCACGGTCACTTCGCTCAGCGCGGCGCGCGGCACGAAGATGCGCACCGCCGTGCCGTTCAGATCCGGCGGCGTGATCTGTATGCCGTAATCGACCAGCGCCAGCAAATCGTTGGTGACCACGCCCTCGAGCATCTCCCCGTCGCGAAACTTCAGCCGCACCCACAGGCCGTCCAGCTTGGGCCTGCTGAGAAAAGCCTTGCGCTCCGGCTCGTAATCCTCGCTGAAGTCGCGCACGAAATAGACGGCGCGCACCTCCCGCAGCGGAATCTCGCGGTGCTCGCCGTTGGTCGTGAGCACATCCAGCGGATCGTTCGGCAGCCGCAGCGGATTCACGTACCCCTGCAACGAGCTGCGGTCGGCAAGATTCACCACCACCTTCTTGTGGGTTGAGGCTGCGGCTCGCGCTTTCACAGAGGTAAATGCTACACGATTCAAAGCCGCGCAAACTCGCCCTTTTGAGAAAGTTGCTATAAGTTGCCATAAAGTTCCCGCCCGGTCTTTTCGTCATCGATCTCCGGCTCCGCGGGGCCAGCTCAGAAGACTCTTCGACCATGCGGCCGCGTGGTTCCCGCGCGCTCTTCACGGCGCGGGCTCGCCGCTCACCTGAATGGCCACCGCGCCCGCGCGCCTCTCCTTGTATCTGAGGATGCGTCCTCCGGCGGGAATATCCCGCCGCGCCTCCACGCAGCGGGCGAAGCCCGCTTCGGAAGACGCCTCTCCTGGCGGCTCTTCGCGCCGCGGATCGCCCCGCATGCTCACGCGCATGCCGCTCCACTTGCCGCCCGCAACCGTAAACAGATGGATCAGCGAGTCGCCATTTTCCGCGCGCCAGCCGGCGGCAAGAAACACTTCGCGCCAATCCTGCGCGTAGCGATAGGCCTCGCGATCGTTGGCTATGGCCGCGATCGAGAATTCTCCCGGGCTTTTCTTCAGGCACGCGGCGAGCGCCGTTTTGGCCGTGCCAGAAAGCCGCCGTGGGTGCAGGGAACTGGGAGCGGCGTCTTGAGCGCTGCGCGCCGAGCTCTGTACGCCGTTAGCCTGGCGAACGGCGCGCCCGCGTGCGGCGAGGCTCGCGCACGGCACAATCAGCAGCACCGCAATGGCCAGCGCGCGTCTCATTGTTTCAACGTTGGTTTCAAGGGTGGTTTCACCGGCCGTCACGCGAAACGGACTCGCGCGAAATGAGCATTTGTGCGTCAAAGTGAAGGCTCGCAAATCCGCGTTCTCGGAGATGTAGTCTAGTACGCGTAGGCCTTGA
This sequence comes from uncultured Acidobacteriota bacterium, assembly GCA_963824405.1. GTDB lineage: Bacteria > Acidobacteriota > Terriglobia > Acidiferrales > UBA7541 > Palsa-189. The sequence continues at coordinate 87,110 of CAWGPK010000009.1, read as the reverse complement.
GGAAGACGAAAACCACCACGCCGGTGATGGACACGTAGAGCCAGATGGGGAAGGTGAAGCGCGCGATTCGCCGGTGCATGGCGAAGCGGCCGGTGAGCGAGAAAAAGAATGTGGTGAGGACCATCGGCAGCGCCACGATGGAAAGGATGACGTGGCTGGCCAGGATCGAAAGGTACAGCGTGCGCACCGAGCCATGGCCGGGAAAAATCGTGTCGCCGTGCAGCGCGTGGTTCACGATGTAGCTGACGAGAAAGGCCGCGGAGAAGGCGAAGGCCAGCAGCATGCTCCTGCGATGGGCGCTTCTATGGCCGTGTTTGATGAAATAAAAGCCGACGCAGAGAGCGATCGCGCACAATCCGTTCAGGAACGCGTTCAGCGCCGGCAAAAACATCCAGCGCCCCGCGAAATCGGCTGGAGCGCGATGCACGTACAGCAGCCACAGCAGAAACGAAACGGCCAGGCCGCTGACCACCACGATGGCCCCAACCGCCGGACGCGGACGAATGGCCGCCTGATCCATGCCGCCAATTAAATCACAGATAAATCACAAATAGATCACAAAGCCGATGAGCGGCCCGTTCGTTGCGCGCCCTGCTGATCGTTGCGCTCGTCGCTGTGTACTTCGTTCGCCGTGAACCCGGCAACGCGCTCTAATGTCGGAATCAGTTCTTTGCCGGCTTCGGTCTTGCGCACGAATCCGTCGGCCCACGGTTTCGTTCCGGCCCTGAATCCCGGACCGTCGTGGACGCTCAAGAACACGATCTTGGTTGCAGGCGCAACGCGCTGGATCTCCACGGCGGCCGCGATTCCATTCATCACGGGCATGTTGATGTCCATCAAGACGATCTCGGGCTTCATCTCCACGACTTTTTCCACGGCCTCTTTGCCGTTCTCGGCGTCGCCGCAGACTTGAAATGCATGCCAACTCAAGATTTCACGCAGGGCTGCTCTGGCGTCAGCGTGGTCGTCCACAATCAGGATTCGGGCCATGATTATTATTTCGTAAGCGGCCCAGTAGTCTGCTCCTCGGATGGATTGGGGGCTATACGGGAGTGGCTGTAGACTGTTCAAAACTGGACATTGCCGCGGCGGGCGAAGTCGTACGCTTGCCGCTTGGGCCGCCCGACGACGTATGTCCGGCCTTCGAGTTTGCAGCTCAGGTCTCGCCTGCGAACGGCGCGGGCGCGACCTGAAGCGTTTGATTCCGGTGGCCTTATTTTCTGTACAAGTTATTTCTTGCCGACTACGTGGCCTTTTCCGTCACGCACTTCATTGCCCTTGAAATACGCCACCTTAGTGACCGGCTTGGAGGGTTCGGGTCGATCGCCGGGCCTTGGCGCGGGACCTTTATACCCGTGGTCGGGATGGAATTTGTTATTCACGTGGCCGTGGAAGTTGTCCGGGCCGTGAAACCAGGGTCCCGCGCCGATGAAAGCGCCGCCCGCAAACCATTCTGGACCGTAATAGCCATACGGCGCGCAGCCGTAAGGGGCCACGTCGTAATATCCATAGGGACAGTCGGGAGCGGGCCCGAGGTTCACGTTGACGCTCACTTGAGCCGCCGCTTTGGGAGCGGTCGTCAAGCAGAGTCCCAAGGTAAGAACGGCGAGCGCAACAAGATGCAATCGATTCATAACTTCACCCACGCTTTCGTAAGATCGTCTACCTGCTGGACGTTAGAGATGATGAGGCCCACATGTCATGCTTTTACGATCATAAATGATTCCGGGGTGCGGCGTCATACCCGATATCCCCTAGCTCGAATTTGGCCTGTTCAGCGCGGTCCAGGCGGAGTCCATGTAGTCTCTCCAAGCGCTTGTCGCGAGCATCCAGCGGCAAGCGGCAGAGGGGAGCCGCTATTTGGTTTCGAAATGGTTCTGGCTGATCTGTTCGAGCAGCTCTTCAATCTGCCTGTTACGCTTGACATATTGCTCAGCATCGACAGCCGTCAGCTTGCCTTTAAGAGCTTCCATCTGTTCGTCAATCAATTTGTGAATCGTGGTTAAGATTGTGTCTTTTTCGCTCATCGCACAGCAATGATTGGAGGATTTCAGGTTCTCGCTCAGTGACGCAGATCAGTTGTGGAAGTGACGCAGATCACTTTTGCAGGCGTGGGGAATAGCCAGTTTATCGCCAGGGTTATCGGGGGATGGCCTAAGCTACGCGATGTCTTCGTTCGGAATTTGTTCGTTGCGCTGAGCAGTGGTTTCCCTGAGGAGCACGCGCAGAGCACGGAGCGCGTCCTTTATAACCGAGCGCTCTTCTTCACCAAGATCGGTGTCGACGAGCCGGGTGGCGATGGCTCTTTCAGCAATGCCGATCTTGACCGCCAGGGAGTTGGGAGGCGCTACAAAGGCCTCCAATACAGTTTGCTGCCAGGGGTAGACGAAGTCGGGCACGCACTGAGTGTACACCCGCGGGTTGGGGCACGCCTAGAGCACCAGCGCGCAGTCGTGGGCTGACGATTGGTGGCACGGCGCGACAAAAGTGCGGCTTATTCTGCACAGCCAAGAGTTGGCTGTGCGACGGGCGCTGCGAGACGCAAAGCCTCAGGTCTCACCTGCGCAAGGCGCAGGCGCGACCTGAGCTACAAGGTACACAGCCGGTAGAGGCGATGGCCGGCGGGCAGGGGAATGCCCGCCGGTCACAGAGGTAATCAGTGAAGGAGCTATTCGCTGATGGCTACGCCGTTGAAGCCGGCTACGCCGATGGAGTTGGACATCGCGACCGGAGTGAGATCGCCGTAAGAGTCTATGGCGAAGACGGCTACGTGGCCCTGGCCGCCGGCAACGTAAATTACGGCGAGCCACTTGCCATCGGCGGAGACGGTGATATCCGTCGGCGAGCCGGGCAGGGGAACCGATTTGTAGAAGACTCCGCCCTGGCTATCGCTGAAGAAAATCGAGATCGCCTCCCCCGGAGAGTTGCCGGTGTACCAGATGTTTCCGGCGCCTTTGGCCACCCAACACGGAGCGTTGGTGGGATACGGCGGCGTGGGCCCCACGACTGGGAAAACGGTCCGGCTCTTATCGACGATGGCGAAGCTATCCGGACTGTGGGCCGGAGTGAATCCCAGAGCGTCCTGCCAGAAGGCTTCGCCAAGCGGGATGGTATTGGCGTTGAGGGGCAGCGTCACGGTGGCGCTGGTGCCGCTGAGCGCCCCATCGCCGGTGAGCGGGAGTTGCAGGACCGATCCGGACGTGAGCGTGACGGCGGACCAGCTCTTGCCGGCGGCAATCTGCGCGGCCGAAGGATCGGCGAGAGCGACGGCTCCATCGAGGTTGCCGGATGGCCACCAGTGACTCTCGGCGCAGTTCGTGCCGACCACCAAGAGATGTTGGTTCGCGAGCGCGACGGAATCGGGGTTCACGCAGCCGGAACGCAGCTTGATCGTCTTCCCGATGGCGATGAAGTCGCCGTCGCGTACTAATTGGCTGACGCTATCGGAGCCGAAGTTGGCAACCGCTCCGAGTTCGCCAGAGAACTGCAAGCTGCCGGCGTTGGTGCCGGCGCCCCCTTTGCCGCCTGTCGGCAGCGTATTGACCAAAGAGAGCGAAGGCGTCGCCGCGGTATCGAGCTTGAATACGACCACGTCGTTGCTGCCGGGGCCATTGGTGCTGGTGAGCACGAGCACGCTGCGGCCGGGGACGTTCGGATCCTGCTGAGCGGGCTCTGGGCCGGCCGCAAGTGCGAGAGCGCCGGCGAAAAAAATGGCCGCCAGCGCGGCGCCGGTGCGACCCAGGTACGAGCTTCGGGAACTGCGAAGGTTCATCGTGATCTCCTTAGTTTTGTGAATGCGGGAATTTGTGAATGCGCGAATTTGCGATGCGCACCCCGGTTCGCGAACTACGCCTGACGGCCACGACCGAGAACCGGGCATCTTCACTAGCTGGGTATTCGCTCCTGGGCGGGGGAAAGTTATGGTTTGCGGCCCGATATTTGTGCGCAGCGAAAAAATGCGGAATTTAGCAGCGGGGGCGTAACTTTCCGGCGCTCCGCGGCGAATAACTCTTAATGGGCTGCGAGGGGTGCGGCAGACGGTCTTGTAGATGACGCCCGGAGACGGAGCGCAAGAGCGGGTTGATAACCGCAGGGATTGGGTGAAGACTCTCTGCCCTATGCAGCCGGACAGCAATCTGGAGACGCTCATGGCCCGTTATCAGGAGGGCGATTTTGCCGCGGCCACTGCGCTGATCCATTGCCTGAGCCCGCAATTGCACCGGTTTTTTATGGTGCAGGCGGCCAGCCGGCGCGACGCGGACGACCTGCTGCAAGAGACCTGGCTGCGCATTCACAAAGTGCGGCACACCTATCGCCCCGGCGAGCCGGTGCTGCCTTGGTTTTACGCCATTGCCCGGCACGTTCGCGTGGACCATTACCGAAAAGCGGTCCGCACTTCATCGCGCGAACAGAGGCTCGAGGAGATATCCGAAGTGGCAGCGGTGGGAGGGGCATCGAGCGGGACGGGCAGTCTGGAAACGCTGCTGGCGCCCCTTCCGGAGAGCCAACGCGAGGTGATCGAGATGCTGAAGGTGGCGGGGATGACGCTGGAGGAGGTGGCGCGGGCGACGTCCTCGACGGTGGGAGCGGTAAAGCAGAAAGCGCACCGGGCCTACGAAAAGTTGAGGGAGACGATGAGCGTGGTGGCGTTGAGTAAGAAGCGTGCCGGAGGGGCGTCGTGAGGGACAGCTCGAAGGACAGCCCGAGAGACGCCCCGAGAGACGGAGCGATCGACGAAGCCTTGGATCGCGCGGCGCGGTCTCGACATGACGTGCCGCCGGAGATGCTGGGGCGAATCGCGGAGTCCATCGGGCCGCGGATGGCGCGCGTGCGGCCGCTGCCGGCGACGTGGGTGCTGACCAGCGGGCTGATCTTGATTGGCGCGGCCGTGGCGCTGGCGGGCGCGGCGCGGGCGGGATTCTACGGGATTGAAAAGATGAGCTTGTGGGAACGCGCGCTGATCTTTCCGGCGCTGGGTCTGCTGGCATGGATAGCAGCCGCGGAGTTCGTGAGCGAAATGATTCCCGGAAGCCGGCGGCGCCTGGCGCCGGGTGCGGTGTTGGGGATCGGCAGCCTGGCGTTGCTTGGTCTGTTCGCGATGCTGTTCCGCGATTACCAGACCGACCACTTCTGGTCCGCAGGCATTGTGTGCCTGGCGATCGGATTGCTGCACGCGATCCCCACGGGCTTGGTGGGTTGGTGGATGCTGCGGCGCGGCTTTGCTGTGAACTCCGTTGCCGCGGGACTCGTGGCGGGCACGTTTGCGGGCCTGGCCGGTGTGGCGATGCTGGAGCTGCACTGCCCGAACTTTCAAGCGCTGCACGTGCTGGTGTGGCATACCGCGGTGGTGCCCGCAAGCGGCGCAGTGGGAGCGCTGCTGGCGTGGGCGCTGCGGCGCCGGGCGGAAGCCCTGTAGCCAACGGCGCGTCGGTTTGTGGCGGCGCCTTACGACGTCTCGGTGCGGCGGGCGACCTGCGGGGAGTTTTGCGAGATTTGTTCCTGGACCTGGCGGCGAAACTCCAGCGCGTGGGAGATATTGCGGAAAGGTTCGAACGTTCCGCCCGTGCCGCGAATGGCGATCGTTCCGTAGCCCAGCGCCCGGCCCAGCAGTCCCTCGTCCACGTTCACGCTTTCAATCTTTTCCAGGAACATCTCCTGGGTTCTTCTTTTCAGGACCCCGACCTTGAAAATGACGCGCTTATTGGTCACCGCGAATTCGGCCGCCCGCCATTCAAGAATGGCGACAAGCAGGTAGATCGCGGCGACGAGAATCGCCAGTGCTCCGGCGGAGTAAGCGAGTTCTCGCAGATCCGTTTCTTTGGCCGAGCCGCCCGCGACCAGCAGGGCCGAGCCGAACAATACAATGACCACCGCAATGGATATGGGCGCAACGAGCACGATCCAGTGCAGGCCGCCGCGGTAGGTAACCTTTTCGCCGGCGATGAGGTTCGCGTCAACGTAACCCCTGGGCGTTTTTGGCTTCTCAGTCAAGCGTTTCCTACCTCCTCGCCAAGCTCCCGGCAATTTCTCCATCACTCTTTTGGAGCGACGCTGGAAGCTTAGGCCCCGAACGAAACGAAAGGCACCAAGGGGGCGAGCGATTCCGACTCGCCCCTCTGGAGTGAGGAGTATATCGAAAGCTCTCCTGCCGTCCAGCTGGATTGACGCAAGGACGACATTAAGGTCCAAGCATCGCCAAGTCCGGCGGGGTTCTGCTCTCGGAGTTGTGGCGCATAAAGCTCAGTATTGGAGAAGGGGGAGCGGACAAGCAAGGGGCGTGCTCCGCACAGCCGAGAGCGGCTGTGCCACTTGTTCTGCACCTAACCTTTGACCAGATTTAATGTGTGCGTTAACGGACAGAAACGTTTGGGCACGATGCCTTAAGATTGGCGCGAAAGTCGGAGAAGCAACGGCAACTGCGAAAGCTGATTGGAACGACGAACGCGACTCGAGTCCCTCGCAAAGGGTGAACGATTTTGCTCGACCAGCTCAGACAGCTTGTTGCCCAGGAGGAACTCGTGACGGATAAGAAGGTTTGGAGTCGGCTGCTGCTCAGTACCGCGCTGGCCGTAGGGTTACTGTTGGCCATGGGCACCACTGCAAGGGCAGATTATAAGAACGACTGTAATCGCCGACTGGAGTCGGATCGGGCCCGGATTGACCACGACGCGAGCCGCTTCGGCGAAAAGAGCCGCCAAGTGGATCGCGACGTTGCCAAGATGGACCAGGACCGGAACTGGTGCAAAGAGCACAAAGCGGATTGGGATCACGACCGCTTCGATGTGGGCATCTACTTCCGCCGCTAACCGACAATAATCGCGGCAGTGGGAGGCTGATTCGCTCGAATCAGCCTCTTTTTGCAGCGTAAGGTGCGCGGCTTTTCGGGCCGAACACCCATGCCCAATCGCGGACACAATGACACAATCCAAAAGTGTGCAAAAAGGGGCAGAAACCGAAAGTCAGACGCTTTTACAATCAAGGTGAGAAGAGACGGCGAAGTGCGACAAGGCACAAATGGTGAGAGGAATGGTGGTTTATGCGAATCAATTTGAAGCAATGTGTGTGGATTGTGGCCATGGCCATGTGTTTCGGTGTCACCGGAGGCACGGCACGCGCCGCGGCGTCCGCGTCACCACAGGAACAGCACGATCAGGATTATTCAAAGAATAAGAACTACCAGGTAGGTTTGCGCGATGGGAAGGATGACGGCGCGCATAACCGCGACCACTCCAAGAAGAGGAAATTCAAGAAGGACGAAGACCAGAAAGCTTACGAGACCGGCTATCAGGCAGGTCACCAGAACAATCCGCCGGATCATAAATAGTAAACCGGGTCAGGAAGAGCTCCTCGGCGCGGAAAAGGATCCATCGGGCGGGCGAAGTGGGGTCCCGCCCGGGACGCGCAGAGGCTCGGCCTTTGCCGGCCCCGAGCGAGCGGCTACGCCTTGGTTCACCGCCTGTTCGTTCGCCTTTGTGTGGTGAGCGGGGCAGGGGTGTACTCGCTGCAATGCTCGCTCATTTTCCGACTTGCTGTAGAACGTGAAGGTATTTGACGATGTCGCCCGTGGAGAGCATTCCGACAAAATCGTTTCCCGCCATGACCGGCATCTGATTCACTCCGTCCCGGCCCATTTTTTCCATGGCCGTCCACAACTCCGCGCTGGGATCGAGCTTGCTTAGTTTCTCCACAGGGATCATCGCTTGGGCCGCCGTGGTGGTCGTCCACGAAGGTCGAGGAATCTCTTTCATGTCGTGCAGGGTGAGCAATCCGACGGCGCGCTCCCCCCGGTTTACAATAAAGCACTGCCGACCGTGCGCGAGAACCTCCTGATCTACTAATCTCTGCAAAGTGGCGTCAGCCGGAACCGGGGTGCATGTACTTCCCATCACCTCCGACACCTTGTGGCCAACCAAGAGGCCTTGCACTAATTGCTGCTGAACCTGGGTTATGGCCGCGCTTTCCAGGAACCAGCCGATGAAGGCGATCCATAATCCGTTGATCAGGTTTCCTCTCAGCGCCAGCCATACTCCCGCAAAGATGAGAAGAAACCCGAAGAATCGGCCTGTATTCGCGGCGATGAGAGTAGCTCGGCGAAAGTTCTTGATCGATCCCCAAACCACAGCCCGAAAAACGCGGCCTCCATCCAGCGGGAATCCTGGAATGAGGTTGAACAGTCCCAGCATGCCGTTAATGAGCGCGAGATACTTGGCTATTGCCAGGGCCGGCGCGATGTTTGCAAGCAACGGCTCCAAAAGGAAAAAGATCCCCGCCAACGCAAGACTGGTGAGCGGCCCGACTACCGCAATCAGGAATTCGGCGGAGGCGCTGGGGGGTTCTCCGGCGATCTGGGATACGCCGCCAAAAATGAACAGAGTGATGCGGTGCACCGGCACCTTGTAGCGAAGCGCCACCCAGGAATGGGCCAGTTCGTGCACAACGATGCTGGCAAAAAACAGCGCCGCGGTCACAGCTCCCATCACCCAGTATTCGACGCTCGAGCCACCCTTGAACTCAGCGGGATAGTAATTGACGGCCAACAGCCAGGTGAGCAGAACGGCGATCAAGAACCAGGAGTAGTCCAAATCGATGGGTATTCCCAGGACGCGTCCAATCGGAATCGTATGGCGAAACACAACGCACCTCCCTTTTCGCTAGAGAACCAACCGGACGTTTCAGCCGAGTGGTTCGGTCGCCGACGCTGATGCGGAAGTCCACCGGGAGTTCGGTTTGGCCGTCCCGGACGGGCACCCTTATACACCAGAGGCCGTTGTCTTCGCATTAGTTGGGCATTAATCCCCGGCGCGGCCCGGGAAGAGCCCGGCAGAAGCCGCGGTTATGGCTGCCGGCGGCCAGGGGAGGGGCTTTGTTCCGGAGTTTGGGCAGATGATTAACTTGATATGGTTAACCATATTAAAAGACTGCTATATAACGCTTGACTTGTATAGTTAAGCGGCCTACTGTTGGGACATCCAAATTGACACAAGAACTTAGGAGGTACAACAGCATGAACACGATTACACGATGGGAACCGTCCCGAGGTGTTACATCCTTGCAGGATCAAGTCAATCGATTGTTCGAGGACACACTTACGCGCAACCGGCCGGGTCAAGCTGACCTAGCGACGTGGGCGCCGGCTGTAGACATATACGAAACCGAGACCGAGCTGGTGGTGAAGGCCGACCTGCCCGATCTACAAGAAAAGGACATCGACGTTCGAGTCGAAAACAATACGCTAACCATCCGCGGAGAGCGGAAGTTCGAGAAGGAAGTCAGCGAGGAGAACTATCTGCGAGTGGAACGCGCCTACGGCGCATTCACGCGGAGCTTTTCCCTGCCGAACACAGTGAAGACCGAAGGCATTCGCGCCGAGTATCGCAACGGGGCCTTGACCGTGCACATGGCGAAGCGCGAGGAGTCCAAGGCCAAGCAAGTGAAGATCAACGTCACGGGAAACGGCAAATAAGCTGAATATCGTGTTGCGCGGGGCCGGTGCCGCGGCCCCGACAACCAAGGAGGTTGGCAATGGTGGAACGTAAAGAAGAGTTGAGAGAAGGAATCGCTCGCCGAGCGTATGAGATTTATGTTCAGGGCGGCGGGAAAAACGGACAGGATGTACAGGATTGGCTTCGAGCGGAAAAAGAGATCTGCGGCAAAGCTGCCGACGTGCCGGCAAAAGCCAGAGCGGCCGCGGCAGGGGCTGCCTCGCCAAACCGACTACGGTGAACGAGTAACATTTGTGCATCAGGTGAGGGGCGAGGGATTCTGACTCGCCCCTCTGGTTTTGTGTGGTCCCCGGCGCCGGCTGGATCGGGACTAGCGGCGCTGCGGGGCGGCGTTGGGATCGCTGCCGGCCGGATCGCCCATCTCCTTCAGGTACTCTTGGACTTCGGAGGGCACGCAGAGCCATTCGTCGAGTTCCTGATTGGGAATCCAGCGGAAATTGTTGGTGCCCAGGGAAAAAGGCTTGGTGAAGATTTTCGGGTCGTCCACGGTGACGGTCAGCTTCATATCGTTGTGGTCGATGCGCGTGTAGCGTTCCTGCACATGGGCGTTCACGGTGTGGGGATAGCCGGCGGCGGTGACCCAGGTGCGTTCGTCTAAACCGGTGGTGTCGACGACGAGCGTGTAGTCGTCTTCCCAGTGGCCCACCGAGTATCCGTTGTATCGCGGATCGAGCGCGTCTTTTGAGGCTTCACCCACATTCGTGGGCAGCTGGCGTCCATCCATCCAGACTTCGCGCCACAGGTCTTGGTACATCAGCAGCATTACGATGCGATTAGGCATGGTGGCGAAGGAAAGGCCGCGAATTTCCTGAACGGAGTTCAGCGGCATTCCGAAAGGATCGCAATAGCGCACGTGCGGGTCGTTGGTGCCGGCCGGGCTGAACTTGCCCAAGGGCTTGTTCTGGCTCATGAGCTGCTGGCCCAAGGGCGTCAGCTCAGGCTTTTCAGCCGGTTCGCCGCGGGGGACAGCCATGCCCGAGCCGGGGCCGGCCCAGGTGCCGGTGAGATCGCGCTTGGGCGCTGGGCCGCCGTCGCCAACGGGCCGGTCGGTGGGGTGAAATTTCCATGGGTTGAGCTGGCCTGTGGGAGCGGGCGGAGCGGTTTGCGCCGCGACGAACAAAGGACAAAACAGCAGTGCCGAGACGGCCGCGATCGCAGCCAAAAAATGATTTCGCATGACGTTTTCTCCCAGCGGGGTTCGGGTTTGCCAATGGCTCGGAACGGACTGTACGCGGGGCGGAATCGAGTGTCAAGCGAGTGGAAGGGCAGTCTGATAAGGTGCGAAGTGTTGGCGGGCCCGGCCCGGAGAGGAGAGATTCTTCTCTGCGCTCAGAATGACACCGGTGGCGATGGCGCGCCGCCGGGCGCGGACAGAGCGCAAGATGCACAGCCAAGAGGCGGTGCGGCTCGACGCCCGGCAGCTTGCTGCCGTCCTCCAGCAACGTTCACCGGCGAATTACAGGGCGGCACCCATGGCCAATTCGCGAGGAACTGCGGAGACTGTCCTTATACACGACTTTTATGCCTTTTTAAGCACTGTTTGGAGAACGTAAGTCGACTGCGGAACTCCAACAGGAGCAGGATGGTCCTATGTTCATATTGCTCGTCGCGATCTTAATAGTGGCAGGCATGGTTGTGTTGCTTCGGCCCTGGCCATTTTTCCTCACAAACGAGAAACCTGGCACGCTGAACGAGAGCCAGTTGGGCGCAGAATTCGGCAAGTCGGTGGAGATGCGCGCCAGCGCACTGGGCTTGCATGTTCGCGGAGTGGCGCGGCCCGTCGCGCTGGAATGTCCTCGATGCAGGAAGTATTCGAATTACTTCGTCTACCCCGATGAAATCTGCGACCGTTGCTGGCGGGCCAGCGTTGAGCGGGAGGTTGCGCCCGCGGAGCAGCAGCGTCTTCAGCATACGCATCAGGAAATCCCACACCCTCGTTGAGCATTCGAATCGGCATCTAGCGGCCAAGGCGCAATGTGGCAAAAAACGCAGCAGCCAGCCGTAGGGAAGACGGCCAGCCGCTGAGAGTGGAGCTGTGTCTTCGTTGGGAAGCGCGGAAGGCTTGACGCCTATCGCGCCGCCCGGTGCGTAAAGATCGGCGGGCTACTCATCAAAGGACTCAGGGCCGCTCACGAAAAACGTGAGCGGCCCTGGGCTGCAAATGAGGATCGTCCTCGTGCTGGTTACTTGCGATGGTTACCTGCTATTGAAATCGAACAGGTCGAACAAGTCGCTGATGGCCGGGCTGTTCGTCGGCACGTAGGGGTTGGAGCGCTCGGCGATGGGGTTGGGGAAGTTGTCGCGGCTGCGGTTGCTGACCGTGCCGATCTGCCAGTTCCTCTCGATGAACTTGAGGATGGAGACATGGTCGGAATATTCGTGGGAGATGTGTCCGCCGGTGACATGGGGCGAAACGACCAGCAGGGGAATACGCGTGCCGTCGCCGAAGAAATCGAGCGGCTGCACGTAGCCGGAGTCGTAGTAGCCGCCGCCTTCGTCGAAGGTGATAAAGATCGCGGTGCTCTGCCAGTAGGGCGAGGCTTTAACGTCGTCCACGATCTTCTGAACGAAGCCCTCGAAGATATTGAGCTTCGACGAAGCTGGGTGGCCGTCGGCATAGCCGCTGGGCTTGACAACGGAAACGGCGGGCAATGTGCCGTTGGCAATGTCCGCATAGAGGTCGATCGAATCCGCGATGTGAGCCTTCACCTGATCCGGGTGCGACATGATGGACGTGTCGTACTGGAAGGGGTTGCAAATGTTGCAATACTCGTCGGCAACCGGCCCATTGTTTCCCCAATTGAGCTGGTAGGGATCGTTCACGTAGTTGTTCCACTGATCGCCATAGTACTTCCAAGAGATCTTGTTGGCGCTCAGGTCGTCGCCGATGCTGGGCACAGACGAGGGAGGAACCGTAAAGGGCGTATTGGAGGGATTCTGGTCGATAAAGGCGTTTTTGCCGTTGCCGAACCATCCCGGATTGTAGTTGTTGAGAATATAGTAGCGGCCCTTCTCGCAGTGCGGATCGATGTTGACGGACTTCAGGTAGGAAAGGATCTCGCCGACGCCGGGCTGGCTGGGGTCCGAGCAATCGCTATAGGAACCGCCGCCGTAAACCGCGGAGACGGTGAAGGGCGGCGGGTAACCGGCGTTGTAGCTCGAGCCGTAGCCGTCTTCGGAGTACCAATTGTTGGTGCCGGGAGCTGGATTGGGGTTCTCAATTTCGTTGACGACGCCCGCATCCGGATTGGGATTTCCCTCATAAGTAGCGGTGAAGACCTTCTGGCCCTCTGGCGGCGTGTAGGGGGTGGCGCTATTGGGATCGTGGAAATAGATCATGTCGCCGTGACCGAACATGATGTGGTTGGCGCCAGTGCCGCCGTCCACGGATTGATGGAAGTTGTCGCTCATGGCGTAGGTGTCAGCGAGGCTCGTGAAGTAGGGAACATCGCCCTGCTGCACGTTGTAAAAACCGAGGGCGGTGGAACCTTCACCGGTGGTGGTTGCCGTGGGCACCTTGGGCAAGAAAGTCGTGGTGAAGCAAGGCGTCACATCGGCGTCGGTGGAGCAGAGCGGCGGCTGCGTCACTCCGTTCGTGCCCGCGCCGACCGTGTTCTCGACGTAGGAGAAAAGCTTGGCGGTGCAGCCGGAGGGGTTCTCGTAGATTGCGTACTCGGCGCTGCAGTTTTCCTGCTGCCACATCTGGTAGAAGCGATGCACGGGGCTGGCGGCGTAGTCGTTGTAGAGAAACGAGCTGCCGTTGGTGAGCTGGAAAGGCCCCGCAGGCAAGGAGTTCACATCCGCGATGCGCGTATCGGGCGTGTAGCTCGTCAGGCCGGTGCCGCCGCTGGCCAGAGCATTGTAGTAGGAGGTGGTCGGCAAACCGCTTTCCGTTTCCTGGGCGCACTCGAGCGGCGTAAGCGCCGGGGTTGTGTGGCAGGGGTTGGAACCCGAGAAATATCCGTTTGCGCCGCTGGGACCGCCGACCAGGGCCGGTGGCATCACGTTGTGGGCGAATGGCTGGCTGGGAGGATCGAGCAAGAACGTGCCGTAATCCTCGGCGAAGAGCTGCTGCGCTTTGTAGAAATTCGGGCCGGGAAGGGCGTTTTTCTTGGAGTCGAGTTTGACGATGCCCTCGGAGAGCAGGTTATTCACGGTCTGGCCTTTTTGGGGCACGTAGGTGGCGAAAACATGGTCGAAGCTGCGATTTTCGCCAATGATCACGATGACGTGTTTGATTGGCGTGACGGTCTCGCTGTCACGGCTTTTCTCCGGCGGAGCGGCGTCGGCCAAAGAAGCGCCGATGGTGAACTGAAACAGCGCAATTGCGGCGAGGCAAATGCGCAGGCAGTACGTGGTGCTTGAAGCGACGTGCTTTAAGGACATTCAGTCTCCCCCTTGCGAAGTCGATTACGAAGCAACGCGAGAGTAATAGCGGGTTTTTGTTGCGACGGGATTTGCGGCATGTGAATGGAAAAAGAAAACGCGTGAATATTCGGAGAGCGAGGGAAGGGAATTGCAAAACGGCGCGCGTGGGGTTCGATTCGGCACATTTCCGGGAGGATTGCGTTAGCAGACACGACGGCGGGATCGTCGTACCGGTTCAGGTTAGCCGGACGCGGGCAGGCTCGTCCGGCGCGGTAGAGTTACGCGCGCGCAACACACGAGGTCAATTTTTTGCCGCGGCGCTGGGCGCGTCCCCTACGTGACTCGTATTGGTTCGCGGATCGTCGCGCGGATCGGCCGGGTCTACGCGGATCAGGCCCATCATGCCGCCGTCTTCGTGTTCCAGAAGATGACAATGATAGACAAATGTTCCCACGCTATTCGGGTCGCGGAAATCGACGCGGATTCTGACGCTGGGATACTGCAAGGCGCGGCCATTGTAGTAAGGCACGTTGACGGTGTCGCGCAGAAAAGGCTCGTTCACCGGTCGGCCCACGTAATCGAGCAGCATGAAATGAACCTGATGGATATGGAAGGCGTGCAGCTCGTTGGAGCGATTTTCGATGATCCAGTCCTCGACGTCTCCTTGTTTGGCGACGATATTGGGGATGTTGGAATGGGGATCGAAGGGCGCGGGAGTTTGCCCATCGACGGTGAGATAAAAAATCGTGGGGCTATTGGGATTGTTGGGGTCGGACAATTTTTCCGAGAAGTAAAGTTTGCGCACGCGCGCGGGCGCGACGTTGCCTAGCCAGGGCAGCGAGGGCGGCGGAAGCGGCTGGGGCGAACGATCCAGCGCCAAGCGCGGCTCCGGCGCATTGGCCGACGCAGTGATTGTGGCGATGGCGCGATTGGGATCGTTCTCGCCGCCCGGTCCGGTATCCAGGCTACGCGTTACGAGCAGTCCCTGAACGCCGGCAGGAGGGCCCGCGAGAATGAATTCAGCGCGGGCGCCGGGAGGCAGGCCGATGTGGGTCTGCCAGTTCACGTAATCGCGCGCGGCGCCGTTTGTGTTCATGGGAACGCCGTCGAGAGCCACCAGGCCAAGCGGCTGCGGTTCGCGGCTGAATACAACTTCCAAATTCAAGTAAGTGATGGCCGAGGCGTTCAGCACGCGCCAAAGCTGGCGTTCGGCGGGCTTCATCTCGATCGCGGCCGGGGGATAGTCGGGGTAGGGAACGGGCACGAAATTTATGGAGAGATCCTTGGCCGGCTTTCCAAAACCTGTCCCGGTGTTCACCGCGTCTCCGTCATGATCGATGAGCATGCGCGGTACAACGGGTTCCGATGGCGAGGGGGGCGCATTGGGGTTCAGCAAGTCCTGATCGCGAATCACAAACACCCGCTGCGGCAATCCAGCCACGGCGCTATCGGCACGCTCGAGGCCTTCGACGATAATGGCGCCCGAGGCGCCGCCGAGAACTTGCGCTTTGGTGAAGCCGTGGATGTGCGGGTGATACCAGTAAAGGCCGGGCGGCTCATTATCGGGAATGCGAAATTTGTATTGAAAAGGCGCGCTGCCGGGGCTGATCGAAGTCCTCAGAACATCGTCCTGGTGACAGACTGGCGGAATGGTCAGGCCGTGGAAGTGCAGGTTGGTCGTTGCCGGCGTCATGGTCATCGAGCTGCTGGCGCAGGCGTCAGCGTTCATACCGGCATTTTCCCTGGACTTCGACTGCCCGTGGTGATGATCGCTTCCGGCCCCGGGGTGATCTCGGTCGTCCATCTCGTTTTTCAGGTTCAGAACCAGCAGATCGCCGGGGTGCAACCGAAGAGTGGGCGATTGGCTGCCGTCCTTATATAGGTAGCAATAGCGGACCGAGCCGTCCGGCTGGATGGCATTGCGAACGGTGAGATCGATTTCGAGCTCGCCTTTTTGGCTGCGCAAATCCTCGGGTTCCGGGACGACGCTGCGCGGGGAGGGGCGAGGACAAATGTCGGGAGGCGCGGGCTGGGCTCGGAGCGTGGCCATGCAGGGGCCAAAGCAAATCAGTGTGAAGGCAAGGAGGCCCAGGCGCTTGACGTTTTTTCTAAAGTGCTTTTTAAAGTTTGGCCCCATGGGTGGTTTGCAAGTTGGGTCTCTGTTCAGCCCGAAGCGGAAAACCAGCTTCGACCTTCCGGCTAGCGCAGTCAAATGAAAGTTGCATAAATGAAGTGTTTCAATTTGTGCCGCTTCAGACGAGTGGGTTGAAAAGTGCCGCAAGGCCGAGAAGTCGTTCTGCACAGCCGAGAGTGGCTGTGCCACTCGACCTAAGCTAGAAGTGAAGCACACAGCGCTCATTCCAAGGCGCTTTGCGATGGGGAACTAGGCGGCCTAGTCCTTCAACTGGAGCTTTCATCCGCTTTTAACATGGCTGTAAAGAAAATGACGCCCGGAATATGCGAATTTGTCCGCCGCCCAGGAGGGCCGGCTAGTGAAAAAGAACATTTGGGTTACCGCAGTGGCGCTTTTCGCAAGCGCAGTCATTTTTGCAGGAAATTGTGCCGCGCAGGCTGACGACCGGCACGATAACGATAACGACCACCACGATTACGACAAGGACCACGACCAACATCACGATCATCCCGCCTTTTTCCAGTTCGTTCCGGGCACGATTGTGCTGAGCCGCACCGTATATAAGGGGACGGCCTCTACGCTCACCATCGGCGAAAGCCTGCCGTTCGGATGCCAACCTGCAGGAAGCGCGGCGGACGCTGCAGCCGAGCCATCGGCTAACGTTAATGTGCCGGTCCTGAAAGCCGATCAACCGCCCGCCACGATCGCCGTGGCGGTCACCTGCGGCTACGCCAGCGACAACGGAGAGGCTCCCAATCTTAAGGACACCCACAACGTCTGGAACAACGCCAACTCGGACCCAAATTTTGGCGTCTCCTCGCCGATCCGCCTCGATGACCTGACTCCGGATGGACATCTGCTCGGCACCCTTCGCATTCCCAGCCATGAGATCGTGACCAGCTTCAGCTCGAAATCCGAACTGGCCCTGAACCGATCGGTGGACGGCAAGACGCTCACGTTCATGGGCTATCGCGGCGGCCCCGGTTGCCCGACCCTCACTCTTTCGGGATCCGGCGCAAGTCTCACGCTTACCCAAGGGACGAACGTCGGTCCCACCTCGCCGACCGCGTCCAACCTGATCGATGTTTCAGCCTCCAGCACGCCGGGCCTTTGCGATCCTACCGATCCCGCGGTCTCCAGCTACGCCGGCGCATCCGGGCCAACCGCCTACTACCGCTCCGTTGCCGAAGTAGACCCCTGGGGCCACACCTTCTACACCGACACCGACGACTATAGCGGCGATAACAGCCGCGGGGTAATGAAGGGCGATAATTGGCTGTACTACGTGGCTGGAAACGACAACAACGGCGGCCTCTCGAAGTCACAAGTGGGAATCACGCAACTGGGCTTCGATCTCTCGCATTCCACGGGCGCCGAACTCATCACTCCCGGCCAGGCGCCGCTCGTTCCCCCCGGCAACAACATGCTCGGCTTTTTCACTGTAGGCAAGGATAAGCCGGGCAAGGACACCAATTTCCGCGGCCTCACCATCTTTGACAACACCGTCTACGTCACCAAGGGCAGCGGCGGCAACGGCGTAAACACCGTCTACCAGGTGGGCCCGAGCGGCACCCTGCCGACCACCTCGAATGCTCCGGGCACGCCGCCGGCGACCTTGAATTTCTCGATCACGCCCCTTCCGGGATTCCCACAGATCGCTCCCACTGCTGACACTTCAACCACTAACGGCACGGCGGCCAAGGGGGGGTACTATCCGTTCGGGATCTGGTTCGCCAACTCCACTACCTTGTACGTTTGCAATGAGGGCGACCTGGTTTACACGGCCGGACAGGTCAACGTAGCGGCGAGCTCGGGCGACCTGGCCACCACCATGTTCGGCTCGGGCCTGCAAAAGTGGTCGTTGAAGAACGGGACATGGGTGTTTCAGTACGTCATTCAAAACGGGTTGAACATCGGCGTGCCCTATAGCGTGCCGAACTATCCGGAATCCATCGAGCCCGCGACAGATGGCTGCCGCAACATCGTCGGCGTCGTCAATCGCGACGGCACCGCCACCATCTACGCCATCACCTCCACCGCGAGCCTGAACGGAGACAATGGCGCCGATCCGAACAAGCTGGTGAAGGTCACCGATCTCATCAGCGCCACCACGCTGGCAACCAGCGGCGACCTCGACACCTTTGTAACGATTCGCTCGGCTCGCGCCGGCGAAGCGTTCCGCGGCGTCGCTTTGGCTCCGCAGGATGGGGACGACGATCGAGGATTCGGTCGCGGCAACGAGTGGAGCTGGGGCCGCTAAGCAAGGGATCGCTTCACACAGATCCAAATAGGCGAAAAGGCTGCGGACCTGGAGCAATCCAGGTCCGCGGTTTTTTTTTTGCCGACCAGTGGTGCGTTGAGTCCTACGCGCGGAGGCAGGGAAAAGCGCACAGGGATTCTTCGCTTCGCTCAGAATGACAACGGGTGCCTGGCGTGCGTTGGAAAGGCCCCAGGGCCCCGCCAACGGCTGGCGGGCGCCCTGGGCTACAAAGCGAAAAGCTCAAAGCGAAAGGCTCAAAGCGAAAAGCCAAAGCGAAAAGCCTCAGATCTCCGAAAGACATCGTCGGCGACCTGAGCTACACGCTTCGTCGCAGTGTCAGGGATGTCCCCGGTCTGTACCAAGGCCGCACAGCCAAGAGTGGCTGTGCCACCTGTGCCTGCATCCCGCGCGCAAAACCGGCGCGGCGGGCGCGGGGACGTCCACAAAAAGCGAAAGGCTGCACAGCCAGGAGTGGCTGTGCCACTGACGAGCTACTGGTCGTCAGGCAGGACGGGGAGGGTTAGCGTGCTTACTGTGGCGGGGTCGTCGCGGAGCTTGATGTAGAGCAACGTTCCATTGGGGCGCGGCACGCTCATGGTGCTGTCGGCGAATCCGATGGGAACGGAAACGGTGTGGGTGAAGAGCTGGTCCGAGGCTACGGAATCGATCAAGAAGAGATCGGAGCCGGCAAGGTTGCACTGCTTATCGGGACTATCGGGGCAGCGCACCTCTTTGAGCGACGGAATGCGCACCAAGGTGGCCAGCGGCTGCCAGTCTCCCTTTTCGCCGTCCTCGGCGATGGGGCGAAAGCGCAGGCGCCCGAAAGCGGAAGGGCCAAAGCTCTTCAGCGGATCGAACACCGCCATAACCATTTGCGAGTCCTGCAAAATCAGAGTGCCGTCGGCCACGCTCAACTGCACCTGAAAGGAGCCATCCGCTGTGGCGACTTCGATCTTTTCGGTGCGCGGGAAACTCTCCGGAATCTGCGTTTTCAGAAAAAACGTCATGCGGCCATCCTGCGGAAGGGAATCGGGATTGGCCAGGTGCACGGCGGAGCGGGCCGGGCCCGCCTGCACGTTTTTGTTAATCAAGAGGACTTTGGGACGCGGCGGCTCGACGGTAGTTTGCAAATCGAGGACCCGGCCGTCCTTGAGATCGACGTGCGCGGGAATTTGCTGGCCGGGCGTTAAAGCCGTGCCCGGCGCGGCCTGCGCTGTCGAGAGGCTCAGTTCATCTTGCTGATCCACGCGTTCGAGCTTGGCCGGCTGGAAGCGAATGCCCACCAATTCGACGCTGTTCACCTGGTCCAGGCGCGTTCCGATGAGAACGCCCTGTTGGTCGCCCGCGCTGATCCTGAAGGCCACGAGCTTGGCCGCTTCGTTATAGGCGTGCAGATCGATTTGATCGGGTGCGACGGCGCCGAACTGCTGCACGGTCATCTGCAAAGCTCCGGCTGCTTCGTCTTTCAGCGGAACGTGTATCTCCAGCTCATTCGGTTTGGCGGCTTTCCAGGTGGACTTGATCTCCGTTCCCTGTTGGTCCTGGATGCGGATTCGATTGACGCAGGCCACAGTGTCGGCCTCCGCGTGGATGATGTCTTCTCTGCCGGCAATCAATGCGCTCTGATCCGCGGCGGGAATCGTCCAGGTGGCCGGATGCACGTTGACCATGTTGAACGCCGGCCCTTCGAAGGAGTCGAATCCCCAGTATCCACGGACCGTTCCTTTCACGCCGGGATCGAGTTTGGCGGAGTTCAAAGCATGCGCATCGACCACGAATCCGCCTTGCGAAGGATCGGGCACGGCGGGCAGGTCCACCGCCTCTCCCGCTTTGCTCTGGAGATGCAGCACAAAATCGTGGGCGATATCGGTGGAAAAAACCACCGGAGCGCCCTCCACCGGAAGCACCAGAGGCGTCTTTTGGAGACAGAAGACGCCGTCCTTATTCAGCGAACGAAGCGGCGGCAGTTGCGCGGCCTCGACGGCAGGCAGCGCGGTGACGATCACGGACATGGGCTTTCTAAACGACGGCGGGTTATTCAGGCGCAGGTTCACCTTCACGCCTTCAGGCACCGACAACGCCGGAATGTACTGGTAAGAGGCGGTTCGGAGACTGCCCATTAGTTTGGCGACGTCGACCACAGCGCCCACGTAGGCGCTATAGAATCCGCCGCCGGCGAGCGGGGTCGCGCTGATCTGCCCCATCAGGTCGGTCTCCGGTCCGGAAGTGAGCGCGGCGACCATCGACTCGCTGTGGCCGTCGTCGAGAACCAGCTGATCGGTGTTTTGGGTCAGGCAGGTGGACTGCTGCTCGGGAGGGCGGTCGAAACATTTTTCCTCGAGCTTGATGCCCAGGGTATTGGCCAGCAGAACGGAGCGATCGTGCAGCGACTTGGGATCCAGATTCGCGTTTTTCAGCACCTCGCTCAGATACTTAGCGGAGCGGGTGCGGTCCAGGCTGGCCTGATTCAAATCCTGCGAGGCGCGCACGAAAACTCCGGGCTTGCTGCGAACTGCGGCGCGCAGCGTGCCGAAGTCGCCGCCGGTTACCGGGGCCAGAAAAAGCAGCGCCTGCTGCGCGTCCTGGGGCACGTTCACCAGGATTCCTTCGGCGCGCACATTGCGATTCCAGGTTTCCACGCGGGTGAACCATTCGTCGGGGGGCGGGTTGGTGGTGCCGCGGAGGAATGCGATCACGAGCAGGTAGTGAACCGACTGATCGTCGGGCAGGACGGGATGAATCCACAGGCGGTCTCCGGCGTGCAAGTTGGGCACTTCCGCGATCGGCAGGGTTTTTCCGGCGCGGTTCACGGTCATTTCGATCTCGGGCCCGGCCAGGTCGAAGGCAGCGTTGTCCGCCCGCGCGCCGCTCGCCGCTCCGAAGAGTGCGAGGCTCAGGAGTAGAAGACCAAACACCCAGTGACGAATGCGATTCATGTTTCCGACGGCGGCTCCCAAATTTCCCCGAAGGCCCTGAGGTGGGCCTGGCGGGAATTTTTCCCTATAAAACTTGTCGGCGGGCCGGTCAAATTTTAACCGTACGAACGCTGTAGTGAAAGCGGGAGAGTGAGGAAAAAAGCTTTGCATACAGGATTTCCTGTAGGACTGGCTCGCCTCTCACGATTCGCGCACAGGAGGCGGGCATGCACCCGCAAACCGAAAAGCCGCAGGTCTCCTTTTTGGCGTGCGCTTTCGCGCCGGGCGACACACACCGTCGGGCGACCTGAGCTACGAACTGCACAGGAAGGAGTGGCTGTGCCACTTGCGTCGTGAGCTCGTAGAAGGCGAGGGGCGGCGCAAAAAAGCGGGATTCTTCTTGACTTGGATATTTGTGCGTGATACTTCCGTGCGCAAATATAGGGGCTCGGGTCCAGGGAAGCAGCTCCCCTATCGGCTCTGATTTCATACCCGTTTTGCATCTTGAGCCGGGATGTGTCGGCTAAGTTCATTCAGAGTAAGTCGGCTAAGTTTGTTGCGAGTGGGATACGTGCGAGCACTCGTTCGTACTTGGACTGCGCAACTCAGTACGGGCGCCGATGCAACCAGTATCGGCGTTCCTAACGATCCAGCTATATCCCAAGCTCCATCTCGGACCATATCTGGGCAGTACCGTCACCACCACAATAGGATTGACCGCCCGTTGCAGAGGATCCTCGTATCGCTTCAAAGTTAATCCAACCGCACAAAAAGGGGGTTCGATGAGACACATAGCGAAGATGCGTGAACGGATGGGCCTTGGAAAGCTGCTGCGGATGGCGGGTCTTGCCTCTTCTCTCTTATTGCTGTGCACAGCCGCCTTTTCACAGGAGAGCACGGGGCGCATTCAGGGAGCGGTGACCGACCAGACCGGCGGCGCGGTGGTGGGGGTGAGCGTCACGGTCCTGGATACGCAGCGCGGCACGACCAGAACGCTTACGACCGATGCCGCGGGCGAATACAACGCGCCGGAACTGACTCCGGGGACTTACAGCGTCAAGGCGACGTTTCAAGGGTTCCGAGAAACGGAGCGGGACAACATCATGGTGGAGGTTGGCAAGGAGTACCGAGTCGACCTCACGCTACAGCCCGGCGAGCAGACCGAGAAGATCACGGTCACCGAAGCGCTGCCCCTGGTGGAAACGACGAATGCGGTGCTCGGCGGCACCATCAGCAATCAATTGATTGGGGACCTTCCGGTGCAGGGGCGCAATTTCCAGAAGCTTCTGGAATTGCGGCCTGGAGTCTACCTCAGCCCAGGGAGCGGAAAATGGAGCCAAAGCTCCAACGGGATGCGCCACGAACATAACGTCTACATTCTCGACGGCGTGGACACGATCGAGGGCTTCTCATCGCAAAGCGTTCTGAATGCCACGCCGATTTTTGGCGATGCAACCTCCATCCTGCCCATCGACGCCATCCAGGAGTTCAACACGCAGGAAGTTCCCAAAGCCGAATACGGCTGGAAGCCGGGCGCGATCGTCAACGTCGGCTTGAAATCGGGAACCAATGCCATTCACGGCACGGCCTACGCCTTTGGGCGCGATAGCGCTTTGGACGCGACGAATCCATTTATCGCTGCCGGAAATCCCAAGCAAGCAACGGCGATAGAAGATTTCGGAAGCACGGTTGGCGGGCCGATCGTCAAAGACAAACTTTTCTACCTGCTTGGCTATGAGGGCCAGCGGAACACGATTGGCGCTCCGTCTTCGTCGCTTACCTTGCCCACCACGTATTCCTTCGCGACGGCCGCGGCTCCCGCGGGAAACCCGGCGCAGAGCGTGCTCGATGCCTGCAATGCATTAGCGGCCAATCCCGCCACGCGGGGCAACATCAAGGACCTTAGCCTGGCCATGTCCGGATTGATGTTAGCGCCCGGCGGCGCCAGTTGCGCGCTGAACCCGAGCAACGTGGGCGTCTTTCAAAACGGTACGAATATCTCGGAGTCGATTGAGCCGATCGGCAACGCCAATCTCGATAACGGCCTTTCGAAAATCGATTACCACCCGAACGAAAAGAACACGTTGATGGGGGAATACTTCATCGGGAACTATGGCGGATTGGGGCCGCAGAATAACGCCGCCGCCCAGCCCTACTGGAACACAAATACATTTGCGAGGTCCATGGTTGCCGGAGTCCATTGGACTTGGGTGCCGCAGTCGACGATGGTTAACGAGGCGCGGTTCGGGTTCAATCGCGAGAACCAGCAGAGTTTTCCTGGGGACTGCAACGCCATCGGGCAGCCCAGCTACAGCTATTTAGCCAATTTCAATACCAACTCCACTCCGATGGCGGGTGTGGGCCTTCCGGCGAATTGCGGCTTTCCCGTGATCACGATCACCGGCGGAGGCACCACGTTCAGCGGCACGGGCTGCTGCTCCGGATTTCCGAAGATACAAGGACCGGATAAGACGTTCCAGTTCGTCGATGGGTTTTCGTATATTCGCGGACGCCACTCGTTCAAGGTCGGGTACGAGATGCGGCACGTCGGCTATAACGGCGGGACGTACTCGGCCGCACGCGGCAATTTCACCTTCAATAACACCGGCACGACCGCAACGGCATTAGAGAACTTCCTCACAGGAACGTTATCGACGACGACGCTGCCCTCAGAATTGGTGGGCGATCCGGCACGGTCACTGACTGATTGGGGATTTGCGGCTTATGCGCAGGATGACTGGCGCGTTCGTGACCGGGTCACGCTGAATCTGGGTTTGCGCTACGAAACCGTGACGCCCTTCACCGCAGCAAACAATCTGCTCGCCAACTTCAGCCCGACTCAGGGGCTGGTGCAGATCGGTGATGGACTCAATCAGCTCTTTAAGCGGCCGAATAACTTTTCGCCGCGAGTTGGGTTCGCCTGGGACATCGAGGGGAACGCGAAATGGGTCCTGCGCGGCGGCGGCAGCATTATCTACGTCCTGGAGGGCTACAACGTATTCGTATCGCAGCAAGCCACGGGCGTTTCGCTGGGAGTGAACGCCGTTCCCACCGGAGCGCTACTGAACGGAGCGCCGAATCCCAACGGCGGTGACATCACCACGGGCACGGTGTCGTTCCCCTCGGGGGTGAACTGGAGCATTGCCGGACCGGTCTTGCCAAGCGGCGCCATTCGTTGCGACTCGCCCGCTAACGCGGCTCCGAATAACAAGCCTTGCTCCATCACGGTGGTAGACCCCAATTTCAAGAGACCTTACGCCCCGGCGTGGAACCTGAGCGTCGAGCACGCCTTTACGAATAACCTTTCGCTGCAAGTGGCATATGTGGGAACGCATGGCACGGATCTTGTCGGCATCAACGACATCAATCCGGCCGCTCCCGGATCGGGCTGGTTGAACTCAGCCGCCGGCTGCACTCCGTACACAACAGCGGCGGCTCTGATTGCAGCTTCGGCCAATGCGGCGATTTGCGAGAATGAGAGCCGGCCCTATTTCAGCAAATTCCCGTATCTCTCCAGCATCGTCCAGATCGCGAATCAGGACGATAGCAACTACAACGGACTCCAAGTCACTTTGACACAGCATCCGTGGCACGGCTTCTCGTATCTGGCGGGGTACACGTTTGCACATGCCTTGGACGAGTCTGGCGCCGACTGGAACGGCTCCGCTCTTCCCTCGAACGAGTACAACGTCCGCGCCGATTACGGCGACAGCATGGATGACGTGCGGAACCGCTTAACGTATTCGGCCACTTACGCACTGCCCGACAAGCAGGGCTACCACCAGATGCTCGCCGGATGGAAGTTGAACGGAGTGGCGAATATCCAGTCTGCGCTGCCGTGGAATGTGAACGATACCACTGACGACATCAGCGGCGTGGGCGGGAAAGAAGATCGATGGGATTTCTTCGGGAATCCCGCCAACTTCAGCGGGTTGGGCTACGCCTCAGTTCCTTACTTCTCGGGGACCTCAAACTCAGCATGCCTGGCTCAGGCTACCGCTCTCGACGCGGGCAATGCCTCGATTTACAACTACACGAATGCGCTTACGAAGTTTGGTTGCTACGACCTCGATGGCTCGATCATGCTTCCGCCCGCGTTCGGAACTTATGGAACGATGCCGAGGGGTATTTTCCGCGGCACGGGGCTGAAGCTGCTGGATATGTCCTTGACCAAGGACACGAAATTTTCCGAGCGGTTTACCGGCCAATTCCGCTTCGAAGTCTTTAATATCCTGAACATGACCCAATATTCGTACGCGGCAACGAACACGACCAACCCCGCCAGCTCAACAACTTTTGGGTCGGCCAGGGTTTCGCCCGACGTGCAAATCTCGAATCCCGAAGTAGGCAGCGGCGCGGCGCGCTCGATCCAGTTGGGCTTCAGACTGTTGTTTTAGAGGCGCGGAGGGCTGGGCATAGCGAGCTTTTGCGACTGCGCCTTCGCTCAGGGCCTTTGATCGGAGGAAAGGGCCGGATGCAAAGTCCGGCCCTTTCCTTTTATGGCGATTCGAGAATTGCGGCGCATCGACTGTAGCCTGCTCCCGCGCCGGTGGTCCTAGAGAAATAGCTCGGACGTACTATGGGGCTCTTCATATGCGGCTGCTAGGTTATGTGAAGTGAGCGTTGCGCGTAATGACCGAAGACCGGCAGACGCCGCGGAGTGCGATACTGTGACGACCGTCGAGCGATGGATGGCAACGGGTGAATGCGGCAGCCTCGGCGCCGACGAACTCATCGATGTGTTGCTCGATCAACGACTCGATTGGGTCTATCGAGCGTGGTCGGCGATGCTGCTGGCCTCCCGGAACGAGAAGGCGGTAACCGAAGCTCTGTTCGACGCAACCCAGCGTGACCCGGTGTATTGGGTGCGCCGGGACGCGCTGCGATCGCTTCGCCTCCCTGTCGAAAACCCGCAGTACGAAACCTGCCCGGCATAGTCCCTCGATCCCGAACTGGATGGCGCAGTCTCCGCGAAGGCCGTTGCGTGGGAAATGCTGGCGAAGCGAATCGGCACGGAGTATTTAGGAATGACGCGCTACGGCAGCAGCAGAAGCCGGCCGCTGATCTGCCTGGCTTCGAACGCGGCGTGTGCTTGGGCGGCGTCGGCCAGAGGATACGTTGCGGCAATGCGCACCTTGATGCGGCCCTCGCGAATCCAAGGCACCAGTTGCTGGAGATAGCGCGGATATTCGGCGAACCAGGGCAGGGCATTGGCGCGCGTTAAATAGAGCGAGCCTTTTTCCTGCAGGCGCATGATGTCGAAGGGCGGCACGTAGCCGCTCGATTGTCCATAGATGACGAGATAGCCGGCCGGCGCGAGGCTATCGAGATTGGCGTCGAAAGTGTCTTTGCCGACGCCATCGTAGACGACGTTGACGCCGCGATTATCGGTGATGCGGCGCGCCTCTTTTGCAATATCGGATTGCGAAGAGACGATGACCTCGTCGGCGCCAGCCTCGCGGACGAAGGGAACTTTTTCCTCCTTCGAGGTGACGCCGATCACGCGCCCGCCGCGAATCTTGCACATCTGGCAGATCAGCAGGCCCACACCTCCCGCGGCGGCCTGGACCAGGCACCAATCGCCCGGTTTGACGGGATACGTGTGGTGCGTGAAGGCGTAGGCGATGAATCCCTGATTCATTCCCGCCGCGGCGATCTCGAAGCTCAGTTCGTCGGGAATGCGAATCAGGCGCGCCGCCGGAAACAACGTGTGGGTGGCGTAGGAAGGGCCCCAGAAATTGACGCGGTCGCCGACTTCGACGTTGGTGACGCCGGAACCAAGCGCCTCCACCACGCCAACCCCCTGGCTGCCCATGAGCGCGGGGAGTTCACTTCCCGCGTGGCGATTATAGAAGGCCTGGCCCACGAGTTCGCCGCGGCGCTTCTGGATATCGAGGAAATTCACGCTGGCGGCGTGAATGCGGACCAGCGCTTCCCCCGCGCCCGGAGCGGGCGCGGGCAGCTCTTCCAGCCGCAGCACTTCGGGGCCGCCATAGTAGTGAATGCGAATGGCTTGCATCTTCGGTTCGCTTCGCTGTTAAGGGTGCGCTGATGGCGTCAAGGCGTCAATGTACGCCGGAGGAAGACTCTCGGGAACTCTCGTTATACAGAGTTGGGCTATTGAAAAGACCGTCTGGCGATGACGGTTAGAAATCGCATCCCGCGATGGGCACGACTACCTTCCACTTAGCGCCGGCGCCTTCTACCAGAGACCAATGCATGGGAGGCCAGGAGAACGGCTTCGCCAACACGGTGGGATCCTCGATGGTGACTTGATAGGTGAGGGAGTTCTTGGAGGTGCGGGTGAAGTGCTCGATCACGTGCTCGTCGTCGCTGTGAAGCCAGGTGGTTGCCTCACCAAAGATATTCCGCATGCGGTGGTCAACCCCGACGGTGTCCACCACCAGAGTGTCTCCCTCCCAACGGCCATACGACTCGCCGGCAAAGCTGATGTCCGGGTCCTTGGTATGGGGCCTTCCATCGGTGGGAATCCAGCGAACGCTCTGGGGAGATTCCGTCAAAATCCACAGGTCGCCGGGCTGCGAGAGCAACTGGATCGGCCCATGCTCGCTAGCCTGGATGGTGATCGAAGTCGGCGTGCCGCCGGCGGCGCAAACGCCTTTGGGCATCGGAGACAGGCTTGCTTTCGACCCGGGCTTGAAGACCGGCTTCTCCGCCGGGGTTTTCCCCATGAATACATAACGCCCGGAGAGGTCCGGATGCCCGTCGGCGGTGCGGGCCACCGCCCCGTCTTGCGGTTGCGCCCGCAAATTCGGGACAACGGTGAACATAATGCTCAAAGCCGCCAGCCCCACTCCCGCACCAACCAGCCAATCGCTACACCGCCGCGCTATCGCTTTCATTTAGCAATTTCCCCTTTTCGGAACTGTCTGGCGAACTCGATCGCCGCCATCTTTAGAATAGAAGTGCTTTCCCTCATCCGACCTGCATTCAACAACCTGCGGCACGAGACGCGTCGGGTAAATCCAGGCCATCCATATTAGGCCATATCCAGTCATCTCAGGCGCTATCAAGCCGGCCACCGCGCGCCATGCAACTGGCCGCGTCCCTTTTGTCTCCGTCGGCCTGCTGCGAGCAGTCTGAAAATTATACCGAGTCACGTGGGTGGTATCTATAGTTCCGCTCGCGAAAGTGTCAAGTATATTATCGCCAGAAACTAGCGGGCAGGGAGTTGGGGAGCGAAGTTGAACAGGTCGAAGAGATCGCCGATGGCCGGAGGATTGAGAGGCACATAGGGATTCGAGGGCGCCGCAGCCGGGTTGGGGAAATTGTCCCGGCTGCGCTGCGAAACGGGACCGATCTTCCAATTCCTCTCGATGAATTTGAGGAGGGAAACGTGGTCGGAATATTCGTGGGAGATATGGCCGCCGGTGGCATAGGGCGAAACCACCAGCAGCGGGATACGCGTGCCATCGCCGAAGAAATCGAGCGGCTGCACGTAGCCGGAGTCGTAGTAACCGCCGCCTTCGTCGAAGGTGATGAAGATGGCGGTGTCCTTCCAGTAGGGGCTGCCCTGAATGGCCAGCACAATTTTTTGCGTGAAGCCTTCGAAGAGATTGAGCTTGGAAGACGACGGATGGCCGTCCACGAACCCGCTTGGCTTGACGATGGAAACGGCGGGAAGCGTGCCGTTGGCGATGTCGGTGTACAGGCCGCCGGGGCCAGTAATATCGGCAAGGTGCGCGGCGCGGATGGCCGGATTGGCCATGATGGAGGTGTCGTACTGAAACGGATTGCAGATGTTGCAATACTCGTCGGCATTCTTGATGGGAAGGCCGGTCGAGTGATTGGGTGAACCTACCGCTCCATAATTGAGGCTGTATTTGTCTTCCGGGATACCGAGGGCCGCATTGCCCGCATAGTCGTTCCACTGATCGCCGTAATATTTCCAGGAGATGCGGTGGGCGTTGAGGTCATCGCCAATGCTGGGCGTGGAGGAGGGCGGAACGGTGAACGCCGTGTTGGAAGGATTGGTGTCCAGGAAGGCATTCTCGCCCTGGCCGAAATAGCCGGGATTGTAATTGTTCAGGAGATAGTAGTGTCCCTTTTCGCAGCGCGGATCGATCTTGAGGGACTTCAGGTAATTCACGATGGGAGCGACTCCGGGCTGGCTGGGATCCGAACAGTCGCTGTAAGAGCCTCCACCGTAGGCGGGCGTGCCACGGGAGCCCGCGCCGTAGCCATCTTCGGTATACCAATTGTTGGTGCCCGTGGCGGGATTGGGATTCTCGACTTCGTCCAGGCCCACGCCGTTGGCCGCGCCGGTGGCGACTTGGTGAGGAGGGACGGCGGAGTGCCCGTTGCCGTCGCTGAACCAGATCATGTCGGCGTGACCGAACATGATGTGGTTGGCACCGGTGCCGCCGTCGACGGATTGGTGGAAGTTGTCGCTCATGGCGTAGTCGTCGGCGAGGGACTTGAGGTAGGGCACGTCGCCTTGCTGGACGTTGTAGAAGCCGAGGGCAGTGGAGCCTTCGCCGGTGAGGGCGGCTTTGGGGACGCTGGGCAGGTAATTGGTGGTGAAGCAGGGCGGCGCATTGCCGTCGGCGGAGCAGAGTGGCGGCTGCTTGGCGCCGTTTGCGCCCGCCCCGACCGTCACTTCGACCCAGGAAAATAACTGGGCGTTGCAACCGGAAGGATTGTCCAAACTGGCGCGTTCTAATCCGCAATTCAACTGCTGCCACATCTGGTAGAAGCGATGGACCGGGCTGGCGGCGTAATCGTTATAGACAAAACTCTTTCCGTTGGTGAGCTGAAAAGGGCCGGCGGGCAATGAAGCGACGTTGGCAATTCGTGTGTCCGGGGTTTTCGAGGGCAGGCCGGTGCCGCCGGAAACCAGATATTGGTAGTAGGGATAGGCCGGGTAAGCGGGCAAGCCCTGTTCGCTGGCTTCGGCAGCAGCAATGCTGTCGCCCGGAATGTAAGAGTCGAAGGCGCCTCCCACCAGCGGCGCTGGAAGGCGATTGTTTGGGAATTGCGACTTGGGCGGGCTCAGCAAGAATGCATCGGGAGCCTGGTTCGCGGCCAATTGCTGTGCTTGGGAGAAATTTGGCCCGGGCGCGCCGTTGGCGTTTACGATCTTTTGGGAGAGCAAGTTCCACACGGTTTGGCCGCCCTTGGGAACGTAGGTGGCAAACACATGATCGAAGCTGCGGTTTTCACCAATGATGATGATGACGTGTTTAATGGGCGAGGCTGTGTTGCCGTCGTTGTTTTGCGGGTTATTTTGCGGCGGGGCGGCATCCACCAAAGAAGCGCTGATCGTAAACTGGAAAAGCGCAATGGCAGCCAGGGAGATGCGCAGGCCACGCAGCGTGCTTGACCCCAGATGCTTAGGCAAGATGCAAGCTCCCTTCTGGCGAGTTCCAGCCGCCCACCGAGCGCGAGAGTGATAGGCGCACGATGTCTCCACTGCTAGGTGCCCACTGCGATGTTTTCACTGGGCTATGTTTCGGCTGGATTGGCGTTGTGTCAATGGTGAAAAAACGAGCCTTGCCAATGGGCGCGCCGCTCGCCGCCGAGAAGTCCAGTGGTCGAAGAGCGGCCGCGGCTGAAACCTACGAGAGGCCGTTTCTCAGGACCCACTTCGAGTGAGGACCGTTCACTACTGCGAATCTTGCTAGCGCACGCCCGCCTCTCCCTGCCCCGTGAAATTGTGCCATTTGGCACAGCTTCAACGTCATGAAGCGTTCTAGGATCGGTCGTATTTCAGGGGAAAGATCATGAAAATCGCTGAACTCGAACCGTTGACGACGAGTCCCGTAACTCCAAGAACCGGCATCTCCATGAAAGCGCTGGTCTATCACGGCCCGGGTAAGCGTGCGTGGGAGGACAAGCCGCGCCCCAGCATCCAGAATCCGGACGATGCCATTGTGCGGATTACCACCGGAACGATTTGCGGAACTGATTTGCACATTCTGAAGGGAGACGTACCGTCGGTGACCGAAGGGCGGATTCTCGGCCACGAGGGGATTGGCGTCATCGAGCAAGTTGGGGCGGGCGTCTCGGAATTTCGGGTGGGAGACAAGGTGATCGTCTCGTGCATCACCGCCTGCCTAAAGTGCGACTTCTGCAGAAGGGGCATGTATTCCCATTGCCGGAACGGCGGCTGGATTTTGGGCAACACCATAGACGGAACGCAGGCCGAGTATGTGCGCATCCCCCACGCCGATGGAAGTCTTCACAGATTCCCCGCGGGCGGCGATGAAGAAGCCTTGGTAATGCTGAGCGACATTTTGCCGACCGGCTTTGAGTGCGGTGTACTGAACGGGCAAGTAAAGCCAGGGGACACGGTGGCCGTGGTGGGCGCGGGGCCCATCGGACTGGCCGTTCTGCTAACGGCGCAATTCTATTCACCAGCGAAGATCTTCCTGATCGACCTGGACGACAAGCGGCTGGCAGTCGCAAAACTGTTGGGCGCGACCACTGTGATCAATAGCTCCAATGGACAGGCCGCCGATCAAGTGCTGAAGCTGACGGAGGGGGCCGGAGTTGACGTGGCCATCGAGGCCGTGGGGATTCCGGCTACCTTTGATATCTGCCAAGCCATTGTCGGGCCGGGCGGACGGATAGCGAACGTGGGCGTACACGGCAAGCCAGTCGAGCTGCGCATCGAGAAGCTTTGGGACCGCAACATTTCGCTCACCACTAGGCTGGTGGATACG
Organism: uncultured Acidobacteriota bacterium; assembly: GCA_963824405.1. Classification (GTDB taxonomy): domain Bacteria; phylum Acidobacteriota; class Terriglobia; order Acidiferrales; family UBA7541; genus Palsa-189. Next base: position 55,245 of record CAWGPK010000009.1, on the reverse strand, counting down.
GTGACGACACCGATGCTGCTGAAGATCGTGGAGTCCGGTAAGCTACAGCCGCGCAAGCTGGTGACTCATCGCTTCGTGATGAACGACATCATGAAGGCTTACGACACGTTTGCAAATGCGGCAAGAGAGGGCGCACTCAAGGTTGTTCTTACGAATGGCGGGCCTCGTTGATGTTGCTTCAGAGTCGGGTGGACGGAACCAAGTTCCCGGAATTCATAACGAGGCCTGCGAGGATGGGAATCACTATGGGATCTCGTTACGGACTCAAAGCCGTCCAGAGCTGCTCGGCCCCCCTTTCACGTAAAGGGGAAGTGTTTTGTAACTCTTTGGCCAGCAGTCTCAGAGTGCTGGACACCATCATGCCGCCGGTTGCCTATCCCAAGGGCGCGGTGCTGTTCATGGAAGGTCAGGCCGCGTGCGGCATCTTCGCAGTCTGCAGTGGCCAAGTAAAACTTTCCACGTCGTGTCTCGACGGCAGGGCGATCATTGTGAGAATTGCCGAAGAGGGAGAATTGCTAGGGCTGCCGGCGACTCTGTCAGGAAACCCTTACGAAGTGACTGCCACAGTCTCGGAGCAAGCGCGGGTTAATTTCATCCCTCGCACCGCGTTTCTGCGCTTCTTGCACGCGAACCCTGGAGCTGTTATCCAGGTGGCTCAACTTTTGACGGACAGCCATTACGTTGGGCATGAGGTGATTCAGTCGCTGGGGCTTTCGCGTTCGGCTTCCGAAAAACTGGCGAGATTTTTCCTTGGCTGGTCGGCCAATCACTCTCACGGTCAAGATCGTCTTCGAATCGCGCTCACTCAGGAGGAGATTGGAGAAATGATCGGCGTGAGCCGCGAAACCGTAACGCGCCTGCTGACTGTTTTTAAGAAGAGGAATTTGCTGACGGTCGAGGGTGTCACGGTCAACATCTGCAATCGGGCCGCCCTTCAGAGCCTGGCCGGCATGTAGCCCGCCCATGCTTCTTTCTTTCGTAACCTTTCATTAACCTCATTGCTCTTGGTGATGGGTGCCCTTGCGGTGGCTTAGCCTTCTTGTATGCAGTAGCCCTCTTGGACGGCCATGTGCCGTATCGATGGCTCTGGAAAAGTATCCCATCGCCTTCAGTCTCCTTGGAGCGATTCGTTAACGGCACCCTTTTGGTAAGGCAGTTTATCGGGACCTATCCAAGAGGTTACTGGTGGAAGACCACGCGAAGAAAGAACAATTGGGTTCAGTGGGAGGGACTTCGGGCGTATAGGTGTGCCCACCCTGCCGGTCAAAAACGGAGATCCCCGCTATGTTTTTTGGGAAGCTTCAGATCGCCTGCTCGCCGTTCCGTGCAGGACAACAGTCAAAAGCGAATTGTTGACCAGGAGCCCGCCATTGTATTTGATGAAGCCGAGCTGCCTGAATTTATTCATGAAATAATTCACGCGGGTGCGCGTTGTTCCAATCATTTCCGCCAAAGTCTTTTGAGAGATCTTAGGAAGCTTGCCATAGGCTTGGTCATGCTGGCCATTGCGACCGAGCAGCACGAGAGCGCGGGCCAGACGTTTCTCGCTCGAGTTGAAAAGTTGATCGACTAGGTCTTCCTCGATGCGGACGTTCCTTGCAAGCATGTAAGAGATGAAGCAGTCGGCGAAAGCGTGTTCCGTGTGGAGGACGCGAATCATCTCGTCTTTCTCGATGACGAGAGCAGTCGTCGGTATGACCGCGGTCGCCGTCCCCATGCGAACAGACTGCCCTGCCAGGCACCCCTCACCGAAAAAGTCGCGCGGTCCCAGGACAGCCATAACAGCTTCTTTGCCGGTCTCATTGAGCACAGAAAGCCTCACTCCGCCTTTCTGAACGTAAATCACAGCTTTTGCAGATTCACCTTGAGCGAAGATGACTTCTTTTCTTCGAAAATCCTTGACCTCTCTCGCCACGCCGCTCGAATTGAGAAAAGTCTGGAGATCGAAAGGCTGCTCTTTTCCAGCCACCTTCTTGGAGGAACCAGGCATCACGGCAAGCACACCTCAATGCGGTAGGACAGAGGAAAACCCTCCTCGGATCGCTGTTTTGACATCCTGGAAGGCCAGCCTTGAAGGTAGCAAGTTCTCTCAGGATTGGCTGTCCCAAAACGGACATCGGCTGGACAGCTGCGTTCTTATTGAATCCGGGGATGGTTAGGGATGGAGGCCAGGGAGATGCGCAGGCCGCGCAGCGTGCTTGACCCCAGATGCTTAGGCAAGATGCAAGCTCCCTTCTTGCGAGTTCAAGCCGCCGACCGAGCGCGAGAGTAATAGCCGCAGGATGTCTCCACTGGCTATGTTTCGACTTGATAAGTGTTGTGTCAATGGTGAAAGAATGAACCCTGCCGATGGGCGCGCCGCTTGCCGCCGAGAAGTCCCGTGGTCGAAGAGTGGCCGCGGCTGAAACGCACTGTACGAAGAGGGTGTTCCTCAGGACTTGGCAGGCTCAACGGACCCTTTCCTCGAAACAAAAAAGCGAGTCGCCGAAGCGACTCGCTTTTGAGCGAAAACTACCGCGGCGCCGTCTTCAGAAGTGGAACCCCAATTCCACGGTTTCGGTGCGCGGCGTGACGTAGTGCGTCCCGCTGAATGTGGAGTAGAAATTGTAGAGTGCTTCTTTATTGGTCAGATTGATGACCGTGAAGCGCAGGCTCCACTTGTAGCGGTCGCCGTTGAATAAGTTGTCGTGGCCGAGCGCCAGGTCGAACAGGCTCCGCGGCTGGATGCGCTGCGGATTGTGATCGTCATTCTCGGTGCCGGGCGCCGGTACCTTAATCAGATTGGACCCAAACTGGGATGCGGGACAAACCGAAGGTAAAGGTACCGTAGGGGTCGCGGCCACTCCGTTGCAAGTGAATCCTCCCTCGAACTCCTGATCGGCGGTCAAGGGCAATCCATTGACGTTATTCACCATGGCGATCTCTCCCGCGGGAACGCCGGCTAATCCCAACCCGCCAGGATCCAGACTGGAGGTCGAAAGCGAGCATGTTGCCGTTTGCGCCTCGCATGGTGTCGCGCCGCTCACCAGTCCGCTGTCGTAGCGCCAATTGAAGCCCAGCCATGGCCCACGCTTAAACGGCTGATATTGCGCGTGGGTGGTCTGGTTGAATATCTCGTCGTGGTCGATGCGAAATACGCCCGGTGGTTGGGGAGGCGCGATTCCGCTAATTGTCGGGGGGAAGAAACGCGCGGCAACGTGCGACATGGTGATGAAGGCAGTCAAACCGTGAAAATTGGGGACGCTTGCCCGAACGGCAAAGCCGGGAATCTTAGACTTCTCCCATTCGATCGGAAGAGTAATCGGGCTGGTACCGAAGACATTGAAGTCGTAGGCGTTGTGCGTGTACTTCCAGATGTACTCTCCGCTCAGCTGAAAATACCTCCCGAACGCCTGTTGCAGGCCGGCGTGAAACTCATTACGGAAACCAGGCGTCAGTGGGGCTGTAGTGCAGACGAAGCCCTGGGCCACGGTCATGATCGCGTTAACGATAGGGTCGTTGCATCCAATGCCTGTAAGGATCAAGTTTTCGTTGAACGGGCTTTCCATGGTTCGGGCGTAGGAAATTCGGAAGACGGTATTCGTCTTTTTGAGGTTGTAGGCCACACCGCCCCGGGGCTCGGCCTGCCGGGAAGCGCTGTCGAGGCCGTTGTAGATATCCCCGCGAAGCCCGAGGTTAACCGACCACGGTCCCTTGGTGATGGTGTCCTCACCGTAGAATCCATACTCGATTATGTCGGTCTTGCCGCTGAAGGTGTAAAGGCTTCCCCCGGCCGTTAGGTCATACGGCGCCAGCACGGCGCATGCTGTGGCCAGCGTAGCCGGACAATTGGGAAGTAGGCCGGGATTTACGATCCCGAACGAGTCGCTCTCATTAAGGTACGTGTGTTCGGCGGTGAACCCAATTTTCAGGTTGTGTATCCCCTTGACGTAAGAAACCGCCCCGCGAAGGCCTGTGTTGGTCAGGTATCTGGTTTGAGAGACGGTTTCGTCCTGAAGCGGCCCAAGGTCGTCGAAAGGATCAGGGCTTGGGTAATAGTTATATTGGTCGCGCCGCACCCAGCCACCCAATGTAAGCACGGCTTCTGAACCAATCAGGTGTGTCCAGCTCGGCGCGATGTTGAAGGTCTTAATTTGGGAGCGCTGATCGGTGGGCCCAAGAGGATTTCCAGTGATGGGATTGAGCACAACAGAACCTGGGGCATAGGCGGCGCCGCTGCAGTCGGCGGACAAAAACGTGCACTCTTGGAGTTGCTGGTCGAACGTGTTCGGTGTCTGAAACCAGGAGCGCGTGAATCCCAAATTCAATTGGACGCTGTCCTTATCTGTCAGCTTGAAGTCCAGGCGGTCGAAAGCGTTCTCCTCATTGCCCTTGTCGTGCATCACCTGGAACTCGGGAGGATCGAGAAACCTGCTGGTATTCAGTCCATTGATGGAGACGAAGTTTCCCCAGTTCTGTCCTCCGTACGCAACGTCGAAGCCCTCATTCGTGGTGCCGAAAGAGCCGTAGGATGCGGTAATGCTCCCGTGCGGTTGGGTTTGCCCCAGACCGGACCGCGTGGTGACCACGGCGACAAGGCTGGTCTTGCCTCCGTATTCGGCGGGCGGAGCGCCTTCGATCACCTCCATGGACTGAATGGAATCCGCGGGAATCTGATTCGAAAACACTTTGCTCACTTGGTCGGTAATGGGCTGGCCGTCTATCGAGAATGAGTTCTCGGCGTGATCGCCCAGTCCGTGAAACAGACCGTTCGAGTCCGCAGCTACTCCGGGAGTTGCGAGGGTGATCAGCGAGCTGACGGACGACGATTGGCTTTCGAGGGGAAGATCCTCGAATAGTCCACGATCCACATCGGTGTGCTCGGTCGGCGTCACCTCCACCAGATCTGCGGCATTTTCGGTGACCGTGATATTGGTGGTAGCTGCGCCGAGTTTCAGGCTTACATCGAGTGTGATGGGCACACTCGAGCGTACATCGACGTCTTGGGTGAGAGTCTCAAATCCGGACGCTACTACCGTCAAATGGTAAGGATTAAACGGAACGTTCGGAATTTGAAAATGTCCATCACTGCCGGTTTGGACCTCCTGCACGTGGTGGCTGACTGGATTTTCAATGCGCACTTTGGCGCCGGGCACAGCAGCCTTGGAAGGATCTGTGACTGTGCCCTCAATCATTCCATTGGCTTGCGCTCTTAACTTGAAAGGCGTAGCGAGAAGCAACGCCGCAACTGCCGCGCATAAGAACAAAAGCCCACGAACACTACCCCGCTGGAAACGCATGTAGCCTCCTGGATGCTATGGCGGGTGCGAAATGCCTCTATGCGGCATCGCACTCCGGAAGAGGGGATCGGATGGGGTAGAAAACCTGCGGGATAGGCGGACCCATCCCGCGATATGGAATTTCTTAACGGGCGGGCGGTGCGCGAGGGGAAGCGTTGGTCAGAGGCGGGGAAGGCTGTTCGCGCTGGGTTTCAGCCAGTTCGTACCGGGCAATGAGCAGCGGAACGGACACCGCAGCGACGACGGAGCCGGGCAGCGGCGTCAGGTGAGCAACGTGACAGATCGCGCAAGTGGCCTCGGAACCGGGCGCATCCTGATGCCAGTACGCAACGCCGACCGCCAAAAAGAGAAGCGCGAACGCGGCCGCGCTTAGGCAAGCGAGGTGGACCCAGTGGCGAGCTTGGGGCTGGCGGCGTCGCGCCACGAAACGCATTTCGCAAGAGCTGGCGCCCGATGCGAACGCGGGCGAAGTTTTGCGTGAGTGAAATGAAACCCGCATGAATTATCTCGGCCCTCGCACAGATACCACCCCGAATTGCCGCACAATTTCGGCACGAATTTCCGGCGCCGTTTTGCCCTGCTGGTGCAAACGCGCGGCAAGGTGTGCTTCGTCCACGCAGATTTTGCAATCGGCCGCTTCCAGGGTGGCGAAGCAATCGAGCAAGCTATGCATCACCGGCCGCTGGCAATAGCAGGGCTGCTGCGCCAGAACTTCGGGGACCTCCCTGGCAACGGCATAGCCTTCCCGTAGTTCCCCGGATGGAAATTGCAAAGGATCGAGGGTGCGAGGAAACGGCAGGGCATCCTCCACCCGGTCGAAATAGGGAGGCACCAGGGGGTCGTCCAGCGTGCTGGGAAAGTGAAAGTAGTAGCGCATGTAGAAGGTCCACCCGAAAAACAGCAATAGCGTCATAGCGCTTAGTCCGATAACAAATCGGCTTTCCTGCAAAGTGGGCCCCACGATTTTGGTTCTCTTGGCCACGTCTGCTCTGCTCCATATTTGCTTCGCTATCGGCAGTTCGTCCCCGCTGTTCGAGTTGTTCGCGCGCAAGCGCGTCCCCGTCCGGGGCCAGAAAGAGAATCGGGTTGCGATCCCCAATCGCCAATATTCCCAGGATGGATGCCAGGCGAATTCATTAGCTCTCCAGCGAGAGAAATGAACTAAAAAGTTAAAAACGACGCGAACCGAATGGTCCGGACGTTCGATTTACCGGGAAGCGGAAACGAAGGTTAAATTTGGGGTGGGGCGCGGCCTTGAACGGAAAAAAGCTGAACGAAAGGGATGCGGACGAGACCCGCGGAGAAAACCAGGCCCATCCGAACGGGCGCAAAATGCAGTGCGATTGTGGGGGCCGTAATCAGGTGCGTGGCGCTGTGCCCCGCCATGCACATGACGCAGTGAGATTCGTCAGTGTTGCTGGGATCGGTGTGCCCGTGAGCCAGCGCCGCCGTCGAAACGGTCACAAAGGTCAAGCTGACCGTGAGGATGGCCAGAAAAAGGAAACTTTGGCGTGCTAAGCGGCCCATAATCGCTAGGCCGCAATGTTTATGCCCACCGCCGTCAATGTCAAGCGATTTCGCTCCGGATCGGCGCAAGAGAGACAGAGTGTTGGCTGGGACTTCGCGACAGGGAGCGGGCCGTTCTAAAGTGGCCCAGGCCCGATAAGTTCCCTTATCGGATTATGGCCCCGCGGCAAGAGCCGATTGCGGAGAAGGCCGCGGGTTCGGCCATAGCGATCATCTCTTCGGTGTAGGACACGGTTCGGGAAACAGCCGCTTTTGCAGTGCTGCGCCCGCGAACACCTGTTCCAAAGTTCCATTGCTCATTGCAGGTTCGCGCCTTAGGCTCGACGAGGAATCTCAAATCAAACCTGCGGCAACCTTGAGGACGCGCTCGCATTCAAGATGCGTCCGTCCGGCGCCAGTCCGGTGATCTCCCCAAGGGCCAGCGGAGGAGACAATCACAAATGCGTAAACAAAAGGGTTTCTCGTTAATTGAGCTTTTGATCGTGGTGGCGATTATTCTGATTATCGCCGCCATAGCCATTCCTAACCTCTTGAGGGCCAAGATGGCCGCCAACGAGGCTTCGGCCGTAGGCTCGCTGCGGACGATCAATACGTCTTGCGTTGAATACTCGACCACGTACGGCGTCGGCTTTCCCCCGTCCCTGGCCAGCCTTGGCGGGACCGGCACCGCAACTTCGGCTTCCGCAGGGCTGATTGACTCGGTGTTGGCCGGCGGTGTAAAGAGCGGCTACACCTTCGTTTATGCGGCAGGTGCCGCCGACACAGCCGGCAACATTGACACGTACACGATTACGGCCACGCCAGTCGTCGCCGGCACAACCGGTCAACGCATGTTCTTCACCGACCAATCGGGCGTGATCCGCGCAGACGCTTCCGGTGCGGGGGCGAGCGTGAATAGCACGCCCATCGGCTAGATTCCTGCGACCGCAACGGCCCAAGCGGGGAGAATTTATTCTCCCCGCTTTGCCGTTTTCAGCACCGCACAGGGTGGCGGGCTCCGCTCCAGGAACGCCCCCAAGATCGAATCGTAGTTGCACGCCACGCCAACTCCCGTATCCGGCTGCCAACTCCTGAGAAGCCTTATTCTCCGAAACTGCTCCAGCGCGAGCTAGGCGGGTTCCTCACGCGCCGGCGGCAGGGGTCGGGCAGAATTGCTCTGGACAGGCGGGGCGGAGTGCGGTAGCGTCTCGTTTCATGAAGCCCGTTTACAAGTTCGGCGCGATTGCGGTTTTGGTGGTCACGGCGGGAATCGCGGCGGCATCGTTTCTCGCCGGGCAGGCCCCCACGAGCGGGGATCGCCTGGTGGTGTACGGCGACGTGGTCTACTTTTTTGGCGTAGGCAAGCCGCGCAACTGCACGGCCAATAGCCAATTCAAAAAGGGCGAGCCGGTGGGATTCCGGATGACGGCCATCGATCCGGCGACAGGCAAGCGGGACCGGGCCACGCAGCTTGTGGTTCACCTGACCTACAACGGCAAGACTGTCGATCTTCCCATGCGCGACCGCGAGACCGCGCAGCAGCCCGATCACAATTTCTGGGTGCTCAAGTGGATTGTGCCCGCCGACGCGACCACCGGAATCGTGCGCTACACCGTCTCCGCGAAAGACCCCCAGGGCCGTACCGGCGAATTCAAGCCATTCGACGTGGAAGCGTCGCAGGTCACGATCGTCGAATAGCGCGAGCCGTGTGCGCCGGGGCGTGCATCGGGGCCGCGAGCGTTAGCGTAACGAACGTCGGTCAAAGCGATTTTTCCGCGTGATCTCCCCAAGCATGAAAAGAAATCAATTCTTCCGGTGCAACGCCCGGGTCGTTTTGACTTGCGGGCTGGCTTGCGTGGCGGCGTTCTCCGGCTGCTCCCGATTCCAGCAGACCGCGGCGCAGGCGTCGGCGTCTGCGGCGGCGTCTGCCGCGAGCAAGGCTTCGAGCGCCGCGCCGAGTGCGTCGCTCGAGTTGGCCTACGACAAGCCTGCGGTGGTGGGCGCGAGCGTGCATGCCACAGCGACGGGTTTGCCGCCAGGGAAGAGCGTCGAGCTCACCTGGGGAACGGTGCAGGGCGGCTGGGTCGTGGAGGACTACTACCATTTCCGCGGCAAGAAATATACGGAGACGACCAGCAAGCTGGGCGAGTTTTCGAGCGACTCCAGCGGGAGGCTGGACGCCAGCTTCAAGATTCCCGAGGACTACGGCGGCGTGCACGAAGTGATCGCGCTCATCGACGGCAAGGCCGCGGCGCAGAACGGCATCGACGTCACGCAGAGCTTCGAGTTTGCGCCAACGTCTGGCCCGGTGGGAACGCCGATCGAGCTGCGAGTGAAAGGCCTGGGCTGGCGCACCATGGAGAGCACCTGGGTGGTGAACTGGGACAACAACAACCTGGGCTGGGTCTCCGCCGCGAGCACGCGAGGATCGGCGACGGCGCGGTTTCGCGCCGCAGGGCCCGCGGGCGATCACATTGTCAAGATTTACACCGGCTGGCAGGGGCAGAGTTACTTGAACTACGAGCAATCGCCGGTGGCGCGGATGCCGCGTCCGCAATTCACGTTCCGGACCACGCCTGCTGCGGCGAGTGGCGGCAAACCGAGCGCCGCGCCGGCGGCGTACGAAGAGCCGTATCCGCCGCAGGGCGTGAAGCCGGCGGAAGTGAAGCTCGCCGGAGCGACGCTGGCGCTTACGCCGACGCAAGGTCCGGTGGGCACGCGGGCCATGCTGCGCGGCGAAGGTTTTCCGCGAAACGCGTCGCTGAAGCTCGAGTGGGAGACGTTCGAGGGCAACCGCGTGAGCGGCTCGGGGTTTGATCCCGAGGAGAAAGTTTTGGGGCAGGTTCAGGTGGCGAGCGATGGAAAGATCGCGTGGGCGGTGACGATTCCGGAGGATCTCGGTGGGCTGCACGCGCTGGTGTTGCGCAACGGCGACAGTCAGCTGGCGCGGGCTTCTTTCGCCATTGAGACCAGCATCGTGAGCATTACGCCGACGACGGGGCCGGTGGGCACGCCGGTGACGATTCACCTGAAGGGCGTGGGCTGGACCGAATACGACAACATCTACGTGGCCACCTACGACAACGCCTACATGGGCTACGCTGCGGATTCAACAGCCAGGGCGACGTGGTGATCAACTTCACCGCGGCGGGCGCGCCCGGCGTGCACCTGATCGATCTCTACCCCGGAATCTATCAAGGGCCGGCGAGCGAGCCGCAACAACTCTATCGGCTGCCGCAACTGACTTATGCGGACGATCATCCGGGCAACAAGATTCCGGCGCTGCGGTTCGCGTTCGAGGTGACGCCGGGACGGAGCGCGCCGGCCTCGGCGCCCCGCGCCGCGCCAGCGGCATCCAAATCGCCTGACCCCTCCTAGCGGCATCGCTAATTCGCGCCAACATTGTGCGTGGCAGGAAGCTCGAGGCTAGGGCTTGGCCGTTCCCACAGCCGCATCCCGGATGCGATCGTTAAAGTGATGTTCTTCGGAGGGCGCGCAGATCTCCTCAAAGATCGCCACCTTCACCCGCTCGAACTTGATCGGGTCGCCCACCCACGGCACCGTGTAGGTTTTCGGGTCGGTCAGGGTCATATCCATTTGCAAGGTGTCGGCGTCCAGGCGCTTGAAGCGTTCCGTGAGGACCATCTGATCGCTGTGCGGATCGCCGAAATGATCGACCCAGGTTCTCTCGTCGTATCCGGTGGACTCCACGACAAAAGTGTCTCCGTCCCAGTGGCCGATGGAATATCCATTCCAAGCCGGATCGGGATCCTTCGGAAGCGCCCGCCCGTCGGTCCAGATGGTGCGCCACAAATCGTGATACTGCATGTGCTGCAAGACGCGGTCTGAAGTCTGAACGATCTCAAAGGGCCGCAGATTCGCTTCCCAGAGGTCGCGGGGGTAACCCAGCGGGTCGCAAATCGACACCGAGTCGTTCCCCAATCCGGGAGGAACGGATCTGGGGCCGTAGCTCGGTTTGGTCGCTTCGAATTTTGCTTTTCCCCAGGCGGTCATGGGAGGCGGGTAACTCTGGGCCCGCATCTCGCCCGGGATACTCTTGTCCTGGATATTCAGCCGCTTGTCGTTCAGGGAGTGCCTTTCAAAATTCGTTTTCGTCGGCATGGACCAAACGCCGGACAGATCGTGGGGATTGAACGGCTTGGGCTGGGAGACGGCGGGCGGCAACTCGTCGGGCTTCCACGCGCCCGGAGCATACGCTTTGGTGCCGTACGTTTGGGCGAACGTGACGGACGAAGAGACCAGCAATGCCAGGAAAGTTACGGTCGCGTTCACGAAGTGTTTACGCATGGGGCGATCCTCCGGCAGTTTCTGTCTTGGGGTTCACCTTTACCGATAGCTGGTTGCCATTTTCGGCTTCCAGTTCGTCCGGCGCAACTTTTCAGTCGAGCAATCCGCCGGCTGCCGCATTGCTTACGGGATAGCCTGCCGCTGTTCTCTTGGCTTGCGTATAGGTCGTGGTGCGATATACTGCCCGATCGATTTGGGTGTTCACTGTCGAACACCGCGGACATGGAGTGTTCAAGGTGGAACACTCAGGTGATTCCTGTATCGGGAACTAGGACGGGCAATACCTAAGATGTTCCGACTGTTCGCCCGTCTAAACACAGGTCTAAATGGTGCGCATACTCATCGCTGACGACCACAAGGCCGTGCGAGACAACCTTCGCGAAGTGCTGAACAAACAGCAGCCGCTGTGGGAAATCTGCGAAGCTTCCAACGGCCAAGAGGCTGTGGATGTATTTCGTAACGCCGCACCCGACGTGGCCGTGCTGGATATCGTGATGATGCCGATGGGCGGCGTGGCGGCGGCTTACGAGATGCGGCGCATCGATCCGAAAGTGAAGATCATTCTCATCAGCGGGCACTACGCGCCGGGAGACGCTTCCATCATCGTTCGCCTCCTGGGCGCGGGAGCGTTCGTGCCCAAGAGCGACGCGGTGAGGCAGTTGGTGCCGGCGATCCAGCGGATCCTCGGCGAAGAAAATCCTATCCTCGAAACTCCCATCGTTTAAACGCAAATCATCTAAGTCAACTTCATCCCGAGTGAAGCGGTACATAGCGTTTGCCGAAACCTAGTGGGCTCGCTTGGGCCGCGAGTGGGGCGTAGGGCTCCGCAACCACACCGGCAGATATGAGATTGCCGGAGCGCCAGAATCAGACTTGCGCGAGCGAACGGCTAGTTTGAAGAGCCAGCGGTTTGCCCGCGTCCCTCATCACGGATCGCGCTGCGGACCTTGCTTTGAAGTTCGGGAGTGATTTCGCTCAGGTTGTGCGCGGTCTTGGCGTGCTCGGCAGCCGCCTTCAAAACCTCGTCTTCCGAGTTGCCGCGAGCTTCAAAAGGGCAGCCAGGCATCAGGTCGCTACACTTCAGTACTTTGGCCATAGCACGTCTCCTTCCCGAATTGGTAAGCGCGACGCTACGTTTCGGCGTTGCTGCAAGTCAACTGGGATTTCCGTTTTGAGTCCCTGGGATAGGCAACCTTGTACACCCAAGGCCCTGCCGGGTAAAGCGAATTGATTTTTTCGCAGCCTTCGGAGCACCACCAACTTGATTCGCACTGACCTGGAATGGATTAAAAAGGTCGCCTAAGAGGGTCTTTTAGGAAGGCGTACTAAGCCAGCTCTCGAGCGACGATGGCCGTCACGTCGACTTCAACCGATATGGTGGACGAGATCATCAAAATTCGAGGCGCGCGTGAAGCGCGATCATGCGTGGCGAACTGTCCGCTCCTAACCCGACGCCGAGGAGTCCGGTGGGCGGAGAGACTGTATACGTCAGCGCGCCAAATCCCGTCTGTGTGGAGGGCTTGCCTGGAATGCCGGCCAGCACGATGCTGGGCAGTCCAAAATTGGGATGATTGAAGATATTGAAGAATTGACCCTCGATCTTGAACTTTATGTGCTCGGTCAAGGAAAACGACTTGGTGATGTCGAGATCGCTCCAAAAGAAATCGGGGCCGCGCAGGGCGTTGCGGCCAAGAGTTCCGAACTGGCAGTTCTGCGCATTATCTCCGCCGTAGCAAGCTCCCGTGCTGGGATCGACCGCCGAGACGAAAGCGTTGGGGTTGAGCCACTGAACCGAACCCGGCTGGGTGACTCCGGGAATGGGATTGGGGTCGTAAAGCGGCACGCCAGGGACGACGCTGGCGAATTGAGGTCCGCCACCCTGCACGATGCCATCGCCGTTAGCCGAGTAGGGCGTGCTGAGCACGGTGAAGGGAACGCCGCTATGCCAGAAGACCGTTCCGGACAATTGCCAGCCGTTCAAGGCGTAGCCGAGGTCATGGCTCTTCACCTTGAGCGGAAGCTCGTAGACATATTGGGCGTTGAAGTTGTGCCGAATGTCGTAGTCGCAGGGTCCGTAATCGCGAGCGAGATCGCCGGGCAGGGGCGAAAGAATTCCTCCGGCGGCGAAGGGCAGGAATCCGCCGTTCGAGACGGTGTCCATGCAGCGGCTGAAATTATAGTTAACCGTGCCCTCGATGCCGTGCGCGAGGCGCTTGGTGGCCGTCAACTGAAGGCCGTTGTAGTGGCTGTTGGCGCCGGTGGAGAACTGGGTTACCGCGGCGAACCGGGGATCGGCCGCTTGCATATAGGGAAACGGAGCGAAGCAGCCCTGGCAAACTGTTTGGTAGCCGTTTACCTGCGTGAGATAGGGCATGTTCAAAGCGCGAGTGCCGACGTACTGGGCACGAATGCTGGTGGTGCTTCCAAACTGATGCTCGATCCCGAAACTCCACTCCATAAAGTAGGGCGGATGCAAGGTGCCTCCAGGCGCGGCGGCCAGAGCGACCGGCTGAAGACAAGCCAGGGGATTGGCCTGCGGGGACGCGCAGGAAAGTTCGCCCTGGGCGAAGCCTGCGCCAAACGCCTGGTTGGCAGCCCTGGTGGCATCGACCGCGCTGTTCGGCACCCCCGGCGCGATGGCTAATCCTCCAACCGTTCCGAGCAGACCGCCCTGGAACGTCTGCACGTAGGGCGGGTTCATTCCGATGGCGTCGGCCACGCTGCCCGGCAGAATGTCGCCGAAAATTCCGAAGCCAGTTCGCAGCACGGTGTTCGGGGCAAACTGCCAGGCGATTGCGGTCCTCGGTTGGAGAATGGCTAGGGGCGTGGCGGCGAAGAGATGGCCGAGGTTGGTTTGAATCGCGGCATTGAGCGGCTGGTTGACGTCGTGGGAGATCGCATCGAAAGAATCGCTCAGGCGCGCCACCTGGTTATGCGGATTCTCGGGATTGGAGTTGAACGAATCGCGGATACCGATGGTCCAGGTGAGCCTGGGCGCCACCTTCCAGGTGTCTTGCACGTAGAAATCAAGATTAAGGAAATCGAATGGTTCGTTTTGCGACGCGGGAAACGTTTCCGTCGCTGTTGAAGCGACGCCGTAAATAAATTGAGGCAAGGTGGTATAGGTTACGGTGGGGACGTTTCCTTCGCCGAAGTCATAATCGTTGAGCCGAAAGATGCGCGTATTGGTGCCAAACCTCAGTTCGTGCCCGCCGCGAGTCCATGCCAGATTGTCGTTGATAAAAAAGCGGCTGGCCCGCCTGCCTTGAACCCAAGTGTTGTCTTGCCCGCCGATATTGCTAAACGGCGCGTTGGCTCCCTGACCTTGCAAGACGATCGGAAAGGCCGCCAGCGTCTGCGGGTAGTTACTGGGTCCGAAGAGACTGGCGTACCAGGTGAATCCGGGGTTGAAATAGTTCACCAGGTTCTGTGAGAAAACGTGGGTGTAGCCCGCGCCGAACGTATATTGGGGTTGCGAAGAGATCGAGTTGAATAGGGAATTGATGGGGTCGGTGTACTGGGCTTGCACTCCAGTATCGGCCTGGAAGCGGAACCATGCGGTGTCGTTGGCGTCGATGTTGTAGTCCATGCGCACCGTTTGGACCTGTTCGTGGTCTTTGCTGGTATTGGAAACGATTTGGCGATTCGCACAACCGTCTCCATTCGGCGGATTTCCCGTTACCTGTGGGCCTTGTGCATTGAGTGGACAGCCCAGAACAGCGAGAGGCGTTCCGCTAGTATTGCCATAAAGTGAGAACATTTTCTGGTAAAAGGGCACTAATTGCGGCGCCGCCGGATAGCTCGATCCGGTTACGCTATCGATTCCTCCCAAGGGCAGTTGTTGCAGAACGTAGTTTTGGAAAGCCGGCGTGGGAACGGTGGCCTGCGTAACGATGGGGAGCGCCAGGCGCATCCACTCGAAGTCGGAGAAGAAAAACAGCTTGTCGTGCAGGATGGGGCCCCCCAGGCTGCCGCCGAAATGATTCACGCTGGATTGCGGCTTCTGGTTGCCGGGCGTGGCATTGGTAAAGTAATCCGCCGCATTCAGGGCCGCGCCGTTCCAAGTCTCATAGGCATTGCCATGAAACTGATTGGAGCCGGATTTTGTGACGTAGTCGATCTGAGACGCCCCGTACCGCCCTTGATCCACCGAGTAGGAAAGCGTGTTCACCGTGACTTCCGAGATGGAGTTCATTCCGAGGACGAGATTCGTCGCCAGACCGATATTCAGGTTCGTAAGCGGATCGTTGGTTTCCAGACCGTCAACGATGTAACCGTTTGAGGCTGCGGGAAGCCCGTTGAACTCCACATTGCCGTAACCATTGTTGCCCGACACGGCGTCGCTGCTGCTGCCCGCTGTATTCATCAGCGCGCCGGAGGCGAACTGCAATGGGTAGGTGAGGTCGGCCCCTGGATTGGGAATATCCGCTAAGACTGTGCCGCTCAGCGTGGAGCTGGTATTCGTGTTGGCCGGGTTCAGCAGCGGCGCTTCGCCGCTCACCTGCACATTCTGTTCCGAGTGAGCCACGTTCAGCCTGAAATTAAGCTCCTGCTTTTGGCCCAGTGCGGAAGCGAGATTGTCATTTTGTTGTGGTTCGAAGCCATCCGCTTCCGCCTTCACGGAGTAGGCGCCGGGAGGCAGTTGCGCGAAATTGAACCGGCCTTCCTGGTCGGTCTTGGCGGTGCGTCGCAGGCCGGTCTCGCGGTTCATGACGCTGATCGTAGCGCCCGGAATGGCTGCGCTGGTGGCGTCGGTCACTTGGCCGAAAATGGCGCTGGTGGTATCCCCCTGTGCCTTTGCTCTAATCGAACCAATACACAGGGTGCCAATTACGAAAAGAGATAAGAAGAGAGCGCGCGCGTAGCCGGAGAATCGGGCCGTTCGCGGGTACAGGCGTTCCGCGGGCACCTTGGGTGTTCCGAGACGGCACATCGAAGCCTCCTTTTCAAAAAGACAATGGACGATATTAACCATAGTTAACGTCGGAAGTATACTGCAGTGTACACGTAGGAGGCCGCAATATAGAGGAGCCGTAGTTTGTTGATAACGTCGGAGCGCATGATACGTGGCGGGCTGCTCAGGTGAACTAGGGGATTCACCTGAACCGCTGACGTTCCTTGCGGAAGGCCACGTCCCGAATCGGGATGCGGGCCAAAGCGGCAGCCGAGAAGGCTGTTTCTGGGGCGCTTACTGTTTCTCTATCGCCGGGGTCGCGGGGAGAACGGCTTGCTTGGATAGCTCGGTCCCGGTAACGATGGCGTTGCGAAGTTGGCCGAAGAGGTCGGTGAGGGTATTCGGCGTGTGCGGGATCAAGATGGTGTTGCTGTGGTCGTTTGCCGCGATGTCCTTCAGGGTGTCGAAGTACTGGGTCATGAGGACGAGTTGCATCACATCCTGCGGCGTGGAACCCGGCACGGTTTTGGCGAAGTCCTCGACCGAATCTTTGAGGCCGGAGATGATGGCCTTGCGCTGATTGGCGATGCCTTCTCCCTGCAGGCGCTTCGATTCGGCCTCGGCTTCGGCCTGCTTGACGAGAAGCAGCTTGTTCGTCTCGGCGCGAGAGACCGTGGCTTCTCGCTCGCGCTGCGCCGCGTTGATGTCGTTCATCGCGGCCTTCACCTTTTGATCGGGGACAATGTCCGAGATCAGGACTTTGACGATGGAGTAGCCATACTCCTTCATCGAGCCGTCGAGGTTATCCCGCAAGTCGCTGGCGATGTCCGCCTGGTTCAGGAAGGTGTCGTCCAGCTTCATCTTGGGAACGTGGCCGAGCACGACGTTGTAGACCATGGATTCGATCTGCTTCACCGGGTCGGACAATTTGTAGAAGGCGGCTTCCACCGCGTCGGGGATCACCTTGTACTGAATCGAAACAGGTATCTGGACGAACACGTTGTCTTGAGTCTTCGTCTCCACCTGAACGTCGAACTGCTGGACCTTCATGCTCATACGGCGAACCACGTTTTCGATAAACGGCGTCTTCCAGTTCAGGCCGGGACCGGCGACCCGCGCGAACTTGCCGAGCCGCTGAACGATGGCCACCTGCGCCGTCTCCACGGTGAAGAACGAACCGAGGATTATGCTCAACACAAAGAGAAGTACGATGCCGACAAGAAAGATAAGCACGACCGTCGTTGCGTCCACGCGTTTCGCCTCCTGATTGGCTGCCGACAGTGTGAACGATCTTTCCTTTACTGAACCAGCTAAGTCTCTATCGTGTGTTCTTCCCAAAACGGGGCAGTCCTCCGAGCTGATTCCAAGATAGGGCTAGTTTCGGAAGCGAGGGAGCACTTCGTCGGGATCGTTGGGATAGGAGCGATCCCGAGCCGCGCACACTTGTCTTTCGATTAGGAACGCTGGCTTCGCGTGTACTAACGCGGATTAGCGTTACTTGGCGGCGGGCGACTGGGGCTTGGCGGAACTGCCGCGGGTGGTTTGCTTCGCGTGGCTTTTTGTGGGGAACGAATCCTTCAGCCGGGGCACATCGTCGTTGGTGAAGACCTTGGCCGGCTTGGCCGAATGCGGCTTCTGGGCGCGTGCCTGGCGGGCCGCATCGCCCAGGGAGTCTGACTGAGTCTGCGGGTTTGCCCCCGGCTTATCCTGAGCACGGACGGCCGAGGTGCCGCGGGAGAAGACGCCGGAGAAAAGAAGAACCGCCGCCACAAAGACGAAGCTTCGCGAGATCAAAGGGCTACCCTTTCGGCTGGGGTTGAACTCATTACTGAGGACGCTTCCAATCATCGCTTCCAATTACCGTTTCCAATCGGTGGGCGGAAACGCGATGCGCCAAAAGCCAGGCGCGGGGTTGCGGAACTCGACGCCCACTTCGGTGGGGCCGTTGGGCTTCTTCTGGATGGAAATGACGCGGCACTCCTGCTCTTCGCCGCTCAGGGCGTGCTTCAAAACAATTTTTTGATTCGCCGCTACTCCGGTGGCCAGGCTGATCAGCGCGCCATGGGCGTTCAGCGCCAGCGTGTGCGAGCCTTCGTAAAAAGGCCGGCCGAACTTGGGAAGCCGATAAGCGACCACCGGAACGCTCATGGCGATCCGTTGGCTGCGGCGCTTTCTGGTCCAGTTGTCTGGCGGAGTCACTTGTAGTTGAGCCATAGATGGGTCCCCCGGGCGGCTTGCTCCACCGCAGATGCACCCTAACGCGGTTTGGCGTAGGAGGCCACTGCCCGTGGGACTAGTTTGAGGACAGAACCGCGAGAACGGGTTTGGGACAGCGGCATCCTCGACCGGAGGGCTTGTCAGCTTAGCGGGAGCTGGCCGGATCCGATGCCGGCAGGAAGGCGCTTCCGGCTTGGGAGGGCCCGGCGGACTTCAGTTCGGCCAGCTCCTCGCTCAAACGATTCCAGGCCTTGGCGTCTCTCTTGGTGGCGACCGGCGCGGCGGGATCGCGGTAGTAAGCGAGAATATCGGCTCGCAGGCTGGGCGAAACGTTTACGAAGCGATTTTTGGCCAGATCGTCAACCAGGCGTGCGTAGGCGCGGTCCGCCATAAAGTAGGCGCCCGGTTTGGTGAGCGCGCCGGTATCGAAGTTGCGATCAACGAGATGGAGTTGCCCGGCGCGCTGGTCGTTCAGGAGGCGCTGATATTGGTCGAGCGCGGTATCGAAGCTGCTGCGGAACATGGCTTCGGTTTGGGGAGTGGGCAATCGCAAACTCAGCGTCTTCAGCGGTCCTACCTTGGGCACCAGCTTAATGATAAATGCGACGACTTTTGTGCCCTTACCGGGAGCCTGGTAATTCTTCCCCCAATTTTTGCGATAGCTGGCTTTAGACATGTTGTAGAGGAACTTCTTCCGCGTGATTCCGGGCGTGGCTCGCTGTATGTCATCTTTCTTGAGCTCCCAGGCGATCCTTACCGCCTTGGGGATGGTGGAATGGACCGTGTAGCGATACGAGCCGACGGCCCTATCCAAATCTCCGAAAATCGATGGCAGGGGGAGGCCATAGGTATCCTGGAAGGCGCGTTCGAGAAGCGGCGTGGCAACTTCGAAGCCGATAAAATCGCGATAGGCGTCCGATGCATACTGGCCTTTGGCAACCTCCAGCACGTCGAATCCAAACTCCGTTTTCAAGTGCGCGGCGGGATTGTCTTCGTAGGTTACGACGGGGCCATACTTCTTGCCGAGGTATGGGTAAAGCAAGGGAACGGCGCGGTTCACCGCCTGATGTCCGTCATTGTCGCCGGCATAATGCGCCATTGCTCCCAGCGCGAAAGCGTACTCGTCGATATTCTGGGATTCTCGAAGCAGCGCTTTAATAAACTCTCCGCTGCGCACATAGTGGGTCAAATCGCTGAAGAAGCGGCTCCCGTGCGGGTAATAACCGAGGTCCTGAATAAGCGACCCGCCATACGCGTAGGCGTGCGCCATGCGCAGTTCGTCCGGCGTGGCGGTGGGGAAGCGCTGCAGGAGCACGGACCGGATTGGGTCCCATGCGGAGTCGATGACGGCTTCGTGGGCAAGAATGGAATAGGCGTGCCCTGGCGGCGAAGCTACTAAAAGAAAGACCGCCAGAATGAGAAGAAGTGCCGGGGGCCGGCAGTGCCGAATGCCGTTGCTGCGAATCCCGTGTTGGGTGCCGTTCGACAATTACAATCCGCTAGGAAATTCGATGTTTCGCATGGCGCCGTGAGGCAGGGCCAGACGAGTTTTGCTAGAGGGCTTCGCTGATCGAGCTTTCATAATAGGGCTTTTGAAGGGCAGGAAGGAACCTGTAACTTTCAGGATCGCATGCCGGGGTTGCTATCTGTTCGCCGGGACGGATTTCGCCTATCCTCCAATGACGATGAGCGATCACAAGAATGGCGGGGCCGGTTACCAGCAACCCTGGACGTTGCGGGCCGCGAACCTGCTGGAGATGTCCGAGAGCGTGGTGCTGGTGGTGATTGGCGTGGCTCTGGTGTTGGTGGCGGTGCTGCTCCTCTATTCGAGCGTATTCGACCTCAACGCGGCCATTCGCCTCGGGACGGGCGAAATCGAGAACAGAGCGATCGCCATACTGAACACGGTGCTGCTGGTGATGATGACCATGGAGATCGTGTACACAGTGGCGCTCACGCTGAAATCGCACGCCCTCAAGGCGGAGCCCTTCCTGATTATCGGCGTAATCGCCGGAATCCGGCGGATGCTGGTGATTACGGCGACCTCGACCGCAGTGGAACAGCCCGAGGAGTTTCACAACATGCTGCTGGAACTGGGGCTGCTTGCGGCCACGGTGGTGGCGCTGGCCGGGGCGATCTGGATACTCCGCTACAGCGCGCACCGGTACACCCAGGGGCAACAGAGCGAAAGCGAGCCAGCGCTCGATTAGCCCGCCCGATCGTTCAATCGACTAGCTCGACCGATTCGCCCGCCCGTTATCTCTATCGTTTTGGCCATCGACTAGCCCGGTTTTTCCCATCGGAAGTGCCACGCCTGGCTACTGGCCGCAGGATGAGTGTCAGGAGATGGCCAGCGAGGATCTCCCTGTCTCTGAACTGCCCCCTCGATCAGTAGATTTCTCAGGAATGAGCCAGTAAATTGGCCTCACATGGGGGACGTATTCGTTTTCAGTTCTTCCTATAGACGAAAGGGCGGGTGACCATGGCGGAAAATTCAGGTCTGGCCGAATTCAAGCAGGGAATCTCACTTTTGCGGGATGGACACTCCTCGGAAGCGCTCGAATACCTGCGGCGCGCCACCGAATTGAAGCAACAAAACCCCTATTACTTATCGTTTCTTGGCGTGGCTATGGCGCGTGCCCAACGCAATTGGCCCGCGGCGCTGGAGCTTTGCAAAACGGCCGCCAGCATGCGGCGCAACGAAGCGCAGCTCTACGTCAACCTGGCGGAGGTCTACGTTTCCGCCGAACGGCGCAACGAAGCCGTGGAGACGCTGGATACGGCCTTGAAGTATTGCGGAGCGGATGTCCGCATCGCGCGAATCCGCGCCAAGCTCGGAAAGCGATCCTCCCCGGTGCTGCCTTTTCTGGACCGCGGCAACGCCTTGAACCGTAGCTTGGGGAGGCTGCGGGCTCGCGTGTGGAAGCGCGTACCGAACTGAGGCGGGTCGAGCAAGGCCTGCCAAGCCGGGGTCCATTCCTTATAAGCCTCCTCCATAAACTTTTTCTTCGGGCATTCACAATTCCGCCCAGGGGTTGGGTAGAATTGTGGGGACGCACCCAGCGGACGATGGCGAGGTCGAAATGTTGGAGGAAGGATTTTGGGCCGAGGTCAGAATCGGCGATGAACACCTCAGACTCTTTTCCGAACACAATGCCATGGGAGTGCAGGCCTCCGTATACAACGTCAAGGCCAACGCCTGGATCGCTCCCTCGGAGGCAGTGAACGATATCGAAGAGGGCAAAGAGCGGGCGGAGGAGTACGCCAGGGCCTACCTGAAGCGAACCGGAAATTTGGAACTGCCGGCGCTGAATTGGAAGAAGGCTCGCTCGCGATAGCGGCCCTGGGTGCGACACAGGAAGATGCAGGCGCCCGTCTTCGATATTTTGGGAGTGGTTGCTTTTCGGAGCGGCGCGTCTTCGAGAGACTCGCGCGATCTCTACGCGCCGGCTTGGCTGAAAATGGCGCGCATCGATCTCAGGTTCCTGGCCGCCCGGCACCGCGAACAGGTGCCGTCGTGTTCTTCAATCATGTAAGTCTCGCCGTGACGCAGCAGTTGCTTTGCACTTGCCTCAGCTTCCGCCGGCGTGTTGAAGCGTTCCCAATCCAGCTGTGCGCTCCCAGACCAACGAATATGATAGTGGGTCATTGTAACGCCTCCCGTTTTACTCCGTTGCAATCGAGCCTGAAGAGGCTGGGTCGGTGCGGTGTCGGAGTGCCAAGTAACCAGGGTTTGCTTGATTCCCATGACCACGGAGATTCCCATGATCGGGAATATGCGCATCCGTTCCTCCATTTATCGGCGGCGCGCTAACGTCAGGCCCACGAATGAGATACGCGGAGACGGCCCGTTTTTGCGCTGGTCCTAGACCGGGCAATTCTCCGCCCAATTCCAAACCTTTTTACACGTGATAGCCGCCAGGTAGTAGTTTCGATGATTTGGCGACAAGTTGAAACCAAGCGAGCTGTTCAGCCATCCAAAGCACCAATGAACTAGCCGAAGGAAGCAGTTTCGGGGTCTCCTGGGCTGCTTCCTATATCTTTTCCGGCTTCCTCGTAAAGGCAAAGCCCGAACATTTCCGACCAATACAGAACGAAGAGCAGCGCGGAGCGTTGCGAAGGAAAGCAGGAACAGCGGCTAGTTTCGCGCTTGGCCGCGCCGGTCCGGCCGGTCTTCGTCGCGAAAATTCCAGAAATTCCGCACCGATCCCAGGAACTCGATGGTGAGCAGCTTCACGCTATGCACTTCGGGCGCTTCGGG
Organism: uncultured Acidobacteriota bacterium; assembly: GCA_963824405.1. Lineage (GTDB taxonomy): Bacteria > Acidobacteriota > Terriglobia > Acidiferrales > UBA7541 > Palsa-189. The sequence continues at coordinate 32,780 of CAWGPK010000009.1, read as the reverse complement.
CACTTTGGGTTCAGGGGTTACGGAGACGACCCGGCACTTTTGTTCATCGTGCGTCAGCCGATTCCGGAGCCGGACCACCTGGCCGGGCGAGACTGCGGCTGCCAGCCGGAGAGAGGCTGTGTCGTAGGTGCTTATGCGGGTCTCGGTCTCTTCGCTGAAATCGCCGGAAGAGAGCTGGCCGAACACGGTGACGGGAAGGCTTCGCGCGTTGCGGCAAAGAGGAGGCCTGGGGTCCAGCCACTGTTCGATCGTGGCCTGATCCTTGGGCTGGATCTCGACAAATTCGATTCCCATACCTTGCGCGTTCACATTGGCCGTCACCCGGCCGGTCGCGGCGAAATCGGTTCCCGAGCATCGGATGCGCACAATGACCGCGGTACCCTTCTGGAATGGAGCTTTGGCGCGGATGAAACAGCCGGATAGGCTCAGGTCGCGAGTCACTCCAATCATGTCTTCTCGCGAGTCCAAATCGATCACTTCAGCGATTGCGCCGAAGTCGTAGCGGGTCATCTGACGCCGTTCAATCAAACGAGGCTTCCTTTTGCGGGGCTTCCTTATACCAGTCAGTTTTTCGCCTTTACGCGGCACGCGAAATAGTACTCTAGTTACATATACCCACTTAGGTAACCAGCAGGAGATAACGGCGGTGAGGCGACCGTCCCCGGGAGCCGGCGATCTGACGTGGTTACAGCTACAGGTAACGCCTGGGCCACAGCTCCCTTGTTCGGCAAAGAGACCTGGTTGTGTAGCAATTACAATGGATTTACGTGTTCGCAGCTGCCGGAGTGCCAGTGTGAAACAGCTTGGTCGATACGAGATCCTGGACGAGTTAGGGCGCGGCGCCATGGGCGTTGTCTTCAAAGCCCGCGACCCGCTGATCGGGCGGCTCGTCGCGCTCAAGACGATTACGGCGTCCGTGGCTGACGAACCCGGCATGGTGGAGCGATTTTGGCGCGAAGCCAAGGCGGCGGGCGCCTTGCAGCACGCCAACATCGTCACCATCCACGACGTGGGCGAAGCGGACGGAGTTCCCTTCATCGCCATGGAGTACCTGGAAGGGGAGAGCCTGGCTAGCCTGATCTCCCGCGGCGCCCCGCTATCTCTGACGGAAAAGGTCGGATACCTCGTGCAGACCTGCCGCGCTCTTCAATACGCGCACCGGCGGGGCGTAATTCATCGGGATATCAAGCCGGCGAATATCGTTCTCACGGTTGAAGGCGTGATCAAGGTGGTGGACTTCGGCATCGCGCGGGTATCCGATGCCTCCCACACCCGCACGGGGACGTTGCTGGGCACGCTGGGCTACATGTCGCCGCAGCAAATCCATGGAAAGCGCGCCGACGGGCTTTCGGATATCTGGTCGGTGGGCGTTGTGCTGTACGAACTGCTCACCGGCCGGCGGCCCTTTAAGGGAGGAAATCAGGCCGACCTGATGCGCAGCATCATGCAGGACGAACCGGCCGCGCTCAATGACGTGCTCGGCGGCTGCCCCTACCAACTGGTAACCATTTCCCGGCGAGCGCTGGCCAAGAATGAAGCCAACCGCTACCAGAGCATGGAGCAGCTGCTTCTGGACCTCAAGTCGGCGTGGGCTTCGATGCACCTGAATTCCAGCGGAGAGCCAGCGCCGCCGGCGGGAGTGCAAGCCGCGGAGCGCGAGTTCGCCATGCAAGAGGCAAGCGGGAGAAGACCGCAGCTTTCGCAATCCGCGCAGAAGTTGGAGCCGAGGGAGTTGCCTGCCAGAGGCGCGAGACCGAGCGGCATGGCCATTGCGCCCCAAGCGATCATTCCGGCCGTCCGCGCCCCGGAATTTGCGGCGCCGCCGGCGCCAGCGATACCGAGCGCGAGTCCGAGTTCAGCGAACCGGGCGTGGCCGATGCCCGAGTGGGCGGGGGGATCATGGCAGCGGGGAATCGCCATCTTCGCGGCCGCATTGGCCATCGTGACCATCGGTCTGGAAGCGAGCCGCCTTCGGCTTCATTCCTCCGGGAGCGCGCCAGTTTCGGCGGCATCCGATGCGGTGACGTCGGCGTCGAAGCCGGCACAGGCCGCTTCGTCTCCGGCCGCTTCATCGCAGTCTGTTTCATTAAAGACCGGGTCGTTGGGGAACGCGCCCGGGAGCGCGCCTTCAGCCGCCGAGAGACTGACACCCGAGGCGCAATTCCAGGCCGCCGTGGCCGAGTTCAATCGAGCCGTCGCGGCCAAGGATGCCGCGGCATTGAGATCGCATGTCTTGCCGGAATTTCAGCGCATCGCGCAGGGAGCCGGTGCCCGAGCCAAGGACGCGGCGGGATATGTCTCCTCGGCGATCCCCAAGGCCCTGCGCAGCGTTACGCGCTGGCCGGAGATCGGATGCGGTGCCGATGCGCCCCCTCCGGGTAGCGACTTGGGAAGCGACGCTCAGGCGGCCTTCTTCGCGGCTTGCGGGGAGCTCGATCCGCCCAATCCGCAGTGGGTTCAGTTCTCCTGGCCGGAGTTTCCAGCGCAGGCCCGCCAGGCTGGTTTGGGCAACGGCGTGGCTCTGCTCTCGGTGACGGTCGACCAGCGAGGGTCCGTCATCGCGGCGCGGTCGCGGGTGCCCTCCGATCCCTTTGGATTTACAGACGCCGCGATTCAGGCGGCTTTGAAGTGGAAAACGACCACGCCGCGCGCGGGAGGCATGCCGGTTCGCACGCAGTTTTCCGTGGACGTGCCCTTTGACCAGCAGTAACTCGCAGCAGTAACTCGCCCCAGTAAGCGCAACGACTTTTCCTCCCGGAATCCGTTCCTGCTCGGATCGTTAGAAGATGGAAATGCTCACAAATCCCTTACAAATCGTTTATGCCTTTTTGAGCGCCCGCGGGCTAAACATTCCCTCAGAGAAGCGTTATGTCCATCGATTCGGAAGATATGCGGTCCTGGTCAGCCGGCGGGCCTCGCACGATCGTGGAATGCGAGGCGAACAGCGCCGTGGACCGCGAGACGAAAACCAACGGCAGCGGCGTGCCGGCGGTGGCTGCGATCCACGCAACAGACCCGGCCTTCGCCCGCCCTGGCGCGCTACTTGACCATTACCTCATCGAAGGCGTGGTCGCCCGAACCACGACCGCGTTGATCCTGCGCGGCACCGATTCGCGAACCGGCCGCCAAGTTGCCATTAAAGTCCCGCACCTCGAGGTTGAAAGCGACGTAGTCTTTTTTAGCCGCTTCCAGCGCGAACAGGAGATCGGCAAGAAGCTGGACCACCCCGGCATACCGCGGGTGATCGATGACGAGGACCGCAGCCGCGTGTACATGGTGACGGAATGGGCGGAAGGAACCATGTTGCGCGAACTCCTGCACGAACAAGGAAAGCTCCCGGCGGAGCAGGCGGTGCGGATCGCGGTGAACGTGTGCAATTCGCTCGATTACATTCACTCCCAGGGAATCGTGCATCGCGATCTGAAGCCGGAGAACATCGTGGTGGGTAGCGGCGATGAGACCAAGCTGATCGACTTTGGAATCGCGGGGCAGTGTGGAGCGCGCCGATTGACGTTCGGAAAGTTTTCCCAGGTGATGGGGACGCCGGATTACATCTCTCCGGAGCAAGTGAAAGGCAAGCGCGGCGATGCCCGGAGCGACGTCTACGCCATAGGGGTCATGCTCTATGAAATGCTCACCGGGCAAGTGCCGTTTACCGGGAACACTCCTCTGGTCATCATGAATAACCGGCTGGTGAGCGATCCTGCTCCGCCGCGAGAGCTTAATCCGGAAATTTCGACCGCGCTCGAGCAGATTGTCCTCCGGGCCTTGGAACGCGATCCGCAGGACCGCTATGCCAGCGCTCGGGAGCTTGCGTATGACCTCGAACACCAGGACGAGGTCCAAAGCCGCGAGGTGACCCGGCCGCGGAAGCAGCCAAGGTCCGCGCTCCCGTGGGCTACGAAGATCTTGCCTTATGCGATTCTGGCGCTGATTCCCGCCATCATCTTCTTCGCGCTATTGTTTTACGCGCGAAGCCACAGCTGACCTTGGATGAGCGGTGGCCGAGGCGGAAAGTGTGTGCCTGGCGGGCTAACCCCGGCGGCCGCGCGTCAGGGGGCGAGTTCGCTGTAATAGAAGTACGCATTACTTTCGCCAACCACCATCCAGCCGTCTTCGGTGAACTTACGCGTCACGCGGAAATAGCGCACCGATCGGCCGTCAGGCGGCGGACCTCCGTCGACTTTGACTTCGGCTCGCACGAAAATCGCAGGCGCACCCATCCTGCCGAGCGCCGCGATTGACGTAAACTCCACATCGCGCTGAACCACGTCAGGCACGGATTCGACGGGCGAGCCATCGCGAGCCTCTGCCGCAAGCCGCGCGAGATCCTTCGGTCCACGACCGGAATACTCATTAACGAGCCTTTCGCGCACGGCATCGCGCATGCCGTTCTCCACCGTGCGGATTCGCATATAGGTCTGAACTCCAAAGAAACCAAGCACGGCGGCGATCGCGACCAGGGCGTGCCAGCCTCGCAACTGAAAATTGTATTCGGCCATCCCAGCCTTCCACCTGGGCGATAGTGCTCGCACGATTATTCTCTCGCAGAGTTACAGCGAACTGGCCAGCGCGGCCAGGCCGGTACGCACAAGAGTCAACAGGAACGCGTTTCTCGATCTTATGGATCCCTTCCGCGCCTCCATCGCACTGCGCGATTCGTTCCCTTCGGATACGGCGCGGGGGCGAAGAGGCGTTTACCGCGAAGCGGGGCTTGGCGCGGGGGTCGAATGGGAGTACGCTGTCGAACCGCACACAGAGGTGCACGCCATGAAAGTACTCAAGATCGCCGGCATCGTGCTGGGAATCATTGTCCTCGTGATTGCAATCACGGCTTTCGCTCTATTTGGCGGGCTGCAGGGAGCGACGGCGGGACCTTCGCTGGGAGCGGGAATCGATCGGGTGCAGGCCGGCTATTCGACGGCCTATGTCCTCGACGCGGGGAATGGGCAATTCGCGCTGATCGACGCCGGCGCGGACGCCAAGGGCGCCGCGCTGATCCAGGATTTGCAGGCGCGGCACGCCGGTCCCGAGGCCGTCACGGCCATCTTGCTCACGCACTCGCATAGCGATCACATCGCCGCCATCGCGCTCTTTCCCAAAGCCACGATCTATGCGCTGAAGCGGGAAGTACCCATCGCGGCAGGGCAGGAGCCGTACAACGGCCCGCTCTTCAAACTCTTCGGCGGCAAGAATACGACGCCGGTTAACGTGACCCATCCGCTCGACGATGGCGAGAGCTTCATGGTAGGGAATCTGCAAGTCACCGCGTACGCCGTTCCGGGTCATACCGAAGGCAGCGCCGCGTACCTCACCGAAGGCGTGCTCTTTGTCGGCGACGCGCTGCAAATCAACTCCAACCAGCAGATCACCGGACCCTCGGTGATTTTCAGCACCGACCGGACCCAGGGCGAGGCTTCCCTGCAGCATCTGGCTCAAGAGGTGCAGCCACAGGGAGCCCAAGTGAACTTCATCGCCAGCGGCCACACCGGGACGGTGGCAGGCCTTGCGGCGCTGGTCGCCTTCGGCCACTAAGCGGCGCTGCTAGGCTGCGCTTGCAATTATTGGTTAGCGTTGCCTCGGGAAGGGGTATCGCTCTCTCGGTTCAACTTCCTCTTGACTTCTCTTCATTCGACTTCTGTTCATTCAACTTCTCTTCATCCAACTTCGCGATCTTGCGGTACAGCGCTAACAATTTGTCGCTGTCGGTTTCCAGGGCGGCCTCTCGTAAAAGCTGAGCGACCTTTTCGTCTGCGGGCGTTTGGTTGTTGGTCTCCACGGGTAACCTGAACCTCATTTCTGAAGGGCCGTCATTATAGACACAATCGGGGAGAATATGTATGTCTCCTAGCGGACAGTTTCCGGCGAACAAATATCGCGAGGGCCAGGCCTCTGGGTTTTCCTTTTCCCGGAACAAACGATGCCCGTTCAAAATGCCGGGGAAGGCGGCAGGCGAGCCTGTCCCAGCCTCAATCTTGGGCCGGGTTTGGACCATACGGCGGCGGAGGGAAGGAGCAACCAAAATTACTCTACGACAAATTTCCGGGCGGTGGCTAAAACTGCGGTGCGCAAAATTGTTGGGTGGCAACTTCAACCTGCACCAGCGCATAGAGTCGGTTCGCGCTAACTCGATGGAGCTACGGTAATGGAGTGCGGTAAGAACCAGCCCTGGAGGATTGGACTTGGGAGCAAGCGCGCGGCAGATTCTAGACGGTGAAGGCAGTCTTTCCCGTTCACGTCACTCTTCTTCATCGTCCTCGCCCGCCAGGTTGTCGTCCTCCTCGTCGTCATCATCGTCTTCGTCATCACCATCGTCATCGTCATCGTCGTCATCATCGTCGCCGTCGTCGGTTTCGCCCTCTTCGGCGTCGATCGCGCGCACTTCGATGTCGTCAGGATCGAGATCGTTCTCCTCAGCGTACTCCTCCGGCGAATTGTAACGGTTCTCGTCGTCTCTGCAGTCGCCGTCGAAGCTCCAGGGGTGATATTTGCCGCAGGAGCACTTATAAATTATGGTTCCGGTTGCCATCAGTTCCTCCCGTACTGTCCGGAAACTCGTCCGGTAATGTTTATAGCCTTACTTGTGATTCGCTTCTCTGTCAGGCGGGCTCGTTAATTTCAGATGCCGATAACCCGATCACCTGTCATCCCGGCAGGAAGTAGCCTCTTCCCGAGCTGACCCTGTGGGAGCTTCTACCCGTTCCGCGTGATTTCATTCTAATAGATTAAAGCTAACACATCCATTGTCGGGCGGAAGAGCGCCGCCGCGTTCGGGTATAAAATGCCCAATAGGCGATTTGAACTAGGCGATTTGAAAATAGGGAACTGCCCTGTAGGGAACGAATGGACCCTTCCACCGCGCCGTCGAATCCGAGAGAAGAACGCCCCAACCCGCCCGCCGCGACCCCAGGAAAAGCGGGCCTGGTACTCGGGGCGATTGCGCTGGCGCTGGTCTTGATTCTGGGGATCTGGCTCGTGAGGTCGCTCGGAAGACTCAACCGGCAGATGGCCCAACTCGGCGGCCAGAGCGAACAGCTTAGCCGCCGCATGGAAGGCGCGGAGCAGCAATCGCAAGCCCTGGCTCAGCAGGCCTCGCAAGCCGCCGCGAACGCCCAAGAGGCCGCCCAGCAGCGCGATGAAGCGAAACAGTCCGAGGCCAACGCCGCGGCGCAGGCGCAATCGGCCCTCAATGCCGCGGCTGCCGCGCAACTGCAGGCCGATCAAGCCGAGCAGAAAGCCGAGGAGTATCGCAAGCAGCGCGAAGAGGAGCTTCAGCAGTTGCAACAGGTGCTGGGGCAGATTGCCGAAACCCATCGCACCACACTGGGACTGGTGATGACCTTGGGCGAGAAATCGATCCGCTTCGATTTCGACAAGGCCAATATCGAGCCGCAATACCGCGACATCTTGAATCGCATCGCGGGCGTGCTGATGACGCTCAAAGGATATTCCATCTACGTTTACGGATACACCGATGACGTGGGCACGCAGAACTACAACCTAAAGCTCTCCAGCCGCCGGGCCCAAGCTGTCCGCGATTCCCTGGTCCAGGCGGGAATCAATCCCGGGCTGATCACCACCAAAGGCTTTGGCCAATCCGACCCGCGCGTGAAAGACGATAGCGCCCAAGGGCGTGCCGCCAATCGACGCGTGGAGATCGGCATCGTAGATTCGCGGCTGCTCTTCGAACCTCTCCCGGAGAAGTAAACTCCCTACGACATTTCTTGGGAATTGCGGCCGGCGGGGTTCCTCTTAGAGCGAGGCGGCCGAACGCCGCTTGAACTTGCTTCAACCTCGCCGGCCTGGCTTATGACCTCCGCGCCGCTCAGTGTCGAAATGAGTGGCTACCGGGCCAATTCATCATCGTATGAATCACGAAGTACAAAAACGCAGCGAGCAATGCAGCAAATAGATAATCTGCGTGTACCATAACGTCCCTCCTACAGCGAATCGGCTACTTCACCGCTGCCGCCGCTTCGGAATACCAAACGCTTACCTGGTCCACCAGCACCGTATCTCGCGTTTCCGCCCGGCCCTTGACTCTCACCTGCTTTCCGGCAAACCGCTCCAGATCGGCTGGATGGCCCTGCAAAACATAGAGCTTGTTGCCCACCACCAACGCGTAATCGGCGCCCAACTGCACGCACAGGCGCGTACATTCAGCGTCGCCCTTTGCTTTGATCCCGTGATCGTTGCCGCAAAGCGAATCGCTCACCGTTCCGGTCAGCGTAACGGCAGTCTGTTTGTTGACGGCGATGCTGCCCGCCCAGGTTGCCGCCGCCATCAGTGCGCCGGAAATCATGATGCCGGAGAGGATCAGAGCAGGCGCGGACCTCAGGAAGGAACTCACCCGCGTGGTCTCTTTTTCGGTCCTCACGGTATCCTCCTTTTTCCCCTTTGCCTCAAGGATCCGATACCTTCCGCAAACCGCTTTATCGAACTCTCAAACATATTGGGCTCCCAAACGGCGCCGGAGTCAGTGTCGGCCGTCACACCTGTGGCGCATCCTGGATCACTCCCGCGAGCCTCGGGCATGTTTTGGGGGACGTTATGCGGGGAAGGGAATCGCCCTCTTCACTTCGATATACGGCTGCGAGTGGCGGGCGCGAATCGATTCGCCGAGGGCTCGCGCAGGAACTTCGGGGCGGTGCGAATGCGTCTTTCAGCTTGCTCCGCCGCTGCCCACAGGTGCATGGCGGCGTAAGCGCGCCACGGCCTAAACTTTTCGAAGCTGCGCAACACTTCCGTCGGCGAGGCAACTCTTCGACCCGCGCCCAACGCCCGACGGAGTCCAATGTCCGCCTGGGGAAAAACATCCGGTTCTCCAACGCTTCTCATGGCGATATAGGACATGACGTTTTCGTCCAAGTTGGAAACGAGACGCAGCTCCGCGAGAATGCCCTGCAACCCTCTATACCCGTCAAATGTGACCTTGCGAGCAAGAACGGCGCGCGCAAGGGAAGCGATCATCTCTGCCTGCTGGCTCGGGATAACCAAATCCGCGAGATCGGCCTCGGCGAGAATGCCGGGCTTCGGAAACAAACGCGAAAGTCCAGGAGCAGGCACGTCGGCGGGTTCCCCGAATGCTTGCACCAGGCGCTCCACGAGCGCCGGCGGGTCCACAACCGTAAGCCGCTGACCGAGCACAGCCCGCACGGCGAGCTCGAATCCGTCCCACACTCCGGGTACTCTCAGGCCGGGCCGTTCCGCGACCATGCCCGCAAGTGTTGCCTCCCGACTGAGGTGCCGCTCGATGTGAAGCGCGTCGGCGCCCAGATCGAATAAGCGCGTGGCGCGCTGCACGACCTCCATCAAGCGGTCGTATCTGGGCAAAATCACGCGCATGGCCAGCCGGCTCTCGCTCGGTTCATCCGACACTTCGATCGCGCCAATAACGCCGGCGACCTCGATCGTTCGGCGATAGCATCCGCCTTCGACCGCTTCCACGCCCGGAGTGAGTCTCGAGCCGAGAAACCGAATTAAGCAGGGCCAATCGAAGGGCGCGCGATAAGGGAGATGAACGACGATTCCCGCTCGGGGGTCGCCCGGCTGCGAAGCCCTGCGCAGCCGCCGAAGGCTACGGGGAGAGTCTCCGAATGTGGTCTTCACGGAATGGTTGAATTGCCGGATGCTCGCGAACCCTGTGCAGGAGGCAATTTGCCTGACGGGGAGATCCGTTTCGACGATGAGGCTTCGAGCGACTTGAACTCGATGCGATCGCGCAATCGCCAGCGGCGAGGCCCCCAGATGCCGATGGAACAGCCGCCGCAGGTGCCGCGAGCCGATTCCCACGCGCTCCGCCAGTTGCTCCAGGTTGCCCTGATTCAGGGCGCCTTGCGAGATCAGCTTGAGCGCGTGAGAGACCACCGCCCAGGTGCCAAACCATGCCGAGCTGCCCGGCGAGGTATCGGGGCGGCAGCGCTTGCAAGGGCGGAATCCAGCCGCCTCGGCGGCCGCGGCGGATTGGAACCAGCGGACGTTGTGAGGAGCCCCAAAAGAGACCGGGCAGATCGATCGGCAATACACACCCGTAGTCGTTATTCCCGCAAAGAAGCGCCCATCGAAGCGCTGGTCGCGGCTGTACACGGCTTGCCAGCAAAATGCGGGATCCAGCTCCAGATTTCCGCTGGCCGGCGTTGCTCGGCGCTCGATAGACTTAATCAACCGTTTTCCCCATCACGTGCACTTTGGCCAGGATGGTCCAAGTCAGATCGGTGACGTAGAGCGCGATCACCATGTCGCCGAGCGTCTTGGACGCGAGATTCCGGGTCATCAATTGTACGGTTCCTCACAGCAGGAACGTGGCGGCGAGCAGCAAGTTCTTGAACAACTCAGCCCATCTCGGACGGAGAATGGGCTGAAGAATCAAGAACGAAAAGCCCACCGCCAATAGAGGCAGGGCGGAAATCACGGCGGCGCGCCGGCCCGGCACTTCCAATATTTTGGAGTCGCTTGCCAGCAGCGCGACGCTGGAAATCGCCGCCAAGAGAATGAGAGCCATAGCCAAATAGAGTAAGGTCTGCTTCATCGTGGCCTACCAGCTCCGGGTGTATCCGATGCTTGTGGTCGTATACCAGGGAACGGTGAGGATTTTGTTGAACGTCTCTTGAATCCAGATGGAGCTGTGATCGTTGAAGTGGATGACAGCGCCGAGGGACTCGCCGTCGTAGAAGTGGTTCTGCACTTGCGGGAGCCCGGTAAAGCTGGAGATGCCCAATTGAACCCAGGTATAGCCCGTGACCCGTTTCGTCTTCGGGATACCGAAGTTTTTCATGACGCCCAACGCCTCGGTGTCCGACCCAAAGTTGGAATGCCAAAAGCCGGAGCCGGCATCCTCGTAAGTGTACGCAAAGGTGAGCTCGTCTCCGATGGGGTCCTTCTTCAAGAAGCCGAAGGTATGGCCGATTCCGATATTGTAGTTCGCTTTGGTAGTCCAGCCCGGACGGTCGAAATCGGACCCCAGCATAATGAAAAGGTCCGTGCTGGTGCCCGCCGCTTCCGGGTTGGGGGCAGGCGCCGGCTGGGACTGGTCTTGCGCTCGAGTGGCTGGCGCGAGCGCACACACTAGACCGAGAATTAGCATAGCCCTCACAACTTTCGTGCTGAGATTCGAGACGGATTTCATTCCGATTTCCTCGCCTTTGACGCCGCAATTCGCATTCCCTGCGCTTGCGAATTTCGCGAGCCGCCCGGGAATGCGTGGCCCGCAATGTACAAGCGGGTGCATTAAAAAGTCGTGAGGAACAAGGCATTAAGACGCGATCAGGTCCGAAATTTGCCACACGCGGGCTGCAAACAACGATCTGTCCCTATCGAAGAAACCGTTGCGTGCAATCCAAACTATCCGTTTCCGTACTCTTCCCCAGGAATGCCAGAATGCTTTCGGTCGCGGAACTCAACCATCGTGCAAGAACTGGTGGCCAACGGTGAGGTTGAACCGAGAAAGCAATTTTCGTCAGATGATTCGTTGTCCGGTCCAAGGGAGGCTCTGCAATGAGATTTGTGCTCACGTTTTCCGGGCAGTTGCCGCCGAATGGCGGCGCTGCCGCCAAACATCGCGTTCGCCAGGCGCTGCTGCCCCAACTCAAGCAGCAATTGGATTCCGAACGCGCCCTTCAGAATCTCGCGCAGCTGCCTAGCTTGGACAATCCCGAGCAGCGAAGATTGGACGATGCTGCCACCACATTTACGAAGAGCGGTTTTCGGTTCATTCCCTTCGTATCGCGAGAGTTTAACCTGGTCTGTAACCTCGAGATCAAAATGGCCCGGATGGGAGAGGAGGACCTAGGTCACTCGGACGGCATCGATAGCAGGTTAAAGACGCTCTTCGATAGCTTGAGTGTTCCGGCGGATGGCGATCAGCTCAGGGGTTTGACTCCGGGCACCGAAGAGACTCCGTTCTATTGCTTGCTGGAACATCGTTCGCTGGTGACGGGTTTTGAAATAGGAACGGAGAGACTATTGGAGCCGCGAACGGATACGGAGGACGTGCGCGTTAGTTTGGTTGTCACCGTCAGACCCACCAAAATCACCGAGGAGAATTGGTCGTTCGCCGGCGGATGGTCGTAATCTTACCGCTGCTATTTGTCGCTTTTGTTTTCAACCTCTTGGCGCGCAGTCTCAAGAACCAGCTTCCTGTTATCCAAGGTGGTTTGTCGAGTTTGGCCAGACGTTAGCTTAAACCTTCCGTTACTGAGGGCGACTCCAAACTTTAACTCTCCGTTTTCCGCAGCGTCATCAAAGCCGGGTATTACATGCATCCGCAGTCAACGACCAAGGAGGACTGGAGATGCATCGAGAAGGGGTGGTTCCTCGCGCGCTGGTGTGCGCACTCGGCTATGCGCTACTGGCTCTCGGCGTGGTGGCGTCGGCTAACGCACAATGCCAACTGAATTCGCCTTCGGGAAAGCTCAAGCACGTCGTCTACGTGGAGTTCGATAACGTTCACTTCACTTGCGATAATCCAAACGTTCCATCCGATCTGGAACAGATGCCGAACCTGCTCAATTTCATCGAGCAGAACGGCACGATGGACGCGGGCGACCACACGGTGCTCATTTCGCACACGGCCAATGACATCCTGACAACTGAGATCGGGCTCTACTCCGATCACCACGGGATCTTCATTGGCAACAGCTTTGGCGTGTTCGCGCCCAGTACAGCCGGGGAAGTCGGACTGTTCCCCTCTTCGTTCTTCTATTGGACCGACAGGGTGTCGGATATTTTGTCAACCACAGACGACAACACGTTCGCGCTTACCACCCCCGACGGCCACAACGTGCCTGCGCCCTGGGTGCCGTTCACTCGGGCCGGATGCACCGTGGGCGCCTTCTCCACCGCCAACATCGTTTTGGAACGGGAGCCCTTCGATGTGGCCAAGGTATTCGGCAGCGGCTCTCCGCAAGCGACGGAAAGCGGCAGCAATCAGACGAATGACTTTATCGGCGTGGCGATTCACTGCGCACTGAACGACGCCATCTGCAAGTCAAATCCTAACGCCGTGGCCGATTTGCTGCCGGATGAACCGGGCGGCTACTCCGGATACCAGGCTCTGTTTGGGCTGAAGTACATAAATCCTGCGCTAGGTTTCCCCTCGGGAATTCCGGATTACAAAGGAGTTCCCCTTACCGGATTCAGTCAATTGAATTTCGACCCGACCCCCGCACAGACTCTCTCCGTGATTGAGACCATGCTGAAGAAGGGCATCCCGGTGGTTTACGCCTATATCGCCGACGCTCACGACAATCAGGAAGGGAAAGCGCTTAGCGCCGAAGGTACTTTTGGCCCCGGTGAGGCGCCCTACGTGAAGCAGCTCAGCGATTACAACGCCGCCTTCGGTACATTCTTTGCGAATCTGGCGAAGGAAGGCATTACGAAAGACAACACGTTGTTTATCTTTACGCCGGACGAAGGCGACCATTTCGTGGGCGGCGCGCCGAGCCCAGCGAACTGCGATGGGGCGAAAATCGGTAACGGCGGCACGGTCACGCCGGATGTGCCGTGCACCTATCCAGCCAATCCTATAACCGGAGCGCCTGGCGTCGGCGAGCTGGATCTCTTCCTCAACAACGTAGTTACCGATGCCGGCGATACGACCCCGTTTGCGATTCATTTCGATGATTCCGCTACCACCTACGTCAACGGACAGCCCCTGCCGAGCGATTCCTCCGCGCGTCAATTGGAGAGGACCATGGCCAACGCGAGTGTGGTGAATCCGCATACCGGTTTGCCGGAGAGCCTGATCGGCAACGGCTTGGGAGCGGACCTTCAGGGAGCGCTGGTGGACCCTGCGGCGCAGAAGCTGATCCACATGAATACCGTGGCGGATCCCAACCGCGAGCCGACCTTTACTTTATTCGGCAATCCGAATTTCTTCTTCGAGACGTCCACGACCAATCCGAGCGCCGCTGCTTCCGTCGGCACCGGATTCGCGTGGAATCACGGCGATATTCAACCGGAGATCGCGCGAACGTTCATTGGCATCGTGGGGCCGGGCGTAAAGAACCTGGGCGTCACGCAGCCGAGCGATTTCTTCACCGACCACGTGGACGTGCGGCCAACCATGATGTTCCTCACCGGTCTTAAAGACGATTACGAGCACGACGGCCGGGTGATCCTGGAACTCATGGACAACAACATCCTGCCGAAGAGCCTGAACGGACATTCCGACACACTGCTTGGCCTCGGGCAGATCTATAAACAGATCGACGCGCCCTTCGGCGAACTCGCGGAAAATACGCTGAAGGTCTCGACCTATGCACTCGAAAGCGATTCAACGGGGGACGCGGTCTATGCCAGCCTGGAGAATAAGATTGCGTCTTGGACCGTTCAGCGCGACGCGTTGACGGCACAGATCAAGTCGATGCTCGAAGACGCGGAGTTCCACGGTCGAGAGATCAACGATCTGCAGGCGTGGTGGATCATCATTCAAGGCCAGGTGCTGTTGGACGAAGCGAACTGGTGCGGAGCGAACCCGGGGGCTTGCGCGCGACCGGTGGGGTGGTAACAGCGGAGCTGGCGCCTGGGCCGGAATGGGCTCAGGCGCCAGCTTCACGTGTCAAAATCTATCGCACCGGCAGACCTCTCTTGTGCGCAGCGGGGCAGGAGGATACGATTCACTGAGTCCAGGGTCGCCAATCGGAAACTCGGGTTACTCCACGTGAAGGCTCTCCCGCATCGCTGTCTTTGTGCGCTTTTCTTTTTGGCCGTGCTCGCGTTTCCTGTTTCTCAGGCCAAGCCGCAGCCGCAAGAGTTCCAGGTTTCCTCGGATCGGCTTACCGCTTTCGCGGGGCAGTATGAATACGACGACGACCCCGATCTCATCTGGTCGGTTTCCACCGACGGCTCGCGGCTGTTCATGGAATCGCAGCGCAGCGCGCGCGTTGAACTCGTCCCGCAATCCGAAGATAGCTTCTCGCCGCTCAACCTTTCCGTCACCTTGAAGTTCATCCGCTCCCCGGAAGGAAATATCGCCGGCTTCAATCGCGTCGCCGAGAACGGCACCCGCCATGCCCGCAAAATCAGCGGGCAACCGCTTGCCTTCCGCAAGCTCGCGTACACGCGCCAGGATGCGATGATTCCCATGCGCGATGGCGTCAAGCTCCACGCCGCCATACTGCGCCCCAAGGGCTCCACGGCGCCGCTTCCTTTTCTTATGGTGCGCACGCCCTACGGCGTGGACGGCAACACACCCGAGTCCATCAATTCTCAACAGCCCGAACTGGCCGCGAACGGCTACATCTTTGTCTTCGAGGACATTCGAGGGCGCTACAAGTCGGAGGGCACATTCGCGATGATGCGCCCGATGGCCGATCATCGGGATCCCAAACTCGTCGACGAGAGTACCGACGCCTACGACACGGTCGCGTGGCTGCTGAAAAATGTTCCCAACAACAACGGCCGGGTGGGAGTGTTCGGTGTCTCGTATCCGGGATTTCTGGCCGTGGCTGCGGGCATCGATCCGCATCCCGCGGTAAAGGCAATCTCTCCGCAGGCGCCCATGATCGACGTCTGGATGGGCGACGATTTCTTCCACAACGGCGCTTTCCGGCAAAGTTACGGTTACGACTACACGCTGGGGATGGAAAGCTCCAAGGAGAACGCTTTCTCCAAGCTCGACGAGGATGGGTACGACCTCTTCCTTCGCTTGGGCTCCTTCGCAGCTGCCGCAAAGCAGGGCGGCCTGGACCGGCTTCCGACGGCTGCCGCCTTCCTCAAGCATCCCGCCTACGACGACTTCTGGCGCAGCCGCGGCGTGGAGTGGCACTTCGACCAGGTCGGCGTCCCGGCGCTTTTCGTGGGCGGGTTCTGGGACCAGGAGGACATGTATGGCCCGCAGGAGGCCTATTCAAAGATCGAGCCGCACGATTCCCATCACCAGAATTTCCTCGTGATCGGTCCCTGGAACCACGGCCAGTGGGGCGCCACGACGCGCCGTCTCGGCGCGATTGAATTTGGCGAACCAACGACGGACGAGTTTCGCGAGCGTTACGAGGCGCCGTTTTTCGCCTACTACCTCAAGGACGAACCTGGATTCAATTTGAAGGGCGCCGCTGCGTTCGAGAGCGGCGCGAACCGCTGGCGCGAATATACGCATTGGCCGCCCACGGAAAGCAAGTCGCAGAATCTTTATCTCTCCGCCGATGGCTCGCTGGTTTTTTCTTCATCGGACCCGACGAACACTTCTGCGACTAACTCGGGGGAGACTAACTCAGGCCAGTCGAACTATCGCCAATATACCTCCGATCCCGCCAATCCCGTGCCGTACCGCCATCGGCCGATTCAGGCCACCTATGCCCCAGGTTCGCAGTGGTACACATGGTTGGCGGAGGATCAGCGCTTCGTTTCAGGGCGCCCCGACGTCGCCACCTGGACCACTCCGCCACTGGAAAGCGACGTGACCGTTGCGGGCGATGTGATTGCCGATCTCTTTGCCTCCACGTCCGGCACGGACTCCGATTGGGTGGTAAAGCTGATCGACGAATATCCCGATCCCGCCGCTGCGGCCGCGCCCGCTTTAACCAGTACTCAGCCGAACATGGCCGGCTATCAGTTGATTATCAATGCGGAGATTTTTCGCGGCCGCTATCGCCAGAGCTTCGAGCGTCCCGAAGCGATTCCCGCTAACGCTACCCTCGAATATCGCTTCAGCCTTCATGCCGCCGATCACACATTCCTCAAGGGCCATCGCATCGAGGTCCAGGTGCAAAGCACCTGGTTCCCGCTCTACGACCGCAACCCGCAGAAATTCGTGCCCAGCATCATGACCGCATCGCCGGCCGATTTCGCGAAGGCCACGCAACGCATCTATCCCGCTTCTCACCTGATTCTTCCTGTAGCCCAGTGACGGCCTGCTCTCACGTGCGACATAATCTCTTTAAGCGACATTCTTAGGTCTAATAACAGGGAGAAAATGTATGCAGAAGATTACACCCTTCTTATGGTTCAACGGCCAGGCCGAAGAGGCCGCGAATTTCTATGCTTCCATCTTCAAGAAGTCCAAGGTCGTCGCTGTCCGTCGCTATGGAGAGGGCGGGCCGGGACCAAAAGGGTCGGCCATGTCCGTGGGATTTCAGCTGGAAGGAGAAGATTTCATCGCGCTGAACGGCGGTCCGCAGCTCCAGTTCACGCCGGCGGTCTCCTTCTTCGTCAATTGCGAATCGCAAGAGGAGGTGGACGATTTATGGGCGCGCCTTTCCGAGGGAGGAAAGACGCAGCAGTGCGGCTGGCTGACGGACAAGTTCGGATTGTCGTGGCAGATCATCCCCACCGCCTTGGGCCGGTTGCTGGGCGATAAGGACGCTCAAAAATCCGCGAGGGTGATGCGAGCCATGCTGCAGATGACCAAGATCGATATCCAGGGGCTGGAGCGGGCAGCCGAACAGCGCGATGCCGCTACGAAGTAGCTCCGGCTGTGACGCCGAAACTATGCGGACTTCATTCTGAGCATTGAGGACGCATCGGCGCTATTCGGCGGCTTTCGCCGCCAACGCTCCCGCGACCGCGATATTCTGGAGCAAATCTTGCGGAAGCCCATGCCGCTCCTTCAGGTATTCTGGGCTGTTGTACGAAATCCACACTTTTTGTTGTGCGTCCTCCCATACGAGAAGCTTCAGAGGCAGGTCGATGGCCACGCTGGGGGCGGCCTGCATGAGAGGCGTACCGGCCTTGGGGCTGCCAAAGATCAGCAGCTTGGTGGGCCGCATTTTCATTCCGACGTTTTCCGCTTCGCCGCTGTGGTCGACCAATGCAAATAGGGTGACTCCCTTGGCCTGAAGGATCGCTTTGAGCTTCTCCACGGTTTCGTCCACGGAGTGATTGCTGGCCGTGTCGATCATTCCTCTTCCGCTTGCCGGCGCTGCCTGTGCCATGGAGGCCTCCTTACTATTTTGAAATTGAGTATTCGCGGAACCGCGTACGGTGATGAGATAGATGGCCATCGCCAGTCCGACCAGCGCCAGAAACAAGCAGGTGAAGACGGCCAGCGCCGTTGAATACGGTTGATGCCCTTGCTGCCGATTAAAGGTACGGACGAGCTGGACGTGACTCCACCCGGACAAGAGATTCACCAGCACGCCGGCCCCGATGAGCGCGGTTCCGAACCACAGCGATAGCCCGTATGGCTGGATTGCGGGTGCGTGCTGCAAGATTTGAAGTTGTTGCAGGAAAAGTCCAAAGCGAGCCACAACGAAGCCAAATCCCATGAGAGCCAGCCCGGTGCGAATCCAGGCCAGGAGCGTTCGCTCCGCCGCCAGATAGTCGCTAACCTCGGGTTGGTGCCGTGTTTTCGCGGGCGCATCCATTTGGTTCTCCTAGCGCAGTTCCGCTGGAGGCGCGCCCGCTGGCGAGGAAAGCGAGCGCCGCTCGCGGTGCGCGCTCTATCGCGAAGACGAGGCCGCGGGTCCCTTAAACACCGCGTCGATGGCTGCTTGGGCGCACTTCTCGCCGTCGGCTCCGGAGACGCCCATGGCCCCCACAATCTGGCCGTCGACCATGATGGGAAGCGCCCCGGGTTGCGGGAAGTCGCGCATAAACGTGGGCGCCAGGTTCTCGCCGCTGCGGACCCGCTGGTTGGTCTCCGAGGTGGGGCGGCGCCAGCGCAGGGCCGATTTCGCCTTCAGCAGGGCGGTATCGATGGAGTTGGCCGAAGCGCCTTGCATGGCGTGGGATTCGACGACGTTGCCGCCCCAATCCAGAATCGCGATGGCCACCACTTGCTTGTTCTGCTCGGCCCAGGCCGAACAGGCGTCCACCAGGGCGCGCGCTCCGGCGCTGGAGATGATCTTGATTGTCGTGGTCGCCTGCGTCGCCGAAATGGCCGGCGCCTGCTGAGCGTGCAACGACGCGAGCGGCAACAGGGCCAATCCTGCGACGACGAGGGATAGGAACGCCGTGTTCTTCACGTGGAATCCTCCTTGGCACCGGTACGCCTGTCTTGCAGCCTTTTCCGGGCAGCCTTTGCGTTGAGTACCGTTCCGAGATCATAGCCCAATCGGGGATATACTTCGCTCGGGGCGTCTGCAGCCGGACGGCCGAGGCGAATATCGAAATCAGCATGAGTTCCGGACGTCCGCAATCGGTTCTTCTGCTGCTCCCGCTGGCCGTCCTCCCGCTGGCGCTCGTCCTACTCGCACTGGTCGCGTGGGGCGCCATCGGCGCTGTCGGGAGCTCCGCTCAAGAAGCTACCGACAAGCCGCTTTACCTCGTGGCGCGTCCCGAGTTGCGCAATCCTTTTTTCCAGGAATCGGTCGTCCTGATGCTTCCTTTGCACGATCAAGAGCCGCGGCTGATCGTTGGATTGATCGTCAATAAGCCGGGACGGATACCCTTGGGACAGGTCTTTCCTGGCGAGCGAAGCCTGCGGGACCGCTCGGACACTGTGTACTTCGGCGGTCCGGTGGAGATCGAAACGCCGGGAGCCGTGTTTCGCGCGGAAAAGCCTTCGAAGAAAGCCATCCACCTCTACGAAAACGTCTACATCAGCTTCGATCGGGATTTCATCGTGGGCCTGCTGAAGAAACCGAAGCCGGGAGCGGGTGTGCGCGTGTTCCTGGGCCGCGCGCAGTGGGCGCCTGAACAGCTCCAGGACGAAATGAGCCTGGGCGCATGGTACAGCGAGCGCGCCGAAAGCAGCTGGATTTTCAGCCCCACCTCGCAAGATGCCTGGCACATTTTGCTCCAGCGCGCCGCGCCCGGGCCGATCGCGGAGCTGCATCATCTGCGCTAATCGCTCCCATCGAAAAATTGCATTGGCCTTCCTGGAAGGTGCGGCGTAATGTTCCCGCCGCGGCGGCGAAGCTCCACTCCAGGAGTAAAGTAGCCGGCAAAGTTGCTGGGGATCGACTCGTCTCGAGTTTCAACAAAGCCCGGACATGATTGAAGCGCTGAAGGGATTTCCCGCGAGGGTCCTTGTCTTCTCTTGGAAAGGACACGTCACGAAACACGATTACGAGAACGTGCTGATTCCGGCTGTAGAACAAGCACTCGAACGGGAAGGCAAGATCCGCCTTTATTATCTGATCGAAACCGATTTTTCCGGGTTTGAGCGCGGCGCCGGGTTGGACGATTTCAAGCTTGGGATAGAGCATCTCGCTCGCTGGGAACGCATTGCCGTAGTTACCGATCTGGAATGGATCGGGTACACGCTCCGAGCCTTTAGTTTTGTGATTCCCGGGGTAGCCAAGGTTTTTCGCGTGGATGAGAAGGCCAAGGCACGCAAATGGATTTTAGAGGACGTGCCGCAGTGAGGACGACTCCGCACGCGGCCGTTCGTCTCAACAAAATGAGTCGAGGCGATTTCGGGAAACATCGAGGCAGCCGAGCATGCTGATCGACAGGATGAAGCCGCAGGAGTGCGAAGAACTGCTCGCTCGTGTCGGGTTCGGCAGGCTGGCGTGCTCACGGGATAATCAGCCTTACATCGTGCCGATCTATTTTGGCCATCAGCCGAATTATCTCTTTGGATTCGCCACCTTCGGGCGAAAAATCGAGTGGATGCGTTCGAACTCCCTTGTGTGCGTCGAAACAGACGACGTATTGGGTCCCGACGATTGGGCCAGCGTCATCGTCCTCGGCCGGTACGAAGAGCTTCCAGACACAGCGGAATACGGCCAGTGGCGAAAGCGAGCACAATCGTTGCTGGAAAGGCGGTCGTCCTGGTGGGAAGCCGCATACGCTGCTACTCAGGTTCGCGGCCAGCCGAACGCGGAGCCGCCGATTTTCTATTGTATTCACATCCAGGAGATGACTGGTCTCCGCGCGTCGCCCGGAGAAAGACTTGTCGAGAAGTGGACGCTTAAGAGCTGAGCGTACCAATCCAATAGCTGCCGCCCGCCCGGCGGCTCCTCACGAAAGGATAGGCTCCCTTCGAGAAGCCGCATCCCCAGTACGCCGATCCCGCCTGAGCGATCGTCAGGCCGCCGCTTCGGTTACTTTCACCGTGACGTCCATGCCGAGGAAGGCTCCGGGGGAACCCGAGTAGGTGCCCCACAACGGCAGCACGTGACAGGGATCCCATGCAACGGCGACACGAATGAGATTACGGTTTCCGATGATGCTATTGGTGGGGTCGAAGTCGATCCAGCCGGCGCCGGGCAGATAGGCCTGCATCCAGGAATGTGTGGCGCCGCCTGAGTGGCCAGAACTGTCGGGCACGAAGATGTAACCGCTGACAAACCGCGCCGCGATACCCAGCGACCTGCAAGCCTCCATCATCAGGACCGCGAAATCCCGGCAACTCCCGTGCCGCTTCCGCAACGTCTCCTCGGGAGTCTGCACGCCTTTTTCGACGCGGCGGGTGTAGCTGAACTGTTCGCGAATGCCGCAGGTCATGGCGCGAAGCATTTTCATGGTGCCGGTGGTTTCCGATGGATCGAGAAACCGCAACGCCCATTGGGACACGCCCTCGCCCTGGTAATGACGAGCCAGGGCGCACACGAGAATAGGGGAATCCTCATCGGAATAGCGGAAAGGATACGTCCGCGCGTACTCCTCAAGCGGATACTCCGGTATGGAGGTCTCAAAATGTTCCAGCGTAACGGTGCTTTCGAAGCGGAGTTCGGTGGTGGTCCCCTCAAAAGTGGCGACGGCAACGGAGTTATCGAACGGATCGTGCAGCCAGCGCAAATGAGCGGGTTGCGGCGTGATAACGAGGCTGGTCCGGATCAACCGCAGGTCGTGACTTTCGCGGGGGCGGAACAGCATGCGATGTTCGCCGAGGCCGACGGGCTCACGGTAACGGTAAACGGTGGAGTGGCGCACGGTCAGAAAGGACATCAGCCGGCTGCCCTCAGAATCTCGCCATCTGGAATCTCATCGGTCCAGACCCTGAAGCTCTCCAGCGTGTTGGGTCCGAACGTCGTGGCGATGGCGACATCGCAGGCATCGCGGCCCCGCGCCATCAGGATGCGGCCCGCGCGCGGCACATTGTTGCGCGGGTCGAATAGGTGCCAGCGGCCGCCGATCCAGGCTTCGAACCACGCCGCGAAATCGCCCGGGGGGAAAGGCGGCGGCGTTCCGACATCGCCCAGATAGCCGGTGCAGTAGCGCGCCGGAATATTCATGCAGCGGCAGAAGGCGATGGCGAGATGCGCGTAGTCGCGACACACGCCGGTCCGTTCGTTGAAAGCCTCCGCGGCGCCGCGAGTGGCGCGGGCGTTCTGGTAGTTGAAGGCAATATGATTATGAACGTAATCGCAGATTGCCTGCACGCGCGAGTAGCCCGGAGCCGTGCCGCCGAAAAGTTGCCAGGCCGTCTCGGACAGCAAATCGGTCTCGCAATAGCGGCTGCCCCGCAGGAACACAAGCGTTTCCTCAGGCAGATCCTGCACACAGTGCTGCCCGGCGGAGGACACAATCTCATCTGGCTGGCCGCTATCCCTTATGATGGCGTCGGCCGTCAGGCGGACCCGGCCCGCAGGCGCCAGCAGGCGGTTGCAGCGGTTTCCGAAGGTGTCGCGGTAACCGATGATCGGAATGGATGGCTCGGCCATGAGGTGATCGGGGACCACGACGTCGGAGGCCCGTGAATCGTGGACATTCACTACCAGAATGATCGGCGTGGGTTGCGGAAAGCTGTAAATCAGTTCGTAACCGGCCCGCAGCTGCATAGCGAACACCTTCCATCCGTGGCAAGGAATCCAACAGATGAGATGAGGCGAATCGTGGCCAGGGACCGCATTCCTCGCCTCCCGCCGCTCCGGATGAATTGTACCAAGAAGCCGGTCTATCCTTCGCGTTGCGTGCAAATTGACCTTAACCCGCGGAAGCCCGCTGCGGCGGAGCGGCATCCCGATAGGTTACAAACGCCAAGATAAGGCCGCACATCCGTCTGTCACCACATCGGAATTTCATCGGATGGGCGGCTCCCGGCTGCCAAACGCGTCCTCTGGCAGGAATCCTGAGCGGGGTGGTGCTTCGGAAGGCGATTGACAGAGGCGGCGGGCGGCAATAGCATGGCGCCATCATTCACGCCCGAACTTACGAGGTCCATATATGAAGCGCAGAACAGCCGTCATGGCCGCATTGTTTATGCTGGTGGCGCTCACCGCATCGGCGCAGCAGGTGAAGGATGTCCGCTCGGTTTTGGAAGCCTCGCTCAAGGCCATGGGCGGCACGAACCTGAAGACGATTCAGTACTCGGGCGGCGGCTGGTCGTCGCGAATCGGGCAGACCTACGGACTGAACGAGGACTGGCCGAAGTATGAGGTCGCCGACTATACCCGCACCATCGATTACGACGCCAAGTCCTCGCGCGAGGAGTACACCCGACGGCAAGCGAAATACCCGCTGCTGGGCCGTCCTCCGATGCCCGAGGAGCACGTCACGTCGATCTTGAGCGATAACTACGCGTGGGACGTGCAGGGTGACAAGCCGGTGCCGTTTACCCGCCTTTATCTCGACGGCGTGCCTTACGCCGACCTGCGCCTGCTGGAGATTGCCATCACCCCGCACGGATTTTTGAAGATGGCCCTGGCTGCCAAGGATGCCACGGCCATCACGCTGCCGATTATCGGGCCGTCCGATTTCGGCCTGTCGCAGTTTGGCCGCAAGGTGACCATCGTATCGTTCACCCTGGGGAGGTACCGCGTGAATGGAACGATCAACGACCAGAACCTGGTGGAGTTGACCGACACCTGGTTTCCCAACCCCGTGTATGGCGACATGGATTACGAGATGCGCTACACGCGCTATAAGAATTTCGATGGCGTGATGTTCCCCACGCTGGTCCACGTGCACCAGGGCGATCCGCGGCTGAATCCGGCGCACAACTACTATCAGTACGACATCACGGACGTGAAGCCCAACGTGGCCGTAGCGCCGATGCTCGTCCCCGAGGTGGTGCGCGCGGCGACGCTGGTGCCGGTGAAGGTGGAGAGCCGGAAGCTTGCCGAGGGCGTGTGGCTATTGGGCGGCGGGACGCACAATAGCGTGCTGGTGGAGTTCAAGGACTTCGTGGCCGTGGTCGAGGCGCCCAACAACGAGGCGCGGTCGCTGGCGGTGATCGAGGAAGCGAACCGGTTGGCGCCCAACAAGCCCATCAAATACCTCGTCAACACCCATCATCATATGGACCACGTGGGCGGGCTGCGGACGTACGTGTCGCAGGGGACCACAATCGTCACCCACGCGGTGAACAAGCAGTATTACCTCGACGTGATGTTGCATCCTGCGCCACGGGAGTTGCAGCCGGATCGCATGTCGCTCTATAGCCCCATGTATATGATCAGCCGCCGCCCGGCTCCCATCGAGACGGTGGGCAGCGCGGAGGCTGGCGGTCCCGGCACGGGTTCCAGCGGCAGCACGAAATACGTCATCACCGATGGCGACCACATCATGGAAGTTCTTTTCGTCGAGGACATGAGCTACGAACTGGGCGACAACTCCTACGCCCAGGGCAATCACAGCAACGACATGCTGATGGTCTATCTGCCCAGGGAAAAGATTCTGATCAATGCCGATCTTTACTCGCCGCCGGACCCCGGCGCACAGCCGCCAGCCACGCCGACCAAGTCCATGCTGACGCTCTACCAGAACATGCGCAAATACGAACTCGACGTCACCCAGCACGTGCCCATCGAGGGACACGTGGGGACGAACGACGAGTTCCTGAAGCTGCTGGGCACCAAAGTTTCAAGGGCGGAAAACTGAGAATCGCACCTTCCGGTGGCCGCGGCTTGAAGACGGCAACACTCGTCTCCTTGGCCGCTTTCCTCTTATGGTCCGCACTCTGCTCCGCAATCGCCTCGGCGCAATCAGCCGAGCCCGAGAAGCCAGAGAAAGAGATCGCCATCGTCGAGTTAGGAGCGGCGGCGAGCCAAAGCGTCACGGGCGGCGGAGCGAATTTTGGACCCGATCTAGCCATCGAGGCTACGCCCGTCGAGAATTGGCTGGAGCTCGAGGCGGGCGTCACGCCGCTTTTCCGGCACGGCGTGAAGGAATGGGACACCGATCTTCTGTTCAAGAAGCCTTGGACCCTGTCGAAGAAAGCCGAGTTCATGATCGGCGCCGGTCCGGAGTGGATTCATACCAACGAATCGGGCGCGGTATCGAACTCAGCGGGCGTCGAAGCGGCCCTGGATTTCATGTTCTGGCCCGGCGGGAAGCATCGGTTCGGCTGGTATCTTGAACCGGGCTACGACTACAGCTTCGGGCACGGGCATGAACAATCGGTGGGCATCAGCGGCGGTTTGCTGATCGTTATTCCATGATGAAACAAGCCACGCGCCATGTTGCAAAGCGTTGCACGGTATGCTATCGTATCGCTCCGTAACGCTGTCAACCTATTGCTATCATTGGACTTAGGCTGAGACGCAGCCCCTTTTGAACCAGAAGAAGCAGATCCTCAAGTCGGCCTCGGTCATCTCTCTCGTCACCGTCGTCAGCCGTATCCTTGGATACGTCCGCGACCAGCGCATCACTTTGCTGCTGGGCACCTCCCCGACGGCGGACGCCTTCGTCCTGGCCTATCGTATTCCCAGTTTGCTTCGGCGTCTGGTGAGCGAGGGCTCGATGACCGCCTCCTTCATCCCCATCTTCGCGCACTATCTGAACAATAAGCCGCGCGAGGAGGTGTGGGAGTTTGCGCAGCGCCTGTTTTGGACCCTGGCCGTAATGCTGGCCGGGGTGACCGCCCTGGGCGTGGCCTTCTCGGGACCGTTCATGCGTCTTTTCACGTTTTTCGCTCCCGGCCAGCCGGCCATGGAGCAGGCCATCTATTTGAACCGAATTATCTTCCCGTACGTCTTCTTTATTGGCCTCTCCGCGCTGGGCATGGCCATCCTGAATTGCTTTCACGTTTTCGGGACGCCCGCGGCGACGCCGGCGCTGTTAAATATCTCCATTATCGCCTGCTCGGTGGCGGCCGTGTCGCGGCATTTTTCGAGCGCGGCGGTGTCGCTGGGCGTGGGCGTGCTGATCGGCGGAGCGCTCCAGTTTTTAGTCCTGTTGCCGCAACTGGTGCAGCGGGGAATGCGGTTTCATTTCGGCATATCGCTGCGGCACGCGGGAGTGCGCTCGGTGGCTGGCGTGCTGGCGCCGGGATTCTTCGGAATTGGCGTGGCCCAAATCAATTTTTTCGTCGGCACCATTTTCGCCACGGCGGGCAGGATGCCCACCGGAAGCGTTACCGCTCTCTATGTGGCCGAGCGCGTGATGGAGCTGGTCATGGGCGGCTACGCCATCGCGGTGGCCACGGCCATTTTGCCCATGATGTCGCACCAGGCGGCGGCCGGCGACATGGAGGAGTTGAAGTCTACCTTGGCCTTTGCGCTGCGCATCGTTTCGTTCATCACCCTGCCGGCGGCGGTGGGGTTGGTGGTGCTGCGCGAGCCCATCATTCGGGTGCTCTTCGAGCATGGCGAATTCGTGGCCGAATCCACCGCGCTCACCACCCGAGCCCTCTTCTACTACGCCTTTGGGCTGCCCGCCTTCGCCGCCATCAAGCTGATTGTCCCGGCGTTCTACTCCACGCACGACATGCGCACGCCGGTGCGCATCGCGGCCTATTCGCTGGGCCTGGCCATCGCGCTGAACGCCGTCTTCCTGCGCTGGCTTTACCCCTTCTTGCGCAATGGCGGCCCGGCGCTGGCCACCGTGGTTGCCGCGTACTTCAACTTTTTCTCGCTCTTTGCCATTTTCCGGCTGCGCTTCGGCCAACTGGGCACGCTCGACGTTCTGCTCTCGCTGGCGCGCAGCGGAGTTTGCGCCGCCATGATGGGAAGCGTGTGCTGGCTGGGCTTGCGCGTGTCGGGGTTTAACGCCTATGCAGGATTTCTGCCGCGGCTGGGGATTTTCGTCGTCTTGATCGCCGGCGCGGCCGGGACCTATCTGGTGCTCGCCTGGGCCATGCGTTGCGGCGAGATGGGCGAGATTTACGGCATCGCCATGCACGCCGAGCCCCAGCCAGCCACCGTCGGCGGCCTGAGCCAGGAATTGTGATGCAGCTAAACGCCACCATCGTCAGCTACCTGAATTACGTCAAGGTGGAGAAGGGCCTGGCCGCCAATACGCTGGCCGCCTATTCCCGAGACCTGCGCAAGTTCGAGGTTTTCGCGCAGAAGCGCGGGCTGGATTTGCAGACCGTCAGCCGCGATCACATCGTGGATTTTCTCGGCCATCTTTACCGTATGGGCCTCGATAGCCACACCGTCTCCCGGAACACGGTCTCCCTGCGCAATTTCTTTCGCTTTGCCCTGGCCGAGGAGGCCATCGCCGTCGATCCTACCCTCAACCTGGAGACGCCCAAGACCCGGCGGACCTTGCCCGTCTATTTGCGCATGGAAGATATCGACCGGCTGCTCGTACAGCCGAGCGCGGACACCCCGTTGGGATTGCGCGATCGGGCTATGCTGGAGGTGCTCTATTCCACCGGCCTGCGCGTCTCGGAATTGATCAACTTGAAGATATCGGACATGGAAATGCGCATGGGCTGCTTGCGCTGCGTCGGAAAGGGTGATAAGGAGCGTCTTGTACCAACCGGGCGAAAAGCGCTGGCGGCGGTGAAGGAGTATCTGGAGAAGGGGCGGCCGCATCTATTGCGACGTGAAGGGGGAGCTTCGCCCCAGGGTGTCCGGCTTCGTTCCAGATCCGCGGCATCGGCTCGCGCCGAGGGGCGCGCGGCTGGGGCTGCGGGTGCTTCGTGGATGTTCGTCAACCGCCGCGGCATGCGGTTGAGCCGCACCAGCGTCTGGCGCTTGTTAAGCGCCTACGGCCGGCGGGCGGGCATACGGGCGCCTCTCTCGCCCCACAAGCTGCGGCACAGCTTCGCCACGCACTTGCTCGAGCGCGGCGCGGACCTGCGGTCGGTGCAGTTGATGCTGGGCCACGCCGATATTTCGACGACACAGATTTATACGCACGTGATGGAGGAGCGCCTGAAGGCGATCTACAAAGCGCACCACCCGCGCGCGTGACCACCGTGGGCGACTCTTGTTTAAGGAAGAGAATGGCCGATGCCTGATTACATATACATGCTGGAAAGCCGGCTCTCCGCCGAGCAGCGCGCCGTGTTACTGCGCATGCAGGAGCTGGCCGTGGAAGCCTCCACCAACGTCTACCTCACCGGCGGCGCCGTTCGAGACGTGATTTCGGGGATGCCCATCCGGGACCTCGATTTCACGGTGGAGGGCAACCCCTCGCGTTTCGCTCGCGAACTGGAGAAAAGCGGTGCGCGCGTGGTCCACGAGGATGAAAAGCTGCGCCACGTGGAGATGATTTTCTCGGGCGACGTCGACGGCAGCATCGCCGCCGCGCGCGAGGAGATCTATCCGCGGCCCGAAGTCCGCCCGGAGACGCGCTGGTCCACGATCATGGAGGACCTGCGACGCCGCGATTTTTCCCTGAACGCCGTGGCCATCTCTCTGAACGCCGCGTCGCGGGGCCTGCTCCTCGACCCCACCAACGGCTTGGCCGATCTCGAAAGCCGCGAGGTCCGCGCGCTCTCCATCCATAGCTTCAGCAATCAGCCGGTGCGCCTGCTGCGCGCCATTCGCTATGCCGCGCGCATGGACTTCAAGCTCGAACCGCGCACCGAAGAATGGTTCAAGCTGGCGCTGGAAAGAGGGAAGCGCGAAGCCATCTCTCCCTCCGACGCCGGCGGCGAACTGCGCCAGGTGGCCCGCGAAGATAAGCCGGTGCAAATCCTGAAGGCCTGGGAGGCGCGCGACCTGCTCGAGCCCATCTCGCCGCAGCTCGCCAAGCGCCATCCGCACTACGAAATGCTGGCCCGCATTCTGCGCGCGCGCGAGGATTTGGCCGCCGCCGGAATCCGACCCCGGTTTTTCGCGCCGGTCACTTTTGCCGTGCTGGGCAGGCTCAAGGACCGCGAACTCTCGAGCGCGTTGAGTCATCTCGAATTTCGCGCCCAGGAAATCGAAACGGTCACCACGGTCGAAGACCGCGCGTCCAAAATTACCGCGGCGCTGGCCGGCCGCAAGACGGCGTCTCCAGGGGAGGCCTACGCTTTTCTGGAGAAGGCCCCGGGCGATCTGCTGGCGTTTATTCTGGCGGAGTCCTCGAACTCCAAGGCCGTGGGAAAGATTCGCACCTATCTCACGAAATGGAAGCCGTTGCGCCAGGCGTTGCCCGCGGCCGTGTTGGAACTCGAAACGATGGGCATGGAGCATGGCCCGAAGTTCGACAAGGTGATCGAAGATCTCTTCCAGGCTCAACTCGCGGGCAAGGCGCGCAATCCGGAGCTGCGCATCAAGCTGCTGCGCAAGCTTTCCGGCCTCAAAGAGGCGCCCAAGAAAAAGGTTGAGGAAAAGAAGAAGCCGGAAAAATCAGCGAAGAAGAAGCCCGGAGCGCTGGCGGCGCCGAGCGCTCCCATTCAACCCGGAAGGGTAGAGCAGCCGGCCGCCGATGCGCTCGCGCGGCTAAAAGCAGCGCGCAAGGGCAAAGCTACGCCCCCGCCGCCTCCGGCCGCGCCAGCGGCGAAGCCCGCCAGCAAGCCCAAAGCAGCCGCATCCCGCAAGCGCTAACCTGGCTTGCGCTTGCGGGAAGGTGCAGTTTTTTCTCTTATTTCTTGGGTTCTTCGTTCGGCTTGTTCGTCCTAGGCCGAATGCTGAACTCCGGGGCCCAGTTCACTCCGCGGTGTATGGAGTCATGGGTTCCCGTGTCCATGCCCTGATTTAGATCCTCGCGTTCGGCTCGATCGTCTAGGGCTCGAGTTTCGTCCCGTTCCTTCATCTCCGATTCCAGTTCTTCCGCGGCTTCGTTTTTACGTTCGTCTGCGTCGCCCATAGTCGCTCCTCCAGTTGTACAGTCCCGCGGGGCCACGCTCTCCGGGCCGTCCTTCAGCCTGATCGAGCGACTCAGTGCCCTCCGGGTCCAGCCTGCGCCCCCCCACGTTCATATATGATGCTCGCAGGAGGGTCGCTGTGGCGAGCTATTTGTGGCGAATATCCTCGGGAGCCCGCTGCCGGTCGAGGGGCAAGACCTGCAACGTCCATTGGACGGGTATCGACGCCGGCAGAAAGCAAATCTTGCTGTCGCAGGCTTGATACTGCAACTCTCCGGCAATGGGGATCGTCTTTCCATCCACGCCAAGAGAGTTGCTGAAGTCATTCGCGCTCACCACCTGCACGTCCTGGCTGATGCGGAATTGGCCTTCGAAGACCGGGACGCGCTCCTTGATCGCCGGCAGAAAGAGAATTCGCGATTTCGGGTAGACCGCCGGCTCGATTTGCAGCCCCGCCGCCGGCTCGAGGATCAAATTGACCGGTTTGTAGTCCTTTGTACCCGGCGCATACACGTGCACCCCGGGCGGAAGCCGGATTTCGGCCGTCAGCGTGATACGCCCGCCGGGGAACGCGGTGCGGTCGGACTGTTCGAGCGCCAGTTGAAGGTGCGGCGCTTCCACGGTGTTCGTGACTTCCTGGCCCAGTTCCGGAAAGAGCTTGGCGATGACGTTATTTCCAGAAAGCCGCTGGCGATACTTGGCCTCGAAAAACTTCTCGCGAATCACGCCCCCGGGGTCCACGAAGAAGTACCCGGGCCGCGCCATGCCGTTGAATTGGCCGGTAGCCTCGGCGTTCAAAACCTGGTAGGCGCGAATGATTTTGGAGCCGGGATCGGAAAGCAGCGGGAAATCGATCTTCCGCCGATCGGAGAAATATTTGAGTATGGCTTCGCTGTCGTAACTGATTCCGGCGACTTTGAGCCCCTGCTTCTCGAACCGCGCCTTGGCGTTTTGCAGCTCCACGAGCTGCCCCTTGCAGTAGGGTCACCAGTCCGCGGAACGGAAAAAGAGCAAAACGGTGCCGCGCGGCCCTTTCAGGCTCTCCAGAGTTTGTTCGTGTCCAAACTGGTCGCGAAGCGAAAAGGGAGGCGCCTTGCGCCCCACGGGAAGGCCGATGGCGGTGAGCAACTCGAGCGACGCGACGCGAATGGTGTCGCCGTCGAGGGCGCCGCGAACGGTTACGCTCTCTCCCAGATGACCGGCGGCCTGGTCCTGAGGATCGAGCGCAAACATTTGCCGCGTCGTGTCGTCGTATAGGACGAGCTTCGCGCCCGGCGTGTCTTCGGTGCATTTGGCGGCTTCGGCAAAAGCCTCGTCGGCGGTGCAGCCGCCGTTGAGGATCACCCCGGACCACGCGGTGGGATTCGCGGCGGCCTGCCGCGCCATTGCGGTTCCCGTCGCGCCCACCAATAGAACCACCGCCAGGTAGCATAGGGTGGCGCGCCGGAGCAGTATGTGTTTCGCGCTTGCCATATTCGTGGACGTGCCGGGCTACTTTAACTCCGGGCTACTTTAACACCGATCGGCTACGACCCATTGCGGGTCTTTATTGCGGACTTGCGGGCAGGAACAAGCGGATATTGGAATAAACAAAATCGTCCGCCAGCCCTTTTTGCCGGCTATCCAGCAGCGCCCAAAGCTTGGCGAAAGTCTGGGCTTGCAGAAACAGCATGCGCGAGGTGAGCTGGCCCTGCTCGTCCGCCAGACGCCTGATCTCCTCTTCGCTTTTTCCGGAACGGGCTGCCGCAAAGGGCGCGTTCTTGGCGTGTTCCATCTCGTCGGCGATGGGCGTCGCTTCCTTGAGCGCGGCATCGAAAGCAGCGCGCAACTGATCCTGCTGCGAATCGTTCAATTTCAAAACCAACGTTATAAGCTCCAGGGCGCTCTGCTCATTGGCCTGGCCAAGCGAGCTGCTGCTGGTATCCGCGCCGGGAGTGGGCGCGCTCATTGCCGCGGATGGCGCCGCGCCGGATTTGTCTTGGGCGCGAGCGACGGCCGGGCCAAGCGTCAGCAGAGCGGCAACCAACAGCAACCCGATCAATGACTTCCAATAGGGAGAAATCCAAAATGGGTGCGCGCGTTGGGTCATCGTTCGAAGCTCCTCTTTCCGTTTCTTTCGGTTGCACTTTTAGGACCACGGCGCCGTCTCTTCCACCGGTGGCCGTCCCTTTTCTTGTGCCCCAGCCTTGCCGCGGAAAACGCCTCGGCGGGGGTTAGGCGAGATCATTTGCACGTCCTGGAAGCCGACGTGTTCCAGCATGGCCTTGCAGGCGGCGACATTTGGGAACCAGAAGCAGGTCGGGTCCCTGCTGGGGTTCTCCCGAGGTCCGCTGGTAATGCCAAAGGGATGAAATTCAGCCATTGGCTTGCTGCTCCAATTTTGGGCCACGGCGGTTTGCATCAGCACCGTCCCGGAACAAACGGAGTGAATCTTCTCCAGCGCCAGCAGAGGATGGCGCAGGTGGTAGAGAACGCCAAAGAACATCACCAGATCGAAAGTGCCAAATGTTTTGGGGCTAAGATCGTAGACGCTGGTCAAGTGCGATCGCGCGCGCGAACCGAGGGCGGCGCGGCAGATTTCAAACTTGCGCGCCATGGGCGGATAATTTTCTATTCCCACCACTTCCTCGGCTCCGCGGCGTTCCGCCTCGAAACTGAAAAAGCCTTCGGCGTGGCCAATATCCAGAACGCGCATTCCGGTCATGTCCGCGGGCAATCCGTAATGCGGTAACTTATCGACCCTTGGATCGCTCCATCCCGGAGTGACCAATCCGGAGCTCCGACAGCTTTATGAGGCGTTGGGGTTGGCTACCGAATTCGAGGATTTCGGTTTTGCCAGGAATATTTCCGGGAGGGCGAAAACCGCAATCCGACTGATACCGAGATTCGGGTCATTGATACTTACTGGTCGGATCATTGCCGTCATACGACTTTCCTCACACGGATCGACGACGTGAGCATCGAACCGGGCCTTTTTACTAAACCGGTTGAGGAAGCCTACCAGCAGTATCTTGCTGCCCGGATGTTTGTTTATGGCGACAAA
>CAWGPK010000008.1:0-692460 GCA_963824405.1 uncultured Acidobacteriota bacterium | reverse complement strand
AAAGGCCCGGTTGCCATGATGGTCACCGATATCTCCTTTGATCCCCACGCGGGCGAAGTCGCCACCGGGCGCCTCTTCTCCGGCAGCCTCAAGCGCGGCGATACGCTCTATGTCATGGGTTCGGCAATGAAGGAGAACCGTCTCCAGCAGGTCGGTATCTTCATGGGTCCCAAGCGTGTCGAAGTCGAGGAGATCGTTGGCGGGAACATCGCCGCAGTCACCGGTCTCCGGGACGCGTTCGTCGGTTCCACCGTCACCAACCTCCTGGAGATGACGCACGTTTGAATCCCTCAAGCACTACTCGGAACCGGTCATGACCGTTGCGGTCGAGGCGAAGAACATGAAGGACCTGCCCAAGCTCGTTGAAGTGCTCCGGCAGGTGGCGAAGGAAGACCCGACGCTGGTCATCACCATCAACGAAGAGACGGGCGAGCACCTCATCTCCGGTATGGGAGAACTGCACCTCGAGATCATCACGGGCGTATCAAGCGCGACAAGGGTGTCGAGATCGTCACCTCCGAACCGATCGTGGTGTACCGTGAGACCGTCACCGGCAAGGTCGAGAATCCGTTGAAGGGAAATCCCCCAACCG
The DNA here is from genome assembly GCA_963824405.1 of uncultured Acidobacteriota bacterium. Taxonomy (GTDB): domain Bacteria; phylum Acidobacteriota; class Terriglobia; order Acidiferrales; family UBA7541; genus Palsa-189. Next base: position 691,868 of record CAWGPK010000008.1, on the reverse strand, counting down.
GCACAACCGCTTCTACTTCGACCTCGAGCCCTTGCCCGATGCGATCGTCGACCTGATCAAGAAAGGCGAAGTCTCGATGAACCAGCAGGCCATCGAGCGCCGTGATGTGCTCCTGAAGGCCGGCATGGACAAGGACGATGCCAAGAGCGTCAAGGACATCAAGGGCACCAACATGCTCATCGACAGGACCAAAGGTATCCAGTACCTCAACGAGACGATGGAACTGATCATCGAGGGTATCCAGGAAGCACTCGCCGGCGGCCCGCTCGCCGACGAGCCGGTCCAGAACCTCAAGATGAGTCTTGTCGATGTCAAGCTCCACGAGGATGCAATCCACCGCGGTCCCGCCCAGGTCATCCCCGCAGTCCGCGGGGCCATCAAGGGCGGCATGCTGATCGCCGGCGACTCGCTCCTCGAGCCGGTCCAGAAAATCCAGATCACGGTCCCGATGGACCAGATGGGTGCCGCGACCTCCCAGATCCAGGGCCGGCGCGGCCAGGTCTTCGACATGCAGAGCGAGGGCGACACCATCACGGTGGTCGGCAAGGCACCGGTCGCCGAGCTCTTCGGGTTTGCCGGTGACATCCGGTCCGCCACCGAAGGCCGTGCGATGTGGAACACCGAGTTCTCAGGATTCGAGCTCGTGCCCAACAACATGGTCAAGGAAGTCGTTGTCGGCATCCGCAAGCGCAAGGGCTTAAAAGACAGATGCCCACCCCGACCGACTATCTCGCGGTATAAGAACAGTCCCCCACTCCATCCCGTCCCTTTTTTTTCCGACAAAGGGTCATCCTGTCATCCGGTTATCTTTTCGTTCGCTTTGAGGGTAACCCCCTCTCTCCCCAGAGGGGGAGGCAACCCAAGGGGTGCACCCCCTTGACCCCCTTTCTTCGACGTGATTTTTCCTATCCCTCTGAGGGACTATCTCTATGCAGGGAGGCGCCCCCGTCGCGGATCTTGTGCCTTCAGAACAGTTATTGCTCCATCACTGCACCGCCGTGCCTCGAAGTTCTTGCGAATTTCTCGACTTCGTGGTTCTGACGAACCACTCGTTCCCCGAGAGGCCCTGAGGCGAGGAGCCCTCATAACCGCTACCGGTCTTCGTCATTCACCGGATCCGATACCCCTCCGGCCGCAGCTGCTGCCCTTCCGGTACAGTGTCTTCAACTTCTTCTGTCTCATCTCTCCGATATTTAGACTTGGAGGATGTGAAGATTATCTATCCGCGACATTCTCAGGATCTCTCGATTCGAAGAACACTGATGAGTTCTTCTCGTCCTCAGGGTCCTGACGGACCCTTCAGAGACCGCAACGGTAAACACTCCTCTCCCGTAATATCTACCAATGGCAGAAGAGATAAAACTGAAAATTGTCGTTTTCGGTGCCTTTGGGGCGGGAAAGACCACCCTGATCAAGACCCTCGATCCCGGATCGAAACATATCGAGGCGAACTGTGCCGGGGGGACAACCACCGTGGCGCTCGACTTCGGGCGGGTCGAGAACTGGACGGCCGCCATATTCACATTTACGGCACGCCCGGGCAGGAGCGGTTCGAGTTTGCCCGGGAGATCATAGGAAAAGGAATGGACGGGGCGGTCCTGCTCGTGGATGCAACGTCCCCGCCGGACGAGTTCACGCGCCATCTCTCCGATTCCCTGCACGCTGCAAAGGTGCCCTTTGTCGTCTTCCTGAACAAGTGCGACGGAGCCGGGGCGAATCCCGATGCGTTCACCGCACTGTTCGGCACATCGGAAGTCCGGGAGGTCTCCGCAAAGGACAGGCGGCAGTGCATGGATGCCCTCCTGCAGTTTGCCGGGACGCTGACCCCGCGGGCCGGCGGGCATACCCACCACTGAGGAGTTTTTTACCTGCCCGACCGCTCCGCACCACGGTCCCGGCGCTCACCGCTGTCCGTACACATCTTTTTCCGGGCCCGGTCCGATAAAAAGATCAATGGCCCCGGAGAAATCCCCGGGGACCGCGATCACAGCCGCCTCTTCCACCATCCGAAGTACGCGATCACCGCGAGAAGTGCGATTACTCCTATGAGCAGCACCGGGTTGTGCTGGATGATCCCGATGATCCAGCCGAACATCCCTGCATTCGTGACCATGGCGGATTTCGAAACCCCGACGTAGGTCACATTCGGGTGTGCCTTCTGCTCGGCAGCGGTCGCCTCGGCCGTGACCAGACCGAAGAGCGACAGGCCGTCCGGCGAGTCCCCGCGGAATTACTGTTCCCCCGATATTCCGGTCCTCTCTCCCGGAGATGGTACCTTCGCAGGGAAACCCGGCCGGGGCATTCTGCCCTAAGGTTCAATACCCTCACTTTTTTTCAGGGTAATTCCCGTCCCGGATATCCGTCAGGCATGCCCCGGGTCTCCGATTTCCGAAGAGGTTCATCAGAATGTCGAAGGGAGGCGTAAGCCACTCTTCTCTTTCTCGGGGTTTGATAACCCCTCGAACCTCGAGGATGAGAAGAACTCGTCAGGGTTCTTCGGATAATGCCCGGTCCTCCCGTGCCATAAATTTATTAATTCTTAACTAGCATCCCTGATTGTGGATTGGTTATGAAAAAAATAGTTCCCGTTTTAGTCATTATTGTTATCATCTTCCTGGTATGGACAGGCGGATGCACAAATAAAATACCCATACCCGATCAGGTATCACCAGTACCGACTCCTTCCCCCGCAGTGACACCGCCCTCAGGTCCCGGCACGGTGTCCGCCACTGCTGCCCTGCCCGGGGTAACTTCCCGCGAGATTGTCGTGCAGCCCCGCGGGACTGCAGACCCTGCCTTTGCCGTGGATGTCATGGTCCCGGAGAAGATCGCTCCGGGCACAACGCTGACTGGAGGATCTCCATGATCTGGCCCACCCGAGAATCATCGATAGTGAACATGTTGGGCGAAATTGTGTGGCAGTACGATGTCCCGGAAGACCTGATAAATTATGTAAATCCCGGGTTTTCCGTTGTGCCGCTGCAGAATGGCAACATCCTTGCGGTATTCCCCCGCAACGGGGTCTATGAGATCAACCGCACCAGCAGGGACGTTGTGTGGAAATTTATCGATCCAAAAGCCTCCCATGACGCCGAGCGGCTCGGCAACGGGGATACGCTTGTGGTGGATGGCGGGTACGGGCAGGACACGCTACAGGACGCCGAGGTCCGGGAGGTCAGCCCGCAGGGACAGGTTGTCTGGTCATGGTATGCAAGGGATCACGGGTTCAACCAGGCACCCTATACCGCGTATCAGCGACCAGGGATGGACGCACACCAATGCTGCAAGCCGGCTGCAGAATGGCGATACCCTCATCAGCCTGAGGAATTTCAATCTCACGGCCGAGGTTGACAGGGATGGCAATGTGGTGCGGACCATGGGGGAGGGCATCATGGTACAGCAGCATGATCCTGAGGTTGAGCCGGACGGGGATATCCTCTTTGCAAACCCGGGAAGGCCGCCCGCAGCGATCGAGATCGACCCGTCGGGGAAGGTCGTGTGGACCTATGTCGTCCCGATGGACACGGGATCCTCTTCCCGGCCCGTGATGCCGACCGGTTACAGAACGGTAATACCTTAATTACTGCGGCAAACCGGGTCTTGGAGGTGACGCCGCAGGGGGAGATTGTCTGGCAGTTCAGGCTGAACAATATGCAGTTTGCCAGCAGGAATGATGCGGAATCACGGGGGTTCTACAAGGCGATCAGGATCCCTGCCTGATCTCCGCCGGATTGTCCAGGGTATTTCCGGATTGCCTCCCTTACGGGGGCATTCGAGAGCCTGCTGACTCATCTCACCTCCGGGATCCGATGACCTCTCATGATCTGCCGAGTTGTTCAATGACGTTTCCGATACGGTTCTCAAAATCGTCGCCTGAACAATCGATCGTGATATCGGCATATTTTTCATAGAACGGGATCCTCTGGTCGTACATCTCGCGGAGACCCTGGCCCCTGACCAGGACAATGCCCCGTGTCGTGATGTTGTCCAGTCTCCGGACCATCTCCTCAAAGGAGATCCTGAGGTAGATGACCACGCCATCCGATTTCAGGTGTTCCATCGCTTTCCCGCTGAAGACCACGCTGCCCCCGTGGCAATGACGGCATTGCGGCACTGGCAGGAGAGTATCGTCTTCTCCTCGATCGTCAGGAAAGCCTCCGGCCCCTCCTCATCGATAATCTCCTGCAGGAGCCTCCCGGTATCTTCCTGTATCACGATATCCGTATCGATGAACTTCCTCCCCAGGGTCTTTGCAAGGATCACCCCCATGGTGCTCTTGCCTGCACCGGGCATGCCGATGATGATGATGTTCTTCATGGGGTTCTCCGGATTATTAGTTGATACAGCATATTTCCATAAGGGGATATCAAAGGTGGGGATTATTGGCAGATCGATTGAAACAATTATTAAAAAGCGATAATGACGATGAATACACGGTCATTATTTTCTGTATCGTAAATACCTTCTATCACGTTGAATTTTTTTTGCTGATAAAACTCATCAGGATTTAATCCTTGCAGGCGCATCAATCTTTTTCCAAATTCGTGTAAATCATCGGGAAATTTTCCGATTTCGCTCTCGAACACTGCGAGAGGGTATATTTGTTTATCCCGAATACCTTTTTTTATTGCCAGCAATCCTGCAAGAGCATTTATCAATTCGTTTTCTTCTGATAGATATTTCTGAATATTATTTTTCATGTGTATCCGGGTCGAATATTTTTTTACTTTCTAATACATTTTCAACACCATGTCCAATTATTGTGATAGTTTCACGACCATCTTCTTTCTTGTATATGACCGTTATACGTCTTTTTTCCAGCCAGTCCTTAATAAATAGAATCAGCAACGCTAGTGATCCGGCTGTCCCTTGTATGAAAATTTCCGGTGGTAAATCTCCATGAGTAAGAGTGTCGGCATTTAACCCGGATAATTGAGCATCCAGTTTTTCCGTTTCAATCTTTTTCTTGATGTCCTTTGCCAGATCATACCGTAGCCATTGCGGTACAGGATTGAGAGATATCATGTAAGTCATGTTGGTTCAAACTCCTGCGGTCTCATCCCGAAAATCAAATTGAATATATTTTCATAAATCTCTTCGAAACCCGGCAGGTTGGGAAAGGAAGACTTTCCTGCCAAGAATCCATGTTTCTGCGCATAGTTTCCGGAAGTATCTAAACGCCAGTTCACCTTGAATTTCCATAGGGACTCCCCCTCTTTGACCATCCGTATAAATAACGGTAGGAATTCTCATGTCATCAATCAGGGGCGCCATAGGAAAAGCAAATAAACCCGGATGCTGCCTGCGATAATTTGCCGCATACTGCTGTAGATCAAACAATGCTTTGCAAGAAGAACTTTCCCGGTTTCCTGAAAGGCGGGGTGTTTTGATCGCAATCCAATCCGGTTCGGGCCACCGGATCTTTTCATCGATACAAATCGCATCAACTGTTTTTGTGTAGTCTTCGTTGATGTCTGTGACTCGGATTCCCAAACGGCTTACGGCATCTGCTGCCTTAACGAGCCGCATGTTCGGTAGCAAATCTGCAAATGAAGAGGGATAGGTAGCAAGGCTGTTAAAACGACCGATGGGGGACATTAATGCTAAATCTGTTATAATATGGAATATTTTTAGAGCTTCAGCGTCGTCATCAGGAAGAAACCCCCCAATGAGACGAAAAGGTTCAATATAGTCGCTAGATAGGCTGCTTTCAGTACGGATAATCGTAGTATTTTTCCCTGTTTCATTCAGGAGTCCTGACAAGGTTTTTTCCGGCAGTCCATACAACTCATTCATTTTGGGGTCAGTATCTCCGGTAAAAGATAGTTGCCGGAATGCAACTGCACATTCCATAACAAGTGAACTGCTGAAAAAGCCTTCGTGAAGCAGTTCACCATTGTATTCAACCGGATCCGTTCCGGGTTTACAAACCAGCGCGGGTTTTCCGTTGTTACCTGATACGCCAGCAGGTCGCGATATAACCCGGAGAATTCGTGCAGTATTGCATTGGTGCCCCCCATGGTCAGGATTTCAGTTATCCTATGACATGTCCGGTAAAGCCGGAGCGACTCGGATAATTTGCCTTTAATGACCGGGTCATTTGTGTTTTCTGCCCATTGTTCAATGGATACGTCTTTTTTACCGGATTTTTCGAGGGCATATCGTACATTTTCGATAACGGATTCGGTCCAGATATCTTCCATGTCGGAGAGGAACTGGCCGTAACTGGTACCGATATGTTGAAGGTAATGGAACTGTTCATGAGCGAACGTTGCCAGGTAGGGTAAATATTCTGCTTCGTCCTGATGTATCGACCAGTTTACATTTACAAACATGCCCGAAGGATAAAACCATCCTTTTGGAGTATTATTCGACATATCCAGCATATCTTTCCCGTAAAGATCAGTTTTAGTTTTCGCAGAATTATTCGTTAAATTATTGTTTTTTCATGAAAATTTTATATTTTATTGACATATTTCCCGGCTTTATTAAAATGTTTATTGTATAGACTTTCTATTCATCATCGCGAGTTGTTTCCTCAATGGATCTGAGAGATCCCTGCGGCTGGTCGGGCTTCATCCACGATTTTCTCTCGCTTGCAGACTCTGGCCGGCCTGCTTCACTCCAGCCCGTTCGACCACCGCACCAGAACCGCCAGGACGACAATCAATACCACGATGAATATCACCGGCATGTACGCCGAACCCCTGAACACGACCAGCACAATGTCCAGGATCATCCCGAGCGCCAGCCCCGCAGCGAGGGGCAGGGTATCTGCCAAGGCAGATTTGAGAAGACCGGGATTAAAATTCAGAATGAATTTTGGGCACGGCGAAATCGAGCCCATCATCCCGCCGCTTTCGACGCGCTATTTCGGCCCGCAAAATTACAATGTGATGAATAACCCGCGCACCCACATCGTCTACGACGACGCGCGCCACTATCTCCTGACCACCCACGAGAAATTTGACATCATCGCCTCCGATCCCCTCGACGTCTTCGTCAAAGGCACCGCCGGTCTCTATTCCAAAGAGTATTTCGAGGCGGTCAAGCGCCACCTGAACCCCGGAGGCATGTTCACGCTCTACGTCCCGCTTTACGAAAGCGATATAAAAACCGTGAAGAGCGAGCTGGCCACATTTTTCGACGCCTTTCCGAACGGCACGATCTGGGCCAATACCAGGGACGGCCAAGGCTATGACATGGTTTTTATGGGCCAGGTAGAGCCGCTAAGAATCAATGTCGATGAAATCCAGCAGCGCCTGGAAAGCCCCGACTACGCCTTGGCCGCGGCGTCCATGCGCGAAATCGGCTTCAGCTCCGCGGTGGATATGTTCTCCACGTTCAGCGCCCAGAATTCCGATTTGCAGCCGTGGTTCCACGGTGCGGAGATCACTACGGACCGGGATCTGAGGCTGCAATATCTCGCCGGCTGGGGCATCGATTCCCAACTCGAAAGCGTGGTCTACAACCAACTGATAAAATATCGCCGTCCCCCAAAGGACCTGTTTTCCGGCTCGCCTCAATATACGCAGCCGCTTCTTGGTATGCTCTCGTCGTTCGATAGCGGCGACACAGAGCCCTGACGGCCTGTCGAGGAGGAGCATCGTGTCAAGCACCGAGCGTCGGCGCGCTCATCGCTTTGCACTCCAGTCGCCGGTCGTCATTCGCTGGAAAGATGGCCAGGAAACGCGCGAAGCCTTGACCGTCTCGGAAGACGTTAGCTCCAACGGCGTCTATTTCCTGCTGCCCCAGGGCATCGCCAATGGCACGCCGGTTGAGGTGGAGATGACTCTGCCGAACGAGATCACCCTGGCGGGCCCGGTGCGCGTGCGCTGCCTGGGGCGCATCCAGCGTTGCGAACCAGCCCAGGGCGCGAAGTCGGGCATGGCTGCCGCCATTGACCGATACGAATTCCTGCCCGGTGATGAACCGCCCCGCCACGGCGGCTCTCCTGCAAAATCGAAAGGCGATGAATAGCGCAACCCGTCTGCTTCGCATGGCCATACCCGAAGCGCAGAAGCCAAATCCATGGACGTTCTAAGCGCGCTTTTTGAGCGGCGCTTCGGCTCCCGCGCCACCGTAGAGCCGCTCCGCGGCGAACTGGGCGGCTCGGGCCGCCGGATTTTTCGTCTTACCGCCGGCAAAATCAGCGCGATCGGCATTCTCTATAACGTGCGGGAAGAGAATGCGGCTTTCCTCGCTTTCTCGAAACACTTCCGCCGCCACGGACTCCCCGTCCCGGAAATCTACGCCCAAGATTTGGATCAGGGTGCCTATCTGGAAGAGGATCTCGGCGACACCACGCTGTTTGAGTTCCTCTCGGCGAATCGTGCCGGCAAGAATATTGCAGCTCCCGTGATCGAAGCCTACCGCAAGGTCGTTGCGGTGCTGCCAAGATTTCAGGTTGAAGCCGGCGGCGATCTCGATTACAGCGTTTGCTATCCCCGGGCGAGCTTCGATCATCAGTCCATTGCCTGGGACTTGAACTACTTCAAATATTATTTTCTCCGGCTTGCCGGCGTTCCCTTTAACGAGCAAGCCCTGGAAGACGATTTCGGCCGCTTGACCGAATTCTTGTTGGCCGCTGCCCGCGATTACTTTCTTTATCGCGATTTTCAATCGCGCAACATCATGCTGCGCGAGGGCCTCCCCTGGTTCCTCGATTACCAGGGCGGCCGCAAAGGCCCGCTGCAATACGACATCGCCTCGCTGTTATTCGATTCCAAGGCCGATCTGCCTCCCGAACTGCGCCGCGAGTTGCTCGAGGCACTATCTCCAGCGCTCTCCGCGTTCGTCGACCTCGACCGCGCCGCTTTCATGCATTACTACTACGCCTATGTTTACGTGCGCATGATGCAGGCGCATGGGCGCCTACGGCTTTCGCGGTTTTTACGAGCGCAAGCTGCACTTCCTGCAAAGCGTACCCTACGCATTGAAGAGTTTGCGCTGGCTCCTGGAGCATGCCGAAGTTCCCGTCGCCCTGCCCACCTTGATGGACGCTTTCCGGGCCATGGTCGCCTCGGAAAAACTGCGCTCCCTTCCTTCCGAAGCGGAGCAGGTATCCCAGCCGAAAAATCTTACCATCCGAATTTTCAGCTTCTCGTTTCATAAGGGCTGCCCAACGATGAGAGCGGCAACGGTGGAGGATTCGTCTTCGATGCGCGCAGCCTTCCCAATCCCGGCCGCGAGGAGCGCTATAAGCTTTTCACCGGCAAGGATTCGCCCGTAATCGACTATCTCAGCCGCGAGGAAAGCGTGCGCCAGTTTTTCGCCACGGCCACGGCGCTGGTCGACTCCAGCTTGAGCAACTATCAGAGCCGCGGATTCGAGAACCTTATGGTGTCATTCGGCTGTACGGGGGGCCAGCATCGCTCCGTCTACCTCGCCGAGGAGTTGGCCCGGCACCTGCGCGCTCGCAACGGCGTGAACGTGCTGGTGCGCCACCTGGAGTTGGAGAAACTCGGCAAATGAAGGCCATGATTTTGGCGGCCGGCCTCGGCACGCGCCTGCGTCCTCTCACGGACACGCGTCCCAAGGCATTGGTCGAAGTTGGCGGCCGTACCTTGCTCGAGATCGCCCTTTCCCGCTTGCACTCGTTCGGCATTCGCGACGTCATCATCAACACGCATCATTTCTCCGGGCAGATCGTCGACTGCCTGAGAGCGCACGATAATTTCGGCATGCGCATCGAGATCTCCCACGAGGAGATCTTGCTCGATACCGGCGGCGGCCTCAGAAAAGCCGCGCATTTTTTCCTGCGCGATCCCGCTTCGTCCGCCGAGCCTTTCCTCCTTCACAACGTCGACGTCATCAGCAATATCGATCTCCGCCGCATGATCGAATTGCACGCCGAAAATCGCGCTCTCGCCACTCTCGCGGTGCAGGAACGCAGCTCCAGCCGCTCCCTGCTTTTCGACGACCAGCTTCAGCTTTGCGGCCGCCAATCCGCCGCCCACGGCGCAACAGGGGAAGGCAAAGCCGAGATGGTCCGCGATTCGCCGCGCACCCGCGCGCTGGCTTTCTGCGGCATCCACGTGATCTCTCCGCGCATTTTCCCGTTGATGACCGAAGAGGGCGTCTTCTCCATCATCGCTCCCTATTTGCGTCTTGCCGGCCGGGGAGAAAAAATCCTCGGCTTCCGCGCCGACGAATATCGTTGGCGTGATGTAGGGAGATTGGATGATTTGATGAAGGCGGAGCAGGATGCCAATCAGAATGCCAATCAGAATGCCAATCAGAATGCCAATCAGAATGCGCCTTTTCCCGAAGGCCGCACAAACATCGCCAAGTAAAGAGGGCTGGAATTCCGCTGATAAGAATGTTTTATCGGGGCGCTGCGGCTTCGCTTGCGGATTGTGCTGCCGCGGCCACCGCTTCCCGGCAGGCGAATACGAAGGCGGGCGGCAGGTTGGGCCAAATGATCTTTTTTTCCACGGAACGGAAATACTGCGCCAGAAGCTTTTCCAGATCGAACTTGCTCAATTGCCAGTCGCTGAATTGCAGGCAATGCAAATATTGATATTGCGTGAAAATCCCCGCGTTGCTGAGCGCTGCGCTGGCCTCGCCCAATATCCGCTGCCTTTGCTGCGTGGACATGAAGGCCATCGCCAGCGATGAAAGAATCGCGTCCACTCGCGAATATCCGCGCCGCTTCAGTTCTTTCCCCAATGCTTCCGCGGGCGCATTGATCACGATCAACCGGGGATCGTCGACCGTTGCGATCAGGTGACGCGTGAACCGTTCGTTGATCTCGAACGTCAACAGGGTTGCGTCTCGCGGCAGAGCGCGCAGCAGCGCCCGGGTCATCACTCCGGTGCCCGGCCCCAGCTCCACGGCAACTTTCGCCGTCTCCAGTGAGAGCGGTTGCAACATGGCGCGCGTCAAAAAACGGGAACTCGGTGCGATGGCGCCAATCTTGCCAAAGTCGGCCAGCGCTTCAGCCATAAAGTTCGGCGGATTGATTTTTGTCGTCTCTGCCAATTTGCTCTCCGACTGTGCCGCAGCGGCACATCCTACCACTAAGGTGCTCATTTCAAGCGCTAAACCTGTGCGCGCCTGCCTCGGACCGTACTTCCTTATTATCTTACGCGAGGTCGGCCGTTACACATCAGTCATTTCGCTCGAAATCTTCCGCGCCTGTCAGGAATCGATACTCCCGCCTCCGGTGCCTTGATCTAACTGGGCCGGATCCAAACGCCGTTGTCCGCTCCCGATTTTTCCTTTGACACTCGCTCCTGCGGGTGTAGAACACATAGCCTACGTTCCGCAACGGATGAAACTTCAGAGGCAATGATATGCGCAATGATACTCATGATACGGAGGACCCGGTGTTTGAATCGAAATCTCTCGTGCCCAAGGCTCTCTTGCTTCTCGCGCCCATTTGGATTTTGGGCGCTGCCATCGCGGTGCAATCCCAGACCGTAAACGTCCGCCCGCAGGCCGCCGGCCCCTTCAATCCCTCGAAGATGGAGACGCAGTATCCGCCGCCGCAGGGCGTGGCCATTCGCGCCGGCCACCTCTTCGATTCGCTCAGCGGAAAGATGCTTGCCAATCAAGTCATCGTCATCAAGGACGATCGCATTGCCGACGTTGGGCCTGCCGACAAGGTGCAGATTCCGCAAGGCGCCAGAGTCATCGACCTCAGCCGTGCCACGGTCCTGCCCGGCTTGATCGACCGCCACGTGCACCTCTTCCAGGACCCACAACCCAACAATGCCCGCGCCGCATATATCGGTTTGAACTATGCCCTCGCGGACATGTATGCGGGCTTCACCACGCTTCAGGACCAGGGCTCGCCCTTCAGCTACGGCACCGTGGAGTTGCGCGACGCCATCAACAAGGGCTGGGAGGTTGGCCCGCACTTGCAGGTGGCCGGTCCTCAACTTGCTCCGAGAGGCGCCACCTACTATGCCGCTCCGGATTTGCCTGTGCCCTTCGGTCATGGCCCTGGCGACCCGGTGTGGCAGAATTCCGCCGATGTCAATTCGCCCTGGCTCGCTCGCGCCGCCGTGCGCGAACGCTCCCACTACGGCGTCGATTGGATCAAAGTTTACGAGACCGAAGACTACGAGGGAGGCGGATATCCCAACACGCTGGGCGGAGGCGGCGCCTTCAAACCGGATGGCACGATGATCAATGTTCCCTCACTTTCGCTCGAGGAGAACCAGGCCATCGTGGATGAGGCCCATCGCCGGGGCTTGAAGGTTTCCTGTCATGCCTACGGTGGCGAAGGCCTCCGCAACTGCCTCGCGTCGGGAGTCGACCTCCCCATGCATCTCACCGTCGGCGTCAACAACACTCCTGGGCTCGATGACGAAACGATCCGCCTCCTGAAGCAGCCTCAGCCCGACGGCTCGATCCGCTCCGTGAATCAAACTTTGTGGGATTTGATGGGCGACCTCGAGGCGCGCGATTTGAAGGCCAGCGGCGGCAAGGCCACCCGCTTTCAATTGACGGAGCTCAGCTTCAAGCGGCTCGTCGCCTCTGGTGTCAAAGAGGTTTTCGGCAGCGGCGCATATACCGTCGGCCACGGCATGCAAGCCTTTCAGTTCGGCTACTACGTGAAGTGGGGCATGACGCCGGCTCAGGCTCTGCAAACGGCCACCAGCACCGCGGCGGAAACATTGAACTTCGATCTGGGCAAGCAAGTGGGCGTGGTAGAAAAGGGCCGCTACGCCGATCTCGTCGCGGTTGCCGGCGATCCCCTTGCGGACATCTCCGAAATGCAGCGCGTCAAATTCGTGATGAAAGGCGGCGTTGTTTACCGCGACGATCTGAAGTAACGCTCCAAAAGCGGACGACGAGGTCAAGCAAGAATGATGGAGAGGCAAAGGCAATGGGACCCAATCGCTCACCGAAGCCGCTAACCGATTGCGGCGCAAACGTTGCTCGGCGGCGGCTTTTGAAGCAGGCCGGCGCCGCAGTGGTCGCCGCGGCCTTCAGGCCATGGCCGGCCTTTTCCGCCGGCCAGAGCGCTGGCAGTGCCGAAAAGATAAGCCCGGCCATGCTTCGCCTCAGCACCTACATGAGCGAGGCTCGTACGCGCGCGCTTCCCGAAGAGGTTGTCGAGCAGGTGAAGTATCACCTGCTCGATACGCTCGCCTCCATGGTCTCCGGTTCCGATCTTCCCCCCGGCCGCGCCGCCATTCAGTTCGCGCGGTCTTACGGCGGAGAAAAAATCGCCACGGTGGTCGGCTCGAATCTCCTCTGCGGACCCATCGAAGCGGCGCTCGCCAATGGCGTGCTCGCTCAAGCCGACGAAACCGACGATTCGCACGCGCCTTCGCTGTCCCATCCGGGCTGTGCCGTGGTTCCCGCCGCGCTGGCGGCGGGCGAACGTTTCGCCATAGGCGGCGCGCAGTTTCTGCGCGCCATCGCTCTAGGTTATGACGTCGGCCCCCGCATTTCCATGACCCTTGGCGGCCAGAATTTCATGAACGAAACGCATCGAGACACGCACAGCCTCGCCGAAGGCTTCGGCGCCGCCGCCGCGGCCGGCTGCGCGGCCAATTTGAACGCCCAGCAGATGCGCTGGCTGCTTGACTATGCCGCCCAGCAATCCTCCGGCATTGCTTTCTGGCAGCGAGACACCGCGCATTTCGAGAAAGCCTTCGTGTTCGGAGGCATGACGGCGCGCGACGGCGTCACCGCCGCCCTGCTGGTTCAGTCCGGCTGGTCCGGCGTCAGCGACGCATTTTCCGGCGCCGATAATTTCCTTCTCGCCAGCTTGCCCAAAGCCGATCCGGCTGGACTCGTCGACAAGCTGGGCGAGCGCTACGAGGTCACGCGCACCAACATCAAGAAGTGGACCGTCGGTTCCCCCATTCAAGCGCCCCTCGACGCGCTCGAAAGCCTGCGCAAAAAGCATCCCTTCGAGGCCGGCCAGGTCAAGCAGGTCACCGTGCGCATCGCCACCGACGAAGCCGCCGTCGTCGATAACCGCGATATCCCGGACATCTGCCTGCAATACATGCTCGCCGTCATGCTCCTCGATAAGACCGCGTCCTTCCGCGCCGCGCACGATAACGCGCGTATGCGCGATCCGGCCGTCCTTCGCGAGCGCGCCAAGATTCAACTCGTCCCCGACGCCGATCTCGAAAAGCTCCTGCCCAAGCGCGTGGCCATCGTCGAGCTTACGCTCACCGACGGAACGCGCCTCACCGAGCGCGTTGACGCCGTCCGCGGCACCGCCCAAAATCCCATGGGCCGGGACGAGGTCGTGGCCAAAGCCCGAGACCTCATGTCGCCCATCCTCGGCTCGCCAACGAGCGCCAACCTCATCGACCGGGTATTAGCCCTTGAGAGCGTCAAGGACATTCGCGAACTGCGCCCGCTTCTCCAGCGCGCCTGACATCGCGTTGTAGATTCTCAGGTCGCCCGGCGCCTCGCCGGGCGACCTGAGGCCTTTGGATTTGTAGCCGTCCCTTCACAGCCCTTTACCGCCTTCACCTGGCTCTACCGGGTCGCCGCTTCACATGCCACCGAGCAAGTCGGCCCGCTGTCATTCTGAGGAGCGCAGAATCTCTCTTTCGGTGCCTTGCGAACCCTTGCCGGCCTTTGCCCTTCCGTTTTACCCGCCTTATGATCGGTGCGACCCGATTCGCGGCCAATGCAATCCAACCCCCATTTCGACGTCATCGAAAATGGTCCGCCGGCGCAATCCTGTGACGTCCTCGTCGTGGGCGGCGGCAATGCCGGTCTCTGCGCAGCCCTCACGGCGCGCGAGGCGGGCGCCAGCGTCGTGCTGCTCGAACATGCGCCACGCGCGCTTCGCGGCGGCAATAGCCGCCACACGCGCAACCTTCGCCTCATGCACGACTCCCCCACGTCTACCTTGGTAGGCAATTATTCCCAATCCGATTATTGGAAGGACTTGCTCAGCGTCACCCATGGCCAAACCGACGAACGGCTTGCGCGCCTCACCATTAGCGCCACCGCCGGGTTGCTGCCTTGGATGCAAGCTCATGGCGCGCACTTCCAACCTGCCCTGGCCGGCACGCTGGGTCTCTCCCGCACCAATGCGTTCTTTCTCGGCGGCGGCAAAGCCCTGCTGAATGCCTATTACGCCGCCGCTGAAAGCCTCGGCGTGAGCGTTGCCTACGATACCGAAGTGCGCGCGCTTTGCCTGGTCGGTGGCACGGTCCGAGAGGTTTTGATCGTCAGAAATGGCGTTTCCACCTTACTGTGGCCAAAGGCCGTCGTGGTCTCCTCCGGCGGATTTCAGGCCAATATCGGCTGGTTACGCGAATATTGGGGCGATGCCGCGGCGAACTTCATCATTCGCGGTACGCCCTATGCGCAAGGTGTGGTGTTGAAAAATCTGCTCGAACAGGGCGCCGCTCCGGTCGGCGACCCGGCGCAATGTCACGCCGTGGCGGTCGACGCCCGCGCGCCGAAATTCGATGGTGGAATCGTCTCTCGCTTGGACTCTATCCCCTTTAGCATCGTGGTCGATCGCGCAGGCCGGCGCTTTTACGACGAAGGCGAGGATATTTGGCCCAAGCGCTACGCCATCTGGGGACGTCTGGTGGCCCAGCGCCCCGAGCAAATTGCCTACGCTGTTACCGATGCCAAGTGCGAAAATCTTTTCATGCCTTCCGCCTTCCCGCCGTTCCGCGCCGCGACGATCGGCGAACTGGCCCAAAATCTCGGTATCGATGCACCGGCTTTGGAGGCGACTGTAAGAAGCTTCAACGCAGCCGCGCGTCCCGGCAAATTTGATCCCGACTCGCTCGATGGCTGCCGCACCGAGGGAATCGATCCGCCCAAAACGCATTGGGCCCGGCCCATCGACCAGCCCCCTTTCCTCGCTTACCCGCTGCGCCCGGGAATCACCTTCACCTATCTCGGGCTGAAGGTGGACGAGAACGCGCGCGTCCTCATGCAGGACAGCCAACCCTCCGCGAATCTCTTTGCCGCCGGAGAGATCATGGCCGGCAATATCTTGGGACAGGGCTATGTTGCCGGCGTGGGCATGGCCATCGGCGCGGTCTTCGGCCGCATCGCCGGCAGGGAGGCGGCCAAAATTGCGCTCCTCTGACACCGAGCAGCAGGCCCGCCGGTTCGTGGAAATCTGCAACGCCTGCCGGTATTGCGAAGGCTATTGCGCCGTCTTTCCAGCCATCGAACTGCGCCGCCAATTCACCAGCGGCGATTTGAGCTATCTTGCCAACCTCTGCCACGATTGCCGCGGCTGCTATTACTCCTGCCAGTACGCTCCGCCGCACGAGTTCGCGCTGAATCTGCCAAAAGTCCTGGCGGAACTTCGCCTGGACACATACGAACGCTACGCCTGGCCGCGTCCGCTTGCCGCTCTCTTCCGGCGCAACGGAATCGCGGTTTCCATCCTGACGTTTCTCTCCGTCGCTTTCTTCCTGTGGCTCGCCAAACCCGAGCCATCGCCGGCCACTGCTCCAGCCGGCCCCGGCGGTTTTTACGCTGTAGTCCCCGAAGTCGCGATGGTCGCCATCACCGGCATCGCATTCCTTTTTGCGCTTCTGTCGCTGGCCATGGGCGTGGCCAACTTCTGGCGCGACACGGCCAGCCTCCCGGCGCCCGATGCGCCATCGTTCTTAGCGGCGCTCGCCGACGTCCTCACGCTGCGCAATCTAGGCGGCGACGGATATGGCTGCAACAATCGCGACGAATCTTTCTCCCAATCGCGGCGCTACTTCCATCACGCGCTTTTCTACGGATTTGTTCTGTGCTTCGCTTCCACTTGTGCCGCCGCCGTGTACGAACATATCCTCGGCCGGCTTTCGCCCTATCCAATCTTCAGTCTGCCCGTTCTCTTGGGCATGGCGGGTGGCGTCGCCATGCTGATCGGCACCGCCGGGCTCCTGCAAATTAAACTCGCCGCGGATCCCGCCCCTGCCGCCAAAGCTTTACTCGATATCGACTATTCCTTCTTGGTGTTATTGTTCCTGGCGGCGGCCACCGGACTGATCTTGCTCGCGCTCCGCGATACCGCCACCATGAGCGCGTTATTGGCGATTCATTTGGGCGTGATTGTTTCGCTTTTTCTGATTTTGCCGTACTGCAAATTCGTGCACGGAACCTATCGGGCGGCTGCACTGCTGCGCTCCGCGGCCGAGCGCCCCAGGCGTTCCGAAACTTCCGCGGAGAGTGCTGGCGCGTGAAACTCGAATCCGAGCGGCACGTTGACGGGAGCATAGCCGGCTCCGAAATCGGCGCGGCCGTGCGCTCTATCGTCCGCGTCTCCAGCGGCAATTTCCTCGAAATGTACGACTTCATGGTCTACGCCTATTATGCGTCGTACATCGCCAACGACATTTTCCCCTCCAGCAACCATTTCGCTTCGCTGATGCTGACGCTCGGGACTTTCGGAGCCGGCTATCTCATGCGCCCTCTCGGCGCGGTTGTTTTGGGCGCATACATTGACCGCCATGGCAGGCGGACCGGGCTCATCCTCACCCTTGCTCTTATGGCTGCAGGAACTTTCGCCATCGCCTGCACGCCGCCGTACCGGCTCATCGGCGTTCTCGCGCCCATCGCTGTTGTTCTCGGCCGCTTGCTGCAGGGTTTTTCCGCCGGAGTGGAATTGGGCGGCGTATCGGTCTATTTGGCCGAAATTGCCACTCCCGGTCACAAAGGGTTCTACTGCGCCTGGCAATCCGCCAGCCAGCAAGTTGCGGTCATCATGGCCGCTTCCCTTGGCGTGGCCCTGAGCTTGCTCCTCTCCCCGGCCAGCATGTCCGCCTGGGGTTGGCGGCTGCCTTTTTTCATTGGCTGCCTGATGATTCCGCTCATCTTTTGGCTGCGCCGCTCGCTTGCCGAAACCCAGGCCTTCCTGGCGCGCAAAGTTCATCCCGATATCTCCGCCATTTTGTCTTCGCTCGCCGCCAACTGGAAAATTATTGTGGTCGGTATGCTCCTTTCCACGATGACCACGGTCAGCTTTTATCTCATCACCGCCTATACGCCCACGTTTGGCCGCGAGGTTCTCGGCTTGAGCAGCCGCCAAAGCCTGCTGGTCACGTTTTGCGTCGCGCTCTCGAACTTTACTTGGCTCCCGATTGGCGGCGCCATCTCGGATAAGATCGGCCGCCGCCCCCTGCTCCTCTTCTTCACCGTCGCAACGCTGCTCACCGCGTATCCCGCCATGGCCTGGCTCGTTTCGAGCCCCAGCACCGTTCGCTTGCTCCTGGTCGAGCTGTGGTTCTCTTGCATCTTCGGCTGCTATAACGGAGCCATGATTCCGTTCCTAGTCGAGATCATGCCCCAGGACGTGCGCACGACGGGCTTTTCTCTGGCTTTCAGCTTGGCCACGGCCGTTTTCGGCGGCTTTACGCCGGCCATCAGCACGTACTTGATTCACGCAACGGGAAACCAGGCTATTCCCGCCGCTTGGCTTTCCGCCGCCGCCCTCTGCGGATTAGGCGCGACCCTGCTCGCCGGCGGGCGTGGAATTGTGTGGCAACGCGCCGAATCCCAGGCATCTACGTATTAGCGAAAAAAAGATAGGGACACGAGCTGAAACCATGACCATCGCACTGGGTCTGCCTTGCCAAGGTGGCTTATTGATTTGCGCCGACCAGGAAGTCTCCCGGCAAAGCCCGGCCAGCCAGGCCGGCGAGCAGTCCGGCCAACAATTAGACAAATACTATGAGGAGCGAATCTCCTGCTTCGATTTATTCGGCTCGGCCGTGGTTTCCACCTATGCCGGATCGCATGGTCTATGGAAGGAGGCCAACGAGAAGATCGCGCGCAGGCTTTTGGAACTCCAGGGTCCCGAGGAGGAAGGTGACGTTTGCGTAATTCCCCAAGCGATCTACGACAGCGCCGACGAGGTCTTCTCCGCAATGGGTCGCCCTGCCAACCTGCAAATGCTTCTGGGCGTCGGCGGCGTATTCGATACGCCGGAACTATTCGTCTTCGATCGCGGGGCAATGCACCGCGCCACGGCCATCACCTGCGTTGGCGCTCCCGAATCGTCCCTGATTCGCTATCTCGCCGATAACCTGTACTCGCCTTCCATGAACCTCGAAGCGGCCAAGAATCTGGGCATCTACCTCATCTCCAAGGCCGCGCAATACGTCAACGGCGTGGGCGCGCCCATCGATGCCGTGGTAATCACCGGACATCAGCCCGAATGGCTCGGAGACACCGAAATCAAGCAGCGCGAAGCCGCCATGCTGTCCCGCGAAAAGGCTCTCCTGAAACAGATCCTCGGCCCGCCTTCATCTCCCGCAACTTGGCCGTGACTGTGCCGCGACTTTGGGTGTAAGCTGGAAAATAGCCTAACCTCGCAGGAGGATCGAAGATGACACTGGAAAAGATGGTTACATCCGTTGTGCTGACGGCTGCTTTGAGTTTTGTTGCCTTTACGACCGCGGCCCCACAGGCCAAAAAGACGCTTACCGGCGTGGTGAGCGATCAAGCTTGCGGTGCCGAACACAAGATGAAGAACATGAGCGCCGCGGATTGTGCCCGCGCCTGTGCCAAGAAGGCCGGTTGGGCCCTCGTCGTCGGGGACAAAGTCTATAAGCTGCAGGGCGAAGACGCGACTCTCGATAAGTACGCGGCGGAAAAGGTAACCGTAAAGGGCACCTTGACCGGCGACACCATGATGGTGACGTCCGTCGCCCCGGCGAAGTCCTAACTAAGGTACATAATCGGCAGGCAAACGCCGTTCGGCCCGTCTAGCTCGTACAGCCCATCCGAGCCATGGCTAAGGGAGGAATATGCGCGGAAGCAGCGTAAGAGTTTGCACGCCTGCCATGCTGGCGCTCGCTGGGCTCTCGTTCGTTTTCGCGGCAGCCTTTGCCCAGCACCGAGGTCTCCCTGCGAATGTCCCTCCCAATCCAAACTGGGTGGTCTCCAACTGGGGTGAACCACCCGCCGGAATCGAGTGGAAGGATCTCAAGTCGGTTAATTCCGTAAACTACGATCCCAATGGCAAGGGGTCCATGGTCGTGCTGGTCACCCCGCCCAATCCATCCGATCCCGCCGTCTGGGTTTTCGACTATAACGGCAAGCTGCAAAAGACCTGGGGCGCGAACATGTTCGTGCGCCCCTACGATCTGGTGGTGGACCGCTCCGGCTACCTCTGGATCATCGACGAAAAGCAAAACTTCATCTTCAAGTTCACCGAAGACGGCAAGCAGCTCATGACCCTGGGCAAGAAAGGCGTCACCGGCGACAACTCTTCGCACGATAGCTTCGATGGACCCACCGACGTCGCCGTAGCCAAGAACGGCGATATCTTCGTCACCGACGGCTACGACAATTCGCGCCTGGTGAAGTTCGATAAGAATGGCAAATTCCTGATGATCATTGGCGGGACGAAGGGCGCCGAAATCGGCCAGTTCAACTTGCCGCATCGCGTCTACATCGATTCCAAAGGCGAAGTGGTGATTCAGGACCGCGTGAACAAGCGCATTCAGTTCTGGACCCAGGATGGCAAATTCATCAAGCAGTGGACCGATCTCGGCTTGATGTATCCGGCGGGAATGGATTTGCTGCCGGACGACACGCTTTACCTCAGCGACAGCGATGGCCAGTCCGTAAAGATCGTCAAGGACGACAAAATCCTCGACGCCATCGGCGGCCTGGACGGAATGCGGCCCCACCAAGTCACCGTGGACAAGTTCGGCGCGCTATACGTCTCCTCCGAGCCCGATAAAATCGTCAAAAAAATTGTGCGCAAAACTTCGGTAAGCTCCCAGCTCACGCAGCCCTGAGTCGGGTCTCTAATTCCCAAGTGCTGTCATTCCGAGCGCCAGCGAGGAATCTGCTTTTTCGGACAGGCAAGCCAACACGAGTCGCCCTCAATCAATTCGCTTTCTTGTTCCGCAGCGCCTGCCATTTCGTTCTCAGCGCAACGCGGTCCACTTTCGCTCCTCGCAGATAGACCTCGTCGATTCGCCGCGTATTGCCAATGGATTCGAGAGGATTCGCATCGAGCACGATGAAATCGGCGCTCTTTCCCGTTGCCACCATGCCCGCATTCACTCGCGCGATTTTCGCTGAGTCGCTCGTGGCGGCCACAATGGCTTCGGACGGCGTCAAACCCATTGCCACCATGCTTTCCAGATCCAAGTGGTTGAAATAGCCGATCCAGAATCGGTTCTGCCCGGTATCGGTTCCGCTCACCACGCGAATCCCTGCCGCACGCAGTTTCATCGCATTACTGGCCTGCAGCTTGAAGTCCTGCTGCGCGGTCTGCACCTCCTTCGGTGTTCTCTTCGCCAAAGGACGGCCCCAATCCTCTTCGATCTGCTCGGACGAGTAGAGGGCCTGGAGCAGCGGGTCATCGAGCCATGCCGGCCGTTTGCTGCCGCCTTGTGTATCCATCCAGGCGGTAATCAATGCCGGCGTCATCCACATATTGGGCCGGTCGTTTTTGGCGACGCGTTGCTTCACCAGAGAGATCACTTCATTGTCCACGGCATCGCCGCCGCGAACCGGGACGTGAAGCCAGCCCTCATCGCCGGCTCGTATCAGCTCCTTGGCATCCGCCAGCGTGACGTTGTGGGCGGCGACCGGGACGTTGTATTTGTGTGCCTCCTCGATGATGGCGCGATAGAGGGGCGGCGTCAGCGTTTTCTTCGTTCCGCCTCGGTCGTCCACCCAGATCTTCACGAATTCAGGCTTCATGCGCACGTAATCGTCCACGGCTTTGCGAGCCTCCTCCACCGTGGAAACAGGATAAGGAACGTCCACTCTCGAGGGATCGCCTTGCGGACCCGATCCCGGCCAGGCGATTCCCACGCCCGCCGTCTTGAACAGTGCAGCATTGGGGATCACCTCCGCCCGCACCTGCAGGGGAACATCTCCCCAGTTCGTTCTTCCCCCATGCAGATCAGAGCGATCTTCCAGGTCGGCAATGCTGACGATCGCGCTCACGCCGCTGTACGCCAGCCGCTGCAGATGATCGATCAGGTTCTGGCGCGTGTAGAACGCCTTGGACATCGTGCCTTTGATGATGTTCTGGTATCCGATGTGGCCGTGGAGGTCGACCAGAGCCGGCATCACCGTCTTGCCACTCAGGTCGACGTGCGCGGCTCCCTCCGGAGCGCGCAGCTCGCCTCGGCGGCCCACCTGCGTAAACTCGTTTCCCACAACGACAAATGCGGAGTTCTCGATCGGCGCGCTCCCGTCTCCGATGATCAGCCGCGCCCCTTCAAACACAGTCGTCGCCGGCTTTGCTGCCTGAGCATCCATTCGCGCTGTGCCAGCGCTGAACAGCGCTAGAAGAGCCAGAGCCAGCAGATAAAGCGGAATCCTCGCGCGATGCATGGTGATCTCCTTCAGAAGCCAGCGGGAAAAGTAAACATAGCTTTGGTATGCCGGATGGTGTGCATCCAGCGGTAAAAGGCGGATGTACTCGCGATGGCTGCAGAGCCTTGTGAAAAGCTGGAGATTGCCGATGGTTTACGACCCGGCAATGTGTGCTGTTTCAATCCGCGGATGATGCGGGCAGCATGCCCGTCGTATTTCGCTTCGGCACGAAGCCGACCGGGATGCGCGCGATCTCCTTCATGGACTTGACGTCTACCGCCGAGACGTCGTTGGTGACCGCATTTGCCACGTAGGCCGTCTTGCTGTCCGGCGTGAGCGTCACCCAGGCCGCGCCCTTCCCGCCCAGATAAGCGTCTCCGATCACTTTTAAATCCGGCAACGAATATGAATAGAGTTCATTATTGAGGCGGCTGCAAACCAGCAGCGTCTTTCCGTCCCGTGTGACCGCCATGCCGTGAGAGGGGTCCGCGCCTGCCGTCACGATCGATTTTCCGGGCGCCAAAGGCGGGTTCTGAATGCGCTTGATCTCCTGGTGAGTGGCAAAATCGACCACGGCGAAGCCGTTAAAGTCCGAGAGCTGCACGAAAATCCATTTGGTCGAGCCATCGGGATTTTTGTAGAAGGCCATCGGCCGGACGCCCAGGTCCATTTGCAGCGTCCACGCCGTTTGATCCGTCTGCGCATCGATTACGTTGACGGTCTTGCCGGCAATCGATCCCGCCACCACGTATTTGCCGTCGGGCGTGACGTACGGATTATGTATGGACCCCTTGGTCGGCAGCGTCTTGAGGTCCTCAAAGGAAGCCGTGTCGATCACGTCCACGCCGCCCGGCGCTTGGATGATCCCCACATACACGCGGCGGCCATCGGGAGCCACGGCGACATTGTTGGGATGGCCGCTCAGCGGGATGCGCTTGATCACTTTCAGCGTCTTGCTATCGACCACGTCCAGCGTGCTCTGCGCTTCGTCGCTGATATAGATTCGCGTGCCATCGGGCGCCACGGCCACGCCATGGTTCACCTCGATGCCTTCGATCACGCCGACCACTTTATTGGTGACCGGATCGATGATGTGAACATTGTCGCCGGCGCTATTGGTCTGAATAATGCGAGCGACCCGGGCGCTCTTGGTGGCCGCCGCGCCCAAAATCAGCGCGCAGAAAGCGACGCCCGCGAGAAGCGCGAAGCTGCGATGAACTATCTGCTTCTTTGTCATGTGGTCTCCCCGCAAGAGAAATCGTGACGCGCTATTTGCGCGCCTGAGTATTGCTCGTCTGGCCCATGATCCAATCTTTCAAGGTTTGCCATTCCGGATCGTTCTGCGAATTCCAGTGTTTGCCGCCGCTATGAAAGAAGTCGCCGCCTGCGTCTTCGGCCAGAGGATGCACCAGCAGGGGGCTCTTGGCGTTGCCGGGCAGCGCGATCAGCTTCGATACCGCCTCGAAATTCTTCCGCGATTGATCTTCGTCCCACGTGGTCTCGCCCGGCGCGAGCTTTTGCAGTTGGAAAATGGCGCCGGTGGGCACCACGTGGCAGGAGATGCAACGCGCGTGTCCGGTGCGCTTGGCCAGGAAGATCGGCTGGACTTTTGTCTTGAAATACTCGTAGTCGAGTTTTGCGGAAGGCGCAGCGTTGCCGGCGGAAAGGCCGGAAGGAGGCGCCGGCTGCTGGCTCGGGAAGCCCAAAAGAAAAGCCAAATAAAGGACTATGGTGGACATACGGTTTGATCTTTCCCTAGGATTCTCAGAACGATTCTCGGACTGATCCGCGTCAGTCGTTCGCTTGGCCTGAGACTAACATCCCCATCGCTCAATGGTCAATCAGGGCCGCCGCCCTGGGCTTCGGCCTTCCGGCATCCCTCGCTGTCTACTGCACCCAATCGGCGATAAAAATATTCGTCTCGTGCTCCACCGTGCCATTGCGGTTCGAGGCCCACACCAGCCGCTTCCCGTCCGATGAAAACATGGGAAAAGCGTCGAATCCGGGATAGTAGGTGATCCGTTCCAGCCCGGAACCGTCCTCGTTGACGATGTAGAGATCGAATCCCGCCGGGTCTTTTGTATTCGTGATGTTGGACGAGAAGACGATGCGCTTGCCATCGGGCAACCAGTACGGCGCAAAGTTCGCGGCGCCATTGTGGGTTACCTGATGCTTCCCCGAGCCATCCGCGTTCATCACCCAAAGCTCCAGGTTCCCTGGACGAATCAAGCCGCGCGCGTAGAGCGCCTTGTAATCCTTGACCTGCTCGGGCGTCTGCGGATGCTCGGCGCGGTAAACAATCTTCTTGCCGTCATCGGACCACCAGGGACCGCCGTCGTAGCCCAGTTCATGGGTGAGCTGCTTCACGTTGGAGCCGTCCGCGTCCATGCTGAAGATATCCAGGTCGCCATTGCGCGTGGAGGTGAAGACGATGTGCTTGCCGTCGCGCGTGATGGTCGATTCGGCGTTGTAGCCACCCTTGGTGAGCAGGCGAATGTCGCTGCCGTCGCGCTTGGCCGTGTAGATCGAGTACGTGTCGTAGATCGGCCAGACGTAGCCCAGCGAATAATCCGCCGGAGGCGGGCACGCCGGGCTGGCCGCGAACGTCGAGGAATAAAGGATGCGATCGCCGGAAGGGAAGAAGTAGCTGCACGTAGTGCGGCCCTGGCCGTTGCTCAACATTTTTGCTTGCGCGGGCTTCTCGCCCGGCCCCGGAATGGGCATGGTGAAAATCTGGTCGCAGGGAATATTGGGCCCCACCGGCTTGTGCGTGACCGGATCGAAAAACTGGCCCTGGTGCTGAAATATCAGAAATTTGTTGTCGGCCGAAAAATAGGCCTCGGCGCTCTCGCCTCCGAAGGTGAGCTGCCGGATATTGGCGAGGTGCTTTTCGCCGGAATACTGGAGCGCATGCGCGGGGGCGGACTTTGTCTCGGCATTCGTTCCGGGCGCCTGCCGTGCTCTCGCGCGGCCGCCAAAAGCGAGCGACAAGAGAAGCCCAGCCCCAATCGATATGCCGGCTATCGTGATGCAAACTCTCCCCATCGCTCTCACCTCCGCCGTCGCGCGCGTTTTCGTGCCAGTTTCATTCTAAATTCCGTTCAAGTCCAGCACGCTCGCAATTCCCTTGCCGCTTCCCTCACTTCCACGGCATGAGCGAAGCGTGAATCACGTCGGGCACGCCGTGGCCGCCCACGGACTTGATGGCCAGGTCCACGTCTTTCAGCCCAAAGGTGTGCGTCGTGACTTTCTCCAGCGGAAAGCGATGCGACGCGAGCTGCGCCAAGGCCAGCTCGCAGGCTTTGTAGCTGTGCCCGCGCGCGCTCTTTATCGTGACAGCCTTCACCGTCACCTTGCCCAACGGAAAGTTCGGGAACTCCGCCATCTCACCCTGCACCACCATCGTCCCGGCCTTGCGCTTCAGCGCATCCACGCCGAGGAGGATCGGTGTTGTCCCCGCGCCGGCAGTGCAGTCGAGCACTACGTCCACGCCCTTGCCGCCGGTGATCTCCATAATGCGCGCGAGCGCGTCCTCTTTCTGCACATCGATCACGTGATCGGCGCCTAAAGCTTTGGCCACCTCCATCCGCGCGCCGTCTTTGGACGTGCCGGTGAGAATAATGAGCGACGCGCCCGCCTGCTTGCAGATCACGGTCTGCGACAAACCCTGCTGGCCGGGGCCTTGAATCAGCACCGTCGAGTTGTAGCCCACGCCGCCATCGAACAAAGACCACTCCACGCCGTTGGCCATCGGCGTCACCAGTCCGGCCAGCTCCGGCGTAACGCCCTTGGGCACATGGTGCACCACGGCGTTCCACGGCAGATAGAGGTACTGCGCGAAGCCGCCCCACAAATGCGGCGCTTTCTCCGAAGACGTGTAGCCGTAGCGTATGGCGTCCGGGTTATAGCGCCAGTCGGTATTTTCGCAGTGGCGATATTGGCCCGCGTGGCACCACTCGCATTTGCCGCACATCACGTAGTGCTCCACAAACACCAGGTCGCCTTCCTTGAACCCCTTGCGCCGGGTGAACTCGCGGCCTGCCTTGGCGATGTAGCCGATATTCTCGTGCCCCATGATTACCGGCGTGCTGTCGGAAGGCGGCGTCTTATACATTTTCACGTCGGTGCCGCAGATGCCGGCCACCTCCATCCTCACGAGCGCGCTATCCTCCGGAATATCCGGCATGGGGAAATCGCGGATCTGAGTTTTACTCGGGCCCACTCTTACCGCTGCTAACACCGTCTCCACGCTTAACTCCTCTCGTCGCCAAATCCGACCAAATCCCGACCCTATGTCATTCTGAGCGCGGCGTCGACACTCGCTTTGCTCGGAAGTCGCGCTGCCGCGACTTCCCTCCGGCGAAACTCTACCAACAGGATGAGGTTTCGCCGGGACGCAAAGTCCGCGGAGTCGAAGCGCGTCCTTTGCGCCCCGGAGCCTTTGCGGGGAATCCCTCTGCGCTGTTCCCGCACCGTCGCCGGGCCTGGTCGCGCGCTCCCGCACCGACGCTGTCATCCCGAGGTCGTCCGCCGCTGCGGACGGCCCAGGGAGCTGCACTTGGCCCTTGCGGGTGCCCCACCCTTTGATTTTTAAGGGTGGGTTCTCTCCGCCTCACGCCTTCGGCACCGCGCCCCCCAGCTCGAGCGCACGCTCGCGCGCTAAAAGAAGTTGCGGGTGCCCCACCCTTAGTTTTTTTAAGGGTGGGTTCTCTCGATCCTCACGTCTTCGGCGCCGTACCCGGCGCCGCGCCCTTGATCTGCCGCGCCGCGCGCACGTCCTCGACGTACGCGCTGATTGCGTCGAACGCGATCCTCGCGACGTTGGCGTAATTCTCCGCCAGCGCATCCACATTGGCCGCCGCATACCCGATCGCCGCATGCGCCATGCGCATGCGCCCGTCGAGCCACGGCCCTCCGCCAAAGCCGCCCACCACCGGAATCGCAACCGCGGCAGCCACGGCCGCGCCCGCCACGGGACCCGAGTTCGTGAAATCGATCAAACTCGCGCCGGCATCTTCCAGCCGCTTGGCCTCCTCCACCAGCTTGTTGGTCATGTCCGCGGAAACTTGCGCTCCGGGTTTCGAGGCGGCGCTATAAGGCACGCCATATCGCAGCGCGGTCTGCGGCGTGATGCCCATCTGCGCAAACACGGGTATGCCCGCGCGAGCCACGGCGCGCACCGCCTCGGGAAAGTCCGCCGCCCCATCCAACTTCACCATGTCCGCGCCCGCTTCCTTCACCAGCAGGATGGCTGCCCGCACCGCGCTATCGGCGCCCTCCTGCAGAGGACCAAAAGGGAAATCGCAGCTGACCAGCGCCCGTTTCACGCCGCGGCGCACTGCCTTGCAGACCACCAGCATCTCCGCCAGCGTGATTTCGAGCGGGCTGGCATGCCCCCACAAATTCACGCCCACCGTGTCGCCTACAGAAACGAGGTCCGCCCCGGCGCGGTCCACGATCTGCGCCATCGGATAATCCCAGGCGACAACGCCCACGATCTTTCGCCCGTCGCGCTTCATCCACTGCAGCGCCGGAACGGTAATCGGCGTTCGGTCAGTTTCCATGCACCCTACCCTGCGGCGGAGTCGCTCGGTTTGGCACGGAAAGTGCGCCGCCACTCCCTCCCCCCACCTTTTTCTGCAAGAGTGTGATTCCGGGGGCAGTTATTTTTGCATTTGTACAATGGTGAGTATTCCCTTGACACAGATATAGGCATTTAGCTATACTCTTATATCGAGAGGATGCCATGAACCTGATAGACGTAACCCGCCAATTCAAGACTGATGATGATTGCCTTGATTACATCGAAAAGGCGCGCTGGCCTTCTGGCGTGTGCTGCATCAAGTGCGGCTCCCTGAATATCTCTAAAATTACCCGCGAATCTGACAGCAAGAATAAGCGCACGCGTCTTTATCAGTGCCTTGAAAAGGAATGCTCTCAGGGTCAATTCAGTCCCACCTCTGGCACGGTGTTCCATGACTCACACCTGCCCCTGACAAAGTGGTTTATGGCTATGGCCCTGATCTGCGAAGCGAAGAAGGGGATCAGCGCAAAGCAGGTATCGCGGCACCTTGGATTGGAAAAGAGCTATAAGACGGCATGGTATCTCTGCCATCGCATCCGAAAGGCGATGAAAGAGGGCAGCATGTTGCTCGGGCGCGGCGGGAAAGTAGTTGAGGCAGATGAAACGTACCTCACGCCACGCAAACCGAGAAAAGGCAAGCCAGCGGTCAAAAAGCAAGACGGTGGAATCGTAATCGGCATGGTGGAACGCGGCGGAAATCTCCACCTTGTCCCTGTCGCCGATGCCAAGATGAAAATAATCGAGCCCGTGCTGGTCAAGCACATCAGCCCTACGGCCACCCTGCAAACCGATAGGGCTGCTATCTACGAAATAATCGGGAAGCGTAAGTTCGACGGGCATCGCATGATCGATCACATAAGAACCTACGGTGAAGGCGAGAACCATACGAATACGGTTGAGAATGCCTTTTCGCTGCTCAAGAGAGGGATTTACGGCACGTTCCATCAGGTATCCGTGAAGCATCTCGGTCGCTATTGCGATGAGTTCTCCTATCGCTTCAACCGGCGCGATTCTCAGTCCCAAATGTTCAACGTCACCCTTAAGGGCTTGCTTCACGAAACACCGCTTCCATTCACTACTCTGACTTCCGATCCTGATACAGAGGCTTTTTAGAGCCTGCCTTAGCCTTGGTCTTGATCTTTGCAAGTGGCTCTGGCTCGGTGTTAATCATCTGAGCCAGCAAGGAATCGAACTTCTCCTTGTCCACAACAATCCGCTTTTCCACAACGGCGCGATGCTTTTTGCGTGTTTTCACAAATTTGCCTGATTTTTCAACCTTTCCACGTTGGAAAAATAACAATAATTCACACCCTAACTCTCGTGATTTCCTTGACGTCTTCGCTTCCGTTCCGCATAAAGGGAGCCGGTAGAGTTCTTGCGGAACCCTACCGGCTGTTACCAGTGGATTAGACACTGGCAAGAGCTCCGACGTGGAGTTTGTCGAAGCTCAATCCTGCGGTCCTATCCACATAAAAGAACGGGGGCGTGGCAGAGCGGCTGAATGCGAGCGCCTTATAATCGCTAGACGTGTTAGCGCACGTCCGAGGGTCCGAATCCCTCCGCCCCCGCCATTCTTTGGTATAGGCCCGACTTAATCTTGAGTCAAGGTAGATCAATGCTTTCACTCTTTTTCGTGGCGTTTATATCTTTACAGAATCCATCTCCAAGTAGAGGGATAGTTAGTCAAGGCCAACAAAAACAATCCAGCCAAACCAATCAAAAAACCACAGACAATCAAAGAGGCACCGATGACAACCCTCTCGTCATAAAAGTGCTCCCATCCCCGCAGGCTAATGAAGAAGCCGCCAACCAGGCCGCCGCTCGCAATCAAGAAGCGGCGGAAGAAGGGCGGCTCATCGATGCTACTTATATCCTTGCCGCGATTGGCGCTTTCCAGTTGTTCGTATTCGCTTACCAAGCTATCCAACTGAAAAATACCGTTCATGCCACTAAGGCAAACGCCGACGCGATCATATCGGGAGAGCGAGCGTGGATGACAGTTAAACTCGATTTGGTTACGGGGTTTGACTACACCCTCAAGGTAGGAAATTTTGGTAAAACTCCAGGGATAATCACCGGATACCAGTTCGCTAGAACCGCCATGCCCAGACTTGAAGACAAGATTCCTGAACTGCAATTCTGGGGCACGCTCAATGACAGGCATCTTATGATTTCGCGAGAAGATGATTTCCAGCCGCTCGACAATTTCAAGATATGGGATTACCTGGAGCCGTGGGTCGAAGCTATTCAGCGCGGAGAACAACTTGGTATCTTTGCTGTCAGAGTCACTTATACTGACATTTTCCGCAGAACCGACCTGCACACAACGCTGATGGTTTACTCCACCAGGGACGGCAGAACCATTGAGAACATGCCCAAACACAATCGTTACAGCTAACCCTGTCACGGCGACCCAGTATAACACGTTTCTGTGTGAAGGGAATACTCGCCGTACAATAGTATCATTCTAAAGGGTTTAATGTAAGCCCATTTTAGATGCCGATATCTTCCGTATGTGCAGATTCTAAAAGAGTTCCTCGACGGAGGCGCTCCCAGCGCGGAAGGCGCGCTTGTGATTTCTGTAAACGTTATCATTCTAAAGGAGTTGCTTTTAACGATTGCGCAAGAGTGTGATTCCAAAGAAGTTTTGCCGTGAACGCTAGAGCGGCGCGATTCTGAGCGCGTTACGAAGTCCTGGTGGAAAGTGCGGCGGGCAGATGCGACCTGAACGACAGCAGGCGAGGATGCGGCGCCGCGAAGCGCAGGGCGAGCGGGCAGACTTATAGGCTGCGCCGAAATTTCAAGCATAGTTATATTTTACCGCACGCGTAAAGACATTCATCGCCCGCGCAGTTCGCGAATCCATCGCACGACGGCTTTTCTTTCGGGACGAACGCCGGGTTGCCGATGCCGCGGTATTTTTCAAAAGTGCTATCTGTTTGTATCCCGCGCCATCCCTGCCGCTTGCTCGTGAATCGTTTCTGCTTCTTCAGGGTCGATCTCCTCTGCTCCTGAGCGGAACCGCGCTCGCCTGGGAGCGTCCTCATATTGTACGGGTCTGAGCCGCGCATTCGATACGTCTGTGTGCTCTGTTGATCGGTCTGTACGGCTAAAATAGAACTCATGTCGAATGTGGCCGCAAGACTTGGCAAGATGTCCATAGCACCTTCAGACGACGCTGCATTTCATCGTTGGCTGGAATCTGACGACGCTGTTTCCTTCCTAGTGGACAACGCTCGGGAGGATGAATTCGTGTTTTATGCAGCTTTACAGCATGCATTTATAAATACGTTCGTCGTCCCAGCTTGCTTGGTGAATCCCCCGAACCGGGATGATCTCATGCTCTGGAATTGCAATGCGGGCTGCTCGTGGTCCTTCTCGTGGACTCACTCTGATCCGCCTGTCGTTTCCATCTCGTCTCCCCCTGAAACGGGCAGTAAGACCTTGGACAGCGGCGAGCAACTTGTGTTCTATCGGCATTTTGAGGGCCGCCTTGGAAGGAAGGGCTATTTTGAAATTTTGCAAAGATTCGTTCACTTATCTGATTTGCATTTCTTGGATGAGCGGAACTCCTACTGCCGGTTGGATAAGCGCGGCGATATTGAGGAGGTAATCAGGATTACCGAGGTGGCTGAGGGGGAGGGCCGCGGCGGTGGCTCGATTATTACGTTCATGCGTGGAGTTCTCGATCAATATTTGGCGCTCACAGATTCCGTCTTAATTCGTACATATGATTTCACTCGTTATAGACCCATGAGGT
The DNA here is from genome assembly GCA_963824405.1 of uncultured Acidobacteriota bacterium. Classification (GTDB taxonomy): domain Bacteria; phylum Acidobacteriota; class Terriglobia; order Acidiferrales; family UBA7541; genus Palsa-189. The sequence continues at coordinate 660,279 of CAWGPK010000008.1, read as the reverse complement.
TTCGTGGCTGGTCTGCTACCCCGCATGTGGAGAGCGTCGGCGATGGCACGGAGTTCGCTTATCGGATTGCGGTTGAAGCGGGAAATGGAAGCTATCTTCGGGGTTTTCAAGTTGTCCGACCTGTGCTGACCAAGGGAAGTGCTCTCGCGACTTTGGCTTGCCGCGCTGAGGAGGATAGGAAGTATGCTTCGTTCATTGCCCAGGATTGGAAGAATAAGGTTGTTCGGGAAATCTCGTGTGCTCCTGGCCAAACCGCCAACTATTTCACGAAATCCGACCTGCCGTTTGAGTTAAGCCCGGCGTTTTTTAGACCGGAGGTTCTGTTGAAATATAAGGCCGATTCCGAGAAGTATAGGCTCAAAGATCGGTCGATCTCTTGCCGAGGATCGTGGCACCTTCAAACCTATGACGTTAACGAGGTGGGCCAGGTCCATACTTATCTGGTGTACTTGCGAGATTTGCCGTACCAAGAACAGCTCCATTGGAAATCGCATAACGAGGAGCCCAAAGGGCCGATTTCAAGACGCGCGTTCAAAACGGATTTCGAGGGTACTTGGTCTACAGACTATGATCCGCTGGATAGCTTGAAAAACGCCCTCTCGGAGCTCAAACAGCGTGAGGTACCTTGGTGGACTCTTCGTTCCGACGAACTCATTGAGCGGGAACATTATCCGGTTACAACCTCCGCCGATGAATGGGCGAACGAGCTATTGCAATTGGATCAACTTGTAATCGAGGGTTTTGAGGAGAGATGGCTGAGGGAAAAGGCCAAATGTTTAGGGCGCAACCCGGACGTGACAAACAAATCGCTCAAGCTTCTAGAGGAGTGCTTGATCGCGCTCGGATTTGAGACGGAGCACGCTCGCAGCGTAATGACTTCACTTTTCGAAGCACATCACTTGCGGTCAAAATTCAAGGGCCACGTCTCAGGCAATGAGGCGACGACGATCAGAAAAGAGACGTTGAAGAAGCACGGTACTTACAAGAAGCACTTTCAGAGTTTGTGTAGCGCATTGGATGAATCGATCAGAATTATTGCGGCAGCGCTTGGAGGCCTTGAAGGGGGTTAAGCATAGGCTGGCGTTCTTCGCGTCAGGTTTGTGATTCAAGCGTATTTAGCTTTGGCCGGGCGCGGGCTTGTAGGTTTTGGAGAAGCCGTTGCGCGTGTTGGTTACCGTGAAGCTGCCATTGGGCTGGGCCGACAGCTTGATCCAATACGCCATGCCATTGTGCGCCGGCGCTGGAGGTGCGCCGGGCCCGGGTTGCGGCGCCGGCATGGGAGCGATGGGCATGGCCGGCGGCGGGTCGTCGACGGTATTGGCGATGAACATTCCCGGCTGGGTGTACTCCTGGCCGCTGAGCAGCGAGAAATGCAGCTGCCAGAGATCTTCGAGGCCCGGGGAAGAATGAACCGTCTGCATCGTCTCCGGCTCGCCGCCTTTGCGCGTGCCGTCGTTCATGATGGCCACTCGCGGATGCAGCGCCCATACCATCACGGGCGAATTGGAGCTGGCCTGCCCATGGTGCAGGCCCAGGAGGACGTCGACGGTCCCGAGGCGGTTATTCGGGCACATCAGCTCAAACTCTTTGTTCTTGGTCAAATCGCCCAAGTGAACGGCGCGGAATTTGCCGAAGGTAATGTGAATGCCCACCGATTGCGGGTCCTCGGCATTGTTCTCTCCCGGCTTGAAATCGGCGCAGTACGGATTGGGTTTTCCTCCGCCCGGCAAGGGGGTTTTGATGATCTCCCCAGCGGACGCCACCACCAACACATCGACGCCGGCCATGTGAATCTTGTCGCCCGGCTTCGCGACGGTGTGCTTGGCGTTAGCGTTGGCGATGATCTGCGGATAGGTCTTCTGCAAGAACTCGTCGGCGGCCGCGCCGGGCTGGACGTTTGGGCCATGGTCGATGAATTCGCGGATAGGAATCTGCGGCGCGAGCTCGGCGAGGCCGCCGAAGTGGTCGCCGTGCCAGTGGGTGATGATCAGGTGATCGATCTGGGTGAGGCCGGCGTCGTGCACGGCGGCCATGATGCGTCCGGCATCGCGCACGGCGCCGGGCGGGACGTTGCCTGTATCCATAAGGATGGACTCGCCAGAAGGAGAGACGAAGAGAACGGCGTTGCCACCTTCGACGTCGATGACGTAGACGTCGAGAGTGGTGCGGGTCTTGCCGGGCTTCACTTGCGCGTGTGCAGACGGCAACGAACACACGAGGATCAGAGCCAAAATCGTGAGAAGCAGGAGATGACGTCGCAAGGGAACCTCCGCCGGCTAGTCGTTCAACTGGGCGCAAGACTATGCCCGACGAGTCAGGGCGTCAAGTTTGCGAAGGGCGCAGGGTTCAGACGCAGCGACGTTCAGACGCAGCGAAGAGTGAGAAGCGAAATCTCGGGAGGGACGCCGAGGCGGACCGGAGCGCCGATGGTGCCCAAGCCGCGGTTGACGTAGACCAGCGAAGCGGGAGCGGACGGCTGGGCGCTCCAGACTTCGGCGTCGTCCAGTGCGGACGGCGAACCGAGCGGGCGCTTATACAAGCCGGCCTCATAAGGAGTGTAAAAGCTGGCGGGGCTGAAGTGATGGTCGAGAATTTCAACGCGCACCTGGCCGCCGTGCGTGTGGCCGGTGAGCATCAGGTCCATGCCAAGCTCGGCAGCGCGGGGAAACGAATTGGGATTGTGCGAAAGGAGAATGTTGGGCATGCCGCGGCGCATGAGCGAGCCGGCGCGCGCGAGCATAGCCAGGCGGCGTCCGCTGCGGCTGCGGGCCAGCTGGTAATCGACGCCGATGAGATTGAATTTTCCGCCGCGCCAGTCGATCTCGGCGTTTTCCTGGCGCAGCAGCTTCATGCCGTGCTGCGCAAAAAGTTTAGCGGACTCCTCTTGAGCGTCGGCGTAAATCTCGTGGTTTCCATTGCAGCCCCATACGCCCAGGGGCGCGCGCAGGGCGGACAATTCGGAGATGCAGGCTTCCAGAGGATCGCGCGGGCCGGTGATGAAATCGCCGGTGACGACGGAGAGATCGGGGTTGAGCTCATTGGCCATGGCCACGGCGCGACGCACTTCGGCGGCGGACATGTAACTGCCGATGTGGATGTCGCTGAGCTGGGCGATGCGCAAGCCGTCTAGCTCGCGCGGAAGTGAGGCGAGCGGTAGATCGACTTCGTGAACGCGATAGGCGTGCCGGCCGATGAGGAATCCGTAGGCCCCCAGGCCGAAAGGAATCGCTCCGACGAATGCCGTGGCGCCCTGAACGAAGCGTCGGCGGTCGAGCTGAACGTCGAACTGAACATCGCGGCGAACATCGGGCCGCGCGTCGGGGCCAGCTTCTTTCGACTGCGCGCTCGCTGCGGCATCGCCGAGCGAGGGCAGGCGCCGAGCCCGGCGCCAAGTCCAACGGACGCCGGCGACGAGCAGGATCAAAAGCCAGGAGAAGAAAGCGGTGGAGATCCACAGCCCGATCGCGCCCATCAATCCGGCAAAGCTCCAGATCAAATCGCGACGGCCGGAGAACATGACACCGAAGAGCGCAGCGGCAACGAGGCCGAAGGTGGAAAGCGTAAGGGACAACGCGATGCGGCGCAAGATGGGGGATTGGAGCCGCTTGAAAGCCCGCCACAAGCGCAGGAACCAATACCGCTGGGCCCACAAAAACGCTACGAGAAGAGGAAGAGCGATCAGGAGACTCATGGGGTGCTTAGATGGCGCGTTCCAAAAGCATGAACGATTATTTTAGCATGCGGAGGGGCGTGCATCGGGATTCCAGGGCGGGGAGGTAAATACGCTTTCGTTCAGCCGGAGGATTTCGTGCTGCGAAGGAGTTCGTCGATGCGCCGCCCGTACTCTTCGGAGCGGTCCAGGACGAAGATGAGTTCAGGGGCGCGGCGGATCTGCAGGCGTTCGCTGAGCTCGTGGCGAATGAAGCCCGCGGCGGCGGTGAGGGCTTTGATGGTGGACTTTTTCTCCGCTTCGCCGCCCATGACGCTGACGTAAACCTTGGCCTGCTTCAGGTCCGGCGACATGCGCACTTCGGTGACGGTGGCGAAAACCTCGGCAAGCCGCGGGTCTTTCAGTTCGCCGGCAAGCATGGCGCTGATTTCCTGGCGGATTTCTCCGGCAACGCGTTCGTGACGATGTCCCGCGACGGTCATACAAGTAGTATACCGAACCAAATCGCCAAGGCCGCTGGCAACAAACGCGAGCGCGCCCTGGGCTACAAGCGCACGCTGAAGGCGTCAGAGCACTTCTAAATTATGGTCGACGAGGTCGCGGCCGAGCAAATTTTCGGCCTCGGCGAAAACGGCTTGCAGCGATTGCTCGACGTGCGCCGCGTTATTGGAAAGCGTGACGACACCGACCTGGGCGCGCTGCCAGGTGTCTTGGCCGTCGAGTTCGGCGACGGCCACGTTGAAGCGGGCGCGGAGGCGATCCTTGAGGCTGCGCAAGACCTGGCGTTTGTCTTTGAGGGAGTGGGAGTCGGGGATGTAGATTTCCAAGGTCAGCAAACCGACAGGCATGTTGGTTGGCTCACTTGATACCGAGATGCCAGAGGGATCCTTCGCTCCGGTTCGTCGCTCAGGATGACGATTCTGGCCGGATCGTCAGGCGGTGGCTTCGGCGAGGATCTGCTTCTGCATGGCGAAGCATTCGAGCACGTCGCCGACTTTAAGGTCGTTGAAATTCGAGACTCCGATGCCGCACTCGAAGCCGGAGCGGACTTCGCTGGCATCGTCCTTAAAACGCCGCAGCGAATTGACCCGGCCGGTGTAGATCACCGCGCCTTCGCGAACCACGCGGACCTCGGCATCGCGCTTCATGATGCCATCGAGAACATAGCAGCCGGCGATCATGCCCACGCCCTTGATGCGGAAGGTATTGCGGACTTCGGCGCGGCCGAGATGGGTCTCCTTGTAGACCGGCTCGAGCAGGCCGGCCATGGCCTTCTTAATCTCGTCGGTAACTTCATAGATGATGGAGTGGGTGCGGATCTCGACATTTTCACGCTGGGCGAGATCGGAGGCCTTGCGGTCCGGCCGGACGTTGAAGGCGTAAATGATGGCGCCGGAGGCGGAGGCCAGCAGGACATCCGTTTCGGTGACCGCGCCGACGCTGGCGTGAATAATCTTGAGCTTCACTGTGTCCGTGGAAAGCTTGGGAAGCAGCTCGCTGAGAACTTCCACCGAGCCCTGCACATCGGCCTTGACGACGATGGGCAGTTCCTTGGTCTCGCCGCTCTTTAGTTGCTCGTGCAACTGGTCGAGAGTGATGCGCGCGCCGGCGGTACGGGCCAGGGATGCTTCGCGCAGCTTGGTCTGGCGGTAATCGACAATGTGGCGAGCTTTGGCTTCGTCGGCCACCTGGAACTGGTCGCCGGCCTCGGGGATGCCTTGAAGGCCGAGAACCTCGACGGGAGTAGAGGGATCGGCTTGCTTGACCGGGTGCCCGTGATCGTCGAATAGCGCGCGCACCTTGCCGTAGACGGCGCCGACGATGAAGATGTCGCCAGTGTGCAAGGTGCCGTTCTGAACCAAAACGGTGGCGACCGGGCCGCGGCCGCGGTCCACGCGGGATTCGAGGACGGTGCCACTGGCTGGGGCGGAAGGATTGGCGCGCAATTCGCGCAAATCGGCCACGAGCAAGATCATTTCCAGGAGCTTATCGATATTGGTCTTGGCGCGCGCGGAGACTTCGACAACGACGGTATCGCCGCCCCATTCTTCGGGCATCAATCCGCGATCGGAAAGTTGGCGCTTGACGCGCTCGGGCTGGGCTTCGGGCTTATCGATCTTGTTGATGGCGACGATGATGGGCACCGACGCAGCGCGAGCATGGTCGATGGCTTCGAGCGTCTGGGGCATGAGACCGTCATCGGCGGCGACGACGAGCACAACGATGTCGGTGACTTTGGCGCCGCGAGCGCGCATGCGGGTGAAGGCTTCGTGGCCTGGCGTATCGATAAACACGATGCGCCGGCCATCGATGGAAACGACCGAGGCTCCGATGTGCTGGGTGATTCCGCCCGCTTCGCCGGCGGCGACGTCGGTCTGGCGGATGGCGTCCAGGAGACTGGTCTTGCCGTGGTCGACGTGGCCCATGACGGTGACCACCGGCGGCCGCGGCAAAAGATCTTCCTTTTTCTCTTCCTTGGCGACTTCCTGGACGACCTCTTCCTCGAAGGAGACGACGGTGACGACGCCGCTGAAGGCCTCGGCGAGGCTGCTCGCGGTAGGCACGTCCAGAGCTTGATTGATGGAGGCAAAGACGCCGCGATCGAGCAATTCCTTGAGGACGTCTTTGGCGCGGACGTCGAGCTTCTCGGCGAGGTCGCGGACGGTGATGCCCTCGGTGATGGTGATTTGGCGCGGCGGGCGCGGCGGTTGCTGGACAGGCTCAATGCGCGTGGAGCGGCGCTCGGTTACGCCAGGGCGCGTGCGAACCGGATGCAACTTGCGTTCGCCCTCCTCGAAGCGCTTTTCGAGAGTGGGGCGAGCGCGGGCGGCAGGCTTGCGTTCGTAAATGGGTTTGCCGGGCTCCGCTTTTGGCGGAGGCACGACGGGCATCGGCAGCACGGGATTACCGGGGCGCATGGGACGCTGGCCGGGCCGAGGCGGCGGACCGCCGGGGCGAGGGGGACCACCGGGACGAACAGGCATACTTCCGGGACGCGCGCCAGTGTAACGCATGGGCGGGCGGCCACCGGGAGTGGGTACGCCGGGACGAGGCGCTCCTGCAGGAGCGCCGGAGCGAGCGGCAATTCCTGGCGCCTGGCCCGGGGCTGACGGACGATTCGGCGCACCGGGCGCACCCGGACCGCCAGGGGCGGCGGGGCGCATCGGCGGACGAGCGACACCGCCTGGCGGTGGCGCGGGTGCACCGGGACGAACCGGCATTGGCCCAGCAGGCCGCGGAACGGGAGCCGGGCCTGGAGACGGCCTGGCAGCGGGCGCGGCCGCTGGAGGCGCTGGAGCTCCAGGAGCTCCTGGAACGGCAGGCCGCACGGGTGGAGGCGCTGCCGGTCGCGGCGCCGCAGCGGGCGGCGCGGGAGCTGGGCTCGGAGATGGCTTTGGAACTGGGATGGCCGCGGGTTGAGCTGGAGCAGCGACGCCTGGCGCACTGGGAGCGGGCGGCGCCGATGGGCGAGCGGGAGGAGCAATCGGCGCAGCAGCCGCAGCGGCCGGCGCAGGAGTTGGCGGCGCAGCAGGCGGGGGCGGCGGCGCCGCGGGCGCGGCAGGCCTCAGCCGGGCAGCCTTAGCGGCGGCATCCCTGGCGACCTTGTCGGCTTCCGCCTTGGCCTCGGCGGCAGCTTCGGCCGCAGCGAGGGCGTGGAAATGAGCACGCACTTTTTCCGCCGCAGCGACGTCGATCGAGCTCGAGTGGGTCTTTTTCTCAGTGACGCCGGCCTCGGGCAAGTAGTCAATGATTGCCTTGGCCTTCACTTCGAGGTCGCGGGCCAGTTCGTTGATGCGGATTTGATTGATGTCCGTCATTCTTCGGTTGGTTTCTCTTTCGGTTCTTCTCCAGTGTGTTCGGCGCCAGTGGTCTCTGCGGAGGACGATTCCGATTTTGCCGGAGCCGCATGATCGGGAGCGGCTTCCTGCGCAGCGGCCGAGTCCTCGGGTTCCGATACGGCTTCGACCTGCCCCTCAACAGCTTCGCCCTGCTCCTCGGCAGCGGGCGGTTCTTCCGCCGGCGTTTCCTCGGAGGCTAACTGAGCGGCCTCGCCGGGCTGTTCCTCCAGATCGGCGGGGAGTTCCCCGGCATGGGCGGCCTCGGCTTGCTGCTGCTCGATGGATTGAAAGTGGGCGGCAACGGCGAGCTGAATCTTTTCGACCATTTTTTCGCCGATGCCGGGAATCGCCGTCAACTCCTCGGGCGTCATGTCCGCCAATTTTTCTATGCTGGAGACGCCATGGGCTTCGATTTTTTCGATGGTCTTGGGTCCGACGCCGGTCAATTCCGAGAGAGACGTGCCGGGCGCGGTGAGAGCGGCCATTTGGGCCTCGATCTCCTGGCGCTTTTCTTCCTCGCTCTTGATATCGACGTTCCAGCCGATCAACTTGCTGGCCAGACGCACATTCTGGCCCTTCTTGCCAATGGCCAGAGAGAGCTGCGTATCCTCGACAATGACCTCGAGGTGGTGGTTTTCGGAATCGACGATTTGCACCCGCGTAACCTTGGCGGGGCTCAAGGATTTTTGCGCGAAGGCGACGATGTCCTCGGAATAAGGAATGATGTCGATTTTTTCGCCGCGCAATTCGCGAATGATGGACTGCACGCGCATGCCTTTCATGCCCACGCAGGCGCCCACGGGATCGACGTCCTTATCGCGGCTGAGAACGGCGATCTTGGTGCGCTCGCCGGCTTCGCGAGCCGCGGCGCGAATCTGCACCGTGCCATCGTAAATTTCCGGCACTTCCATTTCGAACAGGCGCTGAACCAACACAGGGTCGGCTCGCGAGACGATGACTTGTGGACCCTTGGCGGCGCGGTCGACGGCCTTGATGACCACGCGCAAACGATCACCGAGATTATAGGCTTCCAATCGGGATTGCTCGCGCTTGGGCAGGCGGGCTTCGGTGCGGCCCATATCGACGATTACATCGGGGCCTTCAAAGCGCTTGACGATACAATTGACCAGCTCTCCGACGCGCCCGTTATATTCGTTGAAGATCGTGTCGCGCTCGGCCTCGCGCACCTTCTGCATGATGACTTGCTTGGCGGTCTGAGCGGCGATGCGGCCCAGGACGGCAGTCGGCTTGGGAATGAGCAATTCGCCGCCGACAGCCATATGGGGATCGACCTTGCGGGCCTCGGAGAGGGTCATCTCTTTCTTGGGATCGGCGACCTCGTCCACCACGGCGCGAACCGAATACACGTCGACCTGACCGGTTTCGGCATTGAACTTGGCGCGCAGATCTTCGTCGGTCTTGTAATACTTCCGCGCGGCGACCACCATGGCGTCTTCAATAGCCGCCACGATGATCTGGGGCTCGATATGCTTTTCCCGGCTGATCTGCTCAATCATCTGGTCCAGCAGATTGGCCATTCCTATGCTCCTACCACTCCACGACGAGGTTCGCTTTGCGAATCCCATCCAGAGGCAATTCGATCATGCGCCCCTGGACTTCAATCTTAACGAGGCCGCCGCTACATCCAGCCAAGCGCCCTTCGAAAAACGTGGAATTCTCCACTGGCTGCAGCGTTGAAATGCGGGCCAGGCGACCGGTAAATCTTTCGAAATCGGGGGCCTTCGTCAGCTTGCGGTCGAGACCGGGAGAGCTGACCTCCAGAATGTAGCGGGGGCCAGGGACCAGGTCTTCGACATCGAGCAGGACGCCGAGCTGTTCGCTAACGGCCTCGCAGTCACGATGGCTGACGCCTCCGGGCTTATCGATGTAAACCCGCAGAAAGCGTTGCTTGCCGATCTTCCATTCGACGTCGACGACTTCCACGCCAGCGGTGCGTGCGGCGCGTTCGGCGGCATCGCGTATGCGCTCGAACTCCATGATGGCCGGCGATCGCTGTGCTCTTTCTGCAACAAAAAAGTGGGCTCGCGCCCACTCGGACATGCGACCGGCTTCGACGAAGATTCAGTATAGTTGCGGACACCCATAAAAGCAAGCCGGGAAAGGGTGGTGGATTAGCGCACAACCGCGATCAAAAGAGGCGCTGAGTACGAGCAGGCCAAAACCAAGAAAGACGGCCCAAGCGCCAGCGGCAACCGCGCTGCTTCAGGAAGCGGGATTACAAATTTTCGCGAGGGCTGGGTCGGCTCGCGCGTGCAATTCCTACTGGCCAGGCTTCTTCGGAGCCGGGGCCGGGGCGGAAGGCTGGGCTCGGGGAGCGAGCGGCTTACCGGGGGCGGCAGAGGAAGAGCCGTCCGCTCCGGCTTTAAGGGGATAGGTCTGATCGTAGAGGCGAATAATTTCCTGGGTGACGTCAATCTGGCTGGAGCTATAGACCACAGGCGTGCCTTGGGCGGAGGTATCCAGCACGAGGGTATAGCCGTTTTCGCGGGCGTAGCGGTCGAGAACATCGAGCATTTTTCGGCCGATGGTGTCGACGACATCGCTCTGCGCGGCATTCACTTCCTCGTTCAAGTCATCCTGCTTGCGCTGGAACTGGCGGGTCAACATCTCGCCCTGACGCTGCAGCCTGCCGGCCTCGTCATCGCTGAGGGTGCCGTGATTATTGGCCAGGCGATTCTGCAAATCCTGGATCTGCTTCTGCATATTCTGGAGATCGTTCTGCGGGGAGGCGAACTGAGTTTGGAGCTGGGCCGAAGCCTGCTTGCCCTCCGCCGTGGCCACGATGGCCTGGCGCACGTTGAGAATGGCGATCTTCATCTGACCCGAAGGAGCGGCAGCGCCGCCCGTCTGAGCCCAGGCGCCGGCAACAGGGAAACAGAGCAGGGCCAGCGCGAGTATCCCGAGTATCTTCGGTTGTTGATGAGCTTTCATACTTTCTCCTTGCGAAACGACAAGTGGGGAATTATATCGACCCCATTTCCGGGGCGTCAACTTGCCAAGCGATTTTACTGCAAACGACGCGGACACGACCCCGCATGGTCGCGGATGAGATGCCGGGGCGAGGCGCGTCTGTTGCATGGCGGGGTCCATTTAATTTGGCAGCGGAACCAGCAAAAGCTGGTTGTCGGCGGAATCGGCGATGACCGCCAGGTTTGTCTGGGGCTGAATGGCCACGGCGAATTGCGTCGAGGAGTTCAACGAGAAGACAGCGCGCACGGTTTGATCGAGAAAATCGACCATGGTGACGGTGCTGCTCAAGTTGTTGGCCGTGACGAGGGTGCCGCTGACGGCATTGTAAGCGATGGAACTGGGATCGATGCCCACGCGGATCGCGGCGGATTGATCGGTAACGGGGTTGAGGAGCACAACCTGGTTGTTCGAGCCCGACGTGATCATGAAGGTATCGCTAATGGGGTCGAACGCGACGCCTTGAGGAAAAATGATGCTGCCCGCGGTGGTGGTAAAGGTGGTGCTGTTGGAACTGAGGTTGAGAATGCTGGCATCGTTGCTTCCACTGGCGCTATTGGCCGCTACCGCTACGCCACGCAAGGGATCGATGGCCACGCCGGAGGGCGATTGCTGGACGCCGATGTTGCTGGGGGTTTGCGCAGTGGTGGAGACGGCAAAGGTATCCACCACACTGGCACCATTGGCGGTGACCAGAGCATTGCCGGTGCCGAGATCGATGGCCACACCGTCGGGAATGGGATCGGTGTTGAAACTGACGGGCACGTCGTCGTTAACCATATCGACGATGGACACGCTGCTGCTTCCGGCATTGGCGACGACCGCCAAGCCGAGCGGGGAATAGACGTCGACACCTTGCGGATCCGATTGCACGGCAAGTTCCGGGCTGGGGCCAAAACCGGTGCCATGGGTAAATCCGGAGCTGTCCGACAGGCTGACCATGGAAACATCGTTGCATCCGGGTTCGGTGACGATGGCGGCGCTGTAAATTTGGCCCAGCGAAGTCACCCCGCTATTGATGGCTACACCCTGGGGTGCCGGGGCGGAGCAGTCGCCGGTGACGAGACTGACGGCCTGAATGACCGGCAAGCGAGCCGCGTTGGAGGCGGCCGTGGTGGAGTCCGCGGCCTGCACGGCATAACGGCGGGGGCCGTTGGCCGCCAAGGTAGTTCCCGATACTGTCGCGGTCATAACCCTGCCATTGGCGGATAGCGTGTGGCCCGTGAAAGGCGAGGGGTCGCCATCGAGCTGCGGGACGGAAGAGCCGTCGAAATGCCCGATCAGAGTGACGGTCTGGTTAGACACAGTGGCGGGAGATCCCAGGCTGGAATTGAGCGTGACCTGGGAGGAAGTTTGTTGCGAGCTTGCTATCGGAGCAACGCTCGTTTGAATGATCTGGGGATTGGAGGTCGAGGCGCCAAGCGAATAAAGGCTTAGCGTACCGCCTTGATTCACGATAACGGCGGTGTTGGTTACGGGATCGATGGCCACGTCGACCGGCGTAGTGCTTGTATTGAATGTTGCGGAGCACGGCTGAGTATTGCAGATCACGGTGGGCACCGTGGGATCGATCACATACGCCTGTCCGCCCTTATTGAGGACCAGAGCGCCGTTGGTGAGCGGGTTGATGGCGCCCGTAATGTTGCTTGTGGATGTAGGAAGATTGTTCACGGGCGTGGAAGACTGATCGAGAATATTAAAAATGAAAGCCGGCTCCGAGGAGGTGGGGTCCACAAGAAGCGCCTTCTCGGTTTCATCGTTGACGCTTACGGCGCGGACGTTGAGGTCGACGCCGACACTGGCGGCGGGATTCGCATAGCTGGCCGTGCCTCCCGAGCCCGATGGGGCGCCGGAACCGGACGGGCAGGCCGTTTGCGAGTAGTACTGAAAGCTGAAGTTATTCGCGGCCGTGACGGAGAAAATTCCATTGAAGCTGGCGGGACTTACACCAGCGATGAGCACGGGCTGGCCAACTTGCAAGCTATTGACGGCGGTCGTGGTGACCGTCACGGTAGGGGTCGAGGTGCCCGAGGTACCCGGAACACAGCCAATGCCACTGATCTGATTGACGGTCTGGCGCCCTAAATCGACGATCGAGAGCGCACCCACGCCACCCGGAGTCGCCAGCGCCCAGTTCAGCCGAGGCGAAACGGCGATGCGCGTATTCAGGCCGTTACTAATGTTGGCCACGTTGACTAAAACCGGATTGGCGCCCACTGCCGGCATGGTGACCGACCCGGAAATATTCTGAACTTGGTTCATGTCCAGAATGGCGCCGACATTCGAGCCGGTGGTAGCCGAAGAGGTGAAGGCCACCAGAGCGCGTCCGCTGACGGGATTAATCCCTACCGCCCGGGGAATCAAGGCAAAAGGATTTCCGACGATATCGGCGGAAGGAAAAGTGAGCAGGGCAGTCACTTGAGGCGGGGAGACGGCGAGGTTCACGACGGCAAGAGTGGGATTGGCAACCGCACTGTTGGCAACCAGTGCGAGGTTACGGATGTTGTCAACCGCGACCGATACCGGCGCCGACGCGACACAACCAGGGGAGGATGCAGAGCCGGAACCGAGAGCTCCGGTGCAAAGAGACTGCGTGACGATGCCGCCAGCCGCCAGGGGCCCGTCGGGCAAACTGACGACGGTGATGTCGTTCGATCCTTGGTTGGCCACGACAGCAACTCCCGTGGCCGTATTGATTGCTACCGAGGAGGGGTTGGAACCAACGGTCGCGCTAGTGGGGGGAGGGGGAACGGACGTGGGAGGCTGCACAGCGAGATTGGCGGCGGCCATGGAGCCGTTGGCGGAGCCGGATACGGCGCTCTTTACGGTGATGGGATAGAGCCCGGGTACGCTTACGGCGCCCGGCGTAGCGGTGACCAGTAATTCGCGATCCGAGTTGAAGGAGAAACTCGTTCCCTGTCCGGCAAACTGCACGTTCACCATGGGATTGCCCTGAAAGCCGAGAGTGGTACTTGTGGTGCCGAAGTAGCCACCGTCCAGAGTGATGGCCGTGCTGCCTGGAGACGCCTGAACGCTATCGGGCTTCGACGCTACGAGCGCCGGACGGACGGGAGAGAGAACCAGCTGGCAGGGCAATGGGGAGCAGGATTGCTGCGCGCCGCTTTGGCGCCCCACGGTGAAGGTGAGGGGCAAGGTGCTGCCCGATACCGGGAAATTCGATAGAACCGAATCCGGAACGATCACGAAGAGCGTGGTTGGCGTGGTGGCGAACAGAGCGCCGCTAGGGAGAAGGGCGCCGTTTAGGAAGACATTGGTGGTGGAGATGAAATTGTTTCCGGTGATAAAGACTTCCTGAAAGGCAGCGCCTAAGGCTCCATTGGGGGGACTGATGGAGGTGACCGTGGGATCCACGGCGGTGACGACGTTGACGGTGGCGCTGGCAAACTGGGTGTTGTCCGCGAGCGAGGTTACCGTAACGGTGTCGGTTTCCGGCGTGGACGGCGCCGTATATAGCCCCGAATTGGGATTGATGGTACCGGTGCCAGAGGTGACGCTCCAGGCGACGGCCTGATTGCTCGTGCCGGTCACGATGACGGTGGGGCCAAATGCGTTGGCGCTGGAAAATAGATACTGCTCGTTGGTGCCGATGGTGAAACTGGTTTGAGCAAGCGACACACGAATGCCGGAATCGAGAGTGACGGTAGCCTGCGCAACGACGGAGGTTTCTTCGATTTGGGCGCCGATGGTTACGCCGGGAGTGACCGTCGCGGAGCCGCCCGTACCCACGAGGGGGGGGCCGGCGGGAGTGGCGATCTGAACGCCGAAATTGCCGTTGCCGAGGGGTCCTGAAGCGACAATCACGAACGAAGTGTCCCAGCCGGCGACGCTATTTCCGGTGATGGTGATGGTATTGCCGACGGCAAAATTGGTGAAATCGAAGCCGCCCTGAAGTTCGATAATCGATCCGGTGCTGCCGGAGCCGGCGATTCCGGCGTTCGGTTCGCAGTAGAGCACCGGGACGACGACTCCCGAAGGCGGAACGGGGAGGGTCTCGGGAGCGGTGTAGAGGCCGGTGGAGTCGATGGTGCCGACGGTGGCGTTTCCATTATTGATGCCATCGACGCTCCACTGTATGCCGTTTTCCGATCCCGCCTCCGCGGGAACAAATTGGATACTGGTGCCCAGGAGGACCGTCGATGTCGTCGGCGAAATCGACAAGGTAACGGCGGTGGTGTTATTGCTGCTGCATCCTGCCAAGGCTACGCTTAGGGCCATCGCCAGGCCAAGCCAACCCGCCCACACTTTCATGCTCTTGTCTCCGATTTTTGCGGCATTTTTTGTCCGGTCAGGGCGTACGCATCGTCCACTCAGAATGTCCGGCTGACCGTGAACATGAAGGTATTGGCCGGCTCGAAGAAGTTGATCCTCTGGGTATTCACCTGGTAATTCTGCAACTGGGGCAGAACCTGCGAATCCCACAGACTGGAACCCACCGACTGTCTCAAATTCTGATAACTGACGGATTGGAAATTGTCCAGCGGGGCCGCAATCTGCTGCTCGAGGCGGTCGAAGTTATAAGCCCAGTAAAGGCGGAAGGGAGCATTGATGATGGGCAACTGGACGACGAACTCGATTCCCGTGGAGGCGCGCAGCTTGAAATTCGTTCCGGGCTGAATCAAGAGCGCAGGATTGTTGAAACTGGGAAAGGATGCGGCAATATTGGACAGCCCCGTGGAATTGAGCTGCAGTTGATCCTTCCGCAAGATGCCGTCCTCGCCGGTGTCGAAGAAGAGCGACGCGCTGACCGGCCCAACGATGGGAATGCGATACTCGGCGTTGACGACCCCTGAGGTGTCCCCGCCCGGGAAAGAAGGCTCGTAGGTAAGCACGGGTATAGGCGGTGTGGAGCGGGTGGTAGCGTTGCCGGATAGAGTGAGGTGCGTGGGGTCCAGGTAAGTAAAGGTAGCGCTACTAGCGATGGGAATAAATGCAATGGGCGAGACCGTGCGGATTTCAAAGCCGCGCAAGTCGGTTTCGCCACCGAGGAAGAGCCGCTCGAAAGGAGGAGTGACCAGACCGTCGTAGCCGGTCACGAAAGAGCCCACGAAATGAAAAGCGAGCACATTACGCTTGTGATTGATGGGATGAAAATACTTGGCCTCCACAACGTTGTGCAAGGCCTTGACGTTGCCGCCGAGCCCCTCGACCTTGAAGGAATAGAACAAGGATTTTCCGGTGGTCGGGTTCATGGGGTTGTTGACGGTACTGTAAGTAAACGTGGGCATGATGTAACTGGAGTCGATGCCGGTGAGGGCGGAAGGGCCGCCCAGGGACTGAAATTGCAAGACCTCGAACAGGTCGGTGGAAGCGGTGCTATAGGCGGAGATGTTGGTATGGGTATAACCGTAGGTCAGTCCTAGCCTGGCGAAGGAAAACCTCCGCATTGGATAACTTGTGAAGATGGTGCCGCCGAGGCTGTTCTGCGTGTAGTCCTGCTCGATATTGGGATTAATTTGGATTTGCTGGCCAAACAGGATGGACTCCTGCTGGGCCTGATTGAAGTTGAAGCTGGAGTAGGAGACGGTAAATCCGGAAGCCATGGGGCGGTCGAACAGATAAGGTTCGGTGAAACCGAACACAGCGGTTTTCTGAATATTGCCGATCTGGCCAGATAAGCTCAGCGTCTCGCCCAATCCGAGAAAGTTGTTGGTTTGGTAGCCGAGACCCACGAAGTCGCCGGCAAGCCCGCTGACGCCGCCGGTCAAGCTGATCGACTGCTTACCTTTTTCCTTGAGTTTGAGCAAAATATCGACGGTGCCCTGTTTGGTATTGCGCTTGATATCGGCATCGTCGGTTTTGACTTTATCAAAATAGTTCAGCTGGTTGAGGCGAAGAATACTGAGTTCCCAGGCGCGATTATTAAAGATATCGCCTTCGCTGAGCAGCAGTTCGCGGCGAATGACCTTATCCCGGGTGGTGGTATTGCCGGAGAAATCGATGCGGCGAACGAAGTATTGTTTCTGTTCGTCGAAGTCCATGGTGAGGTCAATGATCTTAGTGTCATCGTGCACGTCGGGAAGCGGCACGGCGGTGAAATCGATAAAGCCATAGGCGCCATAGGCCTTGGTGTAGTTTTCGATGGCTTTGCGAACCTTGCTGATATCGAAAATATCTCCCTGATGCAGGGGGAACATGGCTTCCAGGGCTTCCCGCTTGAGGGTGAGCCCTTTCTCCGGATCGGCGCTGCGGATCACCAGGCGCCCCATG
This sequence comes from uncultured Acidobacteriota bacterium, assembly GCA_963824405.1. GTDB lineage: Bacteria > Acidobacteriota > Terriglobia > Acidiferrales > UBA7541 > Palsa-189. The sequence goes on along the minus strand of CAWGPK010000008.1, from coordinate 643,554 downwards.
CGATACTGCTCGCCTTCCTCGATGGGAATGGTGATGTTGGTGGCTTTACCGTGCTCGTGGCCGATGACGGGGAGAGGTCCTAAGCCTGGGCGGTCGACGTCAACCGTATTCAGGATGGGGTCCTTGACCACAACTTTGAAGTACCCGGCGCTCTGATAGAGTTCGCGGACGCCGACTTCCAAGTCTTCATTTAGCTTGGAGCGGTCGAAAGTTTTGTGCAAGAGGGGGACATCGAAAAGCCACAAAGGAACCGAGGTGGGGCGGGAATTGTGCATGGACCTGATGATCTTGCGGTCGGAGAAAGCGTGATTGCCCTGGAAGGTGATCATTCCCACCTTGACCTTGGGTCCCTCGTCGACCGTGAAGACGAGTTTGACGGCGTTGGTAGAGGGAATTTTCTCGTAGGTGGGCTTGACCACGGCGAATTGATGGCCGTGCAGGGATTCCAGTTCCTTGATTACGGTTTCGGCCTTCTTGATCTTGGTGGGGTCAAACTGGCCCTCGACCGAGAGGCCCACTTTGTGATCCTTGAAAGCGTCGAGAATATCGGATTCGCTGATGGACTTATTCCCGTGATACTCGATCCTGCGGATGATGGGCCGTTCGACCAAGTAAAAAACGACAATTTTGGCGTTGGGGTTACCGGGACTGTCCTGGACTTCGAGGCGAATATCCTCAAAATACTGGGTATTCCAAAGGGCCTGGAAATCCCGCCGCAGAGCTTCTTCGTTGTAGGGATCGCCTTTTCTGGTAAAGATCCGCGCTTGCAGGGTCTCGCTGCGGATGCGGCGGTTCCCCTGGAATTCAATGCGGTCGATAATCGGGCCGGTCTGTTGGGGAGCCGCAGGAGTGGCGGGCGCAATCTGAGATTCCGGATTGGGCGGAGCCACCGTGCCACCCGGAGTGATTTGCGACCACAGGGGCATAGCAAAGGTCAACAGGCAGACGGCCAGTGACAGCAAACTCGAAATGTTAGCGCCGGAAAACAGGAGTGAAGTTTTATGTGCGGCCGTGCCAAATGTCAAGGCCGCGCCCCCCAAGGCAAATTTGTTCGCTCTCCGCCGGCCCGGTAGGGACGGCTTGTGGGCGTAGGATTCTTAGTGAGTGACCGGGGTTGCTTCGACGACAGGCCGGAAGCCCAACCCTTCGCCGGAGACGGTGACTTCCAGAGTTGCGGGACGCTGCAAGCCTCCCTGGATCAGGGCCTCCGACAGCGGATCTTCCACGTACCGTTGCAATGCCCGTCGCAACGGACGCGCGCCGTAACTACGATCGCCGCAGGTCTTGTCGAGAATCCACTGACGCGCTTCCGGAGTCAAGACAATTTGCACCTGGCGGTGGATCAGCGTGTCGTTGATCTGGCCGACCAGCAGGTCGATGATGCGCAGGAGATCGCTATCGATGAGCGGATTGAAGAGGATGATTTCGTCGAGACGATTCAAGAATTCCGGATTGAAGACGCGCTTGACCTCGCCCATGACCATTTCGTCCATGGTCTTGCCGCCGCCCTCTTCACCGATGGACTGGAAACCGAGGGAGGAGCGCTTCTGCAGATGGCGGGCCCCGAGGTTGGAGGTCATGATCAGGATGGTGTTGCGAAAATCGACGGTGTTTCCGAGCCCGTCGGTGAGCTGGCCGTCTTCAAAAACTTGCAACAGGATATTGTAAACGTCGGGGTGAGCCTTCTCGATTTCATCGAGCAGGATCACGGAGTAAGGCGTGCGGCGCACACGTTCGGTGAGCTGGCCGCCCTCTTCGTAGCCCACGTAGCCTGGAGGAGCGCCGATCAGCTTCGATACGGAGTGCTTCTCCATGTACTCGGACATGTCGAAACGGACCAGAGATTTCTCGGTGCCGAAGAGGAATTCAGAGAGCCTCCGAGCGACTTCTGTTTTACCGACGCCAGTGGGGCCGAGGAATAAGAAGCAGCCGACGGGGCGGCCAGGCGCTTTCAAGCCTGCGCGGCTGCGGCGAATGGCGCGAGCCAGGGCGGTAATGGCCTTTTCCTGGCTGATGACGCGCTTATGCAGCTCCGGTTCAATACGCAAGAGTTTCTGCTGCTCGTCTTCCTTGATGGAGGTGACGGTCACGCCGGTCCAGCGGGAGACAACTTCCTCGATATCCTCGCGGGCCACGATGCCGGTGGTGGAATCGTCGAGCTTGAGGCGCTCGCGGAGCTGCCGCAAGTTGTCTTTCTCTTTGCGCTCCTCCTCGGAATAGAAGCGCGCTTTCTCAAACTCGTGGTTGGCGATGGCCGTTTCCATGCGATGGGTGATGAATTTCACCCGCTTCTGCATCTCGGCAACTTCGTCGGGCAGGGTGGCCTGGCGCAGCTTCACGCGCGCGCCCGCTTCATCGATCAGATCGATGGCTTTATCGGGCAGGAAACGGTCCGGGATATAGCGGCTGGAGAGATAGACCGCGTATTGAATGGCTTCGTCGGTGTAGCTGATGGCGTGGAATTTTTCGTAACGCTCGCGCACACCCTGCAAGACGCGAATGGCTTCGTCTTCACTGGGGCTATTGACCTTGACCGCCTGGAAGCGGCGCTCGAGGGAGCGATCTTTTTCGACGGACTTGCGGTATTCGCCGGGAGTGGTGGCGCCGATGCATTGGATTTCGCCGCGGCTCAGAGCAGGCTTGAGGATGTTGGCGGCGTCCAGAGAGCCTTCGGCGGAACCCGCACCCACCAGGGTATGCAGCTCGTCGATAAAGACGATGGCATTCTGGCTTTCCATCAACTCCTTCATGATGGTTTTCAGACGCTCTTCAAATTGCCCGCGGTACTTCGTTCCGGCCACGATCAGGGAAAGATCAAGCGAGAGGATGCGCTTATCGGCCAGGAAAGGAGGCACGTCGCCGTCCGAGATGCACTGCGCGAGGCCCTCGACAATGGCCGTTTTGCCGACACCGGGCTCGCCGATCAGCACGGGATTATTCTTGGTGCGGCGGCACAGGATCTGGATGACGCGCTCGACCTCTTTTTCGCGGCCGACCAAGGGGTCCAGCTGCCCTTCGAGAGCCGCCTGGGTCAAATCGCGGCTGAACTCGGCCAGGAGCGAAGTCTCCTTGGGCCGGTTCACCTGGACTTTTTCGCCAGCGCTGCGGGCCAGCTCTTCGCGGAGCGAAGAGAGGCGCAAGCCGCGTTCCGCCAAGATTTCCGCGCCAAAGCATTTTTCCTCGCGCAGGATGCCGAGGAGCAGGTGTTCGGTGCCTACGTGCTTATGGCCCAGCCGCTCGGCCTCTTCGGCAGCGAAGTTGAGGATGCGCTTGCACTCCTGGCTCAAGGGCACTTCGACGGACGTAGAGATGCGCTCGCGAATGGTGATGCGGGCTTCGATCTCCTTGCGGATGGACTCGATGGAGCCATGGGTCCGCAAGAATCGATTCGCGAGAGCCTTATCTTCGCGCATCAGGCCGAGCAACAGGTGCTCGGTCTCGATGTACGGGCTTCCGTACTGACTGGCCTCGTAGCGAGCGAAAAAGATGACGCGACGGGCCTTTTCCGTATAGCGTTCAAACACGGGTCAGCTCTTTTCTCCCTCCGTTACCGGTAAAGGGGCCTGTTGGTATGCCGCGTCGGGCTGGAGAAAACCATGTTCCAACCGCAGTACACGGCCACAGCGCTTAGCCAGAGCAGGATTATGCGTCGCCAGGATGGAAGTCAGTAGGTGTTTCCGGTGCAAGCGCTCGATCAATTCCATGATGGAGAAAGCCGTGAGTTCATCGAGGTCGCCGGTGGGCTCATCGGCCAGCAACACCGCCGGTTTGGTCACGAGTGCCCGCGCGATGGCCACGCGCTGCTGCTCGCCGCCGGACAGTTCGCCAGGCCTGTGCCGTGTTCGAGAGGCCAAACCGACTTCCGCCAGAGATTCATTGGCTTTCTCAAGGGACTCGCTAAGGCTGGCATCGCGGAGCAGCAGCGGCATGGCTACGTTCTCGGCCGCCGTAAAATCCGGCAACAGATGATGCCGTTGCCACACGAAGCCGATTCGCCGATTTCTGAACTCCGCGAGCGAATCGCTTCGCTGCGCCCCCAACGCTTTCGCATCAAAGTATACTGCACCGCTCGTTGGGGTGTCCAGCGCGGCAAGCAAATGCAGCAAAGTACTTTTACCCGAGCCGGAAGGTCCAACGATGGCGACAATTTCGCCCGGGCTAAGCACGAGATCGATTCCGTCCAGAACGGTGATTGCATCGGGTCCGCTGCCGTAAACTTTGCGCAGAGAGCGGGCCTCGAGGCATGCCCCGCCTACGGCCTCCGAGGATTCCGTGTCTTCGATCGCCACACTCTGTTCGATTTTGGCCATGGCCGCAGGTTAGAAAGATGTCCCCATTAAGTTTGATGCCAAATTCGGCCGCAAGATCGTATTTCTGAGGATTGCCATCTCCGGTCTCGCCGCCTTGGGAACTCCAAAATCTTTCCCCTTTTCGCCCACAAACTGCCGCTAGGGTCGCGTACTCATTATCGATCCGAAACCGCGCCGCCACAAGTCATTGCATTCATGGCGATTGGAGCGGCCTGCTGAGGGCCATTCCGGCAGCCGCTCTTCAGGATGCAGTTAGCGGCTCCCTTACGCCAATTAGAGGAGCACGCGGCAAGCCAAAATCATATTGCGCAGATTGCGGCGGAAGAGTCTGTATTTACTCAAATCGCAGCAGATCCACGGGCTGAATACGAGAAGCGGATCGCGCCGGAACGAGGGTGGAAGCGACGCTGATCGCCAGAGCGGCAGCCGCTATCCACAAGGCGTCGCTGGGATTGGGCTGGAAGGGCACGAAGGGGACCGAGTAAATCTGGGGGTCGAGCGGAATCAGCTTGTACGTGCCCGCCGCCCAAGCGAAGAAATAACCGGCGAAGAGGCCGAGCGCCGTGCCCAAGCCGCCGACCGCGACTCCCAGCAACACAAAGATTTTGCGAATCTGCTGGCGGCGCGCGCCCATGGCCATGAGGACGGCAATATCCCGCGCGCGGTCGCTCACCGTCATGGCCAGTACGACCAGAATATTCAAACCGGCAACAAAGGTTATCAAGCCAATAAACAGGGCGGTAACCAATTTCTCGAGGCGCAGAGCGCGAAACAGGGCGCGATTTTCATCCATCCAGGTGGTGGCCGTGTAGCCCGGCCCAGCCTCCTGCTTGAGTCGAGCGGCCATTTGGTCGGCGTGATCCACGTCAGCGATGCGGAACTCCAGAACGCTGACTACGTCTCCAACGCCGGCAAGGTTTTGCGCCGCCGGCAAAGAGACGAAACCCCAATTGGCGTCGTAGTCATAGAAGCCGGAGTCAAAAATGCCGCTGATGCGGAAGCGCTGCGAACGGGGGATCATCCCGAAGGGCGTCATGTGGCCGGCCGGACTGGTCAGCGTGACGTAGTCGTCGGGCTTCAGTTGCAGGTCGTCGGCCAGCAGTTTGCCTACGACGATGGAGTTGAAACCATCCGAGGTGGGCGCAAAGTCGGCCCTGCCCGCGACGATCCTTTGCAGCGCTTCGTTGCGTTTCTGCTCGAGGGCCGGATCGATGCCTTTAACCACGACGCCGCGCGCTCGTCCCCCGGAGGAGAGCAGTACGGTGATATAGATGGCTGGGGCCACCGCCTTCACGCCGGGGACGTGGCTGAGGCGCTCGGCGAGTTGGGTATAGTCGCTGAGGGCCGCGGAGCCCGGACGGGATACGGTCACGTGAGCGGTCACACCCAGCAAACGATCCTGCATGGTAGATCGGAAGCCGCTATTCATGGCCAGAGCGATCACGAGGGTGGCCACTCCGGCGGTGACGCCCACGACGGCCAAAACGGTGACCAGACGAAGAACGGCCGGCCGGTTTGGCGACCTCAGATACCGCTTGGCCACCAGCCAGGCGAATCTCATGGCTTGGTTTCCGCCTGGGGACGCAACAGCGGGAAAAGAATGACTTCGCGGATGGAGTGCGAATCGGTGAGGAGCATGGTGAGGCGGTCGATACCGATGCCCATGCCCGCGGCTGGGGGCATGGCGTAGGAGAGTGCGCGGATGTAGTCCATGTCGACTTCGCGGGGCACTTCTTCGCCTCCGCGCGCGACCTGCTCCCGAAAACGGCGCTCCTGTTCTTCGGGATCATTCAGCTCAGAGAAAGCATTACCCAATTCCATGCCCGCGACGTAGACCTCGAAGCGCTCGACGATCGACGGGTCGTCGGGGCGGCATTTTGCGAGGGGGGAGATGTCCGTCGGAAAATCGTAAAGCAAAGTTGGCTGGATCAGTTTGGGCTCGGCCAAAGTTTCAAAGAGCAGGCCGGTGATCTCGCCATCGGACATGGAAGTGACATTCAACTGCTTGACGGGTGGCTCGGATGGTGAACGCGAGGCCTCGCGCCGCAGCCATTCGTTGTAACGCTCCACGATGACCCGGGGACCGCCGGGCGCCGCCAGGTCGGCAACCGAAGGGGCCGGGCCGGCTTCCGGAGGCCAATGCAAGACAATGGCTTCGCGCATACTGAGACGCTGCCAGTGGCTGAAATCGAGCGTGAGCTCGCCGAAGGTGACTTGCGCCGACCCGCAGATTTTTTGCGCGAGAGAAGCGAAGAGCTCCTCGGTGAGAGACATGAGGTCGCGGTAATCGCTATAAGCCTGATAAAACTCGAGCATGGTGAACTCGGGATTGTGCTCGGTGGAAACACCTTCATTGCGGAAATTGCGGTTAATCTCGTAAACGCGGTCGAGTCCTCCCACCAGCAATCGCTTCAGATAAAGCTCCGGGGCAATGCGCAGGTAGAGGTCGAGATCGAAGGTATTGTGATGGGTGATGAAAGGGCGCGCGGCAGCGCCTCCGGCAATAGTCTGCATCATGGGAGTTTCCACTTCGATGTAGCCGCGCGAATCGAAGAAGGCGCGCAAGGTGCGCAGGATTTCGGCGCGGCGGGAGAACGTTTCGCGGACGCGCTGGTTCACGATGAGATCGACGTAGCGCTGACGGTGGCGCAATTCAACGTCGGCCAGGCCATGCCACTTTTCCGGGAGCGGCAGCAAAGCTTTGGAAAGCAGCGTCAGCGTCTCCACCCAGACGGTTAATTCATTCGTTTTGGTGCGAAACAGATACCCCGAAACGCCGACGATGTCGCCCATATCGAGCAGTTGGAACAGGTGGAAGACACGTTCGCCAACGGCATCGAGTTTGACGTAGATCTGCAGGCGGCCGCCGTCTCCCTGAATATGGGCGAAGCCCGCCTTGCCGTGAAGACGAAGGGTCAAAATGCGGCCGGCGGTGCGGACGTTGATGCGCTGGGCCTCGAGGGCGGCGGCAGCGCTGCCGCCATGGGCGGACTGAAGCTGAGCCGGAGTGGAGGTCTGCTCGAACTTGTGCGGGTAGGGATCATCGCCGAGCGCTTTGACTTCGGCGAGCTTTTTCTTGCGCTGAACGTATTGATCGAGCGGCTCGAAGGGCAAGGAGGCTTTCCGTTTGTGCTTGGGAAGTATACCGATGCGTTTCTCCAAGCGTCAAGGAAGGGCATGGGCCTAGAAGGCTGTGATATCATCGCGTTCCCCGCAGGAGGTGCGGCTTGGAAGATGTGTTCGCCAATCGCGGGCCCCGCCACACGACCAGTGTGCAGGAAGACTGGCTTGCCTGGTTGCCCGAGGAGAAGGACCGGCTTTTCGACGCCACCCGCAGCGAATTGGACATCTGCTACGCCATATTAAGCGTCACTCTGGACGACGCCTTCAACCTGTGCCGGCAGGGCAGGCTGGCACCGGCGCGGGAGCAGGCACGCATCTTCGCGGAACTTTTCGACCGCTTGGCCGGGCGGCTGAGGGGGATTTTGCGCTCGCTTTACGAACATAGCAGGCAGTTCGGAACGTTCCCGAATACAGCGCCGTTGCGGCCGCGGTTCTTTCGAAGCGAGCGGGCGCAGCAAGTTGCGCGGGCCAACAACGTGCTCTCGCTGGTGCGGTTTCGGGCCCGCACCCGCTTCTTCCGGAAGCTGGGGGCGCTGGAGGAGATTGTGGCCGGGCTGCAACGGGAGGCCCGCGGGACCGCCCGGGAGATCGCCGAGGGGGTGGCGGTATCCTGGCGAAAGCAGTGGACTTGCTTAGAGGTTTTGGACTACGACCTGAACACCAGCCTTCGGGAAACGACCGTGGTTCTCAAGTCGTTTTTTTGCGCGCTGCCGATCAAAGAGTTACCCGCGTTCTGGCAGAGGATCGTCTCGTTAACTCCCGAGCCGTCAGCCCATAAGAATCGGCGTCCCGCACCGATGCTGCCCAAGATGGAGCCGGCCTGCCGAAAGGCAGCCATACAGGCGGCGCCGGAACGGCCGGCCCGTCGCCAAACCTTACGAAAGAACCAAGAACCCCCGAGCCTGAGAGATAATAATACGTAAGAAGGAATAGACAACCTTGGGGAGCAGGGATGGCATCGATAGTAGCTGATGCGTCCCGACGGGACCGGTGGCCCGAACGAGACCAACAGAAATCCGCGAAGTAAGCGAAGCGGAGGCAATCCGAAGGGCACAGCAGGGCGATGCCGAGGCCTTTGAGTGCATCTATAGGTTGCATAATCGGCGGGTCTACGCGCTTTGCCTGCGGATGGTGGGGAATACGGCGGAGGCGGAAGATCTTACGCAAGAGGCCTTCTTGCAGCTTTTTCGTAAGATCGGAACGTTCCGGGGTGAGTCGGCATTTTCCACGTGGTTACATCGGCTGGCTGTGAACATCGTGCTCATGCGGCTTCGCAAGAAAACGCTTGCGGAGACTTCGCTCGAAGAGACGACGGATCCAGACGAAGAGGCCGGAGGTCCGCGCAAGGATATCGGAGGACCTGATCTACGGCTCACGGGATCCGTAGACCGGGTAAATCTTGAACGTGCTGTCGAGCAGCTACCACCAGGTTACCGCTCCATCTTCGTGCTCCACGACGTTCAGGGTTACGAACACAACGAGATTGCCGCGATCATGAACTGCTCGATCGGCAATTCGAAGTCACAGTTACACAAGGCGCGCATGCGATTGCGGGAGTTGTTGCAGGAGTTCGAACGCAGCCGCGCGCGCGAACAGCGGCAAGCTGCCAAGGGCGGTTCGGGCGGCGGCGATTAGCGTATCGAGGTAAAACAGGTCGTTGTGGAAGGATATGCGATGAGCCCAATCCAATGCGCGCAGTTCGAGAGAATCCTGGAAGAGCAGCCGGATGGACCATTACCGGCCCCCGCTGCCGCGCACTTGAACGGATGCACCGATTGCCGCCTGCTGTGGAGCGATTTGGAGGCCATTCGGACGGCGGGAATGGAATGGGGAAGTGAAGAGGTGGCGCCGCCCGAGCACCTGTGGATTTCGCTGCGAATCGAGATGGAGTCGGAAGGACTGATCCAGAGAAAGCCCGCGCCGGCTGGCTGGTGGGCAACCTGGTTTGGCGCCGCACCGCGATGGGCGCTGGCGGGCGCTTCGATCTCCCTACTGCTGATTGCAGGCATGCTGGCGACCTACCAGATCAAGGTGCCGGCAGGAAGAGATTTGCGCGTGGCCTCCCTGCTGCCCGCTCATTTGAGTGTGCCGGGCGCGACGGAGAGGCTGGTGGCGGCGGACTTGGGGAAAACGCTTGATGGGGACCTCGAGCGAGTGTTCGCGTCGCTACCGGAGCGGAACCCTTTGCTGGCAAGTTCGTTGCGCGAAAATCTGGGCATCGTTGACAATCTCATCGCTGTGTGTGAAAAATCCGTTCGCGAATGGCCCAATGACGAGATGTCCCGTGATTACCTGTACGGGGCTTACGAGCAGAAGGCTGTCTTGTTAGCGACGGCGACGGACCGCAGCGCCTCGGAGGGGCAATGAAGAGCGGAGCAATTTCAGGATGGTCCCAAGGGGCCGGCACAATGCTGATCGCGCTGACGCTGACCTGTTCGGCCGGAGCACAAACGCGTCGCTTTGAGAGGCACTTTAACGTGCAAGGGAAGCCGGTCATCACGGTGCAAAACGCCACCGGGCGAATCCAGGTAAGGGCCTGGGACAAATCCGAGGTAATGGTTTCCGGCCAAAAGGCGAGTGCCAGCGTGGAGGTCGACACCGAGCAGGTGGGCAATCGCATCGAGATCGCCACGCACGTGGTTTCGGAAAACGCCAGTCCCGATGCGCTGCGCGCGGACTACGAGATCAACGTGCCGACGGAGTCCGAACTTCAGGTTCGCAGCGATTCGGGAAACGTAACGGTGGACAGCGTACATGGAGATATGTCTTTCGACACCGTGGCCGCCGACCTTTCCTTGCAGGACGTCGAAGGTTATCTGATGATCAAGAGCATCGGGGGATCGACGGTGTGTACGCGCTGCGCGGGCCGGCTGGACGCCACTTCGATCAGCGGGAATTTTCAACTGCTGCAGCCGAGCATGGACAATGTGCGCGTGCAAACTTCCTCCGGGAATATTTTGTTTGACGGCGGCTTCATGAATCGCGGCATTTATGTTTTAAAGAACTATAGCGGCACGATCGAAGTGCGTTTTTCAAGCACCGATTCGTTTGACGTGAGAGCGACCTCGCTCTATGGCAACGTGATCAACCAGGCGCCGGTCGTTCCGGACCGCCACAACATGCCCGCGCCTCGGAGTGGGTTCGCGAAGAGCCTTTTCGGCTCGATGAATGACGGACGAGCCAAAGTCGAGCTCTCCTCCTTCAGCGGCACGATCAAAATCTCGAAACGGGAATAAGACGTCGCGCCGGTGTCGCCAGCATCCTCACCACAATTCAACGTCATGGCAAGACAGCGTTCCGATTCCCCTCTGGTGTGCCTGGCGGGATTCATGGGCTGCGGCAAGACCACTGTGGGGAACCTTTTGGCTCGCCAACTTGCCTGGCGCTTCGAAGATCTCGATGCACGGATCGAGCAAAATGCCGGGCTTAGCATTCCCGCCATTTTTGAAACGAGAGGGGAAGCGGCCTTCCGAGAGATCGAACACGAGGAACTCGAGAGGGCTCTGGGACGGGTGGCGGAATCGAAAGGGGCCACGGTGATGGCGTTGGGCGGCGGCACGTACGCGCAACCGGGCATGGTGGAGAGGCTGAGGGATTTTGGCGCCATAGCCGTGTGGCTCGATTGCCCGCTCGAGTTGCTGCTGGCTCGATGCGCGACGGTAAGTAATCGTCCGCTATTCCGGGACGAGGTCAGCTTTCGAGAGTTGCTGGCCGCGCGCTTGCCCTTTTACGAACAGGCCGATTACCGCGTTCCGGGCGACGACAATCCGGCGCGGGTGGTGGCGCAAATTCTGGCGTTGCCGCCATTTGCCAGGCGCCTAGCGAATTTGGATGAAGAACTTTCGGCACGACGGGAGAAGCCATGAAATCTCGCCTTCTGCTGTGGCCATTGGGGATAGCCGGCTTGTTGGCGATCGCGGCGCCGACCCTTTTTCCCTACCCCCGCCCCGCGACGGATGCGAGCTTCGCCGCGGATAAGGGAAAATTCCGCATTCTGCAGCAAGACAACGAGGCGGGCACGGAGGAGTTCGATCTGGAAGGCGCCGGAAGTACCTGGGTTTTGCAAGAGCAGACAGTGATCCGGGTTCCGGGCAGCCCAGAGGTGCGCACTTCCGGGGAACTGCACGTGTCCGCGGACGGAACGCCGCAACGCTACACCTGGAGCGCGGACGGAAGCAAGAAAGCCTCGGGAGTCGTGAATTTCGAGGGGAGCACGGCAAAGACGTCGATCAATGTTACTGGCGGAAAAGGGCCCATCCAACAGGACTTCAAGTTCACTTCGTCCCGAGTCGCCCTGCTCGACAATAATCTCTACGAACAGTATGCGCTCCTCGGCAGGATCTACGATTGGGAAGCCAAGGGAAAGCAAAGCTTTCCTGTTCTCATTCCGCAAGACGCGACGCCCGGCAGCATCGACGTGGAGTCTATCGGGCCGCAGACAATCGACGGCGCGCATCTCGAAGCATTGCGCGTGCATTCAGCCGATCTTGAAATCGAGATTTATTTCGACGCGAAACTCCGCCTGATGCGCCTCGAGGTTCCGGCCGCGAAAGTCGTCATCGTTCGGCAATAAGATCGTTCGGCAATAAGACATCTCACTGGAAAGGAACGGGCGGCGGGATGCGGCTCAGGTCCATTCCGCGCGGCGACGAAAGTTAAGGCAAGCTTTCGTCGTTGCCGGATTAACGCAAATGGAAGGCAAACGTCACCGTGGTGACCACGTCGACAGGACGCCCATCCACGAGGGCGGGGGCATAGCGCCACTGTTCGACGGCGCGCATTGCGGAGCGAGCCAGAACAGGCGGGCCCGAAACGGGGCGTAGGTCGCGGACGGTTCCATCCTCGCCGACCAGGATACGCAGCGTGACATCGCCTTCGATGCCCGCCAGGCGGGCCACCTCAGGGTAGTTGGGGGGAACCGAAGCGACGAGGTGCTTCTGCTGCTCCATAGGAGCAACGCGAATGCCTCCCCAGAAGAAAGCGTCGAGCAAGCGCGCGAATCGGTCTATATCCGGCGCATCGCCGAAAGGCAGAACCTGTTCGTTCTCAGAGGGCGCATCGAGCACGGAGGTCGCGAGGGCATCCACCTCGCCTGCGGAAAATTCGGGCGCGAAGGCGGACAACGCAGGGACATTGCCGATTTGCACTCTTCCGCCATCCGCCTCCGCCCATATGCCGCCGTCGATCTTGGTCGCGCTGATGTTGCCGCCGCCGCTCGAGAAATGGGCTGCGCCGAAAACGTGACCCACGCGAATCTCGCCGCCTCCGGTACGCAGCACCGCCGGGCCGTGCACGTCCCCGGCGAAGATTTGGCCGCCGCCCGTGGTGGCACGAAGCCCTCCGGCTATGTCTCCCGCGAAAATATCGCCGCCAGCCGATTCCAATCGAGCGGCGAAAACTGAATTCCTGCGGGTTGGCGTCGCGGAATCGGAGCTTGCCACGCTGCCCAGCCGAATGTCTCCGCCGCCGGTGAAGAACGCGACCGCGCCATCGATATCCTGAGCGCCGATTGCGCCGGACTGAACGGCGACGTTCAGAGAGTAATGGCGCGGCACATGAATTTCGTAAATTACACGGCCGCGGCAAGCGCTCTCTTTGAGAGCACGAGCGATGAACTCAACGCCTCGCGGCGTCCGTCGAGCGCTGAGCGAGAAATCCGCGAGAAGGGCGGCAGGATCGGCGGCCGCGGTCCCGGAATGCGGGTGAAGGCTATAGCTCACCTCATTGGCAGCGTCGGTGAAGATCTGCACGTCGCCGCAATCGGCTTGGACGGTGAGCTGGAGCCCTGGGTGAGTAGGGATCGCGCCGCTGAGGGAATGGTTTTCCGCTGTATCGGATTCTAACGAAGAAAGATGCGGGTTAGCGCCGCGAGCGGCCAGAGGAGCGAGCGCGAAGAGTAAGATCGCGATGAGGCTCCAGCGAGCGGAACCCCGGGCTTGGCCTGGCGTCTTGGGAAGTCTCAAGGATGACGCCCCCCTGACGACGGTGCGTCTTCGTCCATCGATGCCAGCCGGCCAAGCGCGTCGGCGCTGCGCGAACGTATGTAGCTATTGGAATCGTTGCGCATACGATCGCGCAGGATGCTGACGGCTTGATCGTCCAAGGGAGTGCTCGAAGAGTCGCTGCTTGCCAACTGGTCGAATAGTGTGTCCAAAGCCTGAATGCGCACACCGGAATTATCGTCGCCGGCGAGAGCCGCAAGGATGGCGCTTTGTACGTCCGGCTCCTGGCCGGATCCGCGAAGCGCCTCGATGGCCTTCAAGCGTACAGCGGGATTGGGATCGTGCCGAAGCGCTTCGCTCATGGCCGCGCGCACTTGAGGATCATTGGCCTTGGGACGAAGGGCATCGATGGAATCGAGTCGCGCTCCATCGTCGAACTGATGGCTGTGCCCGATGACGTACGCCAGCACGCGGCGGATTTCGGCATCATCGGGAGTTCCTTGCATGACGCGCGGCTTGGGCGAGCGCAGCTGCAACTCCACTTCGGGGTCAGCCGAGCCGGTTTGCGGCTCTACGCGAATTCCATCCAGATCGATTTTCTCGAGGTCCTGCTGGGTGATCGGAGCGGGCGCGGAGATTGTGACGACGGGTCTCCCGGGAGCCGGCAAGGAGATCTGCCGATACCACTCGCGGCCGGCGGTGCCCGCCAGGAGTCCCAAGATCAGCATCGTGGCGGCGCTCCAGGCGGGATGAAAGACAAAAGCATGGCGAAGGCCGGTTATCCAGCGCCATGGAAGGAACGCGCTGTACCAAGCGCGCTCGGGCTGCGCGGCGGCATCGTCCAAAGCCTCGAAAAGCTCGCTGCGGCAGTGCGCCAGCAAAAGTTCAGAGCGATCGAGCGCGTCGGCGGGCTGCACACGCGCGGCCAGAGCCTCCCTCAATTCGATCTCGCTCGAAAGAATCGCCGCGCAGCCGGCGCAGTCCCGCACGTGCGCATCGACCAGGGCGCGCTCTGCCACGGAAAGCTCACCCGCGGCGTACAGGACCGCGCGATCCTCAAAATTCGAGCAATGGAGCTCCGGCAACATGACCTGCCTACCTCAATCCTGACAATTGGCTTCGCAGCTTGCGCGTGGCGCGGAACAGGGAATTCTTTACGGTGTCTTCGGTAGTGCCCAGTGCATCGCCGATGTCGCGCAACTTCAATCCCTGATAGTGCTTCATCTCGAAGACCACGCGTTCGCGAGGGGAAAGCGCCTGGAGCGCGGCTTCAATTTTGTTCCCGATCTCGAGGCCGAGAAGATTCCGCTCGGGATTTGACTCTCCGCCGCCGGCAGCCTGCTGCCGATCGAAGAAGTCCGCAGAGCGACGCTCGTCGGCGGAGTCGGTGTGGATGACGGGCGCCTGGTCTTCGGGATGGCTGCGACGGCGGCGCAAATGATCGAGGCAGACGTTGGTCACAATGCGATAAATCCAGGTGTAGAAGGCGCAATCAAAGCGGAAGCGCGGCAGGTTGCGATAAATCTTCAGAAACGCTTCCTGGTAGACGTCCTGGGCGTCTTCGGCGCTGCCCAAAACGTTAAGCGCGAGGCGCAAAACCTGCCGGTCATAGCGCTGGACGAGAACTTCGAACGCGGCGCGGTCGCCGGCCTGCGCGCGCTCGATGAACACGCGGTCTTCGGCGCCGGACGACAAATCGCCACGCAGCGCAGGCGCTTCCGCCGGCGCTCCTAGCGTCCTAATCCCTTGTGAATCCGCCATCGCTTCGGACGACATTGCGAAGGGAACCTCTGCCCGGCCGATCTCATCGTGTGCGCAGCCGGAGCTACCTCTATTGTGAAACCTCACTTACTTAGACGCGGGGATGCGGCAAAACGTAAGCCGGGCCGTAATCATTGAATCTAAGAGACTTATGTGAAAACTAAGAAAACGTAAGGGAGGGGGATGGTGGGAGGCCGTTGTGGTATAAGCATGGCGTGTCACGCGCTTCGATGGTTACGGGAGTCAAGGGCTCGGTCGCGCGCCGGTCGCGCAAGCTCACTCTTCTGCCGCTCATCGCGGCGACCTACTTCATGGTCGCGGGCGGACCTTACGGGCTCGAGGACCTGATTGGCAAGGCGGGTTATCGCGCGGCGATCATCATCCTGCTGATCACTCCGGTGCTTTGGAGCATCCCGACGGCCCTCATGGTCAGCGAACTGGCGGCGGCGCTTCCCTGCGAAGGCGGATTTTACGTGTGGGTGCGGCGGGGAATGGGGCCTTTCTGGGGATTCCAGGAGTCGTGGCTGACCCTAACCGGCAGCGTCTTCGAGATGGCGCTCTATCCGACGCTTTTCGTTGCCTACCTGGGAAGGTTCGCGCCGCAATTCTCGACGGGTTACCGGGCGATTGCGCTGGAACTGGGGCTAATCGCGCTTTGCGCCGGCTGGAACATCCTGGGCGCCAAAGCGGTGGGCGAAGGCTCGATCTGGCTGAACGTATTACTTTTTTTGCCCTTTGCGGCGATGATCGTGATCGCGCTGGCGAGGAGATCCACCGGCAACGCGTCAGGGGCATCGTTCCATGGCTTGGACCTCGAGGGCGGCATCATTATCGCCATGTGGAACTACATGGGTTGGGACAATCTGTCCACGATTGCCGATGAGGTCGACCGCCCCCAAACGACTTACCCGCTGGCCATGTTCGGGTCGGTGACGCTGGTGATCGTTAGTTATCTACTTCCCGTAATCGCGGTCGCCGCGGCGCGACTTGACCCTGGATTGTGGACTACAGGCAGTTGGGTGGACGCGGGCCAGGCGCTCGGCGGCACGATGCTGGCCCTGGCGATTGCCGTGGCGGGCATGATCGGCGCCGCGGGCACGTTCGGCAGCCTGATGCTTTCGTTTACGAGGCTGCCGGCCGTCATGGCAGGCGACGGATATCTGCCGCGGACGTTTACGCGGCATCTCCCGAAAACCGGCGCGCCATGGGTTGCCATCGTGGCTTGCGCGATCGCGTGGGCCGCGTGTCTGCCGCTCGGTTTTTTTCGGCTGCTCATCCTCGACGTGCTGCTGACGGGCTTGAGCATCCTGCTGGAATTCGGGGCGCTCATCGCTTTGCGGATCCGGGAACCGAACCTGGCGCGGCCTTACCGCATACCCGGAGGGATTTTAGCTACGACCATCATCACGGCACCACCAACGGCATTGCTGGCTTTGAGCCTGGCGCGCAATCGAAGCGAACAGGTGGGCACAACGAACGAGCTTATGATCGGGATGGGAATTATTCTTTTGGGAGTTTTGCTTTACTACGTCAGTCCCGGATCGCGGCGCGACAAGAAGATCGCCGAAGCTCACGAGAGTTAAGCGCCGGGCGAGCCCGAACCACGCACCAGGCGGATGAGGCCGTACAAACCCACGCAGATCAGGAAATCCAGGGCCAGACCCAGATCAATTTGAAACATGCGGTGACGAAAGGGAATGGGCAACTGCGGTTCGATGGCCAGATAGAGGATATTTCCGCCGAGTATGGCGACGAGGTACTCAGCCCAGCGACGCGCCGTGGAGATTCGGCCCGACGTTCTCGACTCCGTTTGTTCTCGACCAGGCATTAACGAGCCTTCATACAAGAAATCTATATCGGCACGAACTTGCTGGACAGCGACTCGCGACGCGCTGCGCCGCGCCACAAAACGAGCGGCAAAGCGATCAGGATGGCGGCCGCGGCGATCAATAAGACGCCGTTCGAGCGGAAATAGGCGTTGGGCTGGTTCAGCAGCCCGTCGATTGCGGGGGTCAACGACAACAGCATCGCCAGTAAAAGATATCCTAGTAAATTGAGCCGCGCGAGGCGACTCGCCCCCCACCAGATTACCGCTAATTCCAAAAAAGTCAGAAGCGCAGTTTGCACGAAGTCGCCGGCGCTGCCCCAACGAGGCACGGAAAAAATCGCCAGCGCCGCGAGCACCAGCCACTGGATCGACGCGCGGCGGTGATACCCGGCTGCGAACCCTAAGACCAAAGCGATCGCAGCCGACGCCAGAATGCTGAAGATGATCGCTGTTGCGAGCGAACTCGACGCGGGCCAGATCGCATCCAGACCTTCCGGAACGCTGGCCGGGAAGCCGTAGTGTGCCACGGGCCAGAGGGTGGTGACGAGATCGTGGATGCGGCGAACACCGGCGAGAATGGCCCAGCCGCACAGCATGATCAGAATCGCGTCGCGATAGTAAACGCTGGGAAGGATGCGAGCGATCGGTACGCGATCGAATCCGTACCCTTGCGCCAGAAAGAATACAGCCAATCCGAGAAGAAAAATTGTGCCGGAGTAAAGAAGCGATGCGGCTAGGGTCTGGCCGATCAGGAGTGTACTGATGAAGGTCGCAAAAGGCTGATCGGTTCGATAGGTGAGCAGATATTGCGGCATGAGGGTGGCGAATCTCACGAGCGAAGCCGCCAACACCACGAGCGACCACAGCGCAATACCCCGCCAGGGCACCGCGGCGGCCAAGGAAGTCTTGAGGCTTCGCAGGAAGATAATCAACATAGCCAGCCCGAGACCGCCAGCGAGAGAGACGAAGAGCACCGATTGCAAGGTGTTCGCGAGCGTGGTGGCATTCTGGCGGCGAACCCAATCTTCGGGAAGATGAACGAATATGCGATATCCGGAGACTTCGTCTCCCTGGACGACGAGCGAAATTCGCACGTGGGCGGTTTCGGCCCCGGGCGGAGCGGGATTTATCGGTTGCAGCTCTTCCCAGACGAAGCTGTGGTCTGTCCGCGCGGGCAATTTATTGGATTGCGCCTCGACCAGCTTCCATCGGCTGAGATCGATCTTCTTGGTCTCACGCAGGAAGCCTTCGGCACGGGCTTGCGCCTGATCTTCCGTCAGATTGGCGCCGGCGGCGGCCTCGGCGAGGGTGTGGTGGACGGAGTGCAAGGCCCCATCGGGCAGGAGCACGATGAAATATTCCTCTTTTTGCAAATCGCGAAAATAGCGCGCGGTCCAAAAGGCGGCAGGCACCTCTTCGCGGTAGAGCCGGTTCGCCGCGTCGATGCCGATGGTGCGGCGAAGGTATTCGTTCGCTAGAGGGTCGAAGGTGTACTGGATCGAGACGGCGCGGTGGTAGGAGGCCGGGATTTGGCCCTGTTGCCGCAGCACTTCGTCGGCGCGCAGCGCCGCTTCGCTGCCGTCCAGGGGAAAGCGAACGAAATCGCCGATGCTCCGTGCTTTGATCATCCAAAGCGAAGCGAAACCAAGGATACCTGCCGCAGCCAGGAGGATCAGCGCGCGTGGACTGAGACCTTCGTATGAGGCGGGAAGCTGCTCCGCGGCAACTGGTTCTTCGGCAACGACGGGAGGCTCGACCAAAGGCTGAGCGCTATTGAGCAGAGCGGTCTCGTCCGCGAAACTTCCGCGCTTGAGGTAAAGCAGGCCCGCAATGAGAACAGGAATGGCGGCTGCGAAACCGACCAGCCCTCCCGATATACGCGTGTACAGGTCCTGGGAACGCATGAGGGAAAGGCTGGTGAGAAAGGCGTCGACGGTGTAGTGCCAGATCAAGGTGGCTAATATTCCCCAGCGCAGCATGACCCAGCCAGCCAAGATGCCGATGGTTCCGACTTCGATTCCACGGATATAGGGCGGCTCCTGCGGGTAGTTGGAGTGCAAGAAGCCCCATGCAAACGCCGGCAGCACGACGGCCAGAACTCTCCAGCGCGTCACGCGCATGAGGAAGCGGATGGAAAACATTCGGAACAGGAACTCTTCGCTGGTGGCCGCATAGATGCCGATGGTCAGAGGGTAAATCCACGGGAGCGAGGTGCTGAGGGTATCGGAATATTGCAGGTCCTGGGGCGCCCACACCCCCAGCCGCCGCCCCACAACGTAGAAGCCCACCACGTAACCAATGTGCACGGCGGCCAGGCAGAGGCCGATAAATCCGGAGCAGAAGAATTGGCGCGTGCGCAGGCCGGCGAACGTGAAGGCGCTGCCGAGGCGAAGCTGCCCCGGCTGGTCCGCACGATAGAGAGGCTCGCCAGGAGCAAAGGCGATCAGGACGAGCAGCGCCACGGAAATGCTTTCCATCAAGGCCCGGACGAACTCTGAAGCGAAGAAACTGGCGTAAGAATTGTTGGTGTTGTACTCGGCCCGAACCAGCGGCCACTGGTTGAGCTGCATGGCGAAATAGAGCGCGGTGATAAAAATTCCCAAGGCCAGCACGGTTTTCCAGCGAACCAGGCCGCGCCGGGCGAGCATGACCAGCACGGAAAGTGCGGCGCCGATCAGGACGGCGTAGGGAATGAGGGCGAGCGTTTCGATGAAATTATTGGACGACCGCAGGCGGGCATAGGACCTTTGCCAATCTTCCGGCACTTTCAGAAATTCGAGGTAGGCGCCGGGTTGATCGCCCTGGATGGCCACTTGCAGCCGATACGGCGCTTCCTTAACGCGGAAGTCTTTGCGCTCCCAGGTGAAGGTCCAGTCAGTGCGGTTCGGCCGGGCGACCGAAGTAGCCTCTTCCGGCAGAAATGCATAGTTCGCGAGATCGATGTGGAGGGCCTGCGCAAGGAACTTCTGGGCCCGGTCCATCGCCTGGGGGCGTTCCAAGCGGGCGCCGGGCGCGGCCTCTTCGACAATGTGGTCGTAGCCGACGATCCTGCCCTTCGGATCCACGCGGGCACGAATTTCCTCTTTTTGGCCGGGACGGAAGAAACGCACCTGCCAATACCAGACGCTGACGTCCGAGGACATGAGGCGGTTGGCTTGCTGGAGGCCGGCCTCGCGCTCGAGGTAGGTCTTCGTATCGTCGTCCACATCGAAGACCACGGAGGATTGATAGCCCTGCAGGGGGAGACCCTGGGCCGACGCGAAGTTGCGGGCGCGGTCCAGAGCGGCGCTTCGCGTAACCTTGAAATCGACAGAGGCCTCGGGAAAGGCGCGGAAGAAGTAGCGATAAGCGACAAAAGCGCCGACGAGCGCGGCCAAGAGCCAAAGCAGAAGGATGCGGAGGTCGCGCCGGCTGAGAACGTTCGGTCTGGGTTCCTGCACGATGTCTAGGGACGACAAGCTCTCTCCGGATTAAGCCGCGCGCCTCAGGCAATTGGTCCGGCAGCCAATCTATGCAATAGGCCGCCATGAATGCAAGCACGGCCCATGCAGATGCGATGATATATATAGCCCGGATGAACATAACCTCGGCCACGGAAGTGAAGTATCTCAAAGGCGTGGGTCCGCAGCGCGCGGCCGCCTTTGCTTCGCGTGGCATTCATACCGTAAACGATCTGCTGCTTTACCTGCCGTTTCGCTACGAGGACCGCATTCGCTTCAATCAAATCGCGGAGATCGCGCCCGGCGGCACCTATACCATTCACGCCACCGTGGGCCAGGCGGCTCTGGTGCGTTTTACGCGCGGCAGGGGAGCCATTTTCCACCTATTGATTGGAGATGCGACCGGGACGCTGGCGTGCAAATTCTTTCACGGCAATTATCTGCAAGGGCGCATTCGCGAGGGGCAGGAGATCGTAGTGCACGGCAAAGCGGACGTAGATCCGCGGCGCGGCCGAATCGAAATGGTCAATCCGCACTTCGAGTTGCTCGGCGCGGATATGGCGGACTCCACCGAGATGGGCCGCATCGTGCCGATCTATGAAGCCATAGACAACGTCAGCTCGCGCATGTTGCGGCGGATCATTTACGGCGCCCTGCAGAATCTTTCCGAAGTTCTTCCCGACGGCCTGCCGGCGCCGCTGCTCGAGCGCCACGGCTTTCCCAGCCGCAGCGACGCCATTCGCTTCGTTCACTTTCCTCCCGCGGACGTGCCTGTGGAGTTGCTGAATCAGTTTCAGTCGCCGGCACACCGGCGGCTGATCTTCGAGGAACTCTTTCTTTATCAACTCAGCGTGGCCCTACGCCGGAAAGAATTGGAGCGGCATGCGGGGATTTCCTTCCGGGTGCGGGAGCCTCGGGTGCGGGAGGCGCTCAAGCGCATTCTGCCCTTCAAACCGACAGAGGCCCAGAAAAGAGTTCTGGCCGAAATCGTGGCCGATCTGGAGAAGCCCACACCGATGCACCGCCTTTTGCAGGGCGATGTGGGCAGCGGGAAAACGATCGTGGCGCTGGAGGCGGCCACAATCGCAATTGAGAATGGCTACCAAGCCGCTCTCATGGCGCCCACCGAAATTCTGGCCGTTCAGCACTTCCTTTCGGCACGCCGTGTGTTTGCGGCGGCAGGTTACCAGGTGGAACTGCTGATCAGCGGGCTCAAGGCGCAAGAGAAACGGGAGGTCACCGAGCGCATGCGCTCGGGAAAGGCGCAATTGGCGGTGGGGACGCACGCGCTGCTGGAAGAGCCGGCCGGATTCGCACGCCTGGGCCTGGTGATTGTCGACGAGCAGCACCGCTTTGGCGTTTTGCAGCGCAAGCGCCTGATGGAAAAAGGAACGACGCCGGACGTCCTGGTGATGACGGCCACACCTATTCCTCGAACCCTGGCTCTTACGCTTTACGGCGACCTCGATGTTTCCATAATCGATCAGATGCCGCCGGGGAGAACGCCCATCGAGACCCGCTGGTCCGCGCCGGAGCATCTGCCGGGAGTTTGGGATCTTGTGGGCCGCGAGATCAAAAAGGGCCGGCAGGCCTATGTGGTGTATCCGGTGATCGAGCAATCGAAATCCAACGAAGCGCAACTTTCGCTGAAGGCGGCCATCGTGGAATATGAGCGGCTGCGAAAGAGCGTATTTCCTCGAATAAACGTGGGCCTGCTACATGGCCGGATGAAGAGCGAGGAAAAAGATGCAGTAATGGAGGCGTTTCGCGGAGGCAAGGTGCAAGTTCTGGTTTCGACGACCGTGGTTGAGGTTGGCGTGGACGTTCCCAACGCCACGGTTATGGTCATCGAGCATGCCGAGCGCTTTGGCCTCTCGCAGCTTCATCAATTGCGAGGGCGCATCGGGCGCGGCGCCGAGAAGAGCACTTGCCTGCTGATTGCGCCGAAGAGCGTTTCCGGCGACGCGCGCGAGCGGCTGCAGACCATGGTGGAGACAAACGACGGATTCGCCATTGCCGAGGCGGATTTGCGATTGCGCGGGCCGGGAGAGTTTTTTGGCACGCGGCAGCACGGATCGATTGGGTTTCATGTGGCCAATCCTCTGCGGGACCGGGAATTGCTGGAACTGGCGCGGCAAGAAGCATTTTCGCTGGCGGATAGTCCTACGGAAGGCGAGTGCCTGCGGCTTCTGCAGACGCTCGATCCCGGCTGGCAACGAAGATATCAGCTCGCGTCCGTGGGCTAGGAGGTAAACGCGTGTCCGGAATTGTCGGGCAATTCCAAAACGCTAATTGGAGAGAACTCGCGCCATGCGCGTGATTGCGGGAACCTTTCGGAGCCGCCGGCTGGAGACTCTGCGAGGAATGGCCTTGCGGCCTTCGAGCGATCGCCTGCGGGAAACCCTTTTTAATATTCTTGGCAAGGATGTCGAAAAGTCGATTTTCGTCGATCTCTTCGCGGGATCGGGCGCGGTGGGCATCGAGGCGCTGAGCCGCGGCGCACATGGTTGCGTTTTCGTGGAGAATTATCCGGCGGGCGCCGCCCTGATCGCCCGGAATCTCGCGTCTCTCGGGATTGCGACCGCTACGAACGTGGGCAGCCGCAAGACGTTTGGCGGGACGGCGGAAATCCTGCGAATGGACGCAATGGAGGCGCTGGAGCGGTTGGAAAAAGCGGGGGCTCGCGTGGAGTTTGTCTTCGCCGATCCGCCGTATGCGAATCGCCGGGCGTACCAGGAGATCCTCGAGTTTTTAGGCGAATCGGATCTGCTGGTGCGAAACGGCCGCCTGATTTTCGAACATCGGCGAAACAATGAACTTCCGATGCTCGCAGGTAACCTGGAACGCAAGCGCATTGTTCAGCAAGGGGACAGCGCATTGAGCTTCTACGCCCCCATTTTGGCGGCGTAGCCGCCGCAGTCGCCCTGACGTCGAGCGTTTGCGGAACGAGGTAAGGTGTTCTTGTGCAGACGGGAGCAGGGTGATAATTTGAGCTGACGAGCAAGGGGGATGTCGCACGATCCGTCGGGGGTAAAACCATGGCGACACATCTCAAAACCGAGGATGCCAAGAGTCCGGAGCCGGAGACATCTCATGTCGTGGAATACGGGTGTCCACAGCCTGGGGAGACGAAGCGCGAAATGCTCGACAAGCTGCGGTTTGAAACCGACTCGTGGGATCTCGCACAGGATCTGACACGTCAGCATGCGGGCATTGTCGTACTCGATGTTCGGCCGCGCGATGCGTATGAGCGGGGACACATTCCCGGTGCGACGAGTTTCCCACATCGAGAGATGAGCGAGGCCACCACGGCTACGCTCGATCGCGACACGGTCTACGTTGTGTACTGCGACGGTATCGGTTGCAACGGCTCGACCAAAGGCGCGTACAAGCTGGCGTCGTTGGGCTTCAAGGCGAAGGAGTTGGTCGGAGGGTTGGATTGGTGGCGCCGCGACGGGCATGCTGTTGTCACAGGGCCCGATCGCGGTGACTTCCGCGCCGCCAAGCAGCGTGTCTGATTCCATCGTGCCGCCCGCACTTGTTTACAGTCCGCGCTAGAAATGATCCCGCAGCCCGCGAAAACTACAGACAATCAGAAGCTTTCCAGTGCCACTCTGAACGTCCGCACCTTCCCGGGTTGCAGTCGCCGCATGGGGAACGAAGGCCGCGTTGAGGCCGGCCTGCAAGGCAGGGTTGATCTCCTCCTGGGCGTTGCTGCCTACCAGCCAGGCATGGGCCTTGACGACGTGGTGCTTATCGATCAAGTCCAAATAGACACGAATGCTCTTATTGGCGACGATTTCGATGGAGTCAAAGAATCCCTGAAGCCCGGAACGCTCGACTTTGGCGGCCTCCTCGGCGGGCTCGCCCTCGGTGAAGAGAATCATTCTGTGGCGGCTGGAAAGATAGGCCAGGGTTTCCGGCACTCCATCCAGCACGCGCGGCGGAGTGTGCTCGAGTTCGGCGACCATCGAAGCAACCTCTTCGAGCGCGCTCTTCTGCGCCAAACCGCCGGCAAGCTTGGTGTAGCTTTGCTCGAGCGAACGAGCGAAACTGCGCAACCCGTAGCCGTGCTGCTGAATATTTTGCCGTTCGGTCTCGTTCAAGATGTGCCGCGCATAGGCCCGGGCATAGCCGAAAGGCTCGACAAGAGAGAAAAAACGCTCCAGGGTATGCTCGAAAAAGACGTTGCTTTCCCAGAGGGTGTTATCGGCGTTGATGAGCAGAGTCAGGCGCCGCATGGCCACAGGGGGGATCGGGGGTGTGTTTGCAGCGGCTCCATTCCTTTTCGCACCGGCCTCTCGAAGAGCTATTGTACTGCGGCGGGCGAGAAACTGAAGGCGGGATGCTTAAGCGGATGAGGGGAGGAATTCGTAACGTTCAATGCGGGCGGCCACGCCTCGATTCTGCTGATTCGGTTCGACCCGGATGACGCGGCCGAAGCAATGAATCTTGACGTCGCGCGTCATGGTGATCTCCTTGGGCAGGGTGAGAACAAATTCGATCGAGCTTCCGGGCTCAAACTTTTGGTCGGTCCAAAAATACAAACCGCGGAAGCTGACGTCGCGGGTTTCTCCTTTTTTTTCCAGGGGGCCTGCCGATTCCTGCAGGCGCAGGGCGAGAGGAAGCACCATGGTGAAGCGCCGTGAAGTGCGGCGTTCCGTCGGGTCAGCCATTTCTCCCCCGGGTAAGAGCGTCCCAATGCGACAGGAAGCTAACACCTGACCGGTGAAATCGCAAGAAAAACGATGGCTGGTTCGGGCTGACGCAAAGGCACTTACGTGGGAGGACCGGCATGATTGCCCTTTTCGCTTCCCGGCGGCGCAAGCAGCCTCCTGCACGCACGGAGAATGCGCCGATACGGCCAGCCGACGGGCTGAGCTTCCTGAAAGAAGATTTCGCCCTCGCGCGGATTGGCATAAAACCAGCGCGCCAGCAAGGCGATGTGATCCTCCCGATCTCTAAAGGCAGTTCCGGCGGAAGCCGGGCGGCTTTGGCCGGCTTCGTCCAGCGGAGCTACGGGTTCGAGGAGCTCGCGCAGCCTTTGTTCCGCTGATCGCGGCTGTGCTGCAGAATCGGCAAATTCGAGAATAAAAGGGTCTGCGATCTCTCCGCCGCTCACCCTGAAAACTGCAATGGCGCTTTCCGCCTCCGCACGCATTAGGATTACCGCATGGAGCTCTTCGATTGGACGAACGACATCCGGAAGAGTCCGTTGCAGATCCTGGATTCTTTCCAGGCGTTTGTGCAAGGCGGCGGCTTGCTCGAAATTGAGTTCGGCGCTGGCCGATTCCCGTTCAGCGGCCAGGGCATCGGCAAGCGAGCTCCCTCCCGAATGCAAATAAGCAGCCGCGCGGCTCACCTCTTCCGCATATTCGGCAACGGTGCACCCACCAAAACAGGGCGCCAGGCACATCTTCATCTCGGAATAGATGCATCCGGGGAAATCGGGATCGCGGCGGATTTTGATCTGGCAGCGGCGAATGCGAAAAAGATCGAGCCAACCTTCCAGGAAGCCTTCCGCCGCGCGGCGGGTGGCAAAGGGGCCCAGATACAGACCCGCTGCGCCCAGACGGCGAGTGATATAGGCGCGAGGATAAGCGTTCGCCAGATTCAGCTTTATGAACGGAGAAGGGTGGAGGCGCAAGCGCTCGCGATAGTTTCCCGGCCACAGAACTCGGGCCTGCTGCCAATGCACCAGGGCCTGCTCGAACCGAGAACCGGTCACTCGAAAGCGAATGCCCGCGGCATACTCCCGCAGATTGAGGCGCTTGCTATTCGCCTCCGGTTCGCAGAGCAGAAGCCGCAGGCGCCTCCTCAGATCCGCTGTGCGCAGCAAAAGGGGGCGAGCCCCGGACAGACCCGGACGGGGTTCGATCAGAACGACCGCAGGACGTGGGGGAACGCTGGCGAAAAATTCTTCCGCCCGGCCTGAGTCGAATGCGATTTGGCGGTCGAGCTCCAGCATGAGTTCAAGGATACACGCGCAACGCGACCTGCGGGGTGTGTAGTCGAAAACGCGAAAAACGGGCCGGACGCCTCAGGGGTTCAAGGCGGCGTGCAATCGCTCATAGGTGGTCGCGAGGTCCTCGGGCTGAACGCGTGTTTCACCCACGCTGGTCATGAAGTTCACGTCCCCGATCCAGCGCGGCAGCACGTGCATGTGCAGGTGGCCGGCGATACCCGCTCCGGCGGCACGTCCGATGTTGATGCCCACGTTGTAGCCCTGGGGGTGGTAGAGAGTTTCGAGAGTGCCCTCGAGGCGCCGAGCCGTGGTGATCATCTCCGCCAGCGTTTCCGGCTCCGAAGCTTCGAGTGTGGCCTTGTGCGCATAGGGAACCACCATTACGTGTCCCGAGGTGTAGGGATAGCGGTTCAGGATTACGAAGGTTTTCTTGCCGCGGAAGACGATGAGGGTTTTTCGATCGTCATGCGCTTCGGCCGCGTCGCAGAAAATGCAGCGGTCATCCTTCGGGGCGGAGGCGATGTAGCTGTACCGCCAGGGCGTCCAAAGGTAATCCATGGCGATGAGGATTTATTGTGAAGGCGCTTGGGGCGGCAGGGCAGCGGCGGCGGTAGCGGCGTCGCCGTTCACGAAGTCCTTCAGCTCTTTGCTGGGCTTGAAGAAGGGGATGCGCTTGGGCGGAACGTCTACTTTGGCGCCGGTCTTGGGATTGCGGCCAACGCGGCCCCGGCGCTGGCGCGTGCGGAAACTGCCAAAGCCGCGAATTTCGATCTTCTCGCCGGTTTGCAGAGCCTGGATGATGGAGTCGAATATGGTTTCGACGATCGCCTCGGATTCCTTGCGGGGCAACTCCGTGGTTCGTATGACCTCTTCGACCAGATCGGCCTTGGTCATGGTCGTGTCATTCATCGCAGTAGTTTCTCCCATTAACGCAAAACTCCGGGCCCTTCAAGCTTTTGCAAAAAACGTTCCGCCATGCCCACCGATACCGAGTGAAATACCAACCGCACGACCGAGGGTATCACAGCGCCCAAAGACTACAGGCTGCGTTTTGCCAAAATGGCGTCGCCGATCGTAGCCGTAGAGGAGGACTTCGAGGACCTGTACTCCTCCATCTCCCGCTTTTCGGTCTGGCGTACGGCTGCCCGATAGCTCAGCCCAATCTTGTGCTGGTCAGGATTGATCTTTACGATTTTGAAATCATACTCACGGCCGGGCGCGAGAACAGACGTGGAGGAGCCTTGCTGGGGGGGCTTCTTGTCCCGGCCGCGACGATCTTCAATCTCCGAAATGTGGCACAAACCCTCGATGCCGTCCGCCAACTCGACAAACGCGCCGAAGGTCGTCAAGCGAGAAACTTTTCCGCGAACAACGTCATTCACCTTATGGGAAGTGAACCAGTTGGCCCAAATGTCGTTCAACTGCTTGATCCCCAGCGAAACGCGCCGGTTTACGGGATCGATCTTCAAAACCTTCGCCTGGACGGTTTCACCCTTCTTCAACGCCTCGCCGGGATCTTTTACCTTCCCGGTCCAGCTGATATCGCTCACGTGGATGAGGCCGTCAAAGCCTTCTTCAATTTCCAGGAAGGCGCCAAACTCGGTAAGGTTGCGGACTCGCCCGGTGACTTGCGAGCCGACCGGATATTTTTGCGCCAGCTCGACCCACGGGTCAGCCTGAGCCTGCTTCATGCCCAAAGAGATTCGTCTCTGGTCGGGATGCAACTCGAGAACCACCACCTCTGCGGCGTCGCCGACCTGCACCAGCTTCGACGGATGCTGCTTGCGCTTTGACCAGCTCATCTCCGAGACGTGAACCAGTCCCTCGACGCCCGGCTCGAGCTCCACAAACGCGCCGTAGTCTGCAACGCCGACAATTCGCCCCTGCACCCGCGCGCCTACCGGAAAGCGTTCCGGAACCGTAATCCACGGATCGGGCAATAACTGGCGGCGCCCCAGGGAAATGCGGCCCTTCTCGCGATCGAACTTCAGAACCTGGACATCCAGCTCGTCGCCGGGCCGAACGACGTCGACGGGATTGGCCACCCGGCCCCAGGAAAGATCGGAGACGTGCAGCAGGCCATCGATTCCACCGATATCCACGAATACGCCATAGCTGGTAATGCTCTTGACCGACCCGTGGAAGACCTGGCCCTCGGCAATCGAATCCAGCAATTTCTGCCGCTGCGATTTCTGTTCTTCCTCGAGAATCGCGCGCCGGCTGACCACTACGTTTCCGCGCTTGCGGTTAAGCTTGAGAACGCGGACGTCGATATTGCGGTCCTTCCACTCCTCCAATTCATGTATCGGCCGAAGATCGACCTGCGAAGCAGGCAGGAACGCGCGCACACCCACGTCAACGACCAAGCCGCCCTTCACGCGATCGACGATGCGGCCCGTCAACGTCGTTTTGTCGTGGTACGCCTTATCGAGATTGGCCCAAACGCGGCGTCGACGCGCGCGCTGATAAGAGACTACGAGGTACCCATCCTTGTGCTCGCCGGTGAGCTGAACTTCGATGTTTTGCCCCGGATCGAGCTGAATGGGCTGGTCCGCTTCCATGAATTCGCCCGCGGGAATCAAGGCTTCGGTCTTGCCGCCAATGTCTACGACCACGCCGACATCGGCCACCGCTACAACTCTTCCTTCGACGATTTC
This sequence comes from uncultured Acidobacteriota bacterium, assembly GCA_963824405.1. Classification (GTDB taxonomy): domain Bacteria; phylum Acidobacteriota; class Terriglobia; order Acidiferrales; family UBA7541; genus Palsa-189. The sequence continues at coordinate 614,528 of CAWGPK010000008.1, read as the reverse complement.
TCCTTCGGTGGGAGCCTGCTGGGGCGCGGCGTATTGCTCCATCAACTGATTCAGTTCTTCGCTCGAGGGCACGCTTGCCGATTCGTCAGCTGCGGCAGGCGCTTCGGCAACGGGAGTTTCGGGACTGGATGTACTGGCAACCTCCTGCGGCGCACTCTGAGAATCGCCGAGGGCAGAGACCCGATCTTCTCGCGAAGAAATATCGGGCTGCTGGCCGGAACTCTCCGAACCAATCACAGGGCTTTGATCAGCCGAGGCGCGTTCTTCCGACTCAGGAGCTCGCGTCGCGGCGAATGACGTTGACGCGCCCGAAGAGTCGCCGCCCAGCGTATCGTAATTGCCAAACATCCTACAGGCCTCCCAGGGAATAGCTTACCCGCCCGCGCGCCTAACTTCCTTACGGAATCCCGCTCATGAGCTTAGAGCAAGGAGGGAAAAACCACTCCGCAATAAGAGCTTATCAGGCGGGATCATACCGGCTTCCGCGTTCCATGTCAATGAAACGCCGAGGGCGGACGGAGCCTCTGCGTCGGAGTTCAAGTTGCTCGCCAAGTGCCCCCGTATGCGCTCCAATTCACGATGCGTTAGAGTCGCCGATTCGACGAAGTCCGGCGCGCAGCAGTTCGTAGCGCCCGCGGAGAACGATCCCGTTTGCGGAGTTTTGCGCCCTTGGGGAATAGTGGGGTTTATCGAAGGCGCGAATTCAAGAACGATGATTTGGAGCCCTCGTGACCGAGGCGGGGGATCGAATAGATAACCTCACAGAGCCCAATTATTGGAAGCGCGATTAGAGACCAGATGCAATGAGACAGGTGGCTGCGTAGGACGACCCACCCTATGCGGATTCGGGGAAACTCGGCCATGACCTAGCGCAAGTCACTGAATAGAGGATGGTTGTTCTCTATATCAAATAACTTGACATAGATACACTCAATGTGTAGAATCTCCCTGTTGGAACGCCCCGAGCCGGGCTGCACATACCCGGGGCAACGACGGAGGAACAGATGAGCAAGATTATAGGCATCGATTTGGGCACCACCAATTCCGTGGTTGCCGTGATGCAAGGTGGGGAGCCTGCGGTGATCCCCAATCAAGAAGGGGCGCGCACCACTCCCTCGGTGGTAGGCATAACCAAAACTGGCGAACGCCTGGTAGGGCAAGTGGCCAAACGCCAAGCGGTGACCAACCCAGAGAATACCGTTTACTCGATTAAGCGGTTCATGGGGCGCCGGTACGATGAAGTCGTCGAAGAGACAAAGCGTATCCCGTACAAGGTTGTTCGCGGTCCGCACGACGATGCCCGGGTGGAGATTTTTGGCAAGACGTACAGCCCGCCCGAGATTTCCGCGATGATCCTGCAAAAGCTGAAGAGCGCCGCGGAGGATTTTCTCGGCGAGAAGGTCAACAAGGCGGTGATCACCGTACCCGCTTATTTCAACGACAGCCAGCGGCAGGCAACCAAGCAGGCTGGAGAAATCGCCGGCCTCGAGGTGTTGCGGATCATCAACGAACCGACGGCCGCGGCTCTGGCCTACGGTCTGGACAAAAAGAAAGACGAAACGATCGCGGTGTACGACCTGGGCGGCGGAACGTTTGATATCTCCATCCTGGAGGTGGGCGAGGGTGTGGTCGAAGTAAAGGCCACGGCCGGCGACACGCACCTGGGCGGTGACGACGTCGATCATCGCATCATGGAGTGGATCGTCGACGAGTTTAAGAAGGACCAGGGCATCGATTTGGGCAAGGACCGCATGGCCCTGCAGCGCCTGAAGGAAGCGGCGGAAAAAGCCAAGATCGAGCTCTCGCAGGTAATGGAGACGGAAATCAATCTTCCTTTCGTTACCGCGGACGCCTCCGGGCCAAAGCATTTGCAGCTCAAACTGACCCGCTCGAAGCTGGAGCAGTTGATGGAGGATTTGCTGCAACGGACCGTGGGTCCCGTGAAGCAAGCTCTGTCTGACGCCGGCCTGACGCCGGACAAGATCGACGAAGTGGTGCTCGTAGGCGGTTCGACGCGCATTCCGCGCGTGGTGCAAATTGTGAAGGACCTTTTCGGGGGCAAGGAACCCCACAAGGGTGTTAACCCGGACGAAGTGGTTGCCGTGGGCGCGGCCATTCAGGGAGGCGTACTCGGCGGAGAGGTCAAGGATATTCTCCTTCTGGACGTGACGCCGCTTTCGCTGGGCGTCGAAACACTGGGTGGCGTAATGACCGTGCTCATCCAGCGGAACACGACCATACCGACGCGCAAGTCCGAGGTCTTCTCGACGGCTTCGGATAATCAGCCCTCGGTGGAGATTCATGTCCTGCAGGGGGAACGCAAGATGGCCCCCGACAATCGCACGCTGGGCAAATTCCACCTCATGGGTTTACCGCCGGCGCCGCGAGGAATGCCGCAAGTGGAGGTGACGTTTGACATCGATGCGAACGGCATTTTGAACGTGTCGGCAAAGGACCTGGCCACCAACAAAGAACAGAAGATCACCATTACCGCTTCGACGGGTCTCGGCAAGGACGAAGCCGAAAAGATGCGCCGAGAGGCGGAATCCCACGCCGACGAGGACCGTCGCAAGCTGGCGGAAGTGGAAGCTCGCAATACGCTCGATACCCGCATCTACCAAATGGAAAAGCTCATCCGTGAGAATCGCGAAAAGCTTGCGGAGGGGGACGTCAAAGCGGTGGAAGCGGCCATCGAGAAAGGAAAGAGCGCGCTTTCCGGCGGCACTCTCGAGACCATTCAAGCGGCCGCAACGGAACTGGAGAGCGCATCGCATAAACTCGCCGAGGTGCTCTACCGCGCCAGCGCGGCGGCCGGCGCCGCAGGAGGCCCCGGGACGGGAACGCCTGGAGGCGCTGCCGGTGGTCCGCAGACGGAGGGTCCCGCGAGCAAGAAGCCCGGTGAAGGCGAAGTGATCGACGCCGAATACGTCGACGTCGACGAGTCCAAGAAGCCGAACTAACCCGAATAGGTTCACGCGGGAGGCTACTTTCGCAAAGTGGCCTCCCGCACCCTCGGCAGATTGATTACGGAGCAACGGATGACGGATAGCACGAAGCGAGCGGGGCCTCCGCTCGCGCTGCAACGGTTGCGCGAGAATTTCTATCTGGTGCAGGTACAACTGACGGAGACGCCCTCGGCGGACTGGAAGCGCCTCTTTTATGATGCCCAGCAGTCGCCCCCTCCGGAATTTCCGCCGCGAGCGGTGGAAATCAGCGGTCATCTGCTTCGTTTTCGATCCGATGCCGCGAGCGTGGAACAAAAGGTCGCGTGGATCGATCGCTGGATCGATCGCGCCAACCAGAAAGAGGCGGCCATGGGCGGACGCCTGGACGAAGAGCGGCGCCGGCGCCGGGAAGAGCTATCGCGAGAGCAAACCGAGTTAACGGAACTCAACGCCCGTTGGGCGAAGCTTTAGGCGAATCTTCGCTTCGCCAGCCGTGAGCGAGCGAGAATTATGGCGACCACAACCAAACAGGATTATTACGAACTTCTCGGCGTTGGGCGTAAAGCTACCCAGAAGGAGGTCCGTGGGGCCTATCGGAAGCTGGCCCGCAAGTATCATCCTGACCTGAACCCCGGCGACAAATCCGCGGAAGAGAAATTCAAACAGATTCAAGAAGCCTATGACGTCCTCTCGGATACCAAGAAACGGCAGATGTACGATCAGTTTGGCTTCGATGCCGAGCGCAGAAGCGCCGTCCCTCCGGAGCAGGATCCGGGCGCTCACTTCGACTTCGGCGGATTCGATTTTGGCGGCTCGAGCGGCACAAACTTCCGGGATTTATTCAGCCAATTCTTTCGCGGGGGAACTGCGGGAACAGGCGCTCCCCAAGAGGAACCGGGTTCGGACCTGGAGTACGGAATCCAAATCGATTTTTGGGAAGCCGTACGAGGCACGGTAAAAAAAGTGACCATCTCCCGCTTGGAGACCTGCACGGCGTGCAGCGGCACAGGCGCCGTGGGGCCGGCTCAAACCTGCGAGGCCTGCGGGGGCACGGGGCATGTTGCGCAAACCTCCGGCCGCATGCGCTTCAACGTCGCCTGTACGCGCTGCGGGGGCACGGGCCGGGTTCAAGCCATGTGCCGCGCTTGCGGCGGCGAAGGCCGCGTGCGGAGAGACGAGACCATAGAAGTGCGCATACCCGCCGGCGTGCAGACTGGATCGCGGGTGCGGGTTCCCGGCCACGGCAATGCCGGAACTCACGGGGCGCCCCCGGGCGATCTTTATTTCATTACCGAGGTGAAGCCGCATCCTTACTTCGACCGCCGGGGCGACGATCTCTATACCGTCGTGCCCATCACCGTCTCCGAAGCGGCGCTGGGCGCTAAGATCGAAGTGCCTACGCTCGATGGACGTTCGCTGTTGCGTGTGCCGCCGGGAACCAGCAGCGGCCAGAAGCTTCGCCTGCGAGAGAAGGGCGTGCCTTCGGTGCGCCAGCCCGCCAAACGCGGCGACCTGTACGTGGAACTGCAGGTCGTGGTGCCCAAACCTATCGATGAGCGCGTGCGGAATCTACTGCGCGAATTGGCCCGTCTGGAACCGGAAAATCCGCGTCAGGATATTTTTGCGCGCGCCGGAGCTTAACGGGAGGTAAAGCTATGCCGATCCGAGCGCCAAAGAAAAAGGCCCGAGCGGGGTACATGATCAGCGCGGTATCCGAGCTCTATCAACTCCATCCTCAGACGCTCCGGCTTTACGAACGCGTAGGCCTTCTCAAGCCGTCGCGGTCGGAGGGCAATACGCGCTTATATACGGACGCGGACCTGGAACGCCTGGAAGTGATTCTCACTCTGACCCGCGAGATGGGAGTGAACCTTGCCGGCATCGAGATCATCCTGAACATGCGCGAGAAAATGGGCGAAATGCAGCGCCAGATGAAGGCTTTTACGGAGTTCGTTCAGCAAGAGTTCTCCCGCGGAATGCACACGGCTCAGCAAAAGCCTTCGCGAGACGCGCTGGTGCGCGTGCCTCCTCCGCGCGTGATCCGCGTGCACAAGTAGCTTTTAAATCTGCTCCGTTGCTTCCCGCCGTTTTTCACATTTGCGATTTTTTCCACCAAGCACGGCGCTTGCGCGCGCAAGCCGCCCAGCCTATGCTCTCGCCTTATGGTTCAGGCTCAATGCCCGTTATGCGGCGGCACTGGCTGGCAATTGGTGGAGCGGGCGGACGCCGAAGGGCAGCGTGCTTCGGGGCGCAAAGACCCGGCAAACGGCGCCCCATCCAGATCGCCGAAACCCACTTACGCAATACCGTGCGAGTGTTCCAAAGCGGATCGCGCCAGCCGCAATCTGGCCCGGGCGCGCATCCCTCGCCGTTATGAACATTGCGACTTCGAAAACTTCGAAATCGACGTTTGGGAAGGGGGGCCGGAAGGAGCCGGATGGGATCGAAGCTTGGCCCAAGCCAAGGTGGTGGTGCAAGCTTTTGCCCGAAACTACCCGGCTAGTGGGGAGAGCGGTCTTCTGCTGATGGGTCCCTGCGGAGTGGGTAAGACGCACTTGGCCGTGGCAGCGCTCCGCGAGCTGATGCGCCGCGGTCACGACGCGCGTTTCTATGACTACCGCGAACTGTTGAAGGAGTTGCAAGCCAGCTACGATCCCGACCATCCGGTGAGCGAAATGGCCGTGCTCGAACCGGTGCTAAAAGCAGAAGTTCTAATGATCGACGACATCGGCGCAAGCAAGCCTTCGCCTTGGGCCCTGGATACGATCGGGCACATTCTGAACAAGAGATACAACGAAAATCGGGTCACGCTGCTGACCACGAACTACCTGGACCGCTCTGAAGCCGAGCCGGTGATTCCGCGTATGCCCTCGGGCGAAAAGCTGGCCATCGCCCGGGAAGACACGCTCGTCGACCGGCTAGGCCAGCGAGTGCGGTCGCGACTCTATGAGATGTGCCGCACGGTAGAGATTTTTGCGCCGGACTACCGCAGGGAAATTCGCCATGCGGGACGCATTCGCTCCTAATTTCGCCTCGTCTTCCGTAGGATTTGGCTCCAACCCAGCGCGATGGCGGCTCACTTGTTAGCGTGTCAGCGGTGCGGTAATCTGATTCAAAGGAAATCTTAAGGATGGACAGCCTTTTCCACCGCGCTGCGCCGTCACAATCGGTGGAGAACTCGATCTTTATGAGCCCAACGCTTCTAAATGAGCTCGCATCCGATTACAATACCGATTCCCATTGGGACCTGTCCTTTTAGGGAGGGCATGTGAACCGTTTTTTTCTGAAAGCAATTGTACCCATAGCGCTGGTCGCCCTGCTGCCAATGCTCTCGAGCGCCGGTCCTAAGGAAAGCAGCCAGGCGGGTAAGCCTGCGACCGCTTTGGACCTAACGGCACTCAAGTCCGTGGGATCGAAGAGCGCCCCGATTACGATCGAAGTTTTCAGCGATTACCAATGTCCTCAGTGCCGCATTTTTTACCTGGAGACGGCTCGGCAATTGATGCAGACCTACATCCCCGCCGGCAAAGTGTATTACGTTCATCGCGACTTCCCGCTGTCGATGCATTCTCACTCGCGGGAAGCAGCGCGTTGGGCCAGCGCGGCGGCGCTTGCGGGCGTATTTGAAACGGCCGAGCAAACGCTTTATACCAAGCAAGAGGACTGGGGTTCTACGGGCAAAATCGACGATGCGCTGTCCAGCGCGATCTCCGCTGCGGATATGAAGAAGGTCCGCATGATCGAGGCGACCGAGGGACCGCAGATCGATGCTGCCATCGCGAGCGATATGGCTCTCGGCAACTCTCGCGGCGTGAACGGCACGCCCACGATTTATGTGTTTCACAGAGGCCAGATGACGCCCCTTCCGCCGGGCGGAGTCAATTACTCGCTTCTCAAGCAATATATCGATTACCTTCTGCAGCAGCACTGAGGCATGAGCCAAGCCAGTCCGATCGCCATCGAGCGGCCACGCACGCGGGGCAACTTGCGATTCCTTCTGGTCGCGGGACGAGTGCTCCTCGGCGTGGTTTTTCTGTACGCGGCCTACGCCAAGCTGCACTTTAACGGGTCGTGGCACCTGGGGGACTATTATTTCCTGTTCGCGATGGGAATCGACTCCTACAAGATGGTGCCCCTGAGTCTCGTCGTGTGGATGGCCAGGATTTTGCCTTGGATTGAAGTCGCCGTGGGCGCCCTGTTGATCGTCGGGATAGGCGTGCGATGGGCGGCCCTGTTCGTTACGGGACTTTTGGTCATGTTCATGATTGCACTGACGCACGCGGCGCTCGGGGGATTGGAGATCAATTGCGGCTGCTTCGGCAATAACAGCGTGAAGCCGAGCCATGAATTGATTCTTGACTCGGGCCTTCTGGCGGTGGCTCTGGCCGTCACGGTTGGGGGATTTTTTTCGCGCAGTGCCGGGAAATCGCAGGCCTAAGTTCACCGTGGAACAGCGATCGCTGCCTGATAGCCATTTCTCATCTGCCAAGTCCCGGCGAGTCTAGATCGGCTGAACGCAATGTTGCCTTCCATCACTTTGCAGGTACGCGGACGCAAGCTCGCCGGACGCCTGGCCTTCGCGATTTTGCTTGTGGGCGTGATCCTGCTCGGAGCCGCGGCCGGGCTTATTTTTGTTTACTCCACCGATTTACCCGAAATCCGCGCGCTTGAGGACTACCGCCCGAACGTAATCACCGAGCTCTATTCCGATGATGGACAGCAGATCGGGAATTTCGCTTTACAGCGCCGCATTCTGCTTACCTGGGAACAGATTCCGCCGGTCCTGAAAGACGCAATTACTTCCACGGAAGATCAGCATTTTTTTGAGCATTGGGGCGTGGACCTGCCCCGGGTCATGGAGGCGGCCTGGCGCAACGCCGTCCGTGGCCGCATCCGTGAAGGGGCCAGCACGCTCACCATGCAACTTGCCGGAGGCCTCTTTCTGGACCGCGCCGACCGGAGTTTTCGCAGAAAGATTCAAGAAACGCTTCTGGCCATTCAAATCGAACGCAATTACACCAAGCAACAGATCTTCACGATGTACGCCAATCAGGTCTACCTCGCGCACGGGAATTACGGATTTGAGGCCGCCTCGGAATTTTATTTTGCCAGGCCCGTGGGCAAGCTGACCTTGCCCGAAGCTGCGTTGCTGGCCGCCTTGATTCGCGGCCCGGTGTATTCGCCAATCCTTTATCCCAAGCGCGCTCTGGACCGTCGGAATTTAGTGCTGGACCTGATGCAACGTGACGGCAAGATCACCACACAGCAGGAACGCGAGGCGCAGCGGCAGCCGATGGGCCTCAATGTCCAATCGCCTCGAAATGACCTGGCGCCCTACTTTGTCGAGGAGATTCGCAAGTACCTGGAATCGACCTATGGAACCGAGGCGGTACACGAGCGCGGGCTGCGCGTCTATACGACGCTGAACGTGGCCATGCAGCGTGCGGCGAATAGCGCGGTGCGAGAAGGTCTGCACGCTTACGACCATCGCCATGGCTGGCGCGGCGATCTTCCCAACGTGATCCGCGATCAGCATGCCTCGCTGCAAAATTACGATGACGACGATTGGCATACGCCAATCTCCAAGTCGGATTACGTCAACGGCTTAGTGACCGCCGTCGATGAGAATGCCGCGGTCGTAAAAATCGGCCCCTACCGCGCCGTTCTTACCCAGCCCGACTTTGCCTGGACTGGACGTCACCTGCCGAGCGAGTTGCTCCACGTGGGCGATCTGGCGCAGTTCTACGTTCGCGACATCAGCGGAAGCACGGCGCATGTAACTCTGGAGCAAGATCCCGGCCCCCAATCGGCGCTCGTGGCGATCGATAACGGCTCGGGCGAAGTGAAGGCCATGGTGGGCGGCTATAGCTTTGAGGATTCGAAGTTTAATCGAGCGACGCAGGCGCAACGGCAGGTGGGCAGCTCATTTAAGGTCTACGTCTACGCGGCGGCCATGGAGAAGGGCGCCACTCCGTTCGACACCATCCTCGATGCGCCGTTCACGGTGATGAGTGGCGGGCAGCCGTACTCCCCACACAATTATGACGAACGATACGAAGGCCTGATCACGCTGCGCCGGGCCTTGGCTGGTTCCCGCAACGTTCCCGCGGTCAAGCTGGCGGATAAAATCGGAATTGACCAGGTCGTCCAAATGGCGCGCCGCTTCGGCATCAACAGCCCCCTGCCTCCTTATCTTCCCATTGCGCTCGGCGCCGCGGATTTAAATCTGATGGAGCACGCCTCCGCTTTCACTGTCTTCCCCGACGACGGAATTCGCATCGACGCGCATCTGATCCGCCGCGTCACCACTTACGATGGCGCTCTGCTGGAGGAGGCACGGCCGGCCGCGCACGACGTCATCTCGCCGGAGGTGGCGCGCACGATGGTGGCCATGCTGGAAGACGTGGTCACCTTTGGAACGGGCGTGGGCGCCAAGGCGCTCGGGAGGCCGTCGGCGGGCAAAACCGGAACGACCAATGATTTCACCGATGCCTGGTACATGGGCTTTACCCCTCAGTTGACGGCTGGAGTTTGGGTTGGATTCGACGATAAGCAAAAGTCGCTGGGGCGCAGCGAGACAGGTGCGCGCGCCGCGCTGCCCATCTGGCTGCAGTTCATGCAGAATGCGTTAGCGGATGCCCCGGTCGAGAATTTCCCCAATGTCGTGCCTCTCGAGAAGATCGCGCTGACCAAGCAGGTTCACGTGGACACTCCTGACAGCGCCCCGACGGAAGGCTCGGAGGAAGGCTCGGGGCACGGCCAGCCTACGCCACAACCCGCGCCACAACCCTCGGTCGTCCCGCAGCCCCAGCCGCCGACCACGCCGCCGGACCCACCGACAACGAACACGGAACCCTCGCCGCATCCTCAAGGACAATAGGGGCGAATCAAGGCCTATCAGGGCGTTGGAGCTTTCAGCTCAGGGTGCCGGTCCAGCAACCATCGGCGCAGCGCATCGGCCATTTCGTTGAGATGCCCGCTAAAGAAATGGTCGCCGGGAACAAAGACGACGCGAGTCGCCGCAATCGCTTCAGGATGGAAACCAGCGGCGAAGCTTTCGAACCCGGACTTTGCGGCGTACTGATCGTTTTCCCCTTGAACCAGCAGCTTGGGTTTTGCGCAGGTGCGCAAATAGTCGAAAGGGAGTTTACGATCGTCGATCGGCAACCCCAGGCCGATCAATTCAGTCACTCGGGCATCCCCGCAGCCTACGCGCAAGCCGACCCATGCGCCGAAGCTGAAACCCGATGCCAGCAAAGGCGAGCCGGGAAATTCCGCCGCGAGGTAATCGAGCGCCGCGCGGACATCGTCTTCTTCGCCGCGGCCATGATCGTAGACTCCCTCGCTGGCTCCCACTCCGCGAAAATTGAAACGCAAAACGGGAATGCCTAGGGAATCGAGCGCCTTGGCGGCTTGATAGACAACCTTGTTGTGCATCGTGCCTTGATAAAGCGGATGAGGGTGACAGATCACGGCAGCCAAAGGAATCCCAAGCGATTCTTTTGGCCTCCAAAGGATCGCTTCGAGCCGTCCCGCCGCGCCGCCAAGCGTTATCTCTTTGTGGTGAGCGTCCATTCGTAATCAGCGCTCCGTACACGAAACTCTATCGACGAGAATTCCGCCGCAGTTGGTACGCGCACGCCGGTTCCTTTGTTGTATGACTCTCTTCATTGCTTCAAACCTTCGCAAAATGGTCCCAACCTCCGGGGAGGAGTATTGACGCTCTTCCCTTGGCGTCGACAAGCTTCGCTCCCGATCCGCTCACGATTTCGCCAATGCGCGTGATGCGAGTACGGCCAAAGATGAGGGGAATACGAGAAGCCATCCCCCTCCGCGCGGTGAAAAGTAAGCCGTAGTCTTCACCCCCATGCAGCGCCAAGGTTAGAGCGTGGGGGCTTGGCCGTTTCTGCAGCGATATGGGAACGGCAACCGCGGGTATTTGGTCGCCGTAGATTCGCGCACCCACGCGGCTGGCCTTGCAGAGCCGGGTAAGGTCTGTGGAGAGCCCGTCGGAGAGATCCATCATGGCTGTGGGCAGCTGATTGCGGCCCAGCCAAAGCGCAAAATCGAGAGGTAACGTCGGGTAAAGGTGACGAGCAAGCAGCTTTCGATCGTATCTTGGTCCATTCTTCGTTCTCAGGAGAAGCTCGAGTCCCAGTTGGGCCTCTCCCAAAACGCCTGTCACGTAGATACCGTCTCCAGGTTTGGCGCCAGCGCGGCCGATTGCCCGTCCGTGCGCGAGTTCTCCCAGCACCGTCACATTCATCGCTAGACGCGGACCTTCATCAATGGTTCGCGCGGTATCGCCTCCCGCGAGCGTCAACCCGAAACGTTTGCTCGCTCGAGCCATGCCCGACAGCATGGCCTCCAGCCAAGGCCCGGTTCGTTTGGCGGGCAATGCAAGACTCAGCAGAAAAAGCCGCGGTTCGGCCGCCATCGCAACGATGTCGCTTGTGGCCCGAGCAAGCGCCTTGTAGCCCACCGCATCCGGCGGATGTTTATCCGCCAGAAAATGGACACCCTCCAAAAACTGATCGCAAGTGATGACCCAATCCCGGCCTCGCGGGCGAATCACGGCGGCATCGTGGCCGATCCCCATGCGCAGCAATCCGCCTTCCTGCGACGGAATGCGCCCTCGTATTCGTTCGATCAACTCGTCTTCCGCGATGCGCACCATGGCTCGGCCGCCAAATTATACGCGTGCCACGGATGTCCCGGCTAAGGGAGCACCGGGCAAATTCGATCCAGGTTTTCATAGGACCACCGCACAGTGGCCCAGATACTGGCCTAGATACGATCTCTGGTACAGGTTCATAGAATCGTGTTTGGAGCGAGAATTTGGTTGACGCGCCGGACTCTCTTTTTCTAGACTGGGCCTTGCCTTCGGACCAAGGCTCTCGGTCTAAGGCGTTTCGCATTGGGTTTGCCGGCCCAGGGGCTTTGTCGTTTTCGATTTTATGCGCCGGCTTTAGCAAATCGGTATTTCGCAACGCTCTTACTATGAAGAAGCAGACTTATACCCTATTCGTCGCTTCCAACCAGCGTGGCACCGTGCGGCGCATCACCGTTCCCCTCTATGCCATACACGTGCTGGCGGCCTTGGCCATCGTCGGCGGGATCACCGTTATGGCGGCGGTGGCTTCCTATAGCCGCATGCTGTGGAAGGTGGGCAATTACGACGCGCTCTTGCTCAAACAGGATCATCTGCAGCGGCAATATCAGCAGCTTCAAAATTCCGTAAAAGATACCGATCAACGCCTGTCTTCGCTGCAATCTTTGGCCACCGAAGTGGCCATGACCTACGGGTTCATGTATCTGCGTACCAGCCCGTTTGGCTTGACCGAGTCAGCGGTCGCCGAAGAGGCTCCGCTCGACCATACGCTGGATGAGTTCAATTTTCTGGAGAAGAGTGTCACCACCGCTGGCTTAGCCAACAACGGCCCGCGGCTGATGCCCACGCTTGGTCTGGGTGAGATGACTTTCAGCCCCACCCTTTGGCCGGTCGTTGGACGCATTACGGCCGCCTTCGGCGAGCGGCTTGATCCTTTCAGTGGTGAGGGTGCATTCCATACTGGAGTCGATATTGCCGCGGAATATGGCGAAGGCGTGCGGGCGGCAGCGGATGGCGTGGTCATTGAAGCTGCGGTGCATTCCGGCTATGGCCGGCTGGTTATCATCGACCACGGATTCGGCGTGAGCACTTGGTACGGTCATTTGTCCACCTTTACGGTGCCAACAGGAATTCACGTGAAGCGCGGCGATATCATCGGCTACGTCGGGGTTAGCGGCCGTACGACGGGGCCTCATGTTCATTACGAGGTTCGGATCAACGAAGCGCCGGTCAACCCCATGCGTTACCTCCGGTTCACTTCATCGGCGGAAGCAGACTGAAGTCGTTCCTGCATTTTCTTCCCCTGCATAATTCCGAGAACAAACCAGGACTGGCCGTTACTTCGTTGGGGCTGCACTGCCGATCATATCGGGGCTGACGGTTAAGAGCAGCCGGACCCGGTCGTCGTTTGCCGTAATCTCCGTAGCCTCGACAAGACGGGCCGCCAGTGCGGCATTCTCCGCCGACATCTGCCCGCGCGTCTTAGATCCGGTTAATGCTCCCGCTAATCCAGCAGGCAAAATTGTACGCAAGAAATTCAGGCTGGCCGAGAGATTCTGCGCCTGCGGCGCGTCATCGCACTCGCCCTCAACGGAGATCAGCAACTGCTGTCTCTCTGGCTTGATCGCCAAATCGATTCCCCGCAACGATTGCAGAGCCGGAACGGTGAACGACCCCGTTCGGCCCGCGGCACGCCTTAGCGAATCGGGAATCTTCCAGCCTGCGAAGGCAGGCGACCCGGCGACACGAGAAAGCCTTTGGCGCATTGCCTGGTCCAAAGGCGCGCGTGGACTTGTAAGATATCCGATGAAATCTCCGCCCTCGCCCAGGACGATACGATGCGCTCCGAGAAACGTCAGCGAAATATCCTGTCCCCGCACCTTCGACTTCATGACGTAGACTGTGCGCCCATCTTTTTTTTCGATGCTGCCGGAGCGCAGCGCATATTCTTCGATCTTTTTCCGGTCGAAACGCCCTTCGGCAATAGCCAGTTTTTCGTCGGCGGTCGCTGAGATCACCACCCGATCTAGATCGCGCTGGTAATCGAATCCGGTGGAGCTGATAAATTCTTCGTAGTCTGGGTCGACGACCACAGGCGCGGCGAGTGCCGCCAGATGGCCGATGAGCGGTCCTTTGCGGAGCTCGGCGAGATCAATGTAAGCGATAAACGTGGAGTGGGCAGGGGAGAGTTCGATGAGTTCGGGAAAGGAATGATCCCCCGGAAAAATGTGAACGCGCAATTCGTAAGCGAGAATTACGGTAACAACAATTGCGGCCAATAAGAGGGCGATTCGACGTAGCGTCATTCACGCCTGCGTTCGTTCATAGCAAGAGGATTTTCTCATGTTCCCGCGCTCCCGGGCGAGGTCGCCGGTTTGTTTCCGCGAAATTGGCCGAAAGCTCTTCGAACAGCGCTTGCCCTGGGGCCGCTCCCCGGCGCAAAAAATTCTCCGATTGCGCAAACCCACCCGGGATGTTGTACAATTACATCTCCAGAGCAATTCGTTTGGCGTCTCGAGTGCTCACGGCTGGGCCGCGATTGCTGAGCCTTGCAATCGAAGTGCCCTTCTGATATCTTTTTTCGGTTTGAGCTGCGCTGGCGTAGCTCAGTTGGTAGAGCATCTGATTTGTAATCAGAGGGTCGGGGGTTCAAATCCCTCCGCCAGCTGAGTTTTTTGGAATTTCACGATTGGGGCGGATCTCCGATAACAAAAAAATGCTGTTCCTGCGTGAATAACTCAGGCGAGCGGGTGTCTCTTTGCGGATGGAGACAGAACGTTCGATCTCGATGGAGCTTCCCCGTGCGGACGGGTGGGTGAGTGGCTAAAACCAGCAGACTGTAAATCTGCCGCTCCTTGCGGGCTACGGAGGTTCGAATCCTCCCCCGTCCACCATTCGCGCGCAGCACCGGTTAGACCGAGACAGGTAGCCGATCCGGGAATTTCGCGACCGGCTATCAAAGTACAAAAAACAACGCGAGTGCCATACAGTCCAAACGAGAGGCAGTGAAATAATTCGATTCGATTCAGGGTACCGGGTTCGGCCTGGGTAGCTCAGTTGGTAGAGCGCGTCCTTGGTAAGGACGAGGTCACCGGTTCAATCCCGGTCCCAGGCTCCAGATTGGCCGAAGGCCGGCGGGGGTAACTCAGCGGAAGAGTCTCGGCCTTCCAAGCCGATGGTCGCGGGTTCGAATCCCGTCCCCCGCTCCAGTCAATCGAGAGAGGTTCAGAAAAAGCATGGCGAAGGAAAAGTTCGAGCGCAGCAAGCCGCACGTAAATATAGGCACGATCGGTCACATCGATCACGGCAAGACCACCTTGACGGCGGCGATCACCAAGGTGCTGTCGAAGCACAACCCCAAGGTGCAGTTCCGGGCGTTCGATTCGATCGACAACGCGCCGGAAGAGCGCGAGCGGGGCATCACCATCGCCGTGGCGCACGTCGAGTACGAGACGGCCAACCGGCACTACGCGCACATCGATTGCCCGGGACACGCCGATTACATCAAGAACATGATCACCGGGGCGGCGCAGATGGATGGGGCCATCCTGGTGGTGGCGGCCACCGATGGGCCCATGCCGCAGACCCGGGAGCACATTTTGCTGGCGCGACAGGTGGGCGTGCCGTACATCGTGGTGTTTTTAAACAAGTGCGATGCGGTGGAAGATCCCGAGCTTCTGGAGCTGGTGGAGCTGGAAGTGCGCGAGTTGCTGAAGACCTATCAGTTCCCGGGCGATGCCGTTCCGGTGATTCGCGGCTCGGCGCTGGGCGCTCTCAACGGCGAAGAGAAGTGGGAGAAGACGATTCTGGAGTTGATGGCGGCGGTGGATAAGAACGTGCCCTTGCCGCAGCGGGATGTGGACAAGCCGTTTGCCATGCCCATCGAGGATATCTTTTCGATCTCCGGACGCGGCACGGTGGTGACCGGGCGAATCGAGCGGGGCAAGGTGAAGGTGGGCGAGGAGATGGAGATTGTGGGATTCCGTCCCACGATCAAGCGGGTGGTAACGGGCGTGGAGATGTTCCGCAAGCTGCTGGACGAAGGGATCGCCGGAGACAACGTGGGTTTGCTGTTGCGGGGCACGGAAAAAGAAGAGGTGGAGCGGGGCCAGGTGATTGCCAAGCCGGGATCGATCACGCCGCACACCAAGTTCAAGGCCGAAGCGTATGTGCTGACCAAGGAAGAGGGCGGGCGGCACACGCCGTTTTTCACCGGGTACCGGCCGCAGTTTTATTTTCGGACCACGGATGTGACCGGCGACGTGAAGCTGCCGGCGGGAGTGGAGATGGTCATGCCGGGAGACAATGTCTCGGCGGAGATTTCGCTGATCACGCCGGTGGCGCTGGAACGGGGGCTGCGCTTCGCCATTCGCGAAGGCGGGCACACCGTCGGCGCCGGCGCGGTCACCGAGATCATCGAGTAGAGGGCGACAGATGCGCGAAATCATTACCTTACAGTGCAACGATTGCAAGAACCGGAACTACACGACCACCAAGAATAAAAAGAAGCACACCGATCGCATGGAGACGAAGAAATTCTGCAACACGTGCAGAAAGCATACCGCTCACCGAGAGGTGAAGTGACGGGCGGCGTCCGCCGGCTAGATCGATTCGATTTCGAGCAATTAACCCTCTGCAGCCTTCGCAGCGGCTCTCAGGGCAAAGGGGAGTAGGTTCAATGGTAGACCGCCGGTCTCCAAAACCGGATGTGGGGGTTCGAATCCCTCCTCCCCTGCCAGACCGAATGGGAAGTAGGACAGCAACATGGCATTACATGCAGAACGATTGAAAGCAATGTCAGGTGAGGCTCCGGAGTCTCGTACCGGCGCCCTTTGGGAGCGCATCAAGCAGCACCCCAAGCAATGGGGCGAGTTTCTGCACGAAGTGCGCGTTGAGTTGCGCCAGGTCACCTGGCCGACGCGGCACGAGGTAGTGGTCACCACCTTTGTGGTGATTGTGGCAGTAGCTTTTTTCGGGCTGTTTTTCTTTGGCGTGGATAGCAGCGTGGGTTGGGTGCTCAACCGCGCGTTCACTCTTTTCAAGCACTGAGGCTTAGCGTGTCGATGGCCAAGCAGTGGTACATCATTCATACCTATTCGGGCTTTGAGAAGAAGGTCAAAGAAAGCCTGGAAGGCCGCGTCGCCGCGTTTGGACTGGGCGAACGCATTGGGCGCGTCATGATTCCCACCGAAGACGTCATGGAAGTGCGTGGAGGCAAGAAGATCGTGTCGCCGCGGATGTTCTATCCGGGCTACGTCCTCGTGGAAATGGAAATGGACGACGACACCTGGCACGTGGTGCGGTCCACCCCCCGCGTCACGGGATTTGTCGGTTCGGGGCAGACGCCCTCGCCCCTGAGCGAGGAAGAGGTCGAGAATATCCTCCATCGCGTGACAACTTCGGCCGAAAAGCCGAAACCGAAGTTGACGTTCGAACGCAACGAGCAAGTGCGCATCGTGGATGGCCCCTTCGCCAACTTCACCGGCATGGTGGAAGAAGTCAATGCCGAGCGCAGCACTTTGAAAGTTTCCGTGACCATCTTCGGGCGGTCGACTCCGGTCGAACTGGATTTTGCCCAGGTGGAAAAGATCAGCTAGCGAGTATCTGTGGGAGGCAAGTAAGCGAAAATGGCCAAGAAAGTTCAAGCCGTGGTCAAGCTGCAGTTGCCGGCGGCCAAAGCGACGCCCGCTCCGCCGGTCGGCACCGCGCTTGGCCCTCAGGGCGTTAACATCATGGATTTTTGCAAGCAGTTTAACGCCAAGACCAACAAAGAGCCGGAGGGGATGATTATCCCCGTGCTGGTTACGATCTTTAACGATCGCAGCTTTACTTTTGTCACCAAGACGCCGCCCGCGTCCGAACTGCTGAAGCGAGCCGCGGGAATCGTCAAGGGTTCGGCCGAGCCAAACCGGACCAAGGTCGGCAAAGTGACGCGAAAGCAAGTGGAAGATATCGCTCGCACCAAACTGGTGGATCTGAATACCGCGAATCTTGAGTCCGCCGTCCGCACGGTGATGGGTACGGCCCGCAATATGGGACTCGAAGTGGAGGGCTGAGAGCATGCCGCGAAAAGCTGGAAAGAACATCGTAAATGCGCGCAAGAAGGTTGAGGCGCGGCCCTACAAGCTGGACGAGGCTGCCGAAACGCTGAAGAAAGCGCACTTCGCGAAGTTCGACGAGACCGTCGAGCTGGTCATCAATCTGGGTGTCGATCCCAAGCACTCCGACCAGATGGTCCGCGGAACCGTGGTATTGCCCAATGGCCTCGGCAAGTCCAAGCGGGTGCTAGTGCTTGCCAGCGGTGAAAAAGTTCGCGAGGCGCAGGAAGCGGGCGCTGATTTCGTCGGCGGCGAAGACATGGTGCAGAAAATTCAGGAGGGTTGGACCGATTTTGAGGCGGTCATCGCTACTCCCGACATGATGCGCTCCGCCGGACGGCTCGGGAAGGTGCTCGGTCCTCGCGGCCTGATGCCCAATCCCAAAACCGGCACAGTGACTTTTGAGGTAGCCAACGCCGTGAAGGAAATCAAGGCCGGCAAGGTCGAATTTCGCGTGGACAAAACCGGAATTATTCACTCGCCGATCGGCAAGATGAGCTTTGACGGGCCCAAGCTTGCCGAGAATGCGCAGGCTCTGCTGGGCGCGGTGGTCAAGGCCAAGCCCGCAGCGGCGAAGGGGCGGTACGTCAAGAAAATCACTTTAACTTCCACGATGGGACCCGGAATCCCGATCGATCTGGCTGAGGCGGAAACAGCCATGGCTACCGCGGCGTGATGGGGAGATTGCGATGAAGAAGCGCAGCGAGAAAAAAGAAGAAGTCGAAAAGTTGAAGAGCGACCTGGCCAAGGTCTCCACCGTGATTCTCACCACGTTTCAGGGCATTACCGTGGCCCAGGATACCCAACTTCGCCGGGCGGTGCAGAGCGCCGGCGGAAATTACAAGGTGGTCAAGAATACGCTGGCCGAGAAGGCTGGAGCGGGAACGTCGGCCGAAGGACTGCTCAAAGGGCTCTCGGGAACGAACTCTATTTCGTACAGCACCGATCCTGTGTCCCTGGCGAAAATCCTTACGAAAGTCGCCAAGGATGTGCCGGCATTTCGCTTCAAGGCGGGAGTGGTAGAGGGGCGCGTCTTATCCATCGCCGAAATTCAGCAGTTAGCGCTGCTTCCGTCCAAGGAAGAGCTGATCGGGAAAATCATGTTTTTGTTGCAGGCGCCGGCGCGGGGTAGCGCGACCGCCATGGCGGGCATCACTCGGAATCTGGCCGTGGTAGTGCAGGAAGCGGTCAAGGCAGAAAAGTTCGCTCACTAACGAGGAGGAGAACGCGAAATGGCTAGCAAGGTGGAATCAATCCTGGAAGAGATCAAGGGGCTTACTCTGCTCGAGGCCGCCGACTTGGTCAAAAAGATGGAAGAGACTTTTGGCGTCTCCGCGGCAGCTGCTGCGCCGGTGATGATGGCCGGTGGCGGAGCGGCCGGGGCCGCGCCCGCTGAGGAGAAAACCGAATTCGCCGTCGTGCTCACCGACGTCGGCGCCAACAAAATCAACGTCATTAAGGCTGTCCGCGAAGTGACCAGCCTGGGCTTGAAAGAAGCCAAGGATTTGGTGGACGGCGCGCCCAAGCCCATCAAGGAAGGCGTGAGCAAGGAAGAAGCCGCGACGATCAAGAAGAAGTTTGAAGACGCGGGCGCCAAAGTCGAAGTCAAGTAACGGAATTCGGTCGTTCGCGAGCGGCGGCGCGCCGGCTTGCGCGCAAAGGAATTCGTACGAAGCTGAATTGTCGGGAATTTGAACTTCAATTGTGTCCAATCCGGACCCCTGGCGGAGGTGTCTCCGCAGTGTGTCCCGGCCTGACCCTTTTGGGTATCGTGAGGTAATAGAATGGAAAATGGAAATCATCGCAACGGCAATCATGCGGTTCGCGAGCGCGAGCGGCTGGACTTTTCGAAAATCAAGAGCTCCATCCAGATCCCGAACTTGATCGAAGTGCAGCGCCTTTCTTATCAGCGCTTCCTGCAGATGGATTTGCTTCCGTCGGAGCGCGAGGACACGGGTCTGCAATCGGTCTTTACGTCCGTGTTCCCGATCCAGGACTTCCGCGGGCTTTCGCAGCTCGATTTCGTGGACTACTCCATCGGAAACTGGGAATGCAAGTGCGGCAATCTCAAAGGGCTGCACCATCTCCGCGCCACCTGCCGCAATTGCGGCGCTTCGGTGGTCACCAATCCGTATCAGACCGGCGACGTGATCTGCTCGAAGTGCGGAACGTTTAACAAGAACACCCCGACGTTCTGCAATAAATGCGGCGATCCCGTGGGCATGCAGCTCAAGTACGACGTAAACGAATGTCAGGAACGCGGTATGACCTATGCCGCCCCGCTCAAGGTCACCATCCGCCTGACGATTTATGACAAGGACCCGGACACCGGCGCGAAGAACGTGCGCGACATCAAGGAGCAGGAAGTTTTCTTCGGCGATATCCCGCTGATGACGGATAACGGCACCTTTATCATTAACGGGACCGAGCGGGTAATCGTCAGCCAACTGCATCGCTCGCCGGGCGTATTTTACGAGACGGCCAACAATCGCTCGTATTTCCTCGGCAAGATCATTCCTTACCGCGGCTCTTGGGTGGAATTCGAATACGACACCAAGAACGTGCTCTACGTCCGCATCGACCGCAAGCGCAAGTTCCTGGGTTCCATCTTCCTGCGTGCGCTGGGCATGAAATCGAATGAGGAGATTCTGCGCACCTTTTTCCAGGTGGAACGTATCGCGCTCCGCGATGGCGAGTTTTATTGGAATCTCTCCGAAGGCCTGGTCGATCGCAAGCTTACGCACGAAATCAAAGCTCCGCGATCCGAGGACGTGCTGGTGGCGGCCCATCGGCGGATCACCGAGCCGCTCTACAAAGAGTTAGTGAAAGCCAAGATCGCCCAGGTGCATGTTTCGCTCGCCGACCTGGAAGGAGCGTTCACCGTCGGCGATCTGGTGAATCGGCAGACCGGTGAAGTGCTGCTCGAAGCCAACAAGCCGCTCACGCCGGCAGTCTGGGCTGCCTTGCCGGAGGCTGGCATTACGGGCGTCGACGTTTTCTTCCCCGATCGCGACGATACGGGCGTGGTCGTCTCGCGCACGCTCGATAAGGATGCGATTCGTTCTTCGCGCGAAGCGCTCATCGAAATCTATCGCAAGCTGCGGCCCGGCGATCCGCCTACGCTTGAAACCGCCACGGCGCTTTTCAACGGCATGTTCTTCGATCCGCGCAAGTACGACTTCAGCAAAGTCGGCCGGCTGAAGTTCAACATCAAGCTGGGTCTGGAAACGCCGCTCGAGACACGCACTCTCGATTCCACCGATTTCGTGGCCGCCATCCGGTACTTGCTCAAGCTGCGCAAGAATATCGGCACGGTGGACGACATCGATCATCTTGGCAATCGCCGCGTCCGCGCGGTCGGCGAGCTTTTGGAGAACCAGTTCCGCATCGGTCTGGTCCGCATGGAGCGCGCCATCAAGGAAAAGATGTCCGTTTATCAGGAAATGTCCACGGCTATGCCGCACGACCTGGTGAACGCGAAACCCGTTATGGCCGCGATTCGCGAATTCTTCGGCAGCTCGCAGCTGTCGCAGTTCATGGATCAGACCAATCCGCTCAGCGAAATCACGCACAAGCGCCGCTTGTCGGCCTTGGGCCCCGGCGGCCTTTCGCGCGAACGCGCCGGGTTTGAGGTGCGCGACGTCCATCCCACTCACTACGGCCGGATCTGCCCCATCGAAACGCCGGAAGGCCCGAATATCGGCCTGATCAGCTCGCTCTCCTGTTATGCGCGCATCAACGAATTCGGATTTATCGAATCGCCCTACCGCAAGGTCAAGGGCGGCCGGGTGATCGATTTCACCCAGGTTGTCAATGCCGGCGACAGTGAATTCAAGGCCGGCGAGATCGTTGAACGCGACAAAGTGGACGCGGTGAATGAGGAGCTCAAGCGCCGCCGGGTAACCGCCGAGCCTTACTGCTTCTATCTCTCGGCTTGGGAAGAAGACCGCTACGTCGTCGCTCAGGCCAACGTTCCTCTGGACGATCGCGGCAAAATCACCACCGAACTGGTCAATTGCCGCCAAGCCGGCAACTTCGTGCTGAAGCAGCGTGAAGAGGTCGATTACATCGACGTTTCGCCCAAACAGCTCGTGTCCGTTGCCGCGAGCTTGATACCGTTCCTCGAAAATGACGACGCCAACCGCGCCTTGATGGGTTCCAACATGCAGCGCCAGGCCGTGCCTTTGATCCACGGTGAAGCTCCGCTGGTGGGTACCGGCATGGAACGCGTCACGGCTCGTGATTCGGGAGCCGTGGTCATCTGCCGCCGCGAGGGAATCGTCGATCAGGTGGACTCCGAGCGGATCATCGTGCGCGTGGAGTCGGACCATTCCGGCGTGCTGAGCCGCGAAGTCGGGGCGGACATCTACTCGCTCATCAAGTTCAAGCGCTCCAACCAGAATACCTGCATCAACCAGAAGCCGCTGGTGCGGGTTGGCGATCGCGTCGGCCAGGGACAAGTGCTCGCGGACGGTCCCTGCACCGATCGAGGCGAGCTGGCGCTGGGCCGCAACGTTCTCGTCGCCTTCCTGCCCTGGCGCGGGTACAACTTCGAGGACGCCATCCTGGTCAGCGAGAAGCTGGTCAAAGAGGATTACTACACCTCTATTCACATCGAAGAGTTCGAAATCGAAGCGCGCGACACCAAACTTGGTCCTGAGGAGATCACGCGCGACATTCCCAACATCAGCGAAACGTTCCTTCGAAATCTGGATGAAAGCGGCGTCATTCGTATCGGCGCGACGGTCCGGCCGGGCGATATCCTGGTCGGCAAAGTCACGCCCAAGGGCGAAACGACGCTTACCCCTGAGGAGAAGCTGCTGCGCGCCATCTTCGGCGAGAAGGCCGGAGACGTCCGCGACGCTTCGCTTTATTGCCCGCCCGGCATCGAAGGCACCGTGGTCGACGTCAAGATCTTTTGCCGCAAGGGGGCGGAAAAAGACGAACGCCACAAGGCCATTGAGGCCCAGCAGGTGTTTCGTCTGGAGCGAAACCTCGCCGATGAGATCCGCATTCTCACCGATGAGAGGCTCAAGCGCCTGACCGCTCTATTGAACGATCAGAAGCTCGTGGCCGACCTGCACGACGAAAAGACCAACAAGCGGCTGCTCACCAAGGGCACCGCGCTCACGCGGGACATTATCGAGAAGATTTCCACGCGCAACCTCAAGCGGCTTCGTCTGGCCGACAAAGACCCGTTGCTCATCGAGAAGATCGACGAAATCGAGGAGATGACTTCGAGGCAGATCGACGTCCTCCGGAAGATCACCGACGAGCGCAAGGAGAAGCTCAAAAAGGGCGACGAGCTTCCGCCCGGCGTCATCAAGCTGGTCAAAGTTTATATCGCTATGAAGCGCAAGCTTTCCGTGGGCGACAAAATGGCCGGCCGCCACGGCAACAAGGGCGTCATCGCGCGAATCGTGCCCGAAGAAGACATGCCCTATTTGCCCGATGGCACTCCGGTTGAGATCGTGCTCAATCCGCTCGGCGTTCCTTCGCGTATGAACGTCGGTCAGATTCTCGAGACTCACCTCGGCTGGGCTGCCAAAGAGCTTGGCCGCAGCATCGCCCGTATGTTCAACCAAGGCACTCGCGCCGAGGCTGCCCGTCGTTGGTTCCGGGAAGTCTTCGGCGACACGGCCATCTGGCGTTCGCTCTCCGCGATGGAAGATGAACACCTGTTGGAACTGGCGGAGACCTTCCGGGACGGCATCTCTATGGCCACGCCGGTTTTTGACGGCGCGCGGGAGTCCGAAATCCGCCACCTGCTGGAGGTCGCGGGCCTGCCGGAGTCGGGCAAGCTGCCCCTGTTTGACGGAATGACGGGGGACGCCTTTGCGCAGGAGATCACCGTCGGCTACATCTACATGCTGAAGCTCTCGCACCTCGTCGACGACAAGATCCACGCTCGTTCCATTGGTCCTTATTCGCTGATCACCCAACAGCCGCTCGGCGGCAAGGCCCAATTCGGCGGACAGCGCTTCGGAGAAATGGAAGTTTGGGCGCTGGAAGCTTATGGGGCTGCGCACATCTTGCAGGAGTTGCTCACTGCCAAGTCCGACGATGTGTACGGCCGCGCGAAAATTTACGAAGCCATCGTCAAGGGCGAGCCGGGCATTGAGCCTGGCGTACCCGAATCGTTCAACGTCCTCGTGCGCGAGTTGCAGTCGCTGTGTCTGGACGTGGAATTGATGAAGCGGCAGAAGCCGCAAACGGAAGCGGCGGCGGATTAGCCGGCGCTCCTATCGGATTAGAAACGAGTTCCACTTCCCGGGCGACCGGGAGCGCCGCGGCTTAACCCGCGGCAGGGAGGAAGGAAACCTTGTATCGTAGCAGCCCTTATGACCGTGCCAGTTTGATCGCGGATTTCGATTCCATTCGTATCAGTCTCGCGAGTCCTGAAAAGATCCGTTCCTGGTCCCATGGCGAAGTCACCAAGCCGGAGACCATTAACTACCGCACCTTCAAGCCCGAACGCGACGGCCTGTTCTGCGCGAAAATCTTCGGCCCCGTGACGGATTGGGAATGCCTGTGCGGGAAATACAAGCGCATGAAGCATCGCGGCGTGATCTGCGATAAGTGCGGCGTCGAAGTCACGCTCAGCAAAGTGCGCCGCGAGCGGCTGGGCCATATCGAATTGGCTTCGCCCTGTTCGCACGTGTGGTTCTTCAAAGGCCTGCCCTCGCGCATAGGCTACTTGCTCGATATCTCCATGCGCGATCTCGAGCGCATTCTCTATTTCGAGGCCTTCGTTGTGGTCGAACCGGGTGAAGTGCCGGGCATCAAGGAACGCGAGCTCTTGCCGGAAGAAAAATTCCGCGAATTGCAAACCGAATATGCCGGGCAGTTCCGCGCTGCGATGGGCGCCGAAGCGATCAAAGAGCTCCTGCGCCACGTCGATATCGATAAGCTCGGCGACGAACTGCGCGAAAAAATGAAGGCGGACCCCAGCCTGCAAAAGCGTATCAAGTACGCCAAGCGGCTGCGGGTGGTGGACTCTTTCCGCAAGAGCGGCAATAAACCCGAGTGGATGATCCTGGATGTGATTCCTGTGCTTCCTCCCGAGCTTCGGCCCCTGGTGCCGCTCGATGGCGGGCGCTTTGCTACCTCCGATCTCAACGATCTCTACCGCCGCGTCATCAATCGCAATAACCGGCTCAAGAAGCTGATGGAGCTGCATGCGCCTGACGTCATCGTGCGCAACGAGAAGCGCATGCTGCAGGAAGCGGTCGATGCGCTATTCGATAACGGCCGCCGCGGCCGCGTCCTGCGCGGCACCAACAATCGCCCCCTGAAATCGCTTTCCGACACGCTCAAGGGAAAGCAGGGCCGCTTCCGCCAGAACCTTCTCGGCAAGCGCGTGGACTACTCCGGCCGCTCCGTCATCGTCGTGGGACCCGAACTGCGGCTCAATCAATGCGGCCTGCCCAAGAAGATGGCCCTCGAGCTCTTCAAGCCTTTCATCTATCACAAGCTCGAAGCCGCCGGCCATTGCACTACGATTAAGCAGGCCAAGGAGATGGTGGAGCAGCAGGAGTCCATCGTATGGGACATCCTGGAAGAAGTGATTCGCGAACATCCC
Source organism: uncultured Acidobacteriota bacterium (assembly GCA_963824405.1). Classification (GTDB taxonomy): domain Bacteria; phylum Acidobacteriota; class Terriglobia; order Acidiferrales; family UBA7541; genus Palsa-189. The sequence goes on along the minus strand of CAWGPK010000008.1, from coordinate 589,292 downwards.
GTGCTCCTGAATCGCGCGCCCACGCTGCACCGCTTGGGCATTCAGGCTTTCGAGCCCACGCTGGTTGAAGGCAAAGCGATCCGCATCCATCCGCTGGTTTGCACCGCTTTCAACGCGGATTTCGACGGCGACCAGATGGCCGTGCACATTCCCCTCTCTCCAGAGGCGCAGATTGAGGCTGCGGTTCTGATGCTCTCGTCCCGCAACATTCTTTCTCCGGCCAATGGCTTGCCCCTGGCCGTGCCCACTCAGGACATGGTCCTGGGCATTTACTACCTGACCAAGGCCAAGCCTGGCGCCAAGGGCGAAGGCCGCGCCTTCGGCTCCGTGGAAGAAGTAATCCTTGCGCTGGAAGCGGGCGAAGTGGAACTGCTTACGCCGGTCCGCCTGCGCTATACCGGCGAGATGATCGATCTCACTCACGCTTACGACGATCAGGATGTTACCCACACGGAATCGGTCAACCTGAAGCGCCAGTTCATCTCCACCACCGTGGGGCGAGTGCTCTTCAACGACAACCTGCCCTCAGAGATGCCCTTCATCAACGGTTTGCTGAAGAAAAAGGGCGTCCAGCAGCTGGTTTATTACTGCTATCTGCGCTTTGGACTCGAGCGCACCGTTCACGCGCTCGATCATCTCAAGGAGCTCGGCTTCCTTTACGCCACCCGTTCCGGAATTTCCATTGGAATCGAGGACATGCTCATCCCAGGCGATAAGGCCGCGCTCGTGGAAGGGACCGAGCGCGAAATCGTCAAGGTGCAGCAGCAGTACCTCGACGGCGCCATCACCAATGGCGAGCGCTACAACAAGGTCATCGCCATCTGGAGCGACGTCACCGAGAAAGTCGCCGAGCAGATGTTCAAGGCGCTCGAACAGCAGGATAAGGAAGGCATAATCAATCCGATCTACGTCATGGCCGATTCCGGCGCTCGCGGATCCAAGCAGCAGATCCGCCAGCTCTCGGGCATGCGCGGCCTGATGGCCAAGCCTTCCGGCGAGGTCATCGAAACGCCCATCACCTCCAACTTCCGCGAAGGGCTCACCGTGTTGCAATACTTCATCTCCACGCACGGTGCGCGTAAGGGCTTGGCCGATACCGCGCTGAAGACGGCCGACTCCGGATACCTCACGCGGCGCTTGGTCGATGTCGCCCAGGACGTGATCATCAACGAGATCGATTGCGGCACTGGCGACGGCATCTACGTCGAACCCATTCTCGAAGCGGGCATCGAAGTGGAGCCTTTGCGAGACCGCGTCGTTGGCCGCGTCTCACTCGAGAAAATTAAGGACTACGAAGGCAACACCATCCTGGAGATCAATCAGGAGATCACCGAAGAACTGGCCAACGCCATTCAGGCGGCGGGCATTGAGCGCGTCAAGATCCGCTCCGTGCTCACCTGCGAGTCTCGCCGCGGAGTCTGCGCGCGCTGCTACGGCCGCAACCTGGCCAGCGGCCGCATGGTCGAACTCGGCGAAGCCGTCGGAGTTATCGCCGCGCAATCGATCGGCGAGCCCGGAACCCAGCTCACCATGCGCACCTTCCACATCGGCGGCACGGCAACCCGCGTCGCCGAGCAGTCCAAAGTGGAGGCCCGCAGCGCCGGCTTTGTTCGCTTCCTCGATCTCAAAGCCGTTCATGGGCGCAACAACGTGCTCATCGCCATGAACCGTTCGGGATTGATCGCTCTCGTGGACGAGAAGGGACGCGAAAAGGAGCGCCACCACGTTGTCTATGGCGCTCGCCTGCGCGTCGACGAAAATCAATCCGTCAACGTCGGCCAGATTCTCGCCGAGTGGGATCCTTTCACGTTCTCGATTCTCACCGAGGTTGGCGGCACGATCGAGTTCAAGGATCTGCAGCCCGGCATCACCATTGAAGAGCAAGTCGACGAAGTCACCGGCCTGGCTCAGCTCGTCGTCACTCTTCCGCCGGGCGACGAAAAGCACCAGCCCACGATTCAAGTGCGCGATACTTCCGGACGCAGCCGCAAGAAATACCTCATGCCGTCGCGCGCCCACCTCATGGTTTCCGATGGCGATGAAGTCCAGCCCGGAGACGTGCTGGCCAAGATTCCTCGCGAAACCACCAAGACTAAGGACATCACCGGCGGTCTGCCGCGCGTTGTCGAGCTCTTCGAAACTCGCAAGCCCAAGGATCCAGCCGTCATCAGCGAAATCGATGGCGTAGTCAAATACGGCGAGATCAGCAAGGGCATGCGCAAGATTTACGTCGAGAGCGAAGACGGCAGGACCCAGAAGGAATACTCGATCGCCCGCGGCGTGCACATCAACGTTCAGGAAGGCGAGCACGTGCATGCCGGCGAGCCTCTCATCGACGGGCCGCTCAATCCCCACGATCTGCTGGCGGTTCTCGGCGAGAAGTACACGCAGGCTTACCTGGTGAATTCCATCCAGGAGGTCTATCGCCTGCAGGGCGTGAACATCAACGACAAGCACATCGAAACCATCGTTCGCCAGATGATGCGCTGGGTGAAGGTCGAGGACGTCGGCGACACCCGGTTCCTTTTGGACGAACAGGTCGATAAATTCCGTTTCCGCGAGGAGAACGATCGCGTGATCAACGAGGGTGGCCGTCCCGCCACGGGCCGTCCCCTCTTGCTCGGCATCACCAAGGCCTCGCTCTCTACCGACTCCTTCATCTCCGCCGCGAGTTTCCAGGAGACCACCCGCGTTCTCACCGAGGCGGCTGTCGCCGGCAAGGTCGATTACCTGCGCGGACTCAAGGAAAACGTGATCATGGGCCGGCTGATCCCCGCGGGTACCGGCCTGGAGCGCTATCGCAATATCGAACTGCTCGTTGAGGTGCCTCCTCCGCAGCCGCCAGAAGCCGAAGTCGTGGCTCCCGAGCTCACTCCCGAGGAAGCCGCCGCGCTGGACTTCTTGCGCAAGGATGCCGACGCCATCGCGGAAAGCTAGTCTTCGATTGTTGCCCACTTTCGGCGTTCCGGGATGCCCTCCCGGAACGCCGGTTTTTTTGGTTCCGTATCCGCCCGATGCGGATGAGGCTCCCCGTTACCCGGCCGTGCGGCGCGATTGATTTGCTTAGTAAGTAACTCTCGCCAATCGAAAGGGTTGCGCCGGTCGTGGCCGCGTCATAGACTCTGGTCTCGCGCGTCTCATTCCCTCCGGGGACATTAACTACAGGGGCATGCCTACCAGGTTCAGCCAACGCCCTGCGCTCCATGGTGATTCCGGCGCCTCGCCGGATTCATCGATCATTCCGCTGAATCCCATGGCCGCTCGAGAAGGCCGGCTCTGGCTGCTTGGGCTTGTTTTGCTTGCATCTTTGGCTCTGGGTTTGGCCCTGGTTTCCTGGCGGCCGCTTCGATCTCTCACCTGGAAGCTGGAAGCTCTTCCCATCGCCCTGGTTTTACTCGTGGTCCTTTTGGGCGCATATGCCATTTCCAGGTGGCGCGAAATGGCCCGGCTGCGCGCCTTGATGCGAACCCTCTCTCTGGCGACTCAAGCGCCGTCGGCCACCCAGGTTGAGCAACTCTTCAAGATCGTCCAGCGTTCGCAGCGCGGTTATCGTGACCTGATCGACACGTTTGAAGATGTGTTGCTCTCGCTCTCGCTTGACGGAGAGATCGTCGCCGCCAATCGCAGCTTTGCGCAACTCCTGGGCCGCTCCTTTACAGAATTGGTGGGACGCAGAATCGATGACTTTGTGGAGGTCGCGGATGGCGGCGGCCTTGCCCAGGCTCGTCGCCAAATGCCTTTCTTCCTCGAACGGCGTCACTGGTCAGGTGTTTTGCCCATCCGATTCAAGCAGGCAGGCAGGCTGCGATATTTCCAGTGTTCGATCCACGCTTTAGTCCGCGAGGGAGCGCAACAAGGCGTTTGTATTCTCGCGTGCGATATCACCAAAGAGCGCGAAGACGAAGCCCGCTTCACCGACCTGTTCGAGACGTTGCAGGAAGGAGTTTATCTCGCCGATAGCGAAGGTAAATTGGAGGATGTGAATCCCGCCTTCGTGGCCATGCTTGGTTACGAAAACCGCTCGGAACTGGTCGGGCGGTCGCTGTCTGAGTTTTTCCTGCGGCTGGAAGACTGGGAGGCCGAACGGCGCCAGTTAGCTCAATCGGATATCCTGCCTGGCCACGAAGCAATGTTGCGCCGCCAGGACGGCTCCGCGCTCGCCGCGCTCCACGCCGCGGCTTTCATCCGCGATGCCGATGGGCGCGTCAGCCGGCATCAGGGAACGCTCATGGACATCAGCGAACGGCGGCAAATCGAAACGCACTTGCACCGCGAACAGGAGTTCGCCCGGCGTCTGGTGGAGAGTTTTCCCGATCTGGTGATCGCTCTCGACTGCGAATGCCGCTGCACGTTTGTCAGCCCCCGTTCCACGGAACTGCTGGGCTTTTCCCCCGAACAGCTGACCGGCTCAGCCCTCAGCGAGCGCATCGAGCCTCACAGCTGGAAGGAACTGCAAGTCGTTTTGGATTCGATCATGTCCGGCCGATGCGCCAATGGCAGCACCGAGTTCCTTGCGCGCCGAAACGACGGCGAGACGCGGCTTTTCCGCGCCACCGCCAGCCCGTTGATCGACGCTTCTGGTCAAATCGCCGGCGTAATCGCCTCCGCGCGGGACATCACCGATTCCAAACGCATGGAACAGCAACTGATTCAGAATGAAAGACTTGCAGCCATGGGGCAGATGATCGCCGGCGTCGCCCATGAGTTGAATAATCCGCTCACTGCCGTCCTCGGTGTCACCGAACTCCTCCGCGATTCCACGCCCGAGGATTCCGCCAGGAAGCAACTCGACATTGCTCATCGCCAGGCCCGCCGCGCCGCCCAGATCGTGCAGAGCCTTCTGGCTTTTTCGCGCCCGCCCCAGCCGCGCAAAATCTGCCTTAACCTGAGCGAACTCATCCAGCGCAGCCTGCAGCTACACGAGCATTCCTTGCGAACCAATAACGTTACGGTCGATTTTGCTTCTGCGCCGGACCTTCCTCCGATCCTGGGCGACACCAGCCAGCTCACTCAAGTCTTTCTCAATCTGATCGTCAATGCCGAGCAGGCGATTCGCGAGGTTCGGGATCAAGGCGTGCTCCGCATCCGCGTCAGCCGCGCGGGTGAGCGCGTGCTGGCCACATTCCAGGACGATGGCGCGGGAATTCCTCGTGAGATACTGCCGCGAATCTTCGACCCCTTTTTCACTACCAAGCGCCCCGGCCGCGGCACTGGTTTGGGCCTGAGCATCTGCCTGGCCATCCTTCGGGAACACAATGGCGAGATCGAAGCTGAGCCGCTGCCTGAAGGCGGATCCTTATTTACGATATCGTTGCCCATTGCCCGGGGAACCGCCATGTTCCTGGCCGAACCTTCGGATCAAAGCGCGGCTCCGTCTGTTGGCGAAGTTTCCAAGGAAGCTGCCGCCGCTCATTCGGTTCTTGTGGTCGACGATGAAGAGAGCATCCGTGAAATGATTCGCGAGGGCCTTTCCGCCCGCGGCTTTCAGGTGCAAACGGCCGCCACGGTGGAAGAGGCGGTCTCTCTGATGGAGCGCCTCACCTTTGACGCCGTGCTCTGCGATCTGAATTTGCGTCCTGGGGGCGGCGCGGCCGGTTCCGGGCTGGACGTCTACGCAGTTATGACGGGCGCCGCCCCCGATTCCAAGGACCAGCCTCTCTTCTTTGTTATGAGCGGAGAATTGGTGGCTCCGGCCTTGGCCGAGCAATTGAATCAAGCCGGCGCCAGAATGTTGCAAAAACCTTTCCGGATTTCGGACCTGATTGCCATCTTGAGTGAGGCGCTGGCAAAACGTGTCCGAGGCCGCTCGCAGCTTTCTCACGTCCGTTAGGACCGTTTTCCGCGCGCAATCCATTCAGTTTTTGTCGGGGTTGTTTTTCTTCGGCTTCGCGCCCCCGTCATTGGCTTTCCCATCGATGCCAAAGGTCCATACGTAAATACTCTGTCCCTCGGACGATATCGTCTCGATGACGGCGTATTCGCCAGCTTCGAGAGGCTGATCCAGGGTGAAGCGATAAAGTCCTCGCGCCGCGTCCCACTTGAGCAATGAAATGTCCTGGTCCTTGTATTTTTGCTGCCCGGCTATATCGGTGCTGACAACTTCTAATTCGCGCTTGCCGTCCTTTATTTGCGCGCGAACAAGGTTGAGGCGCGGATCCCGTTCATCGGCAGTGCGGAAATAGAACTCCAATTCGCCACTGTGCAGCCGCAGCTTTGCCTGTTTTCCCGCGATCTCCAGCTCTTGCCGGGCCGAAATCATAGGCATGCCTGTCACGATTCGTTCAAATGCTCGTCCTTTGTCCAGGCGCAGAGTGGCTTCCTCCTGCCGCACAGCGGTAACGCTCTTTCCATCGACGGCATAGAATCCGGCGCCGTCCGGAAGAAAGACGTTCGGGCGCACCTCGAAACTCGTGTCCACGTTGAGATCGGCAAAGCGCTGGGCATTTTCCGTTTTCGCGATCTGCTCGTCCAGCTGCTTTTGTTGTGACTCTCGCTCCGCTTTTACTTTTTCCGTGGCGGCCCAATCCACCAGGTTTGCCGGGATCTCCTCCCACGCGGACCGTTCCAGGCTGAAATAGCGCACCCGGTCTCCTTCGCGCTGGTATTCGCGCACCATCTGGAAAGAGCCGTCGGTGAGAATCAGCTTCTCACCTTTAGGCAGCGGGACGGCGATTTCCGAATTCTCCGCATCCGCTGGCTTGGCTTGCTGCGAATCTTGCGTGGTTTCCTGCGGCGTGGCGGCTTGTTGCAGGGGCTCTGAGCCGCGTGCCTCAGGGCTCACGGCGGAAAACGTTACGGCCAGAAACGCCAACCCCAAAAACGAAGCGGTCAACGGAGAGATAGCGGCGTGGAAAACCTTGTCGTGCCAACGTCTTTCTCGAACCAGCATAGGAATACCAGACTTACTGGCTCAGGATACCGCCCCTGGGGCGCTATCGCAATTGCCACAGCAGGCGTCAAGCCGCGGTGGTCACGCGGTAAAGGGCTGCGGTATCAGGCATCGGTCAGGAATCTGGTTGGAGAGGCTTTAGTGCTCGCAGCGGCCGCAAACCATCGTCAGAACCATCAGGTCTGAGGGTGTATAAAACCATTTTTGCACTGTTGTGCCTGCCGCTTCGGCAGCCGCTTCTGCGGCTTGCCCTAGGTGTTTGATGCGGGTGAGATTGCGCAAATGCTCCACGCAGATGCCAGTAAGCCCGGACACTTCTTCTTCCGTGAAGATCTTCTGGCTCGACCGGATTGTTAGTGCGCTCATCCCTCACCCCCTGGTCGGATGTTCGATGACCTGAATCCTACGGTTTCATGCTGTTCTGCAGCAATAGTCCTTCCGTTCCATTACAAGCGAATTGGTACCACGTTAATTCTTAATGGTTGATGCTGCCCTGAGGCAAACTGGCATCACGAAAGGACTTAAAAGGGAGAGGCGAAATTCCTAGAATCGCGCTGGGAAAACACCGTAGGTTATGCGGTCTGCACCAGTCTGTTCCGAATTGAAGCTCTTTGCCGAATTTCGGAAATTTTGGTACATGCTGCTTCCAGCGCGACGCCCAAACCAAGCAGCAAACAGAAGCTAGACCTGCGCTCCATTGGCCTTCTCAAATGCGTGGGCCAGCTGCAGCACTCGCGCCTCCCCGAAGGGCTGGCCGAAAATTTGCAGCCCCACGGGCAGACCTTCACCCGTCTTGCCGCAGGGAACCGAGATGCCTGGAAGGCCCGCCAAAGATCCTGTAACTGTATATATATCAGCTAGATACATAGCCAATGGGTCGGCCGTTCGTTCCCCTAAGCGGAACGGGGGGACCGGCGAAGTTGGCGTCACGATGGCATCTACTTGCTCAAAAGCCTGCGCAAAGTCGCGCGCGATCAGCGCCCGCACCTTTTGGGCCTTCAGGTAATAGGCGTCATAATACCCGGCTGATAACGCGTAAGTTCCCAGCATAATGCGGCGTTTCACTTCCGCGCCGAATCCCGCGCCGCGCGTCCTCCGATACATCTCGATCAGCGTTGCTCCCGGAATTCGCATGCCATAGCGCACCCCATCGTATCGCGCCAGATTGGAGCTGGCTTCAGCCGTGGCGATGAGATAGTACGTAGCCACGGCATAGTCGGTGTGGGGCATACGCAGCTCTACTCGCCGGCACCCCAGCCGCTCGAGGAGCACGATTCCCGCTTCCACCCGTTGGCGCACCTCGGGATCAAGCCCTTTCGCAAAGTAGTCGGTAGGCACGCCGATGCGCAGTCCCTTAACAGGCTCGTCGAGGCTGTGCAGATAGTTGGGAACCGGAGCTGCTGCCGCGGTTGAATCCAGGGGGTCGCTTCCTGCGATCACCGCCATAATCTTGGCCACATCGCGGACCGAACCCGCGAACGGGCCGACGCGGTCCAAAGAGGACGCGAACGCGATCAGCCCATAGCGCGAAACCCTCCCGTAGGTCGGCATCATCGCGGGAATGCCGCAAAAGGAGCCCGGCTGGCGCACCGATCCGCCGGTATCCGTGCCTAACGCGGCGATGGCCATTCCGGCAGCTACGGCCGCTGCCGATCCTCCGCTCGAACCGCCTGGGACGCGGTCCATGGCCACAGGGTTCCGCACCGGTCCATAGGCGGAGTTTTCGTTGGAGCCGCCCATGGCGAACTCGTCGCAGTTGGTTTTGCCCAGCAGAACCGCGCCCGCGCGCTCCATCCGTTCGACCGTCGTGGCATCGAAGGCGGGACGATAGCCTTCGAGGATGCGCGAGGCGCAGGTCGTCACCACGCCCTTCGTGCTGAGAACGTCTTTCACCGCCAGAGGAAGGCCGGCGAGTTCGGGCAAATCTTCGCCCCGCGCCACGAGTCCGTCTATTCGATCCGCCTGCGCGTAGGCCCGTTCGGGACTAAGCGCCAGATAGGCGTTCAGCTCCGGGTTGCGCTGTTCGATGCGCCGGTAGAATTCCGCAGTCAGCTCTTGCGCGGAGATGCGCTTGCTGACAAGTGCATCGCGCACGGAATCGATCGTCCATTCGTGGCCATTGTTGGTTCGATTCGCGATCATGGCAGTCTGTAAGCCCCTAAGCTTGAAACGAGGATTATAGAACCCGTTCTTCGCTCGGGATACTTGGGCCGAGAAACGGGAATCTGAAATTCTAATCGAAGAGATTGTAACGGAGAATGCACCAGAGTGTGGTGAAGCCGTCTCGCCAGGTGATTTTCTTTCCTTCCGCGTAGGTCCTTCCGGAGTATGAAATCGGCACTTCGTACACCCGCCAGTTCCCCCGCGCCACTTTGGCGGTACATTCCGGTTCGAAACCGAAGCGATCCGATACGAAATGAATGCTTGTTATCACCTCGCGCCGGAACACTTTGTAGCAGGTCTCCATGTCCGTAATTTTCAGGTTTGTGAGCATGTCGGAGAGCAGCGTCAGGAATTTATTCCCCGCGTAGTGCCAGAAGTAGTGCACGCGCTGCGGCCCTCCCAGAAAGCGCGAGCCGTACACAACGTCCGCTCGCCCGTCAAAAATGGGCTCGAGCAGCTTCTGATAGTCGCGAGGGTCGTACTCCAGATCGGCATCCTGAACGAGCAGGATGTCGCCGCCCGCAGCTTCGAAGCCCCGGCGCAGCGCGGCCCCTTTGCCCTGGTTTCGATCCTGAAAGAAAAACCGTATGTTCTGTAGCGGAAGAACGGCTCCGCCGTTCTGGACCGGAATTTCAGCGTGCCCAGCCGCCTGCGCTTTTTCGAAGCCTTGCAGCAGGGCCCGCGTGCCGTCGGTTGACCCGTCGTCGACGATCAGAATCTCCTTTTCGAGAGGGGCTGCCTGAACTCGCAGCAATACTTCCTCGACGTACGCGCGCTCGTTGTAAACGGGTATGACCACGGACACTAACACTGCAGGCGTTTCCCCCTCGCCACCCGCTCTGCCAGGCGGAACGGTTCCCTCAGTTATGATCGAACAGCGTCGCTCGGCAAGCAACTCTAAGCATAACCAATGCCTGAGAAGTAACTGGCAGCTGTCGCTGGGACGAGTGGCCGGAGGAAGGCTTGCTATTCGGGCGACGAGTATCGGCCGAGCAGGGCGTTCCAGCGAATCGCCAGCAAATCCAGGAACATGCGAATGCTGTCGCTAAAGACGCGTACCTTCGTCGCGGGATTGTGCGCCCAACGAACGGGTATCTCGGCGATACGCAATCCCCTTTTCTGGGCCAGAAACAAAATCTCGGGATCGAAACCAAAGCCCTCTATCCGTTGCAGCTCAAATATTGCGCGGCTCTTCTCCATGCGAAAAGCTTTGAATCCGCATTGCGTATCCTGAAAGGGAAGGCCAACACCCCAGCGCACGATGCGGTTGAAGGTAATGCCCGCGATCTCTCGAAACCGCGATTGATGCACGTCGATCAAGCTGCGGTCCACGGCCCGCGAGCCGATCGCGCCGTCATAAGCGCCATCGCGAAGCGCCGCAAGCAATTTATCCGCCTCCTCGATCGGCGCGGATAGGTCCGCATCGGTAAAAAGCGCGATCTCTCCTCGCGCCTCCAGCATGCCTTGCCGCACGCTGAATCCCTTGCCGCGATTCCTGGAGTTGGAGATTAGGCGTAGCTCCGAAAATCCGCATCGCGTCCGTTCCACCAGTGCCGCGGTGCCGTCTGTGGACCCGTCATCGACCACCAGAACTTCGAATGGCAACGAGCAGCCCTTCGCATATTCGCGAATTCTCTTCAGGCTTTCGGCTAGGCGTTGTTCCTCGTTAAAGGCGGGAATTACAATGGAGAGTTCTAACGGCAAGCAGACCCTTACGCCGGGCTCGATTAGATCTTCGGCACCGTTTCCGCCCGGATATTGTAGCGTTCCTATTTCACCATTTTCTTACCTTGAGATCCGCGCCTTCCCAATCAGCTAACTCCCATCGGATCGGTCGTCGAGTCCCGCGAACCGGGCGGGGCGCACGAGCTTGAATCGAGATACAATTTCCGCTGCAACGATTCGCATTGTATCGGCAGGGAAGAAGACGCTGTGAGCAAGACTTTGACAACCGTAGAAACCTCGCTCGAGAGTGGATCGAAGACCGTCCTCGAGATTTTGGCGGTCATCAGCGTTTGCCATCTCTTGAACGACATGATGGCCTCCCTCTTGCCCGCCATATATCCCTTGCTCAAGGACTCCTTTCATCTCGATTTCGCACAAGTAGGACTCATCACGCTCACGTATCAGCTCACCGCGTCCCTTTTGCAGCCCCTCGTAGGCCTTCACACCGACCGCCATCCCCAGCCTTACTCCCTGCCCGCCGGCATGGCCTTCACGCTGATCGGCTTGATCCTGTTGGCGCTGGCTCGGTCGTTTCCTATGGTCCTCGGCGCCGCCGCACTGGTGGGCACGGGCTCCTCGGTTTTCCATCCGGAGTCCTCTCGGGTAGCCCGCATGGCATCCGGTGGACAGCACGGCCTGGCCCAGTCGCTCTTCCAGCTCGGTGGCAACGCCGGCCTCGCTTTGGGCCCTTTGCTTGCCGCGATCGTGATCCTGCCCAAAGGACAATCGAATGTCGCCTGGTTTTCCCTGGCGGCCCTGCTCGGCATGATTCTGCTGGCGCGGGTAAGCTATTGGGCCAAGGCGCACATGCGCAGTTTGCGCTCGTCCCATGAACGCCACCACCGGCCGCACGCCCCCGTCTCGCGAAGAAAAGTCGGAGTGTCGGTGGCGATCTTGCTGGCCCTCTTGTTTTCCAAGTACTTCTATCTCGCCAGCATCACCAGCTATTACACGTTTTATTTGATGAGTACCTTCCACATGCCTGTGCGCGATGCACAAATTTATCTTTTTGTCTTTTTAGGCGCCGTTGCGCTCGGAACCATTGCTGGCGGGCCTATCGGCGACCGCATCGGGCGCAAACGCGTTATTTGGGGCTCGATTTTAGGGGTTCTTCCCTTCACCTTGATTTTGCCCTACGCCAATCTGTTTTGGACCGGGATCCTCAGTGTGGTCATTGGGTTGATACTTTCCTCGGCGTTTCCGGCAATTGTGGTCTATGGCCAGGAGCTTATTCCCGGAAGGGTGGGCATGATTTCGGGACTCTTCTTCGGGTTCGCATTTGGCATGGCGGGATTGGGCGCCGCGGTTCTAGGTGAACTGGCCGATTTGACCAGCATTCGCTTTGTATATCTGGTCTGCTCGGTTCTGCCGGCGGTGGGCCTGCTGGCCGCCTTCCTACCTAATCTCGAACGCATTTCGATGCCGAGCCCCCAGCAAGCGGCAGATACGGTATAGCCCCCTCGCGAGAGAAGTAATCCGGCTGGCCGAATGGAGAGCCTTAATCTGTCACATTGGTACCCGCGTCGAAACCCTGATGGATTCGATAGATTTTATGCGTTGGATTCTTCCGTAAATCCGCAGTAGTTTTGGTTTGAGTCGATACCTATCGAGAACAAAGGAGGAATAGGCCATGTTATCGCTTTGCGCAAACCCGGACTGCAGGACTCCCTTCGATTTTGGGCATGGACGTTTCTTCCGTTTTCGCCTGAGTTCGCACCTTGCGTCCATTTCCAATTCGCACTCGGTCCAGCATCATTGGCTCTGCGACGCCTGCCTGAAGACCTACACTCTCGATTATCGCGAGGCCATCGGAGTGCTCCTTTCGCTGCGCTTCAGGGCGCCCAATGATGGATTTATTCCGCTGCTCATCGCCGAAGCTTGAGATGGAATATCTCACCCTACCGCTGGACGGGATCATGGAATTCGGCCCAAGCAATTCCGACTCTTCGTCTTCCTTGACGAACGAAGCGGCATTCGAGCAACTTCTTCGTCTCGCGGCTTCTTACAGTTCGCAGCAGTCGCTGGCAAGCCTGGCCGCCGACGATGTACGAGCCAAGGCCAGGAAAAATCCCATCGCGGCCGATATCGAACTGCGCGCCTATCAAATGTTTCTGCAAAGAGGCGCTGTCCATGGAAATGATCTGGATGATTGGTTGGCGGCCGAACGCCAGGTACTCGCCGGTCTCAAGAAGGATAGCCTGCGCGTCGCCCTTGCGTTCGGCCTGCTGAAATAATTTTTCTGGGCGCCACCCTGCTTCCGTCCCTATTTTTCATAATTTCCGCGGGTAATTAGTTGTGCAAATCTTTTCGATCCCAGGCGCCGCTTTCCTTTCAGATTTGTTACCATACACATTCCGCTTGATCGCGATATTCCGGCCCCGGTAACGCGAGCGTATTCGGTTTCCAACCGCTCGCCGCTTAGATCCTATGAAGACCCTATTTGGATAATCAGGAGCACACACGTGAAAATCATCACTACGATTCTTGCGCCGGCGGCAATCCTGGCGATCTCCATGTCCCCAGCGCTTGGCAGCGCTGCGGCGCAGAAAGCCGCTGCGCCAGCTCCTTCGGCGCCCACCGTCGCAGCCGGTTCAAGCGCCACTTCGCACACAACCAAGGCCGTGAACTATCGCCACGCCAGCGGCTCGGTCAAGATCGCCTTTCAGGCCACCGATCTGTTGAAAGGCGCGCTCGGCGAAGCGAAAGTTGAGAGCAAGAACAACCGCATGGAAGTCGAGGCAAAGTTCGAGCGGATGGACGATGCTACGAAATTCGGCCTTCAATATCTCACTTATGTCCTCTGGGCCATCTCTCCCGAAGGCCGCGCCGAGAATTTAGGCGAAATCATCCTGAAAGATGGTTCGGCGGAGCTAAAGGCCAGCACCGAAATGCAGACTTTTGGCATGATCGTGACGGCCGAACCTTACTTTGCCGTTACCCAGCCGGGCGACATGGTGGTGCTCGAGAATAATCCGCAGGGCGCTTCGGGCAACATGGAAAATATCGACGCGACCTTTGAATTGCTCGGCCGCGGCGTCTACTCCTCCTCCAACACCAAGATCGAAGGTGCCATTTTCGGCATCGACCGCAACACGCCCCTCGAGCTTTTTGAAGCGCGCAACGCCGTTCGTATCGCAGGCAATGCTGGCGCGGACAAATATTCTGCCGCGGCCTGGGCCAAGGCCCAGCAGGAATTAGGGTCGGCCGAGGATGCCTACCGGCAGAAGCGCGATCGCAAGGTGATCGAGGCCGCCTCGCGCGACGCCGCGGAAACCGCCGAGGACGCCCGCGTGATGTCCGTCAAGAAAAAGGCTGAAGAGGACGCCCAGGCTAAGATGCTCGCGGATAAGCAGGCTGCCGAACAGCGTGAAGCTCAGGCTCGCGCCGACGCTGAAGCGGAAGCGCAGCGCCGCCAGCAGGCCGAACAGGCTGAGGCGGCAGCCGAGCGCATGAAGCAAGAGGCCCAACAGGCGGCCGAGGCTGCGGCCAAGCAGCAAGCCCAAGCCGAGGCGGCGCAGCAGGCTGCCCTCGCGCAGCAGCAGCAGGCCGAGACCAAGGCGCGAGAAGCCGAAGCCGAGGCCGCCAAGGCGCGCCAGTCAGCGGCTCAAGCCGAGGCGGAAAAAACTCAGTTGCGCGCGCAACTTTTGCAGCAGTTCAACGCCGTCTTGCAAACGCAAGATACCGCCCGCGGGCTGATCGTCAACATGTCCGATGTATTGTTTGACGTCGGAAGCTCAGAGCTCAAACCTGCCACGCGCGAAAAGCTCGCCAAGATTTCCGGCATCCTCCTGGCCCACCCCGGGCTCATGCTGCAGATCGAGGGTTATACCGATAGCACGGGCAGCGACGCGTTGAATATGGAACTCTCCGGAATGCGCGCCGACGGCGTGCGGGATTATCTCGCGCAGGAAGGCGTGCCGGTCTCGAGCATGACGGCTCAGGGATTCGGCAAGGCCCAGCCCGTGGCATCCAATGACACGGCCGATGGACGCCAGAAGAACCGCCGGGTCGAACTGGTCGTTAATGGCGACGCCATCGGCAATTCCAGCGCTGCCCCGCCGCCTGCGGCCACCAGCGCACCTGCGGCCGCCGGGCAGCCTGCTCCCGGCGCCTCTGCCGCTAACCAACCAAACTGAGCCGCATCCGTCGCGGCCCCGGAGCCTCCACTTCACGTGAGGCCGCCTGGCGCACGGGCGCACAACTGTAATGTGTCCAGGCCCTGCCGCCGAGCTCTGTTGCGCAAGCCCCTATCGTGCAAAAGCCTTATTGTGTGAAAGCCCTACTGTGCGAAGGCCCTATTGCGCAAAAGAAAGATTGGCGTAGCGTTCCACCAGCTTTTTCGTCCCGAAGTTGGTGAAACTCACCGTCAGCTTGCGGTCGTCGTCGTCGCCGTCCACGTGGATGATCGTGCCCACGCCGTACGTCGGATGATGCACGCGCTGCCCAATCAGCGGATTGCCGCTACGTTTGGCCGCCGCCGAGGGAACTTGTTGCCGCACTCGTGGTGCGCGTTCCTTGGGGGCGGGGGAAGTGCCCCGCCGCATGCGCCGCGCGAACTCCTCGGCTGAATAGGAGTACTCGGGATCCGGTTCATATCGCCGCGTCTCTCCCGCCGCGGCCAGCGAGCCCTCTGCTGTGTCCACCAGTTCGCCCGGAATCTCGCTCAGGAAGCGTGACGGCGTCGAGCCTTGCAGCCTCTCGCTGCCATAGATGCGGCGGTAGACCGCGCGCGTGAGCGTCAGCGTCTCGCGGGCCCGGGTCATGCCCACATAGCAGAGCCGGCGCTCCTCTTCCAGTTCCTCCGGGTCGTGCAGCGAACGGCTGTGCGGAAACGTTCCTTCCTCGAGTCCGGTCAGGAACACATGGTCGAACTCCAGACCCTTGGCCGTATGCAGCGTGAGCAGCGTGACCGTAGCCTTCTCGTCAAAATTATCGGCGTCGCTTACGAGCGCGGCCCGGTCCAGAAAATCCTCCAGCGTTTCGCCGCGTTCGGCGCCTTCGGAGACGGCATTCACTAATTCATTCAGGTTATCGATGCGCGCCAGGTCTTCCGCTGAGCCTCGCTGGCGCAGCATGTCCCAATATCCAGTCGCTTCCAGAACAAAGGCGATGAACTGTGCCGGCGGCAGCGTCGGCATTTTTTCCCGCAATTGCTCGATCAAGTCGTGGAAACTGCGCAGCGGGGCCACGGCGCGCGCCGTGCCGGAAGTGATCGTATCTTCGAGGGCGCCCCAAAGAGAAGTATTCCGATCGCGAGCGAGTTGCAGAAGCGCTTCGACCGTGACTTTCCCGATGCCCCTCGGCGGCGTGTTCAGGACACGCGATAAGGCAATGTCGTCCTCCGGGAAAATAGCCAGTCGCACGTACGAAAAAGCGTCCCTGATTTCGGCGCGTTGATAGAAGCTGAAACCGCCCAGCAGCCGGTAGCGAATCGCTCGCGCGCGAAACACCTCTTCCAGCGCCCGCGACTGCGCATTCGTCCGATACATCACCGCGCAATGCGTCGAGGAGTCCTCCCGCTGCAGTTCGCTGATGCGGTCGCAGACGTACTCCGCTTCTCCCCGCGCGTCCCGCGCTTCATAGAACACCAGATTGGAACCCTCGCCGCGCGTGGCGGAGAGTACCTTTCCGATGCGCCGGGCGTTTTTGGATACCACCGCCGCGGCCGCGTCCAGTATTTTTTGCCGCGAACGATAGTTCTGCTCGATGCGGAAAACGCGCGCGTCCGCAAAGTCCTTGGAGAAGCTGAGAATATTTCCGACGTCGGCCCCTCGCCACCGATAGATCGACTGGTCTTCGTCGCCCACCACGCAAAGGTTCGGCCGCTCACCCACCAGCAGCCGCAGCAGATCGTATTGCACGCGATTGGTGTCCTGATATTCGTCCACGTGCACGTAAGGGAACCGCTGCTGCCAGGTGCGCCTCGCCTCCTCGAATCGCCGCAACACTTCCCCCGCGCGAAGAAGCAGATCGTCGAAATCCAGCGCTCCCGTTCTGCGCAGCGTCTTTTCGTAAGCTTCGTAGGCTCGCGCCGCAAGCTTGCCGCGCTCGTCCATTGCCTCCGCGAGAGCTTTTTCCGGGCTGATCATGTGATTTTTTGCGAAGCTGATGCGCGAGAGAATCTCCCGCGGAGTATCGCCGGAATCGTCCGCTCGCAGGTCGGTGAGGGCCAGCTTCAGCGCGGCCAACTGCTCGTCGTCGTCGTAGATGGTGAAATTCCGTGGCAGCCCTAGCCGCGGAGCTTCCCGCCGAAGCAGCCGCACGCAAAAGGAGTGAAAGGTGCTGATCCAGGGATCGCTCGTCGCCGCCTCGGTGTTTTCCAGCAGGGTGCGAACCCGTTCGCGCATCTCATCGGCGGCCTTATTGGTAAAAGTCACGGCCAGAATCGACCCGCCTGGAACGCCCTTCTGGATCAGATAGGCAATGCGATGCGTGATCACCCGCGTCTTGCCCGTGCCGGCGCCCGCCAGAATGAGGATCGGGCCGTCGGTCGCGAGCACAGCTTCGCGTTGCTGCGGATTCAAGCTATCAAGAATGTTCATGCTCAGAAAATTTCCTGTGGTTCGGGGCCCGGGGGGCAACTGCATTTTAGCCGAGCGGAAGGAGCGGAGCAAACCACGTTTTGCAACCGGTTTTCCGTGAAGGAGTTGCGAATCTTCGCCAGGCGAAAGGATCGAACTGGTTTATGGCGCGGGAGAACCGGGATTCTGCTGCTGGCGTCTCCATTCTTTCTCAAAGGTCGCCTCGCGTTCGGCGACGTAGGCTTTGTAACCATCCGGATCGATCAGGGTATTCGTGCCGGAGGCCTTCATCTTTTCGTACTTGGCCTTCAGGCCAAAATAGCCGCCGTGAGCGCCCAGAAAAAGATCGCAAGGCAAACTCTTGAGCACTTGAAAGGTCTTGACGTAATCCTGCGCGATTTGGGGATAGTCCTTGTTACCCACGAGCAGGTACCCGGCATTTACGTTGGGGCTGCCAATAATCACTGCGTTAAGGGTCCGGCCGCCTTCACGGACTTGCATCGTCCACGTCGTACAGCCTCTGGTGTGACCGGGCGTCAAGTGCGCGGTCAGCGTGGCGCCGCCGAGCTCGACCGTGTCGCCATCGTGCAAGACGCGATCAACGTGCGCACCGGGGCGGCCGGGGGCCGTGCTCTCTTCCGCGGGCACATCCGCGTCCATCACCATCAACTTTGCGCCCGTCTCCTGCTTGATCAACCCGACGCCTTCATCGTGATCGGAGTGCGCGTGGCTGATCAGCAGGATCCTCGTGTCGGCATACTTGAAACCGAGTTGCTCGATGCTTTTGTGAACCAGGGGCACGTCTTCCTTGAAATCCGAATTGATCAGAATATTCCCCTGCGGCGTATGGATCAGGTAAACGGCAAGATCGGCTGTGCCGACGTAGTAGAGATTGCCGCCAATCTTGAATGCGGGAAAAGGCCGGTGCCAATCGGGATTTGCTTGGGCGCGCAAATCAGGGTTCGCCGATATGAGTGAGACCAGGCCGAAAGCGGCGAGCGGCAGGAAAAGACGTCGAATCATGACCCGCAACCTCCTGTTCATGGATTTGCGGCGTTTCGAGGTCCGGCTTTCTTCGCACGGAGTATACATCCGCTCTGCCGCGAGGTAGGCGTGGCAAAACAAATCAGTGGGCCGAAGGACCAAGATCGATGTCGAAGAAGAGTATTGGCTTAGCGCTATTCATGAAAGCCAGGTCCGGAACGTCAAAACGCGCATTCGTCAGCCAATCATAGTGCCGGTCGATATCGAAGTAGACGAACCCATGCGCCGTGGCGTGAGGAGGAATAAGGTCCGTAGC
Source organism: uncultured Acidobacteriota bacterium (assembly GCA_963824405.1). Taxonomy (GTDB): domain Bacteria; phylum Acidobacteriota; class Terriglobia; order Acidiferrales; family UBA7541; genus Palsa-189. The sequence continues at coordinate 570,694 of CAWGPK010000008.1, read as the reverse complement.
CAGGGCTGCCGCGCGGACATTCCCGGCGAACTTCTCCCAATTTTTGTCACGTTTCGGCGGCGGACTGAGGTGGGGAATAGGTAAAGTACGTCTCGGATCCTTCGGCTTTAACATGACGCGGTCCGCCACATCCTCGGGAGAAAGGGCATCGAGGTGCTGGCGAGCCTCGCCTGGAGCGCCTGCAAGCAGCTGCATTGTTTTCAGATTGATGCGAATCGGCAGGTCGTTGTCATTCCGAAAGAAAACTTCGATCGCCAGGATGCCGCCGTCGTATGGCGTGCGTTTACCGAATCGCGCTTTGTACTGCTCCGCGGAGGTGTAGGGATTCACCGCAACCAATAATCCCTGATGAACGTCGCGCGCCGGCAAAGTTGCCGGGTCGATCGAGGCATTGGGGACCGCGCCTGCCGGGCTTTGGCCGTGCACCGCCGCACCGCCCAGCCAGAGCGCCAAAACGACAAGCGTGAATCGCACGGCCATTGGCTCCGGTCGTGAGATGCACATCGCGGAGAGGCGTTGCCTTGGTGTGTCGCTCTGAAATACGCGCAAAAAGATTGGCGCTCCTTCTCGGTGTTGGCTGTGCCATCTATAATAACCCCTTGGCGCTCGGGCGCATCGCTGAATCGCGCCGCCGCTCGCATCCGCATGTATTTTCTTTACAATTTGGTCACGGCGGCAGGCGTCATCCTGCTCGCGCCTTACGTTCTGCTCAGCGGCGCTCGTCGTCGGAAATATCTGCCCAGCCTCCCGCAACGTCTGGGTTTCAAGTTCCCGCCGCAGCTCACTGCCAAAGACGATCTCGTTTCGCCCGCGATCTGGCTGCATGCCGTTTCGGTAGGTGAAGTTCTGGCCGCGCTCCCCTTCGCGCGTTGCTTGAAGGACCGCTTCCCGCGCTGGCGTTTGGTTGTCTCCACCACGACCGCCACCGGGCAGAAGCTGGCGCGCGAACGCATGGCTTTCGCGGACGCCGTCTTCTATTTCCCTTTCGATTGGAACGGGCCGGTGCGGCGCGCGTTTCAGGCCGTGCGCCCGGGTGTCATCGTGGTGCTCGAGACGGAAATCTGGCCGAACCTATTGCGTCACGCTCGAAAAACTGAGGTCCCCGTCGTGTTTGTGAACGGCCGCCTTTCCGATAAATCTTTTCGCGGATTCACGCGCGCGGTGAAGGCCAGCGGCGGAGTTCTCGGCAACTTTCTTCGGCGCATATTGAATGACGCAACTCTATACATCGTGCAGTCCCACCACGATGCATCCCGCTTGACGGCGCTCGGCGCCGCACCGGATCGAGTCCTCGTGTCGGGAAATATGAAATACGATATGGCTGCGCCGGACGCCAATGCCTTCGTCACCTGGCTCCAGGACGAGCTAAAGCGATCCAAGCGCGGCCCCGTAATTGTCGCCGGCAGCGTGATTGCCGGCGAAGAGCCGCCCGTTCTCGAAGCCTTCGCCGCCATCCGCCAAAAGTGGCCGCAGGCGTTGCTGATCCTGGCGCCGCGAAAACCGGAGCGATTTGCCGCAGCATGCGACCTGGTCACGCAATCGGGCTGGCGGGCAATCCGCCGAAGCGATGTTTCGCTCGACGGCACTTCGGCAGGATCGCTGGCCAACGCGAGCGTTCTCGTGCTGGATACGATCGGCGAACTCGCCGCCGTATATAGCCTTGCGGACGCCGTGTTCATCGGCGGCTCGCTCAACCCCGGTTCCGGCGGACACAACCCGCTCGAGCCCGCAGCATTCGCCAAGCCGCCCGTCTTCGGCCGCTCCATGGACAATTTTCGCGATATTGCCGCTGCTTTGCTCGAATCCGGCGCCGCGATTCAGGTGGATTCGGCCGCCGACCTTGCCGCCGCCTGGGCTGAGTTGCTCGAGAATGCCCCCCGTCGCGTGCAGATGGGATTCGCGGCGCGCGAAATCGTGGAGCGCAATCGCGGCGCCACTGCGGCGACTCTCGATCGTCTCGCGGCCGTAATCGACGCTCGCCGAGCCAATTCGTGAAGCGGTCAACGATTCCCCGAACGCTGTTGCAGCCGCTCGCACTGCTTTATGCGCTCGCCACACGCGTCCGAACGAAGCTTTATCAGTCGGGCCTCTTGCGCAACAGGCGGCTTCCCGGCATCGTAATAAGCGTCGGCAATTTGACGGTCGGCGGCACCGGCAAGACTCCCATGGTGCTTTGGATTGCGGAGCGCCTCTCCGCCGAAGGGAATCGGCCTGCCATCCTGACGCGCGGTTATGGCGGTTTCCGGCAAGGCGGCCCTGCGGGGCGCTCGGATGCCGATGAAGTCGCCTTGTTGCGCCAAAGGCTCGATGGCCGCGCCCAGTTTGGGATTGGCAAAAATCGCTATAAGAACGGGCTCGCCCTGGCCAAAGATGGCGCAAAATGGTTCATTCTGGATGACGGCTTACAGCACCTCGAACTTCACCGCGACGCGGACATCATCCTGCTCGATTCCACCAACCCTTTTGGCGGCGGACTCTTGCCGGTCGGGCGTTCGCGTGAACCGCGTTCGGCGCTGGCTCGGGCGGATGTCGTGGTGATCACGCGTACCGACTGCGCTCCAGCTCTCGAAACGCTGGTGCGAAGATTTACGAACGCGCCGATATTCTACGCGCAAGCTCAGTTCTCTGATGTAGTGCCCGTGCCTACGCCCGCCGCGACGTTATCGGAGCCCGAGCGCCGCCAACTCAAAGTTTTTGCCTTTTGCGGCATCGGCAACCCGGGGGCATTTTTCGACGATCTTAAGCATTGGGGATTTGCGCTCATGGGCAGCCGCAGCTTTGCCGATCATCATCGCTACTCCGCGGAAGAGATACGTGATCTGAACCGGGCAGCCTCCGCCGCCGGCGCCAACTGTCTCGTTTGCACGGAGAAGGATCGCTTCAATCTTCCCGATTCCGCCGGTACGGCGCTTCCGATTTACGCATGTTCGATCCGCATGGTGCTCAACGACGAAGAAGGCTTCTGGCGAGCAGTGCAGGCATCGCTTGGCCGGAAACAGCCGGTAACCCAGGCATGAAAATTCTCGTGCGCGCGACGAACTGGGTGGGCGACGCGGTGATGTGCATTCCCGCGCTCCGCGCGGTCCGCGACCGCTGGCCCCAGGCTGAAATCGTCATCCTCGCCCGTTCTTGGGTGGCGGACTTATACCGCGACCAGGGTTATGCCGATCGCATTCTCATCTACGACAACAAAATCGCCCACAGGGGCTTCTGGGGACGCGAGAAGCTCGCCGCCACCTTGCGCCGCGAGAAATTCGATGTGGCCCTGCTTTTCCAGAACGCCTTCGACGCCGCCTGGATCGCCTGGCGCGCCCGTATTCCCCAGCGCATCGGCTACGCGCGCTATGGCCGAAGCTGGTTTCTCACCCAAGCGATACCGGTTCCGGCAAAGGGCGAGACGCCCGATCACGAAGTCTACGACTATCTCGAACTGCTCCGCCGAGCCCAATGGATCAACCGCCTCCCCTTGATCGACGAAATCAGCATCACGGTCGGGCAGCAAGACCGCGAGAAGGCGCTCCAGCGTTTGCTGGCCTCCGGCGTGCGCAAGAACTCTCTTCGCATCGCCTTTGCGGCAGGCGCCGCCTACGGATCGGCGAAGTGCTGGGATCCGGAACGCTACGCGGCGCTTGCGGATCGTCTGATTGCCTCCTACGATGCCGACGTGATACTTTTCGGCGCGGCTCAAGAGAGTGGGATGGCGGATCGCATCCTCGGCGCCATGCAGCGGCGCGCCTTCAATCTGGTCGGTGCGACCCAAATCGGCGAACTTCCGGCCTTGCTCTCCTCCTGCGGACTTTTTATTGGCAACGATTCAGGAGCCATGCACGTCGCCGGCGCCGTGGGAGTTCCCACAATCGCGATCTTCGGCCCCACCGATCCCCAAGGCACTCGGCCCTTGACCCCGCAACTCACTCTGATTCGCGAGCAAGTCGATTGCAGCCCCTGCTTCCTCCGAAAGTGCCCCATCGACCATCGCTGCATGACCCGCATCTCCGTTGACCGCGTCTTTGAAGCGGCGCGCTCTTCCTTGGCCTTCGGCGAGCGCCTGAAAAGCCCCACCTGGAGCAAAGGTCTTGCCTGAAACCAAAGCGCTGCGACCCGCGGTTTTTCTCGATCGCGACGGAACAATTTGTGAAGAGGTGGGCTATCTCAATCATATCAGCCGCCTGCACGTCTTTCCGTTCGCGGCGCCTGCTATTGGCAGGCTCAATCGGGCGGGATTTCCGGTGATCGTGGTCACCAATCAGTCCGGTATTTCGCGTCGCATTTTTCCCGAATCCCTTGTCGCGCAGGTCCACGCGCGCATCGATCACGAGTTGTCCGCCGCGGGGGCTCGCGTGGACGCCTATTATTACTGCGCGCATACCAAGGCGGACGATTGCACCTGCCGCAAGCCCTTGCCGGGCCTGCTCAAACAGGCCGCGCAGGAGCACGCTTTGCGCCTGGATCGTTCCTTCGTCGTCGGAGACCGTTACGCCGATGTCGAGCTGGCGCACGGTGTGGGCGGCCGCGGCGTCTTGGTCCTCACGGGCTACGGCCGTGGCGAGTATGATTTGCATCGCCTGGAGTGGCCGCGCCAGCCCGATCTGGTTGCCGAGGATCTGTCCGAAGCCGTGGATGCCATCCTCGAGGAACACTCGTGAGCCCGCACAGCGCGGACTCGAAGCGCCCCGATTCGGAGCGCCGTGGTTCCCAGCGCCCGGACTCGAAGCACTTGATCGAGATCGTCGAGCGGTTCTCCCAACAAAGCATTCTGGTTCTGGCCGATTTCGTGGCCGATGAATTCATCTTCGGCGAAATCTCCCGAGTTTCGCGCGAAGCGCCCGTCCTCATACTCAGACGCCGTGAAATGCTCACTCTGCCCGGCGGCGGCGCCAATGCCGTGAATAACCTGGTTGCGCTTGGCGCGCGCGTTTTTCCCATCGCCACTCTGGGCGACGACGCCGCGGGCCAGACGCTGGCGGACTATTTCCGAAAAAAGAAAGTCGACGTCTCCGGACTGGTCCGCGCGCGCGGCTGGACCACTCCCGCAAAAACCCGCTTTCTCGCCGGCTGGCCGCATACCGTTCAGCAGCAGGTATTGCGTGTGGATCGCGAGCCGGATGGGCTCCCCTCCGGCATAAGTGACGCGCTGGCGCGCAAAGCTCGCGAACGCCTTGCCCAAGTTTCCGCGGTTCTAGTTTCCGACTACGGCTACGGCTCGGCCACTCCCGAGATCGCCGTCGCCATTCGCGGCCGCAAAGCCTGGGCGCATCCAGCGACGCTCGACTCCCGCTATCGCCTTCACGACTACGCCCACCTCGATCTCACCGCCGCCACGCCCAATGAAGCGGAGATGGAGGCCGCGCACAACGTGCGCATCGGTGGAGATGCATCTAAACTTGAAGATTCCGCTCGCCGAACCATGGCCCGGTTGAATCTGAACGCGTTGGTCGTCACCCGCGGCCGGCACGGCATGACCGTTTTCGAGCGCCGCCGCGCGCCGCAGCCGCTCGACGTCTATGGCAGCGATCAGGCCGTCGATGTGACCGGCGCCGGAGATACGGTGATCGCCGCCTTCACTCTGGCCTTGGCCGCGGGCGCGACGGTCCTTCAGGCCGCTCGGATTGCGAACTACGCGGGAGGCCTGGTGGTCATGAAGCGCGGTACGGCAACCGTTACCCGCGAGGAACTGATCGCCGCCATCCGGTCCGATACGGCAGCAAGGTAGGAACAGCGAGGAGATGGACACGCGAAATAAAATTTTGCCGCTCGATCGGCTGGCCCCTCAGGTCAGCGAGCACAAAAATCGCGGCGAGCGGATTGTGCTGGCTAATGGCTGCTTTGATGTCTTGCATGTGGGCCACACTAGGTATCTCGAAGGTGCTCGGCGAGAGGGAGACGTCCTGGTAGTCGCCGTGAATGCGGACCAGAGCTTGCGTGTGCTGAAAGGCGAGGGTCGCCCGGTTCTTACCGCCGATGCGCGCGCCCGCCTCGTCGCCGGCCTTGCCGCGGTCAACTATGTGGTCGTATTCGAAGAGTCTGATGTAACGCGTCTGCTTTCCACGCTGCGCCCGGACGTACATGCCAAAGGAACGGACTACACAGCCGATACCGTACCCGAGCGCGAAACCGCCCGACTCCTAGGCATTCACATCGCCATCGTTGGCGATCCTAAACAACATTCCACGCGCGACCTTCTGGCGCGGCTCCGAGCGCCCTCTCATGCCTGAACCCAAAACCCCGGGGCCGGCTTGGGCGCGCTGGCGTGCGCCAATTGGGTATCCCCTGGCAGCGCTGTGCCTTTGGCTCGCGCGGCCTACGTTCCGTTCGATTCTCATCGGCTCCGCTCTCATCGTTTTAGGCCTGCTGATTCGTGCCGCAGCCGCGGGCCATTTGCGCAAACGCGAGGCGCTTGCGCATACCGGCCCTTATGCCCGTACCAGAAATCCTCTGTATTTCGGCAGCGCGTTCCTCGCTGCCGGCTTTGCCGTGGCCAGTTGGTCGGTGCCGGTGACGGTTCTTCTGGCCCTCTATTTCGGCGTCTTCTATGCCCAGGCCATGCGGCGTGAAGAATGGGAGCTTCGCGAGCAGTATGGGAAGACCTTCGACGATTACGCCACGACCGTGCCGCGCTTCTGGCCAAAATTTGGCGTCGAACCCTCTCTCAACGGCAATCGATTCTCCTTCGCCCAATATGTGCGCAACCGTGAATATCAGGCCACCATCGGCGCTGCGCTCCTGATCGCGGTGCTGGCGGCGCTGGCCACCTGGCGCCGATAGGCAAAATTGGAAATTATTGCAGGCGGTAAACTTCGTTGATCAAACGGCGGAATTTCGGCCGGTAAAGCAAATCGTAGACCTCCCCTTTGCCCGGAAAAAGCTGTTCCGCCAGCCTCCGCGCCGCGGCTGCAATCTCCTGGGCTTCCTCGTAAGGCAGGTCGCCCTGCGCGATCAGGCTGAGTGAAAGATTGACGACGATGCGCAGGCGGCGAACACGCCTGGATTCTTCGTCAATTTCCGCGTTGGTTGGAGAAACCGGCTGAATCGAATTCATGGACCCTTGAACCGATTATAGTAGCTGCCCTATATTGCAGCAACAAGGGTCTCGAGATAGTGTTCTCGCGCGATAATTACGCCCGATCATTAGATTCGCGAAGCTAAAAGGCCGGTTCCAGTTCTGGTGAAGTTGCCTCCGGTGAAGTTGCCTGTGGTGAAGTTGCTAACGACGAGAGCTCCGAGCAAGGAGTCGCGCAATTCAGGAAGGAGTGAACATTGACCGATTGCCCGTCGGTGCTAACCGTTATAGCGCCGTCCCGGTCGGTTCGAAACAAGCGCGTTCCTTCCGATAGGATTCGCTGTACAACCTCCGGGTTGGGATGGCCAAACGGGTTGGCTTCGCCCACGGAGATGGCTGCAATCGAGGGGCGCACCGCATCCAGAAAAGGCTGTGTGCTTGACGTTTTTGCGCCGTGGTGCGGCACCTTCAGAAAGTCGGAGCCGAGCGCGTCGCCATCCGCCAAGATGCCCCGCTCCACGGGACGCTCGATGTCCCCCGTCAGCAAAAATGAATCTTTGCCGTCCTCAAGCCGCAACACCACCGAGTCGTCGTTGCGCGCCCGCGCCGGATCGCTCGAATCCGGCCAAAGCACGCTCACGCGCACGCCCGCCCACTCGAAATTCTCGCCTCGGAGCCGATGAACTATAGGAACCTTTCTCCGCCGGGCTTCCGCAATCAGCTTCTGAAAACCGGCCGTATCCTCGTCGCGGCCCACCCACAACTCGCCCACCCGAAAATTCCGCAGCACCGCCGGCATGCCCCCCAGATGGTCTTCGTGCCCATGCGTCACCACCAGCGTATCGATGCGCTTCAGGCCGCGGCTCCAGAGGAACGGCGACACCACGTCCTCTCCCACGTCGAGCCCCGCTCGCATGCCTCTGACGTAGGTCGCGCCGGGAAGCCCTCCGGCATCCACCAGCATGGTCCTTCCGTCGGGGAAAGAGAGAAAAATCGAATCGCCCTGCCCCACGTCCAAAACGGTCGCTTCCAGCCGCCCCTTATGAAATCGCGCAGGAAACGGGTAGATCACCATCAGCGCTGCCAATCCGAGCACCACGCCGAATCCCGCCCGCCACGCCCATTTCCTGCTGGTCAGAATCGCGGCCGAGACGGCGATTGCCGCAATGAAAAATCCGGCCAGCAGAGCCGTTGGCGGTGAAGGAACACGCACCGAAGCTGAAGGCAGCTGCGCGAACCAATGGATCGACGCCGCCAGAATGCCGATCAGGAAACCGAGCCCGCGTCCCAGCAGAAGTCCGCAGCCTTTCCATACCGCGCCCACCGCCAGCGCCGCAAACCCGAGCGGCACGATGATCCCGGTCAGCAGCACGGCAGGAATGTTCGCTATCGGCGCGATGAAAGAGACTCGATTGAAATCCCGCGCCATCAGCGGAAGCATGCCGATCTGCAGGATGGTGGAGAGCACGGCCAGTTCCCACAGCCGCAATCCCACGCGGCACGGAAGCGCCACAACGTGGTCGCAGTATCCCCCAACTTTTGCAGGTAACCGCGACCGCAGCCAAGCGGACACAGCGCGCAGGTCGAGGCGCAATTCCGCCGCCTTCGGCTCGTAGCCGCCGTCGCGGGTAACGTCGCCAAGGTGCTCGAGCGCGCGATGATAGGGCTCCGCTGTCCGCTCCAGCAGCGGTGCAGCGATTCCGGCAAGGATCGCCGCCGCCAGAAACGAGAGCTGAAAGCTCGCTTGAGCAAGCTCCGAGGGCCGGAACAGAAGTATCACCACCGCCGCCAGGCTCACGGCGTTGAGCAGCGCCATGCGCCGGTAAAGCATCCGCCCCAGCAGGTAGATCGTCGCCATCAATGCCGCCCGCATGATGGGCGGCCGATCCTCGATAATCGTCAGGTAGAAGCCGAGGGCTGCAATCGTCAGCATGGCTCTCGCGGCGATTGGCAATCGCAGCTTTTTCCCCGCCCAGAAGAAGAGCGCCGCAAGCACGCCCACGTGCAAACCCGCGAGCACCAGAATGTGGAACGCTCCCGTTTCTCTGAAAGATTCGGCCCCCTGCGAATCGAGAAAGCTGCGATCCCCCAGCAGCATCGCTCGCGCAATCGCCGTCCGGTCTTCGGCCGGCCGCAGCATGTCGTCCAGGTCGTTCAACAAGCGGCCACGCAACCGTGCCGGATAATGCGTCACCTCCGGCGCAGCACCCGGCACTTTTTGCATCAGCGCAGGATTGCGCAGAGTTGCCGTCAGGTTGATCCCTTGCTGTTCCAGGGCCCCGCGATAATCGAAAGCCCCGGGATCCCCAAAATTTCGCACCGGCCTCGCCCGCGCCAGAATTTCCACGCGTTGGCCCGCGCGAACCGGCGCAGGATTTCCGCCGCCGCGTTGCTCGAAGTAGTATGTGGCCCGCAAGCCGCCCTGCACCGCTCGCCACTCGCCTGCCGTCTGCACCTGCTCCAAACCGATGTCGTAGCGCATTCCCCACGGCAGCCGCAAAGGATCTTCGCGCAGAATTCCGCGCCAGCGCAGCGGCCCGTCGAGGTCCAATTGCCCGCTGCCCGCCAGGCGGGTCACTTCATTCGACGGGACGGCCATCCGCTCGATTTGCGCGGCGGCTGCGGCAAGGGAAAACCACGTCAGCAGGCTCAACGCCCAAGCCAGTTTCGCGCGGCGCAGCCCCAAGAGCCCGAAACCCGCGGCCAAACAGCACGCAGCAATGCCAAGAAACAGAGCAAGGCTATGCCTATCGTGAGCAGCAATCGGAGACGCCGCCAGAACTCCTGCGGCAACGAAGATCGCGATCGGAAGGGCGGGAAGCTTCATGCGCGACGCTTAAGTCGCACCAATGCCTCGATATGATAGGTCTGAGGGAAAATATCCACAAGATGAACTTCACTGATCCGATAATCCCGCGGATTTTGCTCGTCCCCGGCGATTGCCGCCAGGTCGCGCGCCAGTGTCGCAGGGTCGCACGAGAGATAAACAATCTCTTCCGGGCCGATCTTCACCAAGCGTCCCAGCGCCCGCGCGGCCACGCCCGTTCGCGGTGGGTCCAGCACCACGAGATCGGGCCGGTCTCGCCATTGTTCAAGAAACGCTTCTACCGTCATATGCCGCAAATTCGGCGAGGCTGCGCCGCTCGCCTGAAGGTTTGCTTCCAGGTCGCGGGCCGCCGCCTCATTGGACTCCACGGCAATCACGCGCTCGAAGCGATTGGCCAGCGGCACGCTGAAAAGCCCCACGCCGGCAAATAAATCCAGCGCCAGCCGCCCTCGCCCCTCGCCGATTACCATGCCCACCAGCTCATCCAGAACGAACCGGTTCACCTGGAAAAACGAAAGATGCCCGATGCGATAGCTGTGGCCGGCCGCGCGATAGTTGATGTACCCCGGCCCGAAAAGCTCAAAGTTGTCGGTTCGCTGATCGTGTATCAGAAGCGAATCCACCGCCGGCAGGGTCGATCGGAATAGCGCCGCCATCTGGGGCGAAGCGTCCTTCGCATCCTCGACGGCGAGATTCAAAAGCAACCGGTCGTCGTCCTGATCGGCGAATGCCTCGATCTCGCGCAATCCTGGCGCCAGTTTTCCCGCTTCCAGCAAGTTTACGATGGCCCCCAGCGTCTCATTCAGTTTCGGCGACGCGATGGGGCATTGCCGGATGGCGCATAGCTTTTGCGAACCCGCCTGGAAGTAGCCAATGTCGCGCACTCCGCGCGCGTCAGCCGCGATCTTCCATTGCACTCGATTCCGGTACGCGAAGGGTGGTGACGCGTGCGGCACGATCGGTCCGTCCCAGCGCACGCGTCCCAGCCGCGCCAGCGTTTCGCGCAGAATCTCGGCTTTGTAGCGCAGCTGTAATTCGTAGGGAATGTGCTGATAATTGCATCCGCCGCACACGCCGAAGTAGGGACAAGGCGCCGTCGCTCGATCCGCCGAAGGCGTCTTGATCTGCGCCACCCTCCCGCGAATGAACTTCTTCCGCTTTTCCAGCGGCTCGATGGATACGTTCTCATCCGGCAGCACAAAGGGAGCAAACACGGTGTGGCCTTCATGGTGCGCCAGACCTTCGCCGCCATACACCAGCTTTTCGATCCGTACATCTATCGCATCAGGCATGAAACTCCGATCAGTTCAGATATCCGGTCAGTTTAGATAGAAGAGGCTGAGCCGCGGCAGGCCGAATCGCTCCACCAGGCGCTTCTGCGTGTACTGCCTTTCCAATTGCCCTAATTGCTCCGCCGACATGCGCCGCCGATACGGCGCCAGTTGCCGGTCCAGGTCGACATGTATCTCCACCAGCATCTTCTCGTCCGCCGCGGCCACCAGCGCCGCCGTGAGCTTTTCCTCGATCGCGCTCAAGCGCCGTTCCAGATCCTCCAGATCGACCTCGCCCAGCGAATCCATCACCGGCAGCAGTTCCTTCAGGCTCGCATGCGCTTGCGCGATTCGCCGCGCCAGGTCGGCGTCCGACGAACGCAGCCGCCCCGCCGCCTGTTCTAGCTTCTCGATATTGCCAAGCATGAAACCGCGCAGTTCCTCGCGCGAAAATGGCTCCGCCTTCTTCTCTTTTCGTTTTGGCTCGGGACCGCTGCCTGCCGAACTCTCCTGTTTCTCTATCGCGGCATCAAGCACCGCATCCACGCAATAGGCCAGGCTCTTCAGCGGCCTTCCCGCCCCGCGCCGCGAGCGCTCGTAGCTCTCGAACGCGCTGTCGATCCCGCGCAGCACCGCCTCCAACGGAATTCCCGCTCGCTGCCAGGTTTCCACGATCGCCCAATCCAGCGGCGAAACCAGCAGATGCGCGCCCCGCTTGCGCCAAAAATATTCTTCGATCTCCGTGAAGTAATTGAAGTAGTTGAAAGGCTCCATGCCGTCTCACGCCTGCCGCTTGCGCGGCGATTTCGCGCCGGCGCGCGCCGCGCCGCCGGCCGCGATTTTACCGGGCGCTTCCGCCGCTTGCCGTGAAGGCAGATTCCGCTCCCAGATCAGCCGCAGCCCTTCCAGCGTGAGAAATGCGTCCACCACCTGAATGTGCCGCGAAGCCTGCGCGATGAGCGACGCCTGTCCGCCCGTGGCGATCACGCGGCTCTCTTTTCCCAGCACCGCTTTGATGCGCTCCAGAATTCCGTCCACCAGGTCCGTGAAGCCATAGAAAAGTCCCGCCTGCATTGATTGCGCCGTATTCGTCCCGATAATTTTGCCCGGATCGCGAATCTCCACGCGCCAGAGCCTCGCCGCCCGCGAAAAGAGCGCCTCGGCGGAAATCCCGATCCCCGGCGCCAGCGCCCCGCCGAGGTATTCGCCGTGTTCGGAAACCACGTCGAAGTTAATCGCCGTCCCAAAATCCACCACGATGCACGGCCCGCCGTACTTGGCGAACGCCGCGATGCTGTTGACGATCCGGTCCGCGCCCACCTCTTGCGGATTATCGTAGTGCACCGGCATTCCCGTGCGGATGCCGGGCTCGACGAAGAGCGCCTTGGTGTGAAAGTACTGTTCGGCCATGCCCGCCAGCGTGGAGTTCAGCGGCGGCACCACCGAACTGATGATCACGCCGCGAATTTCGTGAGGATCGAGATTCGCGATGGTAAAAAGATCGCGCGTCAGAATACCGTACTCGTCCACGGTCTGATCCCGCGCCGTGGTCAGCCGCCAATTGGCGATCAGCTCGGCGCCGCGAAAGACTCCTAGCACCGTGTTGGTATTGCCCACGTCAACCGCAAGCAGCATCAATTCGCCTCGGAAACATCGCCGGAGATCACCACCGAGTTCTTCCCATCGTCGCGGCGTACGCGCAGCAGGCCGTTCGGCTCCAGGCCATCCGTCGTCCCCACGTATGATTCGGTTCCCGTGGTGATCCGCACGCGCTTGCCGCGCGCATACGTAGACACCTCGGCAAACCGCGCCAGAATCGGCTGTGCGCCCTCGGATAGAAATTGATTGTAGTAGCTGTTCAGGTGGCGCAGCAACCGCACCACCAATTGCATCCGCGATACCGTCTTGCCCCCCGCCATGCGCAGCGAAGTGCCAATTCGCGCTAGGTCCGCGGGCATCGCCGCGTGGTTCACGTTGATCCCGATGCCCACGATCACAAAGCGCACTTGGCTCGGTTCCGCGTACATTTCCGTCAAAATCCCGCAGAATTTTTTTCCGCCCGCCAGCAGGTCGTTCGGCCAGCGCATATCCGCGGCAATCCCCGTCTCTTCTTCCACCGCATCTCTCACCGCGAGGCCGGCAACCATCGTGATCACCGGAGCGACAATCGGCGAGACCGGCGGGCGCAGCAGCACGCTCATGTAAATTCCGCTGGTCTTCTCGGAATGCCACGTCCGTCCGGACCGCCCTCGTCCGCCGCTCTGCTCTTCCGCGATGATCAGCGTCCCGTGCGGCTCGCCGGAGTGCCCCAGGTCCAAGCCGATGCTGTTGGTCGATGCTGTTTTGAAGTAGTGATAAACGCGCTTGCCGAATGGCGTGCCTCGCAACCGCCGTCGCAGCAAGCTCGGCGACAGCACGTCGGGCACGCGCTCGATCCGGTATCCCGTCCGCGGATGGCCTTTCACGCGCACACCCAGCGCCCGCAGCCGCTGCGTCCATTGCCACACCGCCGAGCGGCTCACGCCGATTTGCCGCGCGATCTTTTCGCCGCTGATCACGATCAGGGGATTTTCCGAAAGCAGCGTAAGCAGCGCGTCGATGCGGCGGTCCGTGCTCCCGGGCTTGTCGGTTGTCGCAGAACTTTTCCGCGCTGGCATGGGATCAAAAAAAGACTAGCCGCCTGCCGAAGTGTCCGCTCGCTTTTCCAGTTGCGTCAGGCGTTCCGTGAGCTTGGCGAACTCGGTTTGGCGCTCCGCGAATGTTGTTTCCAGCTGCCGAACCACCTCCGCCGGCGCCCGGCTGCGAAAACTCTCATCCGCCAGCCGGCTCTGCTTCGAATCCAAGTCGCGCGCCAGGCGTTCTTTCTCCTTGCGCAGCCGGGCAAGTTCCGCGCCGAGGTCCACCGTCTGGCCGTACGCGATTTGCAGCTCGAATTGCGGCGACGAACGCACCGGCCCTGCCGTCGGCTCCAGCTTGGCCTCGGAAAATCGCAAATCCGAGAGCATCCCGAGGCGCAGCACCAACCCGCGATTTTCCTCCAGCACTTCGCGAATTTCCGGATTCGCCGCCTTGAAGTCCACGGCCACCCGCCGCTTAGGATCGAGTTTCAGCTCCGCGCGGATATTGCGTGCCGCCACGATTACCTCTTGGAGCAGCTTGACGTCCTGATCCGCATCGGGATCCACCCATTGCGGCGCGGGTCGCGGGAACGGCTGCAGAGCGATTGATCGCGCGTTTTTGTCTTTTTCCGGCGAGTGCTGCGGCAGCCGATGCCACAACTCCTCGGTCAGGAAGGGCATAAACGGATGCAGTAGCCGCAGCGCCGCCTCCAGCGTTGCAAATAGATTGCGCCACGCCGGCACGGCAACATTTCGATCCGTGTCCGCAATCGCCGGCTTGATCCACTCGATGTACCAGTCGCAAAGGTCGCCCCAGAAGAAGTGGTAGACCTCCTGCGCCGCTTCGTGAAAGCGGAAAGTTTCGAGCGCATCGTCTACCGTAGCGATAGTTTCCGCCAGCCGCGAAAAAATCCATCGGTCCGGGAGGCTCACCTCGTTCCCGACGGGATACGGCGCGGCCTCGCGAATTTCCGGCGCCGCCAGCTCCTCGATGCTCATTCCCGTGGCCGATTGGAATTTCTCCAGATTCACAAATACGAATCGCGTAGCGTTCCAGATCTTGTTCGCGAAGGCTCGGGACCCGTCTACGGCCTCTTCGCTCAGCGCGATATCCGTTCCGGGCGCCGCTTTGACGGCCAGGGTAAAGCGCAGTGCGTCGGTCCCGTGCTTTTCCATCCATTCCAGCGGGTCCACCACGTTCCCGCGCATCTTGGACATCTTTTGTCCCTGCGCGTCGCGAACCAGCGAGTGCAGGTAAAGCGTGCGAAAGGGAATCCGCTCCAGCGGCGTTTTCCCAGGAGCGAGATGCAAGCAGAGCATCACCATCCGTGCATCCCAGAAAAAGAGAATGTCGTAGCCGCTGATCAACAGCGTCGTGGGATAAAACGCTCGCATGTCCGGCGTATCGTCGGGCCAGCCCAATGTGGAAAGCGGCCAAAGCCCCGAGCTGAACCATGTGTCCAGCACGTCCGGATCTTGCTCCAGCTTCCCGCCGCCGCATTTCGCGCATTTTTCGGGAGGGCTGGCGGGCACCGCGCGTCCTCCAACGATGGCCACTCGCGAATCTCGCGCCGGCGTGATGCCGCCGCAAGGGCAGTGCCAGATCGGAATGCGGTGTCCCCACCAAAGTTGGCGCGAGATGCACCAATCGCGAATATTTGTCAGCCAGTCGGTGAAAATCTTGCGCTGGTTGTCGGGCGCAATCTTGATCAGGCCTTGCTCCACCGCTGCCAACCCAGCATCAGCCAACGGCCGCATCTTGCAAAACCATTGTGTCGACACGCGCGGCTCGACCACGGTTTTGCATCGATCGCACACCCCCACCGAGAGCGCATGATCGTCCACTTTGACGAGCAGTCCCTGCGCTTCCAGATCGGCCACCACGCGGCTGCGTGCGTCGAACCGATCCAGCCCCGCGTACGGCCCCGCTGCGGCGCTCATCTTCCCGTCCTCGGTCATCACGTCGATTTGCGGAAGCTTATGCCGGCGCCCCATTTCGAAATCGTTAGGATCGTGCGCCGGAGTTACTTTCACCGCCCCGGTGCCGAATTCGCGATCCACATAAGCGTCGGCGATGATGGGAATTTCGCGGTTCATCAGCGGCAGCAAAACCTTCTTGCCCACCAGATGCCGGTAGCGCTCGTCTTCCGGATGCACCGCGACAGACGTGTCCCCTAGCATCGTCTCCGGCCGCGTTGTCGCCACCACTAGCGACTCGTTCGAACCCACCACCGGATAGCGAATGTGCCACAGGTGCCCTTTGCGCTCCTCGTGCACCGTCTCCAGATCGCTCAGCGCCGTTTGGCAGCGTGGACACCAATTCACGATGTACCGGCCCCGGTAAATCAGCCCTTCGTGGTAGAGCCGCAGAAATGCTTCCAGAACCGCCCGATACAGCGATGGATCGAGCGTGAACTTTTCCCGCGACCAGTCGCACGAATCGCCCAGCCGGATCATCTGTTTTTTAATCGTCCCGCCGCTGTGCGCCTTCCATTCCCACACCCGCCGCTCGAACTCTTCCCGCCCCAGCGCTTTGCGCGTCAGCCCCTGCTTGGCCAGTTCGCGCTCCACCACCACCTGCGTCGAGATTCCGGCATGATCCATCCCCGGCAGCCACAGTGTGTGCTCGCCGCGCATGCGGTGCCAGCGTGTCAGCACGTCGATCTGCGTGTGCTCCAGCATGTGCCCGATGTGTATGTATCCGGTTACGTTCGGCGGTGGGATCACAATGGAGAACGTTTCGCCCGATCCGTGCGCATCGGCCTGGAACAGTCCCTGCTCCACCCAGGTCTCTGCCCAGCGCGGCTCGATCAGCTGCGGCTCGTAAACCTTGGGGAACTCCGTCCCGTCTCTCGGCGCGTGTGCTGAATCGTCTTGTGGATGATTTTCCGGCACGTTGTGTCTCGTCTTCCGGCCAGTGCCGGACTCGCCCGATGCTCAAACGATGCTGGCGCGATGCTCGCCCAATGGGCGAACAAACTACTATAAGGAGCGCCGCTGGAGCGGTCAAATCCGCTCCGCGCGTCGCAAGTAAAAAGCTTAGTGGTTAGTTTGGATTTTCCCGAACGTGACACAAGCGGCCAAAATTCAAACCGGCCCGCTGCCAGCCCGGGACCTTCGATATTCGGGAGATGATTTGCGCGCCTTCTGAAGCGGAGGAGCCTTAGTTCTTTTCGATCTCGCGCCGAACGATCGCCTCGATTGCCGGCCGCAGGACTTCGCGATTCACCACTTCCATGATCTGCGGCTGCATGCGCTCAAGCAGTTTGTTAACCACCGCGTCGATCATCTCTGGCGTCGCTTTTGGCGCTTCCGTATGCCCCAGCCCAGCCGGACCAACCTGAAGCATATCTTGAGCGGTCTGCCCGTTTACTGCGTGCCCCGCGGGATGGCTCGCCAACTCTTGGGTCGCCACGCCTGCATCCTCGATGGGCGGGATCACGCCCGCGAAAGTCTTCAACTCCGAAAACGCTGTTCGCGCGGCTTCCGTCGCCGCCTTGATCACAGCCTCCTGATCGGGTAGCGGCGCCAAGCTCATCTCCTTGAGCTCGAAGCTGGCGTGCGCCTCAACGGGAACCGCTGGCGCGGAGATTGCCGGCGCGGGAATCGCTGGCGCGGCAGGTATCGCTTCAAGCGGATCGTCTAGCGTGGGCCAGGAAAGGCTTGCCGCATGCTCGCTCACCGGCGCTTCCAACGAGGCCGGCTCCATATGAAGATCATGGGCCTCCGCCGCGGGTGCTGGCTCGCTCGGCGCCGGCAGCAGTTCGGGTAGGAGCATCGACTCCTGCGGCTCTTCCGCCGTCTCTGTGGAGGCTGAAAACGTCAGCGCCGGATCGAACTTGAAAGGCTCGACCGGAATCTCCTCTGCCGCGGGCGCTGGCGCTGGCGTAACCTCTTCGGAGGCTGCTTCCACTGGCTCGCCTGCGTTCAGATCCGCTTCCACGCCCTTCGATGGGGCCGAAGATATTTCCACCGCATCGACTTTCGGAACTTCTCGCGTCTTCTTTTTCTTCTCCGCGGGAGCGTCATCCAATGCGGCATTCTCGAACATGGTTGTATCGGGCCGAAAACGTCCGGTATCGCTTCGTTCTTCGTCCTTGCCGAAGGAATGCATGTCCAGCATCTCCTCGGGTTGGGCGCCAGACTCCTGCTCGGCCTGCGCTTCCTCTGCCGGTTCCTCCGGAGCGGCCCAGAACGGCTCGCCTAGATTCGGATCGCGCACCGCCGTGGTCACTTCTTCGGCCTCGTCTGATGCGGCTGCTTCAGCCACGTAACTCGGCGCGGTTGCAGGTTTGGGCTTTTCAATCTGCTCGGGGGATATCCTCGGGGGCGCGACGGCCTCCCGAACGGGAGATGGTTGCGGGATCGCCACTGTGGCTCGCGGCTCGAACGCCGGCTGGGCCGGCGGTGGAGCCACCACCGCTGCGGCATTTTGCCCGTTGGACTTGGCCAGCAGCGCCTTGACCATGTTGATCAAAGGATCCGGCGGAACGAACGGCTTCTTCAGCACGCCGTCCGCGCGCACTCGCTGCGTCTCGTCTTCATCCAGCGGGTCGAACGCGCCTACCAGCAGCACCACCGGCGTGTTCATGTAACGCGAATCGTTCTTGACGAACTCGCACACTTCGTACCCGTTGCGCACGGGCATGAAGATGTCCGCCAGCACCAGATCCGGACGCAGGTCCGGAATCTTCCGCATGGCTGCATCGCCATTCCCCACGGCCACGACGTCGATCCCTTCGTCCTTCAGGGCCAACGCGACCATTTTCTGGATATTACTGTTGTCGTCGGCCACGAGTATGCGCGACACCGGGTGCTCCTTCGTGCGGCACGTGTACCGATGGCGGTCTCTGCCACCGCCCTCATTATCGGCTTGGATTATTGGAGCATCGGGGTTGAAGCGAGTCAACGAGCTTTGAGCGCAAGTGTGCCGGAGCGTAACCTCGTTCGTTTCGCGAATTTTAGGGGCTTACTGCGGCTGGCTCTGGGGAGCGGCCTGGTTCTGCGGCTGCGCCGGAGCCTGCGGTTGCGTCTGAGGTTGTGCTTGAACCGGGCTCGGCTTCTTGCTCTTTTTCTTCTTCTTGTTGCTGGACGATTCGCCCGTATTCGCCGCCTGGCTTGACTGTGCCGGCGTGTCGCCGCTCGCGCCCTGTGCAGGCTGTCCAGCCTCCGGCGTTGCCGTGGCCTGGCTGCCCTGACTCGAAGCACCCGCAGCCGCGTCGCTCGCCCCTGCCGCGGTCGCCGGGTTGCCCGCAGCGGCGTTTGGCGGTTGCGGCACCGCAGGATCGCCCACCCCGGATCCCGCCGGCGTCACCGTCTGGACGTAGGTCCCGCTTCCGCCCGTACTCCCAGTGGAAGCACCGCCCGAAGCCACCACCGTCAGTCCCGCTCCAGGCGTAAGCGTATCGGTCGCATCGTCCGACTGCGGCGTCAGCGTAGGCATCCCCACTCTTGCCGCCGTGCTTACGTTAGGACCGGACTTCAGAATCTCGGTAGGCCGCTTCAGGAACATGGGCCGGTCCCGGGAGTTCGTTGCTCTTGTTGCATCCGAGCCATCGCCGTCTGATCCGGCTGCGGTACCGGGTCGCCGAACTTGGCCAGCTTTGTTTTCGCTTCCGCGGCCAGCGGCGACAACGGATATTGCTTCACCAGCCTCGTGTAGTACGTCGCCGCCATATCGTTGTGCTCGTTCCGCTCATAAATCGCGCCCAGCATCCAATTCGCGCGGTCGGCTGCGCTATACAGCGGATAACGATTCACCAGATCGATCAACCGCGGAGCCGCCGCCTTGTCCACCCGCCGCAGGTAATAGAAGGTCGCAATGCGAAAATCGCCGTCGGCCAGAACCTCCTGCACCTCGCGCAGGCGCTGCTCGGCTTTGGGTGTGAGTTCCGTGTTGGGATATTTCTGGATGAACGTCTGGAACGCGGCCTCCGCCTCCAGCGCTTCGCTGCGGTCCCGGTCGGACTTCTCCATCCGCCGGTAGTGCGCCATGGCGATCTGCATCTGCGCGTAGGACGCTTCCTCGAGAAAGGGGAAAAACGTGATGAAATCCTGATACACCGATACCGCCTGGGTCAGCCCCGTCGCCCCGCCCTCGTCGTAATAGGAATCCGCGATGGCCAATTTCGCTTTAGCCAGGTATTCGCTGTCGGGGTAGGTATTGATCAGCGTCTCCAGGCTCAGCCGCGCCGTGTCGTAGCGCGCGTGCTTTATGTCGTTCATCGCTCTCTGGTATAGGACCTTGTCCGCCTCCGCCGAGTCGGCGGCGTTCTGCTCATCCTGGCCCTTTTTCGAATCCTTCTGCGGCGCCGCTGTCTTGCTGGACGCCTTAGTGGCGCCGCCCACCTGAGACGCGGCCACTTTGGGCGCCTCCCAACCAACAAAGATCAGGATCGCGGCCAACGCCGTCAGCCAGTTGTATTTCCTCACCCGCATTTCGCCCTAAACAGCCTTTCTCGCTTTTTGCGCCAAAGCCGCGTTGGCTAACTGTCCCAGTTCACGCACCGCTGCCGCTGGATCGGCCTTGTGGAAGATCGAAGTGCCCGCAACCAAAATCTGCGCCCCGGCCCGCACCACCTCAGCCACGTTTTCGGGTCCAATCCCCCCATCCACTTCAATTCGGTAATTATAATGATTCCGGCTCCGAATCTCCTGCAACTCCTTTATTTTCCCGGTCGCCTCGGGAATGAACGCCTGGCCGCCGAATCCAGGATTTACAGACATTACCAGCACGTGGTCCACTTTTCCCAGCACCTCGGAAAGCATCATCACCGGCGTCGCCGGGTTGATCACGGCCCCCGGTTTGCACCCGTGCTCGCGGATCATCGCCAGCGCCCTGTCCAGGTGCGGCGTGGCCTCTTGGTGCACCGAAATCATGTCCGCCCCGGCTTTGGCGAACTCGCCAATGTACTCCTCCGGGTTTTCGATCATCAGATGCACATCAAGCGGCAGTTTGGTTGCCTTGCGGAGCGACGCGACCACCGGAATGCCAATCGAAATATTGGGAACGAAGTGGCCGTCCATCACATCGACATGCAGCAGAGTAGCGCCTCCGCGTTCCACGGCGCCTATGGCCTCTCCTAGACACGCGAAATCCGCGGCCAGAATAGATGGGGCGACCTCAACGGCAGTCGTCACGCTCACTGGCGAAATTCTATCATAGAGAGTAGTGGCTTTCGGCGTGTTTTCAGCTGGTACTAGGCCAGTTTGAACCTTCTCGCCATTCACTCTGAGATGCCCAGTTCCACGCTTACGTCGGCGGCTATGCGGTCGCCCCCCGGCGGATTTTGTCCCACAATCGTGCCTTTTTGCGCCCCGGCCTGTCCGATGTGGTTTACCTTGCCGATTCGTAGTCCCGCCGCCGCCAGCGCCCGGTTGGCCTCCTGCTGATCCAAGCCCACCACGTTAGGCATTACGTAAAATGGCTGCCGGTCCGCCGCCGATACCAGCAAGTCCACGTGCGGGGTCGATGCCGTTGTTCCCGGCTGCGGATCCTGCTTCAGCACAATATCCGGCTCCGTCCCCGGCAGATAGATCGTGGTCAGCTCCCCAAGCTGCAGCCCCGCTTGCAGCAAGCCTATCCTCGCCGCGCGCATCGTCTCGCCTTCCAGCGCCGGAATCTTTATCGTTTGCGGTCCCAGGCTCAACACCACATGGGCGTCCTGGGAGATCTTCACCTCTTCGCCGGGTGGTGGACTCTGCCGCACCACCGCGTTTACCGGAAGCGGGCTATACACGCGGTCCGCGACCCGCAATTGCAGCCCCCGCGCCCCCAGCATCCGCCCCGCTTCGGGCGCCATCTTGCCAACGACGCTAGGCATGCTGACGATTCGCCCCCGAATCGCAATGCGGATCGTGGTCACCGCGCTCAGGAACCCCGCCGCGGCCAGCACAAAAACCAGCAGCGAGAAGCGCAACACCCGCTCCAGCCGTTCTCGCCATTTCTCCATCATAAGGAAGCCACTCAGGCTAACACGCCGAAACCCCAACCTCAATGAAGTGCGGGCGGAAGAACGAAGCGCGGGCAGCCCTCATCCGGGCCGTCCAACTTCGCTCCATCACCGCCGCTCCATCACCGCCGCGAAAAATCCGTCGGTCCCCTGCTCCGGCGGAAAGGTGCGAAAGAATCCCTCGGCCCCGAAAAGCTCGACAAGCTCCTCGGCCGCCTCCGCCCGCCGCAGATGTGGCCGGAGCGCCGCTTGCCCCGACGTCACCTGCCAATCCCCCGTTTGCGATAACGCCTCCGAGACCACCTGTTCGTTCTCCTCCGGCTCCAGCGAGCACGTCGAATACACCACCCGGGTGGCTCCGCTGCCGAACGAAGCCGCAGCCCCCAGCGCATTCTTCAACATCGCGGTCTGGCTGCGATGGGCGTTCTCTAAGTCTTCGAGCTTCAGCCGCCAGCGGATCTCCGGATTGCGCGATAGCGTCCCGGTCCCGGAGCACGGCGCGTCGATCAGGATGCGATCGAATGGTTGCGAGAAGGGCCAAGGCCGCGTCGCATCCAGCGCCATGAGCCGAACGTTCGTCGCGCGCGTCCGCGTCAACTGCTCCCGCATGGCCCGCAAGCGATGCTCCCGCAAGTCTGCCGCGACCACTCGCCCGCCCTCGCCGGCGGCGTGCGCCAGAAGGATGGTCTTGCCGCCTGGCGCCGCGCACAGGTCGAGTATGCTCTGGGAAGTCCTCGTGTCCACCAGGTGTGCCACCATTTGCGACGCTTCATCCTGAAAATTGATCTCCCCGGCGCGATAAGCCTCGCTCGCAGCCGCATCGCCTCCCGATACGTGCAGCGCGCCTCGCAGCCATCGCCCGGGAGTTACGTCCAGACCCGATCTGCGCAGCGATTCCGCGACGCTTTCGCTCGCTTCCTCCTCCAGCACCGCGCATGTCAACGGTGCCGGCCGGTTGTTCGCCTCCAGCAACGCCGTCGTCCGCTCTTTGCCAAACCGCCGCAGCCATCTCTCTACTAGCCACGTGGGATGCGAGTGCACAATTCCCAGCCGCTCCGCGTCCGACGCTCCTCCTGCGAGCCGCTCGGATATCAGCCTGTCGAGCTCTTCTTCGCCAATCCGCGCCTGCGCCGCCCCTCGCCGCAGTACCGCATTCACCATTCCCGCCGCGGAGCTCTTCCGCGCCCGCTTCACCATCTCCACCGCTTCGTTGATGGCCGCGTGCTGCGGCACCCGATCCAGGTAGCGCAGCTGATACAGTCCCAGTCGCAGCGCCAAAAGCACTTCTATATCCAACTCTTCGCTGCGCCGCTCCAGATATCGCTCCAGCAGAAAATCCAGCAGCCGCTGCCGCCGCAGCACTCCCAGCGTCAGTTCCGTCGCCAGCGATGCGTCCGCTCTCTTTACGCCTCCCGCGAGCTGCGCATAAAGCAGGTCCGCCGCATACGCGTTCTCCGCCGCCACGCGGCGCAAAACGTCGAAGGCAATCTTCCTCGCTGCGGAAATAGCCATGATTCGAGTTTAGTGAGGATGCACTCCGGTAGGAACGATAACTCCAGTGAATTCGCGGTCGTTAAACGCCGAAGCGCTCGCCGCTCTCGATCCGCGCGCCGTTCGCAAATTCGCGCCCGCTCACGCGCTTGCGTCCTTCGATCTGCACCGACTCGACCCGCAGCCGTGTGCCCGCGCCGCAAATCACCTCGATCACGGCATCCCCCAGGGCCAAAGTCCCGGGCTCCTCCACCACGATTGCCCCAGCATCGCCGGCGGCCAACTCGCTCGGCCGCCCCCACACGTGGCACAGCTTTCCCCGAAATGTGCTGAACGCGCCCGGCCACGGCATCAGCCCGCGAATCCGGTTATAAATCTCTCCGGCCGTCCGCCCCCAGTCGATCCGCCCGTGTTCCTTGGTGAGAATCGGCGCATAGCTCGCTTGCCCGGGGTCTTGCGCAATCGGCGTAATCTCTCCGCGCTCCCAGCGAACCAGCGATTCGGTCACCAGCGGCGCGCCCAATTCGGCCATGCGCCCGGCAAGTTCCGGCGCCGTCTCGTCTGCGCCAATTTCCGTTTCGCGCTGGAAAAGGATCGGCCCGGTGTCCAGTCCCGGATCGAGCCGCATCGTCGTAAGTCCGGTCGTCTTTTCGCCGTTGATAATCGCCCAGGCGATGGGCGCCGCGCCCGGTATTTGGGCAGCAGCGAAGCATGCAGGTTCATCCAGCCCAGCCGCGGAATCTCCAGCAGGCGCCTGGGAATGATCTGCCCGTAAGCGATGATCACCACCGCGTCGGGCTTGATCTGCGCGAAAAAATCCAGCGCCGCGTCCGACTTCATGCTTTCCGGCTGATAAATCCGCGCACCCGCTCCGGCCGCTGCTTCCTTCACCGCGGAAGCCGAAACGCGCTGCCCCCGCCCGCGCGGCCGGTCCGGCTGCGTCACCACAGCTTCCACGCTAAATTCCGGGTTCTCCAGCAGCGCCCGCAGTGCGGGAACGGCGAATTCGGGCGTGCCGCAAAAGACGATGCGCATACTTTTCTCGCGGCTTGAGGGGCGTGGGCCCTTACCACTGCCCCGTTTTTTGCAGTTTGCGGATTCTTCGGCGGATCAAATCGCGTTTTACGATTCCCAGGTGTTTCAGAAAAAGAATGCCGTCCAGGTGATCGAGCTCGTGGCAGAACGCCCGCGCCAGCAATCCTTCCCCATTCATCTCAAAACTTTTTCCTGTGACGTCCTGCGCTCGCACCGTCACGTATTGCGGCCGCGCTACGTTTCCACGAAAGCCCGGAACCGACAGGCAGCCCTCTTCCTCGCGCTGCTCGCCTTCGGCGCGAATGATCTCCGGATTGGCCAGCACGATTTTGGCTTCCGGATTTTTTCCCACCGTCACGTCCACCACCGCCAGCCGCCGCCCCAGGCCAATCTGCGGCGCCGCCAGCCCCACTCCATTGGCCGCGTACATCGATTCGAACATGTCTTCGCAAAGCTTGGCCAGTTCTTCGTCGAATTTCTCGACGGGCTTGGTCGTCTTTTCCAATACGGCGTTGCCGTACTTAACCACGGGATAGATCATCGCCGATTTTCCGGATTTTTCGCCGTCGCTCAGAAGTTCCCCTTGAGGTAACGGGCTAGTTTGAATTTTCTCGATCGTGATGCGAGACGGCAAAATTCAAACTGACCCGCTGCCTCCTTCGAAAATAACATTAGAAAGTATCCACCTGCCGCATGTACCCCTCGAAGTTTCGCCGCGTCTCTCCCAGCGAATCCCCGCCAAACTTTTCCAGGAACGCTCCCGCCATCACCAGCGCGGTCATCGCTTCGCCCGCAACTCCTCCCGCCGGCACCACGCATACGTCGGATCTCTCATACGCCGCCTGCACCGCTTCCTTGCTTACCAGGTCGGCCGTGCCCAGCGCCCGCCGCAAGGTGGAGATCGGCTTCAGATAACCCCGCACCACCACGTCTTCGCCGTTGGTGATGCCGCCTTCGAGGCCCCCAGCCCTATTGCTGGGACGCTCGAACCGCCGGCTCTGCGCATTGTAGGTGATCTCGTCTTGTACCTCGCTGCCAAACGAACCGGCCGCGCTAACCCCGGCGCCGATCTCCACCGCCTTCACCGCCTGGATGGACATGATCGCCCTCGCCAGTTGTCCGTCGAGTTTCGCGTCCCACTGCACGTGGCTTCCTAGGCCCGGCGGCGCTCCATGTGCCACCACCTCGAAGATGCCGCCCACCGAATCTCCCGCGCGCAGCACCTGATCGACTTCCTGCTTCATGCGCGCCTCGATCTCCCGATCCACGCAGCGCAGCGGCGAATCGAGATTCGCGCACACCGCCTGGATTTCGCTCCACGCCGCCGGCCGTTCCATCCGCACATGCCCCACCGCCACCACGTGGCTCAAAATCTCGCAGCCGAATTCCCGCAGCAGTTGCTTGGCCACCGCGCCCAGCGCCACGCGCGCCGCGGTCTCGCGGGCCGAAGCCCGCTCCAAAATGTAGCGCGCGTCATGCAGATTGAACTTGAGCGCCCCAGCCAGGTCCGCATGCCCCGGCCGTGGCGCCGTAAGCGGCCGCCGCGCCGATCGCTCTTCTTCGCGATCCTCCACGGCCATGGCCTTCTCCCAATTGGCCCAATCCCGGTTCTCGATGCGCAACGCGATCGGCGCGCCAATCGTCTGCCCGTGCCGTATTCCCGCCAGCGCCTCGGCCCGATCTTTCTCGATCTTTTGTCTTCCTCCGCGCCCATACCCCAATTGCCGCCGGTGCAATTCGCCGTCGATGAATTGCAAATCGATGCGCAGGCCGGCGGGCAGCCCTGAAATCCAGGCGACCAGCGCTTGGCCGTGCGATTCTCCCGCGGTAGCGAATTGCAGCATTGGGCTTGCCCGGCTCGCATGCGCTTTGTCCGTCGCGCGGGGCGGCAGGGAATTGGGCATTTTATCGGAGCGCGCCTACAGCGTAAAGCCAAAGCCGCCGGAAACGAACCCGGGAAGAAATGTTCGCGCCGCGAACCCGTCCTTGACGCTTCGCAACGCCCGACGTTAGGCTTGCAAAGAGCCTCGATTGGCAAATGGCCACTGACCCTAAATTGCTGGACGCCGCGGAACCTTCCGCATTCGCCTTATTGATCGAGCCGTTCAAGCGCTATGTGCAGATCGTCCAGGACTACTCCTATCTCGCCGCCCGCGCCGTGGCCGCCCTTTTCACTCCGCCAATTTACGTAAATGATCTTTTGGAGCAGATGGATATCATCGGCATCGGTTCGCTGCCCATCGTGCTGCTCACCGGCGTCTTCATCGGCGCGGTCATGGTTTTGCAGACCGCCTCGCAGTTCGAGCGTTTCGGCGAGACCGCCCTTACCGGCGACGTCGTCTCGCTCGCCCTGGTCCGCGAGTTAGGGCCGGCCATCACCGGACTGCTCGTCGCCGGCCGTAATGCCTCCGGCATGGCCTCCGAACTCGGCTCGATGCTGGTCACCGAACAAGTCGACGCCATGCGCGCCATGGGCACCGACCCCAACCGCAAGCTGGTTGCCCCCCGTGTGCTCGCCACCGTTTGCGTCCTGCCGCTGCTCACCGCCATGGCCGATTTTGTCGGCCTGATCGGCGGCTTTGTCATCGCTTATTTCACCTTGCGCATCGGCAGGGTGGAGTTCTGGACCCGCGCCATCAACGCCCTCGAATTTTCAGACCTGATGCAAGGCATGGCTAAGCCGGTCGTCTTTGGCTTCCTCCTGGCCACGGTCGGCTGCTACAAGGGCTTGACTGTTCGCGGTGGCACCGAGGGCGTCGGACGCGCCACCACTCAGGCCGTGGTCATCTCCTCGGTTTTGATCCTGATTACGGACTTCTTCCTCACCAAGGTTTCTCTTTTCCTCGCCGGCGGCGTGAAGTTCTGATTTGGCGCCCCCGGGCCCAAGTAGTCGAGTCGCGCACAAAACGTGACGGCCAATCCGCATGTGCATCTATAATGAGTTGGGTGACGACGTGTGCTGGCGCCCCCCGCTCAGCCACTTTCCGGGATGAACGCCGCCTCGAACGAGCCAGTCATTTCCTTTCAGGATGTGCGCCTCGGCTTTGACGAGGGCGACGTCCTTCGTGGTGTCTCCTTCCGCGTTACTCACCAGGAAACCAAGGTCCTCGTCGGCGAAACCGGAACGGGCAAGACTCTTATCCTTAAATTGGCTGCCGGTTTGCTCAAACCCGCTTCCGGTCAGGTGCGCGTTCTGGGAGACGATCTCGGCTCCATGTCCGAACCTCAGTTGCTCCACTTCCGCCGCCAAATCGGTTTTGTATTTCAGGAAGGCGCGCTCTTCGATTCCATGACCGTGGCTGAAAATGTGGCCTATCGTCTCAACGAAGACGGCCTGGACGAAAGTGACATCGACGCCCGCGTCCGCGAAGCGCTTGGCTTTGTGGATATGGAACATTCCATGGACAAACTTCCCGGCGAGCTCTCCGGCGGTATGAGGCGGCGCGTGTCCATTGCCCGCGCTTTGGTCAGCCATCCTCCCATCATGCTTTACGATTCGCCTACCGCTGGCCTGGACCCCATCACCTCGCATACCATCATCACCTTGATCTTGCGCCTCCGCGATACCCAGGGCGTCACCTCGCTTATGGCCACCCAACGCCTTCAAGACGCCTTCGGGCTCGCCAATTTCCGCTTCGACCAGGCCCAAAATCGCGTCGTCAGGATATCTCCGGCGGCCTTGGCGGCCCGCAATGGGCAGCCTTCCACCACGTTTTTGTTCTTGCGCGAAGGCAAGGTGTACTTCGAGGGAGGCCAGCAGGCCCTGCTCGAATCCACCGATGCCTATCTGAAGAAATTTCTGGTTAGCATCTAGCGTGGCCGCAGAGGCGGGTGGATCGTGTTAACGCAAGCGAATGGAACGGCAAGTAGAGTGAGCGACACGGCAGATAAGAAACAGCACCTGAGAACCACGAGGAGGCTAAATCATGGCGCAACGCAAGCAACTCAGTTGGACCGAGCTGCGCGTCGGAGTTTTTGTGCTCGCCGGCATCGTCCTGATCGTGCTGGGAATTTTCTACGTCACCGGCACCGGAGCTTTGGGTCCCAAATACCATCTTGTCACTTATCTCCCTGAGGTCGCCGGCCTCACCCTCGGCGCTCCCGTCACCGTCGATGGCGTCGACGTCGGCAACGTGGACACCATTCGCATGGCCCCGCTCCGTCCCGGCCAGCCGCCCAACCGCGATCGCGCCGTCGAGGTCGTCATGAGGCTCAACCGCGATTTCCAGAATGACATACGCAGCGATTCCACGGCTACCCTGTTCACCGAAGGCTTTGTGGGCAACCGCGTGGTCAACATTCACCGTGGTTTCACGGGTCAGGTGCTTCGGGACGGCCAAGAGGTGCCGGGCTCGGGCGAAAAGGCCCTGACCCAGGTCGTCTCCCAAGGCGCGGACTTGATGGCCAATCTCAACATGCTGACCTCGCAGATCAGCCAGATGGTCGCCGGCCTTCAGCAGGGCCAGGGCACCGTCGGCAAGTTGCTGCACGACGAAACCGCCTACAATCGCCTGAACTCCGTTCTTGCGCGCGCCGATCAGATCACAGCTTCCGTCCAGCAGGGCCAGGGCACCATCGGCAAGCTGCTCGCCTCGGACGCCCTTTACGCCAAGGCCGATTCCGCCGTCGGTCATCTCGATAACGTCATGGCCGCTGTCGATCAGCAGAAAGGCTCCCTCGGCAAATTTATTTTCGATCCCAGCTTTCATGACAGCGCCAAGCAGTTCCTGGATAGCGGCAATGCCTTGCTTTCCGACGTGCGCGCCGGCCGCGGCACCCTCGGCAAGCTGGCCACCGACGACGAGCTTTATGCCACCTGGCGCCAGACCGGCGAAAATCTAAAGCAGGTCACGGCAGATTTGAATTCGCCCAATAGCAGCGCCGGCAAGTTTTTCACCAATCCGCAGTTTTACGACAATACCACCGGCGTCGCGGGCGATCTGCGTTTGCTTCTCAACGATTTCCGGCAGAATCCCGCGAAATTCCTGAAGGTGAAGTTGTCTCTTTTTTAAGTGAAGTTGTCTTTTTCTAAATGAAGTTGTCGCTCTTTTAATCGCCGCGGCTGGGAGCGGAAAATGCGGGAGCAGGTGCTGACTTCAGCGAACGGAGCGCCTGGGCGACCCGGGCGCTCTGTCCCGGCATCACTGGCGCGCCGAATTTCACCGTCACCCGCCCTCGCGACGAAAAACTCAAGTACGACCGCGCATCGTCGTCCGGCAGCGGACGGCCGGCGGCGTCCCGTACCGACACCGCCACAATAGGCGCATTTCTTTCGCGCAGGAACTCCTCCCAGCGCCCTCTCTCCGCCGGATTTTCCAGCACATCGCTCGCGGCTTCTCCCGCCAGGCACATCACCTCGCTCGCCGAGAATGCCGCCGCAGCCTTTCTCAACAATCCGTCAGCCGTTCCATCGTCAACCCCGGCTATCCCATTCGCATAATCGGATCGTCCCGTAATCCGCATCGCTTTGCGAACCAGCGGAGCCATGCCCGCAAATGGGTTCGCGTCGGCCACGAAGTGGATCGGCCGGTCCGTAGCCGCGGCCACAAACATGGCCTTCAGCGGCGTCAGCTCCTCGGTGAGGAAGAGCGCTCCGCCACGTTCGGGAATATTGTCGCGGCCCTCCACGTGGACGCGGTAAACGCTGTGCGTAAGCGCCCACAGCCCCAGCCGCAATATGGAGTCCGGCAGAAAGACCACGGCGTAAAGCGTCGCCGCCAGCGTCATGCACGCCCCGGCCAGAAAGATTTCGTCCGCCCGCAGCCGCAGCCATTCCGCCATCGCAAAGTAAACCCCTGCGGCTGCGAATACGCCCACGAATGAAATGAGGTTGGCCGCGGCGATCACTCCGCCCTTGCGCTCCGGATCGGGCCGATGCTGGATCAGCGCGTTCAGCGGAACCGCATAGAAGCCGCCAAAAAATCCCAGCAGGCCCAGGTAAGCGGCTGCGCGCTCCAGCGAAATTCCATGTCCCGCCGAAAGGAACCCGAAAACCATCATCCCCGCCGCGCCCACGGGAATCAGCCCGTATTCGATCTTGGCGTCGGAAAGATAGCCCGTCGCCAGGCTTCCCAGTCCCAGGCCCACCGCTACCGCCGCCTGCAGGTAGCTGATGTGCCGGTCGTCGATCCGCAAAATGTCGTGCCCGTAAATTACGATCGTGAATTGCAGCAGCGCCGCCAGGAACCATAGATAGAAGTTGCCCACCACCGCCCAGTTCAGCACGCGATCGCCGCGAATCCTGCGAATCTGTTCCCCCAGGTCGCCCAGCGGGTTGCGGTTGAATTTTCGCGCCGGATTTGCCGCCGGCACCCGGCTAACCCCGAAGCTCGTCGCCAGCCCAATCACCGTGCAGCCCAGCAGGATGGCGCCCGACCTTTCCTGGTGCCCGCGAAAATAAAACGCCAGAAATCCGCTGGCCACCGTGGCCGCAATCGCTGCCAGGAACGTTCCCAGCTCCACCACGCCATTGCCCCACGAAAGGTCTTTCTCCGGCAGCAGCTCCGGCAATAGCCCGTACTTCGATGGGCCAAAAATGGCCGCCTGCGAGCTCAGCAGAAATACGCCCGCCGCCTCCATCGCCAGGTTCCCGCGCGCCAGCGCCCCCAGCGCGAAGAGCATCACGCCCAGCTCCATCCATTTCGTTCCGATAGTCACCGAGCGCTTGCTGAAGCGGTCCGCCAGGAATCCGCCGGTCATCGAAAGCAAAATAAACGGCAGCGCGAAAAGCGCTCCTACGATCAGCACCAGCCAGTTTTGCTTCGGCCCCGGCACGGTCATGTCCACCACGAGGTAGATCACCAGAAATTTCAGCGCGTTGTCGTTGAACGCCCCTTGAAACTGCGTGGCCACCAGGCTCCAGAATCCCAGGCTATAGCGCGCGGACGGGCTCCGTCCTTCGCCCCCGGTTTCCTCCGCCTCCATGCGCCCGTTTTGCATTTGCACTTCGTTCATACCGGTCCGTTCGTAGCACTTCGTTGATTCACAGTGCTTCGTTGATCCGCTCCGCGGCGACTCCTTTTGTTCAGTCTATTGCCAGCCCTCGCGCCCAGCAAGCCTCGCCTCGCCGCGTCAGGTGCGTCGGGTTTTTTGTAGCCTGGGACCGGCCACCCCCCGAATTGACTATCTTGCGCCCCGCGATGGGCGTATGCTCAAAAAGCGCGAAGTTCCTTCCTTTTGGGGTGATTTATGAAGCGATTCCGTCTCCTTCCCGCTGCGGCATTCTTTGTTCTGCTCGCGGTGGCCCCCTCCTGGGCCCAGCGACCGGGCTCTCCCGCCCCCTCCGCCCCTTCAGCGGGCAGTGCCCCCAATTCCACCTCGCAACCGATGTCCCGGTCGCCATCTCAATCGACCTCTCCGCTTTTTGTGTCCGGACGCGTGCTCATGGAGACCGGCCAGCCTGTTCCCGAGCCCGTTTCCGTGCAGTTGGATTGCGGCATGCGGGTATTGCAGGTCATCCGCACGGACTTGAAGGGCTATTTCCAATTCACCCTTGGCTCGGGCCCTCAAGGCAACATCGATTACAGCGCCGCCGACGATCAGATCATGGGTGGTGGTATGGGCATGAACGGCGCCAATGGAATGGGCAATTCGGGCTTCGGATCCCCCGGCTTTGGCAATGGTTTGGTCGGTTGTGAACTGCGCGTTTCGGTCGACGGCTTCCAGCCCTCGGTTCGTCCCATCACCAGTCCGCCAGACCTGGAGACGATTGACGTCGGCACCTTCCATCTGGCCCGCATCGCCGGGGTGGAAGGGTCGGCCATCAGCGTCACCTCCATGCTGGTTCCCTCCAACGCGCGCAAGGAGTTCGAGAAGGGCGAAGACGACGCCCGCAATAACAAGATCAAGCCTGCTACCGCGCACTTCGAAAAAGCCGTCGCCGAGTACGATAACTATGCGGCCGCCTGGACCGAGTTGGGTAAGGTCTACGCCGCTGGCCACGAACCCGATAAAGCTCGCCAGGCTTTTGCCAAGGCCATCGCCGTCGATCCCAAGTACATACCTCCCTACGTGAGTCTAGCCAACCTGCAGATACAAGGTGAGGAATATGACCAGGCCGTCGACACCGCCGGAAAGGCTTTGGCCCTCAATCCTGCCGTCGACATCGCCAATTATTTCCAGGCTCTCGGCTACTTCAAGCTGAATCGCCTGGACGACGCCGAACGCAGCGCCCGCGAGGTCGAAAAGTCTCCCAATCAAACCATTCCTCAGGTGCACGCCTTGCTCGCCGATATCTTTCTCGAAAAGGAAGACTTTCCCAGCGCTGCGGGCGAGATGCGTGCCTATTTGAAGCAGTTGCCGAAGGGCCCGCTGGCCCCCGAAATCAAGAAAAGATTAGATCAGATGGGAGTAGCCTCCGCGGACGAAAGCGATCCCAAGTCTTCGCCGTCCAAGTCTGCCTCCAAGTGAAGCGCGTATCTCCGCCCTTGTAGCCCAGGGCGCGCCGCCCGGCGCGAAAGCGCACGCCAAAACAGAAGTCGGCGGCCCTGGGGTTTTTGCCGTGCGGATACGTCGGCTTCGCGTACGGCGGTGAGGTCCGTTTTGTGGACTCCGGTGGCGTCCAGCGGACGCCGTAACCGGAGGATCTGTTTTTGCCTCACCCTGGCGCCGGCCCTGGGACTTTTGTCCGACTCGCGCTCCCTGTTTTTCCCAGAACACGCCCCCTAATCATCTGCCCGCAAGCGAATGCCACCACCCGTTGTCATCCCGAACCCGGTCGCGTCTTTTGCGAACGGCGGTGAGGTCCGTTTTGTGGACTCCGGTGGCGTCCAGCGGACGCCGTAACCGGAGGATCTGCTTTTGGCTCGACGCTGCGTATGCTATTCGATTAGGCACCTTATTACTTTACTAACTACCCACTACCGTCCTCCGCGCTGAAAATGGATGTGGCCGGATACACTCACTCGCGCCGCCTCTATCCAGCCAGGAGTCGCAATGCCTCGCATTCTTGTCATCGACGACGACGAATCCATCCGCAAAATGCTTCGTTTTCGCCTCAAGGACTCCTACGAACTTATGGACACCTCCTCTCCCGAAGAGGGCATTATCCTGGCGCTCCAGCACAAGCCCGATGCCGTCCTCGTGGATCTCATGATGCCCGCGCACACCGGCTTCGAGGTCTGTCAGACGCTTTCCGCCATGAGTTTCACCGAGCTGATTCCCGTATTTGTCATCTCCGGCGCGCCCAAGGCGCTTTATAAGGACTTCTGCGATTCCATGGGTGTCAGCGGCTATTTCGAAAAGCCCATCGACTTCGATCTTTTGCAGGAGCGCTTGTCCGCGGTGATCGGCCGCCGGCGCGCAAATCGCCGCGCCGAAGCGCGCATCCGCTTGAGGATCGGCCTGAAGCTGCGCGGAACCGATGCCAAAGGCGAATCGTTTGAAACTCTTGTCTTTACCGAAAACGTCAGCCGCCGCGGCTTTGCCTGCGGTCTGAGCGCTTCCTTGAAACCGAATACGGTGGTTGAAGTCTTCCTGTGGATGCCCT
Organism: uncultured Acidobacteriota bacterium; assembly: GCA_963824405.1. Taxonomy (GTDB): domain Bacteria; phylum Acidobacteriota; class Terriglobia; order Acidiferrales; family UBA7541; genus Palsa-189. The sequence continues at coordinate 537,013 of CAWGPK010000008.1, read as the reverse complement.
CCGCGCACCGATTTACCGGAGAGGCCCGGCTCGCTTGGTCCCGTGCGCCCGAAACTCCCGCCCAGATCTGCGGCTTCCAATTTCTAGGCGAGCCCCGCGAATGGATCTTCTAGCCCCCGCTGATCCGGTAGTCCCTCGGTGTAAATTTTCTCAACGTCACACCAGCTCTTCCGCTATCGTCCCGAAGCTGCCTCATTGACTCTCGCGATAAAATGGATATACGTGCCCCAGATGACGAACTGGACGCCGACTTGGCGTTCAAGGAGCGCTTTGGTGAGTAGCCCATGCGTCCGTTTTACGCGTGGAGATTTTCTTTGGGTGCCGCACCCTTCGTTTTCAAGGGTGCGGATTTTCGCCAGTCGCGCCTCGCGCACCACAGTCGAAGCAGCAAGTTTTTGGGCAGACTTAAATATTGTAGAATGATACTGTTACAAGCGAAACGGAAAAGAAAGAGCTAACCGCTTTAGAATGATAACGTTTACAAAAAACCACCATCCGGCGCGACGACCCGAACGTCGTGCGGAGGCCAACTCCCGTAGAATCTGCGCGTTAACCCAGTATCGCGCCGCTCAGCAAGTATCCGCTAACCCCTTTAGTTTGATATCCTTGTACAAAGTTAAAAATAACTCCCCTGGAATGATATTCTTGCAAAAAAAGTGGGGGGGAGGGGTCCCCAGGCGCATTTCCCACGCCAAACCACCCTTCCGCGCCGCAGCTACACCTAGCCAGCGCCCCGTCTGCCCTCCCGGCGGCGGCTCGTGACTTCGCAGCTCCTTAGCTGCAAAAGCATCGACAAATTAGTCGCTGAGGCCGAAGCTCCTGAGCACCGGCTGAAAAAGACCCTCGGCCCCTGGTCCCTCACGGCGCTGGGTATCGGCGCGATCATCGGCTCGGGAATTTTCGTTCTCACCGGGACCGCTGCCGCCGGAGAATATTTCCAGGCCCCCTCCATCCTGCACGCCCAAGTCCTCGACCTGCTCGTCAACTATCTCCGCCATGGCGGCTCCGCGGCCGTGCTTATGCACGGGCGCCCCCCGGCTGGACCCGCTATCGCGGTTTCGTTTCTTCTCGTCGCGCTGGCCTGTAGTTTTGCCGGTCTTTGTTACGCCGAGCTGGCCTCCATGATCCCCATCGCCGGCAGCGCCTATACCTATTCCTACGCCACGCTGGGCGAAATCTTCGCCTGGATCATCGGCTGGGATCTGATTCTCGAATACGCCGTCAGCAATGTCGTCGTCGCGATCGGCTTCAGCTCCTACGCCAAATCGCAGCTCACCGCGTTTGGAGTGAACTTGCCGGATCGCTGGTCCGGCCCGGTCTGGGAATCGGGACATTGGACCGGCGCGATCTTCAATGTTCCGGCGTTCCTCATCGTTTTCCTCCTGACCATATTGCTCGTGCGTGGAGTCCGAGAATCCGCCGAAGCCAATAACGTGATCGTGGCCGTGAAGATCGGCGCGATCCTCACGTTTTTGGTCGTCGGCGGCATGCTCGTCCATCCCGCCAACTGGAAGCCGTTCGCTCCCTCGGGCTTCGCCGGGATCGTCACCGGCGGCGCCATCGTCTTTTTCACTTACATCGGCTTCGATTCCGTCTCCACCGCGGCGGAGGAAGCCAAAAATCCGCAGCGTGATCTTCCCATCGGCATCATCGGTTCGCTGATCGTCTGCACGATTCTCTACATCGGGGTCTCCATCGTTCTCCTGGGGATGATGAAATACACCACGTTCGTTTCCGGCGAAGCTTCCGACGCGCCGGTGGCCTATGCCTTGCACCATCTCAGCTCTAGCCGCCTGGCCGGATCGGTGATTGTGATCGGCGCGTTGATGGGCATGGTTTCATCGCTGCTCGTCTTTCAGTATGGGCAGGCGCGCATCTGGTATGCCATGTCGCGTGACGGCCTGTTTCCCAAGATCTTCTCCGTTGTCCATCCGCGTTTTCGGACTCCGTATCTCTCCACCTGGATCGCTGGTTTAGCCGTGGGCATCCCCGCGGGAATCTTTGCCGTCAGCGATGCGGCGGATCTTTCCAATATCGGAACGCTTTTCGCCTTTGTGCTGGTGTCTCTGGGAGTGATCCTCTTGCGCCGCAAAGACCCGCAGCGGCAGCGCGGCTTTCGGGTTCCCTTGGTCCCTTGGTTCCCGCTGATCTCGATCATTCTGTGCGGCGGATTGATGATGGGCCTCACGGTGATCACCTGGATTCGTTTTGTCGTGTGGCTCGCGATCGGCATCGTGATCTACGCGAGCTACAGCCGCAGGCATAGCGAATTCGCCCCGAAATCCGCCTCCGGGAGATCCTGATGGATCGGCAGCTCTCGGTGCAATCGTGGGCGGCACGATTCCAATTGCTGCCCAAAGCCGAATTGCACCTCCATCTCGAAGGCACCATGGAGCCCGCCACCGTTGTCGCTCTCGCCAAAAAATATGGCGACGCTCTCACCGAAGCCACCGTTTCCGCGCGCTATGCCGCGCACGATTTCACCGCCTTCATCGAGGCCTACAAGTGGGTTACTTCGTATCTGCGCGCCCCGGCGGACTACGCGTTGGCGGCTCACCGCATGTGCGAACAGTTGCTGGCCCAAAAGGTTGTATATGCCGAGATCACCCTCTCCGTCGGCGTCATGCTCTTGCGCAAACAGGATGTCGCCGCCAACTTCGCCGCAATCCGCGAAGCCGCCGCGCCGTTCGAGCATCGCGGTCTGCGCCTTCAGTGGATATTCGACGCGGTGCGCCAGTTTGGGCCTGCGGCGGCCCGCGAGGTGGCGCGCTGCGCCGCGGACCTGCGCGGCGCGGGCGTGATCGCCTTTGGAATGGGCGGCGACGAACTCGCTCTTCCTGCGGCCCAGTTTCGCGACGTCTACGACTACGCTGCCGCTCACGGTCTGCATCGGCTCGTTCATGCCGGGGAGATCGGCGGCCCGGATTCAGTCCGCGATGCCGTGGAGATTCTCGGCGCCGAGCGCATCGGCCATGCCATAGCCGCGGCGGCCGATCCGGAGCTCATGGCGTCGCTCGCGGAACGGTCGATTGGTCTGGAACTCTGTCCTACGAGCAATCTGTGCACCGGCGCCTTGGCGCGGCATCTCGGCCGTGCCGGCGCGTGCTTGGCCGAACATCCGCTCCCCCTCCTCTTTCGCTCCGGCATACCCATTAGCCTATCGACGGACGATCCCGCCATGTTTAGCACCACTTTGAACGCCGAATACGGCGCGCTCGAACAGATGGGCCTGCGCGGCGAAGAAATCCTGCGCATCTCCGAGGGCGCGTTTCGCGGAGCTTTTCTTCCCTCGAAGGAAAAATCCGCTTTGCTGCAAAGCTTCCGAGCTCAAGCCGCGCCGCTGGGCCTGCTATAATGCCTGCCATGAAAGCCCACGTATGGGTCATGCTGAAATCGACGGTGCTCGATCCTCAGGGCGCCGCGATTCAGCAAGCGCTTGCCTCGCTTGGCCATGCCGCTGTGCGGGACGTTCGCCAGGGCAAATTCTTTATCCTCGATCTGGATAGTCTGGATCGCGCCGCCGCTCAGTCCGAAGTGGAGCGCATTGCGCGCGACGTCCTTACCAATCCCGTGATCGAGGATTTCCGCTTTGAGATCGTGGAGGACGCCAAACCCGCCACTGCCGGATAGACGGCCACGTTGACGGCCAGTTAAGACGGCGATTGGATGAATCGACGGGCGGCAATCGGGCCAGTTTTCATTGGGGTTTACATAGCCGGAAACTACGGCCCCTCACGTAAGGCGCTCTCCAAAGTCCTTGTGCTACCCTGAATGGCCGGTGCATTTCTCACCCGGTTTCATTCCAAGGAGATTCCATCGTGTGCGGCATTGTCGGCTATATCGGCCCTAAAAAGGTTGTACCTCTCATCCTGGACGGGCTCCGGCGCCTCGAATATCGAGGATATGATTCCGCCGGCGTGGCCGTGGTCAGCGAAAACGGCCATCTGGAGATTCGCCGCGCCTCCGGCAAGCTGCCCAATCTCGAGGAGTCCATCCGCCAGCATCCCATTGACGGCATCTACGGCCTGGGCCACACGCGCTGGGCCACGCATGGGCGCCCCACCGAAGAGAATGCCCACCCCCACCGCGACTGCAAGGGCGAGATCGTGGTCGTCCACAATGGCATCGTCGAAAACTATGTGGAACTGAAGCAAGAGCTGGAAAAGGAAGGGCACAAGTTCGTCACCGAGACGGACACCGAAATCGTGGCGCACCTGGTGGAGAAATATATGGACGGCGGCCCGCTGGAAGACGCCGTGCGCAAGGCCGTCAAGCGGCTGAACGGCGTGTACGCCCTGGCGATTCTCTCCACCAAGGATCCGCGCAAAATCGTGGCGGCCCGCAATGGACCGCCGGTCGTCGTGGGTTTGGGCAAAGATGAATGTTTCGTGGCCAGCGATATTCCCGGCATCCTGGCGCACACCCGCGACATGTTTTTCCTGGGCGATGGCGACATCGCCGTGCTCACTCCCAAGGGCGTGAAAGTAACCGATATCGAAGGCAAGCCGGTAGAGCCCAAGATTCATCACGTCACCTGGGACCCCATCACCGCCGAAAAGGGCGGCTTCAAGCATTTCATGCTCAAGGAGATTTGCGAACAGCCTCGCGCCATTCGAGACACCATGCTGGGCCGCATCTCCCAGGAGACCGGCAAAGTCTTCCTCGACGAAATGGCCATCACCGAGGACGACTTCCGCAATTTCCGCAGCATCAAGATTGTTGCCTGCGGCACCAGTTGGCACGCCGGATTGGCCGGCAAATTCATGATCGAGCGGCTGGCCGGGGTTCCCGTGGAAGTGGATTACGGCAGTGAATTCCGCTATCGCAACCCCATTATCGACGATCGCACGCTGGTCATCTGCATCAGCCAGTCGGGGGAAACGGCGGATACGCTCGCCGCCCAGCGCGAGGCCAAACAAAAGGGCGCCAAAACGCTGGCCATCTGCAATGTGGTGGGCTCCATGGTCACGCGCGAGGCCGCCGGCACCATTCTCACCCATGCCGGGCCCGAAATCGGCGTAGCCTCCACCAAAGCGTTTACCGGCCAGCTTACAGCGCTGATGCTGATCTCCCTTTATCTCGGGCAGACGCGGGGCAAGCTTTCCGACGACGCCGCCAAGAAGCTGATGCAGGAGTTCACGCGCCTCCCGCAGAAGCTGGAGATGGTTTTGCAAGGCGATCAGGAGGGCATTTACGAAGCGCTGGCGCGGCAATTTTTCCGCTATACCGATTTCCTCTATCTCGGTCGCGGCATCCACTATCCCATCGCTCTCGAAGGCGCGCTAAAGTTGAAGGAAGTCTCCTACATTCACGCCGAGGGCTATCCCGCGGGAGAGATGAAGCACGGCCCCAATGCGCTGATCGACGAGAATCTGCCCGTGATCGTGCTGGCCACCCGCGACGAATTCGATTCCGACTCCATGGTGCGCTACGAAAAAAGCGTCTCCAACATTCAGGAAGTGAAAGCCCGCGACGGCATCGTGATCTCCGTAGTCACCGAAGGCGATCACCTGGCGCGCAAAGCTTCCGACCACGCCATCGAGATCCCCACCGCGCCCGAACTGATGGCCCCGATTCTCGAAATCGTGCCCTTACAACTGCTCGCGTATCACATTGCGGTGCGCCGCGGCTGCGACGTGGATCAGCCCCGCAACCTGGCCAAATCCGTCACCGTGGAATAAAAGCAGCGCTTCCGAGTTTCCTTTTCGCGGCGCCGCGATAAAATCAGTGTCACGAATCATGCACGGCCTTCGCTTCATTCTCATTGCAACTTGCGCTTTTTGCACTCTTCTCGCTGCCCAGCATGTACCGGCGCAAACCGCTCCCGATTCGTTTGTTGTTGCCGAAGTACACTCCTCCGGTTCGCATCGCTACAGCGACGCACAAATTGCCGCGACGGTGGGTTTGCGGCCCGGCGATCCAGTCGACCAACAAAAACTTCAGGAGATCGCCGATGGCCTGGTTCATCTCGGCGTGTTCTCCCGCGTCAATTTTCGCTTCACCGTCACGAATCGGCGCGCCACGGTTAATTTCGAGCTGGAAGAGGCCGACTCCGTCCGAGTGATGTTCGAGAATTTCCCCTGGTTCACCGACGATGAACTCAGAGACGAGATTCGCCAGGGCGTCCCGCTTTTCGACGGCAGCGCTCCCCGCGACGGCACGCTGCTCCAGGAGATCACCGCTGTGCTTGCCGCCAAGCTGGCGTCGCGCGGGATCAAGGCCAATGTGGAGCACATGCTGGTAGCCGAGCCTTCGAGCGACCAGATGATCATGCAGTTCCGCCAGGATGGCCCCAGCTTCACCGTCTCCAGCCTCACCTTCGGCGATGCCTTGGCGCAGAATTCTGAGAAGCTGAAGGACCGCGTGAGCGATCTTGTGGGCAAGAACTTTTCACGCTTTGCCATCGAACTTTTCGAGAATGAACAGCTGCGGCCGGTCTACCTTGCCACGGGCCAGATTGGGGTGAAGTTTGGCGCACCGAGCGTTCATTTCAGCGGCGGAACGGATCCCGCGCAGCAGACTCCCTCCACGGTCGACGTTCAGATTCCGATCATGCCTGGGCTCGTGTACCACCTTTCCGGCATCACCTGGAACGGCAACTCCGCGCTCGATGCAACCGAGCTTTCCAAACTTCTGGCGGTGAAGCCCGGCGACTTGGCCAACGGCATGCAACTCGCCGGGGATTGGGAACAGGTGGAATTGGAATATCAGCATCGGGGCTATCTGGACGTGAAGGCCACACCGGCGGCCCAATTCGACGACGCCAAGGCCACCGTGGCGTACAACGTCAAGATTGCGGAAGGGCCGCAATATCGCATGGGCCAACTGGTGATTACCGGCCTCTCCGTGGATTCGGAACAGATTGTGCGCAATAGCTGGCGGCTAATGCCCGGGCAAGTGTTCGACAACACCTACCTGCAAGAGATGCTCTCGAAGCTCGAGAAGCCCACGGTGGCTATCTTTGGCGATAAGCCCGTGCACTACGAAAAGATGGGGCACTTTTTGCGAACCAATCCCGCCAACCACGTCACCGACGTCTTGCTCGATTTTCAGTAATCGTTCCAGTAATTGCGGCGAATCGAAAGACGCTCCGTCTTCAGGGGCTGAAGCCCCATTCGCTTCCCACTTTGTTGCCAGGGCTAAAGCCCTGACCCACAACCCAAAATCGCGATCTATTTGCAGGAGGGAATACTAGAGGGCGCTAGATGACGCGCGCGGCGGCGCATTCGCGGGCCGCGATCACGGTGTTCACGTGGATGCGCACGGTGTCTTCGACCTGGCGGGCGTAACCGCCGGCAAAGGCAACGGCCACCGGCAAGCCGCGGAGCTTGGCTTCGGCAAAGACCAGCGCATCGCGCTCCTGCAAACCTGGCATGGTCAGCGAGAGTCCGCCGAGCTGATCGTCGCGATAGGGATCGGCGCCGCCAATATAAAAAAGCATTTGCGGAGCGAAGCGGCGGAAAGCCTCCGCCAGCGCTTTATCCAGCAGTTCGAGATATTGTTCGTCTCCCACGCCATCGGCGATATTCACGTCCAGATCGGAAGGCGGTTTCGGGTCGGGATAATTATTTTCCTGGTGCAGAGACAAGGTGAAAACACTCTCATCGCCGGCGAAGATGGCCGCGGTCCCGTTCCCCTGGTGCACATCCGTATCGACAACCAGAACCTTCTGGAGCGCGCCGTCAGCCTGCAAGCGGCGGATGGCCACGGCAACGTCGTGGATCATGCAAAAGCCTTCGCCATGGCCCGGAAATGCGTGGTGAAATCCGCCGCCGATATTGAATCCGAAGCCGTCTTTTAGGGCGCAGCGGGCGGCGAGGATCGATCCGCCGGCGGCCAGCCAGAATCCCCGGACAACCGCCTTTGAATAGGGGATTTCCAGGCGCACTCGTTCCGCGATGCTGAGCTTATCGTGCTGGAGCTTATCGACCCACTCGGGAGTGTGTACGCGAAGGATATCTTCATCGGTGGCCGGTTCGGGGCTGAGGAAATCGCCACGGTCGGCAATCTTGCCGGCGAGCAGGGCATCGCGGACCATTCCGAACTTCTGCGCTTGGAAGACGTGCTGGCCCAGCCGCAAATCGTAGCCTTCGTGATAGACGAGCTTGAACGGCAGCATGATGCCGGGCAGAACTAATGTTCGCGGTCGAGGATGAAATCGGGAACGGCAAAGAGCGCGCGGCCAAATTCAGTCTTGGCACGGCCGTTGAGGCAGGCTTTGGCGCGGGAGGCATATTCATTGGCCAGGACGCGGGTGCGATCGAGCGCTCCCGACTCGCGGACCAGCGCCGAGATCTGCTCCGGGCGCACGCTGTGGAAGCCTTTCTCCTCGAGCACGGTTCGCACCATGCCAACTCCGGCGGCGCCATCGCTTTGCAGCGCGTAGATCAGCGGCAGCGTGACTTTGCCTTCCTTGAGATCGCTGAGCACGGGTTTGCCCAGCTGCAAGGGCGAGGCTGTAAAGTCCAGCACGTCATCGACCAGCTGAAAAGCCAATCCCGCAAAATGGCCGTAGTCCGCGAGCGACTGTTCCTCGGAGTCGGTGAGCGAGCCGAGGACGCCGCCGAGGCGCGCGCAGCCGCTAAACAGGCAGGCCGTCTTGCGGGCCGCCAAATCCAACACGTCCTGCTCGCCCAAATCCATCCGGCCCAGGCTGGAGAGCTGCAGCAGTTCGCCCTCAACCATGTTCTGGGTGAGCTCGATGAGGATGTCCAACACGCGGAAGTTGCGTTCCTCGAGGGCCATCTGGAACGACTGCATATAGAGCCAATCCCCGGCAAGGACGCTGCGATGATTTCCCCAGCGCGAGTTGGCCGAAGGCCGGCCGCGGCGCGTATCGGCGCCATCGATCACGTCGTCGTGGATGAGGGTTGCGCTATGAATGAGTTCGACTACGGCGCCCAGGCGCACGGCGGCGGAGCCCTGGTAACCCGCATATCCGGCGGCCAGCAGGAGCAGCGCGGGGCGCAGGCGCTTGCCTCCTCCGCCGAGCAGGTAACCGGCGATTTCGGCCACCGGCTCGCTCGCCAGGCCAGTCTGCTGCGTGATCTCCCTTTCGACGCCGGAGAGGTCGTCGCGCACCAGATCAAAAATCTCTTTAACCGTCAGCAGTGAGATGTCGCTCCTCCATCATTCCCTGCGGCAATTCGCCGCGGCAACTCGCGGTGGCTAAGTAGGCCGATCCGTCGATACCAGGCCAAAGAAGCGTCGAAAATTGGCGGTGGTCGCGGCCGCGAAGACCTGAGGCGCCAAGTTTCTCACAGGTGCGAGCGTGCGCGCTACTTCGGCGACATAGGAGGGCTCGTTTCGCCGTCCGCGAAAGGGCTGAGGGGCCAGAAAAGGGGAGTCGGTCTCGATCAAAAGCGACTCGAGGGGCAGCGCAGAGGCCACGTCGCGCAGGTTTTGGGCCTTGGGATAGGTGGAGTTTCCGGCGAAGGAGACGAGGAAGCCCATTTCGATTCCACGGCGGGCTTCGTCGAGCGTGCCGGTGAAGCAATGAAAGATTCCACCCAAGCCGGAGGAGCGCCAGTGACGGTCCAGAATATCGAGGCAGTCGGGCCAGGCCTCGCGGCAGTGAATAATGATGGGGCGGCTGGCACGGCGCGCCAAGTCGAGCTGTTCGATGAAGACGCGCTGCTGAACGTCGCGCGGCGAATGGTCGTAGTGATAGTCGAGGCCGATCTCGCCGACGGCCAGGAATTTGGGGTGCTTGGCCAGAGCGGAAAGCTCTTCGTAATGGGCTTGGGTGGCGAGCTTGGCTTCGTGAGGATGAATTCCGGCGGCGGCGTAGATCCAGGCAAAACGCGCGGCGAAGGGCATCGACGAAGCCAGCGCGCCGGGGGCTCCGCCGATGGCCAGAATGTTGCGCACACCGGCCGCTTGCGCCCGGGCCAGCACGTCCATGCGATCCGGGTCGAATTCGGACATGTCCAGGTGGGCATGCGAATCGATCAGTTCAAGCTGCTGGGAGGATGAAGGGACTGGTTCCATGGATGACCTGGTTGCGGAACCGATTCCTTAAGCCGCGTTACTTCAGGCGCGAGCCTACCGGCACGTCTTCGAGGAATCCCGCGAGCACGGGCGTTCCATCCGCGATCGAGGCCGCGACGATCATGCCGTTGGACTCCACGCCGCGCAGCTTGCGCGGCTGCAGATTCACGACGACCACGACTTTGCGGCCGACGAGCTGTTCCGGCTGGTAAGCGGTGGCGATTCCGGCGACGATCTGGCGCACTTCGTCGCCCACGTCGACCATAACTTTCAGCAGCTTGTCGGCGCCGGCCACGCGTTCGGCGGACTTCACCTGGCCGACGCGCATCTCCACTTTGGCGAAGTCGTCGATGGTGATGCGGGCATTTGCGCCCGCGGCCGCGGCGGGCTGAGCGGCGGGCGCTGCCGCCGGGGTTGCTGCCGGAGCGGACGGGGCTACGGGCGTGCCTTGCGGTTTGAGAATTTCCTGTTCCATGGCTGCAATTTTCTCCAGTGTTTCGGTTTTTTCCACGCGAGGGAATACGGCTGCCGGTTCGCCAATAGGGGTGCCGGGACGCAAACCACCCCAGGCGATCTGATCGATGCGGGCCTCGGCGAGCGCGCCCGACTGCCCGAGCTGCTGCCAAATCTTTTCTGTGGCTATGGGCAAGGCGGGATGAGCGAGCGCCACCAGAATGCGCAGCGACTCGGCGGCATAATACAAGACAGTTTCCAGGTGAGCGCGCTGGCCGGGATCGTCGGCCAGCGTCCAGGGTTTGTTCGCCGTAAGGTAGCCATCGACCTCGGCGATGGCGGCCCAGACGACTTCGAGCGCGCGTGAGAAGGATAGTTCTTCGTATTGGGCGATAACGGTCCGGGCGGCTTCCGTGACCGCAGCGGCGAGCGAGTTTTCGGCGTCGCCGATGGCTTCGGGCTTGGCCGCGGGGATTTGGCTTTCGCAATAGCGGCCGATCATGGCCAGCGTGCGACTGGCGAGATTGCCCAGGCCGTTGGCAAGGTCGCTGTTGTAGCGGGTGAGCAGGGCCTCGTGGCTGAAATTGCCGTCCTGGCCGAAGGGCACGTCGCGCAGCAGGTAATAGCGCAGCGCGTCGACGCCGACGGTGCGGGCGATGGGCTCGGCGTAAGCGACATTGCCTTTGGATTTGCTCATCTTCTGCTGCTCGAAAAGCAGCCAGCCGTGGGCGAAGACACACTTCGGCAGCGGCTCCTGCGCGGCCATGAGAAAGGCCGGCCAGTAGACGCAATGGAAGCGAATGATCTCCTTGCCGATCAGATGGAGTTGCGCGGGCCAATACTTTTCCCATTGCAACTCATCGTCGCCATAGCCGATGCCGCTCAGATAGCTGGTGAGCGCGTCGTACCAGACGTAGACGACGTGGTCGGGATCGTCCGGCCAGGGCAAGCCCCACTTGACGGTTTTGCGGCTGACGGAGATATCGCGCAGGCCGGCCTCGACAAAACGCTGCACCTCGTTGCGGCGGAAGGCGGGGCGGATGAAATCGGGTTGGTCCTGGTAGAGCTTGAGGAGCTTGTCCTGGAAGGCGGAGAGCTTGAAGAAGTAGTTCTCCTCGGAAACGATTTCGGCGGGACGGCCGCAAAGGGGGCAATCGACGGGATCGGTGGTGTCGGTGACGTAGAGATTGTCGAAAACGCAGTAACGCCCCTGATAAAAGGCTTTGTAGACGAATCCGGTATCGCGAGCGCGAAGCAGCAGGCGGCGCACGGCGCGGAGGTGATCGAGCGAAGTGGTGCGGACGAAATGCGTGTAGCTGATGCCCAGCTCATTCCACAGGTTGCGGAAAATCGCGGAGTAGCGGTCCACGTGTTCGCGCGGCGAGACGCCCGCCTTGGCTGCCGCGCGGGCGATATTTTCGCCGTGCTCGTCGGTGCCGGTGACAAAGGCCACGTCGTAACCCTGCATGCGCTTAAAGCGGGCGACCGTATCGGCCACCAGGGTGGTATAAGCCGAGCCAACGTGCGGGCGCGCGTTGGCGTAGTAGATTGGCGTGGTGAGATAGTAGCGAGGACGGTCGTTGCCGTGAGTCACAGACGCTCCGAAGCGATGCGCTAAAACAAACGATACTATGGGCCGCGACGGGGTTAGTCAAATTCGGGAGCGCCCAACACGATTTTCCGGCGGCGATTGGGCTCCCGGAATTGAGCCGGCGGATTTACCGGCAACAGGGACGTTCGCGAACGGCTTGTACGCCTTCTCTAAGGATGATGGGAACCATCAGGAGACCGCCCAAGGGGTCCGCCCACCAGAGGCCGAAGGCGGCGTTCAGCAGCAGACCAACGAGAAGGATCACGGAGAGATAGACGCAAAACTGGGTCTGTTTGGCGTCAGCATCCATCGCCGGGCTTCCCATGTCCGCGGCCAGCCTGCGCTTGGCGCGAGAGAGCACGGGCATGACCACGAGCGAGACGCAGGCGACGACGATTCCAAACAGGCTGTGCTTAGGCGGCTCTCGCCGGAGGAGATCGACGGTCGCCTGGTAGCCGACATACAGAGCCAGGGCAAAGAAGCAGACGGCCACAATCTTGAGAGCAATCCGTTCGACCTCCTCGCGGTGACGTTCGTCGGCGTCGGAATAGATGCGCCAGAGCAGCGCGCTGCCGGAGGCGACTTCAATAAAGCTGTCCACGCCAAATGCGACCAGCGAAATGCTGCCGGCGAAAACGCCGGCGAACACGGCACCGAGGCCTTCGAGGCTGTTCCAGACGATGGTGAAATATTCGAGCTTCTTCCCGCGGCGAACGAGGTCCTCGCGGTTGAATGCCAGTTCGGCCATCTTGTGAGCGTATCAGATCGAGGTTACAGTTCTGGAGCGCGCATTGTTGGATAGGGCGTCGCCGATGGTCTGGCTAAGTCGGGGCTAAGTCGAGGAGATCTATGGTTCATTTCTTTGGCGTTTCCGTGCGAACCTCCCTGCTGGGATGGATCCTGATCGGGCTGCTGGCAGGGTGGATCGCGGGCGAGATCAGCCGCGGCTCGGGCTTCGGGTGCTTGGGGAATATCGCTATCGGGCTGGTCGGTTCGATCCTGGGCGGCTGGATCTTCGTGAAGCTGGGCATTTTCGGCGGAGGATTCGTGTACAGCCTGGCGGCAGCGACGGTGGGAGCCGTGGTGTTGGTGGTGGGCGCGCGCCTCTTCACGGGCGGTGGAAAGCGCGTCTGACGGAGACCCTAGCGTGCAGGCGCGATCGCCTAAAGGACTCTTTCTACTGATGGCGGCTATCGCGGGCGCGTACTTCCGGCATTACTATCCTCTATTGCCCAATCTTATAGCCTCGCATTTCGACGCGCGCGGAACTCCTAACGGCTGGTCGACCAAGCAAGCATTCTTCGAAATTTTTGCCGGGATGACGGTGCTGGCGGCGGTGCTCGTATTTGGCATTCCCAAGATCATTGCGGTTATGCCGAGGCAACTGATTAATTTGCCAAATAAACAGTACTGGCTTGGGCCGGAGCAACGGGCCGCGTCGATGGAGTTTTTACGTGGGTGGTTTGCGTGGTTTGGATGCGCCGTCTACGCGGTGATCCTGGTGGCGTTCGATTACGCGGTCCAAAATAACTTGCATGGGCCCGATTGGGCGAATCCCGTGCGGCTTTGGTACGCGCTGGCGTTGCTTGGGGTGTTTGTTCTTGTGTGGACGATCCGGCTTTTGGGCCGGTTTGGCCGGGTGCCTGGCAGCCCTTCGAGTTAGGACTGCGAATTCGATCCGGGGCTCAAGGCAAAAGCAGATCCTCCGGTTACGGCGTCCGCTGGACGCCACCGGAGTCCACAAAACGGACCTCGCCGACATCCGCAAAAAACGCGACTGGGTTCGGGATGACGGCAAGCGGCGGGCGGCCTGAAGGATCGGCGCACAGCGCTAAGGACAAAGCAGATCCCTCACCCCCATTCGTAAAAAACGCGACTGGGTTCGGGATGACAGCGAGCGGCGGGCTGCCCGGAGACTCGTTAGGTAGCTCCTCGTCCGCAGTGGTGGAGACCGCGGCGCACTCTCCCGTGGTAACAACTTCGGATTGTTGCGGCGGTGGATGGGGCATGCACGCTATTCGCGTGGTACGATGTTTCGACTAAAAAAGGAGCTGTGAGAAAGTTGAGCAAGCCTTCGCTGTGGGCTATTCCTCTCGGTGGTTTGGGCGAATTCGGCATGAACATGATGGCCCTGCGCACCGGGAACGACATCCTGGTGATCGACGCGGGCATGATGTTCCCGGAAGTCGAGTTGCTGGGCGTCGATATCGTCATTCCCGATACCACTTACCTCAAGCAAAACCGCGAATACGTGCGGGCGATCGTGCTGACGCACGGTCACGAAGATCACATCGGCGCACTGCCCTATATCCTTCGCGACCTTAACGTTCCCATCTTTGGCACGCGTTTCACCCTGGCCCTGGTGCGCAAGCGCCTGGAGGAACACGGGCTTCTGGAGAAAGCGGATCTGCGGGAAGTGATTCCCGGACGCCGCGCCGAGATCGGGCCGTTCGAGGTGGAGTTCATCCACGTCACGCACAGCACCATCGACTGCGTGGCGCTGGCCATCCGCACGCCGGTGGGCGTGGTGATACACACGGGCGATTACAAGATAGACCCGACGCCGGTGGACGGCGCGCCCTTTGACCTGCACGCCTTTGCGCGCTACGGCCAGGAGGGGGTCCTGGCGCTCTTCAGCGATAGCACCAATGTGGAGCGGCCGGGGTATACGCCTTCGGAACGCGCCGTGTGGAACCGCATCGAGGAGCTATTTCGGGCCGCGCCGCGCAAGGTGCTGGTTTCGTGCTTCGCCAGTTCGATACACCGCATTCAGCAGATCATCGATATCGCCGGGTCGGTGGGCCGCAAGGTCGGCTTCGTGGGACGCAGCATGGTCGACAACGTGGAGATCGCCCATGGCATGGGGCGCTTGCGGATTCCCGACGGCATGGTCGTGAGGTCACAGGACCTGCGATCGTTCGATCCCAAGAATATGGTGGTGCTGGTGAGCGGGAGCCAGGCCGAGCCGATGTCTTCGTTATCGCGCGTGGCCGTGGATAATCATCGGCTCATCAGCGTGGACCAGGACGATACCGTGATCCTCTCGGCGCGCATCATTCCGGGGAATGAGAAGGCGATATTCCGCATGCTGGACCATATGTTCCGGCGGCGGGCGCTGGTTTATTACGACAACAACGGCGGCCTTTTGCATGTTTCCGGCCACGCCAGCCAGGAAGAGCAAAAGCTGATCCTGAACCTGGTGCGCCCGCGCTATTTCGTTCCCGTTCACGGCGAATACCGGCAGCTTTTTCGCCATGCGGCGCTGGCCCAGCAGGTGGGCTCGGTTTCGGGCGAAGTTCTATTGCTGGAGGACGGGCATCCCATCGAATTCACCGAAGATGGCGCGTACCGGCGGGAGCCGGTGCCCATGGGGCGCGTGTGCGTGGATTCCGGATCGCTCGAAGAGATCGAACAGGTGGTCATCCGCGACCGGCAGCATCTGGCCGAAGACGGCATCGTGGTGCCGATTATCGCCATCGACAAGCATACGGGGCGCATGGAGTCGCGGCCGGAAATGGTGACGCGCGGCTTTTTGCCTTCCGACAATGGGACCGAACTGCTGGCGGCGGCGCGCGACGTGGTTTTGCGGACGATCGAGCAGTCCAATCCGGAAGAAAAGAAGGATTGGAGCGTGATCAAAGAGAAGATTCGCGCGGATTTGAAACGCTATTTGAACAAGCAGACCTCGAAGCGTCCGCTGATCCTGCCGGTGATCCTCGAAGTATAAAAGGGAATCTGAGGGGAGTATGAGGCCACCTGGAGGGGAGCATTGGGACGCTCCTGTCTTCGGAACGAGCCTATGGACTTCCCGTCTGCATCTTTAATTTCGGGTGTCTTTATTTTGGTTGCTTCGGGCCCAATAGCCATGCCATGCAAGCTGCGCGATTACTCCCCCGCCGATTTCGAGAGGTTATATGAGATCGACCAGGCCTGTTACGCGCGGGGAATTGCCTATTCGCGGGCGATGCTGCGGTGGTATTTGAAGCAGCGCGGATCGTTCTGCGTGGTTGCCGAGGCGGATGCCGGGCCTGAATCGGGCGGCGCTGGCTTGGCCATCGCGGGCTTCATCATCGCTCAACGCGACGGCGATGCCGGGTACATCGTAACCATCGACGTGCTCGAAGGGCAGCGGCGCGGCGGCGTTGGAACCGCTTTGCTGGAGGAAGCCGAGCGGCGGCTGGCGGCGATGAAAGTGCGATACATCGAGCTGCAAACGGCAACAAACAACGAAGCCGGCATTGCCTTCTGGCAAAGGCACGGCTATCGTAGCTCGGGAGTGATTCCGGGATACTACCTCGGGCGAATCGACGCCTACGAAATGTTCAAGGAAGTTCCCCAGTCTGGGAGACCGGCGATCGCATGACCCTATTTCATGCGGTGGTGTTGGCTATCGTTCAGGGCCTCACTGAATTTCTTCCTATCAGCAGCAGCGCCCATCTTTGGTTCTTTCCCTGGGCGTTGCATTGGCCCGACGGCGGCTTGCCATTCGACGTGGCCCTGCACGTAGGGACCCTGCTGGCGGTGGTGCTCTATTTTCTGGGGACCTGGATCGCGCTGGTGCTAAACGGCTTTGGGATCCATTACCCGACGGCAGCCAGTACTGAGGAGGTTCAGACGAATCGCCGGGTTTTCTGGCTGCTGGTGATCGGAACGATTCCCGGGGCCATTGTAGGGGCGCTCTTCGAGCGCTTTATCGAGGAGACCTGGCGCAATCCGGGACCCATTGCCGCGGCGATGATCGGCGTGGCCGTGCTGATGATGGTGGCGGAGGCGACCGGCGGGTTCAAGCGCATTCTGGAATTTGTCAACCTGGGGGACGCCATCGTGATTGGGTCGGCCCAAGCGCTGGCGCTCTTTCCCGGAGTTTCACGCTCGGGGATCACCATTGTCGCGGGGCTCTTTCGCAAGATGACACGGGAGACGGCGGCGAAGTTTTCGTTCCTGCTCTCCGCCCCGCTGATCGCGGGAGCGGCTGTCAAGGAGGTGCCTCAGCTCATCCGCATGCACCGTTCCGGCGGGGTAGACCTGAGTATGTCCACTCTACTGATCGCCATCGCTGTGTCCGCCGTGGTGGGATACGCGGTAATCGGCTTTTTACTGCGTTACTTACAGACACGCACGCTCAAGATCTTTATTGTTTACCGGCTGGCCTTTGGTATATTCATTCTGCTCTTGATGTTCCTCCACAGGTGAACCGCGCGACCAGCGCCCGCGCGTCCTGTGCAAGCTCGCTTTTGTCCTTCCCCAGAATGCAGGAGAATCCCGTGCGCTTGCTGACCCCGACGGAAAACCGCCGGTTCAATGAGCTAATTGGTTTTCTGGGCATCACGCTGGCCACATTGATGGCGCTGGCCCTGCTTTCCTATAGCCCGCGAGACGTCTCCCTAAACGTGTCCGCGCAAGCGCCGCAGGCGCATGCGGTGCGAAATTGGGTGGGACCGGTGGGCGCCTATACCGCCGACTTGATGTTTCAGGTGCTGGGCTATGCGGCATTTCTGGTGCCGATGGGGATTTTGGCGCTGGGAGTGCGCTGGTTTCGCAGCCAACCCCTCGATTCGGCCGTGGGCAGCCTGATCGGTTACGCGCTGCTGATCGTTTCCTTGCCCGCCTTGCTTAGCCTGTGGCGGATTCCCAATGTGCGCGAGGCTATCCCGCCGGGCGGCTTCATCGGCGGTTTGATGGCCTCGGGGCTGCAACACGCGTTCAACTCCGTGGGAGCGCACGTCGTTGCCCTTGCTGCGCTCTTTGCGGCGCTTTTCCTGACCACACCATTTTCTTTTACGGGAACGCACGCCCTGGTCCGCGGACCAGTGAAAAAGCTCGATCCGATTGGAAGGCTGAAGGCGCGCTGGTCGGCCTGGCGGGAGAAGCGGGAGCAGGAAAGAATGCGCAAGCGCGTGGAAGCGAACAAGCTGGGCGGGCGGCAGCCCGTTCCCACGCAAACGATGGGGTCCAAGGAACGCAAGGCGGCCGCGGAAGCGGCGGAAGCGGCGGAGGAAGAAAAGTCCAAGGCGGCGGAAGAAGACGATACGGCCGTGGCTCGTCCCGTGTTCATGCCCGAAATCGCCGAGCCTCCCTCGGCGGCAAAGAAATCCTCCGCGGAACCGAAGATCGCACGCGGCGCGCCGGGTTTCCGTTTGCCCCCGACGAGCTTGCTGCGCGCGGCCGAGCGCAGCGAAAAGATTTCGGAAGACGAATTGAAGGAGTGCGCGCGAGCGATTGAGGAGAAGTGCCGCGAATTCGACGTGGGCGGGCACGTCACGCAGATCAACCCCGGCCCGGTGGTTACCACTTACGAGTTCAAGCCGGAAGCGGGGATCAAGTACAGCCGCATCACCGGGCTCTCCGACGATTTGTGCCTGGCGCTGCGGGCGGAATCGATTCTGATCGAGCGCATTCCCGGGAAATCGACGGTGGGCATCGAGGTGCCCAACCAGCGCCGGCAGACGATTATGCTGCGCGAAGTGATCGAATCGGCGGACTTCGTCAACTCCGCCTCGAGATTGACGCTGGCGCTGGGGAAGGACTTGATCGGGCGCGTGCGCGTCTCCGATCTGGCGCAAATGCCGCACCTGCTGATTGCCGGATCGACCGGAACGGGCAAGAGCGTTTTCCTCAATTCGCTGATCGTCTCCATGCTGTACAAAGCGACACCCGAAGAGCTGAAGATGGTGATGGTCGATCCCAAGCGGCTGGAGTTGGGATTGTACGAAGATATTCCGCACCTGCTGGCGCCGGTAGTGACGGACCCCAAAGTCGCCTCGAACGTGCTGCGCAATGCCACGCGGGAGATGGAGCGGCGGCTGAAGCTGCTGGCGCAGCGCGGCGTGCGCAATATCGAGCAGTACAACCGCACGTTTGCTAAGGGCCAATCGCTTTCGCTCTTCGAGAATCTCGATCAAGAGGAACACAAGCCTCTGCCGCTGATCGTGATCATCATCGACGAATTGGCCGACCTGATGATGGTGGACACAACCAACGTGGAAGAGTCCATCACCCGGCTGGCACAAATGGCGCGGGCTGTGGGCATTCACCTCATTCTGGCCACGCAGCGGCCGTCGGTGGACGTGATCACCGGGCTGATCAAGGCGAATTTCCCGGCGCGCATCTCCTTCCGCGTCGCGGGCAAGGTGGATTCGCGAACCATCCTGGACTCGAATGGAGCGGAATCGCTGCTGGGCCGCGGCGACATGCTCTACCTGCCGGCGGGATCGTCGCGGCTGCATCGCATTCACGGGCCGCTGGTCAGCGAAGAAGAGATCGCTTCGCTTTGCGACTTCTGGCGTTCACAGGCCAAAGCCGTCTACAACCAGAAACTGCTGGAAGCTCCCAAGGACGAGACGAGCGCGGCCGCGGCGGGCGAGGGTGGCGAGGAGGAGGTGGACGACGACCTGTATCAGGAGGCGGTTCGCGTGGTTTGCGAGGCGGGCCGGGCCTCCACTTCCACGCTGCAGCGGCGCCTGCGCATTGGCTACGGGCGAGCGGCGCGGCTGATCGACATTATGGAGAAAGACGGCATCGTCGGCCCCGCGGAAGGCACCAAGCCGCGCGAAGTGCTGAAGAAAAAAGACTGGATGCGCGAGTTTGACGAATCGGTGAAGTAAAACCATCCTCTCGGAAACCGCAGAGAGACCAGCGCCGGAAGCGATTGCTTCTCGACATCTCCACTCCGCGCCGCTACAATTTTTGGATTCCCACGGTGCCGGGGTAGCTCACCGGTAGAGCGCGGCCCTGAAAAGGCCGGCGTAGGCAGTTCAACTCTGCCCCCCGGCACCATCCGCATCGCGCGAGGCGCACCCACCCAACAAGTTCCATTGGCCCGAAGCAACTACGACGTTTCGCGCCTTTATCCTTACTGAGGAACTCAATCAAAATGGAATCGTTTCCAGCGCAATGTTTCGGCCATCTGCTCACCCTGGCACTTCACATAAGCCTCTGCGTCAGTCCGCTCTGGAGATTCCGGTTCGGATTCGTCTTCCTCTTTAGGCTTCATTAGGAACAACTGCAAAGTAGTCCAGATAACGAACAAGATGACTGCCGCTAAAACCTCATACCAGTGCAATTGAAGTGCTTGCATCTCGAGTCCCCGCGCGCGGTTCCTTTTAGGATGGGAACCAACGACTTCCCGGAGCTGCCGCCTCCGCAACTCCCCCAACGTCGAAGTCATCATTGCCGTGCGGGCGGTCCCGCCAAATGGGCCTTTAGCGCCAAATTAGAAAGTACCCGGGTTGTAGTACGCGCTCGGAACGAGCTGAGCGGTGGCTTCGAGAAAGGAGCGAAGCGGAAGGCAAAGCCACGCAAAGCCCGAATACGCAATAAAATGTCGCGCTCGATTGGGCGCGTGAACTGGAGCGGGCCCACACGCGGGCCGCCTCAGGGTACGACTACGGCGTTGCCGCGCAGCAGCTTGCGCGAAACCGGGCGGAGCTCTTCGGGGTGCTGGCGGAGATAGGCAATCAAAGGATGCTTCTTTTCCCTTCCGCGCTCGGGCATGGCTTCGTCTCCGTTTGCCGCCGAATTCGCCGAAATCAGATCGGGTGAGCGCGTCGCGACGCGATCGTAAATCGAGCGCCAGGTCTTCTTGACCGTGGCGAGCGAGATGCCTAGATCGCCGCTCAGTTCCCGGTCGGTGCCGCCGTGCAACGCGGCAAGCAGCAGGCGCTGTTCGGCAGGGCTGAAGCCAAATTGCGGCGGCCGATATACAAAAAGAGAGCCAATCATTGAGGTGATGGACTCGATGGGACGCTGCTGCGCGATCTCTCTGGTAACACCAAGGACATGGGGTTTTCGAATGATGTCGTGCAGATCGTTTTGCGGGACGTCGCCATAGCATCCACGACTCCCGTCCCACAGAAAGCCGCCCGTGTGACGCAATCCCAGCAAATGGTCGATACTCTCGGCCTGCGCCACGAACACCTCCTTCAACAGATACCCGCGGTGCTGCTCGACCCCGGCGGTCATGAGTGCGTTCCAAACCTCCATGCGCTGCGCGTCCTCACGGCGCACGCTGGCCTGCCATATCAGCAGGTTTAACCCCCTGCCCGAATTCGCTGCGAGGACCTCTCTCGGCGAGAGCACGGCCGGCTTACCACGCACGACCCTTTTCGCCAGTTCGGGGCCGATCCAGAAATACGGCGACTCCTTAACTTCGCGCGCGAAGGCATCGGAAACAAAAACGCTCACTCCTACGCCGATCGTTGTGACCGCGGCACCGGCCGTGTCTTCAAAGACTGTGGCGGCACAAAAGCCGTCAGCCGCGAGCAGGCGATGCCATGCGGGGCCGAGGTCTGCAATGCCTCGGGCATAGCGCGGTCCTGCGATCGGATGCGCAGCAACGATGCTGACGCATTCCTCCACGTCGTTGGGTCGCATGGGCCGATACCGGATGCTCAAGTCGCCTCTTGCGGTACAGCTGCATGGCTTTCGGCCTTCAACAGCTTGCGCGAGAAAGGACGAAGCTCTTCGGGGTGCTGGCGGAGATAGGCAATCAAAAGATGCTTTTTCTCTCTGCCGCGCTCGGGCATGGCTTCGTCCCCGTCCGCCGCTGAAGTCGACGGAATCAGATCGGGTGAGCGCGTCGCGACGCGATCGTAAATCGAGCGCCAGGTCTTCTTGACCGTGGCGAGCGAGATGCCTAGATCGCCGCTCAGTTCCCGGTCGGTACCGCCATTCAACGCGGCAAGCAGCAGGCGCTGTTCGCCGAGGCTGAAGCCAAATTGCGGCGGCCGGTATTCAAAAAGGATACCGATCCATGATCCGGGCCGGCGCGTATCGACCTCTCGCGTGAGCCCAAAAACGTGGGGAGTATTCACGATTTCCGCGGGGTCTTTTTCCGAAAGGTCCGTGTAGCGTCCGGCGGCCCGATCCCACACCAAGCCTCCGGTCTGGAACATCCAGTGCAGCCGGTCAACGGTGTCGACCTGATGCGCGAGCAGTTCTTTCCAAAAAAAGCCGCGGTGCTCTTCGATAAACGCGGAACCCATCTTGCGGTAAATGTCCAGGTTCGTTTCGAAGCCCGGGCAGATGAAGGCTTCCCAGACCACCGCATTGAGGCCGCCGCGCGAATTCGCCTCGCGAAGCTGACGATCCGAGAGAATCGGAGAGTCGCCCCGCCGGAGCCGCCGAGCCAGTTCCGGTCCGTACCAACGAGGCCGGGCCTTCAATTCCCTCATGAAATCGTCGTTAACGAAAGCGCTCACGCCGATGCCGCAAAGCGTCGCGCGCGAACCCACGGCCTCCTCAAAGACTACGGCCGATTTTGCTTCGTACTGGAGCAGCCGCAGCCACGCGAGGTGCAAATCCTCGATAGCCTCTCCGTATCTCGCCAGGCGAACGGGATCCGAGGCAATCTTCTCGACGCAGGGGCGGAGGTCTCGCGGCTGCATGGGCCTGTGGCGGAGGGTCATGGAAGGGGCTTAGCCATTAAGCGCAAAGGATTTTAACCCCCTTTTAGGGTAATTGTTTTGCGCCACGAAGGCCTATACTTTCGCCCTTCCACCGCGCCGGTACCGAGCGGCAATTATATCTTGGCACGAGACAGTTTCGTCATCGAATCTGCGACTTAGCTAAATGGTATAGACGCAGGCGCCGAAACGGGCGTTGCGGGCGGGGTGCGTCACGCCCGGTGCGATAGCGCGCGTGTGCCCCTGGGCTCTCCTCTTAGAAGGCTGCGTTTTTGGCTTTCGAAGTACCCTCAACTTCGCGCCGTTCTCGACGGCACAGCAGAGCGTGACGCTCACCGTTACGGTGGCTCCGACAATCACCGGCAAGCTGGAGCAAAACAAGCCGCTCGTCGTGGCCATGATTGCGCCGCTGGGTTTGCTGGGCCTGCTGCCCATTATCGGCAAGAAGCGCAAACGGCTGCGGATGTATCTGGTGTTGGCAGCGATGCTAACGATGGGAGCGGCGATCGCAGGCTGTAGCGGCGGCAGCAGCTCATCGACCGGAGCCACGATTACCCCACCTGCGGGGACACAAAGCTTTGTGGTGACCGCGGCGGGTTCGTCATCGTCGGGGAACGTACCCCATCAACTGCAATTGACGATCATCAGCACGAATTGACTCGTTTGAGGGCTGAGTCCCGAGAATCTTTCAGCCTCTTTCGTTTTGCTTCGCCGCGAATTCAATCCATTCGACATCCGCAATTCAACATGGCAGGAGGTCGGCCTTGCGGCCGGCACATTTCGGAAGAGGAAAGAGTGCATATGAGGGATTCTCCGGTCGCCACGGCGACCTCGGGATAACAGCGAAAAGCAAGGGCGCCACGGGAGCTTTGGATGGCGACGATGGCCTGCGGTGGGTTAGGATCATAACTTTGGTGGAGGCCATCATGAAGCGAAGAGAATCTAATAAGCCGAAAGCGAAGGACGAAGCCCGATTGTCGCGGCGTGATTTCCTGGGAGCCGGCTCCGGCGCCCTGGCTGTCGCCAGCATGGGTTCGGTGGCAAATCTCATGGGACAGGATCAATCCGCGAGGCCCGGCTCCGACCGCAGCAAAAGCGATCCCGGCCCGGTGAACCCGGCAGTCGACGCGCAGAATCCCTCCGGGAGCAACCCGCCGGCCACGGACGCGGGCGGAGTGCCGGCCTTCAAGTATCCATTCTCCTTCTCGCACAAGCGCCTGCATGAGGGCGGCTGGTCGCGCGAAGTGACTGTGCGCGAACTGCCCATCTCTCAAACCATGGCCGGAGTGGACATGAGGCTCACGGCCGGCGGCGTTCGCGAACTGCACTGGCACACGGCGGCGGAGTGGGCCTATATGCTCTATGGCAGCGCGCGAATCACGGCCATCGATGCGGACGGCAAGAGCTTCGTGGCCGACGTCAAGGAGAGCGATCTCTGGTATTTTCCCACCGGGATTCCGCATTCCATTCAAGGATTGAACCCGGATGGCGCGGAGTTTTTGCTGGTCTTCGACGACGGCAGTTTTTCGGAGTTTGCCACGGTATTGCTCTCGGATTGGATGGCCCACACGCCGAAGGATGTTTTGGCCAAGAATTTCGGCGTGCCCCAGGCGGCTTTTCAGAAGCTGCCCGCGAAAGAGCTATTCATCTTTCAGAGCCAGGTTCCCGGGCCGCTGGAGGCCGACCAGAAGGCCGCCGCCGGAACGCGGGGACTCTCGTCCTCCGATTTTGCGTTTCGCACGCAGCAGCTTCCGATCACCAAACGCACCAAGGGCGGCGAGGTGCGCGTGGTGGACTCCAGCCAATTCAAGGTATCGAAAAACGTCGCGGCGGCAATCGTAACGGTCCACCCGGGAGGGATACGCGAATTGCATTGGCACCAGAACGCGGACGAATGGCAATACTACTTCGCCGGAAAGGGCCGAATGACCGTCTTCGCCACCGGGGGACGCGCGCGCACCATGGACTTCGAGACCGGAGACGTGGGCTACGTGCAGCAGACGTTGCCGCATTACATCGAGAACACCGGCAACACCGACCTGAAATTCCTGGAAATGTTCCGGAGCAGTTTCTACCAGGATCTTTCGCTTTCCGAATGGTTGACCCACACGCCGCCGGAATTGGTTATGGCGCACCTGAATATCGATAAGGCCACGCTGGACGCCTTCAAACGCGACGAGATTGTGGTGATGCCGGAATAAAAGAGGATGCGGCTTCTTTAAAGCAGCCGCCCGGGACTTCTTAATCGATCTGCCTTACTCTGGAGACGGATCAAACGCTTCTTCAGACGCTGTGACACCTGCGCGTGGCGTTGTGGCCCGATCAGGCCGAGGCGGGAGGCTTTGCGAAGTTCGCCGAGCGCGGATCGGGTGATGCGCGCGGCCTCGTCGTAATCTCGTTCTCTCCGTTCGTAATGAAGGGCGAGTTGTTCGAGAGCTTCGAGGCTCGGTTCGATCGAGCCGGCGAGCTCATTCCAGAGTTCGATGGCGCGGCCGAAATCTCGTTCTCGTTTGGCGAGCTTGGCCGCTTCGTGCCTGGCCTTACGCGCAACGGGAGCAGGAAGCCCCGCGGCCAGGCTGCGCTCGTACAGCTTACGGGCTTTGGAATATTGGCCGCGGCGAGCGATGAGCTGCGACATTCCATAAAATTCGAGCGGCGATATTTGAGCGTCTTCCGGCTCCGCCAACATCCGACAGATACGCGCGCCGAGCGCCGCCAGCCCCCGCAAATCCATGCGGTTATGCTGGAAAACGCCGCTGATTCCGTCCACTGCGCCCGTTCGTAAGAACTCAAAATAGAATTCGGGAATACGCGATGAATCGATGTCGTCACCGCGCGACCAGCCTAAACCTTCCGCGCCTAGAACATTGCGCTCCAGGTCGCCAAGTCTGGTTGGGCCGATCTGCAACCGCCAAAGTTGCCGGGCGGGATGCAAGAAGTCGAGATGGGCGGCCAATTCAGGAACGTCGATCTGGCGGGTCATGCGAAATCGATTCTGGAGGAGCGGCCAATCGAAGGACTTGCCGTTAAAGGTGACCAGAACCGGGCGTTCGGCGAGCCGATGGGCAATTTCCAGAAGAATGGAATGCTCTTCGTCGTGATCGCGCATGAAAAGCTGCTCGACCCTTAGGCCTCCCGACTCCCACCAGGCGAGGCCGACGAGGAACGCATACGTTCCCGTGCCTCCGGCGAGCCCGGTGGTTTCCGTGTCCAGGAACAGCCATTTCTCCAGATCGATGGCGCATCGGAGGATTCGCTCGGTTCCCTCGCTTTTCGGCGGCAGTAAGAGCCGCAACGCTTCTTTCGAGGGTTCGCACATTTCCGGCGTGGCAAACCATTGCCAATAGATGAGGTGCTCGCCGTAGCGATTTTTGCCAAGCTGTGCGCCAAGGCGCGCGAGCAATTCATCCCGACAATCGGCTTGGTCGGAGAGAACCGGTTCGCGCTTCCTTATGGGTTTGAAGGCGGAAATTCGGGAGAATCGCTCTTGAAGAGAGCCGCTCATGCTGGAATTACGCCGAGCCGATTCAGGATGGTCAACGCGACCTGCTTGGCATGCTCGCTCGATTGATCGGCGGGGCCAACGCAAGAAGGGCATCCGCGTTCGCATGGACAGGCTTCGATCAAGGCGCGAGTTCGCGCGATCAGCACATTCGCAACGTCGAAAAGCGGCTCCGAGAATCCGATACCGCCGGGATAAGCGTCGTAAATATATAGGTTAGGCTCGAAGTACTCGCGCTCGTCGCTGTCAAATTCAGCGGGTTCATCCCAGTCCAAGCCCAAACCGGGAGAAGGCGGCCGTTCACCGATGGCGGTGCCAAGGTCGCGGCGGTCGCACATGAGCAGGAGCGTGGCCATCGAGCTGAGCGCATGCAGGAGGCCGCGCATCCCGCTTTGGCGCTCACTCACCGAGAAGGGTAGCGCTTCGACTAATGATCTCTCCAGGGTTAGCCAAAACGCGGTGGTGTGCATTTCGTTTTCCGGCAATTCGAGATTGCCGGAGCCGACGTTCTCGTTGGTGAAGAACTTGATCTTCTTGAAACCGACCACCTGGGAGCGAACAAGCACATCGCCGTGATTGCGTGTTGCTCCCGAATGCGGATCGGTGGCGGCAGATTGGAGGATCGAGCTTTCCGCAAGTTCCAGCACGCGCACTTGGGTATAACGGATCGCGTCGGTGTAATACTCCAGATCCACTCGCTTGACGTAAGCCTTGCGCTTCTCAAAATCCAGCCGCTCGACCTGATATTGCTGTCCCTGGTGAAGGTAAATCGCTTTGGGATGGACGGTCGTGAGCGCGCTCGAGAAATCGACTTCGCCGATGGTCTGCGGGAGTCCGGTGGTATCCACGATGACAAAATTGTCCGAGGTAACGGCACGAAGGCTGACCGTGTCGGCGGGATAGGCCTGTTCGGTCCAATGCCAGTTGTTGCCGGTGCGATGGAGATAGCCGGCTTCTTCGAGCCGCTCACAGAGGGGAGCAACGTCGATGCCGCCAAACTGCTCGTCACTGCGAATGGGCAGTTCGAACGCCGCGCATTTCAGATGATTGACCAGGATCTCTAGGTTATTGGGCTGGATGTACGCGTGTTCGGGAGTTCGGCCAAAGAAATAGTCCGGATTCTGAACGATGAACTGATCGATGGGACTGGATGAGGCAACGAATACGGCGCAGGAAGAGTCGCTTCTGCGTCCCGCGCGGCCGGCGCGTTGCCAAGTGGATGCCAACGTTCCGGGGTAGCCGGCCATCACCACGGCATCGAGCGAACCGATATCGATGCCGAGTTCGAGGGCATTGGTGGAGACAATTCCGCCGATTCTTTCCTCACGCAATCCGCGTTCGATCTCGCGGCGCTCGTTGGGAAGGTAGCCGCCGCGATATCCGCGCAGGGAGTGTTCACGGCCGGGCGCGGGCGGATTGGCGCGCTGAAGATACGTGAGCAGCAACTCGGTGTGCAGGCGGCTATTGGCGAAGACCAGTGTTTGTAAATCTCGTTTCAAGAACTCCTGGGCGATGCGCGCCGATTCATGGATATAGCTGCGGCGGATGCCGAGATAGCGATTCACGACCGGCGGATTATAGAAAAGGAAAAACTTCTCTCCCGAGGGCGCGCCATTTTCGGAGATGCACTCGAAATCCGCTTCCGTGAGGCGATGAGCCAACTCGGCGGGGTTGGCGATGGTGGCGGAACAGGCGATGAACTGGGGATCGGAGCCGTAGAAGTTCGCTACGCGGCGGAGTCTCCGAAGGACGTTGGCCAGATGGCTGCCGAACACGCCACGATAGGTGTGCAGCTCATCGAGCACGATATAACGCAAGTTCTCAAAGAGGCGCGTCCAGCGAGTGTGGTGCGGAAGGATTCCGGAATGGAGCATGTCGGGATTGCTGAGCACGATGTGGCCGCGCTCGCGGATCGCCGCCCGGGCATCACTCGGCGTATCGCCGTCGTAGGTGAAGACGCCGAAGCGATGTTCCAGGCGCTCCCCCAATTCGTGAAGTTCAGCAAGCTGATCGTGGGCGAGCGCTTTGGTGGGGAATAGGTAGAGCGCGCGTGTGTCTGGATTTTCGAGCACACTGTTCAGCACGGGCAGGTTGTAGCAAAGCGTCTTGCCGGAAGCCGTGGGCGTGACGATCACCGCATTCCGGCCGGCATGGACGGCGGTTATGGTCTGGGCCTGATGGCAATAAAGCTGTTCGACGCCCTTGTCTCGATATGCGGCGATCAGTTCGGGGCGGACCCATTCCGGCATTGGGGCCCATTGCGCCTGCCGCGCGGGGACTCTGTGAAGGGCGGTGATGAGTTCGGCATTGCGGTCGCGTGCGGCCAATTGATCGACGACAGTCTCAATTTGGCTGCTTGAGTTGGCGCGGCTTACAGCAAGCGATCCGGCCACAAGTCCCTCCCGAGGCTAGGCGAATAATAGGCGAATAACGTGCCATCATGCGCCAGGCCGGGGACAGGACGCAAGAATATTGTGAGCTTCCGCTTCCAGCCTGCTGGATGGATCTGTCTTCGAAATAGCTTGACCGGAACGCGCGGGCAAGAAACTAAACGGCGCGCCCTGGCGCAACTTTGTGCGAGAAGGCGGGGAACACTGCGTCGCGATGGGCCGCATTGCAATGGTCCCGGTTCACTTCAGAATCTCCAACAAGTTGCTGTAATCGTCGGTCCAGGGCCGCACTGGACTTTTCTTGTTTAGGGTTTCGATTTGGGGCTCGCTTTGGGTCGACGTTCCGGGTGGCAGATCGATTCTGGATTCGGTCAGATTGCTCACCGTTGGATTGGGCGTCGCGGCGAGGTCGACCAGCATCCAGGTGGACTCATAAACCGCGCTCGGTTCGTCCTCCGCATTGGTCACGGCGATGGCGCGCGCGCCCACGGTTCGAGCCTCGGCCTCGATCAGCGGCGGAAGGTCCAGCAGCCGGTTGGTGACGTGAATGGCCAGAAGGCCGTGCGGCTTGAGGTGGCGGAAATAAAGCTGGAAAGCCTCGCGGGTGAGCAGATGCACGGGAATGGCGTCGCCCGAAAAAGCGTCCACAACCAGCACGTCGAACTGCTGCGGGCTTTGCCGTTCGAGCGACAGGCGGCCATCGCCTGGAATGATGGACACCTCTGCATCGGCGCGGGCGAGAAAATCGAAAAGGTTCGTGGCCAGCTCGGTATCCAGCGGATTGATCTCGTAGAAGTAATAACGATCGCCCTTCTGTCCGTAGCGAGCCAATGTGCCTACACCAAGTCCGATGACGCCGACGCGGATATTGCCGGCCTGCCGCGCGAACAACAGAGCGATACCGATGCCGGAGTTCTGTCCGTAATACGTGGTGGGCACATCGCTGCGGGGGCCGATGATCTCTTCGCCGTGAACGACCGTTCCGTTGCGAAGCTGGGTGACGGCCGGCCGGACGCCCGCCGCGGGCAAAATGCTGACGCGCAGGACGCCGTAAAAATTCCGAGCGGTTACGAGCGATTGCCGTCCCTGGAGGCGCGCCACGTATGAAACCAGGGTCAGCAACAGCAGCGCGAGGAGTTCGGCTGACAAAACCGCCGGGCGGCCGAGACGTTTACCGGATGGCCCCGGTCGTCGCAGCAGAGCAATCAAAACGGCGACCGCGCAGGCGGCAAGCGCCAGCGGCAGTTCGTAAAATGCGCTAAAGATGTGTGGAGCGAGGAGCGCCACAAAAAGCCCGCCGGCCGCGCCGCCGGCGGAAACCATCAGGTAAAACAGCGTCAGAAATTCGGGCCGGGGCTTCAGCGCCGCCATCTCTCCATGGCAAACCATGCAGGAAATGAAAAGTCCTGCAAAATACAG
Source organism: uncultured Acidobacteriota bacterium (assembly GCA_963824405.1). Classification (GTDB taxonomy): domain Bacteria; phylum Acidobacteriota; class Terriglobia; order Acidiferrales; family UBA7541; genus Palsa-189. The sequence goes on along the minus strand of CAWGPK010000008.1, from coordinate 507,265 downwards.
GGGAATGAGCCATCGCGGCCCGGCGCCTTCGAATCGCGGCGAAAGCAGATAGGCCATGGCGGCAAGCGCTGCCGGCAATAGAGGCAGGAAAAGCCGCCGCCGATACCAGCGTTCGCCTTCGAAGCACAGGATGAGGCTGAGCAGATAGAGCGAGAGCGGCACAATCCAGAGCAGCGGAATCGCGGCAATGTTTTGTGAAACGTGCTGGGTGATCGAAAGCAGCAGGGCCGAAGCACAAGCCGCCAGCAACAGCCAGAGCAGCTGTAGCTTCCAGTGCGGCCGGCCTTCAGCGCGCCGCGCCGGCGGCGGAAGGTTCACCGCGCGCATTCGGAATGAGAGCGTCCAGCAGAGCAAGACGAAACCGCCATACGCCGCGGACCAGAGAAAAGCTTGGCGGTGCGTGGACAGGAGAGGCTCAACGAGCAGCGGATAACTGAGCAACGCCAAGAGCGAGCCGGCGTTCGAAAGCGCGTAGAAGCGGTAGGGACGCAGACCCTGGCGGCCCAGGGCGTACCAAGCCTGCAGAAGCGGGCTGGTGGCCGAAAGCAGAAGGAAGGGAAGGCCCACGGTTGCGGCGAGCGCACCCAAAATGCGCCAAGTGGGATCTTCGCCGCCTCGCGGCTGCCAAAAAGCGCTGGGCAGGATGGGCAAGAGCAAGAGGCTGGTCCCAAGAAGCAGGGCATGAGTGCGCGTGGAAATACGCGCCGCGGTGCGCTGCATCAAGATATGGGCATAGACGTTGCCGAGGAGATAAGTCAGTTGGTAGAAGGCCAGGCTGACGATCCACACAGCCGCCGCTCCGCCAAACCAGGGAAGGATCAGTTTGGCCAGGATCGGCTGGACCTGGAAGAGGAGAAAGGCGCCCAGGAAAATGGTGGCGGAGTACAACACAGCGGAGAGATCGGGCGCATGTTTTACATCGGCGGCGAGCGCCTTTTCATTTGCAGCGGAGGACACGGGTTGGCGGTGCAGTGTACATCGCACATGGGGTGGAGACCACTCTTTGCGGAGTAGATCCGAGCGTTGCCGGACCCTCTTATGGCCGCTGGGCCGCCGGAATCGTTCACGCAAAAGAAGCGTGAGCACTACAAACGCACGCAGAATGACAATCGAAGTGTTTCGCAAGTTACAGGTTTCGAGCCCGGTACGAGTATCCTAACGACACATTGCGTCATATATTTCATGCGGTTGTTTGACCCGCGCCGGAAAATGTGTTAAAAATCGCAAGCAAAATAGGGGTTTCTCGTGTTCATAGGGGTTTCTCGTGTTCGCAGATATCTTCTGTTGGGTTACCCAAAAGCGAAATAAAAAGGTGGGGTTATGAATGATTTGGTCTACAAGGCGAAGAGTTCGAGCACTGTAAAGCAGGCAGCGGTGCTCCTGTCACTGGTCATAGCGCTTGTGGCGGGCTCTCTTCCTCTTTTCCCCCAAGCTGCTGTTGGAACGATTCTGGGAGGGGTCTTTGATTCAGCCGGCGGTGCGATCGCCGGTGCGCAAGTGACGATCATCGACGTGGCTCGCGGTACCACGCGAACGTTGACGACCGACGCGGCGGGCGAGTATTCGGCTCCCAGCCTGCTTTCCGGCACCTATACGGTGCGCGCCGCGGCCAAGGGATTCCAGACGACAGAGCACGCCAACGTGCTGCTCGAGGTAGCCTCGGACGTGCGCGTCGATCTTACCCTGTCGCCCGGTGAGCAAACCCAGACCGTCACGGTCACGGCGGAAGCTCCGGCGATCGACACCACCAACGCCACTCTCGGAGGAACCGTAACGAACCAAGCGGTTGTCTCACTGCCGCTGGTGAACCGCAATTTCCTCCAGTTGCTTCAATTGCGCCCGGGCGTTGTGGATGTACCCGGAGGCAACGGGAACAGCACGGCCACCAATGGCCGGCGTGAAGGTGCGGACGTTCTCTTGATTGAGGGCGTGACGCAATTCGACTTAGCGACCAGCAACGTCCTGATCAACGGGGCCCAAAAGGGCGGAGCGGTTGACCAGTTGCCGCTGGACTCTGTTCAGGAATTCAGCACCCAGCAGAACGCTCCGGCGGAATATGGCTGGCGGGATGGATCGGCCATCAACGTTGCGGTCAAGTCAGGGACCAATAACATTCATGGGTCGGCCTACGCCTTCGGCCGCGATGCGGCAGCGACTGACGCGAAGCAATTCTCCGCGATAAACACTGAAGCGGTCGGCAACACGACGTTCGAGCAGCCGGGTTTCACCCTGGGCGGCCCTATACTCAAGAACAAGCTTTTCTGGTTTGTTTCCGGGGAATTTATCCGTCAGGACGCCTTCGATCCAGCTTCGTACACGGTGCCATCGGATATTGCCGGGGGAACTCTCAGTATGGTGACCACCTGTATGACTCTCGGTCCGGCGAAAGTGAACGCGCTGAGCGCGCAGATGGCGGGCATCGTCAATTACACGAATCCTGCTTTGAGTAATTACTGCGTACCGCAGGCGGCTAGCTCGACGATCGAGAATTTGTTTCCCTACAATCCGACCACCTCGAGTCAGATACTCCCTCATGATCTGACCTCAACTCCGAGCAACAGCGGCTTGGCCAAAGTGGATTACGACATCAACGAGCACCACCATTTGGATGGGTTCTACTACATTTCGAGGGAGACGACGAACACGGGCAGTCCTTATCAACCTTACTGGGCAACTTTGGGTGTTGGGAGTACCAACGAGTATGCCGGAGCCTGGACCTGGACGCCGAATTCGAGGTGGGTGAACGACCTGCGCGGAGGAGCGGCGCCCAACTCAGGTAATTCGGTTGCGTCCGATACCGGCGTTACTCCTGCAAACGCGTACACTGGCGTGGGCAGCGGGTACGGCATAAACACAGGCGCCACCGGGTACGGCTTTACGTGCACGGAGATCACCGGAGTTTTCCCGACCAACAGTGGCCTGGGGAATTGCGGCAAAAATGGTATCCGCGGGCCGCAATACCAACTCGATTTCACGGACAAGGTCTCCTACCTGCGTGGCAACCACACCTTCAAATTTGGCTACGAACAGGTCTTTGTTCGTTTCGACGATTCCTCAACGGCGAGCCAGAACGGTATTGTGAGTTTTACGAGCTTGTCCAATTTCCTGTCGGGCGTCCCGAATAGCGGAAGCATCATCACCGGCAACAATACCGATCAGTGGCGCGAGCAATGGCATGCCGCTTTCGCCCAAGATACCTGGCGGGTCACGCCGAGGGTAACCGTGACCCCTGGCATTCGCTGGGAATATATCGGGTCTCCGCATTCGACCATCGACAAAATGGGCAATTTCGACCCGACTGTCCCCTATGGGGCCGTTCAGATCGGCAATAACTTGTCCACTTCCACATGCACTGCGTCAGTGGTGGTTTGCGAGGCTACGGTGACGCATCCCCAAGAGACGGACTTCAATCCTCGGCTAGGGGTCGCGTGGGACATCTTCGGCAACGGCAGGACGGTACTGCGCGCCGGAGCGGGCACCTTCTCCAGCTTCCCGACGATCAATGCGGTCGCTGGTAACCAAGTTCCGTATGGAGACACTCTGTGCTTGTCCACCACTTTGGCTGGCTGCACAGGCGCGGCTCTCGTCGCCAACCGATACGGGACGGCCAACAACGGGATCATCCCGAACACGTTCTCGGTTGCTCCAAGCTGGACTAACTGCAGCATCGAACCGCTGCCAGCGGGCTGCGCTGCCTCTGTTCCGCTGTGGTCGGGCAACTCGCTCATCAGCGCGACATCGGGTCCGGCGTGCGGAACTGGCGGAGGGCTCCCGCAATGCTCGATGCTGGTGACGAATCCGAATTTGAAAAACCCGAGGTCCGCTCAGTGGAATCTGGACCTGCAACGCGCCATCACCAACACCATAACCCTGGACGTGGCGTACATAGGCGTTCATGGCTGGAACGAAATCCACTCGATCGATCTGAACGAGCCGGCATTGGGCTCGGGATGGGACTTCGGTGCACTCGGGTCGGCTACTTGCTTGACGCCAACCATGAATCGAGTGATCAGCCAAGGCGTCTCGACGACTTGCACTGCTGACGCCGCCGCTGAACAAGCTGCCAGGCCCTACAACGCCAAGTTCCCCTATTTCCAGTACATTGCTCAAACCACGAATGGATTCATTTCCAACTACGACGGGTTGCAAATGACCGTGGATTCCCGGAATTACCACGGCCTGAGTTTCCTGGGTTCTTACACCTTTAGCCACGCTCTCGACGATTGGACCAAGAGTTCGCAGGCAACAGCTGCGCTGGCCAACCCTGCCAATCCCCAATATCAGTACGGAAACAGCGACTACGACGTACGCAATCGCTTCCGGTTCTCGCCGACCTATGCGATTCCGGGCATCAAGTCGCCGGGTCAGATGCTGCAAGGATGGCAAGTGAGCGCGATTTGGGCTTGGCAGAGCGGCTTTGCCTGGGGCCCGGACGATGCCACCACGGATGATTGGGGCGGCACGGGCGAAAACGGCGACCGCACCATTCCCAATCCGAACAGCGGCGTGTGGCAGAGCTGGAACTACAGCGGTCCTCGCTCTGCCTTCAGCAACGTTGGTGACACTCCCATTCCCTGCTACGGCGCGGCTACTGGCTGCACGCCGTGGGCTTCGGCGCCGGCGTCGATTTGGCAAGCCTGTTCCGCGGCGGCAGTGGCTCCTTACGGGAGTGCAACAAGCAATATTCCCGGATTTGGCGCCGTGCCAACCTCAGAGCTGGCTCTTGCAGCGCTCACCAGTGCGCACGGCGCCTGCTACATGCAGAATGGAGGCGTTCTGACGCCCCCAGCCTACGGAACGCTGGGTGACGCAGGCCGTAACCTGTTCCATGGGCCTCCTTTCCAGGACGTGGATTTCGCGCTGGAAAAGATGTGGCATGTGAAGGAGCGCTACACCGCGCAGTTGCGGATCGAGGTTTTCAACATCTTTAACCACGTGAACTATGCCCAGGTCAGCACCGGCCAAGGCTCCAGCCCAGGCGCGCTCGTCAACGACCCGAGTGCGGGCGGCGGTACCGGCAGCCCCTTCGGCTACTCCACTGGCGGCCAGCAACTGGCCTCCATATCGCCGAACCGGCAATTCCAGTTCGGTCTGAAGATAATGTTCTAAGAACCGGTCGATTGATGTAACGAAAAGCGGCCGATCATTTCGGCCGCTTTTTCGTCTTCAGGCGGCATTCGTTACCTAAGTACGCCGGCGGGTATTTCCCCCCTACCGCAACGGTGAAAATTCGTCATACTGGTAGTTGTTAGGGATGGTTGTGCTTCACGACGAAATCAAAGAAGGGTAGTGCAAATGCGAAATATAGTTACGGAACGCGTGGTTACTTTATTGGCTATAGTGGCGCTTGCTTCGGTCGCGGTCCAGGCTCAGGGCCGAGGGAGGCGATCTCTGCCGCCGGGTTATGCCTACGATGGAGTGCCGGCGATGCCGGATCCGCCCGGGCCCGCTCCCAAGCACGACCTGACCGGTATCTGGGTAGGCCCCCAAGATGTGGTGATGGGCCCTTTCCCGGCAATGACGCCCGCCGGCGAGGCGATTTTCAAGCGCAACAAGCCAATCGCTCGCGCGTCGGACAGGGTGGTCCAACTGGAGCCCAACAATGATCCCTTCGCGATCTGCGATCCGCTCGGATTTCCGCGCGACCTTTTGAACCACACGCTCAGCAGCCGAGGAGGAATCTGGTTCCAGCCTTTGCAAAATAAGATGCTCATGCTGTTTGAGCAACAACGCGTGTACCGAGAGATCTGGACGGACGGCAGGCAACTTCCCGCGAAGGTGGATGCGCCGGGCGCGCCGGACTCCAGGTTCTACGGATATTCCGTGGGCCATTGGGACGGCGACAACGTGTTCGTGATCGATACGATGGGCCTGGATCCCAGGACTTGGATCGATGAGGCAGGGCATCCGCATAGCACCGCCATCAAACTCCAGGAGCGCTGGACGCGGCTCGATCAGTACAACCTGGAGGTGACGGTCACGGCCGACGATCCGAAATTCTATACCCAGCCTTTCCAGCTGATAAAGGCGCACTATTACTGGAAGAAGGATCAGGACGTGCAAGAGGAGCTGTGCATACCGTCCGAGGCCATCGAGTATCGGGATAGACTTGCGAACCCCGCGGGTTGGGGTGCTAACAGCGCGCCCAAATAAGCTCGGAAGCTTAGCGCGGCCTCCCTCTGAAGTCGCACTCTAAACGTATCTAAGCAACTCAGCCCTAGGGAAAGGAAAAGTCTTTCCCTAGGGCTGAATTCTTTCGACCGGCTTTCTTCGAGCGGATTGATTTACCGGGCGGGCAGGAATCTTTGGACCCGCTCGCCGCCAAAAACTTCGCCGGTATAAACGGCGCCTTTGGAGTCCACCGCTTCCATATGCAACCCGAAGAACTCGCCGCCATTTTGGCCCATGCTGCCTACGTGCCCGAGAACTTTGCCGTCCTCGCGATTGAGGAACCAGATGCAGTTGTTGGTGATATCGGAGATATAGAGGAGCCGCTGGTCTTTATCCGGCGAGAACATCACCCCGCCGGCTGAACCGCCCGCACCGGTCTGCGGGGCCAGGACAAATTCCTTCAGAAACTGACCCTGCTTCGTGAACACTTGAATGCGATCCGCCCCGCGATCGGCGGCGTAAACCAAACCATCGCGGGAAATATTCAGGGTCAGGTGGTTGCGGAACTCCTTGGGCTCCGGCCCGCCGGGTTTATATTCGCGGTCCTTGGGGTCGGTGGTGATCTCCGAAAGCCTGTGACCATAGGCGCCCCATCCGCGCTTGAACGCCAGCGTCTCGAGATCGAATACCATCACGCGCCCGCCGAGATAGCTGTCGGTGGCGTAGAGTTCGCGATCGGCGTCGTCAATGCGGACTTCTTCGATATTGCCGACGATCATGGGCGTGGTTGGCGGATATTTTTGCTGAAAAGCCTTTACGGCAGCTTGACGAGCCTCTAGAGCCTCCGGCGAGGGCTGCCGGCGCGCCGGCGCCGGCGCGCCGAGCGGATGGATGAAGTTCGCCACCGGGCCCGCGCTGCCGTGGCCCGGGACATGTTTATCCATGCCTTCATCCTGATTGCGGCCGCCTCCTTCGGCTTCGGGGGCGCGAGGGACTGTCCCGAGCAGTTGGCCGGTCTTTGGATCGTACTTGTGCACGCTATCGAGGCCGTTGACCGTGTTTCCGGTATATAGGAATCCTTTGGCATCGACGGCCATGCCGTGGCCTTGCGGCGGGTCGATGGTGCCGATCACGTTGCCCTCTCTGTCGAAATGAATCAACGACGGAGGCAGCTTGCAGCAATCGGCGATGGGAGGATTCAGTTCCGCTTCGAGCTCAATATCGGTGAGATCGTTGGGCCGATCGTAAGCCCAGACGTTGTCGTCCTTATCGACGGCTAAGCCCGTGATGCCGCCGATTTTCCATTTGTTCGGCAAGGCCTTGGGCCAGTCGGGATCAAACTTGAGTTTCGGGACGGCTCCCTCGGACGCACCCATCACCGTTGAGAAATGATTCACACGAAATATACCGGCACTGAGAAAAACAGCGCAAATCGCTAAGGCGATTGCGCCAGCCACTCTGTTCAAGCTAGCCGCCCGCATCCAACGCATTTACGGGATCCTCCTCGTACGAACTTTCCTGGAGCCTGACGAAACGATACCCTCATTAGGATTAGGCGCGCCGAATATCGACGACTGGGGCGCGCGTCAGCTGCTAGCGGAGTTAATTGCTTCCTGGGGCGCCAGGCCGCGGCAAGCCAACCGCCATCCATGCGGCTTCGCGCCATTTGCCCTGTTGCTTTGTCCACACGGTCATAACGATATTATTGACGTCGGCGATTTTGCCGCTGTTGTCCGCGCGAAGATGCATATGCTCCTCGACAATCGCGGTCGTGCCGTAGGAACGCACGTGAACGTCGGAAAGATCCAGCGCCAAGAATTTATGGGCGCCGCTTCCCACACCTTTCAAAAATTCGGCTTTGTGCTCCACCATACCGTTGGCGTGGATGTGCTCGAAATCGTCAGTTTCGCAACTCTCCATTTTCGCCACATCGGCCTTCAGTTCGGCGGCATTGCACTCTTCGTTCATCTTGAGCACTTCCTGATCGGCGGCGGCTTTGGCATCGGCGGGAGGAGGAGCGGCGAGGAGGTGGGCCGGCGGCGGAGCAAAGAAAAATCCTGTCACGAGAAGCAGGGCAAAGCCAAAAGCGAGCTGCAAAATCCGATTGTTGGACATTGTTCTTCTCCTTGAGCGTCCTTGAGCGAAGATTATACGCTCTATCCCAGACCTCCCGGGATTTCTGATAAGCTGAATGCAAGGCCTTCTAAAGGGATTTTCCATGTTCGCCGGCTTATCTCTCAACTCGCAGCGATCGCGATTCCGAGCTGCTCTGCTGGTGGCCATAATCGGCGATATCGTCCAGATGGTCGGCTTTCCCTTGTTCGCGGAGGGCGCGATCTCGCCTGTGGACGACATCCTGGACGGCGCGCTGGCGGTGGCCATGACGAGTTTGCTCGGTTGGCACTGGGAATTCATGCCCTCCTTCGCCGCGAAATTAATCCCAGGGGTCGACTTGGTGCCACTCTGGACGCTTGCGGTTGCCAACGTATACCGGAAATGGAAGCGAGTGCAGCCGCCTGGGGATGTGATCGACGTAGAGCCGGTGGAACCCAAAGCACTCAAGCATTAACTTCTTCCATACGCCGGGCGCTGCGCGGCTCTCTTCTACAACGGTGGTGTCCCGATTTTAGGCGGCCATCATAATTTGAGGGGTCGTCAGCGATTTGCTGAAAGCGCCTATTTGCTGGTAGTGCCTTCCGCGTCCACTACGGTCACAGGGCCATACTTGGCGAGCGCTTCCTGAATTTGCCCACGATCTCCGACGGCGATCCACTGCATGTGCGCCAAGTCGACAAACCGGCGCGCGGCGGCTTGCACCGCGGCGGCGTCAACAGCAGTAATACGATCGGGGAAGTGGTCCCAGTAGTCGGCGGGCAAGCCGTAATACTGCACCGTCATCCAATTGTCGAGCAGGCGAGCGGGCTGTTCGAGTGCGAGCGCGAAGCCGGCCACGATGGCGTGGCGGGCTTCGTCGAGTTCGCTTTGCGGCACCGGATCGCTACTCATGTGTTTGAATTCATACACGAACTGCGTCATGGAGCCATCGGTCACCGGCGTACGCACGGCCGCCGCGGCCAGCCAGTCGCCAGGGTAGATTTCAGCGTTGAAATTGCTGTAGGCCCCATAGGTGTAGCCGTGTTCTTCCCGGAGGTCGAGAAATAATCGGGCTTGAGGGCCGCCGCCAAGAATCTGGTTCATCACCTCGAGAGCGTAGTACTCGGGATCGGTGCGGCGGATGCCGCGCGTGGCGGCCATGATGTAGGTTTGCACGGACCCCGGGCGATCGACGAGCGTTATCTTGGCCGGTTGTGCCTCGCCCTGTGCCCCTAGCGATGGCGCCGGCTCGGCTGCTCCCGACCAAGGAGCGAAATATTTCTCGATGAGCGCGCGCATGTCGCTGGTTTTGAAATCGCCGATGGCTCCCAAGATCGCGTTCCCGGGACGATAGTGCTGGTCGTGGAAGCGCTTCAGGTCTTCCGGCGTCACCTGCGCGATCGAATCTCTCGTGGCCGAAGCTACCGCCAGAGGTCCATCTCCGTAGAGGACCTGGCGAAGGGCGCGCTGGCCGAGAAACACAGGATTGGCCATGCGCTGCTCGAGAGCAGCCGCTTCGCGCTGCTTGTAACTGGCGACCTCGTCCGGGCGGAACGCCGGATGCAAAACAATATCGCTGAGCAGATCAAGAAGCTGCGGCGCGCTATCGGAGAGCCCTGATGCATTCACCACGGCGTAGCTCGATCCAAACCGAGCGTTCGCTCCGAGAGTGGCTCCCAGCGAATCGGCTTCGGAGGAGATGGCCAGGCTGGAGCGACGATCGGTGCCCTCGCGGAGCATATCGGCTGTGAACGAAGCTAAACCTGGCAGATTGCCGGGATCGGCCAATTGTCCGGGTCGAATCCACAGGATGAATGTAGCCGTGGGGAGCTTGTGATCTTCGAGAAGCACCAGGGTCAGCCCATTCGGCAGCTTGGTGACCAGAGGGCGAGGCAGTTGTACGCGCAGGACTTCCTTATTAACCGGGGCGCGATTGAGGCGCTCCACCTGGCTGAGCGGCGTGGCCTTTTCCTGGGCGCGAAGAACGGACACCGCCAATGACGTGAATGCGAGCGCTGCCAGACTTAACGCCAACCCTCGGACAAGATTGCGGCGGCGCGGTCGTGGGATGGATGGCGCGGTGATACAGCGATTCATCGCGCCTCCCGGCCAGCGCTTGATGCGGTCTGCACGGGCATGGTTGTTATCACGCTGCGCTGGTCGCGCACCAGATAAGTCTTGGCGGCGCGATTCACTTGATCGAGGGTCACCGCGTCTTGCTTCTCCACGATGGTGTTGATCAGCTCGGGATCATCGAACTTGACGGCATCCTCACCGATCAATTGCGCGGTGCCCAGAACGGTGCGCCGGCGGTCGATAAAGCGGCGCAGCAGTTGCGTCTTGGCTCTAGCCAGTTCATCGGCGGTGATGCCATCTTTTGCGACGGCCGCGATTTCATCATCCAGGCCCTTTTCGAGATCGGCCAAAGTCACGCCGGGCCGGGGCGTGGCGACAATGTACATCTGGCTGGTGCCAACGCGCGCCTCGGTCTGAATCGCTAAGTTCGAGGCGAGCTGCTTATCCTTCACGAGGTGCTGATAAAAACGCGAGCTCTGCCCCTGCGCGAGGGCCGTGCCTAATTCCAGCATGGCGTAATTATCCGCGGTGTTTCCAGGCGGAACGTGATAGGCGATATCGAGTCGGGGAAGCCGTGCCAGGGGATCGGAGATCGACTCGCGGCGCTCGCCGTAGTGCGGCTCTTCCCGGAGATCGACCTTGGGAGGCGCGGCCTGAGCGGGAATCGACGCAAAATATTTTTTGACCTTGGCCATAGCCTCATCGAGATCGAAATCGCCCACCAGGGTTAGAACGGCATTGTTGGGCGCGTAGTAGGTGTGGAAAAAAGCGGCGACGTCGGAGACGCTGGCAGCGTTGAGGTCGGCCATCGAGCCAATGGTGGGGTGCTTGTAAGCGAAATTATCGTAGGAAAGGCTGTCGAGATCCAGTTGAGCTCGTCCGTAGGGCTGATTATCGACGCTCTGGCGGCGTTCTTCTTCCACGGCGTTGCGCTGATTGTCTAGATTCGCTTGGGTGACGTTGAGCGAGCGCATGCGGTCGGCTTCCAGATACATTCCGAGATCGAGCTGATTCTTGGGCAACTCCTCGAAATAGATGGTGCGGTCCTCGCTGGTGGTGCCGTTCATGTTTCCGCCGTTATTCAGCACCAGGATGAAATGCTCTCCTTTGCCCACGTTGGCGGAGCCCTGGAACATCATGTGCTCGAAAAGGTGCGCGAATCCGGTATGGCCGGGGGGTTCGTTGCGGCTGCCCACGTTGTAGGAAACATTAATGGCATAGACGGGGGCGCTATGGTCCGGAACAAGGATGACGCGAAGGCCGTTTTCGAGGCGCGCCTGGTGCAGTTCGAGGTTGGGAAGCTTGACCGCAGTGTCGGCGAGGGCCAAAGCGGAACAGAAGAAAGGCATTAACCAGAATGCGATTTGGATGCCCAGGCGGGTGTTGGCAAATTTCATCGATACCTCGAGGCTGCCATTCTGCTCCTGTGCACCCTGCCACCGCAATCTTCATGCAAAAAGAGGGCCGGAGTTAGCTCCGGCCCCTTTCGAGATCAGATGCACAGCGCCCTTTGGGATAGGCGAACTAGAAGAGGAACTTCAATCCCAACTGCGCGGTGCGCGGACCGCCGCTGCCGAAGATGAAACTGAACGTGTTCGGTGTCGAAGTAGCCGCGCCAAAAAGCTGAGGAGCGGCCAAATTCGCGGTGCTCGTCGATTGGCCCGGATTCGAGAATTCAACATCGTTGAAGATGTTGAAGAATTCGGCGCGGAACTGAATGGCCATGCTTTCCTTGAACTTCCACGTCTTGGTAACTGATAGATCGGTTTCTCTGAAGGGCTGGCCCCTGAGGATGTCCCGGGGCATATCGCCATAGGTTCCTTGCGCCGAGGGGGCCATCGCCGTGCCGTTCTGGAGGTAGCAGCCGAAATTGGCCAGGGCAGCCAAACCGTTATAGTCAGGGTCGCTTGTGGGAACCGACGAATTCGTCGACACGTTCCAGAGACCGCCGTTAGAGACGCTGGAAGCTTCGGCTGCCTGGACGCACTGTGCCGGCATGTTTGATACAAAGCCCGGCGTGCCGGCTGTTCCGGTGCCGGCTCCTACCACCGTGCATCCGTCACCGGCAAATTTGCCGGTGGGGACGCTGTAGCATGGAATGGGGGCAGCCGTTCCCGCGACGATGTTTTGGGGAGATCCCACAATATTCCAGCGGTCCTGCTTGATGCCGATTCCGCTGAGATCGTCGGTGAGATCCTGGGCATTCCATGGCAGGGCGCTGAGCATGGTGAGTGCGACGTTAAGCTGCCAGCCTTGCAGCATCTCGCCTCTTGTTTTGTAGCCGGGGAGATCGTAGGTGGCCGTGATGGTGAAGTGATGCCTCGCGTCAAACGCCGCATTGCCATAGTCCAACAGGGGATTTTGGGTGTTCTCGAGATTGGTATTGGCCGCGTTGGAGAGACCGGAGGATTCGTCCAGGGCATGGGCGAACGTATAGCCGGCGCTGAACTGCAAGCCATGCGAAACCCGTTCGGTCAGAGTTGTCTGCAACGCGTTGTAATTGGAGATTTCGTTGGGAAATTGCACTTCGATCTGGCCGAGATAGGGGAAGCACTGGGCCGGGTCGAGCCCCAAGCCGCCCGGGTAGGAAGTCGGACAGTTCATCGTGTATGGCCTTCTCACCTGCTCGTTTTCAAGGGAGGTGCCACTCTTTCCGTTCGTGACGCCAGGGAGCGGCTGATTGATATCGGTGGTGCCGCGCAGGTCTTCGCCGTGAGTGCCGACATAAGCGACGTTCAAGGAGAGGTTGTTGCTGAAGGCGTGCTGCACCGAAAGATTCCAAGCGAGGATTCCATCCGGCTTGAAACCATTCGCCTCAACCACAGCGGGATTCAGGTTACAGGGAGCGGGGTTGGTTCCAGTCCCGCCTGTTACCGGCAGACCATTTCCGCAAGCGAACCCTTCGCTATTGATGGGATTGGGAGTGAGCGTCACGATCGGGCTGCCATTACCCGTCCAATTGAGCTGAGAACCGGCCGGCGAAAAGGTGCCGAGAAGGTTTGTGCCCGGCTGCGGCGTGACCACCGTGCCGTTCGGCTGATACAGGGCAAAACCCGTGGGGACATTCTGGAGGTTGGGCAGCAGGTTTTGAAAGACGAGAAAATCGTGCATGTATGTGCCGCCCACGCGGACCACCGTGGTGCCCTTGCCGGTCACGTCCCAGGCGACCCCAAGCCGCGGGGAGAAAAGATCTTTGGGGAGGGTATAGACCGCGTTGCCCCCGGTCTCCTGCAGAAGTCCCGAAGGAACGCCCGCGTTGAAATTGCCGAGGACATTATTTGGCGTGGTGACCGGTGCCACATACTCCCAACGTACACCGAGGTTCAGGGTAATTCTGGGCTTGATGCGCCAGTCGTCCTGGGCGAAAAGCGCATAACGGTTGTAGGAAAGAGCCTGGGAAAGAGTAGCGTTACCGACCAGAACGGTGTTTCCCGATCCGTTGGCAGTGCCGGACAGGAAGTCTTGGAGAGCCGTAGCCGTGCCGATCCCCCCGGCAATGTTACTGAAAGCAGCGGTCTGGCCGAAACCGAATGTGCCATTGTCATTCGTGAGCGACTTGCTTCCGCTGAAGAGAGTGTCGTGGATTTCACCGCCGAACTTGAAGAGGTGGTTACCATGAGTATAGGAAAGGCTGTCGATTCCAGACCAAACGCTAAAATGGTTTGCCTGGGGCCCTCCGTTGGTGCTCTGGCTGCCCAAGGGGGTAAAACCTGACACGGTAACGGCTGCAAAGCCGCACTGCGGCGCAGGAATGCTCAGGCCCAAGTTGTACCCATAAGCCGTAGAGTAAATCGGCGCTCCGTCGTTCCCATTGCAATCGTCTGGGAATCCGAGTTGGGTGTATTCCAGAAGACCGAATCTCATCTCGTTCACGAGCGACGACTTCGGCGTCCAGACCCACACCACCCGCCCCGTCTGTGTTCGGAAATGATTGTCCGCGAGCCAATAAGGCGAAATCGACGAGGTGGCGTTGTCAACGTTTCCGTTGCCCAAGAAATACTCACCGTTGAGTGTGCTCTTATCGTTCAAGTGGTAGTCAAGCTTGGCGAGCCCGTTGTCCGAGCCGCCCAGATTATTGAATTGCACCCCTTCACCCGGCACGCCCGAATCATTACCGAACAAGCTCACCGGAGCGCCAGTAGCACCAGGTCCGCACAAGGGCGCTACCGCGGCGCCCGTCTTCAGGGCGGGGTTGAGCGCGGCGCTAGTGCATCCCGCCATCAATACGCTCATAGGGCTTAGAGAGACTTTTGCCCCCGCAGCGATGGCCGAATTGACGCCAGCGATTGCATCCGGGATGCTGCTTGTGGTGTTACCGCTCAGAGAAAGATCCGTTGGCTCCGTGATGGTGTGGGGAGCGCCGAGCGTATAGCGGTTTCCTTCGTAAGCTCCAAAGTAGAAGATCTTATCTTTCTTGATGGGGCCGCCGATGCTGGCGCCGTACTGCTTGAGATCATCCTTGGCTTTTGAGAGGGTGGGTGCGAGAAAGGCATTTCGCGCGTCGAGATCTCCATTGCGCAAAAAGCCAAAAGCGGTGCCGTGAACATTATTCGTTCCAGACTTCAGGCCGACGTTCACGACCGAGCCCGCCATCCATCCATATTCCGCTTTCGGGCTCTGGATCGTGTTGATCTCCTGGATCGAGTCCAGCGACAGGATCGTCACGCCGTCGACGCCGCCGCCGTTTCCGCCGACCGTGGGTCCTGCGCCGCCGGCCATGTTGATTTCGTCGACGCCATCCAGCATCCAAGTGATATTGGTGCCGCGCTGGCCATTTACGTTGTAAGCCGGCGTGCCGCCTCCGGGAATCTGTTGCATGCCGGGGCTAAAGTCGAGCAGCTTTTGGAAGGCGCGGCCATTCAGGGGCAGGTCCACGATGGTGGAGTTTTCGACCGTGTTGCCCAAAGTCGCGCTGGTGGTATTGACCATGGGAACTTCGCCGGTAACCGTGACCGTTTGCGTTTGCTCCCCCGGCTGTAGCGACAAATCGACTCGAACATCCTGGCCGACTGCCACCGTCAGGCCGCTGTGCTGGGCGGCCTTGAAGCCCTTGAACTCGGCACGAACCGTATAGTTTCCCGGAAGCAGGCTGGATGCCGAGTACTGTCCAGTGTCATCCGCGACCAATGTTCGCGAGATGCCTCGGTCCACGTCGATGACCGTTACAGTAGCGCCTGCAACGGCGCCGCCGGTTTGATCGGTGACCGAGCCGTAAATGCGCCCGTAGTTGAGTTGTGCGGAGGCTGGTAGCGAGAACAATACGATTCCCAGGGCGAGAGACAAAAGCCGAAGCCACTTGGTGACGTTCATCGACACAAATGCCGTGGATTCGAATTTGGTCGCAATCATAGAAAACACCTCCCTAAAGCGATCAACGGCGAGACCCTAGATGAGCGGAAACTACCTCAAACGCCTAGAGAAGGTCAAGAAAGGTTTTTTCCAGGCAGTTCGGCGCGCTCGACAATTGTCTCCGAGCCGATTGAATCCCGCGGGCATACCCCAGCCTCATTGGGGGAATGAGGCATTTCTCCTATGCACCGCCGGTGGATTGCGCGGCTCGAACTGAGGCATTAGGGGGCAGGGACTAAGGTCCACAGTGCAGGCGGCCAAGCGTTTAATCTGAGCGCGTTTACAGCATCTCCTATATGGGCTTCCCTGCGTATCGGTTGTAGCCTTCACTCCGAAATCGAGCTTCATTCCAAAAGGGGGAATGTTCACATGAAAAATCTCGCTGACGCCTTGAGTGTTTGGCAGACGGTCCCCAGCAACGCTCATGAAAATCCCTGGGCGATTCGCAATCCACTGGATGAAGCCCGCGATCTGTATCGGATGGTGTGTTCCGGCTCCTCTGGCGTCGATGAGATCCGGGAGCTGATCGCCGTTCCCGAGATCATCAAGGAAGCACTGCTGGCTTATGCGGAGCGCTACCCGAAAGATGGCCAGCACATCTATTGCGTTCTTCATTTTCGGGAGCGCGTTGCCGTTGAATTCGAGCGCCTGATCGAAAAGCAAGAGGATTGCGCGGAGTTGCCGGAAGAGGCAGTGGAGCCGGTCGAGAGCGAAATGCTCGTGAACTGAACGCTGTGACGGGGTCTACTCGATGAAGAGCGCTACGCTTGCCGGAATCGTTTTAATCGTCCTGGGGATTTTGTCATTCGCGTATCAGGGAATCAGTGTTACAACACAAAAAAGGTAGTCGATGTAGGACCCATTCACGCCACCAAAGACGAAAAGCACACGCTCCCTCTCCCGCCCGTGCTGGGCGGATTGTTGCTGATTGGCGGCGTAGCGCTGCTTCTTACCGGTCAACGATCGGGGGCTTGAGTGGGATTGAGAACGGCGCCCAACAGTCTCCACTTCCTCGCCCGCACGGTTCTTGCTCTCCTCGATGTGTCAACTCGGTGTCCATGTGGCCTGAGCTTACAGCGCTCCGCCGAGCAGCTTGCCGCCTTCCGGGTATTTCCGGCGAATTCGGTTTGGTTTCTCATAGGGCTGGATACCAAGGAGGAGCTATGAACTGGGATCAAGTGGAAGGGAAGTGGAAACAGTACAAAGGCGCGATGAAAGAGAAGTGGGGAAAATTCACGGACAGCGATCTCGATGTCATCGCCGGCAAACGGGATCAGCTGGTAGGGCGAATCCAGGAAGCCTATGGGATGACCAAGGAACAGGCCCAGAGAGAAGTGGAGGAGTACGTTCGCACCATGCCGGCGGCGGCTGACTTCGACGACCCAACAACGGCAGCGAGCAAGGCTCGCCGCGCCGGACAGCCCTAGCACCTCGCAACGATTTCTCAGAGCCCAAGAGGCGCGCAACGTAAAATTCCTTGCGCGCCTCTTCGCGCCCCCGTCATTCTCCCACCGTGAACGGAATGGAAGCTTCGGTTGTCTCCCAGAGCAGCGCTAGTGTTCCTTTATTTCCACCGTCAGATCTCAATTCGATCCGGAAAGTCTCCACGGGAGCGGGGAGCTTCTTCACGTTCATCTTGGTGCGGCCCAGGTCGCGCGAAGAGTCGTAGTTGAGATGAAATTGGCCGGTCTGGTTGTTGATGATGAGGGTCCATTCGTTGTCGTCTGGAATTGTCCAGATGCTATAACTTCCCTTCGCCAGCTTTAGGCCGCCCATTTCGAGGCTGGCATCGCTCGTGATTTTTGTGGCCCAGTTCGCGCCGGTGCACCAGACCTCGCCGAACGGCACCAAGCCACCCATGATTTTTCGTCCGTGCATGGAGGGGGCATAGTAATCGATCGTAATCTGTTTGCCGGCTATGGTAATGGCCACGTTTTTTGGAGGACTCGTATAACCCGAGCCGCCGAACTGGCCGTAAGACGCTCGGGCGATCATCCCTGCAATCGCCGCAGCCGCCGCGGCGCCCACGATCAGAAGCTTGGTTTTGGTCTTCATGGCGAGGCCCTCCAGGGAATAGATCCTACACCCAGCGAGGCGGCCGTTCCCGTCGATCGACTCCAAATCGGAGGCTCCCGATTCTGTGATTTTCCGCACATTCCGTGGTGGCAAGCGTCACCGAAGGTTCCTCCCCGTTACGAGAGAGTGATGGTGTAGAGAATCGCCAGGAGGGAAAGATGGCCACGAAAGCCGTTGTGCCTTGTGTGGATACCACCGTACGCTGTATCGAAGCCTGCGAGCGTTGCGCCGCAGAGTGCGGTACGTCAGGCGATCGAGAGCGCGAAAAGTGCGCCGTGCTGGCGCGCGATTGCGCCGATATCGCGTCGTTGAGTCTGACGCTGATGTCTCGCCAAAGCCGCTATGCCGATGCCATCTGCGCCGCCCACGCGCAAGCCTGCGTGGCCTGCGCGGAGATGTGCGCGAAATTCAAGCATGCCTGCTGCGTGGAATGCATGAATGCCTGCCGGGCGTGCGCCAAGGAGTGCGGAGCCTATCATGGATAAGCGCGATGTGATGACGCCCCTGCAAAGCCTGGAGGACGGGCTCGATCCGCTGCGGGCCTGGTTCGAGCGTGAAGCCGGCCATGTCCGCATCGTGGTTATCCAGTCGGCCACTTGAGCGCTTTGCGTTCGGGGCGCCCGTGAGGCGCTTCAGCCGTTGTTCACGCTCAAGGCCGACTTCCGGATGGCTTGGACGTTCATCGATATGATCAAGACCGACACGCTGGAGGCCACGAGCGATGCGGCGTCTCGGATCGGCGATCCGCGTTTGCTTGTGTTTCACGATCCCGGTCATCAGTTCGGCCGAGCCATGGCCCGTTGCCTGGGCTGGCGCCAGCACATTGCGTGGGACACGTATTTCGTCTACCCCGCGGACGTTCGCTGGGTGGGCGAGGAGATGCCGGCTCCAGAATATTGGTTTCATCAACTCCGGGACAGGGAGGTCTGGGAGCGCACCGCTGACGCCGAGTTCGGAACGAGCGAATGGACGCAGGCGCTCGCCGAGAAATCCGAAGCAGACCCGGCGCATTTTGCTACCGGCGCCGATCTTCGAACCGCTCTCAGCGAGGCGGTGACGGCGGCAGGCTCGGCGCAGCGGCCAAGCGCGTTGCCCCCGGGCGGGTCGAGCCTCTTCGGATCCTAAGCGCCGATGGCGCGATCTAGCGCCGATTTCTCTTCTGCCGTAAGCGGGCGAGACGCGCCCTTTGCAAGGTCGCCCAACGCCAGCGGCCCGATGGCCACGCGGACCAGCCGAAGCACCTGGACATCCATGTGTTCGAGCATGCGCCGAATGTGGCGGTTTTTTCCTTCGTCCAAAGTGATCGCCAGCCAGGTGTTCCGGTCTCCTTGCCGCAATACGGTCGCGTCTTTAACTTTGAGGAAGCCCGCATCGGAAACGGGAAAACCCTTTACCAGCGCATCGGTGAGCGCGGCATTTCGCAGCCCCGAAACTTGCACGTGATAGATCTTCGCCAGATGGCTTTCCGGAGCCGTTACCGCCGCTGCCCACTCCGGGTCGTTCGTCAGCAACAGCAATCCTTCGCTGGCCTTGTCTAAGCGCCCCACCGGTGCAACCCACGGCAGCTTGCTGCTGAGGTTCGCATAGATCGTCGCGCGTCCTTTTTCATCGGAAGCTGTGGTTACCAGGCCGCGCGGCTTATTCAACATCAGATAGACCTTTTCCGCCGGGCGAACGAACTGGCCCTGCACTTCAATTCGGTCACGGCCGAGGAGAACCGGCGACTCAGGATCGCGCTTGGCTATTCCATTGAGTTGCACGTGGCCCGCCCGAATCAGGCCCTCCGCCTGCGAGCGCGAGCAATACCCGAGCTTCGACAACGCCCGCGCCAATCCCACTCTTCGCGATTTCCCACTGTCCATGGCTTAATCCTATACAGCGTCGCCCGATCTTGGCGACAAGAACCCTGCGCCCAGAGCAGCTCGACATTACTCAACGTTGGTCGACGTCACTCAACGTTGCCGAGTTTTGCGGTGTGATATCATCGATTGGCAGGCTCTCAAGATCGCTCCCCGGAGCAACGGTGACGGCGCGCATCCTCGACGGCAACGCCATCCGCAATCAAATCTACGCAGAATTGCAGCCAGAAATAGCGGAATTGCGGGCCTCCGGCATCCAGCCGGGCCTGGCCGCGGTTCTGGTGGGCCATAATCCCGCCTCTGAGGTTTACGTCAAAAGCAAAATTGCAGCCTGCGAAAAGCTTGGGCTGAAGAGCTGGCTCTTCACGCCTGACGAAAATGTTTCGACTGCGGAACTTTTGCGGCTGGTCGACGAACTGAACCGGCGCGACGACGTCGACGGCATCCTCGTACAATTGCCTTTGCCAAGCCATGTGGATGCACGCCGCGTTCTGGAATCGGTGGACCCAGGGAAAGACGTGGATGGGTTTCATCCCGTAAGCCTGGGGCGACTGGTGCGGGGCGAGCGTGGTCTGGTGGCCTGCACGCCTTCGGGCGTCATGGAAATTTTGCGGCGCAGCGGCATTCCTTTGGAGGGCGCCAATGCGGCGGTGTTGGGCAGAAGCGACATTGTGGGCAAGCCGATGGCACTCTTACTGATGCATGCGAATGCCACGGTCACAATTTGCCATTCAAAAACGCGCGAGTTGCCGCAAATCACCCGGCGCGCCGATCTCATCGTGGCAGCCATGGGCCGTCCTGCCATGGTCGCGACGGATTGGATTCGGTCTGGTGCGACGGTCATCGACGTGGGAGTGAACCGCATCACCGATCCCGCGGAAGCCGCGCAGCTCTTCGCCAAGTTTCCGCAGCGCCTGGAGCGGTTCAAGGAAAAAGGCTCCGCGCTGGTTGGCGACGTTCACCCCGACGCCGCGGAAATTGCCGGCGCGATCACTCCCGTCCCGGGCGGCGTGGGACCGCTCACCATTGCCATGCTCATGAGCAATACGATCAAGGCAGCGCGGCTCAGGCGTGCACAGCGGCCCGCGCCTGCAACGGCCGTCCGGCCCGCTGCCACGCATTGATGCTGCGCGTCGGCCTGACGGGCGGCATCGGCTGCGGCAAGAGCACCGTGGCCGCCATGATGCGCGAACTCGGCTGCCACATCATCAATGCGGACCAGATGGCCCACGCCTTGATCCTGCCCGGAACGCCCGCGTGCGAGGAGATCCGACGACAATTTGGCGCCGGAGTTTTTGCCCCCGATGGAACGATCGATCGCGCGCGATTGGCCGCCGTTGTTTTTGCCGACGCCGGGAAACTGGCGGCCCTGAACGCCATCGTGCATCCGGCGGTGCTGCGCGATATCGACAAGGAGTTCGAGCGGCTCTCGGCGACCGATCCTTCTGCTGTCGCCGTCGTGGAGGCGGCGCTGCTGATCGAATCCGGTTACCACCTGCGGCTGGATCGCCTCATTCTGGTGAGCTGCACGCGCGAGCAGCAGATGGAACGGCTGACCAATCCCGCCTTTGGACGCGCCATGTCGCCCGAGCAAGCGGAGCAGCGCATCGCCGCGCAGATGACGCTGGAAGAAAAGCGCAAGCTGGCCCACGAGGAGATCGATTGTTCGGGTTCGCTCGATTACACCAGGAAGCAAGTGCAGATCTTAGTCGATCGACTCAAGCGCATGGCCGGCTCCCGCGCGAACTAACGTTTCGCAACTCTTTCAGAGTCGCGCTCAGGCGTTCCAGATTGTCCTTTGACGCTCCTGCTCCGCGCGCGATAGCGTGAACCAGGATTCCGCTGTCGTCTGAACCCGCTCGAGCATCCCTTGCAAGTCCGCCTGCTTGTTGGCGATGGTGTGACGGCCCGGTTCCGCGGGCACTTCGATGGGACGGCCAATCACCAGCACCACCCGGGAGAAGGGATGGGGCAACTGAAAGCGGTCCCAGGCTTTCTCAAAAATGTGCGCGTGTTCGGCAAAAAGATGAAAGGCCACGATCGGGCAGCGGCTCTTGCGCGCCAGAATCACCGGGCCGGGCTTGGCGATATAACGCGGCCCTCGGGGGCCGTCGGCCGCGAAGGCGGCGTCGTGGCCTTGCCCCAGCTGCCTGGCGAGAACGGAAAGGCCGCCCAATCCGCCGCGGGAGGAGCTGCCGTGCACGATGCCAAAGCCCAGCCGCGCGAGGGCGCGCCCCAGGATTTGCCCATCGAAATTCGCGCTGGTCATGGCCACCACGCCGCGATGGCGCCACCACCACATAGCCAGGAAAATCGTCTGGTGCCAGAAAGAATAAACGCAGCGGCGGTTCTGGCCGTGCACGCGATCGATGTGCTGCCATCCCAGGACTTCACAGCGCAAGGTCGGCCCGATGGCGCGGGCGAAGCCGTATGCCGTGGCCGAAATAATCGGGACTTGGGCGCGACGGAAAGCGGAAAGCTGTTTGGGCCGGGAATCATAGACGCCGGCGTGGTGGTCGGGGGCGTCCGGCGGCGATTTGGCCAGCTCGGTCACGCGTTATAGTATAGGCGACCCGAAGCTTTGCCCAGCGGCGGATACGGCTTCGCTGCGCTCAATCCGGCTGCTGGTATTGATCTTTCAACTCTGGGGTAAAGGCGGCACACACCGCACTCAGTCATAGCGGGGAAGTTATTTTGCGGATTCGGCCACGGATTCGAGCGCGTCGCCGATCAGCATGACGGCTCTCCACTCGTCCAGGAACTCGGCGCCAAGCCGCTTGTAGAACTCGATCGCCGGAGTGTTCCAGTCGAGCACTTCCCAGCGCATGCAGAAGTAGCCCTCCTGCCAGGCGATGCGCGCTACGTGCGCCAGCAACGCTCGTCCGATGCCCTTTTTGCGGAAGTGCGGCCGGACGAAGATATCGTCGACAAAAAGTCCCGTGCGCGCCTGGAACGTGGAGTAGAACTCAAAAAAAACGGCATATCCGGCCACTTGGGTGTCCAGTTCGGCGATCACCGCACGGAATTTCGGGCGGGGACCGAAGCCGTCGCGAGCAATGGCCTCGGCATTGACGCCCACTTCCTGCGCAAGCTGGTCATATTCGGCCAGTTCCTGGATCAGGCTGGCAAGCAGGGCTGCGTCATCGATCGTTGCGGGGCGGATATTGAGCATCGGCGCGCTAAATGGGCAAGGATCCGGTGAAGGCGATGGGCGCTTTGCGCGAATCGGCGTTGCGGATTTCGCCGATGCGGTAGTACTTCTCCCGCCTGCGCTTGAGTTCGGTTTCGACCGCGCGGAAATTGGCGGGCGGAACGATCAGGACCATGCCCACGCCGAGATTGAACGTGCGCAGGAGCTCATCGCGCTCGATTTGGCCGAGTTTGGCAAGATAAGAAAAGATCGGCAGCACGGGCCAGGAGCCCAGCTCCACAACGGCCTGGGTGCTGCGCGGCAGCACGCGCGGCAGGTTGCCGGGAATCCCGCCGCCAGTGATGTGAGCGATGCCGGTGACCAGACCCTGGGCCACGATATTTTTGAGCATCGGCCAATAGCAACGGTGCGGCATCAGCAGTTCCGCGCCGATTTTGTTGGCGATCTCCGCGACGTAGGCGTCGGCGGCCAGCCCGGCGGTTTCGAACACCAATTTGCGCGCCAGCGAGTAACCGTTGGTGTGCAATCCCAGCGAAGGCAAGGCCACCAGAATATCCCCGGCGTGGACGGCGCTGGTCTTCATGATCCGGCTGCGTTCGACGACGCCGACGATGAACCCGGCCAGATCGTATTCGCCGGGCGTGTAAGTGTCCGGCAGTTCGGCCGTTTCGCCCCCTACCAACGCGCAGTCGGCTTGATGGCAGGCGCGGGTGATGCCGTCGACCAATTGTTCCACGACGTCGGGATCCATGCGGCCCAGCGCCAGATAATCGAGAAAAAACAGCGGCTCGGCACCCTGGGTGAGAATGTCGTTCACGCAATGATTCACGAGATCGCCGCCCACGGTGGAATGAATGCCCATGGCCGCGGCGATTTTCAGTTTCGTGCCCACGCCGTCGGTGCTGGATACGAGCACCGGCTCCCGCCAGCGCTTCACGTCCAGGGCGAAGAGACCCCCGAAGGCGCCGATACCGCCCACCACGCCGCGCGTAAACGTGCGCGTGGCCATGCGGCGAATTCGTTCCTTGGCTTGTTCGGCGCGAGAGATATCCACGCCTGCATCGGCATAGCGCATAGCTTCTTCGGCCTATCTCCGGAAACGCGGGCGACAGTCTAACGCTTTATGTCTCGAAGAATACTGCAAAATTGTCAGGCGAGCGAATGGCGCAGTGCCAATTAGGGACCGCGGTTCCTGTAAGGGCGCGCGGCGGGGCCAGACGCACTTCGCTTTGGCACTTCGCTTTGGATCACAGCGCCGGTCAGAACGTCTTCAGGAGGCGCCGCCAACGCACCAGGCGCGGGTGCAGCAAAGCATTGGTGTACGCGTAAATCCGTTCGCGCACCTGGCCCGGCTGCCAGGCATCTTCGTTCGCTTGCACGGACATGTAAATAAATACAGGAGTGCCGATGATGTTGGATTCCGGGACAAAACCCCAGTCGCGGCTATCCCAGGAGTCTTCGCGATTATCTCCCATCACGAAATAGTGGCGCTCGGGAACGGTCACGGGGCCGAAATTGTCGAGGGGATTCGGCGGATCGTGCCGATAAGGCTCGCTGAGGGCTTGTCCATTGACGAAGACTCGTCCCTGGCGGACTTCGACCGTATCTCCGGGCATCCCAATCAGCCGCTTGATGAAATCTTCTTCGTGGCCGGGGATCGGCGCTTGAAAGATCACCACCTGCTGGCGGTGCGGCTCCCGCCAGAGACGGATGTGATAGCGCGTGAACGGCAGGCCAATGTCGTAGCCGAAGCGGCTCATCAGCAGATGGTCGCCGATCAGCAGCGTGCCCTCCATGGAAGCCGAGGGGATCACGCGGGCTTGCACCATCGTCCCCGTTATCAGGAAAAATGCCAGCGCCACCCAGACCCAGGAAAGCAGTTCGCGCACCACGTGGTCGCGCAGCGTGGGCGATTTGGTTTTGCTCGGCGCGCTCTCAGACGCCGCCGTTCCGGAAGCGGGCTGAGCCGAGTCAGCGGCCGGATTGCTCATCGGCCCAATGCCGCTGGGGCCGTCGCTCATGGTTCTTTCCTTCCGCTCGAGCTTCCGACAGGACCGTCAGGTTCAGTGGCTGGAGCTCCTGCCGGAACAGCGACTTCCAGCTGCACGTTTTCGCGGACGTACGAGCCGGTGTAGCAGGAAGTACAGAAGCTGCCGTCCGTGTCTCCCACGGCCCGGCGCAGGCTTTCCAGAGAAAGGTAGCCCACCGAATCGGCATCGAGGAAAAGGCGAATCTCTTCGAGCGTTCGCGCGGGGCCGGAAAGATCGGGGCGGCCGCCTTCCGGAAGGTGCGGCCGGATGACGGAAGCGTCCGCGGCGAGCAACTCCTCGCGCGTGGGTGTATCGACGCCGTAATAGCAGGGCGAGATCGTGGGCGGGCAACTGATGCGCATGTGCACTTCGGTGGCGCCGGCCTCGCGCATCATGCGCACAATCTTGCGGCTGGTGGTGCCGCGGACGATGGAGTCGTCCACCAGAACCACGCGCCTGCCTTCCAGCAGCGCGCGCACCGGATTGAGCTTCAGTTTGACGCCAAAATCGCGGATGGCCTGTTCGGGCTCGATGAACGTGCGGCCGATATAGTGATTGCGGATCAGCCCCATGCGAAAGGGCAACCCGGATTCGAGCGCATAGCCGATCGCCGCGGGCACGCCGGAATCCGGCACCGGCACGACCAGATCGGCGTCGGCGGGCTTTTCGCGCGCCAGAAGCCGGCCCATCATCTCCCGGCTGCGGTCCACCGGGCGGCCGAACACCATGCTGTCGGGACGCGAGAAATAGACGTGCTCGAAGACGCAAAACTGATGCTGCTTGGGAGAGGTGAAACACAGCGATTCAACGCCGCTGCGAGAGATGCGCACCAGTTCGCCGGGCTCGATTTCACGGACGTACTGAGCCCCGATCAGATCGAAAGCCGTGGTTTCGGAAGCCACCAGCCACGCGTCGCCCAGGCGGCCCAGGCTGAGCGGGCGAAACCCGCGGGGATCGCGGATGGCGTAGAGTTCATCGCGCGTCAGCACCAGCAGCGAATAGGCCCCTTCGACTTGATTCAGGGCATCGCCGAGCGCGCCCTGAAGATTATGGGCCGCGCTGCGAGCCACCAGGTGCACGATCACTTCGGTATCGCTGGTGGTCTGGAAAATGGAGCCGCGGTGTTCGAGAGAGCGGCGCAGCTTGCCGGCATTGGTGAGATTGCCGTTGTGCGCCAGGGCCAGCTTGCCCTTATTGCAATCGATCACGATGGGCTGCGCGTTGGTGAGCGAAGTATCGCCGGCGGTGGAATAGCGCGTGTGCCCCACGGCCGCGGCGCCGGGCAGGCGGGACAGGACCTGCGGCTGGAAGATCTCCTGCACCAAGCCCATGCCCTTTTCAATATGAAGTTTGGCGCCATCGGAAGAGACGATACCGGCCGATTCCTGCCCTCGGTGCTGCAAGGCGTAGAGCCCCAGATAGGCGAGCTTGGCGGCTTCGGCATGGCCGAAGATGCCGGCGACGCCGCAGTAATCGTGGAACCGATCGTCGTCGAGATGGTTCATGCTTGTTTGGATGCTGGTTCGCCGAGAATTGACTGCTCGATTGCGCCGCTCCAGATCGCGCCAAGTGCGGCGGAATTGTCCCGTATTACCGTGGTGCCATTGTGTGTGAGCTGAAACTGCCCGCGCGTGACGCGGCCTATCTCGGTCGCGCTAACCCTATATTTTGCCGCAAGGGCCAGCAACCGGGCAAGTGAGGCTTGGGGCAAAGAGACAATGGCGCGCGCGCCGGTTTCGGCGAATATAGCGAGTTCATCGGCCTCATTGCTCTGCCAGGCAACTTCCGCAGCGAGACCGTT
Source organism: uncultured Acidobacteriota bacterium (assembly GCA_963824405.1). Classification (GTDB taxonomy): domain Bacteria; phylum Acidobacteriota; class Terriglobia; order Acidiferrales; family UBA7541; genus Palsa-189. Next base: position 480,718 of record CAWGPK010000008.1, on the reverse strand, counting down.
AGAAGCAAAACCGCATTCGGCGAGGGTCACGGCGATTCCACCGTCGCTGACGTCGTGGGCCGAGGAGAGAATGCCTTCGGCGGCGAGCGCCACGAGCGCTTCGATCAAGCGCGATTCGGCGGCCAGATCGATGGCGGGCGGAACTCCCCCGACGATGCCGGCGACTGTGCGCGAGTATTCGGAGGAAGAGAGTTCGCGCAGAGCTTCGCGCTCCCCGCTGCTGGAACGCTGACTAGCCGCGGAGGGGAGCGTGCCGCGGCCATCGAGCAAAATAATGGCGTCGCCCTCGTTGCGGAAAGCCATGGTCAACGCCGCGTCCGCCTTTTCGAGGACGCCGAGCACGCCGACAATGGGCGTGGGATCGATGGACTTGCCCAGCGTGTCGTTATAGAAGCTGACGTTGCCGCCGGTGATGGGGATGGCCAGAGAGCGGCACGCTTCGGCTATTCCGTCCACCGCTTCGCTGAACTGCCACATGACCTCGGGTTTTTCGGGATTGCCAAAATTCAGGCAGTTGGTCGCCGCTGAGGGACGGGCCCCGACTGTGGCCACATTGCGCGCCGCTTCGGCGACCGCGTGCATGGCCCCGGCGCGAGGATCAAGCGAGCACCAGCGGCCCTTGCCATCCGTGGCGAGTGCGAGAGCGCGACGGGTGCCTTTCAGGCGAACGACGGCCGCATCGGCGGCGCCGGGAACAACAGTCGTGTTGGTGCGCACCATATGATCGTACTGCTCGAAGATCCAGCGCTTCGAGGCGATGGCGGGAGCGGCGAGCAATTTCCGGAAATTCGCCGTGAGATCGGCGCCGGCGGGGCTGAGTTTGAAGAAAATGTCGCGCGCGGGCGACACCTTGGGCGCTGCGATCGGGCGCTGGTAGACGGGCGCCTGCTCGGCTAGCGCGTCGGCGGGAATCTCCGCGGCGATCTGCCCGTGTTGCAAAATGCGCAGCATGCCGCCGGAGGTCACGCGGCCGATCTCGATGGCGTCGAGTCCCCACTTGCGGAAGACCCCAAGGACTTCGCCTTCGCGGCCGCGCTCCGCGACCAGCAGCATGCGTTCCTGAGACTCGCTCAGCATGATTTCATACGCGGTCATGCCCGTTTCGCGCTGCGGCACGCGATCCAGCTCAATTTCAATTCCCACGCCGCCACGCGAAGCCATTTCGCAGGAGGAACTGGTGAGCCCGGCTGCGCCCATGTCTTGAATTCCGACGATCGCTCCGGTGGCCATCGCCTCGAGGCAGGCCTCGAGCAGGAGCTTCTCGAGAAAAGGATCGCCCACTTGGACGTTGGGCCGCTTCCGCTGCGACTCCTCGGTGAATTCCGCGGAGGCCAGCAGAGAGGCGCCGTGAATGCCGTCGCGCCCAGTCTTGGCGCCGACGTAGATCACCGGATTGCCTTCGCCGCGAGCGCGGGCGAAGAACAGCTGATTTTTCGGAGCGATTCCCAGGGCCAGAACATTGACGAGCGGATTCCCGGCATAGCCCGGCTCGAACTCCACTTCGCCGCCGACTGTGGGCACGCCGAAACAATTGCCGTAAAAGGCGATGCCGCGAACCACGCCATCCACGAGTCGGCGATTGCGAGCGATGGCCTCGGGCGCTTCGCCATTCGCGCTGGTAATCGCGCCGAAACGAAGCGAATCGAGCACGGCAATCGGCCGCGCTCCCATGGTAAACACATCGCGCAGGATTCCGCCCACGCCCGTGGCCGCACCCTGAAAAGGCTCCACGTAGCTGGGATGATTGTGCGATTCCATCTTGAAGACCGCGGCCAAGCCGTCGCCAACGTCAACGACGCCGGCATTTTCGCCTGGGCCCTGCAGGACTTGCGGCGCTTGTGTGGGCAGGCGGCGGAGATGAACGCGGCTGGATTTGTAGGAACAGTGCTCGCTCCACATCACGCTGAAGACGCCCAGTTCGGTGAAATTGGGTTCGCGGCCGAGAATTTTCTCGATGCGCGCGTACTCTTCGGGCGTGAGGCCGTGCTCGGCGACGAGTTCCGGCGTCACCTTGATTTTCGTTGGCAGCGTGGAGGGCATGTGTGCCGCGTGCGACAAAAGTCTAACTCGCGGCAGCGGCGGGTTGCCGCGCAATGGATTGTACCAGCGAGCGAAAAACGACCAGGCCATCCGTTGACCCGAGCGTCGCTTCCACGGCTCGCTCCGGATGCGGCATCATGCCCAGGATATTGCGTTCGCGATTGCAGATGCCGGCGATGGAGTCGAGCGAGCCGTTGGGATTCGCGCCGGGTTCGTTGCCGCCGTCAGGAGCGCAATAGCGAAAAACAATTTGGTTGTGCGCTTTGAGATTGGCGAGCGTGGCCGCGTCGCAGAAGTAATTTCCCTCGGCATGGGCAATCGGAAGGCGCAGCACCTGGCCGGCGCGCCCGGCAGAAGTGAATGGCGTGGCCGTGGTTTCCACGCGAACGTGCACCTGGCGGCAGATGAAGCGCAGCCCTTGGTTGCGCATGAGAGCCCCGGGCAGAAGCCCGGCTTCACAGAGAATCTGGAAACCATTACAAATTCCCAGCACCAAGCCGCCCGAGCGCGCGAATCGCGCGATGGCATTCATTACCGGCGAAAAACGGGCGATGGCGCCGGTGCGCAGGTAGTCGCCGTAAGAGAATCCGCCAGGCAAAATGACGGCGTCGAAGCCGGAGAGGTCCTGCGATTGGTGCCAGATGAATTCAGCGGGCTGGTGTAGGACTTCGGTGGCGGCATGCAGGGCATCGTGATCGCAGTTTGATCCGGGGAATACGACAACACCAATTTTCATTGCGCCGCAGCTCCTGGGGAGCAATCAGTATAGCAGTTCGCGCGCGGCTGCGAAGGGCTTTTGCCCGGGCCCGTGGAAGATTTCTCGATTGCAGGATGGGAATAACGAGCGCGCACAATCAGCAAATCGCCTCAGCGGTGTGAGCGCTTGCGGGTGCGGCGGGCGCGTTTGGCCGCGGCGGCAACTTTGCCACGCGAGACGCGCGCCGAGCGGGCGTCCTTCACGGCTGCGGCCGTCGCGCGGCGGCGCTTGGCGGCCCAGCCTAGTTTATTCACCTGGTGGCCTCGAGCGATCGCCAGGGCGTCTGCCGGGACGTTTTTGGTGATGACCGATCCCGCGGCGATATAGGCGCCGTCCCCGACCTTCACGGGCGCGACAAGAGCAGTATCGGTTCCGATGAAGACGCGGCGGCCGATCGTCGTCGGGTTCTTTTTCACGCCATCGTAATTGCAGGTAATTGTCCCGGCCCCGACGTTGGTTCCCCCGCCGATGTGCGCGTCGCCAAGATAGCTGAGGTGCATGGCCTTGGTGCCTTCTCCCAGGACGGTGTTCTTGAGTTCGACGAAATTGCCCACATGCGCGCGATCGTGCATGCGCACGGCGGTGCGCAGGTGCGCGAACGGCCCGATCTCCGTCTCCGCCGCGAGATGGCTGGAATTGATTACGGAGTAAGGACGCACCAGGGCGCGGTCTTCCATCGTGACATCGGTCAGTATGCTGCCTGTGCGGATGGTGCAGGCCGCGCCGATGCGCGATTTGCCAAGCAACTGCACGCCGGGCTCGAGCGAAGTGTCCGGGCCGACGGTCACATCCACGTCGATCAAAATCGATTCCGGCACGAGCATGCTTACGCCGGCGTCCATGAGTTCGGCGCGCTTGCGGCGGCGGAAAACCTCATCGACTGCGGCCAAATCCGCTCGCGTATTGCAGCCCAGGACCTCCTCGGCGTCGGCTGCGACTAGAGCGCCAACGGATTCGCCCTGCGCGCGCAGCATGGCAATGGCGTCGGTGAGATACAGTTCGCGATGGATATTGTCGGGCCGCAGCCGCGCGAGGCAGGGCCAGAGCTTGGCGAGCGTGAAGGCGTAGATGCTGGAGTTGATTTCGTTGATCGCGCGCTGATCGTCGGTTAGCGCGGAATCCTCGATGATCGCTTCGACCGTGCCCTCGTTGCGCCGAAGTATGCGGCCATACCCCTCGGGCCGTTCCAAAAGGGCGGAGAGGATGGTGGCGGCCGAGAGGCTCTGCCGGTGCATTCGAGCCATTTCCGCGAGTGTTTCGGCACGCACCAGGGGCGCGTCGCCCGGCAGAACAAGAGCATATTTGGCTCGGCTGCCAAGCGTGCGGCGCGCCATGAGCATGGCGTGGCCGGTTCCGCGCTGCGGCTCCTGAACGACGATTTGCGCACCCAAAGGCTTAAGAACGGCGGAAACGTCCTCGGCGTGGTGCCCCACTACGGCAATAATCGCGCGCGGCTTGAGGCGCTGGCAGGCGCGCACGACGTGCTCGATTAGAGAAAGGCCGCCGGCGCGATGCAAGACTTTGGCCCGCGAGGATTTGAGGCGCGTTCCCTTGCCGGCAGCAAGAATGACGATGGCGCAATCGGGCAGAGGCATGGTGCGTCGAGTATGCTCCGTTGGTTCGATTCTTTTTAGCAGAAAATGTGACAGAAAAAAGAGAAAGATGTGTTCTTAAGAACTGGGCGCAATACTCGGTCGCCGGCCTAAGGATTTTGGCTAGGCGGGAATGGCCGACAGGCCGTCGGACGACACAGGCTCTTGCTGCGGCATGGTAAGAGTCAATTGGGTCCAAAGGGACTTATCCGCGAGAAGGCGGGCCACTAACTGGGTATGCAGGGCGTGACCGGCCTTGTGGGCCACCACGCGGGCCAGCAATGGCCGCCCCAGCAAAGCCAGGTCGCCGATCAGGTCCAAGGTCTTGTGGCGGCCGAATTCGTCGGGGTAACGCAGCTCGCTATTCATAATGCCGTCGCGCGTCAGGACAATGGCGTTTTCGAGCGACCCTCCGCGGATCAGATCGACGGCGCGAAGCTTTTCCAGTTCGTCGACGAAGCCGAACGTGCGCGCCCGGGCCAGCCTCTCGCTGAACGTTTCGCGATTGACCGCCATCTCTATCTCCTGCCGGCCGATCATGGGATGGGAGTAGTCCACCAGGCAATGCACTCGGAATTCGTCGCAGGGATAGATGCCGATGTAGCGATCGCCGTCGGAGATTTCCAGCTGGCGTAGGACTTTCAGGTAGCGCCGGCGGCGGCGCTGGCGGCGAACGCCGGCCTGCGCCAGCATCTCGATGAACGGCTGCGATGAGCCATCGAGTATGGGGACCTCGATGGCATCAATGTCGATGTAGACGTTGTCGATCCCGCAGGCATAAAGAGCCGCGAGAAGGTGCTCCGTGGTGGAAAGGAGCACGCCCTTTTTCATCAGGCTGGTCGCGTAGCTCACGCGGGCCACGTTGCGGCCATGAGCCTCGATTTCAAAATTGTCGAGATCGACGCGCCGGAATACGATGCCGGTGTCCGGCGGCGCAGGCATCAGACGAACCCGGCCGGGGACGGCGGTGTGCAGACCAATTCCGGAGGTTTCGACGGGGCGTTCTATGGTCGTTTGGGTAGCCATATCGCTCTTGGAGCATTTCACAATCCTTTTGGTTGGATTGCAAGGCATTTATATTCATGTGATTACAAAGGCAATACGCCATTGATGTGGTAAAGACACCACAAACTGCCGTTTCACTGTGGCACGCCGGACGCGACTGCCTGAAAAATGCCGCGCCTAGTCATTCCCGGGCATTGCCGAGGCGCGTGGGCTTGTGACTACCGAGGGTGGCAGCGTAAAATTGAGAGAGTTCAACCATGGCATCGCCCTTCCAAATTCTTCCCGATCCGCAGCTTCCTGAGCGTGAGGCGAACGCCTCGCAGTGCGGGGGCGGTTTTCAGGCGGCAGGGATGCATCCGCGCCCGGCTTGGCTAAAGGTGCGCTTCTTCGGCGCCGAAAATTTTCAGGAATTGAAACGCATCATGCGCGGCCTTGAGCTGCACACTGTGTGCGAAAGCGCGCGATGCCCCAATCAGGGGGAGTGCTGGGAACACCGCACCGCTACCTTCATGATTTTGGGGGATGTGTGTACCCGCGCGTGCGGATTCTGCGCGGTGACCTCGGGCAAGCCCGCGGGGCCGCCAGATGAAGCCGAACCCGAGCGGGTGGCGCGCGCCGTGGAGTTGATGAATCTGAAATACGCGGTGGTGACGTCCGTGAATCGCGACGACCAGCCGGACGGCGGGGCCGGCATTTTTGCGCGGACCATCGCGGCCATTCGTTCCCTTGTTCCGGAATGCAAGGTGGAAGTTCTGATTCCCGATTTTCGGGGAAGTCGGGCGGCCCTGGAAACCGTGGTCGCGGCGCGGCCCGACGTGCTCAATCACAACGTGGAGACGGTTCCGCGGCTCTATCGGCAGGTGCGGCCGGGCGCCATTTACGGGCGCTCCCTCGAACTGCTGCGCCAGGCCAAGCAGCAAGCGCCGGAGATGCCGGTGAAGACCGGGATGATGCTAGGCCTCGGCGAGGAGCGCGACGAAGTGCTCCGGGCAATGAGCGACCTCGTGGCACAGGGAACCGATATCCTGACGCTCGGCCAATATTTGCAGCCGACGCGGGAACATCTGCCTGTCGTGAGGTTTGTGCATCCGCAGGAATTTGCCGAGTACAAGCAGATGGGCCAGGAGATGGGTTTTCGTCACGTGGAATCCGGCCCGCTGGTGCGCTCTTCCTATCACGCCTTCGACCAGGAAAAGGCCGCGCGTAACCACAGCTAGATCAAACCAAGAAATTTCTCAGGGAAGTAGGGAAGCGATCCCCGCCCGCCCTGCTCTACTTCCGCGCCGCCGCTGCTGAAATCACCAGCGAAGTATTTGGCACGCACCCCAGGGCTGCCCCGAAACAGGTGTCTCGCAGGAACAGAGGAGGAGCGGCTCCTGCGGGAAGAGAGTTGGCAAGCTGCGGGACTAGATTCGTGGCCGACGAGTTGAAGGCTACAAAGCGCCCGTCGGGGCTGATGACAGGAGATGAGCTAGGGCCATTGGCCTCGTCGCCGCCGGGATCGAGAGAGAGGCGGATGGTGGCGGGCACGCAGGTGGACGCCGAGCCGATGCATGTATCGCGCAAAAAAATGTCGCTCCGGCCGTTGGTGTCGCCCTTCACCAAATTGTTGGCTTCGGAAGCGAACACGACAAACCGGCCGTCGACGCTAACCGAGGGCGCACTGCTCGGGCCATTGGGATCGGCCCCATTCCATCCGACGGAAACCGGGAAGATCTGCGGGGCGCAATTGGCGGCGGCGCCGAGGCAGGTGTCGCGCAGGAAAACCTTGGCGATGCCTCCCCCGGTCTCATCGGACCCGTCGGCGGAATCCGCCACCACGGCTTGATAGCGAGGGCCCGATTGGATCAGTGCGGAAAGGCGAGCCAGCCTGGCAGATGCCGAGCTCTCGGCCCCGGTTACCACCGAAGGACAGCCCGAGGTCCCGCTTCCGCACACGATGAAAGGCACGAAATTGGAGATATTGTTTCCGGCGTTGTTGCCGCTCGTGGGTCCGGGCGCGATCACGCCGACGAAAAAGGTTCCTGGGATGGTAACCAGGGACTGCGGCAGATCGGCTTGGATTTCAGCGGCGCTGATGACATTGGACACGAGTTGTACGCTGGCGCTGCCGGAACTGTTCCACGTAACGTTGGAGCCAGCGACAAATCCGGCCCCGTTAACGGTCAGGAGAATGTCTTGGCTCACCGGCGCCGTCGCGCCGCTGGGGGTGATCGACGTTATCGACGAACTGACCGTGGGCGTGGCGCCGAGGTAGGGATTGTACTGATTGCAGCCGGACAGCCCAGCCAGAGCGCACAGGCAAGTGATGCCTAGCAAACCCGCGAACCCGCGCGAATGGCGCTTGCTATGCCCCCAGCGGATAACTCCGGGAATGAATTTCGGGAGGCGCGGGTAGAGCCATGCTCTCAGCGTGGTGCGGACTTTCAAGATACTTCGAGATCCCCCGGCAAGTGAGTTCTCTCTGATACCACTCAGGTAGCGCCAAGTCAATTGCGCATCCCCAAGGCTTTCTGATCGCGGAATAGGATGCTCATCGCGAGACGCCTGTTGCTTAAGTCCTCTTGTGTGAGGCCCATTGGCGATACGGACCGCCAAGGCAGCCCCGAAGTATAGCAATCAAAGCCGTGGAAAGCTGCCGTGGGCTCAATGGTCGGTACTGATTCCCGCAAAAGCGGTGGCCGATCGCCCGGCCAAGGCCCGCATGTGCCGGTCGCAAAGCGTCTGGCCCGTTGACAATTGCTCGGCCTGGCGAAAGCTGGCGGCAGCCTGCTCCCCGCGCCCGAGTTTTCCCAGAATGTCGCCTCGAATGAGCTGAAAGATAGGATTGCGCGGGAACTCGTCCGTAAGAGGGCTCAAGACCTCCAGCGACCGCGCATAATCCAGATCGAACGTGCGCAAATTTTTGGCCAGATAGAATCGTGCCTCCACGCGCAAGACGTCGCCCTTATCGATGGCGATCTGGAGTTGGCGGATGCCTTCCTGTTTCGATCCGCGGGGAATGCGCATCAGAAAGCGCAAGATGCGCGCCATGGGCGAAAGCGTATCGGCGAAATAGTTATATAGGCCCAGGCCGGCATAAGCGTCCGCCATTTGCGGGTCGAGTTGCAGGCAGCGCAGAGCGTGCGTCCGCGCGTTCACGCCGGCGCGAGCGGTGCCGAGGTGGTCGCCGCGTAAGCCAAGGAATCTTGCCCGCAGCATCCAGCCCATTTCGGCATAGAGCTGCATTTCGGCCGAATCGGCTTGCGCGATGCGCGATTCGGCAATTGCGATCGTCCTATCCGCGAGGTCGAGATACTCCTCATCGGCTGCGATGCGCGGGCGGTCCCAGGCATCGATGGTGTTCCACTTGACCTCGCAGGCCTCGCAATAGATTTGCCACCAGCGCGCTTCGGCCTCCAGTAGATAACCGAGCGGACTCTCGGGATCGGCGGCTTGCACTTGGCGGAACAGAGTCGCGGCCTCTTCGGAACGTCCCGCATAGAGCAGATCAAGCCCGTGCCGCGCTGCCTCCGGCAAATTGAGCGACCCGGCATGAGCGAGCTGCGGGCAGAGCAGAGCGGCAAGCAAGATCCACGGAACAATCGCAAAGGGCCGGGAGATAAGCCGGGCGGCGGGAACTCGCATCTCTTCGCATCGGGCGGTCGTTTGGGTTGGCAATGGCCGTTCCCACCAGAGAAGCCAAGCAGCGAAGTAATACATGACCAAGCATTCCAGGGCAAAGGGCGGAAAACCGGCAAAGCCCAGCGCGGGCATCTCGAAGATCTTGCTCCCTTGCATGATCGGGAAAATATAATGCCATTTGGCGGCAGCCCAGAAGTTCCAAAACTCCCAAAGCCAGCCACACACCCAGCCGGAAATGAGAAAGGAAAAGAAACGCCCCCGTCGCCCCGAAGCCAGATCGCCTTCTAAGGAGGGCAGTCCCAGGCGAAAGTTGATGGGATCGAGAAGAAAAATGAACCCCGCCCACACCGCGCCGAAAAGGTAGGGGCCCAGCCGGACCGGCAGCAGCACCGGCACGATAAGAAACGCCGCGCCGGCGGCCATGAAGACGTTCTGCACTGTACGCGAGAAGAAGATCGGCCGCGAAGGACGATCCCACCAGCCGAAAGATTCCACGAGATCGGCGGTGAGAAAAATCCCCGGCCAGATGGTGGCAAAGGCCCAGCCGTACGCAAACCAGCGTGCCGGGAGCGGTAGCTGCCACCCCCCGGCGTAGGTCCAGTTGGCCAGCCGCAGGTTATAAGCCTCGAAGATCAGCCAGAGAGGAATTGAAAGCAGCGCCAGGCGCGCGAATTGGCCGGGCGCGTCGCGCAGCCGAGAATGGCCGCGGATGGCAAAAACCGCGGCGTCGGCAACGAGCGCATAGAGGGTCCAGGCGATCGGCGTGAAGAAGGTAGCCACGGGTTCTATGCCGCGGAACATCAGCGCCTCGGCGATCAATAAGGAGACCAGCCCGATCCAGCCGTAAGCAGGGAAGGGGTGAGCGCGCCGCCGGAGAAATTCGGTAGCTAGTATGGTAATCGTGCACGCCAGCAGAATCGCTCCCAGGATCGCCATAATGCGATGGTATCGCAGGCTCGGCATTTTGCCGATTGGAGTCTGCTATGCTCGTTATTCAGAACGAATTTCCGTTAACTTAATCCGCGATCCCGAATAGGAATTGAACAATGCCCGAGGCAGGGCCCCAATTCGACCCAGACGAGCCCCGGACGATTTCGCCGATCGGCGAACCCGCCATGGCGATAATTCCCGAAGGCTGGTTCGCGATGGGCTGCGAAAGCGGGCGCGACGACGAAAAGCCGGAGCGCCGAGTGTGGATCGATCGTTTCGAGCTGGGAATTCATCAAGTGACTCGGGCCGAGTACGCTCCATTTCTTCGCGAGACGCTGCAGGACGCACCGCCCTTCTGGGACGATCCCAATTTTCAGGAGCCGCGGCAGCCAGTTGTGGGCCCTTCGTGGTTCGATGCGGCGGCCTTTTGCAACTGGCTGAGCGGAATCTCGGGCCGGAAATATCGCCTGCCTACCGAAGCGGAATGGGAGCGCGCGGCGCGCGGAGGCGTGGAAGGGCAGCCTTATAGTTGGGGAAGTACGCCGCCCGAAGAACTGCCCGATTACGCCAGCCGCTGGAAGGCAGGCCCTGAAATCGTCGGATGTTACGCGCCCAACCCGTACGGGCTATTCAACATGGGCGATAACGTGCACGAATGGTGCGCCGATTGGTACGACGCCAATTACTATGAGCAAAGTCCTGAGCGAAATCCGCGAGGGCCGGAACAAGGCACGCGGCGCGCTTCGCGAGGGGGCGCCTGGCGTCACCACATCAAGGTATCCCGATGCGCGGCGAGGTCCAGCATTCCTCCTGAATTCAAGTACGCGGACTACGGTTTTCGCGTGGCGCGATCTCTGTGAAATCACGCGGATGAACGATTAGTCAACTCCCCGCCGGATGGGCCTCCCTGCCCGTTCTCCTTCTGCTATCTTCGAAGTTCGAGGAGAGCGGAGGGCAGATGCGCGAATCGTCACACCTTGAGAGTAACTCCCGCGAATGCCGCGCAGCCGGGCGACCGAGCGGTGTTCACGCCGGGAGTCGCCTAACTGGTGCGTGGAGCTTAACGATCCTGGTCATCGTAGCGATGCTGTGCGGCGCGGGCTTTGCACACGGCCAGAATCAAAAAAACAAAAAAGGCAAGGACCAGGGAAATGAAGTCACGAGCGGCTCCTTGTTGCCTGATAATGCCGGCATCGATCAGCTGGTCACGCAGATGCTCGGTGCGTGGCAGGACGGCAACGCCGATGGAATGCGAAAATTCTATGCCGACGACGTGGTGGTCATCAGCGGGGGTTGGGAGCCGCCGCTGATGGGCTGGGAGAATTACGCGCGCGCCTACCAGGCGCAGATTGCCCGCTCATCGGGGTCGCGCCTGGAGCGAACCAATTCGTACATCAAACTGATGGGCGATACGGCTTGGGTCACCTATCAGTGGCAGTACATTGGAATCGTGGATGGCACAACGGTCCAAGCCTACGGCCATACCTCACTGGTGCTGCAGAAGCGGGCCGGAACGTGGCTGATCGTGCTCAATCACACTTCTGCGATACCCGCCGATCAACCACCTGCCCAAACTTCTTCAGCGCCAAAAGCTGGTGACGCCACCAGTTCGGTGGCGACCGCCGGCAAATAGGGCCACGGGCGGTTCGGCGCCCCATCGCGGGGCTGGCCAACGAGCTATTGGGTGTTGAACCCTATCCACACCCACAGGCTCGCGCTCGCGATCAGCAACAGCCCGGAAAGTATGGCCAAAGCCCAGATCGGCTTGCCGAGACGATTTAGCTTGGCAATCACTGCCGTCTGATCGCTGCCCATCATTTCGACGTCGGCTTTGTTCAGGTAAAGCTGATCGTCCTCTTTGTTCGATAGCGTACCCCGGTAGACCAGCAGGACGACCAGCGCTGTAGTGATCAACCCCCAGGAAAGTAACAGGTAGGCCAATGGACCCGATATATCTCCCATGGTTTCCTCCCTGCGAGAATCGTGAAAAGGTGCTCGATTTCCCTAGATGGAACTCTACATTGACAAACCATTCAAACCGCGGAGCCTTAGGTGGGTCCCCCGCGTTGCGCGGATTATAGCACCGCTTCGGGGCGAGGGCGTCAAGCGCTGAAGCGCTGAGCGGGTCTATTCGGCAGTTGTCATGGCTCTTGCGGGGGTGCGTTGACAAAGGTGGAAGCGGCGCGCAAAATGATTTCGTTTCTTGCCTCGGTTGACCCCACGGAATGCCCAAGTGGCGGAACTGGCAGACGCGCTAGATTCAGGGTCTAGTGCCGGCAACGGCGTAGGGGTTCGAATCCCTTCTTGGGCACCAAGAACTTACGAATTTGTGACGGTTTAATGGCCAAGCGTGCTGCGGGTAAGGCGCCCCGGCGTAGAGCCGCGGATCTGCCGCGCCAAATAAAAACCATAAAGCGCGCCCTGAAGCGTCTATGGGCAACGTATCTGGGATGGAAAAGCGAAGACCGCAAGGCGGAACGCGCCCTGGTTAATAAGTTGCGAACGTTCCAAAAGTCGCTCTCCAAGAAGAGAAAGACCGCCAAGAGAACGAAAAGATGAGGGCCGCCGGCCGACAGCTCGAAATGCCGTGCCGGTTCGTACGGCATTTGCCGTATGGCGCTTAGAACGCTCTGCGCCATTTACTGCTTGACTACTAACGTACTGCCATTTACCTTTTATTAACGTTTTGTTTCGTTTTCCCCTATCGTTCTCGATAGGGAGCAAGGTGTGCTGAAGTGCCAGAATTAGGGACCACTGCACCGATCGCGGAGCGCCCCGGTGACCGCCGCCGGCTCCCCCGCATTCTCTTCAAGGCAACTTCCGTCGTGGCGGAAATAGGTTCCACGCAAGTCGTCGTGGCCCAGACTGCCGAGCTGAGTCGCTACGGATGCTTTGTGAAAACCATCAAGCCATACTCCCAGGGAACCAGGGTTCATATCGAGATGGCCGAGGCGGGAACCACTTTCTCTGCATTGGGCGTGGTCGCTTATGTCGCCGGCGATGGCATGGGCGTCATCTTCAGCATGGTGGACCCCGAGAATTATGAAATTCTCGCCAAGTGGCTGTCCCGCTCCCCCAGGTTCTCGGAACGCTACAGCATCGGAGCGACTGCTGAAGTAAAGGAACTCGGCTCATCGAACGAACAAGTTTTGATCACCCGCGATCTAAGCGCTGGGGGCTGTTTTGTCGAAACCGCGACACCGTCCGCCAAGGGGAGCCGAATTCACGTGCGCATTACACACCGTGGCGAGGAGTTCACAGCGGTTGGAAGGGTGACCGATAACGTAAGGGCAGACGGGATGGGGGTCGAATTTGTCGAGATGGAACCGAAGGATCGAGCGATTGTCAAAAAATGGCTGGCAGATGAAAAAAGATATTGATCCCGACTCGCAGCTTCTGGTCTAAGTCTGACCAGCGCCGGCCCGACCAACTCCAGCGTGACCAAGCAATGTTCCGTGCCCGAATAAGCGCTTCTTGACCTCCCGCCAGGCTACGGACACGGCCCAAAAGACCAATCCAACCGCGATCAGGAAGATCAGCCTTTTCGAGCGCGCCATGCCTCTAGCGTGCCCGCAAAGTACGCGGGCATCCATAGTCCATACGTTTCAGGCGCTTGGTACTGATGATTCGGAGAATCTACTGTTGCAGAGAGCGGCGGGTGGCTTTATCGCCGGGCCTCGCAACAGCAGCGGCAATCGGAGAGTTCGCTGGACGCGCTTAGCAAACCAATGACGGAACCCGTAGGCGCCTGAGGTGGCCGGTGGTCTGTATGCGGCCACTTGCCCCACATGGCGAGCAGAACGATCAGCATCAATATCAGGACGACAAGAACGGCCCACGGCAGCTCTTTCAATCTGGCCATTGCTCCGCGTCGCTGGCTTCCGGTGCCGGGAGCGCCTCTTGCGTGAGCCATGCGTCCTCCGCACTTTTGATGAATAGAACAACAAACGAGGCTCGTTCGCCACTGGTTGTTCGTTACACCGCAAGAGGCGAAAGGTCTAACGAGTGGTCGTGTGATGGACGCTTTTATCCCACGAAAACGAATGCTTCTGCGTTCGAGGCTAAATCGGCGAGAAAATGCCTGAAGCGGGGAGTCGAAGGCTAAATTGATTTAACTCCGACCATCGGTGAAGCTGGTGATGACGCTTAGGGTAAAGATTTTTAAAGGATTAATACGCGGCTATTTTGTGTCTTTCCAGCCCCTGATGAGCCCTTGAGCCGGATTGTACCCGAGGCGGGCGATCGGTGCGCCTGTCTTGGCAACTTGACTGGTGACCACGGTGACTTGGTCGCCGGGCTTGAAGCTAGTCTTCGCGAAGCCAAAGTTGATCATGTTGGACGGCGCAACCAACTCGCAAGTCCAGTTGACGATCTTGCCGTCGTCGCCCTTCACGTCCATTTTCAGGAAGACATGGGGGTTGATCCAGCTCCACTCCGTCACTGTGCCCTTCAAAACGATCTTTTCGTCTTTGTATTGAGCATTTCCGTGATGTGCGAGCAGCGGAACGGAAAGCGCCAATAGGCCGGCAAGCACCAGGAAACTTCGGATAGCCTTGTCTCTCATGCTACTCCCCAATGTCGGGTCATATTTTCTAACCCGGAATTTCCAATTGCAAAAATTGCAACGATACAATACCGCGCATCATACGCTTCTGCACAACATTGGCACAACCCATTTTGCGACCTGACCCGGCTTCCGAGGGATCGCGAGGAATCCCTCGGCGACGCGTATGGCTCGCCTGCGCCATGCAGGAACTTTCTCCGCCCGATCTCAATTCCCGAACTTTACCATTGTGCTGCGCGTCAGCGTGGAGTTTCTAGTGACCACCGCCGGTCCGCCCTTGAAGAAATGCCAGGCCGAGTATTGTTCCATATAGGGATCTTCGGATGAAAGGCAATCGATCGGCACGATCACTTTATACCCGCGCTGCGCCGCCTCCGTGCCGGTGCCGATGCCCACGCCCTGAAAAGAAGTGCCGCACAGGACCACCGTTTTGATTCCGTGCGATTTCAGCGTCTCCTCCAAATTCGAGCCCAGGAACTTGTCTGGCCCGTTCTGATGCACCCATTCGCCGTCGCGTGGAGCGAGTCCCGGGCCGATCATCTCCTCGGGGTTCTGGCCAACGGTGTACCACAGCATCACTCCCGCAGCGCGCGCCGCATCGTGCAGGCGCTTGACGTTGGGAACCGAGGCCATGCAGCGCGGCCGCGTGCTGCAAGACCCATTTTTCGATAGATCGAGAATGAGCAGAGCCGTCGTGGAAGGATCCAGCGTCACGGCTTTGAGCTCGGGCCGTGGCGGCGGCTTCACTGTGTCCCAATCGTCTTCGATATCGTTGGCCCAAGCCGATGCCGGGAACGCCGCAGCAAACACCGCAGTAAGCACAATGGCGAGCGCCATGGCCGCAACAGCCGCTGCGCGCTGCAAAATTGGCTTGTTAGACATCGTGTCCTCCTCGCTTCGTGGGTTCCGTTCCTCGAAGTAGAACTTGGAGAGGCAATCTGCTTACCTCACTCTCGCCGCCATCTTACACCCGTGGGCTGCTCACGCCGTGCTGCGCGCCGGGTCGTCACCGATGCTTATTGCCAACGGGCCGGGGGTGTATAAGTGATGGCTGCTCGAGGGACAAATCGCGCGCTCATGGGAATCGCAAATACGGATGATGCAAGGCCTGTGGGCCTCTGCGTCCATTGCTTATATGGCAGGGCCGTGGCGGGAAAAAACGAAGCGAGTTATTACCTCTGTGAGCTCTCCTTTACTGATTCCAGCTTCCCCAAATATCCTCGTCTGCCTGTATTGCGCTGCTCCGGATTCGCTCCTCTCAAGAAGCCATGACGCGCCTTGGGGTGCGTAGCGGGCCCAAGAATCCGCGCCGCATTGCCATGACAGCGGCGCCCAAGTTCAAACGCAATCTTGCCGCCGCTGCCAATCCGGGTATCCTTAGCGTTCGTCATATCTCCTCGAAAGAAGCACGAGAGGATCGCGGATGGCAGGCGCTAAAGAGCACGCAACGGCGGGGCCCCTCACCGATCTTACCGTAATCGAGCTTTCGCATATTCTCGCCGGCCCGGCATGCGCGATGCTGCTGGCGGATATGGGTGCCGACGTGATTAAAGTGGAACGCATGCCGGATGGCGACGACTCTCGTCGCATGGTTCCGCCGACAATTGCCGACGAGTCCGCCGCCTTCTTGATCATGAATCGCAACAAGCGCGGCATTGCCGTGGACCTTCGGACCGATGCGGGCCGCAGCGTCCTTTCCCGTTTGCTGAAACGCGCCGACGTGCTGATCGAGAATTATCGCCGAGGCACGATGGAACAGATGGGTTTCGGCTACGATGCCGTGCACGCCTCGAATCCGAGGCTGATCTACTGCTCGATCTCCGGCTTCGGTCGAACCGGGCCGTATGCCGATCGCGGAGGGTTCGATCTGGTAGCCCAAGGCATGAGCGGTCTGATGAGCATCACCGGCGAAGGGCCCGGCTGCGCCCCGATGAAGATAGGCGCGCCGATTACGGACACGACGGCCGGCATTCTCGCCTGCGTCGGCATACTTGCGGCGCTGCATGCGCGCGAGTCCAGCGGCGAGGGGCAGATGCTGGACACCTCGCTATTCGAAGCCGGCATCATTCACACCTACTGGCATTCGGCCATGTGTTTCGCGACGGGCCGCGCGCCTGGACCGATGGGCACGGCGCATCCCTTGAACGCTCCTTATCAGGCATTTCCCACTTCCGATGGCTGGATCACCGTGGGCGCGGCGAATCAAGGCAATTGGTTGCGCCTTTTGGACGCTCTCGAAGCGCCGCAACTGCGTGACGACCCTCGCTTCTCGGCCAATGCCGACCGCATGCGCAATCTGGAGGCGCTCACCGCCGCGCTCACGCCGCTGTTCCAGCGCCGCAGCTCTGCAGACTGGCTGCGCCGCCTCGAGCAAGCCGGCGTTCCCGCAGGCCCCGTGCTCGACGTCGCGCAAATGCACGCCGATTCGCAGGCACTGGCGCGCGAGATGATCGTGGAGACCGAGCATCCCTCGGCTGGCCGCGTGAAGGCCATCGGCGTGCCTATTAAATTTTCCGATACGCCGGGCGCTGTGCGCCGTGCGGCGCCCGTTTTTGGCCAGCACACGCGCGAAGTGCTCCGCGAGCACGGCTTCTCGGAGTCCGAAATCGACGAACTGGCCGCGCAAGGAGCGATTCACTTTCCCGGCGTGGTTCAGAAAGGCACAACACCGTGAGCCAAGATATTCTCTACGTACTGCGCGACGGCATCGGCCGCATCACTTTCAACCGCCCGCAGGCCCGCAACGCCCTCACCTTCGAGATGTACGAACGGCTGGCCGAAGTTTTGCGCGACGCGCAGAAGGATTCTTCGGTCAAGGCGCTGATCCTCACGGGAGCGGGGGAGCAAGCTTTCGCCGCGGGAACGGACATCTCTGAATTCCGCGCATTTTCCACTGCCGAGGACGCGCTGAATTATGAAGAGCGGATGGACCGCATCCTGAATGCGCTGGAGTGCTGTCCCATTCCAACCATCGCCGCGATTGCGGGAGCCTGCACCGGAGGCGGCGCCGCGATCGCCTCCTGCTGCGATTTGCGTATCGGCGCGCGCAACGCCCGCTTTGGCATGCCCATCGGCCGCACGTTGGGCAACTGCCTCTCCGCATCCAACTATGCGAGGTTGGCTTCTCTCATTGGTCCTGCGCGTGTAAAAGAGATCATCTTCACCGCACGCCTGATCGAAGCGGGGGAGGCCCACGCGATCGGATTGCTCAGCGAAGTGCTCGTCGATTACGTAAGCCTGCAAGCCCGCGCCGATGAATTGGCACATACAGTAGCCTCTCAGGCGCCGCTCACTCTGCGCGCGACAAAGGAGGCCTTGCGTCGCATCCGCGAGACGATCACTCCCAAAGAGGACCGCGATCTGATTGTGATGTGTTATATGAGCCGCGACTTTCGCGAGGGCATGGACGCATTCCTGAACAAGCGCGCGCCCAAGTGGACGGGAACTTAGGCCGTTTTACGCGCGCCTCGCCTGCTTTTTTGTTACCACCAGAAACAGAGGAATGGCCGCTAACTCCGCCGCCATGCTGAAGGCAATCACCGCATTTATGGATCGCTCGTAAAGAATCCCAATCGCCGCGCTTCCCAGGAACCAGAACACGCCATACGACCCGGTAAACACCCCGTAAGCCGTCGCGCGCCGGCTCGCCGGCACCATTGTCGCCACCGCCGCCGGAATGATCGATTCGTGCGCGCCCACCCCCAGGCCCCAAAGCGCCGCTCCCGCCAGCGCTGCCCAAAAATGTCCCAGAAATACCAGCGGGGCCGCCAATGCGCTCAGAATCGTTGCTGGAATCAGCACGGAGATTCCGCGGCGGTCGAAAATCCGGCCGAACAGAAGCGACCCGGCGCCGCTCACCCCCATGGCAATCGAGTAAAAAACGGGTATCCACGCGGCCGGGACGGTGCCTGCTTTCTGGAAGTGATAAGCCACGAGAGAAAAATCGGCGAATCCCGCCGCTACCAGCGCCGCTCCAGCCAGATAGATCCAGAAGACCCTCGAAAATCCGCTTCCCGTTTCGATATGAGGCTCGGTCCGCTCAAACTCCTCCGGACGCGGATAACGCCAGCGGGCCAGCGCCAAAACGGCGAGCGTCATGAGCGCCGGCACCAGCAGAACCGCGAAGGCCTGGTGGTAATCGTTCCCGCGGCGCACCAGCACCACGGCGACGAGCAACGGGCCAAGCAGCGCCCCGATCTGGTCCATCGCTTCGTGCAAGCCGAAGCCCCATCCGTAGCCCATCTGCTTCGCCGCATGTGAAAGCATCACGTCCCGCGCGGGAGTCCTGATCGCCTTGGCGATTCGCTCGCTGAGGATTAGCGCCACCGCGACGCCCCACGTGTTGGCGTACGCCAGAGCGGGGACCGAGATCATTTGTATGGTGTAACCGGCAAAGGTGAGAAACCAGAACTGCCGCGTCCGTTCGCTCAGCGGCCCGGAAAAGAGCCGCAAGCCGTACCCCAGCAGCTCTCCAAGCCCGCCAACCACGCCGACCACCACCGCGCTCGCTCCCAGAACCGCGAGAAACGGGCCGTTGATGCTGCGCGCGCCTTCATAGGTAACGTCCGCGAACAGGCTGACCACGCCCAGCAGTACCACGAATTGAAGCGCATTCCTGGCGGAAAGTTTTGGGTTGGTCAGCGTCGCGCTCATGGGAACTCCTGCCACGCTCCGGGAAGAATGCCGGGCGAAATGCCGCCGCCCAGCTTATTGTGCACCGAGACGGATCGAACTTCGCAATAGCCAGAGGAAGTCCCGTTGAACTTTCCGCAGCGCCCACGTATGATTTGCCTTGGGCAAGGCGTCGCCCCTTAACCGCTGTCCTTTCTTTGCCGGGACAGATGATGACTCCTGACAGATCGTGTCGCGGAGCCATGCATATCCCGGCACGATCCCAATAAAATATGCGAAGTGAGTTTGGATGAGCGTTCACGTTCTAGCCCTAGAACTGCGGAGTGGCTTAAGCAAATGATGAGGCCATTTGGCGGCATTTTCAGACCGAAAATATGACTAAATACCTTATGGTCGGTTTAGGAGGCTGCCTGGGCGCGATTCTGCGGTTCTGGCTGGGAGGATTAATCAGCAATCGCATGGGATCGCGTTTCCCCTATGGCACTTTCGTCATCAATGTCACCGGGTCGTTCTTGATCGGCTTGGTGCTTACGCTTCTGGCCGAGAAAACGCATTGGAGCGCCAATTGGCGCTATCTGATTCCCATTGGATTCATCGGAGGCTATACGACGTTCTCCACGTTTGAATACGAGACGTTTCGCAGCTTTCAGGACGGCGAAATTCTCATGGCCTCGCTGAACGTCACGCTGAGCGTGGTCACGGGATTTATTTCGGTTTGGTGCGGCGTCATCGCGGGAAAGCTGCTGGGATGAACGCGCCGCATGATTACGCCATAGGAGGAGTCGCATGCTGAAGGCTGGTCCAGCGAAAAAGGTGATCGTCTACGTCGGTGAGGACCACCAGTATCACGGCCATACCGCTTATAGCGCCATCCTCGACTATCTGTTTTATCGCGGCGTTTCCGGAGCGAATGTGGTGCGCGGGATCGCCGGATTCGGCGCCGACCATCATCTGCACACCACCCGCATTCTCCGGCTCACCGAAAATCTCCCCATGAAGATCGAATTCATCGAGTCTCCCGACAAAGTGGAAGAGCTACTGCCCAAATTGCGTGAGATGGCAGGAACGGGTCTGATCGAGATTCAGGATACGACCGTCATCAAGGCCACGGAAACGACGCTAAAGACCGCGCGGCAACCCGCCGGCCCTGCGCTGAAGCGCGAAGGAAAGGCCAAACTCATGCGCATCTATATCGGCGAGAACGACAAATGGCGCGATAAGCCGCTGCACCTCGCGCTGGTCGAAAGCATGCGCGCCAACGATATTGCCGGAGTCACCGTGTATCAGGGCATTCTCGGCTATGGCGCGAACCGCCGAATTCACAAGGATAAGGTCCTGAGCCTTTCTCACGATCGGCCCATTGTCCTATCCGTCGTGGACACGGAAGAGAAGCTCCGCGCCTTCCTCCCGCTTCTGGATGGCATGGTATTGCAGGGACTGGTGGTGCTATCGGACGTCGATATCGTCAAGTACACGCACAACTATGACGCCGCCGAGCGGCGGGCGGAGGCACAGCAATGAAACTCGAAGGCAAAGCCCAGCTTCTGCGCATCCACTTTGGCGAAGACGACAAATGGCAGAATAAGCCGCTCTATCTGGCGATCGTGGAGAAATGCCGCGAGCTGGATATCGCCGGGGCCACCGTATTGCGCGGAATCGAGGGCTACGGCGCCAGCACCCGCGTCCGTCACAGCCATCATCTTTCCTTCTCGTCCGATGCGCCGGTCATGGTCACCGTGATCGATACGGAGGAAAAAATTCGCCGCCTTCTGCCTTTTCTCGACGAAGTCGTGGACGAAGGGCTCATTGCCATGTCCGAAGTGGAAGTCATCAAGTATGTCCACCAGGAAGGCGCCCGCGCCTGAGCGTTTGCACTACCCTGGCGTCTCGCGCCCGCCATCGCCGCTGCCCAACGACACGGGCGGAAGATATTCGCCGTCCAGCGTGCGTATCCACCACATCCCCGATTCGCGCCGCTCTTTCGCCGTTGCGAATCTGTAGCGATAGAGCCGTGCGCGAATGATTCTAGGGCCCTCGGGAAAGGGATTCCCGGAGATCAGCTTTAGAGTCGCAGCGTCGTTTTCCAGCAATTTCTGCACAAAAACGATGAGCCACGGGTGCTCCAGATACTCATAGACCGGCGACATCGCCGCAAACCACATCAGCCAATCCAGCCGCAGGTGATACGGAGCGATTTGGCGCGGCCTGCGGCGCGGGTCGCCCGGCTTGGCCTTGAACTCATATTCCGTCCATTTCGTCCCTGGCCGCACCGTCGGCTCCTCCGTGCCCTCGATGACGATCTCGTAGCGGGCCTTGGTCACGCTTCCAAAAGCGCCGTATGTATTCACCAGATGAAAGCGATTGAAGCTGGTGTTCATTCTCTGGCGGCGCGAAAGCAGGTTAAGCACTGGCCAGTAACTCAAGACCATCACGAAGGCGGTAAGCGCCACAATCGCCCATTCGTAGGCCGCGGGCGATGCCAGGCTACCCGGAATTTGCATGCGCACGATCCCTTGAATCTGCGCATTCGTAAAGCTCGGAACGGCCAGCAGCATGGTCAGCACATTCAGCCAGGAATAGTTCCCGCTGATGAAAAGCCACATCTGCGTCAGGATGATCACCGCCCCCGCAATTCCCGCCACCGGCTGTGGAAAAAAGAGTCCCCAGGGAACCACCAGTTGCGCGGCAAAATTGCCCACTACTTCCAGCTTGTGAAACGATTCAGGCAGGTGGTGAAAGCGGGAGCTGAGCGGATTGGGAATCGGCTGAGTCTCGTGATGATAGTTGAGGCAGGTCAGGCTTCGCCAGCAAGGGTCGCCCCGCAGCTTGATGAGTCCGGCGCCGAACTCCACGCGAAACAACATCCATCTCAGCAGAAAGATCAGCGGCACGGGAACGGCCATCCGGTCCGTGCCCAGGAAGATGGCCAGAAAGCCCGCTTCCAGCAGCATCGATTCCCATCCGAAGCCGTAGAACACCTGCCCCACATTCATGATCGAGAGATACAGGAGGTAAAGCGAGGCCCACACCGCAATCGAAATCCAAAGCGGGCCCTGTTCTGAAAACGAGGTGAGAGCGACGATCGAGAGCGCGATTCCCGCCCACGCCACGGCTCCGAAAAAGCGATCGGCATAGAAAAGATGAAAAATGCTGGGCGCCCGTCGGAAGTTGACGTATCGAAGAAACTCCGGAACAGGCAGCAGCCCTCGCTCGCCCACGAGCGGCCGAAATTGATTCAACGCTACGAGAAAGGCCAGCAGGTAAATCAGCGCCAAGCCGCGCTGGAACGCAAATCGCGCCAGCCAGTACTCCGCGCTAAAAAATCTTTGCCAAAGCGCGTCCACGGTCGTCCACGTTCTGGGGAAGTTTTACCAGTTTAACGAGGGCATTGCGAGGTCCCCCCGAGGAATAGTTCAAAGAGGAATTTAACGCGCCGCCCGGCGCAAAGACGCTGCCCGTCGGATGAAGTGACGCTCTGGCCGGCCGCGTGTCTTGGCCGAAACCTGTACGCTGGCTCAGAGCTTGAGCAACCGTTCGGCGTTACCGCCGCTGATCTTGCTCATCTCCTCCGGGCTGATCGTCAACGAGTTTAAAAAATTGCGTCCGACTGTATTCGGGCTGTAGGGATAGTCCACCGAGAACAGGATCCGATCGGCCCCCACCACTTCCATCGCGCACTGGAAAGGCGGCAGGGTGAAGTATCCGCTGGTGGTGATATGGAAGTGCTGCAGAAAGTATTCGCCCACGCGCCGCTGCAGATGCTTTGTCACGCCCGAAAGTACCGCCTCGGCACGCGCGATGGAGAAGGGCAAGTCCTCCCCCATATGTCCGATGATCAACTTTAGTTTGGGGAAGCGGTCGAAGAGTCCGCTGACAATCAGCCGCAGGGAGTGCATCCCGGCTTCCGCGTGCCATCCCCACGCCGCGGTGGCAAGAAAAAAGCCCAGTTGCCCTGGCAGCCCGCCGTAATAAGCTTCCTGCACCGGTTTCGGCGGCGGCGCGGGGTGCAGGTAAATCGGAACGTCCAGCGCCTGCGCCGTCTCGAATAGGGGCGTGAACTGTGGGTCGTCCAGAAACACGCCCCGCGTCGTCCCGTGGACCAGCGCGCCTTTGAACCCCAACGTCCGCACGCAGCGCTCGAATTCGGCGGCGGCCTTTTCCGGCTCCTGCAAAGCTAAAGCCGCAAACCCGGCGAACCGCTTGGGATGTTCGCGCACCGCCGCGGCCAGCCTGTCGTTGGCGTCGTGTGCCAAGCCCGTGGCTATGGCCCCATCTAACTTGTCGAGGCCTGCCCACGTCAGCGACAGCACCTGCAGGTCGATCCCTGCCGCATCCATATCGGCAATACGCCCCTGCCCAAGGTCCAGTAGCTTGCTTTCCACCGGCCTCACGAAATCCACCCGGGCTGCCGACTGCAACTGCGCCGTGGCTTTCAAAAACTCCGGCGTCGCAAAGTGCTCTTCCAGTGTGATCGTTCTCATGGAGTCAGCGTTTCCCTCAGGATCCTTTCATCAGATGGCCTCGCCCGGCAACGGCGCATTTGCCCCGCCGCGACCGCGCACGATTGTACGCCGTTCCGCGCGCCGCGGACGACCTCGATGCGCGCCGCGCCCCTCGAACTCAGGTTTCTCAGGCGTTCTCAGTCGTTATTGCTGAGCGGCCGGCGGATTCCCCGGCGCTCCCTTGATGGAGATCAACTCCACTTCAAAGACAAGCGTCGTATTGGGCCCGATCACGTTGCCCGCGCCGCGCTCGCCATAGGCCAATTGCGGAGGAATAAAGAATTGCCACATGGACCCCACCGGCATCAGCTTCAGCCCTTCTTTGAAGCCGGGGATCACCGCGCCCACTTGAAAGCTCGCCGGCTGGCCTGGCTGATTCTTGTCAAACTCGGTTCCGTCGATCAGCGTGCCGCGATAGTTGCAGCTTACGGTGTCGGCGTCGGTCGGCTTTTTGCCGTCGGCGGCTTTCACAATCTTGTATTGCAGTCCGCTGGGCAGGCTGACCACCCCATCTTTCTTCGCGTTATCGGCCAGGAACGCATCTCCGGCCTTCTTGTTGTCCGTGGCTTCCTTGGCTTTGGCTTGCGCCTCTTTCTGCGCCAGTTCTTGCTGCAAAGCGGCCATGGTGTTATTGAGCTCCTCGTCGGTCATCAGCAGCTTCTGGCCGGCCAGCGCGTCTTTCAAGCCCTGCACCAGCAGGTCTGGATTGATATCCAGACCTTGGCTCTTCAGGCTTCTCGCTACCTGAACTCCCACGCCATAACTCACTTTATCTTTTTGCGTGCTCGGCGCTGCTTGCCCTGGCTGCGTTCCCGGAGCGCCGGCATTCTGGGCTTGCGCTGTCATCGCCAGCAGTCCCAGCCCTGCAGCCAATATCCACTTCGCCTTAACTAACGTCATAATCTCTCCTCATTCGGATCGAATCTGTGCTGAATGTCCCCATGGCTTTGCCGCATCCCTCGGGTCCTGCCAGTACGATTGGCCTGCGTTCTCCTGCCGCGCCCTATAAGGGCGCCCTGCCGAACCTGGATTTCTGGGAGGTCATGGCTGATTCCCTAACGACCGTGAATTCGAGCGTGCGATTTGCGGACTGGACACCTTGCGGAACATCCTCATCGATTTCGCCGCCCCACTCGATCGCTGAGCGACGACCAATCGATCTTAACAGAGCCGCCCTCCAATCAGAACTGCCGTTTTCTTCTGTTATCCCTTATCTTTATGCACCTTGCGGCGGATATCGGGCCAGAACTCCTTGACCATGTCGCTCACCACATCCCAACCCATTTGCGTCGCCCACGTACTCATCGTATTGGAAACGCTTCGATCGCCTTCCGGATGGTACAGATTGGAAAGGCCGGCGGCCGTTCCCGCCCCAGCAAGCTCGGACAGGTTGATCGTGGTGTGACCGGAATCGGCGCGCGTTACCACCACGCGGGTCACTGCATATCCCGCCCGGTGCAGGAAGGTGCCTTTGCCGTTCTGAAAATAGCGGGGATCTTCTCGGAATAGCGACGGAAAAACCGCTCCTACGAAAAAATTCTCGCTCGTCCCATCGGCGAAGTTCGACCCGTAGCGCTTGGCATAGCCTAGCCATCCTTGGCCATAGCCCGCCTCACTATTGTCGGCTTGGCCGATGCCGGCCAGGAACGCGTAATAGGGAAACTCCACCGGATCGAAAGACGACCGCGCCACCAGCTTGAATTTCTGAGCCGTCGTAAGCGGCGTGATGTGGTTAACGTTCTCCAGGGTCATGAAGTTGGGCAGGGTCCAAAAGAGCCGGTCGTTTGTGCCGCCGTTCTGATCGACCTTGGGCGCCAAAGTAGCGGCGTCCGGCTGCGCCTGGCTTTGGGCCTGAACTTGTGTTCGCGGCTGCAGCTCTTGCGCCCGGAGCGATCTGCCACATACGGTCCAGACCGCCAAAGCCGAGACGAAGAACAAAATATTCCGATGCCTATGGATCGACAAGATTCACCTATTATCTATGGCTATTTGTAGCCGATTAGGGCTTCGCTGTACCTTCCCACCCGTCCGCTACAGATTCTATCTGGCGTGCTTTTGGTTGTCCCCACTCGACCAATTTTCGTCCAATAGCCCTTGATTGTATCAACAGCTCCCGCCGCCCGTCATCGAGTCTAGACGTCTCCCCGGAGCAAGAGTAAATCCCCGCTAAGTATCTCCCAATGAGCTATTTGCCGATAGAGTACAGCCCGAAGCCAGTCACCCGCTGTACCTGAGCCTGAACCTCAACGCGCCACCTGATTGCTCTTTTATTGCCCGCCTCACCAGTTCACCCAGCCTCCGCCCGTCGTTACTCTCTCCCGGCCTAGAAAACTTCCCTGTTGAGGTGGATGTGCATTTTTTAAGCTCTTACAGCCGAACAAATTTTAGACTCTTTATTCCCCAACCCGGTTGCTGCCAAAGCTCCAGTCCTCTCGCCCTTGCTCCTCTCGTTCTCGTTTCAGCGATCCTGCTATTGGCCGCCATCTCCGGTTGCGGCGGAGCTACCCTGAACCCTACTGCCGCTCCCCGCACTGCCACTGCTAGTTCATCCCCGTCCGCTAGCTCCGCCAGCGCCAGCTCCACTGGCGCCGTCAACCCCGTTACCAGCGCTCCGCAGGTGAGTTTGCTCACCTTCGGCAACGCAGGCTTTGGTGGCGACGATACCACCGCCTTTCAGAACGCCTTGAACAACACCGCCGCGAATGGTCAGGCCCTGCTCATCCCTGCGGGTAGCTACAACATCAGCCCGATCTTCTTTCCCAATAATTCTCAGCTCGTCCTCGCCGCGGGCGTCTCCGTAACCGCCAATCCCGGTTACGGACCGCTCGACAAAATGCTCAACATCACCTCCCAGAACGTCTCCATCCAGGGCGCGGGAGCCGCGAGCGTCATCTTCCAGATGCGCAAATTGGAATACGTCGCCGAGCACTCCACCGACAATAGCGAGTGGCGCCATTGCCTGGATATCGAAGGCGCCAGCAACGTCACCATCAGCGGGATCTCCTGCAACCAGTCCGGTGGCGACGGCATTTACGTCGCTGATGGTGCGGCAGGCCCCAGCCAGAACGTCACCATCTCCAACTCCGTATTCGACCAGAATTTCCGCCAGGGCTTCAGCCTCATCAGCGGCGTGCATATCTTTGTCTCCAATTGTTACTTCACGAACACCAGCGGCACCGCCCCCGAGGCCGGCATCGATATCGAGCCCAATAGCCCCAACAACACCGTCGCCGATGTCCACATTACGAATAATTTCTCCACGGGCAACGTCGGTGCCGGGCTTTTGATCGCCTTAGGCCAGTTGAACGGATCCTCTCCCAACGTGGATATCACCGTATCGAACTATCAGTCTGCTTCCAATCAACTCTCCGGATATCAGCTCACCAACAATGATGTAAGCCCCAACGTCCAGGGCAACATCCTCATTCAAAACTCCTCCTCCACCAATGACGGCAGCTACGGCGCCGTGGGCCATGGTTTTGACGCCGACGGCCCCACGGTCGTCTTCCAAAATCTCAGTATCAACAATCCGCATAAGAATGGTCCTGACCCCACTTATGGCGATAGCGCCGCTGTAGGCTGCCTTCGGGGCGGCGGTGGCAGCTATCCCATCGGCAATATTCAGTTCCAGGGCGTCAGCATTGCCGTCACCAATGGCATGGTGAACCGCTACTTCAATATTCAGGATTATTCCAACATCGGCGTACAGAAGATGGTGTTCAATCCCACTGCCCTGAGTGGCGCTTCGCTAGTTCCCCCCGACGGGCTCATGCAAGCCGCCGGATTTAACAGCGTCGATTAGGAGGTCCCGCTCGTGAGATCCGGCTGGTGAGTTTTTTCTTTGTGACGCGCCTTCTGTCGTGCCGCGCTTACGAATAGCCCGTATTTACTGGTGGCAAAGTCCGGGGGGATCTCCCACGCGCGGCGTGTCGCATTTCGCAGTTTCGCCGCCAGGGACCGCCGCCTGGGCCTGCGCCCGAAAGGCTTCTTCCTCTTGGCGATGGCGGACCCTGCGGTTTTTTAAGGTAAGAATCACGCTGCGGCTGATGTCGAAGGACTCGTAAATCGCGTTGGATTGCCAGAGGTCGTGAACCGAAAGCGCCTGAGTGCGCACGAAACGCGCCATCCTCGACTGTGGCCGCGACGGGATCTTATTTCCAGGCAACATGGCCGCGCTATCCGGTGGCTCGCAATCCTTTAGCTCTATAACCGCCATGCCGCCATCGGTCTGAAGCGCGTCTCCACTCGCCGCGCGCATCAATTCTGGACCCTGCCCGCGTTTCAAGTAAGAGACATGCGCGACACATCCCGTGAGCCGGAGTTCCCGCACGATCTTTTCGCGTTCCGCGTCCACGTCCGCATCGACGTGGTGGATAAATTTCCCCTTCCGAAGGGACCACTGCGCGCTGGTCTCGCGAATTGCCCCGCCCGCCCAGAGGCCGTCCTGGAGCGTGTTTTCATTCCAGATCCGTATGTGCTCGCGCTTTTGGTAGCTGTCAAAGCTTTTCTGGAGCCGAAATTCCGGCGGCGCGCCGTTGAGCCATTGCCTCGAAATGGGCAGATGGGCGTAGCTGTTGAGCGAGGTCATCGCTCGCATCTCCCGCAATACGGACAAGGTCGACACCGAATCGCCATACGTCCATCCCGCCGCTTGAAAGGCCTCCTCGACTTGCTGTGGCGAACCGATAAAACCCAGATTCACCGGGTCGGAAGGTTTGGATGAGCCCGTCAAACTGCGGCTCGGAAGGTCCAGCAACTTCGCTTGCAAGTCCGCGTCAATTGCCCCCTCGTCGTCTGTGTCTTGCTCCTCTGCCGCGCTCTGAAAGCCGGCCGGGAGTTGCAGGGGCGCTTTCAATTCCAGCCTCAGATCCGTTCCCGCCGGCAAGAAGGTCTCGGGCTCGGGCGAAAAGGGGAACACCGAGCGGCGCACCATGAAGATCCAATAAGTCTCGGGATTCCACTCGGGAAGATGAAGCAGGCGCGTGCTCATCAGCCGTTGCGGCGTATCCTTGGCGGTAGTCCCCTCGATAACGCCGGCCTTCACCCTCTCCCGTCCGTTGGACACCTCTTCGATCTCGGTTTTTACGGAAAGAGAATTCGCGCCGGCCATGAGCTGATCGAAATTGATCGCGATGGCGGAAGACCCGTGCCAAAAGCCCATCCCCACTCTGCGCACATAGGTGATCCGCCCCTCCACCGGGGTCCCCGTTGAGAAGGCGGGAGCGTCGCCGCATCGCGGCGATTCGATGAGCATGGCCGCGACGCGTGCTCCCAGCTTCGAACTGTACGTCGAGACCGGCTCGGTCAGCCGGATCCAGAACTCCTGGCCCGAGGGGATCGATTTGCAGGCGGGGTCTTGGGCTTTCGCGCCCGCGCACAACGTGAAAAGAAAAATGAAAAGGAAAATTGCTTTGCTGAACGAGATATTGATTGAAGGCTGGCGGTTTATACTGCGCGTTCGGATCATCAGGATGCCCGTCTCCAGCGGGCGTGCCTTTCGAACGGCTGGCGAACTATACACTACAGTTGAGAATTTTCCTCATCTGATTTTGCAACGCCGCTTTCACGCCTGGAAACGAAACGGCTTGTACGCAATCTCCGACGTTTTGCACATAGGATGCGAACTACTTGTAGTGGGGATAGAGGTAAACGCCGAGCCGGCGGCTCAGAACGAATGTACTTTGCGCCCGCGTGAAGCCTTATGCGCGTAAAGCTCCAGGTCCGCGGCCTCCAGCAGATGCTGCGTGGAAGTACCGTTGGGCGGGTGCGTGGCCACTCCCACGCTCACGGTCAGTTTCGGTTGTTCCGTGCTCGCCTCGAGGTGGCCTTTGATTCGGGAGGCCACTTGCCGCGCCGCCGCCTCGCCCGTCTCCGGCAGCAAAAGGGCAAACTCATCGCCTCCGTAACGCGCGGCCGTGTCGATGGCCCGGCAATGCTGGCGAAGGACCTCGGCCACGCGGCAAATCGCTCGCGTGCCCGTTTGGTGTCCGTAGCGGTCGTTAATGTCTTTCAGCTTGTCCAGGTCCATCAGCAGAATCGAAAACGGCCGGCTGGTCCTGCCTGACCTTTCCAGTTCGCCTTGCAGCGCCTCGATGAAGCGGCGGTAATTGGCCAGCCCGGTCAAGCTGTCGCTGGCTGCCCGATGCCGCACCTGTCCAAAAATCCGCACGTTATCCACCAGGGTCGCCCCCAGAAGAACCGTGTAGCTCAGCGAATTCAAAAGTTGCGCCGCGAAGGCGGGCGCATCCAGCAACTGCGCCGATTGTGTCGCGATCAGATGGCAGGCGGCGTTCATTGCCGCCACAAGCGGCAGTGCGATTACGAACGCGGAGCGCGGCCGGGAGCTCCGATACAAAAGGATGGCCGCCGCCAGAAACATTCCCGCGGGCACAAACTCCCAGGGGCGTGGTATCCGGCTTGCCGAGTGGATCAGCGGCCCGCGCCCCAGCAGCAGGAAAATAAATCCGGTCAGCCCCGCGATTGCCCCCACTACGCTGAGCACCGCGAAAGCCGTTCTCTTGGGCTCCCTCGGCCACGGCAGCCATTTCTCCAACCCAATCGCGGCCAACAGGAGCACGCCCAGCAGGGTTCGCCCCCCCATCCAGTAGAGCGGAACCCGCATCGCCAGGCCCCGGCTCAGCAGCTCTACGCGAAGGCCCAGAATAGCGGTCAGCTGGATCCAGCCGTCCAACCCGAAAGCCGTGCCTATCAGCAGAGCGAATCGATCCCCGGTTCCGTCGAATCGCACCCAAATATTTGCCGCGATCGTGAAACCGAGCAGAGCTGCGATGACCTCTGCGCTGGCCAGCAGCGCCGGATTGAAGCTAATCCCCAGTTGCCTGAGAAAGTGCGCCCCAACGATCACGCCGCAGGAGAGGGCCGCGGCCGCTGACAGAATTCGCAGGCTTTCTTTTAAGTTCGTCTTGATCATGTCCTTCAAATGAGTCCACGTTATTAGTTCCCACTTTCTAATTCTCGGTCTTTTTCGTCGCCAAGGCACCCTGTACGGAGGTGCAAGTTGCGGACACTGAACGGTTTTACACACAACCTTTTCACAGCTTTTTCCACATGCTGAACCCTCCGCGCATCAATCCCTTCCGCCTCCGCGCGACGCCGTTCGCCAGGCCGCCCCATTTGGCCCCTCCTGTGGCCTCTTCCGGCCTTCACACCGTCGGAAACCATTTTCTTTGGTCCTGCGTCTATTGTTAATGCGGTCGGAATGAACTCTGCCGTAAATGTGAGGAGCCAGCGCTCTTCACGGCATGGCTTCCATTTTCGTTTTGCTTCTTTACAATAGGGAAGTATCGCGGCATTAGGGAGCATCGCTCGGAAACATTGCGCGTTTTGGTTTCGCGCATGTTTTCGCTCGGAGGTTACCGTTGATTGAAGTGAAGGATTTGACGAAATCGTTCGGGGAGCGGACTGCGGTCGATCACGTGTCTTTCGTGGTGAACAAGGGCGAGATTCTCGGGTTCCTGGGCCCCAATGGCGCCGGCAAGACCACCACCATGCGTATCTTGACTGGCTTTCTGCCCGCTACCAGCGGCAGCGCGCAGGTCGCGGGCTTCGATGTCTTCAACGACTCGCTCGAGGTCCGCAAGCGCATCGGGTATCTGCCCGAAAATCCGCCGCTGTATCTGGATATGACGGTTGCCGCCTATCTCGATTTCGTGGCTCGCATCAAAAACGTTCCCGCGGAAAAGCGCCGCTCGAGCGTCCAGGACGCTATGGTCAAGACCAATATTCAGGATAAGCGCCACGACCTGATCAAGCGCCTTTCGCGCGGTTATAAGCAGCGCGTCGGCCTGGCCCAGGCCCTGGTCCATGATCCCGAGGTCATCATTCTCGACGAGCCCACCGTCGGCCTCGATCCCAAGCAGATCATCGAGGTCCGCCATCTCATCAAGGGGCTCGCCGGCAGCCATACCATCATTCTTTCTACCCACATCCTTCCGGAAGTCAGCATGACCTGCGACCGCGTCGTGATTATCAACCGCGGCCGCATCGCCGCCATCGATACCCCGGCCAATCTCACCACCCAGCTCAAGGGCGGCCAGCACGTCAGCGTGGAAGTTGCCGCGGACCAAAATGCCGTCAGCGCCGCCATCCGCGAAATGCCGGGAGTTCGCAAAGTGACGGTCGAACCGACGGGCAGCGGCCGGGTCGTCGCCCTGGTGGAAGTTACGCCCGGACAGGAGATCCGCAGCCAGCTTGCCGCCAAGATTGTCGGCAAAGGCTGGCCGCTGTATGAATTGCGCGGGGTCAATCTGAGCCTCGAGGAGATCTTCCTCGAGCTCACCACCGACGAAGAGTCCGAGAACGCTTCGAAGAGCCCCAACTGAGGCCCCAGAATTTAGGAGTTTAGGAGAAGGAAGCGATGAAAGGAATGTACGCCGTTTACCGCAAGGAGATGGGCCACTACTTCGTTTCCCCCGTGGCTTACATCATCGTGGCCGTTTTCCTCGTGCTGGCCGCCTATTTCTTCAATCAGCTGCTCCGAGTGATCGTTCAGCAGGCTTTCGAGGCCGGCCTGGAAGATCAGTTCGGCGGTGCGCCCATCGACGTGCCCTCGGCGGTCATGCGCAATTTCTTTGGCGTGATCTCGACGCTTTTGCTTTTCCTCACGCCGATGTTGACCATGAGCGTTTACTCGGAGGAGCGCCGCCGCGGCACCATGGAGTTGCTGATGACCTCGCCCGTCACCGACCTCGGCATCGTCCTCGGCAAATTCTTCGCCTCGCTTACCTTGCTGGCCATCATGCTCTTGCCCACCGCGATTGGCTTCGCCTACATGCTGCACTATAGCGAGCCAACCGCGCCTTGGTCCACGCTCGGCAGCGAATATCTTGGAGTCATGCTCTTGGGCGCCACGCTGCTGGCCCTCGGCTCCTTTTTCTCTTCGGTCACGGAAAGCACGCTCATTGCCGCGATCCTGAGCTTCGGCGCGATTCTCCTGCTGTGGGTGCTCGACTTCGGCGGCAACGCCGGTTCCGGCGCTTGGGGCCAGGCCGTCCAGTATCTCTCGGTCTTTCGCCATTACGACGACTTCACCCACGGCGTCATCGACACCTCCAACGTGATCTTTTACTTAAGTTTCATCGTGCTCGGAATTTTTCTCACCGTGCGCAGCGTCGATTCCATGCGCTGGCGGCGCGCCTGATGACTCTTCAGCCCGGCCGCCGATGTGACCTTTTGTTTTCACACTGTGTAACGATCCATAAGGAGGAGAAATGCCTGTGAAGCTGGACTGGAAACGAGAGCGCCGCTGGCTCGCGTCCTTCGGTCTTGCCTTGGCTGCGGCCGGCTTGGTCCGTTACTCCACCCAGGGCGAGTGGACGCGCCTCAGCTACATTCTGCTGATCGGCGGCGGGGTCCTGTTCCTCGCCGGCATTGTCCTGAGTTACCGCGAGGTGGTGGCCTTTTTCAGCGTGCGTTCATCGCGTCTCGGCGCCAATGCCATCACCATCACTTTGCTGGTGCTCGTGGTCCTGGGGCTCGTTAATTTTCTTGGCTTTCGTCATCATAAGCGCCTCGATCTCACCAGCGAAAAGCTTTATACGCTTTCCGACGAGTCTAAGCGCACCGTCGCCGGTCTTAAGAAGGATGTCGATATTATTCGCTTCGCGCGCACCCCGGACACCGCCTTCAAGGATTTGGCCGACGAATACGCCAACGCCGGCACGCACGTGCATTACCGCGAAGTCGATCCGCAGGAAAAGCCCGATGTCGCCCGGCAATATAACGTCACCCACATGAACGACATCGTGGTCTCCTCCGGCGCCCATAACGAGACGCTCAGCGGCACCGGTGAACAGGACGTCACCAACGCCATCATCAAAGTCACCCGCGACACCGTGAAGAACATCTGCTTCGTCGAGGGCCACGGCGAGAAGGCCCTCACCGATACCCAGCAGGACGGCCTCGAGGGCGGCGACAAGGCCCTCAAGGGCGAAGGCTACGAAACCAAATCCGTCAATCTCGTCACCTCCGGAAGCGTTCCCACCGACTGCAATGTTCTCGTGGACGCCGGCCCCAAGCAGTCGCTCTTTCCCCAGGAGGTCGACTTCATCTCCAAGTATCTCGATGGCGGCGGCAGGGCCTTGTTGCTGCTCGATCCCGAGACCGATCCCAAAGTCGATCCCATTCTCCAGTCCTGGAACATCGCCCTCGGCAGCAACGTGGTCATCGACGCCAGCGGCGTGGGCCGCCTTTTTGGCACCGGCCCGGCCGTCCCTCTCGTCGTGGATTACGGCACGAGCCCCATCACGCAAAACTTTACCGGCACCATGACCTTTTTCAATCTGGCGCGCACGGTCTCCATCGCCGATAAGAACAAGAGCGAACCCGAGGGCATCGAGCTGCTCAAGACTTCGCCGCGCAGCTTCACCGTCCCGAATCTGAAGACCAACGAAGTCCGCTACGACCCGGCCAAGGATCAGGCCGGCCCGCTCTCCCTCGGCGTTGCCGCCGAACGCAAAAGCGGCACGGGCGACAATAGCAAGAGCGCCCGCCTGGTGGTCATCGGCAATTCCGCCTTTGCCACCAACCAGTGGGAAGGCTTGCAGCGCAATGGCGATCTCTTCCTGAACACCGTCAACTGGCTGGCCCAGGATGAAGACCTCATCTCGGTTCGCCCCAAGAACCCCACCAACCGCCGCGTCATCCTCACGGAAACGCAGCAGCGCGAGCTATTTTTCGCCAGCATGATCTTCTTGCCCGGCTTGGTGCTCATCTCCGGCGCGCTCATTTGGCTGCGGCGCCGGTGAGGTAGGGCCATGAAGCGAAGCACTGGAATCGTGTTCCTGCTGGCCGCGGCCCTTGCGGCCTTCGTCTATTTCTACGATTTGAAGCACACCCCTGCCGCGAGCGACGCCTCCACCCCGGCAGCCTCCAAGCCCGCCTTCACCTCGGTCACATCCGCCGATGTGCAGGAGATCAAAATTCAGCGCGCCGGCACGACCATGGATTTCGACCACAAGAGCGACGGCTGGTATATGACCCAGCCTCGCGCCCAGCGCGCCGACTCCTCGGCGCTCGACGGCCTCGCCGGCGCGCTCTCCTACGCCAGCGTGGACCGCACTTTTCCGGCCACGCCGGACAATCTCGGCTCCTTTGGCCTGAAGATTCCCACCGTGACGGTGGATTTCAAGCTCAAGAACGGCACGAGCCACGAACTGCGCTTCGGAGCCAAGGATTTCTCGTCCTCGTCCATATACGCCTTGATCGATAACGGCAGCCAGGTTTCGCTGATGGCGGACGCCGTCTATAGCAGCAGCGACAAGGCGCCCGACGATTTCCGCGATAAATCCCTCACCACGGTTCCCGCTTCTGACGCCAACTCTTTCGACTTGGTGAACTCCTCCGGCGAACTCGCGGGAACCAAGAAGGGCGACACGTGGACCCTCGATAAGCCCCGCGTCGCCCCCGGCGACCACGCCAAGATCGACGCGCTGCTCAGCTCCGTGGCCGGCGGACAAGTCACGCATTTCGTCACCGACTCAAACGCCTCGCTCGGCAAATATGGCCTCGATAAGCCTGCCATCCGTTTCCAGGCCAAGCTTGCCGATGGCAAATCCGTCTCGCTCGAGGTAGGGAAGCAGGAAGGCGCGGATTACTACGCGCGCAATCTGGCGCAGCCCGGCGTCTTTCAGATCAACGAAAATCTCTACTCGATTTTGAACGATAAATATATCGATCTGCGCGATAAGCAGATCGTCCATGTCGCGCCTGCAGACGCCACGCGCCTCGATGTGCGCAATTTGAACGGCTCGTTTGCTTGCGTGAAGGGCGATTCCGGCTTCGTTCTCGAGCAACCTGCTACAGCTGACAAGAAAGCCGCGCCGCCTTCGTGCCCCAATTTGGTCGATGAGCTTCAGGACGATCAGGCCGACGATGTCTACGACACTCCTCCCGCATCGGTTTCGTCGCAACTGGCCAAGCCGCCCGTGCAAATCACCATCACCGATAAAAACGGCAAGAAGACCGATCTGGCCTTCTCCGGCATTACCGGCGACTCCATCTACGGCCGCAGCAGCGGCAGCCCAGCCATCTACAAATTCGCCAAGCGCGTCTTCGACGAAGTCAATTTCCCACAGCCGAAATAGAAAAACCCCCAGTGCCATTCCTAGCGCGCTGGGGGTTTTCCCTTGAAGCCTCTTTCTTAGTGCTGGTGTCCCCCGTCGTCGTGGTCGTGGTGATCGTTGTCCGGGCCGGGCCGAAATCGCGGGAAGAAGCCGGGTAGCCGGCCGCGTATCTCACCCGACGGATGATCCACCGAATGCACGTTCGCGTAAGCCGAACCCGTCCGGATCGCCTTCACCATCTCGGCGAAACCCTCCGCTCCGGCGTCGACTCCCTGACCGCCGCCGGGTGCTGCTACCGACGACACTACGTTGGCCTCGGTGAGCGTGCCGGTGACGGTCGCTGGGTTTCCCGTCGGGCAAATCGGAGGTGTCGGTACAGTCGTCGGCGGAGTAATAGGCGGCACCAGCGTCTTATCGGGGTTGTAGCACAGCCAAAGCACGATGCCCCCGGTGAGCCCTGGTCGCCCGAAGTGAATGTGCGACTGGGTTACCTCGGAGGAGAGATTCTGCCAAGTCTCCTCATACGTGATCAGGGTGCCGTCTTCGCTGATGGTGGCCTTGAATTCACCGCTCGCTTTCGTCTGGATGGTTGCCGTCGTCTCATTCAGGCCGCTAAGCCTGGTGGTAATCGTGTTTCTGTCTTTGTCCGCGGCCACCAATCCCACCACCATCACCAAGAACGCCACACCGATAGCCCATCGAATCCCGGTTCGCGAATCCATCGTCGCCTCTCCTTTGGCCGCTCGCTGCGATCAGCAAATGTGAGCTGGAACTCCCACTCTGGTTTTCCCCCGGGACGCCAGTCCTGCCCACCCTCTCCCTCTTTGGCAGCCCAAGGGTACAGCGCGGCCGTCTGGGTGGAGAGGCTGTTCCCAATCAGTGTCCATGTCAAGTCACATTCCTGTCACTTTTTGGTAAAACGTGGTCGCCTCGGATTGCTCTCAATAAAAGAAGGTGCCGACAGAGCGGTTTATCGAGCATGACCGGCTCGCACGCCGTCACCGCCCCGACCTTGCGCCCCCTTCCCCTCGCTGGCAGAATACCAAGACGCCTATTCTGCTTGTGCTAAATCGCATCCGCCGCCCTGAGGGCCGAATTTGCGACTCTCGCGGCTGAATGCATAAGGATGCCGCCGCACAGGAATCGGCTTAGCACCAAGCGCGTAGGGAGAAAAGCCATCGGAAAAGCCATCGACACCGGCAAGGCCCAGCGGACGGAACTCTCGCCTCGCGCACAGGTTGCCGCTTCCGCCCGCATGGTCGTGAAGATCGGCACCAACGTGCTCATGCGCGATGATGGCGGCGTGTCCATCGGCGCCTTCTACGGTATTGCCGAGTCGCTCGCCAATATCCGCCGTGCCGGGCGCGAAGTCCTGCTCGTCTCCTCCGGCGCGGTCGGTCTGGGCATGCAGCGCCTCGAACTCCCCTCGCGCCCTTCGGAGCTCACGCTCGTTCAGGCCTGCGCCGCCGTCGGCCAGAGCCGCCTCATGAGTATGTACGACGATGCCTTCGATAAGCTGGGCTTCCGCGTCGCCCAGGTTCTCCTCACCGAAGACGATTTCCTGGATTCGCGCCGGCACGAAAATCTTCGCGCCACGCTGACCACCTTGCTTCAACTCGGCGTCATCCCGGTCATCAACGAAAACGACACGGTCTCCACGGCCGAGCTCGACCGCCCCGCCGGCGGCCCCGAACGTGTTCGCATCTTTGGCGATAACGACAAGCTCTCCGCCCTGGTGATGACCCACATCGACGCTGATCTCCTGGTACTGCTTTCCGATGTCGACGGCCTCTACACCGACGATCCGCAAGCCCAGGGCGCCACCCTGATCCCTGAATTGGACTCTCTTGACGAGCGCGTCCGCGGTTACGCCCGTGGCGGCAATGGCCGTGGCCGCGGCGGCATGGAGACCAAGCTCGAAGCCGTGCGCATCGCCAACGAAGACGGCCGGCCCGCCATCATCGCCAACGGGCGCACGCCCGGTGTCCTCGACTCCATTCTCGCGGGCAAACCTGTCGGAACTCTTTTCTTTCCCGGAAAGCGCACGTGAGCGAAGCCGTCCGCGCGCTCGCCCAAGCCGCCAAGCAGGCTGCGCGATGCATCGCCTCCGCCTCAATCGGCCAGCGCGACCAGGCGCTCGAGGAGATCGCCCGCGCGCTCGAGCGCGCCGCGCCCGAAATCCTT
Source organism: uncultured Acidobacteriota bacterium (assembly GCA_963824405.1). Classification (GTDB taxonomy): domain Bacteria; phylum Acidobacteriota; class Terriglobia; order Acidiferrales; family UBA7541; genus Palsa-189. The sequence continues at coordinate 442,805 of CAWGPK010000008.1, read as the reverse complement.
GCCGCCAATGCTCAGGACACCGCCGAAGCCGAAGCGGCCCTGGACCGCGGCGAATCGTCGAAAGCTCTTGTCGATCGCCTGAAGCTCTCGCCGCACAAGCTTCAGTCCATGATCGAAGGCGTTCGCGCCGTCATCGCTTTGCCCGACCCCATCGGCCGCGTTCTTGATCGCACCGAACTCGACTCCGGGCTCGAACTGGAAAAGGTAAGCTGCCCGCTGGGCCTGCTCGCCGTCATTTTTGAAGCGCGTCCCGAAGCCATCACGCAAATCTCTTCGCTGGCCATCAAATCCGCGAACGCCGTCATTCTCAAGCCCGGCCGCGAGGTGGAACGCACCGCGCGCGTCGTCGTGGACAATATTCGCGCCGCGCTGCGCTCCCTTGCGCTCCCCGAGGCGCTGGTCACCAATATCCAGCAGCGCGCCGAGGTTCGCGAACTCCTCAAGCTCGACGACCTCATCGATCTGGTCATCCCTCGCGGCGGTTACGATCTGGTCCGCTACGTCCAATCCAACACGCGCATCCCCGTGCTCGGCCATTCCGAAGGCGTCTGCCACATCTACGTCGATGCCGCCGCGGACTTCGCCATGGCCATCGACATCATCGACGACGCCAAGACCGACTATCCCGCCGCCTGCAATGCCGTGGAAACCGTTTTGATCGACCAATCCATCGCTAGCAATTTTCTCCCGCTCCTCGCCGCGCGCATGAAGGAAAAAGGAGTTCGCTTGCGCGGCTGCCCTCAGGCCGTCGCTGCCATTCACGACGTCGCTGTCGAGCCGGTCGGCGAGAACGAATGGCACACCGAATATGGCGACCTCATTCTGGCCCTGAAAGTCGTTCGCGGCGTGAACGAAGCCATCGACCACATCCAGCGTTTCGGTTCCTCCCACACCGACGCCATCGTTACCAACGACGCCGCCACCGCGCGCATCTTTTTGCAGCAAGTGGATTCCGCGGGCGTGTACCATAACGCTTCGACGCGCTTCGCCGACGGCTATCGCTATGGCCTCGGCGCCGAGGTCGGCATCAGCACCAGCCGGCTTCACGCTCGCGGCCCGGTTGGCCTGGAGGGCCTTACGACCTACAAATATCTTCTGCGCGGCCACGGCCATCTGGCGCGCGATTATCAGGGCCCGCACGCTCGCCGCTTTTTGCATCGCCGTGAACCAGGCTGCGATTCGCCGCAATCTCGCGACTCGCGCGGCAAGACGGCACGGGATTAAAAACGCGCATGAATAAGACCACCACGCTCGAGCTGCTCTCCATGATCCGCGAAGCCGCCGACCGCATTCGCGGTTCGGTCTACCTCTCGCCGTGCGCGTATTCCGGTGAGCTCTCCGCTTCCACCGGCCAGCAGGTCTACCTCAAGCTCGAAAATCTGCAGATGACCGGCGCTTATAAGGAACGCGGCGCGCTCAACAAAATCCTGCTGCTCAGCCCGGAGGAAAAGAAGCGCGGCGTAATTTGCGCCTCGGCGGGAAACCACGCGCAGGCCGTCGCCTATCACGCCACGCAGCGCGGCATTCGCAGCACCATCGTCATGCCCACCACCACGCCCCTCGTCAAGGTGGCAGCCACGCAAAATTATGGCGGCAACGTAATCCTCTACGGCGTGAATTACGACGAAGCTTGCGAACACGCCCTGAAGCTGGCCCGCGAGCAGGGCCAGGTCTTTCTGCACGCCTTTGACGACATCGCCGTCATCGCCGGGCAGGGCACCATCGGCCTCGAGTTGCTCGAGCAGTGCCCCCAATTGGAAGCTGTGGTCGTGCCGGTTGGCGGGGGCGGTTTGATCGCCGGCGTGGCCTGCGCCATCAAGGAGCTGCGTCCCGAGGTAAAAATCATTGGCGTGGAGACGGCCCGCTTGCCTTCCATGCTGCAGGCCATCAAGCAGCATCACATCGTGACCCTTCCCCCGGCTTCCACCGTCGCGGACGGAATCGCCGTGCGCCGCGCAGGAGAGATCACCTTTCCGCTGGTCGAGAAATATGCCGACGAGATCGTTACCGTCGAGGAAGAAGAGATCGCCAGCGCCATCCTCACCTTGCTCGAGCGCGAAAAAACGCTCGCCGAAGGCGCGGGTGCCGCGGGCGTCGCAGCCTTACTGCAGCACAAGACTTCGCTGAACGGCCAGCACACCGCCGTGATCGTCGGCGGCGGAAATATCGACGTCTCGCTCCTGAGCCGCATCATCGAACGCGGCTTGGTGAAGGACGGCCGCCTGGTGCGCATCCGCATCTATCTGCCGGACCGCCCCGGCGCCCTGGCCGAGCTTTCCTCCGTCATCGCCGCGCAGCGCGCCAATATCGTCGAGCTTCTTTTCAATCGCGCCTACTACGGAGTCAGCCTCGGCGACACCGCAATCGACGTCACCCTGGAGACGCGTGGCGCCGACCATCTCGCCGGCCTGCTCGCCGCCATCAGCACCGCCGGCTACACCCACGAACGCATCCTCTAATACCAAGCGCATTGCCGATGCGTAGGGGGCGTCGCGCTTTTGTAGCTCAGGGCGCCCGCCGCAGTTTGGCGGGGCCCTGGGGCCTTTTCTTCTTGCGGCGCGCCGCCGCTGCATTGTCATTCTGAGCGGAGTGGCACGACTTTTGTTTTCCGACATCCCGCCGCGGGATGTCGTGCCACGAAGCGAAGAATCCCTCTTCGCCTTTTGCGGCCTCTACACCTTCACCGTCGCCCGCACCCGCGTCCGCTCCGGCCGGTCCAGCTCCTCCATCAGCATCGCGAACCCCTTCAGGTCCAGCGACTGCGGCCCGTCGGAAAGCGCGCGCTCCGGGCACGGATGCACTTCTACGATGATTCCGTCCGCGCCCGCGGCGATCGCCGCGCGGCTCATCGCCGGAATCACGCTGCGCCGCCCGGTGCCGTGCGAAGGATCGGCCACCACCGGCAGGTGCGAAAGCTCCTTGGCCAGCGCCACCGCCGCCAGGTCGAAGGTGTTGCGAAGCTCGGACTCGAACGTCTTGATCCCGCGCTCGCAGAGCACCACATTCGGATTGCCGCCGCTCAGCAGATACTCCGCCGCCAGCAGCCACTCCTTCACCGTCGCAGAAGGTCCGCGCTTCAGCAGGATCGGCTTCTCCGCCCGCGCCAGCCGCCGCAGCAGCGGAAAGTTCTGCATGTTGCGCGCGCCCACCTGCAGCATGTCCGCGTACTCGGACACCAGATCCACGTCCTCCGTGCTCATCACTTCCGTGACGATCGGCAGCCCCGTCTCCGCGCGCGCCTCCTTCAGCAGCTCCAGCGCTTCCACGCCGAGCCCCTGAAAGTCGTACGGCGAGGTACGCGGCTTGTACGCGCCGCCGCGCAGAATCGACCGCGCCCGCGTCGCGCACCGCGCGCGCCGTGGTCAGCAGTTGCTCGCGCGACTCCACCGAGCACGGCCCGGCCATCACGATATACTGCTCGCCGCCGATCTTCACGCCGCCCACGTCCACCACCGTGCGCTCCGGTAGAGCTGCCGGCTCACCAGCTTGAACGGCTGCGAGATGGGAACCAGCTCCTCGACTCCCGGCGCGGCCTGCAGAGCTTCCAGTTCCGCGCGCCGTCCGCCGCTGCCCACGGCGCCGATCACGGTGCGTTCCGCGCCGCGGATCACGTGCGGCTGGAACCCGCACTCCTTGATGCGTTCGATGACATGCTCGATCTGTTCCTCGGTCGCGTTTCGGCTCATATTGACGATCATTCTAAGAATGCCTCCTGTTCGTTTCCCCTGCGCTCTTCTTGCAAGAAATCCGTAGTTCTTTCTTTGCCGCTCTTTCTTTCGCCCAACTTTCCGCCGCCGTCGCTTGGATGTCAGCGTGTCCAGCCCACTGTCATCCCGAGGAGCGTTTTTGCTCTTGGCGACGAAGGATATGCTTTTCGTCTCACGTTCTAGCCAGCGAAAATGTCCCACCCGCGCCCCACAACAAAAAAGCCAGCTTACCCATTCGGGAAGCTGGCTCGGTAGAAACCTTTTGCGGCTTTGCTGGTCCTATCTATTCAGGCGACCACCCGCAATCGCGCCTCTACTTTGCCGCTTCCCCACCAGAGGAAGCGGCCGGTAAAGGCGAATCTCGAATATCGGTTCAGTTTCATCTGAGAAATACTGCCCTCAAATCGGCCCCAAGCATATCCGCCGGCCGCCACCCCTGTCAAGCTCCGCCTCCGAGACCCGCCGATCGCTCCTCGTTGTCATCCCGAAGTCTCCGTGGCGACTGAGGGATCTGCTTTTCTCTGAAATCTCAAATCTCAGATTTGCGATTCTCAGTCGCGCAGCAGACTCTTCGCTCCTCACGCCCCCAAATGCTCCCGCAAAATCCCCAGCATCCGCCGCAACGGCTCCGCCGCGCCCCACAGCAGCTGATCCCCTACGGTGAACGCCCCCACGTACTCCGGCCCCATCTTCAGCTTATGTATGCGCCCGATCGGCACGTTCAGCGTCCCCGAAACGGCCGTCGGCGTCAGGCACCGCGTGGTCGCTTCTTTCGTGTTTGGAATCACGCGCACCCACTCGTTGGCCCCCGCCAGCATCCGCTCGATCTCCGCCACCGGCACGTCGCGCTTCAGCTTCATGCACAAGCCCTGGCTGTGGCAGCGCATCGTCCCCACGCGCACGCAGATGCCGTCCACAGGCACCGGCGTCCCATGGCCAGCGCCAATCCCCAGGATCTTGTTGGTCTCCGCCATGCCTTTCCACTCTTCCTTGGTCTGGCCTTCCGGCATCTCCTTATCGATCCACGGAATCAGGCTGCCCGCCAGCGCCACGCCAAACTCCTGCACCGGCAGCCGCGGCGACCGCTGCTCCGCAATCATCGCGCGGTCCACTTCCAGCGCGTTCTCCGAAGGGCTCCTCCGCGTCGCATCGGTAAGCACGCCCATCTGCTTCACCAACTCCAGCATCTTCGCCGCGCCCGCCCCGGAAGCCGCCTGATACGTCATCGTGGTCATCCACTCGACCAGGCCGGCTCGGAAAAGCCCGCACACGGCCATGAGCATCAGGCTCACCGTGCAGTTTCCGCCGGCATACGCACGAAGGCCCTTGGCCAGTCCCTCGCGGATCAGTTCCGCGTTCACCGGATCGAGAATGATCACGGCTTCGTCGCTCATGCGCAGCGTCGAAGCCGCATCGATCCAGTAGCCTTTCCAGCCGCTTTTGCGCAGCGGCGCGTAAACTTCCGTCGTGTATTCGCCGCCCTGGCAGCTGACCAGCACCTCGCAGCGCGCCAGTTCGCGCAGGTCGGACGCATCCTTCAGCGCGCCGCCGTCGCCCGCTTCCGCCGGAGCCGCCCCGCCCGCATTCGACGTCGAGAAGAACACCGGCTCGATTCCCGAAAAGTCCTTCTCTTCCCGTATCCTCTGCATCAGGACGCTGCCCACCATCCCTCTCCACCCAATCATTCCCACCCGTAGCATGGTCTCTCCCAGTTATCTCTCGAAGCTATCGCTTGAAACAGCCTCTCGAAGGTCCTTAATTCTATAACGCCGCCACGGCGTCTCGCACCCCGAAAGCCCCTTCCCGTTCCCGCGTGCCAACTTCGCCCTGGTGGAGATCCTCCGCGCGCCGCCGCGCTTCGATGCTGCTGTGCAGCTGTTAATAGGACCGGCGCGCCTCTCCTTTCTCGTGCTCCAAACGAAATTCCGACAACTTGTCCGTGTCGCCGTCAGCATCGCGATCTGTTGGTAGCTCGGGCTAGGTTCCGGAGCCGCTCCTTCGTCATCCAATCAAACCCGACGCCGGGGCCACCAACACACTCCGGTCTCGCGTGTGCTGGGGTGGTAGCCGCGCTCTTCGCGGATGTCGGTGAGGGATTCTGCTTCCTCGCATCTGCTGCGCCGCTGAATAGCTCCGGTTGCATCCGCGCGCGCCGGACTCACTTCACGGATTCCTAGGGAATTCAAAACGAACTACGGGCGGGCCAACTTAAGCAGGCTGATTTGTTGGGTCCAGAAGCTTCTTGATCGTTGGCACCAGCAGCCTCACGGCTTCCGTTTTGGGGACAAATGCTCCCGCGCCCAGCAAACGCGTGACTACGGAAGCCTCGCGCACATTGTAGTGATTGCTCATGAAGATGATCTTGGTCGCCGGATGGGTTCGCTGAATCTCATAGGCCGCGGCGATCCCGCCTATGGGTTCCATCACGATGTCCAGCACGGCCACGTCCGGAGCTATCCTTCGGAATAGCTCAATTACTTCTCTTCCGTTCGCCGCCTCAGAAAGCTCCCAATGAGGCTGCTGTTCCTTCAGCAGCAGGCGAAGGTTATCCCGGACGGCTTTGTGGTCGTCGGCAATGAGGATATGCACGATGGGTGACCTGTTTCCAGTCGAACCATTCTAGCCACCCTCAATGCTGTCCAACATAGGGTAATCACCTGAGCTGTGCAATTTTGGACAGCCTCGCCGCGCGGGACGCGCTGATCCTGAGACTGTCGTTCTCTGCGGTTGCCGGGGCTACTGACGTAGGAGGGCTTACAAAACACTCATCGGGCGACCAAGATAATGATAGCATGTCGCGAATTAGAAAGCCGGAGGTGCCTATGCGAACGCGATTCGGTTTGGTTTTGGGTTTGGCCTGTGTGTTGATTGCCGGCGTGGTGATCGCGGCGACGGACGCGCCTCCGCCGTGGGCCTACGGATTCGTTCTCCCGGTCACCGAGCAGCCCAAGGCGCCCCCAGGCCAGCCTGCCATAAAAGACGACGGCACCGCGCGGCATATTCCCGGGGCCACGCTTTCCTTTACGCTCACCGAGATTCGCAACGGCTTCGGCCCGGCCGACTGGTTTCCCGAGGACCATCCTCCCATGCCGCCGATCGTGGCCCACGGCCGCCAGGAGGCCATGATTCAGGCCTGCAGCCTTTGCCACTATCCCAACGGCAAAGGTCGCCAGGAAAACGCGGGCATCGCCGGGCTTCCTTACGTTTACTTCATGCAAACCATGGCTGATTTCAAGAGCGGCATGAGGAAGAGTTCCGACTTGCGAAAGGCCAACACCAACAACATGATTCGCTTCGCCACCAACATGACCGAAGACGAAACCAAGGCCGCCGCCCTGTACTTCAGCTCCATGAAATGGTCGCCCTGGATTCGTGTGGTGGAGACCAATACGATTCCCAAGATGCGCGTGCAGAACGGCATGTTCCTGAAGCTCGAGGGCAATGAGACCGAGCCTCTCGGCAAGCGCGTCGTTGAATCGCCGGAAGATGCCGAGCGCACCGAACTCCTGCGCGATCCGCATTCCGGCTTTATCGCCTACGTGCCGCCGGGTAGCATCAAGCGCGGCGAAGCCCTGGTGATGCGTGGCGGCGGAGGCAAGACGATTGCCTGCGCCACTTGCCACGGCGCGGACCTCCAAGGACTGGGACCGGTGCCGGGCATCGCGGGACGCTCGCCGAGTTATATTGCGCGCCAGCTTTATGACATGCAGGTGGGAAACCGGCACGGCATCTGGACCGAGCTGATGAAGCCCGTCGTCGCCAAGCTGACGCCCGACGACATCGTCGCCATTGTGGCCTACACGGCCTCGCGCCCGGTTGGCGCCGCTGCCGATAAGAAGGAAATTTCCCGCGCCGAGAAATGATCGAGTTGCGGCCCTGTTCTTTTACTCAGGACGCAATGCCGCGGTTAAACAGCAGAATCGAAGAGAAGTGGTAGCCCTAACGGGAGTCGAACCCGTATTACCAGATTGAGAATCTGGCGTGCTAACCTTTGCACCATAGGGCCATCAAGGTTATGGAATTCGCCGCGGCCACTTGCAACGAAACACCTAAGCCTACCTCAACCGCCGCCTATTCGAAAGCCTTCCGTAGGTTGGTGCGGAGAAAATCTCCGTAAAAACGCATGTCATTATTACAAGCCATCGTTCAAGCCGTTCTTTCCTTATTCGCGAGCAATTTTCGATGCGTCCTGGCACTCATCCAATCGGCAAAGCGCTGAACGTTCAGCAGTGGCGTCTTCTCGCGTAGTTGCTTTAGGAAAGCTTCTTGCCTGCTTCGCTCGCTGGCCCAATGTGGATGGTGCGCCAGCGCATTTCGAGGCTCTAGCCTGATCCCAACATCCGCAGCCTGAACGCGGGCGCGTTTGGATAAGAAATCGCCAAATGCAACCGCATCCGCGATCTTGTACTCAGCCGATGAATCCTGATTCACGAGCTTGAGATGGTCGGCGAATGACGCGAGAGACTGCTCCACCCTTTCTCGGCTGTAGCGAGGCATTTTGGAACCCGAGACGCTCTCGCCCGCGGGCGTCGTCATCCATTGGTCTTTCGATCCCGCGGGCTTGACGTAGCCTTGCATTTCCAACATCGCCAGCGCCTGCTTGGCAGCGGCCGGACCGATATGGAGAGCCTTGGCCATATCGTGCAGAGCCCGCGTGGGCGCCCCTCGTGTCTCCTTCAGGAAACTGAATAGAGCCGCAACCGGGAGCGAGGGCTTATGGGTGGGTCCTGCGGACGAACGGGGTTTAGTCGAGCGGTTGGCAATGTGTCGCATCAGCCGATGATCATGAGCCCTCAATCTATTGCCCGCCGATGGAAAAACTAGATTCTAGTTGCCGAGAGGTCGTTCGGGCAAGAATATCGAGAATGCCGTCCGCGTTCTTCCAGGGCGGGTGCTGCTCCGCAAGCGAATCTAACCATGGTGCTTTTCTATCAAGTCCAGCGTCAGCCACAATCCTAACCCGGTTCCGACGTCTTTCTTCGTGGTGTAGAAAGGTTCAAAAATCTTCTTTCGATCTTCGGCAGCAATGCCGCTCCCGTTGTCCAACACAGTAACCCGAACACCCCGGCGGCAGAAGCCATCCTCGCCCGTTCGGACCTTCGACGCTCGAATCGTCAGGCATCCTTCTGGCGATAGCGCTTCGATTGCATTGGCCACCAGATTGGCAAAAATCTGCCGCACTTCGCCTGCGAATCCCACGATCTTGATTCCCTCGGGATACTCGGATCGCAGCTTAACCTTCTTGAAGTTAAGTTTCTCCGAATAGAGAACCAGCACCTCGTCCAAAACCTCCGAAACGTTCACTTAGGGCCGGAAACATCACCCGGCTTCCCTAAATGAATTCAAGGTCCGCATCCCATTCTTCGGAAATAGGTTAGCAGGCGGGGAGCCATCTCTATAGGGGGATTCCAGTATACCTGGGTTGTAATACTATTCAGTAAACTGCCTTCTGGCGCTCCGCCTGGCGCGGGGCGGGTCCGATCCCAGAGGCATGTGCTTTCCGCTTTTACGCGCGGCGATTACGGTGCCAGCGGCTCGATATGGACAATGGTGCCGCCATGCTGGTCTCCAAGCCACATGCTGGAGAGAGGACCGATCTTCTGCACCTCCACATGGCGCACATTCGTTTCATGGGGGAGCAGATACTCGGTCACTTCGCCGGTCTGGACGTTGACGCGAACAGCCCTGTCGCTATCCATTCCGGCGCCCCAGGCATAAGTCTTGTTGTCGAACTCGGCGTCGTAGGGGCGCGTCCAGGGCGTATTCGCCTTGTAGTCCGTGATTTTCTTCGTTTTGGGATCGAACATCACGATGTCATTGGCATTGTAGCCGCCGCACCAGACGCGGTCCTGCGAATCGATATGGCCTCGGCGGCAGCCGGTGTCGCCCGGGGGCATGTCAAACCAGGTGGTCTTCAGAGTTTTGCCGTCGGTCATCCAAAGCCTACGGTTCGTGAAGCTCATGCCGATCATGTCGTTGGCGGTGGTGGCCACCACGTCATAGGCGTTGGCCGAAGGGCTGCCCGGCGGGTAAGTCATCTGCGTCCAAGTATCGCTCGCCAGGTCCACCCGCCACGTTCCGCCGGACTCGTCGGTGCCGTCGGCCACGTTGATCCAGATCTTGCCATCCACTTGCTGGGACGACGGATCGATCATGGTCAAATGGCCGGAGCCGATTTTGTTGTCCGGCACGGGAGCCTTGAACGTTTCCATCTTCTCCGTCTTGGGATCGAACCGGACGATCTGCATCTGGGACATGTTGCCGAAGTAGACTCGTCCTTCCCGATCGAAAGCGATCTGCAGGCCGCCTTGAGCGTACGGGCCGGTGCGCGCGAGCGGAACCGGATACTCCACCGCTTTTCCGGTACGCGGATCGAGCTTGCCAATGAACTGCGAGGTGAAATCGGAATACCAGATGTTGCCTTGCGCGTCGACCGCGGTGTCGTGCGGGGCGGCATCCGCGCGCGGCAGATCGTACGTCGTGTAGATCACCTGCGTCGCTTTGCCCTTTGGCCGTGGCAGAGTCTTCAATGGGAACGAAAACGTGTCCACCGAACTCAGGTTGATCGAGCTGATGTATTTGGCTGTGGCAATCTGCCTTTCGTTCGGCGGTGCCGGCGCCCCATTCATGGGACGCATCCAGGGATGCATGGGCGAAGAGTTGTTCGTGTGCATAGCCATGCGCTCGACGACTGGCGCCATCTGGTCCGCATCGAGGCGGGAGAAGAGGATTCGCTGCAGCGTATGGCACGTCACGCAATTGCCAATCAGGCTTTTCTCTTCGTCGGTTCCCGGCACGCTCGCGAACCACTCCGCGTTGGAGAGCTGCAGGGCCAGCTTGGAATTCGTTTTTAGCTTGTTGAGCTGCAAATCCAATTGGGCGGGCTCCGACGTCACTTCCACCGAAGTGCCCGGCAGTTCGTATCCGACGGCGCGAATGCTGATGGCGTATTTGCCGTCGTCCATTCTGTCGCGCGGGAAGCTGTAGCGGCCCTGGGCGTCGCTGACCACCCATGTGGTGATCGTGGAGCCGGCCTTTTTCGCGCCGACGACCACGCCTTCCATGGGGCCTTCCTCGCTCGAAGTTACTTTGCCCGTCAATGCCGCCGAGTGCGACGGAGTTTCCGCCTTCACGAAGGCGACCAGAGCTGTTCCGAGTAAGGCCGTTCCCAGCAGGATTCCCGCAAGAAGTTTCGCCCTAGACATGACAAACTCTCCTTCGGTTTGCTTTCAACCTGGGATTCCCTTTTTGAGTCAGAAGGCTTGCTTGGGCCATTCTACACCACTCCCGCCCGTGCAAGACTACACGACCGCGCCAAAGGATGCGGCCCCCAGGTGGAATCGGCGGGCCGCAGTTTCTTCGCCGCTATACTTTCTCGCTTCACCAACTTGCGGATTTGTTTCTTTGCCGCTGTTCGCAGCTAGAAGGCCAGCTTTAAGCCGAATTGGATGTGGCGCGGCCCGCCGGAGCCAAGCACCGGGTTGCCTGAATCGGGCGTCGTACAGGAGCACCCGAACTGCCCGTTAAATCCGCTATTGGGGTCGAGTTTGCCGGGGATGCCGAAATCAGCCCTATTAAATAGGTTGAAGAGCTCGATGCGAAATTGCGCGCTATAGCGTTCCTTGAACTTCCACAGTTTTGCTATCGACATGTCCACGTTGTAATAGTTCGGGGAGCGGAAAAGATTGCGGGGCGCGTTTCCAACGGTACCGTATGCTGGAGGTGTCAGAACCCCGCCATTCTGAACGTAGCAGTCGGTGTTCATCAGCGCGGCCACGGCCAGATCCTGGAGTTGCGTATTTCCGCTGTACGCTGCCTCAGCGGCATTAAGGCAAGCAGCCGGCGGTTGCGGCACGCCGTTTAGGACTGTGCCACTGGGCATTGTGACCGTACCGGTCGTATACGCTGTGCATCCGGAAGCGCCGCCGAAGCATGGAATGGCCGTCGGCCCCGATTTGAATGCGGACGTCGGCCCGCTGTAATTCCAAGGCTGCGCGGCAGCTCCGGCTACGCTGTTGCCGAACTCGTTGGTTCCGAGGAAATCGTTCGTGGTGTCGTTCGGCCACCAGGGTAAGCCGTCTTGTAAAGTCAGGATGCCGCTCACCGACCAGCCTTCGAGCATTTCGGCCGGGGACTTCATCCCCGGGATCAAATACGTCGGTGAAAATGTAAAACGATGCCGCAAGTCGTTATCGCTGGTTCCGTAGTTCAGCCGCAGGTCCGAATTATTGGAAGGAACGAGACTCCCTCCTCCAATGCCCGAGTTCAAGGTATCCAGGCCATGGGCATAGGTGTAGCCGGTTAGGAACGACAGACCGTATGACGTTCGCTTGTCCACGGTTACTTGCAGGCTGTTGTAATTGGAGAAATCGCCGTTCGAGGTCGCGGTGATATAGCTCAGATAAGGGAATGAGTTGTGATAGGGCTCGGCCAGCATTTCGGCGTTTTGGCTCGCTTTGCAATTATTCGTGCTCGGTGCGGCAATGCACGCCGCAACGACTGCCGGAGTGAATCCTGCGCCCAGCGGAGGCTGATTGAGGTCCAGCAAGGTTTCTTCGTCATAGCCATGATTGGCGACGTATGCCACGTCAATTGTCAGCGTATTCGTTATGGCCCGCTGAACGTCGAGATTCCACTCCATCACATGAGCCTGGCGGAAATCGGAGGCTACCGCACCGGTGGGGCAAGGCGAGGCGGCGGTGCACGTGATTCCGGTGTAATTAGTGCCGTTTACGTTCGTCACGTTGGCAGTCGGGAACACCGGCACTCCCGAGTTGTTCCAGGTGAAGCCGCTCGTCAGGCTCGCCTGGATCGTGCTGTGTTCGTTGATCGCCGTGCCGCTTGTATTAATGTTGAGGCCCGGGAAATTCGCCCCGAAAGGCGCATTCACTTCTAACGCCCCCATCACTGCGGGCGCAGTCAAGATGCTGAATCCCGCGCGGACTACGGTTCTCCCGTTACCCCTCACGTCCCATGCCGCGCCTGCGCGTGGCGAAACGCCGCGCCAGTCAGTGTTATATTCCGACGATTCCGCCGCGCCCGGGCCGAACTGCTGAATGGCCGGCGTCGTTACAGGATTTACATTGGGGTAGAAATTGCCGTCATAGTTGTTCCGCTCGTACGGAGGCCGACTTACTTCATACCGCAGCCCAAGGTTCAGCGTCACTCTGGGTGTGACGCGCCAATCGTCCTGGAAAAATCCTGCGAACCAGTGGCTGCGAACATTGATGGTGGCGTCACCCAACAAAATGCTCTCGGACGAGGGTGCGCCCTGCAGGAAACTTTCCAGAGTCTTGAACTTCACAATCCCGGCCGAAGGCTGAAGCGTGTCGTTGCCGAAGATTATATCCAGGTAGTCGAAGCCGAATTTTAGAGCGTGCTTGCCGATCAAATGCGACACGCTGTCCGTGAACTGCAAATTGCCCTGCGGCCCCCGGCGGCCCAGCCGTGTGCTGACACCCAAAAATCCGCTGAAGCTGCTGATCGCGATCTGCGGCAGCCCTCCGTAGAGAGGGTTGGTTACGCCGGTGTTCATGCCGTAGCCGTTGGGCCAAGGATTCACGGGAAGCATATTCTGGTCGCCGTTCAGGGTGTCATTGAGAATGTAGATGAGGCCGCCCCTGGCGTCATTCACCCAATTGGAGTTTGGAGTCCAGGTCCAGTCTCCCTGGTAGATGTAGTTTGTCACGCTGACGGCAGCTTCCCATTGAGCCGCCACCTCTCCGGTCGAGGTAACGTTGTATTGGGATGCCTTGGATGCGTAGAACAATCCGCTGATGTGGTGATGAGGCCCAGGAACGTAATCGCCTTTGAAGAATCCATTATTGAGCGGAATGGTGCTGGTTAAACCGGGAGAAAAGAGATCGCTTGCGGCGTTCGGAAGAAATGGCCACAGATTCTCGTTGGCCGCGGACGAGGGACTTACGGCGCATGTCGCGACGTTCAGTCCCGAAAGTTGTGCGCTGAGCCCATTAACGCCGCCGTTCCCGGGCGCCTTGAGGAAATTGCAAAGGTCGACCATATTGACGCTAGTCGCAGCATTCGCTGCCGTCAGAACGGCGCCCGTGCCCGCGTCCTCAGGTATGCTGTCTACTGCCACGTCTCCCAACGTAGCCCGCTGGCCCTCGAACCCCATGAACCAGAACAGTTTGTCCTTGACGATGCGTCCACCCGCCGTGGCGCCAAACTGCTCCAAGGTCGCGGGCGTGATCGCTGATATGCCTGGAGTCGAGAAATAGTTGCTGGCATCGGTGGCGCTGGCATCGCGCCCAAAGGCGTAGGCCGTACCGTGAATGTCGTTAGTCCCCGACTTAACTCCAAGGTTTATGACCGATCCCTCTTTCCAGCCATATTCGGCCTTGGGATTTTGCTCCTCGTTGAACTCCTGGATCGCGTCGATCGGAAGGATGGAAGCCGCGTCTCCACCCTTATAAACGTCATTAATCAGCGAGCCCCCCGTGGCTTGACCCATTGTCGAGAGCCCATCCACCAAAATGAGGTCGTCTCCGGAGCGCCGGCCGTTCGTACTCGAAGACCCTGCACCCGCCCCTACTGTCGTGACAATTCCCGGGTGCAGTTGCAGCAAGCGCTGAAAGTTGCGGCCGTTCAAGGGCAGCGCGTTGATGGCCTCGTTCGTGACGGTGCCGCCCAAGGTAGCGTCGGTGGTATCGATGGCCGGAATTTCCCCGGTCACCGTAATCGCTTGGGTCTGCTCGCCCGGTTGCAGCAACAGATCCACGCGGACGTTTCTACCGACCTCCACCAGCACGCCGCTGTGCTCTTCGGTCCGGAATCCCTTAGCCTCGGCCCGAACGGTATACGTGCCGGGATCCAGCGCGGGAGTCACGTATTGCCCGGCGCTGTCCGCCACCAAATTTCGCGTGACCCCGCGGGCCACGTCAGTCACAGTCACCATCGCACCCGCAATAGCGCCGCCCGATTGGTCGAACACGCCGCCCTGAATCGTCCCTTGATTGGCTTGAGAAAACATCACCGGAGAGCAAAACAGAATCGCGAGAATCGCGGTTCCGAAAATACGCAGCCAACCCGCCAATTCTTCGTCTTGCGATTTCCCGCTTGAGAAAGTAGTCGACATGGAACCCCCCTAGGCCTCGGTGGCAATCAGTTTTCAGATGAGTCCGCGGTAAATTGCTCGTGTCTATATCACTTAGGGCAAGGGCAGTCAATTACCAAAAAATAAAGCCATAAGTTGAGACCGCGCCCGCGGCACGACTACGCTGCAACGTTGAGCTTGACATTTTACGAGGCAGGCTGATAATCCGCTCACTTCGCGCATAATCGTATGTTTCTCCGCTTAGTGCAGTTGCCGACCGAGGAGGACCTCATGGGAATTTCGACGATAGTCTTCTGCGAACGCGTGTCTTTCGCGGCGAGCAAAGCGCTGCGCAGGTTCAGCGCGCCGGCGATCCTGCTAGGCATCCTGTCCGCGCTGTTCTTCTGCTCCGGATGGCAAATTCTGAACGCACAAAACTCATCCGCATCGGCGCTTGGGGGCCGCGTGACTTCTCAGGAGGAAGGCGCCATGGAGGGCGTGCTGGTGAGCGCCAAGCGCGCGGGATCGACGATCACGCTCACGGTGGTAAGCGACGATCGAGGGCGGTACAGCTTCCCTCGGAGCCGGCTCGAGCCGGGAGAATATTCCGTGCGCATCAGGGCCGTTGGATACGAGGTGGACAATCCAGGGCCGGTGGAGGTGACCGCCGAGAAGGCGGCGCAGCTCGATCTGAAGCTGCACAAGGCCCGAGACCTCTCGCGCCAACTCTCCAACGGGGAGTGGCTGATCAGCATGCCCGGGACAGTGGAACAGAAGCAGGCGTTTCTGAACTGCACCAGTTGCCACACGCTGGAGCGAATCGTGCGATCACAGCATGACGCCGGTGAATTTGCGCAGGTGCTGCGGCGCATGACCACGTACGCTCAGGGCAGCATGCCCACCCATCCGCAAGTGCGGCCCAGCGGGCTGGCCGGTAATGGAGATGGGGAGGGTCCCATGGGTGGAGGGCCGCCGCCCCCAAGCGCGGTGGTTCAAAAGCGGGCCGAATATATGGCCAGCGTGAATCTCAGCGGCAGCTCCCAGTGGGAATATCCTCTGAAGACGAATGCGCGGCCCAAGGGCAAAGCCACGAAGGTGATCATCACCGAGTACGATCTGCCGCGCCCGGAAGCCATGCCCCACGACGCCGTGGTGGATGCCCAAGGCATGGTTTGGTATTCGGATTTCGGTTCGCAATTCGTGGGCAAGCTCGATCCCAAGAGCGGCAAGGTGGTGGAATATCCGGTTCCGCTGACGGATCCCAAGGCACCGCGGGGCGCGCTCGATTTGGAAATCGACCCCAACGGCTATGTCTGGCTCGGCACCATGTATCAGGGCGTGATCGCCAGGTTCGATCCCAAGACGCAGGAGTTCAAGAACTGGAAGATCCCGACGTTCGGAAAGGGCGATGCGGCCAGGACGGCGATGGTGACGCCGGTGCGCGTCAACGTGGACGGCAAGGTCTGGGTGGGCGGCGACGACGAATACCAGGTGGACCTGGCATCGGACAAGTGGAGCACCGTCGATTACACGCAAGGTCTGCCGCCGGATTCGCCGCTGGCAAAGCTGAACCTCGGCTCCTACGGAGTCGCGGTCGACTCCAAGAACAACTTCTACGGCATGAACTTTGGCGGCACCTACATCACCCGCGTGGATGCCAACACGATGAAAGTCACGCGCTGGGCGACGCCTACTCCTAATTCCGCTCCGCGGCGCGGTCATGTGGACTCACTAGATCGGCTGTGGTTCGGCGAATACCGCGGCGACAGAATCGGGATGTTCGACACCAAGACGGAAAAGTTCACGGAGTATCCGATGCCTACTCCGTGGACGAACCCATACGATGCCGTCCTAGACAACGCGGGCTACGCCTGGACCGGAGGAATGACCAACGACCGCATCGTTCGCGTGAACACCAAGACCGGCGAAATGACCGATTATCTCCTGCCGCGCGCGACGAACGTGCGTCGCGTGAACGTCGACAACACCACCAACCCGCCGACCTTCTGGGTCGGCAACAACCTCGGAGCGTCGATCGTTAAACTCGAACCGCTGGACTAGTCGAATCGGCAGCATGTAACCACAGGGGTGTGACCATGGCGATGTGACCAGGCGGCGCTTAGTGTGTCTTCGCGCCGCCCGGGGTCACGCCACGACTACATAACTAGAAGATGAACTTGGCCCCCAACTGAATTTTGCGAGGTCCCGCCGTCCCGAATACGGGCGCGCCATTGGCCACGTCAGGAGTCCCGCCCGATGTGCCAAACAGCGCCGGAGAGGCGTAAGCCGAAGTCGTTCCGCCGTTCGCCGGAGCGGCGTAATTCACCACGTTCAGCACATTAAACATTTCGGCTCGGAATTGAGCGGTGACGCGTTCCTTGATGTTCCAGTTCTTGGTGATGGAGAGATCCAGGTAATGCTCGCCCTGGCCTCGGAACGCATTGCGTGGGATGTCGCCAAACGTGCCTTGCGCCGGCGGTACGATCACCGACCCGTTCACCATATAGCAGCCGAGCGTTTGCGTTCGTAGGACACGATCACACCCCTTTCCCGAAAAAACTTGAGATCCCGGTAGACTGCTTCCACGCTCAATCGGTGCGGTGCTGATATCGCGGCTGAAATTTGCTGTCAATTGCCAAATCCGTTCTTCAGCCGCCCATCTCAAAGCCACATTTCACAGATTTCGTGTGCTAGTTCCGCCAGACGTTCGATCGCTGCCGGCAGGGCATTCTTTTTTTCCTTGACAGCCCCCAAGGCCCTGAGATAAACGCATTGGCAGTTTTTGGGGTCTCATTGTTAGTTTTTGGGGTCTCTAACAGCATTTAGCGCTTAAGTTTGAAGACTGACGGGGGTGTTCTTTGATCCGTTATACAGGTATACGGAGAAGTGTGAAACGAGCCCTCGCGCTGTCGGGCCTCGTGATCGCGTTGCTTTTCGTCTGCACGAATCTCTTTTCGCAAACGACTCAAGGCACGATTCAAGGCGCGGTGCTCGACCAGAGCGGAGGCGCCATCGCCGGCGCCACGGTAACCGTAATCGATGTGGCCCGCGGCATCTCGCGCGCCTTGACCACCGATGGCGCCGGACAGTACATCGCCAACGATTTGACCCCCGGCACGTTCACAGTGCGGGCGGAAGCCAAGGGCTTTCAGGCCCTGGAGCACAGCAACGTGCTCGTGGAGGTAGGACAAACCGTTCGCGTGGACCTGGTGGTCCAGCCCGGCGAACAAACGCAGACGGTCACCGTCACCAGTGAAGTCCCCGCCGTGAACAGCACCGACGCCACCATGGGTGGCACCGTAAGCAATCAGTCCATCAACGCTCTCCCCTTGAACGGCCGCAATTTTGAACGGCTGATCCAGTTGCGTCCCGGAACTGTCGTCTCCGTGGGCTCGGGCACAGGCACCGCCGTCACCAACGGGCTGCGCGGAACGGCCAACATGTTCCGGTTGGAGGGAATTGCGGGGATCGCCCACACGGTCGGCTCGAGTCTTTTGAATAACGCGTATCGCGGGGGCGACGCCAGCTCGCTCGTGCCCATCGATGCCATCCAGGAGTTCAGCGAACAGCAGAACCCCAAGGCCGAATACGGCTTTAAGGACGGTTCGGTTGTAAACGTCGGCATCAAGTCCGGCACCAACAGCATTCACGGCACGGCCTACGCGTTCGGGCGCGATGCCAGCGCAACCGATGCGGGCAACTACTATTCGACTCCCGGCATATCGGCGGTCACCCCGGCGACCGTGGAGCAGTTCGGCGCCACCGCGGGCGGGCCGGTTCTCAAAGATAAGCTCTTCTGGTTTGCGAGTTTCGAGGGAATGCGCGTAAACGTTGGAGACACCATCACCACGGATACGATTCCTTCGGACGTGGGTTCGGGAGCCGTACTGACGGCTGCCAACGCCTCCAGCAGCCTCAATCTGATTGACGTTTGCAACTTTCTTAAGGCGCCTGGGAGCCCTGGAATCAACGGGCTTAGTGCCCAATTGGCTGGCCTGGGCAATTTCACAACGGGCAGCCCCGGGAATTGCACAGTAACGCCGGCTTCATCGACGTTTGAGAACGTACTCCCGTTCAATTCGAGCGCGACTTCAAACTTCTTTGCGCCCGGCATACCCAGCCAGCTGCCGCTGAATAA
Organism: uncultured Acidobacteriota bacterium; assembly: GCA_963824405.1. GTDB lineage: Bacteria > Acidobacteriota > Terriglobia > Acidiferrales > UBA7541 > Palsa-189. The sequence goes on along the minus strand of CAWGPK010000008.1, from coordinate 423,907 downwards.
TGGACTCTTTAAAGGCGACTACGTCCTCGGCGTGCATCACCATTTGAGCGGCACCTATTATGAATCCAAGTCCACGCAATACACGGCCAATACTGGCGGTACCAGCAGCGGGGCCGCGCTGGTGTACTCCTCGGGAACGATCGCCACACAGCTTGCCAGACAGATTTCCGGGGACTGGACTTGGACCCCGAACTCCACCTGGGTAAACGATGCCAGGGTGGGCTACATCTACGTAATCAATAACACCATAGATCCGGACACGAAGATCCCCGCGAATCCCTGGCCGACGGGTTACGGCATGAATACGGGCGTGACCAATCCCTTATATGCCGGTCTTCCGGAGATTACCATCGGCAGCTTCAGCCCGGTGGGATTTCTGGAAGCCCGGCCCAGCGCTGGCGGCCCGCAAGGCGACGTGAACGTCGTGGAAAGCGTCTCCTATTTGCACGGCAAGCACAGCTTTAAGTTCGGCTTTGAGTATTTGGATATGGTCTTCGACCTCGACGTTTACCCTGCCGCGCAAGGCACCGCCGTCTTTACAAACTTGGAGACTTTCCTGCAGGGAACGCCCAACAGCGGATCGATTTACCTCGGTAATCCCACGGCCATCAACCGCTCCAACTGGTTCGCGGGCTACGCACAGGATGACTATCGGGTCAATTCCAGGTTGGTGGTGAATCTGGGCCTGCGCTACGAGTTCTATACGCCTCCCATCGAGGAAAGCAACCACATTGGCACGTTCGATCCCAACGTGAACCCGGCGACGACTTCCGCCGTGCAGCAGTTTGGCCCGGGCGCCACGATTTCCCAATCCTATAACCCCGGTTGGGGATATTTTTCGCCACGCTTCGGTACTGCCTGGGACGTCCAGGGCAACGGAAAGACGGTGGTTCGCGCGGCGGCAAGCGTGATGAGGAACGGACTCTTCATGGGTACGATGATTCCGACCAGCCCATGGGGAGCGAACTTCCCCACCCTCGGCATCAACAACAGCGGCACGGTGAATAACCAGTTCACTGCCGCGCGTATTGCATTGGGCGCCTGCGCAACCTCCTTCTGCGCAGGCCAGTGGAATTGGAATCAAACCGGGGTGCCGGTCTTCCCGTCCGATACCACCAGCTACACATACAACGGCCAAACCTATAGCGGCGTATCGTGCGCTCCCACAGGCGCAATCAGCACGGTATCGCCTTGCCAGACTGGCGGCATAAATCCCGATTTCAAACAAGCCTATACTGCTGAGTGGAATCTGGATATTCAGCGGGCCATCACCAATAACTTGACGCTGGATGTGGCCTACGTGGGTAATCATGGGTTTCAGCAGGAAATCCTCGAAGACCTGAACCAGCCCGCCATTGGCACCGGATGGAACACCCCGTGGACGGCGAACCAATTGTCAGCGGCGAAGGGCCCTGCCGCCGGCGCCGGTTTGACTAGCGCGCAATTGTGCCTGGACACAGCGCTGGCCACGGCGTTCTGTAAAGCCAATACCGCGGCTGAAGTTGCGGCCGGACAGTACTCCGCCGAGTTTCCGTACCTCACTAATATCGATCAGGTGAACTACGGCGGTTGGTCCAACTACGACGCTTTGCAGGTAACCATGCAGGCCCGCAACTATCACGGGCTCTCCTTCCTCGCCGGTTACACCTATTCCCACGCTCTCTCCGTGACGGACGGCAATTCCACCAACAATGGATCCGTTCTCGTCGCCGATAGAAATAACCTGGTCCTGAATTATGGAAATAACACCAACGACCAGCGCAATCGCTTCACGTTCTCGCCGACTTATGTCATACCCGGCATGAAGTCTCCGGCGGAAATGTTGCAAGGCTGGTCGGTGAATGGCATCCTCACTCTCCAAAGCGGGTTAGCCTGGAATCCCAACGACGCAACCGTGAACGATTGGCTAGGAACAGGAGAGAACACCAACAGCGGTCTGGGCGCCGGCACGACGCAGTTCTGGAACTTCTCCGGGCCTACCTCCGCTTTCAACGATCCCGGTCCGGGCGCGATTCCTTGTTACGGCAAGCTGGCTGGCTGCACTGCATTTGCGTCGGCGCCTGCCGCCATACAGGCGGGTTGCAACAATGCGGCCACAGCCCCGTACGCTGGAAATTCCCAGCTTCAATCGCTGGCCTTGGTTGCACTTTCCAACGAAGCTTGCTACACGCAGGGCGGGGGATATTTGGTTCCCCCAGCCTACGGAACGGAGGGGGATGCGTCCCGAGGGCTGTTCGTCGGGCCGCACTACTACAACGTCGATTTCTCGGTCACCAAGCTCTGGAAGATACGAGAACGCTATAGCGCGCAATTCCGTGCCGAGTTCTTCAACCTCTTCAACCACGCCGATTTCGCGGCTCCAGGAACCGATCCGACGAAACCATCTACATTCGGTCACGCGGTCAGCACGCCAGACTCAGCGAATCCTGTGCTCGGGTCGGGCGGGCCACGCCACATCCAGTTCGGCTTGAAGTTGACGTTCTAAGGCCGGCGGTATTTGGGCACTTGCGGGAAAACTGCGGCAGGAGAAGCGATTGCTTCTCCTGCCGCAATCTTTTTACGGGCCTGCTGAGGCGCTCTAAGCTAGTTTGAATTCGAGCTCTGTTGTTGCGGCTGAGGCGGTATCGCGGTCAGGCGTGGAGCGGCCTGTACCGTGGTGTGGTAGCTCTCCTCCATCCTCCAGACGCCATCCCGCAGAAAATGTACCCGGCTGGCCCAGTAGGGCCTGGCGCCGTAATCGGCGTGCAGCATCACCGACACCTGGGCGTCGCCAAAGTCCCACACGCGCGAAAAGAGAGCTGGCGGCGCGCCCACCATGCGTGGCGCCGCTGGTCCTCTGGCGCCCGCGCCTGCCCCTCCGCCGCCTCGCGCCGTGGACGTGACGGTAACGCCGCTGCCCAGGTACTTGGCGCGCAGCGCCGGATCGCCGGAGTCCATCAGCTCCCATGCGCGGATGGCGTCTTTCTCGTTTTGGGTTAAGGCCTTGTAGGGAATCTCGTTGCACGGGTTGTCGCAGGCCACGGGATAGTTCGGGCGCACGTCTCCGGGCTCAGCGGGCCGCTGCTCGATCTCGGCGATGTGCAGCAGCCGCCATCCCGCGGGACGCTGCACCCAGAAGTGCGCGGCGTATTTGTTGCCCTGATTATTCTGAATCCACACCACCTTGCCGTACTTGTGCTCGGTCACTTTCACGTCGCTGCCATTGGGCACCAGCGACTTGAGCCCCGCCTGGTAGGCGTCCTCGCGGAACCACATGATGCCTTCCTTATCGATCCACATCAGCTCGGGATCCAGCATCTTGTCCAGGGCGCGGCGATCGCCCTTGTCGAGAGCCGCTACCAATGCGCGATCGGCCTTGAGCACCGGATCGTCGCCGCCGGCGGGCTTCGTTGCTTGCGCGGCCGCCAGGCCCGCGGGTACAGCACACAGCGCGATCGCCATCACCACAGTACGCTTCATCTCCCTAGCCTCCTGAATGCAGTTGCCGTCGCGCCGCATTGTACATGCAAAGAATCAAGCCGGGGAACTTACGCGCCCACGCGGGCTATGTCGATTCCTTCCCACGGCGGCGAGACGCACGAGACGCACGAGGCGCAGGCCGAAACCTTGTGTTTGCCTTTCGCTTGGAGTAACTTCCTGGCCACCGGGAATTTGCCTCTCAAACACTGGAGTTTTTCTCAGGGCTGCGCAACTTGGAGAGGGAAGTGCACATGGCAAAAATTCTGAAATTGCGCGTGAAATCTGGCCTGAAGCGCGGCTGGCTCCTGCTGCCCGCAACTTGCTTCGTCGCTCTATTCGCCGCGGGCATCGCCGTATGGCCGCAAACGCCCGCGTTCAACATCACCCTGGCCGGGCAGTCGATGATTCGCTCCGATTTCCGCGTTCACACCCCCGCCGAGCTTGCCACCATATCGCCATTGCTCACCGGCGACGTGATCTTCACCAATTTCGAAGCCACGGTGGTGGAAAAAGGCCAGTCGCTGCACGACGGCAGATTCCTCTCCCCGCCCGAAGCGCTGGACGCGCTGAAGGCGCTGGGCTTCAATCTGCTGGCGCTGTCCGATAATCATTCGTTCGATCTGAAGGTCTCGGGTGTTCAGAACACGCTGCGCGAGGTAAAAAGCCGCGACATCGTTCATGCCGGGATTGGCAACAACGTTGAGGAAGCCGCCGCGCCCGGTTATCTGCACACGCCGAAGGGCACGGTTGCGCTGGTGGCCATGGCCTCGGGCCTGATCGCGGACGGAGGATCGGCCACCGCCACTCGCCCGGGCGTGAACGAGCTGCGCATCGAAGCCGGCGGCAAGCCAAACGAGTCCACGACGCTGCTCCCTCCCGAACCGGGGAACGAACCGAATGCGGAAGACAAGCAGCGCATTCTTCAGAGCATCCGCGACGCGCGGCAGCATGCCGACCTGGTGATCGTGTACGAACACAATCACGTTTTTCTGAACCGTCCGTTCACGGCGCTTTTCCTCGAGGAGCTGCCGGAACGGCTGGCTCCCGCGGACTGGCTCAAAAAATGGACGCACGAAGAGATCGATGCCGGCGCGGATATTATCGTGATGCACGGGGCACCGCTGCTGCACGGCGTGGAGATCTATCGCAACCGGCCGATCTTTTACGATCTGGGGAACTTCATTTTTAACGTGCCCCCGACGGATATTCAGCTCGACGAACCCATCATCTGGGAAAGCGTGGTGGCGCATGTGCAGTTCCAGGGGAAAAATCTGCAATCGATCGCGTTCCAGCCCATCGCGATGAATAAAATTGGCCAAGGCGAGCCCGACACGCAGGACGAGCACACCAATAATCTCTTCCTGCAGACTCGCGGCTTGCCCAAGCCGGCCACCGGCGATCAAGCTAGGTACATCCTCGAGCGCCTTGCGGACGTCTCCCGCCCCTTCGGCACCACAGTAGCGATCAAGGGCGATACGGCGGAGATCAACCTGAAACACGGAAACTAAGGCGAATCGGCGGTCAGCGCAGCTTCATCACGAATACGGCCAGCCGGCCGATCTCTTTTTCCACTTGCTCGTTCGAGAGATGCAACCTTTGCGGCGAGACCAGCTCGTCCGCGATTTCCATGAAGCTGTGGCGTTCGATGTGGAAGCCGAGATCCTCGAAGAATACGCGCGCGGCATCCTCGTTTTCAAAATAGTTCTTGGCCACGTCGATTCCCGTAATGCGCTCGATGCGCGCGAATTGCTCCCGCCTTGTTTCTCCCGATAATCCAAAGGCGCTTTGGGGCCGTAGGGAGAGGTCCGGCGTTATCCACGCGCCTCCGAAGAGGCGCAGCAATTCTTGGACATTCCTTGCCATGATCGTTTTTTCTTCGAACGTCAGATAGCGCAGCAATCCCTCGTTCACCACCGCGATGGGCACTTTCCGAAACGGCTTCACGGCCGCCAGCAGGTCCCCCATCACAAGCGCGTTCCCCACGTTCAAATGCACGTTGGGGTAGCGCGGAATTTTCGCCTGCTTGATGAGCTCCTCGAATATGGAACGCTTTTCGCTCACGAGGCCCGGCAAATCCATCTCCGAGTACTCCACCGAAGGGTCCCGCGCCATGGCCAGGCTGCGCGGAGAAAACCCCGCGGCGATCTCCAGTATCTGCCGGGCGTTCTGTTCCTTGAGAAGGCGGTTCACCAGCTTGAACCGCGCCTCGAAAATTGGCGTGATGTCCGGCTGCACCAATTGGTCCAGCTCCTGAAGCTCCGCCGCGGACCTGGTGCGCCGCATGATTTTCTGCAGTTCGTCGAAGACTTCTACGGAAAAAGGAATGTCCGAGAGCGTGCGGCGATAAGCCACGCGCCACGCGGTGACGCTCACCCTCTCGTGCGAACTTGTCTGCTTTTCGGGGCCAGGGTCGGGAGTGCGATCCATCGCCTTCGACTATTGCATATTCCAAGCGGTTTACAAATGTAGCGGCGTGGAACCAGGCGCCGCCGCGCAAGCCGCCGGCGGCAAGTTGCCAAAACGCGCGGCAGTGTTATCCGGCCGGGGATGCCGAGTGCCGCTCCGAAAATTGCTTCCCACTCTAGGCCGGCACGCTCACCGGATTCGGCAGAACGGCTCCCATGAAACCGAGCACGGTCTGCTTCAATTGCGAATCCACTTCGTCTGCGATGGCCATCACGTCGAGCAGCAAGGTGCTGAAATCGACCTTTTCTAGACTGTTCTGTAGAGTTTCAAAGATACTGACCTGCAAAATACGCGATTCTTCGACGACCATGGCGATCGAGTAGCCTTGCGTGCGTCGCAGAACCCCGTGCTCGCGCGCAGCTGTTGAAATGAGAGCTTGGGTTGTGGGGGCGAGGTGCAGACGGCGCACCAGGTCGCCCAGGAGCAGCGGAAGATGGCCCGTGCGCTCTTGGGAGCTCAGCGGGATTGCGGTCAGTTCCTCGTTGGCCTCCACGCGAGCCAGCCAATGCCGGATCGTCGAATCCATGGCGCACTGCAAAATTGTGGCGACCCGCTCTTTGTTCAACGCTAGACGAGCCTTCGGTTTCGAGAGCTTTTTGGAGATGATTTCGGCAATCTGAGCCAAGCCAACGGGTTTCGCAATGATTTCATCGACTTGCATAAGGATTTCGGTCTTGGCCTCTTCCATCGCTGGGTAGCCGCTCTGCACCAGGGTTATCGCATCCGGGTTTGCGTGACGCATGGCACTGACGACGGTAAGTCCGTCACTAGGATTCGGCATGTGCAGGTCGGAGAGCAGCACGTCGAATTTCTCAGTGGAAATTAGTTTCAACGCTGCATTAACGCCGGCCGCGGGTATCACTTCAAACCCGCGGTGCTCCAAGCCTTCCTGGAATACGGCGCGGACATTGGCGTCGTCGTCCACGAGAAGGATTCGACTTTTTGCGACTGGGTGGCTGTCATTGGAACGATTACTTTTGGAGTCCATTCCTCTTCTCCTCTTCCCGCTGCGGGGCAGGCTGTGAAACATCGGCCTTCGGTTGATCCCGTGTTATCGGTGCCCGGTCGCCGCTGCGTCTAATTGGCCGACACCAGGGCACATCAGAGGAAGGGGAGTAATCAGATGGTAGGAGCAATCCCCAAGAACGGCTCACAAAGCCGAAACATGGTCAGGCTAAGATCGCGCCTTTAAACTAAATACTTCTAATTTTCGCCAGCAGCAAGCACTGCCGGAGGCAACCTGTCCAATGAGATATAACCGACGATTTGCGGCCAAGTCCTGATAGGCGGGGTGGTCGGAAACTTACCCACTACAGACGTAGCGGTTTCTCTTCTCGCGGTAAGCCGAGCATCCGGACAGTCCTCTGCGAAAAAGGCTGCCAATGGGTCCGGTCTTCGGACTCCAGAAACCGGAGATGCGCCTTTCGCTCATGACGCCGGGCAGATCCACTTCGGAGTACTCGACGGAAGGGTCCCCGCCTTCTCGGGATTTCGTAAAGAGTTTCCAGGACGACGCGAGCTAACCCTTGAGTTGTCCCTGAAGAACCTCGCCCCGCAGCGGAATCATCGTGAACCGCGCCGCAGCTGGGCGTTGCTCGGCGCTCCGTTGCTCGATGCTCCGTTGAAAGCGAGTCTCCCTTTCGGGCCGGACGTCCTCCGGCTGGGCGTCTTCGGGTTGAACGGGTCCGGAGCGCGGGTTCTCGATGCGCACGCCGAGCGTTCGTTCCAATTGCTGCAAGTCCGCTCGCTCGTTTCGCGTGAAGAGCGTGGAAGCACAGCCGCGCTTGCCCAAGCGCCCCGTCCGCCCCACGCGATGGATGAAGCTCTCGGCCGCCTCCGGCAGATCGTAGTTGATGACGTGAGCAATCTCCTCGACGTGGATACCTCGGGAAGCGACGTCGGTTGCGACCAGCACGCGATAGCGCCCCTGTTGGAATCCGGTCAGCGCCGTCGTCCGTTGCGACTGCGAGCGGTTCCCGTGGATCACGGCCGCGGCCAAGCCGTCATGGCTTAGCGCCTTGGCCAGCTTGTCGGCTCCGCGCTTGGTGCGCACGAAGACCAGGCAGCGGCCCGTTTCCTTGATCAGCAGGCGGCGAAGCACCTCCAGCTTATGCTCAGGGATCACCTCGAAGGCCTGCAGGCGCACATTCTCTACCGGCTTGGTTGTGGACCCGAAGGCCACCCGCACCGGGTTCTTCATGTAATCCGCCACTAGGCGTACGATCTCGCCTTCCAGCGTCGCCGAAAAGCACATCGTCTGCCGCTGTTTGGGCAGAACCGAGGCAATGCGCCGAATGGCGGGAAGAAATCCCACGTCGAGCATGCGGTCGGCTTCGTCCAACACCAGAATCCGCAGCGAGCGGAGATCGATGGCCTTGCGATCGAGAAAATCCTCCATCCGCCCCGGGGTCGCCACTACCAGCCGAGCTCCCCGCCGCAGCGCCGCGAGTTGCGGGCCTTCCGACAAGCCTCCGACCACCACGGCCGCCGGTGAAAGTTGCCGCCCGCGCAACACGTCATACTGCTGGGCCACCTGCATCGCGAGTTCGCGCGTAGGCACCAGCACCAGCGCCGCCACTCCGGGCGTCTTGTCCCGCAGCAGCTGTTCCATCACGGGAATCAGGAAAGCCAGCGTCTTGCCGGTTCCCGTTTGCGCCGTGGCCAATACGTCCTCGCCCGCGATGCCGTGCGGGATCGTCGCCGCTTGCACCGGCGTCGGCGTCACGAAATTGGCGGCCGACAATCGCCCTTTAACATACGAAGAAATCTGTGATTCTGAAAAACTCTGCACTCTATTGTCTTTTCTCTGGCCCCAACGATTGCAGCGCGCACATAGGTTCGCAGGCGCGCAACGAAACGACTATGGCCAGTTTGAATTTAGGTTAAGCCGAAGATTTACGGAAAGAACCGCAGGTGGGTATTGTCAGATCGACTCTTTAACCAACCGCACGAGACAACCGTCACATCGATGGCTGGACACATAGTAGCAGATTCCCGCCGAAATGCTGAGGGAATACTGCGGATGTGCCTTGAAGCAAACAATCGAAGACCGCCGGGGCTTCCTTCCGCTCAAAAACAACTGGCGCGGCTCAGCAGAAAACAAGATAAACTTTGCACGGAAATCTGCAGCCCAGACGAACAGACCTGCCTTCCTCGTCCATAAGGAGAGAAGCCATCATGAGACATTGGTTCCCCGTAATAGCCGTTCTGGCCCTTTTGGCCGTGAACGCCGCCAGTGCTCGCGCTCAGGACGAGATCACCTTCCTCGCGCCTGGCATCATGCAGGAGCCCATCGAGCAACTCATCAAGACGTTCGAAGCCAAGACCGGTCACAAGGTCAAAGCCACGTTCGGCGGTGAGGATTCCACCAAGCAGCAGATCATCAAAGGCGAGGCTTTCGATGTGCCGGCGCTGGAATCCACCGGGAAAACGCCTTTGGCTGACGTCATCGCTTCGGGCAACGTGCTGGCCGACAGCGCCACGCCCATCGCCAAGATTCCGGTTGGCGTCGCCGTGCGCAAGGGCGCGCCCAAACCGGACATCTCCACGCCCGAGGCCGTGAAACAAATGTTCCTCAATGCCAAGTCTATTGCCTATCCGGACCTCGCCGCTCTCCCCGCTTCGGGAATCGCCGTGAACGACACGATCAAGAATCTCGGCATTCTCGATCAGATGCAGCCGAAAACGAAGTTTGGACGCGGCGGCCCCGGTTCGATGGCCCTGGTGGCCAGTGGCGAGGTTGAAATTGGCTTCACGTTTCTTCCCGGCATGACCAACCCGGGCATCGACATTGTCGGCACTCTGCCGGCTGCAATCTCTCCGCCGACGGTTGTCGTGGGGTTCGTCTCGGCGCATGCCAAGGACCCCGCGGCCGCCAAAGAGTTCCTCATGTATCTGGCCTCAAGCGAAGCCGATCAGGCCTATACAGCGGACAAGATGCTCCCGGGCCGCTAAGATTTCGCGCTGAAATAAGGAAGCGTCCTCGGAACAGGGTCCGTCCCCGGAACCAGCCCAGTCCTCGGAACGAACGAAGATCGGGAGCGTCTCCTTCAGCTTCCGGATGAAACGATCAGTCTGGCGCTTTCAATCGCTGCATCGCCCGAGTTCGCGGCGCTCGCGGCTGCTTCACCGTGCCGATTGGCGCGATGTAGGAAACCGTGAACCGGCGCGCGATCTCTTCCGGACTCATTTTGGCAATATGTCGATTGATGAGCAGACGCCTGCGCGTATCTTGGTTGGTCACGTGAACACCCCCTCCACACCCGAACCTTGTGCCCACCATACGCGCACCGCTGCGCGCCGTCAATGCGTTTTGTCAATGAATCCGGCGATTCGGGAGGAGGGAAGAGGTTCGAGCCGCGGGAGCCTCGTACGCGGCGCTCAGAAATAATGCCGAAATCGTGCCGCAGCTCGTGGTCGCACAGCCACTCTTCGCTGTGCGGCTGTGCCTAACTCTTGTTATTTTGGGGATGCGGGAAGGCCGCCACGATTACCGATCTGGCTGTTGTAGTCCCCCATCTCCGAGGGTGCGCAGAGATACTCCGGCATGTCGAAATCGTCGGATTGCAAGCGCAGCGGGTACTTATCCAGGGCCAGCCAGGGTTTCGTATACATCTTCGGGTCATCGATCATCATCGAGAGCTCCATGTTGTCATGGTCCACTCGGTGAAACCGTTCTTCCACCCGCAAAGCGTCGCTGTGTGGACGGCCCACGTTATCGAGCCAAGTCGCTTCCTTCATCCCCACCGTCTGGGCCACGAACGTATAGTCGTCCACCCATTTGCCGACGGAGTACCCGTTCCACCGCGGGTCCGGGTCCTTGGGCAGTTCTCGCCCATCCGTCCAGATGATGCGCCACTGGCCGTAATATTCATTCAAGTAAATCACCTGCTTGGCCGTCTGAGCGATCTCGATGGTCCTCAGTTCAAAGAGTTCGAGGCGCGGGAAACCCATCGGATCGCACATGTATAAGGGATCGTTGATCTCTCCCAGCTCGGATTGCCTGGGCCCATTGCTCGGCTTGGTGAGCTTGAATTTCTCCAACCCCAGCGGAGTGAAAGGTATCTGATGTTCCGGCTTACCGTCTTCCGGCATTGCCGGCGCGCCCTGGTCCTCGAGCCCGTTTCCAGCGGATGTCGCGCCGTCCCAGATCCCAGAGAGGTCGCGGCGCGGAGCGGGGTCGGACTTTTTCCCGGCGTACGTGGATTTGCGCGGCGGAACGTTGTTCCACTTCTCTTGTTCCGCCTGGACTCCTGCCGCCTGAGCCGGAGCGGTTTGAGCGCGCAGAATGGGGGAGAGCGCCCATCCCGCAAACAGTGCCATGGCCAAGAGCGCGAGGCGCCTGGGCATCATTGAACTCCCTCCTGCAGCGTCGCCGCTCATTGTCCCGGGGCTGGCTGGGCGCCCGCCTTGAACACCGTGCCATTGATCACGATCCGGCCTTTGAAACGTCCGATAGGTGAGCCGTTCTTGATCGGTATGACGTCGAGAGTCACTTCATCCCCAGCTTTGAACGTAGTCCTGCTCCATCCTGCGGCATTCTGAGTGACCGTGCTTTGCGCTTCGATCACCCAATGCGACGTGTTGCCATTGTCGTCCTTGGCTTCGACCTTCAGGAAAACGTGCGGATTGGCCCAGGTATATTCCGTCACGGTTCCCTTCAACGTGATCGTTTTCGTTGTGTCGTACGCCGCGTTCCCGTGGTGCGCAAACAGCGGAACGGAAACCGCCGCCAACATAACCACCGCCAGCGAAACGATTGCCAACTTGTTTCTCACAGCCCCTCCACATCCCCGCGCTCAGCCGCGCACCGCCTGTCCCAGGGCAAGAGGGATTCTAAATGGACTATTGGTCTTGTGTCAGAAGAATCTTATAAATAGGCCATATCTTTCAGCGTCCCGAGCGATATCGTGGGCGGCGCCACAAAGCCGTCGAAAGCGTTATCCGGCCAGAACCCGCTTGCTCTCATTCAGTTCAATGCCTTCCGGAAAACCGTACGGCCTTATTGACCGGTTCCCTGGAGGAAGTATTGTCGGATCAACTGGCTAAATGGTGTTGCTTCGACCGGCTGAGCTGGCAGGCATTATCGGAAGGTGGCTTTTCGCTGGTGGGTCCGATTCCGACGACGGGGACTTATCGGGGCGTGGCGGGCAACTCCCTTGACGGAGGATTGTTAACACTGCCCGCCTGTGCTTGCTTTCGGTTAATGGCTAGGCTTCCGGGTCAACCGCAAACACCCGAATGCATTCGCCTATCGGCTATTCTTAGCGTTTCTCCCTGCCTCCGCCTACGTGGCCGCGCCCATCACGCACTTCATTTCCTTTGAAGTTGGAAACCTTATCCAGGCGCTTTGACGGCTCAGGTCTATCGCCAGCCCTTGGCGCTGGGCCTTTATAGCCGTGATCGGGATGAAAACGGTTATTCACGTGGCCTTGGAAGTTATCAGGGCCATGAAACCACGGGCCGGCGCCAACGAACGCACCACCCGAAAACCATTCCGCGCCGTAGTAGCCGTAGGGAGCGCAGCTATAAGGAGCAGCGTCATAGTAGCCGTAGGGGCATGCGGGAGCGGCTCCAATATTCACCCCGAGGCTGATCTGAGCCTCCGACTTGGGAGCGGCCACCGTAAAGCAGACTCCAGCAGCAGCAACAGCAACGAGTGCTAGATATGTAAATCTGTTCATTAAACTATCCTCCGTATTCGCTCTTTCGTATCCTTATCGTGCGCCGTCATTGTGGACGCGGCGAACACCAGAGTCTGTCCGCAATAACACACCTTGCGATTTCCGTCGGAACAACGGTTTTTCAAAATGCTAACGAGTCCGAACGACAACTGTGCGAAACGGCACAGCTCCCGCCGAGCGCTGTGGCTACTATTGTCTTCTGCGTGCGATCGTCCGCGGTGCCAGCGTTTTGCCGCGAACGAGGCCACCAGGGAGAATCGAAAATGAAGAGATCATTAGCTATGGGGGCGCTCTTGCTGGTCCTTTTTATGGCCGGTTGCAGCACGACCGTCGTGCAACGCCCCGACCACCCAGAGCAGGCGGACCGCGGGAACGACAGGTCTTGGCACTCTTGGTTTCATAGAGGAGACGCTGGGCAACCGGGACGGTGATTCGCGAGGATGTCTCTGGGCATAAGCAGCGCGGCATCTTGTTCGTCAGTGGACCGGAGAACGATGGGAGAGCCATCTACCTGGCGCTACGCCTAGGGAGCGTGCGCTGTCGTGGGCCACACTGCGAGAACAGGTCTTATCGGTCGTTGGCAGCCATATGAGTCTAGAATCGCCTCTGTTTACCACTGGCCTTACTCGTTCCTCGATTCTGTTCCTCGCCTCTGGCTTGCTACCACACTCTAGCGCCTGGACGCACTCGCCTGCTTCCACACCCACACGGCCAGCGCTCCAACGTCTATGTTGCCGGCACGTAGAGCCTCGGTCGTGGGCGTCTGCGGCATTCCCGGGATGGGCGACAGCCCGAAGGTTTGAGGTAGCGTGGCGGACGGAGGAATCGCTTGCATTGCCGCGGAAAGCGATGCATTGCCGATGCCAAGGGGATCCATTATCTGCCCGGCACCGTTGTCATAGGCGCGAAAGTTGCTTTGGGTAAGATTCAGGACGGGTTCGCCCTTGGAGTCCCTCACCACCACGGGCGCATTCACGAATAGGTTTGAAAACCGCTGAATCGTCTGGCCGTGCCGTGGGCCAATGGGACGTGGCTGAGATTGGGCCTTAGCGGGGTAGGCGGTCGCGAGAAACAGAAACAGCAGCAGCACCGAAATAGCCCCTTGTCGCCGTTTGTCTAACATGTCTCACCTCTTTTCTATTATGGCTCGCAATGGTTTATCGTTACTGTGCGCTAAGGCACATTAGAGAAAAGCCCCGGTAGCGCCTCGCGTGCGCATCAAGCACTTCTCCTGAGGACGGCAGGTGTGAGTGAGAAACGCTGTAATTTTATTGGGCGGCTAAGTCGGCGCCATCGTGCCGACAGGTCCCGAGAAACGGGATTCTCGGAGACGGACCCACTCGAGGAACGAATTCGGCTTTACTGACGGTGTAAAATATAAGGATGTTTGAATCATGTAGCGGGGCGTTGTGTGCCCCCCAAGCCCTTGGAGCCCCTGTAGCCTGGACTCGCTCTTCGCCTCACCGTCCGGCGAAGCCGAATCTTGTTCTCTGGCCGTATCCCATGTCGGCAAAACTAACCGAGGCCCTAGCCAATCTCGAAGTTAAGTGCCATGGAATGATATTCTTGTATAACTATGAACAACAACTCTTTTGGAATGATACTCTTGTAAATTACGACCAGCAACTCCCCTGGAATGATACTCTTGTAAAAAAAGGTGGGGGGGAGGGGGGTATGGCGCACTTCTCGTGCCATTCGCCTCGTTTCGCCGTCCTTCCGGCAGTCCCCGCAAGCCAGAAGCCAACGAACAACATATGCTAGCTCCAAGCACAAATCCCATACTCAAGGCACTCGGGCAAGGACTGCCTACACTATGAAAATTGCAGATTTCGAGCAGCGCATCGAAGCGGCTGTACTCGTCGCCGACGGCGCCATGGGTTCCATGCTGTTCGAGGCCGTCGGACCGCAGCGTAGTTTCGAGGAGCTGAACGCCTCCCAGCCCGAAGCCGTGTTTCGCGTTCATCAAGCCTACATCCAGGCCGGTGCGCAGATTATCGAGACCAATACCTTTGGCGCCAACCGCTCCAAGCTCGCGGCGCTGGGCCTCGCCGATCAAGTCACCAAGATCAATCATCGCGGCGTAAAAATTGCCCGCGAAGCGCGGGAAGCCGCGCCCCATGAGGTGTTGATCGCCGGCTCGATTGGTCCGCTGGCCATCGCTCCGGAGATGCGCGAGACGCCGCGCGAGGAGATGCTGGAGATTTATCGCGAGCAGGCACAGGCGCTCGAGGAACGCGGCGTGGACCTCTTCGTATTGGAGACTTTTTCCAATATGGAGATGATGCTTGCCGCGATTGACGCGGTGCGCTCTTTTTCCGCGCTCCCCATTGTGGCCCAGTTGACGTTTTCCGAAGAGGGCACTACGCTGGGCGGCACGCGCCCAGCCGATGCGGCGGCACGCCTGGCGCAGAAGAATGTGCAGGTGATCGGCGTGAATTGCACGCTGGGGCCGCAGTCGCTGCTTTCCGTGCTGGAAGGATTCGCGGGAGGGAACCGCGCGCTTTCCGCCATGCCCAACGTGGGTTTTCCGCAGCGCGTGGGGGACCGCACCATCTATCCTCGTTCGTCGCCGGAATATTTCGCGCTCTTTGCGCGCGATGCGGCGGCCCTGGGCGCGCGGGTGGTGGGAGGCTGCTGCGGCACCACGCCGGAGCACGTTCGCGCCATTGCGGGCGCGGTTCGCGGCCTTACACCGGCGACATCGGTGAAAACGGGATCTGTGACGGTCGACGCGTACCTGGAGAAGGCACGACCGGTTCAGCGAGATCCCGAGAGCGGCTTATGGCGCAAGCTCAAGGCGGGCGAATTTTGCGTTTCGGTGGAGATCGATCCGCCCAAGGGCATTTCGCTCGAGCGCATCTTCGAGCAAGTGGACAAGATCGTCGCGAGCGGCAGCGTGGACACCATTGACGTCAATAGCGGCACGCTGGCCCGCGTGGGCATGGATGCGCTGATGCTGGCCGGAGCCTTGCAGGCGCGCGGAGTGGAAACGGTTCCTCACGTCACCACGCGGGATCAGAACCTCATCGGTCTGCAGGCCGCGCTGCTCGGCGCCTGGAGCATCGGCGGGGTGCGCAACTTCCTGGCGATTACCGGCGATCCGCCTTCGGCGGGCGAGACGAGCGGTGTCTATGAAATCGACTCCATCGGGCTCGTAAAAGTGGCCTCGCGCCTGAATCAGGGCACCGACTGGGCGGGGAAGGCGCTGGGCGGCGCCACCAACTACACCGTGGGTGTGGCCGTGAACCCCACCGCAGAGGACCTAGACTACGAAATCCAGCGCTTCTTCGCCAAGGTGGAGGCAGGCGCGCATTTCGCAATGACCCAGCCGCTCTTCGATCCCGAACACTGGCACAATTTCCTGAAGCGCGTCGGCGGCCGTTCCCCTATCCCGATTATTGCTGGCATCTGGCCGCTCACCAGCTATAAGCAGGCACTGAGGCTAAATAATGAGGTTCCCGGGATCTTCATACCCGAGCCGGTGCTGAAAGAGATGGAATCGGCGGGAACCGGGGCGCGGGACCGGGGTTTTGCCCTAGCCCGGCGGATGCTCTCCTGGGCCCGTACCGAGCTGGCCGGGGCCTATTTGATCCCGCCATTTAAGAGATACGAGGAAGTCCTGGAGCTATTTACATGATTTCCCCGATTACCGGCGTATGGTGAATTCAACTCTAGTTTGATAGAGTGTGAAGGCCTAGCGCTCCCCTAAAGGTGGAAGCACAGATCCCGTTCTATAACGCTCCTGTGGAGGAACTTTCATGACGCACAAGTTTTTGTTGGTAATTGTCGGCGCCACCGCGCTCATCACCGGCTGCGCCACAAAAGGGTATGTTCGCCAAAACGTGACACCCGTGCAGGACAAACTGAACAAGGTCAGCGACCAGGCCAATAAGACGGATGCTGATCTGCAGAAGACCCAGCAGGACGTGGCCAAGAACACGCAGGCGATCAGTGCTACTGACGAGAAGGCAACCACGGCGGACCGGCGCGCGGGCGATGCCATGAATCGCGCCAATCAAGCCAATGACGCGGCTACGGCAGGGGCTCAGAAGGAGAATAGCGACATCGCCCAGCTTCGCGGAGTCATCTCCAATTTGGACGATTACAAAGTCGCCAATCAGGCCACTGTGCTCTTCAAGTTCAATAGCGCCGTCCTTTCCGACGACGATAAGCAGCAGCTCGATCAACTGGCTTCCAATGCCGGTTCGATGAAACGCTACTTCATCGCTGTTGAGGGTTACACGGATACGATTGGGACCGCCGACTATAACCTGCAATTGAGCAAGCGCCGGGCTGACGCCGTGGTGCTTTACCTGTCGGCGCAGAAAAACGTGCCTTTCTACCAGATTCGCACCATCGGGCTGGGCGAAAACAATCCGGTGGATCCCGGCAAGACGGCAGCGGCACGCGCCAAGAACCGCCGAGTGGAAGTGAAGGTCTTCTCGGCCGATTCGGCGCTGACTGCGGCCGGCGGCCGTTAAGTATCGCTAGGTTCGCGGCGCCAAGCGCGGGCTGGTTTGGCGAACGGGTACGGGAGCGCTAGAAGAAGATGAAACGCTTGCGGCGGGGGCGCGATTGCGCCAACCCGCCGCTGGCGGAATCTGGCCGTGGCTGGTAAGGGAGATCGCGCCCCTCGAACGCCGCGAGCGGATTTTCCTGGAACAAGGATTGCGCCAAACTCTCTCCCCAGCGTTCGGCGACGATGTCGCGCGTTTCCTTGAGGCGCAGCGGGCGCCGGTCCACGTTGTGCGCGTCGCTGGCAACAAAATGCACCATCTGCTGGTCTAGCCACTCCTCCACTTTCTGTTTCGCGGCTTCTCCCCATTTTCCAAGCAGCGATTGCGCGGTCACCTGAACGTAACAACCTTGCTCG
This sequence comes from uncultured Acidobacteriota bacterium, assembly GCA_963824405.1. Classification (GTDB taxonomy): domain Bacteria; phylum Acidobacteriota; class Terriglobia; order Acidiferrales; family UBA7541; genus Palsa-189. Next base: position 406,426 of record CAWGPK010000008.1, on the reverse strand, counting down.
ATCCAGCGCAGCAGCCGCTGCGGTTGCAAGCGAATCAGGGCATTGCGCTCCGGGTGAGTGACGATCAAGGAAAGTCCCAGCAGCTGAAGCTGGTGTAAAGCCTCCTCCGCGGTTGGGGGAATGGCGAAGTCCGCAAACTCCACCAGCAGATAGCGCTTCTGATTCAGCGAGTATTTCGAGGGATCGAGGCGAATATCTCGCAGGTTCTCCACGTTCAGGTGAAAGTCGCAACCCGTGGCCAGTTGCAGGCGATCGCCCACCCGCGCCTGCAATTCCGCCCGCCGCTTCTGCACCAGATCGAAGTCAAAGTGGAAGTTGCCATCGGCGTGCGGCGTGGCGACCACATGGGTTATTCCCTCGGAGATGGCCATTTCGGCCATCTCCACCGATTCGTCCAGCGACCTCGCGCCATCGTCGAGTGCGGGCAGAATGTGGCAGTGGATATCGACCATGAACCGGAAAAGCATAGCCGAGCGTTCCGAACCCGACAACCGCGCCGGCATGAATTCGCCAACCCCTGGCGGGCCTCTCCGTCATCCAACCAAGTAAGAACCTTCCGCCCGGCCCGCGGAGGTGCCGGTGCATTCCGGCCGCGTTCAACTGGCATTCGCTCTGATCGCCCTCATCGCCGTGGATATGGCCGGCTATCGGCGTTACCGGTCCGATATGTCGGCGTGGCGAGATGTGCAGCAATCGCTGGGACAACTCCATGCCGAACTGGAGCGTGCCCCCGCAGCGAGCCTGACCTCCGAGATCGCCGCCGTCCGCTCCGGCCTCGACCGCTACGCGGCGTCGGTACACCGATTTCCGCGCGACCGAACGAGGTTGCAGGCCGCCGAGCGTGGCCTGACATATCTGGAAATTGCCGCGAACGGCGCGCGGGACATTCGCACCTGGAAATCCATGACGGCTTATTCCGAGGTCACCCGATTTCTGCCGCGCAGCTGCGAGGGAGGACGCCTGGCGTTTTCTCCCGATCTCATCGGCGAAGCGTTCGCCGTGGCGGGCTCCTCGCTGATTAAAGGCGGCGCCCTCACAACTCCAACTGACGACGGCGATGGCGATCGTCGTCAGATGGGATTTTATGGCCCGCTGGACTTGGCCAATGAGACGGCGGCGTGCCGCGAAGGGGAGCGAACCGCGCCGCAAGTGGCGCCTCCGGCGGTCCGGCCCTCCGATTCCGTTCATAAGTCCCGATGGAAGTATCGCATCGATGTATCGAACCCGACGGGCTGCTTGATGACGCCCTATTCGGACGATCAGGCCCTGCCCATTCCGCATTCGCAAATCTACGCCTTTCACCTGGATGCCGCGCGGAAAGCGCGCCTCGACAAAGTGTTTTGCGATTCAGGCAAGCCGGAGGCGGCCATCGCGATCCGCGTCAATGGGCAGAGCTACGACCCTGTGTGGCTGCTCGACGATTCTGGAATCAATTACGCGACCCAACTGGTGCCCCGAGCCGCGCTGGTTATGTCCACCGAGGGCGCGCCCTGAGTTGCTACGTTCGAGGGAGCTTTCCTGTCTCCGTTTGTCAGTGACCCGGCTTGCCAATGATTCCGGTTTCTTGATGATCCTCCGGTTTCCGCCAACGGATTTGAGACCTGCCTGATTCCGCTATAATCTGATAGCGAGTTACCTCGCTCTTCCTATGGTCACCTGCCGCGAATGCGAATCTGAAATCAACCAAGCCACCGAAATCTGCCCGCATTGCGGAGCTGACCTAACCAGCCTTCCCGAGGAGCTCTCCACGCCGGCAAAGAAGCCGACGCTGGGGAAGATCCTGCTGCGTTGGGGAATGCTGATGGGCGTTCTGCTGGCGGCGATGTGGAGCTTCTTGTGGTTCGTGGTGTCGCCGCGCACCGGCAACGTCACCGCGGATGCGGAAGCGCGGGCCATGATCGCGCTCAACGACGTCAGCGCGGAATTGCGCTCTTATGCCGAGGCCCGGGGCGGCGCCTATCCTTCCAAGCTGGAGGAACTGGGGCCGGACGTGCGACAGGCGGCGCAGATGGCGCAAAGCGACGGTTATCAGCTCGAATACACGCCGGGACCGACGGAGAGCGACGGAAGCATCCACAACTATTCGCTCGAGGCCCGCGCCGGCAATTATGGATACCGCAATTTCTACGTGGACATCAGCGGGGTTCTGCGCGCCACCAAGGAAAATCGCGAGGCCACCAGCTCCGATCCTCCCGTTCGATAAGAGCCTTTCGCTAGAGCAGTTCGCCTGGAAAGTTCACCAGGGCAGTTCATCAGGCCTCGGTTGTATTTCGACTGAGGGTTACTCGACCCGCCAGGGTAAGCACTCGGGCCAATGGCGAAGGGCATGGGTGGCCCAGTCCGTAGTCGTCGCCAAGTTTGGTGAAACTTACAACCGCGACGCGTAATCGCGGCGCTTCGTAGCGCTCCTTCCAGATCCTGCCAGACGAGCCCGACATCATCCCGCGTGAACCGCTTGACCGTGTTGGTTGTCGGTGGCCGCGTTCGAGTATGGGGAATAACTTCAGCCAGTTTTCAGGTTCTAGTTCCTAAGCTTAAAAGAAACCCCGCGCAAATGCGGCTCCAATCGTCGCGATGGTGCTTAAGGGCTGCCCGACTATAATGCGTCAAATGTTAGAGAAGCCTTTTGGCGCAAGTACTCAGGCGGCCTTCTAGGATCGGCGCGGGGGCCGGTTTTTCCTCGCCTGAGTGGGGAATACTCTTTGTTTCGGCGCGTCGCGAGCGCGAGCAGAGCTCGGAGATACTTGTGTACGAGACAAGATGAACGAGGAGCTAAAGCCGGACCTGTAAGCGGCAGCCCAATATGAATATATCGGCGCCATTCATTAACAGGCCTGTGGCGACGTCGCTGCTGAGCATGGGTTTGCTTCTGTTTGGGGGTTTAGCCTACCCGTTTCTTCCTTTGGCACGCCTACCTGAAGTCGAATACCCGACGATTACAGTGTTCGCAAACCTGCCAGGCGCCAGCCCTGAAACCATGGCCACCGCGGTAGCCACTCCGCTCGAGCGCATGTTCGGCCGCATCGCCGGCATAACGCAGATGACTTCCACCAGCCAGTTGGGCAGCACGAACGTCACGATGCAGTTTGACCTTGATCGCAATGTGGACGCCGCGGGACGGGATGTGCAGGCAGCCATCAACTCAGCGCGCGGGCAATTGCCGGCGAACCTGCCGAGCAACCCGACCTGGCGCAAAACCAACCCCGCCGATTCCGATTTCATGAATCTGGCCGTAACTTCAGCCACAGCTACCACGGCGCAACTCTACGATGCCGCCGAGTCCATCGTCGCGCAGAAGCTTTTACAGATTCCCGGTATGGGCCAGGTGAATATTGGCGGCAGTTCGCGCCCTGGCGTCCGCGCCGAAGTTAATCCGCTTTTGCTGAGCAATCTCGGTATCGGCCTCGATCAGGTCCGGGCGGCCCTGAATGCCGCAAATGCCGACGTTCCCAAAGGCGCGCTCGCAGATGATAAAAGAATGGCCCTGCTTAATAGCAATGACCAGATTTTCGTTGCGCGAGAATATGCTTCACTGATCGTTGCATATCGCAATGGAGCCCCAGTCAGATTGTCCGATGTCGCGACCGTCGTCGATAGCCAAGAGAACATTCGCAATGCCGGATACGTGAACGGCAACCCTGGGGTCACACTCGATCTGTTCCGCCAACCGCAGGCCAACATCATTGAGGTCGCTGACCGTGTTCGCGCCGTTCTGCCGATGTTGGAAGCATCGATCCCGCCCTCCATGGAGCTGCGCGTGACGGAGGATAGCACCCGGATGATCCGCGCCTCGGTCAGGGATGTCGAGGTGACTCTCGTTATATCCGTCCTTCTGGTCGTCCTGGTGGTCTTCTTTTTTCTGCGCAGCGTTTGGGCTACGTGCATCCCGAGCGCGGTGGTGCCGCTGTCCCTGGTGGGCACCTTCGGGGCGATGTACCTGTTGAGCTATTCGATCGATAACCTCTCGCTCATGGCGCTCACGATCTCGACGGGCTTCGTGGTGGACGATGCCATCGTGGTCATTGAGAACATTTCGCGGTATCTGGAGAAGGGGCTCTCCCCCTACGAAGCTGCCTTGCGCGGCTCGCGTGAGATTGGATTCACGGTTCTCTCTATGAGCACGTCGCTAATCGCGGTGTTCATTCCCATTTTGCTGATGGGCGGAATCCTTGGCCGTATATTCCGGGAGTTCGCGATTACCCTGAGCGTGGCCGTCGCTTTCTCCATGATCATCTCGTTGACGACAACGCCGGCCATGTGCGCAAAGCTTCTCAAGCCGGAAAAAGACCGTAAACACAACTGGTTCAGCCGCGCTAGTGAAAAAGCGTTCAAGAAACTTTACGACGGATATGCGGGCAGTCTCCGCTGGGTATTGCAGCATCAGCCGTTGGTGCTCGGCATCACATTGGGAACGCTCTGCCTAGCGATCTACCTTTATGTCGTGATCCCCAAAGGCTTCTTTCCGCAGCAGGACACGGGCCGCCTTAATGCCAACGCCCGGGCCAGCGAGGACACCTCCTTTCAAACCATGCGCCAAAAGCTGCTCGATTACATGGACATTGTGAAAGCCGATCCTGCCGTCGAAGCGGTCTCCGGCTCCATCAACCGGGCCAATACCGCTGGATTCAGTATCCAGCTGAAGCCGTTATCCGAGCGTAAGGTGAGCGTCTTCGACGTCATCAATCGGCTCAGGCCAAAGGTCGCCCACGTTCCCGGCGCGAACTTCTTCATGCAGCCGCAGCAGGACGTTCAGATCGGCGGGCGCGCCGGCAACGCGCAATTCCAGTACACGCTGCAAGGCGACAACTTGCGGGACTTACTGGCATGGGCGCCCTTGGTGGAACAGAAACTGCGGGCGATCCCGGAAGTTCAGGATGTGAATAGCGATTTGCAGAGCCGAGCGCTCGAGGCCGACTTGGTGATCGACCGGAATACAGCGGCCCGCCTGGGGCTTACTGCGCAGATGATCGACAACGCATTGTATGACGCATTTGGCCAGCGGCAGGTCTCCACGATGTACAAGGGAATCAACCAATATCACGTGGTCATGGAGGTGGCGCAGCAGTTCCAGCAGAGTCCCGACGCGCTCCGGAACCTTTACATACGTTCCACCACCGGACAAGAGATACCGCTCAGCGCCTTCACGCACTATGAGTCGTCGCTGACCTCCCTGGCTGTAGCGCATCAGGGGCAATTCCCGGCGATCACTTTCTCGTTCAATCTTGCGCCGAACGTGCCGCTGGGAGATGCGGTGGCCGCCGTTCAGAAAGTGGTAAGCACGATGGTCGTGCCGGCCACGATTCATCCCGGTTTTCAAGGCACGGCCCAAGCTTTCCAGGACTCGCTGGCTACCGAGCCCTATCTGATCCTGGCGGCGCTGGTTACTGTTTATATCGTCTTAGGAATCCTGTATGAGAACTACGTTCACCCCATCACGATTCTCTCCACGCTTCCCTCGGCAGGGGTTGGCGCCCTGCTGGCACTGCTGATCTTTCGGACGGAACTCAGCATCATCGCGCTGATCGGGATCATTCTGCTGATCGGGATTGTAAAGAAGAACGCCATCCTCATGATCGACTTCGCCATCGATGCCGAGCGAAAACCGGGGAATAGCCCCGAGCATTCCATATATCAGGCGTGCCTGCTGCGCTTCAGGCCCATCATGATGACCACGATGGCCGCGATGTTTGGCGGCCTGCCCATCGCGCTGGGGGGAGGGAACGGATCGGAACTTCGCCGCCCGCTGGGAATTGCCATCGTGGGAGGCTTGATGGTGAGCCAAATGCTGACGCTTTATACGACCCCCGTGGTCTATCTCTATATGGATCGCTTTCGCGCCTGGGTGAGCGGTGGCAAAGCGCTGCGCCCGCTGGAAGATCGCCAAGCGGGAACCGGCAGGGAGATTGGCCTGCAAGGAGCCGGCGGCGGGGTCATTCCGGTGGACCCTTCCGCCGACTGATCGGCGAACTGGATGCGGAGTCTAGCTGGGCGCAATCTGCACGCCGGGAATCGCAAGCGCTTGGGGCGACGAATGGAAAATTGGGGGCAAGTAACGTAAACTGAGTCTCCTAACAACTGCGGAGAGGTGCTGGAGTGGCCGAACAGGGCTGCCTGCTAAGCAGTTTCACCCCAAAAGGGTGACGGGGGTTCGAATCCCCCCCTCTCCGCCAAACTCAAAATTCCCAAGAAAAACGCTAACTGTCACCAGTTCTAGCTATTGGTGTTGCCACTTTTCAATTTTCCCTGTCGAGCAAATTCAGACGCTCAGTACTATATATGCGTGGAAAGAGACAGGGACATGGCGGCACCAGCAATCTACGAACGGCTTCGCACCACAGGGTACCCGTGGAAACGGGTGAAAGACCGCTACAAAAACGGGCAGCCGAAGGTCAGCCCGGATTCCTTCCAGTACGCCTTGCGCTACACGTTTCGCGGCATCCGGTGTTTCCAGCCGTTTAAGACGATAGAAGAGCTGACGGTCGCACTCGGGCGGGTGGAGGTTCAAATCCACGCTGCGAAAAACGGAATGGAATTGCTGAATCAGACGGCTACGAGACTCAACAACACAGAGGAAACTCTGACCTCAGCTACGCAGCGTTACAACGATGAAGTCAAGGCAAACAAGGCAGACAGCACTTGGCGTGCTTATCGAAACTCACTGCGGCATTTCCTCGCTTCGTGCCGCAAAGCCACAATCCAACAAGTAACACGAGAAGACTTACTCGCGTTCAAGACTTACTGCAAGACTATTAAGAAGCAAGCGGATGGCACCATCTATAACAACTTCCTCAATGTGATGGTCTTCTTCAAGTGGGCGAATCATCCGACCGGCATCAAGACTGATGACTGGCCGAAGAAACCCAAGCCAGACCCAGAAGAGTACACGGATGAGGAACTCGAAGCCATGTTCCGGGTCGCCGATGCTGAGGAACGGCTCATCCTAAAATCGTTCCTGTTCTCCGCTATGCGGGAGGGTGAACTGGCGCACTTAACCTATGGCGACGTTGATTTCCGCGATTCGCTCTGGCGCGTGCGCGTGAAGCCTCAATGGCGTTGGAAACTCAAAACTGAAGCCGCTCAGCGTGAAGTTCCAGTCAACCCAAAGCATACCGAAAAGATTCAGGAGCGAATGAAAGCGAAAGGCAAGAAGCCGCCCGACCTCGTATTCCCGAACGGGAACGGCGAGCCTGACGGTCACCTGCTCCGCATTGTCAAAAAGGTCGCAAAGCGAGCGGGTCTCGACACGGACGAAGTCTACTGCCACAAGTTCCGCAGCACGCAAATCACGCGCTGGCTCCAAGAAGGGTGCTCGCCAACCGACATAGTGCGGTGGGTTGGTCATGAGAATCTTGACACCATTATGATTTACGCGGCGAAGGTTGACCTGAGAAACAAACACAAGCGTGCGAAGGCTGACGCAGCGTCGGAGAGATTTGTGGAGGTCGGGGACTGACCCGACCTGTCATGCTTTTTGCTGGCGCTTTGGAGCGCCGGGAGGAGACATCAATATGCAGCCCCCAAAAAGTAGGACGAGCCGCCCGCCAGAGGTGAACGGCGGTGGCGACGGAAAGAAGTTTCATGGAACCATTGCTCGAAGTACGTGAAGTCTCTCAAATCCTCAGATTGTCTCGCCAGAGTATTTACGCCTTAGTGCGTTCCAGCAAGTTGCGAGCGTACCGAATCGGACGCCGGTGGATGTTCGAAGAACGTGACATCCGCACGTTCATGGCTTCGGTCGAAGTGGGTGCCGTATGAGCGCGACATCAGCCATGCGCAGCGGCGTCAACAGCCAAGCCGTTTTTTGATCGCCGACTTCGTCGGGATGAGAATGCGCTACTTTTGCTTATGAGCGCCCAGGCAGTCAGTATGCCCGCCAATGCAAGTCTCGCTTGTTGACCGAACGGTCCTTGTTTAGCTTGGGCGAGCCAGCACGGCGGAGGAAGGTTCGTTCGCTGATTCCAAGGTTCCTAGCCGCTTCTTTCACTGTCTTGAGTAAGGTGGCTGCTATTTTCGACCCTGAGGAAGGGGGGTGGACAAGCTGAGCGCCCAAATATGGGAGTGGCGCGGACCTGCACTCGGGGGTGTCTGGCTGTGCAGTGCCGGGCGCATACTCCCAGCCGCGGACCACCAGCGGTTCGACCCCGACGGCATCAAGCAGTTCATTTGTGAACGGGGAGACCTCATGAGCACCAGAAATTCGATGCCTCTGGAAGACCTTCATTCAGGTGGTGGACAGATTTGACCCAGAAAACCGGCTCAGATCATGAATCCCGGTCCGGGCAATTCCTGATGTGGATCGGGAAACGGGATACCGGTACCTAAGCCCTTGATTCCTCATAATACGAGGCGGGGAGAGTCGAACCCCCGTCCGAAAAGCGCTACGGCTCCTGGGAAAGCGGTTAGAGTGAAAGCATTAGAGCACAGGTGTCAATTGTTGCCAGCCCACTTCCGCTGGAATGCCGCCATGTCCAAGTCCAGCAGCGTGACGACGTAGAAATATTTGTGGTGCTTCTGGACGGCGACCCGGAATCCGTGCTCAGTTTGGTCTCGAACGAATCCTTGGACGAAGGCTTCGCTAACGCCTTCCGGCGTCGCCGGGCGCACGTGGTGGGGAAGCGAGCCGAGGAACTTTTCCAGGCTGGCGTGAAAAATGCTGCCGCTGGGCATCTTGATGGCGGCTTCGGTTTCCGTGAAGCAAATCAAGAATTTGGGTTTGCCTTCCAGGTCATTTATGTCCATATCCATGTCATCCCTCCTGGTTCGCAGCCTGCTCCGGCGTGCCTTCGCAGAGCTGACCTTCCTTGTTGCGATACATCACGATCTCGCCTGCGTCCAGCTTGCGCTGGCGCTCCTCACGGTCTGCCGTTCGTTCGGCATTGCTGTTATTGCTGTTCCGTGGGCGTAACGCCATGCGCTCCCGGCACCAAGCGCAAGATGCCGGGTCGTGCCGCTGGACCGCCAAGTCGTGAAGTTGGCGGTCGCTGATTTTCTCGACCACAGAATAAGAGATGCCAAGTTCCTCGACGACGGACGGAATGGTCCAGCCTTCCTCCAACAGGGAGTATGCCTGCTCGTACTGCCCCTTGGGTTCCCCCTCTGCGACAGCGCCGCCGTGCTGCGCCTCAAACTCGGCTTGCTTCCGTTCCAGTTCCTCGTCTTCGATGCAGCCGCATGACGGGATTGCACCCGTCCACCAGCACCATAGGCACAACTCGCCACAGCTCTCGCAGGTCGTCGTGATGGGCAGCCGTATCCGGTTCTCGACGACGTGCTCGTTCACCGCTTGGTCCCATGCGGGAATGGGAGACCGACTGCTCTCGTCTGCGGCTGCCCCTATTTCTCCCGCCCGGTCGGCAATATGCTGAGCGGCTTCGCAACTGAAGGTTTTGCTCGCCGCCTCCACCTGCCGGTAAGCCTCAGCAGCCGACACGGAGAACACCCGCTCGTGGCGCTTGATGATTTCGTCCAACTGTTCTTTGGTGACGCTCATTTGCTTCTCCTCGTCTGATAATACTCAGTACATCCCCGGAAAGTTGCCGGGGATGCCGGACTTGGCGACGCGGTGCCGGGCAGTCCGTTCGGTGATGCCCAAGACATCGGTCTGTGTTCTGCGAACCGGCAAGGATTGGGTTCCACTGCTGGCACGATAGCTGTGCTCACGGGCGCACCGTCGCGGACAAGCTGACCGCCTTATACGGGAGATTCGGGCGTGCACCCGGAGAGCGTCGTCCGTCTTTGCCGGGTTTGGGACATGCCGTGCTTCGCCCCCCGACCGCCGGTTCCGGCTGCGAAGGCGATTTCGCGATCGAGAAATACACAGGCTGATAAGGATCAGCGCCCCTCGGATAGGACTTTAATAGCACGCCGTCCGCAGCGAGCGCATTGCAAATGCGGAGGACAGTCGAATAACCGAGTGTCCGGCTGCCGTGGAAGTCGCTCAGAAGCTCCGGGCATTCCAGAATCTCGCTGATCGTCATGGGCTGGCAGGACTCAATGGCATCGATGATGCAGAGTTGTGCCAGTTCCTTTGTGCGCGGCTCGTAGAGCTTCATTCCCATCTCATCTTCTCCTTCGCCTGGTTTGGCGCGGCGGAAACCACGACAAGGGGTTCCCACGCCACGATAGGGTTGCCCTCTTCGTCGAGGAATTGGTCCCCGGTGTCGTCAATGACGAAATATTGCGGGAACTTAGCGTATCGGACCTCCACTCGCTTGCCGAACGCCACGGCTTTGTCATGTGTGGCAAACAGATAGCGCTCTCGACCATCGTCGTTCTTGAAGGCGACGTAGCCTGTGCCGTCGGTGATATAAGTTTCCAGCCCTAGCATCTTGTCGGACGAGGCTAGCTTCCCGCTGCGCGGGCTGGTCCAGTGAACTTCCGCAATGAAATAGTCGATTTGCATTGTTCTCTCCCTTTTTCAAACGTGCCCGCTCCCGGATTTGCCCTCCGCAATCGTGCAGCGGATTAGGCTCGGGCGGGCAACTTCTGCCTTTGTGTTTCATTCACTCACTGCTTCTGATGCGGTGCAGGAGTGATCTACTATGTATTATTCTAGCAGTTTCGCAGTGCATACTCCACAGGAGTGACACAGCATGTGATACTCTAGCAGAGCGAAGCGCGGCAAATATCTAGCAAAAGAGCGGCAATAAAAGCAACCGGAGTACGGAAGCCAATGAGGCGTGCAAAAGCTCTAGCATCGAACAAAAAGACAGATCACGAATTGAAAACGTTTCTACTTGATGTCGTGAACGCAGAAGACAAGATGACCGATGGCGCCAGCGAATATTTCTTCTCTCGATACCCAGCCTTCTTCCCTTCAAAAGAGACTGACATCAAGGCTCTGCTTCCATTCTTGGGAAGAAGGATGACTTCGCCCGAGGGAATATTGTTGGAGAGCCGTCAAGTCTATTACCGGGCGATCATAGCCGAGATGCGGGACTGGCTACGTGCGATATGGAATGCCGAAGACGAGTACACAGCCGAATGGCGACTCTTTCTCTTACAAAGCCACCTGCATCAAGTCACGGGCATTAAATCTCGGTCGTTGTTAGAGCCGCCGCCACCCGAAGTACCTATTAACCAAGCCCTGCGCTACTTGCGCCGAAGTCTTGGCAGATTGAAGAATTGCCGCAACCAGGATTGCAGGACGCCATTTTTCATCGCGGATAAAGGAAAGCAAAGCTACTGTTCGGTAGATTGCGCCGCAGTGGCTCAAAAAGAGTACAAACGTCGCTGGTGGGAGAACAGCGGGCAAGCGTGGAGAGAATCGAGGCGTACACGAGAAGAACGGCAGAAGCCCATGGACCGACAAACAAGGATTTCACCCCGCAAGAAGCCAAGAGGTTGACATTCAGTCACCGTCGGTTCGATGCCAGCACAGGTCGTTGCGGCGCTTCCAATGCTCCTCGCAGACAGGCTCCTTGCAGTTGCGTCCCAGCAGGTCGTCAATCTCTCGTCCGTGGCTGGCTTGCAGCAGCCGTCAACGAGGCAGTTCCATATCTTGATCGGCGGCGTCTCCATGGCTACACGTCCTCAGATGTCGTCTATCTCCACGAGTTCGGCGTCTATCCGGCTGCGGGCATAGGTTCCGCTCGGGGCGCGATACAGCATGGCGGTGGGACGCGCAGCGGCTCGGGTTTGAGCCGGGAGAGCGGGACAGAACATCGCCCGCAGGCGACGGGCGGTGCCGTTGTCGTTTTCAAGCATCGTCAAGTAACAGGCGATGACATTAGAGGTGCGGTTCAGCTTGTCGCAGTAGTGTTTGAGCTTGCCTATTTCGGTTAGGGCGGAAGGTGGACAGCCCGCCTGCCGCAGGGCGGCTTCAGTTTCGGGGGTAAGCAGGAAACGGCCGGGCGGCGGCATCCCCCTGACGAACTTCATGAGGGGTTGGCAGGGGAGACTTCCCCTGCGGTGTTGCTTTTTCTTTCTTTCCTTCCAGGAGGGATTTTGATTTTTCATCATCATCACACTGAGGTTTAGAACCAAGAGGTTCCCCACAAGGATGAAAGAAAGGTTCGTGTCCGTCCTGTCGGACTTTATTCCGACCGTCAATTGGATTTAATTCGTCCCGTAGATTGGACTTTACTGCACCCGTAGGTTGGATTTTAGTCGCCTCACTCCGAGGCAATGCTACAGCATTGCCGGTGCATACAAACTTCCCTGTCTCCTTGTCACGCTTGGTCTTGAGTTCCCGCTTTACGCGAGGTTGGAGCACAGGCTCCGATGCTTCGCCGCCCTTATCGTAGAAATTCTCCTGGTTAGCCCCGGCACGTTCGAGTTCCTCGGTGGTGCAGTGCAGGCGTGTCACGGACGTGGAACGTCCACGACCCTTTCCTGGATGGTATCGGGCAACCTTGGTGATGCGCTTCAGGCGCTTCAAAGTCTCGATGGCATCGCAGATACGGCCATGGCTATAGAGGGTCTCCGCCATCAGCGCCTCGATGCCCACCGTGGTTGTGCCCAGGAAGTCGGTGTGTGCCCCCAGACGGGCGAACACGGAGGCGGTCACCTTATCGGGCAGACTCTTGGCGGCAAAACCCGTCGCCAAATGGTGTGGGTTATACGGTCTCTTCTCTTGCTTGTTTGACATTTCTCATCTCCATGATCATTTCCTTCTTCGCAGCCTGTTTTGGCGTTGTCGGGACGCCCCCATCCTCACTGCTTTCGGTTTAGCGGCGGGGGCGGGAGATGAGTACCGCCCCCCAAATCGCTTTGGTGCGACCAGCCGACACCTTGATTTCTGTAGTCCAGATTTATGCGAACAACTGCTCGGCTATGACCGGGCAAAAGTCCCGTGCCTTGCACACGCGGGCCGCCCCCCAAGCTGCGACCGCCGCCGCTGCCCGGTGACGTGCCAGACCGAGATTGAGCGGCGCAGCCGAACACAAATGGAATCCAAAAACCGAACAATTAGGTGCTATGAGGGAGGAGCAATCATGAGCGAAGTACACGCTATTGCCCGTGCCAAGCTTTTGGACCGCAAGCCGGTCCCGGTCCGCACGGATGTCTTCTTGCACGGTCTCCCGGACTACACGCTGGGATCCTTGCGGCAGGCGATGGAGCAGGGCTTGACGCCTTCCAGCTTAGAAATCGCGGATGGCATCGCGGTTCTGCGATTCACCCAGCCTGCGCCGAGCTTAGTTCGGAATTCCGAATAGGAGTATGGCAGTCGTGAATCGAGCCGAACTCAAAACATTGTCGAAGCGGACCAAGACCGACCCTCAATTTCGCCGCCTGCTGCTCACGATGCTTGCCAGCTTGGTCTGGGCACCGTCCCTGACCAAAGACCGGCTCGCCGCCTGTGCCCTGGCGGATTTCACGTTGCGGAAGGCCGGGGCGGCAGGGCGTGGAGAGTTGAGATGCCTATTGAAGGACAGCGCCTGGGAATTTTAGACCGCAAGGCAAATAGCTCCGTCCCCAGGACAGAGACGTTTCCGCCCTAACCACCGTGGTACGGGGCATGACCGACAATCACGAACCCGTCTATCTTGACGTTCCCGCCTCGCACGAGTAGACCGCCCTCGACGAGAAAGCTGGCGGCTCAAAAGTTTTTTCAGAAAGCCCCTGAGGAATCAATGCGGACCAGTATTATAAAAAAGGCGCGAAAGAACAAACGAAACGAAAGAGAGAACCGATAGAAATGAAGTGGTCTAACTACAACAGCTATGCGACGCCAGATTACCTGCGGGATGCCTTGGATATGGAGTTCGGCTTCGACTTTGACCCCTGTCCCCTCAATCCCGATTTCGACCCGGACAAGGACATCCACGGTCTCCTGCTGGATTGGACGGGACGGCGGCTGTTCTGCAATCCTCCATGGGGCGATATCGACCCCTGGGTCGAGAAGGCGCTCACCTCACGAGCGCTGATTGTCTTCGTGCTTCCTGCCCGCACGGACACCGGATGGTTTCATCTGCTGAAGGACAGTGGTGCCGAAATCCGCCTGTTTCGGAAGCGCGTGCATTTCTTGCGCGACGGAATCGGCGGCAATAAGGCACCCACTGACGGGACAATGATAGCCGTCGTCAGACGGATGGATGCGCCGGAGGTACCCAAGCCATGGGCTGAGAAGCAGTTTGGCGAGACCGAGCAGTTGGCTAGTTGCGGCACGGAAGTTGATGGCATCCTTTCGTTGACCCGTGCGGAATCGGGCGCGGTTGATTTAGCCAACTTTGCTGTCACGCAATACCACCATTCTTCCGACGCCGAACCCCTCCTGCTCTAAGTTCGCCGGAGAAACTTTTCTGGAGCGGTTTTCCTCTTGATCCCGGCTGCCTGCATCATGAGGACGGGCGGCATTTCTGCAATGAACCGAGAAGACTGACTTCAGGGCGCTCTAATGGAAAGGTCACAACAGATGGGCGCCGGACACGAAGAGCACGTGGAAGCAGAAGTTCTGAAAATACTGGCCGAGCACGGAGCCTTGGACGCGGCGCAGCTTGCCGCCTTGTCCCGGTTCCACAAAGACACGCTGTACGCCGCTATGAAGCGGCCCGCCGCCAAGGGCTTGATCAATGTCGCCGGGTACCGGAGCACCGCCACGAAGCCGTCGAGACTGTGGGAGAAGGCATAAGTCGTGAGAATCTACAACGAAGTCATCCGCGCCCTGAAGGATTACGATAAGGCGAAGCAGCGGCTCGCGAACGCGCAGCAGCGAATGAAAACCCGTCAAGCCTTGCACATCCACGACAACTGCGATGAGCAGGAACTCGCCGACGCCAAGCGTGCGTTCGACGCGCTTGGCAAGGCCGAACTCGCCGAGCGGCTGGACGAGTTGTTCGGGTGAAGGTAGGTATAGCCATGGACAAGCTGGTGCGCGTGGAAATCTTCCTGCAACACCTTTCGCCCCACACGCTGGACGACCTGAAGCAGATCCGGGAGCAGGGCTTGATCCCTGTGAGCCTGGAAATTGTGGACGACCTGCCGATCCTGCGGTTCGAGCGGTGCAAGCCACGGCTGCTGGTCAAGGGAGGCGGCACGGCATGAGCAAGAACTCTTCGGCGACGACGGCCAAAGACCGACTCGCCGCCTGTGCCCTGGCGGACTTCACGCCGCGGCGGGCGGGAGCGGCAGGGCGCCGGGATTTGAAGCGCAGATTGAAAGCCGCGGGGTGGGAATTCTAGTGTTCGTGAAAGACGCAGGCGAATCGCCGACCCCGCTTGAGCCTGACGAGGCTCACCGGCGAGAAACATGTTAGGACGGAAGAGGAGGCGGTCCAGCATTTAGAACCGAACTCATGGTCAATTCTTAGGCTTAAAGTGCCGCCCTGGTTCGAAGGTAAATAGTCGTTTGACCCTCTATTGCATGACCATTTATCGGGAATACCGCCTGGGGAAGCCGCCAAAAAGAAAGCCCCGACTGGGTTGAAAGCCAGCCGGGGATTCTTGTTTGTCTTTAAGGTGTCTTTTCCATACTGATAATCCAACCTGGATCGATCTGTTGAACCTTTCTGGGAGCTTGTTCCAATTCGGCACCTTTGAATTGCTTCAAAGTTACCTCCATGGCTTCCTTTTCACCTACAGTGGCTTTTCCCGGTTTGTCAACCAATTCAAATTTGTTGATGCCAATGGCACGCAAATAAACTTTGTCCAAATCTAGAATCTGCGGCGCAGGTATTGCTCCCGATCCTGAAGGCTTTTCGCTCACTTTTTAATTTCCCTCCTTTTTTGCTGGTCCCATTTTCCGCCCGTGTGGATTAAGGTTTTTTACCACACCCCTTCTCCAAACAACCGTCGCAATAGGTGCACAAGCAACCTCGGCATAGCACGTGCCCATGTTGCGCATGCAGCCTCCCCCACACTTAACCGGAGGCGTCATTTGCGGAGGCTTTGCTGGGGAACTCATGATGGCCGTGAACAACGCGACTACAATTGCGAATCGCCGGATTTTCATAGTTCCTTCAAGCTCCATTTTCCAGCTAGGGACGGAGGCGGTCCTAGCGCCAATCGGGGCGCACACGCCGACCCGGTTATTGCTGATTTGGGAACAGAAATGGCGATCCCGGAGGGATGTGCCCCCCAACCCTCTGATCCGAAGTCAGATACCCTATCCGTTGAGCTACGGGACCGCAGGCGTTTTCCGAGCTATAACATTATTTGGTGCGCCCCCGCCAAGATTGAGCAATGGCTGGAAGACAAGGCTGCCTAAGCTTCCGCCTGTATTTCGCCTTGCCCGCCACTCACAAGCGACGCAGCATCGGGAAGAGAATTTCAAGGATGTGGTTGCTGATTTTGCGGGGCAAAATTAGCAAAGTCCACAGCAAGACCACGGCGTACAGAGAAACAAAAGCCAGAAATTGAAACACGGGTACATCCTGCTGCCGGATGACCCTACTGCAACGTATCGAGGAAAGGAATACAGGTAAGTTATGAGAAGTGGCGGGCTTGTTGAAAACCGCAAGCAAATCCGATAGCTTTTTCGCAGTGAAGTGCGGCAGTCGCCGCAGATTTACCACTTGGGTTTGGGCGGCTCCTGGGGCTTCCTTTTCGTCACTTTTTCAAAGAGTTCTTCGCTGTGCGCATCGCAGTAGTAGTAAGCCTTAGTGCCAAATAGGAAGCTCTGGTTGGTCGGCACGCCGCATATTGCGCATTTCCCTGTTGGAATTACCATGGTCCTTCCTCCGACCGCCGAAAGAGAGAAGCCCCGGATTTCGGTCCGGGGCTTTTCAACTTGTTACGCCGTCTATTTGTTCGCTGCTCTTTTCAGTGGAGGATGCTCGACGCAGACATGGTCGTCAAACTCCTTATTGGCGGAACTGATGTCCCGCCCCTTCATGGGTGCCGACCAAGAACACGCCGTGCAGCAGACGAGATTCTCGCCCTTCGAGTTCATGTAAAAAGTTTTTTGCCGTGGTGATGATACCGCTGCGTTCATATCCTCAATTATACCCCTGTGTTATCTTGAAGGCATGGAAACACCGGAAAGGCAATCGCTGACCACCGTCACCTATCACTCGGGGACGAGCGAAGCCCGTGTCTGGCTCTCCGGTGGGAGAAGGCGGCTGATTGTTGGGATCAATTCTGCACCGAGGTCGGATTTCTGGACGAAAGTACCACCGAAGAGGCGGGTGATAATTGCGGCCTGTTGTGGAGTGTACTGACAGCTCATAAAGATGACTCTCGTTTCAGGTGCGAGGTCGCGTATCTTACTAGCTAGTTCGAGGCCATTCATCTCCGGCATCCTAACAGCCAGCACGACCACATCGGGTTTGACCTCCTGGATTCGGTCAAGAGCCACCTTGCCGTTTTCGGCTTCGTAGACATCCCAATCGGACTGCTCCGCCAGAAGAGAACATAGGAAATCCCTCAGGAACCGGTGGTTATCTACCACGAGGATTTTAGCTGGTATCACTATCCACTTGCCTTGGTACCGTCCCCCGTAGGCTTGCTTGGACAAGTCAATACGTGCGTTCCCTGAGTACATATACAACCATTGCTGCACTGGATCAATACAGGGTACACTGTAGCCTCTGTACGATGCGAGACATACGCAGATATCTACATAGTACATACCCACGAACGCGCTATGAAATCGAAACGCAAGAAGCAACTCTTAAGCATCAGTAGGTATTTGTCCGACGCGGGGCCAGGCAGATCGGCACTAGACTTTCAGGCGGGGCAGGCGATCTTTTGCCAGGGGGACGCTCCAGACGATGTTTATTACATACGGTGCGGGACTATCAAACTCACAACGGTCTCTGAGGCCGGCAGGGAGGCTGTCGTCGGTTTCTTGAATGCGGGTGACTTCTTTGGTGAGGGCTGCTTAATCGGTCAGCCTGAGCATATCACCACCGCCAGAGCCATGAGTTCAGCTTCATTACTCGTCCTCAAAAGAAAAGAAATGGTCCGGGTGCTCCACGAAGAACACGCGTTTTCCGATCGGTTCATCCTGCACATGCTGAAACACAAGGCGCGAATGGAAGAGGATTTGGTCAGGCAAGCACTCAACTCTATCGAGAGACGGCTAGCTCGCGCCCTTCTGCTGCTCGCCAGCTATGGGAAGAAAGGCCGGCCTCGAACAATTATCCCTAAAATCTCTCAGAAAGCACTCGCGAAAATGATTGGTACAAACCGCGGTCGCGTCAAGCTATTCATGGATAGGTTCCGAAAGTTAGGCTACATCGATTACAATGGCGGCATCCACATTGATCCATCGCTGCTGGATGTTGTCCTCCTTGACTGATCCTTGAGAGGGATGCCTTTTTGAAAGTTCAGGCGTGCCGTTGCGTGCGAAAGTGTAGAGATGTACCGTTCGTTCGCCATGTACTCTCCTAACTGTTTTTTGACAGAACCCCCGCCTATGCGATCCATCTCGGTAGGAGGTGCTGGGCAATGGCCGGGGACGGTGTTACCTGAGGCCGAGTTCAGGGTTAAATCGTTGGATTACGCCGTAGCACTCACAGGCGGAGGATTTCAGTTTCCGGCGGTTCACAATCGATACCGCGCCCCGTATATATTTTATGGCTCCATTCTTCTGTAAGATGGCGGCCGCCGAGCTTACAGTGGGTCGACTCGTCCCCAACATCGTTGCGAGGAAATCGTGGGTCATGGCGATCAGGGCCGAATCCACCCTATCCTGGGCCATCAGCAGCCATCGTGCCAGACGCTTCTCAATGAGATGCAGTCGATTGCACGCAACCGTTTGTGCAACCTGCATTCCCTGAACTGCCGTATAGCGGCTGAGCATCATTTGAAAGCGTGGAGTTGATTTCAGCACTTTAAACATCGCGACAGCTGATACTCTGAACCCATCGCCCGAGATTTGCACTATTTCGCGCACGGGGCTTCTGATCAGGCCAACGGCAATTGGCGCTCCGGCCGCCCCTTCGTTGCCTACTACTCCTGCTTCGACGGTTTGTCCATCTTGCATGGGCACAATGAGGGAAATCAAACCTGCGTTCAGAAAGTAGACGAACTTGAGCGTTTCAGTCGGCTCGTGAAGCGTTAAGTGACTCGGAAAGCTGCAATATTCCAGGTAGGGGCGAATTGCGCGGTACTCTTGGTTGGGAATCGACAGAAGGATTTTGTTCCTTACCGGTTTTCCGGCCGCATTTGTCCGTTCGCCCGATTGCACGGTTACATTCCTAATCATGACGGTTCCTTCTTCCACGGGTTGTGCACCCGGTACGAATCGCCCCTCAACCTTCAAGTTAGATGAGACAGTCCTGGAAGGGGCCGCGTCGAATAGAGAGAGCCGATGCGAGCCAGCGATCCTAAGATTCCGGCAATCCCAGCTAAGTAGGTCGCTCCCGTTCGCTCTTCTCCCCCTGCGCTCTGGTGTTGCCCGGCGCACAAGCGGCTCTTCCTCGTGTTCGCCGGAATCCGTAGCGATAAGGCGCGGCGGTAGGTTGTGGTTGTGCCAATAGATGGACCCATGCAGCATACGCCCTTGCGCTTGCCACGAGTGTCCACATTCGGACAGTCGCCGGGAAACACGCTAGACTCGGCTCTTTGCATTGAGCGACTCGGGATAAACAATCCCTTGCCAGTCCTTGTAGGACCAGCCTGCTACGCCGACTTTGATCGTGCCGGACATCAAGTCTTCATGACCCCAATGGTCGAATGAGAGATGATAGCCCCGATAATGGTGGTCAATAAGATCGCTCCAGGCGCATCCCCCGGCAGCCGGGCGCAACTCATCCGTGGTTGAATAACTCTCCAACGAGATGAGCGCCACAATACCTGAACACAAATCCATGACCGAAGAAATCTCCGGCCTGATCGAGCGCGTCACCTTCCACAATGACGAAAGCGGCTTCTGCGTCCTCCGAGTGAAAACACAGGGGCACAGGGAAGAGACGACGGTCGTCGGATCGCTGCCTTCCGTGACTGCTGGGGAGTGGCTGATCGCGGAGGGCGGGTGGGTCAGAGACAAGGAGCACGGGCTGCAATTCAAAGCGGCGATGATGAAGACCGTGCCGCCGACCACGGCCGAGGGGATCGAGCGTTACCTCGGCAGCGGCTTGGTCAAGGGCATCGGGCCGATTCTCGCGAAGAAGCTGGTCGGGCGGTTCGGAGCGGAGGTCCTCGCCGTGATCGAGAACCGAGCCGCCGAACTGCAAACGGTCGATGGCATCGGCCCCAAGCGCCGGGAGCGGATCGCGCATGCATGGCAGGAGGCGAAGCAAGTCCGGGAAATCATGCTGTTCCTGCACAGCCACGGCGTGAGCACCAGCCGGGCGGTACGAATCTTCAAAACCTATGGCGAGCAGGCGATCGAGAAGGTGCGCGAGCAATCCCTACACGTTGGCGAAGGACATCTACGGGATCGGCTTCGTGACCGCCGACCAGATCGCCCAGAAGGTCGGGATTCCGCGAGACTCGATCAATCGGGCACGGGCGGGCATCGACCACGTCCTGCTGGAAGCGACTTCGGACGGCCACTGTGCCCTGCCTCTGGAGAAGCTCAAGCTGGCGGCGGTGAAGCTGCTGGAGGTGCCGGAAGGGACAGTCGAGCAGGCGTTGTCGCAGATGCTCACGGGCGGCTCCCTGTTGCTGGAGGAGATCGACGGCGATGCCCTGATCTTCCTGCCGCACCTCAGGAGGGCGGAAGAAGGCATCGCGGCAAGGATCAAGAGCCTCGGCGAAGCGCCGCAGCTGGTCTATCCGCCGATTGATTTCGAGAAGGCGGTCGCGTGGTGCGAGCAGCGCACGGGCAAGACGCTCGCCCCCAGCCAGCGCGAGGCGCTGAAAACGGTGCTCGCCAACCGGGTCGTCGATCATCACCGGAGGACCGGGCGTGGGCAAGACGACGCTCGTGAACTCGATCCTGATGATCCTGCGAGCCAAGGGCGTGAAGTGCCTGCTGTGTGCCCCGACCGGACGGGCGGCGAAGCGGCTCACGGAGACCACGGGCTTGGAAGCGAAGACGATCCACCGCCTGCTGGAAATTGACCCCGGAACAGGGCGGTTCAGCAGAAACGAGTCGAACCCGCTCGCCTGCGGCCTTCTGGTCGTGGACGAGACCTCGATGGTGGACGTGCCGCTGATGCACTCGCTGGTGCGGGCGCTTCCGAACCGTGCCGGGTTGGTTCTGGTCGGCGACGTAGACCAGCTTCCGTCCGTTGGGCCGGGCACGGTGCTTCAAGACCTGATCGAGAGCGGCGTCGTGCCCGTCGTTCGCCTCACCGAAGTGTTCAGGCAGGCGGCGGACAGCCACATCATTACCAACGCGCACCGCATCCGCCGAGGACAGATGCCGGATATGCGGGGAGCGACCCGAGTTCCGACTTCCATTTCGTCGAGCGGGACGATCCGGAAAAGATCGCGGCAACGCTGGTCAAGCTCGTGCGGGAGAGGATTCCAGAACGCTTTCGTCTCGACCCGATCCGCGACGTTCAGGTTCTTTGCCCGATGAACCGGGGATCGCTTGGCGTGCGCGAACTGAACACAGTCCTGCAGAAGGTCTTGAACCCAGCCCGTCCCGGCCAGCCTGCTGTCGAGCGGTTCGGATGGCGTTTCCAGACAGGCGACAAGGTCATCCAGACGGAGAACGACTACGACAAGGACGTGTTCAACGGCGATGTGGGGATCGTCGAGCGAATTGATGCCGTCGAGCAGCAGGTCGCAGTGCGCTTCGACGAGCGGCTGGTCAAGTACGACTTCGGGGAATTGGACGAGATTTCCCTGGCTTACGCGATCACGATCCACAAGTCGCAGGGATCGGAGTTCCCGGCAGTGGTGATCCCGCTTGCCACGCAGCACTACATGCTCCTCCAGCGCAACCTGATCTATACAGGGATCACGCGGGGAAAACGGCTGCTCGTGCTGATCGGGCAGAAGAAGGCGTTGGGCATTGCCGTCCGCAACGACCGGCCGCAAAGGCGGTACTCAGGGCTTCTTGCCAGCTTGAGAGGTGACCACCGGGCAGCATCGGTCCGAGGAAGTGACTCTGAATTTGAGACCGCCAAATTACCTTGAATCGTACCGTGAGCGGTTGCCGGGAATGCACTATATTATTCACAATTTCTGATGCGAGGAGAATCTCAGACATGGCCGGAACATACAAAATCACCGAGTTGGTAGGAACATCGCCCGTGAGCTTTACTGAAGCGACGAAGGCCGCTGTCGCCGAAGCGGCGAAGACAATCCGCCACATAGATTGGTTTGAGGTCTCGGAAGAGAGCGGCAGGGTTAAGGACGGCAAGGTCGAGGAGTTCCAGGTCAGGCTGAAAATCGGGTTCAAGATCGAGCGGTAAATCGCGGCTGCGGCAGCCGCGCTAAAATTTCACGCCTGCCGCAGCCTCGTTTAGCGTCGGAGGAGCGCCCGGACGGCGTGGCATGACCTTGGGGCGCTGGCGGCTGGTCCAGGGGCGATGCGGGGTTTTTGGACCAACCTGGTGTGCCATCTGCCGAGCGATCCGATCCAGCGAAAGCTTCGCCAAAGGTGGCTTCTCAGTGGTTACCCGAAATACAGGGGGCTCCGCTCAGTGAAAACAAATATTACCTCCCGAGGACCTCTATTCGACCAATTGCAGATTCAATGCAATCCGCACACCGTTTACCAGCACCACGCTTTGATCAATCACTTGCTGACCGGTGATTTCTGCATTGACAAACTGTTGCAGGACTTTTCGCGGGAAGATGTATTCGATGGCTTCGGAAGAACTCCGCTGGTCCGGCCCGAGCTGATTCAAGACGGTGAAGTCATAGG
Source organism: uncultured Acidobacteriota bacterium (assembly GCA_963824405.1). Taxonomy (GTDB): domain Bacteria; phylum Acidobacteriota; class Terriglobia; order Acidiferrales; family UBA7541; genus Palsa-189. Next base: position 383,776 of record CAWGPK010000008.1, on the reverse strand, counting down.
CATCGAAATTGGCATCAGCCGGTACCTTTTCAAGAATAGTCTTTAATTCGCGAGCCAGAAAAAGATCGAAGCTCTGTGCGGCTCGTTTGTAGATCGAACTCGAATCTGGCGAGAATTGTAAGGTGTTTCGCAATGTGAGTTGCAAAATCAGTTCATTCTGATAGACGCCAAAGGATGGCGGAGCATAATCGACGAAGTTCCAATTAGCCTTTCCAACACTTGCTAGAGTATCGAGTTGCGGCTGAAACTTCGATTGTAATCGGTCGGCGTCTTCCGCAGTTGCAGCAAGCGGATTCTCAGTTTGCAACGCAGGCGCGGACGTTGCCAGCGGATGATCGTCGGTCGAAGCCCGCGTGATACCAGGCTCTGAATGGATCGGTTTGTTTGCCGGTTCAGTTTCAACTTTCAACGAAGCAGGACCCAATGCAGGTTCTTTGCCTTGCTTTGCCGCATGCTGCACCGATGCAGTCGAGTGGTCGGCGGAAGCCGGAGGCTCTTTCCCGATTGCTTCGAGGTCGAAAGGATTCCGCTGGTTCAGGGCCAAGCCGAATTCCTTGCCGTTCACGTAAATGTCGGATCGATTCAGGATTTCCTGGTGGGCGGCGGCGTCGGTCTTAGCAGCAAATGCGAATGCGTCGTTGCGGTCGAAAACGACAACTAGGATTTCCTTCCCCTCATATTCAAAATTCCGATGGACACGAATGTGGTAGGAAATCTCGAATCCGATGCCGTCGCAATCCATATCCTGAGGAAACTGCTTTGCAAGGAGCCCCACGATTGGACTGATGACTTCAGAGAAAACGTGCACGGCACGCTCGTTTTGTGTAAGAAGGTCAGGATTGTAAGCTGCGTTGTAATTACCGGAGACTTTGAGCAGCACGCGATTATGGAAATTCACGAACTCAATGCCGCGCGAATCACTCCCCACTTCCTGTTTTGGATCGAGGCCCACGTATCGGCCGAGCGCAAACGGAAGAGGCGTGCGGATGCTCGGCACCGCGCGATAGAGTGCCAGAATCTGAGAAAAATAGGCCCCCTCGGCCGCTTTGAGACGAGGATTCGTGATCTCCGCCGGGCTGACTTGGGCTTTCATATTTCCCAGACCGAAGCCAAGGAGCAGAATCGCCAACAACAGCAGAAGGCAGATCGAACGTCGCTTCGACATAGTCGAGATCACCTTACAGTGTATTTTGGTGCGGGCCTAGCTGGGGCTTGGTAGGGAGGCTGAGCGATGGCGCGCGTGTATGCGATCACCTGCTGGATTTCCTGGAGCGTGAGCGTCTGGCCGTAAGGCGGCATCATAGCGGACTTGGATACGGCGCTGCCGCCCAATGCGATGATGTTTTCCAGGTACTCATCACTCTCATGATTTAAAGCTGTTCCATCGTTCATTAACACAGGCATGGGATTCAAATTCGATCGGTTCGAAGGACCGGCCGGGGTGGCATCAGCATGGCACCAAACGCACTGCGTATAAAAGATCCGTTTGCCCTGGGCCTCGTCGTAACTCAGGGGAATGACTCGCTGAGGATCGTTCCAATCAGCTTCGGAGTCGTATGCTTGACGCAACGGGTCCACAGCGACGAAGGCACGTCCTTTACTCTTGCACCCCGCCGAGAATCCGGCTATGAGCGAAATAAGAAGCAGGAAGACGCCGTTTTTCATGGCTGGGCTTCCACCTTCGGGCTGCCTTGGCTCATACGAGCGACTTGTGCGGAACCTTGCGCCTTGCCGGATACGCGGAGCGTCAGCAGATAGGCTGTCAGCGCCTGTATCTCGTCTTCCGTAAATGCGCGCCGCGGTTCAATCGTATCCGGCAGCAGCGCTTGCGGATTTCGAAGCCATGCCTCAATCCACGCTGGCGTGAGCCAGTTTCCCGCATTGTTCAAATTCGGGCCGACGTATCCGCCTGTGGAGCCGATGGTATGGCAGGACTGGCATTCGTACTTGACTTCGTACAGTTGCTTGCCGAGCGCCACCTTGTCAGGCGTGAACTGCCTGGTGTCGAGCGCGGCGGAATCCACGTTCGGGCTGTTTAATGCCGTGCCAATGTAGGCAGCCAGGATCGCGGCCTCCTGGTCGGTCATATTGAACTGCGGCATGCGCAACACCAACGTGGGCCGCACGGTCTTCGGGTCTTTGAGAAAATCGATCAGCCACTGACGTTGTGCCCGGCTCCCTTCAAAAGAAAGGTCGGGCGCCAAGGTCCCACCAAAGCCATTGAATTGATGGCAAACATAGCACTTGTAGCGCTCGTAGACTCGGCCGAACTCGCCGGCTGGATGAAAGCTCGCTTCGTTGCGCGACACGACGAGCTTCTGCATTCCCGCCGTAGCGGGAGCGGTCATGCTCAGAAGAGCGGTGGTGAGCGCATCAAGGTCATTGGGGGAGAGGTGATAAACCGGCATGCGTGCCGCCGGATTCACCGACAAGGGATCGGTGATCTTGGCCTGGAGATAAGCGATCAGATTTCGCGGAATCCTGGATTCGCCGAAGGAAAGCTGCGAGACATCCTTTGCGCCGATGATTGATAGGTCAGGCCCCAAATCGCCTTGCGCGGGCACTCCCTGTATCAAATGGCAGCTCCCGCATCCCTTATCAACAAAGAGACGGCGTCCTCGCTGAATTTCATCATCCGTGGAAGGGCCCAGAGATGGCACTCCGCCGAACAGGTCGGGATCGGTCAGCCGTTTCGTTATGTATTGCGTAACACTGTAAAGATCTGATTCCGACCACTGATAACGCGGCATTTTGCTATGCGGCAGATACGACTGCGGATCGCGCAGCCAGGCGATCAGCCAGTCTGGATTCACTTTGCTGCCGACTTTGGTCAGTTCCGGCCCGACATCGCCTCCAATCAGGCTCGTGGTGCCGGCTCGCGTGACCGAGAGGGAGTGACACGTCGAGCAAAACATCTGCCGGAACCGAAGCTCACCTTGGTCGGCGGGGTCGGTCTTCCCGGCGGCTGTCACGCGGGGGTCGAAATGATAGGGTTGGACTGGCTTGCTTTTTAGCGTACTCAGATAGCCAGAGAGGTCGCGCAATTCCTGTTCATTGAGCCGGAATTGCGGCATCCGCGGAACGCCCCCCGTGTCATACCCATTCACGGTAACATTGCCGCTCTCATCGGCCACCGTGCGCGGCTCCTTTAGCCATTTATAGATCCATTGCCGGCTTACTTTTGCTCCGACGCTCGTCAGGTCCGGCCCAATCATCTCCGGTCGCTCCACGTCACGCAGGCGGTGGCACCCTACGCAGTTCAATTGAACCAGCAGCGCACGGCCGCGATCGAGTTGTGGCGTTTGCTGCAGATCGGCGCGGTGACAAATGCCGCAGGATGCCTGAATGAAATGCGCTGGTAGCAGAGGCTGTTCCCACGCGAGAGTTGTCTCGTGGGCCTCGGTCACCTCAGTGGCGGCTCCCTGCCCCCGGTGGCACGTCGTACAGCCCCACTGCAACACAGGATGGGGAATCGGCGGATGGGCGCGGAAGGGCTGCGGAACTGAGGGCTCAAGCAAACTCGCCTGCGTAATGCCTTGATGGCAGGTGGTACAGCGATCCACAACTCCCAGGTCAGGAAGCCAGATCTGGTTGATCTGCGGACGATAATCGGCCAGCAGGCGTTTTGTATCTGGCCGAGTTTGGGCGAAGCGCACGTATGAGCGCTTGTAGCGTTTCCATTCCTTTAAGAAATCCCGGACCGGCGAGATGGCCAACGCGAGGAGAAAGACGACGGACGCCACTGTAAAGGTCAGGCGTAAGCGCCACGAGATTTGCCCCATGTGCTCAGCCGGCATGAGAACTCCACGGCCACACCCAGGACCAGCCCGGACCCCGGAAAAATGTACCGACAACCGTCAGCACGACAGCGACGGAGATAAACCACGTCATGACCCACCAGGAAAGCGGCCGTTCCCGGCGCCACCAGGATCTCGCGCCGCGACTCTCGGATGGGGATCCGCGATAGGAAGCGAGCGCCAGTACGGCCACAATCGCCGTCGGCAGAAGTACGGTCCAGGCGCGAAAAAGTCCGAGCAGCAAACTCAAAGCACACACTACCGAAACAAAAATCCATAGCGTCCGCTTTGGATTCCTGGACCAGAGCGGTACACCCTGGATATTGACGTTGAAGTAGGGCACAACTACGAGCGCAATCACAACGAGTGTGGGGATGATGATCCCCGCCACTAGCGGCGGAAAATAATGAAGCAGCTCCTGCAAGCCCAGGAAATACCAAGGTGCCTTAGCGGGATTGGGAGTCAGGAGCGGATTTGCAAGCTGTTCGAGCGGAGCGTCCCAAAACAGTGCAACGCCAACCAGGGCGATCACCAGAACCATGAACGTGATCGCTTCCCGGATCAGCAGATGCGGGTAGGTCATCAGCCGCGGGCCGGAGTCGCCAATGACCTTGGCCGAGGTCTTTTTGGTGATAAAGACGACGCGCACAGGCTCTTTCTTGGCGTCGGAGCTGAAACCGGCCTCGTACTTGTTCTCTTTAGTTTCCTTTTCCGCCATCTTCCTCCGGCACTGTTAACCCACCATCCTTCTGCACACGCCAGAAATGCACGGCCACCAGGACGATTGCGATCAGCGGTAGTACCACGCAATGCAAAACATAAAATCGGAGCAAAGCGTTTTCACCCACCAGGTTTCCACCTAGCGAAACAAATCGCACTCTGCCTCCAACGAAAGGCATCGCCGAGACGATGTTGGTTCCCACAGTGATGGCCCAAAAGGCTAGTTGATCCCAAGGCAGCAGATAACCGGTGTAACTCAGGAAAAGCGTCACCAGCAGCAGCACCACGCCTACCACCCAGTTAAATTCGTGTGGAGGCCTGTAACCGCCACGAAAAAAAACATGGAACATGTGCCAGAAGACAGCCAGCACCATCAGTTGTGCCGCCAGGCGATGCAGATTGCGCAGAAAAACGCCATTGGAAACGACGAACCGCAGGTCCTTCATATCGCGATAGGCCTGTGGAACCGCCGGGTGGTAATAAAACATCAGGAGCACGCCTGTAACCGCAAGAATCACAAACAGCAGGAAGGAAATTGAGCCAACATAATAGGAAGCCCGCACGCGCAGGGATTTCTCCCGCACCTTGACAGGCAAAAAATGCAGGAACAAATTGCCAAACACCGCCAGGCTGCGCGTCCGATTGGTAAGCGCCGGTCCACGACGAAAGACGGATTTCCAAACGCGTGTCCCGCGCAGTCTTTCCAGCGCCGGTTCGATGGTGAACGAATTGGCCATTACGCGCTCACGCTTTCATAACCTGTGCGGGGTTGATGATTTCAAGCTTATCCACTTGCAACTCCCCGTCTGGCGTCAAGGAAATCGCGAAATGAGGTAGAGGTCGAGGCGCCGGACCTTCGATCTTCGTTCCGTCTGATTTGAACTTGCTGCCATGGCAAGGGCAGGCGATCAGTCCGAGTTCCGGCTTCCACTGCGTGATGCAACCCAGATGCGTGCAAACCGCTGAGACGGCGAAGAAGCCATTGTCGGTGCGCACCACATACACTTGTTGGTCTTCTAGAAACGTGACTGAGTTCGGCGGATACAGGTCCGGACTTCCGGCTCGAAATGTGGTGGGCGGCTCGAAGAGGACGTTGGGCGAAAGATATCCGTACGTCACAGTCATGGAACCGACTGCGGCGATGCCCAATGCGGCGGCAGCGGCTTCGTTCAGGAATTCGCGTCGTGTCGTGACAAGTTCCGTCCGAGCGGCGGCCGACTCTTGGGAACGTTGCGTTTCTTCCTGGTCAGTCATCGGGCCATCGCCAGATTCTCAATCTGGACCAAATCCGGATCATGGTCGAATGCTTCGTAAGCCTCCATGGTGATCGTGCGGACGGGACAGCGTTCCGCGCAAAGCCCGCAGCGGATACAGATCGTTTCGTCTTTTACCATCACGGAACCCTGACCTTCGGAGAGTTCGGAAGTTTCCAGATGCTGCAAATCAAGCGTCCGGATGGGACTCTCCGCCTGTAGACGCTCCACAGCGGAATCTGAAAACGTGAATTGGCGCAGTGGCACCAGCCGTAGACAATTTTCGGGGCAAACATCAACACAACCTCCGCAGAGAATGCATTCGGTGCCGTGCTCTTCGTCGCCTTCAAAGATCGTGTTGATCCAGCATTGCAGGCAACGCGAGGCTTCGCGGCGCGCCTGTTCCTCGGTGAATCCGGTCTCCACCTCTGCGATACCGGTACGCCGCTCGATTGGCAAAATGGGGACAGCGAGGCGCGAATACTCGTCATAGTGCTCGGCCATCTGGTGGTGGTCCAACACCGTGATCTGCACGTATTTTGGCCTCGGTGACCAATCCGATCCTCTGAGATAGCGATCGATTTGCTCCGCAGCCTTCTTTCCGTCAGCCACGGCATTGATGATCAGCCGAGGGCCAAAGGCAATGTCACCGGCCGCGAAGATTCCAGGCGCAGTCGTCATCAAAGTTGCTGGGTCGATTTTGACGGTTCCTTGACGCGTGGTTTCGATGCCGTCGGCCGGGGTGAGGAACGAAATGTCCGAAGCCTGGCCGATGGCCAGAATCACCGTATCGCAGGGAATGACCGCCTCTGTGCCGGGATCGAACTGCGGGTTGAAACGATGCTGTGCGTCAAAAACGGATCGGCAGTGGATCGTTTGCAATCCGATTACGCGTCCATCTTTGCCGAGGAATTCCTTCGGCCCAAGGGAGGGATGTAGCTTCAAACCTTCCTCTAAGCCTTCGTCAATCTCTTGCGCAAACGCGGGCATCTCCTCGCGCGATTCCAGGCAAACCAAATGGACCTCGCGCGCGCCCATGCGCAGCGCCGCGCGTGAAACGTCCATCAACTCCTTCATGACAACATCCATCTCGCTGGCCGACAGGCTATTGGGGAGGCTCGTGCTCGGAGATTCCCTGACACTCTTTTGCTGTTCACGAAGCGCGGAACGGGCCACATCGATGGCCACGTTGCCGCCTCCTATCACGACCACCTGCTTGCCGATGGAGAAGCGATAACCGAGATTCACGTTGAGAAGAAAATCAATGCCCTTGATCACACCATCCAACTCATTGCCAGGAACTTGCAGGTCTCGGCTGCGATGCAGCCCAAAAGCCATGAGCACGACCTTATAGCCTTGCTCGCGAAGATCTGAGAGTGAGAAATCACGCCCCAGCCTGGAGTTAACGCGAAGTTCGGGACCGAGATCGAGAATCTCGCGGATTTGTGCCTGTAACACATCACGCGGCAGACGATACTCGGGAATGCCCAGATGCATCATGCCACCCGGTACTTGAGAAGCCTCGAAAACAGTTACCGCGTAGCCCAGCAGCGCCAAATCGTGTGCGGCGGAAAGCCCCGCTGGGCCTGATCCGATGACCGCCACCTTTTCCTCGTGCAGGAGCTTGGGCTTTTGCGGAAAAACATCGATCGGATGGCGCGACTCCGGACCGTGTCGTTCCGTCAGAAACCGCTTGAGAGCGCGAATGGAAATCGGCGCATCGAGCACACCGCGCCTGCAGGCAGGTTCGCAGGGATGGCCGCATACGCGACCGCAGACCGAGGCAAAGGGATTCGGCTGGCGCGCATAGCGATAGGCTTCCTCATAGCGACCTTGCGCAATCAAGGCGACATATCGCCCGGCCTGCGTGTGTACCGGACAGGCCTGCATGCAGGGAAAGTTAGACTCCAGCCAATCCAAATCCACCAGCTTGCTGCGGGGCTTCATGGTTCCATTGTCGGGATGTGCGCGCTCGGCACGCCTATTTTTTCACGGTAAGCGTCGCCGTAGCGCCCTCGCCAGCAACATCCACTGCTTGGGTTGTTGGCTTTCCCTCCTCGCTCCAGGTTGTCAGCGTGTAATGACCGGGCGGGACATTCTTGATCTCAAAATTTCCATCCTTGTCGGTGACTGCAAAGTATGGCGTCGGGGCAACAATCACATAACCGGACATTTCCGGATGGACATTGCACAAGAGTGGAACGGCGCCGAGATCGTTGAACTGGAACGATTTCGTTTGGCCCTGTGGCCACGTTCCGAGATTGTGGGCCAATTTTTTGTTACCGCTGACGGCGGGCCAATAGACGTTGTGTCCGGTCGCATCGCTGTTAAGAAAATCCACCGTCGTCCCCTTCAAGATCGCGAGAACATGAGGCACGAACTTCAGACCTTTTTGGTCCATAACGGTGTGCTGCGCAGGCGCAGGAAAGTCTTTGCCCGGAATCGCGTCCACATAAATGGCGATATTCTCCGGCGAACGTAATCCCTGAACAGCTACGTGGCCTTTGATATCCGACGCATGGCCCAGGCCGGTCAGTACGATGGAAATGCAAGTCGCTCCCACGAGCGTTAAGTTAACCTTGTTCATTGCACCTTCGGCTCCCTTTCTTTGCCAACCAATCTCCGATCAGAAATGGCGAAATTAGAATGCAAAATCCATACCTAACAGCGCACCATTGGGGTGAAAGAAGGTGGGCAACACTGTGCCGGGCACCGGCACTCCCCAGCGATGCTCGTATTCGAAGTTCAACTTGATATTCGCGCGTACCAAAACCTGCACTCCTGGACTGAAACGGTTCCGGGAGAATCCTTCCGAAAGGCCAGCGGCAAAGTCGGAAGGCGAGTTCACGAGATCATACCGCATGATCGGTATCACCCACGGAAATAGCCAATACTCTGCCTCCGCAAATCCACCGCTGTAATTGATCGATGGGCCGGCCAGCAGGACGTTCCCCGTCGGCAGCGCGGTGGGAATCAGATTGGAATCGTGAGCAAACATCCCCATGCCATAAACTTCGAATTTACTCTGATAGCGGAAACGAAAATATCCACCCACGCGATAAAACGGCTCATTGAATGCCGGAAACTCAGGGAAGTCGGTAAGATTCACATTGAATCGGTTCGTCCCGTAATCGTAGAAAGCGCCCAAACGGATCGAGGTGTGATCGTGCGGCCCAGTCGGTCCGGCGGCTTGTACTTCTTTGCGGACCGCAGGGTCACGCTCTAGGTTGAATTGCTGAAAAACATTCACATATATATTCTTGCCATTGTTCACCTGCGCGGTACCGGTACCATTAACGACGCTCTCCACACAACAGGGCGTATTGTCATTGCTGCCATCGGTTATCGCGACGGACCAGTTGAAATTTCCGTCATTTGGGTAGCCGCCCAATTCAATTCCTCGCTGCATTGCTGCGAACGAGAAGGGGTTGTTGGTCGTTCCGAGAGCGCCGGCAACTGCAACTTCATCGTAAATGTCGTAGTCGGTGGGATTAATCGTGTAAGCCTGGCTGAAGGGCAAATCCAGCTCAAATTGCCCGAACCGGACGTTCAGAGTATCTTTGGGCAAATGTAAGTAATGGCCGATGTCGTTCGCCTTCAGGTAAGCGAATCCCGTACTCCCAGCGTCATTATGGCCTCCGACCGAGATATCGTCGTCAACCCACCAGGAAAGCGAGGGTCCAAAACTGCCGGCAGTCAGAATCGTGAATGTGTTTGGCGCGAAAAGGTCGACGCGCGGCAGCGTGCCGGCCAGAGCTGGCGGTAACTTGCTGTTGTATTGTGCGTAGCCTTCGTAACGGAGCCCAACCGGCACGGTCCCCGGGATCTCGCCGGGGAAAATTGCATTGCCAGGGAAAGCCTCCTTTTGTGCTTTCGCGCCGAGCAAAACAGGAGGCTCCTTTACGAATGTCTCGTCATCTTTGGGGAATTTGAACCCGTTCTTGTAAAAGGCCCAGCCAAAATCATTCAATTCGGGAAAATTGTTGTGGCACGTTGAGCACGAAGTTCCGTACTTGCGCGCGAAAACGGGAATTGCGGAAGCAGGCGGCGTTGTTGACACAACATAGATCAAAATGCCAAAAGAAATGAGTATCACCCGTTTAGCAAACCTTACCCCTCGGCTCTGCGTCATGATTTTGGATCTCTTCCCTTCCCGCTCACTCGCTTTGTCGCGGAAGCGATTGGTAACGCCCAGACAGTATCAGCAAGTCAGTTACCGCAGGGATGTGATGACGGTCACAAGTTATCTAACTGTTACCCGTACACGAACCACACGCCCAAAATTGGACCGATAAGGCTAATCGGATAAGGGGGTGGCGTTATGAACTTCAGAAATGAAACACTAACGCCAAGGGCGGTCAACAGAACTGGAATCGCGCCGCCGAGGGGCAAGCTGAACACTTGGAACTGGTACGCCCTGTTTGCTCAAGATGACAGGCAGCTCACGCCACGAGTCACGTTCCCGCAGGAGGTCGAGCCGCCGCCAAGCCCGCGGTGGTATTCGACTCGTAGGGGGAATCGCCGAATGGCTGGTTGAGCGACTTTCAGCGGGCACCCCGACACTTGTCGGCATCGACTAGCAGCTTCTCGTTTCCGCTCCGCGTATTTTGAGCGGTATGGTTACCGCAGGACCGGAGTTCGTTTCTTGACGATTTCCAAGGGCATTGGCCGGCCGCGGGGAATCACACGTGCCTGATCCCGATACGCTGATTCGTTCTCGCTATCTGGCACGAGAGGTCGAAACGACCTCAGGGATGACCGATTCCACGGCAATTGTGTCGGGCTTAATTATCTTCCCTTTTACCAACACTCTATCCCCGGCGAATCTATCCAGGTCGGCTCGATGACCTTCCAGGACGTAAATCCTCTTACCTACGCCTAAAGCAAAATCGGCCCCCATGTCTACGCATAGACGCGTACATTCGGCATCGCTGCCGTTCGTACCATGTGTGACGCCACAAATCGCGTCAGTCATAACTCCGGTCATCTCCACAGCGGGCTGCTTCTGCTTGTCGATGATCGAGGTTCCAGCGAACGCCACCATAGCTGTGACCATCAGAGCAAAGAAGAGTTTGAGGGCGGACCGCTCCAGACGCCTCGTGGAATCTATTGGCTTCATGACGTTCCCCCTTTCCACTACACCTCTTTGTGGCGCAGGGAAGCTGCACATCGCTATGAAGCTGATCACGGTGTTACGTGATGTTAGTCACAGGTCCGCGATTCATGCGCGGGGCCATTCGCCGATGAGGCAGCCAGTCGGGTTACGCCGGTTGCCGCGTGGCGGTGAGGTGCGTGATCAGGTTGCGAACGCTTTTCGCAAGCTCCACAACTTCGCCTTTTCCTTGCAGTTCGAATTCGATCTGATAATTCCCCGAAACCGCGTGATCGACTGCCTCTTTGAGGCTGAGCAGTGGCTTCACAACTTGCCGCAGCAGAACGAGGCTCATCCAGACGCTTAGGAAGATTGTCAAGGCCGAAACGATGCTCAATACCCACTCGGCGCGATGCAGAAGCTTTTGTGCGCTCTGGTGGTCGTCCTGAACGCGCTGCCAGTTTCCCGTTTCGAGGCTAGCCGTCAGGCTGAAGACCTCATGGCTCGACGTATCCAGATCGCCGGAAACTTGCCGCAAGTTCGGGTCGCTAGCCTGAAGGGTGGACGTGATCTGAGCATCGAACGAGTCCACTTGGGCGCGAAGCTCGTCGATGAGCTTGGCCCTGCTCTTGCGGCTATTCCGCCGCACCAGATCATTCAAATCCTTTTCGTAATCCCGCACGACGGCTTGGATGCGGTCTCCGGGGGCCTCACCCGGCTGCGAAAGGTAAGAAACGGCGGCGGCAAATCGCTCCTGGTGAAGAGAAACTCCGAAGAAATGGCCACGAACGTGAGAGCCATGTCCTAGAAAGTCGGACGGAAACTGGCCGCGAAACCACGATTGGCCTGGCAGGACTGCTGGCATTTGGTGCTAGAATTCGCGACAAGGAACGTCACGCTCCGCGTTCGCTGGAACAAAGCGTCCTCTTGGAAGAAACCGATGAAGCAAACAATCGATACCCTGGTGAGCCAATTCGAGAGTGGCAGTCTCACCAGGCGACAACTAGTCCAAGCTCTCCTCAACGTCTGCTTTGATTTGCACGATTCGGGGCCGTTTGAAATACTTGAAAATGTGAATCTCCCACGCATCCAAGCTTGACGCTCGAAACGCCGGTGCGACAGATGCTCTTTAGTGAGGCCGAACCGATGACACCGAAGCCAACCATGAAACGCGACGAGCCTGCATCGACGGATACAGCCGCTGACGTTGTGAATGAAGCCTCCGAGGAGTCGTTTCCCTCTAGTGATGCTCCTTCCTGGACCGTGACAAGCGGAGAAAAAGACAATAGTCAACTTGAGGTTGAGCCTAAGCAGGAAGGCTGTCCTACGTCATTCATAATGCAGGAGCGAGGCGAAATAGGCGGAATCTGTAACGAGCAACCGAACCCCACAGAACAGTACGTGCAGCCGGATAGTGAAAAAGAAGATGGCGGCGAGGGATAAGCTGTTGTCAAGTGTACGAGCTCGGCTTTCGCCGCGAGATTGCGCGCACAACATTTCGACTCATTCGTTAAGCGGCTGACTGCTCCTGCTCCATGCAGTCGCGGCACAGAGGTGTCCAAGGTAGAGCTTCCAGGCGCGCCTTCGAAATCGGAGAGCCGCACTCTTCACATACGCCAAATCGATCCTGAGTTATACGCCTCAAAGCGTTTTCAATCGCACGCAACAGTTGAAGGTCAGTTTGACGTAGCCGAATGGTCAGGTCTGCTTCGGCGTCGGCGCTTGCTTGATCGCCTGAATCTCCCTGCAGGTTAGCTCCGGGTGCCGGTGAGCTTGCCGTATTGCGCCTCGTCGTCAACTCGTCGCGTTTAGCAAGCAGCAAACGTTTGTATCGTTGCACGTCGGTAGCGTTCACGATGCACCTCCGGGCCGGCAAAACTTAAAAAAGTGGGAGGCAGTCTACGCTCGCGTAAGAATTGTGTCAACGAAGCCGAATTCTACCCGTTGCGCATGATGGTCAGCTCCGAGAGCAGCTAGGGTCAATGGCGCTAGGTGTCGGCACACGCGGCGAATTTAGCCAGCTTGAGATTGCTCGTAGGCGAGATGCCGCGTTTTGCCTCGAAACGATTCTCGCCTCTCAGCCATTCCGAAAGCGGTCGCGTACCGATCCGAATTTGTGCTCGGCGGAGCATCGAACTGAGAAATTGGACTTCAGCCGCCAAGTTTCTCTCTGAATGTCCGCGAGCCTGACGCTTTATGGTTACGTGGCCCTTCGTAGCCCACAGCAATCCCCACTTGGGAGGAAGCTCCTTCACTTGGATCAAATCGGGTGGACACAGATAAAAACGGCGTTGGCCCATTCCTGCACGCGGGTTCTTCCGGACACCCTTCTCCGCATCCCTCAGGAAATCTGAACGGGTCAGCTTGCATTCAATGAGAACAGAACCTGCCCCAGCGCCCCAGCCGATCACGTCGGGGTTCTCATCTGCTGCTGTGGCAAATTCGTACAGCACCACGGAGCACTGCCTGCTCAGCCACCGGACGCCTATTGCAACTAAGGTCGAATGCTACACGTTCCCAGACAGCTCCTTTTTCTCGCGTTCGAGTTCAACTGTACTTTGCCGGAGTCGCACTGGCAGCCGTTGCGGTCTCCCGCGCTGTGTTCTGTCAATTAATACTCTTATCTCGCGACAGATTGGCGCAGCTTCTCCGATATTGGCGATTTCCGCATGACAAGTTCCACTGCGTCCCCGTTGTGCCCCGTACCCTCGACATAAGCATTTGCTTAGTCCGCTTTGAGAACCATAAGGCCCGGCCCGATCTCACCGACGAGGAATCAGGCGAATCAGCACCCGCGTCTCAGCTGGACCTTCCTCGATCCTGACGATCTGTGCACTCAACGTTGACGTGCGGATTTCTTTGCCGACTCGCTGCTCGATCTGAAACTGATGAACGTTTGAGGGTGAAGTCTTAAACGCATTCACGAAGGGAGCCGCATCCTCAGCCCGTTGCTCTGAAGCCATAATAGTTTGCTCAGCCTTATTGAGAAACAACTGGTCATCTTCCCGGGTTGAGAGTGAATTTCCGAAAATAACCAAGGCGAGAGTCATCGCTCCCGTTGTAATACCGGTGGCCAGAAACGACCGCATCAACATAATTGCTCTGAACATAAATTATGGCGAAAATGAATCTTCGTCAGGAGAAGACCAAGATAAATTCCGACGAACACTACCGTTGCGCACAATGTTTAGAGAAGGATTTATGACAGCACAGGCAGAGGATCTGTGATGTCGCGCTTAGGAAGGACGAGGAATCCATGGATTGTGGACATCATCAAGAGGCGCAGCGATTTCGCGAGTCAAACGGAACTGCGAAGCTCCGGCAGACGCTTCAAAAAGCCGTTCGAGCATTGTCCCTTGCCGAGATCCCTCACCTCGTAACCGGAGGTTATGCAGCACAGGAATACGGCTGCCTCCGGTACACAGATAACGTCGATTTAATTGTCCCAGATATCGCCCGAGCGTTTGCCGCGCTAGTTCGTTCTGGCTTCCAGCCGCATCGTTCATCTCAAACGATTGTCATAGACCCAGAAACCGGATTCGAAGTGCAATTGCATGCTGGTTATCGGAAAGTGGATTTTAGCCGCGAAAAAGCCAGTTAGCGATAACACCCCGTTTCTCAGGACCTATGATTTGCTCGCTGGGTGCACAGGTTTGTCGACGCGGGCTTGATGCGAACTAACAGCACTTCCGCTGTATTGGGTGTTAGCGCTGCCTAAGCTAAAAAACGAGTCTTCGCCTGTGGGCGTAGCCGAAACTGTGGAAGACGTGCGCGGCGATGCCGTCCTCGTCTCCGTAAATTCGACGGCAACTTCCCTGCGGTGGCCGTAAATTCGACCGAGGCCAGCTACACGACCAGCTCTTTCGGCCAAATTCTGAGGATTGCGAACAACGACCCTCTGACCTATTGCTACTCTGGTTCCCAGTGCTACGAGCACTCCGTGAGCATTCAAAGACAATGCGCAAGTCTGCTCTTGCCACTGCCCTCCATCTCCGGAAACCTAAGGTCAACGCAGATTGAGGCATGAGCGCTCCGGCGACGCTCGCGACATCTCGCTAAGGCAAGTGCATTGGACATCGTTTGCCTACGTCAACAGTCGCAAAATAACCGAGTCTCGTTCTCTAGTCCGTGACTTGCGTCACATCAGGCCAAATAGAGGTATGTTGGAGTTGGCTCAGATAGCGGCCAAAGATTCGGCAAAACGATGATAGCCAGAACACTTAACAGGAGATGGGCCAGCTACCTCGCAGCCGTAGTGGGTATTGCTGCCGTCACAGCGATTTGTGCCGCACTTCGCAGCCACGTCAACGACACGACCGTGGCATTGGCAATGTTGTTGGTAGTGCTTTTCATCGCAGCCGCTTGGGGCGTCTGGCCGGCCTTCTTTGCATCCGTGGTCGGGATGCTGAGCTTCAATTTTTTCTTTCTTCCGCCGATTTATACACTCACGATCGCCGATCCTCGAAACTGGATCGCACTAGCCGCTTTTTTCGTCACCGCGATTATTGCCGGACAGCTTTCAGAGCGAGCAAGACGGCGTGAAGAAGCGCTCCATGAAAGCGAGTCAAGCCTCAACGCAGCGCAGAGAATCGCACACGTTGGAAGTTGGCACTTGGATGTTCGCCGGGGCCGGCTCACTTGGACCGATGAAGTCTTTAACATTTTTGGAATGTCTAAAGGTACAGAGCTTACGTATGAGACGTTCCTCACGAAAGTCCACCCTGAGGACCGTGAACATGTTCAGCAAGCGTGGACCAGTGCTCTCAAAGGGAGCCCTTATGACATAGAGCACAGAATCATAGTGGACGGCGAACCGAGGTGGGTTCGCGAAATGGCTCAAGTGCAGTTCGATGATAAGGGAAACGCCGTCGAAGGGATCGGAACGGTCCAAGATATCACTGAGCGGAAACATACCGAGACGGCGCTGCAGAGGTCAGCGGACGAGATACGAGATCTTTATGCCCATGCGCCCTGCGGCTATCACTCCCTCGATAAGGACGGTGTTTTCGTGAGAATCAACGACACCGAACTCCTTTGGTTAGGGTATGGACGAGAGGAGGTAATCGGGAAAATACAATTTGCAGACCTCCTCACGCCCGGGAGTCGCCGAATCTTTGAGGAAAGTTTCCCAACGTTCAAGAAAGCAGGAGAAATTCGGGATGTCGAATATGACCTAGTTCGTAAAGATGGCACGATTCTACCAGTCCTTTTGAGCGCCACGGCCATTACGGACGCCGATGGAAATTACGTGATGAGCCGATCTACGGTCTATGACATCACAGCTCGCAAGCGAACTGAGAATGAGATTCGTTTGTTCGCGCTGCGGGAAGACACAGTAGCCGAACTGGGGCAACAGGCGCTTCGGAGTGACCCCTTCGGAAAAGTACTGGACGACGCCGTCGCCCGCGCGTCGCAGATTCTCAGAGTGGACTATGCCCGGGTACTGGAGCTGCTTCCTGACGGCAAAACGCTCTTACTCAGGGCCGGCGTCGGTTGGCCAGAAGGAGTCATCGGGCACGCGACCGTGCGCGTCAGTATTGAATCCCAAGCTGGGTTCACGCTTATCTCCAAGGAGCCGGTAATACTGGAAGACCTGCGCACCGAGAAGCGTTTTCAAAGAGTGCCGATGTTCGGCGAGTCCGATGTGGTAAGCGGTATGAGCGTGATCATTTCGACCAGTGCGGGGCCCTATGGCATCCTCAGCGTGCACACGAGGCAGCAGAGAACGTTCACGGAGAACGAAGTCAACTTCCTACAGTCGGTTGCAAACGTGCTGGGCATAACCGTCGAGCGCAGGCGAGCCGAGGCTGCACTTTGGAGGATTAACCAAGCCCAACGAGCTCTCAGCAAATGTAATCAAGCGTTGGTTCGTGCCACTGACGAATCTGCACTACTTCAACAGATCTGCGACATTGTGGTGGAAGAGGCTGGGTACCGGTTTTGTTGGGTAGGACGTGCTGAGAATGATGAGGGGAAGTCAATACTGCCAGTGGCCAAAGCAGGGTTCGAAGCAGGTTATCTGGATATCCTGAAGGTGACATGGGCAGACACTGAGCGAGGACGAGGGCCGACAGGCACGTGTATTCGCACGCGGGAGACTGTGGTTGCAAGGAACATCGCAACAGATCCGAGAATGGCCCCCTGGCGTGGAGAGGCTCTGAAGCGTGGATACGCCTCGAGCGTATCCATCCCTCTGCTTCTCGAGTCGGCCGTGTTTGGCGCGATTATGATTTATGCCTCGGAACCCGAAGCCTTTAGCGCCGAGGAAGTCGCGCTCTTGTCTGAGCTTGCTTCTGACCTGGCATTCGGAATTTCGACTTTACGTATGAGGGCAGAGCGCACCAAAGGAGAAGTGGCTCTGCGGGAAAAGGAAGAGCGCGTCCGCCTCCTTCTGGATTCTACTGCCGAGGCGATCTGCGGCGTGGATCTGGAAGGCAACTGCACCTGGGTCAATCAAGCCTGTGTGCAAATGCTGGGTTATACGGATGCAAGTGCCCTGCTTGGAGAAAATCTTCATAGCCTTGCCCACTATGCGCGGATCGACGGCACGCGAATGCCGCAGAATCAGTGTCGAGCCTATCGCGCGCTGAGGGAGGGCGAGTATGTGCATGTAGACGATGAGGTGATGTGGCGGGCGGATGGCATCCCCTTCGCTGTGGAATACTGGTCTCACCCGATGCGTCGCGATGGCGACATCATTGGTGCTGTGATTACTTTCCTAGACATCACCGAGCGCAAACGCGCTGAGTCGGAAGTGCGCACGCTCAATAGTGAATTGGAGCAGCGCGTCGTTCGCCGAACAGCCCAACTCCAAGCAGCCAACAAGGAAATAGAACAAGCCCGCGAGCGGGAAATCGAAATCGGATTCAAAATCCAGCAGACACTTCTGCTCGACCAGCCACCCCAGGATGTTGCAGGACTCCGCGTGGCTGCGTTGACGGTCCCATCGCAAAGAATCGACGGCGATTTTTATATTTTCTTCAAACATCAAGACCAGTCTCTGGACGTGATGGTGGGTGACGTGATGGGCAAGGGAATACCCGCAGCTCTGCTCGGAGCAGCCACGAAGAGTCATTTTCTCAAAGCTCTAAGCACGCTCTTGGATATCTCCGAAGGCCAACGTATTCCGGAGCCTAAAGAAATCGTAATGCTGGCGCACGCGGGAGTGGTCCGTGATCTAATTAAGCTGGAAAGCTTCGTGACGCTGTCTTACGTTCGTCTGGATATGAAAAGACACATGTTGCAGTTCGTAGATTGCGGACACACGGGGATTCTTCGCCTGCAGGGAAGAACCGGAATCTGCGAAATATTGCACGGGAATAATCTCCCCTTGGGCGTCCGTGAAGGCGAAATCTACGAGCAGATATCAGTTCCTCTCGAGTCAGGCGACGTCTTGCTTCTTTTTTCAGACGGAATCACCGAAGCGCGGAATTCGGCAAAGGAACTGTTCGGTGAGGAGAGGTTGGAGCATTGCGTGCTGACCAACGCGCTCCTGGACCCGGAGGCGCTCGTTGCGTCAATTCGTGACGCGGTCTTCGCATTTTCTGAATCCGCCCGCCCGATGGATGATTTGACGAGTGTCGCGATCCGAGTGGAGGAAGTTCAGCAACCGACGGCCCGGGCTGAGATCACAATTCAGAGCGATCTGGCACAGCTTCGCCGGGCACGCGAATTTGTGCGCAACTTTTGTCGTAGTCGCCCTGGCTCGCTGGCTGATGAACAGACCGTGTATGCGCTTGAGCTGGCGGTGAATGAGGCCGCCAGCAATATCATGAAACACGCCTATCATGGACGCACGGATCAAGTGATCGATCTTGAAGGTGAGGCATTCGCGGATCATATACTGATTCGGCTGTATCATCTGGGGGACCCGCTCGACCTGTCGAAAGCTCAGCCTCCGGTTCAAGACGGATCGCGCGAGTCCGGATTTGGCCTCTACCTGATCAGCCAGAGTGTTGATAGGGTGCGCTATTATCGCGACCAGCGTGGGAGAAACTGCGTTGAATTGGCCAAAACCTGCAAATCCTGAGTCAGTAAAATGAGAGCTGAATGGAAATTAACGCCAATAAGATAGGCAATGTCACCGTAGCCGTCGTCCCAGTGGAAGAACTTGACGCCAGTAACACCGCAGAATTCAAACGCGACGTGGCGCCTATCCTGGAGGCCAACACGCACCTGGTGATCGATTTGAATCACCTAAGATTCGTCGACAGTTCCGGACTGGGCGCCATGTTGTCCTGCCTGCGCCAGTTGACTGCCAAGGGTGGCGATCTCAAATTGTGTGGCATGTCCAAGCAAGTTAGAGCCACCTTCGAACTCGTGCGGATGCATCGGATCTTCGACATATTCCCCACGCAGCAAGAAGCCGTACGAGCTTTCCAGGGTTAGAAGCCAAACCGTGCCAAACGAGCCTGCGGGCATGGCGGCTAACCTGGTACGCGAAATCCAAGACTCCATCTGCCATCATGCAAAATACGCGCTGGGGAAAGCATGGTCGCACCTTTCCCAGGACGAGCGTTTCAGGGCAGTTGCCTTGACAGTCAGAGATCGTCTCGTGGACGCGATGCTGGCGACGGAGGAGCGATATAAGCAAGCGGACCCGAAACGCCTCTATTATCTCTCCATCGAATACCTGCTCGGACAATCGCTCCGAACCAATCTTCTGAACTTAGGCATTCTCGAGCCCTGTAGACAAGCTCTGGCCAACCTAGGTGCAAATTTGAATGAACTGGAGAACGCTGAGCGAGATGCCGCCTTGGGCAATGGTGGCCTGGGTCGCTTGGCCGCGTGCTTCTTGGATTCCTTAGCGACCCTCGGCATGCCTGGATACGGATATGGGATCAATTACGAATATGGTCTTTTCAAACAGGAGATCGACGATGGTTATCAGCGCGAGAAACCGGACAACTGGCTTGCCGAGGGCAGCCCCTGGCAAATTGCCCGGCCAGACGAAGCTTGTCTGGTCCCTGTATACGGTCGAATTGAACATGGCACAGATCGGCACGGCGCCTACAATCCAATGTGGATGGATTGGAAGGTCCTGATTGGCGTGCCCTGCGACATGCTCATTCCGGGATACGGCGGGCGCACAGTCCATTTCCTTCGGCTGTACTCGGCAAGATCGTCCCATGATTTCGACATGCACATTTTCAATGATGGCGATTACTTCAAAGCTGTCGAGCAGAAGATCGCCTCTGAGACCGTTTCGAAAGTTCTCTATCCGTCCGATGCGATTGTGGCAGGACGAGAACTGCGGCTGGTGCAGGAGTATTTTCTCGCGGCCTGTGCTCTCCGAGACATAATTAGAAGATTCGAACAGGATCACAGCAATTTCCAAGAGTTTCCTGCCAAGGCAGCGATCCAACTAAATGACACGCATCCCGCGCTGGCGGTCGCGGAATTGATGCGGATACTCGTCGACGAGAAAGATCTTCGCTGGGACGACGCCTGGGTGATCACACAATCCGCGCTCGCTTACACCAACCACACGCTGGCGCCCGAGACCTTGGAAAAATGGCCGGTGCCATTATTGGAACGTACCCTTCCAAGACATCTCCAGATTATCTTTGAGATCAATCGGAGATTCCTGCAGCAAGTCCAAGCAGCTTACCCCGGGGATTCCGGCCGAATCGCACGGATGTCGCTGATTCAGGAGTCCACTCCCAAACAAGTGCGCATGATTAATCTGGCGATCGTCGGAACCCATTCGGTTAACGGCGTTTCGGCAATTCATACCGAACTGGTAGAGAAAGAGCTTGTTCCAGACTTTTTTCAGCTGACACCGAACAAGTTCAGCAATAAGACGAACGGCATCACTCAACGGCGGTGGCTTCTCGAAGCCAATCCTCTGCTCGCTGAATTCATATGTTCGAAACTGGGCAACGGATGGATCACAGATCTGAGCCAGTTGAGGGGCCTGGAGAAATTCTCCGCGGATGCGGGTTTCCACGTCCAGGTCCACACGATCAAGCGGGCGAACAAGGAAAGATTGGCCGCCATCATCAGGGAGAATGCCGGCATAAACGTGGATCCGGATTCGCTCTTCGACGTTCAGATCAAACGAATTCACATCTACAAGCGGCAACTACTGAACGTAATGCATATAGTTCATGAATATCTTTCATTGATAGAGGACGGAAAGGCCCCCGCAGCGCCTAGGACATATATCTTTGCCGGAAAGGCCGCACCCGGCTATTGGCTCGCAAAACAAATCATAAAATTGATCCACAGCGTCGGCCAAGTGATTAATCACGACGCACGGGCTGACTGCTGGATCAAGGTCGCATTCCTGCCGGACTATCGAGTGTCCTTGGCCGAAAAAATAATTCCAGCGGCCGACCTCAGTGAGCAAATATCGACTGCCGGAACGGAAGCCTCGGGAACCAGTAATATGAAGCTGGCCCTGAACGGAGCTCTCACCATCGGCACGCTCGATGGGGCCAATATCGAAATTCTCGAGGAGGTGGGCGAGGACAACATATTCATCTTTGGATTGAACGCCTCAGAAATAAGAGCGATCCGCGAGGAGAAATCTTACTCGCCCCAAGAATTATACGACCGCGATTCCCGGGTGAAACGAATAGCGGATGCATTTGCCTCCAGCCTGTTTTGCCGGGAGGAGCCCCAGCTCTTCGACTGGCTTGCCAAGGTAATCTTTGACCCGGGCGACGAACATTTCCACATCGGGGATCTTGCGGCGTATCTGGAAGCCCACGAAAGAGCAGCCCAGGCATTCAAGGATCAGAAGAGATGGACGCGCATGTCGATTCTGAATGTCGCGCGAATCGGCAGATTTTCGAGCGATCGAACGGTTATGGACTACGCAAGCCATATCTGGGGGCTGAGCAGGGTCTAGCTGTTCTGGATCAGCGCGCAATCAGGATGACGCTGGAACGCGCCTCGACACGGTAGGTCGCGGCATTCGCGAGGACGGGCTCTTCGCCCGCTCTGCAAATATCTTCGGGTGGAGAAAGTGCAGTATCGGCTGCAAGGCGCCACGAACCTGAGCCAGGAGGCACGGGCAGCACGAATGGAATCGGCTCGACATCGGTGTTGAACATCAAGTACAAATCGGGTCCGCTCTGGCCACGAATAAGGCACGCGAGACACCTTTCGCCGGGATTCAACCAATCGGGATCTTTTCCGCGGGTACTAAACCAGCGAATATCTTCGTCTGAGTAGAAGGCTTCGCGACGCAGCACCGGATGCGCGCGACGCAGCGCGAGAACGCCACGAGCAAATCGGAATATATCGCTGTTCTGTTCGAGAAGTGACCAGTCGATCCAACTTGTGTCGTTATCCTGGCAGTAGGCGTTATTGTTGCCACGTTGAGTGCGGCGGAACTCATCGCCGGCGAGGAGCATCGGCACCCCGCGCGAAATGGCTAGCGTCAAAAGGAAATTCTTAATCTGTCGAGCGCGTATGGCCTTTACAGCGGGATCGCTGCACTCACCTTCGACGCCGTAGTTGGCACCGTAATTCTCATACGCTCCGTCGCGATTGTCCTCTCCATTGGCCTCGTTATGTTTCCACGCATATGTCACCAAATCGTTCAGGGTAAAGCCGTCGTGACAAGTAACGAAATTGATACTGCACTCCGGTCCCTTTCCTGATTCACCGTACAAATCTGAGCTCCCACAGATTCGGCTGGCGAAACGTCCGACCATACCTTCATCTCCTCGCCAGAACCGGCGCACGTCATCTCGAAAATGTCCATTCCATTCTGCCCAGCGGCGATAGGAAAAGCTGCCGACTTGGTATGCACCGGCAGCATCCCACGCCTCAGCCACGAGTTTCGTATCTCGCAGGATCGGATCCTCGGCAATGCGCTCGAGCAAGGGAGCATCTGCTACCAGCCGCCCCTGGCGATCTCGGCCAAGCACTGAGGCGAGGTCGAAGCGAAAACCATCGATGTGCATCTCGATAACCCAGTAGCGCAGCGCATCTAGGATCAAATCACGTACAACTGGATGCGCCGCATTGACCGTTTGCCCTGTGCCGGTGAAGTCACGATAGAAACGCTTGTCATCGGCCAGCCAGTAGTAGATTGAGTTGTCGATTCCCCGAAAACAAACCGTTGGTCCCAGTTCATTCCCCTCGACCGTGTGGTTGAATACAACGTCGAGGATCACTTCAAGGCCCGCCTGGTGGAAGGCTCGTACCATCTCTTTAAACTCAAGGACTTGCGCGCCATTTTGCGAAATACTGGCATACGACGCCTTGGGAGCCAGGAAAGCGACCGGATCATATCCCCAATAGTTTTTGAGTTGCTCGGCCGTTTGCGGATTAACCTTCAAGCAGTAATTCTCATTGAACTCCTGGACCGGCATCAGTTCCACTGCCGTTACGCCCAGGCCTTTCAAATAGGGTATTTTCTCGGTCAAGCCCCGATAGGTGCCCGGGAAGGAGTTGACGGCACTTGGATGGAACGTGTAGCCGCGAACGTGAAGTTCATAAATAACCGTTGATTCCCAAGAGCGGCGCAAGGGCTGGTCGCCGCACCAGTCAAAATCTGCATAGGTAAGGACACACTTCGCTGCCATGGCAGCATCATCAATTTCAGAGAACGAAAGGTCCTTTTCGGCCGAGGAAGGATCGTATCCGAATGCGGCACGAAAGTCGGAAGTGCCTAACGGAGCGATGGCCGATGCGTAAGGGTCCAGAATGAGCTTGTTTGGATTGAAGCGATGGCCTTCGCGAGGCGCGTATGGTCCCGTCATGCGAAGGCCGTACAATTGGCCTCGTTGTACTCCCTCCAACCAAAGGTGCCAAACATCACCAGTTTTGTTGCGCGCCGCGTCGAGAATGAAGGCTCGAGCCGGAGCGGCGTCCGCCGAATGTTCGAAGAGATCCAGCCGCACACCGGTGGCGTGGCGACTAAAGATCGCGAAGTTCACACCATTTCCCCTGACGTGTGCTCCCAATGGAAAAGGCAAGCCCGAGCGAACCGACTGAACCTGACACAGACTCAGCAACCGCTCCAACTCGGCCAAATCGTTTGCGTCCAAAACGTCCAGACGGTTCGCACGTTGTGGTGAAATGGGTTTGTTGGCCATCGGTTGCCAAGTCTACACTTTTTTTAGTGCCGTCTTATAGCGCAAGCATCCTGAGAAACACGCTTACTTGTTCCGGCGCTATTGAGTAACAAATAGACCGAGCGAATCTGCGAAAAGCAACGTGTGGCAGCTATGCCCACATGGAGTCCCATCTTCCTCTACCTCGACAAGCATAGTGAGAATGCCGTGCGGCGACGGATCCAAAACATCTCGGCCTATCTTGCATTTTTACAAGTCGGCCAAAGACCGAGAGATCATTCAACTTTATAGCTCCTGCCGACTCTCTTGATCAACGTGTTGTACTCTCGCGGTTGTGATCCCCAAAGCATGGGATTATATGGACTACCTTGGAGTTGATGAACTGACCGAGTCTCTCAAACAGGACCGCGCCTCACTCTTTGCCCTTATCCTCTCGCTTCTTCCGAGCCACGGCTTCGGCGCGAATCCTATCTGCGCATGTCGGACAGATATTGTCCTCAGACGGCTTGCCACAGAGATTGCAAACCCGCTTGCGACGTTTTGATTCCCTTGCGGTCGGTATCTGAGAACTACCTCGCGGTACGCCAACGTCCTTACGCATTTCGTTCGGGCTGACCGAAAGATGCGTGGATTCCGTGGGAATGCGCACTATCTGCACCGAGCACGGTGCGTGACGCGCGACGGCTTCCGAGACGCTTCCCATCAAGAAACGGTTCAGGCCTTTTCGTCCATGCGAACCGAGCACGATCAAATCGGCGTGCCACTCTTTGGCAAGGTCAATGATTCTTAACTTAGGGTCGCCCTCTTTGAGAATGGACGTGGCATTTAGACCTGAGTCACGTAATCTCTCAGCGACCTTCGCCACCAATGCTTTCGCGTGTTCCCTTCGAGCTTTCCATACGGCCTCAAATTCGGGCTCGTAGCCTCCCATTTCGCGACCGAGCAGCGTGGAAGGCGGTTCTAGCACATGCAACACCCACACTTTCATATCCCGCGAGGCTTGTGCGGCCACGGCTCTTACCGCTGCCTCAGAGAATTTAGAATCATCGATCGCAAGTAGAATCGTCATATGTTGGAGGTCACCTCCACGATACCGAGCGTCCTGAGGAAAAGCCTCCCGGACCGAGGCCCCAGCCGGGACACCGCTGTAACCACTTCGACTTGCGATTCCTTGACGTGTTCACCCTAAACGGTGTGAACAAACGGCTTTGGCACGGACGCCAACCAAAGAGAGAACTGATTTCAGTGTCGCCGAAAGTGGCCGCCCGTCCAGTAGAACTGGAGCATCAAGTACAAGCCAAAAACTAGCAATACGACAAAGAAATAATCTTGGTGGAGCATGACGCCCTCCTCAATACTCTCCAAACATGGGCACGACTCACAGTACCGAGACGGGACTTTCAGGTTCTTTTTGCTCGCCAAATGCTTCTCGGCCTGCGGCCACAGCCTTGCTAATTTCTTGTTGGCCCCGATCCATTATTTCCTTAACATGTACACGAGACTGCCGAACCTTCTCATTGGCGGCGTCTATCACGTCCAAGCATTTGTTGGCAGCCCATTCGCGAGTCTCTAGCAGTTTGCTTCTTCATACATCCATCGTCGTAATTGGTGCCCCGCGTCAGGAGAGCACTTTAGGACTCCGACAAATGAAAACCGAGACCGTTTTCCACCGGTGCGATGAACACGCCAAGTTACGGGCAGAGATGAGACTGCGCAAGCAACAGCGATGCTGGGTTTCCAGATCATTCTCCAAAATCCAAAACGAGTTGTCGATACATTAGTTCCTTAGGACTTGGCTGAGATCACAAATGGCCTCCGCTGTCCGAATGGAGGCAAGTAAGCTGTCCGTCCTGACCATTCCCGCGTAAAACTTCAGCAGAGAAGTTTGCAGGGCGTGCTGTAGAATCGCCTTCGGAACAAAAGGGGGACTTGTGTCTCGACTATCCAGCGTGGAAGCCCACAAACCTTGCTGCGTCGTGGTGGTGGATCATTTTGGTGCGCGATTTTTCCGTTACTGGCTTGGGAAAATGTCCAAGCTAGGCGAACAGAACTATCGGATGGATGTATCCCAATGGAAGAGGAAAGATCTAGGACACGTAGCACATCCCGGGATCAAGACAACCCGAGGATCCCAACCGGATGCCTTCCAGGATCGCATCGATGCCCAATATTTACATTTGTGCAAAGAAATCGCCAGACGAACCGCAAGCCTCTGCGGCAAGGAGGACTTGCATACTATCTTCCTCGTGGGTTCCGAGCGGCTGACAAGACCCATCGAGACTGCCCTCCCCAAGACTTTTTGGCCACGCGTCGCGTTGATAGCCAAAGATCTCGGCAATTTCTCCGCGCTCCAACTGGAGCGAAGGTTGGAGCCTTCCATTTCGGAATGGACCGCTAAGCAGGCCGCCCTAAAGCTCGGACTCCCGAGTCGAGCGAGACGGGAGGATTAATGCCTGCGAAACGGTGCTAGCTCGACCGGTCGATGCAACACCATCTGATATAGAGGCCGAGGCTGCCATTATCGAATCTGTGAAGCTGGAAAAGGAAGAAGCCCCGCAGAAGGAGATCGAGCGCCAGAAAAAAGAAGCCGATGACCTTGAAGTAGCGCGAGAGAAGAACAAGAAGGCTTTTCGTCCGTGATGCACGGCCTCACAATGAGGCCACCGTCTGAGTCCTCAGAATGATTAAGCGGTGGGAACGAGAATCACTGCCTCCTGCGAGCCCTCCTGGTCGGCCCGCCGTATACGACGTCGAGCAGGACGATACGCATTGAAAGCAGGCTTGTGAGATTGGACTTATAGCCGCACTATTGCCCCGATGTGGGTCGCGGCCTCACCCACGCATTGAGAAGGTCGATTGGTAGTGGGAACACTATTGTCGTGTTCTGCTCCGCCCCGATTTCCGTCAGCGTTTGCAAATAACGGAGTTGCATAGCAGCAGGCTGGGTTTCGAGCACCCCTGCGGCTTCGGCCAGCTTGCTCGACGCTTCAAATTCGCCGGTGGCGTGAATGACCTTAGCGCGCCGTTCGCGTTCGGCCTCCGCTTGGCGAGCAATCGCGCGTTGCATCTGCTCGGGAATGTCTACCTGCTTAACTTCCACTTTACTTACCTTGATACCCCAGGGCTCGGTGTCCTGGTCAAGGATGATTTGCAGCTTGGCATTTACCTTGTCGCGTTCGGCGAGAATCTCGTCGAGCTCGAACTGGCCCACGATGCTGCGGATCGTAGTCTGCGCCTTCTGCGAAGTGGCATAGCTATAGTTCTGCACCTGCGAGAGCGCGAGGTTCGCGTCGACGATGCGGAAATAGCAGACCGCGTTCACTTTTACGGAGACGTTGTCCCGCGTGATAATGTCCTGCGACGGCACTTCGAGCGTCTCGATCCTCAGCGACATGCGATAGAGGTTTTCAATGGGCCAGAAGACGAGCCGCAGTCCGGCGGGCTTGGCGTCTGGCAGCATTCGTCCCAGTCGCAAAACGACGCCCCGCTCCCATTCCTTAATCACATAAAGCGAATTCCAGAACCAGATTAAAAAGATCAGTAGTGCAATGAGCGTGCCCGTTAACCTGAAGCTCTCCACCGTCTTTTCCTCCGCCGTTTAGCACATTCTAGAACTTTCAGGGGAATAGAAATGCTAAGCGACCGTTCCCCTCAGCAGGAAAGGCACGTAGCGCTTACAGACGTTTCCAGGATCGCCCCAAGACATTCCGGGCATTGCTCTCGCCCACGGGGGCCGAGGATCAGCACCGCTAGCACGGACTTTATCACAACATGGATTCTGAGAGGTAAGCCTGCAGCCTGAGCACGGCTACGATACAGATGTGGAAAAGTCCCAGTGCAAATCACGGGATCGAAAAGCGGGCATGTGTGATCGGCGTCACTGCGATGCTTGGCGATCATCGGTATGTTACACGATGGCTAGAAGAAAACTGAGTCGCCGCCAAATGCTTTACGAGGAATTTGTACCATGAGCGAAAAATCGCTAGCGGCCGAGCCCACGATGTCGCGCAAGAACGATGCAGATCTGCAGCAGCGCCGTCCGAGGCAAGACGAAAATCAAATGGCGGCTGATCGGGCTTTAGTATTTAAATGTCCAAAATGTGGGTCTACGCTCGGTGCCGGCGTTGACTTTGCAATTCCTCCTCCTCCCGGGCCTATCCGCCGGCACTGTCTGGAATGCGGCGCCAACTTTACTCCCAGGCAATTTAAGAAGTATCAGGAGTGAGCTTAAGATTCTTGCTCCCTTGGCAGCGCTATAGCTCGCGAACATATTGGGACCGCCCGAAAGAGAATCAAGGAAATGATCATTTCCGGTGATCAGACCGAAGTGCAGGCACAGCTTAATCAGTTGGCCGCCCAGAACTGGAGGCCAATCTTGATGACCGCTGCGAATGCTCCTGCTGGTATAACCGTGTTCGTCATTCTGGAGGGCATTATGAGCGGTTGGGAGCAGCGCTGAGCGAGACATCTGAGCAAGAGTACAAAGAAACTCCGGCACTCATGGAAAAGAGTACAAAGAAACTCCGGCACTCATGGAAAAGGGTCGGCTTACTGACAAAAAAGTTCTCAAAAAAGCTATTTAACGGCACATTTGACCTTGATTTTAGTTGCTCGGTTCCAAACGGCGCAACACAGGTATTCCCGCCTCACGCAGGACGTGCTCAACTACCGTCTCCGTGAGCCGCGAGCCGTCGTAATCAAAGTGCAGATGGTTGGTCTTCTCATCGAAACGAACCCTTTGCAAACCGTAGGTGTTCGCGAATTGGCCTAAAACGCGGAATTGTTCAGGCCTGAGGGGATTCTGAAGCTCGTAAGTCACGGTCATGAGTGTCATGGTCAGAACTGTAGCATCTGCCACATTCTTGCGTTCACAGATCGCCGATGGGGGGCATCGTTAAAAGGGGTGGTTTTTGAGATTGTGATCATTTTGCTCAGAATTTCCACTCTGAGATACTCAGGTCTTCTTCATCGACGAATCCTGCTGATCTATGCTGACCATGATCGCCCTCCGTAACTCTTCCGAGGCGGGCGCAGACTGTCACAGCGCCACCCTAACTTATAGCAACCAATTCTAGCCGATGGGCCAATACTGGCCTTGCGGACGCCCCACTGTGCGATGCCTTCGATGTGCTGTGTGAACTTTGCGGCGATGCTCCATGCAGATTTACTTCCGTGTCGAACACTGCGTGCTCACAGCTTCCGTTTCCGTCAAACATTACTTATCTCGATCCGACTAAGAGCGCTGTGCGATGCGTCACACTTGCGAATGCGCTCGCGGGCATGAGCCGGGGTTGGAGTAACGCGAGAAGCTAAATCGGATTGGTGCGACCGGCAGTCCGCAATCCCCATTTCGCGTCGCTATGAGATACCGCCTGCCCGGTCAAGGCCCAATCTCAGACAGGTCCTACTGCCGCAGTGCCCGGCCAGACGATTCAGCGGCCTATAGACCAATTCGTGAACGCGCCCGTAAGTGACCCCAGGGGCGAACTCGTCCTGAATCTCACCCCAAGCAACTTTCGCGCCTACGACAACAGTGTCGAGCAGATAATGGGGACCTTTGGCATCGGCAATTCGCCGCTTTCCGCGGCAATGCAAGCGGTGCCTCCGTCCGCCACGCCACCTCGAACCTTAGGCCTGTCGGCCCATGCCGGGCACGCCGCAGACGCCCACGACCGAGGCTCCGCGTGCTGGCGACATAGACCTCGGAGCGCTGGCCGTGTTGGTGGTGAAGCATGCGAGTGCGTCCAGAATCGGTGGGTCCGCTGCGCGCCGATGAAACGGCGTACTCAGGGCTGCCAGACGCCAAGGCGCCAAGCTGCTTCTTCTTGGCCAAATAAGCACCATACCGCGTCAAGCGCTAGAGTGTGTAGCAAGCCAACTAAGGCCACAGTGGCAAGGAACGGAATCACGAAACGAGTAAAGCCAATGAAAAGATGGGCGTAGTAGATGATGGCTTGACCTATCTAGCCACACTTCTTGGCTGGCGGAGGCCACGGCTTGGGATCGGGCGGTGCGAGTGGTGGTTGTGGAGGAGTTGGACGTTCAGGATTAGGCCCATGTTGCGATCTTGTGTACACTAAGGGTTCCCTTCTAGGCGAAATCCCATCATACATTACCGCCCTTGCCGCTTCCCGCTCTTGTGCCTCCTACAGATCCACCACATTGGTGATGCTCCCGAGGTTTTGAACGCCCCTGCTGACCGCCCTCAATCTTTGAAACCTCAAAGGATGATCTTCACCACAGGATTTACGGGGCTTTGTGCCAGGTGGAGTCGGGGTTGTAGGTCTTCATGACGGCGGCGAACTGAGTCGTCATGGGGCCGAGGTCGCGTTCGTAGGCGATGCCGTTCTGATTGACGATAAACGTTTTCACGCCAGAAGCACGGTATTCCGCCGGGAAGGCCAGAACGGCGAATCCTGCAGTCATCTTGCCATTGACCAGATAACTTTTCGCGCCGCCCGGTGCGTTTGCGCCCTGCGCGGTGAGCACGCGGAAGAAATAGCCGTGCAGCGGCACGCGATCCGAGCGATCGTAGTCAGCGCGAGCCAGGTAGGGGCCGAGCGGTGATTCGTTGGCCGTCGAGGACCAATAGAGGCCGTCGCGCTCACCCTGACCGCTATTGAAGTGCTCGGCATAGATGTGAGCACCATCGCCGCGAGGCGCCTGGGAGTAATACTCTTTCTGCGCGTCCACGATGGAGTGAAGGACATTGACGGTCTCGAGTTCGTTTTCACCGATACGACGATAAAGGATCTCCCGCCTGCCGAGAGAAGTCTCGAAAAACCAAGCGCCGTTGGCCTGGACCAGGGGGATGGGCAAAGGCCAGTTTTCGGCGCCGATGTATAGGGTGGTTTCGCCGTCCGGCTCCTTCACCAGGCGATGCATCTGGTCATACTTTTGGGCGAATTGATCGCGTTCGGCCTTGCGGTCTTCGGCATTATCGGTCCAGTGAATGATGTCGGCCGCGTCTGGTCCGAGGATCACGAGCAGGGCGTTTTCGTCATTGCCGCGCGCCGCGGAATAGAGTGCGAAGGCGGCTTCCTGCGCAGAGGCGAAAGTCTTCTGATTCGGCTGTGGCTTCGAGGATATCGATTGAGCCGCTGACGAGGGACGCGCCGCCATTGTTGCTTTCGTCAAGGACTGGCCCGAAGTATTTGAAGTGGGCTGGGCCGATTGCGCCGCGGCTTGGTCCGCGCTGAATGCTCCGCCTGCAATTGCCAACGAAGCTACGAAGAAAAGACGGGCTGCACTGCGCAAGATCAAGGTTCCCTCCAAAAGACTGCCGCTTTGCTCAGGGCACACCCAAAACCGCTTGCGCCCCCCTGGCCCTTACCTGTGGCCGCCACCGCGGGCGCCGCCACCACCACCGTGAAAACTGCCGCCCTGAAAGCCGCCGCCACGAAAGCCGCCGCCCGCGCTGCCCTGGCCACGAGATGAATAATTCCTGGTGTTGCCGCCGTAGTTGTATCCGCCAAAGGGACCGGAACGAGTGCCCGGCGCGTAATGTGGCGCGGGCGCATAGCGCGGCACGGCATAGCCGCGCGAAGATCCGCGATCTGGCGGCAAGGGCCGCGCAAAGCCGGGCGCGCCGCGATAGTAGTTATAGCGGTTAAAAAATGCCGGGCCTCGCGGGAAGTATGGTCCGCGGTTGAAGAAGATGCCGTGATTGAACCAATTGATGCCCCACATCGGCCATCCCCAGCCATATCCCCAAAACGGCCCAAGACCAAAGCCCAATCCAAAATACAGGCCGGGGCCATTCCACCAGATTCCGGGGACTTCCACCCAGCCCGGCCACGGCAAAATGGAATAGCCGTAAACCATCCAAGGGTCGTAGGACGGGATGTAGACCGTCTGCGGCAGCATTTGCTGCGGGTTGGTCGCTTGCTG
Source organism: uncultured Acidobacteriota bacterium (assembly GCA_963824405.1). Classification (GTDB taxonomy): domain Bacteria; phylum Acidobacteriota; class Terriglobia; order Acidiferrales; family UBA7541; genus Palsa-189. The sequence continues at coordinate 351,990 of CAWGPK010000008.1, read as the reverse complement.
CGGGTTGACGCCAACCGGATCAATGCTGATATAGCCATTGCTGTCGGTCACCTTGATCTGGCCATTGCTCTTGAGCGTGCCGGCCTGCAGGGCGTGCCTGCGCATCACCTGAATCGCGTCCATGACGTCGGCTTGCTGATTGTAGTAAGCGTCACCGAGTTCGGAGGTCCAGGACAGATTCGAGACCATATTTTGCAGCACGGGCGGAAATGGCAAAAGGGCCTTGACGCTGGGGTCCCAGGGCTGCTTATCGGCTTCGGCGGCCAGTTCCTGAGGTTGCAGGTTGCGGCGCGACGCTAGCCAACTATTGGCGTCGGTGATTTCAGCCGGGTAGCTCGAAGCCGCCAGGATGCTGGCGACGAGCGCGTCGGGATAAAGCGCGATGGGCGCGACAAGCTGCTGCAACTGCTGCGGCGTCTCGGTGGCATAAGGCTGGCCGGAGGGCGTGGTTGCCGGTGGCGGCGCGCCTTGTTGCGGCGACGGAGCGGCTGGTTGCCCTGAATACGGATTTTGCTGCGCTTCTGCGGGCGTCCGGCTATTTCCCAGGAGAAAAAACAGGCCTAAGGCAGCCAGTGCCAGCCAGGTAATCGGGTTGCGCTTCGAAGAAACCATAATCCCTTTCTTATTTACGGAGCTTACCGACCGATAACTCGAACCGCGAATCTTAGCCGCCTTGGGCATGGTTAGAATCCACCATGCCATTCAGCCGCGCAGCCCTTGCCATTTCAGTTTGAAAGCAAGAACTGTGGCTCGGGCGTCTGACTTCGTCTGCGGCGAAGCCTCCCTGAGTTCGTTCTGATTTGAAACTTCTGAAACAGGCAATCATTACCAAAACGGGTCCGCAGTTTATTCGCGTTTCCTAAGTTGCCACAATACCAGACCTTAATTCAGCCGCAGATGTGGCGAGATTCGTGCAATGAGTCTGAAAGCACTGCGGAGAAGTCGCGCCGTCGTCCCAGGAAAGACTACCCATGCAACGCATCGAAGATGATTCCAAGAAGCGTGGGACTGGCAAGACCGTCTTAGTTGTGGACGACAATGCCCCTATACGGAAGGCGCTTGCAACTGCTTTTCTGTCCGATGGCTTCAAAAAATGCGAGGAAGCGGACAACGGCAAAGAGTGTATCGCGCTTGCCAGGCAGTTCAAGCTCGACCTGATTGTGCTGGACCTTTCCATGCCCATCATGAACGGTCTTGAGGCAGCAACTGAGCTGCGCAAGCTCTTCCCGAACCTTCCCCTGATTCTCTTTACACTGTATGACACCAGTCCCTTATTAGAAGAGCAGGCTTTCCGGGCTGGCATAAACCTAGTTCTGTCCAAGAGCGAGAAGCTTTCCACGTTGATAAACGAAGCGCACAAGCTGATCGCTTACTTCTCTTCCAAAGCCGCCGGATCAATTTTGGCAGAAGAACGTCTCGTGTCGGAGTAGTGCCTCAATCCCGCTTATAATCTGGGGACAGTTATTTCGAAACCGTCCCTTGTATTCCATAACGCTGCGCAACTGAAACCAGAGCAGGCGGGACTGCTGCGGATTCCTGCTGAAGCCGATCAGCATTCCTGGTTGATTCCGATCACGATTCCTGCCTGATTCCGATCAGTGTTCCTGGGCGAAAGCGATCACCATTCCTGGGTCAAGCCGATCAGTGATCGGTGTTTGCGGGAAAGGTGATCGGGATGGTCAGGAATCGTCTGTGGAAAAGAGTTTGGCGGCGCTGGACACCAACCCAGGGCTAGCGTGACGTCGACAGGAGGTCTTTGGCTCCCAGGAGGTGCGCCTGGGTCGGTGGTCACCTCTATGGCCGGTTTTGCCGGGTCGGCGGTCACCTGCATGGCCGGTTTTGCTGGCGCTCGACGTCCCCATCCGGGCAGGCACACCACGACCCCGGCTGCTTTCAGGTAAGCGCTTGCGGTTTCTCTGCGGACACCGGTGGCTTGCTCGCTGCGCCGTAAAGGGCATCCGAGCTTCCCCAGTGCGATGACTTGTTGCTTCTTTTCCTCGCTCAAGACATTGCTCATGCCGAGGGAGGCTATAACGCTCCCGTCGGAGTCAATGTCCCGGGCTTTGCTATGGCCGGTTTTCAGCTGACCCTCAATGGCCGGATTTGGGTGACCCCTGAGGCCCCAGAAGAGCCATTCGAGCTGGGGAACGATGTGAGGTGCACTGTCTTCGACAGTTCTAGCGCTCCACCATCACAGGTCCCTGATGGAAACTATGCTGTTACGAATCGCATAGTGAATGAGTTCGGCAAGCGAATGCAGACCAAGCTTGAGCATGATTCTGGCGCGGTGCGTCTCCACCGTCCGGACGCTGATTCCCAGCATTGCAGCGATTTCTTTGTTGACCTTCCCCTCGGCGAGGAGCCGGACGATTTCAACCTCACGCGCAGTCAGGGCGCCGATGGGCCGTTCCTGCTGCGTAGAATGGCTTTCCGCCCTCGAGGTCGTGAATAGTGTGAACCCCATTGTCGTCAGGGCCACAGCCGCGACGCCAGCCATGCCCAACCGCGTGACGGTGACCGCGAACCGAGTATTTCCAATCAAGTTGGAGGTCTTAAACGTGACCGCGGTCATAGCTACCAAGTGCATTGACGCGATGCTGGTGCCCATGATTACCGCACTCGTTAGCGCCGCAAAGAGGGTCCGCTTAGGTTCGTGATGAAAGTCAAAGGCAAACGTAAGCGCCGCCAATGAAGCGATCACGGCTATAACGACTGATAGGCCCACGAGTACAGAGTTGTAAGTACATGTCGCATGGATCCGCATGGCGTCCATAGCGACATAATGCGCTGCTGCAATTCCCCCACCCATCACGAAGCCGCCAATGATCGCCTCGCGTCTGCCAAGTTTTTCTCGGCTTACTGCGTACAAGGCGACAGCAGAGGCGAATATCGCAGACAAAAGAGACAGGAAAACGGTGGGAAGGTCATAGAGAACCGGAATTGGCAGCGCGAAGGCGGACATCCCCACAAAATGCATTGACCAGATACCGATACCCATCGAACTCGCCCCACCGGTCAACCAAGCGCGGCGAGCCCGTCCGCTAGCCGCTGTCACGCACGCGGCCAGACCGAAAGACACGTAGGAAGCCGAAATCGCGAGGAGAACGGAAAGCCCGATCAGACGATAGTCGTAGTGACCCGCGAGGGTTGTACCAGCTTGCCCCAATTGTGCACCTGCCGATTTTGGGCTGAAAAGCCCATCGAATCGGCTGACAGCAGTTGCTGGCCCAGGCCCGGGGGGACGATCTACCTTGGATTGTGGCCGAAAGTGTACACCCGCAACTATACGTACGCAAGTCACTGTAATGTACAGAAACTCTAGTTAGGAAAGTGTTTTCTTCTTGACGAACAGGGATCGCCGCGAAAGTTCCGGAGTGAAGCATGGTACGTGTTCTACGGAATTGCGCTCACATCAGTGTTCTGTCGAAGATCCCGCCAGACTTAAGCAAATAGAGAGACTGGGAGGAAGTCAATGCGCGACGACGCGACCCTTCCTGGCCCGGCGTTACCGGACCGGACTGCCTTTGGCGGAATGATAGGTGAATCCGCACCGATGCGCGGTCTCTATCAAATGATTGCAAAGGCTGGTCAGAGCACTGCTCCCGTTCTGCTACTGGGAGAGACCGGCACCGGGAAGGAACTGGTAGCACGCTACCTTCACCTCGCGGGTTTACGCCGTGAGAAGGTGTTTGTACCTGTCGATTGTTCAGCACTGACCCCCACGCTAGTCGAGTCCGAGTTGTTCGGGCATGTCAAAGGTGCCTTCACAGGTGCGGTCTACTCGCAGGGGGGCCTTCTCCAGGCTGCTCATGAGGGAACCATCTTCCTAGATGAAATCGGCGAGCTCCCGATCATCTTGCAAGCCAAATTGTTAAGGGTTCTGCAAGAAAAAGAGATAAGGCCTGTGGGCTCCACGAAGCGAACTCCAATTGACGTGCGAGTAATCGCGGCTACAAATCGAGACCTCGAAGCGGGAGTGCGCGCGGGGACGTTCCGTCAGGATCTGTATTTCCGATTGAACGTCATACAAATCAGAGTGCCTGCGCTGCGTGAGCGAAAGCTCGATATCCCACTACTTGTCGCCTATTTCCTCAAGAAGATTTCTGATCGCCTGCGACCAGTCCGAGCGATCTCGGATGACGCATTGCGGCAATTGATGAACTACGATTGGCCAGGCAATGTCCGCGAACTGGAAAACGCTATCGAATGCGCTGTGGCTTTAAGTTCTGCGAGTGTTCTGGGGGTAGATGACCTGGCTTCCGTTCCCAATGGCGCCTCGGCCGGGAGCCTTCCCGATCTTACTGAACTCGTCCCTTTACCGGAAATCGAGCGGCGCGCAATCCTGCGCGCTCTGAGGGAGACCGGAGGAGATAAACTCGCCGCCGCACGCCTCTTGGACATTGGCAAAACCACCCTATACCGCAAGCTCAAAGAGTACGGCACCGCTCCCATACCAACGCAGCATGAACCAGAAGAGGAAAACTGAGTAATGGAAAAAAGACTCAGGATGCCCGCCCCAGCCAAAGCGTGGATTGAGAGCACAGAACTGGAAAGACTTTTGCTGGAGTCAGCCGGTGAAGCCATTTATGCGATAGACATGGCCGGTAACTGCACTTTCTGCAATCCTGCATGTCTGCGATTGCTAGGCTATAACGACCCGGTTCAGCTCCACGGAAAGGACATGCACGCGTTGATTCATCATAGTCGCCCGGATGGATCGTCCTATCCAAACCATGAGTGCCGCATCTACTTCGCTTTTCGGCAAGGCGAGGGCAGCCACTCGGACGACGAAGTCTTCTGGCGCGCCGATGGCTCGAGCTTCCCTGTTGAGTACTGGTCTTATCCCATACGTCAGAACAACGTCCTGATGGGAGCCGTCGTAACTTTTGTCGACATCACCGAGCGCAAGAGAGCGGAGTACGCCCTGCGGGAAACTGCAGAGATGTTTCGCCAGCTGGCGGATAACATCCGGGAAATCATTTTTGTCATGACGCCAGATCCGCCGAGGATGGCTTTCATCGGCTCGGCCTACGAGGAAGTCACCGGGGGGGGCCGTCAGGAACTTTACGAGCGCTTTGATGCTTGGGTCGGCCTCGTCCATCCAGAAGATCGTGATTACGCTCAAACCGTTCTTGAGCAATCTTTGCGCGGCGTCCCAACCGCAATGGAGTACCGATTGCATCGACCAGATGGTTCGGTTCGTTGGATTCACGCACGCAGCTTTCCGGTTGAGGATTCGCAAGGCAAGCTGTGCCGTATTGTGGGTATTGCTGAAGACATTACCGACCGCAAAAAAATGCTCGAAGAAACAGAATCGGCGAGAGCAACCGCAGAAGCTGCCAACCGGGCAAAGAGCGAATTCCTAGCAAATATGAGTCACGAGCTCCGAACGCCAATGAACGGGTTCATCGGAATGACCGATCTACTGCTCCACACGGACCTGACCCAAGAGCAGGTCGAATACGTCCAAATGGCAAAAACGTCGGCTGATTCGCTGCTGTCGATAATCAGCGGCATTCTGGACTATTCACAAATGGAAACCGGCAAATTGCAATTAGATCAACTCGCATTCGATTTGCCAGCATTCTTGGAGGAGGCGACAAAGGAGTTTGCAATCAAGGCTCGCGGCAAAGGCCTTAAGCTCGTTTTGAAGGTACACACCAGTGTGCCGCGTCAGGTAGTAGGTGACCCCATTCGGCTGCGACAGATCCTTGGTAATTTGGTGGGTAATGCTGTGAAGTTTACAGAGCAAGGAGAAATTCTTGTGGAAGTACAACAGGGAAAGGAAAGTAATAACTCTGCTATCTTTCATTTCATTGTCCGAGATACCGGGATCGGAATTCCTCCAGAAAAACAACGGCTGATCTTCGATGCATTCTTTCAGGCGGACTCATCGGTCACGCGCAGGTTTGGGGGCACAGGGCTCGGCCTGACTGTGTCAAAACGCTTGGTTGATATGATGGACGGACAAATTTGGGTTGAAAGCAAAGTTGGGCGTGGCTCTACGTTTCACTTCACCGTTTCACTCGGAACGCGTTCATGAAACGTACACTTCCTCTGTCCTCCTCCTGCTTTGCGAAAGCTTCGAGCTTGAGCCGACTCGGCAGCATTAGAGGAAGCGACAGCCGGGTGGTTTATCGTTGCCAGATCAGCCTCTTACATGATCCAAAGTAGATGCGGTCCCTCGCCCGCGTAGGCACATCGTGGAACGCCTGTTGAACATAACCTGGCCCCACCGAGTCCACGACGTAAACAGATCCTTTGGACATGGCGTTACACTCCGGTGTTTCACTTCGCTCTGAACTGTGCATCCACAGCCGGGCTGACTTCTGCCCCGTACAACACACAGGGCACTTAGTTCGCCAAAAACAACTCTAGTTGGGCAAGCCAGGCCGTTACTTTTGGGCAGCCAATTCAAAGGGCTGTTAGGTGATCGCGCGCGGCGAGGTTTTTGGGCAAGATAGGGTTTTGGGGCAACCTGTGAAACGCCCGCTGTGCTGTCCCTTGTTGAGTCCTGTCTCGGCGCAATCAAACACTTGCAGTGCGGTGGTTCCAAAGGCCTTCCTTTGCCGTTTGGAACGCCCACCGGCGATGTTATGGAGATTCTCGGCGTCGCCCGAGGCAGCGCTTTTCCCCCCAAGCGCTGCCTTTGCTCCCGCCTCCGCTTCGTCTCTCCATCGATACAACAGTGATGGTGAAATGCCATGTCGCCGGCACGTCTCCGAAACGTTCCCGCTCTTGATTCCTTCCTGTACGATCTGCCACTTCTCTTCGGGGGATCGATCTACGCGTGGTCTCCTGCCCATGGTGCCTCCTCTTTTGGAGGCCCTGATTCTACCTAGGTAGGCTGTCCAGTTTTAGCGGGGAGCACTACACCGCAGAGCAGTCAGACCTTATGCGCTAGATTGAAGTCACGACACTAGCAAATACATTGATTTTTGACACGTTCTTCAACGGGCGATAGAGTTTGCTTTCCTTTGGCGCTTTGATATGGGAAAGCTGGAAGTCATCTTCAGACTCCGTCTTGCCTACCCACTGCTTCCCATGTACGCCTCCCAAAGCCCTGCAATTATTCAATTTCGAGACACCGGCAATACCGTTCGACTCGAACCACCGCGGGACGTTCCGCAGCCTGCTCAACCAGCGCTTGAAGGATTCGCGCAAATGACCTTGCGCGTTGAGAGGGAGTGTACCGACGAGGTGGGAACGGACGTCTCGCCTGAGAATGCCGACCGCTTGCGAATAAATCATGATGCCGCAAGAGCATTTTGGCAACTGTTTGAGGCCATTCGAGAGGCCGGGCTGCGCCGGGATAATAGGGTTTTCATGTACCCGGTCGTGCCGTCAGAAAATATCCAGTCAAATCCGCTGGTGAGGGGTTGCGAATCCGAATGGATTTATGAGGGCACATGTCTCGAACGCCTGCAGATGAGCAAAGGTCTTTGGGCAATCGAAATCACCGATGACAGATGGGCAGCCGCAGTCAAGCGGCTCGCCGAAGGAACTCTCGTTCCCGTGTATACGCGGTTAGCACTGGACGCCATCTACTTCGCCGAGCATGACCCGCCTCGGGGAATAATCATGGCCTGCGCCGCATGGGAAACGGCATTGCGTTATTACGTGGCTACCGTGGTGTCGAAACGAGACTCCCGCTGCGTTGCGGCCTCGAAAAGGGAAAATATTCCAACGCTCGAACAACTCGCTACGAGGGCCAGAGGAGGTCCACTCTTCTACGACTGGGTTGACAAGGCAAATGACTTTGAGCGGCGCGGTCTCGAAATTTATAAGCAGCGAATGCTGGAGCTAAGAGGAATGAGAAACGAGTTGCTTCACGAGGGCGAAGCCAAGCTCCCAGCAGCGGCTGCTATGGACTCTGCTTTGGCTGTCCTTAGCGCAATAGAATGGCTGTTCGAAGGCTTCTAGTGGAGTTCCAGAGTGAAGCTTTGCCCCGCGCCCATGACATAAGGCCCGTCCCGATCTCGGCGACGATTCCGGCTTCTGGCTTATGGTCTGCGAAGATATGGAAATGGGGGAACTTGGCAGTTCCCCCATTTGTGCCTTTTGGTTTAGCGTCGCAACGTGTAATCAGCGTCGCAGGCGTTGTGGCACCGCTTGAGCGGTGCAATTTGGAAACCCTCTGCTACCGTATCTCTGTTCTAAGCCCGGTGGAGTGATCCTCCTTTTCCCTGGCTTTCAAACCTTTTTATGACGCCTGAGCCCCTATTGCGATAGATACTCGCTCATTGGGCACCGTGACGGCCCTTTACTTTGAACCGGAATGCCCGGGGTGAACCAGTTTCAAACATTTAGATGGCGAAACTTTCGGACGGACTCCTAGAACACAACCGCGATCTTGTTCTCGACTTCAGACACGCCGGGAGCTGACCAAGCAGCGCGTCCGGCTTCATCATGGTCTGCCCAGGAGCCTACGCTGCCACGGAGAATCACCTTGCTACCTGAAACGTCCACCTGAATCTTGTCGGCATCTCGAAGCAATCTGGCATTGCGCCTAAGTGCGTCCTCGATTTTGTTCTTGACCTCGACCGCTTTCACCATCGGCACCGGCGGTTTGATAGTGATCAAGTTGGTCACGCCGCATACCCCTAACAAGCCGCGGACGGCATTCTCCGCACTCATTTTTTCGTGATACCAATCCACATCGCCACTCAGAGTGACTTGACCGTCCTGCACCATCACCTTGACGCGGTCATGCGGCACCCACAAATTCCACTGGAGAATGTTTGACGCCGTTCGGGCAATATCTTCGTCGGAGCGCCTGTAAGTGCTAGCCAGCTTGACTTTGATCTCCTCAGCTACTGCCTTGACGCCTGCAACCCGCTTGACAGCATCCTCGGCAGCCCACTTCTTGGGGTAGCTGTCAACATTGCCGGAAAGCGTCACCACTCCATCCTTGACACCAACACCAATCTCCGTTGCATGGATGGTCGGCTCCCACTTGAGCTCATTCATCACGTCTTGCTGCAATTGCGCATCGGTCTTGCGTGCCATTGCGTGCTGCGCCCCTACCGATTTTTCGCTCATGGTATAAACTCCTCGTAAAGTATTTGTTTGGCGGTGACTCAGATTTTCTTCACCCAAGCCATCGCGCAATGTATTCGGCATCCTGAAGCAACGCAGTGACGCCGATCACACATGCCGGCCTACACATCTAAGTTGAGAGGTCCAAGGTTGTAAGCGTGCTACAAGTCAACCATCATCTCAGAAAGCTGTAGCCCGCCATCAGGGCGGCTTCACTTCCCGCCTTTGCCGGGCAAAAGATGCCTTAGCAAGTCTTTGATCTTCTGCGTGCGATGGCCATATTGTTTTCGTTCCGTTTTGGTCAAAGTCCCCAGTTTCGCTCCACTAGCCTTCAAATGCTCTTGAACCAAATGGAGAAGCTCCTCATAGAGCTTCTCTTCCTTGCCGCGTGGCATTGAAATCTCCTACGCGGGGACGCTTAAAACTAGATCATGTGAGACAGGGTTATCAGTGACGAGGATCACCTAGGGGCTGTTTCAGGAGGAGCCGATCCGCACCTAATCGTGGTTTCCGAACATCCCGTTGGTACACTGTATATATGAGGAATCAAGCGACAACGGCGTCGATCCTAGGGGCGTGGGTTGGGAAGTGCCCACGCTGTGGAACGTGCTGCTTGTTTCCGAGGCTTCCGGCTACCGACTATGCAGGCCAGCGGGTCGTTCGTCCGAGCACGTTTAGCTCGCTATCAGTTTCATGTGCCTGCGGTCGCCGGTTCCTGACTGACGGCGACAACTTGATGTTTGTCACCATCGCATCGTTGTCGATTCAACGACTATCGCCGGACGCATTTGCCGTCGAGCAGAGCTATACGGGAATCAAAACCGACCTTGGACAGATGAGCGAGACGGAACTGTGGTCGTATCTGAACTCTCATACCTTGATCGACATCATTCCATCCCAGGTCGTCACCTTCTTGAATGTATCCAAGGCACTCGACTTGGACATGATTCTTTCAGTTGTGTGCTCACCTTCATCCGACTCATAACTTGGGGCGCTCCTAGCTGTTTTGATGTTCAAGCGTCCGCAAAGGCCTGCGCTGAGCTTGAGGAAGAGCCATTACTAGCCAACACCACGTTGATCTGCGGAAACTGTGCGGATCGGCTCATGGCAGATCAGGATTTTGTCACGTGATCAGCCTAAAGGCGACTGTCCGTCAGGCAGACATCTGTAAACGCGGTGCACAAGGGCACAAAATAATAGATAGGGATATAGCCTCGACCACCCTAAACTGCAACAGCTAACTCAATTAGATTCAGTAAGCATTCGAATTCATCCAGCTTCTAAAGGCTGGCATAAGACTTGCTCCCAGGAAAGTGTACCTGGAGGTGAATTATGTGCACGATGAAGTGCCCGCGGTGCGGTCAGATAGCTACCAAGGAAAAGCCCCGGGGACCAGTTTACCTGTGGACATTGTGGCTGGAAATTGATCGGCCTCCAGCCCACGCCTGAAAACCGGGCATAGTCGTTTGACACAGCTTACTGTTGTTCTCTTGCGGCGGAGCCAGCCAGACTGAAGCAACGATTGACCCGCTCCATGCCATACCCTTCAAGAACCTAGGGAAGTCGGGAAAGGATGGCGAGTGAGGCGATGAAAAGAAGAACAAATGCCAAAATTAATGCATTCCTTCTGAAATTTTTCTGTTTGCGATAATCCATGGGCAATCGTCTTCACGCGAATCGGTCATAGGTAAGGATTGCCAGTCGTGAGTTCTCCCAGCGTTCATTAGCCAGAAATCCTTGTGCCATGTTTTCGATGTCAGCGCGGATCATGGAAAAGAACCATGATGTGTAGATTGAGCGCCACTGGCCGAACCGGGTGGTGGGCCTCCCGAATTCGCAGTTGCCGAGAACACCGTTTCTAGCTGAAGCGGGCCGGTGCAGTAGCAGGACTGCTTCCGACATCTCCTTGCCCGATGGTTCGGCCCGGAAAAAGAAGACCAGAGGGCAAAATCCTCGTGTGACTTGGCGCACGACCAGAGGTGCCACGAATCACAGAAATAAACTTCCAATTGAGCAGAACATTGCGTGCCCGAGAGAGGGGATAATCGATGCCATTCATGTACCTGTTAGTAGTTTCGATTCTGCTGTCTGGCGTGCTGATCTTCATGCTTCTGATTTACGGAGTTGCGACTGAGGACGGCGAGTTGCACCTAGGCACACCAGTAAGAGTATTGGCCGTTTTTTGGGTGTTGTCGCTCCTCGCAAGCGGGGCAGCCTGGACGATGATGCGATAAGCGCCGATCTCACAATTCCTGCCTTCATGGCCCTATTCACTTTCGAGGGAATGAGATATGGTCGGCGACAATCGAAAGACGATCTTGATTGTAGACAACGATGATCGGGTTCTCTGGGCGTTGAAGGATGCTTTCGAAACAAAGGGACATAAGACCTGGACAACTTGGAGCGGCCAGGAGGCCCTGGGGTTGCTACGATCTGTTGAATTTGACGTCCTGTTAACGGCCAGCTATCTGGCGGATATGCACATTGGCTATTTCCTCCGCCACGTCGAGCGGATGGCTGTTCAGCCGTGGATTGTTGTCATGGAGGACTCCCTGCCGCCGCGTGTGGACCTTCTTCGCTGTAATGTCTTTGGCATCTCCGCGCTGGTGGATAAGAACGATCCCCTGAAAATCCTAGAGGTGGTTTCGTCCGGCTATGCCGGTGGGCCGCAGGCAAAGTGGACTGTCCATTGAATGCTCATGGCATACGTGTAAGGCTCGCAAATCTCGTCCAGGGTTTCCTTTTGTTCGTCACCCTCCGGGTGGGGCGTTTATCGTAATCGTCCGAAGGAACCCCGTTCGAGCGTGATCCATTTTCGCCTGTTTGTGAGCACCCACACCGTATAAGCGCGACCCGGCAACCGTTGCCGGAGCGATGGCCGCCGATTAAATCTCGGGTCCGGGTCTGGCGGCCTTCTAATGCTTAGGTTCGCGGCTTGACCGCTGTGATATGCGTCATTCAGCCCCGTGACAGGTGTCACGGCAAACTGTATCCCGCCTGAGCCAGATTGGGTCTGGCTTTGGTGGCGTCGCTATGCGCAAAGATGAACGAGATCTGTTGGAAGTCTTAAGAGTGGAACTTGATTTCCTCGAAAAAGGCGGGTATCGGGATTCGACACGGAAATCGTGGAGACCCCACTTTATTTTCGAAGACTCACCAAGCTGCTTCAATTACGGCTGCTTCAATTACGATTGCAGAGAACATCCTAGCCCCTGCACCGATTGCGTTCTGATGCAGTTGGTGCCACCCGAGCACCGTTCTGAGAAATTCCCCTGTCGGCATATCCCCCTCGACGCGTCAGGGGAGACCCTGGATTCTCTCTACCGATATTGCGATCAACAAGAGCTGGAAAAAATAGTCGGCAAGTGGCTGCGGGCCACCATTGGGCGGTTGGAGGACGAAAGAAAGGCTGATCTTCAGCATGAAAACCAACACCCGTTACCCAGCGGCGAAGTGAGGACGGGAGTGCCTCTCTATCAGAAGCTCCATCCAAAATGTGCCAACCCAGCGTGTCCGACTGCTTTTCATTGGCTCGGCGGCGGAAAGTTTTTCCGGTTTCAGCCCGACCAGGATTCCGGGACTAGCCACCACGGCGTGCGCCATCATTGGCTCTGTGAACACTGCTCTCATGTCTTTACTCTCATATATGAAGAGGAACACGGGGTATTGCTCAAACTCCGCTACCCGGAACTCTCCACCGTTCAAACTCTAGGAGGGGGCCAATGAACGCGAGAATGTTGAGAGGTGCCGGAGTAGCAGGAGGAATTGCCATGGGGTGATAAAGCGAGGAATCCGTACAGAATCACGGCTTTTGGTGGGCTTTGCACTCATTTGCTTCGTATCTGCCAGCATGGACGCAACGGCTCAGACAGCTCCTAAGACACAAGAGCAACTAGAGCGACTCCAGCAACTAGTTTATTCGGTGAAAGGCCCAGACTTGTTTCGCGCTCATTGTGCTGCTTGCCATGGTGAGGAAGCCAAGGGCGGCGGACCGCTGGCATCAGCGTTGAAGTCGAAAGTGCCCGATTTGACCGTGTTGGCGAAGAACAATGGAGGGCAGTTTCCATCCGCACGTGTGCGGAGAACCATTATGGGCGACGAAGTTTTGGCGTCGCATGGTTCTCGGGAGATGCCCATCTGGGGACCTATCTTTCATCAGATCGAGGAGGATGTGGACTGGGGAAACGTGAGGTTGGAGAATCTCGTGAAGTACCTGGAATCAATACAGACGGTCACAGCTTCAAATACCCCGTCCGGTGCTGAATTGTACAGGCAACATTGCGCCGTCTGCCACGGAAATGATTTGAAGGGAAGTGGCCCTGCGCCTTACCCATTCAGAGCACCGCCCGACCTAACCACGCTAGCCCGGCGTAACGGCGGCAAATTCCCGGACGCTTATGTCTCGAGCGTGCTGCAGAATGGCGTCGTAATGCCCACGCATGGGCCGGCTGAGATGCCCATCTGGGGAACGGATTTTCGAGTGAGGGGCCGATTGGATGAGACTCAAGTCACATTGCGGATTGCCAATCTGACCAACTATATCAAGTCACTTCAGGCGAAATAGGACCGTAAGGTCCTTTCTGATCAGGTAGGCGCTCAAATGTGGGATAGTCCCTTGAAATCCTTAGTTTCGGTGTTGTCTGCCACACTTTGTAACAGTTGCTGAAGCGTGGTCACGGTGATCCGTGCCGGCAGTTAAAAGTAGACCTTGGTAACTAGATTCGCAGAGGGATGGCGGAATGATCCCAGACGAGCCATTGTAAATTCTGGGACCGGAAGCAAACCACGGGGCAGATCGTTTCGTCCCGATCTTGACGCCCGAGCCCCTATTGCGATAAATACCCGCTCATTGGGCACCGTGACGGCCCTTTGCTGCAAGGCGAGGGCCAACCCCTAAGGCTCACGGTGCCCTTACCGCGATGCCCCTACAAAGCACCTCCCGTTGGCAGTGCCCGGAGTGCGGACACTCGTTGCGTTGGTCCCTCAATAGATCGACTCAGCCGAAGCCGGGCGAGCCCAGCATTTGCGGCCACTGCGCTGCCTTTGTGGTGTTCACGGACGAATTAAAACTGCGTCAGTTAGATTGGCCGGACCGGTGTTTGTTGACGCACGCGAAGAAAAAGAATCTGGCGATGACACGGGCCATAATCCTTGCACGCATCCGGGCGGCACGACAATAATCCGGGAGCTTAATTGCTCAGCTTCGCTGGGATAATCGCAATGCCTTAGCCCTGGACCTCAGCCCGTACCTCTCCTCCCAGATTACCCATTCAAACGCCACGATTCGTACCATTTACTTTCTCTACCCTCCTGCCATACTAAATATCTGCCCCGAAATCTCTTTCCGGGAAGTGTGCGGGACATGAGGCGCTTTAAGGAGGCCCCTATGGACCGCAAACATCAGACATTCCATTACCACATCCGCTGGCAGGGTGGCGGTGGCACGCTGGATTGGGAAATGTGGAGTACACGAGCGGCGGCGGAATACTCTGCGCGGCAGATTGTGCAACCCGGAGAGGCCTACTTGATCGAGGAATTCGGCGAAGGGTGCGTGACTTGTGTGGCCATATTAGTCAAGACGGCACGCGCCGGAGAGTGAATTGCGTCGCTGTGCTGAGCTGGAGCAGAAGGTTCCGGCCTTTGTTTCTGGCAGCCATACCTCAATCTAGAATTCGCCACTCCATGATTAAAACGGGAATGTGATGATGTCGGAAACTCAAATTCACGGCAAACGTCGGGCACCTCGATACTATCTCGGTGGCGTCGTAGAACTGACTGATCTTGACTCTGGACGAATGAAAGTAGCCCTAGTTCGCGCACTGAGCCTATACGGGTGTCTTGTGAAGACGGACGCGCCCTTCAAGGAAGCCGCTAGAGTTGCTCTCACGATTACACATTCTGGAACTTACTTTTCCGCACGGGGTCGCGTTGTGGATTGTGTTCGAGACCAAACCAGCGGCGGTGTCGGAGTTGAGTTTACTGAAATTGACGCAAACGATAAGAGAAATCTTGAGGCCTGCCTTACGGAGTTGGCGGCAGCCCACAAATTACCGCCCGTTCCTAGCCCGTGAATGTCTCCCGCATCACTGTATATAGCTGCGGCAGCAACTCAGATGCTGTCAGATGGATTTGTTTGCAAATCTGCCGCTGCAACTGAATTGGCTGCGACAGTGAAACGTCTCTAGGCGCACGTATGTCGCTAGCAGTCACGGGGAAGCAGCGCGGTAGGAGCCCACCAAGAATCTCAGGAAAATCGGCGCTCCTGAACCCGTGCCCGAATCGACATGGCCAATCGTTAAATCGTCATCCTTCAGACCGTCGCTCCGTGACAGGGAAAACCCGCGCCGTGGAAAGCTCATCAGCACATTTGTCAATGGCTCGCGAAAGACCGTAGATTAAGAAACCGTCTGGAGCTTCATTTCCTTCGTCGGTTGACCAGGCCATGAGGTCAGCAATCGCTCGAAGAGTTTTCACCGTTCCGCAGTGGGAACTCACGTAGGCTTCGTCAAAAGCTTCCCGCAACGTTATGGGAGTTGTGGTTTTCATCTCCGCACTTTTCACTTCCGCACCTCCAACCCCGATCCTAAAGCACATCTCGTTTGAACGCCAAAAATGTAGATTGATCCCTTGTGTTCCGGACCGGGGCCACGTTTCCGCCCCTTTGATTGTTGGGATAGAATCGCCGCCCTACAGGAGGAAACTGCCAAATGACAAAACGCACAGGATTCTACAGCTTGAGGAAATACCTCTGAACAAGGTCGGCTTGTCCATACGGGCATACGGCAAGAAAAAGAATTATGTAGGGCATTCAAGACTTCAAGCCACTGTGCCCCCTCGTCCAACCTCTTTCTCGAAGAACCCACGCATTAATTGGAGCATTACTGAAATCGGAAGCCTCCAACGTCCGCTCCAACTTTTGCTCAAGACAAGAAATGCATGGAAGGCCTATGAGAGACCATGTTTCGTTGTCTTCAAAATGTTTTGTGTAACCCGCTTGCTTAAAAATCTCATTAGTGACGTGATACATGGACAGACAAGATTTTCCCACAAGAATCACAACTCCAAGTCGATTTCACTATGCGTCTGACTTCGGTTTTGCGCATTTCCCTAGCTTCGATGTAAGGCTTCGATAGTTTAACTGTCAATTTCTCACATACAGTATCGGGGCGGGGCGGGGCCGCAAGATACCCGGCCTTTTTGTTGCCGCTGATTTGCCAATAGCCAGCCGGACACTGGCGAATACCTCGGCGCTGGCCCTCCGGCGCGGCTATCGGAAAATGGCTGGAGGAGGCGAGACGATGCTGGCTCTTGTAAAGGTGCAGATTGTCCAACTGCCAACGGAGCAGAGGGCGCAAGTTGACGGCGCGACCCACGCATGCAGACATATTGCGGACAAGCTGAACAACGGCGAACGGGTGGTGGCGGGTAGGGACTTTATTGGCAGAATGCAGACCGAAGAATGGGCAGCGACGTGTCGCATATGCGCCGAATACGTCCGGAGCCGCGAGGCTACTCGGCCTTATTTTGGGGGCGTAGAGTCCACCGCGTTATGGCGTTGAGCACGAACGAAAATGGCAAAGCTGGCGATGAGGCGCTGAATCCGCCGCGCTGTGCCGGGCCGGAGCAGAAGGTTCCGGCCTTTCTTTCTGGCAGCCATACCTCAATCTAAGAGTCTCCACTCCATGATTAAAACTGGAATGTGATGATGTCGGAAACTCAAATCCACGGCAAACGTCGGGCACCTCGATACTATCTTGGTGGCGTCGCCGAACTGACTGATCTTGAATCTGGACGAATGAAAGTAGCGTTGGTTCGGGCACTGAGCCTATATGGGTGTCTTGTGAAAACCGAGATGCCCATCAAGGAGGCCGCCAGAGTCGCTCTCAAGATTACCCATTCTGGAACTTACTTTTCCGCACTGGGTCGCGTTGTAAATTGTGTCAGAGACCAAAGCAACCGCGGTCTCGGAATTGAGTTTACTGAGATTGACTCAAACGATAAGAGAAATCTTGAAGCCTGCCTTACGGAGTTAGCGGCAGCCCAAAAGTTACCGCCTATTTCTAGTCCGTGAATGCCTTCTCTCGTGCGAATCGCACGCCTTAGTTCCCAATTTGCTTGAGCACTGATGCTTGGATCGTTATCGCAGCAAGCCTAACAATATCGATAGGCCTGCTGCGGTTGCAACTAACGCGACGATACCAAGGATCAGAAACATCTTTCGCTTCTTGAATGAAACTCTTTCCCGTAGTCGCTCTGTAGTGCTCCCCGCTAAAACTGGACAGCCTACCTAGGTAGAATCAGGGCCTCCAAAACAGGAGGCACCATGGGCAGGAGACCACGCGTAGATCGATCCCCCGAAGAGAAGTGGCAGATCGTACAGGAAGGCATCAAGAGCGGGAACGTTTCGGAGACGTGCCGGCGACATGGCATTTCACCATCACTGTTGTATCGATGGAGAGACGAAGCCGAGGCGGGAGCAAAGGCAGCGCTTGGGGGGAAAAGCGCTGCCGCGGGCGAAACCGAGAAGGACCAGCGCATCCGGCAGTTGGAACGGACGCTGGGACGGAAATCTCTAGAGATTGAAATCCTAAAAAACGTCGTGGGGGAGTGAGCTGTAGTGCCGTTCACTCCCAGGCGCGAGAGATGGTGACCCAGGGCTACACCGCCGCGCTGGTGGCAACGACGTTAGCCATCAGCCGGGCGAGCTTGTACTACCGGAAGAAGCCGCGAGGGAGCCGGGCCGACCGAACCTACGACGAGCAGATCGTGGTGGCATGTGGGGAAAAGTTGGCCTATGGCTATCGGCGGGTGGCGTGGTGGTTGCGGCGGAAAGAGGGCCTGGTGGTGAATCGCAAGCGCGTACTGCGAGTGATGCGGGAACGCGGGTTGCTGGTGAGGCCTCGCCGTCTCCGTGCTCGTCGCAGGAAAGAATGGGGCCGCGTGGAAGTGAGTCGACCGAACCAGATCTGGCAGACGGACATGACCAAGATCTGGGCTGGACCAGCGGTGGGTTGGGCCTATCTGGTTAGCGTAATCGACTGTTGCACGCGGGAGATCGTGGGCTGGAATCTCTCGCATCGCTGCCGAACCGAAGACGCGCTCGTAGCGGTGGAGGAGGCTGTGCTGGAACGGCTGCCCGAGGGCAGCCGCGAGGAGAACGTTACGCTGACCACCGACAATGGGACGCAATTCACTTCATCGCGCTTCTTGGAGACGTTGGGGCGGCTCGGCATCACACATCGGCGGACGGCCTATCACCACCCTGAAGGCAACAGCTACATCGAGAGGTTCCATCGCAGTTTGAAAGAGGAGGAAGTCTGGACGGCGGAGTATCGGAGCTTGGAAGAAGCGCGCGGCAACATCGCTCGTTGGATCGAGGAGTACAATCACGATCGGCCTCATCGCGGAGTTCAAAATCGCACTCCGCATGAAGCGTACTTGAGCTTTGCAATTGACCTAAAAAACGAGGCCCTGACTGTCTAGTTTTGAGGGGAGCACTACACTCAATTACCTCGTCGCTGAGCTGCACAAGCCAATCCTTGATAGCATCCTCTTCAGCGGTTTGAGAGTTCTCGAAGTGAAGTCCCATTCCTGCCCCTGGTATCGCATAAACCACTTCGCCGTCGCTCTCGAATGTTGTGCCCTGGTGGTTGATTGTCACTTTGACCCTGGTTCGTGGCTGAAACGGCGTGCTGGTTCGCACGTGGCAACCGAAACGACTCACGTTCGAGGTTGTTGATACGATCTGTTTACCCGACTTTGCGTCTACCACTTTAACGCTTGCGGCGAAATCATGACGACGATCTGAGCGCGCATCCTGGGCGCTCTTTTTCACAACGTAGTCGGTAGTAGGGTCGGTGTGGTCCGTGTGTAGGCACCCCGGTTGAGCGCATCGAGACAGTAGTGTCCGTAGCTTAATTGCATAGTAATTAGGCACGGGCGGAATGCTCAAGAAGAGAAGTCAGTCGCCATTCCAAAGCGTCATAGGGCGTTTCCCCAATGCTATGACAGAAGCTGTTGAGGATTTCACTGCTGATTGAATCTCGGGTCCAGGTCGGCGGCCTCTTCGTCTTCTCAAGGTCCAGACTGAGGCCTGAAAATGCTCGGGGCATCTCGGCGTGGGGCAGATTCTGAAAATACCTGCTTTTCGGGAGCTGGTCGGTCTACTTGTTGCCATTGTCGAGGGACGCGGCAATCACTTTCGGACCCAAGGTTTTTGCATGGTCCTCGCAAACGTAAAGCGGACCGCTTCCCCCGCCTTGCCAGCACGTCATGAGTGAAGTTCCGTATTCACAGTTGAGTCGGTAATACGAAGACAGCCGCTCGGCAGCTTTTGCAGGAGGGAGCCGCCACGCAGCGCGGTTCTTGCAATGAAGTGTGTGCGGCATGCCGAGATTGTAGCTTAACCGTTTCGAGATTGTTCTTCCGAACGGCTGAGTGGCGTGACCGAAAGTGCAACCGAGTTTTGTGGCGAGTCGCAGTTAATGGGATGGTCCGCCGCCGAGGGGGGGGCTAACATCTCGGTTTAAGGAGTATCCTGGGTTTGCTGGCGGCAACAAAGATGGCAAAAGGTCGATCCCACGCTTTCGAAACCTGATTTCGGAAAAGGTCCTTCGAGAACGTCCAGTTTATAGGGACGAAGGCGGGCGGATATCCATCATCGCCCGGAGTTTTTCACTCTAATAGAGGCCGAATGCATTAGCCCTGTCACAAATTCTTCACGAGCGGCGTTGTTATGGTTGTGAACTCATCAAGCGAAGCGGCTGTCGAGACGACGGTCGGCGAGTCACCGTTCGACATCGAGACAGTCTTCCTAGCTCAATATGACCGCGTCGCACGGATGATTGCGAGGGTCGTGCGAGACCCTGCACGCGCGGAAGAGCTTGCCGTTGAGGTGTTCCTGAAGTTGTGGCGGACCCCGAAGGCACAAGGCAAGAACATGAAAGGATGGATTTATAGGGCTGCGGTGCGGAAGGGCTTAGACGAGCTGCGGCGCCGGACGCGCCGGGCCCGCTACGAGAGTCGGATTGGATTGGGCAGTGTTCCGAATCCAGAGGATATCCTCGTTAACGAGGAAGAACAGGAGAGAGTGCGCTTGGTACTGGCCGTTCTTCGTCCCCGCGAGGCGGAGTTGTTGCTCTTGCGCAGTCATGGTCTGACCTATGACGAATTGGCATCGGCTCTCGACCTGAATGTGGTTTCCGTCGGCACTCTTCTCAGCCGCGCGCAACGAGGGTTCCGAAAGGAGTACATCAAGCGATATGGACAAAAATAACGACCGCTGGGTGGAAGAGCGTCTGGCCACGCTCACTCCTGATAGCGAATGGCAGCCCAACGTAAGAAACGGCCTTGCTAAGTTGCGCGAAAGGGCGAATGGAACTGCACGCGTGTGGAACTGGGCGTGGGCAATTGTTGCGACGATAGCAGCCTGTCTTTGCCTGATAGCACTTCCTGCATCTCGAATGAGCGCCCGGCGTGTGTGGGAGAGTTTGTTTTCTAACAAGGAAGCGACGCAGCTATCAGCTGGACGCTTGGATTTTCCTATCTCGAAGGGGAATAGGGAGCCTCCAGGAAAAGCTGGCAAAAATGAGGAACAGCAGTATAGCGCTGCTTCTGGCGAAGCGAGTGTCGCTGGCCATTCGGAAACTCGCCCTAATGATTCCAGGCAAACAACGCCTCGGATCGAGTACATCCCTTCTGAAGTTGTGGCTAACTACCTCAATGTAGGACTCATGATGGATGTCGGGGAACTGATAACGGTACCAGTCCCCCAGCGGCCGGTGATCCGTGCAAATACGGGAGGAGGCCCTTCCTCGACATCAATCCAGATTGCCCCTAAATTGGCGCCACCCCCTTACGATCCATTCGAGCCAGTAACGACCCGTCCGAAGACCCTAAGAACTCCAGAGGCACGCTACGCTGCAATCTCCTTGATGCGGCGCGCCCTCTACAGCCAGGAGTTCTTCGCGCCAATCTTTGAGCCGCCATTCACTCACGCTGAACCGGGATTTCCCTACACCGTTAAGGTTTCCTTCAGTGCCGGGGCCCAGATGCAGGATCGTGGCATCGGGGAAATGGAAGAAACAAGAAACTTAGAGGGGGTTCGGCGATGGACTGGACATATTGACGGTTTCACCCTGACCCGGATTATCCCGGAATCGGGGCGTTTTTACGACCAAGGGTCACGCGGGCCGATGCCAATTCGCCTTCAAATGGTTCAGTCGATTGTCTTAGGCAATTTGGAAACTCTGCCCGATTTCACAACTGATTCTATCCGAACCGCGAACGCTACAGTTCACGGCATTGCACTCACTTGCATTCTGACTTCAATCTCAGCGACCGAAGCGCCCGGCAGGGACTGGTCAGAAAAAGAGTACTGCATTGAACCGCGGTCCGAACAGTTGCAACTCTATTCCGCTGCACCGGGCATCTACGTGGCGTACGACTACGGAGCTTCAGCACCCTTTCATGATCACGTAGTGCCTGATCAATTCACCGCCTCCGAAGCGGGAAGGGTGGTCCTGAACGGCACGATTAAGGTAGAGGACCCCGAGACGAGTTCTCTTGATCCCGCAGGTTTCACACCGACGGAACAAATGGTCAAAGGTGGTGTGAACCCGTCAAGCCCGTCCGCTGCCTTATATGTCATTCAATTTAGAGCGACGACCGCGACTTCAAGCGTGCTCCAACCTGTCATCGTACACGCGACCCTCTCACCTGACGGAAATGTGGTCGAAGCCGAAACTTTGCAGGCTTCTGACCGAGTTCTCAGCCAGTCTGCGCTAGAACTGGTGAAAAAAACGAAGTATGCGATACCCCGCCAGTGGCATACCTTCTCCGACCAGCCGCCGCAGGGGGAACTTTTTGCTACGGTGCAGTAGGATGGCGCTCGGTCTGAAATATGGCCCGAGCGAAGCAAATGGATTTGTGCCGATTGCTTTCTGTCTACTGTGACGACGGAGGCGATGATGAATCAACGGGAATGGATTAGAGGCTCTCTTATCATTGCATTTTTGATGGCAGGCAACATCGCATGGAGCGCTCCTCAGGACCAGCAGCAACAGCAGAAACCAAACTACACGTTCGCCGAGTACAACGCCTACAAGGCAGCGGATGAAGAGAAGGATTCACAGGCAAAGATCAAGATGCTCGACGATTTCGTCGCCAAGTATCCGACTCCAGATCAGCTCACGCCTTTCGTCTATCGAGATTACTACCTTACTTATTACGCCTTGAAAGATTATCCGCAGACGATCGCGTATGCCGATAAGCTGCTTGTACTCCAGAATGTTGACCCGAATATTGATGCTATGCGCTTGCCAGCGCTGGTCGCGCGGGCCGAGGCGTATTTCGTGGGCTTCAGCAGCGATAAAACATTGCAGACACAGGAGGCTTACACCAAAGCGAAAGATGCATCACTACTGGGCCTCCAGGAACTCAATAAGTTGCAGAAGTCACAGAATATTACCGCCGATCAGTTTGCTACGCAGAAGAAAAGTATTGGACTTTATTTCAATTCAGTGGCTGGCATCGCAGAATCCGGCTTGAAGGATTACAAGTCCGCGATCGATTCCTATAAAGCGGCTCTGGCACTGGACCCGAATGATGCGGTGACGCACTTCCGCGTCGCTGTCGTATATTTGCAAGAGGCCCCACCCGATTCCGTGAACGGATTCTGGGAACTGTCACGTTCGATCGCACTCAAGGGGCCGGGCGAAGAGCAAGTTCGTGCGTACCTGAGCAATCAGCTGCTGCATTATCAGCAGCCAGCCTGCGATAAGTTGGTTGATAACGAGATGAACGAGATGATTACGCTGGCTAGTGCTAGCGCAGATCGTCCGGCTTCGATGACGATCCCGAGTACCAATGAATTGCAGAAAGCTCGTGATGATACGGCGAATTTCTTGAGTTGGCTTCAGGACGGTGGGGAACACGGCAAAGTTATGTGGCTGGCTACTTGCGGGTCGGAGTATCCCGATGTCGCGGTGAAAGTCCTCGACATTACTCTCGGCGACAACGATGACGTGGCTCTGAAGGTTTATCGGCCCGTAGCGGCCGATCCTGATGCAGCAACTAAAGAGATGGATGCGGCGATTATGCCCAATATGGAGGTACATATTGTGGCGCAGCCTGAAGCTAAGCATTTGCAGAAGAATGATGAAGTTCGGTTTACGGGAACCCTGACAGCATATCAACAATCTCCGTTACTACTGACCTGGGACAACGCCAAAATTAACGCGGAGGACTTGCAGCCTGCGACTGCTAATGGAAAGCGCCCAGTGCGACCTGCAGCGCCCAAAAAGTCCGGCTTGTAACCGGAATTCGGAACACTCCCGTCACGATTCCTCTGAAAAACTCCTTCGAGAGCTTACGTCGAAGGCTTAAGGTTTAGCTCTGAAGACCCACAGCGCGAAAATCACGGCCGCAAAGATTTCAATCACCCACGCAGCCTCTGAACACCCACATCGCTGACAGTTCGAGACTGCCGGAAGGCTACTGCCGCAGCTATATGACTGTAAAGGAAGAAAAGTGGCGATCCTACAAAGAGGCAGGGGAAAGGATAAAGAGCCCGCCGACCGGACCCGAGATTCAATCGGCGGCGGCCATCGCGCCAGCAACGGTCGCCGGGGTCGCGCTCATACGATTACTTTAGGAAAAGGGAATAGTGTGGTCTTGCTCACGAAACCCGGCGATTTGTGCGCCAAGAGATAACGATGAAATTACCGCTCGGTCTGGCAATCGCTACTGTGGTGGTAGTCACGGTAGTCGGCCACGCTCAGCGTACGTTTCCAGTCGATTGGTTAACTTGGGGATACGACCAGGAACGCAGCGGTTGGAATCGCGGCGAAACCACTCTGTCTGTGGAGAATGTCTCCAGATTGGAACTGAAATGGAAGACAAAATTAAGCACCGTTCCCAACGACACCGTATTATCAACACTTACGGCTCCTCTTGTAGTCCGCGACGTAATGACGACTCAGGACTTGAAAACTGTAGTCTTCCTCGTTGGAAGCGATGATGTGATCTTCGCCTTAGATGAAAGCTCCGGCAGGATTCTTTGGCAGAAGAGCTTCGCCGGGAGCCTTTCCCCTAAGCAGCCTGCGAGTTGGCTCTGTCCGAATACTCAAAACTCGACACCTGTGATCGACAAAGAGAGCGGGACTATCTACTTCATAACCAGCGATGGCAAACTTCGCGCTCTCAGTATATCAAACGGACGAGAACGCTTTCCTCCCATCGAATTCGTTACGCCCTTCGCGAGAAGTTGGAGCTTAAATCTCATCAATCACGTCATCTATACGAGCGTCGCGCGGGGCTGCGGTGGCGCTGTATCCAACATCGCGGCGATGGACTTAGCCGATCCTCTTCATCCGAGGGCGATGCATTTTTCCACGAGCACCGGAAGACCCGCTGGTGCGTGGGGACGCGGAGGCATCGTAAAGGGGCCCGGTGCTGTTTATGGTCAGACTGCCGACGGACCATACGCGCCTAGTTCGGGCGCATTCGGACAATCGATAGTCGCGCTTACGTTCAAGACCTTGCAGCTATCTGATTCGTTCACGCCCGAGAATTGTCAGAAGCTAAATCGAGATGACTTGGATTTTGGCTCCGCCAGCCCGGTCACCTTTCCATTTGAGGGGTGGAACTTACTCGCGGCAGCAGGTAAAGAGTCTGTTGTTTACCTGCTCAGTATTCCCAAAGCTGAAGGCGAGCATGGTGCGGCAAAGGGCAACTCTGAAACACACCTGACACCCTTGTACCACTCCCCTCGTTGGGGAAATGATAGCGGTCAATTTTGGGGGCATGGGGTGTGGGGAGCTATGGCAACTTATCGAGACCCGCAAGGGGAACGTTGGCTTTATGTCCCGATGTGGGGGCCGCCATCAAAAGACGCGACCAAGTTTCCCTATACAAATGGTCCAGCCTCGGCCGGCAGCATCATGGCTTTCCGCGTCACAGTCAAAGATGCCAAGCCAGTATTACTACCTGTTTGGCGTTCCCGCGAGCTACAAGTTCCCGATCCTCCGGTGGTAGCCAACGGGGTCGTGTTCGCAACTCAGACTGGAGAGAACACAGTCCAATTTCCTCCCGACGTTCGTGCGAAGCCGGTCAGCAACTTGCAACTGCATGCATTCGATGCTCGTACCGGAAAGGAACTCTACTCCAGCGGAGACACACTTTCTGGATGGGTTCACTTTAGCGAGCCGGTCGTCGCGGACGGACATATCTTTTTGACATCGTGGGATAGCTATGTCTATTGCTTCGGACTTAAACCGTGAAGGTCGAGATTTCGACGCCGCTCTGAATCTAGGATGCGCAATCCCAACTCCAGATAAGTCCCGTTCTCGGATAGTGGCTCTTTGCCGGTGAGAATTATCTTCTGCTCGCCACAATCCACAACGAGAAGATACTCGCGGTAACAATTTCAATCGTCCACGCGGCTTGTGACCAACCACACTTGATGAGCGCGATCCCGGCGAC
Organism: uncultured Acidobacteriota bacterium; assembly: GCA_963824405.1. Classification (GTDB taxonomy): domain Bacteria; phylum Acidobacteriota; class Terriglobia; order Acidiferrales; family UBA7541; genus Palsa-189. Next base: position 326,469 of record CAWGPK010000008.1, on the reverse strand, counting down.
CGTTGCTGGAGCAATGGCCGCCGCCGCGACCTTGGCACGTTGAGCACGATTCATCGGAAGGCTCTCTCATCTCGGGCGGCACTTCCGCACCACGAAGAGCCGCCGTGCTTTTCCTTGCTCTTTGTGAATGGTCGGGAGTGTTGCGGGGATCTCATCCCAGTTATTGCCCTTTGTCCTCGATTACAGGGGCCACCACGAGCAGGATGCAGATCACTGCCCTTCCACTCCACATCACTTTTCCACCCCATCGCTCGCCCTTTCACCTCGTCCTCCAACTTCGTCTTGCTTTTCTCTTTTTGAGAATCCTGCATAAGGAAAGCACTTCGCAGGCCAACGTCCCCCCACCAAGACTCTCATTGATAGGGAACGTACTTACGCTCATGGGTCAGAAATGACTTGAACCGGACTGTTCAATCCGCGAACACGAATCCGAGGAAATTACAGTGGCTAAGGGCGTTTGGCTCGGCTGAAAATCTCTTGCTGAACCCCAAACCGGCTCAGCGGAATGCTGAAGCCAGGGCACTTGCGCTAGGCACACGCTGAAATGGCTGGAGAAGCGCGAGAGATGTCCTCCGAGGGAACGAATGCGTATGATGGGTAGGGCGCTGGAGACTGCGAAGGCTAGCGAGGGAAGGACAGAGGGATATTTCCGCAAGTACCGTTTGTCTGCAATTTGGGCCGGACTGCTTCCACCATTTTTGCGACGCGGGTTAAAAGCCGTCGTCCGCAAAGATGCCAGGAAGCAGCCCCATGCCACCAAAAGGGATCAGCTCCCAATCGTACATGCCTGGGCCTGGAGCGCTGTATGCTGCCAGACTTGCCTGCCGATCCCTCATTTGGACCCACCTGTTCCAATTTCAGGTAGTCGCCCGTCTGATCCATGGCATCGTTGTCATCCGCTGCCCGAAAGTTACGGTTTAGATCGACATTGTTCTCGTTGACTCTGCGTAGCCACGCCATCCCATATGGGTTCAGAACATGCACCATTAAGATAGCTGCGTCGGCGGCGCATGACGGCGGGAGTCTAAATGGCTTCGTCGGTCCTACTGGTTCGAGCCGATGCGCCTGTCGTTAATCTTCAATTTATCCAATGTTGTCTGCACGAATCTGCCCAAGTCTTCCGATGCTTGCAGTGGCGCCTGACCGCCGTTCGATGCTTGCTGTCGGATGCATTGCAGATCTCCACTGGTCTTGCCCGCATACGTAATCTGAGTGCGCGTTCCGAAGGAGACCGATTTCGGGCAGCCTCCAGTCGGGATCTTGCTGACATCCCCAATCTCTGTAAGCAGGCGCCGCAGGGCCTTTGCATCGATCGTTCCGGGAGGAAACTGTTGTGATCGCGACGGCTCGGTACGAAGGGCAAAACTGGAGCCACCAATTTCTGCTGTTGCGCTGCCGTCATTGCGTATCACAACTTCGTAGCCTCGCGAGTTGGTTGAGCGCGATCGGGTTATGGTAGCCAGAATATCCGGAGCGCCCTGCTTCCTTTCCTGTTTCGCCGTCGCCGTGGCTTGGTGGTTTTCTGGTGTAATCACCTGCTGAGCGGCTGCACGGTTGCTTGGGGGCAACCGCGCGAACGCGAGAACCCATAGCAGAAGAGCATTCATGGACCCCTTCCATATATTTATTTTCAATCTGCTGGTGGCGCTAATAGAGCGTTGATCAAGCCAGTGCCATTCGGACTGCCCTAGCCAGTCACCAAGTCGTAGCCGGGTCTGCCGAATACGTGCTATTGCTGCCGCTGGTGATGTAGCAGCAGCTTCTGCACCAAAATCGCGCTCAATTCCTGCGGCCATTATCCGACCCACAACGCCAAATCCAGGCCACGTTCAGGGTAACCTTCAGCAGTGTCCAAATCCCATTTAGCGTGACTTGAAGGAAGTGCTGACGCGAACCGCCATCTGCGCTGGCGTACCGGAGCCAACGCCAGCTTCCATATCGCCATGGAAGAGATCAAGAACTCCCCAGCGAGCTAGCCACTTCTACAGCAGCGGTTCTCCCGAATTGCGGCCAATGATCTGGCGCGTTTGGTTGCGCAGCCGAACCACCTCCGCCCAATCGGGGCCCGCCGCTCGATGCGGCATCACCAGCGGTCCCAGACTCAGCGTGATGCGCCCCGGCCGCGGCAAGTAGATGTGGTCGCGCAGGATTTCGCGTGCCCCGCGCACGGCTACCGGGCAAATCGGCCGTTGCGTGTCAACTGCAGCTTTGAACGCGCCTAGTTGAAACGGCCTGACGCCCGCCATCGCTGTGAATGTGCCTTCCGGATAGACCGCCACCGATTCACCGCGCATCAGCGCCGCATTCACTTCCTCCGCCTGGCGAACGCGCGCCTGCGGATCGTTGCGATCGAACGCGAGCTGGCCAGTCCGCCGCGCGATCGTGCGAATGAAAGGCATTCGCAATATCTCCCCTTTGACGACAAATCGGACGTTGGGCGGCAGGTACGCCAGGTTCACTAAAATGTCCACATAGCTCGAATGATTCGGCGCGAAGATCCACGGCCCCGTCTTCCGCGCCTCTTCGAGGGCCTCGCCCCCGATGACACGCACGGGGATGCCACTGAGAAAAAGCGCCAGCCGCGATCCGACATGCAACACGCGAGCGGCCAGCTGCCTCCGCGGCGTCAGACAAATCACCGCCCAGCTTGGTATGAACACAAGTCCGAACACGCTCACGGCGTATAAGCCGTACAAACGTTCGATCCCGGTTTTCGCGCCGCCTTTCAGCCAAGCCCAACTGCGCGGCAGCGCGCTCCGCGCCGCGAGCTTTGCCACTTGCACCCACGGCGGCGCGAGCTTCTTCCCGAGCGTTCCCTCCAGGTAGAGCCGCCGCGTTTCGCTGCGCCGTAGTTTGCCGCTGGAGGTCTTCGGTATCGATTGCGGTGGCAGAGTCGCCACTTGGTCCGGCGGCATCCCAATCGCTACGTCCACCGCGCGGCTAATTTCAGCCGAGATGCTCTCCGCACGGGCCATGTCGCGGACTTCCGCTGTCACGACGAACCGCTCGGTCCCGCTGCGTGCGTCGGGCACGCCGAATGCAACCACGCACCCAGGCCGTACTCCCGCAATGCGGCCCGCGACATCCTCGATTTCGTGCGGATAAAGATTCCGCCCGCCCTTAATGATCACGTCTTTCGCGCGGCCGGTGATATAAATCTCGCCGTCAGCCAAGTAAGCGAGGTCGCCCGAATCGAGCCAGCCGTCCTCGCGTATCAGCTCGCGTGTCGCGCTGGGGTTGTGATAGTAGCCCGATGTCGCCGATGGGCTTCGGAACCACAGGCGACCCTCGGTGCGCTCGCCGGCCTCGCCGCCATCGCTGGTCACGATCCGCACTTCGACGTTCGGCAGCGGCCTCCCGGCGTTCACGAATTCGAGTGGCGCGGAATCACCCGGGCCAGCCGGAACCGCGCGGCCTTCGGACGCGAACGTCTCGCGAACCACGCGGTCCACCTTGTATCCCGACCCTACCTTTGGCACCGACACGGCGAGCGACGCCTCAGCCAGCCCGTACACCGGCAAAAGCGCTTCGCGCCGGAAGCCGTACGCGGCGAAGCGGGCCGTGAATTTTTCAATCGTGTCGGCTCGTACCGGTTCGGCTCCATTGAACGCTGCGCGCCAGCAGCTCAGATCGAGCCCTTGCAAATCCTTGTCGGCGATCTTCCTCACACACAGCTCGTAGGCAAAATTGGGCGCCGGGCTAATCGTTCCGCGATGCCGGTGAATCGCCCAGAGCCAACGCTCCGGCCGGCTCAGAAACGCGAGCGGCGACATCACTACCACCGGCATGCCGGAAACCAGCGGCACGAACCACGCGCCGATCAGTCCCATGTCGTGATAGAGCGGGAGCCAACTCACCGCTACATCCTCCGGCTGCAGATCGACCCCGGACACAATCGAATGGATGTTCGCGAGCAGGTTCGCGTGCGTCAGCATGACGCCTTTCGGATCTCCCGTCGATCCCGAGGTCTATTGCAGGAAAGCGATGTCTTCTTCTCGCGCCCGATGCATCAGGTGCTCGACGGGTCGCCACTCTTCCGACCTCGCAGCCGGCTCCGGCGCGCCCGCCGTGCTTGTGATCTGCTGCGCATTTAAGACTGCGCCGAGCGTCGGCACGCGCGGCCGAAGCAACCGCGCCAACCCCTCCGCCTGGCGGAATGTGATCAGGAACCTCGCCTCGGCGTTGCGCAAGATGTTCCCTTGCCTCGCTGCGTACTCCGAAATGCGGTCCGCGCGAAATGGCGGATAAATGGGTACCGGAATTCCGCCCGCGAGCAGTATGCCCGCGAACGTGTGGAAAAACTCGGCGCACGTCGGCAGCATGATCGCGACCGTCTCCGCGGGCTCAAGGCCCCGCTGCCGCAGCCCGGCGGCAACAGCCGAAGCGCGGTCGTAGAGCTCGCCGAAAGTGATCGTGCGCAGCTGCTCGTTTTCTTGGTAGAGATGGATGTGCGCCCGGCGGGGTTCGCCGCGCCCGCGCAACCGCAGAACTTCCGTAAGTGTCCCCGCCTGGCGGATTTGATCTTCGAATTCGGCGCGCTGTGCGGGCGCGCTGGAAACCGATGCGGGAGTCGCCGATACCCCGGGCACAACAGCGTGAGCGGTCTGCCCGACGCCGGATTCGCCGAGGATGGCGTCGATCAGGTCTTGAACTGTATTCGCTTCGGCAACGACCCGGTCGGGCAAGCGCTTGGCGAACGCGCCCCCAAGTCGCAGGATCAGCTCGACGCGTTCGAGGCTGCCGAGGCCGAGTTCAAATTCGAGATTCGCCGATGGGCCGCGCACGGCTAGCTCTTCGAGCCCTCGCGACCCGCCCAGCTCCGTCAATAGCTGGCGCACCGTCGCAAGCGCCTGCGCTTCAATCGAGGCCGGGCGGCCGACTTTGGTTCCTGTTGCGCTCACTTATGCACACACGGCGCGAATAAACCTTCAGCGGAGCGGTTCCGTTACCCGAAGGCCAATGCGCCACTAACTTCTGCGAGCCTAACACCGCCTAACAGCCGGTTCAATCGATTCGGGTTTGGTCAACAATCGTCAGTACATCAAGCGAAGGAGAATGGGCGAGCCGCAACCACAAGCCTCTACTGCTGTTCCGTTCTCCGCTTAGGGCCTAGCATTGGTTAGGCCGGAAGAGTTACTCAAGAATGCCGACGCTGAACCACTCGTTCGAACGCTACATCGGCATCGACTACTCCGGCGCACAAACGCCCAGTTCAAGTCTCAAGGGGCTTCCGGTTATGCCGGAGTCCGAATGATCTCCACGGAACAGGGAGCGTGGCGGACAACTGCTTCCGACACACTACCCATCAAGAAGCGATTCAGACCCTTCCGTCCGTGTGACCCATGCCAGTCGCTAGCAACGTCGATGATTTGTGACTTCGGATCACACTCTGCTAAAGCCTTCGTAGCATTCAACCCTGACCTGCGCGGCCCCTCGGTGACCTTCGTAACCAAAGCCTTGGCCTGTTCCCGCCAAGCCTTCCAAACCGCTTCGAATTCCGGGTCGTGACCAGTCATTTCACGGCCTAGCAGCAGTGAAGGCGGCTCTACAACATGCAAGACTTTTATCTCTGTGTCTGGTGGCCCTGGTCTTGCGACCACACTCTGTACAGCAGCTTGTGAGAACTTGGAATCATCGATCGCAATTAGAATCTTCATTTGGATGCCTTCACTTGTTCTCGCGTGGTTGCGCGTCCGCCCCTTCTTTCACACTCTTATCCGCACATTCTTGGCAAAGGTTATTGTTCGAGCGTGCGCCTGGTTTCCCGCACGGGTCGCCGTGTCCGTGGCGGATATTCTTACATCTGCATCTTGCCATCGTATTTGCTCCCGGCGCGGATTGAATCACCGCGACCGTTGGACTAGCTCTCCAGAGTGACTGTCTGCCTGATCGTTACAATTCCCCCCGCGCGGTGGAGCAGTACGTTCACTTTAGGCGGGTGATGCTTCCGCAGAAACAAGTGCGGAATCCCCATCGTTGCAGCAAAAAGAACAATCATAAATAGAATTGCCATCGTTGGCGTGGTCAGTGGTGGCATGTTGGTCTCCCTCATGCCGAGCAGACACATCCGAAGAACGTGTGAAAGCTCCAGGCGATGTTCCTTCAATCTACCCGGAAGATGCTCGTCGCGCGGGGTCGCGACAGCCATCAGCGCGAGTTCAGATAAGCAATCAGATTGACCATCTGGCCCTGGGAAAGTTGCGGCCAAGCGATGTGTTTCTCTTGCAGCTTCCGCATCATCACGGGGCCATGTCGCCATAGTACCGACACGATGGTGATGGCTGAGTAAGGTTCGGCGGGCTTGGACAAACTGGGAGCGCCTGAGGATGGATCGTTGTGACAGACTGCGCACTTCTTCGAGTCAAAGATCTTTCGGCCGCGAGCTGCGTTGCCCTTGGTGGCAAAAAACTGCTTGGCCCAGATGTAGCTAATTAGCTGCCCCCACTCGGTGATCGTCAGCTCCGGCGGAGGCTGGCGCATCTGGAAAGCGTGGTTCCACATCGCCGCCGCGACATCGGTGAGCGTGCTGTCGGATAGCCGGTTCTCCAGCGCCAGCTTACCCTCGTGGCACTCCGCGCAACCCTTCTCACGGAACAACCGCTCGCCTTCCTTCGGCGGCGGAAGCTGGATGAAATATTCCCGAGTCGGCGACAGGTTCTGAAGGTACACTAGCATGTCGTCGAGCTCCTGCGAGGTCAACTGCGGCCACGGGATAACTCGCGCGGTTATTTGCGTCTGGTGATTCCACATCTGCTGGATCAGAAGAATGGGAGATTGCAGCGACTCCCACTTCTCAACGGGCGGCCCGACTCCGCCGCCGAAAGCGGTGAGTGAATGGCACTCGGTGCAGCGTTTCTCCTGGAACAATCGCTTGCCACGTTCGGCGTCACCTAGCTTCTCGAAGTAGCGAGCCGCGTAGAAGTAAGCGAAGAGGTCGGCGGCCTGATCCGTGCTGACCGGCGGGATGGGGACATTGTCTTTGGCCATCGCCGCCCACATCACTGGCGCGTGACTCCACATCCGGGCAGCAATTCCAGCAGGGGTATAGTCGCGATCCAAGCGCCTGCCGAGATCCGGGGCTTCCCCGGGTCCGACGCCTTTCAGCATGTGACAATTCACGCAGCCCTGCTGCTGGAAAAAAGCCGCGCCACGGCGCGCATCAATATCCATTGTCTGGGGAGCAGCCAGAGCAGATGCGACGGCTCCATTCAGGACGAGCACCAGAAAGGCAGCTTTGATCATGAATAAAAACCCCTCTTCTCGGCGCTCTGACGAGGCTGCTTGTTAGGGTGTTTCTGTGGCGGCGTTCCCGCCACGAGGGAAGCCGCGAAGAACAAAATCAGGCAGTACCGAAGAGTCATCTGAGCACCGCCTTGCCGTCTCGTTCGATGCCCTTGGAGCCGTCACAGTGGTGGACCTCGGCGGTCAGCTTACGGAAATGGATGACGCGCCCGCCAGCGCATGCCAGGCAGGCCAAGTGGTTCCCGCGCCAGCGGAATACGCTTGTGAGATTCTGGCATAGCGGGCAGCGCACAAGACGGGATGCTGCGTAGGTTTCCGATCTTGTTTGGGCGATCATTTTGCGTACAATCGCATCGCAGCCGTGGTCCTGTCTGTGATGCCTGTCACAAGGAGCCGCAGCGGATCAACCCGAAGCCAGCCCCGGCTGCGACTGGTCGGCTTGGCTATCGGATGGTTTTTGCTGCCCTTTTACACAAGCCGCAGGACCGCCCGAACGGCGGGGCATGGGCTTGCGGGCGCAGGCGACTGGTTCGGGGGCAATGCGGACTTTTTGTACCACCTTGCCGTGCTTGTGGTGAGACGGGCGAGGACGCGGGTACTGCCGATCATGCGCCCCATCTCAACGCCTTCGATGAGTTCTTCTTGGCCAAGGCCCCTGGCCGCGCAACACGTCCCACAAGTCTTGACCTTGACGCCCTTCGCTATGAGTTCTCCGAGCATGTTTGCAGTGTTGTAGTATCCCGTCGGAGTTTTCTGTCCGCGTTTGGCAACGCTCACGCCGTCTGCAAGCAAGAAGACGTTCACAGTCACTTGGTTGGCGAGCAAGGCTGAAGCATAGCGGAACGCGTTGTAGACCTTCTCGCTTCCGTAGGGCGCGTCCTGAACGATGATGGTGAGCTTATCCATGTGAACCTTCTGGTCTCGACCCGCGACAATATTCCCGCTAGGTGGGGCGCGGCGGTGATGCAGATCACAAACACGAAAGCTGAACTAAGACCTCGCGGGTCTCATTCGCTCTCGCGACAATCTCGTACGCCAGATGCAGGCGCATCGGGGTCCGCTGTTTTCGAGCGGGCTGATATCCTCGGGTGTACACTTACCTCCAGCTATCCGGGCGCTCCAAAGACAAATTCCGGATAAGCGGTCGTGATCAGCAAAAACGGATATAACCTTCGTTCGGTCCTCAGTCTGTTTTCTTCCGACCTGGCAATCGATCTAGGCACAGCGAACACGCTGGTGTTCGCAAAGGGCAAGGGCATCGTTGTCAATGAACCGTCGATTGTGGCGATCAATAAGAACACCGGTGAAGTGATCGCGGTCGGCCGTGAAGCCAAGGACATGCTGGGGCGCACGCCGGGCAATGTAGTGGCAATCAGGCCGATGAGAGACGGCGTCATCGCGGATTTCAAAGTAGCCGAGAGGATGCTCACCTACTTCATTCAGAAGGCGCATAACCGGCGCGTGCTGGTGCATCCTCGAATCGTCATCGGGGTTCCCGGCGACATCACGCCGGTAGAAAAGCGAGCCGTGCAGGACTCCGCCTATCGGGCGCGGGCGAGCGAGGTCTACCTGGTGGAGCAGGCCGTGGCGGCAGCAATAGGGGCAGGGCTTCCGATCGAGGAACCGTGCGGCAACATGGTGGTGGACATCGGCGGCGGCACCACCGACATTGCGGTTATCTCCATGAGCGGAATCGTCTATTCGCGATCGGTGCGCGTGGCCGGAAACGAAATGGACGAGGCGGTGATGCTCTACCTCAAGCGGAAGTACAACCTGCTGATCGGTGAGCGCACCGCCGAGCAGATCAAAATGGAGATCGGGTCGGCTAGCCCTCTACTGAAGCCGCTGACCATGGAAGTGAGAGGACGCAATCTCATCGAGGGTGTTCCCCGAACGGTAACCGTCGATGACTGCGGAATCCGTGAGGCGCTATCTGAATGCATCTCGACTATCGTGAACGCCATCCGCGTCGCCCTGGAGCGCATTCCGCCCGAACTCTCGGGAGACATCAGCGATCGCGGCATCGTTCTGACGGGTGGCGGGGCGCTGCTCAAGAATCTCGACAAGCGCATCCGCGAAGAGACTGGGTTGCCGGTCTCCGTTGCCGACGATCCGCTGGCGTCAGTCGTGCTCGGTACCGGGAAGATGCTGAGTGACTTCCGCCTACTCCGTCGAGTCTCAATCGAGTAGTGCGCCGAACTCAACTCGCCGGGCTTTCCGGTCCTGCTGGCCCGGCGTCGCCGCCTGTGCGAGCTCGGTTTTGATTTCCTGATCGCCTACGGACAGTCGTGCTCGCCTGTGAATTTTCCAGTTCTGCCAGGGATACGAGACCGTGCGTCGGTGTAAACTTCGGGGGAAACCACGGAGGTTAAGCCTATGCCTTCCCGGATATGTTGTCCTGACGACCATTAAACCAGGGGAATTCCGATATACGAAGCCGCCGTCGCCCTTTCCGAAGGACGGGCAATCGGCGCGTGCAAGAAATGCGGGCAGGAGCTTCAATACAGAATCAACCACGTCTACGCCAACGACCCGAGCGGGAAAGAATACAGTTTCGTGGTGACGCGAGCGCTTCGGTTGGGAACTCGGCGGGCGGACGACGAGAACTACGACCCGTTCCTGTTGGTGCTCCGCGACATCAAAACGGACAATGAGCAGATTCTCCCAACGTTTTGGGCTTACGGCCAAAACAACGCACAGCGTGGCGGTCAGTTCCCTCCGCTCCTCAGCCTTGAGGAATGGAAGACACTCTTCAGCCGGTTGGATGCTAGCTTCACTGCGTTAGAGCAAAGAATCCGGCTTCGAGCCTACGAACTTTACGAACGTCGCGGGAGGCGTGATGGTCATGCCTTAGACGACTGGTTGCAGGCCGAGGCGGAGCTAAGACGGCAGAAGGTTCTCCGCGCGGCGGCGTAACGATAGTTGTCTTTTTCGGGGCACTCGGAACGATACCTCCAAATTTCCCTCGCGCAGCGCGTGTCACGCCTGGATTAAATCGTCGGTCCGCGGCTCATTGTGGTACCTCAGCCAAAACTCGAACACCTTATGCAGGCTACCCACGCGCGGAAGCGGTCGAGCGCATCATGCTGGCCAGCCTTCCAGTTCTGCCGTTGAGGAGTACATGACCATTCGCCTGCACAGGCTCAAAAGCGAATGGCGAGAGGATTTGGAATCGAGCATCGAACTGTGTACTCATTGCCGTGCATGTCCGTAGCTGCGATGTTTGCAATAAGCGGGTGTGTGAAGTCAGGTGCTTGTATCAGAAAATCGAGGAACCCTTCTGCTGTAGATAGGGCAGGTACATTTAAGGGAACTACGTTCACATCGTGTCTCGCCACAACTTCGTTCTGTTCCCTAATAGTGGCGGTTCCCTGCAAGACTTCCAGTCGTTGAGTCCCTCCATTGTTGAGGCTAGCTTCCACGCTGTACCTCAGAATGGAGTTGGAATATGTGCTCTTGTTGGACACGAGAAGAGTTATGAGCAATCCGTCTGTCTGGCCGCGCCTCTCGACGTAGTTGTACCCCGCGTCAGCTTTCTGAGTCAGGACTAGACTCGGGCGGGACATCCAGTAGGAACGCACGAGCGACCAAGCACCAAGAATGCCGCCGACCCCGCCCACGATTGAAAGACCTGCCTGTACCTCCTGCCACGTTATCTTCATAGTTTAGATTTCCTGAGCGTACTATGTTTACAAGACCAGCGGCCACGAATAGCCAGCAAAGTAAAGACGGGCAACAGTTCTCACTTGAATTCCGAGGACGGAGGCATCGTAGCTCCACTGTAAGGTCCGAGAAATGACAAAACTGGGACGAAACGAACCTTGCCCCTGCGGGTCGGGCAAGAAATACAAAAAATGTTGTGGTTCCGTTGCTATCCCAGTTGCAGCTTCACCGAGCGCGACGACTACGAGGGAACTGCGGGTGCGTGCTTTTACGGATGAAACTGGAAATTCGGGCACGCATTTATTCGATTTGAGTCAGCCATATTTCTGGACGGGGACATTGGTTTGTGGGGCCGACATCGAAAGGGAAGGCGCTGCGCTCCATGCCACCTGCCTCGGTTTAACCGAGCAAAGAGAATTACATGGAAACGCACTCGGTCTGAGTAGGATTGAAACGATCGCTCATCCGCTCTGTGAGTTCTTTTCGAAGCACGACTGCCGGTTCTTCTTCACCCGCATTGAGAAAATGCATCTGGCTGCTACGAGACTTTTCGATACCCTTATGGACAGCGGAATAAACAAGGCCGTCTCGACCGTTCATTACGGCATCCGCGCCTTCCGCCTCCCCTTGGCCGTTCAACTTATCCAAATCATGGATAACAACGACCAGCGCGAGTTTTGGGAGGCGTACAGCAGAGGAGACGATGCAAGTTTCCGGGAAATCCTGACGCGCCTTAGAAGCCGCCTGCTCGTACTCCACGAAAGGGGGGTGTATCACGACCGGACTGTCCAATTGCTTCGGGATGGGCTGGACTGGGGTATCGCTAACCCAAAGCCTCTCATCGGAGATGGGCTTCATGAACTCGACTCTCCCAATATTGTTGCGTTCTCCCTTCTGGTGTCCATGTTTCACAAACTCCATCAAGAGACCGGCGCGAAGGTAGAATCCTTCGTCCACGACGAACAGGACCAATTCGGCCGATTTTTGAAGGAACACTACCGTATTTTCAAGAGCCTTGATTTCAAGCGCACCATCACTGCCAGCCTGCTGGACCTTACGGAGTTGCCGACCTTCGACTGCGAGCTAGTCATGCGCTCGTCCGAGGCCTCTGTCGGCTTGCAGTTAGCAGACGTGGCTCTTTGGCTCACGAAGCGGTTCCTTGAGACTCGTGGTGCAATCCATGGCAAGTGTCGAGACTTGGCTGAACTCATCGTGCGCAGAGGCGACATTGAACCATTCACACTCGATGATATGCAAACGGGCGTTACTGCAATGATGAAACAAATGGAGAAGGAAATGCCGTGGCCCACAGACCCAGAGACAATGGAGTCGGCCCGAAAGATAAAACAGGAAATTGAGGAAAATCGGCAACGCCGAATGAAGGAACACCCTGACGCGGACTAAGGCGCATCTACCCAGCAGTCTCTACGCTAGGAGCCGCAGGAGCGCTCAACCGCGGGGCATGGGCTTGCGGGCGCAGGTCAGTGGTTCAGGCGTAAAGTGCCCCGGCTGCCCAGTCATGGCTACTCCGGTTGCGGACACGCCGATCGCGCAGATGTAAAATGCCATGCCGAACAGGGGGCTGGTCATGAACGCAACGGACCTGCAACGCTACAAGCGGTTGCTGCTTGCAAAGCTCGATGAGTTATCAATTAGGCGCCCCGCGGCGGCTTCGTTGGCTCCCAGAGCGGGCGATTTGCAAGGGGATGTTATCGATCACGCGAACGCTGACGCCGAAGCAGACCTGCACATCCGCCTGCACCAAAACGACGCTCATTCTCTTGCGGGCGATTGAGGACGCATTAGCCCGGATCACTCGCGACCGGTTTGGTGTGTGCGAGACGTGCGGTTCCCCCATCTCCAAGGCGAGGCTTGAAGCCGTGCCTTGGACGCGCCTGTGCCGCGACTGCAAGGAGCGCGAGCAGTCAGCCGCTTGAGAACAATGTCACAGGAGATACGAATAGGATTTCGCCCAGCCGCCCCTACTTCGCCTTCTTTGCCTTCTCCGCCGCCTTGATCTTCGCCCAGCGGGCCTTCGCTGTCCGAGATATCCGGGCCCGGACAGCGGCGGACATGGTTCGCTTACCGTCTGTGCCATTCGGACTGCTGACGTTACGCCGTGAGGCTACTGTCTTACCGCCATTCAAAGCGGCGATGGCACCCTGAACCGCCGTCAACTGTCGCCGTAGCTTCGACTCTTCCTGCCGCAATGCTCCGATAATGTCCATGAAACCTCCGGCAGGTATTAGACACGCACGAATGCTAAAGTTCAAGAAAGCCATGGGAAAATGAATCCACACAGATGCATGCTGCAATTCCTGAACGCAAAGCCCTCGCCGAGGAAATCTCCGGCCTGATCGAGCGCGTCACCTTCCACAATGAGGAAAGCGGTTTCTGCGTCCTCCGTGTCAAGACACAGGGGCACAGAGAAGAGACGACCGTTGTCGGATCGTTGCCTTCCGTGACCGCTGGGGAATGGCTGGTTGCCGAGGGAGGGTGGATCAGAGACAAAGAGCACGGGCTGCAATTCAAAGCGGCGATGATGAAGACCGTGCCGCCGACCACACCCGAAGGGATCGAGCGGTACCTCGGCAGCGGCTTGGTGAAGGGGATCGGACCAGTCCTGGCAAAGAAGCTGGTTGGACGGTTCGGAGCCGAGGTTCTCGCCGTGATCGAGAATCGGACCGCCGAACTGCAAACGGTGGATGGGATCGGTCCCAAGCGCCGAGAGCGGATCGCTCACGCATGGCAAGAGGCGAAGCAAGTCCGGGAGATCATGCTGTTCTTGCACAGCCATGGGGTCAGCACCAGTCGGGCCGTGCGGATATTCAAGACCTACGGGAAGCAAGCGATTGAACGGGTGCGCGAGAACCCATACACGCTGGCAAAGGATATATACGGGATCGGCTTTGCTACCGCCGATCAGATCGCGCAGAGGATGGGGATTCCGCGAGATTCAATCAACCGTGCAAAGGCAGGCATCGACCACGTCCTCCTGGAGGCGACCTCGGACGGGCACTGTGCCCTCCCCCTGCCAAACCTGAAGCCCGCGGCGGTGAAGCTGCTGGAAATACCGGAAGCCGCAATCGAACAAGCTGTGTCGCAAATGCTCGCGGGTGGTTCTCTGCTGCGGGAGGAGATCGACGGCGAACCCCTGATCTTCCTACCGCACCTCAGGAAGGCGGAAGAAGTCATCGCGGCAAGGATAAAACGGCTCGTCCAAGCGCCGACGGTCTATCCTCCGATCGATTTCGACAAAGCGGTGGCATGGTGCGAGGGGCGCACGGGCAAGACGCTCGCCCCCAGCCAGCGCGAGGCGCTCCGAACGGTTCTAGCCAGCCGTGTTGTGATTCTCACGGGAGGACCGGGCGTGGGCAAGACGACACTCGTGAACTCGATTCTTATGATCCTGCGAACCAAGGGCGTGAAGTGCCTGCTGTGTGCTCCGACCGGACGGGCGGCGAAAAGGCTCGCTGAGACCACGGGCTTGGAAGCGAAGACCATCCACCGATTGCTGGAAATCGACCCCAGAACTGGTCGATTCAGCAGGAACGAATCAAACCCGCTCGCTTGCGGTCTCCTGGTTGTCGACGAGACCTCCATGGTGGACGTGCCGTTGATGCATTCCCTTGTGCGGGCTGTTCCGAACAGTGCCGGGTTGATCCTGGTCGGCGACGTAGACCAGCTTCCGTCCGTGGGACCGGGCACGGTGCTGCGGGATTTGATCGAGAGCGGCGTGGTGCCCGTGGTACGCCTCACCGAGGTGTTCCGGCAGGCAGCGGACAGCCGGATTGTCACCAACGCACACAGAATTCGCCGAGGGCAGCTGCCGGAACTGCGCGGCGACCCGAGTTCCGACTTTCATTTCGTCGAGCGGGATGATCCCGAGAAGATCGCCGCCATGCTAATCAAGTTGGTGCAGGCAAGAATTCCCAAACGATTCGGTTTAGACCCGATCCGCGACGTTCAGGTTCTTTGCCCGATGAACAGAGGATCGCTCGGGGTGCGCGAACTGAACACAGTCCTACAGCGAGCTTTGAACCCGACTCGTCCCGACCAGCCCGTCGTCGAACGGTTCGGCTGGCGATTCCAAATTGGCGACAAGGTCATCCAGACCGAGAACGACTACGACAAGGACGTATTCAACGGGGATGTGGGGATGATAGAGAGAATTGATCCCGTGGAGCAGGAGGTCGCGGTGCGTTTCGATGAGCGGCTGGTGAAATACGACTTTGGGGAACTGGACGAGATTGCACTGGCGTACGCGATCACGATCCACAAGGCGCAGGGGTCGGAGTTTCCGGCAGTGGTGATCCCGCTTGCCACCCAACACTACATGCTCCTGCAACGCAACTTGATTTATACCGGGGTCACGCGGGGCAAGCGGCTGCTCGTCCTGATCGGGCAGAAGAAGGCGCTGGGCATCGCGGTCCGCAACGACCGTCCGCAGAGGCGGTACTCCGGGCTACCGACCAGTTTGAGAAGCGACAGGCGGGCGGCGTTAGCTTGATGGGAGCTTTCGTCCCGTTTCATTCGTTGATACATCCCTGAAGTCTGCGCTCTGCCGCGTAAACCGCAAAACACCTAGCCTTCATCCACCGAGTCCTGCCACGAGCCGCAGGAACGCCCGACCGGCAGGGAATGACCTGCGGGCGCAGATCGGGTGGTCCGAGGCTTCCAGACCATTGTTAACTAGCCCATTGTGCAACGTGGCGAGCAAGCCAAACCAACCAAGACTTTCCCAAAGTTGCCTTCTCAGTGGTTACCCGAGAGAAGGTCTCATCCCTGCTGACCGACTATCGTCGAGAGCGACAATCGGGATCGTCAAGCAAGGCTCGCGTTTAGGAACGACTCACGCTCCCTGTTTGATACACGCCTAGGCCAGACATCAAGGCTTTCTCGGCGGAAGCTTTAATCTTCGGCTTAACCGAGTCTACTTGACGAGCATCTACGCGTGCGCGAGACTCACAAACCTCTGACATCCGGCGACCTGGTAGCAGAGTTATGCCCTTCATTGCTCCGAGGGTAGGTCAAGCCAATTTCCTGACAGGATTGCGAACATCAAGGGCTGGAGGCGACCCATGGAACCCAAAGGACCGACAAAAAGAGGAAAATTCAAGCCCGCTGGAACACCAAAAGCCAAGAAGCGAGAAGCGCCGTTCGACCTTCAGAAAACGGCAGAGAAACGCCAGGGCCGGAGCCAAGAAGGTAGCGAAGCCAACATCGACATTTATAAGTTAGCCAGCAGCTTGAATCTAAGCGTGCTGCTAATGGACCGGGAGTTGCGCGTCCGGCGTGTCATCAATGAAATTCCGCCCCCCTTAGCCGTGCCTGATATAAAGGCACACATCGTGGAAGTCATGAACACCCTCAGGCCCATGCTCGTGGAAGTTCGGGGGCCGGATGCTCGCCAGTATGAACTCCAAATTCGCCCCTACTTCAGTGCGGACAAAAGGCTCGAAGGTGCTGTCATCGCAGTCGCAGATATCTCAGAGCTAACCAAACGAACCGCGGATCTGACAGCGGTGCGGGAGACTTTGCGAGGGGAACAAGCCAAGCGCGTAGGTGCGGAGGCGTTTGGGCGCGCAGGAGAGGTGCGGTTTCGAATCGTCGCGGATTCGTTGCCCGAATTGATTTCCTTCGTGGATTCGGAGCAGCACTACCAATTTTGCAACAAGAGCTATGAAAAGAACCTCGGCATCTCGGTGGACGCAATCAAAGGGCGTCCGGTTCGGGAAGTGCTTGGCAAGGCGGTATACAGTACTTTCAAGCCCTTCATCCAGAAGGCCCTCGGCGGTCAATACGCCAGCTACGAGGGTTACGTATCGCACGAGAAGTTTGGGCGGCGGTATCTTCACATTGACTACGTACCCCACAGAAACGAGCACGGAGAAGTAGACGGCTTTTATTCTGTGATCCGGAACTTGACGGAGTTGAAGGAGGCTGAGGAAAAGTTTCGGGCCCTCGTAGAAACCTCGCCGCTGGCCATCATCCTTCACGACGCGAAGGGGAAAATAGCTATTGTAAACTCCGAGGCGGAACACATCTTTGGATATCGGCGACAAGAGTTGATCGGGCAGCCGTTGGAAATGCTGATGCCGGCTCGTTTCCGGGGAAAACATGTCGGGGAGCGGCAGGCTTACATGCGGAAGCCGAAGGTTCGCCCAATGGGTGCCGTATCGGAACTCTATGCACAGCGAAAAGACGGCTCGGAGTTTCCCGTGGAAATCAGTTTGAGCCCGGTTCAAACTGCGGAAGGCGTCCTTGTTTCCAGTACGATTATTGATATCACTGAGCGCAAGCGACATGAGGAACAGACCCGCTGGGCCGCCGTCCTCGAAGAGCGCGCTCGCATGGCCAGGGATGTCCATGACACGTTGGCCCAGGGCTTCACTGGGATCATTCTAAATCTGGAAGCCGCCGAAGAGGCGTGTGCGGACCTTCCGAAGGAGGCGAGGGATCGTATCGCTCGTGCACGCGACGTGGCGAGATCCAGTCTCGAGGAAGCTCGACGGTCCGTTTTGGCATTATCGAGTCCCTTGCCGGTAAACGACGATTTGATAGGTGCCATCCGTGCATTGGTCGATCACTGCCGCTTGAGCACCAAGACCCAGATGGAATTTTCGACCCGGGGAACTGCCGTGCGTCTCGCTCGGCCCGTCGCGGAAGACCTCCTGCGCATTGTTCAGCAAGCGGTCGACAATGCGCTGAAACATGCCCGCGCCAGCTGCATCCATATTGAGATCGCCTTCAATAAAAAAGAAGTTCGGCTCCAGATCAAAGACGACGGAAAAGGCTTCGACGTTCGGAAGGCTCGCCGGGGGGTGGGGCTGATCGGTATGCGCGAGCGCGCGAAGGAAATCGGCGGGAAGTTCACACTGAGCAGCAAGCCCGGAAAGGGCACTCGCGTGGAAGTCACGGCTCCACTTTCCCTGACGCAGCCTCCAGGGGCTTCTCGATGACGAAGAAGGCGCCGTTGGCTCGCAGCAAGCAGATTCGCGTCGCCATCGCGGATGATCATCCCGTGGTCCGGGAAGGGATCAGCGCATTGGTTAAGTCCCAGAAAGATATGCGGGTTGTGAGCGAAGCGGCAAATGGCCGGCAGGCGCTTCAACAGTTTCTTCGGCACCGCCCTGACATTCTCCTTCTGGACCTGCGCATGCCCGAAATGAACGGCATTGAAGCTATCCAAGCGATCCTCAAGAAGGCTCCCGAGGCCAAGATTATCGTGCTAAGCACCTATAGCGGCGACGAAGACATCTACCAGGCATTGAGGGCTGGTGCCAAAGCATATCTGTTGAAGGATTCTCCTCGCGCACAGTTGCTCGAATCCATTCGGGGTGTGTACAGCGGGCGACTGAGCATACCTTCAGCCATCGGGGCGCAGTTAGCCGCCCACATGCAGGCTCCGAAACTGACGAAGCGGGAAATGGACGTTATAAACCTTATGGCGGCCGGGAAGAGCAACAAGGAGATTGGTGCGTTGCTTGGGATTACCGAGGGCACGGTAAAAGTCCACATCGGTCGAATCCTGAAGAAGCTGGGTTCCGCCGGACGTACGGACGCTATTCGGAAGGCCTTGGGGCGCGGGATTGTGCACCTGAATCCGTACTATGAAATCTGAAGTGGTTTCCCCACGAAGGGGGTTACTGGCCTTCTGCGTATCTCCCAGGTTGCGCCGATGGCTTGTACTACTTAAGTCTTATAGTATTCTACGTCTCTTAGTGAATTGATCTTCACAAGACCCCCGGGATATTTTCCCTCGTGCGGGAAGTTCCCTCTCCGCGTTTTTGATATCTGCTACAAGCAACGGGCCCGCATGAGGACCCACCGAGTGTCAGCCAAATCTACAGGACGGAGGACATTATGACTGCGCAATCCGCAACGGCGATGCAACCCACGAAGGGATCAGTAACGGTGAGAAAAAGTTCGGGAGACCTGCTCGAACAATTCGACAGCATTTATGACTCCATCGCTCGAAGGGCGTTCGAACTATTTGAAGGCAGTGGTCGCTGGCCAGGGACTGATTTAGCCGATTGGTTCCGCGCGGAAGCCGAGCTGTTGCACCCAGTGCATTTGGAGATGAGAGAGTCCGACAGCAGCTTTACCGTAGAGGCTGAACTACCGGGCTTCACTGCCAAGGATCTTGAGATCAATGTGGAACCGCGCTGTCTGCGGATTGCAGGTAAACGCGAAACCAAGGAAGAAGAGAAGAAGGGCAAAGTAATCTGTTCCGAGCGGTGCGCCGACCAAATCCTGCAAGCCATCGATTTTCCGGCAGATGTCGATACTTCCAAAGTTAGTGCGAGCCTGAAGGATGGTGTTCTTACGATTGATCTCCCCAAAGCTGCGCACGCGAAGTCCATGCGCATCGAGCCGAAGACATCCTGATTTCCGGTGGGACAAGCGAAAGCGGCGGCGGTTTCTGTGGCAAATTCTCGGAGGATCTCCCCAACGGGCTGGCGCTAATCGGTAATTGTTTCTGCCGATCCAAAGGCCCGGCAGGCCTTGTCTAGTTCTTGGACACGTGCGCTCTGGGTCCAATCGCTGCGTCAACCGTCAGAGAGGTGGAACGAACATGGCTAATGGCTCGGTAGAAGTGAACAATCCGGCGGAATTTCTCCGCAAAGAGAGCGGTGTATTTGAAGTGATTTCGCCTCATGGCCACGTCTTCCACGTAACGTGCCGCCGCGGATTCAAGATGAGGATTCGCCAAATCAGCGAGCCCAAGGGCGTAAGACCGCTCGAAGAAACGATGTGGCGAATCAAGCCAGTGAATAGAGCACCACACTGACGCAAATGAGGGTCGCTAGATGCGAGGTCCTTACGGTTTTGGGCTGAGTGAAAGCTGCTGCAGTTGCAATTTCCGGCGGGGTGGATTCTTCTGCCAGCCCTCTGCAGACGAATTGAAGCACTTTGACGCGATAAAGCATGTCTCGGTCTATCCGGCAGGCGCATTTCTCTTTTCGGAACAGCAGAAGTCACGGGGAATCTATTTACTCTGCGAAGGCCAAGTAAAGTTATCCTTCAGTTCTAGCGAAGGTAAGACTCTCGTCTTGAGAATTGCGAAACCCGGTGAGGTTCTGGGGCTGTTGTCTGCAGTATCCGGCAACCCATATGAAGTTACTGCCGAGACTCTACGACCTTGCCAAACTGCTTTCGTCGATAACAATGACTTTCAGAAGTTCCTCCGGAAGCACCCAATCGTTTTCCAGAGTGTGGCTACCCACCTGGGCTGGGAATATAAGGCTGCGTGCGAACAATTGTGTACGGTTGGCTTGGGGTCTCTCGTATTCGGAAGAGTAGCCAAGTTCCTGCTGAATTGGTCCGTTGAAGCAGGAGCGCCGGGACATGGGGCTCGGTTCATCTTGGCGCTGACTCATGAGCAGATCGCCGAACACATAGGGATCACGCGCGAATCGGTCACACGAGCACTCAGTGAGTTCAGGGGCCGAGGCCTAATCGAAAGTCATGGTTCGACCTTCGTAATTGCTGATCGCACTGCCCTCCAAGGGTTCCATGTCCAACCCGCGACTCCACAAAAAGTAGATGCCAGCCTACTGCGCTTGACTCCGATTCGGCGGGGCCATTCTTCGGGGACTCGGCATTCATTGTGGAAGCGGCTCATGGGCGGACGGAAGAGCGCATGAACTCGATGATCTCGTGCTCCAAGTTATTCTCAGGCTCGTGGTCTGCTTTCTTCCGAGGATGTTGTTCAGAGTCTAAGAAACTGTATAGCTCGCAACCTTGATCAACCGCAAAGAAAGGCCGCCTTGGCTAATTCCGAAGTCCCGGAGACCCATGCACTCTGGCCGAACGGTAATCACCTGAGGAACCGATGGAACCAAGGAAACCCAAGGCGCTGCTGATCGGGGAGAACCCTCACGGTTCATGGTACTTGGCGAGGCACTTGCACGGATGCGGATGCGAGTGTGAGTTTGCAGTGTCCTATCGGGAAGCCTGCTCTCTAGTCATGACCCAGGGTTTCGACTTGGTGCTCAGCCCAATGAGGCTGCGTGATGGCAGTCTTTTCCCTCTGATTGGCTTGCTCGATGGATCCGGCATTACGTTGTTCTATTCTCACGCTGTGGAGGACGGTTGCTGGTGGTTGCCGGCTCTCCGGCACGGTCAAAATTGCTTTGGATCGTCTGCGCTGCGCCCGAGCGAATTTGTTGTCGCGCTTGACAAAGCAATCGAGGAAATCTGTTTTCGTGCACCGGTAGAGAGAAAAAGTCGGCGATCTGTCGCTCCCCGGTTACCTGGCTCGCTCGCCACGCTGCCTTCGCCACGGGAAGAATCACCACCTGCCGAGCCGAAGCATGCCAAGGGTCTGGAGGTGTTGCGGCGCAAGGCGACAGGATAGAGGGCCGGCTGATGAAAGTCGAGAAAGCGCTGGGTTCAATCGTGACTGGAGCTGAGCCCCCTCGGACTGCCTACGGACTTGGCTTTGCCTCTTCAGCCGCCCGTTTGTGGAGCCACTTCGGCACGGGCCAAAGGAGCCTCTTTTGAAAAAATTGTACGTGGGCAACCTGCCATTTCAGGCTACGGAAGAAGAACTAGGCAATTGGTTCACCCAAGCGGGCGTAACATCGGCGAACGTAACGCTGGTGCGGGACCGCTTCACAGGACAGCCGCGTGGGTTCGGCTTCGTCGAAGTGAACAGCGACGATGACGCTAATCGCGCCATCCAGTCACTCAACGGCCAGGACTTCATGGGGCGCAAGCTGGTGGTCAACGAAGCTCGCCCAACTCGTGAAGGCGGAGGGGGCGGCGGTGGTCGTGGGTTCGGTGGCGGAGGCCGGGGTGCTACGGCGGTGGTGGTGGTCGCGACCGAGGACGTTACTAGAACGCATCTCCGCCCCTTCACAAAACGGCCCTCGTGAACGCAGAGGTTGGGCAAGAGCAAATCATTTAGTAGACGCACATGGTCTACCAAGTTCGCTTTATGGTCTTGTAACGACTTCACTCTATAATTGTGAACTACACGTATGAGGTAGCAATCGTGTTCCCGGCCGAATTTGGTGTCCTTCGTCCCACGTCGTTGGGCCGTGAAAGGCACAGTAGACGCACGTCCGGCGAGGAGCTTTTCCGAAAAGTCTTTCTCTCGTCGCATGATGCAATTCTTCTCCTGAGTTCAACGGCAGGGGAATTCCTGGATCTCAATCCCCGAGCATCCGTGATGTTCGGATACACCAAGCAAGAGTTCTTGCACCTGCCGCCGAGACGCACGATTTGCCTTAACAAGGGCCAATGGGAATTGCTGTTGGATTCGGTGAGGGGCAAACGAGGCAAGTGGCTTCGGGGAATGGCCTGTCTTCATAGATCAGGGAGCATTATCCTTCGAGACATCCTTGCGTCGCCCGTCACTGTAAGCGGGACGCCTTGTATCCTGGTAACAGTTCACGATGTCAGCTACCGGGAATTGTCCGAAGCGCTGCGAGCCGACGCTCGATTTACCCGATTCTCGAACGGGGTTGCAGTCGGAGCAGCCCAAGCGCCCAACATTGAACATGCCATTCGTTTCTGCCTTCAGCAGGTTTGCGATTATGCTCACTGGGTCTGTGCGCACGCCCATATTTTCTCCGAACAGATTGTGGAGGCACATGTCCCTGCGGACATCTGGCATTTTGGGCTGCATGAAGGCGTTAAATCCCTTCGGGCAATGTTTGACGCAAAGCGCCTCGTTTTCCCAGAGAACTGGTATTCCGGTGTTTTGGCCGCCGTCGGCCCGTCTATCGTGGAAGACCTAGAGACTAAACTGGAGTTCGCAGCAAGACTGCGAAGTCAAAACGCATCTCTGAAATCCGCATTGGTGGTGCCGATTCTGGTCGGAAGAGAAGTGATAGGTGTGTGCCAATATTTTTCAGCCAAGCCAATGAACTGGGATCAGATATTTTTGGACACCATGAGCCATCTGGCAGGCAGGCTCGGCCACATCATCGAGCAGAAACGGGCTGACGAGGCCGTGCGCAGCCTGTCTACCAGATTATTCCACGCCCAGGACGACGAGCGGCGTCAGTTGGCACGGGAACTGCATGATACAACTGCACAGAATGTGACAGCGATTCTTATGGATTTGGGTGTGATCGAGAAAGTGGATGCATTGCCGCCCGAGGCGCATCATGCCCTTTCGGAATGCATGTCCCTGGCACGGCGCAGCCTGCACGAGTTACGCACGTTATCGTATCTCCTCCATCCGCCCATGCTTGACGAGCTTGGCTTGGTCCCGGCCTTGCGCATCTTTATTGAGGGCTTCACCCAGCGAAGCGGCATGCACGTGCGACTAGATGCCCCGGAACCCTGTCCGAAATTTCCCAAAGAATTGGAGATCACTGTATTCCGAGTGGTGCAGGAGGGTTTGACGAATGTGCGGCGGCACTCCGGCAGTGTGACCGCCGATGTCAGGCTGAGGCTTGAGGCAGGCGAATTGAGATTGAGTGTGAAGAACGAAGCCACGAGCGAGTTATTGTGGAGGAAAACCGATGTGCAACCGTCCAAGCTCGGAGTCGGTATGCGCAGTATGCAGGAGCGCGTTGAACGGCTCGGAGGACATCTGACCTTTGATATCGGCAAGAAGCGAACAGTCTTGCAGGCTTCTTTTCCTGTTGCACAGACCGCTCAGGCGGCCAACGCATGAGAAGAATCGGAAGCTTGACTTGCGGCTAGTCGTACCCAATACTGCTTCCCGGCCCGCTCGAATGTCCCCACCCGCGGGCCGACACTAAATCAACCTGCTTCGGCCCTTCTGGATCGTCCCCCCCAGACTTCGTACAGGTTAAGTCGGAGGGAGTCTTATGCCGCGGAGGATTCTGCTTGCGGATGACCATGAGGGGATAAGGCAGCGAGTACGTTCTGCTTTAGAAGCTGCTGGTTTTGACGTATGTGGTGAGGCCGTAAACGGATTAGATGCCGTCGAGAAAACAAAGGCTCTACTGCCGGACTTGATCATTTTGAATCTTTCGATGCCAGTGATGAACGGTCTCGACGCAATTCCCGAAATTGTAAAAAGCGCTCCTGGGGTAAAGATCGTCATATTCAGCGTGGATGAAGCTGATGAGCTACGCCGAGAAGCTCTTCGCCGCGGGGCGCATAGCTATGTGGGCAAGTCCAGTCCTGCGAACCTCATCAATGAAGTGACCAAACTCCTGGGCAGTCAGTGAAAGCCCGAGAGCAGAGCGAAGTGGCAGCGCCCGTTTCCCCAGAGGAATGCCACTGAGGGAAAGTGCACCCTGTTCAATTTTGAACAGTCTACATCGATTCCTGTATAGGCCTGACTGAGTTGGCTAGCACAATACGCCGCCCGCTCAGAGCAAAATTGGCCGGAATCTTAATAGTTGACGATTATCCGCCTGCGCGAACGATCATCCGCGGCCTGTTGGGATGGCATGAGCTACACGTTTGCGGTGAAGCGAAAGACGGAAAAGAGGCTATTGAGAAGGTCAAAGCCTTGAATCCAGATCTGGGCCGCTGGCCAAGACGACAATTCACCGCTGTAATGTCTTTGGCAGATACTCCTCACAATCGGCTGCGATAGCGATCACAGCCTTCCCCAAAATATCACTCAAGACTAAAGGTTATTGAGAAGGTAGAGCGTCATGCTCGATACACAAATCCGCGTACAGCTTAAGAATATTTTGTTTCCGACAGATTTTTCATCGGCTGCGAATGCGGCTCTGCCCTATGCCGCTGAAATCGCCCGGCGATATGGGGCAAAGTTATACACGATGCACGTCCTGTCTTCGGATACATACGCTATGACTCCGCCGGAAACATGGCCCACTGTGGTTGAGGGAGCAATGAGAGAAGCGAAACAACATGCGCGCGAACTGCTTTCACACCTGGAGGGAGTCGAGGTGGAGGTGTTGGGCCGATCCGGAGATGTCTGGACGGTGATTGAGGGCGTAATCGAAACATTTGGGATTGATTTAGTGGTACTTGGGACGCACGGCCGCACCGGATAGGGGAAGGTGCTTCTCGGCTCTGTAGCCGAAACTATTTTCCGCAAGGCTCCATGTCCGGTAATCACCATAGGTCCACATTGTTCCGCAGATCCGAAGCACAGCGTGGAGTTTCACCAAATCGTATTCGCGACCAATTTCAGTCCAGCCTCGCTCGTTGCCGCGCCATATGCCGTTTCTCTTGCCCAGGAAAATGAGGCGAAGCTAACGCTATTGCATGTCATTGAGGAACCAAAAAGTGGACTGGGTAACCCCGATCAGCTAGCGCCTCCCGAACTTCCGATGCTTTGCCGCGTCGTCCCTAAGGAAGCGAGGCTACGGTGCGAGCCCGAGTTTCTGGTCGAAGAAGGGATCGCTGCTAACAAGATCCTCGAGATTGCGGCCCAGAAAAAAACTGACCTCATCGTTCTAGGTGTGCATCCCCCCCCGCGGACGGCTACACGCTGACACACACTTGCCGATGACCACGGCTCACAAGGTCGTCTCGCAAGCGCCATGCCCGGTCTTAACCGTGAGGGGCTATGGCGATCTAACGTTTCAGCGCCAAGGGGTGGACGAGGAGCATCAACCCGAGAGTGTCGCTGCCGAGTTGGCACTTGCTCGTTCCGGTGATGCAACGCTCGGATGAGCTGTCCCATTCGAGATGACTCTTTGTGCGGGAGGCGGAAGAAGGGGCCGCGAGGAGGGGACTCAATAGCGTGCTGATGACCAACGGCTCTGACCATCGCCGCCACATCGTCACCACGAGCCGCAGGAGCGCTCCACCGGCAGGGAATGACCTGCGGGCGCAGATCGGGTGGTCCGAGGCTTCCAGACCATTGTTAACTAGCCCATTGTGCAACGTGGCGAGCAAACCAAATCAACCAAGACTTCCCCCAAAGCTCGCTTCTCGCGTTTACCCCGAATTGCACCCGCCATCGTTGTGGCAGTCTCCTGGGCGGCTATAATCACCCTGCATTTTGGTCTTGTCTTCGGAATCCGCCTCCGTTCCTATTTCCGACCGCGCACCTAGTACTTGGCTCGTGGGTCGTCCTCGAATCCGACGCGGGCTTCCACGGAGTCGGGGATCGCCTTACGCCCCGTCATGTCGTCAATGTGAATGCTGTAGAACAGAGGTGGCTGGCGCTCTGTCTTGCTTCGAAGCTGCATAGCCGCATATGCCGTCTGCCACCAAAGGAATCGTTTCTCCAGCAA
Source organism: uncultured Acidobacteriota bacterium (assembly GCA_963824405.1). Taxonomy (GTDB): domain Bacteria; phylum Acidobacteriota; class Terriglobia; order Acidiferrales; family UBA7541; genus Palsa-189. Next base: position 300,412 of record CAWGPK010000008.1, on the reverse strand, counting down.
CATTTGAGCATGATCGCGTTCGGTGTGATAGTCGGGTTCATCAGGCAATTCTTCATATCGACCGTTTACAATTAGGCTTGTCCAGCGAAAGTGATTAGGAACCTCGTCGATTTCTACACACACACGAGGATTTAAACGCATCCATTCAACCTTTTTCCCGAAGGTCGAAAATCCATATAGGTGATCGGGTTCATAGACGAAGTATATCGGTACGATGTACGGTACGTCTTGTTGCGTGCAGGCAAGCCTGCCAAGAGTGGAGCGGCTAAGGAACTCCCGACATTCCTTCTCTGTCATCTCGCTGATTAGCATGATCAGATTCCAACGCTAGACGGTCTGCCCTCAAATTTCCGAGGCCTTGGCATCTTCAATCTGATGAAAAACCGGACTTCAAACCGGCATATCCTCAAGCCGTAGGTTGCAACTGAGCCCCTCCCTCTTTAATTTACCCAGACCTTCGCCAGCGGCTCTTCCGAGCAGCACGACGAAACGGCTTTGCAAACCTCACCGAGTTGGTGCTTGCGTACAACAGTCATAACGCCCAGCGAAGCGAATGTTGCACGTCACGATTCGTTGGCACGGAGGATTGCATCACAACGACCCACGGCTGAATCGGCAAGCTGGCTACGCGGCTGAGGAAATCGGACGAATGCAGGTCCGGCAAACAATCGTCTACAAGGAGAACCTGGAAATCTTCAGTCTTAAGCAGCTCCAGCGCTTCACAGCCGCTCCAGGTCGCGCGTGTGTCAAACCCAGTGTTCTCAAGAACTCGTTGCAGCGTCCCTAAGACGTTCTCGTTGTTGTCTACAATCAGGACTCTTTTCTTGCTCTCGTTCATCGTTCATCTCCTACTGTCCAGCACAACTTGGTCCCGCACGCAGCTTCTACGACCCAAGGAACGACCGATTCGACCGCAACGGTATCGCGACCGACTACCTTTCCCTTTACCAGAACCCGGTCGCCAGCAAATCGGTTCAGCTCCGGTTCATGGCCTTTCAGGGCGTATACCTTCTTCCCCTCCGCCAGCGCGTATCCGGCTCCCAGTTCCACGCACATGCGCGTGCATTCCGCATCGCCGTGTGTCGCTGTCCCATGTGTACCGCCACATACTGAGTCGGTCACTATGCCGCTCAGTTCGATGCTGGGCTGGTCCTGCTTCACGATGATAGAGGCTGCTGCGGAGATACCGGCAGCCGTGCCGATGCCTGCAATGATCAAAGCTGAGAGGAACTTCAGGATGCTGGTGCGCTGTCCCTTTAATCCTGTTGGCTTCATGGCATGCCTCCCTTCATTGAGTGGATTTATCACGCCAGAGGGGTGGAGAGGTCTGTGATGCTGCTCACTGGCGCGTGTGCGCCAAGTGATTGCAGAGGGCGAGATTTAGACATAGCATCACGCTTCGGGGGAGAGGAAGCGATCATGGGTGGAGTTCCGGCTCCGTTGGCTTACTTACTGTTGTGTTGGGGTACGGTCACGGCCGTGCTCTTGGTCCTGGTGATCTACGGGAATACATTGTCCATCCGAGAGGATACGGAACTCTATCTGAATAAAGCAATGATGGCGGTTGAACAGAAGGTTCTCGTTGCGAAGATGGATCGGCTCAAACGAGTGATCGTCATCCTCGCAGTGTTCTCGGGCATCTTGTTGCTCGTAAGCGCGGGCGTTTGGGTGTGGATCGGCTTCCACAGTTAAAGCAGGAGGAACCCGCCAGGGACAGTGTTTGAGCCAAAGCCTGAATTGAAAGGAGAACGAGACAATGGTACAGAAATCGACAGCAGCAGCAAAACAGACAACGAGGGGCACGTCAATAACAGCCAAAGACATCATGGAGAAGCCGGTCTTGGCGGCGACTCCGCAGGCTTCCTTGCGAGATGTCGCCACCCAACTGGTTACCAACGAGTTCAGTGGGATGCCCGTAGCCGCGTCCGATGGCAGGGTGGTCGGCGTCGTTACAGAGTCGGACATTGTTCGCATATTGATCGAAGGCAAGCGTTTGGAGAATCTCACTGCCGGAGAGGTCATGACAGGCCCGCCGATTACCGTGGACGTGGACACTCCAATAGGGGAGGTGATGAAGAAGCTGGAGGACAATCGTATTGTGCGGGTGCCGGTGACCAGTCAGGACAGACTCGTTGGGATCATCGCTCGAAGAGACGTGATTCGAGCGATTCTGGAGCCAGAATTTATGGCCTTCGGGAATTTTTAGTGCCGGTCGGTGCACTCGGGTCTGTTTGAAATCGCGGAAAGCCATCGAGGTAGGGCACCGTGAGGCGCGGAGCAACGTGACCTTCATCGCTCCACGGCTGTCATGGTGCCCGCGCCCAACTCCATGAGTCCCCGCTTCGACCGCTACATCGGCATCGACTACTCGGCTGCACAGATGCCCAGTTCGAGCCTTAAGGGGCACCCCGACACTGGTCGGCATCGACTAGCAGCTTCTCGTTTCCGCTCGCGTATTTTGAGCCGTATGCATTACCGCAGGACCGGAGTTCGTTTCTTGACGATTTCCAACGGCATTGGCCGACCGCGGGGAATCACGCGTGCCTGATCCGATATGCAGATTCGTTCTGGCTATCTGGCACGAGAGGTCGAAATGACCTCAGGGATGACCCATTCCACGGCAATTGTGTCGGGCTTAATTATCTTTCCTTTTACTAACACTCTATTCCCGGCGAATCTATCCAGGTCGGCTCGATGACCTTCCAGGACGTAAATCCTCTTACCCACGCCCAAAGCAAAATCGGCTCCCATGTTTACGCATAGACGCGTACATTCGGCATCGCTGCCGTTCGTACCATGTGTGACGCCACAAATCGCGTCAGTCACAACTCCGGCTACCTGCACAGCGGGCTGCTTCTGCTCGTCGATGATGGAGGTTCCAGCGAATGCCACCATAGCCGCGACCATCAGAGCAAAGAAGAGTTTGAGGGCGGACCGCTCCAGACGCCTCGTGGAATCTATTGGCTTCATGACGTTCCCCCTTTCCACTACACCTCTTTGTGGCGCAGGGAAGCTGCACATCGCTATGAAGCTGATCACGGTGTTACGTGATGTTAGTCACAGGTCCGCGATTCATGCGCGGGGCCATTCGCCGATGAGGCAGCCAGTCGGGTTACGCCGGTTGCCGCGTGGCGGTGAGGTGCGTGATCAGGTTGCGAACGCTTTTCGCAAGCTCCACAACTTCGCCTTTTCCTTGCAGTTCGAATTCGATCTGATAATTCCCCGAAACCGCATGATCGACTGCCTCTTTGAGGCTGAGCAGTGGCTTCACAACTTGGCGCGGCAGGACGAGGCTCATCCATACACTCAGGAAGATTGTCAGAGCCGAAACGATGCTCAATACCCACTCGGCGCGATGCAGAAGCTTTTGTGCGTTCTGGTGGTCGTCCTGAACGCGCTGCCAGTTTCCCGTTTCGAGGGTAGCCGTCAGGCTGAAAACCTCCTGGCTCGATGTATCCAGATCACCGGAAACTTGCCGCAAGTTCGGGTCGCTAGCCTGAAGGGTGGACGTGATCTGAGCATCGAACGAGTCCACTTGGGCGCGAAGCTCGTCGATGAGCTTGGCCCTGCTCTTGCGGCTATTCCGCCGCACCAGATCATTCAAATCCTTTTCGTAATTCCGCATCACGGCTTCGATGTGGTCGCCCGGAGCTTCTCCCGGCTGCGAAAGGTACGAAACGGCGGCGGCAAATCGCTCCTGGTACAGGTTGGCCGCGTTCAGCGCATCCTGAATGGTGCTCTGCTCCCCTGGCTGTAGGCTGCGAATTTGGGTCAGGATGCTGGTGACGGCCGTGAGCGAATCCTGGTTTTCTTTTGCGTCTGAGGCGTCGTGCAGGAGGAAGAAGTTGCGCTCGGCTCGCCGCGCTTCGAGCATCTGGATGGAAGCCTGCTGCGCGAGCGTTGCCGCAGGTGCGTCCACGCTCACGATGCGATCGACGATCCAACCCATCTGGAACAGATAGTAGATTCCGATCAAAATGACCGGTGCGAGGATCAGTCTCACAATGGCCAGGCTGAACGCTACCCTTCGGCGCAGCGAGACGCTGGGTGCGAAAATCGCGAAAGTCCTTCGCATTCTCGGTTGCATTTGCACTCTCCGCTGGGCACACCCACCCTGGGTCATATTAATTCAGATTTCGACTCCGCCGACTATCCTAATGTTTTCTCGCCTATTGAGAAGCTCTGCCGCATTTCGCTGCGCATTGGAAAGCCGAGCCTGCCTAAAGCTCGTCGTCAGTTGCTACACCCCTCAAAAAAACCGCCATCGTTGCGGCAGTTTTGGGGGCGCTATAATCCCTTGGGTTTGAGGAGTTCGGCCTGACGATGCGTCCGCTGGATTGGTTCGTGCTTGTTGGTTGCCTAACCCTAGTGGTTGGTTATGGAACGTGGCGCGGGCGCGGGTCGAACACCGTCAAAAAGTACATGCTGGCTGGCAATACTATGCCGTGGTATGCGATCGCCTTTTCGATTATGGCGACACAAGCCAGCGCCATTACCTTCATCTCCACGACGGGTCAGTCGTATGTCGATGGCATGCGTTTCGTGCAGTTCTACTTTGGGCTGCCGATTGCGATGATCATCTTGTCGGTGACGCTCGTGCCACTGTTCCATCGAGCCAAGGTTTACACCGCGTACGAGTACCTCGAGCGCCGGTTCGATGCCAAGACCCGCGCCCTCGCGAGCATCATTTTTTTGATCGAGCGCGGACTGGCGATCGGCATTTCCCTCTACGCACTGTCAATCGTGCTGAGCATCATTCTCGGCTGGCCGGATCGAATAACCATCCTGATCGTGGGCGCCATGGCGCTGCTCTACACAACCACGGGGGGAGTTGTGGCCGTCGCATGGACCGAGTTCCCGCAAATGATCGTGATGACCTTCGGCTTGTTCGCGGCGTTCGTCACTGCACTCTGGCTGCTTCCCCACGGAGTCAGTCCTCTCGGAGCGGTGAGAGTCGCGGCAGCCGCGGGAAAACTGCACATGCTGGTCCCTCAATTTAGTTGGAGCGACCGTTACAACATCTGGAGTGGATTACTGGGCGGAATGTTCCTGTCGCTCGCCTATTTTGGATGCGACCAAAGCCAGGTCCAGCGCTATCTCACCGGCAAGTCCCTCAAGGACAGCCGCATGAGCTTGCTCTTTAACGGAGCTGCGAAGATACCGCTGCAAATGTTCATCCTGTTTATCGGAGCGATCGTTTTCTCCTTCTACAATTTCGAAAAGCCGCCTGTGGTGTTCGACCAGACCGCGCTACCTCAGATGGAAGCGAGCCCCGGCTACCGGCAATTTGCCGAGCGTTACGATGCCGCTTTCGAGCAGCGCAAAGCGGCCGCGATGCAATTGGCGGAGACCAATCCCGGAAGCATAGACCCTCCTCTCGCCGTCACCGAGCAATACCAGCGTGCCGAGAAAGAGTTCAGCGCCGCCAGAGCGGAAGCCATCGGCTTGGCGAAAAAGACCAACGGCGGCGAGTTCAACGATACGAACTATATTTTCCTGACGTTTGTCACCCGCTACTTGCCTGCGGGCCTCGTCGGACTGATGATCGCGACGATCGTCGGCGCTGCGATGTCGAGTGTATCCTCGGAAATCAACTCGCTGGCAACGGTAACCGTCATCGATATCTACAAGCGCCACTTTCGCAAAGATGCTTCCGATCGCCACTACCTCTGGGCGGCGAAAATCGCCACGATATTCTGGGGCATATACGCGGTTACATCCGCTGGGCTCGGAAGAAACCTCGGCTCGCTGATCGAAGCAGTGAACATCCTCGGATCGCTATTTTATGGCGGGCTCTTAGGAGTATTTGTGTTAGCAGCTTTGAAAAGCGTTACCGGCAACGGCGCGTTTTTCGGCGTCATCTCTGGCGAGCTGGCCATCTTTGCCGTCGCCGCTTTCACGAAAATCTCATTTCTCTGGTACAACGTGATCGGCTGCCTCGTCGTAATCGCGGTTGGCGTGGGCATTTCCGCCCTCGAGAGAGCGCCAGCCATATAGGGAGAGGCGGCTTGAAAATCCTACTCGCAATTGATGATTCACAATGCTCGGAGGTCGCTACCCAGACGGTTGTTCAACAAATGCGACCTGACCGCGCAGAGGTTCGTGTGTTGCATGCTGTTGAGCCCATCTGGTTGGCTGTTGACTACGAACTGGGCGAGGTCCGGCAGATCGAAGCAGCGCGAGAGGAAGGATTGAAGCGAGGGAAGGAACTTGTGGAACACATCAAGTCAATCGTTGCGAAAGCGGGCTTCACAGTGACCACTGCCATCGAGGAGGGTGATCCCAGGTTCGCTATTGTTGATTATGCTGCTCAATGGAAGGCAGACCTGCTTGTAGTCGGCTCGCATGGGCGAAAGGGTCTAGGTCGACTCCTTATCGGAAGCGTTGCCGAATACGTTGCGCGACACGCTCACTGTTCGGTCTTGATCGTGCGAGTTCCTTTGGTCAGGTAAGCCATAGAAGAAACCAATTTACATGCATTCTGCTAACGAGGGGATAGAAAGTATTTGCCAGATCGGCTCAGGTTCCTTACCTTTCAAATGTATCCTCTGGCGGTCCGGTTACTCGCCCCGAGCTTTAACCTCACAACCGCGAGGTCGCCGAGGTTGAGAAATGGATTCTCGGAGTGGACGAGCATCGCCCTCGGGCCAGAAAAATGCTTATAAGCTGATCTCGCGAAACTGAATCTGCGATCAGCCCTCGCCGCCAACCTCAACCTCTCCCATGCCGCCGCAGGTTTGGCACGCGCCGCTACCGCGGCAGGCGGAGCAATACGAACCGCCGAACGCGTGCAACGTGCCGGAGATTTCGTCTCCCAGGGTATCTCCCTGCCCGTGGCATACGGGGCAATTTCCGTCACTGGGAGAATCACAATCGGGGCACATCTTGGCGCTCATAGCGGAACCTCCGAACATCCTTACTGCGCCGGGGACTGGCTCTTCGTGTGGAGGGAGAACTCGACCCCGCGGTCGCTATTCAGACGGATTGTCGTAGCGAGGTCGATCGCGTCGAGCGGAACGGAGTTCTTGCCGCCGTAGTTGGTGACGTAGTGGAGACTGTCGCCTTCGACCCAATAGTCGTTCAGCCCGTACATGTAGCCATTTTTCAGTTGTAGCAGCGTGATCGGGTGATCGGCACCATCTGCGGTGGACGCGGTTGAGGTCGAACCTAGATCGCTGGCACCGGATGCCACGTCCTGCGTCTCGGCTCCAGCATAGAAAGAGTCATCCTGGAAGCCAAACGTCAGGCCAAAGAAAGGGAAGCACCTTCCGAATCCAAAGAAAGGATCGCACAGCAGCGGCGATCCGAAACCGAAGCCGAAACCAGAACAAAAGGCGTGGCCGAAGCAGGGATTGAAAAGAAATGGAGGCCGCGGGAACGGCGGCGCAGGCGGACGTGTTCCGATAATTGGACGACGAGGCGGACCGCCTCTCTCCATCCTGACTGCGGCGAACGAATCTGTAGAAGGAGCAGTAGGCTTGGGCGACTTCCAAAGTCCCGGTATAGGAATGATGTGGTGCAGTCCTGACACGAAGCGGGAAGAGGAGTGAGAGCTACCGCCCCGACCAGAAGAATGCCCGGAAGAAAAAATACCGTGACCAGAGAACCCGCCGCCCACGTGACCGCCGCCGTGTTGGGCATGGCTCAGGGGACCAAAAAGGAGGGAAATTCCGACGACAGCGATGAAAGGTGCAGCCCGCATGGCGGACACCTGATCTCCGGATGATTATATCGCTGAAAGGCGTCAATGGCACTGGATTGCCACCGGCAAAGCGGAGCGGCTGTCCAAACAGGTGTCCATGCGCCCAAACGCCATTCGCAACTGTCTACCAGTTAGCAGTTGAGAATGTATGCGATCGCCTTGTCTGTGATCCCGTGTTCAAAAAAATTATCTTTCCGTCGAAATCCCAGTCCAAAGAAATGCTGGTAGTGATCAAAGGTGTTGGAAGCGTACTTTCCTTTAGATATCAAAACAAAATTAGGTTGTTTCTTTCTGGAAAGCTGAATGCGCTTTAGCAGAAACTTGAACTCAAAATCGGCCGCAGGCAACGAGTAACCAATGAAGACCCACGTTTTTGCTTGCCGGAGCAAACGCTCAGCCGCAAACCAGGATTTTTGGAACATCGAGAATTCGAGAGCCTTTTCGAAGCTGAAGGTCGCCAGCCTCGTCCCTAAGGCATCGGCCCCACATACTATGCAAAAATAAGGATTGATCCTCTCCCTAGGCTGCCCCTCGATTATTTCCCAGTCTCTCTCCCTCAGAAGTTGACCTGCGACCTTGTTTGACTGTTTGGCCGGAAACCAGAAAACTTTGCGGCAGGCATCGCAATACAGCCAGTTGATGGAGCCATGCAGCTTAACGATCCTGGCACGGCGCGATCCGAATTCTTGCCTCTTGAGTCCATCAGGATGGAGGTTCGCCGCAATTGCTCCACAGCCGTAATCGAAACTCAGTACACGTTGAATCTCTTCCAACTTCTCCTCGACCACCGTGTCCCAATTAGTCGAGATGAATACGCTCCTCGACCAGGGGATTCGTTTGAAAAAGTTATCCAAATCCCTCCACTGTGGCCCCTTTGCTTGCTATGCTGTCCCGTATCTTTCGCGCAGCATAGTAAATATCCTATAGATTAGGGCGCGGCGTACTGTGCGGAGATGTCCGGGTGTGAAGGTTGCTCCAAGATTGTGCCCGGTGTTTGCAGAAAGATCGATGCAGGTGAAGAGGTCTTCCAGTTCGGGCCAGTACTGGGCCTTTGCATCTTCTAGGTGGTTGAAGGCTATGCTGACGAAATTCCTTAGAAACCTGACCACGCCTCCGCTTTGACCTTCGCTGCTTCCCTTGCCCCCCAATAAGGCCTCGGTAAATTCTTCCTGAATCGGAATGCCTGCATTGCTCGAAAAGCCTGCCCCTAGCACAAAGGCAAAATCTAGTTGTGGATTTGTCATGCCTCGCACGTAGGCAACTCAAGCAGCAAAGCCGTATAAAGCTTCAGGGTTCTCCACGAGGATGCGGTGGCGGGTCGCCTCGTTGGGTGCCCATTGAGCGAGCAAGTCGAATAGGACAGCATCGTCCGGCGTGTTCGGTTCGTTAGGATGCGGCCAGTTGCTACCCCATACCATTCGTTCCGGTGCGGCCTGGACGTAAGCCTGGCCAACCTTGTTCACGTCGGCATACGTAGGCGGACCATCCTTTGTGTTGGCTGGTATCACCGATAGCTTCACCCAGGTTCGGCCCTTGTCGATCAGCCTCCGAATGAGCGCGAACGCTGGGTGCTTCGTGCCTTGCGGCTCTGGCACGTACCCCATGTGGTCAAACACCATTACGGAAGGAATGCGATTCCACAAATCCTCGGCTGCGACGATCTGGTCAGCGTCCATGGCGATTTGAACGTGCCAACCCAGCGCGTTCACACGTTTCGACAGCGGCTCGATCATATCAATCGTCGTTGCCGCGACTGTGGTGGGATTGGCACCCAGGGAAAAGCGAATACCGCGAATTCCACCGCGGTCCAGAGTTTTTAATTCCGCATCGGTAACGGTCGGATGAATGACGGCAACGCCTCGCGCATTACGTCCAAGTTGAGCAATGGCGTCGAGAGTCACACGATTATCAGTAGCATAAGGCCTTGGCGTTACGACCACGTCCCGTGCCGTTCCGATTCGCCACTGAAGTAAGCGGTATTCCGCTACACGCGCATGAGACACGGTTCCAGGCTGAAGGGGCGCGAACCGAGCGGGATCATAGATGTGGTGGTGGCAGTCGCACGCAAGCGCTGGGGCTTTGAGCTTCGGCAGTTCGGTTCCGGCCGAATTCGGCACCGCAACTTGTGCCTGACCGATGGGGGTATCGAGCAGCCCTGCTGCACTTAAAGCCGCGAGGCTCGTTCCCTGGATGAAGGTACGCCGTCCGATCTTGCCTTCATTCATCGTGCCCTCCTTCAGTCCGACCGACGCCGATTATGAGATTAATTCCAGTCTCGCTTATGGCGCTTTGCAGACGAAGTTCGCCGCATCATCTATGCTGCCGCTTCCCTTGTAAGCGGTCACCTGCGGGTACGGACAAAGCGGGCGCGTGCGGTCCACCACACCATTGATAAAGTGCGAAGCCATCATCTCATCGGGTGCTTCACCGCGCTCCACCCATTGTGCGAGCATGCCGCTCGTGTCGAACCTGTTCGGTCCTTCGCCGCCTCCGCAGTGTGCCATGCCCGGAAACATAAAAAGGCGAACCGAATTTGCACTTTTTGCTGCGCCGACTGACTTCAGTACGCTCTCGTAGTAATTGACGGTGTTGAGCGGTGCAATAAGCTGATCGCTCCAACCGTGATACAGCAGCAATTTTCCGCCGCGACCGAAGAACTCTTTTAAATTCGGATCGATATCGTTGAGTACGTGACGGTCCTGTTTATCGGCGAGGGCAACGTCGCTGTCGAAATTCAGTGCGTGAAAATCCCAATCCGGGTTCTTGAAAACAACGTACCTGAAAAAATCGAGAGAAATAGCAAACGGCTGCGGCCCCGCAAGACCACCCCAGAGCAGTTCACTCCCCGGCTCGAATCCGGGGAAGATTTGCTCGCCAGTCCGAGGATTCTTAAGTGGTGAATAAAGCTTCTGAGTTGCCTCCGCTTGTGCGGCAGTAAGACAAGATGGTGTGTCTTCACCCTTGCAAGTGAGCACCTTGGGATCGAAGTGGCAGAGCCTTGGATCACCAATCAGTCCGTCCTTGAGACCGTCGAGTGCGTCACACGCATCCAGGACAGCTTTATGGATCGCCGGATATTTTTCAGGCGGGATGTAGCTTGCTTCGTCCTTGTGTACTGCCTGCGTCACCCAAAGAGACCACGCTTGAAGGTGAGTCATATAGTTTACAGGCGCACCCGCGCTGATGCCGTTGTAATCGGCAGGATAGAGTTGGGCTTCAGCCAGTCCCTGCCTCCCGCCAGTTGAGCAGCCATTCCAATAAGACCTCGTCGGTCCTTGGCTGTAAAAAGCCTGGATGATCGCCTTTGCCGCCACAGTCATTTCGTGGACGGCACGATGACCGAAGTCAATAAGCTTCTCGGGATGTTCGAGAGCAAATCTTGCATTAGCACCCACATGTCCTGTATCCGTGCTGGCGGTCGCATAACCATCCGTCAGGGCAGAAGCAAGTGCAGGGTAGCTGATCGTACCGGCCCACCCGCCGTTGCCGACAGATTCGAGCTTGCCATTCCAACCGGAGAGCGGCATCCAGACTTCGATTTTGATATCGGAGTCGCTAGTCGGAGCTAGTGTCGCCGTAACGCGACAGAAGGAAGGCAGGCTTTCAAATTGTGTGAAGGCAGCCCGTCCAGCCATCCCGGAGCCACCAGGCGTTGGCGGCGTGAAAGCGCCAGCCGCTACGGTATTCGCCGACGTGATCGTGGTGTTTGGCAATTTGAGAGAGGCTAGGCTTTCGCAGGGCGCGGCAAGAATCGGCGACGCAGTAAGGGCGGTCATCACCAGAACCGCGAGAAAGCCCATAAAACTCTGGGGGGAAATGATGCTCAATGCCCCGACTGAGGAGAGACCGGCACGATTCATGCGAACCTCCATCTCGGGTTTGAATGGCTCCGTGGGAATACGGATTCTACTATGGCTCCTGTTGCTACAAGGCGATTTCCGGCGTGCTCTACCAGTACCTTCGATGGATTTTGTTTTGCTGGGTCGAGTGATAGGCTGCACTGCAAATGCGCCTGATTGCATCCGATTTCGTCACTCACTATAGGCCCACGCCGTGCGACCTGCGCGTCTGGCTCAGGCATCGTGACGAGCCGGAACGAGACCCGACCGAGTTCGAAAAAGTCCTTTACCGGCTCGGCGACCGGCACGAAAAGGCACATCTCGCCACGTTGGAGGCGTGCACAGATTTGAGCGCCTTGTCCGAGGAGGAGCGCATCCAGCGGACATCGGGCGCTGTCGCTGCAAGAGTCCCCGTGTTGTATCAGCCCACCTTTCGCGTGCTCCAACAAATTGCGGGAACTGAGGTCGAAATTGTCGGTCAGCCGGATTTCCTGATTTTCGACGGCGACGGTTACATCGTGCGCGATGCGAAAATGGCCCGGCGCATTGACGAGGAAAATCACCCCGAGATTCTGCTTCAAGTCCAACTCTACGGCTGGCTCTTCGAGAAAAGCTGCGGAGCCCCACCCAAGGCACTGCAAGTCTTCAGCGGCATGAAGGAAATCGTTGCCGTCCCCTACGACGGCGGCGTGGCTGCTTTGGCTGCTCTGGAGCGGCTGCTGGCAGTCAAGCAGTTGCAGGATGAGCCATACGAGCCAGTCGGCTGGACGAAGTGCGGCGCGTGCGGCTTCAATGAACGCTGCTGGAACAGGGCAGAGAGAAACGGCGATGCGGCCCTCGTGCCTGATGTTGACCAGAACCTTGCAAGAACACTGGACGCCATGGGCGTCCGCACGCGGAAGGAACTGCTCCGCACATTCGACGTTGCGAGCCTGAGCGAGCTGAAGCGCCCATTCGGAAACAGCGAGCGGCGGGTCGGAAAGACGGCAGAACGAATTCTCCAATTTGCCGAAGCGCTTGAAGGGCGAGAAGAGAAAGTGCTGGCTGTCCCCCGCATTCCCCAACTTCCGAACTTCGTGATGTTCGACTTGGAGGGGATGCCAGCCCACTTAGACGAACTGGACAAAATCTACCTGTGGGGAGCGCAGGTCTTGGGCGAGAAGCAGAGCGAGTTCATGCCAGCGGTCTCGGGCTTCGGACCAAACGGCGACATCGAAGGCTGGCTTGCCTTCTTGAAAAACGCGAAGAGGATTTTCGAGCGGTACGGCGACATACCATTCGTCCACTGGCATTCCTACGAGAAGACATATCTTTCGAAGTACATCCAGCGATATGGGGACGTGGATGGCGTCGCTGCTCGCGTGCTGGCGAACCTGCTCGACCTGTTCACGGTGACGAAGGAATCTGTCGTCCTGCCGGTGCCGAGCTTCAGCTTGAAAGTCATCGAGCAATACGTCGGCTACAGGCGTAACCAGGACGAATGCGACGGGCAGTGGGCAATGGCGACGTTCATCGAGGCAACGGAAACCAGCGACGAGGCAAAACGGCGAGAACTTATGGGCCAAATCGTCGGTTACAACAAGGAAGACCTTGAGGCCATGTGGGCAGTATTCCAGTGGCTCCGAGCCAAGCTCAACCTGCCGATGCCATTATCGGTCGACACCTGAAGGCCACAGCCCCGTTTCGCAAGTGTTCATTCTACACGTCAAGTGAATTAGTAGATTCAGTAACCTACACAAACTGCACCCGCTTAGGCGGTGGAAACAATGGACTCAATGGTAGCAAAGGGTAGTTTGTGAGTCCAAAAGCGAGTCCAAAATAGAGCCCTACGCGGACGTGCTGGGTCTGTGCTCTCGGAATCGATCAAGAGTTCACGCCTGCCGTGATGTGAATAACTTCCCTCTAGGTCCCGGGCGCAGCACATTCGAACATCACTGTATTTTCAGAATCGGAGTTCTTTCCTCTGGCTTAACGGTAGAGTTTATGAGTTCGATGAACTGAGAGATTGTGCTCTTAGACATATCCTTGGGCATAAGAAGTTTACCGTTTCCTCCGGGCGCTTTATAGAACCAGCCACTATCGCCCCAGACGAAACTTACTATCAAAGTAGTCCCTAGGCACGTTGGACAGTCAACGACAAGTGTTCCCATAAAGCTTTCCCCATTCGCAATTTGGCCTCCGGTACCCGCTGCTTGGATTAGTTTGTTTAAGTCCATCGCATAACGGGCACTCTGGGAATGAGGCTTTACGTAACCGATGCTTTGCGTAGCATAGGAGAAAAATGCCTGATCTGTTGTCCTGAACATCACAAGCTCCCATGTGATTCCCTCGGCCAGATCATCGGTTTGGTTATCGACAACTATATCGGGAGCGGTCGGGTTCACAAGCGAGACAGCAAGTTCCAAGCCGCTCTTTCGATTCGGATGTAAGTTCGGTTTAGACGGTGGTTTCAGCGGTGCCACTGGCGTAGACGGTGACGCGGGACCCACCGATGGCTTAGTAGGTGGTTTATTCTGCGCTGACGTTGGCGATTGCTTTGTGACAAGGGGTTTTATTTCTCCCCAATGCAACCAAAACAAAAGAATTAGGCAGACGCTCAGTCCAATCGCCGCCGCCACATTGCCGAGGTACCTGTCGAGCAGGATGCCGACTAGCGCCACGGCGACAATCTCCACGGCGACGCTGAATATCTGGATGGCCGACATGCCTCGGGATTATACCGGGAATACAAGGAACGTTTTTACTTCAATTCGAAAGCGATGAGCATCTCTGGCATTCGGGAACTGGTGTCAAGATATGGTGGGAAGGAGTGTCCCAAGCCCACTGAATTCACTGGCGTCTTTATCGGTAATCACGTCGAGCCTCTAAATCAGCCCTGGAACCCGAAGACCTGAATTCGGCTCAGACCACCTTAACCAAGCGTTTAGGAATTTTGATGAGGTGGGAGACCCCTTCGATGCCGTCGATGTACTCACCCGCTTCAACGTCTACAGTTATCGGATCGCCTTGCAGCAGATGAATTTCCCATGAAAGGTTGAAGGGTAGATAACTACCTTGTGTTGGCTGACCCTTTCGGAATTTTACGGACTCGATATGCTTCAACTTGAGCTTGTCATCGCTCGCTTTGCACTCCAATGAACCGTCCTCAATGATTCCGGCGTAATGCGTGAGGAAATTATGCCATTGCGTGTTTTCGTCACAAATGGCAGTTGGCAGCTTATAGGCTTGAAGAAACTTCTTAAACTCCTCTCTGAAGGTACCTAGAAGCGCGAGTTCACGGTGCATGTTGTACTCCACCGGGACGTTGTTCTTGCCACTCAGAAGAATCCCAACATACTCGTCAACTCGCTCAAGAAATGGGCGTGTATGGATGACGTTCCTAAGGTCCAAATGTAGTGCCCAGTGGCAGTAAAGCTTCAACGCAAAGGGAACTGGGTCCGGTGGATATTTTTCAAGCAGCTTACGTGATTCGGCCAGAACGTACAGGACCTTACACTCGCTATCGATGTCGCCGGATAAAACCGTTCGCAATTTGTCTTCAATAGATGTTTGGGTCATTGAGGACCTTCAAGTTGGTCACTTTACCCCTGTCGCCGCCCTGAATTTGAGACTCGCATAGACTAAGTTCACGTCTGATGCGAGCAGCTTATCGGTCTTCGCGGCCACCACGTTTGACGAGACATGAAGTCCGCCTTCTTTCCCACCTTCTATGATGGTAGAAACACTTGCCACATATCCGCCGCCAAACTGGCCGATCACAACATCCAACTCAAGATTCTCCCCAGTCTGCGGACATGGGTCTACAACGTTGTTGGTTTTGTCAGTCTTTAATGCTTCCACTATCATTTGCCGAATATAGCTAACCTCTGATGGAGCGATGGCGTTTACCGACCCACCCGGCTGTGTCGGCATAAGAATGCCGGGGTCCTCGCTGTCGGCCCAGACGCAAATCTTGCCTGCTTTGGATTGAGCGTGAACGATACTGGGTAGCAGGCTCGCCAGGATCACTACAAACAGCTTCGAAGCTGGGTTCATGGGCTGGACCTCCGTGGCGCGGATTGTATACCAGGGTAATAGGTAAGTGATAGAATCCCGCGCCAAGGTGCCTCCCATGACGCGACTAAAGCTCTCCCGGCTTCTGTTGATTACGCTAGCAGCCGTGGTCGTTCATGCTCAGCAGAAGGCTCCGGCCACAAAAGCGGTGGCGAAGCCGGTCAAGGAGACGCCACATCTGGAGTTTGTAACCGAATACATTCGCGAGCTAAGTGCATACGAGGAGATTCGCGTAAAGGGAGAACAGGAGAACGCGGAAGCTCAAAAATCCGGCGATGGTACGGACGTATTCACGAGTGCCATCCACACCGACACTCTTTTCCAATTGGAGTTGCGATCCGAAATCGCCCAGTTGAAAAGTATGCGCCTTAATGATCCCTTTGACAGTCTTATCCCAAACATAACCGACTTCTATGCTGAAAAGATAAAGCTCTGGCAGCAAATGAGCGACATCAGCGCGGCCTTTCTTGGAGGTCCGAAGCCTGGAGTCGATTACGGCCAGTTCGCTGCGGAGATGCCTAAGCTAAGGGCGAATCTAGACTACATCGATCAGACGCTATTTCAAGCTGTTCCAGTGATCTTCACAACCCTCATCGATATGAAACCGGATTCACAAGGGCATACGAGCCATTTGATTATTACCAAAGCAGAACGCCAAGACCTCATCGAAAAACTCGATACCGACTTCGGCCCAAAACTCGATGAAAAGGGCCAAAACTATGGCGTGAGCGCGGCCTCAGTGTTGAAGACGTATTTGCTCAAGGACTTCAAATCTTCAGATGACCCCTGGGAGTGAAGGATACCGCGCCCATGAGCACACTTACCGATAACCCCATCGTCCGGGAGATGGTCAACGAGTATTGGCTACGTGCCGCAGAGTGGACCAACTGGCCCACTTTCATTTCGCAACCGCTGGTCCCAATCCTCTTCGTCTTCTATCCGTGGTATTCGATTATCGTTGGCCTGTTCGCTGTCGATGTGTTGTGGGCGGGAATTCGGTACAAGTACGTGAATGTGACCGCTGCGCGAGCCGCAGTTCCGGTTGTAGCCTACGCCAAATGGCCCGCAGCAATCGGGAGCGCGATATATCTCTTTATCCAACACAGGTATTTCGCTGGTGTTCTCGCCCTGGCATGGCCTCTTGTCTGCGGCATCGTGATGGTGCCCGGTAAAATCGGGCTCGTCCAAAGACTGATTATGCGGAAAGCAGGAACCGAAAATTTGCTATCGTTCAAGCCGTCTTCCGCAGGAGAGTGAAATGGCAGTTCGG
Source organism: uncultured Acidobacteriota bacterium (assembly GCA_963824405.1). Taxonomy (GTDB): domain Bacteria; phylum Acidobacteriota; class Terriglobia; order Acidiferrales; family UBA7541; genus Palsa-189. The sequence continues at coordinate 283,548 of CAWGPK010000008.1, read as the reverse complement.
CAAATCCAGCAACTTAGATTCGATGGCAAACGTTTGTTCTGTCCTGATCACCCGAACTGGAACCTGGAAGAGGCCCAGACCAACAGCGAAAACGGACCCTTCAGCATGATCTGTACTGCCTCTATTGCCGGACGTGCCGGTAGCACGTGCATGAGATCGGCTGAATGGTCGAGCCGTCAGGAAATGGCGAAAGCGTTAAAGCAATTAAGTTGATTGGCCCTCACTAGATAGTCTATCGATCAGCCCTGGCAACACATCGCCCGCAAGATGATCCAAGAACTGTGGCATCGTATTTATCCGCTTCCTGCACGCCGGACATCCCGGCACCACGACGCCTTTGCCACCTTTGGCCACAGCAGGCGGGTTCTCCACAAAGTAGTCGAAGGTATGGCGTTTGATTTCGGTTTGAAGTGCTCGCAATAGCTCGGATTTCAGCATCTGCTCTATCCCTCAGATCGATCCATATCGTTGACGGTGTCGCTGATCTTTTCCGCAACCCTCTTAAAGAATCCGATGATGGGTCCGGGTGGGGTATAGGCTTGAACTAAATGAAAACCCTGGCTGTTCAGTTTCATGTGGTATTCAAGGGCTCCGCCTAGGTCGGTGTAGTGAGCAACTGCCGTCCATGCTTCTGGGTTCTTACGAGCCCTGTACGTGGCCGAGAACTCAACAGGCGTTCCGGGAGCGATGGTGCGGGGATCACCGATCTCACACTCTACCCAAACCCAACGGCCCGTCTGATTAGGTCCGTGCAGGGCGATGTTGAGAAGTGCAAGCCGCATGGGAGCATGCTCAACGCGTACGTTAACAGTCAGTTGACGTGGGTATACATTCAGATCATTAAAGTGAATCCCGATCCTCGGAATAGGCTCGGTTCGTGCGCGAATATCTGCCTGCATGATTCGCATCACCCGATAGTTCGCCCAGGCATAGAAGCCCGTGACCAGGATGAGCACGAACGTGAGCGCAGCCGTAATGGCAGCCACAACTGTTGAGCCATGATCCATCAGCCGGGAGAGTCTAACACGCGACCCTTTATCAGAAGGCTGATACGGGTGCAAAACGAAATGGACCGAATGAACGAGCGAATTGGATCGCCTCCCCAGAACCCGATAGGTGCGGTATTGAACAGCGGTCGAGGCTACTTCTTAGGATTCACAGAGAGCCAGTCATTTAGGAATTTATCGATGTGGTCTTTGATATAGTTTCGAACGTCTTGACCGCTTGCGTTGGAAAGGATCACGCCTGTACTCCACGTCGTTACGCCCTGGGCATAGGTCGAGTTTCGCACCAAGGTCGCGTCCTGGTCTAGCTCAACATCAACGTATGCGGCTCTGTGATCCTCTGTCGCGGTCACGTTCACATAGAGGTAGGGACTTCCAGAAAGCTTAGCTCCTACTTGAAGTTTTACGACATGGATTCCGGCTAGGCGTAACTTCAACTCAACATCTGTTTGAATCACGTCCGTTGTAAGATTTAATGCTTTGGCCGCATCCGAGAGATTTTCGACAACTACAAACAAGGTGTCGATGCCTTTCAGTGTCGGTACCTCGAAGGAATTCTGGTCTGCCCTGGTCTGCGCACCGAAGGCCAAGATCAACCCAAGTATCACAGAGGTTATCACCATTCGAGAAGGCACGCGCACCTCCTGCAGCGGGCGAATTTTAGCATAGGCATCCCACCAGCCGTTGCCCTGACTAAAAAACCTTCCTCCAATACCCGCACACGCATCTGGTGCCGTCGCGACTGCAGTCGTGCGTGTCATGGATGACGCCTCGTCCAAACATGCGAGATTCCAGCTTAACCACCAAACAATTTCATTAGGAGAGCTATCACGAACACAACCCCGACAATAACCATCGTGACGATGATTCCAGTCTGAGTGTCCTGTTGTCGTTGTTTTTCTTGTGCTAGTGAAGCTGAGACTGAGGGCTTAGTCGCGATGATTTCTTGTGCAAAAGGGGTGTTTGTCGGCATGAGATTTCGGCTACCGCAATTGAAACACGCTGAGTAGGTGCTCGTGTGACGCCAGATGATGTAAATGAGACCGGGCACAACGAAACACACGAGTAGGATAAGAGTAATCCACACCGATCCTGGAACGACGCGCCTGGGGCTCGTGATCGATCCACATTGCGTGCAAAGCATCGGTTGAGCCATACGTCTCGGACTCCAAAGGGTAAGAATCTATTGGCCCAGTCCTTGCGCCCGGAAACCACTGATTTCTGTATCGTCAGCCCTATTACTTTACTCGTAAATGGTTCCGGTATATAAGTATGCCCACTTGGGCGGTCCCCTTTATAGTCTCCCGCTGAGCCCGCCCTCTAGCGAGGGGGACCCGTGAGAAAGTTAATGATGTCACTTACGATATCGGTGCTTGTAAGCCGTTAGGCTTGCCATCTCGACATGAACGAGTTACTCAACAAGATTTCCTCATATAACATCTTAAATTACCTGCTACCGGGCACCCTTTTCGCAATCCTCGCAGGCGGGATAATTCACCACCCGGTGGTTCAGGGGGACATTCTCACAGGATTGTTCCTGTATTACTTCCTTGGTCTTGTGGTGAGCCGCTTCGGTTCGCTCATAATCGAACCCCTCCTCAAGGGACTCTCGTTCGTCAAGTTTGCGGCTTATAAAGATTTCGTTGCTGCGTCCCAGAAGGATGCCAAGCTTGATGTCCTTTCGGAAGTGAACAACACCTATCGGACTTTGGCTTCTCTGTTCGCTCTTCTTCTCCTGCTAAAGCTGTACATGACGCTCGAAGCGAGATTTCCGTGCCTTAAGGATTGGGACACCACGATCCTCGCGGTTCTGTTGCTGGTCATGTTCTTGTTTTCGTACCGAAAGCAAACGTCCTATATAACGAAGCGAATTGATGCAAATAGGTGAACCATGAGCATTGTGAAATCCCTTTCAGTTGGCAATGGTGACATGTTCTACATCAGGCATAACACCGACAATTTCACGATCATTGATTGCTGCATGTCAGAAGACACCCAATACTACATTGTTAATGAGCTTAAGCGAGAGTCCGAAGGCAAGGGCATAACTCGCTTCATATCAACCCATCCTGACGATGACCATATTAGGGGTCTCGCCTATCTTCACAAAAAGGTGGACCTGCTCAACTTCTATGTCGTCAAGAACGAGGCAACGAAGGAGGATGAGACTGAGGATTTCGACCGATACTGTGTCCTCAGAGACGATCCTAAAAGGGCATTCAACATTTATCGGGGTTGCACCAGAAGATGGATGAATGAAAGCGATGAAGAAAGACAACATTCGGGAATCCATATTTTCTGGCCCGACACAGACAACCAATATTTCAAGGAAGCTCTTGCCGCAGCGAAAGAAGGCGAATGTCCGAACAATATCTCGGCGATTATTCGGTACGGCGCGGCAGACGGTGCAGCAATCTTGTGGATGGGCGATCTTGATAAAGAGTTCATGGAAAATATCGGAACCGCTTATGTCATCGCAGCCGATATACTTTTCGCCCCACATCATGGACGAGACAGCGGCAGAGTACCCGACGAGTGGCTTGCAAAGATTAAGCCGAAATTGATTATCGTGGGTGAAGCGCCTTCGGAACACCTGCATTACTACCCCGACTACGACACGATCACGCAAAATTCTGCAGGCGACATTACCCTGGAGTTAGAATCAGGACAAACGCATATCTATGTGTCCAACTCGGACTACTCTGTTGATTTCTTGACGGATGAGCGGCAGCCTGACAATTATGGCGGCTACTATATTGGTACCCTTAAAGTCTAAAGGCTAAAAGAGAAGTTCGTAGCATCTGTCGCCGGTGATGCGCTGGCACGACGCATGTTCGTTCAGCAGGTCGTAGACAGTCTGATACGGCAACTCAGCCGCGATAGCGATACCTCTCGACAGGTACAGTCGCCGGTCTTGCCCTTGTAGCCTGCTGTAGCCCTCCCGCCGTCATCGAATTCGATTCTTCCTTCGTGCCATGCCGGAGGAGTTTTATGTCACTGAACGAGTGAATGGTCTAGTGCAGGACCTGCCTGATTTCCATTATTTGGCTGTCCAGCAGGCATTGGATTTATCCTGGCCACTGAAAAAATGGAATCGCTCGTTACCGTGCTGCGTTGGAATTGATTCAAATACGTTAGCTGGCTCTTATACCGCTCTTCATCCGCAGGACTCCGATGTATCTGCTCATCCAAATAAAGGATGCGTACGACGCCTTCATAGAACCCGGTGTCCTTTATTACCGCATCATTCAGCGAGCTAAGACTGATAACCTTGACGCTCGGGTCCGCATACATCTGTTCAATCAGAGGCTCTAGCGTGAGAATATAGGTTTTTCCTGTTCGATCATGATCAGCAGCTAGCACAGCAGTAAGCGAAGGCTCGATCCTCATCCGGAACTCCTCCCTCACCACGTCTCCCCTGAAGTAGTCTGTAGCGAAAAAACTCGCAGCAAAAATGGCTACTACGGTACACCCAGCGATCCAATTTACTGGGACTCTATGGTCTGCCCAGGTACGACTGCGCCGGAGCCATCTGAGCATGGATGCTGTTCCAAGGCCCGCTAGAATGGACCACATGCACATAAGACTCATCGAGAAGCGCAGTGCGTCACGAGAATCCGTGCTGCCCGATTGCATTTCATAGTAGCCGCGGATGTGGAACGCGTATAGCAGTAGATAGCCAAAAAACAACAACAGTGGAAAGAGCGCAAGAGCTTTTTGACGGCAAGCGACGATGCCTCCAATGAGCACGAGAATGATTGCGCCTCCGTACCACTGGATGACAAAAAACGAACTGGCAAATACCGGTAATAAGTTGATCAGTTTAGCGGCAGTGAGGGGAAACTGGTTCAAGAGCGCGATCTGGCTGCTCAACGTTTGAAATAGATGAAGCTGAAGGCTAAACATGAGGCCGAATGCCGCGCTAAGCAACATCCAGCGAAACCTGTGAATAGGAGGGAAATGCGTCCGCTTGTTTGTGAAATACACGAGGAAGACAACGAGCGGCAAAACAATTGGAAGGAGACTATTCTCTCGCTTCACTGTGAGTGAGAAGAGAAGGGCCGAGGTAAAAGCGCACCATATCAAGAAAGCACTCCAACGGCGGTCCCACTCTGGCCGAACGAAAACATAGCGCAACCAAAACCATAGGACCAGACTTATACATCCGTTCGAAATTGGTTCGGCGGATGTTTCAAGTCCCCAGACGGCAAATACGGGCGTTATGGCAAAGATGAGGGCTGCGCTGACAGCGACAATTATGTCGTCAGCAATGACCATGCACAGAAGAAAAATGAGAATGTCCACGAAGCACGCGCATGCCACGTTCACCATCGAGGCGATGGATGGTCGGTATCCAAAGAAGTTGAAGAACACGGAGAGGATATACGGGTAACCGATCAAATGCTCTGGATAGTTGTCGGATTGCCTGCACGAAGTCAGACTGCCAACTGCACAAACGGTGATGGAATATGGAAGCGTGTCTCTTGTCGGCTCGATTCGAAAGTGCTCGGCCATCTGGCGACCAGCAACCGTGTACACATACGAATCTTCGTATTCCGTCCCGTGAAAAAATCCCCCTTCCGTTGGTATTCGCCAAACCAACACGAGAACAACGCAGACAACCAGCGGCTTCCAATGGGTCTTCAGGAGCACGTGCAGGTACCGATCCGTCACAAAAGAGGCGAAAGCTGCGAGGACGCCCCCCCAGAAGAGCATCTTCACGACCCCAACCGCATCCGGTTGCGCGAACCAAGTAGCCATTAATTCCCCAGGGCGTAAGCTCTGATGAATCTACATGTTAAAATGCCAATCTGCATAGATCGAGAATTGAGCCGCCTCAAGGATAGATTGCCGGATCTACATATCTCGAAACGTCTGACGCTCGCTGCCAAGAGACGTGACGTAGAAGGCATTTCGACCCGATCCACAAGCTACATCAATGATGGGGTAGCCAGAGGCGGCGTTTACCATGACAGTCGCAAAGTTCTTTGCGAGAGGGGAAGGCTGAGATTGGTGAGGGCGGCCTAGTAATTGCTGTTTGCTCAAGCAAAAGGCCTAATGTACGCGCTATGTTTGTACTTCTTCGAAGATGAGAAGAAGCCGCCGCATTCAGCTTTCCGCGTACACGGAGTGCATGCATCCAGATATTCATTCTTCCAATCACTGATCGATTTGCGGTAGTTGCCCTCGATATCCTTGTTCACGACACACAACTGGTGGTTGTAGACGGATGCATTTATACCGTAGGAATTTAAGACAGACACGGCCTCGCTTAAGATTTCCTTATAGTCGTAGGGATCGATCCAGAGAAGGTCTAGATTTGGTCTCGTAAATCCAGTGATCTCAAGACCCATCAAAGCCACATGATCGGCAAATACGAGGTTGCGGCAGATGAACTCGCATGTGCTCACGAGACGGTCGATTGTTTGCTTATGCAGGACGATCCTGATCTCGACCTTCTGACCAAAGCGTTTGAGATTGAGTATGCCTCGAATCGTTTCGTCGAAAGCTCCTTGCGCTTGCACCACGTAATCGTGGCGAACTGCATCATCCGAGTAGATGGGTGTGCCGACCATACAATCAGGGTGCCTGACTTCTCCGAATCGTCTCGCAAATGCCTTATCACTAAACCGCCGACCATTGGTGAGGAGACCTACCGCCGTATTCGGCAACTGCAGTTTCATTTGCCTCATAAGCGCAATCAAAGAGTCTCCGTACAGTGTCGGCTCGCCGCCCGTAAACCCGATGCTTCTGGTATCGGGCGGAATGAGTCTTATGAGTTCAAAAGTCCTTCGAAGAAGGTAAGAATCGTCGGCTTTTTTTGGCGGTTGCGAGCACATCAGGCAATAGTGATTGCACTGTTCCGTCAGCAGAATCGAATTGTGGTGCGATTCCTTGCGGAAAAGGGTATGCAAAAAATCTCGCTTGGGATCGATGAAGACGATGTCGCCGTCTTTCAAGTAATTAAAGTGACTCGGCAGGCGATACGTATTGTTGCCAGGCATCAAAGTCGTGCCGGTTGCCTCGCAAGCACTCACCAACTGGATGGCGTATCCTACCGCGTCAACCGTGCTCTCAGTTAGGAGCGCAAAGCGGTTCCGAATTGATGCAGGCAAGAACGGATCAGTCGTGATTGTGAACAGGCCATCGCACGCATCTGCCCATTTGGCAATGGGGTGGATGTTCCCGCTCAGCTTTAGCATCTGTTTGCCCACTTCACAAAAAGCTGTCTAGTGAAGGTGTCGCGCTGCATCAAGTCAATCAAGTGCCGAAAAATGGCCATGTTGCGGCGGCAAAATTCGGACTCCGGTTTTCGTCCAAGATAATCTTGGTACAAGGCCCAGTGAAAAACCGGATCGGCACCGCAGTAAGGCTCAAACGCACAGTCGTGGCACATCGGGCTGCTGTATGCGAACGAGTCCTCGATTGGTTTGAGCAATTTTGGCGAGAGGAAGATTTCTTTATACGAGTTTTGTCGAACGTGCCCCAATCGGAAGTGTTGATCCCCCATTTCAGCCAGCATTCGACTCTCATCCGATGCATAGACGTATCCGTCATAGTTATACACAACACCGGCGATGCCGATGCCCGAGGGACTCATCAGGTCCACGAAGCCTGGATCGCCGCTGGTCAACATTTTCGCTAGGATCGTGCTCGCATAAAATTCCCTGAAGGCAATGCCTTTCCTATTGAGCGCGATTATGTATTCCAGGCCCTGCCTATAGAAATCAAGCCAACGATCCGTGTTGTATTTCATGAACGATTTGCTTCTGATCGCGAAGCCATATGGCGATAGTGGCCTCAAGAACATACCGCCGAATTCCTGAGCGAGGTATTCGTCAATGATGTCCTTGACTCGATTTAGGCTGGCTTCCGTGGTCGTCATCAACGCCGATACCTTGTCTCTCCCCAAAGCAGCCCGCGCCAGCCGAATACCAGTGATTGTCTTTTCGTAGCTGTCATTGCCCGGACGGGGCCGATTCCGATTATGCAAATCTCGCGGACCATCCAAAGAGGTCGAAATCTTGATGTCGTGCTCGCGACAGAAGTCCAGAAACTCTGGATTAATGAGGGCCAGATTCGTGGCAATAACAAAGTCAATTTGCTTATCGGATTTGCGTCGTTCGGCCTCGGTAACGATGTGGCGAATCAGGTCGGTATTGAGGAGAGGTTCGCCCCCCTGAAACTCGATTTTGATATATGGAGAAGGAGATCGTAGTGCGAGGCCGAGAGCGGCGTCGGCATCGGCTAAGGACATATCGAATTGCAGTTTGTTGTCGGATTGTCGCGACACTTGGCAATACTGGCAGCTATGTTCACATCGCAAGGTAACAACAAACATATGCAAGCCAGTGAAATTGGCCAAACGCTCGTAGCGAGTCCGCACCTTGATGGCGAGTAGGTCGGGCGCAATTGCAGTCGCGCCGTCAGTTAGAAAATGCCTGGCGCGTAACTCCGTGTATACCGGATCTTCGGTTGGTAGCTGGTGGTTGATCAGCTTTGGGACAACATCCTTAGCGAGAACGAGATACTCTCCGGCGAGATTTGTGGCGACGTAATCATGATCATTGAGTTCGGTAAACCGGAATGGCAGAAGTCGGTAATTCGGGGCTGCTGGTTTATAGGCAGCGATTTGATGGAACTCACTCATCAGCGATCAGGCCTGTCTTGGAGAAGGCATGGGCCAAAATTAGATTGCGAATTGGTTCGGTTTCAGCCTTAAGTTTGAGGCGCAAATCCTGATCGAGCACCTCTTTCTTGAAGTTCTGCAAATGCGCGTCGAGCGCTTGCTCGGTGAGCTTGTCACCGAACGTGAGGTGACAAACAATCTTCCCCTCGCTCAGTTCAATGTCTGAAGTGAATCGGTCAAGGAATCGGTAGCAGGCCGTCTTCACAGCATCGACAGAGAAAACCGCAGAGTCGAAGGTAACGTCCACTTTCATAGGAGCTTGCCACGCCCCGCAATTCAGACGACTAGGAGTTGCGGCGAGCCGAGATAGCCCATCCGTTAGGATGCGGAGGACTGGTGCGACGTATGGGACGCATGGGAAGCGTGCGAAGAATGCGACTCATGCTGCGCGTACAGAACCCCTTGATCCGAAAGTTTCAAGAGGAGAGTGTGCTCTTCGCCATCAATGACGTATTTCTTGGCGAACGCCTGGTCGGCAGCGGAAGGGGTCTTGGCGAGATTTTCCATTTTCGGCTGACCCGCAGTATCGATATTAGCCTTTACTGCATTTCCGGCGAGGGCTGCTGCTGCTACACCCACAGGCACGAGGAACTTGTAGGGCTTCATGGCTGGGCACTCTCCTGATAATCCGCGAGAACTAGCTAAGACCTTATTCCTAATTTATAGAATTGTCACTTAATATTCTTTGTAACCCACGGTTTTACCGCAACGCCTCATTGAGAATAAAAGCTAATCGGATTCCCGCCTTCTGAAGCTGCAAGTCAGTAGCCCGTGCAGCAGCCTCAAAGTAAGCTGTTCCAAGATCGTGACTACCGCTGGGGGGCAGCGCACCGTAAGCCACTTTCTGAGCCACTGCATGGCTTTCCAGCGCCCAATCTTCGACCGTCCCCCGTTCAAATGCAGTGATGTTCGAATCCATCAGAGCAGCGTCGAGCCGATTAGCGTAACTCTCTGGATCGGGATCGATGCGCTCGATGAGCAACGTGTCCCAAACGCTGTGGAGGTTCGCCTTCTCGCCGTAGAATGTGACACGTATGTCGTTTCCACCCCTGTCGTGATCATCCGCGCAGTGCAGCGGCTGGTGCAGGTCCGCAACGAAATGCACGACGAACTTCAGAGCTTCTTCCTTAGCCTCCGGAGTGGAAGCGTCATCCCGCAGCACCGCGACAAATCGGTCGATTGCGACGGTAACACAACCGCCATTAGCACAATCCCTGGCCGTGTCAATCGCTGAAACATTCAGTGGAATATCGATATAGTGCCACGGAGCCGTTTCGGGTCGAGAAGGCCGGATTTCATCTGCCCACGTCGAAGCTTCCGCCAAAGAGACCTTGGGGCCAAGAATCTGCTGTACACGTTCGCGAGCTATCGCGGTTAAGTGCTTCTCCGCGATGGTCGATACGACTCGATGTCCCTCTCGTCCCCAGCCGAGAGCGTTGCTCGCGACGACTAGCATGAGGGCAAATGCAGCCGCCGCTCGGCACTGTCTGCCAACTACAGCTGATCGCGATAGCTTGACCGATAGCCGAGATAAGCGTATGTAGGGCGCAGTAAACACAGTCTCTTGAATACCTGCGAAGGAGCCGCCATGTCAATTAAAGGCGCGAGGTGCTTGACCGCGGTTGTCGCCTTCTGCCTGGTCGGGGCAAGCGGCACACTCTTAGGCCAGGGAAAGAAGCTCACGACGACGGAAGCAAAGACTCACGTCGGCGAGCAAGCCACGGTTTGCGGCAGGGTGGCCAGTGGACGCTACGCCGCAACCACACGCGGCAAGCCGACTTTTCTAGACCTCGACAAGCCATATCCCGGCCAACTATTCACTGTACTGATCTGGGGAGAGAATCGCGCCAAGTTCGGAATGCCCGAGGAAACATATAGGAACAAGACCGTCTGCGTCACGGGGAGGATACAATCCTATCGCGGTGAACCGGAAATCATCGCTTCTGATCCGACACAACTATCGGCGAATGCTCCATAACGTTAAACGTGCCCCGCTCCCACGACATAAGCATTTGTCTCGTCGGCTTTGAAAACCATAAGGCCCGTCCCGATCTTACCGACGACTCCGGGTTCTGGCTTCGCGTTAAGGCTGAGGATGCAACCCCGTTCATCACTGCATTCAAGACCTCGCCGGACGTTTTCCATGACTTCGTGATCGAACAGCGGGTTGGCAAAGAAATCCGCACGTCAAGGTTGAGCGCACAGATTGTCAAAGTCGAGGAAGGTCTAGCCGAGACGCGGGTTCTGATACGTCCTGACGTTCCGTTTCCGATGTAATTCTCCTAGGTTGACGTGTAACGGTCTTTGCGATACACAGTCCGTCACATGGCATTCCAAAGCAAATCTATGTGGCAGTGCCCGGAGTGCGGACATTCGCTACGCTGGTCCCTTAACAGATCGACTCAGCCGAGGCCTAGCGAGCCCTCGATTTGCGGACACTGCGCTACTTTCGTAATTTTCACGGACGAGTTAACTCTGCGCACGTTGGATTGGCCCGACTGGTGTTTGCTGACTCACACGAAGAAAAGGAACCTGGTGGCGACACGAGCAGTCATACTCGCACGCACGCGAGCCGCGAGACAATAAACGCGGCGTTTTGCATGGCTGCGACATGGTCCCTCTTTTCGCGGCCATTCTACTCCATGAGATGAAGTAGCCCCGCTTGTGTGTTCTACGGCACAGCACGGGCACCGGGTGAGGGAGGATACTCCCACATGATCGTTCTACAGACGATCCTCTAACAAGCGCACGTTCTGGAAGGAGAGTTCAAATGCATATTCCCTCCCTGCAAGAAAACTCATCTACGTGGACCCGTTTCAGATGCAACTCGAAACACCTAGGTGTTGCCGTCGTCATCGCTCTGTTGCTGGTTCTGCCCTCAATTGCTAACGAAAAGACAACAGTAAAAATCATTTCGAGCACAGATACCACATCGACCTACGTGATGGCTGCTCCAGGCAGTCAATCTGCAAATTGTACGGAAGCAGCAAACTCGGTCTATTGCACGGGCCAGAGCCTTCCAGCTATTACGAGAAACATGAATGTGAAGGGGCATGTTTTCCACCTCCAATTGCCAGACAATCGGGTCGTCATTGCCGCATGTGACGCAAAGACGAATTGGACAGAATTCCACCAGGGATTCTATCGAGACTGCCGCGCCCCTGTTGTTGACACAGTGGAAGCCGAAATCTCGGGTGACAAGGTAAAACTAATCTGGTCGGTCTCGCTTGACGGAAAGAAGACCCAGAACGAGACGTACAAAATACTCGGCGTTCTCCTCCCAAAATAGAAATCAGCAAACTCGCATTGCGAGGATAAAAATGAAAATTCTAGCGACTGCTACTCTAATAATGCTCATGGCTGCGCCCGCCGCACGTCCTCCATTGCTGGAGTTGGATAGCTGTCACGACGATCTGGACCGAGTTCGCAGAACATCTTCTGACGCCTCGGATGCGGCTGAAGACGCGAAATCGAAGTTCGAGGAATTCGAGGATTGCAAATGCGATCCTGGAATCCACGATCTATTGGGCGACGGGTGCCGAAGCCGCCAACGCGAGTACCAATCCGCACTGAGCGATCTCGAAAGCAAAATGGACGATTTGGATAGTGGCCTCTGGTCGGTACAAGGCTCGTGCGACTATGAATTCACAATCAATAGAATGTCGCCTGTGGAAGCCTCACAGCGACGATTGGAAGACTCGAAACGTCGCGCTTGCACGTCCCTTAAGGGGCTCTTCAATTTAGGGATAACCCCTGACAACGCTCTGCAGTGGTGCAAAATGAATACCGACGAGCAATGGTGCAGGGAGTGTCTCGGCCTGAAATAACGATCCTCTACAAACACATAAAAGAGAGCCATGGAAGACAGGCATCCTCACGCCGACATCACGGTTGGTTCGGTCTTCGAAGCCGTGGTGACGTTCATCAAGTGGTGCACCATCATCTTTGCGGTGGGGTATGGAGTGCTCTGGCTTGTGGTGCCCACTTTCAGGCATATCTCGCCCAGGATCGCCCGGGCTTTTGGGTCCTGATCGTGTTCGAGCATCGCCCGCGCCTGACGCCCCTTAAGCTTCTAATATGCGATGTAACCTGATCGTCCATAGCACTGATTCCCGTACTTATCTTTGCGTCTCCTGAGTCTTGTACTATACCTTGCACGCGGAAAGCGCTTTCTACAGTAGGAACATTCAACCATATAAATTCGCCGTGTCTGGCGTCTGCGTATTATGGGCCGTCGGGTTGTAGCCACCGTGGGAAATGGCGATCCAAAATAAGTTCGCCCACCGAACTCGCCGGCTTTTGAAAGCTCAACAGGAAATCGTGGTTCAAACCTTTCGTTCGTAGCCTTAATGTCAGTAATCTTTGTGTGAAGGAACGTTTTTATTCCGGGGCCGCTCGATTGTCCACCCGTCCTATCGTAAGCGAAAAAATACTCCTGTCCGAAGCCGTCTGACTTTCTTATCTTGAACGTGAGTGCATATGGCTCAACGATACGGCGATGATGATCGTAGACAATTTCTAATAAGTTGAAATTGCTTCCAGCATCCAAAATGATGTTACGCAGCGCTGCCGGAAAGAAAGCAATTCGTCCGTAGTAGTCTACTTGGAATCTTTCGAAGAGCGCTTCGATACCGCTTCGAAAGCTGCTTATAGCAGTTTCGAAGTCAATTAGACTCTGCTTGGGACAGACAATGTACTTATTCCAGACTCCTTTGAAGAACTCGAATGGAAGCTCTAACAAAAGCGCTTTAGCCACACCTGGACTTCGTTCGAAGATGGTCTTTTTAAGAAAAGCCGTCAGAATCTCGCTTCGATTTACCTCAATGTCCCGGTTGATAAAAATTGAGTAGACATAATCATACAAATCGAAGGAATGGCGTCTTTGCAATAGGCACTTCAGCTTCGCGGCAAGTAATTCTTCCAGTTTGTGGCACACCAGTTCGACTTTGCATGTATCGGCGTCAGAATACGGGTGAATGAGAAACCTTCGCTGAACCGGAAGGTAGATACGATCAAAAAGCGTCACATCGAGACGAATACTGATAGTTATGGTGTGCGGATTACCGTAGAAGTCCTGGAAGTATAGCCGTGCTTCGTAAATTTTCCTTTCATTGTCCGAATTGCTTTTCTCTTCGACCTTGTTTCGCTCTTTGTAAAACGTAACCCCAGAGTGCTCCTGCACAAAATCGCAGACACGATTAAGCTCAACATTCAGAAACTCTTCGCTCATGTTGGAAGTTACTGAGAAGTCTAAGTCGGATGAAAAGCGCGTGTTTTGAAAGTAGGCTTTACGAAGGCAGTTCCCGCCCTTGAGAATCAATGAGTCGCGCAACGGGCTAGAGTAGATTCCCGCCAGGAGCCACCCGAACACGTAATCTCGTTGCACATTGGAAGTATGGATGTCGAACTCTTGTCCCTTGACCTCAATTTCGTCCCTCGTAATCACCGGTCTTCCCCAGTCACTTTTTGTTTCGTCAGTATCTCGCGCACGCGAGCACGCGCCGTAACGTCCCTGGGACTTCTTCCTCGCTGCTCAAGCCATTTATGGAAGGCGCGAAATTCTACCGTGTGCTCGACGGGGGTATCCCTCGTCAAGACTCGGATTGTGAAATTCTGGCCGATGTCTTCGACCCAAGCGCATTGGCGAATCGCCCGGAGCCCGAGCGCGACGGCTTCATAGAAGCTTTCAGCGCTGACTTCGGCGCTGTGCTCGATGCCTTCAGTATCGCGGATTGTGACGCGGCAGGAGCGGACTGACATAGGCGGAGGGTAGCATATTCGCTTTAGGTTCGCTAGGCACCGCGAAGCAGGGCGCACCCACACTCGGTAAACTCAAAGGGTGAAGCCCCCGCGCATCCAACCCATCGCGCCGAAACGGATACAAGCTCCGTTTGACCGCTCTGACTCCTGAGCTTGCCCCGAAACGCCGGTGCGATAGATACTCATTAGTGAGGCCGAACCGATGACATCGAAGCCAACCATGAAACGAGACGAGCCTGAATCGACGGATATCGCCACCGACGCTGTGAATGAGGCCTCCGAGGACTCGTTTCCCGCTAGTGATGCTCCTTCATGGACCGCGACAACCGGAGAAAAAGACAATAGTCAACTTGAGGTTGAGCCTAACCAAGAAGGCTGCCCTACATCATTCATAATGCAGGAGCGAGGCGAAATAGGCGGAATCTGTAACGAGCAACCGAACCCCACGGAACAGTACGTGCAGCCGGATAGTGAAAAAGAAGATGGCGGCGAAGGATAGCTTTTTCCACTGTTGTCTCGTGTGTCCGCCTCCACGGTCCTGAACACCGAGTGACGCTTCCATTTGAGTGCGTGAGGGATTGCCGCCGAATGACTGGCCGTAGAGAACCTAATGAGTTCCCGCTTCGAACGCCACATCGGCATCGATTACTCCGGCGCACAAACGCCCAGGTCGAGCTTGAAGGGTCTCCGAGTTTATCAGGCCGACCGTTCGAGTGCCCCGCAAGAGGTCCCGCCGCCATCCAGCCCACGTAAATATTGGACCCGCCGTGGCTTGGCGGAATGGCTGGTCGCAAAGCTTTCAGAGAACAGTAAGGCGATAGTCGGAATCGATCATGGTTTTTCTTTCCCGCTGGCATATTTTGAGCGGTACCGACTGCCGCTAGACTGGAATTCTTTTCTTGATGATTTCCAACGCCATTGGCCGACCGACGAGGATATCTACGTCTGTTTCGTCCGCGATGGCAGCAGCGGAAATGGTGCCGCCCGCTCAGGCAATTCCCGATGGCGGCGGTTGACGGAAATACGAGTACGTGCCAAGTCAGTGTTCCAATTCAATGTCCAAGGTTCAGTCGCCCATTCAACACACGCCGGGATTCCATGGCTCCGCTACATCCGTCAGCATGTAAAGGACCGAGTACATTTCTGGCCATTCGACGGCTGGGGCGTGCCGCCTAATTGTTCCGTCGTTGCCGAGGTTTATCCTGCATTGTGGAGTCGATCATTTCCGAACGCGGGACGAACGTCGGACCAGCAGGATGCTTTTGCGACGGCGGAATGGCTGCGGCGGGCAGATGCGAATGGCAGCCTGGAAAACTTCTTCTGTCCTGAGCTTCAACCGCAAGAGCGAAAGACGGCTGAAATCGAGGGTTGGATTCTGGGTGTCGCGTGAGCGAGGACTCTATTGTACGAGTGCGGCCTTCGCCGTGGTGAGCGTCTCTCTGTTCTTTCCGATGACACGGATTTCTTTCCCGTAGATACCCGCAAATTTCATAGCTTTCCCGAAGAGCGCAAATTCTTCGTCCTGGTAGTCCGCCGCGAACGAGTCTTGATGGATAATGACCACATCCTCGCTCCCGCGACAGGAGCGAGCGAAAACCGGCAATAAGCGTTCAATTTCCTATACGACAAAGGAGCAGCGAAATGAAGCGACCGCAGGTCTTCAGATCGTCAAAATTGACGAAGGTCTAGCAGCATCGCGGGTGCTGATCCGCCCTGATCCCAAAGTCGAGGCCGCTCTCGGCTACTGAATCATTTGGAAGCTTAACTTCGTTTCAGTTTTTAACTTTTCAATCCGGTCCTTAACTTCCGCCCGTGTCAGCAGCCCCTTCTCTTCGAGCAACTGAAAAATGGCTTCGGTCAGGATCATGTTGTAGTAGGCCATTGTCTCGACTGATGCTTTAACTTTCGGACCGTCCGATGCCATGTGCGTCTCCTTCACGAGCGGAACTGCGAGCCAACGGATACTTTTTACACTCCTGTTGATGTTTGCTCAACCATGAAAAGAAAAACAGTCGGCTGGCGATGCAGGCGTTGTTAATCTCACTTACATGAAAGCCATGGTAGCTGAGCGACACGCTGCCACGCTGCGGTTTTCATCCAGTCGGGTATCCCAGCCAAGAACTCGGCCATGCGCATACGCAGAAACGCGGCAGACACGAACTCTTTGACCGCTCCCGTGGCCGCGCCGAGCACGTACCCGTCTGAAGTGCTTGCGCTTTCCCTAATAACAAGAGACATTAGCTGTGATGGTGTTCGCGAGAGTCCACCACAAGCCGCCCGCTAGCTGAGCCGCTGTCGCCCTCGCCCAAGGAGTCGATGTGAAAAAGCTATATATAGGCAATCTTCCATTTCAGGCGAGTGAAGAAGATATAAGGAATTGGTTTCAAGGCGCGGGCGCAAACGTCGCGAGCGTGAGCCTGGTGACTGACAAGTTCACGGGCCAGGCGCGAGGCTTTGGCTTCATTGAAATCAACAACGATGAGGAAGCTGCTCGCGCTATCCAGGCCCTTAACGGCCAGGACTTCATGGGCCGCGCCGTCGTCGTAAACGAGGCGCGTCCACGTGAAGGCGGCGGTGGTCGCGAAGGCGGTGGAGGTCGTGGCGGCTACGGTGGCCGTGGCGGAGACCGGGGCGGACGCGGTGGTGGCCGAGGGCGCTACTAAAGAGTCCGCGCTGCAAGGAACTGTTTGAAAGCTTCAGAGATCGCGGAAACGTTGCCGGGAATCCAAGCGCCAATGCTTAAATGCGACCACCTCGCTCAAGCGACTCGTGAGTACCTTGTTTGTGTTCACGTTATGAGCGGTGAGCCAATTTCTCTTTTTGAGGAGGCAACAGAACGCACGCCGTCGAAGAATGGGGAGGACGGATGGATGATTTGCTCCGAATGTGCTGAGCTTGAGGAAGAGCCGCTCCTAGCAAAAACCACGTTGATTTGCGGCAATTGTGCGGATCGGCTTATGGCAGATCAGGATTTTGTCAGGTGACAGAATGAGCAATCATAATCCGCGCCGTCATGCCGACTCGATACGTTGGACTGTTCTGTCCTAAGGGCCATTTCAACGTCCAGGACACTTACGAGGTAGAGCATGTGAATGCTCCACTTCCACTCCGCTGGATAGTAAATCGTCAGGCAGAGCTTCAGTGCAAGAAATGTGGCAGCACGTTTTCATGCCAACAGAGCGACATTGCGCATTCAAATTGGCGAGACGGTAGGAAGCCTCAATATCCGAATAAACGCTAGTCCTTGAGGCCGGTTGAATCTCGGGTCCAGGTCGGGGCCGCAAGATAGCCGGCCTTTTTGTTGCCGCTGATTTGCCAATAGCCAGCCGGACACTGGCGAATACCTCGGCGCTGGCCCTCCGGCGCGGCTATCGGAAAATGGCTGGAGGAGGCGAGACGATGCTGGCTCTTGTGAAGGTGCAGATTGTCCAACTGCCAACGGAGCAAAGGGCGCAAGTTGACGGCGCGACCCACGCATGCAGACATATTGCGGACAAGCTGAACAACGGCGAACGAGTCGTGGCGGGTAGGGACTTTAGCGGCAGAATGCAGACCGAAGAATGGGCGGCGACGTGTCGCATATGCGCCGAATACCTCCGGAGCCGCGAGGCTACTCGGCCTTATTTGGGGGGCGTAGAATCCGCCGCGTTATGGCGTTGAGCACCACCCTAACATCGCTCCTTTTTCCATAGTCATCACTGTAACGGTCGTTGTTAAGGCTGTTCAGGCAATCTTCTCGATTTGCCATCGCCGAGCGATGGGTTCGTAGCCCGATTCGTCGAATCGGTCATGATGGGCGACTTCGGGAAGCGGCACACCTTCTGAGCTTCCGATTTCGCGGACTCGCATATTACATCCTCTTCGGCAGGTAACCCGAAAAATGTGTCCAGAGGGGGAAGTCACTTTGAATGTTCCGTCCTTATTCCGCAGAGCTTCCACTGGGTTTTCCACTTCCAGGGTTCCCATAATGCCTCCTCAACCCCACGTGAGGCTCATCTCAATTCTGGCTATTCGCTCTCGTGCAGCAGACGTTCCTTCATTAGAATGCGCTGCCTGTTCTCTTCGTAGAACTCTTGCCGAGCCTTTATGAAGAACGGACGCGTGACTGCCGCCAGCATCGTCTGGCAGACGTCACAATAACTGCTCAATGTGTGTGTCGGTATCCCACAATTGGCACAATGGTTGTTCATCACATTGCCTCCTGACACGGATTGTCTTCCGGCTGACTTCGAGGGCACAGTGTGAACTCCCACAGTCCACAGTGCGCCCAGTCACAATGCCCAGATAGGACGGCGCGTTCGATTTTGGCCCCGAATCGACAGATGGTCCTGCGCGGATTAGCAAGTCACATGGAGAATGGCGTTGGTGTCGGAAGGCTCTTTCTTCAGGAGGTCAATGGCCTCGGCTGTGGGCAGGATGACCAATTTGATTCCACGGCGCTCTGCTTCCCGTTTGACTTCATCCATGACCGGCAGCCTGCCCGTCCCCGTGCCGATGACAAGGCACTGGCACTTCCACGGTATTTTCTCCTCAAGCGATATGGGCGTATGTCCGAATGCATCTCGGAATTTCTTTGACGGTTTTTTCTTCCGTTTGCGTACCTCGCCGTGATCAATCACCACATCATGTTCATAGGCGGAACCGTCAATCTGGATAGAGCCGAAGGAAAACCCCTCAAACTGCATGACGCCTCTCGAAAACGGTGGTTTGATCGATTGTAATTAGGCACCTTCAAATCGATCGCCGATCTTTATCCAGATACTCCTGCGGCACATCATCTTCCGGCACTTCGTAAGTTTCTACCTCGCCCTCATCCGCATCCAAAGCACCTTCTACGCCCTGAATAACGTCGGCTTCCAAGGCATTCCCTTCCTCTAGCAATTCCTCCACACTCTCCGAATTAGCCGTTGGGCGGTTGGATAATCCCTGTAAGTCCCCCGACTGTCCGTCCCGGCGTTCTCGCGGCTCCCCGGATGGGAGCGGTACCGTTACCGTCTCCACAACCAACCCCGTACTCGTTACTCTCTTCTTCTTCGCTGAGAACTTCCTTTTTCTAGCGAGAGAGGACTGCTTGGAAACGGCTCTTTTGCGGGCTACCTTTCTCTTTGGTGTCGTCTTCTTAGCGGATTTCTTCCGCATCGTCTGCTTGTTTTTGTTTGGCATGCGGGCAGTTTAGCACTGATCTTCGATACTGATTTGTGTAAAGTCGGGGCAGCAATCGTCCCGAAAAAGAAGAAGGCGGCTGAACTTCTAGCCGCCTCTTGCAGAACCCAAATTGTATTCTCGACCTCGAAACCCGCCCGCATTCGCCGAGGAACCAGTTAACCGATCTTTGTTTCGCTAGACTCTCTAGTGAACTCTGTCTTGTCCTCGGTGCGTCTGCCGTTCAACTGAAGAAGGCAGCGAGTTCGAGGAGACCCAATCACCCTTCATATCCACCTCCTTCCATTAGATAAGATGCCGATTTGAGGCTGAGTGTTGCCCGAATGGTTCGCCAACCAAAGAGCGACCCGATTTCAGTGTCGCCTAAAGTGGCCGCCCGTCCAATAGACCTGGAGCATCAAGTACAAACCAACGATGAGCATTACAAAAAACAGATAGTCTTGGCGGAGCATGGTCCACCTCCATAATATCCTCGGAGCTGACGCAATGTCACAGCACCGCTACGGGACTTTCAGCCTCTTTATGCTTGCCAAATGATTCTCGGCCTGCGGCCACAGCCTTGCTAATCTCTTGTTGGCCCCGGTCCATTATTTCCTTAACATGTACACGAGACTGCCGAACCTTCTCGTTGGCGGCGTCTATCATGTCCAAGCATTTGTTCGCAGCCCATTTCCGAGTCTCTCCTCCTGATTTCGGAGCGAAAAATACGCTTAGGGCAGCACCGATCCCCACCCCGGCTGCCAAATATGCAAATGCTGATGGTTGGCGACTGCTTTGGGTCCTCTCCTCTTGACCCTCAACCTGCGTGTTCATATATCCCCCTTTTCTCAACACAACCACAATAGCTTCTTCCTACGTTATTCGCTGTGATGGGGATCACCGGCGGCGTTGAACCGCCTGGGCAGCATTTCCATTTTTCTTTCCTTCACGGCTAAATAAAGGTCAATGAGTCAGGGTGCTGCAGCTACCTTTAGCGGAGGAACCTGTTCGGTCTTGAACACAGTCTCCCGCACAGATGAGCGATATCACTTCACCTCCGATTGAATCTCGGGTTCGAGCCGGGCCGCAAGGTTTCGGCCTTTATTTTCTGGGGGTGCCATTTACTTTCCCCGCCCTCCTGCCATACTGCATGCCTGTCCCGAAATCCCTTTCCAGGAAGAGTGCGGGACATGAGCCAAGTAGGAGGCTACATGGACCGCAAAACTGAAACAGTCCATTACCACATCCGCTGGGCGCAGATACCCCTTTTGGATTGGGAATCTTTCAACACTCGCGTGGAGGCTGAGACAGCCGCACAACTAATCGCACGCGGCAACGAAACGTACACTATCGAGGAACATAGCGAAGGGTGCCAGCGATGCCGAGATGCCGCGAAAGCGAAACCCGAGGATAGCGCTGCACAAGCTTATCGAGAACCGGAATGATGCTGGCGCGGCCAACCTTCTCAAAGTCCAGACTGCATCCTGAAAATGCTCGGGGCGGCTGGGTTGTGGAATCAGATTTCGAAATTTCTCGGGAGAACTTCATGCGCCGTTGGCGCACCACCAGCCATGAAAATGTGGGCCTGCATAGCATTGCTCTGTAACTTTTCTATTTTCAGTTGACGTTGAGCCCATTTTCGTAGCAGTTAGGCAACTATCCTCCCAAAAAGAAGAAAGCGGCTGCAACTTCCAGCCGCCTCTACGAAGGCCATCTTGTCCTACCTACGACGCTGAGCGTCACCGCCGATTGAATCTCGGGTCCGGGTCCGCCGGCCTCTCCGTCCTTTTCCAGACTAAATCCTGAAAATGCCCGGGGCATCTGGGTTGTGGCTGGCGAACCATTGTCTATGAAGTACGACTTTGGAACGTTCTTTAGGCTTGTTTTTCCACCATGTTTCCTCAAGTAGTAATTTGATAGCTATGGCATTGAGTTTTCAACGCCGAAGCAACCCAAAAGTCTCGCCGCAACTCCAGAGGGTAGGCGACTTGGTGGTCGCATTGAGCGGGCTCGCGTTGCTCGGGAGCGTGATGACTTTCCTCAATTCGACTCCGCCGATGGGAGAACTGGGCCATTTCACCCACGACATCTTCGACCCCCTGGTTTTCTGTATGGCGCTGTGGGGCCTCGCCACCGGGATCGGATTGTTGCGAGCGTGGCCCTGGGCGCGGCTCTCGATGCTGATCTTCAGTAGTCTTCTCAGTATTTGCGGAGCCCTGTCGGCCGTTGGCTTTCTCTTTATGCCCAATGGGAATATCGCTGGCCTGGAGCTTGTTTTCGCGAAGGTGTTCGCTATGTCATCCGTTCTGATTCCAATGCTGATGGGGGTCGGAGGATTGCTGTTCTTCCTGCGAAAAGACATTAGAGCCCAGTTCTTGGGGACCCGAATATCCCCTAAAATGCCCTCCTGACCGTGGCTCCCCGTACGAAGTTGGTGTCTCACACTCTCGAAACATGGCCCGGCCTGAAATCCCAGTCTCCGAGAAGGCCGTTTCTCAGGAGCTGGGTTGGTATTCGACACCCCAAGGCGTAGAATCGTCCCGCTAGAGGCCATTATGCGACGCCCTTTTGATCTTGCCTCGGCTCTTATCCTGACCATTTCGTCCTGTGCTTGCGCACTTGCACAAGCGAAGCCCTCTGCGAATCCATCGGACGGAACTCCTGAAAGGGCTTATATCTCCGCGACGGCATACACGAACGCATTCTTTGGATTTTCGCTCACCTTGCCGCACGGCGTTCCGTTTCGTCAGTGGGCAGTTCCCTCCGCAGATTCCACGCAACGCTTTCTGTTCGGAGTCCAAGTTGAGCTAATAAAAGGCGCCTTCAGCCCTCACGCTGCCGCTTCAGTGATGGAAATCATGTGCAAGCAAGCAGGAGAAGAATCTGCTGAAGAGGCGCAAAAGTTTGTCGCTGGGAAGAAAAATCTCAAGGCGACCCATATTGGTATCGCCGGCAGAGATTTTTGGAAGAGTGAAGCGGAGGAAAACGGAAAAGCCGGCAAGATGCACAGCATTAATTATGCCGCTCCGCTCGGAGAATATGCGGTCGAGTTTGTAATCGCGTCCTTTGATTCGAAACTCACTGGGCAACTAGAGCGCAGTATCGAATCGATTTCGTTTTTCGATCCATCGAGAGCTGAGGAAATGGCAGGCCCCGATAGCCACCTCTATGACCCATCCGGCGGG
This sequence comes from uncultured Acidobacteriota bacterium, assembly GCA_963824405.1. Classification (GTDB taxonomy): domain Bacteria; phylum Acidobacteriota; class Terriglobia; order Acidiferrales; family UBA7541; genus Palsa-189. The sequence goes on along the minus strand of CAWGPK010000008.1, from coordinate 260,767 downwards.
CATATCGCCAAACTCCACGATGGAATTGTGTGGTCGAACACCTACACAAACGACGCTCTCGGGTTCACTTACGAGTTTCCGACAGGATGGATCGTCGCCGACGAGGCCACAAGAATTAAAGTCGTCGAGTCCGGTCATCAAGCTGCTTATGGCGACGACCCTTCCTCTGCCCAGGAACACGCATTTATTCAGAAGTGTGCCCGCTATCCTTTGATGGTTATTCGATACCCGGAAGGGACGAAGAGGGAAGGAGTGAATCCGCTCATTGCATTAATGCTGATCGATCCAGCGTGTTTTCCAGCCGACTTTCGGTTTCCGTCTTCGCTGGACAATCGCGAGCGAATAGCAGAACTGTCCAAGGCGATACTTAGCTTACTTGCAAATGCACCCTTCTTCGGAAATGGGAAGAACTCAGTCAGTGCAGCTTCAGACGGTGACCGCGTTTGGATCGACTTGTCAAGTACAGCGAACGTCGAAATACCTGGCACAGCGCCGATTGCGGTTTTCACAGTGATGGCTATTACCGAGGTGCGGGATTACTGGGTAGCATGGATGTTTATGGCTGGGAGTCAGAACGAGTTGGATCAGTTGAAACGCACACCAATCTTTTTTAGCTCGCCTCCTCGCTAACCCTGCTTATTTTTCAAAAAACGACGGAGCGGCCAACTCCCGAAAAGGTCCTCTTATCGTCAGGTGGGAAACCCGATTCTCAGTGTACGAGAAGGCCGTTTCTCAGGGGTTGGACACCCTATATGCTTTCCGAAGCTGATGGGATTACAGCGAGCGTCGTGCGAAAGCGCGCAGTGCCCCTATCTGATTGCCGCGATCCTGGGGTATTCCCAGAACGCCGTCATTGAAGGAGAACGTGTTGTATCCCGCAGTACGCAGTAGTGAGAGCACGTCCGTTGGTTCCCGATGATCGCGCCGAAGGCAAACTTCGTTTAGCTCGGCCACGATTACAGGTCGATGCTTGTATAGCAAGGCTTCAGCGCCCTTCAGCGCCCTATACTCCGCACCTTCCACATCCATTTTAATGAAATCGACGCGACGGATAGCTTGCCCACACGCCCAGGCGTCAAGACTCATCACGGGAACCAGAGTTTCTTGAGCGCATGCGTTATCTTCGCCTAACAGTAACGATCCCCAGCCAGTTTCATCTCCCTTTTTGCTGTAATGAAAACGTGCCGTCCCAGCTTGGTCTCCGACAGCAATGGAATGAGCTTGCGCCCAAGGGAGTGCCGCGAGATTCTTTTTCAGTCGAGCGAAACACGTTGCATCCGGCTCGAATGCATGGACCTGCCCACTATTGCCCACGAGGCCTGCCGCGAGAACCGAGAAGTAGCCGATATTCGCACCGATGTCCAGGACGGTCATTCCCGGCTTGAGCGCCCTCTTAAATAAATTAACCAGTTCGGGTTCATACGAACCCGCCCACATCAACTGTTCTATCCACTTATCGGGTTGTAGAAAGACGGTGACGCCTCGTAGTGGATGACACTGTACTTCACGCTCGCCAAGGCGAGAAAGAACGGCTATGGCCAAGCGGCCCTTTCCGCGAATCGGAAGCGGTTCGAGAATCCTTTGGAGTGTATTCAGGAATGACACAGCACGAAGGATTCTACAATGGCGGAAACATAAGCATGGAGCCCTTCTAAGGGGTCACCTTAGCGAACATGGTGGCTCCCGGCCACTAGTTTTTATGATTGCGCCTGTGAAGTCTCGTTCTCGGAAGGTGGCTTTTTGCCGCTGAGAACTATCTTCTACTCGTCACAATCCACAACGAAAGGATGATGGCCGCAGCAATTTCAATCGTCCACGCGGCCTGTGAGCAACCACACCGGATAAGCGCGAGCCCGGCGACCGTTGCGGGCGCGATAGCCAGAGCTGCAACTCCTGCCCGCTGTCTTCGGGTCAAGCTGCACCGCCGCGAAACCCTGATTGCGCGAGCTTCGACTTAATCAACTCGATGGCTTTGGCAGGATCAGCAAATTCAGCCAATGCCACAGCTAACGTTGTGACTGTGGGTTGGAATAAGACTAAATCAGGTGCGATGCCGAATCCGCGTTGAATTCCAATGACGCTAACGCCAGCGCGGGCACAGATGCTGAAGATGCGTGCTTCTAGTTCTTGATCTTGCTGAAGACTGCGGCAACAAGATACGGATGATAGGATTTCATCAGCCATTGCGAAAGTACCCCTTTCGTTTTGGTTAGGCTGCGGCGGGTGTTGCAAGCACTCGCCGTGGCCGCTACTGCTTATAAGCTTTCGCCGCTACCGCATCACATGACCGGAATTTCACTCCGGGATCTGGGCTATCAACCAGTGCCAGCCGGTCTGCGTGGCAAAGAAGAACACTACGAAGACAAGCCATGTCGTAAGCTGCGCCGGGATAAGCGCCGTGACAGCGTGGCTGAGTGTTCCCTCGCTACCAAACTCTTCCGCCACGATGCGGCGGGTGACGCGCCAAAGCCAACCCGCATAGACGGGGACGATAATCGCCGCCACAGCTGTCGGAACTACCGGGCTGAGGGCGAACACGCGGTACGTGAAGTACAGCGTCGCCAGGAAGACGATGGCGAGGATGGCGAGGGCAAACCGGATAGTGCTCGTCACCCACTGGAATGGCGCTGTCACTGTGTTCATGAAACGGTAAAACTTCTCTGATTCAGGACCGCCGCCGTCTGCCTTTGGCGTTCCTTTCGGTGCAAGAATGGCTACGGCTCCGCCGATTATTGTGAGAAGGAGCAGCACAGCCCAAAAGACTTTCCATGCCAGCTTGACGTTCTTGGCGTAGATGCGGCAAACCGCGGTCGCCCAGCGATTCACCGCGGTCCGTGCCTTTGCGCTGCCCCCAATCCCAAATGCATCAGCAATGGCGCAGAAAGCGCCATAGACGAGGATGAACGGGAAGAGCGCAAAGGTGACGAACGGATGCTTGAATCCAAACCCAGCGCCGGTCGTCTTGCCGATTTCGGGCGCAGCATCAAGGATGGAAGCCCAGAGCGTGAACGCAAGGATGGCGGCGAGGCTGAGAAGCCAGTGCCTCGCCATCGTGAATTCGATGATGGCTACAGCGGCGTTTGCGATTGGCTTAGGCATTGTTTTCCTCCAATCCTGAAATGCGAACTCAACGGGCGGTTCTGCTACTGGTTCGAAGACATTAGTCTTCTGACCATCTAAAGCTCGGAAAAGCCGTGCTGCAGATTCAAGAACTTAGGACACCTCGTACGGCAAACCTTTTGGACCACCGCTGATTAGAGCGTCTTGAACAACAAATTTTGGCATTCACGGTTTCCATCGCTCTTCAATTATCGAGTGCTCGACCTCATTCGGACCGGGGCGGGCACCTCCCATCGCCAGTTGCGCTCGTCCCAAACGATGCTGGGGAGCGGTACCGTAATGTCGCGGGCATGCAACAGCCGCAACCGAACATGGCGTGCGACGGAATCATCACCGCCTATCTCGCTCACAATTGCGATACCAACGTTATGGATCGCTACTCGGTCGCCTACGCCAAGGGCTGGCCGCATCGCGGCAAGGGGAGGACGGCTCAGGAGCCAGGCAATGACCGTGTCGTTGTAGCCCTGCTCCTTATCCCATAGCCAGATGTCCTGCTTCCACGGCGTGCTCCTGCTGGTTTCAACGATTACGGGCTGGCCGTATGCGGTCAGCGCCTTGACCTTACTTTCCAAGATCGACAGATTTGTGGACAGAAAACCTGACGGCACGACCAGCTTTCTTGGGTAGGCGAACTCTGCCCGATAGCCCAGTTCGTGCTGCCAGACCTTGCCCCAAAGGTTGACCTCGCCGTGTATGCCGAAATCTCGATAGTTGATTTCGGTCAGGTGGTCCAGTGTGCGAGCAGCATAGACCCCGCAAGTGCAGCCGTCGCCGGGCGATTCATGATCGTTCCTGCACCATGCCGACAAGGGCTTGCCCACGGGCCAGAACGTGCCATTCAGGGATTTGATGCCCTGATCCGTCCAATGCCAGGCGCGGTGTCCGACCAGCGGCTCGACGTAATCTGGGGCAAGCATCATTGTGCCGGAACCCCGACCGGCTCCTTCTCCGGTTCCGCCGCGGGAGGCCCAGCTGGTTCCTCTCTTGGCGCCTCAGTCGGGATTTTGAGCGGCTCCACGACCACAACACGTTCGGGCTGTCCGATTCTCATGAGTTACTCCGATTGAACTCGTGCAGAAGTCCCTCGACCTTCCCAAGTGAATCCTGCATCTCGTTCCGCATCTGGTCGGCTTCAGTCTCGATTGCAGGGAGGATGTCCATGATTTGGCGGATGTCTCCCACCTTGCGCTTGATCCGCATCAGGTGGTTCAAGCTGTCCCTGAAACGCCCCACCTCCGCGGCGACCGTGCGTGTGTCCATTTCATGGTCCCCTTCGGCGGCAGCCCGCAGCCTGGTTTCCACCAGAGCGAAGCGGAGCGCTGTCTTCAGATGTTCAGCCGTGCAGGCGACCACCGGGCCATATTCACAGCCGAACTCACACCAGTCTCCGATCTCTTGTGCCAACCCGTTCCGGGTCTTGCTGACGTAGATTCCGTAGTTCCCTTTCCAGCGTGAAAGCGCATCAGTCATCTTCTTGTTGATGAGAACTCGCCCGAATGCCTGAACTCGATCCCTGGCCTCGATGACGATCCTGAGCGGCAAGCCGCTCACGGACATGTCCCCGAGCGTGAGCGTGAAGTCCCCCGACTGATTGTGCGGGGCCGTGTATTCAAGGTCGGCACCAACGGACGCCGCCCAGGTTTGCAGGATGGGCAGGAGTTCCTCCTCGAATTGGAACCCCTTCTCGGGGCTGGCGGCGAGCGCTTCCCGTGTGCCTGCCTGTTTCGCGATCGCCAGGGAGAGTGTCTCAACCGCGGTTCGAAGCGGAGCGACAACGTTCTGTACGGCAGTCTTCACTGCTTGGGAAATCGCTCCATCGGCTCCCGAAAGCGATTGAATTGTCGCCTCGACGCGCTTTTGAACTGAGTCCTCGCGCCTGGGGTCGAGCAGCCCGTTCATTGCCGTCAACGCTTTGCCCAACGTTGCGTCACCCCTGCCGGGGTCAAGGTGCGTGTCGAACAGGCTGCGGACTTCGTCCAGCTTCTCCCGCACAACATGTTGCACTGAGTTGACGGTGGCGGAAATCTGGGCGGTCGGGCTGTCCTGACCGGAGAGCTTGCCCCGAATCGCTTCCGGCAAATCCTTGACTGCGCTGCTGGAAGCCTGGATCAATCTCTCCACTTCCAGCCTGACGAATTCGAGGTTCTGCCCGACTTCGGCCCGCTGCAAGCAGAACACGCCCAACTCGACAGCCCGGACAAGGACGTGAAGCCGCTCACTCTCCGGCTTATTGCGGAAAAACTGCACAACGTCGGGATTGTGGAATGTGATCCCGTCTATTCGCAGCGATGACGTTTCAACGATGACCTGGGCGGACGTGGGCATGCTCATCTCCGTTCGGCAAAAGGATGCTACTTCGTGCTCATCATGCGTTGGCGCTCGCGGATTTGCCTCTTGCCGTCCTCGGGGAATTCTGGGCACTGGAGCAGGTGCGTGTCTTCCGCCTCCAGGCTGTATTCCCCGCGACAGTACGAATGCCCGCACCAGAAGCAAGCTGCGACGATCTTTCGGCTTCCAAGCCTGCGCAGCGCACGCCCGGCTCTGTACGGCCAGTCTTTGGGAAGATGGATTCGGGGCATCAGTAAGACTCCTGGCTCATGCGGCGACCGTCGCCCGATTTTGGCTTGCCTCTCGGACGAGCCGCACAACAGTAGCGCGGGAGACCTTATGCCGCTTCGCTGTCTCGGTCAGGCTCATGCCGCTGAGGCGGTCACGGACGAGGGCGTCACGGTCGATATTGAGCGGCGCACGACCGAGCCGCTGTCCTTCCAGCTTCGCCCGCCTCATTCCTGCGCGGATTCTCTCGATAATCAGCGACCGTTCAAGCTCGGCGATGGAGCCGATGAGCGTTACAAAAAGTTTGCCCATCGCACCCGTCTCATCCACGGCCTCTCTTGCAGAGATAAACTCGATTCCTAGTTCATTGAGTTCATCCACGATTTCAAGGAAGTTCTTTGTGCTGCGGGCGATTCGGTCGAACGCTGCCACGAACACCACCGAGAATTCTCCTCGCCGCGCATCGGCCATCATGGCGTCGAGGCCCGGACGCTTTGCCTTGGTGCCGGATATGCCTCGGTCGCAGTATTCGTGGACGACCTCAAAGTTCCGCTGGGCTGCCATTTTTCGGAGGTCGAGAATCTGATTTTCAATACGCTGGTCAGCCGTTGAGACCCTGGCATAGATTGCGGCTTTCTTCATCGTGGCTCCTTTAGATTGACCGGCTCATTCGGATTTGCAGTCCGTCGCTGGATTTCAGTCATTCGGGCAGTCCCTTCAAGATGTCCTCGAAAGCATTCCAGGAGCGGTCCAAGGCGAGAGCAATTTCGTCATACAGAGCCTCGACCGATTCGTAGAAGGCGTGCTTCCGATAGCTCTCAGCGTCCCTGAGAAGTTCGCGGAGGCGGCTGAGAGCTACCTCGATTTCATTGCAACCGAGGATGGCATCGGCCCTGCTGTCGTTCTGGTTGTTATTCACTTCTTGCGCCACTCATCATTGGTTTTCCAGCGCCGATCGGGTAGCGCTGGCTACAGACAGGGCAACACTTTGGCATGCCGAAAGAAGTGACCGTGAGGCCCGGCTGCGCCGAGCAAATGAAGACAAGAAGATTTCTGCCATTCTGCTTCTCAAGCAGATGAAGGTATCGCCCGGAGTATCTGGACCGCGAGATTCTAGCTTGGGGGAAGAACAACGATGATGTTACGTTGCGAACAGCCACTGCAGCCTCCATACAGGTTGTTGTGGTCAGGGGCGTCTCGGCGTTGGTAGCGCCGGGGCGTCCCGCTTACTTCAGTTCCTTTGCTCGCTCCTGAAGGTACTTGTCAATCGCACGCCGGATAAGTTCCGCAACCGGAGCGCCAGTTTTCTCGGACAGCGTCAGTAGCTTCTTGAGTTGTTCTTCCTTCAAGAAGAGGGCCGTCCGCTTCATTTGCATACGGTATCATACAGGCATACATATCTCCATAGGACGGAAGTACTGGCCACTGGCAGCCGCAGAAGTGCTGAGGGTTTTAGCCTCTTCCGCGCGTTTTCAAGTGCTTGGTAAAGCCCGGTGAAATTCGGGCAGTATTCAGTGCGTCGACGTAATTTTTGCCCATTGTTTTTGCGAATTCAGGCGACGATGTGACGAGTCCGAACGACCCGCTCGCTATGCAAGCTTCTCTGATCTCCAGAGGGACTTGTCTTCCTACGTTCAGCGAAAACTCAATGCCGGGAACGTAAAACTTGAATCTATGGAACTCTCTTTGCTTCGTTCTGATCGGCATCAGCACACCCAGAAGAGGTACCGTTGGCGGGAGGACGCAGACCGACAAATATGTTCCCGCCGGGAATGGAGCGCGCCCTAGAATGAACTGCCGCATCGGTTCTGCGTAATCGCCGAGTGCGATTTGAATTTCCGGCCCTCTGTTCCCCCAGTTGCGGACCGATGCCTTCCAGAATATTCCCATGCCGAAATGAATGATCTTCGGCACATCAAAACGGGGGATGCTGGATGCTTGGTACGCAGAGAAATCCCCATCACGATAGAACGGCTGAGCTTTCGTCAACGTGTCATAGAGAGGGAACCCGTCGAGTTGTGCGAGTCGGGGAATGAGCCACCGTTCTCCTCCATCGTTGAAAACATCCTCGCACTCGCGGCAAAAGACATATGCCGCCGCTTGTTCCGAACTTTGCCCGATCCAATCGGTGGTCACGACGAGTGGGTTCGGATTGGGAGATTGCCTTGCCCGCAGCGATTTGAAAGCGCCCGCAGGAATAAGGTGGCTCTTTTGAAGGTCTTTTTCTTCCAGGCACAACTTACACATTCCTGTCGGCATAAATCCGCCGGTTATCTGTCGCCTTTTTTGTGCTTGTTCAGCGCTTCTTGAATTGCTTTGGAGAGTAACTCAGGATCGGGCTGGTAGAAGTGATTCTCAATCTTGACCGAGATCGGTTTCTCGCCTGCCTTTTTCCATTTGTCGTACAGCCACGCTAAAAACAGCGGTAGAACGACCTTGTCGCCTACTATCAGGCCGAATTCTATGATTCCGTGGCCGATTCCTTTGCGCATTGCCATCGGTTTCAGGACGATGATCGCGCCGCCTGGCGTCTCCCTTTCCAGACCCTCTCTCAGCATTCCGGCCTCACAAAGACTGAACGCAAGATCGTTTACATCGCCTGTTTGTCCTTCAAGGCCAATGATCACTTCTGCCATGTCGCCTTCCTGAACGCCTCTGCTGTTAGGCGTATGATATTTTGGTTATGTCACAAGGGCCAATTCTGATTTTCGACAAGTCGGCCCTCCAAGCCTTGAGTGTGGACGAGACGAACTGGCTTGACAATTTCTTCCTCACGAATATCACTCCGATCTTTTATGCCGAGACGCTTGCTGACCTTGAAAAAGAAGTGCATGCCGGACGCACGCCGGAGGAGGTAGTTGGCCAGCTCGCGGTGAAGACCCCCGACATGCAATCAAGTCCGGCGGCTCATCATTCAAAGCTTCTCGGTTCTGATCTCTATGGCAGCGAAACTGTTGTGATGGATGGCCGAATATTACGTGCGGGCGGTAGGGTCGTAAACCTTGATGGCAAGGCTGGAGTCTTCTTCGAAAGAACGAAAGAGGAAGAGGCGCTCTACCGCTGGCAGCGGCATGAATTTGTAGACCTGGAACGGCAGATCGCCAAGCAGTGGCGTCGCGAACTGTCCGGCATCGATCTCGATGAGACGTACGGGTTCTTCAAGAAATGGTTCCTGATCGGGAAGCCCAAAAACCTGGCGGAAGTGAAGGCATTTGCCGATGCGTTGATCAACGGTTCACCACAGGATGCTTCTTTGGTGTTCGGCATGAATCTTCTAGGCATTCCTGAAGCTGCCCAGCAGCCGATCGTGGCGCGGTGGCTGAGCGAAAACAAACCGCCGTTGCGGACGTTCGCTCCCTACTTCCATCACGTGTATTCGGTGGACCTATTCTTCAGCCTTGCCATCGCCGCAGACCAAATCTCCCGCGCCCGTCCGAGCAATAAGATTGATCTTGCCTATGTGTACTACCTGCCGTTCTGTCAAGTCTTCACGTCAAGCGACAAGCTTCACGAGAGAGTGGTACCGCTATTCCTACGCGCTGACCAGTCGTTCGTCAAAGGACACGACTTAAAGGTCGATCTGCGCAAGCTCGATGACCATTATTCCAACCTTCCTGAAGAAGTGAAAAAATCAGGACTTTACAAATTTGCTGACCGCCCACCGGCGGATAGTGCGTTCCTGGTTACGCGTCTTTGGGACACTCATCTTCCCGGATGGCGGGAGTTGAAAGCGAAGAAGGAGCCACCGGACCAATCGCAACATAAAGACTTGATCGCAGAACTGAACCGCATCGAAGCTGCTGCCCAGTTCAGTTCCCCTTCGGCAAGGATATCCGTGGAAGAGACTGCATACGTCGCCCTGATACGAAACGTCCAGCGCAGGAAAGGCAAGTGGGAGCGCTTTGGGCCGGAGATAAAATAGCTGCATTGAATCGGACGAAAGTCGTCTAAGTGTCTCGACTGCCCCGGTAGACGCGCTCAACTACGAATTCAGGTATTCGAAGCGTTGAGTACTGCCGCCTTCCATAGCGTGGCTGTTGATTCCCGATTACGGGCACACGTGGCTCCTGTTCGAAAAGCTTGCGTACAGTTTCCTCGCTGAGTTTCCAAAGGCAGGCGAGTTCGGCAACCGTATAATGCGGCACGGCGAATTTCGGAGTTGAAGATATCGTTTGGTCTGCCCCCAGACTGTCCTTTGCCGTAGTTTGCACCTGTCCTACCTCCCATAGAGAGTTACTTTCCCATCGGCAACATTAGCGATGTACCGACCCTCGCTGAGGAACTGCATGACCTTTTTGCCGGAACGTGCCAATTGTGCCCATTGTGACTTCGTCCGTGGGTTTTGCTCCAGCCCGCGAATCTCGTTGCCGTCGAAAACGAAGTCCACCTGCCGCAAACCGCGCTTGGGAGTGCGCCGAACAGGGTAACGCTCGGCTCCTAGCTCGACGGTTTTGGCGTTCTCCACGAGGGCTTGCCGCCAGACTACGATGAGCGTCTCCTCGAATGAAGATTTCATTGCGGCTGCCGTGGATTATATGCTCACTCGCACCGCCAAAAGCCGTGCATTGGCACGGAGCGCGGTAAGGGGATAGGCTTGGAGTGCCCAGACCATGCCTATAACGCTGAGCAAATATTTTGAAATCCCTGCCGCAGAGCTACGAAAACGTGGAGTGTTGAACGCGCATCTTGGAATGGACAACAGACTGTTTGTTGACCCGAATCTCTTAAAGCGAACCAAGATTCCTGAATTGAAAGACGCCAGAGCAGACTTGGAAAAATACTTTGCACCTGTCATCACTCTTTTGAAAGCCTCGAAAAAGGAAGGAGATATTGCTTGGAGAAGTGCAAAGACGCGCCTTATTTTCAAGGAGGAACACGGTACGGCGCTGGGTTATGCGGGCGCTGGTGAGTTTGGGAAAGCAATTGGACCTGATTTGGCAGACATTCTTGTCAGACGCGGGAAGGAAATCGTTGACCTCGGTATCGACGCACCGGAAATGTTTGAACTTATCGGACTGTTCCAAGAAAAGTTCGGAGCCGACCTGTTGAGTGATATGGCGGTTTCTATACTGAAGGACCGATTTCTTGCCTACACGCAACGGGTCACGACTGAATTGAATCTGAAGCCGATCGGGAAGTTCTCGCTAAATCTCAAAGACTGGACACTTCCGATTCACCCTGATGGCAAGAGGGCATTAGTTTTTGTCCCTGCGGAAATTCTAAGTCCATTACCAGTCGCTTTGGACCGGAGTGAAATTTGGGAAGTTGCGAAGTTCAACGAGGAAGTGAGAAAGCGATGGAACGCTATTATTGCCGCTGCGGGGAAAGAAAAACGGGATGTCAGCAAAACCGAAATCAGAGAGATGCTGTTTTCTAAGCCAGAGAATCTAGCAGACCTAATTGAGGTGTACCGCAAAGCTGCTGGAAACCGCTATGACTTCGACAAAGACCCGGATGGTTTGCTCAGTTGGGAGTTCATCGGGCGCACCGCAGCAGAAGGAACTCCACTCACAATTGATATTAAGCGACCCACGAGCACGGACGAGCTGCGGAGTGTCGTGAAACTTATGGTGGGTCAATTCAAGAAGAACATTGAGAATAATAAATTGTATCAAGTTTTGTATAACGAAGATGGAAGCCCAAGGCGGGAAGTATTCGCGCAGCGCCTCTTCTTCGCAACGGCGGACACGTACTGTGAAGCAAATGACGTGGATTTGAGCCGTGAGCCGGATGCTGGAAGTGGTCCCGTTGACTTCAAATTGAGCAGAGGCTACAAGGGCAGAATACTGGTGGAAGTGAAAAGGTCAGATAACCCAAATCTGTTGCACGGTTTTGAAACGCAACTACGTGCTTACGAACAAAGTGAAGCGACGCAGGAATCAATCTACCTAATAATCCGAGTCACTGAGGGAGATGCTGGAATCAAGAACGTCTTGGCATTGCGGGAGAGGCAAATAGAACAAGCGAAGAGGGTACCTGAAGTCACTGTGATTGACGCCAGAAAAACCCCTTCTGCGTCTAAGAGATGAGACAAAAGCCAGCAGGGCAGATGCTTCGCATTACGGGGAACGAGTGTCCATGCCCAAACTAGGACAGCCCATCTGAGGGATAAACAGACGAGATGCCAGAAATATCGAACGCCCCCGTAATCTAGCTTGCGTCACTCAGTTTGGAAATCTACGACCGAACGACACCGCCAAAGCCGCGAAGGAGCGGATCGGGCCGCTGACGCAGGTATGATGGCACAGCCGAGTATTCCATGCCCTTACCTAAACTTGATGATTCTCAGATCGCATGGATCATTAGAGAGGTTGCGGGATACATCGAAAGCCAGCGACAGACTTACAGACAGAGGGCTATGCCGCTGGAGCGGAATCAAAGGACTGCCATGCAATCCTTCTTTTCGGTGTCCTGTTTAGACTCGACACGCGTGGTGCTCTCCGGTCACCGCGTCCCGAACCCGTCCTTCTATGGAGAACTCGTCAAGATGGGATTCGACCCCATTTCTCTGCCGGACTTCAAACTCATGACCGCAATCACGTTCGTGGACACGGTGGTCTCCCACGCGCCGTTCACGGAACGGCTCCTGTTCCATGAACTCGTTCACGTCGTTCAGTACGAGAAGCTAGGACTGCCGGAGTTCGCCGCCAAATACGTTAGGGGCTTTCTGAGCGGCGGTTCCTACGAAGCCATCCCGCTGGAACGAAATGCGTATGAACTTGACGCCCGGTTTGCGGCAGCGCCAGCCAAGCCCTTCTCGGTGGAGGCAGAAGTCGAAGGGTGGATTCGGGAGGGCAGACTGTAAATTGGGTACGGTGCCGGTGTGAACCGAGTGATATTGGTCTTGCCTTATTCCGGGAGACCGGAGACGGCGGCGCGATGTGGTTCGGCGACACGGACGAGCAGCTTGCCGAAATTCTGACCGAGGAACAAACCCCTGAAAGCGGCGACGGCGTTCTCTAGCCCAGCGACTATGTCCTCACGGTATTTCACCTTGCCTTCGCGAACCCATTGAGCCATTTCTCTTTCAAACTGGGACCGCTCGTTCCGAAAATCGGTGACGATGAAGCCGCGCACCGATAGGCGTTTGGTGAGGATGGCACGCATCAGGAGGGGCACGCGGTTCGGTCCAGGCGGCAGTTCGGTGGCGTTATAGTGAGCGATAAGACCACAGACGGGTATGCGTCCGAAAGGGTTCATAAGAGGGAGCACAGCGTCAAAAACGGGACCGCCGACGTTCTCGAAATAGATGTCAATGCCTTGGGGGCAGGCACGTGCCAGTTCCTCGGCAAGACCGTCGCTGTGGTGATCGATGCAGGCATCAAAGCCGAGTTCGCTGGTGACGTAATCGCATTTTGCCTTTCCGCCAGCGATGCCAACGCCGCGGCAGCCTTTGATTTTCGCAATCTGCCCGACTATCGAGCCTACGGCTCCAGCCGCCGCCGCGACGACAACCGTTTCTCCGTGCTTGGGCTGACCAAGATTGAGAAAGCCGCTGTAAGCCGTCAGACCGGGCATACCCAACACTCCGAGGGCAGTGGTGATCGGCGCGACACGGGGATCAAGCTTGCGCAGGGTCTTCGCTTCTGCGACCGCGAATTCCTGCCAGCCGGTATGACCGACAACCAGGTCGCCGGGCTTTAGTTCAATGGATTTCGATTCGAGAACCTCGCCGACCGCGTCAGCCTCCATCACCTGGCCAATCTCGACGGGCGGCGCATAAGACGGACCTGCGCTCATTCGCCCCCGCATGTAGGGATCGAGGGAGAGGTACAGAGTTCTCACCACGACTTGCCCGTTCGTAGGCGAGGGAAGTTCGGCTTCTTCGAGGCGAAAGTCTTCATCTTTAGGCTCACCTGAAGGACGTGCTGCGAGAACGACGCGATGATTCTTGCGAGGCATTGTGGAGTCCTCTTCGGCGGATTGTGGCACAAAAGTCGCCGTGCGGAGCAAAGCTACCTAATTTCTTGCTGCTTAAACGCAAGTTCACAAGCTCGGATGAAGATTTCTCGCCCGTGCTGCAACACAGCCTCGCGCCATTTTTCATCGTCGGGGCAGAAGACCTGCATGAGTCGCCGTTTGCTCGGATGGTTGAGGCTTCCAGCCCCATGGTGGTGCCAGCGGTTTTCGGCACGGAGTGCCGCCAGTACTCGCAACGCATGAAATGTGCCGAACTCTTGTCCGGCAAAATAGACCTCCGACTTAGGAAAGAGGCAATCGTACATTTCGGGTAGACCTCCTCTCACGCGGTATGTGATTCCCTGGCTGTCGAGAAGCTGGACGCGGTCGCCAAGCGCTTCACGCATCATTTGATTTGCGCGTGCTCTTTCCTTCGTTGCGTCCACAAGCAATCGGTAATCCCCATAGGAACCCAATCCGGTGTGGACATCAGTTGCCACCAGTCGCTTCGGACGGGTGAGACGCTTCTCAAGATAGCCTTGGAACAACAATGAGCTTTCCTCCGTCTCCTTCCCGCCGTAGAAAAGACCTTTCGGCTTAACAAACTGACCACTCGCCACGGTCTGGCGCAGAGCCGACATGCCGTGGTGAAGCAGCAACCAGATCGCCTGTAGATAGAACAGGTCGATGAGAGGAGGCGATTGAGGGTTCAGAAAGGAGTCCAATTTCAGGTAGTCGCCTCCGAGATCGGCCTCGTCGTCAGTTGCCGCTCGAAAGTTACGGTTTAGATCGACGTTGTTCTCGTTGACCCTGCGTAGCCAAGCCATCCCGTAGGGATTGAGAACATGAACGATGACGATGGCAGCATCGTCTGGCAACGCTGGCATTATTTCATCCAGGCACCGAAGCTGAATCGCAGAACCCGCGAATCCCTCGACCCCGTGTAGACCCGAGGAGTGTATGAAGATGCGTTGAGGATCGGCTGCCCCGAACCATCCGATGTCGATCGTCAATTCTTCTCCTTGCGGACCTCTTGCAGCTAGCGTCAAGACATCGAGGCGACCCTTGTGCGCCGCCACGGCTGCCCGGAACCGTCGTTGAGCGGTCGTGAGGTCTGGCGAAAAGTAAGGAGCGGTGCTGCTCATATGTACCTTCCGAGGGGCAGAACTCCTGATCTACCGCTTGTAACCAATCTTGCGCAGTAGGTCGTGTCGCCAGTCTATGTCGGATTGACCCTCTACACCCTTGGGCGAACTGCCATCGATGACGCCGAGAACACCTCGGCCTTGCTCACTTTCAGCAACGATGATTTCGACTGGGTTGGCGGTAGCACAGAATATGGAACAAACCTCGGGCACGTTGCGAATCGCGTTTAACAAATTTATAGGGTAAGCATTCTGGAGCATCAAGACAAACGTGTGACCGCAAGCCAACGCTTGGGCATTGCGTATAGCCGTGTCCCGAAGTGTTGGATCGTTTCCTTCTGACCGCGTCAGGCAGGCTCCTGAGCTTTCGTTGAATGCCAAGCCAAACTTCGCCTGCGGCACGGTCGTAGTGACCGCCTCGTAAAGGTCTTCCACGGTTTTGATGAAGTGGGCTTGACCGACGATGATATTGGCATCTGCCGAAACTTCCATCCGAACCGATTTTATTTCAAGCATAGTGGTCCTTCCGGTATGGCTGTAGCCCAAGCGTTGCGGCATGGTGGCATTGGTTGTCTAGGCATATTTCATCCTCCTTGTTATGATCACGCCGGTCGCTACGGTGCTGTCTTCCCAGTGCATCAGCTAAGGAGGGAAGTATGCCCTGGTATCACTATGTTGCTTGGTTTTTTGGTGGAGCTTTCCTAGTCAATTCTGTTCCGCACTTCACCAATGGCGTGTCTGGCCGTCCGTTCCCAACGCCCTTCGCTAAGCCGCCGGGTCGGGGGCTTTCACCATCGTGGGTAAATGTTCTTTGGGGTCTGTTCAACGTGGTTATCGGCTATCTGCTGGTGTACCGGGTGGGAAGTTTCAGCCTGCGCAGCACCCCGGATGTGGTCGTTCTGGGAATCGGGGCGCTGTTGATGGCGGTCATGCTGGCTCGTACCTTCGCACCGCTATCCGCCGAAGCTAAGAAATAGGGTGCAAGCCAGACTTCGGGTTGGCAGGAGGCGCTTGATCTCAGCGCAAACCGTAAAGTCCGAAATCTACAAATTCCAGATGAAGTATTCGATCGAGCCAAATCCTCGCGCCACGACGCTCATCCCGATGGTGGTCGAAGAGACCGATCGCGGGGAGCGAGCGTACAAGCGCCGTTTAGCGCCTGCCTCAAGTCATCAGCTTTCGACCGATGCTGGAAGACGAGGGTCTTTTGAAATCCGCAACAGACAGGAAACCACGGGCGCGGTCTCAGGCTGCCGCGGTTCCAGAGTTGCGTGCAGATGCCGAGTTAGATGGGACGGCTATTTCGACTTCGACGGCACGATCGAGATTGAAGAGGCGATAATCGTGCTGCCCGGAATGGTTCCCTGCGAAGTGACCAGTTGAGCGCTGT
This sequence comes from uncultured Acidobacteriota bacterium, assembly GCA_963824405.1. Lineage (GTDB taxonomy): Bacteria > Acidobacteriota > Terriglobia > Acidiferrales > UBA7541 > Palsa-189. The sequence goes on along the minus strand of CAWGPK010000008.1, from coordinate 244,657 downwards.
CGCCGAGGGTTCCGGTTACGATGACCATTTTAGCCGCGTATTTGGCGGCCTCGTCCTGGGGATTCAATACGTACAGCTTGTTATTTACCACGTCGTAGAGCGCATATTTCGCACCCTTATTTTGCAGGCAGAGGTTGGTACACGCAACGGTTGGTGCTTCGGTCTCGCGATGCAAACCGCACCAAGTGTCGGTTACATAGCCTTTCCAGGTTTCCGTCTTGCCATTTGCCGCCGCCAGAAAACTCAACGCACCGGCAAAGAGCACCACTGCACATGCTGCAAAAAACCGTTTGCTCATGCCTGTTGTCCTCCCGAGGTCACATCCGACCGGCAGCTTCGAGGAACCTGCTAGAGTCTAGCACCCGCATCCATGCACTGTGAAGCTATCAAGCGGAAAGAGAGCAAGGGTGAACGTACTTAGGACCGAGCCGAAATATTCTTAAGGGCAAGAGTGAGGAACATGGGGCGCTATCTTCGATTCGACTGGACGAAAGTCGTCGAGTGGCTAACCGAGAGCGATGACGGGCACAGCGAGAGGAAGAGCAAGACCAGGAAATAGGTCCTACAAATCGCCGAATTCCAAGCATTTTCCTTCAAGGCTCGGAAACTTCTAGGCAGTCTTCTACTGTCACCACTGTTACCAAATTTTGCGATACTCACCCCAACTCGGACGGTCTATACTTGACTCTGCTTAACAGTAGGAAGTTTGGGAAGTGGTTGAAAACATTAGAAAACGGCGGTTTTTCAAGGGTTTTTGAGATAGGGGTGACATAATCCCCCCCTCTCCGCCAGCGATTCAAACACCAATAAAATCGAACTGATAGTCCGTACCCTCGGTTGGTCCTTCGCGTGGTGCGGCTTGCATTGCCGCCTTCAAGAGGCCTGACCTATATCCCCGCCCGGCTAATCTAACTGACTGAGCTAGACCAAAGTGGCTTGGGCTTAGCTCCGGACCATATTACAGGCAACTAGTTTCAAACTCTGGCGAGGATGCTATGTGGTTTCCCAGGACCGATAGCGCGAGTGACCATTCTCATGGCGAAATTGGCTGTAACGTTTTCGGAACGCGGCTGCATCTTGGACTTCGCGGATGCGTTGACATCGGTAGTATACTCGGCCGCAAATTCGGTTGCGGGGCGACGATGTCTCGAAGAGAAATGCAATTGCGCACGGCCACCAGGCGCGTTCTCGGCCTGATCGTTTACGTAAGCTCGTGCGTAATTGCGTGCGTCATTTCCAGCCAGGCCGTGGCGTTTGCAGCCGCGGCAAACTCCCCGGCCCAGATGACGCGGCAGGAAGTGCAATGCCTGAACGCCTTGCATAAGCGCCTCTGCGACTCAGCGCGCCTGAGTTGCAGCTACGTCGATGCCATCTTTACGGATGCGCGCCTGACCATCTACCAGCCTCCGGCCCCTACGCCGCCGCCCGGCACCGAGCCGCCGCCCTCGCGGGTTCGCCAGCCGAACCCATACCTGACCGCCCGCTTCGGCTTGCTCTCGCCGGAATCGCTGGAGCGCTGCCGCTCGTTCATCGCGGCCCACGCGTTGGCGTTCGACGCCGCGCAGAAACTCTATGGCGTACCTCGCGAGGTGATCTGCGGGCATCTGCGCATCGAAACCGACTTTGGCATCGTTACGCCGCTCACGCCTTACCCGTTGGGAACTTTCCCGGCAATCGACCGTCTTCTATCGCTCTATGTTCGCAGGCCTGCCGCTCTGCGCTCGTCCGCTCGCTTTGTTCAGCGCCAGCACTTTGCGGAAACTCAGCTGGTTGATTTGCTGACGGCGGCAAAAGAAAATAGCTGGGATCTATTCGAGATTCCTGGCTCATCCACGGGCGCGATTGGCCTGGTGCAGTTCGAGCCGTCCGTATTTGATATCGCGGTGGATGGCAACGGCGATGGCAAGATCGACCTGTTCGACCCGGAAGACGCCATCCTGAGCGTCGCGCATTATCTGGTCCTGCACGGCTGGGATAACAACGTGGATCATCAGAAGCGCGCGGTCTATGCCTACTACGGGGGTCATTACGAAACCGACCGCGATAAATACTACATGAAGGCTGTATTGGCTTACGCCGACGCGGTGCATACGTATCTTGAGGATCACCCGGTGGAACCCGGCATTGGCTTTACGCCAGACCTGCTGAGCGTGTCGATTGCTTCAGAACTGGCCGCGCAGTAATCCTGAGATGGATTTCATGAGACAGGGAAGGTTGAATTGGCTGGTTATGGGGTTGTTAGCTCTTGCTGCAACCTTGGGCGGAGTGTACTCCTCAACGGCGTCAGCGCAGAATTGGGAACCGACCATCCGGGCCTTTGAACAACACGATAAGGCGCAACCGGTACCGCCAGGAGGGATTGTCTTCACCGGCTCGTCGAGCATTGCGCGCTGGGCGTCGCTGGCGGAAGACATGAAGCCGCTTCCGGTGGTCAATCGAGGCTTTGGCGGCTCGCAGTATACCGATGTGGACCGATACGCAGAGCGCATCGTTGTCGCCTATCGCCCCAAGATTGTCGTGGTATATGCCGGAGACAACGATCTCGCCGAGGGTAGCCCCAAGACGCCGGAGAGCGTGCTGGGCGACGTGCAGAAATTCGTGCAGATTGTGCACTCCAAGCTGCCGGAGACCTGGATTTATATTATTTCCATCAAGCCTTCGGTTTTGCGGTGGAACGCCTGGCCGAAAATGAAGCAGGCCAACGCGCTGATTCAAGATTTTGCGGGCAAGCAGGAGCGTCTGCAGTACATTGACGTGGCCACGCCGATGTTTGACTCGCGAGGCAATCTGCCGCGCGATCTATTCGTCGAAGACGGCCTGCACCCCACCGCGAAGTTGTACGCGATGTGGACTGCGATCATCAAACCCATCCTATCGAAGCGATTCTCAGCCTCCGCCAAAATCCCTGCCGCCACGTCCGTAGCCTCTGCAAACTTACTCATCCCGGCAGCGCAGCATTGTGACTGCGAAGTCGTCTTGTAAGAGCCTTCGCGCATACAGTCCGTCACATACTATTGCAAGGCAAATCGCAACGTTCGGCTCTCTCTCCGCCAGCGATTTCGCCCGCCATGGGGCGAGTGTGGGATGTAGTCAAAGGCTAGACTCCTCGGCGAGCCATCTCTCGAGAAGAGTTCGATCGCTGGAATCGATGTGTGTAAACGCGATGCCCATCCCAGCCGGCGTCACGTTGGAGGTCACGCTCCCTATCGCCGTAACCTCGCCGCCAGAGCGCATGATGCGCACTCGAACCCGCGTTCCCTTGGGAAAAGGAGTGGTGGTCACCACAAAACAACCGGAGGAACTCAGGTCGCGAGTGAGCGAAACCAGTTCGTCCGGCTCGTCCAGGTCAATGACTTCAGCGATGGCTCCGAAGTTATAGCGCGTGGCAGCACGGCGTTCGAGCTTCATAGGGGTCCCTCAAAAATGCAAACGGAAGGCGCCTGACGTTCGCGCCGGACAGAGAAACGGAAAAGCGGCCGGCGGCGCCGCTCGGTGGGGACGGGAGCTTTATAAGTTATCTAATGAGGAACGTCAACATAATGTTAATATAGAAAACCATGGGGACGGATCGGCGGGGCGATAGGCCGGGGCGTCAGTTGCGGTCGGGAACGGTGACGAGCACGCTAAGATCCTGTCCGGGGAAGGCCTGGCGCAGGGATTGAAGCCGTTCTTCCTTTCCATCCGCGGCGAAACTGATGGTGACGAGCGCGCATTCGGAGACGGACAAGCCGTCATTCTCAATGTTCTGCACCTCGTGCAAGATGGCCTCGGCGAAAAATATGGCCTCTTGCTTATCTTTGAAGGAGATGCACAGGGCGCCATCGCCCCGCTGAGGTTCGTAGCCGATGCGCGCATTGAAAACGTTCATGTGAGATGGCCTCCGGTGGAGTTGGTCGATCACAGCAAGCCTAACGCGGCTAACACCGCCAGCGTTACTGCCGCCGCGTAGCCGAGATACAGCAGATAGAAAAGATTCCGGCGTCTGCGCGCCGCTGCCTTGTCCATGGCCCGATCGAGTGTACAGCTGTCTAATATAATCAAGTGGTAAACGAATGGCAAGCGGAGGGCGATGTTCAATATTGAACACGATGCATGGGATCTTGAGGCTCGCAAGCCGAGGCTGCCGCAAAAGCGGAAGCCAAGGCTGCCGAGGGCGTGCCGATCTTGCAAAAATAAAATTTGAAATACGCGGAGGCCGCTGTAACCTTGTTCCGAGAGGGCGCGTATCAGCGGTACTCGGCAAGCCCTCGCAGCATTATAGAATCCCGCTCTCAGCCAGCGTTCTTTATCGGGTTCGTCGGGTTTTATCGGCTTTCATAGGGCGCACTTCTTGCGCCGAGGCATTCGTGGAATAGAATTGGAGCGCGCCTGCTTCAGGGAACTGCGAGAGAATTCAGAATCCTTCTCCAATTTGATTACAGAAGCAAAAACGAAAACGGGACCCGCGCCGGGCGCGGGCGAAAACAGGACGATCATGAACGAGGACGCACTCTCTAAAATCAAACACAAACTCCAGGCCGAGATCGACGCGCTGGAGCACGAGCTAAACCTGGAGTTACCGAAGGAGTTGATGAAGGCGCGGGCGCACGGGGACCTTTCCGAAAACGCGGAGTACAAGTACGCCAAGGAACGCCAGGGCTTCGTTTCGGCGCGTCTGGGGCAGCTCAAGAAACGCATGGGCGACCTGGGGATGCTGAATTTGAACAATATTCCGCATGATCGCGCTGGATATGGCTCGCGCGTATGGCTGAAGGATATGGCCAAGGCTTCCGAGATCGAATACAAGCTGGTGACCAGCGAGGAAGCGGACGCGGCCCAGGGGTTGATTTCGACGACGTCGCCGATCGGACGCGCGCTGCTGGGCAGGCGCGAGGGCGACGAGGTGCAGGTGCAGACTCCGGCAGGGGTAAAAGAGTTCGAGTTGGTGCGGCTGAAGACGATTCACGAGGACGTTTAGCACCTAACGAGCGTAGCTAACGAACCTTGAGACGTCGGCGATCATAAAGCCACAACGCAAAGACCAATCTTCCAGGCGCAATCTTCTGTATCGGGACCGGTTCACGCCAAAAGGTGTGTGGGTCCTCCTTCTGTCCAAAACCGCCCTCTGACCAAAACCGATTGATTGATTTCCTGACGAATTGTTGTAGTGTATCAGCCCATCAGGGCCACGGCGTGGCCGTGGACAAGCAGGGCCGGAAGGTGAACCCATGAGCAATAAGGGACGTTATTCCGCAGTCGTTCTGGCGGGGTTAGTTTTAATGTTTGTTTCAGGGCTGCGCATTTTCGGCCAGGGTGGTGAGGGTGGCGGCCAAAGTAAACTAGCGCGCCCGAAGTTTCCCGAAGCGCCTGCGATCGGCTTCTTCGGCAGCTATCGAGTGGCCGCCGACAAAATGGACCCGTCGAGGCTGCCCATCATTGGCGCCTGGCGTATCAATTTCGATCGATCCGATCCAGCCAATAAAGCCCAGGGGCGTTTCAAGGAAACAGGCACGGCCATCTACACGGCTGTTAACGGCGGCATTAAACAGGAGGTGTTCCTTTTTTACCCTCCGAAGAACGACAGCTATAAAACCGTCTTTACGGACGACGGGCGGGAGTTTTTTTGGAAGCTGGACGGCAAGAATATTTACGAGAATCCGCAGGGGCCGAACGGCTTGGGACAGACGGTGGGCATGTGGCTCGTCGATCGCAACACCATGTTTCGGGAACGCGCCACCAAAGGAGTGACCGACGAACGGGTGCTCTATCGCGTAAGCCCGGATGGGAAGACTTTGGTCTGGACGACGTTCAACTCCGGCGGCGACAGCGGACACGTGGTGTGGGATAGACTCCCGATGTCGGCGGTCGGCCGGTAAAGCTCGCAGGAGATACGGCTGCGTGCGCGGCGCCGCTGCCGCGGCACAGGAACTTCAAAAGCTTCAACGAATCGGCAAGGAGGAAAATTCTATGAATACGAAGAGAAGCATAGGGTCTCTGGTGGCGGCTTCCGCGATCTGTTTTGTGGCGCTGGCCGCGACGATGCACGGGCACTTCCAGGCTAAAGCCGCGGCGAAATCCGAGGAAACGCAGAAAGTACCGGTGTACCGCGTGGACCCCTTCTGGCCGAAGCGGTTGCCGAACCGGTGGAGCATGCAGCAAGTGACCGGCCTGACCGTGGAAGCGAAGAATGACCACGTGTGGTTCCTGAATCGCGGTGCGGCGGCGGACGGCGACGAGATCGGCGGCGGCGGTGACCCGCCGCGGATTGTGTGCTGCGTGCGCGGGCCCGAGGTGATTGAACTCGATCCCGAAGGTAATGTGGTGAACTCGTGGGGAGGCCCTGGATACATTCCCCAATGGCCGACGGCATTGCAGACGATTTTCGTGGACCGGGAAGGGAACGTGTGGGTGGCCGGCACGGCGGCGCAAGACAGCATCCTGAAATTCTCGCGCGACGGGAAGCTGCTTTGGGATTTCGGCCATCGTCCTCCGAAAGATTCCGGGCCCCTCAAGGAAAATAACCAGCAGACGGATGTGTTGGTGTCCAAGGGCCGGTTCACTCTGGACGAGGACGCCCATGAAATTTACCTGGTCAACTGGAAGCGCGTGCTCGTCTACGACATGGACACGGGGGCGTTCAAGCGAGGATGGGGCGGCCACGGCATGCCGCTGAGCGAGATTACCAACGATCCCATTCCGCCCTACAAATGGACCGGCGCTCCTCCGCCGGAAGAGAAGAACTTCGTGCCCGACTTGCACTTCGCGGAGATTTCCAAGGACGGGCTGGTCTATGTGGGCGAGCGCGGGCAGGATCGCATTTCGGTTTACACCAAGCAGGGCGAGTGGAAACAGGACTTTTACGTATCGCCAAGCACGCCTTCGCGCGGGCCCGATTGCGGCGGGCTTCCTCCCAATACGAAGATGCCTCCATGCGGAACGACTTATAAGATGGTCTTCTCGAGAGACCCGCAGCAAAAGTTCATCTACGTGGCCGACGGTACCGACGACGTGGTGTGGATTCTCGACCGCAAGACGGGCAAGACGCTGGGCTCGTTCGGCGGAAACGGGAAGTACGCGGGCCAGTTCCACTGGATCAACGCCATCGGAATGGACTCGAAGGGGAACATCTATACGGGCGAGGTGGAAGAGGCCAAGCGAATTCAGAAGTTCATGCCGGTGGGCACCACATCCAGCCGCGCCTCGCTCGGCCAATAACGGCCGATAGGAATGGATGGCGCAGCCGGCGGCTTCGTCCGGCCGCTTGGCTGAGCCTCGCCGAGCAAGCATTTGGCCTGCTACAAAATAGCTTTGATTGACGCTGGTTCAGGGCTGGTGCTAGGCTCTAGGAATCCGGAAGGCGGGTGCTTGCGATGCACTGCAGCTTTCCTATCGTTTTGCAGCCAGCCTGTATGAAGACATCTCTTATGCTTGGAGCCGTGTTATGCCCTACAAACTAACAGTCAATGGGCAGTCTACGAACGTGGACGTGCCAGCAGACATGCCCCTTTTGTGGGTGATCCGGGATGTGCTGAACCTTCATGGCACGAAATATGGCTGCGGCATTGGCCAGTGCGGCGCTTGCACCGTGCACCTCAATGGCCGAGCCGTGCGCTCCTGTCAAACGCAGGTGTCAGTAGCCGTCGGCGCGAAGATCACCACTCTGGAAGGCCTGTCGCCGGATGGGACGCACCCGCTGCAACTGGCGTGGCAGGAGATTGATGTTCCGCAGTGCGGCTACTGCCAGGCCGGACAGATTATGTCCGCGGCGGCGCTGCTGGCGGCGAAGCCGGAGCCCAGCGATCAGGATATTGACGGCGCGATGAACGGCAACCTTTGCCGCTGTGGAACATATTTGCGAGTGCGCGAGGCCATTCACAAAGCCGCGGCTTTGGCCAGCACGCGGCTCACCGAAGCCGCCGCGCGCAATGGGTCCGGTAAATAGCGGGGCGAATAGCGAGGAGGGACCATGGATACCATGATTGGGCGTCGCTCATTTCTTCGCGTCACCGCCGTGGCCGGCGGCGGCATGCTGCTGGGATTGTACGTCGATCCGATTAGCAATTTATTTGCGCAGGGGCCGGCGGGGCCAGGGACCGCGCCTGCATTCGTGGCCACGGCGTTTGTGCGCGTAGACGCGGACGGCACGATCACGATTACGGCGAAAAATCCGGAGATCGGGCAGGGAGTGAAAACGCATCTGCCGATGATTATTGCCGACGAGCTGGACGTGGACTGGAAAGACGTGAAGATCCAGCAAGCCGACCTGGATCAATCGAAATATGGGCTGCAGAACGCGGGCGGCAGCACGGCCACGCCGGTGAATTGGGATCCTCTGCGGGAGGTGGGCGCCGCCTGCCGGCAAATGTTTGTGACCGCAGCCGCGCAGACCTGGAACGTGCCGGAATCCGAATGCCCGACCTCTTCGGGCAAAGTGATGCATCCGGCGAGCGGGCGCATGCTGGGTTACGGCGCGCTTGCGGCCAAGGCAGCCACGCTGCAGGCCCCCGAACTCAAGTCCGTCAAGCTGAAGGATCCGAAGGATTACAAGATCATCGGCCAGCCGAACCATGGCGTTGACGTTCCGTCCATCGTCACGGCCAAGCAGATCTACAGCATCGACTTCAAACTTCCCGGGATGGTGTTTGCCGTTTACCAGAAGTGCCCGGTTTTTGGCGGCAAGGTCCTGAGCGCCAATGTCGACGAGATCAAGAACATGCCCGGAGTGCGCAATGCGTTCGTGGTGGAGGGCGGCTCCGAATTGACCGGCCTTCTTCCGGGGGTGGCGATCGTCGCCGATACCTGGTGGCACGCGCGCACGGCGCGCCAGAAGCTGCAAGTGATGTGGGACGAAGGTCCAACGGCGCAGCAGAGCAGCGAGGGCTTTGCGCGGCAGGCCCAGGAACTCTCCACACAAAAGCCCATGATCCCGCTGCGCATCGACGGGAACACCGACGCGGCGTTCCAGGGCTCGGCAAAAGTGATCGAGGCCGCGTATACCTACCCGTTTATCTCCCACTCGCCGCTCGAGCCGCAGAACTGCAACGCGCATTTCAAGGACGGGAAGCTCGAGCTGTGGGCCCCAAGCCAGACGCCCGAAGCGGGCCGCCAACTGGTGGCCAGGACGCTGGGCATCCCAGCGAGCGACATCACGATTCACCTGATGCGCACGGGCGGCGGCTTCGGCCGGCGGCTGACCAACGACTACATGGTGGAGGCGGCATGGATTGCGAAGGTCGTGGGCGTGCCGGTGAAGCTGCTCTGGACGCGCGAAGACGACATGACTCACGACTTCTACCGGCCCGGCGGATTTCATTTCCTGAAGGCGGGAGTGGATGCCTCAGGCAATCTGGTGGCCTGGCAGAATCACTTCGTCAGCTACGGGAAGGGACTGCAATTCGCCAATTCCGCCAACATACCGTCGAACGAATTCCCCGGAACTTTCGTGCCGAATTTCAATTTCCAGGCGTCAATCATTCCGTTCGGCATTCCCACGGGCGCCATGCGCGCGCCGCGCAGCAATGCTTTCTCCTTTGTCTTCCAATCGTTCGTGGACGAATTGGCCCACGCGGCGGGCAAGGATCCGGTGGAGTTCCGGCTGAACGTTCTGGGGCTGCCGCGGGTGCCGGCCGCGAAGCCGGTTCCAGGCGAACTCGACGTGGACGCGGACCGCATGAGGGGCGTGCTGCAACTGGTGGCCGAGAAATCGGGCTGGGCCGCTCGCAAGACAGCGAATGGCAGGGCCATGGGCGTTGCCTTTCAGTTCGCTCATCGTGGCTACTTCGCGGAAGTAGTGGACGCCAGCGTGGACGCGAACAACAAAGTAAAGGTGCACAAGATCTGGGTGGCGGCCGATATCGGCAGCCAGGTGATCAATCCGAGCAATGCCCAGAATCAGGCGCAAGGCTCGATCATCGACGGGCTAAGCCATGCCATGGGCTATGAAATTACGTTTGAGCACGGCCGGGCGATGCAGAGCAATTTCGATCACTATCCGCCGGTACGATTGATACAGGCGCCGCCAGAGATCGAAGTGCACTTCCTGAAGACCAACAACCCGCCGACTGGTTTGGGCGAACCCGCCTTGCCGCCAGTGTTGCCGGCATTGGCCAACGCGATCTATGCGGCGACGGGCAAACGAGTTCGCTCGCTGCCGCTGAAAAGTAGCGGATTCAGCTGGGCCTGAAGAACTCGGACAATTGAATCTCGCTGTGCGCTGGAGCTGCGCCGGCAGCCCTGTAATGCTCCGGGTTGCTTTTGCGTAGGTGCGCTCGTCCAGAGCGGACCGTTCATGGTCTAATACTCCCCATTCGTCGTGCCGAAGGGCTACTTGACGCTGCCCGCTTGAAAATCGATATCCGGCAGTGCCAAAGACGTGTTCTGGGCAAACCCAAACCTACGGAGGACGTCTGGAATGTCTAAGCGTATGGATGCGTTTTTAGCGATCGTTAGCCTGCTGTTCATTTCCGCGCCGCTCGCCGCACACCACGGCAATGCCGCTTACGACGAGTCGAAACTGGTAACCGTCAAGGGGACGGTGACAGACTGGCTGTGGGCCAATCCTCATTGCTTCCTGAAATTCGACGCGAAGGATGAGAAGGGCGAGGTTGTGCATTGGGCGGCGGAGACGAGCAACCCGCCGGACATGATTGGACATGGCTGGTCCAAGAATATTTTGAAGCCCGGAGATCAGATCACCGTGGTCATGCTGACCGTCAAGAACGGCCGTCCCATCGGGCGCGTCAGGCAGGTTACGCTGCCCAATGGAAAAGTCCTGACGAACGAGAGCGGTTTGGCGAATCGATCGTTGAACAGCCCGGCCCTGCCATCGTCGGGAACCCCCGAGCCATAAAAGACCCTGAAAGGAGTCTGACGATGTCCAAGCGCCTTCCGGCTTCCGCGATCCTCTTGAGTGTCGCAGCTCTTTTCGCGCTTTGCGCCGTGGCTCAGCAGGACGAAATGCGTTTGCCGGGAGCCGTCTACGATTTTGACAGGAAAAATGAGACGCCGGCACCGGCTCCCAAGCACGATATCTCCGGAGTCTGGGAACCGGCCGCGGGGTACAACGACGGAGTCGCCGCAACCGGAGCAAAGTCGATGCCCGCCGACGGGAAGCCGGAGCACGAGCTGCCCTACACCCCTGAAGGGCGAAAGGCGTTCCTGGCCCACAAGCCGACTTTCGGCGTGACGCAAGTGGAAGCGTCGATCACCAATGACCCCGTGCCGGCCTGCAATCCGCAGGGATTCCCGCGCATCGTCCTGCATAATTTCAGGACCAGCCGCATCGTGCAGACGGCGGAGAATGTTATTGTGCTCTATGAATTTAACAAGAAATGGCGGGTGATCTGGACGGACGGGCGTCCACTGCCCAAAGATGCTCAAAATCCCACCTGGGGCTCGCCCGACCCTCCGGAATCGAGATGGTGGGGGTATTCAGTGGGCAAATGGACGGACGATTATACTTTCGTGGCTGAGTCCAACGGGTTTGACGACCGCACCTGGCTAGACAATGCCGGCCGGCCGCACAGCGATCTTTTGCACGTCATCGAGCGATATCGCCGCACCGACCGCGATCACCTGGAAATTACAATTACCATCGACGATCCGAAGATGTATACCAAGCCGTGGGAAGCCCTCAAACTCCGGGAACGATTGCAGAAGCCCAGTTTCGATATTCACGAGATGGAATGCGCGCCCATGGAGACCGAGGCATACAACAAAGATATTGCCGATCCCGCTGCCGGCAAATAGCCATGATCGCGGGAATTATGGTGGAACAGACGCGCAGACCAGCGTTCTCCTTTAGGAAGAACACTGAAGAAAGCGGCGCGTGATTTTTAGCCGTGACGGTTGTGCCTAAGTCGACGTCTTGAACCTGGGGAATAGAGAGAGCGCGTTTTCGCGCTCGATCTGTTGGAGTTGCTCCTGCGAATAGATACCGCAGTTCTGCAGCCCCATCACGTGGTCGCCGATGGCGCGCGCCGGATAATCGGTGCCGAGAACAATGTGCGAGAGCGGGATCACCTTGGAGAGCGCCGACTGGGCCACATTATTCGAGGTCCAAGCCGTATCGTAGTAATACTTGCCCGCCGCGGCATCAAAGCCATCGGGAAAATTGGCCTTCTGCTTGGGAGAGCGCGCCGCCGCGCGGAAGCGCTCAACCAGGTACGGCATGGTGCCACCACCATGCGAGAAGATCATGCGCACATTCGGATAGCGGGTAGCGGCGCCATTGAAGAACATGTTGGCGATGGCGCGGGTCGTATCGGTCTGCCACTCGATGGTGCCGTCGCCAACGCCTTTGATTAGGTCTTTGCAGCAATTGGCGGTAATGGGATGGGTGAAGACGATGGCGTTGCGGCGATTGAGCTCCTCGAAGACGGGATCGAAATAGGAATCGCCTAGCCACTTATCGCCGTAGTTCGTGTACATCCCCACGCCCTCGAGCTTGAGCGTGTCGTAGGCGTACTCGATCTCCTTCAGCGTAGTGTCAATATGCGGCAGAGGCAGAAATGCGAAGACGCCGAACTTGCCCGGATGGTCGGTGGCCAGCTTGGCGGCGAATTCGTTGGAGGGCCGCGCAATCTTGTCCACCGTGGCGGGATCGTAATGCGGGGGGATCGAGGTCATGGCCGCGGCCACGCCGTAGGTATTCATCTCTTCCAGCGCTTTTTCGGGAGTCCATTTGGCGAAGCCGCCCAACTCCTCGGCGCCCATCGTCTCGATCAGAATCGGCGGGGTAAAGTGGCCGTGGATATCGATCCTGCCCAGTTTGGGGAGTTCAGCCGGGGTTTTAATGGGCGAGGTTGCCTGCCCCATCAACATGGTGGCGGCGCCTGCGGGTAAGAGCGTGCTGGCCCCTACGGCCGCGGCGGATTTCAAAAAGCTCCGGCGCGAGGTCCCACGGAAGGCGTCGAGAAGGCCGAGTTCCTGCATCAAGTTCGTTATTTGTTCGCGGCTCATATGTGCTCCTGGAAGCGGCAAATGCCTGCGTCGCACATTACGGCTGTCACTCATCACGTGTCAAGCTGAGATGTTTGGCGGAAAGCGAAGGGCAAGCGCGCCATGCGGTCTCCCGCTTGTGGTCGCCCCGAAAGAGAATTCCACTGCGCAGGACATTATGCTTGACGGTCCCGCGGGCCCGTGATATTACGCGACCCAGCTTTCGGGCCACGATCACGACGCAGATTCGGCCTGCGACGATTCTGGATCAAGGGGTGACCATCGATGATTTCCGCAATCGGGACCGTTCATATGCATTTGTGCGCCCGCTTGAGCCGCGTTTGGAAGTTCGCGGCGGTAGCGATTGCAGTGTTTGTCGTTTGCCTTCCACTGATGCCACAGAGCAACGAAGGCAGAATTTCCGGCACCGTATTTGACCAGAGCGGCGGCGCCATCGCGGGCGCCATGGTGACGGTCACGGATGTCGCGAGAGGCGTCTCCCGACCATTGACCGCGGACAGCGTGGGAGCATATTCGGCTCCTAACCTGCAGCCAGGCACGTATACGGTGCGAGCGGAGGCCAACGGCTTCCAGGCGACGCAGCACACCGATGTACTGCTGGAGGTTGGCAAGGATATCCGGGTGGACCTTACGCTACAGGCGGGGTCGCAGACCCAGACGGTGACCGTCACGGGAGAGGTTCCGGACGTCGAAACCACCAACGCCACCTTGGGTGGCGCGATCAGCAATCAAACGATCAACGACCTGCCTTTGAACGGCCGTGACTTCACGCGCTTGATCCAGTTGCGCCCGGGCGTGGTGAGTTACCCCGGCGGTGGAGATCATGCGGATTCCACGAACGGCCAAACCGCCAACATGGGCGTCTTTCTGCTGGATGGCCTGCTGAACTACACCCCGATCAATGGCGGAGGCGCTCTAAATTACCGGTACCAGGCCGGAGGCTCTTCGACCATCCTGCCGATCGACGCTATTCAGGAGTTTAATGTCCAGGAGAATCCGAAGTCGGAATATGGCTGGGCCATCGGAGCGATCACCAACGTTGGGTTGAAGAGCGGCACCAACGCGATTCACGGCACCGGCTACGCCTTTGGCCGCGACGAGGCGTTGGATGCGCGCAACTACTTCAACCCAGCGACAAACGCGAATGGAACAACGAACGCCAAGACGCCGGTGGCGTTGGAGCAGTTCGGCGCCACAGCGGGTGGACCCATTCTCAAAGATAAGCTCTTCTGGTTCGTGGGCTACGAGGGGCAACGCTACACCGTGGGGGACGAGTACGTGGGGGCCGCGCCGGTGTCCGTTTCGATGACCGCATTAGGCCAGGCGGCTAACTCGTCAGAGAGCATCGTGGACGCGTGTAACGCATTGAATCCCAACCACCTCCCTTACGTCGTGGGCACGAGCGCTCCGGCGAATGGAAACAAAGTTAGCGCGCTAAGCGCACAATTGGCGGGCCTTACAACAAACTGCACTGTTTCCGCTGCCACCTCCACATTTGAAAACCTCTTCCCATTCAACCCGGGTACCAATACGGGCGGGCCAACCGTCTTTGCGCCGACCCTAACCAACAGCAGCCCCAGCGATAACGGGATAGCGAAATTTGACTACCACCTCAATGACCGCAACTCATTCAGCGCCTCGTATTTTAGAGGACAGCTTCACAACGCCGTTTGGGTTACGTCACCCGATCAGTTGACATCACAAATGCAAAATCTGGTTTCCGTAATTAATTGGGATGGTGGACTCAGCTGGACTTACACACCGGGCTCCAACTGGGTGAATGAACTCAGAGGCGGCGCCAACCGCATCACCGAAACCAATATTGGCGCAGACAGCAATATCAACCAGTCGTCTCCTTACCCCTCGGGCTTCGGCATCAATACGGGCATCACCAACCCCCTTTACTACGGCATGCCCTACCTGCAGATCTCGAGCCTTACCAACTTCGCCTTGGGCCACGGCAATTTCTCCGACACTCGGGGGCCCGGCGGCTTGGACCAACTCATCGATAACGTCTCCTACCTACGCGGCAAGCACGCCTTCAAGTTCGGAGTAAATCTCTTCGGAACAATTTTGGACGACAACAGCTATAACGGAGCCCAGGGTAAAATCACATTCGCCAGCATTAGCAGCTATCTGACGGGCACGCCTTCCCGAGGGAGTATCGTGGAGGGGAACACTCAATATCGAAAGCGGGATTGGGACTTCGCCGCCTTCGCTCAGGATGACTGGCGCGCGACCACGAGGCTAACGATCAATCTTGGCCTGCGCTGGGAATACGCCTCGCCCCTCACGGACGTCGACGGCTTGTTCGGCGGCTTCAATCCCACCACCGGTTTGGTAGAGAGTCCCACAATAAATCCAGACTTTAGAGACTTCTCGCCTCGGATTGGCATGGCGTGGGACGTCAAGGGCAACGGGAAGACCGTCGTTCGCAGCGCCTTCAGCCTTATGTATCCGACCGCGATCTTCTCGACTGTGACGGGAGCGACTGGTGTCCCCTTCGGATTCGACCAGGTGGTCAAGGGCGTTACCACGCCTGGTTCACAAGCCGGCAGCGGCTCAGTCTCCTACACTGCCGCGCAGCTCAACTGGACTACCGCCGGGCCCGTGTTCCCGGCTACCGGCAGACTCGCCTGCGGAGACGCAGTGAAAGCATTTTCAGACCCAGCGCAATGCAACGCTCCTTTCGTGGACCCCAACATACGTACTCCCCGCATCTTGAACTGGAATCTGGACATCCAGAGAGCGGTGACGAATACGCTCACCCTCGATCTCGCCTATGTCGGCAACCACGGCTCCGGGCTGCCAGGCAACGTCGATACTAACGCTCCGCCGTTTGGCGCTGGGTGGACCAGTGCCGCAGCGCAAACCGCCACAACGGGCTCTGTTGCTTGCCTCGCCAGCGCTGCTGCAGGGTACAACAACTGCAACGTCTCTTCGGCGGCTGAGATTGCGGCCCGGCCGTACAATGCGGCTTTTCCCTACCTGCAGTTCATAAACGAGCTTGGAAATAGAGACCCCTCCAACTACGACGGCATGCAGGCGACCCTGACCGAGCGGCCGCTCCACGGGCTATATTTCCTCGCTGGCTACACTTACTCCCACGCCCTGGACCAATTTTCTTCCGCGCCGCCGGGCAGAGGCGGTTTCCAGGATCCTGCAGTGCCCCAGTTGGATTATGGCAACAGCGACTACGACCTGAGAAATCGCTTCACTTTTTCGCTGACCTATAACCTCCCGGGCAGAAAAGCGCCCGGGCAGCTGCTGCAAGGCTGGGTGGTCAATTCCGTGGTGACGCTGCAGAGCGGCATGCCCTGGGGCACAATGGATACCAATAACGATTTCTACGGAAACCTCGAGTATAAGAACAGTGCTCAGGAGCGCTGGGATTTCACCGGGAACCCGTCAGACTTTACCTCCGGCCCAACGCCTTTCCCATGCTTCTCCAATCCGGCAAGCACTATGGCAAACTGCACTCCCTATGCGATGGTAGGTGGCGTACCAACGCCACCGGCCGTGTGTCTGCAGGCTGCGCAGGCTAACGGCCAACTCGCCGTGGCCTCGCTCTATAACAACGGCTGCTACGTGTCCGGTAGTTCAGTGATCACTCCTCCGGCTTACGGGAGCGTCGGGAACATGGGCCGCAATATCTTCCGCGACGGCGGCTTCAGAAACTGGGATCTTTCGGTATTCAAGGACTGGAAGTTTAAGGAACGGCTGACCACCGAGTTCCGGGCCGAATTCTTTAACGTTCTCAACCATCCCAACTTTGCCAATCCCTACGGGTCGTATACGACCTACTACAATAACGACCCCTCCGGCGGTTCGGGGTTCGGCTGCGGCTGCGTCACACCCGATGCCGCGGCGGGGAACTTCGTCCTCGGGGCTGGGGGCGCCCGCGACATTCAGCTGGGATTGAAGCTGATTTTCTAATTGTTGCGGCAGGAGCGCAAAGCAATAGGGACTAGATCAAATCCGTCCCGTCCCGTGATTGGTGTGCTCGGAGGAAGCTCCTGGCTGAAATCTGCGGGAGGCCAGTGGAGTTTCCAGCTTCAGGAATAATCACAAGCCGGCAAAATGCATCAGCTCGCGCACTCGCGCGGGTCTTTTCTTAGAGTCAATCCGAAAGGAACTGAGGGGGATTAATGCTTGTCCTCTTGGCCCTCGGCTGCGGAGTTCCCGATTAGCTTGTTATATCCCTGGAATTCCGTCGGGGACCAAAACATCTCCCGGACGTCGAAAGTTTGCGGCTCGAGGTTGAAAACCAGCTTGTCGAGAGCCAGCCAAGGCTTGGTATACATTACGGGATCGTCGATCGTGACCGAGAGTTCCATGTGGTCGTGGTCCACGCGATGGAATCGCTCTTCCACGCGCAACTTGTCACTGTGCGGACGGCCCACATGATCGATCCAGGTTCTTTCGTCTAATCCCGTGGTTTCTACCACCAGCGTGTAATCATCCACCCACTTGGCCAGGGAGTAGCCGAACCAACGTGGTTCCAGAGTTTTCGGCAGTTCCCGCCCGTCGGTCCAGATCACCCGCCACACTCTGCCAAATTCGTAAAGCATGTAGACCTGCACGGGTGTCTGCAGGATTTGTACGGTCCTCATCTCAAAAAGGTCTTCGCGAGGAATACCCTGGGGATCGCCGAAGATGACGGGATCATTCGATTCCGTGGATATGCCGGCCCTCGCTCCGTTGCTGGGCTTGGTGTCCTTTAGCATCTCCAGGCCCAAAGGAGTGAAGGGCGGCTGGTGTTGCGGCTTACCGTCATCCGGCATTACCGACGGCCCCAGCGCTTGGATCCCCGCATCCCAGGGATCCCAAATTCCTGAAAGATCGCGCTTCGGGGCGGGGTCCGACTTCTGGCCCTGCAGCGGCGGAGCAACGGGCCGCAACCAACCGTCGACGCGTTTATCCGCCGGAAAACCACGGCGCACCGGAGCCTGCTGAGGCTCCGATTGAGGCTGCGTCGACTGAGCGCGCGCAAGCGGCGCAAATAGGAGGAGAGTGCATGCAGCCATAGGGAGAACAAGACTCTTGAGCATGCTGCGACCCCTTTCCAGGCCTCGATCCCAGTAGGGATTCACTCCGAAGCCCGTCAAACGCTGTTCATTTGGAATCGTCGTTAATGCGCCCCTGCAATTTGGGGCCGGTGGCCGGCTGCACGTAAACGATGCGCCCAATCGGCTTGGCATTCCTGACGGTGATCACTCGTATGGTGATCTCATCGCCAGGCCGGAGAGAACTCCTGGACCAGCCCATGGTCGTCATGCTGGCGGGATTTTCGGTTTCCGCCATCCAGTGCACCACTTGGCCAGCGTCATCTTTGACGTCGAAGAGAAGGATGCAATGGGGATTGGCCCACACGAACTGTGTGACCGTTCCCTTGAGGTTAATCTGCTTGGTGACATCGTAGACCGCATTGCCGTGGTGCGCGGCGAGTGGAAGGCAAAGAACCGAGACACTAAAAGCAAGGGCAAGAACGATCAGGAATTTGCGCTTCAAGAGCTACCTCCCGCTCTTATGAGCTAGCCGATTTCAATTGCGTTTCGCCCAAAGGATTTAATTGAGGGCCATTCTAACGAGAGTGTTGTGCGGCGTCAAGCGCGAGTCTCGTCCCCAGCGACGGGGTGTTCGTCAAAACGTGGCTCTACGCCGGCCAGGCTACTTCTTGGGCGCTATGGCGGGCTTGCTCACTTCTTTGTCAAACGACGCCTGCTCCGAGGGCGAACAGAGCATCTCCCGCAGATCAAACGCATCCGATTGCAACTGCATGGGGAACTTATCCAGGGCATTCCACGGCTTGGTATACATCTTGGGGTCGGTGATCGTCAGGGTGAGCTCCATGATGTCGTGGTTCACCCGGTGAAAGCGCTCTTCCACTTTCAGTTGGTCGCTATGAGGCCGACCGACATTATCGATCCAGGTTCTTTCATCGATGTCCGTTGTTTCCACCACGAGAGTGTTATCGTCCACCCATTTGCCAATGGAGT
This sequence comes from uncultured Acidobacteriota bacterium, assembly GCA_963824405.1. Taxonomy (GTDB): domain Bacteria; phylum Acidobacteriota; class Terriglobia; order Acidiferrales; family UBA7541; genus Palsa-189. Next base: position 225,719 of record CAWGPK010000008.1, on the reverse strand, counting down.
AGCCGTACCATCGAGGCTCGGCAATATCCTGATCGGGGAAATCTCGCCCGTCGGTCCAAATGCTCCGGAAGGTGCGATCGTTCTGATAGAAGATCACCACCTGCTTTGGAGTTTGCAGGACCTGGATGGCCCTCAGGTTGAAGAGTTCTATGCGTGGAAACCCGATGGGATCGCAGATATCGAAAGGATCGTTGTTCAGAGCAATGGGAACCTCATTGGCTCCGAATCCCGCTTTATGGGCCTTAAAAGCTTTCTCTCCTTCAGGCGTGAAGGGCAGATCGTGTTTTCCGTCCGAAGGGTATTCCAACGCGCCAAGAAATTGAACCCCGGCCCGCCACCCCTTGGCCGGCTCCCAAATCCCCGACAAATCATGGCGAGGGGCCGGTGCTGGGTTCTGATTCTTGGGTATGGGCACGTCTTTGTACCAACCGTCGATATGCTTCTCCTGGCTTCGATCGATCGCCGGTGCGCCTGGATCGGGCGCGGGAAACGGAGTCGCATTCTGAGCGCGCACAGGAAGCGAAACCATCGATGCGGCCAGGAAAATTGTGCCGACCAGGAAGGGCTTTAACATACAGGTCTCCTTTGCTTCCTATTCGATTTCATTTTTGGATTCAAGCAGGGTGTCCGCTAAATAGTCGCGCCTAGCCTATCGAATCCCTTCCCCCGCTACCCGCGCAGCCATTTGCCGTCGAGCAGAACGCGCTGGAGGCGCCCGACTGCCGCGCCATTGTCGGGCGTGATCATGACGACTGTGACCTCATCGCCCGGCTTAAAGGTTTTCCTGTTGATGCCAAAGTTGACCAGACTGGAGGGCGCGCTCCACTCGATCGTCCAATTCACGACATTGCCGCCGTCGTCCTTAATATCTACCTTCAGGAACGTGTGGGGATTGCCCCAATCCCATTCCGTCACGGTTCCTTTCAAAGTGACTTGTTTGGCGTGGCCGTACGACGCGTTTCCGTGATGCGCGGACAACGGAGCGGAAGGCGCTAAAACACCAATCATCAGGAACATCAGCGCGAGCCTATTGTTCATCGCTATTCTCCAAATATCTGCCGATGGGTAGGAGTTCTCTCCGAAACAGCCAGAATATACGCTTCGGTTGTCTCGGCCGTCAATACATCTTGTTCTTGCTCCATCTGTTCGAGTGCGCCCTAATTGAAACCTGGAGAGCCGGGATGCGACTGTGTTGACACTATTCCGCTCGGCGGATAGGATGAGCCGGACAATTCCATCAGTGCGGGAGCTCGACTCTCGGTAGATGCCTGTCGACTCTGCACGCACTTACTACGGGTTGAAGGGGGCGTGAGGTGAGAAATACGCCGGTGGTGATCATCCTTTTAGCTGTGGGTACGCTGGCCGGTCAGGCCAAGTTATTAGCGCACCATGGGAACGCGGCATACGACACGACCAAGGAAGTGACATTGACGGGAGTTGTCACCCAATGGCTCGTGGCCAACCCGCATTCCGTTCTTAAATTTGACGTAACCGACGATAAGGGAAACGTCGTCCATTGGATTGCCGAAAGCAGCGCTCCCAGCGCGAACCAAGCGCGCATTCGCCTCAACAAAGACTCACTGAAGCCGGGAGATAAAGTCACGGTTACAGTGATCCCAGCCAAGAACGAGCAGCCCGTCGGACGCATCCATCGGCTCGTGCTCCCCGATGGCCGAATCGTAAACACGGAATTACCGTAAGATCCAAAGTTATCGGGAATGCCGCGCTGAACAGCGCGCTGAATGGGCGGATCAAGAGCATCTCGCCTCTGCCGGATTAAACAGAGGGCCCGACTTTCACATACGAAGGAGTTCACCGATGCAGAAGCATTTCATGGCCGGTGTCTTGATCGGTGTTGCGGTCTTGCTGTGTTCTTCGGCCGCGAGCGCCCAAACCGCCACGGGCGAAAAGCCAGTCGGAAATAAAACGAAAGCGACGCTCCCTCCCATCTGCCAGGGAGCCGGTCAATACTACTGCGCGTCAGGCGGCGCGGAGGATGACTCGCAAGCTGGGGGCGACGCCGCGGGTGACTTCTGGGGCCGCGCGGTTGCCCGGCCCTCCGATAAGCAGAAGGCGGCTCCCGCTCCGCCGCACGACATTTCGGGAACCTGGAATTCAGTGGGGGTCGACGAGTTTGGTTACCGGGGCGGGGGCCAGGTATTTGGCGCCGGGGCGATGCCGTCGGACGGCGACCCCAAGCACGAGCCGCCTTACAGCGCCGAGGGGTTGAAAGCCTATCACGACAACAAGCCGGAGTTTGGAGTTACGGCGGTCCCGGCGGCGAAAACAAATGACCCGGCGGACGGCTGCGAACCGCTGGGAATGCCCCGTCAGGACCTGCATCGAGTGTCGGCGGTGCAAATCATTCAGACGCCATTGCAAGTTGTGGTCCTGTACCCGCGCGACAAGACCTGGCGCATCCTCTGGACCGACGGCCGGGAGCTTCCCAAGGATCCCGATCCCTCCTGGGACGGCTACTCCACCGCCAAGTGGGTGGACAATACCACCCTGGTGGTGCAAACGGTCGGGATGGATGACAGGAGTTGGGTCGATAACGCCGGTCGTCCGCACAGCGACGCGCTGCGCGTGGAAGAACGTTTCCATCGCGTCGATCACGACACACTGGAACTCACGGTCACGCTCGACGATCCCAAGTTTTACACCAAACCTTGGGTAGCCCTGGACAAATTGCCCTTCAAATTGATGGGAGCCGACTTCGCCATGGCTGAGCAGCGTTGCTCCCCCTCGGAGATGGCCGCGTACAAAAGTCTGGTGGCCGATCCCGCCGCCAAGTAGTCGCGCGATTTCGATACCGCCCGGCGGGCATCTCGAATAGAAAACTCGCTGGCGTGCGCGTTCTTTCGTTGACAACCACATCATTTCTATGATTCCATCTGCCCCCATACGGGTTCCGGGTGTATCTGAAGCAGAACCTATAGGTGACTATCTCGAGGTGCTTCTATGAGGCTCGCTCCTCTCACGTTCCACAGCGTCATAAAGTGCGCAGGTTATAAAAGAGTCTTGCAGCTTTTGTTGCTGGGTTTGCCGTTGCTTTTGTGCGCGCCTCTTTACTCTCAAAACCTGGGCAGGATCAGCGGCAACGTGAACGACTCGGGTGGCGGCGTAGTCGTGGGCGCCACCGTAACCGTCACCGACGTGGAGAGGGGCATAACCCGGACTTTGACCACGGATACGGCCGGCGCCTATTCCGCACCCAACCTGATTCCCAGCACCTACAGCGTGCGCGCCGCATTTACGGGTTTCAAAGCGATGGAGCACCAAGGCATTTCGGTGGGTGTTGGCCAGGATGTTCACGTCGACCTTACCTTGCAGCCGGGCGAGCAGACCCAGGCGGTGACGGTCACGGCCGACGTCCCGACCATCACCACCACCAACGCCCAGCTTGGCGGCACGATCAGCGGCGACGTGCTCTCCGATCTTCCCATCGCGGGACACAATTTTCTTCAGGCGCTCACATATAACCCTGGGATGTTAACAAGGCCCGGCTCCGGCGCCGGACCGCAGCAGTGGTCCAACGGGCTGCGCTCCGAATACAACGTTTATGTGTTCGACGGCGTGACCGATCAGATGACGTATTACACGCAGCAGCCCATCGCCGTCGGGTATCCAGCCGCCGCCCCCGAACAGGCTGTAATACTTCCACCCGATGCAGTTGAGGAATTCAACATCGTGGAAAATCCCAAGGCTGAATATGGCTGGAGGCCCGGAGCGCAGATTAGCGTAGGCATGAAATCGGGCACAAACACAACTCATGGAAGTGCCTTTGCGATCGGCCGCGACACCGCATTAATGACGCGAAACGCGTTCTTCCCTTACAAGACGCCGACACAATTCGAAGATTACGGGGCAACGATTGGCGGCCCGATCAAAACCGACAAGCTCTTTTATCTCGTGGGTTACGAGGGGCAGAACGAGGCCATCGGTAATCCCACGAACACAATCGTTCCGACGACCATATCGCTGGCGACGGCAGGGAATCCAGCGGGGTCGCCCACGAACAGCTTGCCGGACGCGATCAATCAACTGATCCAAAAGGGCGTGATCAATCCCGCAGCTGTAACTTCGCCACAGCAACTTAGCTTGAATTTAGCGGGCTGCGTGGTTACGCCGGCGGTGCAATGCACGCCCAACAAAGGTTTGTTTTCGAATAGCCTTCCGACCACCCAGCTTCCGATCGACTACCTGCTCACCGGCGGCACGAATAACGGCGTGGCCAAATTCGACTACCACCTGAATGATCATAACAGCCTCAATGCCGAGATCTTCACGGGTCGTGGATTCGTTACCGACGCGATCAGCAACGTCACTCAGCCGTATTGGGACACGCCGCTGGGCGTTAACAGTGACGTCGCGCGAGCCGTGTGGATCTGGACGCCTAATTCAGCCTGGGTCAACGACGCCCGCTTCGGCTTCGATCACTCCCTTATGGCCGTCTACAATTCCTACGATTGCAATCCCAGCTCTAATGCGCCAAATTATGCGAATTTAGGCTTTGTGACGGGCGCGAACACGTGCGGATTTCCCGCCGTCACCCTTACCGGCTTCAACAACAACAACCCGGTTCTCGCGGGAGAGTCAGGCAGTTCCGCCAGAAGCGGCATTTACCGATGGCTGGACAGCGTCTCCTATACGCATGGCAACCATATTTTTAAGTTCGGCGGCGAAATCTCTTTCGACCGTGGGCTGGTAGCCCTGAATATCAATAAGAGCGCTGGCACACTCAGTTTCACCAGTACGTCCACACCAGGCCTGAACGCATTCAGTGGCTCGACCATCCTTGAAAATTTCCTCGACGGGCTTCCCACGTCGGGCACGATGCAGGTGGGGACAATTCCCCGAAACTTCACATATATGTCGTACGCTGCTTACGCACAGGACGACTGGCGTATTCTCCCGCGCCTGACGCTGAACCTTGGCATTCGGTATGAGTACACCACTTCGATTCACGAAGCGAACGGTCTTTTCGGGGATTTCGCCCCGTCTTCAGCCTCTGGCATGAGCCAGCAAAGTAGTGGCAGTCCCGTGTACAAGCTGGATCACGCGGCCATCGGGCCTCGCTTTGGACTGGCTTGGGATGTGACCGGCAAGAGCACAACCGTGGTCCGTGCCGGCTTCAACATCATGTATCAAAATCCCGTCACTCAGATTTTCTTCACCCCCGGCTCGCAGATCGAAACGATGCCTACCGGATTAACCATGGGAGCTGGGTGCACCACGTCTAGTATCGCCTCGTGTACGAGGACGGCGACAACACCGGGTGGAACGATCAATCTGGCGAGCTACGCAATCACTCCGCCAACTTCTCCTCTACCCTGGGCTCTCAACACGCCGATTTTCTCCAACTACCTCAACGCTTCAGCGTCTTGCACCAACATCACCTTTTGCGCGATAGGAGGTGTGGCGCCGCAGCTCCAATATCCAATGGTTCTCAATTGGAACTTCGGCATACAGCGAGCCCTCGGGCGTAACCTAACACTGGACGTGAATTATGTGGGCAATCACGGGCAACACCTGTTTGCCTTTACCGATCTTAACCAACCGACCCCTGGAGCGAATGGACCGGCGGAACAGACCAGGCGTCCTTTCACGACCGATGGACAGTTTCCGTGGTTTTCGAACGTGTACTGGCTCGGGGCCTTCGGCGCGACTTCCAATTACGACGGCCTGCAAACAACCCTCACCGCGCGCGCCTATCATGGGTTAACTTTTGCCGCCGTCTACACCTATTCACATTCTCTCGACGATGGATCGGTGGAAACGAATATGGTCGTTCCCCAAAACAGCCTGAATCCCTTCGCGGATTACGGAAATAGCCTGGACGATCTCCGCCATCGCTTTACCTTCGCGCCCACCTACCAGATACCCGGGAAAAAAGCCTGGGCACAAATGCTCGAAGGATGGGAACTCGCATCTGCCTTCACCATATCTTCGGGACGCCCGTACAACCTTACCGATTCAGGAGACGACTTGAGCGGAACCGGCGAAAAACAGGATCGCTGGACGTTGGTGGGCAACCCCCGAGATTTTTCGGGTTTTGGCGGGTCTACCCCCATCCCGTGTTACTCCGCAGCAAGCGGCAAATTTGCCGGTTCGGGATGCACCATCGGACTTCCTCAAGCGTGCATCAACGCAGCAGCCGCCGAACAAGTGGGACCTCAAGGACAAACCGGGACGGCATCCCTGAACAGCAACGGCTGCTATATGGTGGGCAATTCCGTGATGGTTCCGCCTGCTCAGGGAACGTTCGGAACCATGAGCCGCTATGAGCTCTACGGCAAGGGCTTCTCGGAGTGGGACCTTTCCATAATAAAAGGCTGGAAGCTAACGGAACGTCTTACCACCCAGTTCCGCGCGGAAATCTACAACGTGGTCAACTCGACTCAGTACAACATCCCCAATACCAGCCTTAATTCGCCCAGCAACTTGGGAGAGGCTCTGGCCACGCCCGACGTGGGTAACAACAGCCCGGTGATTGGAACGGGAGGACCGCGCAAGATTCAACTGGGGCTGAAATTCCTGTTCTAGGCGCGAAGCGTTCCAGTCATTTGCCGGTCATTTTACGGAACGAGATTTCGCGCACGGAACCTGCGCGAATTGTGCGGGGATCGAACTTCCTTCTGAAACTGGTAGACCTTCTTCTAAAACCTGTAAACGCCCGTTTCAGGGTGCAGCGCCAGCTCCAGCCGCCAGCAAAGCCAACCCTATTGGGCTGGGGGTGCGCCGCCAGGTCGGCCGCCTTCAACGTATTGGCCAACCACACGCACTCGGCCATCGGGCAACTTCAGGGTCTCCGCGGCGCCTCTGTTAAGCGCCCCATTCTTGGAGGGACAGATCCGCGCGGTGATGGGCTTGCCGATGTTATCCAGGAAATCCTGTTTATCGGTTCCCGCTCGCCTCATGGCTACCACGGACAACATCTCAAAAGTCCAGGACTCCGTTTTGCCGTCGGCATTCTTGATGTCCATGTGGAAATACGCGTGGGGGTTCTGCCAATCGATCGCAGTCAGCGTACCCGCGACGTCCATGCACTTACTTCCGTCGAACTCGACGGCGAATCCGTGATGCGCAAACGCAGGCGCCGCCGCAATTAGCGCGGCCAGGCCTGCCGTCAGAACAGCGGGTTTGAACCTCATTGCATCTCCCCTCGAATAACCGCTCGTGGATATGGGCCCAGCTTGAAGCGAGCCGTAGAAGCTTACGCCACGTCCCTTTTACTTTTCAAGCTCGTCTAGTCCTGCTTCGCCGGGCCAAGCATTGCCATTCTATCTTGCAGGCCGCTCAGTTCAATTTTTCGACTGCTTTTCCTTTTCCTCCAACAGCTGATACTGCTCCTGCTCCTCGTTATTGGTGCAGAAGTATTCTTCCAGGTCTTCGTGGCCCAGCGTCCAGCGGCGAGGGGCGGAAGTCCATGGCTTGGTCAGCACCTTGGGATCTTCGATGGTGACTTGATAGATGAGGTAATTCATCGAAGGGCGGCTGAGGCGCTCCACCACGTGTTCCTGATCGCTGTGAAACCAGGCATTGAGGTCGTTCCAGGTGTTTTCATCCAGCGCGATGGTATCAATCACCAACGTATCGCCGTCCCAGTGGGCGGTCTCATCGCCGTAAAATCCCGGTTCCGGGTCTTTGGCATGGGCGCGGCCGTCGGTGTGTATCACACGAAAGTTGTTGTTCAACTCCATCAGCTGGACCAATTGTCCCGGCGTTTGCACCAACTGGATGGGATAGGGCGTGGCCATGAACATGCCTGGAACGCCGCGCGGCGCGCACTTCACCGACGACTTCCCTAATTCACGCTCGGCCGGCGTCATGGCCTTGATTTTTGCGACAGCCCAAGGCTGAAAGGGCGGTTTTTCTTCGGGAGTTACTTTGGCATCGAACTGCCTGCGTGCGTCCGGGTCGGCGGTGGGAGCCCCCGGTATCGCGGTGTCGTTCGGCGCCACGGCTTCTAAATCCATTCCGGCGCCGTTGGGAAACCAGACTCCCGAGAGATCTGGATGCCCATCGGCTGCCCGGGGCGGAGCTCCGCCCGGTGGCTCGGCGTGGATCCGCTGCGGGAGCTCTCGCTTGTCGTTCTGAGCGAAAGCGGGCCGAGCGATGACGGGCATCATGGCAATTCCCAAAATCACAAGCAGGGTACTTGAACTTCTAACACCGCTAGAGGCGAGCACTCGATCCATAATCTAGTCTCCCTTATGTGCCCAAATATACCAGAATTCGAAAACTTGCAAGTGCTAGCTTACCAGGCCCGGTCTCTCGTAACACTCAGTGTCGCTGCCGGCTGGAATATTAGAACCGCGGGCCATACCGGGCAATGCCTGTAATTTATTTTTCCTAATTCCTAATCGTCGTATAATGCCTTGCACCAAACAGTCAGTCAGTCCGGAGGGATACACATATGCGCAAATACGCTTACGGCGCGGGCCTCATTTTAACGCTGGCGATGCCGCTCTTGTTCGTGCATTTTCGGGCCTTCGGACAAGAGGCCAAGCCCACCGATCCTATTTTCGGAACATGGGTGATGGACATGAGCAAGTCCTACAGCAAGCGCCTGGACGAAAAGCCAACTTTCACAACGCAGCACATGCGGATATTGGCGCCGGAAGGCGATGGCTTCCGAAACACTCTCTACAACAGCCCCGACAAGCAGTCCTACTCTTACACCAGCAAATTCGATGGCCAGGCACACGCGGGACCGAACAAGCGGATGCTGACTCACTGGCACATGTCCCCGGATATGATCGTGCGTCTGGCGGCGACAGAGGATGGCAAACCCACGGAATGGGTGATCTATACCGTTTCATCCGACGGCAATGTGTTTACGTCCATCAGCTGGGTTCCCGACCATCCCGAACTGCAGGATTTCCAGGTATTCACCCGAAAAAAGTAAGGCGGCCGGCCATTTGGTTCTTGTCCAATGCCGATGCCCTTGCTCAGGGTTGTACTCGTTTCGTGATCGTGCTTGAGGCTTGTGCCGCGAAAGAAAACGCCAAGGAGACAACATGAAGTTGGGAATGGGCCCCACCCTCACTCGGTTCATCGCAGCTGCAGCAATGTGCTTTTTCTGTGTCGTGCTGGCCAGTGGCCAAGCCGTGACTCAGGAAAAGCCGCTGATGTCGGATCAGGTGTTCAAGAACGTGCAGGTGCTCAAAGGGATTCCGGTAGACGAATTCATGGGCACGATGGGATTCTTTGCCGCCGCGCTGAGCTTGAACTGCACGGAGTGTCATACCGCCGACGCCATCGACGACTTGAGCCAGTATGCCACCGACACGCCGCTCAAACAGTCCGCGCGCAGAATGGTCCTCATGGTCAGGGCCATCAATCAGAACTATTTCGGCGCAAAGCCCGTGGTGACCTGTTATACCTGCCACCGCACCAGCTCCAAGCCCAAGAACATCGTGAGCCTAGTCGAACAGTACAACACTCCGATCGACGATCCCAACGAGGTTGAACTCGAGACCAATCCGACCCCCGGACTACCGACGCCGGATCAAATTTTCGACAAATACATCAAGGCGCTGGGTGGGGCGCAGAAGTTAGCAACGATCACCAGCTATGCAGCGAAGGGGAGTTACGAGGGATTCGATACCAGCGATGAGAAGGTGCCGCTGGAAGTTTATGCCAAAGCTCCCAGCCGGAGCACAACCATCATTCATGCCAAACTTGGAGACGTGATCAAGACCTTCGACGGCCGCTCCGGATGGAACGCCCAGGTTCACGGCCTCTACCCCCTCCTGCCGCTGAGCGGAGGCGATTTGGACGGCGCAAAATTCGATGCTAGCCTCTTTTTTCCAGCGGGCATCAAGCAATACTTGACTGACTGGCGGAGCGCCTTCCCAAGCACGGAGATCGACGATCACCCCGTGCAAGTCGTTGAGGGAATGACGGCCAGCAAAACTCCGATAAAGCTATACTTCGATGCGCAATCCGGCCTGCTGGTGCGCGAGGTGCGCTACAGGCCTACAGCGGTCGGCTTCATACCCACCCAAGTGGATTACTCGGATTATCGAGACGTTTCCGGCGTGAAGGAGCCCTTCCACTGGGTGATGACCTGGACCGATGGAAAGTCGACTGCCGATCTGACCCAAGTGCAGTTGAATCTCCCTGCGGATGCGTCGAAGTTCAACAAGCCCAAGGTAAATTAGATTTTGGCGGGAAGGGAACGCATCGGAACAATCGCACTGCTCCGCTTAACAGCCCTGTTGGCGGAATCTGTCTCGGGGAGTGACCTTTAGCGGACTTCGTCGGCGACGCAGGGCGCCGGATCCCAGCCCTGGCCATCGGGAATCTTCTTGAAGTGAACGGTGTACGTATAGGGATCGGTCAGGTACTGCGGGTCGGTGACGATGGAGGTAACCACGAGCCAGGAGTTATTGTCGGGCTCGGTAAAGGTGTCGTAGTACTCCTCGACTGTGGTCTTTTCGCTGTAGGGCGCTCCGTTCTTCCGCAGGTACCCCGCTTTCAGCTGTGTGGTTAGCACCCTGATATCGCCCTCGGGCCCAGGCACTTTTGCGGTGCGACTGATGGGAGTGCCCGCCCACGTGGCAACCGAATAACCCTGCCAGGTTGGCTGCGCGTCCGTTGGACGCGCTGAGGCTCCGAAATGAAATAGGCGGGTCTGTTTGCCCGCATCCGTATCCACTTCCAGGGTGTTGTCATCCGCCCAATGAATGTGCAGCCGTTCGGGCACGCGCATGATCACCGGGGCGCCATAGGCGCGGCACTCATTGCCGGCATCCTGCGCCGGGGTCCACATGTTGGCGGCGGCACGCGCTTCGGCATTCAGCGGCAGCAGCGTGAATTCGCCCTTGGGCGGCATCAGCATTCGTAGATGCCACTGCTCGGTGACGACGGAGACCCAGTAGCCGGTGAAGTCTTTTGACGCTGAGGCGCGAGCCGTTGTCTGCGGCACCGCCGCCCGCGCCGCCCCGGCTCCCTGGGCGTGCGCGTCAAGTGTTGTGAAACTCAATAGCGTCGCGAAACCCACCAGCGTGGCGAATCCCACGAGGAGCGCGAGCATCGGCATATGGATCCACAGCGCGTTTTTGTGCACTAATCCAACCTGGCTCTTCACATTGCCTCTGAGTTCCATCAGAACTTTTACTTGCCTACCTGGCCTGCCCGTGCCACTCCCATCCGTCGCTGGCCCGCTTCACGTCTGTAAGCAGCATTCGATGGGCGGAGGGATCGCGAGAAGCTCGGCCATTCACGACGACCTTGTCGCCCGGCTTGAGCGTGGTCCTGGTGATCTGGGAGTTCGCCAACTGGGTTGCCGAGCCCCACTCCAGGGTCCAGCTCTCGGTCGTTCCGTCTTTGCCCACCACATCGATTTTCATGAAGGAGTGCGGATTCCGCCAGGCGAACTCCGTCACGCTGCCCTCGACCTGGACCTTCTGCGTCCCGTCGTACTCCGCATTAAACGAGTGGTGCGCCCAAGCCCGGCCGGCCCCAACCAGAAGAACGACGGCCGCGAGCATGAAGATCCTGCGTTTCATGAGATTCTCCTTTCGACCTATTTGCTGAGGCTGCGGTACGCCGCCTCTATAAACATATCCGTGGTCCACGAGCCAGTCTTTTTGCCATATCGCCCATCGTAATCGCGCGTCGGCTGCGCCGCCTTTACCTGCTCCAGGGTCATGCCCCGTTTGATCATGTCCTGCATGCGGTCGCGGATGATGGCCAGCATGTTGCGGTAGTACACCACGTCGCCGTGGTCGGCGATACGCCCATGCGCCGGGATAACCAAGGTGCCGCCTTGCGCGTACGCGCTGGGCACGGTGACGTCGAGGAGTTTGTTCAGGCTCTCCACTTCGGCTTGGAGACTTCCGCCGGCTTTCAAATCGATGATCGGATACTGGGTAAGGTCAAACAGATCCCCCGCGCTCACCACATCCGACTTGCGGAAAAAGACGATGCTGTTGCCGTCCGTATTCGCCGGCAGATGCATGATCATCACGGCTTCATCGTTGAAGTACAGTCTTTTTTGCGGCGAGGAATACGTGTCGTCTGGCCAGGCGCTCTCCGGTCGCGCCGGGAATTTGCCGTCCTCCCCCGTCATCCTGTCAAATACGCTGAGGTAGGAGATCACCGCAGCCTTGTGGGTGTTGAGGGTGTTCTGAATCTTGGCGGCATCTCCCTCGTCGTACGGAATGATTTCGCCGGTAGCCGCGATCTTTTCGTTGCCTCCGGTATGATCTTCGGCCTCGGTGGTGTCGACGATATAGCGCAGCGGCCGCTTGGATATCGTCGCGATGGCTGCCAGCACCTTGTCGCTCATGGCGGCCGTTCCCGTGTCCACCACCAGGATGCCCTCGTTGCCTGCCTGCACGGTGATGTTGGCGCCTGCCCCGATCAGCACCCACACATTGCCCTGCACCGGAAGAACCTGAACTTCCCCAGGCGCGGGAGCGCTAAATTTCGGCGGCCACGGTACGCGGTTCGGCTTCGTCTGCGCGCAAAGGCAGGCCGCTCCCAGCAAAACGATAGACGCCGCGGCGGCGACCACGTTTGATCGGCTCATCGCTGTCCTTCGGGTGCCGCCGCTCCGACAAGCTTCGGAGGCCGGGGCATGATTTTCATCTTCTTGATGTACTCGGGATACATCGTCTCCGCCCCGCCCAGCCTCGGCTCGTAGGGGGTTCCGAACTTATCCGTCAAATCCTTGTTCAGCGCGGGCAAGGGGCTCTTGCCGGGAAGGAAGCTCGGCACGACGCCGCGGGCGACGGCAGTATCGGTCGCCTCCTCGCAAGGATAGGGAGGCATCTGCATCGTCGGATCGAGGACCCACATCATGCTGCTTCGGATGTAGGGCTCTGTCATGTAAACGGGATCGTAAAGAATGACCGTTGCTTGCAGGTAATTTCCGATTCGACGCCAGCGAGTGCGTATCACCGACCGATCGCTGCGCATGAGTCCATCGCGGCGCTCGTATCCTTCTTTCAGGTGTGTGGTGGTCACCACCAGGACGTCGCCTTCCCACTCCCCGGTGGAAAATCCGCTCCAGGTGTGCAGGCTATTCTCGGGAGGATGCGGGCGGCCATCCATCCAGATAGTCACCTCCTGCTCCTCCATATTGATGTGGCCATGGTAATCGATGATCTTTTGCGTGTGTGGATCCGCATCGGCCCAGAACCTTATCGGAGACCGCTCGCCCTCGAGCGAATAGTCCCAGGGGTGGGGACGGCAACTCCACTCGGTGATGTCGAAGTCTTCCGGAGACCAGGTTTGCACTCTCAGACGGTCGCCGTCATCGACCGGCACGCCGGCGATATCGCTGACCATCCCGCTGCCGTCCTGGTTGCGTGGAAGTGGACGCCACGAACCCGTAAGGTCGACCTGAGCCAGCGCCGGAAGAGTCCATAGCACAGCCATCAATGCCACAACCGACACACAAGTTCGTTTCGATGGCCGGCCGATCCGCTGGGAGCTCATAGCGCACCTTAGAAACCGGAATTTGCTGCGTTGAACCGTTTCCTGGATTGAGAGCATAAGTCTACAAAGCTCTAGCGTCAACCTGAAACAGCTTGGCTGCGGTGGGTAACAAGCGTAAACACCGAGCCTTTAGGCCGAATTTAACCGAGACAGCGCTGCTTGCGGCCATCTCTCCGCGACCAATCTCGAGGTATCGGCACTCTGAACCGTGATGGTGGGGCCGCCGCGGTTTCTGAGCGACTTACCCCAAGGCCCCGATAAGTCCGTTTTATTTAGGGGCCGTTGCGTCTTTACCGTCTTTATCTTTGAAGCTGAAGCTTTCGAACTTGCTGAAATCCAGGTAGTCTCCCGAGCAAGAGATCTCCCCAAGTTCCCAATCCGGCCGGTTCTGATAGTAGAACGTTGTGGTCCAGGGCTTGGCCAGCGCCTTGGGATCCGTCATGGTTATATCCAGATCGAGATGATCGCGATCGACCCGGCGAAATCGCTCGGTCACATGTAGCTGTTCGCTGTGAGCGTGCCCCAGCCGGTCCAGCCAGGTTTTCTCGTTAAAACCCACGGTGTCCACGACGAACGTGGTGTTTCCATCCCAATGGCCTACGGAATAGCCCATCCAACTCGGGTCCGGATCATCGGGAAGCGAACGTCCGTCCGTGTAAATCCGGCGGATGGTATGGTCGTATTCGAATACCATGAGCATGAATTTCTGCGCCTGCACGAATTCGAATGGGTAGGGATGAAAGTAGACCCGCGGCGTGCCCGGCGGATAGCACCGGGTGAGGACCGGATCGTTGGTTTGATCCAGCGTGTAGGCGCCGCCATTGGAGTCCTTAGCTTCCTTGAATTTCTCCTCGCCCCAGGCAGTCATCGAGGGCGGGCTGGTTTTGGGATCGGTGTACGTAAAATTCGTGTAGCCGCGATTGGACCCCGGCGGATTGTGCATCATCCAAACGCCGCTCAAATCGTGAACCGGCGCGGGGGCGGGCGCAGCATCGGACTTTGCGGCCGGCGCGTTATTCTTCTGCGGTGTAAGCGCCTTGCCCGCGCCATACTGAGCGTGCAAGGCGCCGGGAATTGCCAGCAGCCCAGCCACAAGCAACATCGAATTCAAGCGATTTCTTCTCATTTTCACTTCCTAAGGTGGTGCGATTAAGTTCGCCGTGCGAGAGGCTAGTCTTCCGAGAGCTGCATGGCTTGGCCGTCTGGACCGATGAGTTTCCGGATCCAAATCGAATGTGCGGCGTTTTTCCCGGCAAATCCGGTTACCGTGATCTGATCGCCCGGGTTCAGGCTGTGCTTGGTCCAACCTGCTCTGCCCAGTTTGTTGGGAGCGGTGAGTTCGCCCTGCCAGTGCTCCACTTCGCCCTTCTCATTCTTGGCATCGAAATAGATCTGGCAGTGAGGATTGATGAAACGGAAATCGGTAACCGTACCCTTCACTGTAAGCGAAGCGCCCGTGTCGTACGCGGCGTTTCCGTGATGAGCGAACGTCGAAACCGAGAAAACCAGAAGTGTAGCAGCCAGAGTAACGAATACTCCTAACTTCGCTCGCATCGGATGTGCTCCTTGGGCGGCCTATTCTGCTACCCTTTGATTCTTCGCGTCAATTGTAACTTTCCGGATGGAGCATTCAAGTGTAGGCCAACCCAGTATTGCGTACGCGCTAGTTTGACGCTGCATAGCGATTTCGCTAAGATGAATCCGCGGGGTGGAGCAGTCTGGTAGCTCGTCGGGCTCATAACCCGAAGGTCGCACGTTCAAATCGTGCCCCCGCAACCAATCGGTAACCACGGCCGGACCACCAGAGTCCGGCCTTTTTATTTAGGGCAGCACTGATCTGCAGGGTGGGCGGCTCTCTCACCGATTGCCATTTTCCCAATCGATATTTGCGGCGGTTTATTTGCGACCCTTGAGGTGGTTCGAGATAGCTGGTTGGGCTCGGAACAATCTCGGGCTATGCTTGTCTGCGAGGACCTCGGGAGAACGATTCTTATGAACGCGATGAATGCTACCACCGCCACAGACGCCATGAATGCCGCGACCGCCAGTACCGTCGATGACACAGAACAGGTTCGTTGGGACCTCAGCATCCTTTATTCGGGCATTGACGATCCTCGGCTCGATTCCGACTTAAAGGCGCTCGAGGCCTTGGCCAAGCGCTTCGCGGAAACTTATAGAGGCAAGCTAGCGGAACGCCTGGGTGCGTCCATCGGCGACTACTCGGAAATCGAGATGTTGCAGGGCAAAATCGCATCGTATCTATCCCTGCGCGAGAGCACCGATCTGGCGAATGCGGCGATCAAAGCCAAGCACGCCCAGGTTCAGCGGGAGTTGAGCGCCATGCTGGGTGAGCACCTCACCTTCTTCGAATTGGAACTTGTCCAGATAAGCGACGCGACACTCGCTGCCTTGTATGCACAAGATCCGATCGTTGCCAGGCATCGTCCCTGGATCGAGCATGTACGGCTCTTCAAGCCTCATTTCCTCACCGAGCCGGTGGAGTCCGCGCTCACCAAGCGCTCCCCGTTTGACTCCGGCTCCTGGAGTGAATTCTTCGACGAGTTGGAGGCGGACCTGGAGTTCAACTTTCGCGGCGCCACCAGAAGCCTCACCGAATTGCTGCATACGCTGACCAGATCCAAAGACGCGCAGGAGCGCGCGGAGATACTGAAAGTCGTCAACAATGGCTTGACCGGCCCGTTTGCAAAATACTCCGCCCAAACGCTCTACATGGTCGCCGGCTCAAAAGCCGTGGAAGACAAGGAGCGCGGCTACGCTCACCCCATGGATCGCCGCAACAAAGCCAACCGCATTCCCGACGCCGTGGTCGACGTCCTGCACAGCAGCGTCACCTCGCTGGGCGGCCCGCTGGCGCGCCGCTATTACAAGCTCAAAGCGCGCCATCTGGGAGTTCCCGTGCTCCGCTGGAGCGATCGCGACGCGCCCATGCCCTTTGCCGATACCACCATCATTCCTTTCCGCGAGGCCGAGGAGATCGTCACCACGGCTTACCAAAGCTTCAGCCCCGCGCTGGCGGAGATCGTGCGAAGCTTTTTTCGCGAGCGTCGCATCGACGCGCCGGTGGCCAAGGAAAAGCGCCAGGGCGCGTTCAACTCCTCGCAAGTTCTGCCCGGCGGGAAGCCGGTCTCCTACACGCTTCTGAATTATCTGGGAAGCAATACGGACGTGATGACCCTCGCGCACGAACTGGGCCACGGCGTCCACGGTATTCTTGCCGGCGAAGCGCAGGGGCCGCTGATGTTCCACGCGCCCATCGCCTACTGCGAGACGGCATCCGTATTCGGCGAAATGACCACCTTCACTTTCCTCCAGGACCGCCTCACTCGCGGGGGAGACAAGAAATCATTGCTGGCGCTGATTATGGGCAAGATCGACAAGATGCTGAACACCATCGTCCGGCAGATCGGCTTTTCCAATTTCGAGCGCCGGCTTCACGGCATGGATGAATCCTACAAAACCTGGGGCCAGCCGGCGAAGCGATCGGTCGAGGAGTTGAGCGCCATCTGGCTGCGCACCGCGCGGGAACTCTACGGCCCGGAAGGCGAAATCTTCACCTACGAGAATAGCGATCGCCTGTGGGCTTACATTCCGCACTTCCACAGCCCGTTCTACGTATATGGATATGCCTTCGGCGAACTGCTCACGCAAAGCCTCTTCGCGCAGCGCCGCCGTTTGGGCCCGCGCTTCGAACCGCTTTACCTCGACCTTTTGCGCTCCGGTTCGACGAAAAACGTCGTGGAGCTCCTCGCGCCTTTCGATCTCGACGCCAGAAGCGAAGCCTTCTGGAGGGAAGGACTCACGGGCGGCTTAGGCTCGTTGATCGAGGAAGCCGAAGAGATGTCTCGCTCCCTGGGCTTGGTTTAAGCACGCCAGGCGTGCAGGGCTCCGCAGCCAATCGCGTTCACCCAATTGCGTTGACCCAATCACGTTGACCGCGACCGCGCACCTCAATACACTTACTCGCCAAGACAACCCAAGCAACGAACTGACAATTTGCGCCGTCTACCGAATTAGGAGATTGGAATGAGAATCAAACACGCCGCTTTCTTCCTGTTCGTTCTCGCTGGAATTTCTCTCGTTCATGCGCCTCTATTCGCGCAAGCGCCGCCGCCATCCTTTCCTCCCGACCAGCTCGATCAATTGGTTGCACGAGTCGCGCTCTATCCGGATCCGCTGTTGGCGCAGATTCTTACCGCCTCGACATATCCAGACCAGATACCCGACGCTGCTAAATGGGCCGATGAGCACCATAACCTCACCGGCCAGGCTCTGGCCGATGCGATCCAGGGCGACCAGGTACCCTGGGATCCCAGCGTGCAGGCGCTGCTTCCGTTTCCGTCTGTGCTGGAGATGATGGCTTCCGACATGAGGTGGACCACGGACCTCGGTAACGCGTTCCTGGCGCAGCCGCAGGACGTGATGGACGCGACGCAACGGGAACGTCGCAAGGCCAGGGATTTCGGTTACCTCCGGACCAACGGCCAAATCGTGGTAGGCGGAGGACCGTACATCACGATTATGCCGGCGAATCCCGCTTTTCTCGTTGTCCCCGCTTATGACCCGGGAATCGTCTTCTTCGCGCCGCGGCCCGGTTTCGTTGTGGGCGGCGCCATCCGCTTCGGTTTTGGAGTGACGGTCGGCGGGTTCTTCCGGCCTTGGGGCTGAGCCCCTGGTTTTTATGGCCGCTTTGACTGGGGCGGGCACGCCTTATTTATCAATAACGCGCGCTGGGGAAGGACTTGGGTCAATCGCGGCGCATACGTTCATCCTTATCCCGGAGTGCGGCGATTTGCGCCCGGCGCGAGGCCCGCGGAACATCATGCGCTGCATGAACGAAGCGCGCGAGAACGGCAAGATGCCCGCGAAGGACGCCGCGGACGAGAGGAGCACCGGCGCTAATCAAGCACGCCGGTATGCTTCGGCGCCTCTGAAGCATTCAAGACAGTTCGACGAGTAGGTCGATTACATGGATAAATCGACGCTCCTATTATTGGCGATCGTGCTGGCGGTATTTGGTACGTCGGTCGCTGCCGGGCGCCCTTCCTGGGGCATATTCACCGGCATCGCCATTATCCTCCTGGCCGCCGGATTGGCGGCCGGAGCGCTGCCCATGCGCTCCGACGATTACTTCGACGAGCGCGCCGGGGCGGGCCAGCGAATCTCCAGGAGCTTGGTCACGCTGAGCTCTACGGCGATCGTGGCCATTTATGCCGCCGGCTATTACCGCACGAGTGCCGCGGCGCATAAATTCGATTCGCAGACGGAGCAGCGGAGCACCGTCGCCGAGGCCATCCCGCCGCCCGCGCCGGAAAATCCTCCGGTCCCGGCGGAGCCGCTCGGCACTTCGTCCTCTACTCCTACGGTAAAGAAGAATGTCCGCAAGCCAGCTGCCGCGAATCGCAAGTCAGATTCGGCCTCCACGGAGCCGGGCGAATCGCCGGCGTCAGCCTCCGGAACCGGCACGAGTGCGGCAGCCAAGGCAGCCGCGAGCGTGCAAACGCAATATAAGGACGGCGTGTTTCTTGGCTGGGGCAGTTGCCGCCACGGCGATATCGAAGCCTCGGTTCAGATTCAGGACGGCAAGATCGTCACGGCGACGATCACCCAATGCTTAACGCGCTACTCCTGCAGTTGGATCTCTCCCCGAGTTCCCAGTCCCGTTTTGCCGGACTTGCCGCGCGAGGTCGTGGAACGGCAGAGCGCCAAAGTCGACTACGTGTCCGGAGCCACCGAGAGCAGCTATGCATTCGCCGATGCCATTACTGCAGCATTGTCCAAAGCGAGCGAGTGACGATATCGTCCGCACCGCCGTTCGCATGGGCACTTTTGTGATGATTCACGTGGTCGGCGCGGCTGCCGGCCGCAAATCGGAAGCGGAGTCGCCGACGCTTCGCGAAGAGGCCGTCGAGCGCGCCTTCGCATGGTTCGATCGCGTGGAGGAGTGCTGCACGCGATTCGATTCCGGCAGCGAAGTGATGCGGCTGGCAGCCCAAGTTGGCGTGCCAGTTCCCGTCAGTACGCTTTTGTACCAGGCCGTGCAATTTGCATTGGCCGTGGCCGAAGAGAGCGGCGGCGCCTTCGATCCCACCGTTGGCTACGCCATGGAAACGCGCGGCTTCAACCGCGAGTATCGCAGCGGCCGACAGATTCGCAGCGCTCTCGACTGCGACCGCACTGCTCTCGACTGCAGCTATCGGGACGTGCGCCTCGATCCCGAACGGAAGACGATCACTCTGCTGCGTCCGCTGGTGATCGATCTTGGCGCCGTGGCGAAAGGGCTGGCGGTCGATCTCGCCGCGCGCGAGCTTTTCTCCTTCGAGAATTTTGCCATCAACGCGGGCGGCGATCTTTACCTCGGCGGACGCAATCCGGAAAGCGGACCGTGGTCGATCGGAATCCGTCATCCTCGAAGCGATGCCGAGCTGATCGAGGTGGTCCGCGTGTCGAATCGCGCCGTCTGCACCTCCGGCGATTACGAAAAGCGCAGCGCCGATGGCGGCCATCACATTCTCGATCCGCGCACCGGAGCCTCAGCCAATGGCGTGGCCAGCGTGACCGTCATCGCTCCGACCGCCATGCTCGCGGATGCCCTGGCGACGGCGGCTTTCGTTTTGGGTCCGGCGGACGGGATTCGGCTCTTCGATCGCTTGGGCGTGAATGGCTTAATTTTTTCTGTTTCTACACCCGACCTGGGCTCCATCCCAGGATCTGCCGCGCGGCCTTCTGCGCCGCGCTCTGGCACCGATTGCGCTGCGGCGGATTCGCTCGCGGTCACCCGATTTGCCACTCAGGCCATGCATGAGTACCTCTAGTTCCGCCATGTGGCGATTCTTCCAGACGCCCAAAGGCCTGCTCATAATCGTGCTGGTGATTCTGGTTGCGGTCACGGCGCCGCACGAGGGAATCCGCCGAATCGCTCCCGGCCTGGCCGCGGCGGTTGTCGTCGCGGGAGTGATGGACCTGCTGATCTTGCGCAGGATGCACGGAGACTGGGAATTTCCCAGCGGAGCGGTGCTTACCGGCTTGATCGTGGCCATGATCTTGACCCCGCAGGAGCCCTGGTACGTGGGCGCATGCACTTCGGCCATCGCCATTGCCAGCAAATACATTGCGCGCACTCGCTCGGCCAACATCTTCAATCCGGCGGCTCTCGCGCTGGTGGCCACGTTCTACATTTTCAATACCGGGCAAAGCTGGTGGGGCGCTTTGCCTGAAATCACGCCCTGGGCTTTGCTGCTGCTGGCCGCCACGGGCGTCTTCATCACGGACCGCGTGAACAAATTTCCGCTGGCGCTGGTGTTCCTGGGCGTCTATTTCGGCCTGTTTACGCTCACCACCTACGTGAGCGAACCGGGCAGGGTCGCCGAAGTGTTTCGGGCGCCGGATCTTCATGCCGCCCTCTTTTTCGCGTTCTTCATCCTTACAGACCCTCCCACTTCGCCCGTCAGGTACCCGGATCAAATCGTTTGCGCCGTGCTCGTGGCCCTGGTGAGTTTCGGCATCTTCCAGTGGGTGGGCGCGGCGTACTACCTGCTGGCCGGGGTCCTGGTCGGCAATATCTGGGAAGCCTGGCACCGCTGGTATCTTTTCTCCCGCCGGCGCGTGGCCCCCGAGCCTACTTAGCGCACTAGTTTGGTATGAGAAGTGCGCCCAGGACCCCCTACCCCCCATTTTTTTTGCAAGGATGTGATTCCATGGGAGTTCCCTTCGCGTTTTGTACAAGGATGTGATTCCAAAGGGGTTAAGCATAAGGGTGGCAAATTGGGCTCGGGAGACGCAATCTGGACGGCGGACGGGATCAAAGGAGAAGGTGCGAGAAAGCGCTGCTCCCGGTGCCGAACAAGGTGATCTCCTAATTCGCACATATAACTATTTTACCGCACGAGTAAAGTGCAGTTCGGTTCTCGCTGTATGTGCCATTTGAGAGATCCTTCGCTCGCGTTGCTCTCTCAGGACAAGCATCCTGATCGGATGCTTGTTTTACCGCACGAGTAAAGTGCGATTCGGCTCTCGCTGTATGTTGCACTGGGGAGATCCTCCGCAGAGGCATCCGGAGCGCATAAGGCGCGTCCCGCGGAGACATCCGGGACGCAGAAAGCGCGCCTCGTTGCGATGCTCGCTCGGGACGAGCATCCTGCACGGATGCTCGTTTTACCGTGCACGTAAGTAGGGGCTTGTGGAAAAGTGCGCTCTTTCGCGAGCGTCGCATATTTTACTCGATGGTCAGTCCTGCAAGAGTCGCCGCCGCGGCTTCTGCTATGAATGACGGCACGCGCCATCTTTTGCGAACGAAGCGAAGGGTGTCACGTCGTGCATATCGGTGTCGGACAGGCTATTCTTTTGTGACGTATGCCTGATAAGCCTGAGTTTGAACCTGTTGGGCACTGCGGCGGTAAGGTCATTATCCGTATCGGCAGTGATGGCCAAGGTCGGCGGGGCTACCAACTGACTTGGACACATTGCCGACCTGTTCCCGCCGTGATGTTTGCCGTCTACGCGTTGCCGAATGGGATTCCTTTTTGTCTCGCCGAACTCGGGGGCATTGGCAGTCAGGTTAAGGCCCCGGCAGTGCCCGGTGGAGTTTTCGAGGTTTTCATAGCTTCGGACCGTGAGGGGCTGTTTGGACGATGCTGCCCGAGGTGCAATAGCTACTGGCGCGCGTCGGCTCGTGGATCTCAATTTTGCGCTTATTGCGGCCTTCGAGCGGATGCTTTGCATTTTCTAACGCCTGGACAGGTGTCCTACATCGAGCAATTCTGCGCGAAGATGAGGGAAGCGCTGAGCTCTGATGTTGATGGCGAGTACGTAATCGATATGGATGCCGTCGCGGACGCCGTTGGCAAAGGGGCCGAGAAACCGGACTTCTATTACGCTGAAGAGAGCCAGCAGAATCGGTTTACGTGCGACGCCTGCGGCGAGCTGAACGATATCATCGGACGGTTCGCTTACTGCTCCGTCTGTGGCACGTGGAACGGGCTCCAGGAATTGGCGGGCAAATGGGTTCCCGTTATAAGGGATCGCATTAGTTCAGGAGGGTCATGTGAAAGCAGCGTCAGAGAAACGGTTTCGGAATTTGACTCAGTAGTCGGTGCCTACGTAAAGGAGCTGCTTCGTCACGTTAAGATGACTTCCGGCCGAAAAAATCGCCTCTCGAATCGGCGGTTTCACAACTTGGACGCGGTGGCTACCGACCTGAGGGAGATATTCGATATAAACATTTTCGGGGGACTCTCCGCAGAGGAAGTCAAGTTCGCGGAGTTGATGTTTCACCGAAGGCACGTGTACGAGCACGGAGGTGGCGTAGCTGACGAGAAATATCTCAATGACAGTGGGGATCGGTCGGTTCGCCTGCGACAGGCTCTCCACGAGACAGTTGAATCGGCGCACGAGACCGTCAACGTTGTTTTGAAGATGGCGAGGAACGTGCATCGTGGATTTCACGAGATCGTGCCGGCGGATGAAGAAGCCATTGCATTCCACAGGCGACTATCTGGCCGAACCCGGCCCGCGTCAATTGCGGGGAGCCGATAGGACGGCCATACTTCGGAAAGACGAAGCAAAGGCAAGCAAAATGACCACGGCTGGGTTCGGATGACGGCCGACGCGCGGGCGCGGCGGGGTTGGCGATGGCGATTCCAAGGGCGAGGCGATTCCTCGCTAACACTCGGAATGACAGTGCGCGGGCGTGGCGAACACTGCGGCAGGATGGTAAGAAGGCGCACAGCAGATCCCTCACCGACATCGGCAAAGAGCGCCGCTGGGTTCGGGATGACAACCAGCGGTGTGGCGGCGGGGCTTCGACTCGTTCCGCTAGGCCTGCGCCGTGTTCTGCTCGGGGTGAGTCAGGGAAGGAGATAGGGTGAGTTACGGGTTGGCTCTTGCTCCAGGGGGCGAATATTCTGGGAGTCTCCACGCTTGCGTCAGTAAAGTGGCTCCTTTGGAAAACGAGGAGCCAAGGAGATTCTCCGCAGAGGTGTCCGGAGCGCAGAAAGCGCGTCCCGCGGAGAGATCCGGGGCGCACAAGGCGCGTCCCGCCAAGGCATCCGGGACGCAGAAAGCGCGCTACGTTCGCGATGCTTCACTCGGGATGAGCATCCTGGGCGGATTCCACGGATGCGCGGGAAGTGCGTGGGGCGAGACTACTCTAGTTCATCCACGGAGTTTATTTGGTACACGTCGAGAGGGTACGCGGGGGCGTGGCCCGCGTCGCAGGTTGCGTCAGCGATTCCGGTCTTCAGCTTGCCGTTTATTTCTCCGATTTTCTTACGTACGTCGGAGCCCAAATATACTTTTACGAGATGTTCGCAGTCCGGCTGGGCACAACGCAGTTCGGCTAGAAGCATCAGATCATTGTCCGGAAGCCCACTGTAATAGTACGTGCTGATCCATTCGACGTCTTTGGCGTAGTAGCGATAGCCGCGACCACAGTATTTGCACACCAGTAAGGGATGCCAGTTTTCCGCGGGCCAGTTCGGTTGCGGTTCGGTGGTCTCCGGGAGGTCGGGATGAGGGAGATAGATTGGATTCCCGTCTACGCAGCCTGGAGTTTTGCAGCGAACTACGGGCTGCCAGTACCTGTCCTCTGACATCAAGAAATTATACACTGCGGTTTGCGGAGCGAGAGTGTGCCGTCACGGCTTGCGGTGTCGCATGCTTCGTGGGTTTTTGCGACGCATCTTATCTCTGACTGGAGTCTCCCGGGCCGCTGGCGGGAGCCGCCCGGGCCGCTGACTGAAGCCTCCCGGGCCAGTTGGCGAGAGCGCCGATGGTCTCAAGGGGTCGACGCAACACTGGCCTGCAGTTTATCCGCTGGAGTTCGAAATCCCAAGGTTTGTCGTGGCCGGGTATTGAGTCGCAGAGCGATCTCGTCCAGCTCTGATTGCGAGAACCTGGACAGGTCGGCGTTCTTTGGCAGGTATTGCCGCAGTAGGCCGTTTGTGTTTTCGTTTGAGCCCCGCTGCCAGGGACTCTGCGGATCGCAGAAGTAAACCTGCATATCCGTCGCCATCGTGAAGGTTTTGTGTTGGGCCATCTCCAGTCCACGGTCCCAGGTCAGCGAGCGACGCAACTCCGCCGGGAGTTGGCCCACGTGCTGGATCAGGGCGGCCACTACCGTAGCCGTGTCTTTGCCGGGCACTTTCACCAGCACGCAAAAGCGCGATTTGCGCTCTACCAACGTAACCACGTGGGTGTTGCCTGCCCCACGCAATAGGTCTCCCTCCCAATGACCGGGAATGGCACGATCTTCCACTTCCGCTGGCCGTTCGCGGATAGAAATCGCATCGACGATCTTGCCTTGCGAATGTCCGTGAACGCTGGAGTGCCGCGAGCGGCGGATCCGCCGCTTGGAGCGAAGGTGCTGAATCAGCTCCTTTTTCAGCGCTCCGCGCGCTTGAATGAACAGGCTGAGATAAATCGTTTCGTGAGACACGCGCAGGCTCTCGTCGTCCGGATAGGACTGTTTCAGCCATCCGGAAATTTGCTCCGGCGACCAGTCCTGCATCAGTTTACTGGCAACGAGAGTGCGGAGCTTCTCGTGGAGGGCCAGGCGGCAAGCCTTGGGCCGCAAAGCCGATTCCCAGGCCTGCTGGTCGGCTTGGTTGGCTCGATACTGCGCGCGCCCGCCATGGCGGGCCAGTTCTCGGCTGATCGTAGATGCCGTGCGACTCAGATGTTGGGCGATGACCCGCAGCGAGCAGCCGCTGGCGATGCCGCGGGAGATGTCTTCGCGTTCGGCCAATGTCAGCGCACGCCGTGAACGGCGACGGACCGGCGGAGCGATCCCCCCGTGACGCGCCAACAGGAAATGAATGACGTGTTGGTCCTTGCCGAGTACTCGACCAATCGCATTTAACGACTGTCCAGCCTTCCAACGGCCCCACATATCGGCCCGCTGGGTGGCAGAAAGCTTCCATCGTCTCTGCATCGCGAACACCACCTTTTAGGAAAAGATTTATACCAGGTGGTGTTGCATCGACCGGTTGAGCTGGCACCGTTTCTCAGGACTTGGGCAGTTGGGCGCGGTGGCCAGGGCCGCGGTGGGCAAACCCCGGCGGGCCGCACCCAACCAATAATCAGAAATAGGTTACGAGAGAGCCTTGCCGTACAGTACCAACAGACGGCTCCAGGCCTTCTCGGCCTGCGGCTCGCTGTAGACGCCTGAATCCGGCGGGCACCAGCCGTGCATGGCCGGGTATACTTCGACTTCCGCGGACAGCCCAGCCTTGTCGAAGGTTTCCTTCATCACCGTCTTTTCGGTGGGGGCTTGCATATCGTCATTTTGCGCAATAGCCACCAGGAACTGCGCCTTGGTGGTCGCGGCCTGAAGATGCGGACTGTTCGGCATAGCGGTCACCAGCCCGTTGCCACCGTGGAAAGAGGCCACGGCTCCGACGCGGTCCGGCACGGCATAAGCGGTGCGAAAAGCCATCGCCCCTCCCATGCAATAACCCTGCGTCCCCATCTTGCGATTCTTGGCAACCGAGGGCTGCTGGTCCAGCCAGCCGATGAAGGCCTTCGCATCGGTCACCTGCGTGGTCTCGTTCAGAGTTTGCGCCAGCGGCAGCACCTGCTGGATCGGAGTCGCCGCGCCCTGAGGGGCGGTCGGAGCTTTCTGGGTCCGGTAGAACGGATTCACCACGAGCACCGAGTAGCCCGACTCGGCGAGCCGCTTACCCATCTGGCGGACTGCCGGCCGCAGCCCGAAGATATCCGGCCACAGCAATACGCCGGGCGCGGTGCCGGCAGAGGGATGGACGAAGTAGCAGTCCGCCGTGCCGTCCGGCGTCTTCACGGTCACGTCGGATTCAGCGACAGTTACGGCGTTGGCTACTCCCGGCAGCAGCATGGCGACGCCTGCTGCCAGCATGACGCCGAACTGCTTTCGCGTGATTAAACCACCGGCTTGGTACTGTTCCTGATCCTCCGCAGAATGATCTCGATCGCACATATTTTCGCTCCTTGTCTTTCGTTTCTCACCGGCGCTGGGTCGCTGGTTGAGTCAGCCACAAAGACCAATAAAGCAAGGTCCCTGCCTTCTTCATGGGCGGCAGTCTATCTCTACTTTTGTGAGTGGCACAAGCTCATTGACGGCGATCTTTGGGCCAAGTCGTGAGAAGTCACCTTATCGCCATGTGGGCTCGGCCGAAATCTCATTGGTACTTCGCTGTGGCAAGGTCGTTGTGTCGCCGGGAGGAGAAGCGTAGGATCCTCGGAGATCCGAAATCGGGAATTCAAATTTTTCGCATACCGATGATTCCCCCGGGGCTGCCCTTCGTAAGGGTGAACAAGTGCAGCCGGCACCCGCCGACGCGAGGAGGTATGAATGAGAAAATACATCTGGGTTTCGGTGTTGGCTTTGTTTCTCGTACCCGTGATTGGAGCCAAGCCTCCGCAAGAAAAGAAGGGGGCGGCGGAACCCCCTCCCCCTTGGGCGTATGGCTTCCAGGTACCCGCTGGCGCGCCGGGAGCGGCTCCGAACACGGCCGCTGATCTTGCGCAGCTCGAACCGGACGACGGCACGCCGCGACATCTTCCCGGCAGCACTTTGTCTTTCACGCTCACCCAGGTTCGCGACCCCTTTGGACCGGCCGACTGGTATCCGGGCGATCACCCGCCCATGCCGGAGGTGGTGGCTCGCGGCCGGAAACCCGACGTGGGCGCCTGTGGCCGCTGCCACTACCCGAATGGCAAAGGCCGTTCGGAAAACGCGGGTGTCGCGGGCCTTCCCGTGGCCTATTTTGTGCAGACCATGAATGACTTCAAGAATGGCGCGCGAAAGAGCGCCGACTCGCGGAAGGGCAATACGAATAACATGATCGACTACGCCAAGGCCATGACGGACGAGGAGATCAAGGCAGCCGCCGAATATTACGGCTCGATGAAATGGACGCCCTGGATCAGGGTGGTCGAGACGGACATGGTTCCTAAGACCCGCGTTGTGTTTGGCATGTTCCTCCTGCTGAAAGGGAACGAAAAGGAGCCGATCGGCGACCGCATCGTCGAGGCCACCGAGAATGCAGACGCGACCCTGCAGCTGCGCGATCCGCGGTCTGGATTCGTAGCCTACGTGCCCACGGGCAGCCTGAAGAAGGGTAAAGCGCTGGTAACTACTGGAGGCGAAGGCAAGACGACGGCGTGCGCCACTTGTCACGGCGCGGACCTGCTGGGACTCGGTCCCGTGCCAGGGATCGCCGGGCGCAGCGCCAGCTACATGGCACGCCAGCTTTACGACATGAGGGTGGGCGATCGCAACGGAGTTTGGACGCAGCTCATGAAACCGGTGGTCGCTAAATTGGACAATGCCGACATACTGGCAATCACGGCCTATTTGGCTTCTCTTGACGTTGGCAGCAAGTCCACTGCGCTTCACCAGGCGAAGTAGGCGATTCGGAGGATTTTGCCATCACGAAAACAGCAAGGTAGATTGCCACAAGGCCAGCCATCGCCGAGTTGCGCAATCAGCATTTTCTCCGGGGCCGGTTTAAGAAGCCACAATCGTTTCCATTGCCGTCACAACACTGTGAAATCCCACTTAGCGGGAACACCGTTTTTCGGGAGTTGGCAAACGACGCGGGGGCGCGTAAGCTGCGGGGGTTATTTGCAGAAAAGCAGCATGACCTGTGATGTTGGGGGCATCTCTCGGATTCCGGCGCGCGTGCCGGCTCATAAGGCCGGGTTGTAATGGCGGTGGTAGTACCGGATCAAGAAGCGAAGCGGCGCGACACGGGGAAAGTTTGGAGGTTACATGACGAAGATTAAATCTTCAGCTCTGGTGTTATCTTGCACTGTTTCGCTGGCGTCCTGCCTGTTGCTGGGGCAGGTCCAAAGGCCCGGGGAGTATCCGCGGGGCGAGAAGCCTTCTCCGATGATGAATTTTTTCGTGACGAGCGAACCCGTCGGGGACGGCGGCAATCTCGGCGGACTGGCCGGCGCTGACGCACATTGCCAAGCGCTCGCAAGGGCAGTAGGCGCCGGAAATCGCACCTGGCACGCTTACTTGAGCACGCAGGCGCGGCCCGGCCAGCCGGCAGTGAACGCGAGCGACCGCATCGGCAAAGGTCCCTGGTACAACTTCAAAGGCGAAATGATCGCGCAAGATCTCGCGCACCTGCACGGCGATACGATGGAACTGGCGCATCAGGGAAATAATCTGAATAAGCTCACCGGGCTGACGGAAAAAGGCCAGATCGTGCCGGGTTTGTACGACTATTCCGATCCACGCGACAACGACTGGGATTACGCCAAAACCACCCGGTTTTCGACTCGGCACGAAATGCTCACCGGTAGTCAGACCGATGGCACCGCGTTCACCGACGGTCTCGATCACACCTGCGATAACTGGACCAGTAACAAGAGCCCCGCTCCTGGAACCTCGAACGGAGACCTGAATGCCGCCGATGGCAGGCCCAACGCCCAGATCGGTTTTCCCGATCGCAATGGCGGCGGCAACGGTTCCTGGAACTCCGCTCACGGAACGCGCGGCTGCGCCCAGGCGGATTTGCCGAAAACCCACGGCCAGGGCCTGTTTTACTGTTTCGCGATTGACTAAAACGGCGGAGAAGCCCATGACCAGACCACGTGCTTACGTTGTCGCCTTTTGTACTCTGATGCTGGCCTCTTGCCTGCTGCTGGCTCAGAACCCGCCGAATACTCAGGGCGTCACGCCGCCGCCGGGTAGCCCGCCCGCGACTCCGGCGCGAATGACCTTTTTCGTGACCAGCGTCGGTATCGGTAAAGGCGGAGACCTTGGCGGACTTGCGGGCGCCGACGCGCACTGCCACGCGCTTGCGGCGGCTGTCGGAGCGGGCGGTAAAACCTGGCACGCCTATCTCAGCACCCAGGCTCGTCCCGGCAAGCCTGCCGTCAACGCGCGGGACCGTATCGGCACCGGACCCTGGTTCAACTATTCGTTCGCGCAATTGGGGGCGCCGCAAAACGCTATCATTTCGGCGAACCTTGGCGAACTGCACGGCGACACGCTCGTCCAGGCGCAACGCGGCAGCAATTTGTTCAAGCAGTCCGCGCGCAACGAGCACGGAGAGGTGATTCACGGCATCGGCGATACGCCACCGATTCAGCATGAGATTCTTACGGGATCGAAGTGGGACGGCCGCGCTTACACGGATAACGCCGACCATACTTGCAACAACTGGACCAGCAGCACGACTGGTTCCGCGCAGGTGGGCCATTCAGACCGAATCGGCAATGGATCGTCCTGGAATTCGTCGAACGCTACAAAAGGATGCAGCCAGGCAGCGCTCGAAAGCGCAGGAGGGGCTGGACTCTTTTATTGCTTTGCCATCGATTGACCATCTCAGCCTGGATGGCCATTCCGCCCTCGTTTCAAACGCCGCCCGAGCATGTCGCCTGCGGGCCATTTCAGGGAGCATCCCCGGGCCAAGTCCTCAGATAGCTACTTACAGATGGCCCAATTTTATTTTCTCTTTGACGGTGGCGGCGCTTGCGGAGGCTTGTTCTTCTGATCGAGCCTGCATTGTCCGCAAGGAAACGGCTTGCCGTGCTTAGGGCATTTGGTTGCACTCATGGCGTCTCACCTCGGTCTGGCTATTGGTCAAAAGAGGGGCCGGATGGCGGGACGGCTGCACCCGGCCCCAGTGATCTGGACTTCCTAGCAGGAAGCTACACTCTAGGCCAATCTCTCATTCGCAGTCAAGCTCGGGCGACATGACTGTCCAGCTCCGGACGGCACACTATGCGACAACGACAAAGATCGGGCGAACGCTCAGAGCCGGGCGGCTTGGTCTAGGAGCCTTCGACCTTGCGCGCCGACTGAGCACCTAGCGGTTCGCGGAAAGGATCCATCGGAATCGGCGCGTACTCGATGTCGATGATCTCGAGATGCTCCGTCTTCGCTGGCGCGCGCAGGTCCACAAGGTCGCCGGGGCTCGCCTTCATCAGCGCATTGGCAAGAGGCGAACGCCAACTGAAGTAGCCGCGGTCGAGGTCCACCTCGTCGATGCCCACGATCGAGACGACGTGTTCGAGGCCGGCGGCATCCTTGTAGGTCACGGTTGCGCCGAAGAAGACGCGCGTAGCGGCTGATCCCGGCCGCGGAGCGGCGGGATCGACGACCACGGCCGCGTTAATGCGTTTCGTGAGGAAGCGAATCCGCGAATCGATCTGGCCTAACCGTCGTTTGCCGTAGAGATAGTCGGCGTTTTCACTGCGGTCCCCGTTGCTGGCGGCCCACGCTACGACCTCCACGACCGCGGGCCGCTCGCGAGTCAGCAGGAACGTATGCTCGTCTTTCAGCCGCTGCAACCCGGCGGGCGTGATGTAGTTTTTGAGCGCCGGCCCCGCTTCCTCGCGCACCGGCCCTCGGAGCGGCCGCTTTGTTCGCATTTGCGAATCTGCCATGGGATTATGCTTTGAGCGATACGGTTAGCGGAAAAATTCGATTTTGGCTTCGCGAAACCAGACGAAATTCATCGGCGCGACTGAAATCGGTCCGTTGATGCCGAAGACGGCGATCTGGAATTTGTCGCCCGGCTTGACCGCATCGGCCAGCACCACGCGATTGGGCATGTTGAAGCCGGAAATCGCTGCCGGGCTGGGGTAGCCGGTGCGGCGCGGTATCTGCCCATTGATCCAGACTTCCGCGTAGTCATCGACATACGCCGTCAAGACCACCGTGGCGCCCGCCGTATCGAAGTCCCCGATTTTCGCCGGCATGGTCAGGTTCGCGCGGTACCAGATGAAAGACACTTTGCCGCCGCCACGCCGGTCGCCCAATCCCTTGGCGCCGATCACCGGCCACGACGAATCATCGAAGCCGGCCTCGCCGGCGTGAGGCTGAATGTCATACGAAGTTTTGTAGCCAGGCATGGCATTCGCGATCGCCGGACCTTCCACGATTTTCGCCTCCATAGTCTTCCATTGCGCACCGAAGAGCGCTGATCCTACTGCTGTCATCAGGTCGACCGATTTTGCGGGTACCAGGGACGGCGGCATTTGAGGCAGAGGCACGGCGGGCGCCGCGGCAGGAGGAGTTGTTGTTTGTGCTTGCGCGATATTCGCAGAAATCACGGACAACCCGGCTAGGACGACACAACGAATCAACCGGATGGTAGCTTGCCTTTGCATGTTCTCCCTCGAGTCCCGGTGCACTTCCGGGCCGACGGCAAGTATAGCCTCAATTCCGACCACAGGACTTTTCCGGGTTGACTTTGGGATGACAACCCGCTGGGGCGGCTGGCCTGCGCCCTGTTCCGCTAGGGATGAGGAAGGGGAAGAGATAGGGTAACTTACGGTTTGACTCGGGCTCCGGGGCGCGAATATTCTGGAAGTCTCCGCGCTTGTATCGGGGGCTGCCATGCAAAAGACTCGAGTGCTTATGATGTTTTTCGGCCTGATGATTCTGGCGGCGGTGCTCTTGGCTTTTCCTGGCTGCTTGGGGCGAGTGCCCAATGCGGTGGCTGCCGCGGACTCGAACGGCCACGGCTTCGATCTGGCCGATCTGGATACCACCTGCAATGCCTGCCAGGACTTTTTCGAGTACGCCAACGGCGGCTGGATCAAGCGCAATCCCATTCCGCCGGAATATGCGAGCTGGGGCCGGTTCAACGAAGTGCAGAACCGCAATCAGGAGATTCTGCGCACGGTCCTGGAAGCCTCGGCCGGGGATAAAAGCGCGGCGGCCAATTCCGTAGAACAGAAGATCGGCGATTTCTATTCCGCCTGCATGAATACGGAGCAGATCGAAGCCGCCGGCATTGCGCCCATTCAGCGGCAACTGGACCGCATCGCGGCCATTGCCACCCTTGCGCAGCTCGAGGACGAAGTGGCCCGTTTGCACGGCCAGGGCGCGCGCGTGCTTTTCTTTTTCAGCTCGGCGCAGGACGATAAGAACAGCCGGCAGATGATCGCCGTGGCCAACCAGGGCGGCTTGGGATTGCCGGACCGCGACTATTACACGAAGGACGACGAGCGCTCGAAGCAACTGCGCGAGCAGTACGTCCAGCACATCGCGAAAATGATGGAACTGGCCGGCGACGCCCCGGCGCAGGCTTCGACAGAGGCGGCCACCGTCATGAGCATCGAGACTCAGCTGGCGCTGGCCTCCAAGACGCGCGTCGAGCGGCGCGATCCGCAGTCGAATTATCACAAGATGGATGCGGCGCAGCTTCGGATGCTCACGCCCGATTTTGCGTGGGAGAGCTACTTCCGCGAGATCGGATTTCCTAACATTCATGGCGTGAACGTCGGGCAGCCGGAGTTTTTCCAGGCGCTGGACAAGCAATTGAAGGCTACGCCGATTGCCGATTGGAGGATTTATCTGCGCTGGCATCTGCTGCGCACCTTCGCGCCCGCCCTTTCCTCGAACTTCGTGGACGAAAATTTCAATTTCTATGGCCGCACGTTGACCGGCGCGAAGGCGCTTCAGCCCCGCTGGAAGCGTTGCGTGATCTCTACCGACCGCGAACTGGGGCAGGCGCTGGGCCAGAAGTACGTGCAAACGGCGTTTCCGCCGGAGGCCAAGGCGCGGGCGCACGAGATGGTGGAGAACCTGGTCTCGGCATTGCATTCCGATATCGAAACGCTCCCCTGGATGAGCGATCCCACGCGCAAGCAGGCGCTGGCGAAGCTGGCGGCCATGAACCTCAAGATCGGCTATCCGGACAAGTGGCGGGACTATTCGGCTTATCACGTGACACGCGATTCGTACGTGGACGATCTCGATCGCGGCAATTCTTTCGAGTTCCATCGACAATTGGCCAAGATCGATAAGCCCGTGGACCGCGGCGAATGGGACATGACCCCGCCGACCGTCAACGCCTACTACGATCCCAACATGAACGAAATCGTGTTTCCCGCGGGCATTTTGCAGCCGCCATTCTTCGAGGCCACGGCGGACGACGCGCTCAACTACGGAGGCATCGGCGCGGTGATCGGCCATGAGATGACCCACGGCTTCGACGATCAAGGCGCGCAATACGACGCGCAAGGCAATCTGCACAACTGGTGGACGGCGGACGACCTGAAGAACTTCAAGGAACGCACCGCCTGCATCGAAAAACAGTTCGACTCCTTCGTCGTGGCCGACGACTTGCACGAGAATGGCAAACTCGTTCTGGGCGAGAGCATCGCCGACCTCGGCGGGCTCACGCTGGCGCACATGGCATTCGACCACACGCTCGAGGGCAAGCCCCAGCCGCCCAAGATCGACGGCTTCACCCCCGAGCAACGATTCTTCCTCTCCTTCGCACGCATTTGGGGCACCACGGCAAGGCCCGAATTCGAGCGCATGTCCGTAACCGTCGACCCGCACCCCCTGCCGCGCTTCCGCGCCAACGGCGCGCTGATGAACACGCCGGCCTTCGCGCAGGCGTTTGATTGCAAAGCCGGCGACCCGATGGTGAAACCCGCCGCGCAGGTTTGCAAAATCTGGTGAGCTTGCGGCCGAGGCGTAATCCTTTTCGGCTTGACATCAAGAGTGCGGGCAGCGTATTAAGCTAGCCGCGTTCGAGCCTATCCCTATTCGCAATCCTTTATCTATCCGAGGAGACATCTCCATGAGACTGCGGTTTCCCGGTATTTTGATGGCGCTTGGTTTATTCGGTGCGGCCGTTCCCGCCTTTGCGCACCATGGATTCACCGCCGAGTTCGACAAAACGAAGTGCACGGATATGCACGGCACTCTCACCGGCATCGATTGGGAGAACCCGCACGCTTACGTTCGCCTGGACGTGAAGGATGCCGACGGCAAGGTGGAGTCTTGGAGCTTGGAAATGATCACGCCCCTGGCCATGAAAAGGAACGGCACCAGCAGGGAGGACTTCCTTACGAATATGGGCAAGCCCATGGCTGTAAGAGCGTGCCCCGGCAAAACGGGTGGCACGCAGTTCAGAGGCACGGCGGAATTCCTCAAGCTGTCGGACGGCATTTTGCGCATCGTTGGGCAGAATATGGAAGCTCTGCCGCCGGAGCAAATTCACTTCTGACGTCGACTCTTCGAGCGTCGTGTGTGCGTGTGGCGAGCCTGAAAAAGGGAGAGATCGGATCATGAGAGACCCATCGAGAGAGCCATCAAGAAAGGTGAACTGGCGGTTCCGCTGTTGCGCGGGGAGCGTCGCGGCGGTGGCCGCGGCTTTGTGCACGGTTCTCACGCCGGCCTTTGGGCAGAATCTGAGCGCGCCCGTAACCGGAGGAAAGATTTCCGGACCTGTGGCCGGGGACTTTGACAAAGTTCATGTATTGCCTATCGGCGGACCTGCGCCGCGCATGGCGGACGGGCACGTGGACCTGACGGGACGCTGGTATCCAAACAGCGCCGGAAGAATGCTACAGGTTGCTTATCCCGTCGATCCAGGAGCGTTTTTTCACTTTGACCCCAAAGTGACGCCGGAGCCGCCGCCTTCGTTCAACCCGGGGGTGGAAGCAAAATACAGGCACCAAAGTTCCGATCCGGGAGAATGCGATCAGGCCGGAACTCCTACGACCACGCTGGAGCAACTGGGTCAACACGCCCCGATGGAATTGATTGAAACGCCGGGGAGACTGGTGATGCTGTACGAATATCCCTTGGACGTTCGCATGGTCTATATGAATCGCCAGCATCCTAGTGACCCGGATCCCACGTTCAATGGAGACACTACCGCTCATTGGGAGGGGGACACGCTGGTTCTCGACGTGATCGCGATTGACGGGAGAATGAGGAATAGCGGAGGCGGGGGAGTGGGGGCATGGTTTCCCAGTGAGAAGGAGCATGTGGTCGAGCGCATCACTCGGACCTCCAAGAACTACCTCACCTATCAAATCACGATCGAGGACCCGATTGTTCTGGCCAAGCCCTGGAAGTCGGCGCCTCGCCGGTGGTCGCTGGCTCAAGATCCTCACGACGAGTGGGGGGAAGTGTTCTGTACGAATAACGAGGAGCCGGACGAGTATAAGAAGCTGAAGGAATACGAGACGAATCAGAAAGGCAAGTAGCGCTCAGGATGGTCTCGGAAACCTCGCCGATAGCGGGGGGATTTTGGTTGACACCTCTTTCAATTTGTGTCACTACTTCGCCCACGTTTCTTGCTGATCCTAATCAACTTGAGGGGGAGTTTATGAGTTATCTTCGCAGGGGCCGATCATTCTCGTACAGGTGCAGCAAAACGGCGGGTCAGTGGCTCGGAGTGGGCCTAGTCTCCCTTCTCTTGTGCCTTCCTCTTTTTTCCCAAACCAGCCAAGGAACTATTCAGGGCGGAGTGTTTGACCAGACCGGAGGCGCCGTTGCAGGCGCTACTGTGAGTGTGATTGACGTTGCTCGCGGCGTCACGCGAGCGCTGACCACCGACGGCGCCGGGCAATATGTAGCGAATGATGTGACACCGGGCACGTACACGGTGAAAGCCACGGCCAAGGGCTTTCAAACCGTGGAGCACAGCGGCGTGCTGGTAGAGGTGGGACAAAATATTCGTGTGGATTTGGTGGTGCAGCCGGGCGAGCAGACGCAGACGATTACGGTCACCGGAGAGATCCCGGCGATCGACACTACCGACGCCACTTTGGGCGGGACAGTCAGCAATAGCGAGATCAACGCGCTGCCCCTGAATGGCCGTAATTTCGACCGCCTGCTCCAACTGCGGCCGGGGGTGGTTACCAGCGTAGGAGGCGGTAGCGCCAATGGCGCGCAAACGAACGGCCGGCGCAACACAGATGACGAGTTGCGAGTGGAAGGTATCGCCGGAATGGCCCAAGCCCAGGGCTCGGATATCCTGAACGCGACCTACCGGACGGGAGACGCGGATTCCCTGATGCCGATCGATGCCATCCAAGAGTTCAATACGGAGCAGAATGCCAAGGCGGAATATGGCTTTCGGGACGGCGCGATCGTCAACGTGGGGGTGAAATCGGGCACCAACAGCATCCACGGCACGGCGTACGCATTCGGGCGCGATGGTGCCGCAACGGATGCCACCAACTACTTCAGTGGAACGGTCACCCCAGCGACCCTGGAACAGTTTGGGGCAACAGCAGGCGGCCCCGTCCTTAAGGACAAGGTTTTCTGGTTTGCAGGCTACGAGGGGCTGCGGCTGGCGGTGGCGGACCTGACGAACGACACGATTCCGGCGGACGTCTCGATGACGAACTTCGCTGGGAGCGGGTGCACGTCGCTGGCGGCTGGCAATTGCGGGTTCAGCATGGTGGACGCGTGTAATGATTTGAGGCTTCAAGGAAAGGCAATCAACCCACTCAGCGCGCAAATCTCCGGACTGAACCCCGTTACCTGCGTGGTGACGCCCGGTTCCCCCAGCTTTGAGAACATGTGGCCATTCAGTACCAACACCGCCACGCAGGGGAACTATGTGCCTCCCATAACCACCACTGGGCCGCTCAACAACGGGCTCATGAAGGGTGACTACATCATCAGTCCCCACCAGCATGTGAGTGGGATGGTTTTTATATCCAAGTCAAACATGCTGGGAAACCAGTTCCCAGGGCAACTGCTGCCGCAGTGGCAGACTCCGGCTATCAACGACGTGCAGCAGTATGACGGAAGCTGGACCTGGACGCCCAATTCCACATGGGTGAACGATTTCAGAATGGGCTACGTGTACATGAACAATGCGTCTCCGGTGGGAGACCAGAGCACGGTCGCGTCGAATCCGTGGCCGTCCGGCTATGCCCTGAACACGGGCGTAACGAACCCGCTCTACGGCGGATCGCCACAAATCCAGATATCGTCTTTCACCGGCTATTTGGGAACCGGGAACCGATCGTCCATCCGTGGTCCGGAGGGCGACGTGGACCTGGTGGAGGGTGTCTCGTATTTGCATGGCAACCACGCCTTCAAGTTTGGATTCGAGTATATCGACGTGATTTTGGACGGGGACACCTATAGCCAAGCGCAAGGCGACGTTGTTTTCCCGACGTTGGAAAGCTACCTGACGGGCGCACCGACGAGCGGCACAATCCTGCTGGGCGATCCCACCGAACAGGCGCGGAGTCACTGGTATGGGGCTTACGCCCAGGACGACTGGCGTATTAAGTCCAGACTCACCTTGAACCTGGGTTTGCGCTACGAGTACATGTCTTCACCGACCGTGGACAATAACTATATTGGTAACTTCAATCCTAATGTCAACCCGCTTACCACGCCGGCGGTGGAGCAGGCCGGGCCGGGTGCACCGCTCTCCTCGATATACGATGCCCATCGTCTGGATTTTTCGCCGCGTTTGGGAGTGGCGTGGGACGTCCAAGGAAATGGAAAAACAGTGGTGCGCGCCGGAGTTGGGGTCTATCGAAACCCATCTATTCTAAAGACGTTCATAGGCAACGTTCCCTTCGGGGCCAATTTCCCCAGTCTGGGCGTGAATACCAGCAATACGACGATCAACCAGCACACTCCGGTGCAGCCGACACTCACTTGTTCATCCGCCAATAATTGTAATAGCAGCGCGGTTTCTATTCCTGGCGAGCTGAATTGGAATCTTGCAGGTCCCATATTCCCCAGTACCGCCGCCCAGGTTATTGGCGGGACCACTTATACGGGGGCCACATGCACTGCCACCGCGCCCTGCCCGCTTCCGGCGGTGGATCCGCATTTCCTCGATCCCTACTCCATGCAGTGGAATTTGGGCATCCAGCGCGCCATCACCAACAAGTTAACGATCGACGTGGCATACGTGGGTAACCACGGAGCCAATGAACAATCCGAGATCGACCTTAACCAACCGCCAGTCGGCACCGGGTGGGCCGGAACTCCTACGACCAACTGCCTGGCGAGTGCGCCAACCTACAGCAATTGCAAAGTCAGTAGCGCGCAGGAAGTTGCCGCCGGGCAGTACCGCGGCGAGTTTCCGTACTTCAACACCATAGGTTTTGCGACGAACGGGGACATTTCCAACTACGACGCATTGCAGGCTACGTTGCAAGCGCGGGGCTACCACGGGTTGTCCTTCCTTGCCGGGTACACCTACTCCCACGCCCTCAGCGAGTCGGACGGAAATTCCAATAGCGGCATCATGGTTGTAAGCGACAAGAACAACCTCCGTCTGAACTATGGCGCCAGCAACAGCGACCTCAGGCATCACTTTACCTTTTCTCCCACCTACGCCATCCCGGGGATCAAGTCGCCGGGACAGATGTTGGAAGGCTGGGCGCTCAGTGGCATCGTCGTTCTGCAAAGCGGCCTCCCCTGGAACCCGAGCGATTCCTCGGTCGATTGGCTCGGAACGGGCGAAAGCGCTAACAGCGCCCCCCAGTACTGGAATTACAGCGGCCCGACGTCCGCGTTCAAGGTCACGGCAAGCCCGATTCCGTGTTTCGGCAAGTATTCGGGCTGCACACCCTACCCCGTGGTGGGTGGCGTGCCTCAACTTCCGGCGGCCTGCGTCAGCGCTGCGACGGCTCCGTACGGCGGTCCGACTACCACAGATGGCCAATTGGCGATCGCTGCGCTCACCAATACCGCCTGCTACGTACGGGGCGGAGGCGTTCTGACTCCTCCCGCTTACGGAACTTTAGGTGACGCGGGCAGGGGCATCTTCACTGGCCAAAATTATTACAATGTGGATTTTTCGGTGTCCAAAATCTGGAAGCTGAGAGAGCGGTTCAGCGCTCAATTCCGCGCGGAGTTCTTCAATCTCCTCAACCGAGCCGATTTTGCAGGTTCCTCCACAGCGGGCGGAACGGCAGTAGTGGCCGCCGGCCCCAGCTCAGGAGTCGGCGGAGGTTTTGGTTACGCCACGGTCACGCCGGATGCCGGCAACTCGGTGCTCGGGTCGGGCGGTCCGCGTCACGTGCAGTTCGGCTTGAAATTGACCTTCTAGTCTGAGACGAAGTTCCGAAGATTTGAAAATCGCGAGGATGTGAAACGGTACGCGGAATCCGGCGTACCGTTTCACATGCATCTGCCTCGTTTCCCCCCAAAGATGGAATGTACCGATCAGGCACCGATGAGGCACATCGGTTGCGGATAGGTAATGTCAATTATTGAAACAGTGTTGACGCTTGGATAATAATGGCGGCCTAGATCGAAGCGAGAGTCGGAGCTTTAGACAGCTTAGCCTACCGGTCGGGAGGGTGTGTTCATGACGCAGTTTCGTGCGATTCGCAGAGGTGCATCCGCGCGTCCCATCAGCCCTTCCGATACAAATCCCGGCAGATGCCAGAGACCCTTAAGAACGAAATACCAACGCATGCGTTGGGTTGCGACGCTGGCGGCGGCCGGGATTTTACTCACCGCGAATGCGGCTCGCGCCGACAATCTTTACGGTCGAATTCGAGGCACGGTAAAGGACCCCAGTGGCGCTGGGGTAGCGGGAGCCAAAGTCACAGCGACGAATACAGCGACGGGGCTGATCAAAGAGGTGACCACGGGGGGTGACGGCAGCTACGAGATTTTGCAACTTGCCGCGCCGGCCGTATACACGCTGACCACGGAGGTAATGGGATTCCGTAAATTCGAGGTCCGGGGCATCCAGCTGAACGTGAACCAAGTGTTCGTGCAGCAAATAAAGCTGGAGTTGGGCACTCTGAGCGAGACGCTAACCGTATCGGAAGCGGGCCAGACTCAGGTGGAAGCGACGAGCATCGAGCTCGGCGTGACGATCAACGACATAACCATTCTGAACATGCCCCTGAATGGCCGGGAGTGGGACCAATTGCAGCAGCTGGAACCGGGCGTGGTAGCCGCCTCCGATGCGAGATTCGGCCCCGGCTATAGTAATAAAGGCAACTATTCGACGAATGGTTCGCAGCCGGACCAGAACAGCTATCTGGTGAATGGCACCGATAATAACGATCTGCTTCTCAACCAAGTTCAAACCGAGCCCAGCCCCGACGCGATTGCCGAGTTCAAAATGGTGACGAGCACCTTCAATCCGGAGTACGGGCGGAATTCGGGCGCCATCCTGAATTTGATCGTTAAATCCGGAAGCAACCAGTTTCACGGAGACGGATTCGATTTCTTCCGGGACACGAGCCTAAACACGCGCAACTTTTTCCAGCCGAAACCGGACGTCTTTCACCAGAATCAGTTCGGCGGAACGCTGGGCGGACCGATTTGGAAGGATCACAGTTTTTTCTTTTTTTCCTATGAGGGCACGCGGGTGCGCCAGGAGGAACTCTCCAGCGACTGCGGATGCGGTTCGGCGGGCGATACGCCCGTGTTCACACAGGCTCAACGGAATGGACAGTTCCCGGACCTGGCCACGTCAACAGGCCTATCGGCCTTTCCGCTGGTGGGCGACAATGGCGCCACATATCCCGCGGGAACTCCTTATTCCACCATCTTCCCCACAGGAAGCATACCCGCGGCAGATTTCAATCCGGTGGCCCTCAATCTCCTGAAGTATGTGCCGCTACCCAACGTGGGAAGCAACTACGAGTTCAATCCCATCGTCGCGCTGGCTGACGATCAATACCTGGGCCGGATCGACCATGCCATCGGGTCGCGGGACGCGATCTGGTTTTACGGGCTTTGGGAGCGCCAGCACGATCATAAGGACCTGCCGTTCTCCGGAGCGACCCTGCCAGGCTTCGCTGAACTCGATTCGATTCATTGGCAGCAATACACGGCTGCCTGGAACCACACCTTTAGCGGGGAGACGCTGAATGAAGCGCGGGTTGGCTACACGCGGATCAACTGGATTTCGGTAATGCCGGCCAATCCGGCATCGCCCGCCAGCGCTGGATTTATGGGTATCACGCCTCAGTCGGGAGGCAGCAGCGAAGGGCTTCCCGGGATCTTCGTGACCGGCTATTTCGACCTGGGTTTTAGCACTAACGGGCCTCAGCCGCGCATCGATCAGACCTATGAGCTCACGGATAATTTGTCGAAGATTGTCGGAAAACACGCCTTGAAGTTCGGGTTCGATATGAGGCGCTTCGAGATTTATAACCAGATTTCGCATTTGAATGACGGAGGATTCGCTTTCGCCGGGTCCGGGTCTTTCACCACAGGAGACGAGGGCGCGGATTTCCTGCTCGGCGTCCCGGATCTTTATGAACAGGCGAGCGGCGATATCCTGAATGAAAGGGCGCAGGAGTATTACTCCTACGCCCAGGATCAATGGAAGGTGCGAAACGACCTCACGATTACCTATGGACTGGGGTGGTCGATCGATACACCGCTGGTGGACAACTATCACAACAATCATGCGGGAGTGGCCTTCCGGCCCGGCCAGCAGTCGATCGTATTTCCCGAAGCGCCTACAGGTTACGTATTTCAGGGCGATCCCGGAGTGAACGCATTTGGCACGACGCAATTCAAAGATTTCGGCCCTCGTTTGGGTTTTGCTTACAGCCCGGACTGGGGACGCTTAACGGGCGGACCCGGCAGAACAAGTATTCGCGGTGGGTATGGCATCTACTACAACCGGTACAGCGGAGAGCCAACCTATGAGAGCCAGGGATTGCCGCCCTACGGTGTTACGTCATTCGGTGCGGGGGACATCGGCGCGTCGCCCAGTTTTGCGGCCCCTTTCAGTGGGTATATAGCGGGCGCGGGAGGTGCGGTTACGCCGGCATCCATTCCGAATAAGTTTCCGTACGCGCTGTCGGGACAACCGAACTTCAGCTTTTTCGAACCGATGTCGATCAGCGTCTACGACCCGAACGTCTCGATTCCCTATGCCGAGAACTACAGCCTGACGGTTCAGCGGCAGATTGGGGCCAGTTCAGTGATTTCCCTGGCCTACGTGGGAGCGGAGGGACATCGCCTGCTCATCACGCACGAATTGAATCCGGGGCTGAATCCAGCGGGCTGCGCCGCCACGCCGGCTTGCGCGAGCGATCCCGCCCAACAACCGGTTAACTTTCCAGGAAATTACGCCTACCCCGGGAACATCATTGCTTCCATCGGCGAGATTTCGACGGTAGGCAATTCCAACTACAATTCGCTTCAACTGTCGTGGGACAAACGCTTTTCTCACGGCCTGCAGTTCCTGGCGGCCTACACGTGGTCGCACTCTTTGGACGACGGCTCCGGTTTTGAGAATACCGGATTCAACGGCGGGGGATTTGGAGGCTTCGGAAATATCCGGTCCATCAATCCATTCAACCAGAAGCTTTGGGACTATGGAGACTCGATCTTCGACGCCAGAAATCGCTTGGTGATCAGCTATGTGTATCAGATCCCCAGCGTGCGCCGCTTCCATGCGTTGCAATTTCTTCCCGCCAAGGTGACGGATGGATGGCAGATGAGCGGGATTACCACGTTTCAAAGCGGGTTCCCGCTGGATGTGGTAGACAGCGCGCTTCCTTCGTTGACCGACAGTTCTTACCAGTTCTATTGCACTTACGGAATTGCCTGCTGGGATGTTCCCAATGTGGCGGGACCGGTGCAGTACGAGAATCCGCGAACGAGCGCGACAAACCTGTGGTTCAATCCCAGCGCGTTCGCGGCTCCGGCAGTGGGCACGCAGGGCAACGCGGGGCGAGACATTCTGCGCGGCCCGGGAATCAATAACTTCGATTTCGCGATGATGAAAGACACGGCGCTTACCGAGAATACCCGGCTCGAGTTGCGCTTTGAGTTTTTCAATTTCTTCAACCATACGCAATTCGACCCCAATGGGATCTCCACGGACATTAATTCCGCGACTTTCGGCCAGGAGTTGTCGGCTCGCGCCCCGCGATTGATTCAACTCGCCGGCAAATTTTTCTTCTAGCCTACGTTGATAATTGGATTTCATGCGCGGCGCGGTTGGGTGTATAAGTTTGCTTATCGGGGAAAATGGCCTGCCGCGAGGCGCGCTGGTCGTGTATTCGTGCGGGAAAGTCGAGAAGGAGAAAAGCATGACGAAACTGATGAAGGTGGCTGTGGGGCTGGCGATGGTTGCGCCGTTCGTCTCGTTTGGCGGGCCGGCCAGGGCGCAACAGCAGCCCCAGCCGTTGAAGGTGACGCACGTAAGGGACAACGTTTACTGGGTTCAGGGCGGCGTGGGGTCGAATGACGGATTCATCGTAGGCACGACCGGGGTGGTTGTCGTGGATACGAAAAGCACGGTGGACTCGGAGAAAGGGGTGCTCGCCGAAATCGCCGCGGTGACTCCGAAAGCCGTGAATACGGCGATCATCACGCACAGCGACAACGACCACGTGAACGGGCTCGCCGCTTTGCCCGCCGGGGTGACCGTCATCGCGCAGGAAAACTGCAAGAGCGAAATGCAGGCTTCGGCGAGCAGCCGGAATCCGGCTCCGCAAGATCGGTTGCCCACCAAGACCTACGCCAAGACCGACAAGCTGACCATCGACGGCATTCACAT
Organism: uncultured Acidobacteriota bacterium; assembly: GCA_963824405.1. GTDB lineage: Bacteria > Acidobacteriota > Terriglobia > Acidiferrales > UBA7541 > Palsa-189. The sequence goes on along the minus strand of CAWGPK010000008.1, from coordinate 182,022 downwards.
TCGGCTCTATCACTGGGCGCCAGGGCACACCAGCGGCGATACCGTGATCTATCTTCCCGATCAGAAGATCGTTTTTGGCGGCGACCTGCTGGTCACCAACCGTCCCGACACGGGGATTCACCCGGAAAAGAACGGCTCGGCCGCGGGATGGATCGAAAACGTCAAGGGAATCCTGAGCCTGAACGCCGACACTTACTTGACCGGCCACGGCGACATGATGACTCGCGCGGACGTGCAGAAGAAGCTCGCGCTGGTCCAGGACAAGTACACCAAGATCAAGACGATGGTCGCGCAGGGCAAGTCACTGGACGAAATCGAGACGTCTCTGGGCGAACCCACGACCACGCCGCCCAACGCGAATGGGACGCCAGCCGCGGCCACCTTGACCGAAGTGATCTACAAGGAAGCGCTGAAAGCGAAGAGCTGAACTGGTCCCGCTTGCCACGCGCTGCCCATGCACTATCGGGCGAGAGATTCGGACGGGGCATCGACGGGCCGGCTCCTGAAGGCAAAAAACAGCGGTAGGAGCACTGCCGCGAGGATGAGGTAACCCGCGGAAATGAGCAGGCGATTTGCCAGCGCCCATTGAGTGCTTACGGCGAGTGGCGTCCCCAGAGCGCGCAAAACGCCAGCATAAGTAAATTCGCTAATGCCGAGGCCTCCGGGAGTGATTCCCGCGGCGGCGGAAAAAACCGCGAAAGGCATGGCCACGCCGAGATGCCACAGCGGAACACCGGCGTGAACAGCCGTCGAAGTTTCCCCAGCCATCAGAACGAAAATTATGAAACGCAAGGCGGAGAGGAACATCAGCTTGCGGCCTAGGGCAGGCTCCAAAAGAGCGGAGTTGCTCAGCTTTATAGCCAATCGCCGCCAGCCCGAAGCATTCGCTCCATCGGTTTGAGCTTTCGACGCCAGGCGCCTCAGAAATCCTAAGATTGTTCCCGCCGCAGCAATCGCGACGACGGCAACGATCACACTCAAGGCGAGCCAAATCGCTATTCCGCCGTGCCATAGGTAGGTAGCCACGGACGCAATCATCAGAGAACAGCCGAACCAAACATCAAACGATTGCTCGAACAAAGTGCCGAGGGTGCCGCGTTGAAAGGCGCGGCCATGGATACGAGTTCCGAGCGTTCGTACGAGCGACATGCTGATTTGGGCCGGAAGGACTTGCGCGAGCGCGCTGCCCATGGCCGATAACACAAAAGAGTCGAAGTGCGATGGCGATCCGTCTGAAGTGCGGCGTATGGCGCGATCGGTAACCCGCCACTTTAGCGAAGAGAGGAGGGCGTTCACAGCCATGAGGCAGGTAAGGCGGACAAAGGCGAGCCGATCCATGGCAGAGAAGCGCAAAAGCATCTCCTGCAAATGCAGGCCGGAGACCTTAACTAGCAGAGCGAGCAAAGCCGCGCCAACAGCCAATGACACTGTCGCTAACGCGCCAGAACGCAAACTCACGGACGCGATCTCTCCCGCTCAATTGTTTCCCTGCTCGACGAGTGAGATTCGCCGACTCTTTTGCGAGGGGCAAAATCTCGTCCACAGGCGAGTCCGGAAACTATCTCGTAATAGCGATCGCCGACGAGCGACCATGAGTATCTGCCGCGCACAAATTCATGACTCCGAGCGGCAATGTCTGGCGAAGCCGGGGAATTGACTGCCTCGCGCGTTGCCAAGAGGAAGTCTTCTGCCGACCGTTCGTCATTGCCCGAAGTAAGCGGCACGCCGCGGACGAAGGGCGCGAGGGCAGCGTCGGCAGTGGCAGTCTCGGCGCTACAGACGACGGGCAGGCCGCAAGCAAGCGCCTCCTGGATCACGAGGGGAAATCCCTCTCCGGTGCTGGGAAGGACGAAAACGTCGGCGGCACGGTAGAGATCGGCTAGACTTTTTCCACTCAGGTTCGAAAAGAATTTTACCTGTTCCAAACCCCAGTCGCCGGGATGCAGCGGCCCGGATCCGGCAAATGCCCAAGTCATTTCCGGCGCGCGCTGGGCCATCTTTTTCATTATGGGGAGGCCCTTCTTTTCCACGAAGCGGCCCACGAACAGCGCCACAGGTTTTTGTGCAGGGAGCCCAAGATGCGCGCGCAAAGCGGCTTTGGCGACATGGCCTGGCGGGGGGAAAAAGATTTCAGTATTCACGCCGTTAAAGAGCAGCACGGGAGGGCGGACGAAGCGCAGCTGGCTGAAGTGGCTCTGGGTGACTTCGCTTATAAACGCAACCTGGTCTGCTGCCCGGAGCATCGGGGCCATGATCATGGCGCCGCCCAGCTTCATCAGCACGGCCAGAACGGGATTCGCGTACGGTATCGTTCCGATATGTTGGACGATGACAATGGGAATGCGATGAAGCCGCGCGAAGGCGAAGGCGGCAATGTTGCTGAGATAAAGACAATCGTGGAGGAGAACTACATCGCTGGCGGATACAGCGGACCACAAACGCGCGAGGGAAATGGGGCCGGGAAGCGGTAAGGGCAATCCCATGGTTTTCTCGAGACCGTTCCAGGAGGTCAAAGGAAGACTGCCGCCGCACTCAGAATCGGCAGGCGGCGCGCTGACATTCGCGGCAGCCCAGGTGACATGGCATTCCGGCTGAGCCAGGCGATGAAACAGTTCCCCGGCCACGCGTTCTATTCCGCCAGAATGCGAATCGAAATAATGGGTGACCATCAGAAGCTTCATGCGGCCCCATTCCGATCGATCCGTTCCTGCCGCTCGATGATGGCATGCTGAAGGTGGAGAACGGCCAAGGCGCTCTCGGCGCTAATAGGATCGAGATCGGCGAGCGATCCCCGCACGGCCCTGGCGAAACGGCTGAAGACTTCATCGTTGCCATAAAACAGGGTTCCTCGGAGATGGGGGATGCCGCTCGCAAGGTGCTGCCAAAGATGCTGGCCGATGGCGTTGACGCTGGTGCGGAACACATTGGCCGTGCCATGGGCGCCGTCATTAGGAAGCGATATATAGATATCGCGAAAGACGTCCACAACTCCCAGGCGCTTCTCGCCGAACACCATGAGATACCATTCGCTCACGGGGCTCTCGAAATTGCAGCTCAAGGTAATCGAGCCATCCATGGTGGGCGATTGGAAAAAGGCATCGACGCGAGCGGGCGTACAAAGTCCCGCCGAACTGGGCTGGACGATGCAGCGCTTCAGGCGAATGTCTCCGGCGACACGGCGCAGAAGGTAAAGTAGATGGGGGCTCTCGTCGTACATCAAGCCAAGCGGGAGTTGCTCGTACCACTTGGGAAGCCTGCGCCGGGGATTTCCGAATTGTACGGCGCTCACGCCACGAAGCGCGCCGATCGTTCCGTTGCCCATATCGCGCAGGAGGCGTTTGGTGGAACGCGCGAATTGAAAATTGTGAACAACGGCGAGCCGAAGGTTCTTCAACCTGGCAAGGGCAGACACTTCTTCTCCCTCGGCCACCGTCATCGTAAACGGTTTTTCGGTTAGAACATGCTTGCCGAGTTCGAGGGCCTGGCGGATGAGGGAATAATGGCTGAAGGGAGCGGTGGCGATGGTCACCACGTCCACATCCTTTAGCCACTCTACCTTCGCGAGATCGGCCGTCTCAGCAAAATGCGGGTATCCTCGCTGCAGCATGACTTTACGAGCACAGCCGGGGCTGCGGTCGACTACACCCAGAATTTCAAATTCGCCGGTTGCCTCCATGACCGGCAAATGCCGGTGCGTTGCGACCCAGCCTAAACCTACAGTTGCCGCACGCAACTTATCCAAACGATTCGCTCCATTTTTGAGAGAAGCGCGGCCGCACGGGTGGCTTATCTCCGCTTCATCCCGAGGATGCTGAAGAAGAAGCTGCCGAAAATAACTTCGACTCCGAGCATCAGAGAAAAAGCGGAGGGCAGCACGATTCTAAACATGCGCGAGGGATCCAGAGCCCCGAAGTTCTGGGCACCCCAATCGCTGACCGCCAAGACGGAACCGCCCAGACCGAGCACGACCATCAGGACGCCAAGGGCCAGCCCGGATTCGAGCGTGATGTAGCGAAATACCCAATTCAAACGCGCATCCTCGGGAAGCAATCCTTCGGAGATGGCGAAGACTTTTGTGAGCGCCCCAAAACCGACCAACTGCAAGCCGAGGACAATGGCAACGAAGGCGTAGAGGAGCGTATGGACATCGAACCCCAGGGCCCCCACACGCTCCGGCCTGGGCAAAAGCCAGGCGCATCCGGCGAGGCCGACCGCGATCAGCGCCAGTCCCGGATAGAGGAAGAGCCAGCGCGGGCTGTACATCAGGAGAAAGCGCAGGTGGCGCCATCCGTCGCGCCAGGTTCGCAAATGAGATCGATGGGTTCGGCCGTCGGGCGAGAGGGTGGTGGGGACTTCGGCGACATGCAAGCCCATCAGGCTGGCCTTGACCACCATTTCACTGGCGAATTCCATGCCCGTGGAGCGGAGATCCATGCGCTCCACGCTCTCCTTTCGGAAGGCGCGCATGCCACAGTGAAAATCGCCGCAGGGCGCGCGGAAGAAGAGCCTGCCAATCCCGGTAAGCAGAGGATTGCCAAGGTAATGATGCAGAAAGGGCATGGCATGGTAGCCAATACCGCCATGGAACCGATTGCCCATAACCAGGTCCGCGCCGGCTCGCAACTGTTCCAAAAATCGCGGGAGGTGGCCGACGTCATAGCTGCCGTCGCAGTCGGCCATGAGAACGTAGCCGCCGCGCGCCGCGCGAATTCCGCCCCGCAGGGCGCTTCCGTATCCCTTTTCCGGCACTTCGATGACGCGAGCGCTTTCGGCGCGGGCAATCTCCTGGGAGCCGTCCGTAGAGCCATTGTCCGCGACGATCACCTCGCCGTCGATCCCGTTTTCTTCGAGCGCTCGCAGGGCCTCGCGGACGCTGGCGGCTACCGTGTCGCGCTCGTTCAGGCAGGGAAAAACGATGGAGATCTCCGGTTTACCCTCGGGAGGCTCGATGAAGTGGCCGACAGGTTCGTGGGCGTATTGGACGCGGTTGCTCATGAGACCATGGCGCGAGGGGCCGGGTGAGACTCCGCCCTCATCTTGCTGAAAACCAGTGTACTTCAGGGACCGGAGAGGGCTGGATTTAGCGATTTGGTCTGTAGCGGGGTTGTTACTATATTCCACGCTACCGGCCAGACTCATTGCCGCGTAACCGCGCATTTCTCAGTTGATACTAAACGAAGGACTCAAGAGGGCAGAATTTGGCTAATCTGACTTCGGAATCGAGCGAAAGGGCGCTTAACCACTCCTCCGTGGCGCCCGTGGAAGACGTGTACCGCGGCGGCCGCCGGCGGGCGCTTCCGGACCGTTCCGTGGACTTCGCGGGCATTGCCCTGGGATTAGCTCTATGCGCGTCGATCGCCGCCTGGTTTTCGAGTATCCGGTCCGCCCTCTGGCTCGACGAGACGATTTCGTACTGGCAAATCAGCGGGGGCTTCTGGCGGATATGGGAACGTCAGGGCCTATCCTCTCCCTCCTATGCCTACATATTGTGGGCGACGAACCGGCTTTTCGGCTCGAACGAAATCGTTTTGAGAATGCCGTCGGTGCTGGCCATGGTGGCGGCCACATGCGTTCTGTATCTCATCGCGCGGGAGTTCTTCAGCTCCGATATTGCCGCGATTGTTGCGATCATCTTTTGCCTGCACCCCACGGTGGCGTTCGCCGCGGTCGACGCGCGCCCCTACGCTTTCGCGGTTCTCGTGGTCAACTGCACGATCCTCAGTTTTCTGCGATTCATGAAAACGAATTCGACGCGCAACGCCATTCTCCTGGGAGCCTCGGCGGCGGCAATCTTCTACTTTCATTATCTTTTCGGACTGCTGCTTCCGGCATTGGCGCTGGTGTTTTTCGCTTGGAAAGGGCGAGAGTGGAAGCGGTTTGTCCCGAAGCTGGCAATCGCGGGCATCGTGTTCAGCGTGATGATACTGCCTGTGGTTACCCGGCTCGTCTACCTTTTCCGGACGGGCCAATCGCACGTCTTCGACCGCCCTCCTCAAATCGGCGATTTGCTCTTCACCATGGCGCCTGGCCGCGTGCTTGCGCTGCTCTTCATCGGCACAATCTTCGCGGGCGCATTGCTCCGAAAATTAGAAAGCCCCAGTCAAGAGTCCCTGCGCGCGGGGCTGGCATGCCTGTTCCTGGCCACCATTCCGCTGGGAATTCTTTATGACGTGAGCACGCTCACGAGCATCCATGTGTTCACGGACCGTTACCGGCTGGTGGCTGTGCCCGGAATCGCGCTGTGCTGGGGATTCCTGGCAAGCTGCGTGAGATCGAAAGCGATTCGCGCGGCGTTTGGCGTCGCGCTGGTGGCCCTAACGTTCAGCCGTTTTTCCTTTGCCACGCTGTCGATTGACGACCCGCACGGGTATACCTGGAAGTACGGCTTGCAAGTGGCCGACAAGAGCGCGGCGGCGGACCACGCCCCATTGCTGATCTGCAGCGATTTGCCGGAATCGAACTTCGAACCGATGCCCGCCGACGTCTATGCGGCGACGGATGGGGATTTTGCGCCGATCTTCTATTATAAGGTCCACTCCCGGGTGGTTCCTCTGCCACGCGCGCTCAACGCGGAAGCAATGGCGCAGATAAACAAATTTCTGGCCACCGCGATGCCCGCCAAGCAGCGGTTCCTGGCCGTCGGCTATTTTCCCTCCGAGCCAACCCTCGACTGGATTGCAGAGAGAACCAAGGATGCCTACCTGGCGCAGAACCTGGGGACCACGGACGGAGTCACGGTAATGGAGTACAAGCCGCGCTAGTGGTTGAATCTCCTTGGGAACCCGCATAATGCTTTCACGGGCGGATGCGGGGAAAGATCATCGTCGGCGTGGCGGGCTGGTCCTACAAAGACTGGCAAGGCGTGGTTTATCCCCAATCTCTCGACTCGAAGAACCGCATCGGGTATCTGGCCCGCTATTTCGGCCTGATTGAAATCAACAACTCCTTTTATGGGCACATCAAACCGGCTGTGGGAAAGCAGTGGTGCCGGATGGCATCCCAGGAGAATAGCGAGTTCGTTTTCAGCGCCAAACTGAATCGCGCTTTCACGCATTCTCCCATCGCGGTCGTCGAGCCGACTTCGGCCAAGACGATACGTCCCGGACCAACTGACGAAGCGGATGCCAAGGCCGGGCTCGATTCCATAGCGGAGGAGGGGATGCTGGCGGCGGTGCTGGCGCAGTTTCCGATTTCGTTCAAGTGCACGGAGGAGAATCGGGAGTACGTGCTCAGTTTAGCCGAACGATTTCGCAGTTATCCGCTGGTGCTGGAAATCCGCCATACGAGCTGGAACGAACCTGAAGTCCTGGCCTGGCTGGCGGAGCTCAAAGTCGGCTTGTGCAACATCGATCAGCCTCTGCTGGGCCGGGCGATTCGGCCGGGCACAGAGGTGACCTCGCCGATCGGCTATGTCCGGCTGCACGGAAGGAACTACCGGCAGTGGTTCGCGGAAACGAACGTTCGGGACCGGTACGATTATCTTTACTCAGCTCAGGAGTTGGAGAAGTGGAAAGAGCGGACGGTGGAGATCGCTTCGAAGGCCCAAGCCACTTATGTGGTGGCCAACAATCACAATTTGGGGAAAGCCGCGGTGAACGCTTTGGAATTGCTGGCGATGCTGGAGAATCGCAAGGTGAGAGCGCCCGAGCCTCTAGTTCGGAGGTATCCCGAACTAGAGGCGATCTCGTTGCATGAGGAGCGACCGCCTCGCGGCGAGCTATTTTAGCAGCGCAATGGAATCCGGCTTGGGCGGCTGCGGGAGCGATTGCACAAACGCGTAGACATCCGCCAGATCGGCATCGGACAGCACCTTAGCCGTGTAAGGCGGCATCTCGTCGCGCGGAGAACGGACCTGGAAGCTGAACGCCGCGTAAGGAATGGGATTGGGGCCGAGTTTGGGACCCGTGCCCGCTCCGCCTTGGGCCGCATAGCCGTGGCATTCGTAACAGCCGACCGAGACGTAAAGCGTCTTGCCATGCTGGCTGTTTCCCGAGGGGGCGCCGGCGGACGTCTTGGGAGCTTCGCCGTTGGATTGCGCGGCCACGTCTGAACGCGCCAGCAGCAAAATTCCCGCAATGGCGAACACAGCCGTCAATATGGTGATCAGGCGCACGGGATGCGACCCGCGCGCCGGGTGAACGGAAGCGTTGCTCGTTTGCTTTGTGTGCATGGCTGCTCCTTTTCTAACGCGGCTGAGTAACGGTATCGAGAAGGGCCGGCTCACCGCGTTTCACGACGGCGACCGCCCTCTTCAGCGCGGGTCCCAAATCCTTGGGATCGGAAATCGGTCCCTCGGAATACCAGCCCATGCTTTTCGCGAGCATCGCGTAATCGATATTGGGATCGACGATGGTCGTGCCGATGCCGGCATTTTCGATGCCGCGTTGATGCCGGTTAGCCATGCGCTGGATGTGCATGACTTCCTGGTGGTAGGCGCGGTTATTGCGCATGACCGAGAGGAGAGGAATGCGATGGTGCGCGGCCGTCCAGAGCACGCCGTTGGCATACATCAGATCGCCGTCGGTCTGCAGGTGCACGTACAAGCGTCCATTCTTGCGATGAGCGAGCGCCGCGCCCACTGCGGATGGAGAGGCGAAACCGACGCCGGCGGCGCTGCCGCCGCGGGTGCGCTGATAGTATTTGTCGTAATTCCATTCCGGGCCGCCGAGACCGCCGGCCCAGTCCTCGCCTTTGACCGCATTCCAGACTTCGGCGGAAAGCCGCGCCGTGCTGATGGGGCTGGCATCCCAACCGTAAGTGGCATCGACGCGGGCGCGCTCCACAGCTTTTTGGTTGGCCGCGGTGATCTTCGCCGCGCGATCCTGGAAAGCGCGCTTGCGATCGTCGGTGGTCAACTGCTTGATGGCTTCGGTTAAAGCAGGAAGGGTGGCCTCGGGGTCCGCGGCCATGGCGATATCGACTTCCTGGAAGCGCTCGAAATCCTGGTAATTGCTCTTGGTGTACAGATCGAGCGCACTGATGCTGATCAGCTTGGCATTTCCGCGGGTGAGAGTTTGCGAACTGCGATGGAGTTGGTCGCGGTAGGAGTGAACCAAGCCCCAGAAATCGTCCAGCTCGAGACCGAGGATTACATCCGCGTCCCCGATCAGCGCACGGCCGCCCAACTGAACGAGCGGATGGCGAGAAGGCAGGTTTCCTCCCTGATCGATCACCGGCGCCTGAAGCGCTTCGGCGAAGGCGATGAGGTCTCGCATGCCCTGCTCGGAGTGAATCACGTGTCCCGCAACTACCACCGGATTTTGCGCCGCGACCAGGAGCTTGGCAGCTTCCATGACCGAGCCGGAATCTCCTTGCGGAGGCGCATCCAGGGTGAGCTTGGGTATGCGCAGCGAGGCGTTATTGGCGATGGGCGCCTCTTGCAGGGCGCTATCGATCACGATGACCACCGGCTCTCTGGGAGGAGTCATGGCGATCCTGTAGGCGCGCACAGTGGACTCCGCGAAATGAGGAAGCGAGATGGGGGTGTCGTCCCATTTGGTGTACTCGCGGACCATGGCCGCCGCATCCTGGGCGCTGTGGTACCACTCCACGCCGGGGCGCCGCTCGGCGGCGTCGAGGGTGTTGCCGATCATGATGAAGACGGGCGCCCTGCCGGCCCAGGCGTTGTAGATACCCATCGATGCGTGCTGCAAGCCCACGGTGCTGTGGGCCAGGACGAGGATCGGCTTGCCTTCGACCATCGCGTAGCCTTGGGCCAAGGCGACTGAGGACTCTTCGTGGCAACAGGTGATGAACTCGGGGTTTTTGTTGCCGCCGTAGTTGATCAGCGACTCGTGAATGCCGCGAAAACTGGAGCCCGGATTGGAGGCCACGTACTCGAAGCCGAGAGTTTTGATGACGTCGACCATGAAGTCGGAGCCGGAGCGATCGACCGTCAACATGCTGACTTCGCTGGGGGGATCCGCTTCCCGGGGCGGCACGGGCGGGATCGAAGCCTTCGCCTCTATCGTTTGCTGAGCGCGCAATGTGCCGGTGCTCGCAACCAATGTGGCCATACCGCCGACAGCCGCGCCTTTTAGAAACTTGCGACGATCAACCACTCTCTTATCGGATTTCTTCATGGGTGGTATCTCCTTCTCAAGAGCCGTTGTCTTGGCCTTCAAATCCTGGCCCATAAGTCCTGGAATGATCGGGTACCGAGGGCTCCCTAAAACTGGGCGGTATTATAGCCTGAAATTGCCCGTACATAGCATCCATAGATATAGAGACAATCGTGTCGACTTCGAGTCCCTCAAACAAGCTGTTTCAGCGCGATCCCATTCATTAGTAGCCGGTCGCCGTCACGGGCGCATGGTCCATGCCGGTGGCGAACGCGGGCATACGCTCGAGCGGAAGGCGCTCCTCGGCGTCTGCCTGCTCGAAGACTTTGCGGATCTTATATGTGGTGGAACGCTCAGCGGGAACGCGCCCGATGCTTCGGATCATGGCGCGGAACTCGCCGGGCGAGACATACTCGCCGAAATTGGCTCCCGCGGCCTTCGAGATGCTTTCCTCCATCAACGTGCCGCCAAAATCGTTGGCTCCCGCGTCGAGACAATCCAAGGACTGCTGGAAGCCGAGTTTGACCCAGGAGACTTGAATGTTGGAGATATAGCCGTGCAGGAGGACGCGGGCGAGGGCATGAATAATCAGGTCCTCGCGCTCCGAACGGCCGGCACGCGCGCCGCCAATCTGGAACAGCTTGGTCTGGGAATGGATGAACCCCAAGGGAACAAATTCGGTGAATCCGCGGGTTTCTTTTTGAATTTCGCGCAGCAAAAGAATATGCCTGACCCAATGTTCGGGAAGCTCGGTATGGCCATACATGATGGTGGAGGTGGAGGGAATGCCAAGGCCGTGCGCCGTGCGGATCACATCGATCCACTGCCGTACTTTCAACTTATTGGGGCTCAGCGATCGGCGAACTTTATCGTCGAGAACTTCCGCGGCCGTTCCCGGAATGCTGCCCAGGCCGGCTTCCCTCAGCATCAGCAGATAGTCGCGCAGCGGCAGGCGCGTCTTTTCGACGCCATAAGTGATTTCCATAGGCGAAAAAGCATGCACATGAAGTTCAGGCATGCGGGCTTTGATGGCGCGAAGAAGTTCGACGTAGTAATTTCCGTTCAAATCTTTCGGGAGACCGCCTTGAATGCACACCTCGGTGGCACCGCACTCGACGGCCTCGAGCGATTTGGCCAGCAGCGTATCCGTGGAATGAAAATAAGCATCCGGCGCATCAGGCGAGCGACTGAATCCGCAAAAAGCACAGCCCACGATGCAGACGTTGGTGAAATTCAAATTTCTGTTCACCACGTAAGTGATTTTGTCGCCGACCGCGCGCCGGCGCAGTTCGTCGGCGACTTTTACCAGAGCCAGGAGATCGTTCCCCTCGACTGTGGCCAGGGTGAGCCCCTGCTCGAAATCGAGGTCCTTCCCGGCAAGCGCATTCTCGAGGAGGCTGGCGACATTCGGTGTCGCCGCCTTAAGGGCGCGATCCCAGGGGATTTCTCTCCATTCAGGATGTATGGGTTTCAGCATTGGTCATGACTCCCCTCGAGCAAAACCGACTTCGCCCCGGAGCTTGCGAAGATGCGGCTGGAGACGCGCGGCCACGAACTCGGGACGCGATGAAAATTCCGGATAGATTGCCAGGCGCTCGCGCAATACAAATCCGGCGGAAGCAGTCCTGGCCGCGAGCGAAGAGATCTGGGGCCAGGCGGCTTCGGGATTGATGAAATCTTTGGTGACTGGGGAGATCCCGCCCCAATCATTAATGCCCGCTTTCAGCAAATCGGGATAGTCCTCGGAGAGCAGGTTGGGCGGGGACTGAAGATTCATCGCCCCGCCGAGAATCAAGCGGGCCACGGCAATGGTGCGCTGCAAATCGTCCTTGGAAGGCTCCGGCGCCTGAGCCATGCGAATGTCCGGCTTGGCCCGAAACGGCTGGACGATCACTTCCTGAACGTGGCCGTACTTTTCATGCGCGGCGCGGATTGCCAGCAGGGCATCGACGCGTTCCTCGGGAGTCTCGCCGATCCCGATCAAGATGCCCGTGGTGAAGGCCATGGATAATCGGCCGGCATCTTCGATGGTCCGCAGGCGGAGCGAGGGGACTTTGTCCGGCGCTCGCCAATGCGGGCCGCCGGGGCGGCCCAACCGCGGACTCGCGCTCTCGAGCATCAGCCCCACGCTGACGTTGGTCTCCCGGAGGCGGCGAAGATCGTCGGCGCCCATCAGCCCCGGATTGGAATGGGGAAGGAGTCCGGTTTTTTCCAGCACCAGGGCACACATGGCGGCAAGATATTCGAGCGTATGCTCGAATCCCAAAGACTTTAGAAACTCTTTTGCTTCGGGGAAGATCCGCTCCGGCTGATCGCCCAGACTGAACAAAGCTTCCTTGCATCCGGCACGGCGGCCCGCTTCCGCGACGGCCAGCACTTCGTAGGGCGTCATGTAGGGCTGCACACCGGCCTGGGGATCGGCGCGGAAGGTGCAATAGCCGCAATAGTCGCGGCAAAGGTGCGTGAGCGGAATGAAAACCTTTCTGGAGTAGCTAACTGAAGGGCCTTTGACGCGGTCGCGAACGGTGGCGGCGGCCTGAAGTAAAGCAGGCAAGGGCGCGTCGTTTATCAAGGACAGCGCGTCGTCGCGGGATACGGGGCGGGATAGGCCGCGGCCCTTTAACCCGGCGTCAAGAGCGGCGTCGAGGGCGAGGTCCACATGGTAAGGAACCGCGACATCCGGCATAGGGAGCCTTGGGCGGAAATCCTAACTGCAACCTAATTCCATGAAAAAGCATATGCTTGCGCTCCGGTCGTGTCAACGCGGCCTGATTGGCCATAGAATTATCGCCGGTGGCTAACACACTCACCGCTATTCGGCTGCTCCTGGTGGCCCCGTTTGCATTTTTCATGGCGCGGGGAGACGAGCGTTCGGCAGTGTTCGCTTTGATCGCGTGGGTGGTGGCGCTATCAACGGATTTTCTGGACGGGCCGATTGCGCGGCGTCGGGGCACGGTCACGGCATTGAGTGGGACGTTCGATCACAGCAGCGATTTTCTTTTCGTTACCAGCGGCATATTTGCTGGCGCATATCGCGGCGTGTTTCCCTGGGTCCTGCCGGTCTGCATCACGGCGGCGTTTGCGCAGTACGTGATCGACTCTTACTGGATTCACCGGCAAAGCAAGCTGCGCGGGAGCAAACTCGGCCGTTACAACGGCATGCTGTACTTCGTCCCGCCGGTGGTGGACATCCTGATCCGGCTGGGCGCGCGCTTCTTGCAACCATTGCTGACGATTCTGGTGTGGGGGCTGGTTCTGAGCACGCTGGTATCCATGGGACAGCGCGCCATGATGTTCAGGAGGGAGCTACCCGAAAACCTCGCGAGTGGCTCGCCGCAAAAATAGCAGGCCGACGCCGGCGTTAAACAAGACAAAGAAATTGTGCATGACGAAGCCGAAGGCGGTCATCTGGCCGGGGCGGTCCGGAAAGAGCAATACCCAGAAAAGGATGGCCACCGAGTGCATGGGACCCGGCATGGCCGCGCCAAAGAAAATTACGGGGAGATAGCCCAGCATCTCGCTGAAACTTACAGAGCCTCCAAAGAGCCGCAGGGCCAGCGTGTAGACGATGACGCCGGCGATCACCAGCGGGGCGCGCAGCAAGATCACGGCGGCGTAGTGCCAGACCTTCGCTAAGCGGAAGGCGCGCAGGATGGGGCGATCGCGCAAAGCGATCCCCGAGCCGATTGCGCCGCGGAAGAAGAGATAAAAGAGCACGAAGAAAAGGACGGAGCCCAGGGCGATCCAGGGAATTGCGTGAAAGACGGGCTGGATGGTGCCCCAGCGCAAGCTCACGCCGATCGTTCCCCAGAGGATCAGGCTGTAATATTCACAAAACATCAAGAAGAGCATGCTCGAACCGACTTCCCACCCGGGCACGCCATCGCGGCGATTGAGATAGAGAGCGATGGCGCCTTTGCTGACTTGCTCGTTCACCAGCGAAAGAATGTAAGCGCTGGCGCGAATGGGCAAAATATCTGCGTAGCGGATTTTGGTGTTGAACCAATTGATTACACTCCAAACCACCACGCTATCGAGCAGTAGATAAAGGAAGCAATACGGAATCATCAAAGCGAGCCAGCGAGGCCAGCTGACGTTCTCGAAACTTTTGAGGAGATAAGGAAGCAAGCGGCTGCCCTCGGCAGCGGCGCCACGGCTGAGGCGTTCGTAGAGGTAGGCGAAGCAACCCGCGGTGATCAGGAACGGCAAAAGTCGCTGCCAGAGCTTGGCTTTTCTGGGGGCTGCGGTGGCGGGAATGCTGGCCGCCGCCGGGATGCTTTCGTTCATTTCCTGAACCTTCTTTGTGCGCTTGCTCTGTGAGCCTCGGCCTAAGTTGAACCTAAACTGGCTTGAATCATCTCGTCAATTCCGGTGAGCTGGATACCCAGCTTACACGCAGCGGGCTGGGGGTCCAAGTGAGTATCGGCAGTGATCACCTCGAGTACGTCGCGGGAAAATCCCGCCTTGCCGAACCGCTGGCGAATGGCCAGCACGAGGGCGAGCAAATTCTTCGGAATCGAGCCGATGCGGACGTTCCGGCCGAGCAGGCGGGCGGCTCTCTCCACGAGCTCGCGCTCCGGCAACGAGACCGGACCAACCAGGTCCAAAGTGAGATTCCTGGCGACCGGCTCCTGCGTGGCAGAAGCCAGGGCAGCCCGCGCGAGGTCGTCCACGTGCAAAGGCTGCTGAAGATGGCGGCCGCCACCGATCAGCTTGGCCTTTCCACCGCTGAGGTTGCGCTGGAGCGCGGCGGCACCGGCGGTGCTGGGCCCAAGTAGAAGCGGCGCGCGCAGCACGGTGTAAGGCAGGCCCGAAACGCGCACCAGTGCTTCGGCCTCACCCTTAGTGCGATAGTAGCGGTTGCGAGAGGCTTCGTCGGCGCCGGTCGCGCTGACTAGAACGATCTTCCGCACGGCCACTCGCTTCGCGGATTCAACAACACTACGAGTGGACGCCACGTTGGCCTGCTCATAGGTGGAGTCCGGCCGCTCAAAGAGAATTCCCGGAAGATGGATGACCGCGAAGGCGCCGTCGAATGCCGCATCGAGAATGCCGGGATCGTCATAGGAGATATGGATCACTTCGTTCGGACTCCTTAGCTGCGAGCGGATCTGGTCGGCGGCGCGCTGGGAGCGGACAGCGGCCACAAACGTGACGGGTGCGGCCCCTTGTGGGGATCCGCATCGCAGAACGGCCTGCCCGACGGCGCTATTGGCGCCGGTGACGACTACTTTCATGCCGGTCCTTTTTTTTCTTCCTCGCGATGGTGATTAGCCGAGGACACGAAAGACGTGAATCGTCGAATTCGGCCGAACCTTCAGCTCAGGGTATTTTTTCGACTTGGCTTCGAGCGCATGCTGCTGCTCATCCGGATCGGTGACCAGGAAGAGCGTTCGATCATACAAGTCGTTCCCAATTTTTATGCGCACGTGCGGATCGCGCAGCGCATTATCGTTCCAGGTTCTCGAAGTGCCCTGGGGATAAACCGACGAGAGGTAAAGCTGCCCGTTGTAAGACATGCAATCGACGTGTACCGAATGGGGCAGCAGGTACCAAGACTGCGTTTGAATCGTGACCGTGGGGATCTGATCGGTGAAAGACCAATCGGCGACGGGAGTGGTCGCTAGATTTCCCTTGAGCCATAGACCCGGGGTTCTGTCGTGAGGTCCAAAACCTGTTATGCGCGCGATGGCCAGGAACAGGATCAAGCAGACAACTATTGCTCCCAATATTTTCAACAGCGTTTTCATTGCGTACTCCTATAGGACAAATGAATATCATTTTTATGCGGCGAAAGAAAACGGAGTTGAAGTCGAGCCAACCAGTGGGCTCTGTTTGTTAGGCGGACGCTTAGGACTCAAAATTCAGCGAAGGAGAAGATTCGGCCGCGGGCAGGTTTTCGCCGCGGCTTTGGGATTGGATGTGCCGCACGGAATCGCCGCGCTGCGCGTTCGTGGCGCCGAGGCGGGTGGGATGCAAGATGGTGGCAAGCAAAGCGACGCCTTCGCTGAGCCGAGGGCCGGGACGCGAGAAATATGAGTTCGCGTCGACGGCGTAAATGCGATCGTTCTGGACCGCGGGAATCTGATGCCAGCCGGGCGGCAGCTTGGTGGAACGCCAGACATCAATATTCCGTTCGAGGTTGTAGCCGCAGGACATCAGCACAACGATTTCGGGCCGGGCGGAGAGCACGTCTTGCCAGTCCATGGAAAAGGATGGCTCGCCCTCACGGCCGATCACATCGATGCCACCGGCGAGCCGCACCATCTCCGGAACCCAATGTCCGCCGGCATAGGGAGGATCGAACCATTCCAGGCAGAGGACGCGCGGGCGTGGCGTGGATTCTCGCACGGCCTCGCTCACGGTGGACACTTCCAGGGCCAGCCATCCCGCCAGCGCTTCTCCTTCTGAAGAGCGATCGGCGGCCTCCGCGATATCGCGAATCCCCTGCCACACTTCGTGGAGGGTGCGCGGCGTGAAGCTAACTACCCGCGGCGTGCGGCTGGCGGGAAAGCGCGAGACGGCGGCGGCCAGATCGTCGGAGGAGGCGGCACACACATGGCAGAGATCCTGGGTGACGATGAGATCGGGATCGAGCCGCAGGAGCAGTTCCGCATCGAGGCTGTAAATGCTTTCATGGCGGCCGATGAGTTCCCGCACCTGGCGATCGATTTCGGCTGGAACCGCAGCCACGTCAATGCGCGGGCGAATGAGCGAAGGCTTGGTGGCGACTTCGGCCGGGAAATCGCACTCATGCGTGACGCCGACTACGGAATCGCCCGCGCCGATGGCGTAGAGGATTTCGGTGGCGGCGGGAAGAAGGGAAACAATGCGCATGGTAGCGGAAGTCTAGTCCTGCATTCGATGCGGCACAAGAAGGAGAGGGGTGGAGTCAGGGCAGGGAAGGGGCAGCGCTTTCGCAGAGCACGTCGGCAAAAACGAAGCCATCGCGTTCCACGATTTGGCCGCTTTTGGCTGCCACTGGATGGGAGAACATGGGTCCGGCAAATGCAAAAGAGTGGAATTCTCCGTTTTCGCCGCAGGGGTCTATCGAGGCGGGAAGGTCGTCAAGCAATTGGCGATCGAAAAGACGGCCGGCGAAGCTGCGGTCGAGCTTCCTGGGATCAACGCAGGTCAGATAGGCGCGCAGGCCCGCGGCCACCATCTCACGAGCCAGTGCGGCGGTGGGCAAACCCCAAATCGGAAAGACCGGCGTGATGCCAACGGCGCTTAGTTTTTCTTCACGATAGCGGCGAATATCCTCCAGGAACAGATCGCCGAAAGCCATATGAAGGACGCCCTCGGCGCGAGCCTGGGCTACCGCCGCGGCCATCGCGGCTTCGTAAACCAGATTCGAACAGCGCGCCGGAATGGGCACCTTTACCAGAGGCACTCCGGCGGCGCGAGCCTGTTCTTCGAGTAACTCTTCGCGAACGGCATGCATGGCCACGCGGCTGGCGTCCTGGTTGATCGTAGTCAGTAAAGCGGTGACCTCGAATTCGCCAGAGGTCCGCAGCTTGTGCAGAGTCCAGGCGCTATCCTTACCGCTGCTCCAGGAGAGCCAGATTTTTGGGCGGGTCATTCAGAGTTCCATCCAGAGAGGAGCTTATCAGTTCAGCGCGGGCGCTTGGCGCTTTTATTGTAGGCCTAGCGAGCGCGGCGATATACTTTTGCTGGGACGCGAAAGTCTGAGCCGAGCTCATCACTTTCGCCGCAATCCGCGCATGCCGCAAACAAAATCGGCCGCTAACTCGTTCATGATTCGCCTTAGCGCTTCCTTATTTCTGCTTACCCGCTGATGTCGCCCTCTCGCCGACCGCCAAAGCCGCGTTCCGGGACTCGCAAGGTCTCTCCTCGCCGCTCCGAAGCCGAGCGATGGGTCCAGCGAACGCTGGCAATGATGAGCCTCGAGGAAAAGCTCGGGCAACTCGTAATGCTTTCGTTCCATGGAGACTTCATCTCCCGCGAAAGCGTGGAATATCGGGAGTTGCAGCGCGCCATCGAGGAAAATCACGCCGGCGGATTCATGCTGGCCACACGCATAGGAGCCTTTGGAATCGAACGCGGGCAGCCTTATGCAACGGCGGCGATGATTAATATTCTCCAGAAGAGCGCGCGGATTCCGTTGCTATTCGCGGCCGATTTCGAGCGCGGCACAGCGATGCGGCTGGAGGAGGGCACATCCTTTCCGCACATGATGGCTGTGGCCGCGGCAGGGCGTTCGCAGGATGCGTACACGGTTGGACGCATTACCGCGAACGAGGCGCGGGCCGTGGGCGTGCACTGGATTTTCGGGCCCGTGGCGGACGTCAACAGCAACCCCGATAACCCCATCATCAACGTGCGATCGTTTGGCGAAGATCCACGGCGCGTGGGCGCGTTCGTAGAAGCTTATGTGCGCGGGGTGGAAGAGAACGGCGGGCTCGCGACCGCCAAGCATTTTCCTGGGCATGGCGACACTGTAATTGACTCGCATCTTGACCTTCCTACTGTGACCGGCGATCGCGCGCAACTCGATAAGGTAGAGCTTGTGCCCTTCCGAGCGGCATTCGCCTCGGGTGTAAGCACGGTGATGACTGGGCATCTCGCCGTTCCGGCGCTCGAAGACGATCCGGGAAAGCCGGCGACGCTCTCGCAATCGATTTTGGGCGAGTTGCTGCGCGGCAAAATGGGGTTCGAGGGCTTAGTGGTCACCGACTCGCTCGACATGGGAGGCGTCGCGCGGCACTACGCGCTCGGCGAAGCTTCCGTGCAGGCCATTCTCGCCGGCGCGGATTTGCTTTTGCAGGCTGGCGCGCCGGACGCGGCGCTGGCAGCTCTGAGGGACGCCGCAAAGTCGGGACGCCTGCCGATGGAGCGAATCGATCAATCGGTGGCCCGGGTGCTTCGAGCGAAGGCGCGGGTGGGACTGCATCAGAAGCGATTCATCGATGTCGAGGCTTTGCCGAGATTGCTGGCGCGCGCGGAGTTCGAGCGAGCCGCCGACGACATCGCCAGTCGCGGTGTCACGGCTTTGCGTGATATGCAACGTATTCTGCCGTTAGACGCGGCGCGCCCGCTGAAGCTGTTGGTCATTAGTATCGCGGGCGATCCCGATCCCTATCCCGGACGGGCATTGGAAGCTGAACTTCGCCGGCACGTGGAGTCGCTGCAGGGTTTACGCTTCGATACTCGGTTCGCGCCGATCGGCAATTTCGACGTGGCTTCGCTGCGATCGTACGATGCCGTGATTCTGGGGCTTTTCGTTCGCGTGGCCGACCGCAAAGGAAGCGTGGCCCTGCCGGAGGAACAGGCGGCGGTGGTGCACCGCGTGTTGGCGGCGGAGACGCCCGCGATCGTGGCGTGCTTCGGCAGCCCATACGTGATCAAGAATTTTCCCGAGGCGAAAACGTGGGTAGGCGTTTTCAGCAGTGCAGACGTCGCGCAAAAAGCGGCAGCGCGGGCGATCTTCGGCCAGACGCCCATCGGGGGCCGCATTCCCGTCAGCGTGCCCGGCGCGGCGCGCATTGGCGAGGGAATCGATGTTGCGGCCAATCCGATGAAGCTCGAGGCAGCAAACGCGGAGATGTGGGGCAAAATCGGACCGGCGGTGAAATTGCTGGAGCAAGGCGTCGCGGAAGGCGCATTCCCGGGCGGCGTGCTTGCGGTGGGGCATCGAGGGCGGCTGGCCGTTCATGCCTGCGGAAAACTCAGTCACGTCGCGGGCGCCGCGAAGGTGGATGCAGAGACGATTTACGATACGGCTTCGCTGACCAAGCCCGTGGTTACCACGACGCTGGCGGCGATGCTTTACGAACAAGGGCAACTCGACATCAGTGCGCCGGTCGGCCGTTACTTGCCGGAATGGACGCGCGGGGCAAATGCCGAACAGCGGGCGCAGGTGACCGTCGCGCACCTGCTGGCTCATGCCTCGGGACTTCCCGCCCATGAGGACTATTTCCTGAAGTCGAAAGGCCGGACGGAGATTCTTGCACGTGCGGCCGCGCAACCGCTGACCTACGAGCCCGGCTCAAAAACGATCTACTCCGATATTGGATTTATCCTGCTCGGAGCCATCATCGAGAGTCTCACGGGCCGTGGCCTCGATGAATTGGCTAGGGAGCTCATTTTTGCGCCGGTGGGCATGACGAACACAATGTTTCGCCCGCCCAAGTCTCTCCGCGCGCGAATTGCGTCCACTGAACGATCTGGGGCGCGCAAGCAGCTCGCGCACGGCGAGGTGCACGACGAAAACGCATGGGCAATGGGCGGAGTGGCGGGACACGCGGGAATGTTCTCCACCGGCCCGGATTTGGCCATCTTCTGCCAGATGCTGCTGAACGGCGGCATCTATGCGCATCAGCGCATCTTGTATCGCAAGACCGTGGCGGAATTCACGTCGGCGAATCGGCTGGCCGCAAATACGCGCACGTTGGGCTGGAATGTGCCCACAGAGCGGTCTTCTAGCGGACAATATTTTTCGAAGCAGAGCATTGGGCACACCGGATTCACCGGCACGTCGATATGGATCGATCCGGCAAAGGAGCTTTTCGTGGTATTGCTGACCAACGCGGCTCGCGTGCATGCCAATCATGAAGACGATCTGATCCGCCGCGTGCAACCGGCGGTTCATAACGCCATTGTCGAGCGCCTGGCGCTGGCGCCCGCCAGCAACCAAGAATCGGCGAGGTGAAACCTTCCTCTCACAACGTGGCAGCCACGGAGCGGCGCAATCCGCGCTCGCGAAGGCTCGATCAACTAACCACGCGTGAATTATTACAAACGATCAATCGCGAAGATCAGACCGTGGCACGGGCGGTAGCAAAAGAAATCGGGGCTATCACGCGGGCGGTCACCGTTATTGTGCAGGCGGTCGAGCGGGGCGGACGGCTCATCTACGTTGGCGCGGGCACCAGCGGCCGCCTGGCCGCGCTCGATGCGGCCGAATGTCCGCCGACGTTCGGCGTTCCTTCATCGCTCGTGCAGGCCGTAATTGCGGGCGGACGGCGGGCCATGACTCGAGCATCGGAAGATCAGGAAGATTCGCTCGTGCAAGGCAGCAGGGACCTGGCTGGCCGAGAAGTTAGCGCGCGAGACGTGGTGGTTGGGGTGACGGCCAGCGGCGGCACGCCCTACGTGCTGGGCGCATTGCGATACGCTCGCAAGCGCGGGGCAATGACTGTGGCAGTGACATCGAATCGAACATCGCCCGCCGCGCGAATCGCCAAGATCACGATTGCGCCGCGGACTGGCCCGGAAGTGATTGCCGGCTCGACGCGCATGAAGGCTGGAACCGCGCAGAAACTGATACTGAACATGCTCAGCACGGCGGCGATGATCCGGCTCGGGCGCGTTTACAATAACTGGATGGTGAGCCTCAGCATGAGCAACGAGAAACTGCGAAGACGAGGCCTGCGCATTCTGGAAGAGGCCACCGGCGCAAGCTCGGCGGACGCCAAGCGCGCGCTGGCGCGATCCCGCAATCTCCGCGTTGCGCTGCTCATGCTGGAAACCGGCGAATCCGCGGCGGAAGCGGGGCATCGGCTGAAGCAGAGCGCGGGCAACTTGCGCCGCGCGCTGGCGACGCATTTTGCCCAGGAAAGCGCAAGAAACCGCGGCGCCAAGACTAACGCGAGGCGGCGGAAAGAATAATGGACCGCTTCCGCATCGAAGGCGGAAATCGCCTGCAAGGCACGGTGCGCATCAGCGGCGCGAAGAATTCGGCTCTTCCGGCCATGGCCGCGGCGCTGCTCACCTCCGAGCCGGTGCACCTGCAAAATATTCCTCGGGTGCGCGACATCATCACCATGGCGCGGCTTTTGGCGCACATGAATGCGCTGGTGGAAATGCCGGACGTGCCGCCTACCGATCTGACGATTCAGGCGCGCGAGATTTCGGATGCCGAAGCGCCGTATGAGCTGGTGCGCACCATGCGCGCGTCCATTCTGACGCTGGGGCCGCTTGTGGGCCGGCTGGGCTACGCGCGCGTCTCGCTTCCGGGAGGGTGCGCCATCGGCGCGCGGCCCGTCGATTTGCACTTGAAGGCGCTCGATCAGATGGGCGCGGAGATTTCGACCGAGCACGGCTACGTTGCGGCGAGAGCGCCTCGCGGCGGGCGATTGCCCGGCGGGCACGTTGTGTTTGAAAAAATAACGGTCACCGGCACGGAGAACATACTCATGGCCGCGGCGCTGGCTTCCGGCGAAACCGTCATCGAAAACGCGGCGCGCGAGCCGGAGGTCGACGACCTGATTGACCTGCTCACGAAAATGGGCGCGCGAATCGAAGGCTGCGGAACGTCGTCGCTGCGCGTGCAGGGCGTTACCGAACTAGGCGGAGGGAGCCACACCATCATTCCCGATCGCATCGAGGCGGGTACATTCCTGGTGGCGGGTGCGATAACCGGAGGGGCTGTCGAGGTCACGGCCTGCGCGCCGCAGCACCTTGCGTCCATTATCGCCAAGCTGCGCGAAACAGGAGTCGATATTCAGCCGGAGGGCGAGCAAGCGCTGCGGGTTTGCGGCGCCCGGAAATTGATTGCCGCGGACGTGAGGACGGAGGAGTATCCCGGCTTTCCCACGGACATGCAGGCTCAGTTCATGGCCCTGGCGACGCAAGCCGACGGAGCTTCCGTGATTACCGAGACGATCTTCGAGAACCGCTTCATGCACGCCAGCGAAATGATACGCATGGGGGCGAATATTTCGATCGACGGCCGCAAGGCCATCGTGCGCGGGCCGACGGCGCTGCAGGGCAGCTCGGTGATCGCCTCCGATTTGCGCGCGAGCGCCTCCTTGGTGCTCGCGGCGTTAGTGGCGCAAGGGGAAAGTTACGTGGACCGCGTCTACCACATCGACCGGGGCTACGAACGCATTGAAGAAAAACTGAGCGGGCTGGGCGCGAGTATCGAGCGGGTTCGCTAGCCCGCAGCGAATTTGCCACCAAAAAAAAAGGAGGCAATTTGCCTCCCTTTTTTTACATCTTTTTTAACAACCTGGATCGTCGTGAGGGCTACTAGGCGCCGGCTTCGCGCTTCTGCTTGTCGCGTTGTTCGCGGAGGATGGCTTTGCGCGAGAGACGAATCTTGTTCCCCTCGATTGCCAGGACCTTCACGAGCACCTGATCGCCGAGTTTCAGTTCGTCGCGCACATCGCGGATGCGTTGCTCCGAGATTTCGCTGATGTGCAGCAGGCCATCGGTGCCCGGAAAGATCTCCACGAAGGCGCCGAAATCCGCCAAGCGAACGACCTTTCCGAGATACGTTTTGCCGACCTCGGCCGTGGCCGTCACTTCGCGGATCATTTTCAGGGCCGATTCCGCGGATTCTCCGTCAGAAGCGAAGACGTGCACTTTGCCGTCGTCCATGACGTCGATCTTCACGCCGGTGGCCTCGATGATGGAACGGATCTTCTTCCCGCCGGGACCAATGAGGTCTCGAATCTTGTCGGTAGGAATGGTCAACTGGAAAAGACGAGGCGCGTAGGGCGACATCGTCCCGCGATGTTCGGTGAGCGTGCGATCCATAATGTCGAGGATCTCGAAACGCGCTTTGCGGGCTTGCTCGAGGGCCTGCCGCATCAAGGCTACGCTCACGCCTCCGACCTTAATATCCATCTGCAGGGCGGTAACGCCGGCTCGCGTCCCCGCGACCTTGAAATCCATATCGCCGTAGTGGTCTTCCGCACCGGCAATATCGGTCAGCACGGCGGCTTTTTCGCCCTCGATGACCAGCCCCATAGCGATTCCCGCGCATGCCGAGCGCAGGGGCACGCCCGCATCCATCAGCGCTAGCGAACCACCGCAGACCGTGGCCATAGAGGAGGATCCATTGGACTCCAAAATGTCTGAAACCAGCCGCATGGCGTAAGGAAAATCGTCTTCCGGAGGAAGGAGATTCATGAGCGCCCGCTCGGCCAAAGCTCCGTGGCCAATTTCGCGCCGGCCCGGCCCGCGCAGGAATTTCACCTCGCCCACCGAGAACGGCGGGAAGTTGTAGTGCAGCATAAAGCGCTTGAAGGCTTCGTCCTCGAAGAGCAGATCGAGACGCTGCATGTCTTCCTTGGTTCCGAGGGTAAGGGTTGCTAAGGCCTGGGTCTCACCGCGGGTGAAGAGGGCCGACCCGTGAACGCGCGGCAGCAATCCCACTTCGCAGGAGATCGCCCGAATCTGGTCGAATGCCCGCCCATCGGGGCGGCGGTGGTGCCGAAGGACGTCTTCGCGGAAGATCTTTTCGCGCAGGCGTTCGAAGGCCTGCTTCGCCTGCTTTTGTAAGTCCTCGTCCTCTTCCGGGATGCCGGCAAGGATCTCCGCCAGCACTTCCTCCACGCGGCGGTAACTCTCCTTCTTGGGATACTTCGCAGTGTCCAGGGCATCGTGCAATCGCGCGCCATGGCGGCGCTCGATATCGCCGGCGAGCTCTTCGTTGAACTTTAGCGGCGGCACAACGACTTTGTTTGGCCGGACGAGATCGTGCAACTGGCGTATAGCCGCGATGATGCGTTTGATTTGATCGTGGCCGAAGCTGAGGGCGTCGGCGATGGTGTCTTCCGAAACTTCGAGGCCGCCGGCTTCGATCATCACAATGGCTTCTTCACTTCCGGTGACGACGATATTCAGCAGGCTCTTTTTCTGCTCGGCCGTGGTGGGATTGGCGACGAACTTTCCCTCGAGCAACCCCACGCGCACCGCGGCAATCGGCTTGGCAAAGGGTAGGTCGGAAATAAACGCTGCGGCGGAAGCGCCGGTAACGGCGATCACGTCGGGATCGTTTTCGCTATCGGCGGACAAGACCAGAGCGACGATTTGCGTTTCATTGCGCCAACCCTCGGGAAAGAGGGGGCGGAGGGGACGATCGATCAGCCGGGAAATGAGGATTTCGCGCTCGGAGGGACGGCCTTCGCGCTTGAAGAACCCCCCGGGAATTTTACCGGCGGAGTAGGTGTACTCGCGGTAGTCGACCGTCAGGGGCAAAAAATCGCGGTCGTTGGGATGCGAATCCATGCAGGCGGTGACAAGAAGCTGGGTGTCTCCATATTTGACGAGAACGGCGCCGTTGGCCTGTTTGGCCAGTTTTCCCGTTTCAAAGGTCAGCGGGCGGCCGCCAACTTCAACTTGTACCTGATGCGGAGCGGGTTGCGACATAACTTCGATTCCTTTCGCCGCATTCATGCGGCTCGAGTGCAAATGTTAAGTAGATTGCAAGTGCCGGAGAGAAACGGAAGAGGTTGCGAGGGGCGCGAACGCGGCGGATTTCAAACAACCCTCAGAGCTACCGAAACGTACTGGCTTTGAGCGCCGACTTCGCAGCAGGGAACCAAACTATCCGAGAAAGCAGATCTTGCTACTTTCGCAGACTCAATCGTTCGACAATCTCGCGATACCGATCGGGATCACGACGATTCAAATAATCCAGCAAACGCCTGCGCTTGTTTACCATCATAATCAAGCCGCGGCGTGAAGCATGATCTTTCGCGTGCGACCGTAGATGCGATGTCAGGTAGTTGATTCTTTCGCTGAGCAATGCGATCTGAACCTCGGGTGACCCGGTGTCCTTTGGATGGCTGCGATATTGCTCAATCAACGCTGACTTTGCTTCTCTCAAGTCGTCTCTCCGTCGTGCCCTACACTCTCGTTTTCTGTTCTCTTCGACCCTGTTAGCCTATCACACGCTTTCACGGATGCCTAAGGGGATTTTGGGATAAACGACGCGAACAGAAGGGAAAACCCGTAGACCTGCCGCCAATTCAAGCACGCCACAAGGGCCACGGCGCCATGTTTCGTCTTTAGTGTTTTTGAAAAGATGTCCGAGTTCCCTCGGAGGGTGCCCCGCTCCGTCGTCTGCATTGGACGATCCAGCCGACTTACTGATCCGCGATTCGGCACGTCTTTGCATCTGTCTGGCACGATTGCGAAAATGACCATTTATAGTCATAATGTGGTCATGAAGAGAGTGGGAATCGCCAATCTCAAGTCGCGTTTGAGCGAGTATCTCCGCGCGGTCCGGCGCGGCGAGACGATTGCTGTTCTGGATCGCCAGACCCGCGTCGCACAGATCGTGCCGGTACACGAGGGCCTCGCGTTGCGCGTGCGAGAACCGGCGCCTGGCGCTCCTGCCCCCAACAGAATAACTGTACCCAAGCCTCTGAAGTTGAAAGTAGACATCGTGAAGCTGCTCCTAGAAGAAAGGCAGGGACTCCGATAATTGCTTATGTGGACGCGTCGGTGCTACTCCGTTTTGCGCTTGGCCAGCCGGACGCTCTACCCGAATGGCGGCAGATCGAACGGGGAGTGTCGAGCGCGCTGGTCAGGACCGAAAGTCTGCGCAGCCTGGACCGCCTGCGACTGCGGGCGAACCTTGCGAACGCGGAGGTCGCGAAGCGGCGAGCGACGGTCCTGGCGGTTATCGCCTCGCTCGAGGTGGTGGACATCGAAGCCGCTGTGCTTGATCGAGCCGCGCAGCCGATGCCTACCGAGCTCGGGACCTTCGATGCTATTCACCTTGCGACAGCTCTGCTTTGGAAAGAGATGACGCGCGTAGATCTCGTAATGGCAACCCACGACGAGGCTCTTGCATTGGGCGCGCAGGCGCACGGCTTGCCCTTCGTGGGTGTGACGCTACGCTGAGACGCATAGTCGGCACGTATGTCGGCATGTAATAGCCTCCGCCATTGTGGCCATAGAGCGGGGATATGGAATCCTCTGCCGTTCTTTGACACCGTTAAAAATGACGGCGGCAACGTCCACCAGCCTTGGTGAGCGTAGGCGAATCATCAGTCCGTTCTCCTGTTCGAGCTTCTACTTCTTGCCACCAGATGCGAACTTCCTCACATTGGCCGCAGCCCGCTGCAGCCTTATCTCTCGTCAGGCCCACTGCTCTAGCACCCGAGCTCGGAAACGGCAAGTCGTTTCAACATCTCGTCCGCCGAGTTCCTGAGCCGTGCCCCGCCCCAAAAGCTGCTCTTTTTCTCACTGATAGGAAACAACTTAGATGCGGGCAAAAATGGTACCAAAAATGCTCCA
The DNA here is from genome assembly GCA_963824405.1 of uncultured Acidobacteriota bacterium. GTDB lineage: Bacteria > Acidobacteriota > Terriglobia > Acidiferrales > UBA7541 > Palsa-189. Next base: position 154,963 of record CAWGPK010000008.1, on the reverse strand, counting down.
TACAAGACGACTGAGGGCGGGGAGGCTAAGTGCGAATAAGGATGGCGTTGATTCCTGTCTTGCTTGCCGGGCTGCTGATTCCAATCTCGAGTTTTGCTGATTCGATTGAGATTACTGGCGGCACTGGCGGATCTGCCACATTTGATGGCAGTACGTTTACGATATCGGATGCTAACATCAGCGGTTTCAGCATAAACGGAGGATCCTCGGTCGCCATTACGGGCGGAACTATGGATATTACTGCCTCCGCGAGCAGTGTCACTTCGTGTGGTGGGGTCACCTGTAGCGCTCTGTTCTCAACCGGGACGATAACTATTGACGGCGATGGCACGACGTTGCTGAGCGGCACCTTCCTGGCCAGCACACCTGGCGAGGGGCTGGGGATCAGCACATACACCAGCTCATTTAGTGCTGATCTGGCCGCTGTCACGCTCAACCCGCTGATCGATCCTGGAACTGTAACGGCGGGATCTCTTAGCGAAATTAACCTTAATATGATCTTGTCGGACGCGAATTACAGCGGAGGGGTTGTCGATACGCTTGTCGCTCTCACCGCACAGAACGGGGCGGGAGATCCTGTAAATGCTCCTGAGCCTCCCATCTTCGTTCTGGTTGGCATGGGTTTTGGTGGTCTGTTTCTTGTAAGGCGACGTATCGTTCCGGCCTAAGATCTTAACTGGCGTAAGCCGTAAAGGGGTCGCGCGAGCTTTCACGCGCGCGACCTTTGTGGCTTAGACCCCACAGCGGATGTTGAAGACGCGCAACCAACTCGCCCGGATCTACTCCCGGAGATCTCTGACAAAGTTACAGGCAGAAGCTTGCTGGACTGGCTCTTACCAAGCCGTCCTTCGCGATATTTCTTGCGCCAGTAAAAAACCTGATTGGCGTTGACTACATGCTGCCGCGCTACGCGTGCTACCGACGCCCTGGCCTCTAACGTCTCTTCCACGATTCGTCGTTTCTCTTCGACCGATCGCCGCCGTCTCGCTACCGGGTTGGGTGTCTCGTCAAGGATGGCCTGCTCCGAAGTGTCCATCTATTCCTCGTGGACACTTATCGATGTGCCCATAACGAGCAGCATCCTTATTTACTCTCACTTCGTCCAGACGGTTCTCACCAGTCGCTCACGGATCGACCGAAATCCAACCCTTCACACCCTGAGAGGGCGTCCCTTGACTTCCCTTAACGATCAATCTAGACTTGTAATCTAGAAGGATATGGAGACCTTTCATGCACACAGTGGGGCTGTTTGAGGCCAAGCAGAAACTCTCGGAGCTCGTCGAGCGTGCCCGGGAAGGCGAACAGATTGGCATCACCCGGCGTGGGAAACTGGCAGCTGTCCTTACGTCGGCCCCTCCCGAAACCAGCTTGAAAGATGTTTTCGCGGACATCGAAAGTATTCGTAAACGTGCCAAGCTTCCCCGCGGCGTGAACATCAAAGACCTTGTCGAGGAGGGTCGCATTTGAAGCGTTTTGTCCTCGATGCTTCTGTAGCCCTTCGCTGGTTTCTCGATGATTCTGTCTCGCCCTATGCCAACCACGTGAAGCAACTCCTCATCAAAGGGGGACGAGCGGTCGTCCCCGCACTGTGGCACCTTGAGATGAGCAACGGTCTGGCTGTCGCAGAGCGGCGCACTATTTTGAGCAGCGCAGATATCGATCAAGCGCTGCTAGACATTGAACAAATCGTGGCCCAAGGAGTGGACACAAGTAGTATCTTCGTTTCAATTCGTCAAGCCTTGGTAACGGCACGCGCGTTCCAATTATCCGCATATGATGCGGTTTACTTGGACTTGGCGCGGTACGAGAGGCTGCCGCTCGCCTCGCTTGATGAGCGACTTCGTGCCGCCGCTGGGCAGGCGGGAGTGGAACTTCTTCGCTGACGCTTGCCAACCTCTCCAATTTATCCCGACGTCCGGCCACATGGAGATCGCGGCGGCCGCTCAATCCCCTAATCTCTTAGTATGTTGTGCCGCGAAGGTAGCCAATGGTCAATGACAAGAGCTCCCCCGCATCTGCAAGGAGCAAGCAGGTGGGAATTCGGAGTACGCTCCACCTGCTTTAGAAATGAAAACGGAAATCACGATGAATCGAACAGCCATCTTTGCATTTGTGTGACTTATGGCATACAGCGGGGTGGTTCGGGTGGGCGTCCGTGGGCTTCGACGCAGTTTACTTGGATGACTCCTTCTTCTGGCGGGAGAGAAAGCGCTGAAGGTATTTTGGACCGTTCTTCCGATAGGCTTCCGACCCGGCCTTTAGGAACGCTTCGGAGATTTGAGCCACGCTGCGCCCTTCGCGATCGGCGATAGCCTCAAGATCCTTCTTCAAGTCGGAATGAACCCGAAATGTGAGTCTCGTATCTTTTGTCATTCGCCGCGCATTGTACCATCCTTTTAAAAGCTTCCGCCCTCACCGAGGACTTGACATTTCACGGCTGCTAAGTCATCCTGTGGATGACAATGGATGCCCACATAGGGTTTTTCGCAGGGCATCCTGCAAAGTCTGAGAGAACCAAACGATGCTCACTCATGAACCTCGTAGGACCAGATCACTTTTGAAGGCGACTTACAGATGTCCCGTCTGTAAGAAACCGCTTACGCAGGCTGAATACGATCAGGCTCTGGGTCTGTGGAGGCATAAGCAGGAGCACATCCGGCACCCGGAAGCGGAGCGCGCCAAATTGCATCGAAAAGAACTGTTGCTGCAGGAACAGGCGACCCAGCGCGAACGCGAGTTCGCCCGACGCCTTAAACGGGAACGTGCGGCTGTGGAAAGGTCCTTCCAGCTCAAGATCAAAGCGGAGGTCAGACGGGGTATTGACCAGGGCATTGCGGAGCAAAAAAGGGAATACCTGAACCGTCTGGCGGAGTTGGGTAAAACAAAAAACAAGATGGCCCAGCTCGAAAAGAGCCTTCGCCTTGTCGTTGCAAGAAATCAGGGAGCGAATGAACAGATCGAGAAATTGAAGGAGCAAATTCAAAGGGGTATCACACCGCAGATCGAAGGGCTGTTAGAGGAAGGAAAATTATTAGAGAAGCTGCAGCAACTGTTCCCCCATGACAGATTCCAACATCCGGGAAAACAAGGAGACATCATTCAGTTTGTTTTGGAACGCGGTCGAGTGTTAGGAAAAATCGTATATGAGTGTAAGAGGGTGAAATGCTTTGCGCGGGCCCACATTGAACAAGCGAGGAAGGCACGGCAGCAACGTCAGGCGGATTTCGCTGTGCTGGTTACCAATGCGTTCCCCGCGATAAGGCAGTACTACTTCGTTGGAAAAGACGTCTTCGTGATCAGTCCAATTAGTTTAGAACCCGTGAGCTACACGCTCCGCGAGAGCCTGATCCGGATGGCGATCCTGAGAATCACCAATCAGGCCAAGGAGGAAGCCGTTCAGAAGGTATATGTCTACTTTTCGAGCAGCGAATATAACGGCAAGATCAACGATTTGGCGGGTCAGCTCTTGGAATTGCGTAAGGATCTTCAATCAGAGATTGCTGCTCACAAGCGAACCTGGGAGAAGCGTTACTTTATCTACCGCGATTTATTCAATGATGTGGCTGCGATCGACTATCGGCTCAAAGAATTGGCTCACCCAAAACCGAATGGAAACTCCAGACTGCTAAAGGTAAAGAAGCGCTTTACTTGGGAGGAACGCTCCCGTTCGGACCGAGTGAAAATGCCGGTCAATCATCCAACCGAGCCCGCAGCCGTCGATTGCCGGGAAAAACATAGTTCCGCGAACCTATACAAACCTGGGACTGCTACGATTTATAATTTAGATAGAGGAGACGCGCCCGATGGACAAAGATGTAATTGGTAAGAACACATTCGGAAAAAATGCGAGACGCGCCCGTGCTGCGTGGGGCGAGCTTTCCAAGAACACCTAGAGCAGCTGAAGGACCTGACCAATCGGTACGAATTATCCGTAATCGCTGGCGATCTCCAAATGCTGGATGGCAGGTGGTACGTAACGCATGCTGGACTTCTCGGGATTGCTGGGCGTGCCCGATGCTCTGGGATTAGAACGAGCTTACAACGCCCATTATCAGAGCCCGCCACGAATCGCTGGGTATTCAAGGCTACAGTCTACAAGACCGCCAAGTCGCATCGTTTTGTGGGCTACGGCGACGCCGATCCTTCAAACGTCTCTCCCCTCGTTCGTGGCGCCGAGATGCGAGTCGCCGAGACGCGCGCGGTCAATCGAGCTCTTCGGAAGGCCTACGGCATTGGCCTGTGCTCGGTCGAAGAGCTTCGCTGGGAACCGAAGGCTTACGGGCCGCCCGATCCGCATAAGTTCCCTTCCACTTCAAATAACAACGGCCATCAGAACGGTCATACCCGACTCCGCGATCGTCTCTGCCTTCTGATCCGGCAACATCAGCTCGATGCCAACCTCGTCAAATCGTATGCCGCCGATTCTTGCGGAACTCCCAACCTAAGGGACGCCTCTCGGGAGCAGATTGAAGCCTTCATTACGAATTTGGCTGACTGGGCGACGAAAGACCGCGCAGCCCTTCTGTGCAAGCTCAACAGCTATGCCGCACCACGCGAGGTCGGCTCATGACACGCCATATTCTGGGCCTGCATCGCGAAAACAGAAATAGCTCCAATGAGCTTGAGGGTGTCTTCCTCGTCCGTGTGGATCGAGCGTTCTACCGGTGGCATCCAACCCGACCTTTTTATCTGGTGCGATTGTCTGTTCTCGAACCCAAAGAACAGCTGGGCCACTTCCTTACTGGGCGCATCTACTGCACACCAAAGCACTTTGGAGGCTGAGCTGGTTCCTCCGCGATTTCGGCTATAACACCGATCTGCTGGGTAGAGATGAACTCGATGAGAAGGCGCTCATTGGGCTGCAAGGTATTGTTCGCGTCTCGCACACCGTCCTGAACGGTCATTCCTTCCTCAATTTTGATGGATTCGCGCCGGCGGCTGATTGGGAAGAGTTTGCTCCCGTTACACGTCAGGAAGCTGGCCAATGACCTATAGCTATACCCAGATCGCTCAGTACCTGCGCTGCCCGAGAAGCTATCGCTATCGCTATCTCGACGGCTGGAAGGAAAAGGATAGCCGGGCAACGTTGCTGTTCGGCCGCGCATTTGAACAGGCACTCGCGGCTTACTTCCGGCGGGAGGACTGTACGGCCGCGCTGTTCACCGAATGGGCAAAATACCAGGAAGCGCAGCTCGAATATTCCCATGGGGACAGGTGGGAACGGATGTTCCGACACGGTGTTCAGCTCCTTGAGAGGCTGGCACAAGACGATCGCATCGAAGTTAGCCGCCCAATCCAAAACCTCCAGATCAAGTTGATTCGCTCGCTACCAAACGGAAACGATTTCGTCGCCTACGTCGACGCGATTGGCAAGCTGGACGGCAACCCGTGTTTGCTCGAATGGAAGACCACCACTTCTCGCTATCCAGAAGAACCCAACGGAGTGCTTTCGCTTGATCCTCAACTCATCTGCTACTCCTGGATGAGCGGGATCTCCGAAGTGGCACTAGTCGCGTTTGTTAGGAAGCGATTCTCTGAAATTCAGTACCTGAAGACCACTATCACTGATCAGCAGAGGGAAGAATTCGGCCGTATGGTCGAGACCACAGCCAGCCATATCGAAGCTGGCGAGTTCCTGCCGCACAGCGGCATCCGCTTCCCCCAAAACGGCTGTATCAGCTGCCCGCAACTGGGGTTGTGTCTAGGTAACCAGCAACTCATTGAATCGAAGCTCGTCCGTCGTCCTGGAGCTAGTGACCTTGATTGGCTTGACCAACTTGTGGATTAGCGGAAGGCTTACCTTGGAGCCAAAGCTCAATTCGAGAAGGGCCTCACTTGTCCTATCGAAGATCGATGAGATTCTGGCTTGGGAGAAGAATTCGGATCGCGCGCGAGATGCCTATTTCGTGGAACTGGGTCGTTATCTTTGTGAGGTGCGGGCAGGACAATACTGGCGATTGGATAATCTGAAGTCTTTCGACGAATTCTTGGAAAGGAAGTTTCCGGAATCAAGACGCAAGGCGTATTACCTCATGGCTATTCACGAGCATCTTCCCAAAATTCCTAAGCCTGATCTCAAGCTGGTGGGCTGGAGCAAAGCAACGGAACTGGTGAAGGTGGCCCGAAGAGATCGAGAGCGGTTCGACTGTGCAACCTGGTTGCACAAAGCGACAGAGATGCCCAAGGAAGAGTTCAAACGAGAGGTGGAAAAACACCTGACGGGCCAAGAAACCGAGCCCTGGGAGATCATCTATTTCAAGGTTTATAAAAGCCAACTGCCAGTCATTGAGCAGGCCCTAGAGACAGCCACCTTAATATTGGGGAGCGATAAATTTCGTGGCTATTGTCTCAAGATGATATGCGCGGATTTTCTCGCGGGAGCCAACCTGGAGAGTGGCGATAGCAAAGGGCTACGGCTCGCGTTAGATCGGTTGTTCGGCCTGCTATCTTCTGCAGAACAACAGGAATTCCTTGAGAGTGTGGCCACCACTTCGTGAACACTAAACGCCCGCGAGTCCGCCTTCGTCCAAAGGAGTATTCTTCATTGCATCGATCAGTTTTGGAGCGGGACGGATGGCGCTGCCAATCGTGCGGCTCGCGTGCTGGGTTGGAAGTTCACCACATTACGCCGCGAAGCAAGCTTGGCAACGATGCTGAAGAAAATCTCATAACCCTCTGTTGGGAATGCCACCGCGAGATCCATTTCAAGAGGAATCCGGCACTGGTTCCGTGAATTCGATTCCTACCAGTTCGAACTGCGTGACATAGACCAAGGCGGGTTACACGACGCTCTATTTGAACGGCAGGGCGGCCTGCGGCCTGAGTGGACATAGGTGCTTCGCGGCATGAGTCGACTAGCGTCTTGAGGAGATCAACGTTTGTTAAAATCAGCTGCACGCGTTAAGGCTAATTCCCCGCTGTTAACGGGACTTACGAAAGTAGCGCTATGAGTGATAGTCGGCTGGCCGCAATTGACATCGGGAGCGACACGATCCACATGATTGTGGTGCAGCGCCAGCGAGGAAATCGTCTGAAGCATATTCGGGAGAAATCCCGACTACTTGAACTCGGAATCCTGGAACAGCGGAACCGGACTCTGCCAGACTATGCACTGGCTTCCATTCGTCGGACATTAGAGTCCTTCGTACGCCAGACCCGTGACGCTGGTGCTTCCGAAATCCTCATTGCCGCAACCGCAGCACTCCGAGACGATCCTCGACGAAGTGCGATCGCGGGCCGCCTCAGCCGAGCTGTAGGGCTGCCGGTACGCATAATCTCCAAAAAACGAGAGATTGAGCTTGGATTTTTAGCGGCCCGCCATGATTTGCGGCCCACAGGAAAGCAGATTTTTGTCGACAGTGGCGGTGCATCTACGGAAATCACTCTGTGCGAAGGCCGTAATGCGCGTCAGACCGTCTCGCTGCCGGTGGGCGCTTCGAGACTTCCGGTTTTACTTGAAGGCGACCCTCCCGGACTTTTGAGCTTTGCCCGGCTCATGGTGCCCATCCGCGACGCGATGCGAAAAGCTCCATCAGTCCGGAATGTGCGCACAGCGGCTTTTAGTGGAGGAACTGCACATCACGTCTGCGATGTCGCGGGGACGCCTCGGCACCTTCTGACACGCGCAGCGCTTGAGCGAGCCTTGCGTCACCTCCTCAGGAAACCCGCCAGTAAGATCGCAAAGAAATACGATCTCGATCCCCGGAGGGTACCGCTCCTAATATCGGGCGCCGTAATCCTAGCGGCAATTCTAGACAACTATGGCTTAGAGCGCGCAGCCGTGACGGCCGGCACTGTACGTGAGGGGATGATACGAGCTTATTTGAGTCGGCCGCGGGCCTGGTGGAAAGGTTAAGCCAACCGTTTCAGTCGGGAAAAGAGCTGATGCGGCTCACTTCGATCACGCTAGTTTCATCGCGCTTGGCTGTTGGCTCGCGTAGAATAAATCCTAGGTCGACTCAATTACGTCGCACACGCCCAATATGCTTGATGCATTTCGGTTCGCACGCTGTCTTGGGATTGTTCAGATATTCTCTCTCGGACTCAGTCTGGCGAATGCTCGGGCTGGACGGGACCCGACGAGACGACTTATCACTCAACCTATCAACGACGGCAATCGCGTCACACTCACCGGCAACACATGTCGAGAAGCCAATGCCACCAATGATCGTGGACCGGTCCCCGAATCTCTTCCTATGCAACACCTGCAACTTCTATTGCGCCTGCCGATGGAACAAGAAGAAGAGCTGGATAAGTTGCTTCGGGCAATCCAAGATCCCAATTCACCTAACTACCACAAATTCCTTACGCCAGAACAATTCAGTCTCGAATTCAGTCTTGCGCCCGAGGATGTCCGAACCATTAGCGGGTGGCTTCGGTCCATGGGATTTAGCATTAATCTAATCGGCCCCAGATCGATCGACCTCTCGGGCACCGCTGGTCAGGTGCACGACGCGTTCAAGACCGAGATTCACTACCTTGATGTCGCGGGCGTCAGGCATATTGCCAATATGAGCGATCCACAAATTCCAGCCGCACTCGAACCGCAATCACAGGCATTGTCTCCCTTGACGACTTCAAACCGCGCCCAATGAATGTTAATCACTGATCCTCGGAACTGCCGTGCTTCATGTCTCGCAAAGGAGTGAACACCGTCCAGCTCAAACACCCTGGTCCAAAACTGTCCGTTCGGACGTTCCCGTCTGCGCCACCTAACAGCTAGATTTGCAGCACAAATAGGCCGGATCTCTGTCGCGAATTGATGCTCGCGTCCCTATAGGAAATCTCAGCCCCGGGGACACGGATTTACCATTCGGCGAACGGAACGCCACTCCTTGCCGCCGGGGCAAGCCTTTTTCCACGTTTCTTCCGAGCTCTACGCGAAAGGAAACCAATACTCCGAAGACTCGGGTTCCCATCGTGGCTTATCGGCCTCTCAACTTAAGACTGACGGTGGGCCATCCAGAAGAGGCATGTCCATTCTTCATTGTTGCAAGGTTTTTCCCTCTATTGGCAGTTGAAGTTTAATCGATCTGTAAAATCCTTGTAACAAGATGTCAACCAGTTTATTTTCAGCGTGTTAGGGCCATCAAATACCACTATTATGCGCTGCGTTGGGAACCTGGGTTGCTGTCACAGTCACAGCCCAGGAATAGGGTTAACAATGAATGCGTTCCTTACAACAGTCTTACCCTTTTGAGGATAGCCAAGAGCGCCCGTGCATCCTCGAAGTTCTCATGGCAAGGACGCATGTTCGGTTCCTCGGGACAGCACTCGGGCATTGGATGCCCCGCCGTCCAGGTCTCGTCTGCAAGCGTTCGAACTGAATTTCCGAAACGGACGCCGGTTCAATCTCCAAAAACCGAAATTAGCGGCATGGCTCATTGGCGTGGCGATTGTATTCATCTCGCCGTTCGCGTGTGGGCAGACGGTCGCTCCCAGCACTCGTGCCCTCATTACTGGGAGCGTTGACGAAGCAAGGCTAGTCCCTCTGCCGGGCAACACCCGCCCTGAAGCAACCACAGAGAATGATCGCGGGGCGGTTGCCGACGGATTTCCGCTGGCCCATCTGCTCCTGCAGTTACGGCGTCCTCCTGAGCAAGAAAGTACCCTCGAACAACTCCTCGACGATCTCCAAGACCCGAAATCCCCTAACTTCCACAAATGGCTCAAGCCCCAGCAATTCGGGCAAAGTTTTGGCGTAGCGCAGCAAGACCTCGATGCGATCACGCAGTGGCTTCAGTCGCATGGCTTCACAGTGAACTCGATCTATCCGAGTCGAACGCTGATCGATGTTTCGGGCACGGCAGGTCAGGTTCGCGAAGCCTTCCACACGGAAATTCATAATCTCGATGTGAACGGAATAACGCATATCGCCAATATGAGCAATCCGCAAATTCCAGAGGCTCTCGCACCGGTGATCGTAGGTATTGTCTCTCTACATGACTTCAAGCCCCGTGGAATGCATGAAATGCGCAAACCACCTGCCAATTACACTACTGGTTCCCGCCCCTACGCTGTCGTGCCTGCGGACCTTGCCACCATCTACAACTTGAATCCACTTTTCACTGCCGGCTACTCCGGTCAGGGCCAAACCATCGCCGTAATCGAAGACACCGACGTTTTCAGCACTTCGGACTGGGACACCTTCCGCTCAACATTTGGTCTCTCCACCTACGCAGGATCCTTTTCAACGACCCATCCAGCACCTCAGAGTGGCGCCAATAACTGCAGCGATCCAGGCGTCATTGCGAACATTGACTCTGAGGCCATCATCGATGCTGAATGGGCCAGTGCTGCCGCACCCAGCGCAGCGATTCAGCTGGCTTCGTGTGCGGACACATTCACCACGTTCGGGGGCTTGATTGCCCTGCAAAATTTGATTAACGCCAACAGCCCACCAGCCCTAGTAAGCATCAGCTATGGTGAGTGCGAAGCAGAAAACGGATCCTCGGCCAATGCGGCGTACAATGCGGCCTATCAGCAAGCCGTTTCGGAAGGTACTTCTGTTTTTGTCTCTGCAGGTGACAGCGGGGCAGCTGACTGTGACGACAAAGAATCGAAGGCAACCCACGGCATAGGTGTCAACGCCTTGGCGTCCACCCCCTACAACGTAGCCATGGGGGGCACGGACTTCAGCGATACGTCCTCCGGTACAAACAGCAGCTACTGGAGCTCGACAAACACGGCCACATACGGTTCGGCACTATCTTATATCCCGGAAATTCCGTGGAACGACTCTTGCGCGAGCCTGCTCCTCGCTAACTACAGCGGCTCGGGAATAACTTACAGCAGAGACGGCTTTTGCAACACCACTCAAGGGGAATCGTTCCTGACTACGACCGCCGGAAGTGGCGGCCCCAGTGCTTGTGCGACGGGCTCGCCCACCCGTACCGGAATCGTCAGCGGTACGTGCCAGGGTTGGCCCAAACCCTCGTGGCAGTCCGCGCTTAGCAATTTCGGCAATCCCAATGATGGCGTGCGCGACCTTCCCGATCTTTCCCTGTTCGCGTCCCAAAACTCGGTTTGGGGCCACTATTACATAGTATGTTGGTCTGATCCGGATGGCGGAGCGCCCTGCACGGGTGCTCCGAGCGGTTGGTCGGGGTTCGGCGGAACGTCCTTCACTGCACCGATCATGGCCGGAATCCAAGCACTCGTAAATCAAAAGACTGGTCAGAGCCAGGGAAATCCTAATCCCACCTACTATCAACTCGCCGCTAGCGAGTACAACCTGAATGGCAGTGGTTGCAACTCGTCAAATGGCAACGGTGTCGCCAGCACTTGCGTTTTCTACGATGTGACGCAAGGAGACATGGATGTCAACTGCACGGACAGTCACAACTGTTACTTGGATTCGGCCACGAATGGCGTTCTTTCTACTCTGAATAATTCGTACAACCCCGCTTACGGCGCCACAACCGGTTGGGACTTCGCCACTGGGATTGGCAGCGTCAGCGCGACTAACCTAGTGAACAATTGGCCGATCCCACCGCCTGGTCCAACTCTGGTTTCCGCCAATGCTGTTTCTTCAACCGAAATCGATTTGAGCTGGACGAACCCTGCCAGTTCGAACGCTACTGGCAATTCCGTCTTGCGCTGCACTGGCTCCACTTGCGCACCTACAATCGCGATTGCATCGGTATCCGCCACATCGACGACCTACGAGGACACGTCTGTCTCTCCTTTGACGGCCTACACGTACATAATTGAGGCCACGAACAGCGTGAGTTCCACCAATTCGAACTCTTTAAGTGCGACGACTCCTCCTCTAAGTGAAACGCCGGTTGCGAGCTTGTCAGCGATCAATGTGCAATTTGTACCGCAGAGGTTGCGGACAACCAGTGCGGCGCAGACAGTGACGCTGAGCAACACGGGTACCGCGACACTCAACATCACCAGCATCACACTTACGGGCGCGAACCCTGGAGACTTTGCATTCGTTAATACATCGACCTGCCCCACGGGAATGGCCGGCGGAACTCTAGCCGCTGGAGCGGGTTGCACGATCGTGATCACGGCGACACCACTGGCGCCGGGGCCACGAACGAGTTCGATCAGCATCTCCGACAACGTTGCGGGAAGCCCGCAAACGATTGTACTGGCGGCCTTCGGCGTAGGCACCCTCGACGACTTTGACGGCAACGGTAAATCGGACATCGCCGTCTGGCGCCCCTCCAATCCGGACGGCAGTTCGAATGGGACTTGGTACATCATCCCCAGCAGCAATCCGGGCACTCCGATCGTTCAGTCGTGGGGCTTGAATGGCGATATGCCGGTGCCGGGCGATTACGACGGTGACGGGAAAACGGATTTCGCGGTGTGGCGGTCCTCGACCGGGCAGTGGTTCATCATTCCGTCGAGCAATCCGGGCGCTCCGATCGTTCAGTCGTGGGGCTTGCCCGGGGACATTCCGGTGCCGGGCGATTACGACGGTGACGGGAAAACGGATTTCGCGGTGTGGCGGTCCTCGACCGGGCAGTGGTTCATCATTCCGTCGAGCAATCCGGGCGCTCCGATCGTTCAGTCGTGGGGATTGCCCGGGGACATTCCCGTGCCGGGGGACTACGATGGCGATGGAAAGACGGATTTCGCCGTGTCGCGGCCTTCCACGGGAACTTGGTACATCCTCCCCAGCAGCAATCCGGGCGCTCCGATCGTTCAGTCGTGGGGATTGCCCGGGGACATTCCCGTGCCGGGGGACTACGATGGCGATGGAAAGACGGATTTCGCCGTGTGGCGGCCTTCCACGGGAACTTGGTACATCCTCCCCAGCAGCAATCCGGGCACTCCGATCGTTCAGTCGTGGGGATTGAATGGCGATATTCCTGTGCCCGGGGATTACTTCGGCACCGGGCAGACAGACATTGCGGTATGGCGGCCCTCGACGGGGACTTGGTACATCCTCCCCCCCAGTGGCAGCCAGAGCGCTCCCATCGTTCAGCAGTGGGGAATCTCAACTGATGTGCCCCTTGAGAGCAGCCAGACGTTCTACGATATTGGCGGGGGCGGTAGCGGAGGAACCCCACAACCCTTCATTAGCAGCTTGTCTCCTAGCTCAGGGGCGGTCAGCACGTCCGTCACCATCACCGGAACGAACTTCGGTTCCACACAGGCAAACAGCACCGTGATATTCAATGGGACGACAGCGTCACCGACGAGTTGGAGTGCCACAATGATCGGGGTGTCGGTGCCCGCGGGCGCAACGACGGGCGGCGTCATCGTAACGGTCGCAGGAGAAACGAGCAACGCCGTAGGCTTCACGGTGACCACATTAAGTCCGAACATCACCAGCATCAATCCAAGCGCCGGGCCGGTGGGCACATTGGTGACGGTCACGGGAACGAACTTTGGAACAAGTCAGGGGGCAAGCACAATCACGTTCAACGGGACAGTGGCAACGCCGACGAGCTGGAGCCCCACCGCGATTGTGGTTTCCGTGCCCCTGGGGGCCACCACTGGGAATGTGACCGTGACCGTCTCAGGTCTCGCCAGCAACGGCATCAACTTCACGGTCACTGCGCCCGCCTCTTCCATCTCCCGTACGGGGAGTTGTTCGGCCGCGACATCGTCGTGCACACTGAGTGCTGCAGCGACTGGCAACTTGAATTTGTTTTTTGCATACAGCAGCGGCTCATCGACACCACCTTCCCTTCCCTCTGGATACACGAGCATTGCGACCGGGAATGCCAACAACGGAGGTACGACGGGGTCATACCTCCTGTATTGCAAGGTTGCCTCGTCGCCCTTCGACACAAGTTCAGGAACAGCACAAAATGCATCAGCAGTAGCTGGTGTTTCCTATACCGGCACGACCGTGGACACGCTTGCTGTGCCGGGCACGGATTGCCCGGTAACGGGAGTTTCGATTCTCGTCCAGAACAGTGCAGCTAGTTCGACAACGATTACATATGGCGGGCTGACGGTAGAAAATCCAAACAATTGGATCGTCGCGTTCTTAGGTGACTCGGCGGGCAGCGCCTGCACATCGTCAAACCTGACCGGCGTATCGAGCGCAGGCGGCGTAGCGGTGAGCGACTCGAACGGGACCGTTTCGAGCTTCTCTCAGGGAACGTGTTCCGTCACCAGCAGCACATGGATCAGTGTTGTTTTGCAAGTGCGTGGGGCCGATCCCATTCCGGCCAGCAGTCCAGGGCTGTATCGCTCCTGGGGTTACGCTGGCACGAGCGGGAACAACGGCGAATATGGTAATCCCTGGTACTTCGCGCTTGAAACGAGCGGACCCCGGCAATTGGCTGCTGGGCATCTCCTCTTGCTGTATTTGAAATATCCGTCTCCTGGTGTGTCGGTTTCGAGCGTTACAGATAATGGGGCGGGCGGTGGAAACAGCTACTCGCTCGAAACGAGTTGCTCGGATTCGAATCACACGTACGCCGTTTATTACACCCTTGCCTCGGAGCCCGCTACACAAATCCAGGTGAACTTCAGCGCAGCTGTCGACGATTTTCAGGCCGTATATCGCATTTACGACCAAATTTCCAGTTCGTCGCCGTTTGATGGTCCGGGCGAGTGCACGACCGGGATTACACCAACCAACGATCAAGTTTCAAACGTTCAGGCGGGCGTGTACACCACATCTATTAACAATGACTTGATCGATGCCCAATTCTGGGACTCAGTTGGAAATACTGGTGCCAGCGCGCAAACATATCAGGAATTCGGTTCGGGATTCACCGGACTCTACGCTGACCCGGTATACGGCGGCCTTGGTGAATATGCGACCCAAAGCACAGCAGGTGCAATCAACCCCGGAGCCGGCTATGCATCCTCCTCGCTCGATACCTATGCGGCAATCGTCGTAGCGATCGAACAGGGCTCCAGCGGCCCGCTTCCGGGCAGCGGCATCGGCATCGTCCGCTCAGAGATGTTCTACGACAATGGCTTACCTAGCCCGCAGCTTGTTCCTCTCTCAACGAGCGGAAACTTGACACTGATTGACAACGAAGCAGGAAGCAGCGGTAATCCCCTTACAGGCGTAGCCGACAGCCAAGCGAATAGCTATGCAGGAATTGCCGGCGCGCCAGAATATCTTCCAAATATCTACTGGGCCTCAGATACCGCGCCTTCAAACAGCACGGTTTTGCAACTCACAACTTCAGGCGGCAATGTCGACCTCATCGGAATTTTCGATGTGTCTGGTGCTGCCACGTCTCCCCTCGATACCGGAGCCACGGCAGCAAATTCCTCATCATTGACGGCGCCGGGAAGCGGCGCCACATACAACAATGGATCCATAACCAGTACGCCTCAAACGGTCGTCGACGCTCCCAGTATTGTGCCATCCCAGGCAGGAGATTTTTGTCATGCGGGGATAGTTAACGGCATCGGCCCTCTGACGGGATCGGTGAACTTCACGTGGGATTATGTGTTTGGCACGGGAACTGGAGACTCGAACAGCTTCGATAACGGGGACGGTATGTCACATGTTCTCGATGCCACTACGGGCGTTCAACAGTTTGAATATACGTCCCAGTCCCCAGTGGGTAGTTCTTGGAGTGCTCTGGCTGTTTGTTTCATGGCAGCGCAATAGAATATGCGCAACCTCCGCTGAAGAGTGTCGGCATCTCGGCCTCCGTGCTTTTTGTTCCATAAATGACAATCCCGAATCCATAGCAATCTTTGCAGCAAAAAGTGTCCGGTGCGCTACGAATCATTCACGACCGGTGGCAACACCGGCGGCTGGAATTGGGCTAGCGGCGGCACACTCGACATCTTCGGGAACGCCGGCTCCGCTTCAGGCATTCTGCTGGAGGGGACAATCACGAACGCATCGGTCGCCGCGTGGGGTGGTAGCACCTGCATCGAGGTCGAATACAAAACGCCGCCCAAGTGTGAGCGGGTTTATTAGGAAGGTACCAAACCGGGAGTAGATCGCCAATTCAATACGGGCTTACTCCATATTACGATTACTGTAAGACCTTCGACCAGGGGTGCCAATGCATGGTGACGCCAAATACCTGGTATGATGGCGCAACTCCGCAGCTGGCGACCGGACAAGCCCCACCACCCATGATCTGCCGTTGATATTGATAATTCAGGCCTAAGTTAAGGTGGCGGCCGACCTGCTTGCCAAAATTGGCTCCCGCGAACCAGTCGTTAAAAGTAGATGCGAAGATGGTACTGGGAACGAGAGCGGTATTGGACGCATATCCTCCATTAACTGAAGCGGACCATGACTCTGCAAAACGGCGGCTCACTGATCCCGTGACCGTATTGGCGTGGCTGCCAAAATTCACACCGGAACCAGGTGTTACCGCGCGAAGATACGAAACAACGTAAGACGTGCGGGGTGTTTCGCGCGTCAGGCTGCCGGTTACGCTCCAGGAAAGCTGTTGCCTGTTCGAAGCTCCCAAATTGTGAAAGGCAGTTAGCTCAGGTCCCGCAGCGACCTGGAACGCCAGCCGTCCGATGATCTTGCGTCCAAATGAGATCTCAAGCAGACTCGAGTCAAAACGACTGCTCGTGCCGTTATAGGTGGTGCGGTCGTACTCTGAAAGAAGTGCCAAGGTATTCTTGGAGCTGAGGGCGTAGTTATAACCCGCTCGGCCGTCGACGGTATGGCTGCTCAAGTACCCCGATGTGACGAAGTCCAAGAGGCCATAGGAACCCGAAAAGGTTACCGTGGTCCGCCTGCTAAGGGAGTAGTCGGCCTCACCCGAAGATAAATCGTTGACCTGCCTAGCGAAACCAGTCAGGACCGTCCCAAGCGGGTTTAAGGATGGTTGCAGGGCCGCCAGCGGGCTGGGCTGGCCTTGCGCGGCTGCGCCGCCGATGAATAGGTTGCCAAAACCTGCCTGCCAAGAATAGAGGAAACTATCTCGCAGACGGAAGGTCCATCGCTTATCGACGATTGTCAACGAAAACCCGACGTTATCGGAAGGCAGATTGCGCGGACCGTAAAGCGCGGTTGGATAATAGTAGGTGTCAGAGCCACTGTAGGCGAAATCCAAATTGGAATCAGCCCAGGCTTTCGCTGCGGCGAGAGTCCCCACTACGGTGGCACCAGAAGTCAGCGTCGCAGAGCCGCCCTGCGCCGGGGTCGCATAGCCAAGATCGGAAAACGACACTCCTGGGTCAAACATGTCCGTCAAGCGGAGCAGAGACCCTGTGGTCAGCTCCTCAACGCCTGACAGTGCGTGCGTATCCGGCTGAGTCTGCGGTAATCCGTTCTGCGTGGGGACGATATAGGATTGTTGCCCCGATCCAACGAACCCATTAGCGGGTGACGGAGCGACGGGCTGCTGTGGAATCGTCGGATCTTTGGCCTGCTGCTGCGGCTGTGAAGCCTGCGCGCCGAGGCCTGGCACGAGCGGGAAGCAACAGAGAAAAAGCGCACAGGCACCCATCGCAAATTTCAGTGGTAGCGAAAGTCTACGCACCTCAGCGCTCCTACTAGTTGACATCACAGGACTCCGGCAGCGGTGCTTCTGCACTCGGCCATTTGTACGGGGCTCCGCTGGAATTCGAGCGAGCCCTCTTCCTTCTTTCCTCCGCACCTGTGGTTCCGGAAAAACCGTATCGGACGAATGTTGCGGCCAGGAGGCAGTGCGGGTAGGTATCACAATATAAGTTACTTAGACGATTGCTCCGTCCGGCCCCTTGAGGGAAAGTCTACGGTGGTGGTAGAAAATTTCCCTTTTGTTCCAAATTCTTGGAACCTAATGGATTGGCAATCGAAGGCTGCCTGAATTGCCTTACTTTTGTCGGATGGCCGTGGAATGCTTGCGACGACGCGGCCTCAGTTGAGCGGGAAGAACACTATGCGCAGTCGCTGCTGACGAGGGCCCAGGGAGTAGCCAGGATGATCTTGAGGTCAAGCCAGAGAGACCATTCCTGATAATAGCGCAAATCCAGACGCACCATTTCGTCGAAGCGCATACGGTTGCGCCCGCTCACTTGCCAGAGACCCGTGATTCCAGGTTTCAGTTCGAGGACTCTTCGTCGGTGCCAAATATCGTAAACCTCGAACTCATAAGGAACGGGAGGGCGAGGGCCGACGAGAGACATCTGTCCGCGGAGCACGTTCCAAAACTGCGGAAACTCATCCAGGCTCGTTTTGCGCAAGAATCGGCCGATCGTGGTTACCCGAGGATCGGCGGTAAGCTTATAAAGAACCTTTTCGGAGTTGCCGGAGTCCTCACACTGAGCCTTTCCCGCAATATATTCGCGAACGTAATCGCAGTGAATCTTCGGATCGGAATTGATGTACATGGTGCGGAACTTCAAGCATTTAAAGCGGGCACCAAATTGTCCAAGCCGGTCCTGCTCAAAGAGAACGGGTCCTTCGGAGGTCAGCTTGATCACGAAAGCGATCAACGCTAGGAATGGAAGCATAATCAGCAAAACAACTGCGCTTGCTGCAATGTCGAGGGCGCGTTTAATTCCCCAATAAAAGTGTCTCTTGGCTATCCTGGGCTGGAGCTCAGGGTAAAGTTTTCGATCGCCCACCCATTCTGAATTCTCGCGGTCCCAATCCTCGGGGAAGACGTGGACGGATATCGTGAGTTTCGAATGATTGTCTTCACCGAGTGTCTCAAACAGAGCCGATTGAAGCTTCTTCAGCAATGTCTGAGCTACCGCTACCTTTTCACCTTCTCCCGTTTCAGTAAAGATAACGCCCAAGGTGACGCCACCTCGATACCACCCAACTAAATCAGATTCCCGCGTAGCTGAGACTAGAACGGAGAGGGCTTGTTGGAGAACAAGGCGATCCCCTTTGTCTGAGTGGACGAGCAGGAGGATAAAGGGACGGCTCGATCGCTCCGCGCGGCGACGTTCGAGCCTCAAAACATTCTGAAAGACTTCCTCGGTAAACATCGTATTCGGGCTCATCTTCGCCTCGCTGCCCAAGGCGGAGGTCCTGCTAGCAGCCCGGCGAGGTTTAAGGCCAATCCAGGAGCCTACCGTTGTATAGTCCCCCATTTGGTTATGTTCCCGCCCCATTGAGTGGTAATCTCACGATCATCGAGTCCATAACTGCTTTCGCAATCAACCTGCCACACGTACGGCTTCCAGCGTGACTTTGGTCTTGCGCCTGAATGTTAGCTAAAGTCTTATCTATGAGTGAATTCCACGCAGGAGACGTAGCGGCGGCGGGTAAGGTTGCGGCAGACGGTCGCAAAGCCTTTCCTCGATTGTCCAAAAGCTTTCCCATCCGACAGGATTATTACTCCTGTTGGCTCAAAACATTGATCGAGTGCAACTTCGCGGCATTTCTTCGCGGAGATGGCTGTCTCGAGGAAAAAAGTTGCAACTTCGGGATGTTAATGTTCTTCCTCTTTCGCACAGTAGGTTCAGAATCCTGTGCCCACCTCCGCTCCAAAATAATAAACCATTCATTTTCAGTGGGATGCGTAAAGCCAATACAGGATTCCCTGTGGCACTTAGCTTGCACTTCCCTCGATTTTGAAGTTGGGAAGAGATATCAGTGGGAGTTTTGTGGCGGTAGCTTGTCCGGTTTCTCTAGACATGCTGCAAACAGGCCTGGAAGGTGAATTCGAGAACGGGCTACCTTGGTTTGCGCTGCGGGTAAGATCGCAACGGGAGACCGCCGTGGCGAGCCATCTGAGGGCTAAAGGCTATGAGGTGTTTTTGCCGGTCAGCGCCTTCCAAAAGCGGTGGTCCGACCGAATCAAGAAGACAGATCGACCTCTGTTCCCTGGATATCTATTTTGCAAATTTGATCTGGACAACCGACTGCCGGTTTTGAAGACGCCCTGGCTGCTTCAAATTGTAGGGCTTGGACGAACTCCGATTCCCGTTGATGACGAGGAAGTAGACGCCATTCGAAGCTTGGTAATGTCGGGCTCTGCCATTGAGCTCTGGCCATATGCAGAGGTGGGACAAAAGGTGCGGATCAAGTCAGGAACTCTGCGTGGCGTCGGCGGCGTTTTGACCGAATTCAAGGGAAATCACAAGCTAGTTGTCTCCGTGACATTATTGCGGCGTTCGGTTGCGGTGGAAATTGATTCCGCTCTGGTCTCCTCAGGCGACGTTTCTAAGTAATTTCAGAGTGGGTTTAACTAACGATTCCTGATGTAACGCTTCTAGGTAGGTGCCGGGATTCTCCGGCTGGCGACCCGATTCGAGTTCGTCCCCATTTGTCAGATCTCAGACTCAAAGGCGGAAGAAGATGGCCACTAGTGTACGTATCGATTCGTTCGAAAACCCCCTTCCTGCAGATGCTCTGCGGGAAGACGTTGTCCGTGTCGGAGTGATTGGCTACGGTTACTGGGGACCGAATATTGTCCGTAATTTTCATGGGCAAGAACACTCCAGGGTTGTCGCTGTCTGCGATAAAAGCGAAAAGTCGCTACGAAGGGTCTGCCAAGCGCACCCGGAGATCCCCGTAACTCAGGATTTTCGTGAACTGATCGAATCGACGGACGTGGACGTGGCCGCGATTGTAACGCCTGTTTGGACTCACTATGAACTGGCCAAAGCCGCCATCGAGAATGGGAAACATGTATTCGTAGAAAAGCCGTTTACCTGCACAACGGCCCAGGCCGAAGAATTGATTGAGCTCGCTGAGCGGAAACACCTGAAGATCATGGTGGATCACACGTTTTTGTTTACAGGAGCGGTCAAGCGCATCCGGCAATTCATCGATGACGGGACACTCGGACAAATCTATTACTACGACTCCACTCGCGTGAATCTAGGCCTGTTCCAACATGACGTGAACGTGATCTGGGACCTCGCGCCGCACGATCTATCGATTATGGACTACTTGATCAAGGAGAAGCCCGAGGCGGTGGTAGCTACCGGCGAGCGGCACTTGAACGGAGTAGCCGACGTCGCTTTCCTCACGCTCTACTATCCCAACAACATTATTGGACACATCAACGTGAATTGGCTCTCGCCCGTGAAGGTGCGCACGACTTTAATTGGAGGCGAGAAAAAGATGCTGGTGTGGAACGATCTGGAAGCGGACGAGAAGATCAAAATCTACGACAAGGGAGCGGAAATGAGTGGCGATATGCACAAGCTGCTCGTGAGTTATCGCTCGGGTGATATGTGGGCGCCGCGGGTCGAACA
Organism: uncultured Acidobacteriota bacterium; assembly: GCA_963824405.1. Classification (GTDB taxonomy): domain Bacteria; phylum Acidobacteriota; class Terriglobia; order Acidiferrales; family UBA7541; genus Palsa-189. The sequence continues at coordinate 133,906 of CAWGPK010000008.1, read as the reverse complement.
GGTTGAGGCTCTAAAGATCGAGGCTGCCTATTTCATCGATTGCATTCTGAACGACAAACAGCCGTTCAACGACGGCGCCGCGGGATTGCACGTGGTGCGCATGCTGGAAGCTGCCGACCGTTCGCTCCAGCAGAAGGGCAAAATCGTCCAGCTATGAGCGAATACGTGAGCATTACACCCGACGTAAAACTCGGGAAAAACGTAAAGATGTCGAAGTTTATAAATCTCTACGGTTGCGAGATCGGCGACAACACGAAAATCGGCGCGTTCGTTGAGATCCAAAAGAACGCGAAGGTCGGCAACAACTGCAAAGTCTCAAGCCATACATTCATCTGTGAGGGCGTGACGATCGAGGACGACGTCTTCATCGGACACAGCGTGACTTTTATTAATGATTCCTATCCTCGCGCCACCTCGGAGGGGCGGTTGCAGACAGAAGCCGATTGGAAGGTGGAGAAGACGCTGGTGAAGAAGGGCGCTTCGATTGGTTCGGGAACGACGGTTCTTTCCAATGTGACGATCGGGGAGAACGCGATCGTGGGCGCCGGCAGCGTAGTCACCCGGGACGTGCCGGCTAATACGATCGTGGCCGGTAATCCGGCAAGAATCCTGCGCTCTATTGCGCCGGAAATAAAGGTGGGCAAATGAGCCTGAATGGCCACATTCCGTTTGTCGATCTGGTGACTCCTCATCAAGAGCTCGAGGACGAATTAGTGGCCGTCTTCCGGTCTGCTCTGGGCACTGCAGGATTCATTGGCGGTCCGATGGTGGACGGCTTCGAGCAGGAGTTTGCACAATTCTGCGAAACGAATTTTTGCGTGGGGGTCAGTAGCGGAACGGATGCCCTGCGGTTTGCGCTGATGGCAGCCGGTGTGGAGCCCCAAAGTATCGTGATCACCGTGCCTAACACATTCATCGCAACGGCCGAAGCGATTTCGCAAGCAGGCGCTCGGCCGGATTTTGTGGACGTCGATCCTGCGACTTACACGATGGATCCGGAGAAATTGCGGCATTACCTCGAAACGCAATGTGATTACGACCCACACATTCGCAAGACCATTCACAAAAAGCGATACCGGCCGGTCTCGGCAGTGCTACCCGTACACCTCTATGGCCAGATGGCGGACATGGACCCCATCCTCGAGCTTGCCGCTCGTTACAACTTGACGGTTATCGAAGATGCATGCCAGGCACACGGAGCGGAGTATTTCTCGAAAAAGCAGAAACGATGGGTCAAGGCCGGCTCAGTCGGGCACGCCGGCGCTTTCAGTTTTTATCCCGGAAAGAATCTCGGTGCCTGTGGCGAGGGCGGGGCCGTGACTACGAAAAACGAGAAAATGGCGAGCAAGATTCGCATGCTGCGTGATCATGGTCAGGCCAAGAAGTATTATCACGATATCGAGGGATACAACGGCCGCCTCGACGCTATTCAAGCGGGCATACTCCGCGTGAAACTGCAGCATTTGTCTGACTGGAATCAAAAACGACGAGAAGCCGCCTCGCGCTACAAAGAACTCTTGTCCGCTGTCGACGAGCTGAGGCTTCCATTAGAGCCGGCCTGGGCCAAATCAATCTTTCATCTTTACGTCGTCGCGGCGGCTGAACGGGATGAACTGCTGGAACACCTGCGATCCGAGAATATAGGACACGGTATCCATTATCCAGTGCCGGTTCACCTTCAAAGGCCCTATCAAAGCTTGGGATATCAAGAGAACGACTTCCCAATTGCTGAGCGGGCATGCCGTAATCTGCTGTCCTTACCCATGCATCCCTACCTGACCAGCGAGCAGCAAACTCTTGTTGCTCAGGCGATTACGGGCTTCTTTTCAGCGCGACGCCCCTCTGCGGTATTGAGCAGTGCTCGCTAAGCTGTGTGTTTGCTGCAGATTCCAAAGGCCTAATTCTCCTCCCCTGACCTCAGCGTAAAGCTCGAAGGTGCGCTCAATCCACCTCGCGCTAGACGATGACCGGCTACGGTGGTCATGGAAGCCGAGTGGCATTTGGTGGTAATAGTTTTCTCTCATCTATAGACTACCTTCCCGACCAGCTGCAGAGCGTCTCGTTACCTCATTAATATCAGTAGGATACCAGGTGCCCACAAAGGAAGGGCTGGCAGCCCGCATGCTTTACCAGAAGTAGTCGCCGCCTGCTGGCGTGTTAATGGCGGTAGCCTATGCGGAGTGTCCGACGGAAGGAGCGAATCTACGATGACCCCTACAACTGAGAACCACAGCTGGTTTGCGCTCCAGGTCAGATCTCGATGGGAAGCCTCTACGGCCGTATTGCTATCCGGGGCGGGCTACAAGACGCTAAATCCAACATATCAAATCAACAAGCGGTGGGGCGGAAGAGTAAGAGAGGTAGCCGCTCCTCTATTTCCGGGCTACATATTCTGCCAGTTTGACGTCCACAAGCGTTTACCTGTCCTTATTACGCCGGGCGTGATTGCCGTTGTCAGCCGTGGTCGGATTCCTCTTCCCGTTGACGAGAGTGAAATTGCTGGCATTCAAACCGTCATCTCTTCGGGACTGCACGCGGAACCCTGGCCCTACCTTGAAGTCGGCCAGAGAATTCGGATCGAAAAGGACGCTTTGGCCGGTCTAGAAGGAATCCTGGTTCAATTCAAAGGGAATCACCGAATCGTCGTGTCAGTTTCGCTGCTCCAGCGCTCCGTTGCGCTAGAGGTCGACCGCACATCCGTGACACCTATTGCCAGTTCTAGGGGAGCAGACATCAGTCCCTGTTATGCAGCGTTGCAGGAAGTGGTTGCCTAGAGGCGCACGCCGCCGGAGCTCGACTCCTCGGCGAAAATCTATCGAATTGACTGGTTTTCAGTCCCTTTCAAGCATTCTCGCTGAGCCCGGGATGTGACCGTGCACGAACGCAGCCCGGGCCTCGTCGCTGAGTTTTGACTCGCGCCGCTTCGTAGGTGAGCAAACTATTGATTCCGATGAGAAAAACGGCACTTGTTACCGGGGCAGAGGGATTCATCGGGTCCCATATGCTTACGTTTCTACATTCGAAGGGCTGGAATGTGGTTGGATCCCATCGCCCAGATGCCTCAGTCGCCCCGCCAAAGCTGCCAAACATAAATTTGATGCAATGCGATCTTCGGGATCGCCAACAAGTTTCTGCAGTCTTGGCTGAATGTCAGCCGACGCACATTTTCCATTTTGGAGCGCAGAGCTTGCCGACTGTGTCTTGGGCAGATCCGGTCGGAACGTTCGAGTCGAATGTGATGGGTTCCCTATATCTGTTTGAGGCCGTGCGACGCTTGAAGCGGTCTCCTGTGGTCGTCTCCGCCTGCTCCAGCGCCGAATACGGAACCGTGCCAGCCTCGGCGATTCCGGTGACCGAAAAGCAGCCGCTTCAGCCTTTGCATCCCTACGGCATCAGCAAGGTATGTCTGGATCTGTTGGCACACGAATATTTTCTTGACTACAAAATTCCTACCGTCAACGTGCGCCTGTTCAATACGACCGGCCCTGGTAAGACAAATGATGCACCTTCCGATTTCGTGAGGCAGTTGGTGGCAATTAAAAAAGGCCAGCAGACTCCGGTAATCGAAGTCGGAAACTTAAAGCCCTACCGCGCCTTTTTGGACGTGAGTGATACGGTTCGTGGTTTTTATCTCGCAGCGGCAAGGGGCAACCGCGGCGAATCGTATAACTTGTGCGCGGCCCGGACTTATCGGATGAGCGAAGTCCTGGATAAAGCCATTCGCTTGTCGGGCGTAGATGCAGAGATCCGGCCTGCCGCGCGCTTGATGCGTCCCTCGGACGAAAGAATCATTTTTGGCAGCACGAAAAGAATTCGCAAAGATACAGGGTGGAAGCCGTTGATGACTCTCGAGCAAACGCTCAGGTCCATGCTCGATTATTGGGAGCAAGTCCTGTGATCATTGCGGTTCAGTCACACCGTGCTCAAACATAGATGAGGCGAGCACTCAAAGCAGAACCGGCAGCAAACAAGCTGACCTTGGAAGCCGCTTGCGAAGACGTGCTCGTTGTCCTGCTCGTGGGGGGAATGGGAACTCGGCTGCGAACGGTGCTGCCATCTACGCCGAAACCGCTGGCAGTTGTCGGCGATACCGCATTCCTGGAATTGCTCGTGTTGCAATTGCGCACACAGGGAATGCGGCGTCTCGTAATGTGCACCGGTTATCTTGCCGATCAGATTGAAGCGCAGTTTGGCGACGGTCGCAAATGGGACGTTCAGATCGAGTACTCGAAGGAAATGCAGCCACTCGGAACGGCGGGCGCCCTGAAATTCGCGGAGCGCTACCTCGAGTCGGCGTCCGACTTTCTAGTCATGAACGGCGACTCTCTTCTGGAAATGGATTTGCGTCAGCTTCTCCGCTTCCATCGCGAGCACGGCGGCCTCGTCAGCGTGGCGGTGCGCAGAGTTCCCAACGCAGCACGCTACGGGACCGTTCGCCTGGACAGCCGGAATCGAATCACTGGTTTTGCCGAGAAAGCAGGCGCCGAGGTGCCAGGGATTGTGAACGGTGGCGTGTATGTATTCAGCCGCGACGTTCTAAAGTACATTCCAGAGGGACCGGCGAGTCTTGAAAAAGAGATATTCCCGCGACTGCTCGCTCAGGGTATGTACGCAGCAGAGCAAGACGGAATGTTCATCGATATCGGGACGCCCGAAGATTACGCACGTGCCCGGGAGCTTTGCCGGGCTTTAGAGAGCGCGGCGCGCGGGGAGCCTAATAATGGAGACGACGCTCAGTGACAAAAGGGGTGTTCCTCGATCGTGATGGCGTCATAAACCGAAAGCCACCCGAAGGCGATTACGTCACCCGTTGGGAGGATTTTCAGATTCTGCCCGGGGTGACCGAAGGCATCGCTCAATTGAACCGCGCTGGCTTTCGCGTCATCGTAGTCACCAACCAACGCTGCATCGCGAAAGGACTGATAACAGTTGCAGAGCTGGAGTTAATGCACGAGCGGATGCTGCATCTGCTCGCCCAGGCGGGAGCGACCATCAGCGCAATTTATTATTGCCCTCACGAAACGGAAGCGGTTTGTCAGTGCCGCAAACCAGCGCCCGGAATGTTGCTGGAGGCAGCCCGCGAACACGGAATCGATTTAGGCGCATCGTGGATGATCGGCGATTCCGAGGGTGATATCCAAGCGGGTAAAAATGCGGGATGTAAAACGGCCAGGCTGTGCGAAAGCAAATCGGGCACGGCCGCCTTTGTTTCCGCCGACATCTTCGCCCCGTCGTTGCTAAGCGCGATCGGGCAAATACTGCAATGGCAGAATTCCACGGCAGATTCGTTCGCGGCCGTAAACACGGGGAATCGGATTTTTCAGCCCACGATTGAGGCGAAGCGAGGCCTATGATAATCACTCGAACCCCACTCAGGATTTCATTCTTCGGCGGTGGCACGGACTACCCGGTTTGGTATCGGGAGTTCGGCGGCGCCGTGCTCTCGACGACCATTGACAAGTCTTGCTACATAACCTGCCGAAGGTTGCCGCCATTTTTCGAGTATCACAGTCGCGTCTCGTATTCGAAGATTGAAAACGTCAACCACAATGGCGGATTCGAACATCCATCGGTGCGCGGCTGCCTGGAACATATGGGCGTGGAAGAGGGCGTTGAGATTCATCACGTTGCGGACCTGCCGGCCCGAACCGGCTTGGGCACGAGCTCCGCGTTCACGGTCGGCTTACTTTTGGGATTGTATGGCCTCAAGGGCCAGATGCGCAGCAAACATGCACTTGCCGGAGATGCAATCCACGTGGAACAGGAAGTACTTCGAGAAGCTGTTGGTTCACAGGACCAGATCAGTGCGGCCTATGGCGGCTTTAACCGCATCAACTTCAACGTAGATGGTAGTTTTGAAGTACGACAGATGATTACCTCACCGGAAAGGCTCGCTTTGCTTCAACAACACCTGGCGCTCTTTTTTACCGGGTTTTCCCGGACAGCGTCGGAAATCGCGAAGGAACAGATCCGTGTGACGCATCAGCGGAAGCGCGAGCTCACGACAATGCACGAGATGGTTGACGAAGCAGAGGCAATCCTTACGAACCCAAGTGGTTCTTTGGACGAATTTGGTCACCTGCTGCACGAATCCTGGCAGCTCAAGCGAACGCTTACAGGGAACATCACCAACAATAATCTCGATGAAATCTATGAGGTTGGGCGCAGCGCCGGGGCTCTCGGGGGCAAACTTCTGGGAGCGGGCGGCGGCGGTTTCATGCTGTTTTTCGTCCCGCCGGAACGCCGACAGACGCTGCGCAAGAGACTTAAGAATCTGCTGTGCGTTCCCTTTGGCTTTTCGAATCGCGGCAGCCACGTGGTGGTTTACGAAGCAGAAGAGCTGTACGACGAGGCTCTGACGCAGGAACGGCATGAGGTGTATGCCCTACACGAGGCGCGTCGAGGAAATTGATCATGACGGAAATACAGGCAGTCCGGCAGTTCACGGCAAGCGTGCGAGACTACCCTAGTGAGTCGCGCACTCTCCCCGCATATGTTCTCATTACGCCTTCGCGCAATGAAGAGGCATTCATCGAGAAGACAATCGAGTCGGTCACTCATCAGACCGTCCTCCCGGCGAGATGGGTGATCGTTAACGATGGCTCGACGGATTCCACTGGAGCGATCGCGGAACGCTGCGCCGCAGAACACGATTGGATCGAAGTGGTTAACCGGCCGGTACGAAAAGAGCGCAATTTCGCGGCGAAAGTCCATGCGTTCAACGCCGGCCTGGAGAGATTGAAGGACATCAATTACGAAATCATCGGAAACCTGGACTCGGATGTTGTGCTGGATGCGGATCACTTTGAATTTCTGCTGACGAAATTCACACAGGATTCCCGTCTCGGAGTTGCGGGGACGGCCTTCAGAGAGGAAGGCGGTTACAGTTCAGCGACGGACAGTTTCGAAGGTCAGACTTACGTTTCCGGGCAGTGCCAGGTGTTCCGTCGTGAGTGCTTTGAAGAGATTGGCGGGTACTTCGCAAACAAAGCGGGTGGCATTGACTGGATCGCGGTCAAGACGGCGGGGATGAAAGGCTGGAAGACCCGCTCGTTCAAAGAGAAGTTGTTTTTCCACCACAGGCCGCTGGGAACAGCCGGGCGCAGCGCATTGGCGGCCTCATTCTCGTACGGCCAAAAAGATTACTTCCTCGGTGGGCATCCCTTGTGGGAGCTATTCCGAGTTTCGTATCGAATGACCAAGCGACCCTATATCGCGGACGGACTAGCGCTGGGATTGGGCTACGGATTGGCGGCCCTTCGAAGATTGGAAAGGCCAGTCTCGAAGGAGCTCATGGTGTTTCATCGTCGAGAGCAGATGCGGAAGTTGAAAACGATTCTTAGGCTGCTTCTTACGTTCAAGCCGATTGATAAATTTACGTTACTTTCCGAATAGGGATCTTGTGAGGCGCCGCAGCGCTCTCGCGTGATCTCAGGCTCATCGCAACCATAAATCCAAAACTTGAAAGTGGATTCTTATGTGCGGAATTTGCGGACAATATAATTTTCAAAGCTCAGCGCCCGTTCGGCGTGCGGACCTGGAGGTGATGACGAAGTCTATCATTCACCGCGGTCCGGACGACGACGGTTATCACATCGATGGACCGCTTGGATTTGGTTTTCGGAGGCTTTCGATAATTGATCTATCGGGCGGTCACCAGCCCATGTCGGACCAGGAAGAGACCGTGTGGGTGGTCTTTAACGGCGAAATTTATAACTTTCTTGAGCTCAGGCGAGAACTGGAGAGTTTTGGCCATGTCTTCCGAACCAATTCGGATACCGAGGTCATCATTCATGGCTACAAGCAATGGGGAGATGAGGTGCTCAATCGCCTGAATGGCATGTTCGGGCTGGCCCTCTGGGACGCACGGCAAAAGAGACTGGTGATCGCGCGCGATCCGTTCGGAATAAAGCTGATCTATTATAGAATCGATAAGGGATCGATCTATTTCGGCTCGGAGATGCGGCCGGTGCGAGCGGCGATGCCCGAAAGGGCCGAAATTGATCCGGTGGCGTTGAGTTTGTTTCTTCGGTATCGCTTCACTCCGGCTCCCTATACGATCCTGGAAGGAGTGCGCAAACTCGCACCGGGAACGAAGCTGACCGTCCAAAACGGTTCTTACCGGATCGAACGATACTACCAGTTCAAGCCCGTCCCATTTGCTCCAGCGAAGTCGGCCGAAGAGGCCACAGAGGAATTGCTGGCTCTTTACAAACAGGCTATCAAGAGGCAGCTCATCAGCGATGTGCCGGTAGGCCTGCTTCTGAGCGGTGGCATCGATTCTGGATTATTGCTCGCGTTGATGAACCTTAACGGGAGTTCCTGGCCAACCTACACTGTGGGCTACGGCACGAGCTATGCCGATGACGAATTGGCAGACGGTGCGGAGACCGCTCGTATTCTGTCCTCAAAACACACATCCCTAAAAATTACGAAAGCTATCTTTAATGAAGCGCTGCCAAAGATCGTGAGTGCATTGGAGGAGCCGATCGCTGCATCATCGATCGTTCCAATGTATTTCGTCTGTGAGCGAGCCCGCCAGGATGTAAAGGTGGCTTTGGTCGGTCAGGGGCCGGACGAATTGTTTGGGGGTTATCGGCGCCACCTTGGAGTCCGTTATGGCGCGTTGTGGGCTCAGGCGCCGAGTTGGATGCGTAAATCCATCTCGACCGCTGTCACCGCCCTGCCGAGAAATGAAACTCTAAAGCGAGGCGTATATTCTCTCGGGATCACCGATCGGATGCGCCGCTATCAGCATGTTCTATCGATTCTGCCCGGAACCCAGGTCGAAGGACTATTTCAGGATGGGATGCTTGCTCCCGATTCCGGCGACGCAATCTTGGGCTGCTGGGCGGAACTTGCCGGGCTCATGTCTGAAACGGATGAACTGGGAGGGCTGCAGTTTTTGGAAGTGAGGTCTACTCTGCCGGACGAACTCCTGATGTATGCAGACAAGCTCTCCATGGCCCACGGCCTTGAGCTTCGCGTGCCATTCATCGATAAAGAGATCGTTGAATACGTCGAGAGGCTGCCGGCGAACCTCAAAGTCAGAAATGGTTCGCGGAAGTGGCTGCATCGTCAGGTATGCCGAACTTATCTTCCTGAGTCGCTCTTGAAACGAAAGAAACGGGGATTTGCTGTCAACGTTGTCGACGACTGGTTTCGCGACGCAATCGATAACAAGATGGGGGACACTCTCCGCGATCCCCAATCAAAGATCTATCAATACCTGCGCATCTCTTCGATTCGTGAGCTTTTCGATCTGCATGCTTCGGGCCGACAAGATCATCACAAAATCTTATTCAGCCTCGCGCTCTTTGAAGAATGGCTGAGAGCTTGTGAGAAGCCTGCGGTAGTGTCCTATTGAGCCCAGACGACAGCAGTCGCTTTCCCCGATCGTTCCAAGTCTTAACAAATTCCGGAATGGACGCGATGAACTCAAAACCTACGACTTTCCGATTTGACAAAAGAGAAATTAGGGTAACGGGAGGGTTGTGCCGCGTCGCTCATCTTGACGCGGATGACTTCAAGTTCGTAGACGATCCTGAAGCCTTGCTGGCGGAACTGCGCAAGTCCAATGCACGCGCCGATTTATTCACATTTCTGCAGAGACTGCCTGAGACCTTGCCGAAATATCACTATCCTTTCGAGGTGGACAATCTGGCCGTTCTTCCTATCTCCACATTTGAAAATTGGTGGACGAAGCAGATCGGCTTCAAGGCCCGCAACAAAGCCAAGCAAGCGGAAAAGAAGGGAGTCACGGTTCGCGAAGCGCCGTTTGACGAATCGCTGGTTAAAGGAATCTGGGAGATCTACAACGAATCGCCCGTGCGGCAGGGGCGGCGTTTTCCGCATTACGGGAAGAGCCTGGAAGCGGTGCACAGAATGAGCGAGACGTTTCTCGATTCCAGCGTATTCATCGGAGCGTATGACGGCAATCGATTGATCGGTTTCATCAAGCTGACGATCGACGACAGCGCGACTCAAGCCGGAATGATGCACATCGTATCGCTACTCGAATGCAGAGAGAAAGCGCCGACGAACGCTCTGGTGGTACAGGCGGTACGGTCGTGCGCTGACCGCGGCATCTCTCATCTCGTTTATGCGAAATTTGCCTATGGCAAAAAGCAAACGAGCAGCCTGAGCGATTTCAAGGAGCGAAATGGATTCAAACGGGTCGATTTGCCCCGATATTACGTTCCGCTGACTCGCTGGGGTTCACTCGCTTTCTCAATGGGACTGCACCGGCCGATGGCCGATCTTGTGCCGGAGATCGTAGCGGCAAAACTGCGGGAAGTTCGCACCAACTGGTACAAGCGCAAGTTCCAACTGAACCCAGAAGCTCTCTAGCAGAGGGATTCGAGTGCCGGGAATCGTAGGAATCGTCACAAAATCTTCAAGCTTCAACGCAGAGGACCAGCTGCGAAGAATGACGGAGTGTCTCCGTCACGAGAAGTTCTATACCAGCGGAACCTGGGCCGACGCTTCAATGGGTGTCTACGTGGGTTGGGTGGCCAGGCAAGGTTCCTTTGGCGCCGACATGCCGGTGCGGAATGAGCGGGGCGACGTCACGCTTATCTTTTCGGGCGAGGAGTTTCCCGAATCCGGGACTTTTGCGACATTGAAGCAACGGGGCCATACGATCGAGGCCCAAGGCCCGAACTATCTGGTTCACCGGTACGAAGAAGAATCCGACTTTCCCAAACAGTTGAACGGAAGATTTCACGGCGTCGTCGCCGATAGGACGCGTGAGACGGTGACGCTTTTCAACGACCGATTCGGCCTACAGCGCCTTTATTACTACGAGGCACAAGACGGCTTTTATTTTGCGGCCGAGGCAAAAGCCATACTGAAGGTGCGACCCGAGCTGCGCGCCGTGGATGCGCGCGGATTAGGAGAGTTCATAGCTTGCGGATGCGTGCTCGAGAACCGGACGCTCTTTTCGGGGATTCACATTCTTCCGCCAGGTTCCGCCTGGGTATTTGGCGGCGGTTCGCTAAAAGAGAAGAGGGCCTATTTCGATCCCCGGGAGTGGGAAGGACAACAACCGCTCAACCCTGAGGAATACTACGACCGTTTGCAACACGCTTTTGTGGACAACCTATCGCGGTACTTCAACGGACACGAGCGTGTGGGGATATCGCTCACGGGCGGTCTGGACACGCGCATCATCATGGCCTGGCACAAAGCGCAACCTGATTCGATGCCTTGCTACACGTTCGGGAGCATGTATCGAGATAATCAAGACGTCAAATTGGCGCGCCGTGTCGCAAAAATTTGCGGGCAGTCACACCAAGTGATCGTGACCGGCGAAGAGTTTTTTTCCCGGTTCCCCCATTATGCGGAACGAACGATCTACCTGAGCGATGCCACAGTCGATTTGGGTCGCTCGCCCGACCTCTATGTGAACGAAAAGGCCCGCGAGATCGCTCCGGTGCGAGTAGTGGGAACGTACGGCAGCGAAATGCTCATGCGGGCTGTAATGTTCAAAGCTACTGAGCCCGCTGCGGGCTTGTTTCACAAAGACGTTTTGCAACAGGTTCATCGGGGTAAAGAGACCTACGATGCGGCCCGCCGTTGCCATCCCGTTACGTTCGCGGCTTTCCGGCAATCGCCATGGCATCACTACGGCGTGCTTCATTTGGAACAGAGCCAACTTGGCATACGGACGCCGTATTTGGACAACCAGGTGGTCAAAACCGTTTACCAGGCTCCCGATTCCGTGGCGATCAACATGGAAAGCAGACTGCGGCTGGTCCGAGAGGGTAACCCCGATTTAGGAAAACTGCCTACCGACCTGGGGATCGGAGGTGTTGCGGGCACGGTCAGTCATGCCTTCCTGCAGTTCTTGTTCAAGGCCGAATATGCCTATGACTACGGCATGCCACAGTGGGTCGCTCAAGCGGACCACATGTTCAGCAAGTTCCATTTGGAGCGCATCTGGCTGGGCCGACATAAGGTATTTCACTTTCGAGTGTGGTATCGCGATCAGCTGGCGGATTACGTCCGGGAGATGTTACTGGATTCGCGCTCGCTTGCCCGTCCGTATTTGGAGCCGACTGCCGTTCGAGCGGTGGTTGAAGGCCACCTCAAGGGTAACCGCAACTATACGACGGAAATCCACCGGCTTATGACTCTAGAACTCACGCACCGGCTCTTTTTGGACTGAATACTTCATTCGATTTTGATCTTCGCACCCTGGGGAGAATTAGGCGAGGCTTCATGACTGTAGAGACCGCAACCCGGATTGAGGCAGGCGCAAGCCAGGAATTTGGCGCGCTTTCGGATCAAAGGATTTCAAAGGCGGTACTGAACTTCATCGAGTGGCTTAACCGATACGGGGAGACTTCGTACGACTTTCAGAGCTTTTACGCTGGCGAGCTTGGCCGAAGGGCAAAGGCGCTGTACTACAAACAGCCATTCTTGGGCACTCTTGCGGTCGCTCCGATTATATTCTGCGAAGCATTCTTACCCTCGGCCAGGCGAGTCTTTTGGAAGCGCCAGCGATTTCCCATTGCTGATGCCCATTACGCGATGGGCTTTGCGTTCCTGGCTAAAGCCCTGGACAAAGATTCATACTACAAAAGAGCGGTTAACTTCCTCGAGGTTCTGAAAAATACGCGATGCCCCGGCTATGAAAATTACTGTTGGGGCTATCCCTTCAATTGGGAAACAATACGGGGCACAATTCGAGAGGGAACACCACTGATCACCACTGCACCCTATGTTTACGAAGCTTTTAGGCAAGTTTGGAAACTGGACCACAGCGAAGAGTGGTTTGGGATCATGCGTTCGATAGCAAAACATGGCCTTCAGGACTACAAAGACATCGAGACTTCGTCGAAGGCTTCGACTTGCTCCTATACCCCCGACCCGCGGCAATCGGTTGGAGTCGTAAACGCAAATGCGTATCGCGCGTTCCTATTGCTGACGGCCGCGAAGGATTTTTCTGAAGATAAATTCTCGAAGGCTGGCGAAAGAAATCTCAATTTTGTCCTTGAGGCACAGAACCCCGATGGCTCTTGGTATTACGCTAACGACGGAAAGCGATTATTTGTCGACCACTTTCACACTTGCTTTGTTCTGAAGGCGCTGGCGAAAGTCGAAAGCGTGACGAATGGCCGGGGCTGCACCGAAGCTATAGAAAAGGGCGTCAACTACTATGTTGAAAACCTCTTCGACGGCGACGGGTTGCCGAAGCCATTCTCGCGCCGTCCGCGGTTGACTGTCTATCGGCGAGAGCTTTACGACTATGCTGAATGCATTAACCTGGCAATCCTACTGCGGGGCCGCTTCCCCAAACTCGACCGCATTTTGCCGATTGTTGTGAATGACGTGCTAAATAGATGGCAGGAGAAGGACGGCTCATTTCGAAGCCGCCATCTTTTCTTGGGTTGGGATAGGACACCTATGCACCGATGGGCCCAGTCGCAGCTCTTTAGGAGTCTTTGTTTCCTGCTCGGCCAGAATTGAAACGGCTCTTGCCAGATGTTCCTGACGACCGTATTCAAACCCTTCTTATAAGTGAGTTGGACTTTGCCTTCTGCTCGACTGCCTTTTCCCCAAACGACGTAGAAGCATCGGCGAATTGAGCCCATTGATTCGGTTCTTCGGAACCGAGCTCAGAAGAACTCAATTCCCGCCTCCATGAAGGAGCACAGCTTGAGAATAAGCATATTCGGTCTAGGTTACGTCGGCACGGTATGCGCCGGCTGCCTTGCGCAGGATGGGCACGAGATCATCGGAGTCGACCCCGTACGCTCCAAGGTTAACCTGATCAATGCGGGCCAATCTACAATCATCGAGGCGGACATTGCGGAGATCATCGCCAAGGCCGTTGAAGAGCGCAGACTTCGTGCCACGGACGATTCAGCCGAGGGCGTAGAGAACTCTGACATTTCCTTGGTTTGCGTGGGCACGCCTAGCCAGATTAACGGCAATCTGGACATCACTCATGTCAGGAGTGTCTGCGAGCAAATCGGGCAAGCGCTCAAAAAGAAACCAGGATGGCACACGGTGGTGATTCGGAGCACGGTCCTGCCGGGAACCATGCGTCGAATTGTGATCCCGGTTTTAGAGGAGAACTCCGGCAAGAAAGCAGGCGTCGACTTCGGAGTGTGCAATAACCCGGAGTTTCTCCGCGAAGGTACAGCTGTAAAAGATTTCAAAGTTCCTTCGAAGACGGTAATCGGCGAATTGGACAGCAAGAGTGGCGATTCCGTGGCCGAGCTGTATGCGGGACTTGACACTCCGATGATTCGCACCGACATCGAAACCGCGGAGATTGTTAAATATATCGATAACAGCTGGCACGCTCTCAAAATCGGATTCGCGAACGAAATCGGAAGCCTTTGTAAGTCGTTCAATATTGATGCCCACCGGGCAATGGAGATCTTCTTCCAAGATAAGAAGTTGAACATTTCCTCTGCCTATTTGACTCCGGGGTTTGCGTTTGGCGGTTCGTGCTTACCGAAAGATCTTCGGGCACTGGCATACGCCGCGAAGTTGCATGACCTGGAATTGCCGATCCTGAACTCAATCCTGCCCAGCAACGAGATCCAGCTGACCAAGGGTCTGAAATTGATCATGGAGAAAGGCCATAAGCGCGTGGGCATTCTAGGATTTAGCTTCAAGGCGGGAACTGACGATTTGCGCGAGAGCCCAATGATCGAGGTGATCGAACGGCTCACTGGAAAGGGTTACGATCTGCGGATCTACGACAATAACGTGCGGGTCGCAAACCTGGTCGGCGCCAATCGGGATTTTGTATTGAATCGCATTCCGCATATTTCAAAACTGATGGTCGACAATATTGATGCAGTTTTGGAGCATGCGGAAACCGTTGTTATTGGAAACAAGGAAAAAGAGTTTGAGCGCATTCTCCATCGCCTCAAAAAGGACCAGTGTCTCATCGATTTCGTGCGCATCGCGAACTACAGGAGCAAAGATGGCGAGTACAGCGGCATCTGCTGGTAGCGGTTCCCGACTTCAACAAAACAGTCCTTTGAAGGCTGTGAATGTTCAGACCGAAGAACCACAGTCGATCGAAGTCGTTAAAGAAACAGCCAAGCGGCGGCTCGCGAGAAACCGACGCGTTCTGATTATTGTAGAAAACCAGGCTGTTCCGCGCGACCCGCGCGTTTGGCGGGAAGCCCGGTCTCTGACTGACAATGGATATGACGTCACGGTAATCTGCCCTCGCCGACGTGGCTGCTCTCGAGGATACGAGGTGATCGAGGGGGTGCGTATTTATCGACACCCCATGCCCAAAGAGGGGAGTACCCCGCTCGGATACCTGTGGGAATACACTTGCTCGCTATTTTGGGAGTTCTTGTACGTCTGCGGCGTTTATCTGCGACACGGAATTGATGTCATTCAAGGCTGCAATCCGCCCGACACAATTTTCCTGGTAGCCCTTCCGTTCAAACTGTTCGGCGTCAAGTACATTTTCGACCATCACGACGCAAATCCCGAACTATATGTTTCGAAATACGGCAAAAAGGGGTTCCTGTATAAAGCCTTGCTGACCCTTGAGAAATTCAACTATCGCTGCAGCGATGTGGTTATGGCCACAAACTTGAGTTATCGAGATGTGGCAATCGATAGAGGAGGTATTTCTCCGAGTAAGGTCTTTGTTGTCCGGAATGGACCAGAACTGAAGACCTTCAAGCCTGTCGCGCCGAATGCGGCTCGAAGGCATGGGAAGAATTACCTCGTCGGCTACGTGGGCAATATGAACTTCCAAGATGGCTTGGACATACTGCTAAGCGTGGCGAAGCGGATCAAGCAAATGGGCAGAGATGACGTTCATTTCACATGCGTTGGCACCGGCACCGAACTCGATAAGCTCCGGCAACTTACAAAGAAGTTGGAGCTCGACGACACGGTGACCTTCACAGGGCGAGTGTCGGACGAGGAACTTTTAGAGATCCTGTCGACGGCCGATGTATGCGTGAATCCAGACAGACCTTCCGAAATGAACGACATGTCTACAATGATCAAAATCATGGAGTACATGGCCCTGGGAAAGCCGATCGTGCAATTTGATTCGAAAGAGGGAAAGTTCAGCGCCCAGGAAGCTTCTCTTTATGCGAGCAAAGAGGACGACGTTGCGGATTTCGCAGACAAGATTATCTGGCTCCTTGACAGGCCGGCAGAAAGAAGAAAAATGGGAGAGTTTGGAAGAAGGCGAGTCGAGGAGGCGCTTGCCTGGGATTATTCCGTGCCGCCGCTTCTTGATGCGTATCGTGAGGCGATGGGCGGTTGAGGGGTCTAATGTCGTGTGCGCCATTACGCGACCGCCCGACCCACCAGCAAATAATGATCGTGAAGAGTCCCATACGGAAACAAGCAAGATGAATCGCCAGCCGAAAGGTCTTTGGCTCGGATTGGGCCTTGCCATCGCCTTACTGAATGCGCTGATCTTATTTGTCTTGATCCCCAAGGCAAGCACCAAGCTCCACGGTCTTTACAGTGAGGATCAGTATCAAGACGGATACGACCAACTCGCTGCAAACCTGGCCTCCGGGAATGGCTACCGCTTCTACCCAAATACGGCGGAAACGTTGATGCGTGAGCCCGGTTATCCCGTGTTGTTAGCCGGCATTTATAGGGTGTTTGGCAGCAGTTTCGTATATGTCAAGCTAGTCAATATGATCCTAGCATTCGCTGCGGCGTATCTGCTCATGCTGATTGCCCGCAGGATCTCGGGCAATTGGCTTGTGGCGTTTGGTGCGCCATTACTTTTTCTTTTTCACCCGGGAACATTGGCCGCTGAAAGCCGCGGAAGTGTCGAAATACTTTTTACGCTGGTGCTTACAATCTACGTTTTCACTGTTTATAGAGCGGCGAAAAGCGATCGTTGGCAAGATCATGTGGCGAGCGGAGTAGCGCTCGGCGCCACGATGCTGGTGCGAAGCACGCCGATTCTCTTTCCTCTGGTCCTCTTTGGATATGTTCTGGCTTTCGAACGTCATGGCCGTAACTTTCTGGTGCTGACCAGAAATTTCGCGCTGACGATCTTGGCGATGTTTCTGGTGATGTCGCCTTGGGTCGTTCGCAATTACCTGCTCACAGAAAAATTCGTGCCTACCGCGAGTGTATTAGGAGTTGCGGCGCAAACCGGACTTTATTTCTCCACACATCCGGAAATTGGCAACGTTCAGATGGACTGGGATGCATCTCAGGAGAGGAATCAGCTTGCCCGCGAACTCGGATATCCGTTCAAGATTGGCTACTATCAGTATTTTTACTCCCCGACGGACGAACTGGCCTTTTCGCAGTTTCTGTCTCAAAGAGTGGTGCGTGAGTACGAGATGCACCCTCTGATCTTCCTGAAAACGCTGGCCCTCAACACATTGAAGTTCTGGTGCGGCGGCAAGACAGAGAAATCCGTGGTGATCGACGCAATTCTGCAGTTTCCGTTTCTGATTCTTGCGATTGCTGGTACCGTGCTTTGCATCAAGGGCAGTCGTACAACTCTAATCGCTCCTTTGGCTCTGTTATGCGTGTATCTGGTGGGTGTCTCCGTACCCATTTTGGCCCAGGCGAGATATAGCGAACCTCTAATTCCGTTTATGTCGATTCTGGCCGTGATCGCTCTTCTGGCTTTGAAGCAGAAGCTTGAAAAGCGTAATTACGTGCTTAGTGAAATCGTTCCGTGAACCCTTCTCTGGTTCTTTTAATCTTTACCGTAGGGATTGCCGGCCTTTTTTGGCTTGACCGTGACAAGACCGCCCGCGCGTCGAAAGCAGTTTGGTTGAGTGTCTTATGGATGGGAATCAACTCCTCACGATCCATCGCGGCCTGGATGGCCGGCAAGCCCGTTTCCGCAGCTACCGCGACCGGCAGCGATTCTCCTGCGGACCAGTTCGTCGCCGCGGCCCTGATTGGGCTGGGTATCATGGTTATAGCCAGTCGAGGCCGAGAGAGCAGGATGTTACTCAGACGAAGCTGGCCGGTCCTGATTTACTTCTCCTATTGCCTTGCGAGCGCACTATGGTCTGACTTTCCGGGCCAAGGACTCAAGCGCTGGATCAAAGCCCTGGGTGAACTGGTGATGGTCCTGGTTATAGCAACAGACCCACATCCAATCACGGCTCTTAAGAAACTCTTTTCCAGGGTAGGATTCGTCCTGCTACCTGTTTCCGTTCTCATGTTGAAGTACTATCCACTTTTGAGCCACGGATACGACCAGTGGGGTCGTCAAATGAACGTGGGCGCGGCTACTGACAAAAACATGCTGGGCGTCGGCACATTTGTCTTGGCGATGGGAGCTTTGTGGCAAGTGATCAGGCTGATCGTCATCAAGGATCAGCCGAATCGAGGAAGACACCTCCTCGCTCAAGGCATTCTGCTTGGTTTTGGCATCTCGCTTCTGTTCACGGCACACTCTGCGACCTCAGGCGCGTGCTTCGTTCTCGGCGCCATCTTCATGTTGGCAATGTCTGTGCCTTTGCTTAGACGTCGCCCTGCGAGGGTACACGCGCTTGTCATGGCCATATTGCTTCTCGGCGGCATCGCGGCAGCGTTAGGTGGAGAAGGCACCGCCGCCGAAGCACTGGGCAGGAATCCGGATCTTACTGGGCGCACGGAAGTCTGGCACTTGCTGCTGCCCATGGTTCCAAATCCGGTGTTAGGAGCTGGTTTCGAAAACTTTTGGTTTGGGCCACGGGTTGCGCATATATGGTCCGCCCAGGGCGGTATCTTTTACGGAATCAACGAAGCACACGACGGTTACCTTGAGGTTTATCTAAATCTAGGATTGATCGGGGTAGGGTTGATCGTAGCAATTCTCGTGCGTGGATATCGCGGCGCGATCCAGGCATTCCGTCGCGACCCCATGTTCGGCAACTTAATGCTGGCCTATATTCTCACAGCCGTGATTTACAGTATTACGGAAGCTGGTTTTAGAATGTTGGATCCAATCTGGTTTGTATTGCTTCTCTCGGTATTGGTCAGCGAGAAGGTAAGAGCAACCGCAAAAGAGGTTACCCTGCCCCAGAAGAGCGATTTCGCGAGAGTAAGCGAGGCCCTTCACACGACAGCACTGTCACACGGTTAAAATCGCTTAAACTTAAATAGGGCCAGAGAATACCCCTCTGGCGGCGCACTCTGCATGAGGAAAAACTCCATCATCGAGAAGCCCAAGCTTTGAAAATGTCAGGCGTAGTGCAGATCATTGCACGCTAATCGTTAACTCTGTCGGAGCGATTGGGGCATTCCCGGAACTTTGATCGAGCGGGTGCGGATATTGGTAAGGCGTGTACCAGGCGTTCGTCCAGGTATTTGTGGCCGTGCAGAGATCGAGCACGCCGTTCCCGAAGCCGTTGCCGCTCGCATTCCAGCTTCCTTGATCGGTCGAGAAGTAAGCCACACCGGCCGTGCAGGACGATGGCCGCGAAGCTCGCGTGCCGCTGCCTGTGCCGAAGGCTCCAGTGAACGATCCCGTGCAGGAAGAGTTCAGCGTCCCGCATGGGAAGTAATAATCCTGGTTGTTGGTCATCACCGGATGTACGTCTGCGGAGCTTTGCCAGTAGGCGGTCATCGAGGCATCGTAGGTATTCGACCATGCGTAAACCGGCTCGATGGCTTGATTCGGCCACTGGCCGTCGTATGTGCTGCAACCCAAAGTTTCATCACAAACCGTTGAGAAATTTCCTTCCAGCAGATCGCCTTTGCCGCGTCCTGGCTGATCCATGCAGGGATAGCCATTTGTCGTGTTCGTGTTCCCATCCCACGCCGAATCGCTGGGTTGGCTGTCGAGGTAATTGCCGCAATATCCCCATCCAGCAGGAGGAGCGGTCTGCCCGTAGACGCTTGGACCGGCGCTGCGGGAGTTATCCTCGTTGATGATGGACTGGTATTTCTGCATCGTGTTGCCCCAGATCAACGCCGTGCCGGATTCCATGTTCATGTAGGTGTAGTCGGTGCCAGAAACCCAATTATTGTTATTGCCGTAGATTTCCCCCATCCGGCATCCACGCGTGGCTCCTCCACCTCCTGAAGTCCCGTGTGTGTATGAAGGAACGAACTGATAGTAAGTCGTGTTGAAACGCGTAACGAAATGGCCTCCGGTAGCGCAGTCGTTGACGTAACCTCCGGTGCTGCTCGAATAGAAGTAATCGTCTTCGATATAGATGGCCTTGTTCGACCCGAAGTAAGGACTGTCGGCCCAGGCCGCGTGACCTAGTTCGTCGGTCTCGCCGTTCCAGTTGCCGCCGTTGTAAATGCGGATTTCGTTTTCGTCCGCCTCCGCGCCAAAGAACTCGTTATGATCAATCACTCCATAGACCCAGCCATCAATTTCTATGTCTCCGGTGCCGTAGGAATTGCCAGTGAAGTGGCAATGATCGAGGCGGATGCCGGGATTCGTGGAAGTCCCGCTGAACTGAATGATTCCGTGGTAAGTCTCGGTATTGGCCGTGACGGTCAGGCCGGTCACACGGACTTCTCCTTCGGCTGGCGGGACAATGACCAAAGAGGGATTCCCCGAGACGGCCCCGGTGATTGTGGTGTTATCGGTGCAAGACACGACTCCGCTCGTTCCCCCGTTATAGTCGCCGGAGCCCGTGCAAGTCGTCTGCCCTTCGATTGTGGTAACCGTGGTATTCACGCCAGAAGTCGGCACGGTTGCCGTCAATGCGCTTGACCAAGTGCAACTTCCCGAGGGGATGATGATGGTGTCGCCAGCCGCGAGAGTATGCGTCGGCCCATTCACAATCGTATTCACGTCGGCGTAATTGCAGGTTGCCGCTGTATAGGTACCGGCAAAGAGTGGCGAAGGCAAGAGAATGAGTAAGATAAATTTGAGAAGATTCTTCATATGCATCCGGCTCCGAACTTTCCCAAAATGGGAAAATAACACTAATGGCCCGCCAATCAAAGAAGGCAGCTTTGTCGGGCTCGGCACAGTACTATCTCACCTGCACCAGAGGCATTTTGCTGAAACTCACAGGGTCTAGTCCACTGTACGCGCGGACAGTCGTGGTATAGGTGCACATACTCACTGCGGAGCGTGGTCTCATCCTCCCTGCTCGGCGTACCTGTATAGAGCAGATTTGACGTTACGTAGCGGCCACCAAGTGGGATTATATAGAGAGCTTGCAAGATCTTTTGGTCCAAGTAGGTTCCGGTAGTTCGCTGAAGACAATAGGACAGCCTGGGGTGGATTCACACGAACATGGCCAACTCGAAAGCGTCCTCTAAGTTCCGTTAATAGTTGCCAAGCGCACCATATACACATCATTTGATGGCGCAAAATGTGGGAGAGGACACTACGCGAGGATTTGCGTACTTTCAATTATCATTAACGCTGTAATTGGCAATTATGGTCATGCCCATATCGTCGCTGCGGCAGGGTGGTGGCCAGTAACCCTGCCATCGGAACGGTATGGCGCAATATAGGATCAGCAACGGTCGGAATCGTCCTTAAGAGGCCTGACACGACGTGCCAACTGTGCCATGGGGTTCGTAGGGCAGATTCGGGAAGGAGCTTACATGATCGAAGTTGAGTTAGCTAAGAGGATCAAGAATAAAATTCGGTTACCGTTGCCGCTTTTCAAGCTCTGGAACGACAGTAAACCGAAATTTCAGTGCCCCATATGCAAGTATCTAGGTCCCTTCGCAGATTTCCGCTCTTTCGGCGGATTTCGGGAGCACGCACTCTGCCCCAGTTGCGGGGCGCTTGAAAGGCATCGCCTGCAATACCTAGTTTTGGATGAGTTAAAGGAAATTGACCTTGCCTGCAAAAAAATGCTGCACGTCGCGCCTGAGAAGTTCCTCAGAGAAGTGTTTTCGCGCCGATTTTCCGAATACGAGACAGCTGACCTGTTTATGAAGGGCGTTGACCATAAGGTTGATTTAATGGACTTGCCCTTCGCCAACGGCAGCTATGACATCGTTTTTGCTTCCCACGTTCTGGAGCATATCCGCGACGACAAAAAGGCCGTAGCTGAGATTCGTCGGATCCTGAAGCCCAATGGCATTGCAATTCTGCCGGTTCCAGTCGTTTGCGACGAAACAATCGAGTACCCAGAGGCTAATCCCCATGAAGCAGGTCATGTGCGTGCACCAGGATTGGATTATTTCGAACGGTATCGGGAGCATTTCAGCAGGGTTACGATCGCATCCTCAGAAACATATCCTCAGAAGTATCAGCTGCATATTTATGAAGACAGAAGCCAGTGGCCAACTCGTGAATGTCCGATGCGTCGTCCCATGCAGGGCAAAAGGCATGCAGACTATGTTCCGATTTGCTATGTCTGAAATCTAAATCGTATCGTCTGGTAAAGAAGTGACTCCCTTCAGCACTGTTCACGGAGGTAGTTGATGGGCAACCGCAGGAATCTGCCGAAATGTCGCATTTGCATGCCTTCGGGCAGGCTTTTCAAAAAGAAAGCGTTTCTGGCTGGTCATTACGAGGCGCAGGATGTACTGGGAGAGATCGACGATATCGACTTAATCTGCCTTGAGCCAGGTGCGGGCTATAGCGTTAGGGAAAGCTGGCAACGACGACTACTGTTTCATGATCTTTCTCGAAGGCTAATCTTCCAGAACCCGGGGCTAAAGAAAGTCCGCCTCACGAAAGATTATGATGTATTTCTCGCCTTTTGCCAGTACAACCATGATTTTCTGCACATCAATGCCATTGAGGGCTGGAAGGACCGATGCAAGATTAGTGTCTGCTGGATCGACGAGATGTGGGCGGCCGAATTATCGCAGTACAGATATTGGATTCATGCCCTCAAACAATTTGATTACGTATTTGTCAGCTCGCTCGATACGGTTGAGCCTTTGTCGAAGGCCATTGAGAAGCCCTGTCGGTGGCTACCAGGCGGTGTCGACGCACTTCGGTTCAGCCCGTATCCTAACCCGGTGCCGCGCGTCATTGACGTGTACAGCATCGGTCGCAGATGCGATGCAATTCACCAGGAGCTATACAGGGCGTCGAAAAATAAGTCGATCTTCTATATCTATGACACATTCGAGGGCTCGCTCTCAGATGTGTACGACCACAGGGAGCATCGTGATCTTTTCTCGAACGTAGCCAAACGATCCAAATACTTCATGGTTGCCCCGGGGAAAATAACCCTCCCCAATGAGACACGGGGGCAGGAGGAGATCGGACGTCGGTTTTATGAAGGAGCTGCTGCGGGAACCGTTATGATCGGGCAAGCGCCAAATAGTGATTCGTTTCAACAGATGTTTCCCTGGCCTGAGGCGGTAATCAAAATCGAACCTGACGGATCCGATGTAATCGATGTGATTGCCAGACTGAATGCCGCCCCGGAACAGGTTTGCGCAATCAGCCAAAGGAACGCCGCTGAAGCTCTTTTGCGGCACGACTGGGTCTACCGATGGAAGGATCTGCTGCAAACCATAGGCATCGATCCCTTGCCAGAAATGGCGGTCCGCGAACGGCGGCTGAGAGAACTTGCAGATGTCATACTGGCTTCGGCTGATTCGTACCCCGCTCAGCGAAGCAGTCTGTTCTGACTCACACTGTTCTGTTGCTCACATTTGGTGACTACGGAAATTGAAGGAGGAATTGCAACGTGCTCAGCACAGTTCAGCAAGTCGACAGGATTAACTCGATCTGGAACGAGCATCTGGAGGTTGCCAAAAAGCTGCAGGAGCTCTCATCTGGCGTCTCTCAAGCCGTCGAGATCATTAGTTCTTCGCTCGCTTCGGGCGGCCAACTTCTCATCGCGGGGAACGGTGGTTCGGCGGCAGATGCGCAGCATATCGCCGCAGAGTTGACCGGCCGTTTCCAGCGCGAGCGGAAGCCGCTTCCTGCGCTGGCCTTGCACGGAAACACGTCAGCACTGACGGCGATTGGAAACGATTATGGATTTGAATTCGTGTTTGCGCGGGAATTGTCGGCGCATGCCAGGCGAGGTGACGTCCTGCTGGCAATCTCTACGAGCGGCAACAGCCCGAATATCCTTCGTGCCATCGAGGCGGCTCGAAGGATTAATGTCAGCGTGATCGGGCTGACCGGAACGACGGGTGGAAAAATGAAAGACCTATGCGATCTGTGCCTGTGCGTTGCCTCGGCTTCTACGCCAAGAATTCAAGAAATGCACATTACGATCGCTCACACGATTTGTGAGCTTCTCGAAGAGAGATTGGCAGAAGCATGAGCCAGAACGCTCAAATTGACCAGGCAACCATGGATCAGCGGGAAGCCAAACAGAATTCCGTTTCGGCCAACGTCGCCGGGCCTTCGGAATTAGCGATTAGCCTGCTCACGGGAGGCAGTGATAAGCCCTACGTACACGGGCTGGCACAGGCCCTCGGTTCAGCTGGATTAAGGCTCGACGTTATTGGCAGCGACGAGTTGGATGAGCCAAGTCTTCGCAATATGCCGGGTGTCAATTTTCTGAACCTGAGAGGCGATCAACGCCCTAATGTTGGCGCAACTTCGAAGATCTCCAGAATTCTCGCTTACTACTTCAGGCTGATTCGGTACGCAGCGAACGCGAAGCCCAGAATCTTCCACATTCTTTGGAATAACAAATTTGAGACCTTCGATCGCACAATACTGATGCTCTACTACAAATTGCTGGGCAAGAAGATCGTGTTCACAGCTCATAATGTGAACGCATTAAGGCGGGATTCCAAGGATACGTTCTTGAATCGCATTACACTTCGAATCCAATACCACTTGGCTGATCACATTTTTGTTCACACTGACAAAATGAAAGATGAACTCATAAGTGAATTTGGCGTATCGAATAGCCGCGTCTCGGTTATTCCGTTCGGGATAAACAGCTCCCTCCCAAACACGACACTATCGTCTACGGAAGCAAAGAAAAGGCTCGGAGTGACTGAGAGCCAGAAGACAATTTTGTTTTTTGGCCGAATCAAGCCTTATAAAGGGCTCGAATACTTGATCGGCGCCTTCCGGCAACTTGTTCCCCGCCACGACGACTACCGACTGATCATCGCGGGAAAACTGGAAGAAGGCTGCGAGAAATATTGGGAGTCGATAGAGAAACAAACCCAAGAATACGTCGAGGCCAAACGGGTTATTTCCAGGATCACCTTTGTTCCGGACTCAGAAGCCGAGGTTTATTTTAAGGGCGCTGACGTTTTGGTTCTACCCTATAAGGAAATCTTTCAGAGCGGGGTGATCTTTCTGGCATACAACTTCGGCCTGCCGGTCATTGCGGCAGATGTGGGTTCGCTGAAGGAAGACATTCTGGAAGGCACCACGGGCTTTGTATTCAAGCCCGAAGATCCGATCGGCTTGGCGCAGGCCATTGAGCGGTTTTTCTCCAGCGATTTATTCGCCCATTTGGAAAAGCGTCGAACCGGCATTCGGAAATTCGCTAAAGAGCGCCACTCTTGGGAGATGGTCGCCACAACAACAGTTGGCGTTTATTCCCGTCTACTTCAAGAAGAGGCTGGGAATTCGCGCGATGCTTCAAGCGTCCCCATCTCACATTGACTACCTTAGATTGCTTCCCGATTCGGATTGTCAGCTGTAGAAAATGGACTAATCCCAGCCCACAAATTCATAGATAGCCAATGCAGATCTACGAGATTGATCCGCTCCGGGACAGGCGATGGCAGGAACTTGTCGAACGCGACCCGAGAGCATCAGTTTTTCACACGGTGAGCTGGCTGAAATGCCTGCGACTTACGTATGGCTACAAACCGGTGGTGTTCACCACTTCGCCTGCCGCGCGCGAGTTACAGAATGGATTACTTTTCTGTCGAATAGACAGTTGGCTCACCGGCCGACGTTTGGTCTCTCTTCCGTTTGCCGACCATTGTGATCCACTTTGCGATTCCGACGACAGTCTTGATTTCTTGATTCGCTACTTGCAGACCACTTTGGAACGCCAGAACTTAAGGTATCTGGAATTCCGTCCGGCTGATGAAACTTTCCGCCCGATCAGCGAAATGAACCGATTCCGGCCTGCCGCGAGGTTCTACCTTCACCTTCTTGATTTGCGGCCGGAGCTACAGGAACTGCTTCGAAGTCTCGACAAAGATTCTGTGCAACGTCGGATTCAGCGGGCCGAACGGGCGGGGCTTAGCGAGAAGTGCGGCAGGTCTGACCGTTTGCTGAGCGACTTCTACTCATTGTTTGTTATGACGCGCGGCCGACATGGCCTGCCCCCCATTCCCCTTAGCTGGTTTCGAAACCTAATTCGTTTCTCTGGGGAAGCCCTTGAGATTCGAATCGCTTACAACGGCGCCATCCCGATCGCAGCGATATTAACTTTACGGAACAAGCACACCGCTTATTACAAGTACGGATGCTCCAACGTGCAATTCAATAAACTTGGAGCGATCCCATGGCTGCTTTGGAGAGCCATAGCCGCAGCCAAATTGAATGGCGCGAGCCAATTTGACTTGGGTAGGACAGAGGAGGATAACGCCGGTCTTCTCCTGTTTAAAAATCATTGGGTCTCTAATCCGCTTCCACTCGTTTACTGGAGATTTCCTGAAACACGTTCGCTTCATTCCATCAATGGCTGGAAACGAAAAATCCTACACAGCACGTTTTCATCGATGCCTGGAGCCTTACGGAAAATGGCAGGTAATTTAATTTATCGCCATATTGGATAGCTTCAATTGCCCCGCGAACCATCGTGTTAACGGTTTGTGTCTCCCGAGCAAGAGGAACGAATATTTCTCCTTCTGCCGGTTACAATAATTAAGCACTCTCATATCGAGGACTGAAATTTATGCCTTTCATATACAAGGTGCCCGATTCGGTATCCTTTCGCGGTAAAGGCCTTTTCGGTTATTCATTCGGTCAGATGAACCAAAAGGACATCGAAGTTTTGTACGTTGAGTCCGAAACCGGGCATGACACCTTCATGATCTGTCACGGTGTCACTCGCACTTATTATATTCTCGCGGGTAGCGGCTCATTTACGATTCAAGGCCGCGTGTATTCTGTACATCCTGGATTTCTAGTCGAGGTTCCTTCGGGCGTAGAGTATTCCTATTCGGGCCGCATGACGATACTGGTGTTCTGTCGACGGCGGTGGTTCCGTAGGAAAGATGAATTCACTAGATGGAATCGCGATGTAATCGGCGACCAAGAGCCATGGTCACTGAAACGCGATTCCGGCTTGACGCGCCTCGTACGGCTGCGAATATTTGGTAAATCGCCGACGAATGCGTTCCTGCGGGCAAATCAACGTTTTTGGAAGATGCTCCCCTCCTCTGTTAAAAGCGGTTCGCTGTTTGATTGGTATGGTCGCTTTTTACATGGAATAGCTCGCCGGCAAGATATTCGGGCGCAGGCATTCAATACATTTTTCCTTCGAAATCGTCCCGAACTGGAAATGATAAGACGGGTGGCCAGCAGCAAAAGCAGAGGCGACACATTAAGAGTTGCGGTGCTCGCTTGCAGCACAGGCGCGGAGGTGTATTCGATCGCCTGGACGATAAAAAAGGCCCGGCCTGATTTGAAACTCATCATGCATGCCGTCGATGTTTCCAGCGATGCAGTGGAATTCGCCCGGCGCGGCGTTTACCCGCTGGATGCAAAAATGGATCTCACAGACATTCGCGATTGCATGGCGGCAGGGCGTTGGCGCGTTGGCGGGCCCGATTCACAGCTGATCGGTTCAGAGATCTTCGAGCGTATGACTGACGCCGAGAAATCTGAATTCTTTGAATTCGCCAACAACTCGGCGGTGGTAAAGGACTGGATCAAGCAAGGGATTAATTGGGCAGTTGCCGACGTTCGGGAACCCGAACTGCTCGAGAGAATCGGTCCTCAGGATATTGTGGTCGCAAGTAATTTCTTGTGCCATATGCAAGAGTCAGAAGCTGAGAGGTGCCTGCGGAACATCGCTCAGTCGATCGATTCTCAGGGCTATCTCTTTGTTTCGGGAGTCGATCTTGATATCCGACAAAAGGTAGCCAAGGACTTACGATGGGAGCCGGTTACCGACTTGCTTAAGGAGATCCATGAGGGAGATTCTTGCCTGACTGGTCTTTGGCCTTGCCAATACGCTGGTCTCGAGCCTCTGAACACGAGAAGGAAGGATTGGAAAATTCGATACGCGGCAGCCTTCCGAATAGACCACTCTGCGGATTCCGGCCAGTCATCACTGCACTATGAGACCGCTCAAGCGAGTCCCAGGGTTCCGAATCCCACCATTTGAATGGCATGGGAACGTGGATAGGACTTTGTGGCAATCATTTTCCTTAGACCTTCTAAAAATCAGGCAGCTTTTTAAACGTCGAACTACTAAACCTTTTGTTGTCAGTCGTATACGCTGACAGGTCCAGCCGTTTCCCCGAGTCCAAGGGCACTACCTTGGCAGTACGATTGCACATCTAGTTCTGTCCGTCCCGATGTCTTAATGGCGGTAGCTTGAGCATTCACTTTCCAGCCAAGCAAGTCCCTGTCTGTTCGATCTAAACTTAGATCTTCATTAATCCGCAATACCTCTTACGTTGACGCGTGGAGCGTGCAGGAAGAATGCCGTACGCACGCCAGGTCGCATGCACCCTTTGAACCGACCGAGGACCCAGACCAAATCGCCAAGGATCGCTCTTTTTGGAGCGTTCGGCCTTGGGAACTTAGGTAACGAATGCACGTTGCAAGCTCTGATTCATAACATCCGAGCGTATGTTCCGAATGCTGAAATCAGCTGCATTTGCCCGGGTCCGGACGAGGTGCAATCGTCATACAAAATTCCAGCTTCACCGATCAAGGAGATCCCCCTCTCGCCCGTAAAGAATCGTGTTTTGCGATCCATCAGAAGACTTGTCGTTGGGATTCCGCTCGAGTTGATCCGCTGGATCAAGGCGGCAATGAGAGTCAGGAATTTAGACGCACTCATAATGACTGGGACAGGGATGCTAGGGGACTTTGGAATAAGTCCTTTCGATTTACATTATGAAATATTGAAATGGACTGTCGTGGCGAAGCTATGCCGTTGCAAGGTGCTTTTTGTTAGCGTTGGAGCGGGACCGATTCATCATCGTCTGAGCAGGCATTTCGTCAAGGCGGCACTTTCATGCGCCGACTACCGATCATATCGCGACACATTCTCGAAGGATTATCTAAGCCACATCGGTTTCAGTAGCGAGCGCGATTACGTATATCCTGACCTTGCCTACAGCTTTCCCAAGCGCATGGCCACATCTTCCTCCGATGAGGATAGCCACAATGGCACAACCGTAATCGGCCTTGGGTTGATGACTTACTTCAACAGGCGCTCTACTTTCCCTAACGACGAGACCATCTATCGCGGTTACATCGCGAAGCTGGGAGATTTTGTAGCTTGGCTGATCGAGAAAAACTATACCGTCCGGCTGCTCATCGGCGACGTTACCTACGACGAGCGCGCACGAAAAGATTTGCGAGAGGCCATCGCGAGACGTATACCATCCGCCAATGGGCGTCTCATAGATACTCCCGCTGCTTCTGTTGACGACGTGTTCTCACAACTAGCGGCTACCGATCTCGTAGTCGCGAGCAGATTTCATAACATTCTTTTGGCCTTGATGCTCGGCAAACCAACCCTAGCAATCTCATATCACCAAAAAATCGACTCCTTGATGGCCGAAGCGGGATTGCCGGAGTTCTGTCAGGACATCGAATCTCTCGATCTCCAACAGATTTGCCGGCAATTTGCCGAGCTCGAGAGCAGTAGTAAATCTACTACACTCCATTTACAGCGCAACGCAGAGGCTTGCCGACTGGCCCTCGATGAACAGTACCGTCGGCTTTTCAGCACCTACGTAGTTTGAACGCAGCCGCGAGCGGTTCGTCTGACTTTCTTGAGCGGACCCGCTACTTACAGAAAAGCGTACAAGCGATGCTGAAGTGCCTCACTGAATATTACCGTTGTCCAGACGAATACTTGAGCTTTGCGCAGACTGGCGTTCTATGTAAGGATGCGGCCTATTTCCAATTCGGAAGAGAGACAACATGCTACGGCAGTTACGCGGGACGCGAACTCGCGGCCAAGGCTCCGGCTGAGGAATGGAACGCGCTCGATGACATTAAGCTCAAGGATGGCACCGTTTATTTGCCTTTCGATCCTTGTGAGGTAATTAACAATCTTCGTTATGAGACGTACGCCGCAGATTGGCGCGCACGATTTCCCATCTCGGTTTTGGCGGCCATGTATTATTTCGCGCGCCCCCTCTTGCCACTTCAGGTACGGAAGCCCCTCCAGAAATTTCACTTCAGGAGCTGGAGGAAGCTTGAGTTTCCACGCTGGCCGGTAGATTGTTCGGTTGATAATCTTCTGAGTCAATTACTTTCGCTTTCGCTGAAAGCAAGCGGCATAGACAAGATACCTTTTATTTGGTTCTGGCCGCAGCGTGCAAGAAGTTGCGCGATGGTGACCCACGATGTGGAGACACAACGCGGCTTTGAGTTCTGCGGAAAATTAATGGATTTGGATCATTCCTTCGGAATTAGATCATCTTTCCAAGTAATACCAGAACAACGGTATTCCGTTACCGCGGAGTTTCTGAATTCCATTCGCGACGGCGGTTTTGAAATCGTCGTGCATGATTTGAACCACGACGGACACCTTTATCAAAATCGCAGGCAGTTTCTCGATCGCGCGGCCAGGATCAATCAGTACGCGACGGCGTACGGTGCCGAAGGATTCCGAGCCGGATCGTTGTATCGAAAACAGCTCTGGTACGATGCGTTGAATGTCTCATATGACATGTCGATTCCAAACGTGGCCCACCTGGATCCACAGCTGGGCGGGTGCTGCACGGTTATGCCCTACTTTATTGGGAACATTTTGGAATTGCCGGTGACTACGACTCAGGACTACACATTATTCAACATTCTCAACGATTACTCGATCGAGTTGTGGAAGCAGCAGATGGAAATCATCCTGGCAAAGCATGGATTGATCAGCTTCATTGTTCACCCGGACTACATCATCAAACCGCAACACCGGCGGATTTACGAAGCGCTCCTTGCCTGTTTAACCTGTTTGCAAGAGGAGCATGGCCTTTGGATTGCGGCGCCCGGCGATGTAAGCCGTTGGTGGAGGCAGCGCGCGGAAATGCGCTTGATCGAGGGGCCGGATGGGTGGCGGATCGAGGGGCCGGGAAGCGAACGAGCTTCTGTTGCTTATGCAAGCCTGGACAATGGCGACCTGAAGTATGAGGTCGATGCAGTTCCGGTCGGCACACGGTTGACCTGATGTTAACGGATTTCCCGTACCTACGACAGAGCGACGTTTGTCGGTAGTCACAACGTAGGCTGATGGTGGTCATGGTGGTAGAGGGCAATCGTTTTTAGATTTCTGAGAATCGCGGCTCAGAGTAACGTTTTCAAGATTCCTGTTTCGTTTCTCACTAAGGAGCTTTCCGATATATGAGGATATTACTGACCGGTCATAGAGGTTACATCGGTTCGGTGGCGGTGCAAATGCTGCAGTCAGCCGGACATGAAGTGGTTGGTTTTGATACAGATCTCTTCAGCGGTTGCGACTTCGGGGAATCTGCGCCACAAATCCCTGAGATACGCAAAGACGTTCGTGAAGTCACCGCAGCAGACTTGGAAGGACTAGAAGCCGTAGTCCATCTGGCCGCGTTATCGAATGACCCTTTAAGCGATCTCGATCCTAAGCTAACTTACGACATCAATCACAAAGCATCGGTACGTCTTGCAACGTTGGCCAAGCAAGCCGGAGTTAAACGTTTTGTCTTTTCCTCATCGTGCAGCACTTATGGCGCAGCCGGAGACGAATTCCTCGACGAAAAATCTGCTCTCAATCCCGTTACGCCGTATGGCGATTCGAAAGTAAAGGTTGAGCGTGACGTAGCGCACTTGGCCGACGACAATTTCAGCCCCACATATATGAGGAACGCCACTGCCTATGGCGCGTCACCAAGACTGCGCCTTGACCTCGTATTGAACGATTTCGTAGCGGCGGCGTTTACTACGGGGCGCATTTACATTAAGAGCGACGGCACGCCCTGGCGGCCGATCGTCCACATTCGCGACATTATCGGCGCGATGATTTGCGTTCTTGAGGCTCCCCGAAGCGCGATTCACAACGAAACCTTCAACGTTGGCCAAACGAAAGAGAACTATCGGATCAGCGAGCTCGCTGAAATCGTACTTGCCACCGTCCCTGGATCCAAACTCGAATATGCGCCTGGCGGTGGACCAGATAAACGATGCTATCGAGTCACTTGTGAGAAAATTCGCTCCGCCTTGCCGGCCTTCCAGCCGCAATGGACCGCGCAGAGAGGCGCGAGCGAACTCTATGAGTCTTATCGAGCCGCGGGCTTAACTGCCGAAGATCTCCGCTCTAACCGCTATTTTCGTTTGAAGCAGATTCTGTCGCTACAAAGAACTGGCCAGTTGGATGCTTCGCTCCGCTGGACCACGGCGTCCGTTGAACAGGCCGCGATTCCGGCGGTCAAGGCCAACGCCTAAGAGATAAGGAGATCCTGCTCATGATGTTTACGGAGACCAAGCTAAAAGGTGCGTACGTTATTGACTTGGAGCGCAAGGAAGACTCCAGAGGATTCTTTGCGCGTGCATTTTGTCAGCACGAGTTTAAGGCACACGGTTTGAATCCCGTTATTGCTCAGGCGAATCTCGCATTTAATCGTGCGAAAGGCACAATCCGCGGGATGCACTTTCAGTTCCCGCCTGCGGCAGAGACGAAGCTCGTTCGCTGCACCCGGGGTGCGATTCTCGACATCATCGTAGACCTCCGCCCGGAAAGCCCAACTTTTCTCGAGCATGTCGCCGTTGAGCTAAGCGAAGAGAATTACCGCGCGTTGTACGTGCCAGAGCGTTTTGCCCACGGCTATCAGGTACTCACAGATGAAACGGATACCAGCTATCAGGTGGGTGAGTTTTATACGCCCGGGTGCGAGGGAGGCCTCCGGTACGACGATCCTCGCCTGGGATTGCAATGGCCTTTGCCTGTCACGGCGATTTCCGACAAAGACAAAATCTGGAAATTGTTCAATCAACAAGAGCAGGAAATTCGCCAGCGAATGGCTTTGTCCGAATCAGTCGGCATTACAAAAAATAATTAAAAGGACTGTTAGATGATTATCGTCGATACGGCGCTAAACAAGCGAGAATCGGAAGGACGGCCAATCCGCGTTGGACTGATCGGAGCCGGGTTCATGTCCCGCGGCCTGGCGAATCATCTTGTTCACACCAAACCCGGAATGCGCCTGGTCGGGGTTTTTAATCGCAAGATCGAGCGTTCGTTTGAGCTGTGCCAGTATGCAGGCATAGCCGACGTCGTCTCCCCAACCAAACAAGAAGAGGTTGACCGGGCTATTCGCGAAGGCAAGGTCGTGGCAACCGACGATGCGTTTTTGTTGGCCCGCTCCACGGAAATCGACGTTTTGGTCGACGTGACAGGCTCGGTGGAATTTGGCGCACGCGTAGCTTTCGAGGCATTCCGGCATAAAAAGGACGTGGTCTTACTGAATGCAGAGCTCGATGCCACGGTGGGACCAATTCTGCAGGTCCATGCCGCGAAGCACGGCGTAATTTTGTCTGCTTGCGACGGCGACGAGCCGGGACTTCAAGTCAACCTCTACCGATGGGTGCAGGGACTTGGGCTAACTCCGAGAGTCATCGGGAATGTAAAAGGCCTACAAGATCCGTATCGCAATCCAACAACGCAGAAGGGATTCGCAGAGAAGTGGGGGCAAAACGCAGCCATGGTGACGAGTTTCGCGGACGGCTCGAAGATCAGCTTCGAGCAAGCGATCGTCGCCAACGCTACCGGTTTCGTTGTGCGGTCGCGTGGTATGTCCCGAGGCTTGGAATACAAAGATGATGTGATGAAGATCGGAAAAATCTATGACATAGAGGAAGCCCGGAGACTGGGTGGCATTGTCGACTACGTAGTGGGCACTCCTCTAACGAAGTTGTACGTTCTCGCCGAACATCCCGATCCCAAGCAGCAACATTATCTTAATCTTTACAAGATGGGTGACGGCCCTCTGTACTCATTTTTTCTTCCTTACCATCTCGTTCACTTTGAAGTACCCACGGCCGTCGCTCGCGTGGTCTTGTTCCGCGATTGTGTGGCGAAGCCGCTCGGAGGGCCCGTAGTCGAAGTCTGCGCGGTAGCCAAACGCGACCTGAAGGAAGGGGAAATGCTGGACGATTACGGCATGTACATGACTTACGGTGAAGCGGTAAACGCGGATGAGATGTGCCGCAATCATTATCTTCCAGAGGGCCTGGTTGAAAACTGTGTTCTCACGCGAGACATTCCGAAAGATGCGGTTATCACGTACAACGATGTCATTCTTCCCCCGAATCGACTCGCCGATCAGCTCCGCGCAGAGCAATATCGTCGCTTCCGCGGAGAAACCTGGTTAGAGGAGTTGGTTGGAGTGAGCGCATGAAATCCGAACACAAAGTGGACGGTGCGATATGAAAGTCGTTCTTTTTTGCGGCGGTCTGGGATTACGCATACGGGACGCCGAAGATATTCCCAAGCCCATGGTCCACATCGGCCAGCGTCCCATCCTGTGGCATGTGATGAAGTACTACGCACATTTCGGCCATAAGGATTTCATTCTATGCCTGGGGCACAAGTCGGAGGCGGTAAAGAATTATTTTCTCAACTACAATGAGTGCACTTCGAATGATTTTGTTCTCTACGGAGGAGGCAAAAGACTCGATCTGCTGAATAGCGATATCCATGATTGGCGGATTACGTTTGCGGATACTGGTATCAATTCGAATGTCGGACAGCGCCTGAAGGCAGTTGAAAAATACCTGGAAGGAGAAGAGGAGTTCTTGGCCAACTACAGCGATGGGTTGACCGACATGGCGCTCCCTCAACAGTTGGATCACTTCCATCGTCACGGAAAAATCGCCAGCTTCCTGTGCGTCCGCCCAACTCTGAGTTACCACTTGGTTTCGCTCGAAGAGGGCGACGACAGCCTTGTTTCCGACATTCACGCCATCAATGATGGCAACGTGCGCATCAACGGCGGATTTTTCATTTTCAAAAAGAAGATATTCGAATACATCCGGGACAAAGAGGAGTTAGTGATCGAGCCGTTCCATAGGCTGCTTTCCGAAAGGCAGTTGATCGGCTATTCCTACGACGGCTTCTGGGCAAGCATGGATACCTTCAAAGACAAGCAGCAGTTAGAGGGGCTTTGCTCGGGCGGGACCGCGCCATGGGAAGTGTGGAAGGCTAATGGCAAAAATGGCGGCCATCGTGTGGCTGCTCTCGTCAGGTAACTTAAATGATGACATTACAATTTGGCCAAACCTCCGACGAGCCGCTAAGAGTTCTCTGCCTGGGATCACATTCAGACGACATCGAAATTGGTTGCGGAGGGACTATCCTGCGGCTGCTTTCCTGTGGCCGAGCTGTGGAGGTCACTTGGGTTGTCTTTAGCTCTAACAGCATACGTGAACAAGAAGCACGTAGTAGTTCAGACCTTTTCCTGCGCCGAGCTCAACGCAAGGAAGTAATCGTTAAGGACTTTCGCGATGGCTTTTTTCCATTCGACGGTGCGGAAATCAAGGAACTTGTCGAGGGACTCAAGCCTTTTGCTCCTCACGTGATCTTTACGCATAACCGCAAGGATGCGCATCAAGATCACCGTTTGATAGCTGAGTTAACATGGAATACATTCCGGGACCATTTCATCTTGGAGTATGAAATCCCGAAGTACGATGGCGACATGGGGCAGCCGAGTGTGTTCGTACCGCTTGAAAAAGGCATATGCGGAAACAAGGTCGAATACCTGCTCGAGGCTTTTCAGTCTCAGCGCACCAAAAAATGGTTCGAGGAGAATACGTTTCTTTCTCTGATGCGGTTGCGGGGAATGGAATGCAATGCCCCCAGCGGTTATGCCGAAGCGTTCTATTGCCGAAAACTGGTGTTGTGAGTGGCGTCGGAACCAGGCGGCGCAGAACTGGCTGGCGGTCGCCTGCCCCGAATAATGCATGAGACTTTACCGAATGTTTCCCAAGGCCCTAGGTACGTAAATCCCCAGCCCTACCTCTCAACACCCGGTATCACCGAATCAATTGATCTCGTAACAACCCAATGACAATTTCATGAAGGACCTAAAGCAGCGAACAATTCGCGGCGGCGTGGCGCGACTTTGCGCCCAGGGCGGAAGCTTTCTGATTCGATTGGCCTCGCTCATGATCTTGGCCCGCATGCTTGGGCCAAAGGACTTCGGATTGGTGGGCATGGTGACTGCCTTCACCGGCATTCTGACCATGTTTCGAGATTTCGGCCTATCGTCTGCAGCGGTTCAGCAACCAACCGTGACAGACAAACAGGTTTCGACATTGTTCTGGATCAATCTGCTCGTCGGTGTGGTACTCGGGCTTTTCTCAGTTGTCATGGCTCCCGCGATTGCCTCTTTTTATCGCGAGCCTCGTCTTGTGTGGGTGACGATCGTGCTCGCATTTGGATTCGTCTTCAATGCACTGGGTGTCCAGCACTCCGTGATCCTAATGCGCGAGATGCGTTTCACCGCTTTGGCAGCAATAAACACGATCTCGCTGCTGATAGGCGCCCTGATTGCTGTCGCCGGGGCAAAAATGGGGTATGGGTATTGGGCGCTGGTGGCAATGACAGTGAGTACGCCGCTTGCAAGCACCATTGGTTTTTGGATCGCCACTGCCTGGATTCCTGGAAGACCACACCGACAGATCGGCCTACGCTCGATGATGCACTTTGGCGGGACAATTACTCTCAATGGCATCGTTGCATACATTGCGTACAACGCTGAGAAAGTCCTGATCGGTCGATTTTGGGGAGCTGACGCCACGGGCCTGTACGGGAGGGCGTATCAGATCGTCAACATTCCAACCGACAATTTGAATTCAGCCATAGGGGAAGTCGCATTTTCGGCTTTGTCACGCGTTCAGGACGATGCCCAGCGCTTCAGAAGCTATTTCCTCAAGGGCTACACTTTGGTCATGGCACTCACCATTCCTGTTACCGTCATTTGCATGCTTTTTGCCAAAGACATAATTCTCGTCGTGCTCGGTCCCAAGTGGTTGGAGGCGGTGCCCATTTTTCGCTTGCTGGGCCCAACCATCCTGGTCTTCGCCCTAATCAACCCGCTTGGATGGCTCATGTGGTCGCTGGGGCTGGTGCGCCGCAGCTTGAAAATTGCGTTTGTCTTTGCACCAATTATTATCCTGGGTTACTTCGTCGGATTGCCCTACGGACCAAAGGGCGTCGCCTTTGCCTATTCCACTGTGATGACTCTCTGGGCCATTCCGCACATTTTGTGGTCTATTCATCGAACGCCAGTTTCTGCCCGTGATATTTTCTCTACGATAAGTCGTCCTCTGGCCTCCGCCATAGCCGGCGCCGGCATTGCGTTCTCAGTTCGCACGTTCTACCTTCAAAAGTTTCCGCCTTTGATTTCGCTCACATGCGAGAGCTCAATTCTCATCGCAGTCTTCATTGTCATACTCTTGTTTGTTGCAGGTGAGAAGACATTCTATTTAGATCTTCTCCGCGCCCTGAAACACACCTCGTCGCCGGTAAATGAAGATATTTTAATCTCCGCGTGAGAGTTGACCCACCTCGCCCTCTTGCCGTCCTTCCTTGGGTTTGCCGATTGCTCCGGTTCGTTGTTTCTGCGGCGCCCCCTCAACGCTGGCCAAGGACTTTTGATCGCTGGTTTCACCTGAGCCGTTATTTGTGCCTCGTTAGTTTCTGCGCCTCTTCTCCGTCAGAGGCTCCGGTCGATTCGGACCCAGAATATTTCCGGATTGGGCACAGTCGTTCGCTCACTCCAAGCAAATAAGACATACTTCAATGATGCCTTCCCCCTCGACAGGCAGACCGTCGCGTGCGCGGCTGCTAGGCTTTATTGCCCTTGTTGCGTTTGTGATTGCCCTCCTTGTAATTGCCTCGAAATTTCAATCGCTCGTAAACGGGTCGAACTGGGAAGCGATTTCGTGGCGCGCGCACTTATTTGCGCGTAAGGCCGAGGGGGACGTCCCGGAGTTCTCCTGGCGTGAGCTTTGGTTTATGGCTCGTGTTCGCCGGGGCTTTGGTCTGCAAAACTTTACGGACCAGGGATTTAGCATGGAAGGTGCGGTCCAAAATCCGTTTGTAACACCCGCCGATTATCAAACGGGGAAGCAGATCTTTCGGGACCGCTGTTCGGTTTGTCATGGAAACGAAGCAAGCGGCGGGGTAGCCCCGGCCCTGAATCATTCGCAATTGAGGCACGGCGATAGCGACTTGGCCATGTACAACGTGATCAGAGACGGTGTTCCTCAGACGGGCATGGCTCCCCTCAAAATGACCATGCAGGAAAGATGGCAGATCATCGGCTACCTCAGGGGTCTGCAGTTTGCCTCTAAGCAATCCTTGCAGTCGTTGGGAGCCATAAATTTTCAAGTAAGCGACGAACAGATTCGTGCCGCCGCAACCAAGGAGGATCAGTGGTTGACCTATTCGGGCACCCTCGATGGGCGAAGATATACACCACT
Source organism: uncultured Acidobacteriota bacterium (assembly GCA_963824405.1). Lineage (GTDB taxonomy): Bacteria > Acidobacteriota > Terriglobia > Acidiferrales > UBA7541 > Palsa-189. The sequence goes on along the minus strand of CAWGPK010000008.1, from coordinate 95,457 downwards.
GAACGAGATTACTCCGAGCAATGTCTCGCGATTGCGACTCCGATGGATTCACCAATTTGGGACAACCACCGCTAAAATCGAATCCACCCCAATCGTCCTAGGCGGATTTCTTTTCATGACCGTGCCGCCTTCCGACGCCGTCGCCATCGATGCCCATTCCGGAGATATACGGTGGTCGTACAAAGGAAACGTCCCGAATAATTTACCGGTCGACACGACAGCCTCGAACAGAGGTCTGGCTGCCCTGGGTAACATGTTGTTCCTCGGCAAGCTCAACTGTGTTCTCGTGGCCATCGATGCAGCGAGCGGCGAGGTGATTTGGCAAACCAGGGTTTGCAATTCCTCTGACGATTACACGATGACTGGAGCGCCGCTGATTGCAAATGGGGCCGTCGTCGTTGGTGTTTCCGGCGCCGAATACGGGATACGCGGCTTTATCGCTGCATACGATCCGAATACCGGACAGCAACTGTGGAAGTTCAACACAATACCGGAGCCGGGGGAGTTCGGACATGATAGCTGGGGGGGCGACAATGCGTGGCAGTCTGGCGGAGGTTCAACTTGGGTCACGGGAAGTTACGACCCAGCGCTCGACTTAGTTTATTGGGGCGTTGGCAATCCCGCCCCCGCCTTCAATGGAGACGTTCGCCCAGGCGACAACCTGTTCACCGATAGCTTGGTGGCTTTACATGGCAGTTCGGGAAAACTCGCCTGGTATTTCCAGTTCACTCCTCACGATGAACATGACTGGGATGCCACCCAAACTCCCATACTGGCCGACCTCATGGTCAAGGGCACTTTACGCCACGTCCTTTGCGTTCCGGATAGAAACGGCTTTTATTACGTGCTGGATCGGACGACGGGTGAATTCTTAGCGGGCGTGCCGTTTGTCGAAGAGAACTGGGCGATGGGTCTCGATTCTTCGGGCCGGCCCATCCTCACGTCACATGCAAAGGTTACATCTGCCGGGCGGCTCACCAAGCCCGGAAGTGGGGGCGGCATTAACTGGCAAAATGCTGCATTTGACGGTAAGACCGGCTTGATGTTCATTCCGGCTACCGAGGGGGCTTCGGTATTCACGAAATCACCAAAACCGCGGCGAGCGAGCAACGGATTCTATCCGGGCAGTTCCGGCACGGCTGGTGATTTTGATGAGGTATCGGTCGTACGGGCCTTGGATGCTGCTACTGGCCTCAAGAAATGGGAATACTTTCCGCCAACGGGAGTCAAAGACCACGGCTACAGCGGTCTGCTGGCTACGGGCGGAGGTGTGGTATTTGGAGAGTCGGGAGGCTTTGCTTTTGGACTGGATTCAGCGACCGGAAAAGAGTTGTGGCGCGTCTCTTTGGGGGGCGATACGTCCGCTCCGCCGATCTCCTTCACATTGGATGGACATCAGGTAATCTTGCTCTCCGCGGGGCAGTCGTTGTTCCTCTTCGGATTGTAAATCAATTGGTGTCTTCGGCTCATCGGGTGAACCGAGGGAATGCATTTGATAACTTGTGGCGAAAGCGTGTGTGATACGAACCCAAGCAGCAGTTATTGTACAGTCACTGTTAGGTTCGTCGGAGCGGCGACCTGCGAACTTTCGGATGCGGCATCGAAAACAATGCCGGATGCCTGCATGTAGGAACCGGAGTTCGCCATCGTCCACGTATAAGTGATCGTGGAAGCCGAGTTGAAAAAGTAATGCTGCCATGCATCGCCGTTATTCAACTGCCCCCCGTCGTCCTCGCCCGTGTATGGCGTATTGTCGAACAGCGCCCCCGGAGTCGCCGTGACGCCATCCGTGCTCTGTCCGACTGCCGTGACCGGGCCGGTCCCATCATTGGCCGCGAAGAAGGCGATGCCCGGGGAGTGACCCGGGGTGACCGTCCCCGAAACGTATCCGCCATTGCCTTGCGACTGTCCGCTGGTCAGTACGTCGAACGGGGACGGTGCCGCTCCCACGACGTCATAGATGACGAAAATCGCGTTGTCATCTCCGCTGTTGCTGATCGTGCAATGCAGATTGGTGGAGAACGATGCGGTGGAAATCAGGTAGAAAAACTGGGGCCAGAGGCTTCCTTCGGTTTGCTTTGTGAATGTATTCGACGGCGAGCAACCGCTGATGCTATAGGGGTCGCCGCTTCCAAGTTCGACACTGGCGACCACCAGATTACCGCTCGACACAAAGTACGTGGTTTGACTCGCACCGCCGTTGGGCGCTGTCGTGTGTTGCTCGTGCAAAATGTACATGCCGGTCGGATTGGTTCCAGCGGTCGCAGATTTGAAGGCCATGCCGACAATGTTGAAAGACTCAGAACTCCCGGTCACAGTAAACGATGGCGTGATTGAACCGGGCGTGTTCTGAACGAATTCCTCGTCTGCATTGCTATTTTTAGTGTCGGCAGCATCCAGAAAAAAACTCCCGCCCGGGGTAATCGTCGTCAGTTTATTGTTAAGGATTCCGCCGCTCAAACCGATCATCGTGGCAACTACAAGATCATTGGCTCCGTTCGTGTTGATCGCGGCACTGCACTGAATCGTCGTCGAATGGTTCGAGCAGGTTCCGTCTGCTGGAGAAGACGTCGCTACTCCAGAGTATTCCATCACTGCGCCGTGCCAATCGGCGACGCTCGCGGAATAGTTGACAGTGATCTGCGTGATCCCCGCAGGCGCACCGGCAACGTAGTAAAGCGCCGTGACCCAGCCGCCGACGCCGCTGTCCACGCTAATACCTAGCGTGTAGGAGTCTGATTTGTTGTCGGCGATTGAAGAAATTGTCGCCCCGTGTGGAGCTGTTATTCTCAGTGTAATGAGGTTTCCAGCGAGCGATCCCGTGCCCATCGCCCCGCCATATTGAATCTTGAACCCATTCCCTGACTCGCCGGGAGCCGCGAGAGAATCTGAATAAACCAGATTCGGTGTTTGCGCCCGGGCGGGAGTCAGGAAAGACGAGAAAACCGTTAGGCCTACCAGTGTAATTAAAATGCGAAAGCTTTTTTTCACAGGAAGTACCCGCTTTTTTATTTGTTATCGCTCTTTTCAAATGGCAAGAGCGTATCCCCAAAACCGCCTTCGTTCCGTTAGACGGCGTGTATTGCTGGGCGGACGCTCAATTTCTACCGAAGCATTTCGGCCTAGGAAGGCTTCCAAAACAGCTTCGGTAAAACCAAGGGCTGATCGCACTTGCACGCACAGTTTAGGGAGCGGAGGAAAGCAATTCTACTGGACGGAGGTACAGCGTGAGTGCAGGAGGATAAGGGTCGTCAGGGAATGGGAATTGGGGTGCTTTCAAAGCTAAATGGGCGCGGGTAAATTGAATAGCAAATAGTTGCAACGATTTGCCACTTTGTGAGCTGGATCGCGACGCCCCCGCCCATGGCCTGATAAGGGCCTGGCAGCTCTGTCGACAAGTGCCTCAATATATTGGGCTTACAGCGCCTACCCAGCACGTCACATTTCGAAATTTGGCCGCTATCTTGCGATCAAGTGGTGGAAATCGGTCTTTCGAACCGGAAAACGCTAATGAAGCGCTTTACTCAATCTCTCTTGGCACTGACCTTCGGGGGAGCACTATTTTATCTTGCGCTATCCCGATTCGATTTGCGCCGGACGTCCACAGCTCTAGGCCAGGCGCGTCCGGGTTTTTTACTTGCTGCGATCGGGCTTATTGTTCTCGGTTATCTTCTGCGCGGAGCGCGATGGCGGATTTGGGAGCGCGGCCTCACGTATTGGAACTCTTTTCGGATCATTTTGATCGGCTTCATGGGCAACAATATCCTGCCGGCGCGGCTTGGCGAGATTTTGCGCGCGCATTGCGCCGCAGCCAAGACTGGATGCGACCGCGGACGAACAGCGGCCTTAGCATCCGTGGCAGCAGAGCGCGTTCTTGACGGCCTCATCTTGTCGGTCTTTGGTTTTATTGCCATCTTTAGTGTTCCTATGGATCGGCGGTTCCAAGGGGCGGTGTTTCTCTTGTCGTTTGTTTTTGCGGTTATAGGGGCGGTACTCGCAATTGGCATTTACGCTCATGGAAGGATCCGCTCACTCGTCGCGGTTGCAAATCGCAAATTTCCCGGACACGTAACTGCCTACGCAAAGATTAAAACGAACCACTTCCTAGACGGCCTACTTCCGCTGGGAACTCTGCGTCGTACGCTCGCAGCGATCGCTTCGACAGCTACGATCTGGGGCTTGGAGGTGGCCGCATGTTACTTATTCGGTCGAGCCATTTGGTCCGGCATGAATGCAGGCATCGCCGTTCTATTTTTGGTGGTCGTAAATTTCCTGTCTCTCGTCCCATTCACAATGGGTGGCATCGGGACTATTGACGCGGTAGCACCCCTCTTTTTAATCGGAGCCGGCGTACCGTCTTACGTGGCATTGGCCATGGTCGTATCACAACACGCTGCGCAGTACTTATTCACAACGATTACGGGCGGGATCTTCTATTTTGGGGGAGGGTTTCACAGCATATCTCTCACCAATCCTAAAGGCGCGTCTTTCCCGAGTTCCGAAACGGTTTCTCCCGTAACCGTGGTCGAGGACGCTCGCTCCATTCTCGACGAGCTCTCGATGTCGGTTCACCTCAAGCCTGCACCCAGAGAGGACGTTCACCTTTCGATTGTGATTCCCGCCTACAACGAACAGTCGAGATTGCCAAGAACTGTGCTTGAAACAATCCGCTGGTGTTCGGCCCGCGATCTCGATTTCGAGCTCATCATCTGCGACGATGGCAGCAGCGATGAAACCTTGGCGTTAGGGCGCCTGTTCGAAGAGAGCGATCACAGGGTTTATACATTGGCCTGCCCGCATATGGGCAAGGGTGCAACGGTGCGCATGGGCGTGCTAAATGCACGAGGCCGCCGGATACTTTTCATGGATGCTGACGGCGCCACTCCGCTTGACGAGCTTCCCAAACTCGAGTCGGCCCTCGATGATGGCTATGACATAGCGATCGGCTCGAGGGTGATGCAGCATCCGGGCGAGATCGAAGTTAAAACCTCGCTGCATCGGCGAATCATTGGCCGCGGCTTCGCTTTTCTTGTCAACCTCTTCGCCTTCTATGGTATCGCCGATACGCAGTGCGGCTTCAAAATGTTCCGTCGGGAGGCCGCGACCGCGATCTTTTCTCGGCAGAGAATCAGGGGCTTTGCGTTCGACGTGGAGATCCTGTTTATTGCCAAACGCCTTTCCTTCTCGATAGCGGAAATTCCGGTGAACTGGGTTGCACAACCAAACTCGAAGGTGAATGTCGTCACGGATTCACTGAAAATGTTTTGGGATCTCAGCCATATCCGTTGGGTGCACCGAAACTGTGCGGCCAAACCATCACTTGCTCGTGAAAAGCAATTGGTCGGCTGACGTTTGTGGACCCGCAAGACACGCAGAACCGCGAACAGGCGCATCCGCATTGAGATACTTTTCGATCTCCAAGAGTAACTTGAGCCATGATGCATAAAACCGAACGGACCCTCGGCTTTGTCCTGGCGAGTGTCCTCCCCGCAGCATTCATTTGCATCTCGATGTATTCGCTCGCCGCGATAACTCCCAGTAGCGATACATACTCGCACATTCCGCTCATCCCTGTTGTCAGTTTTTACCTGATTTATTTGGACCGGCAGCGAATCTTTAGCGAGAGTTCCGCAGGCCAGAAAGTGGGAAGCCTCTTTTTTCTGGCAGGTCTCGCATGTTTAGCCGCGGGTCTGTTGCATTTAGGAGGAATCGCCCAGGAGAATGTATTTTCGATTGAAATGCTGGGGGTAACTCTGACTTGGACGGGGATGTTCGCGTTTTTCTTCGGGTCGAAGGCGCTCCGTGCAGCAATTTTCCCGTTCTTATTTTTGATCTTCATGGTCCCCATTCCCGAGCCTTTCCTCAGCCACACGATTTTCGTTTTGCAAGAGGGCAGCGCCAATGTCACCGCATTTGTGTTTGGCGCGCTGAGGGTGCCGTTTCTCCGGCAGGGATTTGATTTTTTGCTGCCGGGAGTGACGATTAGAGTCGCCGAGGAATGCAGTGGAATCCGCTCAGCCCTGGCTCTCTTCATCATGTCCGTCTTGGCGGGACACCTGTTCCTCGCAAAGCTACGGAATAAGATCATTCTCTGCGTGTTGGTGTTCCCGCTTGCAGTGTTCAAAAATGGACTGCGGATCGTGGCGCTATCAACGCTCGCGATCTACGTGGACCAGGGTTTTCTCCACGGCCGGCTCCATCAGTATGGAGGCGTGGTGTTTTTCGGTACGGCCTTGGTCCCATTAGCCCTCTTGCTCCTGTTGTTCCAGCAGCGCGAACGCACAGGAAAATCCTCGATGAAACCGGCCCCCTCAACCGCCTAGGCCATCGTCAAACCGCTACTATACTAATTGGCGATATTCTGCGGCGAAAGGAGGGGTTGATCGATCAAAACTCCTGCTAAAATCAACCGTGTAGCTTTGGACCGATTCATGCCCTTTCTCCACGTGGATATGCTGGTCTGATCCTGTCCGTTTTATGCCCCAAAGAACAGTAGTCGAAAAGCCCCGAATTGCGTGAACCTTAGATTGAGGCATCCGTCGTTGAGTTTCATTTGGTACGGACTGCTGATTTGGGGCTGATCGCCCGCACTTCCGCAATATTAGAGCCGGAGAGCCCTCTTCTGGCTGTGTTCGCTTCTGGGGATAGTGCGCGGGGTCGTAAGCACAGACGGAGGAAGAATGAAATTCGTACGACGGCTCCTTTGGCCTTCGATGATGTTGGGGTTGATCGTGCCGCTTGCGGTGCAAGCCCAACAGTGGACCGGGATCATCGACCCGAGTCGCGCGATTGATTGGAGCACAGCAGGAGTTCCAGGTGGAATTCCATCTGGTTCTTGGGCTTCCTGCACTACGTCAGCGTGTGCCTCGCTCGCCACGCCTGCTAACGTCACCGCCGCGAATATTAATGCAGCCATTGCCAGTGCACCTGCACACAGCGTCGTCGTTCTTCCTGCAGGCACTTTCACGATGAACACAGGCCTGGTGTGGAATCATATCAGTTACGTAGCCTTGCGCGGACAAGGAGCGAGCCAGACGTCCCTGGTATTTACCGCCTACAATGGTTGTCAGGGAGCTTCTGCTGACATCTGCGTCGAAAGTTCCGACACCAATTACAACTATGGCCCATCCAACGTTGCAAATTGGACAGCGGGTTACGCAGCAGGGACGACCTCTATCACGCTGAGCAGCGTTACGAATCTCCAAGTAGGATGGCCTCTGGCTCTAGATCAGCTGGAAGATACCTCGGATTCCGGAGATGTCTATATTTGTGGCTCTTCAACAACATGTGCCTATACCGGTGATCCCGGCGGTGGCGTTCGCACAGGCAGATCCCAGCAACAGATGGTCACGGTTACGAGTATCAGTGGGTCTGGTCCCTACACGGTTGGGATTACCCCTGGGCTTTACATGCCGAACTGGAGGTCGAGCCAGACACCTCAGGCCTGGTGGGCTACGGGTCCAGTCTTTCAAGATGGTGTCGAGAATTTGAGCATGGACCATAGGGCCTCCCTGCCTCCCAATAGTGTGGACTATTTCAATTGCTTGGGATGTTGGCTGACCGGCGTCAGAAACATAATGGGTGACACCGGTTCAAGCGAAACACACGTCCAGTTGTTTCAAAGTAATCGCGATACCATTCAGAACAGTTATTTTTACCAGACAGCCCCGACAGCCACTGTTCAGTATGGCATCGAAGCCTTCGCCTCATCTGATTCGCTAATCCAGAACAACATCTTTCAGGCCGTCTCGGCACCGCTGCCGGTGAACGCGCCATGCTCAGGTTGTGTGTACTCATATAACTTTGATGTGAACAATTGGTTCGGCTCTATCTCTGGTCCGAACACCTGGCTCAATCAAGGTGAGTTTGCCCACTCTGTCATCGACCACGTTTTGTTCGAGGGAAACTTAGGCGCCGGCTTTTACAGCGACAATTCGCACGGGACTCACCATTTTCAGACAGTCTTTAGAAGCGCAGGAAACGGATACCAGCAAAACGACCAGGATTTGCCGACTGGTAGCACGATTCCGATACAACTTGACGCATTCTCCCGTTTTTACAATGTTATCGGAAACGTATGGGGAAGCCCGGCGCTTCCTCATACCACTTATCAAATCGTTGACGCTAACCCTCAGAATGTTGAGATTTACGATATTGGCTATGGAGATGAGGTAGCGAACGACCCAAACGTCGGGCGCACTCTGATGCGCTGGGGGAACTATGACACGGTGACCGGCGCGGTTCGCTGGTGCGGCAACTCCAGCGATCCAGGTTGGACCACGACCTGTGGCGGCACGTCTGAAGTTCCTAGCGGAATAACCAACTACGCTAATCCCGTGCCGGCCAGTACAACTCTTCCGCCTTCGTTCTATCTGTCAGCCGCTCCTTCTTGGTGGGGCTCAACTCCGTGGCCTGCGATCGGACCCGACGTAACTGGCGGTAACGTGAGTATTTGTCTAGGGGGCACGAACAAAGCAGCTTACGTACAGAGCAGCTCGCAGTGCCCAAGTTCAACCATCTCAAACGTGGCTGGACACATCAACGCAATTCCAGCCATGAATTGTTATCTGAATCTAATAGGAGGGCCGGTATTAGGAAATGACAATACGCTGCTGACGTTCGACGCCAACGTTTGTTATGGCTCGGGCTCGGCGCCGGCTCCTGCTCCGCCAACAAACGTGAGTGTTGTGGTTCAATAGGTCAGCCCCGACTTTGGCGCGGGTCTACTTTCTGAACAGACAAAGCGTAAGATCGCCCGCGGCATAGGTGCTCTTTTCTGAAATGACATCAAGCTCCTTTTCCATGCTCACTTCGACGAGTATTGATGGGACAATTGGCCACAAAGCTGCGGATTGGCATTGAAAAGCGAGCTTTACAATGACCGCTGTAGGCAGGGTCTTCGTATTGGCTGCGGCTTGGCAGTCATCGCGATTTTGACCGCAACGCTGTGGCCCTTTGACCTCTTTCCTCCGAATCGGGTCAGTTGGCTGCCGAAAACGAATGGGATTCGGTTTGACCGTTTCGGGGTTGTGGTCAGCAATGGCTCTCTGAGTGGTGGCGTAAGCGACTTCTACACCTTGGAGATGCTGGTTCGTTCTGCTAACGTCGATAATGTCCAGACGATACTAAGCTTTTACACGCCAAACAATCCAAAGCACCTTCTTATTCGTCAGTGGAAGAGCGACTTGCTGATTTCACACGGATTTGTGAACGGGATCGGTGTAGATCATTTTTTCCAGCCCGGGCCGCTTGTTTTCTTTGCGGTAACTTCGGGACCCTCTCGGACTGTGGTTTACAAAAATGGCCGCTTAGTACGATCGTTCCCCAAATTCAGGATTGCGCAAGCGGATCTTTCCGGGGAAATCGTAATAGGGACATCGGCTGTGGATTTTGAGCCCTGGCTGGGAGAAGTTCGCGAGCTCGCCATTTACCCGACAGAATTGATGCCAACCGACGTAGCTCGCGACTACAGCAGCTGGATCGATGGAAATGTGCCAGCCGATTCTGACGCGGCCTTGGTTCGCTATACTTTTGCCGAGCGCTCGGGCGACAGCATTCAAAATACTGAAGGCCCCGGCCCGAGTTTAAAAATCCCCCGAATTTTCCGCGTACCAAAAAAAGGATTTCTGAAATCTCCCCAGAGAGACTTTGAAGCAAGTTGGCATTACGTGCTTCATGTTTTCGAAAATATTGCTGCATTTTTCCCTCTCGGACTTCTCGTTTGCGCGTATTACGCAACGACGACGTCCACGTGGCGCGCCATTTTGCTCACGATCGTTACGGTAGCACTCCTCAGCCTGGCGATCGAACTTCTGCAAGCCTACATTCCGCAAAGGGAGTCTGACCTTACCGACGTCATAAGCAATACCGTGGGCGGATTTTGCGGTGCTCTGATGGCGCGATCAGGAATAATTCAAGCGCTTCTCCACACAGCCCGCCGATCGGAAGGTATGTAGTGAGTTGATATTCAAAAAAATATCAAAAACGCGCGGCTCTTGATGGTGCTAAAAGCAGGGGCTTGGACGCTTTTGTTCAACTATTCTGTTTCTGCGATTCGCCTTTTTGCGCAGACCTCACCCGGACAGCAGCAGGAAAACCAAACGAGCATTCCGCAAGACCCAATCGGATCGCTACCTGCCAACGGGCAGGCTGCCTCAGCGAATCCTCTCGTTCCGTCTGGAAATGCAATCGACGATGCGACACCAGCGGAGCAACTGGGAACCTTTTATCGTCGGTTCGATTCCGACCGGCAGCCCCAGAATAGGGTGATGCCGGTGGCACTCCTTCGGGCGATATTGACTGTCAGCTGAGCTAAAGTTCTTCCGCAACCTCTAATCTCATCCACGGGCCGAACCGGGTTGCTCCAGAACTTGCTTCAGAATTAAAGATTGCCGCCCGAGAACGTCAGGATCGTGCTGAACCCAGCGGCGGCGATTCCCGGCTGCCCGCTCGTGTACACATTGTTGGGGTCCGTATAGGTGATCAGCAGCGTTCCATTGAAGTAGACCCGATGCGTGTTGCCCTGCGATTCCAGCCGCAAATCTCGCGGCGCTACACCCACATCCACGCTCGCCGAGGCCAGAACATTCCAATTCAGCCACCCGGTGTCGTCCACGCGATACAGCCACACCGCCCCGGCATAGGCAAAGGCCAGATATCCGCTGCCGTTCGTCGGCCCTTGGATGCGCGTCATCACTCCTACCCAACCGCTCGTTCCCGGATCGTGGTCGTAGGTGATCTCCGCATACTGGTCCGCATTGAATAACGGGTTCGTTATCTCTGCTGCGTCCACCCCAGCGGCATAAGCTCCGTTATTCTCGCTCATCGCCTGCCACGATCCCGGCGTTCCCCACATCCCATTTTCCGAAAGCGGAGATGCTACCCCGGCAAACGCATCGTTCACCGTCGTAGCCGTGCTGCTTACGCCAAAGGTAATCACGTAGTCGTAAGCGTCGGCGTTCCCGGCGGCATCCTGGCAGCGAACGTAATAGCTGTAGTTGGCCCCGCTCACCAATCCCGTCAGCAACGTCGATTGCGCCGTTCCTCCCGTCGTGCTGAAAGTGTTGGTCATTGACCCGTACGGCACGCCCGCTGTGGTCGCATACCGGCAGGTCGCGTTCTCGTCCGTGACCAGGCTCAGCGTCACCTGGGTCGTCGTCGCCGCCAGCACTCCCGTCGGTTGCCCTCCACTTAGGGTGGGGGTTTTAACCAGATTGCCACCCGAGAACGTCAGGATGGTGCTGAACCCAGCCGCGGCGATCCCCGGCTGCCCACCCGTGTACACATTGTTGGGGTCCGTATAGATGATCAGCGGCACCCCATTGAAGATTACCCGGTGCGTGTTGCCCTGCGATTCCAGCCGCAAATCCCGGGGCGCCACGCTCACATCCACGCTCGCCGACTTCAGCTCATTCCAATTCAGCGACCCGGTGTCGTCCACGCGATACAGCCACACCGCCCCGGCATACGCGAAAGCCAGATATCCGCTGCCATTCGTCGGCCCCTGTATGCGCGTCATCACTCCCACCCAGCTGCTTGTTCCCGGATCATGGTCGTAGGTGATCTCCGCATACTGGTCCGGATTCAGCAAGGGGTTCGCTATCTCTGCCGCGTCCACTCCGGTGGCATAGGCTCCGTTATTTTCGCTCATTGCCTGCCACGATCCCGGCGTGGCCCACATCCCGTTATCCGATAGCGTAGACGCTACCCCGCTAAACATATCGCTCGTCGTCGTAGCCGTGCTGCTTACCGCGAAGGCGATCACGTAATCGTCGATGTCGGCATTCCCGGCGGCGTCCTGGCAGCGAACGTAATAGCTGTAGTTGGTCCCGCTCACCAATCCCGTCAGCAGCGTCGAGTGCGCCGTTCCTCCCGTTGTGCTGAACGTGTGGGTCATCGACCCATAGGGCACGCCCGCTGTCGTCGCATACCGGCAGGTCGCGTTCTCATCGGTGACCAGGCTCAGCGCCACCTGCGTTGTCGCCGCCGGCAGCACTCCCGTAGGTTGCCCTCCGCTCGGCACGGGCCTTCGGGCTAGCGTGCCGCCCGAGAACGTTAGAATCGTGCTAAAACTAGCCGCGGCGATTCCAGGCTGCCCGCTCGTGTACACATTATTAGTATCCGTATAGGTGATCAGCAGCACTCCATTGAAGATTACCCGGTGTGTGCTGCCCTGCGATTCCAGCCGTAAATCCCGCGGCGCCACGCTCACATCCACGCTCGCCGACGCCAGCACATTCCAACTCAGCGATCCGGTGTCGTCCACGCGATACAGCCACACCTTCCCGGAATACGCAAAGGCCAGATATCCGCTGCTGTTCGTCGAACCCTGCATGCGCGTCATCACTCCCACCCAACTGCTCGTTCCCGGATCATGGTCGTAGGTGATCTCCGCATACTGGTCCGCATTGAACAGCGGGTTTGTCACTCGCGCCGAATCCACCCCCGTGGCATACGCCCCGTTATTCTCGCTCATCGGCTGCCACGCTCCCGGCGTGTCCCACATCCCGTCTGAGAGGGCAAGCTCAACCCCGGAGAACGTGCTGCTCACCGTCGCACTCGTGCCGCTCACGGCGAAAGCGATCACGTAATCGTCTGAATTGGTGTTTCCCGCGGCGTCCTGGCAGCGAACGTAATAGCTGTAACTGGTCCCGCTCGCCAATCCCGTCAGGGGCGTCAAGTGTGTCGTCCCTCCGGTCGTGCTGAACGTGTTAGTCATCGACCCATATGACGCGCCCGGAGTGGTCGCATACCGGCAAGTCGCATTCTCGTCCGTAACCAGGCTCAACGTCGCCTGCGTTGTCGCCGCCGGGAGTATGCCTGCCGGTTGCCCACCGCTCCGCGGTGGCGGCACACTACCCGTCGCAGGCGCAGCGCCCGTGGCCATGGCATCGAGACTGGTTACCGCGCCTTCCAGCCAGCCGCTGCCCCAACTGTGAGCGCGCACGCCCCCTTCCACCCAGACGTGCGGAATCGAAGCCGCTGTTAGTTCATTGTGCAGCGCGATCATGTCGCCCTGGAAATCGGCCTGGTCGCCGCTGATCCATAGACGAGTCTGCTGCTGAAATGCGCTGGCATTGCTGGATACGAGACCGGGTATATTGTAGGAACTGAAATTTGCCTGACTTCCGAAATTCATCAGCAGGTCCAGGTACGATGAAATATCGGACAATTGCGTCGGGGAATCCCAAATCGCCGCTTCGCTGAAAATGCCCGGATGTCTAAGGATTAGGTCGAGGGCGCCGTTTCCAGACTTACTGAAGCCGATGAGATAACGCTGCGCGACGCCGCCAGTAACAAACGTATCGCCAAACGGGACAAGATCGTCAATCATGAAGCTTTCCGTTTGCTTCCCGTCGAGAGTGTTGTCGCCGTACCACGGGTCGTATCCGAACGAGGGCGCGATCAGCGTCATATTGAATTGATCTTGAACGTCGAGCAATCGCAGCTCTTCCAGCCCGTCGTTATAGGGAGACGAAAGCGTGTCGACGCCAGGATCAACCGGCAGTACGTATAACACCCTCGGCGGCTTCCCCGGCGCCGGGTTAGTCGGCCGGAGTACGCGAATGATCTGCTGCTGAGAACCTTGATACACAGACTTCACGGGGTAATACTGCACGCCATTCGCGTCGACCGTGGGAGTCCCTACAGTCATCGGGACGTGTCCATCCTGAGCCAATGCAGGCGCCGCCATCGCAGCGAGGCACAAGACGAATGCCGGCAGAAAGGAAGCTCTTGAACGCTGCGTTTTGCCTTGAGAACGTCCTGCAGCGAGCGGGACTCCAGCGTGTGGGAGAAATACAGCGGCGACTCTAGCGGCTCTATCCATTACTTCGCATCCCCGTCCATCAGAAGGCGTCTCTCTTTTCCAGCATCGACAATCCGGTAAGAATCCAATGTCCCGTCTCCTTCAATCGCACACATGACCGCTCTCCTCGGCGCCGAACTTGGCTTTGCCTCGTTTGTCTGCTGGATGAGCTGAGCCCACGCCCCACTGTGAGCCGGGCGTCCGGAATCGCGCATACTTGACCCGGAGACCTGGTCGCTGTCGCTAGACCTGCATTCCCGATGCCACAATCCCGTTATCTTAGTCTGACAACAAGTGTCGTATTATCAGGCACTTACGCTTGGATTGGTACGAGAATTCCGAGCGAAATGGGAAGAAATCTGCAGCTTTTCGGAAATTGGCTTTCTTGAGATAACTGGAGATCCCGCCTGCGCTATCGTGCGGGAAGCAGCAGTCGAATCGGCTGATATTGACACCCAACTCAGATTCAGCTGCATCACCTAACCCCCCGGACAGTATCTCCTGCCGCAGTCTTCCGTGGACGGCGACCCTTCAGTCGCAATCATGTTGGCCGTAGGATCAGTTATCCGTGCGCGCGCCCGTCACCGATATCGCACAAGCTAAAATGCAGTTCGCTTAGTGAAACACGTTCTCCCTTGTGCCACATCTGTTGCTCCCTTGCTTCTGCGTGCGGGCGGATTCACAATTGTGGAGCTATCTGAACCAGCCTTGTTGATTCTATACGGGCTGTACTTATGCATAGCCCGAGGTGCATAGTCCCGTCGTACCATGGCGCGGAGCTTCGCGGCAGAGTAGCGTGGGAGTGGTCGCGGTCGCCAAGTGAGAAGGCGAAGGTCAGCAGAACTTTTTATCCGTCGGTTCGATTCCGGCCCGCGGCTCCAACATTCGCCTCGTTCGCCGCCACGCTTTGATTGTGTAAAACACATGAAGCTTTCTCCACCGCTGCCTCTAGGCAAAGGCATGGCATTGCTTTCCAACAAGCCCTTCATGAAGTTGTTCAGGCAATCTCCGTGCGTTCGAAAGCTCTAATAAGACTCTATATGAACTATCGCCTCCGGAGCGAAGGAAGACAGTGAAGAGAATATTCTCGCTCGCGCTGCTTTTATCGTTTTGGTATGTGCCTACGCTGCCCTGCCGCGCACAGGTTAGAGCGAAATCCTGCTCGGAAGCGGATGTCTCGGCAGCGTGGAATTCCGTCAAGGCTAACACGGTAACCTTCACGATCCCCGCCGGGAGTTGCACGTGGACTTCGCCGCTGATCTTGACGGTTCCGAATGGCAACACGAATTTGACGGTACAAGGATCGTCCACGATCAGTGGCAACTGCGCGACCCCGCCAAGATTTGACACAGCATGCACGGCGATGGATGGAACCACGATTACAGATGGTTGCACAAACGGTTGCAGCCCGCTCTGGCGGATTGTGACGAACAAGACCGCATCGTCAAAGTTTCGCGTTACGGGCTTGACGATCAAGGGATCGGCAGGCGCGGCTTTTGAGTACAACGGACAATTAAACATTGGCGGACATTCGCACAACGTGCGCGTGGATCACAACCACTTCGACACAACGGCGTACGAAAGCAGCCTCGCGCTGCACATCGATGGCTGGGTCGAAGGGGTGGCGGATCACAACGTGTTCGATCTCGGCACAAGCGGCAAACCCGGCACAAGCAATGGCGTGCACGTGGATATGGGAAACTACAACAACAATTCCCTGGGAGTTGGCGACGGCTCCTGGGCTGCGCCTACGGGCTTTGGGACTTCGGATTTTTTCTTCATCGAAAACAACACGCTGAACTACGGATACGCCGACGATTGCGGAGCCGGCGGCAAATATGTGTTTCGTTACAACTACTTGATCGGAGACGGTGCGAGCCAGACTCACCCTACAGGCGGCGGTGGGAGATTCCGGGGATGTCGTGCGACGGAGGTCTACGGGAACTCTTTTCACGCAGGCAGTTGCCTTCCCAACGGCTGTCAAACGGTAATGCGGCTGAATGGCGGAGCGGGACTCGTATGGGGAAACACAGTTCCCACGGGATACCGCAGCGTCATCGATTTCGATTCTTTCCGCAGGGACCACACGACGTACGGGCAGACGGCGACTCCGGCCGGATGGGGCTACTGCGGCGCCTCATTCAACGGTGTCGGGTCGAACTGGGACGAGAATCGGAACGCCTCAACTGGCTATCACTGCTTCGACCAGCCCGGACAGGGGCAAGGAGACCTGCTCGTGGGTGGATTCACTGCCGACGGAAGCGGAAGTAATAACATCCGGAACAACGCTACGGGATGCTTCTCAGACCAACCATGCGCGTGGCCGCGGCAGGCTCTTGAGCCGGTTTACGAGTGGCTCGACAAATGGGGACCCGTGTTCGGCGGAGACAACGTAATCGCTTTGGGTGTTGGCGGCTCCAGTTCGCTCAGAGCGAACACGGATTATTACAATGAATCACAGAATCAAGGCGCGCAATCGAGTCCGACATCCCCGTTTAAGGGCGCGAGCGGAACCGGACATGGGATCTTGGCGAATCGCCCGGAAACTTGCACGCCCAGGGTCGCTTACTGGGCTACCGATCAGAATGCGCTCTATCAATGCATGGCAGTGAACACGTGGAACGTATATTACAGGCCATACACCTTTCCGCATCCTTTAGCGCAATTTGGAACGAGCGCGCAGGACGCATCGAGATAAGGATCCACCCCCCGAACTGAAAAATTCCATGGCACTCGAAATCGCGCGGGGCTCCCGTTTTTACGAACTGGCTCCGCGTTCTTCCAGCATGACGAACACCCTCGCGACGCGGGCAACATGCTAAAATGCGCGAGCAAGCGGGTAATTGGCAACAGGCGCGGCAGGACGGTGGCCCACTAGACCGCTGCAAGCAATCTGAGACGAGCGAGATTCGTCCGGAGCTGCATTGTAGTTGTAAGTCTCTCTGCGAGATGAACATTTGCGTATTGCCTTAATTGGATGCGGTCGTATAGGCCTGATTACCGGGGTCTGCCTGGCTCAACTGGGTCACGATTTGGTGTGCGTGGATAAGGATCAAGAAAAAATCGGTCAATTTAATGCCGGGAATCTGCTCATCTATGAGCCATTTTTGGATGAAATTACCCGCCGCAAACTCAATGAGGGCCGCCTTAAGTTCAGCAGCGATGCGGCTGCGGCCGTGCGCTCCTGTGAAGTCATTTTCATTTGTGTTGGCGTGGGGGCGACCCAATCGGGTGAAGCGGATCTCTCCGCGATTGATTCCGTTATGCGGGTTATTGCTACGTCTGCAGATTCTCATAAGCTTGTAGTGGTAAGGAGCACGGTCCCTGTCCAAACTGGCCATCAGCTCAAGCGTATGTTGATGGCATACGCCCGCAATCCTGGAGCTAAGTTTCTGGTCGCTGAAAATCCTCAGTTCCTCCGTGAGGGCACTGCGGTTGAGGACTTCTTCCATCCGTCAAGGATTCTGGTCGGTGTTGAGGATCTCTCTACAGAAACAAAATTGAAGGCGATTTACAAACCGCTCCTGGAGCGTCAGTTTCAGTGTCCGATTCACGATAACGGATGTCCTGAAGATAGCCAAGCTGAGCTACTCGCCACTTCACTTACTAACGCTGAGCTTATTAAATACGCGTCGAACTGCTTCTTGGCTGTTAAGATCTCCTACGCGAATATGTTGGCCGACCTGTGTGAAAAGGTCGGCGCCAATGTCGAGCAAGTGGCTTGGGGTATAGGTTTAGATAAGAGAGTCGGCCCTGAATTGTTGCGCGCCGGCCTCGGATTCGGCGGATTTCGCTTGCCCCGGGATATCCACAGCATGATTTTGCTTGGCGACCGAATTGACGTGAATTGCTCGATGCTGAAAGCTGCCGAGCGCATCAATACAAGCCGCATTGATCTTTTCATCGAGAAAGTCCGATCCGCTCTATGGGTAATCGATCATAAAATAGTGGGCGTTTTAGGCGTCGCCTACAAGCCCGATACGGATGACATTTCGTTTTCGCCGGCTTTCGAACTGCTTCGTCGCTTACGAGCAATGGGTGCGGTTGTGCGCGCGTTCGATCCGAGGGCAAATAACAATGCACGGCAAGCTTTCGCGGATGTCAGTTACATGAATGATGCTTACGAAATCGCGGCTGGGGCGGATGCTTTATTGATTGCTACCGAATGGAGCGAATTCCGCCGATTGGATTGGAGTCGGATTCATCGCGTGATGGGCCGGCCTCTCTTGCTGGATGCCCGCAATCTCCTCGTTCCCGAAGAGATGAAAGCGCTCGGATTTGAATACTACTCGATCGGGCGGCCCTCCTGACGATCTGTTCGGTAACCTGAGATGCTCGCTTATGCAGATATCATCGGCTCGTCCCGTCTCGTTATGGCCGGGATTGTCCCGCAGTTCTCCTCTCCCGCATCTCCAACCACGCACCAAGTCCGAATTTATTGCAGTCCCTCGATGGCTACTGGTGATAATGACTCAATCGGTATCTACCAACTCAGAGCATATTGAGTTTTTACTCCCGCCGAGAGGGTCGAACGTTACCGATATCATCACCAATACTCTGGGAGCTTTTTGCGGTGCCCTGCTGGCGCGACCACGAATCGTACGGGCGTTCCTGGAAAGAACACAATGGCGGCGTAAGGCGGCGGAGAAATTGTCGGCTCAACCAAACTCCTGAGGCAATCACATATTAGAAATGGCCATTACAGCTTCGAAAACGGATTCCACGGAGATCGCATCCGCGGGCGCCGGCTCGAAATCCCGACGGTAAAAATACTCCTTCCAAAGAGGGCTTACAACTTTGATCATTCGTTGATAGTCGTGGATTTCGTGCGGGGAAGTACACGTAAAGATTGAGACTACCTTTTTCCGCAACGCCAATCCAAGATGCATCGCCAGGGTATCGCCGCAGATGATGTGCTCGCATTCATTTATATCATCTACATAGTCCCGGAGTTGATCGCGTTGTTGGAAGGTCTTCACCTTGAAGCCAGCGTCTGTCAGCCGCTGCGCGAGCGCCTCAAACTTGTTCCAACGCTTCATGGGCCAGACTTCTCCCGCCCGAACTTCGAGGCCGACCAAACTCGGAATTGGGATCTTTGTCAAAGGCATATCAAGAAGATACTCTTGCCCTTGGAAGCGTCGTCCCACCATCGAGAAAATGAACTCCTGGTAGGTCCTGCGGTTATTCATTTTTAGTTCGTCCGCTCTCTTTTTTCCAAATCTCGAGATCAAACTCATATCGAACCACTCTGACGCCGACTCCGTATAGGCTATTTTCCCCTCCCGGAGGTAGGCCCCGACTAGACTCTTTGCCTTAATTTTCGAAGCCAAAGTCGCCGCGAAAATATCGTCTTCCAGATTGACAATCAGATCGAACTCCTCGTCGAGGACCGAGTCGGGGTAATGCTCCTTGCAATAAAGGCGATCAATCGAGGGATTTCCAGCTAGCAGCGGAGCAGCTGCTTCGGAGGTTATCCAAGTGACCCTTCCGCCCAGAACATTTAGTAATGGTGTAGTCCTCAAGACGTCGCCTAGCGCACCTACTTTGACGACGACAATTTTTGCTTTTGAGGCATCCGTCATTGGAAACTTCCGGTTCCTTCCACGCGCCTGTTCCGTGAGATCTTGCGATCCGAGTACATAATGGGATTCGGCGAAACGGACCATTCATTTGACAGGCCGAGGGTTGATATGTTGAATCTCGGCCGCGCCGCCTTCGTTCCTATTCTGTCGCGCCGAGGTGGGAGCGCCAGCAGAAAGGCCTATGCGGCTTATGATTCCGCTGTTTACGTCCTGTACTGATTCAATCTGTGGTGAGCGATCACTCAGGCGATTTCAAAAGGAAGATCATTTTGAGCATCATGCGCCAGAGATGATGGAAGGCTGTCTCCGTCGCGACGACTTAAGCATGGGAATCGTCACCAGGACGGGCACTTGGAGCAGAACCTCGACATCTTTTTCGCTCCTTAAAGACGTATCCCGCATCTCCAAGAAGGCGGTTAGGCCGCAGCTGAGCAATAGGCCAGCGGCCAGTCCTCCCAATTCGAAATTGAGTTTTTTCGGGAAAGACGGGCTGTCTGGAAGATTGGCTGGATCCAGAACCTGAAACTGTTCGCCCTCTTGTCGTTTTTCCAGGTCAGTTGCCATCGCTGATTGGTCGCGCTTTTTGAGCAGATCATTAGAAAAATCAAGAGCCGTTTGATAATCACGCGTAAGTTGTTTGTATTCTTGCTCGACTTCGGGGCTCGCGTCTATTCGTGATTGGTATGTTTTGATCCGCTGCTGTATCTGCGTCTGTTCCGCCGCATGCTCTTTGATCGCTTCATCGTTCGCATGGATCTGGGCTCTGAGTAGCTGGATCGCTGCCGGCTCTATAGGCGTCTGATTGCTCTTAGCCGTATTTGTCGAATCTCCTTCGGTTCTTGCCTCCGTCATCCTTTTCTTGAGGGTCTCGATGTCATTCTGGGCCCGAATCACATCCGGATGGTCATCCGTGTATTTCGATTTCAACTCCGCGAGCTGAGTCTGCAAGGTCGTCAACTGCTGCTCTTGCGTCTGCGGATTTTGGCCGTCCTGAGTCGCTTTCCATTCGGCGAGCTGCTCGTTCAAAGAAGATTCTGCAAACGTTTTGTCCTGTTGGGCGCGGCTAATCGCCTGAGTCGTGGCATCGAGTTGAGTATTCAAACCTTGCAGAACATTGATATTCCTTGCCTCATCGTCGGGCAAAGAGCCCAGATAACGGCGCTGGAAGCTGGCAAGCTTCTTATCTTGCTCGTCGAGTCTCGCTTTGGCATCATCAAGCTGTTTGCCCAGGAACTGTGTCGTCTGCTCTGCTTGGCGCTGGCGAAGCTGAAGGTTTTCTTCCATAAACATCGATGTAATCGCAGAGCATATCTGCTGGGCCATCCGAGGGTCGCTGAAATCCACGCTGATTGTAAATCCTGGCAACCCTCGAGCATTCGTCTCGGCCATGGGTGCCAAAGGGATGACCGTAACCGCCTTTCGTAGACGCTCGACCAGGTCCTCCATGGGCACCTGATTCAACTCCGCTCGATACAATCCAAATTGCTGGATAACTGGTTCGAGTCTCGATCGGCTCAGGATCTCCTGCTGCATCGACGATAGTCTCTCGGTCGTATTTTCGCTTACAACCGGCTTAACGTAGTCGCCCGGAACGGTCGGCTGTTGCACGAGTACCAGCGTTTGCGAGGTATAGCGCTTCGGAAGAAACCGCGCGGTGGCGAAACCGGCTCCGCAACCGACGATAGACAGTGCAATGATAAGAAGCCATCTTCGGCGCAATATTCCTAAGTAATCTTCTAAAGTCAGTTCACTGCTTTCCGGCATACGGACCTCATTGTCATCTAATTGGCAAGTGGCGGCTGAACCGACCCTATCCAGAATGGCCGACGCACATTTCCATCTTCATTGGGAGCAATGCGAGTGCCAGAGAATAGACCAATCGCGGATACGTCACTTTCTTTAATACACTGATTTCATGAGACCTACAATCGGCACGTGTCCCGTCTCTTCCTTGGATTGCCGCGGCAGTCCCATGAAGGCTCCAATAAGTGGCAAACTTTTTCTCCCTTTCGGAGTCCTGCTATTGCTATCTCAGAGTGTTTAGCTAAGCTAAAGCACTCGTTTTGAGTAAGTTGAGCGAAAAACTGCTGCCACAGTTTGCTAACCACCAAGCGAAACAAAGAGAATGGGCGCGAGCTAACGCCCGGTTTCACGGCTGTAGTAGCTGCCAGGGTGGCTACCAGGTTATAAGAGTAAAAGTTGAATCTAAATCGCGCGGCGGCGCTTCGTGTTGGCTCAACGGCCGTACCTGAAAAAAGGCTGGCGAAATTGATCACGTTCACGCGATTGGTGAGATTGACGGATACCGCCGCGCTGCGGCGCTCTCTGCGATAGAACTCCAGTCCCGCGCCGCTAATCGAGCGAGAAATTCGGTTTCACCCGGCCCGAGTCCAAGTTCACTTCGTTCAAAATGGCCGGGCCGTATTGGGCCAGCAGAAAACCCGGATCGGCTCCATCGGTGTCTGCCGGCAATCCGCTGCCGTACTCTCCCCGACCGCCACCCACACGCGGCTATTCTCCTGGAAACGCACGCGCGCCCCTGCTGTATTGCGCTGGTCCTGGCTCACGGGGAAGCGGCTCGTGTCGCTCAGTCCATTGATGGCATCGCTTCCAAGAAAGAGCCCGCCGGTAATCGGTCCCTGGCCAACGCCCAATTGATTGGCATAGCTCAGGTAGCCGGAGAAGCGGGACGTCAATTTGTAATTCTTCCTCGGTGATTTGCGCATTTGCGAAAGCGATCGGAAAGCTCACGCCTGTGAGATTCAGCGCCTTCTTGGAGGACGGCCTCGGCCGATCACTCGGCAGCGCCAAGTCCCACCTTCCTTTATCCTGGAGCAGACGCTCGCCATGCCCATCCTTCAAATAAATTGAGGAAATCAGTAGCACGGCAGTCGCATTCATAAATAGTGCCGAGTTACGAGGCAAAAAGAATATGGCGGAGAGGGTAGGATTTGAACCTACGAGCCCGCTTTTGGCAGGCTACCCGCTTTCGAGGCGGGCTCTTTCAACCGCTCAGACACCTCTCCAGGCCCGAAAGTGTAGCGGAGGCTTCGCTAATCATTAAACGGGACCCTGAATTAGGGCGCAACTCCATTCTGGCTGACTTGCTTCCGAAGAATCACTACATAATTTGGCTCCATAGCGGTGCGCGACCTTAAACCGTAGCGCGTAACGTAGCAGAAACTCACAGCAAGAGATCAGAAGGACATAACCCGATCGGCAATTTTGTGTCGCCTTACTGCTTCATTGATTCCGACGCTCTCGGCTTGCACGCGCTAAAACGGTGAGCGAAGCCGCCTTGAAGAAAAACGCGCCGAGCAAACAGCACCTCGGAGCGGGTCTCAATTCACATCTATCACATTTCACCGATTTGGAAGGAGCGAAATACTTTTTGCGGTTAGCATGCGTGCGTCGGCCGTAACCAGAGTTAGATCGAACGCATTGGCGGTCGCCGCGAGAAATGCGTCAGCCGGATCCACTTGAGGACTTCCCGATCCTTCTCGTCACTTGCAGAGGAGACAATGTCTCCCACAATGTGGGCGGTCCCTGCCATGGAACCGTTCTTTGCTTTCAGAGAAGGTGGCACAACCTCGGCAACGGGCTCGCCCAATTTGGTAACTACTCGCCCGTTCATTCTTAGCGCTGATAAGACGTCATTCACAGTCAGTTGCCGAGCAAAGCCGAGGTTTGATGACCGTTTGGCGCGAAGCACCCGCGGCCCGCTCAGCTGGGACCCTGCCACGGGGCTACCCAGCCTAAAAGTTGAATCTAAATCGCGCGGCGGCGCTCCGTGGCGGCTCAACGGCCGTACCTGAAAAAAGGCTGGCGAAATTGATCACGTTCACGCGATTGGTGAGATTGACGGCCTCGAACTGCAATGCCGCGCTGCGCCGCTCTTTACGATAGAACTCTAGGCCCGCGCCGCTATCGAGCGAGAAATTCGGTTTCACCCGGCCCGAATCCAAGTTCACTTCATTCAAAATGGCCGGGCCGTATTGGGCCAGCAGAAAACCCGGATCGGCTCCATCGGTGTCTGCCGGCAATCCGCTGCCGTACTCTCCGCCGACCGCCACCCACACCCGGCTATTGGCCTGGAAACGCACCCGCGCCCTGGCTGTATTGCGCTGGTCCTGGCTCACGGGGAAGCGGCTCGTGTCGCTCAGTCCATTGATGGCATCGCTTCCAAGAAAGAGCCCGCCGGTAATCGGTCCCTGGCCAACGCCCAATTGATTGGCATAGCTCAGGTAGCCGGAGAAGCGGCCCCAGTGTGGGACGTCAATTCGTAATTCTTCCCCGGTGATTTGTGCATTTGCGAAGGCGATCGGGAAGCTCACTCCTGTGTCCAGCAAAACGTCATCGTCAGAGTAGTTGCGAAAATCGCGGCGAAAGACGTTCGCATTGAGCCGCAGACTTCCCCAAAAGGATTTCGTGATTCCTAGCTCATAAAAATTGGCTAGCGCGGGCAAGACTGGCAGCCGCACGACGATGGGATTCAACGAATCCACCTCCGAGGAACTAGCGAGCAGCAGGTTTTCAAGTGCTGGCGTTTGAAACACACGGTCATAGGAAGCGTGCAACAGGAGATTTAGCGAGGATACGTAACGCGAAACTCCCAGCCGCGGACTCCACGCCGACTCGCGCACCACGAACGCGTAGTGGTCAAAGCGCAGCCCGGCGCTCACGTTCCAGTTGCCGAGACGAATCTGATCTTGCGCGTATGCGGAGGGCTCCACGTCCCAGCGTCGATCGGAGAATTGAAATTGCAGCGGCGTGCCATCGTCGAATTGCGTCGGGTCGGTGATCGTGTATTGAAAATATTCGTGCACAGGGTTCGCCATCGTGTCCGCGCCGATTTTCCACTCATGACGCCCGCGGTGTCCGGCAAGATCCGCGCGGCCGTATCCCTCGCGATAGCCGCGATCCTGCGAAACAATCACCGGAGTGGAGAGCGGGTTGGAAGCGAGAGTAGCGGACGAGTCTCGAACGCTGCCGGCTAGACTCAGCACCAGGTTCGGCAAAATTACTCGCTGGAAATAGATTTCGCCTCCGGTTTCGATATTGGCGACGTCTTGCCGCTGCCCCGCCTGCTGCTGCACCAACTCATTGGGCACGAGATAGCGGACTTCGTTATGCGAGATGCTTACGCGCAAACGGCTGAGGTCCGAGAAATCGCGCTCATAGGAAGCGGAAACTCCGTTGGCGTTGGCGCGATTGGTGTAATTCGCGAGTACCGGTGGATCGAGATAGCGATCGGTATAAAGGCCATTGCTGCTGACGGAGAATCGGTCTTTCGCGTGTGAATAGGACAACCCCAAAGAGCC
Organism: uncultured Acidobacteriota bacterium; assembly: GCA_963824405.1. Classification (GTDB taxonomy): domain Bacteria; phylum Acidobacteriota; class Terriglobia; order Acidiferrales; family UBA7541; genus Palsa-189. The sequence goes on along the minus strand of CAWGPK010000008.1, from coordinate 70,747 downwards.
ATCCGCCGTTCCAAAGCTTCCTCCGCCGGCGTCGAACTCGCCGTGCAAACCGGACGGCACATTTTTTTCCGTAGTCACTTCGATAATTCCGCCCAATTTGCGCCCGTACTCGGCCGGATAATTGGCCGTAAGAACGCGCATGGATTCCACCGTATCGGCGTCCAGCGAAGGCGCGAATGCGGGCGAGCGATTCTCTGTCATGGGTAGTCCGTCGATGACGTATTGCACGTCATACTCCGAGCCGCGGGGGTGCAGGATGCCGTTGGCCTCGTACAGCCATCCGGGAAGATCGTCCACTTGATCGGAAAGGCTTCGGGCGGGCTGAATGGAAATTGCCTCGCCAAGCATTTGCCGGCCGACGGAATAAGCCGTGCCGGTTCTCGACGGGTCTACCAGTGTGGCCGCGTCGTTCACCTCGACGTGAGTTGCCACCGGCGAAAGCCCCAGGGTTACCGCAACCGACACCGGAACTTCCGACGCGACAGTGATCAGGCCGGACCAGGGCCCAAACCCCGGCGACTCCACACTCAGGCGATAAATGCCAAAAGGAAGATCCCGCACGATGTAACGGCCATCCGTTCCGACGTCGAAAGCCAGACGAAATTCGTTGCCGTCGCTTACCAGTTCGGCGTCGGAAACGACTGCGGAACCTTGCGGGTCATGTACTTCGACGCGTAATTCTCCGCGAACGTGTTGTGCAGTTGCAGCCGGCGCTAGAGCGAACACAAGAGCAAGGACTAAAAGCGGATATGCAATTCTTTTGACGAGCACCATTGCGTTGCAAACGTACGCTGGCAGGCCTTTGTAGTTGCGAGCGCCGGACCTCAATCGAAGCAAGAGCGATGCGGATGCCCTGAGAATCGTAATCTCTAACGCAGCTTCCCCTGCTAATTGAAGTGCATTAGCTCACTTGCAGGTCGACGCTAAGTCGCGCGCCTCCAGGTCATAATCCTACGAAGTTCCAACAAATCGTAGTAATTTTGTCTCTCGTGGTGTTCTGAGTCACAGCCTGCGAAAGTGAACCTTCCGGGGGTATCCTCTTCGCTGTACTTCCATCCTCCCGAAGTCTTGCCTTCATTAAATCTGCAGGCCTCGAGTGCAACCGTAATTCCCACCGCCACTTACAGTTTTTTCCTCCGCATCTCGCGGCGTCCTTCCTTAAATGCCTCGTATCCAATAAGGGGGAATGTCGCTGCAGATAAGTCCCACCCAGCCGGCCAGATTATCCTGACCAGCAGAAATCCTTCCCCGAAGACAAATTGATTCTCGGGCAGTGCACCTGATCCTCCGGTTCACGCCCTGAATATGGGAGACGGCCTGATGCGTAACTTCGTGCGGGCTTCGCTTTTACTCGCCTCGCTACTCTTCGGCGCAAACGCGTTCGCGCAGAGCCATACAGTTACTCTTTCCTGGACGCCGGCGCAGCAGCCAAGCGGGATCACGATCGCCAGTTGGAATGTTCTTCGCGGAACCACAGCGGAGGACCTTACGCACAGCTCGCCAACGTCCCGGTCGGCTCAATCAGCTACGCCGATGGCGCGGTCTCTTCTGGCAGTGATTATTACTATGTCGTTGAAGCAGTCGACACCCAAGGCGTCAGCAGCGCCAATTCCGCCGAGGTAGAAGGTAGAAGCCGTCATCCCCACTTCTGCGCCTCCGCTCGCCGTGCTTGCCTCCGGCCACGGTGGGAACCAGTTACAGCACGACAATCACGGCCAGCGGGGGCACCGGCCCTTACACTTGGTCCGGAACTGGCGTTGACGGGTTGACCTTTAGCAGCACCGGGTTGCTCTCCGGAACACCTTCGGCCGCGGGATCATTCACGCAGGGCGTCACAGTGAAGGACTCCGCGGGAAACACCGCCAACGCCTCTCTTCCTCTCAGCGTCTCCGCAGCGCTCGCGATCACCACCACAAGTTTGCCGCCTGCCACTGCGGGAGCCAGTTACAGCACGACGATCACAGCCAGTGGCGGCACCGCACCCTACACTTGGTCCGGAACTGGCGTTGACGGACTCACGTTCAGCGCGGCAGGCGTCCTTTCCGGAACGCCGTTGGCCGCCGGAACATTTACTCAAAGCGTCACAGTAAAGGACTCCGCAGGAAACACTGCCAGCGCGTCACTCTCTTTAAGCGTCGCTCCGAGACGGCGAAGGAAAAACACGAGATAGCGGAGAAGCATCGGCGCGTAAGGCAGGACAGGAAATATAGGCGTTAATAAACGTAAACGGGTCGTCTAGCGTTTGCGGTTTCTCGCTGAGATAAGTTAGCGTCTATGGCCACCGTCGTGTTTAACACGGGTGCAAATTCTCCGGATATTCGTATTGCAGAGTACGCCGGAGTTGATTCGGCGAATCCGGTGGACGTGGCCGCAGCTGCGAAGGGCAGCGGTACCGTCAGTAACAGCCACTACGAGACTACGACCAACGCCCACGACTTGTTGGTAGGCGCAACCTCGTGAAGCAAGGCACGATTGGCCCGGGCAGTGGATACACCAGCCGGACGCGGACATTCTGGAGGATAGGATTACCGGAGCTGGAAGCCACAGGGCCACGGCGCAAATAACCGGCGGCGCATGGATCATGCAGATGGTCGCCTTCCGCGCTACGGCCCCGTGAACTAGCGTACTGGCGATCATAGCTCTACTGAAATCGTCGTCTGAGCGAGAACAATCAGTGTAACCGAACTCGCAACCTGATTTCGTCCCCGCGGCGATTACTGTTCGACACCTAAAGGCTGAGGTTACCCCGTCCGGGGCCGTGCTGACCCTGCGCGTGAGTTCCCCGGTAGAAACTCGTGCGTGCGGTTGTCTGAGGGAAGGCAGTTACCAAAATGTGATGACTATATTCCCTCAATGGTGGTTGACCAAAATTTACACGCCAGACAAAAAGACAGGTCGCAAGTGTCAGCATCAGAAGGACTTATGTTGGATTTTTATTCTCATTGGTGAGCCGTGGCCGAAAAATTGCTCTATCTGAACGACGCGAACCACATGTATGCCCCGTCAATGGACTGGTGCGTCAGGCGGTCAGGTCCTAAAGGAGCAATGGTTTGAGTCAGAGCAGGCGCAGTTTTCTGTTCACTTCCGAGTCCGTTACCGAGGGCCATCCCGATAAAATCGCCGACCAGATCTCAGACGCCGTCCTGGACGCCGTGCTTTCTCAGGACGCCATGGGCAGAGTCGCCTGCGAAACGCTGGTGACCACCGGCCTGGCCATGGTCGCTGGAGAGATCACCACCTCGGCGATCCTCGATTACAGCGAGATCGTGCGTGGGGTGATTCGCGACGTCGGCTACACCCGCGCGAAATACGGGTTTGACGCCGACACTTGTGCCGTGATTTCGTCACTCAAGCGGCAGTCGCCCGATATCGCCATGGGTGTGGATACCGGCGGCGCTGGCGACCAGGGCCTGATGTTCGGTTTTGCCTGCGACGAAACCGACGAACTGATGCCTTTGCCGATTGTGTTGGCGCATAAGCTGGTGCGGCGGCTGTCGGATGTGCGCAAGGCGGGACATTTGCCCTTCCTCCGGCCAGACGGCAAATCGCAGGTGACGGTCGAATATATCAACGGCCGGCCAGTTCGCGTGGATTGCGTGGTGATTTCCACGCAGCACAGCGACTCGGTCTCCAATCGCGAGATTCACGACGGCATCCTCAAGGAAGTCATCCAGCACGTGGTGCCTCCCAGCCTGCTTGATTCGCGCACCAAGTTCCACATCAACCCGACGGGGCGGTTCGTCGTGGGCGGGCCGATGGGCGACGCCGGGCTGACCGGCAGAAAAATCATTGTGGACACCTACGGCGGATACAGCCGGCATGGCGGCGGAGCGCTTTCGGGCAAGGATCCGACCAAGGTAGACCGCTCGGCCTGCTACATGGCCCGCTACGTGGCGAAAAACCTGGTCGCCGCGGGGCTGGCCCATAAAGTAGAAGTGCAGCTTGCCTATGCCATCGGCGTGGCGGAGCCGGTATCGGTGATGGTCGATAGTTTTGAGACGGGTTCGATTCCGGACGAGCAGATGACGGATGTGGTTCGCGCCGTCTTTTCGCTGACGCCGCGCGGGATTATCGAGAGCTTGGACCTGCGGCGTCCTATCTACCGTCCCACGGCGGCGTACGGCCATTTTGGGCGCAGCGAACCGACGTTTACCTGGGAGCGTTCCGACAAGGTGGAAGCTCTCCGCAAGGCGGCCGCCGGTCGCGGCGCGGAAGTCGGCGCTCGCTAAAATCGTCCATCGTTATCTACAACGCGCGACAGCGCATAAGCGCTGTCGCAAAGGCACGGGACATTTCGCTTTTTTGATCGCGGCAATGTTGAACCGGAGCGAGCCTCCGGAAGCTTCGCCGCGCGGCAGACTTCAAAACTCTTTCGGGGGAAACTGTGGCAACCACGCAATCGCTCGGCGGCGACGTCAAAGACCTGGCTTTAGCCGAGAATGGCAAACGCAAGATCGAATGGGCCAATCAGCAGATGCCCGTTCTGCAGTCGATCCGCAAACGATTCATCAAGGAGCAACCGCTCAAAGGCGTGCGGGTGTCCGCTTGCCTGCACGTGACCAGCGAGACGGCCAATCTGGCCATCACGCTTCGCGACGGCGGCGCGGAACTGGCGCTGTGCGCGTCCAATCCGCTATCGACGCAGGATGAAGTGGCCGCTTGCCTGGTGAAGGACTACGGCATTCCCACCTTTGCCATCAAGGGCGAAAACAACGAGACCTACTACTCGCACCTCGCCGCCACACTCGATCACAAGCCGCAAATCACCATGGACGACGGCGCCGACCTGGTGACCATGCTGGTCACCAAGCGTCTCGATCTCGTGCCCAACGTCATCGGCGGCACCGAGGAGACCACAACCGGGGTCATCCGCCTGCGCGCCATGGCCAAGGACGGCACGCTCAAGTATCCCGTCATCGCCGTGAACGACGCGCTCACCAAGCATCTATTCGACAATCGCTACGGCACCGGCCAATCGACCATCGACGGAATTCTGCGGGCCACGAATCTGCTGCTGGCCGGCTTGAAGCTGGTGGTGGCGGGTTACGGCTGGTGCGGCCGAGGCATAGCCATGCGCGCCAAGGGACTGGGAGCGGACGTGATCGTCACGGAAGTGAATCCGGTGCGTGCGCTCGAGGCCGTCATGGATGGATTCCGCGTCATGTCCATGCCGGAGGCGGCCAAGCTCGGAGACATCTTTGTCACCGTGACCGGAAATAAATCCGTCCTGGGCGCGGAGCATTTCGAAAAAATGAAAGACGGCGCCGTGCTCTGCAATTCGGGGCATTTCAACGTGGAGATCGATATTCCCGCGCTCGAACGCCTGGCGATCAGCAGGAAACCGGCCCGGCCTTTCGTGGAGGAATATTCCATGAAAGATGGGCGGCACATCTATCTGCTGGGCGAAGGCCGGCTGATCAACCTCACCTCGGCCGAAGGACATCCCGCCGCGGTGATGGATATGAGCTTCGCCAATCAGGCGCTGTCCGCGGAATATCTGGTGAAGCATGGCTCCGAGCTGAAGCGGCAGGTCTATCCTGTCCCGGAGCCGATTGACCGCCAGATCGCCAAGCTCAAGCTGGAGTCGATGGGAATTCTGGTCGATAAGCTCTCTCCGGAACAGGAGCACTATCTGGCCTCCTGGTCCGAAGGCACCTGATCGCGCGCGGGCCCACGTTGTAGTAGCCACCAGGCGTCGGATGCCGGATTGTAGATTAGAAGTTGAATCTAAATCGCGCGGCTACGTTTCATTGTCGCAATGTCCGTACCCGAAAACAGGCTGGCAAAATTGATCACGTTCACGTGATTCGTGAGATTGACGTAATTTTTCACCTGGCGCATATACAGTGTGGAGTTCAATTCCACAAATGTTAAGGCTTTTGCCACAACCAAAGCTCAGATTATCGGCTCGACAGCGAAAATAGGATGCTTATATGCCCATCGACTTGGCGCCTCAATTGTCCCTCTTTGATATGCGGGTCTAATTCAATGGCAGAACTGAAGCCAACACTCAAACCCTGCCTTCTTTACAAGAGTGCCCATTTAGGTTCCGCTGGATGAATGCTTTGGTGATTCTTAGGGAGGGAGAACTCCATCATCGTGACTTTTTCTACCATTGACGTGAATCGTGTATTCAATTTCAACGCCGGGCCAAGCGCGCTGCCGCTCCCGGTGCTCGAGCGCGTACGCGAAGAGCTACTCGACTGGCATGGCAGCGGCATGTCCGTCATGGAGATGAGCCACCGCTCGCCCGAATATGAGGGCATCAACGCCGGTGCCGAAGCGGGGCTCCGCAAGCATCTCGCAATTCCTGAAGACTATGCCGTGATATTCGTGCAGGGCGGCGGGAGTATGCAGTTTTCGATGGTGCCTATGAATTTATGTCTGCCGGAAAAGCAGGTGGATTTGATTCATACAGGCACGTGGACGGCGAAGGCCCTCGGCGAACTCACAAAAGGCGGCATTCCACATCGGATCGCCAGTTCGACGGAAGAGGCAAAGTTCATGCACGTGCCACGCCTTCCCGAAATTACGCTCACGCCGGACGCTTCCTACGCTTATCTATGCACGAACAACACCATCGAGGGCACACAGTGGACGATATTTCCTGAAACCGGCACGGTACCCCTTGTGGCTGACATGTCTTCGGACATCGCGTCGAGGAGAATAGATGTAAAGAAATTCGGCTTGATCTTTGCCGGCGCGCAGAAAAACTTGGGGCCTGCTGGCGTCACCGTAGTGATCGTGCGGCGTGATCTTGCCGAACGTGCGGACAAAAATGTGCCGACGTTGCTGCAATACCGTACTCACATCAAGGCGAAATCGCTCTACAGCACGCCGCCAACGTTCGCGGTGTACATCGTCGGGCTGATGATGGAGTGGATAGAATCGGAAGGTGGCACCGCTGCAATCGAGCAACGGAATGATGCCAAAGCAAAGTTGCTTTACCAAATAATCGATGGGAGCGGCGGCTTTTATCATTGCCCGGTCGAGCGTGAGTCGCGATCGAAAATGAACGTGGTGTTTCGCGTAGGCAAAGCCGGCGGCGACGAGGTCGTCGAAAAGAGATTCGCGCAAGAGGCAGCGTTGGCGGGAATGGCGGGCACGGCAGGCCATCGCTCGGTGGGCGGAATGCGCGTGTCGCTCTATAATGCGGTCACAGTCGAAGCCGTGACCGCGCTGGCCGACTTTATGCATGAGTTTCAGCGCAAGCATGGCTGATGACACAGACTCTTCTGACTGCGACGGTGCATGACGTCCATTCGAGCGCGTTCGCTCCTACGTGGAAGTCTGTGCCTTGGGATTCCTGACAAGGTGGCGACGTCTCGCACGGCCGCCGCGCTGAGACTCACAGCTTTTCAGGTCATCGAACCTGTACTTTTTCCTAATACATGCACCTACGCCCCTTATTACGAAAGTTAGGGGAAGAAAATGGTGCGCAGTTGTGCCTCCCAATCCGGCAGTTTTACCCCAAACTCCCGGTTCAGGCGCTTGTTCGAAAGCACCGAGTAGAGCGGCCGGCGCGCCGGCGTGGGATACTCCTTCGTTGTGATGGGAACGATGCGCCGCGTCATCAGCGGCCGGCCTCGCGTCGCGGTGGCAAGCCAAGCTTCGGGTCGCGATTGGCTCGCGGCCAGTTCCAGAATCGATTTCGCAAACTCGTACCAATTGGTTTCGCCGCCGGCGGTCATATGGTAGATGCCCTTGATTTCCGGCCACTGCCGGACGTTAGCTGTCGGCCTCCAAATCCGCTTCAGCACCTCCACCGTGGCGGCGGCAATTTCCTGGTTCGACGTTGGCGCCCCGATTTGGTCCTGGACAATCCTGAGCTCCTCTTTTTCCGTGGCCAGGCGAAGGATCGTCAGTAGAAAATTGCGCCCTTCTCTCGCATAGACCCAAGCCGTCCGAAAGATGAGATACGCCGGCTCGGCTTGCTGAATTGCCCTCTCTCCCTCGAGCTTCGTCCGTCCATACGCGCTCAATGGATTGGTGGAATCGTCTTCCTCGTAAGGCTGTCCCTTTGTCCCGTCGAATATGTAATCGGTCGAGTAGTGCACGAGCAGAGCGCCCAGCCTCTTGGTCTCCTCCGCCAGGACTCCCGGCGCAACGCCGTTGATGGCCTGTGCAACCGCCTCCTCCGACTCGGCGCGATCCACGGCGGTGTAGGCCGCCGCGTTCACGATCAAGTTCGGCCGCAGGCCGCGAACCACCCGCCGGATTTCGTCTGGTTTGGTGAGATCAAGTTGGTGCCGGTCGACCGCGGTCACTTCCCCCACACGGTCGAGCAGCCCAGCCAATTTCCGGCCCACCTGCCCGGTTTTGCCGGTCAGAAGAATCGTCGGTCGCGAATTTGCCCGGCTCATTTTCGGTCGAATACCGGCAGCAGTTCGCGGCCCACGGCTGCAAGGGTGGGCGCTTTGCGGTCCTTATCGGAGACGAGCGGAGCGGCAATGTTCCAGGCGATGCCGATTTCCGGGTCGCTCCAAAGAATAGTGTGCTCGTCGCGCGCGTCGTAAAACTCGCTGCACTTGTACAAAAACTGCACGCGCTCCGTCAAAGCCAGAAATCCGTGAGCGAATCCGCGCGGAATATAAATCTGGTTCTGCGCTTCGGCCGAGAGCACAACGCTCGTCCATCTCCCAAACGTCGGCGAACCCACGCGAATATCCAAGGCCACATCCAACGCCTCTCCCTCTACCACCCGGCAGAGCTTGGCTTGAGCGTGATGCAATTGGTAATGCAGGCCGCGCAGGGTTCCTTCGGCCGAACAGGAGTGGTTGTCTTGCACGAACTGATCGGTCACTCCGGCCGCGGCGAATTTCGCCTGATTGTAACTCTCCATGAAAAAACCGCGGGCGTCGCGAAAAATGTCGGGCCGAAGCTCCCACACTTCCGGCAGCGCTGTGGCGATTTTTTGCAAGCGAATGGCCCCCTGGCTGCAATTCCCTGAAACGTTCAGAAAGTGACCAAGAAACTCTAACTGAATTCGTGGCAGTGCCCTCATCTAAATTTTCTTTCAGAATCCAGATTCTGTCCCCACACTCTAGCCAGCAGGTTATTAATGCTTACGGCGCAACCTTTACGGCCCAACAGTGATCGGCCGGATCGAATCGCGGGACGCTGCCGATCCGCCTGTATCCCTAGGCTTTTCCGCGGACTGGCGCTGTCCGCGCCCTCGGACTTTCTGCGGGTGATGAGCACGATCGGCAGTGCCCTCAGCACCATAATCGGGGCGGCGGTGAACCGGACCCGGGTCCATTCCCGGCTGAGGGTCGCCACGTGTCGAAAGCGTTCTCATTCCGTTTACAGAACCTGCGCGCACGTAGCCGGCGACCGTCAAATTGTGCTATATTTCGGGGTGCGGCGACCCCCGCCAATCCCCCTCCCACTGGAAGGCTCGGACGCTGTCGGGAGGGAGGTCCTCGGCTGGACGCTAGCTTCTAATTTATAGAAGGACTCCAAGCAATAATGGCTACCATTACGGATGCTGTCGAGAGTAAGCCTAAGCGCCAAGTCATCGATCGCGCTGTTGTACGCTTTTGCGGAGATTCCGGCGATGGCATGCAAATCTCGGGCAGTCAGTTCACCAACACCGTCGCTCTCTATGGCAATGATCTGGCGACCTTCCCGGACTATCCGGCCGAAATCCGCGCCCCTGCGGGCACCCTGCCAGGTGTCAGCGGCTTTCAGGTGCAGTTCTCTTCAACCGATGTGTACACGCCCGGCGACGCCGTGGATGTGCTGGTGGCCATGAATCCGGCCGCGCTCAAGATGAATGTTAAGGACTTGAAGAAGAACGGGATCCTGATCGTCAATAGCGACAGCTTTACCGACAACGATCTTCGCAAGGCCCATCAGACGAGCAACCCGTTGGAGGACCACTCCCTCGACGCGTACCGCCTGTTTGCCGTTCCGTTGGAAAAGCTGACCCACGCGGCCCTCGAGGAACTCGGTCTGGACGCCAAGAGCATGAACCGCTGCAAGAACTTTTTCGCGCTGGGCATGTGTTATTGGCTCTACAACCGTTCGATGGACCACACCTATCGCTGGCTGGACGATAAATTCAAGAACAAGCCGCTTCTGGCCGAAGCCAATAAGCGCGCCATGAAGGCGGGCTATAGCTATTGCGAGGCCACCGAGGCCTTCCAGGTAAGCTATGAGATCCCTCCGGCGAAGTTGACGCCTGGCGTGTATCGAAATTTGAGCGGAAATCAGGCGCTGGCCATGGGTTTCGTGGTGGCGGCCAAGCAGGCCGGGCTTCAGCTGTTTCTAGGCTCATATCCGATTACCCCCGCCTCGGATATCCTGCATGAGCTCTCCATGTACAAGAACTTCGGCGTGCTCACTTTTCAGGCCGAAGACGAAATTGCGGCCATAACCTCGACCATCGGGGCTTCCTATGCCGGCACGCTCGCCATCACCACAACTTCCGGTCCAGGCATGGCGCTCAAGACCGAGGCCATGGGCTTGGCGGTAATGGTGGAGCTACCCATCGTGATTTGCGATATCCAACGGGGCGGCCCTTCCACCGGTCTGCCCACCAAGACCGAGCAGGCTGATTTGCTGCAAGCCATGTTTGGCCGGAACTCGGAGGCGCCCATACCCGTGTTGGCCGCGTCCACCCCTGGCGATTGCTTCTGGATCGCTCTGGAGGCCAGCCGCATCGCGCTGAAGTACATGATTCCGGTGATTATTCTCTCGGACGGCTATCTGGCCAATGGAGCCGAGCCCTGGCGCATTCCTCAAGTAAGCGAAATTCCGAAAATTCCGGTTCATTTCGCCACCGATCCCCAGGGATTCCTGCCTTACAAACGCGATCCGCAAACGCTCTCGCGTCCTTGGGCCATTCCGGGTACGCCCGGCCTCGAGCATCGGGTCGGCGGACTGGAAAAACAGGACGTAACCGGAAACGTGAACTACGAACCGCTCAATCATGAAAAGATGGTTCGTTTGCGCGCCGCCAAGGTCGAGGCCATCGGCCAGGATGTTCCGGACGTCGTGCCGGCCGGAGACCCGGATGGCGATCTGTTGATCATCGGCTGGGGGTCCACTTACGGTTCCATCACCGCCGCCCTGAAAGCCCAGCGCGCCGCCGGACACCGCATCGGACACGTTCATCTGCGGTATCTCAACCCGCTTCCCCGCAACTTGGGGCAGGTGATGGATCGCTACAGCAAGGTGCTGGTCCCGGAGATGAATATGGGCCAGCTTTCTCTGATCCTTCGGGCGAAGTATCTGGTCGACGTGGAAGGCTACAACAAAATTCAGGGCCAGCCCTTCAAGCAGGCCGAGCTCGAGGCAAAAATCGAAGAGGTTCTCAGCTACGGAGCGGTAGGGGCCGGGAGAAACGGGAGATAAGGGGACACATGAGCGCCACAGTGCCAGTTTTGACCAAGAAGGATTTTCAGACCGACCAGGAAGTTCGTTGGTGTCCCGGCTGCGGAGATTATGCCATCCTATCCGCCGTTCAGGCCGTCTTCCCTGAACTGGGGATTCCTCGCGAGAAGTTCGTAGTCGTGTCGGGAATCGGCTGCTCCAGCCGCTTCCCTTATTACATGAACACCTATGGCTTCCACTCCATCCATGGGCGTGCGCCCGCGGTGGCCACGGGGATCAAGGTTGCCCATCCTGAGCTCGAAGTGTGGGTGGCAACGGGCGACGGCGATTCGCTCTCCATCGGCGGCAATCACACCATTCACATGCTCCGCCGCAATGTGGGCATCAAGGTGTTGATGTTCAATAACCGCATCTACGGCCTTACCAAGGGGCAATATTCGCCCACCTCGGAGTTCGGGAAAAAGACCAAGTCCACTCCGTTCGGCTCGGACGCTCGGCCATTCAATCCGCTGGCGCTGGCCTTGGGTGCCGAAACCACCTTCGTGGCGCGTTCCGTCGATGTCATGCAAGGCCACCTGAAGGACACTCTGAAAAAGGCGGCGGCGCATCAAGGCGCGGCCTACATCGAGATCCTTCAGAACTGCAACATCTTCAACGATGGCGCCTGGCAATACTTGACCGAAAAAGACGCCCGCACCGAACACATCGTGCATCTCGAGCACGGCAAGCCGCTCATCTTTGGCAAGAATCGAGACAAGGGCATCCGCCTGAACGGGCTTGACCTCGAGATCGTCCAGTTGGGCAACGGCGTCTCCGAACACGATTTGCTCATCCACGACGAACAATACCGCAACCCGGCCTATGCCTTCTTGCTGGCGAAGATGGAGGAGATGCCCGGTTTCCCCACGCCCATTGGCGTGCTTCGTTCCTGGAACGATGTTCCGCGATACGAAGACATCATGGCCAACCAGGTTAAGGACGTGATCGCCAAGCGCGGGGCGGGCGATATCGATAAGCTGCTGCGCTCCGGCGACACCTGGGAAGTGCGCTAAAGGGCGCACTTCCACAAACCCTCACATTCACCGTTTATTGCTGAGTTTTGCTGCGCCCTTGCGGCTTAGCGCGAGGCGGTAGTCTTTGCGCTGAGGTTCGGTTTTGGTGTGGTCGAATTCTCGAAGTAGTTTTCTTCGTCCAGTCGCCGGTAGATTCGTCCGGCAAGCCCCGCCGCCATCGGTCCGGTAACCACTCTGTTCTGTCCCCGCATCAGCACCGCGATCACGATCTTGGGATGGACTTGGTCGGCATAGGAAACGAACCAGCCGACCCGCGACGCTGAATCCGAGCAGGTTCCCGTCTTTCCCAGCGCCTGTTCATCGTTAACGTAGCTAAGACGCGCAGTGCCATAGAGCACGGCGGCAAGCATACCGTCGCGAATATCCGGCAAGAGCGGTTCGATGTCCAGCTTCCGCTTGACGCGTGGCTGGAAATTGGCAATCTCCGCCTCGGAGCGAGGATACTGCAGGTAGTAAATCGTGCCGCCATTCGCCAAGGTAGAGACCAGCGAGGCCAGCTGCAGAGGGGTGATCTGAATGCCTTCGCCGAAGCTGGACATGCGAGCTACGCCGCCATTCTTGGGCGGCTCGGAGGGCAGCGCTCCGGGTTGCTCTTCCGGAAGGTTATAGCCGGTCAACTCTCCCAGCCCCAGCAGGCGCGCATAACGCGAAACCGTGTCGAAGCCCATCCGCCGGCCGAGCTCCTCGAAGAAAGCATTATTGGAATGGGCCAGAGCTTCCACCAGATTAAGGTAAAGCCGCGGGGCGACCTTGATCATGGTGTCGCGAGTAATCACGCTCTCCTCGAGCGCGGCCACCGCGATCACCGGCTTTATCGTGGAGCAGGGAATGAAGCCCGAGGAAAATGCCAGCTTCTGATTGACGATCGTGAGAACACGGCCCGTATTTGGGTCGATGGCCACCACCGAACCGTTGTAGTGCCCCAGGCCGGCGATAGCAGCCTGCCGCACCACAGGATCGTCAAAGGTAGCGATATCGCCCGATGTGGAATCGGCGAAGGTGGGCACTCCGCGCACCACGGGTCTGTGCGTGGCAGCCCGCGGTGTAGCTGTGGTCCCGGCAGCCGACGCGTGCGGCGCGAAAATTAGGCTAGACAATAAGCCCACAAAAAGCGGCAGTTTGAGACGACGCATAGGACTGGTTAGCACCTGACGATTAGACGTCCGAATGTTAAATGTGGTCAGGCCGGAATCACAGAGGATTCCAGCTTCTGGCAATCCGAATTTTATGAGAACTCACCTATCCGATGCAATAGGCAGTTGGCACTATTTTGCCCATAGTACCGCCGCCCGTAAGCAATTGACGCTAAACAGATACCGCGCCTTCCCGGCACAGGGCGCTTTAGGACGCTCCGGGGAGCCTATACCAGCCTTAGCGCCTGGCGCTAACGCCCATTTTTGGCACGTGCCGCAGCGGCAGCCACCGAAACCGCGGCGGCGGCCTTCTCCGGCTGCCGTTCAGGAGCGCTCGCGGACGCCTCGGCCGGAGCGGCGGGGTGCGCCAGGCCAAGCTTTTTGCGCAGAGCGGATTCCAGCTTGTCCCGAACATCGGCGTGTTCCTTTAGAAAGAGCCGCGCGTTTTCGCGGCCTTGGCCCATTCTCTCGCCGCCAAAGCTCAGCCAGGTGCCGCTCTTTTCGACTACGTTGTGGGTCACGCCCAGATCGAGCAGGTCGGTTTCAAGCGATATCCCTTCGCCATAAAGAATGTCGAATTCGGCCTCGCGGAAAGGCGCGGCCACTTTGTTCTTCACCACTTTTCCTCGCGTCCGCGAGCCCACCACTCGGTCGCCCTCTTTGATCGACTGGATGCGCCGGATGTCCAGGCGAATGGAGGCATAAAATTTAAGAGCGCGTCCGCCGGTGGTGGTTTCCGGATTGCCAAACATCACCCCTATTTTTTCGCGGATCTGGTTGATAAAGATCAGGCAGGTTCGCGATTTGGAGACTTTGCCGGTAAGTTTGCGCAGCGCCTGAGACATCAGCCGAGCTTGCAAGCCCATTTGCGGCTCGCCCATTTCCCCTTCAAGTTCCGCGCGGGGAACGAGCGCCGCCACGGAGTCCACGACCACCACATCCAATCCGCCCGAAGCGATCAGCGTCTCGGCGATTTCCAGCGCCTGCTCGCCATTGTCCGGCTGCGAAACCAGCAGGTTGTCCACATCCACGCCCAGCTTGCGCGCATAGGCCGGATCCAGGGCGTGTTCCGCATCGATGAACGCCGCCTGGCCACCCATCTTCTGCGCCTGCGCGATCACGTGCAGCGTCATGGTCGTTTTGCCGCCCGATTCCGGCCCGAAGATTTCCACCACGCGCCCGCGGGGAAAGCCACCCACACCCAGAGCGGCATCCAGGCTAACCGCGCCGCTGGGGATTACGCTCACCGGTACCAGCACATCGCGGTTGCCCAGGCGCATGATCGCGCCCTTTCCGTATTGCTTCTCGATCTGCGCAATCGCCGATTCCAGGACTTTGCTGCGATCCTCTGTTGTCATGGTGCACCTCGAAGATTTTGCCGCCGCGGTGGCGGGAGTGTATCAGATCGTTCTTCTGGCCGCTAACACGCTGTTTCGTTCCGAGCGCCGCCATCCTAATGCAAAGGCGAATAAAAGGCAAATATAAATAACGCCTCCCGCCGGACGCGAGCTTATGAATACGAGAGCGCCGCGCGCATCACCTTGGGGAAGCCCAGCGGCCCCAGAACGCAGCTCGCCGTCAGCACTCCGCCCATCAACGCTCCCATGATGCCGAGCAACACCACATCGCTGCCCGTGAGGTAAAGGTTCCCGATCGGGGTTCGCGGGCCGAGCCACGCCTGCGAATATTTCTCCGGCGTGCCCGGATAACCATAAATCGCCCCGGATGGCGCCGCGGTGAAGTATTCGAATGTAAGCGGCGTGCCAAGTTCCGCATATTCCACTAAATCTCCAAATCCCGGATGGTGGCGCTCGACAATATCCAGCAGCGCCCGCGTGATGCGGTCCTTGGCGGATTTATAGTCTTCGCTGCGCCTCCGCCAGGGTTCACTGCGATGTGCTTCGAGCGAGCCATAGGAGAGCGGGGCGATAATTTCCGCCGTGTGCCGCTGGGCGCGAGGATCTTTCAGGGAAGGGAACGAGACATAGGCCATCGCCGCTCGGCCGTTGAGCAGATCGTTGCGCCGGGCATAAATCTCATCGTGGACGAAGGAGTCGAAAAGCCAATAATTCTCTCCCCGGAAGCCCAGTTCGCGCGGGTCTCGCCGCAAACCAAGAAAGAGCTCCACCACCTCGAAGCCCTCCGGCGGCGATTTGAGTTGCTCGCGGAAAGGCGTCACCGATGCAGGCAGCATGCGCGTGAATGTGTTCCACGCCCCGGCGTCGGAGACGACCATCGGGGCGCGAAATTCCGCGCTGCTTCCCGCTTTGCCTTTCTTTACGTTTACCGCGACGCCCACGGCGCGGCCGCCTTCCAGCAGGATGCGGCTCACTTCGTGGTCGGCCAGGAGTTCGCCCCCCGCCAAGCGGATCACGGCACCGGTGGCTTTAGCGATTTCGCCCGCGCCCCCAGCCGGATACCACGCCCCGTTCAAGTAGTGAGACGCGATCACCGCATGGGTGGCGAACGCGCTGCGGCCGGGAGGCACTCCGTAATCGGCCCATTGCGACGTAACCACGGCGCGAAGGCGCGGGTCGCGGAAACGCCTTTGGAGATAATGCTGCGTGATCTCTAGGGCCAGATCTGAAGTGAAGCGATTCACCGCCGCCACCAGCCAGTTCAGCGGCGCCGGCGCCCCCATCCTCATGATGTTGCGGGTGGTCCAGCCCGCGGCCGACTTCAGGTCGCGGAAGTACTGTTCGATATTGGACCGCTCTTTTGGGAAGGCATCGATCAAAGCACGCCGGAAATTTGCTTCGCCTTTGCAGGCCCTCACTTCGAGATCCGGGTAAACAAATACGTCGTAAACATCCGGCAGCGGGTTCCATTTCACGCGGCTTTCGGTGATGAAGTCGAAGAGCCTGCGCCCCATCATGCCCTCGCCCATCTCGCCGACGTAATGAAGTCCGACGTCCCAGGACCAGCCGCCGGGCCGTGTGAATGTATGGGTGAACCCCCCGATCTTGAAATGGCGCTCCAGCACCAGCACGCGCCATTTGCGCATCTTGGCCATGATGCTCGCGAACGCCAGCCCGCCCATGCCGGAGCCGATCACGATCGCGTCGTATTCAGGCTGCGAAGGCATACGAACTACGAGCCGCTACTTGCCGCCATAAACATAAAATCCGCGGCCGGACTTTTTCCCCAGCCACCCGGCCGCCACCATTTTCTTCAGCAGTGGGCAGGGCCGGAATTTCGGGTCACCAAAGCCTTCCAGCATCACTTCCATAATATCGAGGCAAACGTCCAGCCCGATGAAATCCGCCAGCTCCAGCGGCCCCATGGGATGGTTCATGCCCAATTTCATCACGTTGTCGACTGCGTCCGCCGTCGCCACGCCTTCCATCACGCAAAATGCAGCTTCATTGATGAGCGGCATGAGCACGCGATTGGAAACGAAGCCCGGCGAATCGGCCACGGCCACCGGCTTCTTCTCCAGCTTCTTGCACACGCCCATCACGGCTTCAAACGTCTCGTCGCTAGTTTGCAATCCCCGAATCACTTCCACCAGCGGCATCACCGGAACGGGGTTCATGAAATGCATGCCGATGAAGCGGTCCGCTCTGTGCGTGGCGGCGGCGGCCAGCGCGGTCACGGAGATCGAAGAGGTATTGGTGGCCAGAATAGCCTGCGGGCGCAACACCCGATCCGCATCGCCCAGGACCCGGCGCTTCAGCTCCAGTTGCTCCGGCACCGCCTCGATGGCCAGGTCGGCGCGAGCGATGGAATCGAGATCGGTCACCGCCTCGATGCGGCTCAAAATCGGGGATTTTTCGGCATCCACCAGTTTCCCTTTCCTGATCTCGCGATCGAGGTTCTTGGAGATATTCTCGACCGCCCGCTCGAGAAACTGCCGCTCGACGTCGCGCAGGATCACGCTGTACCCGTAGCGCGCGAAGACGTGCGCAATCCCGTTACCCATGGTGCCGCCGCCCAGGACGGCTACGGTGCGAATGCCCTCGGGATTCAAAAGTATTCTCCGATCGGGAAAGGAAAAGCCCACTAGGATGACCGAAAGCCCGGAAAAATCAAGCGAGGTTGCAGTGGGGTAGCGGGTTCCTGGCGTCCACCGCTTAGCGCTCCACGGCCAGCGCCACCGCGTTGCCTCCGCCCAGGCAGAGCGCTGCGATTCCGCGATGCACATTGCGCCGCTGCATTTCGTAAAGCAGCGTCACCAGGATGCGCGCGCCGGAAGCGCCAATGGGATGCCCGATGGCCACGGCGCCGCCATTTACGTTCACTTTTTCCGGATCGAGGCGCAATTCGCGCGTCACGGCGATGGCCTGCACGGCAAACGCTTCGTTCAGTTCGTAAAGATCCACGTCCCGGTCGCGGTCCCATCCCGTCTTGCGCAGCAGCTTCTCCACCGCCTCCACCGGCGCCATCATCACCCATTTTGGCTCGACCCCCGACACGGCCTGCGCCACCATTCGCGCCATGGGAGTTGTTCCCAGGCGCAAAGCTGTCTCCTCGCTGGCCACGACCACGGCGGCGGCGCCGTCGTTCGTCCCGGGAGCGTTGCCGGCCGTGACCGTGCCGTCTTTTTTGAACGCCGGCCGCAGCTTGCCCAGCGCTTCGAGCGAAGCGTCCGCGCGCGGCGATTCATCGCGCTTGATCAAAATGGGATCGCCCTTCTTCTGCGGCCCCTCGATGGGCAGAATCTGCGATTCGATGAAGCACGAATTCATGGCCTGCACGGCGCGCACGTGACTTTGGAGGGCAAATTTGTCTTGTTCTTCGCGCGAGATCTTGTATTTCTCGGCCACCAGTTCGGCGGTGATGCCCATGTGCACGTCTTCGAAAACGTCCCACAGTCCATCGTGAATCATGGAATCCACCACCTGGCGATTGCCGATGCGATAGCCGTTGCGCGCCTCCGGCAGCAGATAAGGGCAGTTGGACATCGATTCCATGCCCCCGGCTACGGCAATTTCGATCTCTTCGAGCAGGATGCCCTGCGTCGCCAGGGCCACAGCCTTGAGGCCCGACCCGCACACCTTGTTGATGGTCATGGCGGCAACGCGCGGATTCAGGCCGCCGCGCAGCGCCGCCTGCCGCGCGGGATTCTGGCCCAATCCCGCTTGCACCACGTTGCCCATAATGACTTCATCCACGGCATCGGGCTGGACGCCGGCGCGACGCACGGCTTCGCCCACCACGCGGGCCCCCAGCTCCGTGGCCGAAAATGACGAGAGAGCGCCCTGAAATTTTCCGACGGGAGTACGCACCGCGCTCAAAATCACAGGCTGGCGGTGGATTCGCTCAAGCATACCGGCACTCCTTGCGGACGAACGGCTCTCGGGCGGACGAACAAGCCCAGTATAGCAGCGCTCGAAGTGCGGTCAATTTGCGCGGCCTAGACCGTGGAGACGGACGGAAAAAAGGACACCCGTTCCGGATCATGGCGGAGGTCCCGTAAACAGCCACACTCAGAGAACACCGTTTCATGGGACTTATCGAGAGTTGCGACAGGGCAAAGCAGGAGTGGCCCCACCAATAAATCTGACGCTACGCCGACAGAGGATACTTTCATCGAACTCGTGGGCTCTCGCGGTCCTCTGCTTTGATGTCATTGACGATTTGATCGAAGTTCGTGCCTGGTGTCGTACAGAGATCCGCGGGGTTCGCACCTTCGAGGCCAGACTCAGCGATACGAACCACGGTACTGAATCGAGCACTAGCTTGTTTCTTAAGAAATGCGAATTCGTAATCTCTCATGGTCGGGGGCTTTTGGTCCCAATCGCCCAACAGGCGAAGTCCCTCAGTAGCAGTGTCCCTTGCCCGCCGATAGGCGTCAGGCGTCTGAAATGAAGTATCGGAGCAACCGCCTTCGAGATAGGCCCGCGCACGAATATACAATCCGTCGAGACGCTGCGCGGACCCAAACATCCCTTCCGGCAGCGTCGCTTGATCGACCTTGCCCAACCGGGCGAGAAACTTGTCTATGTACTCGATGCTCTTACGAGAATCGCCAACGATGAGATACGTCCCGGCATACTCGTGATAGGCGGCCGTAACCAACACTGAGTCGGGATGCTCAGCGACAAAAGCATCCAGTAGCGCAAACCTTTTCGGAAGATGCTGCTCCTTCCGTGCCGACTGATAAGCGCTAAATTCAGCAGATGTGTATGGCGGGTTCGGCTGAGCTTGAGGAGCGCCCCACGCAATGGCGGCTGCGATGCTGAGCAGAGCTGCGGGGCAAACTATAGCGCTCCATTTGCGTCGGGCCATTGTTCTGCCTCCCAGCGCAGCCTGAAAAGACTTAAACAGTTAAATCGCCTGCGATTGTATACCCAAGTCCCGGGAAGTCGTCTTCTCAGATACTAACCCAAGCCGTCCCTTGTCCCAGTAGTCTCGTGCGCTTGCCCTGCAAATCGGCTAGGATGACCGCGTGGCCGATCTTTTCGAATTAACCAGGCCCGCCGCCGAAGTTGGCGAAGAGCTCCCAGAGCTCCCAGAGCTCCCAGAGCTCCCAGAGCTCAACGATCAGCAGCGCGCCGCTGTGCGCCACGGCCAAGGGCCGCTCCTGGTGGTCGCCGGCGCGGGAACCGGCAAGACGCGCGTCATCACCGAGCGAGTCCGCCATCTCCTGAATGCCGATCCCGATCTGCCCGGCGAATCTATCCTGGCGCTGACCTTCACCGATCGGGCGGCGGGAGAGATGAAGCATCGCATCGCGCGCGCCGCCGGCGAGCGCGGACGCGCCGCATTCGTGGGAACCTTCCACGCCTTCTGCAACGCTCTGCTGATCGAACGCAATCCCAAGCTGCAAGCTCTGGACGACATCGACCACTGGATTCTTTTGCGCCGCAATCTCGCCGTTCTGGCGCTCGATCGTTATCGGCGCCTCGCCGAGCCGGGGCAGTTCCTGGGCGATTTCGTGAAGTTTTTCTCGCGCTGCCAGGATGAACTGGTCACGCCGGAGG
The DNA here is from genome assembly GCA_963824405.1 of uncultured Acidobacteriota bacterium. Taxonomy (GTDB): domain Bacteria; phylum Acidobacteriota; class Terriglobia; order Acidiferrales; family UBA7541; genus Palsa-189. The sequence goes on along the minus strand of CAWGPK010000008.1, from coordinate 50,278 downwards.
ATTACGAACGCTACACCGAATCCCTGGTCGAAGCGTACGCGCGCGAGAAAAATACGCTTGCCGAAGACGAACGGAGCATCCGCGAGGAAGCCCTTGCCGAGCAGCGCGAGGTCGCGCGCGCCTATCGCGCCAGCGACAGCCTGCTTCGCGAGCGCAACATGCTGACGTTTGGGATGCAATTGTCGGAGGCGGTTCGCTTACTCAAGAGCGATGTCGCTTTTCGCGACGCGCTGCGCGCGCGCTACAAATACATTCTGGTGGACGAATTCCAAGACACCAACATCGCGCAAATCGAGCTGCTCTGGGAATTGGCCGCGGACCATCGCAACGTGGTTGCTGTAGGCGATAGCGCGCAGGCCATCTACCGGTTCCGCGGCGCCTCGTTTGGAAGCTTCACGATCTTCCTCCAGCGCTTTGCCGGCGTTCCCCGCGGCGATATCGCCGGGGCGGCTGGCTTTGTCCAGCCGCTGGTGGATAATTACCGCTCCACGGCGCGCATTCTGCGCACGGCCACGCAGATCGCCGGCTTTATCGACCACTCGCCGCTCGTTCCCAAGAAGGAACTGCTGCCGCACAAGCCCGACGGCGAAAAAGTCCGCATCGTCGAATTCCCGTCGGCGCAAGAAGAAGCGCGTTGGATCGCCGCGGAAATCGAGCGCCTGCACGCAGCCGGCCTGAGCTGGCGCAAGTTCGCCGCCCTCTATCGCATCCATAGCCATCGCAACGAATTGGTTCGCGCGCTCGAAGAACGCGGCATCCCGGTGGTGATCCGCAATCTCTCGATCCTGGACCATCCGCTCGTGCGCGACCTCACGGCTTATCTGCGCCTGATCGTGAACCCCGCCGACAATGTCGCCTGCGCGCGAGTCCTGGCTGCTCCGGCATGGGGCCTCGATGCGGCCGACCTGGTGCGCCTCTGCGAGCGTTCCAAGAAGGCCAAGAGTTCGCTTTGGGACGAGCTCCAGCCGCGTCAAGGCCGGCTGCCATTCAGCGGCCCTCCCGCAGCCACGCAAAATCTAGTCGCCGGTTTGAACGGGTTGCGCGCGCGCTCCGAAACGATAGACGCCGCCGATCTATTCGCCGCGCTGACGGAGTGGCTCGAACTTCCTCTGCATCTCCGCGGCTCGGATCAGCCTTACCTGCGCCGATTCGCGCAATTTGTCCGAGAGTGGCAGTCCAAGAGCGAAACGTGCCGCCTCACCGAGTTCGTCGAGTACCTCGATTATTTCGCCCAGGCCGGCGGGCAAATCAACCTCGAACAGGACTCCCGGGACGCCGTTCAACTCATGACCGTGCATGCCGCCAAAGGATTGGAGTTCGATCACGTTTTCGTGCTGCGCCTGACGCACCGCGGTTTTCCCATGGCGCCGCGAGCGACCGTGCTGGAATTTCCCCCGGCGCTCATGAAAGAGGAGTTGCCGCGGGGCGATTTTCATATTCAGGAAGAGCGCCGCCTCTTCTATGTGGCCATCACCCGCGCGCGCGAGCGGCTCACCCTCACTACGGTTCTGCACAGGCGCTCGCGGCCTTCGGTTTTCATCGAAGATATTTTGAGCGCCGGTAAGGTAGCCAGACAAAGCGTGGAACAGATCTCGCCGCCATCGTCTCCAGCCGCGACTCCTCGCGCGCCGCTGCCCGGCGAGCCCATTCTCTTCCCGGAAGCCGCCATCCAGCCGCGCGTTTACTCGCGCATCGGCCCCTGGGCCGAGCGGTACCGTCCGCCGGTTTTCGAACCATTGCAGTTGAGCGTCTCGGCCATCGAGACCTATCAGAAGTGCCCGCAAAAATATCTGTTCGGCCAAGTGTGGGGAATCAGGAGCGGGCCCAGCGCGGCGACCACGTTTGGCAATGTCATGCATGTGACCATACGGCAGTTCATCGCCGCTCTGCGCAAGGGCTTGCGTCTCGAGTTCGATGAGGTGGCCGCGATTTTCCGGCGCGAATGGACCTCGGCGGGCTTCGAGGATCGCCACCAGGAAGATTTATATCTGCACGACGGCATGGAGCAATTGCGCGCTTTTCACGCCAGCATGCTGGCCGCCCCGCCCCACGTGATCGGGCTGGAGAAACGCTTCACGCTGCACTGCGACAATGGCGTGGAGTTGATCGGACGGATGGACCAGATCAACCGTGTCGCGGCGGGCGAAGTGGAGATCATCGACTACAAGACCGGCAAGCCGAAATCGGAAAGCCACGCCGATAAGGATGTGCAGTTGAGTATCTACGCCCTGGCGGCGCGTGAAGTTCTGGACGTCAATCCCGTGCGCCTGATCTATTACAACTTGCAGAATAATGAGTGCGTCTCCGCCTCGCGCGAGGAGAAGCAGCTGAAAGAGGTGCGCGACACGATTCAGGAAGTGGCTTCGGATATCCGGGCACGCGATTTTCCCGCCCGTCCCGGCTTCATTTGCAAATATTGCGAATATCAATCCTTGTGTCCCACGCAAGAATCCGCTGCTGCGCTGCGCGATCTGGCCGAGAGTGTGGAGGCGCTGCCCGCGGCAGCCGTCCCGAAGTAATTCGAAATAAAAAAGCGGGACGCTCAGAAGAAGCGTCCCGCTCGAAATGCGAGGAAGGGATCCGATTCGGGCCATCCCTTCCGCCTTGCCGCGCATGGCCTCTGCCCTGGAGGCTTCTCCCCTGCAAAATCAGCGAGCGTTTGCGAATTTTTTATCCGCCAAAAGCCCGCGCAACTATTTCTATACGGTCCGTAATCTGTGATGTCAAGCGAATGTTCCCCGCCCTTTGGCTCACGGAAGCCGCTCACGCCAGCGGCTCACGGCACATGCACCAGATAGTAGCCGTCGCGCGCCAGCACGTTCAGCCCAGCGCGCTTCACGCGAACTTCGACGGAGTGATAATTCTTGGTCCGATCGGTGCCCGCCGGCGAGTAGGCCAGCGTGTACTGATGGCGCGCCTCTTCGGCCACTTGAGCGTAGGCCTGCGAAAGCGCCGCTTCATTGTTCACGAAATAGATGTCCCCGCCGGTGGCGTGAGCGTAACGCGCAAGCGGGCTTGCGCCGCGGCGCAGCAAAGCGGCATCGGTGCCGATGGCGTAAACGGAAGCGTCGGAAGAAAGCAGCGCGATCAGCGTTTGATCGTAGCTGTAGGTGTTGTTTTTTGCGTCCACGCCGTCGGACACAAGAATGATCACCTTCCGCCGTTCGTGCGGGCGCGCGCGCAAGACCTCAGCCGCGCCGTGGAGCGCGTCGTCCAGATGCTTGGTGCTCTTGTCGGCGGCCGCTTGCTGCTGGGTCGTGGGCGTCCCCGGAATGGGCTGCCCGCCGCCCGCCGGATTGGGCGCCGTCGACGCCGGATCGGGCGCGGAGTCGTCGCCCGAAGCTCGGTCCTTAAGCTGCGCCATCAAGCGATCGTTGTCCGTGGTGAAATCCATCAGCAGCGTGAAGAACGATGCGAATCTACCCAGCGCGACTTCGTCGGATTCGCCGAAGGCCCCGGCCAGGGAGATCAGGCTCCTGCGCACCTGCTCGGTGGCCTTCGGTTTGAGGTCGTCATCCAGGACAACTAGAGCGGAGAGAGGGGCTGCGTCCGTCGAAAAAGTGGAGATACGCTGTTCCACGTCGTCTTCAAAAATGGTGAACTCATCCTGCCGAAGGTCGTCCACCAGATTGCCGTGCGCGTCCTTGACGGTCACCGGGACGACCACCAGTTCCACGGTGCTGCGAATCGTGCCGCGCGGATTCGGCCGCTGCTCTTGCGCCGCTGGCTGCTGCTGTGCGCCCTGTGGGGCCACCTGCGCCGGCATCGCCAGCGACATAGCCAGGGCCAGGACGCATCCCCCTATGAGTAAGGCCAAGGCCAGCGGTTGACGCAAGCAGGTCATCGACAGACAATTATGCGGCTGATCTCATGCTCGTAACGAGGTAAGCTCCGGCACGCGCATCCTCTCAACGGTTATCGCGCATCGTAAGGGCAACACAAGGTTCATGGAGATTATACGATGAGGTCGGAACGTCTCAAGCTCTTCGTGGCAGTCGCAGCCCTGGCGATTCCGCTGCTTTGGCCCGCGGTTCCGCTGGGAGCCGGCCAGAATTCGGATCCGTCGCAGCAGGGAATTCGCGTGCAGGTCAATCTGGTCAATCTATTCGCCACCGTGCGCGATAAAAAAACCAAGCAGATCATCCCCACTCTCGAACAGAACGATTTCAAGGTCACCGAAGACGGAGTCGAACAGAAGATCTCCTTCTTCTCCCGCGAAACCACCCTTCCCATCACCCTGGGCCTTTTAATCGATACGAGCGGCAGCGAAACGAACATGCTGGGAGCCGAACAGGCCGCCGCCGTGCGCTTCCTCTCCCGCGTGCTGCGCAAAGGCGATCTCACCATGGTGGTGAGCTTCGACACGGATTCGGACTTGCTCGCTGACCTCACCGACGATCAAGGCATGCTCGACCGGGCCATCAATCGCACCCGCATCAATTCGCCGGGCGCGCAGGGGCCGCTCAGTCAATCGGTTCCCGGCACGGTCTTCTACGACGCGGTTTATGCCGCCTGCCACGATAAACTGGCCGGCGAAGCCGGCCGCAAGGCCATCGTGGTTCTCACCGATGCCCAGGATGAGGGCAGCACCTTGCGGGTTCAGGATGCTATCGAAGCGGCCCAGCGCACCGATACCGTCGTGCACATCCTGCTGGTGGCGGATCCCCGGTTTGGCGGCGGAAATTATGCGGTGGCCAAGAAGCTGACCGACGAGACCGGCGGCCGCACCATCATCGTTCGCAGCGAAAAGAATCTCGAGGCAGCCTTCGACCAGATCAGCGAGGAACTTCGCAGCCAGTATACCCTGGGATATTACTCTTCCAACCCGGAGCGGGACGGCGGATATCGCAAGGTCAAAGTGGAGACCAATCGCAAAGATTTGGACGTGCTCACGCGCCAGGGTTATTACGCGCCGCGAAATTGAGCCGCTGAGTTCAACGAGCCTCTGCTGAGGAAGCCGGCAGGGGCGTAGCGAAATATCCTTTGCGCGCCCGCACCTGCAGCCCTTTGGTGTTCACCTCGATACGAATCTTGTGGAACTTCCCGTCCGGGGCCCGGCTGGGCACGTAAGCGAGGGAATACTGGCTGCGCAGTTCGGTTCCGATATAGGCGAAGGATTGTGCCAAATCGTCTACGTGATAAGGGAAAAAGGCCCGGCCGCCGCTCTCTTCTGAAAATTGCTGCAGCACCTTGTCTCCCTCGTCTTTCAAGTATTTGCGGTTGGAAGGATCGGCCTGCGCGGCCTCCTGATCGGTGAGAATCCAGTTGATGCTGGTGCTGATGGTATAGATCACGATGCCCGCCCGTTGCGCGGCCTCCAGGGCCTCTCCGCGCGAATGGCGGCTCAAGTTATCGTCGCCGTCGCTAATCACCACAAGCACGCGGCGAAAGTCCGTTTCGGGATTGCCAACGGTCGGAGCAAGCTTCAGCAGTTGGTCGCAGCCCTCGTAGATCGCGTCGTAAAGCGCCGTCCCGCCGCCTGCGCGTTGCTTCGTTATGATCTCCCGGAGTTTGTCGAGATCGCCCGTGAATGACTGAATCATTTCCGGCTCATCGTCGATGGTCATCAGAAAGGCCTGGTCCTTCTCCCGTCGGATCACGTTATAGAGGAAGTCGATAGCCGCTTGCTGCTCGAACTGCAGCCGGTCGCGGATGCTGTTGGAGGTATCCAGCAGCAACCCCACTCGCAGCGGCAAGTCCGTCTGCCGGTTAAAAAAGCGTATCTCCTGCTGCGCGTCGTCGTCGAAAACCCGAAAATTCTCTTGATTCAAATCCGCCACAATTTTGTTCTGCTTGTTGAGAACGGTAAACAGGATATCCACCAGGCTCACATTCTGGCGAATGGGCGGCGTGCCATTGGTTTCGGGCGCGGGAGGCGGCGCTGGAGGTTTCTGCGGCTGTTGCAGCTGCTGCGCGGACAGTCCTACAGAAAACACCACGGCCGCGGCAAGGACTGCGAGGGTAGTACGAACGCGCACTGCGGAAATTATAGGTAGCCGCGCAAAGCCGCGTCAACCCTGGCCGGTTCAAAATCGATCGCGCGCGCCAGCTCGTTCAGGTAATCAAGCAATTCGGGAGCCAGCGGAGCCCGCAGCTCGATCGTTACGCCGGTTCGCGGATGCGCGAAGCCCAGGCGAGCGGCGTGCAGAAACACGCGCCCCAGCGGCTTGAGAAGCCGTCCTCCGGCGCGGATTTGCGCCGGCGCGCCATAGAGAGTGTCGCCAAGCAGCGGGTGTCCGATGGCCGCAAAGTGCGCTCGAATCTGGTGAGTGCGCCCGGTGCGAGGCTCCGCTTCGATCAGCGTGAAATTTCCCAGGCGCAGGAGCGCCCGCCAATTCGTCTGCGCGGCGCGGCCGGACGCGAGACGCGCGGTCATGCGCGTTCGGCGCTGCGGATCGCGCGAAATCGGACGATCGATCTTTCCCTCGTCCCGGCTCAGCTTGCCGTGAATCAGGGCGATATACCTTTTGTTTACGGCGCGAGATCGGAACTGCTCGCCCAGAATGCGATGAGCGGCGTCGTTGCGCGCGATGACGATCGCGCCCGATGTGCCTCGGTCCAGCCGATGGACGATCCCGGGACGCAAACCTCCGCCGACCGTGGAAAGGGCGCCAAAATAATGGAGCAACGCGTTCACCAGCGTGCCTTTGGCCGCTCCGGCGCCCGCATGCACCACCATGCCCGCGGGCTTATTCACCACGGCCACGTCTTCATCCTCGTACAGCACATCCAGCGCGATCTCCTCCGGAGCGGCTCGCAGCGGAGGCCGCGGCAGCACCTCGATGTCGATCACGTCGCCGGACATCACCCGCTGTGCGCGCCGCACCAGCCGGCCGCCCAATCGAACCCGCCCTTCGTCGATCAGTTCCTGAATGCGCGTGCGGCTCACCTCGGGAAGACGCGAGGAGAGGTAGAGGTCCAGGCGGCGGCCGGCATCTTCCGCCGACGCGGTAAAGCGGCGCACAACGGCTTGCTCTTCGCGGGGAATTCCTTCCGAGCTAAGCGTGGGCTCTGCGTGCATCCTTCTCGCCACTCAATAAGTCCAGAATGATCAAAACCGCTCCGATGGTGATCGCCGCGTCGGCCACATTGAAAGCGGGCCAGCGAAAATTTCCCGCATACAGTTCCAAGAAATCCGTGACGCCGCCGTAAAGGAGCCGGTCCAAAAGATTTCCCGCCGCGCCGCCGGCAATCAATGCGATACCCGCATGGCTTGCCGTTCCCCCTGCGAGCCCCGCTGCCAGCAGCCATACCAGCAGCAAAATGATCACCGTCGAAGCGGTGACCAACAGAAAGGAAACCCACTTGAAGTCCGATTCGGAGAAGAGGCCGAAAGCGATGCCCGCGTTCACGCTGTGAACCAGGTCGGCGAAATGCGGAATCAGTGTCCGCCGATAACCCTGCGAAGTGAGCTGCTCGATGGCGTATTTGCTGGCGCGGTCGGCCGCCACCACCGCGAAGGTCAGCCAGAGCCAGCGCGCGCTCCGTGCGGCCATCAGGAGTTCGCGCCCGCCGTGCCCGAGGAACCCGTGGTTCCCGCAGTCCCCAACGGCCCCGTGTAGCTTTCGATCTCCTCGAGCGCGGCCACGCACCGCTCGCATACCGTCGGATAATCCGCGCTCTCGCCCACGCGCAGCGAATAGTTCCAGCAGCGCTCGCACTTTTTGCCCAGCGCGCGATGCACGGTCACGCCCAACCCCGGCAGGGTTTCCGATGCAGCGCCCGCCGGAGAGTTTCTGTTCGTGAGCTCCACTTGAGAAACAATAAATAAAGTTGGCAGCCAATCCGCGTAATCCCGAAGCAGCGGCTCCAGCGCGCTGTCCGCTGAGAGTTCCACGCGCGCTTCGAGCCCGCTATTGATCTGCTTGGCGGCGCGCGCTTGCTCCAGCGATTTCAGCACCGCGGCGCGTACTTCGAGCAAGTGCCCCCAGCGAGCTTCCAGCGCTTCGTCGGGGAAGCTGCAAAATTGGCCCGGGGGGAATAGGCTGAGATGAATGTCGGCTGGCGCGCCCTCTTCCCGCGGCAAATATTGCCAGATCTCGTCGGCGGTAAACGCCAGAATCGGCGCCAGCAATCGTGCCAGCGTGCTGGCAATGCGATAGATGGCCGTCTGCGCGGAACGCCGTGGGCATCCCTTGGGTGCAAAAGTATAGAGCCGGTCCTTGAGAATATCGAAATAGAACGCGCTCAGATCGACCACGCAAAAGTCATACACCGCGTGATAGACCCGGTGGAAATCGAACTTTTCGTAAAACTCCAGGCAATTCGCCAGCAGCCGGCTGGTCTTGCCCAGCATCCAGCGGTCGATCTCCACCAGCGAATTTTCCGCCACCGAATCTCGCGCCGGATCGAAGTCCGAGAGATTGCCCAGCGCAAACCGAAACGTGTTGCGGATCTTGAAGTAGGCTTCCGAAAGCTGGGTCATGCCGTTTTTGGACATGCGCAGATCGCTGTGGTAGTCCTGCGAAGCCACCCACAGCCTCAGCAGGTCGGCGCCCCATTTTTCGCAGATCTCCGTAGGCAAAATCACATTGCCCAGGGATTTGGACATGGGCCTGCCTTGCTCGTCCAGCGTCCAGCCATGCGTCAGCACTTGCCGATACGGCGCGTGCCCTCGAATCCCCACGGCGATCAGCAGGGAACTATGGAACCAGCCGCGGTATTGGTCCGGGCCTTCCAGATACATATCCGCAGGCCAGGGCATCTGCGCATTCGGTTTTCCGGGTGGGTCCAGAACCGCAAGATGCGAGGAGCCCGAATCGAACCAGACGTCGAGAATGTCGTTCTCCTTGCGCCATTTTTCGCAGCCGCAAGCGCAAACCGTGCCCTTCGGAAGCAGTTCTTCGGCCGAATGCGTGTACCACGCATCCGCTCCTTCGCGCTCGAACCAGCGAACCACCTGGCGCAGCGCCCCAAAATCTTCCAGCCGGGTGCCGCATTTGTCGCAATAGAAGATCACCAGCGGCACGCCCCACACGCGCTGCCGCGAAATACACCAGTCCGGCCGGTGGGCGATCATCTCGTGAATGCGCTCGCGGCCCCATTCCGGCGCCCATTTCACTTTGGGGATTTCGTCCAGAGCAAGCTGCCGCAGCGGCTTGGCCTTGGGTGCGGGAACCGTGGAGCTTCCATTGTCGAGCTGAATGAACCACTGTTCGGTGGCCCTGAAGATTACCGGATTGTGGCAGCGCCAGCAGTGCGGATAGCTATGCTGGAGTTTGCCCTCGGCCACAAGCGCTCCGCGCGATTTCAGCAATTCGACGATCGCCGGATTGGCCTCGAATACGGTCTTGCCGTTGTATTCCGGCAGCCCCTCGGTGAAGCGGCCGTTATCGTCGAGCGGCGCGTAAGTTTCCAGGCCATACTCCTGACCCACGGCGAAGTCCTCGGCGCCGTGGCCGGGCGCGGTGTGCACGATTCCGGAGCCTTGCTCAAGGGTCACGTGCTCGCCCAGTACGCCCGGAACCACGCGGTCGAGAAACGGATGCTGGAATTTGGCGCCCGCGAAATCGCTGCCCGGGAAGGGCTGCGACATCGACCCAAAGCGCAGGCCTGTTTCCTTGGAAACGCTTTCCAGCAACTCCTGCGCCAGGAGATAGGTGTCGCCCCGCTCGTCCTTGGCGAATACGTATTTATGTTGAGGATGGAAAGACAAAGCCATGCTTGCCGGAAGTGTCCATGGCGTGGTCGTCCACACCAGAGCGTAAACGCCGTCATGGGCGCTGTCCGCTGGCCATTTGCCCGACTCCAGTACGCGGTATCGTATCCAAATGGAGGGACTTACGTGGTCTTCGTACTCCACCTCAGCTTCCGCTAACGCCGTACGGTCATGAAGGCACCAATAGACCGGCTTCAGCCCGCGGAACACATATCCCTTCTCTAAAAACGATAAAAATGCGTCCGCGATGCACGCCTCGTAGCTGTTGCTCATCGTAAGATATGGGTCTTCCCAGCGGCCCAAGACACCCAGTCTTTTGAAATCGCGGCGATGCTGATCCACATAGCGCAGCGCGAATTCGCGGCAAATCCGCCGAAATTCCACCGGGGCGACGCGGCCCTTCTTCCCGCCGAGCTCCTTTTCCACCTGCGTCTCGATGGGCAAACCATGGCAATCCCATCCCGGGACGTAGGGCGCTCGGAAGCCGGCCATGGTCTTGGACTTGACCACCATGTCCTTGAGAATCTTGTTCAATGCGGTTCCCAGGTGAATCGTTCCCGTCGGATAGGGTGGCCCGTCGTGCAGCACGTAGGAAGGTCCGTCGGCGCGCGCTTGCTGAATGCGGTGGTAAAGCCGTTCCTGTTCCCACTTGGCCAGGATTCGCGGCTCATTCTGCGGGAGGTTGGCCTTCATCGGGAAATCGGTCTTGGGGAGATTCAGCGTGCTCTTTAGATTTACAGGCTTTGACATCTGTCTGAGAACTCCGTCTGCCTACAAGGGTTTGAAACCGTCCCGGCCGGCCAGCTCTTTTGTGTTGATTTTCTATGTTCGACTGCAAAAGACCGTGGCGCAAGGCGAAAAGTCATATGTTACAATTTATCTTCGATCAAGTCAGCCTTCCGGCCAGGGCATCTTTTTGGCTGGCGATGAATCTAACTCGGTGGGTGAGTTCTAGGAGTAGACTCCGACGCCAGGGGCCTCACATATGCAAGGACTGAACCTCAACCCCACTCTGCGCGACCCGAACAGGGCTCATGTGAATCTCGCTCCTGGCTCCACGACGCCTTCCTTTGGGCGTAGCCGGCGTCTCCAGGCACCCAGCTTCTGGACCAATCTCAAAGATTTTCTGACCGAGCGATCCGTGCGTGTGCCCCGGAACGCGCCGCAGGAAGTCTTCTACACCGAAGGCATAGAAGACAGTTTTACGGATAACCTCAAAGCGTTTTTTCGTCCCTCTCCGCGATTAAAGGGCGCCGCCAATTCCAATATGGTGATCGATCTGGAGCCCACCTATCGGGTCTTCTGGCGAAATCTCCACGATCTGATTTCACCGCCCAAGCTGCCGCCGCTCAAGGTTACCAGCAAGCCGGTTCCGGTGCGGCCGCTTTGGGCCAAGCGCCGCGAATACAGCATGGCGCAGATGATCTCCGCGGGCGTGCACGTATTGATCGCTGTGTTGATTCTTGTGCCCATCTTCCGCCACATGGTGCAGCCGCCCGTGCAGGCCAGCATGCAGGTGATCGACATCTCTCCCTACCTTTCGAAGCTGCCGGCTTCGAAGGATCGTGCCGGAGGCGGAGGTGGAGGCGGGGAACACAAGCAGCAGCCCGCCACTCAGGGCAAGTTGCCCAAGTGGAGTATGACTCAGATTACTCCGCCCTTGCTCACGCCTCATCCCAATCCAAAAATGGAGGCGGAGCCGACTCTTTTGGGACCACCGGAACTGAAAATTCCCAGCCCCAATGATCCCAATTATGGCGATCCGCTCGCCGCCATGATGAGCGCCTCCGCAGGGCCTGGCGCCAGCGGCGGGATGGGTAGCGGCGATGGCGGCGGAATTGGCAGCGGCAGCGGCGGGGGCTTAGGACCCGGCACCGGCGGCGGCACCGGCGGCGGCGCTTTCCGTCCGGGAACCGGCGGGGTTGGCTATCCCAGCTGTCTCTATTGCCCGGAGCCTCAATATTCCGAAGACGCCCGCAAGGCCAAGTTTCAGGGCATCGTGGTGCTGCAGGTGATCATTCAGCCGGACGGCCATGCCACCAACATTCAGGTGGTCAAGGGCGCTGGCCTGGGACTGGATGAGAAAGCCATCGAGGCGGTGCGTACCTGGCGCTTCAAACCGGCGGTGGGTCCCAACGGCACTCCGGTGGCCACGATCACACCCATCGAAGTCAACTTCCGGCTCCTATAAATTTCCGCAAGCTCGTATTGACTCGTACTGACTCATCGACCGGGTGGGTCTCCCCCTCGCCCAAACCGAGCCATTATCTTTACGCCACGTGAGCTGCGCGAAGTTGTCTTGGCGCCCATCTTGATCTGTTAGCATCGCGGACGTGAGAATCCCAAACGTTTTGGTTGTTGGGTGCCTACTTGGTGCTCTGATGTGTGTTTGCTGCCAGCTCTCCCGTGCACAGGCGGCCGGCAATGGATCCATCGAGTTCACCACGTACGTCAGGGCTCCGGGAGGCCAGGCGGAACCCGTGCGCGAAATGACGTTCTATTTGCTTTCCAAGAGCCTCTCCGATATACGCAAAGAAGCTGAGGCCGCCGAACCGTTCACCGATCTCGATCACTTCATCTCGCAGCTGGGAGTGTCACCCGAGCTGAAGATTTGGATGGCCAAGCACCATCGAGTGGACCTGGCCGGAGTCGATTTCGTCAAGGAACTTACCCCCGATGACGTCATCAATGTCCCCGAGTTTCTTACCGCCTACAACGATCAAAACGGGGCGGCTGTCCATTCCGGCGTTCCGGAGCCCAAATACAAAAACGGCGAAAAGGAAAAGGATCCCGAAAAATATAAGCGCCAGCTGGAGCAATACCAGCAGGCGCTTCACCGCTATATTGAAGCGCATCCCGATCTCATGCAGGGACTCGACGCCGAATTTAACGAACTGAATCCCTATCCCCGATGGATGAAGGTGCAAGAGCAGCAGCAGCACCACCTCGAACAGCAAGTCATGCAACTTGCTCAGACCCGCTACCTCGTCGCTACGGCTGTATCGAATCTCAATGGCAAGGGCGCCTTTGAGGGCCTGAATGCTGGGCAATACTGGATCTCCAATCTCGATACTCCCGCGCTGAGCGGCGAACTCCGGATGGTTTGGGACGTCGGCGTAAACGTCTCGCCGGCGAAAGCGGCTCGTATCGAGCTATCGAATCTGAACACGGTCGAAACCGCCGAGCAGCTCGCTCACTAATTCCGTAAGCATTTCCGGTTTGCCCAATTGCTCCCTTCGGAGAACATCCCGGCTTACATTTCAAAGTTAGCCGCTCCCGATGCGCAGGAGCGCGAAGCCGCAGCTTACGAACTGTTTCGCCTGGGCGGCGCTGCCGCCGAACCAGTGCTGCGGCAATGGTTTGCCGATCCTGAATTTCGCTCCCTCGCGGCGGGCAAAGGAGGCCTGCTCACCGTCGGCATTGCCGTTCATCCCCAGACGTTCGAAGCCATTCGCGGCCGCTTCGGTGAGCCGAAGTTAGCCGACGTGCCCGCGGAACACGATGTGCTCGAATTTGAATTGGTGTTCGCTCATGGCGTCCGCCTGGACATCCTCACCGCAAGAACGTCCGGTGGAGAAGGCCCCGTCGCCAAATTTCTCGCCCGCTTCGGCGAGGGCCTCCAGCAGGTCGAATGCGATGTACGCGACGCGCAGCGAGCAACGGAAATTCTTCAGCGCCGATTCGCGCTCGAGCCTCTCTATCCCGAAGTTCGCGCGGGAGCCAACCAAACGCGAGTGAACTTCTTTCTCGTGCCTGTCGCAGAAGGCCGCAAGCTTCTCATCGAGCTGGTCGAAACGCCCAAGTCGCCGAAGAAGCCCAAGGCCAGTTGAAGATCAGCTGAACGTTTTTACTCGCGCCGGGCTGAATTTTCGATCCTCAGGCCCGCATCGTAACAAGCGCGCCACGCGCGTAGAATCTCGGCCACGCTCCAAGCCTGCGCAAAGGCCCCGCGAGGAGCAAAGGGAGCCTCACCGTCGAAAATTTCGCTAACGCTGCCCAGGCCCGCAGCGGAGAGGTGGTGTGCCATCGGTTCCAGAAACGCGAAGGCCCTCGCCGCGTCGCCGTAGACGCGCAAGTGCGCCAGCACAAAAGGGCCCAGCAACCAACCCCAAACGGTGCCCTGGTGGTAAGCGCCATCGCGCTCCGCCGGCGAACCTCCGTAATGGCCGCAATATTTTGCATCGGCACGGTCGAGGCTGCGTAACCCGTGCGGCGTCGCCAATCGCCGCGCGCAAATATCCACCACACTCTTGGATTGGGCCACGCTTAGCGGGCTCTCCGGAAGCGAGACGGCAAAGATTTGGTTGGGCCGCAGCGAAACGTCATTTCCCGCTGGCCCCCCAGGCCCCCCAGGCACCCCAGGCACCCCAGGCACGTCGATCACGTCGAAGCAGCAATCCTTCTCCGCATTCCAGAAGCGCCAAAAACTCGTCTTCACCCGCTCGGCCAGTCGAGCATACTCGTCCGCCGGCTTCCCGAGTTCCGCGGCGAAGCGCGCCATCGCCTGCAGCGCGTTGAACCACAGCGCGTTCACCTCCACAGGCTTGCCGATTCTCGGCGTAAACACGCGATCGCCCAACTTTGCATCCATCCAGGTCACTTGCATTCCGGGCTCGCCGGCGTAAAGTAGCCCGTCGGCAGGGTCGGCGTGAATGCCGTATCGGGTCCCGTGCGCGTAGCAATCCACCGCGGCCGCAAGTAAGTCGAACACCTCCCGCGCCACGCTCAGGTCCGCCGTTTGCAGCGCATACTGCTGCAGCGCGTGGATGTACCACAACATGGCGTCCACGCCGTTGTAGGACCCCGGCTCGCCGCTCTCGGAAAACGTGTTGGGCAGCAATCCCTCGTGAATGAATCCCGGAAACTCGGACAGCATCGATCGCGCGATATCGATCCGTCCGGTCTCCAGAGCCAGCCCCGGCAACGCGATCATGGCATCGCGTCCCCATTCGCCGAACCATGGGTAACCGGCGATGATCGACCACTTCTCGCGCCCATCGGCGCCCCGCCGGCGCACCGGAAATTGCGCTGCCGCCAGCACGAATTGCCAGATCCAGTGCGGAGCTTCGAGCGAAGCGCGCGGATGCGCGGCGATCCAGTTTTCGAGCAGCCTCTGGTCCAGAGCTTCCCGCGCGGCGAACCCGGCCCGGCCTGTAAGGGCAGGAGCAGCCTCCGTGCTCAGCGCAATCGTGGCGGAGCCGCCGGGCGACAGGTGCGTTCGAAAAATCCCGGCCAGCAGATGGTCTTCGCGATCGTCCAGTCCCCGCTCCCGTTCCTCCGGCAAGTCATAGTCGCGGTACCATTCCTGCCGCGCCTCCGGCTCAAAGGCATCGCTCAGCAAATAAACCGGCGCTGCTCCTTCGCGCGCCGCCACGCAAAGTCCTCGCGGAACCGCCGTCACCGACGCCTTCCATTCCGCTCCTCGTGTGGTTCCGTGGATGCCCCGGTAATTCACCAGAATTTTCACTTCCAGTTCGGCTGGCGCCGAACCATAAATCAAGTCGTAGCGAATGAACGTGGTGTTGGCGCCGTCCTGCATCCACACGCGTTTTTCCAGCACCGCGTCCGCGCAACGAAACCTCCACACCGGTATGGAGCCCGCCAGGTAAAACTTCTCGATGTATCGAAATCCCTCAGGTTCCACGGTGCCGCTCGCCCAACGGTTCGCGCTCAGCGCGTACTCGTCTCCCGCATAGCGCAACGTTTCCTCAACCCTGGAGAACACCAGCGTCCGGCCAATTTCCGGAAGCGAAGCGATCAGCATCCCGTGATAGCGCCGCGTCTGTATCCCCGCCACGGTTCCGCAAGCGAACCCGCCCAGCCCGTTCGTCACCAGCCACTCGCGTTCCGTGGCTCTGCCATAGGTCCCGCAAATTTCCGGACCGAAATGAACCACGATGGGCGTGCTCACGCCCTCACGTCCGGCACAGTAGCTAATCTTTGAAGCTGCGGTTTTGCGGAGGCCATTTCGTTCGAGCCATTTTGTTCGAGAAAAGATTCTACATCTTCGCGGGGAATTTCATTTCCAATCCGGCAGCGGGCGCAATCCCAGCATCGCCTCCGCGGCCCAACGGCCCAAATAAACGGAAAGCGCCACGCCCTGCCCGGCATAAGCTCCCAGCACAACCACACGTTCGCCGCGAACGTGATGCCTGAATATCGGCTTCCAATCCCGCGCAATCAGAATTGGACCGCCCCACCAATGAGTAAATCCCACCGATTCGAGCGCCGGATCCAGGTTGCGCACGCGCAGCTCGAGTCGAGCCATGAGCTCAGCCGCTTGGCCGGAGCCGATATCGATCTGCTTCAGATCCCTCCAATCGTCCACGTCGACCAAGCCGCTTCCGAAGATGACTCCTTGCGTCGCCAATAGCCGTCCCCACAGATATGGAAAGTCCACAGTGTAAAACGGCTTGCCGGAATCTAATCCCAGCACCTCGATTTGCGCCGGCGTCAGAGGTTCCGTGGCCACCGCCAGCGTAAGCTTCGGCGTGGCGCGCTTTTCAAGTCCGCTGAGTTCCAGCGACTGCGCGTTCGTAGCAATCAGCGCGCTCCCCGCCCGAATCTCCTTCGAGCCCATCTTGAGGACCACAGGATTTTGCCCTCGAACATCGTCAAATCGAACATCGTCAACTTGAGCGCCTTCATGGATAGACGCTCCAGAACGATCCGCCACGCGCGCCAATCCGCTGACTAGTTTCCCCGCATCCGCAGTCCCTCCCCCCACTTCATCCACGACGCGCAACCTCCCCGAATCCGACCAGGAGATCGGCGAATCCTTCGAGCCTCCCTTGCGCCCAATCTCCCAGGCGCCCGGAAGTTGCAGGTCGCACTCGATTCCCAGCTCATCCAGCGTCTCTCGGAATCCGCCCAGGACGTCGCCAAGCCCAGGCAGGTCGCCCGCGGAACTCTCTCCCAGCACCATGCCGCCGGTATTTCCGCTCGCGCCCCCGCCAATCTGTTCCGCCTCGAAGACGCCGACGCTTTTCTCCGGAGCCAGCTTGCGCAGCCAAGCCGCGGCCGCCAGGCCGGTGAAGCCTCCCCCGACCACCGCGAAATCCACTTGTTCAGGAAGCAACCGCGGCAGCGGGCGAAAATCGATGGACCAGGGAGATTCCCCCCATCCCTTTATAAAAGCGCGCGCAGTTTTCGGAGCGTCACCCATACCGTCGACTCCATGTAGCCACAGCCACTCCTGGCTGTGCGCCTTTGTTTTCCTCGCGCATCCATTATCCCTCCCCCGCCGCCGTCATCACAGTCTGTAGCTCAGGTCGCCCGTCGATGTGTGTCGCCCGGCGCGAAAGCGCACGTTAGAACCAGAGACCCGAGGCCTTTCGGTTTTATGCACCGGATGGTTTGACCTTCGCGATAAAATACATATATGAGGATGCGCGTTTGTTTCCCTGCGACCGGCTCAAGGCCACTGAATGTGCGTAGGCTAAGCCACTTAGAAGTACTCTAAGTAAGTGGCCTGGAATGATACTCTTGCAAGAAACGATCATTCGGCTACGATTGCTCGTCCGAAGCGAACATGTCATGCGGCGTATATCTTGTAGAATCAATCATGTACAAGCAATATTACGCTCCGACGCGAGCGCGCTCTAAACAGCTTAGAATGATACTCTTGCATAAAGCTAAAAATAACCACCGTCGAATCATACTCTTGCCAAAAAATAGGGGGGAGGGGATGCCCACCTATAAAGGCGTTGCTAACTCCTTCAGAATGCGCACCCCCACAGCACGGCTCTCCTCTGCCCGGCATGGCGAGGCGAACTCTGCCCGCAGCGCCGCAACCGCGAATCACTTTCCGGTTCAGTCACAGCGCGCACTCCAGCCCCGTGCGCATCTGGCCGGAACAGATGCGCTCCGCCCTGCGTCCTACACTGCGGGCGGCGCGATTCCATTGTCGCGCGGAAGAGCGTGGTGCTAGAATGCCCCGCCATCGAAAGAGACGAAAGTCTGAGGCCGTCCCGAGGTAAACATCTGGAGGCGCGCGCGTTCGAGGAGAGTTTGAGATGAAGAGTCGACCCACGCTTTCGCTTCTGGCGCTTGTCGCACTCGTGGCCTTCTCGCCGCGTGTGTCGGCTCAGGGCACAACCCCCGCCAGCGCAGCTTCCTCCGCATCCGTGCCCGATCTTTCCGGAGTCTGGTCGGGCGTCTTGAGCAATAACCTGGCTGCGAAAGGAACGCAGCCCCCGCTCACCGCCTGGGGCCTGGCTCAGATGAAGATCAATAAGCCCGCTCACGGCGAAGGTTCCACAACGGTTTCTACCGACCCGGTCGATAAATGTTTTCCGCCCGGCATTCCGCGCCTTTACTATCATCCGTTTCCGATGGAAATTTTGCAGGTTCCCGGCCGGGTGCTGATGGTTTTTGAATACGACCATTTTGTGCGTAATATTTATACCGATGGCAGGCAGCACCCCGCCGACTTGAGCCCCACGTGGATGGGAGATTCCATTGGCCACTGGGAGGGCGACACGTTGGTTGTGGATACGATTGGTTTCAATGAGAGGACGTGGTTGGATCGCTCCGGTCTCCCGCATTCGGACGCCCTGCACTTGACCGAGCGCATCCACCGCGCCGATCACAATACGCTTGTCGACGACATGACCATCGACGACCCCAAGGCTTACACCCAGCCCTGGACTGCCAAGCGCGCGTTCGCGCTCAAACCCAAATGGAATATCATGGAGTTTGTCTGCCTGGATCAGCAGTTGAATTTCGACGATTACCAGAAGAAGACGCTCGGCTCGAGTAAGTAGAGCGTGGTGGCGGCGTCGTGGGTATATTGCGTGTCGCAAGGAGAATAGCCGAAATGAATCTTGGATCGAAACGAGCACTTCATTACGTCCTGGGAATAGCACTCGCATTTTTCATCTGCATTCCGTTGGCGCAGGGCCAGGCCGCGCCCGCGACCGGGCCGAAGCCTCAGATGGCGGAAGACGTTTTCAAGAACGTCCAACTGCTCAAAGGCATTCCCGTCAAGGAATTCATGGACACCATGGGCTTCTTTTCCGCATCCACCGGCTTGAACTGCATCGATTGCCATTCTCCGGACGCCGCGGACAGCTTGGCTGCCTACGCCATCGATACGCCGCTGAAGCAGACCGCGCGCAAGATGATCATCATGGTGAACATGCTCGATAAGAGCAATTTCGGCGGGCAGCGCAAGGTGACTTGCTACACCTGCCATCGCGCCACCGACCACCCGGAAGCTATTCCCAGCCTCGTGGATCAGTACAGCGTCGAACCCGACGATCCGGACAGAGTGGAAGTCATAGGCAAAGGCGGTGCGCCCCCGCCGAACCAGCTCTCGGCCGATAAAATAATCGACAAATACATCCAGGCCATCGGCGGAGCGGCGCAGGTCGCCAAGCTCACCAGTTTTGTCGGCAAGGGGACCTACGAGGGCTTCGACACGTATTCGGAAAAGGTTCCCTTTGAAATTTTTGCCAAGGCGCCCGATCAACTCACCACCGTCATTCATACGCAGCACGGAGACAGCGTCGCCACTTACGACGGCACTCACGCGTGGACGGCTGCCTCGGACAAATTGATGCGTGTCCTCCCGCTTGCCGGCGGAGACCTCGCGGGCGCTAAGATGGACGGTTCTCTCTCTTTTCCCGTGCAGATTAAGCAAGAGTTCAAGTGGCGCACCGGCTTCCCCTCGGTTTCCATCGACGACAAACCAGTCGAAGTGATTCAGGACGCCGCCGGCGGCGACACTGGCGCCAAATTATATTTCGACAAGCAGTCGGGGATTCTTTTGCGGCAGGTGCGCTATAGCGACACCGCCGTGGGCGTCATTCCCGCGCAGGTCGATTACTCGGACTATCGCGTGGTCGCGGGAGTCAAGATTCCGTTCCACGTGGTCTGGACCTGGACCGATGGCCGCTCGATCATTCAATTGAGCGATGTGCAGCCGAACGTCCAGATCCCTGCGGCGAAGTTCGCCACACCCGCTACGCCGGTAGCGAAGCCCGAAGCGAAGTAGAGCGCCGAAACTAAATAAAGCGAAGAGCCGCAAGGTTTCCGCGGCTATTCGTTCGTCGGAAAAACTCCGATCCTTGGGCGCAGGCGCGCGCCGTCCTCGCCCGCCTGCCCCCAAAAAGCCAAAAAAAGCTCGTCCCGCAAAAAGATTACTTTTTCGCCAGAGCTTCCGATAGCGAACATCGATTCGCCTTCCGAAGAGGTTATGCTTTTCTGCGAGGAAGTTTTAGTCGCTGTTGAAGCCGGAAATGCACCTTTGAGGCCTGCATGAGCTACGAACCGGAAACGCCATTTGACAATATTGAGAGCGCTCTCGAGTACGTGACTCATCTCCTCGAGGCAACAGAGGAAGCGCACAAGCAGATCGAGACGGAGATCGAGCGTACCGGCGACATCGAATTGGCCCGCCGCAAGCAGGCCCTGCAACTGGTGAGCTACAAATTGGCCACGCTCGAGTCGCACATCGGCGCGAGCCGCCATATTCTGAGGGATTTGAGGACCCTGCGCCGTTTGCTGCTGGAAGAACGCGAAGCCCCGAAGATTTCCTCAACCCTATAAAGCGCCAGCGATTACGAGTTCCTGAACGCGCCCAGCATCGGCCACGTTCCCACGTGCGTAATCACGATTCTTCCTTCTACGACCCTCACCGAGCGCCGCACCGTGCAACAGGACCTGATGCCGTTCAGCCCGCTGCGTATCTTGCGGGCTTCCTCGCTAGGATCGCCGTCGCACTCGAGGATGATGCTCTCTCCGTCTTTCAGTTTCACCACGCGCTCGCTAAGGCTGCCCCACTTCGACGTGGTTTTCACCGCGACGCATCCGCAAGGACGGTTGCCGCAGTTTCGGCATTCATCGAAAAGCCGCCCCGCTCGATCCTGTCGACGGCGTCCGACCCGCACGCTCCGCACCGGCCGTGATTGTCCAAGTCAATTTCCGCGAGACAACTGACACACCACCACTGTTTTTCCATCGCTCCCCCGAGTTGCTCCGTACTCTGACATATGCCTTCGAGGAGAAGCAATGGCGCGGCCAGCGGTTTGTGAAAAGCGGAGTTTTCGGGCGACGTGTGCCCTCTTGGTGATGAGCGGGCTTGCCGAAAACGCTGGACTTACCTCGCGCCCGCGTGCGAGGCCTATGCGCTAATGCTTAGTTCGCGCAGCCGCGGGTCCGAACCCGGCAAATCGTTCCCATCGCATCCATTTTTTACCTGGGCGGCCGCGTGCTGAGCGCGGGGTTTCTCCACTACAATTACCATGTTGCTGCGATGCGGGTGTGAGGGAGCTGCAATGGAACCCGCGAGGTGATGCCGCCTCATGTTTGGACTCTTCCGGCTGAGCTTTCTTTTTTATCCCTGGGGAATGATTTTGCAAGTGGTGGCGCTGGTGCATTTCTTTCGGCGCAGGCCGCAAGGATTCTGGCTGTGGGTCATCTTCCTTGGGGGATTCCTGGGCGCGTTGGTATACCTCGTGGCGGAGATGCTGCCGGACCTCGGTTTGCTGCGCAACGCCTATCGGGGATATGGCCGGAAGTCGCGCATATCGGCAGTGGAAACGGCGATTCTCGACAATCCTTCCGCCGCGAATTTCGAGGAGCTCGGCGCGCTCTATTGGGACGAAAGGCGGTATGCAAAAGCGAAGGAAGCATTCGACCGCGCCATTGCCATCCGGAGCGATTCACCCGATTGCTTTTACCGGCGCGCGCTTTGCCTGATGGCGCTCGGGCAGCCGGCGGCGGCTTTGCCGGATTTGGAGCGCGTCGTTCGCGGCGATGCCAAGTACGACTCTTATCGCGCCAAGTTGATGCTGGCGGAGGCTTACGCCGCGACCGGACGCGAGCAGGAAGCGGCGCCGCTTTTCACCGAAGTGGTGCAGCATTCCAACACCCCGGAGACGCTCTATACGTACGCCGCGTTCTTGAAATCTCAAAACCGAAGCGAGGAAGCTCGCGAGTGGCTGCGGCAGCTCTTGCAGAAAGAACGCACGTTGCCGCGCCACTGGCGGCGGCTGGAGCGGCCGTGGTTCCGCAAAGGGCACGGCTTGCTCAAGGAGCTATCGGCGTCTTAAGGCAGGGCGAATCGCGGCGCCGAAGCCGCTCTGTTTAGCACCTCAGCGGAAGTGCTCCCGATAATTCCTGTCTCCCGTTCTTGGAATTGGCTTTGACCGATTCCCAGTTTCCGAGAAGGCCGTGTCTCAGGATTGAGGTCAGCAAACGTCCAGTTGACGTTTTACAAACTGAGCCGCTCGGGAGTAGTCTCCAGAGCACGAATCCAATGTTTGCACTCGTGTTCATCTTGGGTGGCTTTTACTTCCTACAGTGCGGAATTCGGGGTACAAAACCGCGTTCATTCGTCCTGTACGGTGAGGACGAATCTGGCAAGCCAATAGACTGGCCGGAGCGCATAGCCTGGAGTCTTCTTGGCATTTTGTTTCTTTACTTCGGCCTAGTTCGGTTCGTTCCATCAATAAGGCTACCCCGTTAACCCCGTAGAGGATGTGACACATTCCAGTGACGGCCTACGAAATTGACGGAGCCCGGTTTGCGACCTTGGAGGAATTCTATTCGGAAGTAAGCAAGGTGCTTATTCCGAATCAACGGTGGGGCCAGAACTTGGATGCCTCATGACATTTTGAGAGGTGGCTTTGGTACGCCAAGCGAAGGGTTCACTATCCGGTGGACAAATCACGAGATTTCTAAGCAACGACTCGGCTATCCCGAAATAGTGCGTCAGCTGGAACTAAGGTTAAAACGCTGTCACCCAGACAACCGGGACAAAGTATCGCGAGACTTGGAAATAGCTCGACAGCAAAAAGGACCCACGGTTTTCGACTGGCTAGTAGACATCATAAGAATTCACTGCAAAGGTGGCCCAGAAGAGGACGACGGCGTTCAGCTTTTTCTCGATTGACGCCCCAAGTCCTGGAAAGTCACCTTCCCGGAGAATGGCTGCTGCGAAAGAAGGTTGCCAAGGAGTCCCGTTGGCGCTCATCGAGAGCTAGGGCTGCGTGCTTACAGCTATCGGGAGGGGGTGAGAGGAGTCAGGATTTCGCCCAGGAAATCGGATTGGCTCTCGTTGCGCATCAGATGCGGATACCGAAAGCCGCCGTGATAGTCCACCGCGTAGGTCTGAACATCCGTTCCGTTGGAGGCGATCAGTTGAATGGGTGCGGCGCCGGCCTCAGCGTCTTTGATCGCGGCGTTGATGCTGTCGGGGGAAAATTGGCGGCCGCCGACGGCGATAATTTTCATTCCCGGTCCGAGTCCCGCTTTATACGACGGCCCATCGTAAATCACGTCTGCGATGTTTCCGTCCTGCGAAAGCCTTAGCCCCAGCGAGAGACTCAGATCGATTGATTTTGCGACAGCTTCGCGGTCCGCCTGAAGCTCGTTGGGCTGGTCGTTGTAGACCAGCTTCCAACCGCTGTTATTGAGCGATTCGTCCATGGTGTTCGGAGCCAGGGAATCGAGGCGGGTGCGAAGGAACGCGGACCAATCGTTGGGCGCAACTTCGTTGAGCGCCGCGACCACATCCTCAAAACCGTACGGTTTCAAATCGGGTTGGCCGCTCGCGCCACCATAAAACAATCGGCAGAAATCGTCGATCGACTTGCGATCCTGCGTGAGACGGCGAATCGTGGCGTCAACATCCAGCCAAAGGTAGACGCCCTCCGGGTAGAAATCCGTTCCGCGGCGCCAATTCTGCCAGTCCCCGCCCGCGTTGTAGAGAAAGACGGCGGCGTCGGCGGTGTCCTGCAAGGGACGCCATTGCCGGCCGGGCTCCGCATCGAGCAGGGCAGCGACACGGGCGATCTCCTCATGCTCCTGCTCGGGGGTACGCAAGCCGCTGCGGCCCGCCAAGAGTTCCTCGAGATATTCGGTCAAGCCCTCATACACCCAAAGCAGGTCGTCCTTCATGGGCTGATGGTAATCCGGCGAAAGCAAGCCCGCGGGGCGGCGGTACTTACCATTCCAGGAGTGAACGTATTCGTGAGGAAGCAGGATCGCCATGGCGATGCGCGTGGCCGGATCGGTCAGGCTTCGCTCGTAAATCCGGTCGTCGCTCGATTCATGGTGTTCCAGGCCGAAATGCGCGACGTTTTCGCTGAGC
This sequence comes from uncultured Acidobacteriota bacterium, assembly GCA_963824405.1. Lineage (GTDB taxonomy): Bacteria > Acidobacteriota > Terriglobia > Acidiferrales > UBA7541 > Palsa-189. The sequence goes on along the minus strand of CAWGPK010000008.1, from coordinate 26,522 downwards.
GTCAGGAGAAAGTGATAGTCGCGGTAATGATGCGAACCGAAGAGCGCATTGGCCTCGGCGATGAGCTTTTGATAGTGAGCCTCGGTTTCGGGCGTCATCTCCAGGGCGGCCGGGCTATCGGCGGCGATATCGATCTCATGGCTCGGAGTCTGGCCGGGAGTGAGATCGACCACGCGAAAGTAGCGCCCAGAGATCACGGGTGAATCGATGAGCGTTTCGAGAGAGACGGGCGAGAATTCAACCGTGTCGCCGGTTTGCTTCGCGCCGGGCAGCGCCGTGCCGAATTTCCATCCCGCGGGAAGGCGCAGGCTGGGAACGAATGTGAGGCTGGCGGCGTTTTGCCCTTTCGGAAAGAGCACCAGCTGATTCCAGCTCACCACATTGAGAAAAGCCGTGGCCGAGGCTCCCGCCGAGTAGCCGGAGGCCGACGCCGAAAGAAGAAAATCGAAATCGATATCGAGCGACTTCGCGCCCTGGGGGATATCGAGATGCAGCCCGAACATGTCGATCAGGTCGCGGCTCCAGGGAATCATTTTTCCATTGGCCATGAATTTCAGGCCGGCCATATCGATGATCGGGCCGCTGGGCTCGTGTTCTCCGGGAATCCACTCCGGGTAAGAAAGAACCAGCGGGCCGGGCTGCACCGGCATTTGCAGATGGGTATGCAGGATTTTCTGCGGGGCGCGAGTTTCGTCCACTTCCACGCGGATGGGCCCGCCGGGCGACTGCGCGCCGAGTTGCGTGCCGGCGAGCAAGATCGTTAGCGCGGCAAATGTAACGGTCAGTGGGCTGCGAAACGTTCGCGTCATGGTCAATTGCCTATCATTTTATAGAGGAGTGGTGCCGTCAATAAGCATCGCCTACGGCTCACCCGGGCTACGGTTTGCCGATGGCAGGCTTGCCCGCGCGCACCCAGCCTTCCTGGACCTCGATGCATTCCATGCCGATCATCATGTAGCGGATGTACGTGCCGCGATTGATGAAGGGGCTCGGATCGCCGCGCTTGCGCGCTTCGTTCTTGGCGATCCGATCGTTCTTGCCGTCGACGAAAGTGAGATCGCGATACGGATGATTGGCGATGTATCCGTCCACGCCCGCCTCTTCGCCCAGATTCAGGAAGCGCGAGAACGATGCTTTGTAAGCAACGATACCCGCATCCATGCGGCCCGGCTGCCCGGTGGGCCCGAGCGCGCGCGGTATCGCGCTTCCGCCCCAGAAGGAAAGAAGATGCGGCTGGCCGTGGTCCTTCACGGGAATCAGCATCGATACGGTGCCTGGCGTGTGGCCGGGAGTGATATAGAAGGTGATCGTCGTATCGCCCAGGGTTAGCTTCTGGCCGTCGCTGATGTCCATATCGCGGGCCGGCGGCGGCCCGAACTTGCCGTTCGGATCGGTGGGAGGCAGCTTCGCGACCATATCCCAATCAATCGCGGACATGAGCACGCGCGGATGGTAGGTGTCCTGCAAATATTTTGAGCCGCCGAAATGGTCGTTATGCCCGTGCGTAAGGATCAAATATTTCATCTGCGCCGGGTCCAGGCCCAGCTTCTTGTAGCCACCCACGATGAGGCGTTGCGCTTCTGCAGGATTGTCGAGACTGTCGATCTGGATGATCCCCGCGCTGGTAACGATGGCCCAGGAGGCCACGCTATTCATTCCCAGGTAATACAGTCGATCGAATACTTTTGTCGGCGGAGCGTCTATCACCTTGGTCACGCTTGCGGCGGCGTTCGCGGGCGGAATGACGCAATCCACCAGGCTGGCTTTGAGGTCGTCCGCCGCGAGCAGCTTGGCGTTGGTCGCGTGATCGAGGTATGCCATCGGGTCGGGCCCGTTGGAGGTTGCGGAGTCCTGCGCTCCAGCGGGAGACGCGATCGCCAGGAATGCCACTAGCGCTATGGCTGCGGGAAGGCCTCGGATTTTGGACATGTGCTCCTCGCTTTCTTCTGAACGCATGACAATCAGGGCCGGGAAAACGGCAACCGGCGATTTCAGTCAGGGATCATCAGTTAGGGATCATCACTTAGGGCTCATGATCGTTGCAGCCAGCTTGCTCACGCCTCGCTCTGGCTCCGAACTCCGTACGCGTTCGGCGGTTGGCAGAGTATAGCATTGGCCCAAGCGGTGATTACTCCTCTTCTCGGCCAGCGCCCAGCCGGAAATTTCACCATGTGAGAAGGCCTGCCAGCTCAACCGGTCCGGGCGTTCAGAAGCCGCTCCGCGGTTTACCTTTCCGATGCCCGGCTGAACGCCAAATCCCGTGGGGCGCAATTCCAGGAGAAAATGGCTTGTGACCAAGCCATCCAAGGCGGGCGTCGTGGCCGTGAGCCTCTTTGGGCTCCCGTTTCTGGGCATGGGCCTTTTCGCCGCTTACACCTTCCTGAATGCGCCCAATCAGCCCCTGGCCGCCAGGATCGGCGGCGCCGTTTTTGCTTCCGTATTCGCCCTGATCGGCGGCGGCCTGATTTTCGGATCGCTGTACGGCTATTCCCTGCAAAAAGAGAAAGCTCGGCAGGCGGCGGCGAATCCTGCGTCCCCCTGGCTCTGGCGCCAGGATTGGGCTGCCCGTCGCGTCGAAGGCAAAAACAAATCCAGCGTCATCGGCTGGTGGGTCGCCGCGGTCCTGGCGAACATGCTCTTTCTGCCCCTATCCCTGGGGACCATCTCCAAGGGTCTCTCCACGCAGGACCCCAAGTACATCTTTCCGGCCGCATTTGGGCTGGTGGGTCTCCTGGTGCTTTTCGGTGCCATTCGCGCAACCATCCGTGTTAAGCGTTTTGGTAAAACCTATTTCGAGATGGCTTCGTTGCCATTTTCGCCGGGAGGCCGCCTGGCCGGCTCCCTCCATGTTCACCTCGATACGGATGTCCGTCGCGGAGTCGACTTGAAGTTATGGTGCGCCCGCATCGTGGTCACCGGCTCCGGAAAGGACCGTTCAACGCACAAGATGCCGCTGTGGGAAGAGTCGAAAAACATTCCCCCAACGTCGCTAGTCCACGGGCAGCTGGACACCATCATCCCAGTGGAATTTGCGATTCCATCCGACGCTCTCCAGACCGCCGATGACAATCCCAACGACAAAATCCAATGGTCGCTCCAGGTGAAGGCGGATGTCCCCGGAGTGAACTACTCCGACGAGTTCGAACTGCCCGTTTTTCGCCAAGCGCAATCGGCAGAGGCTCCGGCGCCCGCCCCCGCGTGGCAAACGAATTCGTCATTTGCAATCTCGAGCGGCAGCCAAACCGCGATGCTCCCCGACACAGAAAGGGACACGGGCGCCGAAGTCCCCGAGCCAGAGCTGCACCGCGTGGCCGTTACCGACTCTCCCCAGGGCTTGGAGTTTTACTTCCGCGCGGGTCGCAACCGCTTCCGGGCTGCGCTTATTGTGGTTCTTGCCGCGGGTTGCGGGACCCTTCTCTATGCCATGCTTCACGTCCCGCAGCGCCCACCGATCTTTGCGGTGGTTATCGTCGGCCTGCTGACGTTCTTCCTGACCGTGGCCTCCATCCGCGCCGCCGTCACTTCCACGCGCATCGTGGTGGGGAACGGCGTCATCTCCTGACGCCGCGCCGTCTTGGGAATCGGCCGCACCCGCCAAGTGCAGGTCGCCGATGTGGCCTCGATCCTGGCCGCTACCAGCATTCAGCAGGCGAGTTCCTCGGGCAGCACGCTTTATTCGTTGCGCCTGCAAACCAACGCGGGCAAGAACTACACCGTGGTCGACGATATCCAGAGCCGGGAGGAGGCACGCTGGATCGTTTCCCAGATCGAAAAGCGCGCCGGCTTGCGGCTGAACACGCAAGTCCGGGTTAGCGACGCGTTTTACGGTCCGCCGCCGCAGCCGGGCGCCGCTTCGCCGAAGGACGCTGCGTTTGCAAGCAAGGCGTCCGTACGCATCGAGCGGTGATTTGCCGATCGCGGATAGCAACGCCCCATTCGGCAAGAGTCCTAACGATTTGAAACGGGACGGAGATCCTGGACGGGGCTAAGTGCGAGCCTTAACCTTCTGCTTAATGAGGTGATTACATTCCGCGATCTGATCATCGATGAGCTTGATTTCGATTGCTAAATGCGTCTCGTTTGGATTGCTGGACAACCGCTGGTACAGAGGCTCTCGCTCCGCTTTCAAATCTTCGAGTCTTTTTTCTAACATGGTCCCTCCGAGTGGCCGGCAAACAATCAGCACAACGACGGTAGCAAGTTCTATCAGAGTGCGCTGCCAAAAGCCGAAGAACGGTTTCCAAGGTGCTGATGTTCCAATTTATGTTATTGCCGATGGCCTGCTAAAGTCAGTGACCTGTATCACGGGGCTCGGTGAGCTTCCGCTTCAGCGGTCTCGCCCGCCAGTATCGCTGAATTGGGGCAATCCGGCGGCAATCGGGGCGCATCTATCTGACTAGCAGCCAAATTCCCGTCGCGCGCTAACCCAACTACATGAGAGTATACCGCTGGTGATGCGATTGGAGGAGAGATGGCAGTCAAGCTGAACAGCGTGGCATTCGAGCACGCGAAAAAGTTGGTCGAGGAAGAGTACTTCGTGTGGGATGAGAGAGACGCATGGAGCGAAGATCAGCCGTCCGCTCAGGAGGAGAACGAGTTCATCGCACAGCACGGATTTCGCGAATATGCCAAGTGGCATCTGGGTATCGACGAAGAGCAACCCGAAGACACCAAGAAGAGGTACGAATTTCCCTACGGCGATTTCTTCGATGTCCATCGCTGCGGAGTGCTGGCCGTGGAGAGCAGGGCGGGCCAATACAAGCATCAGGATATCGAACTGGCGGCAGTTCGCCTGCGTGAAATGATCGACGAGAAAAAGCCCGCGAACGCCCCAGACAAGTCGGAGGCCCGCTAGGCGGCGCTAAGCGATACAGCTGCAAGACCCCACTCCTGCAGTTCCTCTTCTCGAAAACCGACCGAAAGGGGCCGCATGCCGCGCCTTGCGTTTAGGCGCGCGCCCCGAGTACGATATTCATTCCGCCGCAAGCCTCGAGCAGCTTCCCGTGTGAATCGAGCGGCGAAAGTCAGCAGCACGATGAGCTTTCGCCACTTAGCAAAAGTGCGGGATTTCTCCGGCAGAGTGCGGCCTAAATGGCGTATCGAAAGGGAACGGCAGCGAGGATGAAATCGATCGTAGTGGTGGGCGCGCAATGGGGAGATGAAGGCAAGGGCAAAGTCGTCGACTACATGGCGGCTTCCTTCGATTACATCGCGCGCTGCGCCGGCGGCCACAATGCCGGCCACACCGTCATTTTCAACGGCAGCCGTTTTGTTCTGCAACTGATCCCCTGCGGCATCCTGCGCCCCGGCAAGCACGCGATCATTGGCGCGGGCGTGGTGGTCGATCCCGCCGCGTTGGTGGCGGAACTCGATAGCCTGGGCGGCGCGGGCATCGACGTGCGCGGGAGGCTGCACCTCAGTTCGCGCGCGCACTTGATTTTTCCTTATCACCGGCAGATGGAAAAGGCGGCCGAAGCGGCGCGAGGCGCGGCCAAAATCGGCACCACTTCGCGCGGCATCGGGCCTGCTTACGAGGACAAGATGTCGCGCAGTGGGCTGCGCGTTTGCGACCTGATGGAGCCGGCGCGCTTCCGCGAAAAGCTCAAGCGAGTGGTGCAGGAAAAAGACGCCATGTGCCGGGCGGCGTTCGGAGCGCCGCTGGAAGTCGCGGGCCTCGCCGAAAAGTACCTGGAATATGCCGAGCGGCTGCGGCCGCTGGTGGTGGACGCCTCCGCGCTGGTGAATCGCGTGCTCGACGAAGGGCGTTCGGTGCTTTTCGAGGGCGCGCAGGGAACCATGCTGGACATCGACTACGGCACCTATCCCTTCGTGACCTCCTCGAACGCCACGGCCGGCGGCGCCTGCACCGGCCTGGGCGTGGCGCCCACGCGAATTTCGGGCGTCGCGGGCGTGACCAAGGCCTACACCACGCGCGTGGGCAGCGGGCCATTTCCCACGGAAATGCCCGATCTGGAGGCGCGCGAAGTGCGCGACCGCGGGAAAGAGTATGGCGCCGTCACCGGACGCCCGCGCCGCTGCGGCTGGCTCGATCTGCCCATCCTGCGCTACGCCATGATGGTGAACGGAATCACTACATTCGTGGTGACCAAACTCGACGTCTTCGATACGCAGCGCGAAATTCAGGTGTGCGTGGGCTACTGCTACAAGGGCACGCCGATCCACGAGATGCCCGCCGCGGCCGAGGATTTCGAGCATATTCGTCCTGAATACCGCACCCTGCCGGGCTGGCAAGCCTCCACGGAAGGCATTCGCGAAGCCAAAGAGCTGCCTCGCCATGCGCTCGACTACCTGAAGTTCATCTCCGACCAACTGGAGGTCGAAATCGGGATGATTTCGACCGGCCCGGAACGCGACGCCACCATCGTCGCTTCCGGAACGCAATTCGCCTCCTGGCTCTGAGCGGCGAAATGCTTTCCTTCCAGGACGCGCGTAAGAAAATCATTGCCACCGTTCGCGCTCTGCGCCCTCCTCTCGGCACGGAGACAATCGAGCTTACGCGCGCCTGCGGGCGCGTGCTGGCCGAGGCGGTGAAGGCGGATCGCGACTATCCGCCCTTTGATCGCTCCATTCGCGACGGCTTCGCCGTGCGCGCCGACGACGCGCGGCCGGGCGCGACGCTGCGCTGCATCGGCGAAATCCGCGCCGGCAGCGGCTTCGACGGCGCCGTGGGCGCCGGCGAGTGCGTGCAGATCATGACCGGCGCGGCCGTGCCGGCCGGCGCGGACGCCGTGGTGATGATCGAGCACGTCTCCGTCGATGGCGACCGGGTGATGTTCAGCCGCGCCACCACGCGCGGCCAAAGCATCGTTCCTCGCGGCAACGAAGCGCGCGCGGGACAGCAACTGCTGGCGCCCGGCATGCGCCTGGGCTATGCCGAAATGGGCTTGGCCGGCCAGGTGGGGAAGCACCGCATCGATGTGTACCGCCGCCCGCGCGCGGCGATTCTTTCCACCGGCGACGAAGTTGTAGACATCGCCGCTAATCCCGGCCCCTTGCAGGTGCGCAATGGCAATAGCGTCGCGCTGGGAACGCTGGCGGGGCTTGCCGGCGCGGAGAGCGAATCCATCGGCAACGCGCCCGACGAAAAAAAGGAGCTTCGGCGCTACCTGGAACGCGGCTTGGAAGCCGATGTGCTAATCGTTTCAGGCGGCGTATCCATGGGGAAGTACGATCTGGTAGAGATGGTCCTCAGCGAATTGGGCACGGAGTTCATGTTCGATTCGGTGGCCATACGGCCGGGGCGGCCCGCGGTCTTCGGCGTTTGCCGCGGCAAACCGGTGTTCGGATTGCCGGGCAATCCCGTATCCACGATGGTCACCTTCGAGCTGTTTGTGACGCCCGCGGTGGATATTCTCTGCGGCGCGGAGCCGCGTCCGCTGCCGATCTTTCGCGCCCGGCTGACGCACGCGGTTCACGAACGCGGCGAGCTCACGCATTTTCTGCCCGCGCGCGTGGAAACGTCGCGCGGCGAACCGGAAGTCACGGTGCTGCCGTGGCAGGGTTCGGGGGACGTGGTAACGATGGCGCAATCGAATGCTTTCCTGATTGTTTCCCCGGAGAAGGTGGATTGGGAGGCTGGTGCCATGGCGCTGGTTCTGCCGCGCCGCGGCCTGTTATGAAAAAGCTCAGCCATTTTGGCAAAGGCGCCAAGGTGGCCATGGTCGACGTCAGCGCCAAGGCCACTACCGTCCGGCAGGCTTCCGCGCATGGATTCGTGCGCATCGGGCGGGCCGCACTGGGTGCAGTGCGCCGCCGCAAGACGCCCAAGGGCGACCCTCTGGAGATCGCCCGCATCGCTGGAATAGCCGCCGCCAAGCGCACATCCGAGTGGATACCTCTTTGTCATCCCCTGCCCCTCACGCACATTGATGTGACCGCGACGCTATGCCAGAATGGCGTGGAAATCACCTCGCGCGTCGCCGCCACGGCGCAAACCGGCGTGGAGATGGAAGCGCTGGTGGCCGTAGCAGCCGCGGCGCTCACCGTCTACGACATGTGCAAGGCTCTCGATAAGTCGATCGAGATCACGGATATCTACCTGGTCGAAAAGACCGGCGGAAAGAGCGGCGACTATCGCCGCAAGCCGGCAGCAGCCAAATGAATCCCGCAGCCAAAACGGTAAATGTCCTGATCGTGGACGATAATCCGCTGATCCGCGAGCTGATGGCCCAGGCCCTCGATCCGCTGTGCCGCGTGATTATCGCCGCCGACGGCGCGGACGCGCTGCTGAAGGCCGTGGACGCGCCGCCCGATCTGATCATCACCGATTTCAAAATGCCCGGCCTCGACGGGCGCCAGCTTTACGAAAAATTGCGCCATCGCGAAGCCACCCGCAACACCCCCTTTATTTTCGTGGCCAGCCAGGGAGACATCGAGGAAAAATTGCGGCCCCTGGTGGCCGCCGAGGATTTTCTGCCCAAGCCGTTTTTCGTTCCGGACCTGGTGCGCGTGGCCAAGAAATTCGTGGACCGCCTGCACCTGGAAAAGCTGCAGCAGCGCGCCGCGCGGCCGGGCGTGATCCAGGGACGCCTGGAGGAGATGGGCGTGGTGGAGCTGATGCAATCTCTCGAAATGGGGCAGAAGTCTTGCCGCCTGAGCCTGCACCACGGCACGGAGAGTTGCGAATTATATTTCGCCGCCGGCCAATGCAAGGACGCGCGCCTGGGCAAACTCGAAGGCGATCCGGCCGTTTTTGAAGCCATCGGATGGAGCGATGGCGAATTCGAGATCGATTTTGCCGCGTCTTCCGACCGCACCAACACCACGCGTTCCACCACCGGCCTGTTGATGGAAGCCATGCGCCTGATGGACGAAGCCAGCAACAGCGTGGAAAGCTAAACGCCGATGCGCGTGGCGGTGGTTACGGTGAGCGATTCGGTGGCGCGCGGCGAACGGCAGGATTGTTCGGGGCCGGCCGTATCCGAGCGCTGCCGCGCACTGGGCTGGCAAGTCCTCTCCTACGAAGCTCTCTCCGACGATCGCCAAGCGCTCGAGAAACGCCTCGCCTCTCTCGCCGATCTGGATTCCGTGGACCTCGTGCTGACCGCAGGAGGCACCGGGATTGGGCCGCGCGACACAACTCCGGAGGCCACCGCGGCAGTCTGTCAGAAGCTGCTGCCCGGGTTGGGCGAGCTCATGCGGGAGAAGGGAAGCCAGAAAAATCCTCGCGCCGTGCTTTCGCGAGCGGTGGCCGGCGTTTGCAAAAACGCGCTGATCGTCAACCTGCCGGGAAGCCCGCGCGGCGCGGTGGAATCGCTCGACGCGGTGGCCGAGCTTCTGCCTCACGCCGTGGAAGTTCTTCGCGGCGCTTCTCACGGCTAGCCGTCACCAGACGAACGGGATGAGCGCTTTCACCTGGTGGCGATATTCCGCATAGCTGGCGCCGAACTGCTCCGTCATGAACCGTTCCTCTAAATTCATCTTGTGAACCAAGATGAGAAGGACTAGACTCGCGCCCATCAGCGCGCGGATCTCTCCGATCGCCAGCGCTGTTCCCAGTATCGCCAGCAAAATTCCGGAATAGATGGGGTGCCGCACCAGCGCGTACGGACCTCGGCGCACGAGTGTGTGTCCCTTCTTGATGGTGACGGTTCCACTCCAGTTGCCGCCGAGGAAGAGGCGCGCGGCGATCGCCAGACTGAGCCCGGCAATCGTCAGGGCTACGCCGAGCCATACGACACTCTGGGTGTGGGGCACGAAGCGCCGTTCCAGCGGGCCAAACCGCAATCTGTTTCGAAAAAGAAGCAGCGCTGCCATCCAGGCCTCGCCGATATCGAGCCATCGCGACTCGGCAGGCTGGCGCCGCGCCGTTGGCTTGGTGGCGAAGGCGCCGATGAGCCACACGATCACGGTTACGATCCAGGCCGTGCCGATAAAAGTTTGTGGATTGGCATGCATGGATTAAATCTGCCGAAAGAACGTCACTACTCAAAGATTTGGATTGCCGTGCACGGCGAACTCTTCATCATAACTGTTTGCTCGGCACTCGCAATCAGAGGCTTCAGCGCTCTGCGTCGGCGAAATTGGTTCGGATCGTTGTTTGGTTCAGACCCCGGAGGGTTTGGTTCAGACTCCGAAGGGATTTTGGTTCGGTTCTGAAACAGATGCGGCTGCCGGTGAGCGGCGAAAAGTTCGCGGAAAAGATTTAATCCGGAAAAGTTCAACAGGATCGTCCTCGAAGGGCAATTGCGATGCCATTCGGTACAGGTAGGGGACCAGGTGAATGCCCTAGTCTAGTGCAACGAGTATCAAGTATTTTCTGTACGTGCGGTTACGCGCCGCCGCGAAGCCTTTTCCACATACTTTTCAACATATTTGTTGAAAACTCTCCGCGTCGTGGCCAGAAATCTTTGGAAAAGAATTTCCCATCGCTGATTTTTTTGTACTTAAACCGCATAGCGAACCACGCTGACTGTTTTTGACCGCGCATCGAGCGCGGTGTTAGAGTAAGTTTTCCACGGAACGACAAACTTACGAGACACTCAGGCGCACACGAACCATGGTAGCCACACTTGACCGCTGATCGAAGCGCAACGCAAATCCACCCTCCGAGATTCATCTTCCTGCATTTGCTGTGGCGGAATCTCGGTGTGCATCCTTTGCGCTCGGCCTTCAGCGCCGCGGCCATCGGCCTGCAAGTGTTTTTGATTCTTCTGATTGTCGGATTGACCTCGGGGGTCTTGAGCGATTGGCGCACGCGCGCCGAAGGGGTGGGCGCGGATATCATCGTGCAGCCGCCCAACTCGTCGGTATTTTTCTCCTTTTCGAGCGCAGTGATTCCCGAATCGCAAGTGGCGCGAATCGAAAAACTTCCGGGCGTCGACGAGGTCGCTCCGGTATTCGTGATCGTGGATACGACGACGCTCGGCGTCATTTATGGAATCGATTACGATCGGTTTAACGGGCTGAGCTCGGGATTCACTTTTCTTTCCGGCGGAGCGTTCAGCGGTCCCGACGACGCCATTGCCGACGATCTGGCGGCCAAGGCGCGGAAGCTCAAAGTGGGCAGCACGGTTTCCTTGATGAACCGGAACTTCCGCGTGTGCGGGATCGTGGTTCACGGCAAAGGCGCCCGTTTTTTTGTGCCCATACAGAAGGCCCAGGAGATCGCCGGTGCCGAACAGCGCGTCTCCTTGATCTACGTGCGCAGCACCGGGGATACCGGGGCGGTATTGGGCGAGCTGAATAAGCTTCTTCCAGGCTATCGCATTCGTTCCATGGCAGAATATATGTCGCTGATGACCTCTTCGAATCTGCCGGAGCTCCGGCCTTTTCTGCGCTCCTTCATCGGCCTGGGGATTGTGATCAGCTTTCTGGTGGTGTTGCTGACGATGTATACGATGGTACTCGAGCGGCGCCGGGAGATCGGCATCTTGAAGGCCATCGGATCGTCGCGGCTGGAGATTTGCTGGCTGATTCTGGCGGAGGCTCTCATGCTGGTCGGATTAGGCGTAATCGTCGGGCTATCCGGCACTTACGCGACCACCGCCCTCCTGCACCGGACCTCGCCGACTTTGCAAATCGCCATTCCCCCCGACTGGATTCTGCGATCCATCCTGGTCGCTGTCGTCGGCGCACTCGCCGGCGCCGCCTATCCGGCACTTCGAGCGGCGCAAAACGATCCAGTCGATAGCCTCGCTTATGAATAATTCCGCGAGACCTCGCGGAAGAAAGCTCCGGAGAAAACGAACCGATGGATCTTGATAAAGAGAGGTTTTACCGCGCCCGAATCCTGCAACGGAGGAAGCTGACCGACGATCTGTGGTCCATTCGCGTCGAGCGCGATTCGGACTTCCGCTTTGTGGCCGGCCAATATGCCACGCTCGGAGTTCTGGCGCCGCACAAACACATCGAGCGGCCGTACTCGATCGTCTCCTCGCCGCACGAACCGGATCTGGAATTTTTCCTGGAACTGGTGCCGCGCGGAGAGTTGACTCCTGCGCTCCATGCCTTACAGGTGGGCGACGAGATCACCATCCGTAAAGCGGCCAAGGGTCGCTTCACATTGGCGCCGGACGCCGCGACGCATCAAAATCATCTGCTCCTCGGCACGGTTACCGGAGTGGCTCCCTTCGTCAGCTACATCCGCACGCTTGCGACCGAGGGCCGGAAAAGCAAATTTCCCGACGGCCGCAGGCTCTTCCTTCTGGAAGGCGCCAGCCGCTCCTCGGAGTTTGGGTATATCGACGAGCTCAAGCGCATCGCCTCCGAAGTTTCCTGGCTGAAGTACGTTCCCACCGTCAGCCGTCCTTGGGCAAATCCGGGCTGGGGCGGGGAAGTGGGGCGCGTCGACGACCTCATTCGCGAATACGCGCAGATTTGGGGTCTCAGGCCCGAGACCACTTCGGTTTATGCCTGCGGCCATCCGAAAATGATCGAGAATGCCGCCGGAATCCTGGCGCGGGCCGGGTGGCACAAGGACAGCGTAAAGTCCGAGGTCTACTTTGTTCCCAAAGAGCACGTTGCGGTAACCACGTAACATTCCTATTCGCGGTTGGGGTTCTTAACGATGTTTCTCAAGGGGTATGTCAGTACTCGAAACATAATTCCGAAGATGAGTGCTGTTTTCTTGACATCGTTTTGGTGCCTCGTATAATTACTTTTCTCTCTCGTTCGAAGGTTTCACGCATGTTCCTCGATGTCAAAGAATTGGCGGCGCGTAAGCTGCGTGTTCACCAGCACTACGCACCCGGCGCGGTGGATTATCACACCCGCGATTTCCACCAGATCGAGCCGCTCGAAGTCCGGGCTACCGCCGAAATGGTGGATAGCCAGATCCGCATCTCCGGCGAGCTGCACACCCGGGTGGAGATGGCTTGCGCCCGCTGCCTCGAACCGGTGGCCGAAGAGGTTACCCACATCTTCGACTTGTATTACCGGCCCATGCAGTCGATTACCCGGGAGGAAGAGTTCCGCCTGAAGCTGGACGATACCGAGATCGCCTTCTTTGAAGGCGACGGCCTCTTCCTGACCGATGTGCTGGCCGAACAGGTTTTGCTGGCGATTCCCATGAAGATCATCTGCCGCAGCGACTGCAAAGGCCTGTGTCCGCATTGCGGCGCCAACCTCAATAGCGACGAGTGCCGTTGCGAAAGTCACCTGGGTGACCCGCGCATGGCCCCGTTGGCTCGTCTGAAGCAGGACTGGTTTAAAAAGCAATAGCTATAACAAAAAAAACACCATAGAATCCCCGCGCAAGACTGCGGGATCGAATCGAGGAGTTTGCATGCCCAATCCAAAACGGCGACATTCCAAACGACGCACCAGCAACCGGCGCGCCCACGATCATTTGGCCCGGCCGGCCTTCACCGAATGTCCCCATTGCCACGAGATGAAGCAGCCCCATCATGCCTGCCCGCACTGCGGTTATTACAAGGGCCGCGAAGTGATGGATACTTCCGCTTGAACGGCGGGCGCTTGAATGGCAGGCGGCACGAGCGCAGCTTGATTGGTCGCGCTGATCTCGCATACTGAACCGGCGGCAGAGGCGGCTCGCAGATGATCACCATCGCTGTGGACGCTATGGGAGGCGACGTTGCGCCGCGGCCCGAGGTCGAGGGCTCGGTATTGGCGGCCCGCGAATTGGGGGTACGAGTTCTGCTGGTAGGCCTTCCCGCGGAAATCAAGCGCGAACTTTCCCGGCACACAGTAAAGGGCCTTTCGATCGAAGTGATCCCGGCGAGCGAGGTGATCGCCATGAGCGACTCCCCCGCGCATGCTTTTCGCCGCAAGAAAGATAGTTCCGCGCACGTAGCCGCGCGGTTGGTGCGCTCCGGCCAAGCGGACGCCCTGGTGAGCGCGGGTAACACGGGAGCGTTGATGACCGTGGCGCGCTTTGTGCTCGGCACGCTTCCTTCGGTGCAAAGGCCCGCGCTGGCCGCTCCCTTCCCGACGAGTCGCGGTGGCGTGACGGTTTTGATCGATGCCGGCGCGAACGTGGATTCGAAGGTCAGCCACTTATTGCAGTTCGCGGTGATGGGCGAGATCTATTACCGGGTGATCTTCGGAACGCGGCGGCCCAAGGTGGCTTTGCTCTCGATTGGCGAGGAAGAGTCCAAGGGCAACGAGCTCACCAAGGAAGCGTACAATCGGCTCAAGGACCTGCCGCTCCATTTCGTTGGTAATATCGAGGGGCGCGAGGTCTTCTCGGGCAGCGTGGACGTCATCGTTTGCGACGGCTTCATCGGCAATGTGGCCTTGAAAATCAGCGAGGGCGTGGCCCTGCATATTGCCGCGGTTTTGAAGAAGGCGCTCAAGAGCACCATCGCATCGCAGGTAGGCTACGTTCTTTCGCGCAGCGCCTACCAGGAGTTTCGGCGGCAGATCGATTATTCTGAATATGGCGGGGCGCCGCTATTGGGAGTGCGGGGCATCGCCATCATCGGCCACGGCGGGTCGAACGCCAATGCCATAAAGAATGCCGTGCGAGTGGCCGCGGAATTGACTCAGGCTCGATTGAACGAAAAGATCGAGCGGGAGCTTTCCTCCCTGCCTATAGCGGTTGGGGCATAATCCGCCAGTCTGAAGGAGTCGCGAAAGCCAAATGGGTGGAGTTGTATTCCTTTTCCCGGGTCAAGGCTCGCAGTCTGCCGGCATGGGCCGGGAGCTCGCGGATACCTTTCCGGCAGCGCGTCAGGTTTTTGAGGAAGCGGACCGGGTGCTCGGTTTCCCGATTTCGCAGATGTGTTTCTCGGGACCGGAAGAGCAGCTCAAGCTCACGGAAAATACCCAGCCGGCGATTCTCACCGTCTCGATCGCTGCCTATCGGCTTCTGGAAGAAAAGGGCGTGCGTCCCAATTTTGTGGCCGGCCATAGTTTGGGAGAGTATTCGGCGCTGGTAGCGGCCGGCGCGCTGTCGTTCGCCGATGCCGTCCGCTTGGTGCGGCAGCGAGGGAGATATATGCAGGAGGCGGTTCCCGCGGGCCAGGGCGCCATGGCGGCAATTCTGGGAATGCCGCCCGGCCGCGTGGCGGAGATCTGCCGCAAAATCAACGACGGCCGAGTCGCCCCCGCGAATTTGAACTCGCCCGATCAGACGGTAATTTCCGGCGACGCGGCTGCGGTGAAAAGCGCCGTCGAACAAGCCTCGGCCAGCGGCGCCAAGCGCGCCGTAATGCTGCCGGTTTCAGCGCCTTTCCACAGCGAGCTCATGCGTCCGGCGCAAGAGCGCCTGGAGAAGGACCTGCGCGCCACGCAGTTTGGCGACTTGAAAATTCCCTTGGTCACCAACGTCGACGCCGGAATAATCACCACGGGAGCGCAGGCCAGAGAAGCGTTGATCCGCCAGGTGACCTTGCCCGTGCGCTGGGAAGAGTCCCTCCGCGAATTGATCGAGGAGGGCGCCGCGACGTTTGTGGAAGTCGGCCCCGGCCGCGTGCTCAGCGGCCTGCTGCGGCAAATCGACCGCTCAGTGCACACGCTGAACGTCGAGGACCCCAAGTCGCTGCAAGCCACGTTCGATCGCCTGGCGCAGGTGCGCGGCGGAGATGCGGAAACCGAGGCATCCTGAAATGCGGCGCCTATTGCGGTTATGTTCAGCCTGAAAGAGCGGGTAGCCCTGGTAACGGGCGCATCGCAGGGGATTGGGCGCGCCATTGCGCTTGCCCTTTCCTGTGCCGGAGCGCGTGTCGTTCTAGCCGCGCGCAATACGGAAAAGCTGCAGAGCCTGGCGGAAGAGATTGACGCCACGCACGGCGCCGCGCTGGCCATCCAAATGGACGTGGGCGATGCGCAGCAGGTGAAGGCTGGTTTTCGGCAGGCCCTCGAGCGGTTTGGCCGGCTGGACATCCTGGTGAACAACGCGGCCATCACCCGGGATGGCTTGGCCTTGCGGATGAAGGCGGAGGATTGGGATGCGGTTCTGCGCACCAACCTCACCGGCGCTTATTATTGTATCCAACAGGCGCTGGCGCCCATGGTCCGGCAACGCTCCGGGCGCGTCATTAACGTGACCTCGGTGGTGGCGGAAACGGGAAACGCGGGACAAGCGAATTACGTTGCCGCCAAGGCCGGCTTGATCGGCCTGACCCGAGCCATCGCCGTGGAAGTGGCCTCGCGGAATATCACGGTAAACGCGGTGGCGCCGGGGTTCATTGTTTCGCCCATGACCGACCCGCTGCCCGAAGACGTGAAGCAGGAGTTGCTCGCGCGCATACCCTTGGGGCGAATGGGACAGGACGCCGAAGTTGCCGCGGCCATCGTTTTTCTGGCCAGCGACGAAGCCGCCTACATCACCGGGCACGTGCTCGACGTGAACGGCGGTATGCGCATGAGTTGATGCCGGCGGTTGACCTGATTCGGCGCAGCCAATAGAATGGGCGGGTTGCTCAGGCGCTAAAATGACGAACGGCGCGAAGCGGCGCGGCCTACAGTGGAGGCAAACAGAATGGCGAGTGTGGAAGAACGCGTAAAGCAGATTATTGTGGAACAATTGGGTGTGGACGAGGCGGAAGTCACGCCAACGGCCTCCTTCGTGGACGACCTGGGCGCCGATTCGCTCGATACAGTCGAGTTGGTGATGGCCTTCGAGGAAGCGTTTGGCATTGAAATCCCCGATGAAGATGCCGAAAAGATCGCCACAGTGAAAGATGCCATCTCTTACATCGATAAGCACGCTCAGGCGAAGAAGTAGTCCCCCTCGCCAGAATCCTTTCAAGGAGAGTGGTACTTGAGGCGCCGGGTTGTGGTAACGGGTGTCGGCCTGATCTGTGCTCTGGGGATCGGAACCGAACAGGTATGGGAAAAGCTGCTGGCCGGCACGGCCGGCGTCGGCCCCATCACGCAATTCGACGCCTCCGCGTTCGATTGCCGCATTGCCGCCGAAATCCGCGATTTCGACCCCCTGAACTGGATCCCCAAGAAGGAACTGAAAAAGATGGGCCGCTTCATCCAGTTGGCCATGGCGGCCGCGGATTTTGCTTTGCGCATGGCGGCGCTGGAAATTACGCCTTCCATCGCCGATTCCGCGGGCGTCTATATTGCTTCGGGGATCGGCGGGTTCGACGTCATCGAACGGGAGCACATGAAGCTGCTTCAGGGAGGCCCGGGCCGCATCTCGCCGTTTTTCATTCCCGCGGCCATCATCAATCTGGCGTCGGGCATGATTTCGATCCGTTATGGCGCCCGGGGCCCCAATTCGGCAACGGCTACCGCCTGCTCCGCTTCGGCGCACGCCGTGGGCGATTCGTTTCGCCTGATTGAGCGCGGCGATGCGGAAGTGATGATCTGCGGCGGCACGGAAGCGGCCATCACTCCGATGGGGATCGGCGGATTCGCGGCCATGAAGGCGCTCTCCACGCGAAATGAACAGCCCGCCTGCGCCAGCCGCCCGTTCGACGCCGAACGCGACGGTTTCGTGGTTGGAGAAGGCGCGGGCATTCTGGTCATCGAGTCCCTCGACCACGCCCAAAAGCGCAATGCCTCTATCCTCGCGGAAGTGGTGGGCTACGGGATGTCCGGAGATGCCAACCACATCACGCAGCCGGCAGAGGATGGCAATGGCGCCTACCGCGTGATGCAAGCGTCCCTTCGCGATGCCGGAGTGGAAGCCAAGCAGGTCGGCTACGTCAACGCGCATGGCACCTCGACTCCGCTCGGCGATGCCATAGAAACGCTGGCGCTCAAGCGCGTTTTCGGGGAGCACGCAAAAAAGATCGCTGTAAGCTCGACCAAGTCCATGACCGGCCATCTGCTCGGCGGCGCGGGTGGTTTGGAAGCGGGAATCAGCGTGCTGGCGCTGCGAGACCAAAAGCTGCCGCCGACCATCAATTACGCGCATCCCGATCCCGCGTGCGACCTGGATTACGTGCCCAACCGCGCGCGCGCGGCGGATGTGGAATACGCCCTATCCAACTCCTTCGGCTTCGGCGGCACCAACGCCGCGCTCGTTTTCAAGCGCTGGCACTAATCGGAAACCGAGCCTAGACAGGCGCGCGACCGGCGCGGCAACAACCTGAAAACTTTTCTGCCCCTCAGGCCATTCGGGGGCTGCGGCCCAATCGAGGAACAGATGAAAGTCGCCGTTTGCATCAAGCAGGTTCCGGCCAAGGATGCGCCGCTGCACATCGCCGAAAGCGGCACGTGGATCCGCGAGATCGACATCGGATTCGAGATGAACGAGCCGGACAGCTTTGCGCTCGAGGAAGCGCTGCGCTTGAAGGAAAAGCATGGAGGCGAGGTGGTGGCGCTTTCCATGGGACCGGAGCGGGCCAAGCAAGTCATAAAGGAAGGACTGGCGAAAGGCGCGGACCGGGGAATCCATATCGCGGACGACAAGTTTTTCCTGCTCGACCCGCTGGGCGCGGCGAAATCTCTGGCCGCGGCGCTGAAGAAGGAAAATTTCGACGTGATTCTCACCGGCTTGCAGAGCGACGACCAGGGCTTCGGGCAGACCGGAGTTCTGCTGGCGGAACTCCTGGGCTTGCCTCACGCCACCATCATTATGCAGATCGAAGTGATGCAGAACGAAGCGATGCAGAACGAAGTCCAGCGGCTCAAGCTCAAAAGGGAATTGGAAGCGGGCTGGTTTCAGTGGGTGGAGTTGCCGTTGCCGGCCGTGCTCACCATTCAGTCGGGCATCAATAAAGTGCGTTACGCGTCGCTTAAAGGAATCATGGCGGCAAAGAAGAAAGAGATCGCCGTCATTTCGCGCGAATCGCTGGGAGTGGCGCAGGAGCCCACCGAGCGCGTCGAGCGCATTTACGTGCCGCAGAAGACCAAGAAGACCGAATTCATCGACGGCAGCCCCAAAGAAGCCGCGGCCAAGCTGCTCGAGAAACTGCGCCACGAGGCGCGGGTTTTATAGGCGCCACGCGAAGACGATATGAAGATTCTGGTCATCACCGAGCAGCGCGAGGGCAAGTGGAATCCCGTCAGCTTTGAGACTTTGGTCGCGGCGCAACAAATGGCCGCGGCACAGCCCGGAAGCCGCGTGGCTGCCGCGGTGATCGGCAAAGGCGTGCGCGCACTCGCAGACGAATTGGCGGCCAACCAGCTCGCGGAAGTTCTGCTGGTCGAACACGATCTGCTCGACCGGTACACCCCGGACGGCTTCACCATCGCGCTTAGCCAGGCAGTCGCCCAATCTCAGCCCGATCTGGTCCTCTTTCCCCATACCTATCAAGTGCGCGACTACGCGCCCAAACTGGCCGCGTCGCTGGGCAAAGGAATGATCGGCGATTGCATCGGCTATCGCGCCGAGAAAGACCGCGTGGTGTTCGTTCGGCAAATGTTCCAAGGCAAAACTGCCGCGGACGTGTCGTTTGCGGGCGCGCCGCCCTGGTTTGCGTCTTTTCAGGCCGGCGCATTTCGCGGAGATCAGATCGCGCGCGGCGCGGCAGCCGCGCCGGTCACTAAGGTAGCTGTCGACTTGAAGCCGGAGCAGATTCGCACCACGCCGCTGGAGCTTTTCCGCGAAGCCAAGCAGGCGGTGGACTTGACCCAAGCGCCCATCCTCGTCGCGGTAGGCCGCGGCATCAAGGCGCCCGAAAACATCCCCATGGCGGAAAAATTGGCCAAGCTCCTGGGCGGCGAATTGGCGGCCTCGCGTCCTATTTGCGATGAAGGCTGGCTGCCCATGGATCGTCAGATTGGCAGCTCGGGGCAGACGGTCGCGCCGAAGCTTTATCTCGCGCTGGGCATCAGCGGCGCCATTCAGCACGTCGTGGGCATGAAAGGCTCGCGCACCATCGCGGCCATCAATAAGGACAAGAACGCGCCCATATTCGAAGTAGCCGATTACGGCATCGTCGGCGACATCTTCGAGCTCATCCCCGCCCTCACCGAACTCCTCGAAAAGAAGTAGCAACAGCCTAGCGTCGGCGCTGTCTGCCACCGTATTTCCCGTGCTAAACTGGCACCTAACGATGGACTTCGAGGACTACAAAATCGTTTTGTATCGCCAGGACGACGGGTCGTGGGTAGCTGAAATACCATCGCTTCCCGGCTGCTATGCCTTGATGCCGACCCGAGAGGGCGCCCTCGCCGAACTAGCCGGAGTTTTTGAAATGATCGCCGCCGAATACAAGGAAAAGGGTCTTAGCCTTCCGGCTGACAGCACCGAAATCGTGCATGCCTAGCGCCACCGCGCTCGACTTCCAAACCGTGGCCCGAAAACTCGGTTTTTCTCAAACCCGCCAGTCCGGCAGTCATCAACGCTGGAATCATCCGGACGGTCGCGCCGTGACAATTCCTATTCACGGAGGCCGTGAAATCGGACCTCCCCTCTTCTTCAAAATCGTCCGCGAGCTCGGTATCACGCTGGAAGAGTTCCAGCGGCTTCGATAAGCACACGTTCTTCCGCGCCTGTCCCAGACAAGCTTTCTTGCTAGAATCGAACCGTGAGCCCCGAACGCGAGCGGCTGGACGCGGACGTGTTGATCGTCGGCGCCGGGCCCGCCGGACTTGCTTGCGCCCTGCATCTTGCTCGATTGATCCGCCAGCATAACGAATCGGGCGCCAAACCCGAGCTTTCCCCCGACGGCATTTATGTTCTTGAAAAGGGCCGCGAAATCGGTGCCCACCAGCTTTCCGGCGCCGTACTCGATCCCCGCGCGTTGGCCGAGCTGGTTCCGGACTTCGCCACCAGCGCCCCGCTAGACACGCCCGTCACAGACGACGCGGCTTACTTCCTCACCGCGCGCCGCGCCTGGAAGCTCCCCATCACGCCGCCGCCTTTGCGCAACCACGGCAACTACGTCGTATCGCTAAATAAGCTGGTGAAATGGCTCGGCGGGCTGGTCGAGCAGGCCGGCGTCAACGTCTTCACGCAATTCGCCGGCGCCGAGCTGATCTACGAGGGCGAGGCAGTCGCCGGCGTGATCACCGAAGACAAAGGCCGCGATAAAGACGGCAAGCCCAAAGACAATTTCACGCCGGGATACGAACTGCGCGCCAAGGTCACGGTGCTCGCGGAGGGCCCGCGCGGGTCGCTAACCAAAAAGCTTGTTGCGGAGAAAAATCTCGACGGCCTGAATCCGCAGGTCTACAGCATTGGCGTGAAGGAGCTGTGGGAAGTTCCGCCGGGCCGCATCAGCCCGGGCTGGGTGGCCCATACGCTGGGCTGGCCGCTCGATTCCAGCATGTACGGCGGCGGCTGGGTCTACGGCCTGCGCGAGAACCGCGTCTCCCTGGGATTGGTCACCGGCCTCGAATACCACAATCCGCGATTCGATCCCCACGAAGCCTTCCAGCTTTTTAAGACCCATCCCTTCGTGCGCCGCATTCTCGAAGGAGGCAAGCTGGTGCGCTACGGTGCAAAGACCGTGCCCGTGGGCGGCTGGTATTCCATCCCGAAGACGTATTTGGACGGCTGCCTGATCGTGGGCGATTCCGCGAGCCTGCTCAATGCCCAGCGCCTGAAGGGCATTCACATGGCCATCAAGAGCGGGATGCTTGCCGCCGAGACGATTCTGGACGCCCTGCGCGCGGGAGATACTTCCGCCGCCAAGCTATCCGCCTTTCGCCGCAAACTGGACGAGAGCTGGATCGCGAGCGAACTGCGCGCCGTGCGCAATTTCCATCAATCGTTTCAGCACGGCCTCTGGATCGGTCTCGCGCAAACCGCAGTGCAATTTGTCACCGGCGGCCGCGGCTTGATCGATCCCATGCGCATGCCGGCCGGTTACACGGAGTATCACAAGCTCGACGGCGCGGGTCCGGCGCCCCCGCGTTTTCAGGGCGATGGCGTGCTCACCTTCGACCGCCTGACCGACGTCTATCACTCCGGCACTCGCCACGAAGAGGATCAGCCCTGTCACTTGCACGTTCTCGATCCCAGCATCTGTGTGGGCCGCTGCGTCGCCGAATACGGCAATCCCTGCCAATATTTTTGTCCCGCGGCCGTCTACGAAATGGTGGAAGACAAAGGCGGGCGGCGGCTGAAGATCAATTTCTCGAATTGCGTTCACTGCAAGACCTGCGACATCGCCGACCCGTATCAGATCATCGATTGGGTGCCGCCCGAGGGCGGCGGTGGGCCCAACTACGAAGGCATGTAGCGCGGTAAATCCCTGCCCGGCCGCAGTCAGGGAAGCAAGCCGAAAACCGAAAGCTCGTTTTGCGTTCCCACGAACACCATCCCGTTTGCCACCGTGGGCACTGCAAACTTCACCGCCAGCCCGGCCGCGCCGCTCCCGCTCGCGGGACTCGCGAACAATTCGTTGCCCAAATTCGTGGCATCGTAGGCGTGCAAAATCGCGGGCGAGGATGTGCCCGCCGCGCCGGCATAGCCGCTATTGTCCAGCGCCCAGACGATGCCATTCGAGGTTCCGATCGAAGAGATAGCGGGGGAAACGCCATAGGTGTTGAAGACCTCGGGCGACTGCGAGCTTGGCCCTGGGCATGACGGCGAGCTAAAGTTGCCGTTCACCACTGGAAATGCCGCCAGCGTGCCGCCCGCGGCGGCCACGTAAATGGTGGGTGTACCGTTGCTATTCCAATACGCAGGCGTGCTCGTAAGCGAAGCCGACGCGCCGAAACAAACCGTCCCCAGCGCGCCGTCTTTCGTTAAATTATTTCGATCCAGCAAATAGAGGCTGCCCGCCTGGCTTCCGGCGATCGCCAGATTCGGATGCGCCACGCTGCCTGCCGCGGCCGGCAAAAGCAGCACGCCGTCGGTACCGAGAAGCTGTATGCCCGGGGCCGGCGGCGTGAAGCGATCCGCCACCGTTAAGCCCGAGCCCGCGTTCAGGCGCAGCAGGCTTTCGGCAGTGTCGGTGCCGCCCGTTCCGGCGTCAAACGTGCCATCCGACGTGGCCACAAAAATATTTCCACTGCCGTCGTACGAGGGTGCGGCGCCGCTCTCCCCGATTCCGCCGCGGGAGCCATTGGGCGTGCTATTGAAAACAGCCGCGGGAGTTAGAGTCAGGCTCGCGGCGTTGTAGGCCAATACCCAGCCGTGAACCGGGTCGGTGTCCTCGTAAGAATCGAAGGCCGCATAAACATTTCCGCCCGCCAGCAGCAGCGCCGAGCGTTGATTTTCGTGCAGCGGGTCAAACGAAACCTGGCCGGATTGCGTGCCGTCTCCGCTGCCGCTTACTTTCGCCTGGATCACCACCGGCGCGCCGAATTTCTCCGCGCCCGTGGTCAGATCGAGTGCGTGCAACCTCTGCACGTAGGCGCCGTTTTCCTCTGTCTTGGCCACCACATATAGCGTGGCCGTCGCCGGGTCGATCACAGGCGTCCCGGTGATCCCGATCTGCGGCACAATGTCCTGCTGCAGGCCGAGATCGGAGGCCAGCACCGGAGTTACTCCCGCGGCGGGATCGATAAAGCTCGCCTGCCACAGCACTTCGCACGAGTCCGCGTCCGCGTCGAACGCATACACGCTGTCGTTTTCGGTAGCCACATAGACCACGTCGAAAGCTCCCTGATTGGGAACCGCCACGCTGGAGACGTACAGGGGCTGAGCGTAGATCTGTCCGTCAACCGGGCAGCCGTACAATTTTCCAAATTGCCCGCCACTCACGTTCGATACCGTAAGCGTAGCTTCCTGCGTGTTCTGCCCCGTCAGGCCGTCGTCGTTTCTCCAGGAGTACACGCCGGTAAAGGAGCCCGGCGCGACGATGGTCACGCCCGCCGCCGCCATTACGGGAGGGTTCGTTTGCAGCACGGCGGTGACGGTTACGTTTGCGTCGCTGGGAACATTTCCCGGCGCGGTATAGCTTCCCGAAGGAGTGATGGTCCCGATGGGCTCATTCCCGTCGTCGGCCGGAGCGCTCACTTGCCAGACCACACCCGCGCTGGAGTTTTGCACCGTGGCGGCAAATTGCAGCACTTGGTTCGTCGCCAAATTTGCCGTGCTGGGAGAGATGCTTATGCTCACCGAAGGAGCGACGATCGTTATGCTGGTGCTTCCCGATATCGCCGAATTGGTTGCCAGCAGCGCCGTGATCGTCGCGACAGGAGGATTGGGAATGCGGCCGGGCGCGGTATAGAAACCCGATGAGCTCACCGTCCCGAAGGTGGAGTTTCCGCCATCGATGTTGTTCACCTGCCAGATCACGGCCTGCGGCCCGTTTTGAACGGCGGCGCTGAACTGCAGCGATGTTCCCTCCACGACGCTCGCGTTTGTTGGAGTGACGCTGATCTGGGCGGACGATGGTGGGCTGACGGTGACCGTGGCTGAACCATTGGTCACTCCGTCTGCTTGCAGAACGGCGGAAACCGTAAACGCCGCGGTAACTGCCACGCTCGCGGGAGCCAGATAGGACGCCGTGGCCGCGCCCGCCGGCGTGATGGTGCCCACGGCGGAATTGCCGCCGGGGATCCCGTTCACATTCCACGTGACCGCCGGATTCGAGGCATTTTGCACGGTCACAACGAACTGGACGTTTCCTCCCACTGAAAGTTGGGCCGAGGAGGGAGAGATCGTGACGCTGGCTGTGGGTGGGGGATCGGCGGGAGTCGCGGTCGTTGTGGTCTTTCCGCCGCAGGCCACTTGCTGCGTGATGGCTATCAGCGCCAGCCATCTCGCCATGGCGCGGACTTGCGACCGCGGGGAACGCCTGCGTACCAGGGGATAAGCAGGTGGCCTAGCTGGGGCCCGGCCGGACTTGCTGGCTGCCGCCACACGAACCTCGTAACGACCCGGTTCGTCATTCGCCGATTAACAGCCCTCTAAGAGGTGACGGGAAACTACCACCTGCGGCGAAGCGTTGTCAACCTGCGGCCCTGAATGCTCAGCGCCGTTACTTCTTGCCAACCTGCTGCTTTCGCTTCTTGGGTTGCCGTTTCTTAGGCCGGGACTTCTTTTGTCCCGCCTGGCGCTTGGCTCTCTTGCGCTCCGCGCGCAGAACGAAGTGGTAGCGCAGAGGCTCGAGAGAGATGGCCTCGAACCCTGCCTTGCCGAGACGCGCGAGCGCTTCCTCTGGAGTATGGGTGTGGTCCTTTGGCGGGCCGATGGGGCGATCGACGGCGCTATTCCAATCGACGATCAAAAGCGATCCTTGCGGCTTGAGCAAGCGTGACATCCCGCGCAGCGTTGCGTCTCCCACTTCATGCAAGACGTTCATGGCCAGAATTCGGTCGGCGGCGCCTTTCAAGGAACCGATTTCGTCCGCGAGCATGGGCCGTATATTGGGGAGCTGCCGCGCGGCCGGCTTGGCTTCCAGCAGCTTGAGCATCTCCGGCTGCTCGTCGAGGGCGATCACCTTCAGGTCCGGTCGGCGCTGAGCCAGCTCGATCGAAAACCTTCCCGTGCCCGCGCCGAAATCCACGACCAGGCCGCCCTGCGGCGGATCGAGATGCGCGAAGATGTGCTCCGGCGGCAGATAATCGAATCGGTCCGGGCTGTCGAGGAGAGCCGCGCGGGCCGGGTTGAACACTTCAGGTTGTTTCGCGCCGTGCCTCGAGTCGCGATGCCGTCGAGTGTGCGAGTGTTTTTTCATAGCGGTCTGTTTCCCGGACCTTATTTTACGCCTCGAAAATAATTCGCGCACTCAGGTAGGTTGGCCCTTTCGGCCGCGCTCCCGGAAGTTTCGTGCCGGGCTTTGCGTCGGCGGCATGGGAGTCTGTAGACTTCCTGTTTGCGAGATTGCCGCTGTCGCTGGAATCGCGTGCCGCTATGGACAGTGTAACGGAGGCGTTCGGTGAGTGAGAAATGCTGAACATCAAGAAGATTCTGCTGCCAGTCGATTTCGAGCGCCCCGGTTTGAGTGTGGTTCACCAAGCGGCAACGCTCGCTCGCCGGTTTCATTCCGAAGTGATTTTGCTCCACGCGGTGACGCCGCTCAGCTATTCCGCCGGCGATCTGCCAGGAGCCTACGTGCCGGCGAGCCGGGACGATTTGCTCGCCGAACTCATTCGCCAGGCCGAGAGACAGCTGGAGCGGTGCCTGAAGCCGGAACTGGAAGGGTTGAAGGTGGAGCGCCTGCTGCGGAAAGGCGATCCATCTCTCGAAATTGTGAAGGCCGCTCGCGAACAGGCGGCGGACCTCATCGTGATGCCCACCCATGGTTACGGGCCTTTCCGGCGTTTTCTGCTCGGTTCGGTCACGGCCAAGGTTTTGCACGATAGCGACTGCCCGGTATGGACAGGGGCGCATATCGAAGAACAGGCCCCCGGCGCGTTCGAGATTCGCAAAATTATTTGCGCCATCGATTTGAGCGAGCACAGCCGGAACACCATGTCCTGGGCGGCCCAAATGGCCGGGGAATTTGGCGCCCAACTCATACTCGCCCACATCGTCGCCGAGCCGGACGTCTATAGCTCCGTCGAGCCCCACGACAAAGCGGAATGGCAGAAAGCGCTCGTTTCCTCCGCGGCCAAACGAATCGCTGAAATTCAGCGGGAAGTGGGTACCAGCGCGCCGGTCTTCATCGGCAGCGGCGACATACCGGATGCGCTCAGCCGGACAGCGCTGGAGCAAGAAGCGGACTTGCTGGTGATCGGCCGCAATCCCTCCGCCGGACACCTTCGCGGCACGGGCTACGGACTTATTCGCGAATCGCGCCTGCCGGTGCTGAGCGTGTGAATCATGGACACTCTGTGGCTCGTGCTGGCCC
>CAWGPK010000007.1:0-175122 GCA_963824405.1 uncultured Acidobacteriota bacterium | reverse complement strand
GCCAGCCCACGCCGTTCACGCCCAGGCCGTTGATCACGTCCACGTCGAAGGCGCCCAGGGTGACGCCCAAATCCTTGGCCCGGTTCACGAACATGGCGTCGTAAATCTGGTCCACGTAATACTTGTTGTAGATCAAACGGTAAAGGCCGCCGGTTTTTTCCACCAGCGTGCCGGGTATGCTGGGCTTCCGCAGATAGAAATACCAGGCCAGGAAGATGCCGATGAGCGCCACCAGCACCGAAACGGCCATCAATTCATATTCGGTGGTGTGCACCGCGGCTTCCGGAATCGCGGCTACCACTTCCGCCTGCTTGGCGATCACCGGATCCAGGAATCGCGCAAAATAATCCTTCCCGCCCAGCGATTCCGGCCAGCCAATCCATCCGCCTACGATTGAGAGTAGCGCTAAAATCATCAGCGGGACGGTCATGGAGCGGGGTGATTCGTGAATGTGGTGCTCCACCTCAGGCGGCACGCGCGATTCGCCGAAGAACGTGAGGAACACCAGGCGAAACATATAGAACGCGGTCATCCCGGCGGTGATGAAGCCGATGGCCCACAGCAGCGGCCGGGCGTTGAACGAAGCCGCCAGAATGGCGTCCTTGCTGACAAATCCGGCCAGCGGCGGAATTCCGGAGATGGCCACGGTGGCCACGAAAAACGTCCAAAACGTGGTGGGGATTTTCTTTCTCAGCGCGCCCATCTTGCGCATGTCCTGCTCGCCGCCCATGGCGTGAATCACGCTGCCAGAGCCGAGGAAGAGCAGGGCCTTGAAGAAGGCGTGGGTCATCAGGTGGAAAATTCCGGCGGTGAACGCGCCCACGCCGAGCGCCAGAAACATGTAGCCGAGCTGGCTGACCGTGGAGTACGCCAGCACGCGCTTGATGTCGTGCTGCACCAGGCCCATGCTCGCCGCGTAGATCGCGGTGACCGCGCCGACGGTGGCGATGGCGCCCAGCGCAACCGGCGCCAGTTGGAAGACCGGATTCATGCGCGTGATCATATACACGCCCGCGGTGACCATGGTGGCGGCGTGAATCAACGCGCTCACAGGCGTGGGCCCTTCCATGGCGTCCGGCAGCCAGACGTACAGGGGAATCTGCGCCGATTTGCCGGTGGCGCCCACGAACAGCAGCAGCGCGATCGCTGTCATCACCCCGCTGCCGACCACGAATCCGCCGGCGCCGATCGCGGAACTAATTTCCGTGAACCGCAGGGTGCCGATGGTATTCAGCAGAAGAAACAAGCCGAGGACAAATCCCGCGTCGCCGATGCGGTTGACGATAAAAGCTTTCTTGCCCGCGTCCGAAGCCGATTTGCGCAGGAAATAAAACCCGATCAGCAGATAGCTGCACAGCCCCACGCCTTCCCAGCCGACGAAAAGCAGCAGCAGATTATTCGCCAGCACCAGGATCAGCATGGAGAACATGAACAGGTTCAGATAGCCGAAGAAGCGGTAGTAGCCGCCTTCGTGGGCCATGTAGCCGCTGGAATAGACGTGGATCAGGAATCCCACGCCAGTGACCACGCCGAGCATCACCGCCGACAGCGGATCGAGCAGCATGCCCCACTGGGCGTTGAAGAAGACCAGCCGCCCGGACGTGATGTGCATGGCGCCCGCAGGCACCCAGTCGAACAGCACGATCTCCACGAGACGGTCGGAAGCCGTGCGCGCGATCAGCTGCACGATGGCCCCAAACGCAAAGACCATCGCCAGGCCCACGCTGCCCACACAAATGGTGGTCACGGCCTGATTCGAAATCCGCCGCCCGATGAAAAACATGGTGGCCGCGCCCGCCAGCGGAAACAACGGAATCAGCCAGATGTGCGCCAGAAAGAACTCAGCCGGCATAGACGATTCCCCGCTTAGCCGAACGCGCCGCCTTCATGCCACTCACCATTTCAGGATATCCATTTCGTCCGCCAAGACCGTCTCGCGATTGCGGAAGAAGGCGATGATGATCCCCAAGCCGACGGCCGCTTCCGCCGCCGCGTCCGTGATGATAAAGATGGCGAAGATCTGCCCTTCCACCGATCCCACCAGCCGCGAAAACGCCGCCAGATTGATGTTCACCGCGTTCAGAATCAACTCCACCGACATCAGGATGATGATCACGTTGCGCCGCGTGACGATGCCTACGACGCCGATGGCCAGCATCGCCGCGCTCAGAAAGATGTAATGTCCGACCGGCACCATCGTTCATACCCTCTTTTTGGCCATCACCACCGCTCCCACCATGGCCACCAACAGCAAAATCGAGGCCAGTTCGAAGGGCAGCATGTAGGTGTGGAACAGGGAAAAAGCCACGCGCTCGGTATTGGGCTCGAGCATCTCGGGCGGCGCGGGCGCCGTGGTGTACAGCGTTCCCCGGCTCACCAAAAGCGCCACCGCGACCTGCGCCGCCAGCACCGCGGAGATAATCAGCGCCACGAACCATTGGCGGTTGAACTGCACCTGATGCAGGGCCACGTCCAGGTTCACGAGCATGATCACGAAAACAAAGAGCACCATGATCCCGCCGGCGTAGAGAATCACTTGCACGATGAAGAGAAACTCCGCGTTCAGGTTCAGGAAAATTCCCGCCGTGGCCAAGAGCGCGGTCACCAGGAAAATCGCGCTCTGCACCGCATTCCGCCGGGTCACCACCAGAATCGAGGAGACGATGGCCAGCGTGGCGAAGAAGTAAAAGATGGCCTCGTTAAGCATCCGCGGCGCCTTCCCCCTCTTCCCCGACAAATGCAGGTTCGTGCTTCTCGCCAACTGACACCAGATAGGCCGCAGCGCCCAGCGTTGCGACGATTCCCAGTAGCAGCGCGGGCACCGCGGGCCAGCCGAGCTGACGGTGCAGCGTGAGCCCCACGGCGATGCCCATCACGTTGACAATGGAAAGCGGCACCAGAAATTGCCAGCCCAGGCGCATGAGTTGATCGAAGCGGTAGCGCGGAAACGTAAAGCGCAGCCACATAAAGACGTAGATGTACCCGCCGACCTTGAACAAAAACCAGAAGGCGCCGTGAATTCCGGCTTTGGACGAGGCCAGAAACGAGCCGGCGGGCGCCGCCATGGGCATGATCAGCAGGCCCGCCACCACAATGCACAGCAATCCCACCGCCGCCATGAACACTTTCTGTACCGGCACGGGCTGCTTGGGCGCACGCCGGAAGCAGTAACCGGCCACCCACAACATCAGCAGCGGCGGAAGATAATCGAGAAAGTTGAGGAAGGACGTATTGGCAAAAGGCCGCGCCCAGCCGCCCAGAAAGAGCGTCGTGGCGATGGACGCCACCACCACCATGTTGGTGTACTCGGCCAGGAAATAGAGCGCCCAGCGGAAGCCGCTATATTCGGTCATATAGCCGGCGACGAGTTCCGATTCCGCTTCCGGCATGTCAAAAGGCGCGCGGTTGGTCTCCGCGATGGAAGCGACCAGATAGATGAAGAACCCCACCGGCGCCGCGAAGATGAACCATACGCCATCGTCCGTCTGCGCCTGCACGATGGCGCGCGTGGAAAGCGTCCCGGCCAGGAGCAACGCGCCCACAATGGCCATTCCCGCCGAAGTCTCGTAACTCACCAGTTGCGCGGCGCTGCGCAGCGCGCCCATCAGCGAATAGTGGCTATTGGAGGCCCATCCGCCCAGTACGATGCCGAAAATTCCCAGCGAGCTAATGCCCAGGACGAAGAGCAAGCCGATATTGAGGTCGGCAATCAGGAAGAAAGGACCAATCGGCAGCGCCGCCAGGGCCAGCATCGCCGCGGTCACGGAGATCAGCGGCGCGCCCCAGAAGACCAGCTTATCCGCGCTCTCCGGAATGATGTCTTCCTTGAGCAGCAGCTTCACGGCATCGGCGATCGGTTGCAGCAGCCCGTGCGGCCCCACGCGCATCGGCCCTAGGCGCACCTGCATATCCGCCATGACCTTGCGTTCCACCAGCACGATGTAGCCGGCCACCAGCGGCAGCACGGCCACGATCACCAGCGCGAAGAGCACCGGAAGAACAAAGGGCAAGAGTGCGTGAAAATTCATCGATCTATCTTATTTCTCCACTTCTATCTATCCACTTCACCAAGGACGATATCGAGCGTGCCGATCACGGCCACCACGTCCGCCACCAAGTGGCCGCGGATCATCTGGTCCAGCGCCTCGAGATTGATCAACGACGGCGGCCGAATGCGCACGCGATACGGCTGTGTGGTGCCGTCGCTCACGATGTAGTAACCCAACTCGCCCTTGGGCGCCTCGATGGAGTGATACACCTCGCCCGGCGGCGGCTTCAGCACCTTGCCCACTTTGCCCATAATCGGCCCTGAGGGAATATTTTCGATGGCCTGCAGGCAAATCTTGCGCGACTGGCGCATCTCTTCCAGCCGCACCAGATAACGGTCGTAGGTATCGCCGTTTTTCCGGGTGGGTATGCTGAATTCGTACTGATCGTAAGCCGCGTAGGGCATGGCCTTGCGAATGTCCCACTCCACCCCGCTGGCCCGCAGCACCGGCCCGGTAACGCCCATGGCGATGGCATCGGCCGAGTTGAGGATGCCGATGCCCTTGGTGCGGCCCACCCAGATGCGATTCTCGGTGAGCAGCGCTTCGTACTCGTCCACGCGCTTGTCGAACTCCTTGCAGAAGCGCTCGGTGTCTTTTTCCAGCTCATCGTAGGCCTCATATTGCAGGCCGCCGATGCGGAAGGCGTGGGTGGTGAGCCGCGCCCCGCAATACTTCTCGAAGATTTTGAGGATCTCTTCGCGCTCGCGCAGGCAGTAGAAGAGCGGCGTCAGCGCTCCGATATCGAGAGCGTGCGTCCCCAGCCAAAAGAGGTGGCTGGCGATGCGCTGTAGTTCCGTGAGCAGCGTGCGGATCACGCGGGCCCGCGGAGGCGCTTCCACGCCCATCAGCTTTTCCACCGCTTCGCAGTAACCCAGCCCGTTGGAGACCGCCGCCACGTAATCCATGCGGTCCACGTAGGGCGCGAACTGCTGGTAGCTGCGATGCTCGGCAATCTTCTCCACGCCGCGATGCAGGTAGCCGATCACGCACTCCGAGCTGACCACCTTCTCGCCATCCAGGCGCAGCTTCACCCGCAGCACGCCGTGTGTCGACGGATGCTGCGGCCCCATATTGAGGATGATTTCGTCGGCGCCGAGAACGGTGGTCTCCACGTTCGTGCCGCGCCCTCCAAATCCGGATTGGTCGAATGCGTCGCTCATCTCTTTTATTGGGCTTCTATTGGGCCGCTATTGCCCGCTCTCGATGCCCAGGTTTTCGCGCACCCAGTCTTGGTCCTGCTGCAAAATGTCGTAATCCTTCCGCAGCGGATAGCCTTGCCACTCTTCCGGCAGAAGGAGGCGCTTCAGATTGGGGTGCCCCTCGAAGACGATCCCAAACATGTCGTAAATTTCCCGTTCCAGCCAATTCGCCGTGGGCCAGACGCTCTCCACGCTCGGCACCAGCTCGTCTTCCGCCAGCGGCGCCTTGATGCGCAGGCGCTCATTTTTGGGAAAGGAGTAGAGAATCAGCACCAGGTCAAAGCGCTTCTCGCGCTTGGGCCAGTCCACCGCCGTTAAATCCACTAGATAATCGAACTTCTCTTCGTCGCGCGTGTATTGCGCGATCTCCAGCAGCCGGTCGGGCGAAGTCACCAGAATGGACTGTTTGCGATCGAGCCAGGCCTCCAGAATTGCCCCGCCGAACCGCGCCTTGTAGCGCTTCACCAGATCGTTCTCGAGCGGCACAGGCTTGGGCGGCGCTTCCTTGGGAGGAGGCGGTGGCCCGGCCGGTTTTGCCGCCGCGGGCGCGCCTGGCGCTGCGGGCGCTGCCGGTTTTGGCGGCGTCGCGCCAACTGCTGGGGGCGCCCCTGGCGCAACCGGCGGCGCGGCCGGAGTTGCCGGCTTTGCGGGAGCGGGCGGCGCAGGCGCCGGAGGCTTCGCTTCGCCCGCCGCTTGCGGCTTTTCCGCAGCGGCGTCGGAAGATGGGGCCGGAGCCTCGCCAGGCTTATCGGCCTGGGGCGGACGATTGGGCTGCTTTTCGTCAGAATCGTTGGTCATCGGTACCGAATGGAGCGCGAACGCTCCCCCTGAAGCGCGTTCTCGCGGACCGCCAAACACCCGGAACACACACGAGCGGATCCGTTCCAACGCGAACCGTAGTTTCTAACACAGCGCACAAAACAAGACAATGCCTTCCCCCAAGACACCGCTCACGCACATCGTTGCTTCGCGCGGCGTTCTTACGACGGATCCTGAAAAAATTCGCCGCCGCGCAAAAAAATTCCCGGCCGCCAAATCCTGCCGGGAATGCCGTGCCCTTTATCCCTGGCTTACACCCACTCCAGCGCGCCTTTCCGAAAGAGCCAGACATACCCGACGATCAGTATGCCCAGGAACACGAACATGCTGGCCAATCCGTAAACCGGCGAGAGCCGGAAGCCCTCTTCGCGCGTGGAAAACAGGACCGCCCAGGGAAACAGAAAGATCGTCTCCACGTCGAAAATCACGAAGAGAATGGCCACGATATAAAACCGCACCGAGTAGCGCCCGCGGGCGTCGCCTTCCGCCGGAATCCCGCATTCGTAGGGCTTTAGCTTCGCTCCCGTGGCCCGCGAATCGGGGCGAATGAACCGGAAAAGCACGAGGGTCACGGCGGGAAAGGCCATCGCCAGAACGGCGAAAATGAGGATCGGGATGTATTGCCTGGGCATTTAGTCGTTTCTCGCGGCGAATCTCAGGAAAGCCTTTCGCCGCTCAACAAAATATCGAGCCGCACATCCTAACACAGCCCGCCCATTCACGCGATAGCGCCGGGCCCCGGAAGTGCCTCAGTTTGAGATCAAGCCGGCACCCGCTATTGGCTTTCGGCTACCTAGCTCCGGGTGTCGCTTTGCAGGCCAAAACGCAAGAAGCGCTAAAACAATCGCATAGGGGATAAAAATGTAAGGCCATAACTTCTGAGGAAAACGGTAATTGAAGAATAGGTACGGCAGACTCGTGCCGACCAGCAACAGATAAAGCGCTAGAATGCGCCATCGCGGCAACGGATTTTTGGCCTCCTTCAAGCGGAAGAACGAACTAAAGAAAAACACCACCCCTACGGCCGCGGGTCCCGCACCAAACGACAGGATTGCGGGATCATGAGAGAAGCTGGAGATCGCAACGGTGAGCAGTGCTCCGCCACCGATCAGAAGCAAACTTACTCTACGTAGACTCGTGCGATCATAAGAGTCCATCGTTACCCCCACGCCTATTTGAGCGAAGCCATGTCGATGACGAAGCGATACTTCACGTCGCCCTTCGACAAGCGTTCGTAGGCCTGGTTGATTTGCTGAATCGGGATCATCTCGATATCCGAAGCAAGCCCGTGATCGGCGCAAAAATCCAGCATCTCTTGCGTCTCGCGAATGCCTCCGATGATCGAGCCGGCCAGTTGCCGCCGCCGGAAGAGCAAAGCGAAGGCACTGATGGGGGTGGGTTTCTCCGGCGCCCCCACAAGAGTCATCGTCCCATTGAGCTTCACCAGCTGCAGATAGGCGTTCAGATCGTGCTGGGCCGAAGCTGTATCGAGTATGAAATCGAAGCTGCCGGCGTGCTTCTGCATCTGCGCCGCATCCGTCGAGACCACCACTTCATCGGCGCCGAGCCGCAGCGCCTCGGCAGTCTTCCTGGCGGAGGTAGTAAAGAGCACCACATGGGCGCCAAAGGCCTTCGCGAATTTAAGGCCCATGTGCCCCAGGCCGCCCAGCCCCACCACGCCCACTTTTTGCCCTTTGCCAACCTTCCAGTGGCGCATCGGCGAGTACGTGGTGATCCCCGCGCAAAGCAAGGGCGCCGCGCCCGCAAGGTTCAAACTCTTCGGCACGCGAAGCGCGAACGCTTCGTCGACCACGATGCTCTCGGAATAGCCGCCGTAGGTAACTCCGCCCAGCACCTTATCCGGGGAGTTATAGGTGAATGTGGCAGGCCCGTCGCAAAACTGCTCTTCGCCGCTCTGGCAAGCGGGGCAGGTGCGGTCGGAATCCACCATGCAGCCCACGCCGGCAATGTCCCCTTCCTTGAATTTCTTCACCGCGCTGCCGGCTTTCACCACCCTGCCGACGATCTCGTGCCCCGGGACGCAGGGATACACGGTGGGCATGACTCCTTGCCATTCATTGCGCACCTGGTGCAGATCGGAATGGCACACCCCGCAATAGAGGATTTCAATCTGCACGTCCTGCGGACGGACGGCTCGGCGGTGAATCGTGAACGCCGTCAACCCTGAACTGGCGCTCTGCGCCGCATAGGCTTTCGCCGGAGAAGTTCCTTCCTGCACTTTCGGACGCGCAGCTTCGCTCATATCGATCTCCTCATGGATTGCTCATGGACCTGCAATCGCCACAGCTACTTTAGACCCGCGTTTCCGCCGAGTCTAGCCGGGCTTGCGCCGCCTTCCGTGGCGATTTTTGCCGATTCCCTCGGCGCGCTGGCACGTGCCGTGTATCTTGCCGTGTGTTAGGATCACGCTTTGGATAATCGAATGCATTCGTCGGAAGCCACTACCAGGAACATTCGCGTCACCGTCAAGGCCGAGTACGATGCGGGCCGCTCCAGCCCCGATCGCAACCACTGGTTCTTCCTTTATACCGTCCGCATCACCAACGAAGGAACGCACACGGTTCAGCTTGTCAGCCGCCATTGGGTGATTACCGACGCCATGGGCAAGGTGCAGGAAGTTCGCGGGCCGGGTGTCGTGGGGAATCAGCCGGTTTTGGCGCCGGGGCAAAGCTTTGAGTACACCTCAGGTTGCCCGCTAACCGTGCCCTTCGGCTCCATGCACGGCACCTACCAGATGATCGACGATCGCAACGAACACTTCGACGTCGAGATCGCGCCCTTCGTGCTGGCGGAGCCGCAAACCAGAGTGAATTAGGCACATAGCGTACGGCCCACTCTGCTTTTGGCTTATCGAAGTATTCGAATTAGGCGAAAAGCCAGTCACCGATAACCCGGGTGGTCTCAAGGGGTCGATGCAACACCGGTATTAATGTGTTATGGGCTGCCCTAACTGTGCAGTCGAAACATCTCTAGCACGACAAAGTGCCAGACGGCTCTAGCTCCCGGAGTAATTCGGCACCCCAAGCACCCGCAGCCGCCCGCTTCGCCTCAAGGTCCATCAGGTCCCGAACGAACATCAAGTCGCAAAATTTCTGATAGGTCGCGGGCGGGAGGTCCCGGTCCATGTAGCGCATGCCGAAATCCCACCGCGCTGGCGAGTGACGCATGCGAAGCAGCTCCGCTAGAGGCTTCAACGTCGCCGCCCAATAGGCCGCAAGCGCCTCCGCCTGGCGGCCGCGCCGAATAGCCTTATTGACGAAAATCTGACTTGCGATGAACCACTCCTGAAGTTCGCGGCGTCGCTCTTCTCGCTTGTTCGCCACCGTGGTGAGATCGAGGGGTCTCGGATGCAGCCACTCTCCCTTGTCGAAGAGCGGACGTACCCGCCCATGGCGCTCCACGTCGAGATACCGATCATCGGGGGCGCTCACACGTAGAAACCAGAGGTCAACCAGAAGATACTCGCCGGCCGCCTTGAGCTGGTAGTAGCGACCCGGTGCCGTATCGTGGCAGGCCGTTATGGGAGACAGCTCGCGTAAAGACGCGGCCACGGTCGCATAGAGCTGCTCGAACGACGCGCTGTCATTCACCAGGAAGAACAGATCGATATCTGAGTAGCTATCGACCGCGCCAAAGGCAGCGCTTCCGCCTTCCCACCCGGCGAGGACGTCAGGAAGTGGCTCGAGGGCTCCGCAGACGACTCTCGAGATTTGTTCGCGAAGTAACAAGCCATCACCTCAGACTGGCCAAGTTTTGCGGGACCTGTGAGTGGACTATACCAACGTGGAGGGGTCGTTTCTACTCATTTGGGCGATCTAGGCCAGAAAGCCATTTTCCGGAAAGACTTATCAGGCGGAATACGGACTTCTCAGGAATAGCAATATGGCGACCGTGGGTGTACGATGTCATCAGATCGTCCAATCGGAGCAATCGCATGAATGTCCGCCACTTCGTGCCGTCCCTGAGCCGCCGGCTCCTCTCCACGGGATTCCTCATGTTGGCGGCCGGCCTGCAGCAGCCGGTTCACGCGTCAGGCGTAGACCTCTCGAAGTTCAAGCGCATCGAGCCGCAGTTCATCGCGGCGTTGGGAGACCCCAAGGCCACCTCCGGCAACGGCGCGCAATCATGGGGCTACTGGAGCCAGGACCCGGGCCCGCGCGCTTGCAAGCTGGACCACTACGATCAATTGAAGGCGGCCGGCGGTGTGGCGCCGGCACAGTGGAAATTCGACCCTGCGGACTGGTGGCTGGAGGAACACGGCTTTATCATGGAGAAGCCGACCTTTCCGCTGCCTCCTGGGAAATACCTCGTCACGGGCGACCGCAACGTGACGACCGTGCTGACAATTCAGCCCAAGGACAAGGACGGCAATCAGCGGTGGGAACTCGCCGACGGCGCGACCCTCTACGATGTCACCCATCTCGGATGCCGCTCCGCACGCTACACGCCGTCGACGGCTAACAACTCGTGCTCGCCCGCGAACGTTCGGACCAAGGGTTTTCCGGTGAATCCAGGGGCGGCCATGCCCGCCGTGAACGGCTGCCGCAAGCAGGACTACGCGGTTCTCATCGTCGTTGGGCTGCCCGCCACTCACTGAGTGGCCGCACGCAGGGCGCGACCGCTCGCCACGTGACCACGCCGACACCCGAACGTTACTTCTCCAGCGAGTGGCCGGAGCACCTCTTGTCTTTCCGTTCTGCCAGTAAACAAGACTGACAAAGAGAAAGGACCATACTGGCAAACTGGTCCACAGAGTCTGCGGAGACCATTCAAGAAATTTTGTGAGGCTCATGGCGAACCGGCCGAAAAGTCACCTTCCGGTCAGGACTGTGTTGCGAACGATGGGGCTTTTGGCGTCGGCTTTACCACGGGTCTTTACCAGGGTTCGGGGCCCTCGTCGCTGAACGCGCCGCCGGTCGGGCCATCGTCGGGAAGGAGCGCCAGGCGCACCGGCGTTGCGGCTCCCTGCTCCACGGTTTTCTTTCCGGTATGCCGGTTCATGTCCGTCGCGGTGAAGCCCGGATTCCCCGAATTCACCTTAATTCCCGCGCTTCGCAGCAAATTGGCAAAGTGAATGGTGACCATGTTGAGCGCGGCTTTCGACGCGGAGTAAGCGAGCAGCATGTTGCGCGTGGCCAGGGTGTTGTTGGGGTCCGCGTTGATGCTGAGCGAACCGAGCCGGCTGGACACGTTGACGATTCGTCCGTGCTTGGATTTCCGCAGCAGCGGGAGAAAAGCCTGGGTGACGCGGAAGGCGCCAAAAACGTTGGTCTCGAAGGTCTCCTGAAACGCATCGGCGGTCAGTTCCGAGGCCGGCACCCAGTCGAGCGCGATCCCCGCGTTGTTCACGAGAATGTCCAGCCGCCCGTGGCGGCGCTCCACTTCGGCCGCGGCGTTATCCACGCTGGCCTGCGAGGTCACGTCTAGCTGGACGAATTCGGCGGGAAGTCCTTGCGCCTTCATTTCAGCCACGGCCTTCTCGCCGCGTTCCCGTTCGCGCGCGCCCATTATGACCAGCACGCCCTTCGCTGCGAGTTGGCGGGAGATCTCCCTGCCGATTCCCCGGTTCGCTCCGGTCACCAACGCAATCGTTTCTGTCATAGGTCCCTCACCTTAACACCACCGGCCCGCATTTGCGCTCCTGATGCCGCGAGTCTTACTGCCGGACGTATCTCTTCACATCCTTCAGCGCTACCTCGGCCCCGTAGATCACGCCGTTGGCGTCCGCCGCGACGCCCTCCGCCGCGCTCGTGCCCATGGCATTGGGGTCCGTATTCGGATCGGGGATGAACGCCGTGACCGAGCCGTCCTTGGCGCTTCCGATGCGGATGCCCCTCTTCCAGGCGGCGTGGTCCTTGGCCACCGAGCCGGATTCGGAATCGGCGACGTAAATCGCGTCATGGCGATCGATGGAGATCCCGCTGGGCCGGCTGAACTGCCGCCACTGATCGATGAATTTTCCGTTTTGATCGAAGATCTGGATGCGATTGTTGCCTCGGTCGGCCACAAACAGCCGTCCCTGGGAGTCAAACGCCAGCGCGTGCGGGATATCGAACTCGCCGGGAGCCGTTCCCTTCTTTCCCCAGGTCATGAGGAACTTGCCGCCCTTGGCGAATTTCACGATGCGCGCGTTGCTCTCTCCTCCGTGTCCATCGGCGACGAAAATGTCCCCGTTCGGCGCAATGGCAACAGCCGAGGGCCGGTTGAACGTGTCATCCGTGGCGCCCGCCACTCCCGCCTTCCCGAGCGCCAGCAGGAGTTTCCCTTTCGAGCTGAACTCGAAAACCTGGTGGCCCTTTCCGTCTTTCCCATCGCCGTCGGTAACCCATACGTTCCCTTCCCGATCCACCGTGATGCCGTGAGGAAAGACGAACATGCCGGCGCCAAAGCTGGTGAGGAGCTTGCCCGATGGATCGAACTCCAAAATCGGCGCAAGGCTGGAACCCGCGCAGCTGTTCGCTCCGCATCTTTCGGCCACCCAGATGTGGCCCTTGCTGTCCACGGTGACTCCGGCTGCCGAGCCCCACGTCCTGCCCTGCGGAAGCTTGGCCCAGTTCTCGACTGTCCGGTAGGGATTCGGCAGCGAATTGGTGGGCTGCACTTGCTCGACTCGCTGCTCTGGCTGCGCTTGCGCCTGAATACGCACGCTGCCGATCGATGTTAGCAGCAGAACGGCAACGGCCGCGCCCGCGAAACTGGCCCTGATTACGCCTGCGCTCTTCTGATTAGAGGAAAACATAGCCACGCCTCCGCTCAACCTCGACAACTTGTGTCAGCGCTGCTGCCGCTTCGATTGCAAAAACCGCGCGCCGCCAATGGCAAAAAGAAGAACGGCCATCGCCAGCGTCGCCGGGGTCACAAAAGTGAAAATCGCCGTCGGCCCGTGCATATTGATATCCACAAACTTGATCAGCAGAAAAGCCAGAAGGCCCACCGATACGGCGGGAATCGGCAGTTGCTTCAGTTGCGCACGCCGGGCCCAGATCACGCCTCCCGTCAATGCCGCCAGCAAGCCCAATACGGTCAGCGCGAGGCTCGATGTCTCTGCGGCGCGCAGCAAGGCGAAGCTGTTCAGCGAAATCGCGATTTCATTCACCCGCCCGAGCTGCGTGTAGAGAAGAATTCCCAGCCCCGCCGTCACGACACCGGCAAGAATCACCCATTTCGTCCATCCCGCGCTGCCCATTGACGCCATCGCCTACTGATCAACACGCTTACGATTCGATATGCATACATAGGAAATCGGATTCTGAGCGCCTTGTTTAAAATATTTGCTGACATCGCGGTTTAGATAGCGGCTACGAAATCTCGCCGGTGCCAAGCGACCAACGAACTCCCAGCGGTTCGGAGATTCCATGCCGTAGGGATTGCGCGAATTGAGGGTCGAACCGGCTGGTAGCCACTGGACGATTTCGTAGACCTCGCGAATGATTCCTTCAAACACAGCGAAAGCGAATTTTGCCTGCTCGCGTTTACCACCTATTTTCCAGCTCGCCCGTGTTGCATCGTAGAGCTCGGTAGAGCTCATCTTCGGCCGATAAAGGTCGGTTATTCGAATCAAAACGGACGGCTCCTGAATGCGAACCGGACGACGACGATAAAGAGCTATCAGCTCGGACAATGGCGTGCGGCCGTAGCGAGAGCTGCGCCATCCGCGGACCCGGT
This sequence comes from uncultured Acidobacteriota bacterium, assembly GCA_963824405.1. GTDB lineage: Bacteria > Acidobacteriota > Terriglobia > Acidiferrales > UBA7541 > Palsa-189. Next base: position 161,369 of record CAWGPK010000007.1, on the reverse strand, counting down.
TCGTGAGGAAGGGGAGCCCGAGGGCATCAATTACAGCAGCCTCAACTTGTAGGGCCGTTTCAGCGCTCCGAAGGCCATGTGCAAGAATTTCCAGCTGAGGCTGCTTTCCGGCCGCCTGAATCTGTTTGATTGTTGCGACTTTTCGCGATTCGGCGCGATCTTCCAGGTGGCGTAGAACGCGTCGGCCCTTACCCTTGCCAACGTAAAAAATCTCCTTATCGAGAGGGTTCACATACGCATAAACGTAATAATTAAGCTTGCGAGCAACATCAGCCGGAATTGTCTCAATCAACTCCATATAGCCGCCAGGTTAGGCTCCGCCGTTACACCGCGTCGAACATCAGCTCCTTGGCGCGCTCGGTGGCCTTCACCACCGCTTTGATCAGCGTCACGCGAACTTTGCCGTCTTCCAACTCCATGATGCCGTCGATGGTGCAGCCCGCCGGCGTGGTCACGCCATCCTTCAGCAGCGCGGGATGATCGCCCGTCTCAAGCACGGTGCGCGCCGCGCCCTGCATGGTCTGCGCCGCGAGCAGCGTGGCCACGTCGCGCGGCAAGCCCACCTTCACGCCGCCTTCGGTGAGCGACTCCAGCACAATGTACACAAAGGCCACGCCGCTGGCCGATAAGCCGGTCACCGCGTCCATATGCTTTTCGTCCAGCACCACCACGCGCCCCACGGCCTCGAACATGGCCTTGGCCAACTCCACGTGCGCCGCGGTGGCGTGGCTGCCGCGGGCGATGCCCGTCATCCCGACGCCGATGGCGCACGGTGTATTGGGCATGGCCCGCACCACGGCGACCTGGCTGGCCAGATGCTGCTCGATGAATTTCGTGGGCACCGAAGCCGCCACCGAGACCACCACCACCCCGGCCTTCAGCTCGCCGCGGATCTCCTGCAGCACCTCGGCCATTTGCATGGGCTTCACCGCCAGCAGCACCACGTCCGCGCCGCGCACCGCCGCGGCATTGTCGCTGCCGATGTGCACGCCCAGCGCTTTGGCCAGTTTCTCGGCGCGCTCCGGGTGCCGCACCGTGGCCGACACGTGCCCCGGCGCCACCAGCTTCTGATCCAGAAATGCGCGCAGCAGAATGCCGCCCATCTTGCCCGCGCCCAGCACCGCCAAACGTTTGTGCAAAAGAGGATTGCTCATAGGGCGATTATTCTCAGTTAGATCGCCACGCCGGTCAATCACCTATCGTCGGCGCCTATGCGAACGGGCGCGCGCATGACGCCGCGAGTCCGACGAAGAATGGCAAGGAATGAAGGTGATTTGTAGTAACGGCGAATCGGGAGGCGTCAGTTTACCGTGATATTGACCGACGCCGTGGTGCGGCCGAAGGCGTTGGTCGCATACAAGGTGTAGGTCGTCGACTGCGCCGGCGTAACCACCACGCTCGTGCCTCGCACCGCGCCCACGTCTGGCGACACCACGAAATACGACGCGCCGCTCACGTTCCAGCTCAGCGTGACCGGCGTCCCCGGCGCCACCAGTTGCGCGCTCGCCGTAAAGCTCGCGATCGCTGGAAGAGCGCCCGTGGGCACATTGGAAGCCGTGTAAATCGGGCTCATCTGCACCACCTCGAAGTCCGAAGCGGTCACGTTGCCCAGATTGTGCAGGTCGTCGTTGTCCCAACGATCGTCCGGCGCGCCGCTGATGTACATCGAGGAACCGTTGTCCGCCATGATCATGCCGTACTTCTTCAGAGCGTTGAGGATCACCTGGTTGGTTGCCGAAAAGGAGCTCACGTCGAAGCTGGCCTTCAGCCGCAGCCGCATGCCCATGGGCGCGGCCAGTGCGTTGGTGGAATTTGCCGCCCAGTGCGATGCGGGCGGAATGAACGCGGCCTGGCTCGACTGTAGCGTGAACCGCAGCGCGTGCTGGATGACTCCGGCGGCGACTTCGTCGTAGCGAACTAATCCAGAAAAAATGGGCAGCCCAGCCGCGTCGGCGGAGGTCCAGGTGTAGGGCCGCTGCTCGTCGGCGGTCAGGTCCCAGACGGCGGCCGAGCCCGCATCCCACGCGGCGGCCTGCGGATCCGCGTTGTAAAGCTCGTAGAGCCAGCTATTGTTATTGTCGATCACGAGGACGTGCCGGTCGCCCGATCCCGGATTCGGATCGCCCTCGATCTCCGCGCTCAAGGGTATGGGCATGGGCCCGGGATCGCTCTCATCGCCGTACGCGGTGAAGTCGATCGGCACCGGCCCCTGCTGCGCTCCCACCACCGGATAAGGAATCCCGATGATCGATCCGTTATAGAGCCCGGAGCCGAAGTCCGGATGCACGGGCACAGTCGCACCGATGAAATTGATGATCGCGGTGGAATTCGGATCGACGGGCGCCGAGGAGATATCCGTGTTCCAGGCGTTGTCGGCCGGGAACGGCACGAAGCCATTGAGGCTTTCTCCCTGCCCCGTGGTCAAGGCGCTGCACGCCGCGCTCGGATTGCCGCCGCCCGGCGAGCCCCCCGACGAACCAGAGGACGAACCTCCGGAGCCGCCCGCATTGCCGCCGCCATTGCTCGAACCGGCGCTCGACCCGCCGTTGGCGCCAGCGTTCGAAGAAGATGCGGCGCTCGTCGTCGCTGTGCGGGTCGTGCCGCTGCAGGCGGAGATCAGCAAAGCGGCGATCATCAGCAAAGCGAATGGCCGATTCGGATTCATTGGTGCGCGGCGCTCTCCACGCCCCGCGCACACAAGGCGCCCGGCTCGTCAGTCGCCGGGCGCCTTGATTCGGGGGTTTTGGGGGTTTATGCGACGAATGGAAATATGCCGCAGCGCCAGTGAATCGCCTAGCTGTACGAAGGTACAACTTCGGGATAGGGAACGCCGGTCAGGCGGAATCTCCTTGACGGATCTGACTGCCGGCGTTTGTCTCCGTACGATGCTTTAGCTGCCCCCTTCCGTCGCCAATCGCGTTATCATCTCGCTAAACGCTGAGAGCGAAGTACGTGGCGCGTTATCCAAAAGCGGCCGCATTTTTGCTGGGCCTCAATTTCACTTTGGGGAGCGCTTCAGCCATGCCCGATCTGAAGATCACGGTTAGCCGCAACTTCGGCCCTTACCAAACGGAGACCACCACCTATCTGAAACCCGGCCGCAGGCGCGTCGAGGAGCAACGGCGCTATCGCCAGCAATTGTGGGTGGGTGGCCCTGCCGTTTCCCTTCGACCCTCTAGAATAGCCACCATCACGCGCTGCGATCTCGGCCAGATTTTCCAGCTCAATCTCGACGACCGCGAATATGCCTCGAGACCCATCCCGAAACCCCTCTCCCCCGAGGAACAGAAGGCGCGAGCGGAACAACTGAAGGCCGAACAGGAGGCGCGAGCGGAACAACTGAAGACCCGTGCCGCGCAAGCACCGCAACTGCGGAGGCCCGCTCAGCCGAACTTGTTAATCGAAATCACTACCAACGACACCGGCGAGCGCAAGCAGATGTTCGGCTACACGGCCCGCCACGTGATTACCACGGAAAAAAGAACTCCGCTCGAAGGGGCGGCCTCACTCCCCCAAGAGCAGGTTTCAGATGGGTGGTACATCGATCTCGATACTTCCATTTCTTGCGATCCACTTCGGCAGCCAGGGTTAATGGCAGTGGGCGTGCTCATTGGAGGCACCAACGGAAAAGTTGATTATCCCACTATCAAGTTCGTCGGCCAGCGCGAGGCAGGCTTTGCACTAGCCACAACTCGGCGCGACACGCTATTTCTCCCCGATGGCTCCCCGCGAGAGGGCGCGCGCATCGACACCATGCAGGTGACTGATCTTTCAACCGCGACTCTACCGTCGAGTTTATTCGATGTTCCTCCTGGATTTCAGGGGCTGCGGGAGATTCGCCGCATACCGATCATGCCTTGGTGGGGACGGCGCTCATGGGGCTGCACGGCTTTTGGCTGGGATTCGAGCGTGCGCTCACGCGCCCGTTTCGAAGACTACCTTCTGGTGGGTAATAAGGCTAGCTGAGGATGCCGCCGCCGCTACGGCACGGTCACCGTGACCGTTCCGACGGTCACCACGCTGCCGCCCGACTGGGCCACCACCGTCATAGGGAACGTCACGGACGTGGCGCCGGCCGGCGTGTTTGGGCTGCCGACTGCCGCCGCGCTTGAGCCGACGGTCTGCTGGTTCACGGCGCCTCCGCAGGAGATCATCGCCGCCGCCAGCGTGAAAGTCACCGTTATTGCGGCCATGGTCCGCGCCATCGCGTAGCCGCATCTGTCCCTACGTCGCGCGAACGCTGCGCCCAGCGCGGTCAGCAGCAGAAGCGCAAGCCCCCAAGTGGCGAGGATGTTCCCTGCCGCCGGCGACCCGAGCGGGCTGTCCGCCGCAGGGAACATCGGGAAAGTACCGCCCGGACTCCGCAGCGTCATGCCGGTAGCGGGAACGTTGGCCACTTGCGCCGTAAGCGTTGAACTCATGCTGCCATTCACCGGCAAGAAGAAAGAACTCGGCGTGAACTTGCACGTCACGGCCGTGGGCGCGCTGCACGCCAGCTGGAATTGCCCGCTGATGCCGTTCGTGCCCATCATGGTGACCGTGAAACTCGCCGTCCCGCCCACCGGGATCGTCACTGCCGCCGGCGACACTTGGCCAGTCACCGTGCCGACGGTCTCCTGGATATTCACCGCTTGCACCTCGAGGGGAGTGGTTGCCGTGATGGTGAAGGGAAAGCCGCCCGGCGGAAGCGTGGGAGGAATGGTGACCGTGATCGTCACGATTGTGCCCGAGGCTGTCGGCGTGGCCAATGCGGGATTGAACGAGCACTCCGCCCCGGTGGGCAAATTGCCGCAGCCGAGAGTCACCACTTCGTCGAAGCCGCCCGTCGCGACAAGGGTCACCTGCGCCGTCGCCGAACCTCCCGGCATCGCCGAAAGCGACGTCGGCGTCGCGCTCACCGAAAAATCGCTGGGCGCGCTTCCTTCAGTCAGCATCGCACCTTGCGCGGTCCAGGACACAAAAACGTGATTGCTCGCGTCCGTGGCAATTCCCACGCCTCTCGTAGGACTGCTCGAAATAGCGGCCGGAGCGGAGAACGAGGCGCCCTGCGCATTCGAGCGGCTGAACCAAAAGCCCGCCGGACTCCAGCCGCCCAGCGCCTCCCAGGCCACTTCGGCATCCCCGGCCGAATCCACGGCCATCTGCGCCGTTGCGCCCGAACCGCAAAGCGGGCACGACACCGTAATGATGCTCACGGGGGTCGAGAAGCTATTCCCACCGTTGCTCGAGCGGCTCAGGCTGAACTGAAACGTGTCCGTGGAGCGATCCGCCGATCCCGTCCGCTGTTCCACCGACACCAGCAGATCGATATTGCCTTTGCTGTCGATGGCCATTTGCGGCGCGGTCGTCTGCGCGCCGCTGGCCGGTGGAAAAATTTGCTTCGCCGCCGAGAACGCGCCGGTCGGTCCACTCGACCGGCTGAACCAAACCGAGCTATCGCTGGCGTCGTCCCAAACCGCATAGATATTGCCCGCGGGATCGGCCGCGAATAGCGCCGATTGGCCCATGCCGAGACTCACGGGCTGCTGCCCAGTGGCCACCGGATTCACGATCCACACGCTGCCGCTGTCGATATCGCACCAGCCCAGCGCCGCATTGCTCGTGCCGGGCACGCCAAGAACGGTAACGCCGGAGACGCCCGATTTCCCGGATGCCAAAATCGCCGGCGCGGTAAAGGTCCCGCTCGCTTGCCGTTCCGCGTGATAGATCGTGCTGGTGAGGTTCAGCGGCGTTTGGGTGGTCCAAACGATTTCGGCCACGCCGTTCTGGACCGCCAATTGCGGATTGCCCACTTCGGAGCCCACAGGGTTATTGGTAACGTTCGTGGTCTGAAAAGTTTTCCCGCAATCGGTCGATCGCGCGAAAAGTATGTCGTTGGACTCCACGCCAAACGCGTTCGCAAATGCCAAATCGATCGTGCAATCCGACTCCAGCGCCATGCGGAAGGAGTTCCCTGCCGTCACGCCCGCTTGTACCGCCGGGGCCAGCGGATGGAAAACGCCCGCGCTCATGGTGCCGCGCACAAACCATAAGCTATTGCTGGAAACAGCGCTGCCCATATCGAGGTAGGCGATATCGAGATTGCCCGTCGAGTCCACGACCACTTCCGGGGAAAACGCCGTCGTGTCGCCGGCGATGTTTGCCGGTGGCGTAAAGGTTTGCGCGCGCGCCGGCAGGTCGAGGAGACCCATCGCGCCGCACAGCAAGATCGCGCTCCGGAAAAGCCCTTGGCGCAATGCGAATTTCCACTCCGAGACCACCGCCGACCGCAAGGGTGTTCGCGTCATTTGGCCTGCGTGCTGTTCCGTTGATTGGATTGAGCGAATGAGCTGGGATTCACTGAGAAGAATCACGCAAACCGGCGGAAAGCGAAATACGTGGAAACCGTGACATGGCGTGCCCTGAATGCCGTATCCGCCGCGGCCTCTCATGCGGCTGAGTCCCGAGCCGCGGCGCTAGGGCACCGTAATCGAAATCGTTTGCAGATTCATCGAGCTGGAGTTGGCTTGCCCCTGGACGACGAGAGGAAACGTCACGGAGCTTCCGCCGCCTCCGCCTCCGCCTCCGCCACCGCCGGTGCCGCCGCTGCTGCTGGTCGATCCGCCGCAAGAGACCATCGCCGTAACCGCTGCGGCCAGCACCAAACTCCAGGCCAGCCCGCGAGCATATCGCCCGATTCGCGAATCCTCGTGACGCGCGGCATAATTCGCAACGATCAGCAGCATCACGAACACCATGAACCCAACGGCCCACATCCGTGCTTCTCGCGCCTCGGCCATGCCTTGCGGACCTACGCCGACGCGTCCGCCCGGCCGCGGAAGCGCCGCCGTCGCTGCCGGCATCACCGAAACGCTCACGTTCAGGGTCGCCGCTCCACTCCCATCCGCGCTCAAGCTGACCGACGCGGGCGTGAACGCGCAGCTCACTCCCGCTGGCGCGCCGCCGCACTCGAGCGTCACCGAACCGGGTACCGTGTTCGTCGATTGCAGCGACACCGCAAAACTCGCCGCGCCGCCCACACTGATCGTCGCAGACGCCGGCGACGCCGTAGCGCTCACCTGCGCCAGGTTGAACGGAGGAGGCGTCGTGATCCCCTGCGAATCGCCGTTGATCAGAACGTCTCCCCCGCTGCCAGCACTCCCCAACCACACCACATACACGTTGCCCTTAGGATCCACCGCGACCTGCCCGGTATTGGCCGCGGCCGGGGGTGCGCTATCCATCGTGAATTTCTGGAAGGTGGCTCCATCCGTCGAGCGAGCCAGCAGAATGTCGTAAGCTCCGTTGGGATTCGCCGCGCTGGCCTGCTGCCAGATGACGTCTATCGCCCCGCTTGACTCCGTCACGATCTGCGGAAATCCCGTGGGTAGTCCCGCGACCGGAGGACTGGTGAGAATTGGCGGGCTTTTACACGAAGAGTCCTTGCCCCCGCAAAAGCTCGCTGCACCTTCCGGATCGGTAGAACGGCTGAAATAGACGGCCTCGGGCCCGCCGTTTTGCTGGTAATTTCCGAGCCACACCACGTCGATATCGCCGCTCGCGTCAATCGCCAATTGGGGCGCGCTCGACGATGTGCCGGAGAGATCGATGAAATAAGAACTGGAGCTTCCGGGTGGGGTGAAGGGATCGCTATCGGTGGCGTAGGTGAGGATCAGGTCTTGAATCGGATCGTCGTTGGCCCATAGCAGCCAAATCGTATTGTTTGCGCCGACGGCAATCTGCGCGTCCGAAGCGCAGCCGGTGGCCATCGAGCCGCCGCTCAGCGTGAGCGTGTCGGCAACGGAATAGTTCTGGAAACTGGCGCCCGCGTTGGTGGAGCGCCCCAGCCATATCGTCGGGCAATTCGAAGTTGGATAGTTCGGATCGGCGTCTTCCCACACAACGAGAACGTGCCCCTGCGAATCGATCGCCATTCGCGGACTCACCTTTGCCATCGCCAATGTCGTGAGCGGCACGGCGCCGGAGAAACTCGTCCCGTTCGTCGAACGCGCGAAATAGGCGCCGTTCTGCCCCCACACAATATCGACGCCGCCACTCGGATCGACGGTCATGTGCGGCACAGGCGCGCTGCTCCCCGCCGCCATCCCCGATCCGTTGGACACATTCACCGGCGAAAGCCAATTCGTCCCGCCGCTGGCAACGCTGCTGAAGAAAATATCGCCGCCGGCCGCCGCGTTTACCCCGGCCCAGGCCACGTAAACGCCGCCGGAATTGACGGCGATTTGCGGCTGGGCGGCCTGAGAAGCCTGAGCAGCCTGAGAAGGAAGATTCGTCGTGGCCACGGTAATCGTGGACGAAAACGTCTGCCCGCCATTCACCGAGCGCCGGAACAAAATCGCTCCCGCGTCGAGCCATGCCGCGTCGATCTCCCCGCTCGGCCCCACCGCTATCGAGGGCACGACCGCATGTCCTGTATTGGAAATGTTCAGCGGAACCGGCAGAAACGTCTGCCCTTGCGATGCGGCGAACGGCAAGGCCATGGTAAGCGCCAACCACGCCATTGCTCGCCCGCACCGGTATGGAAGTCGCGCCATGCTTCCGCTGTCGTTAGGAAACCGCATGGCACAGTACCCGGAAGATCGTAGAAGCGGAATACTGCCAAGACCGGGGGCGCCCGTGGGAAGTTACATTACTTGCGGCAGGGCGCAAAGCAGGTGCAACTTTCCCCCTTCGGCGGTAATCCTTATATATAGACAGGCGCAATGTCCCCTTGATCCTGTCCGCAGGTCTTCAGCGCTTTCGCGGAGGGACCTGAAATGGCCAAGCTCATACTTCGAACGGTCTTCTACGTAGTTTTATCCTTTGCTGTCTGCTGCTTGCCCGGCCCCGCTTTCGCTCAACGCGGCGGAGGTGGACATGGCGGAGGCGGCGGTGGCTTCCACGGTGGTGGCGGGGGCGGTGGCTTCCACGGGGGCGGCGGTTTTTCAGGAGGCGGGTTTCGAGGCAGCAGCGGCTTCGGAGGAGGCGGCTTTCGAAGCGGTGGCAGTTTTGGCGGAGCCTATCGAGGCGCGGCCCCGTCTTCGCGCGGCGGTTCCTATTCGCGCGGCGGTTCGTACGCCGGTTCGCCGGGAAGATCAGGCTCTGCCTACGGTGGTTCCGCATACCGCGGTGCGCGTTCGTATGGCTCCGCTGGCCGCGGCAGCGCCGCCAGCAGCGCGAGGTCGGGGGCTTACGCTTCCGGCGCGCGCGCCGGCTCTCCGTATGCGAACGCTGACGGCCAATGGCATTCCTTTGGCGGCTCTGGCGCCGGCCTGCGCGGCAATGCTGCGGCCTCAACGGCTCGCGGCTTCGGCAATTCGCCGGTGGCCTCCGGGCGCAACGGCAATTCCGCCGAATCTGCCGGCTTGGCCGCCTCCCGGCCAGGCTCGGCGGGCTTCGCAAGCGCCGCTGGCGGAACTTCTCGACTCGGCCTTGGCGGCCTTAACGGGGGACGCTCGGGCTTTAACAACTTCGGCCCCAACGGCAATCGCTTCGGCTTCGGCGGCCTCGGCTTCAACAATTTCGGCGGGAACCGCTTCGGCTTCGGCGGCTACGGCGGGTTCGGCTTCAACAATTTCGGCTTCGGCGGGTTGGGCTTTGGTCTTGGATTCGGCCGCCCGTGGGGATGGGGCGGTTGGGGATTCGGCTGGGGTTGGGGCGGTTGGGATCCTTAGTTCGGCCTTGGTCTCTGGGGATGGCCTGCTTATGGATATGGATATGGGTACGACCCGTTTTGGGATTGGAACGGTTTCTACGATTCCCCAAGCATCGATTACAGCGCTCCCCCTGATCCGTCCGCGGAGCCTCCTTACGATCAGCCTCCGCCCGATCAGCTCCAGCCCGATCAGTCCCCCGACGGCCAAGCCAACAATGAGCTGCCGTTTTATGCTGCTCCGCCGGCAGGCTCCTCGTCATCATCCACGCCAGCCGATTCGACCGCGAACTCTGCCTATCCTCGAAGTTCTCCGCCTTCGCCGGCGTCCAACGCCACGGATAGCGCAGCCCCGTCCGAACTGCTTTACCTCAAGACGGGCGATGTTTACACGGTCACCAACTGCTGGCTCGCCGATGGCAAGCTGCATTACGTGCTGAGCGACGGCGGGGAGTACTCGGTGGATATCGGCATGATCGATTTCGATCGCACCGTTAATGAGAATGCCAAACAAGGCGTGACCTTCACCATAAAACCGGCGCCGGGCAATCCGGCGTCAACAAACACAAGACCCCGCGCGAACGGCTCGGCGCTAACTCCGTCCCATTCGATCTAGATTCGCAGCAGGAAAATGCCAGCGACGCCCGCCACCCGTCATTCGCCGCGCCCCGCTCCAGCAGAGCCTTCCCCGATGGCCACAAAAACGAAACGAGGCAAGACCGAACGAAAGAGAGATAACTCCAGGCTGCGGGCTCTATTTCACCTGGAGAGAATCTTGCTGGCGCTGGATCGAGGGTAGTTACCTCAGTTCGCGGGATCGCTGCCCTGCGCCGATACCGCCTTGGCGCGAATCGCCTTGGCGCGCTCCTCGGCTTGAGCCGCCTCCGCGGTATGGTTGGTCTTCAGCAGCAGCGCGGAGAAGTCGTCCAGCATCGACGCGATCGCAGGATCGTTCACGCCCAGCACTTTTTCCTGAATCTGCAAATCGCGCTGCAAAGCCGTGGCCGCTTCCGCATAGCGCCCCTGCAAATAGAGAAGCTCGCTCAAGCCGCCCAGCACCGGCGCCAGTTCCGCGCCATTCTCTCCATAGTTCTGTTCCAGGATATCGAGCGCCAGCAGATCGAGCGGCTCGGCCTTATCGTAATGGCCCTCGGCCTCGTCCAGGCGCGCGGAATCGGCGTAGATCGTGGCTGCCAGCGGATCCCTGGAGAAATTCTGTTTGGCCAGCGCCTCGGCTCGCTTATAGATGGGCTCCGCCTCCGCGTACTTCCCTTCTCCCATGTACACCGTCCCGAGGTCGTCGAGCGTGGCCGCGAGATCGTCCTGGTCGTCGCCGCCTTTTTCCTCCGGGGATTTTTCGTCGATGATCGCCAGCACCCGGCGATACAGCGGCTCAGCCTCCTCGTAACGCTGCTGCTCGCGATAGTCTCCCGCCAGGTCCTGCAAGCTCTTGGCCACGTCGGGATCGTCGGGGGCGGACACGCGCTCGCGGATGGCCAGAGCGCGCTCATAGAGCGGCAGGGCTTCCACTTCGCGTCCTTCCAGGTCGTAGAGCACCGCCAGATTGTTGAGGCTGGTGGCCAGATCGGGATTGTCGCGGCCAAGCGATTTTTCGCGAATCGCCAGCGCCCGCTGATAGAGCGGCTCGGCCTGCTCGTACTGGCCCTGGTCCGCATAGAGTGCGCCGAGATTATTCAGGCTGGTGGCGACCTCCGGGTTGTCCTTGTCGGAAGTTTCGCGAATCTCCAGCGCCCGCTGAAACAGCGGCGCAGCCTCGGCGTAATCTCCCTGTTCCTCATAGAGGACGGCCAGCTTGTTCAGGCACGCCGCCACGTTCGGAGTGGTCGCGCCGTAATTCGCTTCGGCGAAACGCAGCAGTTCCCGAGCCGCCGAAACCGCTTCTGTAAATTTGCCCTGGTGGTAAAACCCATCAACGCGCGCGTTCAGCTCGTCCCAACTCCCCTGCTGCGCTCCGGCGCAAACCGCCAGACTCGTAGCCAAAAGAGCCGCCGCCAGGCCGCGGGCTAATACGTTTATGGAGTACTTCACGATGTTCCTCTTACCGAACGATTGCCTCGCGCTCAGAAGTGGCGCGACTGTTTTCAGACTAACGTCCGCGAAAGAGGCCGGTCAATTAACTGGTCCGCAACATGTTCCAAAAGGACACACCATGCCCGGCCTCGGCGCGGCAGACGCCTTGCAGAGGGAGACGCGGGCCAGACCAAGTACCGAAACCGAACTCTTCCTCATCCCGTATAGAATGCCAGTGACGCCGCCAGTGACCTCGAGTGACGCTGAACTGGTGCGCCAGGCGCTGGCTGGATCGCAGTCGGCTTATCGCGACCTCGTGAACCGCTACGCCAGGCCCGCCGTGAATCTTGCGGCGCGCATGGTCCAGGATCGTGCGCTGGCGGAAGATCTCGCCCAAGAGGCGTTCGCGCACGCTTTCGAGCATCTCTCCACCTACGACGAACGACGCCGCTTCGCCAGTTGGTTCTTTCAAATCCTGCACAACGTGACCATTGATTATCTTCGGCGCAAGCGGCCTCCCGCTCTCTCCCTCGACGATCTGGCAGACGCCGGCCATGCGGTCGCGGACGCCACACCGATGGGAGCGTCGCCGGATACCCAGGCCGAGCAATCGGCACTCGCCCATGCCCTGGACATCTGTCTGGCGCGCATCCGGCCCGAATATCGCGAAGCCGTGGTGCTGCGCTATCGCGAAGATCTGTCCGTGGAGGAGATCGCGGAGGCTATGAGCCTGCCGGTCGGAACGGTAAAGACTTATCTGTTCCGGGCTCGCAAGGAACTGGCCTCGCTTCTTTCAGCTCAGGGATGGGCGGCTCAGGGATGGGCCGGGGCCGCTGCCCCCGCCGCGAGTAGTGCTCGAAAAACGGGTGCGGGCTGAAACCTGGAAGGTGCAAACTCCGTAGAGTAAGCAGGACCCTTTATCCGAGGATGGCAACACCGATGCCGGACAAACCCCACTGGCTGCGCGCCGAACAGAGCGGGGACGACAACCTGGCCGAGAGCATGTTCGCGAGCCTCATGGCCGAAATCACCTCGGTCGAGCCCTCCGCCGCCTTCGTGGATCGCGCCGTGCACGCCGCCTGGCAGGCCCGCAGTCGTCGCCGCCGTGTGACGCGCCTTGCGTATATTGCGGTCGCTCTGACGATCCTCGTGGCGGGCGCTGGCTCGATCTACGAACTCGCCGGACCGGCGACGGCTCTCGCCGCGCGCGTTGCCGTGGCCTTCTCGCAAGCCTTGGTATGGCTGCTGACGTCTGCGAGCGCGGGAGCCGCGTGGTGGTCCATCGCGGAGCGGGTTGGAACGGCAGTCGGCGACGCCATTGCCTCTCCCTCCGCATCGGCCTCTATCGCTGCATTCGAAGTGATCGCCCTGCTGGCCCTGTATGCGCTGCACCGCTTGCTGGGCCAAGAGCTGCGACGGCCAACCGAGGCAGAAGAAGAAAAGGCCTGAAGAGACCTTAATTTAATAAGGAAGACCACGAAAATGACGCCTTCACGACGGAAATATGCATTGATCGCTTGCGCGGGATTGTTTGCGCTCGGCGTGGCCATGCTCCTGCACGGCCAGTCCTCGCCCAACGGGCCCAATGTTGCCAGCCTGCGCCAGGAACTCCGCGCGCATTACAACATCGTCGCATTGCAGGACGAACTGGCTCTCGTCCCCATTCAACGCAACGCCGATATCAAAATCATCGAGATTCGCGATGGAAGCGTCTCCATCAACGGCACAGCGCTCCCCGCGCGTGAGGCCCGGCAGCGCCTCGGCAAGGACGCCGACCTCATTTTCCGAGTGACTTACCTGGACCCCGCCGCGCAGCGCGATTTGGCTCGCTTGGACTCCGCCGCTCCCCACTCGGACACGCAGGAGAATAGCAATCAGGCGGAAGCCGCCACACCACGAAGCCAGATAAACCATGGTGACGTAGTTCGCTTCGGAGGCAAGGTCAACGTTGCACGCGACGAAGTCGTCGAAGGTGACGTCGTCGCCATCGGCGGCTCGGCCGATATCGATGGCGAGGTCACTCGGGACGTCACCGTTATCGGAGGCTCGCTGAATCTCGGCCCGGAAGCTGTCGTAGGGCAAGATGTCGCCGTCATCGGCGGCGCCTTGAACCGCGAGGCTGGCTCGCGCATTGATGGCAAAATCAATAACGTCGGCTTCGGTTCACAATTCGCCTTTCCGCAGCGGCCGCCGCGTCGTTTTCCTGTCCGCAATCTTTTCGCGCGCGTGGGCGGTTTCTTCGGCACCCTTTTGCGCACGACGCTGCTCATCCTATTCGGGCTGATCGTCGTGGTCCTCGGCGGCCGTTTCATCGACGCTATCGCGGAGCGAACCGCAAGCGAGCCGCTCCGCTCCGGCTTTACCGGATTGCTGGCGGAAGTGCTCTTCGTGCCCCTCGTTTTTGTCACCGTTGTGGTTCTCGCTGTCTCCATCGTCGGCATTCCGCTGCTGCTCCTGATACCGTTCGGCATCGCGCTGGCCGTCGTGCTCATGATCATCGGTTTCACCGGAGTGGCTTGCGTGGTTGGCCGGTTTGTAAGCCAGCGCATCGGAATCGGCCGAAGCCCCTATCTCTCGGTCGCTCTCGGCGTCCTGGCCGTTCTCGGCGTCACGCTCATCGCCAGACTCTGTGCGCTCGTCGGCGGCGTGGCGTTCGGCATGGTGATTGGCGGCACGCTGGCCGTCCTCGGCTTTCTCGCCGAGTACCTCGCCTGGACCATCGGCATTGGCGCGTTGATCCTTACCTGGCTCAACCGCCGTCATGGACATCCGGGCGCTCCCGCTGCCCCAGTTGCAACGCCGCCCGCAGGACCTGCGCCAGCCTGAGCGGCGCCGCCCCTCCGCCAGGAAGCGATCGGGCCTCGCACAAATCGTGACCGGCTCGGCTCTCCCCGCATCCAAACGCCAGTAAGCCACCCTCGGGAGCCCTGTCCTTAAAAGGGGGCAAAATCGCCGCCAACTCATCCTCGCGTCATCGAGTGTTCCTGTGGCTCTTCGCTCTCCTGCTGATCGCCGCAGCCGGCGCTCAGTTTGAGCGCCCCCGATTTACCAATCCTGCGGTCAGCGCTGAGATCGCCGCGCCCCCGCAGGTGAAGCAGATACTGAGAACCTCCTGCTACAACTGCCATTCCAACGAAACAAAGTTGTCCTGGTTCGATTGGCCGGTCCCCGCCTATTGGCTGGTCGTCGAGGATGTAAGGAAAGGACGAAGCCACCTGAATTTCTCCGAAATCGGCAGCCTGCCTCCCGCGCAACAGAACGGATTTCTCTTCGAATCCGTGAGCCAGATCGAGCTAGGCGCTATGCCGCTGCCCGATTACAAGTTGGCTCACCCGGAGTCCGCGATCACGCCCGAGCGATTGAACATCTTGAAGGCATACCTCACTTCGCTTGAATCCAACGCGCCGGCCACCCCGCAGGAGATTGCCGCGGCTGACGCGCAGTACGCGGGTTGGATTCGCCAGGCAAACTCCACGCCGGCCGTCTCCCCGGCGCCCAACGGCATCGCCTTTCTGCCCGACTACAAAAATTGGCAAGCCATCAGCAGCACGGTGCGCGGGGACAACAACACCCTCAGACAAATTCTCGGCAACGACGTCGCCGTGCAAGCTATCGCCGAAAACCACATCAATCCCTGGCCGGACGGCGCCGCCTTCGCCAAGATTGCCTGGTATCAAGAGGCCGACGACAAAGGTTTGGTTCGCGCGGGAGCGTTCTTTCAGGTGGAGTTCATGATTCGCGACATCAAGAAGTACGCGGGGACGCTTGGCTGGGGATTTGCGCGCTGGCGTGGCGCAGACCTGAAGCCCTACGGCAAGGATGCGGACTTCGCGCAAGAATGCGTCGGCTGCCATAGGCCGGTGCGCGACTCCGACTATGTTTTTACCGAGCCCATTCAAGGCCAGATTGGGGGCCGGCAATGAAGCTTCCCGCGCAACGAAGGCACCTCCATCTGCTGGCGCTGGTTTGCTCGCTCGGCCTTTTGGGATGCTCCGGCCGTCCATCGGCCGCCGCGCCAACTCTGAATCAAAACGCCTCTCTTCCCGGCGACCTTCCCATGAATCCGCTACCCTGGAGAGTCATTACCTCCATGGCCGACAGAACCTCCTCGACCATGTCCACTCTCTACGGCAACGATTTAGCCGTGGACTACGCCAGAGCGCACTCGGACCACAACTATCCTGACGGCTCGGTGCTCGCCCTAGTCACCTGGACGCAGCAGAACGACCCGCGCTGGTATGGCGCGAAGATTCCCGCTCGCGTGAGTTCCGTGGAACTCCTCACCGTTGGCGCCCTGCCCGATGGCCACGCAACCTACTCCTACCAGGAGTACGCCGGCGCTCCTTTGAAGCAGGCTTCCGCCGAGCAAACCGCCACGCCCAGCGGCCGTGCGCAATTTCTCCTGGCTCAGCGCGCTGCCGTCCTACCTTAAAGCTTTTCTCCAGCGGCGCTTTCGCTTAGAGAACATCCTCGACTCCCGGAGCGATGGAAGTGCGCCATTCCAGCAATGACTCTTAGATGTTGCCACTCCCGGAGGGCTATTGACCGGATAGTATCCGCGAGAAACACTGGTGAGCGCTCCTCATGCTCAAACTCGTCGATCTCACCCGGGAGTACGACGCCGATGGCGACGCGGCACGCCGCGTTCTGGCCGCGGACCGCCTGAATCTCGAAGTGACTGCGGGAGAGGTATTCGGGCTGGTGGGACCGAACGGCGCGGGCAAATCCACGGCCCTCAAAATGATCTGCGGCTTGCTGCTGCCCACGTCCGGCCGCGTGCTCGTCAACGGCGTCGACGTGGAGCGCGATCGCGAAGAAGCCCAAAAGTACATCGGCTACCTCGCCGATTTTTTCTCGCTTTACGACGAGCTCACCGTCTACCAGTATCTCGAATATTTCGCCGGCGCCTACAAACTCGAGCCGGCCTCGATTCCCGGGCGCATCTTGGAAGTGGTGACGCGCGTCGGCCTGGAAAGCAAGCGGGACGCCGCGATTGGCGGCTTGTCGCGAGGCATGAAGCAGCGGCTGGGCATCGCCCGCGCGGTGATTCACAATCCGCCGCTGCTGGTTCTCGACGAGCCCGCGGCCGGACTCGATCCCAAAGCCCGGCATGAACTGAAGCAGTTGCTGCGCGGCTTTCAGGAACGCGGCTGCACCATTGTGATTACCTCCCACATCCTTCCCGATCTCGAGGAGATTTGCACCTCCATCGGCATCCTCGAAAAGGGCCGCTTGATCCGCGTGGGCAAGATCGAAGAGATCCTGCAGCAGCCCGGCCAGCAGGCCGGAGCGGCTGCCCTGCCGCGCGTGGTTCGGGTACGGCTCTCCGCGCCAGGTTTCGCGCTGGACTCCTGGCTGGCCGCAAGAACGGGCGTAAGCCGCGTGACGGCGTCAGGATCGGGAGCGCTATTCGAGTTCGCGGGCAGCGACGCCGAGTTCACCGAACTGGTCAAAGCGCTGGTCACGGCCGGCGCGCCGCTCCTGGCCGTCGAACAGCCGAGTTTCACGCTCGAGGAAGCCTACAGCCGGATCGCCCAGGGAGAAGTGATGTGAGCGCGCTTTTCCTCAACAATCCGGAGCTGCGGCGCAACTTCCGCATCGAGCTGAGTCCCAAGCGCCTGGTTACCGCAACAATCATCACCGCGGTCTTTGCGCTGATCGTGCTTCCCTCCCTGACGCAAAACAGGCCCGCGGGCGGCTCCCGTTTCATCACTCTCTATCTAATGGCAATCCTGTGGTCTCAAGGAATCACGCTGACGCTGGGCGGAGCCATCTCCTGCTGGCGCGCGGTGCGGCGCGAGCGCGAATTGAACACCTTCGATTACCAGCGGATCACGCGCCTCTCCCCGCTCGAGCTGGCCATCGGCAAACTCTTCGGCGCGCCGGCGCTGGCGTATTTCGTCACAATCTGTCTGGTTCCTCCGGCGGTCCTCTCGGCTGTTGGCTCAGGCAGCGTCGCGGTGGACTTTGTGGCGCGAAGCTACGTTTTGCTATTCACGGGAGCGCTGGTGATCCACTCCTTCGCGCTGATGATCTCCACGATTTCGGACAAGGGAGGAATGTCCAGCGGTCTCCTCCTCCTGATGCTGTTCCAACTCGTCCCGCTCATCGGAGTGCTTTTTTCCGTGAGCCCAACCACTTCCGTACAAAACGCCGGACGGACGACCGCGTTGCCTTTTTATGGGATCGCCTTTCCGCCCACGCTCCTGTGGGCTTGTTTGGAGTTAGGTTTCGCGGCCTGGTTGATGCTGGCCGTGGTCCGCAATATCAAGCTCGGCCTGGAAGCAATGCAGCTCTTTAGCGTCTGGGAGGGCTTGGGATTCGCCGCCTACTGCAACTTTGTCTGGATCGGATTTTATCCCTGGAGGACCGCGGCCCGCGGTAATCCCACCGTCGAAAACGCCTTGCTTCTCATGGCAGTCGCCTTCTTTTATGCCGTTGGCATCGGCGTGCTGCGAAGCCGCGAACTGGTTCGGCGCGGATTGCGCGAAGCAACCGGAGCGTTATCCGGGGGCGTGCGGTGGCTGGGCCCCATCGGCTCGTTCGCGATTGCCGCGGCGTTCGCTGAGATTGTCATCGTCATTCTTACAGAGCGGTACTCCCCCTTAGGGACGGACGCAAACGCCGCTCGCAGCCTTTTTCTGGTGCTCTACTTTGCGGCCTGGATGACGCGTGACCTCTCCTATTTGCAGTGGATGAAGATTCGGCCAGTGCGTTCCTCGCTCAGCAAGGCCTTCCTCTACTTAGGCGTTTTCTATCTGTCGACGTCAATTGTGTTTCGCAGCGCGCTGACTGCCACGAATTCGGACGCCGCTTTCGCGGCCTGCCTGGTGCCGTTTCCGCTTCTGCGCCAGTGGAGCGAAGCGCAGTGGGACGCGGCGGGAGGAATGTGGCTGCTGGCCCTCGGCGCGCAAGTTGGCGCGGCGGTGGTCTTCGCCTATTTGTACTGGAGAGAGGTCGTCGGCCTGGAGAGCCGTCCGCAAGCGGCGTCTCCAGCGCGCGCCGCCTGACGCTTCGAACCGCGGCCGCCCGGAGTTGGCAAGAAGCTTATATACCTAGCAGCCTCTTTGCATTCCCCTTCAGGATGCGTTCGCGGTCGGCGGCCGGAAGTTTGAATTGGTCCAGGACGGCGGTGGGATACTCCACGTCCTTGGCGGCGAAGTTATCCGTGCCCACCACGATGCGGTCCGGTCCCACCATCACCATCAGGAAACGAAACGCTTCCGGATAGTAGATCAGATAGTCGTAATGAAATCGTCGCAAGTAGTCGCGGACAGGGTGTTGAATCGTGACGTGGTTCGCCATATGAAAGAGGAAATGGTCGACGCGGCCCACAAGATAAGGGAACGCCCCGCCCGCATGCGGCAACACCATTTGCAGGTTGGGATATTTATCCAGCGTGCCGGTATAGATCAGCTTGGCCGCCAGAAAAGTGTGCTCGATGGGAGCGTCGATACAGGCGGCCATATCCGGCGGACCAACCGTCCTGCTGCCGCCGTAATTGTTGGCCACGCCATCCATCTGGTGAAAAATGATCGGCAGCTTCAGTGCCTCAATGCGCGCCAGCACCGGCGCAAATCGTGGATCGAATATGTAGTCGCGCCGTTCGATGGAGTCCGGCAGATGCACCGCGCGCACGCCAGGCTGCCCCGCCACGCGGTTCAGCTCCTTCAGCGCCAGTTCGGGATCGAGAATCGGCAATTCTACGCCGACGACAAAGCGGTCCGGATATTTCTGGTGAACCTGAATGCCCGTGTCGTTGATGACTTGCGCGAGATGCGCGCCCTGCTGCGCGGTAACTCTCTGCCAAGGCATCTGCCCGGAGAGCGTCAGGCAGTGCATCAGGTCGCCATGCTCGTCCATCCACTGACGCCGCTTGTCCAGATCGTAATTCAGCGGAAAAGGATTGGCGTCAGGCTGCCCGGTAATATCGGCTAGAGCCTTCGCGTAAGGCTCCGGAGACCAGTGCGAGTGCATGTCAATCGCCGCCGGCGGCCCCACTTTTCCATTCTCCGGCCGCGCCGCCCACCACGGAACTCCCTGCGATGCCGCCGTTGACGCCGCCTGCGACGGAGCCGTTTGCGCAGATGATGACTCCGCCCCAAGCGTGGCGATCGCCGTACCCAAGGTCGCGGCGCCGGCAGCACCCGCGCCCAGCTTGATGAACTCCCGTCGCCGAATCGCCGTTTCTTTCTCTTTCTTTTTCATGCTGTCATCCTCTTCAACTTCAACGTTCGAGCATCCCTAATTCGTAAGCCCAGCAATACGCCTATAGTACAGCATCGTCCATTCCCTCTGAGGCTAACAGACCAGCGGCTAGCTTTTTCCTATTGTGGCACCGGCGCTCCACTGGGACGCCCTCTTCATCGCCAAAAGAACCTGTGCTATAAGATTGCGCATCACGTATTGCGGAAGACTTACCGATTTCTCTGGGAAACGGGTGCTGTCCAATCGCACCGCCACAGCAATGACCAAGCCACAATAACGAAGCCATAATGACCAGGAGGTCGCCGACCATGGATCCCACCAGACGCAAACTACTGGAAACCGGCGCCGCCGCCACCGCGATGGCCGCCGCGCAGGCGCTCTTTGGCAAACAGGCAGGGAAAGGAGCAGGCGCCATGTCCTTCTACGAAAAAGGTCCCGTTCGCATCCACTATGAGGAGACCGGTTCGGGCTTCCCGCTGTTGCTGATTCCTGGCGGCGGATTGAACTCAGTGATCGCCGGCTTGGCCAACCCCTTTAACTCCATCGAGGAGTTCAAGGGCGAGTATCGCTGCATCGCCTCGGACCTGCGCAACGCAAATCCCGGCCAATCCTCCGGCCCGCTCGATATCGACCGGCCCTGGGATTCACACACCGACGACCAGCTCGCCGTGCTGGATCACCTCGGCGTCGATAAATTTGTGGTGATGGGCTTCTGCATCGGCGGCCCATTCATCTGGAACCTGATCAAGCGCGTGCCCAATCGCGTGGTCGCCGCCGTGCTCGCCCAGCCCGTCGGCTTTCGCCCGGAGATGCCCACGCTGATGTACGACGGCAGCATGACCGGCTGGGGACCGGATTTGGTCAAGCGCCGGCCGGACATCACCATGGACATGATCCAGAAATATCTCACCAACATGTACCGCAACGGCAACGACTTCGTCTTCACCGTCACGCGCGATTTCGTGCGCAACTGCCAGACGCCGGTGCTGATCCTGCCCGACGATATTCCGGCGCATCCTTACAAGGTCGCCATGGAGTCCGCCATGCTCGCGCCCAAGGCCGAAGTGAGCATGTTCCCGTGGAAGGAACCCAAGGAGCGCATTCCTCTGGCCGTGCGCCAGATCCATTCGTTCCTAAAGGCGCACGGCCCCGCTTCCGCGTAGCATCCCGAACCTAGTCCGGGCGCCCCGACACACGCCGGTCTTGCGTGTGTTGGGGTGGTTAGGACCCGCTCGCCGCCCGGGCCGCTTGCTGGCTGGCCATTTGCGTCATCTGTTCCTTCATCTTCAGTTGCATCTCTTTCGGTGTGGGTTCGGCAATGTGTGTAGAGACCATCCACATGTAGCCCTCCGGATCGACCACTGTTCCCGTGCGGTCGCCCCAAAACATATCCGCCACCTCGCCCTTGAGCGTTGCGCCCAGTTTTGTGGCCTTGGCCACTGCCTTGTCCACGCTCTCCGTCAATAGATACAGAGTCGTCGGCGATGCGCCCAGCGCCTTCGCTCCGCGCGCACCCATCTGCGGCGATTCCGGATTCAGCATCAGCGTCGTGCCGCGCAGCGTCAATTCGGCATGGATCGCCTTCCCGTCCGGTCCATTCATCATGGACCGTTTGGTGAAGCCGAACGCCTTCTGATAAAAGTTGGCCGCCGCTTTCACGTCGGCCACCGTGAGCATTGCCGTTACCGCACCGTACTGTTTTTTATTGAGTGGATCGACTTTCTTGGGCATGACACTCCTTTCGCAAGACGAATCTTGGACTTGAATTGTGCTCGAATTGGTTCATGGCAATTGCGTGGCTTACGGGGTATACCGCGCCGCTCGAAACTTCTCGCCGGCGGAGACCCAAGACTACTGCAACCCCAAATGCCGGGTCAACGTGCACCCACGGGCCAAGCCACGCCTCAAGGAAGCCCAGGCGGGTTCGAGGGCGTCACATGAAGTTCTTGGTGTGATACGCGGACATCTGAAACGCGGCCGCTGGCTCAAAGCCCAGCGATTGCAAGCGCTCCCGGCGCGTGCGATCCATCTCGCGCTGAAGCTCGGCCACGTGGCGCGCGCCCTTGCGAATTTGTTCCACCGCAACGCCGCCCCCCGCGTAAATCACCAGCGCGTCGTGAACGTAAGGGCTGAGGCCCGAGATTGACGCCAGCATCTGGCTGCGTCGCTCGACCGCGGCGGTCATCGAAAGGCGTGTTTCCGGCTCGCGCTCGAAGACGTAGCGCGTGTGCTCAACGCCAAACGCCACGTGCCGCGCCTCGTCCCGGTGCGCCAAGAGCGCGAGCGCGGCGGTAACCGGGTCGGGCGCGTGTTCGGCCAGGAACTTCAGAAGCGTGAGGAAGGTTCCTTCGCCCATCACGCACAGAAGAAATGTGGCGGTGGTGAAGTCGGGCTCCTCGAGAAGCGTCTTCAGCGAAAGCTGCCCGCTGACGGCGGTCGTGCCCAGTCCCGCGCCGCCGGCTTCAGCCCGGCGAGTGAACGCTTCCGCGTGCCGCGCCTCGTCCACCACTTGCATGGCAAGCACTTCTACCACCTCGCGGTAATGAGGGTGAATGCGGGGAATGAATCGCGCAGGCACGTATAAAGCCGCAAACTCGTTCTCCGTGAGAAAGGTCATAATTTGGGCGACCGCGTTTTCGACCTCCGTGGGCAGCTTGGGAAGCTTTTCCCACGGGACGTCTCGCCCCACCGACCACTGATTCGCGGTTGCCTGGCCGTAAATCGCATTCAACTCCCTTGCCCACACGTCGCGTTTCTCGCGCAGCGTGAAGCCGAAGTCGGGTCCGCCGCTTTCGACGCGCGCGCCGCGAGGAGCCAAGCCCCAAGCCGGATCGGCCGTTTCGGCAATCTGCATGCGAGACGTGGCGATGGACGGCGCGAGTCCGCCCGATTGTATGCGGTACACTCCGGCCACACCCAGCTTGGGCTCGCAGTGATGACCTTCTTTCCGGCACCATGCCGCCAACTGCTCGGCAAGCTGGGGCGAATCCCCGCGAACTTCGAACCAATCCCCTGCGCGCAATTGCGCCAGCGCACGGCGCAAGAGGACCGTGGCGCCTTCGTGCAGCGCCAAGTCTTCGAGATCAAGCTGCTGTTTGGGTGTGGAATCGGGCATGGCGGATTCGGCTACTTAAGCGAACTCCTCAGTTACCCGCTATGGAAGCGGCGGAGCCATAAAAATTGAAGCGGTGCACCGCTTTCTCGAGTTGCGCGTAGCCCGTGGTGCGCGCGGGCAGCCACTGCTTCAGCCCTTCGAGTTCCATCAGCACGCGCACCTTCGGATCCTGAAACGACATGGCCAGCAGAGTATCGACGAACGCCTGTACCCGCTTGTCTGCTCGGTCGGCGCGCACCGTAAAGTTGCAGTGATCGAAAGGAGGCGTCGTGGCCAGCACCCGCGTGGTCCCCGGATCGAGCGTACCCTCGTTGATGAACACCGGATAGTTGGCATCCAGGACGCACGCGGCGTCGGCCAGGCCCGCCGCCAGAGCCTTGGCAGCTTCGCGTTCGCCCCCCACGTGATCGCCGTGCTTGCCGACCATTACGTCGTTGTAGGAGACGCGAAAGTCGCGGCCCGGATCGAGGCCGGCGTCGGCGATCATTCCCAGTGGAATCAGAGTCGCCTGCGGCGAATCCGAAGCGCCCACCGCCACGGTCTTGCCCTTGAGATCGGCGAGCGAGGTCAGTTTGGAATTTGTGCCCACCAGAATCTTGGTGGTCAAGTCGCGGTCCGAATCGCGCATGGCAATCGCGCGGCAACCGTCGCCGCTGACGATCTGGCTCTTCACCCAGGCCAGCGGCGAATTCCAGGCCACGTCGATTTCGCCGCTCAGGTTCGCGTCCACCTGCGCGTCGTATGTGGAGTAGAGGACGAAGTCGATCTCCACGCCGCGCGCCGCGAAATAATCCTTGAAGCCCTCCCAGATGGTCACGACTTTGGGATCGTAGGCCACGGCGCCAATACGCAACGCCTTGCTGCGAGATGTGCCGGTCATGACTCCTCCTCCAGTCTCTAGCTAGAACAACGGCAAGCCCAGGCAAGCCTTGCCCATGAAATCCTTCAACACATCGCTCGACGGCGCCATCACCGCGGCCGCCTGCGCGTCCCGGAAGTTTCGCTCCAGGCCGCCTCGGCGTCCGAAGGCCCATCCGCCGCCCAGGGTCATGGCCCGCGAAACCACGTTCAGACATGCGTCCGCCGCTTTCACTTTCGCGCCCAGCACGTCCAGCATCGCCGCCGGATCGCCGGCAAGAGCTTTTCTGATCGTTTCGCCCAGATAAGCGCGCGCCGAGTTCAGTTCCAGCGCCATCTCGGCCACCAGGAATTGCACGCGCGGAATCGATGCCAGCGCGGCGCCAGCAGCGTGTTCATATTTTCTGGATCCCACGTGCGCGACGATCGTCTGGAACGCCGCCGTAGCGATGCCCACTGAAACGGATGCCACGCCGATCTGAAAGTGCGGCAGAACAACTTCGAGCATGGATTGAAATCCGCTGCCCTCGGGGCCCAGGCGCTTTTCGTCCCCGACGGAGACGTTAGTGAGCGTCATCGGAGCACTGTCGTTCCCTGCCAGGCCCAGTCCTTCGAAACGCCCCAGCACAGCCACGCCGACGGTGCCCTTGGAAATTAGGTAGAGATTAGACTCCGTAGGACCCGCCGCGCCCGCTTTCCGAGCCGAGACGACGAAGCTATCCGCCTCGCCCGCGCTGGTCACGAAGCTCTTGCTTGCGCTCAGCCGTTTTTGGCGCACTTCGCTCACAGGGGCGTAGAAGTGTCCTCCGGAGCCAGCCTCGCTAAAGGCCAGCGTGCTGAGATGCCCGCCACGCGCGATAGATGGCAGCAACTCTTGCTTCAGCTCGTCGCTGCCTTTCGCGGCGATCACCGCTGTGGCGCAATAGTGCATCAGCGTGACCATCGCGGTAGACGCGCACGCCTGGGCCTGCGTGTCCAGCACCCGCGACATCTCTCCCAGGCTCGCGCCGGCGCCGCCAAATTGAGCCGGAACAAGCAGGCCGAGCACGCCAGCTTGGCCCAGAGCCGCAATGTTCTCGCGCGGGAACCGGCGCGCCTGGTCGATCTGGTCGGCTCCAGGACCCAGAACTTCCCGAGACAGTTTTTCGTTTGCCACTAACAGAGACTGAACGTCCGCCATATGTCCTCATGTCCTCCGCGGCTCAAGCCGCAGTTCAAGAGAGAAGTTCAAGAACCAAGAAAGAACTTCGCCAGAGAACTTCGATAGCGAAGTAGGAGTTTCCAGCAAGCGGTCTGCTCGGATTGCCCGAAGGCTATCCGGATAGGCATTGCTAGATTGTGGCGGTGAATCTGAGGCGGCCGCCCGGCGCCATTAGGCAGGTAGTCAAGTAAAGCCTTGCGGGGAGCGGAGGCGGAACAGCCGATTCGGTTGGCAGTGACCCAAGACGACCAATTTGCGTTCCACCTGCGCGCCACAAAGCCGAGGCGCCGAGTTCAACAGCAGCCCGAGAGTATAAGCGCGAGCGCCCAGCCTTGCCAAGGACGCGGAACAAAGTTCCGAAGAGTCGCGACGGCTTCCGGGAATCGGGCAGGCCGCGTTACTCTGGGGGCGCTGCTTGCGGCGCACAGGGCGCAGCGGAAGACGAGGAGTGACACGGGCATGGGAAAACTTGACGGAAAATTCGCGCTGATTACCGGAGGCAATAGCGGCATCGGGCTGGCCACGGCCCGACTCTTCATCGAAGAGGGCGCGCAGTCGGCCATCGTGGGACGGAACGAGGAGACGCTGTGGCGCGCGGCGGACGAATTCGGCGTGGAAGGCTTTGCGGTACGCGCCGACGTTACCGACGCGGCGGAGCGTGAGCGCATGTTCGCGGAGGTGAAGCGGCGCTTCGCAGTGCTGGACGTGCTAGTGGCCTGCGCGGGATATTCCGCTCCCACGCCGCTGGGGAAAACCGAAGTGGCCGAGTTCGAGAAGCAGGTGCAGCTCAACTTTACTTCCGTGTTCTTCACGGTGCAGGGAGCGCTGCCGCTCTTGAGCGACGGCGCGACGATCGTGCTGGTGGGTTCGCTGACCAGCAAAATCGGCGCGCCCGGATATTCGGCTTACGCGGGCAGCAAGGCGGCGGTGCGAACGATGGCGCAGTGCCTGGCGGCGGAGCTGAGCCCGCGCGGGATTCGCGTGAACGTGGTGACGCCGGGATACACGCGCACGCCGCTGTGGGAGCGCACGCGCACGCCGGAACAGATCGCGGCGGTGAATGAGCGGCTGCCGCGCATCGTGCCGCTCGAGCGCTGGGGCGAGGCGGAAGAGATGGCGCGCGCCGTGCTGTTCCTGGCCTCGAGCGATTCGTCGTACGTGCAGGGGCAGGAGGTCGTGGTCGACGGCGGAACGAGCGCGCTGCCGGGAGGCACGCGGGCGTTCCGCGCCTGAGGCCGGGCCGGAAAAAGCCGGAGAGCGAAGAAACCTCAGGTCTCCCGCCGACTTCTTTCTTACGTGCGCTGCCGCGCCGAGCGCAGGCGCGACCTGAGCTACAGAAACAACGGCGCGAGACGCGAGACTCTAGTCTCGTGATTCGAAACGATTCAAGAAAAGCTTAGCCCATCTTGCCGACGTGGCCTTCGAGCAGCGCCCAGGCCTTGGGGCCGATGGTCTCTTTCCAGCGCGCGTAGTAGGAGCCGAGGCGGGCGCGGAAACCGGCGGCGTCCGGCGAATTGATCATCATGCCGCGCTGAACCAGCCGCGGGGCGAGATCGTGGTTCATGGTGTCCGTATCGCTGCGCTGCAGCTTAACGTACTTCTCCGCATTGCGCTGGATCACGCGCTGCACATCGGTCGGAAAGCGCTGCCACATTTTCAGGTTGGCGATGAGATTGAAGCCGGACCAGATGTGGTTGGTGAGGCTGATGTACTTCTGCACTTCGTAGAGCTTCAGCAGTTCCACCACGTTCAGTGGATTATCCTGCGCGTCGGCCTGGCCGGTCTTCAGCGACTCGTAGATCTTATTGAAATTGACGGCGACGGGCGTGGCGCCGAGCGCCTGCCAGCATTCGATATAGATGGGCGTATCGGGCGAGCGCATCTTCAGTCCGTGCAGATCGTCGACGGTGCGAATGGGACGAAGCGAGCAACTGATCTCGCGAAAACCATTTTCAAAGCAGCAGCGCGGCAGCGCGTAAATTCCCTTGGCCGCCATCTCCCTGGCGAGATAGGCGCCGAGGTCGCCGTCGATGGCGCGATAGACCTGGGCCTCGTCGTGGAATGCGAAGGGGATGCCCTGCACGTTGGCGGAGGGCACGACGGTGCCGATGATGCCGCCGTTCAGGGTGAAGAAATCGAGCTCGCCGTCGATCAGCATTTTCAGCGCGGCGGGATCGCTGCCGGGGAGCTGGTCGTTGTCGGGAAACGTAGCGACGTCGACGCGGCCGCCGGTTTCCATTTTTACCGCGGCCCACATTTCGACCAGGCGCTTGTGCAAAGGGCTGTCGGCGGGTTGATTGTGAAATTGCCGCAGCTTGAAATCGGCGGCAGCGGCTGTGCGGTCAAAGAGAGTCATTCCGGCTGCCATTCCGCCGGCGGCGAGCAGGCTGGCGTTGAATTGGCGTCGCGAGATTCCCGGCATGGCGCGCCTCCCTGTGACGAAACTCTTCGGTTGGCCCCTAACGGCTGGCCCTTCCCCAACGCTACCCGCGCCCGTATCCTTAGTGCCTATAATGATTTACATGCCGGGCGAGGCAGCGCAACCGGAAGTATAACACGCGGCGGGCGAAGAAATTCCAGGGCGTTTTAGGAGGCGGCAGGCGCTGCGCGGGGGCTTTTGTGGATACGCCGTCTCCCCTATAGACAGCAAAACCCATTATGTTATACTTCCGCCAACTCATAGAACACACCCCGGGAAGCAGCGGCGGTTGTACCAAAGCTGCTTCCTTTTTTTTTGCCTCGAATTATTTTTGTCAATTGTTTGTAACTTTGTAAATTTTTTGTCGCGCGCGCGTTCGTGTGCGTTCGAGATTTGCGCGGTTTCGAGAGATCGAGTCCCAGGTGAGCGCAAGGCCATCCTTGCAGAGTTTGTCGTAAGCACCTTAGGCATTTACCGGTATTTCATAATGCGATGCTTATCCCGCACACTATCGGCAACGGAGGTTTCCTTTTGCTCTCGGACCCGAGACAGTTCCCGAAATCATGTCCTCTTGCTTTGCGGTCGATCCACCTGCGCCAGTGCATCGAATCGCTTCTGCAGCGGCAGGAATTGAAGTATGGCGTGCGATTCGACGATTGCAGCGGCGCAACCGAGTTCGCCTACTGCTGGCAAATCATGCTGGCAAAGAACTGAAAGCAGTGAAGGACAAGCGGAGTTCCCACAGGAGGCGCGGACATTTATGAACGCTCCCAAGCAGGCGTCGAATCAGAAAGCGACCGACGACACGAAAAAAGGGTGTGCGCCATCATTTCTGAGCTTACAACGGGGAGAGTTAAGCACACCATGCGGCTCAGACGAGCCTAACCCCGAGGAGCAGTATGTGCCGTCTGACAAAGAGCGCGAGGCGGGCGGAGAGGGATAGAACCGCAATACTTTTCGCAATTGGCGTCGAACAAATCGCTAAAGACTTCGCTCGTTCAGCACTGCGCTTCCGAACCAGCCGAAATACGCCCACCCGGTTGCCGACGAATGGCCCGCCGCTTCGCCTCTGCCATGAAAAAAAGGGTGCGTGAATCGAGCGAGCCGACTGGATGCAACTAGCGGTGTCCGCCGCCCGAGGAATGGCCGCCGCCACCCGACACATGACCTGCAGAAAAACCAGCACGCGCGCCGCCCCCGCCGCCACCGATTCTTCCAACGCCGCCGGGAACGCCACCACGACCCACTCCGCTAAAGCCTGAGCCCACTCCCCCGGCAGACATCATTCTGGGAAGCGGCGCCGAGCGCGGCGCTTGCAGAGAAGGCCGGGTGGAGTTGAAGGCAGTCGGGGAGAAACGCTGAATCCGGTTCGCAGCGAAGGTTGTGTTCGTGACGGGCCGATTCCCTGCCGTGTTCACAGGCGCGGCCACTGCCGTGCTGGTCGGCGCGACGGGTACGACGATGTGAGCCCTGGCAACATCGGCCGAGGCGATCCGTTCAACCCGAGCCGGCCCAATCGTAGCTCCATTCGCGGCGGAGGCCACGATCAGCGTGCGAGCAGCAGGCAAAGCTGCCTGACCGATCGGAGTCTTCGTCGGCTTCAGAGGCGAGGCCAGAACAGGTGTCCATCCCACTTGATTGCCCGTTTGTACCCAGGTGGCCGTGGCGGGCTGCCACGCAAGCGGCCCTTGCGGCACCCACATCCATCCCATGCCAGATGCATTCACCCATCCGCCAAAGTGGTAAGGAAACCATCCCCAGGGCTCCGCGCTCACCCAATTCCATCCGGTGTCGCCCATGAACATCCACTGCCCGGAATAAAAAGGAACCCATCCAGAGGCCACTCCATAGGGCTGCCAACCCCAGCCGTAGCCAGGCACGTCGGCCCAGCCGCCATAGAGATCGAGGTCGGCAAATCCGGTGGTGTAGGAGTTGCCGCGAAAAGCGTCGGACATGTCGGCGCGGGCATCGGAGATACCGTCGTCGCGTTGGGCAACCCATTTGTCAAAGGCGTCGCGCGGCGGGTCTTTCTGGATTTGCAGCGAAGCCAAATCCTCGGCGCTCTCGTGCACCGATTGCCCTCCGCTCACATTGATCGCTGCCGAATCGGAGCCGGACTGAACCGCGACTTTGCCGTGGAATACGCTCACCCAACTCTCGGCGGTGGAGGTGTCTATGCGGAAGCGCGCGTCGTGAGGCACGTTCACCTGGAAATTGGACGCGGCGAGGGAGAGCCGATCGGCCTTGGAGAGCTTGGCGTCGACGCTGGCGGTGCCGGCAGTGAAGCGCAGCCGTGTCACGTGTCCGCCATCCACCAGCGATAATTCCGTAAATTCGACCGACGAGTTCGTCGCCAGCCTCATCTCCAATCCCGATTCAAACTCCACTTCAGCATAGCCATTGTCGGTGCGCAGCACGTAACCCTGCTCGATGGGCAGGTTCAACTTGGCGTCCTGCCAATCCTGGCCGGGGCGCTGATACTGCACATTTCCTTCGATGAAGCTCAGGCGCACGATGCGGATATGGCTGTAGTCCTGGGCCTTGGCGGGCGTGCCGGCGAAGAAGCAGAGCGCAAACAGAAAAGCAAGGATGGCCGCGAGCCTACTCGATTCGGCTAGTTGCGAGTTACCTGAATTGCGGCGCAAAGGCAGCACCTCAAGATTTGGCACGTCGGTTCGCGGCGGGTCGAATGATTGGGCGCGCGACTTGGCGAGGAAGCTTAGGGACTTCATGTGCTTCTCCTGACTTCCCAGGGAGCGCGAGGGGAGATCATTCCCTGCAACGGCCGCGGGTGCTCCTCGAGCATGCCGTCTTGGCTAACATCTTAGGCCTCCTGGCAACCTGAATGCCAACGAACATTGTCTCTTTCTCGTAAACTTTTCCGCGGAGTTCGCAGGCCGTAATTACCGGAGAAGCGTTCGCTAACCTCAGTTTTTGCCCTTAGTCCGATGCCGGGCCGTGTTTAGGAACGGTCTGGTCCGGCTCAGCTTCGACGACTACATCGACGTGGGCATGCTCTTTCAATTTCACCTTATGGCCGTTTTCGTCCTCGAGACTATTCTCAATGCGAATTTCGCGGTATAGGTCGTCGGCTCCTTCAACCGCGATCTGCGCCTTTTCGTGCTGGCCCGGGAAGACAGGCTTAATGATTTTTTCCACAAATCCAGGCTTTTTAGCCTTACGTTTTTTAAACATGGATCTCCTGACGCTATTTTAGGGTGAAAGGCTGAATGCTTTAGAAGTCAGCGAACTTGCTCGCATTTCCGGGGACGTTTTGAGGGAACTGGTACGAAAAGTATAGCGGAGTCCGATCGATTTGAAAACAGCGGCATGGGGACTTCGAGGTTGCTTAGGTCTCGGTTCCGTAAGATATCGGATTCGCCGCGCGACTTCGCCGGGCGGGCAGAACGTGGAGCGCTCGGAGCGCATCCATCAGGGCTGCCTTCTCAGGATTGTCAGGGGGCGATTCCGCTAATGCCTTGAGACGTTCCTCGATTGCGGCTTCCGCGCAAGTGATTCGCTCCCTTAGTCGATTCGTATCAGGCTCCAGGAGCGCGTTTGCATAGAGAAAATCCCAATCTCCCATAGTGCGCAACTTCACTTGTCCAGGTTGGGTACGCAGATATTAGTTCGCGGGCCTCTCCACGGGAATACCGCAAGGACCTCAAAACGTCTGGCACGGAAGCATGAATGACAGTCCATCCGTTCCTTACGCCGGGGGCACTTTCGCTCTTTGATCGTCCCGCAGACCGCACATGGACGCGAGTATTCTCAAAGAGAAAGAAGGCGTCGCGTTCGGACGGCGTAGAGCGCTCTTGGGGACATACGATAATGAAGCAGATCAGTGGCCGGCCTAGCGATCGGCTTGTTGCGCTGGATCGGAATAGTCGTCGAAATGATCTTGCAGGGAAAAGGCGGTTTGAGTCTCAAGAGGTGCGTTGAGCTTGTCCGTTTGTTCGTCCAGGAGCCTTCCATTCATGCGGATGCGCATGGTCAGCGTGTCGCCCGGATTGGGACGATCGGCGTCGAGCTCGATGTACCCTCCCACGCCTGGGGGCACGTCGACGTTCCAGGAACTTGTGCCGGCCGGGATCTTCTCCGAGCTTTGAAGCGACGGCGGCTGGCCATTGGGCTTGCTCAGACTCTCGAAGGAGACGCGCATCGTTGCCGCACAACTATTTTCGGCGTCGATCTGCAGAGTTTGGCCACCCCGGCCGACCTTGGCCGGAAGATGGCTCGAAGGCGCTTTCTTGCCTTTCGGGCCGAAGGTGAACCAAGCCAGCGCGGCAACTACTGCGACCAGGGGAAGTCCCGCTCGCAGCATGAGTTTGTTCATATTCGGTGGCCTCTCGCAAGTACGCTCGGATGATTATGAACCAGGGCGGAAGTGAACAGGGGCGCTGGCGGACGGGGTGTGTCGTGTATGAGAACTTGCCGATCTAGACGCCAAAAAGGTTGCGAAGCAGCTCCCGCCACCAGATTCACCCCTGGCGGGATTCGGTGAGCGACGCGGTGGCTTCAGCCGGCTCGATTTCAGCCGACGACTCCGCTGCCGCTTGGTTCGCCGCCGCAGGCGTGGAAGCCGCGGGCTCGGAGCGGACCTCGTGGTAATCCATCTCGGTGTTCACGTCCCAGATGTTGGACTTGTCCGTGCGACCGGCGAGGATATTTTCGACGGCGGTCATGGCCGTGAGCATGGAGTGGTCCTGATTATTGTAGCGGTGCATGCCGTTGCGGCCGACGAGGAAAAGGTTCTCAAAGGCGTCGAGGAAGTTGCGGATTTCGTCGAAGCGCGAATAAGCGCCGAAGTAAGCAGGATAGGCCTTGGGCATGCGCAGCACGACGGAATCGAGTACAGCGCTCTCTTGAATCATGCCGATGCGGGCCAGTTCTTCGACGGCCAGACGCTTCATCTCGGCGTCGCCACGGGTCCAGAGCGAGTCGCCTTCATTGCAGAAGTATTCCACACCGACCCAAACCTTGCTCGGATCGCTGACCATCCAGGGGCTCCAATTGTTGAAGATCTGCAGGCGGCCGGCGAGAACGTCGGGTTCCTGGATGTAAATCCAGTTGTCGGAAATCAGTTTACGGCCCTGCTTGGTCTGGTCCTTGATCTTCAAATCCTCGAGGAGCAAGCCCACGGTGAGGAAATCGCGGTACATCAGGCCGTCGCTGACTTCGCGCACGTTGGCGGGTACGGCCGTCTGCAAAGAGCGCACCAGGTGCTGGATGGGCATGGTGGAGAAAACAAAATCCGCGTCGTAGCGGGATAGCTTGCCCTGAGCGTCGGCGGCGACAACCGCGGTGACGCGATTTTCGCGCGCTTCGATCTGCCGGACCGATTGTTCCATGACGATCGAGCCGCCCATCTCCCGCACCTTGCGCGCGACCTCTTCCCACATCTGCCCGGGGCCATACTTGGGATAGAGGAAGCGTTCGATCAGCGACGTCTCCGTCTCGCGCTGGGCAATCCCGGCAGGCTTGCGGCTCAACGACTTTTTCACGAAATGCTTGATGCTCTTCCAGATGGAGAGCTCCTTGATGCGCTGCGCTCCCCACTCCGCGTCGATTTCCGTACAGGGCACGCCCCACACTTTTTCCGTATAGGACTTGAAAAACGTGCGGTACAGCTTGTCGCCAAAGCGATTGATGAAAAACTGCTCGAGATTCTTCTGCTCCTTCAGGGGAAACAGCACACGGCGCATATAGCTCACGCCGATGGCGCCGGTGCGGGCCAAGCCCAGCTTTCGGATGGTGTCTGCGCTGAGCGAGATGGGATAGTCGAAGAATTTGCGCAGGAAATAGATGCGCGATTTGCGGTTGCGCACCAGCATCACGCGTTCGTCGCGATCCGGATCGGCCGTTCCTTTTCCGCCAAGGGCCGCTTCTACCTCGCGCGATTTGCCCTGGTAACTTACGCGCAGCGGCGCGCCGCCCTTGGCCGCGGCATCCGATTCCTGGAGCGACAGATGCTGCAGCCACCAGTTCATCACCCGGTCGCTCTTGGAGAAAAAGCGGTGCCCGCCGAGATCGATGCGGTTGCCGCGATAGTTCACGGTGCGGGAGATGCCGCCCACCTGATCGCTCATCTCGATCACAATGGGGCGAATGTCGGAGCGAGTAAGCAATTCGTAAGCGGCGGTGAGCCCGGCCGGCCCGGCGCCGATAATGACGGCAGTTCGAGCGCGTTTCCTCATCGGATCCCCACGGAGAGCGCGGCGGCAGACGGGCGCGGCGGCGCCTGGGCCGCTTCGGAAGTGGGCTGCCGACTTTGGTTCGGATTGGGGTTCGGATTGGCCTGGGAATCGGATTCAAAGACGGCGCGATCGAAAGCCAGCTTGAAGGGAGCGCTCACACGATCGTAAGGAACCAGGCGTGCACCCACGTCGCCTCGATCCACGTACCAAACCTGCCGGTCGGGATAATGCTCCAGCAGGTCTTGATTCTGAAGATATCCCATGTCGCGGGCCCAAACGATCTTGGAGTGATCGATATCCGCTTCATTGTAGACCCACTCTTGTGAGGGCACGTCGCGAGCCGGATAGCCAACGATAACCAGGTGCTTTCCTCCGCGGGCCCGTAAATCCGACAGAATCCGTTCGCGTTGCATTTGCATGGGTATGGGATAGAGCTTGGTGGTCACTGCGCCAGGCGGTGGAGTTGACTCCAGGAGCAGAAAAGGATTCCACAGCTTGGCGGCAATCGGGCTGATCATCCACAAGGCGAAGACCATCACCACGGCGCGCGAGCCCCACAGCGCGTACGCGGACAGCCAGCCCTCGCGGTGGCTCCTCATGTATCGCAGGCTGTACAGCAGCATGAGAACCATGGCGCCGGCAATCGGGGCGGCGTAGTGCGAATGCGGAGGCCAAATTTGCGCCATCAGATCGGCGACAACCAGGACCGTCGAGAGCAGCACGATGCGAAGTTCGCCGCGCGCGAGGGCCAGAATGCAGGGCGCCAGCAGAAGCAGAAACGGCCACAGGAAAAATCCGTAGTAGATGCTGGCCTTGACTCGCGTGAAGTAGTCGGCCTCATACTTCCAGAGCAGCGCGCCCGGCAGCTCGTGCTGGACATAAAAGGCGCGCATCTCCAGATGGCGGTAGTACGGAATAGGGTTGGGCTTCTGAAAGAAGAAAGGCTTGGTGATGTGGTAGGTCTCGAAATTCACCTGATACGGAATGACCAAAGCATGGCCGGTTCCCCGCCAGTTGTAATAGAGCATCCATCCCACGCCGAGAACCAGCAGCGCGATCGCCGGCAAGACAGCTTTCGCGGTTACGCTCCAATTGACTTTTAGACTTCTTACCAGCAGGAAAGCCACGGAGATAAGCAAAGGCAGGCTGAACAAAAATCCTTCGAGCGGGCGGCTATTGGCAAGAATCAAGAGGCCCGCCGCGAAGATCAGCGCGACCGGTATCTTTAGCCCGCGGCGCAGGCGCGGAAAGGCGCCGAGAACCAGCGCTCCACCGAGCGCCGCCACCGCCCCTCCCCAATAGGAGTTCACCCAATAGGAGAAGGTCCCGAACCTCACGCAGGCAAAGGCCCCGCCCAGCCAAGCCCAAGGCGCGGGAAGCCAGCCCAGCAGCATCCAGTAGATCGCGGCGCACAGCAGAGCGACGCTGAGCAAAACACCTGCCCAGGGAAGGCCGGTCAACCTTTGGCCCAGAGCGAGCGCCAGCCCTTGCGCGGGAGGATACATGGATTGGTAGGTGGGCAGCACGTTGATATGAAACGACTCGAAATGCACCCACAGAGGGCTGGGGGGATTGGTCAGGCGGCCATGGGCAAATGTGTCCGCGGCCAGAAGGTAGCTGAACTCGTCGTGCACATCGGGAACAGGCACGGGTATCCAGGGCAGCATGGCCAGACGAAAGACGATTACCAGGAGCGGGAAGGCCGCCAGCCAGAATCGCGTGTGCTGGCTGATGGCGCGAATGCGATTCTCGGCTTTTTCCACGAGCACAGGCCGGAAGCGCACCAATGCAATCGTGACGACGATGATGACCGCCCAGAACAGCAACTCCAGAAGGAGCAGCTGCAAATCGGGCCGGTCGTCCAAGCCATAGTTCAGACGCGGGATCAGGCCGAGGATTTCGTCATGTCGCATCGTGTGATCCCACTAAGGTGATCCCAGTCCGGTGCGGGATGGTGAGGCCGGGACGGACTGTTAGCTTACTTGTAAAGCCTAGAATCCTCGTTAACGGTTTGTGAAGTGGCAGCAAGTACTCATGTGTCCCAAGTTGTATCGACCAAACATGCGCCAAGAAGACGTGCGTTGTGCGTCAGCCCGTGCGGCAAGCAAGGCCAGTCTGAGACGTCTATGCCGAGACGTCTAGTAGGATTCCGTTCGCGCCGGTTTGGACGCTTCGATATTGGATCGAAAACGGGGGCTTCAAGACGGTTCGCGGCGCTCCCTGCTGGATCACGCGCGATGAGCGAGGCGACCGCGCCCGCGGCGAAGGCCGGGTCTTTTTTCCCTCCTTGCGAAAGGCATGATGTTGTATGATTATTCCATTCGGAAGCAACAAGGGAGATCCCGGCTTATAATTTTTCGTCTTGGTTTAGCTCGGATTGCCAGATTCTTTACGAGGTGCTGAATGAAAAGCAAGCTGGTCATGGCGTGCGTCCTGGGGAGTGCTCTGCTCGGTGTTAGCGGGCCGGTGTTGGCGCATCACGGAAACGCCGCATATGAAAACAAGGTGTCTGAATTCAAGCAGGCGACAGTGACAAAGTTCGCGTGGGCCAATCCTCACAGTCTGATCGAATTCGACGTGAAGGATGCCAGCGGCAAGGTGGTGCATTGGACCGCGGAAACGGCCAGCCCCGAAGCGCTGAAGCTGATTGGCTGGAACAAGAGCTCGCTGCAGCCGGGAGACGTGATCACGGTGGATATGTACGCCGCCAAAACGGGCCTGCCAGCGGGGCGTTTGAATAAGGTCGTGCTCGCCGACGGCACTGTTTTGCACGATACTCAGCTCGGCGGCGATAGCGGGAACAAGAGTGGTTACGGCCCTGACGCCGGCGGCGGCATCCCGGGCGGCAGCGGCAACCAGTCGAAGTAACGCAATCCCCGCTGAAGTCTCACGCGGGGCCCCTGAAAACCAAGCATTGCAAAAACAGCAAAGGGCGCGCGCGGCAGCTTCCGCGCGCGGCCCACTTGCTGGCAGACAGCCGTGAGACAAGGAGGGCAGTTTAAATGCGCAATCCGCTCGTCAATATAATGGTTGCCTTGTCGGTCCTGCTGACCCTTTCACCGGCTGTGATGGCTCAGGGACCTCGAAAGCCGCCGCCGGGTTTTGTGGCAGCTGGCATCCCCGAGATGCCGAACCCTCCCGGCCCCGCTCCCAAGCACGATCTGACGGGCGCCTGGGTGGGGCCGATCAAAGTCGTAATGGGCCCTTACCCTGAAATGACCGATGCGGGGAAGGCGGTGATGAGCCACAATCACCCGGTTCCCGAAGCCGGGCAGCGACAGCAAGGAGTGCCCGAGGGCGGCGTGAATGCATCGAACGACCCCTTCATGATCTGCGATCCGTTAGGAGTTCCGAGAGACCTTCTGAACCACGCGATCAGCATGAGGGGAGCAATCGTATTCCAGCCGCTGGCCAACCGCATGCTCATGCTCTTCGAGCAACAGCGCATATGGCGAGAGATATGGACGGACGGGCGGCAACTTCCCGCCAAGGTGGACGCGGCGGGCGCGCCCGATTCCAGGTTCTACGGATATTCCGTGGGCCACTGGGATGGGGACACGACATTCGTGATCGATACGTTCGGCCTGGATCCCCGAAGCTGGCTCGACGAACGGGGCCATCCGCATACCAAAGACGTGAAGATCCAGGAGCGCTGGACGCGCCTCGATCAGTACAACTTGCAGGCCACCGTAACGGTGGACGATCCGAAGTTCTACACCAAGCCCTTCCAGCTCATGCAGACGAACTATTACTGGATGAAGGATCAGGAGTTCGAAGAGACACTCTGCATACCGTCGGAGGGCATCGAGTACCGCGATAAACTGGCCTCGCCGTCTGGCTGGGCGCCTGGCGAGGGAGCCGCAAAGTAAGACCAATGAAGTAAGCGGCCCCATTTTTCGCCCCTGTCGCCCCTGTCGCGTTCCGGAGCCGGCCGTATTTCGCGGATTAGAAAGACCACACCCGCGATACAATGCCGGGTAGGGACTCCGGAGGGCGGAATGTACGCCGCAGCGGTGATCGTCACCGTGGTAGCAGCGCTGCTCTTTATTTACCTCTATATCGCCCGCCCCTGGGCTTTGCACTGGGGCGCCACGCACCTCGACCGCATCGCCGCTTTGCCGGGCGACGCGCTTTCGCCTTACGCCTCCGCCGTGGTCACGCACGCCGTGAATATCGATGCGCCCGCGGAGGCTGTGTGGCGCTGGCTGGTGCAGATCGGGCAAGACCGCGGTGGGTTTTACAGCTACACATTTCTCGAAAATCTGGTGGGCTGCCAGATGAGTAACGCCACCCGCATTGTGCCGGAATGGCAGCAGCGAGCCATCGGCGATACGGTGTGGTTCGGTTCGCCCAAGCGCTTCGGGGGCCGCGCCCGGATGGTCGCGGCGCTGGTGGAGCCGATGCGCTCCCTGGTTCTGGCCACGCCGGGCGATTGGGAATTGATCCGCTCGGGCAAGGAAGGCTTGGACACCACCTGGGCTTTCGTTTTGCAGCGCAAGGGCGTCAATACGACGCGGCTGACCGCGCGCCTGCGCTCGCCGGCTAATGTCGGCATTGGGGGACGCATCCTCAACTTTATCTTTTGGGAGCCCGCGCACTTCGTGATGGAGCGGAAGATGCTGCTGACCATCAAAAAATTCGCGGAAACGAACCCGCAGGTGACACTGAACGCGGCTTGACCCCCAAAGCACCCACCCCAGGCATCTTCGGCCTATCTTTGGCCTATCCTTGGCCTATTCTTTGGCCTGTCTCCCGCGGCCGGGCAACTTGATATCCGCGCGACGCTATCTAAAATATTTTGTACCGCTATTCCCCGCAGTAACGCGGGCTTTCTCAAATCACGTGGGAGGACGTGGAGGAGGTTGCCGTGAACCACGAGCATTATCACATCCGCTGGTCGCACTTTTCGGGATCGAACCTAGACTGGGAAGCTTTCCCAAATAGAGATGACGCGGAAGGCCGCGCCCAGGAACTGGTGCGTCCGGGCGAGAACTATACGATCGAGCAGTTTAACGGCGATTGTCCACGGTGCGCCGTGGCAGCGAGACCCGCAAACGCCTAGGCTTCCGATAGCCAAGGGCAGCCTCGCCGTCATGCGCAGCGAATAGAGCCCCGATGCGGCTCTTTCGCAGACCTGGAGCAACGAGGCCGCCCTCACCGGGTAAACCGGCATCCCTTTTTTACCACAGCCAGGTTCAATTTGGAGCAGCCAGTTCGGCGTCCGTCCAAGTGCATAGGCTCCGGTTTTCAGCTTTCGAGACAGCTGCTGCCGCCGCTGCGGTAATATCGGTTCATACCGGATCGAATACGCGTGGCGGAATCTCGCACAGAACGCGCAATCTCCCCCATCCGAGCGCCTCGCGGCGCGGCCCGCTCCTGCCAAGGCTGGGCTCAGGAAGCTGGGCTGCGGCTGCTCATGAACAGCGCAGATAAAGCCGTCGCGGAGGATCCGGAGCGCTTCATCGGCATCGGCAGGTTGGCTCGCGACGGGCAGGCTTTTCACTCCATCCTGGAAGCTTTGCAAAAGCTCGAGGAGAACCAGACGCTGCTGATACGCCGCGGCGAGCCGGCTGCCGTTCTCGAAACGCGCGAAGACGCTCCGCGCGTTGTGGTCGCGAACGCGGAGTTGGCAGGTGAATCGCGCGGCGCCCTTGCCCCCGAAATGCGTTTGGACGAGCAGGGTTACGCGACCCGTTATGCCGCCGACTGGATGTTCACGGGCCCGGCGAGCGCGCTTCCGGAAGCTTTCCAGGTTTTTCGCTCCTCGGCGCGCAAGCACTTCGGCGGAAGCCTTGCCGGACGCCTGGTGGTTTCCGCCGGAATGGGCGGCATGGGCGGCGCCCAGGCTACTGCCGTCACGCTGAATCGCGGTGCATTTCTGGGCATTGACGCCGACAGCGCTCGGATCAAGCGCCGGCAGAAAGGCGGCTTCTGCGAGGTCATGGTCAACAATCTCGATGAAGCGCTGCGCATCCTGAAGAACGCCGTGCGCAGACGCGAACCCGCTTCGGTGGGCCTGATCGGCAACGCCGCTGAGGTCCTTCCCGAACTGGCGCAGCGCGGCGTGCTACCCGACCTGCTGACCGACCAAACACCCGCCGACGATCTTTCCGGCGGCTATATTCCCCGCGGGCTGGCCGTTGCGGACGCCCTCGAACTTCAGCAAAGCGACCCGAACTCTTACCGCGAACGGGCGCTGGATTCGATCGCCGCGCATGCGCGCGCCATGCTGGAGCTGAAAAAGCTGGGCGCGATCGTGTTTGAATTTGGCAATGGCATTCGCGCGCTGGCACTCGCTCGAGGCGTGGCCGAAGCGGGCGAGATTCCGGATTTCATTTCAGAGTATCTGCTTGGCGACGTGGCGCAGGGACGCGGGCTCCTGACGGTGATGGCCCTCTCCGGCGATCCGGCCGATCTCGCAGCGGTGGATGCGGCGTGCCTGGATCTCTTTCCTCAGAGCGAGCTAAGCGATTGGATTGTCGTGGCCCGCAAGCATCCCACGCCGGGCTTGCCTGCGCGCAGCCTATGGATGACGGCAACCGAGGGCGCCAAGCTCGGCGAGGCGATCAATGATGCCGTCAGGAATGGCGCGATCAAAGCTCCGGTGGCAGTCGGCCGCTCGATTTACGCCGGGGCCAACTCCAAGGCAATTGCGACTGTGCTTGCGCCGCCAAGGTCGAATGCCAGTTCGGTCGCCGACGGCAACGCGCTCGCCGATTGGCCTCTTTCGGCTGCCCTTGTGCAGGCCTCCTCGGGCGCGTCGTGGGTGGGCGTGCAGGCCGCGTCCGGATGGGGCAACGCGCACACTCGCTTGCATTTTGCCGCCATCGCCGAGGGCACGCCGGAATCGGCTGGACGCATGGCTCGCGCGTTCGCAAGCGCCCCCCTCGCGGCCGCAGCGCTTTTTGCCTCTTGAGTCACGCCGCCTTTCGATCGCGTAGCGAAGCGCCGCCGAATTGCTTACCATGGCACGGTAGAGCCGCCGCGCCTTTTCGCCGCATCGGAAGCGCCAGTCGGGTTTCGACCAAGTGTCCAATGGGGCATTGAATG
The DNA here is from genome assembly GCA_963824405.1 of uncultured Acidobacteriota bacterium. GTDB lineage: Bacteria > Acidobacteriota > Terriglobia > Acidiferrales > UBA7541 > Palsa-189. The sequence continues at coordinate 120,659 of CAWGPK010000007.1, read as the reverse complement.
CGGGCGCCCAAGCGGAGACGATCCTTGGCAGGCTTGATCGAATGCGTTCCGAATTTCTCCGAGGGTCGCGACCGCGAGCGAATTGAGGCTTTGGTACGGGCGATGCGCGGCGTTCGGGGAGCCTGGGTGCTCGACGTGCACACCGACGCCGATCACAATCGCTCGGTGGTCACATTGGCCGGGGAACCGCGGCCTGTGTTGGAAGCGGCACTGCGCGGCGTGGCCCAAGCCGCGGAATCGATCGACCTCCGCCGCCACGCCGGAGAGCATCCTCGGATCGGGGCCGTCGATGTGCTGCCTTTTGTTCCTATTGAAGGCGTGACGATGGAAGAGTGTATCGAGCTGGCGCGGCAGGCGGGCCGGCAGATTTGGGCTCGGCATCGGATTCCCGCTTATTTTTACGAAGAGGCGGCGCTGCGGCCCGAGCGCAAACGGCTGGAGAGTGTCCGGCGCGGCGAATTCGAGTACTTGCGCGAGGAGGCGCCGCGAAACGAGGAGCGCACTCCCGATATCGGCGGACCCGGGCTGCATCCCTCGGCCGGCGCCGTGGCTATTGCCGCGCGCAAATTTTTGATCGCCTACAATATGAACTTGAATACGCACGACGTCTCCGTAGCGAAAAAGATCGCCCGGGAGATTCGCGCCTCGAACGGCGGCCTGCCGCACGTGAAAGCCATCGGCGTGGAACTGAAGAATCGCGGGTTGGCGCAAGTGTCCATGAATTTGACCGATTTCGAGGAGACGCCCCTCCGCCGCGTTTTCGACGCCGTCCGGCTGGAAGCCGAACGCAGCGGCTCCTCGATTCACGGCAGCGAGATCGTGGGACTGGTGCCGCGGAGGGCGCTAGGCCCCGGCGACGCAGGCTATTTGCAGCTGGAGAATTTCTCTCCGGCGGAGAAAATTCTGGAAACCCGGCTGGAAGTGGCAATCAACGAGGAAGCGGCGGACGGCATCTCACTACCCGGCATCTGACGATATGAAGATCGACGATGTGGAAGATCGAGACGTAGAGATCGATGGTGAAAAGATCAGAGGTGAAGGCACAAACGCCAGGCTGCGCAGGCGGCGCGGGCGGGAAATCCGCGAAGGCGGAAATGGTGGACAAATGAACTATAGAAAGACTCTCGGCACTGCATTTTTCGTGGTGGTCCTGGCCTGCTCGATGGCCCTCCAGACCCACGCCAACACGCTCAAAACGGACGTCATCGGCATGTTCCCTCAGAACATCGGGGAGTTTGCATATGCGGATTTGAAGGCGGCGCGCGCGCTGCCCTGGTTCCCACAACTCGAGCAGCAGATGCTGCCCTCGCGCTTCAAGGAGTTCGAGAAGGCGCTGAGCGCGGCGGGCATCGATCCCAATTCGCAGGTGGAGGAAGTGGCCTGGGCGACCGTGCCCCCGGCGCCGGCAAGCGCGGCGAATCAATCTCCTAATCAGGCGCCGCCTGCCAACGGCGCCAATGCGCAGCAGAAAGCGCCATCCCCCGGCAGCGAACAGATCGTGGGCATAGCGTTGGGCTCTTTCCGTCCCGAGACAGCGGAGATCTATTTCAAGAACCAGAAGATTCCCGTCGTGAAGGTGCGCAATTTTTCGCTCTATGCCTTCGGCGGCGGCACCGGCCCCACCGACCTTTTCTTCTTCTTTCTGGATACCAATACCGCCGCGTTCGGGCAGCGCCAGCAACTCGAGCGCCTGCTCAGCATTCGCGCCGGCGAAGAGCAGAGCCTTCTGAGCGACTCGCAAATGTTTCCTCTGATCAACGAAGCTAACGGCAGCGGCATGATCTGGGCGGTGATGGATTCCGATTACGCGCACCTGGCCATGCAGCAATTGGCCCCCGAAGCCGCGCAATTCCCGCAGGCCCAGCAACTGGTCTCGCGCATGCGTGCCATGAGCCTGAAAATCACCGCCGGCTCGGGCGTGCAAGCGAACTTCCAATCGATCTGCGCCACGCCGGACGACGCCAACACCTTCGCCGCACTCTTGCAGGCCGGGCTGCTCTATAAGCGCTATCAGCTGGGAAGTTCGAATCCAGACCTCGCTTCCCTGCTGGACTCCACGACCATTGCCCCGGCCGGCGACCGCCTGAACGTCCGGCTCAGCCTGACGGACGCGCAGATGCTATCGCTCATCCGCCGCAATACTTTTGCCGTCACCATGTAACGTCGCGGGGAATTGGCGCATCGTTATGGTGCGGCGCGTCACGACGTAAATCGCGCCGCGGTCCAGTTCGGAGAAGTCGAATCGCCACGCACTTTTGATAGCGGCTCGGCGGATTAGACTTCGTTTACTTTTTCCGACGGGGGGGGGGTAATATGGTGGTCTCGTCGCCCCTCTGTATCGATTGGCGAACGCTTCTGTAAGTTGGCCAGGAGATCAGCCCATGCCCGAGCAAGAGGCTGAAGTAAAATACCCGTGGCAACAGTTTGTGATGGATGCCTTCGTGGAACTTCGGCCCGAAAGCTTGCCCGCGAAAATCAATGCAGCTGAGCGGGCGATCTCCGCGAGGCTCTGCGAACCCAACACACCTGACATCGAGGAACGTATCGCGCTTCGTGACGCCCTGCGGAGCCTGCGCGTGCTTTTCCCCACAGCGGGAGGGACGAGCGGATTTGAAATAGGGCGGCCGGACGGGCATTCCGGCGGCACGAGGAAAGACGTCGCCTAAGCGGGGTGGCGACGTTCAGCGCCCGTTTGTTCCCGCGCTCTTTCCAGAACTCTTTCCCGAACCCTTTTCAGAGCGGAGATACTTCACCAGCGTGGTGCGGATGCTTCCGTTGCGCGCATCATACTCGACGCGGTCCACGCTGAGCATCAGGCGCGCGCCGGTAACGCGCACGTTCAATTGGCGCGCGCATTCCGCGATGAACGACTCCATGCCCAGCGAGGGCTGCGCGGCGCCATGGTGCTCGACGACGATCTCCAGGCGATCCTCAAAATCCTCGATGGCCACGTCAAGCCCGTCGGCCTTCCCCTGAACCAGGGGCAGCGTCTGGTAGCAAAGATCCTCAAGCACCTCGGTGAGCAAGTGGCAGGCTCCATCCTCGAGCCCGGCGCGGGCGGCAAAATGCGCCACGGCGCCGCCCACCGCCGCTACCAGCCTGGCGTCTGGCGAAAGATGCACCCGGGTACGCGAATGTTCACGCACTGGGGTGGTCCGCCAACTTTACATCGCAGGCTTCGCGACAAGCGGGGCAATAGTAAAGCCCATCCGCGCAGAGCCGCACTCCCTCGAGTCCCGTACAGATGCAGCAGTAGCGCACGCAGAGACATTGGGTTTCGGGTTTATCGCAGATGGAACAAACAATGGGACCGCTGAAGCTCATTATCACGACTATAAGCGAGCCAACCGCCGGCCACAAGGCTGAATTCTCGACGCGAACCCTGTCGCCAAACCGCCGTGCGATCCAAACCCACATGACCCGCGCCCTCGTTGCTTAGAGATCGTTACTTACAGATAACTGTCGCCAGCCTCGGCGGGCCGAAAAGGGCATGATTCTGAGATGGGTCAACTTCGTCACGTTCAGGTCGGTCAAGTTTAGCTACAATAGGGGCGCACTCGGGCCGGCACAGCCCTGGATTTAGCCTATCGACGTTATCCTATCGGCGGGGCGGCCGGCGGCCACAGTTTTCTTCGACGGCGGTAGAGTTGTGCGACGATCTACCGCGTTGAAGTTTTGTGGCCGGAGCTCAGCGTGAATATTTCGGCCCCATTCATAAAAAGACCCATAGCAACCTCGCTATTGACCGTGGCCGTCCTGCTGGCCGGGGCGGTGGCCTTTCCCAAGTTGTCGATGGCGTCCATCCCCGAAGTGGACTATCCGACCCTTCAGGTAGGCGCTCAATTGCCGGGCGCGAGTCCCGACACCATGGCCTCTGCGGTGGCCACGCCGCTCGAGCGCATGTTCGGCCGCATCGCCGATATCGTGCAGATGACTTCGGTGAGCCAGTTGGGGTCGACCAGCATCATCCTGCAGTTTGGCCTGGACCGCGATATCGATGGCGCCGCGCGCGACGTGCAGGCGGCCATCAACGCCGCCCGCGGCCAATTGCCTACGAACCTGCCGACAAATCCAAATTGGCGCAAGGTCAACCCCGCCGAGCTGGCGCCTCTGGTTCTGGCCCTCACCTCCGATACGGCCACAGCGCCGGAGTTATACGACGTCGCAGACTCGATTCTGGCGCAGAAGATCTCGCAGATCGAGGGCATGGGCACGATCAACGAGGGAGGCGCCGCTCGCCCGGCGGTGCGAGCGGAGGTGAATCCGTTCCTGCTGAGCAAGCTCGGTATCGGCTTCGACCAGGTGGCCGCGGCGCTGAATGCGGCCAATGCTCATTCGCCCAAGGGACAGATCTCCACGGGCAATCGCAGTTTTCTGCTCAACGACAACGATCAGCTCTATCACGCCAGCGACTATGCGCCGCTGATTGTGGCCTATAACAACGGGGCGCCGGTGCGGCTCTCCGACATCTCGAGGGTAGTGGACGCCTCCGAGGACGTGCGCAACGCGGGAAGCGTGAATGGCAGGCCTACCGTGCTGATCTTCGCGCACCGGCAGCCGCAAGCGAACATGGTCGAACTTGCCGATCGCATCAAGGCCATGATCCCGTTTCTGGCCGCCTCGATTCCGCCCTCGATTCACATCAGCATCGCCCAGGACCGCACCACGACCATACGCACCTCGGTGCATGACGTGGAGATCACTCTGCTCATCTCCGTGGTGCTGGTCATTCTGGTGGTCTTCGCCTTTCTGCGCAGCGTCTGGGCGACGTCCATTCCCAGCGTGGCCGTGCCTTTGTCTCTGGTGGGAACATTTGGGCTGATGTATCTGCTGGGCTACAGCATCGACAATCTCTCGCTGATGGCCCTGACCATCTCGACCGGTTTCGTGGTGGACGACGCCATAGTGGTGATCGAAAACATCACCCGTTACGTCGAGCAGGGACATTCGGCCTTGGATGCCGCACTGCGCGGTTCGCGCGAGATTGGGTTCACGGTGGTCTCCATGAGCACCTCCTTGATCGCCGTGTTCATCCCCATCCTCCTGATGGGCGGAGTCGTTGGCCGCATCTTCCGGGAGTTCGCGATCACCTTGAGCGCGGCCGTGGCCATCTCGCTGGCCGTCTCGCTGACCACCACGCCCACCATGTGCTCGCTGCTCATGAAGTCGCAAAAGGGGCGCAAGCACAATTGGCTTTACCGCGCCAGCGACAAGGGATTCGAAGCGCTCTACGCGGGATACGCGAAGAGCCTGCGCTGGGTATTGCAAAACCAGCCACTCGTCCTGGGCATTGCCGGAGCTACCGTCACTCTGGCTATCTACCTCTATATCGTGGTCCCCAAGGGCTTCTTTCCGCAACAGGATACCGGAAGAATCAGCGCAAACGTGCAGGCTTCCGAAGACATCTCGTTCAAGTCCATGGAAGAAAAGATGAACGAGTACGTCGCCATCGTGCAGAAGGACCCGGCCGTGGACATTGTGTCGGCGTTTACCGGCGGCGGAGGAGCCGTAAACACGGCCAACCTTACGATCCAGCTGAAGCCTTTATCGGAACGCAGCGCGGACGTCTTTGCCGTAATCAACCGGCTGCGGCCCCAACTGGCTGCCGTGCCCGGCGCTACCTGTTATCTGCAGGCCGTTCAGGACCTGCAGATCGGCGGCCGCGCCAGCAACGCGCAGTTCCAATATACGTTGCAGGGAGACAACCTCAAGGACCTCTACGCCTGGGCGCCCATCGTTTTGCAAAAATTGCGCACCCTTCCGCAGTTGCGCGATGTGAATAGCGACTTGCAGAATCGCGGCCTGCAAGCGGGTTTGATCATCGACCGCGATACCGCCGGCCGCCTGGGGATCACCACGCAGGCCATCGACAGCGTCCTCTACGACGCCTTTGGCCAGCGCCAGGTCTCCACCATGTATGAGCGCATCAACCAATACCACGTGGTGATGGAGATGGATCCCAGGTTCCAGCAGGACCCCGAGGGACTCGATCATATCTACGTCCCATCCAGAACGGGCCAGCCGGTGCCGCTCAGCGCCTTTACGCATTACGCGCCCTCCACCACGTCATTGGCGGTCTCCCACCAGGGACAATTCCCTGCCGTGACGATTTCCTTCAACATGGCGCCCGATCTTTCGCTCGGCGACGCCGTCAACGCCGTGCAGCAAGCGGAGCACGAACTGGGCATGCCCAGCAGCATTCATGCCGGCTTCCAGGGCGCGGCACAAGCCTTTCAAGACTCGCTCGCCAGCGAGCCATACTTGATCCTGGCGGCGCTGGTTACCGTGTATATCGTGCTGGGGATGCTCTATGAAGATTACGTGCATCCCATCACCATTCTTTCCACGCTGCCGTCGGCGGGAGTGGGCGCGCTGCTGGCGCTGATGGTGGCCCACACTCCGCTGGACGTCGTGGCGCTCATCGGAATCATTCTGCTGATCGGCATTGTCATGAAGAACGCCATCCTCATGATCGACTTCGCCATTCAGGCCGAACGCAGCGGAGAAAACAATCCGCAGGAGTCCATCTATCAAGCCTGCCTGCTGCGCTTTCGCCCGATTACCATGACCACCATGGCGGCCCTCTTTGGCGGCCTGCCCATCGCGTTTGGCACCGGAACCGGCTCGGAACTTCGCCGGCCGCTGGGAATTGCGATCGTGGGCGGCCTGCTCTTCAGCCAGATGCTTACGCTCTACACCACGCCGGTTGTGTACCTCTATTTGGACCGGCTGCGCGTACGCATGAGGGGCCGAAGCGTGCTCCGCCCCCTGCCGGATGCCGGCATCCACGGACAGACCGCGCCCTCCAATTCCGATTAAGCCAACTTATCGATTAAGTCTGCGAAGCGGGCTTGTCGCGTTGCGCCTTGTTCTGAACGAGGTGATCCTTCAAGCGTTGTTGGCGAGAGTCGTGCTTGACGTCAGCATTTGTCGACGAAAACTCCCGTAAAGATTACGGCAGCCTGCGCGGATCATGCGTCACTCGCCGCGATTTGCCGCCGCGAACCAAAGAAAAAGGTGCGCCTAAGTGGGCGCAGCTCATCCCTGAATTAACGGCTCTGCGTCGAGCCTAATGTGTATTGGATTTGGACACGGCGTCGTGTCCAAGGTACTCAGCCAGAAGACCTGCTGCCCTCGTTTCGGCGTCGAAAGAGGGATTAGAACGACTCGACCTGACGGTCGCTCCATCGGCAGTTTGCAGATTTTCGGGAGGCGAGTCAATGCGAAACCTAAAAGACCCGATCCTGGCCGAAGGAAAAGAAGTGTGGAGGCATTATTGGCCCCTCCGGTTCAACTGGTCGTTCAAGACGATCGATTCAGCGATAACGCGCATGGACCTGCGCCGTTGCTGGCTCTCCCTCTGCAGCCTTCGGTAAGATTCTTCTTCGGTGATCTTTAAGTCCCGTTGCAAGATGCCTTTAGCGCGATCCACAATCTTTCGCGTTTCGAGCTTATCCGACAGCGCGGACTTTTCGCTCTCCAGGAGCAGGCGCTGCCGCTCCTTTTCCTGCAGTTCAGCCAGAGACTTCTGAAGTTCGGCGGTCCGCTCCGCGACCCGGATTTCCAGTTCGTCACGAGCCTGCCGGAGGGCCTCCTCGGTGCCTCGCATCGAGGAACTCACCCAGCTTGCCACCATGGAGCAGACGATAAAGGAGACAAAATAGGCGACATCGCTGGCTTCGACGGCAAACGTATGGAACGGCGGGAGAAAGAAATAGTCGACCAGAAGAGTGGAAGCTAGAACAGCCAAGAATCCAGGCTTCGAGCCGCCGAACCACGCACTGGCCATCACGGCGGCAAAGAAGACGAACAGAAACGGATAGGGAAAGAATCGCTGCAGGAAAAGGGTTGTGACGAACGCAATCGCCACGAAAAATAGAGCTATCCCGTGGCGGCGAATCGCCATCATCTGCAGCGCGCCAAGGGCGACCGCTCGGTCCTTGCCAACATTGACTTCGACCGGTATCGACATCGTTTGCCCGGCCCCTGCGAGCTTCTCAAGCTAACAAAAGCTTGATCCGGGCGTCAATTCCCGGTTCGCAGTCGGGTTGGTGACCTTGGCCGCAAGGTGTACGATGGCCGGGGAATTCGAGGCCACTCGCAGGAGCCTGCCATGAAAATACTCCTTAAGACGGTTGGGGCAATCCTGGCGGTTCTCCTGGTCCTGCTAGTGGTGCTACGGATAACCGGCCTGGACCCTCGTGACCGAACGCCCGGCCTATGGCTCACGGGCAACCTCGTAACTGCACCGGTTACGGACTGGTCGTTCACCGACAAAGTCGACACCGTCAAGGTGCAGACGCGGGACTTCCTGGGGTCGCCGCATTCCGTCACAACCTATTGCGTCGCCTACAACGGCCAGCTTTATCTCACGTCCGTCTATCCGCCGCGAGCGCCGCAGTATCCGAACGGCAGGCGCTGGAATCAGAACGTGGCTCGCGACCCCCGCGTGCGGCTCAAGATCGCCGGCCTGCTATACGACCGCACCTTGGTGTACGTCAGCGATCCCCAGGAGAGAGCAGCGGTGATCCAGAACAAGGCGAAAAAATATCCGCAGCAGAAAATCGCGCCCGGGTCGTATATCAATGTGTTCCACGTGGTACCGAACGAGGAACGCGCCCCGGACTGATCGATCTCGTCACTACTCGCTCTTCCCTGGAAGCTAAGCTGTTTCTTTTGGATTTGGTTTCCTTCTACCTGTCGCGATCAGGTTCCTCAAGCTGCCGTTTATATACGAGCCCCACGCGTTTGAGCACACGTCGAAACACTCATACTCGGGAACCAAACCCCGGTGCGTGAATCGAACTTCCGTCTTATTGCCTCTTTTCGAGATCTCAAAAATGATATCGGTGCCCTTCCATTCGTTCTTGTCTTTAGTGAAATTGAAACGGTTGTCCAAAACGTGCCAAGCGATCGTCTTGCCGGGAACGAGTTCTGTTATTTTTATTTTGCAAAAATGGGCATCTTGATAGCGGTACGAGAACTCAGCGCCCAGCTTGTCAGTACTGCCCTCGATGTTTTCTGACCACCATCCACGAACGTTGTTGATGGCGTTGAACGCTTCTTCCGGAGTTTGGCCTACTGAAATGGCTGCGGTGAAATTCCGATCCCTCATGAATCGTCCTCCTGTGCTTTGGCGTGGCGCCCCTTGTCTTTTTTCTTCGGCTGCCCTTCACCACGGGCTTGGCTGAACTTCACCCGTTTCGATCAATCTGCGCAAATTGCCTTTTACGAGCAGGCCCCATGCGTTCGAGCAGTTGCTGTAACACTCATACTCTGGTACCAGACCTACGTGCGTGAAACGCACTTCCGTTTCGTTGTCTTTTCTTGCGATCTCAAACACAATCTCCGTGCCTTTCCACTCGCTCTTGTCTTTTGTAAAGCTCAAATCAGCGTCCAGCACGCGCCAAACAACTCTCTTGCCCGGCGCAAACTCCGTTATCTTTTGCTTACTAAGGTGCACGTCTTGGACACAATAACTGAACTCTGCACCCAGCTTGTTGGTGTCGCCGGTGATTTCTCCGGACCACCATCCCCGGACGTTGTTGATAGCGTCGAAGACCTCTTCAGGCGTTTGATCGACCGTAAAAGAAGCCGTGTAGTCTCTACTCGACATGCGCTCTCCTCCGCTTCCGTCAGATGGACCAGCTAAATCATCCCGCATTCGCCGCGCCCCTCGGCGCGAATGCCGAGCACTGGCGCTCAAGCCCCTTGCCTACGCCGTTGCGCCAGCCCTCCGCGATGGATTGAGACGCTGGATCGGGAAAAATGTCTTCCTCGTCTTTCTCCAGTCCCGCGAAGATGTTCCCTGCCGCGGATTCGGGCGAGGCTTTTGGTATGTTGAAGCCGCGGTTCATGTCGGTATCGACCGGGCCTAAGACGACCGCATGCACCGTCACGCCTTCACCTGCGAGGAGAGCTCTCAGCGATTGCGTCAGGTTGAACGCCGCCGCCTTCGAAATGGAGTAGGAAGGTATGATGGGCAGGGGAGCAAGTCCCGCCAACGACAGATTGTTGACGATGGCCCCTTTGGAACGTTTCAGAAGGGGTAAGAATGCCTGCGTCACTTTGAGCAAACCCAGGAAATTGACCGCCAGATGCTGTTCAATGACCTGGAGATTGGTCAAATCGTCGTAGATTGCTACGCCGGCATTGTTGATGAGCACGTCGAGCGCATCGACCTCATCGACAGCCCGTTGGATCTGCGCAGCGCTGGTCACGTCCAACGTCAGAGGGATCACACGTTTGTCAGGATGCTGCACGGGGGTGCGCATTCCGCCATATATCTTTTTCGCGCCCCGTCGAAGAGCCTCATCGACAAGCGCTTTGCCGATACCGCGATTGGCCCCGGTGATTAAGACTGTCTTGTTCGTGATATTCATGGTTGTTCTCCTTTTCTTGAATCGCTCTTGTCTCTCTTCCTACGGGACCCTGCGACCGAGGATATGCACTTCGATTCGGCATCCCCGCCTAAGCTTCTTTGAGGCGTACTTCCGCACTCACCTGTCTGCCGTGCCGTCTCGACCAGCGGCACATTCCTTTTAGCGGGGCGATGAGTGTCCTTCCCTCTTGGGTCAGCGAATACTCGACAGCGATGCTCCTCGATCTGGTCACACGCCGGGCAATTAATCCCGTGGATTCGAGATTGCGAAGCGTCCTGGTGAGCATTCGCTGGGAGACACTTCCCAGGTGGCGCCGCAACTGCCCGTGTCGGTAAGGCCTTGCCTTCAGCGAAAACAAAATCTTGGGTGTCCACCTGCCGATGAAGATAAGGCGAACCGTTTTCGATCCCTTGGCTGTCCCCATAGCGTCGTGCCTCCTGCGAAGCCTTTTCGGTGAGACTACCTTGCATTGCTCCCACGCCTTTCGCGTTCGGCACCGTCCCACCTTGCCAGTGCTTGCTCGTCGGGCGCAATTAGGAACACCTGTCTGCCTGGCCTTATTGGCCAGCGCCGACTGTTCGATTGGGACTCGAACCAGGCGCGATTTCGTGGTCCAGGCGAGCGGCGTCCGCGGGCCAGTACGGTAGATTGCCATCCTCCAGCTTTCCACTCTCATAGCGATCGTGATGGCGGAGCCACGACATCGTGAAGCGCAAGCCATCTTCGTCGCGGCCTTTAGGAACATAGTCGAGATAGTTGTAGGCGTTCATCGTGCCTTCGGTCCCGCGGGCATACGCGGAATAGGTGTGAAAGATGTTGCCGTCTTTGTCCTTGTAAAAGACGGTGATCCCGGGCCATTCCTCATGGGGCAATTCGACGAGCTCAAAGTTGTATTCGACCTTGCCCTTGGCCAATTGCTCCGGAGTGAAGGAGACGCGATAGTCGTAGTTGAAATCGCTTTCGTAAGACGAAACCCAGTTGAACTTCCATGCCATGCGCTTCTTGAAGGCTTCGATTTTGGGCCAGGGCGCACGAGAAACGCCCGCAAAGGAAACGTCGCGCTGCGCCAGGTGCGCCAACGCCCCGTCCGTGTGGTCCATATTGAAAGAGCAGCTGGGGCAGGCTTGTATTGCTCCCCGCTAATTTAGACAGTCAGGGCCTCGTTTTTTAGGTCAACCGCAAAATCCAAGAAGGCCTCATGCGGCGTGCGATTTTTGACCCCGCCATGAGGCCGGTCATGATTGTACTCCTCGATCCAACGGGCGATGCTGGCGCGAGCTTCTTCCAAGCTCCGATACTCCGCAGTCCAGACTTCCTCTTCCTTCAAGCTGCGATGGAACCGTTCAATGTAGCTGTTACCTTCCGGGTGATGGTAGGCCGTGCGGCGGTGGGTGATGCCCAGCCGCGATAGGGTTTCCAGGAACCGGGAGGAGGTGAACTGGGTGCCATTGTCGGTGGTGAGCGTCAATGTGGCTTCGCGGCTGCCGGCGGGCAGCCGATGCAGCACGGCTTGCTCGATGGCGTTCAGTGCATCTTCAGTCCGGCAGCGATGGGAAAGATTCCAGCCTACGATCTCTCGCGTGCAGCAGTCGATCACGCTCACCAGGTAAGCCCAACCCACCGACGGGCCGGCCCAGACTTTGGTCATGTCCGACTGCCAGATCTCGTTCGGACGGCTCGCTTCCACGCGGCCCCATTCTTTCCTGCGACGAGCACGGAGACGACGAGGCCGCACCAGCAACCCGCGTTCCCGCATTACCCGCAATACACGCTTGCGATTCACGGGGAGACCTTTCTTCCGTTGTAGCCACCAAGTGACTCGCCGATAGCCGTAGGCCAGTTTCTCCCCACACGAGACCACGATCTGTTCATCGTAGGTCCGATCGGCCCGGCTGCCTCGTGGCTTCTTCCGGTAGTACAGGCTGGACCGGCTGATGAGCAGGGTCGTGGCCACCAGCGTGGCCGTGTATCCCTGCCCCACCAGTTCCCGCGCCTGGGAGTGAACCTCACCGCAGCTCACTCCCCCACGACGTTTTTTAGGATTTCAATCTCTAGAGATTTCCGTCCCAGCGTCCGTTCCAGCTGCCGGATGCGCTGGTCCTTCTCGGTTTCGCCCGCGGCAGCGCTTTTCCCCCCAAGCGCTGCCTTTGCTCCCGCCTCCGCTTCGTCTCTCCATCGATACAACAGTGATGGTGAAATGCCATGTCGCCGGCACGTCTCCGAAACGTTCCCGCTCTTGATTCCTTCCTGTACGATCTGCCACTTCTCTTCGGGGGATCGATCTACGCGTGGTCTCCTGCCCATGGTGCCTCCTGTTTTGGAGGCCCTGATTCTACCTAGGTAGGCTGTCCAGTTTTAGCGGGGAGCAATACAGGCTTCTTGCCACTCTGGGCCGAACATCAGGTGATACACGATGAGCTGGCTTTTGCCGTTGAAGAGATCGGAGAGCGTTTTCTTGCCGCTGGGGGAATCGAAAACGTAATTCTTTTCGACCTTCACCCAGGGTAGCCGGCGACGCTCTGCCGCGACGGCATCACGCTCGCGGGTGAGCTGCTTTTCGTGGGCCAGCAGTTTTTTGCGCGCCTCGATCCATTCCTCTCGCGAGACCACCTTGGGGCTATCGACTGTTCTGGTTGACATCTTCGCTGCTCCTTTCGTTTGAGTTTGAGCTAGGCATCTCTCTTACGTCCTTTCTCTTGAAGGACAATTTCACGGCGAGTGCCGTCAGCCCTCCGGCGGACGTTACGCCGGCAACAATCATCCCCATACTTGCTAAACAAACCGGGCACATCGCATCACCTCCTGTCCGGTGGCGAAGCGTGACCGCTAAGCCGCCTCTGTATGGATGACGGCTGCGGTGAGGCCATTTCTACATCGCAGGATGCTGTCGTGCGTTTTTTTGGCAAAAAGAGACAGCTATCTCAAAGGGCTCGCAACTAACTGATAATGGGAGCGTTGTCTCAGCATCGTAGCTAGCCTGAGGAGTGCTTTTGCCACTTCCTGAAGCGCAGCCGTAAACTTTCTTGATTCAAAATGGGGGAACAACTAGCCGCGCTTCTGGAGGAGAAACTCTCTCACGGCGGGTTCTTCTGCCAAGCCGATCGCGCGGTCGTAGGCGTCCGCAGCTTCACGCCTCTTCCCGAGTTGCTGCAGGAGGTGAGCGCGCACGGCCCAATAAGGTTGGTAGCCGGAAACATCGCCCAGAGCCATCGCGTCCAGAATCGCGAGTCCCGCTTCCGGTCCGTTCGCTTCTGCAACTGCGGCGGCGTATCCCGCTCGAGTGCCCAGTGCCGGCGATATCGTGAGCAGTTGTTCGTAGAACCGCATGATCGCCGCCCAGTCGGTCCGGCCGCTGCGCGCACGCTCGGCATGTACGGACTGAATGGCGGCCTCGAGCTGAAATCGCCCGATGCGGCCGCGCTTAAAAGCCTCGGCCAAATGACCTTCCGCCTCTTCTATTAAGGGAAGCGACCACTGCTTTGGATTTTGTTCGGAGAGGGGAACGTAGCGGCCATCGGGCCCTCTTCGCGCGGAGCGTCGCGCTTCGCAGTGCAGCATGAGAGCTAACAGGCCTTGGACCTCGGCTTCGCCGGGCATGAGCTGCAAAAGGACCCGCGCGAGCCACAACGATTCCTCGGCCAGGTCGCGTCCGCGCTGGTCGGCGCCTGCCATGTCGTCCCAGCCGATTCCGAAAGCGGCGTAAATTGCTTCCAGCACGGCATCCAGGCGCTCCGGCAAGTCGCGCTCTTGCGGGATTTCAAACGGAATCCCGCCGCTGCGGATCTTGGTCTTCGCGCGGAACAGGCGCTGGCCCATTGTTTTCGGTGCGATAAGGAAGGCTTGCGCAATGCGTGCCGCATCCAGGCCCAATACTGTTTGCAGCATCAGCGGCGTGTGCATGCTGGGGTCGATCGCCGGGTGAGCACACACGAAGAGCAACTTGAGCCGTTCATCTGGAAAGTGGGGCGATAAGGTAGTCTCGCTGGACTCCTCGGTGAGAAACTTCAGCGTTGGCTCACTTTCCAATACCACCTTCTGGTGACGAATCACGTCAATCAGCGAATGGCGCGCCGCTGTCAACAGCCACGCCTCGGGGTTTTTCGGCACGCCATCCTGCGGCCAATGGTTGAGCGCCGACACCAACGCGTTGCTGAGAGCGTCTTCAGCGCTGGCTAAGTCGTGCGTGTGCACGGAAAGATAGGCCACCAGCCGGCCGTAGGATTCGCGCGCCACGCGCTCCATCGTCCGGTGGGTATCCTCCTGAACGCCTTCATTCACCCGTGAACCCTCGCCGCATCGCTTCCGGCGCCAGCGGGCGGATCTCCACCGCTCCGCGCGCTGCTCCCGGGCATCGCGCAGCCCATTCGAGGGCGGCGTCAACGGAAGGAAGTTCCAGGATAATGAATCCTGCGAGCTGCTCCTTGGTGTCAGCGTAGGGGCCATCCTGGACGCGGCGCTTTCCTTCCTTGACGCGCACCGTAGTTCCTGCCTCGGGCACTTCCAGCGCATTGGCCCCGACATAGACTCCGGCCTCGACCAGCGCCTTGTAGTAAGCCCGCCAGGCGCCCAGATGAGAATCGCTATAGTCGTTCTTCCGCATGTCGAACTCTTCGGGCGTGTGATAGATCATCAGGGCAAACTCCATCGGTGTTCTCCTTTGGCGCAGCTCTCGTCGCCTTTGCGGGCGCCTATTCACATGACGGGCGAGAAGTGGTCCATTCTACTGCCTCACGAAATCCGCTGCGATTTCGACTGGAGTGGAAGGCCTTCACCATTTTTAATCGATGACGGACGAACCGGAAGTAATGTGAGCCCCCAGCCGTTAGAGGAAACTGACCCTGCCATCTTGCGCTTTTCTTGACGGGGTTCGCGCGCGCGTGTTAGCTTCGATCATTCGCCTGATTTCGGGTCACTCGTGATCGAAGCCACCAGCACGCAGCTGCGCAAGACCGCTCTCAACTCCGTGCATCGACGCCTGGGCGCCAAGATGGTCAACTTTGGCGGCTGGGATATGCCCGTCGAATACTCCGGAATCGTCAGCGAACATCTGGCCACCCGCACGGCTGCCGGCCTTTTCGACGTCAGCCACATGGGCGAAATCGAGTTGCGCGGCGCGCAGGCGCTCGATCTGGCGCAGTACGTCACCTGCAACGACGCCGCCAAGCTTGCCGAGGGCCAGGCGCAGTACTCCGGCCTGATGACCTCCGCCGGCACCTTCGTGGACGACCTGCTGGTGCACAAAATTTCCCGCCAGCACTATTTTCTGTGCGTGAACGCCAGTAATCAGGATCAGGACTTCGACTATATCCGCGGCCTGGGCCGCGGCTTCAGCGCGCAGGTGGAAAACGCCGGAGAGCGCTATTCGCAGCTGGCCATTCAAGGACCCAAAGCGCTGGGCATACTTCAGCGCTTCACGCGCGCCCCGATCGCCGCCCTCAAGTATTACCATTTTCTTTTTGGCGAGGTTGATGGCGTCTACGCCCTGATCGCCCGCACCGGTTACACGGGCGAGGACGGATTCGAAATCTACTTTGCGCCCGAACATTCCGAAAAGCTGTGGAACGCCTTGCTCGACGCGGGCTCGCCCGAGGGTCTTTTGCCCTGCGGCCTGGGCGCCCGCAATACGCTGCGCCTGGAAGCGGCCATGTGCCTTTACGGCCACGAAATTGACGACACGACGACGGTCTGGGAAGCGAATCTGGGCTGGATTTGCAAGCTGGGCAAAGGCAATTTTCTGGGCCGCGATGCCTTAGTGGCGCAAAGAGAGAAGGGCGTCCGGCGGATTCTCGCCGGCTTCGAGATGCGGGATCGGCTGATCGCGCGCGACGGCTATCCCGTGCTTTCCAGCGACTGCCACGCCGCTGCGGTAAAGATCGGCAACGTCACCAGCGGCTCGCCCGCTCCCTTTCTCAAAAAAAATATCGGCATGGCTTATATCCCTGTAGAATCGAGCGCTCCGGGAACCGAAATTCGCATCGGCGTTCGCGCCCAGGAAGCCATCGCCAGGATCGTGCCATTGCCGTTTTATAGGCGGCCGCGATAGCGGCACGGGAGAAGAGACCAATCGATGTATCCGAGCGACTACCGTTACACCAAAGAACACGAGTGGGTGCGCGTCGAAGGCGACGTGGCCACCGTGGGAATCACCGACTACGCCCAGCACGAACTCGGCGACGTCGTCTACGCCGAGATGCCCAAGCCTGGCACCAAGCTCAACGCCGGGCAATCCTTCGGCACCGTGGAGTCGGTCAAGGCCGTAAGCGATATCTACGCGCCCGTCGGCGGCGCAGTCACCGAAGTGAATGCCGCGCTCGGCGACGCGCCCGAAACAATCAATAAGGATCCCCACGGCGCCGGCTGGCTCATCAAGCTCAAGCTCTCCGATCCCTCCGAAGTCACCAAGCTCATGACCGCCGCGGCCTACGAGGCTTTCATCGCCGAAAAGCAAAAGGAAGCCTCTGCCTGAAATCCCAGTCTCCGAGAACGCCGTTTCTCAGAGCTTGGCCACAGGAGTGAAGAATAATTCGAGATGCATGACAGGGATTCGAGGCAAATTCCTGCAAGGATTTCCTAATATGCGCCTAGCCTGAAGTGAATCGTACGCAGCGCATCTATGGCATGCTTCCCCCAATGAGAGGAAAACCCGAGCCGCCATTCCCAAATAATATCCTCCGCTCGTGCGAGATGGATGTCATCGAGACCCTCTTTCAGGTCCCTGTAAATGTCGGCGATGTCATCTGCCAAAGATCCGTAGATGGCTTCGCTGTCTTTCGTGGGGTCGAATACCTGCCAGTACAAATCCCAATCTCCAAGAGTCTCTTTGAGACGGTCGTAAAGTTGTGTCCACTGTTCATGGCTCAGTCGGGACTTGGAGGATGCCACGTCGTCGGCTAATTCCACATCTGGCAGACCGGTGGCTTCGCTAATCAGTTGGGGAAGGATTCGATAAAGCTGGAAAAGTAGCTCCTTTCTGTCCAGCCGTGGCACCGAGTCCACAAGAGCACAGAATCGTTGAGCAATCAGGCCAAAACGCTTTGCCGCTTCCGCGTTGTCGGCTGGAACACTCATCCGTTATTCAACTCCCTTCGCCTGAGCCGAGCGACTATAAAGGGAAACGAGGGGATTCTTATATCACGGCATTGGGCCAAGTCTTGATAAGTCACCATATCGGAAACTGACCCACTACCGTACTTTTCCTCCGCTGGCAGCGCTGAAAAAATCCTGCTATGATCCCGAATTCCGATGAGCTTGCTATCGTGTCCCTACTCTGTCCCTATTTTGGGGCTCCCGGGCGCCAAATTGCTCCAAGTTAGGATCAACTCCTAGTGCGCTATCTCCCGAAGAGCCCTTCCGAGCGCCGCCAGATGCTCGACGCCATCGGCGCGCGTTCCATCCGCGATCTGTTTGGCTCCATACCCGAGGAGTTTCGGCTCGATCGCGACCTCGACTTGCCCGGGCCAATGTCCGAAGCCGAGCTGATCCGCTATTTCCGCGAGCGCGCCGCCGAAAACTCCCTCGGCTACACCAGCTTCCTCGGCGCCGGCGTCTATAACCACCTGCGCTCGGTGGTTACGGACACGATCCTGCTGCGCGGCGAATTCCTCACCTCCTATACGCCTTATCAAGCAGAGATCAGCCAGGGCACGCTGCAAGCCATCTTCGAATTTCAGACCCTCGCCTGCGAGCTTACCGGGCAGGAAGTGGCCAACGCTTCGATGTGGGATGGCTCGACCGCGACCACCGAGGCCGTGCTCATGGCCGAGCGCATCACGCGCCGCCGCCGCGTGCTGGTGGCGCGTTCCGTGCATCCCGAGTACCGCCAGGTCCTGGACACCTACGCCCGCAATCTGGATATGAGCTTCGAGGAGATCGGCTACACCGCGTCAGGCCAGATCGATCTCCAGGCGCTCGCCGCCGCCATGAACAACGAAACCGCCGCCGTGCTGGTGCAGTCTCCCAATTTTTTCGGCGTGCTCGAACCGGTGCCGCAGATTGCGCAAATCGCGCGCAGCGCGGAAGCTTTGACCGTAGTGTCCATTGCCGAGGGAGTCTCCTTGGGCGCCGTGCGGCCTCCCGCGGAGGCCGATATCGTGGCCCTCGAAACGCAGAGCTTCGGCATGGCTCCAAGCTTCGGCGGACCTTACGCCGGAGTAATCGCCGCGCGGGAGAAATACATCCGCCAGTTGCCCGGCCGGCTTGCCGGAGAGACCACCGATAGCCAGGGCCGTCGCGGCTTCTGCCTCACGCTGGCCACTCGCGAGCAGCACATCCGCCGCGAACGCGCCACCTCAAATATCTGCACCAACCAGGCGCTTTGCGCGCTGGCCGCCACCGTTCATCTTTGCCTGCTGGGCAAGCAAGGCCTGCAGGAGTTGGCCGCGCAAAATATCGCCAAGGCCCAGTTCGCCCTCGCCGAACTGGAAAAATTGCCGGGCGTGCACCGCGTGTTTCGCGGACCCGTCTTCAACGAGTTTGCCGTGCAGTTTCCGCGCTCCATGCGCATGATCAACGCGCAGTTGCTGCGCGACAAAATCATCGGCCCGTTGCCCCTCGGTCCTTATTATCCCGAGTTGACGAAGTGCGGCCTGGTTTGCGTTACCGAGACGACCACGCGCGAGGAGATCGAACGGCTGGCCTGCGCCGTCCGCGACACGCTCGCCGTCCCGGTTTAGTAGCTTTGAAAGAAAGGCTCACGAATAACGTTGGCCCATAAGATCAAAAAAAGCCGCCCGCAACATCAGCTTCTTTTTTGTTGTCATCCCGAGCGGAGCCTCGCGCCTTCTGTTTCCGGCGCGCAGCGCCGCGCGAGGCGGAGTTCGAGGGATCTGCTGTTCGGTTTGAGTTGCGGATTAAGCGCAGCCTAGAACAAGACTGGATCGCAAACGCCGAGGAATCCGTTGTCCGACAAGATCAAAAAAGCCGCCCGCAACATCAGCCAGAACGAAGGCCTGATCTTCGAGAGATCCGCGCCCGGAAAGCGCGGCATGGAACTGCCCCCCTCCGACGTTCCCGCCGTCGACGTGCAGTCGCTGCTCGGCGATTACGCCCGCGCCGATCTCGATGGCTTTCCCGAAGTGAGCGAGATTGAGGTGATCCGCCACTTCACGCGGCTCTCCACCTGGAACTACGCCATCGATCTGGGCATGTATCCGCTGGGCTCCTGCACCATGAAATACAATCCGCGCGTCAACGAACACATCGCGCGCCTGGAAGGCATAGCCACCGAGCATCCTTATCAGCCGCAGCAATTGGCGCAGGGCTGCCTGAAAATCCTGGCGACTCTGCAAAAATGCCTGCTCGAAATCACCGGCATGGAAGCCGCTACGCTCCAGCCGGCGGCCGGCGCGCAAGGCGAATTGACGGGCTTGCTGCTGATCCGCGCGTACCTCGAGAGCCAGGGCAATCCGCGCAAGAAGGTGCTGGTCCCCGATTCGGCTCACGGAACCAATCCCGCCAGCGCCGTGATCGCCGGCTACGAAGTCGAAAACATTCGCTCCGATAGCCGCGGCCAGATCGACGTCGAGCAGCTGAGAAATATCGTCACCGAAGACGTAGCCGCGCTCATGGTCACCAATCCTTCCACGCTAGGCACCTTCGAGCCGCACATCGCCGAAGTTGCCGAACTGCTGCACGCCCGCGGTGCCCAGCTTTATATGGACGGCGCCAATATGAACGCGCTCGCCGGCGTGGCCCAGCCGGGACGCTTCGGCGTGGACGTCATGCACCTCAACCTGCACAAGACCTTTTCCACGCCGCACGGCGGCGGAGGGCCGGGCGCCGGCCCCGTGCTGGTGAAGAAGCATCTCGAGCCTTTTCTTCCGGTACCGGTGCTGGTGGAGAGGAATGGCCATCTGGTGCTCGATCCCATTCGGCCCCGATCCATCGGCCGCGTGCGCGCGTTCGGCGGCAATTTCGGCGTGCTGGTTCGCGCTTTGGCCTATATTCTGGCCTATGGTCCGGGCATCCGTCAGGCCACCGAAGACGCCGTCCTGAACGCCAACTACATCCGCAAAAATCTCGAGGGGGTCTACGACCTGCCGTACTCCTCGCCGTCAATGCACGAGGTGGTCTTCAGCGATAACCGCCAGAAGAAATTCGGCGTGAACACCATGGATATCGCCAAGCGGCTCATCGACTATGGCTTTCACCCGTATACGACGGCGTTCCCGCTGATCGTTCCCGGTGCCTTGATGATCGAGCCTACCGAATCCGAGTCCAAGGAAGAGTGCGACCTCTTCATCGACGCCATGCGCTCCATCGCCGAGGAAGCTGCCACCGAGCCCGATCTGGTCAAGACCGCGCCGCACCACACCCGCGTCGGCCGCTTGGACGAAGTCACCGCCGCGCGCAAGCCCATCCTGCGCTGGAAGCGCAACAGCAATAGCGACCCCGAACGCGGCAGCTGACTTTTGGCGGGCTGCCGGCTTCCCTCGAAATTTTCGAGTCGTATTGTCGTTCCTATTGGCGGCCGTAGACCAGCACGCGGAAGGTGCCCGGTACCGTCGTCGGCCGGGGATTGGGGCGGTCGGCCGTGGCTGCGCCGGCCTTGTTGAAGTCGGACGTGTCCACGAATAAACGGTGCGTCTTGGCGTCGAGTCCCATCGTTTTGGCCCCGAATTGAGTATCGACGGTGCCGGCCACACTGTATTGGTCGGGCGAATCCTCGTGGAAGATGTGGATTTCGCCTTCTTGCGTGGAAACAAAGATCAACTTGGTCGCAGGATCGTAGGCGACGGCATCCGTCCCCGCTGTGATGGGAAAGGACTGAACCACCTTCCCGCTGTCCGCGTCCATGATCACCAGGACTTGCGGCTTGCGGCCGGCGCTGAAAAGACGCCGGTGCTCGCGATCCATGGCCAGCGCCGTGGAACCTCCCGACGGCGCCGTGGGCCAGCGCGATTTCACTTCCATGGTGCGGGTGTCGATGGCCGCGACTTCATCCTTATTGGCAAGATTGGCGTAGATCATTCCCTTTCCGTCGGCCACGGCGAATTCGGGAGCGCCAATCAGATCGATCGTCCCGACGACCATGCCGGTTTTGGCGTCGATCACGGTGGAGCTGTGGCTATCGCCGTTCATGGTGAAGACGCGCTTCGACGCCGGATCGTAAACGATGCAGTCGGTATCGGGATCGGCCTTTGCCTGGCCTACTGTTTTCAGCGTCTTCAGGTCGAAGATGGTCACTTGCGCCAGGGTCCCGTCGCTGATGAAGCCGCGGCCGAATTCGGGCGCGAGGGCCACGCCATGCTGCCGCTTAAATCCGCTGATGTAGCCGACTTCGCCTCCGGTGTCCGCGTTCATGACTTCCACCGCAGTGCCCCGCGAAAGGTAAACGCGCCGGGTCGCGGGATCCACGGTGATGTAATCGAAATATTCGCCGGTGCTTCCGGGCGCGGCGCCGAACGGATAGGTGTTGAGGAGGTGGTAGCCGCTATCGGCCGGGCGCGATAGGGCCAGTCCGGCAACGAGGAGAACGATGGACACCATTCCCGCCAAGCGCACGAACAGCCTCATGAGGCCTCCTTGAGGTTCACACCCGGTGGGAGAATTGTTCCTGCGGTCGGCTTAAAGCAACGTTAAGCTCTTTGAGGAGATTGGAGCGGGGGTGGGGCGCGACTCCCATCGGCGAGCCGAAGCTCGCACTCAAGGGAAGTTGCGCCCCGACTTCGTTCTTACGATTCGTTCTTCCTGCGGCTCGCAGGAGCCGGCAAGGGAGCTATGGGCACGGCAATGGGCGCCCTGGCTTCGCGAGCTGCGATCGTCGGAGCTGCCTCCGCAGGCTTGCCGCCGGTCGCGCGGGCAGCCTGTGCGCCCGCCGCGGCGGCTGCCGCCGGAGCGGCGATCGGCAGTACCGCGCCCTCGCCTTCCTTCTCGAAGACGAGCCGCTGCTCGTTCTCATCCCAGTCGATGCACAGCAGATCGCCCAGATGCACCTGGCTCGTCGCCAGCAGGTTCGCCAGCGGATAGACGATATTCCGTTCGATAGCTCGCTTCAGGTGACGCGCGCCATATTTCAGGTCCGTGCCTTCGCGGAGCAGGAAATTGCGTGCGGCCGGAGTTACGCGGAAGAGGAACTGCCCCTTGGCCGTATCCAACACGCGCCGCTGCACCATGGAGAGCTCGATCTCCAGAATTTGCTCCAGTTGCGTGGGCCGCAGGGGATGGAAAACCACCACCTTATCCAGGCGGTTCATGAACTCGGGCGAAAACTTGCGCCGCGCCGCTTCCTGAGCCGTGCGCGTCACTTTTCCGTCCAGAGTGTCCGCGGGCTTGTCCTGCGGCTGCACAAACCCCATACCGCCGTTCATCAATTCGGTGATCTCCCCGCCGCCGAGGTTCGAGGTCAGGAAAATCACCACCTGCGAAAGGTCCACTCGCCGGTTATCGCCCAAAGTCAGCGTAGCCTTGTCCAGCATGCCCAGCAGCAGCTGCCAGAGCGAGTCGGAGGCCTTCTCAATTTCGTCGAAGAGCAGGAAGCTGAGCTTCAACTGATCGGTGTGATACTTCGCCAGCTCTTCCTGGGTGATCAGCGGATGCGTCTCGCGATGCCCCAGGTAGCCCGGCGGCGAGCCGATCAGCTTGGCGATTTCGTGGGAGTGCTGAAATTCCGCGCAATCCACCTTGATCACCGCGCGCGGATCGCCGAAGAGAATTTCCGCGGCGGCCTCCACGATGCGCGTCTTGCCCGAACCCGTCGGCCCCAGAAACAGCAAATTCCCCACCGGCCGTCCGTTCGGGCACATTCCCGCGCAGAAAACCTGGTACAGGTCGACCAGAGCGCGAATGCCCTCCTCCTGCCCCACGATCTTCTCGCGAAGAGCGTTCTCGAACTCCTGAGACTCGATGCTTCTCAGGCTTGGGTCTAACGACCTACGCTGGCTGGCGCGCATGGTTTTTTGCCTCCTCACCCCTTACCGAAAGTTCCTCTCCGCCATCACGGCCCGGTGCGGCGCGCGATCGAACTGGTCCAGCTTCACACCCACCGTCGAGTGCAAAAGCCGCAGTTGCGTCACCAGTTCGTGACCAGTCGCGGGCGCCTCGGACACGTCCAGCAGAGGAGGAAAAAGATCGGCTAAGTCCAGATTGAGGGTGCGAAGCGTCGCGATGAGCTTGCGCAGATACGCGGACTTCGAGTCGAACAGCTCCACGCGATTGTTCACCTCTTCGCGCAGCGCTCTCCAGTTGATGTCCACGAATGGATACGCGCGGTTGACCTGGCGCATCACCTCGTCCGTGATCCGCGGGCGTTCGCCCAGGCGGGCCAGGTAAATCTGCTTCACCTTGCCGCCCTCGCGCACATTGTGCACCAGGTAATACGCGTTTCCTTTGCGCCGTACGAAAGCCATACTTGGCCCCTCAAGCCCCCAATCAATGACTGTAGTGTAAGCGCCGTACACTACACAGTCAATCTCCCATCGCTTCGCTGCCTCTTAACGGTTACTCCCCGAGTTGGTTACTGCCACGCCCAAACCCGCAAAAACAGCGGCAAATTCGCCCTTTCCCGCCGTCGTCTCACTTTAATCGATGAACTCCATCGATTTTTTTCATCCGCGCTTCTCGCGTGCGCTCCTCCAGCGACACCCGCAGAAAAATGCCCTTTCGCGTATCGTCAGCTCCGCGGGGGAAATCGACCTGGAATGATGGAGCGTTGGGGCCTTCTTACCCGACATATTAGATGCGGGGACTATGCTTTTTTCTGCCTATTCTGTTTCGGAAGGTGGCAGAACTGGCAAATCGCGGTCCCTAACGTTATCTTTCTGCGCATGGCCGAAGGCTGGAGCCGCGTCTACATCCTGGTCGAGCGCATTCCCAAGGGCCGCGTCATGACCTACGGACAATTGGCGCGAGCCACGCGCCTGCGCGGCGGGGCTCGCGCCGCGGGCCGCGCGATGGCCGCCAGCCCGCGCGGGCAGGGCATCCCCTGGCATCGCGTCCTCGCGGCCGACGGCCGCATTGCCGTGCGCGAACCGTTCGCCAGCCTTCAGCGTCGCCTTCTTGAAAGTGAAGGCGTCCGCCTGGTTAACGGCCACGTCCCTCTCGCCGAGCATCGGTGGGCGCCGCCGAAAGGATCTCCGAAGCGGCCATCGAAGAAACCCTCAAAATAGAGTCGCGCCTCCCGCGACAGCGAAAGGCCATCCGGGCCAAATCCGACTGGTGTCGCGGCAGGCCCGTGCCGCAAGAAATGAGCGCCGCACTTTCCTCCCCCCTTTTCTCCGAAAAGCATCGAATGTGTTGGGTGGGCATATGAAACCAACTTTGCCTTATCGGTCTTTTATCCTCCTTGCTTTGTCCCTGGCGTGCTCGGTCGTTGCGAGCGGGTGTATAGGCGCGGCCCGTGCGCGCGTCCAGGCGAGCAAACCAGCCCCTCAGCAGACGTCTCTCAGCCCCTTTTCACTGGACATTGGTCCAAACTCCCTGGCAAGCACCTCTACCCGAACTTTTTCCTGAAAGGGGAAAAGGTCCCAAAAGCCGCAGCCCCTGGCCGGAACGTCGGCCTCAGCCAGTCCTTATCTGGCATAACTCCCCATTTACCCGTCTAACCGGCCACTCAATTTCGCTCCCTGGCCGCGTCCGTCCCTAAAATGTGCTATAGATAACCGTTTGCACCGTGAGCGCTCCGATCATCCAGGTTGTTAACCTGACCAAACACTACGGCCCCGTGCAGGCCCTGCGTGGCGTCAGCTTCGAGGTCGAGGAAGGCGAAGTCTTTGGCCTGCTGGGGCCAAACGGCGCCGGCAAAACCAGCACTGTGGAAATCCTCGAAGGACTCCGCCCTGCCGATGGCGGCATCGTCAGCGTTTGCGGCTTGGACCCGCAAAGCTCCGGTTCGGACTTCAAGCAGGAGATCGGCGCCGTCCTGCAGGCCACCGCGCTTCCCGATAAGCTCCGCGTCGGCGAAGCCATCTCCATGTTTGCCAGCTTCTATAAGCGCCGCCGCGATCCCGCCGCGTTGCTCAAGCGATTCGGGCTGGAGGAGAAGCGCAATACCTTCTATTCGCAGCTCTCCGGCGGCCAAAAACAGCGCCTGGCCCTGGCCATGTCTCTGGTGAACGAGCCTCGCGTGCTCTTTCTCGACGAGCCCACGGCCGGGCTCGATCCGCAGGTGCGCCGCGAAATCTATACGATCATCGAGGAGCTGAAGAAGGAGCGGAAAACCATCCTGCTGACCACGCACTACATCGAGGAAGCCGAAAAACTGTGCGACCGTGTCGCCATCGTCGACCAGGGCCGCGTGGTCACCCAGGGCACTCCCCGCGAGCTCAAGCAGCGCTCCGCCGGCACCACCCGCATCGAGTTGCGCCTGGCTCGGCCGGAGCCCGACGCGGCGCTCAAGCAACTCGAAGGCGTCGCCGATTGCCACGCCTCCGACGGCGCTTACATCATGCACTCCACCCGCGTCCCTGCAACCATCGTTTCCCTGGTGAAATACCTCGAGGCGCAAGGCAACGAGCTCGCCAGCCTGGATATCGCCGCGCCCTCGCTCGAGGACGTCTTCCTCGAGCTTACTGGAAGGAGCCTCCGCGATTGAGAAACGCCTGGACACTCACCAAGGTCCGCATGCGCTTGGCTTTACGCAACCGCGCCTTTATTTTTTTCAGCCTGATCTTTCCGCTGATCTTCCTGTTCCTGTTTCTCGGACTCTTCGCCCGCAGCAACGTGGCCGCCGTGCCCTACATGCTTGCGTCGGTCCTGGCCATAACGGTGATGGGCAGCTTCTGGGGGCTGAGCGTGCAGCTGGTGACCTTCCGCGAGCAGGGCATCCTGCGCCGCTTCCGAGTGGCCCCGGTCGGCCCGGGAGCGTTGCTGCTCTCGAGCATCCTTTCGAACTACATCCTCACGCTGCCGACGGTGGCGATCGAATTCGAGCTGGCGCGGGGAATCTTCCACATGCAGGGATGGGGAAACCTGGGCGGCATCTTCCTTCTGGTCACGCTTGGAATCGTCACCTTCGCCGCGCTCGGCCTGATCATCGCCAGCGTCACCAACAGCACTCAGGAGACCCAGGTCATCAACCAGATCCTCTGGTCGGCTTTTCTCTTTCTCTCCGGAGCCACGCTTCCTCTGCCCATGCTGCCGGTCTGGTTGCAACGCTTCGCGCTGTTTCTTCCGGCGACCTATCTCGTCACCGGCTTCGAGCGCGTCATGGTGGCCCGCGTGGGCATCTCGCAGATCGGACCCGAAATAATCGCCCTCTCTGTAAGCGCGGCTATGGCCTTCTTCCTCAGCCAGCAGCTCTTCCGCTGGGAGCCGGAAGAAAAGGTCGGCCCTCGCGCCAAAGCCCTAGCCATGGCAACCATAGTTCCCTTCCTGCTCCTCGGCTTATGGGAGATCGCGCACGGCAATCTGCGCTCCGCCGCCCGCACCGACTTCCTCACCATCGAGCGCACGGCTCCCGCGGACCGTCCTGCTCCCCTCGTCGCTCCTCGCTAGCCTTCGGACTCCTCTCATCACGAGGCCGCGCGCCTGAGCGATTCGAGCCCGCGGGCACGTTTGCCCGCCCATTCCGCCTCCTGCATCCAACCTGCGCACGCCGATTCGCAATCGAGTTCCCCGAAAAGGCCATGCTATAATTCCCTCAGGAGCACCTGAGATGGCACTGAAAAAGACCGAATGGATCTGGCACAACGGCAAGTTAATCCCCTGGGACCAGGCACAAATTCATGTGCTGTCCCACGTCGTGAGCTATGGCTCGTCGGTCTTTGAGGGCATCCGCTGCTACGAAACTAAGAATGGCCCGGCGGCCTTCCGCCTGCGCGAACACATGCAGCGCCTGGTGCACTCGGCTTACATCTATCGCATGAAGAGCCCCTACACGGTGGAGCAGCTCTCTACCGCCGCGCTCGATATCGTGCGCGAAAATCACCTCAGCTCCTGCTACATCCGGCCGCTGATGATTCGCGGCTACGGCGACGTCAACGTCAACCCGCTTCCCTGTCCCATCGAAACTTACATGGCGTGCTGGGAGTGGGGCGCTTATCTGGGCGCCGAAGCCCTGGAACAGGGCGTGGACGTCTGCGTCAGCTCCTGGGCTCGCCTCGCGCCCAATACGCTGCCATCGATGGCCAAGGCGGGCGCGAATTACATGAATTCTCAGCTCATTCGCATGGAGGCGATCGCCAACGGCTACGCCGAGGGCATCGCTCTCGACGCCAACGGTTACGTCAGCGAAGGCTCCGGCGAAAACATCTTTATCGTCCGCGACGGCGCCATCTATACGCCGCCGCTGGCTTCGAGCGTTCTGCCGGGAATTACCCGCGGCACCATCATGACTCTTTGCGAGGACTTGGGCATTCCCATGCGCGAGGAGATGATCCCGCGCGAAATGCTCTACATCGCGGACGAGGTCTTTTTCACCGGTACCGCCGCCGAAATCACGCCGCTGCGCTCCGTCGACCGCATCACCGTCGGCGCCGGCCGTCGCGGCCCCATCACCAAGCGCCTGCAAGAGGAGTTTTTCGCCATCCTCACCGGCTCCAAGCCCGACCGGCACCACTGGCTTACACCCGTTGCCGCCCCGGTGGCCACCGCGCGCTAACTCCATGCCGCACGCGGGGCCGAGCGGCCCCGCGCGCGTGATATATTTCCTCCGTGCGTCGACGTGAATTCCTCCGCCACTGCGGGGCCGCAGCCGCCGCAGCCGCTCTTCCGCTCCGCGCAGCGCCGCCGGAAAGGCCGCGCGTCGCCGTCACCATCGACGACCCCGCCACCACCGTCAGCGCCAGCCTCTCCTGGAAAGCGGCCAATCGTGCATTCCTCGACACCCTGGAAAAATGGAACTTGAAGATCGCCCTTTTCGTTTGCGGCATGAGGGTGGAC
The DNA here is from genome assembly GCA_963824405.1 of uncultured Acidobacteriota bacterium. Taxonomy (GTDB): domain Bacteria; phylum Acidobacteriota; class Terriglobia; order Acidiferrales; family UBA7541; genus Palsa-189. The sequence continues at coordinate 92,460 of CAWGPK010000007.1, read as the reverse complement.
TCCGCCCAAGGCAAGGAACTCCTGGGCCAGTGGGACGAGGCCGGCCACCTGATCTGCAATCACTCCTATTCGCACCTCAACTTCAATTCGGAGAAAACGACCTACGACGACTTCGTGGCGGACTTCGACCGCAACGAGCCGCTCGTCAAGCCCTACCACCGCTTCACCCGCCTGTTTCGGTACCCATTCCTGAAGGAGGGCGACACCGCGGATAAGCGCGACCGCTTCCGCGCCTTGCTCAAGCAAAAGGGCTATGCCGTCGGCCACGTCACCATCGACGACTCCGATTGGTATGTCGACGACCGCATGACGGCGCGCCTGGAGAAGCAGCCTGCCGCGGACTCGCAGCCCTATGGCGATTATCTGGTGCCGCATCTCCTGGACCGCGCGGCCTTCTACCGCCAGCTTGCGCTCGACGTCCTGGGCCGCGAAATCCCGCACACCATATTGCTGCACTACAGAACGATCAACGCACTCTATCTCGAGGATGTGCTGGCCGCGTTTGCGGACAAGGGATGGCAATGGATCGATGCCAAGCGAGCGTTCGACGACCCGGTTTTCAAGAAGCAGCCGCAGACTCTTCCCGCCGGCGAAAGCCTCGTCTGGGCCCTGGCCAAGGAGACCGACCGTTATAATGACCGCCTGCGCTACCCTGACGAAGACGATACGTACGAAAAGCCCAAGATGGACGCCCTCGGCCTCTGACTAGCTTCGCCCCAGCCATCGATTCCCCTACAGCCGGTTCCGGCGCTAGAGGCAAACCAAAGAAAATGGAAGGAAATGTATCTACCGAGGGCGGAGATCAAGAACAACTTGTGTAGATTTCAAAAGGCCCGCTGGGCGGCCTTTGAAATTTCACCCACCACTTAGGGCCGCAACCTCAGCCTAAGCGACGGCGGGATCGCTCGCAGCTTCGGCTGTGTCGCGCTCCAAGGAGTCGAGAATACCGCGCAGCGTATAGATCAGTTCCTGGCGCGAGACGTTGCTCTTGCGAAATTGAATGCGCACGCGGAATGCTTCGTTGTCCGGCTGAAAATTAAAGATGAAGGGCTGCGGCCTCGGTCCGGCGGACTTCTCGTCCCGGCGCTCGCGCCGCGCTTCATCGCGAGTCAGCCCGCCCTGAATGATGCGCACCAGCGTTTCGGCCATTTTCTTTTCGTTGGGCTGGCGGGCGATCTGCAGGAGCAGGGACTTCGAGACGATGCCGTGTTCTACGCACTGCCGCCGGATGGCTTCGGGAATGCCACGCAGCGAAAGCGTTTCCGTCACCGACGAGCGCGCCTTGGCGATCTTGCGGGCGATATCTTCGTGCGTATAGGCGAACTGCTCCGCCAACCGGTAGAGGCCGTCGGCTTCTTCAAAGGGCGTAAGGTCCTTGCGCTGCAAATTCTCGATCAGGGCCAGTTCCAAGGTTTCCGCGTCGTCCGCGATCTTTTCGATGCAGGGCAGTTCCATCAGCCCAGCCGCGCGCGCGGCGTGATAACGGCGCTCTCCGGAGATGATGTGATAGGTGTCTTCCCGCGGCATGTAGCGAACCAGCAGCGGCTCTAGCACGCCTTTTTCCTTGATCGATTCGGAGAGCTCGCTGACGTCGCCGATGTATTTGCGGGGCTGTTCGGGATTGGGGCGAATCTTGTCGATGGGGACCATCCGGCCCACCGCCGCGCCGCTGAAGCTGGTCAGTTGCTCGACGTAGTGGGCGTCATGCCGCATCTTCAGTGTGACTGGCAATCCGATCCTCTTCGACACGTTGAATGACCTCCAAGGCAAGCTTTCGGTAATCCTGTGCGCCCGGCGATTTGGGCGCGAATGTAAGGATGGTCTCTTTGTAGGCGGGACTTTCCTCCAGCCGCACGTTCTTGCCGATGCGCGTTTTGAACAAGACCGGCCCGAAAACCGAACGAATCTGCTCGTGCGTATCGCGCGAGATGTTGGTGCGCTTATCGAAAAGCGTGATCACCACGCCCAGCACTTTCAGCGCCGGATTGGGACGCGCCCGAATGCGCTCGTAGGTCTCCAGCAGGTCGTCGGTGCCCTCGATGGCGAAATACGCGGCCTGGATCGGCACCACCAGATGCGTGGACGAAACCATCGCGTTCACGGTCAGAATCCCCAGCGCTGGAGGCGTATCGATCACCACGTAGTCGTAATCCTTGATCACCGGCGCCATGGCGTCCTTCAACTTGAAAGGCGCGTCGAACTGGCCGGCGAGCTGCTGTTCGAGCTTGGCCAGGGCCAGTTTGGCCGGCGCCACGAACAGCATGGGATCCTTGCTGGGCTTGATGGCCGCAGCCAGGTCGGCGCGGTGATCGCCGAGAACGTCGAACATGGAAATCTGCACGTCGGCCTGATCGAAAAAAGCGATTGTGGCGTTGGCTTGCGGGTCGAGATCGATGAGAAGGGTCTTCTTATTGCGTTGGGCGATGGCGGCGGCGAGATTGATGGCAGTGGTAGTCTTCCCTACACCGCCCTTTTGGTTGGCTACAGTCAGGATGGCTGTCATAACACGCCCTGCGCTCCTCAGCGGCAGGGCCCGCGCCTCCCCGGGCCGATAGGCTGCGAACTTTGCAATGTACCTTCGCGCCCTCCTCACATCGCACTGCGACTTCGGCCCAAACCCTTTGGGTGCCAGAAATCTAACTGGCTGCGCCCCTCAACGCAAGCAAAAAATGCGCAAAGGATAAACAACCTGCCAGCCCCGATGAGTTATGCCGGTTATCTCCCGCGGGAACGTACTGAAACTGCCGAACTACCGAGGTCACATCTTGTAGCGGCCGAGGTCGTCGTCGGAGAGGCCTTCGAGCCACTTGCGCAGCTCTTCGCTGGTGGACTTCTCGTTCACCGCGCTCGAAATCTTGGAGCTCTTGAGCACCGTCTCTTCCACGAAGATGGGGCAGTCCACGCGCAAAGCCAGCGCCAGGGCGTCGCTCGGGCGCGAGTCGATGGACATGCGCTCGCCGTTGCGCTCCACCCAGATGAGCGCGTAGAAGGTGTCGTCGCGCAGTTCGTTCACCACCACTTTTTGCACCTGCACGTTCAGCCCGAACAGCACGTTCTTCAGCAGATCGTGGGTCATCGGGCGCGGCGTCTGAACTTTTTCGATTTCCAATGCGATGGCGTTGGCTTCGTAAACGCCCACCCAAATCGGGAGCACGGCGCTGCCGTTGGCATCCTTGAGCACGACGATGGGCATGTTCGTGACGGGGTCCATCATCAAGCCGCGGATCTTCATCTCCACTTCCATCGGCTGCCTCCCTTGGCTCCTATTCGATGCACTGCTCGCCCGTCAGGCTATTGGGACCAGCACCCGTTACGCGAACTCGTACGTATTCTCCCAAAAGGTCTGCGCGCGACGAAGTAAAATTTAGAACTCGGTTGCTCGATGTGCGACCCGTCCACTGCGACTCTCGTCGCGACGCGCCTTCCACCAGCACTTCAAACGTCTGTCCCGCCAAGCTCTGATTGCGCTGCACCTGAATACCGCGCTGGCGCTCCTGCAGCGCCTGCAGCCGCCGCGCCTTTTCGCTCTCCGGCACAGGATCGGCCATCAGCGCCGCCTCCGTGTGCGGCCGCGGCGAATATTGAAACGAGAACGTGCCGTCATACTGCGCCACGTCCAAAAGGCTCAGCGTCTGCTCGAAATCCTCCTCGGTCTCGCCGGGGAAGCCCACAATGAAATCCGTGGTGATGCTGATCGGACGGCGCGCCCCGCGGATGAGGCCGATCTTCTCGAGATACTCTTCCCGCGTGTAGGTGCGCTTCATGGCCCGAAGCACGCGCGTCGAACCCGACTGCACCGGCAGGTGCACGTGATCGCAAAGCGCCACGGAAGCGTCGATCGCCTCCACGATATCGCCGCCCAAATCCCGCGGATGCGAGGTCATAAACCGCACGCGGCGAATCCCCGAAATCTCGGCCACTGCCAAAAGAAGCTCCGAAAAAGTTAGATGCCGATTCGATGGATCGCGATAGGAGTTGACGGTCTGGCCAAGGAGCTGTATCTCCGTGTAGCCGACGTCGGCAAGCTCGCGAGCTTCCCGGAGGATCGAATCGCTGGCGCGGCTCCGTTCCGGCCCCCGCGTGTACGGCACCACGCAATACGTGCAGCCCTTGTCGCAACCCTCGATGATCGTCAGATAGGCGCGGAAAGGATGGTCGCGCCGCGTCAATTCCGTCTCGAAAGTCTCGTCCGTATCCGTTTCCAGCCCGCTCACGCGCCGCTCGCCCGCCTCCAGCCTCGCCAAAAGGAGCGGAAGTTTGCGGTAGCTGGCCGAGCCGCACACCAGGCTCACCCACGGCGCCCGCTCGAAAATCTCTTCGCCCTCCTGCTGCGCCAGGCAGCCGAGCACGCCGATCACCTTGCCGGAATCGACGCCCCAATTGTTCTTGGGATTAAACTCGCCCAGGCGCGAGAAAACCTTCTGCGCGGCTTTCTCCCGAATGCTGCAGGTATTGTAAAAAACCAGGATGGCATCCTCAGGCGAAGCCACCTGCCGGTATCCGCGCCGCAGGAGAACGCCGGCTACTTTCTCCGAATCGTGATCGTTCATCTGGCAGCCGAAGGTCTCGATGTAAAAAGTGCGGCCAGATGAACCCAGTGGATTTGCAGCCAATGGATTTTCTTTCGCGGATGCGGCCGCGCCGGGAAGAAGAGACGAGAGTGGAACGTGAATCGGTGCGCCCATACCGATTTGATGTTATCACGTCCCTCGGCCGCTTATCGGCGAGCGCTGGCAACAATTCGTCACATTTGGACAGTTTGCGATGATGCGGTCAGGCAATTACCGGTAAGCCCGCACGTCGGACTGGATCAGTCCGTTATACTCGCCCTGATACTCTGCGACGCGCGCCTTCGCAGGTTGCGCTTCCTCGGCGGGAACCTGCTCGGCTCGCGCCTCGGCCGGGCGCCGCCCCATGAAATACGTTCCCGCGGCCGCATCCACGGCGCCGGGTTTATTGGCCAGCAGCAGATCGAGATACTTCATCCAGAATAGCGTGCACTTGCAAAAGACGCGCATCGCCGCGCGCATGGCCGCGTTTTGGACGAAGCTGAGCATCAGGTATTGTATCGACCACGCCGTCGCCATGGCCGGCCCGCCGCTCACGCCGCTCGACACCTTCTCGAATTGCCGGAATTGGTATTCGTGCCCGCGCAGCGTGAAGCGATAAAAGTCATACGCCCCGCCGACCACTTGTTCCATGAAAGGCGATTCCGAATAGATGATCCCACCCGGTTTGAGCACCCGAAACATTTCCCCGATACAGCGCCCGTACTCCGGCAGATAGAACAGCACCGCCTGGATGACTACGCCGTCGAATGTCTCCTCGGCAAACGGCAAGTTTTGAGCGTCGCAGACAAGCGTTGTCCGTTCGTCGATGGCCACGTCCGATTCCACGAACTCGATGCGTTGGTCCGCCAGTAGTTCGCCGGTGCCCGCGCCAGCGGTCGCTCCGCCCACGATCAGAACGCGCGGCCGCGCGCTCTGCGTGAAGAGCAGCTCGCGAAACCTTTGATAGTTCCTCCGCGCCGCTACGTTCAGGCTGATTCGCGGAAGCAGATCTCGCGCCGTTCGCTTGGCGCGCTCGGCGCGGCTCAGCGGCTGCGGTCGTTCGTAATTGTGGATGCGAAACGCGCTCGACGATTCATCGATGAGGATCGGAATGCCCGCGATCACCGGATAATGGTTCCCGCAGCCTTCGCATAGAAACGATTCCCCGCGAGAATGCAGCCGCGACCGACAGTGCGGACAGATGAGCCGCTCTTGTACCTGCGTGGTAATTTTCATCGCTCCGACCTGGAAGTTTCCGACAGGCTCCGACCGGGCACAAACCGGCCCGGCTGACCCCGATACCGCCTCTTCCCTATGCCCGTCGATGTTCCTGGGAACCAATGTATTGCCACGGCCAAGCTACCAGCGCGGCGTTTGGGAGAGAATACGGTAAAGGGAGTAGGAACGGCCGCCCCGCCCGCAAACCGAAGTGCTATACTCCGCCGCATACCCACGTCCTTTTCAGAGGAGGCGGACAGATGATTCACCGGCGTACGTTCCTAGGCTGCGGCAGCCTCGCTGTAGCAGGCCTCCTGCTTGACGATCGTTCACTTTACTCCGCTCGCGGCGCCGTCAGCCCCACCGTTGCCACCACCGCGGGTAAAGTCCGCGGCATCACAGCCGGCAAAGTTCACGCCTTCAAAGGAATCCCTTACGGCGCCTCCACCGAAGGCTCCCGCCGATTCCTCCCTGCGCTTCCGCCGCAGCGCTGGACGAGCGTGTTTGAAGCTTTCGAGTACGGCCATCGCTCGCCTCAAGGCCCTTCGGGGCTGATTCCTGAAGTAGCAGCCATGGACCGCCACGAGCCCGCGGGCGAAGACTGCCTGGTTTTGAACGTCTGGACGAACAGCCTCGAAAGCTCCGGCAAACGCCCCGTGATGGTCTGGCTGCACGGAGGAGGATATAGCGGCGCCTCCGGCAGCTTCATCATGTATGACGGCAGCAATCTCGCGCACAAACACGACGTTGTCGTCGTCACGCTTAACCATCGCCTGAATGTTTTTGGTTTTACTTATCTTGCCGGGCTCGGCGGTGAAAAATACGCCGACAGCGGCAACGTTGGCATGCGCGATATCGTCCTGGCTCTCGAATGGGTGCGCGACAATATCGCCTCCTTCGGTGGCGACCCGGGCAACGTCACCATCTTCGGCCAGTCCGGCGGCGGGGGAAAAGTTGGCACTTTGCTCGCCATGCCCGCTGCCAAGGGTCTATTTCACCGCGCCATCGCTGAAAGCGGCGCCGCCGTCACCGGCGTTCCTCGCGAAGCCGCCACGCAATCGGCCGAAGTTTTTATCTCCAAGCTCGGCCTGAAGGCCGCCGACCTCGATCAACTGCAGAAGCTTCCTGCCGACCAGCTAATCGGCGCCATGCGCGCCGCCGGGAACTCCTTGCACCTCGCCCCGGTCGTCGATGGCGCCTCTCTGCCCGCCAATCCTTACTCCTCGGCTCCGCAGCTTTCCGCCAAGGTCCCCTTGCTCACGGGCAGCGTCGAGACCGAAGTCACCTTCTTCCCCAATCAGCAGCTCGAACCCATCGACGATGCCGATCTGCACGCGCGTGTGAAGCAGGTCGTCGGCGCCTCCGATGCGGATGTGGACTCCCTCATCGGCGTTTATCGCCAAGGCCGGCCCGGCGTGAGCAACATCGATTTATACCTGATCCTGGCTTCCGATAATTTCCGTGGAGACACCGTCGCGCAGGCCGAATTCAAGGCCGACGCCCACGCGGCGCCCGTCTATATGTATTACTTCACCTGGAGATCGCCCGTGCGGGACGGCAAGCTGCGCACCTTCCACACCCTGGAGATTCCCTTCGTCTTCGACAATGTCGCTTTGGATGAAGCCATGACCGGCACAGGCAAAGATCGCCAAGCCTTGGCCGATAAGATCAGTGGCGCCTGGGTGGCTTTCGCGCGCACCGGCAATCCCAGTCACAAACAGTTACCGAATTGGCCCGCTTTTAATACTTCCGAGCGCGCCACCATGATCCTCAACGACGACTGCAAAGTCGCTAACGATCCTCACGGCGAAGAGCGTCGCGCTCTCGCCGCGCTTCGCCCTCGCACCTAAATAAACCGGAACCGCGGCGATTCCGCTTCGCAAGCCAGCGGACGAAGAGTTCCGCCTTCGCGTCTTAAGATTCAGCCTGCCGGCGTCGGCTTCGCTTCGATCGGCGCGGAGACCGGCAGCGGAGCCTTCGGCACGATCATCCACGCCACCACGTAGGCCACGATTCCTCCCACGACCCCGCCCGGCACTACCGCCAGAACCGCCCAGAAGAGCCGCACAATCGTGGGATCCACATTCAGATATTCCGCCAGCCCGCCGCACACGCCGGCAATTTTCACGTCCGTCGACGACCGCATCAGCCGCCGATGGGGAAACGCCGGACGCATTCGCGCTCCGCAGTAGGAACAAAAATTGGAGTGCTCGTCGATTTCTCTGTGGCACTGCGTGCAAGTCATGTTCTCGCCTCCAAGTCCACTTCCCGCTGTTTATTATCCGCCTTTCCAGGAGGCGGAGCTAATACCTAACGACGTCTTTCGCATTGACGTGCGGCTACAACGGTTATGTTGCTACGATCAAGCCCCGCAAACCTGCCCTAGGGTTTTTCCTGTATTGACGCCCAGCAAGTCGAAGACTATCTACTACGCCCATAACTCGTCTTTTTTCCAGAGCCACTCGGGACTTATAGGGATCGCTTTTTTCTAAGTTCGTATTAAAAAAGGGAGGGGTGTCCTATGCGGCGTCTCGCTACGGCTTCTCGACCATTCCTGCCGAGAGGTCTCCAGTATGCTTTCGTGCTGATTGCTTTGACCCTTGCTCTCTCGATGGGGTCTTTGCAATGTTTCGCGCAAGGTAGCGCCGGCCGTATTCTCGGCGCCGTTACAGACCAAAGCGGCGGCGCAGTCGTTGGGGCTACGGTCTCGATCCTCGATACAGCCAGAGGAACAACCCGCACCCTCACCACCGACCAATCCGGCGAATACAATGCCCCGAACCTCCTCCCGAGCACTTATACGGTCAGCGCCGCATTCCAGGGATTCAAGACCGCCGAGCGCTCGGGCGTTATCCTTGAGGTCAGTCAGGAATTGCGCGTCGATCTGACCCTGCAACCCGGCGAGCAGGCCCAAAAGATCATCGTCACCGAAGCTTTGCCCATGGTGGAGACCACCAACGCCGAACTGGGCGGAACCTTGCAAAGCGCTATCATCGCGGATCTCCCCATGAACGGCCGCAATTTCGCCAACCTCATTCAACTGCGCCCGGGCGTAACCATCTATCCCGGCGGTTCCGGATGGACGCAGAGCAGCAACGGCATGCGCGCCACCGATAACGTCTACCTTTTCGAAGGCGTCAACGGCAACGATCCCTGGATGTCCCAGCCGATCATCACGGCGGTTATGGGCTCGGGCGATGCGGGAACGCTGCTCTCCATCGATGCCATCGACGAATTTAAAACCGAAGAAAATCCCCGCGCCGAATACGGCTGGAAGCCTGGCGCCATCGTCAACGTGGGCGTCAAGTCCGGCACTAACGCCATACACGGCAGCGCCTTCGCCTACGGTCGCGACGGCTCTTGGGATGCCAACGACTTCTTCATTAATGAGAACGGCGCGGCGGCCTCCCCCGTGGCTTTAGAGCAGTTCGGCGCCACCTTTGGCGGCCCGATCAAGAAGGACAAACTCTTCTATTTTTTGAGTTTTGAGGACCAACGATATTCCGTTGGCGCGAGCGGCACGATTACAACACCCGTCACGGCTCCGGGGATTGGCCTTGGCGCCGCCGGCGGCAATAACCTGATCGCGGCCTGCCAGGCTGCACTGGCGGTGGGAGCTCCGGGATCCGGCATTGCCGGCGCGCTCACAGCGCGCAGTGCCGAACTGGCCGGTCTCAGCAATACCTGCCAGCCGCTTCCGAATTACCCTGGCTTATTCCCCGTCAACCCGGGCACCAACGCTCTTGGACAAATCGACATTCCCAACTCACTGCCCAATGTCAATCGAATCGACTCCGGTGTGGGCAAAGTCGACTATCGCCTCAACGATAAAAACTCCCTGAACTTCATGTACGAAATCAGTCCGGGCGGCGGACAGTTGAATGACGCCCCAGGAACGCAAACCAATCCGGTGTGGGAGACCAACCAATACGCGCGTTCTCAGGTTTTCGCCGGGAATTGGACCTGGACGCCCAATTCCACGTGGGTCAACGAGGCTCGCGTCGGCTACTCTCACTACTTCCAGCAGTTCCTTAGCGAGGACAGCACCCAGAACCCTGCCAACTATACTTTCAACGGCACGACGTATAACTTTGCCACGGGCCAGAACAATCCTTTGTATTTCGGCTTTCCAGGCCTCGTCATCCTTCCCTTCAGCGGCGATTTGGGTGCCGGTTGGCCCAAGATCGTAGGACCCGATGGCGTCTTGCAGATTCTCGATCACATCTCCTATCTGCGCGGCAAACACGCCTTCAAGTTTGGCGGCGAAATCCTCGATAATCGCAGCACCTCGAACGAGACCGCCAACACGAAGGGGCCGCTCACGTTCGACAACCTGGAGGCCTTCTTTACCGGCTTTCCCAATGGGGCCGTCTGCGCAAATCCCTCTTTGCCAGGAACTTGCGCCACGGATGGCACTGCCACCATCCTGGTCGGTAATCTCGTGCGGCACTTCAGCTTTGAAGGCTATGCCGCATTCATGCAGGACGATTGGCGGGTCACGCCCCGGCTGACAGTGAACCTCGGCATCCGCTATGAAGTCGATACGGTTCCGGTCGAGCGGGATGGCCTGCAGGGCAACTTCCTCCCGGGCACGCCTACCGGACTAGCGCAGCAAGGAGTTGGAGAAACCCTTCCCTATCATGGCGACCACAACAACTTCGCTCCCCGCCTCGGCTTTGCCTGGGATATGTTCGGCAATGGCAAGACCGTTCTTCGTGGGGGCGGCGGCATCGTTTACGAACAATTGGCTCTCGACGTTTTCAACGGCATCGGCAATTCCTTCGGTCTTCGCGCTACCCCGACGGGAGCCCTGCTTTGTTCGGGCGGTGCGACGGGCTCGTGCAAGCCAGGACCAGGAAACATAGCGGTCGCTAACGTTACCTATGCGAATACGCCGGTCATAAACAACTACGGAACGGGAGATATCCCGCTCAACTGGGCCACCAGCCCCTCGACTCCGCTCTACTCTTTCACTGCGGCGTGCGGCGATGGCGCCACCGCGATCCCCGGTCCAACGGGGTTCCAGCCGCCCCAGTGCAATGCCATGTTGGTCGACCCTAACTTGCGCACGCCTTACGTCAGCAGCTGGACGCTCGACCTGCAGCACTCGATCACCAGCAATCTATCGTTGGACATCGGCTACGTCGGTAATCACGGAACGAAGCTCGTCAGCCCCATCGACATCAATCAGCCCATCGCAACGACGGCATTAGTACCCGGCGTCGGGATGACTACGTTCGGCCCGGGTTACGTAGCCACCTCAGCCCCGAATACAGCAAGCTTGGCCAATTGTGCCGCCTCACCCTCGAAAACCACCTGTGGGGTGAGCACGGCCGCTGAACAACTTGCCCGGCCTTACAACGGCCAGTATCCCTATTTCAAGTTCATCGACGATTACGGGAATCTGGATAGCTCGAACTACGACGGCCTCCAGGCCGTGCTTACCGCCCGCAACTATCATGGCTTGACCCTCACAGGCGGCTACACTTTTTCACATGCCTTGAGCGAGAATTCCGGCCAGGGCACTGCCGGCAGCAATAGCCTTCCGATCAACAGCTATGGAAGTCTCCACGCCCAACTCTATGGGCCCAGCACCTTCGACATTCGCCACAAGTTCACGCTCTCGGGTACCTACACGGTTCCAGGGCGCAAGGGTTTTGGGCAGATGCTGGAAGGCTGGTCGTTGAACGGTGCGGCAGTCGTTCAAACCGGCGCTCCATGGCACACTGCGGACAGTACGACGGACTTCGCCGGAACCGGAGAGCAAACCGGTAATTCGTCTGCCAGCGAAGGCGGTCAATGGGATTTCTTCGGAAATCCGAGTGACTTCAAGCCCGTCAACAACTACTACGGTGTCACGCCGGGACCCACCGGAGTCCCTGGAATTCCATACTTCCCCGGCAACTGCGCCTCGGCAAATCCCGCCAAGGGTACCCCCTGCAACACGGCGATTGCTCCGACGGCGAACCCGATGTGCAACCAACAAGCCGCAGCCATGGGACCGCTGGCCACGGCTTCGCTCGCTGTGCTTGGCTGCTACGCTCTCGGCAATTCCGTGCTGGTTCCCCCGCCCTACGGCGGCTACGGCTTTACCCAATACAACCAGTGGTACGACAACGGCTTTCACAATGTGGATTTCTCCATAACCAAAGCCTTCAAGATCAGGGAAAATTTCAGCGCTCAATTCCGCGCTGAGTTCTTCAACATCTTCAACTGGGTCAACTTTGTGAATCCGTTCGGCGGCCCCGGTGGCAATGGTGGCAGCACCAATACGATTAACCCCTCGAAGGCTTTCGGTGCCGGCGGACTCGCTTTTGTGGGCGCTACACCAGACGAGGCCAGTTCCAACCCTGTCCTCGGCTCGGGTGGTGCTCGCGACATTCAGCTCGGCTTGAAGCTGATCTTCTAACGAGAACACAAGCTGCACCTCTATCCTGAGGAGGAGCAGCACCCCCAAAAAGGCCGGGAGAAATCCCGGCCTTTTTTGTCACAGCTTATCGGTTGGGCCGCGGATACTTCCCCATTTAATCCCTCGGGCAGCCTCAAGTCGTGCCGCCGCGGCCCTCAGGCATCTCCCGGATTGCGCTCCGCTCATGGGAGCCATGTACTGTTTCTCGGTAAGGTCCTTTTCCAGAGGAAGTTGGAAGAATAAGGGGGAGTTTTCACTTAGTTCACAAAATAGGGGAGGGTGTCCTATGCACTGTCTCACTACATCGCCCCGGCGATGCATGCCGAGGGCGTTCGATAACTTTCTTTCCGTAATCTATCTGGCCGTTGCTCTACTCCTAGGTTGTCTACAGTCCTTTGCGCAAGGCAGCGCCGGCCGCATTCTCGGCAGCGTAACCGATCAATCCGGAGGCGCGGTCGCCGGAGCTACCGTAACCATCCTCGACACCCAAAGAAATATCACGCGCACTTTGATGTCGGACAGTACGGGCCAATACAACGCGCCCAACCTTTTGCCCGGCTCCTATACCGTCAGTGCCGCCTTCCAAGGCTTTAGAACCGCCGAACGCGCCGGTATCACTCTGGAGGTCAATCAGGAACTGCGCGTCGATCTCACTCTGCAGCCAGGCGAGCAGACCCAAAAAGTTACGGTAACGGGTGAACTGCCGCTGGTCGACACAACCAACTCTGTCGTCGGCGGAACCATCCAGAACAACGTCATCAATGACCTGCCCCTAAACGGCCGCAACTTCACCAACCTTCTGGTGCTGCGTCCCGGCACGATCAAATATGCCGGCGGTTCCGGCTGGACTCAAAGCACAAACGGGCTGCGTCCCCACGATCAGAATTACCTGGTAGACGGCATCGATAGCAACGATCCCTGGATGGCTCAGAGCGTCATGAACGCCGTGATGGCCGCAGGCGACGCGGGCACGATGCTCCCGATCGACTCCATTGACGAATTTCGAACCGAACAGAATCCCCAGGCCGAATACGGTTGGAAGCCGGGCGGCGTAATCAACGTCGGCCTCAAGTCCGGCAGCAATAGCATCCACGGCACGGCCTACGCCTATGGCCGAGACAACGCTTTGGACGCCCGCGATTTCTTCAACCCGCCTCCCACCAATGGGACCTGCTATAACATTGGAGGTGCCGCACAGACACTTGCGAGCGCCTGCAACCAGGCTGCGCTGGGCCTCGAACAGTTTGGCGTCAGCATCGGTGGCCCGATCCTCAAAAACAAGCTGTTCTATTTCGCCAATTTTGAGCAGCAGATGTACACGGACGGCAACCCCTTCCCGCACACAGTCCCCATCACTTCCGGACCCGGCGCTACAGGCGCCAACGGCCTGGTTGGTGCTTGCTTGGCAACGCCTGCCGGGAGCCGTGCGCCCGCTGGATTGCAGTTGGCAGGGCTTAGTGCCACTTGCACGCCTCTGAGCAATTACCCCGGCCTCTTCCCCGTTTCCGCCAGTAGCAGTCTCCTGACCGACCTGCAAACGACAAACACGATCCACTCCGGCGTCGGCAAGGTCGACTACCACCTGAGTGATAAGAATTCGATCAGCGGGTCCTATTTCATAAGCCCCGGCAGTGGCGTTTTCGTGGATAACCCCACGCGCGAAATCGCCAGCCCGTGGCTGACCGACCAGTATGCTCGCTCCCAGGTCTTCACGGGCGATTGGGCTTTCACCCCAAATTCCACCTGGGTCAATGACTTCCGGCTTGGCTATTCCCATTATTACCAGACGTTTTTGAGCAACGACTATGCTCAGAACCCTGCGGGCTACAACTACAATGGCGCCGTCTACAACCTCTATACCGGTCAGACGGATCTCGGCAGCGCCAGCAGCCCTGCCTTCGGCGGTCTTCCGGAGATCCGCTTCAGCAATCTCACTAGCTTGCAGTTTGGCCTTAACTGGCCGAAGTATGTCGGCCCCGACGGCGTCCTCAACATTGTCGACCATGTCTCCTACCTCCGCGGCAACCACTCCTTCATCTTTGGCGGAGAGTTCGTCAACAACCGCAGCACGAACGCCGTCGCCCAGTACACAAAGGGCTTCATTCAGTTCAATAACCTGGGCGATTTTTTTTCCGGCGGCCCTGGTTCGGTGCACAACGGCGATTTTGCGACCGGCACCTTCAACAACTGGACGCGCAACATGTATGACAGCGGTTACGCCCTCTTCGCTCAAGACACCTGGCGGTTGAAACCAACCCTCACGCTCAACCTGGGCCTGCGTTACGAAATCGATACGGTGATGAAGGATAGGAATGGGCTCATGGGGAATTTCGATCCGAATACCGGCTTGGTTCAGCCCTCGTCTCCCTACAACGGCGACCACAATAATGTCGCCCCGCGCCTTGGCTTGGCATGGGATATCCGAGGCAACGGTAAGACCGTGCTCCGCGCCAGCGGCGGCATCATGTACGAGCAGTTCAGCTTCGACACACTCAATGGTGTTGGTAACCTGCTCGGCTTGCGCACGATTCCCACCGGCAGCACGCTCGCGTATACGAATCCATCGACGGGCCTTCCCGTGATCACCAAAGGTGCTGGCAGCATCAATATCGGAGCCATCTCCTACACCGGCCCCTCTGCGGGTGCATTGGGCGCAAACTGGCTGGCGAATAGCCCCTCCACTCCTCTCTTCTTCGGTCAGCCGGCCTGCGGCGATGGCACAGTGACTCTGCCAAACGGCATCACGCCGCAGCCATGTTCGATCGTTTCGGTGGACCCGAATCTTGTCAATCCTTACGTCGGCATGTGGACATTGGACCTGCAGAGGGCGATCACGAACAATCTCTCTCTCGATTTGGCCTACGTCGGCAATCACGGCGCAAAATTGCTCGGGATGCTCGACCTGAATCAACCCCCGGTTGGCGCGGGGTGGACTCCCGCAGCCAAGGCTGCGTGCTTGGCCAGCGCCTCTACGGGCTACAGCAACTGCGCGCCCGATCCGGTCGCGGAAACGGCTGCCGAGCCATATGCGTCGAAGTTTCCTTACCTCGGCTATATCGATCAGATGTCCAACCTAGGCGAGTCCAACTACAACGCCCTGCAGGTCACGCTGACGCAGCGCACCTCCCATGGCCTTTCCTTCATCGCCGGCTACACTTACTCTCACGCTCTCGATATGTCCTCGGACGACTGGGGTGCCGCCCTGTTCAGCCCGATCAACAACGCGAATTTCGGCCAACTCTACGGCAACAGCATGTTCGACATCACTCATAATTTCACCTTCTCCGCGACGTACGCTTTGCCTGGTCGCAAGGGCGCCGCTCAGATCCTGGAAGGATGGTCGCTTAACTCCGTCGTCACTTTGCAGAGCGGCATGCCGTGGGGCGTGAACGACTACACCACAGACTTCAGTGGCACCAACGAGATCAGTAATGCCAATATGAACCCCGAAGGTGAATGGTGGAACTTCTACGGCAATACGAAGGATTTTCAATCCACTACGGCTTTTCTGAATACCAACGTACAGAACGGCGTGGCCGTCGGCGGCATCCCCTATTTTCCCGGCACTACGAATGCGGCCTGCTTGACGCAAGCTACGGCGAACGGTCCACTCGCAGTTGCATCACTCACTAATCTTGGTTGCTATGCCTACGGAAGCTCGATTCTCATTCCGCCGGCTTATGGCACCTTGGGCAACTCCGGACGCGACACCTTCCGCGGGTTCCCCTTCTATCAATGGGACTTGTCCGTAACCAAGGAGTTCAAGTTCAGGGAGCGCCTCACGGCTCAGTTCCGAGCCGAATTCTTCAACATCCTCAACCGAGTCAATTTTGCCAATGTTTTCGGAGGTCCGGGGGGCAGTAACGCATTTACGGATCCTTCCGCCAATGGCGGATTCTCTGGCCCCTTCGGCTTCCAGCCAGCCACGCCTGACGTGGCCAGCTCCAACCCCGTTCTCGGAAATGGCGGCCCTCGCGCCATTCAGCTCGGTTTGAAGCTGATCTTCTAACCCAATACCGCAACTCCAAGAAAAAGGGCCGCAGGAGACTCTGCGGCCCTTTTTCTCACCAGCCCCGCCCGCCGGGTGTCATTCCGAAGTCTCCGCCCGAAGTCGTTACGACGACCAGCTCAAGCGGCCCCGGTGCCGCTTCCCTCTCCCCTCACGGAATCAGCAGCAGCTTCCCAGTCGTCTTCCGCGCTTCCAACTCTCGCTGTGCTTGCGCCGCATCGCTGAGCGGGTAGACGTGCCCGATGCGCAGCTTTAATTTTCCCGCGGCAATCCACTCAAAGATGTCCCGCGATCGTTGCTCCAGCTCTTCGCGAGTCGCGATGTAGTGCCCCAGCGACGGGCGCGTCAGGAAGAGCGAGCCTTTTTGCATCAGCGTAATCGCGTCCACCGGCGGCACCGCCCCGCTGGACGCCCCGAACAACACCAGGTATCCCCGCGGCCGCAGCAGATTCAGGTCTTTATCGAACGTGCTCTTGCCCACCCCGTCGTAGATAACCTGCACGCCCTTTCCGTCCGTCAGGCGCTTGGTCTCCGCCTCGAAATCCTGCTCCGTATAAACAATCGCCTCGTCCGCGCCCGCCGCGCGCGCCAACTTCGCTTTCTCCTCCGTGCCGGCAGTTGCGATCACCCGCGCCCCGATCTGCTTGGCCATCTGCACCAACAACTGGCCCACGCCTCCCGCCCCCGCGTGGATCAGCGTCGTCTCGCCTTTCTTTAGCGGATATGTGCTGTGTATCAGGTAATGCGCGGTCATCCCTTGCAGCATGGCCGCGGCCGCCTGTTGGTCGCTGATCCCATCGGGAACGCGTACCGCCCGATCGGCCGGTATGGCCGCGTACTCCGCATAGGAGCCGAGAATGCTGGTATAAGCGACGCGGTCTCCCGGCTTCCACATCTTCACTTCAGCGCCCACGGCATGCACCTTGCCCGCCGCCTCCTGCCCCTCGATAAACGGCGGCTTGGCCGGATAGCGTCCTTCGCGAAAATAGACGTCGATGAAGTTCACGCCCACCGCCGCCACCTTCACCACGATTTCGTTCGGCTTTGGTTCCGGGATGGGAAGCTCAACCACTTGCAGCACTTCGGGACCGCCAAACCGCGGTACCTGAATCGCTTTCATGATTGTCAGCAGTCTCCTCTAACCGCGGCGCAACCCAATGTGCCGCTTATCGTTTTACCTCTTGCACCAAGAGTCGCGTTACCCGCCGCTCCTCGCTAAACTTGGCCGCGCGCAAAAACATACTTACGGCGCGCTAATATACACTGAGACGCCTTCCCCGCGTTACCACCTCGCTGGCCGCGAATGTTCGCCGAAGCCATGCGCCGCCGCCAACTCCGGCCCACAACGATGGCTCAACTCTTGGCGCGCCTGTATGATGACCTGTGCGCTCATCACCCGCGCATAGAGGGCAAACCATGTCCATGGAAACAGCAGCGGCAATTCTCACAAAACTTGCTTTCGAACAGAACACGGACCTTAAATCGAGGTTGGCCGTCGTCCAGGGGAAGGACAAAGAGCTGGTCGCACTGATAATGCCCTTATTCCGGCAGATTCTGTCTGGGATGCAAAGCGACCGGCAGACTCACGACAAATTCCCCTCGGCGGTCCCTGAACGCTCGCCGCGCCCAATCGACAAGCATCCGCAGCCGAACGCAGGAAGCGCGACCGACGTGCAGGATCACAGTGAGGAACACAAACACAGTGAGGAAGACGATATCGGCGGCGAAGGCTAAGCGCCTCATCCTTCGCGGCTGCTTCCGATTCGCCGCGCCAGCGCCCCAGCCACACCCCGAGCGGCGCCCAAGAAAAAGCGATCCGTGGCAGCTTAGCCCTGCCAGAGGAAACGGCCTCTTACGCCATCACCGGTTCTTTTGCCATCCGCACGTTGCTGTTGTTGTAGTTCTTTCCACACGAATCGCAGAATAGCGCCCGGTACGTGCTGCCATCTTTCGAACTGGCGTTCGGCACCGGATTCCAACCCTTGGTCCTTGTCAGCTTGCCAGCCTGCGTCAACCCTTGAAAAAGGTGTTCGCAGATGTACTCCATGCCCTCTGCCTGGGTCTTTTGCGTGTCGGCAAGCTTGTGGATCCAGATTGTTTGAGCCATGTGGTTCCTCCTGATCGAGGCCCCACTGTGGCATACGTCCGCGCGCCCAAACACCTGCCCGGAGGGTCAGTTGTTCTCCACAGGCAAACAAGGGCTCGGCAGCTTCCCCTCGCCGCTCCTTTTGCCGCGACCACCCGACCAGCCCGGCCCACGTCCGCTAGATCCATCGCCTCCGCAACAACCACGCTTTGATGACCTGCGTAAGAGCCACGTAGCTGAGCAGAATGAGCGCCAGAATCGGCCAGTACAGTGGCGGCAGGTGCGTGAAGCCCAGCGCCGAGGCCAGAGGGGAATACGGCAGCCACATCCCCAGCGCCATGATGGATACGGTGGTGGCCGTCAGCGCCAGACTCGCTCGGCTCTGTATGAAGGGAATCTTATTGGTGCGAATGACGTGGATGATCAGCGTTTGCGTCATTAAAGACTCGACGAACCACCCCGTCTGAAAAAGAGGCGCCCGGGAAGGATCCCAGCAGTTGAAGAGATAAAGCATCACGAAAAACGTCACGTAATCGAAAATCGAGCTGATCGGTCCGACGAATAGAATGAATCGCTTGATCTCCCCGATGTTCCAAGGCCGCGGCCGGGTCACTTGCTCCTCGTCCACGGCGTCCGCCGGGATGGGCACCTGCGAGAAGTCATACAAAAGGTTGTTCGTCAGCACCTGAATGGGAGCCATCGGCAGGAAAGGCAGGAAGGCGCTGGCGCCCAGCACGCTGAACATATTCCCGAAGTTCGAGCTCGCCCCCATCCGAATATACTTAACGATATTCGCAAACACCTTGCGGCCTTCGATAACGCCTTCTTCTAGCACCATCAGGTTCTTTTCAAGCAGAATCAAATCCGCCGACTCCTTGGCGATGTCGGTGGCGTTGTCCACGGAGATTCCCACGTCGGCAACTCGCAAGGCGGGAGCGTCGTTGATTCCGTCGCCCATGAATCCCACCACGTGCCCCTTGCCCCGCAGGGCACGGATCACGCGCTCCTTATGCGCGGGCGAAAGGCGCGCAAACAGCACCGCCTTGTCCGCCGCCTCGGCCAATTCAATGTCGGACATTCTCTCCACGTCGCCGCCCAGGAGCATGGGATCCGCCGAAAGGCCCACGTCTTTGCACACCTTCCGGCTGATGAGCGCGTTATCCCCGGTAAGGATTTTTACGCTCACGCCGTGGCTGTGCAGCGCCGCCAGGGCGCGGCCCGCTGTCTCCTTGGGAGGATCCAGGAAAGCGACGTATCCCTTGAGCACCAGATCGCGCTCATCTTCCTTCGCGCAAATTTGCTTCCCCGACAGCTCCTTGGTTGCCACTGCCAGCACGCGGAAACCGTCGTCGCTCAGGCTGTCGTACTCTTGCTTCAGCTCCAACACCTGCTCCGCGTCCATCTTGGACAGCGTGCCATCGAGTTCAAAATGCGAGCAGCGCAGAAATACCTCCTCTGGAGCGCCCTTGGTAAGCAGGATCGACTTACCTTCGGGACTTTCGACAAGAACCGACATCATGCGCCGCGTGAAGTCGAACGGAATCTCATCCAGTTTCTTGTACTTGTCCACAACCGCCTTCTCGTGGAAGTCGGAGCTATCCAGAATGGCCCGATCGAGTAAGTTTTTAAGGCCAGTCTGGAAGTAGCTGATCAGGTATCCGTCCAGAAGTATCTCGTCGGACTCATGCCCGGCCACGTCGCAATGCCGCATGAGAACCACCCGATCCTCGGTGAGCGTGCCCGTTTTGTCGGTACACAGCACGTCCATGCCCCCAAAGTTCTGGATGGAGTTGAGCCGCTTGACGATCACCTTCTTCCGGCTCATGGCCAGCGCGCCGCTCGAGAGGCAGACAGACACGATCATGGGCAGCATCTCGGGAGTGAGTCCCACCGCCACGGCCAGCGCGAAGAAAAATGCCGCCCTCCAATCCCCCTTCGTAAAACCGTTAATGAGCAAAACCAGAGGCACCATGACGGCCATAAACTTCAACATCAGCCACGTGAAGCGGTTGAGCCCCTCATCGAAGCTCGTCTGCACCCTCTCCCCAGCTATCGAATGGGCCATACTGCCGAAGTAGGTCTGCACACCTGTCGTCACTACGACCGCAGCCGCCGTGCCGCTTTCCACGCTCGTGCCCATGAAGCATATGTTCCTGAGTTCAGTGGGTGAACACTCGCCTTTGGTTTCGGGATCGTGGAATTTCTCCACCGGAAGCGACTCACCCGTGAGGGTGCCCTGGCTGATGAAGAGGTCTTTCGACGACAGTAGCCGCACGTCCCCCGGAATCATGTCGCCGGCGGCCAACCTGACTACGTCTCCAGGCACCAGATCCCGCAGTGGTATCTCCCTGGCCTCGCCGTCCCGCACCACGGTCGCAGTTACATGGATCATGGCCTTGAGTTTCTGTGCCGCGGCATCCGCCCGAACTTCCTGCCAGAAGCGCAGTACCACGCTCAGCGCCACCATAATCGCCATCACCGTGCCGCCCCGGGCGTCTCCTGTGAGGAAGGAAACGATCGATAGCGTTGTCAGCAGAATCACGAGTGGATTGCGCGTGGTTTTCAGGAGGCGCAGAAGCCAGCCTTGCTTCCGCTCTTGTGCGATCTCATTCGGACCCGCCGTCCGCGCCCGTTCTTCCGCCTCATCCTCGGTTAAACCGTTGAGCGACGTTCGCAAGTCCACCAGCACTTGCTCGCCGCTCTTGCTGGCGGCGTCTACGACAGCGGGAGAAACACGAATATTCTGCTTTTTCGCTTTCGTTGGAATCGGGGGCTCGGCCGAATGAGCTGGCGGCGTCGCGGCCTTGGCACCCGGCGTTCCGCCGCCGTTAGCCAGAGCCGCCCTCACGCTCTCCCCGTCCGCTGTGGTCATCGTTTCTTTGACCTCTTAGGGTGAAAAACCTTCTGCGATTGAGCCGGATAACTATAGCTCGGCTGCGGGGCGCAGTCGTTACGCTTCCATGAATCTCGCGTGCGCGACCAGAGACCTCGCCGGGCCATGCTCCAAGGCCGGATTTAAACTTACGCAACACAACATTCGGACCATGCATTCCCGTCTTGCCCGCCAGAATCGTCGCGTTATACTAACCGCATGCGACAGGTTCTTCAGTCGACGAACGCTGTCGACATCGGCGCATTTGCCGAGAAGGAGGTGATCCAGTGAGGTTAGGTTTACCTTGACGCAGTAGAGGAGGCGCTTGTGAATCCTTACCGAGCGCCTCTCTCCTTTTCCTCCGCGTCCGTAACGCTCCTACACGCGCCCCGCCGGCAGGCACTTTCCTTCACAGGGCATACTCGCTTTTTTTGTTATATGATGGCCGCTATTAGGGAGAACACATGAAATCAAAATCCGTCGCCTTCTTTCTCTTCTTTGCGTTTCTCGCCGTCGCCTCTCTCGCAGCTCAAACCGATAACTCCAGTCCCACCAAGGTCGAGGGAAAGCCGAAGTCCACCATTTCCGGCGTTCAATACTGGGACCTCAAGGCCGGCACCGGCGTCACCGCCACCAATGGCAAAACGGTCACCGTGCACTACACCGGCTGGCTCGCCTCCAACGGCAAGAAATTCGATAGCTCCGTCGATCGCGGCCAGCCCTTCATGTTTCAGCTCGGCGCCGGCCATGTAATCAAGGGTTGGGAGGAAGGTGTGGCGGGAATGAAAGTTGGCGGCAAGCGCCAGTTGCGCATTCCCCCCGAACTCGGCTACGGCGCGCGCGGCGCCGGCGGCGTCATCCCGCCCAACGCCACGCTGCTCTTCGACGTGGAACTCCTCGGCGTCAGCAAGTAACGATGCGCTCAAGTTGCGCGTGGCATAGCGACTCCTTGCTCTGCGCCTTTCGGGAGTGGCCGAAGGCTTAAACGTAGCGCCGCGGCCTTCAGCGCGGCATCCTTCGTGTGTTGCGCGTCGGCGCTTGCAGCCGCTAGCCCGTGGCACAGCCACTCCTGGCTGTGCGCCTCAGCCCGCCTCGGTTCTCGGCCCACCGAACTCCTTGCACGATTCCCCTGACCCATAGCAAAGTATCCAGGTGGCACGATCTGAAAAACCCCCTCTGCCCGACCTGGCCCGCCAATTCTTGCAGCTCCACGACCGCCGCAAGATTCTCGTCCTTCCCAACGCTTGGGATGTCGCCAGCGCCCGCATCTTCGAGGGCGCCGGCTTCCCCGCCATCGCCACCACCAGCGGCGGCATCGCCAACGCGCTCGGCTATCCCGATGGACAGCACATCTCCCGAGACGAGATGCTCGTCGTTGTCCATCGCATCGCAGAAGCGGTCGCCGTTCCCGTCACCGCCGATATGGAAGCCGGCTACGGACTAACCCCCGAAGCCGTTGCCGACACCGCCCGCGAAGTAATCTCCACCGGAGCCGTGGGCATGAACCTCGAGGACGGCATCCCTGGAAGGCCCGATCGGCTCTTCGACGTGGGCCAGCAGAAGGAAAAAATCCGCGCCGTCGTCGAAGCTGGCCAAGCCATGAGCGTTCCCTTCGTCCTTAACGCCCGCACCGACGTTTTTCTGCACAGCATCGGTCCCGCGGAAACGCGCTTGGCGCATGCCCTCGAGCGGCTCAACGCCTATCGGGACGCGGGCGCCCAATGTTTGTTCCCCCCCGGAGTGATCGACGAGGGGATCATTGCAGAATTGGTCCGCGGCCTTGAAGGCCCGCTGAATATCCTGGCGGGCGCAGGTTGTCCCTCGATCCCCACCCTCGAGCGCCTCGGCGTCGCTCGCGTCAGCCTGGGCTCCGGCCCCATGCGCGCCACGCTGGGCCTGCTCGCGCGCATCGCGCGCCAACTCCGCGAGGAAGGTTCTTTCGCGCTCATGACCCAGGACGCCATCAGCTACGTCGATGCAAACCGCCTCCTTAATAGGTAGCGGGGCAGTTTAAATAGGAGACCACGGATGGAAAACGACTCGCAGCAAGACTCGAAACAACCCGCGCAAGGCAAGGACGCCTGGTCCAAGCAGCTCGGCGGCGGCACGCTGACCTTCACCACCCAAGGGTTGGGCAATCCCGTCGCCGCTTACGTCCTCGAGGCGAAATTTGAAAGAGGCACCAGCTCTTATTCCATGACCCGCCAAAGCACCGAGGCCCTGTCACGCGCCGAGGTCGAAAGTCGCTTCGCCGACTTCATCTCCGAAATCCGCCACGGCCAATAAATCCCCAGCCCATGCCCTTGCGCTCATTCCCTACCCATCGCCATGGCCTCTGGACGTGTTTTCCCGCGTGAGTTGGATTATTGATTCGGCAAAATAGCCGATTATTGTTACCTTCTCGCCTGTCCGAGCCACGAGCGGCAGCAAGTAAAACTCCCTCCACACGAGCGGCACCGAGCACAACTTCTTCCAAAGGATTGCGGGCTACGCCTGAACCGATTCGCCGGCCAGCCAGCGCCTGCCTCTCGCATAAAGCGCCTCCACTTCCGGCCCTTTCAGCCCCGGCATGTCCGGCTTCACCTTGTGGCCGATGATCGTTTGCACATAAGCGAGATGCCGATAGCCCTCCGGAAAGCGCTGCAAAATCGTCGCGTCCAGTTCCAGTTTCACCGCCGGATCGACCGGATCGAGCCGGTCCTTCTCGTAGATCGGCTGCCGCAGCACGATCCCCCAGCGCCCGCCGCGTTTCTCCAGGAAGTCGCAAAAGCGCCCCGCGCACACCACGTCGCACAAGACGTCGTTCACTTTTGCCCGCTGCGAGATGGTCATCTTAGTTTGCGAAAACGCGCGCCGCGCGGCTCCGTCGCTGCCCGAGCCCGCGCTCAATTCGCCCCCCAAATCAATCGACGTCCCGCCCAGAAAATGCAGAATGTTGAGCCCGCGCTCCCAGCCTTCCCGGCTCACGCGAATGAACTCGCTGGCCGGCCCCTGGAACCACGTCGCCATCATCCAGCCGTCTTCGTGCCACACCGTTCGGAAGCGCTCCCACTCTCCGGCATCGCGCCACAGCACCCAATTCTCGATCAGCTCCCGAATCGCCAGCTTCTCAGCGGTGTCCGTATTCATTTTCGTTTCGCGGCCCTCTCTTCGTGCTCTCGCCAACTCCGGCTCGCCTTTTCATGCCTCGCCCGCGTTCCCGGCCGCGAACGCGCTCGCATGGCCGCTGCGCCTGCCGCTGGCCAGAATCGCCAGCGCGCCGCAAAGAGCCGGCGCCATTCCCGCCAGGAAAATCCGCTGCGGACTCCACCCCATCTCCAGCAGCATTCCGCCAATCATCGGCGCCACAATCGATCCCACGCGGCCCACTCCCAGCGCCCAGCCCACCCCGCTCGCGCGGATCGTCGTGGGATAGTAGCTCGCGGCCAGAGCATTCAGCCCTCCCTGCCCGCCCTCGATGGCTACGCCGAGCACAAACGTCACCGCCAGCAGCAAGCCGAACGATCGCGTCAAGAAAGCCAGCGCGCCAATCAGCAGTGTGGAAATTGCGAATTGCCCCAGCAGCGTGGCGTATGCTCCGCAGGAGTTCATCACCCGCCCTTCGCCCAGGTTCCCCGCGATTCCGCCCAGGCTGAAAAGCAGAATCGCCGTCACTCCCGCGCTCGCCGGCAGACCCGATTGCTGCAAAAGGCCCGGCAGCCAATTCACGATGAAATACATGATCATCAAATTCATGAAGAACGCGGTCCACAGCAGAATCGTTCCCGCCGCGCGGCCCTCCGCGAAAAGCCGCCCCAATGCCGGGCCCGCGCTTTTGCCGGCAAAACCATCGTCCGCATCCCCGCTGCCCGCCGCGCGCGGCGAAAGATCGAGTTCGTCCTCGCGAATTCCGGGAGCGACCTGCCGCATGATTTTAAAAAGCGCCGCGGGATTTTTGCCGCGCGCCGTCAGAAAGCGCACCGATTCCGGCAAAGCCTTGATCAAAAGCAGCGCAATCGCGAGCGGCAAAATTCCGCCCAGATAAAAGACCGACCGCCAACCCCATCGCGGAATCATTACCGCACTGGCCGAGCTCGCGACCAGGGCTCCCAGCGGAATGCCGGAGAAAAGCATGGCCACGAACACAGCCTGCAGGCGCTTGGGCGAATATTCGGACGTCAGCGCAACCACATTCGGCATGGTGCCGCCCAAACCCAGCCCCGTCAGGAACCGAAAAACGATGAGTTGCTCGAGCGAAGCGGCGCGCGCCGTGAGCAGCGCGAACACCGCAAACGTCAGCACCGACAAGATCACCGGCCACCTGCGTCCCCAACGGTCGGCCAGAGGCCCCATGGCCATCGCCGCGACCATCAAGCCGACGAGGCCGGCGGAAAATACGGGACCGAAGCTTTTCAGGGGGATGCCCAAATTTTGCGAGATGGAAGGCGCGAGAAAGCCGATGCACTGCGTATCGAAGCCGTCGAGCAGCAGCACCAGTCCGCAAAGAGAGATGGCCGAAATCTGAAGGCTGCTCAGCGGCTGCCGATCGATGATCTCGCTTACCGTAAGAGCCCGCGTTCCGGCGCCGGCCACGAATCCTCCTGAGGGCAATTCCTCCGAGCGCCCCCTCGAGGGCGCCAGAGGAGAAAAAAGTGTAGAGCATTCGCGGAGCTTCTACCACCGGCGCGAAGCACGTCCCGCGCTTTTCTGGAGCATAGGTTGGAGCTGTTCCGCACCGCGCATATACTAGGCCCCGAAAAGGCCAGAAGACTGACGAAAAAGATGTCATGACCCAGCCCTCCTCCAGCCCGCATGCAACCCGACTCCCGCCGCCGGAAAATTCCGCTGCGAAAATCAGCATCTGGCGCATGACTGCGACCGAATGGCTCATCTGCGCCGTGGCCTGCATCGGCTTCGCCTTCGATACTTACGTGCTGCTCGTGCTCACGCTGATTGTTCGCCCGGCGCTGATCGAAATGCTGCCGCCAACCGCGGGCCCGGCGGTTTTCAACCGCTGGGTTGGACTCCTCTTTTACGTCCCCGCAATTGCAGGCGGCATCTTCGGCTTGCTCGGCGGCTACTTGATCGATCTGCTCGGACGCCGTCGCATCCTGTTGTGGAGCATTTTGCTCTACGGCGCCTGCACCTTCGCCAGCGCTTACGTCACCAGCCCCGGACAGTTTCTTCTCCTGCGCTGCGGAACCTTCGTCGGCGTCTCGGTCGAATTCGTCGCCGCCACGGCCTGGCTCGCCGAGCTATTCACGCACCGCGAACGCCGCGAAGCCGTCATCGGATACACGCAAGGCTTCGCCTCCACCGGAGGCTTGCTGATCAGCGCCGCCTATTACATCGCCGTGACCTACAGCCAGCGCCTGCCTTTGATCCACGGCGGCCACGCCGCCTGGCGCTATACCGCCATGTCCGGCCTGATTCCCGCCATTCCGCTGATCGTGCTGCGGCCGTTCCTGCCGGAATCCCCCATCTGGAAACGAAAGAAAGCCGAGGGAACTCTGAAGCGGCCCAGCTTCGCCGAACTCTTCCGTCCGGCATTTCGCAAGACCGCGCTGATTACTTGCCTCATGATGGCGTGCTCTTACGCCGCGTCGTTTGGCATGTTGCAGCATTTCGCCAGAATCATTCCCGGCACGCCGGGAGTGCGCATCCTAGCCGCGGCCGCTCAGGAGCAGCGCGTGAGCGCCTTGCAAGGGCTTCAGGAGATGGGTGGGCTCGCCGGACGCCTGCTGATGGCTTTTCTCGCCGTGCGCATCCTGAGCCGCAGGCGACTGCTGCGCCTCTTTCAAATCCCCGGCTTGCTGCTGATTCCGCTGGTGATGTTCCTGCCCGCCGCGCGAGATGTGGATATGTCCACGATCGGAATCTTCGTACTCGGTTTCCTGACCGTGGCGCAGTTCAGTTTTTGGGGAAATTATCTGCCGCTCGTTTACCCGACGTACCTGCGCGGCACCGGCGAAGCTTTTGCCGCCAACATCGGCGGGCGGATGCTCGGCACTTCCGCCGCCCTGCTGGTAACGTCCATGGTCGGATATATGCCCGGAGGCACGGGCAGCCGGCAACTTGCCTACGCCGCCGGAATCGTCGGCCTGCTTTCGTATGTGGTGGGATTCGTAGCCAGCTTCTGGCTGCCCGAGCCTTCGCTCGAATCAACGCCGGATTAGGAAACTGAAGATCGGTCCAGGAAGAGACCTTCGCCCAAGTCGTTCGCTCAGCATGACGATGCCGGGAGCATCGTCACGCCGGCAGTTTCAGGCGAAGCATCCGGCGCGCGTTGCCCTCGTAGATTTTGCGGCGGTCTGCTTCGGGAATCTCCAGCGCGTCGACGCAGCGGATGGTTTCGCGAATATACCCCGCGCCTTTTTCCGGATCGAAGGGCGAATCCGACGCAAAGAGAACCTGGTCGACGCCAAAATAGTCCAGGCCGCAGCGCAAGGCCGCGCCCGAGCCAAACGTGGCGGTGTCGGCGTAAAACATCTTGAAATATTCCTGCGGGCGCTTTTTCAGGCGTCGCAAGTAAACCGTAAGATCTTCCTCTTCGGTCCGCGCGCCCAACTGATCGAGGCCCGGCCCCGTGCGTCCCGAAAAGTAAGGAACCATGCCGCCCAAATGATGGGTGATGATTTTCAGTTTCGGAAAGCGGTCGAAGTATCCGGCAAAAATAATTCGCGCCATGAAAATGCTGGTCTCGTAAGGCCAGCCGAAAACCCACCACATCTCGTATTTGGACTTCTTCTCCGTCTGGTAATCGGGAAAGCCCGCGCCGCGCGCCGGATGCACCCAAATGGGCGCGTCGAGCTCGGCCATCTTCTCGAAGATGGGCAGAAAATCGAGTTCGTCCAGCGGCCGGCCATTCACGTTGGTGTAGATCTGGATTCCCACGGCGCCGAGCTTCTTGATAGCCCGCTCGATCTCCTTTACCGCGGCTTGAGGGTTGTTCATGGGCATCGCCGCGATGAAACCTGCAAAGCGGCTGGGATGCTTGGCCACCAGCTCGGCCATGCCATCGTTCCCCAGTTCGGCCAGCTCCGGCGAGTGCTGCGCATCGCCGAGCGCTTCGATGGGCGGCGCCGGCAGGCACACCACCTGGATGTATTCGCGGAACTCATCCATGATCCGAAAACGCACATCGAGATCGACGATGGAAGGAATCTCCGTCACTCGCTTTTTGATCGTGGAACCGCGCTCGGGAATCTTCAGCATGCGGTCGTAGAATGTTTGCGGAAAGATATGGCAGAAGATATCGATTTTCATTCACAGGCCCCGGTTCGTCCGCTGCTCACAAAAACGACAATCCTCGCCGTGCCACCAGGCGCAAAAAAGCACGTCGCGCCTCTAGAATGACGAGGGTTTTGCAATGACTCGGCAGCGCGTGGAAATTATCAGCCAAGTCGCTGGAAGTCAATCCCTTGGCAGGCCAGGGCGGTGGCCGCTTTTCAAAGGATGTAAAGCCAGAGCGGACTCTAGTCGAGCGGTTCGACCTTGACGATCGACGCGCCGTGATTGTTGCCGATCCACAGCGTTCCAGGGTTCTTGGAATCGTCGACATAGACGCGGCGGATGTTCGTGGGGCGCGGCAGCATGTATTCCGTGTACTGGCCGCTCTTGACATCAAGACGCGACACGCGATCGGTTAGCATGGACCCGGTCCACGCGTCGCCATTGCGGTCGAGCACGGCGTCATACGGCGCGCTCCACGGCGTGGGCACTTTCCACTCCGTCATGCGTTCGGTCTTGGGATCGAACATGCCGATGGCGTTGCCCTGAAATTCGCCAAACCACAACCGGCCCTCGCGATCGACGCGCCCGCGTCGCGGACGGGAGTCCGGCGTCGGAGTCTGATAGACGGTCGCCTTCTTCGTCTTGGCATCGATCTTGACGATGTTGCCGGCCGAAAAATCGAGCAGATAGACATTGTTCTCGGCGTCCGAGTGGAGGCCGTAGGTCCCGATGCGCTCTCCGGTCTGCGGATCCTTGAAGCTGCCGAGGTTTTCCATCTTGTTGGAGACCAGATCGAGGCGATAGATGTTGCCGCCATCGGAGTTCTTGATCCACACCTTATTGTCGGCAGGCGTGCCTTGAACGGCGAGATGGCCGAGTTGGCCCGCGTCGGTGTCCCACTCTTTGGGAGTGCTCCACATCTGGAACTTCTCGGTCTTTTTGTCGAACTTCGCTATAGCGCTCTGATACATCACGCCGACCCAGGGATTATCGTCCTTGTCGATTTCCAGATCGAGCGTGCCCACCGGCGATCCCGGTTTGACCACCGGAATGGGATATTGCGTTACCTTGCCGGTCTTCGGGTCCATCTTGCCGAGGAACATCTGGCCGAAGTCGGAGTACCAGACGTTGCCCTCGCGATCGAGCACCACGTCGTGCGGCTGGATCAAGGGATTCGGCAAATCGTATTCGGTGATGATCACATGCGTGGATTGTCCGGTGAGCCGCGGTTCCGTCTTCAAAGGGAGGGCCCAGGTGGGCTGCTCGCTCAGGTTGACGCTGGCGAGCCACTCGGCGGTCTTCCTGCCGCTGCCGCCATGTTCCACGTCGCGGCTTGCGCTGCCCACGAGCCGCTGCGGCTTCAAGGGAGTACTGCCGGGATAATAGAGGCTCATGCGATGGATCACTTCCATGAACTCGTCGGCGTCGTGCGTCGACTTCATGATGCGCTCGAGCGTGTGACAGCCGGTGCAATTCAGCAAAAACTGTTTCTGCTTCTCCGTGCCCGGAATGCTCAGCAACCATTCGGCATTGGTCAGTTGGGCGGACAAATTCTTCGCTTTTTTGAGCTTGAAGTCAGCCTTGGCTTCCTGGCCTGAGGCCACATCGGCAACCACTGCTCCGTCCAGCTCATAACCGGCCGCGCGCGCCTTCAAAGTATAATGTCCGGGGTCGAGCCTCGAGGCAGGGAAAGCAAAACGGCCCGCGGCGTTGCTGATAACGCTAATGCTGATTGTCGAGCCGTCCTTCTTCGCGCTGACCACGACGCCTTCCATCGGACCTTCCTCAGCGGAGGTGACTTGCCCGCTCAGCGCCGATGCCGTCTGAGCCTCTACGTGAAATCGAACGGGCGCGATTTGAAGGAGGATGGCCGTAAGAGCGCCGCCAGCGATAAGCAAGACCCGCTTGGTTTGCATCAGCTTCTCCCCCCTTGGAAATGCGTAGTTCGCGCAATTATAAACTATAAGCGCAGTTCAAAAGCCGGGAATACCGTCGCAGCCGCAGCCTTTACGCGGCCGATCATCGCCCTCCCACAACATCGAGGATTTGCCGGCCGTATCTTTCCGCTTTCAGCTCACCGATTCCGCGGACCTCGCGTAGCTGAGCAAGCGAACGGGGACGTTTGTGGCAAATCTCCTCGAGCGTCGTATCGTGCAGCACCACAAACGCGGGTACTTGCTGCTCATGGGCTGTATCTCGCCGCCATCGGCGAAGACGGTCGAGGAGTTCAGATCCGGCCCCCACAGCCGTCTCCGTTCCCGGCCCTTCCTTTCGGGACGCTGGTGCGGGGGAGTCGCGCCGCAACGGTTTCTTTTTCCGGCGCGGCCGCTCTTGCGCGCCGCCGCTCGACTTCGTTGACGCAGGGTGTTCCAGCCATTGCAGTCCGCAGCCGCAGACATCGCATGCGCCGCACGATTCCCATTTCGCCACCTCGCCGAAGTGCTGGCAGATTTGGCGATGCCGGCAAACGGGCGCATCCACGAAGTGGCGAACGGTGTGGTATCGCTGCCAGGCGCGCTCCTTCTCCCGGGCGTCCGCAGTTTCTTCAATGAAGTGAGTGAGCAGGCCCACGTCGCGCTTCTGCCACAGCAGAATGCAATCGGCCGGCAAGCCATCGCGTCCGGCACGACCCGCCTCCTGGTAATACTGTTCGACCGACTTCGGCAAAGAGAGATGAATCACGGCCCGGACAGCTGCCTTATTGATACCCAAGCCGAAGGCGATGGTACCGACGAGCACGCGCACCTCGTCGGACATCCAGCGTTCCTGGTTGGCGCGACGGGCCTCGGCGTCCATCTTTCCATGGTAGGGCAGCGCCGATATTCCCTCGGCTTCCAGGAAGGCGACTGTCTCTCCGACACGCCGGATCGTGGGCGAATATACGATCACGCTGCCGCCCGCGTGCCGGCGCAAGGCCCTGACGAGCAAATCCTCCTGAGTGTGCGGGCCACATTCCTTCACGATATAGCGCAGGTTCGGCCGGTGAAAGCTGGCGATGTACTTGTGTGGATCACGCAGGCGCAGCTGCTCGATGATGTCGTGGCGCACGGGCCGCGTGGCGCTGGCGGTGAAGGCTGCGATGGTGCAGTCCGGAAAATAATCCCTCAAGCCGCTCAATTTCCGATATTCCGGGCGAAATTCATGACCCCATTCCGAAATGCAGTGGGCCTCGTCAATCGCGAAGTGTGAGATGGGAACGCGCCTGAGCCATTCGATTGTGTCAGTCCGCGCGAGCCGTTCGGGCGAAAGGTACAAGAGCCTAACCTGTCCCGCCTGTGCGCGCCGGATGATCGCGGACTGCTCCTTTTCCGCCAAAGTGCTATTCAAAAACGCCGCGGCGATGCCCATCTGGCCGAGCTGTGCCACTTGATCCTGCATCAAGGCAATCAAGGGAGAGATCACAATAACGGTCTTCGCGGAGGCGATTGCCGCGGGCAACTGGTAGCAGAGCGACTTCCCGCCGCCGGTCGGCATAACCACGCACGTATCGTGACCGCCGAGCAAGCTGCGCACAATCTTCTCTTGCAGTGGGCGAAACGCGTCATAGCCCCAGTACTGCCGCAGCGCGGGGAGAAGATCCACTGTGGTATTCACCCGAGGAGTATAAGACCGGAAAGTGCCCCAATCACCAAGGATTCAGAAGGGATCTTCCATGGGCAGGCCGACGTAATTTTCGGCGAGGGACTGCGAGGCGGCGCGCGAACTGGTGACGTATTCGAGTTCGGCAAGCTGGCGGCGCTGGTCGAAGGCGTTGTCATCGGCGAAGCGGTGCAGCATGGCCGTCATCCACCAGGAAAAGCGCTGCACCTTCCAAACGCGGCTCAAGCAAGTTTCGGAATATTTGTCGAGGAGGTCTTTTCGCCCCGAACGGTAGAACTCGACGATGGCTCGGGCCAGCACGCGGACGTCGGCCACCGCCAGATTCAGCCCCTTCGCTCCGGTGGGCGGAACGATGTGGGCTGCGTCGCCAGCCAGAAAAAGCCTGCCGTATTGCATAGGCTCGACGACAAAGCTGTGCATCTTGGCGACGTTTTTCTGCAGTACGGGCCCTTCGATCAATTTCCAGCCTTCCACGGAAGCGAGGCGCGCTTGCAGCTCCCGCCAGATCTTTTCGTCCGGCCAGAGGCGGATATCCTCGTCCGGCGTGCATTGAATATAAAGCCGGCTCAATTGCGGCGAGCGCATGCTGAGCAGGGCGAAGCCGCGCTGGTGATAGGCGTAGATCAGTTCCTCCGAGGACGGCGGAGCCTCGGCAAGAATTCCCAGCCAGCCGAAAGGATAGTCCCTCTGATAAGCCGTAAGCGCGCTGGCGGGAATCGAAGGCCGGCACACGCCGTGAAAGCCGTCGCAGCCGGCGATGAAATCGCAATCCAACTCTTCTTGCTCGCCTTGCTTTTGAAAAAGAATCCGCGGGCGCTCGGAATCGAAATCGCGCGGGCTGACGTTTTCCACTTCAAAGAAAAGCGGCCCTCCGAAGGCCAGCCGCGCGTCGACGAGGTCCTTGATCACCTCGCCCTGTGCGTAGATGGTGATGCCGCCGCCGGTGAGTTCCGCGAAATCGATGTGATGGGTGCGTCCCTGAAAGCGCAGGTTGATGCCGTGGTGGACGAGTCCTTCGCGGCGCATCCTCTCGCCGAGGCCAGTTTCGTTGAGCAGATCGACGGTGTTCTGCTCGAGAAGGCCGGCGCGGACGCGCTCCTGGCAGTATTCGCGGCTGCGCGATTCCAGGATCACGGATTCGATGCCGCCGAGATGCAGCAGATGCCCCAGCACCAGACCGGCGGGCCCGGCGCCCACGATGCCGACCTGGGTGCGCATCCTGCTCAAGTGTTTGCTCGGCTTGCCGAGATGTGGCTTGCGAAGCGCGCCCTGATCGCTACACCGCCGTCTGCGCGGCGCGCGCGAAAGCGTCGCGCAGAGTGGACGTGAATTCGGCGGCAGCCTCGATGTTCGATATATGCGCCGCCTCCAGTTCGATGTAACGCGCGTCCGGAATCATGGCCGAGAGCACGCGCCCCTGCGCGGGAGTCGTGGCGGCATCGTAGGCGCCGGAGATTACTGTCACGGGCACGCCCATTTGCGGTGCTTGCATGATGAGATCGGCATCGCGAATCGCTTCGCAGCAGGAGATGTAACCCTGCGGAGGCGTATCGAGAATCATCTGGCGGACGGCGGCGATGGTTTCGGGTGCGCGCTCGATGAATCGCTTGGTGAACCAGCGCTCGATGGCAGCGGAAACAACCGCACCCATTCCGCCGGCGCGAATGGCGGCAATGCGCGCGTTCCAAGTTTCGGGTTTGCCAATGTGCGCCGCGGTGTTGCAGAGCAGCAGCCGCTCGAAGCGCTCGGGCGTGTTCGCGCCCAGCCAGATGCCTGTCTGGCCGCCCATGGAGATGCCGCAAAAATAGGCGCGGGAGACTCCCGCGGCGTCGAGAACGGCAAGGACGTCGCGACCGAGGTCCTCTTGCGTGAAGGCGCTTGTGGCCACGGAGGAGAGGCCGTGGCCGCGCGAGTCGTAGCGCAGGATGCCATATTCATTCCGAAGAGCGGAAACTTGCGGATCCCACATGGAGAGATCGGTGCCCAGCGAATTGGAAAAGAGAATCACCGGCGCGCCCGGCTTCCCTTCCAGGCGGTAGCGCAGGCGTACTCCGTTACTTTCGGTGAAAGGCATAGGCGCAATCCTCGCTTAAGTTGGCAGTGGTATTTTCAGCTTTCTCGGCTGCGAAATCATTTTTTGACGCCGCCGCGCGCGGACAAGACATTGTCGATCATCTCCGCCGCGGAGCCCAGATAGTGCGCGGGATCAAGCAGCCGAGAGATCTCCTCCGCCGAGAACTGGCTGCGCACCTCGGCGTAAGACAGAAGCGCTTCGGCGAAGTCGCGACCTTCCTCGGAGGCGCGCCGAGCCGCCTCCTCGACGATCTCATGCGATTTTTCCTTGCCCAGCCGCTTTCGTAAAGCAAAAGCGACAGCCTCGGCGAGAACCAAGCCGCGCGTCGCGTTCGCATTGCGCAACATTTTATCGGCGTGCACCTCGAGGCCGTCAATGACTTCTCTCATGTGCGCCAGCGCGCCGGCCACCAGCCGAAAGATCTCCGGCAGCGTTTCCCATTCGGCGTGCCAGCCCCCCAAGCCGCGTTCGTGCTCCTGCACCATAGCCGTCAGCATGGTGGAGACGAGCGCGGGCACGCGAAGAGCGGCGGCCAGAATTATCGCGGAGCCGACGGGATTGCGCTTGTGCGGCATGGTGGAAGAGCCGCCGCGGCCCGGGCCGGACGGCTCGGCGACTTCGTCGATCTCGGTCTGAGACATCAGCGAAATGTCGCGCGCCATCTTGCCCAGCGAGCCGGCCAGCAAACCAAGGGAAGCGGCCACTTCCGCCAGGCGGTCGCGATGCGCGTGCCACGGAAGTTCGGGCAAGTCCAGCCTCAGGTCGCGCGCGAGCGCGGCAGCCACGGCCAAGCCGCGGTCTTCGAGCGCGGCGAGAGTGCCCACGGCGCCGCCAAATTGGAGCGCCAGCGCCTGCTTGCGCGAATCGCTCAGCCGCTGACGATGGCGTTCGATGGCCGCGAGCCAGCAGGCGGCTTTGAGCCCCAGCGTGACGGGAGGCCCCTGCCGCAACCAGGTGCGGCCGGCGACGAGCGTGGACTTGTGCGCCTCCGCGAGGCGCGCCAAGGCGTCCGAGAGATGCGAAAGATCGCGGTCGAGCGGATCGAATGCCGCGCGCAATTGGAGCACGAGGCCGGTGTCGATGGCGTCCTGGCTTGTGGCGCCCCAATGCACAAACGTCGAGGCCTGCGGGTCCGATTTGGCGACGAGCTGGGTCAGCGCCTTGACCATGGGAATGGCTACATTGCCGGAGAGCGCGGCGGCGCGAGCTAGCGACTCCACATCGAAGAGCTCGGCGCGACATTGGGACTCGATCGGCCCGACCGCGTTCTTGGGCGCGATCCCCGCGCCCGCCAGCGCGCGGGCCAGGGCGGCCTCGAAATCCAGCATGCCCTGCAGGCGCTGGCGATCGGAGAACACCTCGCGCATCGCGTCCGTGGTGAACAGCGGATCGAGCAAGCGAATCGAATCCGGAGCGCCCAAATGGCTCATCCTCAGAAATGCAGCCGCCAGTGGTGACCTGCAGCCGCCGATGGACTCTAGTAATCGAAAAAAACGGTTTCGCCGTCGCCTTGCATGACGACATTCCACTCGACAATATTTTCGCGCGAGGCTTCGCGAGAATTCCCAGCGCTCTCGCCGAAACGCCGGGCAATCAGCGTCGCTCGCCGCTCGGGCGGGACCAACTTCAAGATCGGGTCGGCGGCGTTGCCGGGCTCGTCGGGGAAATATACGCGCGTCCAGAGCGGCTTCAAGAGGCCGCGCGAAAACACGGTGGCCACGATGTGAGGCGACTGCATACTGCCGTCCAGATACGGCACCGGCCCCGGCTTTACGGTGGTGAAGCAAAAAGCGCCATCCTGATCGGTTTCCACGCGACCGAAACCCTGAAAGCGCGGCGAGGAGTTCCCGTCCGAACGATCGGCCCCGTACCGGCCGGCGGCATCTGCTTGCCAAATTTCGAGCAGCGCATCGGGAAGCGGCTTTCCGTCCCCATCCAGAACTCTCCCCCTAATCGTGACCAACTCGCCGGCAATGCCGCGGGCCTCGAGATGTTCGCGCGTAAGGAAAGAGACGCCCAGATGAAAGAAGGGACCGACGGTTTGCGACGACGTGGGCGTAAGCGTCATCGAGGCTGCTCCACGGGAGTGGCTTCGCGGCCGCGCAGAACGATATCGAAGCGATAGCCGAGCGCGTGTTCGGGAATCGTATTCTCCCAATCGAAGAACGATACCAACCGCGTGCGCGCCTTCTCGTCCGGGACGCTATTGAAGATGGGATCGAATGGAAGCAGCGGATCTCCGGGAAAATACATTTGCGTGACCAAGCGCGAGAGCAGTCCCGCGCCGAAGAGCGAGAAGTGAATGTGCGCGGGACGCCAGGCGTTGGGATGATTTAGCCAGGGGTAGGCTCCGGGCTTTATGGAAACGAAGCGATAGCGGCCGTCGCTATCGGTGAGCATGCGCCCGCAGCCGGTGAAGTTCGGATCGAGCGGCGCTCCATGTTGATCGACGCGATGGCGGTAGCGCCCCGCCGAGTTGGTTTGCCAGATCTCCACCAGCGCGCCGGGAATCGGCCGGCCGTCTTCATCCAGCACGCGCCCATTCACGATGATGCGCTCGCCGATGGGTTCGCCGCCGTGCTGACGCGTCAGGTCGTTGTCGTTTTCGCCGATATCGCTGTGCCCGAAAACGGGGCCATTCAGCTCGGATAAAGTGTGCGGGACCACGATCAGCGGCTGCTTCGGAGCGCGCTTGCATGTGGCGCCGTACGGAGGATAAAGATAGCTCGGCTGCGTTTCGGGAACCAAGCGGCCGTAACCGCCCACTCTGCCCGCAGCCATCTTTTCCATGGAATCTTTTGGCATCGATGCTATTTCCGAGGCGCCAGGCTGCCTCTTCCCTCTTCGGCCTTCGCGCCCCCGCGGCCGTGCCCGACCGCCGCGCGCCGCTCAAGGTCGCGCAGCGTTTCTAGCTAGCGTTCGGTGGGCGGCGTTTCCTTTATCATATCGGCAAAACCGATCATCCAGCCAGTCCAAATGGCCTTACGTAGCGGGAGAATTTCAGCCATTTCAGGAATCTTGGGGAGACTGAGGGAAGTGCAAATCGAAGCCTTCCAGAGTTTCGAGAATAATCTGGGAAACGGCCAGGTTGCGGAACCATTTGTGGTCGGAGGGAATGATGTACCAGGGTGCGCATTCCGTGCTGCAGCGGGAAAGCGCGGCCTCGTAGGCGGTCACGTAGTCGTCCCAGAGCTTGCGCTCCTTTTCGTCGGCCTTGGATAGCTTCCACTTCTTGTGAGGGTCGTCAAGCCTATCGTCCAGGCGCTTCTTCTGCTCTTCCTTGCTGATGTGCAGGAAAAACTTCAGGATGGTCACGTCATTTTCGGCAAGGTTTTTCTCAAAGCGATTGATCTGCTCGTATCGCGCCTTCCAAATATCCTTGGGCACCAGCTTGTGCACGCGCACCACGAGAATGTCTTCGTATTGGGAGCGGTTGAAGATGCCGAACATGCCTTTTTCGGGCACCGCCTTATGAATGCGCCAAAGAAAATCGTGGGCCAGCTCTTCGCTATTGGGAACTTTGAACGACGTAACCGAGCAGCCTTCCGGATTGATGCCGGACATGACGTGGCGAATCGTTCCGTCCTTTCCGGCGCTGTCCATGCCTTGCAACACAATCAGCAGGGCGCGCTTCTTTTCGGCGTAGAACATGTACTGCAAGTCGTCGATGCGCCGGACCGTCTTTTCCAGCTTGGCTTCGGTCTTATGGTCGTGCTTGTATCCGTGCGTCTCGGCCGGATCGAATTTGGCGAGATCTATGTTTTTCTCCGGCGGGACAATCATTTTGCGGCTGAAATCCATGGGGCCAGAGTCTCCTTGGTTGTCTCTTGGAATTGTAAGCCGCTCGAGCGCCGCGGAGAAGAAGGTTACCTTCCGGCGATCGGCTTCACGCTGGAGATGCTGGGAAAGGCCGCCACCCCCGCGCCGGACTCGAATCCCCAAAAATCGTCGCGCCTGAGGAACTCGATCCCCGCCTCGATCTCTCCGGACTCCTTGGCACACACCCAGACCACGCGCGCGTCCAGGCGGCGGCCCGTGTCCAGGCGCACGCAAGTAAGCACTTGGTCCTTGCTCAGTTCGTGCCGGCAAAGGAAGGAAAAACCGTGGGTGCTCAACATGTCGGTCTCGCTCTTTTCCTCCCAAGGCCCCTCAGGGGCTTCGCAGCGAACCCAAATGGGAACGCGGGCGCGGACGCGAGGGCCGCGGCGCAAGCATCCATAAAGCTCGGAGGCCCACAGCAGAATATCCAGCAACTGGGCGCGCTCCAAATTTCCCGGAGGCTCCGCGCCGCAAGCGATGTTGGTCGCTTCGCGCATGCATTGCTCCAAACAGCGGGCGGCAGACTCGTCGTTATTTTCGTGGAAATTCGGCTCGTGAATCTGCGAGGCGATGGACTCCAGGTGCCCGTAGGCGGAGGCCAGAAAGTGCGCGCGGCATACGGCGCGATCGTCGAACGAAGCCACGGCGGCTTCGGCGCACTGGTTGGCGGCGCATGGCGCGGACATTGTTTCGACGCTCCGAGGGGGAGCCGCCCCCTGAGGGGCAGCGGGCCATAGTACAGCAAAGAAGCGGGGATCAGAAGCAGGCCGAAGGCTCGCTTTCGCGAATGAATTACCGCGCTAGACGCTCTTGCCCGCGGCGGACCCGCTTGCCGCCAATTCGCGCACGGCGGCCTCGGCTGCGGCGCCGAGAAGAGGGGCCTCCTCATTGAGCGCAATCCGGATGGGGATATGCGAGAGCAATTCCTGAAATCTCTCCTTCTCACAAAACGCCTGGAAGAAAGCCCCGCTTTCCATCTTGGGCAAAATTTTGGGCGCGATGCCGCCGGCGACGAATACGCCGCCGCGCGCCAGAGCCTTGAGCGCCAGATTGCCCGCTTCGGCTCCGTATAACGTAACAAAGAGATCGAGGGTCTCCACGCACACCGGACACTTGCCCTCAAGCCCCAGGCGGGTGATCTCCGGAGCGGGATCCGCACCCGGCTCATCGAAGCTAGGGTGCCGCACCTTCGGGTTCAGAAATTCGTGCAACACCAGAAAACCGCGCCCGGAGACCACCAGCTCGAAGCTGACGTATGGATGCATGGTTTTCAGGTAGCGCAGCAGCTCGATCTCCCGCTCGGTGCGCGGCGCAAAATCGCAGTGACCGCCTTCGCTTGGCGACACAATGTAACGGCTGCCATTCCAATTGAGTATCGCTTCGCCCAAGCCCGTGCCCGCGGCGATGAGCGCCTGATTGCCCTGGGGCACTGGCGTTCCTTCGTTAAGCGTGTAAAGGTCCTGCGGCATGAGACAGGCCAGCGAATACCCGGTGGCCTCCAGATCGTTCAGAAGCACGATGTGGCGCGTGCCAAGCTGACGTTCGAGTGTGTCGGCGTCCATCCCCCAACTCAGATTTGTGATGTTCACGCTGCGACCCATCACCGGGCCGGCTACACCGAATCCCGCGGCGGCAATTCTTCCGCGAGGCAAACTGGAAATGTACTGGCCGGCGCGGCCCAGGAAATCATCAATGATGTCGTCGAATCGCGTGTATTCGTGATTGGCGTAACGGTGGATGAAAACGACGGAGAGGCAGCCCTTCTTATTCGACGCGGGGCTCGACGTTGGGTCCGGCGATGAATCCATGAGGGCAATATTCGACTTGGTGCCGCCGATATCGCCCGCCAGGATCATGGCTTCGCCTTGGGCACCGATTCCGGCTGGCAGGAAGCAAGCTTCGCCGCAGCCGCCTCGTCCACCAGGAAAAGCCGTTCTCCCTCGCGGGGCTTCACCAGCTGCGCGGGAAGGGGCGGCTCCGGATGGCCGCAGAGTACTTCCTGCAAAATCTGGGCTTTTTCGGCTCCGGAGACCAGGAAAAGCACGCGCCGGGCGGCCTCCAGCACAGGAAGCGTGAGGGTCATGCGCCGAGCCCCCAGTTTGGGCACCAGCGGAGTGCTCACCCAACGCGAAGTCTCTCGCAAAAGTTTGGCGCCGGGAAAAAGAGAGGCAGTATGCCCTTCCGGCCCGAGGCCCAGCAAAATTAAATCAAAGCGCGGAAAGCCCCGATCGTCGAGCGGCAAAAATTCGCGTAGCACGGCCTCGTATTTGTGAGCCGCGCGCCCGATATTCACGTCTTCGGCTTCCATGCGATGGACGTTGGCCGGGGGTATGGGCACACGCAGCAGAAGCTCGCGCCGAGCCATGCCGTAATTGTTCTCCGGACTGTCGGGCGGCACAGCGCGCTCGTCTCCCCAGAAGAGATGTACGCGCACCCAGTCCACCTGGCCGCGAAACTCGTTCGAAGCCAGGACGCGATAGAGTTCCCGAGGAGTCGAGCCGCCGGAAAGGGCGACGTAAAAATGGCCTTGCTTGGCGACGCTCTGCCAGGCCCAGTCGACAAACCGGCGCGCCGCCGTGCGAGCCAGTTCGTCTGCGTCGGCGCAAACGGATACTCCAGGGAGAATTTCTCGCGGAATCATGTCACGGTTTGCGCCAGCTGCGGCCATCGCGGCTCAATAGTTCGTCAGCCTCGCGCGGACCCCAGCTTCCGGCCGAATAAAAGGGCACCGATCGCCGCTGGTCCTGCCAAGCCTTGAGAATCGGGTCGATGAAGGCCCAAGCGGCTTCGGCGCCATCGGCACGGTCGAAGAGGGTAGCGTCCCCACGCATGCAGTCATTCAAAAGCGTAGCATAAGCGCTGCGTTCGCGGGCCCCAAAAGCGGCGCGATAACTGAAGTCCATGGCCACGCGGGTCAGGCGAAGTTTCTGGCCGGGCACCTTAGCGAAAAAGCTGATGGAGATGCCCTCGTCGGGCTGGATATTCAACACCAGGGTGTTGGTGTCCAGCCCCTGGCCGCGAAAGAGCAAGTGAGGCGCGCTGCGAAAGTTGATGGCCACTTCGGTCACCCGCCGCGCCATGCGCTTCCCGGTGCGGATGTAGAACGGCACGTCCGCCCAGCGCCAGTTGTCGATCAGCACCTTCGCGGCGACGAAGGTTTCCGTCTTCGAATCGGGGCTGACGCCGGGCTCCTCGCGATAACCGGCCACGTCTTCGCCATCGATCTGGCCCGGACCGTATTGGCCCCCGACGACGTCCGCGACCACGGTTTGAGGCGTGTAGGGGCGGAGAGCCTGCAGCACTTTCAGCTTCTCGTTACGCACGGCGGTAGCGTCGAAATTCGAAGGCGGCTCGATGGCGATCAGCGAGGTGAGCTGCAGGATATGGCTCTGGACCATGTCCCGCAGGGCGCCCGTGGTTTCGTAGAAGGCGGCCCGCTGCTCCACGCCCAGGCTCTCGGCGGCGGTGATTTGCACGTGGTCGACGTAGTTCCGATTCCACAGCGGTTCGAATATGCCGTTGCCGAAGCGCAGCGCCAAAAGATTCTGGACCGTGTCTTTTCCCAGGAAGTGATCGATGCGATAGACCTGCGATTCGTCAAAAGCGTCGAGAACGATGCGGTTGAGTTCCCTGGCCGAGGCCAGGTCTCGGCCGAACGGCTTCTCGATGACGATGCGTGCCCA
Organism: uncultured Acidobacteriota bacterium; assembly: GCA_963824405.1. Lineage (GTDB taxonomy): Bacteria > Acidobacteriota > Terriglobia > Acidiferrales > UBA7541 > Palsa-189. Next base: position 50,928 of record CAWGPK010000007.1, on the reverse strand, counting down.
AGCCCCGTCCTTGGCCGGCTTGGCCAGGCCGGCCTTCTTGATTTGGGCGATCACTTTGGGGTAAACCGACGGCGGCGTCGCCAGATAGAACAGGCGATTGCCCTCGAGATGGCGCTCTTTATCCAATTCATCCAGGCGATGCGAAAGCTTCTCGAACCCGCCCGGCTGATCGTATTCACCGGCGACGTAGGCGAAGGATTGCGCGAAGGCGCGAAGGCTCTCTTCGCTTACTCGGCAACTCTCGCTGTCGCTGCGCACAGCTTCGGCGGCGGAATCCTGAAAGGCGGTGTCGCTCAGCGGGCTGCGCGCGAAGCCGACAATGGCAAAGCGGCTCGCCAGCGACCCGCAATTGGCTAATTCGAAGAGCGCCGGGATGAGTTTCCGGCGCGTCAGGTCGCCCGATGCACCGAAAATCACAATGGCGCAGGGATCGGCCAGGGATACCGAACTCTGCGATTGCAGAGTGTCAGCTTCGGCAATGCCATTCGCAATGGACGCCATAATCAACCTCCTGCCAGCGCGCGCCTCAACCCGCTATGGTCCAAGGATGCGCGCAGCTGTTCCGCAGATTCAAAAAGAATTGTATTCATGCCCAGCGCTTTGGCCGGCTCGAGATTCTTGGGACGATCGTCGATAAACACGCACTCTTCGGGAGCGCGCTGCGCGATTCCCAGCGCGGCTTGATAGATGCGCGGGTCGGGCTTGCGCAGGCGCAAATAACAGGAAGTAAAGAAGGCCGTGAAGTTTCGCTGCAGATCGAACTTGCGGATGCGATAGGAGTTGAGCTCCAGCGATTCGTTGTTTAGGGTGGCCATGAAATAGCGGCGCGAGGCGGTAAGCTCATCGAGGAGGGCACGCGTATCTTTTTTTTCGCTGGATTGCGCGAACATGAACTGCTTGAACTCTTCCCGCGTGAACGGCCGCTCACGGTAAAATATGGTTTGATCCAGGTAGGTTTCCAGGGTGATGCCGCCGGTTTCCAGTTCGTCCTCGGCCCGCCTGTGCCTCTCCTCGTAATCGGCGGAATTGAGCGCAAAACGCTTGGCCGCTTCCGCGCGGGCATGTTCGTCCCAGCCGTTCGAGAGGATTACGCCTCCGACATCCCAAAATAGCGCGGTGACGTCACTCATACTTGAATCACTAGCCCCTAACAACAGATTCCGCTGCCTGCGCTGGCGTTTTCACAACTCGGAGATTCACAGCGCCGAACGCGACGCGGAGAGCGCCTGATCGACAGCTCGGCGCAAACTGGCCAATCCGGCGGGGGCGCCCTCGGTTAGATGCAAGCGCAGCGCCGGTTTGCCCAGCCTTCCGAGTGACTCCAGGTCGCCCAAAGCCTGCGCCATTTCCAACTGGCCGAAGGTATATTTCGCGCCGGGAATGGCCAAATCGCTGGACTTCTCGGCCGTGATCATCAAAAACATACCGGAGGTCGGTCCGCCCTTGTAAAGCTGGCCGATGGAGTGCATATAGCGCGGTCCATAACCGAGCAACACAGGCAGGCCCAGCCGTTCGCCGAGCGTGGCGCGAAGGGCGTCAAGCTCCGCGCCATTTGCGGCGTCGCGCGCCACGTACGCGAGAATGGCTACGTAATCGTCGGGACGGCTCTCCGAAAAGAGGGTGCGCAACGCCGCCGAGAGTTGCAGCGTGGAGATCGAGCCTCGCACCGCGCCATCGGCGTAAAGTTCGATGCCGGATTCAACCAGGCGCGCCGATCCCAGCGGCATCTCCCCGGAAAGCTCAAAATGCTCGAGAATGCGCGCCGTATTGTCCTTACTCTCCTGCACGTTAGGCTCGTCAAAAGGATCGATGGCCAGCGAAGCGCCCGCCAACGCCGTGGCCGTCTCCCACTTGAAGAATTCAGCACCGATCTGCTCGCCTGCTTTGAGGCGAATCTCCACATAGGCTGCGCCTCGCTCCTCGAGAGCGCGCAAGGTCGCTTCAAGGCCTGTCTGATCGTCGCCTTCAAGGAACAGGGCTGCGGTCACGCCGCCCCGCGCCAGCACGTCCACGGGCGGCGAGACGCCTCCCGCAACGGGGACGATTCCGCGCTCCTCCTTGCCCATGCTTTCCGCGATCAGCTGTTCGATCCAATTGCCCAGCGGCGTCAGCTTGGGCGTCGAAAGCAAGAAAAGCTTGTCATCGCCTCTGCGTGCAGCCGCGCCCAGCAACGACCCGAGTTCCAAGGCCGGATTCGCATCCGCATCCCCATCCGGGCCGCAGGCTTTGCGCATCTCCAGGGCGGAGTCCAGCACGGCAGCGATATCCACGCCCCACAGCGCCGCAGGAACCAAACCAAAATAGGAGAGCGCGGAATAGCGGCCGCCGATATCGGCGGGATTGCGAAAGGTCATGCGGAAGCTGTATTCGCCTGCCAAACTATCGAGATACGAGCCGCGATCGGTGATGGCCAGGAAGCTGTGGCCCGCCGGAGCCGGTCCAGCCTGAGTAACGCGGTAATGGAAGTAGAAGAATTGGGAGAGCGTCTCGATGGTCTTGCCGGACTTGCTGGCCACGATGAATAAAGTGTGCGCGAGGTCAATCGACCGATCCACTTGCTGAATGGCCGCCGGATCGGTTGAGTCCAGCACAAAAAAGCGCCGATCCCCTTCCGCCGGAAACATCAGCGAGAAAACCTCCGGCGCCAGGCTCGAACCGCCCATGCCCAGCAAGACGACGTCGCGCACGCCCGATTCGTCTATATCCCGGGCCATGTCCCGCAGCGCGGGCGATTCCGCCCGCATGGGGTCCAGCACGCTGATCCAGCCAAGGCGATTGGAGATGACGCGGGCATGCTCGGGATCGTGCTTCCAGAGACCCGGCTGCCGGGCCCATATCTTACGAATGGCCTCGCCGGCGCGAAGACGCGTGGACTCCTCCCCATACGCGTCGATCAAAAGACCGGGCGAAACTCGCTGGATTGTCAGGGGCATGAGGGGTCCTTGGGCCGCAGGAGTTGAAGCTTCGTCTGGCACGAGATTACCTCTTTTCGATGAAAGCGAACATACCCTGGGTAAGCTCTTAAACTTCGCGGGATTCGCCGGACTTCACAGCGAAAAGCCCGCCGCGACTGCTAGGAATTTCCATCCCGATGCAGTATGTTTAGAGACGGAAACTATGAGATGGTTATTCGGATTGGAGGCGAAATATGGCGGATGACAGTTGCAGCCCCCCGAAACCGGCGGTAGCAGCCCCCAGCCAGGCCGGCGGCCACACGGTAATGTGCGTGAAATTCGGTAGGAAAATGGAAGGCCTGGACCGAGTGCCCTGGAAGGGCGAGATTGGCCAGCGCATTTACGAAAACGTGTCTAAAGACGCCTGGAAGATGTGGATCGAACACTCCAAGATGATCATGAACGAGTACCGGCTGAACCCCCTCGATCCGCAGTCGCAAAAGATCATGGAAGAACAGATGGAGCAATTTTTCTTTGGCGAAGGAGCCAAGCTTCCGGAAGGTTACATTCCGCAGCGAGCGAAAGGCTAAGGCCCAGCCTCAGTTCTATCCCGCCGACATCCTTGATGCAAAGCGCCGGGCTTGGGGCGCTCGCAGCTAGCCATGGGTCTAACCTGGCGTCTAACTGGGGGTCGCGCCCGAAACCGGGTGAGCCACAGGTAATCTCGGCGCAATGGTAAAGCACAGAGCGCGATGCGCTTCGCGCAGGGCCGCCTCCGCCGCTTCAGGCGTTGCACCTCGAGAAAAAATAAAACCCAGGTAACTGGACCCCTCGGGCCAGGCGGCAATGTAGTCATGCAGGCGAGCCGTGATTTCGATCTCCGTAATGCCTGGAACCGCGCCGGCATCCTGCGTTCCTTCCACCTTTTCGAGAATGCCGCTTCGCGGCACCGGAATCATCATCACCGCGGCTGCATCCGCTTCCCGCTGCACGTCCGCGCCCGGCAAGCCCAGCGATTTACGGATCAGCAACTCTTCGAGAAACATTCGCTCTGGGCCGAAGCGCAGCACGCGCGAACAAAGTCCGCCAATCGGCCGCGGCGCTATTTCCAGCACCCACGGGCCTGCATCGTTCACCCGAAATTCCGCGTGCACCGGGCCTTCGCTCAGGCCCAGCGCCCGCACCGAGTCCGCCGCGCAGCGCGCGATCTGCTCCTGCGCCGCTGGCGGAAGGCGCGATGGCGTGACGTAAATCGACTCCTCGAAGTAAGGGCCTTCGAGCGGGTCCGGCTTGTCGAATAGAGCCAGAACAAGCAAACGGCCGGCTTCGAGCAGGCCTTCCACGGCAACTTCGACTCCAGGGATATAGCGCTCCACAAGCAGGCGATCGAGATCGCCTTCGCGTGTGACTTGAAGTTCGGCGGAAGAAAGCAGCCGCGCAATGCGCTCGACCGCGGCAGTGAATTCGCCCCGATCGTTGGCCCGAATCACGCCTTGGCTCGCCGCCAAGCGCAGCGGCTTCACCACACAGGGGAATGTCACGCGGCGCACCACCGAGTCGAGCGGCTCCGCCAGCGCGAAGGAGAAAAAATCCGGAACCGGCAACCCCGTGCCGCGCAGAACTTCACGCTGGCGCAGCTTGCTGCGGCAATTCTCGACCGCTTGGGGAGAGTTGTAAGGCCATCCCAACAGGCCCGCGGCGTACGCGGCCGTGACGGTCTGACGATCGCCGAGCGCCAGAATCGCTCCTCTGCGTTTTTCCCCGCGCGAGCCCGCACAGCTTGCGCCAGCCGCTGGGCCGCCTCTGGCGGCTCCTCAAAGTGCAGCGGGATTGCGCCGTCGGCCCACGGATCGTCCAGCTGATGGCAGCGATCGCTGCCCAGGGTCACCTCGGCGCCCAACCGCCGCGCGGCTTCCGCAAAGCTGCGCGTCTGGTAACCAAGCTTGCTGGCGAGCAAAAGCAGGAAGGGAGGATCGTGTTGGGGAGAATCTGCCAAGCGATTCAGCTTCAGACGAACGTATCGGGCGACGCAGCGAGCCGCGCCTCCGAAGCCATGGTCGCGAATTGATCGCGCGTGGGTTCCGCGCAGCAGTACCACGGTTCGGCGAAGTGCGGAATCTTGCGCGCCGCCGAATTCGCCGCAACGATATCAAAGCCGGCGGTCTCTCCGGCCAACTCTTGCGTGGCGCGCCAGATGCGCCTGAACGTTTCGGTGCGCGAGCGCTTCAGAGTGTGACCGTCATTGGCTAACTCCTGCATGCGCTCCGACAGGATGTCCATGCGGGGATCGGGGTGCTTCCAAGGATAGGCGAGCCCCGAGGCGTCGAAATCGCCGATGGCCGTTCGCACCTCGTCCAATTCGAGCAGGCGCGAGCCCGCCGGAATCAGCAGGCGTATGCCCAACTGAATGGGCGCGACATTTTCCGCCAAATCCTGTTCCGCGATGAGCGCCAGGAGTTCGCGATAGCCGGCGAGCGTCGTCCAAGGCGTAAAAGGCACGAAGGTCGGCTGCAGGATCAACCCCAATTCGCGGAAGTCGGCGACCACAGCGAGAAAATCCGCGCGCGTATGCCCTTTTGCCAGGCGCGACAGAATGGCGTCGTCGACCGATTCGACGGCGCTGGTGGCGAATAGGCAACCCGTGTCGCGCAGCTTGCGCACAGCATCTTTATGCTGCAGCAGGTGCTCGATCTTGATCGTGACGTCATAGCTAATCTGCGGGAACTCCCGGTGCACGGCCTCGACAATAGCCAGCGCGTGCGCCGGCCCATTGAAGAAATCGGGATCGCCAAAGGTGACGTGTTCGGCGCCCGCATCGACCTGGCGGCGAATGTCTTCCACGACGGCGTCGCGCTGCACGATACGAAAAGCTCCGTTGTAAACGGGCACCACGGGGCAATGCCGGCACAGGTGTTTGCAGCCGCGGCTGGCTTCGGTATAGCCGGCGACCTTGAAGCCTCCTTCCGGCATCAGCAGGTGCGCGTACTCGCGCAGCGCCGGCAGGCCTGTGCGATCAGGCGGAATGAAGTTCAAGCGATCGAGCGAGATCGCGCTCCGCGAAGGGCTGGCCGTGCTTTGCTTCGACGCGACCGCGCCAACTTCGCCATCAGCAAGCCGCGTAACAAGTTCCGCCAATGCCCTCTCGAACTCGCCTCCCAAGATCGTATCCACGCCCAGGTCGCGCAGGTAGGCTTCGTTCACGGGAGCGTACAAGCCGTAAAAGCACAGATGCGCGCGCGGATTCAAGCGCCGCACCGGCTCAATCAAGGGTATCGCCAGGCGCGTGGCCGTGTGCATCGGAACATAGAAAGCCACCACATCCGCCGCGCGAATGGCTTCCTCATGAAAACTCTGGCGAGACAGATCCAGGCAGACGACTTCCGCGCCCGCGCGGCGCAGCCATGCGGCCGGAGAAGCCAGCCCAAAGGGCTGATGCCCGAGTTCGTACGTCGAGATGAGCACAACCTTCACCAAGAGCACCTTTCGCAAGCGCCGCTACGCGGTCGCTGCAGAGCGGCAAATCCATTCTAGACGATCTGCGGCAGCGCAGTGGCCTGCAATGCGATTGGCAGAGTGCGAAACCGGGCTGGACTCCAAGCCACATTTGCGTTCCTAATAGTCCAAAGTCCGTCCTGTTTGGAGTATATTCTGTCGCAAGGTAGGGCTCCTAAAACTCAGTCGCATGCTGATACGAGGAGAAATTCAAATGCGAACGTTTCGGCTAGCATTGTTGTTGGCAACGGGCATCGCCCTGGCGGCGTCCATCGGCTTGGCGCGGCCTGCCTCGGACGCGGGTCCTTACAAAGTTCTGAAGATGGCCAAGGTCGGAGGCGAAGGCGGTTTTGACTATATCTTCGCGGACGTCGCGGCGCGTCGTTTGTATGTCCCGCGTAACGGCGCGATGGGGCAGCTTATGGTGTTCAACCTGGATACCCTCGATCCGGCGGGATCGATTCCAGAGATCCATTCCGGCGGCGCAACAGTCGACCCCAAATCCCATCACGGGTTCTCGACCACCAAGCCGGTCACCATGTGGGACTCGACCACTTTGAAAGTGATCAAGACCATCGACGTGGACGGCCGTCCCGACGGCATCATGTTCGATCCCTATAACGAGCGCGTATGGATCTTAAGCCATCAACAGCCGTACGCCACGATCATCGACGGCAAGGAAGGCACTGTCGTGGGGACGCTTGACGTGGGAGGAGGGCCGGAGCAAGCCGCGACCGACGGCAAGGGCACCGTCTACATCAACATCTCGGACAAAGCCAACGTCGCCGTGGTAGATGCGAAAAGCCTGAAGGTTACGGCGCACTATGACGTCAGCTCCAAGGGCGTTTCCGGCGGAAGCGGCTTGGCGCTGGACGCCAAGAACCACGTGCTCTTTTCCTATTGGCGGCAGCCATCGCCACTCGTCGTAATTCTAAACGCCGAAAACGGGAACATCATCACCACTCTGCCTACGGGGATCAACGTGGATACCGTCGCCTTTAACCCCGCCACCATGGAATCGATCAGCGCGGAGAATGGCGGCACCATGACCTTCATCAAGGAGAGCAGCCCCACCAGCTTCGAGGTCGAACAAACGCTGGAAACCAAGCCGGTGGCAAAAACGATCGCGCTGGATACGAAAACCGGTCACCTGCTGACGATGACCGCCGATTTCGAGCCGCCGCCACCCAACGCTGCCCCGCAGCCCGGAGGACGCCCCCCGCGCGGCCCCATGGTCCCGGGTTCGTTTACCATCATTATGGTGGGCAAGAAGTAGACGGCCATGAACGGGTAAGAAACTATCTTGCCCCCACAGTAGCGCATCGGTTGGCTGTGCGCTCTGACACATGGAGGTACCATTTGCGGGAGCAGAGTGTTGAACTTGCCTCCTCCAGTCCCTCACGTTCTATCGAAGCGGCCTTCGGAATGCTCCACGAGCGAATTGGATGCATTTGAGGATCTCGTGAAGGAAGGTGGAGAGGTCATTACTGACGAGCTCCGGCAGCGAATGTTGGACGCCGAATGGTTGGTATTCGCTGTTGAACCGAACGGAACCTTGGCGGGCGTCGCGGCACTCAAGCTACCGAGCAAGCATTACAAAGAGACGGTCTTTCAAAAAGCAAGAACTCCGGAAAATCTCGATGAGTTCACCTTTGAAGCTGGGTGGTTCTTTGTGAGGGGTGCATTCCGAGGTAGAAAATACTCCCGATTCCTTCTAGAAACCTTGTTGACACTTGCCGGTGCGAGCAAGGTGTATGCAACGACGAGAGAGAACAACCAGCCGATGCGACAGACAAACCGTCATTGCGGACTCGTCGAGTCTGGCTCTCCGTATCCCTCAGAAGAAGGCGACTACAACCTTGTCCTCTACACGCGGCACCCTGCTTGCTGAGACTCCGGCCTGAGGCTTCGGCTATGTCGACGCACGACCTCGAAACAAAGATCTTGGCCGTCCTGAAGGGACTGTCCTATGCAAGCAGTCCAGTCAAGGCTCGGACCATAGTGCGGATACTGTGCGACCAATTCGGAGAAGGTTTCCACAGAAGACAAATTAATCCTGTGCTCTACCGGATGAGAGCCGAAGGCAAGGTGACCCGGGATGAATATTTTCGCTGGTCCTTCAGAGAAGACGCTGTACAGAATCCACAGCAACTCGTGCAGACCCCATCAGAACTAAAATCGGTTCTCCAGAGATCTGACAGCAGCGCCCTGCGTCCTAAGCCCCAGACTCAACGACCATCGAATGAAGACATCACGGTGGCACCCGAGAGTACTATCTCGCCTCGAACGATCACGGTTTCAGAATCACAACCAAAGGCGAACTTTGCCCCTGTAGCATGCGGTCCCTTTACGGTAGCCGAGGAAACTGCGGGGTATGAGAGGTATTGTGAGTGGTGCTCAGAAAAAATAGGAGCTAAGATACCCTCGATTGTTGTGCGGTTCGACGGCAGGCACAAAACGAAGTTTTGTAGCGAGGAATGCTGGCAGAATTGGGAGTCAATTTACTGGCAAAGAACCGCTCTGAAGCGCCTTCAACTCACGCGGGAGGACTTTAGGCGCGAACAACGTCTTATTACGCGCCAAAAGCGTTTTCTTGGTTACGGTTGGTGATCCCGGAGCTCCGGAAGCACCATTGGTCACTAGGGTGCCCCTGCGATAAGGCGGCCGCGAGTGCCACATTCAGAATCGATTGTTATCCGAGTTTGAACACCGGGGGGAATAGATGGCTGCATCAAAAAACTCGTTTGGCGCGCGCGACACTCTAAAGGCCGGTAGTCAGAGCTACGAAGTCTATCGCCTCGATGCCCTCGAGCGCAGGGGAATCGGGCACGCCAACCAGCTTCCCTTCTCCATTCGCATTTTGCTCGAAAACCTGCTGCGCCAGGAAGACGGGCGCTTCGTGCACGCCAAAGATATCGAGGGACTGGCCGAATGGCAGCCGGTCACGGAAAAGCGCGCCGAAATTGCCTTTATGCCGGCTCGAGTCCTGCTGCAGGATTTCACCGGCGTTCCCGCCGTCGCCGACCTCGCGGCCATGCGCGACGCCATCGCCAGGATGGGCGGCGACGCCAAGAAGATCAATCCCCTGCTCCCTGCCGAACTGGTTATCGACCATTCCGTCCAAGTGGACCAATTCGGCACCGACATGGCTTTCGCCTTCAACGCCCAAATGGAATTCCAGCGCAATGTGGAGCGCTATCAATTCCTGCGCTGGGGCCAGAACGGTTTTCAGAATTTCAAAGTCGTGCCGCCCGATATGGGCATCTGCCATCAGGTGAACCTCGAATATCTGGCCCGCGTGGTCTGTGACCGCGCGCCGGACGGCCGCCTTGCCGCCTATCCGGATTCGCTGGTGGGAACCGATTCGCACACCACGATGGTCAATGGACTGGGTGTTTTCGGCTGGGGCGTCGGCGGCATCGAAGCCGAAGCCGCCATGCTTGGCCAGCCGCTCTCAATGCTGGTTCCCGACGTCGTCGGTTTCAAGCTGCACGGCCGCTTGCCCGAGGGCGCCACGGCCACCGACCTCGTGCTTACGGTCACCGAGATGCTGCGCAAGAAAGGCGTCGTTGGACAATTCGTCGAGTTCTACGGAACCGGCCTCTCCAATCTCACCCTGCCCGACCGCGCCACCATCGCCAATATGGCGCCCGAGTATGGCGCCACGATGGGATTCTTCCCGGTGGACGCGGAGACGCTTGCGTATCTGCGGTTCACGGGCCGCAGCGACGAGCGGCTGGCGCTGGTCGAGGCTTACACAAAGATGCAGGGGATCTTCCGCACCGATCAAACGCCCGACCCGCTCTTCACGGACACGCTCGAACTGGATCTCCGCAAGGTCGAACCCACGCTGGCCGGACCCAAGCGCCCGCAGGACCGCGTGCCATTGCGCCAGGCGAAGAGCTTTTTTGCGAAAGCGATGGAAGGCACGGCCCAAAAGCACGTCGAAGTAAAAAACAACGGCGATCGCTTCGAGCTATCCAATGGCTCGGTGGTGATCGCGGCCATCACCAGCTGCACGAACACCTCGAATCCTTCGTTGATGCTGGGCGCCGGATTGGTAGCCAAAAAGGCAGTCGAGCGCGGCCTCGAATCGAAGCCTTGGGTGAAGACGAGCCTGGCCCCAGGCTCGAAAGTCGTGACCGACTATCTGCTAGCGGCCGGCCTGACTCAATATCTGGAGAAGCTGAAGTTCAATCTGGTGGGCTTCGGCTGCACCACGTGTATTGGCAACAGCGGCCCGCTTCCGGAAGCGATTGGCTCCGCCATCAAGGAGAATAGCCTCGTCGCGGTCTCGGTGCTCAGCGGCAACCGCAATTTCGAGGGCCGCATTCATCCTCTGGTTCGCGCGAACTATCTGGCTTCTCCGCCGCTCGTAGTCGCCTACGCTCTGGCCGGGCGCATGGATTTCGATATGGAGAAGGACTCGCTTGGCAACGATCGCAACGGCAAGCCCGTCTATCTGCGCGATATCTGGCCGACGCCGAAGGAAGTGGAAGAGACGGTGCGAAAAGCCGTCACCACGGAGATGTACCGCAAGGAGTACGGCCAAATCTTCGATGGCGATGAACGCTGGCGCGGCCTGAAAGTGCCGGAAGGCGACCTGTACGCCTGGGACGCCAAGTCCACCTACATCAAGCGCCCCCCATTTTTCGAGGAGATGCCCAAAACTCCGCCCGAGCTTACCGACATTCGCAATGCGCGGGTGCTGGCCGTGCTGGGCAGTAGCGTCACCACCGACCACATCTCTCCCGCGGGCTCGATTCAGCCCGACGGCCCCGCGGGCAAATATCTGATCGCCAATGGCGTGAAGCCCTCGGAATTCAACTCCTACGGAGCTCGCCGCGGGAATCACGAAGTGATGATGCGCGGCACGTTCGCGAATATCCGCCTGCGCAATCAGCTGGCCCCCGGCACCGAGGGCGGCTGGACGCTGCATCAGCCAGATCAAGAGAAGATGACCATCTACGACGCGGCGATGCGCTATAAGCAGGAAGGCGTGCCGCTCGTGGTGATCGCGGGCAAAGAATATGGCGCCGGCTCATCGCGCGATTGGGCTGCCAAGGGCACGCTGTTGCTCGGCGTGCGCGCGGTAATCGCCGAAAGCTACGAGCGCATTCACCGCAGCAACCTGGTGGGCATGGGCGTGCTCCCTCTGGAATTCAAGCCGGGAGAAAACGCCGAGTCGCTGGGGCTCACGGGACATGAATCCTTCTCCATCGACGGCGTCAGCCAGCTCGCGCCGCGAGCGAAACTGCGCGTGCATGCCTGCGACGATCAGGGGAAGGAAAAAAATTTCGAGGCGGTGGCCCGCGCGGACACGCCCGAGGAAGTGGCCTACTACCGCAATGGCGGGATTCTGCCGTATGTCCTGCGCCAGATGCTCTAAACCTTGATGCTCTAAGGCTTGCGCAAAACGGGGCGACGCGCAGCCCCGGACGAGGTTTTCCCGATCACGGTTTTAGGGCTAATTCGTCGCGCCAGCAGGATCAGCAGGACGATCCCGAAAATAATCGAGGCCACACTGGCCGCCTGAGCGTTCGTCAGACCGAAGAACGAGCGCGGATTGATGCGAATGAACTCCACCAGGAAGCGGGCCACGCCGGTGAGTATCAGGTAAAAACCAAACACTTCTCCCGCGGGGCGCAAACCGCCCACGGTGCGCGCTCCAATGCGCCATAAGATGTAGCCAATCAGCATCGCGCCCAGAAATTCATAAATGGGCGTGGGATGCACCCTTTGCGTGGTGGGTACCAAGCCATTCGGAAAACTCATTCCCCAGGGCAGCGAAGTCGGCGTGCCGTAGTCGCCGTCTCCCGAAATCAGGCAGCCGATCCGCCCCACGCCATAGCCGATAGCCGCAGCGGGAGAAGCGATATCCAGCATCAGCAGCATGCCCATTTTGTAATGCCGGGCCAGCAGAACCAGGGCCACGAACCCGCCAATCACCGCGCCAAACCAGGCGAAGCCCATGGTGCTGAAGAGCAGCGAAAAGGGATGAGCGAAAAACTCGGAGGGCGACTCCAGCAGATGATAAAGCCGCGCGCCTGCCAAGCCGGCCAAGCCCGTCGTGCCGATAATGTTTTCGGCGTCAGCGGTGTATCCCCGACGGCGCAGATCGGCACGGATCACAAAAAATGCGCAGATCAGGCCCAGGGCCACCATGATTCCGTAGGAGCCCAGCGTCAAAGGACCGATGTGGATGAATGGATACACGCGTTAAGGTAGATGCAGTTCGAGTATAGCGGATGGCCGCAGCCGAAGCATTCTCCGCGCGTCTGCTGTCTTAAGTCATCTCAATAAGGCAAAAAGCCATGGCACACTCTTCGAGAGTGACGCTGTTTTCGGCGAAGAAAGAAACGCGGCCTTCCATTGCGGAAGGCCGCGCGCCTCTGCTCTGCTTCCCAAATCCTAGCGGCGTCCGCCGCCTCCGTGCGAGCCGCCCCCGCCGCCACCTCGGGAGCTTCCCCCGCCTCCTCGCGAGCCTCCTCCGCCCGAATAGCTCCGCGATCCACCGGAAGACCCGCCATAGCTGCTCGAGCCGGATGATCGCGGCGCCGGGGCGCTGCGATAACTCGGCTGCGCCGAAGGAGAGCTGCGATAGCTGGGCGATGAAGGCGCCGAGCGATACGTAGGCGATGCGCTGCCGCGAGCTCCGCCATAGCTCTCGGTGCCGCTGCCGCGGTAGGAGCGTTCGTTGACAATCGGCTTGTTCATATCCAGCGTAGGCCGGCTATTGGTCGCAGAAGAGCCCGAGAATCGCTGCCAGCCTTCCGACGAGCCCTGGCTTCGGTTGACGCCATTGGTACCGAAGCGCTCGGCTCCGTTAGCGGTTTGTCCCGCGCTGCGCTGTCCCTCGATACTTCGGTTTTGCGCTGCGGCGCCGTTATTTTCGTTCCCAAAGCTACGTGTCCCGGCACCGTTGATCGCTCGAAACTGCCCGCTGCGCGCGATCGCTTCATTCACGTGCGACGCTTGCGAGGAGAAGGACTCCGTCCGCGCCGCCGGCGTGCTCCTGGAGTAAAAGCTGCGCTGTGTGGCTAGACGCGACGCCGTCGCCGAATTGACCGCCCGGTCGGAGGTCCGCAGGCTGTCGCGGCTTGGAACCACCGGCAGATTGCCGGTCATCATGCGACCGCTGCGAATGTCCGACGCCGCCACGCCGTGCGCCAAGACGCCGCCGCGTCCGAAGCTTCCCGCCGCCATGCCGGAGACGCCCTGGCGTAGCCGATCGTTCGCCCCCAACTCTCGCAGGTTCGAAAAGCCGCCTCGCGCGTACAGCGGCGCAATGCCTCCACGAAGGCTGCCAATGCGGTCGAACCCTACCATGCCAAAACTGTCGCGAAAACCGCCCCACCAGGGATGGAAGAAGTCGCCGGGCCCAATCGGCAACCACCCGATCGAACCGAAGCCAAACCCCACGCCGAACCCAAAGCCTCCGCCAAATCCGAAGAAGGAGACATAAGCCGGCGCCCAGATGGGACGATATGCCGGAAAGATCGGCCCAGGCCACCAGGCCCACGCTCCGCCATTGAGGAACCAGCGGCCATAGTGATAAGGCGCCCAGCCCCAAGGCTCATACGAAACCCAAGTCCAGCCGTAATACGGCTCCCACGCCCAGCGGCCGTCGCGGTAAGGCGCCCAGCCGGCGTCCACCTGCGGAGTCCATACTTGCCCGTAGTCGGGAACTTCCGACCAGGTGCCGTTGCGATCCAGGTCGCCGGCGCCGGTGTAATAGCGATTGGTCTTCTGGTAAGAGTTGGCGTTGTAGATGGTGTTGTCGCGATCCCGATTCCAGCTGTCGAATTCGTCGCTCGGAGGAGCATCGCTCACTTTGTACTGCGCGTCCGTGCCGGTTCCCCGGATGGTAATCAGCTGGCCCTTCTTGACCGTGGTGCTGCCCTCGGAGGTGGAAGTCTGAGCTTCGCCTTCGGCAACCGTTACGATGGATTGCCCATCGGAATCGACCTCAATGCGATAGCGCCCCGGCTTGGTGGGGTGAACCGCGACGTTGGGCGTATCGATCTCCACATCCGCCTGGGCGCCGTTCAGAACCGAGTAGACCGCTACTCCCTGCCCGACCTGCACTTGGATTCGATTGTTATCCAGCGTGGCGATATTGGCCTGGGAATTCTGATCCAGCCGCAATATGTTGGCGTAGTCCAGCTGCAGCTCGGCTCGCGAGCCATCACCCGTGGCGACCTTGTCGCCCGCCATCAGCGGCGTATTCAGGCTCACTGCGGAGAAGTCCCCGGAGTCGCCTCGTTGCATGGTAACGTCGCCGCGCAGGAAGCTCACGCGAGCCACGGCTGGGCCATTTTGCAGCTGACCAGAAACCTGATTTGGAGCTTGGCTGGCGTCGGACGGAGGTTCCTGAGCGTCCGGCCCTGGAGGAGCCTGGCCCAACGCTGGAAGCACGATCGAGAGCACTAGAATTGGAATTGCCCAGAACGCCGCCCTACTCGCCTTCATAAGCCACCTCGACATGCCAAACAAAGGGCAAATGGCGTGCCAAACAGAGCCCCTGGGGCATCTGTATCTGCTTTTCTTGTAGCAACTTAGGACGCGACACTAAAGCTCGACCGCAAAACTCTGGTGGGAATGCAGCAACTTGGTGGTTTTCAGCCACCGTGGGCTCCCCCAACCGAGAAAGAAATGATCACACCCCGCAACCCCGCTTAGTTGGAAGCCCTGGTCCTCTGCTGGACGTTCAGGTCTTTGAAGATTGGCTTCAGGACCGCCGCGATGCCTTCCGCCATCTTCAGCGAACCTCCCTCGTTGGGATGCACCTGATCGATGACCATCAGGTACAGAGGGTCGTTAATCAGGCTCAGCCCATCGAGAAAAGAGAGATTCCGATCCGTTTGCCGGCGCTGCTCCACCAGTTGATGAACGGCGTCGCGATAGGCTTGCGGAAGATCGCCGTTCTTGTTCTTCTCTCGAATGATATCTTGATGCGTCAGAATCGGAGTGATGCACAGAATCGGCTTGGCGGGATATTTCGCGCGCACCACATCCAGAAACGCCCCGTATTTGTCGCGATACTGCGCCACCGTCTCCGGCTTCCCTGCTGAGTCTCTGCCGCCAAAGGAGTTGGTGCCCACCATGAGGACCAGCACATCCCAATCGCTGCGGCTGGCAATGTAATCCGCGACGGAAACGTCCGTCCAGGCGCTGCCGCCGAAGCCCAGGTTCAACGGCTCGCAATTGGCCATTTCACACGTTTGCCAAACGTAGGTTTCCCGCGGACTCGTCACGCCATGGCCGTGCGTAATCGAATCGCCGTGGAATAACACCACCGGAACGTTTCGCGTCGCCGGCGGAAGCACTTGCGCGTCCTTGTCCAGGCCGATCCCGCCGACGATGGCCTCCGCGTTGCGGTAGTAGTGCGGAAACAAAATGGAGAACTCCGACTCCTTCTTCGGCTCGCTCGATCCGTCGAACACGATCACGTCCTGCTGGTAATAGACGATCCTCGCCGGGACGTTCGCCAGAAACTTGCCGTCGCGATACACGTCGAAATAGGGCGGACGCGCGCGTTCCCAGGCCGACTCCGGGCTGGCGTTGGCGACATCGGGCACGTCGAGAAATGTAACTCGAATGGCTATCCGGCTGGAGTCGGTTCGAAACCGCACCGCAACTCCCGCCGTGGATAGAGCTCGGTCGGCGGATCTCGCCGGAATTTTGTCGCGCCAGTCCTTGGGAATGCGCACCGGCTGCAAGCCTCCCGTCTTCGCTTCCCAATCGGCCACGTTGAGCCATCGCAAGCGATTGTCGTCCGGAGCAAGCCACTTCAAATTATCCGGAGCGCTCCGCTGTCCATAAGCCGTAGCCCCACAGCTCAAAGAGAGCAAAAGTAAATAGCCCAGCGTTCTGCGCGAAGGAAATGACATCGTCTTACTCCTTTCCCTCAACAGCAATGCCTCAACAACACGACTTTTGCAGTGGATAGGTGGGCATATGCCCCTATTGAATAATGTTGAGTGTACAATGGCGCCCGGCAAGCAGGTCGAGGAAATTTCAGCTTCGCGCGTCCCCACGCGCCTTACGGGAGCATCGCCGTGCACAAACTTTTCCGGCCATCGAAATCCTTGTCCACAATGACTCTTGGCGCGGCGTTTGTGGCCGCACTCGTTGCCGTCGCCGTCGCCGCGGAAACATCGAGCGACTCCGTCGGCGTTCTCGTGCGCACTCGGCAGGGCACGATCGCGGGGCTAACAGTTGGCAAGGTCGAGCAATTCCGCGGTGTGCCCTATGCTGCCCCGCCGCTCGCCGACCTGCGTTGGCGCGCTCCGCTCGCTCCCAAGCCGTACTCCGGCACTCTGCAGGCCACCAAATTCCCCGCTCCCTGTATCCAGGGCAGAGTTGCGGCCGATCTTCCCACGCCAAGCGAGGACTGCCTCTATCTGAATCTTTACCGGCCCGCGGGCAGCAAAGAAGGAAAGAAAATGCCCGTGCTCATCTACTTCCACGGCGGAGGCTTCGCCGCCGGCACCGGAAGCGCGCGCGATGGCGTCGATCTCGCCGCGGGCAACGACATGATCGTGATCATGCCCAACTATCGCCTGGGTTCGCTGGGCTGGCTGGGGCTCTCGCAGTTGGATGCGGAAACGGCGAATGGTTCCTCCTCGGGAAATTACGGTTTGCTGGACATGCTCGCTTCGCTGCAATGGATTCAGGACAATATCGCCGCGTTCGGCGGCGATCGGGACAACGTGACCATCGCCGGGACCTCGGCCGGCGGCATCGCGGTTTGTGCGCTCCTGACCGCGCGCCTTCACGAACGGCTTTTCCATCGCGCCATTATCGAGAGCGGCGAGTGCACGGCCACCTCCGCCTATATCATCAGCCACCAGACCGCTCTGCTGCAGGGAGCCAAGTTCGCCGCCAAAGCGGGATGCACAGACGCGAAAACTTTCACCTCCTGCCTGCGCTCTAAGCCGGCTTCAACTTTGCTCTCCGCATCGGAAGGGTTGGGCATGTTTACGGCCAATATCGGCGGGAGCCTGATGCCCAGGGCGCCGCTGGAGGCCATCGAATCGGGCGATGTGGAGCGCGTTCCGGTAATCGTCGGCGCCAATCACGATGAGCAAAAGCGCAGCCCGGTGCAGATCACGGGCTTCCCGGCGACGGCGCAAACCTACGACAAGTACATCAAGGACGCCTTCGGCCCCCTCGCGCCTCTCGTCGCCGCCGAATATCCGCCGAGCGCCTTTAGCGATCCCGCATACGCGGCTGGAGCGGCCGCCAGTGACAGCGGAATTCCCAATGGCATTGGCGTTTGTCCCATGCTCACCGAACTGGGCGCGGCGCTCGCCAAGGCGACGCAGACGTTCGCTTACGAGTTGGACGATCCGCGCGGCTCGGGCATGCCGGAAGCCAGCGGCTTCGAGCTGGGATCGATGCACACCGCCGAGATCGGCTTTCTTTATGCGGAGATCAAACCGGGAGCGCGCACGCCTGAGGAGATGCATCTCGCGGCTCGCATGCAGCATTATTGGGCGGCCTTCGCTCGTACTGGACGGCCCAAGGATGGCACCAGCGAGTGGCCCGCTTTGCAGGCAGGTTCGGGGAACATTCTGCGCTTCCAGCCCAGCGGTGACGTCACGGTTTCAGCGGCGATGGTTTCGGCCGAGCACCATTGCGATTTTTGGGCCCGTGTCGGGTATTAAACCTGCGCCGCTTGCCAGCGAGCGTGGCGACGCTACCGATGCCCGAGAATTATGAAAACCCGATCCAGCGTCCCCCGATGCCCACCCCCGACCACAACAGCACCGAAACCACTGCCACCACTTTGCCCCACAGCGGCGCCAGCCGAGTCTCGTCGGCCAGGACCACTCTGCGCTGCACGGTAAAGGTAAAAACGATTGCCAGAAACAGCGACGCCATCTTGAACCAAAAGGCGCCGTGGTAATAACACTTGATCGCTTCCGATAGAAACAGCAAGCCGCCCGTGATGATCATCAGGATGAGACTGCCGATAAGCCAAGGCTGCGCGTCGCGTGAAAGTTGCGCCACGGGCTGGCGCCGCAGTCCAAAACCCAAAAGGCGCAGGTCCACCACCAGCACGGCCCCGCCGATGAATCCCAGGCCAAGCAGGTGGATGGCCTCGATCATGGGGAACAACCAGGCCGATCGCCGTATGGCGGCGCCGATTCCAGACTGCTCACACCATTGGAAGAAGGCCAGTAGCGACATTTAGCGCTCCGACGACGCACTGGGCGCGCAACTGGTCAGGAAGTTGACGATGGCCGGTTGCGGTTGTCTATCGCAATCGAACCAGTTGTACGCGATCATTCTTCCGGAGACCACTATGGCGATCCACAGAACCAGAGAAAGCGCCCCCGCAACTCGAGCGGCCCGCGGAGGCACGCTGGCGAGATCCCATTTCTCCACCCGCCGATAGATACCCGAGTGAAAGATCCACACGTTCACCCCTGCCAGTAAGAGCATCAGCATCTTGGCACGGAAGAAAATGCTCTGGTAGGAGCGCACAGGTATGGCGGAAAAAAGCAGCGCTCCGCTGATCACCATGATGACGAACCCAGCCGTCGTCCACGGCAGCAGCCGCCGCGCAACTTCAGACACCGAGACCTCCCGCATCACCCAGCCGAGCAGACGCAAGTCGAACATCACCGTCAGCCCGAAGAAAAGGCACAGCGTCCACACGTGAACGGATTCAATGAGGTCGTAGGCGTAGCGAGACTCGTGCAGGCCGGTACTCCACGACGAATCGCCCATGCGTTGAAAGAAATCGAGAAGCCCCTCGCCAAAAAGCGTTGCTGCGGGCAGTACGGGCTTGCGAGAGGCGAGAAACGCCGCCCAATCTCCTCCCGAAGTTCCAGAATTTACGTAGATTCGCGCGCCGGCCCTATTCGCCAAGGCCGCGCCCGGCACCGTAAGGAAGCAGCAAAAGATCAACGCCGAGGTAAAAAGCAGGATAAGAAAATACCGTGTCAAATGACTTCGCATTTGCGAATTGTCCCTGCTTGCCGATCGCAGCCCGCAGCGATATTCGCGGCATGCGTTTCCCCCCTGCGAGGCGCAGGCCGTTTTTGCCGCCCCTCTACCGCTCGTAAAGCTTGTCGCCCTGCGGAACTTTGCGCGTTACATCGATCACGATTGTGTCGCCTTCCCAGTGCTTCACCAACTGCTGCTTGCGCAGATGGCCCAGGTAAGTCTCCTCCACCATCTCCACGCACTTGTACTCCATCAACTGCGCATTCGGGTCGATCTGGCGATACAACACCATGCTCATCTTCCACGGTCGCGTGAAGACGTTCGGGTCTTCCACCGTCACCTCGTACCGCAGCGCGTACGGATTCATCGGCGTAAGCCGCTCCACCAGATGCAGCGCGTCGCTGTGGTAATCGCCGGATCGTGAGAACCAGGTGCGGTCGTTGAAATGGTCCGTGTCCACCACCAGCGTGTTTCCTTCCCAGTGGCCAACGGAGAAGCCCATCCACGTGTCGGCGGGCGGCGGATCGACCTGGTCGAGATGAATCGTGCGGCTGGCCGCGTTAAATTCAAACGCCATGGCGATCTTGTTCGTGCCCTGCGTGATCTCAAACGGGTACGGCATGTACATCGCCCGTGGAACCCCGGGCATGTAACAGCGCAGTTCGGGATCGCGATCCAGCCAATGTTCGGCATTCTCTTTCTTCTGCGCCGCCGCCTCGGGCTTGTACGGAATCATGTCCCCTTCCACGACGCCAGGTCCGGGCGGCACGCCCCCGGCCGCCCCCAGCGCCAGCACCGGCGCGGCCAGCACGGGAACATCGGGATAAACGCCCGGCTGCGAGACCATGGGACGGATCGGGTGCGTCAGCAAATCCCAGTTCGCGGTGGTCGTCGCTTCCCATATGCCGTTCAAGTTCGGGTGTCCGTTTATCGTTGCCGGCCGAGCCGGAGTGGCGGGCGCGGTCTGCGTTGAGGCTCGCGGCGCCTGGGCGGTGATCGGAATCGCCGTCAAACAAAAAGCGGCGCCCACAACCGCAGCGCTCGCAATAAAGACAGTACAATACCCAAATGTTTTCTTCATGCGGTCTCCACTGCGCGTCTCTTACGATTCAGTTCAGCCTTTAAGCCCAACGCTACTGGGCTACCGCACCGCCCCCGGTCGCATTGTCTTCGCGCGCCGGATCGGGGCCCTTCCCCTGGGAAAACAACCTCTCCGCGGCGCGTGTGTTGATCAACATGTCTTGCAGCGCGTAGTTCCCTTCCTGGCATCCGCCTTCGTACACCATGTTCGGTTTATCGGCGTTCTTGGTCAGTTCCTGCACGAACGTGAAGGGTTTGACCCAGGTGGTGGGATCCTCGGCGGTAATCGTGATACGCAAGGTTTGCGGATTCACGCGCTGATAGCGTTCGATCAAGTGCAGGTTCTCGCGCGAACCACGAAAATCGGTTTCGTGCGTGAAATTGGTGACGTCCACTACAAGCGCATCGCCATCCCAATGCGCGATCGAATCGCCCCAATATTGGCGCACGTCCTGCGGCAAGTGCGCCCGCTTCGTGATCGGGTTCGCGATCGGCACCACCCGATTGAATCCTGAACCCTGGCCGACGTCGTAATAGAAGTCCACCGAGTCCGGACTCTCCACGATCCGCATCACGCCGCTGAAATTCCCCACCGGCCGCCCATCGGGCGTCAATGGCCCAGGCCCGATAATCACGGGGAGGTGGTCCTGAAAACAACGCTCTTCCTCGCTGCGATCTTCGGGACCGTCGGCGCGATTCATGCGGTCGAGATTGTAGTCCGGCGGCGGCTGGTAGCGGAGCGGTGAGATCGGCCCCGGTTTCCCGCCGGAGGTGCCTTGCAGAAGCGCTTCGAGATACTCCTTTTGCTTATTGATGCGCGCCTGCGCCTCGGGCGTATACGCCGGCATCCGCCCGTCGGGCGGATCGATGATCTGTGACGTCCGATAGCTGACCTGCGTGGGTTTATCGCCGAACCAGTGCTCGTTGTACGCGCGCGCCACGTCCTTCTCCGTGCCGCGGATATCTTTCCCCTGGCTTTCTCGGCTGTCGCGCCCGGGCTGTTCGTCCTGCTTCATCAGCGCATCCACGGCTTTCTGGTGCTCAGCCTCGGTCAGCAATTGACGGTCGCCGTACTGCTTGGGGCGCTCGAAAGGCACCACCGCGACATTGCTCCACGTGCCTTGCAGATCAGGCGCCCCCCACGCGGTCTTGAGCGTCGTCGCGCTTGCGGAACCCTTCGCACCCGGTTCACTCCGCGAACTGCTCGCCGGAGTCTGGCCGGTCGTCTTCTGAACCAATCCGATGGCGACGATGGGCACAGCCCCCAGCGCCATCAGCAAAACATAGCGATTCCCTCTGACTCTCATCTTTAACCTCCCGATGATCGCCGCCGGAAATTCTCAGCGCTACTTGGCTTTCGGATCGTTCTCGTAAGGCGCGCCTGTTCCCGATGAACCCAGGAACAACGTCCGCCCGTCCGGCAGCGTCAGGTCCCGGCCATTGGCTCGATGCGACCCATCTTTCGCCTGGTAACCGTCCACGACAATCACGGTCCCCGCCAGCAAGGACTCTTTCGTGAAACCACGGCGGTAGAGAACATTCGGCGTGCCCGCTTCGATGGCCCAGTTGGCCACCGTCCCATCCGCACCCTTGACGTCCACATGAATCCACGCATGCGGATTCACCCACTCCATCTTCGTGACCGTCCCCGTGAAATGCACCGGCTTATTCGAGTCGAACTCCGCTGCAAAAGCGTGGTGCGCCGACGCCGAAATCGCCCCTCCCAACATGGCCATGCTTAGGACGCTCACCGCCACCACCAGCTTGGTTCGCATCAACTACACCTCCTGCCGCGCGGATCGGAGATGGCATCTCTCCCGGCGGCTCAATATGCTTGCTGCCGCGCAGAAATGTCAAGACGAAACCCCTTCCCAGTTTGCCTATGGCGTCGCGGTCTTGGGCAACACCGCTTCGCCGAACTTGGCCTCGTCGATGGCCACGTTCGTTTGCACGTCGGTCATATCAAACTCGGAGCGCCCGTCGGTCCAGGTGAGAGTCCAGTGGAATGGCACCTTGACGCCGCCCAGGTCCCGGTAGTCGGAATAATCCACTTCCGACGGATTCAGGCCCAGCACCGTGTTGGCAAAGCGCGTTACCCGCAGCAGCAGCCCCGATTTTGAGTCGAAGAATAATTTCACGCGCGTGCCTCCGGGAGCCGTCGCTTGAACAACCTGGGTTAGCTGATCGTCCACGGTGATGGGGGCAAAGCCGGTGCGCCAATCGCGCAGGTATTTCTTGATTCCCCCCGGAAAAAACATCTCCGCGTCCAGTTGCGCGTTGTCCAGTTCCCCTCCGCTCAACGGTTTCACCGGCAGGGCTGTATTGGTCATCACGATCCACCCATTGCGGCCGTCGTAGGTCGTGATGTTCTGCGCCTTCTCAGACCGGTGCACGATGGTCGTGCTTTCGCCGGGAGACTTGGCAAAAACCTCCACCGGGACTTTGCCGAGATCGGTGTCAAAGCCCGCGTATGTCCCTTTGGCGGAGATGCTGGTAATCCGAGCCAGCCGCTCTTCCCCGCCGAGCGCCTGAATGTACTTGTCGAGAATCTGCTCGGCCGTGGGCGCGCCCGGAATGGGCTGATCCAGTAACTCAACGTCGTTCGGGTCCTTGTCGGGCACGGTCCCGTTCTGCACCATCAGGCTCGGCGTCTCCGGCGGCTCGGTGTCGCTGCGATGGCAGGTCCAGCAGGTGACCCTGTGCCCTCCTCCAAAGTTCGCCTGATTGATCGTCCTCACCATGATCATCATCTGCCGCGCCTTCTGCTTCTTCGGAGTGTCGATGGAATAATCCCGGGTGACATGGCATTCCGTGCAGTTCACGCTCAACGACGCGGCAATGAAACCCATGGTGCCTAGGAATTGGTCCACCGGAATCCCTTTGAGCACTTGCACGTTCTTGAAGAACTGGTCCGAGATCGGCGGCTTCGCTTCAGTCGCCGCTTTATCGGCTGCTTGCGGCGGTGTCGCTTGGCCCTGCGCCAAGGCCGCCCCGGCCAGGCACGCGATTCCGATTCTAACGACCCCAAGAACGTTTCGCTTCCATCCGAGTTCCACCGTAACCTCCTCTTGCGGTGCGCCAAAGCCATGCAAGCGAACGCCAAAACGCGCTCTGCCGTCCCTGGAAGGGACCTCCGGCCCGTAGCATATACCCTTTTGTTCCGATTGGGATTGGCGTCTCCACTCATTCTGCGCTGGAATCCGCATGCGGACCAGCGCAATGCACGCCGAGCAATCTGGCCGCAAAACGCAGCAGCAGGCTTCTCATGTTGACTCGAAATTGCCGTAGGCATATGGTTTCACCCGTCACCCAAAAACGCAGAGGAGCGCCCGCCATGAAGACGCCTTTGCTTGTGCTGATCGCATTCACTTCAATTGTCGCGTTTGCCGCCACGTCCGACTCGGCATTTGCCCAAACCGGCGCCGGTGTGGTGCTGTTCGAGAACAAGTGCGCAAGCTGCCATCAAAGCGCCCAGGCCCAGAAGGCGCCCGACGTCTCCGTGCTGCGCAAGATGACGCCGGAGGCAGTTTACGCCGCGCTTTCCAAGGCGCCTCACACTCAGATCCAAGGACTCTCCGACGACGACAAGAAAACGGTGTCGGCTCAATTGGGCGGCCGGAAGATCGGCGTTACTGAAATCGCGGACGCCAGCAAGATGCCGAACCGCTGCGCGAGCAATCCGCCCATGTTCGATATCGCCAGGCAACCGATGTGGAACGGCTGGGGAGTTGATCCCACCTCGAACGCGCGTTTCCAGCCGGCCAGCGCGGCGGGCTTGACCGCGGCCCAAGTTCCGTCGCTAAAACTGAAGTGGGCATTCGGACTCCCTCTTGCCGACGAGTCGTATAGTCAACCCACGATTGTGGGAGGCCGCGTCTTCCTCGGCTCCGATGCGGGCACGGTCTACTCCCTCGATGCCGCCACTGGCTGCGTCTATTGGTCTTTTCAAACCGATGGTGCCATGCGTGTCTCTGTCAGCATTGGGCCGGTTAAACACGTTGAGATCACAGCACCAGGCCTGGGGGGATCCGCGGTGGGCGGGCCGGACACAACGAAGTACGCTGCCTATTTCGGCGACCAGAAGGCCAACATGTTTGCCCTCGACGCCGAGAGCGGCAAACTGCTGTGGAAAGTAAAGGTTGATGACTATCCTGTGGCGCAGATCACCGGCGCGCCCACGCTATACGAAGGCCGGCTCTTTGTGCCCATGGCATCGGCAGAGGAGCGAACGGCAGGCTTGGGCATGACGTATCCGTGCTGCTCATTTCGAGGCAGCGTGACCGCGCTCGACGCCGGCACCGGTAAACAGATATGGAAGACGTACATCATTTCCACTCCGCCAAGACCCGCGGCTAAGGGCCCCAAGGGCGTGCAGCATTACGCCCCCGCAGGAGGAGCGGTATGGGCCGCGCCCACAATCGATACCCAGCGGCATGTGCTCTACATTGGGACAGGGGACGCTTACACCGACCCAGCACCCAATACCACCGATGCTGTGATGGCGCTCGATATGGCCAGCGGTAAAGTCGTATGGTCGGTTCAAGACACGCAGGACGACGCCTGGCTTTCCGGGTGCGGCGGTGGCGGCGCCGATAATCCCAATGGAATTTCGGAAAACTGCCCCAAGCCTCTGGGCCCGGACTTCGATTTCGGCGCGTCCATGATTTTGCGAACGCTGCCCGACGGTCATCGTATTCTGCTGGCGCCGCAGAAGAGCGGTATGGTTTGGGCGCACGACCCCGATCAGCAAGGGAAGCTGCTGTGGAAAGCGCGATTGGTGGATAAGCTGGCGCTAGGTATGATCACCTTCGGCGGAGCCGCCGACGAACAGAATGCCTATTTCGGACTGCGCAGCGGAGGAATCGCCGCCGTTTCGCTGAAGACCGGCGAGAAGAAGTGGTTTACTCCGCTCCCCGGCCAACATCCCGGCGCCCCCAATCTCGGGCAAACGGCGGCGCTGACGGTCATCCCGGGCGTGGTCTTCTCGGGCGGATGGGACGGTATTCTGCGCGCCTTCTCGACCCAAAACGGACACGAGATCTGGGAGATCAACACCGCGCATGATTACAAGACGGTGAACGGCGTCAAAGCCAATGGCGGGTCGATGGCCTCCGCTGGTCCGACAATCGTGAATGGCACGCTGTTCGTGGGATCGGGCTACCTGTTTGGCGCGGCGGGAATAGCGGGCAACACCCTGCTCGCTTTTTCCGCGCAATAGCCTGGCCGCCACGCGACTGACGCCGCCCGTGGCTATTCCTGAGGCGCCTTCGCGGCCTCATCGCCAATGCCGATCTTCTCCAGCCGATAACGCAGCGCGTTGCGGGAAAGGCCCAGCAGGCGCGCCGCCTCACTCTTGTTGCCATTGGCGCGACGGTAAGCCTCGCGGATGATTTCGTCTTCCCATTGATCGAGCGTCTTCCCCTCGGGCAGAAGCGGCCCATTCTCCGAACGGTTGCGCTCCGGCATCTGATCGATGTGGATGTCGGACGGCTCGATCAGCGGGCCGGTCGTGAGGGCGCAGGCGCGTTCCACGATATTTTCCAGTTCGCGCACGTTCCCCGGCCAGTGGAACTCCATCAGCTTCCGCATCGCTTCTGGCCGGATGCCCTCCAGCTTCTTCTGGGATTTTTGGGCCAGCCGCGAAAGAAAAAGGTTCGCTAGGTCGGGAATATCTTCCTTGTGCTCGCGAAGCGGAGGTATATCGATGGGCACGACGTTGAGCCGGTAATAAAGGTCCTGCCGGAATGTGCCCTCCTCCAGTGCCGCGCGCAGATCGCGATTGGTCGCCGCGACCAGCCGCACATCCACTTTGATGGTCCGCGTCCCGCCCAGCCGCTCGAATTCGCGCTCCTGCAGAACGCGTAGCAGCTTCACCTGCGTCGCGGGCGGCACGTCGCCGATTTCGTCCAGAAAGAGAGTGCCCTTATCGGCTAACTCGAATTTTCCCGGTTTGCTCGTGACGGCTCCCGTGAACGCGCCTCTCTCGTAGCCGAAAAGTTCGCTCTCCAGCAGGTTCTCCGGAATCGCCGTGCTATTGATCTTTACAAACGGGCCCGCCGCTCGGCTGGATCGTTGGTGAATCAGCCGCGCGATCAGGTCCTTGCCCACGCCGCTCTCGCCCCCGATCAGTACAGTCGAGGGCGTGGCCGCCACCCGCTCCGCCAGCGCCAGCACTTCCTGCATCCTGGCGCTCTTCGCTACGATATTGGGGAAGTCGTATCGCCGTCCCAGCGCTTCCCGCAGATTGCGGTTCTCCTCGCGCAGGCGCCGAACGTCCAGCTCCTTTTGCACCACCAGCCGCATCTCGGCCAGCGCAAAAGGCTTCAGGACATAATCGCTGGCCCCGGCCTTCATCGCTTCCACAGCCGTTTCCACCGTGCCGTAGGCGGTCATTACGATCACGGGCAGCCCGCCATTGATGCGCTTGGCGGCTTGCAGAAATTCCAAGCCGCTCGAGCCGGGCAGCTTTAAATCCGTGATCACTACATCCACTTGCTCGCGCCGCAGCAAATCCAAACCTTTTTCCGCATCGGGTGCGGAAAAAGTCTGATATCCCGCCTCGTTCAGATCGAGTTCCAGCAATCGGCGCATGCGGGCTTCGTCTTCGACGATCAGTATGTTGGACACGAATTAATCCTCTGAAATGCCGTTGCTTGGCATTGCCGTACTCTGTTGCTAAGCGGTTACGCGGTTACACCATGACGCCGTCTGTGGCGCGGGACTCGGGCTCTTCAGCCAGCGGCAGGAAGATCACGAAGCAGGCGCCGGATTTTGTGCCGGGCCGCTCTCTTCCGGCAAGGGTTTTCCCAGCCAAGGCGCTTCCGGAGCCGCTTTTCACGCCTTGCGCCCTGCCCACCAGTTCGCCATTCCCGGACTCCGCGTCCGCCAGATCGCCGCTGAAAAGCTCAATCGAGCCGTGATGTTCATCGACAATCTTGGAAACAATTGAGAGCCCCAGTCCCACGCCCGTCTTCTTCGTCGTGAAAAACGGATTGAATATCTGTTCGCGAAGCTCCGCTGGAATTCCCGGCCCCGAATCGAGCACTTGCACTTCGATGCCGCGCCGCTCGCCTCGTTTGCCCGCTCCAATCGAAATGCGCAGCCGGCCCCCGGTCTCGCCCATGGCGTCGTAGGCGTTCTGGATCAGATTGACGAAAACCTGCTCGCCGAGATTTTCATCCAGCGCCGCCGGCGGCAGATCGTTTTCGTAGCGCCGCTCGACCTCAATCGGCGCGCCGTTCCAATTCGCAACCACCGCCCGCAGCGCGCGATCCACCACCTCGGGAACCGAGCAGGGCGCAGTCTCCACATGAAGCGGTCGGGCGAAATCCAGAAACCGGCTCACCAGCGCGCTGAGCCGGTTCACTTCGCTCGAAATGTACCCGGCCAATTCCGCCGCCAGCGGCTCCGCCGTGGCCAGCCTTTGAATCAGCATCTCCGCCGAGCCCTTGATGATGCCCAGCGGATTGCGAATCTCGTGCGCCAGGCCTGCCGAGAGTTGCCCCAGCGCCGCCAGCCGTTCGGAGCGGCGCGCTTCCGCCTGAACCTGTTCCAGTTCTCGATTGGTTTTTGCCAGTTGTTCGGCGACTTCCCGATAACGCCGCGTTTGCCGCTTATTCTCCGTGGCGAACCGATTGACCACCATGGCCGCCAGGAAAAAGAAAAGAATGCGCAGCATCAACTCGGCCTCGGCGCCGGGGGCCAGTTGATATTCCTGCAGCGCCGGATAGAGGTAAGAGCAATAGGCGGCCGAAGCGATCAGCGTCCAGAGAATCGTCCCCCAGGCTCCAAAATAAACCGCGGCAGTGATTACTGGAACATAGAAGATCGGATAGTAACTGCTGTTTATGCTGATTTCACCGGTGTGGCTGATCAGCAGCATGGCCAGCAGAATTTTCAGCAGCACCGCGTAGTTGCGCCCGCGCGGCACCTGGTTCACCAGCCGCCCTTCGAAAAGCTGGAGAACTCCAATCGCCAGCAGAATTAATTGTTTGTGGATTTCGCCGACCGGAGGCAGTAACGCCAGCCCTAGCAAAAACAGCAGCCAGAGCACGTCCATCCAGTCGAGCCTGCTCTGGCGTTCCGCGCTCACACGAACTCCCTAAGCGGCGATCGCTCGCGGCCATTCCGCACAGACCACGAGCGCACCTATGCCCGCACGATCCTTATTCTATCCCGGGAGAGTCACGAAAGTGAGAGATGGAGCGCCCGTCGGTTGCCCACGCAGGTTTATATCAGTGTAGGCGCAGAGGAAACTTTCGTTGCGGCGGGGCGAAACCCTTTCTACCATTTTTCACGGATAGAGTCCGCCGCCGGAGCCGATAAGCTCTCCAAAGGGTACTCGTTTATGGCCTCGGCGATATGGAAAAGCAGCATTACCTTCGGACTCGTTTCCATTCCGATTCGCTTGTACGCCGCGGCCCGTCCCCGCCGGATCGCGCTGCGCCGGCTTCATTCCAAATGCGAAGCCGCCGTGGGCCCGCCGCTGCGGTCGGGGCGTCTGCTTGCGGCGAGCTAAAGGAACCTCTTCTTGGTTTTGCACAAGGCTCTGAACTAATCTCTTCACCAGGACAATCCACGTGAATTCCGATCCTCTTGACGGCGCGGCCGAGTTAAGCCAGCCCCCGGTCATCGAACCGGGGTACACGATCTCGACCGTTACCGACAAGATCTCCTCCATCGTTCTCGGCCAGCGCCGCCGCCCCGGATGGTTTCTGGGATTTGCGGTCTCCTTTCTCCTGCTGATGATGCTGCTCTACGCCGTCACCGTTCTCTTCGCCATCGGCGTCGGCATTTGGGGCGTGATGATCCCCGTCGGATGGGGCTTCGCCATCGTCAATTTCGTCTGGTGGATCGGGATCGGCCATGCCGGCACGTTGATCTCCGCCATTTTGCTGTTGCTGCATCAGAAGTGGCGCACCTCGATCAACCGCACCGCCGAAGCCATGACGATTTTCGCCGTGCTCTGCGCGGGGATGTTTCCGGTGCTCCACATGGGCCGGGCTTGGCTTGCTTACTGGCTTTTTCCCTATCCCAACACGATGTGGTATTGGCCACAGTTCCGCAGTCCCTTGGTGTGGGACGTCTTCGCCGTCTCCACCTACCTCACCGTCTCGCTTTTGTTCTGGTTCGTGGGACTCATCCCCGACCTGGCCACTCTGCGCGACCGCTCCCGCACTCGCGCCAAGCAGATCATCTACGGATTCCTGGCCATGGGCTGGCGCGGTTCGGCCGTGCATTGGAAACGCTACGAAATGGCTTCCCTGCTTCTTGCCGGGCTGGCAACGCCTCTGGTCGTCTCGGTGCATACGGTGGTGAGCTTCGATTTCGCCATTGCCATTCTGCCCGGCTGGCACACCACGATCTTTCCGCCCTATTTCGTCGCCGGTGCCATCTACTCCGGCTTCGCCATGGTGCTATGCCTGGCCATTCCCCTGCGCAAATTCTATGGCTTGGAAGACTTCATCACCATGCGCCATCTGGACAACATGGGAAAGATCATGCTGGCCACCGGCCTGATCGTGGCTTACGGCTACATGATGGAAGCGTTTATGGCCTTCTACAGCGCGGATACTTACGAAAAATACGCCACGCTGAATCGCATGCGCGGACCCTATGCGGCGGCGTATTGGAGCCTGATCGCCGTCAACGTGGTCATTCCCCAAGCACTATGGTCCAAGCGCGTGCGCAACAGCGTCCCTGCCCTTTTTGCGGTGGCGCTGATCATCAATTGCGGCATGTGGCTGGAGCGCTTCGTCATCATCGTGATCAGTTTGAGCCGCGATTTCGTGCCCTCTATCTGGCGCATGTACGCGCCCACCCGCTGGGACTGGATGACCCTTGCGGGATCGCTGGGCCTTTTCCTAACGCTGCTCTATCTCTTCATCCGTTATATGCCCATGATCTCCATCTTTGAAATGAGAACTCTCGTCACCGAGACCCAGGGAGAGGGAGAAAGGAAGTAACGCTGCAGGCCGGGCACGCTCATGGCGCAAGTCTTCCATCACAGCACCAATCTAATTTCGCGTGTGACGATCTACGGTTTCTTTCTCTTCGTGCTCGTCGCCGGCCTGATCCCCTATTGGATCGACGGTTCTCCCTATGTCACCGAGGCCAATGTTCCCCGCGTGCAGCCCGTGCCTTTCAGCCATAAGCATCACACCGCCGAACTGGGAATCGATTGCCGCTATTGCCACACCGCGGTCGAGGACTCCTCCTTCGCCGGCTTGCCGCCCACGGAAACCTGCATGACCTGCCATTCGCAGATATGGAAGGACAGCCCCATGCTCGAGCCGGTGCGGGAAAGTTTTCGCAGCAATCAATCCATCCAATGGCTCCGCGTGAACGCGCTGCCTCAGTTTGTCTACTTCAATCACAGTATTCACATCTCCAAGGGAATTGGCTGCACTACCTGTCACGGCCCCGTCGGGTCCATGCCTCTCACCTGGGCGGCTAACTCGCTGAAGATGGAATGGTGTCTCGACTGCCACCGTCATCCGGAAAATAACGTGCGCCCCAAGGATCAGGTTTTCAGCATCGCCTATCAGCCGCCGCCCGATCAGGCCGCGCTGGGGTCGAAGCTCGTCGACGAGTACAAAATCCATTCGCTCACGGACTGCTACACCTGCCATCGATGAAAGCGCGGTGACCAAGCGGTGACTAAACGATGACCAACCCATCTCCGCGCGACCCCCAAAGGGAGTCTCGACCAATGCCTTCCGAATCCAGAACGCGCCTCGACCTCGAGGCCATCGCCGCGCAACTGCAACACGACGGCAAGCAGCGCCTCTGGAGCAGCCTGGACGAACTTGCCCGCACGCCGGAATACGAAGCCGCCCTGCACAACGAATTCCCGAGCGCCCCCACCGGCCAGCGAAATCTGGGCCTGAGCCGCCGCGAGGCGCTGAAGCTGATGGCTGCCTCCGCCGCGCTTTCCGGGCTCACCGCCTGCACCAAGTTGCCGCCCGAAAAAATCGTTCCCTACGTGCGCGCTCCTGAAGAGGTCATTCCCGGCAAGCCCCTTTTTTACGCCACCTCGATGCCCGACCGCGGTGTGGGCATCGGCCTGCTCGTCGAAAGCCACATGGGACGGCCCACCAAGGTGGAGGGCAATCCCGAGCATCCCGCGAGCTTGGGCGCCACGAATATTTTCTGCCAGGCTTCGGTGCTCACCTTCTGGGATCCCAATCGCTCCCAGGTGCCGCTGCACGAAGGCCACGTCAGCGACTGGCCGGCGTTCCTCGCCGTCATCGACGCCCTTCGCGACAACCTGAAAGATGCCAAGGGCGCCGGCCTGCGCATTCTCACCGAGACCACTACGTCGCCAACGTTCGCGGCGCAGATGCAGTCCCTGCTCGCGCACTTTCCGCAAGCCAAGTGGTACACGCACGAACCCCTCGGCGATTACGCCGCGCACCAGGGAGCGCAGCTCGCTTTTGGCCGCGACCTAAATTCCGTCTATCGCTTCGATAACGCCGCCGTGGTCGTCTCCCTGGACTCCGATTTCCTCGATCAAGGACCGGCCTGCGTCCGCTACGCGCGCGATTTCGCCAAGTGGCGCGGCATCGAAACGCCCGCCGCGCAGATGAACCGGCTCTACGTCGTCGAAAGCACGCCAACCCTCACCGGCGGCATGGCCGATCATCGGCTGCCGGTCCGCTCGAGCGAAATCGAGCATTTTGCGCGCGCCCTCGCTGCCGCGCTGGGCGTTCCGGTGCAAACCGCGAATTCGCCGCTTCCCGATGCCTGGCTGAAAGCGCTGGTGCGCGATTTGCAAAGCCATCGCGGAACTTCCTTGATCGTCGCCGGAGCTTCGCAGCCTCCGGCCGTGCACGCGCTGGCTCATGCCATGAACGCCGCCCTCGGCAACATCGGCGCCACCGCGATCTACACCGACCCAGTCGAAGCCAGCCCCGCAAAAGACTCCCTGCCGGAATTGGCGCAGGAGATTGACGCCGGCCAGGTGACGACCCTCTTCATCCTCGGCAGCAATCCTGTCTACACCGCGCCCGCGGACTTGCAGTTCGCTCAGCGCTTCCTGAAAGTCCCGCTGCGCATTCACTTTGGGCTTTACGATGACGAGACCGCCGAACTCTCCCACTGGCACATTCCTCAAACTTATTTCCTCGAGTCCTGGGGCGATGTTCGCGCCTACGACGGCACCGTCGGCATCGTTCAGCCGCTGATCGCTCCGCTCTATCGCGGCCACTCTCTGCACGAAGCCATCGCCCTGCTTACCGGCGACACCGGTAAATCCGACCACGATCTCGTTCGCGACTACTGGAAGGCGCAGCAGGCGCGCCTTTCCGATCGCGATTTCGAGAATTTCTGGGAAAAGACTTTGCACGATGGCGTGATGGCCGGAACCGCCCTGCCCGCCATCTCGCCCAAGCTCAATTTGGATTACAGCAAGTTGCCCGCTGCGCCCGCGCCCAATGCACAAGCGATCGAAATTGTCTTTCGTCCCGATCCCACCATCGGTGACGGCCGCTGGGCCAACAATGCCTGGCTGCAGGAGCTGCCCAAGCCTTTGTCCAAGGTCACCTGGGACAACGCCATCGCACTCAGCCCCGCCACCGCCTGGCGTCTCGGCCTCACCACCGGCGACATCGCGACTCTGAGCAATGGAGGATGGCAAGCCGCCGGCCCTGTCTACGCCACGCCCGGCCAGGCCGATAATTCCGCCACGGTCACGCTCGGCTACGGACGCAAGCGCGCCGGCAATGTGGGCAGCGGCATAGGCCTCAACGGTTATCTCCTGCGCACCTCCTCCGCGCCCGCCTTCGCAAGCGGCTTGCAGATCCAAAAGGCCGGCAAGAACTATCTCCTCGCGGAAACGCAAATTCATCATCCCATCGACCGCGATCGCCAGCAGATCGAGGAAGAAAGCGAAAACGCTTTTGAGCGCGATCTCGTCCGCATCGCCACGCTCGACGAGTTCCGCAAGAATCCCCAATTCGCCAAGGTCGCCGACCAGGATGCCAGCAAGGAAATTTCAATGTATCCGCCTTACAAGTACGAAGGATACGCCTGGGGCATGTCCATCGATCTCAGCCGCTGCACCGGCTGCGAAGCCTGCGTAGTGGCCTGCTACGCCGAAAACAACATCGCCGTCGTCGGTAAATACGAAGTCATGGCGGGACGCGACATGCAGTGGATTCGCGTGGACAACTACTACCGCGGCGATCTCGCCAATCCCGAAATCTATTTCGAGCCCCTGCCCTGCATGCAATGCGAACAGGCGCCCTGCGAACTGGTCTGCCCCGTCGGCGCCACTTTGCACGATTCCGAAGGCATCAACCAGATGGTCTACAACCGCTGCGTGGGCACGCGCTATTGCTCCAATAACTGCCCCTATAAAGTGCGCCGCTTCAATTTCAAGCTGTATTCCGATTGGGTCACGCCCAGCCTCTATGGACTGCGCAACCCCGATGTCACCGTGCGCAGCCGCGGCGTCATGGAAAAATGCACCTACTGCATCCAGCGCATCAACGAAGCGAAAATCACCGCCGAAAAGCAGGACCGCCTGGTGCGCGACGGCGAAATTCAAACCGCCTGCCAGCAGGCCTGCCCCACCGAAGCCATCATTTTTGGCAACATTAACGATCCTGATAGCCGTGTTTCCAAGCTCAAGCGCCAGCCGCGCGATTACAGCTTGCTGGCCGAACTGAACGTGCGCCCGCGCACCACCTATCTTGCGAAATTGAGGAATCCAAACCCGGAGATTTCAGCCACTTGACCGGCACAATCGCCGGCGCACGATGGTTCAACGCTCGATGCCATGGTCAATAAACGCATCTACGGCCTAGTCGCGGAGTTTGAAAGTCCCGAGCAGCTTCTCAACGCCGCCCACACCGCGCACGCGGCGGGTTACCGTGCCGTGGATGGCTTCTCGCCCATGCCCATCGAGGGCTTGGCCGAAGCCGTCGGATTCCATAGCACGCGCCTGCCTTTGATCGTCCTGCTCGGCGGAATGTTTGGCGCGGCCGGAGGCTTCTTTCTCCAGTGGTATGCCAATGTGCTGAGCTTCCCCTTGAATATCGATGGCAAGCCGCACAATAGCTGGCCCGCTTTCATTCCCATCACTTTCGAGATGACCATCCTCTGCGCCGCCATTGCGGCTGTTTTTGGCATGCTCGCGTTGAACGGCCTGCCCACACCCTATCACCCGCTTTTCAACGTGCCGCGCTTTGCCACGGCCTCCCGTGGACGCTTCTTTTTCTGCATTAAGGCGCGCGACAAAAAGTTCGATTTGGCCGCTACTCGGCAATTTCTGGAGGGCCTCAAGCCATTTGGCGTCTATGAAGCCGAAGTCTAACTCGCGCAAATTTCCGCTCGCGATCACGCGAACGCTCGGCCTGTGCGCCGTTCTCTGTGCGCTGGCCCTCGCCGGCTGCCGCCAGGATATGCATGTGCAGCCTAAATACGTGCCCGAAGATCCCAGTTCGTTTTTCCCCGACGGGCGCTCGGAACGCCAGCCCGTGGAGGGAACCGTCGCCCGCGGCGAACTGCGCACTGACGAACTGCTATACACCGGCAAAGTGAACGGCGCCGTCGCCGATCTTTTTCCCTTTCCCATCACCGCCGCCGATCTCAGCCGCGGCCGCGAGCGATACAACATCTACTGTTCGCCCTGTCACGATTACACTGGCAGCGGAAACGGCATGATCGTCCAGCGTGGTTTCCCTGCGCCGCCTTCGTTTCATCTCGCTCGCTTGCGGCAAGCGCCCGCCGGCCACTTTTTCGATGTCATGACCAATGGCTTCGGGGTGATGTATAGCTACGCCTCGCGCGTTCCGCCCGAGGACCGCTGGCGCATCGCCGCATACATCCGTGCATTGCAGTTGAGCCAGCAAGGCTCAACCGCGGACGTTCCCGAACCGCAGCGGCCCGCCTTGGAACAGCCTCCGGAGCAACCCCCGGAGCAGCGATGATGGCCAACCACAACCCAGCTCCGCTCGCCGCCCACTTCGATCTCGTACAGAAGCGCGCTTTCATTTTGGGCATAGCTCTGCTCATCCTGGCCATCCTCGATGGTATCCGCGCCCCCGAGCAATTCTTTCGCTCCTACCTGCTGGCTTACGTCTTCTGGCTTGGTTTTCCCTTGGGCTGCGCCGCCTTCCTGATGGTCCATCACCTCACGGGAGGCTTTTGGGGACTGCCCATCCGCCGCCCCCTCGAAGCCGGCGCGCGCACCATGCCTCTGCTCGCCGTCTTGGTCCTTCCGCTTCTTCTCGGCCTCGGCCGCCTGTACTCCTGGATGCATCCCGATCTCGTTGCCGCTGACGCTGTCCTGAAATTCAAGCAGCCTTATTTGAACCTGCCGTTTTTCCTGATCCGCAACGTCATCTATTTCCTGATATGGCTGGGCATCACCCGCAGATTGACCCATTGGTCGGACGCCCAGGACCGCACCGCCGACCCGCGCCTCGCCGTTCGTCTCGAAGCCATGAGCGGACCGGGATTGGTCCTTTACGGCCTGACGGTGACCTTCTTTTCCATCGATTGGCTCATGTCTCTCGAGCCCCATTGGTTCTCCACCATCTACGGCATGATCTTCATGGTCCTGCAAGTGCTCTCCGCGCTCGCTTTCGTCATCTTCGTGGTGGGCTTGCTTTCCGGCCGCGAACACGTGGCCCAGGCCATCACTCCCGATCGCTTCAACGATCTCGGCAATCTCGTCCTCACCTTCGTCATGCTCTGGGCCTACTTGTCTTTTTCTCAATTCCTGATCATCTGGGCGGGAGACCTCGACAAGGAAATTCCCTGGTACCTCACCCGCGCCGCGAGCGGCTGGGGCGGCGTCGCGCTGGTGATGATCTTTCTTTCCTTTGCGATCCCCTTCTATCTCCTGCTCATGCGGGCCATCAAGCGGCGCGTCGAAACACTTACGATTCTCTGCGGCGCGCTGATCGTGGTGAATTTTCTCGATGTCTACTGGATGGTCGTGCCGGCTTTTCACCCCAGCCCGCGCTTCTACCTGCTTGATTTTCTTTTGCCCGTTGGCATGGGCAGTATTTGGTTGGCGGATTTCGTGCGCCAGCTGAAGAGCCGTCCTCTGCTGCCGCTGCACGATCCTCGCTTCGAGGGAGCGCTCGAACATGGCGACTAGCACCAACGCGGCGCCCCGCAACGGCTACGAGAAAAGCGATGCCAGTCCCCGCGGCTTGCTCGGCTTCGTGCTGATCATGGCCGCGATTCTCGCGGCCACTTCGCTTTCGCTGATCTGGTTACTTAAGCATTTTGAACGCGCCGAGAACCCTGGGTCTTTTGTGGCTGCCCCGTTTGCGGCCACCCATCCGTTGCCTCCGCCTCCGCGCATTCAGGCGCTGCCTGGAGTGGATATGCAAAGCTATTACCAATCGCAGCAGAATCTCCTCAACACCTACGGCTGGGTTGACAAGCAGAACGGCATCGTCCGCTTGCCCATCGACCGCGCCATGACACTGCTTCTCCAGCGCGGCTTGCCGGTGCGCACAGCCCCCAATTCGCAAAATACGGCCCGGGCGCGATCGAAAACCCCGGCCCGGCGAGTCGCTTCGGCAGACAAACTTGCGCCGGGCAAAATCGATGCCAGCAAAATCAATGCCCGCACAATCAACGAAGGTTCGGCGCCATGAAATCTCGAATCTTGCGTCTCTTGATCCTTGCGCCGGCGTTGCTCCTGTCGACGCTGGCCGCCCTGCCTGCAAAGGCACAGCTTGGCGATGGCCCTCCCGTGCAGACCGCCGGCGTCCGCCCCGCGCTGCTGCGCGACGTAGGACTTGACCAAAAGCTGGGCGATGCCCTTCCCCTCGACCTCACCTTTCGCGACGAGCAAGGCCACACCGTCGCCCTGCGCCAGTTCTTTGGACAGAAGCCGGTCATCCTCGCGCTGGTCTATTACCAGTGCCCGATGTTGTGCACGGAAGTGCTGAACGGCCTTTTGAACAGCACCAAGGAGCTGCCGCTCGAGATCGGCAAGGACTTCAATATCGTCACTGTCAGCATCGACCCCAGCGAGAGAACCGTGCTCGCCAACATCAAGCATCAGCTTTATACCGGCCTCTATGGCCGGCCCGGCGGTCCCCAGGGCTGGCACTTTCTCACCGGCGACGAGCCGCAAATCAAAGCCTTGGCCGCTGCCGTGGGATTCCGCTACGCCTACGACTCCGCCTCCGGCCAGTTCGCTCACCCCAGCGGAATCATGCTGCTCACGCCCGAGGGCAAGTTGACGCGCTATTTCTACGGCATCGCCTATCCCTCGCGCGATTTGCGTCTGGCGCTGGTGGAAGCGGCGCAAGGCAAGATCGGTTCTCCTATCGATCAGATTTTGCTCTATTGCTATCACTACGATCCCCAAACGGGACGCTATGGATTGTTGATCTCCCGCGTCCTCCAGGCCGCCGGCGGTCTTACGGTGCTCTTGATGGGGGTGGCTATCCTCATTCTCTTTCGCCGCGAAAATTACGGGCCCGGCAAAAAAGCTCAGCCGTGGAAACGGAAGACGTCAATGGAAGGCGCCAAGTGAACGTCTTCTCTAACGGCCTCGCGCTTCTCCTTGCGCAATGGCCCAACCTGCGCCCGCCCGTCGCTTCCGTCGGTGCCGAGCGCATGGACCACCTTTTCTTCTTTCTCACCGGCGTCACGCTTTTCTTCACCACCCTCATCTTCGCCACCATCTTCTACTTCATGATCAAGTACCGCCGCCGCTCGCAGCACGAGGTCCCGCCGGCGACTAAGCAGTCCCTGGCCCTCGAACTCACCTGGATCGTGATACCAACCATCATTTGCGTTGTCCTTTTCTTCTGGGGCGCCAGTCTCTTTTTCGCCGCCTCCCGTCCGCCCCAGGGCGCCATGGAAATTCTTGTCGTCGGCAAGCAATGGATGTGGCACCTCCAGCATTCCGAAGGGCCGCGCGAAATCAATCAGCTGCACGTCCCCGTGGATGTGCCCGTCCGCTTGGTGATGACCTCCGAAGACGTCATCCACGATTTCGCCGTCCCCGCCTTCCGCATGAAGATGGACGTAGTTCCCGGCCGCTACACCGAGGAATGGTTTCAGGCCACGCAGATCGGCACCTATCGCCTTTTCTGCGATCAGTATTGCGGCGCTCTTCACTCCGCCATGGAAGGGACCGTCGACGTCATGAGCCCTACCGACTTCGCGGAATGGCTCCGCACCAATGCCACCAGCCAATCGCTGGTCCAGATGGGCCAGGATCTTTTCGCTCGCCTGGCCTGTAACACCTGCCATCTTCCAGACGGCTCCGGCGCCGGTCCCGCCCTCGGCGGCGTGTTTGGCCAGCAGGTGAAGCTCGCGAGCGGCGAAACTCGCACCATCGACGAAGCCTTCGTCCGGCAGTCCATCCTCGATCCCGCTTCCGTTACTCTGCCGAACTATCGTCCGGTGATGCCCACTTTCCGCGGCCAGGTGAGTGAGGAGCAAGTTCTCCAACTGATCGCCTACGTCAAGTCGCTCAGCTCCGCAGAAAGGACGCCAGCGCCATGAGCACGGCCGTCGCCGAAGTTCCCGTCCAGTCCCGCGTTCACTATCTGAACGCCAGCTACGGAATCAAATCCTGGCTGTTCACCACGGACCACAAACGCATCGCCCTGCTCTATCTCGGTTCGATCACCCTGATGTTTTTCATCGGAGGAGCCGCCGCCGTCATGATGCGGCTGCACTTGCTCGAACCCGCCGGCGCCCTGGTCGAGCCCGAAACCTACAACAAGCTCTTCACCATGCACGGCGTGGTCATGGTCTTTTTCTTCCTGATTCCTTCCATCCCCGCTACCCTGGGCAATTTCCTAGTGCCCATGATGATCGGCGCGCGCGACCTCGCCTTCCCGCGCCTGAATCTGCTCAGCTGGTACATCTACATCACCGGCGCCGCTTTCACGCTCTACGCCCTGATCTCCGGCGGCGTCGATACTGGCTGGACCTTTTACACGCCCCTGAGCACCCACTACGTCAACACACATGTCATCGCCACGGCCCTGGGCGTCTTCATCACCGGCTTTTCCTCCATCCTTACCGGCCTCAACTTCATCGTGACCATCCACAAAATGCGTGCTCCGGGCATGACCTGGAAGCGCATGCCGCTGTTCCTCTGGTCCATCTACGCCACCAGCGTCATCTTTGTTCTCGGCACGCCCGTCATCGCCATCTCCATGGTCCTCATCGGCGCCGAACGCCTTCTGCATGTCGGCATCTTCGATCCCGCCCTCGGAGGCGACCCGGTCTTGTTCGAGCATCTCTTCTGGTTTTACTCCCATCCCGCCGTCTACATCATGATCCTGCCGGGAATGGGCGTGGTCAGCGAACTGGTCACCTGCTTCTCGAAAAAGAAGCCTTTCGGATACATCTTCATCGCCTATTCCAGCCTGGCCATCGCCTTGATCAGCTTTTTCGTCTGGGGCCATCACATGTTCGTCTCCAGCCAATCCGTATATGCTGGATTTATTTTCTCCGCGCTCAGCTTCGCCGTGGCCATTCCTTCCGCCATCAAAGTCTTCAACTGGACGGCCACGCTCTACCAGGGTTCCATCTCCTACGACGCGCCCATGCTCTACGCCCTCGGCTTCATCGGCCTCTTCACCATGGGCGGCCTCACCGGCCTTTTCCTCGCCACCCTCGCCACGGACGTTCATCTGCACGACACCTACTTCGTCATCGCCCATTTTCACTACATCATGGTCGGCGGAGCCGTCATGGCCTACATGGGCGGCCTGCACTTCTGGTGGCCGAAAATCACTGGCCGCCTCTATCACGACGCCTGGGCCCGCGTCGCCGCCTTCATCATTTTCATCGGCTTCAATCTCACTTTTTTCCCGCAGTACATTCTCGGCTATCTGGGCATGCCCCGCCGTTACGCCGTCTATCCCGCGGAATTTCAGGTGCTCAACGTGATGTCCTCCGCCGGCGCGTCCATCCTCGGCGTGGGATATCTGATTCCCTTCATCTATCTGCTTTGGTCCATCCGCTATGGACCCATCGCCGGTCCCAATCCCTGGGGCGCTAAGGGTCTCGAATGGGAGACGCCTTCGCCTCCTCCCACCGATAATTTCGAGGAGCCGCCTATCGTCCGCGCGGAGCCCTACGGCTATGCCGAGGAAGAGCACGCGCATGTCTGACGCCGCCGCCAACCATCCCGCTCTGCCGAGTGCCGGCGCGCGCAGCCCCGCGCTGCAGCACCAGTTCGAGGAACTCGAACAGCAATACGACGCCAGCAATTTCGGCATGTGGGTTTTTCTCGCCACCGAGATGCTCTTTTTCGGCGGTTTGTTCACGGCCTACATCATGTATCGCTCGCTGTATTACCCCGGCTTTGCCGCCGGCAGCCACGGCTTGGACGCTCCCTTCGGCGCGACGATGACTTTCATCCTGCTCATCAGCAGCTTCACCATGGCCATGAGCGTCCACGCCGCGCGCGAAGGCAAACGCGCCATGCTGGTCGCGCTCCTGATCGTGACGATCCTCCTGGGCATGGCCTTCCTCGGCATCAAGTTCACCGAGTACGGCCAGAAATGGCACGAACACATGGTCCCCGGACTGAATTTTCATCCCGCCGCCGTAGACCTGCGCGGCGCGCCCGCAACCTCCGTCGAGCTATTCCTCTGTTTTTATTTCTTCATGACCGGCCTGCACGCGATCCACATGATCATTGGCATTGGTTTGCTCTCGGTGATGACCGTTCTCGCCTGGCGCGGCAAGATCAAGCCCGAGAATTACGACCGTATCGAGGTTTCCGGCCTCTACTGGCATTTCGTGGACATCATTTGGATTTTTCTGTTCCCCTTGCTCTATCTCATTGGCGGACGTTACAAATGAGCGCGAAAACCCCTTCGGTCCGAACGTACGTTCTCGTCTTCGTGGCCCTGCTCCTTCTTGCCGCGGCCACCACGGCCATCGCCTATATCGACCTCGGCCCATACAATACGGTCGTGGCGCTGGCCATTGCCTCCATAAAAGCCTGCCTGGTAGGGCTTTTCTTCATGCATCTTTTGTATACCCACGGACTCACCCGTATCGTCGTTTTGGCCGGATTTTTCTGGCTGGCCCTCATGGTCTCCTTCACCCTGGCCGACGTCTTCACTCGCCAGTGGGCCGGCCGTCTCGGCCCCTGACGACAACCGGTTGGGACTATCCGTCGAACGACGAACCAGCTTGCATAACTTCCTGTATTGAGCCAATAACCCTAATGGTGTAAAGTTATTGGTTCATCCCGCCCCTACACTACGTTTGAAACGCAAGGAGGCGAACCCGGGCCTTCCCCAAGGTTGCTTTGTGCATCCAATAAGACGTAATCCAAAAACGCCGTTTACGAAGAGGCTTGGACCTTAAATGGAACGAAGGAAAACTCCGCGAACTTCCATTCGTAAGCTCGCCTACGTGAATTTCGAGCCCTACGACACCGGCGGCGTGATCACGGACCTCTCCACAGCCGGCCTGCGTTTTCATACGGTTGCGCCCATGCAGCAGGGCGGACTGGTGCGCCTCTCCCTTACTCTCGGTGCCATGAAGCAGATCGAAGCGGTTGGGGAACTCGTCTGGACCGATTCCACCCGCCAAATCGGCGGCGTGCGCTTTGTCGTTCTGCCCCCGGCCGCTGCCGAGCAAATAAACAATTGGCTGGAAAATTCGGCCAGCGCGAATGCCGGCGAAATCGACGCCAAATCCGAAACCGAGGCCACCGAGACGATCGCGCCTCTTTCCGGCAGTTCCTCCGAATCCGCAAAAATTCTGGTCGCCGAATCAGTCGGCGCCCTTGGCAAGATCGATGACAAGACTGACGACAAGCACGATGCGCCCGCCGTCGCAGTTCCCGCGCAAAATATCCCCTTGCCCGCTCCACCGTTCGACCCGAATGCGCGGTCCGCGTGGGTGCCTCCTTCGGCCCGCCCTTATTCCGCGGCATCATCCATCGGCCCGCAGTCATCCGATGTGGCCAAGGGCGATGCGCCGGGGGGAAGCACACTGCCGCCACACGGCTTTGTACTGCCCGGCCAGCCAAGCAATATGCCTTGGATCACGCACTTCGATCCCGACCCGCCCAAGCAAAAATCCGCATTTGCTCGCGGGCTGATCGCGGCCGTAATCGTGTGCGTCCTGCTGGCGCCGGTCGTTTGGTTTGGGCTGCACCGCTATGTCTGGCACAGCAGTTCGCTTTGGCCGACTAATTCTGTCGCCTCAAACTCGATCTCTGCGCCGCCAGATGCGGCTGCGACGAATCCCGCCCCGCCCGCTCCCGATCTTCCTGCTTCCGCTGACGCGAACTCCGCTGCGGCGAATCCTGTCGACAACACATCGGCGACCGCTGCCAATCCGGCGCCGCCCGAACCAAACCCATCGGCGCAAGCACCTTCCGCAGCGCCTGCTCCAAAGCCCGCGGCAAATCCTGCCGCCAACTCCGTCGCACAATCCGCGCAAGCTTCCCCAGCAGATGCCAAACCAGCGACGAAGCCTGAGGCTGAGGCTGCGGTTCCCAGCGAACCGGCGCAGCCGTCCTCACCGCGATCGCCCATCGCTGCAAGCGGTCCGCGAGACATCGCGCCGGATTCGCTCGCCTTGGCGTCGGACCACGCGGCCAAGACTCCTCCTGCGCCAGCTGCCGAGGCGGAAAATCCCGGCGAATCTGAACTAATTCTGGCCTGGCAATATCTCGAGGGCCAAGGCGGCAAGCCGCGTGATCCCACAGCGGCGTCACAGCTTTTATGGTCCGCGGTTAAGAAGGGCAACCTCACCGCCGAGACCACCCTCGCCAATCTCTATCTGCGCGGCGAAGGTGTTCCCAAGAACTGCGATCAGGCGCGCGTGCTGCTCTCCGCCGCCTCCGACAAGGGCGATCCCGAGGCCAAGCGGAAGCTCCTTGAGTTGGATCGCACCGGCTGCCACTAAGGCCGCGTCGCAGTTCCGCACATCCTCTTCTTCCCTCGTGTGCGCCCAGTCCTACAGCCGTTTGCGAATTCTCCCGCACCCTGAGACGATCTTCCTTTGCACTCGGCTTTGCATTCGACGCTGTTCCCAGGAGCCTAAAGAATGTCTGCGCCAGCCAGCTCGAGCGGCCTTTTCGATGAGATCAAGATCCGCGACATAACCTTCGCCAACCGCATCGCCGTCTCTCCCATGTGCGAGTACTCCTGCGAGAACGGATTGGCCAATGATTGGCATCTGGTGCACCTCGGCAGCCGCGCCGTGGGCGGCGCGGGCCTGGTGATGACGGAAGCAACAGGCGTGCTGCCGGAGGCGCGCATCAGCCCTCAGGATTTGGGCATTTGGAGCGAAGCGCACGTGGAGCCGCTGGCGCGCGCCGTGAAATTTATTCACGCGCAGGGCGGCGTTGCGGGCATTCAGCTCGCGCACGCCGGGCGCAAAGCGAGCACCGCGCGTCCTTGGGAAGGCGGAGCAAAAGTCAGCGAACAGCAAGGCGGCTGGAGCAGAGTGGTCGCGCCCAGCGCGATCCAGTTTGCTCCGAATTATCCGATGCCCACCGCCCTCACCATCGAGGGCATCGCCGAAGCCGTGGCCGGCTTCGGCAAAGCGGCGCAGCGCGCGCTCGACGCCGGCTTTCGCGTCGTCGAAATCCATGCGGCGCATGGATATCTGCTGCACGAGTTTTACTCGCCGCTCAGCAATCGGCGCACCGATCAATACGGCGGCTCATTCGAGAACCGC
Source organism: uncultured Acidobacteriota bacterium (assembly GCA_963824405.1). GTDB lineage: Bacteria > Acidobacteriota > Terriglobia > Acidiferrales > UBA7541 > Palsa-189. The sequence goes on along the minus strand of CAWGPK010000007.1, from coordinate 6,847 downwards.
ACGCGCATCGTGCGCGAAATCGTGGAAAAAGTTCGCCGCGTTTGGCCGGAGCGGCTGCCGCTCTTTATCCGCATCTCCTGCACGGATTGGGCCGATGGCGGTTGGGACATCGACCAGTCCGTGGAGCTGGCGCGCAGCCTGAGCAAGCTTGGCGTCGATCTGGTGGACTGCTCCTCCGGCGGGAACGTCGCCGACGCGAAAATTCCCATAGCGCCCGGCTACCAAGTCCCCTTCGCGGAACGAATTCGCCGCGATGCGCGCATCATGACCGGCGCCGTGGGCATGATCACCGAAGCCGATCAGGCCGAAAAAATCATCCGCGGAGGGCAGGCGGACATCGTGCTCCTGGCTCGCGAGATGCTGCGCGATCCATATTGGCCGCTGCACGCCGCCGCGCGCCTGGGCAAGACCGTCTCGTGGCCCGTGCAATATCTCCGCGCCGCGGCTCCCGGCACGCCCGCGCGGCGTCCGGCCGAAGACGCCGCCGTGCAGACCGCGGACGCCGGCAGAAGCAAAGCCTGAAGCCTAAGCCCGCAAAAAATGCCCTTGGTTGTCATCCCGAACCCGGTCGCCCGGTCTTGGCGAACGGGGGTGAGGGATCTGCTTTTCTGCGACGGCCACGAAGCCCGAGTGCCAAGAAAAAGCAGATTCCTCGTCGCTTATGCGCTCCTCGGAATGACACGCAGATTGCCACTGTAGCTCAGGTCTCGGCCCGACTTTGGGCCGAGACCTGAGGCCTTTTCCTCTCCGCCGTTATGAGCGCATCTTCGCGCGCGCCCGAGAAGTCGCGCGAGTTGGCAATTGTTACGCCGTGGCGCGCTGCTCTCTTGCCGTGTACGTATTCAGGAACGCCAGCGTGAGCGGCCAAGCCTGCTTGGCCGCGACCGCGTTGTAGCTGGGGCGCGCGTCGCAGTAAAAGCCGTGATCGGCTTCGGAGAACTCCACGTTGACGTAATTCTTCCCTGCCGCTCGCAAGGCCTCGACCACGGCGTTTCGCTGTTCCGCTGGAATATGCCCATCGCGTCCGCCCCAGAAGAGCAGCACCGGCGCCTTCAAATCCTTTACGCGGCCGAGCAAGCCGGGGTTCATCTGGCTGGGCCCGATGCCGCCGCCATAGTAGGAAACCGCGCACTCGAGTGGCAGCGTGATCGCGGCAAGAACCGCGGCGCGTCCGCCCATGCAATAGCCAACCGCCGCAATCGGCGAACCTGAGGGCAGCCCGTTGGCGCGCAGCCAATCGTGGGCGGCTTTAATGTCGACTTCCATGTTGGGGTCGCGCAGCTCCTTCAGATGACCCATGGCGGAGCCAAAATCGTCGTACCGGCCTTCAAAGCCGGAGCCGGTGCGATGGAAAAGCTCCGGCGCCACGGCGAGAAATCCCTCGCGCGCGAAGCGCTCGGTGATATCGCGGATATGCGCGTTTATGCCGAAAGCTTCCTGCATCACCAAAAGACCGCGCGCGGGCGCCGCGCCCGTCGGGCGCGCCACGTACAGCCGCATGGACGTGCCGTCACTTACGTTGACCGTGACAAATTCGCTGCGAATCTCCATCGTCGTCCTCCTCAGGATTCTGCGGAACTCTCGCCTGCTTGGGGTTCCTCAGGGGTTCATCTGCCGGGCGGCAAGAATTGCACACGCCCGCCGCGCTTGTCTACCTCGACGCTCCGGGACTTTGTGAACGCCGCGAAGCTCCTGATGCCCATGACGTTCGCGGCGGGTCTTCGCGCGCCCCAGAGCCCCCCCACCGGGATAAAGGGTTTAGGTACCCCGATTCGTGTAGGTGCGCATTCGGCGCGGAGGATTTGGCACGACAAGTGCACCCACCCACCCCTCCCCCCCACTTTTTTTGCAAGGATATCATTCCAGACGGTTTATTTTTGTGATTTTGCAAGGATATCATTCCATGGCATTTATTCTGCTCGCCTTGCAAGAGTATCAATCTAAGATAGTTACTTCTGGGTGGTCTTCGAGCGCAAGATTCCCGGCGTGTGACAAGGATCGAAGGTTCTTGCCCAGTGCTGATAATTTTGGCGAGAGGCAACAATGTCGCAACGACAGCCCGCAGGGTCGCGCAGGCCTAAGCCGCGAACTCCGCTGATTCACATGTATTTATTATATCTCGCGAGTAAAGCGGCCGGATATTACTGTGTCATGCACAGCTTCTCGAGTGAATCGCTGAGCCCGAGACTCTGACGCAGATGCTTTCGTTCGTCTCTGCCCAGTTTGCCGGTGGCTAGTAGCATCGCTGTGCGAGATAGAGAGGAACCAGTTGGCAGGTATTCCCTAAGGGCGACTGCCTCCGCTCGTGTACCGACCGCTGCGAGGGCAAGCGCGGCATATCTCCTAACGGCGTCAGAGCTTGTTTCTCTAAAGATTCGGATCAGCTTGTCCGCGTGGTCCCAATCACTGCCTGGCTGAAAAACGCTGAGTGCCCAGATGGAATAGTATTCCGATGGGTGAGCCTCGCGGTCATTCAGGATTGGGTTCAGGAGAGCATCGGCTATCTGGTGTCTAGTCTGCTCGTCCAAGGCCGTAAATTTGCTGAAGAAGGACGCTACTGCGTGGGCAACCGGGTAAAGGCGTTCCAGATTCTCCAGCACTATCGGGATTAGTTCGGGCTTTTGTAGTGCTGACAGCCGGCCAAGAATAAACGACACCTCCCGATAATCTACATTTTCGCTTTCGGTGAGCGCATCGCTAAGCATCCCGGATAAATTGAAGGCATCGAGCTCCTTTTTTTGATCTTCGTCTAGATCGTCGTATGAAGTGGCTTCATATGGATCGTCGCCAAAAACATCCAAAACCGCCCGCCTTTGGGCTTCTTTTTCGCTGTGCGCGGTTAAGTAGCGCTCCAGGTATTCGTGTGCGGAGAGGACGTTGGTCTTCACAGGTTGAAGCGTCAGCCCATGGTGCTGGATTAGTGTCTCCCCTAAGACCCGAAGTCCATATTCCGCAAGGTTTGCGGTGTCGGCGAAGATCACGAAGTCATCCACGAATCTCATGAAGTCTATTCCGAAGCTAACTAGGGTGCTGTCTACGTCGATTAGCACGGCCTCGCCGAGCAAGCGAGATGCGGGCGGCCCCACGGGAATTCCGTAACTGGTCCCTTCGGAGAGGCGTGACAACATCTTTTCTAGTGTCCTGAGGCATAAATAGATTACATAAATATGTAAGCTATGCTTTGATGGTGCATGGCCAATCCGCGTGGACGTCCTAAGAAGCACGAACTGGTGGTGAGCGAGACGCAAACTCAGGAATTGAAGCGATTGGCGCAGCAGTCTCGCTCCCAACGGGCCTTGAGTTTCCGGGCCAGGATCATTCTGCAATGTGGTAGCGGCAAGAGCAACGCGACAGTTGCCCGGCAACTGAAGACTACCGCCTTTACGGTTGGATTTTGGCGTAAGCGGTTCATCGCCGGAGGCATCGAGCGCTTGTTGGATGAGCCGCGTCCGGGAGCCCCGCGCCAAATCGGAGACGATGATGTGGAGCGCGTTGTGAAGCTCACGCTGGAATCGGTCCCGAAAGGTGCCACCCATTGGAGCACTCGCGGATTGGCAGAAAAAACAGGCCTAAGTCAATCCGCGATTAGTCGCATTTGGAGGGCCTTCGGACTGCAGCCCCATCGCAGCCAGACCTTTCAACTCTCTAACGATCCCTTGTTGGTGGAGAAAGTGCGTGACATCGTGGGCCTGTACATGAACCCGCCGGACCACGCGCTGGTCCTTTGTGTGGACGAGAAAAGCCAAATTCAAGCGCTCAACCGTACGCAGCCCATCTTACCCATGCAGCCGGGACAAGCCGAGCGCCGCAGTCACGATTACCAGCGGCATGGGACCACCTCGCTGTTCGCAGCCCTGGACATCGCCACCGGCAATGTGATGGGAAAATGCTTTGCGCGTCATCGGACCCGCGAGTTCCAGAAATTTCTCGATCATCTGGACGCCAACTTGCCGCAGAAGGCGAGGTGCACCTGGTGCTGGACAACTACGCGACCCACAAGACTCCAGCCATCCGCCGCTGGTTCGCCCGCCGCCCCCGCTATCACCTGCACTTCACGCCCACCCACGCGTCCTGGCTCAACCTGATTGAGCGCTGGTTTGGCTTGCTCACCGAGCGGCAGATTCGGCGCGGCTCCCATACCAGTGTGGGGCAACTGAAAACTGCCATTCGGGAATTTCTCGATGCCAGTAACGAACATCCCAAACCCTTTGTTTGGACGAAGTCGGCAGACACGATCCTGGCCAACATCGCGCGATTCGCCACCGCCACGATGAAAGCTCATGGCCGCTGATTTATGCAAGAATTCAATGACTCGGGACACTAGCGCCCTAATGTAAGGCCTTTCTGACGGTTCGCTTGATGCCTCGAGCGCATTGACTACGCGGTGCTGGTAAACCCTAGGATAAAAATCTGCGATGTCGGTGATTCCCACAATTGTATCGGGGTTACTTGAAACCCTAGCTTTGACGGCTTCTCGGAAATCGCTCCATGCGGGAGTTTCCGCGTAGAGTCTGTTCCTAGCAGCGCCTTCGAGTCTATAGGAAAAGACCTTGTCGGCCGGAAGCCTCGCGGCGGATATCCCTTGGCGCAGCCCGGAGACAATCGAGGTATAGAAAATCAAATCGAAGGGGTGGAGGCGCCCGACCTTCCGCACGTTGAGCTTCGACAGTTTAGGTGCAAAGCAGGATACCTGACTGTACCCGTCATACGTATCAAGGTCGATTTCCGCGAGTTCGGAGCTAAGTTCGTTCCAGTTCTTTCTGACGATTTCCAGTTCGGGCGGCACTGGAAAAAAGTCGCTGTAACCATGGGTGAGGATTGCTGCCAAGCCGCGCTTGAGCAAAGCTTTGTTGAGTTTAACCATCTATCGCAGCGTTTTTCTCGAACCTGCTCGTTGAATTCGCCCAGCGAGGTCATGCCGCAGCGCAGTTCGAAGATCGGCCGGCTCAGGGCCAAGGGGTGGAAGTTGATCCGTTGGGGAGTCAGACAATCGAAAAGTATCAGTCGCATGGAGGCGTTTCCTTGAATGATGAATGCTGAATGATGAATGTTGAATGCCATTGCCGATGACGAATGTCCGTCGTTCATCATTCATCATTCATCATTCATCATTTTCCTTACGGCGCGTCGACCATCTTGGCCTGAATCCACTCGTAGTAATCGAGCATCTTCAGTTCGCCGGCCGCCTCGCGGTCGACGACGTACAGCACGTCGCGGTGCAGTTGCAGGGCGCTGGCGGTGATCATGCTGGTGACCGGGCCTTCGATGGCCGCGGCCACGGCCGCGGCCTTCTTCTTGCCGTTGGCCAGGAGGATGATCTTGCGGGCTTCGAGGATCGTGCCCACGCCCATCGTGATGGCGTAGATCGGCACCTGGTCGAGCGTGTCGAAGAAGCGGGCGTTGTCCTCGATGGTCTGCCGGGCCAGGGTCTTGATGCGGGTCCGCGAGCCCAACGAGCTGGAGGGCTCGTTGAAGGCGATGTGGCCGTCGGAGCCGATGCCCAGGATTTGCAGGTCGATGCCGCCGCACTCGCGGATCCGCTGCTCGTACCACTGGCAGAACGCCGCGTAGTTGTCGGTGGTGCCGGAGGGAATGTAGATGTTCTGCTTGGGGATGTTGATGTGCTTGAAGAGGTTCTCGTGCATGAAGTAGTGGTAGCTCTGCGGATGGTTCTGCGGCAGGCCCACGTACTCGTCGAGGTTGAAGGTCGTGACCTGGGAGAAGTCCAGGCCCTCTTCCTTGTGCATCCGCACCAGCTCCTTGTAGAGCCCCAGCGGCGTGGAGCCGGTGGCCAGCCCCAGCACGGCGTTCGGCTTGGCGTTGAGCGTGCGGGCGACCACGCGGGCGGCCGACTTGCTCATTTCCTCGACGGTTTCTTTGACGATGATTTCCATGAGAGTGATCTCCGAAAAAGGGTTTAGAAAGGTGGTACTTGTAGCGGCATTCGTAAGTCAGTTTATATTCCGCACTACACCACAGTCGCTTTTTACACGATTATCTACAGACTCTTGGCGATGAAATCCACCGCCGCGCCGACGGTCTGCACCTCCAGCGCGGCGTCTTCGTCCATCTCCATGCGGAACTCGTGCTCGAAGGCGGCCACCAGTTCGACCGATTGGTGCTCTCGGCACCGAGGTCGAAGACGAAATGGCTCTCCAGCTTGACCATCTCCGGCTCCACGCCCAGCACTTGGCACACCACTTTCACCACGCGTTTTTCGACTTCACTGCGATCCATGAGTTCTCCGAATATGTTGGGGTTTCCTCGGATTTTGCGGTCTTCGTAGTCCTCGTTCCCACGGTCCCGTGGAAACGCATTTCCGCGACGCTCCGCGTCGCCGTTCGGGGACGCGGAGCGTCCATTGACCGCGTTCCCACGGGGACCGTGGGAACGAGATTCACGAGAGTCGCGATCTACGCCAATCGGATGTGCACGTCGGCCACGAAATTGCCGCTGGGCACCGCTCCGGCGATCAGCGGATTGATGTCCAGCTCCACAATGCGGTCGAAGTCGGCCACCAACTGGCCCAACCGCACCAGAATCTCCTCGATGCTCCGGATGTCGGCGGCGGGCTGGCCGCGGAAACCGCCCTGCAAAAGCCGAAACGCCTTGACCTGGCGGATCATTCGCCCGGCCGTGGCCAGGTCCCGAGGCGCGAAGCCAAAAGTCACGTCGCTAAACAGCTCGACGTAAATCCCGCCCAGGCCGAACATCAACGTCGCCCCAAACGCCGGGTCCCGCTTCGCGCCGAGGATCAGTTCGTAGCCGGCGGGGATCATGCGGCGGACCAACATGCCGCCAATTTCCGCCTCCGGCACGGCCGCCGCCAGACGCCGCTGCATCCGCA
>CAWGPK010000006.1:0-644970 GCA_963824405.1 uncultured Acidobacteriota bacterium | reverse complement strand
GAATCTGCCCCACAACCCGCATGCCGCGAGCATTCTCAGCATGCAGTCTGAACCTTGAGAAGACAAAGAGGCCGCCGACCCTCGTTTACATCGCGGGAGCGCCCTAAACGAAGAGCCAAACAACGATGGACCGGTTGCCGTCTGGCGAGATGGCGTCCGTGCCGCAGATTGACGGAGACTAGGAAAAACGCTTCCGGACTCGTAAGAACTTGTTTGTCCTCACTTTTTGTCATTGCACATGCCGATGTGACGAAGATCACTGTTGCTCTGCGCCGGGAACGATAACTTGAGGCTTGTGAGGTGGAATGGTGACTTCACCGGCTCGGGAAACGACACAGATCGGCGGAGCAGCATTGGTTCTGGCCGAAGAGGAGTCAGCAAATCCCCGGGAATCAGCAGTTATCCCTCTGGTTGTCGATCTTGACGGCACCCTAGTGAAGACGGACCTCCTTCTGGAATCCGTTGTGGTCTTGCTCAAGGATCGGCCATGTTACCTATTTGCGTTGCCCGTTTGGCTATTGAAGGGTAAGGCGTCCTTCAAGCGGGAGATTGCCCGCCGCATCTCACTTGACCCGGAGCTCATTCCGTATCGGACAGAGCTTGTTGAGTACTTGAAAACGCAACGAGCCCAAGGGCGCTCAATTGTGCTGGCGACAGCTACGGATGAACAAATCGCCCAACGGATCGCCCGTTTTTTGAACGTTTTCGATTTGGTTTTCGCGAGCGATGGAACCGTCAATCTTGCTGGCGAACATAAACGCGAATGCCTGGTAAAGCAGTTTGGAGAAAAAGGCTTCGATTACGCCGGAAACAAAAGTAAGGACATGGCGGTATGGCGTTCCTCGAGAAAAGCGATTGTGATCACCGACAGCAAACGATTTGCGGAGGCTGTCGGCAAACGGGCACAGATTCAGGGCATCTTTGAAAACCGCCAGGCGGGCGTGGCCAAATATTTAGACGCCTTGCGTCCCCAGCAGTGGCTGAAAAACTTTCTGATATTCGTCGCCCTTCTAGGAGCCCACCGTTTCTATGAACTAGCGCTATGGAAGAATGATCTCCTTGCGTTTATTGCATTCTGCTCTTGTGCATCATGCGGTTATCTCTTCAACGACCTATTCGATCTCGCCGCGGACCGTCACCATCCGCAGAAACGTTTCCGTCCATTTGCCGCAGGACGATTGCCGCTTTCATTCGCATTGGAAGCCATGCCTGTCCTGCTCGTTCTCGGTTGTCTTGTAGGCCTTTTGGTTTCCCGTTCTTTTGTCGCGTTCTTGCTGCTCTATTGCGCCGCAACCCTCTCTTACTCCCTATACATAAAAAAGATAGTTCTTTTGGATGTCATTGTTTTAGCCGGCCTCTACACGTTGCGCATTGTGGCTGGATCCGCGGCGGTGAGAATGTGGCCATCCGAATGGCTCCTGGCCTTTTCTACATTTCTGTTTCTAAGTTTGGCGTTGGTGAAGCGTTATGGCGAACTCGTCATTATGCGGAACGTTGAAGGAGATAAGCCAAACCCGCGGGGCTACGAAACGAGCGATGCGGAGTTGCTTGCCTCCAAAGGCACGGCTAGCGGCTATATCGCTGTCTTGGTGCTCGCCCTATATATCAACAGCGATACAGCTAGGAACCTTTATGGAAGGCATGACTTGATGTGGTTTCTGTGCCCACTGCTCCTGTATTGGATTGGGCATATTTGGCTAGTGGCCCATCGCGGCAAAATGCGCGACGACCCTCTAGTTTTTGCATTGCATGACCGCATAAGCCGAATTCTGTTTCTTCTGATGCTGGCCACGACGCTGCTGGCTGTATAGGAGAGCTAGTGGGAAGGGCGACATGAAGGGAAAACGCAATCGTGCGGCTGGAGTTTCATCGACGTCTCCTGAGTCGCTCAGTTCGCGACGGGATCTGCGAGGCGTTCTGCCCCTGCACGATGTGAGAATCATGTCGCGACTCAATTTTAAAGCGTTGATTTTCACTGTCGGTATCGTTGTGTTTGTTTGCGCCGGAATGAGGACTGCGGCGGGCCTTGGCCGATATATAACGCCCCAACAAACGGCCCCGAGCGTGAGCCAAGCCGCGGAATATGAGACTGTAGCGCCCAAGAGCATCATTAAGCTGCAGCAGTTCCGGCAGACGAGCACGCTGTCAATTAAGTCAACCGAAGGAGTGGATGGAACCGCAACGCTCATTAATCTAAATCCCGTCATCAATACATGGTACCTACTGACCTTAGCGTGGAAGGACGGCTCCGAAGCTTCGTATCACATTGAAAACCCGCAACCGCATTCTCGAAAGCTCATCCTGAACCCCAAGTTCACGTCGGGCATTGAGATTTGGGAAGGGAAGACACGGTACCCTTGCGCTCTTTTTGGAGCGGGATCAGAAGATGTACTGCCGCTGGCGAGAAATTCTCAATTAATCTACGCGCCTTTATGCGATGGTCGGTTTTACCTCAGAAATCCAGCAAAGGGGCATCGCACCAGCCTGGAGGCTGCAGCAGAATTCTTGCGCAACCAGGTCTGGGGCGGAGAAAAAGTGATTGTAGTTTTTCACCACCTTCTCGAAGACATACACCGCGAAACAGGAGAGATTTATCCCGAAGAGGATGGGAAGCCCGTCGCTTCTAGTCGAAATACGGAATCTCTTCCAATGCCTGCGGAGCTCGACGGTAAGTACGAAGATCGCTTCTTGACTCCCACCGACTTGGGCCTTGCTCTGGAAAATCAGGACAAATCAGGCGTGCACCCTGGACGATGGTACCCAGCCAGTGCAAATCCAGACATATACGTCAGCGTGATCGAACCCGACTTGATTACCCCCGCGATTCTTGAAAGCCATAAAGCGACTGTTAATTCTCTGGACAGGATCGAAGCGTCTGCGCTCTGCTATCTCGTTGCCTTTGACCTCGATCATTTCGATCTCGCCTATGCATTAGGCACGGAACATCCGGCTGTTGATTGGTCCGAACACATTCAGCCCGGGGTTAAGAAGGCGAACCTGGCCGGTCCGGACGGTATTGGAAGCATATCTCCGCTCGTCTCCACCGGGTTAATCAGCCCAGAAAACGCACGCAGAACCGTCGCTAGTTTCACGGGAGGATTCAAGCGCGAGCACGGAGCGTTCAAATATGGCGAATTGGCATCAACAAATTACGGCAGCCATTATGGATTTATTCAAGAGGGAGTGGTGTTCAGCAAACTTCAGCCAGGATTGGCAACGATTTGGGTGCTCGATGACGGCTCTCTCGGGATGGGGACCTGGAGCACGCAAGACGATCGAAACTTGGCCAAAATCAAATACGCGCGCCAAAACGGAGTTCCGCTTGTCGAGTTCGATGAGCAGTCGCGTTCAATAATGCCGGGCCCGTTGGTGAACAATTGGGGTGCTGGCAACTGGTCTGGTTCCGAAGATATGAAACTTCGCACGATACGTTCCGGGGCAGCTATGCAAATAAATGGAACCAAACGGTTCTTAATTTATGCCGTTTTCTCCGACGCGACTCCCTCAGCGATGGCCCGCGTCTTTCAAGCTTATCAATGCCAGTACGGCATGCTGCTGGACATGAATGCGCTCGAGCATACGTACCTTGCACTCTATCGGCGCAATGGAGAGCAGTTACTTTTGGATCATCTGATTAGTGGGATGAGTCAGGTGGACAAATCGGATTCAAACGGGCCTGTTCCGCGCTTTCTCGGCTATCCCGACAATCGAGATTTTTTCTATGTAATGCGGCGCGCTCAGTGAGAGGAATGGAGGACTAGGATGGGCTTCAAACGGGCAGTGACTTCGGTGGCTCTGGTTCTCTTGGCGGTTGTCGGTCTCGTCCGATCCTTGGCGTCACCAGACGTGAGGCAGCAGCAAAACGAGACTCTTTTGCAAGAATTGCAGCGTGTTCATCGATTGTCCGACGCTCAAATCAACGGGATTCGCAAAATATTCGCGAATAACAGCTTTATCGGCCAGGGCAATCCGGCAATAACGCGGCATCCGATGACGCCGGAGGAGAGTGAAGCGAAGGCAAAAGCCCTGGGAATCGATTACGTGAATCCCCGGTTTGAAAAAATCTGCAAAGACAAATACATGGCCCCACTCTATGACCCTTCTAAACAGAAGCCGGAGGATGCCAAAGACTGCATTGACCAGTTTGAGTTTCCCGATATTCCCTTCACCTATCCGGTCGTTTGGGTAAGAGCTCGGGAAGCCGCCCAGATCTGCTGGTTGGAAGGAAAACGACTGTGCGATGCCCATGAATGGGAAGGCGCTTGCGCCGGCGCCCTCGAGCCGCCGGATTACCCGTTTGATCTCGCAAAGGGCGTAAGTCCGGACGAGGGGATTCGCCGCATGCGCGCCGCCCACAATCAAGCCGATAGCGCCACGAAATCCTGGAGCTATGGTCCCACATATCAAAAAGGAATCTGCGCAACGGGAAGCACAAAGACGGCAGGTTGCAACGGGGGTAGTTACACCGGCTGCGGATCGAACACCTATCCAACAGGTTCCTTCCCCGCGTGTCGAAGTTCACTCGATGTGTACGATCTCAATGGCAACGCGGCGGAGCATATGAATCTGCCTCTCGATCCGAGTCAAATGTCGAGTCTCGGCAGCAGAGAACTAGGCTACACGGAGATGAAAGGCAGCTGGTTCATCTTTGATGCCTACCGGGCCCACGACGACTGGTGTCGCTGGCGTGCGCCATTTTGGCATGGGACGCGCGTCTTGGCTGAGAACAGCCACGAGAACTACCATCTGAGCTTTCGATGCTGCAAGAGTCTGAACTAAAATAGCCCGTGAGCAGTCGGCCGAATACAGCGTCGGAGGCAGTGCGCGAGGGAACCGAAGCTAGTTCGTCGTAGTCGCCGCGAGCGTCTGTGAGTCCTCCTGCTGGGAGAGAAACTCCCAAATCCGAGGGATGGGACCTTCATCGCTCAGAAGCTTCGATTCAGACGGATCCCGCAAGACATCGTCGACGGATTTAAACTCACCGTCAATTAGGGCCGTCTCGCTTACTAGGCGGATGCCATGACTATAGTCCGCGTAATTGGCTCCATGCACCGTACTCAGAGGCTGAATCGGTTCTCCCGGCCCCTTATGCCAACCGTAAATCGCGATATTGCCTACCTTTTTGAAAAGTAGGTTCGTTATAACGACGTCCTTTTTATCACCAGAAATCAGTTCGCCCAGTCGAACACCGAGCGAGCGGGCCTGTTCTTCAATCATCTGATTGTGAGTTGCATAGTACTCGGTAGATCTCATCTCAGGTCCCGCCGGCAATGGCTGCGGCATCAGGTGATAGCGCGCCTGATCGTAAATGGCATCAACCATTTTCTTCGTTGGGAGGATGCACCCAAAATGATCGGCCACTGCAACCGCGGAATGAAGGTTCATTGGGATTCGCAAGAAATCATCGTCAGATCCGATCGCAAGATAATCAGGCGTCACAAAAATTGTGGCAGTAGGAGGTTGGCGACCCGCGGTTCCAGAAAGGAGCTTGACAGGAACGAGTTTTCGGAGGAACTGAGGCAGATTTCCCTTTAAGATCTCGTCTCGAATCGCCTGCTCGCGCTGACGCGGGTCCATCTTGGAAACATAACTAGCAAACTGCGAGCCTGTGAGAGACTCACTTGTCCTCGCGGGAAAGCGCGCCGTTAGCTCCTGAAGCTGATCTGTGATCGCGGTTCGTTCGCGGGCTCGTGCGATGCGCGACGCAATTGGCAAGCAGAGAAGAATCCGGAGAAATCTGCGTCGCGTGGTCTCGGCTGTAAGCACTGGCTCAATGCGATCCATAGGCATATCGACCGCGGGACCGCATGCGAGTCTACTATGGATAGTCCTTGGGGGACAACGCGGTTCCATTGCTACGTTTCAATTACGTAGATCACGTGACGCTCTTCATGAGTCATGTGTGATTCATGTCACCGCTGTCCAATCGGCGCCCCTGTACACGGAGGTCGAGTTTGTGTCTTCCTTCTTAATCACCGGAGGCTCAGGGTTTCTCGGAATAAATCTCTGTCGTTATTTGCTCGCACGGGGACAACAGGTGCGGTCTTTGGATATCGCACCGTTTGACTATCCAGAGCGCAGCCTAGTGGAAGCGATTCTCGGAGATATCCGCGACAGCGAAACTGTCGTCCGGGCAATCAGCGGAGTGGATATTGTGGTGCATGCGGCAGCAGCTCTCCCTTTAAGCCGACGCGAGGATATCTTCTCAACCGATGCAGAGGGAACCCGCATCGTACTAGAAGCCGCCTTTAGTCATGGTGTATCGCGGGTCATTGTCACGTCCTCAACTTCTGTCTACGGAATTCCAGATCACCATCCGTTACTTGAGACAGACAAGCTCCGGGGCGTAGGTCCCTACGGCGAAGCAAAAATTGAAGCGGAAAGGCATTGCTCTGCCTTTCGAGCCGCAGGAAATTGTGTGCCCGTATTGAGGCCTAAGAGCTTTGTTGGTCCAGAAAGATTGGGCGTATTCGAACTGCTTTACAGTTGGGCTTACGAAGGACGGAACTTTCCAGTTCTGGGTTCAGGAGAAAACCTGTATCAGCTGCTCGACGTCGAGGATCTCTGCGATGCGATCTACCTTTGTGCCACCCTCGATCCGGGTCGGGTCAATAACACGTTTAATATCGGTGCAAAGAAGTTCGGTACCATGCGAGAGAACTTCCAGTCCGTGCTGGACCGAGCTGGTCACGGCAAGCACGTTGTCAGTTTGCCCGCAGGCCCAGCGATTTGGATTTTGAAGTTTCTGGAACAGGTTCACGTGTCTCCCATCTATAAGTGGATTTACGACACGGCAGCGGAGGAAAGCTTTGTATCGATCGAACGGCTCGAAAAAAGTCTGGGTTTCACACCGCGGTACTCAAACCAGGAAGCGCTGGTCCGTAACTATGATTGGTACGTGGCCCATCGCGACGAGTACAAGGGCAAGACTGGGATCTCTCATCGTCTCCCCTGGAAGAAGGGCGCGCTCGAGTTCGCGAAATGCTTCTTCTGAGATCAGGGCGATTCAATATCGCGCCCGGATCGCTTCTTAACGCTCCCGTGTAGTCTGCGTGGCGAGCTTTCGCAATAAGTGCGCAATTCTCGCTCGCTAGCTCATCTCTTCTGTACAGTAATGCGCGCGGCTGACATCGGCGAACTGGGGATCACTTCTCCTTGGCTGCAGCCGTCACATATCTACAGCAATGAGGTTCAGGATCTTATAGGGTTTTCTGCCAGTTAGAATCGGGGTTATACGCCTTCATGGCGGCAGCAATCCCGATGGTCATAGGGCCGAGGTCGCGTTCATAGACGATGCCATCCCGGTTGACGATAAATGTTTTCACTCCCGAAGCGCGGTACTGCGCAGGAAAGGCCATGACGGCAAATCCTCCGGTCATCTTGCCATTCGATAGATAACTCTTCGCACCACCCGGCGCGCTGGCGCCCTGCGCGGTCAGGATGCGGACGAAATAGCCGTGCAGCGGAACTCGGTCGGAACGGCTGTAACTTGCGTGCGCTAGATAGGAGCCAAGTGGCGAGTCATTGGCAGCTGAGGGCCAGTAGAGACCGTCGTGGGTACCGTGGCTGCTGTCGAACTGCACCGCATAGACGTGCGCGCCGTCTCCCGCTGGCGCTTTCGAGTAATACTCCTTCTGCGCATCGACGATGGCGTGCAGGACGTCGATGGTCTGGAGTTCATCCTCGCCAATGCGGCGGTAAAGGATCTCCTGCTTGCCTAGGGAAGTCTCGAAGTACCAGATACTATGCGCCTCGACGATGGGGATCGGCAGCGGCCAGTTTTCGGCGCCGATATACAGAGTCGTCTCGCCGTCTGGCTCTTTCACCAGACGATGCATCTGATCGTACTTTTTGGCGAACTGATCGGTTTCGGCTTTGCGATCCTCGGCGTTGTCGGTCCACATGACGATATCGCGGGAGTCTGGGCCCAGAATCAGCAGCAGAGCATTTTCATCATTGCTGCGCGCGGCCGAATAGAGCGCAGAAGCCGCCTCCTGCGGGGAGGCAAAGGTCTTCTGATTCCGCTGAGGTTCGACGAATTGAGCCGTTTGAGACTGGGGTGCTGAACCTTTGGACTTCGCTGGCTGCTGGGCTGAGACAGAGGCGCCGGCTGCCGCGAACGGAATCGCCAACGAGGCCAAAATGAAATAGCGAGCTATATTCCCTAACATCGGATTTCCTCCAAATTTGTTACGATAAATTTATCTTCGGCCGCCGCCCCCGTGAAAACCGCCGCCTTGGAAGCCCCCTCCATGAAAGCCGCCGCCGACGCTGCCCTGTCCTCGAGCCGAGAAATTCCTCGTATTACCGCCAAAATTGTATCCGCCGAAGGGACCGGAACGGATTCCCGGCGCGGCGCGCGGCGCGACATACCCGCGCGAGACCCCGGGGTTTGGTGCCAGAGGCCGCGCAAAACCAGGCACGCCGCGATAGTAGTTATAGCGATTGAAAAATGCCGGACCTCGCGGGAAGTACGGTCCACGGTTAAAGAAGATCCCGTGATTGAACCAATTGATCCCCCACATGGGCCAGCCCCAGCCATATGTCCAAAATGGGCCGATGAAAAAGCCTGTGCCAAAATACAGGCCTGGGCCACTCCACCAGATCCCGGGAACCTCCACCCAGCCCGGCCACGGGACGACGGAATAACCGTAAGCCATCCAAGGATCGTAGGACGGGATGTAGACCTCTTGCTGCGGATTGACCGGATCGATGCTGATATATCCGTTGCTGTCGGTGACTTTGATCTGGCTGTTGCTCTTTAGCGTGCCAGCCTGCAGGGCGTGCCGGCGCATCACCTGAATCGCGTCCATAACGTCGGACTGTTGGTTGGTGTAGGCATCGCCGAGTTCCGAGGTCCAGGAAAGATTTGAGGCCATGTTCTGGAGCACAGGCGGGAATGGCAAGAGCGACTTGACGCTCGGGTCCCAAGACTGCTGATCGGCTTCAGCAGCGAGTTGCTGGGACGGCAGGTCGCGGCGCGACGCCATCCAGTTGTTGGCGTCGGTGATTTCGGCCGGGTAGCTCGAAGCCGCCAGGATGCTCGCCACAAGCGAGTCGGGGTAGAGGGCAATGGGTGCGACCAGTTGCTGTAACTGCTGTGGCGTCTCGGTGGCATAAGGCTGGCCGGAGGACGTGGTCGCCGGCGGAGGGCCTTGTTGCGTCGATGGAGCGGCCAGTTGCCCCGAATACGGATTTTGCTGCGCTTGGGCAGACGCCCGGTCATTCCCCGAGAGCAACACCACGCCAAGGGCCGCCAGTGCCAGACAAGTAATCGAGCCGTACTTCAAAGAGACCATGATTGCTCTCCAATCCGCGGAACGTCCCAAGATATTGTGACAAACGGTAGGGATTCGCGCAGTGATCTCGATCACAGCCCGTACAGAGCCTTTGGTGATCCTAAGCGCGTCTTTAGAAACATTTGCAACCGCAATATCCCGCATGCGCGGAGGCAAAGGTACGGGTCCAATTTCATCCAAGCCAATGGATCTCCGCAGGCCGTCGACCGTGGGACTCCGGCCAAGCTGTGGGATAGCCCAGTATTATCGGCGCGACCACGTGATAATGTTCCGGCAACTTGAGTTCTCTCTTTGTGGTTGGTAAGTCCAACCATGGACGCGCGAAACCTATCCAGCAGCTTCCCAGGCCCTCATTGCGAGCTGCGAGCATCGCGTTTTCGGCTGCGAGGCAGCAATCCTCCGCGGCTTGGGCGTCTGACGATTTAGCGAGAACGAGGAGCAGGGCCGGCGCATGATAAAACAAAACAAATTGGGGATCTTCGAGCATATGACGAATCGAAGATTCGTAGGAAGTGTGCGACAGGCTCGCAAGCAACCAATCCCTTGCACGCTTTGCGTACGTTTCTATACGTTCCCGATCGAGCAGAACAGCGAACGCCCAAGGCTGAAGGTTCATCGCGCTCGGCGCGAGTATTGCGCCCTCGATGAGGCGCTGGACGGTAGCGCAGTCAACCGAATCAGCTGTGAACTCCCGTACCGCCCGCCGACCCGCAATGACATCCATCAGTTCCATGGAAGAGTCTCCCTAAGACAGAATCACGTTTTCCTTCGTGCACGTGCCCGATCAGCTTCGGGCAAAAGGCCGGAGGATGCTGTGATCTCCATCACTGACGTTATAAATGCGGGCCGATTACATTCGTCGCTAGTCAGGAATACAACTGACTTCGCGAAAATTCTCTCTCGACGAGTTGCGATCGTAGATACACATTAGGCAAAGGAGATGACATGAAGACCAACACGGAATTGCAACGGGATGTTTTAGATGAACTTGTTTGGGAACCCAGCGTCGATGCCGCGGAAATCGGCGTCTCGGTCGAAAACGGCATCGTGATTCTCAACGGCACAGTGAAGAGCCTCTCTCAGAAATGGACAGCTGAACGTGTGGCCCAAAGGGTTGAGGGTGTGCGAGCGGTGACGGACGAGCTCGTCGTAAAACTAGCCGGAGACAGCCAATACAATGATGCAGATATCGCCCAAGCGGCCATTACTGCCCTGGATTGGAATGCTTCAGTCCCTAAGAACAGGATCAAGGTTTTGGTTGAACACGGTTCGGTGATCCTACAGGGGGCCGTTGAATATCGTTTT
This sequence comes from uncultured Acidobacteriota bacterium, assembly GCA_963824405.1. Lineage (GTDB taxonomy): Bacteria > Acidobacteriota > Terriglobia > Acidiferrales > UBA7541 > Palsa-189. Next base: position 634,366 of record CAWGPK010000006.1, on the reverse strand, counting down.
CAAAAGGATGCTGCAGAGGCAGCGATCTCCAATCTTAGAGGGGTCAAAGGTGTATCTAACTTAATCGCAATAAGCCCTCATGTCTCGGCGGTTGATGTTGTCCATGCTATTAAAAAGGCTCTTCATCGAGCTGCACAGGTCGACGCAGAAAAAATCTCCGTAGAAGCTAGTGCTGGTAAGGTGATCCTCCGTGGGAACGTGAGAACGTGGGCGGAGCGCGAAGAGGCGGAACGGGCCGCTTGGGCAGCACCAGGCGTATCGGTCGTCCAGAATGATATCCAGATCATTATGGCAACAGGTGCCTAATTACCGCACATTTGTGAGCAACTAGCGGCCACAACAGGCCTTGGTGACTGGCGCAACTCGAGATGCAGTTCAAAATGAGTCGACGACAAATGGGTTAATTGCTTCGCTTACGGGCGGAGGTCGCGGCGGTGGGTCCATGTGTGCCATCGCCAAATCCAACCTGCGTCCAAGGTCCAAGATCACTGACATCGACGCAAATGTCAGTTATTTGATAATCATGTCCACCGCACTTGCCATTGCCCGATATCGTGAGCGCCGGCGAAGCGTTTGTGGGTCCATATGCGTAGACCTTGTCATTGTCTTGGTCGCACGTACGGAGGACGACGCGAAGTCGCCACTGAGTTCACGGAACCTTTATCAGATTTTTGGTTTAAGCCCGCCGATACCGAATACAACTAACGCCCAGCAGTAATTACATCTCTAAATTCCTAGACAGAAAGTAAAGTTATCCGCGTCACTAGGCGACTTACGCAGCTTGTGACAAAGCTCACTGGCGGCATAGCATCCTCCTTGTCACATCCAGCCTAATGTTCGGCCAATCTCCGAGAGCGTGCTGTGATCTGGGTCACCCTGCGTAGGTCGCTTATTTCGTAGAAAAGGCACGGAATGTCATTGCCAAGGGGATAGGCCGTGGGGAACGAGGTAAGGGCAAGTGAGGTTCCGAGGAACTTGGACCTAATCCACCTCTTAGAGGAAAAGGGCCGTCACGGTGCCCAATGAGCACGTATTTAGCGCAGTTGGGGTGGGGCGTCAAGCAGAGGCAGATCGCCCAAGCATCTCTTGCAGTCTGTACCTTGGGAAAAGACGAAGAGGCCGCGGCCATCGTTCCGGCAACAGTTGCCGGGCCCGCGCTCATCAATTGCTGTCTTGCGCTTTCCTGTCATGTTAATGGGGCGCCATACGAGCCGCCCCATCTCTTACAATGCGAATCGAACTCAACGCAAGTGGACTGAGAGCTAGTATTCGAACTCTCCCCGCGCCCACCTCGCTCGTTGAAGTTCATCTGAAAACTCTTTTGCCTTCTGCCTGGCTTCATCGAATGCGACGTAGTCTGAGATCATCTGCGCCACGTTGGTTGCCAATTCGGCGTTCGCATCAACGTATTCCGGGAACGAGCTGAATACATATCTATCCCGGGTCGCATCGAGATGATAAATCGCCATCGTTGTGTTCGCGGCCAGTTGCCCCACGATTGGGGTAATATCGCGAATCGCCTGTTCCTGGGAGGGTGAAGGCACTTCCACCTTCTGCATCCTGACGACGAACTCTCCCAGGTTATTGACGTGTTCCTTCACTGCTTCGAGTTTGTCAGCTTGGGTTTGCCAGCCGATCTGTGGGAACTTGAGCGTATTCATCTCTTCGGCGGTCTGCTGGAGCTGTATCGCTTCGGACTTAGCTTGCGCCAGCAATGCGGAGAATTCTGGTGAATCCCTGACCACCCGTGCCGATGCCACCGTCGGCGCCAAAGACAGCAATGCGACCGCCAAAAATGCAAAGCCGGGTCGCACGGCCTGTGCGTATTTGTTCATTGACCCGTTCCTCCTTTTCGCGTATTCGACTGTGACGCTCTCCACATCAGAAACTTGGCCGAAAACGGGAAAGGCTGCAGTGATCGGAATCACAGGTCTTTGATCATTCTGATTGTCACCGGAGCTAGCCACGCACAACAACCACCACGAGTAATGAGCCAGACGGTGAGTCAGGATCTGCCCCCATGTCTGGCGACGCCGAAATGCCGATTCCGCTCGGGTGAATCGCTCAGTGAAACGGTATTCTCGGAATCTGCCCGTCGATGATTAAACTGTCCTTTCTTGCCTTTCATGCCTTTTTGAGGCGATCCAGGTTATCTTCTACGGGACGTTCCGGCCGCAAGCCCAACTCAGCTCGTGGCCGTCACAAGTGCACTCGAATGAGGAAAAGGCGGCCTTGAATGCAAAGAGAAGACGTCCGGAGCAAAATCGAGAAGGTGGGCATCGTCGCGGCGATTCGCGAACATTCGAAAGAGAATGCCCTGTTTGCCGCCGAGGCAGTCTGCGATGGTGGTATTCCGATCGTCGAAATTAGCTTGACGGTTCCTGGAGAGACGGTTCCTGGAGAGACGGAAGTGATCTCCCATTTGGTAAAGAAACATCCACAACTAATTGTCGGGGCGGGAAGCGTGTTGAATGTGGAAACGGCTCGAAGCTGTTTGGATGCCGGGGCCCAGTTTCTGACAAGTGATGGGCCGAGCCGGGCGCTAGTTGAATTTGCCGCAACAAAAGGAGTAGTCGTATTCCCCGGAGCCCTCACCCCTGGCGAAGTCATCACAGCATGGGAATCCGGATGCGACTTTATTAAGGTCGTGCCCTGTGCATGTATTGGCGGAGAGACCTACATTGCATCTCTTCATAAAATGTTTCCACATATTCCTCTGATCGCCGCAGGCGGTGTGGATCAAACAACCGCTTCAAAATATATCCTCGCCGGCGCGATGGGGTTGGGGATTGGCAGCGCGCTGATTCCGGCACGAGCCATCCAACAGCGCAATGCGAGCCAGATTCAGGAGCTTGCGCGCAGATTCGTAGGATTTGTCAAAAGCGCTCGGGAAGGGCACCTTCCCAGCGTGGAAGGCGAGTCCATGAAAATGCCCGCCTAGGCAAGCTCGTGAGAGACAGTGGCGAGCAGAAGATAATTCACCGGCAAAAAGCCACTTTGCGAGAACCAGGACGACCTAGGCACTCAGAAGCGACCAGCAGGATACGGGGTCCGTTCGCGCTGGATGGCGGGACAGGGTTTGCCGTCATGTAATTTCGCTCTATGGCGCTTAATTTCGACGTAAAGCCTCTCTCGTTGTTCTTGTACCTTCGCTCGCACCTGCTCACTGCGTAATAGAGCAGGGCTCAGAGTATTCAACTTGTTGTTCAAAGCGACGAGTTGATTCACAAGGTCGTCTTTCACTTTGCACTTATTTCCCGTCGTCATGTAATTAGTTGTCATATCTGTTCAGATGCGTAGATACGTAATGCTGTTGCGTCGATGTTTCGGCAGGCCGAGCATTGATTAACATCGGCGGCCTGAGACACGGCCCCGTGTACATTTGCGCGAGAATCCGGCCAACAACCCAGCCGTTATAAGGCCCCTGCAGGAGTCGCAGCGGCGGCCATCGCTCCGGCAACAATTGCTGTCCTTGTTTGTCGGGAACAAAGAGCGGGCCCCGAGAAGAATAAATATACAAATACGTGACATACTTCAGTGTGGAGACCGATATTGCGGGCGATGCCACGGAGCCGTCGCAAGCGTCATGATCCGTCAGTACATTGAGTAACGCGGAAGAGTTGCCGGGCGTCAAAACGTTGCCGATGCGATATGGCCCCCGCTGTCCACTTGGCGCGGGGCTTTTTTGCTGAGTGTCTTATCGTCGCGGTTGAGGTCTTGTCTTGGGAGCGCCTGGCGGAGGGGCCACAATGTTTAGGTTCGCAGGATGTTACGGCCTATTGTTAGGAGCGTTGCTTTTTGTCACTTCGGTGGGGACGGCGCAACAAAACCAGCAGAAGGTCGAAAAAGCCCCGACGGAACTGCCCGGCAAGCAGTGGTACAGCTCCTATTGCGCCTCCTGTCACGGAGACGACGCCAAGGGGCACGGTCCCGCGGCGGGACTCAAAGAGCCGCCAGCCGATCTGACGACTCTGGCTAAACGTAACAAGGGGAAGTTCCCCGCGGACTACGTGAAGAAAGTGCTGATCCAGGGCGTCAGCCTGCCCGCTCACGGCACCAGCGGTATGCCCGTCTGGGGACGGAGCTTTGCAGACACGAATGCCCGCGACCTGATTCAATATCTCAAGTCTGTGCAGGCCAAATGACGTATCTGAGGTCGAAATCTCATCAGTGTGAGAACGATCTGTGCTCGATAAACTAGTTGCGTTCGCGTTATTCACAATTTTGGCCACCGCGCCTTCGGTTACGGCACAACAGAAGGCGGAAATAAAACGAGTACCTCCCGAGAACACTTCGATCACCTCGGGTGCCGAGATGTTTGGCACATATTGTGCTGTCTGTCACGGAGTCGACGGCAAGGGCAACGGGCCCGCCGCTCCAGCATTGGCGAAGCAGCCTCCTGACTTGACCCAACTCAGTAAGAAGAATGGAGGCAAGTTCCCAACGTTCATCGTTTCCAATGTCATTTTGGGAGACGAATTTATCGCTGCCCATGGGTCTCGTGACATGCCAATGTGGGGAGACGTCTTCCGGAGCAAGAACCGAGACGAATCAGCAATCAAGCTCCGCATACACAATCTAACGGTATACGTCGAGTCTCTTCAGCAAAAGTAGGATTCTGCTCGAAACGATGCGTTCCCGGGAGGCGCTTGAAGTAAATTATGCATCGAGAAGCGAACTAGCTTCGCGGGGGGTAGAAGAAATGAGGGAACGTCTTTCCTTTGCGCTCGTCATCGCCCTTGCCCTATCTCTCACAGCTTTCGCGCAGCGCGGCGCTCCGCTCTAACCCTAGTTGTGAAAATGGTTTTGATTCACTTGGAGGAGCGAGATTCTTCCGATTATCGCTGCTTCAATTCCCTTTCTGCGGTGAGCCAATCCTCAACGTCATGGCCATTTTTGCAGCCGCGTTGCAGATAAAGCTCGTAAGCACGGGCCTCAATCTGCTTTTTCGTTGGGGATGCTGACTCAATCTTCGGCCTCATCCGGTACGAGGGACTCCAATTGACCCCACGATGTGCAGAAGAGTGTGTCCCCGTATCCATACCTTGATTTACATCTTGTTGTTCGATTCGCTCGTCCGTGAGACGCTCCTCTTCCCGTAACTCCATTTTTTCCCGTAATTCCTCTTCTGCTTCCAATCTGTCGCCTTTGGCCTTTGCTTTTCCCGTGCCAGCCATGTCTGCCTCCATCACATTTCAAGATTTCAGACCAAAATGGCTCCGCGAATGTGAAAGAAAAGAAGGGAGCATCTGACTTTCGCATAGCTGGACTTGTGACTGAATTAACGGAGCGTGGCCAGCGCCAAATCGCCATCGTCGATGGTGCGGATGGGTCCAAAAACCTCTCGAATTCAGCGAGCAATCTTCTTCTACGCTGTATGCTTCATTTCTGCTGCAGCCTTCGCGCGCGAAGGGCCAGCAGGTAGTGATTCTCGTGGCGAAGAAGGTATCACCGAGACTGAAGGCGCGGCTTGGTCGACCGGAGATTGTTGTACATTGCGCGCCACGCGCCAATCGAACCGGATTTCCGCAATTGTCTCGTCGAGCACAGAGACAAACTCGCTGGGGCGAAGGGCACACGATCCAAAGCACCTCTCACCGTGCCGGAGTGCAGGTAACCACCAGCAACCCTGTTCCACTACATGGGAATAGAACAGCGTAACCCTGGATCCCTCGAGCAAATCAATCAGAGGGAAAAGGGTGGCACCGCGCAACCTCATCGGGCTGAGCACAAGGTCGAAGCCTTCGCCCCTGAGCAACAAGCATGCTTCCTGATAAGAAGTTGCGCAGCTGCATTCCCATCCCCGCCTCTGCATGCGCTTTGCCAAATATGAGGAGCCTTGCGGATTTTCACCGATCAGCAGCGCCTTGGGTATTTTGGCTTTCATTGGTTTCGCTGGTTGATTCTTGCAGCGTCCGTTTCAGCAGCAATATGGGTAGCGCCACCCGTTCACGCTAGGCTCTGATCGTGCTTGAAAGGGACTCTCTGGGCCCGCCCTCATTGAGCGTTCATGCTCTTTTCCGCCCGCTTTCGGCTCTTTTCCAGAATGGCCCTGGAAGGTGTTGTGCATGCGAGGGCCGAGTTCGTGGCGTCAAGTGCACCAAGTGGGGCTCCAGCTTCTTTGGACTCGCTAGGCTGCCACGAACCGCCTCGAGTGCTGCGCGATTGCGTATCTGTAGGGTTCCCCCGCAGCCGTCGATGACGCCTCGACTCCTAAATTCAGCCAATGCTCGCGTGACCGATTCGCGGGTGGCCCCTACACATTCGCCGATCTCCTCGTGATTCAGCGACAACGTGAACCGGTTCCCATCTTTTGGTGCTCCTCTCCCTACAGACCACGTCAGCAGAAAGTGGGCAACCCTTTCCAACACGGAAGCACCCAAGCCAATCGCGCATAGTTGTTCGCACGCACTCCTGTAATGCCAAGCCAACTGGCCGGCTATGAGTCGGAACACGTTGGGATGCCTTCGCAGAAACTTCTGAAATACGTTGTTGGGAACGAAAGCGACTTGGCAAGGACGCAATGTCTCGGCCGTCGCTTCATAAAGGCTTCCAGATAAAGCCGACAATAGGCCGAGGACCTCGCCGGGCCTAGCGATTCTCATCAGAAGCCTTTTTCCTTCACTGGAACTGACGGAGAGTTTCACCTCCCCTTCGCAGAGCACGTAGATTCCCTTTGTCCTCTGCTGCTCGAGAAAGAGAAGTGCTCCTGTAGGATAGGGGATCACGGACTTCAACGCCTCAAAATCACTCAGTTCGGCATGAGAAAGCTGACCGAAAAAACCGCTCCTGCGGTATCTGTAAGCTGGGCAACTCTCATTCAAGTCGAGACCATAGGGTGTTCGCATGTGATCCCTTTGGCATCAGGTTTCCTCTTGCACTGCCTGACGAGGGGCTTTGCGGGAGATTTCCCTTGTAACGATTCCCATGCCTGCTCCTCATCTAAACAACTCGTGAGTTGCACTTGAAGATCGCTGCCCGGGACGTAGCTAAACGTGGTGCGTTTATCCGCGGTTAGCTGATCTAACTTGCCACTAACGGATAAAGTACATAGTCGAGAGCGCCTCGTCGCAAGAAACTGACAAAGCGCTCCCAGTCATCAAGACGAGACACCACCACCACCGGCACTTTGTTCGACGGCCGAGATGCTCGCTGGATGAAACCATTCGTGTCCGTGTCTCCCGGGAATTCATCCGAGTAAAAAACAAGAGAGACCGGGTGCCGGTTCAGAATCTTTTCTGCTTCGCCAACTGACCACGCAACGATCGGAGTCAGCCGCCACAGACGCAGGACACCGGCAAAGGCTTGTTGAACTTCCAGATTTGGTGAAACCACCATTATGTTCAAAGAAGTCACTTGAAGTAGCCTCGCAGGAATCATTTTCATTCTCACCTAGCGCACGGCTGCGATGCTGCATCTTCGGCACGTTCGCGATTGCAATGCTGGCCGCCGACGTGCAGTTCGGCCCTGCAAACTAGTTCGTAGACCACATATGCTTCTTCAAGAGAGAAGCGACATCCGACTTGAATTGGCCCCTAGCGCCTTGGCGTTGGAACCACAGTTCAGGGCGCTTTGGGTTCGATCCGTACCGCCTTCGCATGCGCAGCTTTGGGAAGATTAATTGTAAGCACACCGTTCTTCAGGGTGGCACTGGCTTTGGAAGTATCGATGTCCGCTGGCAAGTCGATGGTGCGTAAGATTTGATCGGCGCACAACTCGGAGCGGATCATCTTGCCTTTCTTCTCCTGTTCTTTGGTTTCGCGCTTTCCCGCGATCTTCAGAGAGCGCGGCTCCAGACTAATCTCGAGATCCTTCTGTGCGAAACCCGGCACTTCGGCGCGGACCGTAAAGTCGCCGTCGGTCTCCTTCAGTTCCAGGGGGAGGGGATGCAGTAGTTCTGATTCGGCGCGGAACCAATCGTCCAGATCACTGCCGAACCAGCGGCCATTGCGCTCAAACAGTTCGAACGCCCTTCGAGCAATTGAGTCGTAAATCCGGTCAAATTGTGTCAACAGGTCTCCACCGTTCTCCCTCACAGGTACCGATTCCTTTGTCGTCTGCATGGCTGTAGCTGATTGCGCAGTCATGATGTCCTCCGTCTCGTAGATTTAGCCATCGATTGGCTGACACTCTGCGGGTCCTCATGTGGGCCCGTTGCGTGTGGCAGGTAACAGAAAGGCGGGGAGGAAAGCTCCCGCGCGAGGGAAAATATCCCGGGGGTCTTGTGAAGGTCAATTCAGCAAAAGAGCTAGCACGATGTATTACCTAGGTAATACAACCCATAGGCGCGACCGGAAAGATATGCGGAAGGTTAAGTACTGCTTCGTGCGGACGCCACTTCTTCAGATGCCGTAATCTGAGTTCAGATGCACAATTCCTCGCTCCAAAGCCATCCGAATTGCCTCCGTACGTCCATGAGCGCCCAGCTTCTTGAGGATACGACCGATGTGGACCTTAACCGTTCCCTCAGTCACTCCGAGAGACGCACCAATCTCCTTGTTGCTCTTCCCGGCCGCCATAAGCTTCATGACGTCTGTTTCCCGCTCTGTCAGTTTCGGAGCCTGCATGCGGGCGGTCAACTGTGCCCCGATGGCCGAAGGTATGCTCAGTCGCCCGCTGTGCACACCCCGAATGGATTCGAGCAACTGCGCGCGAGGAGAATCCTTCAACAGATATGCCTTCGCACCGGCTTGCAATGCCTTGTAGATGTCTTCATTGCCGCTGTAAGTACTGAGGACGATAACCTTGGCCTCGGGAGCCTTCTTGACGATAGCTTGGATGGCTTCCATTCCGTTCATCTCAGGCATGCGCAGGTCCAGAAGGAGGACGTCGGGGCGGTGCCGGAGAAACAGTTGAAGCGCCTGCCGGCCATTTGCCGCTTCGCTCACAACCCGCATATCTTTCTGGGACTTAACCAATGCACTGATCCCTTCCCGGACCACGGGATGATCATCCGCGACGGCGACGCGAATCTGCTTGCTGCGAGCCAACGGCGCCTTCTTCGTCATCGAGAAGCCCCTGGAGGCCGCCTGAGAGGAAGTGGAACCGTGACTTCGACGCGAGTGCCCTTTCCGGGCTTGCTGTTCAGTGTGAACTTCCCGCCGATTTCCTGTGCGCGTTCGCGCATGCCGATCAGACCTACCCCGCGGCGAGCTTTCCGAACGTCGAAGCCTTTTCCGTCGTCTTTGATCTGGAGTCGAACTTCTTTCTTACGGAAGGCGATCTCAATATGGACGGAGCTGGCGCGGGCATGTTTCAGCGCATTGTCGACAGCTTGCTGGACAATGCGCAGGAGGTCTTCCGCGACGAGCCGAGCAAGGCGTCCAGCATTTCCCCGGATCGACAATTCCACCTGGGTCTTGGTGCTCAAGCGGCAGTGGTCGACCAGTGCACGGATGGCACCTATCAAATCGTCGTTTACCGGCAAGGGACTCGATAATGCCAAAACGGACCGTCGAGCTTCCTCGAGACTGGATCTCGCCACGTCGCGTGCACGAGCGATACGATCCCTCGCCTCCTTCGGAAGGTCCGCACACGCCTCTTCGGCGGCTTCCAGATTTAGAATGATCCCAGTGAAGCCCTGGGCCAACGTGTCATGGACATCCCTGGCCATGCGAGCGCGCTCTTCGAGGACGGCGGCCCAGCGGGTCTGTTCCTCATGTCGCTTGCGCTCAGTGATATCAATAATCGTACTGGAAACAAGGACGCCTTCCGCAGTTTCAACCGGGCTCAAACTGATTTCCACGGGAAACTCCGAGCCGTCTTTTCGCTGTGCATAGAGTTCCGATACGGCACCCATTGGGCGAACCTTCGGCTTCCGCATGTAAGCCTGCCGCTCCCCGACATGTTTTTGCCGGAAACGAGCCGGCATCAGCATTTCCAACGGCTGCCCGATCAACTCTTGTCGCCGATATCCAAAGATGTGCTCCGCCTCGGAGTTTACAATAGCTATTTTCCCCTTCGCGTCGTGAAGGATGATGGCCAGCGGCGAGGTTTCTACGAGGGCCCGAAACTTTTCCTCAGCCTCCTTCAACTCCGTCAAGTTCCGGATCACAGAATAAAAGCCGTCTACTTCTCCGTGCTCGTTTCTGTGGGGTACGTAGTCAATGTGAAGATACCGCCGCCCAAACTTCTCGTGCGATACGTAACCCTCGTAGCTGGCGTATTGACCGCCGAGGGCCTTCTGGATGAAGGGCTTGAAAGTACTGTATACCGCCTTGCCAAGCACTTCCCGAACCGGACGCCCTTTGATTGCGTCCACCGAGATGCCGAGGTTCTTTTCATAGCTCTTGTTGCAAAATTGGTAGTGCTGCTCCGAATCCACGAAGGAAATCAATTCGGGCAACGAATCCGCGACGATTCGAAACCGCACCTCTCCTGCGCGCCCAAACGCCTCCGCACCTACGCGCTTGGCTTGTTCACCTCGCAAAGTCTCCCGCACCGCTGTCAGATCCGCGGTTCGTTTGGTTAGCTCTGAGATATCTGCGACTGCGATGACAGCACCTTCGAGCCTTTTGTCCGCACTGAAGTAGGGGCGAATTTGGAGTTCATACTGGCGAGCATCCGGCCCCCGAACTTCCACGAGCATGGGCCTGAGGGTGTTCATGACTTCCACGATGTGTGCCTTTATATCAGGCACGGCTAAGGGGGGCGGAATTTCATTGATGACACGCCGGACGCGCAACTCCCGGTCCATTAGCAGCATGCTTAGATTCAAGCTGCTGGCTAACTTATAAATGTCGATGTTGGCTTCGCTACCTTCTTGGCTCCGGCCCTGGCGTTTCTCTGCCGTTTTCTGAAGGTCGAACGGCGCTTCTCGCTTCTTGGCTTTTGGTGTTCCAGCGGGCTTGAATTTTCCTCTTTTTGTCGGTCCTTTGGGTTCCATGGGTCGCCTCAAGACCTTGATGTTCGCAATCCTGCTCAGGAAATCGAGTTAACCTGCCACCAGGTCGCCGGATGTCGGAGTTTGAGTCTCGCCCACGCGTAGATGCTCGTCAAGCAGACTCGGTTAAGCCGAAGATTAATACCTAGCTACCGGAATTTGTTGAAGTCGCGCTTCCCCAATAGGCAACGATTTGTCAAAAGGGTCACCATGAGTTTGCTCTCCTCCTAAGAGGGGGCTGCAGTGACCGAGGATAAGACAGAGTTCACTAGTATCCAGTCGGCTAATGTTCGGCTCCTGCCGCGCGAGCTGACAACTGCGGCGAATACAGCGCCTTCAGGGTTCTCAAGACGTCATCGGCCGAAATCTCAGCTTTCCCCGTAGTCTGGTTTTCGGCGTAAAGCACAACGTCGTCCATGGAGAGAACACCTTCGAGCTGATTCTGTTCGTTGACCACCACCAGACGGCGCACCTTGTTTTCCGCCATTATGTCGATCGCCCACCTGACATCATCGGTTGGCTTGCACGATTCGACCTTGCGGGTAGCGATTTCTGCCGCAGTGATTTCCCCTGGAAGCCGATTTCGTGTGCCCAAGGCGATTGCAACATCGCGGTCCGTTATGACTCCCAGCACTTTTCGCTTGGCATCTACAATCGGAAGAAACCCGCAGTTGCGTTGCAATAAGATCTCGACTGCAGCACCAAGATTCGTCTCCGGACTGCAGAAAACTGGCGTTTTTGCCATCGCGTCCTTAACCTTCATCGTATTCTCCTTTGCTTACCGTTCGGCACGTTCGTACCTCTTAAAATAGACATCATCGAAAGGTACATTGCTGTGACCCGTGTCACAGAGTTGAAGTCCAGGCTGGCCAATCTGTAATGTGGATGTTACGGGCCTTGGGCCTGCCGCTACGGCGGCGAGGGCACTAGGCCCTCGGCGCTTCACGGACGCGAATCAGCGCTCACGGAGGGGCGGTGGGAGCGATCCAGGCGGCTCGGGAAGGCGAGTGGGTGAATACGGGTTCAGTGTCACGGCCGGGAGGCTCCTAAGCGTCCCTCGGGTTGTCTTAATAGGGTGCTATCCAAGCGGCAAATACATTGGGCTGTCATCGTTCCGCTTCATACAAATCCGATCTCTGGCGAGTCTAGGCAGCACCCGGACGCAGCTCCGACCTGTTACCCGAGGTGCCCTAGGTGCCAGAGCCGTGGCTTTACATATGAGCTGCATAGCGAGTCAGTCCGTCCAACCTGCGCAGCGAGGTAGGCCGGCCTTTAGGTTATCTGATTTCTCAAGGATCCGTCCCCGCGATCAACGCATTCACCGTTACTGGCGTGAAGAAGTGATCTTCTTCTTCGCCATGCGTTTGTTTCCAGAGTGAGAAATTCGGAAACTCGTATGTCACGATTATGTAGCCCGTTCCGGTAGAAATGGCACACGCCTTCTCGGCTAGGCTCACGCCTTCCTCGTCAGGCTCCCAACTAGCCATAAATATGCGTTCGTGATTGAGCAACGCCATCATCCAATCACTAGGCTCATTCCAACTGCTTCCTGGGATGAGGAAATCGAACACGAGCGCTGCCTTTCCGTAATTCGCTTCTAAGGACGAACGCAACTCATTGAACTTGTCTCGGAGCGATTCACCGGAAGAATTCGTCGTAACGTCATTTGAAATCGCGACTACTTTGGTCACACCGGTTTCGGGTGGAACCAGGACCACGTAGCTAACAAAACTAGCGTCCGGTTTTGGAGCAGTCGCAAGGAAAAAGATATCGCCCAGGTCCTTCTCCACCGCGTTCGGGCCGACGGATGCAATGACTTCCGCTTTTGCCATCCCCATTCTCAACCCAAAACGCTCCGTCTCGTCAGCTCGCAGTGTTTGGCTGCTGAAGACAGGGAAGGCAATCGCTATCAGGCTGGTGGCTAATACTCGTGTAGTCTTCATGGGCAACCGTCCCGTACCGCTCTTTTTCAGACTCCATGTTGCGGATAACTTGAGCATCGCGCGGTGAGCAGAATCACTCCCCTATGTGTTTTGCAGATTCTGCTAGGGTTAATCCGCTATCCGGTTGTTATGAAGAAAATGATCGTTACAATGTCGGGCTTTTCAGTCAATGCTGCTATTGCGCCGTATAGCCGCCATCGATCACGACTTCGCTGCCGGTAATGAACTTAGATTCATCTGAAGCCAGGTAAACAATTCCCCACTCAATGTCGTCCGGCTCGCCAACATGGCCCAGCGGGTGTTTCGCTGCCATCGCCTGGCGAGCTTCGTCGATCCCGACGGGGAGGCCTGCGGCGAAATTCTCAACCATTGCCGTCCAGATGAAACCCGGATGGATCGAATTGACCCGAATCTTATCGGGCGCATAAATGATGGCGTCATTCTTCGTCATCAAGCGCACGGCACCCTTGGAGGCATGGTATGGAGGCACGTCCCCCGCCCCTACAATGCCGTAAATGGAAGACAGATTGATAATGCTTCCGCCTCCGCCTGCTTTCAGGTACGGGATGACGTGTTTGGTGCAGAAGAAAGCGCCTTTGACATTGACCGCCATCAGTGTGTCCCACTCCGCTTCGGTAACTTCGTGAGTGGGTTTGTTTACTCCTGAAATCCCGGCATTATTCACCAGTACATCGAGGCGACCGAACTTCGCCTTGATCTCCGCAAATACGCGCTTGACGTTCGCTTCCTGAGCCACATCCAGGTGCCAGAACTCCGCCTTGCCGCCGGCACTTTGGATCTCGTGAGTTGTCTTGCGACCGGGTTCATCCAGAACGTCCGTTACAGCAACGGTTGCTCCCTCACGCGCCAGCAGCAGGCACGCAGAACGCCCAATTCCCATCGCGCTGCCTGTGACAATAGCCACTTTCCCCTTCAATCGGTCCATAAAAGCACCCTTTCGTCTCTCAGATGAGAGATATGAGCGTGATCCAGCAAATCCGGATTAGGCCGCGACCGGAAGGAACGTGCTGGTTCCAGCCGGCACGCGGCCTAGTCCACCTCGGCATTTTCACTGCGCCTTGGGTTGAATGCGTACAGTCCGAGCATTGGCTGCTTTCGGCAGGACTAGTGTGAGGATGCCATTCTTCACTGTTGCCGTGATCTTGTCCGTATCGATATTGGTTGGCAGCTCTACAACACGCAGAATCTCGTCGGATCCTGTCTCGGAATAGACTGTCTTGCCCTTCTTCTCCTGCTTGCTGTTTTCCGCTGATTGTCACGCGGCCCGGTTCTGCACTGATTTCAAGTTCTTTCTCGGTAAAGCCCGGAACCTCGGCCTTCACCTCAAACGAGTCTCCTGATTCTGAAAGTCGGACTTGCACAGGATGGAGGATTTCCCTTTCCGCCTTGAGCCAATCGTCGAGCTCGCGGCCGAATACGCGACCGTTTCCATCGAACATTTCAAAGGCCCTCTTGCTGATTTCGTTGAAGACTTCATCCATCCGTTCAAGCAGACTCTGTGACCCCGCTGGTGTAATTGCCACTGGTTCCTGAGCCCGCTGCATTGCCGTTCCCGTTCGTTCTGCCATTGTTCCTCCCTTTGAATTTGTGCAGCGCTGGCCCTCGGGCTCAATCGACAAAATCGACCACGCAGGACGATTTGGAATGATCTCCCAGAGCCAGCGCGCTGCATCCACAATTTCAAGCTTGAGAATCAAAAGCGCAGTGACGCAGATCACAACCGAGATAGGCCACTGTCGATTGTGTGCACGAATAGCCTCAGGTTTCCGAACCTGAAGCATCACGATAATTGATTGTGACTGAGCGCACCGTGAACGGTGGGGAATCACACGGTATGTCTCTGCACAGCCCGCAATAATTTGCGAGCAGGAGGCGACCCATGAACCGGTGTACTAACTGCGGCATTCCCACACGGAAGGGTGGTCTGTTGTGCGATGTTTGCCAGACGATGTTAACAGCGGTGTATCGTCCGTTCTTCATAGAGGCCCAGGAAGAGTTCGACCAAGAAAATAAACAGCGCATTCGAACCAAAGAACGGCTGCTGCATGATAGCTAATTACAATTCAGATAAAGCTCCCTTCGGCCCCGCAAACCGGATCTCAGTTTGCTGGCAATTGCAACGGCAACGAAGAGGGGATCAATGAAAGTCCTGCTGGCAATTGATGACTCGAAATTCTCTCAAACAGCTATAGGCACATTGGTCGCTCAGGCCAACCCGAAGCCGAAGGATTGGTCGCGCGAGCTAGTCAAAGACTGCGCGATACAGGCTTCACGGTCACAACGGCCATCAAGGAGGGAAATCCGAAGGAAGTGATCATTGATTGCGCCGCAGAATGGCATGCCGATTTGATCATGGTGGACTCACACGGGCGCAAGGGCTTGGACCGTTTCTTGCTCGGGAGCGTTTCCGAGGCTGTTGCACGCCACGCCAGCTGTTCGGTCCAGATCGCGCGATCTTGAAAGAATAGGTTTGCAGCAGTAAAACTGACATTTCCGATTGCCCACCCTAGCTTCCCAGGTAGTTGATAGATGCAACGAACTGTGACGCGCGTCACTGTCTTCACAGAGAAGACCAAGTAAAAGAATGTTCGGCCGATGTGATCGGGGGGCCGAAACCCCAGACAACGAAGTCAAGAGAAGGAGAAATCAATGAAAGTGAAAGATGCAATGACGGGGACCGCTTACTACTGCCAGGTCGACACGAATCTCGGATCCGCAACGGAACTCATGTGGGTTGGGAACTGCGGATTTCTTCCTGTTATGGGACCAAACGGCAAGATCGCCGGAGTAGTCACGGATCGGGACGTTTCCATAGCTCTGGGGACTCGCAATCGTCTTCCTGGAGACATCACGGTCGGTGAAGTGATGTCGAACGGGCTGTTCGCGTGTTCGCCTGATGATGATGTTCATATCGCACTACAGTTGATGCAGGAAGGAGTAGTGCGGCGGCTACCCGTGATTGGAGCAAACGGAACGCTCGCAGGTGTGATCTCCATCGACGACCTTCTCTTACGAGCGGAAGCACCTGGGATCGGCAAACGGCCGGAACTGTCTATCGAGGAAGTCGTGAAAACCTACCGGGCCATCGACCAGGGCCGAGTGCCTCAGATCGTGCTGGCCAGGGGAGCTGCTTAGACTAGAGACAATTAGGCGTCACGGTTATCAGTGAACCGTCGTGGCCGAGTTGCTACGCCGCCCTCAAATTCGGAGGCATTATGGTTCGAGAGACAAGACGTGAAGTCGATAATCCGGCAGAAGCTCTGCGGAATGAGGACGGAACCTTTAGAGTGACTTCGCCCAACGGACACATATTTCAGGTCACCTGCCGAACGGGGCGCAATATGCGCATCCGTGAAATCGGCGGCTCAGAAAATGCGCCGCTTCCGGAAGTCGCCCATCATGACCGATTCGATGGGTCAGGCTTCGATCCCGCCACGCATAAGTGGCAAATCGAGAAGAGAGCCTAAGCAACACGACTAAGACACTATGGCAGCCCAGCCCAAGACTCGTCTTCGCAAACACTCGTCAGCGGAGGTGCCCGCCAAAGACCGTGAACTCGATAAGCTTTTGCGCCTTGCATCGATCTCTCAGAAAACGGCAGGAAGGTTATCCCGAACAGATCGGAACAAACGCATCAGCACAGCATAGAAGATGCACGCCCTCGTCTTAAACGGCATCAGTCCGGGAGTTCCCTGAGGATTTCCCAGGATATAGTCAGGAAGTTCGCAAAAATGGGAAGATAGTTAGGTGGCGGGTTTGCAAGGGCGTGCGGGCCAGATCTAGGCGTGCAATTCTATCGACTCGCGTTGCTGCTGGGCGCGAACCGCGAGTGCACCGAATCTGTACCTTACAACCGACCGTCTCGTGCCGCGACAACGGCCGGTGCAAGGATCGCCCATGGCGGGCGTGGGAAGATGTTCGACGAGGCTCCGGAGTATACACCCGCACGCCATCGGCTATACGATTACCGATCGCAATCGAGGAAGATTAGATTTCCTCTGCGCCTGCTTGAGTATGGAGGCACACATGGATCAGGTAGCCAAGACGAGCCGAGAGCGGCCTGATCGAGTTATCCCAGGAGAGAGCCTCATAGGGTCAAGCGTCGAAGCCCTCAAGCGGGCCTTCATGGACAATTTGTATTACACCGTTGGCAGGTATCCGGCCATCGCGAATCGGCGTGACTCTTACATAGCTCTGGCGTATACGGTCCGTGACCGTCTCATGGAACGTTGGATCAATGCGATGCAAACCTACAGAAAAGAAGACGTCCGCGCGGTGTGTTACTTGTCAGCTGAGTTCTTACCGGGGCCACACTTGGAGAACAATCTAGTCAATCTTGGAATTTACGATCAGGCCGACCACGCTATGGCAGAGCTGGGGTTAGATCTGCGGGAACTAGTGGAAGAGGAACCCGAACCAGGCCTGGGCAATGGCGGTTTGGGCCGGCTGGCTTCTTGTTTTCTCGATTCTCTGTCCACACTTGGGATTCCCGCGATCGGTTACGGAATCCGCTACGAGTTTGGCGTCTTTAACCAAGCAATCAGTGACGGCTGGCAGACAGAGCTCACGGACAAGTGGCTGCAATTCGGTAATCCGTGGGAGATTTCTCGTTCCGACCACCCGTTCGTAGTGAAGTTCGGCGGCCACACAGAGCCGTATACCGACGATCAGGGCCGTTACCGGGTACGCTGGATACCAGGTCATGTCGTCAAGGGCGTACCCTATGACACACCGATCTCAGGTTTCCGCACAAACATCGCGAATACACTGCGGTTGTGGAGTGCCGAAGCGACGGAATCCCTCGACTTCGAAAGATTTAATGTAGGCGATTACGTCGGCGCCGTGCGCGAGAAGATAGCCTCCGAAACTATCTCGAAGGTTCTCTACCCCAACGATGAAGGGAGCCAAGGCAAGCACCTACGGCTCGCGCAGCAATTTTTCTTCGTTTCCTGTTCTTTGCAGCACATTATTCACCTTCACATACGCCAGGGACGCAAGCTGCAAGATTTAGACAAGAAATGGGCGATCCAATTGAATGATACTCACCCCTCCATCGGGGTGGCAGAGTTGATGCGACTGCTGATGGATGAGCACGCCATGGCCTGGGAGTCTGCCTGGGAGATCACCTGGAACACCTTCGGATACACGAACCATACGCTGCTGCCTGAAGCGTTGGAGCGCTGGTCCCTGCCCATGTTTTCCAGCATGTTGCCGAGGCATCTGGAGATTATCTACGAGATCAATCGGCGCTTCCTGGACGAGGTCCGCGCCAAGTATCCTGGAAATGAAGACTACGTGCGCCGGATGTCGCTGATTGACGAGACGGCTGAGAGATATGTGCGGATGGCTAATCTCGCCGTAGTGGGCAGTCACGCCATCAACGGAGTCTCGGCTCTCCACACCGAACTCCTCAAAGGCGGTGTACTTCACGACTTTTGTGAAATGTATCCCGACCGTTTCATTAACAAGACCAATGGCGTTACCCCGCGGCGCTGGTTGCTCCTAAGCAATCCCCGACTGGCCAAACTCATAACGGGCCGGATCGGTTCAAGCTGGGTGACACAGCTCGACGAGTTGCGGAACCTTGAATCGTACGCGAATGACTTGGCATTCCGCGAAGAATGGAGACAGGCGAAAGAGGAGACGAAAAGCGAACTGGCCTCCTACATTCTTGCGGAAACGGGCATCACTGTAGACCCGAAATCCATGTTTGACATCCAGGTTAAACGATTGCATGAGTATAAACGCCAACATTTGAATGTGCTGCACATCATGACGCTTTACAACCGAATCCAGAGGGACCCAAAAGTCGAGGTGACGCCTCGCACTTTCGTTTTTGCTGGAAAGGCTGCCCCGGGCTATTTCATGGCAAAGCTGATTATCAAGCTTATCAACTCAGTGGCGGAAGTTGTGAACAACGATGCCAAGGTCAACGGGCGACTCAAGGTTGTCTTTCTTCCTAATTTCAACGTCTCCCTAGGCCAGAGAGTGTATCCGGCGGCCGACCTGTCTGAGCAAATTTCTACGGCCGGAAAAGAGGCTTCGGGAACCGGTTGCATGAAATTCGCGATGAACGGAGCATTGACCATCGGGACGCTGGATGGCGCAAATATAGAAATTAGGGAGCAGGTCGGAGCTGAGAATTTCTTTCTCTTCGGCCTTACAACAGAGAAGATCCAATCGCTGAAGGCGAGCAGCTACAATCCCAGGGATTACTACGAGGGGAATGGAGATCTGCGCGAAGTATTGGACGGGCTAGTCTCTGGGCAATTCTCGCGCGGCGATACCAATCTGTTCCGCCCTCTGGTGGACAATCTCTTGAACTACGACGAATACATGCTGCTCGCGGATTATCCAGCATATATCGATTGCCAAACACGGGTCAGCCAAGTGTTCCGCGATAACGATCGATGGAACCGAATGTCGATTCTCAACACTGCACGTATCGGCAAGTTCTCCTCCGACCGCGCTGTCCTGGAATACTGCGAGGAAGTCTGGCACACCGGACCAGTGGGGAGCCAGGGCACGCAATATAGCTTACGATTGGCGAACACGAATCGAGATCGTGGGGCGCCGACAGTTGGCGATCGATGATTCTAAATTTTCCGACGAAGCGCTGAGAGCCGTGGCCGCACAGGCCCCGAGGGATACGAAGGTGTGGGCGTTGCACGTCCAATTACGAAAACTAGGGCTAGCATGACCGTCCTTCTTAAGCCTTCCGACGGCATAATCATGGCTCCTGCCTCAGAATCACGCTGTGAGCCAAGTCACAGACCTAAAACCTAAACACAAGCATAAATAAACCTGAGTACGGGGGCCGAAATGGGTACCAAGGTCTTTATAGGTTTAACCGGCGCTGGCATAGGCTTCATGCTCTACGCCCTCTTTCATTTCGTGCAGGAGGGGCGGCATCGCTCCAGAAGCCGCCCAGCAGTCACAGTAGCGGTGGTGCATCACCCAGAGAATGAGGAGCAGACGCTTTCAAAGGCAGCCTGAGATTTTCTCGTACCACTTGGAAGCAGTCGAGAACGAGCGCGCGGCGCCGAGAAATGGCGCTGTTACGAGGTCCAAGCTACCGAAACGGGAACGCTCATCAGGCGGACTGCTAGGAAGACTACTTCGGCAAGTTGCCGATGTCGCCGCCGCTGACCTCCTGGATGACTTCGACCGGTCGGTCGTCAATGCTGACCGATGGGAACCCCGTACGCCACTTGAACTCCTGCTTGATCTGCGCCGGAAAAGAGATAGCGCCGTCAATTGTGGCGCCTACCAAATCTCCTCCGGAAAGCGGCAGCACGCGCATCAGTTTGTCTGCCGCAGCAACCCAGCCGTGAGTGCCGTCGTAAGTACTAACGCTGTCTCCCGACTGCGCGTGGATGACGGTAGTGAGCTGATCGGGCGCCTTGGCAAACATTTCGAAACGAACTTTTTCATGAAGGCTGTCGAACCCCTCGTAAGTCCCTTTGGCGGTGAAGCTGGTGAGCTTGGCAAGCTGTGTCGCTCCGCCAATCGCCTGGAAGTACTTGTCCAGAATTTTATCGGCCGATACTTGGTTCGCCGGCTGCACGCCACCCTTGCCTACGATTTCCACTCGGTTCGGATCGTCGGGAGCAACGCTGTACTGATCTAACAGGCTGGGAATGGCTTCCGGTTGGTCGGTGGCGCGATGGCAGGTGTAGCAGGTCACCCTGCGGTGCCCGCCGAAGTTGCTCTGATTAAGCGCGTTCACCATGATCAGCATCTTGCGCGCAGTCTGCTTCAGCGGCGTGTCTACGGCATATCCGCCCACGTTGGCGGCGCTTTCTGTAGCATGGCAATCGATGCAATTCATGCCGGTGGCGGCGGAAAAGAATCCCATGGTGTCCATGAATTCCTTCACGGTCATGCCTTTGAGCAGTTGCACGTTTTTGAAAATGTCTTCTGCCATCAATGGTTTGTCGTCCGCAGTCAGCTCAGTAACTCGCCGTGGACCTATTTGGGCGCATGCAGATACAAGACTTAAAAGGGATGTCATAGTCATCGCCATGGCACCTAGAATCCTGCGGGAATCCAGCCTCATCCTTTTCCTCCGTTTAGTAGTTGGCAGTCATTCTCTTGGTCCTCAGCGCACTCGGCAGGTGCATCAGTTTCGGGGGGGGGCGGACGAACGCGGTTCTTCTAAAACATGACCTCAACGTGGCGGGGCCGGTTTGGCGAACCTCGCTGCGCTAACCGGAGCGGTCGGTTGTACTTCGGTCAATTCAGTGGTCGACTGACCGTCCAGGTGACAGTGTACTTGAATGGTATTTTGACTCCCGAGACCACGCGGTAATCGGAGTATTCGATGCGTGTCGGATTAATCCCGACCGGTGTGGCGGAGTAGCGCACCTCCCGTACCAAAAGCCCGGACTGGTCGTCAAAGAAGAACTTCACATGAGAACCTCCTGCCGTGATTCCCTCGATGACCTGGACCGGCTTTAGGGGTGCCTTCGCGGAACTTCAGGCGTCCCCGAAGCTCAGAGATGAATTGCGGGTCGATTACGAGGCGATATTCGGAGTGCTCGGTGGAACAGAGGAAGACCCGGAGCAGGTCGAAGAGGTCATGGGCAAGTTTCGGTTTCGCCTAGGAGCGGATACAGAATGTCGCACACCTAGAATTCGTGATGCGTTTCGCAAAATGGGCAATCACTGCTTGCGTACCGGCCACAAAGCTCTGTTTCGCAAATAGGCGGTTCGGGCCGAATCGGCTCGTGGTTTCACCCAGGTCTTGATAAGTGGTCTTGATTTCGGAAACTGGCTCCAGGTCGAAAATCGCAGTTTCCGTCTATAACGGCGTCGGCGTCGTCAAGAACTTTTTCAAGCACACCCTTACTTTTGCGAGCCGGGAGCGGCGTCCAGGGCGGTCCGACCGTTTTTGTCGGACCGTTCATCGCCAGACCCTTGACGCTGCGGACGGCTCGCTACCATGGCGTCTGGACGAAGCGAAGCTTCGTCCTTACCCGGGATTCCTTTGCGGCGTCTGACCAAGACTCCTCTCTTTGAATCCTGCGGGGGAAGTCAGCTTCCCACCAACCATCTATGCGATCCTCAACCACGGACCATGATTCACCTGTTCGAACTCCTCCGTCTCTTTCCAGAGGAGGCAGGGCGCTCAATCAAAAACACGATAGGCTTTCACCTACCACGGAAACTGCCGGGCTGCCCTGCATGGGAGCCGGCGGCACGGGCTGCGCTGCTTCACGCAGCTTCCCATACAGCCGCACCGCCAACTTTCGTGCGATGGCTACCTTGGCCACCCCACGGCCGCGGCGGAACTTCAATCGCTGATAGTCCCGCCGCAATTCCGGATCGTGGAGCGAGGCCGTCTGGGCTGCTTCGACCAGCAAAAACCGCACCATGGAGTTGCCTTGCTTACTGATCGAACCCAACCGTTGCCTGCCGCCACTGCTCTCTTCAGTAGGATTCAAACCCAGGTAACTCACCACCTGCTTGCTTCTCTGGAAACGGCTGACTGGCCCAATCGTCAGTACGAACGCCAGTGCTGTCACCGGCCCCACTCCTGGCTGTGTCATCAAACGCACGGCCGCGGGGCGCTTCGCTGCTTCCTGGATCACGGCTCGATCCAATTCATCGATTACAGGCTTGAGCTGGTCCAGCATCTCTAACAGCTGCTGCCTGCGACGACTGGCCCAGGGACCCAGGGACAGACCCTCTAGTTCCTTGCGCCCCACAACCGTCCACAGCTTCTTCTTTCGGCAGATGCCCTGGCCCATGGCCATGGCATGCAATTGGTTCTTCAAGGAAGTTCGCATGCAGACCAATTTAAATCGGTGCCGCAGCAGTTGTCGCACGTCCCGCTCCTCCGTGGACGGAATCCAGATCCGCGGAAACTTGTCTCTGAGCAGCAGGTCCAGAATATGGCAAGCATCACGCGAGTCACTCTTCTGCTTCCGCACCATGGCCGCACGGATCTCCGCCGCATCTCCTACCCACAACTGATGCCCTTGCTCGGCGAGCATCCGTTCGAACCACTGCGCGTATCCGGTGGCCTCCATTCCTATGCGCGCCGGAGTCGCCAGCCCGGCGTAAAACTTCCGAGCTTCACCGTTCTCGTCGGTTTGAACAACAAGTTGAATACTCTGAGCCCTGCTCTATTACGCAGTGAGCAGGCGCGAGCAAAGGTACAAGAACAACGAGAGAGGCTTCGCGTCGAAATCAAGCGCCACATAGGGCGAAAGGACACGACGGTAAACCTTGTCCCGCCATCCAGCGCGAATGGACCCGTTAGACAATTATCCTCCCGAAAAAAGAAGGCGGCTGCAACTTCCAGCTGCCTCTACCGGATTGTTCTCTCGACCCCGAAACCCGCGGGCATTCGCCGAGGGAGGCCCAGTTAACCGATTTTCATGTTTCGCTAAACCCGCTCAGCGAACTCTGTTTCATCCTCGGTGCATCTGCGCTCTAACTGAAGAAGATGGAAACGGGTTTCGAGGAGACCCGATCACCTTTCATATCCACCTCCTTCTAGGTTCCGGCGCTTCGTGGCGAGGGGGGCACGGGAACTCCCATTCCGAAGATTGAAGGACCTCGGTATTTAGTAATGAGGTCGGCGATCAAGGTCTCCGACCGAGAGGTTTGCGCCGTAATCAGGAGCCATGATGTCAGATGCGTTCACCCAACCCGAGCCATTCGTTGATGCCACGCGGGCGGCGGAGTTTCTCTCTATTCGCCCGAGGCAACTCTTGGAACTTGCTCGCGCCAATATCGTCCCCGGATACCCAATCGGCGCTGGCAAGAGGCGCGTCTGGCGGTTCCGGCTATCAGAACTGGCGGACAGCGTCGCACATACTGTAGACTCCCGGTCGGCAGTCCCCAGTAGCCATCCAGCGAGGAGAAAACGCTAATGGCTAAGATTCAGGGGGATGGTTACGAAAGAGGAAGTACGCAGCGGGTATGACGTGGCTTTACTGCTTTCAAGTTACGCGAGCATCAGACGGGAAACGTGTCGAGAATTCCAAAGTTATTGGACTCGTTTCCGATTTCTCGGATGAGCGAGCCGCGTGGATGGAAGTGGGGAGCCTCGGTCTTGAAAAACATCTGGACAATCCAATCGGCCCCGAGCCGACCGTGAGAGACATTGCAGAGCACTGGCGGCTCCACGCTTTGAGAAGAAAGGAGGGCATCATCGGCAAGAAGGCTCTTGAAACCGCCGACCGTGATGAGCATAACCTTGACAGGTACGTGCTACCGCGTTGGAGTGATCGCTTGGCGATGGGTATCAAACCGCCCGAGGTCGAGGCTTGGTTTGAAGACCTAGCAACGACCCCCCCGGTGGAGGGGTAAACCGCTCAAGTGGGGAACCATCGACAAGATCAATTCAGTCATGAGCCAAGTATATTCCCATGCTCAGCGACGCGATTTGATTTCCCCTGAAATGGTCTACAACCCATTCCGTTCACCAAAGTTCGGCGGGGTACGCTGCAAGACGCAGTCGAATTACGAAGCGAAAGTTGTCAGCCCTGAACAGATGGTGGCCATTCTGCATGAGCTAGACAAGCCTGAGACCAAGCTGGAGTGGACGCTCGCACTCGTTCACGCTGCAACTGCTCTTCGGCCCGAAGAGTGTTTTGCATTGAAGTGGATCGACCTCGACCCCGCCAGCAATCAGATTCTCGTGCAAAGAGCTTGGAGCAAGGGCAGATTGACCGATGGCAAGACCGCCGGTTCGATGAAGCCCGTCGCAATGCATCCGGCGTTGTTCGATTATTTGAATGATTGGCGAAAAGAGTCCGTCTACAGCAAAGACTCGGACTGGGTGTTTGCTTCTGTCCGTGAAAAGGGGCGGATACCACGGTCGGCGTCAACTTGTGGCAAGAAGTATCTGCGCCCGGCTGCGGTCGAGGTGGGTGTCATTTCTGAGGATGACAACTCCCGATTTGGCTGGCACAACCTTCGGCACAGCTTGGCGACTTTCTTTGGCTCAAACGACGTTCACCCTTCGGTCATTCAGACAATGCTCCGTCATTCGAAGCAGCAGACCACCGCTCGTTACATTCATCCCGTTAACAGCAGTCAGCTTGAGGCCCAAGGTTTGTACTTGGATGCAATCAAGATCCGAGGGAAGCGCAAGACCGCTTCAGGAATGCGGCGACCTCGGGTTGAATCTCGGGTTGGCGAAGGAAGAAGTAAACCTGTAACTCGCTCAAAATAATGGTAGGCCCGTGGAGACTCGAACTCCAGACCTCTACCGTGTCAAGGTAGCGCTCTAACCAACTGAGCTACGGGCCTAAAGGCAGTTCCTAAGTTTTTTCCATGTTACGCGGCATCGCTTCCAAGTGCAACTCGCTCAAGCCGATGCGCTGTTTCGTTGCGTCTTGGAGAGAGTTGCGGCACCTGAGTTGCGCGGTATCTGATTCCGCGGCCAGCAATTGACGTGGAGGGCCGAAGCGGCCCAGCTAGAGTTGTGGAGAGACCTATAGCCGTTTAAGCCGCTAATTCCGGGGCCCGGCGTTCAGCAGGCCTCGGCCGCCCCTCAATTCGCGCACATCCACCGTCGATTCCGCTTCCAGCACGGCGAGCTTGGTAAGTAAGATTTGCTTATCCTTGGGCAGCATGTCTTCTACAGCCAGGAGCACAACCCCTTGCGCGAACCGGTAGTCATTCCATTTCTTGAGTTGTATTTCGCGATTTGGGTAGTACAGGGCGTCCCGATTCGCTCCTAGAACCAGCGTCAACCGTGGCCGAAGAGGTTCAGTCCGGCGGAACTCCTGTTCGACTACTCGGCACGCCGAGAGATAGATCGTTTCAGCCTGGGCGTAGGGCATGGCTTGGTTGCGAGGATTGCGGACGGGGAACAAGCGGCCATTCGCGGGAGTGGAATTGCCGCCAGCGGCTTCTTGATGATCGATTTCCCCCGCAGTGGAGGATGCAGAGTCGCGGTCGGATTGCGCAAACCCGCGAGCCGCCGCAGTGCTCCTTACATCCAGGGAAGTGATGACATAGTCGCCAGGAGGCAGAACCGCGTTGCCCCAATGTACCTCCTCGGAAAAATGGAACACGGTCTGTGCGTGCGCGAGCGTTGGAATTGCCGCACTGAGTAACCACACCGCAGGCAAGAATCTTCGCATCGAGTGAATGGGGAGTTTGCTGAATCGCGTCATATTCGAAGAGAGCCATACCGTTTGGAAATGAGCTATTCGAGCCGAATGATTGGGACCCATGAGCCTCACACTCCACCGGGAACTTTGCCGTTCCCGGTGACTAGTAATACTCGTTTACGATGGCACACGAAAATCGTCGAGGTCCAATTCAAAGAACGCGGACGTGCCATGGAAAAAACGCAGCGAAACTCAACAAGGCGCAATAATTTTGTAATCCGCTGGCAATAAGTGCGGAACTAAACTTGTTCCGTGCGAGCCGATTCACACTTAGAGCCCTGTGTTACATGCGACAGCCTCGATTGCCGAGCCAAGGTGATCCTTTCAAGCGAAGCCTCGGCACAAAAGGGAGAGCAACGCTTCAACCGGGAGGCTGACGGCCTCAACCTAATGTGCCCGGCGTGCGGCCGGCAGTTTTCTGTCTCCATTTTCGAACTGGAATGGTTTGAGGTTGAGGAGGACGAGTTTAAGAGAGGCTTTTTTGGAGCGAAGCGAGCGCACAGCGGGGCGCAACGCTAAACGGCTTGAAGTTTCACGCCGGCTTTCAGCTAACGGCGCTCGAAGACCACCGATTGCGCGTCCTCGAAAGCCACTTGAAATCTTGGGTCGGTGCGCAGCAACGCCGCGATGGCCGATACCCTCGGAGTTATAACTGTGTTCGCGCGGACGAGATCGGGGTTCGAGTCCCACCCCGGCTTGCCCGTCCACAGGTCGGAAAACTCCTGGATGCGATCCTGCCCGTGAATATTGTTCCGGCCGTCGATGGCCACCGGCAGTTGCGGAAGCCGCCAAATTAAGAATCCGCCCCAGCTCAGGTCGTTGAGAAGGGGCCCCGGGAGGTGGTTGTGTTCCACGAACCAGGAAGCCTCCTCCGGAAATTCTCCCGCCACGTTGACCGCCAGCGCATCATTGGAAATCCCGTAGCGGCTGTAGCAGACGGCTAACACCGCGAGTACACAGACCACCGCGGCCAGCCGCATCCGCTTGGAAACCGCGGCGGGAGCCCAGGACGAACCGCCGGAGCGCCCCCGATCCCAGCCGTCGGCGATCACGCAGGCCGCCACCACTGCCAGGAACCAGACCTCGCGCACGGAGCGAAAAGCCATCATCGACGCCGCAGCCAGGAAAATCAGCCACAGTGGCTTTGCATCGCGCCGCCATCCAATGGCCAGCGCCGCGGCAAGCGCCAGCAGCAAAGCCAGAAAATGCTGCGGCTGGCGGAAGCTCATGGCCTTGAGTTCGCTGATCGCGTCGTAGGTGCCCGTCTGGCGCATGTAAAACGAAACCGTGGAATAGAGCCGCGCTCCGTAGGGGTTCAGGAGCGTAGCCAACGCGCTCGAAGCGAAAACCAGCCAAACCTGCTTCGGCGGCAGGTAGTTTCGAGAGTAATTTGGCCTTGCGCCTGCGGCCCCCGGCGGCCGATAGCGAAATAGCGCGTCGAGCAGCGGTTCACAGGCGAAGACGCCAAGCACAAACAAGCCATCCACGAATTGAATATGCCAATTGGCCCACACCACGAATATCGGCGGCAACAGCCAAAGCCTCGCTGCACGTCCCGTGCGCCGGGCAGAAAGCAGAATGTCAAAGGTAAGAATGACGAAGAGGATGCTGAGCATTCCCGGGCGTGGCCCGAGGATCACCGTCATGGCATAAAGGGCCACCGCGGTGAGCGCCACGGCGCGCCAGAATCCCCCGAAAAGCCCTCGCACGAGGTGAAAAAGCGCCAGGGAAAGAGCCAATCGAACCACAACTTCGTACAAGGCGATGGACAGGAAGCCCAGGCGCGCGAACGCCGCCGCGCTGATTACGTCGAAGAGCCAGCTATATTCTACCCACGGCTTGCCCATCCCGTACGTGGAGAACGGATCTGTAGTGGGCACCGCGCGATGTGCCAGGATCCAGTCTCCCGTGCGCAGGTGCCACCAAATGTCTGGGTCGGCGATGTAAAACGCCCGGAGAAACAAGACCGCCAGAAAAGAGTAAAGGGCCACGAGCGCAGCGAGCCGAGCCGGTTCCGACTCCAGGATTTGGGAGAGTCGGCCGATTCGCCGCTGGGTGCCAGTCCGCGAGCCTCCGCTTTGCGCGGGCGCATCGATTTCGCTCACGATTTGCATCTTTGCTCCCAAAATACGAAAGCCGCCTCGCGTCCCGAGCGCGAGGCCGCTCGAAATTCCACTCTTAAGTCTGATGTTAGATTAGCCGAGGGTCAGCCGATCCGTGGACATTCCGCTCGAACCGATGCTCTATGGTGCATTAAGAATTTGGAGCCAGTGGCACAGCCACTCTTGGCTGTGCAGAGAGGACTAATTCTGGAAATGAAGGTCACGGACATGCCGTGTCCGCCCCCGAATTGCCTTCCAGCCGACGCGCTGCCGGCTGGCTAGAAGCCCAGCTTCAAGCCAAACTGGATGTGGCGCGGACCACCCGAGCCCAGCACGGAGTTCGCTGAATCGGGCGTGCCGGTGGAGTAGCCGAATGATGATTTAGACGGATCCGTGCCCGGGGCGCCGAAGTCGCCATGGTTGGTGAAGTTGAAAAATTCGAGTCGAAATTCGGCGCTGTACCGTTCCTTGAATTTCCAAAGCTTGTCCACGGAAAAATCCAAGTTCCGATAATTTGGGCCGAAGAACGAGCCCCGGCTCGCGTCACCCAAGGTTCCGTAAGCCGGAGGAGTTAAAACGCCGCCATTGGACATGAAGCACCCGGCATTGTAGAGCGCGGCGACGGCAAGACTGGCATACGTGCTGCCGGGAGCGTAGGGAGCCTGTGCATCGGCAAGGCAGGTGGCATTGGCCAGCGCCGCGGCTCCGATCAGCTTCGTCGGTGCGGCGGTGTTGTACGCGAACGCATTGTTTGGTCCCACATAATTCCAGAATTGATACGAGCCGTTGCCAATGGAAGTGTTGAGGATCTCATTCGTTCCCAGCCAATCGGTTTTCGTCAGATCGGCAATCGTGTATGCCTCGCCGGACTGAAGCGTCAGGATTGCGTTCACCGACCAGCCTTGGAGCATTTGTCCCGGTGATTTTCTGCCCGGCAGTTGGTACGTCGGCGAAAAAATGAAGCGGTTGGGCAGATCGTAGCTGGCATTTCCGTAATCCGAACGAATGTTATTACTGTCGGACGGCAAGGTGTTCATGATGAGCGTGGAACCGGCGTCTGCGATGTCCAGGGTATGCGAGTAGGTATACCCGGCCAGGAACGTCAGCCCGTGGAAGTTGCGCGCCTGCAACGTTGCCTGCAACGCGTTGTAGTTCGAATATGCGCCCGTCGTCGCTTCGTCGATTTGGCTCAGGTAAGGAAATATCGAGCTGTATGGTCCAACTTCGAGAGCCGCATTCGGTTTGCAGACATACGTCGGCGCGGTGATGCACGTGGCCACATTTGCGCCGTTCAACGGCCACCCGGCCCCAATCGCGGGCTGGTTAAGATCCTTGAGCACCTCTTCGTTGTAGCCGTGGACTCCCACGTAGGCCACGTCGAGGGTCAACCGATTGGTAATAGCGCGCTGGACGTCCACGTTCCATTGAACGGACTTCCCTTGGCTGAAGTTGGGGTCCGTCGCGCCTGCCTGGCATGGTGCGGCCGTGAAGCCTGCGGGCAGGCCCGGCTCGGTCGCAAAGGTGCAGCTCAGTCCGGTGTAGTTGGTGCCGTTAATGGTGACGGCGCTCGTGGTGGGGAAGATAAAGGCGCCCGTCCCCAGATTCGCCGCGGTGTTCCATTTCACCTGCGCTCCGGTCAGATTGAAATTCGCGTACGTATGGGCGTTCAGGTCCGTGCCGCTAGTGTTCACGCCGATGCTGGGGAAGTTCGCCCCGAAGGGATTCGTAGGATACTCGGTGGACATCGACGCGCCATCGACAAACATGCTTCCCGCCGCTCGTACCACGGTTTTCCCGTCGCCGCGTACGTCCCACGCCAAGCCAAAACGCGGCTCCAGATATCCCAAGCCTGTCTTGAACAAAGACGGCAGCGGTTCACCTGACCCGACCACTTGTATTGCCGGCGTAGTCGTGGGGTTCACATTGGGATCGAAGTTGCCGATATAGTTGAAGCGCTCTTTCACCGGCGTGTAGATCTCGTAGCGCAACCCTAAGTTCAAGGTCAGTCGCTGTTTGATCCGCCAGTCGTCCTGGGCGAATCCCGCAAACCAGTTCGACCGCGCGATGATCGCGGGATTTCCCAAAGGAATCGAGCCGTTATTCACGGTGCCTTGCAGGTAGTTCTGCAAATTTGAAAAAAGAACCGTGCCGGTCGCGTTGGTGTAGTTGACGTGGTTATAGATGATATTGAGGTATTCAAAGCCAAATTTGAAGGTATGCCTGCCGCGCAAATAGGAGACCGTGTCCACCAGATCGACGTCGCCCTGCGGTCCGCCGGAACTGGTCCGCGCGTCGGCTCCCAGAACACCCGAGAAGCTGCTGAACGTGACTGTCGTCAAGCCGCCATAGAGAGGATTGGTCACGCCTGTCGGCATGCTGTATCCGGACGGCCAGGGATTTCCCGGAATCATATTCACGTCGCCGTTCAAGGTTTGGTTTCTGATGAACACATAGCCCAGCCGGAAGTCGTTCACCAGCGTGGAATTCGGAGTCCATGTCCAGCTCCCGGAGTACTGCTGCCCGTCGTTGATACCTGCAGTCCAGTACTGCGGCAGCAGTTCGGTAGAGCCAAGATTTTGGGAGAGGGACTTCGATACATAGATCAAGCCGCTCAAGTGGTGGTGCGGGCCGAGAACGTAATCGGCCTTGAAGATTCCATTATTGAGCGGCAAATTCGTGGGACCGCTTTGCAGATAGGTAATCGAGTTCGTGTTATTGATCGGAAAAAGGTTTTCCACCCCGCCCGCGCCTAGCGGCGCAAGCACCGACGCCTGTGGCACACAGAAGTTGGACGCCCCCGGATTGGTATAGTTCACGATGCCGGCCAATTGAGCGCTGAGCGGGTTAATTGCCTTTCCCGCGGTAACTGTCGCCATGCATGCGTCGACCATGCTCAGGCAAGGTGCGGCGCTTGTCGGCGCGCAATTGGCCAGGTCCGCGGGCCCGTCCGCGATGTCGATGGGCGCCTGAGTGGTGGCCGTGTTCCCCGTGACGTCGCGCACGCCTTCGAAGTTCGCGAACCAGAAAAGCTTGTCCTTCAGGATGGGGCCGCCGGCGGAGCCGCCGAACTGCTCGAAATTTGCCGGCGTCACCCGCGCCGTGAACAAGTTCGCCGCATCGGTGGCCTGGGCATCGCGCCCAAACGCGTATGCCGCGCCGTGAATGCTGTTGGTGCCCGACTTGATCCCCAGGTTGATCACGTATCCGTCTCTGAAGCCGTATTCCGCCTTGGGGTTCTGCATGGAATTGAACTCCTGGATGGCGTCGATCGGCACCAGGGAACTGGAATCTCCGCCTCGATAGGAGGCGTTCAAGATCGTGGATCCAGTGGTGTTGGAGACGCCCATGATTCCTTCCATGCGCAGGGAGTTATCCGCGATCCTCCGGCCATTGGTATTCGAGCTGCCCGTGCCGGCGCCCGGTGTGCTCACGTTCCCCGGACGCAAATCCAGCAATCGCTCGAAGTTGCGGCCGTTCAGCGGCAGTTCGCTGATGGATTGGTTGGTTACGGTGCCGCCCAGGGTGGCATCGCTTGTGTCCACCGCCGGGACTTCGCCAGTGACGGTGATGGTCTGGGTTTGCTCGCCCGGCTGCACGACAAGGTCTATCCGGATGGTCTGCCCAACTTCCAGGAGCACGTCGCCGCGCTCCACATTGCGGAAGCCTTTGGCTTCCGCCCGAACGGTATACGTGCCGGGGTTCAGCGCTGGAGCGACGTATTGGCCCGCGCCGTCTGTGGTTAGAACCCGGCTGAATCCGCGGGCAACGTCGCTGATGGTGATGGTGGCGCCGGCAACCACGGCCCCGCTCTGGTCAAATACGGCGCCTTGTATCGTGCCTTGGCTGGTTTGCGAAAAGGCCGGCGTGCAAATCAGCAGCAACGCGATGACCGCTGACAGCAGTTGGGCCGCGCTTTTCGCATTGGCGCGCACCCCGTCCTGATGCTTCCATGCAAATGGAATAGCTCTCATAGGGCCCCCTAAATTACGGACGTTCGAGATCCTCGGGATCTAGCAGAAGCTTCGGAAACTGGCGCTGGGAATAACACGAAGCCATTACCAAAGTCAAGGAACCGTACGTCGGTTACGCCGTAGTGCGCGCCAAAGGTTAGGAAATCATTTTTGCGCCGTGCGTAACTCCTTCACGGCGTTGCCACGCCCGGCTACTCGCGTATAATCCCGCGTATAATGAGGACCACATCAACGGAGATTCACCACAGGAGAACCGCGAAATGCTAAATCGGTGCCTCAAAGGCGCACTCGTTGTCCTGGCCTTCGTGTTGGCGTCTGCGTCGCTGGCCATGGCCCAAGGCCAAAGCGCTCAACTGCCCGGAGCAGGACAGGCCAATACGCTCTACAACAGATTGAATATCGGTCCGGGCGGACCCGCTCCCAAAAAAGATCTCAGCGGCTCCTGGACCGGTCCGCTGGACGCGAAGCTCGGCGACGTTCCTCCCATGACCCCGCAGGGCCAAGAGCGGTTCAAGGCCAATAAGCCGGAAAGGGAATTCCACGTTGCGGGCTCAAACGATCCCTTCAGCACATGCGATCCATTTGGCTTTCCTCGCAGCGATATGAACGAGGTCAGGGGCATCGCCTTCGCCACCATGCCCGACCGCATCATCATCCTCAATCAGTATCAGCAAGTTTGGCGCGAGGTCTGGATGGACGGCAGAGCGCTTCCCAAGAATGTCGGCGCCGCCGAAAAGGGTGCGCCCGATCCGCGGTATTACGGATACTCCGTCGGCCACTGGGAGGGGGACAACACGCTGGTCGTCGATACCACTGGCCTGGACGACGCCACCTGGATCAACAGCGCGGGATATCCGCATAGCACCAACGCGCACGTACAGGAGCGCTTCACTCGCCTGGACCATAACGATTTGCAACTCGTCGTCACCCTCGACGATCCGGCGTTTTATATCCAGCCCTTCGAGCTCACCACCTCTAATTTCAAATGGATTCCCAATCAGCAGCTCGACGAGCAGCTCTGCATCCCCTCCGAGATGCTCGAGTATAGAAAGATCGTTGCCGATCCTGCCGCCAAGGAAGAGAAGTAGGGAAGTACAAGATCGCCGGCGTTGGCGGGGAACGCTTCCGATTTTGACGCGGTAAAGAAAAGCGCAAAAAAGAAAGGAGCGCAGATTCTGCGCTCCTCTTGTGAAGCTCGAGAGTTTTAAGTCTCCGCGTAACTACCTACTTCTTGTTTGACGCTGCGTCCACAGGCTTGGCAACCGTCTTGGTGTAGTCCAATTCCTCGGACACCGCGCAGACCTGCTCGCGAATGTCGAACCACTCGGGCTGCAATCCCAGCTTGAATTTGTCCAAGGCGTTCCACGGTTTCGTATACATCTTGGGATCGTCGATGGTCATGGTGAGCTCCATCACGTCGTGGTTTACGCGATGCCAGGTCTCGGTCACCTTCAGTTGATCGCTGTGCGGCCGGCCGACGTTATCGATCCACGTCCGTTCATCCAAGCCAACCGTTTCGACCACGAAAGTGTAGTCGTCCACCCACTTGCCCACCGAATATCCGTACCAGCGCGGCTCCGGAACATCGTCAACTTTGGGGAGCTCTCTTCCATCCATCCAGATATTCCGCCAGACCTGATCGTTCTGGTAGACGATCGCCATCTGGTTCTTGTTTTGGTAGAACTGGATTGCCCTCAGATTGAAAAGCTCGATGCGCGGAAAGCCGATGGGATCGCAAATATCGAATGGGTCGTTATTCTCGGCGATGGGCACCGCCGTGACTCCAAACCCTGGTTTATGCTCGTGCCAAGTCTTCAGCCCCAGAGGCGTGAAGGGCAGTTCATGCTCCGGCTTGCCGTCGGATGGATACCCTTTCGGCCCCGTCGCAAAGACGCCGTCCCGGTAGCCCGGTATCGGCTCCCAAATCCCGGTTAGATCGCGCACCGGCGCCGGAGCGCCGGTCTGCGCGGGCGGCTCGGGCACGATGCGGTCCCAACCGTCCCGGTGTATGTTCTTGCCGGACTGTCTCGGCGGCGTGGTTTGCGCGCGCGTAACCGGCGCGTACATCACTCCCGCGATGATGATCGCTGCGGTCACAAAACGATTTAGCATTGTCGAATTCTCTCCCTAAATCCGTTTACGCCTGGCGAATCCCTGCCAGAGGAAATTCTTAGCGCTCGTTCCCCATGCTGAGCTCTTCACCATCCGGAAGCACCACTTTCTCCACACGCCCGATGGGCTCGCCGCTCTTGGCCATGCCCCTCATGGTCACCGTAACTTCCTCGCCCGGCTTGAACGATTTCGCGGTGATGCCAAAATTCACCAGCGTGGACGGCGCATTCCACTCGCCCAGCCAATGCACCACATTGCCCTTGTCGTCCTTGGCGTCGAACTTCAGGAAGGAATGCGGGTTGGTCCACACCCACGCCGTCACGGTTCCCTTTACCGTCATGGTCTTACTGTCATACGCGGCGTTGCCATGATGCGCAAAGAGCGAAGTGGAAATGGACACAAGAGCCATTGCCACAAGAAAAGTCATTACCAACTTGTTTCTCATCACTGCCTCCAAATGAATACCGGGGCGGCCCGGACCTCTGGTGCATTCCGATGGCGGGATTCTACCAACTTCCCCTCATGCCCGCAACCCGCACCATTTTGTGAAATTGCGCTTCGTCTAGGCTGGAGCGAGCTCGATTAGCCTGGCGCGCGCTCGATGCGCGCATAGCATTTACGCCGCGCGAAGGTAAAACACGTCACTACCTGCCCCTCGCGCCGCCAACTCCCGCTGAGTTCCTACTTCTCCGGGGCCACGCCCTTGCCGCCCGGATCTCCGACCAGGCTGAGGTATTGAATCATTTCTGAGGGTAGGCACAGTTGCTCGGCAAGTTGCTGGCTGGGCCACCACTTGAAGCCGAGTTTCCCCAGTACAAACGGCTTCGTGTAGAGCGTGGGATCGTCTACCGTCACCGTCAATTGCAGGTCGTTGTGGTCCACGCGCGTGTAGCGCTCCTGCACGTGAGCTTGCACCGTATCCGGATACCCCGCTCCATTGAGCCAGGTATTCTCGTCCAGCCCTGTCGTCTCGACAACGAACGTGTAGTCGTCTTCCCAATGGCCCACGGAGTAGCCGTAATAACGTGGATCGGGCGCGCCTTTTTCCGTCGAGCCCACGTTCTTGGGAAGCGGGCGTCCGTCTGTCCAAATTTCGCGCCACGCCCGTTGGTATTGGCTCAGAATAATGACGCGGTCCGGCATGTTCGCGAACGACTCGCCCCTGGTTTCGAAAATCATGTTGCGTGGAAATCCCAGCGGATCGCACGTGCGCACAAAATTGTCATTCGTCCCCGAGACGTGGTATTTCGCCTCGGGCTTGTTCTCGCTGAAGCGCTTTTGTCCCTCGGCCGTGAAAGAAGGAGTTTCTCCCGTTCCCGCGGAGATCGGCCCCACCCAGGTGCCCGTAAAATCGTGCTTGGGCGCAGGTCCCCCCGGACCTTCATTCAGCTTGTCGTAATCCGTGTTCTGATACTGGGCCGCGGCCAGCAATGAAAAACTCAGCACTGCTGCGAGCACCGTCATCGCGCGCGTCAAGCGATTCCGCATTTTTCGATTCTCCTGTGAATGAATGCCGGTTTTCGACCACACATCGACATCGCTTGTACAGCGATTGGCCGTAGCATACACTCCAGGCAATTAGCGGTCAACGGCTCGAAAACTCTTGCGGAACTTGATTATCGAAGTAGCGAAATGTATCCTACCGCTACTGCTGAAAACCGAGCGAACTCCGCATGCGAACATTCAGATTGCCAGGCGGGTTTCCGGAGAGCGTTGTAAAACGGCCGGTAAGACCAGGCCAGCAACAGTAGTAGGGAGGATCGATGCGGACTCTATCCACGGGCTCAACGCTCGCCTTGGCGGTCGCTCTCTTGAGCTCATCCTTGGCCGGTTTTTCAGCGCCCGCGCCGCAAGCGCCCCAAACGTCGCAGTCCAAACAGGCGGTAGATTCCGAAGATGCCAAGTGGGTTTATAACGGCCTCATCAGGGTCAATGGCACCGGCGGTCCCGCTCCCAAACACGATTTGACCGGCACTTGGGCCGGCCCTCGCTCCGGGGCAGGCGTCCCCGATTTTGGACGCGGCGATATTCCCAGCCTCACGCCCGAGGGGCAAGAGCTTTTCGCTGAACGCAAGAGCCTTCAGAAGTTCAGCCCCGCCGGCACCAACGATCCCACCGTCAGGACCTGCGATCCGTTCGGCTTTCCGCGCGCCGCCATCGACGAAATCAGGGGCGTCTCCTTCGCCACCATGAACGACCGAATCGTCGTCCTTTATCAGTTCCAGCAGGTCTGGCGCGAGATTTGGACCAACGGCCAGGAGCTTCCCAAGAACGTCGGAGCGTCAGTGAAGGGCGCGCCCGATCCGCGCTACTACGGATATTCCACGGGTCATTGGGAAGGCGACAATGTGCTCGTCGTCGATACCACTGGTCTCGACGACCGCACCTGGCTCACCGGCGCGGGATACCCGCACAGCATCGACGCCCACATTCAGGAGCGCTATACCCGCGTCGATCACAACGACCTGCAGGTGACGCTCACCGTCGACGATCCCAAGATCTATACCAAGCCCTTTTCGCTCGGCACGGTATATTTCAAGTGGGTCCCCAATCAGATCTTCGACGAGAAGATCTGCATCCCGTCCGAAGTGATCGAATATCTCAAGGCCGTAGGCGATCCCGCCGGCACGCCCACCTCCGCCAAGTAGCGTCCTATTGGTGGCGTATAGCGCTCCGACGCGCAGCCTATACTTATCGTGAAGGCGTCACCCACCGCCCCGCTATCATCCCGAAGCCTGTGCCGCCGTGATAAACGCGAGGCCGATAGGCGCGATCCCCGGCCTCGCTGTCATCCCGAACCCAGCCGCGTTGTTTGCGGATGGCGGTGAGGGATCTGCTTTTCTCCTTACCCGGATGCAAAAGTTAGCGCCTGCCGATCCTTCCTTCGCCGCCGCTCTCGGCGCTCTTCGTCCGCCCCTTCGTTGACACCACAAATCATCTCCGATATTCTTCAGCCATAAGGGTAAAGGCAAACCGCTCAGTCGATCTCACGAGGTGCCCGTATGCGAAGCCCCATGCGAACTAAGTTAGCCCCTTTTGCTCTGGCCGCCGCTCTCCTGGCGCTTTCTATTCCCGCGTTTGCGCACCATGGTGCCGCCGCCTACGACATGAGCAAGCCGGCGGTGTTCAAGGATGCCGTCGTAACCAAGTATTTCTGGGCCAACCCTCACACCGTAATTTTCTTCGACGCCAAGGACGATAAAGGCACGGTCACGCACTGGTCCACCGAGCTGGGCAGCCCCTCCGCCATCGAACTGATGGGCTGGAATAGAAGCACGTTGAAGCCGGCGATACCATCACGGTTTACATGTTCAAGGCCAAAAACGGCAGCACCGTTGGCCGCATCAATAAGATCCTGCTCGCCGATGGCACCGTCATGCGCGATAGCCAGACCGGCGCCGATAACGGCGGCCGCGCCGACGATAGCGTCAGGTAGCTTGCCTTCGCATCCATGCCAGGTATTTCTGTGTCGATGAATGATGGCTTCCAGCCTGGCCGGGCACTCTTAGGCCGCGCCGTTTTCGCATGCGCAGTTCTGGCCGGCGTGCTGCTCTGGCCTTCAGCCTGCATTTCGCTCCATGCGCAGGGGCAGAGCGGCCAGGCACCCGCCGGCGGCGCGCTTGCAAATACGGAATACAACAAGCTGCAAAAGAGCGGTCCCGGCGGCCCCGCGCCCAAACGCGAACTCACCGGCTCCTGGGCCGGCCCCATCCAGATCGACAGCTCCGTCGTGCCGCCGCCCTTGACGCCCTTCGGCCAAAAATTGCTGAGCGAAAATAAGCCCGAAGCGCAGTATCACGTCGCGGACACCAACGACACGTTTGCCCGCATGTGCGATCCCTTGGGCTTCCCGCGCAACATGGTCTTCGAAATCCGGGGAATCTCCTTCGCCGCCATGCCCGACCGGATCATTGTCTTGAACCAATATCAGCGCGCCTGGCGCGAGATTTGGATGGACGGGCGCGAGTTGCCCAAGGAAGTCGGCAGCACCGCCAAGGGCGCGCCTGACCCTCGCTACTACGGCTACTCGGTGGGCCATTGGGAGGGAGACAACACTCTCGTCGTCGATACCACCGGCCTCGACGAAAAAACCTGGCTAACGCGCGCCGGCTATCCGCACACCGTCGCCGCCGTCGTCCACGAGCGCTACGTCCGCATGGACCATAACGATTTGCAGCTCACCCTTACGCTCGACGACCCAAAAATCTATACTCAAACCCTCAAGCTGGGCACCGCCGATTTCAAGTGGATCCCCGACCAGCAGCTCGAGGAGCAGCTCTGCATCCCCTCCGAGATGCTGCAATATCTAACCATCGTAGCCGATCCCGCCGGCGCGGGCCTCGCCCCCGACAAATAGCCTCATAGCGCCCCGCTTCATGCCACATCACGCGGCGATCTTCGATCCCTACAAGGTCGGAAAAGAGAAGGGCGTGGAGCAGGGACGGCGGGCTATCGAGCAGTTTCACCGCGCAGCGCAGCGATGTAAAAATGTCTAGCCGGTTCCTCTTCGGGAACGCCGCCTGTGGAAAAAACTCTATCGCCTGTTGAAGACGTGAGACCGTGTGCGGTAAAGTATCGCTTGCCCTTCCCCAACCACAATAAGATAGGTCAAACGCTTACTTTTCGTCTATATGTAGTACTGGACCTTCCCAACCCACATAGGCGAATATATAGCGAAAGATATCCGGCCGGATTTCGGCCAACCAACCGGAGGGACAGTGGACGATCTTCTAGCAACAGTGCGCGAGAAGCATGGCACGATTCTCATCGATCCGCCCTGGAGGTTTACGAACCGAACCGGTAAGGTCGGCCCCGAACACAAGAGGCTGCACCGTTACCAAACACTGTCATTCGACGAAATTGCCGCCCTTCCGATCGGCGACCTAGCTTTGCCGAAAAGTCATTTGTACCTATGGACACCGAATGCGCTTTTGCATGAGGCTCTGACCATAATGAAGGCTTGGGGTTTCACGTATAAGACCAACCTTGTTTGGTACAAGGTGCGGAAAGACGGCGGGCCTGACGGTCGAGGCGTGGGCTTCTATTTTAGAAACGTCACCGAATTGCTTCTGTTTGGAACAAGAGGCAGCCTCCGTACTTTGCAACCGGGACGCCGACAGGTAAACATCGTCATTACCCGGAAGCAAGAGCACTCGCGCAAGCCTGAGAAGGTCCACGATCTTATCGAACAGTGCAGTCCGGGACCGTACCTCGAACTCTTTGCTCGGCGACGCATCCCGGGGTGGACCCTCTGGGGCGATCAGGTTGACTCATACGCGGAACAACGGCCTCTATACGCAGCCTACAACGGCTGGGACGCTGGGACACCAGCGAGATCATCCCTATAACACTTGGCCGTGATTCCGATCAGAAGTAAGGGACAGCTTCCAGCGCCTGCAACCTCAACTCGTGGGATCAACTTGCTCCAATGAGTGGTCGATCCTCCATATTTCTTTCCGACCTCCGAACCGAGGCCGTCGAAGATGGCTTGAAGTTCATCCATTCTCGTGATGATAATGCCGACGGAAAGAACGCCAAGTTCATGCAAGAGCCGGAAGGCGTTGAGGTCTCGCGAATAAAAAGGATCCTTGTTGTTCCATTCGACTTCGACCGCGACCTGGCCTTTGAAAAAATCCACCTTGTGAGTTTCGGACTCGTTCCGTCGATTTTCCGTGCTACCTTCACGCTTCTCTCTTTCCACTCGCGGGATGAGAGGAAACTATCGAACCGCTGGGCGATTTTGCTCTTACCGCCGCCACCGGCTTCTATTTCGCTCCTCAATAGCTCGAAGTTCTGCAAGCAATCGATGATGTCCTTTAATTCGTTCGGAAAGTCGACGTCGAGAATTGCAGACGCGTGGCGCCGTTCCTCGATGTGATATTTCGCGCGCGTCACCGCTGGAATTGCGTCCAGTCCCATAACCCCATCCAATGCCGGTGCGGATGGTACTGAAAAGCGGTTACGGTCTCAACACTATTCCAGCGCTGTTTGGTAGCTCCGGTCGGCGAGTTTTTAAGGCATGCCGGGCGTGGGAGTCGAACCCACACGAGGAAAATCCCCACGGGATTTTAAGTCCCGAACGTCTGCCATTCCGTCAGCCCGGCACGCTGGCAGTCACCAGAACATACCATTTTCCGGCCGCGCCGCGAATAGACCACCGCTTTCCTCTTCCGACTCCAAAGCCCTCAACATATCCCGGGCGAATCGCCGACCGCCGTATTCACCAGCGCAACTCGTACATTGCGAGCCTGTTGCCTGCGTGTTAGCATCGTCCCGCAGCTATTTGCAGTCCGGCTTTTGAGCGCAGCGCGGCTGATCCCGATTTCCACCCCCGGTTTCCTCGCTCAATCGCCGCAGCGAATGAGAACTGAGGAGCGAATCACATGAAATGGTTTTCCAGAATTTTTGTGGCCGCCGCTTTAATGACCCTGGCGCTCTCCGTGAACGCGCAGACGCGTCCCGTCCAGAAATTTGGCAATGTTACGATTACCCCGATCTATCACGCCACCCTGCTGATCCAGGCGGGCGGCAAGAATATTTACGTCGATCCGGCCAAGCCGGCGAACTTCTCCGGATTGCCCCCGGCCGATCTGATCCTGATTACCCACGACCACGGCGATCACGTGGACCACGATCAAACTTCCATCAAGGCTATCTCCAAGCCGGACACCGAAATTTGGGCGCCCGCGGCCGTAAAAGAGTTCGTTACCCAGGCCACCGTCATCGCCAATGGCGATACGAAGAAGTGGGGGAAGTGGACGATCGAAGCGATTCCTGCCTACAACCTCGTCCGCGGTCCCTCGGCCGGTCAGTTCTTCCATCCCAAGGGGCGCGGCAATGCCTACGTGCTCACCTACGGCGGAAAGCGCTTCTTTATTTCCGGCGATACCGAAGCTACTCCGGAGATCAAGGCGCTCAAGAATATCGACGTCGCCTTCCTATGCATCAATCTCCCCTACACCATGACGCCTGACGAAGCTGCCGACTTGGTGAAGGAGATCCATCCCAAGGTGGTCATTCCTTACCACTATCGCGGCATGCCGGCAACCGATCTGAACGAATTCAAGAGCAAACTCGAGGGCACCAAGATCGACGTCCGGTTGCTGGACTGGTACCCGAAGGCCGCATCCTAAAGTCGAGCGCGGTTGTAGAAATACTCAGTGGTTTAGCTGCTGTAAGTTCTTGCTAAGCCGATCGCTTCACAAAACGCGGTTGTCTTATAAAGAAAAGAGCCGGCAAGTTCAATCTTGCCCGCTCTTTTTTTTTGGCGCTCCCGAACGCCGCCGCGGCTTCACCGCAGCCGCAGCTTATAGTGTCTTGATGCTGTCATCCCGACAGAGCCCGCCGTGGCGGGCGACGAGGGATCTGCTTTTTGCAGCCGATCCGCATTTAGCGCCCCCCGCCGCCGCGGCAGCCGCCTGCCGCGCCGCCCTCAGTCCGCGCTCGCCCGCAGCGCCTTGGGCCGCGCCGGCCCTTTTCCCGCCCGCGTCTCGCCGATGGCCCGCGCGATCTCGTCCACGTCCTGCGGCGTCAATTCGATCTCCCCCGCGCGAATCCAGCCATCCACCTGCTCGGCCGATCGCGCCCCCACAATCGCGCCGCTCACGCCCGGCCAGATCAGCGTCCAGGCGACGCTGATGGCCGCCACGGTCGTCCCATGCCGCTGCGCGACGGGCCGCAGCGCATCACGCAGCCGCAGATTGCGGCTCAGGTTGGGTTCCTGAAATTCGGCATTGCTTCGCCGCCAGTCATCCTTGGCGAATCCGGCGACGCGCTCGCCGCTGAATCGATCCGTCAGCAGGCCCGATTGCATCGGGCTGTAGGCGATCACTCCGGTGCCATGGCTGGCGCACCAGGGAATCAACTCCTCCGCAGTCTCACGGCGAATCATCGAAAAAGGTGGCTGCAGCGAGTCCACGTGGCCCACCCGTTCGCAGCGCTCCAGCAGAGCCACGGTGAAGTTCGAGACGCCCGCCGCGCGCACCTTGCCCTCCTTTTTTAGCCGCTGCATCTCGCCCCAGGAATCCTCGACGGCCGTGCTTTCGTCGGGCCAGTGGAATTGGTAGAGGTCGATCTGCTCCACGCCCAGGCGCCGCAGCGAAGCCTCGCACTCCCGCCGGATCGACTCCGGACGCAAGTCTCGCCGCGGCGTCTCAAAAGGCTTGCTGCGATCGGCCGCGAGGCCACACTTGGTAAAGATCAGCGGCTTTTGCGCGGGCGAAATTCCCCTCACGGCTTCGCGCACCACTTCCTCCGAATGCCCCAGCCCGTAAATCGCCGCCGTATCGATCCAGTTGATTCCCAACTCCACCCCGCGGTGGATCGCGGCGATGGACGCATCGTCGTCCTGCTGCCCCCAGCCAAAACTCCAGCCTCCTCCGCCGATGGCCCAGGTTCCCACCCCCACGGTCGTGATTTCGAGTCCGCTCTTTCCCAATGGCCTCTTGTGCAATGCCATAATTTGTTCCTCCACTTTCTTTTGATCTCTTAGGCGATCTCTTGGGGTTTGCCAATATACTTTCAGGTTGGCGAATGTGCGCGGCGCTCGCCCCTCCGCCTCCAACCGCGAGATACGGCTGGGCGCCGCCGTCCGACGTTAACGATAGGGTTCCGCTTTCAGGACGCCTATTTGATTGCCTCGCGCCACATGTGGTTATATGCAAGTTCGTCTGAAAAAGTTACATGCGGCTTCGTTTAACGGATCTTTAAAAAAACTGATGGGTGGAAAGGGACTCTTCCTTTATGAGCGAGATGGTCACAAAGAAAGCCACGCGAATCGAAAGCGACAGCATGGGCACGATCGAGGTTCCCGCGGACGTCTACTGGGGCGC
Source organism: uncultured Acidobacteriota bacterium (assembly GCA_963824405.1). Classification (GTDB taxonomy): domain Bacteria; phylum Acidobacteriota; class Terriglobia; order Acidiferrales; family UBA7541; genus Palsa-189. Next base: position 591,368 of record CAWGPK010000006.1, on the reverse strand, counting down.
GCAAACGGCGCGCTCCCTGATGCACTTCAATATCGGCCGGGACACCATGCCCCCCGAGCTGATTCGCGCCTTTGGAATCCTGAAGAAGGCCGCGCGCTGGTGAATCAGGAGCTGGGCAAGCTACCGCCGGAAAAGGCGCGCCTGATCGTCCAGGCCTGCCGATGAAGTCATTGCCGGAAAACTCGAACGACCAGTTTCCCTTGCGCATCTGGCAGACCGGCAGCGGCACGCAAACCAACATGAACGCCAACGAAGTCATCGCCAATCGCGCGATCGAACTGGCCGGCGGCGTGCTCGGTTCCAAGAATCCGATTCATCCCAACGATCGACGTCAACATGTCGCAGTCGTCCAACGACACCTTTCCCGACCGCCATGCACATCGCCGCCGCCGAACGCATCCACAGCGCGCTGATTCCCGTCGGTGCGCCGCGTGCGCCAGGCTGCTCGACGCCAAGGCCAAAGAGTTCGCCGACGTCGTCAAGATCGGCCGCACCCACCTGATGGACGCCGCTCCCGCTCACCGTGGGCCAGGAAATGTCCGGCTGGGCCAGCCTGCATCGAGCGCGATGTCGCTGCGCCTCGAAGCAGACTCTCGACGGCCTCTACGATCTGGCCATCGGCGGCACCGCCGTCGGCACCGGCCTGAACGCGCATCCCGAATTCGCCGAGCGCGCCGCCAAGAAGATCGCGGAGCTCACCCACCTGCCGTTTCGCTCGCATGGCAATAAATTTGCCGCGCTGTCCGCGCACGACGAGCTGGTCTACGCCCACGGCGCCATCACCACGCTGGCGGCTTCGCTGATGAAAATCGCCAACGACATCCGCTGGCTCGCTTCCGGCCCGCGCTGCGGCCTCGCCGAGACTCCGCATTCCCGAAAACGAGCCGGGCTCGTCGATCATGCCCGGCAAAGTGAATCCCACGCAGTGCGAGGCCATGACCATGGTCGCCGTGCAGGTCCACGGCAACAACGCCGCCATCGCCTTCGCCGGCTCCCAGGGAAATTTCGAGCTGAACGTTTTCAAGCCGGTGCTGATCCACAACTTCCTGCATTCGGTCACGTTGTTGAACGACGCCTCGCGCGGGTTCGTCGACCACATGGTTCGCGGAATTGCCTTGAATCGCAAGCGCATCGATGAGTATGTACAGAACTCGCTGATGCTGGTCACCGCGATCAGCCCCAAGATCGGCTACGACAAAGCCGCCAAAATCGCCCACGATGCTTACGTCGAAGGGCTGAGTCTGCGCGAAGTCACCCTGAGGCTTGGCTACCTTACCGGCGAGGAGTTCGATCAACTGGTGCGGCCCGCGGACATGACCCATCCCTGAGGTTTCCAAAGTTCGGATCCGGGATTCCTGTCCGTCCGACCCGTCGTTTGGTGCGCTGCGCCTTGCTTTTCGGTTGTCATCCCGAGGAGCGCAGTTGGCTTATGCGACGAGGGATCTGCTTTCGCCTCTGCGCATGCTTGGGCCGTCAGGACCGCGCCCCGGCCGGCTAGTCGGTCAGGATTTCCTTGATCGCTAGTATTTGTAATTCACGATCAGGTGGGCGACGTTCGACGTCCCGTTGCCCCACATCCCCTTTACGTAAAACGGGTCCAGCGGCCCCGGATTTTTTACCACCAGGTCGAATCTTCCCGCCTCGCGCAAGGCGTCCGCATCGAGCGTCACTTGCAACTCGGTCGCGCTCACGGCGCGGAACGGCGCAGGCTTGCCCTTGAAATAGACCGCCGACTTCCGCACGAAGTTGAAGCCCGTAAGCGTGACCACGGCGGAATCTCCTTGCGTCACGATAATCGGGTTCAAGCTTTCGATCGCCGGCTGCGGCGAATCCGGCGGGTCGGGCATCGCGCCTTCTTCGGCGCCCCGCTGCGGCCCCCCTTCGCCCCCGCGGCTCGCTTTCTTCAATACCACCGCCCACGGAAGCCCCTCCACGCTCACCGTCTGCGCCGCCACGTTGTCAAACGGGCTCGTGTAGTTCGCGTGATACCCCAGCTCCACGATTTTGCCGTCCTGGATGACGGTGTTGATCTTGTCCAGGTTCTTGATGTCCTGCAGCGGATCGGCGTTCACGATGATCACGTCGGCCAGCTTGCCCGCCTCCACCGTTCCCAGCAGATTTTGTTTCCGCAGCATCTCCGCCGGATACTTCGTCGCCCCCATGATGATCTGCATCGGCGTGAGCCCCACATCGGCCATAATCTGCATCTCCTGATGCAGATCGACGCCCGGCACCCAGCCGTCGTTGGTGTTCCCGGACACCACCAGATGCCCTCCCGCCTCCACGAACATCTTGTGGAAGCGCATGGCGTTCTGGTAGCCCTTCACGCGCCGCTCGCGCAGCGCGCCCTGATCGACTCGCACATAGCTCTGCAATGCTCCATGCACGGCAGCGGGCGGATAGTAAGCCAGCAGCTCGGGATCGGTGAAAAACATGCGCGCTTCGGCGGCGAAGTCTGCCCACTCCTTTGGATATCCCGGAAAATTGATCATGAACGTCGGCGTCAGCGACACATGGTGCGCCACCAGCACCTGAATCAGGTCGCGTGCTTTCTGATCGTCCATCTCCGCGTAGCGATCCAGTTCGTTCCTGTCGTCGCGGCCCTGCTTGAATTTGGATGGGTCCTTGGTAACCGCGATGCCGATCCCCGCCGAATGCGGCAAGTTGGCCGCGCCTAAAAGCGCGGCGTCTTTCGGAAACAACACCGGCCCGTACGCGCGCGTGAACACCGGCTTGCCCGCTTTGTTGGCCTCGTCGAAGGCCGACTGGTAGTAATCCATCGGCAGCGCGCCGTCGTAGGTCAGAATGTAATCGGCGCCCGCCGCAATCCAGGCCCTCACCAGTTGCCGCGTCTCTTCGGCCGATTTGGGAACCCGCGTGTGTGTCAGCGGATTTTCCAGGCCCGTCGAGACGTTGGCATTGGGGTTTACGCTGAGTCTCGATACGCCGGTAAACGCCCGCGGCCCTCTCGCTTTCCCGTGGAACACGGCATCGCGATAGGGCACTGCCGTCTCTCCCGTGGTCCCCACGTCGATGGTGGACGTAATCCCGTAGTTGAGCATCCCTTCCCCGAAATACCAGCTGTAGGAATTCTGCGAATCGAAAAGCCCGGGTAGCACGTACTTTCCGTCCGCCTTGATGATCCACGCATTCGCCGGATAAGGAAGATAAGAGGCTTGGCCCTTGCTCGATACCTTGGTGATCTTGTTTCCTTCGATCACCACCACCGAATCTTTGACGGGCGCTCCTCCGTTCCCATCGATCAGCGTGCCGCCCTCGATCACCACCGCCGCGGGCGCTTGCCCGTGCGCGAGGGGCAGGTTGGAGAGGCCGCAAACAATCGCCAGCAGCAGAAGAAGCGCCGCCCGCCGCCACGAGTCAAAATGCCGTTCGCTCATTTCGTCCTCCAAGCCGCGAATTGTACGCCAATTTAAGCCACAGCGAGCGAAGACGAGCGCGAGAAAGAAGAGCGAGCGAAGATGAGCGGAACGGAGGCGAGCGAACCAAAATGAGCGCATCATCCTTCACTGCGCTGCCAGGCGGGTAGTCGCCAGTCCACCGAGAACAACGTTTATCAGGCGCGAATGCCTCACTGAAATTGTCTGGGTGTATAGTCTCCCGCATGAGAAGGGCCAGGCATCGATTACCGAGTAGCCTCATCTTCGTGCTCGTCTTGCTCGGTGCAGCGGCCCTGATCGCTTACGTCCTGCACAACTCTGCCTGGCTGGTCGGAGTCCCGATCGGAATTTTCGGTCTAATCCTTGCTGTTGCTCTTGTTTTCGGAACCCTGGAAAGACTATTCGGCGTCGGGCGAAGAAAAGGCACGCCGGAAGAATTTGCCAATGCCCTTGAAAAATATCTGCTCGGAGAAGAGCCTGAGCGCGGATGGGACGAGCCTATGGAAGTGACCTTAGCAGATCCTCGCCTGGAGGAGGTGCGTCGGAGCCTATGTCTGAGTCCCAACCTGTATCAGCTAGCTACTGAGAAGGACAGAGACGAGCTACGTGCCGTGATCGCCGTTCTCCGCCGCGGCGACCTTCCCAACGTCCCGCCGCAGCGCGGCATTACGAGTCTCCTGCGCTTCAGACGCCAACCTGAAAAGGAGACAAAGTCTCGATAAGTCGTCTCCTAGGAAGGTGGCACCCGCAAGAGCCAAGTCTCCGAGAAAGTCCTTTCTCTGGGCCGAGGAGTCAGACCGGCGGGCTATGAATGCGGGCCGTTCGTTAATCCGGTATGTCACCGGATTTGTCGTTTGCGCTAAGTGCGGAACCCTAGCCGCATTTGCGAGGCCGTCAGCGGGCATCCGTGGCGCCTTGCTTGGTTTCAAAGTCGGGGACCGGACTCTTACGCAGAAGGTTCCTGCCTATTCAACGCGCTCCAGTTTCAGGACCGCTCCCGACTTCTGCGTCAGCACCAACTCCTTCCCATTCACAGCGAATTCGTACTGCGCGCTGGAGCCCAGGACGAACGCGCTCTTTGCCACCAGGACTTTCGTTGCCAGCATGTTGCCCGTCACGGTATACGTGCCGGACTGGACGAAAATCGCATCAAAGACCGCCACCTTGTCGGCGTCGGTGGCCTTGGCATTGGAAGCATAGGCGGGCAGCGGCGCCGTGCCGTTGATCCTCAGGAAGCTGTAGTGCTGCTCCGTAAAAACATAAAGACCCGGCTGAGGATTGGTGATCGGCGGCTTGTTCACATCGTCGATCTCCGTCACCTTCCAAGCTCCCACCAGCGGATTGGCTTTTGCCGAGGCCTGATTTGAGGATCGACCCGACGATTGACCATGTATGGTCACTGCGACGGCAAACAACCCCAGAACTGTAATTCCGATCAGTCGGCGCACTGGAGCCTCCTTTTGCGGCGTCTCTCTCCACGAAACTCGAATTTTTCTTGAGGACTCGCGCGGGAATCCTCGGACCAACGCTAGTTCGCGAGTGAAGGGTTCGCTTTCCTGCGCTGTATCCTCGGTCCCGCGCGCCCGCTTTGTCAACTCCCGGCAAGCACTCGCATTGACCGCCGCGGTAAAATAGATATAAGCCTGTTCCAGATGAACTGAACATGCGAGCAGCGTTTTTAGTGGGTGGCCCACGCGTCGGTTTTACGCGTGGGATTTTCGGAGGTCTGCGCCCCGCTGTGGGGACGGCGTCGCGTCGAAGTTCATCGAGGCAGGTGCCACGCCGACGGGTGCCGCACCCTTTGTTTTTCAAGGGTGCGGATTTTGACTTTTCTCGCTTGTAGGACGCTGGTAAGGCGAGCTTTCTCACGTCAACAAAGTGGGTTGACGCATTTTCCGTGGGAAACGAGTTGGAGACGGCTTGAGGTCTAAACGTAACGCTGCCGCCTTTAGCGCGGCAGTCTTGTGGATTCTTTCGGCGAAAGCGCAAAATGACTAACTCTCGTAGAACGCGCACTTACACGAAAGCGGCCGCAACTCCTTTAGAATGCGCACTTACAAAATAATTGGACTTAAAACCCGTAGAATGTGCACTTACGAAAAAACACCCGGGGGGCCACGTCATCCCGCCCCTTCTGGAGTTGACAACGCCCCGGCTCTGGCGTACACCCCTGGGACGCCTGCCGGTCCTTAGAAGGCTGATCAGCTAGGGCTCGAACGTAGGGAGGTTTGCTCTTGTCGGCACCCACTGAAAAAGGTCTCTCCGCGCTGCTCGAGGAGCGCCGAACTTTCCCGCCCACCGAGGAGTTCCGCCGCCAGGCCAATGCCGGCGATCCGGCCATCTATGATCGCGCCATGCGCGATCCCGACTCGTTCTGGGCCGACGAAGCCAGGAAGCTCGATTGGTTCACCCCCTGGCAGAAGGTGCTGGACTGGAACGTCCCCTGGGTCAAATGGTTTGTGGGCGGCAAGCTGAACGTCGCCTACAACTGCGTCGATCGCCACGCCCACTCCGCCCGCCGCAACAAAGCCGCCATCATCTGGGAAGGCGAGCCGGGCGATTCGCGCGTGCTCACCTACGGCATGCTCGAGCGCGAGGTGAATCGCTTCGCCAACGCGCTGCGTTCGCTCGGCGTCGCCAAGGGCGACCGTGTGGCGATCTACATGGGCATGGTGCCGGAGCTGGCCATCGCCATGCTCGCCTGCGCGAAAATCGGCGCGCCGCACAGCATCGTCTTCGGCGGATTTTCCGCGGAAGCCCTGCGCGAGCGCATCAACGACGCCAAAGCCAAAGTGGTGGTCACCTGCGACGGCGCCTGGCGCCGCGGCACCGTCGTTCCCCTGAAGGCCAGCGTCGACGAAGCCCTCCGCGACACGCCTACCGTGAGCAATGTGGTTGTCGTCCGGCGCGTTGGCGACGCCGCAAAAGCTGAAATGCAGCCCGAGCGAGACGTCTGGTGGCATGAGGTCACCGCAGGCGCCTCCGACAAATGCGCCGCCGAGCCCATGGACGCCGAGGACATGCTCTTTGTCTTGTACACCAGCGGCACCACGGGCAAGCCCAAGGGCATTGTGCACACCTCCGGCGGTTATCTGGTGGGCGTGTCGACCACGCACCGCTACGTCTTCGACATCAAGGAAGACGACGTCTACTGGTGTACCGCCGATATTGGCTGGGTCACCGGCCACTCGTACATCGTCTACGGGCCGCTCGCCAATGGCGCCACCTCGCTCATGTATGAAGGCACTCCCGACTTCCCCGACCGCGACCGTTTCTGGTCCGTAATCGATAAATACGGCGTGAACATCTTCTACACCGCGCCCACGGCCATCCGTACCTTCATGCGCTGGGGCACGGAACTGCCCGCGCGCCACTCGCTCTCGAGTTTGCGGCTTCTCGGTACGGTCGGCGAGCCGATCAATCCCGAGGCCTGGGTCTGGTACAACGATTATATCGGCCGGCGAAAGTGCCCGATTGTCGACACCTGGTGGCAAACGGAAACCGGCATGATCCTGATCTCGCCGCTGCCCGGACTCACTGCCACCAAGCCAGGATCGGCCACGCGCCCGCTTCCCGGCGTGGTCGCTGAAGTCGTCGACGCCAACGGCCAGCCAGTGGGACCCGGAGCCGGCGGATATCTGGTCGTCAAACGCCCCTGGCCGGCCATGATGCGCACCATTTACGGCGACCCCGATCGCTACGTGCAGCAATACTGGTCCCGCTACCCCGGAATGTATTTCACCGGCGACGGCTGCAAAGTCGACGAAGACGGTTACTTCTGGCTTCTGGGCCGCGTCGACGACGTGATGAACGTGGCCGGCCATCGCATCTCCACGTACGAAGTGGAAAGCGCCCTCGTTGATCACCAGTCGGTGGCCGAAGCCGCCGTGATTGGCAGAAGCCACGAAGTTAAAGGGCAGGGAATTTCGGCTTTTGTGACTCTGAAGGAAGGCATCGCCCCGGGAGAAGCCCTGAAAAACGAGCTCAAGCAGCACGTGGTAGGGAAGATCGGCGCCATCGCCCGTCCCGATGAGATCTTCTTCGTCCACGAACTTCCCAAGACGCGCAGCGCCAAAATCATGCGCCGCCTGCTGCGCGACATTGCCGAGGGCCGCGTCCTTGGCGACACCACCACGCTATCCGATCCCGGCGTCGTATCGCGGCTGAAAACTCAATACCAGGAGGAAGGTTAGCGCGGAGGTTGGCTGCGGGCTTGCTCGATTGACGGCATTCCCGCCGCGCTCTAACATCACAGAGAATATAGAGCTTCCATGCCTATGAACTCCTCACTTCCGGTGCGTGATCGCTTGGGCCGCCCGCTTGAAAGCTTGCGCCTGTCCGTCACCGATCGCTGCAACCTGCGCTGCCTTTACTGCATGCCGGAGGAGGATTACATCTGGCTTCCGCGCGAGGAGTTGCTGAGCTTCGAGGAGCTGGCTCGCCTGGTGGAAATTTTCACGGGCCTGGGCGTCTCCCGCGTGCGCCTCACTGGCGGCGAGCCTTTGCTGCGCCAGAATCTCGATCGCCTCGTCGCCCTGCTGGCGCAAAATTCGCGCGTCGAAGACCTCGCGCTCACCACCAACGGCATCCTCTTTTCCGATCAGGCCGACGCGCTCAAGCGCGCTGGCCTGGGCCGCGTGACCATCAGCCTCGATACGCTGCGCCCCGCCCGCTTCCGCCAAATGACCCGTCGCGACGAGCACCACCGCGTGCTCTCCGCCTTTGATGCCGCGCGCCGCGCCGGATTCACCGGAACGAAAGCCGATGCCGTGATCGTGCGAGGCGAAAACGACGACGAGATCGCCGATCTGATCGAGTTCGGCCGCGCCAATGGCGCAGAGGTGCGCTTTATCGAGTATATGGACGTCCTCGGCGCCACCAAATGGAGCATGGCCAAGGTCGTCTCCCGCAGCGAAATCCTGCAACACCTCGAGCGGCGCTACGGAAAAATCACTCCGGCGGGCGAAGCGAGCTCCGCTCCCGCCACGCGATTCTTGCTGCCCGATGGCACCGTTTTCGGAATTATCGCCTCCACCACCGCGCCTTTTTGCCGAACCTGCGACCGCAGCCGGATTACCGCCGATGGCTTCTGGTATCGCTGCCTTTATGCCACGGACGGCACCGATCTGCGGAAGCTCGTGCGCGGCGGCGCTGGCAGTTCCAGCGCATCGCGGGCATCCGCCGACGCCGATGCCGACGCCGAGATTGCTCGCGTCATCGAGGAAGCTTGGCGCGGCCGCGAGGATCGCGGCGCCGAAGAACGGGCCGCGGGAAGCAGGCGCGAGGCGTTTATTAGGATTGAAGAGTTGCGCCGCGATCCGCACCTGGAGATGCACACGCGGGGCGGCTGAATTGCTCGATTACGAGTTACTCGTCGCGGGGCCCAGATCGACGCGCGCCTGCACAATTCTCGAAATGGAATCGCGAGTCACCACTCCCACCACGCTGTCGCCTCGAACCACTGCCAGTTGATCCACATTCGCGGATCGCATGCGTTCCAGGACGTTGAGCACCGGTTCGTCCGGCGCGGCCCACGGCAGTTGTTCTCGCGGCAGCATCGCCGCCTGCACCGAAGTCGTTGCCCATTCCTCTCGTGGAATCGCTTGCAGCGCTTCCAAGCGCATCAGCCCGACCAGCTTGCCGTCGGATACCACCAGTTGTGCCCGCCTTCCGGTGCGCGCCGCCTCCTGCGCGTACTCTTCGAGCGTAAGATCGCGGCCAATCGTGGGCATCTCCGCGGTCATCACGTCGATCGCGCGCAGCCCTTGCAGAGCGCCCTGCGTTGTGATCTGCGCGTAGCTCTGCCGCGCCGCCGTAAGCAGGAACCAGCCCAGGAAGATAAACCACACGCCGTTCACGTTGGAGTGATACCGAAGGGCCAGATACAGGCCGAAAGCCATCATTGCGGCGGCGATGCCCTGTCCAATCCGCGCCGCGATGCGCGTAGAGCGGGAATAGTTCTTGGTGATTCCCCAGATGATGGAGCGGAAGATGCGTCCGCCGTCCAGCGGAAAGCCGGGCAAAAGGTTGAAGGTCGCCAGCAGCAGATTGGTTCCTGCAAGCCATCCGCCCAGCGCGTTCAGCATGCTGCCATCCGGGGTTGCCCAGGCCAACAGCCAAAAGCCGCCCGCGAGCACGTAACTCGATGCGGGGCCCGCGGCGGCGATGAGGAACTCCTGTCCGGCGCGCTCCGGGTCCCGCGTAATGCTGGCAATGCCGCCAAAAAAGAAAAGCGTGATGGAAGCGACGGGAATTTTGTAATAGCGCGCCACGACGCTATGGGAAAGCTCGTGGAAGAGCACGGAACCAAAGAAAAGCAGGCTGGTTAGGATGCCCAGCGTCCACAGCTCACGGCTGCTCCACTGGGGATATCGCGCGCCAAACTCGTCGCCCAGCGAATAAGTGATCAGCACAAAAATCAAAAACCAGCTCAAGTGCAAGAAAATGGGAATCCCGAACACTCGGCCGATTTTTAGTCCCGTGCCACGCATGTGAGCCTCTACGGCAGTATAACCGAATCGGGAAGGGGCAGCAGGAGCGGCCGGCGCGGAGCATTTCCGGTAACCGCAGCAGCAATATCTTTAGTAACTTGGTACATCCTCGGCAGCCCCTATCACTTTCGGTAACACGCCCGTAACTTTCCCGCCCTGGCGGTGCGCGCCTCAACTACGATTCCAGCGGCGCGAAAATCGCGCTGGTGCCCGAATGGGGACTCGCCCCTGGGCACGGCCAACGATATCCATCGTTGTAATGCGGAGATTCCGGCGGAGCAGGCGAGACCAGTCATGAAGTTACGCACTAAATTAGCTATTTTTACCGTGGCGGCGGTTTGCGGTTCGCTCGCCGTTCTGGCCTGGAGCGTCAATCGCTTTGTGCGCCGGCAGTTTGACGAGGCGCAGCGGCAGCAAGCCGATACCCTGGTAACGCAATCCCAGCGGGAGTTCCTGCGCCGCGGCGACGAAGTGTCCTACGCGCTGCAGGGCATCGCCGAAGCCGAAGGAACTCTGCGCATGGCCATCGATTTGAGCCGTCCTCAGAGCGATCCCTCGATCTATGCGCGCGACGCGCGCGGGATCGCCACCTCGCGGCAACTCGACTTCCTGGAATTTGTCCGCGACGACGGCACCCTGATCTCTTCAGCGCAATGGCCGGGACGCATCGGCTTCAAGAACGATTGGGTGACGCAACGGACGGATTGGGATCAGCAGAAAGCCTTTCTCGCCAAAGTCGAACTGCCGGATACGGTCGATCTGGGATTGCTGGCCGTTCGGATCGTGGGTGTGGGGGAAAAGAAGCTGTACATCATCGGAGGCCGGAGGCTGGATAGCGGCTTCCTACAGGCGCTCACGGTGCCGGAGGGCATGCAGGTCTTCTTCTATCGCAATCTGGAGAACGCGTTTGTGCCGGACGCCCTGGTGGATTCCGAAGGCCCCGCGTCGCAGCCGGAACGCTTCTCGAGCCTGATCGAAGCGATGCAAAGGCAGCCTCGCGCCGGCGATTATGAGATTCCAGGCGCGACAGCGCCGGAAACCGAGAAATTAATGGCCCTTCCGCTCACGGGCCAAAGCAATGAATTGCTGGCGGCCATACTGGTGGGCAGTCCCCAAGCTCCCCTCGCCAGGATTTCCGGATACATTCGCAATGCCGCGCTGGCGATTGGGGCGGCTGGAATCTTCCTTGTGCTGATCTTTTCCTGGTCCATCTCGCGGCAGGTAAGCGTTCCCCTCGAACGTCTGGCAAAGGCCGCACGCGAACTTGGCGCGGGCCGCTGGAACGTGAAAGCGGATACGCGAGCGCGAGGCGAGGCGGGCCGCGTGGTGCGGGCCTTCAATGAGATGAGCGCCCAGATCGCCGCAAGGCGCGAAAAGCTGGTGCAGGCCGAACGCGTGGCCGCATGGCGCGAACTGGCCCGGAATTTTGCGGTGGAGTTGAAGCTTCCCCTTTTCTCCCTGCAAGTCACGTTGGAGAATTTGTCGCGGGCGCGCGAGCAGACGCCGGAACAGTTCGACGAGGCGTTCTGGGAGTCCATGAAAGCGGCCACCACGGAAATGGAACACCTCAAGGGGATCGTCGCCCGATTCAGCGACTTGGGCAAGATGCGCGAGCCGCGCAAGCAGGCCGTGGACGTGAACGAAATCGTCCGCGCGGCGGTAACCTCCTTTGAGCCCCAATTTCAGCTCCGCGGCCGGCCGCCGGTAAACCCCGAGCTCCTGCTGGATGAATACGCGCCGAAAATCTCGGCGGACCCGGACCTTTTGTACAAAGGCTTCGAGAACGTGATCGCGAATTCCGTGAGCGCGATGTCCATGGGTGGAACGCTCACCATCCGTACCGCCCGGCAAAACGGAAGCGTATGCGTGGAGATTTCCGATACTCGCGGGGGAGTGGAAAGGGGCAAACCGGCGGACTCGCCAGCACCCTATGCGGCCAAAGTGGATGGAGCCGGGTTGGGCTTGGCCACCATTCAGACCGTGGTCAGCGACCATGAAGGGCGCATGAGCGTGGAAACCACCGCGACAGGAACCGCGTTTCGCATGGAATTTCCGGTCGCCTTGGGCTCGGCCGTCAAACCGGAGTCAGAAAGCGCGTCCGCGCGCCCGAAAGCCCAGCCGAAAGCTCTGCCGGGCCCTCACTCGCAAAGTGACGCCGCGTCCGGCCCTCGCCTGGCGCGGACGATGGACGGTTAGAACGCCCTCCATTTGTTTTTATCAAAAAGAGTTGGCCGCCGGCTTAAGCCGGAAAGAGCAGGGAAGCGTCATCCAATGATGGGAGTTCCGGCGACTTCTTCCTCGATGGCCTGCACATACTTCGGTAAGAGGCCCACGAATTCCACGCCGATACCCACTCCCGTAAGGCAGTAACGAACCTCGCCGCGCGCCTGAACCTCGATGCCCGAGCGGTTCAGGCGGAAACGAAGCTTCAGGATGGCGCCCTCGGGAAAGTGCCTCACCGTGTTGATGAACATGCCATGGGCGCTGAGGTCCGGAGGACGTACGGAGATCTCCTCGGTGCGCCCCTCGTAGGTCAAAGAGAGCTCGCTGAACTGTGCATAGCGGGGAGAGCGCCGCTGGCGGATATCTTCTTCGCGACTCTTGGATGGGCTCACGGTAGTAAAACTCCTTCGGAATCGAGTTTGGATGTTTCCTGCCGGCCGTTCGATTGGCGCTCCCCGCAAAAAGGACAAAACTGAAATTCGGCGTGGAGTTGCCGGCCGCAAGTGGCGCAGAAATGGCGCGCCACGGATTCCAGGGGCACGATGCGAAAGATCTCGTCGTAGGTGGTGAGGCCCGCCTTCACCTTTTCGAGGCCATCCTCGTGCATCAGGCGCATGCCGCGGACTCGCGCGAAATCGCGCATGGCATCCCCGCTTTCCCCCGCGCGGATCATGGCTCGGATCGGTTCGCTTACCATGAGCAATTCGGCCACGGCCATGCGTCCTTTGTATCCGCCGCGATCGCAAATGGCGCAGGCGCCCGGCACGCGAATCTCCTCACGGCTGACGGGCAGGCCAGCTTCGGCCAGGCGGTCGGAGAGGCCCGCAGTCATGGGCTCGATCGAATGGCAGCGGCAAAGTTTGCGCACTAGGCGCTGCGCGACGACGCCCACCACCGATGAGGAGATCAGGAAGGGGGGCATTCCCAGATCGAGCAGGCGCACGATGGCGGAGACGCTGTCATTGGTGTGCAGGGTCGAGAGCACCAACTGGCCCGTCTGCGCCGCTTTCAAAGCGATCTCCGCTGTCTCCTTATCGCGGATTTCGCCCACCATAATCACGTTGGGATCCTGCCTCAGCAGCGAGCGCAAGACGCTGGCAAACGTCAGGCCCGCCTTGCCGTTCACATGCACCTGGTTGATCCCGGCCAGGGCATACTCCACCGGATCTTCCACCGTCACGATGTTCACGGAGGGTTTGCGCAGAAAGTTCAGCGCCGAATACAGCGTGGTGGATTTGCCGGAACCGGTCGGCCCCGTCACCAGGATGAGCCCCTGGGGAAGCGAGAGCAGCCGCTGCAAGGACTCTACCAGGCTGGGCGTAAAACCCAGTTCGCCGAAGTTCAGCAGCGGCGCGCTCGGTTCGAGCAGGCGCATCACGATTTTTTCGCCGTACTGCGTCGGCAGCGTGGAGACGCGCAGGTCCAGGGCGCGGTTCCTGGTGGAGATCATGAAGCGCCCGTCCTGGGGGTTGCGGTGTTCGGCGATATCCATGTCCGAGAGAATCTTGATGCGCGAAACGAGCGAATTCTGAATCGAGCGCGGCACGTGCTGGAAATCCCGCAGCACGCCATCCACGCGAATGCGCACGATGGCCTCTTTGGCCCGGGGATCGATGTGAATGTCGCTGGCGCGCTTCTCCATGGCCGCGCGAATCACGTCCGAGACCAGGCGCACAGCCGGCGTTTTCCTGCCGCGCAGTTCGGCTTGGGCTTCGGCAATGGCCTCCTTATTGGCCTGCCGAGTGCTCGTGGAGACGAACTCCATCTCGTCCGCGCCATTGGTGGAAGAGTAGGACGCGTCTTCGCTCGCCGATTCCGGAGGTAGCTGCGCATAATGTTGCAGGATGGCCTCGCGCAGTTCGGCATGAAAGGCGAGCCGGGGAGAGATGCTCATGCCCGTAATGGCGCCCAGTTCTTTGAGCACCGAGGCGTTGCGCGGGTCGGACATCACCACGATCAGCCGGGAGAGATCGCGTCGGATGGGGAGAACCGAAAAGCGTTCGGCGAACTCCCTCGGCACCAACCGCAGAGTTCCCGGATCGACAGGGGTATTGGTGATATCCAGGTAGGGAACGACGCAAACCTCTTCCAAGGCGGTAATCAGGTCGGCTTTTTCGACCAGGCCGCGCTCCAGCAGCAGTTCGCCCAAATGGCTCAGTTTCTGCTGCTGCTCTTCCAGAGCCGATTCCAAGTCGCTCGCAGATATTTTGCCGCGCTCATGGAGAACTTCGCCAAGCCGCTTGCGTCTCATCCAGTGCCCTCACGCTGAACAGGAGGAAATGTACCCGGACGGTACACTGCTTTCAGTCTAGAGAGTCGCTCTGAATGCCGACAAGCGCAAAAAGGGCCAGGAGTGGTTCATGGTGAACTGTTGGCTTTTTCGCGGCATTCCTATTGCTGAGGCCGGTCCAGCTGCGGCCTTCGCCGGTAGACGCAAACCTGATATAAGATGGCCGGAGAAAACAGCCCTGATTCAACTTCAACCAGAGTCGCTATAAGGAGGTCCGGATGCGCAGCGTAGGTTTAAGAGATGTCCTGGCAGGTGCCGCGGCGGGGATCGGCCTGATGCTGCTGGCCGGCGCCCCGGCATTGGCGCAAAGCGGCGGGCCGCGCAATCTCGATCAGCTCAAAACCGAAGCGCAAAGACGCGTGGACCACAATCTCGCGCCGGCCACCGGACTCAAATCCGACGACGCGCGAGAGGCGCTGGCCAATATTCACAGCTTGGACCGCGATGAATGGGCCGCGGCCTGGAGCGCCATCGCCGATCGTTATGCCAGCCGCGCCGCTGCGGACAGCGATAAAGACAAGCAGCGCGAAGACTACCTGATGGCCTGGCGCTACTACTCCTTTGCCCGCTGGCCCACGCCGAATTCGCCCGGTAAAAAGAAGGCTTATCAGAACGCTCTGGCGGCCTTCCGGAGTTACGGCCGGCTGCTCGATCCGCCGATGGAGACGGTGAGGATTCCCTTCGAGGGCAAGGAGATTGTGGGATATCTGCGGCTGCCCAAGGGCGTTCGTCCCGCGCCGCTGGTTCTGACGATCAGCGCGCTCGATTCGCGCAAGGAAGAAGCCATCCAGTCGGACGCGGGCGTGCTGCCCAACGGCATCGCCCTCTTCGCCGTGGATATGCCCGGAACGGGCGAGGCGCCCATCAAGGTGGACGTTGGAGCGGAGCGCATGTTCGTTACCGTGCTCGATTATCTGGCGACGCGCCCCGAGGTGGACAGCAAACGCATCGCCGTTCGCAGCATCAGTTGGAGCGGATATTGGGCAGCCAAACTTGCGTACGAACAGAAGGCGCGCATTCGTGGAGTGGTGATTCAGGGCGGGCCGATCGACGGCTATTTCTCGCCGGAATGGCAAAAGCCCGGACTCAAGACCGACGAATATCTCTTCGACCTCTTCCCGGCACGCGCGGCGATCTACGGCGTCAACACCCTGGACGAATTCCTGGCCTACGGGCCGCATCTCTCCTTAAAGACGGAAGGCTTCCTGGGCAAGCCCTCCGCTCCCATGCTTGTCGCCAACGGCGCGAAAGATACGCAGGTCCCCATTGGCGATCTTTACCTTCTGCTCCAGTCGGGAGGCTCGGCGAAATCCGCCTGGGTGAATCCCGATGGCGGGCACACGGGGAGGTCCGAGGAGTGGACCAATGGAAGGATCTTCGACGAAGTAGTCCTGCCGTGGATCAAGCTTCAGCTACAACCGGAAACTAAGGTGAGCCAAGCGCAGCGTTAATAAAAGTACAGCGCGAATATCCCCCCGCGATGTGGCACAGGCGCTCTCGCCTGTGCCACCCGACTCCCTACGATAAGTTGCCTTAGTGAGCCAGCGGGTTCGGTCGAAGCTGGAAGTGAACCACCTTGGGCATGGTTCCTTTTCCGGTTTCGCTGTGGAACGGTGTCCGCGTGCCCCAGGTGGTAAAGACGCCCTTGCCCTTCCAACCTTCCTTGGCGTCGTCGATGCGGCCGTCCATGCCCTTGGCGAAGAAGCCCAGGGGGTAGGGAACTCGCATGATCACGAACTTGCCATTCACCAGTGCGATCAGCGAATCCGAGGAATTGCCGGTAACGATGGGCGTGTTCTTGCCCAGTCCCAGCGTGTCGAACCGATCCACCCAGATGTAGTAATGCGAGTCGTCGCTGCCCGAGAGGCTAACGTTCTTGAACTTCGGCCCGGGCGTCTGATAGAGCGTCCAGCCTTCAGGGCATTGCCGTCCCGTGGCCTTCGGACCGTTCAACGGCCCTTTGCATTTGCGGCGGTCGAAGCTGGCGATGTGTCCGCTGGCCAGCGCCACCCAAGCGATGCCGTCGCCGCCCACATCCATGCCGCGCGGCGAAAAGCCCCAGACGGGAGCCTTGGGATCGTTCCAGGGCACCTCGTAATATTCGGCCAGGGCGGTTTCCGGTGGATTTGGTCCCGGGTTCAGGCGCACGATGCCGCCCGGGAAGCCCAGCACCGAACCCCACACGGCGCCGTCCGGCGCGATGCCGAGGCCATAGAAGGCGGCATTGAGCCGCGTGTCCTTGGTCGGATCGGCCGTCGCGTTCACAGCCATGGCCGTTGCCATGCTCTCACCGTTGGCGAAGGTGGCCACATCCTGCTTGCCCTCGACGTAGGCGTCGCGCTTGCCATTGCCATTGGTATCGAGAACCAGCGCCGTCCAGCCCTGCGATTTCTCGGCGTCATGCGTCTGGTCCCACATCTTGGTGTTCAGCCAGCCCACCACGCCGCCGCCACCGCCGCTGCTGGTCCACAGCGTGTTGTTGGCGTCTGAGGCGAACATCAAGTGGTGCGTGCCAAAGCAGGTGTCGATCATGTCGATCTTCTTGGTTGCCGGATCGTAAACGGAGAGTTGGCGGCCGGAGCGCTCCACGGGGGTGAGTTTCGCCGAGATGCTGGATGAGTCTTTGCAGTAGCCTGGATCGGCGTTGGCGCGGATGCGAGACGTGTACCACAAGCGGCCGCGCTCGTCGAACATGGGATTGTGGACCGTAGTGTGGCTATCCCAGATCGATTCATTGCCCCAAATGGGCGACGGCTGCAACGGCGACGGCTGGCCGGGCGTGCCGTCGTTGTACGGGGTTTTCACCTGGGCGAGGGTGGCGTGCACCGGGTCGAGCACGGGCAGATAATCGCGGCTCTCCTCGGGCGATCCGTAAATCAGGCCATTCGCGTTCACCTTGGGATTGCGCTTGTCGGTGGAAATTTCGTCGTGCAGGTACGCCTTGGGATCGGCCCAATCCCATTGCGTAATGACGATGTTGCGCTCGATCCCTTGCGGGCGCGCCGGCGCGTCCGTGGGCAATTCGCCGTTCTTGATGCGCGTGGTCCAATCGCCGAACTGTTCCGTGGCTCGCTTGGCGCCGAGGTTCGCCAGGCCGTTCATCATGAGCGTGGCGGCCTGCCCGGATTGCACGCGGCGCGCCCAAGCCTGGGCGGGCGCCATGTTGCTGAACATGTCCGGGATCGTGCGCGTATATTTATTGCCAAGCTGGTGGCAGGATTCGCAGCTATCCGTTTTGATCAGATGGAGCCATTCGCCCTGGCTTTTTACGCTGGGGGCGATGCCATTTCCATCGGGGCCGGTGCCGGGAAATTCGTTCGGCGCGGGAACCGTGAGCAACGCGTACCAGTAGTTCGCGGGATAAAGTTGCGCGGCGGTCTTGGCGTCCGGCGCGATGGTGGGAGTGAGATCGAGCGTCATGCCCGGTTCGCACTTGGCCTTGGGTGAATCCACCAGGCCGTAGCCGCGGGCAAACACCGTGTAGTTAGCCTTGGGCAGGTCGGGAATCAGGTAACGCCCGCGATCGTCGGTGACCACTTCCTTGATGTAGCGCGTGGGCAAATCCGTGGTCTCGGCAATCACCCAGACGCCTGCCTCGGGTCCTTTGCTGCTGGAGACCACTCCGCCGATATCGTTGGGGCCGACTTGCACGGCTGCTGCTTTCTGTTGGGCATGGAGCCCGGTCCGTGCGGTCATCAGATATCCGGCGATGATCACGGCCACTGCGCCGGCGAAGTAAAGCGCCCGTGCGATTCGCATGGCATACCTCCTCAAAATGGCTTCCTGGGAATTCATGTTGGCGACGGAATCGGCGAATTCGGGAATGTCCTGTCCGAAACGCCCGGTCATTATATACACCTCAATGAGGTTCGGAGTGAATCAGATTGTTTTGGCATAACCGGGCCGCTCATATTCCGGCGATTTGCGGATTGGATTGGGGGACGACGCAAGGGGCCGTGAAAGTATATACTCTCGCTCATCGGCGGTTCCGCGCCACGGAAGAGAGCTTCCCGTTTCAGGAGCGACGATCATGAAAACGAAAACGATGCCGGTTTCACTGCGTTATACCGCGCTGGTTGCAATCAGCATTCTCGCCGTCTCGGTTTATTCGCGAGGCCAGGGCCAGCCGGATTTCAGCAAGGTTGAGATCAAGACTACCAAGTTGGCCGACAATTTTTACACGCTCGAGGGTCAGGGCGGAACGATTGGCGTGCTCACGGGGCCGGACGGCGTCTTCATGGTGGACGCTCAGTTCGCGCCCCTGAGCCAAAAAATCGCCGCGGCCATCAAGCAAATCTCGAACGGCCCCATCCGATTTCTCGTCAACACGCACGTCCACCCGGACCACACCGGCGGCAACGAGAATTTCGCCAAGATGGGCGCGGTCATTGTGGCTCGCGATGAGTTGCGCTATCGGCTCGCTCATCCAATCCCGGCGGCGAATGGCACGCCCGGCGTGCCGGCGCCGGCCATGGCTCTTCCCGCCATCACCTACGAGGGTCGGATGACCTTCCACATGAACGGCCAGGAGATACGCCTGATCGCGATTCCTCGCGCGCACACCGACGGCGACACGCTGGTTTATTTCCCGGACTCGGACGTGATCATGACCGGCGACTTCTACCGTTCGATTCAATATCCGAATATCGACCGGGCGAATGGCGGCAGCCTCAATGGCATGCTCGACGGCTTGGGCTTGGTGATTGGGCTGGCAGGGCCGAACACCAAGATCGTGCCCGGTCACGGGCCCGTGGTTGGCCGCGCGGAAGTGATGGCGCACCGGGACATGCTCCTGGCCATACGCGATCGCGTGTCGCAACTGGTTTCTGAGGGCAAGACGCAGGAAGAGGTAATCGCCGCGCACCCGACCTCCGAATATGACGCGCGGGTGCCCAATTCCAAGGAGACCACCGACCGCTTCCTTACCCAGCTTTACGCCGAACTGAAACCGGCCAAGTAATTTGGCGCTGAAGCGCCGAGCGCCAATTCTCGTGAGGAGGAGCCTACCCGTGAGACTGGCAACGTTTGCCCTCGACTCTTTTCTTTTCATGTTCTGTTTGAGCGCTGCGGCGGCGCAGGACCGCATGCCGCCGATCCCCAAGGAGAAGATGACCGAAGCGCAGCGGAAGGCGCTCGACGAGGTCACCTCAGGGCCGCGCGGCGCGGCGGGCGCCGGCGGTCCTTTCATCCCGCTCCTGCGTAGCCCCGAGTTGATGAGCCGGCTGCAAAAAACGGGCGAGTATCTGCGCTTCCACAATAGTGTGGGCCCGAAGATCAGCGAATTCGTCATTCTGCTGACGGCCAGGCAGTGGACCCAACAATACGAGTTCAACGCTCACGAACCGACCGCGCTGAAAGCCGGAGTCAAGCAGGAGTTCATTACCGCCATCGCGGAAGGCCGCCGCCCCTCGGGAATGGAGCCGGATGAGGAAATTGCCTACGACTTCTGCACCGAGCTGCGTCAGAACCAGAGCGTCAGCGATGCTACCTATTCGCGCGCTCTGGCCAAGTTCGGCGAGCAGGGCGTGGTGGATATGACCGGCCTCGTCGGCTATTACACGACGTTAGCCATGATCATGAATGTGTCGCGCGCGCCTTTGGCCGCAGGCACGAAGGCTCCGCTGGCGCCCTTTCCTCACTAAAAATTGCCCGCGACAATCGAGCTTAGCGAACCTCCTAAGGCAGGCGGCATGGCGGATCCTGGTGGGGCAGCCAAGATTAGAATCGTCATGCCCCGTCATCGTCAGTGATGCGACCGTGGCAAGGCCGCGCTAAATGCCCCAAAAAATCATTGAACTGCGAAGATCAACCTGAGATGATTTAACGTTATCCAGGGTCCAGTGTCCGGTGGCTTGGCATCGCAGTCGTCATTGGCCAGATCAGGGGCCGAATGGGGCCCAGACTGCGAAAATTTTCGGTTCGTGTGAAGAGCCGGAGGAAATCAACGATGAAAACCAATCGATTCCGCAATTTTCTCTGGGCTGCGCCCATAGTCATGATCCTCATGTGGCAATTGCCGGCGCATCTGCGCGCGCAAGCCGGCGGCCAGTTCAACGTCTCGAAGGACATCATGGACCATAAGGGCATCCTCAACTGGAAGCCGGCAGGCACCGGCATTCCTTCGGACGTTTGCACGATTCTGCAGGTCTGCAACGGCGATACGAAAGTGGTTGCGCTTCCTCGCGCCACTGAAAACGGCTTGCCGATCGCGCGCGGGGTCTTTCTGACGCAGGACGCCAAGCATATGGATGTGCTGGTGCTGGAACGCCAGAGTACCGCCGATATTTACTTCTTCCTGTTAACGCCGCAGGGCACATTGGCGAAAGCGGCCTATGCCCAGGTTGGCGGCACGTCCTGGGTGCCCATGGGCATGGCTCTCGCCGATCCTACGTTTAAGAAGGATGCTCTTGTGTGGCACACCTGGGCCTCGAAGTTGGCATCAGGGCCCGCCACGGCCGCTGCGGAAAAGAAGCCCGAAGCCTAGAGCTCCGTTCAGGTCCACAAAATCACTTCAGCTGCTTTGTGGGAAATCCTCTGAGGTTTGCCTGAGGGGCTAGCGCAGTTGCGCTCTGCCGAATCTAAACTCCTTCTTCTGACTTGCCGTCTTTGCTCTCCGGTTTGGCTTCGGATTTGCCGTCGGCCCCGCGAATCAGATCTGCAAAGGCGCTGGCCGATCGCGGCAAATGCCGATCACGGCGATAAATCAATCCCAGTTCGCGCCATAGCTCCACATCCTTGATGGGGATCAGCTTCACGCGGCCGGCGCGCACGTCGTCCTTGGTGAACCCTTCGCTGATCAGCGACACGCCGAGATTGGCGCCCACGAAGAGCTTAATCATTGTGACGCTGGGCAGTTCCATCACAATACGAAGTTCGGTCACGTAAGGGCGGAAGACTTTGTCCAGCACCTGACGCGTAAAGCCGGTCTTGGGGAAAATCAGCGGCTGGCTGGCAATATCCTTGGCGGTGACCTCTTTTTGCTTCGAGAGCGGGTTCTTCGTGCTCACCATCAGCATCACGCGATCGCGATAGATCGAATGCACTTTGAGGCTGGAGACTTCACCGGCAACGTCACGATGCCCAGGTCGATGCTTCCGTCTTCCACTCGCTGCAAAATCTTATGGCTGAAATTGCGGTAGATGCTGATCTGCACGTCGGGATAGCTGCGGTGAAATTTGGAGAAAACCTCGGGCAAGACGTAGAGGCAGGTGGCCTCGTTCGCGCCAATGGCTAAAATCCCGCGCGGCATCTCCGATTGGTCGGCCACGGCGCGCAGCGATTCCTGGCGCAGCGACAGAAAGCGCTCCGCGTACTCGAAGAGCACCTCGCCCGCCGGCGTGAGCCGCACGGTCTTGCCCATGCGGCCGAACAATTTTTCGCCGTACTCCTGTTCGAGCTGCCGGATCTGGGCGCTGACCGCCGATTGCGAGCGGAAGACCTTGCGGCCCGCCAGGGAGAAGCTGCCGTGCTTAGCTACTTCGACAAAGGTGTTGAGCTGGTCGAAATCCATTTTGGTCGACCGCAATTCTAGCGGAAACGGCGCGCAAATTCACGCTCGTCCGCTGGTTGGCGGTGGGCCGGTTCCCGAGAAGGCGGCCGATAGCGACTTGGCATCCACTTGTCTCCGATTGTCCCCACTCCTATTATTTCCTTCGGGCATGGACAAGGGCCAAGAGGAAGAGCGCATCGCCAAGGTCATCGCACGCGCTGGACTGTGCTCGCGTCGCGATGCCGAACGGTGGATCCTCGCCGGGCGCGTGAGCGTCAACGGAAAAATGCTGGACTCGCCGGCCTTCACCGTTGGCCCAGCCGACAAGATCGTTGTGGACGGCAGGCCGTTGCCGGCCGCTGAAGCGCCGCGCCTGTTCTTGTATCACAAGCCCGTCGGCCTGGTGACCACCGCGCGCGACGAAAAGGGGCGTGCGACCGTCTTTGACCATTTGCCTGGAAAACTTCCGCGCGTGGTCAGCGTCGGCCGGCTGGACCTGATGAGTGAAGGCCTGCTGCTGCTCACCAACGATGGCGGTCTGGCGCGATATCTCGAATTGCCGGCGAATGCCTTGGAGCGTCGCTACCGGGTGCGCGTGCATGGCGACGTAAATCCCGCCGGTCTTGCTCGGCTCGCGCAAGGCGTCACGGTTGACGGTGTGAGATATGGGCCCGTTGAAGCCAGGATCGAAGGGGGAAGGGGCGGCGCCAATTCGTGGATTGCCGTCATGCTCAAAGATGGCAAGAATCGTGAAGTTCGCAAAGTCCTGGCGCACATCGGCCTGCACGTCAACCGCCTGATCCGCACGGCCTACGGTCCCTTTCAATTGGGCTCTTTGCCGCCCGGATCGGCAACGGAAGTTCCACCGAACATACTGAAAGACAAGCTCCCGGGCTATTTCGCTCAACGGTCGCGGCTCCCATCCGCAAAGCGGAACGGGCAACACTGATGTACCGAGGATGAAACCAGAGTTCGCTTAGAGAGTTTAGCGAAACACGAAAACGGTTAACTGGGTCTCCCTCGGTGAATGCTCACGGGTTTTGAGGTCGAGAACAACAGTTCGGTTCGACAAGGCGGCTGGTAGGTCAGCCGCCTTCTTTTTGCCCTCAGTTTCCGGCCTCGGGTGGTGGAAAACGCAGAAGTAGCGGATGCAATCCACCGGGTTAAACGTCAATTCCTATTTGCGCAAGTTCAACTAAAGTTGCGAGCAGGACTTGGAGGTTTTTCGGACGGAAGATTGCTGCACAAAAGAGCAGGGCGCGGGGCTTTATCGGTTCGGTTAACCGGCGCGTCGACGCTTTGGCCGTGCCCCGCGCCCTCATTTACCTAGGTGGGTTGCTATCCCCACCTCCCAAGGTTCTTATACCTCTCTACCCGAATCTTAGTCAGTGATCTCAATCACACCTTTAGTTTGGCTAAAAGCCAGTTTCAAAAAGGCGACTTATGAGGACTTGGCCGACGCGAGAGCGGACTCGTCGTGGTGACGACGCACATCGGCAATGATTCGGTTTGCCATCTGAACAACCGCTGGATTCTCTGTCTGCTGAATTTCGTGATAACGGCGCTGCACTTTGGCATTCGGCTCGGCCTTGAAGACACAGACGTATTCGACAACTCGATGGCCGTGCATAATTAGCTCCAGAGGCCACTTCCTAGTCGCCTCCGAATCAGACCTGCACGAATAAGACTGCCAAGGCGGAACCCAGGCCGGCGCTGTCCGTCCCTCAACAAGCACTAAGCCAAGAATCAAGTCCACCGTCGCAACTGCGGTGGGATTCTCGCGTTTGAAAGCCGCCAGAAACTCAGCGGCTCCCTTAACGTGACCCTCAAGGTACTCTTTGGCACTGATCGGGCTCACTGGCAACTCCGGCGGCCCGACACTACCACATAGCTACGCGACCTGTCTTCCACGTGAGGCAGCTCGGGCCGCAGCCTAGCAGCACGCTGTTCGTACTAGCCCACCTTCCGAGAAGGCGACGGGACTTGGCCGCACGGGTCTGAGTCTCGTGACAGAAGCCTGACCGCGTTATACTCCGCCCAGAAACCGAATGAGTTGCGTGACCAGTGATGGATGGCTCGAAGGAGAAATAATGCAGAAGCGCAGACTGGGGAATAGCGATTTGGAAGTCTCGGCCATCGGACTCGGCTGCATGGGAATGAGCGCCAACTATGGCCCAGCCAAAGACAGGCAGGAAATGATTGCTTTCATCCGGGTGGCGGTCGAACGCGGCGTCACATTCTTCGATACCGCTGAAGCGTACGGTCCGTTCACGAACGAAGAACTGGTGGGCGAAGCCCTGGCTCCATTTCGTGATCAGGTCGTGATGGCCACCAAGTTCGGCTTCGACATCGAACCGAGCGGGAAGCGCAGCGGCGGCCTGAATAGCCGACCCGACCACATCAAGCAGGTCGCCGAGGCCTCACTCAAGCGGCTCAAGACCGATCACATCGATCTCTTCTACCAGCACCGTGTTGACCCGGACGTGCCGATCGAGGACGTGGCGGGGGCACTGAAGGACCTAATCCGCGAAGGCAAGGTGAGGCACTTCGGACTTTCCGAGCCCGGGCCCAATACGATCCGCCGCGCTCACGCCGTCCAGCCCCTCACTGCGGTTCAGAGCGAATATTCACTATTTTGGCGAGGTCCTGAGGCGGAGATTCTGCCGACAGTCGAGGAACTCGGAATCGGCTTCGTTCCGTTCAGCCCGCTTGGCGCGGGCTTCCTCACGGGCAAGATCAACGAGAATACGAAGTTCGATAGCACCGACTTCCGAACTCTGTCCCCCGCTTTTCTCCAGAGGCCCGGAAAGCAAACCAAGCGTTGGTCGATCTGCTTGGCAAGTTTGCAGAACAGAAGAAGGCAACGCCTGCTCAGCTCGCGATTGCTTGGCTGCTTGCGCAAAAGCCGTGGATTGTGCCGATCCCAGGGACAACGAAGCTGCATCGTCTCGAAGAGAACATCGGAGCGGTTGCAGTGCAGCTTACGTCCGACGATCTCCGTGAAATCGATAACGCCGCTTCAAAAATCAAGCTGCAAGGCGCTCGGCTACCTGAAGGCGCGCTGCGCATGACCGGGCGCTGATCGAATCGGCGTGTTAGATTCCCCGCCTTGGACCGTATAGGTCCTGTGAAACGGCGTTCTTGATTAGATAACGGCGTCGGCTCCCCCCGACCGAGTAAAGTTGGTAGCGGTAACTGACCAAGACTCGGAAGGAAAGGAGCCGAGCATGCTGATTATAGGATGCGATTTCCATTCGCGGTTCCAGCAAATTGCGATGCTGGATCCACAGACCGGCGAAATCATCGAGCGTCGGTTAGAACACGAGAACGGTGAAGCTCGGAAGTTTTACGCCGGGCTGGCGACTCCGGCGCGCATAGGAATGGAGGCCACCGGATACGCGCAGTGGTTCGAACGGATGCTCGCCGAGCAAGGGCATCAGTTGTGGGTAGGAGATGCGGCGGAGATCCGTGCGGCCATGGTGCGGAAGCAGAAGAGTGACTCGCGTGATGCTTGCCATATTCTGGACCTGCT
The DNA here is from genome assembly GCA_963824405.1 of uncultured Acidobacteriota bacterium. Classification (GTDB taxonomy): domain Bacteria; phylum Acidobacteriota; class Terriglobia; order Acidiferrales; family UBA7541; genus Palsa-189. Next base: position 565,945 of record CAWGPK010000006.1, on the reverse strand, counting down.
GCTCAGAGACAAGTTTCCGCGGATCTGGATTCCGTCCACGGAGGAGCGGGACGTGCGACAACTGCTGCGGCACCGATTTAAATTGGTCTGCATGCGAACTTCCTTGAAGAACCAATTGCATGCCATGGCCATGGGCCAGGGCATCTGCCGAAAGAAGAAGCTGTGGACGGTTGTGGGGCGCAAGGAACTAGAGGGTCTGTCCCTAGGTCCCTGGGCCAGTCGTCGCAGGCAGCAACTGTTAGAGATGCTGGACCAGCTCGAGCCTGTAATCGATGAATTGGATCGAGCGGTGATCCAGGAAGCAGCGAAGCGCCCCGCGGCCGTGCGCTTGATGACACAGCCAGGAGTGGGGCCGGTGACAGCACTGGCATTCGTACTGACGATTGGGCCAGTCAGCCGTTTCCAGAGAAGCAAGCAGGTGGTGAGTTACCTGGGTTTGAATCCTACTGAAGAGAGCAGTGGCGGCAGGCAACGGTTGGGTTCGATCAGTAAGCAAGGCAACTCCATGGTGCGGTTTTTGCTGGTCGAAGCAGCCCAGACGGCCTCGCTCCACGATCCGGAATTGCGGCGGGACTATCAGCGATTGAAGTTCCGCCGCGGCCGTGGGGTGGCCAAGGTAGCCATCGCACGAAAGTTGGCGGTGCGGCTGTATGGGAAGCTGCGTGAAGCAGCGCAGCCCGTGCCGCCGGCTCCCATGCAGGGCAGCCCGGCAGTTTCCGTGGTAGGTGAAAGCCTATCGTGTTTTTGATTGAGCGCCCTGCCTCCTCTGGAAAGAGACGGAGGAGTTCGAACAGGTGAATCATGGTCCGTGGTTGAGGATCGCATAGATGGTTGGTGGGAAGCTGACTTCCCCCGCAGGATTCAAAGAGAGGAGTCTTGGTCAGACGCCGCAAAGGAATCCCGGGTAAGGACGAAGCTTCGCTTCGTCCAGACGCCATGGTAGCGAGCCGTCCGCAGCGTCAAGGGTCTGGCGATGAACGGTCCGACAAAAACGGTCGGACCGCCCTGGACGCCGCTCCCGGCTCGCAAAAGTAAGGGTGTGCTTGAAAAAGTTCTTGACGACGCCGACGCCGTTATAGACGGAGACTGGGAAACCATTGACGACATCGACCGTCTGCTAGGGTCGCGAGCCGCTACTTTCGTTGCAGAGATGCCAGGTAATCGGCGAGGTTCTTAATCCGGTCCTGCGCAGCACGTTCGCGATTCCTGTCGATCGTTTGAAAGATCGGCCCCCACGTCGGCATATCCGATGAACCGTGAGCAGAAGAGCCCGGCCCAAATTGGAGGATACTCAATACATAATCGTAGGGGAACTTCCCACCGTGACGTTTGGCCAGAGTGGTCAGGTCCGGGGGCCGCCTCTTGAGTGTCGAGGCAGCGGGGCCATTTCCCTGGGCGTGTGCTCCGTGACAAGCAGCGCAAAACTGTTTGTACATCACCTCGCCGGATGGGACCCACTCAAACGGGAATGGCGCTTGGGCTGCAATCGCCTGATCCTTCGCAAGGGAAGCGAAAATCACGAAGGCCATAGCGCTAACCAGAAGTGCTTGGCGCATAGTCGTACCTCCCTTGCGGGGCCTGGGTGCCGCTAAGTATTTCTCATCGGGGAGTAATTATCGCAAATTCCCGTAGCGGCTTTGTTTGTGGCCACGCACATAAGCTACTGGACCAAACAACGAGAACGAAGCAAGCCGAGAACTGTTTGACGCAGATAGTTTAGCCCTTTGCGACATCCTTCGGGCGTTCGTTCGGCCAGGTCCTGAGAAACGGTGTTCTCGGAAGGTGACCTAAGACCAAAAGGCCACAAACTGACTCGCTGTCCGCTGGCTAGTAGAAGAGAGACGGATCCGCTGCGATTTAGGCCGGGTGTCCGAAGGCGACGTCGCGCGTATGCCGCGCGATCATCAGCTCTTCGTTGGTCGCCACCACGCGCACCTCGCAAGGGCTTCCGGCGGAGCTGATCGCGTCTTCCGTGGCATCATTCCTGGCGTCGTCGAGGGCGATTCCCAGGTGGCCAAGGTCGCCGCAAATCTCCTTGCGCACTGCGGGAGCGCGTTCGCCAATCCCGCCGGTGAAGACCAGCATATCCACGCCGCCGAGCACGGCCGCGAATGCGCCGATCTCCTTGCGCACGGAGCGGCAAAACATGGCCACGGCTTCGTCGGCTCGCGCGTCCGAGGACCGCTTGGCAAGAAGCGTTTTCATATCCGAACTCAGCTCGGAGACGCCCAAGAGGCCGGAGTCTGAGTCGATCATCCGCTCGAGCGTGGCCGCGTTGTAACCTTTTTCGCGCAGCAAATAAGTCAGGATGCTGGGATCGAGGTCGCCGCTGCGCGTGCCCATCACGACTCCCCCCGTCGGCGTCAGGCCCATCGACGTATCCAGGGGCGCGCCGTCTTTGATCGCCGCCAAGCTCGCTCCGTTGCCCAGATGGGCGATGATCAGGCGGCGCTGTTTTGCCGCCTGCCCTAGCTCCCGCAAGCAGTATTCATACGACAGGCCGTGAAATCCGTAGCGGAGGATGCCCTCGTCGAAAAGCTTCCTAGGTAGGGGAAAGCGCTGCGCCAGCTCGGGCAAGCGGCGATGAAAGGCCGTGTCGAAGCAGGCCACCTGCGGAATCCGCGGATCTTCAGCGGCCACCGCTTCCACAATCTTGATCTCCGCGGGCAAGTGCAGCGGCGCCAGCGGAATCAGGTCGCGCAGGTCGGCCAAAAGCTGCGGCGTGATTCTTTGTGGACTGCGGTAGCGGGGCCCGCCATTCACCACGCGGTGGCCTATCGCGGAGGGTGCCGCATAATTCCCGCGTTTCAATCGCTCGCGGACGATGCGCAGCGCCGAGGGGTGGTCCGCAATGGAGATCCGCTCGTCCGCAATGGGATTGCCCTCGCCGCTGCGCAGCCACACGCGACCGTCCTGCGCTCCTATGTTTTCCGCCTCGCCGCGCGCAATGAGGCGTTCGCCGAGGTTTTCGTCGGGGTTTTCACCGGGGCGTTCATTCGCCGAGCCGAATTCGTATTGCGCGAATTTTAATGATGAGGAACCGCTATTCAGTGCGAGTATGTGATAGGGCGGCACAGAGCATCCCGATTCATGGCCAAGCAACGGCCGTCCGATTATATGATTGAACCCCCTTTCCTGCCGATTCGCGTGCGCCGCCTAACCCGGCCTACTCGGCTCGCATCATAAAAGCTTCTCTCATAGAGGAAAAACGCCATGTTTGCATTCGATGCCAAGTTATCCACGGCAGTGGTAAGCGACCATACGCCCCCGCCGCCCAAGCCCGCGAACAAGCCTCTTTCTGACGAAACGGTTGCCAGGTTGCAGCGCTACTGGCAGGCCGCCAACTACCTGACCGTGGGACAAATCTACTTGCGCGAGAACCCGCTCTTGACAGAGCCGCTCACGCCCGACCACATCAAGCCGCGCCTGCTAGGCCACTGGGGCACGTCGCCGGGCCAGAATTTTATCTACGTGCATCTGAATCGGCTCATCCGCGAAAAGCACGCCAGCATCATCTATATTTCCGGCCCCGGCCACGGCGGGCCCGCTCTGGTCGCGCAGAGCTATCTCGAGGGCACTTACTCGCAGGTCCATCCCGAAGTCACTCAGGATATTGCCGGGATGCGTTTGCTCTTTCGCGAATTCTCCACGCCGGGCGGTGTGGGCAGCCACTGCGGCCCGCACGTGCCCAGCTCCATACACGAGGGCGGGGAACTGGGCTATTCGCTGGTGCACGCCTTCGGCGCGGCCTTCGATAATCCGTCGCTCATCGTGGCCTGCGTGATCGGAGATGGCGAGGAGGAGACGGCGCCGCTCGAGGGCAGCTGGAAGGGAAACAAATTCCTGAATCCCGCGCGGGACGGCGCGGTGCTGCCGATCTTGCATTTGAACGGCTACAAAATCTCCAGCCCTACCGTCGAGGCTCGCACCAGCGACGAAGAACTCGCGCGGCTATACACCGGGCGAGGCTATTGCGTTTACTTCGTCGAAGGCAATGTTCCCGCGGACATGCATCAGGAGTTTGCGGACGCCCTGGAGCGCGCTTATGCCGACATCCGCAAAATTCAGGAGGACGTGCGCAAGAACGGCCTGAAAGCCGTGCCGAAATGGCCGATGATCGTTCTACGCTCGCCGAAGGGTTGGACGGGGCCCAAGGAAGTGGATGGCCTGCCCATCGAGGGAACCTTTCGCGCTCACCAGGTGCCGCTTGCCAACGTGCGTACCGATGCCAAGCAGCTTCAAATGCTGGAAGCGTGGATGAAAAGCTATGAGCCGGAAAAGGTGTTTCATCCCGACGGGCGGCTCGCCCCCGAACTGGCCGAACTCGCGCCGAACGGCGACGGCCGCATGGGAGCTAGCCCGCACGTCAATGGCGGCCGGGTTCTGAAAACTCTGGTGCTGCCTGATTTCATTGACTTCGCTCTCAAAGTGCCGGGACCAGGCCGCGTGGTGGCCGAAGCGCCCCGAAAGCTCGGGGAGTTCCTGCGGGACGCGCTGCAGCTGAATCCCGATAATTTCCGCGTCTTCTGCCCGGACGAAACCAACTCCAATCGCCTGAATGCCGTCTTCGAGGCCACCACGCGCTGCAGCGTCGAGCCCACCGTCTCCATCGACGAAAAGATCGGTCCGAACGGCCGGGTCATGGAAGTGCTCAGCGAACATTGCACCGAGGGCTGGCTCGAGGGTTATGTGCTGACCGGTAGGCATGGCCTGTGGTCTTCGTACGAGGCTTTCGCGCAGGTGGTCGACTCGATGGTCACGCAGCACAGCAAGTGGCTGGAGGAGTCGCGCGAATATCCCTGGCGCCGCCCTATCGCATCGCTGAATGTCTTCATCACCAGCCACGTCTGGCGCAACGACCACAATGGCTTCAGCCATCAAGCGCCCGGCTTCGTCGATAACGCGCTGCAAAGAAGGAGCGAGGTGATTCGCATCTACTATCCGCCGGACGCCAATTGCCTGCTCAGCGTGGTCGATCATTGCCTGCGCAGCCGCGACTACGTGAACATCGTCACCTGCGGCAAGCAGTTCGCCCTGCAATGGCTCGATATGGACCAGGCCATTGCGCACTGTTCGCAGGGCGCGTCCGTCTGGAAATTCGCCAGCAACGATGACGGCGGCGATCCGGACGTCGTGCTGGCCTGCGCCGGAGACGTGCCCACGCTCGAAACCTTGGCCGCGGCCTGGCTCCTGCGCAAGCACGTTCCGGGGATGAAACTGCGCGTCGTAAACGTGGTCGATCTTAACGTTCTGATGAGCCCGGACGTTCACCCGCATGGCATGGACAACATCTCTTTCGAGGGGCTGTTCACCCACTCGGCGCACGTGATTTTCGCCCATCACGGCTACCCCGCAGTGATCCACAGCATGATGCACGGCCGCGCCAACGAAGCCCGCTTTCACGTTCGCGGATTCAAGGACGCCGGCACCACCACCACGCCCTTCGATATGGTGGTTTTGAACGGCATGAGCCGCTTCGATCTCGCTAAGCTGGCCATGAAGTACGTGCCGCGCCTGCGATCGGAAACTGCCGACGTGACCGACCTGTTCGATCGCAAGCTCTACGAGCACCGCGCGTACATTCGCCAGAACTTCGAGGATTTGCCGGAGATCGCCAACTGGTCCTGGACTCCCGACTTCAGCGATCCCACGGCACCGCCGCCCCTGGCCGTCGGCCAGCCTCGTGCCGCGCTATTCACCGATTCGTGATCGGCTCCCGCTCGGCCGCAAATTCGTTGTGCCGGGAATAAGAGAGGCGTACGATGCGCCGGGCTGGCGACGAAAAGCCCGGCGGCTCAGTCGGACATTTCCGTTGGGTAAAATCCCAACCACATCCGGAGGTTTTATGCACACACCTTTTATCCGCACATCTTTGAACAAGACGATTGGCGCGACGATTATCAGAAGGATTACCACAACGATCGGCCTCGCCGGTCTCGCCCTGACTCTTGTGGCCGCGCTGGCAGCGGCGCAGCCCGCGCCGCAAGCTGCCCCGCAATCGTCGGCGAAGCCGACGAATACCTTCACCTCCGCGGCCGGCGTCAGCGCACTGATTGCCAAAGCGAAAGCCGAGCGCAAGGAGGGGCAGCCGACGGTTGCCGAGCCTATCCTCGAGTTGGGATCGTACGACGGGCACCTCGAATACCGCGCCGCGGTGGGCAACGCGGCGGTGCATGAACACGAGGCCGAGCTCTTCTACGTGATCGATGGCTCAGCCACATTGACGACGGGCGGCAAGCTCGTCAATGAAAAGCGAACCGATGCCGCCAACCTCAATGGCTCCGCAATCGAAGGCGGAACGCCGCGCGCCATCTCCAAAGGAGACTGGATTCTGGTCCCGGAAAACACGCCGCACTGGTTCAGTCCCATCAACGGCGTGCTGGTCTTATTTTCGATGCACGTGCCGCGCCCCTGACGACAGTGCTCGTAGCGTCCCGACATGTCACGTTCACTCGCGGCCACCCGGCCCCACTCCCCGTTAGAAGAGCAGCTTCAATCCAAATTGGATTTGCCGCATCGTCCCATTTATCGGGCTGGTTACGGAGGCGATCTGCCCAAAGGTCGGGAGTGGAGTGCCGCTCGCGACGCCGGCCAGGGAGCTGCTGCTGCCCTCTTGCAGAGCAGGGAATCCCGGGTTGGCGTAATTCGGCCGATTAAACACATTGAAGAATTCCGCCCGGAACTGGACAGTGTACCGCTCCGAGAGCTTGGTCAGCTTCTGCAACGAAGGATTGAACGTGATGCTATCCGGCCCAAATAGCGAATCTCTTCCCATGTTGCCCAGCTCGCCCACCGGTGGCGCCGTAAAGCAATTGGGGTTGAGGTAGGCGATTCCACTGGTGTCGCGATAGTTCGAGTTGATAGGCGTGCTGTTGCAGCCGGGCGCATTGGGAACATAATCGGCGCGGTTGGCGACCGTTCCGATGTCGGTCGAGCCATTCGAGAACGTTGTCACGTCAAACGGTCCGCCGGTAGCGAAGTAGAAGATTCCGCCGACCTGCCAGCCGGATACCAGCCGATTCTTCTGGAACGGAAGTATGTACAGGAAGTTCGCGGTTAGATTGTGCCGGATCATGAAAACACACGGCCCGCGGTCGACGCCGTAATTGTAGGCATCGGCGATGATGGTGCCGCCCTCCTGGGTCCAGTCCCCGGAACTGATGTCCATGCAGTCCGAATAGGTGTAGGAGACCTGCGTCGACAGATTGTCGGTCAATCGGCGAACGAAACCGATCTGCAATGCGTTGTAGCGGGACCACAGGTTGGTTACCCCGTTATTCATGTAGCTGAAATTCGGGTTCACGTGGTTGTTGGCCACAATCGAGTAGCTGGTGGTCTGCACAATGTGGGAGAAGGACACCTGCCCCGTGGCCGGATCCACAATCGGTTGCCCGTTGGCACTGGCCAGGGCGCACGCCGCGGCAGCGGCGCTGCAGGTGATACTGCCGTTGGCGTTAACCGTGATCGCCCCCGCGGGACCAACCGTGCCATTGGAATTGAATACTGGCGCGGACACAACTCCGGCGAACTCCCCTGCGAACGAAGGGTCTACGGTTTGTCCTCCGCTGATTTGAAGCCCGCCGGTACCAAAATCGGTGAGGCCGCCGACCGGAACGGGGGGATTGGCGTCCTGTTCGCCCAGCAGGTGAACACCGTGCGAGCCCACGTATGCCACGGTTACCACGGTGTTCTTCATGATCTCGCGCTGAATGCTGAGGTTCCACTGTTGCAAATACGGCGTCGTGTTGTAGGGATTGGTTCCGTTTGTCTCGGTCGTGGGAGAGCTGACCAGAGATTGATTCGGGAATGGAAAATCGAACGTGCCCGAGGTCTGGTTTTTCACCACCCAGGGAAAGAGCGAATAGGCGGCGTTGCGATAGTCGCGATACGACATGATCTGGTGGAAGATTCCAAAACCCGCGCGCACCGATGTCTTGTGGTCTTTGAAGGGGTCCCAGGCGATGCCGATGCGGGGATCGATATTGTGCAGGGAGTCGTTCTTTAACATGAAGTTGGATACCGGCGTCAGCGTGGATGCCGGGGACGCTCCCGCCGCCGTAGGCAGATTCCCCGTCTGCCCAAATGGCACGGGAAGCAGGTCATACAGCTGGTTGAATGCGTCACGCGGGTCTGTGGTCGGCGCGTAACGCAACCCGATATTCAGGGTGACCGTCGGCCGAACCCTCCAATCGTCCTGCACGTACATGGAAAAATCGGTTTCGCGCGCATCATGCTGCGCGGAAGGTTCCGGATAAGGGCTGCCATTCGAGAAGACGCAGCCGGGCTCGTTGTTGTAGTAATTGCAAGGGCCCTGGAAGCCCTGGGGAGCGTCCGTCAGGAACGACCCCAACGAGGTGAAAGTCCATGTTCCGCCGCCCGGAAACATGTGCAGACCGTTGGTTTGAATCCGTTCGACAGTTCCTCCGAAGCGGAAGCTATGTTCGCCCTTAGTCCAGAAGATGTCGTCGCCCACGCTCAACTTATTCTGCGCGTATCGAACCGGACTGATTTGCCCCGGACCGATGGTGGAGATGCCCGATCCCGCCGCAAGAGCGCCGTCCATGATTGGCTCTCCGCGTGCCGTGGTCAGGTCTCCCGAAAAGTCCAGAAGGTCGCCCGCCGTGCCGTCGCTATGCAGATCGAGAAAGGTCCGGCTGACGCCCAGGTTCGCCGAGTTGATCAGTGTGTTGGAGAAAATGTGTTTCTGGCCGAGCGTGAAAAACTGGTTGCGGGTGCGATCATAATTCGACCACTGCGGGAAACTGCTATAGAAGGGCTCGGTCAGATTCGCGTTGTCGAAGAGATAGCGCCCGAAAAGGGAATCGTTGGAGGAGAGCGTCCAGTCGTAGCGGCCTACCACGTAATTCTCGGCGGCGGGCGAATTCGCGTTCACCTGCACCTGCTCGGTTCCGTTGCCCAGATCGCTCACGATGGGCAGGTTGCCGAGAGTCGACGGTGAAAAGAGATTCAGGTATGGCTGTATCGTCGCGAATTGCGCGGCGTTGGCGCTCCCTGGCCCACAACTCACGTACCCCGCGGGGGCCCCGAGGCCATTACAAGTCGCTGGCGCGCCGGCTGCCGGAATATAGCCTTTCAGCGCGTTGGCGTCTGGAATCACTCTCAGATTGGTCTCGCCGGTTAGCTGGCGGATGCCCTCGTAATTCACAAAAAAGAACATCTTGTCTTTCTTGACCGGCCCGCCCAGCGTGCCTCCGAACTGATTTTTGCTGAAGGGCTGCTTCACCGTCGCAGGGAAGGTGGTCGCGTCCAGCGCGCTGTTGCGAACGAATTCGTACGCCGATCCGTGGTAGTTGTTGGTCCCCGACCGCGTGACCGCGTTGACCACCGAGCCGTTGCCTCCGTACTGCGCGCCGTAAGTATTCGTGAGCATCTGAAACTCGGCGATGGCGTCGACGCCCAGCGTCGTTCCCAAAATCCCGGAGCCCGATCCGCGGTCCTGATAATCCTGAATGTCCGTGCCGTCGAGGATTTCGCCCTGCCCATTGGGGCGAGAGCCGGAAACAGACCAGTAGTTGCCGAAACCGATGTAGGAATTATGCAACGCGCCGGCCCCCGTTTCGTTGACCACGCCAGGAGCCAGCAGGATTAGTTCCTCGAAGTTGCGCCCGTTGAGCGGCAAATCGCGCATTTGGGTGGCTTCGACCGTCGTCGAGATGGCCGAGGACGTCGTTTCCACCTGGGAAACGTCGCCCTCCACCGTCACCGCCTGCGTCACCTGCCCCACTTGTAAGGAAAAATCCACCACCAAATCGGCGCCCGCGTCGAGTGTGATTCCCCTGTGGTCGAGGGCCTGGAAGCCCGTCTTCTGCGCTTCGACTTCATAGTTGCCGACGGGAAGGTCGGGAACTCGATAATGTCCTTGAGCGTCGCTGGTTACGATCTGCGTCGCATTCGTGCCGCTGTTCGTCACCCGGATGGTGGCTTCCGGCATAGCTCCGCCAGACGAATCGCTCACGGTGCCCAGAATTGTGCCGGTCGTGCCCTGGGCTGCCAGGCGTAGGTCGGCCAACCCGATCAAGAGTCCCGCGCTCAAAACGAGCGAGCAAACGAAGTGAGCCTTACCGTTGCTCAGCATCTGGTCTCCTCCTGGTGGGCTTTCTGGTTTTTTAGTAAGTTACCCCCGAGTGGCTAGTTGCGCAGTTCTATACTCTCGCCGCGCAAAGGTGTCAAGGAACTTCTCCTCTCAATGAGGAAGGCGCGACTTCCGCGCCGCTGGCAAAAGGAAGACGGCGGTTTCCTTTTGACTCTTCTCGGTTCGCTCGCTTTCTTGACTTCCCGCTGAACGAGAACTAGACTCCGCGCATTATTTCCATCCGCCAGCGGGAGGAGCACCAATGTCAACTTTGGGCCGTCCTTTGAAAAGCTCATTAAAAAGCCCAGCAAAAATCTGGATCAGGAGCTTCGCCCTCGCGATGGGCGCCTGTTGCGCTCTGATTCTTGTCGCGAGCATTGCGGCGCAAGCGCAAGACGTTCCCAAGTACAAGGTCGATCCCTACTGGCCCAAGCCGCTGCCTCACAAGTGGCTCATGCAAGGCGTTCCCGTCATGGTGGTGGATAAGGACGATCACATCTGGGTGATGAATCGTCCTCGCGACATCAATCCGGATGAGAACGGCGCGGCTTCGAACCCGCCGCGAACCGATTGCTGCATTGCCGCGCCGGCGGTGCTGGAATTCGATACCGAAGGCAATTTGCTCCAGGGTTGGGGAGGACCAGGCTACGTGCCCGGCTGGCCGGCGGAAGGCAATCCGCATCCCGGAGCCGGCGCCGAACACGGCATTCTGGTGGACCGCGAAGGAAACGTGTGGCTGGCCGGCGGCGCGCGCGGCGATACCATCATGAAATTTACGGGCGATGGAAAGCTTCTTTGGGAGTTCGGCCACCGCGGACCGCGCCCCACGCCGGGCCAGGCGTTGCCGCCGGCGAAGCAAAATAATCAGCAGACGGACATATTCCCCAACGGCGTATTTTTCTTCGATCTCGACGAGGACGCCAAGGAGATCTACATCGTGGACGCCAAGCGCGTCCTCGTTTATGGCTACGACGGCAACTTCAAGCGAGGCTGGGGCGGGCACGGCGTCCCGCTGAGCGAGATCGATAACGATCCCACTCCGCCCTACGATTGGAAGACGGGACCGCCTCCGGACCAGAAGCAGTTTGCTCCCGCGCTGCACTGCGTGCATTTTTCAACCGACAACCTGGTGTACGTTTGCGAGCGCGGCAGCGACCGCATTCAGGTGTTCACAAAGGAAGGCAAGTTCATCACCAGCTTTTTCGTCCATCCCTCCACGCCTTCGCGCGGGCCGGACTGCGGCGGGCCGGGCAGCACCATGTTTGGAATGTGCGGCACGACGTACAACCTGACGTTTTCTCATGACGCCGGGGAGAAATACGTGATGATTGCCGACGGGACCAACGACAAAGTCTGGATTCAGGACCGCAAGACCGGCGCAGTCGCGGGCTCCATCGGAGACAACGGCCGAATGGCCGGCTATTTCCACTGGATTGATGCCATTGCCATCGATTCCCACGGCAATCTCTACACCGGCGAAGTGGACACGGGAAAACGAGTTCAGAAATTTGTGCTGCTCAATGGAGACAAGGCCAAGCGCCCGCGTCCCCACGAGTAACGCTCGTTGGCATCGGCAAGCGAGATCGGCAGCGAGGGCCTCTGCTCATTCCCACGCATGGGCCGCAGACCGCCTTTAACGCGGCAGTAACATTGCCAAGATAGCGTACCGCGCGCAGACAATCATGGCCCGCGACAAGCTGTCCGACCCGCGACTGTTCCTCAACCGTTATTTCTCCTGGCTGCAATTCAACGAGCGAGTGCTGGAAGAGGCTCGCAGTGCCACGAATCCCTTGCTCGAGCGGGTGAAGTTTCTGGCGATCACCGCGAGCAATCTGGATGAGTTCGTGGAGATTCGCGTGGCGGGACTCTTGCAGCAGGCCGAGCAGGGCCACAGTGAACCGGGCCCCGACGGGCGGCCTCCCAGCGTGGTGCTCGCTGAGCTGGCCCCCAGGCTGAGCGAATTCGCGGACGCGCAGTATAGGTGCTGGCGTGACGAGCTCGTTCCCGCGCTGGCGGACGAATCGGTGCGAGTGCTCAGTGTCAGCGAGCTAAAGCCGGAGCAGAAGGAGTACGTCGAAGAGTTCTATTCGAAGACAGTGGAAGCTCTGCTGACGCCGGTGACGGTGGATCCCGCGCACCCTTTTCCCCACGTATTGAACAAGGCGCTGTGCCTGGCCTTCCTGCTGCGGCGCAAGCGGCGGAAGGCGGAAGTGTATCTCGGCGTGGTAACGGCGCCGCGAGCCTTGCCGCGCTTGGTGATGCTGCCGTCGGCGGAAGGCAAGACCGAGTACGTCTTCCTTCACGACGTCGTGCACGCGTTTGCCGCGCGCCTTTACCGCGGATATGAAGTCGTTTCGGCCGCCGCCTTTCGCGTGACGCGCAACAGCAATCTCTATTTGGAGGAAGAAGAGGCCCGGACGATTCTGGATACAGTAGACGAGCAATTGCATTCGCGTCGCAAAGGCGCGGCGGTAAGGCTCGAAATCGAGGTAGGCGCGAGCCAGGAAATTGTGGACCGCTTGCAAGCCAACTTCATGCTGGCTCCCTGGCAGGTGTTTCGAGTGGATGGCCCGGTCAACCTGTCGCGGCTTTTCCATCTCTATGACGAAACCCCTCGCCCCGACTTGAAGTTCAAGCCCTTCCTGCCCCGCGAGGTTGTCCTCAGGCCCGGTTCTTCCTCCATTTTCGATCTAGTTCGCAAGCGCGATTTGCTGTTGCACCATCCGTACGACTCCTATTCGACGGTGGTGAATTTCGTCGAAAGCGCGGCGCGCGACCCCGACGTTCTCTCCATCAAGCAAACGCTCTACCGCACCAGCGAGAACTCTCCGATTGTCCGCGCGCTGATTCAAGCGGCAGCGCGAAAAGAAGTCGCCGTCGTCGTGGAGCTGAAGGCGCGATTCGACGAGGCGTCCAACATTCGCTGGGCTCGAAACTTGCAGGAGGCGGGGGTCCAGGTCTACTTTGGCGTGGTCGGGCTGAAGACGCACTGTAAGATGGCGCTCGTCGCGCGCCGCGAGGCGGACGGCCAGATTCGGCGCTATGCCCACCTGGGCACGGGAAATTACAATCCCTCGACCGCGAAATTCTATACGGACTTGAGTTTGCTCAGCAGCGATCCGAAGATCGCATCCTCCGTCCACCACGTTTTCAATTACCTCACGTCCTATTCCGAACGCCCCCAATATAATCCGCTCTTCGTGGCGCCGCTGAATCTCGGGAAAAACTGCCTGTGCTTGATCGAGCGCGAAGCGGCGCACGCGAAAACCGGGAAGCTCGCCTTCATCGTCGCCAAGGTAAACGCGCTTCTCGACGATAAAACGATTCAGGCGTTGTATCGGGCTTCCCAGGCCGGAGTGCGAATCGAGTTGCTCGTCCGCGGGGCATGCGCGTTGCGTCCGGGCGTGCGCGGCGTGAGCAGCCGAATCCGCGTGCGCAGCGTGGTCGGGCGATTTCTGGAGCACAGCAGAATTTTTGTCTTTGGCAACGGCGGGGATGCGGAAGTGTATCTGGGCAGCGCTGATTGGATGCATCGGAATATTTATGAGCGCGTGGAAATCATGTTCCATGTGAACGATGCTGTATTGCGGGAGAGGATCTTGCGAGAGGTCGTGGCCCCTTATCTCGCCGATACGGAGAAGACCCGTATCCTGATGCCGGACGGCAGGTATCTCCGCGCTCGCGATGCCGGCGTCCCGCGGTATTCCCAAAATGGCTGGCGCTTCAACGTGCAGCAGTTCCTGATCGATTCGGCCCAGCGGCAGCCGGAGGGCGCGGCCTTTCCCGCCTTACCGCGATTTCTGGAGGCTTCCGTCGCAAACCTTAGTAAACTATCTCTTTCGCGCCGCTCCGGCGCTGTCCCCAGCCGCGCAACGCGGAAGAAGCGGAATTCGAAGAAGTCCGAGTCACGCAAGAATGCAGAAGAATGAGCGACCAGCAGTTTGACCTGATCGTCATCGGCAGTGGTCCGGCCGGCCAAAAGGGCGCGATCTGCGCGGCCAAGCTGCGCAAACGCGTGGCCGTGATTGACCGGACCGTGATGATGGGCGGCGTGTGCGTGCACACCGGCACGATTCCCAGCAAAAGCGTTCGCGAAGCCATTTTCCAATTGACCGGACTCGCGGTCAAGGCGTTCTACGGCAATAACTATCGCGGCACGAACGAGATTTCCGTTCAAGACCTGGCTTTTCGCGTGAATTCGATCGTGGCTCGGGAGACGGAAGTGATTCGCGCCCAGCTCCGGCGCAACGGGATTACGGTTTTTCAGGGCACCGCGCAGTTTGTGGATCCGCACAGCGTGGAAGTGGACCGCGAGGGCGTCAAGACTACTCTCTCGGCCGAGCACATCCTGATCGCCTGCGGCACCCGGCCGGCTCATCACCGCGATATTCCCATCGACGGAAAGCGAATCCTGGACACCGACCAGTTGACCGGTTTGAACGGCCTTCCGCGAGATCTCATCGTGGTCGGAGCCGGCGTGGTGGGCCTTGAGTACGCATCTTTTCTCGCCGCCATCGGCGTGGAAGTGACTCTCATCGATCAACGCCCCTCGATTCTGGATTTCGTGGATCGGGAGATCGCCGACGCCTTGGAATACCATTTGCGTCAACTCGGAACCACGTTCCGCCTGGGCGAAAAGGTCACCCGCGTTGGCATTGACGCCTCGCGCGACCGCGTATTTGCCGAGCTGGAAAGCGGCAAGAAGGTGCAGGCAGAAAGCTTGCTTTACGCCGTTGGCCGACAAGCGAATGGCGATCTATTGCGGCTCGAGGCGGCGGGCATCTCCTCGGACGCGCGCGGGAAGATCGGCGTTAACGCCTATTTTCAGACGGAAGTAAGCCACATTTACGCCGCCGGCGACGTGATCGGCTTTCCCGCTCTGGCGAGCACGTCCATGGAACAGGGACGCCTCGCCAGTTGCAACATGTTCGGCATTTCGTGCACGGTGATGCCGGAACTGATTCCCTATGGGATCTACACGATTCCGGAGATTTCCATGGTCGGGCAAACTGAAGAGCGCCTGACCGCGGCAAAAGTTCCCTACGAGGTCGGAATCGCGAAGTATGCCGAACTCGCCAAAAGTATGATGCTCGGCGACGAAACGGGAATGCTGAAGCTGCTTTTCGACCGCAATACGCGGAAGCTATTGGGTGTTCATGCTCTCGGGCAGCGGGCCACCGAGATTATTCACATCGGCCAGGCGGTGCTCAGCTACGGCGGCACTATCGACTATTTTCGCGACACGGTCTTCAACTACCCTACCCTCGCGGAAGCCTACAAAGTGGCCGCGCTCGACGGCTTCAATAAGCTTTAGAATGAAGCCGCGAGCGGCTTTTCGGATGCTCCCGGCCGGCGAATAAATCGGTTTACTTGGCAGAGCGCCCGGTCTATAAGTGAGCCATCCGTCAAAATGCAGATATCCCGCTCAATGAGGAGTTCGATGAAAAGCCTGTCCACCGCAGTGCTTCGGCTCGTCCTGCTTCTTTCGCTGGTGCTCACCTCGAGCGCATTGCTGCGGTCGCAATCCGCCGATACCGTCCTGCTGAACGGCAAAATTCTCACCGTCGATCCGCAGTTCTCCGTGCGCCAGGCCGTGGCCATTCACGAAGGAAGGATCCTCGCCGTTGGCACCAACGCCCAAATCAAGAAGCTGCAGGGGCCCAAGTCGCAGGTCATCGACCTCCAGGGCCGCACGGTAATCCCCGGGCTGATCGATAACCACATGCACGCGGTCCGCGCGGCGCTCACCTGGAAAACCGAGGTGAACTGGATCGGCGCATCTTCTCTGGCGGACGCGCTGGCGCGTCTCCACGACGCGGCGCAAAAGGCCAAGCCTGGAGAGTGGCTGGCGGTGGTTACGCCGCCCTCTACTCTGGATACATTCAAGGAAAAGCGCCGCCCCACTCAGGCCGAAGTTGTGGCTGCCGCGCCTAACAACCCGGTGTACGTGCAGCTCTCATACGGCTCGGCCATTCTAACTCCCCTGGCATTCGAGACTCTGAACATCAAGAGCGACAGCGACCTGCCCGCGCGCACGAAGCTGGAAAAAGACGCCAATGGGAATCTGACCGGAACGGTCAACGGCAACATGATTGCCTTGTACGACCGGCTGCCAAGGCCGACGTTCGAGCAGGAGGTGGAGGGCACGAAGGAGTTCTTCCGGGAACTGAATCGCCTCGGTCTTACAGGTGTGGTCGATCCGGGAGGAAACAACCTCCGGCCCGAAGATTATCAGGCGGTGTTCAAGGTATGGCGCGATGGGCAAATGACGATTCGCATGGCCTATAGCGCCTCCGCGCTGGCCCCGGACACGGAGTTCCAGGATTTCAAGAATTACCTGACCTTGCTCCCCATGGGCCTTGGCAACGACATGCTGCACTTCAATGGCCTCGGCGAAAAGATCACCTGGGCGATGCAAGGGATTACCGGGCAAGCCACGCCCGACCAACTGGCCAAGTATTACGAGATCCTTCGATGGGCCGCGCAGCGCGGGCTGACCGTCACCATGCACTGGGACAGCGACAAAAACGTGGAGCAGCTCCTGACCACCTGGGAACGCGTGAACAAGGAGTTTCCGCTCGCCAACTTGCGCTGGACCATCGCTCATATCAACGACGCCTCCGCGGCCACTTTCGAGCGCATGAAAGCGATGGGCGTGGGCTGGACCATGCAGGACGAGATGTACAACAGCGGCGACGAAGTCGTGAAGCGTCGCGGCGCGGACGTAGCGAGCAGGATGCCGCCGGTCAATACCGCGAAGAAGATCGGAATCCACATCAGTTTGGGAACCGACGCGCATCGCGTCTCCACTTACAATCCCTTCACCGTCTTGCAATGGGCGCTCGACGGCAAGACCGCCAGCGGCGCGCCCGTGCGCGGTTCCGAGGAAGCGCCTACGCGCGAGGACGCCTTGCGCTTCTACACCATGGGCAGCGCCTGGGTTTCATTCGATGAGGGCAAGCGCGGATCGCTGGAAACCGGGAAGCTCGCCGACCTGGCCGTGCTCTCGCAAGACTACATGACCGAGCCGGTCGAACAGATCGGCCAAAACGTCTCTCTGCTCACCATGGTCGGCGGCAAGATCGTCTATGCCGCCGGACCCTATGCTCATCTGGGACAGAACCTCCCAAGCCAGTCGCCGAATGAGCGCCTCACCAGCACGAACCTTCCCTAGGCCGAGAGCCGCGATTGCGTGCGGGCCATTGCATGCGGGCCATTGCATGCGGCATTGTTCGGATGTACATTTTGGTTCAGTACGTGAGCGAAGCGCGGGATTGGGCGCCATTTCGTTCCATGTCTCTCGGATTTCTCCGTGGAGTGATCGCATGAAAGCCAAGCCGGTGAACTATTTTGCAGTGCTTATTGGCCTCCTCGCCATTGCCATGCCTGTTGTGGCCCATCATGGTGGCGTCGCCTACGAGACGGGCAAGAGGATCACCCTCAAGGGAACCATCAGCAACTTTGAATGGACCAACCCTCATTCTCAAGTTCACCTGGACGTGACCGACGACAAGGGCAACGTCGCTCACTGGGATTTCGAGACGCAGCCTCCCAGCATCCTGATGCACGCCGGCTGGCATAGAGATTCGCTGAAGCCGGGGGACCAGGTCACGCTCGTCGCGGTTCCCGCCAAAAATGGCTCGACCATCGGGCTTCTGCAGAAGGTTACTCTGGCCGACGGCGAAGAGCTCACGCCAACCGAAAAATAATGAGTCGCTCAGCTTGTCATGGCGCGGAAGTCGTTTGTATGCCGCCGGCCGAGTAAGGAAGTGGTAAGGAGCTTTCCGATACAAAGGCAAATCATTGGTTCCATCCCTGTCTTGATACTAGCGCTGGCTTTCTCCCCGACGATGTTCGCTCAGGCTGGGGCACGTCCGGGTGCGAACGCCGGCGCGGCAACCAGCGCTCCGGATCTTTCCGGCGTTTGGCTTCAGTACGGCGGCAATGTTTTCGACCTTCCCCGCGATGCAGCCCCCATGCAGCCTTGGGCCAAGACGAAGTTCGAGTCCGAGAGGAACGGCCATGGCCCCAATGTGGTCATCAGTTTCGCCGAGAATACCGATCCCTTCATAAAAAACTGCGATCCTCTGGGCGTGCCGCGCGTGCTGCTTGCCAACCATCCCTTCAAGATTATTCCCGCGGCCGGCGAGATCCTCATCCTCTACGAGAGGAGCCACGATTTTCGCGAAATCTATATGGACGGGCGGCAGCATCCCAAGGACCTCGATCCCTCCTGGTGGGGAAATTCCATCGGACATTGGGATGGAGACGCCCTGGTCATAGATACGGTTGGGCTGAATGACCGGACCTGGCTCGACTACCAGGGTTTGCCCCACAGCGACGCCCTGCACGTCGTGGAGCGCTATCGGCGCACCGACCACGACAATATGCAGCTCGAACTCACCATCGACGACCCCAAGGCGTATACCAAGCCTTGGACGGTGACGAGGAACTATCGGCTGAAGCCCTGGGACATCGGCGAAGACGTCTGCGTCCAGGCCAACGAGAAGAACTTCGAGCAGGGAATCGTAAAGCCAGCCAGCGCGCCCTCCCACTAGCGCGTTGTTCGCCGCAACAAGCCGCCGCACTGGCTTGCCGAGCCGAAGCCGTTTTTGCAGGCGTAGGATGGTGGGGCTGGGGAGAGTCGAACTCCCGGCGCGCAGTTTAGGAAACTGCTGCTCTATCCATCTGAGCTACAGCCCCATCCGCTCAAATCTTATCCTGAATCCACTCCGCGCATGAAGTCCCCGAGATAAGGCTCGGGTATAATCCGACCCGTCCAGCCTCACAGGAAATGCCATCGCGAGCGGGGCACCCTCATCCGCGTGAGCGTGGAATGGCTTTGAAACCAGCGGTCTATACAGCCAACTCCGAACCCGGTCAGCGTGCAGCTCACGCCGATCTCTCTCGAATGCGCCTGCTCTTTTGGACCATCGGGCCGGCCTTGGGACTGCTTCAGGCTCTCGCCCTCCGCAATAACATCGATCACGATGCCGTCGCCTACCTCGATATGGCCGGCAGATTTTTGCACGGGGCGCACGGCGCATTACTCAACGCTTACTGGAGCCCGCTCTACCCGTTTCTGCTGGCGCACGCCATCCTGTTTGCCTCGCCTTATTGGCAAGCCACCGCTCTGCATCTGGTGAATTTCGCCATCTACCTCCTGGTGCTGCTCTCTTTCGATTTCTTTCTGAAGCAGATCTTGCCGCGATCTTCGCACAGCGCCCCGCCGGATGCATTGCCCGAACGAATGCTACGAGCCTTTGCTTACGCATTGGTGCTTTGGTGCAGCCTCATTCTTACTTCGCTAGGCCAAAGTCATCCCGATCTGCTGGTTATGGCGGCGGTCTTTTTCGCCGCGGGTATCACGGAGCGGCTGCGCGCTCGCGGCGTAACTCTAGCTTGCTGCATAGCCCTCGGCGCGGTGCTGGGCCTCGGCTACCTCGCGAAGGCCGCCATGTTTCCCTTGGCGTTTGTGTTCCTCCTCGTGGCCATCCTGGCGGCTCGACGGCCGGTTTCGTCGCGCGCCGCCGCCCTGCTGGCTTTCGCCGTGCTCACCTTCGCGCTCATCGCCGGCGCCTACGGCTACGCGCTGTCGCGCTCCGAGCAGCGGTTCACGCTTGGAGATAGCGCCAAGATCGCTTACGCCATGGAGGTGAATGGAGTAGGCGCTCCCGCGCATCCCAGACAGAAGATTTTCGATCGCCCGGCGATCTATATCTATGCGGACCATTTGGTGGGCACAAATCCCGGCTGGTACGATTCTGCCTATTGGCGCGCGGGCATCGAGCCCAAGTTCAATCTGGCGCGGCAGGCCGATGTCCTGCACCGCAGTCTGGACATCTATTTTTCCGTCTTCGCGCAATTAGGTGCCGTCTTCGGCGGTTTCCTGGCTTTGCTATTCATCGGCGATCGCCGCGCCACGTTGCGCCGCGTCGCCGGCCAATGGCCGATATACGTCCCGGCGCTGGCCGCTCTAGGAATGTATTCTCTCGTGCACGTCGAACTCCGCTTTCTTGGCGGATTTGTGGCCCTGCTGTGCCTCGCGCTCTTCTTGGGCGTCCGGGAAATCTCGCCTGCGTCGCGTCCCTTTGCCGCCGCCATCCTCCTCGCGGTTGTCATCATTCTCGGAACGCAGATTGCCTGGGAAGCGGGACACAACCTGGTTGCCTTGGCGCAAAATGCCAAGAGCTCCGACTGGCAGATTGCCAAAGATCTCGAGAGCCGTGGAATCCACAGAGGCGATAAGGTCGCGACGATTGGCGAACTGCCGAGTATTTATTGGGCCCGATTGGCAGGAGTCATTCTGACGGGAGAAATTTCCGCCGATGATGCGGCGGCATTCTGGGCCGCTACTCCGGACCTCAAGGCCCAAATCGCCGGCGCTCTGTCTCGAGCGGGCATCGCGGCAATTGTGGCCGATGGCGTTCCGCAGTGGGCCGCTTCCGCAGGAAGTGCCGAAGGAGAGCCCCCCGGGAAACCCGATGGTTGGTCACAGGCCGGAACGACGAACTACTTTGTTCTCCCCGTGCAGACCTTGATTCCCGCAGGAAATACGATTCCCACAGGAAATACGAATGTTTCTGGCTCCGCCTCGCCAAAAAAAAGCCCGTAAGCCCAACTTTCCCGCCGCGTCTCCATCATCGAAACTTCGTCGCCAACATCCTTCGTGCCTCGTTCACCCAGCCTTGTGAGCCGCGTCACATCCTTGCCTTGCGCCCGGAGGCATAAAGGGGGTGCAAAATGCGAGGGCCGAACCGAAAAAGTTGCCCTTGCTCCCAAGCGGTGATCGGGAGGATTTATGAACGAGGAAAGAGAACTTCTGCTGGAAAAAGTGAGCGAGTGGATCACCAGCATGGATTTCGTTTGCCGCACTCCGGAAGTCCGGGAGTTGATCCGGCGGCTGGAAGAAGAACACGGCGCCTACCCACAAACAGTTGCGAACGTTGACGAGAACTGAATCGCCTAGAATTGAATCCCGGCGGGCGCTCTATCGCGCCGCGCGGGCGCAAAGTGCGGCTCCGCCGCAGTTCATCTCTTCTTCGATTTAGCGGCTTTCCGGCTAGGCGTTCGTGGCTTTCGCGCATCTCGCTTCGCGCCTGGCGTAACTCTCACCACTTGCACCGAACACGGCGCATGACGAACCACGGCATCGGAAACGCTTCCCATCAGTAAGCGGTTCAGCCCTTTCAGCCCATGCGAACCGACCACGATAAGGTCCGGTTTCCACTCGCTGGCACGGTCAAGAATCGCCGCCCTGGCGTCTCCGCGAAGGATGATCTTGCTGTTGCGAAAGCCCGCCTTGCCCAGTTTCGCGCAGACGCTTTCCACCAGCGCATTTGCTTGCTTCTCGCGTTCTTTCTCCACTTTTTCCGTGTAAGGCGTCAAGTGCGGGAACCATTCCGCGGAGAAATACGCGCCGATCGGTTCAATCACGTTTACCACCTGAACCTGCGTATCCTTGGGACGGAAGTGATCAATCACGCTCTGCACGGCCTTTTGCGAAAACGGCGATTCATCAACGGCCAACAAGAGTTTCATCGTCTCCTCGATCTGTCACGATATGGACAACTTTTCTCCGCGGTTCATTACCTTCCGCGGAAAAACACCGCCATTATCTTCTCACGTGGGCCAGCCTGAATCGCAAAGAGCCTGAGACCAAATTACTCGAGTCCCTTATCTTCGCGTCTCTTCCGAGCCATCGCTTCGGCGCGAATTCTATCCCCGCATGCTCCGCATATCGGAACCTGGGAAGGCTTCCCGCAGACTTCGCAAAAAGACCGTACGGATGCTTTCCGGCCACCAATGCTCGCTGAAACGTCGTTACCGTTCGCTTCCATGGATCTTCTCCTTCTCGTTATTGGCATCTATTAGCGTATGTGACTTGCCCTGTAAATCCTGTGCGCCACGTCACGGAGGATCGCGTTCGCTCGCTCATGTTCCAAAACGATACACATCAGAAGGGCAAGTAGCCGCTGGGGGGGGTGAAAAAGGGTAGTCACCAACGGATGTGATGCCCGTCACAGTGCGGCTCCGCATGAACAGAGCAAAATAGTAGCTAAGTCGGGAGGACTTCATATGGAACGCAATCCTCAAGAGTTGCTGGAGATGCTGAAATTCGAGCTTCATTTTCTGGAAAACGGAGGTTATGAACGGTCGGTGCGAGAGCCGCGCAAGGAACTCTCCGTCTTTCAGGATTCGATCTCTTGCCTGAATTATGCCTTGCCCGCCAAGAAACATCCCTGCACGGAATGTTTCCTGATGGAGTTCGTGCCGGAGGGCAAGCAGGGCGAATCGGTGCCGTGCCACCATATTCCGCTAAACGATCGTGGCGAGACGCTGGAGAGTATGCAGGGCTTTGGGCGCGATCTTCAGGTTCAGGACACTATGCGCGAATGGCTCCAGAACAAGATCGCGCAGCTCGAAGCAACCGTGGCGGCAGCGCCAAAGGCCTGACGCAGCGTTGCCGAAGTTTATCCTGGCCATCTGGTGGATGGTCTGATTTTCTTCGTTACCGGCTTCTCCAGAGTTCGCCACTCAAGTAGAATCGCTGGCGACGCGCGGGATAGCGTCAAGCCGATTTCAGGATTTTATCGCTATAGCCATAATGGATTTGAATTTGGATTACCTGCGCCAATGGCGCGGGAAGAGCGAATCTCGATCCGACCTGGTGACTTCCGCCCCGATTGCCGCCTTATCCGCCACGCTCGACCGCGATGATCCCTATCCAAAACCTGCGGACATCGTGCCGCCACTCTGGCATTGGCTTTATTTTCTGCCGATTCACCGACAGTCGGAATTAGGACCCGATGGGCACGTGAAACGAGGCGGCTTTCTTCCTCCCGTCCCTCTGCCGCGCCGCATGTTCGCGGGCAATCGCCTGCAGTTCCATCATCCGCTGCGCGTCGGAGACATGGTCACACGGCTGTCGCGCATCGTTGATGTCAACGCAAAGCAAGGGCGCAGCGGGCCGCTGGTGTTCGTCACGGTGCGGCACGAAATTAGCGACGGCCAAGGACTGGCGCTGGTTGAGGAACACGATATCGTCTACCGCGATCGTTCCAAGCCAAGCGATTCTGTTCCCGCGCCGCAAGCCGCGCCCGAAGGGGCAGCCTGGACACGCGAGATACTTCCCGATCCAACTTTGCTGTTTCGGTATTCGGCTCTTACGTTCAATGGGCATCGAATTCACTACGATCGCCGCTACGCCACTGAGGTTGAGGGCTATCCCGGATTGGTCGTGCATGGTCCCCTGATCGCTACTCTGCTGCTTGATCTCTTGCGCCGTAATCTGCGAGATGTAGACGTCAGCTCGTTCTCTTTTCGAGCGATGAGGCCTTTGTTCGATACGGGACGATTCTCGATCTGCGGCTCGCTTAGCGCGGATCGCAAGAGTGCGCGCTTGTGGGCCAAGGATTCAGGCGGATGGCTGGCCATGGATGCCAGGGCCGCGCTGGCAAACTGACGCGGCGTTTGGGGAGATGGGAGACGAAGTGCTGAACGTCCCGGACGAATATCAGGAACTGCGCAAGTCGGTGCGGGAACTCTGCGCGGATTTTCCCGGCGAATATTTTCGCCGCGTCGATGAACGGCGAGATTATCCCGAAGAGTTCGTCCAAGCGTTGACTAAGGCCGGCTGGCTCGCCGCGCTGATTCCGGAGGAGTACGGAGGTTCGGGCTTGGGACTGACCGAAGCTTCGGTCATCCTGGAAGAGATCAATCGCGCGGGCGGCAATTCGGCCGCGTGCCACGGCCAGATGTACAACATGGCTACGCTGCTGCGTCACGGCTCAAAGGAACAAAAGAGGGTGTACTTGCCCAAGATTGCGAGCGGCCAACTGCGGCTGCAATCCATGGCCATCACCGAGCCAACGGCGGGAACGGATACATCGAAGATCGCCACCACTGTGGTGAAGCACGGCGGCAAGTACATCGTCAATGGCCAGAAGGTATGGACCTCGCGCGTGCAGCATTCCGACCTGATGATCCTGCTGGCGCGCACCACGCCGCTTTCCGAAGTTGAACGCAAGACCGAAGGGATGTCTCTTTTTCTGGTGGACCTGCGCGAGGCGATCGGCCCGGCGCTGAAAGTTCGCCCGATCCCGAACATGGTGAATCACGAGACCAATGAGCTGTTCTTCGATCGCCTCGAGCTTCCCCTGCAAAGCCTGATTGGAGAAGAGGGCCAAGGATTCAAATACATTCTCGATGGACTGAACGCGGAGCGCGCGCTGATTGCCGCGGAGTGCATCGGCGACGGTTACTGGTTCATCGATAAAGTCACGAAGTATGCGAAGGAGCGCGTGGTGTTTGGACGGCCCATCGGACAAAATCAGGGCGTCCAATTTCCCATCGCCAAGGCGTTTGTCAAAATCGAAGCGGCGAATCTGATGCGTTACAAGGCTTGCTCGTTGTTCGACGCGCGGAAGCCTTTCCCAGCCGAAGCCAACATGGCGCTGCTGCTGGCTGCGGAGGCTTCGTGGGAAGCGGCCAACGCTTGCCTGCAATTCCACGGCGGATTCGGATTCGCGTGCGAATACGACGTGGAGCGCAAGTTCCGCGAAACACGGTTGTATCAAGTCGCGCCGATCTCGACGAACCTGATTCTCTCTTACGTGGCAGAGCACGTGCTCGGTCTGCCGCGATCCTTCTGACCGATGGAAACAGCCGCGCCACGCTCGTATCTCTTCGTTCCCGGCAATCGCCCGGATCGCTACGCGAAGGCCATTGCCGCCGGAGCCGATGCCGTGATCGTGGATCTGGAAGATGCCGTTCCGGCCGGCGAAAAAGCATCGGCGCGAGCCGCGCTTGCGGCATGGCTTTCGCCGGAACATCCGGTGCTCGTTCGCGTGAATGGCGGCGAGAGCCAATGGTTCCGCGAAGATCTCGCGCTGTGCAAGGCGAAGGGCGTTGCCGGCGTGCTCCTGCCCAAGGCGGAGAGCGTGGAAGACATCCGCGTCGTTGGCGAATATTCCGGGGCGCTTCCGATTTTGCCGTTGATCGAGACGGCGAGAGGATTCTGGAACGCGCACGCGCTGGCGCAAGCTGCGAGGGTGCAGCGCTTCGTCTTCGGCTCCATCGACTTCCAGTTGGATCTTGGAATCCAGGGAGAGGAAGAAGAGCTGCTGTATTTCCGCTCGCGTCTGGTGCTCGTTTCGCGCATCGCCAACCTCGCTGCGCCGGTCGACGGAGTGACCACGGCGATTGACGATGCCGAACGCGTGCGCGGCGACACGCTGCGCGCGAAACGGTTTGGGTTCGGCGCGAAACTTTGCATTCATCCGAAGCAAGTAAATGTGGTGAATGAATGCTTCGAGCCGACGGAAGCGGAAAAAAGCTGGGCGAAAAAAATTGTGGAAGCAGCGGAAGCGGCGGGCGGAGCGGCTGTTTCGGTGGATGGGAAGATGGTGGATCGGCCGGTGATCGCTCGCGCCGAAGCTATCCTGGCTCACAGTAAGCATCGGCGCGATCTTTAGTTTTCGCAGCCGGAAATGCGGCGCCGCCGATTGCGACGTCAGCGATTTGCGCGTGCTCGCCCGTCTCGCGCTAACGCTCGATGACGCGAGGCACGCGGAAATACGGCGGACTGGGATCGGGCGCGCCAGCGAGCACGTCGCCGATGATATTGCAAGGCGCGGGCCGATCCTCGCGCAAGGGCGTTCCCTGAACGGCGGCTTCACTTGAAGCTGCTGCGGGCGTGACCTGCGACATGGGCTCGACGCTCGTGGTATCCAACTCGTTGAGCTTCTCGACGTAAGTCAGAATCGAATCGAGCTGACGCGAGAACATCTCGATTTCGGCTTCGCTTAATTCGAGGTGCGCGAGTTCGGCGACGCGCAACACATCTTCTCGGGTGATCTTCATTTGTTTTCGCTTCCGTTCAGGAGAATCCTCATTTACGGCGCATCCAACCCACTCGTTCGGATTGCAAGACCCGCAAAGCCCCAGGGCTACAACGAAACCCGACGGCCGCCGAAGTCGGCGCGTGGCCGCCGGAAACCGAAACGCGAGCGCCCCTGGCCCACAACGAAATTCAGGCGCCGGCGGAAGCGGGCGCGGGTTCGCGGCGGGCATATTTATTGGCGACGTAATCGTCGACCAGCGCCTGAAACTGAACGGAAAGATCGTCGTAGGTGCCGCGCAAAGTGGTGAAGTGCTGTCCATCGATGTATACGGGACAGCTGGGCGCTTCGCCGGTGCCAGGCAGGCTGATGCCGATATTGGCGGCGCGAGACTCGCCGGGGCCGTTGACGATGCAGCCCATGACCGCGAGAGTCATCGATTCCACGCCTTCATACTGCTGCTTCCACTCGGGCATTTTTTCCCGCACATAGCTCTGAATCTTTTCGGCCAGCTGCTGAAAGGTGGTGCTGGTGGTGCGTCCGCAGCCGGGACAAGCGGTGACGCTGGGAAGGAAAGCGCGGAGGCCAAGCGCCTGGAGCAATTCGCAAGCGGCGTAGACCTCTTCGCGGCGATCGCCGCCGACGCGCGGCGTGAGCGAGATGCGAATGGTGTCGCCGATGCCTTCGTTGAGCAGAATGCCCATGGCGGTGGAAGACCAGATGGCGCCCTTCAGGCCCATGCCGGCTTCGGTGAGGCCGAGATGCAAAGGCTGGCGGGTGCGCTGGGCGAGGGTGCGATAGACGGTAATCAGATGCAGGGGGCGCGAGACTTTGCAGGAGATGATGATCTGATCCTCGCGCAGGCCGCACTGCAAAGCGAGTTCGGTGGAGTCGACGGCGGAGAGAACCATGCACTCGTTGATGATCTCCTCGGAGGAGAGGCCGAGTTCGCGGTCGGTATTCTCCTGCATCTTGCGCATGACCAGCTCTTGATTGAGCGAGCCGCCATTGACGCCGATGCGCACGGGCTTGGCATTGTCGCGGGCGATGGCGCAGATGGTGGCGAACTGCTCGTCGCGGCGTTTGCCGACGCCAACGTTGCCGGGGTTGATGCGATATTTGTCGAGCGCGCGGGCGCAATCGGGATATTTGGTCAGCAGGACGTGGCCGTTATAGTGAAAATCGCCAATGAGCGGAGCTTCGCAGCCGGCGTCCAGCATGCGCTGCTTGATTTCGGGGACAGCGGCGGCTGCTTCGGGAAGATTCACGGTGATGCGGACCATCTCCGATCCGGCCGAGGCCAGTTCGAGGCACTGTTGCACGGTGGAGGCGACGTCGACCGTGTCGGTATTGGTCATGGACTGAATGACGATGGGCGCGCCGCCACCGACGGTCACGTTGCCGACTTTCACGCTATGAGTTTGCTGTCTATGCGTCACAGATGCTCCACGCTCCCAAGGTGCGAAGAGAGATTATATCCCGAATGGGACTTGCTCTTGGCGCGCGGGCGTTCGCGCCGGGGCCCCGTCTTGGCTGCGAGTGGGTTTGGCATCGAAAGTGCGCCCCGAGGGGTACCCCCCACCTTTTTTATAAACGTTTTTATTCTAAAGCAGTTGTCTCCCAGGGTTGGCAAACGTTGTCATTCTAAGAGACTTACGGAAGCGCCCATTTTGAGAAATTGTTTTCATATAAGCTACAGATTCTAATAGAGTTGCTTCTGTCCTTGGGCTTGACGACGCCCGCCGGATGGTTCACGTTGTGCAAGAGTATGATTCCAAGCGGTTTAATCTTATCATCGCGCAAGAGCATCATTTTACACGCGTTACTGTGCGCCCGGACATACCGGGTCCGGGGCGCGAGCAAGGACAGAAAGCTCAGCTCTGTCTGGACGAGCAGCAGGCGTCGTGGCCGGAGCACGGTGTTTTCGCGCGGAGCGACAGAGATCATTGGAAGAACTCCAGCGCCCGACGAGATTCGAAGCTCTCCTGAGCCGGAGTTATATCTATTTTACCGTGGGCGTCAATGCGGAGACGGTGCCTCGCACGTAACTGCATTAGACGTGGACAGTGATGGCGTCGAGAAATCTTTGTCCGAGAGAGCGGCTCAAGCCTGTCGTGAAGAAAAAACCGCACCCTAAAAAAGCGAAGGGTGCGGCACCCAATTCATCCGGCGTCACCCGTCCTGCCGCGCTAAAGGCCGCGGCGCTAAGTTCAAATCTCGAAGAAAAGCCTTGCCCTCGCAGGGCCGGGGTCAGGGCACCCGTGTCGCGGGCGGCGGCCGTTCATTAGCCACGGAACATTTTGAAGCTGCCTTAATATGGGCCTATAGGCATCGTATGTCAGTGAGCCCAATGGCTGGTTTCAGCTACCGCATATTGGTTGTCGACGATGATCCCAATGTTCGGACGACCTCCGTTGCAGTTCTGAGGAACAAGGGATACGAGGTGCGGGCAGCAGAGGATGGCTTTGCGGCTCTTGCGGAGCTTCGGCGGTCTGTGCCGGATGTGATCATCTCCGACTTGGGCATGCCCAACATGAGCGGCTTTGAGCTACTGTCCATCGTCAGGCGGCGCTTCCCGCATGTTCCGGTGATCGCCATCAGCGGCAAATTCGAGGGCTCGCCGAACGGGGTGATTGCAGATGGTTTTTTCAGCAAGGCTGAGTATGCTCCTGAGCAACTGTTCGCCAAGATTGCGGAATTATTGGAACAGTCACCGCTGCGGCCTCACCTTTCCAAGCCAGAGAGGGCTCCGGTATGGGTTCCGAGAAGCGACGAAGGATACTTCGTGGTGACCTGCACGGAATGTTTGCGTTCGTTTTCCGTGCCCGACGATCACCCGGTGACCGAGTTGCATGAGACAAGTTGCCTGTTCTGCAACGCGCCTGTCAGTTATTTGGCGGATATGCACCTGGCTCGCAAAAAAAAGCAGGGAAATAGGGATTAAACCTCTTTATCGGGCTTTTTTCTGGTCCTTTATAGATAAAGAGGAGGGCACGGAAGAGGGCAGGGAGGCGGGATTTTCTGGAACAGCCCTGATTTCTTCGTTTAGGAGAATGGATTCGGCGATCTCCTTCATGGACTTTCCCCTGTTGCGGCTTTGGCGTTGCAAGGCGAGGTAGGCTTCCTCTTCACTGAGTTTCAGGTCGCGTTGGATAATGCCTTTGGCGCGCTCGGCACCCAAGTCAGCTGGCTTCACCCATCCTGCCGCGCTGAAGACCGCTGCGCTGCGTTCCAATCTCGAAGAAAAGCACTGCGTCCGCGGAGGCGCGAGAGGGGAAGGCCACGCGCAAAACTTCTCGCGCCAAAGCGGCGGACACGCGCCTAACCGGGCTGGACAGGGGGCGCAGATAAGGATTATCGTCCGAACAGCAAACCGGGGATCGTTGAAGTGCGTGCCAACGCGAAGCGCATGCCAATGCGCTAAAAGGGGTCGCCGCAAGTGCGAGTGGAAATCCGAAGGGCAATACGCTTCCTAGGAGGAGCGCAAGCGCTCTTGCTGGTCCTATTGATGGGGAGTGCGCCTGGCGCGTTCGCGCAGATGAACACCGGGGACATTACCGGAAGGGTGGTCGATCCGGCGGGCGGCATCATCGCGGGCGCCGAAGTAGTGGCCGTGAATGCGGATACGCAGCAAAGTGTCCGCGTGACTACTAATGAGGCTGGACAATATCTTTTGACCGGGCTTCCGCCGGGAACGTACAAGCTGATGGTTAGCTCAGGCGGATTCAAGCAAGCGGCAGCCGACAAAGTGGCGCTGCACGTGAACGAGCATCTGCGGCAGGATTTCTCTCTGGAGCTTGGGGACGAAAGGGAAACGGTGGTGGTGCAGGCGGCGCCGGGGTTGGTGCAGACCGAGTCGGTGGAGATCAAGGACGTAATTCAGAATCAGCAGGTGACCGATCTGCCGCTGGAGAACCGGGAATTTTTGGAATTAACGCTGCTGAGCGAGGGAGTGGTGAATCCGCCGGGAGGCACGCGGGGAGACTCCTTGCAGCAGACCGGGACGCTGATCAACGTGCTGGGACAACGGACTGGGCACAACCTGTTCCTGGTGGACGGGGTGAGCGTGACCGACGAATACTTCAACAACGTGGTGCTGAGCCCTTCGCCCGACGATACCTCGGAGTTCATGATCGATAAGACCAACTACAGCGCGGAATTTGGGGGAAAGTCGGGAGGGGTAATCAACATCGTCACCAAGTCGGGAACGGACCATGTACACGGCAGCGCCTACGAATTCGTGCGAAACAATATTTTCAATGCGAGGAATTTCTTCGATCTTTCCGGTCCAGCGCCGGCCTTTCGGGAGAACCAGTTTGGGGCAGCCGTGGGAGGCCCGGTTGTCAAGGATCGCGTATTTTTCTTCGCCAACTATGACGGGCAGAGGACACGACAATCGCTGTCGGATCTATTCAGCGTGCCAACGATGGCCGAGCGCGCGGGCAATTTCGCCGGCGCGGCGGCAATCGCGGATCCCATCACGCATCAGCCGATAGCGGGCAATAACATCGCCAACGATCCCAGCCTGCACCTGGATCCGGCCGCGCTGGCGCTGCTGGCGATGCTGCCGCCGCCAACTCCCGGGCTGGCCGGGCAGAATAACCTGCTTTCCGTGCAGGAACAGAGTTACGACAACAATCAGTACAACGCTCGCCTGGATCTGCGATTGTCGGACAGGGACAACAGCTTTTTGCGCGCCTCGGAGTTCGATGCGAATGAATTGGACCCGTTTGGCTCGAGCGTGCTCAATGAGGCGCTGCTGCCGGGCTTCGGGCGCACGCTGACAACGCATTCGGTGAATCTGGCGGCCAGCGAAACGCACACGTTTTCGCCAACCCTAATCGACGAATTTCGTTTTGGCTGGCTGCGAGTGTCCGGCGGGCAGGGAGACCCCAACGCGGGGAACCCGTTCGCGTCTCAATACGGGCTTCAGGGCGTGACCACCAATGCCGCCGATCTGGGATACCCGCAGGTTTCGCTGAGCAATGCCTTCAGCACTATCGGCTCGGCGGCGGGCTTTACGTCTCGGGAGGACAAAGATTTCGAGCTCTTCGATAACGTGCTGATGCATCGCGGGAGCCACAGCCTGGAGTTCGGGGCCTACTTCTTCCATCTCGGTTTCAACCCGTCGTATCCGAACGACGCGCGCGGCCTCTACACCTACAGCGGCGCGTACACGGGGAATCCGCTGGCCGATTTTCTTCTAGGCTACCCGGCGCAGGCGCAGGTGGGCATCGGCAGAGGCACGGAAAATGCGACCACCAATTGGGCTCACTTCTACGCGGAAGATCGCTGGCAGATCAGGCCCAATCTAACCATCGATGCGGGCTTGCGATACGAATACAACGGGAATCTCGCCGCGGGGACCAATCAAACATCGGACATCGACCTGGCCGCGCCGGGAGGGCCGGCGTTTGTAGTCGCCGGTAACCCGCAGGCTTTGCCGCCGGCGGCAAGCGGCTTGGCATCCATCAGCCCGCTGCCCATCGTGTCCGCGTCCAGCGTGGGCTGGAACAATAGCCTGCTCACGCCGCGCTATCTTCGGTTTTCTCCGCGGCTGGGCGTGGCCTGGCGGATTCCCGGTTCGCACGAGACGGTGGTGCGGGCGGGATTTGGAATCTACACGAACCAGGCGGCGTATAGCGTGCTGCAGAACCTGGCCGAAAACATGCCGTTCTTTTTGGTGAAGACGGTGACCAACCCGGCTTCCGCACAGAACTTTACTGGGGCGCTCACGACGGAGAATATTCTGGCCCAAAATCCGACGGGCGCGATTGGCGCCAACGGCGTCAACAATAGTTACCAAATTGAGTACAACGAAGTGTGGAATCTGGCGATCCAGAGGGCGCTTACGCCGAACATGACGATCGAGGCGGAGTATATCGGCTCGCGAACGGTCCACGCCGACAGTGCGACGGACGTGAACGTTCCTTTGCCTGGTCCGGGCAGCGTACAGGCGCGGCGGCCCTATCCAGAGCTGGCTCCGTTCACCACGATCCGCTGGGACGGGTGGGCAACCTTCAATGGGATGACGCTCAAGGTGACGCGGCGATTTGCAACGGGACTGTCCTTCGATGCCGACTACACGCTTTCGAAATCGATCGACGACGCCTCCGATACCGGCACAACGAATGCCGAGTACAATCTGCCGCAGAACCCGTACGACCCGGGC
Organism: uncultured Acidobacteriota bacterium; assembly: GCA_963824405.1. Classification (GTDB taxonomy): domain Bacteria; phylum Acidobacteriota; class Terriglobia; order Acidiferrales; family UBA7541; genus Palsa-189. Next base: position 533,838 of record CAWGPK010000006.1, on the reverse strand, counting down.
CTGGAATCGGCGCTTTCGAGCTTTGATCACCGCAACAGGTTTAGCGCGAACGCCATCTACGATTTTCCGTTCGAGCGCGGGGCAAGCGGATGGCGGCGCCGAGCCTTCGGCGATTGGCGCGCGAGCACGATTGTCATGGTGCAGAGCGGGGCTCCGTTCACCGTCAACTTATCGGCAGCGCAAGACGTTGCCAATATCGGCCTGGTCGGCGGGAACAATCTGGAGCGGCCCAATGTGACTGGGAATCCGAACGCCGGACCGCAGACGCCGGCGGAGTGGTTCAATACATCGGCATTCACGCTTCCAGCGCAATACGCCTTCGGCGATTCGGGCCGAAACATCGTGACCGGCCCGGGCCTGGCGAACGTGGACCTGTCGCTCCAAAAGACTTGGACTGTGCGCGAGAACGAAGCCATACAGTTCCGGTGGGACGCGTTCAACGCCTTAAATCATCCGAATTTCAATTTGCCCGGGCGCATCTATGGCGCCGCGAACTTTGGAGTGATTACCAGCGCGCAGGAGGCGAGAGAGCTTCAGTTTGCGCTCAAGTGGCTCTTTTAACTGCGGCTCGTCCGACGAAACGGGCCCTAGGTGGCTCCTTGGCTCCAGATAACGCCTCTACATTGATTAGCTAATGCGCGGCGGCTGCGGTTCCCTTCGGAGGCCGCTTCATCAGGAACACGAAGGGAATGATGCGACATAGAAAAGCGCCGCAGCCGCGAGGGCGTTCCGTGTTAGTTGCCGCAGTCGAAGCATGGCTCAAGAACCTCTCTCTCCCGTGTGGGCACAGATTCGACCTGGTTTTTGCTCGCGCTTTGCACCTTGGCTCGGACGGGGATTAGCGGTAGTCCCGCCCAGGCCTGGGTCCAATCGTCGAAGTCGTAGCCGAAGAACCCGCCGTGCTCGCGGTGGATTTGACGAGCGCGGCGGAGAATTTCCTCGATCATGAATTCGGCGCTCGCTTGCGGCTGGGCCGCTTCTGCCGCCGGCATTTCAATTTGGTGTGGCATCGCGCTTGACAGAATCATGGTCCCAGCCTCCTTGTCCTAGTTCGTTGCTGCTCCCGGCCAGCGCCGCGCTCGATGGCGCAGCGCTGGCCGCGAGGCAAACAGTGAGAGTTAAAAGCGGAACACAAGGCCCGCCGAGGGCTCGGCTGTGTGGGTGGTGACGTTCGAGTTCAACGCGGCCAATTGGAAGTCGGGCCGGTCGTAGACGAAGCCGCGGTACTCGGCACGAAGTGCGACGTGTCTAATAATCGTGATATCGACACCGCCGCCATAGACGAATGCGGCTTTGGCTTGGGTGAGGGCTCCGGCGACGGACTGGCCAGGATTGTTGGTTGGATCGAAGACCAGCGCACCGGCGCCAGCCAAAGCGTAGGGTTTGATTCGGTCACTTCCCGGAAGAGTAACGACCGCCGCGGCCGTAGCTTGATGCACGTTGGCCTGGACGTTAAACGGGCCGCCGACCGTGAGGTTTTGCTGGGTGTTGCGGTCATAGCCGTAGTTGGCTTCGGCGGCGAGCCAGCGATCAAAGTGATAGCGATAGCCGACGAGGAGACCGCCAGTGTCGGTGGAATGCTGGGAGATTCCGTTTCCGCTGGAATCCTTGGTGAAGAAGCCGGTGCCCTGAACGCTTACCTCACCGCGGCTCCATGGCGATTCTTCCTGCGCGAAAGCGGCTGAAGAAAACAGCAGGAGTAACGACAAAACTGCGAGAATTGACGTCCTATGTGTTGACATTTTTCTTTCCCCCTTTCGATTTAGTTGCCCACATTTCTTTTCCAACTCGGTGCAGCGAATTCAACGAGACGTTTGGCCGAAGCCCGGCAAGCAGAGAAAAATCAGCACCGACAACAAAACGATCAAGAGATAAGCGACCATGACGTCCTCCCCTGGCTGGGTAGCCCACACTTTTTCCTTTTACCGGCACTTGCATTGCCTCTTGATCAGCTCGACGACGTGTTTGGTGTAGACGCCGCAGGCGATGAACTCCGCGCCGGCTCTGCTCATAACGCGGAGCGCCTTTTCGCCCTGGTCGTCGATGACCGTGACGTCGCTGAGGTCGACGATGCATTTGCGCGCGTCGCGCCGACGGTGCGAGTGCTTCCAACTGGTTTCGAGTTCCGCAACCCACGGCGCAACGAGGCGGCCTTGCAGAATCCAGCGCTGCTCGGCGGGGCCATCGGTGATCGTGATCCTCAGCATTGCGTTTTCCTCTCGACGCAGTAGAAGTGCACACGCCATGCCAATGTGCGGCGAAGGCGGTTTTGCGCCGGAAAGGCTTAGCGGAATGGGAGATAGGAGAAGCGGAGCAAAACTTTCAGCGCTGGGTGCCACGGCGCAACTGCCGGTGCTGCGGCACCTTTGCTAATTCCGTGGCAGCGAATACGAGCGGTCGTTCGAGTACAAGTGATCGGAGATTCAAAAGGAGAAAGCGGAAAAGACAAAAGCGGGGACGTGACACGCCGAAACGAGATATTTTGGGCGGATTCTAGTTGGGCCTACCGCTGCGAGTAATTCCTAGCTTCTGGATGCGGACCTGAAGAGTGGAGCGCTTCATGCCCAAGCGGGCGGCGGCGCCTTTGGGGCCGGCAACGACCCAATTGGCTTCCTCGAGGGCCGCCAGGATCTGCTTGCGCTCGGTGTCTTCAAGAACGCGTTGCATGCTGCCCGGGGCCTCGGGCCGGCTAGCCGCGCCATCGGGTTTGGGCGCGGAGGCGCCGTTAGGCTTGAGATCGGAGAGCACTACCTGCAAAACCGGACCGGGAGTGAGAATCACGGCGCGCTCGATTACGTTTTGGAGTTCGCGGATGTTGCCGGGCCAGTGGTAATCGCACAGCACGCTCATCATCTCGGCAGGAATGGTTTCGATCTTCCTGTTCATGCGCCGGGCGAACTGCTGCGTGAAATGGCGCACGAGCAGGGGAATATCCTCGGGACGCTCGCGCAGCGGGGGGACGCGCACGGGAAAAACATTCAAGCGATAGAAAAGATCGGAGCGGAACTTCTGCTCTTCGACCATGGCGGTGAGATCACGGTTGGTGGCGGCGATCAAGCGGGCGTCGGTCTTGAGGGTGCGGGTGCTGCCGAGACGTTCGAACTCGCGTTCCTGAAGCACACGCAGCAGCTTGGGCTGGAGCTCGAGGGGGACTTCACCGATCTCGTCGAGGAAAACGGTGCCGCGATTGGCCAGCTCGAAACGGCCAATGCGCTGGGCGATGGCGCCCGTGAACGCTCCCTTTTCGTGGCCGAAAAGCTCGCTTTCGAGCAGGCCCGTGGGGATGGCGGCGCAATTCAGCTTCACGAAGGCGCTGGAATGGCGGGGGCTGAGATTATGGAGGGCGCGGGCGATGAGTTCCTTTCCGGTGCCGGTCTCGCCATAAATGAGCACGGTCGATTCCGTGGGCCCTACCGTTTCGACTTCCTTCAGCACGCGGCGCAAGACAGCGCTCTTGCCGATAATCTCCTCGAAGTTCATCTCGCTGCGAATTTCGTCTTCGAGATAGAGTTTTTCCTGCGCGAGCTTGTCTTTCAGTTCGGCGATTTGCCGGTAAGCAAGCGCGTTCTCCACGGCAATGGCGGTCTGGCTGGCGACCTGCATCAGGAGCTGGACTTCTTCCGGGGTGAAGGCGTTTTCCTCGCGGCGTCCGAGGTTCAAGACTCCGTGAATGCGCCCGCGGCTGGCAAGCGGCAGGACGCAACCGACCTTGAAACCTTCGGCCACCGCGGGAGAGTCCGGAGTCATGTTGTCAATGTCGCGGATGGCGCCGACGTAAGGCTCGCCGGACCTGAAGACCATGCCCGGCGGCGTGCCTTCGATGGCGATGAGAGTTTCCTCTCGGATGAATCCCTTGCTTTCCGGAAAATCCATGGCGTAAAGGCGCAAGTGGGCGGCGCTTTCCGCGTCCGGCAAACCGACGCCTACAAAATCGCACTGCATGACGCGGCGCAGGATCGCGGAGATATTGCGCAAGAGTTCGCGCAAATCCAACGTCGAGACAACACTATTGGTCAAATCCAGGAGAAGCTTGAGTTGCTCTTGCGCTTTGCGGGAAGCCTCGAAATTAAGCGCGTCGTCAATGGCCAGGGCGATCTGGCCGGCAACGAGCGAGAGAAAGGAGACATCCTGCTCGGAGTAGGCTTCGGCCTTTTCGCTGCCAAGGAAAATTACGCCAAGACGGCGATGCACGGTGGTCAGCGGAAGGGCGCATCCGGATCGAATCCCGCAGTTCCTAACGGCGTCGAGCGCGCGGCGAAAGCGGGTCTCCCGCTCCATGCAAGGAACGACCAAAGCTTGCTGGTTCTGATACACCCACCAGGTGATGGTCTCTTCCTGGGGCACGTCCTCGCAGTGGCTCTCCTTCATCTGCTTGCACTTCTCGGCGAGATGCCAGGCGATTTCGTTGCCGGCTTCGTCGTACTGAACGACGCCGATGGCGTCAAACTTGATCACCTTGCGAAGTTCGGTGGTAAGGACCTGGAAAAGGTCTTCGGGATCGCGGTGTACGCCTACGGCCTGGGAAACGCGGATCAGCGCCTCGTAGCGTGCGGGCTCTTGCTCGACCAGGGTTGCTGTCTGCGCTTCCATGAACGTCACGAGCTATCCCTCGGGGATAAGCTTTCAGATGCATTCACCTTTGGTTTGGATACACCAAAGTTGTGCCGGAAATTGGGCAATCTGCCATGGGAACGGCACATGCGAGCAGGCACGGTAACCACGTGAACATCCTTTGTTCCGCTATCTCACAAAAAGCAAAGCGATTCGCCGGTCCGGCAGGCGGCGCAGGGATTGGCAGCACCGATGCAGCAGTTCCTTCCAGCTGTGGGCAGAGATACAGCGGGGAGGTAATCGGACATGGGATCGAACAACGGCCGCAATTACGGGACAGAAGCACAAGGAAGACTCACGCTGCCAGGGATTGTGCTGACGCTATTGGCGCTCTTTTCCGTCCCTGCGCAATCGAGCGCGAATGAACTGAAGGAGCAAACCTTGGCGGAGTGGAACGATTACGTTCATTCCGCTTGCATGCGCACGGAGGAACGGGCCGAGGACTCTCCGTTTTTGCGTGTTAGCGAACAGCCCGAGAGACGGGAACGCGCGCGAGCTGGCGAGATTGTCGTTTGGCGCGAAGGCGACGGCCATCGAACGAAGGTGTCCCACGGACTGATCCACGATTGGGTTGGGGTGGTGTTCATTCCCAAGGCCACGATCGCCGACGTTTTCGCCGTCGCGCGGGACTACGACCACTATTCCGAGATTTACAAGCCCGCGGTTATGGAAGCCAGAGGACGAGGCTCCGACGGAGATGACGACAACTACTCGATGCTGCTGGTGCAGAAGGTGCTGTTCGTGACGGCCGCAGTACAGGGTGAATATCAGACGCAGTACACCCAGATCGACGCGAAACACTGGTACAGCATTTCGCAGAGCACTCGCTTGCAGGCTGTGGAAGGGTTTGGCCAGGCGGATATGCGCGTGCTGCCTGCGGATCGCGGGCCGGGCTATGTTTGGCGGCTGTTCAGTTTTACGAGATTTGAGGAGAGCGACGGCGGGGTATACGTCGAGGTGGAGGCGATGGCACTGAGCCGCGATGTTCCGGCCATGCTTCGCTGGCTGGTGGATCCGGTGGTCGATCACATGCCAAGGGATTCGGTGCGCGAGACTTTGGAGAAAACACGTGATGCGGTTCTCGAGAGGCTGAGCCGTCAGGATTAGGTGGGAGGCTTCGGCTGGTTCGGGCGCAGCCAGGAGTGGCTGTGCCACCCGCTGAAAGACGATCGGTCATTCGACTAGAAAAGGGGGATTACAAAAGAGGGATTATAAACGGATTAGCAAAGGGACTAGGGAAGAAGAGGCGGAATATAGGCCAGCGTGTGAGCAAGAGTCCATACCAGGAAGAGAACGAGAACGATATTGACCATGCACTGAAGGGCGGTGAAGCCGACCAGGTCCCGCGCGCGCATCTTCAGGATTCCTAAAATCGGCAACATCCAAAAGGGATTGATCAGGTTGGGCAAGGCTTCCGACGCGTTGTAGACCTGGACTATCCAGCCGAGATGGACGTGCAGGTCCTTGGCGGCCTGCAACATATAAGGCGCTTCGATGACCCATTTACTGCCGCCAGAGGGAACGAACATTCCCAACACCGCCGAATAGATCGAAACGAGCAGTGGGAAGCTCGCGGTCGAAGATATATGCACGAAAAAGCGCGCCATGCCGGCGGCGATCGGAGACATGGTCACAATTCCAAAAATGCCGCCATAGAACGGGAATTGGATCAGAACGCCGGACGTGGCGGGGACCGCGTTACTGACGGCCTGGGTGAAGGAACGCGGCCGCCAATGCAGAAGCAATCCGGCCATGAGGAAGAGAAAATTGTAGGTGTTCAGATCGAGGGCGGCGAGAGGGCCGCGCGCGGCGAGGAGCTGGGCCAGGTAGACGAAGCCAAGCACGCCTACGACCAGAGAAAGCAACGGCAAATTCTCGAGCCATTCGCCTTTGGTCGCAGGTTGGACTGGTTCTAACGGCTGCACGCTCTCCGGTTCATGCACGCCAAACCATTCGGCGGTTTTTGCGGAGTGAGCTGGGGCGGAAAGATAGGCGACCAGCACGCCGGAGCAAATCAACACAATCGCGATGACCATGCTTTGCCAAAGGTAGATGGTCTGCCGCAGCGGGATTACGCCGCTGATGGCGATCAGGGCCGGAGGAATGGCGCTGGGCGAGGCCATTAGCAAAGCCGCGGAAGACGATAAACCCAAGGCCCAGACAGTGCCTTGACCGAGATAAGCGGCCGCGCCAATGGCTCGATAATCGATGCCGCGCACGTGTTTGACAATCTGGCGAGCCAGGAGGGCGCCGAAGATGATGCCCATGCCCCAGCTGATCAGCGAAACGAGCATGGAGAACAAAGCGGTGAAGGCAATGGCCTGGCGAGGAGTGCGGGGAATTCGGGAGAGCCGCTGGATGACGCGGGAGACGGGCGGGGAAACGGCGACGACGTAACCGCCAATGATGATCATGGCCATCTGCATGGTGAAGGGAATCAGACTCCAGAAGCCCTGGCCGAAATAATCGACGAGGTCGCGCACTCGAGATCCTGCCAGGATTCCACCGAGAAAAACGACGATCAAGGCCAGCAGCGCGAAGACGAATGCGTCCGGGAACCAGCGCTGCGACCAATCGGCGAGGGCTACGCCTAAGGATTCCAACCTGCCTGGGTTCGGTTCGTTCTGTTGCGTCTGTCGCGTCTCTTGCTCCGCAGTTTTGGATTTCATGGTCATGCTTTCGCCGCTGCGGCATTCTACAGCCAGCGGGCGGCGATGTCTTTGGCGGCAAGGGATGGGGCGGCGTATATTGGTCTTATATTGGGTGTGGCCCAACACGATCAACTTGCGGCGGGAACCAGTGCCGATTGGGCCGATACGTGCTATTTATTTTTACCCGGCTTTGAAGCTGGGAATCGGAAACGACGAAGCAGATGAACCAAATCGTTGAATTCCTCGTTCACCACGGATACTCAGTCTTGTTCTTTTGGGTGCTGGGCGAACAGGCGGGGTTGCCGATACCTTCGGCTCCCGTGCTGCTCGCCGCCGGAGCCCTGGCGGGAACGGGGCGAATGAATCTCCCGATGGTGGTGGCGACGGCTTTGATTGCCGCAACGATCTGCGACACGTTGTGGTACATCCTGGGACGCCAGCGCGGCAGCGCGGTGCTGCGGTTCATCTGCCGCATCTCCCTGGAACCGGATTCTTGTGTGCGCCGCACGCGAGTTTCGTTCGAACGCCGGGGCGCGTGGGCGTTGGTGATCGCCAAATTCGTGCCCGGCTTGAGCGCCATGACGGCGCCCCTAGCGGGGACCAGCCGTATGCCCTGGCAGCGGTTTGCTTTCTACGATGCGATAGGGACGCTGCTATGGTCGTGCTCGTATATCGCAACCGGCTTCGTATTCAGCAGCGAACTGGAGCGGGCTCTGGAGTCGCTGCAGTTCCTGGGCGGCGGATTATTGGCTTTGGTGCTGATCACGCTCGGCGGATATATCGGGTGGAAGTGGCAGAACCGCCAGCGATTCCTGCGGAACCTGCGGGTGGCGCGCATCACTCCCGAAGAGCTGAAGCAACGGTTGGATGCTCGTGAGGACCTGATTGTCGTCGATCTTCGGCATTCGCTGGAATTCGATGCGGAACCCCAAACGATATCGGGCGCCGTTCACATGGACCCGGCCGATCTGGAGGAGGCCATCGAGGTCATCCCGCGCGACCGGGAGATTGTGCTCTTCTGCAGTTGCCCCAATGAAGCTACCGCCGCGCAAATGGCTCTGCGTTTGCGGAGCCGAGGCATTACCAAGATCCGTCCGCTGGCGGAAGGGCTGGACGGCTGGCGCAAACGCGGATTTCCGATGCAGGCGGCGCAAGAGGCGAACTAGGCGGCAAGGGCGGAAGGCCCGCGTGCCGCACTCCTTGTAGCTTGAACCGCACGGCTAGGTGCGGTCGAGATCGGCATGGGCGTTATGCTGCGCCAAGCGAAACCTGAACTCATCAGAGAAAGTCCCGCACACAGAAGCATGACGATCCGGAATCCGAATACAAAGGATCGGTCGATCAAGGTTTTCAGCTGAACGGTTGTACCTGGATCGAGGTCTTTGGGAAGAGCGACAGCGGCGAGCCTGGCGACATTCGAGTGCAGGTCGCGCAACGCATCGGAAGGGATGTTCATCTGATTCAAACGAACATTCATGTAATGGCTGAAGGCATCGACCATCAGCATGCCCAAGATGGCGACGGCAAGGAGTCCGGCGATGCGGGCGACGGCATTATTAATGCCGGAAGCCGTGCCAGCGCGACTCTGGTCAACGGCGCCCATGACAACCGTGGTCAACGGCGCCACGCTAACGGCCATGCCCAGTCCGAGGACCACAAATCCGGGGAAAAACGTGGTCCAGTAAGCGCCTCCCACTGACGGAAGCGCGAAGAGAAGAAATCCTGCGGCGGCAATCAACGGTCCCACGATCAGCGGGCGCTTCGCGCCGAAGCGATCGACAAGTCCGCCAGACCAGCGCGAAAGCAAGAACATAAGAAGGATGAAGGGGAGGGCGGCAGCGCCGGTGACGGTCGCGGAATAGTGCTGCACCTGGATCAGATTCAAGGGGAACAGAAAAAAGAAGATTCCGAGAGCGGCGTAGAGGAAGAACGTAAGTAAGTTGGCGCCGGTGAAATTACGCGAGCGAAAGAGGTTCAACGGAACCATGGGGAAGCGGGTATGAGCCTCGAAGTAAACGAAAACCAATAAGAGCACGCTGCCGGCGGCCAGGCTTCCCCAGACATCGGGACTACTCCAACCGAAGGCGGCGGATTCTATGAATCCGTAGGTCACGCCCGCCAAGGCGGCGGTTACGATCAGCGCTCCAGCCCAATCCACGCCGCTGTGTGTTTCGGCTTTGCTTTCGGGGACGCGCAAAAGTGAAAGCAGAATGACGGCCGCGGCAATGGGCGCGTTGATGAAGAAGGCCCAGCGCCAGGAAGCGTGTTCGATCAACCAACCGCCCAGGCGGTGGCTATGGCGGTGAAGCCGGACCATGTGCCGATGGCGCGGCCGCGTTCATTGCTGCCGAAGGAGGCGCTGATGATGGACAGGCTGCCGGGCACGAGAAACGCAGCGCCCAATCCCTGGACGGAGCGCGCGATCACCAGTTCGCGGATGCTCGAGGCGAGTCCACAACCCGCCGAAGCGATGGCGAACAAAGTTACGCCGAGCAGGAACATTCGCCTGCGGCCGAATAGATCGCCCATGGCGCCTCCCGCCAAAATCAATGCACTCAGGAAGAGTCCGTAACCCTCGACGACCCACTGCATGTCGATGACAGTGCCGCCGAGAGTTTTTTGAATGGCAGGCAGCGCAACATTGACGACGGTGCTGTCAATGAAGGCCATGCTGGAGCCGAGGATGGTGACAGCGAGGATCCACGGCCCTGCCGATTTTGCGCAGGGGGCGACCGCGCGGCCAGACTCAATTACCGTCTGGTTGCAGGGTGGGTTCATGACTCGTTTCGAGATGCTTGCGTTAGAGTTCAGCCAGAGTGCGGTGAACCATGTGGACGGCGATGGCTCCTTCACCAACGGCGGAGGCGACGCGTTTCACGTTGCCGGAACGAACATCGCCGACCGCAAAGACGCCGGGAAGACTGGTTTCGAGCATCTGCGGCGGAGCGACTGCCAGAGCGGCCCGGTCGGATTCTGTGATGATGTCGCGGCCCGTGAGGATGAAACCCTTGCTATCGAGGGCCACGCAGTCCTGCAGCCAATCCGTGCGCGGAGACGCGCCGGCCATAATGAATACATGGCGAATGTCATGCACGGAAGTCTCGCCGGTGGTTTTGTCCTGCCAAGTGATTCGCTCGAGATGCGTATCGCCCTCTAAACCTACGATTTCGGTTTTATAGTGCACTTCGATGGCGGGATTTTGCTCGATGCGCTGGATCAAGTAGCGCGACATGGTGTCCGAAAGCTTGCCGGAACGCACCAGCATGTGAACCTTGCGTGAGGTCTGGGAGAGAAAGATCGCCGCTTGCCCGGCGGAATTCCCTCCACCGATCACGGCAACATCCTCGCTTTCGCACAGCTGCGACTCCATGAAGGTCGCGCCATAGTAAATTCCCCGGCCTTCGAACTGCTGCAGATTGGAAATGCCCGGCTTGTTGTACTGTGCGCCGGTGGCGATGATTACCGCTCGGGCCATCAATGACCGGCCATCGTCCAGCACGACCTTGTAAGGACGCTTAGCGCAGTCCAGGCGCACGACGTTGCGCGCAATCGGGCTTGATCTCGAAACGATCCAAGAGGTCCTGCGAGGTGCGATCCAAGTCGAGATCGACGTAGGAGTAAGGAAATCCATTACGGGTTAGAAATTCGCGAAGTTGGAGAGTTTTGGCAGAGTAGCGCGAGCCCATCAGGATGACACTGCTGCGACCCTGCCTGATCAACTCCAGGCGGCGGAGTATGAATGCGCGCATGAAGATCTCGCTCAATTCGGCGTCCCGGGCGATGAGGGAGCGCAACCCTTCGCCGGTCAATTCGAGGAATTCACCGGGCTCGGTGACACGGCCGAGCACGAGGCAGCGCTGGCCGGAGATCATGGTCATTTCTCCGGTGAACTCGCCCGGACCGTGCTTTGCGATGGGGTACTCGCCCGTAAGATCCGGCTGTACGATCTCCATGGCCCCAGACAGCAGGACGAAAAAAGGCACGCTGGTGTCGCCGGGCGCGAAAAGCACCTCGCCTGGCTCGACCCGGCGCAATTTGCTGGAGCCTTTGACTCGGGCGATCTGAGGAGGCGTAAGGATCGGAAAAGCTTGGGTGTGGACGTCAAGAGCGCTGGGTACTGGAGAAGCGGACATACTTGTCTCCCTTTGTTCGAGGAATAATCACTATTAGAGCATGGCCGCGACCGTTTGGGTTCAGGCGAGGAAGCTGCGACCGCTAAGTGGCTGTGAGTCAATGCCTTCGGTAACTCGGGCAACCATCGCTTACAGTCTCGGGGATTGGATTGGCCAGACGGCTGACGAAAGTTGACGCAAGTCGTTGTAACGACTATTGTTGCTGCATGAGGATTCACGCGATTCGGACGATTCGGGCCCGGAACAGGAGGCGTGGCGGGGCCGGCCCCGAGGAGGCCGTCTTCCTCGAACTGCTGCGCACCACCGATATGCTGTCGCGCGGCTTGCTGAAGATTCTCAAACGCGAGGATGTATCGGCAACGCAGTATAACGTGCTGCGGATCCTGCGCGGCGCGCCAGACGGCCTTCCCTGTGGGGAGATTGCCAAACGCATGATTACCCGGGACCCGGACGTCACCCGGCTGCTGGACCGCCTGGAAAAACGCGAGTTGATCTGGCGATCGCGAGAGGCCAGGGACCGGCGCACGGTGATTGGGCGCATCACTCCGGCCGGTATAAAGCTGCTAGAACGGCTCGATGACCCGGTGCAAAAGGTTCATCGCAAACAGTTGGGCCATTTAGGCAAGGAGCGGCTGAGGGGGTTGACGAGGCTTCTGCGAGAGGCGCGTAGCCGGGTAGCTTAATGTTTTGTCGCCGACATGTGCGTTGCAACGAATATCGTGCTAACGCATCTAATCCGGATATGGCGCATAAAAGGAGAGAGATATGTCGCTACGTCCAGTGAAACAGATGATTCGAACGCAGCCCACTCTTGAGGGCGCGGGCGTGAAGCTGCAGCGGGCCTTCGGGTTCGGCAAAACCAAGGAGTTCGATCCCTTCCTGCTGCTCGACGATTTCCGCAACGAGCATCCGGAAGACTATCTGGCGGGATTCCCATGGCATCCGCATCGGGGGATCGAGACGATCACGTACGTGCTGGCCGGTTCGGTGGAGCACGGCGATAGTCTAGGCAATAAGGGCAAAATGACCGCCGGGGACGTGCAGTGGATGACCGCGGGCAGCGGGATTCTGCACCAGGAGATGCCCAAGGGAGATACCCAGGGCCGCATGCATGGCTTTCAGTTGTGGGCCAACTTGCCCGCGGCGCTGAAGATGACCGACCCGCGGTATCAGGATATTCCGGCGAGCGCGATTCCGGAGGTCAGCGATGACGACGGGACGCGAGTACGCGTGGTGTGCGGCAAGTTCGGGGGCAAGAGAGGTCCGGTGGAAGGCGTGGCAGCCGATCCCAATTACCTGGACATTTCCGTGCCGGCCGGGCGCCGCAAGCGGCTCAAGGTGGAGACCACGCGCAACGCCTTCGCGTATGTGTTCGCGGGCGCCGGCACGTTCCGCGACGCCTCCGGTCCGCAGCCGGTCCTGACGGATCAAGTTGTGGACCCCAACGCAGCACCCACGTACGATGCCAGCAATCACTCGCTGGTGCTCTTTGACAGAGGAGACGAGATCGCGGTTCAGGCTGGTCCCGAAGGGATTCGTTTTCTGCTGGTGTCGGGCAAGCCGATCGAGGAGCCGGTGGCGTGGTATGGCCCGATTGTGATGAACACGCAGGAACAATTGCGACAGGCCATGGCGGAACTGCGAACCGGCGACTTCATCAAACATCGCTAAGTCTGGCGCGTTCCCTCGAAATTGCAGCGCATGCCGGTAGTGGGTCAATTTGACTTTTGACCTCTTGTGTCACGATCAAGAAAATTCAAAAGGACCCACTACTCGCGTGCCGCATCCCTGGCCTATCATTATCCCCATCCCCTGCGGCAGTTCGTTACTCTTTTGCGGGTTGGCCTGGCGCTGTTGGGATACTACTAGAGGCAACGATATGAAAAGAATGGCTCTGCTTGCGGTGATTGCAACGTTTGCCCTTGGCTGTAAGAGCGGCTTGGGAGCGGGGAATTCGCAGGCACAGACTGAGAATGCGGTCCGCGCCGCTATTCAGGATCATCTGGCCCACCAGGGAAACCTTAATCTGCAAGCCTTCGATACCGACGTGAAGAGAGTGACCGTGCAAGGCGATCATGCGCAGGCGGAGGTGGAGTTTCGACTTAAGAACGGCCCGGGGGCGATGCAGTTGAACTACTCACTGGAAAAACACGATGGCGCCTGGTCGGTGACCAATAGTGATCCGGCGGGCAATTTCTCTCACCCCGGGTCAAGTGAGAATCAGGGCGGGTCCTCGACTATTCCTGGAGCGAGTCACTCCCTGGGGGACACTTTGAAATCGTTTGGAGCCGGCGCTCCTCCTGCAACGCACTGATCCCGTACCGTCAGCAAGAGCGGTAATTTTCTCTTCATATTCTCTTAATACTCTCGAGGATAAGTTTTCCACCGCGCGGGCTACCAGCTATTCCAAAGGCACGCTTTCAGGCGCATACTGGCCGCTGCTGGTTTTATTGCCGGCAGGTAATTCACCGCAGTTTAGATAATTGGGCGGCTACGCAAAGCGGGGTGCAAGTATGCCGCACAAAGGGCACGCGGTTCCGCCGGAGGAAGTGAGAAGCCTTCCTTATGGACCAGGGAATCTTGAACGTGCACTTTCCCAAAGCAACGATCTCTTCCGAAAGATCTTTCAATCGTCGAGCGATGCAATCCTTTTACTGAGCCCGACGGCCAGCGAATTTCTGGATCTCAATCCCCGAGCCTCGGCTACATTCGGATACGCACGCGACGAGTTCTTACGCCTGCCTCCCAGAAGAGCGATCTGCACGCTCAAGGACGAATGGGAGATGCTGCTGGATTCGGTGAAGAACCGGCGCGACCGATGGCTGCGGGGGATGGGTTGCCGGCATAAATCGGGGACCATTATCTTCCGCGACGTCCTTCCCGCGGTGGTTGAGCTGGACGGAAAAAGCCACGTCCTCGCGACCATACGCGACGCGCGACAGAGAGAATTAGCGGAAGCCTTGCGGGAAGATGCGCGATTTATGCGCTTCTCGAACGCGGTGATCGCCGGCGCAGCATCGACGTCAACGATCGAACACGCGATTCGATTCTGCCTGCGCCAGGTGTGCGATTACACTCACCTGGTATTCGCGCATGCCCATATTTTCACCGGACGGATTTTAGCCGCGCGCGTTCCCGTGGATATCTGGCATTTCGGCGTGCACGAACGCGCGGAAGCGGTGAAGGCGATGATTACCGGGCGGCGCTTTGGTTTTCCGGAAGAATGGTATTCCCATATTTTGGCCAATTCTCAAGCCGTCACGGCAGAGGATCTGGAGGGGCAACCGGAGTTCCTGGAAAAAATAGAGATGCAGAATGCGGGGCTGAGCTTCGTGCTGGCCGCGCCGGTTGTGGTGGGGGGTGAGATCGCGGCAGTGTGCCAGTATTTTTCCGATGAGCCGATGAATCGGGGGCAATTATTTTTGGACATTATGGCCAACATAAAAGCCCGGCTGGGACAGATTATCGAGCAAAAACAAGCCGATGAAAATGTGCGCAGCTTATCCACCAGGCTATTCCACGTCCAGGATGAGGAGCGGCGTCAGTTGGCGCGAGAGTTGCACGATACCACGGCCCAGAACGTGGCGGCGATCCTGATGGATCTGGGCGTCATCAGCAGAAACGCCAACGCGTTACCGGATGCGGCCAATCAGGCACTTTCCGAGTCCCTGGCCCTGGCAAGGCAGAGCCTTCAGGAGATACGGTCGTTTTCGTATCTCATCCATCCGCCGATGCTCGAGGAGCTCGGCCTGATTGCGGCCCTGCGTATCTTTATTGAGGGCTTCTCCCAGCGAAGCGGCATGCACGTGCGCCTGGAGGCGCCGGACTCATGCCCGAAGTTAGCCACCCGGTTGGAAACGACCGTTTTTCGGGTGGTGCAGGAGGGTTTGACGAATGCGCGCCGCCACTCGGGCAGTTCGACTGCCGATGTGAGGTTGAAGGTGAATTCAGCGGAATTGAGACTGAGCGTGGAAAACGAGACTACGGGTGGTTTATTGTGGGACCAACCCGCTGTCCAACCGGCCAAGTTCGGAGTCGGCATGCGCAGCATGCAGGAGCGCGTGCAATATCTCGGGGGACATCTCGGCTTTCATATTGGAAAGAATCGAACCGTTTTGGAAGTCGTTCTCCCCCTCTCGAAGGCGGCAGGGCAAGAGGGAGATCTTATCCAGGCTCAGAATCCCGATGCTTGAGGGCTTACGATGGAAATCTGAGCCCGATCGTGCGACGCGCCCGGCACGAAGCGAGCGGTTGAGCGAAATAGCTTGACTCGCGATCTGCTTAACCTAATACTCGCGACTCAGGTCTGCTCTAAAAGGTCCACAAACGTCAAAACTCTGACGTTAAAAGAACGCCAGCCCCTCTGGACCGCCCCCCCAGACATTTGTGAGGAAGTGTCAGATGCCGCACAGGATTCTGCTTGCGGACGACCATGAAGGCATACGGCGCCGAGTACGCTCGGCGCTGGAAGATGCGGGATTCGATGTATGTGGCGAGGCCGCCAATGGCCAAGAGGCGGTTCGCCAGACAAAAGAGCTCATGCCCGACTTGGTCGTTCTGAATCTTTCGATGCCGATAATGAATGGCCTGGAAGCCCTGCCCGAGATCGCCAAATCCGTTCCCAGCGCAAAAGTGCTGATTTTTACCATGGACGATGGAGACGAACTGCGGAGGGAAGCTCTTCGCCGGGGGGCGCACGGCTTCCTGAGTAAGTCCAGCCCCCTGAGCGAGCTCGTCGAGGGAATTGAGAAGCTGCTGAGATAGGCGGATGGCTCCGACGTCCGGTAGGCCACATCTAAACCACATAGAGGGAGATGCGCCACGATAGAAATCGTGGTACCCCTAAAAGAAGAGGCGGCCCAAAAGGCGGACAACGCAACCAGGCCCTTGGACTTCAAATAAAGGGGGATTTAGACCATGTGCTTGCGTGCAAAGGTTTTTAGTGTCATTTCTGCTGCGATGGTTCTGGTTTCCTTTCCCAGATTTCTGGCTGCTCAGCAAGGAGGAGCCGCTACGGGCACTGCCGTCCAAATGGTTGTCACGGTAGAGCCGAAACACGGCAATGAGGTGCCGGAGATCACCCAGCAGGACGTCATCGTCAACCAGGGGCGCGATCGTCGACCGGTGATTAACTGGACCCCGGCGACGGGAAGCCACGCCGGGCTGGAATTGGCGATACTCATAGACGACGAGTCCGGGCTGAGCTTTGGTTCACAGATCGAAGATATTCGCGCGTTCATTGCAGAGCAGGCCCCGACCACGCAAATTGCCGTGGGTTACATGCAGAACGGCACCGTGTTCCTGGCCCAGAACTTCACGCCAGATCATGCGGCAGCGGCCAAATCGTTGCGTTTGCCGCAAGGCCTGGCGGGCGCGGAGGCGAGTCCATATTTCTCGCTGTCCGACTTTATAAAAAAGAAGTGGCCCGCCGATCCATCCGTGGCTCGCCGCGAAGTTCTGATGATCACCAGCGGCATCGACGCTTTTTATGGAGGCGGATACCCGGACCCGTACGTTGATGCGGCTATTCAGGACGCTCAATGCGCCGGTGTCGTCATATTCTCGATCTATACGCCGGCGGCGGGCCATTTCGGGCACACCTACTGGCGGATCTATTGGGGCCAAAATTATCTGGCACAGCTTTCCGAGGAGACCGGCGGCGAGTCCTACTATTTTCTGGGAGGCCAGGCGCCCGTGGCTTTCCAGCCCTATCTCAGTCAGACGACCGAGAAGCTCGCTCATCAGTTCCTGCTCACGTTCCTTGCCAAGCCTCAGAACAAAGCGGGAACCGAACAGGTGAAGCTTTCCAGTGAAATTAAAAGCGTGGATTTAGTAGCGCAGGATAAGGTGTGCGTTCCTGCGTCTTCGCAGAATTAACCGAGCCAACGGATCTCATCTTAGCGGTCCTAATTTTACCGGCCCGACCACGACTGAATCCTGCAGAGAAGTGTGTCCGCAGCAATCGTTAACGGGCAACGCCGAGCGGCGATCTTTCACGTTCTTGGGCGTAGAGCCCCTACCTCCTCATCGTTGTGCCCCGGGTGAGACAAGCGTACAATGCGCCAGATTGACCCCCAAGTCAGAAACCCAATTGTATCGACGCAGATTAATAGGCGGCTAAGACCGCACGTATGAGGCACGCCAGGAGGCACGCGATGCGAAGGTTCAGACTTCTGTATATCGGCGGGGCAGTGGTCGTGGGAATAGCCGGCTACCTGCTCACTGCGCGGACTGGCCTCCATGCACAACAGGGTGGCGCGCAGGTGGCAATCGGCGCCAACGATATCGGCGGGTCAGTTTCCAGCAGCAAGGGGCCCGAGGCCGGGGTATGGGTGATCGCCGAAACGACGGACCTGCCTACGCGTTACATCAAGGAAGTGGTCACGGACGATCAGGGGCGCTACCTGATTCCCGATCTGCCGAAGGCCAACTATACGGTGTGGGCCCGCGGCTACGGACTGGTGGATTCGTCCAAGGTGCAGACGGCGCCGGGCAAACACGTCGATCTGCAACCTGCCGTGGCGCCGGACGCAAAGGCCGCCGCGCACTACTATCCGGCCAACTACTGGTATGCACTGCTGAACGTTCCCGGCAAAGACGAATTTCCTGGGACCGGCCCCGAGGGCAACGGCCTTCCCACCAACATCAAGAGCCAAGCTCAGTATTTGGACCGGCTGAAGACCGACGGGTGCGAAGCGTGCCATCAACTCGGCAACGAATATACGCGGACGATCCCGGTCATGTTCAAAGACATGGATCCAGCTCAGGCATGGTTGCGCCGCCTGCAGTCGGGGCAAGCCGGCGGACAAATGGCGGGCGAGATCTCGCGAACTCGGTCCTAAGCGGGCCCCGGAGATGTTTGCCGATTGGACCACACGGATCAAGAACGGCGAACTGCCCTCTTCGGCGCCCCCGCGGCCGCAGGGCATCGAGCGCAACGTGGTGATCACCCAGTGGGACTGGGCCGATCCGAAGGCTTACCTGCATGACGAAATCTCTACCGACAAGCGCAACCCGACGGTGAACGCCAACGGCTTGATCTATGGATCGCCGGAGGAGAGCCGCGACTATTTGCCAATCCTCGATCCCGTACACAACACCATCGATCAACTCAAGGTTCCCTATCGCGATCCAGACACGCCCGCCGAGGGCAAGCCGCTGCAGCCCTCTCCGTTCTGGGGCGACGAGGCCATCTGGGACACGCACACCACGGTTCACAATCCCATGTTCGACGCGCGCGGCCGGCTGTGGTTCACGGCCCGCATCCGCGCCGCGGCCGATCCCGCGTTCTGCAAGGCCGGGTCGGACGTTCCCTCGGCACAACTCACTCCGGTCGAGCGGTCCGGCCGGCAGCTAGAGGTGTATGACCCGACGACCAAAAAGATCGACATGATCGACACCTGCTTCGGGACGCACCACCTGCTCTTCGCCGAGGATGGCAGCAACATTCTCTGGACCAGCAGCGGCGGCGGTGGCGGCGTGGTGGGCTGGCTCAACACGAAGATGTGGGACAAGACGCACGACGCGGCGAAATCGCAAGGCTGGACCGCGCTGGTGCTGGACACCAACGGCAATGGCAAGCGGGACGCCTACGTGCAAGGAGAGCAGGACGTGGCCACGGCAGCCAACGGCGAGAGTCTGGGAACTTCGTCGGCCGTGAACACAAAAACGGACCCGACGAAGGACACGCGCCTCAACGCGGGGTTTTACGGCATAGGCGTTACCAAGGATGGCCTGGTGTGGGGTACTGTGCTGGGCTTCCCCGGCGGGATCGTGCGACTGAACCCGGGATCGCATCCGCCCGAAACGGCTATGGCGGAATACTATGAAGTGCCCTGGAACGATCCAAAGGCCCCGGTGTGGGGCTTTTCGCCACGAGGCATGGATGTGGGCACCGACGGCGTGGCCTGGGTGGCGCTGGCCAGCGGGCACATCGCGAGCTTCGACCGGCGCAAGTGCAAAGGGCCGCTGAATGGCCCGACGGCTACTGGACGGCAGTGCCCGGAAGGGTGGACGTTATATGAGACGCCAGGGCCGAAGTTCAAGAATGTGACGCTCTCGGGCAGCAACGACACTCACTACTACATCTGGGTGGATCAGTTCGACACGCTTGGGCTAGGCAAGAACACGCCCATCGTCACCGGGAACTCGTCGGATTCGCTAG
The DNA here is from genome assembly GCA_963824405.1 of uncultured Acidobacteriota bacterium. GTDB lineage: Bacteria > Acidobacteriota > Terriglobia > Acidiferrales > UBA7541 > Palsa-189. The sequence goes on along the minus strand of CAWGPK010000006.1, from coordinate 514,279 downwards.
TCGCGCTGGTGAACGGGAAGTTCGTGATCATGCGCGTGCCCTATCCGATGGGCTTCTTCGCCAAGGGAATGGACGGCCGCATTGACGATGCGAAGACTGGTTGGAAGGGAAGAGGCGTGTTCACGACTTGGGGCACGCGAGCGCCGTTCCACAGCGAGACGGGGAAAGGAACCATGCCCAAGGTGGTTCACTTCCAGATTCGAACGGATCCGCTGGCGCACTGACGCGCATTGGTACGCGGCCAATCTTGTTCTTGGCTTGCGCTTGACGTTCTGCGGGAAAGCTACTTCAGCAGAGGAACGGAATCCACCTTGGGTGGCGGCGATACCGACTTTACAAACGCGTAAATATCCGCGAGGTCGGCGTCGGAGAGAACTTTGACTGTGTAAGGTGGCATGTCAAGCCGCGGAGAACGGACCTGGTGTTCAAAAGCGGGGAACGGTAGGGCGTTGGGTCCGAGTGTCGGCCGGCCGCTTTGCGCATCGCGGCCGTGGCATTCGTAACAGCCGATGCGTGTGTAGATCGCCTGTCCGCGCTGAGCGTTTTCAGCGGGAGCGCTCGCCGTTTTTTGAGCCGCTTCGGTTGACTGCGCTGCCGCCTCTGAACGCGCCAGAGCCAACATTCCCGCGCAGATAGCCACGGTCAGCAAAACCGGAAAAAGACGCGCCGAAGCCGCTCGGCGCGCCGTTTGAACTGAAGCCTTATTCCCACGGAATGCGCTCATGTCTGCCCCTTTTAGCCGCGCGGCTGGGTGATGGTATCCAAAAGGGCCGGCTCACCACGCTTGACTACATCTACCGCCCTCTTCAACGCGGGCCCCAGGTCCTTGGGATCGCTGATCGGTCCTTCGGCGTACCAACCCAGGCTTTGCGCGAGCTTTGCGAAATCGATATTGGGATCGACGATGGTGGTGCCGATGCCGGCATTCTCGACGCCGCGCTGATGGCGATTGGCCATCCTTTGGATATGCATGGTCTCGGTATGATAGGCGCGGTTGTTGAACATGACGTTGAGGAGGGGAATCTTATGATGCGCGGCGGTCCAGAGCACGCCGGGCGCGTACATCAGGTCGCCATCTTTCTGAAGATTCACATACAGCCGCCCATGCTTGCGGTGAGCGAGAGCCGCACCTACGGCAAGCGGCGCCTTATCGCCCGCTCCCTGTGAACTGGCGCCGTGGGCGCGCCGATAGAACTTATCGTAATTCCATTGGGTATAGTCGAAATACAGGCCGCCGGCCCAATCTTCGTCCTTGATGACGTTCCAAACTTCGGCTGACAGCCGAGGAATCGTGATGGGGTTCGAGTCCCATCCATAGGTCGCCTGGACGCGCGCGCGTTCCAAAGCTCTTTTGCCGGCCGCCGCGAACTTGGCCCCGCGATCTTGAAATGCGCGCTTGTGATCGTCGGTGGTCAGGCGCTTGACCGCCTCGGTCAAGGAAGGGAGGCTAATCTCCGGATCGGCCGCGATGGCCATATCGAATTGCTGGAAGCGCTGAAAATCCTGGTAATTGCTCTTGGTATAGAGGTCCATCGCGCTGATGCTGATCAGCTTGGCATTCGCCTTGGTGAGGGGATGAGAGCTGCGAGGAATGTCGCGATCGGCGTTCACTTCGCCCCAGAAATCTCCCACCTCGAGCCCGAGGATTACGTCCGCGTCGGGTATCAGCGCGCGGCCGCCCAACTGATTGAGGGGATGCCGCGACGGGAAGCTCCGGCCTTGATCGATCACCGGAATCTGAAGCGCTTCGGCGAATTCGACGAGGTGTTGCATGCCCTCTTCGGAATGCACGCAGTCTCCGGCGATGAGAACCGGATTCTCGGCGGCGACCAAGAGCTTGGCCAGTTCCAAGACTGAGGCGGAATCGGCCTGCGGAGGGCCATCCAGGGTGAGCTTGGGTATGCGCAGAGGGGCGCCTTTGGGGATGGGACCCTCTTGTAAAGCACTGTCGAGCACGATGACCACGGGTTCTCTGGGAGGAGTCATCGAGATCTTGTAGGCGCGAACGGCGGACTCCGCGAAATGCTGCAGAGAGATGGGAGCGTCATCCCATTTGGTGTAGTCCCGAACCATGGCGACCGCGTCCTGGGCGCTGTGGAACCACTCCACGCCGGGGCGCCTCTCGGTGGCGTCCAGGCTATTGCCAATCATGATGTAGACAGGAGTCCTGCCGCCCCAGGCATCATAGATACCCATGGAGGCATGCTGTAAGCCCACCGTGCTGTGCGCGAGAACGAGCATCGGCTTGCCTTCTACTTGCGCGTAGCCCTGGGCCATGTGGACCGACGACTCTTCGTGACAGCAGGTGATGAACTCGGGGTTTTTATTGCCGCCGTAATTGATCAGCGATTCGTGTATGCCGCGATAGCTGGACCCCGGATTGGCGGCAACATACTCGAAGCCGAGAGTTTTGATTACATCGACCATGAAGTCGGAACCGGTGCGGTCCAGGGTCAAAACCTCGACTTCGGTCGGAGGATCCGGATCGCGCGGCGACACTGCGGGAACTTTCGCAGGCGCCGCTAACTGTTGAGCGCCCGCCGTGCCGGAGCTGGCCACAAACGTGGCTACGCCGCCAACGGCCGCCGCTTTTAGAAACTTGCGGCGATCAACCCCGCTCTTATTGGATTTTTTCATGGGTTGTTTCTCCTCTCGATCGCCTCTCGCTTTCGTAGAGCTTACAGCCATTGGCCTTTGAAATCGAATGGCGGTTGAGCGCCCGTCAATTCAGAAACGCGGCAGCCCCACTGCTGATCTAGATCCGCTAGAACATGAGCTTCAAGCCGAACTGGAATTGCCGGTTTGAGTTCCCGCCGCTCTGCGCGGCGGTGTGGAAGCCGAAACCGGTTACTCCGGGAACGCCGCCGCCCACGCTGGGATCGGCATTCACCTGGGTCCCCGTTTCGTTGCTGAATTGCTGCGGGTTTATATGGTTAAAGACGTTGTAAGCCTCGATCCGCAATTGGGCAGAATATCGCTCTTTGAAGTGCCAGAGCTTTTCGAGCGACATGTCCACATTCTGATAGTTATTGCCGGAGAAAAGGCCTCGGGTTGCGTCGCCGAGCGTCCCGTAGGCGGGAGGCGTCAAAACCCCTCCGTTCTGGATGTAGCAAGCGCCATGGGAGCTGTAAAGGGCTGCGATGGCGAGCTGTTGCTGTTGGGCGTTGCTGTAAGGAGCCTGCGCGGCGCTCAGGCAGGCCGCCAGCGTCGCTGGGCTAGCGGAAGCAAAGGGCGTGCAGTTAGTGGCTCGGCCGTAACAGGGAATGGGGGTGAAACCCGTGCCGCTGAACGCGGAGCGAGGACCGGTGTAATTCCAGCTTTGCCAGACGCCGGTGTTCGGCCTCGCAAGGGCCGTCTGGCCGTTTTCGCCATTACCGGCCCAATCGTCGGTAGACTGTTCGACGGGTGCCCAGGGGAATCCGCTCTGCCAAGCCCAAATGCCACTGATGGACCAGCCTTCCAGCATCTGGCCCGGCGTCTTGATCCCCGGGATCTGATAGGTGGGAGAGAAGCGGAAGCGATGGCGGACATCCATGTCGCTGTTCCCGTACTGGTAATTCGGATTGGCCGGGTTTACCAGCGTCTGCGAAGCCGCCTGCCCGCTATTGGTGAAATCATCGAGGGCGTGGCTAAAGGTATAGGAGGCGAGGAAGTTTGCGCCGTGGTAATTGCGGGCATTCAGAGTTAATGACAGCCCGTCGTAGTTGGAATGGAATTGATTTGCCGTCTGAACAATGTACTTGAAATAAGGAAACTGGAGGTTGTACGGCCGCGCGGCAGTGATCGCCGCGGCGTCGGGCGTGCAACTGCTGGTGAAAGTGCCTACGCTTGCCAGACAACCGGCAATTGCTGAGGCGTCCCACCCCGTGCCGACTGCGGGTTCATTCAGATCCACCATGTTGGCTTCGTCGTAGCCGTGAATGCCGATGTAGGCTAGGTCCAAAGTCAGAAGATTGGTGATGGCGCGCTCCACGTCCATATTCCACTGAAGAGACTTGGGAAGCTTGAAGTTCGGATTCGATGCATAAAATGAGCACTGCGTGCTCGTTGTGCACTCAGGGCCCGCGGTTGCAGTGGCGGCCGAGGAGACCGGGAAGATTGCCGGACCGCTGCAAGTTGCCGCCTGCCCCGGAGTCGTACAGGTTGTGGTCCAGTTCACATTCGTCTGGGCCGCACTGGGAGACAAGGTTGACGAGAACACCGAGTTAATCGGTGAGCCGAATCGATTGACAACGATATTGCCAGCCGCGCAGGTCGTGGTCCCATTGGAGTTGGTGATGGTGGGCCCGTTGCACATGGTCGCTCCATAAGGAACCTGAGCCCCGGTCATTGCCAATATCGTCATGAGGCTGGACATCTTGCCGAAGCCAGCGCGCAACACCGTCTTGCCGTTGCCGAAGATGTCCCAAGCGACACCGAGGCGCGGTTGAAAGTTTGCCCTCTCCGCGTGGATCAGGGTCGAGTCCGGCAAGCCCGGACCGACTTGTACGACGCCTCCGGGCTGAGTGGGATCGAAAGTGCCCAGGTGGTTGACGGTCGAATTTGGCGACCCCACGTACTCCCAGCGCAGGCCTGGGGTCAAAGTTATCTTACGGGTGATACGCCAGGTATCCTCGGCGAAAGCAGCATGCCACTGCTCGCGGTAATTGTCGTAATTATCGCCAACGAGGATGCTGTTCGGCCCGGTGGTAGTACCGGTTAGAAAATTTTCCAGGGTCCCGAAAGTAACCGTGCCGTTGGTGTTGGCAAGCGATGAATCGTTGAAGTGCACGAAGACTTGCTCGAAGCCGAATTTGAGGGAGTGGTTGCCGAAGATATGGGTGACCTTATCGGCGAAATCGAGTTGGAATTGCGGTCCGCGCGCACCCGTTTTTCCGCACTGCCCCAAGCCGGCTGAGCCGGTACCGTAGATGTTGGTGATGGCGAGACACATGAAATCGCCATAGGCCGCATTGGTTACACCGGTATTCACACTATAGCCGCCCGGGTAAGGGTTTACTGGAAGTCTGTTCATATCCTGCGAAATCGTATTGCCTAAATTCGGCGCGGCGCCTCCCCGGAGGTCATTCACCCAGCTCGAATTCGGAGTCCAGGTCCAAGCTCCGGCATATTCCTCGGTGCTGCCGACCCCGAGGGTGCCCCAGTAGGGTTGAACAGTGCCTCCGGTACTTGTGGACTGTTTCGATATAAACACGAAGCCGTCCAAATGGTGGTGATCGTTAATGCTGTAATCCACTTTCGCCAGCCCGTTATTGCTCGGCGTGTCGGTGACGGGGTAAGGCAACTGAGATTCTGTGGTGGTGGGGTTGTACGGAAACAGATTCTCAAATGACGAGGTGGCCGGTTGCACCGTGCAAGTACCAGGAACGATCCCCGCGATTTGCGCGCTGAGCGGGTTAATTTTCGCGGCGCCGATGTCGTCGCAAGCATCGACCATGCTGATGTTGCAATTCGCTCCCGCGACACCTTTGAGATTTGTACTGCAACCAGCTCCGGTGCCGCCGGGCAGCGCCACATCCAACGGTTCGTTCTGGCTGGCCGTGCTGAAGCTGTTCTGACGGATAAATTCGGCGCCGACAAACCAGAAGAGCTTGTTTTTGAGTACAGGCCCACCCAAGGTGAAGCCCGGCTGCTCGAGTGTCAAGTTGCCAATCGATTCGGTGCCTTGCTGGTTCGAGGAGAATACTCTCGCATCGGTCACCGCCGCATCGCGCCCGAAGGCATAGGCAGTGCCGTGCAGGGCATTCGTTCCCGACTTGATCCCAAGATTTACGGCCGATCCGTCTCTCCAGCCATATTCCGCCGGCGGGTTCTGCAGGGTGCTGAATTCCTGAACCGAATCCAGAGGCAACTCGGTGTTTCCGCCGCCCTTGTTTTGTCCGTTGATGAGAACGTTGGGCGTCGCCAAATCAAATTGGTTAACGCCCTCGATCACAATGACGTCAGCTCCCTCTTTCCGGCCATTGGTGCTCCAGGCAGTCCCCGCAGCGCCGCCTCCCGGCATATCCACGACTCCTGGGCTCAGTTGGACCAAATTGAGAAAGTTACGGTTGAGAAGGGGGAGTGCCACCATCGATTGGCTGGTCACGGTGTCGCCAAGGGTGGAGGAGGTTGTATCGATCGTTGGGAGTTCCTCTGTGACGGTGACGGTCTGGGTCTGCTGGCCGGGCGACAGCGAAAGATCGACGCGAACGTTTTGGGCCACCTCGAGCAGCACGTTGGTGCGCTCTACCGTCTGGAATCCCTTGGCCTCGGCGCGCACCGTGTAGGTGCCGGAAAGCAGGCTGGGAGCCGTAAACTCGCCGGCGGCGTCGGCCGTCAGCGTTCGCGTGGTACCGCGAGCCACGTCGATGATCGTGACTTGCGCACCGGCGATCACGCCGCCGGACGAATCAAAAACGCCTCCCAGGATCGTCCCAACCGCAGCTTGGGAGAAGAGATGAGGAGTAACGAGCAGTAGAACAACGATGAGTGACAGCAGCCCTGCCGCTTTCTTTCTAGAACTCGACGATCTTGTTGTTCTGCAAGTTACCCTGCAAGCCAAAGGATTCATAGACCACTTCCTTCTCTTGAATGTAGGCCATCAATAAAAAGGTTCCCCGAGACCACGTAAGAGGCCTGTTTGTCGCAGCGAAGTAACACATTACCAAGAGAAGTGTCAATACGATTCGGAGGGAGTCTCAGCGCCTGCGAGCTTTTCAGCGGCCATACTCGCTCAGGCACGAGTCTCGTGCCTATTTATGCGGGGTGAGGATCGGGTCGCCGATCTCTTTATTGTATTCGGCCAGAATCCGATGGCGAACAGTACTGCTCGCGAATATCGAAGCCTCGGGGTTGCAGCCGCAGGGGGAACTTGTTCAGGGCAAGCCATGGCTCCTTATACATCTTGGAATCGTCGATGGTCAGCGTGAGCTCCATGTGGTCATGGTCGATGCGGTGAAACTGTTCTTCGACCTTCATTTCGCCGCTGTGCGGGCGGCCCGCATTGTCCAGCCAGGCCTTGTCACTCATGCCCACGGTCTCCACCACAAAGGTGTAATCGTCCACCCATCTGCCCACTGAGTAGCCGTTCCATCTAGGTTCGGGGTTCTTGGGAAGCTCCCGGCCGTCGGTCCATATGGAGCGCCAGGTCCGGAAAAATTCGTACATGACAATCACTTGGTCGGTGGCCTGAGTGATTTCGAAGGCTCTGAATTCATGAAGCTCGAGGCGCGGAAATCCCGGCGGATCGCAGATCTCGACCGGGTCGTTTCCCAGCGCAGTGGGAACCGATCGGACTCCGATTCCGGTGGGCTTGTGCGATTCGAGCGTGGCTTCACCGAAAGCTGTGTAGGGCAGGGGATTGGCGATATTTCTCTCGTCGGGCTGGCCGCCGGCTGGGTTGCCACGTCCCGCCGGCACTGCGCGACGCTCATCCGCACCAGATGTTCCGATTCCGCGCGGGGGATGGTCATAGCCTTCGCCTGTGGCGTCCCAAATTCCGGAGAGGTCGCGGCGCGGAGCGGGGGCGGACTTCACCCCGGCATAGTCTGTTTTGGTGACAGGCGTGCTGTTCCACTTCTCAATCTTGATGTCGTCGACTGCCTTCGGTGAAGCAGTCTGGCTTCTCAAGAGCGGCACAGATACGAAGGCCAAAATCAGCGCCAGCGGTGAGGCCGTCCAAATCGCGCGGTTGGGCATGTCGAGGTTGCTCCGGCTCAGATTTAAGTCTGGTGAGAGGCAGTTCAGGTGGTCTTAAACTCCTGCCCATTGATCACGATGCGGCCTCTGAACCGTCCGATGGGCTGCCCGTTTTTTGCCGGCATTACCTCTACCGACACTTCGTCGCCAGGTTTGAACGTGGAGTTGCTCCAGCCTTTGCCCGCCTGGGTGACCACATTTTCGGCTTCGATCACCCAATGCTGCGCGCTGCCGCTCTCGTCCTTGGCGTCAACTTTCAGGAAAACATGCGGATTCGCCCAGATGAACGCAGTCACCGTTCCCTTTACCGTGACTGTCTTTCCCGTATCGTAAGATGCGTTTCCATGATGTGCGAGGAGAGGAAAAGAGGATGCGGCCGAGAAGCCCGCAATCAAGAGCGACATCGTCACGAGCCTGGTTCTCACTGGAGTCCTCCAAGGTGGGAAGAGTGTACGCGCCCAGGAGCGAGATTGACAAGAAGAAGGGTTGGGGTGAGCGACGGGATTTGAACCCGCGACCCTCGGTTCCACAGACCGATGCTCTACCAGCTGAGCTACGCTCACCACCGCTGATTGCAGACAGTTTAACACTGTTTTTTTGTGCTGCCTCCGTTTGCGTGGTTGCAATCGAAGGTAGCGCGCGAGATGGACTGGGGCATCCAACACACACTTCCTAATTGTGCCTCGGTTCGCCAGGCGGCATAATGCCGTCGCTCACACGTCAAGAGCTTCGGAGGTTGGATGAGGGTCCCCGGGCGCTCCGCCATTTTCAATCGAGAAAGAAGTTGCCGGCTTTGGTTACGGGCCGTGTTGACGCTTGCCGCCATTGCCATTTGGTGCGCTGCCAACGCGCCTACGGCGGGCGCGCAGGGGAAAACCAAAGTGAACCCTTCCGATGGCTTAACCTACGTTTGGATTCCGCCAGCGACTTTCCGCATGGGCTGCTCGCCGGACGATCGGCAGTGCAATGAGAACGAAACGCCTCACTCCGTGAAGCTGACCCACGGCTTTTGGATTGGACAGACCCTGGTGACGCAGGCGGCATACCAGAAGGTCGCCGGCAAGAATCCGAGCGCTTTCAAAGGCGATCGGCTGCCGGTGGAGACTGTGTCCTGGGACGAAGCCAAGGCCTATTGCCAGGCTGTGAAGATGAGGTTGCCGACGGAAGCGGAATGGGAGTATGCGGCACGCGGGGGCAGCACGGCCGCGCGCTATGCGCCGCTCGCGCAGATCGCCTGGTATAGCGCAAATAGCGATGGCAAGACGCATGACGTGGGCCAGAAACAAGCGAATGCTTTCGGGCTGTACGACATGCTGGGCAACGTTTGGGAATGGGTGGCGGATTGGTACGGTCCTTACGACAAGAATGACGCCGTAGATCCCAAGGGACCGCGGACGGGACACGTGCGGATCTTGCGCGGCGCCGCGGTGGGCCTGGATGAAGCCTACGTTCGCGCCTCTTACCGCAGTTGGTACGATCCTGGATACCACAGTTACGGCGATGGCTACGTCAACGGGTTTCGCTGCGCCGGAAAATGAATCCGACCCAGATTACGCGACCTGATCGCCGAGAGACGGCCCGCCGGTTGGAGGCGGGCGGCGCGTTCGCAGTTAGCTCCGCAGATATTTATTGAAGAAGTCGAGGGTGCGCTGCCAAGCGAGCTTGGCGGCGGCCTCGTCATAGCGCGGCGTGGTGTCGTTGTGAAATCCGTGATTGGTACCGGCGTAAACATATCCGCTATACGTGACGTGGTTGGCCTTGAGCGCTTGTTCGTAAGCGGGCCATCCGCTGGTAATGCGGGTGTCCAAAGCCGCATAGTGAAGCAGCAGAGGAGCGCGGATCTTGGCGGCGTCTTCGGCAGTGGGCTGCGTGCCGTAGAATGCCACGCCGGCGCCGAGATCGGGAAGCCTGGTGGCGAGAGTATTCACCATGCGGCCGCCGAAGCAGAAGCCGACGGCGCCAAGCTTGCCGTTGCTGTCCGGACGGGATTTCACCCATTCCGCCGACGCCAGGAAATCCTGCAGCATTTTATTTTCGTCCACCTTGGTGAAAAGTAGCGCGCCTTCCTCGTCGGTGCGGGGATATTCGCCGGCCGAGGTCAGACCGTCCGGAGCGAAGGCCATGAAGTTGGCGACCGCCAATCGCCGGGCGACGTCTTCAATGTAGGGATTCAGTCCACGATTTTCATGGATCACCAGCACCGCCGGTATTTTGCCGGCGTTGGCCGGACGCACGAAATAGCCGCGGATTTTGCCATTGCCCAGCGGCGAAGGCACCGTCAGGTACTCCGCCTTGAGGCGAGGATCGTCTTTGGCGACCTGGTCCGCCCAGGCGTAGTTCGGCCGGAGGCTCTCCCAGATAGCCATCGCGGTCATCCCGCCCACCGCGTACTTCGCGGCGGCATCCAGGAAGGCGCGGCGGCTGATCTCGCCATGAACGTAACGGTCGAATATATTCAGCAGCTCCTGCGGATAGTCTGTCGCCTTGTTCCGTTCCATCCACTGACTCCTTTGCTTCGCGAATCGATTCTGCTTTTGGTTGGGGAGCGCGCCGTTACGCGTTCAGCTTTTTCTTTCTGATGTCGGCCAGCGAGTAACGCTGATACCAGGTGGGCTGGCTTAAAGCCGGCCCATCCGCCGCAATATCGATATCCAGCACAACGGCCTTACCGTCGCGCATGCTCTTCAGGGAGCGTTGCAATGCGGGCGCCAGATCGCTCGCGTTCTTCACCTTTTCGCCTTTCAGGCCGTAGGCTTCCGCGATTTTTGCGAATTCGACGTTGGGATCTCCGAGGTAGCCATTGAAGTCCTTGCCGGCTTCGTACAATGGGCCGCCGTTGAGCATGTTGCGGTCGCGGCTCTCGTTGTAGAGACGATTATTCATAATCACGATGAGCATCGGCGCTTCATAGCGGGCGATGCTCCACAAAGTTTCCGACTGGTTGAAGAGGAATCCGCCGTCGCCCTGGACGGCGACGACTTGCCGCTCCGGCAAGGCCACGTTGACGCCAAAGGCCGCGGCCATTCCCCATCCGAGCGCGCTGCCTTTGGTGCGGCCGATCTTTTGCTTATTCGATCCGCCAAGCGTGAGCTGCCGCAAGAGCTTGTAATATTCCGTGCCCAGTTCAGGCACAATCACCGCGTCCTTATCGAGCGCCTGCTGCAACTCGTATCCCACCCGCTCCCAAATGAGGGGACTATTATCGAAACGGGCGCGCAACGCCACTTCCCGGGTTTGATTTAGCTGGCTTGTTAGCGCGGATACCTCCGCCAGCCTGCTGGAGCGAATCTTGGCGATGCGGTCCTTTGTCAACATGCCATCGACCGCGTCGGAAATGTCGCGAATGGCGGAACGCTGCTCCGAGAGAATGCTCAGGTCCGGAACGATCGAGCGTCCGAGAGTATTGGGATCGTGACTGATGTGCACCAGGGGCCGGTCCGGGCCCATCAATCCGCGATCGTCTTCATTACCGGCCGTGAAGCTCTCGCCAAAACTGATCAGCAAATCTCGTTTGCGAGGAAATCTCTGGGCTTCGAGCTCGCCGAGAAACAGCGGGTGATCGTTGGGGAAATTGGCATAGAGGCTGTGCATGGTCTCCGCCACGGGAACGGAAAGCTTTTCCGCCAGCGCAACAATCTCCTGGTACGCCCCCTCCGCGCCGATTTCAGAGCCGGCAACGAATACGGGATTTTCCGCTTCCACCAGCCACTGAGCGGCTTTCTGGATCAAATCCGCCTCGGCTCTGGGTTGATAGCGCATGGTGGCGAGATCGATCTTGTAAATGGGAGCCTCGACTTGACCTTGGCCGCCTCCGCCCCAATTCAAAGTTACCGGGCCGCTGGGCGGCCCGAATGCGAACTTGATCGCACGACGAAGCACGCCGGTCATGTCCTCCGGCAGCAGAGTGCCGGTCCAGTTGGTGAAAGCCTTGGTTACCGCCAGCGGATCATCCCAAGCTTCGAAAGTATCCTTGCCTTGCTCCGCCAATCCTCCGCCAGAAAAAGTGATCAGCAGTGGAATCCGGTCTTTCCAGGCGCAGTAGAGGTTGCTCATGGCATTCCCTGTGCCCACATGGCTACCGAAGAAGAATCCAAGCTTCCTGCTGGCCATGGTGTATCCAGCCGCCGCCGCAACGGCTTGCCCCTCGTGTGTCATGTTGATGACTTGGACGTCGCCCGCGGCGTAGATGGCTTCCCAGAACGGCACGAAACCGCTCGTGTTGGTATGAAACAGGGTGCGAACGCCAGCAGCCTTCAGTTGCGCGAGCACAGCCCCGGAGGGAGTGCCGGTGTACATTTCCGGTTTGGTATCGGGCAGCGAGTTCTCGGGTGACGGCGCCACAACTTCAGCAGAAGCAACCGCGGGCCGTCCGACTCCCATGGCAATCCCGGTGGCTGCTGCGGCGGTGGCGGCAGCGATGAAATCTCGCCGGGAGAGCGAGGCAGTGCTTTCTTCGGGCGAACTCGCCGCCCTCTGGAGTTTTTTCGGAGTCTTCATCGGTCACCCCTGTTCGGTAGCAAAGTTCCACAGCAAAGTGCGGAGGACATTCGGAGAGGGAGCCCAAACCTGAATCGGCAGGTCCTCTCCTTCGCGCTTCGGAGACGGTAACGCTTCTGGGAGGTCGAGTGCAAGCGAATCGGTGCGATGCGACCCATGGCTACCGAGCGGCTCAAGTGAAGGAGGGTTCAGTACGGAGAAGAAGGAGGAACCGCGTAGCCGGTGCGATGGGAAGTCGCCCCACTCGCGCTAAGATCGGCTATCGCGGTCCCCACAACTGAAACGACAGAATTCAGGTCATGCACGCCAACGGATGGCCAAGCAGAGCCCGGCCATCGATTCGTGGTTAGAACATCACCTTCAAGCCGAACTGCCATTGCCGATTCGGCGATATCATGGACAACATCTGGCCGGTAGTGGAATAGCCGAATCCGCTGGCATTTGTGGACACGTTACCGCCGCCGCCGCTTGGGTCGGAACCGCCGTCGCTGAATTGCGCGACGTTCACATGGTTGAAGACGTTGTAAACCTCGATCCGCAACTGCGCACTGTAGCGCTCCTTGAAGTGCCACATCTTCTCCAGCGCAATATCCACATCCTGGAAATGGGGACCGGTGAACATGCCACGGGTGGCGTCACCCAACGTTCCGTAAGCGGGAGGAGTCAAAATACCTCCGTTCTGGATATAGCAAGCGCCGGTGCTGGAATTGGTGAGCGCTGCCAGAGCGAGGTCTGCATACGATACGTTAGTGCCAGCCAACATTGTATTGCCGTACGGGGCCACTGCGGCCGCGGAACAGGATTGCCAGATCGACGCCGGTGCGCTCTTCCACGCCGTGCAGCCGGATGCCGCTCCGTAACAGGGAATGGGGGCGGCGCCGGTATCGCTGAAGGCGGAATGAGGTCCCGTGAAGTTCCAGGATTGCCAGTTTCCGCTGTTCGGGTTCGGAATGGTGCGATCTCCGTTCTCACCGGTGCCGCCAAAATCGTCCGAGGTGGCATCGTTCGGGGCCCAGGCAAAGCCGCTCTGCCAAGCCCAGATGCCGCTGATCTGCCAGCCTTCCAGCATCTGCCCGGGCGACTTCATCCCCGGAATCGCGTATGTTGGCGAGAACCGCAGCCGATGCCGAACGTCCATGTCGCTGTTTCCGTACTGATATTGCGGGTCGGCCGGGTTGGCCAGGGCCGACGTCGCCTGCGAGCTCTTGGTCCAATCGTCGAGAGCGTGGCTGAAGGTATAGGCGGTGAGGAAGCTCAGGCCGTGGTAATTCCGGGAATCCAGGGTCACTTGCAATCCGTCGTAGTTCGAGCGGAATCCATTCGTGGTTTGAGCAATGTACTTGAAGTAAGGAAACTGGGTGTTGTAGGGCCTCGCGTTCTGTTCAGCAACAGCATCGGCCGCACAGGTGGTGGAGCTTGTCTGGATTGGCACGATTGGTGCGGTCACGCTCCCCAGGCAACCAGCCGCGCCGATTGCGCTAGCGTCCCAGCCCGAGCCCAACGCAGGTTCATTGAGATCGACCGTATGGATTTCGTCGTAACCATGAACTCCGACATACGCCACATCCAAGGTCAGGTTGTTGTTAATGGCGCGTTGAAGGTCGACGTTCCACTGAATCGACTTCGGACTCTCCAAATTCGGATTAGACACCAGCATCGAGCATTGCACGATACCGCCCCTCGCGCTCGTTCCGCACGTCGGGCCCGACGTGGCGTTTTCCAGCGAGTTGCTCGGGAATACTGTGACGGCGCCGGTGGTGCAGCTGGCCGGCAGCGGAACGACGGCACAGGGCGACCAATTTGGAGTCACGGAGAAGGTGTTTGGGGTAATCGCATTGTTCGCGGTCCCGTATCGATTGATGACCACATTCGCGGCCGGGCAGGTGATGGCTCCGCCGGTGCCGGCGTTGGTGGCGGAGTTGCAGAGAGTATCTCCGTAGGGAACTTGCGCCCCGGTCGCCGTCAGTATCGCTGGGAAGCTGGAAAGGTTGCCGGCTCCGGCGCGCAGGACCGTTCTGCCGTTGCCAAAAATGTCCCAGGCGACACCGAGGCGCGGGTTGAAGTTTGTTGTTTGCGGATGGATCACCGTGGAGGTCGGCAAGCCAGGGCCCACCTGGATCGCCCCCCCAGCCTGAGTGGGATCGAAGTTGCCCTCTTTGTTAGTGGTCGAATGCGGAGAGCCGATATATTCCCAACGAATGCCCGGGGTGAGGGTTACCCTCGGCGTGATGCGCCAGGTATCCTGGGCGAAGGCGGCATGCCATTGCTCACGATAGTGGTCGGTGTTATCACCCGTTATGATGCTGCCAGCTGGAGCGGCACTCGGGGTAGCGGCCAGGAAATTCGCCAGGCTCGTAAAGGTGGCCGAACCGTTGAGGGTGGCCGTCGACGAATCATTGAAATTGACGAAGACTTGTTCATAGCCCCATTTGAAAGAGTGGTTGCCGTGCAAGTAGGAGACTTTATCGGTGAAATCGAGCTGGTACTGCGGCCCGCGTATCCCGTTCTTCCCGCAGTCCCCCAGGCCGCTCATGGTGCCCGGGAAAATGCTGCTAACGTCTATGCACGTCAAACCGAACCCGGTAGCACCCGTATTTACGCCGTATCCGCTGCCCACACCTGTATACGCGTTCGCAGGCGTAACGCCCGTATCTGCAGCAACCGAATTTCCCGAGTTGGGCGCCGCCCCTGCCCGTAGGTCATTCACCCAGGTCGAATTCGGAGTCCACGTCCAAGCTCCCGCGTACTCTGCGGTGCTCCCGATACCGTCAGTGCTCCAGTAGGGTTGATAAGTACCGCCCGTTACCGTCGTCTCCCTCGATTCATACACGAACGCATCCAAATGGTGGTGCTGGTTGATGTCATAATCCACTTTCACCAACCCGTTGTTACTTGGTGCTGTGGTAATCGGATTGGGGAATATGACTGACGAGTTGGTTGGATTGTATGGCCACAGATTTTCAACTGTGCTCGACGCGGGCGAAACCGTGCAACCTACAGGATTCAAACCAGATATTTGAGCGCTCAACGGGCTGATCAACGCGGGGTTGGCTGCTTGCTTGCCGCTGTTCGTTTCGACAGAGTTACATGCATCGACCATGCTCAAGGCCGGACCTAGCCCAGCAACGTCCGATGGGACTGTGAATCCCGCCGGATTGAAACTCGTTTGGCGGATAAATTCCGCCGAGACGAAGAAAAAAAGCTTGTTCTTGAGTATGGGACCGCCCAGCGTGAACCCGGGCTGCTCTATGGTCGTGTTGCCAACGAGCTCCGGCCCGGCAGCGTTGAACTGCTTTGCGTCCGTCGCCGCCGCATCCCGGCCGAACGCATAGGCCGACCCGTGAATGCTATTGGTCCCTGACTTGACCGCAACGTTGATGGCCGACCCGTCCCGCCAGCCATATTCCGCCGGGGAGTTCTGCTGGCTGCTGAATTCCTGCACGGAATCCAGAGGCAACTCGTCAACCGATGCGCCCTTTTGGGCTCCGTTGATGAGGACGTTGCTGGTCGCCAAGTCGAATTGAGTAACGCCTTCGACCAATATGACGTCAGCACCCTCGCGCCGGCCATTGGTGGTCGTGGCCGTCCCGTTGCCTCCCGGCACGTCCACCACTCCTGGGCGCAATTGGAGCAACTGGAGGAAGTTACGGGTTTCCAGGGGAAGTGAGACGACGGCCTGGTTGGTTACGGTTCCGCCGAGGGTAGCGTTCGTGGTGTCGATCGCCGGGGCTTCCGCGCTGACCGTGACGGTCTGGGTTTGCTCACCGGGCGACAGGGTAAGATCGACGCGAACGTCCGAGGCTACCTCAAGCAGCACGTTGGTGTGTTCTGTGGTCTGGAATCCTTTGGCTGCGGCTCGCACCGTGTAGGTGCCGGAAAGCAAGCTGGGAGCCGTATACTCGCCGGCCGCGTCGGTCGTCAACGTTCGCGTGGTACCGCGAGCCACGTCGATGATCGTGACTTGCGCACCGGCGATCGCGCCGCCGGACGAATCAAAAACGCCTCCGAGAATTGTCCCTACAGCTGCTTGGGAGAAAAGAGAAACAGAAGCCGCCAATAGCACCATGACGGCGCAGAGGGCCACTGCTGCCTTCTTGATAGCGTTCGATGATTTAATAACCCTGGGGAGCAAAGAATTCATAGGACCACCTCGTTATCTTGAATACCGCATCGACAGAACCTAGCCGCAAACGATGCAAAGCTAATAACATGCGTTCGCTCGCTGCGTCAAAGAAAAAGTTGTAAATTGCCTGTCAATAAGCCTTGGGAGTGACTAGCTGTTGGAGGGGCCAGCGCTACCGAGAGGAGCATCTTCCCGCTCTGGTTGGAGTCTCGCCTGCCTGAAGTTCTGGCTGAAGCGAACGGGTTCGATCGCTACTCGGATTTTCCGAATGCGGGGTTGCTGATGAGGTGCATATACTGGATCATCTCCGAGGGCACGCAGATCTGTTCTTCCGCCTCTTGATCCGGGATCCAGCGGTATTCGTTCTTCGAGAGTGTAAAAGGCTTGGTGAAGACCGTGGGATCGTTCACCGTCACGACCATGTTCATGTGGTTATGGTCCACGCGCGTGTAGCGTTCCTCGACCAGAGCATTGACGCTGTGCGGATACCCAGCCTTATCGAGCCAAGTCTGGTCGTTGACTCCTGTCGTATCGATCACCAGCGTGTAATCTCCGTCCCAATGGCCCACGGAATATCCGTACCAGCGCGCCGGCACTCCGTCCTTGGTATCGATCTTCTTGGGCAGTTCATGCTTCCCGTCCATCCAGACGTAGCGCCATATCCTCTGATATTGATGCAAAACGGCAATCCTGTCCGTGGACATCGTAGCGAAGGCGATACCGCGCGTTTCGAATTCCAGATTCCGTGGAATCCCTATGGGGTCGCAGGTGTTCATCGGATCGTTGGAGTGGCCAGTGCCCACCTCCGTTTCGGGCTTATTGAGGCTGAACATCTTCTGCCCTACCGGAGTCAGTGGCGGAATCTCCAGCCGCTGAGGAGTCAGGTTCCCCGCCCAAGACCCGCTCACATCGTGGACGGGCGCCGGTCCGCCCGGAGTGGGATCGGGCTTTAATCTGTTTCCGTTATACAAGCTGTCTTTTGAGCCAGGCGCGGGTTGCTTTGTCTGCGCCGTGGCAACGGACGAGAAGTTCAGCAATGCCGCCGCAGCGATGGATAGCAATACTGAATTCCGCATTTGACAGTCCTTGTTCGTATGGAGGGTAGGAATTTTCCACCTAAATTAATGTTTGTCCGAAAATTGTCCCATTTTCGTCCCGAGACCGCAACACCGTTTCGCGGTGGTCCTTACCGAACGCGGGACCGCCGAGGCCGTTGCCTTCGCGGAATCATGGTCATACAATCTGGTGCATACCTGATGAAGCGCCCGGACTGGGAAAGGTAGTGCCATGCAAATAGGGAAGAGCGCACATCGTACTCCTGTGCGGAACAAACCCGATTGGGCGATCCTTGCCGCGGGGCTGATCACAATTGGCCTGTTCGCAGCAAGCGTTGTGGGAGGGGCTACTGAGAGCACGTCCAGCCCCCAGGATACGTCCCGGTTGGTTTCCGTTCAGCATCTCCCGGAGAACATGAATTTGTGCACGGTGGATGAATCCGCGGCCACCAATCCCGATGCCAGCGCCCCTTCGCCGGAGGAAGATAACCTGTTTTCCGCTCTGAAAGCGGAGCCGTCCATTTTTATGGCAGCGCAGGGGGGCAGGGTTCCCCATACGGAAGAGGAAGAGAAAGAGGCAGCGGAAGCGAGAGCCCACGGCGCGCGCACGCCGGTGCGCACAATCCGAGATACGGCGCCGACGTATAGCGCGGTGGCGGTGGACGCCAACTCCAATGAAGTGATTCTGCAAGACAATAATTTGTGGCAATACCTGGTGTTCGATCGACTGTCGCCGACGCCCGCGGGACCGAACGATATCAGCCAGCCGAAACGAACCGTTCGAGGCGACAAGACCTTGCTGCAATTCAATAATGGGCTTTACGTCGATCCGAACGGAGACATCTTCTCGGTGGAGTCCGACACCGGCGATCGAATGGTGCGATTCCCGCTCGAGGCCAGCAGCGATGTTCCGCCCAAGGCAGTGCTGCACACGCCACACCGCGTGTACAACTTGGCCGCGGACGAAAGCACGCAAGAGATTTTCGCCACGATCGAATATCCGCCACAGGTGGTCGTTTATCGCAAGGACGCTTCCGGCGAAGAGAAGCCGCTAAGGGCAATCGAGGGTGACAGCACCCGCTTGGACTCCCCGCACGGCATCGCGGTGGACGAAAAAGATCGCCTCGTGTTCGTCAATACCTGGGGACATCATAGCGACGTTGCCGTAGCGGGCACCGGCAAATGGTTGCCGCCCGCAATCGAAGTTTATGCGTTGGATGCCAGCGGAGATGCCAAGCCGCTGCGCGTGATTACCGGAGACCAGACGCAACTGGATTGGCCGGCGGCGATGAAGTTCAATCCGGAAAACGGCGATCTTTACGTTGCCAACGACATCGGTCAATCGATTTTGGTGTTTGCCAATGCGCCCAAGGCGGATGGAAACGTGGCGCCGGCCAGAGCGATCCACGGGCCCTCGACGCGGCTCCGCAATCCCACCGGAGTGGCGCTGGACCTGAAGAACAAAGAGGTGTGGGTCTCGAATTTGGGGAACTCATCGGCGACGGTATATCCGCTGATAGCCAATGGCGATGCCGCGCCGCTGCGGATCATTCGCAGCGCGGAAGAGAGCAAGCGGGGAGTGAATTTCGGCAGGACTGCGGCGGTTACATACGATCCGATACGCCAGGAAATCCTGGTACCGAATTGAGTGAACCATCCGCAGATTGCGGTCTTCGCCAGGTCGGCGGGGGAAAACACACCGTACTTGAGGTCAATCGAAGGGCAGAAGTCGCTTCTGGGCCGGACCATGCACGACATCGCGTTCGACGCGATTCACGATGAGATCGTGGTCACCAGCCCCCTGGCGCAAGCCATCCTGACGTTCCGCGGCGCGGCCAATGGAGAGGAAGCGCCGATCCGCTACATTCAGGGAGACAAGACCCGCATCCGAGGCCTTGGCGCTACTGCCGCCGTGGGCAAGGTGAGCGTCGATCCGCAGAACAACGAAATCTTCATCGCCAACGGAGATCAGACGATCCTGGTTTTTGACCGCATGGCCAGCGGAAATGTCGCTCCGAAGCGCGTTTTAGGCGGGCCCGATACCCAGTTGAAACTGGGAGGCGCGAGCGGAACCTGCGTTCGCATCGACCCGGTCCACAATCTCCTGTTGGTGCCATCGGGTGGCGTGGTAGGCGGGAGGGTTCTGGTTTTTGATCGGACCGCCAGCGGGAATACGCCGCCGAAGGCGATCATCCAAGGGCCCGTAGCGATGGGCAATCAGTTTGAGATTTACGCTCCTAAATTGCGGCTGGTCACATACCCTCACGGCTCCAATATCGAAATCTGGAAGATTCCGGAAAGTGGCGTGAGCACGGAGCCGCCCTTGAAAATTCCGGCTCCTGTGGGCCGCGGGGGCAATACAGAGACGGGAATTGTCCTTGACCCGCTTCACAAAGAGGTGATCATCGCCACTGCGGCAGGGAACAGCATCATGACTTTCTCTGTTCCCGAAGTATTCGATGATTGGCCGGCGAGCGGTCCCGTTTCGTCGACGTCGAATCGGACCCAATAAACAGCCAGGTCTTGACCGCATTTCGAGGCTCGGCGGTTGGAAAGGGAGCGGCGCTAGCTGGCTCGCGCGAAGGCGATACTAATTAGACCCGCCGCTGTAACCCCTGTTATTGTCTCCCCTGTCTCCGCCGCCCGAGCTATCCCTCAACTGCGTGCCGTCTGGAAGCGCGATGTGAGCAATACGACCGACAGGGTTGCCCGTTTTGGATTGATGGATGTAAACCGTGATCACGTCGCCGGGCTGTACGGACCCCTTGGTCCAGCCGAGGAGACTAAGCGCTGAGGGACTGCCCAGTTCGCCGGCCCAGTGCATGACCTTGCCCTTATCGTCCTTCACGTCGAAGGTGATAATGGAGTGAGGGTTGGCCCACGCAAACTTCGTCACCGTTGCGTCCTTCAGAGTTACTTCTTTGCTCTCGTCGTACGCAACGTTTCCGTGATGCGCAAACATCGGGAGGCAAACCGCCAGACTGCCTGTAACCAGCAGAAGCGCGACCAACTTGAGTTTCATACCTGACTCCTTTCGCGGGCTTTATGGCTCGCGGTTCAGCGGAATTCCCTGGGCCTCTGAAAGAACCTGTAGCGCTACCGTCCTCTGCCACCTACTTCTACGGATGGAGAGCCAAGCTTCTTGTATTCCTCCGGCTCCTCGTTGTGGGTGCAGAAATATTCCTGCCACTCGTCGTTGGGATCTTGAGACAGTGTCCACTTACGGGGCGCCGAAGTCCAGGGCTTGGCCAGCACCACCGGGTCGTCAATGGTGACTTGGTAGATGAGGTAGTTTTTCGATGGACGAGTGAAGCGTTCGATCACGCGCTCCTTCTCGCTATGCAGCCATGCGCCGCCCTCACCCGGGAAGCCCACCGCGATATTTCTCATCCGAGTATCGATATCGATGGCCTCCGCCACCAGGGTGTCTCCTTCATAATGAGCGGATGTATCGCCGTTGAAAGTGGGATCGGGATCTTTGTCATGCGGACGCCCGGTCGTGTTTATCATACGAACGGCCAAAGGATATTCCGCCAGAAGGATCACCATTCCAGGCTTGGCCACCAGCACGATCGGGCCATGCTGATTCTCCTGTATGGTTATCGTGCTTGGAGTGCCCGCCTGATCGCAAATTCCGTAAGGGACCGGGCTCTTGTATTTGGCCTCCATCCCAGGCTTGAAGACCGGGCGCTCCTCAGGCGTTGCCTTGCGATCGTATTGGCGGAATACGCTTGGATCCACAGGATAAGCGCCTTCCAGCATTCTTCCCGCGCTGTTGGGATAGTAGCGTCCGGAGAGGTCCACGTGCCCGTCCGAAAGGCGCGGGGCGGGCCCGCCGGGAGGCAATGCTTCTACTTTATCGAATGCCCCGACGACCTTTCCAGGAGGCTTCGCCGCTTTACCCCCCTGTGTGGGTTCTTCTAATCCGGGCAGCGAATTCTGGGCAAAAGCAGGCGCCAGAGCCAGGCACAAAGCAGCCAGCATGAGTCCAATCGTGCAAACGCGACAGCCGAACCGTTGCTTCATCTCTATCATTTCCGATCTCTCCCTTATAAGTGCGTCAACGTATGCTCACAGTTGTCCGGCGTCGGCTCTCGATTCGTAGCTTCTAAATCGTCTATGGAGCATCGAGCCAAGCCGTCTGAGGAGCTTCGGGAATTGGATCCCGGCCATCCTAGAAGTGCAGTTTATCGGGGGTCAAACCACGTTCCACATTTTGTCCAACGACACGAATTTCGCCATCAGCGAGTTGGAGAAATTCAGCCGAACCCCTGTACTGCGTGCCTCCAGCCTTTGCGGGGCAGGCCCTTGCGGAGATGGGCTTACCGACGTTGTCGAGGAAGTCCTGCCTGGTGGTGCCGTTCCTCTTCAAGGCATTGGGGGTAATCATCTCCAGGCTCCACGACTGCGTCTTGCCGTTGGAATCGGTCACATCCATACGAAAATAGGCGTGGGGATTCTCCCAATCGATGCCCGTAAGGGTGCCCTTGAGATTCGTGCACTTGCTTGCGTCGAACTCCACGCCGAATTGATGGTGGGCAAACGCCGGTACGGCCAAGCCGACTAAGGCAAAAAGTGCGATCAGAAAGCTGGGAAGCTTGAACCTCATCGAGGCCATATCTCCTCGGTCCACAATTATACTAGACGCTTGTGGCCCGGTTCAGGTTTCGATCCAGCCTTTGCTAGAAGTGAAATTGGTCGGGTGTGATCTTTTCAACCAGTTGCCCAACGATGCGTATTTGGCCATCCGGCAGTTCGAGGAACTCCGCCGAACCTCTGTACTGCGTGCCCCCGGCCTTGGTGGGGCAGGCCCTCGCGGAGATGGGCTTACCGACATTCGAAAGGAAATCCTGGCGGGTGGTGCCATTCCTCTTCAGGGCGTTAGGCGTGATCATTTCCAAGCTCCAGGCCTGTACATTGCCCTGGGGATCCTTCACGTCCATGTGAAAATAGGCATGCGGGTTCTCCCAATCGATGCTCGTGAGGGTACCCGTGAGATTGGTGCACTTACTTGCGTCGAACTCGACAGCGAACCCGTGGTGCGCAAATGCGGGAACAGCCGAGACCAAAGCAAAGAATACGATCACAAACGCCGCAAGCTTAACTCTCATCGAGATGTCTACTCCGCTGAAGGGATTTGGGAACGATTTCGGATTCGCGCCAACCTATATGATACGCAATAAGGTACGCCAATTACACCTCCCCGTCAAGTTTCCATGGTCCCATCCCATGCGGTGCGAAGGGTCCTAAGAACCGAGCGGTTATGGGATTTTTGCGCCGTTCAAATACTGTCATACTCGGCCATGGGAAAATCGTGGTTGAGTTTCCGATAGTGGTTGAGTTTCCGACAATCGAACCGATTTATGTCGAATCATTCCTCGCGGCAGCGGAGGCGCAAGCCTTGCTCGCCACGGTTCAGTCCTTGCCCTGGACGCGAGGTAAATTCCGAGGGAGGGCCGTCCCCCGGGAGGAGGTGTGGATGGGCCCATATGCCTATCGGTTTTCAGGGCGTACTTTGGCGCCGGCAGGATGGACTTCAGAAATCGCGGCGGTCAGGGAAACAATTCAGGCGCGGTATGGTGGCGCTTATAATAGCGTGCTGCTCAATCGATATCTGAACGAGGATGACAGCGTTTCGTGGCATTCCGATGACGAGCCGGAGATGGATCTGACGCATCCCATCGCATCGCTTAGCCTCGGCGCGCCGCGCGTTTTCCGAGTTCGGCTCAGCGGAACGAAAGACCGCGCGCAGAGTTACCTTTTAACCTCCGGGAGCCTCCTGGTGATGCCGGCGGGATTTCAGCAGATCTACCAGCATTGCGTGCCGAAGTCGAAGACCCCTTGCGGCGAGCGGATTAATCTGACCTTTCGCCGGATGAAACTGGCAGGGGAAGCCTAAGCTTGTATGGGGCCGCGAATGGTTTTTAGACGCTGTCCGTCGCCGCTTTGGCGGCCGGCCGAGGAAAGCTAAGCTCCAGTAATCTTTGCCGAAGCGACTCGCCGACATCCGCAAAAACCTCAGTGCAGGTGTGGCGAAGACGCTGCTCCGCCGAGCGTACGAGCGCCTCCAAGTGCTCCGTGGATTCCTGGCTGAATTTGCCAAAGGTCTCTTGCAAGGACGAACGGCAAAGTTGTTCGAGGCGCATCTGGTGCGCTTCGATCGATTGATCGGCCAGGAGCGTGACGGTCTCTCGCAATCTGTTTTCCTGGTTTTGCGCTTCCGTGCGAACGGTGTCTATGACGGAATTGGCCTGAGCCAGCAAATCCTGGCTGGCTTTATTTAGCGCGGCCTGCGCATCGTCCGCGAAGACGGCTCGAAGCCGCGAAGCAAGCTGTTCGCCGTCGGCTTCCCAGGTGGCGCGGAACTGTTCACGCTGGGCGTCGATGAAGGCTGAGATTTGTCCCGAGGCGGCCTCCGCTTTGGCGGAGAACTCGTGAAGCGCGGCCTCGGCTTTATCTCTGACGTTATCGGAAGCCGCGTGCAGCCCTTTCTCCAGCACAGCTTGCATGCGTATTTGGGCCTTCTTCTCGCACCACTCCGACACTTTGAAGAGCGACCCGAAGGCCGTATACGTCGCGTCCGTCGCTTTATCTTCCAATTCCGCAATCCATTTGGCAGTGGCTGCGCGGCCGGACTCTTCCATCTGCCGTTCCGAATTGCCGGCCAGTTCCTGCATGAAGCTTTGCATTCGGCCGGCAGCGGCTTCCATGGCCTGCTCGGAAACACGCGCCAGGCTGTCCTGTGAGTGGCGCAGAGACTCTTGGGCCGCGATCGTGGCGGCTTCGATGTTCTTGAGCGTCTCTGTAGTGCCGTCGAGACGGCTGCCGAGCTCGGACTTGAGCTGAGCCGAAAACTTCTCGATCTCGAGACCGGCCGCCTGTTGCACCATGCGCAATTGCTCGGTCCATGTGGACATGGCATCCTCGGCGCGGCGCATCATCTCCTGGCTGGTGGTCTCGACGGCGGCGGCAGCTCGGGACTCAATGCTTTCGCCCGCCGCTCGCGTCAGCACGTCGATTTTGGAAAGCTGCTCGCCCAACCGTTCTTCGGCGGCCTGCAACTTGGATAATGATTCGTGCAGCCGGTCGTTTTGTTCATCGAGATATTGGCGCAATCCACCGAGCTTCAGATCGACTTCACCGGTGGCCTGGGCGAGTTGCGCGGTATTTTCCTTGATGCGCTCCTCGGCGGCCTCGAGCTGTAGGAGAGTCCTCTGCGATTTTTCGTCCTGCAGGTCCAGCGCCGCGCTCAGGGCGCTGAGTTTCGCTTCCGTCAGCGCCGCCGCTTCCGTCAGGACTTGCCCCAGCCCCGCCACGCGCGCGGCCGCTTCTTTTTCCATGACGCCGGATTCTCGCGTTAAGCGGGCAATGGATTCGTCGGCGACGCTTTTCAGCGATCGTTCCATCTGCTGCCGCCACTCATTTCGAAGGGCTGCCAATTCCGTTTCCAGACGTTCCTTGCGAAAAATAATCATTTTGTCAGCCGACTCCACGAATAAATTATGAAAAATTGCAACATAAATGTAGCACAGCCTCGCCGCGCGGCGAATGTCGTTACGCGGCCCGCCGAAGGCCCCGTCCTCAGATCGAGAGAGAACACGTCTCCACTCCCCGCCAATTACAAATCCGAACGCCCCAGCTTCGTTTCCAGGGTCCGCTGTTCGAGGGATTTCACCCTGATCTTGAAGACGACCCTGCGGCTCAAAGATCGGTCTTCTTTCCCCACCACTTCGATCGGCTCCGCGCTTCCCCTTCCCGTGGCGGAGACAAAATCCAGAAAGCATTTGTGGTTTGCCAAGGAGTTAGCCTCGCTGCTGTTATCGAGCACATCCAAACTCTCCTGCACCACGGAGATCGAACGGGCCTGGCTCAATCTCAGATTAGCCTTTTCATCCCCCTCGGAGCTGGTGTGGCCTTCCACCACGATGGAGCCGATTCCCGGCTTGATCTCCGGGGAACAGGCGGCGGCGACAAATTTCGGAATGAACTCCCCCACAAATTCCTTACCGGCCCGGGGAATATCCGCCTTTCCCTGCTCGAATTTAAGCAATCCCTCGGGGACAACCACCAACAAGCCCAGCGGGTCTTTAGGATCGGTTTGTACTTCCACGCCTTGCATCTGAAAATCCTTGAGGGTTTGCTGAAACCTGGACAACACCTGGCTTTTGGTTCCCTTGGTCTGCTGCAAGGCATTGTTGAGCATGGCCACCAGCAGGAGAATAAAAATCACCGCGAGCGAGGTCATTAAATCGCTCAGCGAGCTCGATAATCCCGTATGTTCAGGCTCGCCTTGCATCCGGGGCGCCTCCTAGTTTTTCGAGCGAATCGGTAAGCTCCTGCAAGCGCGCGGACATCACATTCACATCCGCTGTGATTTCACTCAGGGCGGCGTTCAAAGACGCGAATTGATACTCCATATCCTTAATGTCATGGGCGCGGCTGTGGAGTTGCTCGATGACCTCCTCCATCTGCTGAGCGCTTCGCGAAGACCATTTCTCCACCTTGTCGACGACCGAGGATGTCGCGCTGTTGGTCTGCTCCGCACTGGCCTCGAGCGTGGCGGCCATGTGCGTTCCCAGATCGTTCACCTTCTCCGAGAGATCGCGAACCACCCCCGTGAGGGTCACGGCCATATGGGTGATCGACGATCCGGCGGTCTCATTCATCTGCACCATGAACTGCCGGAGGACGGCGGTGGAGGCTTTGACCTGGGTCTTGCTCAGCTCGATCTGTTCGGAGCTCGATTTTCCAGCCGTGGCGGCCCAATCGGCCATCGCGGCAATATCACGTTGCAAATCGGCCAAAACGCGTATGGAAGATAACCGCGGCACGAGCGCGTCGATGCTGGAGATCAACCTGAGCCGTCCTTTGGAAAGGCGATGAGCCAGCCGCTTTTCCACCAGCAGAAAAATGGTTGCGGCCAGCAGCGCGGCAATGGAGGATACGAATTTTCCGGAGAGGCCTTCGATCAGGAGCGGCAAACCCTCGATCTGATTGGTCTGCGTATCGATGCGCACATCCAGCAGGGCCACCAGGATGGCCAGAAAGGTGAAGAGCAGCCCAACGCTCGTGACTACGCCGGGAAGGGAATTGTAAAAGGGCCGATTGAGATGCGCTCCCCAAAGGGCCGGCTCCGTGAAGCTGCTCTCGGCGCTTTCGGAGGCCCAAAATTCCTCTTCGCCCGTTTTCGCGGGGCGAGCGACTACCGTCGATGCATAGCCATTCCATGCGTGCGAGAACGCGGGGAAGCCGCCCAAAATGTTGGAGAGCGATGCGAAGGCGCTCGGCGGCAGCCCGCTTGCGGAACCATCATTTGGGACGCTCCTGGCATCTTGCGCGCCCCTGGCGCCAGGAAACGTTCGCGAGCGAAGCCGGTCAATCCTGTCGGCGGCTTCGGACAGAATTCTAGACTGCCTGCGTATCTTCCGAAACAGAGATAGAAGCACGCATAAGGGCACTACCAGGAGGCCGATCGAGGCGAGCCATGCGAATTTTGGAGCGTCCAGTCCCCAGATGTTCCAGTGGGCCCGTAAAAGATCAAGAAGCGTCATGCCAGTTTGCCCATAGGCTTCGTACCCACCAAGTTCTGAAACGGGCAGAGGAGTAGGAGTTAGAGCAGGCGGTACCGTTCAGACGGAACTTGGTCTGTCGAATTCACCTCCCCGGCGCAGCTAGAAACTTCAACCGATGACTTACTCTTCCCGATGCACAGGGGACTGAGGGCTGGCACGGATCTACCAGCACGCGGAGGCGCATTGCAGTGCCTCTGAGAAGATGGGAGTTAGTATCATGAGATCGTAACGATGTGCAATCGTCTGCACCGAATCAGAAATAAAATAGCTGTGGAAATCGGAAGCGCTGAGGAAATCGCCGGTGAACTTAATTCCCGATCGACCCAATTTGAAAGTTACGCCGCCGAATTTGCCTGAAGTGTCGGCACTCTGGCTGCGACCCGCGCAAGCGAGCTGGCTGCTGGTGTTGGCACATGGGGCGGGCGCGGGAATGAATCATCCGTTTCTAGAAAATCTTGCCATGGAGTTAGCGGCCGCTGGGGTGGCGACGTTGCGGTATCAGTTCCCTTACGTGGAGCAACGGCGCCGTGTCCCCGACCCGCCGCAAGTGTTGACCGCAGTCGTTCGGGCCGCTGTGATTAAGGCCACCGAGCTGGCGCCTGACTTGCCGGTGCTCGCAGGAGGCAAATCGATGGGAGGAAGGATGACTTCGCAGGCGGCTGCTGGCGCGCCGCCGGAATTTCAGAAGGTGAAGGGCTTGGTGTTCTTCGGCTTTCCGCTACATCCACCCGGCCGGCCGGGCACCAAGCGTGCCGAGCACCTGGCCCGGGTCGCCCTGCCCATGCTCTTTCTTCAGGGCAACAGGGACAAATTGGCCGAACTCAACTTATTGCGTCCCATATGCGCGAATCTAGGCAGCCAGGCCGCGCTGCGGGAAATCGAAGCGGCCGACCACTCGTTTCATGTTTTGAAGAGTTCAGGCAGAACCGACGCCGAGGTGCTGCGGGAATTGGCCCAATCGGTTTCTACTTGGGCGGAAGGCATCTCCCGCGGGAGCTCCGCTTCGCCTGTGGGAACCCAGAAGAACTAGCGGGTTTTCCCCTTGCCGTTTTTCTTACGCTTCTCGTCTATAGTGGCTTGAGCCGCGGCAAGCCGCGCGATAGGCACGCGAAATGGCGAAGCGCTGACGTAGTTCATCCCCACGCGATAGCAGAACTTCACGCTTTCGGTGTCTCCCCCATGCTCGCCGCAAATACCTACCTTGAGTTTGGGGCGTGTCGCTCGGCCTCTTTTAATGGCCCAATCCACCAGCATGCCCACGCCGGCCACGTCCAGAGTTTGGAAAGGGTCACTGGAGAAAATGGCTGCCTTTTCTTCATCCATGTATTCGGGAAGAAAGCGCCCGGCATCGTCGCGCGAGAGGCCCATCACGGTTTGAGTAAGGTCGTTGGTGCCGAAACTAAAGAACTCAGCCTCCTCGGCCAGTTGATCCGCGAGCAGCGCAGCTCGCGGCAATTCGATCATCGTGCCGACGAGATAGTCCAGTTTAATGCCGGCCTTTTTAATCAAATTGTCCGCAATCCGCCGCGTCTCATCCACCAGGATTTTGAGCTCCTTCTTATCCAGCGTCAGAGCGTGCATGATCTCCGGAAAAACTTTGAATCCTTCCTTCCTGCATTCCAGAGCCGCTTCGATAATGGCGCCCACCTGCATATCCAGAATTTCCGGATAAGTAATCAGCAAGCGGCAGCCGCGATGGCCGAGCATGGGGTTCGATTCGCTGAGCTGTTCCACGCGGCGAGCCACCACCTGAGGCGACAAGCCGATCTTGTGCGCCAACTCCTTCTGCTTATCCTCATCGTGAGGAACGAATTCATGAAGGGGCGGATCGATCAGCCGGATCGTCACGGGATGGCCATCCATGGCCTTGAAGATGCCTATGAAATCGCCGCGCTGAAACGGCCGGAGGCGATCGAGCGCTCTCTGGCGCGCCTCGTGGCTGTCGGCAATGATCATCTCCTGAATAGCCAGCTGCCGGTCGGCGCTGCGTTCAGGATGTTCAAAATCCTTGAAGAACATATGTTCGGTGCGGCACAGCCCGATTCCTTCCGCGCCCATCTCCCGCGCCTTGCGGGCATCCTGCGCCGTATCCGCATTGGCGCGAACCCCCATGCCGCGCACCTCATCGGCCCACTTGAGGATGGTGTAGTAGTGCTTGGGCATTTCGGGCGTCGCCAGCTGGACTTTGCCTGCGTAAACCGTGCCGTCATTGCCGTCCAGCGTGATCCAATCGCCCTGGCGAACCACCCGGCCATTCGACGACATCTGCTTTGAGGCATAGTCGATGAACAAGTTTTCGGCGCCAACAATGCAGCACTTTCCCCCAGCCCCGCGCCACCACCGCGGCATGGCTGGTCTTACCTCCGGTGGCCGTGAGCACGCCTTGCGCCACGGCCATGCCGCCCACGTCTTCGGGACTGGTCTCTCGGCGCACCAGCACCACTCTTTCGCCCTTTTTGGCCCATTCCTCGGCCTCAGCCGCCAGGAAGACGGCTCGACCGACAGCGGCGCCGGGCACGGCGTTGATGCCCGTGCAGATTTTCTGTTGCAGCAGCTCTTGCCGGGGCACAGAGGAGGCGATTACCGGATAAAACAGCCGCTCGATATCCTGCGCTTGAATGCGCTGGATCGCTTCTTCGCGCTTGATCAGGCCCTCTTGCACCATGTCTACGGCGATGCGAAAGGCCGCCGCGGGCGCTCGCTTGCCGGTACGGGTTTGCAGCATATAGAGCTTCCCGTCCTCGACGGTAAATTCCATATCCTGCATATCCCGATAATGCTTTTCCAGAACTTGCCGAACGCGCTCTAACTGCTTATAGATCTTGGGCATCCGCCGCTCGAGTTCGCTGAGATGAACCGGCGTGCGGATTCCCGCCACGACGTCCTCGCCTTGCGCATTAGAGAGGAAATCTCCGTAAAAAGTCTTTTCGCCAGTCGATGGATCTCGTGTGAAGCAAACTCCGGTACCCGAGTTTTCGCCCGTATTGCCAAAAACCATCTGCACCACATTTACGGCAGTTCCCAGCAAGCCGGTGATGTGTTCCACGCGGCGATAGGTGACCGCCTTTTCCGCCATCCACGATTCAAATACGGCGCCGATGGCGCCCCAGAGTTGCTCCACTGGATCTTCGGGAAAAGGATGGCCGCTCTTTTGCTTGAAGAAATCCTTATAGCCGGCGACCAGTGACTGCCAGTCCGCGGCCGCCACTTGCGTATCGTCTTTGATCTTCAGCCGTTCCTTCATCGTGCGCAGGCGGCCTTCCAGTTCCTCTTTGGGCAAGCCGCTGACCACGGTCGCGTACATCTGCACAAAGCGCCGATAGGCATCCCAAGCGAAGCGAGCATTATTGGTGCGCCGAGCCAGCCCGTCTACGGTCCGATCGTTGAGCCCCAAATTGAGAATCGTCTCCATCATGCCGGGCATGGATCGGGCGGAACCGGAACGCACGCTTACGAGTAGCGGGTCGGCTCCGTCTCCGAGTTTCTTGCCAACCGAGCGCTCCAGCCGCGCGAGATACTTGCCCACTTCGGAACGAAGTTGCGGGGGATGCTTATGTTTGTGTTTGAGATAGTAATCGCAGCATTCCGCGCTGATGGTAAAGCCGGCCGGTACGGGAAGGCCGATGCGCGTCATCTCGGCGAGCCCGGCACCCTTGCCGCCCAGAATCTCTTTCATCTCGCCGTTGCCTTCGGCTTTGCCTGCGCCAAAGAAGTAGACGTATTTCACTTGTGTCTTGTCCTCGTGATCGTGATTTACTCTGTTCCGCTCGTTTGTGCACCATAGTTCGGCAACGCGCCACTCATGGGCTCAAAAATCTATCTAGCGATACCAGGTTCTTGTCTCGGTGAACCAGCAAGTAGTAATAAATGAAAGCGTAGATCAACTGGAGTCCGGCAACCGTCCAATCCTGCGCCAGGTTTGTTCCAATCACTAACCCCGTCATCACCAGGGCACCGGCGATTAATGCAAAGCGCGTCCCCAATCCCAAGACCAGCAATAGTCCCAGTCCCGTCTCCACCAAAGGCAAAATCCTGGAAAAAGTAGGCAGCAGGGAAGCGGGAACAGCGGGAGTGGTCGCGAAATAATGGGTCAGGTAAGCCAGGAATGCGGCGTGTCCGGCGATCAAGCGAGCCACCCCGTGGAGCATGATGTTTGCGCCAAAGGAAAGACGTAAGATCGTATACGCCCACACTGCGTCGCCAAACCTTACGCGCGGATCCGGTACCTGGCTCTTCATTCCCGTTTCCATGGAACGGGCAGTAGCATATTCGGCCATAAATCCTCCGCATCAGAACTGCGACGGTAGAAAGACCCTAGCGATTCCAGCGCACGGCTTGTTCGTTGCCATAACCCTATGTGGGCCGGTATTATACACGTACTGCCCTTAGGCGTTACGAACAGAGTGGAGATCGGGCCGTCCGGTTTGCTAGATAGCGTATCCGCAAGTTAACATATAAATTCCGGCTGATCGCCATCGATAGAAGGACACTGCTGCACCAAAGTCGCCCAGCTGGAACATCAGATAAACCATGTGGATCGTACGAGTAGCGTTAAACCGGCCTTATACCTTTATCGTATTTGCGCTCGTCATTATCCTCATCACCCCGTTTGTGCTGCAACACACCCCGGTCGATATCTTCCCGAACATCGATATCCCGGTCATCAGCGTGGGCTGGAATTATGCCGGCCTATCTCCGCAGCAGATGGAGGACCGGATCGTTTCCAATTACGAGCGCATCCTGACCACCACAGTCAACAGCATCGAGCATATCGAGTCGCAGACGGTGGACGGCCGGTCGGTGGTCAAGATTTTCTTTCAGCCTGGCACGAATGTGCCCAGGGCGTTGACGGAAGTCACGGCCATTTCCCAGTCGATCATCCGCTCTTTGCCTTCGGGGATCTCGGCACCCCTGATCATCACTTACACGGCTTCCGCTGTCCCGATCCTGCAAATCGGCATGAAGGGCGAGGGCCTTTCCGAGCAAGAGCTGTTTGACGACGCTACCAACGTCGTGCGCAATCAGATGGCCACCGTGCCGGGCACTTCGATCCCCTGGCCCTACGGTGGAAAGCAGCGGCAGGTTTCCGTAAACGTGGATATTCCCGCCCTGCAGGCCAAGGGACTCTCGCCCGTGGACGTCATCAACGCCGTCAGCAATCAGAATCTGGCGTTGCCTTCGGGAAGCGTAAAGCTCGGTCCCACCGAATACAACGTAGAGCTGAATGGCTCGACCAATACCATCGCCGCGCTAAACGATCTTCCTATCAAGGTCATCAACGGCTCCACGATCTACGTGCGCGACGTTGCCCAAGTAAGCGACGGCTTCTCACCGCAGATCAATATCGTGCGCATGGATGGCCAGCGCGGTGTGCTGGTGACCGTATATAAGACCGGGACCACCTCCACGCTGGACATTGTTTCCCAGATCTACGCCAAGCTGCCGCAGATTGCCGCGCTCCTTCCTCCGCAGCTGGTAATGACTCCTCTTTTCGACCAATCCATCTTTGTTCGCGCCGCGATTCAGGGCGTGATCCGCGAAGGAATCGTGGCCGCGTGCCTCACCGGGTTGATGATTCTGCTGTTCCTCGGGAATTGGCGCAGCACGGTGATCATCGCCATTTCCATCCCGCTATCGATCCTGGTCTCAGTCTGTGTCCTGAGCGCCCTCCATGAAACGATCAACATCATGACGCTGGGCGGGCTGGCGTTGGCTGTGGGCATTTTGGTCGACGATGCCACCGTCGAGATCGAGAATATCAACCGCAACCTGGCGCAGGGGAAGGAGACCGTGCACGCCATTCTGGATGGCGCTCAGCAGATCGCCGTGCCGGCTCTGGTTTCTACGCTATCGATTTGTATCGTCTTTGTGCCTATGTTTTTCTTGACCGGCGCGGCGAGGTTCCTATTTGTGCCGCTCGCCGAAGCCGTCGTTTTCGCCATGCTGGCTTCCTACCTTCTCTCCAGAACCCTCGTGCCCACCATGGCGATGTACCTCTTGAAGGGCCATCATGGCGAAGAGCACGCCACCGGCAACGACATTTTCTCCCGGGCGCAGCGCGGGTTTGCCCAGGGTTTCGAGCGCATGCGCGAGCGTTACCGCAGTACGCTCGAGTACTCCCTGCAGCATGCCTGGATGTTCATGGCTTTGTTCTTGCTGTTCTGCCTAGCCTCCGCGCCGATAGCGCTGGTTCTGGGACGGGACTTTTTCCCTTCGGTCGACGCCGGTTTGATCCGGCTGCACATGCGCGCCCGCGCCGGGCAGCGCGTGGAGGAGACCGCTCGCGAAGCCGATCAGGTCGATAATCTCATCCGCCGCGTGATCCCGCCCCAGGACCTCGCGAACGTGTTGGATAATATTGGGCTCTTCAACAGCACCATCAACACCACCTATAGCAATTCCGGAGTGATCGGCGAATCCGATGCCGAGATTCTGATCGGACTGAAACCGGAACACCGGATGGCCACGACCTACTACGTGGATGAATTACGCTCGAGGCTGGCCGATGAGTTTCCCGGCACCCAATTCTTCTTCCAGCCCGCGGATATTGTCAGTCAAATTCTTAATTTCGGCGTTCCCGCGCCCATTGATATCCAGCTCATCGGCCCAGACCAGTTGCGCGACTATCAGATCGCGCAGGAAATCACCAATCGCATTCAGCATATTCCCGGAGCCGTAGACGTTCACGTCCAGCAGTTGTTTTCCTATCCCACGCTCTTTCTGAACGTCGACCGATCGCGCGCCCTCAACGTCGGCCTCAGCCAAAACGACGTAGCCAATAGCATGTTGCTTACGCTGAGTTCGAGCTTCCAGATCAACCCGTCCTTTTGGGTGAATCCTCAGAACGGTTTCGAGTACAACGTGGCCGTGCAAGTTCCGCAGTACAAGGTCGATTCCATCCAGGCGCTGAATAATATCCCCATCTCCTCGCAAGCCACGAAATCGCCGGAACTGCTGGGCAACCTGGCCCAGGTGAATGTCAATATAGAACCCGCCTTGATCACGCACTATAACAATCAGCCCATGATCGACATCTATGCTTCTGTGGAGGGGCGCGACCTGGGCGGTGTGGACTCCGACATTCAGAAGGTCCTGCACACTTATGAGGACAAACTGCCTCGCGGGACGCAACTGGTGCGCGCCGGACAAGTGGCCACCATGAACTCGTCCTTTGCGGGATTGGGAATCGGCGTGGCCGGAGCGATTGTCCTGGTTTACTTGCTGATTGTCGTGAACTTCCAGTCCTGGCTGGACCCCTTTATTATCATCACCGCGCTTCCCGGCGCTCTGGCCGGCATTCTGTGGATGCTGCTGGTCACGCATACCACCCTCAATGTTCCATCGCTCACGGGCATGGTGATGTGCATGGGCGTGGCCACGGCGAACAGCATTCTGCTGGTCTCCTTTGCGCGCGAGCGCTTGCGGGAAGGGCTTACTTCGTCTCAGGCCGCTCTCGATGCTGGCTACGTCCGTATTCGCCCCGTGTTAATGACCGCGGCGGCTATGATCATCGGCATGGTACCGTTGTCTTTAGGCCTCGGCGAAGGCGGTGAGCAAAATGCTCCCCTCGGCCGGGCGGTGATCGGCGGCCTCATTGTCGCCACCTTTGCCACTTTGTTCTTTGTCCCTTGCGTATTTTCATTGATTCATCGCCATCACAAGCCAGGCACGCCGGTGAGCGCCGCCGGAGCCGCCAATCTTTAAGCGCGCTATTTTGAGGAGAATGCCACGGTGACCGAATCGCCCAAAGGCCTAGAGCCGAACAGCCATCCTCCGACGAGCGGCAGAAGCCGCTTGCTCGGATGGTTTATCGTGCTGTTCCTGGTTTTCCTAATCGTCGGGTTGTACAACATCCTGCAGAGGCGAAGTGAAAGGGGAGTGCTCGCGCAGCAGACCGAGCGCTTGAGCGTGCCGCACGTTGCCGTCATTCATGCCACTCCCGTTGAAGCTGACCCGGCACTGATTCTCCCCGGCAATATCCAATCGTACGTGGAATCGCCCATCTACGCGCGTACCAACGGCTATTTGAAGAAGTGGTACAAGGACATCGGCAGTCACGTCAAAGAAGGCGATCTCCTGGCCGATATCGATACGCCGGAAGTGGATGAGCAGCTTTCGCAGGCGCGCGCCGATCTAGCCACGGCGCAGGCGAATGTAAAGCTCGCCGGCGTCACCGCCGAGCGTTATGAGGGTTTGCTCAAAAGCGACGCGGTGTCGAAACAGGAAGTCGATAACTATACCGGCGACTACTCGGCGAAGCAGGCCATGGTTTCCTCCGCGGAGGCCAACCTCAAGCGTCTCGAGGATTTGGAATCGTTCAAGCATGTGTACGCTCCCTTCTCGGGAGTCATCACCCAGCGAAATGTGGACATCGGGACGCTGATCAATGCGGGAAATGGCGGAAATGCGCGGGAGATGTTTGATCTGGCGCAAACCGATCCGCTCCGCGTGTATGTTTCCGTTCCGCAGAGCTACGTTCCCTCCATTCGCGTTGGCCTCAAGGGGTGCCTGCAATTGACCGAATTCCCCGATCGCAAATTCTGCGGTCAGGTGGTTCGTACGGCCGATGCCGTCGATCCGAATAGCCGCACCCTGCTCACTGAAGTGGACGTCCCGAACCCCACCGGAACCCTTCTTCAAGGCGAGTATGCGGAGGTGCATTTCGACGTACAGTTGTCCGGAAGCCGTCTCTCGCTGCCTATCAATGCGCTGCTCTTCAGGCCCGAAGGCACCATGGCGGCCGTGGTTGGCCCGGATAACCGGCTTACGCTTAAGAAGTTGAGCATCGGGCGGGACTTCGGCAATAGCGTCGAGGTTCTCCAAGGCATCGATCAGCGCGATTCAGTCGTGATCAATCCGCCCGATTCGCTGGAAAATGGCCAGCAGGTTACGGTCAATCAAAACAACGATCCTGCGCCGGATCCCAAGTGACGCCCGTCGCTTCGCCGATTCTTTCCAGCTCAATCCACGTTGCACTATAGGGCTGCTGCTGGTTCTGGCAGGCGCACCGCCTGTCGAAGAAGTGTGATAATAGCCCTTTTCCGGAACCGCGTTCGCGTGCCGACATTGACGAGGATGCCGATGGTAAGAATTGCGCGGAAAAGTCTCCTGTTGCTGCCGTTCTCGCTCGCATTATTAACCTCCGCCTTCGCACAGAACACGGCCACAATTCGCCTTTCCGCCGACTTGCGCGATGCGCCCCGGCGCATTTTCCATGCGCACCTGGTACTTCCCGTAAAACCCGGACCCATGGCCCTGCTCTATCCAAAGTGGATACCCGGCGAGCATGCGCCGGATGGTCCTGTTGCCGATTTAGTCGGCTTGAGGCTGACTGCCAACGGCAAGACGATTCCGTGGCGGCGCGATGACCTGGATATGTTCATGTTCCACGTCGACGTGCCCGGCGGCGTGACCACCCTCGAAGCCGATTACGACTGGCTTTCTCCGGCCGCCGGCGAGGGCTTTTCCGCCGGCCCCTCCGCGGATCAGGTCTTGGCTGTGCTGGAATGGAATCTGGTTACGCTTTATCCCGCCGGAGTTCCAGCGGATTCGCTCACCTATCAGGCCAGCGTCCGCCTTCCCCAGGGCTGGAAATTCGCAACGGCCTTGTCCGTGCAACAGCAAAATCCGGGTGAGATCTTGTTCGCGCCTGTTCCCCTGCCGACCCTGATCGACTCGCCGGTTCTGGCGGGGCAGAATTTCCGTTCCATACCTCTTGCTCCCGATGTCCAGCCCCCGCACCATTTAAATCTCGCTGCGGACAGCGCCGCCGCTCTGGCCATCTCCGACGACCAGATTGCCGCTTACAGCCGGCTGGTGCGAGAGGCGGGAGCGCTGTTCGGCGCGCGTCATTACGATCACTACGATTTCCTGGTCTCGCTCACGAACTATTTCTATCCCAATGGCCTCGAACATCACCAGTCGAGCGACGAGCGCGTTGCCGAGCGCACCTTTATCAACGGCGATTTAGAGGAGAACTCGAACTCTCTGCTTTCGCATGAGTACACGCATTCCTGGAACGGCAAATATCGCCGGCCGGCGGGCCTAGTAACCACGGATTACGAGCAGCCCATGAAAGACGATCTTTTGTGGATCTATGAAGGGCTCACTCAATATATCGGCGAATTTTTGTCGGCTCGCTCCGGATTGCGAACCCCAGACGATTATCGCGAGGCGGTCGCCCGCGTCGCCGCTTATCTCGACAACTGGCCCGGACGCTCCTGGCGCTCTCTGGAAGACACCGCCGTCGCTGCCCAGTTGCTTTACGATGCCAGCCGTAACTGGGAGTCTTGGAGGCGCAGCGTCGATTTCTACGACGAAGGTTGGCTCCTTTGGCTTGATGTGGACATTTTGATCCGGCAGGAATCGCACGGCCAGAAATCTCTCGACGATTTCTGCCGGCGGTTTTATGGACCTCCCGATTCAGGTCCCCAGCTGTCGCCCTACACGCTCGACGACATCATCGCGGCCCTGAATGCCACGGCGCCCTACGACTGGCGCGGCTTTTTCAATACGCGAGTCTACGAAATCAATCCCCATCCTCCTCTCGGTGGGATCGAAAACGGCGGCTGGCAGCTCGTTTACAACGATCAGGAGAACTCGGTGGTCCGCGTTCGCGACACCGTTGACGACACCCTGGACCTCAGCTTTTCCTTGGGAATGGTCGTTGGCACGGGAAAGGGCGACGAAAGCGGCCGATTGGTGGAAGTAATACCCGGGATGCCGGGCGCCGAAGCGGGACTTGCTCCAGGCATGCGCGTCATCTCCGTGAATGGCCGCGGCTTCTCAGCCGGAGCGCTCCATGAAGCCATTGCCGAAGCAAAAGGCGCCAACAAATCCATTACCATTACCGCCGACAACGGGGGTTTTGTGCTCACCTATAACCTGCAATACCACGGCGGCGAGCGCTATCCGCATCTGGTAAGAAATAACACACAGCCCGATCTGTTGAGCGACACGCTGCGGCCACTCACTTCTGCCGCCAAATAGCACAGGGGGAACCTATGCGTTTGT
Organism: uncultured Acidobacteriota bacterium; assembly: GCA_963824405.1. Classification (GTDB taxonomy): domain Bacteria; phylum Acidobacteriota; class Terriglobia; order Acidiferrales; family UBA7541; genus Palsa-189. The sequence continues at coordinate 476,339 of CAWGPK010000006.1, read as the reverse complement.
GCGCGCCCGCTACTTACCTGAATTTGATTCCAGGGTCTCCGCGAATGTGGGCGGCGCACCCACGGATATGGCTGGAGCCTCGGTGTCGGACGCTCCCGCCAGCTCCGCCCGGTTTCGTCCCGCGAGTTTCGCGCGATAAAGGGCCGTATCCGTTGCGCGGAGGAGCTTATTGGGCTCGCAGTGTGGACATTCGGCGCTGGCGATGCCGCCGATGCTGATCGTCACCGCCACAGGCCCGGTGGAGGTCTCGATAGGACTTCGCTCGGCTGTTCTCCTCAGCTGCTCGGCCTTGGTCTCCAGCTTGGTCCGGTCGCATCCGGGCAGCAAGATCAGGAACTCTTCTCCTCCATAACGCCCCACCGCGTCGTAAGATCGCACCTCCGCTTTCAGGCGGCCCGTGATGGCTCGGAGCACTTCGTCTCCCACCAGATGTCCCCAGGTGTCGTTGATGTTTTTGAAATGGTCCACGTCCGCCAACAAAATGCCCACCGAGCTGCCCTCTCGTCGCGCGCGGCTTAACTCGCGTTCGAGCAGTTCGATGATTGCGCCTCGATTCCAAATGGATGTAAGCGCGTCATGACTGGCTTTGAACTGCAAGTGTTCCCGCGCTTCCACCAAGCTGCTTTCCAGTTCGAGCATTCGCAGGCCCACGCGCAAGCGGGCCCTGAGCTCTTGCGGATGAAAGGGCTTTGTCAGGTAATCGTCCGCGCCCGATTCCAATCCTTCCACCAGATTTCCCACCCTATCGTTTGCCGTGAGGAGCATGATGTAAACGTAAGGCTGAGACGATCGGGCGCGCACACGGCGGCAAATTTCCAGCCCATCGATTCCGGGCATCATCCAATCGAGCAAAACCAGGCGGGGAGCATGCTCCGCCTGGAGCACTTCCCATGCTTCCGTCCCGCTGTGCGCGGTGATCGTCTGGTAGCCCCATTTGCTCAGCAGCTTTTCCAGCAGGCGGCAGGAAACTGGGTCGTCATCCGCGATTAGAATTTTCATCGCACACACTCCAACCTGAACTCATCGAGTAGCTTGCCGACTTGGCCGATCTGCGCTTCCAAGGACCGCAACTTACTTTCCGCGCCGGCGAAATCCTGGGCGGCCGCCAGTTTTTCCAGTTCCACAGCTGTCGTAGCCGCGCCTGGAGCGCCCAAGTTTCCGCAAGTGCCCTTTAGCGTGTGGGCCGCGCGTTTCACGAGCTCCGTTTCTTTTTTGCCGATGGCCTCTCGAATGGCGGCAATCTGCCGAACGGAGTCCTCCTTGAAAAGGCCGATGATGTCGCCCAGCAGCTCCATGTCGCCTTCCACACGGTCCAGCAGAGCGCTGCGGTCTAAAACCATTCCGGCAGTCGCATGAGGGTCACTTGGAGCCTTAGTCGCTATGATTTCCTGTGGATCGGAACTCGGCACAAACCGCTCCAGTTCGGAGAAAAGAACGTCCGGCCGAATCGGCTTGATCACGTATCCATCCATGCCTCCCTGCAGGCAGCGCTCGCGATCGCCTTTCATCGCGTGGGCGGTTACTCCGATAATCGGTAGGTGCGTTCCCAGCGTTTTTTCCTGTGCCCGGATCGCTGCGGTAGCCTCCATGCCGTCCATCTCCGGCATCTGTACATCCATCAAGACGGCATCGAAATTCGCGAATCCTCGGGCTTCAAGCAATGTGAGGGCTTCGCGTCCGTTCGTGGCTACTGCGACCACATGGCCGCGCTTATGCAAAAGCCGCAGGGCCAGCTCGCAATTGACGACGTTGTCTTCCACCAGCAAAAGCCGCAGCGGGCGCACCGCCTTCTCCTGGCTCGCGCTGGCTTCCGACGAAGTTGATTCCGAGAGTTGTGTTCCTAAGGCATTCAGGATTCCGTCGAGCAAATCGGATTGCCCAATGGGTTTCACCAAGTAGATTTTGATTCCGAGTTCGCGGCACCGGGCCGCATCGCCGGTCTGCCGGTCCGAGGTCAGCATCATAATGGTCGCCCCTGCCAGCGCGGGATCGGCCTTGATCCTCCGAGCGACTTCGAAACCATCCATTCCCGGCATATGCCCATCCAGAAGAACCAGCGGAAAGCTGTTGCCTCGATCTCGTGCCCAACGCATGGCCGCCAGTGCGGCTTCCCCGCCGTCCGCCAACGTGGGCACCATGCGCCAGTTCTTTAGCATTTCGTCGAGGATCATGCGGTTGGTTTCGTTGTCATCCACGATCAGCACATGTAGGCTCTCCAACTCCGCGCGCCGTAGGGTCCGCTCCGATCCGCGCTTCTCCGGCGGGGCCAGCTTTAAGGTGAAATGAAACGTGCTCCCCACGCCTGGCTGGCTTTCTAGCCACACTTTTCCGCCCATCATTTCCACCAGGCGCTTGGTTATGGTCAGCCCCAGCCCCGTGCCGCCATAGCGCCTGGTCGTTGATCCGTCGGCCTGCGAGAAAGGATCGAAAATGACTTGCTGCTTGTCGATTGGGACTCCGATGCCCGTATCGCGCACGAAGAAATGCAGGCGATTGGGATCGGCTGGCGCGCTCGTAGTGTCTAGGCCGACGTCTACAATCACGCCGCCCTGCTGCGTGAACTTGATTGCGTTTCCCACCAGGTTCACGAGTATTTGGCGGACCCGGTCCGGATCGCCGGAAAACATCTGTCCCACTTCGGCGGCAATCCGCAAGGAAATCTCCAGTCCCTTCTTATGCGCCCGCACAGCCAGCGTCTTGAGCGTATTGCCGATTAGTTCCGGCAAGTCGAAATCGGTTTGGTCCAGATCCAGCCGCCCCGCTTCGATCTTCGAAAAGTCCAGCACGTCGTTGATCACACGAAGCAAGCTGTCCGCGGACAATCGCACCAATTGGAGATATTCCTTTTGCTCCTGATCGAGAGGCGTATCGAGCGCCAGTTCCGTCATGCCGATGATTCCGTTCATGGGGGTACGAATTTCGTGGCTCATATTGGCCAGGAATTCACTCTTGGCGCGGTTAGAGGACTCGGCCGCTTCTTTCGCCATCAAAATCGCCTGCTGGGCGGCGCGGCGGGCTGTGATATCGATAAGCGTAACTACTGCGCCCACGATTTGGCCCTCGCGCTGAATCGGATACGCCCAATGTTCAGCCGGGAAACTGGTCCCGTCTGCGCGCCAGATCATTTCCATATCGCTGTGACTAGCCTTACCGGTTTGCAGCGTTTCGTAGGCCAAACACTCCGATTCCGGGTTGCGCGAACCGTCCTCGCGGGTGTGGTGAATCAAATCGTGAATGTTTCTCCCCAGCAGCTGGCTGATGTCGGAATAACCCAGCAGGGATAGCGCTGCGCGATTGCAGAATGTGCACTGGCTCATCAGATCGACGCCGTAGATACCTTCGGCCGTGGAGTCGAGCAGCAAGCGCGTGCGTTCTTCGCTTCCCTGCAGCGCCGTTTCTTTCCCCTTGCGTACGGAAATTTCCTCGCGCAATTCGGCGGTTCGCCGCTCCACGCGAAGCTCCAGTTCATCCCGCGCCTGCTGCAGTTCCTGGTCCCGGCGCTGAATCTCCGCCAGCATCTTGTTGAAGCCGTCGATCAAGACGCCAATTTCGGCGCCCGCGCTGAGCGCCGCGCGCACCGAGTAATCCCCAGCCGTGGTGACCTCTCTCGCGGTTCGCGCCAGCAGCAGAATGGGATCGGAAATAGCCCGCTGCATTTTCGCGGCCAAAAAGAACGCGCCAAGCGACAGGCTCACCACGATCAATGCAACCAAGGCAGAGTACAGGCGCAAAAGTTGATTAAACTCGCCCAGATCGGAAGCCAGATAGACCGTACCCAGGGGATGCCCGTCGAGCAGAATCGTGCGAAAAGCCACCAGGCGATCCGCTTCAAAACGCGCGCCGCTCGGCTCGGGCGATGGAAAAGAAAACGGTACCGGCCCCGGATTCCGAACATACGAGGCGAAAATCGCTCCATCGCCGCGATAGAGGCTCGCCGCCATGACGTGCGGCTTGGCGGCTAACGATTGCAGGACCTCGCGGGCCGTTGCTGGGTCGTTGAACGTCAGAGCGGCAGTGCTATTCGAGCCCAGCACTTCCGCCAGCGTTTCCACATCGCGCAGCCTGGTTTGCCGGAGCGTATGAATATCGAATGCAAGAAAGGCCCCGCAAGCTAGCAGAATAGCCGTGCAGGTAGTGACCATCACGATCAGGGTGAGCTTGCGACGAATCGATAAATTGCGAAAAGCGAGCATCCCTCACCTCGCTGCCTGGCTATGGCCGATCACACGCGCCAAAGCGAGCAGCTTGGCGCTTACGCGCAGCTTGCTTTGGTTCGCGGCGTCCAAATTCACGATAAGGCGCACGCGGTTCTCCTGCGTCACGAGCTCGATCACGCCCCCGGCTTCGGCAAACCCTTCAATGTCGCTCACCGTCAGCACGCTGGCTGGTTGAACGCTGGCCAGGATTTGCGTTCTACGCTGGCGTTCCGAAAGACTCACGAAAAGAACGTGGCAGCGGCGCAGATCGTCGCCCCAGCGTTTCCTGCGTATCACCAGGCTGCGCCCCTGGACTTTTTGCCCCGCGATAATGCGCTCCAGATCGTCGCCAAAGGGATCGTCGCCAATAATCCCGAGGACAATCGGCGCTTGAGGGTCCTCGAACGAGCTGTCCGGCCATTCCACGAATTTCGTGAAATTGAATAAGAATGCCGCCTTCAGTTGGTATTCGCTGAGCTGCTCGGATTGCGCGGAGCCGGCGCTGCAAACGAATAGCCCCGCGAGGCAGGCGGCTACAAAGAAGCCTGCCGTTCGCGCGTTGGAACTCAGCCCGAGGTAACGTTGCTTGCGCTTCAGAATATCCATTTCACTTTGGCGTAAGCGCCCCGCTTCATGAGGCCGGACGCCGCGCTTCCCGTTGTGTCCACATATTCGAGTCGTTCGTCTTTCAACAAATTCTGGCCAAAGACACTAAACGAAAGCTTCTCTCCTGCTTGCCATGTAATTCCTGTATCCAACCTGGTATAAGACGGCACGACGGGATCCGCGATGCGTCCGACAAAATAGGCAGACGTATCCCATGCAAGACCATGGTGGAGAGATAAATCTGAGCGAAGCTGAGCGGAGTTGACCGGATCGCTCCCTTCCGCAGCAGCCACGGAAGTCGTGTCCTGACTGCCTGGATCTAGATGCATGTGGACTCGCTCGAACGCATAACCCGGGCTGAGCGTCCAGTGATCTGACACCTTCCAGTTAGCAAAGCCTTCTATTCCATGCTCCTCACCGTGCATGAGGTTCCGATACGTCACGGGGAGCACGAGATGAGCTGGCGCTGGTAGCGCCTCGAAGAACGGAGTTGCAGGCTCACTTGTCTCTAGATCGTCCGAATCGGTGTAATATGCCGTTAGATCAACCGAAAGGCGCTCGCTGAGCGTGGCTCGATAACCCAGTTCATATACGAGTGACCTTTCATCCTCGTAGTTTGGATTACCCACCAAAGCGAGCAGCACCGGCGTGCCACTCGGTCCTATGAATCCCGCATAGTCACTGCGGCTCGAAACATCCAAAGCGGCAGGGGTACGCAACGCTCTCGAAACAGCCGCCCACACGGTCTGGTGCGCACTAGGCAGCCATGCGGCGCGGATGCTCGGCATGACTCCAAAGCCCGTGTAATAGTTGTGCTCGACCTTTGTGCCGGCGGTGAGATAAAGGCGGTTGCGCACAACGGCGAGTTCGTCTTGGACAAATCCACTGAATAGTTGGATATTCAGATTCGCTGGATCAAAAGAGATTGCGAGCCCACCGTCGGATCTGGATGCCGAATAGCGATAATCCAAGCCCCAAACGACGTTCTGCCGTTCGCCCCAGGCAAGGTGGTGCGAAAAATCGACATCCAAGGTGCCGCGAGTTTCCGTGAGTGCCTCGTTACGCCCGTATCGATCGTAGGAGATCTGCAGGCTCGTATCGGAGCGGGCAGAATAGACGTGGTTCCACACGGTCTGAAAAAAGCCGCCGGATAAATCCACTTCTGCGGGAATATTCACACGGCTGGGTGCCGTTATGGACGGGAGAAAAAATCCGACCTGCCCCTCTTGCCCGCTGTAAAGATCCCCTTGGAAGGTCAACGAATCCTTAGTGGAGACACTTGTGTCAGCCCGGAAGCCGCCGCGTAAGACGTGCCAACCATCTCCACCATTCGTCCCCGTGGTGTCTGGCAGCTGACTCTGATTGAAGTACTTGGAGTAAACGCGATAATCGGTAGTTTTTCCCGCCGAGCCGCCGTACTGAAGCGTCCCGAATCCCTGGTCGAGACTCCCCCCGCCCGCTACTACCATCGCCCCTTTGGTTTTGGTGGCTTTCTTGGTGATGATGTTGATCACCCCGTTAACGGCGTTCGCACCCCAGATCGATCCTCCCGGGCCCCGGATTACTTCGATTCTTTCGATATCCTCGAGAGGAACGTCCAACGCGTCCCAGTACACACCGCCGAACGAGGGGGTGTACACCGTGCGCCCATCGACCATAACGAGAAGTTCGTGGCTGAAGCGTCCGTTGAACCCGCGCGCACTGATTGCCCATGTATTGGAATTTATTTGCGCGACATCCATGCCCGGTACCATCCGCAATAGGTCAGGAATATTGGTTGCTCCGGAACGCTGAATATCCTCCTGCGTGATGACGTAGATCGCCGCTGCCGTCTCTGAAAGTTTCTGCTGTGTCTTAGAAACCGAGGTGACTTCAACGTTGAGTAAGTCTTCAATGCTCATCGAGGATAGTTTCTCGGGCGGTGCCTGGGCGCAGCACAGACTCGCAAGATTGCCGCTCAGTAATACGGCCAGTAAAATCGCTCGTCGCATCGGCTCCGCCTTTGAATGGTCCAGGATTGGGACATCGTTCGGCCGTCCTGAAAGCTCGTAAATGGCGTGGGTTTGGCGTTCGTGCTGTTCGGCTGCCCGCCGCCCAGCACACCGTGACACAAGCACGCACGCCATTCGCCAAACGCCGGCCAAACACTGGATCGATTCAAATGGTGTAGTGCTTGAAATCGTGGAACTAAACTGCCCGCGGAATTCACAAGGACCTTGGCAGGCGTGGAACTGTTCAGAATCCGAACTTACGTGTCTCTATGAAACAGGTCAGACGCCAACGGCTGGGATGATTTCCTGCGGTCGTTCCCCTGCGCGGTTTTTGCGGAAGGGCATTGGTTCCCGTAGTATCATGAGGCGCGTTACGGGACAAAGCGGTCTGGGCGGTCGTTCTATTCGATGGCGATTCGATGGCGGGTTCAGTTCGGATGATTTGCGCTCGGCATCTGGCCGCCAGTGTCTCTTGCCCTCGTTATCAACAACTCCGGGGTGGTGCAATTGGTAGCACATGGGCCTTTGGAGCCTAGAATCTTGGTTCGAGTCCAAGCCCCGGAGCCACTCTCCCGCCGTGCCGCCCTCTTTCTGGCGAGGAATCGGCTCCCAAAGGCTGAGGATCTAACCCTTGGAGTTCCCCGTCCCTAGCCCCGGTTTCTGTTGCCCCCATTGGTTCGCCACGTCGAGCAACAATCCCCCCGTTTTAACTTCAGGATTCCAGAGAGCCTTAAACTTCGCAAAATGCGTCGAATCCATACATTTGTGCGGAAACGAACGTGCAACCCCTCCTTGGTTATTTTCATCAACCCATTGATAACAAAGCCTTAATATCGGTTTCTCCTTCTGGCTACCCAAGTGCATTACCCACACCGGGAGAAAAATCGGATGTGCAGGTCAAAACTCGAGTCGATCAGCCTGACAGTTGAAGTTTCCGGTTGGGATACTCAGGGAAGCTTCTTCGTTGAACATTCCACCCTGGACTGCACCGAGAGCGGGTGCAAAGTTCTCGCTTTGCGCCGTTCGATGAGTGGCCGGTCACTCCTATTTCTGCGGACCCTGTACTCGGGTTCCCTAGGCAGATCCTCTCCCGAGGCTTACCGCATCGAGAGCATCGACCCCACCGAGGGCTCTGGATTCAAGTACTTACACCTAGCGAATTTTCTGCCTCGGCGAAGTCGAGAGTGTGAGCCAAAGGACTTACCCGAGCATCCTATAGATGTGCGCGAAGAGGTGAAATCATGAAACTGCCAGGTTCCGCCCCTCCAAAGTCTGACCGTATTTCCACGCGCGAGGAGCTTTTTCAGGTCATCGAGCTGCTTGGTGGTTTCGAAGAGTCCCAGTTCGCCGAATTGGCCCAAAAAGTGGAGTTACTAGCCTGCCTCGAAACCGAGCAAGATGCGCCTTCGGAGATCCTCGAGGAGTTGATTGCCAGCGAAGAACGGCTCCTCACGGAAATCGATTCATTTGACTCCCTGCTGGCCGCAAGAAAGGCCGAGAGGATAAACTGAGCCTGAACCAAACCGAGTTCCTCTTTGGCACTGTTGAGGGTAGCCCCCGTTCTATATAGGTACTCGGCTTGGCGACCGATAGTCTCGCCATGCGTCCGGTTTTTGCGGCAACGTCCCTCCCCGCACAGCACCTAATCGCATAATCTTTCAAACCTTTAGGTTCGCCTCCTCATTCCTGAGTTTCGAGCCAGGGGCCTTCTCTTCGCCGGCCTTCTGTTCTGGCACTGCGTTTGCCCTTGTGTCTCCATGAGCGTAGCCACCCAATCTGAAATCACTGAGCAGTCTCTCTCTCGAGATCTGATCGATATTTGCGTTGTGGATGACGACCCTTCCATGCTGGAGATGCTCAGCGAGATGCTGGCTTCCTTCGGCTATCGCTGTTTGGCAACGTCCGAGCCTGAAGAGGCCCTCAAATACGTGGGTACCGGCAAGTGCCGCATCGTTCTCTCCGACTTGAAGATGCCTGGCATGTCCGGGCTGAAATTTCTCGAGCGCGCCCTGCGCGAGGATCCCGGCGCCTACGTTCTCCTGATGACCGGCTTCTACTCCATCGAATCCGCCATCGAAGCCATCAAGCATGGAGCCTATGATTATCTGCCTAAGCCCATCGATCGCCAGCGCTTGAAGAAAACTCTTGGCGATCTAGCCGAGCAGTTCGATCGCCGCCGCAGAATTCACGTCCTCGAGCAGCGCTTGGTCAGCGATCTCGAATTCCACGGCATCGTCAGCCGCAGTCCGGCCATGGTTGATGTGTTCGAGATGGCGCGCAAGATTGCGCCGCATTATGTCAACGTTCTCCTGGTCGGCCCGACGGGTTCGGGAAAGGAACTCGTAGCTCACGCCATTCACCAGATCAGTCCCGTGGCCAATCAGCGGTTCGCCATCTGCAACTGCTCAGCCATCGTCGATACGCTGCTCGAAAGCCAGTTATTTGGGCACGTTCGCGGTGCCTTCACCGGCGCCAACGAAACTCGCGCCGGCCTTTTTGAATATGCCAACGGCGGCACCGTATTCCTCGACGAAGTCGGCGAGACTTCTCTGGCCATGCAGGCAAAGCTGTTGCGCGTGATTCAAAACCGGGAAATCCAGCGCGTAGGCTCGCCCGAAGTTCGCCGGGTCGATGTACGCCTGATCGCCGCGACCAACCGCGACCTTCGCGCCGAAGTGGCCGCTGGAAGATTTCGGGAGGACCTCTTCTATCGGTTGAGCACCATCCAGATTCGAATTCCCAGCCTCACCCAGCGTTTGGAAGATATTCCCGCGCTGATCACGTTTTTCATCAAGAAATACAACGCCGCCTACGGCAAGCAGATCCAGGGTCTCACCCGCCGGGCTCAGATCATCCTTTTGCAGCATGGTTGGCCGGGAAATGTCAGAGAACTTGAAAATGTGATCTCCAGCGGGTCCCTCGTGGCCTTGAACGACTTCATCGACGTCCACGATTTGCCCGAACATTTGCAAAAGCCCGCCCGTGCGGTTGGATTGGATAAATCGTGGCGTCCGCTCCCCTTGGACGAGGTTCGCAATGAGCATATCGATCGCGTGCTCGAATTGTGCGCCGGCAACCGGGTGCGCGCGGCGCAAATGCTGGGGATCGGCCGTACCAGCCTTTATCGTTACTTGAAGCGCGAAGGAAAAGTGCGCTCAGCCGCCGGCGTTCCCGCGGCCTGACGATGCGTACTGCGGGCAGATCGCCCACCTTGGGCTTTTAAATGGCGAGAGCGATGGCCGCCTGTGGCTCCGCTCGTCTTTCACCCATCTCATCGCTATGTTAGACTCCGTCCGCGGGGTAAAATTCCTGCCGATGCGTGGAACTTCGGGCTCTGTGCAACGAAAACCCGTGAACCCCGCCAGGCCCGGAAGGGAGCAACGGTAGCGGGACCTCTTCGTGTGCCGCGGAGTACCCGAAGTTCCTCTCATCGCTAAGGGCGACCCAGCCAAAAAACGCGTCGGCGATCCGTATCTATGAACTATCAGGTGATTGCGCGAAAATGGCGCCCCCAAACATTCGCTGAGATTGTCGGGCAGCCGCACGTCACGCGAACTCTGCAGAACGCCATTGAAAGTGGACGCGTGGCGCACGCCTATATCTTTTCCGGCGCCCGGGGAGTGGGCAAGACGACCACGGCGCGAATTTTGGCCAAAGCCCTCAATTGCGTTAAGGGTCCCACCTCTTCGCCTTGTAACGAGTGCGCTTCCTGCCGTGAAATCGCCGCCGGCAGTTCGCTGGACGTTCTCGAGATCGACGCCGCCTCCAATCGCGGCATCGATCAGGTTCGCGAGTTGCGCGACATGGTGCGTTATGCGCCCGCGGGCGGACGCCACAAAATCGTCATCCTCGATGAAGCCCACATGCTCACCGACGAAGCCTCCAATGCGCTTCTAAAGACCCTCGAAGAGCCTCCCGACAAAGTGGTTTTCGTTATGGCCACCACGCAGCCCGAGGATTTGGTCGATACCATTCGCTCCCGCTCGCAGCATTTCCACTTTCGGGCTCTTTCTTTCGCCGAAATCGCCGAAGCCCTGAAGGCCATTGCTTCCAAGGAAGAACTGGATGTCGAGCCCGGAGCGATTGCCGTGATGGCGCGTACGGCCGATGGCAGCCTGCGCGACGCCCTTTCGCTGATCGAACAGGCCCGCGCATATTGCGGCGCAAAAATCAGCGAGGCGCAGATGCGGGAGCTGTTGGGCGTCGTGCAGGCGGAGATCCTGGACGAACTTGTCGCCGCCATCGAAAACCGTTCTACCGAGCGCGCCCTCGGCCTGGTACATCGCCTCCTCGCCGAAGGCCAAAATCTGCAGCAGTTTTGCCGCGAGGCCATCTCTCATTTCCGCAATGTTCTGGTGGCCAAGGTTTGCGGAGCCGATTCGGATCTGATTGCCGCGCCTCCTGAGGAGCGCCCCAGGTTGGCCCATGCTGCGGCCGCTTTTAGCGAGGAAGACCTGACGCGCTTCTTCCAAATTTTGCTGCATACGGAAGAGGATCTGCGCCGCAAGCCCGATCCTCGGCTGCACCTGGAGATGGGGTTGCTCCGCCTGGTGAACGCGGCCCGCCTGGCGCCGCTTGAGGAAGTTCTGGCCGAGCTTTCAGGCAACGCCCCGGTCAGATCCTCGGCGCCACGCCCGGCTGCGGAAGTTGCAGCGGCAGTGCGTTCGATTCCCGCCAAGCCGGCCACAGCAGCGCCATCGCCAGCCACAGCACCGCCATCGCCGCCGCCTCCGTCCACAAACGCCTCCTCGAATACTGCCAAGCCTCTGGCGCAGGCTTCCGCTTCCGTGCGAGCAACGCCCGTTGCTTCCGTCGATGCAACCGCCGGCGGGGCTGCCGCGGCTCCGGCGCGAGAAGCTGATACGAATCCGGAGGTGTCGCCCGCAGTCGCCGGTCTCGACTCGGCGCAACTCGATGCCATCAAATCGGAAATTTTCTCTAAGGCACAGTTCGTCGGCCAATTGGTCGAAAGCGCCACGCGCTGGGAAGTTGAGGCTGGCGAACTTCGTCTCTATTTCCCCACGGAGAACCGCGCGCTCGCCGATCTGTTGCAAGCCCGGGACAACATGGAGAAATTGCGTACCATAGCCAGCCGCGTACTCGGTCAGCCGTTGCGGGTCTGTGTTAAACTGGAGGCCTCCTCGGTGCCGAGCGGCTCGGCGACGAAAGTTCGCACCGGCGAGAGTGGTCCCGAGTTGCGCGCTCGATTCGAGCAAGACCCGATCGTGCGCGCGATGCTTGAGCGGTTCGGCGGGCGGATCTCCGAAGTGAAACGCCGGGACGAAGGGTGACCCATGGAAGTCAAGGCACTGCAACAGCTGCTTTCCCAGTTTCGGCAGATGCAGGAGAATCTGCAGAAACAGGTAGACAACGTCAGCGTCGAAGCCTCCGCTGGCGGCGGCATGGTTGTGGTCAAAATGAATGGCCAAAAGCAGATCACCGATGTGCGCATCGAGCAGGGTGTCTTTGCCAGTAAGGATTCGGAACTGTTGCAGGATCTAGTTCGCGCCGCTGTCAATGAAGCGTGCCGCCGCGTCGATGAGGAGTTGGCCACGCAAATGAAAGGTCTCGCCGGCGGGCTTCCAGGAATTGCCGGTCTAAAAATTCCCGGGTTATTCTGACTGCCCCACGTGATACCACACTCTCTCCTAATCTGCGGATGCCGGCCGGGCTTCCCCGATGCCTGACTTTGCCGAACCGATCACTCGGCTCATCGATCAATTCAAACGCCTGCCCGGAATAGGCCAAAAAACCGCGCAAAGGCTGGCCTTTCACGTCCTTCGCACCTCCCCTGAGGATGCGCTGGCGTTGGCCGAGGCGATTCGCGACGCCAAGGTGAAAATCCGCGAATGCAGTCTCTGTAACAACATCACCGATGCCGATCCTTGTTTTTACTGCACCAGCCCCAATCGCGATCACAGCGTGATCTGCGTCGTCGAGGAACCCCACAACATCATCGCCATCGAACGGACCCGCCAATACAACGGGCTTTACCACGTCCTGGGCGGAGCTCTTTCGCCTTTGGAGGGAGTCGGCCCGGATCAACTAAAATTGAAGAGTCTCATCGAGCGTCTCAAGGCCGGAACGGTTTCCGAGATCATCATCGCCACCAATCCCACCGCTGAAGGCGAAGCCACCGCCGTTTATATTTCGAAGTTGATCAAGCCCCTCGGCGTCCGTGTGACCCGCATTGGCGTGGGCATCCCGGTTGGCTCGGACCTGGAGTATGCCGATGAAATCACGATGCTTAAGGCCATGGAGCGCCGGCACGAGCTCTGATTGATAGGAACGACTTACGGGAACCGTCTTCTGACTTCCTTCCGATGCGCCGCGCCTTTACCACTTCGCCATCCTGGGTATTAACATCTTCGCACGCTTTCCCCCGGAGCGCTCGACCCGCTCTGGTTGCGGGTGTTACGCTTATTTGACAGTAAGGGGAGAAGCCCGTGCCGGAGTCCGTGCCGACAAACGAACCCGAAGCGCACAAGCGCCGCAGTACGCGCATCGTGCAAGCCGTTCCCCTCACGGTTACCGGAGTCGACGCTTTGGGGCGCCCTTTCCAGGAGCGCACCTCTACCCTGATTATCAATTGCCACGGCTCCCGCTATCAGTCTAAGCACTACGTTCTCAAAGGCATGTGGGTCACCTTGGAGGTTCCACATCCAGAGCCGGGCCGCCCGCCCCGCACTGTCCGCGGCAAGGTCATGTGGATTCAGCGCCCTCGTACCGTGCGCGAATTGTTCCAGGTAGGCATCGAGCTGGAAGTTTCAGGAAATTTCTGGGGCATCGCCTTTCCTCCGTCGGACTGGTTTCCGTTTCCCGAAGGCCTCTCCGCGGTGCCTTCGCCCGCGCCTCCCCCGAAGCCTGCAACCGTTCCGGCCCAGGCATCTTGGCCAACTGCGGTCGTGGCCCTCCCAGCAGAAGATGAAGATAATGTGCGCACACTGCCTTTGCCGGTCGTCGAACAGGCAGCCGCTCTCAAGTCCTCTCTTGCCCCTCAGATCGCCCAGCTTGTCGATGACGCCAGACAGGACCTGTTAGCGTCCCTGCGCAGGAGCGCTGCGGAGGCTGTTTCTCTTGAGGCGCGTCCTCTGATTGCATCGCTCGAATTGCAGCTGAGGACCATTGCCGAAAGCGCCATGCATGCAGCCGCCGGTGCCGCGGCCCAAAGTGCATTTCAGGCCAAGCAAGGTCAGCTCGAAGCTTTTCTCCAGGAATCCAATCGCAGCTTGGCGCAGAGCGTAGAACGTCTCACGCAGCAGTTCGCCTCGCGCCTGGATGAACTCGAAAAAGTCCGCGACGCCGCTTTTGAGCAGCGGCTTGAAAATCGCGTTCACGACAGCTTGGAGCAACTGCAAAAACAGGCCGCCGAAATTCGGCCTCCCGCTGCCGACAACGCCGCCATCGCCGCGCCCGCCGAAAGCGGACTGGTACCGGCGATACCGGGCGTCCAGGATCTGGAGCAGCAGGTGCGCTCGCAAGTGGAACAGGCGCGCAACAGCCTGGCCGAATTCGAGAACGGCATGCGCTTTTTGCGGGAACAGTCCGCCGCCGCTTTCAGCTCTGCACAATCCGATTGGGGCGCTCGCGTGGAGGCGGACCTGGCCGGAGCGGCCGCTCGCTGGAATCAGCAGGTCGAAAGCTCCATCGAATCCGCCAAGCAACAGCTTCTCGATCGTCTGGCGCAGGATACCCAGTCGAACTGGGAGCGCATCGAGCGCGAACTTTCCTCGCGCCTGGGCGAGTTAAATAAAAATTTCACCGATGCCGCCGGCAGCGCCGAGAAGAAGCTGGACGACCTGCGCGTTTCCTTGCATGAAGGAAACGAACGCGCCGAGGCCTCCCTGGCTAATCTGCGCTCCCTCGAAAATCAATTGGCGCGTCAAATCGAGGACCAATCGGCCAGACTTGCTGGCATGGCCCAGGCCGCCGAGCAGGCCTTCGCCGATCGCGCCGCCGCTTTACTCGATGCCCAAAGCCAGGAGATGGCCCGGCGCGCCGAAGGCGCCATCGCCACCTGGTCGGAGCGCTTGCAGCCCGCCCTCGAAGCCAGCGGCCAGCAGACCGTCACCCGCCTGGCGTCGCAGATCAAAGACGGATTGAATGCCGGCGTGGAGAACGCCACCCAAGTCCTCGCTCGTCTGGAAAGCGCCAGCCTTACGTCACAGGAATGGCTGCATAGCCGGGAAGAAGATCTCGCCAAGGCTTCCGAGCAAGCGGTCCACTCGGCGGGTGAGCGTATTAAGGAGTTGAGCGGCATTCTCTCCCATGATTTGCAGGAATCGGGCCGGGCCGCGGCCGACAAGTGGATTGCGGACATTGACGCCAAAGCCACCGATACCAGTCACCGTGCATTTGAATCGCTCTTCAAGACCGCCGAGTGGTACGAAAAGAAAGTGCAAACGCAGTTGCAATCGGCGATCGATAAAGGCCTGGAGAGCGCCCTCGTCGATCTCAAGGAGAAGGCCCGCGAAATGTCTGGCGTTTTCGGCGCCGAACTCGACCACTACAGCCGCAGCTACGTGCAGCACACCCAGGGTCAGGTCGAAGAGGCCGCCCGGGAAGTGGTGGAAAAGCTTCGCAAGCAAGCGCAAGAGATGGCCTCGGCTTCCGCGGCATCGATCGTCCAGCAAGCTCGCGAGGATTCAGACGCTGCCCTGGCCCAATTCCGCGCCCGATCCGGCGAGGTTTCCGCCCAGGTCAAAAACGAATTCGAGGCCCAAGCGGCCGATGCTCGCTCCAAGAGTGAAGCGGAACGGGATCGCCTCTCCGCTGAATTCCGCGCGGCCTTGAAGCAGCAGTCCCAGGATGAGTTGGGCAATGCGCGCAGGGACTTAGCTGCGCAGCTCGGCTCGGCGCGCGAGGAGTTGAGAGCGGAGTCTCAAATCCAGCAGGAAAAACTGGCAGAGTATGCTGCCGCCTTCAACGAACAAGCCCTCGAGGACTATAAGAGAAGGCTCGAATCCGCCTCCAACTCTTGGCTCCTGACCACTGCTTCCAAGCTGAGCCAGCAATCGGAACACCACTTGCAAGCTGTGGCCCGCTCCGCGGAGCAACGCCTCCGCGATGCTTGTAACGATGTGTTCTCCGGCGTAGGTGAAACGTTGCGCCGGCGCTTGGTAGACCTGGAAGTCCCTGCGACCCCGCCCAAGCCGGGCGAGTGAGCCACACGGGCGTTCTTCTCAAAACCATCCCCAGACAGGTTTTGCGCCGAGACTTCAGCCACGTTCGGCAAGTGAACCGGTATAATGGGCGTCTATGTCCAACCACGCCTACGCCAGCTTCTGGCCCCGGGAGCGCTCGCCGCAAGCGCTGCTCAGCCAATTCCAGCGGTTTCTCGAAACGTTCCCCCTTTCCTCGGTCTCGCACCAATTCACAAGTTTGGTTATTCGCGCGGTGAGCCCCTCGGAATGTCCCTTGGCGGAACATGATCTTCGCGGCACAATGGCCTCCGCGTCGGACATAATTGCCTTGGCGGCGGAACGCGATAACCCGGACTGCTCCTACGATGTGGAAGCCTTTTGGGATATCTGGCAGCGCAACCTGGAAACGGGCGCCTGGGAAAAGGGGCCCGAGCGGGTGCTGCTGAGCTGCGCCGGTCGCGACTACGACGAAGGCGCGGCCAAAGAATCGGGCGATTTTCTCGCCGACCTGGGCTTCGAGCATTTTTTTACCGGCCATGCCGGCATCCTGGGGGACCGCGGAGCGCGCAGCGCGCCCGCCGATCCGGTCGAGGCCGAATTCCTGTCCTGGATGACCCATGAGGAACACCTGCATGAATATTATGAGAAGACCCGCGCCAATATTCAGCTCTTCCTGAATTGGGTAAGCGAGGTGGAAAAACACGTGCCCATGGAGCGCTACCATTTGTGGTCCGAAGGAGAAGAAAACCTTGAGGCCCGGTTGGACGAAATCCTGGCGGTGCACTAGCCTCGTTCTAGCCATTGCGTTTACCGCGCCCGTAGTTCCGGCGCAACGTAACGCCGCGGCGCCTCGTGAGGATGCTCCGAAACGCGCCAACGAGACCACCCTCGCCGGACTCCGCCCTGGACGCGATGCGCTGGCCGCCGCCTTCAAGCGCTATAAAGAAAAATATGTCCTCAGCAAAACGAGCACGGCCAGCAGGGAATGGCGCGACACCTGTACCGGCCATTCCTTGGCCCTGGCTATCGATCCTCGCTCCATCGTTCAGCAGGTGACTGTCTCTTTGCTCGTGCCTCACGATGGAAACTGCGATAATCGTCGCTTTGAATTCCTCAATCTTGATGATTGGATTACAGGCAAGGGGTTGCGGCTCGGCGATTCCCGCAACCGCGTCGTCGAACTTTATGGCGAACCAAACTCCAGCGAGCCCGTGGTACGAGGGGACGCCGATTTTGAGTTGCTCGAATTTGATTTTGGCTGGGCCGGGGCGGATGTTCCCCAGGCCATGCAAGTCTATTGCGAGCGCGATTCCGGCCGCGTGATGGAAATCGCACTTCTGGCCGCCACCCGGCCGGGAACCAAGCGCGCCACCAATGCGACGGAGTGATACTTCGGGATTTTTTCGAGGCTACGGCCTGATGGAAGCTTGATGGAAGCCTGATGAAAAGGGAAGCGCAAATCGGAGTTATCACAGTCTCTACCTGGCACCCACGGGAGCACAAATGAGCGGTGCCCCCGGTGCGGCCGTGCTCGCTGTGGACCCGCCCAAGCCGCCCGCCGCGAAATCCGTTCCCGGATGGAAGCAGCTGAGCAAGCTGCTTCCCTATATCGCCCGGTCCAAGGGCCAAGTCGTCGTTGGCATGCTGACCCTAGCGGCCATGGGCATCGTCGGTACGCTTCAACCGCTGGTCTTCGGCGTGATCATGGACTCGCTCTCCGGCAATGCCCAGCCTCTCGGCCGCCTCAGCGAAATGTCTCCGCGCCTGGCCCACGCGCTGATCCGGGACTATGCTCCTGCGAGCTCCCACACGCTGGTTATCTATTGCCTCATCGCGATTGCCATCGTCGCTCTCAAAGGGGTCTTCTCCTTTTGGACCCGCTGGATTCTCATCGGCCTCTCCCGCGATATCGAATTCGATCTCCGCAACGACTTGCTTGATCGGCTCCTGCTGATGGAGCCCGAATTTTATGTGCGTAATCGCACCGGCGAGCTCATGTCGCGCGCCACCAATGACTTGAACGCCGTGCGCATGGTTCTGGGACCGGGAATCATGTACACCTCCCAGACCATCGTCACCATGGTGCTGGCGGTAGTTCTGATGTTCCGCCTGTCCCCATCCCTCAGCCTGTGGGTTCTCATCCCTGTACCGATCGTGGTCGTCGCCGTGCGCTATTTCGGCAGGACCATCCATTCGCTGTACGAAGTCATTCAAGCCGCCCTGGCCACGCTTTCCGCCAAAGCCCAGGAAAATCTGGCCGGAGTGCGCGTCATTCGAGCCTACGCTCAGGAAGATGCGGAGATGCGCGCCTTCGACGCGCCCAATCGCGACTACGTCACCCGCAATCTCAAGCTGATCGTTACCTGGAGCCTGTTCATGCCCGCGCTGACGGCCCTCGTCGGCATGTCCTTTGTCCTGGTGATGTGGTTCGGAGGCCGGCAGGTAATTTATGGGCAAATCTCCCTGGGCGAATTGGTGGCCTTTTACGCCTTCATGGTTCAGTTGATCTTCCCCATGGTCGCGCTCGGCTTCGTCACCAATATTTTTCAACGCGGCGCCGCTTCCATGGGCCGTCTCAACTACATCCTGGACGCCAAGCCTTCCATCAACGATTCCGCAGTGCCGCCTCGCCCCAAGGAGCAAGAAGCGCCCCTCCGAGGCGATATCGAATTCCGCCATCTCGATTTCACCTATCCCACTGGACGCGGAGCAGCGTCCGGGAAAGAAAATGGCAGGCCGGCGGGTACGCCCGTCTTGCACGATATAACCCTGCATGTCCCCGCCGGCTCGACGTTGGCCATTGTTGGTCCCACCGGCAGCGGCAAGAGCACTCTGGCGGGGCTAGTTGCCAGGCTTTGGGAAGCGCCGCCAGGAAGTTTGCTCATCGACGGCAGACCGATTCGGGAATGGCCGCTCGCGACCTTGCGCCGTTCCATCGGCTTTGTTCCCCAGGATACGTATCTCTTCAGCGAACCGCTCCGAGAGAACATCGCTTTCGGCATGGACGAGTGCCCCGAGGAGGCAGTCTTCAAAGCTGCCGATACCGCCAGCATCGCTTCCGAGATCGCGGGCTTCCCCATGGGATACGAGACTTTGGTCGGAGAGCGGGGAATTACTCTCTCCGGCGGCCAAAAACAGCGAACCGCCCTCGCGCGCGCCCTGGTGCGCGACCCTCGCATCCTGATCCTTGATGACGCGCTCTCCAGCGTCGATACCGATACCGAGGAGCGCATCCTCAGCGGGCTCAGGCAGCTCATGAAGCATCGAACCACCCTGTTGATCTCGCATCGCGTTTCCACGGTTCGCCACGCCGATCAGATCATTGTCCTGCGCGACGGCCGCATTGTGGAACGCGGCACGCACGAAGAACTCCTGGCCCACGGCGGCTATTACGAAGAGCTTTACCAGAAGCAGTTGCTCGAAGAAGAGCTGGAACGGGCATGAGTGATTTCAGAGAAGAAGAAGCCTTAGGCAAGGTTTACGACTCCCACCTGGCGAAGCGGCTCCTCCGCTATCTGCATCCTTACCGGGGCTGGGTCGCCATTGCCGCTTTGTTGACCTTGCCCGTGGCGCCGCTCGCGGCAGTTGGTCCATGGCTCTTCGAGATCGCCGTGGACCGCTATATCGTTCCGTCGCTGCATCATGAGGTTCCGCAAGCGGTGGCCGTTCACGGACTCGGCTGGGTTTCCCTGGCATACATGGCCACGCTGGCCCTGGGCTTTGCTTTTATGTACTTCCAGGTTCGCGTCATGCAGAAGGTCGGCCAGGACACTATGTATGACTTGCGCAAGGAAATCTTCGAGCACCTTCAGCGCCTGCCGATCAGCTTCTACGACCACAGCCCCGTCGGCCGCCTCGTCACTCGCGTCACCACCGACGTGGACGCCCTGAACGACCTCTTCGCCACCGGCATCGCGGCCATGGTGAACGACGCTTTCTTCTGGTTCTCTTCGTTTTCGTCATGCTGTACATCAATTGGAAGCTGGCCCTGGCTACTTTTGCCGTGATCCCCCTGCATTTCGTGTGCACCTGGATCTTCCGCGATAAAGTTCGCGATGCCAACCGCCGCATTCGCACCGCCATCGCCCGCATCAACGCATTTTTGCAGGAGCACATCAGCGGCATGAGCGTGGTCCAGCTGTTCAATCGCGAGCGCAAATCCCGCGCCCAGTTCGCCGAGCTCAACCGCGATTCACATGGAGGCCTACAAGGACGCCATTCTGGCCTTCGCCCTCTTCTATCCTGCCGTCGAATTCATCGGCGTGGTCGCCATCATCGTCTCCTTCTGGTACGGAGGCTTGCGGTCGCTTGCCGGACTCGTCTCTGTGGGCGTGCTGTTTGCCTTCATGCAATGGTCGCAGCGGTTCTTTCAGCCGATTCAGGATCTGAGCGAAAAATTCAATATCCTGCAATCCGCCATGGCTGCCTCCGAGCGCATTTTCAAGCTGCTTGATGAACCTCTTCCTGCCGACCTGTCCGCTGGCCGCCCTCTCCTCGAAGTGCGAGGCGAAATCGAATTTCGCAACGTATGGTTCGCCTATCATGGAGGCGCAAACCCGGCCGAAGACGATTGGATTCTCCGCGACGTCTCCTTCCGCGTGCGCCCCGGCGAGACCATGGCCATTGTCGGACACACCGGAGCCGGCAAAACCACGACCATTCAACTCCTCCTCCGTTTCTACGACATTCAGCGCGGCCAGATTCTCCTCGACGGCACCGATATCCGCGAGTTCAGCGTCCAGGATCTCCGCCGTCAGTTTGGAATCGTGCTGCAGGATCCTTTTCTCTTTACCGGCACGCTGGAATCGAACGTCCGCCTGGGCACCGCCGGCGTAACCCGCCAGGCCGTTGAGTCCGCCCTCCGCGAAGTAGGGCTCGGGGACTTTCTCGATAGCCTGCCCCAAGGCCTGGACACTCTGGTAACCGAGCGCGGCGCCACGTTTTCCGTCGGCCAGCGCCAACTGGTGAGTTTCGCCCGCGCCCTGGCGCATAATCCGCGCTTCTTGATCCTCGACGAAGCCACCTCCAGCGTCGATACCAAAACGGAAATGATGATTCGCGAAGCCCTGGATCGGCTTCTCACCGGACGCACCTCGATTGTCATCGCCCACCGCTTGAGCACCATCCAGAATGCCGATCGCATTCTCGTCTTCCACAAAGGACGCTTGCGCGAGCAGGGCACCCATCAGGAACTGCTCGGTCAAAGAGGCATTTACTACCGGCTCTATCAGCTCCAATACAAAGACCAGGAGCTGCGCCTGCACGTGGGCCCGGCCGGTCCTGCCGGCGCTCCTCTCCCCGCTGATGATTAGTTCCAGCGCCCGCGAGCCTCGCTGAATGGCTCGCATTCCTGTGTTGATCTCCGCGGGAGAAGCTTCCGGCGATATGTACGCCGCGCAACTGGCCACGGCGCTCCGCCGTCACGCCGACGTCGAGCTGTTTGGCATGGGCGGCCCCAAGATGCGCGAAGCCGGTGTCGAAACCGTCGTGGACGCCTCCGAAGTCGGCGTCCTCGGCGTGGTGGAAATTGTGCGCAAGCTGCCTGCGCTTCGCCAAGCGTGGCGCCGCCTGCTTTCGGAAATCGACCGGCGCCGTCCCACCATCGCGATTCTCACCGATTTTCCCGCGTTTCACCTGCGCCTTGCCCGCGTGCTTCGCCGCAAGCAAATACGCAACGTCTATTTCGTTTGCCCGCAGTTCTGGGCCTGGCGGCCCTGGCGGGTAAGGCTGGTGAAGCGCCGTTTCGTCCGCGGCCTGTGCATTTTTCCGTTCGAGGAAGCTTTCTTTCGCAAGGCGGGAGTCCAGGCGGACTGGATCGGCCATCCCCTGGTGGACGCCGTTCACGCGCAGTGTACGCGGGAGGATTTCGCTCTAAGCCACGGCCTTGATCCTGGCCGTCCCATCGTCGCCGTGCTTCCGGGTAGCCGTCCCAGCGAATTGGCTCATCACATGCCTCGGTTGATGAAAGCCATCGCCATCATGAATTCAACGGCTCCCCGGCAGTTCGTCATCGCGGCCGCCCCCGGACTGACCAATTCGCAAATGAGAGCGCACATGGGCGTGCTGCAATCCACAGTGCCGATCGTTGAGAACTCCACATACGATCTCCTCGCCGCCGCCGACGTGGCCATCGTCTCCAGCGGCACCGCCACCGTCGAAGCCGCCTTGCTCGATGCGCCGATGGTCGTCGTCTATCGCGTCGCGCCCTTTACGGCCTGGGTCGTCCGGCGCTTGGCCCGCACGCCGCATTTCGCCATGGTCAACTTGCTCGCCGGCAAGGAGATCGTTCCCGAGCTGATTCAGGATGCCTTCACTCCAGAGCGTTTGGCGAGCGAAACCGAGCGCCTGCTGGCCTCGGCCGAAGCCCGCCAATCCATGCGCGGTGAACTCGCCCGGGTCCGCGAAAAACTGGGGCCCCCTGGCGCCATAGAGCGCGCCGCCAGCATCATTGCCAGCATGATCCAAAATTAGTGCTTGAATACAGCAAATCACTGTACGTCCATGGCAACTCACCAAGCCTTTTTTGCTATCCTAGAGATGCGCTGCTTTGGTAGACCCGCTGGGATGAGGTCATGAGACATAGAATTGCGGTTCGGCTTTTCTTACCCACGCTGCGCGTGCTCCTGGCCGCCTCGGCCTGTTGCATCTGGGCCCTTGGCCCCGCCCTCGCGCAAATCGAAGCGCCCGTGCGGCCAAGGCCAACTATCGCAGCGCAAGCGCCGGGAAAGACGGGATTTCGCGCCGTCTCTTACGAGGTCTTCGCCTCGCTTGTGCCCGAGAGCCAGATGCTTACGGCGCGCGTCGTGGTGGAGTTTCAAGCCCAGCAAGCGTCCCGCACGGTGGAATGCCAGCTGCACCCCAATCTGATGATCGCCGGCATCCGCGATTCCTCCGGCAACTCGCTCAGCGCCGACCGCAGCGGCCAGGATGGGCTGGACGTAAGCATTTCGCTGCCGAATGTTGTCCCGGCGGGCCAAAGCATAAAGCTGACCTTCGATTACAGCGGCATTCTCGCCAATGAAGACAATAGCCCCGTCGCCGGCGTTCGCCTGGCATCCATCGCAAAAGATGGAGCCTATCTCTTATTGCCTGCCCGCTGGTTCCCGCTCACCGATTACCCGGCCAACCGGTTTACCGGCGTCTTCCACATTGAAGTGCCGCAAAACTTCGCCGTCGTTGGCACCGGAACGAGCCAAGCTCCCGCGCCGGCCTCGTCCCAAGCGCAACCCGCGCCATCGCCAGCGCCAATGCTTGGCAACCGGAATCCGGATGGCGACTCTCCCCGGCTAACGCGCCGCAATCAGGACGCAGGCTATCCGACGTCTGCAAGCAAGGTGGCTCCGCCAGCGGCGCCTGCTCCTCCCTCGCCCGGCCCCGCGTCCTCGGGTTCGGGAATCACGTACACGTTTCGCGTCGATCAACCCGAAGCCGCCGGAACTTTTGTTGCCGGCCCGCTGCAACTTTCTCCCGTGCAGGCCGAGGGACTGAACATTTCCGTCTACTCTCCCCCGAACGCGGCAACCTCGGCGTCCGATTATGGGAACGCCGTCGCGCGCATCATCAACTCCTTTTCCGATCAGTTTGGTCCGCTGCCCAATCCCAATCTAACGCTTGTGCCGCTCCCCGATGGCTCGCTGCCCGGCTATTCCGCGCCCGGCATGTTGCTCTTGAGCCAGCGTCAGTGGGGTTCCGTGGTGAATACGCGCCAGCTCGCGAACCTTGTCGCCGGCCAATGGTGGGGAAATCAGGTTATGGCCGCTTCGCCTTCCGACGTTTGGCTTACCGACGGCCTGTCGCGATATTCCGAAGCGCTTTACGTCGAGCAAAGCGCCGGCCGCGACGGCATGAATAAGGCCCTCAACGATTTCGCTATTGGCGCTCTGATGTACGACAGTACTTCGCCCATCGGCGAAGCCGGGCGCCTCGATCCATACTCGCCCAATTACACTTCCGTGGTCGTGAACAAAGGCGCCATGGTCTTTCACATGCTCCGGGAGCAGCTTGGCGATTCCGCCTTCTCCGCGCTCCTGCACGATTACTACAAGCAATATTCGGGCAAGGCCGCCTCGCTCGCGGATTTCGAGAAGTTAGCTCAGGATCACGTCGTCCAGGTGCCGGCCAAGCCTGCCAACTTTGCTCTTGGAAATACGGCGTCCTCGAGCGCCGCGGCGGCCGACGCCGATCAAACCGCTCCGCCCAATATTCAGGCGTTCTTTGCGCAATGGATCAATTCCACCGGAATCCCCGAATTCAACATTACCTATACCGTCTTTCGCACCAAGACCGGTTTCCGCATCGATGGCAAGATCAAGCAGAACCTCGATTTCTTTCGCATGCCGGTGGAACTTCAAGTCCAGACCGAGGGCAATCCTGAAATCAAGACCGTCGAAGTCAGCGGCACCGACTCCAGCTTCAGCACCGAAGTTTTCGGCAGGCCCAAACCGGGCGGCATCACTCTCGACCCGCACAACTACATCCTGAAATCCAGCCAGCAGCTTCGCGTGCGTGCCATCATCGCGCGCGGAGAGACGTTCGCCGAGCAGGGCCGCTATTACGACGCCATCCAGCAATACCAGCAGGCCCTCGATCAGCAGAAGAACAACGCCTTGGCGGAGTTCCGTATGGCCGAAGCGTTCTTTTATCAGAAGAATTATTCAGCCGCCGCCAATGGTTTTCGCGACGCGCTCGACGGCAATATCGACCCTAGTTTCAAATGGGTCGAAGTCTGGGGCCATATTTATCTGGGCAAGGTTTACGACATTGCCGGCGACCGCGCCCGAGCCGTCAACGAATACAGCAAGGCCCAGCAGACCAACGACAATACCGGCGGCGCGCAAGACGAGGTCAAGAAATACCTGGGCCAGCCTTACAAGGAAGGCGCATAAACTCCGTAGGTCAACTTCTTAGGTCATGGGAATCTTGAACTCTTAGAGCCCGGCCAGCCCGGTGAGATTCGGCTCTGCCACCCCTTTGTGCTGGATGAAAACCTGAAACCTCTCGCCCATTCCTTCCGCGTTAATTAAGGTTTTCAGCTTTAGCCGCGCGCGAATGCGCTCCACCTCGCCGGCCCCCGCGTCGTAGAGGTCCGCGAACTCGTTTCCGCGCCCCAGCGCCACCAGAAAAGCCATTTGCGAAACGCATCCCGTGCGCGCCAGGCCCACGCATCGGCCCCACAAGTCCAGCGCCGTGAAATTCACGTGGGCGGTCAGGTCCTGCTCCCCCGGCCGCTCCAGGAAACCTTCCGTCGCCTGATGCCCTGAATACGCCAGAAGCGTGCCGCGCATATGGCGCTCGTTGTAGAGTTCGCCGGCTTCGTGGCCGTAATCCACGGTGAGCACAAAGCCGCGTCGAAGCTTGCGCCCGGCCTCCCATATCCATTCGCGGGCATCCAGATTCACTTCGGCCTGCTGGCCTTCCCGCAACGTGACCCGCTGTTCTTGAAAGTAATTCTCGATTGCAGGAGATGTAAGAGGACCGAGCTCTTCGATCAGTCTCTGACCATCGAAAGCCACATGGATTTCGCGCAAAGCGCCGCGTTGAAAAAAAACGCGGTGTACCGGAAATGCGTCCAGCAACTCATTCGAGAAGATGCATCCGGCGGAGATGTCGCTCGGCAGTTCCTCCGCTGGCGTAGCCTTGCCATCCGCCAGGTACTTTCCCATCGTTTCCCTCTGCAGCTCGCGGCGTGCGGCGGATTTCTCGACGGCGAAATAGCGCAGCGCGCCATAAAAATCCGGCAGCTCTCGCGCCGCGAAGTCCAGGATTTGCGCCGCCAGGCGTCCCACGCCCGCCCCGGCCTCCACGGCAAAGAATTCCCTGGGCCGCCCCAGGAGGTCCCACATTTCCGAGAGTTGCCGCGCCAGCAAGCGCCCAAAAATCGGGTGCACGTCCACGCTAGTGTAATAATCCGCGAAGCCCCGAGCTTCCGCCTTGCTGTAATAACCAAACTGCGGATGATACAGGCACTCGCGCATATACTCGGCGAAAGAGATCGGCCCGCTCGCGCCGATGCGCTCGGCCAGCAGTTGAGCCAGCGGCGTGGATAAAGAAGATTGGGAAGATAGGGAAGAAGACAGGGAGCCTCCCGCGCACTCTTGTTTTGACGGCGCTTTCACTGTGGTTCGGTCCGGCGGCGGTTTCAATTGTCTTTCATTTGCGGATTGCGAACGAACATCTCCACCACGTAGTCGTGCAGGCAATCGTAAAGTTGCCGCTGGAAGGACCAGGGGAATTGCGAATGCTCGATTTCGCGCGGCTGCATCAAGAAATAATAGGTGTGCACTTCCACGTCCGCGGGTTTGAAGCGGATCACCACCTCGATTCCGCCGGTTGCCGGCCGCGCGTCGAAATCGAAGAGCGGATGTTCGTATCGCTCCAGTTCCTTCTTCACTTTTTGCAGCATCGCCTCTGCGGAGAGCGATTGCGGCGTCTTCGCCGGGGAACTCGGCCCGCTCACCGGCCTTCTCCCGAACGCGCGGTGGATTCAAACTCGCCGCGCTCATCCATTTCGTGCAGGGCTTTTTCAAACGCCGAGAGCGCGGTGGCGTCGAAAAGCACGAAGTAAATCTTTTCCAGCGAGGTGGGCCGCTTCAGATGCTCCGCCACTTCGTGCAGCATGATCGTCGCGCACTCTGCCAGTGGAAAACCGCCGATGCCCGCGCCCACGGCGGGAAAAGCGATCGTGCGCAGGCCCTTCTCAGAGGCGATGCGCAAGGAATGCGCCGTGGAGGCGCGCAGCCCATGCCCCGTCGTGAGGCCTCCCAGCTGCATGCTGGCGGCATGAATGATATGCCGCGCCTTCAGCTTTCCCGCCGAGGTAAGGGCCGCGCCGCCCACGGGAATTGCGCCGATCTCGTCGCATTCGCGCTGCACCGCATCTCCAGCTTTGCGGCGAATCACGCCGGCCAGGCCGCCGCCGAGCCTGAGGTCGTTATTGGCGGCATTGACGATTGCGTCCACATCCATTTCCGTCAGATCGCCTTGCTGCAAAACGATTTTTTCATTGATGGTCATCGCTGCCGATGATGATAGCAGAGCCGAATGCCGCTGGCCCCTTAGCAGCCCCCTTAGCAGCCTGGGACCACCGGCGCGCCCGTATTTTGCAGCGCGTGCGTCCGCACCCGGTCTCCCGTTTCGAGCAGGCCGAGGGCCGCTCGCCGCGCCGCCTGCTGTGTTTCGGGCGTGGTGGCCAGCTCCGCCAGCACCGCGCAGCCGGAAAGGTGATGCCGCTCTTCGTCCGGGTTGATGACGTCGCGGTAGAGCGCGGCCAATTCGTGCAGCGCGGCACGGTCGAGGAAGGCGAGAAATTGCACGTTTCTGCGTCCGCCCATGGCCTCTCGCGCCACCAGCGCGGCGGCAATGCGCTCCGGCGTCGACGTGAGCCTGCGCAGATAGTTCAGCACCGGGCTAGGAGGATCCAGCGGGCGGAAGCCGTCCAGCGCCACGCCCAAGGCGCGCGCTTGCTCCTCGATCAGCTGATAGTGCCGGGCCTCATCGCCCGCGTGCCGCGCCAGCGCCAGCTTGGCGTTGAGTTCCGGCGTCGTCGATACCCACTCCGCCGCGATCTCCGTCGCTTCGATCTCGTTTTTCAGGGCCATCTTGATGAGCACGGCAATAAGTTCGCTCTTGGGAACGCCCCAGGAGAGCGGCGGCTCGTCGATTTTCGCTAAGAGCGACTCATTTTCCGTCTTCAGCTTGGCAACGAATTCGGCTCCGTTCACGCTGGCCTCCCATGTGATCGCCAGCCCATGCTAACGCAAGGGAAGGGAATCGTCTCCCGTTTGGAGGACCGTTTTGGGACCGTTTGGAAGAGAAGTTCTCGAGGCGCGAAACGCGGAAGGCCGGCGCTACGGCGCGGCGATAGACTCGCGCATGCAGCACGCGAGTCTATCGGTTGGCGCAGTACTTAAGGGTTAGTGCGGTAGATGAACGGCTTGGGGCCCTCGACGATTTTGAAGCCAGCCGGTACTGTAAATAAAGACGCGTCCGGTTCGGATCGCGCAATGCCCGTCAGCCGAAACGTCATCTCGCCCATGCGTGGATCGCTTCTCTTGCTGTAGACCACTGTCTTGAGATCGGGCGAGGTCCATACTTCCGTCACGATGCTGATGGGCTTTTCGTTGCCGATTTGTCCCGCCGGTATGGTGCGCGTCGTGCGCACTCCCGTTACGAACACGCCTTCCATCGTCTGCGAACCCAGATCCTCCGTGGTGGCCGGCCCTTGCACATCTCTCATCAACACCTTCGGTCCATCCATCGGCGGTAAAGGCGGCATCGGCGGAGGTAGGTCCGGCATTTGTTCCGAAGCCGTTATCCTCGCCGATTGCACGTAGAAAACATTGCCACCAGCAGGCGGTGCCTGGCCGCCCGCTGCAGCAGCCTGCGCGCCCGGCGGCGGAACTGGACCCATACGCGGTGCAGGCATCTTTTGTGCCGTCTTGTCGGTCAGGTCCAAGGTGTAGGACGTTTGCGCCACGGGATCTTGAATCACCACCAGATGAGGCGCGTTCGCAGCCGAAAGATTGCCAATGCTGGGCAGGTTCATATCCTGGCGCGTGCGGCCTTCGGAGTCGCGCGCGACGGTGCCCGAGGTCGATTGAACTATGCGATTCCCATCCGCCAGCGTTTGGATGGACTCATTTGTGATCGTCGCCGAATAGGGCTGCCCCTGCACGGGAACGCCCGGCCCTCCTCCAAAAGCAAACGCGCCGATGGTGACGGGCCCAGGCCCGGCATTTTGCCCGGCATTTTGAGTGACCACTACCCTCTGCTGGGCTTGCCCAAATGCAGAAGACGAAACCACCAGAAGCGTCACCACGTAGATCGAGCGTTTCATCGCTGAGCACCCTTCCTTTCAAATTCCGTCAGTTGCGGCCGCAGCCGAATCTGTTCCGTCGAACCATCGCTCGCCATCGTGACGTCGGCTGTGAAACTCACGCCCGCAGGAACCGCGCCCGGAGGGAAAATGGCATCGGCAGGGATGGAAATCTCCACCGCCGGCGCGCCGGGCAATAAATTCGTGTTCTCTTGAGGACGCGGAGCTTCAGTGCGTCGATCTGGAGCGGGATGGCTTATCCGCTCCGCTCCTTTGCTCTTTACGACCTGCGGCGTCACCCCTGGCGGAGCAACCGCCGCCAACTGCCTCGCCGGTTCCTGCTGCGCCGTGTGCACGGGCTGCGAAGCGGCCGTAGTACTGCCGATTTCCGCCGCAGTGCCGACGACCGCCGAATGCCGAACGCGCGCCGTAAACAGGAAAAACGTGGCGACCATGGCCGCAATCGCCGCAGCCGCGGAAACCGCCTGCGCCGGCCGCAGCGACCTTCGGCCGCGCTTAGCAGACTTAGCAGACATCGCCGCATCCGCGCATGCATTGCTGTACGCCTCGAACGCATCGCTCGCTTGCCGATACGCATCAAGCTGCCCCCGGCATTGCGCGCACTCCCCCAGATGCCGCTCCATCTTCGCGGCTTCGCCTTCCGGTAGTTCGCCATCCAGCCATGCAATCAATCTTTGCGAAAACTCACACATTGCATCTCTCCGCTAATTTCCTGATGGCCCGGTCCACGGTATCGGCCACCGTCGATGTGGGAACTCCTAGAACCTCGCCGATTTCGCGATAACGCAAGCCTCCCGCGCGTAGCAGCAGGCATTCTCGCTCGGCCTCGGTCAGCAGGCCAATCGCTTTCCTGAGCTGCAGGAACTTTTCTCGTTCCAGAACCGCTCTCTCCGGCGTCGATTCGTCCGCGATCGTATCCATACGCCCTTCGAGCGGCGCCGCGAATCGCCTCTCGTAGCGGCTTTGCCGATTCCTGGCCTGATTGTGCGCGACCCGAAAAATCCAGCTGCGTATATTTTCCTGCGATCCGCCGGCGGCCAGATGCTTATGCAGGCTGAGAAAGGCGTCTTGCACCACGTCCTGCGCCTCATCGGCCGAAAGCCCCAGGCATGCCAGGTAGCGCAGCAGCGGCTTTCGCAATTCGCGATACAGAGCGGTCGCCTCGCACGCTTCGGTTGCAAGGCGCGAGAGCGGCAAAATCAAGCGTACGGAATCGCCACTCATAGGCTCTTGGTCATTGCGCCTCTACTTATATAACAATTGAGGCCCGCGATTTTCCGGATACGCTTCTGGGGCGGGTAAGAATACGGCGTGTGCAGTAGAATGCGGGGAACGGGAAAGCCAATGAAGTGACGGCAGCTCTCAAGCGCCCCGAAAGCGCGGCGACCGTTTTTCGAAGAACGCGCGAATTCCTTCGCGGCAATCCTCCGAGCGAAAGCAGGTAATCTGCCAGCGAATCTCTTCGTCGAGAGCCTTCTCCAGCGCCTCGCAGTCTTCGACCAGGAGAGTCTGCTTCACGCCTCGGGCCACAATCGGGGGCGCCGCGGCCAAGCCGTCGGCGAGCAACGCGGTTTCCTCTTCCAGCCGATCGGGCGGCACCACGCGCGATACTAGGCCCATCCGCAGCGCGTCCGCCGCGCTCACGGTTTCCGCGCTAATCATCAATTCCGTCGCCACCGCTGGTCCGGCCAGGCGCGGCAAAAAATAGGTCCCTCCGAAATCCGGGAAAAGCCCCAATTTCGCGAAGCTTTGCGTGAAGCTGGCCAGTTCGGAAGCGATCCTCACGCTGCAGCAGAGCGCCAGATTTGCTCCGGCTCCCGCTGCCGGGCCGTTCACCGCCGCGACCACCGGCTTGGGCATCCTGGCGATTGCCAGGACAATCTGCTTGCCGGTTTTCAAAAGCGCTTCGAGCTCGCCGACGTCCTCACTCTCACGCGCCTTCCGCAGCAGGTTCACGTCCCCGCCGGCGCAAAACGCTCGTCCCGCGCCCGTCACAACCACGGCCCGCACCTGATCGTCTTTCCCTACTCGCGCCAGCGCCTCGAGCAATGCGCGGCCCAGCGCCGCATCGAGCGCATTCAGCCGCTCAGGCCGGTTCAGCGTCAGCGTGCAGACAGCATCTCTGCGCGCTTCCAGCACCAGCGGAGCAAAAGTTGTATCGGAAATGATTCCCCCTCCGACGTTTCAGCCGTAGCCGGATCTAAGCCTAGCTCAAAAGCGGTATTGTAGGTGCAACTGGGGTTAGTCGGGCAAGTCGCGTAGCACGCTCGCGAGCTGTCGGAAATAGCGCAAGTGGATATCGCGTTCCATGGACTTGGTGCCCGTAGAGGGCAGCACGAATACGCGCGCGCCGTAAAGTTTGTCGGTTTGCAAACCCAGCTTGCAAGGCCGCTGCGCGAACTTCTCGTAAGTCTCCTTGCCGTTGAACGCCACCACGCGCGGCCCGAACTCCTCGATCTTCTGCGCCAGCAGAATGCGCCCTTCGGCGATCTCCTGCCGTTCCAGTTCGTCTGTTTCCCGCGTGGCCCGCTTCACCAGATCGGTTAGGCCAATGCCGAATTCGATCACCCGCTTATCGTCGGTGTAGGGCAGCGATTCGGGCAGGATGCCG
Organism: uncultured Acidobacteriota bacterium; assembly: GCA_963824405.1. GTDB lineage: Bacteria > Acidobacteriota > Terriglobia > Acidiferrales > UBA7541 > Palsa-189. Next base: position 444,957 of record CAWGPK010000006.1, on the reverse strand, counting down.
GAATCGTATAGCAGCGGCCAAAATGGATTGCCCCGGCCGGCGTAGTAGTGCCCCGCGCGGGTCCAGCGATCCGCGGGATTGAAGCCCACCACGATCAGTTTCATGCCTCGCCTGAGGTAATCCGGCAGCGTTCGCATTGCTCGTCCTTTATAAGGAAAAGCCAGCTTAGCACGGAGAATCTCCGGAAAAATATTTGCCGCGCGGACATGTGCATCTCAGTAACGGGCGTCGTCCTAGCGTTTTTAGGGGCATTTCATGGTGTTTTGCTCGAACCGCCCGAGCCGCGGGGTGAAGCTCCCCGCGAAGTAAAGGTCGAGCGATGAATCCCAAGGCTACACTGCGGCGTCCAATCAGCTGACACGTTTGGCGCCAGCGTATGGCTACATCGCGTGCGCTGTGCCGGCAGTCCTGCAATGGGAGCGCGGAAATTTGAACGCGAATCTGAACGCCAATCTCAACGGACGCTGCGGCATGGTCGAAGCCGAAACAATCTGTGCTAACCTGCTTGGGTGCGGCCACAAAACCCTCCGGGGCACTCCGCCGCTAATGCCGATGAGTTCGCCCGAACCCAAACGCCTGCCTTCCACAATCGTCCGCGATGACGAAGGAGCCTTGGTGTCTTTAGCCAAAAAAGGCGACCTGAAAGCGTTCGATGAGCTTGTAAACCGCTATGAGACCCGCATCTTCCGCCTGACCATGAATATCACCCAGAACCGCGAGGATGCGGAAGACGCCACCCAAGACGCCTTTATGAAGTCGTTCCAGCACCTCCCCGACTTCCAGGGCGGTTCCCGGTTTTACACCTGGCTCGTGCGCATCGCCGTAAACGAAGCCTTGATGCGGCTGCGGCGCAGGCGTCCCAACGTCAGCTCGCTCGATGAGCCTATCCAGACCGACGAAGACCTCATGCCCCGCGAAATCCGGGATTGGGGTCCGACGCCGGAGAAGCGTTACGAAGTCACCGAGCTGAACTCGATTCTGAGCAACGCCATCGCCGAGCTCGACCCCATTTTTCGCACCGTATTTATTCTTCGCGATGTGGAGGATCTCTCCACCGAAGAGACCGCCGAAGCGCTGGGCATCTCCGTGCCGGCCGTCAAATCCAGGCTCTTGCGCGGCCGCTTGAAGCTGCGCGAAAAGCTCAGCCCATCTTTTGAACGGAGCAAGCCAGCGTGAACTGCCGCGGATTGATTCAGGAAATCTCGGCCTACCTGGATGGCGAACTCAGCCAGGAGCTTTTGGCCGATATTGAGGTCCACCTGGAACGCTGCAAGGATTGTCGTCTTATCGTGGATACGACCCGCAAGACCATCGAGATTTACTACAGCGCTCAGCCCCTCCCGCTTCCCACCGATGTTCGCGAAAGATTACACCAGGCGTTGGTAAAGCGGCTCAATCGCAGGGCCTGAACTGGCGCGAGTGCGCCCCCGCTAGTGTGCAGAAGTTTGGCTATCGTTCAGGCAGATCGAGCGGCCTCGGCCTTCCTTGACGGCCCGTTCAAACACATACGCGCCCACAGCCAAATCCCATGAGGCGATACCGTTGGACTTGAAAAGCGTGATCTGCTCCGGTGTTTTTCGTCCCGGCCGCTTTCCCGCCACAATTTCCCCCAGTTCCCGCACTTGCTGCCAGCGCGAATTATCGTCGCCAAACGCCTGGATCAGGTCGCCGGACTCGATGTTGGCCTGCTGAATGGAATCCACCGCGATGATCGCGGCCCGCTCCACCGCGTCGCTATCGAGCTCCCGCTTTTGCGCGAAGTTCGCGCCGATGGCATTGATATGCACTCCTGGCGCCAGCCATTCGCCGGACACGATGGGTTTCATGGAGTTGGTTGCGGTGATCAGGATGTCGGCCCCGCGCACGGCCTCTTCCGCCGAGTTCGCTGGCGTCACCGGCCGGCGCAATCTCTCGCTCATTTCGCGGCAGTAATTGTCGAGTCGCCCGCGGTCGCGCCCGAACGCGCGAATCGTTTCCAGCGGCCGCACTTCGCTCACCGCGGCCAGTTGCGTGCGCGCTTGCGTCCCCGTCCCGATAATCCCCAGCACCCGCGCCTCCGGGCGCGCGAGGTATTTCGTGGCCACCGCGCTGGCTGCTCCCGTGCGCACCTGGCCCAGGTAATCGCCTTCGATCAGCGCCGCCAATTCGCCCGTATCCACGCGATAGAGCAAGATCAGAAAACGGGCCACGCCGCGCGACACGGAATAAAGTTTCGCCCCCATCCAGCCGCCTTTTTGGTCCGCCGCGAACATGTAGTTCAGCAGCACCCGCTCGGGCAAGGCCAGGCGCCGCCGGGGATGTATCCAGCCATCTCCCGTCGCCTGCCGCACCAGAGACTCCTCCACCGCGCTGATCGCCGCCGGCATTTCCAGCAGCGCCCGAACGTCTTGCTCTGTCAGTATCAAAGGCATTGCCGCACCTTTCAGGGAAGTTCCAGATGCACGCGGAAATGGAGCACCCGGCGCGACTCCGGGTCCAGCACTACCAAGTCACCCGCTGCATCGCCAGCTAGGTAAGCTGCGGATTTTACCTCAGAAAGCCGCTCCCCTAATGCATTGATCGCTTGGCGCCGGCCATCCTCGCTCCACACCTCCAGCCGCAGCGGAAACCCTCGCAGAGCGAAAAGTTGTTTGGTGGCAACCGCCAGGCTCAGCAGTTGGGAACCGTCGCCGGGATTCGGCTCCTGGAATACCGCGTCTTGCTTGCCGGCAAGGCTGAATTTGAGAATCCGCCCATCGGCGGCATCGCCCACATAGACGGCGTCGCTATCCGCGACCGCGGCGAAAGGCTGCGCCGCCTTTTCCGAATCGCCCGGCGGAATTCTCCAAACTCTCTGAATCTCTCCTTTGCTGCTGAACACCTGCACTCTTGCTCCCGCCGCATCGGGCACATAGATCTTGCCGTCGGCGTCGGTGCTGAAAATGAACGCCCCCGCAGTTTTGCGCTGCGGAGCGATTCGCAACGCTCGCAGCGGCTCGCCCTGGGGGAAGAAGATCTGCATCGTGCCGGCACGCGAATTGGCAACGTAGATCGCGCCTCCCGAATCCACCGCAATCGCATCGGCCGTCCGCGCCGCGGCGTTTTCAAACGAAAGCAGCGGCACCCCGCCCGCTTCGAACTTTTGCACGAAGCCGGTAGCGCGGTCGGCCACATAGACGCGGCCCACGGGGTCCATGGCCGGCCCGGTCGGGTCCTCGAATTGTCCTGGGTCGGCGCCGCGGACGCCCCACTCCTCGACGAATTCCAGCGGCGCGGGTTTCGTCACCATGGCTGCGGTCTGGGAATGCGCCCGCGAGCAGCCCCATAGCGCGGAAAAAAGCATGGCAAAAAAGGGGACTAGGATAATGCTGCGATAAGAGCGATGGCGTGAATGGAGCCGGGTGCTATCCAAGTCGGGTCAGTACGGCGCCACAAGTTAGCACAATTGCGGATCGGCACAAGCGGGGAATTGCCCTTACTGTTCGAACCCGGCACGAGATTGGGCGCGGGGAACCGCACGGCCTTTCGGATTTCCGGGCGAGCCGGGTGTCGGGATTCGCCGCACCACCGTCTGCACCAGCCGGTAAGCATGCTCCGCATTCTTTTCGTCGTTGAACCGGAATTCCGGACCGTCCAAACCCTGCGTCACCCGCAGCGGCAGCCGCCCGCACAGATTGTTTTCCACGTACGAGGTCTCGTATCGCTGGCGCTGCGTGCCCCAGGTATACACGTGGATGGAAGTGAAATCGCACGGCTGCCCTTCGCCTGCTCTGGCCGCCGCGACCACGTATTGCGGCTTCGCTCCGGAAGCGTCGGAAACCGTGTTCAGCTGCTCCCAGCCCACCACCCGTCTGCCCGCCGCGCTCATATAGTCGCCGATCGGAGCTGGGGGATCGAGCTCGATAAATCGCGAAATGACCCATCCCGCGATCGGAACGGCCGGCCCCGAATCTGCTCCCCCCTCCGCCCCGAGAGATGCTCCAGAAGGCATATTCACCGGCTGATACAAGACCAGCAGCCAGTCTTCCATATCGGATTTCGCGGGTTTTTCATCGCCGCTCGCTGCGCCTTCATCGCCGCTCTTGTCTTCGTCCTTATCCGAAGCAGGTACGGCTGCCACCTGCCGCTCCAGTATGGCCACGGAAACATTGTGCCCAAATTGGAAGATGCGCGTGGAATCCCGTCCCGGATCGATGTGCACATTGCTCAGGGTCTTCGTGTGCCCCTTCGCCTGAACCGGCATGCTGCGGGCATCGGCCAGGAGTTGGCCCACTTGCTTCCAAAGGGCCGGCGCCATCAATAAACGGTTATCGATCCAGCCCTGCGTGCCGTCCGCCGCGCGCACTTCGGTCAGTTCACCCGCGCGCCCCATCACGCTCACCCTTTCCCCGTAACCTAATGTAGCCACTTGGCGACGCACCTGCGCCGTCGCGCTCCAAAGCGTCGCGCTGCGATCCGCGATATACGCATCGGGGTAATTGTTGGGTTTTCGCCGCGCCCACCAAACTCCCACACCCGTGGCGATCAGCAGCAGAACGATCAGCCAGCGCCGAGTCATCGGTTACTCCCCCGAAGGCTCAAGCGCTCTTTCAGCCGAGTTTTGTTTCTGCATTGTGCGTTGGCGGACATATCGGAACCGACGGTGCGTAGCGACAAATTCTACACGATTCATCGCCACGCCGCCTTTGCTTCGCTACCTTACAGTGAACGTTCGATGCACGCAAAAGCAGAGCCGGCGGCTAACTCCGCCGCCGGCCGTCCAACTCGTTTTTGCTTCCTTCAGTCTTTAGCCAACTGTAACCGTGCCGCCAATTGGAATCTGCACGGTCATCAATTTACCCGTTTCGGATATTTGGTTCTCCTTCTGACGCGAATACACGAACTCATGCCCCTGGCTTTCGCCCGGATAGGTCCAGCTCACCAGAAGTGGCACTTGGTTGGGCAATCTTGCCAGTGTCAGTCGTGCGTCTTCACATCCCCTTTCTTGGCAGTATAGGTCGGGCCGGTCGGTCGCGATGGTCTCGAAAGTTCCCAGAACTCGTGTGCGATCCGAATTTAGTACCTGCACGGTTTGTCCGCCGCTATCTGCATCCGGTACCGTGAACCAATAGGTTCCCGCCGGAAGGACCTTGTTAAAGGGAAGCTGCACTGGTTGGTTGAACGTGAATCGCGTTAGCTGGTCAATTGCCTCATGCTGTCCCTCGGCTCGTGCTTGCGGCACGAAGCTCAGGAGCGCCAGCGCTAGGACACCCCCGATTATGGTTCCGAGCGCCTTGCGAATCATTTGATTCCTCCTCTATTCGGCCTCAAACATCCGGCCTTGGATTTTTTGCCGTTATCCTCCGCTGATCGGCTTATCGCCTCTTGCTTATTTGGACGCGGTCTAAGCCGCGAAAGTTAGCCGGGTGCGACGAGCATTTTGGCCTCTAATTCTAGTATAAGACCTGCTACATGTGCAGGCTATGGCGCAGGGGCCTACAGGGGATGCGGTACGATGCAGAGGGTCAGAAAGCGGCTAATTCGCGCGCGGCCAGGACGATATCGGCGGTTTGCGGGAGGATCTTCTCTTCCAGATGCGGCTGATAAGCGCAGAAGCTGTCCATGGCGGCAACTCTGTGCACCGGCGCGTCTAACTCCTCGAAAAGCTCGTCGGCAATGCGCGCCGCAATTTCCGCCCCGTAACCCCATGACCGCATATCTTCGTAGGCCACGATCACCCGGTTCGTCTTCTTCACCGTGCGGGCAATCGATTCCCAGTCGTATGGTGATAACGACCGCAGGTCGATAATCTCCAGAGCAATCCCTTCGCGTTGCAGTTCCGTCGCCGCCAGTTCGGCGCGATGTACCAACGCGCCAAAAGTGATAACGCTCACGTCGCCGCCTTCGCGAACCATTCGCGCCTTGCCGAAGGGAATCGTGAAATCTGGTCCGGGATACGGCGCGCGATTGTACGGCTGCCGATAGAGGTGCTTGTGCTCGAGGAAAAGCACGGGGTCGTCGCAACGGATCGCCGTGCGCAAAAGTCCGCACAGATCCAGCGCCGTGGACGGCATCACCACCCGCAGGCCCGGCAAATGCGTGAAGATCGATTCGCCGGACTGGCTGTGATACGGGCCGCCGCCAGTCAGGTAACCGCCGGTCGCCGTGCGAATCACCATGGGAGCCTTGAACGCCCCCGCCGAACGCCAGCGCGTCAGCACCAGTTCGTCGCGAATCTGCATCATGGCCGGCCAGATGTAGTCAAAGAACTGAATCTCCGCCACTGGCTTCAGGCCTCGCATTGCCATGCCAACCCCGCGCCCCACGATTCCCGCTTCGGCCAGGGGTGTATCGAATACGCGGTCTGAACCGAACCGCCGTTGCAATCCCGCCGTAGCCTTGAACACGCCGCCCTTGCCCTTTACTTTGTCCAGGTTCTTCTCGCGGCTGCAATCGGCCACATCCTCGCCAAACACCAGGATTCGCGCATCGCGTTCCATCTCATCGGCCAGCGTCGCCGCGACCATCTCCACCATCGTTTTCGGCTCGCCATCCGTTTTCGGTTCCGATTCGAATTGCGAGGACGTGGGATCCACATCGGGTGAACAAACCCACTTCAGTATGGATTCTTCTCCGGGCAACTCCGCCGCCAGCGCAAAATCGGTGGCCTCCAGAATTTCGCGGTCCACCTCCGCTTCCACCCGCTCCAGTTCTTTCTCGTCGAGAATGCCCTCGCGCACCAGAAAAAGTCCGAACTTGGGAATGGGATCGCGGTGGGCTTCCTCTTCGCGCTCTTCGGCAGTCTTGTAAAGCTTCTCGTCATCCGAGAGCGAATGCGAATAGGGACGCGTCACGTGCGCATGTACCAGCGCGGGACCTTTTCGCGCGCGGCAATGTTCGGCCGCCCGCTGCAGCGCGTCGTAGCTGACCAGAGGATCGGTCCCGTCGCACTCCTCGACGTGCAGGTTCGGGTAATCGCGGACCAGCCGCGAAATGCTGCCGCCCGCGGTCTGCACCTCCACCGGCACGGATATAGCCCAGCCGTTGTCTTCCACCAGGAAGAGCACCGGCAAGCGCTTCAGGCAAGCGGCGTTCAGCGCCTCGAAGAATTCTCCCTGGCTGGTCATCCCCTCGCCGCCGGAGACGTAGACGATCTCGTCCCGGCTGTGCCGCGCCGTGCCCCCCTGTGGGGCGTGCTGTGCCTGATCCAGCGCTTTCGGATGACGCTCGAAGTAAACCGAAGCCTCCGCCGCACCCACCGCGTGCAGCCATTGCATCCCGGCCGTCGAAGAGCGCGTAACCAGGTTCAACTCCGGCTTGCTCCAATGCGAAGGCATTTGATGGCCGCCGGAAGAAGGATCGGACTTTGCGCCCACGGCCTGCAGAAGCATCTCCTTCGGCGTCAAGCCCAGACTCAAGCTCAGCGCCCGGTCGCGGTAGTAGGCGAAAAACCAATCCTCGCCGGGCCGCAGAACCTCTCCCGCCGCCACCAAGACCGCTTCGTGTCCCGCCCCGCTGATTTGAAAGTAGATCTTATGCTGCCGCTTGAGCTGGATTTCACGGTCGTCCAGCCGCCGCGAACAGTACATCAGCCGGTACATCCGGATGAGGTCTTCAGGTGGGAGGCCGCGGTGCTCAGTGGTTTGGATACTGCCGGTCTTCGGGTGCGCTTGCACAGCCATGCAGCTTCACCTCTGTCGGCAAAGGCCCAGGCCGAAACTTATTATAACTGAAGCTCGTTAGCCGGCGTTCAGGCCCTTACATGATATCTGCTTAGAACGAAACCCTATCGCCGCTCACTCGGGCGCCCGAGCCGCATCGGCCTGCTTCAAGGCAGCCACGTTAGGGCAGAGACTCAAACCGCTCCGCCGTTCCCGCGAACTCTGCGTCATTGTGCCGGATGATTTTCGCTTGCGCGTCCTTGAAAGGAGCTTCCGTCGGAATCCGATCCAGCCATCGCTGGTGCGACAGCCGTTCGTGATCGGAGAAATCCAGGCGAATGATGAGCTGGATCTTCTCTTGCGGCTCTTTGTCTTTTGCGTTGGCGGCCTTGGCGCTTTTTGCCGCCCTGCCCGATTTCTTGGCGCCTTTTTTAGGGGTGGGCTCTTCTTCCGCATCTTCCGTATCGGGTGTCTCGGGCGTCTCCTGCTTATCGGGCGTCTCCGCTGCCTCGGCGCGGTCGAATTTCAGCAGAAGCTTCTTGTCCAGCCGAAAGCCCTGCTTCCAACCGTCCACCTTGTGCCGCGCCTGCTGAGCCAGTTCTTCATTCGTGCCGAAATCGAAAACCAGAAAGGATTGGGCCATGCGTTTTCTATATCTGTTGATGCGCGCCCCTGTCAAGCCTTCGTCGTCAAAATCGCCACGGTCGCCACGGAACGGGTAGCGGGTCAGTTTGAATTTTTCTCGATCGGTAACACAAGAGGCCCAAATTCAAGCTGACCCGCCACGGGATTGCATCCGCTTCGCCAAATGCGTTAGCATAGTCGGCCATGGTGCGAAGGCTCATTGCCGTCCTTGCAATTTTGGCCTTGGCCCTGACGATCCTGCCGGGCATCCCCAATCTCGCCTCCGCGACCCCGAGCTGTTGTAATGGGATCATGTGCCCCATGCATCAGGCGGGATCTCACCCCATGTCCTGCGATATGGGCGCCAATGGCTCAGGCTGTGCGCTAAAGTGTTTGCCGAGCCAACAAGCCGGCCATTACACGGCCACCATCGTTTTCGTTCTGTTCGCTCCCACCACGTTGCAACGCCTCCCCGCGAGCGAACCCGCCATCGCATTCCTGCCGCATTTCTCTCCGGACGCATTCCCCCGCGTTGAGTCGCCCCCTCCCCGCCTGCCCCTAAGCGCGTAGCAAAAGCCAAACCCAAGTCGTTGCGCTAAAACGAGCGCAACAGCAATTCTCGTTCTTCCGCCTCTGCTTGAGGCGCGCTCTGGCTCGGCCAAGGGGGACCTATGAGAGCTATAAGATTCGTTGTTGCGGCTTTCTGTCTTTTCGCGGTGGTTGCGCTTCACGCCACGATTTTCGGCCGGGTGCTGGGCGTCGTGCACGATGCCCAGCACCGTCCCGTCCAGGGGGCTCACGTTACGCTGAAGGCCCAAAACTCGGATTGGTCACAATCGCAGGATTCCAACGACAACGGAGAATTCGAATTCAGTTCCGTGCCCATCGGTGACTACGCCGTCACGGTTTCGGCCCAGAACTTCCAGCAAATGCAACAGAACGTAGTCGTTCAGTCCGACACGAGCCCGGTGCTGCATTTCGAGCTAACGGTTGCGGGCGTCAATGCCAGCATCACCGTCTCGGAAAATCCGGTGGAGGCGACCACGGAAAGTGTCACCCCCACGACGATGCTGAACCGTGTGGACATCCAGGAAACTCCCGGCGCCGATCGCACCAACGGCTTGGAAATGATCACCGATTACGTTCCGGCTGCCTACGTGACCCACGACATGCTGCACATTCGAGGAGGCCATCAGTACGAGTGGCTGATTGACGGCGTCCCTATCCCCAACACGAATATCGCGAGCAATCTGGCGCCGCAGATTGACCCCAAGGACATCGACTATCTCGAAGTTCAGAGAGGAAGTTACGACGCTGACTACGGAGACCGTACCTACGGAATCTTCAATATCGTGCCGCGAACCGGCTTTGAACGCGACAAGCAATGCGATTTCGTCGCCAGCTTTGGCAATTTCTATCAAACCAACGACCAGATCGGTTGCGGAGGACATAGCCAGCGCTTTGCTTACTATGTCAGCTTAAATGGAAATCGTAGCGATTACGGTCTTCAGACGCCGATCGCGCAAGTTTTTCACGATGCGGAGAACGGTTATGGCGGCTTCTCTTCCTTGATTTTCAATCCGGATGCCAAGAATCAAATTCGAGTGGTCGCCTCATTGCGTGAGGATTATTACCAGATCCCTTATGACCCCGATCCCAACTCCATCGGAAATCAGCAGTTAGCAGCGGCGGGGGCGTCCCCCAGCTACGGCCTCCGCGATGGTGAGCACGAGCGCGACGGCTACGTTGCATTCTCATGGGTCCACACCTTCAATCCAAATATGCTGCTGACGGTCTCTCCCTTTTATCACTACAACAGCGCGGATTACCAAGGCGGAGCCAACGATTTTCCCGTCTCTACAAACACCAATCAGAACGCCAACTACGGAGGCCTGCAGGCGGCCTTTAACGCAAATTTTTGGAGAAACGATGTTCAAGCCGGAGTGTACGGGTTCGGTCAGCATCAATACAGCTACTTCGATAATCTATTCACCGACGGCAGTCCCAACTTCCCCGCATCCTCGATTGGCGTCACCGGAGGCCTCGAGGAAACCTTCCTGAACGACAAATTCGCAGCGACATCGTGGCTTACTTTGATTGCCGGAGTCCGCCAATCGCATTTCACGGCCTCCATCGTAGAAAATGCCACGGACCCTCGCTTTGGCGTCGCCGTGAAAGTGCCTCATCTGAATTGGGTCTTTCGCGCATTCTACGGTGACTTTTACCAAGCCCCCCCACTCACGACAGCCACCACTGCACTCGCGGTTTTCGCGGGCCCCCAGGGTTTTTCTTTCGCTCCACTCTATGGTGAGCGGGATACCGAACACCAATTTGGTGTCATGATTCCTTATCGCGGCTGGACTCTCGATGCCGATAATTATCAAACCAGGGCCACCAATTGGCTGGATCACAACAACATCGGCGAATCGAATCTCTTTTGGCCCATCACTTGGGCTGACGCCTTGATTCAAGGTTGGGAACTTACAGTGCGCTCCCCACGCCTCTGGCGGCGGGGCCAGCTTCATCTTGCTTATGCGAATCAATTCGCGCAGGCAACCTCGCCCATCACTGGAGGCTTAATCTGCCCCCCCGACATGCCAACATGCTCGCAGTATCCGTCGCCGGGATATGGGCCCGTAGACCATGATCAGAGAAACACACTGAACGTGGGTTTCAATGCTACCCTTCCCTGGCAGATGTTCGCTTCGACGAATGTCTACTACGGCTCGGGTTTCCACAACGGGACGCCTAACGCGCAATATCCCGGGGAATATCTGCCAGCGCAGACCACGTTCGATCTTTCGGTCGGGAAAGAGTTCGCTGAGAAATACACGGTTTCCGTGACCGCGCTGAATGTAGCGAACCAACGCGAGGAGTTGGATAACAGCCTGACCTTTGGCGGATTCCACTGGGACGATCCTCGGCAGGTTTATGTCGAGTTTCGCTACCGCTTCCACTATTAGCCAGGCGTGCGTGAAAAGGAGGATTCCGATGCGTCGCCTATCTAAGGCTGCCCTGCTGATCGCCTGCCTTTGGGGTGCGGCTGGCTGCCAAAATTCGACCAAACATTACACCCTCACGGGACAAGTCGTGGCCAAGAGCGAGTCAGCCGGGCAACTCTCCGTGGACAATGACAACGTTCCCGGCTTCATGTCCGCCATGACCATGACCTATCCCGTGCAAGATCCGCAGGGACTTCAGCAGGTTCAGCCCGGCGATCGAATCAAGGCGGATGTCGTGGTCCAAAAGGGGGGGGCTAATTACTGGCTGCAGCACCTCACGATAACCGATAAGAGCGCGCGGGGTTCCGTTGCAGCCACGACAAAACCTCACCAACTCCTGCTGGGAGAGAGAGTGCCGGATGTTCCACTGGTCAATCAGGACGGCAAGACGCTGCACCTCGCCGACTTCATGGGTAAGGCGGTTTTGCTTACATTTATCTACACGCGCTGCCCCTTCCCTACGTTCTGTCCTCTGATCAGCAGCGAGTTTGCGGCAATCCACAGCGATCTCGCTCAAACTCCGCCTGTTTACGGGAAGACCCATCTGCTCAGCGTGAGCCTCGATCCCAGCTACGATACCGCGCCGGTCTTGCGCAAGTACGGACTGGCGTATCTCAAAGACGACGCCTCCGGCTTTGCAAATTGGGACTTCGTCTCCACCAGCCCCGCCGACCTGCAGAGGCTGGCGTCCGCCTTTGGCCTGGAGTATTCCGTGCAGAATAACCAAATCGTTCACAGCATGAGCACCATCCTGCTCGCGCCCGATGGAACCGTCAAACAGATATGGCCCGGAAACCAATGGAAGACGTCAGAAGTGCTCGCCGTCCTGAAAGATGCCACCTCTTAGAAGATTGGGTTATGCGAAGGAGAAGCGTTAACACAGAAGGGAACGGGAAGTTTTGGTTCTGGGGTCTGGCACTCATTCCCGTCCTCTGCCTCATTTCTTGTGCCCCCAGCAGCTCGGGCAAAGATCATCAGACGATCGAGGCGAACCAGGCAATTTTTCGAGGCCGGTACGTTTATCAAACCTACTGTGCGGCATGCCACGACGCAACCACGAACCTGCATTTACTCAAGGATCCGCCGCGTCTGGACGGCCTGTTTCGAAAACAAACTTTCCCCAGCGGTGCGCCTGCCACAGACGATGAGTTGCGGAACGTCATCCTGCACGGTCGCGGCATCATGCCACCTTTTGAAGGGACGGTGAGCGACGATGACGTCGCTGCGTTGGTTCAGTATATGCACACGCGCTAGGACAAGAGCCCGACGTTTGGCGGGTTCCACTGGCCCTTTGCCACTGGCCCTTTGCTACTGCATTGATCCACGGCGGAGTTATGTCGAGTTTCGCTACCGCTTCCACCACTAAACTTAAAGCTAATAGCGGTGCCGTGTTTGTGATTGTGTAGGCGGGTGAGTCGGCAGGTCGCCGACGTCCGGTGGGTGCGGCAATTGCAGATCGAAGCTGGCGTTTTCCTTCTCCAGCTTCACCTGGATGGCAAAGGCGGCGCCGAGATCGTCCACCACCCAGTCCGAAGTAGCCAGCGCCTCGGCGGGCCGATCGGAGAGGCTCCAGAGAATTTCGTCCTTCTTGTGCTCCACCTTTGCGGGATCGATCTCGAAGATCCGATGATCGTGGCTCTCGACCAGCAAGAAGCGCTTCCCCAGTTGCAATATTAATGGATCGTTTTTCTTGCCTGTCCGGTAAACCTCCCACTCTTTCGGCGGAGCGTCGTTCACGCGCAGCAGCGCCTCATCGATGGGTTTCCAGGAGAGCGGCTTGTCTTTTGCCCAAGCGGCGCATCCGGAAACGCACAGTAAGGCAAGAGAGAACCAAATCGCCGGCCTGCCTCTTGTTATTCGGCGCATGAGCCCGTCAGCCCTTCCGATCCGTCGCTTCATCTGGGAATCTTTAAAACCGTTCCGCAAAGGGAATCGGAACATGTTGATGCGGATTGTAGCCCGTTTTCGCGCCCCGATCCACATCGCCCGATCCCGGTTCCCGACTACACGGGAGTTGGACCAGACTTCGTTCAAATGAGGCCTGCGGCGGGGTATGATCTCGTCAGATATATGCCCCACTATATGCCCGACGCTCTGCGGGCCGGCTTGGGAGATACGCGATGAGGGCAGTGGTGCTACATGAGTACGGCGGTCCCGAAAAGCTGAAATTCGAAGACAACGTTCCCGAGCCGCAGATCGGCGGAGGTACGGTACTGATCGCGGCAGCCGCTGCGAGCGTCAATCCGATTGACTGGAAAGTCCGTTCAGGGATGCGGCAGAAGGATTTTCCGTTGTCATTTCCGGCGATTCTGGGCCGCGATGTGAGTGGCGTTGTACGAGCGGTGGGCGCCAATGTGAAGCACTTCAAGGCCGGCGATCGCGTTCTTGCATTTTCCAATGCGACCTATGCCGAGTTCGTTGCAGTGGACGACTCGGACGTGACCCATCTGCCCGATGGCCTGGACCTGGCGGACGCCGCCGCGATCCCGCTCATCTCCCTCACCGGAGACCAGCTTGTGCGCCTGGCCACAAACGTGAAAAAGGGACAGGTTGTTCTGATCACGGGAGCGCTGGGCAGTGTTGGGCGCGCGGCCGTGCACACCGCGAAGAAAATCGGCGCGCAGGTGATCGCAGGTGTCCGCGCGAAACAACTGAATGACGCCCGCTCCCTCGGCGTCTCCGACGTGCTCGCGATTGATGACGATAAAGCGATTGAGGAATTTCGCATGGTGGATGCAATTGCGGACACCGCTGGCGGTGAGGTTGCCGCGAAGCTGATCGCCAAGGTAAAGCAGAGCGGCTCCTTTGGTTATGCCTCTGTGTTGCCGGAAAACGCGGCGGCCCGAAATCCGGCTGTGAAGATCACGCGTGTGCGCGCGCAGCCCGATCCATCCAAGGTGCGTGAGTTTGCCGATGACGTGCGCGATGGCAAGTTCGTTCTGCCCATTGGCCGCCGGATGCCCTTGCGTGATGCGGCAGAAGCGCAGGTGCTGGGGGAGAAAGGCGGCGTTGGAAAGATTCTCCTGTTGGCGCCGGATTCGCAAGCCTGATTTCTTCAGCGAAGAGCTGGATCTTGCGACGTTTGATTTACCCCCGGCGGCCGCGTCGTGGGCAACCTCGACGGCCTTGGAAGAATCTCTCAAGCTGGCCTTACAAGCGGAATTCGGTCCCCTTTGCGCGGCCCTTTTTGCGCTACCCTTTTGGGCGATACGAGGAGTCCTCAATGCCTGTTTGCCGTCCGCGAAGCTTTCGCAATCGATTCCTGCCTCGCCTCTTCCGGCGCGCCGCGGACTCTGCGAATCTTCGACCGGCGTTCTGTTTTGCCGTTGCCGCCCTGTTGCTGCTGACGGGGATTCCGCTCTCGCCCCAGGAAAAGCCCGGAATCTCGGTCGACGTTAAAGTTGTGAATGTGCTCGCCACGGTTCGGGATAAGCACGGCGAACTGGTCTCCAATCTGGGTAAGGACGATTTCGTTCTGGAAGAAGACGGCCGCCCCCAAGCCATTACCTACTTCTCTCACGAAACCGACCTCCCGCTGGCCTTGGGCCTGCTCGTCGATACCAGCGGCAGCCAGCGGCGAGTTCTTTCCGAGGAGCGCACCGCCAGCCGCGGTTTCCTCGACAACATGGTGCGCGAGGGACAAGACAAAGCCTTCATCATTCATTTCGATCGTGAAGTGGAGTTGCTCCAGGACCTCACCACTTCGCACGAAAAATTGGAATCCGCGCTCGACTTGGTCGAAATCGAGCAGCCCGATAACGATCCCTCTTCCGGCGTCCCTGGCGGCGGCCAGCCTGGCGGCTACCCGCCCAGAGTTCGCGGGGGCACCGCGCTTTACGACGCGATTTTTCTTGCTTCCGACGAAGTCCTCAAGAAGCAGCAGGGCAGAAAAGCCATCATCGTCCTCTCCGATGGAGTGGACCACGGAAGCAGGGAAACGCAGGAATCCGCCACCGCCACGGCGCAGCGCGCCGATACCATCGTCTACTCCATTTATTTTGCGGATGAAGAGCCTTACCAAAATCTAGGCGGCTTTGGACGCCCGCGCGGCGGCTACGGCGGTGGAGGCCGGCGCGGCTACCCGCAGCCCTTCCCCCGAAGAACGGCCCGATGGCAAGAAAATTCTCGCCCAGATTTCGGCGGAAACCGGCGGCCGGTTATTTGAAGTCTCCAGGAAACAGCCCATGGACCAGATTTATCGCCAGATCGAAGAGGAGTTGCGCAGCCAATACAGTCTCGGCTATACGCCGGATCCGAATACCGAGACCGGATATCACAAGCTGCACCTTACGGTCAAACAGAAGGATATGGTCGTGCAAGCCCGCCAAGGCTATTACCTGAACCGCTGACCTTCTTTCCGACGTCCCGAAACGGGATGGCGCGGGAGCCACGTCCGGTGTGCGCCTCACGACGCTCCCCTTCGCCGCGCCGTCTTAGAACCCGAACGTCGCCTGCAGGTAAATCTGCCGGTTCGCCGCCGCCGCGCCGCCGCCCGCCGCGGGCAGGCCGGCCGTTGCGCCCGCCCCGCTCGTCTGGGCCCCGCCAAAGCCGCCTCCAAACCCGGATGACAACCCAGTCGATTCGCCGAACAGGGGCGAGGTCAAAGTTCCCACCGGCGTCGAGAAGTTCACGTTGTTAAAGATATTCCGAACGTTGACGCTCAGCACCACGCTGTAGCGTCCTGCGCCAGCCCCACCGCCTCCACCAAAGTTGGGGCCGGGAGGCCGCGCCAGTCCGCCCCGCTGTCCTCCTCCCCCGTTCTGTCGAGCGCCTATTTGTCCCGTTTTGCCTTCCGGAAGCTTCCCGAAGCTGATGGTTTTCGCCAGCCGCAGGTTGAGCGAAAACTGGCTGGGTCCCGTGAGGTAGTTGATGGGCACGATCGTTTCGCCCGGCTCCGGCACTTTATCGAAGGCGCCAAACTGCGTGTTGACAACGTTCGCGGGATTCGATAACGGGCTTGCGAACGCGGGCCGCTGGTTCAATATCGAAGAGCCGATCAGGTCCTGGCCCAGGGTGATGTTATAGGGCGATCCCGAACTGGCAACCAGAAACGGGCTCAGCCGCATGCCGTACGGCAGCGTGATCGTTCCGCCCACAAAGAACCTGCTCCGGATGTCGAACGCCGCCCGCCCGTAGTCCGCCATTAAGTTGTAGGGATTCGACTGAAAACTATTGGCTCCCGCTGTATCGCTATCCGCGTAATTCAGCGAGTAGTATGCGTTCAGCGAGAGTTTCGCGCCGGCGCGTATCGTGGTATTGAGCACTAACTGATTCTGCCGGAAGATGCCGTCCGAGTCATATTGATAGATGTTTTCCGTTATTCGGTTGGGATAGACGCCCCCACAATTGTTGATTGGCGATGCGGTCACCCCAGATGGACAAGCGGCAGGGTTAGCGGCGACGTCGTTAATTTCTGGCGCATTAACGTTATTTGTGACCAATTGCCGCCAGCCGCGCGAATTCAGGTAGGAAATGGAAACGTTCGCAGCCTTGGTCAGTTGCCGCTCGACGCTGACGGCGGTTTGCATCAGCATGGGCGCGTGTAGATTTGGCGCGATCTGATAGATCGTGGGAACGCTGGTGCCTTGCAGCGTGTTTATGGCCGGGCACGCCGCCAGGGAATTCGGGCAGAAGAAATTAGGATTGGAAATGATGAGTTCCTGTTCGGTGACGCCATTCTGTCGGTCCGCCTGCAAGACCAGGTTCGGAGGGAAGCGGTCGTAGAAAATTCCCCATCCCGCTCGCAGCACGATCTTGGGCGCGGCCTTTGTCCCGCCCAATCCCCAGGCAACGCCCAGCCGGGGCGCCACATCCGCATGATCGCTGATGTGATCCTGCGTCTCCAGGCGCAGGCCATAGCTCACCGTTATGTTCGGCCGCATCCGCCAGTCGTCCTCCACGTAAGGAGATGCGTCCACCATGCTCACGCTGGCGTAGGGATTTCCCGTAATCAGCGAAAATTGCGTCGGGCCGAACCCCAAAGCGTTAATCGCCGCCAGGCTGAGTCCATTCGCGAGATCCTGTTCGGTATTCATATAGTTGTTCAACGACGAGAATGTGAAAACGCCGTTGAACCCCGTGCCCTGGTTTCCGGTCGCGGTGTTCGCGTCGTGCATGGCCCGCACCCGGGCGCCAAATTTCACGAAATGTTTGCCGAAGGCGATGGAAGTGTAGTTTTGCAACTCGTAGAGATTTTCATGATCGTCGGTCGTTCCCAGCGAATTTCCGCCGCCCGTGAACGCTCCTAATACGTCCAGCTCCGGCAGCGTGCTGTAGGGATTCTCGGCGCCGCTCTCGCGACGATATTGAAAATGGGTCTCGTTGATCATTCTTGAGCCGATCACCTGTGTGTCGGTGAGCTGCAGAGTTTGTTCCGTCGTCAGAACGTTGTAAGCGTTGGTCGGCAGGGTGAGCCCGCCGATTCCGCTGTCCGTTGCGTTATTCCGGAAATACTGAAACCGTCCCGATAGCGTGTTGTTCTTCGCCAGTTGGTAATCGACGCGCGGGCCGCCGTTGAAGCGCGTCCGCGGACTGGCAAGAGATTGGCTGCACAGCGATTCCGTAAATCCCAGGCTCTGGGTGCCGCAGTTGAAGGGCAAGGTGAAGGCGCTCACCAGCGATTGGTCGTGAATGTCCCGGTCGTCGGTATTGAAAAAGAAAGAAGCCTTCTTGCTCAGCGGTCCGCCGATATTTCCCTCGATTTGCGTGGATGCGTAGCCTGCGCTCGTCGTCGCAAACGGATTTTCCGCGTTCAGGAAGGCGTTGTTTTTATTGATCGATATCTGCCCGTGCCATTGGTTGGTTCCGGGTTTGGTTAAAATTTCGATCCGCCCGTAACCCACCTTGTCGAACTCCGCCGCGAACGGATTCTGGTTGATGCGGATTTCGCGAATCGACGATTTCGGCGGCAGTTGGCCCGCCGTGAAGCCGTCGATGTACATCTGGCCGCCGTTGGGGCCCGCCGATGGCCCTGCCAGCGCCTCCAAATCCTGCTGCAGTTCGTCCGGATCGTCCGGTAGCGCCTCCAGCTCCTTCTCCGTCAGCACCACCGCGCTGGCGTTTGCCGAGGCCGTCGTATCCAGCGATAGGGCTTCTCCAGACACGGTCACTTGCTCTT
This sequence comes from uncultured Acidobacteriota bacterium, assembly GCA_963824405.1. Classification (GTDB taxonomy): domain Bacteria; phylum Acidobacteriota; class Terriglobia; order Acidiferrales; family UBA7541; genus Palsa-189. The sequence goes on along the minus strand of CAWGPK010000006.1, from coordinate 426,595 downwards.
GTTCGCTTTGGAGCGCCAGCGTGATGTTGAGTTGCTGCGTCTGCCCGGCGGCGATCTGCACGCCCTCTTTCTTGTACGGGGCAAACCCGTTCGCCATGACCTCCACCGTGTACGTGCCCGGCGCCAGATCCTTCAGCTCATATACCCCGACCTCATTCGTGGTAGCCGTTAAAGTTTGTCCCCCGGCCGTCGTTACTTGTACGGGAACGTTCACCACCGCGCCGCGCGATGGATCCACCAGCGTGCCTCGCAGCGTGCCTGTGCCGGTTTGCGCCGGCAGGCCCTGCGCGGCAGTAAGGCCGAATAACACGATCACAGCGGTTGCCAAAATCCACGTTAGAGCACGCCGGTAGCGTTTCATTGTTTCTCCAGAATTTGATCTGTAACCGCTGGCACCACGGAATCGAAGGCGCTCCCTATTGATTGCCTTCGCCTGCATCTTCACCGCCGCCGCCCAGATTCCAGGGAGGCAGCGTCATCGATTGGCCGCTCGGCGCTTGCAAAATCGGCTCCACTCCGCTCAGCAGCGTGATCGCCGTCACGCCGCCCGAACTGGTCCCCTCCGTTGAGACGATCATCACCGCGTCGCCCTTCTGCATGTCCGCAATCGTCGCCTTGGGTATCCGGTTCATCACTTGCTGCAAATCCGCCGGGCCGCGTCCCGCGCCCCGGCCATTCCCGGCGCCGTCGCCCGCCTGCGCCCCGCCGCCCCGCCCGGAATCCGCGGCCCCCGCACCGTTCCCGCCGGCCCCGCCTCTGCCGCCGCCCTTCAACTGCATCGCCATTCCCTGAGCCATCTGCGGCGGCAGCTTCAAGAGTTGCGATTGCGCGCTGATCTTCACCACCACCGGTTTCTTCGTCGCCAAATCCATCACCGTGAGCGCGTTCGTGGCCGCATCTACGTTGCTGATCGTGCCGGCAATATTCCGGAATGCCCCGGAAACGATCTCGTCCGCGGTAAACTCCGTGCCATCCGCGTTCCGTGCTCCCCGCGCCCGAAGCTGATCGCCCGCCTTGATCTCCGCCAGCGAACTGGGTTTCGCGTCGTCGAATTGCACCGAATCCGGAGCGTAGCGCCGAAAAATCGTCGCCTGCGCGGTGTGCACGGATATGGTTCGCGTTCCTCCCGCCGCCGTCACCGAAATCGTGATGGTGCCCGCGCTTGGATCCACGGCGCTTACCAGCCCGCCGATGCCACGCTTCTGCCAATCCTCGCGCTCTTGCTGCTGCTTGGCCTCCACGTCCGAACGCTTCATCGCCACAATCGCCGTCGCCGAGAGCGATTGCCCGTCCGCGGACGGTGTCCCGCGAACCAGAATCCGGTCGCCCACCTGCAAGTCGCTCAACTGGATCGGCGTGGCCGTTTTCAGGTCGGTTTGCCCCGGAGCCACCCGCAGCACCCGCACCGCGCCCTGCACCGTGACGTTCACGTCCGCTCCCGTATCGGGCTTGAGCGTAATTGTGCTTCCATTGATCGCCTGGATCGCCCCGATCACCTGTTTAGCCGCGTTCTGCGCCGGTTGCTGCGGCTGTGGGATCGCCGCGCCGAAAGCCGAGCCTCCGCCAAAAATCCCCGCGCCTCCTGCCAGCGCCAAAGCGCACACCATCACCACAGAAGCCCGTTTCATCAAGTACATGACTGCTCCTATCACTGCTCTCATAGACGGCTGAGCCGGAACCGCCGTTGCGCCCTTTTATTCGCTCCGGTCGTTGCCACCACCTCGCAGCGATTGCCTGATTTGCAGGACTGTGGTATCTACGGCCTAACTGTTCGCGTCAGAGGGAGGCTCGCGTGAAAACAAAGCCGGTAGCATTCCCCGCAGCATTCTTGCTCTTGGCCGTAGCGATTCTCGCCGTCAGCGCCCCGCTCTTCGCCCATCACGGCAGCGCCGCATACGACGATAGCAAGGCCACGGTCTTGAAGAACGTCACGGTAACCAAGGTTAATTGGGGCAATCCCCACACATTGCTTCTGTTCGACGCCAAAGACGATAAGGGCAATGTCCGCCATTGGGTTGCGGAAGCCAACGCCGCCTCCGCCATCAGCACCACCGGTTGGACCAAGAACGCCATTCAGGCCGGCGACACAGTCACCGTGGTTTTATACGCCGCGAGAAATGGCCAGCCGCTCGGACGCATCGGCAAGGTCGTGCTGCCCGACGGCCGCGAATTCGGCACCGGCGAACTCATCGGCGACCGCCCCTCCGTCTGCGATAAGGACTTCGGCAACGGCGGCAACGAGTCCGCCGCCTGTCGTCCCGACGGCCGCAAGACCAACAATAAGGAGTAGCACGCCATGCGAGATCGATTCGCGCGTCCCCCGCGACCCCCGCGTCATACGACTGTTGTGCTGGCTCTAGTGGCCTGCTCGTCTGTAGCTGCGGCGCAAGCCACGCGCCCCACTCCTCAGGGCGGCGCAGGGATTCCCGAGACCGCGAACGCCCGCCGCGCCGACGACGGCCCCGGCGGCCCCGCGCCCGTGCACGACTTCAACGGCATCTGGCTCGGCCCCGAAGAAGCTGCCCTCAGCAACCGCGTTCCAGCCCTGACCCCTGCCGGCCAGGCCAAATTGAAGCTCAATATTCCCGACCCCTTCAGCGCCACTTCCAACGATCCCTGGAAGACCTGCGATCCCTTCGGCATGCCCCGCGCCGCCAATAACCAGATTGGGCAGATCGGCTTCGCCACCATGCCCAACCGCCTGATCATGCTGGTCGGTTTCCGGATGTGGCGCGAAATCTGGATGGACGGCCGCCAGCCCCCCAAAAATATCGGCCAAAAGGGCGGACCCTCCACCATGACCTTCGGCTACTCGGTCGGCCATTGGGAGGGTGACCACACTTTGGTGATCGATACTTACGGCATGGACGAAAACACCTGGTCCGACCGCCGCGGCTATCCGCATAGCGCCGCCGCGCACGTGATCGAACGCTACGACCGCCCCGACCACAACCATCTCACCTTCACCGAAACGATCGACGACCCCGCCTACTACACCCAATCTTTCATCATCGCCAAAGGCGCCCTGCGCTGGTCCCGCGGCCAAGAGGACCCCAAACTCGCGGCCATTCCGTTCACCGAAGAGCATCTTTGTGTACCGTCGCAAGCCATCGAGTACATGAAGCTCCTAGGCAATCCCGCCGACGAAGACGCCGTCACCGGCAACAAACCCAAATCCGAAAAGTAGGCCCTCGCTCTTCGCCACAACCGCCCGCTTGCTGTCATCCCGAACCCAGTCGCGTTTTTCGCGAATGGCGGTGAGGGATCTGCTTTTGCCTTGCGGATGTGGGTGCCGCACCCTTGTTTTGCAAGGGTGCGCGACTTTCCCCCTCCATGCGCTGCGTGCTCTTTTGGCCACACACCGTACTTCCGTACCGGTTACAAGCTCCGCTCCCGCCTGCAACTCTAACTAAGTGATTCCTCGGGCCTCGAACGGAGAAGAGTGAACCAATGCCATCTCAAAGGGCCAAATGGAAGACCGACTGGAAGGCCGCCCTCACGGCGGTCGGCCTGGCTATCGCCTTCACCCTGCTCGGCCTCCTTCCCGCCGCCGCCCAAGCGCCCGCCCCCGATCTAGCACTCGATCAAGCGCCCGATCAAGCACCCGCCACGATCGATTCGGCTGCTCCACTCGAAATTTCCAGCGGCAATTTCGACCTCCCGATCTTCGGCTTTTTGCCCTTGCCGCCTTTCGCCGCACGCCCTTTTGGCTCGCCGTTTGTCGCCCGCAATAGTCCCCGCAGGACGGGGAGGCTCTTCGGCTTTATTCCCAACTACGCCACCGTCGAAGCCGGCGCCGGCAATAAAGCAGTCCTCACCACCAGCGACAAATTCAAGCTCACCCTTCAGGGCGCCTTCGATCCTTACGAGTTTGTGATTGTCGGCGCTGTCACCGGCGTCAGCCAGGCGGAAGGTCAGGGCGCGTGGCCCCGCCAGGGCTTCATGGGTTATACGGAGAATTACGCCGTCAACTTCGCCAATCAGGCCATTGGCAACGTCATGACCGGCGCCGTTTTTCCCGCGCTTCTCCGCCAGGACCCGCGCTACTTTCAGCGCAGTCACGGCGGCTTTCTCCGCCGGTTCGCCTATGCGGGCTCCAGGATTTTCGTTACTCGCGGGGACTCCGGAAAGGAGCAGATCAACTACTCCGAATTTGCCGGCAACGCCGCCGCCGCCGCGTTCTCGAATCTCTACGAACCCGCCTCCAGCCGCACTCTGGCCAACGGCTTGAGCACCTGGGAAACCCAGATCGCCATCGACGCCTTCGCCTTCGAAGCCAAAGAGTTCTGGCCCGACCTCCGCCGCAAACTCTCCCACCAGCACTAACCGCCCGCGCCCTGCTCTCAGCGTCGCAGTAATCCGCCGCTGTCATCCCGAACCCAGTCGCGCGCTTTTCGCGAATGGCGGTGAGGGATCTGCTTTTTCCTTGCGGGTGCCCCCGGCGTCGATTTCACGCGCCGGATTTGTTCTTTCTTCGGCGCCCTGCGGCGACAAATCCGCTACTTCACCCTTATTTCAATTGATCCGCGCCCGCCTTCGCGCATTGCGCGTCTTGTGAACTGGCGCCTCCAGAGACGCCGATCGCGCCAATGATCTTCCCCTCGGACACAAGAGGGATGCCGCCTTCCACGGGAACTGCTCCCGGCAAGCCAAGCACCCGCAGTCCATCTCCCCCTGCTGCCACAACGTCTTCGAGCGCTTTCGTTGGCCGCTTGAACTGCGTCGCCGTGCGCGCCTTCTGGATCGCTATGTTCGGGCTGGCCAATTGCGTTCCGTCCATTTTCTCGAAGTACACCAGGTTGCCGTCGGTATCCACCACCGCCACGGCCATGTTCCAATTGTTTTTTCTCGCCTCCGCCAGCGCCGGCGCCGCCACCTTCTTCGCCGTTTCCAGGTTGATGGACATTCCGTAGGGGTTGGACATCTGCGCGAAAACAGCCGAAGCGCCGCATAAGATCATTGGGGCAAGGAAAAACCGGAGAAACGATTGCCTGTGCATGGGAACTTCTCCTTTAGGCGTTGATTTTCGGATCGGTGCCGCTCGATTCTAGAACGTTTTTGGCCTCCCGTGAGTTCTCCAAATGGTCTCATAAGCGCGCTTTGTGGCCCCGATGCTTCATTAACGAGCGCCTTGGTTTGACTCTCGCGATAAAATATATATACGTCTGCTCCAGATGACGAACCGACGTTCGAGCAGCGTCTTGGTGGGCGGCCCACGCGTTGGTTTTACTCGTGGGGATTTTCTGTGGGTACCGCACCCTTCGTTTTCAAGGGTGCGGTTTTTCACCCAGCGATGCCTCGCGCACGCCTACCAACGCAGGACGATTAGCACGGACAGTAAAGGCCCTAGAATGATGCTCTTGTAAGGTATAATGGAAGATACGCAGCTAAGTGCCTTAGAATGATAACGTTTACAAAAGACAACGATCTCGCGCAGCGCCCCGAACCTCGTGATTGGAGCAACTCCAGTATAATCTGTCGGTTAAGCGAATATCGCTCCCCAAAACAGGTGTCTTCTAAGTCCCTTAGAATGATATCCTTGCAAAATGCAGAAAATAACTGCCCTGGAATGATATCCTTGCACAAAAAGGTGGGGGGAGGGGTGCGGCGCACTTGTCGTGCCAAACGAACATTTGGCGGGGGTTAAGGTTCAAACGTAGCGCCGCAGCCTTTAGCGCGGCATCCAGGGAGCCCGTTTGCTCTGTCGCTTCCATTGCGCTACAGTGCGGCGAAACATCGGGCGCTCAATCGGGCCAGACCGAACAGGAGGCCGCAGTGCCATGCGCAAAACTAACCAGCGTCTCCGAATGCCTTTCACCGCGTTCTGGACGGCCCTCATGTTGACCGCCTCCATCCTGGGAGCGCCGGCCCGCATGTATTCGCAGGACCGTAACCAGGGCCGGTCTATGGTGATCTCCCGCTACGGCATTGTCGCCGCGGAATCGCCTCTCGCCTCTCAAGCCGGCGTGCAAATGCTCGAGCGCGGCGGTAACGCCGTGGATGCTGCTGTTGCTGCCAACGCCATGATGGGCCTCGTCGCGCCGATGTCCAACGGCATTGGCGGCGATCTCTTCGCCATCGTCTATGACGCCAAGAGCGGAAAGCTCTACGGATTGAATGCCAGCGGCTGGGCGCCCTCCGGCTTGACCATCGATTTCCTCAACGACAAGGGCTTTCAATCCATGCCTATAAACGGCATCTACAGCGCCACCGTGCCCGGCGCCGTCGATGGCTGGCAGAAGCTTCTCGACCGCTTTGGCAAAAAGAAGATGTCGGACGTTCTCGCTCCCGCCATCAAGGCCGCTGACGACGGCTTTCCGGTCACCGAATGGATCGCGGAACTTTGGCGCGCCAACGCCGACTTCCTTCGCGGAAACCAGGCTGCGGCCCAGACCTATCTTCCCGATAATCGCGCCCCCGCCGTAGGGCAGATCTTCCGCAATACCGATCTCGCCCGCTCGCTCCAGCTAATCGCTCATGGCGGCCGCGACGCCTTCTATAAGGGCGAGCTGGCCAAGGCCATCGTGGAAACCTCCCGGCGGCACGGCGGAACGTTCACCGAAAAAGACTTTGCCGACTACTCTGCCGAATGGGTCGATCCCATCTCCACCACCTATCGCGGCTGGAAAGTTTACGAGCTGCCGCCCAACGGCCAGGGCCTTGCCGCTCTCGAAATGCTCAACATCATGGAGACATTTCCGCTCCCGAAGTACGGCGTCAACTCCTCCGCCACGCTGCACGCCATGATCGAGGCGAAAAAGCTCGCCTACGCCGATCTTGTCCGCAACATTGGCGACCCGAAGTTTTCCAAGCTTCCGGTCGAACAGTTGCTCTCCAAGGATTTCGCGGCCCAGCGCGCCAAGCTGATCGATCCCAATAAGGCCAATTGTAATGTCGGGCCAGGCTCGCTACAGCCGGGCAGCGAGACCATCTACCTGAGCGTCGTCGATCGCGACGGCAACATGGTCTCCCTGATTCAGAGCAATTTTGAGGACTTCGGCTCCGGCATCGTCCCCGAAGGCACCGGCTTTGTCCTTCACGATCGCGGTGCGCTCTTTACCCTGGACCGCAATTCGCCCAATGCTCTCGCCCCGCATAAGCGGCCGCTGCACACCATCATTCCCGCCTTCATGGAAAAGGATAACGTCCGCATCGCCTTCGGCATCATGGGCGGATGGAACCAATCTCAGGCCCATGCCCAGTACGTCTCCCATATCGCCGACTTTAACCAGAATATCCAGGCGGCCATGGAAGCGCCGCGCTTTACGAAAATCTCGTTCGAGGGTTGTGACGTCGAACTGGAAAACCGCTTTCCCGGCAACACCATTGCCGAATTGAGGGCCAAAGGTCATCTCCTCCGGATGCACAATGGCTATTCCAACACCTTCGGGGGAGGTCAGGCGGTCATGCGCGACTTCGGTACCGGCGTCAATTACGGCGCCTCCGATCCGCGCAAAGATGGGGCTGCCGTTCCTGAACTGCCCGCCCCCTCGCCGGGCTCCTGAGGTTCACGGAAGGGAAACGAAATACACTCCTGAGGAAACCTTCTGCACCATCCCCAAAACCCTTCTCGCTCCCCGTTCGCCTGCCCGAAGTTAATCTACTGATTCTAAGAAGCTTTTAGCACAATGTACCAGTACCTCCGCTCTCGTTTCTGCTAAACCAAAGCTCATCCGACTTGGAATGCAGTGTGCTCTCTTTCATTGAGCTTGGCGTCGCAAACCCTGATGCGCCAGGCTGATGGAAGGCGATATGCGATTCGTTCGGATTCACCCGGCTCTGCCGATCGCGTCTCTTCTGATTGCTGCTTTTGCCCTGGTCACCCCGGCAAAAGCGCAGCCTCTCGACGGCAACTACCAATGCGTGCGGCTGGAATTCCAAGGACAATCTTCACCTTGCCAGAGTCCGCCTCTGGTTCTCAACCGCGATGGCAGCTACGAGATTTGGGGCGAGCGCGGCACGTATGAAGTCGTGCAAGGCAACTGGCTGGTGCTCTCCCACTCCAAGCGCCGCGGCCTCGGCCACTTCGTCAACTCGCACGATATCGTCTTCGAGTACCGCGTCGATGGGCGCGTTTGCCGCGTCACCTTCCGCCGTATCTTTGAAGCGCCTCCGGGTTTTTGGTGGGACTAAACTCCGTCCGATCTCCGAGAGTCTCATCGCGCACGAGCCCTTACTCTTCACGCTGATCGCTTCAACCACGCAGCCTTAGACAATCGGTCAGGCTTTGGACATTTGGCGGCTGTGAATGTCAAACTCTCTTGGACTCCTCGCGGCCGACAGATCGCCAACCGAAGACAAAGCCTCGCATGCCGACTCTTTTTAAAATTAGCGGGCGGCGGAAATATCGGAATCGGAGCGCTATCCTAGGGAACAGTCCCAGCATCATGTAGGGCAGCTTCGGAGAGCGGGTAGCTGCGTGAGGCTGGGACCGCATACGAGTGGCACCTGCAGACCCGTTTGCTTACCTATCCGCAGAACTTTAGATGGAATCGATCAAAATTTTGAATCCATTCTGTCGGACTGCTTTTATACCTTTTTAATCGCTGCGCCAGTACAGTCCACTCGGTTCTCTGTAAATAGCAATTCGGCACGCTAGTGGACAACTTCAGATCCGGCTTCGACCCCCGGGCCATCCTTCGCTGTGGGTTGGTGGAGAAGCTTTCTACACGCGCCCTACTTTTCGAGCCGCTCTTCTTACCAACATGGCTGGTCCCCGTCGAGGGCAAGGCGGCGGCAGATGTTCAGAATTCTCCACTTCCTTCGGTCGAGTTAGGCCCGTCGTTTACGATCGCAGATTTTGACGGAGACAATCGCCCAGATCATGTCCGCGTTGAGGCAGAGCCGAAACCGTGAGCGAGAGTGGTCATATTCTAGTCGTAGAGGACGACGCGCAACTCCGTCGTACGCTCCGGACGATCCTTGCCGCTGAGGGTTTTGACGCTTGGGTTGCTCAAAAAGCGGGCGAAGCATTGGACCTGATTCGGTCCGAGAAATTCGACCTGGTGATCTTAGATATCAACTTACCCGATATGACAGGTTTCGAGGTTTGCCGCGCGATACGCGCGGGATTTGATGCGCTAATCATTGTGCTTACGGTACGCGACTGCGAGGAGGATAAACTCGCGGCTTTCAGTGCCGGCGCGGACGACTATGTGACAAAACCGTTCAAGGCGGGAGAACTGCTCGCGCGCATCCGCTCTCATTTGAGACGGCAAGGGGCAAAGGCAAAAGTCACTTCGGATGTGTTGAGATTCGATGAGTGCGCGATTGATTTCCTGAGGAGAACCATAACGCGGCAAGGAGAGCGAGTATCGCTTCCACCAAAGCAGTTCCAGTTGCTTCGCTACCTCGCAAGCAATCGCGGCAAGGCTTTATCCCATCGCGCCTTACTACAAGCGGTTTGGGGCGCGGAGTATGGCGAGGAAACCAATCTGCTTCACGCCTCCATCGCGCACCTTCGGAAGAAACTGGAACGCGATCCGAATGCGCCTCGGTACATTGTGACCATTCCGTGGTTCGGCTACCGATTTATTGTGCCCTCCGAGAACGAGAAGACCTAAGAAACTTTCCGACCGACCTGTAGCGTTGCTGAAGCCGAATTATCACATAGAGAAACTGTAGACACGACGATTACGGGTGGTTGTTTTAGCGTCTCGAAACGACGACACACCAAGAAAAAATCCGAGGAGAGTCTTGGCGGAAGCATGCGCGCATTGCGCACAATCCAAATAATCGATGCACGTCATTAAAAATTGAGGGGTCCCATCAGCGACTTTTTATGGGAATTGCGGGACTTGTTTACGGACGCATCGTTAGCGTGAGCCGTGAAGGGGGCACTATGAACACACGCGTGCGTTTTTTAATTCTACTTTTTGTTGCTGTCATTCTTTTGTGCGGAAGAGTCGAAGCTCAATCCACTTTTGGAAGTATGCGAGGCATGACACTGGATCAGACCGGCGGCGGGGTGCCGCAGGCCCGAGTGGTTTTGCATAGCGTGGACGAGAATGCGGATAGCACGACGACCAGCGACGATCAAGGGAACTTCGCGTTTGAAAACATCAAGCCCGGGAAATACACCCTGACGGCAAGCAAGGATGGATTCTCCAACGGCGTGGTCAACGGCGTGGAGCTGGCAGCGCGGCAAGACCTGCGCCTGGATGTGAAGCTGGCCGTGGCTTCGGTCGCAGCAGGTGGTGGAGGTGAGCGCGGCGGCGGTGACGGTGAACACCGAAAACGCCACGCTGACCGATTCTAAACTCAATAACGAGATCACCGGGTTGCCCCTCAATTCGCGCGCGGTATCCAGCAGCCCTCTGGCAGCGCTAGCCCTATCGCCAGACGTCGTGAAGGACAGCCAGGGAAACATCTCCGTAGGCGGCGCGAACGGCGTCCCAAACGGGTTTCTCGGTGGATGGAATCTCCACGGCGAGCGTGCGGCGAACGGGGCTTTGCAGGACGCCTATCCCTCGCAGGAGGGAATCTCGGAAATGAAAGTCACGGCGTTCAACAACAACGCGGAATTTGCGCAGATGGGCGACGTGACGTTTACGACCAAGAGCGGCACCGAGCAATTTCACGGCAGCCTCTTCGAGTACTTCCAGAACGACGCCCTGGACTCGACGATCTACGGCTTTTCGTCCAAGGCGCCAAAAACACTTCAACACCTTTGGCGGCAGCCTGGGCGGCCCGGTAATCATTCCCAAACTGTGGGACGGTAGAAAGAAGAAAACATTTTTCTTCGCCGACTACGAGGGAAACCGCAAGACCACGTCCGCGCCGGAATTTCTTCTCGTTCCCACTCAGGCAGAGAGAGAAGGCAATCTCGAACGCGCTGGTGATCGGCGCTGGGGAGCGGTCCGGTGATCGATCCGTTTCACGGCAACTTCCTTATCCGAACAACACCATCCCCGGCGGGCCGGGCAACCCGTGCAGCAATGCCCAGGATTGCCTGAATCCCGTAACACAAACACTGCTGAACGATTATTATCCGCTGCCCAACGTAAACCAGAATGTGCCCGGCGCGGCCTACAACTATCAGACGCTGGTGCCCATCCCCTCCAACTCCAATACCTGGGACGCGCGCCTCGATCAGACGCTCACGTCCAAGCAACAACTCTTCGCCCGGTACAGCTGGAAAGACGTCTTTGTCACCGAGTCCAACAGCGCCGGCACGATCAGTCCCGCAAATAACTTTCTACCGAACGACCAGGCTCACGAGCAAAACCGCAGCCTGGTGTTCTCCTACAACTACGCGCTGAGCACGAACCTGCTGAACGAATTCCGCTTTGGATTCACGAATTACACAGAAAACGACACGTTCCCCCTCAGCGGAGCGCAAATCGACTCCGGCACGGGGCCCGGCGATCTGGGCCTGGTGAAAAGCACTATTCCCTTGCAGTTCATCACGCAGCCGACGGGCAGTGCCTTCCCCACTTTCAACTTCCTGGACGGCAGCATTACCAACATCGGGCAGGACCGGGTGGGCACAACCCTATCCAAGACGTACGAGTTCACCGACAATTTCACGATCATCAAGCACTCACACACGATGCGATTCGGCTTCGACACGCGCCGAGTCCTTTATAACGCCCTCATGTATTTTTACGCTTCGGACGACTACGGCCAGTTCAACTTCTCCGGCTCGCTAACGAGCTATTCCCTCGGCGACTTTCTGCTTGGGGCGCCGCAATCGAACTTCGCGGACATCGGGGGCCCACAAGTCAACGCCTATGCCTGGCACTGGGGTGTTTACGGCCAAGACGAATGGCAGGTGAACAGCCACCTCACGGTCAGTTACGGATTACGGTGGGAATTGCAACCCGCCATGGCCGAGACGAACGGCGATCTGGCCAATTTCGTCCCCTCACTCAACGCCATCGTCGTTCCGGACAAATTCTCTTCCTTGCTGAACACTTACGGCCCCGCGACCCCGGCCTACATCGCAGATCTCGAGTCCTTCAATGGGTGCGCGCTCACGAACTACGGGAAGGCCCCGGACCCATCGCTCCCTTGCACGAATGTGATCTCGGCCAGCCAGGCCGGCCTTCCACCGGGTCTGCGGCATGCGCCTCTGCATGATTTCGACCCGCGCGTGAGTATGGCCTATCGGCCGTTCAACAACGAAAAGACGGTGATTCGCGCGGGGTTTGGCATGTTTACGATGACGACGCTTGGCCCCATGTCGTTCAACAGCGGGGTGATTGCTCTTTCGCCTCTGGTCAGCTATGCCAATCCCTATCCCGTCACAGGCAATATCTACCAGTTTCCGGACGCCACTCCTCCGAATGCTGCGGTCCAGTTAGGCGGGGGCGCATTTGAGGAGTCCAACGATATCTACTGGAAAGATCCCACCTCGGCGCAATGGAACCTGACCGTTGAGCGGCAAGTGACGCCGAACACGACGGTCCGGCTCAGCTACGTCGGCCAAGCGGGCTGGCATCTGCCCATCACCATCGATCTGAACCAGGTGCCGGCCAGCCCCAATCCGTACAACCAACTGGCCGCGCCCTATCCGCAGTTCGATTTGCTGATGTCCTCGGAAAGCATCGGGAACTCAACCTATCACGCGGGCATCGCGGAGGTACAGCACAGGGTATCACGCGGGCTGACCTTCCAGGCGAACTACACTTACGCGAAAAGTATCAGCGATGCGCAGGGCAGCGATGCGCCAGCCGGATTCGCCAGCGAAGAACCCTACGCCGTGGAGATTGCTAACCGCTTCGATATCCCGTACGACAAGGGCAACGTGGCGGGAATGCCCACGCAACGCTTTTTGTTGACCGGGACTTACCAACTGCCGTTCGGGAAAGGGCAGTTCTTCAAGGTACCTGGGTACCTGAATCCGATTCTGGGAGGCTGGAATCTCAGCACGGTTACCACGATACAAACGGGCCAGTGGCTGACGCCCACGATGAACGCAGCCTCCGACGTATCGAACACGAACCTGGTGGTGCGAAATGAGGAAGGACAGGCGCAGGCGCGCCCAGATTGCATCGGCAATCCCATACCTTCGACTCAAACGCCAGGGGATTTCTTTAACATCAACGCCTTCGCCTTGCCCCCGCAAAACGCCGGACGGTTTGGCAATTGCGGGGTCGGCATTTTGGAAGGGCCAAACCTGATCAACGTGAATGCGGCCCTGGCCAAGGTGTTCACGCTGAATGAACGAGCTCGATTGCGCTTCGAGGCGTCGTTCACGAACCTTCTCAACCGCTCCAATTTCGCGCCGCCGTCTCTTAACGTCAGCAACCCGTCGTCGTTTGGAGTGCTCACCTCCGTGCTGCCGCAGGGCAGCGGCGGCAATCGGACGGGGCAGCTCGCATTGCGCCTCGACTTTTGAGGCCCCTATCTCATGACCCCGGCCAATGGCCTGCCGCGAGAGGGGGCGACGATCTGGGCTGGTCGGCGCCTCCCAGCGTGGCCGGAGAGCGAAGCTGAATTCATATCGGAGTTGCAGAGCGGCTCGGAGGCTGCGTTCGATTGGCTGGTGACACACTACCACGCGCCGGTCTACGGCCTAGTCTTGGGCATACTGGGTGATCGCAGAGATGCGGCCGACGTGACGCGGGAGGTCTTCCTGAAAGCGTTTTTCGGGATCGCAAGGTTCCGGCAAATCAGTTCGCTGAAAACATGGCTCTACCGCATCTCCGTTCGGCAGGCTTTGAAGCAGCGCCGTTGGTTTTGTGGCTGCTACCGGCGACGGAGCTCGATGGAGGCAAGTGTCGAAGATAACAGCTTACCGGAACGCTTGGAGTCAACCGGTTCATTTCCTTTTGACGAGTTGGCAAAACGCGAAGCGCAGCAGGCTGTGCAGGAGGCGCTTCGCCGGGTTCCATGGTTATACCGCGCAGCGCTGGTTCTCCGAGATCTCGAAGGTCTTTCCTACGAAGAAGTGGCGGAAGTGCTGGAGGTTTCCGTGGGAACAGCGAAGTCACGCATTCTGCGGGGACGCCGGGCGTTGCGCGAGGCGCCTGAGCCGATATTCGCAGCCGCGTCCCTGACAGTCCCCGGTGTAATTTCGCACCGCCATCCCTAACACAACTCGGGTAACTCGCAGGCCTCCGGAAAGTTGGCCGGGCTGGATCAGGGGAGCGAGCGCAGGAAGTCCACGAGATTCCAAATCTGATCGTTCGTTTCGGCTCCGGCAAAGCCGGGCATTCCTGTGAAACGGACGCCTTCTCCGATCATCGAAAAGAGTTCGCGCTCGGAGTATGCCTGAACAGTGGCGGAGTTGAGCGGCAGAGCGCGGGGGGACATTCCGCGACCCGCCGGTGTGAGGTCGGTTCCATTGGGCCCGTGGCAACTCGCGCAGTCGGAGGCGTAGAGGTCTTTTCCCGCGGCGATGCTGATACCGGTTTGGTAATCGGGCGGCGGGAAAGGAATATTTTCGCGGGCGGATCGTCGCCGGACGATGGCACGTGTGAACTTGGTGCGAATATATTCTTCGGCGCGGCCCGGCGGCCGGACAGCGCTCAAGTCGACACCGGACAGAAGCGCGAATAGCCCGGCGACAGCGAACGCGACCGCACCCCAGGCCACCAGAGGCCCCCAGCGCATCCACGACTCTCCTGAAGTTTGGGTCCGGCCTGCAATTCCAAGCACCGGCAGTACACCAACTTAGATACACGGTTTCGCCGGGCGGAGCAATCCGCGGCGGGCGAGGTGGACAACGAGCCAGGCGTGGGGAGTTTTGGTTACAATGGCGGCGCGATGGCGGATGAACAGAGAAACGGACTCGCGGGACTGCGCGTTTTGTGTCTGGAGAGCCGACGTGCGCAGGAGATGGCCAAGCTGATCGCGAACTATGGCGGCGAGGCGATCGTGGCGCCGTCGATGCAAGAGGTGACGCTGAAAGACAATCCCGAGGCGCTGGCCTTCGCTCGCCGATTGAGCGAGGGCGGATACGATATGGTCATCTTCCTCACCGGAGTGGGAACGCGCGCGCTGGTTCGCCTGGTGGAAGCGCAGGGGAACGATTTTGCGGGCGGGCGGCAGCAATTCATCGAGGCGCTGCGGCGGGTGACGACCGTGGCGCGAGGGCCGAAGCCGTCGGCGGCGCTTGCGGAGATGGGGGTTCCCGTAACCATCGCCGTGCCGGAGCCCAACACCTGGCGCGAGTTGCTGGCCGCGCTGGACGCGCGCGCGGATTCGTTTCCGCTGAAAGGAAAGCGCGTGGCGGTGCAGGAGTACGGCGCGGCCAATCCGGAACTGCTGGCGGAATTGAGCGAGCGCGGCGCGAGCGTAACCCGCGTGCCGGTGTACGAGTGGGCGCTTCCGGCGGACACCGGTCCGCTGCGAGAGAGCGTGCAGGCTATCGTGGACGGCCGAATTGACGTGGCGTTCTTCACGACTTCGGTGCAGGTGCTGCATCTTTTGCGCATCGCGGCGCAGGCGCAACTGGAGGAGAGACTGCGGAGCGCGTTCGGCGGCATCGTGGTGGGATCGATCGGACCGATGACGTCGGAGGCGCTGCGGCAGAATGGGCTTCCCGTGGATTTCGAGCCGGAGCATCCGAAGATGGGCTTTCTGGTTGCGGCAGGGGCGCAGCGGGCGAAGGGGCTGCTGCAACAGAAGCGCCAGGGAAGATAGGAAAAAGCGGATACTCAGGCGAAAGCCTCAGGTCTCGCCTGCAAAATGCGCAGGCGCGACCCGAGCTGCAAAGCTTTGCGGCGGTCCCGGTCAGAATGGCACGTGCATGCACGGTAATGAATGTGAGGCGAGAGATGGCGGGGCAATATCGAGCGGATCACGTGGGGAGCTTCTTGAGGCCGGCGGAGTTGCTGGAAGCTCGGCGCGACGGAAAAGATCAGCAAAAACTTCGGGAACTTGAGGACCGCCACATTACGCGGGTGCTGGCGAAGCAGAAAGAGCTGGGCTTCGAGATCTTCACCGACGGCGAATTGCGGCGACGCAATTTCATGAGCGATTTTACCGACGCGGTGGAGGGATTCGATCTCGGGGACAGCGTGACGCGCACGTGGGAGGCTTCCGAAGCCCAGGACGCGGCAGTGAGCCGCGTCGCGGGCGTGGTGACGAAAAAACTGCGGCAGGTGCGCCCCTTGACGGGACACGAACTGCCTTACTTAAAGGCGCACAGTCCCGGCGGGATCAAAATGACGCTGCCGAGCGCGACGCAATTTCCGGCGATTTCGTATAAGCGCGGGGTGACGGACAAGGTCTATCACACGCCGTCCGAGCTGCTGTGGGATATCGTGGCGATCATGAAATCGGACCTGGCCAAGCTCGCGGGCGAAGGCGTGAAATATATTCAGATCGACGCGCCGCGCTATAGCTACTTCATGGACGAAAAATGGCGCGAATGGATTCGCAAGGAGATGAAAATCGAGCCGGACGAGTTGCTGGAGGAATCGATTCGCGCGGACAACGCCTGCTTCCATGCGGCGCGGCACGAGGGTGTGACCCTGGCGATTCATCTCTGCCGGGGGAATAACCGCAGCCATTGGTATGCCGAAGGCGGTTACGACGCGATCGCGGAAAAGCTTTTCGGAACGATGAAGGTAGACCGCTTCCTGCTGGAATATGACGACGAGCGCTCCGGGACATTCGAGCCGCTGCGGTTCGTGCCCAAGGGAAAGATCGTGGTGCTGGGACTGATCAGCACCAAGCGGCCGCAACTGGAAAGCGCCGACGTCTTGGCCAGGAGGATCGAGGAGGCGGCACGATTTGTGCCGCTCGAGAATCTGGCCATTAGCCCGCAGTGCGGGTTCGCTTCGACGATGGAAGGGAATTTACTGACGGAAGAAGACCAGTGGGCGAAGCTGGGGCTGGTGGTGGAGACCGCGCGGAGAGTGTGGGGATAGTTGCGGAGGGTTCGTTCTTCGGGGTTCGGTTTCGGACCAAAAGAGCAGAGAGATTCCTCGGCTGCATGGCCGCGCGGACCGAAAGGCGGTCCGAGGAAAAGGGCGGCCATTTCGCTCAGAATGACAACGGGCGGTAATAGGCGCGGGATGCGACGCATTGGGCGAAGAAAAGGCCCCAGGGCCCCGCAACTGCGGCGGGCGCCCTGGGCTACAAACCTTCGAACCAATCGTCGCGCCTTTGACAACGGTTGAGTGCTTTAGTCAGAACGATATTGCGAGCCATCTAGGGGAAAAACTTTGGGAAACGGAAAGCTAGCGGGGAAGTGCGCGATTGTGACCGGCGGCAGCCGGGGAATCGGGCGGGCCATCGCGATGCGACTGGCGCGCGAGGAGGCGCACGTGGTGATCGCGGCTCGCGATGCGGCGACGCTGGCGGCCACGGCCAACGAAATCGGCAAAGCCGGCGGGGAAGTGACCACATTTGCGGGCGATCTGCGCGATCCGGAGAACGTCGATGCGCTTTGGAGGCTGGCGGTGGAGTCGCATGGCGGGATCGACATCGTGGTGAACAATGCGGGCGCGACCAAGCGCGGCGAATTCGTGGAGCTTGCAGACACGGATTGGATGGACGGATTCGCGCTGAAGTTTTTTGGCGCCGTGCGGCTGCTGCGGGCCGCGTGGCCTCACTTGAAGGAGCGGCGTGGGGCGGTGCTGAACATCATTGGCACGGGAGGGCGGACGCCTGGCGCGGAGTTCACATTGGGCGGCGCGGTGAACGGCGCGTTTCTTTCGTTCACCAAGGCGCTGGCGGACGTTGGGGTTCGCGATGGCGTGCAGGTGAACGCGATCAATCCCGGTTATATTCGGACCGACCGGCTGCAGGGGTGGATCAAGTCCGTGGCCGCGGAAACGGGAGGAGACCTGCAGGCGGCGCAGCGGGAGATGGTGCGGCGCGCGAATATCGTGAAAATCGGAGAGCCGGAGGAGATCGCCAGTTTGGCGGCGTTCATTCTTTCTCCCGAGAACCGGCTATTGCAGGGCGCGCTGATTGATTTGGATGGCGGGCTGACGAAGACGGTGTGAACGCCCCATCACGCGCAGAACCGGCGCGTGCTGGGGGCCCCGGAGTGAACGGCCCCACAACCTGATGATTGCGTCGCGAATGGCGGCTCCCACCCTTCGCAAACTGCGCGAAGAGTGGGGCGCCGTCAAGAGCGAAGAGAGATCCTCCGCAGAAGCGACCGGAGCGCACAAAGCGCGCTTCGGTCCCGTTGTTCCCTCAGGATGACAGCCCGCATTCGGGATTTGCAGTTGGGGGCTCTAATGGAAGAGGCGATGGATTATTCGTTTCGAGACCGGAAGGACGCGGGGCGATTACTGGCAGAGCGATTGGCGGAGTACGCGAACCGCGATGACGTGATCGTTCTGGCTTTGCCGCGCGGCGGCGTGCCGGTGGGCTTTGAGGTAGCGCGGGCGCTGCATGCTCCGCTGGATGTTTTTGTGGTGCGCAAGCTGGGAGTGCCCGGGCACGAGGAGCTGGCCATGGGGGCGATTGCCAGCGGCGGAGTTTTGGTCCTGGAGCGCGCGGTGGTCGAACAGTTGGGCATCCCGGCATACGTCATCAGTGAGGTAGCCGCGTGCGAAGAGCGCGAGCTACTACGGCGAGAGAGGGAGTATCGCGACGATCGGCCGGAGCCGCAGTTCCGAGGCCGGACAGCGATCCTGGTGGACGACGGGTTGGCGACGGGATCGACAATGCGGGCGGCGGTGAAGGCGCTGCGAAAGAGGCAGCCCGCGAAGATTGTCGTAGCGGTGCCGGTGGCGGCGCCTTCGTCCTGCGCGGAACTGGCGGCGGAAGTGGATGAGATTGTATGCGCGCGCACGCCCGAGGATTTTCATGCCGTGGGCGAGTGGTATCGGGAGTTCGGGCAAACCACGGACGAAGAGGTAACAGAACTTCTTAAGGCTGCCGCGCGCGCGAACGGCGCGTGACACGCGCCCTAAAAAAAGACGTGATGTTGTTTTATAGAGCTACTGTCCTTTAGGACAGTAGTATTGGCTGATGGCGTTCCCTAAGCTGTTCCTTCGGGTGTACCAGCGGCCCTTTTGCCAAATCGGGCCGACAGGTGTGCCAGAAATATGCGTGGAAAGAGGGCCCCTTCAATGGCAAGACGTCCAACCGCGGCAGACGGCAGCAAATTAGAGCGCAGGAAAGAGACGCGATTTCCGGTGAGTGTTCCACTGGAAGCCAGTTGGAAAGGACCGGACGGCGTCCCGATGAAGGAAGAGGCGGTGGCCAGGCAGGTGAACGCGCACGGCGGCCTGCTGGAGATGGTCAACTATCCGGAGATCGGAACGCGGGTGGCGCTGACGAATTTTCTCTCGGCGCAGACGATGGAGGCGCGGGTGCTGGCGACGCCGAACTCGCGGGAAGGCGTGGCGCACGGAATTGTGGTTGAGCTGACCACGCCGAACGAAGGCTTCTGGGGCGTGAGCCTGCAAGTGAAGAAGGCCGGCGTGGAGCTGCAAAAGCTGGAAAAGAATCTGCGCTTGCAGGGGATTGAGCCGCGGCTGCTGAAGGAGTTCCGGGACACGGTCGAGTACATGCAGGCGATCGCGGGATCGGTGCAGCAGGCGCGCGAACGGCAGATGCTGGGAGACGAGGAGAGCGCCGACGCCTGGCTGGTAGGCGAGAGAATACGCCGGGCGATAAACCTTTGCCTGGAAGTGACATCTGATTTCGACGCGGGCCGAATTAAAGAGGAAACGAAAGGCGCGAGCGAGTTGCGAGAGTCGCTGGAACCGCTGGCGCAACGCCTGAACAGCCTGGTGGCGCGGGAGCTTGGCAGAAGGATCGCGCGCAACGCGGAGATCCGCTCGCCCGAGCCTACTCCCATCGGGCGGCGCGGACGAGCGGAATCCCGCGAAAGCTGAGCTTCAGGTCCTCAGGACCGGGCGGCTAGCGGCCACCCGCCGCAGCGGCTTTGACGTTGACCTTTTCCGCCAACTGCGTGAGCTTCTGATCGGTCTCCTTCTCTTCGTCCAAAGTCTCCTGGAGCAAGGAAACGGCTTGCTTCTCGCCAAGAACGTTGGCCCAGGTGCGCAGCGAGCTGTAAGCGGCTATTTCGTAATGCTCGACGCGCTGGGCCGCGGAGATGAGGGCGGCATCGAGGGCTTCGGGATCGAGGTCCTCTTCCATGACTTCGCTGCCTTCCTCGAGAAGGCCCTTCATTCCATCACAGCTTTCGCCTTTGGGGCTTTCGTCCAGCGCTTCGAAGATCTGCTCGAGGCGGGTGACGTGGTTTTTGGTTTGGTCGAGGTGCATTTCAAAGCCTTGGCGTAACTGGCTGGAAGAAGCGGCCTTGGCCATCTTGGGGAGGGCCTTGGTGATCTGCTTTTCGGCGTCATAAATGTCGCGCAATTCCTTGAGATAGAGTCCCTTAAGTGAGCTTTCCTGCATGAGGCCTCCTTTCCACTTGTGGTTCGTGTAGTTCGTGTACTTCCTGTACTTCGCAGAAGCGAGATTATGGTTGGCGGCCAGCAGCACCAATCAGCCCAGTGCCTTACGGGACAGAAAGGATTGCTGTACGCGCGAAGTAAGAGCGTGCGGGTGAAAATTGAGGCATGGGAAAAGGCTGCAGCCGACATGATGTATACCGTCTAGGCCAGCGAGTAGGCCTCAGCGATTGAGAAAGGCGGCATGTATAGGCGCCATGTAAAGAAAAGACACATCCAGGCCATCTGGGCCCAACGAATGGGCAGAGAGGTTCATAATTTAGACTTAAGAGACGGTTATGAAGGCCGAACAGCATCGCGCCATGCGTCACGCCTTTGTCGCGCGGGTCGAGGTGGTGGATCTCGACTCGGAGAGGCAGCTCATTGCGCGCACGGGAAACTTGAGCACGTTCGGCTGCTTCATCGAGACAGGCGTTTCCTTTGCTCGCGGAACACGAATACGGATGAGAATTACTCATCGCGGAACCACATTCGTGGCGCTGGGCCAGGTGGCGGATACGCGAACGACGGGGATGGGAGTTCGGTTCGCGTCCATGGAACCGGCGCACCAGCAGATTCTGGAGAATTGGCTGGCGCAGCTCAGGAATGGCACGAATTAAGATTGCAAAGTTGTAGGCACACTCGGACTTCGCCGATTGGTCCGTCAATTCTTCTTCTGGTCTTCCCTTAATCTTCCTCTTAGTAAGCCTGACAACCCTTGGGGACATGCTTGCGGGCGGAGCCTCGAGAATCCACGCAGGGGCGCGCCGAATCACAGTAGTATGGCTGCTCAGGAGGCCAAACCGGGTCAGGCGATGGAGATCGTTAGACGCGGCATGCAGGCGGCGAAGCGCAACGGGAAGCGGAAGAAGCGATAGCGGAGAGTGTGATGCCATGGTGCGCTCGAGCAGATCTCGCAAACGAAAGATTCAGGCAAAAGAGCGGAGTCTAGGCAGAGGCCGGCGTGCGCGAGGGCGCGGAGATGCGGAGGTATTGTCCGCGCGGGCCGCGAAAGTCCAGCGTGCCGAGATTCCGCGCGATGTCTCCGAGACACAATTTGAAGCTGAAGGCGGAAGAGTCCACCTCACGAACCTGGAAAAGATTTTCTGGCCTGAGCTGGGGCTGACCAAACGCGATCTGCTGCAATATTACCTCGACGTGTCGCCATGGCTTTTGCCGCACCTGAAAGACCGGGCCATGGTGATGAAGCGCTATCCGAATGGGATTCACGGGCCGTTCTTTTTCATGAAGCGGGCGCCGGAGCCGCGGCCGGATTTCATCTCCATTTGCTCGATCGAGCACGCGTCGGGCAATGTGATTGGCTTTCCGGTGGTGCGGGACCAGGCCTCTCTGCTGTGGACCGTGAACCTCGGGTGCATTGATTTGAATCCGTGGTACGCGCGCTGCGACGATGTTTATCGGCCGGACTATCTGCATTTCGATCTCGATCCGACGCCGGACACATCGTTCAATCGGGTGTTGCAAACGGCGCTGCTGGTGCGAGACGCGCTCGCCGAGCTGAAGATCAAGAGCTACGCGAAGACGACGGGATCGCGCGGGGTTCACGTGTATGTTCCGATCGTGCGCGGGCCGAAGCAGAAGGACGTGTGGAGATTCGCGAAGGCCTTCTCGAAGGAGCTGGAGCGAAGGCATCCGCTCACTGTGACCGCCGAATATCGGGTGGCGAAGCGCCCGGCGGGGCGAGTGCTCGTGGACTACAACCAGAATGCGTGGAACCGCACGCTGGCTTCGGTGTATTCGGTGCGGCCAAAAGCGGCGGCCACGGTCTCGACTCCGGTGAGCTGGGAGGAGATAGAGCGCGGAGTCCGAATCGAGGATTTCACGATGAAGAACGTGCCGCAGCGTTTGAGGAAGCTGGGCGATTTATGGCTGCCTTTGCTGGGGGAACGCGGGCGGGTGGAGTTGGAGCGATTCCTATGAGCCTGCCGCTTTCGAGAACGTATCGGCCGATGGAAGCGATGCCGGAATCGGAGCTGCCGGAGGGGCCCCAATGGCATTACGAGCCCAAGTGGGACGGGTTCCGCTGCCTGGCTTTTCGCGATGGGGCGCGCGTGGACCTGGAATCGAAATCGCAGAAGCCCCTGACGCGCTACTTTCCGGAATTGACGGCGGCGCTTTTGCGGCTGGGGGCGAAACGATTCGTTCTGGACGGCGAGATCGTGATACCGGCGGAGGGGAGCCTTTCGTTCGATCGTTTGCTGATGCGCATTCATCCGGCGGCGAGCCGGATCGCGAAACTGAGCCGCGAGACGCCCTGCGTATTTATCGTGTTCGATCTGCTGGTGGACGAGCGGGGACGGTCGCTGGTGGAGCGGCCGCTGGAGGAAAGGCGGAAGCGCCTGGAGCGATTCGCCAAAGATTATTTTACCGACGACGAAAGTGGAACGATTCGGCTCTCGCCGAAAACGGACGACGTGTCCGTGGCGCGCAAATGGTTTCATATGGGCGTGGGGCTCGACGGAATCGTAGCCAAGCGCGACGATCTGCCGTACCAAACGGGCGAGCGCACCGGGATGCAGAAAATCAAGAAGCGGCGCACGGCGGATTGCGTGGTGGGCGGGTTTCGTTATCTGGAGAAGGAGCCGCTGGTGGGTTCGCTGCTGCTGGGTTTGTACAACGAAGAGGGGCTTCTCGATCACGTCGGGTTCACGTCGTCGATTCATCGGGAGGATCGCGCGGCGCTGACGAAGCGACTCGAAGGGCTGGTCAAGCCGCCGGGATTTACGGGCAAAGCGCCGGGCGGCCCGAGCCGTTGGAGCACCAAGCGATCGATGGAATGGCAGCCGCTGGCGCCGAAACTTGTGGCCGAGGTGGAGTTCGACCATTTCACGGGAGGAAGGTTTCGGCACGGGACGAAATTTGAGCGATGGCGGCCGGAGAAAGCGCCAAGGGACTGCACGATGAAGCAGGTGAAGCGGGAGAACCGCTCGGCGCTGAAGTTGCTGTGAAGTGCGTTTCCGTGATCTGGGAGCACAGCCAAGAGTGGCTGCCCACAAACTACCGTTCAGTTTAGGCGCAGCTACTTACCTCGGCAGGGGAGCGCCTTTGCGGATGAAGATGCGGTGGCAGCACATGAAGACGCCGGTGAAAACGAGCACGGCGGGGACCAGGCCGATGAGCGTCCATAAGGTTTCGGTGGCCCAGCTGAACCGGCCGAAATGCAGATTGGTGGACCACCCCAGGGCCTCATTGGCGAAGCGAAAGAACTTAGATGTATTCGAGGGGTCGGCATCGACCAAGGGATAAGACAACTCCGGGAACGCGAAATAGATTCCAGAGAGTCCCCATACCGCGAGAAAGAGGAAAGCGTATGCGCCCAGCGCGTTGTGCAGGTCCCAATTCACCCGCGCAAGACTCGATCGCCAATTTATGGTCAGGCTGCGCCGCCAATGCACGATTCCCGGCCACCATACGACGGCTCCGGTAAGGCAGATCAAAAAGAATGCGACGGCCCCGACACCGTTCAGCCGGCGTCCCACATCTCCCGAGAGCAGATTCTCGTGGAAATTTACAATCCACTCGACGGCTCGAAACCTCATCGAATCGGGAGCGGCCGAGGACTCCAGTTGGTTGCGAAACACAAGCATGCTACCGGTTAGGCTCATGACCGTGACGTAAATGGCTGCGAGCATACCCAACCATAAGTGAACCTGGAAAACGGCGCGGTGCACGCGAAGAGTTTCGGGATGGTGCAGCCAGCGCTGCCAAAAAGACATTTCCTGCAGGTGAGTTACCGGGGCGGTTGCGGTTGAGGCTGGGGTTCCCATGCGCGCCTTCTTTTGGCTCCCTCTTATTCGATGATTTGATTTACACGGCCGCCAAAAGATTCTTCGGCAATCCGGCAGGGGGAATCAAGCCGGGCGAGAAACTTTGTGCAGCGGTGGGAGTTTAGGGGGACGGGCGCCATGGCGATTGGCCGTGGCGACGGGAACGTAGTTGAGCTGCACGCCGCTCTGAACGCAACGAAGCATGAGGCCGCCGCGGCTCATATCTCCGCGGCCGGCAAATTCGGCGGGAAAGAGCAGGCGCTCTCCGAAAATCTTCAGCAAAGGCTCGACGTATTTTGGCGTGGCGATGCTGCCGAGCAGGACCACCTCGCAGCGCGGGCCAACCGCATCCGCGAGCAAACAAGCGTCGCGCTCGAGAGGAAAGCGGTAGCGGGCTTCGGACAAAGAGACCGAAGCGGAGGAGATTTTGCACAACTCTTCTCTCGTGACCAGAGTTTCGGCGGGAAGCAAGCCGCCGCAGGCCGTGATTACCATGGCGCCGCGCGCGCCCTGTGCATGGGGCGGAGGCTGCGCGAACGCCCGGGCATAGGCCAGCTTGCCGCGAAAATAAAGACCACTGATGAAGGAGAAACTCTCTCCGAGGGACAAGCCACCTTCGCGGAGGCGAAGGGCGAGAGGGAAAGTCGCGTTCTCGCGGAGAATCAGCTTGGCGCGGACGCCGCTTACGTTGGCAGGGGAGAGAAGGAAGATGCGATGGACGGCGCTTGGCGGCGGTTGGGGCAAACCGGGGAAGGAGCGCGAGTTGGAGACCGCTAGAAGCCGAGTTTCGGGAGTGTGCGGCGCCGTTTTTTGGGGCGGCAGCTTAGCCGTCTTTACTTTCAGGGGCGAAGGGCTGATTTTTCGGAGTTTGCGCGCCATCGGAGAATGATAGCTTACGGTGGGACCTCGCGCAGGCGTGTGCCAAGCGTGTGCCAACTGGGGCGGGGCGGTCATCCAACTGTTCTGCTGAAGGGCGGCTTGACCTTGGCTTAACCTCGGCTATATGGGCGGCTCAATGGGTGCGCTGAGCGGCCTGAACAATAAAGCGGGGTTCGGCGCGATAATCGGGCAGCTTAAGCTCGTTGCTGGCGAGTTAACGGCAAGGAAAGCGACGGAGGGACGCATCCGCTGTACAATGGGTGATCAAATTCACATGGCGCGTTGGACTTCTCATACGCGTTTTTCCGCCTGGGATAACGCAAGTCACGATTCCTCGGGCAGCCGGTTCAGGAGAGCTATGCCGGACTTTTGCTGGGAGCAGAGCTTTAGATGAAATGGACGAGAGCGGTGGGGATGATTCCGGCGCTGGCGGTTTTGCTGGCGCTATCGGGGTGCGCCAAAAAGAGCACGCAAGCCGCGGTGCCGCCGCCGCAATTTGCGCCGCTGGTGACGGTGGCGCGGGCCACGGCACGCGACGTGCCCGTCTATCTGGAAGAGATCGGACGGAGCGGGGCTTTTGAATCGGTAACCGTGACGCCGCAGATATCGGGGCGCATCATCCAGCGGGATTTCGAGGATGGCGCCGAACTCGAAGAAGGACCAACTGCTCTTCACGATCGATCCGAGGCCCTATCAGGCGCAACTGGACTCGGCCCAGGCGCAACTGGCGGAAAGCAAGGCGGCGCTGGACCTGGCGAATACGCAGCTGAAAATGTACGCAAGCATCGCCAATACGCGCGCGGTTACGCAGATGGACATGGAGACAAGGAAGAACACGGTGGCTGTGGATGAGGCGCAGGTGCAGGCCGCCGAAGCCGCGGTGGAAAACGCCAAGCTGAACATGGAGTATTGCTACATTCGTTCGCCGATCGACGGGCGCGCAGGCGCGCGGTTGGTGGACGTAGGCAACGTGGTGCAAACGAACACGACGGGGCTGCTTTTGATCCAGCGCATGGACCCGATCTATGCGGATTTCACCGTCACCGAGGGAGATCTTCCCGAAGTGCAGCGAGAGCTGGCCAGGGGGTCGCTGAAAACCCTGGTGCGCATTCCGTCCGACGATCCGAAGCGGGCGCGCGATGGAAAGCTGACGTTCCTGGATAACAACGTGCAGAATGCCACCGGCACGGTGAACTTGCGGGCCACAGTCCCCAACGCCGATCACCATTTTTGGCCGGGACAATTCGTGAACGTGACTTTGGTGCTGGCGACGAGCAAGGGCGCGGTGCTGGTTCCGAGCGAGGCCACGCAGATTAGCCAGCAGGGTCCTTACGTGTACGTGGTGAAGCCGAATGATACGGTGGAACTGCGTCTCATCACGCAGGGGCAACGCCAGGGAGAGGACGTGGTGGTGACCAAGGGCGTGGCCGACGGCGAGCGCGTGGTGGTGACGGGCCAGCTGACGCTCATGCCGGGCGCCAAGGTGCACGTGCAAGAGGCGGGCGGCGCTCCTGGCGCGACTTCTTTGGATCCTACTTCGAAATCTTCCGACATCCGGCGGCGAAAACTTCCGATCCCGCTCCCCCGAGGAAATCTTCCGAGTCCAGCAATTCAAGCAATTCCGGTAAGGGCAAGAGCTGAGAGGACGGTAGAGTGAATTTTTCTGAATTATTTGTGCGCCGTCCAGTAATGACGGTGGTGCTGACGGCCTCGGCAATCCTCTTCGGCGTGATGGCTTACCTCAATCTGCCGGTGAACGATTTGCCGGCGGTGGACTATCCCGTGATTCAGGTTTCCGTGGGTTATCCGGGAGCCACGCCAGAGACCATGGCGAACAATGTGGCCACGCCGCTGGAACGCCAGTTCATGCAGATTCCGGGGCTGGAAGAGGTGACGTCGAATAGCGGCGAGGGGCACACCAGCTTCGTGCTGCAATTCAATCTTTCCAAGAGCGTCGACGCCGCCGCGACGGATGTGCAGGCAGCGATCAGCCAGGCTACAGCGAAGCTGCCGGTGGACTTACCGGCTCCTCCGACATTCACGAAAACAAATCCGAACGATCAGCCGATCATCTACGTGGGTCTTACCAGCGACACGGTGACCGAGGGGCAGCTCTACGATTACGCCAATACGCAGGTGGGCGAGCGCTTGAGCATTTTGCCGGGCGTGAGCCAAGTGGCTGTTTTCGGGACGCAGTCGGCGGTGCGGATCAAAGCGGATCCATCGGCCATGGCCAGCCGCGATATCACTATCGACGATCTGAATGACGCCATCAAGAATGGCACGGCCTACACGGGCGCGGGCCAATTCGACGGCCAACATCGGACCTTCCTGGTGCAGCCGCAAGGACAGTTGAGCAAGGCCGAGGATTACGAAAACCTGATCGTCAGCCAGAACAAGGGAGCGCCGGTCTATCTGAAAGACATCGCCAAGGCGACCGACAGCGTGCAGGACGAACGAATCAACATGAGGTTCTGGCTGCGCGGGCAGCAGGTGCCGTCGGCGACGGTGGTTGTGTCGGTTTTTCGGCGAGCCGGTTCCAACGCCGTGGAGGTGGCCAAGGAAGTACGTGCTGCCGTGCCGAGCATCCGGGCGACGCTGCCTAGTTCCGTGGCGTTGATACCGATTTACGATCGCTCGTTAACGATCGTGAACAGCGTGGAAGACGTGAAGGAGACGCTGGGGATCGCGTTTGTTTTGGTGGTGATGGTTATTTTCCTGTTTCTGGGGCGGGCCACCGACACGCTGATTCCGGCAATCGCGCTGCCGCTATCGCTGCTGCTGACCTTCCTGGTGATGAATATTTTGGGGTACAGCCTGGATAACCTCTCGCTGATGGCACTCACGCTGGCGATCGGGTTCCTGGTGGATGACGCCATCGTGTTTCTGGAAAATACGGTGCGGCTGATGGAGACGGGACAGGGCGCGCTGGAGGCCACGCTGAATTCGGCCAGGGAGATCAGCTTTACCATCCTGGCCATGACCATTTCTCTGGCCGCGGTATTTATTCCGCTGGTGTTCATGACGGGACTGGTGGGGCGCATCTTCCGCGAATTCGCGATCACGATTATCGTGTCCATTTTCGCCAGTGGAATTGTTTCGCTGACGCTTACACCGCTGATGTGCTCGAGGCTGCTGGGCCGGCGGGGCGCCGGCGCGAAGAAGACGTGGATGGAGCGCGTGACCGGAGGCATCGAGCGGCGCGTTCTGAAGGTGTATGGCGAGACACTGTGGTTTTTCCTTCGGCAGCGCTGGGTTTCGGCATTGATCTGGGTAATTTGCCTGGCTGGGACCGGATACCTTTTCTACATCGTGCCCAAGGCGTTCTTGCCCATCGGCGACAGCTCCTTTGTCCGCGGGGTATTCGTGGCGCAAGAGGGCTCGTCGCCGGAGCAGATGCGCCAGTATCAGTTGCAGGCAGAAGAGGCGCTACATGCTAATCCGGCTGTGGACATGACCTTCACCATGTCCGCAAACAGCGCTTTCTTTCCTTCGAACCAGGGCCTGCTGCTGGCGATTCTGAAAGATCCCGACAAGCGGCCGCCGATCCTGGCTGTTTCCGCCCAGCTCATGGGGGCGATCAACTCCAGGGTGCCGGGACTGCTGACATTTTTGCAGCCGAACCCGGTGCTGGAGATCAGCACGGGCGCGACGGCGGACCTGCAGGGGCAATTCGCTTATTCACTCTCCGGCATCGATCCCGCCCAGGTGTATTCATCGGCCGAACAATTGATCGGCAAGATGCGGGGGTATCCAGGATTTCTGTTTGTGAACTCCGATCTCTTCAATCACACGCCCAACCTGCAGGTGAATATTCTGCGGGACCAGGCCAAATTGTACGGCGTGTCTGAAGCGCGCATCCTCACACTGCTGCATAACGCCTATTCGCAGAACTACACCTATCTGATCAAGCGGCCCAACGATCAATACCAGGTGATCCTGGAAGTGGCGGATATCGACCGCGCCGATCCGCAGGATTTGAATCTGCTGTACATCAAGAGCGACGACGGCCAGCGCATGGTGCCGCTGCGGGCGGTGACGCAGTGGTCGTCGATCCTGGGGCCGCAAGCCGTCAACCACATCAATCAGTTCACCAGCGTCACCATATTTTTCAACCTCAAGCCCGGCTACGCCATCGGGCAAGCCACGCAGTTCCTGGAAGACACGGCCAAGCAAATCCTGCCAATCGACGTGCGGGGGAGCTTGCAAGGCCAGGCGCTGACCTTCCGCGACACGGTGACGAGTCTGACGATCCTGATGGCGCTGGCCGTATTCGTCATGTACGTGATTCTGGCGATCCTCTACGAGAACTACCTGCACCCGATCACCGTGCTTTCTTCGCTGCCGGTAGCGCTGGTGGGAGGCTTATTGACGCTGTGGCTCTTCAACGCGGAAGCCTCGCTCTACGCGTTCATCGGGATGTTCATGCTGATGGGCATCGTGAAGAAGAACGGAATTCTGATTGTGGATTTCGCGCAGCAACGAGTGGAGCAGGGAATCGAGGACACGCAAGCGATCCACGACGCCAGCATGGAGCGATTCCGACCCATCATGATGACCACGCTGGCCGCGCTGATGGGGGCTTTGCCCATCGCCCTGGGAGTAGGCGCGGACGGGGCGTCGCGGCGTCCTTTGGGGCTGGTGGTGGTGGGCGGACTGATCGTTTCGCAATTCATCACGCTATACATCACGCCGGCAATTTACCTCTATCTGGAAGAGTTTCAGGAGAAGGTGCTGGATCGCACCAGCTTCTTCCGTTCCAACCGAGGGCGCGCGCCGCAGACGGCGCATGCGGTGGAAAGCCTCGCCGCCCATGACTGAGAGCGCGCGCGGGTGCGGCTGGACATTTGGGGCCGGCGGAGCACGTCTGAATCCTAAAACCGAAAAGGAAGCGATGCGCGCAAAGGCCGTGGTGCGTTTTGGGATTGGCGTCGCAGGCGTCTGCTCGATGTTTCTGGCGGGCTGCATGGTGGGGCCGAAGTACGCGAAGCCCTCGGTGGCGGCGCCTCCCGCTTACAAGGAGCTGACGCCGGAGAACTTGAAGGACACGGACGGATGGAAACAAGCGCAGCCCAGCGACGGGACGTTGCGCGGCAAATGGTGGGAGATTTTCGGCGACCCCGGTCTGAACAGCCTGGAAGAGCAGGTGAGCGTCTCTAACCAAAATATCGCCGCGGCGGCGGCAAGCTACCTCGAAGCGCGAGCGCTGGTGAGGCAAGCGCGGGCGCAATACTACCCGACGTTGACGGCCAATCCGGCGATCACGAATTCGCGGCCGTCGCTGGGAGAATTCGGCGGAGTGTCGAGCGGCTCGTCGTCGAGTTCGGGTTTCAGCCTGAAGTCGTTCACGGATTACTCGCTTCCCTTTGACGCTTCCTGGGTGCCGGATTTCTGGGGGCGGGTGCGCAATACGTTCCTGGAGAATGCCACGGCGGCCCAGGCGAGCGCGGCAGACCTGGAAAATGTGCGGCTGACGGCGCAGGCGGAAGTAGCGGTGAATTATTTCGAAATCCGCGCACAGGACGCGCTGGAGGAGTTGTTCGAACAGACCGTGGCGGCGTATCAGGATTCGCTGGAGCTGACGCAGATCCAGTTCAACGCTGGGATTGCCTCGGACGAGGCGGTAGCGCAAGCGGAGACACAACTGGAGGCCACACAAGCGCAAGCCACGGACCTAGGGATTGCGCGGGCGCAATTCGAGCACGCCATGGCGCTGCTGGTGGGGCAGCCGGCGTCCACGTTTTCGCTGCCGGTGGCGCCGCTGCGGGCGAATCCGCCGGCGATTCCCTTCGGGGTGCCGTCGGAAGTGCTGGAGCGGCGGCCCGACGTGGCTTCGGCGGAACGGCTGATGGCGCAGGGCAACGCGCAGATCGGCCTGGCAACAACGGCTTACTATCCCACGGTGACGCTCAGCGCGTCGGCCGGTTTGTCGAACGTATCGCCGGCCACGTGGTTCACCTGGCCCAGCCGATTCTGGTCCGCCGGACCAGCCCTGGCTGAGACGCTGTTCGACGCCGGGTTGCGGCGCGCGACCGTGCAGCAATATCGGGCGTCGTATGACCGCAGCGTGGCGAATTACCGAGAGACGGTTTTGACCGCTTTTCAGCAGGTGGAGGACAATCTGGCGGCGTTGCGAATCCTGTCGCAGGAGATCAAGCAGCAGGATACGGCGGTCACGTCGGCGCAGAGAAATTTGCTACTGGCCATGCAGCGCTATCAGGCGGGGATCGATCCCTATCTCAACGTCATCACGGCGCAAACCACATTGCTGACCAACCAGCAGGCGGCGGTGAATTTGCGCCGAAACCAGATGACCGCCAGCGTGCAATTGATCGAAGCGATCGGCGGCGGCTGGGACGCGGGGCAGTTGCCGTCGATGAAAGAAGTGAGCGAAGTAGCGCCCTCGGCAGCCGCCAAGTAACTCGCCCCGCATCGGCGACGCCCCGTCGCCCTTACACAATCATCCGTACCACTGTACGGTGTCGCTGTGCGGTATCACTGCGCCGACAGTCGTTCGCTACGATCCTCTCGGGACGGTTGGGAAACTCATCGGCGAAACGTTTTTTGCAGAGATAAAGACCGAACGAGGGACTGCCCGCGGTGAAGCCGCCAAAAATGGTTCGCGCGGCTTAGCTCTTTAGGAGGCCAAGCCGCGCGGGTAGACGGAACGAGCTAGGCCTAAAAGTTCGTTTGCGGGTGGCCCTCTTTTTGCCATTCCTGGGGCTCTTCGTTGGTGGTGCAAAAGAATTCGTCCAGATCGTCATCGGGAACGACGGACAGAGACCATTCGCGGGGTGCGGAGGTCCAAGGCTTATTGAGAACCATGGGATCGTCGATGGTGGTTTGGTAGACGATGTAGTTCTTCGACGGGCGGGTGATGCGCTCGACTACGTGCTCGTCTTCGCTATGCCACCACCCTCCGAAATTCGGGACGCGAACGTCGAGAGCGACCGTATCGATGACCAGCGTGTCCTTGTCCCAGTGGGCAATCGAATTGCCATTGAATGTGGGATCGGGATCTTTGGGATGGGGGCGGCCGTCGGTATGAATGATGCGAAAGTCCATGGGATATTCGATCATCATCACGATCCGGTCTGGGGTTTGCACGAACTGGATAGGCCACGTTAGGCTGTTTTCCTGCAACAACGTGCCTGGAGTGCTCGGAAGGGTGCACTCACCGTACATGCGGACCTGCTTGTACTTTTCCTGTGCACCCGGCTTAAGGTCCGGCTTCAACTCCGGCGTCACCTTGGGGTCATATTGCCGACGCGCCTCGGGATCGATCGGGTAAGCCCTCTGAACCTGTCTTCCCGCGGCGTTTGGAAAAAAGACGCCAGACAGGTCCGGATGGCCCTGCGCGGTCCGGGGAGCGGGTCCGCCCGGCGGCAGCCTATGCCAGTTCTCGGAGCCGGCCGATGTATGCTCCGTTACTTTTCCCACCGATCCTGGGGGAGGCGCCTGCGCAAAAGCGGGCGCGATGAGGAACCACGAAACCGCCAGAACCGATCCAGCCATCATTACGCAACGCCCGAAACGCCTCTCCATCTCTAATCCCGTCATTTCCAAATTCTCCTTTGAGGTGCGCATCCACAATCCCACACAGTCCCCGACGGTCAAGGCACCACGTTGTTCTTAAAGTTAGTTATCGAAGTGCAGGTCTTCGGGGGTCAGATTTTCAATGTTCTGACCAACGATGCGGAGCAGGCCATCGCCTAGCTTGAAGAACTCGGCAGTGCCCTTGTACGGAGTACCGCCAGCCTTGGTGGGGCATATCCTTGCAACAGCGGGCTTACCAACGTTACTCAGCACATCTTCTCTGGTTGTGCCCGACCGCTTGAGGCTATTCGGGGAGATGGTTTCAAGCCTCCACGTATTTACCTTGCCGTCCGAATCCTTCACATCTATATGAAAAAAAGCGTGTGGGTTCTCCCACTCGACGCCCGAGAGAGTACCCTTCAAATTTTCGCATTTCGTGATATCGAACTCCGTAGCGTAACCGTGATGAGCGAATGCGGGAACGCTTGCGAAGAATACAGCAACAAGAATTACAGCACCCCTGAGCCTATGTGGCATGAACGATGCTCCTCTGAGAGTAGACACGCTAGACAGGCACTTTTAAGCTAAGGCGACCTTAATGTCAAGCCGAAATCTGAGAAGCACGCGCGGCGTGCTTCAGGGGGAAACCCGCCGTGCCCAAGGAGTTAGGGAGAAGTCAAGTATCCTGACAAAGTGGTTCGGCCGGTTCTCGGCGACTTCGTTTGCGGCCGAATGCGGGGAAAGCCATGCGCCGATTCCATGGTAGGATACGCAACCGCGGGCGGCGACATTTTCACCCAAGGGAAGGGCTATGTCTCGAATGCACCAGGTCAAGGACGGTTCCATCGGCAAGTCAACTAGCAAATCAGTCGGAGAGAACATGAAGAGCGCAGGGAGGCGGAGGGTTTTTGCCGCCACGCAAGTCGTATTGATTTGTGTATTGACTGCAGCGTCTGCCAGCGCGCAGGCGGGGCCAGCCGAAAAACCGCCGATGGCGGACGACGTATTCAAGAACATCCAGGTTCTTAAGGGACTTACGGTCGATCAGTTCATGGGGACGATGGGGTTCATCGCCGCAGCCTTGAGCCTGAATTGCTCGGAATGCCACGACACCAGCAGTTCGGCGGCTTTCGCGTTAGACAACCCCAGAAAGCAGATGACGCGGCGAATGATTCTCATGGTGGACGCTTTCAACAAGGCTAATTTCGGGGGAAAGCGCGAAGTGACGTGCTATTCGTGCCACCGCGGCGACACCCGTCCCAAGGTGACACCGAGCTTGGCCGACCAGTACAGCACTCCTCTCCCAGACGACCCGGACGAAATTGAAATTCCTCCCACTCCTATTCCCAACCCGCTTTCCGCCGATCAGCTTTTTGAGAAGTACATCCAGGCGCTCGGCGGGGCCGAGCGGCTCGCCACGATCAATAGCTTTGTGGCTCACGGCACATACGAGGGCTTCGACACGTCCGACGACCATGTGCCGGTGGATATTTATGCCAAAGCGCCGAATCAAAGGGCCATGTTCGTACATCTGGGTTCACTACATGAGGGCGCAGGAGACAACATCAGGGTCTTCGATGGCCGGAATGCCTGGAACACCTCGGCGGGAACATTCTTGCCGCTGCCGGTGTTGGAGTTGACCAATGGGGAGCGGGAAGGCGCTGAGCTGGATGCGGCTCTGGGGTTCCCCGTGCAAATCAAAAAGCTGCTGAAAAACTGGCAAACAGGTTTTCCGCCATCCCGGGTGGACGACAATCCGGTGGACGTTGTCCAAGGAACTGGCGCTAACAATACTCCCGTTAAGTTCTACTTCGACAAAAAGTCGGGCCTGCTGATTCGGCTGGTTCGCTACACCGATACCGTGCTGGGCTTGATCCCTACGCAAATCGATTACTCGGATTATCGCGACGTTTCAGGAGTGAAAATGCCATTCCATTTGGTAACGACGTGGACGGACGGGCGGTCAACCACGGACCTGACATCCATACAAGCGAACGTGGCGGTTGATGGAGCGAAGTTCGCTAAGCCCACACCAGCGGCCGCGCAGAAACCTTAGCGCGAGGCACGGGCGTTCGGATCCCTTAATCTCTGTGAAAAGTCGTCACTGTGGCGCGGACAAGCCGCGCCACACTTTTTTCTGCGCGTGCGCCCTGCACGCGAGGCCCTGCAGGCGGGCGAGGCGATTTACCGGCTTGCCGTCTTGGTGGTTGCGGGAGCAGGCTTTGCGAACTTGGCTCCATCAATCGGGACGTTCGAGCGCAGTTCGCTCAAATCAATGGTTGAGCGCCCATCCGTCCAGGTGACCGTCCAGTGATAGGGCATCTTGACGCCGGAGACGTCGCGGTAGTTGGAGTAATCGATCTGGGTGGGAACGGTGCCGACGGGTGTATTCGCATAGTAGACTAACCGCAGCAGCAGTCCCGAGGCAGGATCGAAGTACAATTTTACGGGCAATCCCTTCTGGGTGAGCCTGCCCTGCAAGACTTGCGTCTCTTTATCGTTGACCATTGCCGAACCGACCCGCCAGTCGATGAGTGTTTGCTTGATTTGGGTGGGGAAAGAGAACGTCGCTTCTATCTTGGCGCCATCCAAGCTGCCTCCCGTGATCTCAATCAGGGGCAGAGGCCTTTCCGGCGCCGCGAGCCAGGCGGAGTGGCCGTCGAAAGTGGTTGTGCCATCGCCATCGCGCATGTGCACGATCGTGGCGCGCTGGTCCGGGGCCTTGGCAAGAATATCCACGGGAACTTTTTCATAACCCGTATCGAAACCTTCGTAGGTGCCCTTGCCGGCAAAACTCTTCAGATTGGAGACGTTTTGGGTCCCGCCGAGGGCCTGAATATATTTGGCCAGGATTTGATCGACCGCTGCCGGTCCGGAGGTTTCAACAACTTCATCCGGCTCCGCATCCCAGGTTTCGCTGTACTGAACCGAGAAAAGCGGAATGGTACGGGGTTTCGGGGCGCCCTGGTGGCACGTCCAGCAAGTGACCATGCGCTGGCCGGCAAAATAATTCTTGTTGAGGGCGGTTACCATGAGCATCATCATGCGGGCTTTCTGCTTGAGGGGCGTGTCGTCCGCAAATTTTGCCCAATCGCCACCACTCTCCTCGGTGTGGCAGTCGGTGCAGTTGAAGCTGGTGGAAGCGGCGAAGAATCCCATCGTTTGCATGAAATTATCGACAGGAATCCCTTTGAGGATCTGGACATTCTTGAAAGCCTGCTCGGCCAGAATTGGTTTGTCTCCCGCGGGTGCTTGGCCCGGAGTAGGGCGGGCCGGCGCGCCGCCTATCGCGAAGACAGCGGA
This sequence comes from uncultured Acidobacteriota bacterium, assembly GCA_963824405.1. Classification (GTDB taxonomy): domain Bacteria; phylum Acidobacteriota; class Terriglobia; order Acidiferrales; family UBA7541; genus Palsa-189. The sequence goes on along the minus strand of CAWGPK010000006.1, from coordinate 390,771 downwards.
TAACATGCAGAAAGATACCGCGCCGGCTGCACCCAGCGTCATTCGTCTCGACCCCAGCCCCATTTAGCCTCTCGATCGCGGTGAGCGCTTTCCAGCGCGCGTCCGATCCTGAAATTATCTCTTCTGCATCTACTTAACGTCTCGAAGCAAAAACGAAAAAACGAAAGTTATCAAGGCGAGGAATTTATCAAGGCGAAGAAGCAGGGTCAAGCGGAGATGGCCGGAGCGCACTAAGGCATTCGAATCGGATGCGCGCTTTGAAGCGAGATCTGGCTGAACTCGGCTGAAGACGTTGAACTTGACATCGAGATGACGGGTATCGTATTACAGCACTGGCGGTCGTAGGTATATGTTCGTCTGCCGAAGTCGACGTGCCTATAAATATTGATTATCCGAGGAGACATCGATGCGGCGCAATGCGAGTGTGATGGGAGCAGTCTTCGCCCTGCTCTTGGGGGGAATTCCCGCGTTGGCCCACCACGGTTTCGCCGTTGAGTTCGACGGGACGAAGTGCGCCGATATGACGGGTACTCTTACGGGTGTCGATTGGCAAAACCCGCATGCGTATTTCCACATGGACGTCAAGGATGCGGATGGCAAGGTGACGTCATGGCGCTTCGAGACCCTCTCCGTGGTGTCGATGAAGAGGGGCGGACTCGATCGGCAGGATTTCCTGGATAACGTGGGGAAGACGATCAGCACAAGGGCATGTCCCGCCAAGAGCGGCACCCTATACAGAGCTGCCGCGGAAACGCTGACGATGCCCGATGGCCGGGTCTTTGTCGTGGGGCAATATGTCGAAGCCAACAAACGCGGCAAGGCCGACAATTGAGCGGAGATTTTCTGCAACGGTCAGGATCGATGGATTTCGGCCGCCGAGCCTGAAAGGGAGATCAGGATGAGGCGATCTAAGATGACTCGGCGGCTCGGCTGGTGTGCCAGGGGGATCGGTTTTGTCGCAGTTCTGTCCTTGATTCGCGTTCCCGCCTTTGCCCAAAAGCAGAGCGTTCCCGAAAGGATCCACAAGCTGCCTCCGGGCGGACCGGCGCCGCGCACACCGGATGGGCACCCCGACTTTTCCGGAGTTTGGTTTCCAAACAGCGCGGGACAAGCGCTAAACGGGGCGAGGCTCGCCGGCGAGGACCCTGTCGATCAGGATGCCCGACGACAATTCGATCCTAAAGTGACGCCAGAGGAGAAGCCTTCCTTTCAAGCTTGGGCGGCCACCAAAATCGAGAAGATGACTTCGACCGAGGAGCAGTTGGAGCGGCCGTCGGTGAATTGCTTGCCGCGCGGCGTTCCTGGGATGCTGGCCACCGCCTATCCGATCCAACTGGTTTCCACTCCGGGGCAGCTGGTTGAACTGGTCGAGCTGAACAATAACTTTCGGGTGGTAGCCATTGGCGGGCGAGCACATGCGAAGAATCCCGATCCGCTATTCAACGGCGATTCGGTGGCTCACTGGGAAGGGGATACGCTGGTTATCGACACGATCTCTCTGGATGAGCGGACTTGGAATGACCTCAACGGGTGGTTCCATAGCGATCAGGAGCATGTGGTGGAGCGGATCAGCCGGCCTTCGAAGAATTATCTGATCTACCAGTTTGTGATCGAGGATCCTAAAGTGCTGACGAAGCCTTGGACGTCGGCGCCTCGGAAATGGTCGCTCTCCCACGATGTTCTGGAAGAGTACTACTGCACGGAAAATAATGAGATCGAGGAGTTGCAGAAAATAAAGGAACAAGAGTCGCAGGGGAAGTAGGTATGGCAACAGGGCCCTGGCCGTCCGGACGCGGGAGGATGGTAATGAAAAATGGGATTCTGGCCGGTGCTGCGCTTGTGCTTCTGGCCTGTTCGGCGGCACTGGTTGCGCAACAAGGCAAGAGCGTTTCCAGTACGGCAGGCACAGCGGGGCGGGACGCCAAGTTCGATGCTCGCGACCTGAATGGATCGTGGATTGGCACGCAGAAGTTTTTTGGCGACGACAACAAGGTGCCTGAGCCTCCGTTAACAGCATGGGCCAGAGAGCATTTACTGATGGAGAGCATTTCGCATACGGGATTGAATTTGACGGCCAAGGGCGAGTCCTCGACCACTTCAAGTAAAAGTGGAATTAGAGACGCCAATGGAGTGCCGGCAAACATCCCGGAGGGCCATTACCCGGGCGAGCGCTGCGAACCGCTGGGCGTGCCGGTGCAGTTCAACGGCACGCACTATTACCCATTTCAGTTTATTATCCTGCCCGATCGTATCTATCAGATGTTCGAGAAACAGATGGAGCGCCGGGTAATCTGGGTCAATCGCGACCATGACAAGGATGCGTTTCCCAGCTATTTTGGAGATTCCGTTGGGAAATGGGACGGGGACACGCTGGTCGTCGATACGACCGGTTTCAACGGCCGCTTGTGGATCAGCGAGAACGTGGGCCACTACATGAGCGACGCATTTCACCTGGTGGAGCGCTACCGCCTGACCGACGCCACGCATATGGAGTTGGAGATGACGTATTACGACCCGAAGGCCTGGGGCGATAAGGCTTGGACCGGGTGGAAGAAATCGTTCAGGCTCGATTCCAAAGGCGATTCTCTGGAGGAAAATATTTGCGATCCCGCGCATTGGCAGGATTACGACAACGTGATCTTGAATCCGATCACGGGGAAGAAGTAGGGTCTAGCCTTTGCTTTGCCATTACCAACATTCCTCCGATGAGGTAGGCGCCGCGATGAGTTTGAAAATGGAAGTGAAGCAGCTAAGTGGAAGAGAGAGCGTTGTGCAACCGTTACGAAAGGGCCGTCGGCCACAAAGGAGAGGAATGAAAAATTGGAGCAAAGCGGCAGTTTTGACAGCGCTTCTGGCATTTTCGCCGGCGCTATTTGCACAACAGAATGGCGGTGCAAAGGCGGGCAATTTCGATCCGCGTGATTTTAACGGATCTTGGCTCGGCACCGGCCGGATCTATGGGGATAACAACAGTACCCCTGAGCCGCCTTTAACGGACTGGGCCCGGCAGCACTTGATGCTGAATAACATTTCGCATGCGGGATTGAATGCGGTGATCAAGGGCGCTTCTTCCGCTGGATCGCTCCCCAATGGAGCCAAGTCGGTGGACGCAAACGGGGTGCCCGCGAACGTTCCAGAGGGCCACTATCCAGGCGAATACTGCCAGCCACAAGGCACGCCGGTAGCGTTCAACTATATCAATGAATATCCGGTGCTTTTCATCATGCTGCCGGATCGGATCTATCAGATGTTCGAGTATCACCGCGAATGGCGAACGATCTGGCTGAACCGGGACCATCCTAAGGATCTGCTGCCCAGTTATTTTGGAGATTCGGTAGGGAAATGGGATGGAAATACGCTGGTGGTGGACACGACCGGCTACAACGGAGAAGAAGGGCACCGTTGGATCAGCGAGAACGTCGGGCACTACATGAGCGACGCGTTTCACCTGGTGGAGCGGTATCACCTGACCGACGCCACGCATTTGGAATTGGAGATGACGTATTACGATTCGAAGGCGTGGGGCGACAAGCCGTGGACGGGGTGGAAGAAGTCGTTCAAGCTCGACTCAAAGAGCGATTCTCTTGAGGAGAACGTGTGTGATACTGGGCGAGCGTATGACAACGTCATCGAGCACCCCGCCGGACTTCCGGACAAACCGACGAACTGATTTTCAGGTCGACGGTTCAGGGATCAGGCATGTATCATCGCGGTCCTTACTGAACTAGAGGAAGGCTCCGTAAGATTTGATAGAGGGAATGGAGGAACGAATGTCGGGGAATCTCCGGCGAGGCGTTTTCGGTGTGGCGCTGGCAGCATTGGTTTTGCTTTGCTGTACGTCTGTTTCCGCCCAAGTGGATCCTACAGGGCTGCCCATTGTGGGCACCTGGAAAATCAACAAGGCGAAGTCGGGTCCTGGCGTTCGTAACCGCCCCGATAGCTGGACGGCCGTATACACGGTGGAGGATGGCGGAATTCGACAGACGATGTATGACGTCTACCCGGCGCCCTATGAGGGGTTGCCGCTAACCGGAGTGGCCCCGAAGGATCACACGTTTGTCTACAAGTTGGACGGCAAGCAGATCTATAAAGATCCCGAAGGCCCCAACGGCGAGGAACAGACGCTTTCTACCTGGCTTGTAACTCGAAACATGATTTACAGGCAAAGACAAACCAAGGGAATGGACGACGAGCGCGTGCTGTATATCGTCTCCGACGACGGAAAGACCTTGATGTGGTATGTGTGGAATGCGAACCCGAACCCCAAGGCGCCGCCGAACCCGAACCCCGGTCCAAGCATGGTGTGGGATCGAGTGAATTAATTGGGAGCGAACGCCGCGAGGAGTTTCGCCGCGTAAGAGCGATCCCGCAACAGGCGGCGTTCCGCTTCGACTTTCGACGGCAGGAACTAGGCTGGAACTTCATAGGACGAACCCTGGAGGAAAAATGAAAGGCACTCTAGTAAGGTCCCTCATCGCGCTCGCAGGCCTTCTGGCAATCAGCGCCTCGCTATCCGCGCATCACGGGTCGCGCGTGTCGTACGATCTTACGAAGCAGGTGACCATGAAGGGCGTGGTCACTGAGTATCAGTATCAGAACCCGCATATCTACATCATGTATGACGTAAAGGACGAAAATGGCGCCATTGCGCATTGGGGAGTAGAGACGAATTCGCCGATTGTTCAGGCACGCTGGGGATGGGACAAGCACACGCTGAAACCCGGCGATGAGATTACCGTTACCGTATACCCCTCCAAAGTAGGAGCGACCCGCGGCTATCTGTCGAAACTGGTAACCCCAGACGGCAAAGTGACCAACCTGAGCGCGCCGGAGCAGTAGAACCTGCCATATCCGCCAGAAGGGCTCATTCGAAAGGGGCTTCCAGAATGCGTTTAGGGTTTGCTGCTTTGGCGCTGGCAGTAGGTTCGACTCTTGCTTTCACTCCGGCAGTTCGTTCCCAAGCTACGCAGCAAAAAGGAGCGGCGTCAAATCAGGCGTTTGATCCGCACGACCTCTCGGGAGCTTGGTGGCACCACGGCAAATCCGGTTCAACGCTGAGCAGGAACAACGTTCCTCCGATGACCCCTTGGGCGCAGGCGGGGTATGCGGCGAATAAGCCTGGAATCGGGCGCGCAGACCGAATTGTTCCCCTTGGAAATGATCCTGTAATGCAATGCGATCCCATCGGATTCCCGCGCGTCATGTTTTACGACGCCTACCCAACCGAGATCATTCAGGTTCCCGGCAGGATCATCGAATTCTTCGACTACTTTTACGTCCATCGCACGATCTGGATGGACGGTCGAGAACTTCCCAAGGACCCTGACCCGACCTGGTACGGAGTTTCGGTGGGGAAATGGGAGGGCGATACGCTGGTCGTTGAGACGGTGGGGTTTAACGACCGAACCTGGATCGATGACGACGGGCACCCGCATAGCGAGGATATGCGCGTGGAAGAGCGTTACCGCCGCATAGACCATGACAACATGGAACTCAATATGACGATTATCGATCCAAAGGCGTATACGCAACCGTGGGTGGGCGAGACGAAGACCTGGAAACTCGACCCGAAGCTGGAATTGCGAGAGGACGTTTGCGTCCCTTCAGATGAAGAGAAATACAAAGAGGAGATGAGGGTGCCTGCTGCGACCCCGCCAGGGAAGTAACCGGCGAAACAAGCCTCTTTGAGGGAATGTGCGTTTAGTCTCTTTTTTGCGATTGTGACTTTTAGTGTGCCTGGTCGGGATGTCGTTGGCTGCCATCCGAAACTAGCCGCAGGTTACCATCCTTCATTTCTGACGGTGCATAATACGGAGCGCGATGAAAAAACGGATCGTTCTTAGCACTCTAGCAGCGCTAATTTGCATGGCGGCCATTCTCCCGGCCAAAGCGCAGACAAAGCCGCAGATGGCCGAAGAGGTGTTCAAAAACGTTCAAGTGCTCAAGGGAATTCCGGCGGACGAATTCATGAACACCATGGGTTTCTTTGCGGCCTCCCTGAGTTTCAATTGCACGAGTTGCCATGGTCTGGAAAGCGCCGGCGACGTGGCTAGATTTGCCGACGATACGCCCCTGAAGCAGACCGCGCGCAGGATGATCCTGATCGTAAGATCGATCAATCAGGCCAATTTTGCGGGAATGCGCAAGGTGACTTGCTATACCTGCCATCGCGGCGGCGAGAAGCCCGAAGTCACGCCAAGCCTGGCGCAGCAATACAGCACTCCGCTGCCGGACGATCCGAATCAATTCGAAGCTACAGGCGGGGAGCGTTTTACCGCCGACGAGGTGTTTGACAAGTACATTCAAGCGCTGGGGGGAGCGCAGCAGCTAGCCAAGCTGGCCAGCTTTTCCGCCCGGGGCACTTATGGAGGCTACGACACGGATCGGGAGAAGGTCCCGGTGGAAGTGTTTGCAAAGGCCCCGGATCAACGCGTCACGATCGTGCATCTCCCTGACGGCAACAAGATCATGAGCTACGACGGGCGGGACGGTTGGATCGCCGAGCCAGACACTCCCCTGCCGTTGACGCAATTGAACGGGGGAGATCTGGATGGAGCCAAAATCGACGGGATGCTGCCATTTGCTGTGGGGGTGAAAGAAAGCCGTAGTCAATGGGCGGTGGGCACGACTACTATCGACGACCGCCAGGTGCGAGTCGCCGAGGGATTCGGGAGCGGGCAAACTCCCCTGAAGTTGTATTTCGACAAGGACTCGGGGTTATTGGTAAGAGCGGTGCGCTATGCCAACACGGCCGTTGGCCTGGTTCCCACTCAGGTGGACTACAGCGACTATCGCCCCTTATCCGGGGTCATGCTGCCGTTCAAGTGGACGGTGACCTGGGTGGACGGGCAATCGACCACCGAACTGAGCGAAGTACAGCCAAACGTGGCGATTGACGCGGCGCAGTTCGCTAAGCCGGCTATGCCGGCTGCACCTACCACGCCTGCGAAACAGTAACTCAAGAAATCAGAGTAAAGGTTCATCTACATTCACTCGCTTGCGGTAAATCGATTCCCTGCAATTCCTTGACAATTTTATTGTTGACCATGGGTTCTTGTGCGTGATATATCCACGCCCACGTAAGCGGCTAGTTAGTGACCATTGAAGGCGGCTAGTTCTACCGCAGAGAGGCGTGTTAGCTATGTCTGTTGTCCTACCAGCATCAAGCAGGTGTGTGTACGTGTGTCAGAATCCAAAAAAAGTAGCGCGATTGCTGCTGGTGAGCGCGCTATTGTGGTTCATTTGTCTTCCGGCATTTTCGCAAACGACCCAAGGAACAATTCAGGGCGCAGTGCAGGACCAGACCGGCGGCCTGGTTGCAGGCGCGTCAGTAACCGTAATTGACGTTGCGCGAGGCGTCTCGCGAACCTTGATGACGGATAGCGCCGGAGAGTATGTGGCCACCAACCTGACGCCGGGCACCTATACGGTGCGAGCCGAGGCCAAGGGTTTCCGCACCGTCGAGCACAGCGGCGTGCTGGTAGAGGTGGGACAAAACCTTCGCGTTGACCTGGTGGTGCAGCCGGGCGAGCAAACGCAGACCATAACGGTCACCGGCGAAATCCCGTCAATTGATACGACCGATGCGACCTTGGGTGGAACTGTAAGCAACCAGTCGATTAATGCGCTGCCCTTGAACGGCCGCAATTTTCAACGCCTGATCCAACTGCGTCCGGGAGTGGTTACCCCGGTGGGAAGCGGCACGGGCGCCGGCCAAAGCACCAACGGACGGCGTACGCAAAACGATATGTTGCGGTTGGAAGGCATCGCTGGAATAGCGGAAAGCACGGGCGCAAATGTCTTGAATACCTCGTACCGGTCGGGGGATACGAGTTCGCTCGTCCCGATTGACGCCATTCAGGAATTCAGTTCCCAGCAAAATCCAAAGGCGGAATATGGCTTTAGGGATGGCTCGGAGGTCAACGTCGGCGTCAAATCGGGCACCAACAGCATTCACGGTACGGCCTACGCCTTCGGACGAGATGCCGCAGCCACGGATTCGCCTAACTATTTCCCTGGAAACAATCCTGGGGGGGTGACGCCGGCGACCATGGAGCAGTTCGGCGCGACGGCGGGCGGACGCATTATCAAGGACAAGCTCTTCTGGTTTGCGAGCTTCGAGGCTCTGCGCCTTACGGTGGGCGATGTAAACCAGCTCACCATGCCGACGTCGGTGGCGGGAGCGGGACCGACAAACAGTTTCGTCGACGCGTGCAATTTCTTGAACCCGACGCACGCGCCGCTGGGCAATCCTGCCAATCCCATCAATGCGCTCAGCGCGCAACTGGCGGGGCTGAACGCCCAGACTTGCGTTGTCTCGCCCGCCTCATCCTCGGTCGAGAACGTTTTCCCGAACAACCCCAGCACCACGTCGACCAATTTTTCTCCTGGTTTGAACAGCATCGGACCACTCAACAACGGGCTGCTTAAAATCGATTACAATATTGGCTCCCGCAACCATTTGAACGGCATGTATTACAGATCCAGTGCTACCCAGACAACGAATACCATTGCGCAGCAATCGGCCCCTCAATGGCTGGCTACGGTCCCCCAAAACGCCTATCAGTACGACGGGGACTGGACTTTTACGCCGAGCTCCACTTGGGTGAACGACTTCAGGCTGGGCTACGTCTACGTGAAGAACACAACCTTCCCCGGGGACCTCAACACGCCTGCGGGGAGTCCCTATCCAGCCGGCTACGGTATGCCTACGGGCGTGACAAATCCGGACTATTATGGGTTCCCACTTCTCACGATTAACGGCTTCAATATGCAGTTGGGGATTGGCAATCGCACAGGTACCCGGGGGCCGGAAGGCGACGTCGATCTTGTGGAGAGCGTCTCCTACTTGCACGGCAAGCATTCGTTCAAATTCGGCTTTGAGTATCTGGACATCGTTTTTGACGGAACCTCATTCAGCCTAGCCCAGGGCAATGTTACTTTTTTGACCTTGCAAAATTACCTGGAGGGCTTCCCGAACAGTTGGACGATTCTGCTGGGTTCCCCGCAAGCGAATACACAGAATGATCGGGCCCACTGGTATGGAGGATTCGTTCAGGACGATTGGCGCTTAACACCCAGAGTGACGTTGAATCTGGGTCTGCGCTACGGGTATGCAGGACCACCGCATGAGGAAAACAACAATCTTTCCACATTCAATCCCAATGTCACGGGCAGCACTCCGGCGATAGAACAGGTCGGCCCGGGCCTGCCACTTTCACGCATGTACAATGGCGATTACCGGGATTTTGACCCGCGCGTGGGTGTGGCGTGGGACGTCCGTGGCAATGGCAAGACCGTGGTGCGTGCCGCAGGCTCCGTCATAACCAATATGAACCCCGTGACGACGTTTTCGCCGTCGAATCCTCTGGGGGCGAATTTCCCCAGCATCGGCGTCAATACGAGCGGCACGGCAATCAACGCACTAACCTCCGTGCAGCCTGCCGGGAGTTGTACGAATACGACAACTACGTGCGGTCTTTTTAATTGGAGCGGGAATCCAATATTCCCCGGTAATGCTGCGGCGACGATCAACGGCGTCAACTACACTGGTTTCTCGTGCACCCCGAGTACCGGCCCATTCTCCTCACCGCTGTTCGCACCTTGCCCCGCCATCGGGGTAGATCCCAATTTCAAGCAGCCCTATTCCGTGCAGTGGAATTTGGATATTCAGCGGGCCATCACCAATGCTTTGACGGTGGACGTAGCGTACGTGGGCAATCACGGCTTTCGAGAGGAACTCGACGAAGATCTCAACCAGCCGGCACTTGGCACTGGATGGGCCCTCAACGGCGCCAACGTGGCCACCTGCCTCTTACCCACGCACAGCTGCAAGGCCAACAGCGCCGCCGAAGCGGCGGGGGGGCAGTACAGCGCACAGTTTCCGTACATAAGCAATATCGACTGGGCGACGAACGGTCAGTACTCCAATTACGATGCCTTGCAGGTAACGATGCAAGCGCGCGCGTACCACGGGCTATCGTTTCTTTCTGGCTACACTTATAGCCACGCTCTTGGCGAGGGGGCCGGAAGCTCGACACAGGGCGGGGCCACGCTACCCAGCGACAAGAATAACCTGAGCCTGAACTATGGAAATCTCAATATCGACCTTCGGCATCGCTTCACGTTTTCACCGACCTATAACATCCCCGGAATGAAGTCGCCGGCGGAGATGCTCCAAGGGTGGTCGCTCAGCGCTATCTTGGTTTTGCAGAGCGGCTTGGCCTGGAACCCGTCCGACACGAAGACAACTGACTGGCTCGGCGAAGGCGAGAACGTGTCCAGCGGTAATGCCACCGCCGTTACCCAGTATTGGAATTACTCCGGGCCTCGGTCCGCCTTCGATAATATTGGTGCGACTCCCATACCCTGTTACAACGGCCCTACGGGCAAGGTGGCGGGGTGTACTACGGCTGCGCTCACACCAGCTTCGATAGCGGCAGCATGCCAAACTGCGGCCGTTGCGCCTTACGGCGGCAGCGGCACAACGTTGGGTCAACTGGCGCTCGCTGCGCTCGCAAACAACACCTGCTACACACAAGGCGGAGGCTATCTGACTCCTCCCGCTTACGGAACGGTCGGCGATGCGGGCAATGGCATCTTCTCAGGGCCTGTCTACCGAAACGTGGATTTCTCGGTCGCTAAGATCTGGACCCTGAAGGAACGGTACACCGCCCAATTCCGGGTGGAGTTCTTCAACCTTTTCAACCGGGCCGATTTTTCCACTCCGGGCACTACCGGGTCCGATCCGTCGAAGGGCGTAACCGGAGGGTTCGGCTACGCCACAAGCACGCCGGATTCAACTAACCCCGTCCTCGGTTCGGGCGGACCGCGTCACATCCAGTTTGGCTTGAAGTTGACCTTCTAGCCGCCGCAGATAGGTTCTACATGCAAAAAGGGGCCGATGAACATTCGGCCCCTTTTTTTTATGGGAGGACAGGCGTGCGCACTCTGGGATTCAACGACAGAACCTGGTTTTAAGGGATCGCCGTGCGCGGAGCGACTTCTGCCAGAGCACTATGGGTGAAGCGCCGCAAACTTGCGCTGAGTCTGGAAGCCACGTTGTGAAACGCCTAGGCCTTGAATCGCGGAAATAGCGCCAGGGCGTTCTGGCGTTCGACTTGGTCCAATTGCTGGTCGGTGAAAATACCGCACTCCTGCAGCCCTTTTACGTGATCTGAGATCGCACGGGCTGGATAATCCGAACCCAACATGATCTGCGACAGAGGGACCACTTTGATCAGCGCCCCCATGGCGACGGCGTTGGAGGTCCACGCCGTATCGTAGTAGAACTTGCCTGCCGCGCCGGAGAAACCTTGCGGAAGAAGTTCGGCGAACTTCTGGCCTTTGGCCATACTGGTGAACCGCTCGATCAAGTAGGGCATCGTGCCGCCCCCATGCGCGAAGATCATGCGCACATTGGGATAGCGTTCGGCGGCCCCGCCGAAGATCATGTTGGCTATGGCTCGCGTCGTGTCCGTTTGCTCCTGAATGGCTCCGTCGCCGGTTAGAAGCTGGGCAAACTGCGATGGGCCGAGCGAGATGGGGTGGCTGAAGACGATCGCCTTGCGCCGGTTGAGCTCTTCGAAAACCGGATTGAACATGGGGTCGCCCAGCCACTTATCGCCATAATTGGTGTAGACGCCGACGCCATCGAGCTTGAGGGTATCGAAGGCGTACTCGATTTCGCGCAGAGTGGCATCCACGTGGGGCATGGGAAGAAAAGCGAAGGCGCCGAATCTGCTGCGATGATCCGCTAAGAAGCGTGCCGCAAATTCATTGGCAGGGCGGGCGTCGCGTTCGACAGTGTCAAAATCGAAGTGAGGCGGCACCGAGGTCATCGCCGTCGAGACGCCGGATTCATCCATGGCTTCGAGCGCTCTTTCGGGCGTCCAATCCGCGAAGTTCTTGCGGCCCTGCGCGAGCATCGCCGGGAAGAGGTTCGGCGGGCTAAAGTGGCCGTGGACGTCGATCCGGTTTCCCTTGGACGGCGCCGGAGAGGTCACTTGGGCGATCAGTTCGGAAGTGGGAACGGAGGCGGAAAAGAGAGCGCCCGATCCCAAGACCACCGTCGATTTGAGAAACGCCCGCCGCGAAGCGCTGTAGCCGGTATAACCGTAGGTACAGCAGCAACATGGCGCCGCATTCGCGACGCTCGAATCCACGTTCCGAAAGTGGGCCACGGCCGCCTCCAAGGTGTTCAGGTATGCGCGGAGTATATTAGGGGCGCTCTTCGGGTGTCAACGTATTCAGAGATAGAGGGCAAATGGGCGTTCTTGACAATTTTTGAGGGCGATGACTATACTCCGCGGCGCTCGGAGGGCGCCCGCTCGATGAAGATATTTGTTTTGAAGCTGACTGTGGTAGCTGTCGCGATTCTTGCTCTTTCGGGAGCGGTTTTTTCGCATCATGGGACCGCGGCCTACGACGCCGCTCACCTCACTACCGTCAAGGGAACAGCAACCGATTTTCAGTTCCGAAATCCTCATGTTTTGCTCTCCTTTGAAGTGAAGGGCGACAACGGAAAGATACAAAAGTGGGAGGGTGAAATCACCAGCCCCAGCCAGTTGGCGCGAGAGGGCGGATGGACCAAGAACTCGATCAAACCGGGGGATCAGATCGCCGTTACGGGCAATGCGGCCAAGAATGGCAGTCCTACCATGGTCATAAAGAAGGTCGTGCTGGCGGACGGTACGGAGCTAAGGGTGGGAGGCGGAAGGCCCGATAACTGAAGTTAATTCATGAAACGCGGCTAAACTCGCTTTATCGTGCTCATCCAAGTAATGCGACTGCGTTATGCATCTCGGTTATTTAGCTGGGTCATGTAGTTGGGGAGGTACACATGCGACGGGGCATAATCCCGATTATTGTGGGCGTTCTTGCCGCGACGGTCTGTCTGCCGGTTCTGCGCGCACAGAACACGGAGAGCCAGCGCGGGGACCAAGGCCAGGCGGGAAGCGCAGGTCCAGACCTCTCCGGAGTATGGATACAGGTCGGCAACGTAACGTTCGATCCCGCGGACCCGCAAGGAAAGAATGCCGCGAATCTCCCCTTCACACCCTGGGGACTGAGCAAATATAAAGCCGCCAAGCCCGCGCATGGCGCCAATCAGAACTTAGCTGGAGTTTCCAATGATCCGGCAAATCAGTGTTTTCAGCCTGGGCTGCCGCGTGTTTACCTCCAACCCTACCCCATGGAGATCATCCAAACGCCAGGACGCGTGGTGATGCTGTTCGAGTACGGCGAGCTTTTCCGCGAGATCTACATGGATGGCCGCCAGCACCCCAAGGACGAAGATCTCAGGCCGATGTCGATGGGGCACTCAGTGGGTCACTGGGAGGGGAATACCTTGGTCGTGGATGTGGTGGGGTTTACGGACTCCACATGGCTGGATCGGACCGGCCATCCACACAGCGATCAACTGCACCTTGTGGAGCGCTTCACGCGAGTGGACAAGGACACTTTGCAGGACGATCTCACCTTTGAGGATCCTAAGGCATACACCAAGCCTTGGACGGGCCAGAAGATTTTCAAGCTGCGGCCAACGTGGTCGCTCGAGGAATGGGCGTGCGAGGACAGCCGATTTTTCGACGATTACATGAAGAAGACGGTAGCCGGCGCCAGTAAGTAACTTTGGGCAGCGCTATCCCTAGGGCTAGCCGGGGCAGATCTTCCGCTGGTTCTGACACTAACTAAAATGGAGTCGGCGGAAGAACTCTCTTCCTAATCGTCATAGAGCTAGAAAATCCACACGCGCCGAATTCCGGTTGGAATCCAAACGCGCCAGCGCCCCCCTAAAGGGGGCGCTGAACAGGCACCTTAATTACTTCCGCGGAGATATTCCACGTACAAGTGGGGGATTCAGGTCAGGACTACTGTTCCGGCGTCGATCTCAGGGTTAGCGGTCGGCTCCTGGTGTCGATTTCACAGCTAACGGCCGCCCGTCAGAGAAGGTGATCTTTCCAACGAGAACACCGACGTGAGCGCCGTTTTTCGCAGGGTGCAGAGAGAGGGTGATCTGATCGCCAGGCTTCAGGGTATCTTTTGTCCAGCCCTCGGCGACCAAGCCGCGCAGGGTGCCGAACTCGACAGCCCAGTGGTCCGGGTTCCCCTTGTCGTCCTTAACGTCAAAAGCCAGGGAAGAATGGGGGTTGGCCATCATCATCTCAGTAACGCTTCCGCTTACGGTTATGGTCTTGGTCAGGTCATAAGCCGCATAGCCGTGATGGGCATAGGCTCGGGGCGAAAAACCCAATCCCAATCCAAGCAACACCGCAACGTACAGAAAAGGACGCAACTTTGCCATGAATGGAGTACTCCTTTTGGGGGAAGCCGTTACTTTCCGCACCAGAGAATACTGAAACGACGTTCCCGATGTCAAGCGTGGGTGCTCCATGGGTCGCCGGATCCAAATTGGGATGTGGATCAAAGGTGGTTTACTTTCTGACGCTTGCTCGGTGACACCCCGCGTCATTGACGGCCTTGCGCGGAAAAGCGTACCTTTATCTACGTGTCGAAGGCTTGGTATCTCCTAGGCAGTCTTCTAATAGCCGCAACCATTCTCGCTGCTCCGGGCGCGACGTCATCGCCGCAAGAAAGTTCGTTCGACCGGCGCGATCTTTCGGGGGTGTGGTGGGTGGACGATCCGGGGCCCCAAAAGCTTTTCGATCGGGCGAAGAACGGGGATGCCGGAAAGTGCGAGACCTGCCATATCTCGGAGCACACCGCGCCTGAGCCTCCCCTGACGCCATGGGCGCATGAGCACTTGATGATCGAGGTCAAAATGACCGATCAGCTGAGCGATAAATGCGAGCCCGTGGGCCTGCCCGCGCAGTTCTGGTTCACGCAACTCTACCCTTTCGAATTTGTGGCTGCCCCGGGACGAATTTTTCAGTTCTTTGAGAAGCAGAACGAATGGCGAGCCATATGGCTGAACCGGGGCCATCCTAAAGATATGTTCCCGACGCATATGGGCGACTCAGTGGGACGGTGGGAAGGAGATGTCTTGGTCGTCGATACGATCGGCCTTACGCAGAACGTGATCGAACCGGTGGGCGTAAGTCATCGCATGAGTCCTGTGTTCCATTTGGTCGAACGGTGGGAACGCGTGAGTGCAAACGAATTGGATCTGGATGCCACCTACTACGATGAAATGGCGTGGGGAAGCGAACCGTGGGGTGGTCTCAAGAAGAAATTCGTATTGCAATCCAAGATGGAGCTCCACCAAGGGACCTGTTCGCCCGAGGAAAATAAGAAGTTCGACGATCGGTTCCTAAATCCTGCCGTTCCCGCGCACTAAAAAAAGCTGCCTGTTTTTAATCGAGCCGCGGATGGAAGCGTTGCCAGTGTAAGCGGTCCAGGGTATATTGGCGGCCGAATTCAAAGGATATTTCCAAGATGAATTTCAAGACGCGGATAAAGCTGTTTGTCTTATCTTTCTCTTGCCTGATGGTTTCAGCGGTTGTTCCGCGGTCGCAGGCGCAGGATGTGCCGCGCTTCAAGGTCGACCCGTATTGGCCGAAGGAGCTGCCTAATAACTGGATTCTGGAAGGCGTACCCAGGATCGCAATCGATAAGAACGATCACGTTTGGATCATCAGCCGCGAGTCTGATATCAATACAACCGCCCAACTGGACGCGCCCGAAAACGGCGCGGGGCAGGATCCGCCGACAGCGATGTGCTGTAAAGCGGCGCCTGCCGTGCTGGAATTCGATGCCGAAGGCAAGTTGTTGAAAGCCTGGGGAGGCGCCAACTATGTGCCCGGCTGGCCTCAAAGGCGAGAGCACGCGCTGCTGGTGGATAAGCAAGGAAACGTCTGGGTAGGAGGAAACGATCCCGGCGATACTCTTCTGCAATTTACGCCGGACGGGAAGTTCCTCAGGGACTTCGGCCATCGCGCTCCGGCCATTCCGCCCGACCAGCGAAAAGGAAACCCAGTCTTCCAGAAAGACAACAATCAGCAGACCGATTATTTTACGGCAGGAATCGCGGCGCCGGCGATCGATGACGACGCGCGCGAGCTCTACATGGGGGATTACATACACCGGCGAGTTCTGGTCTATGACCTCGATACGGGCGCATTCAAGCGCGGATGGGGAGGCCACGGCATTCCGTTGAGTGAGATCAGCAACGATCCTCAGCCGCCGTTTGACCCAGCAGGTCCTCCACGCAAGGATTTCACCTTGCCGGTTCACTGCATCCACATCTCGGCCGACGGGTTGGTGTACGTTTGCAATCGCGGAGGAGACAGCATTCAGGTGTTCACGAAGAAGGGGCAATTTGTGAAGGAGTTCTTTTTGCCTCGAATGACGGCGAAAGGCGGGACGAGGGTATTCGAGCTGGCGTTTTCGGCAGATCCCAAACAGAAGTATCTATTCGATGCCGACGGCACCAATAACATCGTTTGGATTCTCAATCGGGACGATGGGAAAATCGTGGGTTCGGTGGGCCATTTCGGCCGTTATGCCGGACAGCTTCATTTTATCGATGGAATCGCTATCGATTCCAAGGGCAACCTGTATACCGGCGAGGTGGGCACGGGTAAGCGGGTTCAAAAATTTGTCCTGCAAAAATAGGCGAGAGCAGCAACCGAGGTGGATTTGATATGCAGTCCTGGCGCAAGAAAATCTTCACGCTGACGGTTTGCAACTTGCTGGTGTGGATTGCTGCCGCGCATCTTGGCGGCAGGCTTGCGGCTCAGGAAGCAGCGAAGGCGCAGAGCGGTCAGCAAGCTCAGGTGGAGAAGGGCAGAGAAGTGGTCGGGCAAGTATGCGTCGCCTGCCACACCAACATTTTGAGGATGGTTCAGGTGCATCGGCAATCCCCGGAACAGTGGAAGGACACGGTCTACTCCATGATTGGCCGGGGAGCACAAGTGATGCCCGACGAGGTCGAGGCTGTGACTGCTTTTCTTGCTTCGAACGCCGGAGGCAATGGGCAGCCGACCAACCGCACAGCGAACGCAGGCCGGCCCGGCCGGGACGACCAACAGATGCCGGAAGGGGAGGGCAAAGCCATACTTCAACGGACTTGCCAGCAGTGCCACGACTTGGCAACGGCGTCCGCGAAACTGCCTTCAGAGGAGTGGAGCGCTGTGATCGTGAAAATGATGACCTACGGCGCAAAGCTCACGCCTGCGGACCAACAGAAGCTCATCGCATATCTCAACGGGCTCGCGAAATAACCTCGAAGTCACGGACAGCCTGAAACTTCCGGCGGCGGAATTTCCAGAATCGACAACTTTGGTTTCCTCGGAAGAACCAGCGCGGCGAGCTATGGACGCGTTTTGTTGAGATATTATTGTGGAAGTGAAGGGCCTCACCAAATTATTCACTTTTGTTGTGGCAGCGGCATCGGGCGCTGCGGCGTTTCTGTATCTGGCGGTGTGGATGTGCGGCGCGGCTTTGACCTTCGGCGATACAAGTTTTGTTAGCGCCACAGCGATTTCAGTTTTTCTAGGTGGGATGGCCCTGGGAGCCCGGATTTGGGGCCGGTTAGCAGACCGGCGTCCACGATCCAGCCTGATGATCTTCGCAGGCCTCGCGCTCGCGACAGGGGCGTATGGAGTCGCAAGCGTGTGGATACTTCATGGAGTCGAAGCGCTGTACCTGTTTGTGTATCCTCCTTTTGCCGATCACGGCATTTTGCTTGCGAGCGCCCAGTTTGTGCTGATTTCAGTTTTCATTTTACCAGCCGCGGTTTTGATGGGCGGGTTGCCGCTGCTGCTGGCACGTTGCGGGCTCTCCGAGAACAGCGAAACGGTTGGGACCGCGGGCGCAGTTTACGGGTGTGGCGCGATCGGCGCCGCGTTTGGCGCTGGTATGACGACATATGTGTTGCTGCCCGGGGTTGGTTTGAGGTCGACGGTTCTGCTGGCCGCAGCGGTAAACGTTGTAGTAAGCGCCGCCGCGCTCTGGGCGGAGTTGCGCTCACGCCGAGATGCAGAGCCATTAAAGCCGAAGAGGTCAGTGCCGACCTCCGGCTTCGCTGATGAACCTTCCGGTCAGTTCATGAAATTCCTGTTTCTGCTGGCGTTCGCGATCGCAGGCTTTGCCGTGGTGATTTTCCAGGTCGCCTGGGTTCGGCTGATCGCTATGGTGATCGGCCCTTCGATCTATGTGTACGGCGTTTGGATGGTGGTTGTCCTCACGGGTATGGGTATTGGGAGCATTGTCTACGGCCTCATGCACAGGACCGGCGAAGGACACCAGCGATGGCTTGCCGGACTGGAGTTCGTACTTGCATTGACGATGGCTCTCGGAATGATTGTCTTTCCACGTATCCCATACTTATTCGCGCACTTCTTTCCGTTAATTCGGAGCTCCTTCGGGCGGCAGATTTTGGCGCAATTTGTGGCCATGGCAATAGGGACGCTGCTGCCTGCGCTCTTCTTCGGCGCGATCTTTCCAGCGGCAATAGGCGGCCTCAGGGGCGGCTCAGCTCGCTTTGGCGGCACGATCGGCGCCGCATGTATCGCGGGCGCGATGGGTATGGCGGCAGGCGCTTGGCTGGCAGAGTTCGCTTTCCTGCCCATTATCGGCTTGGAAGCGACGATGAGAGTTGGCGTGCTCGCGGCCGTCGCTGCGGGCGTCGCGGTAGGGTGGCGCAGCGGCGCGCCTAAGCTCCGGCGCGCTGTGGCGCTATCACCGGCAGTCGCAGCGCTTCTGGTCGCAGTGTTGCTGCCGGCATGGCCTCTCGAAGTGTTCGCGGCGGGAATCGGCTTCATCGCGCCACGCTTAGGACCCGACGAGACGCTGAGCGAAATCGTCAAGCGGATGCAACTCCTCTATTACCGCGATGGACGAAGCGCCACGATTTCCGTCGACGAAACCGGCCAAGCTCGCTTCCTTCGCTACGACGGCAAGACGGTGGCTTCCACCGATCCCGTCGACATGGCCAGCCAATTGCTTTTGGGCCACCTGCCAATGCTCTTGCACCCAGCGCCACGAGATATTTTCGTGCTGGGTCTCAGCACCGGCTTGACTCTGGCATCCGTGTCGCGTTACCCGGCTCGGCGCATCGATGTGGTCGAGCCGGAGCCGGCAGTCGCGCAGGCTGCCAGGCTATTCGACCGCTACACACGCAACGTGCTGGGCGATTCGAGAGTTCACTTGATTTTTGCCGACGGACGCAATCGCCTGCTTGCAGTTCCGAAGCAGTACGACGTGGTGATTTCGGAAGCATCCGATATGTGGGTTGCCGGCGCCGGCTCGCAGGCCTCGCGCGAGTTCTACCGCATCGTCGGCGCGAGGCTAAATCCTGGGGGTATTTTCGCGCAGAGCGTTCGGACACAGGGGTTGTTGCCCGACGACCTGGACTATCTCGCGGCTACGTTTCACTCTGTATTTCCCCACATGCAGATCTGGACGTCCGCACCCGGCAATTTGATTCTGTTGGGTACACGAGAGTCGGTGGGCTGGGACTATGGTCGATTGCAAAACCATTTCGCTCAAATACAGGGCGTGGCGGCAGACCTGAACTCGATGGGCATCTGGCGTCCCTTTGCGCTCTTCGGCGGCCAGGTCCTGGGAGAGAGCGAAAGCGATGCATTTACGCGCGAAGTCGATGAGTTCAACACGGACGATCGTCCGACGCTCGAGTTTCGCGCTCCGCGCTCTCTGTACGTAGAGACGACCACGAGCATCGCCAAGGAAATGAATCCTTTCCGCCGGCCAGATGCTCCTACGATTGCCGGCTTCGATCCGCAGCACGATCTGGATGCCGACGGCACATACCTTCTCGGATTCGCTTACGCGTCCATGGGGCAGAACGATTTGGCCATCAGATATATGGAACGGAGCACGGCGATGGCGCCCGATCGGGCGTTGTTTTTTGTGGGGCTGGCGAATCAATACCGCGCGGCGGGGCGCACCCTGGACGCCCGCGGAGCGTACGAACGGGCACTCAAGCTCGACCTTAACAACGTGGAGGCCCTGGTATCGCTGGGCGAGATTCGGCTCGACGAGGGGCAATTGGAGTGGACTCGCGTGCTGAGCGAGCGGGCGCTGCAGCTCGCGCCGCAGGACGCGCGAGTACATGACCTGATCGATCGGCTTCAGGATGCGGAACGCTGAAGCATCCATACATCGATCTTGCACGGCGGAGCCTTAGCGAGCGCTGTCCATTAGCTGCGCTTAAGCGCCTCCAGTTCTTCGAGCGTGCGGGGCCAGTCCGAACGCAATAGGCGGGAGAGGCTGCGATCCGCAAGGAGTTTGCCGCCCGTTTGGCAGCGAACGCAGTAGTTGGTTTCGTTGTCCGCATAGCGAATCCGCTGAATCTTTTCTCCACACCTGGGACAAGGCTGCCCGTAACGTCCGTGAACCGCCATGCCTTCGCGAAATGCCGTCACGTGTTCGGGAAAGCTGGCCTTCGACTCGGCGCACAAGCGGTTTATCCAGAGTTCGAGGGTTTGGCGCGCCGCCGCGAACAGCCTATCCCACTCTTGCCGGCTCAGCTTCTGGGTGAGCGCGACGGGAGATAGTTGCGCTGCGTGCAAGATCTCGTCCGAATAAGCGTTGCCGATGCCGCTAAGGATGCGCGGATCGGTGAGGGCCCTTTTCAGCGTGCGGTTTTCGAGGCTGAGTGCCGCTCGAAACGAATCCATATCGCAGGCGAGAACATCGATTCCGCCCGGGTCGATGGAACGCAAGCCATCCTCGCCGGCGAGCACATGCAACGATGCACGGCGCTTTGTGCCGGCCTCCGTGAGCACGAGAGAGCCAGCGGCAAAATCGAAGGCCGCGAGATTTTGCCGGCCCGACAACTTGGCCCCCGCTGGGCGCCAGTGCAGGCGGCCAGCAATCATCAGGTGCAGCACGAGCCAAAGATCGCCGTCCACGCCGATTGCGATTCGCTTGCCGATTCGCCGTAGTTCGCGCACCGTTCGGCCTTCTATGTCGGTGACGGGCGGCTGCGCAGTCCGAAGCAGGAAGGGGCTTGCCAATCGCACTTGCCGGATCGGCTTCCCGACGATGCGGGGTTGAAGTGCGCTGATGTAAGCGGCGATGTCAGGCAGCTCCGGCATACGATCTGGGGCAGGTAATGCCAGTTTTTGATGCTTATCAGGCGCCCATCGCTCCCGGCAATGGCACAAAAAGATCTTCGATGGGCATGGACTGCGCAATGAAGTTTTGCTCTGCCATGTATTGAACGAGGGCTGCAAGCGTTGGCCGGTTGGCCTCGACGCCATAGGGCCAAGGATCGCCCCCAAAGAGTTCATCGATTTCGTCCACGTCTGCCCGCTGCCACGGCAACATATAGCATTGGGACCCGGAAAAGCGCATCCGAGCGAGAGCATACTTTTTGGCGTCGACAAAAGCCTTGTACAGGCTGTTGGCTATCCAGCGGTTTTTCTCGTAGAGGTCGCGGCGAATGGCGACGAGATGCATCACCGGAAAAATCTTCGTTTGGATATAGAACTCGCGCTCGACGCAACGATAGTCCGGAAACAGCCGGGCGATATTTGCGCATCGGCCCAATTCATCCGGCTGGCGCGAACCGATGAGCGCGTCGATCTCTCCTTTTGCCAGCAGCTCTCCCAATGAATGGCCGGTCCTGTTCTGCTCGATGTTCACCGGCTTTAGCGGCGCGAGAACATGAGGCTTGCCGTGGGTTCCCGTTTTTTCGACCGCTCCCTGGATCCATCGTAACGAGTCCAAATTCACGCCGTACTGGTGCATGAGATGTCCCCGAATCCAGATGGCGGCCGTCTGAGTGTACAAAGGGACGCCGACACGCTTGCCTTCGAGGTCCTTCGGAGCGCGGATGCCCGAATTTTTGTTGATGTAGATAAATCCGTGGCGAAACATGCGGGAAGGGAAGACGGGCAGCGCGACAAATGGGCATTTGCCGGCGGCGGTCATGGAAACGAACTCGGAGCAAGAAAGCTCGGACACGTCGAACTCGAGGCCCCCCACCATCCTGTCGAAAATCTCCCGGGGAGCCTCGATAGAGAGATAGTTCAGATCGATGCCTTCAACGGCAACTTCACCTGTGCGAAGAGCTTCCGTGCGATCATAGCTGCCACAAGCAAATGTGAGGGCCAGGCGACTCATCGAAACCTTTCTAGGGCGCGTTTTGGCCCAAAATTCAAATTGGGCAGCTTTTCAATTTAGCTTCGAAGATGCTGAGTCTTAGTTCACGACTGCGCTTAGTTGGAGCCGTTGCTGGGACCTGGATGCAACAATAGCTTTTGCACGCGCCAGTTCAGTAATTCACCGACGTAGATCTCGTTCTCGGACGGGCAAGCGATTTCGTGAATCCATCCGAACTGCTTAAGCTGCTTTCCGGACTCGCCGAGAACGCCGACTACTTTTCCATCCAGCGTGAGTTTGTAGACGCGGCCAGGGAATGCATCGGAACTGTACAGGAACTGATTCGGCCCGGGCGTGATGCAGATGGCCCAGGGGGCGCCGGGCGCCATGGTACCGGTCACGTTTGGTCCAGGCTTGTTGCCTATAGCCGGGTGGGCATTGGGATCGACGGGCACATCGATCGTGATCTGCCGGAGAAACTTTCCGTCCGTGTCGAATACCTGAATTCTGCGATTTCCACGGTCGGCCACGTAGATGTTGCCTTGAGCGTCTGCCGCGATGCTGTGCGGCGTATTGAATTGGCCGGGACCATCGCCCGGCTCACCCCAGGATTTCAACCAAGTCCCGTCTTTATCGACCTTAGCCACGCGCGAGTTGATGTAGCCATCGCTGATGTAGGTGTTGCCCGCGGGATCCCAGGTCACGTCGGTTACCTGCCGGAACATCCCGTCGACGGCAGGGAGGGGCGGTTTGGGGTGTTTCAGAGGACCGGTGCCTTCGTCGGAAGCTTCCTGCTTGCGTCCGAAAACCATTAGCACGCGGCCCTCGGGATTGAACTTAATCACCATATCGGAGCCCTTGTCAGTGATCCAAATATTGTCCTGTTTGTCGATGCGCACGGTATGCGCGAAGGACGCCGAGTAAAGGTTATGGCCGATCTCGCGGATGAATTTGCCGTCGGCGCCGAACTCCAGCAACTGGGCCGCGGCGGCGGCGTATGCGGGGCCGTTGGTGTTACCGCGCTGGTATACGAACACATGACCTTTGGAATTGACCGCGACGCCGGAGACTTCGCCGAGATACATGTCCGCCGGCAACTTGAGGAAGTTGGGCACCGAGTCAAAGGGAATTTGGGGCACCGGGCGCTGCGCCCAGGCGGGCGAGCCGATCACTAAAATTAAACCGATCACGATCACGCAAGCTTTCATCGTCCCCTCCTTCGTAAATGCGCCGGCCGGAAAGGCAAAGGATGGTTCCAGCCGGACGCCCATTATACGGAGATGTCGAGCCTGGAGCGTTAGAACGAAGTTTCGGGCTTAGTGAAAAGTTATTTGGCGACTCCGCCTTGACCAGACTCACCTAAATTCTGCTTGACTTATATTAACGCTCTTGTTAATACGTGCGCACGCTTGCGCTTCGTACTAGCGGAGCGCCTCCCAAAGGGACTTAAGTCTGCAGCTGTGAAAGGCATGTGCTGCTATGCATGCTGGCCTGTCCTGAAAAGATAGAAAATTCCAGCTATCGGGGGGGGTTATGCGAACGCTCACTCCCAGCAATGCCATACGCATTTTCGTTGTAAGCCTCGCTGCATTACTGTTTACCCTTCCCGTATTTTCGCAGGCTAATCTCGGACGAATTCTCGGGGCGGTCAAGGATCAAAGCGGCGGCGTGATTGCGGGCGCAACCGTGACAGTGACCGACGTGCAGCGCGGCATCTCCCGGACTCTTACGACAGATAGCGAAGGCGGATACTCCGCGCCGAACCTGATCCCGGGTAGTTATACGGTTCGCGTGGAGACTCAGGGATTCAATGCGGTCGAGCGCAAAGACATCGTGGTGGAAGTGGGCAGCGATGTTCGCGTGGACATCGCGCTGCAACCCGGGTCTCAAGCGCAGACGGTGACGGTTACGGGCGAAGTGCCGATGGTGGATACGACGAGCGCCACGCTTGGCCAAACGCTGGAGAACCAGGCCATCAGCGACCTGCCGGTGAATGGCAGAAATTATCAGGAACTGCTCTCGTTGAAGCCCGGCATAGAAGCGAAGCCGGGCGGCGGCACGGGCGCTTATTTAACCAATGGCGGCCGTTCGGAGTACAACGTTTGGCTGCTGGATGGTTTATACAACGATCAAATGAACAGCGGATGGAGCATCGTTGGCGGTCCAGGGCAGGCTGGAGAATCGATGACGATTCTGCCCCTGGATGCCATTCAGGAAGTCAACGTGGAACAAAATCCCAGAGCCGAGCTCGGCTGGAAGCCGGGCGCACAGGTGAATGTCGGGCTGAAGTCCGGCACCAACGCTCTTCACGGCACGGCCTACGCCTATGGCCGCGACGCAGACTTTGACGCGCGGAATCCCTTCTTCCCAACACCCGCTGAATTGGCCATGGAACAATTTGGCGCGAGCATCGGCGGAGCGATTAGGAAAGACAAGCTCTTCTACTTCGGCTCTTACGAGGGGCAACGCTACGACGTAGGGAACCCCAGCACGATCACTGAACCATCGACCCAAGCTAATCTTGGCGTGGCGAATAGTTTTCCAGATGCCATTGCACAGATGAATCAGATGGGTATTCCCCTGAGTCAACTGAGCCTCAACTTGGCCGGCTGTACCGCAACGGGCGTTTGTAACGCCGCGAATGGGGTATTTGGGAATACAGGACTCGTTCAGGAGCCGGTCTCTTTTCCGAATACGGGTGGTTCGAACAACACGTTGGGCAAGCTGGACTATCGGATTAACGACCATAACATGCTCAACGGCGAGTACTACTTCGGCCGCGGCTTGGTCTATACCGTGTCCTCCGCCATCGTTGAGCCGTATTGGCGGACTCGCGTTTATACCAACGCACAAGTCGTGCGGGCCGTCGAAATTTGGACCCCAAACTCGACATGGCTGAATGAAGCGCGATTTGGCTTTGACCATGTGAACATCCCGAATTTGACCGGAGACTGCTATCCGATCGGCGAACCAAACTATGCAAGCCTCGGGCTAGTCAGCGGATTGACCGGGCCGGAGTCCTGCGGCTTTCCGATCGTGAGTATCAGCGGCTTCACGCCCAATCTCGGTGTGCAAACGGTCCGGCTGAATGAGAGCGACACCTACCAATTCGCCGACAGCGTTTCTTATACGCGGGGCAAACACCTGTTCAAATTCGGCGCCGAACTGCGGAACACGGCATGGAGTGGGGGGACATTCTCGACCTCCAAGGGTGAGCTGATCTTCGGAAACGGTGGCGTAAGCGCATTCCCACAAGCCACCGGGCTCGAGGACTTTCTGGCAGGATATCCCAACCAGGCTCAGGTCCTCATTGGGAATGTTCAACGAAACATAGCCAATCCCGCGTATGCGGCGTTTGCTCAGGATGACTGGCGGATTCTTCCCACGGTCACCATCAACCTGGGTTTGCGTTACGAGATTATTCCGCCAATCACAGAGCAGAACAATCTGCTCGGCAATTTCACTCCTAGCCAGGGACTGATACAAGCCGGAATGCAAACTAACTCGCTTTACAAAATCGATCCGAACAATTTCGCGCCGCGCTTGGGAGTCGCCTGGGATGTAACCGGTAACGGGAAAACCGTCGTCCGTGCCGCAGTGGGAATGTTTTACGTGACGGAAGAAGAGGCCATCTACGTCCAGCCTATCGGTCACTACACTGCCGCCACTGGCTTGAACGGGGACCCCACGGGGGCCACTCTGTATGCGCCAAACGGTTCGATCCTGCCGAGCCCCGGAAATATTGCCGTGGGCGGGTTGGTGCTCAATACCACGGCGGGCAATCCGCCTACTCTGCCGGCAGGTATCAATTGGACTGCGGGCGAGCCGATTTTCTCGAACGTGTCGGGTAGTCTCAAGTGCGGGAATGGGGTGGGAACAAATCCTCAGCCCTGTCCGGTCACGGCGATCAATCCCGACATTCGGAACGCGTATGTTACAGAATGGAATTTCGGCATCCAACATGCCTTCACTGGCTCAATGTCTCTGGAGGTCTCCTACGTCGGCAACCACGCAACACATCTCTGGGGTCTGATCGATGAGAACGCCGCCATACCCGGGAGCAATGTGACGGCTGCCGAGCAATTGCGGCGGCCATATAGCAGCCCTTATCCCTACTTATCGGCGATCAATTATATTTCGGACAACCTGGAATCGAACTATAACGGGTTGCAAGCGACTCTAACCAAGCGTGTTTCCCGCGGGCTCTCCTTCATGGCAGGGTACACGTATTCTCATGCGCTCGACGACTCTTCCAGTGACATGGGCCAAAGCGTTTCCATGGATAACGCAAGGCCCGGTCTGGATTACGGCGACTCGACCTATGACATCCGGAACCGGTTCACGTTCACGACGAGCTACATTCTCCCGCAGAAAAAGTCGCCTCTACAGTTGTTGGAAGGCTGGCAGATCAACTCGATTGTCAACCTGGTCGGCGCGCTGCCGTTCAACGCTACCGATACCACCACGGACATCAGCGGCACGGGCGACTTCAACGACCGTTGGGATTTGATCGGAAACGCGAGCGACTTTGCGCTGGGTGGGCCTTCGCCGGTTCCATGCTACGGGGCGCCGGGAAGCACTTTCGCCGCGGCGCGCTGTGGGGCACTGCCTTCGGCGTGCACTACGGCAGCTTCGAATTTGGGATCGGCTACGGTGGCATCTCTGGATAAGTACGGCTGTTACATGGAGGGAAATTCGGTGATCATTCCCCCCGCTCAAGGAACCTTCGGTACCATGAGCCGCGACGCTCTTCGCGCCAAAGGCCTCAGGACCTGGGATCTGTCGCTCTTAAAGAACTGGAAGTTTAAAGAGCGGCTCACAGCCCAGTTTCGTATCGAAGCATTTAACATCTTGAACATCACCCAATATGGCGCTGCCAACAACGTACTCACGACGCCTGCGACATTCGGCGAATCATTGGGAACTCCGGACGTGATCAATCACAATCCCTTGATTGGGTCCGGGAGCGCCCGTGCGGCGCAGTTGAGTTTGAAGCTGATTTTCTAGCAATCTATCGCCTTTTCAGATCTTGGCGGGAAGTTCGCGCTGGCAGTCGGGGTTATTCAGGGCTTACCGCCCGGGGGAAATTTTAATGTCTCGTCAAAACCTCGCATGTGTACGGTCCCTCTGCGCTCGCGTTCAAAAGCATAGCCGCAAAGCCTTTCACGTTTTGGCCACAATTGCTGCGCTCTCACTGGTTTCATGTCCTTTGTCCGCGCAAGTCAATACAGGGCGTATTCTCGGCACCGTCACCGATCAGACCGGCGGTGTTATTGCCGGCGCCACAGTAACTGTCACCAACACCGGGACGGGCGTCTCGCGTGCATTGACAACCGATCAGGCTGGCGAATATATCGCCCCGAACCTGAATCCGGGAACCTATAGCGTGCGCGCTACCTCGATGGGATTTCAAACCTTCGAACGCCAAAACATCGCCGTGGGACTCGGCCAGGATAGTCGCGTCGATGCCCAATTGACGCCGGGTCAGGTCACCCAGACCGTGGAAGTGACTGCGGCCGCCCCGTTGCTCGACACGACCAGCGCCGTCGTAAGCGGGACGCTGGAAACCGCAACCATCGTGGATCTTCCTCTGAATGGCCGCAGCTTTTTAAATTTGCTGCCGCTACGCCCGGGCGTCGTGGCCTCGCCAGGCGGCGGAACGCTGACCACTTCGACGAACGGACTCCAGCCGCAGGATAACAATTATTTCTTCGAGGGCCTCGATAGCAACGAGCCCTTCGAGGGACAGAGTATCACCAATACGTCGCTGCCGTTCGGCGATGCCGCCAGCATTCTTCCCGTCGATGCCATCCAGGAACTGAACGTGGAAACCAACGCCACGGCCGAATTCGGCCGTCGCCCCGGCGCTGTGATCAACGTCGGCATCAAGTCGGGCACCAATGCCATTCACGGTTCGGCATACGCCTTTGGCCGCGATGGTGCCTGGGACGCCACGGATTTCATCAATCCACCGTCCACCACCCCACCTCAACCCGTTGCGCTGGAACAATGGGGAGGGACGGTTGGTGGTCCTATCATCAAGAACAAGCTGTTCTACTTCGGGGGCTTCGAGCGGCAGTCCTATAGCGTGGGCAACTCGTTCACGACGGCTATTCCAACCTCCGCATCGATCGGAGGCACAACCGGTCTGCAGGAGAGCATTCCGGATGCCGAGGCTGCCTTGAATACCGCGGGAGTCCCCATCAGCGCGCTCAGCTTGAAATTGCTGCCGCAATACGGGACAAACACCGGAAGCAGCAGCGCCGTTTCCATCGGCTTTCCTGACATCTTCGCCATCAATAATGGCATCGGGAAGCTCGACTACCATCCCAGCGACCATCATACGATCACGGGTTCCTATTTCTACGGGGCAGGTTCCGCTCTTGGTGTGAGTGGAGTGCTCACCCAACCTTACTTCCGCGACCAAGGCAATATGACTGCCGAGTTTCTTACCACCAGCTGGACTTGGACGCCGAATTCCACTTGGGCAAACGACCTTCGGTTCGGCTGGAACCACTACGACCGCCTCGTCAACATTGCCGACTACCAGACCCCGGCCACCAGCTATGGCATTAATACCGGCGTTACGGCTTCCAATTTGCAGGGCCTGCCGACCATCAATGTTTCGGGGTTTTCTGAACTTGGCGGAGACTCCAAGACGCCGAAGGAATTTGGACCGGGTTCGGACTACGACCTCGTCGATCACGTGTCCTATTTGCGTGGGAAGCATGCCTTTAAATTTGGAGGCGAGGCCCTCTTCTACAACGCGAATGACGACCAGGTGAGCTCCGGAAGAGGGATATTTACCTTCAGTGGCGGGCAAACGGCAGGCACCATAGCCAGCCTTACCCCGCTCGAGTCTTTCCTCGCCGGCGACCCAACCCATGCAACGCTGCTCGAGGGCGATCCCGCACGCACGTTCAGTGAGTGGGACTTTTCAGGTTTCTTTGAGGACTCCTGGCGTGCTACCCAGAAAGTGACCGTCAACATGGGCTTGCGTTATGAATACTACACGCCGCTTACCGAGAAAAACAACCTCATCGGCAGTTTCAGTCCCCAGGTGGGATTTGAGCAGCAGGGCGTGAACATCAGCCACCCTTACAATGCCGACCCGAAAGATTTCTCTCCGCGGCTGGGCATTGCCTGGGACCTCACCGGAAAAGGTACCACCGTTCTCCGCGCCGGCTTCGGGCTTTACTACACACAGATCATCACCCAGCAGTTGGTCGGCGACACGTCCCTTCCCGGAAATAATCCCGGCATCAGCTCAATTCCCACGGCTTACACCACGTATCTGGCAAACGGAGCGACTCAGGCTCCGCTGAACCCCACAAACGGTATCGGATCGACAGCTGTCACGATTGCTGGCAGCAACCTGAACTGGACTCTGGCGGGACCTGTGTTCCCGGCCTCCTCGACCAACGGGTTTGTCTGCGGAAATGGTCTGAAGCCGGTAAACCCGGTTCCCGGCGCACCCCCCACGGAGCCAGCACCGTGCAGCGTCCTGTTCACCAACCCCAACATGCCCTCTCCTCGCATCACCAGTTGGAACGTGGGTATTCAGCATGCCTTCACGCCCACACTGTCCGTGGAAGCTAACTACATTGGCAATCACGGCAGCCATTTGCCGGCTATTGCGGACCTGAACCAGATCAATCCGAACTCGCCCGCGGAAATCGCCTGCAAGCACTGCGAAGCTCCTGCCGATTTTCCGTACTACTCGCAGTTTCCCTATCTGCGATACATCGATCAAATGACGGGTACGGACATCTCCAATTACAATGCCCTCCAAGTTACTTTCACTGCACGCAACTTCCACAATCTCTCCTTCATCGGCGGCTATACGTATAGCCACGCCTTGGACGACCTCCCGGGCGGAGGCTTCGAGTCGCTTGTTCCGGAGAACAGCCTGAATCCCATGGGCGACTACGGCGCTTCGCAATTTGATATTCGCCATCACTTCAGCCTCACGCCCACCTATAACATCCCAGGAAAGAAGTCCCCGGGCCAGATGCTCCAAGGCTGGGTCGTGAACTCGGCGATCGTCATCCAGAGCGGGCTGCCGTGGTCCCCAACCGATACTCGAGATCTCAGCGGGACGGGAGAATTTGAAGATCGCTGGGATTTCTTCGGCGCTCCCAGCGACTTTAACGCGACTTTCAACCCGATTCCCTTCTATCCGGCCGGCGGCTCTATGCCGGCTACGTGCCTGCAAGCATTTAACGCCGCCGGCGGGGCGGCAACCTTGGCCGATGGTTGCTACGCCTCAGGTCCCGGAGCCCGCTCGGTCATGATTGCCCCGGCTCTCGGTCAGTTCGGCACGATGCCCAGGAATCTCTTCTACGGCCCGCATTTCGCCGATTGGGACTTCTCCATCTTCAAGAACTGGACCCTCAAAGAGCGCCTCACGGTCCAGTTCCGCGCCGAATTCTTTAACATTATCAACCACCCGAATTACGGCGGGGTTGGAACCAATCCTGACGCGTCGCTTTTCGGCTGCGCCTGCGAAACGCCGGATGTGGCCTCCACGAACCCGGTGCTCGGAACTGGAGCCGCTCGGGCCATTCAGCTCGGCCTCAAACTTCTGTTCTAAAGTCCGGTTGCTCAGTTAACGCGAGACGTCGCTCACGTCATAAAGAGAAAGGGACCCCAGCAGGAAAGCAAAAATAAGTCTTAGACAATTGAGGGAGAACCGATCATGAAAAAGTCCGGCAAGACTTCAGCGGGTCGTCGCAAGTTTCTAAAGGGCGCGGCTCTTGGTGGCGTGGCCACTTTGGTGGCGGGCAAGGAGAGTGTCCGAGCGCAGCAGACGCTGGTGGCACGAGCGCCATCGGTTCCCGCAGTGCCGCCGCCCGAAGCAGATCCTCCGAGCGAGATCAGTGTTTTGACCGTAGACCGTTCGGGTTCGGATTTTATGGTGGATGTAATCAAGTCGCTCGGCTTTGAATTCGTTGCAGCGAACCCGGGATCGAGCTTCCGCGGCATACACGAATCGCTGATCAACTATGGCGGCAACAAGAATCCTGAGTTCATAACTTGCTGCCATGAGGAGTCTTCGGTCGCGCTGGCTCACGGTTATTCGCAAGTCGAAGGCAAGCCGATGCTGGTCCTGGCGCATAGCACGGTGGGCTTACAGCATGCGGCCATGGGTATTTACAACGCATGGGCCGGGATGGCGCCCGTGTTTATCCTATTGGGGAATACGCTGGACGCCACAGAGAGGCGGCCCGGCGCGGAATGGAGCCACAGTGCCCAGGACGCCGTAGCCATGGTGCGGGACTATACCAAGTGGGATGACCTCCCGGTCTCGCTGCCGCATTTCGCTGAGTCCTCTGTGCGCGCGTATCGAATCGCGATGACTCCTCCGAGGGAGCCGGTTGTCATCGTGCTGGATAGCCAATTACAAGAAACCCCCATCGCCAAGGAGGCCACATTCCACATACCGAAGCTCACTCTTGACTCCCCGCCAGCGGGAGACTACGGCACGGTCGAGGCGGTAGCCAAGCTTTTGGTGGCAGCCGAAAATCCGGTGCTTGTCGCGGGACACGTGGTGCATTCGGAAGCCGGAATGCAGCACTTCATCGAATTTGCCGAAGCGCTTCAGGTGCCGGTGATCGATCAGGGCGGTAACCTGCCTTCACGTCACCCGTTAAATCAATCCCTCGGCGGCCGAGGATTACTATCGAGCGCGGATGTCATTGTCGGGATGGAGGTCGACCAATTTTGGGGCACGCTGCACACCTTCCGCGATCAATTGCATCGCAGCTCTGAATCCATTGCCCGAGGCAACGCCAAATTGATCAGCATCAATACGCGCGATCTATACATTAAGAGCAATTACCAGGATTTTCAGCGCTTCCAGGAAGTGGATATCGCCATGGCTGCCGATTCGGAAGCCACTCTTCCCGCATTGACTGAGGCGGTCAAGCGCTTGACCACGGATGATCGGAAGCGGGTGTTTCAGGATCGCGGGACAAAGCTCGCGGCGGGGCGCCAAAAAGCTTTGGAGCGCGCCCGCCTCGACGCCACTTATGGTTGGGATGTCAGCCCGATCAGCACCGCGCGGCTTTCGGCCGAAGTGTGGGAGGCGGTGAAGAACGAAGATTGGGCTGGCGGGTTGGGCGGTACGGAGTGGAATTACGACAAGTTCTATCAGCGTACCCGCGGGGGCAGCGCCGGTGGAGTGGGATTCGCATCGCCCGCGGCAGTGGGCGCGGCGCTGGCGCATCGGAAGAACGGGCGGTTCTATGTGCATCTTCAGACCGATGGCGATCTGATGTACGCCAACGGAGTGCTCTGGACGGCCGCGCACCATCGCATCCCGCTGCTCGCCGTGATGCGCAATAACCGCGCCTATCATCAGGAAGTGATGCACATCCAGCGGATGGCTAACCGGCATCAGCGCGGAATCGAGAACGCCGGCATCGGAACGACTCTGGTGGATCCCAATATCGATTATGCGAAAGTGGCGCAGGGCATGGGTTGGTATGCAGAGGGACCGATTACCGATCCCAAGGACCTGGGCCCGGCGCTAAAGCGGGCGGTAGCTATGGTGAAGCGGGGTCAGCCGGCGCTGCTGGACACGGTTACTCAGCCGCGCTAGAACTCGGAAGGGAATCGTCGCTCCCGCTTCGAGAGCGATGTTGATAGCGCTCGCCCATTCTTTTTGAGAGCGAGAAAATGCTGGAGACTGGCAGGAACCCGCCGAGCTTGTACCTGCCGATAGCGGCAAACCCAGCCGAAGCGATACAGCCGCACTCCGAACAGACCGGGCGGCCACCAAATTGGCAGGGCGTGATGCGAGTCGTTAAGTCGGCGGAGATGCAGTTCGTGGTCTGCGCAAATATGCATTCCCGAGGCGAATCAGGCGGAGCGTAATAGCCTTTCAAAACCACGTCTGGCAAATCGACCTTCGGAAAAGCACTACGCACGTGGGCTAGCTCCTGGAGCGCCGCCGCGCGATCCTGTGGCCGCAAACGCTCCGCGCTGTGGTCCCCTTCCTGGGGAGTATAGAGACTGAACCATATCTTTCGAACCTCGTCGCGCTGGGACCAAAACCCGGCGAAATCTGCAAGATAATCCGAACGGCGCAGCATCGCTCTGGTTATGGTGCAGTGCACGATTACATTTTGCCCTGCAATATTCTCAAGAATACGTGCGTAAGTCGCAGGAGAGCGCCGCTTGTCGTGTTCCGGCGCCAAGCCATCGACGGATACGACCAAGTGAAGATTCGGGAACGCGCTCCACTCGACGGGGATCGCGCGAACCGCGCTGGTGACGAGCTGTACTTCGACTCCGAGTCGCGTAAGTTTAGGCAGCAAGACTCCCAGTTCGCGATAACGGATCAAGGGCTCTCCCCCGACGATGGAAAGGTGCAATGGCCGTAAACGCCGGACTAAACTCAAAACCCCTGTTATTAGGGCCTCACCCTTGAAATCCACCAGTTGGCGCAACGTGGCGCTTGTTCCAAGATGGCCTGGTTCGTACGCGTAACAACCGGGGCAATGCAGAGGGCAGTCGCGCGTGATTTCAAGCGACAAAAAAGGCCGGTGCCCGTGCAAAATCCTCGACCAGGCAGGTACGATCTGGATAAGTTTCATACTGGGATCCCGCGGGCGGCAACAATGAACCTGAAGAAGACAGCCAGAATTGAGAATAGGCGGCTCGCGGTGCCGAATCCTCAATTGATAGGATGCGTGCTCCAAGCTGGCCGATCTCGCGAAATTTGCAGCAGTTTTGGCAACGAGATACCGCTTCGGCCAGGCAGCCGTTTTAAGAAGGGAAGTGCGTCATCACAACCGCGCCCTCCGATCGATTGGAGCCAGGATGTAATTCGTGGAGAAGAATGGTCGGGGCGAGAGGATTTGAACCTCCGACCCCCTGGTCCCGAACCAGGTGCGCTACCAGGCTGCGCTACGCCCCGACTGAGTGGAACGAGCCGAGTCTGGGAAGCTTGCTCGGCCCATATTGTGCGTCTCCAACCTTACCACGCCATTCGCAATTTTCGTAGAGAGGGAGAGACTTGCCGGATCCAATGCGGGCTCCGGCGGCGAAAGGCTTCCGGGCTTGTCTTTAGGCTTAATCGCGGCTTGAAGGGGGCTTAGTGGCCTTCGGCCTCGAGAAATTTCTCCGCATCCATGGCCGCCATGCAGCCCGAGCCGGCGGCCGTGACGGCCTGCCTATAGCGATGGTCCTGCACATCGCCGGCCGCGAAAACTCCCTCTACGTTGGTCTTGCTGCCGTGGTGCGTAAGCAGATACCCGTTCTCGTCCATATTGAGAATGGACCGAAAGACTTTTGTATTCGGTTCGTGTCCGATGGCCACGAAAATCCCTTCCACCGGCAATTCCGAGGTTTCCCCGGTCTCCGAATTCCGAAGCTGCACGGTTTCCACCGAATTTTTGCTGATGTCCGAAATGTGTTCGATTACCACGGGCGTGATGAAGTGGATCTTCTCATTCGCGCGGGCCCGATCGAGCATGATTTTGCTGGCGCGAAATTCCTGGCGTCGATGAAGCAGATGAACGCGGCTGGCGAAGCGCGTCAGGAACATGGCCTCTTCCATGGCCGTATCGCCTCCGCCCACCACGGCGATCTCTTTGCCCCGAAAGAAAAATCCGTCGCAAGTGGCGCAGGTGGACACGCCGTGGCCGATGAGTTGGCGCTCGGATTCCAGTCCCAGCATCCGGGCCGAAGCGCCCGCGGCGACGATTACGGTTTTGGCCGGAAAAACTTCCTTGGCGACGGTAATCTGAAATGGCCGATGGCTGAAGTCGACAGCACTGACGGCGCCGGCGCGAAACTCCGCCCCGAAGCGCTGCGCCTGCTTGCGCATATGTTCGATCAACTCCGGGCCAAGGATGCCTTGGGGAAATCCCGGGAAATTCTCGACCATGGTGGTCAAAGTGAGCTGGCCGCCGGGTTCATAACCATCGATAACCAGCGGCTTCAGATTGGCGCGCGCGGCATAGATCGCCGCGGTCAGCCCAGCGCACCCGCTGCCGATAATAGCCACCTTATGCACAGAACTCCTCCTGGATGTCTTCGCGGGCCGCGCAGGCATTCGCAAGCGGCCCACTGGAAAGCGTTGTAGTGTAACATCCCAGATGGACGCGGCGAATGCCAGCCGGTTCGGCTGTGAGCGCCTTCGCATCCAAGGAGTGCTGAAAAGACGCTTGCGATTTGCGCGGCTTTGTAGCCTTGTAACTGCGATTCAGCCATAATCTTCGGGCCTTTACTCAAAAAGGCCTTCTAGGGGGAAAGTTGACAAGAGAGCCCGGAACCTACGCCGTTTTTGACACCTCGCAGGGCACCATCGTCTGCCGGCTGTTTGAGAAGGAAGCGCCTCAAACGGTGGCCAATTTTGTTGGCCTGGCAGAGGGGACCAAGGAGTTCGCGGATGCAAAAACAAATCAGAAAACAAAACGGCCCTTTTACGATGGGCTCAGTTTTCACCGCGTCATTCCCGATTTCATGATTCAGGGGGGATGTCCGCTGGGCACCGGCACTGGCGGCCCCGGATACAAGTTCGGGGATGAGTTTCATCCCTCGCTGAAGCACTCCACCACGGGAAAGCTGTCCATGGCGAATTCCGGACCGAATACCAATGGCAGCCAGTTTTTTATCACCGTGGCCGCCACGCCCTGGCTGGATCGCCGTCACACTATTTTTGGCGAAGTCGTGGAGGGCCAGGACGTCGCGGACAAAATTTCCAAGCTGCCGCGCGACTCGCAGGATCGTCCGCGCACCCCTGTAATTCTGCAGCACGTGCGCATCGAACGCGTGTGAGGCGGCATGGCCAGCCCCAGCCACCTTTTTCGAGTGGTCAACGAATTTGTCTTCATGCTTGCGGGTGCCTTGCTGGCTCTGTTTGCGCTCACGCGTCCCTATTTAGTGAACGCCCGGCAGCCAGGATGGATCTTGCTGTCGGCCGTGCTCGTTCTCTGGGGCTTGGGAACGTGGCGCAGGGCGCGCCGAAGCGTGGATCATGCGGAGCGGCTGGTAACCAAAATCGCCGGTGGATCGCTGGTCCTCGCCGGCCTAATCATGCTTTCTCTGGCCTGGGCGCCGTTCCAATGGGCCGGGTGGATGTTATTGGCTACGGGCGGCATCTTCGTGCTCAGGGGGCTCGTCTCCGCCGCGATTATGGTTCGTTCGGCGTAGACGTCGCTTCTGGTTGTGCGAGGTGGCGCTCAGATTTCGTACGAGCGAAACGCTTTGGCGCACTCCTCGCACGGGCAGATGGTTCGCAGGTAATCGTAACTGTAAATTCCCGTTGAGTGGCCGTCCGAGAAGTCGATCTGGAGCGCGTAGTTTCCCACGGCTTTCGCGGCCCGAGCGGTGGGACGCGGCTTGAACATCGGCAACGCGGCGCCTAATCCAGAGATCTGCCCGCTGCCGGCATGCGCTTTCATCTCGTCCTTTTTTCGCCTTTCGTCATCGCACATCGCGCACGGGCATTGCTCCCTGAGATAGGCGAAATCGTAATGGCTGCTGTGTTGGTCTGCCCAAACCACATCGATGCCCGCGCCGGTGGAGATACGCACCTTTACGTCGGCAGGTTTCTTGCGAGTGTCCAAAGGAATCGGCATGGCTATATTTAATATCGTAGCTTATTGCCGGACGGCCGGCTCTTGCTGGAACGGCGCAACTCTCAAGTCACATTCGCGACGATTTGCATCAGACGTCCGTGCGCCAGCTCGATCCTGCGATCTGCCATGCGGCCGATCTCAGGCGAATGCGTGACCAGGAGAATCGTGTGCCCGGCCTGGTGCAGTTCCTGCAGCAGTTCGAGCACGATGTGCTCGTTGGCCTCGTCAAGGTTTCCCGTCGGCTCGTCTGCCAATATGATCTTGGGATGATTAATAAGAGCTCGCGCCAGGGCGACGCGCTGTTGTTCGCCTCCGGAAAGCTGGCTGGGCAAATGGTTCAGCCGCCCGCCGAGTCCGACGCGCTTGAGAGCTTCCGCCGCTTCTGCCTCATCCGCAATGCTGTGGAAGTATTGGGCCAGCATGACATTTTCGAGGGCGGAAAGATAGGGTACGAGATGAAACTGTTGGAAAACGAAACCGATTTTCTCCGCGCGGTATCGCGTCAGTTCGCGTTCGCCCAGCGTCCCCACATCGACGTTATCCACAATCGCACACCCACTCGTCGGGCGATCCAGCCCGCCTAGAATATTGATCAGCGTGGTCTTGCCTGAGCCGGACGGCCCCATAATGGCGATCCATTCCCCGGCAAGGACCTCGAAGCTAACGCTATCGAGCGCGCGCAAGCCTGCGTACGTTTTCGAAATGTCCTCGACCTGAACCAAGGCCGCCATCATTCGCCCCGTAAGATCTCCGACGGCCGCACGCGGCCCAGCAGACGCAGGGGAAGGGCGCCGGCGAGCGACACCAGCACCATCAGTGCCAGCGTGGCGGGCAAAACAATCAGGTGCGGCGTTATGGATACCGAGAACACGCGTTGGCCAATCCACTGCGAGAGAAGCATTCCGATAGCGAATCCCATTGTTCCGCCCACAAAACCTATCACGGTAGCCTCAGCCATGAAAAACCGCATGATTTTCCGAACCGAGCCGCCGAGAGCTTTCATAAGGCCGACGTCGCCCCGGCGTTCGAGAGCCAGCCCAGCCATGGCGGCGAGAACGCCCAAAGAGGTGAGCGCCAGAATCAAAACAACTGTGGCGAACAGCAGTCCACGAATGCGCTCGAGCAGGCGGCCCTCGGCTTCGGCAAGTTGATGCAGAGGCCGTACCTGGAGTGCGGGCAAAGCAAGGGAGAGGCGGCCGATGACGTTTTCTACCTCAGGCGCCGATCCGCGAACACTGATCTGCACGAGGCTGGCGCGTGCGCCCAAACCGCCCAACTCCTGCGCTAAAGGCAGGCTGATGAAGATTTGGCTATCCTCCGAACCGCCCGCGGTGATGACGCCCACCACCCGAAGCACAGCTTCCCGCCCGCCGTATTGCACCTTGACGCTATGACTGGGAACCAATCCAAGGCGTGCTGCCACCTGCTCTCCGATCATACAATCCGTGCGGTTCTCGCGACCGCTCACCCAATTGCCGTCCACTTTCCACGATGAATTCATCCGCTCGGCGGCGTCGAACCACGTGCCCGTAACGATTACCGCTGCCTTGTTCTCTCCGGCTTGGGCCTCCGCCGAAAGATAAAGGTAGGGCGCGATGCCCACGATTTGCGGAGATCGCAACTGCTGGATCCGTTCGATCTCGGCCACGTCCATCGTTCCCGCGGCATCGCCCGTTTGCGGCGCCGATACCACAACGTTCGCGCCGAACACGCGAAATTCTCGCGTGAATTTGTCCGTGGCGTCCAGGTCCAAGTTCAGCAACGCGGCGCTAACGGCCGCGCCGCTGGTAACTGCAATCAAGGCCAAGGCAAGCCGCCCCCGGCTCGCATAGAGCAATCGCCAAAGTATTCGCCAAAACATCTATTTTCTTTTGTGTATGCAGCAGCCAAGGCGCCCGGGGCGGAGTTATTCGCCGCGCAGCACGGGTGCAGGATCCAACCGCATTACCTTTCTCAGCGAAAGCAGGCTTCCGAGTGTGGCCACCCCGGCCGTCACTCCCAGAACCACGGGAAGCAGGATAAGCCTTGTGCTGGGCGAAACTCCAAATACGCGCTGCCCGAGTTCATGCGCGAGCGCCAGTCCTCCTGCATATCCGATTAGTCCCCCAATGATGGCCATGAACCACTGTTCACCCAGAAATACCGCGCCTAACAGTCTGCGGCGCGCTCCCAATGCCTTCATCAACGCGACTTCAGAGGTCCTTTCGAGCACCGTGGTGCCCGCCGTCGCCGCGACTGCCAGCGCCGCCGCCAGTAAAGCCGCAAACGTCACCAGCCACATCAGCGCTTGCACGCGAGAGAGGATTTGGCCCTCGCCCTCGGCGATCTGGCGTATCGGCCGCACGCTTACGTTGGGTAGCTGCTCCTGAATCTGCCGCGAAATCGACGAAATATATGGCGAACAGTACCAGCGCTCGAACTCCGCGGGAGCCATCGACTTCGGATCGCGCTCCGAGAAAGAGTCTTCCGGTTTGGTCAGCGCGCTCACCAACAGGCGCCGATACTCGCCTGGTTTACCGGAAAGTTGCTGCGCGACTTCGAGGGGGGCGAGAATCGCGTCATCCTCTTGTCCGCCAGTCGAGATAATGCCCGTAATCGCGAGCTGCATCCGGGCGTCGCCCGAGCGGATCTCGAGGGTCTGGCCGGGATGAACGCCGGCGCGATGCGCGAGATTCACGCCCATAACTGCCTCGGTGGAGTGATCTGCAAACCAGCGTCCTTCGACCTGCCATCCTGGATCAGTCGCGGAGACGCCGGTTGCGAAAATGCCTCCGCCGTTCGGGATCGTAACGTCGTGGCGATACCAGGTTCCAATCAAGGTCGTCTGTAAGGGAACGTCGCTCGTGGATGAGTTCGTGTTGCTCACGGCGATGGGCACGTCCAGAAAAGGAGCGAAACCGATCACGTTGTTGCGCCAGAAGATGGTCTTCAACTTTCCCAGTTCCGCTTCGGACAAGAAGACGCCGGAATCAACGGGCCGATAATCGACGCCTCCAATTTCCAGAGGAAGAGTGTCCGCTTCAGGCGTTACCAAGAGGTTGGCGCCCAGGCTGCGGAACTCGCGTGCCAGGCGGTCGCCTATGTCCAGGGCAACGCTCAGAGTCGCCGTGGCGATGGCGGTCCCCAAAGCAAGCGCGGCCATGGTTAGCAACTTGCGCCGCGGCTGCCGCGCGAAAGAATCTTTGATGATTCTGGCAAACAATGGGCCGCCTACTGAGGAACTTTGCGCGCCGCGTCGGTGATGGCGGAAACATCGATGACCAGGTCGCCGCCGTCGACGCGCGCCGGAATAGCCACCGGATTGCAACCGCCCGGTTGCCCGATACTGGGTATGTAGATTGCCGAGGCGCAGTTTCGGCACACCATGTCCGAGCCGCTCTGCCGGTAACCTGCCCATCCGCAAATCATGCAGGCATCGAGCGCGGTTCCCCAAGTTCCGTCGGGTTTGCGTATGACAATAAAGCGCAAGGAAGTGTTGTTTGCGTCCACGGTAAAGAAGTGCAAACTCCCGTCGTTCACCTGTGCCGTCGGTATCCGCACTACGCCATTTTGGGCCGCCACGGTTTGAGCCGCCGGGGGCGCTGCCGATACCCGGGCGTAGACGAAATCGGCCGTCAGCGTGAGGATCACCACGACGAAGACCACCGCGGCCGTGAACATCCACCGGCTCTGGGTGCGCCGCTCCCATCGAATTCGGCGGCGGTCCGCGTCATTTGCCGCCTCAGGAGCCGCTGCGAGGCGCATCGAGCGCCACTCGCGAAAAATCAGCAAAGCCGCCGCCCCCAAAATCAGGACAAAGAAGAAATACTCGTTTCGCACAATGGGCCCGACGAGCGCCATTTCGCGCTTGCTCGAGGGAATCCACATCCCCTCGCTCAACTCATGTATGCCGGTCAGCGCCAACTGCAAGGCTACAATCACCAGGATCGCGCTGGTTACCGAAAAAAAGCGGCCCAGGGGAATCTTCAGGGTGCCCTCGAAGAAAAAGAAGCCCACGGCGATCGCCAGCGCCAGGCCAAGCCCGGTGCCGATCCATACCCCAAGCCCTTCGGTCGAGAGTTCCACGGCCCGGAGAATCAGCGCCAACTCGGCGCCCTCACGCAAGACCATCAGAAAAACGAAAGTGCCGAGACCTAGCCCGGCCGCCAAGTCCGACTTCTGGGCAAAAGACTCCACCCGCTGCTCGATCGTCTTTCGAAGGTGGCGCGCCGCCTGGTTCATCCAGACGATCATGGTGACAACGAAAACCGCCGCCAGCAGCATCAAAAGACCTTCAAATCCGTCTTCGCTGATCTGCCAGCGTTCCAGGGCGATGGCCGCCGCCAGGCTCAAAGCAGCCGCTAAGGCCACCCCGGCCCAAACAAAACGGGCCAATCGCGAACGTCCGGTGCGGTCCAAATAGACGAGTACGATGCCGACAACGAGAGCCGCCTCAGCGCCCTCGCGCAGAGCAATTAGGAAGGATGAGATCAAGGGCCAGTCCCAGTTGCAACCCAGTTGCAACTCGAAAACACAGTCTATTGCCTTTAAGCTCCACAGTCAAGGCATTTTAACCTGCGTTTCATCCTGCACGCCGGTACAATATCTCGGCATGTTTGGTTTCCGATTTATGCGCCGAGGCGCGCCTATTTCCATTGCCGCCCTCGCAGCCCTTTCCCTCTTGGCACATCTGCCGCTCCGCGCACAATCGCTCAGCACGGCACCGGGAGCATCGCCTACCGCCGTGACCACACCTGGTGCGAGCGACGCCCGGAAGGCCTATGCCGAAGGACTGCGCGCCGAGGCTGAGGGCAATTGGGAGACAGCGTTCCAGGCCTACGGCCAAGCCGCAAGGCTTTCTCCCAACGATCGGACGATTCAGGCACGCGCCGAGTTCGCCCGTTCAGCGCTGGTGCAGCGGCGCACCGAAGAGGCCGAAAAACAAGTTCTCAGCGGCAATTTCAACCTGGCGCGCGCCCTCTTGCAATCGGCCGTTGAACTTGATCCAACTTATAGCGTGGCCCAGGAACGCCTGGAGCAAATTGAGCAAGAACAAGCTTCCGCAATGCCGCTACAAAATGGCCTGGGCGAAGATCTCGAAGCAAGCCTTCCCACGATAAATCCCGGCACCGGCACCCGCGATTTCAGCTTCGAAGGACCCACACGCGGCGCCTACGAGGAGGTCGCCCGGCAATTCGGAGTTACGGCGGCGTTCGATCCGGAGCTTCAGGACCGGCAAATCCGATTTCGCGTCTCTGGCGTCGATTTCGATACGGCCATGCGCCTGCTCGGCGAAGAAACCAGCACGTTTTGGTTTGCCGTGGACTCGAAGACCTTTTTTGTCGCCGCCGACACGCTGGCCAAGCGGCGCGATTACGACCCCGAAATCAAGAAAACGATACTCCTGCCGGCTTCGGAAACGAACGATGAGATGACCGAATCCATGCGTATGGTGCGGGATATCGTGGGCCTGCGCCGCACCGAGCTTGACGTCAAGACCCACAGCATCACGGTGCGCGACACTCCGCAAAATGTCGCGTTGACCGAGGCCATTCTCAACGACGTGCAGCAAACACCGGGTGAATTTCTTCTGGAAGTCGATCTGCTCGAAATGGACCGCAACGCCGAGCTGAATCTCGGCATCACGCCGCCCACCAGCGGCAAGACATTCTCTCTGAGCACGGGCATTCTCAGCCAACTCCAGCAGGCCCAGAGTTCGGGAACCCTTCTCCAGGCGCTTCAGAGCATATTCGGATCGCAAAATCCGCTGGCCTCGTCGGGCGGCGCTGCCGCGGCGATTCCACCGCTGATTGCCTTCGGAGGCGGCGACACGCTTTTCCTCGCCACCCTGCCGGGCGCAAGCGCCACGTTCGCCAAAACTTTGAGCATGGTGCAGAGCGCCGAACGCGTTTTGTTGCGCGTCGAGGATGGGCGGCCAGCCACGTTTTTCGTCGGCGAGCATTACCCCATTACTCTGGCGCTGCTGTCCGCGAGCCTGGCCTCGCCCACTTCGGCACTCTCCGCCGCCAGTCTTACGGGAGCGGTCAGCTTTCCGCGTACGGATTACCCCGTCGGGCATACTCCAAGCTCTATCGCTGTCGCCGATTTCAACGGCAGCGGGAACCTCGATTTGGCCGTTACGAATGAGGGCGACAGCACGGTCTCCCTGCTGCTCGGCAATGGCGATGGAACCTTCCAGACGCAGACCACAGTCGCCACCGGCATAGGTCCGGATGCCATTGCGCCCGCCGACTTCAACCAGGATGGAAAACCCGACCTCGCCGTGGCCAATTTCACGGACAACACCATTTCGATTTTGCTCGGCAACGGCGATGGAACCTTTGCGCCAGGCACGACGATTACAGGCGTAAAAAGCCCAGTGGCCATGATCAGCGCCGATTTCAACAGCGATGGGATACCGGATCTCGCGATTCTTGACCAAACGGATGCACAAGTGATCGTTCTTCTTGGAAACGGCGACGGCACGTTTGGGACGAGAACCACCACTTCGGTGGGCCTCAGTCCGTCGGCCCTGGTCACCGCTGACTTCAATGCGGACGGCAAGATCGACCTGGCGGTGACCAACTCGGGTTCTAACTCCTTTTCCGTGCTGCTCGGAGCCGGCGACGGCACGTTTTCCAAGCGCATCGACTTCGCCACCGGCACGGGTCCTTCTGCGATAGCGACAGCCGATTTCAATGGCGATGGGAAGCCGGATCTGGCGGTCACGAACAAGATCGACGATACTTTCTCGATTTTTCTTGGAAATGGAGACGGCACGTTCGGCGCCGCCACCAATTTCACGACCGATGCGGGTCCAACGGCGCTCGTCGCGGGAAATTTCAGTGCCACCGGGTCCACCGACTTAATCGTCACGTGCCAATCGGCCAGCACGATTGACATTTTTCTCGGGCTTGGAAGCGCCACGTTTTCGCCATCCATCAGCGTCGCCACGGGAACCGGTCCCGTGGCTATGGCCTCCGGCGTCTTCAGCGGCAGCACATTGCTCGACGTTGCGGTGGTGGATCAATCCGCGAACACAGTTTCTGTGATTCTGAACAGCGCGAACCCATCTCAGTCTTCGACTGTGCCCTCGACCCTTTATCCCGGCTCCGAGTATGTGGATATCGGACTGAAAGTTCACACCACGCCGCGCGTGCATCCCGATGGCGAAGTGTCGCTGAACATGCAGTTTGATATCAGCTCGCTCAGCGGCCAAAACGTGAATGGCATTCCGATTTTGAGCAACCGCACCATCGAACAGGAGGTGCGGCTGCGCGCAAACGAGACGAGCATTCTTTCGGGCCTGATCGAGACCAGCGCACTTAACAACGTTAGCGGCTGGCCCGGCCTAAGCTTTCTCGGCCCGCTGACCGGC
The DNA here is from genome assembly GCA_963824405.1 of uncultured Acidobacteriota bacterium. Taxonomy (GTDB): domain Bacteria; phylum Acidobacteriota; class Terriglobia; order Acidiferrales; family UBA7541; genus Palsa-189. The sequence continues at coordinate 346,791 of CAWGPK010000006.1, read as the reverse complement.
GATCACGATAAGCAGGAAGCCGATACGGAACTGGTCATCGCCATTACGCCGCGCCAGTTGCGCCTCACACCGCATCAGGATCACAGCTTTTACGCAGGACGTGGAGTGGGCACAGCTGCCCCGCCCGAACCTGTAGCTCCGGGTCTGCCCCAGCCCGTGGGAATCCCGGCTCCCGGGGCCGCGCCGGGAGTTCCGCGGCCGGGTGTGGTGCCTCCCGGAGCCATTCAGCCCGGTATCGTTCCACCCGGCGCTCCGCCGGCCCAGGCGCCCGGACCTACCGGGAACACCGCGCCGCAGCCGCCGAACGTGACCACGCCTGGCAATGGCGAGCCCAATGCGTCCGCTCCCGCGCAGCCCAATGGGCAGCCAGGTGAGCGCTAATGGGTTCTCACTCCTCCCGTGCACTCGGCGTGAGCCAGACGTCTTCCGTTCTCACGCTTCCGCTTCCAGCACCAGCACCGGCTGGTAGGTGCGCGGCACGACTGGTTCAGCGATCGCGATCAGTTGATCCTGCTGGTTGAAAACGCGCACGCGCGTGGGTTTCCATTCGCCCGAATCAAGCTCCGCGGGCGCCCCTTGCGGAATCTCTTTGCGTCCTGCTTGAACCTGCGAAAGCGCAATCTGGAAACGGGAGCCATGGCGCACGCGGTGTTCGATGAAGGGCTGGACGGACACTCGGGGCAACTCCGTCAATAGACTTCCCAGCGGTACGATCCAATCGGCGGCCCGGCCGGACTCCGCCGCTTGCGCGAAATCCTGCAGATTTATCGCCCGGTCGAGGGTGAATTCGCCGACGGCGGTACGCACAATCTCGGCAAGGTGAGCTCCGTAACCGGTTTTCACGCCCATTTCTTGAGCTAACGAGCGAATGTAAGTGCCCGCCGCGCACTCTACTGAGAAGCGTGCCAGCGGTCCCTCAATGCCCAGAAGCTTGAACTCGAAGACCTCGATCTCGACGGGCTTGAGTTCCACCGGCTTGTGCTTGCGGGCCAGTTCGTGCGCGGGGCGGCCCTGGATTTTTTTGGCGGAAAACGCGGGCGGCGTCTGCATGAACTTTCCGGTCAATTCAGCGGCCAGACGCTCCAGGACTTCTTTTTCCAGGCGCGGGCTCGTATCCGGACCGAGAGGAGACCCATCGGCGTCAAAGGTATCGGTGGCAAAGCCGAAGCGGAAGGCGCATTCGTAACGTTTCCGCCGGCCGGTATAAAACTGGGCCAAGCGAGTGGCACGGCCGAGCAAGAGAACCAGGACGCCGGTGGCCAGAGGATCGAGCGTTCCAAGATGCCCGATTTGGCGGAAGCCCAGAATGCGGCGCACGGCTTCGACCACGTCGTGCGACGTTCGGCCTGCCGGCTTATTGATAACCAGCGCGCCTGCGTACGGCGCCGGAAGTGGTTTGCGGGCCATCAGTTATTTTTATCCACGCGCTGCATGTCCTCTCTCGCATAATGAAGGCGCGACAGCGGAGAATACCGCCAATCGAGTAATCGAGGCCAACTCAAACGGTGTCTCTTTTCGTTTTGTTCGCTTGGACGGGAATCTGTCCGGGAGCGCGCCTGCCTCGCGAATCGCGGTATGCTTATGGACTCATCGGCTGGCCCGGCGAGGGGACTCATCTCGGCGCGAGCCGGTGTTTGGGGTGTGTACTCAAGCTGTGAATTATCTTAGCTCATAGGAAGGGCGCGATATGCCGCATATCACGATCGAATATTCCGCAAATCTCAAAGATCAGATCGACGTCCGCAAGCTTGTTGAAACCGTACACCAGGCGGCGCTGCGTACGGGAGTCTTCGAAGTCGCGGCAGTGCGTACGCGCGCCGCGGGCCGCGACTTTTACGCCATTGCGGACGGCCATCCGGACAACGCTTTCGTCGCGATTAGCGTCCGCGTTGCGCCTGGCCGGCCGGCCGAAACGCGCAAGCGTCTGGGGCAGGAGATTTTCGACGCAGCCTGCGAATTTCTTGCCACCGTCTACGAGAACTCACCCCTGGCCATCTCTCTGGAAGTGCAGGAGATCGATAACACGGCGGCATTTCGCAAAAATAATCTTCACTCGATTGTGAAAGAACGCGCGATTTAGCGGGCTGGACGGTTTGCCGAAGGTTTGATTCGGATCAGTTCGGATTTCCGGCAGTTGGTCCAGGCGCCGTCAACTGGACCTCGAAATCGCGATCGATCATTCCCAACAGATCGTGCCTGCGGCGCACTTTCACGCGCACGCTGTCTCCGGGCTTCTTATCCCAAATGGCCAGGTGGACATCCGCCGTTGTTTTGACGTTCAGGGCATCAATCTCAGCCAAAATGTCTCCCTTCTTCAGTCCGGCTTTTTCCGCGGCGCCACCAGGACTCAGTGAAGCGATACGGCATTCTCCATTCGTCTCTTTCAAGGTGACTCCGAGGGCCCCGGCTGGCGGCAGTTCCTGTTTCGGGCTGAGGAGAAGATAATCCGCGATGTGCGGCTCGACGTCTTCTCCACTGTTCAGCACGATGGCGTAGCTTACCTTCGTGCGCCTTTCGAGACGTTTGGGAATGCCGGAGCCGTACTCGATATGCCCTGCGCCGGCGAGGATCACCATCCGACGGCCTGGATTAGCTTCCAGATACGCGGCCCCGCTTTCCGCCATACCTTCGTCCCATACCAACTGCGCCTCGACAAAGTGGTTGAAGGCATCGGGCTTTACTCCCAGGTGCTCTTCAAAGGCATCGCGGAGGCGGTTTTTGTACTCTTCATCGGCGGGTTGGATCTGGCGCGGCAAGTATGCGCGCTGCTGCTGGGAAAGTCCCGCAATTCCAACTTTTGCCACAGTCGAAGTCAAAGCAGTGGGCACGTTGAGAGCACGTACCGGAATACGTTGTTCTCGCGCATAGCGAAAAATGGGAGCGTATAGCCGATAGTCGTATCCCCAGCGCTGGTAGTATTCGGTGGCGCGGAGGAACTCGTTTTCCGAGGTTCGTCCTTCGATATAGTCGTCAACCTGTTTTTGGAACGGCTGCTGGAAATATTCGACTCCAATGGCCAGGTTGGGATCGAGTTCATGAAGACGTTTGATAATTTCGAGCTGATTTAGATGGTGATCGTAGCGATCGTGGATCTCGCCGACGAAAACGACGCGATCTGTTGCCAGTTGCGTGACGAGCGCGCCGAGCGCAAGGGGCTGATTTAAATTAATGGCCTCGAAGGATGCCCGGTTTTGGGCGGCGGTCAAAGATGGGAAGGGAAGTGAGCCAACGGTCAAAACGAGTAGGAGTTCAAGATGCCAGGCCCGCATCGCTCAATGATAGCAGGGTACGTACGGGCAAACTGTGGAGGCGACCGTCAGCCAGGGCGCAAAGAGTGAATTTCCCTTCCGCGTTTAGGCACATAGGTCGGCATTATGGCCGGTCGCGCCCTTTCTCCCCGTAGGCACTTCTATTACTATGTTCCTGACGCAAATTTACGCATTAACTGAACATGGGGAAACGGTTTGGTGAAGAAGGTCGCGGTTTTGGATGATTATCAGGGCGCCGGCATTTCGCAGCCGTACTGGCAAAGGCTTAGCGGCCGGATAGCTCTGGAAGCGTTTCGCGACACCCTGCACGACGAACGTGCGCTCGTGGAACGGCTGCGCCCCTTTCAAATTCTGGTTCCGATTCGCGAACGCACTCGCTTCTCCGCTCGGATTCTTCGGCAGTTACCGGCTCTGGAGTTGCTTTCGTTGACTGGCAAGAATTCAGGGCATGTCGATGTCGCCGCCGCCACCGAGCAGGGAATTTTGGTCACTCAAACCGAAGGTTCCGGCCCTTCTGCGATCGAGCTGACGATGGCGCTCATACTTGCGTTTGCCCATCGGGTACCTCAGGAACATCATGCGATGCGCCTGGGGCTCTGGCAAACGGGAATTGGCTTCGACCTTGCCGGCAAGGTGCTAGGCGTTGTCGGGCTTGGGCGAATCGGCGCGCGCATCGCTCAGTTCTGCAATCAAGTGGGTATGAAAGTGCTGGCTTGGAGCGCCAATCTCACCGCGGAAAAGGCGGCCGCGGCGGGAGCGACCTACGCGACGCTGGACGATCTGTTCCGGCAGAGCGATGTGATCACGGTGCATCTGCGTCTTTCTGAACGCACGAACCGCATCATTACAGCGCGGGAGTTCTCGCTGATGAAGCCGACCGCATGCTTCGTGAATACGGCTCGGGGCCCGCTGATTGACGAGGCCGCGTTGATTGACGTCCTTCGCGCCGGGCGGATTCGAGGGGCCGCTCTCGATGTCTTCGACACCGAACCCTTGCCCGTCGATCATCCCCTGCGCTCTCTCGAAAACGTGGTCCTGACGCCGCACATGGGATACGTTACAGAGGAGTCTTATGCTCAATTCTTCAGGCAGGCCGTCGAAAATATCGAGTCTTACCTCGATGGCCAAGTTCCGGCGGGGGCGATGAATCCCCAGGTTTTGGCGGACCGGGTGGCTCGCGGAAAATGATTGCTGCCGCCGTCTGAATAGGCGAATATCCGGAGATACAGGTACAAGGGAGGAAAGCGATGGCGACGATAACCAAGATTTCCGAGAAGGATGCGCAGCAGTTTGAACACGATGTTCGCGCGGCGAACATGGACGCGCCCTGGTTTCATCCTGGCCCCCTCATCCAGCAGAAGAAGTCCCAGGTGCAATCGGGCCTCTGGAAGTGGGACACGATCGAGCCTTTGGTGCGCAGCACGCCGAGTTTTGTCGATCCCGGCAAAGGCGCGGAACGGAGAATTCTGCGCATCGCCAATCCAGGCGTTGCGGAGCTTACGGCCACGCACACTATGTCCATCGCCTTCCAGTATTTGCTCGCCGGCGAAGTGGCTCCGGCCCACCGCCATAGCCCCAACGCGATGCGCTTCATGATTGATGGGCAAAATGCCTACACCACCGTCAACGGCGACAAGTGCGTGATGCGCCCCGGCGATTTAATCCTCACGCCCGCCGGAGCGTGGCACGATCACGGGAATGAGGGTTCCGGCCCGGTGATGTGGATGGATATTCTCGATTCGCCCGTGGTGCGCTTTCTGGAAACACTCAACATGGAGCCGTATCCACACGAGAAGCAAATCGAAGGGCTTAAAAAGGACGTATCGGAACGGCGCTATTCCGCCGCCGGCCTTTTGCCTGCCGGGCATGACGCTGAAAAGCAGGAGCGCATGCTGGTATATCGCTGGGATAACGCCCGCGAAGCGCTGCTGCGGCTTGCCGAGGTCGAGCGTGATCCTTTCGACGACGTCATTCTCGAATACGTCGAGCCGCGCACCGGCAATTCGGTACTCCCGTGTATAGGGACTTATCTGCAGATGATTCGTCCGGGTGTGGAGACGCGCGCTCACCGGCACAATAGCAGCGCGATCTATTTCGCCTGGGAGGGTTCGGGCACCACCTACGTGAATGGAACGGAGTACCGCTGGTCGAAGGGCGACGTCCTTGTGATTGCTCCCTCGGCTGTTCACAAACATGCCAATCGGAGCGGCGAGCCGGCTATTCTCTTTTCAGCCCAGGACGTTCCCTTGTTGAAGAATCTCGGTTTCTATAAGGAGGAGGCGCTGTAGTTCGATCTCTTCCTACGCTGTCGGCTCGTCGATCACGCGGTTCCTTAGCGTGCCGATGCCGCTGACTTCCACCTCGACCACGTCGCCCGGAACGAGATATCGCGGCGGGTCCATGCGCGCCCCGGCGCCGGTGGGCGTCCCAGTGGCGATAATGTCCCCAGGCTCCAGCGTGCAGAAGCGAGAGATGTAGGAAATCAGGAACACCATCGGGAAGATCATCCTGTCCGTCGTATCGTTCTGCCGTACTTCTCCATTGACGCGCGTGATTATGCGCAGCGGATCCGCACCGATCTCATCCGCCGTCACCATCCATGGACCCAGTGCTCCGGAACCCTCGAAGTTTTTTCCCGGTGTGACGTTGAATTTGCCATGCCGCAGCCAGTCGCGAATTGTGCCTTCGTTGCAAATCGTATATCCCGCAACGTATGAAATTGCCTCGTCCTCGGCGACCCGCCGGGCGCGGCGGCCCATGACCAGCGCAACCTCGCCCTCGTAATCCAGTTGTTTCGATTCCGGCGGCCGCAAAATCGGCGCTTCGTGAGCGACCAGCGAAGCAGGGAAGCGCACAAAAATACTGGGATATTTCGGAGCTTCGGCATTGTCTTTGTATTCGCCCGCCCGCTCCGGATAATTGACGCCGACGCACACGATCTTTCCGGGATTCGGGACCGGTTTCAGCCAGCGAATCTCGGAAAGAATGTAATCGGGCGGTTGCCCGGCGAAATCTTCAAGCCGCTTGATTTGGCCCGCGGAAATCACGGAGCGCAAATCCGGAAATTGGCCGCCGAGGCGCGACCCCACATCAACGACGCCCGTTTCCTTAACGATCCCGTAGGAAACTCGTCCGTTCACCTCGAACGTGGCCAGTTTCATGCCGCTCTGTCTGCTTTGAGAAGTCCGGCGTCGCGCAAAACGGCGTCGAGGCGTTTTTCGAGTTCGGGCGTGGCCGGCACCATCGGGAGCCGGTGCTCATTTGTTGCCAGTATTCCCAGGCGCTTCATCATGTACTTGATCGGAATTGGGTTGGTGTCGAAAAAGACGGCACGATTGATCTCGAACAGCCGTTGATGCAGTAATCGCGCTCCGGCCAGATCGTTCTTCCAGACCGCCTCGCACATCTCCCGTAGAACGCCCGGACAAAGATTGCCGACCGCGTTCATCAAACCACAGGCCCCGATTGCCATCATCGGGAACGACAACTCTTCGAGGCCTACGAAGATTTTGAAATCCGGGCCGAAGGCCCCCAGACACTCCGAGACGAAGCCGAGATCGTTGACCGCGTGCTTCATTCCCACGAACTTTGGCGATTTCGCCTTCAGTTCCTTGAGCGTATCCAACGTGACGCTCAGCGCCGTCCTTCCCGGAATGTGATAGACCATCCATGGCAAATCGCTGATCTTCGCGATCTCCAGGTAATACGCAACCAGGCCGCGCTGCGGCGGCCGCGTGTAGTAAGGGGTGACAATCAGGAGTGCGTCGGCGCCCGCTTTCGCCGCATGTTCGGTCAGTTTCGCCGTCTCGGCCAGCGATTGCGATCCCGTGGCCGCCACCACCGGCGCACGCTTCGCCGTCACGCTCAGGGCCAGATCTACGAGTTTGTTCCGTTCGTCGACGGTCAGCGTAGCAGGCTCCGAGGTCGTTCCATTGACCAGGATCCCGTGGCTGCCCTTTTCGATTTGCATCGCCACCAGCCGCGCGTAGCTGTCGTAATCGACTTCGCCGTTCTTGAACGGCGTGACCAGCGGACAAATCGAGCCCTTCAACCGATCTACTCCTGCTGACATTCCCGATCCCCTTTTTCAGATTGCCGAATTTTCGTAGCCGCAAGCATGCTATGTCTCGAAGGCTCTGTCGTCAATTGCGCCCTGAACGAGCCGGTACTTACCGGGTCGCTTTTTCAATCATCGTTCGATCGCGCCCGGCGAGGTCAGTTCGTCCTTTCATGCTAACCTATGGCGCGAATTCGCTGAACCCATGGTCCCGGAGAAACCGTAATGGCTGATCTGGACGCTCTACTGAACGATCTCGTCATCGCTAACCGCATCCTCGCCAACCAAGACATCGTCGACGCCTACGGGCACGTCAGCGTGCGTCATCCGGAAAAGCCGGACCGATTCTTTCTGGCTCGCTCGCTGGCTCCAGAGTTGGTTCATCGCGACGATATTGTAGAGCTCACGCTTGATGGCAAGCCGGTAAAGGAAGAAAAGCGTCCGCTCTATCTCGAGCGCTTTATCCACGGCGGCGTCTTCGAAGCGCGCCCGGAAGTCATGGCGGTAGTGCACGCGCATGCCGAAGATATTCTGCCGTTTGGCGTCGCCAGCGCCACACCCTTGAAGCCGGTGATACATTCCGGAAGCTTCCTCGGCTTGCATATTCCTGTCTGGGATATCGCCGACAAATTCGGCGACACCAATCTGCTGGTCGCAAATATCGAGCAGGCGCGGGATTTGGCGAAATGCCTCGGCGCCTCGAACGTGGCCCTGATGCGCGGCCATGGTTTCACGGCGGCTGGGCGCTCGCTCATCGAAGTCGTGCGCATGTCCGTTTTTTTGCCACGCAATGCGCGAGCTCTTTTGCGCGCCAAACAATTGGGCGGCCCGATCAAGTATCTTTCGCAAGGAGAAATCGACGCGCGAAATCGCGGCTACGGCCCCTATTCGCCGGAAACTTGGCGCGCTTGGGAATACTGGGCGAATAAGGCAGGAGTCGGCAACTTGGTGACGCGACCCAATACCCCGAGCACGTAATCGTCAGCCACGCATGCGACTTCTGCGAAGAGCGCGGCTGTCAGCACGAATCCCAAGCAATCTATACTTTCCATTCGGGAGGTGAATCGTGAGCAGACCGAAAATCCTTATCCTGACCGGCGATGCCGCCGAGTCCCTGGAGGTTATGTACCCATATCAACGCTTGCGGGAAGAGGGCTACGACGTCAAGATCGCCGCGCCATCGAAGAAGAAGCTGCATTTTGTGGTGCACGATTTCGAGCCGGGCTTTGACACTTACACTGAAAAGCCCGGCTACAGTTGGGACGCGGACCTCTCTTTCGCGGAGGTTAATCCCTCCGACTATGTGGCGCTGGTCATTCCGGGAGGCCGCGCGCCCGAATACATTCGCAATGACGCCGACTGTCTGAGGATCATCCAGAGCTTCTTCCAGCGGCAGGCGCCCGTCGCTCAGATTTGTCACGCGCCGCTTGCGCTGCTGGCGGCCGGCGTGTTGAAAGGGCGCAAAACGGCAGCCTATCCAGCCTTACAACCCGACGTCCAGGCTGGCGGAGCTGAACTCGTAAACTCCGAGGCCGTAGTCGACGGCAACATGGTCTCGGCGCGGGCCTGGCCAGACCACCCGGCGTGGATGCGTGAATTTATTGCCATACTGAAACAGAAGGCACCAATTCAGGGAAGAGAAATGTCAGCGCGGTAAGGGCGCCTAATCTAACTCCGGCGACGGAATTTCGGATTCACTAGGCTCTCGCGCCGGAGATCCCTCCCGGTCGAGCCTATCCGCAACCCGTTCCCAGCGCTCGGTCATCTCTTTAAGGCGACCACGGCGTTGCTCAATTAGGCCGTTCACGCGAATCGATTCTTCCGCGCTTTTGAACTGTCCCAGTTCGAGCTCCAGATTGGCAAGTTCCGCCTCTCCGCGCGAAATTTGCTCTTCCAGTTCATCGCGTTCCTTTTCCATTTTGCGAATGGCCAGGGGATTCTGCTTTTTGGCGCGGCTCCCGGGCTCAGCCCGGCCTTGATGTGTCGTTGGTCCAGGTCCGTTCGCGATCGCGGGAGAATCCATAGTCCCTGCCTCGCGCCGCTCTTTTTGCCACAGGTAGTCTTCGTAGTTGCCCGGATAATCCTGGAGCTTCCCGCCTTCGATGTGAAAAACGCGAGTCGCCAGGTTATCGATGAAGTAGCGATCGTGCGAGACGAATACGACCGTGCCTGTATATTTCCGCAGCGCTTCGAGCAACACGTCCTTGGCCTGCAGATCGAGGTGATTGGTGGGCTCGTCGAGCAGCAGGAAATTGGCCGGACGGAGAAGCATTCGCGCCAGCGCGTAGCGATTGCGTTCGCCGCCTGAAAGCACGGCGATGCGCTTGAAAACGTCGTCGTCGGAAAAGAGAAACGACCCCAGCAAAGTCCGCAGCTGCGTCTGGTTGCTCACAGCCGTAGGCGCAAAGCGCGTCAGGTCGTCCAGAAGGCGGGCATCAGGATCGAGCTCCTTGTACTGGTCCTGCGCGAAATAGTCGACTTCAACGTTATGCCCCAGGCGAAACTCGCCTTGCGTCACTCCTTCCACGCCGGATAGCAGCTTTATGAGAGTGGACTTGCCGGCGCCGTTCACCCCGACCAAGGCGACACGGTCGCCACGATTCAAGACGAAGCTCACCCCCTCGAAAACTCGTTTGTCGCCATAGCTCTTGGCCACACCGCGAAACTCCGCAACCATGCGCCCGCTCGGCCGCGGCTGCGGAAAAGAGAAATGAATGATTTTTTCTTCCTCCGGCAATTCGATCCGTTCGATCTTGTCGAGCTCTTTGATGCGGCTCTGCACCTGCCGGGCCTTGGTAGCCTGGTAGCGGAAGCGGTTGATGAACGTTTCCAGATGATGAATGCGCTCCTGCTGATTGCGTTGACTGGCTTCCAGTTGAGCCCGGCGCTGCGATTTCTGTTCCAGGTAACGGTCGTAATTGCCTGTGTAGAAATAAGTGCGGCGATTCCAGATCTCCAGGATTTTCTTGACCGTGACGTCCAGGAAATAGCGGTCGTGCGAGACGAGCACAAAGGCGAAGGGATAGTTGTTCAGGTATTGCTCCAACCAATTGCGTGCTTCGAGGTCCAGATGATTGGTCGGCTCGTCGAGCAGCAGGACATTCGGCTTGGTCAAAAGGAGCTTGGCCAACGCGACGCGCATTTGCCATCCGCCTGAAAATTCCTCCACGCGCCGGGCCGAATCCTCTCGCGAAAAGCCCAACCCATTGAGCACTTCGCCTACTTGGGCTTCCAGCGAATAGCCGTCGTTTTGCTGGAATTCCGTCTCGATTCGATGATAACGGTCGGCGACTTTCTGGTACTCGCCGCCGTAAGGATCGAGCTCCGCCATCCTGTGCGTGAGCACTTCCATCTCTTTTTCGATCTCCAGCAGACGTCCAAAAACCGAGAGGCACTCGTCCTGGACCGTGCGGCCGGAGAGCGATAGGCCGTCTTGTGGAAGGTAACCGGTGGTCGTGCCCTTTGCAGCCGAGAGCGATCCCTCGTCCAGCGTTTCCATTCCCGCCAGCACTTTGAGCAGAGTCGATTTGCCCGTTCCATTCGCGCCCACAAGTCCGACGCGCTCCCCGGGCCCAATCACCCAGTTGAGCTCTTGGAAAAGAGTCCTGGAACCAAAATGTTTTCCTGCCAAAGAGAGTTGAATCATGATTCTTTAAGTATGCCGACCTACCGGCAATCGATTGTCATGGTTTTACAATCGCTTTAAATGATAGCAGTCTGGTTGCTCGCGCGCCGGGGGCGCTAAAGCGGGATATTGCCGTGCTTTTTCTTGGGATTCGAGTCGCGCTTGTTCTCGAGCGCCCGCAGCGCCACGATCAGTCGCGCGCGCGTCTCGCGCGGCTCGATCACCGCGTCGATGTAGCCGCGTTCCGCGGCGATATAAGGATTCGCAAAGCGTGCGCGAAATTCCGCGATCTTTTGCTCGCGAAGCCGCTGGCGCTCGGCTTCCGGCGCGGTTTCGATCTCGCGTTTATAGACGATGTTCACGGCCCCCTCGGGGCCCATCACGGCAATCTCCGCCGTCGGCCAGGCCAGATTTACGTCTGTGCGAATGTGCTTGCTGGCCATGACGCAATAGGCGCCGCCGTAGGCTTTGCGCGTGATTACCGTCAGCTTGGGCACCGTGGCTTCGGCAAAAGCGAAGAGCAGCTTGGCGCCGTGGCGGATGATGCCTCCGAACTCTTGCTGTGTGCCGGGAAGAAAGCCAGGCACATCCTCGAGCGTAATCAAAGGAATATTGAACGCGTCGCAGAAGCGTACGAAGCGCGCGCCCTTTACCGAGGCGTTGATGTCCAGCACTCCGGAGAGAACAGCCGGCTGGTTGGCCACGATGCCAACGGGCCTGCCATCAAGCCTGGCGAAGCCAATCACCAGATTCCTCGCGAAGTGTTCTTGCACCTCAAAAAAATAATGGTCGTCCACGACCGCATTTATGGCCTGCAAAATATCGTAGGGCATTCGCGCATCGGCGGGGACCAGGTTATCCAGAATGGCGTCGCCGCGGTCCGCCGGATCATGGCAGGCGCGCCGCGGAGGATCGTCGAGATTATTCGAAGGCAAAAAACTGAGCAGTTCGCGGATCATTGCCAGGCAATCGGCGTCGTCATGCGCGGCGAAATGCGCTACGCCGCTGGTAGCATTGTGCGTCATGGCGCCGCCGAGTTCGTGTTTGGAAACCTCCTCGTGGGTGACGGTCTTGATGACGTCGGGACCGGTGACGAACATGTAGGAAGTTTCCGCGGTCATGAAGATGAAATCGGTGATCGCCGGAGAGTAGACCGCGCCGCCCGCGCATGGACCCATGATCGCGCTGATCTGTGGAATCACGCCGCTGGCCAGCGTGTTGCGGAGAAAAATATCCGCATATCCCGCCAGCGACATGACGCCTTCCTGAATACGCGCTCCGCCCGAATCGTTCAATCCGACGAGGGGCGCGCCGTCGCGCATTGCCAGATCCATGATCTTGCAGATTTTCGAGGCATTGGCTTCCGATAACGATCCGCCGAAAACCGTGAAATCCTGGGCAAAAACGTACACCAGCCGGCCATCGACTCGGCCATAGCCGGTCACAAAACCGTCGCCCAATGGGCGCTGCTGCTCCATGCCAAAATCCACGCACCGGTGAGTCACGAATTTGTCTACTTCCTCGAATGTTCCTTCATCCAGCAAAAGGGCAATTCGTTCGCGCGCGGAAAGTTTTCCCGCTTTGCGCTCGCGCTCGCGCCTTTCCGCTCCTCCGCCGGCTTCCGCGGCCGAGTTGCGCCGGCGCAGTTCCTCGATCTCCTGCCGCTCGTGCTTGGTAGCCATCGGGTCCCCCCGGCTAGGATTCTAACCTAGCGTCTTGAACTATCAGAATTGTCTGAGATAGGGCGGAATGGTGAGGGACATCCTGACAGACAGCTTTCTCAACCCAGTTTAAGTGACAGGGTTAGCGCAGACCGGACCAGTCGTCCGCGATGAGGATGGAATTGCTCGGATTGGAGGGATCGTATTTGACGCTGGCCGAAAGCCCGGCGATGACGCGGTCCATGCCGGCGTGACCGTCAAGGGTGGTAATGTCCTGTGCAGTTTCGTAGCTCACGCCGGAAATCGAGTAACTGTAATAGACGAGCTTCCGCGCCCCATTGCTCGTCGCCCGCCCCTTCTTATCTTCGAGCGCACTCTCGGCCAGTTCAACGAAGTCGGTAATCTGCCCTTCCACGATGCGCCCCACCTGATTCAGGTAGACGCGCCTTTGCCTCTCGACTTCGTCCGGGTCCGCCGAACGCCCCAGCAAACGAGAAATAAACGTACTGGCCACGACGCCCAGTCCTGGCCCTCCGAGAAACCACATGCGCCAATCCAATGGATCGTATCTCAACGCCCGGCCTTGCGCATCGCCGGCTCGGCGATGTCGCCGAGCACCGCGCGCGCCTTCTCCCAATCTTTCAGGAATCCCTGAAGCCCTTTGTCGGTCAATGGATGCTGGAACAATTGCTGGAACACCTTGAAAGGCATCGTGCCAATGTGCGCGCCCATTTTGGCCGCCTCCACCACGTGTATCGGGTGGCGCAGGCTGGCCGCCAGCACCTGTGTCTTAAAGCCATAGGCGCGATAAATCTCCATAATGTCTTTCAGGAGCGTCAGCCCGTTTTCCGAAATATCGTCCAGGCGCCCGACGAAAGGGCTCACGAAATACGCGCCCACTTTGGCCACCAGCAGTGCCTGCGATGCCGAGAAGCACAGAGTCACATTCACTCGAATGCCTTCCTTGGCCAGAATGTTCAACGCGCGAACGCCATCTGGGATGAGCGGAATCTTTACCACCACGTTGGGATGCCAAGTGGCAATCTCGCGAGCTTCTCTTAGAATCCCTTCCGTATCCGTGGACACGACTTCGGCGTTCACTACCCCGTCCTTCACGATCTCGCAGATCTCTAGAATATGATCGCGGAAGGGCCGGTTCTCTTTGGCCACCAGCGTCGGATTCGTCGTGACGCCATCCACCACGCCGAGCGAAACCCCTTGCCGGATCTCGTCCAGATTTGCTGTGTCCAGAAAAATCTTCATTATCGCGAACTCCCGGTTGCTATGGCCTGCTCTTTCTTGATGCTTTGATTTTTGCGCGGTTCCCCGCGATGTGCAACTGCCGGATTGTTGTACGGTTCCGGCCCCGCAACGCTTGCTGGATCTCCGCTCCTAGGGCATGCGCCTGCGCGCCACAACCGCCGGCTCACTTCGCAAGATCCATACCAGGTGGATTACCCAGACCAACGAAGCGGCCAAGCCCAGGACGACGGCACCCAGCACAAAAAAGTGGAAGGTTCCCAGGCGCATTCCCAGCCGTGGGAATGGTATTTGCAATAGAGCATAGATCGCCGTGAGGATCACCCAGGATGTGAAGGTGCAGGCAAAGAGATGTGAGGGATGTCTGCGGAATCGGTAAACCGGCACGAGGATAAGAAGGACAATTACGATAGCCCCTGCCGCCATATTTCGGAGCAGGGCGAACCGATCGAGTGCTGGGACGCGGTTGGCTATCAATAGCCAAGCAATAGCCACGCCCGATAAAGCAGCGCCGAGCATCAGCCCTGCCTTCAGCGTTTCTCGGGTCGAGCGGGACTGCGCACTGTCGGGCGGAGGGGGCATGGGGTCCTCGCCTCAAAAGGGTTATGCACCCGGAATTTGGGCCTCAACAGCCGGGCTGAGAGCGCTTTCGTTACCTGACCGGTCCACGGCTCCCACTCGATAGAAATAGCTCGTCCCGGGTAGGACGGACATATCATGGAATGTGGGCGCTGACAAGGGTTCACTGTTCAGCTTCAGCCCCGGCATGTCCGCGCCTTGGCTTCGATAAATATTGTATCCGGCTAAATCTCCCTCGGTATTGATCGCCCAAGTTAACTCCACGGACGCCGGCATGGCATTTGTCGCTGGCACGACGACTGCCTCTAATCCCAGAGGGGTGGCGGGCGGAAAAATATCCTTCGCGTCGAGAACGGCTGGCACCGAGTCGGCCGACTCCACGGTTTCGGTCCCGAATTGAACGGCGTCGCGAACGCTATAGAGGTAAGTATGTCCAAAGTGAAAACTCGTGTCCCGGTATTGTGTTTCCGTCGTTTGCGCGAGCAATGTCGGTGGCGCGATCAGCTTTGCTTGAGAAGGGTCCAAAACCGCAGCCTGCGCCGTCTCAGGATCGACTTCCGCGCGATAAACGTGAAAACCAGCGGGCTTGGCCGTTGTGTTTCCGGGCTGTTGCGGAGCGCTCCAATCGAGCACCAGAGCCGTCTCGGTCAGCGTCGCATGCAAATCCCGAACGGGCGCCGGCGGCGAATAAACATGCAGAGCGGCTGGATTAGAATCGGCAGACTCCTTCGAGGCCGAGATACTGGTTCGTACCGTATAGACCAGTTCGTTTCCGGTCGCGGAGGATAATTCACTCGGATCCAGCTTATCGGGAAATTCGATGCCGCCATTCTTTTGATACTGGGGCAGGGCGTTCGCAGGGATTGTCTCCACGAACTGCCCGGTATTCTTATTCTTCGGGACACGTTTCGAAGCAGCCGGCGCGCGCTGCGCGGCGCTACGCCGGTAAATAGCTACCGATGGCACCTCCGCGAGGGGCTGTTGATCGGTCGAGGTCGATGGCATCGTGAAATCCAGCAAGACGGTATCGTCCACCTGCCGGGCCTTCAGATTCGTGACCGGCACTGGAACAATGCGATACCGAGCAATCGGAACACCCGGCGAGCCACAGCCGAGCGCCGAAGCACCGATCGTGACCGTGAGCGCTAGTTTAGAGAGGCGCATCAGCCGGGAGATGCGGCACCTTGTAAGTCACAGAGCCTGCGCCTGTTTGGGGCCGGGCTGACCGGCCCCATGGCGTAATAGCGGCTCAGAGACAGAAGACATAATCAGTGGGGAAATCAGAGGATATATCGGCTCAGGTCCTGGTTTTTAGCGATATCGGCAAGCTGTTTGGCTACGTAAGAACCGTCCACTTTAACGGTCTTCTTCTTTAGTTCCGGGGCCTCAAAGGAAATTTCATCGAGAACGCGCTCCAGGATGGTATGCAGGCGCCTGGCGCCAATATTTTCTGTCTGCTCATTCACCATAACCGCGAACCGCGCGAGCCCGGCGATGGCATCGTCGCTGAAACTCAGCTTGACGCCTTCGGTCTCCAGCAGCGCCACGTATTGCTTGATGAGTGCATTCTTCGGCTCGGTCAGAATGCGCACGAAGTCTTCTTCAGTAAGCGCGCTCAGTTCCACGCGCAGCGGCAGGCGGCCCTGCAGTTCCGGGATTAGATCGGAAGGCTTGGTGATATGAAAGGCGCCCGCGGCGATGAACAGGATGTGGTCGGTGCGCACCATCCCGTACCGCGTATTCACGGTCGTGCCTTCTACGATCGGCAGGATGTCCCGCTGCACACCTTCCCTGGAGACGTCGGGTCCGTGCCCGCTCTCCCGGCCGGCAATCTTGTCAATCTCGTCGATGAAGATGATGCCCATCTGTTCAGCCCGCTCGGTGGCGATGCGGGTCACGTGATCCATGTCAATCAGCTTGTTCTCTTCTTCCTGGATCAGATAGTCGAAGGCTTCCGATACCGTCATCTTTCTCTTTTTCTTTTGCTGGCCGAAAAAGCCGGAGAGCATGTCCTTGACGTTGATGTCCATCTCCTCAATGCCCTGGTTGGAGACAATTTCAAATGCCGGCATGGAGCGCTCGCGCACCTCCACTTCAACCATGCGCTGGTCAAGCTTGCCCTCGCGAAGCTGGGCGCGCAGCTTGTCGCGCGTCCGATCCATTTCTCGCCGCGAGTTCTCCGCGATCGCGTGGCCCGAATCCGCGCTGGGAGCGGGTAAAGGTGAAGGCGGCAGCAGGAGATCGAGCAATCGCTCTTCAGCGGCTTGTTCAGCGCGTTCCGCGACTTCGTCCAGCTTTTCTTCCCGGACCATGTCAATGGCCGTTTCCACCAGGTCGCGGATCATGGATTCCACGTCGCGTCCCACGTAGCCAACCTCGGTGTATTTCGAGGCTTCTACTTTTACGAAAGGACAGCCCGCCAGCCGTGCCAGCCGGCGGGCGATTTCCGTCTTCCCCACGCCGGTCGGGCCGATCATCAGAATGTTTTTTGGAAGGACTTCCTCCGCGAGTTCGGGCGGAAGTTTCTGCCGCCGCACCCGATTCCGCAGTGCAATGGCCACCGCTCGTTTCGCCGCCGATTGCCCCACGATGTACTTGTCCAACTCGGTTACGATTTCGCGAGGGGTCAGCTCGTCAAAAGACGGCGGAGCTTCCGGTTCCGTTGGGCGCTGTTCGCCGGGGAGATAGATCACCATGTCCTTATGTCCCGAAGGCTTCACAATTCTTCTATCGTGAAATTGTTATTGGTATAGATACAAATTTCGCTGGCGATACGCATCGATTCCTGCGCGATCTCCTTGGCGCCCAGTTTACTGTGCTTGCTAAGCGCCCGCGCCGCCGAAAGTGCGAATGGCCCGCCCGAGCCGATGGCGCATATCCCGTCATCGGGTTCAATGACATCGCCCTCGCCGGAAAGTACAAATGTGGCCTTCCCGTCGGCTACCACCAGCAACGCTTCGAGGTGGCGAAGAGCGCGGTCTTTGCGCCACTCTTTCGCGAGTTCCACGGACGATTTTGCCAGGTTCCCGTGATGCTCCTGCAACTTACCTTCGAACCGTTCAAACAGGGAGAGAGCATCGGCTGTGGAACCGGCAAATCCCGCCAGCACCTTGTCGTTGAAAAGGCGGCGTATTTTGCGCGCCGAATGCTTCATCACCGTCTGTCCCATGGTTACCTGGCCGTCCCCAGCCATCACTACTTTGTTATCGCGCCGCACGCACAACACGGTTGTACCGTGCATCCGGGCCGATCCGTCTGTTGACATTCAGAAATTATACTCCGCGCCGGAACGCCGCGCCGCATCCACTACTTTTTCTTTTGCAATTGCCCGAAGCGTTGCTCCAGCGACTCCCGCGTGAAGAAGTTCGCGGGCAGATCGACATTGTACGAGCATCTGTCGAAAAATGCCTGAAATGTCTGCCTTTCGTTCAAATACCGGGACACCCGGAAGGCAGTTTGGATCCCGTCGATGAGATGATAGGTCGTATAGTACGTGCTGTTCTCCGATTTTTCACCAGTCTTCGCATCGCGCTCGGTCAGTACCGAGCGGATGGGCAGGTGGTCGCTATGGCCGATGGCGATGCGCAGCGTGCGTCCTTCGCGGTCGCCAATCTCCACCCAGTCCGCTTCCTTCAAATCCACCACGTCACTGCCGCCGTAGCGAAAAAACAAGCTGTCGTCGTTCATGCGATTCCGCAGCAAATTGCCCATCTGCATCTTGAGCTGTTCCTGATAGTCGGCCATGTCCGTGGCGGGTACGTCGGAGACGCCGCCTTTGTCGAGCGTCCAGCCTTTGTCGCCGGCATAAGTATTGACAATATTCCCCTTCGGACCATATTCCACCCGCTGCTTGTCGGGCATCTCGCGGTATTCGCGAATTTCAATATATCCGCCTATGTCACCGGAGTGCTGAAACTGCGCATAGCGGCCCGAACAGTCCGAATTATGAACATTCAAATAGTCTGCACCGCCAAGCCCCTCAATGGCCTGCTGCAGTAGCGCTTTGGCCTTCGCCGCGCTGGCCGCGGGCAAGATTTCGTCGGGATTCTGCGCCCGCACGCCGGGACTTGGGATCAAGACCGCCGTGCCTAGAAGCATTGCTGCAACCGCCAGAAGGAATAAGGCTCGTTTCATCCGCACAGCACCGCTCCGCCATTTACATTGAGGACTTCCCCTGTCACAAAGGTTGCCAAATCCGAAGCCAAAAAAAGAATCGGTCCGGCAATCTCCGCCGCCGTGCCCACGCGCCCTAGAGGAATAGCAGAAGTTGCAAACTTCGCTCCTTCCTTCGTCGCCAGCACCGCGCGGGACATATCCGTATCCACCCACCCAGGCGCCACGCAGTTGACCAGGATACCGTAGGGCGCGAGCTCGGTCGCGAGCGATTTCACAAAGCTGATCGCGCCGCCCTTACTGGCCGCATAATGAGAATGGAAGGCTTCACCCCGCTGGCCCGCGGTGGAGCTGACGACGATAATCCTGCCGCTTTTCTGCGCAATCATTTGGGCCGCCGCATAATGGACCACGCCGTACGCACTCTTGAGATTCGCTCGCAGCATTTCGTCCCATTCGCGTTCGCCCAACGATTCTATCGGGACGTCTTTCGAATTCCAGATGCCCGCGTTCACCACCAGGATATCCAGACGTCCAAGGCTTTTGATGGCGCGAGAAACTAGCTTCTTGGCATCCGCCATGCGCCCTAAATCAGCTTGGAACGATTCAACGCGAGTGCCGTGCTTTCTCGCTTCCAACTCGACCTTTGCAGCAGCCTCTCGCTGGCGGTGAAAATTGAAGACGACGTCGGCGCCTGCCTCGGCCAACACCTTGACCGTGGCCGCCCCGATTCCCCGCGAGCCGCCCGTCACCAGGGCAGCTTTGCCGGCCAGCGAGATCATCGCTTGCGCTTGGGCTGGGGCTTGGGCCGCCGACCGCGGCTCCCCGCCGGCCGACGATTTGTGGCTTTTGGCGTTTGCGCCGCGCTCCGAGCTTCTTCTACCAGCCTGCGAAAAAGCGCTTGCGCGAAGGGATCGCTCGGCATGCGCTCCGGATGCCACTGAACGCCGATCACCCACCCCGGCCCGCCGGTCCACTCCACCGCCTCGATAATTCCATCTGGCGCGCGGGCTGCAATGCGTAATCCGCGCCCGACCGCGCGGACAGCTTGATGGTGCGAGCTGTTTACGCTTGCGCTCGAGCCACCGGCAAGCTCCGCCAGGCGCTCGCTTTCGATTCGAATGGGATGCACCGATTCATCCAGGCCGGCGCCGCCATCGTGATCTTTGGCGTGCCGCACCTCGCTCGGGATGTCCTGTACCAGGGTCCCGTGCTGATGCACATTCAGCAGTTGCGTGCCGTAACAGATCGCTAAAACCGGCTTGCCTGTGACGAAAGCATGATCCAGCAATCCATCGTCGGTGCGCTCCCGCCGCTTGTCGGGAGGGGCTTCTCGAGGATGCCGGGCCGAGCCGAAGCGTCGCGGTTCTATATCAGCGGGGCTCCCAGGCAGGACGAAGCCGTCGAGAGTTTTCGCCAGTCGCGCAACTTCCGCAGGGGATAGTCCAAGAGAAATCTCCACCGCGTCGCCGCCCGCTTCCTCGATTGCACGAAGATATTTCTGGGAATGTTGACGGCGGCCATGCACTTCTTCCACGGACGTTCGCCAGGGCACGCCGATCCGGGGACGCCGATTTCTCCTGGATTTCACTGCGCCGTATCGTAGCATTCGGCTGGAATGACCAGCAAACGACGGGCTTCGAGATTCATACCGTCGTCAGGTTCCGCGCTGGCTCCGGGCAGTCCGGCCCCGATCGGGCGTTCCAATGTTTGCGCAAATCCCCCACGAGATAGAGCGAGCCGGTAGCGAAGACCACGTCCTCGGGTTGGGCGATTTCGATTGCGCGTTCCAGCGCCGCGCCCGGCTCCCGAACCAGTTCCACGGAATCTGCAAGATGCGAGGTCATCTGAAACAACGCCTCGGCGGAGAGCGAACGCGGCTGCGGCGACTGGGTTAAGATCACGGTCGTCGCCCGGGGAAACAGCAGCCCTGCAACCTCATCGATGGCCTTATCGCGCATCGCGCCGTAGATCAAGTGAATTCGCCGGCCGGCCAAGTGCTCGTGCCAGAAGGCCAGCAGTTCCCGCGCGCCCGCCGGATTATGCGTGCCATCCAGGTAAACGTCTGGACGAGCCTGCAGCCGTTCCAGCCGTCCGGGCCAGCGCACCGATTCGATTCCGCGCACGATAGCCTCTGGTGTGATGGCGAACCCGCGCTGGGCCAAAAGGCGGGCGGCCGCAATGGACGTAATTGCATTGCGCACCTGAAAGCGGCCGGCCAAGCGCATGGCGATTTGCAGTTCCGGCTTCGAACCGTCGAGTTGGTCCAATGCCAACTCAAACCTGTAAAATCCATCCCGCGTGCTTAGGTTGGACACGGGGCAAGCATCGTCGATCTCCAGCAGGCGCGCGTGCTGTTCCGCGGCGCGCTGCCGGATGACTTGTCTCGCGATGGGATTTTCCGCCGCGCTCACCACCCAAGCACCCGGTTTGATAATTCCCGCCTTTTCCGCGGCAATCTCCTCGATCGAATGCCCGAGAAAATTCTCGTGGTCGAAATCGACTTGCGTGATCACGGCGATTTCGGGAACGATCACATTCGTCGAATCCAGCCGTCCGCCCATGCCCACCTCGATCACAGCGATTTCCGCGCTTGCGCGCGCAAAAAAATCGAAAGCCATGGCTGTGACGCACTCGAAGTAGGTCGGATGAGCCGAAAGCGTCCCGGAGGTTAGTAGCGCCTCGATCACCGCATGCACGCGTGTAAACGTGTCCGCGAACTCTTGGTCCGAGATATCCACCCCGCCCAACCGGATCCGTTCATTGATGCGCAATAGGTGCGGGGACGTGTAGAGGCCGCAACGCTGCCCAGAAGCCTGCCCAGAAGCCTGCCCAGAAGCCTGCCCAGAAGCCTGCCCAGAAGCC
Source organism: uncultured Acidobacteriota bacterium (assembly GCA_963824405.1). GTDB lineage: Bacteria > Acidobacteriota > Terriglobia > Acidiferrales > UBA7541 > Palsa-189. The sequence continues at coordinate 325,362 of CAWGPK010000006.1, read as the reverse complement.
TGCCCAGAAGCCTGCCCAGAAGCCTGCCCAGAAGCCTGCCCAGAAGCCTGAAGGATGCTCGCCAGCATGGCCGCAGTCGAGCCTTTGCCATTCGTTCCGGCGATGTGCACGGTGGCATAGGCACGTTCCGGATGGCCCATACGTTCGCAGATGGCGCCGATATTGTGCAGGTCAAATTTGGCTGCGCGGGCTTGTTGCGGCGAGGCCAGCTCGCGGCCCAGCGTCAGCAGGTATCGTACTGATTCGCTGTAGTTCATCGGAGCTAAGCGAGGAAGGAGTCGAGGGCGCTGGCGATATAGCTCTTCAGGTCTTTCCGGTGTACCACGGCATCCAGGAACCCGTGCTCCAGCAAGAATTCAGCGCGCTGGAAGCCCTCCGGTAACTTTTGCCGTATCGTTTGTTCGATCACGCGCGGTCCGGCAAAGCCGATCAGCGCGCCCGGTTCGGCGATATTCAAATCACCGAGCATGGCATAACTCGCGGTAACTCCCCCGGTGGTTGGATCGGTAAGCAACGAGATAAACGGCACGCCGACTTCATCAAGTTGCGCCAGCGCCGCCGAAACTTTCGCCAGTTGCATCAGGCTTAACGTGCCTTCCATCATGCGCGCGCCGCCTGAACAGGAGACAATCACCAGCGGCATCTTGCGCTCCACGCTGCGTTCCACCGCCCGCGTCACTTTCTCGCCGACTACGGCTCCCATCGAGCCGCCGATGAATCCAAACTCCATCGAGCAGCAAATCACCGGCCTTCCCGCGAGCAGGCCTTCCACAGTCATTACCGCGTCATTCATGCCCAGCTTACGGCGCGCCTCCTTCAGCCGATCGCCGTACGGACGCGTATCCGCAAAGTGCAGCGGATCGTTCGATGCGAGTTGCGCGTCGTGCTCAATCCAGCGGCCATCGAGCAGCAGTTCCAGGCGCTGCCGCGCGTTCAGCCGGAAGTGATACTGGCATTTCGCGCAGACCTGCGAGTTGGCTTCCAGGTCCTTCTTCCAGACGATGGCGCGGCAGCCGGTGCACTTGGTCCAGAGCCCCTCCGTCTTCACACGCCGTTCGTCGGGGGGCGTAGCCTGCTCAATCGATTTTTTGGAGCGCTTGAACCAGGACATAGGTCTCTTCGTTCTCTCCACATCCGCCTCGGCACATCAGTAATCGATTCCCCGCTGCGCGAGTATACCCTTCGTGTAGGGGTGCTTCACTTCCCGCATTTCCGTAACCAGGTCCGCCGCTTCGACCAGGGCGGGATGCGCATTGCGTCCCGTGCAGATCACGTGTACTCCTTCGGGCCGCGACCGGAACGCCGATACTACTTTTTCCGCGTCCAGCATGCCATAACTGATTACGTAATTGATCTCATCGAAGATCATTAGATTGTAACGCCCGCTCTGCATTTGCGCGCGCCCAAACTCCCAGGCTTCTTCACAAAGCCGCAAATCCTCGGGGTCGATTTCCGCCCCGCCGATCTTTACAAATCCGCGCCCCATGGGCCGGATCTCGAAATATTCTTTGCCCAGCATCTCCGCGGCGTCCAGTTCGCCGTAATGCCAGGATCCCTTGATGAACTGAATCATCAGCACGCGCAGTCCTTGTCCCACCGCGCGAAACGCGGTCCCCAGCGCGCAAGTCGTCTTGCCTTTCCCCGGACCGGTATACACGATGAGCAAGCCTTTTTGTTCTGCCATAAACCGGCGCGGCGTCCTTCGCGAAACGTCAAGAACGGCGACAAGATTGCCTAAAATCGGGAACGATGCTCGTCAGGTGCTTAGATTGGCCAAAAGATCTGTCGTGGAGAATGTCCGTGAACTTTTCACCGACACTCCGAAAGGTTTGCGCGGATCGCCCGCGGACGTCAGCAGGTATTCACTGCCGCGAAACAGCTTTTCGAAAAATGCGTCGAACTCCGGCCGCAGTGCTTCCGCGGTGGAATCGGAATGAGGAGCCAGCAGGCGGTCGTTAACGAAAAACTCCATCTGCTGGCCATCGAATCGAATCTTTCCCTTCAGGCGAGGCTCTTTTTCCAGATGCTGGCAAGCGGTTGCCGCTGCATGCATCGCCTGCCGCAGCCGGTCCTGATTGCTGCCGTTAACAACGGCCTTCCGATTGTAGCGAACTCCCCAGCGCTCATCGGTATGGTCCACGCTGTAGTTCGCCTGGTGACCGACGAGAACCACACCGGGGCCGGCATGAACATGCCGGTAATCCGCAACGTCGAGCAATAGTTCTTCCAGTTCCTGTTTCTCGATCCAGTTGTGAAACAGCGGAATCAGGGACTCCAGAGCGGCTTCCTCAGGCTCCTTGACCACCAGTTTGACGTTTAGGTGCTGAAGCTCCATCGCTCCTCAGGCGCTTACGGGATTCCCCATTCGCTGGTAGCAGCTGTGCGCGGCCTCCACAAAAAGGTGAGCTTCATCGATTAGGTAGCGCGCTGAGTCGGCGGTATATGGCTGCTGGCTTTTCTCCTGCGCGGCAAATAAGTAGTGTGCAAATTTTCCGCCCGCGAATGGGTCGAAGAATTTCTGTGTATCGTAAAACCGCAACCGAAATTCGCCGACGACTTGCTCGCTATCTTCGGAGACACTCGGGTATTCGAGTTTCACCAGCCCGCGGGCCGCATGCACCATGGCGCTGTATGCCAGTTTCCCGGCCTGTTCCGGCTGGCCGTTTTCCAACGCCACCTGCGCCTCAAAGACCTCTCTCTCGGCGCCTGCCAGATCGAAATCGGCGGCGGATATCACCTCGCCTGCACATTCGCCAACGCCCATGTCTCCCAGGCTGTACTCCCGCGGATCGCCCCAATCCGTGAAAATCGAACGATCCGACGGATCGGCAGGAGCCTGTGCAAGGTCGTCCAAAAGCCCTCTCAGCTGCACTTTCCCGATGCGCTGGATGAACTCCTTGAATGTCTCTGTATCCTTCCGGCCCCTTGCGTATTCACCAACCAGCCGTTTCACAACCTCCGGAATGCGCTTCGACGGGATAGCCATCACCGGCAGACCGTATGACGCAGCGTTGTGTGTCCAATCTCCTCCGAGAACCACCTGGAAGTGGGGGACTGCGTATCCGCCCATCTTGCGGCTTACGCCGTAGAATCCCAGGTCCGCCACATGATGCTGCCCGCAACTATTGAAGCAGCCGCTGATCTTGATGTGCAGGTTCTGCACGGCCTCATCCAACTGGAAATTCTCTTCCGCCAAGGCCTTGCGCAGTTCCGCCGCAAGCCCGCGCGACGAGGAGATTCCCAGCTTGCACGTATCGGTCCCGGGACACGCGACGATATCCAGGATCGTCTCCGCACTGGGTTGCGCGAGCCCCGCCTTTTGCAGCGCCTTGTAGAGTTCCGCCAGATCGCCGTCGCTGATCCACCGCAGAACGATATTCTGTTCCACGGTCGTGCGAATTGTTTCCTTAGTGAACTGCCGCGCGAGATCCGCGAGTGCGCGAAGCTGGTTGGCGGTAATGTCGCCCAGCGGAAGCGCAATCGTCACCACAGAATAACCCGCTTGCTTTTGCCGCCGTGTATTCGTCTCGATCCAACGCTCGAATTCCGAAGGTCCCAAAAGCGGCCGTTCGCCAGCAGGTCTGAGAGGAGCTTCGTTGAACTCGGGCGCGCTTTGCACATACTCTGTCCAACGAGGATCGTGAGTGAGTCGTTCACGTTCCTCCCGGACAAGCTCCCGGAATTTCTCGATACCCAGATCCTGAACCAGGAATTTGATGCGCGCCCGGCTGCGATTCTTCTTTTCGCCGTACTTAGTGAAAACAATCGCGATGGCCTGTGCCGTGGGCAGCAGTTCTTCGGACTTGATAAACGCGTCGAAAAGCTTTGCCTGGTAGGGAACTGCGCCTAGTCCGCCCCCCACATACGTCTCGAATCCGATTTTGCGCTCGCCTCTTTCGCTGCGCTCCACCGCCACCATGCCCATATCGTGCATGCTCGCCAAGCCGCAGGCATGCTGGGCGCATCCGCTAAAGGAATGCTTGAACTTTCTGCCAAAGTTCTGGCAATCGGGATGCCCCAGCAAAAACTTGGAAAGCGCCCGGGCGTAAGGTGTCACGTCAAAAACTTCGTCGGGGCAAACCCCAGCATACGGACACGCCGTGACGTTGCGCACCGAGTTTCCGCAGGCCTCTCGCGTGGTGATTCCCGCGGCCGCCAGGCGGCGCATCACGCTGGGTGTGTCCTCGATGTGCACGTAGTGCAGCTGGAAGTCCTGCCTCGTGGTCACGTGCACAATGCCGTCGGAGTATTCCTCGGCGAGCTCCGCAAGCGTTTCCAGCTGCTTCGCATTCACTCCGCCCGCGGGAATCTTGATGCGTTGCATCCCCGGCGCGTCCCACATGGTATGGGGGCCTTTGGTCAGTCCCGCGGAGGGGTAGGGGATCTGCTGAACGGTCTTGCCGTTGTGTCTCTGCCCGTTATCGTACCGCTGGCCATAGACCCCGCGGCGCAGGCGGGTCTCCGCGAACACGCGCTCCTCGAGTTTGCTCTGCTTGCGCAGGGCGATTTCCGTCTCGAAAATATCGATTTCGCGCTCCAGAGCTTCCGGCATTTTCCCGGCCAGCTCTTTAGACCAGTGTGAGTTCGAGGTCTTCATCCTTATTCCCTAACAAAAAACCCACCGTCAAATCTTTCGTCCGACGGTGGGCCCGAATTCGAGCTAATTTATGAGCAGGGCGTTAACCGGCAGACCTTGGCGCTATATTGTCGCAACAACACGCGCAGGCCACCCGGAAATATCTCATGCAGTCAAGGCTACTCACTCGCTCCCCGCGTGTCAAGTTTTGTTCCCGGATCGTCGCGTTTCGCCGATGTTCCGGCTCATTTGGGATAGGGGTGGCCGGCGAGCAGCGCAAACGCGCGATAAATCTGTTCCGCCAGCATCACGCGCGCCAGTTCATGCGAAAACGTCAGGGGCGAAAGCGAAATACGTGCCGTCGCCCGCCGCTCCAGAGCCTCCGGAAATCCTTCGGCCGCCCCGCACAAGAAGATGATCTCGCGCTCGCCTCGATCGCGGCGCGATCCGATCCACGCGGCGAACTGCGGCGAGCTGAGCTGTTTTCCGGCGGCATCCAGCAGCACCACTGTCGCGCCGGAGAAGTCTAATTTCTTAAGGCCCGCCGCAGAATCGGCCCGCACCTCGTGAACTTCGACCTCCGCATAGTGGCCGATCCGATCGACGTAGTCGTCCAACAAGGTCCGAACCGCCGGGCGGCGTGTCTTACCCACTAAGACGAGTTGAATTCGGATAGGGATAACCTTTCAAAGTCCCGGCGGAAGATCGTGTTTTTCTTGCCATCTACTGCAGGCCGTATTTCTTCCTCTTATCCAAAAGTGTTTTGCGGCTAATCCCTAGAATCTCCGCCGCCCGCGTAATTTTATAGTGCGTCTCATTCAGTGTCTTCTGGATGGCCTCGTGCTCGATCTCTTCGAGGGAGCGCAAACCTCCTCCCAGTGTCCGGGAATCCATTGCGCGAATGGTCTCCGGCAGATCTTCGGTTGACAATGTGGTCCCCTTGCCAAAAATCAGCGCGCGTTCCACGGCATTCTTCAGTTCACGAATATTGCCAGGCCAGTCGTATCTCTCGAGCGCCTGCCGCCCTGCATCGCTGAGCGCCACACCCTCGCGTCCGTGAACTGCCGCCAGGCGCGCCAGCATATGTTCCGCCAGTGGCACGATATCCGCGCGGCGCTCGCGTAGCGCGGGCACATGAATGGTCAGCACGCTCAATCGGAAGTACAAATCTTCGCGAAAACGCCGCCCCGCTACCGCTGCCTGCAGGTCCGCATTGGTGAGCGCGATGAGCCGAGCTTCGATCGTAATCGTCTCGGTGCCGCCCAACCGCTCGAACCGGCGTTCCTCCAGGACCCGCAAGAGCTTGGCTTGAGTCGCGATCGAGAGCGCCGCCACTTCGTCCAGCACGATCGTTCCCGCGTCGGCCATCTCCAGCCGGCCCATTTTGCGTTCCACGGCTCCTGTGAACGCGCCGCGCTCGTGACCGAATAGCTCCGACTCCACGAGTTCTTGGGGCAAGCTGGCGCAATCGATCTTCAGGTAGGGGGCATCGCGGCGAGGGCTTAGCTCATGGATGACCCGCGCGAGTTGATCCTTGCCCGTGCCGCTTTCACCGGTGATCAGGATTGTGGTCGAGGTTTCCGCGACCTTGCGCGCCAGTTCCAGCACGTGCCCGGAAGCCGGATCGATCGCGATCCAGATAGGCGCTTGGCTCACGCTGACCCGCCGCCCGCGCCTCCGGCCGCCGAAGCGCCGGGCGTGCTCTCGCTGATATCGATTCGGCGCGCCATCCGCCAAAGGCGTTCCAGGTCGTAGAAGTGCCGTAGCTTTTCGGTGAGCACGTGCACGATGAAGCCGCCGTAGTCGAGCAACAGCCACTCCGCGCCGGAGCGTCCCTCCCGGTGCTGCGGGCGCAGCCCTTGCTTTTTCAGAGCTTCTTCGATTGCATTGGTAATCGCTTCCACTTGTGGTGTGCTGTATCCGGTGCACAGCAGGAAACAGTCGGTGAAAGCCCCCAGGCCGGTCAGGTCCAGCAAGGTTATCGCGCCGGCCTTTTTGTCTTGCGCGGCTTCGATGGCGGTGCGAACTTCGGGGCGAACGGTTTCCGTGCTCAAGTGTAGAGGGCCTGTCGGTAGAGCGCCTGCTTAGTAATGTATTCCTCGACGCGAGGAGGCACAAGCCCGCGCACCGATTCTCCGCGCTCCATCCGCTGCCGCACGTCAGTCGCCGAGACGTCGCTCGCGACGGTATCGAGCAGGTAGACGGCCGTATCCTGCAGGCGAATGACTCTCGTGTCAGAACGTGCCTTCGCCGCGGAGGGGGCGAGAAGTTCCGGCGGCACAATTTCCCGGAAACGGCGGCTCGGAAATCCCGGGCGGTTGGCCACCACGAAATCGCACAACTTCAGCAACTCCGCATAATCCTTCCAGGCGTGCAGGTCCAGGAATGAATCGGCGCCTACGATAAAGTAGATGCGATCCCCGGGCTGGTTGAACTCCTGCCGGAAGCGCCGGACCGTATCGATGGAGTAAAAGATCCGGCCACTGGTCCCGTTGCTACTGGATTCGGCCAGCGATGGCACAAAGTGCGGGTGCGACGAACAAGCCAGCGCCACCATTGCGAAGCGATGCTCGTACGCGCAAAGCTCCTCGGCTTGCTTATGCGGTGGACGGCTCGAAGGGATAAAGAAAACGCAGTCCAGCTGAAAGCGCTTCTCCGCGGCGGACGCCACTGCGATATGTCCGGAGTGTATCGGATCGAAGGTGCCGCCAAAAAGGGCGATGTGCCGGCCTCTAGCCGGTTTTTGGCTGCGCGCCGCGGCCGTCTTCGGCTTCAAATTAGACCCGCGGCTTTCACGGTTTCTCCGTTCCCAAAGCAGTTCCCGCTTCTGAGCCGGACGGATGCGGCGGATTAGAATTAGCGTCGCCGGGTAAGTCGGTGTCGGGCTCGCCCGGCGTTTCCGCAGGCGCCAGTCGCTCCAGCATTTCCGCCATCCCGCGCACGAGTTCCTTTATGCCCTCGCCCGTGGCCGAGGAGATGGCGTAAAAATCGAGGTTCCGTTCCGCGCAATGCGCGCGCAAGCGCTCCAGCCGCGTCCGATCTGTGGTAGCGTCCAGTTTTGTCGCCACCACGATCATCGGCTTGGCCGCCAGAGACTCGCTGAAGGCGGCCAGTTCGCCGCGAATAATCTCAAAATCGCTTACCGGGTCGCGATCCGAAGCATCGCTCGTATCCACCAGATGCGCCAGCAATCGCGTCCGTTCGATATGGCGCAAAAATCGCGTCCCCAGCCCGACGCCCTGATTGGCGCCTTCGATGAGCCCGGGAAGATCGGCTACGACAAACGTTCGCCCCAAATCCGTGGGCGCTCCGCTCCGTCCCGTTCGTTCCGCGCCCGCCGCGGACAGTTCCGCGGAGACCACGCCCAGGTGAGGCTCGAGCGTGGTAAAGGGGTAATCCGCGATTTTTGGCCGCGCCGCCGAGATGCGCGAGATCAGCGTGGATTTACCCGCGTTGGGAAATCCCACCAGCCCGACGTCCGCGAGAAGCCGCAACTCCAGCCTTAGATGGTGTTCCTCGCCCTGCTGGCCCTCTTCCGATTCGCGCGGAGCTCGGTGCCACGGTTTGGCGAAATGCTGATTGCCGCGTCCGCCCTTGCCGCCGCGCGCCACGGTCAAGCGCTGGCCCGGCTTGGTCAGATCGGCCAGCCTCTCGCCGGTCTCTTCGTCGATCACCACAGTCCCCAGAGGGACCGCCAGCACCGTATCGCCGCCCGAATACCCCGTGCAATTCGAGCCTTCGCCGTGCCGCCCGCGCTCGGCGCGAAATTCGCGATTGAACCGGTAGCGCAGCAGCGTGTTGTCATGCTGGTTCGCTTCCAGGACTATGCTTCCCCCCGCTCCTCCGTCGCCGCCCGAAGGACCGCCTCGCGGCACGTATTTCTCGCGCCGAAAGGCCACGCAGCCGTTCCCGCCATTGCCGCCTTTTACGTAAATTTTCGCTTCATCGACAAACATAGTTGCGCCGCGATCCCGTCAACGCCAAAGTTAGACGCCGTTCGAAAGCATACGACAACGGAGCGAGGAATTGAACTGCGGTAACCGAGCTGGAGGCAAGCCCGGCTGGGCTTGCCTGGGATATGAGCAGGGCGAGCAAGCGCGCTCTTCCCGCGAAATTGCCTTCAATCGGCCGCGGGCTCTTCCGCTATCGCCACTGGCGAACGCTGCTGCACGGCCTCTGCCGCGCCCAGCGCCGGAACCACGCTAATGTATCGGCCCGACCGGCCCTTATCTTCAAACTGCACGATTCCTGTAACACAGGCAAAGAGCGTATCGTCCTTACCGCGGCCTACATTAAGTCCCGGTTTGTGCTTCGTGCCACGTTGCCTAATCAAAATCGTCCCGGCATTCACTAACTGGCCGGAAAAGCGCTTCACGCCGAGCCGCTGCCCGGGAGAGTTGCGGCCGTTTACCGATGATCCGCCGCCTTTCTTATGTGCCATGAGAAGCTGACTCCTAACGTTGATCAAGCGCCCAGAGCACGTGCCAAGTACAGGCTCCTGCGGTCGCTTTAAGATGATTTCGCTCTATAGCGCGATCTCGCTCACCTGTACGGCTGTATAATTCTGGCGATGCCCGCGCTGGATCTTGTACTGGCCACCCGTCTTGTACTTTAGAACCGTGACCTTACGATGCCGGCCCTGCGACACGATTTTGCCGGTGACCTTGGCCCCCGCGGCTTCCTTGCCCGTCAGCACTTTATTTTCGTCTGTGCTCACGGCCACGACCTCGCCAAAAGTAATATCAGCGCCCAATTTGCCCGGCAGCGTTTCCACCTTCACGGTCTCACCCGGGGCGACGCGGTACTGCTTACCTCCACTCCGAATTACAGCGTACATCTCGCCTCCATCTGGCTAATGGGAAACAAGGATTATAGGGGCTGCTTTTCCCCTCGTCAATGCTCAGGCTCCCTGCAGGTCTTTTCTCGGTCGCCCGGAGGCAAACTTTGGAGGGCACTGAATCGGGGATTATTGGGTAATGCGGGGCTCGAAGCCAATCAAGGAGTCGAAAATCGCCAGGACATGACGCCGATATTCCACCATCCGCTCCAAAACCTCGCGCAAACTTGGTTCGCGCTCGGCTTCCCGGTGCCAGCGAGCCAGAACATGCGCCGGAACTTCGATATCGCGGCGGAGTTCTTCGGCCGAATGGCCCCGCAAAAAGAGGCCGTAGAAGAAGGCTGCTTCTCTTTGCGGATACTCGAACTCCCGCTGAGTTTCGTCGCCTGTGACGCCGATGATCTGGGTAGCCATACCAAGAAGGCGCAGTTTACCCGAAGTTTTGTCGCCGTCAAGAGGGACTGAAGTAACTCTCGCCGATGTAAATTCGTCCACGCGCAGTACTCTCCCTGGCTACAAAATGGTATTTCGGACGCTCAAAACAAAGGACTTTTCCGCTTTGTCGAGCAGGATCGCCGCCGTCTATGCCGGGTTATCCAGGCTGGCGAGCCGAGCGCACGAAATCCCGCAATGCCGAAACATTGGGTCCATAAACGCCCACGCGAGCGGCATCGACGGGCAAGCCTAGGCGTTCGGCCAATTCCAAATTGATTCCCGCATCGTCCAGTTCAGATAGGCTGAAACCAACTACCGGCAGGACACGATTTACTCCAGAAGGGGCCACGGGCCGCGGCGGGCGGCGGCGCTGCCAAGGGCGTTGCGCAAGCTGGAAAAACTGATGCCAATCACGCTTATCCCACATCGCTGGGCCATCCTTGCGAAGTCTGCGTGCACTATATGGATGCTCGAGGAGCGTCCAAGGTCGCCTATGTTCCCAGGCAACTCTTCTCCGTATACGCTAGAACGGAGCCCGCGTCTACATCCGTGTCCAACTACTACATATGAACTTCGCTCGAACGCCAACGAGGCGGATTCAGGATCCCCAGATTGCCGCACCTGAGGTGCGCGGTATACTAGTCCCTGCTTGCCGCTTGGTTCAACGAACATGCTCAGACCCGTAGTTGTCATCCATTATCACGAACTCTGGCTGAAAGGCCGCAATCGCAACTTCTTTTTAGGTAAGTTCTTGCTTGCCCTTAAGAGGGCTCTGGCCGACTTGCCGGTGGTGCGCATGCGCCAACCGGGCGACCGTGTGGTTATCGAGTTTGGCCAAGATGCGCCCCTGCCAACGGTAATTGAGCGCCTGAAGCATGTCCTTGGCGTGGCATACTTCGCGGTAGCCCGTTCCATCCCGCGCGGATCAGCCGGAAATCTGGAGGCCTTGTCCGAAGCCGCCTGGGAGGAAGTTGCACCCCTCGAATTCTCATCTTTCGCCGTTCGTGCCAAGCGCAGCGACAAGTCGTTTCCGCACCCTGTCGCCGAAATCGAAAAATACGTGGGGCGGTATCTTCTGGAAAAGCTGCGCGCGGAGGGCCGGCCGGTTCGCGTGCAGCTCGATAATCCCGAATTGACCTGCAGGATCGAGATCACGCCCGGCCCGATGCTCGTCTACGCCAGGCGCATTCCCGGCACCGGAGGCCTTCCTGCAAATACTACCGGGCGCATGGTTTGCCTGCTCTCGGGCGGATTCGACTCCGCGGTTGCCGCGTACAAAATGATGCGTCGGGGGGCGCACGTCAATTTCGTGCACTTCTGGGGTGGCGGAGCCCGGCCTGGGGAGTCCTCGGTGCACGTGGCCAGAGCTTTGGTCGAACAACTCGTGCCTTACCAGCTTACGGCGAAGCTCTTGCTTGTCCCCTTCGAATCGATCCAACGCGAGATTGTTGGCAGCACGCCCGAGCCTTATCGCTTGCTGCTGTATCGCCGCATGATGCTCAGGATTGCGGAGCGTTTTGCGCGCAGAAACCATGCGCAGGCGATCATAGCCGGAGACAGTCTTGGGCAGGTGGCTTCGCAAACGTTGCAGAACATGGTGGCGGTCGGCGCGGCTTCGCCAATGCCGGTGTTCCGGCCGCTGGCCGGCGATGACAAACAAGAAATCCTCGCGCTGGCTCGCCGCATCGGCACCTTTGACATTTCCGCCGAGCCATTTCACGACTGCTGCCCCCTCTTCATGCCGCGGAGTCCCGCCCTCTATGCTTCCGCCGCCGAACTAAAAGAGGCCGAGGCGCCACTCGATATAAGTGAATTGATCGGCCGGGCGATGGACACCGCCGCACTCGAAAAGTACAGCTATATTGAAGGCAAAGTAGAACGCACGGACATTGTGAGTGAGAAAGACTCCAAACCGCCAAGAACCGGGCCACCCAGCCACCCCGATGGCCCGGACCGGCCGCTCTGCGACGCAGAGCTAATTGCAAAGAGTGAGACGGAGCAGAAGCGTAGCTAGTATCGGCCCCTGCCTGCGCCTCCCGAACCTCCGCGTCCGCCTCCGCCTCCGCGTCCGCCGCCGTAGCCCCCACGCCCCCCACCAGCACCTGCGCCTCGACCGCCGCCCCCGCCTCCACCACCCTCGCGGGGAGGACGAGCCTCGTTTACAACAACGCTGCGGCCCATGAAATCGTGCCCATTGAGCGCTTGGATGGCCCGCCCAGCGTCGTCATCGCTGTTTACCTCGACAAAGCCAAACCCGCGCGGTTGACCCGAGAAGCGATCACGCACCAAAGTAATATTCGCAGGTGAAACGCCGATTTCTGTAAACCAGTTGCCTAGATCCTCTTCGGTAGCCTGAAAAGGTAGGTTGCCCACGTACAGTTTTTTCACGAGTCACTCCTTGGCCTGTGGCTGAGCGGCTCCACGAGGCGCGGCTGAAGAGGCAAGGCCAAGTCCGCAGGCAGTCCCTGACAAAAGGCTACTCGGGCGCAAAGGTCGCGCTTCAGCTCTCGCGCGCATCATCCGCCAAGCCGCTCTTTAGGTCAACGGATAGTCGCAAAAATACGGAACTTACCTTATGGATAATAGCTTTCGTTTGAGGTTAGGTGCCGATCAGCTCTTGGACGTAAGTGCTTTTGTTTTAAGCGGTTGATATCCATGCGCTTCTGTCTTTTTCGCAACCCAAGATTCGCTATTGCTCGCCATCGCGTATCTGCGAGATTGGGAAACACACGTGCGTCTTGTCAGGTCCGATAGCTTGCGTTGATGTGCACGTAATCGGAGGTGAAGTCGCAAGTCCACACGCGTGCGGTTCCTCGGCCCCGGCCAAGTTCGACGCGGACGGGGATGAAATCCCGCAGCATCTGCCGATGCACTTGCGGTTCACTAAAGGCGTGCTCGATTCCCGCGCGGCAGGTGAGAACGCCGGCGAGATATATGTTCGTCCGGCGGGGATCGATCTTCACCCCGGAGCGTCCTGCAGCGGCCAAAATGCGTCCCCAATTCGGGTCGGCGCCGGCGAACATCGTTTTAACCAGCGACGATCCCGCGATCGTGTGCGCCACTTGGCGGGCCGCCCGATCCGTCGTCGCTCCGCGCACTTCGATCTCGATTACGCGCGTGGCGCCTTCGCCGTCCGCCACGATTTGCAATGCCAGCGACCGGCACACGCTCTCGAGCGCCGCCAGAAAGCGGCGATAATCGGCATCGGGACGAGTGATTGTGCGATTGCCGCCGGCTCCGCTCGCCAATGTCAGCACCGTGTCGTTGGTGGATGTGTCTCCATCGACCGTAATCGAATTAAACGTATCGCCCACCACGCTATCCAGGGCGCGCTGCAGCAGCGGCGCGGCAATCGCCGCATCTGTAACGATGTAGGCCAGCATCGTTGCCATGTTCGGGTGAATCATTCCAGCGCCCTTGCAGCAACCTAATAGACGTATGGTTTGCCCCGAAAGCGTACACCGCGCCGCCGCCCATTTCGGCCGCGTGTCGGTCGTCATAATCGCTCTCGTGAATCCGCCAAAGCCGTCCGCGGTGCGGTCGGCGGCCTTCGCGAGGGCGGGCACGCTGTTCAGAATGCGTTCCACCCGCAACGGCGCTCCAATCACCCCTGTGGAACACACGAAGACTTCTTCTGGATCGCAGCCGATCTCCCGCGCCACTGCCTGTGCCGTCGCTTCGCTTGCAGCCATGCCAGCGTCGCCCGTCGCACAATTTGCATTTCGCGAATTGACGATCACGGCGCGCATATGCGAAGCCGCTTTACGCAAGTGACGGCGGCAAAGAACAACGGGAGCCGCCTGCACTAGATTTTGCGTAAAAACGCCGGCAGCCGCGGCCTCCTCGTCGGCGACGATTAATCCGAGATCCAGATTAGGAGCTTTTCGCAAGCCGCAATTCGTGGCCGCAAAGCGAAATCCGCGGGGAAGAGCATTCAAGGGCGCCGTATTCATTGGGACCGCACCGTCCGTTCCGGATACGTGATCATTCGCGAATCTGGCATCAGCGAATCGTCCATTCCTTCAACCGCGTCCGGCATTCAGCGATCGCTTCTCGAACCCGCTCCGGCGCCGTTCCACCGGGGACGTTGCAGCTTGCCAATGCTCCCTCGAGAGTCAGGGCCGTGCGGAGATCGGATTCGAACAGAGGCGAGAAGCCTTTGAGCTTCGCCAGTGGAATGGCCGTCCAGGATTCGCCGCCGCGTTCCGCTTCACGAATAATGCGGCCCACGATTTCGTGTGCTTGGCGGAAAGGCAAGCCCCGGCGCACCAGGTAATGTGCTGCCTCGGTTGCAAGCAGGGCTGAATCCTGAGCTGCAGCGAGAAGCTTGGCCTCGTTGAGACGAGTCGCCCCGACGGCCCCAGCCGCGATTTGAACGATTGCCGAGGCTTGGTCGTGTGCCGCGAAGACTGGTTCCTTGTCTTCCTGCAAATCACGCTGATAACTCGACGGCAGTCCCTTTAACGTCACGAACAACGACAGAAATGCGCCGGCAATGCGGCCGGTCTTGCCGCGCAGAAGCTCCCAAACGTCCGGATTCTTCTTCTGTGGCATGAGGCTGCTTCCCGTTGAATATTCATCGGGTAGCATGACGTACCCAAATTCCTGAGACGCGAAGAGAACAAAATCCTCGGCCAAACGCGAAATGTGTGCGGATAGCCCGGCTAATGCGTAGAGATAATCCAGCGCGAAATCCCGATCCCCGACGGCATCCAGGCTATTGGCGGTAATGCGGGAAAAGCCCAGGTCTTTTGCCATCGCGGCGCGATCCACGGGAAACGCGCAGCCGCCCAGAGCGCCCGAGCCGAGTGGGCAAGAGTCCGCCGATCGCCGCGCAACGCTGAGTCTCTCCAGATCGCGAAAGAATGCCTCCGCATGCGCCAGAATGAAATGTGAAAAGAGAATGGGCTGCGCGTGCTGAAGGTGCGTCATTCCGGCGAGAGGAACTCCCAGAGCGGTTTCTGCGAGGCCGGTAAGTGCGGCGATCAGACCCGTGACGCCCTGAGAAACTCCCTGCGCCGCATCCTTAACAAACATCCGGAAATCCGTTGCCACCAGCTCATTCCGGCTTCGGCCGGTGTGCAGCTTGTAGCCGACGGCCCCGATCTTCTCCACCAGCGCAGTTTCTACGAAATGGTGGACGTCTTCCGCCGGCGAAAGGTCCAACCAGGCGGGGTCGGATTGTGCTCGTTCCGCGATGGAGTCGATGGCCGTCAGCGTTTGCTGCGTTTCCGCGGATGTCAGAATGCCGGCCTTCCCTATCGCGCGAGCCCAGGCCCGGTCCACGGCCAGTTCGTAGGGGAGCAGGCGCCGATCGAATGGGAACGAGCGTTGGAATTCGTAGAACAGCTCGTTGGGCGGCCGATCAAATCGCCCGCCCCAAAGTTTACTTGCGTCCACGGTTGTTGACCGTTGGTTCACGACGCCGCATCGTTCATGGGCGGCGTGACCGGCAATGCGAAGAGATTGATGAAGCCTTCGGCATCCTTCGGCCTGTAGTGAGCCATGCTGAAACTCGCCAGGTCGGTTCGATAGAGCGAGTGAGGGGACTGCCGGTGAGTTACGTTGACATTGCCCTTATAGAGCCGTAACCCGACCGTGCCGGTTACGCGCTGTTGCGCAACGGAAAAGAAGCCGTCTAATGCTTCCCGCAACGCCGTGAACCAAAGCCCGTAATAGACGAGCTCCGCGTAACGATGCGCGAGAGTTTCCGAATAGTGCGCCGTCTCGCGGTCGAGACAGAGCGCTTCGAGCTCGCGGTGAGCCAACACCAGAAGAGTGCCGCCGGGTGTTTCGTACGCGCCGCGCGATTTGATGCCCACCAGGCGATTTTCGACCAGATCGATGCGTCCCACGCCATTCGCCGCGGCCACGGCATTCAGGCTGTCGAGCAATGCCACCGAATTTAATCGCTGTCCGTTCAAAGAGACTGGCGTCCCGGCCTCAAAACCGATCTCAACCTCGGCAGACTTGTCCGGAGCCCGCTCTGGCGAAGTGATCCACTGCCACATGGACTCTTCGGGAGCATTGGCCGGATCCTCCAGCACTCCCCCTTCGTGGCTCAAGTGCCAGATATTGCGGTCGCGGCTGTAGAGGTCGGTTTTCGTCTGCGTTACCGGGATGTTGTGGGCGCGGGCATATGCCAGAGCATCTTCCCGCGACTGGATGTTCCATTCTCGCCAGGGAGCGATAATCTGCAGCTTCGGCGCGATCGCCTTATAGGCGAGCTCAAACCGTACCTGGTCGTTGCCCTTGCCTGTGCACCCGTGTGCCAGCGCATCCGCCCCCACGCGCAACGCAACTTCCGCTTGTCGCTTCGCCAAAACGGGCCGAGCAAAAGATGTGCCCAGCAGATATTTGTGTTCGTAAACCGCTCCGGCCCGCAGCGTCGGCCAGATATATCCGGTGACGAACTCCTCGCGCAGATCCTCGATGGAAGCCGCCGAAGCGCCCGTTGCCAGCGCCTTTCGCTGCGCAGCCTCGAGATCTTCCTGCTGGCCGACGTCGCCTATCATGGCAATCACTTCACACCCGTAGGTCTCTTTCAGCCAGGAAATGATGATTGATGTATCCAGCCCGCCCGAATAGGCGAGCACTACTTTACGCGGCACGTAGTCTCCTTTTTAGCTGAGCAGCATTAAGAGGATGGCTTTCTGAACATGCAAGCGGTTTTCCGCCTGATCGAAGACGATCGAACGCGGCGAATCCATCACCGAGTCGGTCACTTCCGCGCCACGATGCGCGGGAAGGCAATGCATGAATACGGCGTCTGGCTCCGCGCATCGCATCAACGCATCGTTTACCTGGTAAGGCGCGAAAATCTTGGCCCGGGCCGAAGCTTCTTCTTCCTGACCCATGCTGGCCCATACGTCCGTGTATACGGCCTGGGCGCCCGCCACGGCTTCTTCTGGCGACCGGAATAGCTTCAACGCCGCGTGGGTTTCGCGCGCGGCCTTCCGCGTTTCGGCGATGATTGAATCGTCGGGTTCATAACCAGCCGGCGTGGCCACGCGTATCTCTACGCCGGTTCGCGCCGCGGCGCTCATCAACGAATGGCACACGTTATTGCCATCGCCCACATATGCGAATTTCAGCCCGCGCAAATTACCAAAGCGCTCCCGCAGGGTGAAAAAGTCGGCATAGGCCTGGCAGGGGTGAAACCGGTCGGAGAGCGCGTTGATTACCGGGACACTGGCGAACTCAGCCAGTTGGTCCAATTCGCGCTGCTCGAACACTCTGGCCACGATGCCATGCACCCAGCGCGAGAGGTTTCTAGCTACGTCGGGGATGGACTCGCGCTCGCCCAGTCGTGTAACGGTCTGGTCCAAAAAGATCGCCGTGCCGCCGAGGCTCCGCATGCCGACCTCGAAAGTCACACGCGTGCGCAGCGACGGCTTTTCCAGTATGACAGCCAGGAATCTCCCGGCCAGCGCCAGGCTGTAATCATCCGGACGCGTTTTCACTTTCTGTGAAAGCTGGAATAGCTCTTCTACGCGGGCGGAGTTCCATTCCGACCCGGTAAGAAGGTCGTTCGAAAGGGAGAGTGGCAAGGATGTCGTAGTCATCGGTTTAGCGGGAAACCGCGAAAGCGTTCCGCTCTGTGATCTCCGCAAGCTCCGCGGGAACGGAATGGGGGAGTTTCGTGTTCAGCAGAACCTGCCGAAAACGCTTCATGAATTCGTTCACCTGGCGCTCGGTCACGATAAAGGGCGGCAGCAATCGCAACACGCGCTCGTGCGTGCAGTTGATGATGAGTCCCTCGCGCAGCGCGGCCTCGGCGTAAGATTTGCCCTCCACGGCAAGCTCGATTCCGAGAATTAGGCCCTCGCCTCGCACTTCACGAATAAAATCTACCTCCGCGGCCAGGCGGGTTAGTTCCGAGCGCAATTGCGCGCCGCGATCGCGAATATTTTCCAGCAGGCGTTCATCCTCAACGGTGGACAAAAACTCCAGCGCCACGGCGCACGCCAGCGGACCGCCCCCGAAGGTCGAGCCATGCAGGCCCGGCGAGAGGCATTCCGCGAAGCTTTCGCGGGCTAGGATCGCTCCCAACGGAAGTCCGCCGGCCAGCGGTTTGGCAACCACAACGATATCCGGCAGGCTTCCATGGCGCTGGTAAGCGAAAGCGCGGCCGGTCCGTCCCAGCCCCGACTGGATTTCATCTGCAATCAGCGCCGCCCCGTAATGGCTGCTCAGTTCGCGAGCGCGCGTCCAAAAGGCTGTGCTGATCGGATAGATACCGCCTTCTCCTTGTATCGGTTCGATGACGATGGCGCAGACGGAATCGTCAAATTTCGCTTCCAGATCGGCGACGTCGTTAAAGCGCACAAATTCGACCCCCGCCAGCAGGGGACCGAAGGGCTCGCGGTATTTCGCCGGATGGGTTATCGAAAGCGCCCCTATGGTGCGCCCATGAAACGAGTTTTCCAGCGCAAGAATGCGGGTCTTTCCTTCGGTCCGCCGCTGATGTGCGGCAAGACGCGCGAGTTTGAGAGCGCCTTCGATCGCTTCGGTGCCGCTGTTGGTGAAAAAGACGCGGTCGAGCCCGGACCATTCCGCCAGCTTACGTGCCAAAGGGCCCTGATATGGATGGTGAAATAAGTTCGATACGTGAACGGCGCGCCCGGCTTCCCGGCGCATCACCCGCGTGAGTCTGGGGTGCGCGTAGCCGAGCGCATTCACCGCCAGGCCGCCGAGGAAATCCAGATACTTTCGCCCGCGATGGTCGTAAAGATAGCAGCCTCGACCCCGAACGAATACGATCGGCGGACGTCGATAGGTGTTCATAAGGTAGCGACCCGCAAGGCGCATCGCTTGCTCCGCGCTTGCTACCTCTTTCGCAGGTTTCGTCTTGCGCAACTTCTTCAATGGCCCACTCCGGCTGCCGCTGGATAGCTTGGCGTCACGCGCGTACCCGGCCCTTTTTCCCCATTGGCCGCGGAAAGCAAGCCCGTCTCGTTCGCGCCGCCTACGATACGCACTTCTTTTACTCCCGCCGCAAGAGCCCGCTTGCAAGCTTCCAGCTTGAGTATCATGCCGCCGGAAACTTTATTCTGTCGAATCAAGTCTTCCACGTCGTCGCAGGAGACCGCCTTCATCACTTTAGTGCCGTCGAGCACCCCGGCCACGTCGGTCATATAGATCAGCCGGTCTGCGCGAATATAGTCGGCGCACGCCGCCGCCATGTGGTCCGCATTGATGTTATAGAGTTCGCCGTCCGCTCCCAGGCCCAGGCACGACGCCACGGGAACGATCCCCGCGCGCCAAAGCGATTCCAAAAATTCCAGGTTCACGCCGGTCAAATAGCCCACGAACCCCAGCGCGCCCACTACTTCGTCGTGCTGCATAGGCTCGGCCAGAAAGCATCCCGCGTCCGAGGCGCACAACCCAATGGCGGGCTGTCCCGCGGCCGAAACTGCGGCAGCCATGCGCTTATTGAGCAGCCCGCCGAGAACCATCACCGCCACGTCGCGCGTTTCCCGATCCGTCACGCGCAGCCCGTTAATGAACCGGCTTTCAATTCCCATGCGCTTCAGCGTAGCGGTGAAAATCTTGCCCCCGCCATGCACCACCAGCAACTCATGGCCTTGCTGGGTGAGTTGCGCGATCTGCCTTCCCAGCGAACGCACCGCGGCCGGATCGTCCAGCAAAGCTCCCGCAATTTTCACGACCATTCTCATTGGAGACCCGTTGCCTCCTCGAAGCCCATCATGGCGTTCATGTTTTGCACTGCCTGGCCTGCCGCGCCCTTGCCGAGATTGTCGAGGCAGCTCACCACCACGAGTCGCTCGCCTCGCGAATCCAGCGAGAAACCGATGTCGCAGAAATTCGTATGCGCCACGTGCTGCAACTCTGGCAGCCGCCCAGCCTGCCATAGCCTCACCATCGGCTTTCCGGCATAGAAGCGGCGATACAGGGCTTCGACCTCGGCGGGCGTGCGCCGCTGTTCGAGCCAAACGTAAAGCGAGGACAAAATTCCCCGCGCCAAGGGCAGCAGATGCGTGGAAAAAATGAGTTCGCCCTCTGCGATTCCCAGATGCTCGGTAACTTCCGGTGTGTGGCGATGGCTGAAAAGGCCGTAGGCGCGGAAGTTTTCGTCCACCTCGACAAAGTGCAGTTCGCGTTTGGGTTCCTTGCCGGCGCCGCTTGCTCCGGACTTGCAATCGCAAACGATGCCGCGGCCGGGCGCGATCCATCCCGCTTCCACCAGTGGCCGAAGCCCCAGAATTACAGAAGTTGGATAGCAGCCCGGATTGGCAATCAATTTCGCGTTGGCGACGGCATCGCCGTAGAGCTCCGGGAGGCCGTAGACCGCCTGCGCTAGTAATGCCGCGTCAGGCACGGGCAACTTGTACCAATTCTCGAATGTTCCGGGATCGCGGAACCGGAATGCGCCGCTCAAGTCCACGACGCGCAAGCCGGCGCCCAGCAGTTGAGGCGCCATTTCCATGGAGGCTTCGTGGGGCGTCGCCAGGAACGCCAGTCCCGCGCCGCTTTCCGCAATCGCCTGGACGGAAAAGGGCCGGCACGGCGCCTCGCCCCATCCGCGGAGCTGAGGAAAAATGTCCGTAAGGCAATTCACCGGCTTGGCGCTCTCACGCAAATAGAATGTTGGCTTGCTGATTTCTGGGTGCCGAAGCAGGAGTCTGGCCAGCTCGAATCCAGCGTAGCCGGTTGCTCCCACCACGGCCACCCGCATGGGGCCATTCATCGGAGCAACGCCCCCAATCGCTGTTGCACCACGCTTCGGGCGGCCCGAGACGGGGTAATCACCAGGACAGTGTCGTCGCCCGCGATCGTCCCGGCCACCTCGCGCAGTCTTTCTCCATCCACGGCAGCCGCCAAGGGCTGCGCTCCGCCGGGCGGCGTCTTGAGCACCAGGAGATTCTCGGCCGGGCGTACATCCAGCAGATACTCACGCACCGCCCGCGCCAGGGGAGCCAGGGCTTGCCCGCCGTCTTCGTGGGCCGGCTTGAGCGGCTTGTAGCCATCCGCCGTTTTCACCAGCTTGAGCTCGGCGATATCGCGGGAAAGAGTGGCTTGGGTGACACGCAGTTTGATTTGCGCCAATCGCCGGCGCAATTCATCCTGGCTCACAATGGGTTCGCTCGCGATCAATTTCAGTATCTGCCCTTGCCGGAATCGTTTTTGGCTTGCCAATCCTTGACCTGCCGTGCTTTATGCACTCAGCTGCATAATTATGCGAAGCCATCGGCGGCTTGTCAATTGAAAAAGTGATCTTCCGCATCAGATTTTTGGCTATAGGTCGCTTTTACTCGATTGAGCGATGCCATCGCCGGTGCTATCCTCGTCGCAATGCCTGATATCTCCGTAAAAACGGTTCCCGTGCAGGGATTGTCGTCTCGTTCCCAAGCGCTTCTTCAAGTGGCCGAGTCGATCGCGCAGCATCGCGATTTGGCTGGGCTATTCCGCGACCTGGCCGCGAGGCTGCACGACGTGGCTCATTTTGATTATTTGAATCTCGTGCTGCACGATCCGGAACGCCAGGTCATGCGTTTGCACCTGCTCGAAGCTTTGCGCGAAAAACCCACTCAGTCGCGCGTGGGCAGGGAATCGCCGGTCGGTTCCACGCCCTCCGGACGGGTTTTCGAGACCCAGGGTCCTTTTGTGGTTCCGGATGTCGATTCGGAGGAGTCATTTCCCCAACTGATGGAGGCGCTTCGGCAGGAGGGGGTCCGGTCCTTTTGCGTGGTTCCCTTGACCACGGCCCAGCGCAGGCTGGGAACGATGGGCTTCGGAAAGCTTGAACCTCATCACTACGATCGCAGCGAAGTCGATTTCATGCAGCAGGTCGCCCGGCAAGTGGCCGTCGCTGTCGATAACGCCCTGAACTTCGAGACCGTGCGCGATTATCAGCAGCAGTTGGCTCGGGAACGGGATCGCTTGCGCGTGCTGCTGGAAGTTAATAATGCGCTAGTCTCCACGCTCGATCTGCGCGACCTGTTTCACGTGATCGCCACCAGCCTCCGCCGCGTGCTGCATCACGAATACACCAGCCTGGCGCTGCCCGAGCCCGGAACCAATCGGTTGCGCGTGCGAGCGCTCGATTTCTCGGGCGGGCAGGGATTTATCCACGAAGAGATGGCCGTTCCTCTCGATAAATCGCCGGCTGGACGCGCATTTTCAACTCGGCAGTCGCAACGCTACGACCGTGCGGACTTGGAGAGTTTTGATTCCGATATCACCCGGCGGCTGATCGCGGAAGGGGTACGGGCGGAGTTTTGCGTTCCTTTGATCACTCGCGATCGGGTTCTGGGCACCCTGAACGTGGCCAGTTTCCGCGATTCTGCTTTCCCCCAGGAGGACCAGGACTTATTGACCCAAGTCGGCGCGCAAGTGGCCATCGCCGTTGAAAATGCACTGGCCTTTCGAGAGATTGCCGATCTCAAGAACAAACTCACTGAGGAAAAGCTTTATCTCGAAGATGAAATTCGCACCGAGCACAATTTCGAGGAGATTGTCGGCGAAAGCGCTGTTCTCAAGACTCTCCTCTCCCAGGTGCAGACCGTCGCCCCCACCGATTCTACCGTGCTGATTATGGGAGAAACGGGCACCGGCAAGGAGTTGATCGCTCGCGCGCTGCATAATCTGAGCGGCCGGCGCGACCGCACCTTCGTGAAAATCAATTGCGCCGCCATCCCCACGGGATTGCTCGAATCGGAGCTTTTCGGACACGAGAAGGGTGCGTTCACCGGAGCGATAGCGCAGAAGCTCGGCCGTTTCGAATTGGCCGATAAAGGCACTCTTTTCCTCGACGAGGTCGCCGACATTCCTCTGGAACTTCAGCCCAAACTCCTGCGCGTCCTGCAAGAACAGGAATTCGAGCGCCTGGGTAGCACGCGTACCCGGCGTGTCGACGTGCGCGTTGTGGCCGCCACCAACCGCGACCTCGAGCACATGGTCGAGAATGGTGCGTTCCGTAACGATCTCTTTTATCGCCTGAACGTGTTTCCGGTCTCCGTACCACCCTTACGCGAGCGCCGCGAGGATATTGCCAACCTGATCCGCTATTTTGCGCAACGGTACGCCCGTCGGACGAACCGGCACATTGAAACCGTGTCCGCGGAAACGGTCGCCGCCCTCGAACGCTATCATTGGCCGGGAAACATTCGGGAATTGGAGAACCTTATCGAGCGGGCGGTCATTCTTTCGCCCTCCCCGGTCCTGCATATTCCTCTTTCTGAATTGAAAGCGAATCCGGATGGCCGCGCGGCCGGTTTGCCCACGCTCGCCGAAGCCGAAAAGGACCATATCCTCCGCGCGCTCGAGGAATCGAAGTGGGTTCTCGGAGGGCCCAAAGGGGCCGCTGCCTTGCTTGGCATGAAGCGCACCACCCTTCAGTCCCGCATGCAGAAGCTGGGCATTGCCCGTCCGCGCTGAAAATCGGCAAGTTGCTGTTGGAGGACCTTGATTGCTCTCGGGCGTTGCGCGCTAACGACCTCGCGCTTGCTGAAATTGTTATTACGCTGGAATCCGTGGGCGTGGATTTACGAAGGGTTGGTTCCACACAACTTCTTGCCGACAAACCTCAGGCTAGCGGCACCCGTTTACGCGCCAGCGGAACGGGCCTGCGCATCATTTAGTAGGCGCACGCGGTAGCTCCTCTGATGGCGCCTGATTGCAATCTTGTTCTCGCGTGCCAGCCAACCAATGGCCCACTCAAATACGGGCGACTTGGCCTCGATCTGTTCTTTCAAGCCAGGCAAGGACAATTCGCCGTTTGCGTTGAGCGCCCGCCAGATGGCTCCGGCAGTGGTGCCAATTTCTTCCTGCATAGTACCGCTCCTGCAAATTTACGACGTCCGATTGTCGTCTGCGCGCCTGGGAGCAGCGCTTTTCGCTGGGCGCGCCTGCGGCAAGTACTGGTAGTCAGGGGGATTCTAGCATGATCCCCGGCGACCCTGGGGAGAGTTGGGCGCCCGTTTAGGCCAGCTTTCGGTTGTGGGAAATCGAACTGAGGGGTAGACTTTCGTCCCATGTTCAGCAAACTGAACACCTCGGCCCGGCTCA
Organism: uncultured Acidobacteriota bacterium; assembly: GCA_963824405.1. Classification (GTDB taxonomy): domain Bacteria; phylum Acidobacteriota; class Terriglobia; order Acidiferrales; family UBA7541; genus Palsa-189. The sequence continues at coordinate 301,483 of CAWGPK010000006.1, read as the reverse complement.
GGGCGGACGCCGAAACGATCGAAAAGCCCCTCCCGAAGAACAGCGCGGTTGTACCGGCGCCTCAGCCTAAAGTCTCGCCTGGACAATACCTTAAGGCCGTTCGTGAGCGCCTCCAGATCGGCATGCGTGACGTCCAGGAAGCCAGCCTGGTGATCGCTTCCGAGGAGGCGAACGACAACTTTTACGTGTCCGCCGCCAGGCTCACCCAGATCGAGAACGAGGAGTCCACCCCCAGCTTCCACAAGCTTTTCAGTCTTTGTTCCATCTATGGACTCGACCTAAACGACATCCTTAGCCGCTATGGTGTCAATGCCAATCGGACGAAGGCCTATCGAACTCGCTTTCTGCCGGAGATCACACGCACGACAGCGGCTGAAATCTATGGGTTCGAGGAAAAGGTCTTGGTCCCGGTTCGCATCGACCCCACCTTTCGCTGGGAGACGACGCAACTGGTGAATCGTGTGGTTGCCATGTGGGGAGAAATACCCGCGGCTTTTCTTTTGAGCTGCAACCCGCGACGGCACACGTACGGCTATATCGGTCTCACCGACAGAACCATGTTCCCTTTGCTTCGCCCGGGTTCGCTGTTGATGATCGATCCCGAGCGGCGGCGGGTGACTCAGGATCCGTGGAGAAACGAATTCGAACGCCCCATCTATTTCATCGAGCTTCGTGATGGATACCGTTGCGCCTGGTGCCAGGTGGAAGGTTCGCGGCTGAGCTTAATTCCGCATCCGGTCTCCAATGCCCCGGTGCAGAGCCTTAATTTAGCCACTGAGGCTGAGATCCTCGGTCAGGTGGTGGGAGTGGCGATGAGGTTGGTTCCTCCAAATACGTCCAGCCAGGAGCTTGGATCAAAACTTCCAGCGCCGAGCGAAATTGCGAAATGAAAAACTTCCGCGCCAGCAAAGAACATCCCTCGGGAATCATTTCGTAATAAGGTTCCGTCTCCAGCCAGAGGTTGGCTACCCGCACTTCCACCTGTCCCAGTGAATTGAAGTGCTTCCGCAACTCCCTTGATAAATCTGTCAGGGGAAGGTTCACTACAGCTTCAAAGACAGACCGGTGCGTTTCGCGAAGCGCTAAATTCACCTCTTCGGGCGTCGACACACTGGCCCAACCTTCGTGCAGGTAGCGTCCTGTGTAAGGGTCTCGCAGCGATGAAAGAAACACCAGTCGCGCGAACGCGCTGGGCAGGGCTTCCAGGACATTCTCGAGGTACCGCGAGATGGGCTTTTCCCGCAGCATGGCAATTCAGAATTCTAGGCCAACTCCAACACACCGCGCAATTCCTTCCTTATTAAGTCTACTGAACAAATTACGAAAAGATTACTAACCCTACCTAAAAGCCTGTACCTTCGCTCGCGCAGTAAACAAATTTTCTCATTCGAGGTGATCACCATGGGCGGCGCACGACCACCAATGTTCCCAGAGGAGTAGTACCTTCGTACGTTAAAGCTTGTGCCACAGGGGGGGCGCATACGCCCCCTCCAGTAAGCCCGGTTCGTGTATACTGCTCGTCGCGATGGTTATATCCCTGGTGATATGGGTCGCGGCCGTGGTTCTCGATGTGGGTACGCTTCTGCTTTTTTTGCGTAAGGTAGTGTGGCGCACATATCCTTTTTTGTTCGCCTACGTAATCTGGCTGACAATAGGCAATTCTACTCTTCTTGTCGCGTTCTCTTATTTCCACTCTTTGTATCCGTCCCTCTACTGGCACAGTGATACGGTGGACGTGGTGCTTCGGTTTCTGGTCGTTTGGGAAATTTTTCATCAAACCTTTCCAAAGGGATCGGGACTGAATAGAAGCTTGTCGAAAGGCCTGGGCATTGCTGCCTTTCTTCTCCTCGTATTCGCCTGCGCCACGTTTTGGGGCTATCAGAATTACACTAACCTGCGTTCCATCCATCTGGCCCTGGATCGCAGCTTCGATTTCGTCCAGGCCGTTATGATTCTGGGAACCCTGGTCATGGCTCGTTACTACGGCGTCAGATTCGGCCGGAATGTGCGGGGAATAGCCCTGGCCTTTGGAGGCTGGGTTTCTATATCAACTGTGAACAGCGCCATGGTGGATCTGACCAATTCCTTCTTACCCTATTGGTACTATTTGCGGCCGCTGAGTTTTGTCTTAATGATGGTTGCGTGGATGTGGGCTTTGTGGGTTTATGAGCCCAATCCCCCAATATCGGAGAGTGGAACGGCAGAGCTGAATCAGTGGACTGAGGAGTGGAATCGCACGGTTTCAGCAGCGCGTACGATCGTACGGCCATGATTAATTTAATTCTTTTCACGGTTTTGGGACTGGCTCTCTTCGGGAGCTTCATTTTCATAGGTCTGCGGGATACTCCCAAGAGCTTGCCAGATTCCTCCGCGGTCCTCGCCGTGGGGCAAATCATCAACCTGGAGGGTAGCTCGTTCGCAAACGCCAGGCGTTTGCTGGACGATACCGACTACCAGGTTCTGTGTTCGAATCCCGATCTGCGGCGCTTGGCGGAAAGGCTTCGCCACGACCGTAAGCAGCTTGCCTTGACCTGGCTTTCTCTCTTGCAGAATGATCTGCTGGCACTCTGGCGCTTTCGCCGCTTTCTCATTCAGCGAGGAGTGCCTTCCAGCTTGGGAGAAGAGCTAAAGACGGTTCAGGCGCTGGTGCTCTCGCTCCTGCTACTCAAGTGCATCCGGCTTTCCATACGTACCGCGGGTCCCTTTGCCCTTCCGCGCGCCACGCGTCAAGCAGGACAGTTGGTCGACAGCATGTCCAAGGGCGCCGCTCTCGTTCTTGGCCGCATTCCAGCGGCCGGATGGGCGGAAATCGAACGCAGTTGGGTCAAGAGCGCTGCCTGAACCGGCTGGCCTGACCTTTGTCTTGCCCTAGGGTTCGACGAAGTTGTGACGGGACGTGAATTGTGCCTTCTGGAGCAAACCAGTCGATGCCGGAGCAACAGCCTCAAATCGTCGGCGTCTCCGCGCAAATGCAGCGCGTTTACGGCCTGATCCACCAGGCCAGCGCCTACACATATCCCGTCCTGATCACCGGGGAAAAAGGCGCTGGCAAGACGCGAGCGGCGCATGTGATTCACTCCTTGTGCCCGCGAAAGGGAAGCGCCTTCGTCATCTCCGATTGCTCCAATGTGGCGCCCACCTTAGCGGAATCTGAGCTTTTCGGATATGAAAAGGGGGCCTTTTCCGGCGCCGCTCAGGCCCAGTGGGGTCTCTTTGCCTTTGCCCGAGGGGGCACCGTCTTGCTGAAGGAAGTTGGCAATCTTCCTTTGCATGTCCAGGGTAAATTCGCGGCCATGCTCCAGGAGAGGGAGTTCCGGCCCATCGGATCCAGTCACCCGCTTCCGTTTAACGCCCGCGTTCTTGCGACCACCTCACGTGACTTGCGGGCTGACGTCGAGCGCGGGAATTTCCGGGAAGATCTTTTTTTCCGGCTGAGCGCCCTGCAAATCAATGTCGCCCCGCTTCGCGAGCGGAAACAAGATATCCCGCTGCTGGTCGATTATTTCCTCGAGAAGTGCGAGGCCGGCCAGTCCAGAGCTAAGTTCTCGGACGCCGCGCTGCGGTATCTCTGCGACCATGATTGGCCCGGAAACGTTAGCGAACTGGAAGGCGCGGTGCGGCGGGCAATTTCGCTTGCTTCCGGGCGGGCGATTGAGATCGGTGATCTTAAGCTTTGCGTCGAGCCGCCCGATTATCGGCGGTGGACCGCTGGCATCACATCGTATCTTGACGATCGCGAGCGCCAGGGGATTACTGACGCGCTTCGCGAAGCCCACGGCGATAAGCTCGCTGCCGCGCGAATGCTCGGAATCGCGGAATCGGCTCTTCAGCAACGTCTCCAATACTATAATCTCAGCTGAATGCAGTTGGCGTCCTCGAGTCAGCTCAGCACATAATCAAAGTGCGCCTTGGACGTGTCGGGATCGCCAACGAATTGGCAGCCCTTTCCACGCCTGGGCGCCTGGATCTGACAATGGCGGTTGCATATATATGCGAAGGCGTTCGCACTCCGATTGGCCGCTACGCGGGGGCGCTGGCCCAGGTGCGCACTGACGACCTGGCCGCTGTACCTCTATCGGCACTCCGCCAGAGGTTTGAACGCAGCGATTGGGAGTCGGTCGATGAAATCGTCTTCGGATGTACGAATCAGGCCGGCGAAGACAATCGCAACGTCGCCCGGATGGCGTTGTTGTTGTCCGGCATCCCGCACACGGTTTCCGCTGTCACGGTCAACCGGCTCTGCGGCTCAGGCATGGAAGCGGTCGCCCTTGCCGCCAGAGCCATTGCCGCAGATGAGATTTCGCTGGCCATCGCCGGTGGAGTAGAAAGCATGAGCCGCGCGCCGATGGTGATTCCAAAGGCCGCCTCTGCTTTTTCCCGAAGCGCCGAGATTTATGACTCGACGCTCGGATGGCGCTTCGTCAACCCGGAACTGGCGAAACGGTACGGCACGGCCTCAATGCCTGAGACGGCCGAAAATGTTGCGGCAGCTTACCGGATCGACCGCTCCTCGCAAGACCAATTCGCTTTTCGTTCTCAGCAAAGGGCAGCCGCGGCCCAGAAGGCTGGAATCTTCGCTGAGGAGATCGTCCCGGTCCAGGTTCCGCAGCCCAAGGGGCCATGTAAACTCGTTTCGCAGGACGAGCACCTGCGTCCCGACACAACACTCGAAGGATTAGCAAAATTGCCTGCTCCGTTCCGTGAAGGCGGCACGGTAACTGCCGGGAATGCATCCGGCATAAACGATGGCGCCTGCGCTATTTTTGTAGCTTCGGAACCAGCCGCTGCTCGCTTCGGCCTGACGCCTTTGGCCCGTGTCGTCACCACCGCGACGGCTGGCGTGTTGCCGGATCTGATGGGCATTGGACCAATTCCCGCGATCAAGAAGATCCTGCAGGGGCGAAACCTGAATATCGGAGATATGGATGTCGTCGAGGTGAACGAAGCGTTCGCAGCGCAGGTGCTTGCTGTTACGCGGGAGTTTAACTTGCCGGACGATTGCGAGAGGGTAAATCTTAACGGAGGAGCCATCGCGCTGGGACATCCCCTCGGTATGAGCGGTGCGCGTCTGATCTTAACTGCCGCCAGACAGCTTCAAAGAATCAAGGGGCGTTACGCACTCGCCTCCATGTGTATAGGCGTAGGGCAGGGAATTGCGACTTTATTAGCTGCGCCCTGAACTGGCACAGTTACTCTTGGCCGCGAAGTTTAGTACCGGAACCTGCCCCCGCTCGCTGTGAATTAGGCGGAGCGACGCAGGTTCGACTTCAGCCGCTTCGTGCGCGGAGCTTCTCGCAGCGTTCTCAGCGCCTGAGCCTCGATTTGGCGAGTACGTTCCCGGGTCACTCCCAGGCAGCGCCCCACCTCTTCGAGCGTGTGCTCGTCTCCATCTTCCAGCCCGAAGCGCATGCGGATGACCTTGGCCTCCCGGGGTGTGAGGTCATTCAGCATATCGACCGCGTGCTCCTTCAAATTGCGATCGATCACCGCCTCCGAAGGAGATGCGGCTTGCTTGTCTTCGATGAAATCACCGAGATGCGACTCCCCATCCGCCCCGATCCGAGTTTCCAGGGAGAGCGGCTCTTGGGCGATTCGCATCAGCTCGCGCACTTTTTCCACGGGCAAGCCGAGCTTCTGGGCAATCTCCTGTGAAGTAGGCTGACGCCTGAGTTGTTTCAGCAGTTCGCGGTTTGCCTGCATGAACCTATTTATGTGCTCGATCATATGCACGGGCACGCGAATGGTCCGGGCCTGGTCGGCGATGGCACGCGTGATCGCCTGGCGGATCCACCACGTCGCGTAAGTCGAGAACTTGAATCCGCGGCGCCACTCAAATTTCTCTACCGCCCGCATCAATCCGATATTTCCTTCCTGAATCAAATCCAAAAAGCTCATGCCCCGGTTGAGGTATCGCTTGGCTATCGACACCACCAGACGAAGATTGGCCTCCGTCATTTTCTTCTTGGCCTGCTCCGCAATGGCTTCGCCTCGGCGCATCCGCTGGAGCAGGTGCTTCTCTTCCCCCAAGCCTAGCTGCCTTTCAGAAGCACGAGGGCGCTGGGCCGAGCGCCGGGAGCTTGCTTGTTTCTGCTCCGCAACAGACTTCTCGAGCGCCGATCGCGTTAATTCCACCAGCCGCGTTCTCTCAAAAGTGACAAACGGAACGGAGCTCATCAGCTGCGAGATTTGGACACGCAACCGTGCCAGCGCCCAGCTAGAACGACGCCCGGAGCCTGCTTGAGACCTGGTCCGCGAGCTTTGGCGAAGCGCGAGAGAATAAAGGCGCGACACCTCGGCAATGACCTTTATCGCCCGATTAAGTTCAGTTTTTTCCGCCGAGGGCGCTTCACTGTCGACGTGTACCACGTTCTTGATCGGCCGAGTCCCTGCCTTCAGTTCTTTTCCTACGAGAATCAAGGCCTCGATGGCCTCGGGCGACCGCGTCACAGCTGTCATGACCATCTTCTCGCCCCGCTCGATCTGCTTCGCCAGAATTACCTCTTCCTCCCGCTTCAGAAGGGGCACGGCGCCCAGCGCGGCCAGATAGCTGCGCACCGGGTCGAACGTGTCGTCAACGCCCGGCGCGTATTCGATCTCGTTCTCGCTAGCCGAACTCCCCTGCGCGCGTTCCTCTGCCGCGTCCTCCTCGACTTCGGGGGACTTCAAGAGGCCTTCGTACTCGTCCTCTCTCAACTGCTGTATGTTGTCGATCAATCCCATAACTTAAATATTGCCTCGTATTAATTTTCAGAGACAAACCGACCGGCAAAAAGACAAGACGCTTTGGCGCCATATGTCCTTTGCAAATCAGCGAGATGCGGAACTTATACGCCGGTCGACTCTGAAGTTTTATGTTGCTTACAAGTTAGATGCGGCGCACCCGTAAAAGATGCCCCGTACGTCCTGCTTACGGGGCTACACTTCCCGTCCCTGTCAGCTACACCTTCCGCTGTAGTTTTCAGCTGGTCCCGCTTGCCGAGCCGAGATTCTACCTCGATTCCTTTTTTCTTACTACCTCAATTTGCTCGCCCCCCAAAGTTTTAGACGGGGCTGCGGTCCATAAGTCGCGAAGCTATCCAAATTATTGCAGAAATTGAAGATAAGTGGGAATCCGCCGCTGAGTTCGCGGGGGATGGGGTCCGCCCATCAGGTTTTTGCACCACTAACAAAAGGGCCGCTGCGGCTTTGAACTCTACTCTCGCCACCGCAGCGGCCTGCTTTGTCCCAGCAACAATCTGTGAATCTTGCGTTTCTACGACCAGACGGGTTTGACCCCTGGGCCGATCAACATCGCGGGGTTGGCGCCTTTCCTCGGGATGAACTTCTGCGCGCGCCCGTTGTCCACTTCGGCCACGTACAGATTGCTCTCCTGGTCCACGTGCATTCCGTGCACCCCCCAGAAGCCGCCTGGGAAGTCTCCCCAAGTGCCCCAGGAGTGCAGCAGATGTCCCTCGAGATCGTATTTGATCATTTTGTTGGTGCCGCGATCGAACGCCCAAAGGTGACGATCGGCGGTCACCAGGATGATGTGTACATCCGAAGGCGGATCGCCCACCCGCCACTGGTTGAGGAACTTGCCATTGGTATCGAACACCTGAATGCGGTGGTTATTGCGGTCGTTGACGAAGACCCTGTCGGTCGCGAGGTCGATACCTAACCCATGCACGCCGTTGAAATATCCCGGACGCGTCTCGTTCGGAGGCGTGCCCTTCTGGCCCCAATCCATGATGAACTTGCCATTCTTGTCGAATTTCGCCACGCGCGTGTTCACATATCCATCCGCCACGAACATGGTGCTGTCCGGCAGCCAAGCAAGGTATGTCGGCCTGTAGAAGTGCGTGCCATCCGAGCCGTGCTCGTTCACCGTCCCGATGGTTTGCACCAACTTCTTCATGTCATGGGTGAACTTGAAAATCGCGTGCCGGTAATCGTCCACCAGCCAAACGTATTTGTCCTTGTCGTAGGGGTTGATATAAATCGCGTGCGGCCGCCGCAGCATTTTGTCCCACTCCGGCCAGGTTTCGAGGATGTCTCCCTTCGAGTTCACCGAAACGATGCAATGCTGCCATCGCCAGTCAACGCCTTCCGTGCCATGGTTCGGGCCGTCCAGCGGACCTGGCGGGCTGGCCGCGGTGGCGTCGCGCCAAGGGAGCCGGCCGATGGGGAACGTCAGGCTCGGTCCAAGTTGCGGAAGGTCCGTCTCCTTGGGCCTCTTTATGTTCGGCAGTTCTCCGCGCTGAAGAATGAAAACTCGGTCGGGATTTTCCGCGAAGACTCCCTCGCCCGATCCCCAAGTCCAGTTTTCATTTCCCGGCAGTGACGTCAGGGGTTTGGGCCAATTCGGGTCGACGTCGTATGCCCCGCAAATGTCCTGCCCGCCCACCTGCCCAGGAATCGCCGCAAATGACGGATCGCTCTTGGTCTTCGCTTCGGCTTGAACTTCGACCGATGAACCGATCAATTTGGAAACGACGGGAAGCCCTGCCGAGGCCAAGCCGCACTTTACGAGGGCTCTCCTCGTAATCTTTGATTTGAAAGCCATTTTTCAACTCCCTTCTTAGGAGATCGAGGCCAACTTTTGGACATGACGATACGCCACCGTCCACAGAGCGTCAAGCAGATCGCACCCCAGCGAATTCGCCGACGAAAGTGTCGGCGCTCGTGCCGTGAATTGAGTAAAATTGCTGGGCAGCTGATGAGTCCTTTGAACCAAAACGATTTCAGATAGGGAATCTACCAGCCCGATAGTCCGAAAACAAAAGGAGGAACCAACTCATGGTTCGCAAAGCTTCAGCAGTGTGGAAGGGTTCGCTGAAAGAGGGAAAAGGCACCATATCCAGCGAAAGCGGCGTGCTCGCAAATACGCCCTATTCGTTTTCAACTCGCTTTGAGAACGCCAAGGGAACCAATCCCGAGGAGCTGATCGCCGCGGCCCACGCCGGATGTTTTACTATGGCGCTCTCGGCCCAGCTCGGAAACGCCGGCATCACCCCGGAAAGCCTCGAAACGACGGCGTCATTGACCCTCGATAAGTTGGACGCTGGCTGGACCGTCACGAAAATTCATTTGGACGTCAGCGCTCGCATCCCCGGAGCGGACAAAGCCGCTTTCGATAAAGCCGCGGAGGCCGCTAAGGCGGGCTGCCCGATTTCGCGCTTGCTGAAAGCGGAGATCACCATGACGGCGCGGCTGGCCGGAGGTCAAGCCACCACCGCATAGCACCGCAGCGATCGCAGTTTCGATTGGATGGCTTCCGCAGATTTCAGCGGAAGCCCATCCCGTCTCGGCCTTTACCTCTTCGCAAGAGCCAGCCAAAAGCCATAAAGTTCGCGCCAAAAGAAATTCCTCAGCCCGCCAACTACAGAAAACGTCTTATCTCGCTCTACGGGAAATTCCCCCTGCCACGCTCCCGGAAAAAGGGGAGGCTTCTCGGGCCGCCTCCGTATTCCTCACCCTATGCTGTTCCGGGTATGGTCCTCAGGTCCGGTCCGCACTTTCTGGTAAGACGCGAGTCCATTGCGCGCGAGGACTCTTAGGGAGGCGATATGTCCCGTGTTGTAAGTCAGTTGCGCCGGTTTGGTTGGTTAGCAATATCCGGCTGCGTTGCCTTGGTGCTGTCCACGGCTGCTCATGCCCAAACATTCTCAATCACCCCCGTTGGGAATTCGGCCAACAAGGCCTCTTATCCCAGCATGGTCGTGGACGCGAAGGGCAATCTCAACCTCGTTTGGATCGACAGCGTGAACGGCATCATGTTCGCTCGCTCCAGCACCACGGCGGGTGTGACAACCGTCGGCACCCCAGTGCCGGTAGTCGGCAGCAACGGCGCGGCGCTTCCCGCTTTCCAGCCGCAAATTGCCGTCGACCCCATCGACACGACGGTTATCGCCGTCACCTGGGCGGCGCTCGATCCCGCCTCTCCTCCGGCCGGCCCCGCGGCCTACGACGTGTACGCCAGTTGGTCCCGGACTAGCGGTGTATCGTTCGTCACCACGGCAATCTCCACTTCTGTGAGTCCGGCGGGCTTGCCGCTGTATGACTCGCCACGGCTCGCCTTCGATACCGGGGGCAGAGTGAATATCGTTTGGGGCCAAAATACCGTCTGGATCATCCAAACCCCGGACGGTTCCTTCTCTAACCCGCCCGTTAACCTGGCGGCGGTTACAACCCCGCCCACCACCATTAGTACCGGTGGCTCACGAGTCGCGGTCGACGGCCATGGAGAAGTCGTCGTCGCCTGGACCGATATAGCGAATGAGAATGCGAACGGCTCCTACTGTTTGCTGAATCCTCTTCCTCCGGACGGGACGGCCATCCCCACTACGGTGGGCGGAAATTTTTATGTGAACGAGACCCTGCAGCCCCAAGCCGGGTCGCCTTACGCCTTCAGCGCATCGAACACCCGTAATCTTTCCACTCAGGATTGGGGAAATGGCGCCGGCGACCCGGGCTATCCAAACGGCTTCTTCGGCTGCTCGGTTGATAATCTCGTCCTTTTCACCGATAGCGCGGCTTACATCCACCTCCTTTGGTCAGATGACTCGCACGAAGACGTCCTGACGAGTAAGCCTATTAATGGGGACGACCCGGTTACCTATTTCTCATTCCCCATCAATCTGGCCAGCCTCCCGGCGGCATGGCCCCAGGTTGCCGTTGGTGGTAAAGGCAGTTTTTATGTGGTTTGGTCTGGAGGCCCCAACGGCGGCATCGCCGCAAACGGCCAAACGAATTCCCAAGGCATATTCTTCAGCCGCTCCGACGACGGTGGCAACAATTTCACGCCGGGGATTAATATCGCTACTCCAAGCGCCGTAGCCCCGGCTTATCCGCAGGTTGCCGTCGATTCCACGGGTAACAACGTATACGTCGTATGGGAACAGGTCGATCAGTCCCAGCCGCTCTCCACCAACGACACATTCGATATCTTTTTCGCGCACTCCACCGATAAGGGTGCCACTTTCCCCACTGTTTCTCAGGTCTCCACGAATTCTTCGGCCCTGTGTATCCCGGCGAGTCCCGTTCAGACCACGCCAAACAGCACGCTTTGCGGATCGGTCCAGATCGGTCTGGACCCCAACTCCAATCCCGACATGGCTTGGGTGAATCGGGCCGCCGGCGCCGCGATTGCAGACATTGACTTCGCCACAACCAATCTGCAGCCGCCTGCCAAAGACTTCAGCATCAGCGCAACCCAGGTGTCCCAGACCGCCCAGCCCGGTCAGACCGTCAATTTCACCGTCAACACCACAGCCATCGGCGGGTTCACAGGTTCCATCACCCTGGGCTGTAACAACTTCTTGTCCACGACCGAAGCTTCGGGCCAACCAGCGTCGACCACTGAGCTGACTGACCTGACTTGTTCCTCCAGTCCGGCGAGCGTCAACGCCGGTGGATCATCCACCGTTAGCGTGGTTGTGCCCTCGGGCATTCTGAGTAACGGAGCAATATTCGCCCAGATCAGCTTCGAGATCGCGGGGACCAGCACCGCAGGGACGACTCACAAGACCACGGTCACGGTAACCATTGGCAGCGGGCCGGGGTCGGTGACTCCCGCTTCTCACTCGATCACAGGCATTAACAGTACCGCGCAGTTTACTGTGAACGTGAATCCGGCCGACTTTACCGGAACCATATCATTCTCCTGTTTGGATGCCGATACAGGCGGACCCCTTCCCGCATGGCTGGGCTGCGCCTTTAATCCCAATCAGATCAATCCTGCACAGTCGATTACGACAATGCTGACTCTCACCGAGGAGTCGACTCCGACGAGTACAAGTTTGCTCTCGCCTCCCTCGCCGTTCGGTGTGCCCGGATTCGGCTCAGGATTCCGAATCGCGTCGGCCTGGACAATGGCGCTCGCGGCGCTTTGCATGATCTTCACGATCTTTACCCTCGGCCGTCGCCAAAAGCTCAGCACAGCCGTTTTCTTCCGCGGCTTCTTGGTGATGACTGTGGCGATCGTCCTTGCCGCCGGACTTGTCTCCTGCGGTGGGAGCACATCGACGCCAACTACAACCACGAACGGCACCAGCGGCACGAGTGGCAGCGGTGGTTCCGGTAGCTCCGGCGGATCGGGCAGTTCTGGTGGCTCGGGCAGCTCCGGCGGATCGGGTAGCGGCACCGGCGGCGGTACCGCGAACCCAGTTCAGATCCACGTTTCGGTTCTGGCGCAGGCTTCGGCAAACACGGCGCCAGTGACTTTGGGCACGGTGACGATCACTGCACAATAGATAAACCGCAAGCCGGAAATCGGCGAGTGGGGTGCCGCTGCGGGGCGGATCCTGAACGTGCCAGGGTCCGCCCCCTCTTTTTACCCAGCCTGATTGCCGTGCGCTATACTCCGTTTCAGAGATGCCGTTTTCAGAAATACTCGCCCGCACGATTCCCACTTTACCGATCGTCCTGTTCGCCATCTCCTCAGCTTTCGCGCAAGCTCCGCGGGGCATTCCCCGCGAACTGGCGCGCCGCCGCGCTGCAGTGATTTCAGACCTGCGATATCGCGTCTCGTTTGTCCTCACACCCAATGCGGACGAAGCCTCGGGCGAAGAGGACGTCCGCTTCAAACTGAAATCGCTCCAGCCGGTGCTCTTGGATTTTCGCGATGGCCGCTTGATCGGCGCTTCAGTGAATGGAGCCGCTGTGGCTCTGAAGGCCGAGAACGGCCACCTCGAACTGCCGGTGAACTCTTTACACCTGGGAGAGAACGCGGTTCACTTCCGCTTTGCCGCTCCGGTTGCGCCGGCCGGAAAGCCGCTCACGCGCTTCGACGATCGCGACGACAACTCCCAATACATTTACAGCTTATTTGTTCCCATGGATGCCAGCATGGCCTTCCCCTGTTTCGATCAGCCGGATTTGAAGGCCCGCTTCACCCTCGAAATCACCGCCCCTGAGGACTGGACCGTAATCTCCAATACCGCGGCCCAGGGCGTCTCCCCGGCAGGCGCTGGACACAGACGCACTGTATTTGCCGAAACGCAGCCGATCAGCACCTACCTCTTCGCCTTTGCCGCCGGTCCATTTCGGCAGCTTCCGTCGTCGCCTGGAATGCCGGGACTTTATGTTCGCAAGTCGAAGTTGGACCGCGCGCGGGTCGAGGCCCCCCAGGTGCAGTCGATCGCCGCCCGCGGAAGGGACTACCTCGCCGATTTTTTCGCCCGCCCGTTTCCATTTCCCAAGTACGACATGGTGCTCATTCCTGGTTTGGCTTATGGAGGCATGGAACACGCCGGCGCCACCTTCCTTCGCGAAGAGTCCGTGCTGTTCCGCACCGCTCCCACCCATAGCGACTTGCTCAACCGCGACATCCTCGTCCTGCACGAGCTCACGCATCAATGGTTTGGCGATCTCGTGACCATGCGCTGGTTCGACGACCTCTGGTTGAAGGAGGGGTTCGCGCAATACATGGCCTTCCAGACCCTCGCAACCCTCGAGCCTCACGAAAACGTGTGGAAGCGCTTTTATGAGTCCATCAAGCCGGACGCCTACGCCATCGATTCCACCCAGGGCACCACGCCCATCTACCAGGAGATTCCCAATCTCGAAGACGCCAAGTCGGCTTACGGAGCCATCGTCTATTCCAAAGCCCCCGCCGTCCTGAAGCAGCTTGCCTTTGTCCTGGGAGAGGATAAATTTCGCCAGGGCTTGCAGCTCTATCTGAAGCAATATGCCTATGCCAATGCGGACTGGAACGATCTCGTAAATTCTTTCCAGAGCGTGTCCGGCCGCCCGCTCGGGAATTGGGCGGATATGTGGATCAAGCATCGTGGCATGCCGCAAGTCGATGTTTCTTGGTCTTGTGAAGACGACCGTCTGAGCGCCGGTTCTCTCTCCCAACACGATGTGCTGGGTTCGGCCGAAATCTGGCCGATCGCGATGCAACTCGGCTTGAATTACCCCAACCGCAGCCCACAATTACTACGCGTGGATCTGAACGAAAAATCTGTCCAGTTGCCCAGCCTGCCCAACTTAAAGGGCCAGCCCTGTCCCGCTTTCATCTTTGCCAATGACCAGGACTACGCCTACGCCCGCTTTCTGCTCGATCCGCGCAGCCGCGACGCGGTGATCCATCAGCTTGGCGGAATTGAGGACCCGTTCCTGCGTACTCTCCTGTGGGGTTCTTTGTGGGACTCTGTGCGCAACGCCCAGTTGGCCCCGCGGGACTATCTCGATCTGGCACTAAAGCTCCTGCCGCACGAGACTGACGAGACTCTCGCGCGCAGCTTGCTTTCGCACTCTGCGGCAGCCCTCCACCATTATGTACCCGCCGCGACGCGCCAAGCCTATGTGCCCAAATTCGAGGCGCTTGCCGCCGCGCGCATGGTTCACGCCGAACAGTTGGATCTGCGCATCGTGTCGTTTAGGGCGCTCGAAGCGATTGCGGAAACGCCTCAAGGCTTAGCGCAATTGAAAGCCATCCTGAATGGCCATCTCATTGTGCCTGGAGTCGAGTTGCGGCCTTTGGACCGATGGAACCTTGTGGCGACGCTGTTGGCGCATGCTGATCCAGAAGCTGAGTCTATTTTGGCCGCGGAAAAGAGGCGAGATCCGAGCGGCGACGGGCAAAAATACGCCTACTTTGCCGAAGCTGCCAAACCCCAGGCTGCTGTCAAGAGCCGCTATTTCGATGACTTCATGAATAATCACGCTCGCCAGGAGGACTGGATCGAGCAAAGTCTATATGCCTTCAACTACTGGAATCAGTCGCAACTCACCGCGCCTTACTTGAGCCGGGCATTGCAAGCTCTCCCTCAAATCAAGCGTCAGCGCAAAATCTTTTTTCTGGTGGATTGGCTTACCGCTTTTATCGACGGCCAGGACTCCCCAGCCGCGCAGGCCGAGGTTTACAGCTTTCTGAAATCCGCCCAGATCGATACCGATTTGAGATTGAAAATCCTGCAGGCTGTCGACGATCTCGATCGGACCGTAGCCATTCGCAAGAAGTTTCCCGGCTAGCCGTTCCTGCGCCCCATGCTGGATCGAGTACACACGGTGTTCACCCTAGGGATTCGCTGACGCTTCCCTAATCCCCTTACGGTATCGAGCCCCAGGCCGCAAGCAACTATACTCAACCTGCTTGGATACATCGTGTCCGTGGAATTACTGGGAACTCCCTATGAGCAATGGCTTTATCCTTCGTTTCGATGATCTTTGTCCGACCTTGAACTGGAGTATCTGGAACCCCATCGAGGAGTTCCTCGTTGAGGTCGGTATAAAACCAATCCTGGCCGTCATTCCCGAGAATCGCGATAAAAGCCTGGTTCACAGCTCCCCCGGTGAGAATTTCTGGGAGCGGGTTCAATCCTGGCAAAAGCGAGGATGGACCATCGGCCTGCACGGCTATCAACACTGCTATCTCACCAAGGATCCCGGAATCTACGGGCGAGTGGGACGCAGCGAGTTTGCGGGCTTGCCCTCGGAAGTGCAGGAGATCAAACTCCGCAACGCCATCCGCATCTTTCATCACCACGGCGTGAATCCCCAGGTGTGGATCGCCCCGGGCCACTCCTTCGACGCGACCACCGTCGAGATTCTTGTCAAACTCGGCGTGCGCATTATCAACGACGGTTACGCTCTTTTTCCCTACCAAGACCCGCAGGGCGTGATTTGGATTCCTCAGCAGATGGGCCGGCTTAGAAAGCTTCCCATCGGCGTCTGGACAGTATGTTTGCACTTCAATAATTGGACGGATTCGGACCTCCGCCAATTTCGCGAGGAAGTTCAGCGCTTCAGGGACTCGGCCATCTCGGTCGACGACGTTCTCGCTCAACTCTCCAGTCATCCTCGCAACTGGATGCACGCTGGCGCCGGTCGCCTCCTGGACATGAGTCTGCGCATCGGCAGGCCGCTTCGCCAAGGCCTCCGGGAAGGCCATTGGCATCCCTGGTCCAAGAGCCTTCGCGGCCCGCAAGAGACCGATGGCTAGAACATGAAGTAGGCTGTTCGCCGCCTCGACTTCGCCGAAAAACCGCTATACTGGCTCCGCCTCAAAAGTTCCGGCAATGCCAACGCCTGCGGCCCGCATGCGAATGGAATGCCCCACGGATGACCACGGATGATCACGGATCGGCTCCCCCGCACTAAGAAATTGCTCACCCAGTATCGCGAGAGCGACCGGCTGACGTTCTTTGCAACGCCTCCCGATCCAGAGCTTTCCCGATTGGCGCAAAGCATTGAATCGGTAATGAACGAAGGCGCGTGCGCGGAAGTCGCACAGGCATGCTCCGAATTCCTTCGCGCCGCCGCGTCCTTCTACGGCGTCCGGCCTCCCGAGGTCCGCGCTCTGGCCGCGCGTCCTCTCCGCGTCCGCGAAGGCGGATTGCAAATCGAGCTTTTCGGCGATTACTCCCTTCGGGATGCGCGCATTCGTATCTGGACCCGCACTGCTGTGCGCAAGCAGGTCACCTCGTTCGGCACGTTTCTAAGCACCCTCTGCCACGAATTTTGTCATCACCTCGACTGCCAGAAATTCGGCTTCAGCCAGTCGCCCCACACTCGCGGATTCTACGAACGCACCGCGCTGCTCTACCATCACGCTCGCGGCACTCCGTCCAAAAGGCTCTTCTGGATCGAGATGCCCGGCGGACGCTGGCGAATCGACTGGCGGCGAATGAACTCCGTGCAGCGGACCGCCGATCAAATCGTGCGCTTTAGCTCGCGCTCGTATTCGGGGAAGTAGCGCCCGATCACCGCCAGATCGAATTCCGGCAGGATAGACTCTTTCGGCTCGCGTGCCAGCAGGAACTCAAACGACAGCCGGATCAGTTCGCCGGCCTCGATCTTCCCGGCACAAAGCCGTCGATAGTCGTCCTCGCTGAGACGCACGCGATGGGTCGATTCGCTACGGCCTTCGACCACGCGAACGCGAAACTCGCCATCCTTCAGCTTCTCCACTTCGATCCGTGCTGCCATGGCATTGGCTCCTTGTGATCCCGTTTCGGCGCTTTTCCGCGTACAATATCCTGCTTAGTGAAAAAGCGCACAAAAGCGAGTGGCGGCAAGCGTCAACTGGACCTTCGGCCCATCCAGCGGCTGCTGGCTGCGAACCGCAGTGAAATCGCCATTCGCATTTTCCGCGCCGCCAATGAACTCAACCTCCGCACCATTGGCATCTATTCCCAGCAAGACCGCCTCAGTCTGCATCGCTTCAAAGCCGACGAAGCCTACCTGATCGGCGCCGGCAAAGGTCCTGTCGAAGCGTATCTGGACATCCCCGGCATCGTTGCTCTGGCACGCGATAAGCGCGTCGACGCCATCCATCCCGGATATGGTTTTCTCTCCGAGAATCCCGCGTTGGCCCGCGCTTGCCAGGATGCCGGCATTACTTTTATCGGTCCCCCTCCGGAGCTGCTCGAATTGCTCGGTGATAAGACCGCGGCCCGCCGGCTCGCCGCCTCAGCTGGCGTTCCCATTCTGCCCGGCACCGAGCTTTCCGTAACCTCCGCCGCCGAAGCCCGCAAAGCGGCCCGCAAAATCGGTTTTCCGCTCATCGTGAAAGCCGCCATGGGCGGTGGTGGACGCGGCATGCGCGTCGTGCGCCAGGCCGCCGATCTCGACAGCCGCCTCGAGGAGGCCCAAAACGAAGCGCGCTCCGCTTTCGGCGATCCCGCCGTCTTTCTCGAAAAGTACATCTCCCGCGCACGCCACTTGGAAGTGCAGATCCTCGCCGACAACTATGGAAATCTCCTGCACCTGTGGGAGCGCGATTGTTCCGTCCAGCGCCGCCATCAGAAGGTCGTGGAACTCGCCCCCGCCGCGAAACTTCCTCACTCCCTTCGCGTCGAGCTGTGTTCCGCCGCCGTGGCCCTCGCCAAGAAAGCCGGCTACCGCAATGCCGGCACGGTGGAATTCCTGTTCGATGCCGACACTCAAAAGTGGTATTTCATCGAGGTCAATCCCCGCATTCAGGTCGAGCACACCGTCACCGAGATGGTCACCGGTATCGACCTCGTGCGCGCCCAGATTCAAATCGCTCAAGGCTATTCGCTGCACGATGAGCCGCTCTCTCTCCCCAAGCAAAACGCCGTGCCGCTCAACGGTTTCGCCATCCAGTGCCGCGTCACCACGGAAGATCCCGAAAATCATTTTGCGCCCGATTACGGCAAGCTAACCACCTATCGCTCTCCGGCCGGCTTTGGCATTCGCCTCGACGGCGGCACCGCTTACGCCGGCGCTGTCCTGGCGTCTTATTACGATTCGCTCCTGGTAAAAGTCACCGCCTGGGATAACACCCTCGACGGCGCCTGCCATCGCATGGACCGCGCCCTTCGCGAATTTCGCATTCGCGGCGTGAAGACCAACATCCCCTTTGTCGAAAATGTGATCAATCATCCGCGTTTCCGCGCCGGTGAGGTCACCACTTCGTTTCTCGACGACTCGCCCGAACTCTTCCAGTTCCCTCGCCGGGGAGACCGCGCCACCAAGCTCCTGCTTTACCTCGGCGACGTAATTCTGAACGGCAACGCCGAGATCCAAGGCAAGAAAATTCCGGAGGCGCTCGGCAATCCGCCCATCCCTCAATTTGAAAAGGGAGAAGCCCCCGCGGGCACTCGGCAATTGCTGCGTCAACTGGGGCCCCGCGCGTTCGCGGCGTGGGCCCGCGACGAACAGCGCCTTTTGCTCACAGATACGACCTTTCGCGACGCGCACCAATCTTTGCTGGCCACCCGCGTGCGTACCCACGACTTGCTGGCCACCGCTGCCGCCATCGCCCATCGTCTCCCGCAACTCTTCAGCCTCGAAGTTTGGGGTGGCGCCACCTTTGATGCCGCGCTCCGCTTCCTTCACGAAGACCCCTGGCAGCGCCTCCGCGAGTTGCGCGAACGCATTCCCAATATCTGTTTCCAAATGCTCTTTCGGGGAGCCAACGCCGTCGGCTACACCTCCTATCCCGACAATGTCATTGCGGAGTTCATTCGTGAAGCGCACGCGCAGGGAATCGACATCTTCCGCATTTTCGATTCGCTGAACTCCATCGAAAACATGCGCGCTTCCATCGACGCGGTGCTCGAAACGGGCGCCGTTTGCGAGGCGGCCATCTGTTACACGGGTGATCTGCTCGATCCCAACCGCCCCAAGTATGGCCTGAACTATTACCTGACCTTGGCCAAGCAGATGGAAAAGCTCGGCGCCCATTTTCTCTGCATCAAGGACATGGCCGGCCTCTGCAAACCCTACGCCGCAAATCAGTTGGTGAAAGCCTTGCGCGAAGAGATCTCCTTGCCCGTCCATTTTCACACCCACGACACCAGCGGAATCAACGCCGCCTCCGTATTAAAAGCCGCCGATGCCGGAGTGGATGTTGCCGACGCAGCCATCGCTGCCATGAGCGGCGGCCCGAGTCAGCCCAACCTGAATTCCATCGTCGAGGCCTTGCGTCATACGCCGCGAGATAGCGGCCTCGACATCGACGCCCTCAACGAATGTTCCGATTATTGGGAGACGGTTCGCGATTATTATCTGCCCTTCGATTCCGCGCCGCGCGCCGGTTCGGCCGGCCTCTACCAGCACGAGATTCCCGGAGGACAATACACAAACCTCCGCGAACAGGCCGCCGCTATGGGTTTGGGTCATTCCTGGCGCGACGTCGAACGCACCTATGCCGGCGTGAATCGCCTCTTCGGCGATATTGTGAAGGTTACGCCTTCCAGCAAGGTGGTCGGCGATATGGCCTTGTTCCTTATGGCCAAAGACATGCGCCCGGAAGATGTCCTAAGGTTGGACGTTCACCACGACGTCTCTTTTCCCAATTCCGTTGTGGAGATGCTGGCCGGCGGTTTGGGAACTCCCCCCGGCGGTTGGCCGGAGAAGGTTCAAGAAATTATTTTGCGCGGCGCAAAACCTCACGAAGGCCGTCCGGGAGCGCAGTTGAAACCCGTCGATATGGATGAAGCGGAGAAACGGCTGGAGAATCAAATCGGCCGCTCTGTGCGCCGTGACGAACTTCTCAGTTATCTTCTCTATCCCGACGTTTTCCTGAAGTACGACAAATTTCGCCAGGCCTACGCCGACGTGAGCGTTCTGCCCACGCCTCCGTTCTTTTACGGCTTGCGCCCGGATCAGGAGATCACCGTCTCCATCGAAGCCGGCAAAACCTTGGTCATAAAATTTCTTGCGATCGGTGAGCCCCATCCCGACGGCACGCGCACATTATTTTTCGAGTTGAATGGCCAGCCTAGGGAGATCAACGTCCGCGATCGCGCTCTGCGCGTCCTCGCCCCAGCGCATCCCAAAGCGGATTCCTCCGACCCCGGACAGGTCCCCGCCCCCACCGCCGGCATGGTTACCTCAGTCGCTGTGGAAGTGAATCAGCCCGTGGCCCGCGACGCCAAGCTCCTCACCATCGAGGCCATGAAGATGCAGTCTAACGTCTACGCCCCCATCGATGGCCGCGTCGCCAGAATCCTCGTTGCGCCCGGCCAGCAAGTGGAAGCCAAAGACCTGCTCGTCGCGATCACACCTCAGCCCAACGCCTGAGTTCCGTTTCGGTGCCAAAGGATAAGCAGTAGATTATCTTCAGTTACTTCGTGGCGCTGGTTGCGCTCTTTTTCGCGGCTGCTGAGACGCTGTTGTTGGCATTCGTCGTCGCGGTGGTAACCGGTTTGGTGGCCGCGGAAGTGGCGTTGGAAGCCGCCTGCCCTGGTGCCGCCGCCGCGCTGTCCGCCACTGAGCCAACCTGCGATTCGGAAGTTTGCACGCCCTTGTCAACCGCGCAATTCATGGTGTCTCCTACGCCATCCACGGTTTTCTGCGCGGTCCCTTTCATCCGGTCTTTGAATGAGGAGAATACGCCTGATTTCGGCGCCGGTTGGCTAGGTGCCGGCGCTGCTGTCGCAGAGGTTTGAGAACATCCCGCCGCCGAGTTGGCCGAACCTGGCGCGCCCTTGGAACCGGCGCCGGCCCCACCTGTACCGGATGCGGCCAGATTAGATGCACCCGGACTAGAAGCACTCGGACCAGAAGCGGCTCGCGGGGCCGCGGGTGCTGCCGAGGGAGCGGCCGCCGGTGGCTGAGCGGCTGGCGCAGTGGCAGGCGGAGTGGCAGGCGCGGACGCACTAGAAGGGTCCAGCATCGCGTTGATGATCCTTTCCGAGACGCCCGCCTTCTGCAGCTTCAGCAAATCGTCTGGGGTGAGGTCGTACGCCTTGTTTTGCCGCTGGATCGTCTTCAGCACCAGTCCCTCGGACATGTTCGCCTGCACCAGTGCGATGATCGAGTCCACTCCATTGGCGTTTGCTGATTGTTGGTTTGCCTGCGGCGCAGGCGTCGTCGTTTGTGAGGCCGCGAAAACGGCGGTCGCGGAAGCAAAGAGTAGTAGTACAAGACCTGGAAAGCGCATCATCACGTCTCCTTCAACAGTGTTCCGAACTTGAGGCCGAAGAGGTACCTTCACCGGAGGCAAACTTTATACACTGCCGATGGCCGACTTGCACAGCCTTTTTGGATTTAGCTGTGGGCTCCAACTCCCCGCGGATTTACGGCAGCCTGGGCGAGGGGTGTCGAAGTCTCTGAGTTTGTTGGATTACTAGGTAGGTGGCTATCTCTGAGAAGCGCTCAAGGCCTACGCGGCTCGAGTTCCCAATACAGCCAAAACAAGGCAAAACGGGGCAAAACAGGGCAAAACAGATGATAAGAGTGAGCTAAACCCACTCGCCCCCGCGCATCACGGCCTCTGCGTTGCCCGCCGCGCTGACGCCGTCCACGTCGATGCGATTCGAGCCAATCATCCAGTCGACGTGAATTAGGCTGTCGTTGGCCCCGCGCGCCGCCAGCTCTCCCTTGGTCAAGCTGTCGCCGTCTTTCAGGCAGGTGCTGTACGCTTGCCCTAGCGCGATGTGGCATGCCGCGTTCTCGTCGAAAAGCGTGTTCATGAAAAGCAATCCGCTGGACGCAATCGGAGAGGAGTGTGGTACCAGCGACACTTCTCCCAGCCGCCGCGCTCCTTCGTCGGTTTCGATCATGCGCTGCAACACTTGATTGCCTCGCGCCGCGCGCGCCTCCACGATCTTCCCGGCCTCGAACCGCACCGAAATCTCCTCGATCATCGTTCCTTGATACGATAGCGGCTTGGTGCTGGTCACTCGTCCTTCCACGCGATCTTTGTGTGGTGTGGTGAAAACCTCCTCCGTCGGCATGTTCGGAATGCAGTACCGCCCGTTTTGCGCCGTTGTGCCTCCGCCCAGCCACAGGTGGTCGTCCGCCAGGCCCACGCGGAGATCCGTGCCCGGACCCCGGAAGTGCAGCGCCGCATAGCGCCTTTCGTTCAGCCATTTGGCGCGAGCGTGCAGGTCCGCATCGTGTTTTTTCCACGCCGCCACGGGATCGGCTTGGTCGGCGCGCGAGGCTGCGAAGATCGCCTCCCATAGTTTGGCCACAGCTTGCTCTTTCGGCAGGTCGGGGAATACTGCCGCGGCCCATGCGGGCGTCGCGCTGGCCACAATCGTCCAGTTGATCTCGTGCCGCGTAATCAGCTCCAGCGCCGGGCGGTATGCTTTCGAGGTGGCCGCGTTTGCCCGGCCCACCTTCTCTGGGTCCTCGCGCGACAATAACGAGGGATCGTTTCCCGTGATCGCCAGCCGCGCCGATCCGCTCCGATAAGCCTGAGCCATGCCTTCATAGAGCCACGATGCCGCGGCATCGAAGCTTTCCGGCGGAGCGTGCCGAAAGCGAACGAGCGCCATCTCCTCGTCGGTAAAGAGCGGAGTCACCAGCCGCGCCCCTGCCTTATAAGCATGCTCGGCAATGCGCCGCGCCAGCGGCGCCGCCTCCAGCGTCGCGGTCATCACCATCTCTTGCCCCGGCGCCAGTCCCAGTCCGATGTGTACTGCTACCTCGGCGAGGCGATCGAGATTTCGTTCAAACTCGGTTGCGTGGAAAGGCTCTCCCTTTGCTGATGCTGTTGTGTGTACCATGGCTGTCATTATCACGCAGCGCGGAGCGCGCTGACAATCGGTGAAAGCCACATACTCCGCCCGCGTATTTCGCTGCGCCCAGTTGTGCGCACTAGTTGTGCGTAAAGGACGACAAGCGTACGATGCCCGGACCGGGCAAAATGACGTACTCATCTGGAGGGAACAACGACATGAAAATTCCATCCCAAACCGCGCCGCTGGTTGCTTTGAAGATCGTCGCGGGACTCGCCGTCGGGCTGTTGTTGTGCCTCTCTGCCGGTGCCCAGTCCTCTGCAAACGGCCCAGATCAAAAGAAAGACGCAAGGGAAGACTCAAGGAGAGACCCCGCCAATGCCCCCGGCAGCGCCCACGGTCTCGTGATGCAGCGCAATCTGTCTCTCCCCATGGCGAAGACCATTGCCGAAGCCGCCCTGGCCGAGTGTGCTGCCAAGGGTTATCACACCGCGGTGGCCGTCGTGGATCGCGCAGGACAGATCATGGTCATCCTTCGGGACGAGCAAGCCACCGCTCAGGTGGCCGAAATGGCCCGCCGCAAAGCCTACACGGCGCGCATGTTCCGCAGCACCACGCTCGACTTTCAGAAGCGCACCACCCCAGATGCCCCGAACGCCGCGCAACGCGACGTCGCCGATATTTTGGCGCTGGGCGGCGGCGCGCCGATTCTTGTAGGTAACGAAGCGGTTGGCGGCGTGGGAAGCGCCGGCTCCACTCAGGAGCAGGACGACGCCTGTGCCAAGGCCGGCGTTGCTAAAGTAGCGGACTTACTGAAGCCCTAGCGGTCCGAGCACGATTCCTGCGTCTTTCAGGCCCTGCGCCACCGCGGCGGCGATCTGTACGGCGCCCGGCGTATCTCCGTGAATGCAAATCGTCTGTGCCTCGATGCTAATCTCTTTTCCGCCCTGCACAGAAACTCTGCCGCTCTCGACAATCTGTAGCGCCTGTGCCGCCGCCTCGGCCGGATCCACAATCAGCGCATCCGCGAATTTTCGCGAGCGCAGCGAACCGTCCGCCTCGTATCGCCGGTCCGCAAACGCCTCCGCCGCCACCCCAAAGCCCGCGCCGCGAAACGCTTCGAGCATTTGCGACCCCGCCAATCCCACCAGAACCACGTCGCGCCGCCAGCGCCCCACGCCGTTGGCGATCGCTTCGGCAATCTTTCCGTCCCGCGCCGCTTGGTTGTAGAGCGCTCCGTGGGCTTTCACGTGCCTAACGCGCCCGCCGCATTTCGCCGCGATCTCGCCGAGCCTCGATACCTGTTCGTACACGCTCTCGGCGATGGCTTCCTCCGGCAGATCGAGTTCCACACGCCCGAAATGGGCGCGATCTGCATAACCGGGATGCGCGCCAATCGCCAGATTTCTGCGCAGGGCCTGCTCGACGGTCGTTCTCATCGTGACTTCGTCGCCGGCATGTCCTCCGCAGGCGATGTTTACGGAAGTCAGAAACTCCATGAGCGATTCCTGCGTGCCGTCGGCGATGGCCTCCGGCAGTTCGCCCATGTCGCAATTCAAGTCGATGGACTTCACTCCTGAATCAGCTCCTTGGACGACAGCAGTTCTTCTTGCTCACGAAGTAGTACCAGAGCTTCGTCCATTTCGATTCGCTCGAAACGCACTTCGTCGCGCGGCCGCAGTTGGCCCAGCGAATGAAAGTCGGCGGAAATTACGTTGGCGATCTTGGGATAACCGCCGGTGGTCTGCTGTTCCACAAACAGGATAATTGGCTGGCCCGACGGCGTTACTTGAATGGCGCCCAGCGACACGCCTTCGGTGATCATCTCCCGGCGAGCGTCGATCGGTACTTGAGCACCTTCCAGGCGAATGCCCATGCGGTTCGATTGCTCGCTCACGCGGAACGCGCTTCCGCACAGCATCTTCCACGCGGAATCCGCAAACCAGTCGCCCTGCGGCCCTTCGGTCACTCGCAGGACCTTCCGCGGCCGCAATCGTTCCAGCGCCTGCGGCGCTAGCGTTCTTTTGCGGGGAAGGGAACTGGCTGCCCCGATTTCCAGCCGGTCGCCTTTGCGCAGCGCCCGCCCTGCGAATCCGCCCAGCCCGCTCAGCACATGCGTCGACGCGCTGCCTAAAAAACGCTCCACCTCAATTCCGCCCGCAACGCATAGATAACTACGCGCCCCGGAACTCGAAGCCCCCAGCGCCAGCGTTTGTCCGGCCTTCACTTCCGCCGAACTCCACATCGCCAACCGAATCCCATCGAGCGCAGGTCCGAAGTCCGCTCCGGCCACTGCGATCACAGCGTCGCGCTCAAACACGAACGTCCCGCCCAGCAGCGTCATCTCCAGCGCCGCCGCGCCCTCCGCATTTCCCGCCAGCCGATTGCCGATCCGCAGTGAGATCGCATCCGCCGCGCCTGAAGCGGAAACGCCCATCGGGCCGAAGCCTTCGCGCCCCAGGTCTTGTACCGTGGTGAATAGTCCCGGCGACTGAACCAAAATTCCTTTCATTTCCTGCCGGCGTCCGCAACGAATTCCGCAAACCGCTCTTTCGCGATGGGCCGAAATCGAACGTAGTCCCCGATCCGCAGCAAATTCATCCCTTCCCCCGCCACTCCCTCGTCGCGGCGAAACATCGTCAATGGCGTGCGTCCGATCAGCCTCCACCCTCCTGGCGTCCCCAATGGATATACGCCGGTTTGCTTGCCGCCAATTCCCACGCTTCCTTGCGGCACCTTGGCCCTCGGCGTCTCCAATCGCGGCGTTGCCAGCGCGCTCGGCAATCCTCCCAGATAGGCGAAGCCTGGGACAAATCCGAAAAAATATACGATGTATCTCGCCGAACAATGCAGTTCCACGGCCTGGTCGGACGTGATTCCATGCATGGCCGCAACTTCCTCCAGATCGGGTCCAAACTCGCCGCCATAGCACACGGGAATCTCGATCTCCCGCGGCGCAGGCCAAGGCGCTTCCTCCAGGCGCGCGAGGTAGGAACTTACCCTCGTTCGCACTTCGGCATGGTCGAGTTGCAGCGGGTCAAACTTGATCAGCAGGGAAGAGTAAGCGGGGTGAAGATTGCGAATCCCCGCGATAGGCTCGGCTTGCAGCAGCCGAAGCAGTTTCACCACATTCCCATGAATGTGGGATTCGATTGTCTCCCCGAAGGAAACCAGTAGCGACTGGTCGCTGGCATCTCGGAATTGCGCGTTGTCCGCGGACTTACGCATATCGGAGTTGCTTTCCGCACGAGAAGAATTGCGCGCGGCGCAGCAGGCGCCAGTCGACGCGAAGCAGTGCGTCAGTTTGAATTTTCTTGATCGCGACGCAAGAAGTCGAAATTCAAACTGATCCACCACCCGGCGCGACTTCCTGTTTCTCCCCAGCCATCGGTCCCGCGGCCCCGCGCAGCCGCCAGTGATAGAAAATCGCGCCGCACACAATCGTAACCAGCCCCAGGGCGCTTTCCTTCGGGCGCAGCGCAAACGTCCACACCAGCATCCACGCGCTCACGCCAATAAAAAGAAGCGGTATCGCCGGATACCCCCAGTTCATCACCCGCAACTTCTGAAATCCCGGCCGCTTTCGCAACCGCAGCAATCCCGCCACCGCCAGCGCCGCGAAAAGAATGAGCGAAAATCCAATGTAATAAATCAGCGACTCGAACGTGCCCGTCAGCACCATGATTCCCGCCGCAATCGCCTGATACACAATCGCCTTCACCGGACTCCTCCATCGCGGATGCACCTGCGCCGCTCCTCCGGGAAAGTAGCCGTCTCGCCCCATCGCGTAATAAACTCGCGGCCCCACCAGCGACATCGCGCTGATCGACGAAAGAAGCGCTCCCGCCATCGCCGCGCTGAAGAAATCTCCGATGCGCTGCCCGAAAAGCGCGTCCGAAGACGCCGCGCCCACCGCCACCACGCCTTTCATGGCCCCCAGCGGCAGGGCGTAAACGAACGCCACGTTCAGGGTCACATACAGCAGCGCAACCATTCCGGTCCCCAGCAGCAAAGCCAGTGGCAGCGACCGCTGCGGGTCCTTGATCTCCTCCGCCACGTAACTCGCCGCGTTCCATCCGCTGTACGCAAACATCACGAAAATCAGCGACACCGCGAACTGCGCCCCCACGCCATGACTCGAAGTCCTCGCGGTCGCCGCTTGGAAATGGCTCCAATCGCCGTGCCCCAGCCCAAACGCCGCAATCAGAAACACAGCGATAACTCCCAGCTTCACCGCGGTCAGCAGAACCTGCAGCCGCGCCGCAAGATGCACTCCGAGTATATTGATCGCCGCAAAGAGAAAGATTACGCCGATGCTCACCCACTCCGGAGTCCCGATGTGCAGCCAGCTGAAATGGGTTGGTTGTTCCGAACTGCGCGATAGCGCCGGCAGGTAGTGCCCCAGATACTCCGAAAATGCGATTGCCGTCGCCGCGATGGGCGCGGAAAATCCCGCAAAGAACGAAACCCAGCCGCTCAGGAACGCCCAGCCTGGTCCCCAAGCCTCCCGCAGGTAAGCGTACTCGGCGCCGGCTCGCGGAATGTTCATCCCCAGCTCGGCGTACGCCATGCATCCGGCCAGCGCCACGATTCCGCCCACCACCCAGATTCCCAGAACCAGCAGCGGCCGCCCCAAATCGCCGGCCAGAAATCCCGTGGTGGTAAAGATTCCCGTGCCGATCATGTTGGAAACGACCAGCGCGGCGCAGCTGGTCACGCTCAGAACTCGGCGCAGCGGTGCAGTCATGTTAACCGTGGAGGCAAGTTGCTCGTCCCTAGTCGATAGCGCCCTTTGGAGGACGCCTCAAGATCGCGACAGCATACCAGCGCGCGCCTCTGGCGGCCAGAGCGGCCGGCTGCAAATGCAGTTTACTTCGGGTAATATTCGGATGTATATTCCCAGCAGCTCAATTCAGAGGTCTGCCATGAAAACACACGTTAGGCTTTTCGCTGCGGCTCTCGGTTTCGCCTGCCTGTTTGGGTTTGGTCTAAGCAACGCTTCCGCGCAACTCCAGCAGTTGCCGGCCAAGCAGTACATCGACCGCATGAACGCCGCCGAGCGTGACCTGAAGGTTGATGAGGTCATCGCCAAGTTGAAGCTGAAGCCGGGCGACATCGTTGCCGACATCGGCTCCGGCAGCGGTTCGTTCACCGTTCCGTTCGCCAAAGCCGTCGCTCCCAACGGCATTGTCTACGCTGTGGACATCGATAAGGACATGCTTAGCTACGTGGCCGACCGCGGCAAAAAAGAAGGCGTGACCAACATCAAAACGGTGCTCGGAGAATTCGACGATCCCAAGCTGCCCGTGCACGACGTCGATGTGGCCTTCTTCCATCGCGTGCTGCACATGATCGAACACCGCCAGCTTTACCTGAACAACACGGTCCCTTATCTCAAGAAGGATGGCCGCGTCGTCATCATCGACAAGAATCCCGAGGATTCGCCGGATAGCTGGATGTGGCTGAAGCAGTCCGACGTGGACACCTGGATGGCCGCGCTCAGCTTCTATCCCGCCGAGCATTTCTCCGTGTTCGACGACCGCTATTTCGTCAGCTACCAGCGCCCCTACGGCAACAGCGTTCTTCTGAAGAAGCGCCCCGCCGGCGGCGGTGGCGGCAACTAAGCATCCGGCCTCGCTGTAGCCATTAGCGCGGCACGCGCTTTGTAGCTTCTGGCGGCGAAAGTCATCTTCCGCGAAAAGTCACCTACAGGATGAGCTTTTCGCGGTTAACAAAGGCATCAGGAGCTTTCGCCGCTCAACAAAGTCGCGCCGCCCTCTGGCGGGGCCCTGGGGCTTGCGCACTCCCGCCGCCTCTCTGTCTGTCATCCCGAAGCCCGCAGGCTGAGGGATGTGCTTTTCGCTTTGCCTCTGCCCTTCACGGCGGCAGGCGGTTTCTTGTAGCCCAGGGCGCGCCGCTCTCTGGCGGCCCTGGGCTTGTTGGGTCCTCCCGGCGCGCCCCTAATTCTTCGCCACCTTTGTCGGCGGCGCTGCCATGGCCGCGCAGGCGTCCTTCACCAATTGATTGGTCGAATGACCGGTCTCCGAAAACACCTCTTTGCCGCTCTTGCTGGTCACTTCGATCTTGTTCGTCTTGTGCACCACGTTGGTGAGTCCGAAAACCGTCTTCACGCCCTTGCTGCCCGGCTCTCGCTCCAGGCTCACGTCGTAACCTGCCTTGGCCTTCTGCTCGGTGAGCGTCACGTCCGGGCAGCTCTGCTCGAACGCCTTCACCACTTCGCGATTCTGCGGCTTAGCATTCGCCGAAGCTCCCGGCGCTGCCGTCGTTCCCCCGCTATTCACGCCATCGCCGAGGTAAACCACCGGCTTCGCCGGAGCCTTCTTTGCCGCCGCCGGTTTGGCCGCCGCGGGCTTAGGAGTTGCCGGCTTGGTTGACGCCGTACTCGCGGCCGGCGCCGTGGTCGCCGGTTTCGTTGCCGGCTTCGCCGCCGCAGACTTCGCTGCTGTCGGCGTGCTCGTCGCCGTAGTCGCCGGCTTCGCCGTCGCGGCCCTCGTGCTGGAAGTCGTCGTCCCCTGCTGAGCTGCCTTCTCCTGATCCGCCTCCTGCTGCGCAAGCGCCGACTGCGCCCAACCCGGTACCGGGCACATGAGCCCCAAAACCGATCCGCTCAGCGCCAAGCCTAACAAACAAATCTCCAGTGTTTTCTTAGACATGGATCCCTCCTCAGGAGTGAACCCACGCTACGCCGCGGCGGGGTGCCTGCCTACTGTACATGCGACCTGTGCTAGGGAGTGGTACCCCGAGGGCGCCTCCACCGGCCCTCCGACCGGTCTCGCCGCATCTCGCTGCGGCAAGTTTGGCAAGGTAAGTGCGCCGTGGGCCCCCTCCCCCCCATTTTTTTGTTAAGGATATCATTCCAGGGCACTTGCCTCTTACGATAATGCAAGGATATCATTCTAAACTGGTTACGCTACCTACTCCTCGAGATGGCTTTGTTTAGGCGGCGAAAGCTTATCCTTGTGACCGCCGCGAAGCTCATCCTGTGGGTAGACGTTCGCGGCGAGGAGTAGACTTTCGCCGCAGGGTAGCCCTCCGGGCTACCCCCCTACCATCGTTTTCGTAAGTGCGCATTCTAAACGACTTTAAGTCTAACAATTTCGTAAGTGCGCATTCTAAAGGAGTTGCGACCGCTGTTTGTGTAAGTGCACATTCTGTGAGGCTTAGCCTTTTTGCTCTTTCTGTTCCTGAATTTGGTGGCCAAGCCGCCGAATATCGCTCGCGAGTTCGCGCACCGGTATCCCTAAAAAATCGGCGTCAGTTTATCATACAGTTACGCGAACGTCAAGCGAAGTGGTTACTGACTGGTTATTCGAACGGCGGACTGTTTCACGTGAAGCACTTTGGGATTGCCCGCTAGAGTTCGCCGCGAAAGGCCCAAACACATCGTGGCCGTTATCGATGGCGTGATCCACGACACCCACGACTGCAGCCGAGACGGCGCGCAATGCGTCTACGGATACTATGAGGAAGGTGTAAGACTTTACTCCTTCACCTTCGAGGGAAGCGGGGCGCACGCTTGCGATGTCTTCAATCCCAACGGATCGTTTGCGGGACACGGCGGCGCATCTTTCGATGCTCTGGGTTTGCAAGGCTCTTTTGTGAACAAACCGACTGTGTCTTTTTCGGGGCACGGGATGTTGGATGAAGCAGTTTTATCACTCGCATCAGGTGAAGTCTTCCAGCCATCGGGCAACTCTATTCGATAGTGGTTCTCTTGATCGAAGAGAGCGAAACCGCTGAACTCCTTCAGTCTGGCATCTATGGTTTTGCCTACTTTTTCGATGTTGTTCTTGTCCGCAGCCGTGAACTCAGTCGGGTACTGATATGTGGTGCGGAGGATAATGCGGGCTTTGCTATGTGACGGAATGAACCGTGGTCCCTCTATGGTGATGTCTGAGGTTTGATAATTACCCGCTTCCTTGGACAACACCTTTCCATCACTCAAGTACGCCATCACCGTGAAGGCGCTCGGATTAAACGGATAATTCTTCGACGTATTATTCTGGATATCGTAATCGAACTCGGCGTCATAACTATCTTTGCTCGGTTCAGTGTTTAATCCCAGGGTTCCGAACGAAGCCTTAAGAGCATTAGTGTTCCAGGCCTGATGACCCTCATGCCAGTTCACGGCTCCCCAGATGGCCGCAATCGCAACCACTACACCAACGCCAAAGGATGCGGAGATCAGGATCAGACGTTTCCATAAGGCCATAATTGGGGCAGACTATACGATAAAGGCGGGCCGAAATGAAGAAACAAGATTTACTGCGGGCACTCCAGTAGCCCCTTCACATTTTCCCTGCGACATTCCCTTAGCTGATGTCCAGATACTTCCTGAATTTGGCTTTCACAAACGAGTTAATGATCTGATCCGTAAACCACCGCTGTTGGGTTCCCATCTCCTCCACAACCCGGTTATGGTCATAATGCGCAGGAACGGGACCGGGGCTGTTGATATCTCGATATTCGAAATGTGCTGATCTCAGCTTCGTCGCCCGCGTCACGATATCGTTTAGATATTCCCGAATAAAGTCTCCCTCGGCGGTCTGGCCGCTGAAGTCAATAATCTCAGCCCATTCCGGCTTCCCATTACTGCCGATCTTCAGCATCTTCACCACTTCCTGATACACACGAAGACGACGCTCATATCGATCCATCTTCAGCTTCAGCTTGTTCCCTTGCCATTGCTGCCAAGCAATGTAGATAGCGATGACGCCTATCGTTGGCGTCAGGAGACCTTGAAAAATTGAGATGGCCTTCTGAATCAATCTGTTCCCGGCTGGCCTTGGCGCGGGATTCTATCACTTACCAATTACCTTGGGATACAATCCGCACCGGGTAAATGGATACGTCGGAAAAGAAGCCTAAAGACATTGCGGCGATGATCAAAGCATTCCGAGAGGCCTCCGCTGCGTTCATGAACAACTGGCAGAAGATCGCTGACGAGAAGAATCAAAGTGGATCGTAGGGCCTGCCTAAAATTGGCGTTGTCTTTATTTGCTGAACACGGCCTCATAGGCTGGGACTTTGGATTTCATTCACTTCAGCCGCATCAAGACTATCTGATTGGCTACTGTGACCACGTAAAACGGAAGATTACCGTGCACGGCAAATTAGTGGACGAGGGGCGGGATCCAACGGAAGTGATTTTACACGAGATCGCACATGCCCTTGTTGGTCGGAAGCATGATCACGATGAAGTGTCGAAGGCGAAAGCCATCCAGATCGGCGCAACTGGCGAACGATGGTGGTTTGAGCCGCCTAGTGATTCTGAAATCGCCTATCGTCTGGAGCAGGAGCTAGATTCTTTTTAGGCTGAACGGGCTCATCGGCTTCACTTCTTTGGAATGACGGGCGGCATGAGGGATAGAACGGCGTTTGCAGTGTTTGTGGCCACTATGGCCGCATCTGTCAGAATCGCAACGTCGGGCCCGGTTTCCATCAGTTCGATATGCTTGTGTTCGTCGTGGCCAAGGACGGCTGCCGCGCCCACACTAACGGTCAAGACGGCCGCTCCTACAGCGCGCTTTGCGTTGCGTCGAGCTTTCGCCTTCCGCTTCGGCTTCCTCTTCGCAGCCACGCGCCGTATTCTATCACGTGATACGATGCGGCCAGGAGGGATGCACGGATGTTGGAACTGGACAGAACGCACCCACTTGAGGCGTATGTGGAACACGCCGACGAACTTGCGCAGGATGTTGTGAATTTCTGTGGGCCAAGCATGCAGGCTGGACACCAACTGTCTGCCGAACTGAGCGATCTCCTGAACAAGGCCGACAGGCACCGACAGTTGAAGAGACTTGCCGATAACCATCGTCAGTTCGGCCAATTGACGGCCGAAACGGCACGGGAAGAAGCGGAGGCGTGTCAGGACTTTGCAAAAGCCATCAAGGCTTTTCGTGAGAAGGATCTCCAGGTCACGTTTCAAAAAAGGGGGGCTCTAGCGGAGTGATTGACACCCCCGGAACCCCCGGATTACGCTACAATTAGGGATCGGAGGTGATTGAACATGGATGTTTTGGAAGAGGTTCTCCGGCTCCGGCGCGAAGGCAAGCGCGCCGTCATGGCCACCATTGTTCACACCAACGGCTCGATTCCCAGCTTTGAGAGTTCCCGGATGCTGGTGCGCGAAGACGGCTCGATCGTGGGTACGATCGGCGGAGGCTGCGTGGAGGCTGAAGTCTGGGCTGCGGCCAAGGACGTCTTGAAGGCCGAGGCGCCCCGCAAAATGACTTTCAACCTGAATAACGAGGCCAGCTTCGATAACGGGCTCATCTGCGGAGGCACTCTGGAGGTTTTTGTGGAGCCCATTCTGCCCACCCCGACTTTGTATATTTTTGGCGGCGGCCACGTCTCCATCGCTCTCGCCAACGCGGCCTACAACGTGGGCTTCTCCATCGGCGTGATCGATGACCGCGAGCAGTTTGCCAATAAGCAGCGCTTCCCCATGGCGGCCGAGATCTACACCGATTTCGAGGACTCTTTCACCAAAATTAAGCCCAATCCTTCCACCTATCTGCTGATCGTCACGCGCGGACATCGCGACGATATGCACGTGCTGGCCTGGGCCGTCAAGACCGGGGCGCGCTATATCGGCATGATTGGCAGCAAGCGCAAGGTGCTTTCGGTGTATCAGGCGCTCGAGCGCGAGGGCTACGCGAAGGAACTTTTCGATCGCGTGAATGCGCCCGTGGGCCTGGCGATCGGCGCGCTCACGCCGGAAGAGATTGCCGTCAGCATCACCGCGGAATTGATTGCCGTGCGCCGCGGAGCCACCGACGTCGCGCACAAAGCGGTGGTCCGCAAGGACGGCGAGAAGCACGCCGCCTCGTCCGCCGAGGAGGCGAAAGCCCCCGTCGCCGAAAGCGTTTCGCGCTGATCGCGCTCGCGTGCTCGCCGCGGTCATTCTTTCGGGCGGTGAGTCTTCGCGCATGGGTTCTCCCAAGGCGCTGATTCCGTTTCGCGGCAGCACCTTTCTCGGATGCCTGCTGGAGACGATTCAACAAGCGAACGAACAAGCCAAGAAAAATTCCGATCCGGGCAAAGTGATCGGCTGCACGCGCGTGGTCCTCGGCGCTCATACCAAGGAGATCAGCGAGAAAATTCCGCTCGATAGCGCCGAGATTGTCGTCAATCCGCAGTGGAAGCAAGGCCAGTTGTCGTCCATGCAAGCGGCCATTCGCAGCCTTCAGGAAACGCCCACCGACGGCGTGATGTTTTTCCTGGTGGATCACCCCATGGTGAGCCCCGAATTGGTCGCGGAACTCGTTCGCCAGTTCTATGCCTCGGGACGCGCCATTCTTGTTCCCAAGTTCCGCGACAAGCGCGGCCATCCCGTGATTTTCGCCTCGCGCCTTTACGGCGAACTTCTCGCCGCTCCTGCCGACCAAGGCGCGCGCGCCGTCGTCTGGGCGCACGCGGACGAAGTACTGGAAGTGCCCACGAACGAAGAAGGAGTGGTGCTCAATCTGAACGATCCGGAAGCGCTTCGCCGCGCGCTTACGGGAGTGTAGGAACGAGTCTGAAGATTCTGCTGAGTCGGATTCGTGGCAGCAGGATTGATCGCGCGGATGAAGGATAGCGAAGAGTCGGCCGCTCAGAGCTGATCGAGAAGCGCGTCCAAGGCGTCTTCGGCGAGCTGGCTGCCATGGCGCGTCGCCGCCGGCAATCCGCCGAGCGCCTGCGAGATCTGTTCCGCGGTGATCTCGCGAATCTCTGCGATGCTTTTTCCGGTCATCAGCTCGGTGAGCAGAGACGCGCTGGCGATCGCCGCTTTGCATCCGCGGCTGTGGAAGCGCGCGGCGGCGATGCGTCCATCCTCGACGCGCACGGCCAGCCGCAATTCGTCGCCACACACCGGATTCGTCGCCTCCACGGTATTGGTCGCGTCGGGCAGTTCGCCAAAGTTACGGGGATGCGCGGAATGCTCGAGCACGGCGGCGCTGTACATATTCTAAGTATACCGCGCGCAAACGCCGCCAGCCCGAAAGCCAAGTCGGATTCGAGGCCGAAGCGCATAACGAGACGCTTCCGCTGCTACATTTGAACTAGATGTACGCGCTCGGAGCGAAGGTATCCGAAGATGTGCGCCGCAGTGAGCAATCGAAACCGCGAAGTTACGGCTCAGCGGCTCATGCTGATAGAATTGGAAACGGAGGAGTGCGTGAGCGGTCGAAACGGGCGGTCTTGAAAACCGTTGGGCCCGCAAAGGTCCCGGGGGTTCGAATCCCTCCTCCTCCGCCAAACCACTCATGGTTGACTATGACCCGGAATACGTCGGCAAGCAGATGATGGCGGTCGTGACGTTCTTCAACCAGTGGCTCCGGCTCAAGCTCAACATCCAAAAGTGCGACTGGCCGGAGCACGCGCAGAATCCTCCGGAGCCGTATATCGATGCAGAGATCGTCGCCCTTGAGACTCACACGAAGGCTAGGACGAATTTGTTGGTGCGGCTGTTCAGGTCAACGGGATGCAGGGACATGGAGGTTGCGCACTTGACCGACGCCGACATCAGTCCCCGCACGAAGGAAATCGTCATTCGGCCGAAGCCGTGCTTCCACTGCAAAGAGTGCATCAGTCGCGGGAACATCTGGAAGCCCAAGACCCCGGCAAGCACGCGCAGCATCCCGGTGAGCGACGGACTCTTGGCGGAACTGCTGGCATTGCCCAAGGGGCTGCTCTTCCCGAACGAGAACGGCAACCCGGACGTTCATTTTCTCGACAAGCTCAAGCGCAAGGTGAAAAACTCCGGCGTGGCGCTCGTCAAGCTGCATCGTTTCAGGGACACGTTCATCACCAACAAGCTTCGGGATAGCGTTGACATCCGCACGGTCCAGCGTTGGGCGGGCCATGATGACATCAATGTGACGATGAGTTACGCGGCATGGCTCGATGCGCAGAGCGAGGCGGCACGGAGCGCGGCGAATCGGGAAGACACTCGCTACAAGACAGGCACTCACGGCGACTAACCTTATCCCTCCAACGCCATCGAAGCTGGTCGAGCTAATGAACGCCTGTTCGGATGGTTGCGGGGGCTTGCAATGCACCGAAGGCGCTAGTCCTACCATTCAGATATAGATTGCCGGTCCACCGCGCCTAAGCCGTAGGCCGAGCCTGTAAGCCGGATTGTCAGGGCTGGATTGCAAAGAATCAAGTTGTCTAGAATCAACCAATTCTAACTGTCAAAGATGTCAGCTTTGGCAGGGTGAGCAGGTTTTCCGTCACACCGGCGTCACAATCTGCCGAGGGTCGTTCTCTACCCTGCAATGAAAGGCGTGTACGCGACGACGAAAAGGGCCTGGCATCGCTCGATCGAACCGTATACGAAACTTGGCTGAGAGGGTGGGAAACTTTACCGGGCTTCCGCAAGCCTCTAAAACACTGGCTTTTTAACCTATCCCCTTTCTTTCCATCAAGGCGGCACTCTTTAGAGCACGCCTCTGTACGCCTGTAAACACCCGCTTTGACGCTGGAAAATAGTAACGCCAGTAACGGAAAACGCATAGTACGAAACAATTCCTTTCCGGGGCGTCCCGCGCTCCGATGGAAAGACACGCTTCGAGTGTGCTCTTGTGGACAGACGCCGGTGTTCGCTGCGTCCACAATAAAGACGCATGATGAAGATACGAGTGCGGAGGACAATTTATGAACAGATTTAAATATCTTGTATTAGCTGCTGTTGCTGGAATCTTCTTCACAGTGACCGCTCCCAAAATAGGGGCTCAGGTCAGCGTCGGCATCAACATTGGAGCCGCCCCTGCATGTCCTTACGGTTACTATGACGTTGCCCTTATGGCTGTGCTCCCTATGGCTACTACGGCCCGGAATGGTTTTCGGGTGGTGTTTTCGTCGGCGCTGGCCCGGGTTTCATGGCCCTGACAACTTCCAAGGCCACGTGAATAACCGTTTTCATCCCGAACACGGCTATAAAGGCCCAACGCCGAACCCTGGCGATAGACCCGAGCCGTCAAAGCGCCTCGATAAGGTTGCCCACTTCAAAGGAAATGAAGTGCGTGATGGGCGCGGCCACGTAAGCGGAGGCGGGGGCAAACGTTAAGAACGACCGATGAGAATGGTCCAAACGTCAGCGTCGCGAAGCATCCGGTGGATTGGGATGGTCAGATACGGATGGACCCTTCCTCGCTCTATGCGATGCAGCGATTGATAGGAATAAAGGACGGCTTCGACGTTTCCTTTGCCTGCGACACCGACCGTGACCGGCACGGCATTGTCACCAAGAGCGCGGGATTGCTGCGGCCCAACCATTATCTTTCCGTCGCCATTTTCTATCTCTTCCAGCACCGGGCCGAAGTGGCGCAAAAAAAAAGCGGCAGTTGGCAAGACTGTGGTAAGCAGCCAGATGATTGATCGCGTGATCGCGAAGATTGGCCGGACGCTCTACGAGGTGCCGGTTGGCTTCAAGTGGTTCGTGGATGGCTTGCTCGACGGTTCGCTTGGCTTCGGCGGCGAGGAGAGCGCGGGAGCGTCCTTTTCTCGCCTCGACGGCACCGTTTGGACGACGGACAAAGATGGCATTGTCCCGGCTTTGCTGGCGGCGGAGATCACTGCCAGGATGGGCCGCGACCCCGCCGAAATTTACAGCGAATTCACGCGCGAATTTGGTGAGCCTGCCTATGACCGCGTGGAGGCGCCAGCCACTCCGGATCAAAAGGAGCTGTTGGCGAAACTTTCGCCCGAGCAGGTCAAGCTGACCGAGCTGGCAGACGAAACAATCCAGACTGTTCTCACCAACGCGCCGGGCAACGGCGCTCCGATCGGCGGCCTGAAAGTGGTGGCGAAGAACGGATGGTTCGCGGCGCGTCCGTCAGGGACCGAGAATATCTACAAGATCTATGGGGAGAGCTTCCGGGGAGCGGATCATCTGCGCCGCATCCTGGAGGAAGCCCAGACGATTGTCAGCAATGCATTAGCGGCGGTGCTGGCACCGGAGCGGGGTAAAGTAAATGTGGCGTAACGACGGGAAACCTAGCTGATGAATTCGAAGATTCGGGCCAGAACGAATTCGGAGCAGAAACCGTGAGCAAACAAACACGTGTCAGCCATCCGATCTACAACCTTCTACCGACGGAAGTTGAAGGGTTCGATTCTCTGGCGGAGCTTGCCCTGGACATGCGCTGGTCGTGGAACCATGCCACCGACGGAGTGTGGCGCACTCTTGATCCTGTACTGTGGGGACTAACTCAAAATCCTTGGGTTGTTCTCCAGACGGTCTCGCGGGACCAGCTCGAGCGGGTGCTGGCCGATCCTACGTTTCGTAAGAACGTTGATGACCATCTGCGAGCCGAGCGTCAGGCTGGGGAGACGCCCGCATGGTTTCAGCAAAAGCATCCGCAAGCTCCTTTAACCTGCGTCGCGTATTTCTGCATGGAATTCATGTTGAGCGAAGCGCTCCCGATCTATTCGGGAGGACTTGGCAATGTGGCTGGCGATCAGCTCAAAGCTGCCAGCGATCTGGGCGTGCCAGTGGTCGGCGTGGGACTGCTCTATCAACAAGGCTATTTTCGCCAGGTGATTGACAAGAATGGAGCGCAACAGGCTCTTTACCCGTACAACGACCCCGGACAGCTGCCGATCACACCAGTGCGCCAGCCGAACGGCGAATGGTTGCGCTTGGAGATCGCCTTACCAGGTTACTCAGTCTGGCTGCGCGCCTGGCAGGTCCAGGCAGGTCGAGTCAAGCTCTATCTGTTGGACAGCAACGACGCGGCGAACACTCCCATTCATCGAGGGATAACCAGCGAACTGTACGGGGGCGGGCCGGAGTTGCGCCTCAAGCAGGAAATGCTTCTCGGGATTGGCGGCTGGCGGTTGCTCCGTGCGCTGGGCATCAAGCCGGAAGTCTGTCACTTGAATGAAGGACATGCGGCCTTCGCCACGCTCGAGCGTGCCCGAAGTTTCATGGAAGAAACCGGGCAGCCCTTCGAAGTAGCAATGGCAGTCACGCGAGCGGGGAACCTCTTCACTACGCACACGCCAGTGGCCGCCGGCTTTGATCTTTTCGATCCTGCTCTCATTGAGCAATACCTGGGAGGATATGCGGAGAAGAAACTCGGCATGACACTCCACGATTTGCTGGCGTTGGGCCGCCAGAACCCGAACGACTCGTCGGAAAGTTTCAACATGGCCTATCTGGCGATCCGGGGGAGCGGGGCGGTGAATGGCGTGAGTCGGTTGCACGGGAAAGTCAGCCAGCACCTCTTTGAACCTCTTTTCCCCCGCTGGCCAGAGGACGAAGTGCCCGTCGGACACGTCACCAACGGCGTTCACATGCCGACCTGGGACTCAGCGGTAGCCGACGATCTCTGGACGGAAGCCTGTGGGAAAGGCCGCTGGCTAGACCCGACGCAACACCTCGAGCAGCACATTCGCGGCCTCTCGAACGCCAAGCTCTGGCAATTCCGCGCAACCGCCCGCAAGTCGCTAGTTGAATATGCTCGCGAGCGATTGGCCGGACAACTCGCTGCCTCCGGCGCGTCGCCCGAGGCGATTGACGGGGCGAAACATTTATTTGATCCCAACGCGTTAACACTGGGCTTCGCGCGCCGCTTCGCGACCTACAAGAGGCCGGACTTGCTGCTGCACGATCGAGGGCGGTTGCTTCGTCTACTGAGCAATTCCCAGCGTCCGGTGCAACTTATCATCGCCGGAAAGGCGCATCCAGCGGACCAGGCGGGCCAGGCGTTGATCCAGGAGTGGATTCAGTTCATTCGTCAGCCTGAGACGCGCCCGCATGTGATCTTCCTCAGCGATTACGACATGTATTTGACCGGACACCTAGTACAAGGCGTGGATGTCTGGATCAATACGCCACGCCGGCCCTGGGAAGCTTGCGGGACAAGTGGCATGAAAGTACTCGTGAATGGCGGCATCAATCTATCGGAATTGGACGGCTGGTGGGCGGAAGCTTATACGACCGGGGTTGGTTGGGCGTTAGGGGACGGCCAGGAACATGGGGATAATCCGGCCTGGGACGCTGCCGAAGCGGAAGCCCTCTACGACCTGCTCGAACGGGAGGTGATCCCGGAGTTTTATACCCGAGACAGCACCGGCATTCCCACCGAATGGGTCAAGCGTATGCGGGAGAGCATGGCGCAATTGACACCGCGCTTCTCCGCCCACCGCGCGGTGTGCGAATACACCGAGCAACGCTACCTCCCGGCTGCTACGGCCTACCGTGAGCGCGCAGCGAACAAGGGCGCAATCGGCAAGCAAGTAGTCGAATGGCGGCAGACTCTGGAGCAGAAATGGGCCACGCTACAGATTGGCGAAGTGAAGGTTGAGACCCGTGGCGGCCAGCACATATTCGAGGTTCAGGTCTATCTCAATGACCTCGATCCCAAAGCAGTGCGGGTAGAGCTTTACGCCGACGGAATCAACGGCGGCGATCCCGTAAGGGAGGAAATGAAGTGCGCAGGATCGCTGCCGGACGGATCCCGCCGCTGTGTATTTCACGCAACCGTACCTGCCGCGCATCCTGCAAGCGATTACACAGCGCGAGTGATACCTCAGCGCTTCGGGGTAGCGATTCCGCTCGAATCGGCTCGAATTCTATGGCAACGATGACCAAAACCTCCGAACGCGAATTGCACGGTTACATCTCGGAGATCTCCGAGCGCGCTGACGTTCGCGCGGGCTCTCCTCTGCCCTTGGGAACCCAGGAAACGGGAGGAGGGGTTAATTTCGCCCTTTTCAGTCGTTACGCCAGTCGTGTTCGACTGGAGTTGTTTGACCATCCCAAAGACGCAACGCCCGCACGAGTAATCGATCTGAATTCAGCCCGTAACCACACCGGTGACGTATGGCACGTTTGGGTGAAGGGAATTGGTCCTGGTCAACTCTATGCTTACCGCGTGGATGGCCCTTACGAACCCAGCGAAGGGCATCGTTTCAATTTCAACAGGCTTTTGCTCGATCCGTTTGCCACCGCGATTTCGCAGGTGCCCCGGTGGGATTTCACATCGGCGCTTGGATACGACGCGTCGGCGCCAAAGCAAGACTTGGTTATCTCGACGCTGGACAATTCACGGTCGATGCCGAAATGCGTGTTCGTCAACGAGCCGTTCGAATGGGATGGAGACCAGCCACCCTGCCATCCGTGGTCGAAGACCGTAATTTACGAAACGCATGTTCGCGGCTTTACGATTCATCCCAAATCCGGCGTGGACCATCCGGGAACGTACCGAGGCCTGATGGAAAAAATTCCCTATCTGAAAACCCTGGGAGTTACCGCCGTGGAACTGATGCCGGTACAGGAATTCAATGAGTTTTCTGTCACACGCAGGAATCCGCAGACAAATCAACCGCTAAGGAATTACTGGGGATACGATCCCGTGGCCTTTTTCGCGCCCAAAGCTTCGTACAGCAGTTCGGGTGGTTTGGGCCAGCAGAAGCTAGAGTTCAAGGAGATGGTTCGTGCCCTTCACCAGGGCGGTATCGAAGTGATTCTGGACGTGGTGTTCAATCACACGGCCGAGGGAAACGAACAGGGACCTACACTTTGTTTCCGCGGGATCGATAACACGATCTTCTACATGCTAGCGGACGACAAACGCTACTACAAGGACTACACGGGCACCGGCAACACTATCAATGCCAACCATCCCGTAGTGCGGAATCACATCTTGTCCGCATTGCGCCACTGGGTGGTGGAGATGCATGTCGATGGATTTCGGTTTGACCTAGCTGCAGTGCTCGGTCGGGGCCGCTCCGGCAACGTGCTGTCCAATCCCCCGCTTCTCGAACGAATCGCCGAGGACCCGATCTTGAGGGATGTGAAGATCATAGCCGAGGCGTGGGACGCCGCTGGTGCGTATGAGGTGGGTAGTTTTTCAGAGCGGCGCTGGGCGGAGTGGAACGGCCGGTACCGGGATGATGTCCGCCGTTTCTGGCGCGGCGATGATGGGATGATCGGTTTGTTTGCCAGCCGCATCTGCGGCAGTGCCGACATATATACCAAGTCCGGCAAAGGCCCCGACGGTAGCATCAATTTCATCACCTGCCACGACGGCTTCACTCTGAACGATCTGGTGAGCTATCGCTCAAAGCACAACGAAGCAAACGGAGAAAACAACCACGACGGGACGAACCAGAATTTCAGCGAGAACTACGGCGCGGAAGGTGATACGGCGGATGGCCGGATCGAATCCATCAGGAAACGTCAGATCAAAAACTTCCTTCTGACGGTACTCATTTCGCGCGGCGTACCGATGTTGCTTGGCGGGGACGAATTTCGCCGGACGCAAAGCGGCAACAACAATGCCTACTGCCAGGACAATGAAACGAGTTGGTATGATTGGGGCTGTCTCAAACAGCACGAAGACATCTTCCGCTTTACCCGCAGCATGATTGCGTTTCGCCGGGCACATCCCATTCTGAGCAAGGAGCAATTCTATACGGACGCCGAGATCCGCTGGTTTGGGCCGCGCAAGGAACGGCCCAACTGGTCAGACCCAAAGTGCAAGACACTCGCCTGCCTAATCAACGAAGACGGACAAGATCGGCTTTATCTCATGTTCAACGCGGCGACGGAGGAGACCGAATTTAGTTTGCCGCCGCTGCCACTTGGATACCGCTGGCGTCTCGCCGTAGGCACATCCCCCTCCACGCCACAAGACTTGTCTGAAGCAGCACGAGAAGCCCTCTTGGAGAGTTCCACGAGCTATCACCTGGAGTCCCAATCCAGCGCGATACTTCTGGCACGGAAGTAGGAATCCGTCTTGGGAGGAAATTCCGTACGAATCAATGAGCCCTCGGTTGCTGCATTCTTGGCCTCAGCTCGAAAAAGGAGAATTGAACCATGCAGACAGAAACTCTCGCCTCAACTCTTTCCTCAGAACTGCTTCACAGGATGAATGCCTACTGGCGCGCCGCCAACTACCTGTCGGTCGGACAGATTTATCTCTACGACAATCCGCTGCTGAAGGAGCCACTTAAACTGTCGCACGTGAAGCCGCTGGTGGTCGGACACTGGGGCACGACGCCCGGCCAGAATTTCGTTTATGTGCATCTCAACCGTGTCATCAAGAAGTATGACCTGGATATGTTTTACATTGCTGGTCCCGGGCACGGCGGCCCTGCGATTGTGGGCAACGTATACCTCGAAGGCACCTGGACTGACATCTATCCGGACGTCACCAGGGACGAAGCCGGAATGAAGAAGCTGTTCAAACAGTTCTCGTTTCCCGGTGGCATTTCGAGTCACGTCGCGCCGACGACGCCTGGGTCGATTCACGAAGGTGGTGAGCTCGGGTACTCGCTGAGTCACGCCTTCGGAGCGGCGTTCGACAATCCCGATTTGATCGTTGCCTGCGTTATCGGAGATGGTGAAGCGGAGACGGCCTCCCTGGCGACTTCATGGCAGTCCAACAAGTTCCTCGACCCGATTACCGACGGAGCTGTCCTGCCAATCCTGCACCTCAATGGCTACAAGATCAGCAATCCGACCGTCCTGGCCCGCATCGAGCACGAGGAATTGGAGCAATTTCTACGCGGCTGCGGCTGGACGCCCCACGTTGTCGAAGGGGATGAGCCGGAGAAGATGCATGAACTTATGGCCACTACCCTGGAAAAGGTCGTCGAGGACATCCGGCAAATCCAAAGCAATGCGCGAAACAATAACGACTCCACGCGGCCGCGCTGGCCAATGATCGTTCTCAAGTCGCCCAAGGGCTGGACTGGCCCGAAGGTAGTTGATGGACTGCAAATCGAGGGTACTTTCCGAGCGCATCAGGTGCCGCTTCTAGTCGATTCCGAACATCCCGATGACGTCAAACAGCTTGAAAGTTGGATGAAGAGCTACAAACCCGAGGAGTTGTTCGACGGGAATGGACGACTCATCCCCGAATTGGCGGAATTAGCACCGAAGGGCGACCGACGCATGGGCGCCAATCCCCACGCCAATGGCGGCATTCTGCTGCGCGACCTGCGCATGCCGGACTTCCACGTCCACGCGGTGAATGTGCCTTCGCCCGGCGCGGTTAGCGGTCAAGATACGCTCGTGCTTGGCAACTTCCTGCGGGATGTAGCCAAGCTTAATGAGGATCAGCGCAATTTTCGAGTCTTCGGTCCCGATGAAACCGTCTCGAATCTCCTGGGTGCTGTTTTTGAAGTCACCAACCGTCAGTGGGACGCCCGACAAGTAAAAAATGATGAATTCCTCGCGCCCGCCGGGCGAGTGCTGGATTCGATGCTGAGCGAGAACCAGTGCGAGGGTTGGCTCGAAGGATATCTTCTGACCGGACGGCACGGGCTGTTCAACAGCTACGAAGCTTTCATTCGCATCGTCGATTCGATGTTCAGCCAGCACGCCAAGTGGCTGAAGGTGTGCCTGGAACTGCCCTGGCGCCGGAAAATCTCTTCACTGAACTATCTGCTCGCCTCCCACGTGTGGCAACAGGATCACAACGGCTTCACGCACCAGGATCCCGGCTTCCTCGACCACGTCATCAACAAGAAGGCGGATATCGTGCGCGTTTACCTTCCGCCCGACGCCAACTGCCTGTT
Organism: uncultured Acidobacteriota bacterium; assembly: GCA_963824405.1. Taxonomy (GTDB): domain Bacteria; phylum Acidobacteriota; class Terriglobia; order Acidiferrales; family UBA7541; genus Palsa-189. The sequence continues at coordinate 257,078 of CAWGPK010000006.1, read as the reverse complement.
GTCTGTCTTCGATCACTGCCTGCGTAGCCGGAATTACGTCAATGTAGTGGTTGCAGGAAAGCACGCCTTGCCGCAATGGCTGACCATGGACGCAGCGGTCGTGCATTGCACGGAAGGCATTGGCATCTGGCAATGGGCCAGCAACGACCAGAATGCCGAGCCGGACGTGGTGATGGCCTGCTGCGGCGACACGCCCACGCTGGAGATCTTGGCCGCCGTTTCCATCCTCCGCGAGCATTTACCCGAACTGAAAATCCGAGTGATCAATGTCGTCGATCTGATGAAGCTACAGTCTTCGAGTGGGCACCCGCATGGATTGACCGAAACGGACTACGATTCGCTTTTCACCAAGGATAAACACATCATCTTCGGCTTTCACGGATATCCGTGGCTAATCCACCGGCTGACCTACCGTCGCGCCAACCGCAACCTGCACGTCCGGGGCTACAAGGAAGAAGGCACCATCACAACCGCTTTTGACATGAGGGTGCAGAACGACTTGGACCGGTTCCACCTTGTCCAAGACGTGGTCGATCGGCTGCCGCACTTGGGCACAAGGGGGGCTTACCTAAAACAGCTGGTGCAGGACAAGCTCATCGAGCACAAGCAATACATCGACAAGCACGGCCAAGACATGCCGGAAATACGCAACTGGAAGTGGAGCAATACCAAATGAATTCACGAGCTCTTATAGACACGACGAAGATGGAAATTCGGCGCTCTTATAGGCTGGAATCAGTGAAGCGCAAACAAAAGGTAGATCGGCATGACCTCGATCGCACCACTCCCCGCACGAGGGCCGTGGCTCTCGGCGGCCACTAACATCCTGATCCGGCGCTCCAGGAACTACAGAGGGAAGAGCATGCCAACAAGTATCTCGAAACTCACGAAACCCGCGGCATAGCAAGGACAGAAAGGATACCCGTTATGAAACCCAATGGCGAGCAGCCCAAGGCTCCCGAATTAAAACCGGAATCGAAGCCGGAATCGAAACTCAAGGCTTCGGAACCAAAGGGGGGGTCTAAGCCCAATGCGCCCGACCCGAAAGATGATCTGAAAACCCTTCCCCTGCCGGAAGTGGAGAAAAAACTGGGGTCATCGCCGGAGGGCCTCAGTCAAGCCGAGGCGCAGAAACGTCTTACTCAATACGGCGCTAATAAGATTGAAGAAAAGAAAACCAATGCGTTCCTGAAATTCCTTACTTATTTCTGGGGTCCGATCCCGTGGATGATTGAAGCGGCGGTGATTCTGTCGGGGCTGGTCCGGCACTGGCTGGATTTTTTTATCATCCTCCTTCTTCTTTGTTCCAATGCCGTGGTCGGATTCTGGGAAGAACACCAGGCGGGCAACGCCATCGCCGCACTCAGGGCCAAACTGGCGGTCAAGGCCACGGTGAAGCGCGATGGGAAGTGGGTCAATCCGAATGCATCCGAGCTTGTACCTGGCGACGTCGTCCGCCTGCGACTGGGCGACATTGTGCCGGCAGATGCGCGCTTGCTGGCGGGCGATTCGATTGAGGTCGACCAGTCGGCGTTGACGGGCGAATCTTTGCCCGTCACGGCCAAACCTGGCGGAGCGGTGTTTTCGGGGTCGATTATCCGTCAGGGCGAAATCGACGCCATGGTCTACGCCACTGGTGCGAACACTTACTTCGGCAAGACGGCGCAACTGGTACAGGAGGCGCACACCGTCAGTCATTTCCAGCGTGCCGTTCTTGAAGATTGGCGATTACCTGATCGTGCTCGCCGTGACTCTGGTGGTGTTGATATTGCTCGTAGCGCTATTCCGTGGCGACAAGGTTCTCACAACTTTGGAATTCTGCCTGGTGCTTCTGGTGGCCGCGATTCCCGTGGCAATGCCTACGGTGCTCTCTGTGACGATGGCGGTCGGCGCACGTCTGCTGGCGAAAAAAGAAGCAATCGTGACGCGGTTGTCGGCCATCGAGGAGCTAGCCGGTGTGGATGTGCTGTGCTCGGACAAGACCGGCACCCTGACCCAGAACAAGCTGACACTGGGCGATCCCTTTACAGTGAACGGAATTCCCCCGGACCAAGCCATCCTCTACGGCGCGCTCGCCTCGCGGGCGGAAGATAAGGACACCATCGACCTGGCGGTGATTGGAGGCGTGAAGGACGATAAAGCGGTGAAGAGCTATCAGGTACTTCATTTCAAACCATTCGACCCGGTGCATAAGCGCACGGAAGCCACTGTCAAAGGCACGGACGGAAAACAGTTCTTTGTGACTAAGGGAGCTCCGCAGGTAATTCTGGAGATGTCGGCCAACGCCGGTGAGGTAAAGACCGCCGTTGAGAAAGCCGTCAATGAATTTGCCGGGCGCGGCTTCCGTTCCTTGGGTGTTGCTCGTGCAGATCAAGAAAACAAATGGCAGTTTGTCGGCGTGCTGCCGTTATTCGATCCGCCGCGCGATCAGGCCAAAGCAACCATCGCCAGCGCCCGGGAAATGGGCGTGAAGGTCAAAATGGTTACCGGCGATCAAATAGCCATCGCTCGAGAAACTTCCAGACAGCTGGGATTAGGCACAAACATCCTTGATGCCAGCGGATTTGGAGACATGAAGCAACACGAGACGACACAGGCGGCGGAGGCCATCGAAAAAGCGGATGGTTTCGCCCAGGTATTCCCTGAACACAAGTTTCACATCGTGGATGTCCTGCAGCAGCGCGGCCACATTGTCGGCATGACCGGCGACGGAGTGAACGACGCCCCGGCGCTGAAGAAAGCGGACTGCGGCATCGCGGTTTCCGGCGCACAAGATGCGGCCCGGGCGGCAGCCTCAATCGTGCTGCTGGCGTCTGGGCTGTCGGTGATTATTGACGCGATCAAGGAAAGCCGCCGCATCTTTCAGCGGATGAATAGCTACGCGATCTACCGCATTGCCGAAACCCTGCGTGTGCTGTTCTTCATGACACTGGCGATCCTGGTGTTCAACTTCTATCCGCTGACTGCAGTGATGATCGTGATGCTGGCGTTGCTCAACGACGGAGCAATCTTGTCCATTGCCTATGACAACGTTCATTACAAGGATAAGCCCGAGGCCTGGAACATGCGCCTGGTGCTGGCGATCTCCACGGTGCTGGGCGTCATCGGGGTCGTGGCCGCGTTCGGCTTGTTTTATCTTGGCGAGCGCGTCTTTCACCTCGATCGCGCGCACATCCAGACGCTGATGTACTTGAAGCTGTCTGTGGCAGGACATCTGACGATTTTTCTGACGCGCACGCGCGGCCCATTCTGGTCCATACGCCCGGCTCGGGTTCTATGGATAGCGGTGCTCGCCACGCAGACGATCGCGACCCTGATTGCGGTTTATGGGCTGTTCATGACGCCCCTCGGCTGGGGCTGGGCGGGGTTCGTTTGGGCCTACGCTCTAGCTTGGGCCCTGGTGAATGACCGCGTGAAGCTGCTCGCTTATCGAATTTTCGACCCTACGAAAGCCCCACTGCTGGCCAAGGAGCCACTCGATCTCACACCGCAAATTGCTTCACGCGCCTATGAACTCTATCAGCAGCGAGTCCAGGGCGAAAGCCAGGCAGATCAAGACTGGCTCGAGGCGGAACGCGAGATCCGGAGTGCTCAAAAAGCGCGTGCAAAGGCTGCATCAAGAACCGCATGAACTCCATGAATGTCAAATGCAATTCCTGCACTTGGTGATGCGGAGCCGATGAAAATGAAAATCAATTCAAAGGATTTCCGCGTGCGGCCCCGAGAAAAGGTCAAACTCCATAAGTGGCCGACCATTGTGAAGCCGTATTGCAAGTCGAAGAAGCACTATAAAACACTTTTGGAAAAACACGTCGAGGAGTTAAGTTCACTGCAGCAGCTTCACTATGCTTCTGACCGCTATGCGTTGCTGCTGATTTTTCAGGCGTTGGACGCTGCCGGCAAGGACGGTTCTATCCAACATGTCATGTCTGGGGTCAATCCGGAAGGCTGCGATGTTTTCAGTTTCAAACAGCCGAGCGCCGAAGAGCTGAAACATGATTTTCTCTGGCGCACGACGTGCCGTCTTCCCGAACGCGGGCGGATCGCCATCTTTAATCGTTCTTATTATGAGGAAGTGCTGGTCGTTCGGGTGCATCCGGAGATTCTCCGCAACGAGGGGCTCTCGGAAGAGTTGCGCAACGAAAAGACCATCTGGAAGGAGCGCTATCGCTCCATCGTGGACTTGGAGGAGCATCTCTACCGAAACGGCACTCGAATCGTCAAGGTCTTCCTTCATCTGTCGAAAAACGAACAACGGAAGCGATTCCTAGAGCGTATCGATGAGCCAGACAAGAACTGGAAATTCAGTCTCTCTGACATTCACGAGAGGAAATACTGGAAGGACTATGAGCAGGCTTATGAGGATTGCTTGAACGCCACAAGCACCCATCACGCACCCTGGTACGTCGTTCCCGCCGATGATAAGGAGAACGCCCGCTTGATCGTTTCCCGTATTGTCCTGGATGCCTTCCAGGAACTTAAGATGGCATATCCGAGGACCACCCCGAAACGTCGGCGGGAATTACGTTCTATTGGCAAGCTGCTCGCGAAATAACGGTCGAACTGCGGTCTCTCACTTGGCAACTGCTCCCAAGGAAGATTCACATAAGCAAATGCCTGCCGCATGTCTCTGGGACTTAGGAACAAGGAGAATCAAATGGAATTAGGAATGATTGGACTGGGACGGATGGGAACAAACATGGTGCGGCGCCTTATGAGGGCTGGCCATCAGTGCGTCGTTTACGACCTTCAAGCGGAAAGCGTACAGGTGCTCGCCAAGGAAGGGGCGACCGGAACGACATCGCTCGAAGATTTCGCCAAAAAGCTGAAATCGCCCCGCGCCGTCTGGATGATGGTGCCCGCCGCAGTGGTCGATCCGACGCTGAAAACCCTCATCCCACTGCTCGAACGTGACGACGTGGTTATCGACGGGGGCAATTCCTATTATCACGATGACATCCGCCGCGCTGCTGAACTGAAACCGAAGGGCATCCACTATGTCGACGCCGGGACGAGCGGCGGGGTCTGGGGTTCACAGCGAGGCTACTGCCTGATGATTGGCGGCGATGAAACTATCGTCCGGCGAGTCGATCCCATTTTCGCTGCCCTGGCTCCAAGCATTGACGAAGCGCCGCGCACGCCCGGTCGCGACAAATTAGGTGGCACGGCTGAACACGGCTATTTGCACTGCGGTCCGAGCGGCGCGGGCCACTTTGTCAAGATGGTTCACAACGGCATCGAGTACGGCATGATGGCGTCCTACGCGGAAGGCTTGAACATCCTGCGCCACGCCAATGTTGGCAAGCAGAAGAGTACTGTCGATGCCGAAACCTCGCCACTGCGCGATCCCGAGCACTACGCATACGACCTGAATCTGGCCGACATCACCGAGGTCTGGCGACGTGGCAGTGTCATCTCTTCGTGGCTCTTGGACCTGGCGGCCAGCGCTCTCCTCGAAAGCCCGGACCTAGCGAAGTTCGCTGGTCGAGTTTCCGATTCAGGAGAGGGACGCTGGACGATGAAGGCGGCCATTGACGAATCCGTTCCAGCCCCCGTCCTTAGTGCCGCACTTTACGAACGCTTCAGTTCCCGAGGCGAGGCTGATTTCGCCGACAAGCTGTTGTCGGCTCTTCGCTACCAGTTCGGCGGCCATGAGGAAAAAGCCGCCGCCAAGAAGACGAGCGCCTGATGACCGCCTCCCGTTCCGACGCGTTAGTGCTCTTCGGTGTGACTGGCGATCTTGCCCACAAGATGATCTTCCCGGCACTTTACGCGATGGCGAAGCATGGCACTCTCAAGGTTCCGCTAATCGGCGTCGCCTTTCCGAAGTGGAGCCTGGATCGTCTTCGCAATCGCGTGACAGATAGCGTAAAGCGATCGGGTGGGATAGATGATAAGCGTGCCTTCCGCCACCTTTTGTCGCAGTTCAGCTACGTCAATGGAGATCATAAGGACCCAGCTACGTTCACAGCCTTAAAAAAGCGTTGGGCAAGGCTCGCCGCCCAGCTCACTATCTGGCCATTCCGCCATCCCTTTTCGAAACCGTGATCAGAGGACTTGGTGCTGCGAAATTGGCTGAGCACGCGCGGGTCATTGTCGAAAAACCGTTCGGACGCGACTTGGCCTCCGCCCGAGAGCTCAATCGCGTGGCGCGCTCTGTGTTCCCAGAAGACTCGATCTTCCGCATTGACCACTTCCTCGGCAAGGAAGCAATCATGAATATCCTCTATTTCCGCTTCGCGACTTCGTTCCTGGAGCCATCTGGAATCGCAACTATGTGGCCAGCGTCCAAATAACTCTAGCCGAGAAGTTTGGTGTCAAGGGCCGTGGTGCGTTTTACGAAACCGCTGGCTGCCTGCGCGACGTGATCGAGAACCACCTCTTCCAGATCGTAGCGCTGCTGGCGATGGAGCCGCCAGCCGATAGGGATTTTGGAGCCGTCCAAAACGAGAAAGCCACAGTTTTTCAAGCCATGCGCCCTCTGACATCGGAGGATGTGGTGCGTGCTCAATATGCTGGCTACCGGAAGGAGCCAGACGTGGCAAAAAACTCCGACGTTGCAACCTTCTGCGCTTTGCGGCTTTTCATCGATTCGTGGCGTTGGCAGGGAGTACCGTGGTATCTGCGTTCGGGCAAATACCTCGCCGAAAACGCTACCGAAATCCTTGTGGAACTGAAACCGCCTCCACAGAGGCTTTTCGCCGACTCAGCGCCAGCGAACGGCCCGGGCAATTATTTGCGGTTCCAGCTTTCCCCAAATTCTGCCTTCGCCCTCTCGGCTCGCATCAAGCACGCCGGGAAGGAGTTCGTTGGCGAGTAACGGGAACTCTACCTGATCGACGAACAGCCAGGAGAAGGTTTCCTGTGAATTCCTATCAGAATGGTGCTGGGCTGTCAGCGCAAATGTCTGACTTGCAACCCGAGGGTAACGCAGGGCAAAGCTCAATCCCCGGCAGAGTTGCTTTGGCAAGCGCGACCGCTTCCTGGCCGGAGACGGCGGACTCTCCGCGCAGACCGCCAGCGCGTTTCTGGTGAAGCCCACACGTGGCGCCGATTCCCATGCGCCCACGCGGCCCGGTCACGGTGGGCTGCGCTTACCGCGAACGAAGTTGCTCCAGCGCTGGCGATGATCTATCCGGAAGGCGACAAGGTCGCGGAAAAAAAGCTTCCGAAACGAAAGATCTTTTCCAATACCTGGAAGAAACCTGGACGAAGCGTCCACGTTTTTCTAATAAGCGGACGCGGGAAGTTGTTAGGTGACCGAACAGTTTCAGGCGATGGCCTACGCGAGGATTTACCCCGATCCCGAAAAGGGAGGCCGCGGACATAAAGGGTCAGGGAAACCACGAGAGTTTTCTGCGGACCGATTGACCAAGGCTCGCGCCGTCCTGCGCCTGGCCACGAAGTATGACGTGCCCGCAGAAGAGGTGAACACATGCCAGACCTGGAATATCGCGCGAAGTGCAGCAGTTTTGATTCCCGCAGGTGCATCGCCGCGATCGTCTTTGAAGGCGGATATCGGATCGAAGTTAGCTTCAATGTCTTGCGTGGCCGCGTTCGCGCAGGGGATGCCGTGGTCATGCACGTGGACCAGGGCTCCGGCACTGTGACGAGAGTCTACGCGCAGCCGGCACTCATGAATCTTAAGGTTCTCCTGCCGTTCCAAATCTTCGCCGAGAAAACCGGCGTTTCGCGCATCGTTGCCGAGACGCGTGAGGGTTCGTTCGGCCTTTTGCCACACCGGCTAGACTGCGTTGCGGCCCTCGCCCCCGGAATTCTGATCTACGAAACCGAAGGCGAGCGCGAGGTTTATGTGGCCTTCGATGAAGGCGTGCTGGTCAAGACCGGATTGGACGTGCTCGTCTCCGTCCGCAATGCAATTGGAGGAACCGACCTTGGCCAACTGCGTGCTGCAGTGGAGCATGAGTTTCTGAACCTGAACGAACGGGAGCAGAGCGTCCGCTCGGTGATGGCGAAAATGGAGAGTGATTTTATCAGCCGTATAGCGGAGTTTCACCGTGAGTGAAATGTCGGAAATCAACCGAGCGAAAGATTCGACTGCGTTCAGCCGGGAGATCGGCGCGAAGGCAGCACGCAAGCTCAAGGCGCGCAACTCCGCGCAGGGCGTCTGGTTTGGCTTGGGAATGATGGGGCTTACCGGCTGGTCGGTGGTGGTTCCGACTCTGGCCGGCGTGGCGCTTGGTATTTGGCTGGACAAACATCATTCAGGAAGCCATTCCTGGACGCTGATGCTGCTGGTCATCGGCCTGGCCATCGGCTGTTTGAATGCCTGGCATTTGGTGACCAAGGAAGAAAAGGAAATGGGAGACAACACGGAGAACCACGATGAATGAAGCGTTGCGCCTGATGCCGTCTTTAGCGAGCGGGGTTTGCTCGGTGTGATGTTCTTTGGCGGCCTTTGGTGGACGGTTCAGAAAGGAGTTTCGTCCAAATGGTCCGCGCTTTGGTTCTTCGGCAGCCTATTGTTGCGAACGAGCATTGCCCTGGCTGGTTTCTATTTCATCGCGCGCGGTCATTGGGAGAAGCTGCTGGTGTGCCTTGTCGGATTTATCATGGCGCGCTCAGTTGTGATATGGCTTACCCGTTCGTCGGCAGAAAACCAAACTCGCCCGGCACAGGAGGTCAGCCATGCACATCACTCCTGATCAGATGATCTTTTGGCAACACGGGTTTCTCAAACTCAACGGCACCATTGTGTTCACGTGGGGACTGATGTTCGTACTGGCCGCCGGTTCAAAACTCATTACACGCAAACTTTCCATGGGCCTTGAACGTTCCCGTTGGCAGAACCTTCTGGAAATCGTCGTCACCGGCATTGAGAAACAAATTGAAGAAGTGGGCCTGAGTCAGCCGCAGAAATATATCGCCTTTCTGGGCACGCTCTTCCTGTTTGTGGCTGCTGCCAGCCTCTGCACCGTCATTCCCGGTTACGAACCGCCGACTGGCTCGCTCTCGACAACGGCTGCTCTGGCGCTGTGCGTATTTGTGGCCGTGCCGTTCTTCGGCATCGCGAAGCAAGGACTGGGCGACTACCTGAAGTCCTACGTGAAGCCCACTTTCATCATGCTGCCTTTTAATGTCATCAGCGAACTTTCCCGAACGCTGGCCCTGGCTGTCCGTCTGTTCGGCAACATGATGAGCGGAGCGATGATTATCGCTATCCTACTCACCATTACGCCATTCATCTTCCCGATCTTCATGACGGCTCTTGGTCTGCTCACCGGCATGGTGCAGGCATATATCTTCAGCATCCTGGCAGTGGTTTACATTGCGGCCGCCACGCGAGTCCGTAAGCCCAAGCCTGGAACCCGAGGCAATACATTGAAGCATGAACTTACGACAACAAAAGGAGATCCTATGGATAGCATGACAATTATCGCGGTGGCATCCATTGTCATCGCCGGGCATCACTACTGGTTTCGGCACGATGGGGCCTGCGCTGGCGGAAGGGAGGGCGGTCGCGACAGCGCTGACCTCGCTGGCCCAGCAGCCTGATGCCTCCGCGACCATCACCCGGACCTTGTTCGTGGGCCTGGCGATGATCGAGTCCACGGCCATCTACTGCTTCGTGGTCTCGATGATTCTCATCTTCGCCAACCCATTCTGGAACCACGTCATCGCCCAGACGCCACAGGAAAGTAAACCTATGTTAATCGATTGGTTCACGGTCGGAGCACAGGCGCTCAACTTTCTCATCCTGGTGTGGTTGATGAAGCGCTTCCTTTACAAACCTATCCTCCACGCCATCGATGAGCGGGAGAAGCGGATCGCCACGGAACTGGCGAACGCCGACAAGAAAAAGGCCGAAGCCCAGAAAGGAGAGCGACGAGTTCAAGCACAAAAACGAGGAGTTTGACCAGCAACGCGCCGCGCTCTTGAGCAAAGCGACGGACGAGGCGAGAGCCGAACGTGCAGCGGCTCCTCGACGAAGCGCGGAAGGCCGCCGCGGCTTTGAGTTCAAAGCGGCAGGAAACGTTGAGAAACGAGGAACAGTAACTTACATCAAGCAATCAGCCGCCGGACACAGCAGGAAGTATTTGCCATCGCACGAAAGGCGCTGACGGATCTCGCCACGACGAGTTTGGAAGAACGCCTGGGCGAGGTGTTCACTCGCCGCTTGCGAGAGATGGACGGCCAGGCGAAAGCAGGCCTCGGCGAGACCCTGAAGACAGCGTCTGACCCCGCGCTCGTGCGCAGCGCGTTTGACCTGCCTGCGGAGCAACGCGCGGCGATACAAAATGCGCTCAACGAAACCTTCTCGGCTGAAATCCACATCCGGTTCGAGACCGCGCCAGACCTGATCAGCGGCATTGAACTCACCACGAATGGACAAAAGGTGGCGTGGAGCATCGCGGATTATCTGGCGTCGCTGGAAAAAGGCGTCGATGAACTTCTGAAAGAGAAGGACAAACCTATAGCCAAAGCCACAGCCTAAACCGTCCGATTTGACGCCGCAGATCGCCAAGCGAGCCTATGAACTCTACGAGGAGCGAGGCCGCAAGGATCGAGCAGTTCAGGACTGGGAGAAGGCGGAGCGGGAGATTCGGAAAGCTGAAGCCAAAGCCGAACCTAAACCTGAAGAACCTAAGCCCGAAACAAAGAGCCAATGAACATGGAACCTGAGAGCCTCCAGAACGTTTTCGACAGCGCGTTTGCTGGAATAAGCCAAGTGCGGGAAGCATTCACGCCGCAACTGACGCCACGGGAGGTGGGCACGATCACCAGTGTCGCCACCGGCATCGCCAAGGTGTCGGGTCTTCCCGGCGTGGGCTTTGATGAATTGGTGACGTTTCCCGGCGATGTGCTCGGCATTGCGTTCAACGTGGACGCGGACGAAATTGGCGTCGTTCTGCTCGGCGAATACTGGCATCTCCACGCGGGAGATGAAGTCCAGCGTACGGGCCGGGTCATGGACATGGCCGTGGGCGATGGATTGCTGGGGCGCGTTATCGACCCGCTCGGTCGGCCACTCGATGGCAAGGGGCCGGTGGCCTCCAGCAAGCGCCTGCCCGTCGAACGCCCCGCCGCGCCCATCATGGACCGCGCGCCCGTCACGGTGCCTCTCCAGACCGGCCTCAAAGTCATCGATGCGCTCATTCCCGTTGGGCGCGGCCAGCGCGAGTTGATTCTCGGCGACCGCCAGACGGGCAAGACCGCCATTGCGATCGACACGATCCTGAACCAGCGCGGCCAGAATGTCCTGTGCGTCTATTGTGCCATTGGACAACGCGCGTCCGCTGTCGCGAAGGCCGTGGCGACCCTGCGGGAAAAGGGCGCGATGGATTACACAGTCGTTGTCGTGGCCGAAGGCAACGATCCGCCCGGTCTCGCTTACATCGCTCCTTACGCCGCAACCAGCATCGCGGAGTCTTTCATGGAGGCAGGCCGCGACGTACTGATCGTTTACGACGACCTCACGCAGCACGCCCGCGCCTACCGCGAGCTTTCGCTCCTGCTCCGCCGGCCGCCCGGGCGTGAAGCGTTTCCTGGCGACATCTTCTATATCCACTCGCGGCTGCTCGAACGTGCGACGCATTTGCGCAAGGAACTCGGCGGCGGCTCCCTCACCGCTCTGCCTATCATCGAAACCGAAGCGCAGGACATTTCTGCCTATATTCCGACGAACTTGATTTCCATCACGGATGGCCAAATCTACCTCTCGCCGTCGCTATTCGAATTGGGCGTCTTGCCTGCGCGCGTTCCAGGAACGCTCGAGGTTCTTCTTCGACGCGTATCCCTACGTGTACCTGCCGGACGAGGAGGCCATCGTCAAGTTCCACAACGACGACGAGGCACACGCCCTGCTGGGCCGGCTGAGACTGCGCGTCGAGCAGCACGACACCAAGCTCTGCCGGTCCAACCTCGAGTTGCACATCCTGGCCAAGGGAGAGGAGACGCGCGTTGAAAAATACGGATGCTGGCGCGGCGACCACATCTACGTGAACAACGGCCGCGGCGGCATGTTCAAGATCAGCGCGAAGCAGATCTCCGACGTCCGGAACGGAACCGACGGCGTGTTGATGCTTGCGCCCGATGTCCAGCCCTGGCCGGAGCTGAACGAGGAAAACCAGGACAAGATGAGGGCGATCAGCAAGAACCTGGGCGTCGTCGGTCTGAAGGTGACGGAAGACTCTGCGCTCTGCCGGCACATGAACGCGCTATTCGAGACCCAGGGGCTCGCCCCGGAGCACTACCAGCAGCTGTTCCTCTCGCGCTACCTCTCGCTGTTCCTCGGGGGGCCGAACCTGAAGCTGCGCCCCATCCTGATGGCCCTGGGCGAGCAGAACAGCGGCAAGTCCACCCTGTTCGAAAAGCTGATGTGGCTGCTGGTCGGCCCGGCCTACGAGTCCGAGGCACTGCCTGGCGACACGCGGTCGTTCGTCGCCGCGGTCACGAACAACCAGGTGAAGATATTCGACAATGTCGACGGCTCGGATGCGGAAGAACTGGGGTACGTCGACATAATGTGCAAGTGCGCCTCCGGCGGAAGGATCCCGATCGCGCAGCTCTACGCCACCAACGTCGAACGCATGTTCGAGCTGCGTTGCGATTTGATGTTCACGGCCAGGTACAACCCGTTTCCGTCGCACCGCTCCGACCTAAGCCGGCGCACGCTCTTCTTCCCCATCCGCAGGCCCACCACCGAGGAATACCGGACGGTCGAGGTCATGCAGAAGGAACTGATAGCCGATGCCGACGAGATCAAGCTCGAGACGCTGATCCGGCTGAGGAATGTCCTGCGTGGCCTGCTAGCCAACAAGAACAGGGAATACTCTCCTGTCTCCGAGATGCACTCCTACGAGACGTACGCCATGCGCTGCGCGGACCACGAGGGCTGGGCCAGCGAGATGGAGCAGATTTGGAGGGGCTACCGTGGCGACTACCAACAACGGATCGCGGAGTATGCGCCCATCGTGGACGAAGTGAGAAAGTAAGCGGAGAGCGCACTTTGGTTAGCACAGTCTTGCATGCCCTCCCACGGAATGGCGGGAAGGTCCGGCTTCTCGTTTGTCCTTTTTGTCAACTTCTGCGGAAGGCGCTCTATGGTTGGGAAGCGGGGGGACAGTTCACGACTAGCGCGCGTCGTTCAGACTGGACGTGTCGGAGTTGTTCGGGGCTTCGCTATTCTCCGAGGGCGGCGGCTCCGCCACGATCCATTTGCCGGTATTTATCTAGCTCGGGCTCGCCATGAACAATCTTGGAGCGAAAAGTGTAAATTCGTTTCATTGCTCGGAAGGCTTCTTCCGTGCGTGTTCGATCCGATAGCCTGTAGAGACCGGCGAGGCGCATCGCAACCTTGTGCGTGACTTCCTGGCTCGCGACCCAGCCCGCGCATGTGCAAAGACGCTTGATTGCCGCAGACCGCAAAGCCTTTGAAGAGCAGCGATGGCCCGCCGCCAGTAATCGAGAAGCGCCGAATGAAGATTTTATTCGCGAACAAAAACTTCTCGACGCAAAGGAGCTGGCTGACGTGAAGGCGCGGGCAAAGTTGCTGTGCGACTGTTACGTAAAGCTCGTCAAAATGGGGAACTCAGTTTTCGGATCGAACACAATTGGCGGCAACGCCCACATCTCTCGTGGAAGGTGGCAAAGTGACTTTAGTGGGACGAACGACACGACGTTAGACGAAAGCCAATCTGCCGTCTTTGAAGTTGCGCTGCGCGTAAAGCGGTGGGCCACTGCGGAGTGGAGTGCTGCAGAAATCGAGGCCATTTACAAAGCTGCGATGGAGTACAAATGCAACCCCTATGACGGAGGACCGGTGCCCTTCGCTCTCTGGGTTTCAGATGGGCGAGAACCTGACACCAAGCCCAAGCCGCAGACGTGGGTAGCGCAGATGCGGAGCCCGTCGGCGAGACGTGCCACTCAAACTGCCGCTACCTTTTCGCACCTTTAGCCGTGACTCGCACGGATATGCTGCCCGATGCCCCGCCGTCAGGCGGAGGATTGAAGACGGAAATCTTAACAGTGCGATCTCCATAGACGCCTGTGAGCTGTTCAGGTCCCGGTTCTATGAACCGATTTGGCAGAGCCGCTGCCACGACTGTCGCAGGGATCTTTGCCTTTAGCGTTCGTATATCGACAAACGTTGTAGGAGCCGGAACACCATCGATTCTGATCTGGGAGTTTCCGGTAAACCCAACGCCTTCGACTGTTATCTCCACGTCGGGACTGCCCTCGACCACAACGTGGGGCGTGATTGCACTGATCTCTGGCTCTGGATTGTGCGGAATCGTTGACGGTTGAGGCCGAGGCTGCACGTAGTAAGGTGTATACCCCAACTTAATAAATTGCCCGCCCTTCATGACCCGCTCGATCATTTGCGTATTCCTGATGTCTTCCAGCGGATTCGCCGCCAGAACATCAAAATCGGCGAAAGCGCCCGGCGCAATGATCCCCACCGGCGGCTGCGTCGGAGTTTTGCTCCTCCCGGCCAGGATCGCGGTTCCCCAGGACTCTTGTGCCTGCAAGGCCTGCGTGGGGGTCAACCCTATTTCCGTCAACATCTCCATCTCGATATGCAAGGTGAGTCCGGCCATGCCTGACGACGGGTCGTCGGTTCCTCCCATAATCCTTCCGCCGTCTTGCACCCATTTCTTCACGAATTCCCCGACGAGCCGGTAAGCTTCCTGGAAGTCCGCAAAGTCCTTGGTGCTGAGGTTTGAAAACGCCACCGGACTTTCGTATTTTGTGGAGAAGTTCCTCACCGACCTCCATTTGTATAGCGCGCCGTCGGCGCGATCCTCGGGAAAATAGGTCATCAGATTGCGATCCCGGAATAGGTCGTATACCTCCATCTCATGTTTGTGCGCCGAAGGACTCTGTGAGCCAAGCTCGTACACGAGCGTCGGATTCAGAATAATTCCGCGCTTCACTGCATCCGCGATCAGTTGATCTCTTCGGGGCGACTCTTTCAGGAAAAGGCCCCAATGCAAATATTTGCCCTCCCGGAAGCCCTCCAACTCCTCCGGCGTCATCAAGGCTTCTGCGAAACCCCAGAGGTGTTCGACGATATCTTCTCCCGCATCTATGGAGGCCGGTGCGTTCTCCGTGTGGCCGAATACCATCAATCCGGCCTGATGAGCCATCTCCGCAGCCCATTGGTATTGTTGCTTGTTGCGTTCGTTATAGACATCAAAGTTCGCATAATCTGGTTTTCGCTTGAGCCAGTCCTGAACTGCCTGTTCCACCTGCTCACGAGTCATGCCGGGCTTAAATGCCGGCCTGCCCTGGCTCGCAAATATCCGTGGGGATCTTGTATCGCTTCGATTCGAAGCCTCCCGTTCGCCCACTTCGTAATTGCCTCCGGGCACGCATATGGAGGTTATGCCCTCATTCAGAAATAACTCCCCGAGGAACGGCTGATAGTGCACATGATCATCGACGAGCCCGGGAATGATGTACTTGCCGGAAAGATCCACAACGTTGGCACCAGCCGGATACGATGTTTGCGGCCCGCCGAAGGCCTTGATCTTGTCTCCTTCAATCACAATCACAGCGTTGCGTATGGGCGGGTGGCCCAATCCGTCGATCGCTGTCGCCCCCTTCAAAACCAACAACGCGCCTTGGGGGCTCTCCTGAGATCGGCCCGGCTGAGGCAGCAAGAAAATGCCGATCGAGAAAGCAACGATTCCGAATCCTCTTCTGTGCAAACCCCCTGCCATCGCCGCTCCTCCTTGCGCTTGTCGCGAAACTCAGCTTTTCGGGATGCGCTCTGCCAGCGCCGCTCTCCACAACCTCAGGAAGCGCCCTCCGGGGAAAATGCCAGTAGAACGTTCCCGGGCATCTTAGCGCCGTGGTGGGAGTAGCCCGAATTGATGAATACCATTCCCCCCACGACGGCCGCGCCTCCGTTGCTGATCGACCCTCCGTTCGCCGGCACTCCGTTCACCGTCTTATAGTCACCCACGGTAAGCTGATCCCATAGAATCCTGCCGTCTTGGGTGGAATAAGCCCGCAGATGACCGCCCATGGATCCCACAAAAACCACTCCCGGAATCGCCGTAATAGCGGCGTTTTGCACCGGACTGCAAGACTTGTCCTCTCCGCACGGAGGCGAGGCAACGGACCACAGCTTCTCTCCGCTGCGAAGATCGACGGCCACAAGCCCGGTAGGTTCGGCCGCGGCGTAGAGGTCTTCGTTTTCCACCGCTGGTCCCCAAACAGCACCGCCGCCTTTACCAACCGGTAGCTGCCAGATGGTCCTTCCTTGTTGATCGGGATCCAAAGCGTAAACGATGGCTGACTTGCCCTGTACCGCAAGTATTTGCCTTCCGTCCTTCAGTTGCACCAGGATCGGCGATGCCGAGAAATCCACGTCCGGGGCGCTCTGATCGGGGCAAAAAGCCGGGTCGCGGTCCTTCGCGCCGCAGTTGCGATTCCAGATGTCATTTGGCTGGAACTGGCGCGACCACCTGATCTTTCCGGACTTCATATCCAAGGCGATGATGGAATCTGACATGCTACTCGCTGGGATGGAGTAGTCGTTGCCGGTTCCTACGTAGAGGGTGCTGCGCTTCACGTCGACCGTCGGCGAATCCCAGACTGCCACGCCGGAAGGGCCGTATAGTTGCGTTCCTGCTCGATTCTTCTGGCTGGGTTGTGGCTTTTGCGCGACCGTATACGTCTTCCATAGCCGTTTGCCGTCTTGGGCGTTCAGAGCCACCACGCTTCCTCGAAACCCGCAGCATGAAAAGTTCTCTGCCTCCACCCGCGACTCTTCTCGAGAGGAGACTGGAACGTACAACCGTCCGCTCTGAAGTGTCGGCGATCCGGTAATGCGAGCCGCGGGGTAGTCATCTACCTTCACCTTAGGGATACCCACACAGTGTTGAGGCACACGTGCAGGAGCGCTACACACGCGTTGACCACAATCACCTCGAAATGTCTGTGTCCGTGGACGACCCAAAGATCTTTACGAAGCCGTTTGTTTTGGGGACCAGCAACTTTGTTTGGGTTCCCAACCAAGAAACGCAAGACCAGTTCTGTGTCCCCTCGCAGGCTATAACATACTCGAATACGATCAGCGTTCCAGTGGCCGGAGGTAGCCCAAATTCTAACTAAGCCACGCAGCGAAATCGAAGGACTCGAGCAAGTCGGACTCCAGGCTGAAGCAGTTCCACACCGGCACGTAATCGAGGCGAGTTGATGGCGGTGAGTGAATGGGGCGCGATTCCAAACTGTTGAATGGCTTTATAGCCGGGCCATCGTAATTGCGGGTGTGGCGTACGCACCCACCGTCCGCGCCCAGACCGGTGCCCCAAGCGAAAGACAACCCCTTCATTTCTTATCGTCAATGGCCGTTCTTTCGTAGGATTGCAAAACGACGATCCTGCCGGGCATTTGTGCGAAGGCTATGAACCTGATTTGGTCGACCGCACTGCGAGGAAAACCAAATGGATCACACGTCTTCCAGGGATCGTTCGATGCTGCCTCACCGAATTTCGCTTGGGATTTGTTGAGGCTGAATAGTCGCTGCCCTAGAGGGGTCAAAGGAGGTACCTCTCCCTTCTTTGCCTCGATATTTCCTGTCCATAGGCCGGCAATATCATGGCTCGGAGCAGGTCCGCCGGGACCCACATTACGCAATTGATTATACAGATTGTTATCGGCAGCTGCGCCTGCTTGGGCCCTCGCAGTGCATGAAGAAACCAATACCCACACAACAACAACGGTTAGGGCCAAAACATTCCGCATCGACGTACCTCCTCCAATATCCTAGACTCCTGTTAAATACGATCCATCATTGGGGGCGCTTACCCGTTCCGTCGTACTTTTCTCCGCCAAGCTGGCTATCCCTCAGGGTAGTGCCGTCGTTAAGCACCAGCCTATTCAAACGCCCGACCGGTACTCCGGACTTGGCTTGAAATAAGTAAATGGTCATCATGTCCCCTGGGCTTATCGAACTCTTGCTCCAACCGATGAGTGAGAGCGCCGAGGGACTTCCCGCTTCAGCCGCCCAATGCGTGACATTCCCCTTATCGTCCTTCACATCGAACATGACAATCGAGTGCGGGTTCCCCCACTGAAATTTGGTCACGGTGGCTTCTTTTAGAACAATTACCCTGTCGCTGTACGCTGCGCTTCCGTGATGGGCCAATACGGGCTGGCAAACGCCCATAAGAAAGCCAACCATCACAACGACACAGGAGGTCCCGAACCTTTTATCCATGTACGCACCTCGTGAATGAGAATTTCAGGAGATTTGGGATAACCCTTGACCCATATTTTGGGACGTCTATTCGCGAATATTATACCCGCTCCAAATACAAGCAGGCCTTTACACAAGACCCGGCTTTGACACTTTGTTCGTGAACTCATTAGAACGAAGGGAATTTGTTCACGCCCCCTCATCCGCTCCGAATTGGCCGCTAAAATGAATACTTCAATGCAAATTGCATGATCCGTGGATTCGTGGAAGTGCCTGTGATCTCCCCAAAGGACGGGCTAGCCACGTTGAGCTGCGGATTGGGTATATTACTATTTTGGTTTGGCAGGTTGAAGTTTGGGTGGTTGAAGGTATTAAAAACCTCCCAACGAAACTCCAGCGTGGCACTTTCCCGAATTCCCCCAACGTTCATCAGTTTGGCCAGCGACATATCCCAGTTTTGTTGACCGGGCCCGAGCACAGTACCAACACCCACGTCGCCAAACCCGGTGGCGACGCCGTCTTGCCCCAAGACTGGGGGCGCGCAAAAGACTCCACTGGGATTATTAAACCAGCCATTGGTTACTCGTTGTACGTTGCTGCCACTCGACGCAACATTGGCCCCTCCCATTCCCGCGCAATACGTAGCCGGCTGTAATATCAGGGCAGTGGTCGACGACTGGGAGCCGAAGAAAACCGTACCCGCTCTGCTATCCCAAAGACTCAGAGGATTACCAGACTGAAGTGTCGTGATACCCGAGAAGGTCCAGCTATTCAGAACCTTTCCTTCGATCCCGTGCAGCCGGCTGGGAATATCCCAGATGTACTGAGCTACAACACGTTGGGGGTGATATTGGACGTTCGGCCCCCATTGCTGGACGACATAGGGCGCGGTATTTATGCCATACGCGGCGGATTGCATGGCTTTGGTCCAAGTGTAGGCAACCTGGATTTGCAACCCATGGGACATCTGCTTACGGAGGGTCGTCTGAAGGGCGTTATATCTATAGGAATAAAAGTTCTCGAGTGCAGACGCAACCGGGGAGACGCCCAGATACGGAACCCGGAGTGCTGCGTTGGCAACTGTATTGGTCGTAACGCCAGTAAGTGGATCCGGATCGGATGGGCTAACCAGTTGCGCCATGTTATAGGGCGTATTGGCCCCGGTTGCGATCTGCGTGTCCTCTACTTGGTGGATGCCGTGCGAACCCACATATCCGACGTCCAGCACCCAAGTGGGGAGGAATTCATACTGAGTATCCAGGTTCCACTCGTACGTCACCGGCGTGGTGAGATTCTGGGCTACTGTCGCTCCCGAGATGTTTGAGTTCGCACCCGTTGCCAAATTCACCCACCGCGGGATGTACCCGTAGGTTCCGGGAGCCCCGGGAAGCACACCAGAAAGAACCTGCTGGTTAGCGAGAGTGGATGTTGGGCCGGAAGTAAGTGAGCCGCTATATGGCGCACCGTTGTCGAAAGTGCCGAGAAACTGTCCATTGACCAAATCGTAGAAATAGCCAGCACCACCGCGAACGACCAACTTCCCTCCCGCGATCGGCTGCCAGGCAAATCCCAAACGCGGAGCAAAATTATCCCAGGGCGCCCCTCTCTGAATCAGGTACGGACTCGTGCTCTGATAAACGCCCGCAGGAAGCGGACCTCCGCTCCAGTTGCTTGGCGCCGCATATCCTACGAGAGAACATCCTGTCCCGGTTGCTCCCGCTCCAATCGCAACCCCGTTCGGAGCCACGCAACCCGATCCAGGTATCGGTGAGGTATTTAGAAGACTCGGCCAGAAAAAAGTCGTCGCTCCATTACCCGAAGTTGGGAACCCAAAATATTCCCACCTGACTCCAGCGTTGAGGGTCAGTCGAGAAGTAACTTTGATGTCGTCCTGAATAAAAGCCGAAAGGTCTGTTTTGCGCACGGGGCTTTCTACAATCTCTGGAGTGCCGCTGGAAGATCTCACATTACTCGATTGCGTGCCATTCGACGAACCTGGATTCGACGCATTACACTGGCCCGCCCCTGTGCCAAAAGTACCTGCGGCGCACGCCGCCCGGCCGATTAAAAAGTCCGCAAACGTTGCGAACTGCGGATTTGCAATTCCCGTCGCCCCGGGCAGGCCGGAAGCGACTTGGATGCGTTCGGCCTCAACCCCCGTCCGAAAGCTATGTTTGCCCCGTGTCCATGAGAGCTGATCGCCCCATTGGAATTGCTCATCGAGGGTGTGAGCAGTGTAGTTCATGCCTGACCCAAAATCGTATAAGCCAGAGATGACAAAGGTGTCGAGTGCATCAAATTGCGCGGGGTCCACCCCGTGAATGCCCACTTCACTATCGGTGAATGGCGTTAATTGCTGAGCAAAGGTCAAGTTTCGTTGATAGGAGAGCCTGACTTCGTTGACGAGACTGTTCGATGCGATAGTCGTGAGCCTCAGGAGCGCCACGTCATTCGTCTTGGTGTTGCTTAACGGGTCCCCAGGAACGTAGGCTGATGCGCTCAAAGTTTGTCCGCTGGCCGCGAAGTTCCCCGTTACGGGCTCATTTTCATAATAGAACCGTCCAGACAATGTGTTTTTACTGTTCACAAGGTAGTCAAAATTGCCCATACCCTGGTGGTCGTGATAAATCGCCGGGTTTGTAAACGTGCCCGGAAGGTAAGCTCCAGTGTTCGAGCCTGAGCCAGCAAGCAAGTAGCTGCCGTTAGGTTGTTGGAGCTGGAGAAGCTTGACCGCCACGGGATTGATGTTCGAACCATCGCAAGCGACCTGCAGGCCACCGACGGATGTCGTGTCCTGCTTATAAGCGGCGTTTGTCGCCGGGTGAGTGGCTGGGCAAATCGCCGCGCCCAAATTTTGTATGAATGCTTGTCCTGCCGCATCGCATTGCGAATCCGATGTGAAACCGACCGGGCAGGTGCCGCGATTGCCGCTAGGAATGGGAGGCAATATAACACTCGAATAACCCAAGCCTGCGACGCCATTTGCCTGTTTTGTTTCCTGGTAGGAAACGAAGAAAAAGAGTTTGTCTTTCTTGATCGGCCCGCCGAAAACGCCTCCGTATTGGTTTTGATTCAGTACCTGTTTTGAGCCGTCGTTGCCAGCTTCTCCTACCGTGGCATTTCGAAAGAAGTCGTTGGCGTCGAATGCGGTGTTGCGGAGGAATTCGAAGGCCGAGCCATGGAAATCGTTTGTACCGGACTTGGTCACTACATTTATGTTGCCGCCAGGATTCCGTCCGTATCCCGCATCATAGTTGGAGGTCTGGATCTTGAATTCCTCTATGCTGTCTGGATTGGGAAAAGCAACGGCCGGGAAAGCAGTGCCCTCCTGCAAGTTGTTATAGCTCGCCCAATCATTGACGGCGACGCCGTCTTGAAGAACAGCGTTCTGACCCACATCGGCCCCGTTTACCACGACATTTACGGAAGCCTTGCCGAGCGCGGCCGAATTGACCACAGGGGCGTCAGCTCCGGCAGTAAAGGCCAACAGCGTGGTGTAGTTGCGCGTACTCAACGGAAGCGCCGTGATTGTTCGATCGCTGATCTCCGTGCCGACCGTCGAGCTGGCGGTCTGAACCGCAGCGACTTCGGCCGTTACAGTAACCGTCTGCGCCTGCGTGCCTACCGCAAGGGAGCGGTCGAGGACGTCGGTTTCAGTCACGACAATGCTCACGGAGGGAACCTCCAGTGTTTGAAAGCCGGCGGCTGTAAACGTCACGCGGTAGTTTCCTGGAGGCAGGAGGTTGAACCGGTACACGCCGTCGGCCCCAGTGACCGCCGTGCGTGCCTGGCCCGTGCTCGCGCTGAGAAGGGCGACCGTAGTGTTCGGTACGACCGCACCCGAAGGATCGGTGACCGTGCCGGTTAAGGCTCCGGTCTCGGGAGTCTGCGCCTTGGCAAGCGGCACCCATGTAATTAACATGCAAAGAAAAAACACACCCGCGGCAACGAACTTTAAAGGTAGACGCATGGTCGCACTCCCGTTTTGATCTTCGCGAGCTAAGTCAAACTACTACTGCTGTTGGCCACACCCATAAGCACTCGGAATCGCGCACCATTATCATCCAGTGCTACCACTGTCAACAGAAAATCGTTCAGCTTTACAAAAATTATCAGTTATCGAACTCGGAGACATTCAGCGGCCGGGCGAAGGACAAATCAAGAGGCCGTAATAATACTGCACTCACTTCTCTGCATTGGTCGCGATTACGTCGTTGAGCATCTTGTCCAGTTCTCGCCGATCCAGTAACCGGCCGTTTATAACCACGGCATTGATCTTTGTGGTGTTGTAGATGTCTTGCAGCGGATTCGCATCCAGCAACACGAGGTCGGCCAGTTTGCCTTTCTGGACGGTACCCATTTCCTTTTCCTTGCCGAAAAATCGAGCAGGGTTGATGGTGGCGGTTTGTAGTACCTCCATCGGAGTGAGACCCGCGGCGCTTTCCTCCACAAGATCATCGTGCAGCGAGAAACCTGCCCAGAGTCCCGGCCTGCCCACATCCTCGCCAGCGAGAATCCCAACGCCGGCATGTTGCATCATGGCCACTTCTTTGCGAAGTTCCTCGTGAGCTCTGTGCGCCACCTCCATCACGGAAGCACTTGGCGCAGCGACTTTGGCGGCCTGTGCACGCCACTGGGCACTCATCGAGGCTGGCAGGTATTTCAGCAGGTCGGCGTGTTCCGTAAGCTCCTGCTTTAGCCCCCCCTCCGGCAATATCGTCGGACATTGCCAGGTGTGGTTCTTCACGAATTCTGCAATAAGGGCGTTGGCCTTGTCCGGACTATAGGAGTCGACCTCCTCGCGCTCGATCTCATAGAGCCGATTGGCCCTCTCTTGTCCCGTTTGCTTCATTGCTTCCAACGATTCCTTACGCAATTCGTCTTCACGGGAGGAGTTTCCCAATAGAATTCCCATCAAATGCTCAATGCTCTTTTGTCCAGCCTCGGACGCTTCTGTTGCGGAAACGCCCGTGGGGAGGTGCCCTACAAATATGAATCCCGCCTTTTTCGATGCATTTACGAGATTAAAATAGCCGTTTCTAGTAAGGTCATCATGAATCTTAATGAAGTCAGCGCCCTCTGCTTTCGATCGGGAGATGGCGTACTCCGCCTGCGCTGCGGTTTCCACTTGGAACGCAAGGGGCGCCATGCCGCCTTCAATTTGCTTCCATTCCTTGGCCAGTCCGGCTGCGTCGTTGTCCTCAGGAGGGGGAGGCTTCGTGCCGGTGGGATCGACTCCGTCCATGATGCGGCTGGCGATAGAATATCGGGGACCCAGCAAATCGCCGTTCTCGATTTCCTTGCGCATCTTATGGTACTCGGGCACGCCGTTCATCAAACGCACACCGGTAACACCATTGGCCAGCAAAAGTGCGTTTTCGTCGTAGCGGTGTATGTGGATGTGCATGTCCCAGAGGCCAGGAATCATGTACTTGCCCGTCGCATCCACTACTTTTGCTTCCTTCGGCACGTTGATCTTCTTACCGATTTCGGTGATGCGGTTTCCTGAAATGACAACCGTCATATCTTGTTGCGCAGGCGCACCCGTTGCATCGATAACCGTCACGTGCGTGAAAACGATGGGTGCCGATCGGGATGGCTGGTTTACCTGTGCCACCAGCACGACGGGCAATGCCAATCCCAAAAGGAACAGCTGAGTTCGGATCTTCACGGCGCCTCCGTCTCAAATAATCAAAGAAGGGATATCGCCTACGTCATGGTGACCTTATACAGCATGACGCCCGCAACCACAAACAGTGCCCGGTTGTGCTTTTAGGAGGCGCGCTGGATTTGATCGCGAGCCGCAAGGTCGCCTTGTGGACCGGCCCTGGCTCGTCCCGCCCTGCCGCCTTTTCCTCAGGGAAAGATTCCGGAGTCCCCGCAGCAACCAACTTGACGTACTAAAGCCATGGAGAATATAGTCGGGCCAAATCTATGTGGTCCAAAAAAATTAGGAGCGAGCATGTGGGTTTCTGCTCCGAAGACGGCTCCAGTTATTTCTCCAGTTGTGAGTTGCGAACAATCCGACGTGCGGCTAGCCATGTCGTTTCTCATTTGGGGGCGTGAATGGAATATTCTCGTAGAAGTTTCATCAAAGCTGCCGGCGCAGGCGTAGTCGCCGTTACCACGACAGCCAGCGCCGCTGAAGTTGCGGCTGCACCCACACCAGCTCCTCTGGCCATCCCCAAGCCAATGGCGAAAGAGACAAACACGTTCAATGTCAACGGAAAGAACTATCAGACGGAATACGAGGCTCGCACGACACTTTGGGAAGTGATCGCGGTGAAGCTGGGTTTGACGGGAACGAATCGCAGCTGCAATCGCGCCAGTTGTGGAGCGTGCAGCGTGCTGATGGACGGGACTCCGTTTTACTCCTGCCACACGCTGGCGATGGAGGCGGTGGGGAAGAGGGTTTTCACGGTGGAAGGATTAGGGGATGAGAAAAACCTGCATCCGTTGCAGCGGGTGGCGCACCTGTACTCGGCGGCGGAGTGCGGATTCTGCACGCCGGGATGGGAAGTGACGGCCAAGGGTTTCTTGGATAAGAACCCGAATCCCTCGGTGGAGCAGGTAAAGGCGGCGCTGGCTGGGCACATCTGCCGGTGCGCGGCCTATGCGGCGATCATTCGCACGGTAATTGATACGGGGAAGGTATTGCGAGGGGAGGCGGAAATCGCATGAGTGACAAGACGCTGAAATCGAAGATTGAGGCAAAGCCCGAGGAGAACTCCATCGTCATTATCAATCAGCCCATGGTGCGGGATTTCTCTACCGGTGGCGGGCATCTGCCCGGAGATACGTTAATCGAAGGCGATCAGAAGATCGTCACCAAGAAATGGCAAGGTTATCCGCCGCAGAATCTAAATTTGATCGGAAAACCGCACCCGCCCATGCCAGAGGTAGGAATACCAAGGGTCACAGGTAAAGCTTTGTATGCTAGTCGGGTTTCCGCGCCGAATATGCTCGTTGCGAAGATTTTGACGAATCCGCACCCACGCGCAAAAGTCAAAACACTGGACATTTCCGAAGCGCAGAAGATGCCGGGCGTGGCATACATACTCACTGCCCAGAACGCGCCGAAAACAGATCCGTTTCCTGAAGAGCTCTTTTTCCAGGGTGAGATCGTAGGTATCGTCGCTGCAGAGACTGAGGATCTCGCGGAAGATGCGGTTGCGGCGATTCGCGTGGAGTATGAGCTTCTTCCTTTTGCGTCGACCCTAGAACAGGTGATGGCGCCGAATGCCCCCGATCTTGGCGGTAAGCGAAATCTTGTCAAGACAGTTTATGAGTGGGGGGACGTCGATAAGGCTTTGGGAGAGGCTGACACTGTTAAGGAGTTTTCTTATACGTATGCCGGTTCGCGAGTTTTCGGAATGCAGCCTATTGGGTGCGTCGCGAAATGGGAAGGCGACAAACTGACGCTGTGGGGGATGGGCCAGGGAGTGTATCCGCAAAGGGATAGCCTAGCCAAAAAACTCGGAATCCCGAAGGAGAGTATTCGTTATGTCGCGAAATGGAATGGCGGAACTTTCGGGGGTTCGGCAAACAGCTCGAAATTTGACGGATGGATCGCTCATATCTCGAAAATAACGGGACGACCGACCAAATTGACGCTATCGAAGGATCAGGAGTTGGCATTCTTAAACATAAAGCCGGCAAACATCATTAAGTTCAAGGTCGGAGCGACGAAGGACGGGAAAATCATAGGGTGTCTGAGGGAGTTCCATGTCAATTCGGGCGAGAAGATACCGGCGGTAACTTCGAACGACGCCGGCGGGGGAGGTAGAGCCGAGCTATATCTCCATGTAGTTCCCAATTGGAGAGAGGTTGGTTATATGTACCGGACGAACACGATGACGATGGGACCGTCGCGCAGCAATTACCAGCAGGAGTTTAAATGGGCTTGGGAACAGATGATGGACGAAATGGCTGAGGCCGTGGGCGTCGACCCCGTGCAATTCCGGCTGCTGAACGTCCAGAAGCCGGGAACGAAAGTGGCGCTTAAGCAAGGCGGTCCGACGATTGTTCCGATGCCGGAGACTGAAAACGGAGTACTTCATTACGACTGTTATGCTTCAGTTGAGGTGCTCCAGGAGGGGGCGAAGGCGATCGGATGGGAGAAAAGGAATCCAGTAGCTGGCGGAAATCCAGGACGGTTCAAGCGCGGGTTCGGAGCCGCCATGTCCCAGCACCATGCCGGGCGGGTCGGATATCAAGAAGGAGAACCGGGCTTCGATTGGATCGTCGCCCGCAGTCGCGACCAAACCGGCGGCGGGGAAGGCGGCAGCATCTTCAATGCGGAATTGGAATTGAATTCCGAGGGCAACGTAGTGATGCACTTTGCTCAACCGGATAGTGGCACCAACCACGGCACTTCGATGTCGATCCAAGTCGGCGAGATTTTGGGATTTACCACGTTGGATCATATCCGGTTGATATGGGGTGACTCTGACCTTGCGCCTTCGGCCCCAGGTTGGCACAGCGGTATGGTTACACAGCTACAAGGCGGTGCTCTCTGTAATGCGGCCGACAAGTTGAGGAAAGATCTTCTTAGCCGGGCGAGCCAGATTTTGAAGTCGGACGTAGCGACATTGCAAATCAGAGATGGAGTAATTTCGTCCACGGAAGACCCGAAAAAGAAAACAACCTTTGCAGATTTGGTGAAAGCCAATAAAGCTTCTATACACACGACTGGCCGATGTGTTCATCCCGGAGCGATCGGTCGGGCTATGAACCGCGGCGTGGGTGCATGTTTTGCCGAGGTTGAAGTAGACACTTGGACTGGTGACTGGCGCTATGTGAAGGCCGCCTATTGCAACGACGCCGGAAATGTGATGAATCCTCTTCTAGCTAGCGCAGATCAGCACGGGTCGCTGGCGCAGAGCACGTCGCTTGCGACCGAGTCCATTCCTTGGGACCGTGAATTTGCAGGGACGCGGCATTACAGCGTCGGCTACTTATCGTACAGAGTCCCGACGATCATGGAACCTCCTGAGCAAGTTAATGTCTTCATCAATAGCCTCGAGCCTCGTTGGTTCTTTGGATCAAAAGGGTTCGCAGAAACCGCACTCGGAGCTGCCCCTGGTGCGTTGGCGAACGCTATTTATAATGCCTGCGGCGTGCGCATCCGGGAGCATCCCATCACCAAGGACAAGATCCTGGCAGGCTTGAGAGCCAAGGGGGGAATCGTATGAAGCCGATCTCGGTTTACCGGCCCTCGAGCGTCGAGGAAGCCATTCAGATCCTTTCGCTGCACGGGACGCAAGCCGGCGTATATGCCGGCGGCACCGACCTGCTGATTCAGTTGAAGAACCGCATCGAGGCGGCGCCGACGTTTTTGGTGGATATAAAGAAGATCGACGGCCTGCGCTACATCAAGGAAGACGGGCAGGGCGGCGTGCAGATCGGCGCGCTCACGAAGCTGGGTGAAGTCGCTGAATCCGATCTGCTGGCGAAGCGGTATCCCCATGCTGGTGACGGCGGTACAGAAGATCTCCTCGCCGGAGTTGCGCAACGCCTCCACGGTGGGCGGAGACATGTTGCAGCAGGTGTGGTGCCAGTATCTGCGCGGCGGCTACTCCTGCTATCGCAATGGCGGATACATCTGCTACGGCGCGATTGGGGACAACAGCTACTACCACTCGGCGATGGGCGGGCGGCTGTGCTACGCGGTGTATCCGGGAGACTTGGCGACGGCGCTGATTCCGCATGATGCCACGGCCAAAGTGGCGACTCCGTTTGGCGTGAAGGAGATGACCATCGAGCAGTTGGTGCCCGGCGACATGATGGTGGACGGGCGGCTGCAGTCGCACGTGCTGCGGTTCAACGAGATTCTGACGGAAGTGACCATACCGGCGCCGAAGCCCGGGTTCAAAGCCTCGTTCGAGAAGCTGCGGCCGCGCGGCGTGTGGGACTTTGCCATGGCCTCGCTGGCGATGAGCGTGCAGATGCAGGGCAGCACCATCGAGGATGCGCGCGTGGTGTTTGGCGGGATCGCGGGCAAGCCTTGGCGCGAGGCGACGATCGAAGCTTATCTGAAGGGCAAGCCGCTGAACACGGACCTGACGCGCGGGGCATTGGCCGCTGCGCTGACGAATGCGGCGCCGCTGAAATACAACGCCACGAAGATCGACATGGCCAAGGGGCTGTTGGCTTCCGGCATCGCCAAGCTGGCCTCGGCCTAAATTTTTCGAGAGGCGGATTCGTAACGTCTACCCTGCGAAGGACGCTCGGCCTTCTCTCTTAGAAATAATAAGGTGCTTCAAAGCGGCATAGGTTTCCGCGATCTGAACTAATCTCTGGCACCCGCAAACACTTGCCCGACTTTGCCTTTGGAGAGCTCAAAAATGTACGGTTTAATCGCTCGTGCAATTGCCAGCTTGGCGACATTATTTATCTTTTGCCCGATCGCAATGGCCCAGGCTGCCCACCCGCAACCAGAGGCTCAGCAAGGTTCTCCGTGGAAGTACGATGGCCACAACCGAGTCGTTGGCTCCGGCGGTCCGGCGCCCGTACGCGATCTGACCGGCTCCTGGGCAGGACCTCGCTCCGGCGCCGGAGTGCCGGATTTCAAGCGAGGAGAAGTTCCTCCCATGACCCCTTTGGGGCAAAGGCTCTTCAGCGCCAATAAGAGTCTGGACCAATTTGGCCCCGCGGGCACGAACGACACCACGGCGATGACATGCGATCCTCTGGGGTTTCCGCGCAGTGCGATCGACACGATCGTGGAGATGGCATTCGCGACTATGTCTGACCGAGTTGTGGCGCTTTATCCCTACCAGCAGGTATGGCGGGAAATCTGGATGGATGGACGAGAGCTTCCGAAAAACGTGGGCGCGGCCGAGAAGGGCGCGCCGGACCCGCGCTATTATGGATATTCGGTGGGACACTGGGAAAGCGATAACATTCTCGTCGTAGACACGACGGGCATCGATGAGAAGACATGGCTGAATGCCGCGGGTTATCCGCACAGCATCGCCGCACACGTGCAGGAGCGATTCACTCGCATTGACCACAATAATTTGCAGCTCATAGTCACGGTCGACGATCCGAATGTCTACACGAAGCCTTTTACGCTCGGTACTGAATATTTCAAATGGGTGCCGAATCAGCATCTGGACGAACGGCTTTGCGTACCCTCGGAAGTGATCGATTATTTGAAAGCAGTCGCCGATCCCGCCGGCGGCGGCAAATCCGATAAATAACCGCGACGGGCGATCACGCCAATCAGTCGATTTCTAACAGATTGTCCGCAATGCCCTTCATGACTGATCGCAGAAGGTAATCCGAGCCCAGTCAGGAAGAAATCGGGGCCCCTTTCGGCACGGTAGGTGCGGCATGCGGATTGAGTGGACCTGTCCCAACTGGCGCGACCCTTTGTGGTGGAAAAACGCAAATCGAAGTCGCGCGACTTTCTGCTTTCCCCCTCTGGAATGGCCGGCGAACGCAATTAGCGGCCAGCAGAGCGACCAATCTTGCTATCAAGACTTCCTCCTGGCGTGGTCCGATGGCCGTCTCTCGGCTTGTCGGTGTCGGTAGTGGTGTCGGTTGGTTTTGGGATTCAGTGTGCTTCGGTGCGCAGAAGTGCGCTATGGTCGGAAGCGCGAGTAGCTTCAAGGCCGCATAAACAAAGGATGTTTTCGCTGTGCTGCGTTTCGGTGCTGGTGGTCGCGGGATCCTCAGGATGGCTTAAAAGGCCGTGACAGGGCAGCGTTCTAACCAACTGAACTACGTCCCCACAACAACTTACAGGACCGCCAAAACTCGCTGTGTCGGTTTTGTATCGGTTTCCAATACCGCTACCTGGGTCTGCAGGCCAGCCAGCCTCAATCCAGCTTGGAAGGCTGCTCGAAATCGCGCTCGTCGCGTTTGGCCGGCTCGAACTTCCCCAGGCCGGATGTCACGCAGAGAGTGTACCAATCGTCGCGCGGATCGACAACCCGGCTGCTATCCTGCCCGGCCAGCAGATACTACAGGCTTAGCCGGGGTTTGGCCTGGGTTTGCCTAGGTCAGAGGAGACAACCTCAGCTAATCTGATGTGGGTCTGACTGAGAGCCTCGACAGCTTGCGGGTTGCACTATCGACTTTTCCAAGACGCCGGATTTCTGTCGGATAAGCGTGAGAATGACCAAGGTTCCCCGCGATCGTATGAAACTCTCCCTAGCACTTATTGTCCTGGTTGCAGGCTCGGCAATTTTTCTGGCGCTGCCTGCTCCCAATCCTGCGCAGGATCGAAGCACACAGAACAATTCCTTTTCGATAAAAAGTGCGGCAGAAAATGCGGGGGAAAGTGCCCCTGAAAGCGCAACTCCGCGCGGCGCTCCGACGTTCTACAAGGACGTTCTTCCGATTTTGCAAACGCACTGCCAGAGCTGTCACCGGCCCGGCGAAATCGGGCCCATGCCGCTCGTTACCTATGAACAAGCGCGTAGGTGGTCGAGAGCGATCGAGCAAACTGTGGAAACCAGGAAGATGCCTCCGTGGTTTGCCGATCCGCGGTTTGGCCGCTTCGCGAACGATCCTTCGCTTTCGGCCGGAGAGATCGAGACGCTCGTGCGGTGGGCAGAGGAGAATGCGCCAACTGGCAACGCCGGCGACGCTCCGCCGGCGCGCCGGTGGACGAGCGGATGGAACATCCCCACGCCCGACGCGGTGGTTCGCATGCCCAAACCGGTGCTGCTCCCCGCGAGCGGCGACGTCGAATATACCTATGAAATCGTCCCCACCAATTTCACCGAAGACAAATGGGTGCAAAGCTCGGAGATCCGGCCGCTGCGCCGTGAAAATGTGCACCACGCGGTGGTCTACGTTCGGCCGCCAGACTCGCAGTGGCTGCGGCACGCCCCGGTCGGCGTGCCTTTTACAGCCTCGAGTCTCGAGAACGAACAAGACCGGCGCGATGCGGGATTCACCACCAGCGACGTTCTGCTCGTCTACGCGCCGGGGAGTTCACCCGATCAGTGGCCGCAGGGAATGGCGAAATTTGTTCCCCGCGGCTCGGATCTGGTATTCCAGATGCACTACGTAGCCCGCGGCCATGAAGTTGCCGATCAAACCAGCATCGGACTGATTTTTGCCAAGCAAGCCCTGAAACAGCGGGTCCTGACCTTACAACTAACCAACAGCCGCTTCGTCATTCCGCCCGGCGTGGACGATTTTCGCGTGGAGGTGCACGGGACCCTGCCGAACGATGCATTGCTGCTTAGCTTTTTTCCGCACATGCACCTGCGCGGAAAGAGCTTCGAGTACAACATCGTAAATTCCGGTGGACCCGCGGAGATGTTGCTGCGGGTCAATTACGATTTCTATTGGCAATTGAGCTACCGGCTGGCCTCGCCGCGTTTCCTCAAGGCAGGCACGGAACTCCAAGCTGTGGCTACCTACGACAATTCGCGGAAGAATCCGCACAATCCTGATCCGGACGCCGCAGTTCATTGGGGCGATCAGACCTACGACGAAATGATGGTGGGCTTTTTTGATATCGCGGTGCCGGCGGGCTTGGACAAATCCCACTACTTCATTCGCCAGCCTCAACCCGACCGGCCAGACGGAAACTCCAGCCGATAAATCCGCTTACCCGGTGATGCAAGGTACCGGAGAGACAGCTTTAGTGATGGCGCCGGGATTATTGATGTGTGGGAGCAGGTTGCACTGGCGATTGCGGAGCTATTTGCACATACATTAAATAGCCAGAGAGATTGGCGATACGCTGGCGTACCAGGGCCTCGTTTTGGTTGTCGAGGTAGCGAAAAATGAATCCCCAAGTGGGCATTTCGACCGAACCGTGCGAGGGGTGATCGGACCCGAAGAGCAAGACGTTGGAGACGTAGTCATAGGGGAACTTGCCGCCGTGACGCATGGACAACGTAGTGAGGTTGGAGGGAGGTCTCTTGAGCGTGCCTGCCGCGGGACCATGGCCTTTTGCATCGGCGCCGTGGCAGGCAGAGCAATGTTCCTGGTACAGCTGTCGCCCTGCCGTCAGGGAAGCAGACAGAGATTGTGACTGATCCACCGGCCTTTGCTTGCCGGCGCCGACCGACGGCAGGGACAGCAGACACGCGACCAATACAAGCGTGTAGCGGACAGACATGAGTTCCTCCACCCCAAAGTATCGGCTAGAGCCATTCGCCGCCGTTTTTCAGGAATTCAAGTGGCAAAGCCAGCTTCATTTTGCCTGAACCGACTCTAGAAATTGAATCAGTTCGCGAGCGTTAACCTGCGCGAATGTGCGACCCCATACAGGCATATCAGTGCTGCCATGAGCTGGCGCGGTTATGCCGTGCTCCAGCACCTTCTTTACGTAATCTGCCGGAAACTTCCCGTTATTGCGTTTTGCAAGAGTAGTCAGATCGGGCGGCGGCTCTTTGAGCGCCTGCGCGACAGGGCCGTGACCTTTGGCGTCTTCTCCGTGACAGGAGGAACAATAGCTCCTGAACCATTCCTTGCCTTCAACTGACCCCTTGTCGACCTTCTGCTGGCTTTGTTGTGCCATCCCTACGGAAACCGCCGCCAAAAACAGCGCTGCGAATCGCAGCCCATCGTAACTAAGCAATCTGAACATTGTAGACCTCGCCAAGCGCATGCAGTTTCTCCTCTTCGGTTGAGCTGCCTTCGCCAATCTAGCTCTGTGTCTCTTCCTCATGAAGCGTTTTCGCGATACAGGCAACCGGTACGCTGACTTTATCCATCACGGACAACATTATTGCTGTGACCTGGGTCACAAGCTCATAATTCCCGCTTATCGGAGAGCGGCTCCAGGAACTTAACGCTCGATCTGCCGCGCTTGTTGCTTCGCGCCGTAGCGGAAAGTGCCCGCGAAGCTCTCAAGCGACGGCACAACCGGTGCAGGGCGACGTACGCGTGGAAGAAAATTCGGTTGACTCGGAAGGGGTTCGGGTGTCACCTTGCACAGGGTCATTTCACAATAAGCATTCGCTACTAGGGCACTCAGGAGGCTTTCGTTATGAAGTATTGGGCATTTGCATTCTGCACTATTTTGCTGGCGACTGTTGTCGCCAAGGACGCCGCGGGTCAATCGTCAGTGGCCCAGACTCATGTGGCAGCGGCCAAGGAAGCCGTATCCCCCAAGAGCGCGGATGCGAAGCCTTGGGATAGTTTTAATGGCTTATTCAAGCTGGTTTGCAGTCAGCCGAGAGCAAATGCAAAGCCTCCGGCAGTTGGCCCTGGCGAGCCTGATGAGAAGGGAAAATTGGTAGCGACGGCGCACGATAAATGGTACGTCCCGCCCGCCAAGGTGTTCGATAACCTCTATTATATTGGCACGCAGACAGAGTCCACGTGGGCGCTGACCACCTCCAAGGGGATCATCCTGCTCAATACAAACTTCCCGTGGGTAACCCCAGATCTCGTGAACGAATTGAAAACCTTTGGCCTCGACCCGGCGAATATTAAGTACGCCATCATCGTACGCTCCCACTCCGACCAGTCTTGGGGAATCAATCCGCTCAAGAAGATGGTCCCTTCCGCGCGAATCGTCATGTCTCAGGTCGATTATGATCTTCTGGCGAAGGACAATACGCCGGCTGAACTGAAGCCCATGAAGGATATCGTAGCCAAAGACGGGATGAAGGTGACGTTGGGGGACACCACCGTCACGATCTACTCCACGCCGACATCGACGCCGGGAAATGTTTCGCTCATTTTCCCCGTGAAAGATGGGAAGCAAAAGCACATGGCCGGGATGTGGGGCGGGGACTACGTGAGAATCGTGCAGGAAGGCGTTCAGATGTGGCCGGATACGCAGACCATGATGAAGGGCTATGTGGCCTCATCTGAGCGCTTCAAGGAGATCGAGGATAAGGCTGGCGTGGACACGCTGGTTCATCCCCACGCCGAATACGACAACACCTTCGAGAAGATCGAGGCCCTGAAATCGCGAAAGCCGGGCGATCCCCATCCCTTTGTGGTTGGCAAAGACGAAGTCGACCGCTTTGCCACGGTTCACATCGAGTGCGGGGAAGCGCAACTTGCGTGGGCCAAAGGCGACTAAGCCTGCGCGCCACAGGCACTCCAACAACCTGAATAGCCACGCCAAGCCATACGGCTTGGTATGCGGTTAGCTTGACACTCAGGGCAATCCATGGCATTAATTCGTCCACGTTTTGGGGTAGCTGTTCGTCCGTTCGATGCTTAGAAGTATGAAATTGAAAGGGGCGTTCTGTGAGTGATCTGAGATCGCGTCGTTATATCTCTGCAAAAATATCCGGCGGTTGGCAGTGGCTCGCACTGGGCTTGGCTATTCTTTTCCTTAGTCTTCCTCTTTTGTCGCAGAGCAGTCAGGGCACCATCCAGGGAGGCGTTTTTGACCAGACTGGAGGCGCCGTCGCTGGCGCTGTGGTCACTGTGACCGATGTCGCTCGCGGCGTTACGCGGACTTTAACCGCGGATGGCGCCGGACAATACGTTGCCAACGACCTCACTCCTGGCACATACACGGTCCGCGCGGAAGCCAAAGGCTTCCAGGCGGTGGAACACCCCGGCGTGCTGGTAGAGGTGGGACAAAACATCCGCGTTGATCTGGTGGTTCAGCCCGGCGAGCAGACCCAGACCGTTACGGTCACAGGAGAGCTTCCTTCGATTGACACTACCGATGCCACCTTGGGTGGAACGGTAAGCAACGAGTCGATCAACGCCCTCCCATTGAATGGCCGTAATTTCGACCGCCTGCTCCAACTGCGCCCGGGCGTGGTTCCCAGCGTGGGAGGCGGTAGCGCCGCCGGGCCGCAAACCAATGGCCGGCGCAACACCGACGACCAGTTGCGCGTGGACGGTATCGCCGGAATGGCCCAGGCCCAGGGCTCCGACATTTTAAATGCCACCTACCGAACTGGGGATGCGGACTCCCTGATGCCCATCGACGCCATTCAGGAGTTCAATACCGAGCAGAATCCGAAGGCGGAATATGGCTTTAGGGACGGGGCCATCGTCAACGTAGGAGTGAAGTCGGGCACCAACAGCATCCACGGAACGGCCTACGCGTTTGGACGAGACGGCGCCGCCACGGACTCGGCGAACTACTTTACGGGCGCCGTTAATCCGGCGACATTGGAGCAGTTCGGCGCGACCGCGGGTGGACCAATCATCAAGGATAAGCTTTTCTGGTTCGCGGGTTTCGAGGGACTGCGGCTCTCGACCGGAGATCCATCCCAGGTCACCATCCCCGTGGACGTGGGCACGGGGGTAACGCCAGCCACTTTGGCGCAGGCCCAAGCCAGCACCAATATGGTGAATATATGTAATTTTCTCAAACTGCCCGGGAATGGGGGTGTGAGTCCGCTGAGCGCACAATTGGCGGGCCTCGGCAACTTCGCCACAGGCAGCACAGGTAGTTGTACAGTTACGCCTTCTTCATCCTCGTTCGAGAATGTGTTCCCTTTCTCAACGACGGGAACGCTGAACCCTCCTTTGGTTACTACGGGGCCGCTGAACAATGGCCTTTTCAAGGCCGATTACATCATCAATTCCCACCATCACGTGGGCGGCATGTATTTCGTCTCCAAATCAAACGCCCAAGCGAATTCCCAGACGCAGCAAATCGAACCGCAGTGGGAGACCGTCGCTGTCAACGATGTGCAGCAATATGACGGGAGCTGGACTTGGACTCCGAATTCCACTTTGGTTAACGATTTCAGAGCTGGCTATGTCTATATGAACAACGCCACCGCGTACGCGGACCAGAACATGCCTGCCAACGCGCCTTGGCCATCCGGTTATGCAATCAACACGGGCGTGACCAACCCCCTGTATGGCGGGTTTCCCTATGTCACGATCAGCAATCTTTCCACAATGGAATTAGGGGCCGGGCCGCGCTCGTCAATCCGCGGGCCGGAGGGCGATGCCGATTTCGTGGAGAGCGTCTCGTATCTGCGCGGCAAGCACACATTCAAGGTTGGCTTCGAGTATATCGATGTAGTTCTGGACGGGGACACTTATACCGGAGCTCAGGGTGTTGCCACTTTCCAGTCCTTGGAAACCTTCGTTGCGGGTTCGCCACTTACCGGCTCGATCTTAACCGGCGATCCCACCGAAGAGGCTCGCAGTCACTGGTTCGGGTCATACGTTCAAGATGACTGGCGGATCGCTCCCCGGGTGACCCTGAACCTGGGATTGCGCTGGGAGTATTACGGCGCTCCGGTCATCCGCGGCAACTATTACGGAAATTTCAATCCCAACGTCAATCCGGCAACGACCCCTTCGATCGAGCAGTTCGGCTCCGGGGAGCCGCTTTCCGCCGAATACAACGCCTCGCACCGCGATTTTTCGCCCCGAGTTGGTTTTGCTTGGGATGTGCAGGGCAATGGGAAGACTGTCGTCCGCGCTGGAGCCGGCGTCTTTAGAGACGGCGCGCTCATAAAATCCTTCATCAGCAGCTCTCCCTTCGGGGCGAGCTTCTTCGGTGGCACCGCCGCGAATCCTGTGCTGATCGGGCCGAACAACAGCGGAACGGCGGCCAGCGCCCATACCTCGGTCATCGATTCGCTCAGCTGTTCAACGGCAGGCCAATGCGGCACTCTTCCGGGCGAGCTGAATTGGACCCAGGCGGGTCCTATATTCCCGACTGTTGGCGCCTCTACGATCGGAGGAGTTGCCTACACCGGGCAGGTATGTGCCCCGACTGGAGTAGCTACCGGGCCGTGTCCTACATCTGCGGTGGACCCCAATTTCCGCGATCCTTATTCCGTTCAGTGGAATTTGGACATTCAGCGCGCTATCACTAGCAAACTGACTTTGGACGTAGCGTATGTCGGGAACCACGGCGCGGATGAACAGGCCCAGATCGACCTGAACCAGCCAGCGCTCGGTACCGGCTGGAACACGCCAAGCTCGGCGCTGGGGGGACTGACGCCCGCGGCTTACTGTCTGGCGAGTGCGCCGACCTATGCCAATTGCGGCGGAAACAAAACGGTGACCGGCGCGGTATCCACAAATGCGACTGCTGCCGGGGCGTACCGCAGCGAGTTCCCATACCTCAGTTACATCGCGTACGCTACAAACGGAGACGTCTCCAACTACGACGCCTTGCAGGCAACGCTGCAAGGGCGCAACTACCACGGGTTGTCGTTTCTGGCGGGCTATACCTACTCGCATGCGCTGAGCGAAACCGACAACGATATCGAGGGCAGCAACACGGTGGTATCCGACAAGAACAATTTGCTCTTGAATTATGGAAACAGCGCCTCCGACCTGCGGCACCGCTTTACTTTTTCGCCGACCTATAACATTCCTGGAATGAAGTCGCCAGGGCAGATGCTTCAAGGCTGGGCCGTGAGCGGGATCGTAACTTTGCAGAGCGGGTTGCCCTGGAGCCCGAGCGATAGTTCCGTGGATTATCTCGGCACCGGCGAATTGGGCCCTGGTACCACGCAGCAATGGAATTTCCTGGGGCCTCCCTCGGCGTTCAACGTCACCACGACTCCGATTCCCTGTTATGGAGCGGGTAAGGGCTGCACTGCCTATACCTCCGCAGCCTACGCAGGCACGGCGATACAAGCAGCCTGCCAGAATGCCGCGACGGCTCCCTACGGCGGTCCCGGCACAACGAAGGGGCAGTTGGCTCTCGCCGCGCTGGCCAATAGCAGCTGCTTCATCCAAAATGGCGGCGTTCTGACGCCTCCCGCTTACGGAACAGACGGCGATGCCTATAGGGGCATCTTCCGTGGGCAGCGCTATTACAATACGGACATGTCGGTCTCCAAGATATGGAACTTCAAGGAACGCTATAGCGCCCAGTTCCGCGTGGAGTTCTTTAACCTTTTCAACCGGGCTGACTTCGCGGCTGCGAGCAACGGAGGCGGAACACAGGCCGCCGGCACCAATCCCTCTTCCGGAAACGCGAATTTCGGCGTGGCTACTGAAACGCCGGATGCCTCCAATCCGGTGTCGGGATCGGGCGGGCCGCGGCATATTCAGTTCGGCTTGAAGCTAACGTTCTAGCGCCGCAACGAAAAGACAGAAGTGCGCAGCAACGTAACGATGGAGTGGCGCGAGCCGTCTAAGTAAGTGTGCGTGCGGGCTTTGGGTCGGTCACGCCGGCGATGGTCCAAGCCGGCAGCTCTTGACCCTTTTGGAAAGTTGTCGTAGTTTTCTCGAAAGTTTTCTTATGCTCGTCGGACCGCTCGATAGAGGAGGTTACCTGTGAAACGCAGGTCTTTATTGGCTCTAATCTTAACTGTCGGAATCTCTTTCTCGCTGCCGCTATTCGCGCATCATGGGAACGCCGCTCTGGACATGCAAAAGAAGCTGGTGTTGAAGGGTGTGGTTACGGACTGGCGCTGGCAGAATCCCCATTCGATCCTGAAGTTTGACGTTAAGGACGACAGCGGCAACGTCGTGAATTGGTCGGCGGAGATCAATAATCCGGCCGACATGGTGGAACGAGGGTGGACCGCGCACTCCATCAAGATCGGGGACCAGATCACCATTACGGTGAATCCGGTGAAGAGCGGCAAGCCGGTCGGGCGCATCGTGCAAGTGGTGTTTCCGGACGGAAGGACTCTGAACACGCAATACGTCAATCAGCAGCAGTAGCCCGCAGCAGTGGATGGTTCAGTCGCCGGAAGGGGGACGCCGCATGCGGTATCGTTTTGTCCTGATCGGATTACTGGTATTCGTGGCTTTGGGGCTGACTCGCGTAGCATTCTCGCAACAGGGCGAGGGCCGAGGGGCGGAGCAACAGGGGCAGCAGGAGGGAGGGCGCGGGCGTGGCGCTCGTGCGCCCGACGGGCAGGGTCTGAAGCCTTCCGGTCCTCCCGCTCCGAAGCATGATCTCTCAGGAATCTGGGCGCCTGCCCGGGGGCCGGGAGCGGGAATTCAGGCGGGCGGCGTGGCGTCCGGCGGACCTCTCTATTCACAGCCTTATACTCCACTGGGCCTGAAGACGATGGAGGCGCACAAACCGCTTTATGGACAGAGAGCGGTTTTCCCCACCACGGCCAGCGACGATCCGAGGAATTCCTGCGATCCACTGGGTTTTCCTCGCGCTGACTTTTATCAGATCCGCTACGAGCAGTTCATACAGAACGATCGGGAAATCGTGCTCTTGTACGAATACGAGAAGAGATGGCGCTCGATCTGGCTGGACCAGGAACTGCCGAAGCCTGACGACATTCCGGGACCGCGTTGGTATGGATATTCGGTGGGCAAATGGATTGACGACACTACGCTGGACGTTCAAACGATCGGCATCATGGGAGAACCAAAAGCGTGGCTGGATGAGACCGGACGGCCGATCAGCGACCAGGCAAAAATCGAAGAGCAGTTTCACCGCGTGGACTTAAACGACATGGAGTGGACCGTCACCATCGACGACCCGGTGATGTACACCAAGCCATGGATCGCGATGAATAAATTTCCGATGAAGCTGCAGCCCAAGAGCCTTGACATCTGGAATAAATATCAAGAGGAGATGATTTGTTCTCCCTCCGAATTCAAGGCTTATAACGACTCGATCGGCAGCAACGAAGAGAGCGGCACCGACGGCAAGTAGAGGGCTTCTTTACGCAGAAGCGCGTGAGCGCCGGATCAGCTTCGTGGCGCTTTCGCGCTTTCGGCAACGAGCCGGATGGCGTCGGGCAGTTCTTTCAATGAGACAATTCCACCGCTTGGCGCATATAACGCCAAGCGCCTGCCTTGCTCGTAATCATTGATCATAAGGATGGAGTTGGCGCCGAGGTCGCGCGCCACTACCAATCCTTCCATGGTGTCGGCCAGAGCGATGACGTGCTGCGGCTGAAGCGACGCAGTTTGCATGGCTTTGGCTAGTGGTACCGCTTTCACGCCGCCGGCGCTTCCGCGATCCCAAATCGCGGAGAAAAATTCCCGCACCGGAAACCTCTCCAGGAAGCGGCTTACCGCGGCGCCGGAAAGGGAAGACGCCAGGAACATCTGGATGTTCATGCCCTTCAATTCAGAAAGCGCGGGCACCACATCTTCGTAGATCTCGACTTGATCTACCGCTCGCACCTCTAGCTCTTCGGCCAGCTTTTGCTGGGAGGGATCGAGAGATTGGCCCGAGGCTTCCAGCAGATTGAGCACCCGCCAAAACGCCTCGCTGCCCGAGGAATGGACGGACGTTTCGTGGAATAGGCGAGCGGCGATCTCGTCGAATTCCCGGGCGGGAAATTCGGCCAGGCATCCGACCGGTTCGAGCAAAACGGCATGAATGATCTGCATGGAGTTGAGGGATTCTACCGCCGCAGGTGTTTTCTGCAAGTGCTCATTCTGGAAGCCACTTTAAGTCCAATGACCGGAGCTGTAGCGGGCTGCGGCGAAGCACTAGCAGCGTGGAGGCCAACGCTTGGAAAGAAAGCGCACCTTTAGAAAAAGAGGTGCGGCACCCACGGACCAAAACTATTCGGCGGGCTGGTGATCGGGGCCGACGCGCTCGTCGGGCGTAGCAACGTTGGCGCGATACTGTTTGTGGCAGGTAGTGCAGGCCGCGTTGAGCGGTTGCGCGACGGCGAGGAAAGCGTTGGTATCTTTGGCGCCCGCCGCTTTGTAAGCCGCGGCGCCCGCATCCACGAGCATCCTGGCATCTTGCACCCAGTTACCTTGTCCACCGGCGGGGCCGCGTGCGAGGAGCACGGTTCCGGATTCGGCGAGCAGCACTGCGTTGTGCTTAGCGGCCGTCCAATCTTTATCGTCCTGCGGGCCGCCGCGATAGATCGAGAGCAAGAGATTGTTGGCCGCGGGATAGACCATGCTGACCATGACGTCGCTCATGGTGCCTACGGGCTGAACGTTTGCGGCAGCGCCGGAACTCTGGGCGCGTGCGCTGGAGCGTCCGAAACTCAGAAGCGCCGCGAGCAGCAACCCGGCAACACTCAGCGAGCCGTAGAAATAATTCCTCATGAGGTCCCTCCCGTTACAGCCCCGCCTCGGGCAGCCGCGATCCTTATACCTGCGGCCGCCAACCCGGGTCAAGGCCAAATCGGCACCCGCTCTTATCGCCGCGTGCCTCGGATTAGCTCGCGCACGAGCGAAGCGCTGGGGCGACAAGGCGTCTTGACGTCATTCGAGCCGGCCGGCGTACTCGAGACATATCGGCTTGACAGTGACGTAGTATAAGCGTAGATAAGGCTCAGGAAAATTCTACCTTTGCGGATGGCTTTTTGGCATCTTCACATGTCGTCGGACAGGGCTCCTGCAGCCGGTCGTCCCGGGGAACTCTCATGGGAGATCACGCGGTTCGCTTCCCATCTTCCGAGTTTCTCATTGGCGGGCCTCTCATTGGCCGGGCCTTTCATCGGTTTGAATACGGGTTTGAATACTGCGCACGAGTTTGAGGAGGTTTCACGATGGAATATTCTCGCCGGAATTTCATGAAGGCTGCGGGAGTGGGCGCGGCGGCGCTGACCACCACCGTCAGCGCGGTGGTGGCGGCCAGCGAACCGGTCGCGGCCGCGCCTAGGCCGTCTCCTCTGGATATTCCCACCGCGATGACCAAGGAGACGAGCACGTTCAATGTGAATGGCAAGAACTATCAGGCGGAATATGAGGCGCGAACCACGCTGTGGGAAGTGATCGCGGTGAAGCTGGGCTTGACGGGAACGAATCGCAGCTGCAACCGCGCCAGTTGCGGAGCATGCAGCGTGTTGATGGATGGGGCGCCCTTTTACTCCTGCCATACGCTGGCGATGGAGGCGGTGGGGAAGAAGATTTTCACGGTGGAAGGATTGGGGGATGAGAAGAACCTGCATCCGTTGCAGCGCGTGGCGCATTTGTACTCGGCGGCGGAGTGCGGATTCTGCACGCCGGGATGGGAAGTGACGGCGAAGGGGCTTTTGGACAAGAACCCTAATCCCACGGTGGAGCAGGTAAAGGCGGCGCTCGCCGGGCACATCTGCCGCTGCGCGGCCTATGCGGCGATCATTCGCACGGTCGTGGATACGGGCAAGGTGCTGCGAGGGGAGGCGGAAATCGCATGAGCGACAAGCCGACGACCAAACAGAAGATTGTGGCCGAACCGGAGCGATGCATCATCATCGAGCAGCCCATGGTGCGGAACTTCTCGACCGGCGGGGGACACGGCCCGGAAGACACGCTGGTGGAAGGCGACCAGAAGTTCGTTACGCGGAAGTGGCAGGGCTACCCGCCGAAAGATTTGAATATCATCGGCAAGCCACATCCGGCCATGCCGGAAGTGGGGATCCCGCGGCTTACGGGCAAAGCCGAGTACGCCACTCGGGTCAATTTCCCCAACATGCTTTGGGTGAAGCTGCTCACTAGCCCCCACCCGAGGGCTCGGGTAAAGGCGCTGGATGTTTCGAAAGCGGAGAAGATGCCCGGCGTGGCCTACGTCCTGACGGCAGCGAATGCGCCGAAGACCTATCCCTTTCCCACAGAACTCTTCTTTCAGGGCGAAGTTGTGGCCATCGTGGCGGCGGACACCGAGGATCAAGCTGAGGACGCTGTTGAGACAATCCGTGCGGAATACGACATTCTTCCTTTCGCGTCCAACCTGGAGCAAGCCGCGGCGCCGAATGCGCCGGACCTGACACTCACGATTAATGGCAGGGAACGACCTGGTGTCGTCAAGACGCTGTTTGAATGGGGCGAAGTGGACAAGGCCTTTTCCGAGGCGGATATCGTCAAGGAGTTTACCTACTCTTTTTCGGGTGCGATTCCGGTGCCTATGCAGCCCAATGGGTGCGTTGCCAAGTGGGATGGCGACAAGGTGACGATCTGGGGCATGGGCCAGTCGATTTATAATTCGCGAAATAATGCAGCCAAAAAGTTGGGCATCCCCCCGGAAAACATACGCTTCGTCGACAGATGGAATGGCGGCTCCTTTGGGGGGGCGTTGCCCACCGGCGACAAGTTCTACGCTTGGGTGGCCTACATCGCCAAGCAGACTGGCCGGCCTGCGAAATTAATGCTTCCCAAGAATCAGGAGCTGGCATTTCTGCAAATCAAGCCGCAGACGCTCAGCAAGTTCAAGGTGGGAGCGACCAAGGACGGAAAAATCACCGTATGCCAGCGCGAGTTCCACGTCAGCATGGGCGCGAACCAGGGAGGAGTGCAAGAGGGAGGAGGCGGCCGCTCCGAGCTGTACCTCCATGTGGTCCCTAACTGGAGAGAGAGCGGCGTGCTCTATCGAACCAATGCCATCGTCATGGGTTCGTCGCGGAGCAATTTCCAGCAGGAGTTCAAGTGGGCCTGGGAACAGATGATGGATGAAATGGCCGAAGCGGTGGGCGTGGACCCGGTGCAGTTCCGCCTGATGAACGTGCAAAAGCCGGGAACAAAGGTGGCTCTCAAGCAGGGTGGTCCGACGATCACCGAGATGCCCGAGACGGAGAATGGATTCCTGCACTACGACTCCTATGCTTCGGTGGAAGTGCTGCAAGAGGGCGCCAAGGCCATAGGATGGGACAAGAGAAATTCCGTGCCCGGCGGAAACCCGGGAAGGTTCAAGCGCGGGCTCGGAGTGGCGATGTCCCAGCACCATGCCGGCCGCGTGGGCTACCAGGAAGGCGAGCCGGGCTACGATTGGGTGCTGGCGAAAAACAAGAGGCAGGGCAACGTCAATCCTGGCGGCGAGGGGGACATTTTTAACGCGGAATTGGAGTTGAACCCTGAGGGGCAGATCGTAATGCACTTCGCCCAGCCCGACAGCGGTACGAACCATGGCACCTCTATGTCCATCCAAGTGGGCGAAATCCTCGGGTTCACCTCTCTCGATCATATCCGCTTGATCTGGGGAGATTCGGAGCAAGCTCCGTCGGCGCCTCCCTGGCACAGCGGCCTGACAACACAACTGCAAGGCGGGGCGCTTTGCAACGCCGCGGACAAGATGCGCAAGGACCTGTTCAGCCGCGCCAGCAACGCACTGAAGGTGGATGCGGCCAAGCTTCAGGTGCGAGACGGCGTGATCTCCTCGACGGAAGAACCTAAGAAAAAGGTAACCTT
The DNA here is from genome assembly GCA_963824405.1 of uncultured Acidobacteriota bacterium. Classification (GTDB taxonomy): domain Bacteria; phylum Acidobacteriota; class Terriglobia; order Acidiferrales; family UBA7541; genus Palsa-189. The sequence continues at coordinate 212,977 of CAWGPK010000006.1, read as the reverse complement.
CGCGGAGCTTGTCAAAGCCAACAAGGGGAGCATCAAGCAGGCCGGCCGGTGCCTGCATCCCGGGGCCATCGGCAGGGCGCTGAACCGCGGCATCGGGACTTGCTTTGCCGAGGTCGAAGTGGACACCTGGACGGGCGATTGGCGTTACGTCAACGCGGTGTACGCGCAAGACTCAGGCAAGGTCATGAACCCGCTCCTGGCCAATGCCGATCAGCATGGATCGTTGATCCAAAGCACGCAGATGGCTACGGACGGCATTCCGTGGGACCGCGAATTTCCGGGAACGTTCCACTACAGCGTCGGCTATTTATCGTACAGGCTGCCCACGATCATGGAGCCGCCGGAGCAGACCAACGTATTCGTGAACAGCTTAGAGCCGCGCTGGTTCTTTGGCTCCAAAGGCTTCGCGGAGACTTGCATAGGCGCCGCGCCCTCGGCGCTGGCCAATGCCATTTACAACGCGTGCGGCGTGCGCGTTCGGGAGCATCCCATCACGAAGGATAAAATTTTAGCGGGTTTGAGAGCCAAGGGGGGAATCGTATGAAGCCGATCTCGGTTTACCGGCCCTCGAGCGTCGAGGAAGCCATTCAGATCCTTTCGCTGCACGGGACGCAAGCCGGCGTGTACGCCGGCGGCACCGACCTGCTGATTCAGTTGAAGAACCGCATCGAGGTGGCGCCGACGTTTTTGGTGGATATCAAGAAGATCGACGGCCTGCGCTACATCAAGGAAGACGGGCAGGGGGGCGTGCAGATTGGTGCGCTCACGAAGCTCGGTGAAGTTGCCGAGTCCGATCTACTGGCGAAGCGGTATCCCATGCTGGTGACGGCGGTGCAGAAGATCTCCTCGCCGGAGTTGCGCAACGCCTCGACGGTGGGCGGAGACATGTTGCAGCAGGTGTGGTGCCAGTATCTGCGCGGCGGCTATTCCTGCTATCGCAATGGCGGCTACATCTGCTACGGAGCGATCGGGGACAACAGCTATTACCACTCGGCGATGGGCGGGCGATTGTGTTACGCCGTCTATCCGGGAGACTTGGCGACGGCGTTGATTCCGCATGATGCTAAAGCCAAGGTGGCCACGCCGTTTGGCGTGAAGGAGATGACCATCGAGCAGTTGGTGCCCGGAGACATGATGGTGGACGGACGGCTGCAGTCGCATGTGCTGCGGTTCAACGAGATTCTGACGGAAGTGACCATACCGGCGCCGAAGCCCGGGTTCAAAGCTTCGTTCGAGAAGCTGCGGCCGCGCGGCGTGTGGGACTTTGCCATGGCCTCGCTGGCGATGAGCGTGCAGATGCAGGGCGACACCATCGAGGATGCGCGCGTAGTGTTTGGCGGGATCGCGGGCAAGCCTTGGCGCGAGGCGGCGATAGAAGCTTATCTGAAGGGCAAGACGCTGAACACGGACCTGACGCGCGGGGCGTTGGCCGCTGCGCTGACGAATGCGGCGCCGCTGAAATACAACGCCACGAAGATCGACATGGCCAAGGGGCTGTTGGCTTCGGGCATCGCCAAGCTGGCCAGCGCCTAAATTTGAGCGAGCACCGGCGGCGAACCCGTTCACCATGCGTCAACTCGTTTGGAGCGAAGAGTCGGGCCTGTTGGGTTGTTCCGATTGCAGTTGGGTCTTCCGGCCGCCGCGTCCTCCCGTAGACCAAAATCCGGAAGATATGGCGCGGGAGTTTCTTTTGCGACGCGACGAAGCCTTCGCCCAGCACGCGTGCGTCGATCACCTTCAGCGGCAAAAAGCAAATTCCCCGAAGTCTACAGGCTGAACGTTCACTCGTATTCGACGATGAGCGGGAGGTGTGGGTCTTCTCGACCCTGCGCGGGAACTCAGCGCAGCGGTTGTTGCCGCAGAGTCGGCGCGGCGTTAGTGCGCGGCCTGCGGCTTTGCGGCGGCGGGAGCGGCTTTCGCGGCGGGTGTGCTGAACTGCACGGTATCCGCGACGAGTTTGCCTTCGGTGGGCTCCTTGGCGTGGATCACGACGCGATCGCCAACGTTCAGATCCGCTAATTTGGCGGAAGTTTTGTTCTTGGTGAACGTGGTCTGAGGCACAACGGCTACGGTCACGAGGCCATTGGCGCCCGTCTTCACGGTGATGGAGTCCTTGGCCACAGTGGCCACCGTGCCCATCACGTGTTCCTCGTCTCCGTGAGCCAGAAGGATGGCGGGGACCAGCGCAATACAGAAAACCAGAAGCAGAAGGCGGGCTTTCATCTATTTGGACCTCTGACCAATTCTAAGCTTTGGAGATCCGGATGTCATTTCCAGAGGAATCGGGCGTTGTGCCCCTGGACGACGCCGTAAGGACTACGCGCGTTGCCGTGAGTCTAGTGGTTGGGAATCTCCACGGCCGCAGTAATCACGCAGAGCCACAGGAGAATTTCCGTGAGAGCCGCGAGCTTGGCGATTCCCGGAGCGTCAATCGTTTTTCCCCAGACGCGCGCCTTGCGTTGCACGAAAATGTGCCAGAGCAGCGCCAGGGGAACGAACATACCCAGCTTCCACTGAAAGGCGATATTTTCGATAAACGCGGTGGCGATTCCCGAGAAGAGCATGAAGCCGCCGGTGAGCACGATGGCAAAGCCGATCCAGTTCCATATGAAGAGGTCTTGCGCCACTTGCGCCGGGGTAGCTTTGCGATTGCCTATACCGAGCAGGCGCAAATCCAGGGCGAAGTTCGTTCCCAGCCAAAGCGAGAGCCCCGTGAAATGGGTGAGCTGAACCACTGGGTATGCCCAGATGGATTCGCGCGTCATCACGCCCCACGGAGTAGCCTCGCACCATTTCGCGAATGCAACGACAATGTCATGCATAGACTCAATCCTCCGCGCGTCTCAGGTGCGCAACTATCCGAGCCCTTCAAGCGCCGGAATTTCCGAGGCTGAAAGGATGGTGACGATCCACAACACAAGCGAGATCAGCGCAATAATCTTGGCCACCTTGGGAATCTCGGGAGCCTGCGACCATTTGGGAACCTCCCGCTGAACGATCAAGGCGAACACGACCGAAGTGGTGATCAGCGCCAACTTCACATGGAAGACTCGCGATGGCGCCCAATCGCCGGCGTCAGTTGCAAACATCAGGAAGCCGGAGATTATGGCCAGCGCGAATGCGATCCATGCCCAGGGAAAAAGCTGTTTCGCGAGTTCCCCGGCGTTCCGCTTCTTGGCGGCCAGGCCCATGACCCGCAAATCCACCAGGGCCACCGAGCCGACGCACCAGAAGATGCCGAGATAATGCGTTACCGAAACGGTCACATACATCCAGCCCGTGCTGCCGAGAGTTTTGATCCAACCTACCTGCTCCAGCGCCTCCCACATATTGGGCTCCCTTCCACTGACACTCTTTGATTTCTGCCGGTTGATGCTGCGCCGCGAACGCTCCCTATTGCGTTATGTGCGGCAGATAAGCCGATTCTGCTCTAACTAAGGCGGGATCATATACAGCTTGCATGGCTGGGAGTGTTAAATCGGTGCAAAAATAGCTCAGGAGAAAAGCAGGCTAGTGGTGATGCCCCGCCGGCGATGGGGGCGGCTCACTGCCGTTCAGGAATTGCTCTTCCTGCTCTTCCTCCGCACGATCCGCGTCGGTTTTAGGATTGAGGTTTTTCATTTCGTCCAGCTCTTCCGAAGTGATCTGCGGAAGATGGCGAATGAAGAGGACAAGTTTCCAACTCTCGGCGTCGTTCGTGCCCAAATCCTTATCCTGCGCGGGTCCCGTTGGGCCAAAGGCAGGCATGCCGCTCAAGCGCACCCCATTTTCGATGGTGTAATAAAGTTCGCCATCGCTCTTGTGCTGTGTTTCGGAAGTGCGCATATCCGGGGGCTTGGGGTAAAGGCCTCGTCCGAAAAGGGTATCTCCGCTGCCATCATTGCCATGGCAACTGGCGCAGTGGTCGGCGAAATGCACTTCTCCTTCGTGGAGATTCTCGGACGTGGCGGGGTAGGGATTCTTCATCGCGTAGATCGCCGGGACGGCCAGTCTCCTGGCGATTCGCGCCGCAAACGCTTCAGCCCAGGAAGGATTCTCACGGGCGCTGAAGCCGCCCCGAATCAATATGCCTATGTAGACGCCGCTGGCTATGATCAGGCCGATCACAACTACGAGGGCGGCTTTCCACGGCTTCATGCTGTCTCCCCAGGGGAACTGCGCCGCTGCTCCCGAGAACTTCAACAGGCGAGATAACGGGCGCCGGCCTTAACGCCAGAGCGTCAACGGCAATCGCCTAAGCGTACCGCTGAGAAAGATAATTTCAAGCGTTCGACGGACGAATGCCAAAAGTAATGAGCTAGGCGAAAGCAGAGATTATGCCGTAACGCGTGTCATTAAGCCGTACAGCGCCAGGCCCAAGCCTCCGAGAAACATAACCGGCGTGAGATACAGAGTGATCGGTGGAACGGTAAACGGAAGATTCAAAGTGCCGCTGCGCTTAAGGACATAATGGACCACAACGGCCAGCAGCATGTACAGAAGTCCGCGGAGGATTTGGCTGCGCTCATTTCCACGCGATACGACTACCGCGGGAGCGACGCGCACCTGCGGGAGGACCTCGCGGCAATGAGGGCAGTGCGTCGTATTCTTTAAGACAGGCTTGCCGCAATAGGCGCATTGTCGCGCCGCTTTTCGAAGATTGCTCATACTCGTCTGCCCGAGCGGATTCCCTCTCTGCCTGAGTAAAGCTTGACGATTTGCCCTGGTTTCGTCAATGCGGCGCGGGTACTTAGCGCCGGCGGCCTGCCGTAGAAGTAACGGTCCGCAAGCCTGCTTTTGGTCCTCTTCTGGTTCGTGGCGCGCCGTTTCTAGCGTGCTTTCCCCTAGCGATTTGCCTCGGTGATTCGGGGGCCGAGATGTAGCCGTCGTTTACACCAGACATGGTTTGGACAGCGGGGTAATTTCTACACACGGCACCGTGCGCCTATCTATCGTATTTACAGTGAGATAGCTGGCATTCGATTGGTCCCGGCCCTGCTTTATCTATAGCCGAGGACAATGACAATGATCATCGAATGCATCCTGATCAGCTCTTCGCTCTGCAACGCGGTGGCGGCCAAGCCGAAGCACACCGATGTCCTCCCGAAGAGACAGCATGCCATCGTGGCCATGCTCAAAGATGAGCCGGTGATGACCCTGGCGGCCTTGGATCTCACGGCCAAGACGATGGACTACCGCCAGACCGAACAGGATTTCCGGATGGGTGGATTTCAGGAGCAGAACGCGGTGCTCCGCCCGATGCTGGGCCACCCTGCAGCGATGGCGGCTTATGCCACGGCCTACGCGATGGGCGCGGCTTTCCTGGGACACAAGATGCGCACGTCACGCTACAGCGTGGTGCGCAAGCTCTGGTGGTTGCCGCAGGTCTACAGCATCGAGCAGAACGTTTATGGATACACCTACACGCGCGCGCACTACCGGCGCTAAGAGGCGGCGTGAGTAGAGATGCGCAGCGGCCTGCGGGTCAAATTCAGCGAAAGGACGTAAACAATGATGGGACAAATTCCTGAGGGACAGCAGAGCGAGGATATAAAGATGCCGCTGGGCGCCGGCGAGGAAAAATTCGAGAATGGCACCGCATTGGCGACCATCTGCGTGTACGGGTATGGTCCGACCAAGAGCCCGTTTTACGAAGAAGCGCAAACAGTGAGAGCCAATTCCGAGGGGGGGCTGCTGATTCTGGGCGCTCCCGTGAGCTGCGGACAAAAGCTGCTGCTCATTAACGGACGGGGATCAAGCCCCGTGGAGGCCCAGATCGTGAATACACGCACTCTGGGCGCCCAGATGTGCGAAGTGGAGGTGGCCTTTCCTTTTCCGCAACCGGGATTTTGGCGGCCCCTGCGCGGAGGCGCGAAGAAGAAGGACGTGGAGAAGCGGCGCTTTCCGCGCGTGACTCTGCCCAGGGGGATGAGCATTGCCTGGAAGACGAAAGAGCGCCACGACATTTCGCGGGTCAAGTCGATCAGTCTCGGCGGACTCTTCATCGAAGCGGCTGAGCCGGCTCGGATGGGCGATACGATTCAAGTGCAATTCGACATTCCGGGCGGCGCCGTTCACGCGAGGGCCGTGGTCCGGCGCTCGATCAAGGGCCAGGGAATGGGAGTTGAGTTCACGGAACTGCCGGCGGGAGCTCAGGCGGTCCTGCACAAGCTTCTGCAGAAGTTGCTCGGAGACGTGCGCACGAAACGATAGCAGCGGTTCTACTTTTTCTGGCGGAAGATGAGGCGGCGGATATCCGGCCAGAACTCCTTCGCCAGGTTGTTCAGCGCCGCGGACTCGATCTGCGCTCCCCAATTGATCGCCGTCTGGCGCGCTCCGCGTTCCTGAGCGGGGTAATAGGCATTAGACAACCCCGCTTCCAGCGCGTTTCCTCCAATTTCGGACCAGTTAAAGCTCGTGCCGCCGGAATCGGTCTTGGTGAGCACGACGCGAGATAAAGCATAAAATATCCGGAGTGGGACGTTTCCGCGTTCCAATGTGTAATAGCGGGGATCCTCTCGACTAACCCAGGGCACAATGGCTTCCGTGAAATACGTTCCCGAGACCCCATCGACGAAATTATGCCAATAGTAACGTCCGTATCCGGCCATACCTTGACCGAACTCAGGATAATCCTTCAAGCCGAACTCTTGGCCGGCGATAATCCCGGTCCAAACGAACGCGGAGTAATCAAAGCTATCTTCTGTCGCAAGCCAAAACTTGCCCTTGGCTGAGAGACTCGGCAACTTTGTGTTGGAGCTCACAGCGCCAAAGTTGGGGAGAATCCACAGGATTCGGCTTGTCTGCTTGCCTTTCGATTCATCTTCGGATTGCGGAGTGCACGGAGCCTTCGGAGTTCCGTCTGCCTTCTTGTCCGCGGTTCCCTTGTCCAGATGTGATTCTTGTGAGGGTGAAGAGCTTTCCGCCTGTTTGCATGTTCCGTCGGAGGCGTGACCGCCGGCTGCGCCGGGTCCCTGTGCCCAGACCGAACTAGGTGAGAGGGAAGCGGCCCAGAACAGAGCCGTGGCAACTATGGCTGTACTCTTCATATTGCCTTTCTGAGGGTTCGATGCGGGCTGGCGGTGGTGCAGACGGCTCGAGCCGCACTCATCATACTCTTCACACTCGAACTCGGGAACAATAGAGCCTCTCTATCAATGCATGCCGACTCTCAAGAATGTTAATTGAAAAATCCTCCCTCGGTCTGCATAACGTGATTTGCGCGGCCGAATAGAGCATTCTTCCACCCAGCAAGAGAGCGGGGCGGCGGCTCCGGACGTGGAGTCACGCCATCGGATGGTAAGTGCTGCTATGCTGCTCAGCTGTCGTTGAAGCACATCGTTCCCATCGGCGGAGAAATTTTTCGGAGTTCGCGTGGTCACGAATTTATTCAGCTTGAGTGGATATTCCTTTAAGGAAATTGCCGGCCGCACCTGGGAGGAAGTTCGCAAGGACGACGTCTTCGCTCGCGCCGCGCAGCTGGCTTATTACTTCTTTCTGGCTCTCTTTCCGTTCTTGATCTGTGTCATCGCCAGCCTCAGCGTTTTCGGGCTTGCCGACCGGGGCCGCGAGCTGCTGTTTCAATTTTTCGCCGGGGCATTGCCGCCATCGGCATTCCAATTGCTCAACGCAACGTTCACTGACATCATTCGCGCGGGCGGTCCGCTGAAGATGTCCTTTGGCCTTGTCGTATCGCTGTGGTCGGCGTCCATGGGAATGATCGCCGTCATGGACACGTTAAATGCAGCTTATGAAGTGAAGGAGAGCCGCTCGTTGCTGAAGCAGTATGCGCTGGCGGTTGGACTGACTCTTGGAATTGCGCTGCTCCTCGTGATCTCCGTAGTGATCGTGCTTTTCGGAGACACCATTGTGGACGCGCTGTCGCATGGAGGCGTGATCGCGGACGTTTGGAGAATCGCAAAATGGCCGCTGGTCCTGGCGCTGATCCTTTTCGCTTTTGCGGTTACCTATTACTCCGCTCCAGATCTTCCGAACAGGAAGTGGCATTGGATTACGCCCGGCGCGATCCTGGGCCTGGTTTTATGGATGGCCGTTTCCGTGGCGCTGCGGATCTACCTTCATTTTTTCGGGAGTTATAGCGCGACCTATGGCTCCTTGGGCGCCGTGATTGTCATGCTTCTGTGGTTTGACTTGAGCGGAGTCGCAGTGCTTTCCGGCGCGGCGCTTAACGGCGTTCTGGAAAAGCTTGCCGCTAGTGCCAGTGTCCCGCGAAAGAGCGAGCCCATCTCCTTCGAGCAAACGATGAGGCCGTCGGCGTAGGAGACGGGCCGCTGCTTTATCCCGAACCAATTCAAACCGAGTGGAAGTGTCGAATTGCCAAGCCGAAGAGAGTAAGATTGATCCACGCATTACGGGAGGTTTAGGGAATGAAGCGCTATTTCTTTGTCGCGGTACTCGCTTTGGTTGGTTTCGCGCCTCTTCTGGCGCAGGTGCCCAAGGGTTGGATGCTGCGAACCGATCGCAGCACAAGCGCCGCGGACCCGGACGCCCCGGGCGCTATTAAGCTTGTCCCCACGGCATCTGGGTTCCATGCCATCACTCCGCAGGCTGCCGTCTTCTGGAATCCGGCCGATACCGCCAGCGGCAATTACGCGCTCAAAGCCACATTCACGCTCAACAAATCGACAGGATACCTGGAGTATTACGGCCTGATTTTCGGCGGGAGCAATCTGGAGGGCGCGGGACAGGATTATCTCTATTTCGTGATCACCGACGATGGGACCTGGCTGATCAAGCGCAGAAACGGCTCGGGTACCGACGAACTATCGCCGAAGAGTCCCAGTCCCGCGGTGAAGAAGCCGGACGCCGGCGGGATGTGCACAAACGCGCTGGAAGTGCGCGTCATGAGCAATAAGATCGACTTTGTGATCAACGGAACCGTGGTACACAGTCTGCCGAAGACGGGACCCGCGGCAAAAACGGACGGAATCTACGGCTTGCGGATCAATCATCATCTTGACGTGCAGGTAGACGGATTCGGTGTCTCGAAACTGTAGCTGAGGCGCCTAGAAAAGCCAGCTTCGGGGAAAGCGGCGCTTCAGCAGGCCGTCCAGGCCAAGAGAGCGTCCCGCCGAGGCTGAGACAAAGATCAAGTGGAGTAGAATCAGCACACGATTGTAGTTGACCGTTCCTCCGCCGGCGGCATAGCCAACCGAAAAGAGAATATTGAAGTTATAGAAAGCGCCGAAGAGGGACGAAATCCTCACGAGCAAACCGATTACCAGCGAGATTCCGATCAAGAGTTCGCCTGCAATCACCAGGTAAGTAAAAAAATGCCCGTGCGGGATTACAAAGCCCTCCACGAACGCGCGATGCCATCCTAACGGGTCCTTCTGTACGCCGTTGAGCAATTGCTGAGGCAGGGCTTGGCCATTCACAAATCGTCCCGAGACCTTTGGCCAGGCGACCAATAGAAATAAACAGCCCACCAGAATACGCAGGAGCGCCAGATAACCGAGATAGGTGCTCTGCTTGAAATTGTCTGCCAGGGACATTGTTGTGAAGACGTTCCGCGAGCCCGATCGCGCTTCCTCGCTCCTACCTAACCAACCGAGAACGGAGCACCGGAACGAGCGGCGCGATGATAGCAGGGAATTCCGAGCGTGCCTACAGAGTTGGCGCTTGACAGAAAAACGACCGGGCACAGAAAATGCAGTCGCGCCACAGGCGCTGGAATACTCCCGCTTAGGCCCATTCTTGTGTCATCCGGAGGAAAAATCGTGCTGCCGACGGAGCGAATTGCATATTCACCCATTCCGGAGCGGCCGCGGCTGGTATTGCCGGGCGGCGCGAGGCTTGCCGTCTGGGTCATCGTGAACATCGAGGAGTGGAATCCGCGCGAGGTCATGCCGCGCACGGTGCTCACGCCGCCGGCGGGCGGTTCGCCGATGCCGGACATTCCCAACTGGGCTTGGCACGAATACGGAAATCGCGTGGGCTTCTGGCGAATGCTGGAGGTTTTGGACCGGCTGAAGATTCGGGCCGCTGTAGCCATCAACGGCGCAGCGATTCAGGCCTATGAGCCGATTTCTCGCGCGGCATTAGAACGCGGATGGGAGTTCATTGGCCACGGCTTCGGCCAGAAGAACATGCAGAAAGTCGCGGATGAACGGGCGGACATCGCCAAGACAACAGCCGTGATCCGCGAATTTACCGGACGCCGGCCGCGGGGATGGCTGGGGCCGGGTCTCACGGAGACTTGGGACACTCCGGACATTCTGGCCGAGGAAGGCTATGAGTACGTTTGCGATTGGGTGCTGGACGATCAGCCCGTCTTGCTCAAAACGCGGACCGGCAGCATCGTCAGCGTGCCCTACACGCAAGAGTGCAACGATGTGGCCATGATGCTGATTCAGCACCATACGGCAGCGGAGTACAAGAGCCGGGCCATCGATCAATTCGAGCAGTTGTACGCGGATGCGGAACAATCGGCACGAATTATGGCGCTGGTCATCCATCCTTATATTATGGGGGCGCCCCACCGGCTGCGATATTTCCGGGAGGCGCTCGAGCACATCCACTCCCGCCCCAACGTATTGTTTTGGACCGGCGAACAAATTTTGGAGTGGTTTACCGGTAGCTCGAGATCGGCCGAGGAAAAAGAAGCCGCCGGATCCAGATAAGAGGCGAAGAACGGATTCATCTCCGACCACTGCGGTGCGAGCCGACTCCGCGCAACAGGCCGCGGGTTCGCGCAGGCTCGGGCTAGCCATGTGCGGCGTGGCGTTTGCTTCTTACGTAGTCAACGCCATGGACCGGCAACTGTTTCCGTTGCTGGCTTCCGATGTGCGAAGGGAATATGGCTTCTCTCTCGCCGGCATCGGTCTTCTTTCCACGATTTTTACCCTCGGGATGGCTCTGGCAGGATTGCCGACCGGATTGCTCCTGGCGCGCTTCTCCCGTAAGGCCGTTCTCCAGGCGGGAATCGCCATTTTTTCGGCTGGAACGGCGCTTACCGTCATCTCCTCCGGATTTTTTGACATGCTCATCTACCGCGCGGCAACGGGCATTGGTGAGGCCATGCAGCTCACCGTGCTGGTCGCTATTGCCGCGAACTACTTTGCGCAAAACCGCGCCGCCGCCCTCGGTGCGCTGAACATTGCGTACGCCATAGGAGCGGCGCTCGGTCCGGTTCTGGGCGGAGCTCTCCTGGGCAGATTCGGGACGTGGCGTTTGCCGATGATCGTCTTCGCTTCTTTCGGCGTGCTGGCCATCGGACTGATCCGAGTTGTGGTGCGTCCGTGGTTCAGCGAAGGCTCTTCTCGATCGCAGGAAGCGGCCGAATCCGGCGGCGCAGTATCGCTCTGGAATAGGAACACGGTTTTGCTGACGCTGATGAGCTTTGCAGGCGGGCTGGTGATTTACGGCTATCTGGGAATGTATCCGACGTTTCTCCGCGAAGGGCTGCGATATTCGCCCGCGGCGGCAGGAGCCGTGATGGGCGGATTTGGGCTGGGGGCGCTGGCCTCGTTAGCGGGCGGATGGATTGGCGACCGCGTCTCGGCGCGCATCGTGCTTGGCGCAGCTTTTTTTGCGCCGCGGGTGTAGGCTATCTACTTTTCCGTGGCCCGCCGGCAATGTGGAGCCAATTAGTGCTGTCGTTTGCTTGGGGCAGCATTACCAGCGGCACGATTTTCGTGAACCTGGCCGGCTATCACGTTAAGGCGGTGCACAGAGCGCTGTTCGATCGGGCCGCCGGAATTTTTGTGACCAGCCTTTACGGCTCTGCCGTTGGCGCCGGCTACCTGATGGGCTGGATTGCCTCGCATAGCAGTTGGGCAATCGCGGGGGAGATGCAGCTGAGCGTACTTTCGATCGTCGCCGGAGGTCTTGCGCTGGCGCTGCAGCCTGACAAAATGGCGCTCTAGCGAAACAAGAGGCGGCGCAAATAGGAGCCGCGCGTTCCTTTCGGGCGCGTGGTAGAATTCCGGCAGCTTAGCCATCGTAGGTTCCCGTGGAATGAAAACGCGTTGACGGCTTTCAGCGACCAAGAGCCGTCTGAGAAACGAAAGGAATTTGGAATGCGAAAAGGTTATATCGCTGCAATCATCGCGCTTGCCGCGGCCGCGGCATTTTCACCGTATGCGCGAACTCAAACCGCCCCGGCAAATGGCTACGGGCAAGGAAATCAGACGGCCTCCTCGCCCGGCCTCACGCTTCTCGATGGGTGGGGCCGGCCGGTGACGGATGTGCTGAAGCCCGGAGAGAAGCCGGGCCCCGCTCCGCGGCACGACATTTCGGGCACTTGGGAACCGGCGCGCGGGCCGGGCGACGGAATTCAGGCCAATGGCCCGCGGGACATGCCCTATGACGGCAAGCCCGAACACGACCCGCCCTATACGCCGCTGGGGCTGCAAACGTTGCACGCTCATAAGGCGCTTTTTGGGTATGCCGCCGTTCTCGAGTCGCTGAGCAATGACCCGAGAAATATGTGCGATCCGCTAGGCTTCCCGCGCGCCGATTTTTACCAGGTTCGCCACACGCAGATCATGCAGGACGACCGCAAGGTGGTGATCTTGTATGAATTCGAAAAAAGATGGCGCGTGATCTGGACCGACGGCCGCGAGCTGCCCAAAGAAATTCCGCAGCCCCGCTACTATGGATATTCGGTAGGGAAGTGGGTGGACGACAACACTCTTGTGGTGAACACGATTGGAACCGAGGGAGATGAGAAGATCTGGCTGGATGAAACCGGCCGACCGGCCAGCGATGCCATGCACGTCGAGGAACGCTTTCAGCGTGTAAACAAGGACCGGCTGGAGCTGACCGTCACCGTCGACGATCCTAAGATGTATACCAAACCCTGGGTGGCGCTGAACAAATTCCCCATGCGGCTGCAATCGCCCGATTACGACGTGACCGAAATGATGTGCATACCTTCGGAAGAGTCGCAGTACTACAAGGATTACGGCGATCAGGCCAGCGGCGTGGAGAGTAAGCAGAGCAAATAGCCGGCCGCGGCTGGCGGCGTTTCCGCAAAGTGTTGACTGCGGTTAGAATTAGGCGTAGTTTTTGCCAAGGCAATAGATAGGGAGGCCGAGCGTGAAAGCCAGAATCGCCATCGTTTTTACGTTAACCATCGCTGCGTTGATCGTTGCGCCTGCGTTGTTTGCCCACCATGGGAATGCTGCCTACGATACCGGCAAGAGAGTCACCTTGAAGGGCACGGTCACGGATTGGGTGTGGGCCAACCCGCATTGCTGGCTGAAGTTTGACGTAAAGGACGATAAAGGCAACGTGGCGCATTGGGTGGCAGAGACGAACAATGCCCCCGATATGATGGAAAAAGGCTGGACCATGCACTCGTTCAAGCCCGGCGATGAAGTTTCCGTTACCGTCGAGCCGGTGAAGAATGGCAATCCCGTCGGGCGCGTCATTCAGGTCGTGCTTCCAAACGGCCAGACGCTGGGGATGGCCTACCTGCGCACGGGCCAGGATCACTAGTCGCGAAACCGGGCGGCTCCCTCAAGGCAGGGATCCCCTTTTTCATAGCAGCTTTTTCTATCGACAAAAGTCCTGCTGATTGCGGCTCGTCCGTGTCGTTGCAATCTGCTTCTGCGCTTTGCGCGGCACCGTTAGGCTGGTGTCCGCGAACACCTCATCGTGTGAGTCCCGCAAAAACCTAAGCCACTGCTTCTCTGTGTTTTTGTCCTTGACACATAAAGAGCTTCTGGACTATACGCCTACACACTTGCAAGCGAACAGCCTTGTTCGGTTGTCGCTGGTGTTTCTAGGGGAGGATGCAATGACCTTTGGAGTTAAGGGGTGTTTTTTTATACGCCGTGGTCGCGCAATAACGACCCTCTCTCTTGGCATCGTCACTTTGTTGTTTTGCCTGCCGTCGTTTTCGCAAACCAACCTGGGCCGCATTTTCGGGACCGTTACCGACCAATCGGGCGGCGTCATTGTGGGCGCCAAAGTAACGGTCATCGACACGGCCAGAGGCATCAATCGCGCCCTCATGACCGACGATGCCGGACAATACAACGCTCCTAACCTCATTCCAGGCGCATACACCGTTCGCGTTGAAGCCCCAGGCTTTCAGGCTTTCGAGCGCCAGAACGTGGGAGTGGAAGTCGGACAGGAGTTGCACGTAGACGCGACCCTTCAGCCGGGCGCGCAGACGCAAACGGTGACCGTCACGGAATCGGTGCCGCTCGTGACTACGACCAGCGCCGTGGTTACGTCGACGATCGAGAACCGAGATATCAATCAGCTGCCGCTGAATGGCCGCAATTTCCAGTCCATGACCGATTTTCGTCCGGGGGTACAGACGAAGCCGGGCGGCGGGACCGACGACCGCTTCTCCAACGGCCAGCAATCGGAAGAAAATATCTGGCTGCTGGACGGATTATTCAATAAAGGCACTTACGGCGGTAACAGCGTCATCGGCGGCGGGAACCTTGCCGGCGAGGGAGCCACGCTCGTGCCCCTGGATACGATCCAGGAAGTTACCTTCATCGAAAATCCCAAGGCGGAATATGGCTGGGGGACGGGCGCAATCGTCAACCTCGGTTTTAAATCCGGAACCAACGACTTTCATGGCAGCGCCTACGCGTATGGCCGCGACGACTCCTTTGACGCACGAAACCCATTCGCGACGCAAAAACCGGGCACCGATCTCGAGCAGTTCGGCATGAGCCTTGGCGGGCCAATCAAGAAGAACAAGATTTTCTTTTTCGGGGGCTATGAGGGCAAGCGTGTGACGTCATCGACCACTCAGTTGATTAACGAGCCGACGACGGAATCACTTGGCGGAAGCCCCAGCAATAGTTTTCCTGATGCCATTGCCGCTCTGGAGACTCTTGGCTACTGTAATCCCGCGGCCGGAGCAGCATGTGCCAAACCGATCAGCCAGCTCAGTTTGAATTTGGCGGGTTGCACTCTGCCTGGTGGTTTGACCGGAGCGGCCGCTTGTAACGCCGCCAACGGCGTGTTCAACAACGGATCGGCTCTTACGAGCAACATCCCGGTTCAAATCCCGAATTTCCAGCACACCGACAATATGCTGGAGAAGATCGATTATCACATCAGCGATCGCAACAGCTTGAACGGCGAGTATTTCCTCGGCACCGGCAATACCTATTCCAGCGTGGGCTCGCCGGTTCAGCCATATTGGGGATCGACCACCCCTGTGCGCGGCCAGGGGTTCACCGTGGTTGATGTCTGGACGCCGAATTCGACTTGGGTGAATGAAGCCCGCGGCGGCTATCACCGATATGACCAGATCATCGGTATCGGCGAATGCGCGGGTTTTGGCGCACCTCCGCAGGCCGGCAAATCGGATTATGTCGGATACACAGACGGCTCCCCCAACTATCCCACAACGTTCGGCCTGGACACGGGAACTCCTGATGCTTGCGCCCTGCCCTTTACAACGGTTGGCACCACCTTTACTGCGTTGGGAAACGAAGCGCGCGGCTATGAGCCCCGGCTCGAGAACGCTTATAAGTTTGAGGACGCCGTGTCTTACACGCGCGGCCCTCACATCTTCAAATTTGGCGTGGAGTATCGTGACAGCAGGCTCGCCGGCGGCGCTGAGGGCTACGCGCAGGGCGCGATTAATTTCGGTACGGGCGGTGTGAACGCTTTTACCGGCGCTAATGCTTTAGAGGATTTCCTGGTGGGGTTTCCGAGCCAAGGTCAGCTCCTCGTAGGGAGCGCCTCTACAAATACCGTGCAATCCTTTGTTGCGGCCTTTGCGCAGGACGACTGGCGCGCCACGCGCAACTTGACTCTTAATCTCGGGCTCCGATGGGAATACACCTCGCCCTTGGGAGAAGCCCACAACAATTTCGGCGATTTCTACCCGGGAGTTACGCCTTCCGGCCTCATTCAAATTGGCAATTCCGGCGTGAACTCACTCTGGCATGGCGATCACAAGGTATTCATGCCCAGGATCGGGCTTGCCTGGGACATCTTCGGATCGGGCAAAACTGTTTTTCGCGCAGGGGCCGGCACGATGTATGCCTATAACGCCACCAGCGGCATGCTGGGCAACCAGAGTATTGACCCCAATACCACTCCCACCGGGGTTCCGTACTATGCGCCGAATGGCACGGTAGTACCTAATCCTCCGGGAGGGACGATCACCACCAGCCAAGTGATCTTGACGAGTTCGAATCTGAATACCGCATCGCCCCTTAACGACTGGGCCGTCAACCAACCGGTCTTCGCCGGCGGCGCTCTGGCTTGCGGGGAAGGAAACGGCGCGCCGAACGTCACCGTGCCGACGGGCGTTGCCAGAGAGCCTGCCCAGTGCGTTGTGGGGGGATTCGATCCCAATCTGACCATGCCGGTTATCTATTACTGGAATGCCGACATCCAGCATTCCTTTGGCAACAACATTTCTGTGGATATCGCGTATGTGGGGAATCACTCCTCCGGGCTGCTCCAGTTGACGAATATCAACCAGCCCTTGCCCGGCATCGCGAATGGCACCTCGGGTGCGGCCGCGTTTAACGAGCAGACGCGCGAACCTTACTACAACACTTACCCGTGGTTCGGCCAGATTCACTGGGACTCGAATCGCGACGACGCCAACTACGACTCCCTCCAGGCCACCCTGAGAAAGCGAGTGAGCCACGGCCTTGATTTCACCGCGACGTACGTCTATTCGCATGCACTGGACGTCGAAGATGGCGAGTTCGGCACGACGGTCATGGAGAGCAACTACAATACTCGCTTGGATTATGGCAATGCCGCCTATAACCCATTCAACCGCGTAACGCTTACCGGCACCTGGGCTCTTCCGAGCCACAAAGCGCCGGCTCAACTGTTATCGGGATGGACGTTGAATACCGTCGTCGAGATTCTGACCGGCGTTCCCTACAACGCATCCGATACCAAAGACGACATCAGTGGAACGGGTGAAAATCAGGACCGTTGGACGCTCGTCGGGAACTCAAAGGATTTCAACTGGGGCAGCACCCCCAATCCCGGCGGGTTCCCATGTTACGGCATCGCCGGCAGCACCTTCGCTAGTGCCACTAACTGTCAGATGGTGACACCCGCGAATCTGCCCGCTCAATGTGTCAGCGCGGCGAGTAGCGAACCAACCAATCCCAACGTGCCGGCGACCGCAGCGACGGGCCTTCCGGCCGGAGCGACATCGACGACAACAAACACGGGCCTTTACAGCCTCTACAAGTATGGCTGCTACATGAATAATAGCTCTGTGATCGTTCCGCCGGCCCAAGGAACCTACGGGAACATGGCGCGCGATGAACTCATCGGCCCTGGCATGAGCGAGTGGGATATGTCGCTGACCAAGAATTGGACCATCAAGGAACGGTATACAGCGCAGTTCCGGGTGGAAGGTTTCAACGTGACCAACACGACCCAATTTGCCGTTCCCCAGGCCAACCTGTCTAGTCCGAGCACCTTCGGCAGATCAACCGCGACCATCAACGCAGGCGGCATTGCCATTTCCTCGGGAGCGCCGCGGCAAATACAACTGGGATTGAGATTGACGTTCTGATCCGGGTGGGTGGGCAGTTCGCAGTCCTGCGCAGGATTGCCCACCCGCTCCTCGATGAATCCGTTTGAGTTTCCCTCCTGCCTCATGGCACGGCCTTGCGCAAGTGCGTCGCAAAATCGTGAGCCTCGCTCTTCTCCAGTGCTTATCGATGGAGTTCTTGGCGAGCTTTGGCGGAGCATCGGCGTACTTCGGCATAAGATTTGAGCTTTCTAGTTGATCTTTTGTTCGAAAGAGTGTAATTGACGGGCCACATCTTAGGGGGCTTCCCTACAACCGGCTTGCAACGAAAGGATGTG
Organism: uncultured Acidobacteriota bacterium; assembly: GCA_963824405.1. Classification (GTDB taxonomy): domain Bacteria; phylum Acidobacteriota; class Terriglobia; order Acidiferrales; family UBA7541; genus Palsa-189. The sequence continues at coordinate 195,202 of CAWGPK010000006.1, read as the reverse complement.
GCTCATGAATTCCGCATTTGTGAGTTGCCGCACGCGCCCGTGGAAGCACGTAAAAAAAGCGGCGCAGGGGCTGGGATTCGCGATCGCATTTTGCCTGGCGTGCCTGCCTCTCTCTTCGCAAACCAGCCAGGGCACCATCCAGGGCGGAGTTTTCGATCAGAGCGGCGGCGCCGTCGCCGGCGCGACAGTGAGCGTCATCGATGTGGCCAGAGGCGTCACGCGCGCCCTGACTGCGGATGGCGCCGGACAGTACGTGGCGGTGGGCCTGACGCCTGGAACCTATACGGTTCGGGCCGAAGCCAAAGGTTTCCGCAACGTGGAGCATAGCGGCGTGCTGCTGGAAGTTGGGCAGACCGTTCGTGTGGATTTGGTGGTGCAGCCCGGCGAGCAGACTCAGACCATCACGGTGACGGGAGAAATCCCTGCGATTGATACTACCGATGCCACGTTAGGCGGCACGGTCACCAACCGCTCGATCATGGAACTCCCGCTGAACGGCCGTAACTTCGAGCGCTTGCTCGACCTGCGCCCGGGGACGGTGAGCACGCCAGGGGCCGGCACGGGCAGCTCCAACTCCAACGGCCGGCGCATTCAGAACAATACTTTTCGAGTGGAAGGGATCATTCAGATCGTCAACACCACCGGCTCGACGCTCATGAATCAATTTTATCGAGGGGGAGACTCCGGAAGCCTTTTGCCCATCGACGCCATACAGGAGTTCAGCGCTTCGTATGACTCCAAGGCGGAAGCCGGATTCCGGGACGGCTCGGTGGTGAACGTGGGCATCAAGTCCGGCACCAACAGCATTCACGGCACGGCTTACGCGTTTGGCCGCGATGCCAGCGCCACGGATGCGTCCAACTTCTTCACCGGGCAAGTCACTCCGGCAAACCTGGAGCAGTTTGGGGCGACCGCGGGCGGGCCGATCATTAAAGACAAGCTCTTTTGGTTTGCGAATTTCGAATTGGTGCGCGACGTCACGGGGAATACGGGAACCACCCAAGCGCCCACGTCGGTGGCGGGCGCCGGCGTGGGCAACAGTTTCGTGGATACGTGCCGCTCTTTGGGGCCAGCAGGCATTAATCCTCTTAGCGCGCAATTGGCGGGCCTGAACCCCAACACCTGCGTGGTAAGTCCGGCCTCGCCGACGGTCGAAAATATTTTTCCCTATTTCAACAGCGCCAGCACCACGTTTTTCCAGCCGGCTCCCAGCAATCTGCCGGTCAACAACGGCCTCGCCAAGGGAGACTACGCCATCAACGCCCACCATCATGTGAGCGGTTTCCTCTATATATCCAAGTCCTTTTCTCAAACGCTCAGCGCTAATCAGCTGCTGCCGCAATACTACACAGGCGGCATAAACAACGTGCAGCAGTACTCCGGCGACTGGACGTGGACTCCGAATTCCATCCTGGTGAATGACTTCAGGCTGGGCTACATTTTCAACAGGAATCAGACGGTTTCGGGCGACGTGAATCTGAGCCAGGAGGCTCCCTGGCCGAACGGCTACGGCATGCCCACGGGCGTAACCAACCCGCTGTACGGCGGGCTGCCAACGATCACCTTCAGTAATTTATCCGGAGTCGTGGGGGCTGGCGCGGTGGGCACTGGCCTTCGGACCAGCGCCGGCGGCCCGTCGGGAGACGTCGATCTTGTGGACGCCGTTTCGTACTTGCGCGGCAAGCACGCCTTCAAGTACGGCTTCGAGTATGTAGACCAGATTCATGATGCGGACAACTTCACCAACGCCCAGGGCTTGCTGCTTTTCTCGAACGTAACTACGTTCCTGCAGGGTTCCCCAACCAACGGATCGATCTCCATAGGCAATCCCAAGATTGTCACGCGAGCTCACTTATTTGCGGGATTTGTGCAGGACGATTGGCGCATCAAACCCAGGCTAACCTTGAATCTTGGCCTGCGGTATGAGTTCTTCACACCGCCAGTAGAGCGCTACAACGACCTCGGCAACTTTAATCCCAATGTGAACCCCCTCACGACCCCGGCGATTGAACAGGTGGGCCCCGGCGCACCGATCCCCGAGGAATACAAACCGGGTTTGGGATATCTGCTGCCGCGCCTGGGCGTGGCCTGGGATGTCAAAGGCGATGGCAAGACCGTGGTCCGCGCGGGAGCGGGCCTGTTTACAAACAGCGAGCCCATGGAAGGCATTGTCACCAGCACTCCCTTCGGAGCGAATTTCCCCAGCATCGGCGTCAACAATAGCGGCACGGCGGTCAACGCCAACACATTCACGAGAGAAAGTTTGTCCACCGGCCAACTGGCTCCCAACTGGAATCTGGCGGCTAACCTGCCCGCAGGGGTCACGATATTCCCCACAACCACCCAGCCGGTGCTCATTAATGGCACGACGTACACCGGAGTTACGTGTACCTATGCCGGAGAACCTGGGCTGCCGCCCGCCGCCTTATTTACTCCCGTACCGTGCCAGACGGGCGCGACGGACGCTAATTACACGCAAGCGAAGTCCGGCCAGTGGAATGTGGACATCCAGCGGGTGATCGCAGCCAATTTGACGGTTGACGTGGCTTACGTGGGCACTCACGGTTATCAGGAGCAATCCATACAGGATCTCAACCAGCCGCCGATCGGCACGGGGTGGGATGCCAGCGCCGTCACCACTTGCCTGGGAAGCAGTGCAACCTTCTACAATAAATGCACTCCCGATACGAAGGCGGAAGTCGCGGCTGAGCCCTATGTCGGCAAGTTTCCGTACCTGAGCCAGATAGACGACGTGACCAACGGGTCGTACTCCAACTACAACGCCCTGCAGGTGACGTTGCAAGGCCGGAACTACCACGGGCTGAGCTTCCTTGCTGGCTATACCTATTCCCATACTTTGGCCATCGTGGACGGCCAGCCAACTTTGGTCACCAACGTCTTGCCATCCGATAGCGATAATCTGCGCTCCGATTATGGCAACGCCACCTACGATCTCCGGCATCGTTTCCTTTTCTCGCCGACCTACCTCTTGCCCGGGAAAAAGTCGCCGGCACAAATGCTGGAGGGCTGGTCGGTAAACGCGATCCTCACTTTGCAGCCAGGGCTACACTTCAGTGTGGCCGATTTGACCAAGACCGACTGGCTGGGAGACGGCGAGACGCTGAACGCCGGAGACGGCAATGGCTCCTACCAGTTTTGGAACTTTGTAGGGCCCGACAATGCCTTTGCGCAGAATGCCACTCCGCCAACCAAGTTGACCGGGGCTGGCGCGTTGGGCAATGCCACCTGCGCGGCCGACGCACAGGCGCCCTACTCCGGCAATGCGCAGCTCCAGCAACTTGCCCTGGCCGCGATGGCTAACGGCGGCTGCTTCCTCTCCGGTTCCGGCGTTCTCACTCCGCCCGCTTACGGAACTCTCGGCGATGCGGGCCACGGTTTCTTCGTCGGACCAAGCTACAAGAACCTGGATTTCTCGGTCGCTAAACTCTGGAAGCTCAAGGAACGCTACAGCGCGCAGTTCCGCGTGGAATTCTTTAACGTTCTCAACCACACCAATTTCGGAGCGCCCGGCACTGATCCTTCAAAATCCACGTTCGGTTACTCCACCGCGACGCCCGATTCAGGAAACGCAGTGCTGGGTTCGGGCGGTCCCCGGCACATTCAATTCGGATTGAAACTGACCTACTAGGAAGAGAACTTCCCACGCGCAGAAATAAAGAGCGCCCCGGAACGACCGGGGCGCTCTTGTTTCGGTATTCGTGTCTGTGCTGGCCAACCAGATTGATGAAGCGGCCCAGGCGATATTTCAGGCTCTACTTTGCCTGGGACTTGGCTTTGGCCTTGGCTGCCTGTGCCGCCACACTCTGTGCGTCCGTCAAATCCGACTCATTGGTGCAGTATTGCTCTTCCCAGTCGTCATTGGGGCCCGCCAGCGACCAACGCCGCGGCGCTGAATTCCAAGGCTTGGCCAGCACCACGGGATCCTCGACGGTCACTTGGTAAGTGATGAAGTTCATGGAAGGACGGTTGATACGTTCGATCAGATGCTCCTGGTCGCTCGGCGCCCACCCTTGGCCTCCGCCGGCTAATCCGTCCGGTCCCGCCAGTCCGGTTATGCCCATGCCCGGGTCCAGAGCGATCGTGTCGATTACCAGGGTATCTCCGTCCCAGTGCGCGACGGAATCGCCATTAAAACTAGGATCCGGATCCTTGTGATGAGCACGCCCGTCCGTATGTATGACGCGAATGTCTCTGGGGAATTCGATCAGCTGTACAAGCTGTCCGGGGGTCAGGATCAACTGCATGGGCCAGTTTTGCGTGATCTGCATTAAGATCGCGCTGGGAACGCCCGCCCAGTTGCAGAGATCCGCGAAACCAACTAACTTGCCCTTGCCCCGGTATTTTGCTTCCATCCCAGGCTTGAAGACGGGCGGTTCCTCCTGGACGACCTTGGGATCGAATTGCCTGCGAACGTCTTTGCCAAAAAAGGTCATGTAGGTCCGCTGGAGCATTCTTCCGGCTCCGTTTGGATACCAGCGTCCAGTCAGGTCGGGATGTCCGTCCGCTGTGCGCGGCGCAGGTCCGCCCGGCGGCAACTCTTTCACCTGTTCGAGGCCTCCGGCGATCGGCTTCGGTGCGCCTCCTTGCTGAGCGAGAGCGGGCGCGCACGCTATGCACAAAACCGCCAACACGGCTCCGGCAGCGTGACCGCTAAGCCGTTTTTTCTTTTCCAGAGGTTTCATTGCTCGACTCCCCTTTTTCAAGTTCGCTGGGCACGGCCAACCGCCCTGAAACTTCCGAAATGCGTTTGCTTCTGGTGGGAATTGCCGACGGGCAGAGCGCCGTCAGCCGCTCGTCATTTTTGCGTCATGTCGGGCAAATGTTGGCGCACTTGATCGGCATTGAGATTTTCGACGTTCTGTCCCAGAACGCGCGGCACGCCGTCGGTCATCTCCAGGAGTTCCACTTCTCCTTTGTACTTCGGTCCCCCAGCCTTACTGGGGCACGCCCTGAAGGCCACGGGCTTTCCCAGACCGGCAAGGAAATCCTCTTTCGTGCTGCCGGCACGCTTCAAGCTATTGGGGGAGATGGTTTCAAAACTCCAAGACGCTACCTTCCCGCCGGCTTCTTTGACGTCGATGTGCACGTAGGCGTGGGGATTCTGCCAATCGATGGCCGTCAGGGTGCCTTGCATATCGAAGCACTTCGTGGGGTCGAACTCCACGGTGAATCCGTGATGCGCAAAGGCGGGAGTCACCAAAACAAGCGATGCCAGGATCGCCGTCAAAAAGGCGGAGCGCTTGGCTCTCATGGATGCGATTTCTCCTTGGGAACAGCTTCGGCCGCAGCCCTAAATTACCGCTGCTTATAATGCCCCAGCGTTCCCGTGTCAAGGCCGATTACTCCGTCGCACCCGGCGCACGCGCGTGGTACTGAAAACCGGAGAAAAGAGGGAACTGGCGGAAACTACTTTGTGAGCCATCGCCTCACTGCTTAGAATAGAGCGCATGGGCGGTTAGCTCAGCGGTTAGAGCATCCGGTTTACACCCGGAAGGTCCAGCGTTCAAATCGCTGACCGCCCACCAACATCCGGTCGAGGTCCATCGGGTCCAATAATAAAATCTTAAGTCCGCTTTCCGCGCATCCGCCGCCAGTATTCGACCCCTTGGTCGGTGTGAGAATGGCCGTCAGTGGCACGCAAACTGGAATGGCCGATCCGGAGCGAGTAAGAAGTAAGAGCGGCAGGCTTTCAGATTTGGACTCTCCCCGTACCCGCTTGACACATGAGTTGCCCTTATGCCACGGTGTAGCACCACCAAGGAATGCTTCCTCCTCAGAGGGTATACGACCATGAGGCACAGGGTTCTTCTGGGTTTGCCGCTCGTTCTGATGACGATGGCTGATGGCCGGAAACTGAAAGTGGGAAGCGATTACGAAGATGGCCAGAACTGAAACCATGCGAATCATGTTTCGGCGCGCCGGTTGCATTCTGGCACTGGCAATTCTGGCCGTGGCGTGCGTCTCCATCGTGGGGGCTGCGCAAGAGAAAAAAGATTCGGGTGCGGCGCCGCCGAAAGGAGGACCGACTCCGCGTACTGCCGACGGCCATCCCGATCTCTCCGGAGTATGGTTTCCGGATATGCGCCAATATGCGCCGCCGGCGATGGCGGCCGTAGCTCAAACGGTGCCCTTCCAGCCATGGGCGGCAGCAAAGATCAAAGCGATGTCACCCGCCGAACTTGAACTGGCGCGCCCCTCGGTGAATTGTGCGCCGCGCGGCGTTCCCGGCATGTGGTTCGCGAATCCCTATCCCGTCCAGTTGGTGCAAACGCGTGACGAGTTGATTCAGCTGAACGAATTGAACACCAATTTTCGCGTGATCCACACCGACGGCCGTCCCCACACCCAAAATCCCGATCCTACCTTCGCCGGAGAAGCAACCGGCCATTGGGAAGGCGATACGTTAGTCATCGACGTGATTGCCATAGATGAACGCACCTGGAACAACTTCATCGGCTGGTTCCACAGCGACCAGGAACATGTGATCGAGCGGCTTTCGCGTCCCAACGAAAACGCACTGATCTACCAGGTTACAATCGAGGACCCCAAAGTGCTCACGCAGCCGTGGACCTCGGAGCCCCACCAATGGTCCCTCCACCACGAAGATCTCGAGGAGTATTACTGCACGAACAACAACGAACTGGAGCAATACAAATCCCTCGTAAAAGACGCAGGCGGGGCCAAGTAAACGTCCTTGTTGCTGACGTCGTAGCGCCGCGAGATTCGTTGCCGTTTTATGGCCGCTGATCTTCATCGCCACCGATTGCGGGACCTCGCTACGCACCATGTTGCGCACGCTCGTTCTCCGGATCTTCGCAAAATACGATAGGAGAGCCGACAACCTCTCGGTGCCATACACTCATCTCTTCTACATGGCTACAAAAGCAAAAACAAAAGCAAAAACAAGGACAAAGTCAAAACGCGGACGGTGGCTAACTTTGAAGGACGCGCTCCGAAATGTGCGCAAGGAACACCCCGGTCTTTCAGTGGAGGCGCAACGCCGCATGGCCCAACGCAAGGTGACGCTGGACGAACTAGCCAGCCATGTCGAGCGCTATCGGGAAGAGCACGCCACCTAGGGGCCCACGCGTCGAAGTTGGCAGGTCGGCAAACCTATTCCGGCACGGGCGCTCGATGATGCGCAGGTGAAACCATTCGCGCTCTTGCCGCGTCCAACTGGTAACTCATAGAACACACCCCGGGAAGCAGCGGCGGTTATACCAAAGCTGCTTCCTTTTTTTTGCCTTTGAACCGCCCCGCCAAACAAGCAATCGATCTGATCGGCCTGTAGGGGACACCGGCAGCCGCGCCGGATTCGCCGCTCATCCGACAAGCGATCCATCGTCAAGTAGAGGAGACATCACAGGGCTATGTGACCGGGCTCACCGAACCCCTCTTCGATACCTGCCAACATTTTGTTGTCAGCGGATCGCAGGGAGGGGGAGGAAGATGATCTCTAGACTCTTAGTTCCGCCAAACGCACGCATCTCCTCAGGGGAATCGAATGAGACCAAAGCAGTCCGTCGAGACCACCTTGTGCCGAGAAGGTTGATTTCCGCCGATACGCGGATGAGCGAGGCGCCGAGCGAAGCGGTCAGCCCGGCTGGCGAGACGGCGCCGGCTTCAGGCCGCCTGATGGTGCCCAAACTTCTGGTTCCCCCAGGCGCCCGTATCGATACGCCGCTGACGGCCGCAATCCCGGTCACTGCCAGCGCCAGCGCGAATGTTCTTGATGAAGCCCTCTTGGGTGACTCATTTGCAGGACATCGTCACACGGCGGCCGAGTGGCTGATCTCGATCGGGGTCCATGCGGCCATAGTGGCTGCGGTGCTCATCGTGCCTCTTTTATATACCCAGGTAATCGATCTGCATCAATTTGAAGTCACGTATTTGGCTGCTCCCCTGGTTCCGGCCCCTCCGCCTCCTCCGCCCCCCGCGGCTGCTGTGGTGAGGCAAGTACAGCGCAAGGTTCTGCCAGCGACAGCCAAGCTGACCATGCCGATTGCCATACCGAAGAAAATTCCTGCGCCATCCGCCGCACCCGAAGCCGCCGCGGATATCGTCGCCGGCGTTGCGGGCGGCGTACTTGGCGGAGTTCCCGGCGGCCAAGTCGGCGGCTTGCTTGGCGGCATCGCCGAGGGCACCGGTCCTGCCGCCCCTCCTCCTCCCACTCCAGTTGCGGAGGCGGTTGTTCCTAGCGGGCCGCTGCACGTCGGTGGAGAGGTGAAACCTCCGCGGGAACTCTACAAACCTCCGCCCAAGTATCCACTCCTCGCGGTGCAAGCCAGGATCGAGGGCGACGTCCAAATCGACGCGCTCATCGACAAGGATGGAAACGTAGTCCAGGCGCGCGCCATCAGCGGCCCCGGGGTGCTGGTTCCAGCCGCTCTCGATGCCGTGAAGCACTGGAAGTACCAACCGACGTATCTCAATGGCGTTCCTTGGCCCATTGAGTTGACCGTTCATGTCACCTTCTCGTTGTCGTAAAGAACGAGAGCGTAGCCCGGCCGGGTGGTGAGCCTGCAAAAAGGCCCCGGCCGGGCGGTTACCCGGTAGTGAAGCCCACAGTACCGTCGACCCTCCGGCGGCATCCCTACGCGCGTGATGTAGTCCGGCGCGCTTGCGACATGACGGCGTATTAAATCCGCGTTAAGAGGCTTTGCGCCAATTTAACTTAGCTTTTTGTCGAAAGTTGGTGCATTATCTGCTGCGCAAGGGGCCTGTGCCGACGGAGCAATCCGGGAAACGACGAGCCTGAACCTTACTGTCTCAGCTTCGCTTGGCATAGGAGCGCAAACACTTATCACTTGCTATTATTATGAGTTCGATTTTGAATTGCGACCCTGCGGGGTCCGAAAGCCAGAGGAGGAAATTCATGAAGGTTGGATCGATGCGAGCGATCCTCTATACAGTAAGTATCTGCGCCATGGGAATCGCCGCTGTGTGCCTTATTCCTGCGACGCCGGCGCGCGGCCAGGCCGCATCAGGCGACAAGCCTCTTATGTCCGATCAAGCGTTCAAGAACGTTCAGGTGCTCAAGGGCATCCCCGTGAACGAATTCATGGAGGAGATGGGCTTCTTCTCGGCGTCCCTGACGGCCAACTGCACCACCTGCCATGGCGACGAGAGCGCCGGCAGTTGGGATAAGTATGCCGTCGATACGCCCATGAAGCAGATGACGCGCAAAATGGTCCTGATGATGAACGGGATCAACACGAGTTATTTCGGCGGCAAGCGCGAAGTCACCTGCTATTCCTGCCACCATGGAGACGATAAGCCCCGGGTCACGCCTACGGTCGCGGACGTGTACGCCACTCCGCCTCCTCCGGAGGACCCCGATACGCTTCTGCCCCCGGCCCGCGGGGAGCGCACCGTCGACCAGATCCTGGACGGCTATATTCGGGCCCTCGGCGGCACGCAGAAGCTTGCCAATCTGAAGAGCTTTCAAGCCAAGGGAACTTCCGAGGGATATGCGGAAGAAAAGATCCCGGTGCAAATCTACGCCAAGGCTCCGGGTGAGCGCGCTGTTTTCAGTCAGTCGCCCAGCGGCGAACGCGCCACGGTCTACAACGGCAGTATGGCCTGGGTTCTCGCCCCTGCCGACGACAAGCCGGTACCCTTGGTGGAATTGACGGCCGATGATCTGGAAGGCGCCAAACTGGATGCAGCCGTTACCTTTCCCACGCAGCTCAAGCAAACGCTTATGAATTGGCGTGTGAGCTTCCCCACTCAGATCGGCGATACGGACGTGGAGGTGGTTCAGGGGTCCATGAACGGGAAAACGCCGGTGAACTTCTATTTTGACAAGAAGACGGGCTTGCTCCTGCGCATGGTGCGATATTCCGATACCAAGGTCGGCCTTTACTCCACGGAGACCGATTTTTCCGATTATCGCGACGTCGCAGGAATCAAGATGCCGTACCACATCTCCGTGGCTTGGATGGACGGCCGCGCCGATATGATCCTGTCGCAGATTCAGCCGAACGTCTCGATCGATGATGCGAAGTTCGGCAAACCCGCGATTCCGCCGCCAGGGAAATAGCAGCCGGCAAGGAAGATCTACCTCGACCCACGCCTTCCGATAATGGGGAGGGCGTGGGTGGTTAGGGTTCGCGCGGCGATATTTGTGGAGCGGACACCTCTATTTGCCAGACGGGCCGCCCGCGTAGAATTGGCCTGAAAGTCGGCCCGTTTCTTCCCCGTCGGCGCGGCCAACCGTCCGGCGTCTTCCATATAGTTCTGTCCCAGAGATATCCGGACATGTTTTTGCTCGAATGGATCGAGGCGTGCCTTTTTCTCAGCGGGCTAAGCCGCTTTCTGTCGGCGCGATTCCAGCACTTCCGATAATTTTGGAGAGCGCCAGCAGGCCCGAGCGGATGCGAAGTTCCTCGCGGGAAGCAACACCCAGGTTGATCGTGAAGTGCACTTGCTTATTTTCCATGGTGAGTTGAACCATGCCGCCACCACGTCGAAGCCACGTATGCTCTGCAGTACGTCCGCAAGCGTGCGGTATCCAAATTCGCGAATCTCGTCTCCCATCACGACGGTAACCGACGCGGGCACATCGGTGGAATTTTCGAGAAATTTGGAAGCCCCGGAAACTGTGTCCACCTGGACCTTCGTCAAGTCCTCCAGATCCATGTTGTTGAGATCGGGTTGGCGGACCTGAGCGAAGCTCGTGCACGTGAACCATAGCGAGCAGATGAGGAACATCGCCGAGATCGTTTTCGATTTGCGCATGGAAAATAGAAGCTGCGAGTGCAATCGCGCCCCAGGCAACGGGCGAGTGCACGCGGGTGGCCAATCAGGCGGCGGGCTTGGCTTCTATCTCACGCAGAATCAATAACGGGCGAAGCGATGAAGGCAATTCTTTCTGGAGCAGGGTCCGAAAGCGAAAAACTATCGTTCCGAATCGGAACTGCCTGCCGAAGTATTGCGCTGAACATTAGACTTCACGTCTGGAGACGTCTCCGCGCGTTAACAGCAAGGCTGCGGGAAGGAACCAAGAAGGGAACCGCGATGAAAATAGACCTCGCGCGCGGATCGGCGCGTTTTCTATTTGAGCTTGGTGTGCGGCTATTAACAACCCTCAGTTGTCCGAGCCGCCCATGAGACCAATTTCCTGGCCGTTCTTCATCACTTTGCGGATGGCCATTGCCGGCGCGCCGCTCTTTAGAGCCGCGCCCGTCATGGTGACCTCATCGCCGACCTTGATTGTGCTCTTCGTCCAGCCGGCTCGTTCGAGATGGTTCGGGCTGGTGAGTTCGCCTTCCCATTTCTCGATCTTGCCCGTCGAGGGATCTTTTACGTCCATGGTGATCATCACGTGCGGATTAATGAATTGGAAGTCCGTGACGGTGCCGGTCACCGTGACCATCTTCGAAGAGTCATATGCGGCTGCGCCATGATGCGCGAAAGCCGGCCCTGAAACCACGAACAAGATAGCGAACGCGATGAAAGATAACGTCACCCTATTGCGCATGTGGGCTGCACCTCCATTAACCGGGAGTCTCGCACTCTTGCCCTGCACTGTCAATCATCGGCGCCCGCGGTCCGCGCCCTGCCGGTGAAAATTAATTGCCAATCTTGATCTCGGATTTGAATTCGTGATAGTTGCGGAAGTCGATGATGTTGTGGCGGCACTCATTGACGCCGCGTTCGCAACCCAAGCTCTCGGCACGGACCGGAAGCAGAAACGATGTCCCGCCAATCGACACGTAGGAATAATCCACCGCGGATTCCACCGTATCCGTCGGGAAATCCGGCGGCATGCTGCGGGCCTGCATCTCGATTCGCAGGACGCGCGCAGTTTGCGGATCGACCCAAACGCGAGCCTCCGTAAGCCGGAGTCACGGTCTGCGAGCCGGACTGCACGATCCAGTGCGAATTTTCACTCCGCACTTCAAAGTCGTAAACCTGGGCGCTGAAACCTCCAAATGGAGGACGCTCCGCCGGCACGAAACTGGGCGCGCGTATCGGGGTGAAAAATCTCCAGCAGTGTGGAGGCGAACTCTCCGGTCGACCAGGCCCCGCCCAATTCCTGCATGCCCCGGTCCGTGGAGCGGTCGTTGATCTTCACGTTGCGATAACTTTCGTGCCCGTCATCGTAAATGACTTCAGCCGAAACCACGTCCAGGGACATTTCCGGTTCGCGGCCCCGCTGCGTAAACCGCGACATGAACTCCTGGCAAATAAAGTTGGGAAGCTTCTGTGAAAACTCGAACGCCGCCTCTCTGGCCCTTTCGATCAAGCTTTGGGAGGGATTCGGCGAACGCGCGGGCGCGGAAGCCGCGGCAGGCGGCGAGTCCGGCGGCGGGTCGGGGCAGGGAGGCAGAGCCGGCTGCGTGCCTCGTTTCAAAATCGGACGGCCGCTGGAGCAAGCAGGCGTATCCTGCGATTGCGATTGCGATGAAGACGGCGCGGAGGTCGCCGGTTGTCCAGGCTGCGACTGAGGCCCCGACTGAGGCGAAGACGCGCCTTGCGCGGGCAGGGAGATCGGAGCACTCAGGAGGAGTGCGAGGAGCACCTCGAGGCAGCTAAATCTGCGACCCGAGCAAAAACTGCGCATGATCATTCCTTCAAACAGCATACACCCAACCGCCACCGTTGGTCAGGCATTAACGTGCGATTCTAACGAGGCTTCCCTGACACCTGACTTGTACAACCCCGAAGTTACGATCTAATCTCTTGAAACTAGCCTAGGGCGGAACGCCATGAGGTAAGCTGCGCGTGCTGCGACCTCCCGTGAGGTGGCGTTATGATCCGACCCAATTCTCTGACCGCAATGCTTGCCGCCGCAATCTGTCTCGCGGTGGCCGGCACCTCGCATGCGCAGGCCATGAACTTCACGATCGACGGCGTGCCGCGCCAGGCGCTTATTCTGGCCCCCGCCAATGCCTCGCGTTCCTCGGAAGCACTGCCCCTGCTCTTCGCCTTCCACGGTCACGGCGGCAACATGATTCAGACCGCCGCGCAGATGCGCTTCGATAAGGTTTGGCCCGAGGCCATTGTGGTTTACATGCAGGGACTTCCGACGGCAACCGACGGAGACCCTGGTGGCGATGAGCCGGGATGGCAGCGGGAACCCGGACAATACGGCGACCGCGATTTGAAATTTTTCGACGCCGTTCTGGCCAGGTTGCGCCAGGTGTTTCGCGTGGATGAGAGTCGTATCTACGCCACCGGATTCTCGAATGGCGGCATGTTCACGTACCTGCTCTGGGGCGCGCGAGGAACCACCTTCGCCGCGCTCGCTCCGGTGGCGGGAGAAAAATTCCCAGGCGTGCATCTGGCCGTGCCCGTCCCGTTTCTCCAGATCGCCGGCGAGCGGGATGAAAACGTTCCCTTTCAGCAGCAGCTGGAATCCATAGCCATCGCGCGAGAAGTGAATGGCAGCAGCAAAACCGGCCATTCCTGCGGCGAATATTGCATCGCCTACGACTCCAGTCGCGGCGCTCCCGTAATCGCCTACATCCATCCATTGGGGCACGTCTACCCGCGTAACGCTTCCGACCTAATCGTCGCCTTCTTCAAGCAACACACCCGATCGGAAACGGATGGCACGACTAGGCTGAAGTGAAGCCACTTGCGCAGGTGTAATGGCGTGGTAGAGCGGCTCCCCATTCCGTTTGGCGGAGCCGCCCATTTCTTTGTCGACCTTTCTCAAGGCCTTCTTCCACAGTCCGATATGTCTCGGGCTATTTGTTAAGGAGTCATTTGGAGCTTGGAGGTCACGATTTGGCTCCCTGGCCGTATGCGCTCAGTTCGCGCAGTAGCCCTCGCGCCGATGCAGGAACAGCAACTTTGCCGCTTAGAATTTCATGTCGGTCGACATCGTTGCCATACATCGCTTTGTCCCCACTCTTATCCGATTGCACCACAGCGCCGTCGAGAGCCAGCCCAGCGAAAATCCCCTTGGCCCGCGAATAGGACAGAATCTCTGCATTCAATTTAATGTCGGTGCCAGCGTCTGCACTTCGGCCTACCGGCCCGGCAGCTACAGAGGCGTCGGCTCCCAGCTTGAATTTGTCTCTGAGAAGGCTTTGCAAGGCGTGATCGTTCATAAATAGCATCACCAGGTCAGTGGAAGAGCCCCCGATCTGATAGCCCACGCTCCCGCCGTCAATAGCCACGAACATGGGGGCGCTCCAACCAGAGTCGGTGCGACAGGTTGCCACTCCCCTGCCGTAGTTACCGCCGAATATGAAGGCGAATTTCACGTCCCCTGGAATGATGACGATACATTTCGCCGATTCCAGTAGCCCGTGAGGAATACCCTTATCCGGAGTGTGCATGATCTCCGTGAAGACCTCGGCAGCCTTGTCGGTGCGCTTAATATCATCCTCGCGGTCCGAGGCGACAGCCGTTAGAGTTACAAGCAGAGCTAATGTCGTGATGATCGTAAGACGTTTTAACATTTGGTTATACCCCTCGAAGTTTGAAATCGCTAAAGAAAACGCAGTGCCAATTCATTGACCGAGTACTGGGTTCAGTTCGCCGCGGTGTGAGCGCTGCAGCAGTGAGCGATCAACTCTGGGTGATCGGAAGGCATCTTAGACGCTGGAGAAGGGTATTTCTGTCCCATAAGAAACACATTTCAATTCTGTTCACGGCGGAAGCGAGAAAAACAGGTCTTCAATTACGCCCAAAGGGACCGGCCCGGATTCTCAACGCAAACTGTCCGCTACAGAACAGTTTCCCTGTGAGCGCGGTGCGATAGTTCAGGTTGGGACTCGGCGTAATGGCCTGCGAAGGATGCCAGTTACCAAAGGAGATTATGAAATGTCCATCCAGAATTCAGTTGTAGCGGTGTATCGCACGCATACGGAAGCGGATCAAGCGATTAAGGAGCTCCAACGAGGCGGAGTCGACATGCACAAATTGTCGATCATCGGGAAAGGGTATCACACAGATGAGCAAGCGGTGGGCTACTACACCACTGGCGACCGCATGAAGCATTGGGGCAAAGTTGGCGCGTTCTGGGGAGGTTTCTGGGGACTCTTGTTCGGCTCCGCTTTTTTCATGATTCCGGGTCTCGGCCCAATCTTGGCGGCCGGACCGGTAGTTGCATGGATCGTGGGAGCGCTCGAAAGTGCGGCCCTCGTAGGAGGAGTAAGCGTACTGGGTGCGGGTCTCTACAGCATGGGAATTCCTAAGGACAGCATCGTGAAATACGAAGCAGCACTGAAGACCGATCAGTTTCTGCTAATTGCCCACGGAACGGCTGCAGAGGTGGCGAAGGCGAAGGACATCATCGAAACGACGCATCCCGCCCAATTGTCGGTGCACTCCGGCGAAGCGGTGGCGGCAGCGGCAGTTTAGCTTCCTGCGCCTGGTATGGGCAGGGCCCAACGGGCCTGGGCCTGCTCATATCGGAGTCGATTGGACTACGCCGGCATTAGGCGACGACATCCTGCACTTCCATGCCGACCTCTCCGCTCCCGATCGAGACGAAAAAGGACAAGTTCCGCTGGCAAAAAGTACTGACTACGCTGGATCAGTTGAAGTCAAATACCCCGATTACGAGCCTCACGTCTGATACCCCGTAAAATGAGCCCAATTACCGTTTGCCCATGGGTGTAGCACTTTTGCCGTCGCCTCACACTACCCCCAGCTTTCCTTGACGGGGTGTTATGACTTGAGGGGAAAACGCTACACCTGGGGAGCGCGGGTGCGCTGATTGTGTCTCAGAAGCCTCGGGCCGAGCATCTGTCCTTTTTCGGCACGTCCTTTTTTTTTTGAATGAAGGGCATATATCTGCCAAACTTATCCAGGCGTGACTGACGAACAGCATACAAGCGAGGGCACTCCGGAAAAAATCCTGGAGATGCTCGGGCCAGCGGTCGAAATCGGCGGTCTTGAGAACGAAACCGCCCCGGACAAGCTCAATGAGGTTGCCTTTGAACTGTACAAAGAGACATGGGGGCTTCTAAATCTCGCCGCGAACCTTCTAGATGAGGAGGCAAACGCGAAAGGCGGATGGGAAAAGAATCAGGCAATCTGCGCTGGTCTACTGATTCGGATTTCTAAATTCATGCGTCTTTAGGCCAGAAGTCAGGTTTTCATCAGTCGATGAGCGAGCGTTCGGACCGATAGCGCTCTTAGTCCTGGACGCAGCTCAGGTCTACTTGGAACGCTTTTTCTGGAGCAGCCCATTAACTGGGCATCTATTGCTGAGAATCGACGACTTACGAGGCCGTTTGGCCAAGGTTGGCACTCTTCATGAAACCCTTATAAGCAAGCAAGGACAAAAATCTTAGGGAAAGCAGGGACAGCCCTTTTTATCGCGCTCGGGTGATGTTCAATCAAATGCACTTCGATGTAGATTCCGGACGCCATCTAAAAGATGTTCTTTTTGCGTCGCAGACTTGAACATAGGACAACTCACCCAGTTTTACTCATACAAGCCAGAAGTGCGGGGCCGGAGATGTTCGACAACTTCAGGGAGCGAGGTGAGCATAGCGAGCTGCACTGTTCCGAGGGCTAATCAGACTCGCGAGCTTTCCCAATGGCGTGGATGCGGGCGTCGGCCTGCGTAAAATACCGAGTGCGGATCGATCTCAGCGTTTCCCTTCTTTGTCCTCTTGCAAAAACTGGTCTCGCAAATTGTGGCGGAGGAGAAAGTCATGCATGCGCTGCCAGGTGATGTACAAGTAAAACATTTCCACGTCGTTGTAAGTCCTCAGATCGAGGCGGTCGATCTTTGAGCACTCCGTCATTTCCTGGAGCCTGCGGTTTATTTCGTCTACAGTGGCGGCGTTTGAAGAGGCTACCCCGAAACCGCCCGGGTTTGGTTTAGTCAGATCCAGGTTGTTCAACCAGCCGCTGGAGCCAGAAGGCCCCCAGGCGGTAGCATCGGCCACGCATTGCGCCGCTGTCAAGGCATGCTGTTGTCCGGATGTCGGGCTCGCGAGGAGCGCCAGAGCTATGAGGATTAGCAGGATCGCGTATTTGTTCATTGTGAAGATGCTCCTCTGCCAGAAGTAGCGGGTATTCGCTAGCCGATATTTATCCTTAATCGAAGGCAAGTCAACTGCTGAAGATACCAAGAGTACGCATAGTAACGTTGCCCTCTGAGCGCAGTCGGCGGATACACATAAGGCATGAAGCGAACGGTTCAGGTCAACGTGAAGATGACACAAGAGGATTTTAACCTGCTACAAAAGGCTGCGGAGAAGCGCTGGCCCGATGCCGTAATTACCAATTCCGGAATCGTGCTCGCCTTGGCGAAGATTGCAGCCCGCCAAACGCTGACTAAGAAAAAGAGTTAGACAGACAGCCCTCTGAGAGCCCGTGGCAAGCGGACTGCTTGCAGAAGCTAACGTTGCTATTGCAGAGCAACACCACAGTTCGGGCAAGACGTCGGTCCCTGTAAGCCACCGCCACTCCCGAGATACCTATTGCACGCTGGGCATCGCCAGTTCCAAAAGGAAAAGGCGAGAACCGAAAATACAGTAATGGGGAAGGCCAGGGCAAAAAGAGAATAGGGTAATCCTACAATTGAGCCTTGCCAATTTTGGCGTTCCCCAACCAACGCAGGAATTAGCGTGGCTATAATTGGAGCCGCACCCATGTACTGCCGCTTTTTAATAACGCTGAATTGCTCCTTGAAGGCCACCTTCTGTTGTTCGGTATAATTCGGAAGAGATGCGGCATATCCGGCTGGATCATTATCTAACGCTACGGACAAAGCATCGTCCTTCCTATATTTAAGGCCAAAAACACCAAAAGACCCCAACGCAGCGCCAAGCGGAATCCCTAACCACTTGCCGAACGGACGTGCGTCCAAGGAGTCATGAAAACCCGCGTGTTGACCTGACAAGATTTCTATGTCAATCGCTTCGTTTTTTAGCCTTCTATTGTTTTCGTCGAGATATACCACGCGGAAGGCGCGTCCATTGAAGATGGAGGGATTGGCCCAACTTGGAATAATAAGTCTGGTTTCAATGTCCACAGGTTGACCGCTATCAGGTACAAGACGAAAGCTAAAATAAGAAGTACTTCTCCCCTGTGGGTGCTCGGCAGAATCGTAAGTCTTGCCAACTGCCGTAATCCGGGTAGCGAACGACGGAGCCGTTGATTCAAACAAGCCATACCCGCAGGCGACGGCTCCTAGGGTTACGCAAAGCCACCAAACAAAAGCCGGAATAGACGCTCTGCGTTTAGCTTTTAGCGGGATGACAACAACCAGCGCCGCAGCCATTCCAATTAAGCAATATGCCAAAAAGGTTCCGCGATCTATTCCAGTTCACGGCTCCTGCGTATCTCGGCAGGCACATAATACTCCCAAGTCCTGAGAAACGGGATTATCGTCCATTGGGGGATCGGCGAAAAAGCCAGTTTCCGAAATGCCGTGTGAGTTCAACCGGTCGATGCAACACCACCAAGCGAGTCAGAAGTTCTTCTTAAACAGGAGGTTTTGGTCCTTTCAGGGTTCTTACAGCACAAAAGCTGATTCTTGGCCCCTTTTTAGAAGCTTAGGCTGTCCGGATCGATGTCCTTGAAAAGTCCACGTTTTGAGCAGGCTTCAGCGGGTGTTGCATCGACCCATTGACACCACCCGACTTCGCGGGACTTAGCTGTTTGTGTACCTTACTGGTCAACAAACTGCACCTGCGCGCAGCCACCCGGCTGGATTTGGAGGTCATCAGGGTCTTCGTAGGTAAACTCGAAAGGACGGTAGCTGAGGCCAGGCTCATTGACGCTCACAACGTACTTGCCGACGGGGACGTTTATCTGAAACTCACCCTTTTCATTTGTGACGGCATGAAATACGACGCCAGAGCCTTTGGCATCAACGTGTATTCCTGAGCTAGGATTTTGGCGGACAAAATTCGGTCCGTTGACCACGCCCTGAATCACCCCACCGCCGTTCGTCCCGGACTTCGCTTTGGCGATGTCTGCCAACGCTGTCGCTGCTTTGCTTAGAGGGCCGGAGTTGCCGCAACCATCAAGAGCCCACATTCCTTTTTCTTGCGGATCGGGAAAAAGAAAGAGGAGGTAGTCCGTCCGAGGGGACCCAATCGAATGTCGCACGGCCACTGTCGTTTCCCTCGTACACTTGCAATCGTCCTGTGGCACTTCCACGAATGACCTGATTCACCTGTAGTGTGTAAATGTGAGCGCTTATGCCTTCAGGATCGTCTTTGTCGTGGAGCGTTGTCGTTTGGACCAGCGTGGCATTAACGACCAGATGGCTGCGGAAATATTCCGCGCACACCAGTCGAGGCTGGGGAGCCGAACAAAATGGCAGCGCCGGGGAGGGCCACACCAAAGCAACCGCCGCACAAAGCACGCACCACCAAGAGGATTTCATTAGCCAAACGTACCATGCCGCCCACCGGGTTGAAAATAAGCGGCCAGTGCTTGATAAACGGGCTTTTCGCCAAGTGAGAATTAGGCCAAAGTCACTTTCCGATAAGCCGACTTCTCAGGATTTGGCCTCAAGCCCAAGCTTATGCTTCAATGCGCGAATGAGATTGCGAGCTATATTCAAGTGCCCGTTTTGTGGTGGGATCATACCGAATACCAGCCTTAAAATAGGACAGCCAGTTACGTGCCCTAGCTGCTCTCGTCTACTCCAACCAGCACGCTGGCAGCTAACTTTGTCTGGAGTTATCGCGGTCGGTCTGACGTTAGCTGGTTGTCACATCCTCTTGGGTCTACGTGGCGTTTGGCTAGCGGCAGCTACGTTAATCCTCTGGTTCCCGGTGCTCATAGTTTCCGACCTGATATTTTGCAGAATAGTTCCGCCTCGATTGGTGGCTTATGTACCGGAGTCAGCAAGAAATTTAAGGAGGAGAACTGTCCGATGCCCGATGTGCGACAAGCAGTTTTCCTTGCCTTCGAATTGGGCGGACCCGCCCTTCTACTGTCCAGGGTGCCATCAACAACTGCAAGCTAGGTTCAGATTCCAACAGGTTCTGCGATATCTATTTGTAATCGGAAGCATACCGATTCCTCTCTCTCCTCCTTGCAGCGTATATTGCGAAGAAGACCCAGTCTCTGTGTGCATCAGGCTAATTAGCATTGCCGCTTCCAAAGGCTACTGATGGAGAGAGTCGTATCCACCGCGTTCGGTTGCCATTATCTCTCAAGTGGAGGGTAACATGAATAAACCACGTCTTTTTGTTGGGATCGATGTTGCCTCGGCGACCTTCACCAGTGCCGTGGGCAGTATGGGTGAAAAATGGCAGATTGTGGTGCGACCGGTGCAATTTGCCAATGAATATGACAGCTTTCCGAAATATCTGAAATGGTTGCATGAACATAAATGAAACCAGACAGCTGCGTGATATCTGGAAGCCACCGGGGTGTACAACGAGGTATTCGCCCATTTTTTGGTAGCCAATCAATATACGGTGGCAATCGAGCCGCCTTTGAAGGTCAAGCGAGCCTTTCACCCCGCCGGCACAAGAGTGACCCGGTGGACAGCTGCCAGATCAGCGAGTATGCCTGTCGTTTCTGGGATGAATTGTCGGCGTGGGCGCCCCGCCACGAGCTGCTGGAGCAAATCAAGACCTTGTTGACCGCCCGTGAACAGTTTGTGGTTGAAAAAGCCGCCCATCAGAATTCCCTGATCGCCTTGAAACGCAAGGTAACCCGTACCCCACTGGCCGAGAAAATATGGTTCTTCGCATGGATAAACGGCAGACTGCTGACTGGGTTTCTGTATGCGCTTGGGCTTTTTCTGGTGTCCGCAAGTGCGGGTTCTCTCTCAACGGCTATATTTCCTTTAAGGATTGAGCAATACCAATCGAGCGTTACCGATCTTGGCCTGATGAAGTAGGCGGCGAGCGGCCAACTCCCGACAAACGGGATTCTCGGAAAATGGGGGACCAGTACCTCAGTTGGCGATAAGACTTATCAGGCCCTATGGCGCAGGGCGTGTGGGTTCGGTGAGAGGGTTGAATCCGCTCGCAAAAAAGGCCAAGCTACTATCTTGTGGAACAGAACTCTGGGCGAAACCAGGAGGATATCGTGTTACGCAATCACAAGTTGCGCTGTATCTTCCGCCACGCGGTCCTGCGACTGCTGGTTTTCACAGCGGCAGCGACAGTTCCTTTCAGTGCCTGGGCGCAATCGGGAACTGCGCGACAACTCACACTGATACTCCCTACGGACAGTCAATTCGATTCTGTCGTGACGCAAAACTATCCCGGATTGCTTCAGACTCTAGCGAGCTACCGAACTGTGCGTCCGTTTTTGGTTCTGTTGATAAACCAGACTGGGCATTCGGCAACGGCTTACTCGATTGAGTTCAACATTCAAACGCCCAGTGCTCCGCAGGGATTTCAGTTCCCTTCTCCTCCGCAGGGGCAACAGATGCGAAGAATCTTTATGCAAGGCGAGTCTGGAACGAAGGTCGACGCTGTCGCTTTCGGCCCGGGAGAGGTTCGACTCGTCTCTCCGACTTTTGACGTGAGTCCCGCAGATTACCAGGAAACAGACGGCCGGTTTTCAGTCGTGCTATCTCAAGCTGCTAGGCCGCCTCTGCCGCTTTCCAACCCCAACGCACAAGTGAGCTCTGCCGTCGACTCCGCGATCTACGACGATGGGGTATATACAGGACCGGATCATTCTTTCCTAGGGAAAAAATACCAAGCCGTAACGGATGCGGCGCGCGATGAAGGCACAGCAATCCTCAAAGTCGCGAATCCAACCCGCGAGAGCATCTTAGCGCTCCTCACGCAGGATGCAGCGCCTGTGCAGCAGAGGGGTACTTCCGACCCTGAACAAATATACCGCATGACGTATGCGTTACAGCGTGCGAATACGGCGAGGCGTCTCATGGGGAGGATGCAAGGCGGCGGAGGACTCGAATTCGTACTGATGCAGGCTCGCATCATGGCGAGTGCTCCACAGGTGAGTCTTTCTCCGATGTCGCAGTAGCAGGCTATTCGTTTTCAGGACTTGGCAGAGCAAGCCTGTGTGCTTGGTTTTATTGGTCTTGCGAGAACTTCAGACTGACAGAGGTAACCACCTCGACCGGTTTGCCGGCGATCAGTGTCGGCATGTAACGCCACTGACGCACGGCTTCGACGGCGGCCTCAAATAGCGCCGTCCGACCGCTCCCGGCAGAGGCTTGAACGACTTTGCCATCCGTGCCAATGACCGCGCCTACAATCACGCCGTCTCCTTGGGCACATGCTTGGCGCTCCTCGGGGGGACAAATGGGCGGCACGCGCTCGATGAGCTTCGCTGTTTGCTCCTCCTCGCTCACGCGAATGGGGCGGAGTGTAGGGGCTACGTACTTCTGATCGACAATTGCGAGCTGATGATCCTTTAGGGCAAACGTGACCGTAATGCTACCATCGGGATTACACGGGTTCCCGTCTTGCTGATACGAAACAGGAGGCTTATCGGTGTTAAGGCAGAACACTGGACTCTTGTAAGTGAGCGTCGCAAGGTCAAAACCTTGGCTAAATGCGAAAAGCCCCGAAAGGTTAATTGCAGTGCCTTCCCAGTTGGAGACCTGGGGTAGCTTGATATTCTGCAAAGCGTCCTCGGCCACGCTTAGATCGAATGGAATCGGTCCGTCATCATCGAAGGTCCAATACATCTCCTTCAGGATTCCGCCGGTACCGCTAACCCTGTCTTGCGAGATCAGCAGTTTCTCCGGCCCAAAGTCCTCGATACGCGGTGGATTGACGTCGTACATAATCGTTCTGTCACCAACGTCTTCGTAGATTTTGCAAAAATCGCTGGGTTTACGCTCGACGACGATCATTTTGATGTACGTCGGGTTAGATTCGCTGACTGCAATGTTGTCGATGATGCTGTAGATCGTAAACCCGTGAATTTCACCGATGCGCAGCGACTGGACCGCGTCGTTTCCCGTGCCCGAATCGCGGCCCACTTGGTCAGTGTAGTGGGCGGCATTCTTGGGAGTGTTCACAAAATATTCGAGCGGGTGACAGTCAGACTCGGAGACAGAACTTTGCGAAAATTCTCCCGCATTATGAACGACCCATCTCGAATCGGCGGGAGTATTTACCTGCGGCCCGGCTGGAGCACAAGTCAAAAGAATTGCCGCTGAGGCCGCTGCTATTGCATTGCGGATCACAATGGCGACTAGTCTAGTTCTCTGAATACCTTATTTTCAAGAAGACTCTGGGCTCGTCGCGCTGGTGTTGATCCAAGTCCCGTGAAACGGGATTTTCGGAAAGTGGCTTTTTAGCGCTTTTGTTACCCCAACGGCTCCACCTGTACCCGTTCCAGCCCCGCCAGCTTTTCCCAATGCCGTGCATGCGGGCGGCGCTTTCCTCTGCGAATATCCGCAGCATATGACCAGGAAACGCGAAGTTCAGTTGCAATTGCCGAGACTGAGAGCTTGGCGAGCCGAGGCTGGATTTCGCGATCATACATTTCCTGACTGAGCGATTGCCCTTCGGAACTTTTCCATGCATGTTGAGCGATTGCGTTTCGGCGTTGCGTCTCGGCCCGGCTAGCCTGTGCCTGTGGGCTTTGCGCGGCCAGTCTACCGGCTTGGCTAACCTCTAGGATTTTGTCGGTGGAGAGTACCAGTCCGCACGCGGCGCAATAATCCCGGTCGCGCTTAACCGAGGCTCCGCAGCCCCGACAAATGCGCATTGGCCTAGGTGGTGTGCAGGCGGGAATATCCGCAGAAACGCTTTTCGCTTCGCGCTTGTGATTCTGAGTTAACCGAGTAGCGGGTAACCGTGGACGGGCCCTCTTGCTCGTGGTAGACCAAAGCTCAGTGGCAACCCACTCGGCGATTGGCGCTACAGCACGACCCCAAGTTGGCGCTGTTTCGGCGAGCCGGACGGCGAAAGAAGCCATTAAGCGGCAATTCCCGTCGCGCTGCTCGAAAAACCACTCCCGGCGGATTGGTTCGTGGGTAAGCCAGTCCAAAACATAGGCATCAACGAGGGGCCGGGCTGGTTCCATCAAATCACAGGCCAAGCTATCGCGGGCTTCCGTATCAGCGTGCATTACTCCGATGCCTGGATCGAGTCCGAGTGCGGCAGCGGCAAGGCGAGCTTCAGATTCAAGTAATGCATAGAGGTAGTTAAGCATTGCGTTGGGCGGGTTGACTGAGAGACGGGGCGACCCCGTCAATGGCGAGATTCGGGCACCAAAACGCTGCCAATGATCGGGCACACGTGAGAGGTCGCGTTTCGGAAACGTAACCCCTACGGTTCGCCATGCAGACCAATATGCGTGCGCGGCTCGCGATTCAGACAGCCGAAGAGACTCAATCGTCTGCGCTTCATCAACCGCTGCTTGGTTCGCGGCAATCAGCTCTGCGGCTTTGGAATCCTTCAGTTTTTCTCTGGCGAGTTGCTCTTGGGCGCTGAGCTTTTGCCGAATCAGTCCTTTCGAAATCTCCAACGCTGTGCCGTTTGTATTCGCAAGGGCCTGAGCACGTCGCAATCGCGCATCGGAAGTGCGGACCGGCCCGGTTACAGCAAGCACCGAGCCGTCGCGTTCGAGCATTACGAAAGCCGCGTCCTGATCGGCTAGCCAGCGGAGCGCTGCCAACGAAACGAACCCATCGGACCCGATCACGACGAGACGGCGCAGCCCATGGCCGACACGGGGGAGGCGGGATTCGTGGCGGTCGCTGCCGATGCCATCCTTAAGGATCAGATGGCCGCGATGTACGCATGCTGTGATTCCGTAGCCGTAGAGGGTTATGACGCCGTGTCGCGGAGCGAGTAAATTGCGGGACTGCGGGAATTGAGTTACGGTTGCCGAAGCTGCCATTGGAGTCCACATCTCCTTTGGTGGTTAGGGCTTGTCGGCTGCTCGTAACAGGCGGCAGGCCCGCTTTTCTTTTATATTCTATTACTTACGAGCGAGAGGCTCAAGTTAGCGTCTTTCGAGAACGATGACACATATCCCACATTGGACGCTGGCGAGGGCCATGGTCAAGGCTTCCCTTTGAGCCTTGGGCACTCGCTTAGGTTTGTACGTTTTCCTGCCGCTGGGAATGTCCCGATCCACGCGCTCGTATGCCCCGCGAAGTTTCATTTCAGATGCGTTGTTTCGTGGCAGACCAAACTTAGTGGCGATGTCTGGCCACGATAGTGAGTTTGAATGTGGTATCCAGCAAATTGATTCACTGTCAGGGAAGAGACCGCGTTCCTTTAGCAACCACACTATTACACCTTTCAGACAGGCAAACTGATTCTTAAACTCGAACCTGACAGGATTGACTGGCTATTTCTTCCTCCCAATCCCGATCCCGCGAACCCCACGGGTGAATTTCCTAGCATCGGACCGATAACAGAGAACTTGGAATTGTTCTCAAATATTGCCGAGCAGTGGCTTCGTCGAAACGACCTACCGGATCTCGTGCGCATCGCTTTCGGGATGGTGGTCAGGCATCCTGAGGTTGACCGTCGTTCTGCATATCTCAGATTGCCGGACTACTTGCCGATTCGAATTGATCCTGATGCTTCCGATTTCAATCTTCAGATAAATGTCCCCGCTGCCAGCACAGGGATAAGAGGGTTGCGCATCAATCGCTTAACAAAATGGTCGATAATGGGGTTAGCGCGCGTATCGCTTAGAATGGACGGAACGGTGGTCGCCACGACGGGGGGGCGCGTTATGGCTCATGCCCTCCGGTTGGAACTAGACATCAACACTTCGCCAGAATTTCAAGGCGCTCTGCCGAGAGACCGATTCATTGATATTTATCGTGAACTGGTCGCGTTGGGTCGCGACATCATTACTGATGGATTACCATAATGAAGGATCACTTCATTAACGAAACAGCTAGTACTTCCGGGCAACTGGAGCCAAAAGCCGAGGCAACTGTCGAAACAAACACCTCGTCGGAAGGTATCTTTTCCGGTGCAAAACCAGGCAGGTTACTCGCTAGTCTTGTTTTGTGGGCTGCTCTAACAACAGCCGGCCCCGTTGGAACGGCCCCGCTATATCTTGATGTCAAAAGACGCGAGGAAACCGCGGCTGAAAGTAGCACAGCCGATGTTGAACGTGATCCGGAACTCGCAAGGCAGGTTCAAAGCATTTTCGATCAAGGTGCTTCCGAATTTTTTCAAGATGGAATGTATAGCAACTTTTCCCGGTCTCTCCTCACGCTTTTGGCACAGCACGGACGCGCGGCCTTTCGAGCTATTGCTGAATATGTGTTCTCCGGCAACGGTAATGCGGATGTCATCTCAGAAGCACTTCGATGGCTGGCAGATTTCGATGACCCTGCAACTCTGCCTCAACGCTGGGCAATCCTACAACGGACGTTGCAAGACCGCTCGCCACGAATTCGCGATGGGGCGATATTAGGATTCGCAGCACTGGATGATCCTCGTGCACGATCAATTCTCTTGGATAGTCAGAAATCAGAATCGGTTCCTGAACTACAACGCTTGATTCAGCAAGTGATTGACCAATTGAATGCGACAGATGCCGCTGCTGCTGCGCAACGTTAGAGAAAACCGTTGGCATAAGTCTGAGGCGATCACGTGGCTCGAAAAGGACGATGTGCCCGCTGACCCTGTGGGTGATCTAACCACGAGCCAGAATCGCCTTTCCGTGTGGGAGGTTGCAGTTGATCGTTCAAATGTCGAGCGCATCGTGAGAGCGTTGGCGATAACCCGTGAGCGAATCAGCGACATGGGGTACGTTCTCTTCGATTCGTCACTTCTGTCCGAAGCAGGTATCGAAACCCACCCAGAGAAAGGAGAAACACCAGATGATGGGGCTAATGGGTGGCATTTAGATCTCATCGAACTCTCAGGAAATAAATTGGTTAAACTGACCGGATTGATCTTGAAAACAGGTGAGTCAGGCACCGTCCTAAAGAAGCGTATTTTGCAACTTGTCGAGGATGGTATTCAACAGAAGCAACTGCCGGAAAGAGTTCGATCTAAACTCACAAAATAAGCATGGGTGGCATGCCCCCAGGGTGTAGCGTTTCCCCCTCAAGTCATAACACCCCCAGCTTTCCTTGACGGGATAGCGTATACGCCCGCGAAAATCCGACCACCCCCCCGCCTCCCCTGGCCCCTCGGGCCCGGACCCAAGAGGGGCGGCGGCGCGCGAGAGGGCACGCAAAGGGGTGGCGCGAGGGACGGGCGCGCGCGGCGGCTGGGGGGGGAGCGCGTGTTCGCGAAAAAAGGTTTCGGCAAAAACAAATAAAATAGAGCGCGGCAAAAGACGCAGTGAGTTCCAAGAGGAAAGGACTGCAAATTGGGAAATCGCATTAATGTGTTATAAGCCCAAGAGAAGATCATGGTTATACCCTCGACTCGCCGGGTCTTGAACGTGTTCCTTGCATCTCCTCGTGACGTACTCGACGAGCGCCGGATTGCCGATGAAGTTGTGAGTGATTTGAACAAACTGGTCGGACGCAGACTCGGATGTCAAATCGATCTCTTCAAGTGGGAGGACATTACCCCCGGCTTCGGAGCGCCGCAGGACAGAATTAATCCAGATGTGGATAGCTGCGATCTCTTTATCGGCCTTCTGTGGGAGCGCTGGGGCCATCCTACCGCCGCTTATACGTCAGGCTTTCAGGAAGAGTTCGAGCGGGCGAGGGCGCGACGGATGGCCACAGGTACACCTGAGATTTGGTTAGTTTTTAAGAGACCTCGGTCGGAAAAACTCGATGAACCCGGTCCTCAGCTAAGTGAGGTGCTCAAGTTTCGGGAAAAACAAATAGAACTAGGCGAAGTTCACTTTTCTGATGTTAAAGACGGAGCGGAATGGAGAGGCAAAGTGCAAAGTTGGCTGTTCGCCTATGTCTTTGACCGATATGGCGAACGCGTTCAGCCGTCTTCTCCGGCCACATCTCCGCCCGCCGGCGAGAGTCCCAGGGTAAATACACAGAGTGTACAGGGGCAATCTAAAGAGAAAATTCCCGAGCAACTAGAAAATCTCTCAGCATCGATCGCTAGCGCCGTCAAGAGTGGTCAACTTGAGTTTTCCATTGACGAAGCGAAATTCCTAAGCGAATTTGACATAGCCCGGTTGTATCTGCTCGCTACCACTTGGATTGGCCGACGTTATACAGCTGATTTTCTGGCAACACATGAAGTGAACCTGCTCTACAAATATCGACGGGAATTAGAAGCAACTTCGGACGAAGAATTCGAACTGTTCCGGACAATACTGCATGATGAAGCCAATGTCGCTCCCGGATGGTTCTGGTTCCGCGAGTTGCCTCTGAATGTTCTCTCCGGCACCTTATTTTCCATCGTCACCAGTGATCGAGACAGGAACCTCCGAGCCAGAGCGCTTCAGGTTATGAGGTGCGGAGGGATAAGACTTACAAATGAAGTTTTGCCTTCATTACCGCTGTCAGATGACTCCGAAAAAGTTTCCGAGGAAGCGTTTAAATATCTAGCCTCGGTCGGCGATGAGAGCACGCTACCATTCATTGAGGCAAGCGCGAAAACTGACGGTCGCTCCTCGGTTAAACGAGCAGGCTTCTATGCGAGGATCAGCGTCCTCCTACGTTCTCATCCGAATAAAGCCTTCCTCGAACTGATATCTGAGTCGAAATCCACACCTAAGGAGTTATTGGACGCTTTCAAAAAGGCTGCTCCCAACCTGAGCACAGAAGTTCTCCGCATGGCTATCGAGACCCAAGAGAAAGCCAGAAAGGAGATTGCCGTGAGGGAGCTTGTAGTGGAAGAGCTCGCGCGCCGCGGTGGATTGACTCTTGAATTGGCACAGACACTACGCGACGACTCATCAACCCCGATTAAGCAGCTGGCATTACAGGAAATTGTTAATCGAGTTGGAAAAACTGAACTGGATAAGCTTCGCACGAGCGAACAAAAACAGCGTGATCCGTGGACGGTTCTGTTGGCCGGCCGGCGAGAGGTAGATGTGAACGCGATAGCTTTCAATTATTACCGTACGTTACCCGAGGAGAAACTCGTTGCGGAAATTGATTGGTTATCCACGCAGGGCCCAATTGCATACAGAGTACTTGTCGCGGACCACTACAAGACTGTTTCTGCTCTCGTTCGCTCTGATCTGGAAACAGGCTTTGAAAGGATAAGAACACAGCTGCTGGAGGCCTTCAGCCCCGAGGAGGCTCAGCGAGTATCCCAAAGCCTGAGCGAAAAGAAGTTAGACGACTTCATTCGGTCCAGATATATCGAAGCTGCATTGTTGGGATTGGCCGAGCACCCCGAAGCTTCCGACCTGCTAATCGCCAGAAAACACTTGCAGGATGAAAGCCATGATGTACGGCTTGCCGCGACCAAAATAATCTCACGGCTTGGTGATGCCAACGATGTGCAAAAGCTCTTAGATATAACAGACGATTCTTGGGGTGAGTTACAAGGACTGGCCGCTGCCACAGCCATACGTCTATCACCGTCTCCCGATCAGCTTGCACTCGAAATGGCGAAAGCTGGCGGTGCTGCATGGGACAAACCCGCATTCGAATGGCTCATTGGGCGGGATTCCCCTGAAATAAGGGACTACTTCCGGGACTTACTGACTGCCGAGAGCAGTGAAAAGCGTTTAAGAGGAGTCTATTATCTTATGAAGAAACTCGCCAACTCTGAGCTGGAGCGGCTTCTTCAGGAATACATCGAGAGGAATACTTACTACTATGACGTCGTGACTTGGCTCGATAGACTTCTCTATGCAGGGTCGCTGACGCAGATGTATAGGCACGATCTTGAAGAGTCGATCTGAAAACGGTCACTTGATGCGCGTGGATGCTGCACCAAGCCACAATCTTTGTCGCAATTTCAAAATAGCCCACCATCGCGAAATCCTTTTCGATAGGTAAGTCACAAGGAAACTGATAGAATCGTGCAACAAACAAGCGGGCTTATCGCCTGTTTCAGCAGACGACAAGCCCTAACCACCAGTGGAGGTTGTGCTCCAATGGCAGCTTCGGCAACGGTATCTCAACTCCCGCAGTCCCGCAATTTACTCGTCCCACGACACGGCGTTGTGACCCTGTACGGCTACGGTATCTCCGCCAATGTGGATCGCGGTCACTTGGTATTGAAGGATGGAATCGGCAGCGACCGCTACGAGGCAAGACTTCCCCGTGTCGGTCATGGGCTTCGCCGTCTCGTAGTAATCGGCTCTGATGGTTTCGTTTCTCTCGCTGCTCTGCGCTGGTTGGCCGACCAGGACGCAGCATTCGTCATGCTCGAACGGGATGGCTCAGTGCTCGCCGTTACTGGACCTGTTCGCCCTTCCGATGCTCGATTGCGACGCGCTCAAGCTCTTGCGAATACCAACGGCACAGCGTTGGAGATTTCGAAGGGACTAATTCGGCAAAAGCTGAACGCTCAAGAGCAACTTGCGAGAGAACAATTGCAGGATTCCGGAGCCGCAGACTTGATTATTGCAAACCAAGCAGCCGTTGACGAAGCGCAGACGATTGAAGCCCTTCGGTTGTCTGAATCGCGAGCGGCACACGCTTACTGGTCCGCATGGCGGAATTTGCCGGTTATATTCCCGAAGCGCGACCTTTCGCGCGCACCCGAACATTGGCAGCGCTTTGGAGCGCGCATCTCGCCATTGACGGGATCACCCCGGCTCTCAGTGAATCCGCCAAACGCTATGCTGAATTACCTCTATGCATTACTTGAATCCGAATCACGCCTAGCCGCTGCCGCCCTCGGACTCGATCCAGGCATCGGAGTAATGCACGCTGATACGGATGCGCGTGATAGCTTGGCATGCGACCTGATGGAACCAATTCGGCCCCTAGTGGATGCGCATGTTTTGGACTGGATTAGCCGCAAACCGATCCGCCGGGAATGGTTCTTCGAGCAACGGGATGGAAATTGTCGGCTGATGAGTTCCTTTGCCGTTCGGCTTACCGAAACAGCGCCAACTTGGGGTCGTGCTGTAGCACCAATCGCCGAATGGGTTGCTCGCACGCTTTGGTCCACCACAAGGAAGGCAACGCGCTTGCAAGTCCCAGCAACTCGGCTAACTCAAATTCACAAGCGCGAAGCGAAGAGCGTTTCAGCGAACGTTCCCGCTTACCCGCCACCTAAGCCGATGCATGTTTGTCGCGGTTGCGGAGCTTCGGTTAAGCGCGACCGGGATTATTGCGCAGCATGCGGACTGGTAGTCTCCACGGACAAAATGCTGGAGGTTAGCCAAGTCGGTAGAGTGGCCGCGCAAAGCCCGCAGGCACAGGCGAATCGGGCCGAAACGCAACGGCGAAATGCAATCGCTCAGCATGCGTGGAAAAACTCTAGCGGACTCACCGAACAGACGTATGATCAGGAAATTCAGCCCGGGCTGTCGAAACTTTCAATCTCGGCAATAGCTACTGCGCTCGGAGTCTCTTGGTCATACGCTGCCGATATTCGCAGAGGGAAGCGCCGTCCGCATGCACGGCATTGGGAAAAACTGGCGCGAGTCGCTGGACTTCCGAGATACGCTTACCAAGCTAATCAATACCCCGAACCTTGAATACAAGGAACTGACAGCACGGCAAGCAGAGCCTGCCGCCTAAACAGATGATTTCTTGCATTCAATAATTTCTAAGGGGCGATTCACTCCATTGTTGATAAACGATATATCCCATCGTTTATCCACAAACGAACCGCGTACCCGGACTCGCGCGACGTATCTCCCCTGCGATAGTCTTCTCTGCGGATTCTGTAATTTAGGATAATCGTAGCTATCATTATTAAAACCATAGGAAGATTCTTCGGTCAGAAATTTGAACGCGATGTCTACTTCTCTGGTCTTGCCAATGGGAATATCAACCGAAAGAAGGTCAAACCGTGATTGGCCGGTTTGCCGCGTGAAAGGCTGGGACGTATCGGCCCACCGCGCATCAAAGGAGAACAGTTCTTTCCCGATATCATTCAGAATTGTAATGACCGCCCCTATGCCCTTTGCGTTCGCTTGATCTACTGGCATCTTTGGGTCATTTGTAATTCGCAGGAGGAGACATGAGGCCATCGCTTGAATGGTCGTAGTCTCTACCCAAGAATTCTGGGCTTCCGGGTGGGGAGTGTCAGTAAACGTGAACCTTCGTTCATCCACGTAGCAACCTTGAGGGGGAATGACAAGCTCTGGACGCCCCGTAACAAGTGCTCTCCATTTATAATGCTCCTGCCCCCAAGCCAACAGTGCCGCAATGACGAAAGCTATCTGGACGCAGGCCCAAAAAACCGTGTTCGGAGGCGTCTGCCCTTTGTACAAAGAGAAATAGAATTCCCGATAGAGAGAAAGTATTCCGCTCATCAGAGCGACCACCTTCGGGATAATGGATAAAATGGACAGGTACGACCAGCGTGATTGTTCCATCGCGGGATTCTATCTGGTTTCGCTTTCGGTGTCCGTGAATCAGGCGAGCCCGGAGTGATTCGCCCTCCACGACCCTCCGCTTCGAAGGCGGATGGTCAAAATGACCATCTAACAGGAAAATCCAAAAGCTTGGGGAGCCGCCAAATTCACTCAAGCGAGAACGAAGATGGCGACGATGATTTTGGTCTGCGTTCCTGTTTTTCTCAGTTCAAATCGTTAAATGCGTCACAAAACCCGGCTTCCTTAGTCTCAAGATTGGCTAGGAAAATGCAAAATTGCGTTTCCCTGTGCCTTCCGAAGGCGTCATCGTACTTCAAAATTCCGAAGTAATACAAAAACAGTTGTTTGTTCTTAATAAGCGGGTATTGGGAAATTAACGTCTGCTGACCCTGCCTTTGAAACTGAGTGGAGCTTTGAGCCGAAACATCGTTCCCGAGGGCTTGTCGGTAGTTTTCTTGGGGAGCTATGGACTGGGCGGGTCGGAATTGAAGTTGCTTGATTGATTCCGGGGATGGACCGGAAATTGGAACTGGGGATGTCGAAAACATCACGGAGCTTTGCACGTTCCGGGCGGGAGTTCTACCACTGTTAACAAAAACTACCGTAACTTTCCAAGGCTCGGTTTCTGTGAAACCCCCAAATGCGGCGGTTTCCTGAACTCCAACCCAAGCGCGTTGTTCGTCCCGCATCTCCGTGAGTTGATTCACCAATATCCATACCGTTCCAACGCTCGTACAAGCCAGTACGAACGTGAAAATAGCCATCCAGAGCGTAGCGGTTGCAGTAACCC
Organism: uncultured Acidobacteriota bacterium; assembly: GCA_963824405.1. Classification (GTDB taxonomy): domain Bacteria; phylum Acidobacteriota; class Terriglobia; order Acidiferrales; family UBA7541; genus Palsa-189. The sequence continues at coordinate 162,147 of CAWGPK010000006.1, read as the reverse complement.
TCGCCGACTTATCAGCAGTACTTTCCTGTTGCTTATCCTTCATCTATTTTTTCCAAAGCGTAAAACGTGACGTTTTCCTGACTGAAGTGGCGATCCCGGAGGGACTTGCCCCCCAACCCCTTGGTTCGAAGCCAAGTGCTCTATCCGATTGAGCTACGGGACCGCAGGTGTTTTTTCGAACTATAGCATCCTTCGGTTCGCCCCCGTCAAAATCGACGAGTCATGGCTGGACTACAAGGCTGCCTAGTTAGGTTCTATTGGTGGTTTTGGTCGCTTCAACAAGACGCATATTTTGCCCTTGGTCTTAAACTCAGCCGTCTTCCAAGCCGTTACCGCTTCCCATCCTCCATCCCCAAGCTCATTGAGTTGGTCCACGCCAGCTTGGATTTCGTCTGTTGTGCTCCTGATATTTGCGTCTCCCGCAAACGAAACCTCTTCGATATAGTATTCCCATCTCATCTTAGTAAATACCTTTCATAGCTTTTCGCAAAAAGCGGGTGATATTTGCTCATTTGCCGTGCTGACGTTTCCTCCGTTCAAGAATTTTCCCTGTCAAGAGCATGGCTACAATAGCTCCCAGCGTTATCGACAATGGTGCATGACCACTTGCAATGTCCAATCCGGCAAAGGTCACCGTCCAGCACACGTACCAAGCAGCCCAGATCAGCAGGAATATAGCAGCAGCTTTGACCACCCACATAGCGCGACGCCCTACCCAGTCGCTTGCCAATTTAGCTCAGGAAACGGTTCTTTGCGACCGACGTATCTATACCATTTGCGAGCCGTTGCCTCGGCATTTGCCTTTGCGTCGTCGATGTCCTCAGCCCAGTAGTGCTCTTTCCACCATTTGTTCGTCTTGGCGTCGAAGATTCTCGCCATGGGACCGACAGCGGTGTGAATTGCCATGAGAACCAAAAGAAGCTCGTCCCCGATTCTTACTTCGGCACGAAATCCCTGTCCTTCTCTCGGAAATACAGGAGTCGCCATAGCGGGGCGAACGTAACATTGTGATAAATGGAATGTCAAACGGGGAAGGGGGGTTAGCGAAAGGGGGACTTGCCAAGTCATTGCTATTATGCGCCAACACTCGACAAAGGGGTTGATTCCATGGGAACTCCGCCAGAGAAAGTTAAGAAATCAGCCGATGAAGATAAGGCTGCGAAAAAGGGAGGGCGGTCGATAGCGCACGACGGAATGTACGCAGGACCGCTTCCGAAACAGAGTTCCGATCCTAAGTCGAAGAAGGTGTGCCCAACTTGCGGGAGACCACTCTAAGACAGTGTTGGACGAACACACCATCACCGAAATCGGTCAGCTAAGACTGGATAATCTTGCAGCAAAGTACCTCTACCAGAAGCAAATCGCACGTCTTAATCGGCTTAACAAATTTGTTGATGTGCTCGCCTTGGGAGCAATCAAGGTAACTGTAATTGCAAATCTCATGGCAGTGATACCCACGCAGCGCCTTACGTGCGGCGGATTCTACCATCAATAGAGGGCCGGAACCGTGCGGCCCCAGCCCGACGACAGCGCGCGGATTATTTGGGGGGGGCTCCGCCTAGCGCGTGCGCGACTTTATATGAATGTGGCTGTGTTGCCGCTGGGGAAAGTGGTCATCAAGTCCACGGATGATCCGCCACGCGCGGACGTTGAAAGCCTCGCAAATACGCAACAATGTCCAAATGTTGATTGGGTAACCGGCCTCGATCTGCTGCCAGTGCCGCAGGCCGAAACCGAACGAGATCATATCTTCTTGAGTGTACCCTTTCTTCTTGCGTAGCCGCTTCAGGCGCTGGCCTAAGGCGCGATAGAACCGCTGATAATGCGCCGGATGGCCGCGTCTCATGGTACCTTACTGCAACAGGACGTGCAGAAGTACCACGTGGAATAACAGCGTCCTCCTATGCCGGAACCCTAGTAGCGGGGTTCGCTACGAAATTAGGAACCCCTCCAGGAAAGGACAGGCTGCGATGAAAACCCTCCTGTTTGCGCTCATGCTCGTGTCCGTTTGCCTAGCAGTGTATGCCCGGCTTCCACAAGGTCTGCTTCCGACCATCGGCTATTACTACACGCCCGAGACGCTTTCCGGACTCTTGAGCAACGCGAGTACAACTCCATCGGCACAAAACTATTTGATTGGAGCGTATGACCTAACGCAGGAATCAGGTCAAAGCTGTGCTCAGCGTGGTACCACGTCTCCAGCGCAATTGGAGCAGGTTTTCTCTGACTACCTTAAATCGCATCCTGAACTCACGAACGCAGATCGGACAGCAGCGAGTGTCGCGGCTCAGGCTTTTGCCGAACACTGGCCGTGCCAGACAAGCAGTACCTCGACGCCGTCGCATCCTGAGCAACCTGCCGCAAAAGGCTCGGCTATCCCCCAGCAGGACGAACTGGAAAAACTCATCGCGGGCGAGTCGTGCCAAAACATCGGCTCTGTAGCTGCCATCGCTATTTCAGATTCCCAATTCAGAGCTCGGGAAGTACAGCTTCCAGAAGCTAAAGGATTCATTGCGAGCGGCGTAACTCTTGATGAATACCTACGGGCTGCACTCGTCTTGCATTGCATCATTCGCGACCAAAAACAATACAAGCTGCCGCAGTTTACGTGGACGATTCAGAAGTCACCTGTCATTAATGCGTGGGCCTATTCTGAGCAAAAAAGGATAGTTCTAACGACCGGCATCATAGATTTTACCCGTGACGATCCGGGAGAACTCGCATTCATGGTTGCCCACGAGATTGGGCACTTCGCCGATCAGCCAAACGGATGCGATGCGGCACTCCAAAAGGCAGGCGAATTGACCCTATTTCCACTTGTGAATCAGAGAACATGCGAAACGCGGGCTGACAACATTGGTTTTCAGTACTTGGTTGGAGCCGGTTTCAACCCATACGGAGCAGCAGCTTTCTTTGGTCGCATCCAGATGTATCAGGGCAGGCAGGGGCTTCTCGACCAATTCCTTTCGGACCATCCGATTACTACCGAGCGTGTTCAAAATCTGAGGGATCTGTACATCAAGCTGAGTGAAGATCAAGCAGGCTTACCAACTGTTCGGTAACTCTCGATACGAACGTTGCGGCGGCGCACGCCTGGCAATGGCGGTCGCATGTCCGATAAAATCCACCCGAAATGAAAGGCAAAAAGGGCACTCCGCTCAGTCACCTCACACAGGCCCTGGAAGCGATTGGCAATCTGACGCTACAAGGGATGAACGAAATCTTCTCAAGCGGACGCATGGCCGCTCTGCACGCGAACGACGAAATCAAGCGGACGCCTGTTCCTCGGAATAAAACCGGCCCTTTTTATCGACATTTCCTCCTTTTGCAAAATAGCATTGTTATCTTGCTCGCGGATATCTACCGCCGGTACTTCAAAGTGGCTCTGGCCAACCCGCGCCAAGTCGGGCGCGATCCCGAAAAGTGGGCATGGACTCAGCTTCGGCCAGCTATCGGCACAGTCTTGGAATGGATTCGCGACTGGTACATCCTAGCGTGCGATGGAGAAAATCAATACGTCCGACCTGTAGTATCGGGCGAGGCTGTTCCTGGGCAGACGGTTTCGGTATCCATACCACTCACCACTTCGCCCTTTCCGCCGCTGGAATCCTGGCGCGCTCCTGCCTGGCTCTTTCAAATTTCCAACGCATACGTGGGCATCGGATTCATAAAGATGAAGCATCAGCCCGCGAACGACTCCGAAGACAAATTAGGCGCGGCACCCACTCGGTTGCTACTTAAGGGAGCCCGAAAGGTGTTCTTGCGTGAGTTGCGAGCGGCAATCGAAACGGTGCGGAACGAGGAGCTCGCCGCTGCTGGTGCGATTCCAACGCAAGCGGTGAGCGGAGAGAAGCGAAGGCCCAATAAGCGCCAGGGTTGGGAGCTAAGAGAGAGGCTCTACGACATCATCCGGCAGATTCTGGCTCGCAATCCCACTCTCGAAGGAATGGAATTCTGCGCCGAACTCGACAAGCGGCATGCGCCACCGCTTTACGATTGGACAAAACACGGAGAACGTTGGTTGGGATGGAAAGCAGCATGGCGTAATACCACTCTAGTCGGACGAATCCGCCGAGTGCGGCAGGAAGCGATGAGAGGCCGCTAGGAAACACCTACTCGCGTTTCTCAGCCCCGCGTAACGTTTTGGAAACCCACAAGTACGCTCTTGAGACAGCATGGGCCTACTCGCAAATAGAGCGAGCAGGGAACTGTAAGTGTCGAGAGACGTGAGGCTTACCAGTTCACCCTACTCGCAAATAAATGCGAGATGGGAGCTGGCGGCCACAGCTAAGCGACGCAAATCAGGTACCCGCAAATAAAGGCAAGTAATCGACCGTGCCCGACGAGGGTTCTATTCTCCCTGGGCATCATGGCTAAAACCAAGCGAGCAGCCAACGGTAAGCGGCGGCGTAAGCGCGGTTCGGTTTACCGCGACCGCATCACAGGACGCTTCGTTTCAGAGTCGACCTGGAAACGATCACGCGCCCTTGGCGGCTCGCGCTACACAAGGCAGAGGCGCTACTCAGCCAATCTCAATGTGCTTGGTTCCGACGGCTATGTGCCGGTCTCAGTCCGTTCTTCGAAGCAAGCTCATCTCGATTCCGAGCACCTAATCGCGGTCGGGAAGTTCATTGGCCAAATCCCATCAGGCCAAGCAGGCGATACCGAATTGCTCAAGCCCTTCATTGGGAAGAGCGTGGGTGGCGTTGACTTGCTCACCGATCCTGACCGGCTCCACGAGCTAGCTGACGCAGGTCTGATTAAGTTGGATGCGCTCTATCGCGAACATCGCGGCGGGAGGCAGGAAAAGTAAGCATGGGACCGCACAACCCAACCCGTACCGCTCGGCGGACGGCGGAAGCACTAGAGCAGCTCGGGACTGAGCATCCGCGTTGCATCTACTGCGGGAATACCGACCCCCTTTTAGTCCGTCCCCGTCGGATCGTGAATCACCACCTCTTCGGTGAGGACCGGGACGAGGCTACGGTTCCCGCGTGCCTAAATTGCCATGCTGGAGCGCATGACGCTTTGACTGACGCGGATGTGCCAATGACCTCTGAAAAAGAACCCAAAAAGCTTGCTCGCGCAATTTTCAGACTTTTCGCCGTTCACTTCGAGCTACTAGCAAAAGCTTGTTGGCGATTTGCAAAGCGAATGGAGGAATGATGATCCACGATCTGTATCTACGCGCCCACATTGTTGTCTCAGGAGAGGCGAGCGAGGAGGCAGACAAGTCGCCGAAGGGCTCCCATTCACGGAAGCTATGGCCTGATTACGCTCTTGTCTTAGATACGGAAACCACGCTCGATCTTGAGCAGAGGCTCAACTTTGGCATCTGGCGTTTCTGCCGGCTTCAGGGTACAGAATACGTAGCCGTCCAAGAGGGTATCTTCCATCGCGACGGGTTGGACACCACAAATGTTCAGACGATTCTCGCCTACAAACGAAAACATCTCGCGGATGGAATTGTAAAGGGCGCAGACCAAGAGTTGACCGTGCTCTCTCGCGCGGGATTTATTGAGCGCATATTTTGGGAGTCTGTTCGCGCTGGCGCGCTGATCGTGGGCTTTAATCTGTCCTTTGACATTTCACGTATCCGCGTCGATTGGACAGCTGCGCGTAATGGCGGATTCTCTTTCGTTCTTAGCCAGTTGAGCAAAAGTCACGTCAACAATATCCATCGTCCCCGCATCCGAATTGCGCCTCTAAATGGGGTAGCTGAGCTGATTGAATTAACCGCCGTGCGCCGGGAAAATGAGCAGCACAGGTGGCGTCGTGGCCGTTTCCTGGATTTACATACGCTCGCTTTTGCGCTGACGGATAACAGCTATTCCTTGGCTGGCGCGATCAAGGCGTTTGGCTCCCAACCGGAGAAGATGGAGTACGAACCAACCGGGCACATAAACGAGAAGGAGATCACCTACGCGCGCCAGGACGTGCGCGCAACGCTCGGTTTACTCAACGCTCTGAAGCGTGAGTACGAGTTGCATCCAATCGCTTTACTGCCAGACAGAGCCTATAGCCCAGCGTCGATCGGCAAAGCATACCTGCGCGCGATGGGAATTACCGAGCCGATGCGGAAATTTAATCTCCCGGCGAAGATTCACGGAATCGCGATGGCCGCTTATTTTGGCGGGCGGGCCGAGTGTCGTATCCGGCGCTGGCCGGTCCCTGTCGTGCCGGTCGACCTGACAAGCGAGTACCCGAGTGTCGATGCGCTGCTGGACATCTGGGATGTACTGACGGCAGAGCGGCTAACATTTCAGGACGCCACGAAGGAGGTCCAGCGCCTGCTGGCAAATGTCACTTTGGATGCCTTGTTCCAGCCCGCCTTTTGGAAGCAGCTCAACTTCTATGCGCAAATCTTGCCCGAGGGTGATGTTCTGCCGGTCCGCTCCGTGTACGACAGCAAATCTGGCACGTGCAACATCGGCTTAAACGAATTGCACTGGAAACAGCCAATGTGGGTTGCCGGGCCTGATCTGATTGCCAGCGTGATATTGAGCGGGCACATTCCGAATATTCAAGAGGCTTTTCGCATAGTTCCGCACCGGAAGCAACCCGGTCTCAAGCCCATTAAGCTGCGCGGGGTAATTGCCGTTGATCCAAGAAAAGAAGATTTCTTCACCCGTGTTGTCGAATACAGAAAGCAAAATAAAGCCAACGACCGGCTGCAATACTTTCTCAAAATTCTGGCGAACAGCACGTCCTATGGAACCTATCTCGAATTGAATCCGATAAAAATCGACCCGAGCCACCGCCCCAGGATCACGATTTATTCTGGCGACCACATCTTCGAACAGCCCGCGCCGGACACTATAGAGCAGATCGGTAGTTTTTATTTTCCCCCACTCGGTGCTCTGATTACCTCAGGGGGGCGCCTACTCTTGGCAATGATTCAACGCTGTGTGCAGGATGCTGGAGGTACCTATCTCTGCTGTGATACGGATGCGTTAACTATCGTCGCTAGTAAAGATGGCGGATGGGTCCAGATGCCCGATGGCGCTTCCCCGATTAAGGCGCTCTCATGGAGTGAAGTCGAGCAGATCACACGGCGATTCGATTCTCTTTCCCCATACAATCGGGAAATTGTGCCACACCTTCTGCGTCTGACTGATGAAAACTACGATGAAAATGGCCATCAGCGACAGCTTTTCGGACTCTCGATAGCGGCTAAACGCTACGCTCTCTACACAACGAAATGCGGTCAACCTCATTGCAGCCATCGCAAGTGCGTCACAATTGTTGATCCCAAAGCACACGGTCTAATCTTTTTTGCTCCGAGCGACGAGCGGGAGAACGGCCTACCGAAATGGTGGTGGGAATTATGGCGTTTTCTTCTAACACTCGAATTCAAGCAGATTATCGAACGGGATTTTAACCTTCTGATGGTTGGTGGGCGTGCCATAAACGCTGACACAGCCGCAGACGCCGACGGTCAGCCGCCGTGGATTGAGCTGCCAGCTATGCTGAAAATGAGAATGTCCACGCCTCATTATCTGGAGCAAATGAAAAATAAAGCTACTCCGTACGGATTCGTTTCCCATCCTCGGACACGCGAAAAACTCAAGCTGACGCTACTCACACCTTTTACAAAGAACCGCTCAGAGTGGGCGAAGTCAGTGTGCGTCAACACGCGTGATGGAAAATACTATCGCTTAGACAAACTCTCGCGAGGGGATATCGTGACTTTGGGAGATATTTTGTGCGGCTATATTCAGCACGCCGAAATTAAATCGCTCGGGCCAGACGGGGAGAAATGCAAGGCACATACGCGTGGATTGCTGCGCCGCATGTCCATCAATGGCGGCCTGCAGCATTGCATTGGGAAAGAGGTTTCGCGATTCGAGCAGGGCAAAGACGATTTCATCGAGAACATAGATGACGTATGTATGCATTATGACGGCGGGAGGGTGGCCGCAAACGAGAGTTTGCTGGAGGCGATGAACGCTGCCTCGCTACGTAAGTTAGCGAAACGCACGGGACTCCACAAGGAAACCATCATCGCAATTCGGCGTGGGCAGAAGGTGAAACTATCAACGCTCGCGAAGGTGGTGGTTGGACTGCGAGAGGAGTAGGTCAAAAGGCCAGTTTCCGGAAATCCCGTTTATCAAGAGTGGGCATAACTGAGGCCGACGCATCAGGTTAAAGAAAAAGCGTGGGAATAGTTACGTCTCAGGTACTCTTGTCATTGATGCCGCTCAGAATGCTCAGAGGTTTCGCCGCGTTCCTTTTTGCTTGTCAAATAGCCCGCGCCGCTGAACTGAAACCGATATCTCTGCCAGATGCAGAGGGCATAATTTCTGGAATAGCTTTTTCGCCCGACAGCACGCTGATCGCAATTGTTCGGTCCTTAGTTCGTCGAGATAGTTCCGATGTTCAACACACGATTCAGATAGTGGATGTGAAGAGCCGAAGACAAGTAGCCTATGCCGTTCTGTTAGACGAGGGAAGCTACACGGGTCCCGAAGCCTATAGGGGACCCGGCCGCTGTTTTGTAGGCTATTCGTTTGACGGACACTATCTTTTGCTGGCGCCTTTCGGGTCAGACGTTGTTCTGATGGTGGATGCAGTTCAGCTTAAGATTGTGACGCGAGTAATTTTTCACCCGGATGCCAGTCATCGCAGGTCGCTGTACACGGGGACAAGCGGACCCTTTCGAGGAATAGTTGCCTTCGCTGCGGCCTCAAGCGCCGGGGTATTTGGCGTCCTTACGCACGATGGATTAGGAGTGAACGAGGTCTTTATTGGCACGCTTCCGGGCCAAATCATCAAGAGCTGGAGTTTTGGACATGGCCCAGTTCGGACGCAATTAGGTGGTACCTCGTTATTTCTGAGCGAAACTGGCTCCAGGGTAGCGGTTTCGCTGTTGCCCGATACAGGCACCGCTCCTAAGAATTTCAACGGTCTTCGGGTGTACGAATCAGCCACTGGCCGATTGATCGCAGGTATACCGACGAAGAACCTACTGGGACAGATTGCTTTGGTGGGCCCAGAAGGCGTCCTCACCTCGCGAATAGACACCCCTAGCGTCTTTACGAAAACTACATGTATGGACGAGTGGGATTTGAGCAAGGGATCGCTTGCGAAGCAGTTCTGTGACCGGGGTCGTCACGTAATTGGTCTGGGAGCATCAGCGACTGCCTCAGTAGCAGCCAGCTGGGCTGGTCAAATACATAGAGACCTAGAGGGGAATGTATATGCTCTTCCGGGTAGGCTGGACGTTTGGGATGTGAAATCAGGCGCACTGATAGCCTTTTCGGCGGACTTCCCGAAGGCTCCGTCTGATGTAATAATCAGCCCAAATGGCTCATGGCTCTCTGATGGTGAGGCGCTGTTCGAGATACAAACTTCGGTAAAACCGCAACACTAAATCCCTAATCCTAAGGGAACGGAACTAGGGCGCACTCGCGTCCACGCCAACTCTCGAAAAGTCGTGATATCGGAAACTGACTCTTGGCGATTCCCAGTTGGCGATAATCTCGTTTTTCGAGATGTGGTGATAACATTCGTCCGATATTCGGGCGGGGAAGATCAGGTTGAATCAAGCGTCGCACGCCCAGAAGACACAGCGCCAGAGAACACGGCGGTGGCCGTTCTGGGTTAGCGGTGGACTTTTCTTAATAGCAGTAACGCTCGTAGTGTGGCCGCGTATCCGCAACAGTTCGTTACGAAAAAGCTGGGTGCCCTTGGACCTTCCAATTTCCCTCGAAAGAGGCACTATCGTGACGCCCGAATTCCGCCCGGTGCTTGATAGTGATTACTACATATCGGTTCAAGTCCAAAGGAAGATCGAATTTCAGCGGCTCAATTGTCTGCTCGGGCTTGAGGATTTTCAGCGTCTTGAGCGGTGTAAAGACGCTCCGGAAGCGGTGGATATTTCTTGGGTGGTGAGTAGCGGGGGCAAGCCGATTGCTGAGGGGCGGTCCCAAGACCATTTTGGCGGTTCGTACTCAGATACTATAGCCAGAATTATCGGGCAGTTCCGAGGCGGAAAAGACCTTGTTTGCGCAATCGAGGCAAAGGTCAACAAGGACGCCTCCGAGCTTAATCGGGCGAACCCCGAACTTACCGTTAGCGTCCATCCTTCGGTGTGGGAGGGTGACGTTATTGCCCAGCAGTTAGCGTTCGATACGGCTTGCTTGGTTGGCTTCGTTGGCGTCGTTGTTCTTTCATTCGGCGTGTTCCTGACGTTCCGCACGTGGAGGCAGTCACGCTCGCCGCATTCCTGATCATACAACCCCTTTTGTAGAGCCACGGAGCGATTTCTCCTGATAAGTCGGGATTTCGGAAACTGGCTTTCTGGGAATTCGCGGAGCCCGCCGTTTCTGTGCCCGCACCCTGCTCTCGCGCGCGCCGCCGCCCCTCTTGGGTCCGGGCCCGAGGGGCCAGGGGAGGCGGGGGGGTGGTCGGATTTTCGCGGGCGTATACGCTATCCCCAGCTTTCCTTGACACTCTCTCGCACCTGCCAGTAGACTCAAAACGCACGAATTTTTCGAGCGGAGTTCAAAGCCAGAATGTTGTTGACACGCGATTACGTCGGCCACATGTCCACCGAGGTGGTGAAGCGCCTCATCGCCAATAAAATGATCGAAACGGACAACCCGGCCGCCCTCGCCGACCGCATCCGGGGGAAGATGGCCGAAGAGATTGGCATCGAGGACCGCCTCAATGAAGAGGTCCGCGAAATCCTCAACCAGCACGCCGAGGAGATGCGCCGCACCGGCGCGTCCTATCAGGAGATGTATAAAAAGGTGAAAGGCGAGTTGGCCCGGCAGCGCAAATTGATCTTGCGCTGAGACCCGTGCGCCACGCGACGATGATCATGAGAGCACCCCGCCGCACAGAGAAGGCAGCCGTTCCCATCAACGTATGCGATTAAGCCGCGAGAAAACAATTCGCTTGTCCCACGTCATTACCGACGTTCTCGTCGCGGGCGAGGATGTCGAATTTATCGAAGACCGCGCCACCATTCGCCAGAACGTCGTGGATATCCTGATCGCCCTGCTCAAGGAAGAAGAGCAGATCGATGCGCAGGTGCGCCAGAAAATCGCCTCTCAGAAAAAAGAGATCCTCGAGGGCAGTGAAGAGTGGGAGGTCCTCTACCGCAAATATTACGCCGACGAGATGCGCCGGATGGGCATCACGCACCAGCCCAGCGCCGCCGGCGGCGCATCGTAGTTCCGCACCAAGACGATTTCCTTCCGCCAGTCTTCCAAGCTAGCGAAAATAAAAAGGGCGCCCGGTCGGACGAATGATCGAACGGGCGCCCTTTTCCCAGTGATATCGAAAATCTTACGGATTGCTCTGGCCAGGTTGCCCTGTCTGAGTCGGCTGTGAAGTCTGGCTAGGCTGTCCGGTCTGACTCGGCTGACTGCTCTGGCTAGGCTGTGACGTCTGGCTCGGTTGTCCTGTCTGGCTGGGCTGACTGCTTGGATTCGGATTACTCGGATCATCATCCGGACGCCTCTTCAGCGTCGGCCGGTCCGAATCGTCGGAAGAACCGCCGCCTTGCGCGTTCGGCTGTTGCCCGCCTCCGCCGCCCGCCTGTCCCGAGGGCCCCTCGGTACGCGTACGCAGCGTCGGCCGCCCCTGGTTGTTCTTGTTGTCGATCAGCTTATTGCGGTTCTCGATTCCGCGAAGGCGCTCCCTCACGCTGTCGAACTCGGATGTGGTCACCACGTACTCGTCGCGTGCGGGCAACACGTTCTCGATCTCTTTCTGTATCGCCACTACGCGTTCTGGCGTCGGCGGATGTGTCGAGAAAATCTTGGGCACGGTTCCCGGCTGCCGCTTCTCTTCGGCTTCAATCTTCTCGAAAAAAGTCACAAAGGAGTTCGGGTCGTAACCAGCCTTGTACATATATTGGAGACCGAGGAAATCGGCTTCATATTCATGCTCACGCGAGAACTCCAGGAACGACAGCGGAATGGCGAAATTCAAACCCTGATAGAGCCCATAACCCGCCCAGCCCGCCGGGCCGAGCAAGATCAGCGGAATGGTTGCCAATTGGGCCAGCTGGCCCTTGGTCGCATCGCGGGTACCATGTCGCGCCGCCACGTGCGCGATCTCATGCGCCATCACACCTGCCAGTTCCGCTTCACTATCGGCGCGCAGGATTAGTCCGCTATCGACGTAGAAAAACCCGCCCGGCAGCGCGAACGCGTTCACCACATCCGAGTCGATCACCTTAATGGTGAAGGGAACCTTCGCATCCGAATTGCGCACCAGGTTCTGTCCCACCCGGTTCACGTATTCAGACACCACGGGATCGTCCACGACCCTCGATGACCGTTCCACTTGCTGTGCCAGGCTCTTGCCCAGCGCGATCTCGCGCTCCACCGAATAGAAGTTGACGCCTTTGCCCACCCCGCGATTCCCAATGGCGTCCACATCATCCTTCGATCCTGGCTTGACATTGGGGTTGTCTTTCTGCGGAAGGGGACCTTCGTCTTTGGGCGCCGTCGCCTCCGGTTGCGTATCGTCGTCCGCGTCGGACTTCTTCTTGCTCTTGTCTTTCTTGTCCTTGGCCTTCTTCTCGGGCTTCGTATCCGTTTGTTCGGTCTGTTGCGAATCGGTGGGCGACGTTTGCGCGGGTGGCGCAGGCTGCTGCGCAGACGGATCTTGCGTCGGTCCGGAGGGAGCGGTTTGTGGCGCCTGCGGGGGCGCCGGTTGAGATGGCGCCTGAGGTCTCGCTAGCATTGGAAATGCGAGGACCGCGGATAGGGACAGGCCCAGAAGCCCTTGTCCTAAGAAGCCGCTTATTGTTGCCATGCGCGACTGTGTCATGATTTACTCCGACCGGCGAAGCTCTCCGCGATTATACATCCACGCCGACACACCGGAACATCAATCCTCCTCTTTGATGGCCTCTCACTCAAGGGGGTTTCCCGGCTATTTCCAGTTTGCCGCCGTTTCCGGTTTATTGGATGGCCTCGCCGGGAATGGTTGGGCTACGGCCGGCGCGGGTCCCTAGCCTGGCACCTCGGCCAGATGCAGCCAAGGCGCCCTCCACTTATCAGGGGTTATAGGGCGTTATCGGGACACACCGACAGGGACCTGTACCTTAGTTCAGTTGACAGGCTTAGGTCCCTTCCCCCAAGATTCACTCGAAACGCGCCCAAAATGTCTGTTTCCAAGGTTCAAGTCGGTCAGGTGTGGAAAAGGTCGGGCAGCGAGGAGTCTTTCCTCGTTACCCGCCTTTACAGTGAAGCCCTCGCTACCTTCGCCGTGCTTCGTCCCGCCGGCAGGGAGACCGCCGCCGTCCTTCGCATTAAAATAGAACGGAAAGGCACTGGCCAAGCCATACCGGGCTTCTCCATGGCCCAGGATTCCGACGAGTTCTGAATTTTCGTAATCCGCCAGACTCTCCCAAACGTTCCCTCGCCAATAGCCAAAGTGTGCACAGGTTTGCATAGGGACGGAGCCTAAGTCTGCCTTAGCCAGCCCCTAAATATAGTAATTTCAGTGAGTAGCCGAGCGTCGATCCGCCGCTGCCAATCGGTACCATAATTGCTAGTACCATTCCCCCTGCCCGCCGAGTTCTGGTGTATCTGTGTACTTTTGGAAATCTTTGGGGGAATTACATGAGCAAAGCTCGAAACTGGAAGTTTGGTACCGTTGCTGTTGTGGTCTTCGCCCTGGGGATTTTGTTTGCGCCGAATGCTTCGGCGGACGCTCTCGTCATTGGGATCAGTGGCCCGACCGGGTGCGCCAGCGCGACGTGCTTTGACTCCGCGACAAACACGCCGTATAGTGTGACGGACCTGCTGGCGGGAACCGAATCCATCACATCGCCGGGCACCTACCTGCTGGACAACGATACCGGGATGGGCACTCTCTCGGGGACCTTCGACCTCCCGCTCCCATTCAACGACTCGTTGGAATGCCAGGTAAACGGACTGATAGACGGAGCGGCGACGTCGTGCTCGATTGCGGGCGCCTTAGGCACCGTCGGCGGCGGCGCAACGTACGGCCCCCCATCGGGACTGACAAGCGGGACTTGGACTCCTGACGCAACGGTCACGTTTAACTACTTGCCTGTTTGCGGGGCCATCGCGGACGCCTGCATGTTCGATTTAACGATAGGCACCGTCACGGCCAACGCCCCTGAGCCTTCCACCTTGCTACTGCTCGGGATGGGTTTCGCAGGCCTTTTCGGCTTGGCTTATTGGAAGTCGGCGGCCTTGCGCTTCGGCGTCAGAGCCTAGCTAGCGCACGCTAAATCGAGCGCACCGGCAGGTCGACCACGTCCTCGACCTGCATCACCTCTTTCGCCAGGAATGGCTCGGCGTACTCGACGCCCACCATATCTCCATAAAATCGCGCCACCAGATGTACTTCCTGCACCAGTCGGTCCAGCGGCAAATAGACTTTGGACTTCCGTTCCCGCCCAACCGGCTGGAACTGCGAGCTATAAGCCAGGATTGCTCGTGACCGGCGCGCGAACTCCCTCGATATATCCACCACGAACGAAGGCCGCACGCTGCGATCGTACGTCGTCGAATACAGAATCTTGAAGGGCCGATAAGCCTCGCCTTGCAGGTCCAGCCGTTTCAGTCCGGCCAGGAAGCAGCCCTCGTAGCCCAGCCGCGCGGCGTTGTAGTGGTCGGGATGCCGCCCCTCCCAGTAGGGCAGGATCACCGTATGCGGCCGCAGTGCCCGGATACGACCGGCGATGGCCAGCTTGTACTCCATACGCATCTCCAGATGCGCGTCGGGCAGACCCAGGTTCTCGCGATGCTTCGCTCCCAGCAGGCGGGCCGCCGCTGCCGCCTCCTTGCGCCGGATTTCGATCGACCCGCGCGTGCCCATCTCCCCCGCGGTCAAATCCATAATTCCCACGGCATAACCGCGGCGCGCCATCTTGATCAGCGTGCCGCCGCAGGTCAGTTCCACGTCGTCCGGATGCGCGGCCATCGCCAGCAGATCCAATTTCATCGTCCCTCCTGAAATCCTCCTGAACGGCCTTTGAACGGGAGCCGCCAGATTCTAACGCATGGCGCGCCTGTGCCTTATGCCAAAGCGCGGCGATGCCACGCCCTGTGTTAAATTTTTGCCTGCATGAGTTCGCTAAAGGGACAAACCGCTCTGGTCACCGGCGCCGGACGCCGCATCGGCCGCGCCATTGCATTGCGCCTCGCCGCCGAAGGCGCGCGGGTCGCCGTGCATTACCGTAACTCGCGCGCCGAAGCCGAAGCCCTCGTCGCTGAAATCGTCAGCGCCGGCGGCCAAGCCGTAAGCATGCAAGCGGAGCTGACGCGCGTCGCCGACATCGATGGGTTGTTCGACCGGGTCGAGCAAACCTTCGCCGGCCTGGACATTCTCGTAAACAATGCCGCGATCTTTTCGCCCACCCCGGTTGGTCAGACCACGGAAGCCCAATGGGACGCCGTCCTCGACACCAACTTGAAAGCCCAGTTCTTCGCCGCCCAGCGCGCCGCACCCCTGCTCGCCCGGAGCGGTCGAGGGCGCATCGTCAATTTTGCCTCGCTCGGCGGGCTGCTGGCCTGGCCCACCTACACGGCTTACAGCGTCTCCAAAGCTGGAGTCATCATGCTGACGCGCACCCTGGCCCGCGCGCTCGCCCCGGCCATCACTGTCAACGCCATTGCTCCGGGAACCATATCGTTCCCTGGCGATGCTCCTGCCATTGCTGAACGCGCCATCCGCAGCGCCCCTATGCAGCGCCCCGGTTCGGCGAACGACATCACCGACGCCGTGCTCTACCTCATCGGCGCCGGATACGTCACCGGCCAAGTCCTCGTCGTCGATGGCGGCTGGTCCATCCCATCCTAAGTTTCACCTCGCATTGTCTTAAATTTCGCCCCGCACCAACGCCGCAATCACGCGCAGGTCCGCGGCCAAAAACTCGTAGCGCCCCAGTTCGCCGCGCCTCGCCCATACCATCCGCTCGGATGCCACATTCCGCGGCGCCCGCAGCAGCGCGGCGCCCAGGAACAAAACCTGCACTGCGTCGGTCATCTCCGCATAGCGATGCCGCACAATCGCGGCAAGCTCCCCGATCGCCGAAGGAACGCCAAGTTCTTCGCGCAGTTCGCGCTCCAGCGCCTCGCGCGGCGTTTCGCTCGGACGCATCTTCCCGCCGGGAAACTCCCACTTGCCCCCAAAGGTCCCGCTCGCGCTTCGCTGGCAGATCAGCACGCGCCCGTTCTGTTGGATTATCGCCGCCACTACTCGTATCATCGCTGTCCCACTACTGCCGCCACACTACCATCTTTTTTCTCATATCCCCTTGGTCATACTCCTCGAACAGCTCATTGAGAGCCCCAGCCTCCGCGACATATACTTTGCTTTCAACCTGCTTTCAACCGAGGCTGATCAATGCGGGCGATCCTCATTCCCAAGCACGGCGGTCCCGAAGTTTTGCAATACGCCGAAATCGCCGATCCTAAGCCCGGCCCCAATGAAGTCCTGGTCCGCGTTCACGCCTGCGCGCTGAATCATCTCGACCTCTGGGTCCGCCAGGGCCTGAACGGCGTGACGTTTCCGTTGCCGCTCGTTCCCGGAAGTGACATCGCCGGTGAAGTCGCCGGCGTTGGCGAGCTCGCCATGCGCCTGCACCCTGGCGACAAAGTCGTGCTCGCTCCCGGCGTCTCCTGCGGCCAGTGCGCCGCTTGCGCGGCAGGGAAGGATAACGAGTGCCGCAAGTACACTCTCCTGGGTTATGGCCGCAATGGCGGCTGTGCCGAATACGTGGTCGCTCCCGAAGCAAACGTGCTGCCCATGCCGGCGGGCCTCTCGTTTGAAGAAGCCGCCGCCGTGCCTCTTGTCTTTCTCACCGCTTGGCACATGCTCGTGGCCCGGGCGCGCCTTCAGCCTGGCGAAGAGGTCTTGATTCTCGGCGCGGGCAGCGGCGTGGGCAGCGCGGCCATTCAGATCGCCAAGCTGATGGGCGCGCGCGTGATCGCCACGGCCGGCAGCAGCGCCAAGCTGGATAAGGCCCGCGAACTTGGCGCCGATGAACTCATCAACCACGCCCAGCAAAAAATTTCCGACGAAGTTCGCCGCCTTACCGCTAAGCGTGGCGTGGACGTCGTGTTCGAGCATGTTGGCACGGCAACCTGGGAGCAAAGTATACTGAGCCTGGCTATCGGAGGCCGCCTGGTCACCTGTGGTGCCACCACCGGCTTTGCCGCGCAGCTCGATTTGCGTTTTCTCTTCGCCCGCCAATTATCGTTGCTGGGTTCCTACATGGGAAGCCGGGCCGAGCTATACACGGTTTTGAAGCTGTTTGGCGAGAAGCACCTGCATCCGGTGATCGACCGCGTCTTCCCGTTGGCCGAAGCCATCCAGGCGCACCGCCGTATGGAGCAGCGCGAGCAGTTCGGCAAAATCGTCCTGGCGGTATGAGCCCGGAACAATCCAGAACAATGGCGATGCACTTCGATTTGGCCAATACGCGCCCGCATGAGAAAATACCAATGAGGGAAGAATGAGCGTCAATGGCGGCCCAAACGTAAGCGGAAACGTAACCCGAAAAGTAGTCTTGGACAAGCCTGAGGATTTGGCCAAGGTCGTGCAGAACGAAGGCATCATCCTCACTCAGCTCGATAACG
The DNA here is from genome assembly GCA_963824405.1 of uncultured Acidobacteriota bacterium. GTDB lineage: Bacteria > Acidobacteriota > Terriglobia > Acidiferrales > UBA7541 > Palsa-189. The sequence continues at coordinate 144,568 of CAWGPK010000006.1, read as the reverse complement.
CCGTGAACTGGGCCCGCAAGAGCTCGCTCTGGCCGCTGGCGTTTGGACTGGCCTGCTGCGCCATCGAGATGATGTCTATGGCCGCCGACCGTTACGATATCGCCCGCTTTGGCGCCGAAGTTTTCCGGCCTTCCCCGCGCCAAGCCGACTTAATGATCATCGCCGGCCGCGTCTCGCAGAAGATGGCGCCGGTCATCCGCCAGCTCTACCAGCAAATGCCCGAGCCGAAATGGGTGATCTCCATGGGTGTCTGCGCCACTTCCGGCGGCGTCTTCAATAACTACGCCGTAGTGCAGGGCGTGAACCAGGTCATCCCCGTGGACGTTTATATTCCTGGCTGCCCGCCGCGTCCCGAGATGCTGCTTTACGGCATCCTGCAATTGCAGCGGAAGATCCAAAACGAGCGCGGCAGCTTGAAGCGGGCGTTGAACCTCGCCTGATCCCTACAGGCTCTCCCAAAGCTCCGAAAAAAAAGCAGATGCTCTGCTTCAGCACGTTTTCGAGGCGACCGCTGCACGCAGCGGCAGTTCGATCACTTCGGCGGACGCCTCTCCGCCATCGCTTCCATACACAAGTTTCGTCCCGGGCGCGAGATATTCGCGCCGCAAGTAAGCCATCCCGATGGCTTTCCCGAGCAATGGCGAAAATGCGGCGCTGGTAACCTGCCCCGCTTCGATTGGTTCCTTCACGGGGGCCGTTCCGTCAGCGCTCTCAGTGACGGCCCAAATCGCCGTACCGGCTTTCGGCGCCTCCGCGCTGCTGAAAACGAGTCCGCCGAGCCGCCGGTTGACGTGCCCGCGCGAGCGCACCCGTTCCACGATCTCCTGACCTGTATAGCAGCCCTTGGTAAAGCTGATGTGGGTGGATTCGATTCCCGCTTCCTGCGGAATCTGGTGCTCGTCGAAATCGGCCCCATACCAGGGGATTCCCGCTTCCAGGCGCAGCATATCCAGCGCGCGATATCCGATGGGCAAACCGCCCCGCCCGCGCACCGCTGCCCCAAGCGCCCGCCACGCAGCTTCCAGCGCTTCGCGCGGCAGCAGAAGCTCCGCGCCAGGCAAACCGAATTCCGAGCGGCGCAAAATTCGGCAGGGAATCGCGCCGCCTGCAACTCGCATCTGCGCAGCGACGTGCGTGCCCACCGGGAGTTGCCCGAGATCGACTTCCGTGATTTCGCGCAGGATCTCCGGCGCCTGCGGCCCTTCGAGGGCTAACGTGCCGGTTTGCGAAGTTTCGTCCGTTAGCGTGGCGTCGTCCATGATGATGAACTTATCCAGCGTCTCGAAAGTCCTCTGCCGCAAAAAAACATGGCTCAGCACCAGCAGCCGGTCTTCCAGCACCAGCGTCAGAAGCTCGGCCAGCATGTGGCCTTGCGCGTTGAGGGCCAGCCCCAGCGCGCTCTGTCCCGGCGCTAGATCGCGGATATTCCCCGAAGTGACGGCGTTCAGATAGCGCACCCGGTCCGGGCCGGAGAGCGCAAACACGGAGCGAAAATTCGTGTCCATCAGCGCTGCGCATTCGCGCGCCGCCCGATATTCCGCCAGCGGATCGCGGAACTGCGCCGGCAAGCGTACCCCAAAATATTCGGCGAACTCCGCGCCCTCGGCGCGCTCCGCCGCGGCCAGCGGAGTTTCCAGGCTGAGAGTTTCCTGCGTCTTTGGATCGCTCACGAAGCCAGTCTAGCAGAAGAGCCTCGGAGGCAGCCCGAGGGCCGGAAGTGATATAGTTTACGCCCTGAGATATCGGCATGGCGCACCCTGCTCCAGACCCCATCGCAGCATCCAGCGACGAGAAGATCATTCATGAAATCCTCCCGGTGGGCATGCTGCAGTGCAATTGTTCCGTCATCGGAGACCCGCAAACGCGCGAAGCGCTGGTCGTAGATCCCGGCGACGAAGCCGACAAAATTCTAGCCATCCTGGCCAAGCATCGTTTGACCGTGAAGGCCATCGTCAGCACCCACGCGCATATCGATCATGTCGGCGGCTTGCGCAAAATGCAGCAGGCCACGGGCGCGCCCGTGCTCATGCACGGCGACGATATGGAGCTCTACCGCCATCTGGACATCCAAGCCGCGTGGATTGGATTGCGCGCTCCCGATCCTGTCGAGATCGATCAGCTTTTGCGCGAAGGCGATACCCTGCGCTGGGGCCGCTTCGTGGCGAGTGTCCTGCACACGCCGGGTCATACTCCGGGAAGCATCTCTCTCTATCTCGCTCCGCAAAACAACGACCACGCGGGCGGCGATGTCCCAAAGCTTTTCGCCGGAGACACGCTCTTCGCCGGAAGCATCGGCCGCACCGATCTTTGGGGCGGCTCGCTCGAGCGGATTTTGCGCTCCATTCATCAGAAGCTGATGGTCCTGCCCGATGAGACGATTGTGTATCCCGGGCATGGCGGCGTGACCACCATCGGCCAGGAACGCGCCGCCAATCCATTTCTCGAACTCCCGCATCCGGGTCGTCACGTTTAGCGGGGAATCGTAAGGTAAGGAGTGGCGATCTGGCTGCTAAAACGGGCTGTGGGGCGAATGCCGTCATCACTTGCCTCATGACGAACCCACTCGCACCTTTCGCCAGCACACCGCCCGCTGTCATCCCGAACCCAGTCGCGATTTTTGCGAATGGGGGTGAGGGATCTGCTTTTTCTCGTAGCCGTAACTCTGTGTAGGCGTGACGAACAGCTTGCAGCGTAGACTGGCAGATCGCCGCGATTGCGCCCCTCCGGCAGCCGCTTTCCGCGCCTGCGCGTATTGGCGAATTGGAAATCCCTCGTGGCAGTCATGCTTTACTCGCCATTTACCGGCGCGGCATAATTCTTGATGAGATACGAACCGCTTTTCGAACGGTTCGAGGCCACCGCGCCCGGCGGAGCCCGCGTAAGTGCTGAGTTCCTGCGGGCCGGTTTTTTGACCGTCGGCGACCGTCCCGAGTTGTACTTCTTTCGCGTGACGCCGGTTGGATCTGAGCCGCGGGATTCGGCTCCAAACGGGACCGAAAACGTGGCTGTCGGCATCTCTGGCGATGCGCTGAAAAGATTCGGGAACGGGCGGCGCAGCCTAAGCCGGGAAGAAAAGATCGACCTCGCGGGCTTGATGCTGAAGAGGAATATCGAGGCGGGGAGATGCCTCGATTCCAACAATTTGTTTATCCGGGATCTAGAACTGGCCTCGCTGGCCGGTGAGCTAGGCATCCTGGGATGAGGCAGGCATGAGGCGCTCAGACTTGGTACAGAACGATAATCGGAACTCCTCGCGGCGCACCACCCAAATCGTCTTCGGCGAACGCCAGCATCTACTGCGCGTGCTCGATTCGCTCGAAGGATCCACGGTTGCGCCGGCGCGGCGCAATCACGAGCGCCGCGTGCTCGAGGAATTGATTCACGCCCGCACCAAGGAGCTCAACGAAGTAAACGCCTCCTGGGACGAGAAAGTGGGCTTGGTGCTGAGCGCGGAAGCCAGCCCCGACCAGTTGGAGAAACTCGTCAAGCAGGCGCCCAAGACCGATTTCTATCTGTTGCGGCTGATCAGCGAGCATCCCAAGGTTTCTTCCAAGACGCTCAGCCGCCTCGCGCGCCATCCCTATGGCGCGATTCGCGAAAACGTAGCGCGGCATCCCAACGCCGATCCTTCCACGCTGTCCTGGCTTTCCCGCGATCGCAGCCAGCCGCTCTGGTATCTGGTGGCTTTCAATCCCAATACGCCCTCGGTCCTTCGCCGCAAGCTTCAGGAACGCCTGCGCAAGCTCGGCGAAAACGCCGCCACAAAATAAGTTTTGCCTTCATAATGTAGGCCGTGCGCGGATGGTCGCACGCGTCGATCTCTTGTGCGTTAAGCTCCCAAATTGATGAGCCAACCTGACCCCGCAAATCCCTGTTTCGGCTGTGGCGGCGGCAATCCCCGCGGCATGAAGCTCGTTTTCGAAATGGACGAATCCGGCCGGCGAGTCATCGGCCGCTTCCGGATAGGCCCGGAATATCAGGGCGCGACCGGTTTCATTCACGGCGGAATCATCGCCACCGTGCTGGACGAAGCGATGAGCAAGGTAAGCCGCTTCAGCAACGTTCGCGCCGTCACGGCCGAGCTCACCATCGAATATCTTCTGCCGGTTCGCGTGGACGAAGAGCTGCGCGTGGAGGGATTTGTCACCCGCCGCGAGGGCCGCCAGTTGTACCATGAAGGAGAGATCCGCGATGCCGTCGGAAATCTGCTGGCCCGGGGCCGTGGAAGGTTCGTGATTATCGACCCGGAACGCTACAATAAGAGGAATCAGGCGGGCGCGGATAGGGCCGGGAAGTCCCGCGCGGACAAAGGCGCAAGGAGCCAATAATGGATTCGAGCAACGGAAATGCCAACAATCAATGGCGGGTGAAGGTGGGCCTCGCCGAGATGCTCAAGGGCGGCGTGATCATGGACGTGACCACCGCCGAGCAGGCGCGCATCGCCGAGCAGGCCGGCGCCTGCGCCGTAATGGCTCTGGAGCGGGTCCCGGCCGACATCCGCAAGGAAGGGGGTGTCGCGCGCATGGCCTCCCCGCGCATCATCCGGGAGATCATGAACACGGTGAGCATTCCGGTGATGGCCAAGGCCCGCATCGGCCACTTCGCGGAGGCGCAGGTTCTCCAGGCCCTCGAGGTCGATTTCATCGACGAAAGCGAAGTGCTCACGCCCGCCGACGAGGAAAACCATATCTGGAAGCACGATTTCAAGGTGCCCTTCGTGTGCGGCGCGCGCAATCTCGGCGAAGCCCTGCGGCGCATCGCCGAAGGCGCGGCCATGATCCGCACCAAGGGCGAAGCCGGATCGGGAAACATTGTCGAAGCCGTGCGGCACATGCGCGCGATCATCGGCGAGATGCGCCGGCTCACCACCCTGCGCGGAGATGAAATTCTGCACGCGGCCAAAGAGTTGGCCGCCCCGCTCGATCTGGTGCGCGAAGTGGCGAAAAAAGGCAAGCTGCCGGTGCCGAACTTCTCTGCCGGCGGCATCGCCACGCCCGCAGACGCTGCTCTCGTGCGGCAGTTGGGCGCCGAGGCCGTCTTCGTCGGCTCGGGAATTTTTAAGTCCAGCGATCCCGATAAGCGCGCCCGCGCCATCGTCAAAGCGGCCACGCATTTCGAGGACGCCAAAGTCGTGCTCGAAGCCTCCGAGGAACTGGGCGAAGCCATGCGCGGCCTCGACGTTCGCCAACTCGATCCCAAGGAGCTTCTACAAACGCGCGGCTGGTAACCAGCCGCGGTAACTAGCCCTGGGCAACTGGTCATCGATGGCGCGTCATTCTGAGGCCGCTGCGGCGAGACGAATCTGCGGTGTGTTGGCGATGCGCCTTCACGTTGTCATTCTGAGCGAAGCGAAGAATCTCTCCTTCTGACGGCCATGTCACGCCCATGAAGATCGGCATCCTCGCAGTGCAAGGCGATTATGAAGCCCACGCGCGCATGCTTCAGCGCCTCGGTGCCGATTACATTCTCGTGCGCACGCCGCAAGACGCGGCTCAGGTAGATGCTATGATTCTGCCCGGCGGCGAAAGCACCACCATGCTCAAATTTCTGAAGGAAGAGGGCCTCGAAGCGGCGCTGCGCGCGCTGGACGCTCGCGGCGTGCCCTTTTTCGGTACATGCGCCGGCGCCATTCTGCTGGCCCGCGAAGTGCGCGCTCCCGCGCAGGAGTCTCTCGGCTTGGCCGATCTGGTAATCACGCGCAATGCCTACGGCCGCCAATTGTCCAGCGAAGTCCGCAGCGCGCCTTCGCAGCTCAAATCCGAGCCGCTCGAGATGGTCTTCATTCGAGCTCCCTGGATCGAGGAAATCGGCCCCGGCGTCGAGGTGCTGGCGCGCGAGGGCGGCCGCCCCGTGCTCGTGCGCGATGGCCGCATCCTTGTATCCACGTTTCACCCCGAGCTCACCGAAGACACCACCGTGCACGAATATTTCCTGAAGCTCGCCGCCGGTCATTTGTCCGGCGTCTATTCGGGCTTCGGTCGCCTCGAGTCCGAAGTCGATGCTCCCGCGGCGGCTATGGACGGCACCGCCAGATCCACTTCTTCCGAGTCCGGCGCCTCCCCGTCCGCCCCTCGGCCCCGGTTTTAGGAGCCCTCATGCCGCGCGAAACGATGAGCAACCGCGGACCCCAGCGCACGCCCCTCAGCGCGAGTGGGTCCCCGCGCGCAAAAGAGAAGACGCGTGCGGCGGGCTGGAGCGTCTCCCGCGAAGATTACTTGAAGGCGATTTGGGAGCTCGAGCAGGACGATCAAGCCCCCATCAGCGCTCGCCTCGCGGAAGAGCTCGAAGTCACCCCGCCCGCCGTCACCGCCGCGCTCAAGCGCATGACGCGCGATGGCCTGCTGCGCATCGAACGCAGCGGCTACATTCGTCTCACGCGCAAAGGCCGCAGCGAAGCCGAACGGTTGGCGCTGCGCCATCAGTTGGCCGAAAAGCTTCTCACCGATGTGCTCGGGCTTGGCTGGACCCTGGCCCACGCCGCCGCCGAACGCCTCGAGCATGGCTTATCGCCGGAAGTTGAGGAGTTGCTGATTCGCCGCTTCGGCGCCGATAGCGCCTGCCCCCATGGCATGCCCCTGCGCGGCGGATTGGCCCGGCTGAAGCGCACCCAAAATGCCGTCCCGCTCGCCGACGTGCCGGTGGGGCGTACCGTGGAGATTCTGGCCGTCTACGAAAAAGATCCGCGCTTCCTGGAATTTCTCGATGCGCGCAAACTGCGCCCCGGCGTGCGCATTCGCGTGCTGCATCGGGAGTACGACGAAACCACCACGGTTTCCGTCGCCGGGCACAAAGCCTATCTCGGCAAACCCGCCACCGCCCGCATCTGGGGCCGCATCGTCAACGCCTGATTGCACCCTCTTCGTTTTACGCTGTCATCCCGAATCCCGGCCGCATTTTGGACGGCGGCGAGGGATCTGCATTTCCGTGTTGGGGGCAGTGACGAATCCCCCTCCGTTTTGCCTGTCATCCCGAAACGGGTCCGCGGCGCGCGCCGGATCTGCGCGTTTTGGGGTGGTGAACTCGGCCACATTTTGGACGGCGGTGAGGGATCTGCTTTGGGGTCGTCCTTACGTTCTGTCGCTTCCCGCGGAGATCTCCCGCGACGTGATCTCATAGCGGAAGCTATCGGGGTTCAGCGAATCGAGCCGTCCGTCGGCCGTCTCCGCCTGCGGATACATCAGGAAGGGCAGCGCCTTTCCCGTCGATCCCGGCAGCGCCACGTCGTGCGCGAAGTTATACGCGATCCAGTTCATCTCCCAGGAACCGAATAGCCGCTTGCGCGCCCGCACTACCATGTCATCGTTCAACGGACGATTTCCCGGCGGCTCCTCCAGCACCACTTTGCGCACGTCCGCCGGATCCACCGGAACCCAGCCGCAGCCGTGGAGATAAACCTCTGCGCGGCAGTGCTGTGCCTTGCTCACGTTCTCCGAAGCGGCGCCCAGGCTCTTGTATCCCAGCTCCGATTTAGCCACGCGTATGCCGTAGGCGTCGCGCGCCGGCAGCCCGCTCGCCCGAGCTAGCCCCACGTACAGCGCGTTGAGGTCCGCGCACTTGCCGCCGAGGTTCTTCGATTCCAGCATGAAGCGAATGTCGCCCAGCCCGCAGCCCAGCGTTTTGGGATCGCGGAACGTGTTCTCCACGATCCATTCGTAGATCGCCCGGGCCTTATCGACGTCCGTTTTCGCCCCCGCCGTGATTTGGTCCGCCGTCTCTTTCACGATTCCATCGGTCGGCAAAAGGTGTGTTGGGCGGAGAAAATGTTGCAGCGCCGCAGGATTTTCTCCCGCTCCAACGCCGGTCGAGGTGACGTCCACGGCGATATTTTTTGTGGTGATGCGGCTGGTCAGCGTAAGCACCGGCTTCGCGCCGGCGGGAAATTCCGCGAAGACGATTCCCAGCGCATCGGCCTTGCTTTCCGTCATCTTCGCCGACCCGCCTTCGGCGTGAAACGTATTGGCCAGAGTTTTCTGGAAGGGCGTTCGGGAGATGAGCGCCGCGGGCAGCCAGATGCGGGTCATCCCCGAGGGCTGGAGCAATTCCACGCGCGTGGTCAATTCAAACGTGCGCCAGCCGCCGGCGCTCGCGTCTGCGGCAAACAGTCGCTTGGCCGCCTCCGGAAACGCCAACCCCGCCGATACCATACCCGCCGACCGCAAAAAGTCGCGCCGCTTCATCCCTAACCTCTTGGGTGGAAACTGGCTTAGCTCAGCCGGAAAAGACTCTTCCTCGAATCCACGCGCCTATAAGGTACACTGCATGGCGGGCTCTGGCAACCCGCGGGGGGGGTCGCAAAATCAGGTGTCGGCAGGGAGTTCCTGAAGAATGATGCGCGCTCTGCGCTACTATTGGAAGCTGTCGCGAGGCCATCGCGTTCGCCCTTGGCGCAGCCCTTATTTGCGCTGGCGGATGGAAACTTTCTTCGGTCCGGAAGCCGAGCCCGCCGGCCCCTCGCGTTTTTTCTCGCTCCTCTGGCGCGAGCGCCGCCGTCTCCGCGAATTCATGGATTGGGCCGACGCCTATGGTCGCCACACACGATGAGCGGCAGCTTTGGTGTCAGGCCTTAGCCAGACTAACCGTCTAGATGAACCCCAATTTCTGCGTGGTGAAGTTCGCCAGGTTCGGGAAGATCGGCGGAAGGCTCGCGGCAGTGACGCCGAACCATTGCGCCAGCGTAGCTCCATATTGATCGGTCGACGTAGAGGGTATCCAGCGCCCGTTGCTGCCCGCATCGTCAACGCTGGCGCTGCCCAATTTAAAGTCGGGCATGGTGCCGTAGATGTCCGCGCCCTTTACGGCGCCGCCCACGATCAACTGCACGCTCCCCCAGGCATGGTCGCTTCCGCCATTCGATGCCGGTTGGAAGGTTCTGCTGAAATCGGACATCGTGAACGTCGTCACCTGCGAGGCAACGTTCAATTCAACGGTAGCGGAATAGAAGGCGCTCACCGCCTGGCTCAATTGCTGCAACAGCGGCCCCTGGAGCGCGATCTGGTCGCTGTGCGTATCGAAGCCTCCCAGCGAGCAGAAGAAAACTTGCCGGCTTAATCCCAGCGCCGAGCGCACGGCAATAATCTGCGCCACCTGTTTCAATTGGCTTGCCAAACCCGTCGGCCCACCCGCCGTCGGGAAGACCGTCGCTAAAGTTGGCGGCGGGTTGAGCGCGCCTGACAGGATTTTGCTATCGGCCAGCGAACTCGACATGACCGAACTGGTGGCCTGAATGAGCGAGACGCCCGTATCGAACGTCAGCAGTTGTTGCAGCGTTCCCAGGCCCGCTCCGGCGCCATAGCCAGTCAGGCCCGGCGTTGTTCCAGGAATCATTGCATAGGGCTTGGTCATTTGACCGGTGGTGAAAATTGCCGAACCTGCCACCGAAGTGACCGGCGGGAACGCGGAATTTACATTGAACACGGGCTCCACGCTATCGGCCATGCGCCCCGCCCATCCGCTCTTGTAGAACCCGTCCATTTCCAGCGTCTGCCATTGCTGCTGCTGATCGGCGTGAGAGAAAAGATTGGCCGGCACGGGAGGAGCGGGCGCCAGGTACTGCGTTCGCGTGACTGGCTGCGACAACGTGCCGACATTAGCCAGGAACGCGAGTTGGCCGTTCGTGAAGAGAGTCTGCAATTCCGGCACGTTGCTGTGCAGCCCAAAGGCGGTTTGCCCATTCTGCGCCGTCTTCGCCGTGATCGGCAGTAACGTATTCTGTGCCAGCGCCAATCCTCCATTGGCCTGCGCGCCACGAATGCTGAGGTAGTTGGCATAGCCCGCTGTATCGTTGGGGATGAGCAGATTGTTGCTGTCGTTCCCGCCGAAAAGAAAGATGCACACCAAAGCTTGATAGGGCGGCGGGGCGCTCTGCGCCAACGCATGCATTAGCCCAAAGCGGCTGAGATTCGTGGCGATTCCGAACGCGCCGGCGGCGCAGCAAGAACTGCGTATGAAGTCTCTCCGTGTCAGTGCCATGGCTTCCCCTTTCGATCCTGCTAGTGCTGCACCTGGTATTGTGAAGACGAAAGAATTAAGTAGATCGCGTCCTGGGCGCGCTGGAGGTTCTGATTCGTGCCGGCAGGCGCGGCGTTCACCGCCGCCAGGATGCTCGCGCGGTCCGACGAGGACATCGACCCGTGCAGCAGCAAAGCGTTCAGCGAATCCATTAACTGGCCCGAGGCATCCGGACTGGCCGCCAGGTTCGCGTACGGCGTGAAGCTTACGGTTGTGCCTGCGCCGATCGAGCCAAAGACGAACGAGTTGACGAAGTTGGCGCGAACCAGCGCGGTTGCCGTCGTCTGCAGCGCAAATTCCGGCCCCACCAGATTCGTTCCCGGTATCCCGTAGTCCGGCGGGAAAAAATTGAAAACGCTCGGCGATTCCATCGGCGCCTCGCTCATGCTGGAAGCGAAGTTGACCGGGCCCAGGCCGTCCGACGTTGCCCCGAACGCCCGCAGAATGGCGGCGATGTAGAGAATGGGCTCGCGCAGTTTGCCGTCATTACCGTTCGCGGTGGTGGGGTCGTCGCCGCGCCGCGCTTCCGAATCCAGCAGGATCGCGGCGATCACCGCTTGCAAATCGCCTCGCTGCCCCGATCCGAACGTCGCTCCCGAGACCGTGAAGCTGCCGCTATTGAAGACCGTCACCACACGTTGGATATACGCGGGGCTAGGGTTGCTCGAGACCAGTTGCTCGATCAGCAGCTTGCACACAAATGGCGCCAGGCTCGGCTGAGCGAAAATATTGTCCAGCGCCCCATTCAAATCCACCGTCGACGATTGCCCCGCCGGCAGAACGGTCGGCGTCCCGTTCACCGGCAGCAGCGTTTTTGATACCGTGTCGTGATTGCTCTCAAAGGGCTGCATCGCCCCAAGCCAATAAGGCGGATTGTGCTTTACCAGCGTAGCTCCGGGAGCCGTCGGATACGTCCACCCGGTATAGACCATCGCGAAATTCTGCACGTCAGTCTGGCTATACGTCGGAATCGGATTGCCGCTGCCGTCGAGTTGCAAAGAGCCGTCCTGGTTGAGCTGATTGAGACCCAAGGTGAAAAGTTGCATCAACTCGCGCGCGTAATTTTCATTGGCATGCGTGGTGCCTGTCGGGTTGTCGTTGTTCACCATGTTCAGATAGTCGCCCATCGCCGGACTGACCGTAACGTCGTACATCAGCGTCCTGTAATTGCTGAAGGCGTCCTGCAGCAGCAGGCGCATGTACGGCGCCATCCCCTGCGGAGGTACCGTGAATCCGGAAGTTACCCAGATTTCACTGAGCGCTAACGCCACGCGTTGGCGAAGTTGGTCCTGGCCGTTCAACGCATTGGTGAAGAGCACCTGCTGCGTGGACTGCATCGAGGTCACACCGGTGGCCGGGTCGGGATAGGTGGACATCGGCGCGCTGAACTGGCCGTTCAGAAACGCCGGAAATCCCGTCTGTTGCACTTGTGCGATCAGCGCGGTAGTAGGGCCAAACGTGGACTGCTCCAGGAATCGCGCCGCCGCTGCCTGAGTTACCTGCGGAGCCGTGCTCGTCGGCGTCGTCGGATTCTCTGTCGACGTCGAGCTCCCAGAGCTTCCCGAGCACCCGAACATGAATGAAAGTGCGAGAGCACAGAGCGGCAAAATCAGCCGGCATCTCAACATGCTCGTTTCCTCCCGATTTCTACAAACCAGGCTTAAGCCGTCCACAGGCCCGTGCCTTAGAATTTTTTTGTAATCGCTTAGGGAGCACTTAAGGCTGGGGCCCTAGCGCCGTGATACACCGTTCAACCCGGCTCAGCCGTCGAAGTTGCGCGAACCCGGCGCGAAAAGCAAGAAACCAGCAAGAGGCATCGACGCCGTATAAGCGTGGCTGTATCTCATATATCTTTTTGCAACCGCGCAGGGAAGACTTAGGGCTGGGAACCCTAACGCCGTAATCCACCCATATAAGGGCGGGGCTGGTGAGCGAGGGTAAATACCATATGCCCGCCGGTCGTGACAAGTCCAAACAGAGAGGCGCCCCAAATTTGGTCCTCCGCTTAAATGTGGTCCTCATCGACTTGATCGACTCGCGGTCTGCTCCTACTAGGGCCTGGTCCCATCGCGAGTACAGGGAACACCTGGCTTGGTATAGCCAGTCACCTGACTGAAGCCGATATCGCAGACAGAATCCTTGACAAGCTCCCCCACTTTCGCCAACATGCGCGCCAAATCGTGGCGCGGCATTGCTACTCGGCCCAGCGTTCCGGAAATGCCGCTGCCATTCTGGGGTCTCCAAGGGCAAATCGATCTACATCACCTTTTGGGAGGATAGCGAGATGAAGCCGATCCAAGCACATAATCCGTTTCCTGATCGAGGTAGGGAGAGAACACGCTTGCGAAAGTCCAAAGTTCTTGCTTTTGTGGCCGTTGGTTTCATGGTTGCGCTGGCGCTTACGGTCACAGCACGTTCCTGGGACGACCATCACGAACCCAAAGTGAAATTGCTCGGCAACATCCCCATACCGGCCCCCAACCCCATTTCCAGCACCGATATCACTTGGGCCGATCAAGCTACAGGAAAGGTGTTTTTTTCTGACAGATCGAATGCCGGCGTTGAAGTCCTTGACGGCGCTAACGATCTCTTCGTCGGCCGTATTACCAAGAATGCTGCCGGCACTTTGACCTATACCGGTACCGGCGGGGCTGGTGGATCTTCTCACGAAGGTCCAAACGGAGTGGTCAGCACGGCGGACAAGAAAGTATGGGCTGGCGACGGTGACAGCACCGTGAAGGTCGCCGATTTCGATCCCGCGTCCCCCACCTATCTGCAAATCATCGCTTCCGTCAATACGGCCGGCCTCTCCTCCGTTTCCGCCTGCACGGGAGGCATAACCGGCACCTGCAATCGCGACGATGAAATTGCCTACGATTCCGAGCACGAAATCATCGCGGTTGCCAACGATGAGCCAACGGGCATCCAGCCGTTTCTCACCTTTATCAGCGCCAAATATCCGTACAACGTTCTGGGTCAGATCAACTTTGCCGCCCAGGGCCTGGTGGCGAGCGGTGGACTCGAGCAGCCCCTTTACGATGCACAAATTCACCGCTTCCTGCAGACCTTGCCCCAGACCGGCACAAGCGGTTTCGGCTCCATCGCCGTCATTGAACCGCTCACGAGGAAGGTTGACCGTCTCATCTCGCTGTCGGGCGACGATTGCAAACCTACCGGCGAAGCTCTCGCACCTAACGGCCACCTGGTCGTGTCTTGCGGTTCTTTCCCGCTGGTAATCGACGTTGCCACGGGAAATGAGATCGGCGTCGGAATCAACCAAGTGGGCGGCGGCGACGAAGTCAACTACAATCCGGGCGACAATACTTTCATCTTGTCCTCTGAAGTCGACGGCGAGGGCTACAATCCAATCGTCCTCGGCGTCATTGACGCGAACTCCGGCGACTGGATTGAAAACGCTCCTCCAGCAACCCCCCTGTCCGGCACGACAGCAGGTTCCGGCGGGCTCGCTTCTACTGGTAGCAATAGCACGGCCGTGACCATCAGGGCCGGGAACTTGGCCGCGTGGGGCGGCAACAGCCACGTATTCGTAGTGGTCCATCCCGCTCCCTCCACTGGCACCGACATCTGCGGAAAATTCGGCACCGTAGACTATGGCTGCGTCGCAGTCTTTGGACCAACGCAGCCCTCCTTCAGTCCGCCGGCACCGCCGTTCGGTCCTTGGGGCCACTAGAAGCCGGCAAATTACACGTTACAAAAACTGCTGGTGGGCGGGGAGCGATCAAGAAACGATGATCGCTCCCCGCCCACGCCTTCCGCCCCCGGCAATTCCCGCCTTGCGATAGCGCCGCTGAAATCCGAAATTTCGATTGCATGAATCGAAACTTTCCGCGTATAGGCTCCGCCTTAATCGTGCGATTGTGTCTACGGCTCCCTTATATATGGAATATATGGAGGCGCCGAATGTTCCCAATCGCAGAGGCCGCCATGACCGAGACACGAATTGCTGTAGGTGAGAGCCTGGTTCAACCAACCCTTCCGGCCCCTGGCCGCATGGATCTCGCACCTTCCGCAACGGGAGTGCTGACGCGGGAAGAGATTCGCCTTCGCATCGAAGAGATTGGCATTGTTCCCTCGATTCGCACCTCCTCTACGGAAGACGCTCTCTTTGCCGCGACGGCGATCGCTCGGGCCGGTATTCCCATCGTCGAAGTCAACGCGAACTTCCCCGGAGCCATGGGTGTCGTCTCCCATCTGGCCAAGCATGCCCCAGATGTGCTCGTCGGCGCAGGAAGCGTCTTGAACGCCAACGCCGCCTGCCGGTGCAGGGCTGAGGGCGCCAAATTCTTAAGCTGCGACGGCCTGCTGCCCGATGTCGTCGACTTCGCCACCAAGCAAAACGTCCTGATGATTTCCGGTGCGCTCACGCCTACTGAAGTGATCGCCGCTTGGAACTCGGGTTCGGACTTCGTCAAGGTGTTCCCGTGCGACGCCGTGGGCGGCCACCAATACATTCGTTCCTTGAAGGCTGCCTTGCCGGACGCGCGCCTGATCGCCGCCGGAGGCGTGACTCCTCTGACGGCCTTGGATTACGTCCTCGCAGGCGCCTCCGCGCTGGGCATCGACAAGCAGACTTTCCCTCACGAGGCGATTTGGTTGCGCCAATCGGGGCGCATTCAGGAATTGGCCCGCCGCTTCCGCAGCCTTGTCGATAAGGGCCGCGCCTAAGAGCGAAGAGCGGCCCTTACCCTTCCTGGTGTGGAGCGTCGCTGCTCCCAGCACGTGTGCCGGTTTCCGCGGCCCTCCCTATCTCCGTCCCTTACAGCGAGCGCAGAAAGTTCAAAAGATTCTGCTGCGCCGATGCGGGCATGTTATTGAACAAGGTGATCGAGCTATTTGCTTCGGATCCTGAGCTCGCGTGATCGTTGATCGCTTTGAGAAGATCGGACGTGCGCCCGTCGTGGAGGAAAAACACCCTCTGACCCAGCCCCCAAAGTGGCGCCGTGCGAAACTCCTGCCCGCTCGCATTTCCTTGCGAGACCCCGTCCGCCAGGCCGGTGCCCATGTTATGAACGAGCAAGTCGGAGAATAGATTCGCCTGCACGTTCGAGAGCGCCGGGTCAAAGGTGGACGTTGCCGTGGTCATCGAAGGAGTGTGGCAAAGCGCGCACCCTGCCGCCGTGAAGACCGCCAGCCCGCGGACTGAGGACGCAGTCGGCGGCGCCGGCTTCGGTTGATCGAGCATGCGCATGAACGAAGCGAACGCCGTGATGTCGCTATTCACCGCCGGCCCGGTCATTCCCGGGTTCGAGGTATCCTCCGGCGTCGTGTTCGTTCTGCATCCCGGAGGTAGCGAATGCCCGGGCTCGGGTCGCTGCGTCTGAAATAGCTCGTTGGTTACGCCGTCTTCCACGTTGTAGGCTTCGCCGGCAAACATCAGCAGCGATTTGTTCTGCGCCTTCCAGCCAAAACGCGTTATGGTGCCGTCATTCCCGCTGCGGTTGGCATGGCCGGAAATGCCCATTTTGTCTTTAATCGCGGCATTGGCCGCTTCGTTCGCCAGAATGGTCGTATCGTCTATGCCTTCGATCAGTCCGTCGCCATAGGTGGGCGTGGGAATCCGGAAGACGGCGTTATTGGAGGCCAGTTCTTGCGCGAAGTTCGGCTGCGCGATCTGGCAGCTCCCGGCGTCGCTCCGGCCCGTGACGCTGTAAAGGTCATGCACCCCTCCGTCAGGCGCGTTGAGATTCAAGCTTCCGTCCGCGTTGCGAGAATACTTCAGGCGCATCTCCCTCACCGGGCCGGACGGCGTAATGAACGACGGAATCGCATTGTTGGCTCCGCCAGCGTTGTAATCCACCGTCGCCTGCGGATTCTGGCCGATGTAGGGATAGGCATGAGCCGCTGGCGAGCTTCCGCCCATTGCTGGCTGCGCGTGACACTCACTGCACGCGCCATTGGGACCGGAATTGTACAGAGGACCCAGGCCGCCAGGAAATGTCTCCAACTCGGCAAAGCGGGTCGCGCCGTCCTCCGCTCCTGCCAGCACCGCGGGATTTATATTCTTGATATACCCGCCTGCCCCGATGGGCTCACCTCGTGGTCCGGGATCGGCGACGGGCACATTGGCGGCGACAGGCGCACTCGTGGTGGTAGCGGTAGGCCCATCGGCGGCGGCAGGCACATTGGCCGAAATCGCCACTACCACCGACACGACAAACAACAGTGCAACTACAATGGTTCGCTTCATAGTGGCTCCCCTGAGAGCCAGGGCATGGGTTTGGCGAGACTTAGGACCGCAGGCGCGGGGCGCAAGACGCGGGGGCTAGGCAATGCGTCGTTTCGCTACGCGGCGTGACCGGTCTATGGCGCGCTAAGCTAATCGTTGGGAACATCGGCTACAACTGTACCGAGGTCTCAATTTGGTCCGGTCGCGGGAAGTGTCCTCTAGTCTAACCAGGAAATGTAGGCAGTGAAGGACAGAAGCCAATCGCGCATCGGCACAAGGGAAGAACGAAGGCTGCCCTCCGAGCTGTACGCCTTTCGACGCCTAGGAACGATCCACGTCGTCGCCGGTACTCGACACGGAAGCCGCAAGATGTATACTCTAGGGCACATAGGAATGGCCGTCCGCGAATGAGAACTAAACGGAGGGTGCTCACGTGAAGCGAGTTGGGTTCTTCGCAGTTCTGCTACTTTTTTCCGTGGCCGGCGCCGTCATGGCGCATCACGGAAGTGCGGGATATGACATGGAAAACATGACCGCCTTCCCTAAGGCCACCATCACTGGGATCGAGTGGACCAATCCCCACTGCCAGATTCATTTCGATGTGACCAATGACAAGGGCGTGCTGGAACACTGGACCCTCGAGGCTCCTCCTCCCAGCATGCTGGCGCCGCGGGAGTGGACCAGGCGATCGTTGCAAACCGGCGATATGGTCAAGATCGAGTTTCACGCCGCTAAAAACGGTTCGGCGTACGGAATCATACAAAGAGTGACTTTCCCCGATGGCAAAATCCTTCGCGCTTATCCGGACCGCTAGGTCCGCTTCCCGTTTGCGTTCTACTTCCGCCGGCGCTTCCCATACCATTCGGCGAGGTGAAGGAGTTTTCATGCGAAATTCATGGCTGCGTTGCGCCGCTGTGCTGCTCGGAGTTCTTGGCTTGGCCGTTGCCTCGGGAGCCCAAGCGCCGCCGGCGAAGTCCAAGCCCGCGGCTCAAGCGAAGGTCCCGGATCTCTCCGGAGATTGGGGCGCCCTCCTCGAATCGGGAGGCGGGGCCAGCTTCATCGTCTCCGACCCCAACTACAAAAAGACCGGAACGCCCGAAGACGACACGCCGTATCAGCCCTGGGCGCTGGCCAAGCTAAATGCCGAAAGACCCGAACAGGGACCGCACGCGACTTTTGTGAACACCACCGATCCGCGCATCAAGTATTGCGATCCCATCGGCGTGCCGCGCATCTATCTGGTCCCCACTCAATTCCGCTTCCTGCAGGGCTCCGATATTCTCTACATCCTTTATCAATACGGCCCCACCTGGCGCCAGATTCCCATGAACGTCCCGCATAAGCCTGACCCAGATCCCACCTGGTGGGGATCGTCGGTGGGGAAGTATGAAGGCGACACCCTGGTCATCGACAGTATCGGCTTCAACGATAAGACCTGGCTCGACCATGCCGGGCGTCCCCACAGCGAAGACCTGCACCTCATCGAGCGCTTCCGCCGCATCGATCACGATACGCTACAGCTCGACGTGACGTTCGACGATCCCAAGGCCTACACCAAGCCCTGGAACGGGCGGAAAATGTTCAAGCTGCAGCACGGCGGTTTCGACGACGCGTACAGCTGCTCCATGTCGGAATACGAGCATTTCAGCCAGTCCGTCGTGGATCCCGTGAACGCCCCCAAATAATAGCGGGTTTTCCACACGTCATCGGCTACGCGATTCCGTTGTAGCCCAGGGCCTTTTCATTCCTAGGCGCGCGCGACCGAAGCTTAGCCGTCAAGTTGTTGTAATTGTTCGGTGAAGTACTCGCGCCAGCTCTCCGGCAGAGCCTCGAGCCGCGCAGCCTGCCGCAACCCCTCGCGATCATTCATCTCGAACGCGTACAGCCTGGTAATGTCGGCGACGGTCAGGTTGCCGGTCGCGGCACTGACGATCTCGATCCCGTCTCCGCTTTCCATCTCGCCTTCCTGGGCCACTGAAAAATAGAAGCCTGTCCGCCGGCTCATCAGAAAGCGCTTGACCATCTCCTGCGTGCCGAACTTGATCCCCAGCTTGTAACAAGGCAGCCGTGGCTGCGTGACCACCAACTCCGCCGTCCCGATGCGGAAGCGGTCGCCGATGTGAACCGCGCTTTCGTCCAGTCCCTCAGTGGTGAGGTTTTCCCCGAACGCTGCCCAGCCAAGCTCGGGGTCGCTTAATTCCTCCCGCCAGTAGTCGTAATGCTCAGCCGGATACGCATAGACAGCCTTGTAGGGCCCGCCGTGCACGGACAAATCCGCCTGCATGTCTCCGGCCAGGTTCAGGCCCTTCACTCGCACCGGCCCCTCAACAGGCTGTTTGAAGATGCCCGTCGTGACCATGCCGCCACTCCACGCCACTTCCCGCGGAAGCCCCACATTCACCGAGATCAGCTTCATATCGAGATTCGATACTGCAAGGGGACTCGCGGATTCAACTGCTGTCGACCAAACATTTTGCATGGCTACAAATTCAGGAAATCGTATTTGGCGCGCGCTGCGTGGTTGTGCGGCGGTGAAGCAAGCTGCGCTCGATTTTCCCAATGGCCGGCGATGGCCTGCCCACAATCCGGGCAAGCACCGTGGCGCAGGCGATTCTTGGTGACGGCGTGCCAGGAGCGGCGAATCAGAACGCTGCCGCATCGCGGGCAGGAGGTGTTCGCGCCATCGGACAAAACATTGCCTTCGTAAACGTAATGCAAACCGGCTTCGCGGGCGATGGCGCGGGCGCGGTGCAACGTTTCCGGCGGAGTGCGCGGCTTATCGCGCAACTTGAAATCGGGATGAAAAGCGGTGAAGTGCAGGGGAACGTCGGGCCCGAGATTTTCGAGAATCCAATCGGCGAGCCGGCGAGTTTCGCCGGGATCGTCGTTGAGCGCGGGGATCATCAGGTTGGTGATCTCGAACCAGACGTTGGTCTCATTCTTGAGCCAGCGGAGCGTATCCAGCACGGGCTGGAGATGCGTAAGCGTGATCTTGCCGTAGAAGTTTTCGGTGAAGGCCTTCAGGTCTACATTGGCGGCATCGACGTGGTCGTAGATATCGTGAAAGGCCTCGCGGGTGATGTAGCCGTTGGTGACCATCACGGTTCGCAGGCCCTGCTCTTTGGCCGCGCGGCAAATGTCCACGACGTATTCGCCCCAGATGGTGGGCTCGTTATAAGTGAAGGCGATGGAAGGGCAGCCGTAATGCAGGGCGAGTTGGGGCACGTCTTCGGGAGGAATGTGGGTGGAATGAACCTGATCGCTCTTGGATTTGGAGATGTCCCAATTCTGGCAAAAGAGGCAGCCCATGTTGCAGCCGGCCGTGCCGAGGGAGAAAACCTTGGTGCCGGGCAAAAAATGGTTCAGCGGCTTTTTCTCGATGGGATCGATTTGCAGTGCGGCGGGAGAGGCATAGCCAAGGCTATAGAGCTTTCCGCCTTGGTTGACGCGAATGAAGCAGAAGCCGCTCTGCCCCTCGCCGATGTGGCAGTGACGAGGACAAAGATAGCAATGGACGCGGCCGTCCGGTTCCGGCTCCCACCAGCGAGCCTCGTGCAGTACGGCTTCGGGCTGCAGAATCTTCAAGTGGTCCATTAGCTATTGGGGGGTACTACCCCCTATTTTTATGCAAGGATATCAAAACAAGCCGCTTATCCCTCACCGACTTACAAGGATGTCAATCTAAGCGACTTACCTCTATTTTTGGCGAAACTTGGTTGAAATCCGCCCACGCAACGCCTAGCCCAATCGTTCTTCTTTTCGTTTCCGTTCTTTTCGTTTTCGTTCATGGAAGCACGACCAATGCACGTACGGTTGCCAGGATTTGGAGGAGCGCCGACAGTGCTGCACTCATTTTCGTTTTTCCTTCTATTTTACCAGACCGGTCAAACAGCACGGGTCGAATCGTGTAATATTCCAGCAAACTGAAATTTGTGTGTGCTATGCCTGCTTGCCGCTACAGGTCCGGCAGCATCTGGCAGCCGCTTTGCGTGCTAGGAGTCTCCTTGATCCTGGCCATTCGGCTCTTCCATCAGGTGTCTCAGTACGCGGTGAATATCTTCTTTTCCGACCAGTGGGTTATTCACGAAGCTACGCTTTTCCAGAAGCACACGCTGTGGGAGATATTCCGCTGGAGGTACGACGCGCATCGCCTGGGCGTGGGCGGCCTGCTCTCTTATTTTCTGGAACCGCACTTTCATTGGAATAGCAGGGGCGAAGCGTTTCTGGCGACAGCCATTGTGACCGTTGCGGCGTTCTGCGCGATTTATTTGAAGACCAGGCTGTGCGGGCCCATTTGCCTTTTCGATCTAGCCATCCCGGCGATCTTCCTTACGCCGGCGCAATACGAAAGCTTATGGGTGACGCCCGACTTCGCCCACGGCCCGCTGCCACTATTTCTGGTAATGCTTTACTGCGTGGCTCTCACCTGCGAACGGGCGGCGGTGAGATACACACTCGTCTTGATCGTAAATTTCCTCGCCATTTACACCGGCTACGGACTTCTTATGGGCGTCATCACGCCGGCCTGGCTGATGCTCGAATATTATTTCCAACGCGCGGCTCGCCGGCCTGCAAGCATGGTGCTGCTGCCCTTCGCGTTGTCGGTTATATCGCTGGCCTCATTTTTGGTCGGGTATGTACCGGAATCGTTTGTCGATTGCGCGTCGCCGGCGCCGCGCTCGCCGGTAACGTACTTCACATTTTTCCTGGGAATGCTGGCACATAACTTCGGCGCCAGGGGACCGCAGATTATCTCGATACCGCTGGGGGCGGCGGCGCTAACGGCGATGATTTTTGTGCTGATCGCGCTCGGCAAGAGCGTCAAGGGATCGAAAGAGTGCGCTCCCAAGGAGCTGGTGCCCGCAGTTTTGGTGGGCTTCTGCCTTCTTTTTTGCGCGGCGACCGCTTTTGGGCGCGCCTGCCTGGGATCGAACCTGGCATTTGAGAGTCGCTATACCAATTATCTCGCGCTGGGAATGCTTGGCGTTTATTTCTATTTTCTTGGCGCACGCGGCGAATGGAAGGGTAAGGTTCTTCTCTATTCCTTTTTGGTCTTACTGGCGTTCGCAGGGGTGCCAACGCTCGGGTCCGACCGCTCCGCCATGCAGCGCTATCACGACATCAAGAGTAAGTGGCGCAGTTGCTATCTGGCGACCGAAGAGATTCAACAGTGCGACCAGAAAGCCGGATTTTGGATCTATCCGTTTCCGGAGCGCATTGGCCTGAAGGCTAAGCTGGAATATTTGAAGCAGGGCAGGCAAAACCTTTACTCCGACTTACCTTGAACCCGACCTTGCGTCGGGTATTAGAAAGAGTACCGCAGATCGAATCGGACGAAGCGCGCCGGCTGAATCTCCACGGGCAAGCGCAGATTGAACGAAGTTCCGCTGACGTCGTTTTCCTGAATCTTGTAGGCGCTGTTGGCTACATTGAAAACATCCACGGCCGCGTCGAGCGAGCCGCGCGGAAGCCGGAACTGCCGCGCCAGGCGCAGATTGCCGTTGATCACGCCCTGAGCGCGATTGCCGCTCAGAGGATCGTTCAGGATCGTCCCGCGATGCGTGGCATCGATCACGAACGGGCCTTGCGCGAGCCCCGTGACCAGCAATTGCCGCGCGAACACCAACCCATCGTTGTAATCCACAGTCGCCGCGAACTCGATGCCGCGCGGCAACCGGTAGGTTCCCTGCAGCTTGCCGAGGAATGCCCGGTCCATGAAGCTTCTGCCGCTGGCGTTCACGAGCGTGTTGGGGTCCATGTAAAGCGAGCCAACCACTCCGGGATCGCTCTCGAAGGCGGCGTCGCCGGGATTCGTCGGGCCGAGAGACTCTTCCGCAACGAACGAGGCATCGAGCAAGAGATTTCGCCAGGTGGTGCGAATCTCCACCTGCGCGCCCTTGTTGAGCGTGCGCAGATCGGGCGGATTCATCAGCACGTAATGATCCTGTCCAAAGCTTGCTGAATTCTGCTGATACACCGTGAGCGATTGATCGTCGAACGTGCCCGGGATGCCATCGGATCCTGGATCGAGAATGGTGACGGGAGAAAAGTCGGAAGCCGGAACGCCGGTGTTGACGGCGGCGAGCCGGTGTTTATCGTCGCGGCGGAAGAAGCTGATGCTCAGATCGAGCGCACGCAGGGGATGGATTTGCGCCCCGAGGTCGAATTCGTCGGCGTACGGCCGCTCGAGCGACGGCGCTATGGAGGAGTAAGGCCCGCCAAAGCGCTGCACGATCGGCCCCAATTCGCCCGGCTCGAAGAGGCCGTCGCCGTTGCGGTCGATCCACTGATACTCGCTTCCGCCCAGGCTGTTGGGATTGCCGAAGTCGAGATCTCTGCCGGCCAGCGGCACGTACACGCGAAAATACGTCGCGCGCAGCACCAGCCCTCCGCCGTGGGGCACAAGCCAGGCAAAACCCGCGCGCGGCGAGATGTTGTTCCAGGAAATCAGATCGGGCTGCGCACCGAATGCGCGGGCCGGAGCGAAACTTCCGGCGGGACTGGTTTGTGCGGGCAGGGAACCGCGCGAGAAGTCCGCCACCGCGCCGAGATCGAGCGAGAAAGCATTGCCCAGCGTGATGTGATCGGCGAAGGTCAGCGTGGAGGTGCGAATAATCGAGCGGCTGTCGGAAGGAGTGTTGAACTCCTCGACAAAGGCGGGCGCGCCGGCGGCAGTGATGAGATTCATGTCCGAGGGAGTGCTGAAGCGATTGATGGGAGACGAAGTCTCAAAGCCGAATCCGGCCACGATCTCGTGGCGCGCTTTCAGCGCGTGAAATGCGGACGGTTGCCAGAATGCATTGGCCTGCTGGCGGGTTTGCGCGGCGTCGTTTGCGAGCGGCGCAACACCCGTGGCATTGATGCCCAGCAGATCGATGCTGCTTTGCGGGGAGCCGCCGATAGCTTGATTGATGGGAGTGGTTTCGAGATGGGTGATGGAATATTGATACCGCGCTTGCAAGACGCCGGCGGCCGTGGCCGACGCGACGTGGCTCCATCCGGCTTGCAGGAAGTTGAATTGATCGGCTTCGCTCAAGTTCTGAAAGCCGTACGGCGAGACGAACGATGGAGCCATGCGCTGAGCGGCGAGCACTTCGAGTCCCGCGGGCGTGCCCCAATTGGAGAGATTGTCGCGCGAGCCGCTGTAGAGCACGTCGAATTGATCGTACGGTCCCGCTTGCATGCGCAGGCGCATGTCGGCAAAGAGCATTCGGCTGCCGAGATTATTTCCGGGCGAGGCAATAGGAACCGTCTGCGAGGACCCTTGGCCGGCGAACGAAATAAATAGATCGGCCCACTTCGCGAGCGCGCCGCCGGCTTCCGCGGAATCTCGGGTGAGCCAGCGAAACTGCTCGTTCTGCTGGACCGCACCGCGATCGGCTGGCGGCGGCAGATTGCTCGATGCCAGCGCGGCGCCCGTGTCGCTAGTGGAAAAAGCGCCGTGCCACGCGGCGGCGGGTTGAGAGGGGAAGAAGCTGGTCTCGCTGGCGTAAGCGGTGGAAGTGGTCTGGGCGAAACCGGAACGCGCGACGATTTGGTCGAGAGAGTCCACATCGGGAAGAATCGCAGGCTGGCCCGGCTGAAACGAGTCGGTGGCGTCCATGCCCAGGAGGTTGAATTGCGTGCCGGTCCAGGAAGATCCCCCTTGCGACTGCCACGCCAGACGATTGTCGCCGAGTCCGGAATAGTTCAAAGGCTGCGCGGCGGTGGCGGGTTCGCGGTCGAGCATCAGCCCCGCAAAGGTATGAGCCGTGGGATAGCCTTCGTCCGGAGACGCAGCCCAGATGCCGGCATTTGCGGAGGTCTCGGCTTCGATCTGGAGATTTCCGGAAGCGGTGACCATGAGGTGGAGCTGTTGATTGCGGAGCGGCTCGATGGTGACGAATATCGACGACGGGGCAGCGCGGCCGTTCTGCACTTTCAATTCGTAACGCCCATAGGGCAGCGTAAGAAGAAATGCTCCCCGCGCATCTGTTTTGGCAGTGGCTTGGAAACCGAGATCGGAAGAGACGACGACCGTGGCGCCTTCGAGGGGAGCTTCGGTGTCGCGCAGCGTCCCCGCGACGGTTCCGGTGCCGATTTGCGCGAGTAAAAGCTGCGGGGAAAAAAGGGCGAGCGTCAGCAGGGCGAGCCGAAGCGTCTTGCTGCGAGGGCAGGCGGGCATAAGGTCGGCGATAGTCTAGCCGCATTCACGCCGGGTGTAACGTCGGGATTTTTGCCGGGGTTTGTGGCCGGTTGGCGCGAATGGGATTAGTGGGTGAGGCGATCCAAAAGAGCGGCGATTTGTGCGGCCGAAGGCGGCTCGAGCTGGAGAATTGGCTCGACGTCGATATCGGGGAAGCCGAGCCGCGTTAGGCCGGCGGCGAGAGTTTCGCGGATGTGCCGGGCCGGCGCGCCGCGCATTTTCAGGAGCGCTCGAAAGATCGTTTCGTGATCCGCGGCGGCGAATTTGTGGTTGGCGAGTCGCTCGAAAATCCGGGCGCGGGTTTCCTCATCGAGGCCGGGAGCGCAAAGCGCGGCCAGGAACTGCCGTTCGATTTCACTGGCGGATGAGTCGCGGCCCGCTGGGTCCATGACGAAGGGCCGCCTTATTGCGAGGCTTGGCTGGCAAGGCGCTCGACGGCGGCAAGCGCCAATTCGTTTCGGGGATCGGTTTCGAGTCCGGCGCGATATTCGCGCACGGCATCGGCGATGCGCCCTTGGCGCTCGTCGATGGCGGCGAGGCCGAAATCGGCATGGTTATCGAAGGAGTTCAGGGCCAGCGCGGTCTGATAGTCCGAGCGCGCCTTGAGCGCGTCCCCGGCGGCCAAATCGAGGTCGCCGAGATTGTCGCAGGCTTCGCCATTGGCGTCCGCTTCGGCGGAACGCGCGAACTGCTCGCGCGCGTCGGCGGATCTTCCTTGTTCCAGAAGGAACTTTCCGTATTGATTGCGGGTGCTGGTGTCCAGCGGCGCGAGCGAAACGGCTTGCCTGAAATTCGCATCGGCGTCGGCGAGGCGTCCCATCTCCTGGTACATTTCGGCCAGATCCTTGTAGGCGTCGGCGAATTTGGGACGAAGGCGAATGGCTTGCGCGAAGAGATCGGCAGCCTCGCCATAGCGCTTTTGATTCTTGCGGAGCAGGCCAAGGTCGGTGAGCGTCACGGCGTTGGGCTGGCCGGGACCGAGCGCCAGGGTCCACTCGCGCTCCGCGTCCGCCCAATCGCCGCGATCGGAGTAGACAACGCCGAGATTGGTGTGAATGATCTGCGCGTCGGGCTGCTGCTGGAGCGTGCGTCGATAAAGCACCTCATCGCTGCGCCAATCGCGATTGCGCTGGACCGCGATCACCGCGTAAGCGCAGCCCACGGCAACCAGGCCGACGGTCACAGCCTGGCGCAAGAGGAGCTTTCCGGAGGATCGCGGCTCGGCCTGGGTTCGGCGCCAGAGGGTGGAGACGGCCCAGCCCACCAGCCAGCAAAAGCCGACCGAAGGGAGATAGAGATAGCGTTCGGCAAAGACTTGCGCGGGCATCCAGCGGGCGTTCAGCACAGGCGCGAGCGTTGCGCCCATCCAGATCAGCGCGAACGAGAGGGGGCGCGCATGGCGCCATAGCCAAACGAGTAAGCCGGCGCACAGAACGAGGCCGGCGATGCCCGCGAGGACACGAGGATCGCGGATGCTGTTGCTCTCATGAAAGACATAAAAGGCCATGAGGTGAGCGGGCGAGAGAAGCTTCCAGAGGTAGCCGCCGATCAGAGCAACGGCGCTGAGCAGGACGCTGCTCCAGGGCATCGAGGGACGCCAGATGGCCGGAGCAAAGCCGCCTAAAACGAATCGGCGAAAGACCAGGTAGGCCGCCGCGGCTAAACAGAGCGGCAGATAGCGGCGGAACTTTTCGAGGAAGGGGATTTCCTCGGCGCCGGGCCGATAGAAATGTTCGTAAACGATGAGCAGCGCAGGCAGGACCAGCGCTTGCTCCTTGGAAAGAAGGCAGAAGAGATAGGCGACCAGAATGGGAATGTAAGAGAGCCAGGATGCCGCGGCGCTGGATTCCGATTTGGCTAGGCGCAGATAGAGCAGAAAGGTCAGAAGAAAAAAGACGCTCAGCTCCAAATCCGTGATGCCGGCGATCCAGGCGACGGATTCGGTGTGTATGGGGTGCAGGGCGAAGAGGCCCGCGGCGACCAGGGAAAGCAGGCGGTCGCGGAAGAGGCGTTCTGCAACGGCGAAAACGAGCAAGACGACGGCGATGTGCAATGCCAGGTTCATCAGATGAAAGCCGAAGGGGATAAGCCCGAAGGCTTTGTACGCGAGGAGATAGGCGAAGGTCATCAGCGGCCGATAATAGTTCGTGGCGCCTTGGGCTCCCTCGAAGGTCCAGACCGTGCTGCCGAAGATGCGGCCGAGGTAACGAAAGCTGTGGATATAGGGATTTTCCAGGACCTGCTGGCGGTCGTCGTAGACGAAAGCGTTGGTCAGAGTATTCAGGTAGGGCAGGGCCGCGAGCAGAATCAGAAAAAGAACGGCGAGAGGATCGCCATTTTGGCGCGCTTCTTCGGGCAATCTATTTCCGGCCATGAGGCCATGGTAGCGGACGGAATCGGCGGAATCTAGGATTCCGGGGAAAGGAGGTGACATAGGGCGAAATAGCAGATACGGTGACGGCAAACGCAAATTTTACGGGTGTTTGGAGCGCTGTCTTCAGTCGTTATGAAGGAAATCAAGGCGCGGCGGCGGAAAAGAACAGAGGGAAAAAGCGGGGAGAAAAAACAAAAAGAAAAAGCAGATCCCTCACCCCCATTCGCAAACAACGCGACTGGGTTCGGGATGACAGCGGTGGTGGGGTGGCGAAGGGAGCGATCGGTTCGGGCGGCAGTGGGTGCGATGCGTTGGAGAAGGGCCCAGTGGTTTTGGGATGACAGCGGGTGGTGGGGTGGCGAAAGGTGCGGGTGGTTAGGGATGAAGCTAGCGGGCTTCCTGCTGGCTGAGTTTGTGTTGGGATTGTTGTGAAGTGGCCTTGTCCAGAAGATCTCGAATTTTTCGCGCCAGGTCTCTGGGAGCATAGGGCTTTTGTAAGAGACGGGCGGCGCCACGGGAGATCAGGGAGCTCAAGATTTCGGACTCTTCCGAGTAGCCGGAGGTGAAGATTACGGGAATCGCGGGATTCATTTGGCGAATTTGTTTCAGCGCGTCCGGGCCTCCCAATCTGGGCATCACCACGTCCAGCACGAGCAGGGAAATCCGATGGGAGTTGGCCGCGAATTGCTCGACGGCTTCGCGGCCGTCCCTGGCGAGAATGATCGAATAGCCCAGGTTGGAAAGCGCCTGATGAGACATTTCGCGCAGTCCTTCATGATCTTCCGCGAGAAGAATCGTCTCCGAGCCGCCGCGGATTTCCGCCTCGGCGATTTCCGGCAGCGCTTCGGCGGAGCCTTCACTTGCGGGCAAATAGACGCGAAGGATGGTGCCTTTGCCCAGTTCGCTGTAGACGCCGATGTGTCCGAGATGCTGTTTGGCGATACCGAAAGCGGTGGCGAGGCCAAGACCGGTGCCTTTGCTTTTGTCCTTGGTGGTGAAGAACGGCTCAAAGATTCTCTCCATGGTGGCCGCATCCATGCCGATGCCGGTGTCCGAGACGCAGAGCTGGACGTAGCGGCCGGGAGAGACGGAGGGGTTTCGCCGGCAGAAGTCTTGGCCGAGCTCGATATTGCTCGTTTCGATGAGAAGCTGGCCGCCATTGGGCATGGCATCGCGAGCGTTCAGGCAAAGATTAATCAGGACCTGCTCGATCTGCGCGGGGTCGGCCTTGGTGGCGCGAAGATCGGAGGCCAGCAGCGTCTTAACCTGGATCTGTTCGCCGATGACGCGCTGCAGGAGCGCCATGGCTTCGCCGACGACATCGTTGAGATTGAGACTGCAGGGAGTGAGCACCTGGCGGCGCGCGTAGGCCAGGAGCTGACGCGTTAAATTCCCGGCGCGCTCGGATTGTTCGCGGATATTCAGGAAGAACTTATGGGCGCGACTGTCGGCGGGGACTTCATCCTCGCCGAGCTCGGCCCAGCCCATAATGGCTCCGATTACATTATTGAAATCGTGGGCGATGCCGCCGGCGAGCTTACCGATAGCCTCGAACTTCTCGAGTTGCCGAAGTTTCTTTTCGGATTGCTTGTGGTCGCGGCGCATCTCCGCATCCATCAGCTCTCGATTGATGGCGGGCAGCAGCCGCGCCAGGCTACCCTTGAGGACATAATCCTGAGCGCCGCCGCGCATGGCCTCGACGGCGACCTCTTCGCCGATGGTCCCGGAAACGAAGATGAAGGGAATATCGAGATCGACGTTACGAACGATTTTGAGGGCGGAGATGCCACTGAATCCGGGCATGGAGAAATCGGAGATAACGCAATCCCAGATGCCTTCGCGCAGCGCGGCCTGCAGCCCCTCAGCCGTGTCGACGCGTTTATGCGCTACCTCACAGCCGCCGTGCTGAAGAGCGTGCAGCAGCAAAGCGCAATCCTCCTCCGAGTCCTCGACAATCAGCGCGCGCAGCAGAGCGGGCATCTCGGCTTACCGATCGGTATTTGCGCCCAGCCGCGAGGGGGGCGGCGCCGGAGGGCGTTCGTTGAGGAGCAACCAGTAGAGCCCAAGCTGGCGTACGGCATCGACAAATGCCGCGAAATCGACGGGCTTGCGCACGTAGCTGTTGGCGCCGAGGCCGTAGCCCTCGAGGCGATCCCGTTCCTCATTGGAGGAGGTGAGAATGATCACGGGGAGGAGCTTGGTGTGCGGAGCGGCACGCAAACGACGCAGCACCTCGAGGCCATCGATCTTAGGCAGCTTCAAATCGAGAATAACGATTTGAGGCAGGGCGGCGGCTTCGCGGTTGGCATAGGCGCCGGTGGCGAATAGATAGTCCAGGGCTTGAGCGCCGTCGCGAGCCACGACCACCTCATTGGTGAAGTTGTTCTTGCGGAACGCCCGAAGGGTGAGAACTTCGTCGTCGGGATTATCTTCGACCAGCAGAATGGCGCTGCTTGCCATTTCTCGTCCTCCCCGAAGAGTCGACCCGGCTTCGCGGCGCACAGTAGCGGGCTTCAAAGCGGGAAAGCGACGCGGCGCGGACGGTATTGCCCGCGAGGAGGCGAACTCCAGCGGTTTGAAGTTTGGGTGCCATATCACACCACGAGAACCGTGGCGGTCGGACGGGAGGAAGGGATCGCGCCGACTCGCGCGTTAAATCAAAGCAGCACTATTG
Organism: uncultured Acidobacteriota bacterium; assembly: GCA_963824405.1. Classification (GTDB taxonomy): domain Bacteria; phylum Acidobacteriota; class Terriglobia; order Acidiferrales; family UBA7541; genus Palsa-189. Next base: position 115,140 of record CAWGPK010000006.1, on the reverse strand, counting down.
TGGGTTTGCGGCACGGAGGGGTCAAACAGCGCATGGGCGCGGTATGCCTATCAGTAACGCCCGGAGCTCGCGAGGGCCGGAGCGTAGTGAGTTAATCGACTGGATTATGCGCCCGGGCAGGCGACTGGTTTTGCGCCCTGGTATACGATCGACCCGACTTCTGCGGGGTCAGGCGAAGCAATCAGCTTTGCTGGTCGCGATTATCGTCGTCGCGATATTCGCCGGGAACGTCGTCTTCGGGAACTTCCTTCGTTTTGATCGGGCCGGCATCGGCATCAGGCGCGTCCTCAACACCCTCGACGGCTTCCGCTTCGAGATATTGTCCTTCTTCCATCAACTCTTTGACGCTCTCAGAATCTGCGACAGCGCGATCGGAAAGGCCCTGGGTGTCTCCCGATTGGGTGGATTCGTCCAAACCAGCCCGACCTCCCATTCGGCCCGCACGGGCGATCACGCGCGGCCGGCTTTTGGCTTGGGCCTTTTGCTGGGGGCGGGGTTTCGGCTTTTGGCGCGGTTTCGGTTTTGGCTTGGGGCGTTTCTTGGCGGATTTTTTCTTTTTCATGTGGCCCTCTCTTGTTGGGCTTGGTATTTGATGTCGCTGCGATGCGCGAGAACACGCTCTGGCGAGAAATATTAACACGGGTAATCACAGCGGAGCGCCGTGCGGCGGGTCCGTGCGAGTTTTGTCCATGGAGGGACGCGCCGTGGCAGCGCGCTTGTCTGCGCGCCTGCGGCGGTTCATCCTATAAGCAGAGGAGAACAGCAAATGCCGGCGGAACAGCTTAAGGCCGCGGCGCCCTTCCTAATCGAACAAAAATACGACGAATACTCCCGGGAGCAGCACAGCGTCTGGCAGGAACTGGTGCTCCGCAGATGGCCGCAGATCGAGGCGCATGGATGCCGGGAGTATCTCGAGGGATACCAAATCATCGGCCTGCAGAAGGAACGGCTGCCCAACCTCGCGGCAATCAGCGAGAAACTCAGGCCGAGGACGGGATGGAGCACGACGCCCGTGAGCGGTTTTCTGCCCGCACCGGCCTTTTTCGAGATGCTGGCGGCGAGGATGTTCCCGACCACGACGTGGCTGCGGGGCCGCGATTCGCTGGAGTACACCCCGGAGCCGGACATTTTTCACGACGTCTTCGGGCACGTACCGATGCACGCGCATCGTGTGTTCGCCGATTTTCTGCAGCACTACGGCAGCGTGTGCGCGCGGATCGAGGATCAGGAGTTGCTGGAGCAACTGGGGCGACTGTTCTGGTACACGGTGGAATTTGGGCTGATTCGCCAGGACGGAGCGGTGAAGGTTTACGGCAGCGGGGTGATCAGCTCACATCGCGAATGCAGCAACGTGATCGAGGGCGGCTGCGAGGTGCGGGATTTCCAGTTGGAAGAGGTTCTGAGAACGCCGGTGCGCGTGGATCGCATTCATAAGCTGCTCTTTGCCATTGAGAGCTTCGATCAGCTGTACGAAGCCATGCATGCCGCCGAGGATTGGGCGGAGCAGCGCCTGCTGGAATCGCGCCCCGGACGATAACAGGACGCCTAGCCGAGCAACTTCTGGACCAGGTGGTTGAGACGAGCGCGGCACTCGGGCGGGATCTCCACAAGCTCGACGCCCATCCCCTGGCGCTCACGGACATGGCGCACGATGGCGCGCGCATTGACTTCTCCTGCGGGGACGGTGAATTGAATGTCAATCTCTTCGCCCAAGGGAGGCGGTTCCGGGGAGGCAATCGATAGCCCGGCAGCACTGATGTCCTGGACGCGGGAAACCACCGATTCGCCTTTGCCCTTCCAGGTGACCTTCATTCCGCGAGGCAGCGCGATACGAGGCAGGGTGCGCTTCTCGTAGCCGCTGGCAGCCGATTCGAGCATGTGATGCCAGAACTCCGGCTGGGGAACGGGGAACTCCACCGCGACTTCCAGTTCGTGCGTATTGTGGCAAGCGGTGCGAATGACTCGGCACTCCTGTACCTGCCCGGCGGTTTCGTTGATGAGGAGCAATTTCTGGCCGGCCACGACTGGGATTTTCATCACCAGCAGGGCGCCCGTGTCGCTGGCGTTGAGGACGGGATTTTCGTCAAAAAAGGGACCGAACTCCGGCTTGTGGCCGTAGACGCGGATGCGCGGCCCCACGGCGTGGCGTTCGCTGGCGCGGCGCTCGACCAAAGCTTGCTCGGCGGCTTCCGCTCGCTGCTTACGTTGGGCTTCTAAAGATTCCGCTTGTCGAAGGGCCTCGAATATCTGGCTCATGGATGCAATCTCCCCCAGAGGTCAACGAGATTAGTCTGGAGGGAACCGAAGCGGAGGGAAATAGCTCAGGGGGTCTACGGCGAGTGGTACCAAGGAGCTACGCCAGAATGGAACACGCTAGGAACTGCGCTACAGGTTAGCGTGGGCTCGCCGGGTACCAGGCTGTAGAAGCGGCCGGTAGATATGGCCGCTAGAAATCGGAATGTATACGCGACGGACACCTGCGGGCGGGATGAGCACGGCGTGGACGTTTCAAGTTGGGTCACTGCTCGTAATCACTTGAAATAACAGGATATCGGCACTCGGTGAGAGTGGGCCTGCACATGCAAATATACGACATTGGAGAATGGACATGCTAAACGAAGCGACAGGCAATTCAAAAATCTCACAGGCAGTGATCCGGGGCTTGCCTTCAGGGGAAGTGAAGGCTGATCCTTCGGAGAGGCGCCAGTCCCCCCGATATTCGTTCACAGGGACATTCGAGGCCACCGAGCCGAACTCTGGAACCAGAATCCATGGCCGAACGGCCGATCTAAGCGAAGGCGGATGTTACGCCGACACGATGAGCCCTTTACCGGCGGGGACGGTGGTGAAGGCGCGCATCAGCAAGGAAAATCGATCGTTTGAAGGCATGGCCACGGTGGTCTATGCCGTGGCGGGAATGGGCATGGGGTTGCGGTTCGAGTCGGCTGACCCGCAACAAGCGGTGAGTCTGAGGAGATGGCTGGCGGAGCTTCGCGGCGAATTCCTAGAGGATAAGGAAGCGGAGAACGAGGAACCGCGGGTGCGCGCGGTAGCGCCAAGCAAGAGCGTCTTGAATGAGCTGATTGGGGAGCTGATGCGCAAGGGGGTCCTCGACCATTCCATGGGAAGAGAGATGCTGCAAAGGCTGGGGTAACGACGAGACCGGCCAAAATGACAGGAACTTCACGCAGGCGACCAGAGCGGCCGTGAGCACGCGCGGCCGCTCCCTTCCATCCTCACAATAACCAGCCGGACACGCCCCAGGAACGAAAACCTTGTGGTGGCCTCCTTGGCTGGGAAAATAGTTCATACCCGGTAACGAGCGCTAAAAAGAGGCCGGCTCGAGTCAGCGTGAGATGAAGATATTTGTCCCTGTGGCCGGCGGCAATGCCGGAGGACAGTTTCGAGATAACTGGCGGCTCAACGAGCGGCGGCAATGGTGGCTGTCGTCGTCCGCCATTGTGGTCTCGCTGATCCTCACTTCGGGTATCGTTTCGCTCCTGCTTCCTACCCTTATTCCGCAACTGGGCAGCTACTACGCATTCGACGCCAACGTTGCCATACATGCCCTGGTGGGCATCATTCTACTGTTTGACCTGTACGTGATCTTCCAGCAGGTGCAGATCTCCCGGTTTCGCAGGCAATTCGCGGAGCGCGAAGAGCTCTTCCGACTGATCAGCGAAAACGCGGCGGACATGATCGCGGTGGTGGATGTGAATGGGCAGCGGCTCTACAACAGCCCCTCCTACGAGAAACTGCTGGGCTATTCGAGGGAGGAGTTGCGGCAGACGTCGGCTTTCGAGCAAATCCACGTGGACGATCGAAAAACGGTGATCGATGCAGCGGCCGAGGCGCGGCGCACGGGGATGGGCCGAACCGTGGAATATCGCATCCGGCATAAGGACGGGCGCTGGCTGAACGTGGAATCGACGGCCAGCGTGGTGCGCAATCAAGACGGCGAAGTAGAGAAGCTGGTGATCGTCAACCGGGATATCAGCGAACGGCGGCAGCTCGAAGAGCAGCTGCACCGCTCCCAAAAACTGGAGGCCATCGGCAGATTATCGGGAGGGGTGGCGCACGACTTCAATAATCTGCTGGGCCTGATCATCGGGTACAGCGAGGCGCTGCAGCAGAGGATCACTCCGGAAGATCCGTATCGGGAGGCGGTGGACGAAATCCAGAACGCGGGCAAGCGCGCCGCGGCGCTCACCCAGCAGTTGCTGGCGTTCAGCCGCAAGCAGGTGCTGGAGCCGCGGATTCTGAGCCTGAACGACATCATCGTGGATATCGAGAAGATGCTCCGGCGGCTGGTGGGCGAGAACATCGAGATGCAGTTGCTGCTGGCGCCGGACACGCAGACCATAAAAGCGGACCGCAGCCAGATCGAGCAGGTGATCTTGAATCTGGTGGTGAATGCGCGCGACGCCATGCCCAATGGCGGCAAGCTGATTATCGAATCGGGGAATTGGCAACTGGACCGCTCCACGGTGCTTCGTCATCCCTACGTGATTCCCGGGCCGTACGCACTGCTGAAGGTCACGGACACGGGCTGCGGGATGGACTCCGAGCTGCAGTCGCACATTTTCGAGCCCTTCTTCACCACCAAGGAGAAGGGCAAGGGCACGGGACTGGGATTGGCGACGGCTTACGGCGTGATCAAGCAAAGCGGCGGGTATATCTGGGTGGATAGCGAGGTGGGCAAGGGAACGACGTTCCGAATCTATCTGCCACAGGTAAGCGGGGCGTCCGAGCCGGTTGTCGAAGCCAAGCCGGCGGCGACCATCGCGGCGGAGCGCGGGACCATTCTGGTGGTGGAAGACGAAGCGGCGTTGCGCAAATTGACGAAGAAGACGCTCAGCGAAGCCGGCCATAAGGTATTCGAGGCGGCGGACGCGGCGGAGGCTTTGGAGCTTTCGCGAAAATGCCCGGACACCATAAATCTTCTGCTGACGGACGTGATCATGCCGGGAATGAGCGGAAAGAAATTGGCCGACGCCATGGTTGCGGAGCGGCCCGGCATCGGCGTGCTGTATATGTCCGGGTACACCGACGGCGAAATCGCCACTCACGGAGTGCTGGAGAAAGGAACGGCGATTCTTCGCAAGCCGTTCACGCGGGATGAATTGATGAGGCGAGTGGAAGACGCCATGATGGCGGCGGTGAGGTGACCGTGGGCACGACGAGCGGAAATGCGCCGGCCATGCGGCTGGTGGCCATCGACGACGATCCGAAAAATCTGAAGTTCGTGAACTTCATCCTGGCGGAGAGCGGCCTGGAGATTCATACCGAGTCCGACGCGCAGGCCGGGCTGGAACTGATCCATAAGCTGCGGCCGCAGATCGTGCTGATGGATTTGATCATGCCGGGCGTGCAAGGAATGGAGTTGCTGCAGAAAATTGTGGAGTTCGATCCAGGCATCGACGTCATTTTGATGACCGGCTACTATTCGACCGAATCGGCGGTGGAAGCCATCCAGAAGGGCGCGGCGGACTACTTTCCCAAGCCTTTCTCGCCGGAGAAGCTTCGCCAGCGCATCGCGCTGATTGTGGAGGACGCCAAACGGCGGCAACGCAGTTCCCGGCTGGACAACGAGCTTCTGGAGAATTTTCAATTCCAGGGAATCATCGGCCGCAGCCCGCTGATGCTGGACCTGTTTTCCAAAATCCAGCGCATCGCGCCCCACTTCCGCAGCGTTTTGGTTACCGGGCCCACGGGATCGGGCAAGGAGTTGGTGGCCCGGGCGTTGCATCAGCTGAGCGGCTCGGAGAAGCGCTTCGTGGCCGTGAATTGTTCGTCGATCACCGAAACCTTGGCCGAAAGCGAGCTTTTCGGGCACGTCAAAGGAGCGTTCACCGGGGCGAATCAGGACAAGGTGGGCGTTTTCGAGTATGCCAACGGCGGAACGGCGATGCTGGACGAGATTGGCGAAATGCCTTTGGCCATGCAATCGAAGTTGCTGCGGGTCCTGCAAAACCACGAAGTTCAGCGCGTGGGCTCTCCGGCGATCACCAAGGTGGACGTGCGCGTGGTGGCCGCGACGCACCGCGATCTGCAGGAGATGTCTCGCCAGGGTAAATTCCGCGAGGACCTATATTTCCGGCTGTGCGCCGTGGAGCTGAAGGTTCCTTCGCTGGCGGAACGGCCCGAAGATTTGCCGCTGCTCACGCGGCAATTCCTGAAAACGTTTGCCACCCAATACAACAAAACCGTGGCCGGACTGACGCGGCGCGCGCAAACCGTGCTGGCGCGGTACTCCTGGCCAGGAAACATCCGGGAGCTGCAAAATGTTCTGGAACATGCCTGCATGATGGCCGAATCGGATGTGATCGACGTGCGCGACCTGCCGGAGCGGGTGCAGAATCAGAGCGCGCCCGGCAATGCCGAGTACGAAGTGATGATGTCCATCGATCAACTCGAGCGGCGGCACGCCCAGCGCGTTCTGGACCATGTGGGCGGGAACAAAGTTCGGGCGGCGGAGGTTTTGGGGATCAGCCGCACACACCTCTATCAACTGCTCAAAGACAGCAGCGAGAAGCAGAAAGAGACCGTACCCAAGGACGACGAGTAAGAGCTTCGACGCCTTCCCGAACTAACCAATCGGCAACGAAATTTCCAGGGCGAATGTTTCTACGCGCGAAAAGGTGCGTGGCTTTGATCGACGTGTGATCGACTTGCCGCCGACGTGTGCCCCCGGCAAAATTCCTAGAAGGAAAGCCCCAGGGCCGCTCACAAAGAACGTGAGCGCGCCCTGGGCTACAAGCGCAACCCTTGCCGGCAAAATTTGGGCGCAACGACAAAGTGAGCGTAGTTTTAGTTGACGCGAAAGGCACAAACCCCGGGGCGGGTTGGAGACCGCGGACCGGAGTTACGCGACAATAGGCGGGACGGATTCCCCTTCCTCGTAGCCGTTTATTCGGCTCCTTGACTACCTACTACGACCGTAGCGACGGCGGGCTTGGCGCTTCATTTGGCGTATTGGTGCCGCGCGGCGAGCCCGCTATGCGAGGCCGGTCGATATTCATTTCGGGGGATCTATGGAAACGCTGAGGCACCTTTTTTCAGGCGATTTCATGCCGCACGGATTTTGCTATTTGTGGAATCCGAGATTGGTTTGGCTGCATGTGGTCTCCGATTCGCTGATCGGCATTTCGTATCTTTCGATCCCCGTGACCGTGATCTATCTCGTGCGGAAACGGCGGGACGTGCCTTTTCATTGGATGTTCGGTTGCTTTGGAATCTTCATCGTCTCCTGCGGAGCGACGCACTTCCTGGAAGTATGGAACATCTGGAATGCGGACTATTGGATCGCAGGAGCGGCGAAGGCGGTCACGGCAGTGGCGTCCGTCTCGACTGCCATTCTGCTGGTCCAGCTTGTTCCTGCCGCCCTGGCGCTACCGAGCCCCTCGGATCTGAAGCGGATCAACGGAATACTTGCGGAGCAGAAGTTCGAGCTGGGCCGATCGAATATTCAGTTGGAGGCGGCGAACCATGAGTTGGAGGCATTTTGCTACTCGGTCTCGCACGATTTGCGGGCGCCCTTGCGAGGCATCGATGGATTCAGCCAGGCGCTGCTCGAAGACTATTCCCAGAACCTGGATCAGACCGGCAAGCAGCATCTCGAGCGCGTACGCGCCGCGGCCCAGCGCATGTCCGCGCTGATCGACGACTTGCTGGAGCTCTCGCGCATCACGCGCGCGGAGATCCAGCGCGAGCAGATCGATTTGAGCGAGATGGCGCGCGCGGTGGCCCAGGAGATCTCCCAGCTCGATCCGACGCGAGAGGCGGAGTTCGCGATCGCGCCGAATCTGGAGGCCGAGGGCGATCCGCGATTGCTGCGCGCCGTGCTGGAAAATCTGCTGGGGAACGGCTGGAAATTCACCTCGCGGCGCACCGCCGCGCGCATCGAATTCGGGCGCACCCAGGCCAATGGAGAGAGCGCGTTTTTCGTGCGCGATAATGGCGCGGGATTCGATCCCGCCTATGCCCAGCGGTTATTCGGAGCTTTTCAGCGGCTGCATGCGACCACGGAATTTCCGGGCACGGGCGTGGGACTAGCTTCGGTGCAGCGCATTATTCACCGGCATGGAGGCCGCGTGTGGGCGGAAGGCGCGGTGAATGAGGGCGCGACATTCTTCTTCACACTGCCCTCGACAGCCGTAACCAATGAGGAAAGAAAGCCGCAGCAGCAGAGCAGAGCGAATGATGTGCTCTTTATAGTCGATCCATTCTGAAGTTCTATTCTGAAATGGCATTCTGAAATGGCGCGCGCCCGGCAGAGAATAGCCATGTGCGGCACGATGTTCGTCGCCGGGGCCACATTCGATCAAGGTCGGACACGCGGCCGAAGGCGTCCGAACGCGGAAAGAAATCATCAACAAGTTAGGATCGCGACGTGGCACGAGGAGTTGTAAATCGAAACTTCGGAGGAAAGGGAGATGGCGAGATACGGCAAGGCGTCACGCAAGAGTGTGAAGAGTGCGATGCACCGGCAGAAGCGAGGGACGCTCCGTTCGGGCCCAGGAGGCAAAGCGGGACGCGTAAAGAGCCGGAAGCAGGCCATTGCGATCGGCCTTTCCGAAGCCCGCAAAAAGGGCGCCAAGGTGCCACGGAAGAAGCGCTCGAGCTAGGGGCTTTCGAGCAGGTAAAGTCTTAACCTCATTCTCACCCAGCCCGGATTTCAAACCTCGTTATTGGCGTTCGGCGGCCCGCGTGAACGAAGTGAGGCCGCTCCGCGTCGCAAAACTCTCGCTTTCGTAGCCTTTGTGGCGGCCGGTATCCTCGCCGGCGGCCTGAGGCAGGAGCCATTCGTTGCCGGCGGCAAGCAGGTCGCCGAGCAGCCCGGGCGCGACGCCATTGGCGATGACCGCAAGTTTTGCAGGCAAACCCAAAACCACTTCGCTCTCCCCGTTCTGACAAGCTCTGACGATTTGCCTGGCGGCGCGCGGCCCTCATAGAGGCGCCGGGAAGAGAATCGGTGATGGTGAACCAGGCGTATTCCTGCTGATAGTTACCCTTGAACTCGGCGTTGCGCGGGCTTCCCGTGCGCATCAAGTTGGGGACCACCGTGGTAACCCAAATGCCGTCCTTGGCTAATTCGGCGCGGAGGCCCTCGCTGAATCCAACCAGAGCGAACTTGCTCGCGGTGTAGGGCAAAAGATGCGGGAAAGCCACTTTGCCGCCGATGGAAGTGATGTTCAGTATGCGGCCCTGGCCGCGGCGTCGCATGCCGGGAAGGGCGGCCAAGGTGGTGTGAACCGCGCCCCAGAAGTTGACTCGCATGACGTCGTGGAAATCTTGCAGGGTCATATGCTCGAGAGGGCCGACGAGAATCGTTCCGGCGTTATTGACCAGGACGTCGACGGGGCCCAGCGCTTTTTCCACCGAGGACAGCAGCGACTGAACCTGGTCGCGATCCGAGACGTCGCACGGAGCGGAGAAGAAGTGGTCTCCGCGTGAAGCGAACTCCTCCCGAACGCGGGCGAGATCTTCTTCGTCGCGCGCGCAAACGGCGACGCGGGCGCCGTGGGTGGCAAACTCCCGGGCCATCACCAGGCCCAGGCCGCGCGAGCCGCCGGTGATCAAGACAACTTTTTCGTTCAGGTCCCAATGCCGGGATTGCTGCAAAATCGACTTGACCAATGCGCAGCCCACGACGAATCCGCCCCAAGCTAAACCTTTCACGAGTTTTCCCGCCACGATAACCTCCCAATTCTTGTCTCATTAGATTTGATTACGCGAGGACTGAATGGGCGCCGGTGGGTGGGGAGAAAATCGGCGAGCGTGATTGTGAGCGCTGGGGGCCCAAAACAAACGAGACGGAGGCGAGACGGACCCGCCAGCCTCTGGCGCTCGCGGGTCCGCGTCGATTACAGTTCCGCCGGTTCCAGTTGCTTGTTCCGAGGAGCTTCGCTGGCGCAAGCGCAGTCGAGAACCTTGACGCGCTGGCCCTCGCTCAAGCGCTGTAGGAGCAGCTCGGCGCCATTCTTGAAGCGGAAGGCATCCCGATACATGTGCGGCGTGGCGGTCAACTGCGTGAAGGTTACTTCTTCCGCGGGACCGACACAGAGCGACTGCTGCAACGGTTCGGGGATATCTCCCAAAAGCAATCGAGCGCCGGGAGGAACGCAAACGGCAACCGCTTGAGCGGGTTCGCCTCGCAGGAAGGCTTTCAGCATGGACCAGAGTCCGGTTCCCGTCCCGACCGCGTCCGCTTGCGTGCAAGTGCCGGCCGGAGCCAGCCCCAGCGAGCCGGTGCGGAATCTGTGGGTAACCAGATCCTCGCCTTCCTGAACCAGCCGATTGGGTACACCCATCAGAGAATAGTCACACATGTTGTTCTACTCCTTTCCGAGCCGCTGCCGGCACTTACGGGATCTAAATGCCCCGCTGAGCGCATGGGCTGAAGAAGGCGATCCGGAGCGATCTCACGGGAAAGACCAAGGCGAAAATGCCGCGAGTGAAGTGCCCTGATTGCCTTCCGCGGAACTCATCCCGTATGCCTGAATTATTCCGGCTGGATCAAAAAAGTCTATACAGTTGCTGCGGGATGGAGGGTCCAGGAAAGTACCTAGCCTTGGGGTTCGCCAGGAGTGGCAAAGCTGTAGAGACGAGCGGCGCGGGAGGTTTTGAAGCGGGGCGCCCAGGGGCGAGGCGACGGTTTCGATGCCGAATCGTGCCGTCGTTACTTCTTGTCGGCTTCCTTCTCCAGGCTATCAAGTTCGCGGGCCAGTTCCTCGGCTTGCTCGCGCAGATGGCGGATCTGTTCGGCCATTGCGGGCAAAGCTTTGGCCGCAGCCGATGGAGGAGCAGCGGGCGGAGGCGACGACGAAGCGGCATTGGCCAGCACAGGCTGAGCGGGCAGGGAAGTGCCCGTCAAGTCGGCGAAGGCCTCATCAAAGGTATCGCGATAGATCAGCCGGTCGCCGATAGCCAAGACAACTTTCTTGAGCTGCGGCATGCGAGCCTCGGTGGCCTGAATGTAGATGGATTCGACGTACAGGAAACCGCCGGTGACGGGCAGGGCGATGATGTTTCCGCGCAAGACGTGCGAGCCCTGTTGGTTCCAGAGGGTCAGGTCCTTGGAAATGTTCTGGTCCTGGTCGATGCGGGACTCGATTTGCATGGGCCCGTACATCAGCTGCTGCTTGGAAAGCTGATAGAAGGCCAACTGGCCCAGGTGATCGCCATCGCAACGAGCGGCCATCCAGCCGATCAAATTATCCTTGCCGCGCGGGGTGAAGGGAAGCATCAGCAGATATTCCGGCTGTTTTTCTCCCGGCAGAGTGGCCACGATGTAGGTGGGCTGAACGGGCTCGGGCTGTCCCGATTGACCGAAGAGATTGCGGGCGATCTCCCAGATGTCTTCCTTGTTGTAAAAGACCTGGGGATCGCGCATGTGGAAGGTGCGGTAAGCCTCCGCCTGGGTGCGGAACAGCCCGGCGGGATAGCGCACGTGCCGGCGCAAATCGGCCGGCATCGCGGAGGCCGGTTTGAAGAGATTGGGGAAGAGTTGCTCATACACCTGAATGATTGGATCGCTGGGATCGAAGACGTATAGCTCGACCTTTCCCGTATAAGCGTCAACGGTGGCCTTCACCGCATTGCGGATGTAGTTGGCCCCATCATCCAGACCGGCGACCGGAAGCGTGGCCGAATAAGGATGCGAATTGGAGGTCGTGTAGGCATCGACCATCCAGACCAGTCTTCCGTCGTCGGTGATGACCAGATAAGGGTCCTGGTCCCAGAGAAGAAAATCGGCCACGTGCTGCAAGCGGTCTTGCACAGTGCGGTGGATCATCATGCGGCTCTGCGAGGTGAGGTAGCTGGTGAAGATGATATTGGGCTCGCCCTCGGAGATGGCCGCGGCGGTTTTCAGGAAGAAAGAACCAACCGGGAATCCTCCCGTGCCCTCGTAGGTGGAATATTTGTTCTGATCGCCCGAGGGATAATCGAACTCTTCGCGCGCGGTATGAACGAAGACGGGATCTTGCGTTTTTTCGCCGTAATAGATTTCCGGACGGGTGAGCTGGAATCCGGGAGATTTGATCTCCGGCGGGGCATTCTCGATGAGCAGCACTGGCAAGCCATCGGGAGTAATCCGATTCACCTCGGAGACCACCGCTCCGAAGCCGTGCGTATAGATGAAGCGGGGATTGATCCAGCTCTGGCTGGCTTCGGCGGACAACTGGCCGACGTCGAGTTCGCGGCCAGAGATCAACACCTGCTTGATGTGGCCGTTGATGAAATAGCGGTCCACGTCGGTATCGGGAAAGGTGTAGTAGGGACGCAAAGCCTGAATCTGCGCGATGGTGGCGTTATAAGCGCGCAGATCCCACAGACGGATGTTATCGAGCAAGGCGGCGTCCTGCGCCGGATCGACCGTGCCTTGAGCGGAGGGGATGAAGGGCTGCTCGGTGGAATTGCGGTTCAGGCCGAAGGCCATGGTGGTGGCTTCGATATGGCGCTGGATGTAAGGCCGCTCGATGGAGATTTCGTTGGGGCGCACGTAAACGGCGCGCACCAGGCCGGGCACAATCAATTGCACCACAAAGGCGGAGAAGAGCAGGAAAAAGGCATTCCTATACTTGCCCATCCAAGCCCAGGGGATGCCGGCCAGCGTGGCCACGATGAGGAGCCAGCGAAGGGGCAGCGTGATCTTCTGGTCCACGTAATCGGCGCCGGTCATGAAGGCGTGCGAGTTGAACAACAGATCGTAATTGCCCAGGAAAAACCAGGCGGCCATGCCGAGCAAGAGAATCACCGCGATGGTGCGCAGAAAGCCGGTGCGGGTGGCGCCGGGAAGGAGCAGGGTACGCGGTTCGAACTCGAATGTGCCCGGCTTCCTGATGAGCACGCGTTCGCGCTCGAAACGGAAGCGTTCTGTCAATTGCCATCCGCGCGCCGTGGCCCAGAACACCAGCGCGCAGAGGATCGCCAGGACGAAAATGAAGCCGAGCACTTGCGAGTAAAAGGGCAAGCTGAACAAGTAGAAGGTTAGAGGCCGAGAGAATACTGGGTCTTTCCAGACATCGGGCGGAAGCGTGAGCCGGCGCGAACCAAAGAAGCGCATGACCGCCCAGTAGTCGATGGAGAGTTCGGCGAAGACGAAGGCCACCAGCGCCAGCCCCACCGGCGCGATCCACGAGTAGAGGGGATAATCACGCGAACGAACTCCCGCGAAATGAAGTCCTCGATTGTGCGCGATCCACAAGGCGATGAAGGCCGCGACCGTGCCAATGGCGACAGGAGCGATGGCGTACCAGAGCATTTCCGTCCAGGTGCCAACCTGGCCGATCTCCTTCCACCAGTTGTAATCGATAATGAGACTCGCCAGCGCGGGAACGCCCCAGAAGAAAAGAAGCGCGGCCAAGCCGGCCAGGAAAATCCATTTGCGAAGTTGCGCGGGATTCATGGGACGAAGGAAGTGTATCAGTTATTGGAGGCGGCGGCGGCAATGTGGTGAACGAGGATCTCGGCGGAGACAGCCGCCTTCTAGTGTATATTCCTTCGGCCAGCGGGATTTCCTGCCGCCGGGGAGATGACGTGGTTCCTCCGTTATTTTTGCAGAGCATCGAAGACAGCGGCCTTAGCACCTGGCTGCGCGAATCCGAGTCGCCGTTTGCGTTCTATTTCGTACTTCTCTTTCACACATTCGGCCTGGCGTTGCTGGTGGGCGCGAATACGGTGGTCGATCTGCGTATTCTCGGGTACGTGCCCGAAATTCCTCTGCCTCCGCTCAAGGGACTTTTCCGAATCATGTGGCTGGGATTCGCCATCAACGCATGTACGGGGGCCCTTCTGCTGATCGCGTACCCCACGAAGGCGCTTACCAATCCCGTTTTTTACCTGAAGCTGACGATCATTGGTTTTGCGGTATGGGTCATGTACATGATCGAGGACCGCGTGTTTGGCGATTCCCGCCTGGATGAATCTTCGATGATGGCGCGAGGCGCAAGCCTCGCCAAGTGGTCCATCTGTTTGTGGATTGGCGCGATCACCGCGGGACGCCTTTTGGCGTACACGTACAAATATCTGGTGTACCCGTGACGATGGGCGAGGGCCGATTGCGGCAGAGGGTACGAGACAAGAGCTTATGAGTTTCATGCACCTGCACCTCTTGCTGAACCACTTTCCGATCATCGGCTCGATCATTGCGCTGGGCCTATTCCTTACCGGCTTCGTGGGTAAGAACGAGGGTCTGCGGCGCGCCAGCCTGATTCTTTTTGTGGCGCTGGCTCTCTTGACGCTCCCGACGTTTTTCAGCGGAATCGGTGCGCGGGCGGCGATCAAGGACCAGCCCGGCATCTCCGCGGCTCTCATGGATCGGCACGAAGGCGCGGCGATGTTGGCGCTATTTGTGATGGAGATTACGGGCGCGCTGGCCTTGGTGGGGCTCTGGCGGATGCAACGAGCACCAGCGCAGCGGCGATGGTCGGGGAGCATCGTTACGATACTGATCCTTTCGATTCTTACCGTTGGCCTGATGGCGAGGGTGGGCAATACGGGCGGCGACATTCGTCATCCGGAGATTCGGTTTGGCGAAAGCGTGAACGATACGGGGCTCTCCGCCTTTGTGCACGTTTTCGAGCCGTCACCAGACGGGTTTACGCAGTTGATGCTCATCAGCAAGTGGTGGTGGGCATTCATCATGGACTTGCATTTCATTGGGCTGGCGCTGCTCGTCGGAACGGTGGGCGTGCTCAACCTGCGCCTGCTGGGATTCCTCAAACGATTGCCGGTGGCTCCTCTGCACGGGCTGATGCCTTGGGCCATGGCGGGTTTCGGCATCAATGTACTCACGGGCCTTTTGGCTTATATCGGGATGCCGGGCTATTACACCTTCAACATTGCCTTCTGGCTGAAGATTCTGGCGATCTTGCTGGTGGGGCTGAATCTGGCGGTCTTCTATCTCACCGATGTTTTTCCAACCGTCGAGCATCTAGGGGCGGGCGAGGATGCGCCGATGTCAGCCAAGTTTCTTGCGGGGACTACTTTGTTTCTGTGGTTTGCGGTGATTACGCTGGGGCGCTATATCCAGTCGTATAACGGCACGATTCCGGTCCGCTGACGTTCTCTCCGTCCACTAATGGCGCAGGTTATTTTCCGGTAGCGGACGCCGCTTTGACGTTCGCTGGAACCGGGAAGACCAAATAGGGATTGTTCGCGTCAACTCCCTTGACGCGGATATCCAGCATGGGGCGGCCGGCCTGCTTCTCGACAATGTGGCCGGGGGATTTTATATCGGTCAAGAGTTCTCCATGGTCGGCGTAATCGGAATATTCCGTTTCCGTGACGAGATTCGCCATGGCTGCGTTGTCGGACCGGGTTTCCACCTTGCTCACCAAGTTTTTGGAATCCAGCGTGGCCTTCACCGTAACGTCAGCGAGGCTTCCGCTTAGCGGGAAGGTGATGACGGTGGCTCCGTTTTCGGTGGACACCACCGTTTTGTCGCCAGCTGCTAGGGCAGCTTTGACGACGCCGTAGGGCAAGATCCAGAGTTGGAGCAGCCGCTCCTTCTGGTCTGCCATCGCTGGGGTTGCGGTGCCTTTTCCCGGCTCCAGGCCCGCGCCGATCTCGGATTCATTCCAGGCATATTTTTCGCGCACGGTTTGGATGGTGTGCTGCGATTGTCCAGCCGAGGCTCCTTTGCGAGTGATCTCCACGCGCATGGCCGGCGGATTGTAAGCGAGCGCGACGTGATATTCGGCATCAGCAAATGGGCCGACGGTGCCAGTGGCCCGGATGTCCATGGTGTTGACGGCATCGATTCCCGGAAGATGGATGGGGCCGGCGCCGATGTCGGACCAGCGGACCATGCCCAGGGCATCAGCGGCAGCTCGCAGGACCTTGGTCCGGTTCGCGGCGTTATCTGTTTGCGCGAAAGCGGAATGGGACATCGGTGGAAGCATTGCGGCGAGTATTGCCACGAGCATCCAGATTTTCGAAGGCGTTATTTTCGCGCGCATGAATTTTCCTTAGAAGCGATAACCGACGGTCGCGGCATCCGCCGGGAGCGTCCTAGCGATGTTCCCCCTAGTGATGTTCCTTGGTGACGATGTGACCCAAATCCCTTTCGCTGCAGGGTTGCGATTCCAGCAGAATGGCGTGGGGATCGGGATTGAGGAGCGCCACCCTCGGAGTGGAGGTCCATGGTTCAAGCAACACGTCAGGGTCTTCGACGGTGGCGGTCCAGGTGAGCGTGTTTCCGTCGCGATGAAAGCGCTCGATGACGTGCATGTTTTCGCTGTGAAAGTAGCCGCCGATCTGGTCAAACCAGGTATTGGCGTCAAAACCCCAGGAGTCCACGACGAGGGTATCTCCATCCCAGTGGGCAATGGATTCTCCGGTATAAGTCCCGTCCAAATCTTGCAGAGGGGTGTGCTTGCGGCCATCGGCGGGAACCATGCGGTACATCGTTTGAGTGGCGATCAGGCCGCCCTGGCCGGGATAAATGAAGATGAAATAGGTCGGGGTTTGTCCGATGAAAGAGGGATAACCGGCGCGAGGAATCCCCGAAGGCAGGCAATTATTGGAGGGGTCTTCTTCGTTGGCATTCTCGTCATTATTTTTCACCATCTCCCAATATTCGGGTTTGTAGATGGGACGGTTCGCGCCTAGCCTGCGCAGCAACGATGCGGCGCGCTCGGCCTTTTCCGTATCGAGCCCACGGTTGGTATTTCGCGGGAAGGTGGCGATCTTCGCGCCGTTGAAAACATCATGCGAGGAAGTGGCGCTGTCTATGGAGATGCCGTCATTGGCCATCTGGTTCGGAACGCCGGTCAGATCGTCTCCCAAGGCATTCCAGACGCCGCTCAGGTCCGGATGGCCATCAGGCGTGCGCGGCGTGGGGCCCGAAGGCGTGGGCGCGGAGTTGACAGTACGAGCCACGAGGGCATGCCCGGGTTCGGCGTTGATTTGGGCGAACATGGCAGCGGGAAGCAGGCAAAGGAGGGCCGCAGCAGCAAGGAAGTGATGCCCATGGGAACGCATATGCAACTCCTCTCAGGTCAGCGACGCTTAGTTGCCGTTGGCGTCCGTCGCGAGTTTGATTACGCGCCCATCCGACAACTTCAATTGTTGAAGAAAGCCGCTGTTGGATCCATCCCGGGCGGCGAGCCCGATAGCGGTTACTTCGTCGCCAGGCTTCAGTCCGCCGCGATCGGCTCGGCTCATCCCGGCTCTGCGGAGTGCTGCCGGTCCTCCGAGTTCGAAGGCCCACTTTTGCACTTTACCGTCCGCGTCTTTTACGTTCAGAGTCAGGTAAGAGTGCGGATTGATGAACTCCATCTTAGCGACGGTTCCAGAGATGGTTATGGTCTTGTGGATATCAAATTGAGCCTGAACGGAGTGGTGCGCCCATGCAGCGCCGGCCGACATAAAGACCGACAAAAAGACGGATCCAAGCCATGGACTAAGACGCCTCATATTGCCCCCTTTTGATTTCCTTACCACTCGATTCGTAGGCTCGTCTGGAGCGGTAAGTTAACACACTGAGCAAATCCGCTCAATGGTTGCGGGCGAGCATCGTCCGTATGTACGTACTCGTGCGCCGCAGGTAACTCTCCTTGACAAAGGGAAACGACTCCTAGTATTCCATTACCAGCAGATGTCCTTTCCCTGCGCCCGAGGCATAAATGATGAATAAGCGGTTCTTGCTCGTGCTGGCCTTAGGATTGTGCGTGCCGGCGTTGCCGGTGCTGGCGCATCACTCCGTCACCGCCGAATTCGATCCCAGCAGGACCATGATTCTGAAGGGCACAATCACGAGAGTGCTTTGGGTGAACCCGCACGTCTACCTCTACGTGGACGTCAAAGACGACACCGGCAAGGTGGTTAACTGGGCGCTGGAAACTTATCCGCCCGCGGTATTGCGCCGGGGAGGGGTTTTGAGAAATGCGTTCAAAGAGGGAGACGTAATCACGATTGACGCCTTTCCTCCCAAAGACGGTACCAAGAGCCTGGCATACCTCAAGCAGGTGACGTTTCCGGATGGGCACTCGGTGGAGATCTGGATCGGTGACCCCAAGAATTACAAGTAGGCTATGAAGTTCAGTGGAGGCAGTGCCATGAGCCGCCTTTCGATTAGCGCAATGCTGGGAATAGGTTTCTGCCTGGCTTCGATATCTTTGTTATCAATCGCCGCGCAAGATGCTCCCAAACCGAAGCACGAAGCGCAAAAGCCCGCTGAGAGCGCCGTGACGCCTCGTACTCCAGACGGAAAACCAGATCTCTCCGGAATCTGGAATCTGGGCGGAGGTCCTCCTTTGATCATAAGAAAAGACGACCAGGGAAGGACCACGAAGCTTTTATTCGCCGAACCCGACGCGGACTTCTCCAAAGGGGATGCACAGCATCGCGCAGAACGAGCGGCTGCTCCCAACCAGCCTCCTTACAAACCCGAGTTGCTGGAGAAGGTGAAATCCCTGGACGAAAACACCAACGACTACGATGGAACCCTTCACTGCCAGCCTCCGGGAGTTCCCCGCATGGGGCCTCCGCGGCAAATTGTGGAGTACCCGGGGCACATGGTGTTTCTGTATCAGGGGGGCGAGTCCAGCATCAACACGTTCCGCGTGATACCCGTCGATGGCGGGCCACATCGCACCGACGCCGATCCTTCTTATCTGGGGGATTCGGTGGGTCGTTGGGAAGGAGACACTCTGGTGATCGACGTGAGGGGATTCAACGATCTCACGTGGCTATCGGACGATGGCAAGTTCCACAGCGACGCGCTGCACGTGGTGGAGCGATTCACTCGCCAGGGCGACAGCCTGAAGTATGAAGTTACGGTCGAGGATCCCAACGTCTTCACGCGGCCCTGGATCATGAATCCTCGCACATTGAAGCTCAACACCGATCCGCACGCCGCAATTGACGAAGATCCGCCTTGCGTGGAACAGGACGCGCAGCACCTGGTGACCAAAGAGCATCACTAGGAATCGTCCATCCTAACGACCCGAAGGTCTATACGAAACCCGGCTGGCCCTCGACAAATTCCCTGTGAGATTGCAACCGCCCGATTTCGATATTCGAGAGATGATCTACTCACCATCAGAGCTGGCGGATTATTTAAAACAAGTTGGCAATCCCGAAGGGGCCCCACAGGGAGGCGTACCGTTCCGTGGGCGGTAAGCCTTTGAGCAATAACCAGGGATCCGAATCTGTATTCCGGGGCGGCAAGTGAATATGAGAGGTTTGATCGGTAGCGAAATCATTCAACTAGTGAGAGGTTTTGAAATGCGAAGAGGCTACATCGGCGCGATTTTGGTATTTGTGACGTTAGTGCTGTCGTTAGCACCCCTGCATGCTCAAAATGCCCAGCGCGCGCAGCCGGACGCGTCGAAGGATCAGGCAGCAAATCCAGCCCAGTTGAAGCTTGTCGACGGCTGGGGTCGGTCCGTAACCGATCCATTTCATGGCCAGAAGCCGGGCCCCGCTCCACGCCATGACATTTCCGGGACTTGGGAACCAGCCCGCGGGCCAGGGGACGGAATCATGGCTACTGGCCCGAGGGATATGCCTTATGACGGGAAACCGGAGCATGATCCGCCTTACACTCCTCTGGGATTACAAACATTGAAGTCCCATAAGCCGCTGGAGGGGTTCATAAGAGTTGTCTCGGGACTTAGCAATGACCCTAGAAACAAGTGCGATCCCCTGGGATTTCCGCGCGCGGATTTTTATCAAATCAGACACACGCAAATCCTTCAGACCGCGGACAAGGTAGTGATCTTGTATGAATTTCAAAAATTGTGGCGGGTGATCTGGACGGATGGACGAGAACTCCCCAAAGAGATTCCACAGCCGCAGTATTACGGATATTCGGTTGGCAAGTGGGTGGACGATACCACACTGGTCGTCCGGACGACTGGGATAACGGGGGGTGAGAAGCTCTGGCTTGACGAAACGGGTCGTCCGGCCAGCGATGCCATGCAAGTGGAGGAAAGGTTCCACCGCGTAGACCAAGGCAACTTGGAGTTAACGGTAACGATTGACGATCCGAAGATGTACACGAAGCCCTGGGTGGCCATGAAATTTCCTATGAAGTTGCAATCCTCCGATTACCATGTTACGGAAATGTTGTGCATCCCATCGGAGATTGAACAATACGATAAAGATTATGGCAATGTCGCCAGCGACAAGGACAGCGGGCAACCGACCAATCGTCCGCCCGGAAAGTAGTCTCAAGGACTTTGGAAAAGGGAGAGCATCTGTGAAAGTCAAGTAAGCCGCCAATACTGAAGGTGGTGCAGGCGGAAAGCCATAGCTACTTACGACTGATTCGGTCCCAAAACAGGGAAGCGAGACATCACCCGAAGCTGAGAGGTTTTAGGAGGTTAGGTTTGAAGAACTACCCAATCCGCGCGACCGTTGTTGTCCTTCTTCTGTTCTCCGTCCCGGTGTTCGCTCATCACGGAAACGCGGGATACGATATGGCGAAGATGACCGTCTTTCAGAAGGCCACGATCACTCAAGTGGAATGGGGAAATCCGCATTGCCAAATTCACTTTGACGTAACCGACGACAAGGGAACGGTGGAGCACTGGCTGGTTGAGGCGCCGCCTCCGAGTGAGCTTACACCACGAAGTTGGACCAGGAAATCCCTCAATGCAGGGGATGAGGTTGCGGTTTATTTCCATGCCGCGAAAAACGGCGCGCCGGTGGGCATCATCCAGAAGGTTATCTTTACGAAGGACGGTTCTATCCTGCGGGCCTATCCGGATCCCAAGTGAAAATGTAGCGCCGCCCGTCCAGGCTTCGATGACCAAAACCCGGAAAACCGGGAGGAGTTTTCAAATGCGACATACGTCCTTATCTTCGGCGCTTCTGCTCAGCGCGGCTCTTTTCTGCATTTCCCCTGCGCATGCGCAGACAAAAGCCCCTGCCGCAGGCGCCCCAACTCAGAAGCAAGCCGCCGTACCGGACCTCTCCGGAAATTGGCTAGGTAGTCCGCCGACCTTTAGCATCAGCGATCCCAGCGGCAAAAAAGCCGGAACGGCCGAAGACGACACACCCTACCGGCCGGAAACCCTCGCGAAATTAAAATCGGAACGGCCCGAAGCCGGTCCCAGGGGGACGTTCGATACGGACGACCCGCGCATCGTCTACTGCGACCCCATCGGGATTCCTCGAATCTATGTTGTCCCGAACCTCTTCAAATTCGTGCAAACGCCAGACACCGTCTACCAGATTTTTGAATACAATACGCTGGGCCGTCAGATCCCGCTCAATCGGCAGCATCCCAAAGATCCCGATCCCACATGGTGGGGCGATTCCGTCGCACACTACGAGGGGGATACCTTGGTCATCGATACCGTGGGGTTCAACGACAAAACCTGGCTAGATCACGTCGGCCGTCCGCACAGCGATGAACTGCATCTGATCGAACGATTCCATCGAATCGATCACGACAACTTGCAGCTCGATCTCACGATCGACGACCCAAAGGCCTACACGAAGACGTGGTACGGGCGCAAGGTGTTCAAGCTGAGCCAGAGAGATTTCGTGGAACATAGCTGTTCCATGTCTGAGAATGAACACTTTCGCCAGAACATTATCGATCCAACGTTAACCAAGGCAAAATAAACAGGTCGAGGTTACGGGCGCAGCGCTGGGATTGCAGGCTTGGCAAATTTCGCGGCGTCGATCGGAACGTTGGCTTGAATATCGCTCATCTCGAATTCGGAACGCCCGTCCGTCCACGTCGCCGTCCATTTGAAGGGCACCTTTACTCCGGCGACGTCCCGGAAATCCGTATAGTCGACCTCGGAAGGGTTCAGGCCGAGAACCGTCTTGGTGAAGCGCACCATGCGCAATAGCAAGCCGGAATCCTTATCGAAGAAAAGCTTTACGCGAGAGCCTTGGGGAGCGGTGCCCTCCACGACCACGGCATCGTGCCCGTCGACATTGGTCGGCGGGAAGCCGACGTGCCATCCGCTCAGATAGTTCCTGATTCCGCCGGGGAAGGCGAACTCGGCGTCAAGCACGGCCCCGTCCAGATCTCCTCCAGTGAGCGCCACCATGGGCAGCTGCGTATTGGTGGCGGCGATCCAACCGGTACGCCCGTCGTACGCAGCCGTGCTGTCGCCACCGGCAAGATGCACAACCGTGGTGCGCTCGGCCGGCGCCTTGGCGTAGATTTCGGCGGGAACTTTTCCGAAATCGGTGTCGTAGCCCGCATAGGTGCCTCGAGCCGTGAAGCTCTTCAATCCGGCCAGCCGCTGCGCTCCGCCGAGGGCCTGAATATACTTGTCGAGAATCTGGTCGACGGTGGGAGCGTGAGGATCGGGCTGGGCGACAACTTCGATGTCATTGGGATCGCGCGGAGGGGGAGTCGCGTACTGCTCCTCAAGGCTCGGCGTGAAGCGCGGTGCCACGTCGCTGCGGTGGCAGGTGTAACAAGTGACCGTGGTAACTCCTCCGAAATTTTGCTTGTTGATCGCTTGAACCATCAGGAGCATTTTGCGCGCCGTTTGTTTGATCGGGGTGTCCACGGCATATTTTGCGAAATCGTCGGCGCTCTCGTTTACGTGGCAATCCAGGCAGTTGAGGCTCAACGAAGCGGAGATGAAACCCATGGTACCCATGAACTCGGCGACGGTAATCCCGCGCAGCACCTGCACGTTTTTGAAAACCTGCTCGGCCATCAGCGGCTTCGTATCGGATGCGGCTTGAGCCCCGCCCGCGGTTTGCGCAAGGAGAGTCGCGCACGAACCGCTGAGGAGCGAGATAGCCAGGGCTCCTAATGAAACGACCAGTGCTTGTTTTCCGAGCTTCATGCGCTCCGCTTTCCTTTCCCTTTATGCGGCGATCGTCCCTTATGCGGGGCGGCGCGCGCGATAGGCGCAGCCGTCATAAGAATAGGAGCTTGGGCCTTCAGCGCTGTCCTGACGCGCGGCGGCGATTTCGGGGCTCACCACGGAATCCGGCAGCGGCGGCAACATACCACACCTGTCCGGGTCGTTGGCAACACCAGGAACACGGTGGCGAGCCTGGGCGAAGCGGGCCACAAAAAAGGCGTGGAATTTCCCGATGCAGGTGTATTATCTCGCCAGCAGCGTGGGCCACTGGGAATCCCCTGGAAAGAGCGTTGGTTAGGCGCATCGGAAGAGGGCAATGAATTCGAGAGCGTTGCTTGTGGTCTCGTGGTGCATGTTTGGCTCCGTGTTGGCTTGGGGCCAGGGCGGCGGCCGCGGCGGCGCGGACAAGGCGCCGCCGGCAGACACGTTTGCCCCTGATATACCGGGCATCGTGGCGGCCGGCACGAAAGTCCAGTTCCTGAAGGGTGGACTAGGGGGAGCCCAAGGCGCAACCGCCGATCCCGACGGCAATCTGCTCTTCACGGAACGGACGGCCAACAAAATCTGGAAGCTGGACAAAGAAGGAAATTTTTCGAGCTACATCGAGAACACCAACGCGACCAATAGCTTTCTGTTCGATCGCAAGGGGCGGGTCATAGCGGTAGAGCGGATGCCATCGCAGGTGGGCGTGCTGGCTCCGACGAGAGCCACTCTGGCGGACAAATTCGAGGGTCACGTTTTTGGGAATCTCAACGACCTGGCGGTCGATAAGAGGGGCGGCGTGTATTTTACCGACGATCGGGGAATACCTGCCCAAGGGGTGAAGCCCGCGGTTTACTATTTGCGTCCCGACGGAAAGGTTATTAAGGTCGCGGAGGATTTCGCATTTCCCAATGGGGCGATCCTAAGCAAGGATGGCAAGACGCTCTACGTCGACGATACGCAGGGCGATTCGATCCATGCGTTCGACGTGAAGGCCGACGGCAGCGCCGTGAATGAGAGAACGTTCGTGACCATCACCGAAGGCTTGCGGAAGAATGACGTGGGCGCGATGGCCAGCGGGGCCGACGGGCTGACCATCGACAATGCCGGGCGACTGTACGTGGCGGCGAACTCGGGGGTGCAGATATATAGTCCGGAAGGGAAGTATTTGGGATCGATTCCGGTTCCGAAGAAACCCGGACAACTGGCCTTCGCCGGCCCTGGCAAGAAGACGTTATACGTCCTTGCGGTCGACTCTGTGTACGAGATACCCATGATCGCCGAGGGATTCAAGGGGCGTTTGAAATAGGGCTTTGTTTTTGACGGATACGTGCGGTTGAATCGCATCGACTGAGGAGAAAAAATGAGCAAAAAGGGATGGATAGCGAGCGCCGGGCTTATCGCCATCGCGATCGGCATGACTGTGAGCTCAACGTTCATTAGCCGGGCCTTGGCCGCACCGCGGGGGAACGCCGGCGGCAAAATGCCGGTCTTTGAGGTGGACACTACATGGCCACAGTTGCCCAACGGCTGGGTTCTGGGCAACGTCTCCAAAGTTACCGTCGATCAGCACGACAATGTATGGCTGATCCACAGGCCGCACACCGCTCCCGCGGGCAAGACGCCGGCGCCGCCGGTGGTGGAGCTCGATGCCAATGGGAATTTTGTTCAGGCTTGGGGCGGAGAAGGCGCAGGATACGACTGGCCGGACGCCGAGCACAATGTGTTCGTCGACTATAAGGATAACGTGTGGATCAGCGGCAGCAGCCCGAGCGGCCAATCGAAGACCAAGCGATCCGACGACATGCTCATCAAGTTCACCAACAAGGGCCAGTTCATCTTTCAGATTGGCGGACGCACGGTAAGCAAAGGAAGCACGGACACCAAGAGCGTCAATAAGCCGGGCGACATTTTCGTCACGCCGAAGACTCACGAAGTGTACGTGGCCGACGGTTATGGCAATCGCCGCGTGATTGTTTTTGATGCGGAGACTGGCGCCTTCAAGCGCATGTGGGGCGCGTACGGGAAACCGCCGCAAGATGACGCGACTTCCGGCGGCCCTGGGCCGTCGGGCGGTCCGGCCGGCGGGCAAGCTTCCTTTGCCGGCGGAGAAGGCACCCAGCCGGCGCTCGAAACCACAGGGCCGGGTCCGGACCGGTTCGCGAGCCCTGTGCACGGGATTATCGTGTCCAACGATGGGATGGTATATGTGGCGGACCGCAATAACCGGCGCTTCCAGGTGTTCACGACGGAAGGGAAGTTCCTAAAGGAAGTATTCATCAATCGAGGCGGCCCGGCTAAGGAATCGGCTTCCGGCTTTGCCCTATCGCCCGATAAAGATCAGCAATTCCTTTACACGGCGGACTATGGCAATTCGCGCGTCGTCGTGCTGGATCGCAAAAAGCTGGAAGTGCTCTACCAATTTGGGCGGAGGGGCAAGGAGCCGGGCAACTTCCAGGGAATTCACCTGATAGCAGTGGACTCGAAGGGCAATCTGTATGCCGCGGAAGTCGCACCGGGCGCTCGCGTCCAGCGCTTCCTATTCAAGGGCCTGTCGTCGACGCCGCCGCCAAACGCGCTGAGCCCGACGCAATTATCGTCGGCGAAGCAATAGCTGGCTTACAAATTAAGGACGGGCAAGGGCGGCTTGACACTCGGTTTTCTCGAATGTAGTCTTTGCGCCATCGATTGCCCGGAGAACGTGCTAACCGAATTGAGATGTGACCGCGCCTGTTCGACAGGGCCCTGGAGACCGTGATGCGAAGGTACGCTCGAGCGGCGGCGACGGTGCTTTCAACGGTCGTCGCCGCATTTTTGTTGTTAGCTGTGAATCCGGCGTCAGGCCAAGCGCCCGCCGGCGGCGCGACGAGTTCCACTGCCGCGCCTGCCGCAAAGCCTGCCGCCCCGGCCGGCGGCGCGAAGGTTCCTACGCCAGGGCAATTTCCTCCCTACAAGCCTCCGCACACGGCAGATGGCAAGCCCGATTTCAACGGAATCTGGCAGGCTTTCGTGACGGCGGATATCGATATTCAGGATCATGACGCGCAAGCCGGTCCGCATCCAGATGTTATGGGCGCTTACGATCAGTGGCCGGGGGGACAAGGCATCGTCGAGGGCGGAGAGATCCCGTATCGGCCGGAAGCGCTGGCACAAAAGAAAGCGAACGCGGAAAAGCGCATGGTCGTGAACATCACCAGCGACGATCATCGTCACGACACGGGCGACCCGGAGCTGAAGTGCTACATGCCGGGCGTACCCCGCGCGAACTACATGCCCTTTCCTTTTCAGATTGTCCAGACGCCGCACGTCATTATGATGGCCTATGAATATGCGCGCGCCCTGCGCACCGTCTACATCGAAAATGACAAAACCATCCCGCAGGCCGCGCCGGCGGACAGCTGGATGGGATGGTCCCACGGCCACTTCGAGGGCGACGTGCTGGTGGTGGATTCCAGGGGATTCGTCCCTTACACTTGGTTCGATCGAGCGGGGGATTATCACAGCGACGCGCTGCACGTGGTGGAGCGCTATACGCAGGTGAGCCCTTATCATATAATGTACGAAGCGACGATCGACGATCCGAAGGTGTTTACACGTCCCTGGAAGATGAGTTTTCCGCTCTACCGCCGGATGGAAAAGAACATCCAACTGGTGGATTATAACTGCACGGAATTTGTATTAGATTTGCTTTACGGCCAATATAGCAAGAAGTAGACGCGATCGTCCCTTAACAGGAGGCCGTCCGATGCAAAAGTACCGGGGCCCTTTATCGAGTGCTTTGGGGATAGCTGCGACCCTGCTTCTGTGCGCACCGGCATTTGTGGCGGCGCAATCTTCCGCGACAACCGGGAAAGCCGCCGCACCCTCATCTAACTCCGCGGCACAAGCTGCTGCGAAATCTGGACAGAGTGGAAAAGCCTGGGTCATGCCGCGTACTGCGGATGGCCATCCAGATTTCAGCGGCTATTGGAACCAGTTGACGTTTACGCCCATGGAGCGTCCCGCCAAGTTCGGGGGTCGTGAGTTTCTGACAAAAGAAGAGATGGAGAAGGTCTTCAAGTCCGGCGTGCGCGGCTCCTATGATCCTGGCAGCGCGGGCAGCGAGGACCGCTACGGCGGCGAGCTATTCAATCCGGACTCGGCCGATTACGACGCCACCACCTACGGGCTCAGTCCCTGGCAAAATGGCGTCAAACCGAACCCGCGCACATCGCTGGTGGTAGATCCTCCGGACGGCCGGATTCCTCCGTTGACTCCGGAAGCGAAAGCGCGGATCGCTGCCGACAGAAGGCCGGGGGGAGGCTTCCCCTACGTGGTGGACGACCATCACGGAGGGGCCACAGTACACGCGGATAACGCCCGCGACCTTGGGCAGGGTACCAGTTGCGTCACGCAATCGGGCGGACCGCCGCTGATTCCGCCGGAGTACAATGCCGGCGTATTCATCGCGCAGAACTCCGACTCCATCGTTATCGAAACCGAAACCGGGAGCGAGTTCCGCATTATTCCTCTCACTCCGCGCCCGCATGTGGGCGCCAACATTCACCAATGGCATGGCGATTCGCGGGGCCACTGGGAAGGCGATACGCTGGTCGTGGAGACGACCAACATGCGGCCGGATCATACCTATCGCAATGGCCAGCCGGACACGGAAAAGATTACCGAATACTTCACGCGCACTTCCGCGGGCACCATCGAGTATAAGTTTACGGTGAACGATCCCGCGACTTGGACGCGGCCTTGGTCAGCCATTATTCCTTTGTCCGCGACCACCGGGCCGATGTTTGAGTACGATTGCAGCGAAGACAACAACGACGCCGTGAATATCCTGGCAGGAGCGCGGGCCACGGAGAGAAAAGCGGCGGAGAAGCCCGCTGGACCGATTTCGCAGAAATAGTCGAAGTGAGCCGCCGGCCTCGGCGTTCAAAGGCTGGCCGGGGGCTCGGGCCCAAGGATTGATCACTGGACTTCGTGAAAAAGGAGCACCGTAGCTATGCAACTCAAGGGAACTTTGACAGCGATAGTTGTGGGGGCGGCCCTGTTCCTGGCGGCAAAACCGGCCGTGGCGCATCACGCCTTTGCGGCGACCTTCGATACGAGCAAGCCGGTCACCGTGAAGGGAACGATCACCAAGGTGGAGCTGATTAATCCCCACTCGTGGTTCTGGATGGACGTCACCGGGGCGGACGGGACAACGGTGAACTGGGGATTCGAAGGTGGAAGCCCGAATTCCCTGATCCGCCACGGCGTAACCAAGGACACGATACCGGTGGGCACCGTGCTGATCGTGCAGGGCTACCAGTCGAAGGCCTTCGATCACAAAGGCGTTGGAGTGAATATGACGCTGGCCGATGGCCGCAAATTCCTGTTCGGCGGATCGGCGCCTGGGGCTGAGTCCCAGGCGGCGCTGCCGACCAAGGACGACGTAAAGCCAACGGAAGATCAGAAGAAGTAACGAAGAACGCGTCGGTACTTAGCGCGGTTCTTTCGCGGCTCAGAGGTGCTTGGAGATGCTTGATCCCAAGTGCTTGTGAGCCGCGTTTCTTTTGGCGGCACGGCTCTCGGCTGATTTCACTTGCTCGCGTTTTTTCGGGGCATCGCAGTTCAGTTGTGCGCTTCGGCAGGGCCGCTTATTTAGGCGGGGTGAGCGGGCGCTTGCGATAGTCGGGACGATAATCGTTGTGGCAGCCCACGCAGGCAGCGTACATCTGCTCGTTGAGACCGACGAGTTTCTCGACATCCTTTGCTTTCGCGGCCTTGAAAGCGGCAGTCCCGGCGTCGTAGAGACGCTGTGAGTCCTTTGCCCACCCATTATTGTCCCAGGCGCGACCGGGCATCATCAGCAGATTGGCCGATTCCGCCAGCATCAGCATCTTGCCCTGAAAGAGCCTCCACTCTTCGTCCGTACTGGGATTGTCCCTGGTGGCCACGTAAAAGAGATCGTCCGAGAGAGGCCAAATGACGCCGATCATAAGATCGTCGACGGTGCCAATCGGCTTAAGGGCGGGAGCCGGAGCGGTCCCGGCCTGCGCGGTTGGCGTTTGCGCCGCGGGGGCCTGGGCTGGCGAAGCTTGGGCCAGCGCCACACCTGAGACCAGAAGAAGCAATCCTAGAAGTCTCATATTCCTGTTCTCCGCGCGTGAATGAATTTGGGTGCAGCTTGAGGCCCGTGGCCGGCAATATACACTTCCGGGTCTTCCTCAAGCAACGCTCCTGGAGCGATGATCCTCGGGCAGCGCTCCCCTGCGATCATCCCGGGGCCGCCCTCACCTTGGCGATCTTTTCTGAGCGGCATGCCCGGACGATCTTCGATCCCCTGTTTCGCGAGTCCCGGGATGTCTCCGGACCAGTCGCAGTTGTAGCTTGACATCGTCTCGGTGCCGGTATATTTTCCGCGCCAACTATCCTGGTTTTAAGCTTCGAGCATTTGGGCCCGACTGAATTCGGTTTAAGGGGGAGTGATGAGAAAATACCTCTACGGCCATTTACTAGTCGTGTTTCTGCTTGGGGTGACAACGGCTTGGGGACAGGCGGGTAACAATTCCGGAGTGATCGCCGGAGAAGTGGCCGATTCTTCAGGCGCCAAAGTGGCTGGAGCGAAGGTCGAGGTCGCCAGCACCGCTTTGATCGAACGCACCCGTGAAACCGTCTCGGGCGATGACGGGCTTTACAGAATCGTGAACTTGCCGCCCGGCGTTTACAGCGTGACCGCCACGCAAATGGGCTTCACGACTTCCAGGCGCGATGGCGTCGAAATTACGACCGGGTTCACGGCGACGGTGAATTTCAGCCTGACGCCGGGGGCCGTCACGCAAACCGTGACGGTGACGAGCGAAACGCCGGTGCTCGATACGCAAGACTCGGTGGTCCAGAAAGTGGTCAGCAACACGGTCCTGGAGGCGCTGCCGCTGGGCAAGAGCGCTTCCGATTATCCGATGCTCCTTCCCGGAGCGGTGACGAACTCCACCTACCAGGATGTGGGCGGGTTGCAGGGCGAGCAGGCCCAGGGCTTTCGGATCCATGGGAGCGCCCTGGGAGATTTTGCGGAGTTGCGGGACGGCATGTACTACGGGACCATGCACAGCGGCGGCACCAACCAGATGTCCAGCAACGACCCCCAGGCCACTCAGGAATTGCAAGTGACGACCAGCGGCTATGCAGCCGACGATTGGAATCTTGGCGGCCACGTCAACATCATCCCCAAGAATGGCGGTAACGATTTTCACGGATCCTTCGCGGCCGATTTCGGCAGCAAAGGCCTGGAGTGGGGGAACGTGACTCCGGCAATCCAGGCGCTTGGTGTTCCGACGCCTTCCACAATTCGCAGCCTTTACGAAACCGCCGCCGCCATCGGTGGTCCCATCAAGAAGGACAAGCTGTGGTTCTTCGTGGATGCGCGGCACTGGACCAGCGCCACCAACCAGGCCGGGGGCACTTATTTCTTCGACGCCAATGAGAGCGCTCCTTTCCCTAACAACTTGTATTACGCGCAAAATTACAGCCAGCCAGCGTATCTCAACAACACTTATAGCGACGTGGGCGTGCGCTTGACGTGGCAGGCCACCAAACGAAACCAGTTTACGGAGAATTTCATCCAAGAGAAAAATTGCAACTGCTACTACACGATCAACGCGGGAATCCTGGCGCCCGAAGCGGCCACCAACCACTATTACATGCCCAACTGGCGCGAGCAGGCTACCTGGACATTTCCTGCCAGCAACAAGCTCGTCTTGTGGGCCGGTTTCACGGCTGTGATTGGCACGATCAATATGCAGCACAGCGGAGACACCCCGACGAGCTTTCCCGTCACGGACTCCACCGCGACCTATACCTACGGCGCGTCCGGAAATACCCAGGCTCTGGCGTACGGCACAGTGCCATTCCTCAATGTAAACGAAAACTTCACCGCCTCGTACGTGAGCGGGCCGCATGCCTTCAAAGTAGGATATTCGGAACTCCAGGCCCGAGGCTCTCAATCCAATCTTTTCCCTAATGCCAATGGCGCCAATGGCGTTCCGAATGGCGTGAGCATGCAGATGGAGTGCCAGACGATCACGACGACAACCGGCGCGTTGTATCCGACGGGCTTGCTTGACGCGGCGGGTCTGCCAACCACTGCCTACGAAATCTCCGGGAAGACCGGCACACTCGCTGCTCCGGCCATCGCCTCCACCACGGTGAATGGACTGCCATGTACGAGCACCGCGACGGCAACCCAAGCGCTGCTTCCCTATCAGCTCACGGAGAATTTGGCTCCCTATTTCTACAGCAATAAGGAAGAAGATCACGCTGCATTCGCCCAGGACCAGTGGAGGATCAAGCGGCTTACGCTGAACCTGGGCTTGCGTTTCGACTGGTTCCAGGCGGGCGACCCCGAGCAAACCGTGGCCGCGCAGCCACAATATGGGCTTCCCGCCAAGAGTTACGCGGCAGAGAACAGTGTGGTGGATTGGAAGGACTTGAACCCGCGCATAGGGGCGGCTTACGACCTCTTTGGAAACGGCAAGACGGCCATCAAGGCTTCTCTCTCGCGGGGAGTGATTACCGAAGGGAACACCGGGATCGCGGAGCTGACCAACCCGGATTTCGCTCTGATCAACTCTACGACCCGGAAGTTTACCGATTACAGCGGCACCTTCAATCCCACTCTCGATGGTGCGAACTTTACGACCGCTGCGGCGAGCGGCGTCAACGGCGCATTGGGAGCGGCCAACACTGCCGGCTTTTACAGCCAGTCAAACGCTTCCAGCGTTTCGTACGCGAATGACGTAACTCATGGCTGGGAAACCCGTCCCAACGACTGGATGCTTTCCGCTTCCGTGGAGCATGAGATCACCAACGGCATCGCGTTGACGTTTTCCTATTACCGAACCTGGTTCGGCAATCAGCAAGTGGCGCAGAACACGGCGATTCCAGCGACGGGATACGACCAGTACTGCATCACTCCGCCAGTAAGCACCGCGTATGCCGGATTTGGCGGAACGCAATTGTGCAACCTCTACGACCCGCAACCTCAATACCAAGGTAAGGCGACCTATCTGGTGCAGAAAGCTTCGGCTTTTTCGTGTTCGGCAAGCAATAACGCCCCTGGCTGCGGCACTGAGTCCGACGTTTACACTGGAGTGGAAGGCACCGTCAGAGCCAGGTTTCACAATTTGGTGCTCTTGGGCGGCGTGAGCGCTGGGCATGAGGTGACGAACTACTGCGTGCAAGTGAATTCTCCACAAGACTTGTATTGGACTTCCAACCCGGCGCCCTCTACTGCGTCGATTATAGAATTCCCCAACAACAACTTCAGCACGGCCAACGATGCCGCTCCCTGCTACATCAACCCGCCCTGGTATCAGAATCTGCAGTTCAAGATGGAGGGCGTGTACACGATACAGTGGTGGAAGCTTAAGAATCTTCAGTTCAGCGCCGATGAGGTGAACCTGCCGTCCATCCCGCTCCAGGGGACGTATACTTATGGCGGTACCGCCGCCACTTTCATAAATCCCGTAGCTGGCCACACATCTCTTGTCGGCTGCACCTCCTGCAAGGTGGAGGTGGTTGCACCTCAGACCGTGTTTCCTTACGGCCGGAACAATCAGATCGACCTCCGTGTGGCTAGAATCTTTGTGATCAGCGAACGATGGAAGATCGAGCCCACGGTGGACGCTTTTAACGTGCTGAATGCGAGCCCCATCTTGAGCGTTCAGACCGGATACAACACGACGGCGCCCGGCTTGGGCGGGGCGTGGCGCAATGTAACCGGACTTCTCCCCGGGCGCTTGATGAAGTTCGGCGTTCACTTCGACTTCTAGGCTTTCCAGCAGGATTAGCCGGGAACAAGATTCAGAACGCGGCAGGACTGCTAAGCGGAGGGGCGCCCAACGCGGGCGCCCTTCTGAACTGTAGTCGCAGCGGCGGTGCGACGATAGCCAGCCGCCCTGCGTTGAGCTTACTTCTGCGAAATCGGGGAGCTTGCGGCTTTGGCTTTGGCTCTCTGCTCCAGGATTCGAGCTCCAGCCAGGATATTCACCGCGTCGTTGTCGTTTTCGCTGCAGTCATACTCGAACAGCGGGCCATCGGTGGCATTCAAGGGAACAATCGCTGTCCAGGGCTTCGTCCAGGTGGATGGATCGTCCACTGTAAAGCTGTACTCGATCCGATCCGCGGCCACGCGCTTGAACCGCTCCGTGATTTTCAAGGTGTTGGGGTTGGCGCCGCGGAAGGCGTCTTCGGGCCTGAAGTTGGTGGTTTCCACGACCAGCGTATCGCCCTCCCAATGGCCTCGCCCGTCGCCGCGCCACTGATGGATTAGGCTCGAGGGATGCGGACGTCCATCCAGCGGAATGATGCGAACCTCCGTGCCATATTCCGCTTCGAGCAGGACGTAGCCGGAGTTCTGCACGATGTAAAGCCCGCTGTTGTACTCACCGGGGAGTATCGGCGGTCCGCCGCTCATGGAGATGCAAGCTGTGCGCACTCCCAAATCCTTGGGAGTATCGGCGTGGACATCTCCGCCCCCGCGATGGTCCTCGGTGATATAGCCATGACTGTCCCTCGCGGCTTCCCTCGCTGCCTTTGCAGCGGCGGTCAAGGGAGGAATCCTGCCGTCCGGCGGATCCACGATCAGAGAGGTCCGATTGTTGGGCTTGACGCCGTTTTGCCATGGCGCCAACCCAAAAGTAACCACGTCGTAGTCGGCCGAATTGGGATTGAACAGCTCTCCCTGCGGGTCGCCGCCGGCAGAGTCGAAGGTGCGATGCACGCCGGCGTTAAAGATATCTTTTATTTCCTGGTCGGTTAGAAACTCGCGATTGCCAAACTTGGCGGGCCGTTCGAGTGGCGTGAAGCTGAGGCTGGTCCAATACCCGTGCAGGTCGGGATGGCCATCCGCATCGCGAGGAATGACAGCTGGCTTTGCGTCCGCAGGTTTCGCCTCGCTCTTGGCGCTGATTTTGGCCGTGCTCTTTGCAGCTGGAGCCGATTGGGTCTGCGCCGGCGCCGTGAGGGGCGCGAACAAAATGATCGAGAGCGCGATGGCGAAAGCGCTGGATGAAAACCGCAGGCAAGTTGTCATCAGGACTCCTCTCGGGGAATTGTTCTCATTTCGCGGGGCCGGCTGGATTTGCCAAACGACAAACGCAGCGTCAACTTCAATCACTACCGGCCGCGACAATGGGCGCAGCCAAGCATCAGCCCAATATACACCACTTCTTACTTAGGCGTGAGACCGAGCTATTAGGTGGGGATACTCAGCCACTTGCAGGCGGTGCCGCCTAGAATGGCCACCTTCTGAGCGTCCGTGAATCCGGGCGTGGCGAACAGGAGGTCGACCGGGCCAAGGGCCTTCGGGTCTTCCACCCATTTGAAAGGGTAGTCGGTGCCCAGCATGACGTGAGAAGGTCCCATCACAGCGGCAAGGTGCCGCAGGCCCTCGGGTGTGAAGACGATGGAGTCGACGTAGAGCTGCTTCAGATATTCCGTCGGTTGCTTTTTGATTGGCGCTCCTTCGCAGCGCGCCGGCGAGTCGAAGCAGCTGTGATCCATTCGGCCGGGATAGGCCGCCAGAAAACCGCCGCCGTGAGCGCAGCAGAGCTTCAGTCCGGGAAAACGCTCCAGTACGCCCTCAAAAATCATGTGCCCGATAAAAATCGAGGTTTCGAGAGGATTGCCGATGATGGCGTCCAGGCCTCCAAACCCCTTGACCCGTTTGGTGATTCCCGTGGCTTGGACGCTCTCCTGCGGATGCATGAAAATCGGCGCCTGCAGCTCTTCGGCTTTGGCCCAGAAGACGTCGTACTTCGGCAAAGAGAGCTCCTCGCCTTCCACGTGGCCGCCGATGGCCGCGCCTTTCAGCCCCATCTTCATGCCATCTTCCATTTGCTTGGCGGCCAATTCGGGGAATTGAAGAGCCACGGTGCCGAAGGCCGCGAATCGTCCGGGCGGCGCGGATTGCAGCATCTCTACCAATTTCTGGTTGTGAAAGTCGATCAGGCGAGTGGCCAGATCCCTGTCGGCCGAGTACCAGAAGGGATTGACGCAGACGACTTGGACGTCGATGCCTTCTTTGTCCATGATCTGCAAACGCCTGGCATCGATTACGGTAATGGCCGGAACGCTTTTCTCGAGCGACGTGCCCGTGAGAAAATCCCTCACCTCGGGCAGGTTCACGTGGCAGTGCATGTCCACGGTCTTGACCTTCTTGCCGGCCACCAGCACGGGCTTGTGTTTGGGCAGCGGGCTATCGGTCTGCGGTAATGCCGGCGCTTCGCTCCTTAGGCCACTGCTTAAGAGCAGCGATCCCGCCGACGTGTAAGCGATCGTTTTCAGGAACTCTCTGCGGTTTTTCATGGGCGTTTTAACGAGAATGCGCGAGCGGAAGATGCCGATGTCCCGGCCGTTTCTTCAGGTGGCCTGGTCCAGCGTTAGCCTTTCGTATTGATGCGAACTTCCACGGGCGTGCCCTTCAAGAAAGCCCTGAACAGCGTTTCGTCCCGCCTCTGTCCTTCGTAGTGGTAGGGATAGGCGATCTTCGGCTGGAGCGTCATGATGCATTGGACCGCGTCGGCCGGAGTCATCGTGTAGGGCATGTTCATTGGCACGAAAGCCACATCGATGTTCTTGAGAGCGAGCACTTCAGGCGTGCACTCCGTATCGCCCATGAAATACAGGCGCTTTCCGCCTAACGTAAGAATGTATCCATTGCCGCGGCCCTTCGGATGGTACACCTCGCCGGGTTTCGGGCCGTGCTGCACGTTGTACATAGGCAATGCCTGGATATTGATCCCCGCGACGGTCGCCATATCGCCATTGGCCATCGTGGTCGTGGGGCCGGCAATCTTGCTCCCAGCCTGGGCGGCCACCGCCGCGGGCATTACCACGGGCGCTCCCGGCTTGCGAATCTTCAGGATCTCATCCACGTCGAAATTGTCCGCGCCCACGTCGCTGATCAAGATCAGATCGGCTGGCTTCAAAGCGTCGAACTTGCCCACGTACTCAATTTCCTTGCCGTCATACTTCGAGAGGGGATTCACCTGGATAACCTTGCCGGCATATTCGATTTGCACGCCTGTGCGCATGATGGGAGTAACTTGAATGTCTCCGCCATCGGCGGAAATCGCATCGCCTGAATCCGCGGTCATTGTCGCGGCCGCGAGCACCGTCACAAACATCAAGACGAGCAATTTCACCCTCATCCTTATTACCTCCTGATTGCTTCGGAATCTTCCTGTCTGGCGGCCATCGGGGTGCCTCTAGCGCATACCGTTTATCTCGGTGAGTGTGTGCGTGTCAAGTAAACCTTGCAGTTGGCGATCCCGCCGAAAGCTTCGCCGAAGCCGGCGAGGCGAGAACAGCTTTGCAGGAAATTCGCGTTTGACTCGACGTGGGTGCGAGGTTTAGAGTACAGCCACTTTTGCAGAAGCCGGTTGCCATCCGAATGAGCGTGTCGATGCGAACTACGAGAACCGCGCGAACTATACGAGAAATGCGGGCGGCTCTTTTAGTTCTTGCTGCGGCTCTCTTTCTGTTGATTGTGACCAAGCCCGTCGCGGGTCAAGCGCCGCCCCCGGCAGGCGCAAAAGCTGCGACCACGAGCGCGCCTGGCGCGAAAGTCCCCACGCCGGGCCAATTTCCTGCTTATAAGCCTCCGCGCACCGCGGACGGCAAACCCGATTTCAATGGAATTTGGCAGGCCTTTGTGACCGCCGATATCGATGTTCGGGACCACGACGCAAAGGCCGGTCCCCATCCGGACACTATGGGCGCCTACGATCAGTGGCCGGGGGGACAAGGGATCGTGGAAGGCGGCGAAATCCCCTACAAGCCGGAAGCGCTGGCGCAGAAGAAGGCGAACGCGGAAAAGCGCATGGTTGTGAACATCACCAGCGACGATCATCGTCACGACACGGGCGATCCGGAACTGAAATGCTATATGCCCGGCGTGCCGCGCGCCAACTACATGCCCTTTCCTTTTCAGATTGTCCAAGGCCCGGACCGCATCCTCATGGCCTACGAGTACGCGCGGAGCCTGCGCACGATTTACATGCAGGCGAACGAGAAGTCCATTCCCCAGAAATCTCCCGCCGATACTTGGATGGGCTGGTCCCACGGACACTTCGAAGGGGACACGCTAGTCATCGACTCCACGGGATTCGTGCCCTATACGTGGTTCGATCGAGCGGGGGATTACCACAGCGATGCCCTGCACGTGGTGGAGCGATATACGCAGGTGAGCCCCTATCATATAATGTATGAAGCTACGATCGAGGATCCCAACGTTTTTACGCGTCCCTGGAAAATGAGTTTTCCGCTGTATCGGCGCATGGAAAAGAACATCCAACTGGTAGATTTCAACTGCACGGAATTCGTGCTGGACCTGGTATACGGCCAATATAGCAAGTACCCTAAAAAGTGAACCACCCTGGGCAAGCAAGAGTATTGCTGGCGAGTCGAGGAGGTTAACGTGAGCAATCGCAACTGGATTCGATCGACCGCTCTTGGTGTTGTTTTGGCAGCCGGGTTATTGGCGCCGTCGTTCGCCGCGGCTCAGGCGCCGCCCAGTGCCTCCGCGAAAGCCGCCGCAACGAGCGCTGGGTCGAAGGCACAATCGGCGGCAAGCACCAAGACAGCCCCGATTCCGCGCACCGCCGACGGGCATCCCGACCTGCACGGCTACTACAATTTTCTTACGGTTACGCCCTTGCAGCGCCCGGCCAAGTATGGAAACCGGGAGTTTTTGACGCCGCAAGAGACGCAAGACGTTTTCCAGAAGGGTTTGCAAAGTGCGTTTGAGCCCCGCGACGGAGATGAGGAGCACTACGGGAACGAGCTATTCAATCCCAATTCCGTCGATTACGATCCGACAACTTTCGGCCTGAGCCCGTGGCAAAACGGGATCAAGCCGAATCCGCGAACTTCGCTCGTCGTGGATCCGCCGGACGGCAAGATTCCTCCTATGACTCCCCAGGCCCAAGCGGCGAAGGCCCACACGGTGGCGCCTGCCGCGGCCGAGGCGGTCGATCTCGCCGGATCCAGGGCGGGAACTGCCGTCGAGGGGCAGAGCTATGTCGCCGACGACCACAACGGCGGCGGCGCGGTGCACGCGGACGTTCCCCTGGATTTGGGATACGCCACCACCTGCATCAGCCCGGGTGGCGGGCCGCCCATCTTCCCCGGTGAGTACAATGCCGATATGTACATCATGCAGACTCCCAATAATGTGGTGATTCAAGGTGTGAACGGATTTCGCGTGATTCCCATAGACGGCCGCCCGACCTTGACGGGAAACTTTCACGAATGG
This sequence comes from uncultured Acidobacteriota bacterium, assembly GCA_963824405.1. Lineage (GTDB taxonomy): Bacteria > Acidobacteriota > Terriglobia > Acidiferrales > UBA7541 > Palsa-189. Next base: position 77,070 of record CAWGPK010000006.1, on the reverse strand, counting down.
CACGGAAATGGGGTGGGGCATTGGGAGGGCGACACGCTGGTTGTGGAGACCACCAACTTCCACCCTGGAAATACCTTCCGTGGCGCGAATCCCAAGACCTTGAAAATCACCGAGCGCTTTACGCGTATCTCTCCGGAGACGATCGAATACAAATTCACCGTCGATGACCCGTCGACCTGGACGAAACCTTGGTCGGTGATCCTCCCGTTGAGCGCCGAGAACGGGCCGCTGTTCGAGTTCGCCTGCACTGAGGACGATTACGATGCGGTGAACATCCTTGCGGGAGCTCGCGCTTTCGAGAAGAAAGCCCAGGAAAAGGCCAAAGAAAAATCGGGGATTCCGATTTCGCAGAAGTAGTCCGTGGAACTGAGGAGGGCGCAGGGCGGCGACTGTGCTCGACTTGCACATTTCGTTGGTCAAATTCTTCCCTCCGGAACCTAGCCAATCTTCCGACGTGCTATGGTTTTTTGCAGTTCGCCGGGAAATTGCAAACTGCCTTAGAATGTATACGTACTTCATGTCGGGGCGTAGCGCAGCCTGGTAGCGCGCCTGCCTTGGGCGCGCACTATCCGACTCCAACAGCTCCATCAACTACTTTGACTTCCCTGTGTTTTCACTAATTTGGGGAATCTGCTTTTCGCTCAAAGCTAACCCCAACGACACGAAAAACATCGCATTCTGGCACACTTTTGGCAGAGGGGGCTCACCTGCGCGCCCCAATGTTTCGGAAAGCCGTCACCGCAACGTCCCGCCTTAGAAGGAGCCGTTCAGACGCTAAGCATCACGAACTTGCCCATCACAGCCTTCCTTGCACCGGCGACTCGCGATCACGCCGAGAATCGCGTTGTCATTCTGGCATATTGCGCGGTGACTCTTGACCCACCGGCGGTCATTTCATCTCGTCGTGCTACAGTTACCCCGTGCGGCCCGAGATCGAGCAAGTCGTCCAACTGATCCAGCGCAAGGACTCTCAGTCTTTAGATGAAGCGCTGGCATTGCTACAGAAAACAGTTTTTTCCTTCAGCATGAAGGTGTGCGGGCAGCGGCAAGATGCCGAAGATACTATGCAGGAAGTGCTTCTCAAATCGGTTCCCAACCTGCCGAAGTTCAACAACCCTAAGGCTCTGATGGTTTGGCTTTACAAAGTCGCCAAAAACCGTTGTCTAATGAGCCGCCGCAAAAGCAAATTTGCTTCCAAGGAAGAAGCTCTCTCCCTCGAAGAATTGATGCCCGACCGCCGTGAATTGCAAAAGCTATCGGGCAGTCCCGATGGAACGCCAGAGAGTTCTTTGTTACGTCGCGAAGGTGCCAAGCGTCTCCGGGAAGCAGTGCAGCGACTGCCTGCGGAGTACCGGCTCATTCTTGTGCTGCATGACATGGAGGAACTGTCCGACTCGGATGTCGCCGAAATCACAGGACTTCGGTTAGGGACAATCCGCGTGCGACTGCACCGGGCGCGACTCTTCGTGCGAAAGGAACTGGCGAAACAAGATCAGCATCGTTTGCGCCTTCAAAAGGCGAAACCCTCCGAGGAAATGCATCTCTCCGCACAACCGCGTCAACGGCGCTGCAAGGAAATGTTCGCCGAACTCTCGAACTACCTTGATGACGAGCTTGATGATTCACTTTGTGAAGAACTGGAAAAGCACATGGACGGCTGCGAGCCCTGCAAGTCATTCTTATCGAGCCTGGAAAAGTCGATCCAACAGTGCCGAATGGCAACAAATGAGTCGCCCGACCCGCGTGTCGCCGCGAGACTCAGACGCGAATTGATGGCGGAGTATCAGGGATTAATGGGCAAGATCGCCAGGCAGGACGCAAGTCAAGTCAGCCGAAATTAGCCCTCCACAAATCTACCCCAATTCCTTCCGCATTTTCCTGTAACAGAATCCAATCCTTTGCATTCATTTGTGTGGCCCCGAATTACGGGGCCTGTGAGAGGCGCAAATGATCACTGCTAAAGTTATGCTGACTCAGCCACTTAAGACAGAGCGGCAGTTCGCCGCGACGACCGGCAGCGAACACCACATGCTGCTCGACGACCCTGCCGGAGGTACGGGGCCTAAACCAATCGAACTCGTTGCCACAGCATTGGCCGGATGCACGGCATTCGACGTGGTTACGATCCTGCGCCAGAAGTTCCACCAGAAAGTGACGGGTTACGAAGTGCGAGTGGAAGCCGACCAGGCGGAACGCCCGCCCCAAGTGTTCACGGCTGTCCGCATCCACCATGTGGTCACTGGCTTCGAAATAGATCCCGCCGCAATCGATGAAGCAATCCGGCTCTCCGAGGAAAAGTATTGCTCGGTGGGCGCGATGGTGAAGCAGACGGCTAGCCTGCACACCACTTACGAGATCGTCGAAGAGAAAACGCAATGGCTCGCACCGACTCCGGCAACTGTACAAGGGTGAAGACCTCCGATGAGAATCTGTGAACGACAAGCCGGTGAAAACAGTCAGAGCCCGCCAACAACTTCTGTGCGATTAGAGGGTGTGCCTGGTTTTGCAGGGAACGCCTTGACGATCTTGCTTCTCGCGTTGACGACGCCGGGGTTCCTCTTCGCACAGCAAGGAGAACAACTTTCTCCCCTTACGCTTCAACAGGCGGTCAGCATCGCGCTGGAGAAGAACCCGGAACGCAAGGCGGCGCTAGCTACCACAAAGGCTGCCTCCGCTGACGTGAAGGAGGCTCGGTCCTTTCTATTGCCGCACGCTACTTTTTCTGAAACGGCAACCATCGGAAACGATCCCGTGTATGTCTTTGGCAGCAAATTGCGGCAGCAGAGGTTCACGACAGCGGACTTTGCGCTGAATGTACTGAATACTCCCGCGCCTTTCGGTAACTTCGCGACCCGCCTCGGTGGGACCTGGAATCTCTTTGATTCGTTCGGTAGTTGGCGCACGGTGAACCGCGCGGAGCGCGTGAAGAACGCCGCTGGCCATCAACTGGAGCGCACCGACCAGGAAATCATCTTCCGCGTTGTGGACTCCTACTACGGCGTGCTGCTCGCGAGGAAGCAACTGGAAGTCGCCGAGCAAAGCATGAAGACGGCGCAGGCCATTCTCGATCGCAGCAAGGATCGCTTCGAAAGTGGCGTCGTCGTGGAATCCGATTACCTGAGCGCCCAGGTGCGGCTGGCGACGCGAAGGCAGGAACTCATCCGCGCACAAAATAACATGGCGATGGCGCAGGCACAGCTGAACACGTCTATGGGCATGTCCGCGGAGACTGAATTCGATCCAGTCGAGATCCTCGCAGAGAAAAACCTCCCAGCAACATCGCTTGATGATCTGGGAAAACAAGCTGTGGATAGGCGTCCCGATCTGAACCGCGTCCGCTCGGAGGAAGCGGCGCAGCAGCAGAGCGTGTCCATCGCGAAATCATCATTCGGCCCGAGGGTGAATGCCTTTGGGGGATGGGAGGCCGACAATCCGACTCTGCTTGCCGGAGGTGGCGGGAACAGCTGGTTAGCCGGGGTTGAGGTCCAGTTCGATCTTTTCGAAGGCGGAGCCAAGCGGGCTCAGCTTTCCCATGAACGAGCGCTGGAGGAAAAAGTTTCAGCCGTAAAGGAAATGGCTACTGACGCAATCCGGCTCGAAGTCCGTCGCGCTTACTATGACGTGGACGCCGCTCGTCAACAGGTAGACGTGGCTCGCGCCGCGATTGCAGCGGCGCAAGAAAGCCTGCGCATCAATCAGGACCGGTACGACTCAGGTCTTTCAACGATTACCGATCTGCTTGCGGCGGAAGAAGCCGCGCGGCGAAGTCAGACAGATTATTGGGAAGCCATATATCGCTATCACACCGGCTACGCCAACCTGGAATTGGCCAGCGGAACTCTAAATCCTCAGTCTCCCGTGGTGACGCCATGATTCCCAGGAACGATGCGATCGCAGTGGCCCTCTTCGTGGTTGCGGGTTTGAGTGGAACGTTGTCCGGGTGTTCCAACGAGCGTCGCACCGAACCTGTTACGCCTGAGACGGTGAGCAACGTTTCGGTAATTGTCGCGGAAAAGACGACGATACCTGACTGGCTGGAAGCCGTCGGAACGGTGCAGGCCGCACAAACGAGTCAAATTTCAAGCCAGACGATGGGCAAAATCGCGGAGATCCGTGCGCGTGAGGGCGACCGCGTGCAGAGTGGCCAGGTGCTGGCCACCATCGACGATGCGCAACCCCGCTCCACAGTGGACCAAGCTTCGGCTGCGGTGACTTCGGCGGAAAAAGAAGTGTCCGCCGCCGATTCCGACTTGGCCCTCGCAGAATCAACGCTGAATCGGTATCAGCAACTCTACGAGAAGAGATCGGTCAGTCCGCAGGAGTTCGACGAGATCAAAGCCCGCTACCAGTCTGCGGAGGCGCGGCGTGATATGGCACGGGCCGGACAGGCGCAAGCGAATGCCGCGCTAACTCAGGCTCGAACTACGCTCGGTTACACGCAGATTTGCGCACCGTTCTCGGGTGTAGTCACCGGCAAAAAGGCCGATGCTGGCACATTGGCGTCGCCCGGCATGCCGATCTTCACCCTTGAAGACACGCGGAGCTTTCGCCTCGAAGTGGCAGTGGATGAAAGCGATATCAACTTCGTCCATGTCGGTCAATTCGCCGCGGTGAGTATTGACGGGCTCGGGAACATCCAGCTTTCCGGGAAAATCGTGCAAATCATTCCGGCAGCTGATGCTGCTAGCCGTAGTTTTTTGGTGAAAGTCCAATTGCCCGCTGAGACGCGTCTCCGCTCGGGCTTTTTCGGGAGGGCGCGTTTCCCGCGCGGCGAGGGGTCGGCACTGTTGATTCCGCGTACATCCCTGGTAGAGCGCGGCCAACTCCAGGGAGTGTACGTGCTTGACGCAAACCAGATAGCGGGGTTGCGTTACGTTACCCTCGGCAGGAGCACCGGGGATCAGGTTGAGGTTCTCTCCGGGCTACAAGCCGGGGAGAAACTTGTCGCCGCACCGGGCGACCGTGAGTTGGGCGGCAAACGAATCGCCATAGGACAATGAGCGACACATCGGCCAAACCGAGCAATCCCACTCACGTCCTGCGACTCGCGGGCCGCATTGCGCATATTTTCATTCAATCGAAACTGACGCCTCTAATCATCGTGGGCGCTCTCCTGCTGGGGGCTTTTAGTATTCAAAAAACTCCGCGCGAGGAAGAACCGCAGATTGTCGTTCCCATGCTGGATGTCTTCGCCCAGATGCCAGGGGCATCCGCTGAAGAAGTAACTCAACGCGCCACGGTTCCCATGGAAAAGCTGATCCGCGAGATACCGGGAGTTGAGTACGTCTACTCCATCAGCCATCCCGGCCTGAGCATGGTGATCGTGCGTTTCTATGTTGGGATGAAGGAACAAGATGCAATCGTCGAGACCTACAACAAACTCTATTCGAACTTTGACCGGATTCCACAGGGAGTTTCGCAGCCCATTATCAAGGTGCGCTCGATTGACGATGTGCCGATTCTCGCTCTAACGCTCTGGGGCAAGAATTACGATGCTTACCAATTGCGGAGCATTGCGGCAGAACTGGAACACTCGCTGAAGCAGTTGGATGACGTTTCCGAGACTGCGATCATCGGCGGGCAGCCCCGGACGTTGCGCGTTGTGCTCGATACTCAGCGGCTCGCGGCGTACGGCCTTACACCGGGTTCCATTGTCACGCAACTTGGCGCGGCGAACACCCGCAGTCAAGCCGGTAGCTTTGCTCGCGATAACCAAGAGTTCCAGGTCGAGGCAGGCAACTTCTTTACGCGCCCGGAAGAACTGCGACAAGTCGTCGTAGGGGTCCATGCAGGAAGGCCTGTGTACCTGCGAGATGTAGTGGAAAAGATCGAGGACGGTCCAGCGGAACCCGACACCTACGTCATGTTCGCCAGCGCAAAGGGAACAACCGGGAGTACGACAAATCCAGATTATCCGGCAGTGACCATTACGCTGGCCAAGCGCAAGGGCGCGAACGCCTCGCTCATTGCTGAGAATGTTCTGCACAAGGTCGATACTCTCCGAGGCAACACGCTCCCAAACGATTTGAACGTTACCGTCACACGCAATTATGGTGAAACCGCCAAGGACAAATCGGACCGAACTCCTCAAGCATCTCTTCCTTGCCACGATTTCCGTTACGCTACTCATCGCGCTCGCATTGGGCTGGCGCGAATCGGGTGTTGTGTTGTTGGCCATTCCCGTGACACTCGCTCTGACTCTGGCCATTTTCTATCTCTACGGGTACACGTTGAACCGTGTCACGCTTTTCGCACTGATATTCTCCATCGGTATCCTGGTAGACGATGCCATCGTAGTGGTAGAGAACATCGTTCGCCATTTCCGGCTGCCCGACAACCGTGGACGGCCACTCGCCGATGTTGCGGTCGAAGCGGTGGACGAAGTCGGCAACCCAACGATCCTGGCCACATTCGCGGTGATTGCAGCCATCCTTCCCATGGCATTTGTGCGAGGTCTCATGGGACCCTATATGCGTCCTATTCCGATCGGCGCGTCTTCGGCGATGGTTTTTTCGCTGCTCGTGGCCTTCGTCGTTTCGCCTTGGGCTGCGTTGCGGCTGCTGCACCACTACTCCGATCGCCCCGAGTCCGGGCATGAGGCGGAAAGCTGGACCACGCGCTTCTATCGCCGCCTGATGAATCCGCTGATCCTAAAGCCCGCGCCGAGATGGATGTTTCTAGGCGGAGTAGTTGTGCTGCTCGTCTTGGCGGTGGCATTCATTCCGCTCAAATGGGTACAGGTCAAAATGCTCCCTTTCGATAACAAGAGCGAGTTTCAAGTAATCATTGACATGCCCGACGGAACTACGCTGGAGCAAACGACCGAAGTGGCGCAGGCATTGGGAAGCTACCTCGGTGCACAAACGGAAGTGATCAATTACCAAATCTATTCCGGGACCTCGGGGCCCTACAACTTCAACGGACTTGTGCGACATTACTTCCTGCGCAGTCAACCGAACCAAGCTGACATCCAGGTAAATCTCCTCTCGCTTAACGATCGCAAGGCGCAGAGCCACGAGATCGCTCGCAGATTGCGGCCGGAGCTGGACAAAATTGCCGCTCCCTTTGGGGCGCGTATCAAGGTCGCCGAGGTTCCACCGGGTCCGCCGGTACTACAAACTCTTGTGGCAGAAGTGTACGGACCGAATTACAAAGGTCAGACCGAACTCGCTGCAAAGATAAAGAAGATTTTCCAGGAAACTGCAGGTGTCGTGGATGTTGATTGGTACGTCGAAGATCCGCAGAACAAGTACGACATGAAGGTGGACCTCGACAAAGCCGCGCTGCAAGGAGTTTCAGCTGCAGAAGTTACACGCACAGTGCAGATTGGCTTGAGTGGAGCCTCAGCGGGGTTGCTGCACGATCCCGCGTCACGGGAAGAGGTCCCTATTGAAGTGCGCTTGTCGCGACCAGATCGCTCCGGGATTGAGGACCTCGAAAATCTAAAGTTGCCTACTCCCTCAGGCGGACAGGTTTCTCTTCGCGAGGTCACCAGCATCCGGGAGACCGCGATTGACCAGAGCGTTTACCGCAAGAGCTTGCGGCCCGTGGTGTACGTCACGGGGGATGTAGCCGGTGAGATAGAAAGTCCGGTGTACGCCATACTCAAAATGAGCGATGCGATCGACAAAATCCAATTGCCGGACGGCTATCACGTGAAGCAATACTCCGGCACGACCCTGCCAGAGAGCACAGACCGATTCTCGATGAAATGGGACGGTGAGTGGCACATCACGGTCGAGGTATTTCGTGACCTTGGTTTGGCTTTCGCGGCTGTCTTGGTGCTCATTTACATATTGGTGGTCGGGTGGTTCAAGTCCTTCAAGACACCTCTGGTGATTATGGCCCCGATTCCTCTGACGCTCGTTGGCATCTTGCCAGCTCATGCGCTAATGGGAGCATTTTTCACTGCGACTTCGATGATCGGTTTCATCGCCGGTGCTGGCATCATTGTTCGGAATTCGATCATCCTCGTTGACTTCATCGAACTACGCCGCTCGCACGGAATGTCGCTAGAAGAAGCCGTAGTCGATGCTGGAGCAGTGCGTTTTCGTCCGATGCTGTTAACGGCTGCGGCTGTTGTCGTAGGTGCGAGCGTGATTTTGCTTGATCCGATATTCCAGGGGCTGGCCATCTCATTGATGGCGGGCGAAGTCGCTTCTACGGTCCTCTCGCGCATGACCGTTCCGGTTCTCTATTACTTGAGTGAACGCGGCGGCGCAAGAGCCGTGCCGCCCGTTGGCGACAATCTCGTGTCCGCAGCGGACTGAAAAGGAGGCAGTGACATGAACATAGAGCGTTATGTCAGACTGATTGCCGGTATTTTTGTTTTACTCTCACTCGCACTGGGGTATTGGGTGAATCAATATTGGTTTCTGTTTACGGCCTTCGTAGGCTTGAACCTATTTCAGTCCGCCTTTACGAACTGGTGCCCGATGATGACCTTCCTTCGCAAAGCAGGCGTGAAGGCATAAGATTCTGCTGTGTCCATGGCGAAGGGCAGAGCCCAGGAGATCCCTAAAAGTGGATGAAGGACTGGTGAGGCGCTTTGCTCCGAGCGTGGAAAAAACGAAGAAGAATCAGGAGCTCGTGCATTTATCTCGTTCTTGAACTGGACCGAAGTTGGACTGAACACCACAGACTGAGCCTTCCCATTTCCTGCGAAGAGCTTTACGAACTTTCGTCTTCTAAACCCCATGCGCGTCGCGCTTGAAAGACGCGCCAGTAATTCGAATACCGTCAGCGTAGGGTGTACTCGCGAAGCCGAACTCCCTGGCGAATTTGCTGGAATCAAAGAGGTACGGCGAATCGCTCTGATAAAGCATTTCGTAGGATTCCGCCACTAGCGGATCGAACCATCCCGCGACTCGGAGCGTAGGCCTGCTCAGAACGCGATACTTTGGCGCAATGCCAAATTCCTTCGAGGCTAGAGCAATAAACTCTTTTCCCGTGAGCGGATTGGGCATCGTGGGGACATGCCAAGTCTGATTCCATGCCGTTGTCCGTTCGGCGAGTTGTACCAGACTTTGCGCAGCGTCCGGTGTGTAGGTAAAGGAGTGCGGAACAGAATCATTCACGAGCCATGACGCTTTCTTCTTCTTGGAGAATGGCTCGAAGACGAGAAGATTAGGCACGCCGTTGCGTGTGTTCGGACCGTAGAAATCGGCGGAACGTGCAATCATTGCGGTAAGCGCTCCTGACTTCCACTCGTTGATGAGAGTGGTAGCAATCTTGGCGCGGATTTCGCCTTTCTTGCTGCAGGGGCTGAAGGGCGTCTCCTCGGTCATGAGGCCACTGACCTTGCCGTACATGTAGACGTTGTCGAAAAAGATGAGCTTTGCCCCGGCGCGCTTGCAGGCTTCGATGGTGTTGCTCATTATTCGCGGCCACATTTCCCGCCAAACCTTGTGATCGTACTTGAGACCAACGAGCAAATACACAACACTGGATCCGGTGACGGCGCGGATGGTCTGGTCCTTATCCGTGAGATCTGCGGCGAGTGTTTCGGCCGCGCCTGGAGTTTCCTTAGGATTGCGCCCGACGAGCCGAAACGCCTGCTTCTTTGCGCCGAGAAGTATGACGAGTTCGTTGCTGATGGCGCCACCCGCTCCGAGGATAGTGATCATTGAGATTCTCCCCTTCCCGTGCCCGTCGAGGCCACGGCGGTAAAGATTGCCTTCATCGCGGCACCCTGTTGAGCCAAACTTAGCTGATTAGTGCGAATATGCGAAACTCCACCAACGCTAGAACCTCTGGGCGCCACGCCCTGATGCTGATTGACTTTCAATGCGATTTCCTTGCTGACGACGGCAAGATGCCTGTGGCCCGCAATCAGGTTTCAGACGTTCTTGCGGCCGCCCGCCTCGCCGTAGCGTCGGCGCGAAAAGCGGGGGATCCTATCATCGCCATCGGAAATGAGTTCCGCCGGAGCGATCGCCTGATGAACTTCTTTCGGCGCGGCGCGAGCATCGCCGGATCCGCCGGTGCGCGATGGGACGACAGACTCCCGCTCGATCAAATCGAGTATCTTCCCAAGTGGGCGAGCAGCGCCTTCGTCAACCCCGCGCTGGAGAAATGGCTTGATGCCAACAAAGTCTCAAGTCTCACTCTAGCGGGTCTCAAGGCCCGGGCATGCATAGCCGCGACGGCCACAGAGGCGGTGAAGCGCGGATTCAGAGTTCGCATCCTTGCGGATGCCGTGGCCTGTGGCAGCGACAAATCCCGCGCTTCGGCGCTTGCCAGACTCGAACGACTCGGTGTCGACATCGGCTCTGCCGCGAATTATCAGGTTTGGCCTCAATCACCCTGAATACCCTCGCGCTACAATCCCTTGTTAAGCTTCGGTTGTGGGAGGACTGACTTTTCCAGAAACTCCTCCAGCCTTTTTCCTTTTATTTCGTCATACGGCCCGGTCGCGCGCCACAAGACGTTTCCTGAGCGGTCCACGACGATGGCGTAGATCTTTTTTTCGTCGGTGATCCGCAGCGAGTTCTCGAACGGCTCCTTCTCAATGTACAAAGTAATGGTGCGTTCGCGGGCCTTTTTGTCCGGGATGCCGTGGCGCATGCCCGTGTTGATGAACCAGCGCATGAAAGGGTTCATCTTCTCAATGGTCGGAATCTCGTAGTAGCGAAATTCTTTGTCGATATCTTCGTAGCGCTTCATCTGCGCCAGCCAAGTGTCAGTGTCCTTCTGCTGCTCGCGCTGGAACGCGATCAGCAGCAAATTGCGTTCGCCCTGAAAGTCCTGGGGAAGTTGTACCGCCTGCTTCTCCAGCGTCTCCGATTTCAGAGGGAGAAAGGTTCCTTGCGAGGCCATATCTGGCTGCTGCGCCTGGACGGCTACAGCAACCATGCCAAGAAGGCCAATGACAACAAAGAAGTTCTGCAATGAGCGAACCATGACTTTTCCTTAGGATCTGCTCATCAACAAAGCGGTGCGGAGGATCCCACACAGTAATGTTGCTTTGCCACCGAACCGGAATATGTCGGATTCTTAAGTCCGGGCTGAGCATGTAGATGATCGAGTGATCTGCTTCGAGGCTCTCCAAACCAAATCCGGCCGCTTCCAGACGTAGTTCTGGAAGCACTTCCAAGTTGAATTCGTGGGCCATTAAAGGAGGTTCCTCTAATCGCTATTCACGGAGACCCGCTCGGACCCGTCCCCTGCCAGAATCATCGAGCGCCATAAGTTCCTCCGGAAAAGGCATGAAAAGAGTCTGCTCGCGTAGATATTCCGATTCAAAACGCATGACCCAAGATCTTAGTATGCTCACCGCACTGCTTAAGGGTGTCCTCCCATGACGATACGCTTCCGAGACTTCGAGAAAGTGCCGCTTTTCCTGAGCGGATAGGTCCTTCTTGAAGTAACCGAGAGTATGCATGAGGACATTGATTGGTGACGCGTGTCTCGGGGGTTTATGGAATGCCTCCCGGAAACACTTCCCGTAGAGCTCCAATACCGTACCCATTTGTTTTCCGTCGGCATTAGCGACAATCCTTCCAAGTTCCCGTAGCTTGGTCTGGCTGTAAGCCATCAAGAGCAGCTTATTCGAAGTATGAAAGCCGACAAGATCATGCATGGATGAGGATTCTTGGAGCGCGCGAAAACGAGCAAATGCAAAAATGCTCGTCAGAAAGTGCTCGCGGATGTTCAGATTCAGCAGACGACCTTCATCTTCTACAGCCCGGTCGCCGAACCTTTCTAAAACGGCGCCTCCGAAAAAACCGGCCGTTCTGCCGATGGACGCACCCTTTTCAGGTCCTGCATAAACCTTCACATCGGTGAAACCGCAAGAGGGCGATCGGTTCTTCAGAATGAACCCGTCAACCTCTTTCAGACCATCGAGGAACCCGCGGCTAAATTTTCGCATTTTCTCGGAAACGTCCAAACCCGAGGCAGGCTGAATGAGCTTGAAACTCTCTCCTGAGGCAACCACGCGCACGGGCGCACGCGGCGTCCCTAATCCGATCTCAACTTCGGGACAAACACAGACGAACTCCACATGTGGCTCAAGGCGCCGGACGAACTTGTCCTGTACGATCTCTCCATTGTATCGGCAGGGATCAAAGCCAATGCATTTGCTGATGACAATTCTTGGCTTCGGGAATGTGGTCAACGCGAATCTCCCATCGCGTGCACAATTCCTCTCAGCATTCCGGCAAAGACAAATTGATGGACAGGATATAAGAGATACCAGTAGAGCTGCCCCAGCAGGCCCGCAGGATCAAAAATCGCTGTTTGGCGAACGACCGATCCCGAGCCGTCCGGCTTTACCTCAAATTGTAGCCACGCCCTCCCGGGCAGGCGCATTTCTGCGGCTAATCGAAGCAGGTTATCCGCTTGAATCTCTTCGACGCGCCAGAAGTCGAGCGTATCACCTGCTAACAACCGGTCAGGATCACGTCTCCCGCGTCGCATGCCTGCACCTCCAAACAGTAGGTCCAGCAGACCGCGAACTCTCCAGAGCCGATCACCGTAGTACCAGCCAGTCTTACCCCCCAGATGCTCGATGGGTCGAAAAGCCACGGGCGGAGAAAAAGCCACGTGCACCGTCCGCGAATCTACGATGCGGCGGCCAAATTTGGCCCCGCCCCAATGTGGTGCAATGAGAAAGGGAAGAGAATGCATCAGACCAGCGCGTTTCCGCAAATTCGCGATCCTCATTGGAGAGTGCTCGCTTCAGGGCTTCGCGAGACCCGAGCGGTCGAATTGAGAACAGATCATCCGCAGACCGATCTCGGACAATTGTTTCGTTGCGCAAGCTGTCCACTAACTCGCGGCCCACACGCGCATAGACAGGTGTCACAAGGCCCAGCCAGAGGCTCGACAACCGTGGAGAGAGCACTGGTACGGGAATCATCCAACGTTTTAGACCACGCTGACGAGCGTATTCCTTCATGAGATCCAAGTAGGTGACCTGGCCAGCTCCCCCGATCTCAATAATCCTGCTGCCGTTGATTTCCAGATCCAGCGCCTGCTTCAGATAAGCAATCACATCCTCGACCGCAATTGGCTGGGTGCTGGTGTTGACCCAGCGTGGAGTGATCATCACCGGGAGCTTCTCGACCAAGGCCCGGATCATCTCGAAGGAAGCGCTGCCCGAACCGATGACGATCGCGGCCCTAAATTCAATGGTCGGGACCCCAGACTCTCTCAGAATCCGCCCGACTTCTTGGCGGCTCCTCAGATGCGCCGACAGTTGATTGCCGCTCCCGAGTCCGCTCAGGTAGATGATGCGCTGCACGCCCGCATCGCGCGCCGCAGCTGCAAACGCATGCGCCGCGCGCCGGTCTTCTACTTCAAACGAGTTTGCCGAAGCCATTGAATGCACCAGGTAATAGGCGGTGTACACGCCGACCATGCTGGGGACGAGGGAGTCCGCGTCGAGGACATCACCCTTCACAACTTCCGTTGTTTGCGCGATGCGCTGGCTCAGAGCTTCAGGATGGCGTGACAGGCAACGCACTCGATATCCAGCGGCTTCGAGCGCGTGAAGTAATCTCCCACCGACGTAACCCGTCGCGCCCGTCAGCAGAATTAATTTGGAATCATTTCCCAATCGTCACGCCTTCATATGTATAGTCTCGGACGTACTCACGGACATTGAACTTGCGGGCGGTGTTTTCGGAACTCATATAGCGTACCGTCCCGAAAATCGGTCGTTCCGGGCCCCAGGGGCGATCATAGCGCCCCAGACACCAAAAGATCCCGCTGTAAGAATTCGGATCGCTCCCGTCGAGTGCATACTTGTTGTTCAGGTCCACCATGATTTCGAGTGCCTTTGCCGGAGATCGCGTCCATTCCAGGATTTTCTTTCCCCACAGCATGCGAAGATAATTGTGGATTCGTCCTTCGCGGACCAGTTGCGTCTGCGCGGCATTCCAAAGTGGGTCGTGGGTCTTGGCACGCTCAAACTGCTCGTGGGTGTAGACGTAGGATCGCTCATCACGTGCATGCAGTCGAAGAGTGTTCAGAGCCCATTCTGGCAGCGATTCGAATTGGTCGTAGTCGCTTCGCGTCTGGCAACAATTGAAACCTAGCTCTCGCCAAGTGACGACTTGATCCAGGAAAGCTTCGGCAGCCTGGCTTACACCCCACCACCCGGTGCGATTGCCCGTGGCGCGTAGCGCCAAATGATTTAGCGACCATCCTTCTTGTCCTGTGATCTCTGAGAAAATCTGGTGCACCGAAATATGGCCAAAGTGGAGGTACGGAGACAGTTCACTCGTCGCATTCTGCTCTGGTTCATTTCGCGCCTCAGCGTAGCTTGCTAACTTATTTCGCAGGAATTCTCGCAACAGTGTTTGAGCGGGCGTGCTTCCGCCTCGCGTCTCCACCGGGGGAATCCCGTGATCCAAAGAAATACTGGCAAGCACCCTGTCTCCAGAGTTCAAGAGTCGAGGAGAAGCCTTCGGCCAGCGCTCTAGGATCGCTGGGGGAAGAACTGTTGCTTTCGGCAGCTTTGCGTTCAAGAGAGCATTGGCCTTGGGAAATTCCGCTAAATGTTGCGGAAGCTCTCTTTGCAAGAACCGACGAAAAGCAAAAGCGGTTGGAAAGGGTTGCTCTGCTTGCCGCAGCGGAAGCAGCCCATTCGAGTCCACCACTTCTATGAGCACCGGGACCTGCCGAGTCTCAGAGGCGACCATGCTGGGAACAAAAAAGCGGGGGAACTCATCGGTCACCACTATGCAGGCGTGCGATGCCAGGGCGGCGAGCAAGCCTTGGCCTGCATTTGGTATGGGCTCCAGGTACGGATAGTAGAGAACTTCCGTGCCCTCGAACCAGCAGGCATTCTCTGCCATTCCATCGAGTGCGAAACGGTGCATCCGATCACTCGCCCATGGATACCCGCAGCGCAACGCTTCCAAGACAACCAACGGCTTCTTCAGCTTCTCCGTCCACTCCACTGCTCGGTCCAAGGCAGAATTCCACGTCACCCTGCTGGAAGCAGTCATCCAGTAGAGAACAAAATCTCCATCTTGCCGGACTGGCAAGGAGTTGCCGGTCCTAATGCGAATCGCTGGAACTGAGCTCAATTCGGTATTCCTTTAGTCGGGGCGAACATGGTCAGGCGTTCAACCGCCAGATTGAAAAGTTGAGTGCTGTCGCGTAGCCAACCCAGATTAAATATGGCAAGAGCAACCAGCCTGCAGCTGGAACTGCACTCCAGAATTCGATCGTTGTCGCCAGGATGGCAAACCACAAAACGACAATTTCGGTAAAGGCCAGGCCCGGTGACCTTAGCCGAAAGAATAGTGCGGACCACGCCACATTGAGCACCAACTGCGTCAGGAAAAGTTGCATCGGGGCAGCCGTCAGGCCGGCCTTCCGCCAAACCATCCAAGCTGCAATTGCCATCGCAAGGTACAAGATTGTCCAAACAGGTCCAAATAGCCAATTGGGCGGATTCCATCTGGGTTTGCTCAGTCCCTCGTACCACGGGCGAAGACTTGGCGTGGTCAGCAGCGACCCGATTCCCGCGGCCCCTAGGCAAACTACGATGCAAACAAGAAGTCGCATAAGCGATGGTTACACTAGTGCCGTCTCGAATGGCGAGTTATCTCTCAACCTTTTAAGACCTGATGAAACTCCTCTACAAGGGACGGTTTCTGACGAAAGACCCCGCGCAAAGCTACGGTTGTCATCTGTGCTTCATGGCATTTCACTCCGCGAACGGCAACGCAATCGTGCCGACCCGTCGCGCGGGCCACGCAGCCCAAAGGCTTCACAACCGACATAAAAGTGTCCGCGATCTCTGAGACAAGGTCTTCTTGCACGATAGGGCGATACGCCATTGCCTGAATCAAGCGGGGAATCTTGGAAAGGCCCACGATCCTGCCATCCGGTACGTAGCCGAAATGCATCTTTCCTCGATAAATGAGAAGGTGGTGCGGGCACAAAGAATAAAAATTAATCTCCGAAACAACAATGAGTTCACTGTGTTTTGAATTAAAAGTCTTTAAGATCTTCGCCGGATCCACTCGAGAGCCACGCGTCAACTCCCGATAAAGGCGTGCTACACGGGCAGGCGTACCCTCAAAGTGCTGGTCAGCGAGGTCGAATCCAAGTTCCGTTATCAGATCGCTGATAATTCTCTCTAGTCGATCCGTCCTCGTCTCCTCCGTCAATACCAACGCCATGCTTCGGTCTTGCTCGACGTCTCGCTCGGACATCACACTCATTTGCCACCTCGCTCCCACTTCCTTGAAATTGTCCCTACTCTTGTCCTTGAAACAGCACCAACGAGAGCTTCTTACGATCGACAGAGAAGAAAGGGTCCTGTTCTGATGCTGACCAGGACCCCGTTAAGACTTCTTGAGGGCCTACTTGGGCAGCATGACGGAGTCAATCACGTGAATAACCCCGTTACTGCAAAGGATGTCGGCCTTGAGCACTTTGGCGTTGTCGACCATTACTGTGCCACCGTTGACGCTGATGGCGAGAGACTGGCCGTTCACCGTCTTGGCCGAGCTCATTTTGGTTACTTGAGACGCCAAATCCCTTCCCGGTACCACGTGGTAGGTCAGGATGGCGACAAGCTTTTCCTTGTTCTCGGGCTTCAACAGATCTTCCACCGTTCCTGCAGGCAACTTTGCGAATGCCTCATCTGTGGGAGCAAAGACCGTGAACGGACCCTTGCCCTTCAGAGTATCCACAAGACCTGCGGCCTGTAGGGCTGCAGCCAGAGTCTTGAATGAACCTGCTGCAACTGCGGTGTCGACGATGTCCTGTGACGCCGCTCTGGGACGCGCGTATGCTCCAATGGCTAGAGACAAGACGAGAGCCGTCGTCGTCGCAATTGAAGTCATTTTCATTATGTGCTTCATACTTCGTTTCATTTTGCTTCTCCTTTGAATTTCATTTCCTTTTCGAGTCTGATTCTCGGGACCGCACCGCTTTTCACTACTTTCCTGAAAATCCAACGCTGCTATCGCGAGTGCTGAAGCGCCGGTTCACCATGCCACCGGCGTTGAATGGCCTTGAAGCTTAGGGCCTGGTAGATGCCTGCCAGAGCGACAAGCCCATACACGATTCCGCTGAACGCGGAGACTTCCCCGAACTTCATTCCGAAGATCGCTGCCACCAAGTCGAAACGAGCGACGGCCACGAGTCCCCAGTTGAGTGCGCCCACGACTACGAGAACTGCTGCGAGAACGTCTAATTTCTTCATGATCATCTCCTCCACGCTTTGTCTGTTTGTTGCTGACTGCAGTTGTAACTATAGAGACAAACTATTTGACAGCAATGAAAATACACCCCAAACTAAAAGTCGAGTGATTCGCAGTTAAATCCGCGAGAGCTTTTTGCTTGCAGGTTAAATTCGGAGGGAAATCGTGCTGTCAGAGACGCTGGCCAAGGGATTGGGCGACTATGCCATTGGAGATAAGCTGCGTGCCCTCCGCCTTAAAAAGAGCATGGGACTCGTGGAGTTGGGTCGACATACGGGCCTGTCGGCGGCGATGCTGTCAAAAGTCGAACGAGGGAAGCTTTTCCCCACGCTGCCGACGCTCTTACGCATCGCCTTGGTGTTCAGTGTTGGTCTGGAGTACTTCTTCTCTGACGACCAGAAGCGGCATGTCCTCGCCATCGTACGACGTGCCCAGCGAAAGCGCTTTCCAGAGAGGCCCGATGGGCGTGACATCTCTTTTTACTTTGAATCGCTGGATTTCGCGGCAGTGGAGCGCAAGCTGAACGCCTATTACGCCGAGTTCCAGCCTCTCCAGCCCGGAAAGGCTCGGCTGCACCATCACGCCGGAGCGGAGTTCCTATCGATCCTTCGCGGGAAGCTAGAACTACACATCGGAACGGAAGATCACGTCCTCGAATCGGGAGATTCGATCTATTTCGATTCCTCCCTGCCACACTCTTACAGAAGAATCAGTCAGAAGTCATGCAGCGCAATCGTTGTTACCGTGCCGTGAGTTAGATTTGTGCACTCCTCATCGCGCAAAGTGTGCACCGGGAAATTGTCTCACTCCAGGGGTTCACTCCAGGACGCGCCTGCTTTGCGAAGCCCGGGGGGTGAACCCCTTAGTGAGGCGGCTGTGCTCTGCGCGTTCCTTCAACGCTCCGCTTGAGCTAGGGGCAGCCAAGTGAATGGATGGGACTCTACTCCGAGCCCTCGTTGATTGGTTTGGTCGTGGCTGCCGCGTCCCACAATGGATAGGGTAATCCCGCGAGCCGATTGATCACCAAAGCCTGAGCAACGAGCAGGAACACCGCCACTTCGATGATGATCAGTTCACGCGGCCCCGAAATAATTCCGAGAGAGACGATCAGCGTAGTGGCACCTGCAGGAGGGTGGCTAATGTCGAGAAGAACCATGAATGCGCCCGTGGCAGAGAGCGAAAGGGCCGCCGCTAGGATTCTTGGCCAGAAGATACCTGGGTGTACCCCGAACGGCAGCGCTCCAGCGCCTGTGACAACGAATGCCGCATAACCGCAGATGAGCCCGACAGCGTGGCCGAAAATCGTGTTTCGCGGGCTGGACGTTTTGGCGAGCGGGGAAAAGAACAGAAGATACGCAGTGGGTCCAAGCGATGGAAACACAAATGGGTTGCGGCTCACGAGCGCCAACAAGGCAAGCACCCCGATGGTGATGAAGCCATTCACAAACACGTAAAGTGACCGCACGAGACGCTGCGGAAAGTGATGCAGCAACCAATCCAGCCGGAGTCGTCGGAGCAAGGAGAGAATATGGTCAGGCCCCGCATGCTCCTGCGCGACCGAACTAAGTCTCCACATCAGATGTTGGGCAGCAGGTCGAAATATTCGTCGTCCTCGTTCTTGCCGCCTTCTCCTTCGCCAAGCACCTTTTCCGACTCGATGAACTCGATACGCTCGATCCATTTAACCATCTTGTAGCCAAGTTGGTTCTCTACCCGTAGCCGCAGTGGCGCTCCATATACCTCCGGCAGCCGTTGCCCGTTCATCTGCGAGGCGAGCAGACATTGCGGCTTCAGCAAATTTTCCAGGCTCTGCGTGTCGTAATAGGGGCCACCGTAGAGAGCTTCGCCAAAGGAAAAAAAGGCGACGACTCTCGCCTCCGGTTTGGGCTGCACCAATTCGATGAGCGTCTTCATGGGAATCCCGCCCCACTTCGCGATGCCGCTCCATCCCTGAATGCAATGATGCATGGTGATGTGTTCGATCTCGCCCAACTGCTCTAGATCGGCAAGAGAAAGTTCGACCGGTCTTTCGACAAGGCCTCCCACCTTGAGCCGGAAGTCCTCGAAGCGGGCTTCCGCCAGGCGCTTCCAATCGTCCCGGATCGGCATTTTCCCATTGGGCCAGAAGTACGGCGAGATTTCCTCCTCGGCATACTTCTGTTGCGGCGTCAGGCGATTCAGCGTAAGAAGCTGCATCGGATAGGTCACGGACTTGAGCGCATGCTGCAATCCACGCGGGTGATTCCACGAGATGTAGTGGGCCACGATCCACGAGACGACGACCACGCCTATGCCCACAAACCCCAGATACATGCCCAGATGCCCCTGATCATCCGTACCGAGCACAATATGGTTCATATTCCGTGCGAATCCCGTCATCACGATCAACGTAACG
Source organism: uncultured Acidobacteriota bacterium (assembly GCA_963824405.1). GTDB lineage: Bacteria > Acidobacteriota > Terriglobia > Acidiferrales > UBA7541 > Palsa-189. Next base: position 57,504 of record CAWGPK010000006.1, on the reverse strand, counting down.
TGTACGACGAGGAATGCAAGGAAACTGAACATCGTGAGGAAGTGAATGGATCGCGCCGATTGTCTGTCCGCCAAAGATCCGTGCGTACCACGGAAAGCGATTGACCACTGCGGGTGACATGGCGATCCCTGTAAGAATCGCCAAGGGGCCGAAGACAAAGACGACGGTGAAATAGGCGATCTGCTGCAATGCGTTGTAGCCATAAAACCCGTTCGGCTCAGCGGGCAGGTGAAATGTCGCGTAGTGCACCCATGTGTTCCATGCCTGCAAGAGGACGAGCGGCGAAGTGGGCACAATACGCCGCCACTGCTCGGTGTCGAAGAGCATGATGACGAAGACAATCCCGGTGACGATGAAGCCGTGCACGTCGATGAAGTGCCAAACCCGCGCAAGACCAATCGTGTGCCGGTAGCCCGGCGTGCCAACCAGTGGCGAAATATATCGGGCATCGTCTTTCGCGGTCCAGATGCGGTCGCGTCGGAACCTTGAGCGGCGTAAACCGGATCCATTCGCTCCCCGGCGTGCAGCCATCATTGAAATACAGACGAGGATGATCCATCAAGATAGACAGCCCGCTGCGAATCAGCATCATCACAAAAAGGAAATTGAAGAAGTGGCAGTAACGCACCCATACCGGAAATCCGTGCGGTCCTGCGAAGTTGTTGGGATATATCTGAGGAACGGCCGGAACATGAGGCAGTCCGGCCACGGCAACTTCGATCCAAGACGCCGCGATTGCAGAGAAGATCCCGATACCGATTCCGATCAGGATGGAAGGCCGAATCCAGAGGCGAAATCGGCGATCGGGCGGATAGTGGACGGCTCTGTGTGCCGGATCGAAAGAGATCACGCTGCCTCCTAACTAGCCCAACGGGCTCAAACAGTTGATTATCGGCTGATTGCCAGATGTCGGCTTGCGAAACTGAATGCGTCTGAGTCTTACCGCGCGCGACGTATTCCGTCCAAACTGCCTTGATTCAGTCTGGCCACGCTATAGTGAGCAAAAAAGCGCTGTCTTCAAGAGCTTCGACATCGTGAGCAATCGCCCGTTCCAACGCCAATAAGTGACCTACGGGCAGATCAAAAACTTTACTCTCTACATGCATTCGAATGTGGCCCGCAACAGCCTGCACGGAAATCCTGCCGGCGGCCTTATGTTCATGAAGCCGGGCGCCCGATTTCAGGACCGTCAGCACCACCCGAAAATCCGGATGCTTCACCAGTGTTTTTGAGTTCCGTCCACCCTGCCACGCATTTTCGCTGCGCAATCGTTCAATCTCAGCATTTAAATCAAACGAGAGGATTGGGCTTTCTAGCGGCCCCGGCGAGCGAATGGCGGCCGAACTGGCTGATTGTTTTGGACTGTCGCTCATGACTTACTCCTCCTTCAAAGACCACATGAATGTGACTAGTTTATCCCCACGACCAAAGGCTGTTTCTGCACGTGACTCGGCTCTAAAAGGAACGTACCGGAAATGTTCATGGCGAATGCTGTAATCCCCGCCAGTTCGAGCACAGCTGAGATAGGTAGAACCGACCACGCCCAACTAGCATATCCCTGATATGCGAGAACCTCGCTGGCGACACGCAGAGTGCATCCAATCGTGAGAAGCAGGAGCCCCGCAAACATCAGTCGGGTACTCCACAATAGCCGCATCCCCGCGAACGCAGGGAGAATGCGCTGGCCAACGCAAAAGACCATCACCGCGATGAATCCGACCGTCAGCGCGTGCCGGGAAGCGCCCCAAATTCCGCCAGAAGAATCCCAGACCGCCGCGCTTACCCCAAGTAATGCTGCCACTAACAGCCAGCCATAGGCCATGCGGACGAAGAATGGGAAACTGGTGTGAACGCCGCGTGTTTTCGGCTCCTGTCGCGAGGGTTCGAACATTCGCAGCGCCGCAATTGCCATGGCTGTGCTCACCACAAAGAAAGTAGTCGCTTCAGCCCCCCATCCAACAAGCGTTAAGACAATACCCGCAGCATTCACGATAAGGGCGCTCAGGAGCAGCCTGGGCCGAACCGGTCTAAGACCAAGGAAGACTGTCGTCCATTTGGTACTGAATCCCCAAACGAATGGCACTAGGAATCCCCATGCGACCAACACCAGATAGCGCTGGTCGAGATTGTGCGCCAAGGCTGGAGTTGCCCCGCGCAACGCAAGATAGAAGCACGCTGCCAGATTAGCAATGAGCGACAGCAGCAACCCTGTACTTGCGCTGATAACCACCCAAATCCACGGCTCCAGCCGGCTCTTGCCGGAATCTTCGGGCCGGTGCTGTGAAACCGCGCTAAAGAAAATCAGGAACGCAAAGATTTCGAGGACGCCCGAAAGCGGAAGCAGATAACGCCACTGCCAACCGTAAACATTTGCGGCCCAGCGTGCCGCCACTCCGATGGTCCACATTACCCAGCATGCCCAGGCCGCACTGAAAGCCGCCTTCGTTCCCCCGCGTAGCTTCGGAATGGAGTAGAAACCAATGCCCAAAATAAAGCTGCCTATCCAGCCGAACACCTGTGCGTGGCCGTGCGCCTGTATCCAAGCAGGCGAAATGGACCCGGCGCTCTCTCGCCCGCTGATCTGGAGGAGATTCCACACGCCGAGAAACGTGCCAGGCAGCAACATGAAAACCAGCCCGGAACCGATATAGGCCATGAGGAGCCGCGAGAGGGAGGCCTCTCTCTCTCGCGCAATTTCCATGATCTGGGCCGGAGAGAGCGAGGACTTTCCGTCGCCCTTGGCGGCTACCACCGGTGCTTCGAGTGAAATCGACATTGCCCCTCCTTAAACGACTGCGGCTTCCATCACCACCGCACGGGGAAAGAGGATGTTGTTTTCCAGATGCACATGCTGGTGAAGGTCCGCTTCGAATTCCCTCAAATCCTGGTATAGAGCCTTATAACTTGTGCATGCATCAGCCGGAGCTGTGTATTCCGAGCTGGCTTTGCGAATCTGCTTCACCAATTCTCCCGCAGCATCATGCTCTTTCATCATGGCGTGAATCGGGTTCCTGACCGTCTGGAAGAAGGGCGGCTCGACCGACCCATGTGCACTATTCGCTTTCTCCAATGCATCGATATACGGGAACAGAATCTGTTCCTCTTTTTGCATATGCATGATCATTTCTCGCGCAACTTCGGCGAAGAGTGTCCGGATATCTGCAAGTTCGGAGTGACTCTTTCCATGCTTCGCTTCTACCTTGTCCAACAGAGGTTGAATCCGAGCGATTGCCTCACGAACGTACCGATGGTGCCTCTCACGGATATGCCGTGTTAGATCGCTGAGGGCTGCCGATGTCCAGTTTGCTTCGTTAGGGCTTACGTGTTTGCTGTTTTCACGCAGACGGTTCAGGATTTCTTCAGCCGGAACATCTGCATGCAGGCACGCTTCATGCAGCGACTTTCCGCCACCGCAGCAGTAGTCAAGCCCGGCGTCTTCGAGAATTTGCCTGGCTACCGGATTCGAAAGCGCAATATCCTTCACTTTGGTTTCGTCATTGAAATTCATGATCGCCTCCGCGACTATTCGGAGTGTAGAGGCGGAGCCACAAAGAGACAGTGACCAAAGTCACTATGCTGCGCCGATCTGGAAAGAGAGGAATTACTCAGAAATTGCCTGTTCGCGCCTTAGGCCTGCGAGGTCCTTGACTATGATTTTGCGACCGTCCACTTCTAGGAACCCCTCAGCCTGAAGTCGGCCCAGATTGCGTGATACAAGCTCTCGCACTGTTCCTAATTCTGCCGCCAGGTCTTGATGGGTCTTTGTGAGTTCCACGTGGACGCCCTCTTTCGAGGTCGTTCCGCTTGCCTGGGCTAGTCTTAGGATGAGGGCGATCAATCGGTGCCTTACCGTCGTGAATGACAAGTCTTCGATGATTCCGACCAAGCGTCGCAGTCGTGAACCAACTACGGCAATCACTTTGAGCGCTACATCTGGATGTTCGCGGCAGAAATTCTGAAAATCCTTGCGCGAAATGAAGAGCACTTCGGCGTCCTCCAACGCAGACGCCGAGGCAGGATAATTACCCCCATCAAACACCGGAAGCTCTGCGAAAGAACTCCCCGGCCCTTCCACGGCCAGAACTTGCTCGCGACCCGACGGCGACAGCTTGAAAATCCGAATCCTGCCCGAAGCCACAAGAAAAAGACCTGTGCACGGGTCACCCTCGTTGAACAATAGTGCGCCGCGCTCAAAACGCCTGTTACTGACTAGCCTGGCCAATGCGCTCAACTCTGTGTCCGTGAGATTCGCAAAGAGTGGCGTCTTCCGAAGGACCGCTTCATTCTTCTCGCTCATCCGCTCGATTCGCTCCGCCTGCATGATAGCCCAAGCCGAAAGTGAGCCGCAGGACTGAGGGCTCTCGGCACCGCAGCCCAAGGAGATTGCCTCTCCGGTTACAGGTTGATCCGGGGGAGCACTTGCCCACGACGGAGGGGTTTTGGGAGTGTGACCGCCAAGAAGTGTCTCACAATAGGGGTTCACTCCAGGACGCGCCTGCTTTTGCGATGCCCGGGCTACGCCCCACAAAATGGCGACGTAAAGATCGCGTCGAGTCGTCCTGCGCGGGTTTGCTGGAGAGCATAAGTGGCGGGTCCGCACCTCGCTAAGGCAACTCGGGAAAGCGGCTATATGGGTCAAGTTGAATCTTTCTCGGCGTGCCCCTGTGCCGCGTCAGGGTGCGTCTCGCGATTGGTTCTGCGAAGCATTGGCATCAATAGCATGCCGCAGATGGCATAGGCCACGGCGGCAAATAAAATCTCGCGGCGCATTCCGATTACATCGGCCAGCCGTGCGACACCCAACGCCGCAAACGGCATCACGCCGGTGAAAGCCAACGCGTAGAGACTCATCACTCGGCCACGCAGCGCGTCGGGAACAGTCTCCTGAACCATGATTGATGCTAAACCGAGCGAACTGGCGACGCCGAACGAGGCGATCGCTGCCGCTGCTACAGACAGAGGCAGGTGGCGAGACCATCCGAGCGCGGAGAGCGTGAGGGTAACCATGACGATTGCGGTCATGATCCACCCGATGCGAACGCTGCGCGGGAGGACGAGCAGAGACGTGGCGCCCAGCAATGCGCCGACGCCCGAAACTGCCATTATCCAGCCGAGGCCGGTCGGTCCGACATGAAGCACGTACTTCACGTAGAACGGCATGAGGACCGCCACGTTCGGGAACACGAATATCGTGGTGATAGCGGTGAGTCCGAACAGAGCCAGGATGTTTTGGCGCTCCCGGACATACCGCACTCCCTCCGCCATAAATTGGCGCGTTTTCAGTGGGCTTGTAGCGGTAGCGGCCCTGGGCTTTATCAGCAGCAGACTGCTAATCACGGCGAGGAAGCTCGCGCCATTGGCAAAAAAGGCGGCCGCCAGTCCCCAAAGGGCCACACACCAAGAGGCAATGGCCGGGCCGAGTATACGGGAACCGTGGAAGGTAGCCTGGTTGAGCGAGATGGCCTGGGGTAGATCCTCCGTTTCGACGAGTTGCGGGTAGAACGACTGGTATGCCGGCAGATCGTAGGCAGTGGCGAGACCGAGCAGGAGCGCTACGCCCCAGATGTGCCAGAGGCGGAGGTGATGTACCCGGATCAGCACACCTAGCAGCACGGCGAGCATAGCCATAACAGACTGCGTAACTAGCAGGATCCGACGCCTCTCCATGCGATCCGCAGCAACCCCGCCGAACGGCATCAGGATCAACATCGGGATCGAGGCCGCGAAGTTGACCGACGCCAGTGCGAGTGCGGACCCGGCCAGAGTCGTGACCACCCAGCCTTGGGCGAACTGCTGCATCCAGGTACCGGTCTGCGAAATCGTCTGTCCGCTCCAAAACAGCGCGAACTCTCGGTTCCCCGAGCACGTGCAACACTTTCCGTGCCAATCCCTTTTGCGGCCCCTGCCCCGCAGGTGCTCCGGTATCCAAGAGCCTGGGTTCTGTCCTCTGTTCCGTTCGTTGTTCTGAGAGGGCGAGTGCATTGCCGGAACTCATGTTGTACTCACCTGCCTTTCTAACCCAGCCTGAACGTTATTGGGCAACTCTGTGCCTCTGTTGAGCTGGGAATGCGCCGCCTCCATTACATTTCTGTCGTATCGAACTCAAGGATATTGCCGTCTGGATCGTGTACGCGGAAATTGGTCCTGCCGAAAAACCGCTTCGTCGGGGGTTCATCCGGATCGATGCCGGCGGCCTTTAGTTCGTCGTAAAGCGCATGCAGATCTGGGGCATCCATCTCGATGTGGAAGCTCTTCTCTGTTTGTGCAATCGCAACCACCTGAATATGTCCGTCACCGACGCGGAACTTTGCGAACTCACCCACACGGTGCATGATGAGGCGGGCGCCCGGCAGTTTTGAATAAAAGACGACCGATTTCTCTACATCTGCGACATGCAGGCTCACGCCTTCCAAGCTGGTACTCATGGCTTTTTCTCCTTCTTGCCGGCGCTGCGTCCGGTCTCATGCGTCTTAAACGCACCGTACGTGCCAAACGCGAGAGCGTGCAAAGTGCCTTAGTTTCAACACACGGTCAGCAGAAGCGCTGTTGACAGTCAATTCTGTCAAGCGACGATTGACATAGAGAGGGTAGGGAGGGATTTGCGTTATAAGAGCTGTTATCCAGGACGCACGCCGATAAACAAACAGATGTGCTGTTGAGGCATATTGCTCGGGAGTTATTCCGAAGTTTTCCAAGACTTTCTGACCAGCGCGGGCACGGCGCTAGATTCCGAAATTGAGTTCTACGCCGGTGTAACGCCCATTGCGCGCGCCCGCCTGCCGAAGCGATTGACTCTGCGCGAAGTACTCGTTGTCGAGGGCAGCGGTCAGATGCCGCGAAATCCGCCAGTCAAGCCGGATTTGGCCATAGGTGCCGGAGTAGGCGCCACCCACGCCAGCAGTGCCGAGCACTGGGATCGCCGGCAGAAAGTACACGGCGTCAGCGGTGGTCATGCGCCATAAGGAACCCGCGTCAAGCAGCACGGAGATTCCTTTCGTGGGATGCACCATCATCGGGAATCTCACGTGCACGAAATTCGCATAACCAGGATAGCCGGAGAGCATCTCGTAAAATCCATTCGGAAACAGTGGGTTAAAGGTGCCTAACGTATTGCCCTTCGGATTGTTGTCGCCCGAGGCAGCATCGAACTGAAACCCAAGCCGGAGCGACCAGGGCCGGGACGCCCACGTGTAGCCGAATAGGGCGCCGCCGCCCCACGCGCGAATTTTCTTGTCTCCCACACTGCCCAACTGCCCCATGCCCTCCGCATCCCAATCCCAGCCCGCCGCCCGTCCCGCGTAGTGCACGTCGATGACGTCGCGTAGTTCGTGTCCGGCAGCGGTCAGGTAGGAGGCATTGTCGTTGCGCAACCCGGCAGCAAAGAGTGACAGCTTTCCAGGACCGATCTTGCGGCGCTCGAAACGCGCGCCGCTGAGGCTGAGGGCTTTTGAACTGGTAGAGAAGAGGGAGCTACGATTATCAAGCGTATTCACGGGCTGGGCATAGAACGCTACAGCTGTCCAATCCCCCCGCGTGTAGCTGGCGTCGACAGAATCAAACGGCTGCCACACATTCGGGCCTTCTTGTACAGAAGCAAACCGCTGCAGATCAAAAAAGGGCTCCAGGCGCCCGACGGTGATACCCAGGGTGCCCTTTCCCGCCGGAACGCTGATTTCAAGGAATGCTTGCTCAAGATCGAATCTGTCCTGATCGATAGGCCCGAGCACGCGTTTCCAAGGAGCTCGTGCGTCGACTGCCTGCGTGAAGATCCTCACATGAGGCCCGAGATGTAGATCGGCGTGCAACTGCACCCGGTCAAGCAAGTAATTGTCGGGCTGAACTACAGGCGCCATGAAGAAAGAGACCGATTCGAACCGCTCCCGAATCGTGAGTCCGAACGAGAGATATGTCTGTGGGTCGGAGCTAAGCGGGATGTACTTGATCGGATCGAATGGATCGGTGCGGAGCGCGGGGTCGGCCAGCACAGACCAGTCCTCCTGCGATCTGTAGAACCAGTTAATTTCGGGATGCGTCGTTCCGGGTGTCTGCGCCGCTGGCCCGTTGGTTTGGGCGGGCGCGTCCGATGCTGTCGCGCTGCTGTGAGAGTCATTGTCTGACACTGCTGTGTCGGCCTGAGCGGATGTCACCCTGTCGGCTTGGGCACACGCCGGCTGAGCAGCAGCCAGTAGAAAGCCAACAACGGAAAATACGGTCAGCGTTTTGCTCGAGACTCGCGTGCGCGCGGCGGATGTTCTCATCGCGACCTCCTAAAGCATCGTGATCGTATTGCCGTCAGGATCGCGCGCTAGATACTCGCCATCGCGCAATTCGGCGTTGCCGATTTTATCGACGGCATCCCTGAGGCATTCCGGCGATTCAAACCGCATGGTGAAGCTGCGCATACCCGCCATCCCTAATGGTCTTGGTGGGACGCCCACTCCTTGCCAAGTGTTGAGGGCGATACGATGAGCGACCTGCCCAGCGGCACCCAGATCGCCGTAGCCCGCCCATGGCGCGTACAGATTCGGGACTAGCCCGATGCGGTCGCTGTAGAACCGGTAAGAAGCCTCGAGGTCTGCAACTTGCAAGTGCAGATGCCCAACGGTTGTGCCGGAGGGAAGCGGCCTCAAGACGTCGCTGTCCGGGAGCTTTGCAAGTACATCTTGGATGGCGAGCGGTTCAACGCCATCTCGTCGTCGGCCATCCGAATCGATGACCAACGGCCGCTCGGCTCCTCTATCCCATCGGTAGGAACGAACGCGCTCCGGTGTCTCGAATGCGATTTCCAAACCGATTCCATCCGGATCATTCAGGTAAACCGATTTCGCGACGATGTGATCGGTCGCTCCGAATCGATGACCGGAAGCCCGCACCCGAGCAAGTACGCGTGCAAGCTCTGGCTCGTTCGGCAGATGTATGGCGAGGTGATACAAGCCGCTGTAGCCGTGCTGCATTGGCCGCGTGGCTGACCGGTGCAGCACAATGAGCGGGGCACCATCGATTCCCAGCGCGGCGTATTCATCCGTCTCATCGAGCCGGTTTAGACCGACGAGATCGTGCCAGAAGTTCACCGACTGCTTGAGATCGCGGATCTCCAAGTGAACCTGGCCGAAGGAAATAAGCTCAGAGTTCTTCATAACGTCTCCTCGATTCACGCCCGCGATGGCCATGCGAGATCTTCTACCGCTTTTCTTGCCCAATTCCGGTTGTCCCAGTCGGGATGCAGGTCGAGCAACTCGGCGGTAACGCGCTCGATGATGTCGGCCTCTGACAGTTTGCCGGCTGTACGAAGTTCATCCGCACGATGCTTGGCATGCTCAAAGTACGCGCGATAATTAGTGATCAGTTCCGGGCCGCCCATGTGGCCGTGCCCAGGAACCACAATCTGCGGTTCGAGCTCCTCGAAGTGGCTGAGCCGGTCAATCCACGGAAGTACATGCGATTCGCTGTCGCCGAGAATTCCGAAGTAACGCTCCTCGATCAGATCGCCAGCGAACAACACGACCTGGGATTTCCGAACAAGGACTGCCTGGTCGCCTCGCGAATGCGCTCCGCCGAACTCGCTAAACTCGACGATTTGTCCATCGCCAAGATCGAGCTTCAGCGATCCTGCGTAGAGTAGTTGTGGATGGACGAACTCGACACCGTCGAGCATCGGGGCCAGGGAAGGGATCTGGTTCCTGAACATATGCAGAAGGACACGACCTTTTTCCTGTAGCTCATTCCACTGCGCCTCGTTGTAGACAATCGTCACCTCTCCAGCGACGACGTTTGCACCGAAGCCATGCTCCGGGTGGCAGTGAGTATGGGTTAGATAAACCGGGCGTCCGGCGCTCAGCTGTCGCGCCTCTTGCATTACGGCGCGCGCGTTATCCGCGCCAAAGCCAGTGTCGATGACGAGAGTGGCGCGCCCTCCGACGATGATCCCGATGTTCGGAACGAGCGGCGTGTGATCCGAGTCCGGAATTACCCAGACGTCGTCCGCTATCTCGGTGATCCCCTTTGGAGTAACGATTGGCGCTCTTAACTGCTGAGTTCCTGTGCTCATCAATCCCCCTTTCGCGGAGCGGGATCAGTGCCGCTGTCTTACTTTGCTCACCGCCGTGGACTCTATTCTTGAGTACTTAGGCCTTGCTGTTCGTTCAACGCGCGCTCGGCGTTGAGCCAATCCTCTTCGGGACTTCCTTCAGGACAGCCTCTGGCTTGCCAGAGTGAATACGCCAAAGCGGCAATCTCCTGGTGCGCGGGGCTGCTTTCGCTCCGGTTTGCCTGCTTCGATTCCAACTGCTTAACCACCGCTTGCTTTGCCATAAGTCCTCCTCTCCCGGACCGTTTAACTTGTAGTGATAGATGAAGCTTCTCTTTCCACCTCAAACGGTTTCGACGTCCATTCGTTCTGCCTTGTCGCCGGCCGGCAAATGGGTCGCGGTCGCTGCTTTCTGCATCGCAGCGCGCGCTTCGTCCATGCTCAGCAACACTGTTGTCTCAAGGCGGGATACCTCGCCAGTGCCGCCAATGGCCATGGCAACTGCAGCAGGGACGCTGTTATCAGGCGCCTCGATCAGCGCTACACCATCGAACTCCCCGAACGAGTACCAATAGCCGAGAAGATTTCCGCCGAGCGACCCAACCATTGCCGAAGCCTGTCCCACATGATCTACATCCGGCCGATCGACCAACCCCCTGATCGAGCGCGATGCGTAACTGAATTGGATTAGGAAGTGCGGCATGATTTATCCCTCAGGTATCGTTGCTTTCAACCGGTCGATCTCTGTGCGATTGAGGCGACCGGGCCTGCTCCCGATTGCCTCAATCGCTGTTGGCGCTCGTTTAAGACGGCATCGGTGCGCTGGAAACTTACTTCCCCTTGCCGACTGTCGCGTGTTCGGCCTGAATGTTTGCGGTGAGTCCTGGGTCAGCCTCGGCGATCAGGCCAAAGTACGCCTGGGCAGTTTCTTTGTTTTCCCAGTTCATTTGGAATTCGGTCGCGAGGCTCAACCAGGTGAGCGGCACAACCCCGGCTTGCGCCATCCGCCGCATGCAGCTGTCGTGGGTTTCGCGGGAATGGCCCGCAGTGGCATCCTCAACGACACCCACTGTGTAGCCAAGCCGAAGCGCCCCCATCGCAGTCTCGATAATGCAACCATCGGTGGAAATTCCGGCGATTGCGAGGCGCTGGCGGCCAGTTTTTTTGACCGCTTCCAGGACCTTCGGATTGTCGAGGGCGTTGTACTCGCCCCCGCGATAAATGATCGGATAATCGCCGAGCGCTTTGACCAGTTGTGGATAGGGCGTTTGGCCTGCGCCGAGATTGACCACTAGCCCCGAGCGAAGGCCTAAAGCAGTTTTGGCGAGGGCGACTGTGGCTGTGATGTGTTCGTTGATGTTGTGCGACCGGAAGCTGTTCAAAAACCCCAGGGAGTAATCCACCATCATGATTGTGGTGTTCTGCGGCGTGAACGGTTCGAAGACTGGATTGCCCATTTTTACTGCCTCCTTGATTTGAGGTTTTACTGAGTTCAAGACGACTTCTCCTGCCCAAAATCCCTGACACTTCGGCCCTAACAACTCGGCTGCACCGAAAATTACGTCCTTCGGACACGCGGGACGTGCACTAGCAATTTTCAGAACCGCGTCGCTGGATCGAACGCTTCTGCGGGAGCAAACTCCTTGGCCATGGCACGCTCGTGCAATTCCCAAGGCGATGCGCCGGTCTAGCGCGCCGCGACGAGCTTTTCCGGGTCGATCTGAGCGGGTATTCCGGCTTGGCCCGATTTCATGAACTCCGTAGCCGTCCACGGGCTGCCAAAGTTGTTGACGTAAATTTCGACCACGTTCCGTTCAGGATCTTGCCAGTAGAACGAAGTTCCGACCCGTGGTCAGCTGCCCAGAGGGGCGTGATCCCTAAATTCTTCAGCCGGACGTAGGTGCCCAATAACTCGTCCAGGTTGTCGCATTGAAAAGCGACATGCTGCAGGCCCGTGTGCTGGCGTTTGTCCGGATCGACCACGACCTTCGGCATTTCGAAGAAGACGATACGATGATCCATCTCGTCATTGCTGACGAACGCAAAAGCGGAAAACGGCGGCCCCTGATGTGTTATGCGCGCTATCGCCGGGATCTTCGAGCGGTGATTGACAGCCATGCCCAGCACTTTCCCGTACCATTGGGTCATGGCGTCCAGGTTGGCGGTGACGAGCCCATAATGCTGCAGCTTCGGATGAACTGTTACTTCGGTATTCATTTTCGTTCTCCTTTCGTGAGAAATGTCAGTTACGACCGTGCACGGGCTCTGCTACGCAGTTTCCGGAGAACCTCTCTTGCGAATACACCACAGCCGCGAACCTTGATTCCTTCTTTCATCAACGCGGCGAGCAGGTTTTCACCTTCCTGGCTGATGACGGTCAGGTTCTTCAAATCAAGACCGATTTCACGGCCGCGCAGGCTCTGTCTCGCTTCGTCGCACGCCCTTCGAAGTTCCGTGGTCCAGGGAGCGATGAGTTTGCCTTCTAAAATCAACCGTCGCTCCTTATCCGAATCGACGATCGTGATCTTCAACAAGGGCCGTTATCTCGCACTTGAGGTAAGGCAACGGGCGTTCCAAACGTGGAAGCCTGTAAACCCATGAGTTTTCAATGCGCGATTCGGAGGAGGTCTGTCGAGAGTCAACCGTGTCAAAGCAGAATTGACAGCGTCAGAGAGAGACCGAATTGAGGGGCGACTTTAAGGGGTGATACGAAAACTCAAGAAGGACGGCATTTCAACCATACTGTCTCGGGTCGATTCCGAACTTCTTCATTCGGGCGAGCAGGGTTGTACGATTGATACCCATTTGCGCAGCAGCTCCATCGGCGCCGCCAACCCGTCCCTTGCTTTCAGTAAGCGCTCGCACGATCTCCTTGCGCTGCTTTCTAGAATGTTCGTCCGCAAGATCTTCTTGTGTTGCCGAGAGCATTGATCGTCTCTCTTACAATTCGGGCAATATCGTCCTGCGCGGCCGCCGGACGCGGTGAATCAATGACCGGTCCCCGCAATTCCGAAAGCGGCGCCACGAGCGAGTTGCCGTGCGTGAGGATCACCGCGCGCTCAACAAAATTCTCCAATTCGCGGACGTTTCCCGGCCATTCCCAAGCCGTCAGCCCCTTCATTACAGCGACAGGAATAGAATCAATTTTCTTCTGCATTTGCTTGGCGAACTTCTGGACGAAGTAACTCACCAGCAGGGGAATGTCTTCCCGGCGTTCCCGCAGCGGCGGAATACGAATCGGAAAGACATTCAGTCGGTAGATATAGGTCGCTGCGGAATTCCCGGTTGGCGACCATTTTCTCCAGGTCGCGATTCGTTGCCGCAATCAGGCGAATGTTGACTTTGCGTGTTTGCGTACTGCCCAACCGCTCGAATTCTCGCTCTTGCAGCACACGCAGCAGTTTCGGCTGGATTTCGACCGGAATATCTCCAACCTCGTCCAGAAACAGCGTGCCCTGATCCGCCAATTCCATTCGCCCGATCTTTTGGCTAATCGCACCAGTAAAAGCGCCCTTTTCGTGCCCAAACAGCTCGCTTTCGAGCAAGCCCGTTGGTATTGCGGCGCAATTGAGTTTGACGAACGTTCGCTGCTTCCGGCGACTGCGCTCGTGAATTGCGCGTGCGATCAGTTCCTTACCGGTTCCGGTTTCGCCTAGAAGTAAAACCGTGGAATCGCTAGCGGCTACCGTCTCGACCAGTTGCAGGACGTGCTTAAGCGCCGGGCTGTTCCCAACGATCTGCTCGAAGTCCATCTCACTGCGGATTTCCTCTTCAAGATAAAGCTTCTCTTGCGCGAGTTTATCTTTCAGTTTTGAAATCTCTTCGTATGCCAAAGCATTATCAATGGCGATAGCGATCTGACCCGCAGCCTGGCTGAGGAATTCGACATCCTCGTGGGTAAATGCGTCGTCCGTCGCGCGCGCAAGTGACATGTACCCCAATGCGCGGCCATGATTCACCAACGGAATGAAGCAGACCATCTTCAGGCCTTCAGCGGCTGCGCGCGTAGAAGTCACTCGCCCGCTCACCGGTTTCAAGGTAGCCAATGCACGCTTCGGCGGACTGTCGTCAGTCGGGGTGATGATCTGCTCTTCTTTGAAGAATCCCTTACTGCCAGGAAAATCCAAAGCATGGAGGCGGAACGTTCCTGGGTCGGTCAGCAGGCAACGCAATATTGGCCGCATCGCAGTGCATCACCTCACGCACATTCGACGCGACCTTATGTAGCACCTCGTTTAGCGTCAGGTTCGAGGTGATGCTGTTTGTCAGCTTGAGTAGCAACTCCAGCCGCTCATTTTGCTGCCGCAGGGATTCAGCGCCGCTCTTGCCGTTGTACGTTTTTTCCAGATCTTCGCTCATAACACGATTCGAAATAGCGACACGGAGAAGTGGGAAGAGTCTACTGCAACCAAACCGATGAGCATGATCCTTCGGTTTCGTTGACTATTCCATCCCGCCCTTCAACTGTCAACGAGCCATTGACAATTCTAACCTTATAACAGCTCACGGTGAACAGGTTCGTCTGCTATCTGTCGCTGAATCAGCGACTTATCGGTATGCCCCTCTTTGGAAAGAGTTATTGCCATCGTTTGAACTGTCAGTTTGAAACGGATGTTCGAGCGGCGAGCATGAGGGCTAGGCGTACGGGCGGTCAGGCGGCGTTCGATGAAACGCGAGAGAAGCTCGTCGAAGCGGCCGGTCAGGTGTTTGCGGAACGCGGGTTTCAGGAGGCAACCGTGCGGGAGATCTGCTCGCGAGCAGGAACCAACGGAGCTGCGGTGAATTATCACTTCGGCGACAAGTTGGGCCTCTACACCGAGGTCCTTAGGTCTTCGATATTCGCGCTACAGGCGGCGGGGGATGGAAGGATGGCTCATTTATCAGACGCGAGCGCCGCTTTCAGAATGCTGATCTACGAGTGGTTCGAAAGGATGCGCGAGGGCGGCAGAACCGCCTGGTTCGCCCGCATCATGGCGCATGAAATGGCGCAGCCCACGCCAGCGCTCGACTTGGTGACGGAAGCAATGGGAGCCAATTACCTTTGGTTCCTCACGCTTGTGGGCAAGTTGATCGGGCGCAGCGCCGATGACCCATGCACGCGGATGTGCGTGCATAGCGTGGTCGGCCAAGTCGTGCATTACATGCGGTCGAGGCCGATGCTCTCGCGGTTATCTCCGGACCTGAAACTCGAAGACGAGGAACAGCGCAGGGCTATTGCCGAGCACGTCGTGGCGTTTTCGCTGGCCGGCATGGAGAGCGTGCGGCAGCAATAGAGCCGCTGAGGAGAAAAGAGTGATGATTGAGCAACAGACAGTGGTGTCCGAGACGTAAAAAAAAGCTCCCCCGGCACCTCCGTCGTCGCCGCCGCGCAATCGCATGCGTGCGCTGGTTTCAGTTGCGCTTCTGACGCTCGCTGGAGTCGTCGTCTATGCACTGATACACAAAAATCCACGCGGGGCCCAGATCACCGTCGATCAAATGCCAACGCCAAACATCAGAACAGCCACTGTGCGCCAAGGCAACATCGGTCAGTATATCGAAGCAATCGGAACGGTCACACCTCTGGCGACTGTCAATCTCTACAGCCAAGTAAACGGGCAGGTCGTTGCGGTTCATTATGTCGAGGGTCAGATCGTGCATCGCGGCGATCCCCTCATTGACATCGACCCTAGACCGTACGAGGCGCAACTGCAGCAAGATCAGGGACAGCTCCAACGTGATCAAGCGCTTCTGAAACAGGCGGAAATGGATCTCGCGCGTTATCGCGAGGCACGCGGTTGTTTGGATACCGGACTCCAAGACTCCGAACGGAATCGCTGAGGTTCCGCTCACGCCACTTGCCATTAGTGCATTCCGAGATCAACTGGCAATCGCGGGAGATGGACCGTTTCTACTCCCCAGCGATTTGAATTCGACCGGACACTAGGTAGACCGGCAGGCCAATGAAATGCCGTTGGATTCTGGCACAGCGATGGTTCAGTGAAATCTATTTGGCACAGTTTTGGCACAGTTGGAGGCGAAATTGGTCAGATGGAGCAACAGTTCTGTTGGGAAGTCCTTTATAATCTTTATGTACTTCATGTCGGGGCGTAGCGCAGCCTGGTAGCGCGCCTGCCTTGGGCGCAGGAGGCCTCCGGTTCAAATCCGGACGCCCCGACCAAATCCCAATAATTCAGCAGATTACAGAACCCAGATTTTAGCGTTGCTGCATTGTGGTGCAACTTGGGAACCGTAAGAAAAATGCCCGAAGTGAACCGTCGTCGAAACGCGGCCCAAACCAATGCAAACATTGAGCGCCGGAAGCGCTCCGCTGAACGTTTCGCTGAGATGCAGCTCCAGGAGCGCCGGGCTCGCAGTTTGGTCGTAGGGCTTGGCTTCGGAACTCTGCACGGTAATTTTTGCTTTAGCTCTGGCGCGCGTGCGCGGGCCCGCGTGAGATGGCCCGGCCGTGCGAATCGATTTATTGTCGTTCATGTGCGCCCTCGCGTCGTTATATGCGGTCAAGCCTGCGCTGCGCACAGAGTCACGCTCCGTGAGCCCGGCCCGAGAGGGCCGGATTCACGTTTGCGGGGGTCTTGAGGAACTCTCGCACCAATGCGGCGATCTCATCTGCCGCTGTATCCAATGCGAAATGCCCTCCGTCGACGACGTGCACTTCGGCCGTCGGCACGTCGCGACGATAGGCTTCCGGCTCTGAGGGATCGAACGAGCTTTCATACTTGCCCCAGATCACCAGCAGGCGCGGCTGCTTCTCGCGCATCCATGCCTGCCATTTCGGGTAGGCGTCTACGTTGGTTCGATAGTCGTAGAAGAGGTCGCTTTGAATTTCGGCCTGGCCGGGCTGGTTGAGAAAATAATATTCATCGGTCCAGAGATCAGGGTTATGCCGCTCAAGGTTGGGATCGTCACCGACGTGGCGCGCGCGCGTCGTCGGGAGCGAAAGGAGATTGGTGCGTAGCGCGCCTTCGTTGGGGGCGCGATCGGCCCAAAACGCACGCCGTGGCTTCCAATTCGCGCCCAGGCCTTCGTTGTGCGCCACCGCGTCCTGAACGATAAGAGCCTCGATCCGCTCCGGATGGGCTAAGGCCATGCGAAAACCCACCGGCCCGCCGTAATCCTGCATGTAAAGCGTATAGCGCGGGAGCTCGAGCGCTTCGGTGAAGCGGTTCACGATCCCCGCGTAGCGATCGAACGTGTACGCGAAACTTTTCGGGTCCGGCCATTCGCTGTGTCCGAAGCCCGGGTAATCGGGCGCAACCAGGTGATAACGATCTGAAAGCCGCGCAAAGAGAGGCTCGAACATCCGCGACGAGGAGGGAAGCCCGTGCAGCAGCAGAAGCGTTGGCGCGTCTTTTGGGCCGGCCTCTCGGTAAAAGATGGAGAGCCCATCGATCTGCTTGGTGCGATAAAAAGTCGCGTGTTCCATGGGAGCTTCCTTTCATTGACGTTGGGTCATTGATGGGGGTCGCGAGTTACCATTTGCCCACGTGCGCGCCGCCGTCCACGTGCAGCACCTCACCGGTCACTTGACCGGCTTCGGTCAGATAAACGATCGCGTCCACGATGTCTTTCACGCGGGTAATCTGTCCCATCGGCTGCAGCGTCTTGAGAAAATCCTTGGGCTGACCGTCGTGCATGGACGTATCCACAACGCCCGGCGCCACGGCATTCACGCGTATGCCGTGTTTGGCATATTCCATCGCCAGGCTGCGCGTCACTGCTTCGAGGCCCCCTTTGGTGATCATCGCAACCGTGGAGTTTACTCCCGCGATCGGATGATTCACCTGAGCCGTGGAGAGATTGACGATGCTTCCGCCGGTGTTCTGAGCCAGCATCTGCTCGATCGCCAGTTGGCTGATGAAGAGAAAGCCTTCGATATTGACGGAGAAAAGAGACCGCAGATCGCCGCCGGTATAATCCGTGAAGGGCTTCGCGAAATAGATGCCGGCGTTGTTTACCAGCGCGTCGATCGATCCGAATTTCTTCTTGGCAGCTTCGCAGATCTTCTTCGCCGTTTCCGCTTCGGCAATGTTGCCGTCAACCAATGCCAGCTGGTCTGTCGCCTCGAACGCGCCCGACTTGGTGATCTTTCGAGAATTCGCCACCACGTTGTAGCCCCGGTCTAAAAAGGCCTTCACCACACCCGCCCCGATGCCTTGTGACCCGCCCGTCACGATTGCCGTTTTCCGCGTATTTGAAGCCATGGCCTCACCCGTCCACGAGTTGCTCGCCGCCGTCGATGTCGTAGGTTGCGCCGGTGACCGCTGTGTTGGTCATGAGGTGGACGGCGAGAGCGGCGATGTCGGCCGGGCCGACCACGCGCCTGATCGGCAGCGTCTTACGCAGTTGCTCGCGGCGCGCCTCCAGCTGATCGCCGAGCAGCGATGCCGAGAGCGGCGAATCCACAAAGCCCGCCGCGATTAGGTTCACGCGTACGGGCGCGAGCTCGAGCGCCAGGTCCTTCGTCAGGGCCGGCAGCGCGGCGGTCAGAGCCCCCATGAGGGCCATCCCTAGCCCTGTGTGGCGGCCGCCTGTGCCGCTCATGAAGAGCAAAGTCCCTCCCGGGCGAGCCTTTTTTGCCGCCAGGCGTGCTACCTGGATCGGCAGGAAAAGGTGGGATTCCACGTCTCGGCGCCCCTTGTCAAAGTCGAACTCCGCCAAGGTCGAATAGTAGGGGCCCGGGCCGGTGACCAGCACGTGGTCGATCGGCGTCGGCAGCCCGTCGAAGAACTGCTCGAGGCGCGCGAAGTCGGTGGCGTCAAACGCCGCGCTGCTCAGCGCGCCGAGTTCGCGTGCGGCGCGCTCCAGGCGCTCCGGGTCGCGGCCGGCCACAATCACGTCGGCGCTCTCGGACCGTGCTTGCCTAGCCGTCTCCAGCCCGATCCCCGAGCTGCCGCCGATCACCACGACCTTCTGCCCGGCGAGTCCCGCTCTGGCGACGCTCGCGGCCTTAGTTGGGACTACGTTTGTGCTCATGGTTGTCTCCTTCGTTACGTCAGGATGCACTGCTTGCCCGGCGAGCCGCCGCCGATGGCGGCGCCGGGGCGGATCGCCGCGATCGCGTTCATGGCGCCCCTGCCTTACGCACTGCCGCCTCGCCATGCAGGGCGTGGAGCGCGTCGACGAAAATCTCCGAGAAGGTTGGGAACGGCTGGATCGTGTCGCGCAGCACCGCGAGCGGCACGTGAGCGCGGATGGCCAGCGTGGCCTGCTGCAGCCACTCGCCCGCCTCCGGGCCCAGCGCGTAGGCGCCCGTCAGCCGCTCGCCGTCGCTCAATAGCGTGAGGAACCCGTTTGACTCCGCGAAGGCTCGCGTGTAGGTGGCGGTCTTGGGCACGTCCTTCAGCGCGGCGGTCGCGCTGAAGCGCGCCTCGCTTGCGCCCACCGCGGCCGCCTGCGGATCGGTGTAAACAACGCGCGGCACGGCCTCGTAGTTGGCCTCGCGCGGCACGCCGAGAATGTTCGACGCCACGACCTCGCCCTGGTACTTGCCGACGTGCGTCAGTTGCCAGATTCCGGTGACATCTCCGATGGCCCACAGCCGGTCGCCCACCCGCAGGCGCGCGTCCACCGGGACTCCGCGCTTGTTCACGGCAATACCCACCGTCTCCAGCCCGATGCCATCGACGCGCGGGCGACGGCCGGTGGCGACCAGCAGGCGGTCGCCGCGAAGTTCGCGCCCGTCGTCGAGCTTCAGCACATAGTCGTCGCCCTCGCGCCGAGCCGCGGTCGCATTTGCGCTGAGCGCCACGCCGATTCCCTCGCGGCGAAACACTTCGCCGAGCGCTTCGCCCAGCGCGGCCGGCTCGCGGGAAAGCAGATGCGTGGACCTCTCCACGATGGTGACTGCGCCGCCCAGCCGGCGCACAGCCTGGGCCATCTCCACTCCCACCGGACCGCCGCCCAGCACCAGCAGGCGTCGCGGGACCGCCTTCATTCCGCTGATCTCGCGGTTTGTCCAGATGCCCTCGAGTTCGCGCAGGCCGGGAACGGGCGGCATGACGGGGTCCGCGCCGTTGGCCAGCACGACGTGATCCGCGGTGTGGCGGACTCCGTCCACCTCCACCACGCCCGTGCCCGCGAGCCGGCCTCGGCCGCGAAGCAGAGCTATGCGGCGATCGGCCAGCCAGCGCTGCTGGCCGGCGTCGGAGTAGTTCGAGACCATGAGGTCGCGCCAGGCGAGCGCCGCGCCGACGTCGACTTCGGCCGTTGCCGCCGCGTCACGCGCGGCGTGGACGGCCTCGCCGGGGCGAAGCAGCGTCTTCGACGGAATGCACGCCCAGTAGGAGCACTCGCCGCCCACCAGTTCGCGCTCGACGAGCGCGACCCGCAGGCCGCCTTCGGCCAGCGCGCCGGCGCAGTGTTCGCCTGGCGAGCCGCCGCCCATGACGATGACGTTGTAGTCATTCACGTGGGCAGCTCCGTCCCAGCCTGCTCCGCCGCCATGTATTTGGCGTACCAGTCGGGCCAGTTCGGATCCGTCGCGCCGATGCGCTTTTCGTGCTGGCCGTGCGCGGCCTCCGCGCGCCGAAGCGCGCTCGCCAGGTCGCTTGCCGAGCAGAACGAAGTCACGTCCGAATCGATGCGCCCCGGAAGCCGGCTGGTGACCTCTTGCAGCAGCCAGACGTTGCCGTCCGGATCGCTGAACGTGGCGCGCGAAGAGTAGCTGCCGTGCCCGGGATCCGGACCGCTGATGCGCCCGCCCGGGCCGATGTGGAAGATATCGCTCACCTCGATGCCGGCGGCCACGAGCTTCTTCCGAGCGTCCTCGATGTCGGAAACGATCAGGTACGATTTGGCTGAACCGGGCGCGGCTGACGTGAGGTCCGCACCGAATTGAACCGAACACGACGAGCCGTGCGGGGTAAGCTGCACGATGCCCGAGCCCGGGGGCGTGACGTCCTGCCGCCACCCCAGCCTGAGATAGAACTGCGCGGCGCGGTCGACATCCGAGACCGGGATGACCACGACCTCGACCTTCATGTCCACTCGAGCGACGCTCGTGGCCTTAGCGGGGACTACATTCGTGCTCATGGCTGCCTCCTGCGTTGTGTGGTTCTCGAACTCTCTGATCAAAACGTGAAGTCAAGGGCGTGAACGCGGGCAACAGTCTGATGCGGCGGCTGACGCCTTTACTGGCTTTTCCGACCTATTGAACTCGACCCGACCTTGAACTCAAGAGGATCCTCGGTGATTGGCCCTCAATTGCGGGAATCAGCCTGTGTCGTACTACGCTTCAGGCCGGGCTGCACATACAGCTTTTGCCTGATTTTCACAGCCGCTTTTCGCTTCGATGCGGCGGCGCGCCTCGTCGTCACAGCAAAACTGGTGTAGGCTCTGATTTCTTGAGGAACGGGCCGCATGAGCGTTTGGGAGCGGGGCCGCAGTGAGTGAACGATTCGCCGGACAGGTCGTGTTGGTGGCCGGAGGCACCGGCGGCTTGGGCCGTGCCGTAAGTGTCGCTTTTCTGGAAGAAGGTGCCACGGTTGCTGTCCCTTACCGGAGCCAACAAGAGTTCGAAGCTTTGCGTTCCGCGGCAGGCTCCCTCGTTTCTCGTCTCGAGGGCCATGCCGCCGATGTTACCGACGACGGCGCCGTTCATCAGCTTGTGGCCGCCATCACCGCCAAGCACGGACGCTTGGACGCCATGACCAATGCCGTCGGCGGCTACGCGGCTGGGCAGAAGCTTTGGGAGACCGATCCGAAGGTCTTCCAGCAGATGCTATCGCTGAACTTCTTTTCAGGTTATCTGCTGGCGCGTTCCGTCGTTCCCGTGATGCTGAAGCAGGGGCGCGGCGCAATCGTCAACGTGGCCTCGATGGCGGCAATCGATCATGCCGGCTCCGCGGCGGCATATGTCGCGTCCAAGGCGGCGGCTGTGGCCACGATCGATTCGCTGGCCGCGGATCTGAAGGATACGGGCGTCCGCGCGAACTCGATTCTCCCGAGTATCATCGATACCGAAGAGAACCGCAAAGCCATGCCCAACGCCGATTTCGCGAAATGGCCCAAGCCGCGCGATATCGCTCGGGTCATCCTCTTTCTGTGCAGTGACGACGCCAAGCTGATTCAAGGCACCGCTATCCCCGTTTAGCTCGCTGACGCTTTACGAAATCGCAGGTCTCTTTGGGAAGCTCCTGCTGAGACGCTTTTTTGTGGCTTCTACCCCCGGCCTACGCCCCAGCTTCGCCAAATTTGCGGGCCCGTGACATGCATTTGACGCTTTCGTGACAAATATCCCCTCTCGAATCCCCTAGCATTTCTCTTGAGTTTGGACGAACTGCCGGGGGCATGTCTCGGCTTTTCCCGAACTGCCGTAGAGCGAACTCGAAGCAACGATAACCAGGGTGCTGCGGCCCTAAAGGTGGCGATCTCGTGAGTACGATTACGTGGGACCAGGAACTCCTCTCGGCTTTACCGGCCTCGGCGGCCGATGCTCCCCCGAAGCCAACACCGCTCGGCGAGCGGACCGAACTGGAAATCATTCGGCTCGCACAGTCGGGTGACGCGGCGGCGTTCGAGCATCTCTATGCCAAACACAGCCGGCGCGTCTACGCCGTTTGCCTGCGCATGACGGGAAACCCACCCCTCGCCGAGGATCTGACGCAGGAGGCCTTCCTGCAAGTGTTCCGCAAGATTCACACCTTTCGCGCGGAGTCGGCGTTCTCCACCTGGCTGCACCGCTTGGCCGTCAACATCGTGTTGATGCGGCGGCGCGTGAAGCATGTGAACGAGACGCCGCTCGACGCCCCGTTCGAGATGGACGGCGAGACTTTGCCAGCCAGGGAAATGGGAACCGTCGACTCCGGCGTCTCCGGCCTGGTGGACAGATTGAACCTCGAACGCGCCCTGGGAGAATTGCCGCCCGGATACAGAAGGGCTTTTGTTCTGCACGACGTTCTCGGCTACGAACATCACGAAATCGCCCAGGCGCTGGGCTGCTCCATCGGCACATCCAAATCGCAGCTCCACAAGGCCCGCATGCGCCTTCGCAAAATCCTGCGGAGCGCCGCGCGGCCGAAGCTTTCGCTTCCGAAGCTGTCCCCTGTCGACGCTGTCTGTGCCGGCGCGCCGTAAGCGAACGCCAGCAATGAAGTAGACCCGGGACGACGAGGGCCGTACTGCCTGGAACTTTGTCACTTTTTTGTCAACAGCCGGTAATCTGTTTGTCCCGAGGCGGCTTCATGGCTCGCTTCTACCGTAAAGTAGACCTTCACCACGTTTTAAGCATCTAGAACCAAAGGATTTTTCCGGCCCAGGCGATGTAATGCGGCGATTTGCGATCATGAGCAGAGCACTGATAGACGACCGAGCGCACTCGCCGTGTGTTCACGTCCGCCGCCTAGGGAACCCGCCGCGTGCCCCTGCTTTTAGCTCCGCGACATCAGCCCCGTTCTCTCCAAATGTGATAGCTTCGCCTGTCCGCCCCTTCCATTCATTGCGACAGAGGAGTGCCTGATGCGTGCCATTCTCCAACAACCGCTCCGCTCGTTCTGGCCATCGCTGTGCCTCCTGGCGTTCGCGGTTGTGCCGGCCTGCGCACAAGGGCCGGCGAGCCAACCTCCCGCCGAAGGCCAAGCTGAACCGGGTGCCAATATCGAGGCAAATATCGAGACGAAGATTGACGCGCTGACGCATTCGATCGAGCAGATGCAGAGCCAGCTGCAGCAGTCTCAAGCGGAAATTCAGCAGCTCCGAGAGATGCTCGGGGAGGTTCTCCGAGCCCAGGGCGCCCAAGGCGCTCCGGGCACAGCCACTGCTGCAACCGCCGCCGGCGAATCTGCCTCACCCGCCGCCAATCCGCAAGCTCCCGCCGCGGGCGCGCCTCCCGCGCAGATCAGCGAAGACGATTGGCAGGTCCTGAACGCCCGGGTGGCAGAGCACGAGCAAGTAAAGGTGGCCAGTGCTTCCAAGTATCGCCTTACCATTTCCGGCGTTGCGCTATTCAACGTGTTCGACACCTCCGGTCAAGTCGATAACCTGGACGCTCCCAGCACAGCGATCGCCGTGGCAGCGAACGGCTCCGGCAGCCTCTCCGCGTCTTTCCGGCAATCGCTTCTGGGACTGAGGGGCATCGGACCGCGCGTCTTCGGAGCAAATACGAGCGCGGACTTGCAAGTGGATTTCCTGAATGGGACTGCGGGGCCCTACGGCTACGGCGCCGGCATCATGGGTTTGCGCATCGCGCGGGTGCAGTTCGATTGGCGCAGTGCCTCCATCACCGGCGGCCTGGAGACGCCTTTCTTTGCGCCCAACTCTCCCACGTCTTACCTCTCGCTCGCCGTTCCCGCCTTTGCATCGGCCGGCAATCTTTGGAATTGGACCCCCGATCTTCGCGCGGAGCGTAGATTTGACCTCGATTCGGCGGAACTGAAACTCGAGGGGGGATTCCTGGATTCGGTGGGCTATGCCGTGACCAGCTCGCAGGATCGCGCACCCACTCCCGGCGAAGCTTCCAGGCAACCTGTCTACGCCGTGCGCCTATCCGGGAACAACAGAACGGAAGATCGCGCCATCTCCTTCGGGTTTTCGGGGATCTACGCGCCCTTGAGCTTCCCAGGAAAGGCCATCTCGGCTTCCGGCCTCCTTGCCGACTGGAAGTTCCCGCTGCCCGCGAAGCTGCAAGTGAGCGGCGCCTTTTTCAGCGGGAAGGGCCTGGACGGTTTTGGCGGCCTGGCCCTTCCCGCCGTCGCATCTACGGATTACACGCATTATCTCTACGTTACCGCGCCAACTCTCGCCGGCATTCCCGTAATCGGGGGCTGGTCGCAGCTTAAGTTCACGCTGAATAGCCGCAGCGAATTCAACCTGGCTGCCGGATTGGGAGAAAGAGATGCAGAGCGATTGCGTGCCGCGGCGCAATTCGATCCCTTGCTGCTGACCATTCCTCCCAGCAATCGCGTCTTTTTCTTCAACTACATCTTCCGGCCCCGCGGCGATCTGCTTTTTTCCGCCGAGTATCGCCGTTTCAATACCGGCGCGATTTCTGGCGCACCGAACCTGGCCGGCCAGGTCGGCTTGGCGGCGGGGTTTCTGTTTTAACCATGCTCAAACCAGTTCTCATCGCGACTTTGCTGGCGGCTGTTGCTTTGCAGCCGGTTGGCGGCTTTTCTAATGCCGGCCACGCTTCCCGCGGCAGCGGCGCCATTCCCGAAGACTCGTCGTTTGACACGGCCGCGCCGAAGATCGATGTTTCGGGCAAAGTGCGCCTGGTTGAGAATGGCTCCGGCCGCGTTGCCTCCGACGCTTCTCGCGTTGCCATCTGGCTGGCAACTCTCGGCGCGCCAGACGCGATTTCGACGATTTCGAGACCCGCGTCCTCCAGGACTCACTTCCGCATGGTGCAGCAAAACAAAACATTCGAGCCGGAGCTGTTGGTCGTGCCGCTCGGCAGCATCGTCGATTTCCCTAATCTCGATCCCTGGTTCCACAACGTCTTTTCGCTCTATCAAGGCAAGCGTTTTGATCTCGGCCTCTACCAGGCTGGATCCGAGAAGCAAGTCGTTTTCGACAGGCCCGGCCCGTCGTTTTTGTTTTGCAATATCCATCCGCAGATGACTGCGGTGATTCTTACCGTGAATTCGGATCTCTTCGGCATCTCCGATAAAAGCGGCCGCGTGCTGATTCCTCAGGTTCCCGCCGGGCGATACAAAATGCACGTCTGGTATGAAAACGCCGCGCCCGAATTCACCGATGCCGCGAAGAACATCGAGGTCAGCGCCGCCGAAAATGTGCTCCCGCCGGTGTCGATTCCGGTCTCGATACATGACCGGTCGCACAAAGACAAATACGGGAATGACTACGATCCCAGGGCGTCATCACCGGCATATTAAAGAGAGGCCAGCGAACTGAATTGAGGCCCGCGTTCCGAACATGAAGACGAACGGGAAGAAAGGACACTGAAGAACGGCGAGGAACTATATGGACACCGTTTTAGTAATCGAAGATAGCCGGGCCATGCAGAGAACGCTGCAGCGCCTCTTCGAGGCTGATTCGCTCGGCGTGCAGATCGCCTCCGATGGCGTCGAAGGGCTGGAAAGCTTCAAGAAGCAGACGCCCAGCATCGTGGTGCTCGATTTGAAGCTGCCCAAGCTTTCCGGCAAGGACCTTTGCCGCGCGTTCAAGGCGCACATGCCGTCGGTGCCGATTGTGGTCCTCAGCGCCAATGCCGAGATTGAAGATAAAGTGCTGCTGCTCGAATTGGGCGCCGACGATTACGTCACCAAGCCCTTCAGCCCGCGTGAATTGCTCGCCCGCGTGCGCCGGGCCATGCGCCGCACCGCCGCCCAGGCGCGCACCGTCTCTCGCGTCGCCGCCGAGGTCGTGGATCATGAGTTGCTCTTCCTGAACGGCGTGCAGATCGATTTCACCAGCATGGAAGCCACCCGCGGCGGCAAGCTCATCGCCATGACCGCCCAGGAGTTCAAGCTCCTGCACTATCTGGCGCGCTGGCCGGGAAAAGTGATTTCGCGCGAGGAGTTGTTGAACGAAGTCTGGGGCTACCACAACTATCCCTCTACTCGCACCGTGGACAACCATATCCTTCGCTTGCGCCAGAAGCTCGAACCGGATCCCGCCAATCCGCGGTTCTTCCTCACCATGCACGGGGCCGGATACAAGTTCGTGCCGGGCCATGCCGCCGCGGGGAAGGGCAACTAGCCAACCACCACCATGTCCCGCCTGCGCTTAAAGACGCAACTACTGATCTCCACGCTCCTGATCATCTGCGCCCTCACCGGCGCGATGCTCCTCATCGTGCGCCACACCGTGCGCGCGGAGATCGATGATCAAGTGCGCGAAAGCGTGGCGGCGTCCGTGCGTGCCTTCGAGAGCGTGGAAAATCAGCGCCAGGACCAGCTCTCCCGCACCACGGCGATGCTGGCCGAGCTGCCTACGCTGAAGGCGCTAATGACCACGCATCATGCTCCCACGATTCGCGACGGTTCGCTTCCTTTCTGGCAGCTGGCCGGCAGCGATCTTTTCGTTCTCGCCGATCCCAAAGCCGAAATGATGGCGCTGCACTCCAGGAAATCGCTGGATAGCGCCGACGTCGGCCAGGACCTGGCCAAGTCGCTCGGCGGCGATGAGGATGCCGCCTGGTGGTATGCCGACGATCAGCTCTACTGGGTCTTCATGCGCCCCATTACGGCCGGCTCCGGCGCCGACGTCAAGCAGCTCGGCGAGCTGGCCATCGGCTATCAGGTGGATTCCACGGTCGCGGAGCAGCTTGCGCTGGTGGCCGGCGGCAAGATCGTCTTGGTCACCAGCGACAAAGTCATCGCTTCCACGCTATCGGCCCGCGAAGAGAGCGAACTCCAAGAGCATCTCGGTCAATACACCGCGCTCTTGGATTCGAGCACGCGCGAAGTCGATCTCGCCGCCGAGCCCTACGAGGTGGCCGCGGTTTCGCTCCACGCCGATCCGCACATGCCCGTGCAATGCTTCGTGCTGATTCCTTTGCGCCGCCCCATGAGCTTCATCGGCAAACTGGATCGCACCATTCTCGCGCTGGGCATCTCCGCTCTCGTCTTCGCAACGCTGGTGCTCAGCTTCGTGGCCGGGACCATTACCAAACCGATGGATAACCTGCTGGCGGCCGTGCGCGCCCTGGCTCGCGGCGATTACACCTTCTCGATCACGCCGCGCGGCAGCACCGAAGTCATGGAACTGGGCACGACGTTCTCCAGGATGCGCGGCGACCTGCTTGCTCTCCAGCGCCGCCAGATCGAAACCGAGCAAATCGCGGCCTTGGGAAGGGCCGCCAGCTCGATCTCGCACGACCTGCGCCATTCCCTGGCCGCCGTGGTTGCCAATGCCGAATTTCTTTACGAAGCCGACCAGCTCAAGCTCGATCGCGACGAAATCTTCCAGGAGATCAAGATCGCCTCGGAACAGATGACCGAACTGCTGGACTCCTTGCGCGAGCTCGCGCGCGAGCATCGCACGTTATCTCTGGCAACCGCCTCGCTCGAATTGGTCGTCAGGTCTGCCGTGGATTCCGTTCTGGCGCGGCCCGAATTCCGCAAGCGGTCCATCTCCATTCAGGCGCCCGCCGATACCACCGGCGTTTTCGACTCGCGCAAAATCGAGCGCGCTTTCTTTAATCTTTTGCTCAACGCCTGCG
The DNA here is from genome assembly GCA_963824405.1 of uncultured Acidobacteriota bacterium. Classification (GTDB taxonomy): domain Bacteria; phylum Acidobacteriota; class Terriglobia; order Acidiferrales; family UBA7541; genus Palsa-189. The sequence continues at coordinate 29,353 of CAWGPK010000006.1, read as the reverse complement.
AAGCCACTTCCGAGCGCGGCAGGATTGAGATCGAGATCGGCAATTCGGGCAATTCGTTCGAGGTGCGCGTCGCCGACGACGGCATGGGCATCCCGCCGGGAATTCGCGGCACCCTGTTCGATCCCTTTATCAGCGAGGGCAAGTCCAATGGCACCGGGCTGGGCCTGGCCATCGTCAGCAAAATCATCCACGACCACTACGGCTCCATTAGCGTCGAGCGCACTTCCGAATCGGGCACGGTCTTTCTGATCAGATTCCCACGTACCCAAACCGGATCGCTTGACGCCATGGCCCGCGAAGTTCACCAGCCCAACCGCACCCCCGCCGATTAGTCCTCCTAACAATTTGTCTACGTGCCGATGGCGCGGCCATGACAAACGCGCCGGGGAACTCCTGCAAATTGGCGGCACAAGCGGAGTTACTCATCGGTGCTCGAGCGAGAAATCGTAGGAGGAGAGCGCGGTGACTTCCATCATTCGAGTCCCAAGACCGTGCGCCTGTGTTGGTTCAGCCGCCTGAAATGGAGAGATGGCGTTTTCCCTTCGCGCCACATCCAATCGGAATCACGGAAGGCTCCTTTCCCTCCGAGGGCTTCGGTCCTCAACCAAAGCTTACCCGGCTCGGGATCGGAGCCTTCGTTCTTATCCAATCAGCCCGTGAAGAAAACGCCTCCTACCAGCGGCCCTCGTGATCGTGACCTGGATCGAAGACGATGGATGCAAAGATACCGGCGTTTTCGTTTTGTCCTGCAAGGCCCGGGCCTACCGCGACGAACAGTTCGTTTGTCGCTCCGTTGTTTGTAGCTCCGCCACCGAAGGCAATGCCCCAGGGTTGGTTGAAGATAATCCTCTCCCCGAACTGGTTCCTTATGGTGCCCACAAACTTCCCGGTTTTGGGATCGAACGCGTTGATGTCTCCGTCGATGGGGTTGTTGGAAACCAGCAGGGTGTTGCTCAGCGGCCCAAAATTGCTGGGAGCGAGGGTGATGCCCCAGGGCTGATTGAGCGGCCATCCTTCGATCAGCGTCCCCACCAGGGTGCCATCTTCCTTGAATACGTCTACGAACCCGTCGGCGCTCCCGTTCGTCGCCGCATACGTGACGTAAACCTGGCCATTGATGTCCTGGATGCCAAATACCGAGAAGCGCGATGGGATCGACGGATCGCCAAACGACTTCACCAAAGTATAGGTCCGGTCGAACATATCCACATGATTGTTCGCGTTGTCCGCTGCGTAGAGGAAGTTGCTTCCCGGGGCGTTGCTGGTGATGGCCAAGCCTGTGTACGATGCTTTCTTGGAAGAGTTGTCCACCGCGATGATCGCCAGGTTTTTGTTCGTGCCCCCCGAAAAGGCGCTGATCGTGCCATCCAGCGTCGCAAAAATGAAACTTGCGCCCTTGCCCTCAATCTCGAAATCCGTCGACGCTCCGTTGTTAACGACTCCCGTCGGTGTGCCAGGGCCGTTCAGGCCTGTCGGCATGACCGGTCCGTTTCCGGCGGTAGGAATCAAAACCTTGAGTGACTGTGGTGTTCCGGTTGCATTGTAGAGAGTGGACCATCCTGAGATGTTATCGCTCACCCACCAAGGCGATGTGGCGCTTCGGGCTATTCCCCAGGCGTTGACCAGTAGTGGATCGGTGTTCGGGGCGTGATCGTCGGTTTGATTCGAAACTAGAATGGTCAGGCGATATTGTGCTTGGGCCGGTGCCGAAACCATAAGAAAAACTAGGCCCACGCAAGCGGCGACTGCGGTCCTCCAAACCTGCATCATATTGATCTCTCCTTGGGGAAGTCAGCAGCAGAGGGAGGTCAGCATCAGTCGGAGTGATTGGGTCCGGAACCTCCTCTGACCTGCTTGGCTTGTGATCCTAGGCCGAGCCGCGATTCGGACTTGTCATACGCTTGTCACCAGTTTGCAAATCTCTCGTCTTTCGAACAGCCCCGTCACATCGCATACCCCTGGCGGATTGGAAGTGTCCTTCCCCCGCGGCGGCCGAGGATGTGGAACCGTCTCCGCTGTTGTGCCAATACCTCTACCCATGGATTTCTCCATTGGTCCGGGATTGTAGTCCTTGTGAGCACCTGCCCACGGAGTGGACAGATAGCCTCCCAAGGATAGTTTCTATCCATTCTAACTTACTTAACACCAATAACTTAGCTGGGTATAGACGGCAATTAAACTGCAAAACATGGAGGCATGAAACCTCAATCTGAGAATCGACAAGTCGTGGGTCGCCTCGGCCTGACGAACAGCCAGCAGGGTAACTCCGATGTTTCCAAAAAGCTGATTCTCCAACTCGGTCGAGAGACGAGTCAGTTACAAATTGTCTTGGAGAATTTCTTTCGAAATTCTGATCGACAGCGAAATTCGAACGGCGACCGCCGAGATAGCAGAAAAGAATTACTTGCCCTAAGGCTGGCGATCGGGCGCTACAACAACGTGTTCTCAAGTATTGCCTCCCGATTGAAAGCGTCCGAAGAATTGAAAGCAGCGCAAAAACCAACTGCAACAGGATTAGGTGAAAGGAAACTCTCTCCTAGAGAACGAGAGATTGTCCGTCTCCTTGCAGAAAGCCTCACCAATAAAGAAGTCGCAAACACGCTTGGCATCAACGTCAGGACTGTTGAAACCCATCGGGCACGGATCATGCTCAAGCTCCGCCTGAAGTCGGTCGCTGGTCTCGTGAGATATGCAATTCAAACGAATTTACTTAGCCCGGCCTGAGCTACGTACGTAGAAGTACGTACACGATTAAACGGACTTGTTAGTTATTTGTAGTTATTTACACTCCGCGCAACCGTTGTCCTCCCCGGTTGAGGCGGTGAACTATGTCGCTTTCTCAGGGGCCAGGGGAACCCACAAGCATAAAATCGCAAATGCGACCTTCCGAACCTCCGATCCTTTACCAAAGGGTCGGCGGGCTACTGCTCTCGCCTTCCATGCAGGAAGTCTATAGGCTCATTCATAGAGTTAGTCAGTATGACTTCCCTGTCTTGATTACAGGAGAAACCGGCACCGGGAAGGAGTTAGTCTCGCGTTCCATTCACACGCTAGGCACGCGAAATCGCAAACCCTTTGTACCAGTAGACTGTTCGACGCTAGTCTCTGGCCTTATTGAATCAGAGCTGTTCGGCCACACAGTAGGTGCGTTCACCGGGGCTGATCGTTCCAACCCCGGACTGTTCAAGATTGCCGATAACGGTACGCTCTTCCTGGATGAAATCGGCGAGCTTCCTATATTGCAGCAAACTCGATTGCTCCGTGCTCTGCAAGAGAGGGAGATCAGGCCAGTCGGCTCCACGGACCGTGTATCTGTAAACGTCAGAATAATCGCAGCCACAAATCTCGATCTCTTGGTTGCCATAAAGAAGGGTACCTTTCGCCAGGACCTTTATTTTAGGCTCAACGTCGTGGAGATTAAGCTTCCGGCTCTGCGCACCCGCAAGAGTGACATCGCGGGGCTCGTCGAACACTTCCTCGCAAAATTCAGCAACGAGCGTGAGATTACTCTTGTTTCTGAAGATGCGATGCGCTGCTTGATGGCTTATAACTGGCCGGGGAATGTGCGCGAATTGGAAAACGTAATCGAGCGAGCGGTTGCGCTGGGCTCGGGTAGCAGATTGGATGCGACTGACTTACCGACGAACCTACAAAACAGCACCGAAACAGATACGGATTTGGACGAACTGATGCCTCTTGCTAAATTGGAGCGCCGCTGCATCCTTCGTGCCCTTCGACAGGCGAATGGAAACAAAATTACCGCCGCCCGAATACTGGGAATGGGCAAGACCACCCTGTATAGAAAACTGCGTGAGTACGGAGACATCACCCCATAACATCCATTCTGAATTATTACAAACAAATGCATCGGTTCGAAAGTTAGTATCTAACGATAGTCTAGACGGCGAGTCAGCTAGCGTGATTATCTAATCAGAATCAATTACCGGGTCCTGGAGTCGGGGCAGTTACGAACCCAGCGACAGGAGTTTTGTAGGAGCGAGAGTGCGCCTCGTTAAACACGCGCACCGCCTTAATGTGTTCGGAGCATACTGGAATGGGGTTTGGCGTTCAAACGGAGCCGGGCGCGAATGTTTCTGTTGCTTAGGCATCATCGGTATGAAGTGCAGATCGGAAATCAATCTCGCATTCTTCGGATCGAAGAGCTTGTATCTGGGCCAGCCGCGTGGGGAGGAAAATTCAGAGTTCAACTGCCTGCGGATGACGCTACCGAGGCGAAAACGTTTTACGGCGCCAGCGCCGATGCTGTCGCGCATGAAGTGGCCGAACTTCTAAATCGAAGCATTAGTTGACTACGTTTTAATACTGGTCCCGTGTTGACCGTCGCCGAGTCAAGCGGAGGGCGAACGTGGCCACCCAATGTCTAGGCGCGCGAACACGCGGTGTTCCATAAGAGGCTGACGAAACAGCACACAGGAACTCGTGTGCGTATTAGTCTTAGAAATCCCTCACATCCTCAAAGCAAGGAAGTAGGCAGCGGACGTGGCCGACAGCTGCTCGAAAGCGTGAGCCTCAAATACAGAGTTATCAACGCGGAGAATTCTGACAGAACAGGATTCTAATGGAGGCACAACAGTTTAGAGACTCCCCTAATTCCGAGAGCCATCTGAAGGAATCCGTATGTTGTGATGGATACACCACGCATATCCCAACACAGGCGCGATGGTAGGCGTCCAACGCTCGAAAAAGCGCATCTCGCGAGAATGATCTTCGCTGTACGAAGATTCCCATAATACTTGTTGTATGGTCGAGTACCCCATGCCGCCCAGAAGCTCAAGCCCGATCAACCGGCCCGCAGCGGGACGCGAGCCATAGAAAAACCTGTCTCTCTCAGTGCACGTGGGGCAGCGATGATACAGGTCGATGGAGCTTCCCGCGCTGGCGAGTGCGGCCCCGATCAAGAGCCATTCGTGGAAGGCCAAAGATCGATCTCTAAACGTGACCATATTTTCCGCCGTACGTCCGACCGCTCGCGGAAAAGCAGTCAAGCTGCGCTTTGGACCTGCATGAACGCTAAGCGGGCCTACGGCAAGAACGCAAGCAACCAAGAGGGCTTTGCACATTCATTTGGCCTTTCCGTCCCACGCAATTTCTAACCCTGCGTATCTGTAGGCACGAAGTTCGCCATATCCGCGGCCCGATTAAGACTCTCTGTTGCGTGGACATAAGGAACGGGAAATCGGCTGCGGAACCGCTTTGAGGATGATTTTTGGCTCAGAAGTTTCAAATCGGGACGGACTACGTCGCACTGCCAATTAAGAAGAGCTAAAATACTGCAGTTCACCCAGCAGCTTGTCGCTTGCCGTCCGACATGCAAGCAGCATCAGAAACATTTCCATAGGCTGCCGTTCGAGAAGGCCCAGGCCGGATTGGAGCTACCTCCCACGCATGTTTGGCCTTCTGCACGGACGGCCGTCGAATCGCCAACAGGCATCCACAATCCGGCGCTAGAAGCCGCTGCGGGAAGGGTGCCAACGGTCAAAGAAATACCGCCGGGGTTCTCGACAATGAGCATTCCGGTTGCGCCCGATGTCCCATTGAACATGCCCGCAGTTTTATTTCCGCGAACGTCGTTTCCTTTTATGGTGATGTCGGAGTATCCGGTCGTCTGCCCGGCCACAGCCAAACCGATGCCCCACCCTTGAGTTGGAGACCCTTGGTCGTCATAGGCGCGATTTCCGGAGATCACCACTCCAGACAGGGAGCCGGCACCGCCTGGAGCGATGAAGGCCTCGATGCCAGCTTTAGCGCCGCTACTTGCTCGACTTCCGTTTTTTACGATGTTGCCGATAATGGTGACGCCGTGGGTTTGGCTGCTGGCCCCAACGCAGAGACAGATTCCCGCTCCGCTGGAGTTGTCGCACAGGTTGGCCGTGATCGTGTCGTCGGAGCCGCCCAAAGAAATACAGGCACCGGTGATAGGCCCAGCCGGATTGCCGTGGATGCGGTTCGCGGTCACACCCACCCTAAGCGCCGGCGGAAGATCGTCAATCCCTAAGCCAGTCGTGGGACCTGCCCAGACCTCGTTCCCAATTACTTGTAGGTCATCCCAGGCCGCCAGATCGACCGGGTTAGCCGTGCCGTTTGGGCAATTGAGAGTGTTTCCGATTATTCTGACTCCTGTTGCGCCAGGCGTCCCACCACCGAGAGCAATGCCGTATCCAAGACAGGCATTGACGATGTTGTGGGCAATGTCTACCGTCCCAACGCCGACGTTGGACTGGAACAAGGCTAGCCCTTGGCTGGAGTCGGAGCGGTTGTTCAGTATCCTGACTCGCAACGGCTGAGCGATGCGGATGTCCGCGCATTGGCCGGCGCCGCATCCGGCCCTGGTGGCGTTCGCTTCAAAATCGCTGTTTTCGATCAGGATGTCAGAAGCGGTACTTGTTCCTCCAGTAAACAACCCTATACCGTTATTCCAGGAGTTGATGAGGCGCATGTTCTGGACGGTGAACTGGCTGACCGCGCCGCCTTGGATGGTGTCACTGCCGCCGGTTTGATTGGACTGGTTCCCATCAATCGTGAAGTCGGAGAACCTGACGTTGCCGATGACTCCGTAGCCACCACCGTTTTGAACTACAAAAATCGAATTGTTGGCGCGGCCGCCGTTTGCACGCTGGATCACCGTCGAGAATTTGCCGGAGCCCTGAATCCAGCTTCCGTCATAGGCAAACAACGGATTCGACTCGACAGAGATCGCGCAGGTTTGTGGTGGAAGTATGATGTGGGCGTTTTTGCCTCCAGTATCCAGTGCGGCTTGAATGCCCGCCGCAGTACACTGATATTTCACCCCATCCACGAATATCGTGCTGTCTAAGGCGCCGCTGGATATCGGGGGATCAGTGACGAGCGTCACCAAGCCAAGCAAACCGAAGACGAGCCACTTAGTCACGCGCCCCTCGTTTCATGAACTCTGAGGCTGAATCGGTATTGCAACCTGCGTGCCAAAAACACTGAAGACCGCTTGTTGTTCCACCTTGAAACTAAGAGCAGAAAAAGAGTCGGTATCTGTATGAATCCCCGCTGCGTTTCGATTGTTTCTAGAAATCCGATAAGGGCGGCGAGCAACGTAGTTCGGATCTGCAACGACCTAAATTGGGAATGGAAGGCTAATAAACTGAGAAAGGGTTGAAAAACGCAATGCGGAAAGGAGTGGAGGTCGATGTGGAAGCAAAAAGGTCAAAGCGACCGCATCAATTGAGGAGATCACGACCTACAACACGCTACTCACGAAGGCCATTTAGCAGATAAGTTTTGGAGGCGCGGGGCGGAATCGAACCGCCGATAAAGGTTTTGCAGACCTTTGCCTTACCACTTGGCGACCGCGCCATCTGGACTATTTTGCGGGAGACCTGAGACTTTGCGCCCTCATGGATCTTTCCACCGACGATCAGCGCCTCAGTGGCACAGCCACTCCTGGCTGTGCGTCCCAGCTACCAGAGCAGCTTCAGCCCAAACTGAATCTGCCGCGATGTTGTCGCGGTAGAGGTGACCACCCCCGCGGTGACCGACGGCAGTGCCGGCGCCGCGGCGCTGAACACCACCGGATTCGGGTTGTTGAAGTTCGTCCTATTGAAAATGTTGAAAAACTCGCTGCGGAACTGCAAGCCCACTCGCTCGCTGATCGCGAATTTCTTCGCCAGGGAAAAATCCAGCGTCGCCAGGCTGGGCCCGGTGAGCAGGTTGCGCCCCACGTTGCCGTAGGTTCCGCTAGCCGGCTGAATGAAAGCGTTGGGGTTGAAGTATTCGCCCGGCAAGCCCAGAATCACCGGCCCGCTGAACGCCGGATTCCACGACGGCCGCACCGGATTCCGCGTGTCGCCGTCGTTCGACGGGTTGTAGGAAAGTTGCGGCGTGAAGGGCAGCCCGGACTGCACGGTTTCGATCCCGCTGAGCTGCCAGTCACCCACGATTTGCCGCTCCCACGCTTTCAGGCCGCGGCCGAAAGGCAGATCGTAGGTCGCGTTGATCACACCCGAATGCCGGATATCGAACGCCGCGGGCCCATAGTCCAGCCTGGGATTCAGCGGGTCGGCCGCGAACGCCGGCGAATTGGTGGCCACGCTGGTATTCAGGCTGTCGCCGTCGTCGAGTGCCTTTCCGTAGGTGTACACGCCGCGAATCTGCAAGCCGTGCGCCAGCCGGTGGTTCACGTCCAATTGCAGCGCGTTGTAGGAGCTCACTCCCTCCGAGTTCCAGCTGGTCGTGTTCCACACCGAGGGATTGGCCAGGCCCGTGCTCGTCGCCGTGATCGTTTGCGTGGGATAGGGATACGCCGCGGCCGGCACGTTCGTGTCGATGGAGAGCAATTCGTGATACCCGCGCGATCCGATATAGCCGATGTTCAGCGTCGTTCCCCCGGGCAGTTGCTGCTCGATTTTCAGCGTGTAGGATTCCACCGTCGGCGTCTGCAAGTTGGGTTGCACGCCGCTCGGTACCACCGAATCGTTGAACCCAAGCGCCGAATAATTCGCCGCGGGGCCGATCGTCGCATAGCTGAACGTCTTCGCCGGGCCCGACGACGTTCCTTTCACGGCATATACGGTGTTGAACGGCGGGTCTTGATCTAACCGGTAGCTCAGATTGTCGAGCAGGTCGTAATACATCCCAAAGCTGGCTCGCAGCACCGTTTTCTTAGACCGCAAGGGTGACCAGGCTATGGCCGCGCGCGGCTCCGGCAGGAATTTCGCATTGTTCACGGGCAGCGCCGAGTTGCCAACGGCCGGTTGCGTCTCGATCGCTCCGTTGGCGTTGAAGAGATAGTTCGAAGCACGGCCATACTGTTCGTTCCAGCCATTGGTGGATTCTCCGCGAAACCCGATGGTCAGCTCCACGTTCGGCTTCAAACGGATGCTGTCTTCCGCGAAGAAGGCGCCCTCGAACGTCCTCCAGCCCAGCGGCGTATAGCCCGGCGCATAGGTGTAGGTGCTCACCGATCCCGCCAGAAAGCTGGCCAGGCTCGAGAAGGACGCCTGCCCGTATTGGTCTTGCACCAGCGTGTCGTTGGCCTGGATCGGCTGAAGCCACACGCCGGCCGAGATCAGGTGCTTGCCGTGGGTCAGCGTGACCTCATCGCTGATGGTAAATAGGTTGCGGATGGCGCTCAGATTGCTTCCCGCGTTGGTGCCTCCGTTGGAAATTACCGACGCTCCATTCAAGGTCGTCCCGCCGCCGACAACGATCGCGCCGATCGGCGCCGCGGAGTTGATCCAGCCCGCGCCGCTCTCGAGCGCTGCATCGGTCACCGAGCTGTTGAAATAGAACGCTCCGCGCGAGAATCCCACGGTGGCGCGGTTGATCAGCCGGGTCGAAAACACGTGCGTCTCGCTCAGGCTGGCCACCTGTTCGCGTTCCGTGACGTAGTCGTAGCTGATGGGATTGTTGGTGGGCGAATTGCCAATGCTGGCGTCGAGTGTATACACGGCTGCCAGCGAATCCTTGTCCGAGAACGTCTGATCGAATCGCCCGCTGGCGAAATCCTCGCTGATGTGCTGCTTCGGACTGGTGAAAGCTTCGGCGATTCCGCCGCCCAGCACCGGGCCGTTGGACACCGGCCACAGCGGTTCGAGCGCCTTGATGCTGGGCACGGCTGCCGCCCAACCCAGGGGATCGGCGGGATTGCTGTCCGGCACCAGGGTTACGTCGCTCAGGTCCAGGTTCTGCCGGAATCCTTCATAGTTCAGGAAGAAAAAGCTCTTGTCCTTCTTAATCGGGCCGCCCAGCGAACCGCCAAACTCGTTGCGCTGAAACTGCGGAATCGAGCCGAAATCGAAAAAGTTCCGCGCGTCGAACGCATTGTTGCGCAGAAATTCGTAGGCGCTGCCATGCAGCGCATCCGTGCCCGAAGCCGTGACAATGCTCACCTGGGCGCCCGGACGCTTGCCGTACTCCGCCCCGTAGCTATCCGTCTGCACCGCGAACTCCCTCACCGCATCCACGCCCAGAAGCTGCCCGCTCGCCCCTCCCGGCGTGCTGTTGATCTCCGAAGCGCTGGTGTACTCCACGCCGTTGAGCAGGTAAAGATTCTCCTGCGGCCTCCGGCCCGCCGCCGAAAACATGTTGCCAATCACTGAGTTCGATGTGCCCGTCCCTCCGGCGCGCTGCGAAGTGTAATTCACCACCCCCGGATTCAGCGTCAGCAGTCGGTCGTAGCTGCGGCCGTTCAAGGGCAGATCTTTCACCTGCCGCTCGCCAACCAGCCCCGAGGTCTCCGAGGTGGTCACATCGGCCGTGATCGCCGTCTCTTGCACCTGAATGCTCTGTCGCAATTCCGCCACCGAGAGCACAAGGTCAACGCCGGCCCTTTGTCCCACGTCCAGCTTCAACTTGGCGCGCGCCGGCTGGAACCCGGCCTTCTGGCCCGTCACCTCATAAGCTCCCACAGGAAGCTCGGGCGCCTCATAGCGTCCCGCCTCGTCGGTTGTCAATACGCGTGCCAACCCGGTCTCGGTATTTTTCACCTGCACCCTACCGCCCGCGATGGCGCTTCCGGTCGCATCGCTCAGCGTCCCGCGTATCGATGCAGTTTCCTGCGCCCACGCCGCCGTCGCGCCGAGCGCGCCCCAGACCGCGATCAAGAAGACCGCCACCGACACGAATAACCTTACTGTCCCTCGTAGACGCGTTCCTCTGCCGCGAAAAGCCATTTCGATCCCCCCAAAAATTAGATTTTTCTTGCAGTACCGCAGGCGTGCCGATTCGTTATCGGCTCTAGTTAGGGATCAACAACAGCGGCGACAGCGCCGGGAGGCACTCTCGGCAGGGAAGAAAACGATTGCTTGCACTGGGCCGGGCCTGAATTCGTTCTGCGCCTTCACGTTCGCATCCTCAATTCGCAAGCCACTTCTTGATTCTGGGTTTTTTAGCTGAGGCAGAGAGAATCTGCCGGTGAAAAGCGGACAGCCGTTACAGGCGACAACAACAGAGGCTTCCGCCCGTGGGGGCGCTTGTGCGAAGAGAAGGCTGAGCGGAGCTTCCTGAAGTTTGCTTCATAAACGAAACCGCCAGCAGACTACACATCCCGGTTGCCTTTGTCAATGATTCGGGTTGCCTACCTCAATGATGGAAGACAAATCCGTCCCCTGAATCGCCTGCATCGCGCCGCATCTTGAAGCACTTAGCCCCGGACTTTACCCGCATCACCCGATGGTTGCGGCGGGCCCCAGCCCCTAGGCTGGAGCCAGGTACTGCCCCAGGGAGGTAAACCTACGATGGCAAATAAACATAACAAATTTAACTTCATTACCGGCGTTGCAGCATTCGCATTGGTGTTGGGCGCTGGCCCGGCCTTTGCGCAATACAACCCCCAGCCGCAGGGGACGGAGAAGTCGAATCCGGGCGTCTACAGCACCACCGATCAGACGAACGCGAAGACGCCCGCCGATGATGCCTTCGCGCAAAAGGCTGAGCAAGGGGACATGGCGGAAGTCAAGCTCGGGCAGCTTGCCGAGCAGAAAGGCACAAATCCGGCCGTGAGGGATTTCGGCAAGCGCATGGTGCAGGATCACTCCAAGAATGAGAAGGATCTACAGAACACGGCTTCTCGAGAGGACGTGGCCTTGCCGTCCGGCATCGACAAAGCCGACCAGGATACTTACGATCGCCTGGCCAAGCTTAACGGTGAAGCCTTCGATCGCGCCTATGTACGCGACATGGTGAAGGATCACACCAAGGACGTCGCCGAGTTCCAGAAGGAAGCCAAGGACGGCCACGACCAAGCCATAAAGAACTACGCTGAGCAGACGGTGCCCGTACTGCAAACTCACCTCGACCTTGCTCGTAAGATGGACGCATCCATAACCCAGTCCGCGAGCAACCATACAAACAACGGCACGACGTATCCCACGCGTTAACGCTTAGTGACTTTCCTTTGACCCGTGCACACCGGTGCCGGCCTTCCCGCAACCAAGGCCGGCACTTTTTTTTCGCGCCTTTCGCCTCGAACTTTCCTTTAGCCTCGACCCTTCCACTGTAATCTAATAGCTTGGCGGGGCGCGTACTGTGGCCCACGTGGTAGAGAAAAACCGCCCGGCGTATATTGGCGTAAATGAAACGAGGCTAAATATGCGATCAACTTGGCAATCCACTTTATTGACGGCGACTTGCCTCTTGCTGATTTTCGGCGCGGAATCGGCGCGCGTTCTGCGCGGAGCGCAATCCGCGCCAGGCCGCGCCGTCGATGCGCGACCTGCCGATACTCAGCTCGCGCACGGCCGCTATCTCGTCGAAGAGGTCGCCAAATGCTCGGAATGCCACACGCCGCGCGACGCCGATATGCAGCTCGAACGTTCCCAGTGGCTTCAGGGCGCGCCCATCTGGATTCAGCCTTCGCGCCACATCGAGAATTGGGCGCAGTTTGCGCCTTCGCTCGCCGGCTTGCCCGGCTATAGCGACGAGCAGATGGAGCGCGTCCTAGAAATGGGCCAGGCCGCCAACGGCCGCGCCATCCAGCCGCCCATGCACATCTACCATCTGAATCACGCCGACGCCCAAGCCATCGTCGCCTATTTGCGCTCTCTCCCAACCCCCACCGCCCGCTGATTCACCTCTTCGCGCCAAGGTCCCGCCGCGGACGTCTACCCACAGGATGAGCTTCGCGGCGCTCAAAAAGCCACAGGAGCTTTCGCGCGTTCAACAAAGTCGCAGCCTGTAGCTCAGGTCGCGCCAGCGCCTTTCGCAGGCGAGACCTGAGGCCTTTCGCTCAGTGGCACAGCCACTCCTAGCTGTGCACTCACGTGCGCTTGAGGCGTTTCTCGGCCGAGCGTACCCCAAAATCCCGCTTGCCCTCCGCCCTCCCTCTAATTCATAGTCGCTGACCGAAATCGAGCAGTCTTCGTCGCGTCCCATGTCCCTGCGTCCAGGAGAAGAAATCTTGACCAGCTTGACCAGATCGGCCCGTCTCGTCCCTGTCGTTTTCCTCGCTCTCCTTTGCGCAATTTGCGTAATCGCTCCCCGCCTCGCGGCACAAGCACAAGCCCAAGCCCAAGCGCCAGCTCCGCGACCCGCCGCTCTCGTCATCGAGGGCGGCACCCTGATCGACGGCAACGGCGGCGCGCCGGTGCGCGACGCCGTCGTGATCATCCAGGGCAATCGCATCACCAGCGTTTCGCGCAAGGGCCAAGCCACCTACCCGGCCGGCGTGCAGGTGATAAAAGCCGACGGCAAGTTCATCCTCCCCGGCCTTTGGGACGCGCAGACCATCTACAACTGGTATTACGCCGAGCCGATGCTGAACTTCGGCATCACTTCGACCATCGGCATCGGCAATTCCGGAGAGATCGGCGCGCCGCATCGCGACGCCATCCTGCACGGCAAACTCATCGGCCCGCGCCCCTTCACCGCGATGTCTCAAATCGTCACCCGCTCCGCTAAAGACACCGGCTTCGAGACGCCCCTGACGCCTGGCCGCGCGCCCAAGTCCGCGCAAGAGACCCGCGATCTGGTAAAAGCCTTCGTCGCCGCCGGGGCGGACATGATCATCTTCCAGGATGGCGGCCTGCCGCTCGAGTATTACCAAGCCGGCTTTGACGAAGCCAAGAAGGCGGGCAAGCCCGTCTTCACCCGCCCCTCCGGGCCGAATCTCGGCCCGCGCGAAGCGGCCATGCTCGGCTCGCGCAACTTCCCGCACTCCGTGGGCATTGCCGCGGCTGTGGCGAAAACTCCTCCCGCCGGCCGCGGCGTCAATGAGCTCGACGTCTGGGCCGATATGGACGACGCCAAAGCCAAGGACTTGATCCAGCTTTTGGTGGAACACGGCACCGCGCTCACTCCCACCTTCAAGATGCAGTATCCCGGCTATCCCAAGGATTGGGCGCGCTTCGAGCAGGAAGATCGCCAGTTGCTGAGCGACCCCAACCTCGCCGCCTATTACCCCGCCGATCGCGCCGTCACCGCCATGGCCACTTACAACGCCATCCGAATTCCGCCGTGGTGCGGCGCTCTATGCGCGGACTACAACGTTCCGGAGACGCCCGAAGTGCACGAGCGCCGCGAGAAAGGATTTCAGAACGCGCTGCGCTTCCACAAAATGTTTGTGGACGCGGGCGGCCACCTCACTCCCGGCGGCAATACCAACGCCACCAAGGTTCCCGGGATCAATATGCACCACGAGATGATGATCTATGCCGAAGCCGGAATTAAGCCCATGCAGATTATTCAGGGCGCCACCAAGTGGTCGGCGCAGATGATCGATAAGGATAAAGAGCTGGGCACCGTCGAGGCTGGCAAAATCGCCGACGTGATCGTCGTGAAGCAGGATCCGCTCGCGGACATCACCAACCTGCGCGCCATCGACACCGTGATTTTCGACGGCAAAGTCGTCGAGCTCGGCTATCACCCCTGGTACTCCGATCCCTTCCGCAGAATCTCCGGCTACAATCCTCCGGTGGAAGGTTTGGCGTGGGCGGAAGCCTTTAGAAAATCAATGTTCCCTCAAGGAAAGGGCCCCGCCGCGCTGCCCGATCCTGTGGAAGCTCCGCAGCCCGCCATCGAAACCATCGAGCCGGTCATGTTGACCGAGGGAACTCCTTCGGCCACCGTCACCATCAAGGGCTTCAACTTCGTCCGCAAATCACAGGTGCTTTTCAAAGACGCGCCGGTGCCCTACAAAGTGGTGAATCCCGGCGAACTGCAAATCACCATCGACGGCAGCCTGCTGAAAGACCCCGGCTGGTTCGATCTCGTGGTGAAAAACCCCTGGCCCTTGAGCCGCGACACCGGCCAGCCCTGGGGCACCGGCACCTCGAACAAAGCTCATTTGATCATCAATTACAGTTACTGATCGTCCGGGAGTTTTGGGGGTCACAAACCTTCGACCGACCCACGCTGTTATCCCGGACTCGGACGCTCTTGTCGCGCCGTTTGGCTGTCATCCCGAACCCGGGCCCCCGCCTCCCGGGGGAACGGCGGTGAGGCTCTTGCCTCCCTCTCCTTGGTGTCATCCCGAACCCAGTCGCGTTTTTTGCGAATGGGGGTGAGGGATCTGCTTTTGTCTTTGACGCCCTCCGCATCGGGAGCGCATCCTAGCGCGCGAGAGAGAAGCCGCGGGCGGGGCGGAGGAGCGAAGAATCGCTGATGCTCTTCGTTTCTTCCTTCTCGTTATCATCCCGAACCGAGCCGCTCTCGTCGCGTCGGCTCGTTGTCATTGCGAACCCGGCCGCGCTCGTCGCGCCGCTTGGCTGTCATCCCGAACCCGGCCCCCGACTTTTGGGGGACGGGGTGAGGGATCTGCTTTTCCGGACTGACCGAATATGAACCACACCTATTACGTCTACATTCTCGCCAGCCGCTCACGCAATCTCTACATCGGCGTAACCAACGATCTGCAACGCCGCCTCGCCGAACACAGCCAAGGACTCGTTCCCGGATTCACAACGCGCTACAGAATCTTTCGCTTGGTTTACTTCGAAGAATTCGCGGACATTCGCGACGCAATCGCCCGCGAGAAGGAAATCAAGGCTTGGCGCCGTGAAAAGAAACTCTGGCTCATCAACCGTCGGAACCGCGCATGGCAAGACCTCGCCGCACCTCTTATCGAGACTCAAAAGCAGATCCCTCACCGTCGTTCGCAAACGCCGCGACCGGGTTCGGGATGACAGCCGGTTCCCTTGTGGGTCGTGGGTTCCGCCGCCTTGCTGGCCCCGTTGTCATTCTGGGCGAAGTCGAAGAATATCTCTGTCGGGGTGCATCCTTCGCATTCCGAAGGTGGGCTTTTAGCCTTGTGAATCGCGGCTTTGGCCGCGACATCCAGCCGCCCGGAACCAGAACGCCTTTAGCCGCTGAGAAACATCTCGCCCGCAAACGCCCCAGCCTGGCCACAAATAAGCGCACGGACCTCATGTTGGAAAAAGCACCCGTAGCCTTCCGAAACCACGCTCTGGTAAGCTCTGCGGTTCAACGAGCAGGTTCAGAAAAACGCTGCGATAGATGGTTAAACTCAACAAAGCTTTGCTCAAGCGCGGCTTGGCAGCAATCCTCACCCATGGTTACAGCGACTTTTTTCCAGTGCCGCCCGAACTGGAAATCGTCAGAAAGAACTGGAACGAACTTAGCTCCGAACTCGCGGAAATCGACCTTGATACGTATGACGGGTACAGTCAGGTATCCTGCTTTGCACCTAAACTGTCGAAGCTCAACGTGCGGAAGGTCGGGCTCCTCCACCCCTTCGATTTGATTTTCTATACCTCGATCGTCTCCGGGCTGCGCCAAGGGATCTCCGCCGCGAGGCTTCCGGCCGACAAGGTCTTTTCCTATAGAATCGAAGGCGCTGCTAGGAACAGACTCTACGCGGAAACTCCCGCATGGAGCGATTTCCGAGAAGCCGTCAAAGCTAGGGTTTCAAGTAACCCCGATACAATTGTGGGAATCACCGACATCGCAGATTTTTATCCTAGGGTTTACCAGCACCGCGTAGTCAATGCGCTCGAGGCATCAAGCGAACCGTCAGAAAGGCCTTACATTAGGGCGCTAGTGTCCCGAGTCATTGAATTCTTGCATAAATCAGCGGCCATGAGCTTTCATCGTGGCGGTGGCGAATCGCGCTATGTTGGCCAGGATCGTGTCTGCCGACTTGGTCCAAACAAAGGGTTTGGGATGTTCGTTACTGGCATCGAGAAATTCCCGAATGGCAGTTTTCAGTTGCCCCACACTGGTATGGGAGCCGCGCCGAATCTGCCGCTCGGTGAGCAAGCCAAACCAGCGCTCAATCAGGTTGAGCCAGGACGCGTGGGTGGGCGTGAAGTGCAGGTGATAGCGGGGGCGGCGGGCGAACCAGCGGCGGATGGCTGGAGTCTTGTGGGTCGCGTAGTTGTCCAGCACCAGGTGCACCTCGCCTTCTGGCGGCAAGTTGGCGTCCAGATGATCGAGAAATTTCTGGAACTCGCGGGTCCGATGACGCGCAAAGCATTTTCCCATCACATTGCCGGTGGCGATGTCCAGGGCTGCGAACAGCGAGGTCGTCCCATGCCGCTGGTAATCGTGACTGCGGCGCTCGGCTTGTCCCGGCTGCATGGGTAAGATGGGCTGCGTACGGTTTAACGCTTGAATTTGGCTTTTCTCGTCCACACAAAGGACCAGCGCGTGGTCCGGCGGGTTCATGTACAGGCCCACGATGTCACGCACTTTCTCCACCAGAAGGGATCGTTAGAGAGTTGAAAGGTCTGGCTGCGATGGGGCTGCAGTCCGAAGGCCCTCCAAATGCGACTAATCGCGGATTGACTTAGGCCTGTTTTTTCTGCCAATCCGCGAGTGCTCCAATGGGTGGCACCTTTCGGGACCGATTCCAAAGTGAGCTTCACCACCCGCTCCACGTCCTCGTCTCCGATTTTGCGCGGGGCTCCCGGACGCGGCTCATCCAACAGGCTATCGATGCCACCAGCGATGAACCGCTTACGCCAAAATCCAACCGTAAAGGCGGTAGTCTTCAGTTGCCGGGCAACTGTCGCGTTGCTCTTGCCGCTACCACATTGCAGAATGATCCTGGCCCGGAAACTCAAGGCCCGTTGGGAGCGAGACTGCTGCGCCAATCGCTTCAATTCCTGAGTTTGCGTCTCGCTCACCACCAGTTCGTGCTTCTTAGGATGTCCACCTGCATTGGCCCGATCATCAAAGCATAGCTTACATATTTAAGGACCTATTTATGCCTCAGGACACTAAAAGATGTTTACGCCTCTCCGAAGGGACCAGTTACGGAATTCCCGTGGGGCCGCCCCGCATCTCGCTTGCTCGGCGAGGCCGTGCTAATCGACGTAGACAGCACCCTAGTTAGCTTCGGAATAGACTTCATGAGATTCGTGGATGATCTTCGTGATCTTCGCCGACACCGCAAACCTTGCGGAAATACGGACTTCGGGTCTTAGGGGAGACACTAATCCAGCACCATGGGCTCACGCTTCCAACCTGTGAAGACCAACGTCCTCTCCGCACACGAATACCTGGAGCGCTACTTAACCGCGAAATGCGGCAAAATTGGGTTCACATATCGGCAGCCTGCTGGCGGTTTCACCGGGGGGAGCACACCAGAGTGACCAGCTATCGCCGTCAGGACGTTTTGCGCATCTTCAGATCGGTTCCCGTCAGTTGCAAGCCTGGGAGCGAGCCGGACTGATTCCCCAACAGGAGCTCTATAGCTTTCGGGATCTCGGCAACTGCGCACCTTGCGCGCGCTGCGCGAGGACGACGTGCCCGCGGCGTCCATCCGCGAATCCATCCTGGCCATGAAAGCCGTCGCCGGCATGGCCAACCCGCTGCTTGGGCGCGCGTTGTGCGCACCGGAACGCGCCTGGCCTTCCGCCATCGCGGCGCCATGGTCGATCCCATTCGCCGCCAGTTGCTCTTCGACTTCGAGCGCATAGCCGTCCGCAGCCCGCTTCCGCCGCCGCGCGGCTGTCCCGCTGCGCCTTCCCGGCGCACCGGCCTGCGCGGATTCAGGAGCGATTCCAGGCCGCGGTCCAGGCCGAGGAGGCCGGCGAAAAGCAGCGCGCCATCGCGCTCTACGAGGAGATTCTCTGATCGATCCGAATTACGCGGCGGCCTGCATCAACCTGGGCACCGTGTTCTTTCCATCTGCGCCGGTTGACCGCGCCGAAGAGCTCTACCGCCGCGCCACCGAGGCCGATCCCGGCTACGTCCTGGCCTACTTCGACCTGGGCAACGTCTGACGACGTAACCAGTTCGGGCTTACTGCTCTAGAGACATATAACCAAGCCTTGATAAAGCTGGAGGAGGCCGGTCTGGTTAAGGTAAAACGCTCCAAAGGACAAACCCATACCGTTACGATCATAGAGGTCGGAAGCTTTACAAAGACTTGATTCTGATTAATGGATTGACAATGTTGCACATAAGAGGAACCACAGCGTCTTAAGAAAAGAAAAAACAGAAAACACTTGAGAATTTGTATGAATTTATTGTTGTAATAGTGGCCTTTCCAATCCATTTCTAACCCCCAAAAATGTCCGAAAAAAGAAGAAAAAAGATTGTCGAGAATTTGAATACGGGGCACCTTCGAAAGCGAACGCCGAAGGAACGGAAATAAACCAAAAAAGAAGCGATTGTGGGCAGATTGGAGTCCAAATTATTGCATAATGATCTTACCGTTCCTTTGGTGGCATGGAAATAAATGTATGAGCATGTAACTATTCAATGATCTTAGATACTGTTGGTAATTGAAAGGTGTAAAAATGGCAAAACTCTAACTATAGGGAATATTCACATAAATATCAATATGATATAGCCTTCAGGAGAACGCAAAGAAGACAGAAAAAATCCTAGAAAAGCCTTTTATTAAGCGGCCAACGGAGCGACAAGCAATTGAAAGAGGAAACAATAATAAATTGAAAAAAGGGAGGAACGAAAAGCAAGCATTTACCCCCGATTTGGCAAGTCTTCGTGCCTTCCCTTTCGAGCCCGTTCCAATGCCACAGTGCCCACTATAATAGTAAGTATTTGATTCCACAACCAATTATACTTATGACAGTGATAGGAAGATCACCAGGCACATCATTCACCTGGAGTTTAATAAAGCCGGTGACACATATCTGTTTGAGGAGTGGATATAGAAGAAAGACGAGTCAATAATGAAGGTGACGGCAGGGGTTTTTGCAAGATAAATTTAAAGAGTCGGCCAGGCGGGTTAGGGATGTTACAGATCAATTTCGACACTTTTTTGGACCCCTTTTTTGATCGCTATTTTTTTGTAAAAGGGTACTTCCCCACAGCCTACTTCTAAAACCCCCCAGAATTGATTACATGAAGCCTGGAGGCATCTCAGGCCGTCATTGATCCGCTCTAAAAGTTGTCACAAATAAAATAAAAGAGGCGGATGGAGCCGGTTTTTCTCCCCATTGATGGAAGCCCTGATATAATTGAATACTGGCTGAACAGGCTCGTGGCAGCGGAAAGGGTCAACCTTTTCGGGTTCGGCGGAACCACCCCTCGCCCGGTTATCTTCCCGAAGACCCCCGAAATGACAAGACCGCCGCATAATTCCAATTCAGATGAAGAATTTCTGGCACCGCCCACCTTGTTGGTTTCTCGGGTGTGCAAAAGAATCTTTGACTCGGAGCGTGATTCTGACTACGCTAATAATGGGAAAATTTGTCTGTGTGGGACATGCAAACTCTCACAAGCTCCCTACAAGACCGAGGAGGGCTCCATGTCAGACGAACCCAACAACCCGACCCCGGCAAGAATCCTGATCGCAGAAGACGAGATGATCGTTGCGGAATCCCTGGCTCTGACTTTACGGAATCTCGGGTACCAAGTAGTAAGGACGGTTTCGACCGGCGAATTGGCCATTCAAGCTACCGAAGAGTCGAAACCGGATCTCATTTTGATGGACGTCAACTTGCGCGGGGAGATCGACGGTATTCAAGCATCGGAACAGATCCGGGCTCGGCTCGACATCCCCGTCATTTTTCTTACAGCCTATGAGAGGGAAGATGTGCTTTCCCGAGCAAAGGTGACCGAACCCTACGGTTTTATAGCAAAGCCTTTCTCACCTTATCTTCTGAAGACCACCATTGAGACGGCATTGTACAAACATGCAGCTGACAAGCGAGTGAGGGAGAGCGAAGAGCGATACAGGATGCTGGTCGAACAATCGATTGATGGAATAGCGGTGGCCCAGGGTAAAACCTTGCGCTTCGTCAATCCTGAATTAGCAAAAATGTTCGGCTTTCAGAGCGAAGAGGAGATGGAGGGACAAAACTTCTTAACCTTTGTGGCCCCGGAATACCGAGACTTGATGGAAAAAAGAAGTCTTGAACGCGAACGAGGGCAAATCTGTTCACAGCTGGTATGAATTTACTGCTCTAAGAAAGGATGGGACTCCGTTTGACGCTGAACTAAGGGTTGGGTTGACGACATACCTCGGGGAGAAGGCTACGCAAGCGATAATACGCGACATTAGCGAAAGAAAAAGGTTGGAGGAAGCGCTTAGGCAAAGCCAACAGATGCTTTCACTGGCACTCGAAGGAGCGAACCTTGGGACATGGGACTGGGATCTGACCACGGGAAAAGCTACATGGTCAGAGCGAATCTACAGGATGTTGGGTTACACACCAAATGAGTTCGCACCTGACCTCAAGAATTGGAAAAGACTTGTTCACCAGGACGATTGGCCAAGGGTCTCGGAGACTCTCAATCTTCACCTGGAAGGAAAACTGCCAAATTTCGAAGTTATCTATCGTGCACCGAACAAGTCCGGAGGGTGGCAGTGGTTGCAGGCCCAGGGAACGGTAACCGAGTTTGATGCAGACCGGAAGCCCATTAGAATCACGGGAGTTGTTGCAGACATCACCGAACGCAAGCGGGCGGAGGAGGCGCTGCGAGTAGAGAGGGAAAGATTTCAGATGCTTTCCGATAGGGCGCCGTTTGGCATGGTAATGATTGCCAAGGACGGGACCTTTGAATATGTGAACCCCAAATTCACGGAAATTTTCGGTTATGACTTGAGCGACGTGCCCAACGGGACAGAGTGGTTCCGAAAGGCCTATCCTGAGCATGCGTACAGGCATAAGACAATTGCAGCCTGGAAGGAAGACCTAGAAGGGCTTGCTCCAGGAGGAACGACGATCTAGAGTCTTTGAAGTGACATGCAAAGACGGAAGTCGAAAAATAATCCACTTCAGGCCTGTGAAATTGGACACGGGCGAAGATTTAATGACCTGTGAGGATATTACTGACCGCATACGGGCTGAAGAGACGCTGCAGATAAAAGATAGTGCTATAGCCTCCTCCATAGGAGGTATTGCGATTGCTGATATTGCCGGGGCTATCACTCATGTGAATCCTGCTGCCCTCGGATTATGGGGGTATGAGCATGAACGGGACGTACTTGGGAGGCCTACTGTCGAGTTTTCGTAATGGATGACAGGGTTAAAGAGGGATGGAAGACCGCCGTCAAAACCGGCTCCTGGATAGGTGAATTGGTCGCAAGGAGAGGAGACGGCTCTGTTGCCGATTTCCAGGTCGCGGTTAGCTTGTTAAGAAAAGGTGACGGAAAGCCAACGGCCATAATGGGCTCTTTCATGGACATCACAGACCGTAAGCGAGCTGAGCAAGCCCTTCGTGAGAGCGAGGAAAAGTACCCGTACACTCTTCGAGGAATCCAGAGATGCGGTCATTATGACCACACGCGACGGCAAAGTGGAGGACGCGAACCAAGCCTTCTTTGATCTCTTCGGTTTCACCAAAAAAGAGGCTCAAGGCATGGACATTCTCAACATATACATCGATCATACAGACCGGAAAAGGTTCCAGGAAGACATAGAACGAGACGGCTCTGTGAAAGACTATGCGGTCAAGCGACGCAAAAAAGACGGCACGGAAATCGACTGCCTGCTCACCTCAAGTGTGCGGCTGGACAACGATGGAGCGATCGTTGGGTACCAGGGGATCATCAGGGACGTGACGGACCGCAAAAGAGCAGAACAGGAAATAGAAGAATCTCTTTCTCTTTTGAATTCAACCCTCGAAGCCACGGCTGATGGTATTCTCGTTGTCGACTTGGAGGGGAGCATAGTCTCCTTCAACGAGAGGTTTTCGCTTCTTTGGGGCATCCCGGAGAATGTCTTGGAGTCCCGAGATGACGATAGGGCGCTGGCCTATGTGCTGGATCAACTAAAGAATCCTCAGCAATTTATCACAAAAGTAAAAGAATTGTACAGTCGGCCAGAAGCCGAAAGTTTCGACATCCTTGAATTCAAGGACGGAAGGATCTTTGAGCGTTATTCTAAGCCTCAAAGGCTAAGAGAGAAGATTGTTGGGAGGGTTTGGAGCTTTAGAGATGTGACCGACCGCAGCAAGGCCGAAGAAGCAATCAGGAGATCTGAAGAAAAGTACCGAGTTGTTGTAGAGAAAGGGTTCGAGGCAATTTTTGTTGCTCAGGAAGGTTTAATCCAGTTTGTAAATCCCAGGGCGATTGAGATGTTTGGATACAATGAGGACGAATTACTCTCCAGACCTTTCACGGACTTCATTCACGCGGATGATAGGGATATGGTTCTCCAACGACACTTGCGGAGACTGAAAGGAGAGGATTTTCCAAGCCGTTATGTATTCAGGGTCTTAGATAGGGATGGGAGAATCAGGTGGGTTGAGATCGATTCCGGTTCGATTTCCTGGGAAGGCAAACCCGCAGCATTATTTTTCCTGAAAGACATCACGGAACGTAAGCAGATGGAAGAGGCCCTTAAGGAAAGCGAAGAGTGGTACCCTACCCTTGTAGAGGAGAGTTTTGACGGCATATTTGTCCAAAAGGGCTCAAAGATCGTCTTTGCCAATTCGCGTCTTTACGAGATGCTCGGTTATTCTGCTGGCGAACTGGAGGGCCAGGAACACTGGTTAGTTTATCATCCGGATTACCGGGCGATAACAAACCAGAGAGCCATGGCCCGGATGCAAGGCGAGGACATCGTCTCACAATACGAAGTGAAGTTGCAGCGAAAAGACGGGACATCATTCGATGGGGAGATCAGTGCCAGAGCAGTGAAAGTGAGAGCTGAGCCAGGTGTACAAGTCTGGCTAAGGGATATCTCAAGTCGCAAGCGCTCCGAACTTGCTCTTCGACGGTTGGCCACAGCAGTGGAACAGGCCGAGGAGACAATTGTGATCACTGATCCCTCCGGGTCAATCCAGTACGTGAATCCTGCCTTCGAGAAGATTACAGGATATACCAAAGAGCAGGCGCTCGGTAAGAACCCGAGCATTCTGAAAAGCGGTCATCACGAACAAGGATTCTACAGAGACCTCTGGAATAGTATCACTCATGGCAAGGTTTGGAAGGGACGTTTCGTCAACCGGAGAAAGGATGGAACCCTTTACAGGGAGGAGGCTACCATTTCTCCGGTGCGAGAACGGACCGGAAGGATTGTAAATTTTGTGGCCGTGAAGAGGGATGTCACGGAGGAGTTAGCTGTTCAACAGCAGCTCATCCAGGCCCAAAAAATGGAGGCAGTCGGGACCCTCGCAGGCGGCATTGCCCATGATTTTAATAACCTTCTCCAGGTAACCCTTGGCTACTCTGAGCTTTTGCTTCGGAAGAAATCCCAGGATGATTCCGAATATGGAGATCTGCAAAAAATCCATCATGCAGCTCGAAGCGGAGCTGAATTGGTACAGAAGCTCCTTGCGTTCAGCAAGAAGGTCGAGTCCAAGCCTTTGCCTCTGGACATCAACAAACAGGTAGAGGGAGTGGAAGGACTCTTGGGGCGCACGTTTCCGCGAATGATCGATATTCGGCTGGAATTGGCAGAGGACCTTAAGAGGGTGTACGCGGACCCCGGTCAAGTTGAGCAGATAATCATGAATCTTGCTGTGAATGCGAGAGATGCGATGGGCGAGGCAGGGTCGCTCATCATCAGGACCGAAAACGTGGCACTGGGCAAGGCTCGCCAACTCTGGCCAGAAGCTAAGCCAGGTATCTATGTTTCTGCTCTCCGTTTCTGACACAGGTCATGGAATCGACAAAAATACTTTGCAACATATTTTCGAGCCGTTCTTTACGACTAAGAAGTTGGGAAGGGGAACCGGTCTGGGACTGGCTGTGGTGTACGGGATTGTCAAGCAGCACGAAGGCCACATCACCTGTTACAGCGAAATGGGGAAGGGAACCACGTTCAGGGTGTATTTCCCTGCCATCGAACGCCAGGAGGACGCGAAGATAGAAGACAGTGGAGTGATGCCCGCATTCGGAACCGAAACCCTTCTACTGGTTGACGATGACGAGTTCGTCAGAGAGTTGGGGATCACGATTCTCGCCGAGGCAGGTTATCAGGTGCTCGCTGCTAGAAACGGCAAAGAAGCCCTGGATCTCTTCAAGAAAGAGGAGGCACACATCTCCCTGGTAATCTTGGACTTGAGTATGCCTGAGATGGGAGGCAAGGAATGCCTCCATGAACTGCTTAAAATAAGCCCCAGCGCTGAAGATTTTGATTGCCAGCGGTTATCCGGCTGAGGATACAACGAAAGAGTATGTTGGGCTGGGCGCAAAGGGATTTGTTGCTAAGCCTTACAGAGTTAAGGAACTCCTACGACAGATCCGCAAGACACTGGATGAGAGCTGACCATTCAAGCTCTGTGCGACGTCAGCGAGATGAGAATCGGGATGGCATTTGTAGGATAAGATTTAACCTAAGGAACCGCTTGGTTTTGTTGTTTTTCATATAGCCATCTGATTCTTAAATTTCGCCCAAACCTTCTTCCTAATTCAGCTTGCTTACTCAGGCGCCTAAAAGTGGAAAATTTTAAAACACGGCTTAAGGAGGGTGGCAATAGGCAAAAAAAGGCGGTCGAAAAGTGCGGCACGATTACTCTTCTGACAGTTGGCAAGGCGAGGTTCATCACAAGATGAATGAACATCAGGAAATACAAGCTTTTTATGCTTGTTGACCTTTCAATGTGCAGAAAACCATGCTCTCTTACCCCTGCCCCCATGCAAAGATCGCTCAGAATGCAAATGGCGAAGCTTAGAACGATGTGATAGATCAGGCCAATTCGTTTTGAACCGTGCTGAGAATGGTCATAAGAAAAATGGAAAAGGCAGCCCCCCCGGGGGTTGTTCAAGGAATTACAAATAGACTTGAAGCGAATGCGGAGTCCCATGCCTTTAGCTATAAATCTAAAAATTTAAAAACGACAACTTAATTCAAAGAAAATCGCTTAGGTAAAGTTCTGATAACGCGTCTGACGCATTTTTGTTCTGACGGACCTAAGGGTATTAATTTGAACCGAGCTTCGCGCAAACGCGAACGACGAAGCCTGGGGGGATGTGGTGTTTGCGGGCCGTCTTGCTAGTCGACTTGTTAATCAGATTCATCAGATTCAAGGGAAGTAAGACTTGTCACCTGGAGAGAGCCCTAAGACTGTATGTGGAGGTCATGAAGGAAATGGCTTAAAGAAACCTAATAAATGGTCTCTTGACATAACAGCTAGCCCTCGATCCTCGGTGTCTTATTGGCAGACACTTTCTAGGTCCGCAGCCACTCCTGGAACATCACATGAAATCGTGCTGTTAGCTGGAGCGCCTGAACTCGTTGGCCCAGGCTAGGCGTCTGTTAGGCTCATTGACGATGTTTTTTGTCAGTCAGTTGCTTCGCTCGCCTTAGGCACTGCCCCTTTCCGGCAACTGCGACGCATGGCTACCCGATTAATATTAATAGTAATTTCAATCTTGTTTTTTTGCAGCGACAGCGATGGCACGGACAATGCAGAGGCCTCCCGGGATTGTTACGGCTTAGTTAAGCTGAAGAGGTTAATATTCTGATGACCACTCCGAAACGGAAAATTAAAGCCAAACCTTTTGTGAGGGATCTTCGCAATGGAATGGGCGACAGGGAGCTTATGGAAAAATATACCCTCTCTGAGAGCCAGCTCCATAAAGTGTTCCAAAAATTGGTTGATGCCGGAGCGATAGACGAAATGGAACTCTTCATGAGGACCTCCCTGTCCGACAGCACCATAACCAGGGCTTTCGTGGATATTCAACGCCCTGTTGAGGAATTGGACAATCTCGAAGAAGTTACACGCACTCCGAGACCTGGAGACCCCCTCTGAGATCTCAATTACCGAAAAGGTGAACACCACAAGCAATATCTTTGGACGCATGTTATCTAAACTTGCAGACACTGGCTCATGAGCGTGGGACATATGAGGGTGACCGGCCGTGGACTATTTACAATTTAGACGGCTTGTCCGCCAGGAAAAGGACCTCGCTGTTTACACCAAGTCTTACCCAATAGTAACTTAGAACCTGGACCAGTTTTTGGTGGGCGGGTCAGCTTGCGGCCCGTCTGTACAGGCCCACTGGGTGGAGGAAGGCATGGCGAAGCCAAGTAAGAAAATAGACACTGCAACCGTCCTTGCCGACATCAGGGGCGGAATGTCAGATTCTGCACTCATGAACAAATACGAGCTCTCGCCTATGGCACTTCAAAGCCTGTTAAAGAAGTTGGATCAAAAAGGACTCTTAAGCATTATAAGCGCTCGGGATTTTCTCAGAGACCTACGGATGGGCATGAGGGATGTCGATCTCATGGCCAAATACAAACTGTCTGCCAAAAGCCTCGGCAATGTTTTTGAGCAGATTGAGAGTGCGGGAATTTCGATTTGCCTTGAGAAATCGTTCGCCACTGGTCCCAAAAATACTATCAGGATCAACGCGGTGGTCAGAGACATTCGATCAGGCTTGACTAAGCAGGAACTCATGGAGAAGTACCGCTTGACTCCGAGAGGCTTAAGCTGGGTTTCAATGAAGCTGATAAGTTCGGGTGCGATAAGCTGGCAGGAGATTTACGGTAAGCTCTGTTCGAGCTATCCAGAGCTGGCCCCTGACCGGCTACGAAGGTCGGAAAGGCGCAGGCTGCATTTCTATGTGCCAATATATGCGGGAGGTGAGCCGGAAGTTGTTGGAAGCGTCCGAGATGTTTCGCAACATGGCATTGGCGCTAAAGGGATTCAAGCTGAGCTTGGCGAGACAAAGACGCTGATCATACCTGGGGATAATTTCGGCGAGCTTGGAAGAGTCCAGTTCGATGCACGATGTGCTTGGGCAGGCAAAGATTTGAGGGGAGAATACCTCTCTGGATTTGAAATCACTGATGTTGCGATTGGAAGCAGGCAAGAGTTTCAGCTCTTGATCCAGTTGTCGAGATTGACACAGAGTGACTGAAATTTTGATTCATACCCTCAATCTACCGATTACGATTCCGGTCGCTTTCAATGCAAAGAATAAAGACGGCCAGAAAGCATTGATGGTGGCTTCCAGCAACGGGCATCAGGAAGTGGTGAACTCACTCAAGGCGCACGGAGCACATGAATAGCCGGAATGCCAATAGAAGATTCGACGAGGTTTGCGCTGGGGCTCAAACACCTATCACCGGGAAAGGGCTTTAAGGCTGTATGTGAAGGTTATGGAGGCCAAAGATTAAGGTTTTCCTGGAAGGAGCTTCTTTTCAAAAACATCCCCAAGAATTTTCTCCTTATTTGACAATCCCTCCTGACATCATGCCGCAACGTTCCCTCTGCCTACTTGAGATACAGGATGAACACGCGAGGTTATGTGAAAAGAAACACCTATGCGTGGAATCAACGCTCATTGGGCCAGGAACTTAGCTATGACTTCTTGGGCTTGTCCGATGTCCAAGATGCCTCCATCATGGCCGTTTCCCGATTTAATCTCGAAGTACGATGCCTTCAGTCCGGCGTTGGTCATTGGGTCCAGATACGCCTTGATCTGGCTCGGCGGAAACAACAAGTCGGTATCTGATCCAATCATAAGTACCTTGGATTTCATACGCTTGAATGCCTGATCCATAGAACCGGCATGTTTTGCCAGGTCAAATAGTGCGTTGGCTTTTATCAGATACAACATGGAATTGGCATCGGCGAGCTTGGCCCGATCCTGGGCTCCTGAGTCAAGTGTGGTGTCCATGAGAAAGGTGTTGGACATGGCGGAATACGGATTTCTCCCCGGATCAGCCCACTTTCGGTCACAACAGTTCTCGGCCCAGCCAGCCCCCTGAGCGCTTAAAGAGACAATTTTCAAGGCATTGGTGAGACCCTGGATAGGTTTCGCCGGCCCCGTAATAGTCGCCTCCATTCCACTTAGGGTCGGCCATGATCGGCGTGGACCAGAGGTCAAGCCAGCCTAGATGCCAGGCTTTTACCTTAGGCGTCGATATAACCGGAATCGCCCGCTCTACGAATTGGGATACGCCTCAGCCCATTGAAAGGTCTGAAGACCACCCATGGATGCACCGGCCACGGCCGCCAGCCTTTTAACACCGAGAGACTTGACGAGCTGGTACTGCAAGTTAACAAAGTCCCGGATAGTCACCAGCGGAAATGACATTCCATATGGCTTGCCAGTTTTGGGATCAATGGAAGCCGGGCCTGTGGTGACAACTTTGGGGTTTTTCGGATTGAGGTTGCATAATGTATCTGAACTTATAATGAAGTACCGGTTGGTGTCCAATGCTTTGCCGGGTCCGATGATGGCGTCCCAGTAGCCGGAGATTTTGTCATCGGGAGCGTACTTCCCTGCCGCGTGTGAATTTCCACTGAAAAAGTGACAAATCAGAATCGCGTTGTACCCAGATGCATTCAACCGGCCATAGGTTTCATAACCGACCTTCACGCCCGCAATCTTCTGTCCACTTGCAACAACAAATTCATCCTGTCATACGTCTTCTTCTGCACAACCTCGTCAAGGGCAGAACAAAAGCGGCGCACATACCCAGATGGCAGCCAACACGACAATTAGGCAACTCAAGCTTTTTTTCTTCATGGATGACTCCCCGTTTCGAAGTGGCAATGTCCGAACGAACAAAAGGAACTATCG
>CAWGPK010000005.1:0-80753 GCA_963824405.1 uncultured Acidobacteriota bacterium | reverse complement strand
TTGCAAGCAGGGGGTCGGGGGTTCGAGTCCCCCCACGTCCACCACATTTTCAATCACTTACAACGAAGCAGACGTAGTACGCCGTCACACTGTAGCGGAAACTGTAGCGGGCGAGCGTCTTTTCTGCGCGTTTTTGGCCCCCTCGTTCCCGTTTGCCGCACACGCGCTTTTCTTTCCGAAAATAGAGGGTGATCTCAAT
Source organism: uncultured Acidobacteriota bacterium (assembly GCA_963824405.1). Taxonomy (GTDB): domain Bacteria; phylum Acidobacteriota; class Terriglobia; order Acidiferrales; family UBA7541; genus Palsa-189. The sequence goes on along the minus strand of CAWGPK010000005.1, from coordinate 80,554 downwards.
GGGTCGTTGCAACACTAGGTCAAAGTTCACGTGCAGGAGTCTACGAATCTGTACGCGACAACGGGCACGCTCAGGATGAGCCGTCGGCTACGCCGTTGCCTGTTTGTGGGCCTCGAGAAAATTCTCGCTGAATTTCGCTTCCGATCTCCGATCATCTCGCAGCGTGGCGTTACCTGGTGAGCTGACTCCGCGTCTTTCTTTCCTTTTGAACGAGGCGAGTACATTCGGCAATCTGATCGTCAATAATCTTGATTTCCAGAGCTAGATGAATCTCGTTCGGATTGCTCGCAAGCCGCCGGAACAAAGGCTCTCGCTCAGTTTTCAACTCCTGCAGTTTTTTTTCGGGCATGGTCCTTTTGGGTGATGCGACAACTTGAAGAGGCGATTAACACAACGATGATAGCAGGTTCCGTCAGAGTGCGCGGGCAAAACCGAACAGCGGTTTCCAATTTCGCCCAGTAGTTTCTCGCGCACGAACAGCGACGCGAGGCTAACCCCTCTCCTGAGAGGCGTCGTCTATTTGCAGGTGCAAGGAAGTCTCCATTCTCGACTGTGATCCGCCGGAATACCACCCGGCCACCGGAGACGCGAGGCCGGGATCGAAACCAGCGGCTACGGCGACGTGTGTGTTAGACACAGCTAGACCGCGGGCGGGATCGTACCCTCGCCAGCCAATGACCGGCAAATAGACTTCGGCCCAGGCGTGCATGTACGGCTCTTCGCTGCCTGCCGAAGCGCATTCGTATCCGCTGACGAAGCGTGCCGCGATTCCCATCACGCGGCAAGCGTCACAAAAGAGGACCGCCAAATCGCGGCAAGACCCCTCCATACAGCTGAGGGTTAGGTCCGACGGCCAAGGGAGACCGTCAAGGCGGACTGTCTGACGGAAAGTTTGATAGATTGCCTGGGTGAGAGCTGTCAGAAACCAGAGCGTGTTCAGCTGCGCATTAGCCGCGACCGATTTTGCATACTGTTTGACTGATTCGGCGACGTGGGCATCTTGTCGGTAAGGAATCAAGGCCGCGCACAAAGGCTCGCGATACCACAGTGGAAGACTCAAACACTCGCCGATGAGAAGATAGTCAAACGGGTTCTCCCGAAGGAGTTCCACCGTGAACCGGCTCGTTACACTCAGCTCCCTAGTGGGCGCATTGAACCATGCGTTCAGGGCCAGATTGCCATCCTGATCCAGACATTCCGTGGCGCCCGCCGGAGTTGGCGTAATCTGAAGGTCGAAGGCCAGCAACCTTTGCGCACTGTTCATGCGCGGCCGAAGCCGAAAAATGTGCGGCTCCAGAACTACCGGAAAATCGTAGCGGTACACCGTGGAATGTGTGGCAGAGATTTTCATGGAACGAGATGACGAGCTAGGCCGATTCGTGGCATTTGATCGATTCCTCTTCGGGCGATGCCTCGTTCGGGACGGTCAAGGCGAACTGGCGCGGCTCGCGCGACAGCTCTCGCACCAGGAAACAGTACGCACGGACGATCGTCTTCGACGCGAATCCAGCATACTTGACGACAACGCTGCGGCTCATTTCGATCTTCTTGATGAGTGTCTTGTTGGCGAAGCCACAGGGACACGAAAATGCAGCGGATCTCTCAGGTTTTGCAGTTCCCGGTAATAATAGAGTGGAGTGGGCCGCCTACCGTTGAACCTCAGTCTTTTCAGAAACGCAATTTCCGCCTCAGTAGCACCAGCGCTCAAAACGCGGTCTCGAAGGAACCGTTTGAACCCCGGCTCTTCTTCGGACGGCCGTTCGGCCTCTCTTTCCACAAACTCGAACTTCTTTGGGTGGCCCGGAGCCAATCTTCGGTTTAAGAAAACTTCCATAGCAAAGGTTCCCAGGTCGATGTCCCAGGATTCAATCAGCGGGTCGAGGAAAGAATCGCAATCTTGCACAGACACGTTGAAGACATCCGTGTCCAGAAATTCCAGAACGATCACCCGCATATGTTCATAGCTCCGTCCCACCAGCCGGGCCACCAGGCGGAGCCAATTTTCGCTTTCCAGTTCTTCCTTGGCGACTCCCTTTACAACGTCCAAAAGCTTTTGCACAACCAGGCGTTCGAGTTCGCCAAAGGACTGCTTCTCAAAGATCGCCCGTACCTGTTTCTCTTTGTCCCGTGCGCATTTACGAAGAATGAGTTCTCGAACCTCCTCCAGTAACGGCGTGGGCGTGTCTCCGAGATTTCGCTTCAATTCTTCCATGTGTTCGTGATCCGCGAGCTTGGCAATCTTCCCGCTCGGTAGTTTCAGGAATTTCTCCATCTTGGGATAGATATCCGTGCGATCAGGGGCGGGCGGCAATTTCTTCCGCGTCAGCAATTGGGAAATATAAGATTCGGTAACATTAGCGGCTGTCGCTAGATCTCGTTGCTCGAGATGCAGCTCTTCCAGTCGCTGCTTGATCATCAAACAAACGTCCACGGGTGGCCCCCCCCCTAAACGCGCCTTAACTTCATAAGTTACGCATGTAATAATATGCCACATTTAACTTGACACGTCCAGTTAATTAACCTAGTGTAGTTAACGTACTGATCTAGCCTTCAGCTTAACCTTACCAAAGACGGTTACCTGGAAAGCCTGGGAAGAAGTAAGGGACGCTTTCGACAAAAGGAGGCCCTATGTACTTTCTATCTTGGATCATCGTTGGATTGATTACCGGGTGGCTGACAGGAAAATTGGTGAGGGAAGGTGGATATGGGCCGATCCTAAACATCGTTAAGGGTGTCGCCGGAGGATTTGCGGGCGGCTTTGTCGCGCGTCTGGCAAGTTCGCAAACTATGGTGGGCTGGCCTATACCAGCCTAGCGGCGATGTTGGGTGCCGCAGTCGTGACCGGAATCAACGCTTATGCCAGCGGCAGAAAGCGATACGCCTGACATAACAAGCAGCCTTCTGCTAGTCGCCGTCGCAGATGGGGCTGCCTAATGCCCAGAGGCAAGACAGGGGAGAAGCACCATGTCACAGACAGTCGCAAACGATAGCAGCCGTCTGGAATTAGATAAAGCCTTTAGGTATGCAGTGACTCTAGCCTGGCAAGACTTCATGAAACCGATTGAGCCACGCTCGATACGGGTTGAGTACGTGTGTGATCTGGGAACTCCGTTGGATCACCTAAGCGTGTGGTCGGCTCGAGGCGCAGGCTATCGGGACTTGGTATGCGATTTCTGGACATTGGGTTCTCTGGCCCATCCCACGGGGGCCCGCTTCGAGGGTAGGTACTATTCCGACGTATTGGCTCGGGCCCTACTATTTGTGATGAAGAATCAAAGCCAGTTCACGCGGCCCGCCGATGCTGGCCCTCATGGCTTGGTTCTGATTCATCCGCCTGACGCAGACGATCGTAGGGAAGCCGCCACCTGGATGAAGAGTGTCCAGGCTCTGAGAATTGAACCAACCTCGGAGGGACCCGACGAACGACTGGGGAGCCAAGGCGAGCACCAAGAGAAGAGAGCTTGGACGTCCGGAGAAGAGGCAGCACGTCTTCACGAGCCCCGCGCGTTCGTATCCCATGAATCCGTCGACGTACCGGCAAAGACGCACGCGTCAAATCATTTTGAATTGCGGTATGCCTGGCCCGAGTGAAGGCAATCACATCAGGTATTTGAAGGAGATTCTCAAGTGAAAACAATGATGCGCAGTCTGGTAGCTTCCTTTCTCACGATCGTCGTAATCCTGCTTTCAATTTCTCAGGTTCACGCGCAAGACCTTTCCACCTATCGCAATTTTTCGTTCGGAATGACTGTGGCCGATCTTTGCAAGCAGATTGATCAAAACCCGGCCACTGCGGCCGTGCTCCACGAACGGCCGGCGCTGATCCAAGAATTGACGTTTTGGCCGCCACAACCTTATAGCTCTCTACGCCCGGCGGAGCCGCTGGAGCAAATACTCTTCTCTTTCTACGACGGTTCCCTCTACAGAATGCTGATGACGTACGACACTTCCGCCACCAAAGGGCTAACCGACGAGGACATGATACGAGTCGTTTCCGCGAAGTATGGAACCGCAACCAGGTCTGACGCCGTCGTCAGCTTCCCTATGAACCCCTTGTATAAGACCACCGAAAAAGTGCTCGCACGGTGGGAAGATTCCCAATATTCGCTGAACCTTTTTCGATCCTCTGGAGGCGATACCTTTGCAATTGTTATGTTTAAAAAACAGTTGGATACCCAAGCTGGAGTCTCCATTGCCGAATCCGTGAAGCTGGAACACGAAGAGGCTCCCCAGAAGGAAGCAGCACGCGTTCAGAAAGACGCCGCGGATCTGGAACTAGAGCGACAGAAGAATATTAAGACGCTTCGGCCCTGAGATCGGGGCGCAACGGCAAGATTGTTTTGGAAATCTCTAACGCGATTTGACGGAGGATCTGAAAATGACAGTTCAAGTGACACCGTTACACGACCGAGTTCTGGTGAGGCGACTGGAAGAGAAAGAGAGCGCCAAGGGCGGCATCATCATTCCCGACACGGCCAAAGAGAAGCCCCAAGAGGGCGAAGTGATGGCCGTTGGAACTGGCAAGATTGAGGACGGTAAGCGAATCCCGCTCGACGTAAAGACGGGCGACCGGATTTTATTTGGCAAATACACCGGCGCCGATATCACGATCGATGACCAGGAATACCTGATTCTGCGCGAGGAAGAAATCCTGGCGAAGGTCACGGGGATGACGAAAGCGGCAAGCGGCAAGAAGTAGGCTCGACTCCAAATGCTGAGAGACGAAAGTGCACATTCACCCCAGGAGGGTGAAGTCCAATGGCAAAACAAATTGTAACGGGTGAGAATTCACGGCAAGCCATTCTGCGCGGCGTCAACATTCTGGCCGATGCCGTGAAGATTACGCTGGGTCCCAAGGGCCGCAATGCCGTGATCGAAAAGAAATTCGGCGCGCCGATTATCACCAAGGACGGTGTGACCGTAGCAAAAGAGATCGAGCTGCAAGACCCGCTCGAGAACATGGGCGCCCAAATGGTGCGCGAAGTTGCCTCCAAAACGTCGGATGTGGCCGGTGACGGCACGACCACGGCGACCGTTCTTGCCCAGGCCATCTTCCGTGAAGGCGTGCGGATGGTTGCCGCAGGCGCTCGCCCGATGGGGCTTAAACGCGGTATCGATAAGGCTGTGGAGATTGCCATCGGAGCCATCAAGAAGCTCTCCCATGAGGTGAAGGGCGACATGATCGCCCAGGTAGGCACGATTAGCGCCAACACAGACAAGCAGGTTGGCAATCTCATTGCCGAGGCAATGAAGAAGGTAGGCAAGGACGGTGTCGTAACCGTTGAGGAATCAAGGACCATGGAGACGACGCTCGACGTGGTCGAAGGAATGCAATTCGACCGCGGCTACCTATCGTCCTACTTCGTCACCGATCCGGCGCGGATGGAATGTGTGCTCGATGAGGTTCATATCCTGATCCACGAAAAGAAAATCAGCGCGATGCAGGAGTTGCTGCCCTTGCTCGAACAAGCCGCCAAGATGGGCAAGCCCCTGCTGATTATCGCAGAAGACGTTGAGGGAGAAGCGCTCGCGACGCTGGTTGTGAACAAGCTGCGGGGGACGTTGCAGTGCGCCGCGGTCAAGGCACCGGGCTTTGGCGACCGCCGCAAGGCCATGCTGGAAGATATTGCCGCGATCACCGGCGGCAAAGCAATCACCGAGGAGCTTGGTATCAAGCTCGAAAACGTGAAAATGGAAGATCTAGGTTACGCGAAAAAAGTCACCATCGACAAGGACAATACAATCATCATCGAAGGTGCCGGCAAGAATAGCGAAATCGAAGGCCGGATTAAGCAGCTCCGCGCACAGGTCGAGGAGGCGACGTCCGACTATGACCAGGAAAAGCTCCAGGAACGCTTAGCGAAGCTGGTGGGCGGTGTCGCGGTGATCAAGGTGGGAGCGGCGACTGAAACCGAGCTTAAAGAGAAGAAAGCTCGCGTCGAGGACGCCATGCACGCCACTCGCGCGGCAATCGAGGAGGGTATTGTTCCCGGCGGTGGCACCGCTTTTTTGCGCTGCCTGCCGGCTCTGGAAAAGCTCAAGCTCCAAGACGCCGATGAAGGTACGGGCGTGAACATCGTTAAGCGCGCTCTCGAAGAGCCTATGCGCCAGATCGCTGAGAATGCGGGCCACGAGGGTGCCGTGATCGTCGGCCGCATCCGCGAATCAAAGGATGACAACTTCGGCTTTAATGCGGAGTCCGGAGAATTCGTGGACATGATAAGGGCCGGTATCATCGACCCAGCTAAAGTTGCCCGCTTGGCGCTGCTGAACGCCGCTTCGATCGCCGGGCTGATGCTCACCACGGAAGCTTTGATCGCCAATATCGCGGAAGAGGAACAGGCAGCTGTCGCCGGTGCAGGACACGGCGGCGGGATGAGCGGGATGTACTAAACGCGCGCTGACTCTAGCAACTTTGGACCGCAGATCTCTGGACGAACGGAACAAAGTTGATACAACAGATCGGAGGAACATGGACGTACAGAACGAACTGCGGCAATTGGAAAAACGGAGGCAGGTGTACCTGTCAACTGTGCAAGATCCCAGCGCAACGCGTGTTCAGCGTGAAGAGGCTTTTGGCGACTTGGCACTGACCGAGGCCAAGATAGCGAAACTAGGACAGGCTGGATGTACTCCTGACGCGCATCAGTTCGACCCAGGCGGAGAAGCGTAGCCGCAGTTGCCAATGGTCTCCGCCGCATTGACACAGACCCGACGCGGCAAGGCGGCAACGCGTGAATGTGTCCTATCCTGAGTGTCGGGCGTAAAGATTAAGGTCAAGATCTGAGATCAGGATGAACTATTCAGTTCTGGTGCGAGGAGCCGTTCATGCTCGTCCCCATGGTCATCGAAGAGACTAACCGAGGCGAGCGCGCGTACGATATCTATTCCCGCCTGCTGAAAGACCACATCCTGTTTATCGGCACTGAGATCGACGACCACGTCGCCAATCTGGTAACGGCCCAACTGTTGTTCCTGGAAGCGGAAGACCCCGAGCGCGATATCCAGATCTATATCAATTCGCCGGGCGGCTCAATTACTGCTGGGATGGCGATTTACGACACGATGCAATATCTGCGGCCAGACGTTGTGACGACCTGCGTTGGGGAGGCCGCTTCGATGGCTGCTTTGCTGCTGACTGCGGGTGCTCGCAAGAAGCGCTTCTCGCTGCCCAACTCGCGCATCCTCATCCATCAGCCCTCGATGTCAGGGCTTTCGGGCCAGGCAACCGATATTGATATCCACGCGAAGGAGATTCTGCGCATGAGGTCGGTGATCAACAAGCTCCTGGCAGACCACAGCGGGCAGCCAATCGAGAAAATCGAGAAAGACGTCGAGCGCGATTTCATTATGACGGCTCAGCAGGCCAAGGAGTACGGCCTGATCGACGAGATCATTCACAAACATCTCTAGGTAAGGCTGTTTAGAAAAAGCGAGGAGATTCATGGTGAATCAAGTTAAGGCGCAAGTAAGCCTCAGAAAATTACCCTGCGAGCGATGCGGCCATCATAAGAGCAAGCATCATTGCCTGGGCAAATGCAAGACACTCTCGTGTCGCTGCGTGCAATATCGGGCTGTAAACTAGCCGGGCGTCAGTGCTGAACGTTTTTCAGAATCTCTCGACGAAATCCTTCGAACATGGTGAGACCCGACAGGGCGGATGATCTGTCTTCTGCGCTTAAGGGCCGCTTCGATACATGCTGTTGGCGACGAATAACGCGAGCGTGCGCCGACATAGGTCTCGTCAACGGTAGTACGCGGCCCCGCAGCTCAGCGCGGAAGGCCCGCGATTCGGCGAGAGTCGATTCGCATAGCGGCACCGGCTTAATGAAATAAGCGAACCGACGGACTCCCGCTACGCAGGCGTTTGTCTCTGCGTCGGTCTTCTCTTCGAATGTGACTCGGGTCCTATCGTTCAACCAGTCGCCAAATGCGGTGAGCATAATCTCATTTTTGCTAAAATCTCTGATCGGGATTACCTTGGCCATTTTGTCCCTCTTAGTCTTAGGTCGAAACCGACCGCTTCGGCTTTCGGCCTCGCCCTTTACGGTAGCGTTTCTCGAGCGCAGTTACGCCCGGTTCACCGATATAGGCCCCCGTTGACGGACTATATTCGATTGGTCACAACGGCGAGGTTACTTCTACGTTCTCTCCATGACAAAGTTAATGAGAGGATGAAAAACCAAATGCACACCGCATCCAAGACGAGAAAGGTGGTCCGAGAAAGCGTCAAGGGGACGAAAGGGTTGAAAAGTACTGAAATCGCTGCGAACGCGACCGCCCAAACGTACTTCCCGCCCAGGGCTGTTTGAGCTACGAGCAGAAGTGCTGCCGAAAAGGCGGCGAGTGCAAGCAACTCCATATAACCTCCGTCTCCAACTGACCATAGTCGACTTGTTGCGGCGAACCACCAGATAAACATCAGCAAGAATGCAGCTATGGAGAGTAATTTCACGGCTTTGACATACATCAGAAACCTCCTGCCACTTCCGCTATCCGCGGATGGGTGGCGTATTGTTTTCGACCATAATAGGCTACTTAACCATATAAGTCAATAACTGCAGAGGATGTCGCAATATTACTTAACTGTATTTAGTTAATGCTCCGGAGCCAACATCAGGAGGCTTTCCCGGTAAGTGGCTCCCACAATCCGTCTGCAACGACGAGAAGGTGTGCCAGCTCAACCGGTCGAGGCAACATCACCTGGTATAAATCTTTTCCTAAAAGGTGGTGTTCGCGATGCAGAGACGATGGAAGCTTTCTGCCACCCAGCGGGCCGATATGTGGGGCCGTTGGAAGGCTGGACAGTCGTTAAATGCGATTGGTCGAGTACTCGGCAAGGATAAAGGCGCGCCACGGGGAGATTGCTCCACCGGTCCGTCGCCGTTCACGGCGTGCGCTGACATTGGCCGAACGCGAAGACATCTCCCGCGGCATCGCCAGCGGCTGCTCGCTGCGGGTCATCGCCCAACATCTGAGTCGCACGGCATCTACGATCAGCCGAGAGCTGGCCCGCCATGGAGGGCGCGCGCAGTATCGAGCCAACCAAGCCGACCAGCAGGCCTGGGAATCGGCTTTGCGGCCCAAGGCTTGCCGCCTGGCCCTCCACGAGAAGCTCCGCACTCTCGTTGCCAGTAAACTGATGCAGGACTGGTCGCCGGAGCAAATTTCCGGATGGCTGAAACAGTCCTATCCGGACGACGAGAGCCTGCGCGTGTCTCACGAAACGATTTATCTCAGCCTGTTCATTCAAGCGCGCGGACCGCTGAAAAAGGAGCTGATTCAGCACCTTCGCTCCAAGCGGCGGATCCGCCGCTCGCGGCACTCCAGCGTTCACGGACATTCGCAAGGCAAGATCGTCGATGCGATTTCTATCCGCAAACGGCCAGCGGAAGTGGAAGATCGTGCCATTCCCGGTCATTGGGAGGGAGACCTATTGCGTGGGGCAGGCAACACCCACGTGGTTACGTTGGTAGAGCGCAAATCGCGCTTTTGCGTGCTGGTGAAAGTGCCCGGCAAAGACACAGCTACGGTAGTGGCCGCCCTGATCCAGCACGTGGGCCAATTCCCGGCGGAGTTGCGTCGCTCGCTGACCTGGGACCGTGGACTGGAGATGGCCCAACACAAAACCTTCACGATGGCGACGGATATGCAGGTTTACTTCTGCGATCCGCAGAGTCCCTGGCAGCGGGGCTCAAACGAAAACACAAACGGCCTACTGCGGCAATACCTGCCAAAGAACGCCGACCTGTCCAGGTTCTCGCAATCAGAGCTGGACGAGATCGCTCTGCGACTCAATACCCGGCCACGACAAACCTTGGGATTTCGAACTCCAGCGGATAAACTGCAGGCCAGTCTTGCGTCGCCCCCTTGAGACCACCCGACTTATCAGCACTTTACCTGCAATAGTAATCCCACGTTAACGAACACAGGCGTATACTTAAGCAGTCTAGTCACACACCTTCCGCCGCGCCCCCCATGGGCGACGGTTCCTGTGCCACAAGACATACATCCTGCAGACCGGGTTATGCGGCTATACGTGTCGGCAATCTAACCGTGGTCGGAGTGTACTCGAAGACCAAAGTAAGGCGAACAGAGAGAGTTGGAAAATAGCGATGTCCTGCAAACCCACTTCTGAATGGAAGGTAAGTATCTGGATCCTGGCCGCACCGATCACGATTGGCGCAACTCGGGTTTATTACGTACAAGAGATGTTGGCTGCCTTGATCCTCTTTTCCGCCCTGTTTGCCTCAGTGGCCGCGATCGTCCTTATCTTGTTTCTTATCTGGCTTCTTCTGGACCGTGCCAGCCAGTTGGCATGGGGATGTATGGAGGCTCCGGCGAAGAGCATCGGCCGCGCAGCCTTGCGCCTTTTGCCCGCCCGCTCCGGGGGCTAAGCGGCAGCAGTTGAGACCATTTCGCTTCGATATTGCTATTTGTCGCCTATGCCGAGGATGGCTGCCGGCTCGGAGCCGGGCGGCTGTGATCCATGACACACCTTTGGCATTGCAAGTTAGCGATTCGGCGAGGGAACTGATTCATCGAAGCGGTGCCGGGCCGCGAGCAGCAAAGGAATGCATTCATGAACAGCTCTTCTAAAGTCCGTAAGATCGCTTTTGTTGGTGACCACCTGCCTCGTAAGTGCGGCATAGCCACGTTCACGGCCGACCTACTTGCCGCCGTCCAGAGCGCACACGCTCAAAGCCAGTGCCTCGCCGTGTCGGTTAACGACATTCCAGGTGGGTACGAGTACCCGGACGTAGTTCGCTTCGAGATAGAGGAGCAGGACCTATCGTCTTATCTGCGCGCCGCGGACTTCCTCAACATCAGTAACGTGGACATCGTCTGCCTGCAGCACGAGTTCGGCATTTTCGGCGGGCCCGCCGGCAGTCACATCCTGGCACTCCTGCGGGAATTGAGAATGCCTATCGTCACAACGCTTCATACCATACTCCGGGAACCAAGAGCCGAGCAGCGACGCGTGATGGAGGGCTTAATCTCGCTCTCTACGCGGCTCGTCGTCATGGCCGAACGCGGGCGGCAGATGCTGCAGGATATTTACCAGGCGGCGCCGGCAAAGATCGATCTCATCCCGCACGGTATTCCGGATGTAGGGTTTGTGGATCCGACTTATTTCAAGGATCAGTTCGGGGTGGAAGGAAGGGTGGTGCTGCTTACGTTCGGCCTGCTTTCACCGAATAAGGGCATCGAATATGTGCTCAATGCCTTGCCGCAAATTCTGGCCGAGTTCCCCGAGGTGGTGTATATCGTGCTCGGCGCCACCCATCCTAACGAGGTAAGGGAGCATGGGGAAGCTTATCGGCTCAGCCTCGAGATTCTCGCTAAGAAGAACGGAATTGAGAAGAACGTCATCTTCTACAACCAGTTTGTGGAACTGGAGAATCTCAAGGAGTTCATCGGCGCAGCGGACCTTTACATCACGCCTTACCTGAATGAAGCGCAGATCACGTCGGGAACGCTCGCCTACACATTCGGCGCCGGCAAAGCGGTGGTGTCGACTCCGTACTGGCACGCAGCGGAATTGCTGGCGGAGGGCCGTGGTGTGCTGGTGCCATTCGGCGATGCACCGGCCATCGCACGTGAAGTGATCGATTTGCTGCGAGACGACACCCGAAGGCATGCCATTCGCAAGAACGCCTACAAGATAGGCCGCGAGATGATTTGGAGCAACGTGGCCCACATGTATATGCGTTCCTTCGAATGTTCCCGGCTGGAAGGGGCCGCTCGGACGCGAAAATTTCTTGCGACCAAGACCCTTGACCAAAAGCCGCGGGAACTGCCGCCGATGAATTTGAGTCACCTTTCGCGGATGACCGATTCCACTGGGGTTTTTCAACACGCTGTTTTCAGTGTCCCGAATTTTTCGGAAGGCTATTGCACCGATGACAACGCCCGGGCCTTCGTCCTGGCGGTGTTGCTCGATGAGATGGGCGAGGAATCGGAGCGGGTGCGGGCACTGGCCACCACCAGCGTGGCGTTCCTACAACATGCTTTCGATTTCAAGACAAAACGCCTCCACAATCACTTGAGTTTTGAGAGGCACTGGCTCGACGAACAGGGTTCGGAGGATTGTCAAGGGAGGGCGCTCTGGGCGCTGGGAACAGGCGTGGGGCGGTCGTCCGTCCGGAGCTTCCAGATGATGGCGGGACAGCTTTTCGCGCTGGCATTGCCTGCGCTGACAGAGTTCACGTCGCCTCGGGCTTGGGCGTTCGGCTTGATCGGGATCCATGAGTATCTGCGCCGGTTGAGCGGCGACAGTCTGGTCAATCAAGCCCGAGAGACACTGACTTGCCGGCTTATGGATCTATTTGAAGCTTGCGCACGTCCGGACTGGCAGTGGTTTGAAGAGGAACTATCGTACGACAACGCAAAACTGGCGCACGCCTTGATTGTTAGCGGACACGCAACCGGACAGCGAGCGGTGCTTCACCGGGGACTTGATGCCCTGCGCTGGCTGACAAAATTGCAGATGTCCGAGAAAGGTCACTTTCGACCGATTGGCAGTAATGGGTTCTATCGGCGCGGCGGCGCGCGTGCCAATTTTGACCAGCAACCTGTTGAGGCGCACGCAACCGTCTCCGCTTGTCTGGAGGCCTATCGCGCCACCTCGGATGTCTGTTGGTATGAATACGCGCAACGGGCTTTTGACTGGTTCATCGGCTGGAACGATCTTGGACTCGAACTCTATTCTCCTGAGACCGGCGGCTGCCACGATGGGTTGCATGTTGATCGAGTCAACGAGAACCAAGGAGCAGAATCAACTCTGGCCTTTCTGCTTTCACTGGCGGATATGCACTTAGCACAAAGCATAAGGACGAGTTTTAGAGAACCGATCGCGACCACGGAGTAGCTGGCAACCCCAATATCCATGAACCTCAAACGTACCCAGACAATCATTAAGCCCGACCAGTCCCGTGTTCTGCTCCGGCCCTTCAGTCCGGGTGGTCCCGAGCGAATGGCTCGGATTATCGGCAGGATCATGGCGCTCCCAGAAGATCGGGTCAGCCAGTTGCTGGACGAAGTTTCCGCTGACTTTTCTCGGCGCCACAAGCCAATCCGCAATCTCTTCCTACGGCGCTTCGAAGAGGTCCGCGAGTCCATGGCGACGGTCGAGGGGCTATCCGAAGCAAGACGGCTCCTGATCGGCGCCTATTTTCTGGCCGAATACTCTTTAGAATCCGCAGCCCTGTTCAATCCTTCCATCGTGCCGCACCCTGACCAAACTGGTCTGCCGTCGGGCGCACTACGGTTTGTTCTCAGCTTGCGCGCCACCGGGGAAGGACACATTTCTTCCATCACGTTCCGGACCGGCATTATCCATGCCGATCAGCGGATCGAGGTGTTACCGGCCACAGATTTTCTGGCCGAGCCGCGTCAGATCCCAAACCCCCGGTACGAGAAGGCGCTGTTCGGGCAAAAACTCTGTGAGCTGGGGTTGAATGGTGAATTAACGCGTCGGATCATGAACAAACTCGGGGAGTCGTTTGCGCTGGAAGATCTTCGCGCCGGGCTCCAAAAGGAGCAGTTCCGCCAGCCAGATGGAATGACGCAGGAAGATCAAGACACCGCCCAGGGGATTTGGATGCTCGCCCGGTCTAACTACGAGGTCCAATTCCAGCCAGAGCAGCAGTTATCTGAGCGAATACTCTTCCCAGCCACACCTTCGCAACGCAACGGCATCGAGGATGCCCGCTTCGTTCGCTTTCGGAACGGCGATGGTACCCACATCTACTACGCAACATTCACCGCCTTCGATGGCAGGGTCATCGTGCCGGAACTGGTAGAGACTTTTGACTTCCTGAACTTTCAGTTCATTACGCTAAATGGTCAAGCCGCGGAAAACAAAGGTATGGCGCTCTTCCCACGGAAGATAGGCGACCGCTATGCCATGCTCTCTCGCCAGGACAACGAGAACATCTACCTGATGTTTTCCGACAACATCCACTTCTGGAATGAGCGCAACCTCCTCCTCAAACCAGCCTTCCCGTGGGAACTGGTGCAGATCGGAAATTGCGGATCTCCGCTGGAGACCGATGCTGGGTGGCTAGTCCTCAGTCACGGAGTTGGCCCTATGCGACAGTACTGCATCGGCGCATTCCTCCTCGACCGCGACGATCCGGCCAAAGTGATTGGACGGCTCCGCGAACCCTTACTCAAGCCGAACCAGCACGAGCGTGAAGGTTACGTTCCCAATGTCGTTTACACCTGCGGTGCTCTCGTCCACAACGGCGAACTCATCATTCCTTATGGCTTGGCCGATCACGCCACCGGTTTTGCCACCGTCGCTTTGGCCGAGGTGCTGAGTGCGATGGAGCAAGAAACCGCGTTACCAGCATGACCGTCCCCAAAAAAAGAGTGGCTATCCTGTCGCCGATAGCCTGGAGAACACCTCCTCGGCAATACGGTGCGTGGGAGACGGTTGCCAGCAACATCACCGAAGGGCTAGTTTCCCGTGGGTGGGACGTGACGTTGTTCGCCACTCGGGACTCTGTAACCCGAGCCCACCTGCATGCCGTGGTAAACCGGGGGTATGAAGAGGATCGCGCCGTCGACCCCAAAGTCGCCGAATACCTTCACATCTCCGAAGCATTCGAGCACGCTGCGGAGTTTGACCTCATCCACAGCCACTACGACTTCATGGCGCTGTCCTACACAAGTCTGGTGAAGACGCCCGTCCTCACGACCATCCACGGATTCTCGTCTCCCAAAATCATGCCCATGTATGAGAAGTATCGTGACCGATATTTTGTCTCCATCAGCAATTCCGATCGCGCGCCGGGTCTGAATTATCTAGCCACGGTGTACAACGGAATCGACCTCTCGTTGTACCCAATCCAGGAACTTGGCGGAGATTACTTGGTGTTCCTTGGCCGGATTCACCCGGACAAGGGGGTCCATCTGGCGATTGAGGTGGCTCGACTGAGCGGGTTGCCCCTACTCATCGCAGGCATCATCCAGGATCGGACCTACTTCCGCGAGCAGGTGGAGCCTCACCTCGATCAGACCATTAGATACATCGGGCCAGTGGACGTGCCTGGCAAGAACAAGTTGTTTGCAAACGCCCGAGCGCTGCTGCACCTTAACACCATCCCCGAACGATTCGGACTTGTCTTGGCGGAAGCCAATGCTGCCGGCGTGCCAGTAATCGCCATGGACCTCGGCTCATGCCGTGAAGTAATCAAAGACGGCCACACCGGGTTCCTGGTCAATAGTGTCGACGAGGCGACAGGGGCTATGAAGCGCCTGGGTGACATTGACCGTAGCGCATGCCGCCAGCGGGTCCAGGAATGCTTCTCCATCGAAACCATGGTGGCGGCGTACGAACGGGTTTACGCCACGGTTTTTGATCTGGAAGCGGCGAGAGGATCATGAAGCCGGACATTGTCAGGCGCTACGCTCACAACCCCATCCTCACCAAAACCGACATTCCTTACCCGGTAGAAACGGTTCACAACGCGGCAGTGGTGAAGCATGAGAAAGAGTACATCATGCTGTTCCGCTCCCACCTGCGCACGGGACGGTCCATCATCGGGTTGGCACGCAGTCCCGATGGATTCCACTTCACGGCGGATCGAGAGCCATTTTTGACACCTGCCAAGGACGGTACTTTTGCGGCCTACGAAGAGTTCGGCGTCGAGGATCCACGAGTAACACAGATTCACGGCGAATACCTCATCACCTACAGCGCCTACTCGCGGAATGGCGTCCGGATCGCCCTGGCAAAGACGAAGGATTTCTGTCACGTGGAAAGGACCTCCCTTATCACGGAGGCTGACTACCGGAATGTGGTGATCTTTCCAGAAAAGTTCGACGGACTTTATGCACGTCTGGACCGTCCTCACTCAGAAATCGCCCCATGGTCAATCTGGATTTCCTATTCTCCGGATCTACGTTTTTGGGGACAATCACAGCTCATCATGCGGCCTGAACCCTACCACTGGGACGAAATGAAGATCGGTCCGGGTGCACCACCAATCAAAACGGACCAGGGATGGCTTTCCATCTATCACGGCGTCTTCCGGACGATGGACGGATCAGTTTACCGCTTAGGGGTGGCCCTACATGATCTCCTGAACCCGGCAAAGATCATTGGTGTGTGCGACTCGTGGATCTTGCAGCCGGAGGATCCCTGGGAAATCACGGGATATGTTCACAATGTCGTGTTCACTTGCGGCGCCGTTGCGGAGTCCGATGGAACCGTGAAAATCTATTGGGGCGGCGCAGATACCGTCATGTGTGTGGGCGAGGCCAATATCTCTGATCTGGTTGCGTTATGCCGGGATCACAGCAGACCGGCCAAATGAGTGTGGCGCGCAGATTTCTGCAAGGCTGAGTGAAGACATGCGTACTATCACTCCTGGCCAAATCGACGCGACGGGGTCCTTTCGCAATTCGTGAAAATTGCTCGTTATTCGTGCAGGACGACACTCAAGAGCGAGCTGTGAATTTGCAGCCCGCCGTTGTAGTGGATAAAGCCTAGTTTCTTGAATTTGTTCATAAAGAGGTTGACGCGGGAACGCGAGGTACCGATGATTTCCGCCAGCATCTCTTGCGACACTCTGGGAAGCACTCGTTGGGGCTGGTCTTGCTGTCCGTAGCGGGCGAGTAGCAGAAGCGTGCGGGCCAAACGCTTCTCGGTAGAGTTAAAAAGCTGATCGACCAGGTCCTCCTCCACTCGGATGTTCCTGGAAAGCATGTAAGAGATGAAACGGTCGGAGAAGGCGTGTTCCGCGTGGAGGACGCGAATCATCTCATTCTTATCGATGACGAGCACTGTAGTGGGTGTAATCGCGATGGCCGTGCCGATTCGCTTTGGCTGACCGGCGAGGCACCCTTCACCAAAAAAATCTCCGGGCCCGAGCATCGCCACAACGGCCTCTCTGCCAGCTTCGTTGACGACGCAAAGTTTTACGCCACCCTGCTGAATGTACAGCACATCGTCGGCGGGATCGCCTTGTGTGAAGATGGCTTGTCTTCGCCGAAACTCTGCAATCTTCCGCGACACACCAGCCGAATCAAGAAACGCTTGGGCGTCGAAAGCTAGTTGATGAGATTTCACCCTATTCGAACGTTTCATGCGCCGCCCCGCAATCCTTATAGAGCCGACATTGTACTATTGAAGCAAGGTGCAGCGGTGTCCCGAATCGGACACTAAACATGGACGTATTCCGAAGCGGACCGCGCATCACCGTCATCGGTGAATCGCATACGGTTCTGAGCATCCTCACATAGCGTCGCGGAGGTATCGGAGCGAACTACTTCCAACCCTGGTCGCCCTTCCAGCAAATGCGAACAGCAATGTGTCGGTTAAGAGGATAGAACACGTAATGCAAATGTGTCCGCAATGGCACAGATGCCCATCCCCAAGTCTTATGCTGATTTGGTGTGGAGTAGCAGGACGATCGCTAGCAAAGGCAATCCTCACAGTTCGACCTAATCGCCTCGTCGTAAGCCCCTCGCGCCTGGTCTGAGGCGCGATCTCGGGGTTTTCAGCAAAGAAGTGACAGTCAGCGACTACAAATCTGTTCATGGAGGTCGGCGATGATCCGTAAATTGACTATGGGTGTCTGCATCTTGTTTGTCGCGAGCGGGCTCTGTGCGGCAAATAAGGAAGAAGAACGCCTGGAAAACAGCGGCGTAGTGATGGAAGAGATTATGAACACTCCCGAGAATATCCCACAAGAGCTGTTGGAAAAGGCCGAATGCGTCATTGTTTTTCCGTCCGTGTTGAAAGCCGCCTTCGTTGTCGGCGGAAGTTATGGGCGAGGAGCGATGGTCTGCCGCACAGGTGTCGGTTTCGGCGGCCCTTGGGGCGCTCCGGCCATGTACGCACTGGAAGGTGGCAGCTTCGGATTTCAGTTAGGTGGACAAGCAACGGATCTCGTTCTTCTTGTCATGAATGACAGGGGAGCGGATTCGATTCTGAGCAGTAAAGTCAAGTTGGGCGCGGATGCTTCAGCCGCGGCGGGCCCGAAGGGCCGAGACGCTTCCGCGGATACCGATGCCTATCTGCGGGCGGAGATCCTCAGTTACTCCCGTTCGCGTGGCCTGTTTGCCGGCATATCGCTCGAGGGTTCTACGCTTCGTCCCGATGATGAGGCGAACGAACAGGTTTACGGTCACAAAATCACGTCCAGAGATATCGTGCTGGGTAAAAACATAGCGGTACCTGCGTCCGGGCTCCGTCTGGTGCGCATCCTGCAAAAGGATTCGCCGCGGAACACATCGGCGAACGCTTCCACCCGCTGATGGCTCTCGAATGTAAGGCTGGGCGCACAGTCCGGGACTCGGTGATATTCGCCGAGTCTCGGAACGTTCCTGTTCCTGGTCCGATGCAGCTCGGTAACATGGTCCTTACTCAGACCGGATCATCGTGCTTCCTGGTATGAGGCGAATATCTGCGAGGGGATCTGAATACGACCCTCAAACGAAATTGACACCCTTCATCCCGGACGAAACCAAACCCTCTCTTTCGCGTGCCCGCACTCGAACGGGAATGCGCCACGAACAAAAAGTGTTCCTAAGGGAACAGATATCTATCGGCAGCTCTTCTAGGATGTGAGTCGGTGGGCGAAGGGGCGAGGGAGTCGGAAGCTCCGCCCACGGAAAGAACGAGGTAATCAGAAATGCCGTTACTTCAAATATTGATGGTCTTGATCGCGGTCGGGGTTCTGCTGTGGCTGGTCAACAACTTCATACCGATGACTGGATCGATCAAGTCGATCCTTAATGCTGTTGTGGTGATCGGTGTGGTTGTATGGCTTTTGAATGTTTTTGGGCTCCTTCACTCTCTTTCCCGGATCCACGTTGGGGCTTAAACAGGCCGCCACAGGCTGGCAACATAACGAGGGTTGCGGACAGGGATCTCTAATTAAAGTCCAGTTTCAAAGGAGAAGAAATGAAAAGCCAAATCAGCGAACACAATGAGGAAAAGCAAGCTAACCATCAAGGGTCAAAACTTACATACTTAGTTGCCGGATTGGGAATTGGCGCTCTCGTGGGCATACTCCTAGCTCCGCAATCCGGGGATGAGACTCGTGAATGGTTTGCGTCTAAATACAAGGATGGAATGGATTCAGTCAATGCGAAGGTCAACCAGACGCGTCACCAAGTTGCGGACCTGATCGATCGGGGCCAGCAGCAGGTAGGCGAGGCCGTAGATAAGGGCCGAGAAGCGTTTAGCAAGGCTAAGGCCGCAGTGATTTAGTTCGGGCCCGGGGCATTGTGAAACAGAAAATGGAGAGACGACGGCGCTTACCGGGGATGGCGGTGCTGGTTGTGAACCTCCCCTGATCCGAAGAAATTCAATGCCTAATAAGAAATCAAAAAGGGAATCTGGAAAGTTAGTCCTCGCGAGGGTCAAGAAAGAAATGGCGGAGCCTCGTTTGGCCCGATCCGTGCGGGATCGAGTCGCTGAACGTGGAGGGCCACGCGATCGGAACGCTAGTAAATGACTTCACGGAAGCAACTGTCCCAACGGAAGTTCGATTTGACCACGCCTGCACTGCGCGACAACGTCCCACACTTCTATGCAGACCTCTCCGCTCCGATCAAGACAAGAAAAGACAAGGTTGGCCTGCAAAAGGTGCTTGTTGCGCTCGATCAGTTGAAGTTAGCCACCCTGTTCCAACCCTCGCGGCAGATGGCCAGTGAAATGACGCCCTTTACTGGTCTTAAAACTGAACGGTCACCGGAACAAGTCTTTGGGGGCGTAAGGTCCGTTGCAAAGAAGCTCGGCCGAACGCTGGCAAGGGTTATTCCCCAGTGCTCCATGATTTCTCAGGCGGTCGCCTTCAATATGTTCTTGGCTTTCTTTGCTCTCCTATTGATTGTGTTGAGCCTGATGAAGGGTTCTCTGGAAGGGCAAGGTGGTCAAGAGCTGGCGATGCGGTTGTCGGCGATCCTGCCACCGGGCAGCTGGCAGCTCATATCCGGAAGCCTGTTGCGCCCAGAAGTGAACACCTGGTACCTGGCGATTTTCGGTTGGGTAGGAATGCTGCTGGTAGGATCACAGGTAATCAAGCTGATCATCAAGGGTATCAAACTCATTTATGGTGACGCCGGCAGCAATTCCTTTTTGGGCAGGCAGATTCGCGGCGTGCTTTTGTTCTCCATCGTGAGTCTGGTGTGGTTCGCGGCCGTCGCGGTGAGTGTTTTCGCCTGGCCATTAGGCCGATGGATCAGTCAAGGACTGGGCACCTCTCCGTTGGTTCATGGCTTCTGGACGATCCTCCTCCCGATCTTGGCCATGATCCTGCAGACACTTGTCCTGGCCTTGATTTATCGGTTTGCGGGATCAGGGGCAACGGCTTGGAGCTCCTTCCTGCCGGGAGCCGCAGCGGCAACGATTCTGTGGTGGGGCCTCAATCTATTCTTTGGAGTTTACGTCCGGAAGATGCAATACGGGCTTATTTACGGTGGTCTGGCAGCGGCGATAGGTTTAATGGTGTGGATGGAGTTTTCTGCAATACTCATCTTTCTTGGGGCGGCCTGGAACGCAGAGAGTGCTGCACAGGCCGCTGCTGACCATCGGGCCAGAAAGAAAGCGCCATGCACTCCAGTTCTCGCTATTGGATTGTGATGATCATCTCCGTCTGAAAAAGCAATGGCTGTATCGCCCTCATTCTGGTGCCCTCGGTGGTGCTCGCGACTGCACTTTTTATGATCGGCGGATTAGTCGCAAGCCTATTATTCGCGCTTCTGACGCGTCAGGCCCCATAGAGTTTCACCCAAGTAAATGCAACTCCCGGTGCCATTCAGGATTGACATGAGCGGAAAAAACTTTCGAGTCGTACGGGCAGGCGAACGGACCAGTATCGAGGGAAAACCAATAGCGAACAAGGTGCTGTTGGCGATGCCTGATAATGAATATAAGTTGATGCGTCCTGACCTAACGTATATCGACCTGCCGCATCATCTCAGCCTCCACGAGGCGTCAGAAAAGATCGAGTTTGTCTATTTTCCGAACCGAGGAATGGTTTCTCAAGTGGTTGTGACCAAAGACGGTCGAACCGTGGAAGTGGGTGTAGTGGGCAGCGAGGGCTACGTTGGGGCAGGTTTGGCCGTGGGCCTGACCAGAAGCTCAGTACGCGAGGTAATCCAGATCGCCGGCGATGGCTTCCGGATGCTGGGGAATGCGCTTGAGCGTATTCTGGGGTCGGCCCCGAAATTACAGGTGATATTGAACAGGCATACAGGACTTCAGGGAATGCAAATCGCACAAACCGCGGCCTGCAATCGGCTGCACGACATACAGCAGCGTCTTTCGAGGTGGCTGCTGATGACTCAGGATAGGGTGCATTCCGGAGTGCTTCCAATCACCCACGATTTCATTGCGACCATGATGGGTACCGACCGATCCACGGTGAGCTTGGCAGCGTCCGTACTGCAAAAAATGGGAGTTATAGAATACGCGCGAGGAGCAGTGAAGATTGTGAACCGCAGGAAACTCGAAAAATCCGCCTGTGAGTGCTATGACGTAATTCAGCAACTCGAGGATGATCTGGGATTGAGATAGCAGTTCCTGCCGGTGTTGGATACCCCACAGACAGCCGTCCTTTGTATCGCTAAACTTCAGAGCCTTTTCTATTCAGTTCGGCGTTGTATGTGTGTTCAAAAGCGTGGTGAACCTCGCCACGTGGGCAAATGAACAAAGGCGACTCAGTCGTCGCAGTTGCGCTCGACCAACGTTAGAAGACAGGCGGGAAATGGAGCCGGCGAAGAAAGCTCGCAGGCGCGCGAGGCGAAAATACGCAAAGCCCAGAGGTGAGACCTATGTCTTCCTGCTGTTCGTGGCTGGTAACGAATCAAATTCCTCGCAAGCCAGGAGGAATTTAGCTCGGCTCTGCGAGGAGCACGTCAAAGGACCCTACAAAATCGAGACCGTAGATGTACTGGAAGACCCCACTGAGGCTCACAAAAATAAAGTACTGGTGACGCCCACGCTGATCTTGGTCAAGCCCCTTCCGAAGGTGACAGTGTTGGGCAACCTCAATGATACCAGTCGAGTCCTCGCCGCACTCAGACTGGCCACTACAAAGTTCTATGGCAGTTGAGCGGCGCTCGGGTATCCTAAGCCTCAATAATATGATTGCGGACCGCGTAACGGACTAGATCCGCAACCGAATGGCAATGCAGTTTCCGCAGAATATTCGCCCGGTGCGTTTCGACCGTCTTGATGCTGATCGCTAACACCGTGGCCACGCCCTTGCTGTGCTTCCCCTCCGCCAAAAGCTGCAGGATTTCTCTTTCCCTCGCGGTTATTTGCAGCGGTGCGTCCTCACTGGCCGTTCGCCCTTTTCCTAAATATTCGTTCAACACCATCTGGGCGACTGCAGGCGTAAAGAAGGTCTTATTCGATAGCAGCGAACTTACGGCGGTTACCGGATCTACTGCCGCATCTGTCTTCAAGATATATCCGTGAGCACCCGCATCTAGGGCCTTGCGGCTCAGATGGTCGGACTCATGTACGGTTAGGATAAGAACCTTAGTGCGCGGACTGAGCTTTGCTATTTGCGTAGCCGCGTCAATCCCGTTCAATGAAGGCATAGTGATGTCGAGAATCGCCACATCGGGCTGGAACTCAGTTGCCTTGGTGACGGCATCCCTTCCATCCTTTGCTTCAGCGGCGACCTGCCATCCGGGCTGCTCTTGAATCAACGCGCGAATTCCCCGCCGAACGACTTCATGGTCGTCTGCGATCAACAGGCTCACTGCACACATCGGCTTCCCTCTTTCTCAAGGTTGACGGACGGTAGGCAAACGATAGTTGTGCACGTCCTTCGCGGCTGCGACTCAAACAGGTTTGGATGGGCCCGGCGTCAAATGGGGGAAATCGAGCTTCTTCTTGAAGACGTACAGAGCATCTAAAGCATCTCTTATTGCGAATTGTTCCATTTCTCGCTCTGGACGGTTCACCAATTCCGCCAGCCGCACGAGAATCGCTCTTTCCGCATAATCCACTCGCTCGCCCAGTGTTTCCGGCGAACCCAGTGCGAGCGCGACAAAATAAGGTAACTGCCAGTCCGGAAACATCAAATCTCGTTTTACTTCCATTTAGGACCTCGCAAGCGATATTTGTTTGTGCTGCCGATAGCCGCGCAGCAAGTCGCACCAAGCGCAGGCGCGCGCAGTGAAATCTAAGTAGAAGTAGGAGCGACATCACCCGTAATTCCCTTTAGGGCACAGTGACGGTGAGAGTGCTCAAGTCAACAGTGACACTTCCCGACTGGGCCTGCACCGTGAACTGAGTCGTAACGGGGCTACTGTCTCCGCCCACCGCACCACCGCTTGTTCCTCCACTCCCACTGCTGCTCCCGGAACCACCGTCAGTGCCGCTGCTACTAGTGCCAGTGGTGCTGCTACTGCCGGCAGAGCCGCCGCTATTGCCAGTGGAGCCGGTTGTCCTGCCTCCGCAAGAAACCAGCCCTATCGCGAGCACCAGCACGAGCGCTAAAGCTGGGAGCCAGCGGGTCAAAACCACAAGATTCACATCCTTGCGGCAGTAAACAGTTATGACGGGGACCATCAGGAAAAACAGTGCTGTAAGAACGATACGCAGCGTTGATGGGTTGGGCCAGAAGTCTGGCGGCCCGTTGTGGACGGATGCGGGTGAAGGCTTGGCGCTAACGGCGACTGTAAGCATCGTCGTGACAGGACCGGAAGCCGAAACGGTTGCCTGCGAAGGATTGAAGGTACAGTTGAGCGTGGCTGCAATGCCAGCGCAGCCGAAGCTCACGGGCCCGGAGACCCCGTTGGTGGAAGCCAGCGATAACGTGAAATTCGCTGAACTCCCAGCGGCAATGGTTGCAGAGGTGCCCGGCGTCACGTTGGCCATGATCGTTCCCACAACCAGCGTCGCCGCACCGGTAATCGTGTTGCTCCCTAAATTCGTCTGCAGCGCGCCGACAGGCAGCGTATTGGTGTAGCTGCCCGCGACTGGCGCGGTCACGGGCACCGTCACGGTACAGGAACTGGCGGCCGGGATCGAGCCTCCCGTCATGCTCACCGTCGAGGTGCCGGTAGTGAGCCACGCCCGCACTTTTGCGGGCATTCTGAATGCGACTGTTTCTATCCTTGGTTGTCTCGTAAGCTGCTGCGTGTTGACGCCAGTGGGCGGCGGCGCGATACAGGTGGAAGTGATGCTGCCAGCGACCAACACGCCGCCGGGCAATGTGTCGGTGAGCGGCGCGGTCAGGGTGGCGATCGCGTTGTTAGGATTGTTCAAGGTAATGGTGAGGGTTGAGCTGCCACCTGCAAGGATGGTGGCCGGGCCGAAAGATTTGCTCAGCGTGGGCGGGATCACGGGGAGAACGGTTAAGGTCGCGACGGCGGGGGCGGCGTTATTGCCATTGCTGGTCTGCAAGGCGCCGGCGGCTAGCGCGTTGAAATAGCTGCCTGCGACTGGCGCGGTCACGGGCACCGTCACCGTACAGGAGCCGCCGGCCGGGATCGTACCTCCGGTAAGGGTCACCGTGGAGGCGCCGGCAGTGAGCCATGCGAACGTTTTTGCCGGAATTCTGAATGCCACTGCTCTCATAGTTGGTTGTCTCGTAAGCGGTTGTCTGTTGAGGACAGAGGGCGTCGCAGTCGTGCCGCCGGTGGTGGAGACCGTTCCGCCGACGCAGGTTGTGCTCGCGCTGCCGGCTACCGCTACGCCGCTGGGCAATGTGTCGGTGAGCGGCGCGGTCAGGGTGGCGGGTGTGGTACCAACGTTGCTCAAAGTAATGGTAAGGGTCGAGCTGCCGCCCATACTGATGGTAGACGGACTAAAGGCCTTGCCGAGCGTGGGTGCCACAAGCGCAGGCGCGTTCACGGTCAAGGTCGCGACGGCCGGAGCGGCATTGCTGCCGTTGTTGGTCACCAAGGCACCGATGGCCAGCGAGTTGATGTAACTGCCCCCGCTAGGCGCAGCCACGTCCACGGTCAAAACACAGGAGCCACTGACCGGGATGCTACCTCCCGTTAGGATCACAGCAGAGCTGCCCGCAGTGGCCGTGAGCGCGCCGCCGCAGGTGTTGCTGCCGCCGTCGGAGACCACCACGCCGCTGGGTAATGTATCGGTGAACGGCGCGGTCAGAGTGTCGAGTGTGGTGCCAGCATTGCTCAACGTAATGGTGAGGGTCGAGCTGCCACCCGCATTGATGGTGGCTGGGCTAAAGGCCTTGCTGAGCGTGGGTGGGACGGGAGTGCCCGTCGTCCCGCCGCACGCGGAGATGGAGACTGTGTTGGAATCCATCGTCACTGAGCCATTCTGCGCCAGGAGTCTGCCTTCGACGGTTGCGCCCGTAATGAGGGTAATGCTTGTGAGCGCAAAGACATTTCCCACGAAGTTCGTAGTTGAACCGAGCGTCGCGGAGCTGCCAACCTGCCAAAAGACGTTGCACGGTGCTGCTCCATTGATCAGCACCACGGACGAGCCGCTTGCCGTCGTGAGGGTGCTCCCGATCTGAAATACCCATACCGCGGCGGAGTTGCCCCCGGCGTCGAGAGTAAGCGCTCCCGTTAATTGAGCGGAGCTGCTGAAAGAATAGACGCCCGGCACGAGCGTCTGTCCGCCGAGATCCACACCCGTCAGAGTTTGGGTGACCGGCGTTTGGCCTGCCAGATTCAGGTATGCAGCGGTGTTAGCAATCTGAGCTTGACCCGCCACCGCGTCGGTCGCGTGTATCGTTCCTCCGGTCTCGGTCCCGGGAGGAAAACCGCTGACCACTGTGCCCGGGCTGACGCCCACGTCTCCGATTATGACGGTTGAGCCGGTATTCACCACCGAGGCGCCACCCAGTACCGCGAAACTCTGCGTTGTACCGAGTGGTGGTGCGACCTGAGCCAAAGCTTCGTGAAATGGCGCTGCGATAAAGAGCGCGGTAAGCACTACCATCGGGGCGAGTTCAGCAAACACACGCTTAGTAAGCTTCATTGAATTACTCCCCTCTTGGTTCGGAAACTCCCACCCAAAGATGGACGGCCCAAGGGAGCGCGCAGCCGCTTGCACACTGAAAAATGCGGTGAAGAACAATCCTGACGGCGCGAATCGAACCCAGAGACAGTCGAACATGGGATGCAGGAGCGCGTAGAATGGTCAGGAGTTCAAGTCTGTCCGCTCGAAGGAACACAATCTGAACTGTCCCATTCGGGACATGTCGTTGTTTTGAGGCAGGTCCTGAAAACAACGCCGATCCCCGGCAACGGAAACGTGAAACGGCGTATCTGAAAACGTAATGCGAATCTGTACCCATCTCGTGTCGTCTGGTAGACGCTAATCGAACATCCACGTCATGAACGGAAATTGCGGCTCGGGATCGTCACTTTCAAGGCCGTGCCGTGCCCGGGGCCAGTCTCCAACGTCTCAATTTCCAGGCGGCCCCCGAGTGCTGCGGCCCTCTCTCTCATTCCCGCCATTCCGACACCAGCCGCCTCACCCCGCAGGAATCGATCCAGAACTCCGGCCGGCATGCCACGGCCATGATCGCTCACAGTCAAGGTGAGCGCCTCTGCGTTGTGATCCACTTTAATTTTTGCGTGTTTGGTTCCCGAGTGAAGATGTACGTTCGTAAGGCTCGTCTGGACGATGCGAAACAAGGCAACTTCCGCATCATCGGTCAATCGCGGCAATTCCGGAGATATTTCCAGTTCTACTTCCAGTTCATGGCGCCGGTTCAACTCGTTCGCGTACGTCTCAATCGCCACTCCTAGCCCGCATACATCAAGCAAAGGCGGGTGAAGAAGGCAGGAAAGTGTGCGGATTTCGCCTGAAATCTTCTTGGCAAGTAAAAGAGACTCCGAGAGCATTCCTACGAGTTCGGGAGAAAGTTGAGCGCCCCGACGCTCGGCCCGGCCCAGCGTAATTAACAGGCTGGCGAGGTCTTGTCCGGTGCTGTCGTGCAGGTCGCGAGCAATGCGCCGTCGCTCGTCGTCATGGGATTGAAGCAGCCGCCTGGTGAGCTCGCGCATCTGCAATTCGTCGTGATGGTGCTTGATGGCGATGGCCGCCAGATGGACAGCGGTTTCCATTGGCTTTGGAATTTCGGCGACCGGGGACCGGGAGTTGGGATGAAAAATGACTACCGTCCCCAAGGTCGTCCGCTTTGTGGACCAGATCGGCAGCGACCAAGCTGCCTCGAAACCACTGCTCAAAGCTGTATCCCTTCGATCGGCAAAGAGAGAATCTCTTCTGATGTCCCACACCGTCACAGGCCTGCCCTGCCGGGGCGCCGTGCCGCAGGTACCGTCACGGGGGGGAGCCCGCAGGCCGTCGATGGCCTTACTTAGGGGCACCGGAACTCTGGGGCCAGCGACAAGCCGGAATTGCATTTCGCTCTCGTCCAGCATGAGAACTGCAGAAACGGCCCCTGGTGATTCGGCATCGATGTAATCACACACTCGACTCAATGCTTCCGTTACTGGAACGTCGTCGGCCAGGTTCTCGAGGATTCGAACCTCTGTCATCCGTGCGGGAATAGAGAGTCCTGCGCTCATACGTTGTCTCCTTTCTTGCAGGATGCAAACAGGTCTGCGCTGGGTCGCAGGTGGGATCGAAACCAAACTATAGGGTAGATTCGGCGTAGCAGGTGTTCCAATAAGGACACGCAATAAGGAAAAGTGTCCGTTTCGGTGCGGAAACTGTCCCATTCAGGACATTTTGTTCGCTTTTGGGCACGCCCGATCTGCTGTACAAGGAAACACAGTAGGGTGAGTTCAGCGCAAATTCGGGCATTTAGAGAGTCTCGAACATGTTAGAGTACGGGAATTCAGCAAGCCCGTTGCGTCGATTGCCCCGATTGACTGGGGGCCAGAAGAATGACAGTTTCATCTGCGAAGAGGCTTCTGTTGACTCGTGTTCTCATTGCCGATGACAGCACAATTTTGCGATCTGGGCTGCGCAAATTGATTGAAGAACATAGCGGGTGGGTCTGTGCAGAAGCGCCCAGCGGTCGTGATGCAATCCGGAGAATTCAACAACTAGCTCCAGATATCCTCATTCTCGATCTTTGCATGCCTGCGATGGACGGACTTGAAGCCGCGCGCGCAATCAACAAGCTCGTGCCTGACCTCCCCATCCTCCTCTGCACGTCTGATCTCCCGCCTTCTCTGGTTTCCATGGCGAAGGGCTGCGGAATCCAAGGCACGGTTTCAAAATACGACTGTCGTCAAATTATCAGCGGGGTTGAGGCACTGCTCCGGCACGAGACGTTCTTCTGCCGGAATTGAGGTTTTCCAACCGTCCTAGTTCCTCTGATCCAACCCCATACAAGAGGAATTGTATTTAGTTCCAGACACAGAACAATGCTTGTGGAGCGCGGAGCCACAATCATATAAAAGTTGTTTCTTTGAGAACGCTCAATGCTGACAACGCCTTTCCGATCGCCTGCCGTTCCTTAACTCCGTCGCAGCGGCCAAGCATCGCTTGCATCCTCCGATGGATGGCCGCCTCGGCGGCGGCAATTCGTTCGAGAAGCTTCGCTTTGTCAACTTCTAAGAAGGTGGCTTTGTATTGAGGCTCCCAGTCAGGGAATTGGAAGATGAGTTTCATGGTCGTTTCTCCATTGGCCTCAGGCCAAGTCCCTTCTCGCTAATCGTCTCCGCGCTCCGAACCAAATCATTCCAGGCCTTTACTTGGACACGCTCCTGGAATCACAGACCCGCCTTCGGGTGACCATCTTTTACTCCCGCACTGTCGCTCGCAGAACCACTTGGTCTGACGGCGATTTCGTCTGCGGGTCAGTCTCCGCCGTGATAATCACTGTGAAATTATTGAGAGTAGTTGTCGATTTTAGATCGCCCTTGAGGTCGTCGCCGATCCTCAACTGCCCCTGACTTTGCGGCTGAGAACCTTCCTCCTCAAACCAAACAACGTAGCTGGTTGCAGACGGGGTGAGCATGCCCGGTTTCGCCAGATGCGTAACGCTTACATCGATCTGGATGTTGCCGTTCTTCTCCTTAGCGACGTTAACTTCACCCGCCGCCGCCGGCACTGTTGTCATGGATATCATATGGTAGGTTTTGGCCAAGCCGACCGAGGCCACAGCTAACACAGCCCCGGCCAGTAAGGCGAGGCGAGGAAATATTTTTCTGTTCATGTTTTGGTACTCCTTTTCTGCAAGACCGAATCTAGACGAGAGCCGTTGGCTCTCAACCTTGAAGCCATGTTAAAGCAAGTACGCATGAGTATCTGTCTCGTTACGCACACAATTAGTGGGATACGCAGGGGAACGCTTTTGCGGCGGCGGCATCCGAAAGGGGCCGCTCCATTCCTTTATTTGCCGCGTGACCCGGTGGCTAACCTGGAAGAAAAAGTGGCAAGGAATCTGAATCGGCCTTCCTAATATAGGCAAACCTTTTCCCCTCAGCCGCTTCCCGATTCGAGATCGTTCCGCGCCAAATGCTCAAAATCGCCAGAATCCTCATATTGCAAGGCTTATCTTATGTTCGTTACAGATCGTGTAATACGACGATGAGTCACACCAGTGCAAAAGTTTGGCGTTCTGTGTGCTAACCACTAGGCGGGGCAATTCTGACTTTCGTTTTCGGGGGAGCCAACAAGTGGCCTTGGCTGGTACACAACGAGTTTCCTTCACGCTTCGCGTAGAAGACTTTCCGCCCGAGGAAGTGATTTTTGGGTCCTCGGCCCTCATGCAAATCTGTCAACAGAAAATCCAGAAGTTCGCCGCAACCACTGTTCCGTTGCTTGTCCAGGGCGAAAGCGGTACCGGCAAGGGAGTACTGGCCCGTTATATTCATTCCCGGTCGGCGGTTGCCGAGGGACCCTTCGTCAACGTCAATTGCGCCGCTATTCCCGGACCGCTGCTCGAAAGCGAGCTCTTCGGCTATGAAAAAGGAGCCTTTACCGGCGCCTACACCAGCAAGCCCGGTCGCGTCGAGTTAGCCAATGGGGGCACCCTTTTTCTGGACGGCATCGACGAAATCGATCTGGGGCTTCAGGCAAAGCTCCTCCAGTTGCTCCAGGACTCCCAATTCTGCCGCATCGGCGGCCAGGAAGATGTCAGCGTCCAGATTCGGATCATCTGCGCCACGAATCGTCCTCTCGAACATGAAATTGCCGCCGGCAGGTTCCGCTCCGATCTCTACTACAGGATTAATGTCGCCAAGGTAGAGCTGCCCGGTCTCCGCGCCCGCATCCAAGACGTACCCGGTTTGGCTGCGCATTTCTACGAACGGCACCGCAAGCGCCACAATAGTTCCGTGCGCCCCATCTCCCCGTCCCTCTTGGCGCTTCTCGAGAAGCACAATTGGCCCGGAAATATTCGCGAGCTGGAAAACCTGATGGAGCGCTACGTCATCCTGGGATCGGAAGAGGCCATCGGCGCGGAGCTTACCAATTGGGATCGCTCCCCCATCTCTCCCGAACTGCCCATCAGCGGCCCCATCCACCTGAAGAAGGTGACGCGCAGAGCCGTGCAGCAGCTCGAGCGCAAAATTATTCTCAGCGCCCTGGAAGCCAATCGCTGGAATCGCAAGCGCGCCGCCAGCGATCTCCGCATCAGCTACCGTGCGCTGCTCTATAAAATCCGTCAGGCGGGACTGCCGCCGAAGCGCTCGTCAACAGTCGTCACCACGCCGGCCGATGTTCCCACGGCCTCGGACTAACGAACTTCCTCGAACAACTTGCGCGGCCGAAGAGTCCTAGCCCTTCTTCAAATCTCAGGCGCGCTTCGTTGCCGTAGCAGCCGTTGTCATCCTGAGCGACGTGGCCGCGCTTTTCTCTCGGCCCGGTCTGCCGGGCCGCGTGGTCACGAAGTCGAAGAATCCCTCATTTTTTTCTTCCCGTCCGGGCCGCGCCGTCACGACGAAGCCTTGTGGCTCAGGCCGCGCCTGCGCACTTTGTAGCCGAGACCTGAGGTTTTGTCCCGCGTCTTGCCGCTTGTCTGTCTCCGTCCCGTTCGCTGTCCTTCTCTGTCGTGCTCCCTAAACCAAATGGTTTGACCTTCGCGGTAAAATAGATATACGCCTGTTCCGAATGACGAACTGACGTTCGAGCAACGTTTTAGTGGGTGGCCCACGACGTCGGTTCTACGCGTGCGGATTTCGGAGTGAGCTTGCCACATAGGTGAGGGTTTCGATGTGCCGTGCCGAGGAATTTACCGGTGGTTTTTCATGATGACGGCCGAGTCGTGGAGACTAAGCCTCTTAGAATTATACTCTTGTGCGAATATAAAATAAGTCACATGGAATGATACTCTTGTGCGGAAACTAAAATAAACGGCCTGGAATGATATTCTTGCAAAAAAACAAGGGGATACCCCCTCGGAGCGCACTTACGTTGCCAAACGTCCTGAGAGCAAATTGCGGGTGGGGCCGCGCTCAAAGTTCGAGGCGTGTGGTTCCGGCCAGTCGGCCGGACGTGCCGCCACTCCGCTGAGTTACCCTAGGTAGTTTGTAGGTTATAAGACGTGCAGATGTCTGACCTGGTAGCAGAAGCGAGGAGATGGGCGGGAACTGCGGCTCAAGGCGGGGCGGCTAAGCAGCGGATTCAGTCACCGCGTTCTCCTCCGCGCCGGCCGGCACCGGCCGCACGATGCCTTGAAGGCGACGCCTGCCGAAAGGCTCGTGGTCTCTCGCCGGCGTCCAAGGTGCCAATTGCACATACGTCGGCATCGAATCGGCCTGGGAGGAAGTCGATATGCAAGCTGCCGTCGTACCCGCTGTGAATGGCTCGTGGCAGGTGAAGGATGTTCCGCAACCGCAGGCCGGGCCGAATCAAGTTCTGGTGAAGATGCACGCCAGCGGCATCTGTTACACCGACGTGCACGAAACGCATGGGCACATTCCCGGGCAATTTCCTCGGATTTTGGGTCACGAGCCGGTGGGCGAGATCGTGGCCGTGGCGCCCGATGTTACGCACCGAAAAGTAGGAGATCGCGTGGGCACCGCGTGGATCCAGGAAACTTGCGGACGCTGCGAATGGTGCCAGCGCGGCCGCAGGAATTTCTGTCCCGAGCAAAAGAGCACCGGCGTGAATCTGCAGGGCGGTCACGCGGAGTACATGCCCATGTATGCCGACGCCACCTACTTGATTCCCGACAGTGTCTCCTACGAGCAAGCGGCGCCGATTTTCTGCGCCGGCTACACCGTGTATAGCGGCCTGCGCTGGGCCGATCCGAAGCCGCACGAACGCGTTGCCGTGCTGGGCATTGGCGGCCTGGGGCACCTAGCGCTGCAATACGCGAAGGCGGCTGGATTCACGACCATCGCCATCTCGCACTCGCCCGACAAAGACAAGCTGATTCGCGAACTGGGCGCGGATGAAATCGTGCGCGACGGCAAGAGCCTGGCGGGCGCGGGAGGCGCGGACATCATCCTGAGCACTTCCAATTCGACCAAGTCGATGATGGATAGCATTCAAGGCCTGCGGCCCGATGGGCGCCTGGTTACCATGGGCGTCGACGCCGAGCCGCTCTCGGTATCGCTGGTGGATCTGCTCATGAAGCGCATTCACATTATCGGAAGCCAGCAAAACGGGCCTGAATACCTGTATGAGGCGCTCGACTACGTGGCCCAGGGAAAAGTGAAAACCATCGTCGAAACCTACCCGTTGGCCGAGGCTCCCAAGGCGTACCAGCGCGTGGTGGATGGCAAGGCGCGCTTCCGCGCCGTGCTCACGATGTAAGGTCCCAACCGGGGAATAAACTCATGGAGCGGTTGAAGCAGCGAGGCTAAGTTCTATCCGGACAACCCAAGAGACCCGAGGTGTCCGTAGCCGTCCTGCTAGTCAAAGAAAACTGAGCGAGCGGGCCTATAAGCCGGATTCTGTCTTCGCGCCTGAGAGACATTGCGGCCTGAGAGCCGCAATGCCCACTCAGATTCGGAGGCGATCATTCCTCTGGGCCGCCGATCGCTCGACGGCTCGATGCGGCCTACCCGAGGGTTTGGCGAGAACGCCGAAGCGCCCTGCGCGCGTAACGGGCCGAGCCGGCCCTCCCCTCCTATTTGGCCTTGCACCACGCGGGGTTTACCGTGCCGCGGACATTACTGCCCGCGCGGTAGGCTCTTACCCTACCGTTTCACCCTTACCAAGCGCGACGATTAAAAGGACCCGCCGGAGGTTTGGCCTCCAATGGATCATCGATTCGCCTGCGCCGGCGGTTTATTTTCTGTGGCACTGTCCGTAACCCAGCGCCCGCATTCGCGGACGCTCGATCCCCTGGCGTTACCAGGCGCGTTGCCCTGCGGAGTCCGGACTTTCCTCCAGCCGATTCCTTTGTAAGAATCGTCCAGCGATCGCCCAGCCCGCTCGCTCCCGGTCATTATAGCGCACCGCGTTATGTGCTCACTGCATACCTTGGGAAGCCCGATGCGAATGAATAGAGTGTGCGAAGGGCTAAAGTGCGGAGTACTTGAAGTGGCCTAAGCCAGTGTTCGGGTGGACTTTTTCGCCGACTTCCGCTTGGAATTCGCCGCCGCCTTGGCGGCGCGCCCTCGCGGCTTGCCTTCGTCTGGCGCTGGCTGCGCCGGTGCCAGCTTCCCCTCGAGCAGCGCATCGAATTCGTCCTCGTTCAAGACACGCACGCCAAGCGACTTGGCTTTGTCGTACTTCGATCCAGGATCGGCGCCCACGACAACGTAATCGGTATTCTTGCTCACCGAGCTCACCACTTTGCCGCCGTGCCTGCCCACCAGTTCACCGGCCTCTTCTCGTGAACGGCGCGCCAGCGTTCCGGTGAAGACAAATGTCTGGCCCGCAAGCCGGCTGGAAACCGCCTCCTGCCGGGCGTGTTGCGGATCGATGCCCGCCGCGCGCAGCCGCTTCACCACCTCCCGGTTCGCGGGCTCCTCGAAGAACTCCACGATGCTGGCGGCCACTTTGGGCCCTACTTCGCCCACTTCCGTCAGCGCTTGCTCATTGGCATTCGCGATTGCGCCCAGGGAACCGAAATGCTCGGCAAGCAATTGCGCCGTGCGCTCGCCTACGAAGCGTATGCCCAAGGCGTAGACCAGCCGCGCCAGCTCGTTGGACTTGCTGGCGGCGATTTCGCGCAGCAGATTGTCCGCCGATTTCTCCGCCATGCGTTCGAGCGAGGCCAGCTTCTCGGCGTCGAGATGGTAGAGGTCCGCGAAATCCTTCACCATGCCCGTGGAGACCAGTTGGTCCACAATTTTCTCACCTAGCCCATCGATATTCATGGCGTGCCGGCTGGCAAAATGGATCAGCGACTCGCGCCGCTTTGCCGGGCAGGCGGCGTTCACGCAGCGGTAGGCAACCTCGTCTGGCGATTTATGAATGTGGCTGCCGCATTCGGGACAAAGTTCGGGCACCGAAACCGGGCGCCGCTCTTTTCCTTCCCGCACAACTTTTACGACGTGCGGGATCACTTCGCCTGCGCGCTCGATCAGCACCTCGTCCCCCGCGGCCAGGCCCAGCCGCTCGATTTCATCCATATTGTGCAGCGTCGATCGGCTCACCGTGACGCCGCCCACGGCCACGGGATCGAGCAACGCCACGGGCGTGAGCGCTCCGGTGCGGCCCACCTGGAAAACCACTTCGCGCACGGTGGTGGTTTCCTGGCGCGCCGGATATTTGTAAGCGATGGCCCAGCGCGGAGCCTTGGACGTGAAGCCAAGCTCTTGCTGAAGCCAAAGTTCGTTCACCTTGATCACGATGCCATCGATCTCGTAAGGCAGCTTCTCGCGCTTTTCCTCCCACTCCGCGCAGTATTTTTTCACCTCCTCGACCGACGCGCAGCGCTTCCATCGCAGAGGGTTGAACTTCAGGGCGGAGATGGCTTCCAGTTCCTCGGAATGCCGCGGGAAGGGATTTCGCCCTCCGGCCAGCAGGTAATAGCCGAAGAAATCGAGCTGCCGCGAAGCCGTGATGCGCGAATCAAGCACACGCACCGATCCCGCCGCGGCGTTGCGGGGATTGGCGAAGCGCTTGCCGCCCAGCTCTTCCTGCTGCTCGTTCAGCTTGGCGAAGGCCTTGAGCGGCATGATGATCTCGCCGCGCACCTCAAAATCGCCGTTCAGGCCCAGCCGCTTCGACCGGGCGGCATCCACGCGGCTGGGAATGGCCGCAATGGTGGCCACGTTGGCGGTCACGTCCTCGCCGTTTACGCCGTCGCCGCGCGTGACGGCGAGAGCAAGCCGCCCCTGGTCGTAGTGCAGGGACATGCTCAAGCCGTCGTATTTGTGTTCGACGATGTATTCGATCTCCTGCCGGCCGGAAACTTCGCGGGCCCGGCGATCGAATCGGTCCAGTTCCTCGAAGGAGAACGCGTTATCCAGGCTCAGCATCGGCGGAATGTGCCGGCGCGTCTCGAACCCTTTGCGGGGCGCTCCGCCCACGCGTTGCGTGGGAGAGTCCGGCGTGACCAGCTCCGGGTGTGCGGCCTCGAGCTGCTTCAGCTCGTTCATCAGCCGGTCGAATTCGGCATCGGAGATCGAAGGCCGGTCGAGCAGGTAATAGCGATGCTCGTGCAAGCGGATCTCATCCCGCAATTTGGCGACCCGCCCGAGGAGTTTACTATCGTTGAGTTTGCTATCGTTTTTGGTCTTGGCCATGACGCGGCTGGCCCTTATCGGCGCGCGTTAAATTCCCGAGGCGAACTCTTATTATATAAAAACGAGTTTTCGCGAGCTGCCTATCAGGCTTTCTCCCGCGGCGCTCCGCGCATCAACACCCTCGCAATCCAATAGAACACCAGCGCAAAGGCCACCGTGGAAAGCGCGAAAGCCATGCTGTGCGCCATAAGAAAGCGCGTGGTCTGCGGGCCGTACCGCGTGGCCAGATAGCCCTCGCCGAAAAAGCGCACCGCGCGCGCGATGCTCATGGCCGCCAGGAACCCTCGAAAAGGCATGCCCAGCGCTCCAGCCGCCAGCACAAAAAGCTTGAATGGCGTGGGCGGAGGCAATAGCGCCGCGACGACCAGCGTCACGAAGCCGTTTCGCTCCATCCAACGATGGATCTGCGGCGCCTGCGAACCTGCCTTCTTATGGAAGGCCGCTTCTTCTCCTTTGCGGGCGATAAAGTAGAGCAGCACGGAACCCGCCACCGAGCCGAGCGTCGCCAGAATGGCGTAGTAAGGCATGCGCGCCGGCGCTTGAATGCAGAGATCGATCAAAAGGAGATCGTTCAGGGAGGGGAAAGGAAGCACGGTGGCATCCAAAAACGAGAGTCCAAAAAGGCTCAGAGGGCTGGAGAAGGCAATCGCCTTTAGCGCCCATCTTGGAACATGATAGTTGCTCATAAATGCGAGGGAGATTCTATACTCTTGCGCCGCTCGAAAGGCACGCTATTAAACACCATAACGCCCGCCTAGCGCAGGGGCTTAATTCCGGGCGCGTTTGCGGTCTAGATCGGCCGGGCCGCCGTTCGATGGGGCCGAAGGAAGATAGGCCGGCGCCCGTTCCTGACGGCATAACTTGCCGGTTACCAAGGCCTGCCGCATTCTTGACCATCGGGAAGGCGTGCTATAAAGTGTCCTTTTGCCTTTCTGGTGAAAGCACACCTGATTGTTCCCTGAGTGAGGTTTAATTTACGGAGGAAGCATGCAATTAATGGGATGGGTCTGGTTGTTTGCCGCGGGGGCCGGCTGGCTGCTGATGCAACGAGCCAAAATTTGCCGGCCGCTGGGGCGCTTTCTGAAGGTCGCCGCTGCGCTTGCGGTGCTGCCGCTGAGTGCCGCCTCGGCCTGGGCGCAAGCGCCCGAAGCAGGCGGCGAGGCCAGTTTGAAGCTGCCGGACCTCTCGCAGGTGACCTTTTTTGGCATCGACGGCCATAAGCTCCTGCTCTTTGGCATCCTTTTTTGTATTTTCGGCCTGATCTTCGGCTTGACCATCTATCAGCGGCTCAAGAACCTGCCCGTGCACCGCTCCATGCGCGAGATTTCCGAGCTGATCTATGAAACCTGCAAAACCTATCTCATTACCCAGGGCAAGTTCCTCCTGCTCCTGGAGACGTTCATCGCCGTGGTCATCGTGCTCTACTTCGGCGTTCTCCTGCACATGGACGCGTTTCGCGTCTTCGTCATTCTCCTCTTCAGCGTCCTGGGAATTGCCGGCAGCTATAGCGTGGCTTGGTTCGGCATTCGCGTAAACACCTTCGCGAATTCGCGCACGGCCTTTGCCGGTCTCGGCGGCAGGCCCTATCCCATCTACAAAATTCCGCTGGATGCCGGAATGAGCATTGGCATGATGCTTATCAGCGTCGAGCTTGTGATGATGCTGTTCATTCTTCTCTTCGTTCCCGGAGACTACGCGGGCTCCTGCTTCATCGGCTTTGCCATCGGCGAATCGCTGGGCGCCGCGGCGCTGCGCATCGCCGGCGGCATCTTCACCAAGATCGCCGATATCGGCTCCGACCTCATGAAGATCGTCTTTCGCATCAAGGAAGACGACGCACGCAATCCCGGCGTCATTGCCGACTGCACCGGCGATAATGCCGGCGATTCGGTGGGCCCCAGCGCGGACGGCTTCGAAACTTATGGAGTCACCGGCGTCGCGCTGATCACCTTTATCCTGTTGGGCGTCAAAAACCCCGCCGTCCAGGTGCAGCTCCTCGTGTGGATTTTCGTGATGCGCATCGCCATGCTGGTGGCCAGCGCGGCCTCCTATTTTATTAACAGCGCCATCGCCCGGGCCCGCTATCTCAACGCCGATCACATGAATTTCGAAGCGCCTCTCACCTCGCTCGTGTGGCTCACGTCCATCGTCTCCATCGCCATGACCTACGTAATTTCCTGGGCCGTGATTCCCAACCTGGGCGGCGACACCACGCAATGGTGGAAGCTGGCGACCATCATCTCCTGCGGAACTCTGGCCGGCGCCGTCATTCCCGAACTGGTGAAGGTCTTCACCTCCACGGAATCGCGTCACGTGAAAGAAGTGGTCATCTCCGCGCAGGAAGGCGGAGCTTCGCTGGGTATTTTGTCCGGCTTCGTTGCCGGCAATTTCTCCGCCTATTACCTGGGGCTGGCCATTATGATCCTGATGTCCATCGGCTACATGGTTGGCCAGCTAGGACTTGGCAACTTGATGATTGCCGCGCCGGTGTTTGCTTTCGGACTCGTGGCCTTCGGCTTCCTGGGCATGGGTCCGGTAACGATCGCGGTCGACTCCTACGGCCCTGTTACCGACAACGCCCAATCCGTTTTTGAACTTTCGCTGATCGAACAGATTCCCGGCATTCACGAAGAGCTCAAGCGCGATTTCCACGTCGATGCCAATTTCGGACGCGCCAAGGACCTGCTGGAAGAGAACGACGGCGCCGGCAACACCTTCAAAGCCACGGCCAAGCCCGTGCTCATCGGCACCGCCGTCGTCGGCGCCACCACCATGATCTTTTCCATCATCATGGCGCTCACCAACGGCCTTACCGAAAACGTCGATAAGCTCTCCCTGCTGCACGCGCCATTCTTGCTCGGCATCATCGCCGGCGGTTCCATGATCTATTGGTTCACCGGCGCTTCCACCCAAGCCGTCACCACCGGCGCCTACCGCGCGGTCGAGTTCATCAAAGCCAACATCCGCCTGGAAGGCGTGGAGAAGGCTTCGGTCGCGGACAGCAAGAAAGTCGTGGAGATCTGCACGCAGTACGCGCAGAAAGGCATGCTGAACATCTTCATCGCCGTCTTTTTCGCGGCGCTTTCGTTCGCCTTCGTCGAGCCCTTCTTCTTTATCGGCTACCTGATCTCCATCGCCATGTTCGGCCTTTTCCAGGCCATTTTCATGGCTGACGCGGGTGCCGCATGGGACAACGCCAAGAAAATCGTGGAAGTCGAATTGAAGCAGAAAGGCACTGAACTGCACGCCGCCACCGTAATCGGCGATACGGTGGGCGATCCTTTCAAGGACACGTCTTCGGTGGCGCTCAATCCGGTGATCAAGTTCACCACGTTGTTCGGTTTGCTTGCGGTGGAGCTGGCGGTGCAACTAACGGCGGAGACCGGCGGCATGCTCACGCATATTCTCGCCGGTGTTTTCTTCCTGATTTCCTTTACCTTCGTCTATCGCTCGTTCTACTCGATGCGCATCCACGTCTCGGAAGCCGCGAAAGAGGTCTCCCGCGCCCCCGCGGATTAGCCGAGCGGCGCGTCACGGCCGGTGCGTGATTGCTTGCGCTAGGTCCTGAGCAAGTTCGGGAATTTGCGGGGATCGTTGTTGAAGCCGGGGAACACGGCGTCTAATTCGTTCGTGCCCAGATGGCGTGAAATGATTTCGCCGAGCACGGAACGGAAATCCGTGGTCAGCGCGAGGTCACGGCCTTCGTTGAGCTGTTCGGGACCCAGCCCCGGCCACTTGCCGTACACTTTTCCGCCCTTGACGGCGCCACCCATCACAAACATGCAGTTGGCATGGCCGTGATCGGTGCCGCGATTGCCGTTTTCGTGGGCGGTGCGGCCAAATTCGGACATGGTGACCACCACGATATCTTCCATGCGGTCGCCCATATCCTGCGAGAAAGCGGAGAGCGATTGCCCCAGGTCGCGCAATAGATTCGCCAACTGTCCTTGCGCTCCGCCTTCGTTGACGTGATTGTCCCATCCCCCGGTATCGACGAAGGTGACTTCCAGGCCAATGTCGGCTTTATGGAGCTGGGCCACCTGCTGCATCATCTGGCCCACGTGGTTCCGCGGATATTCCGCGCCATTTTCGGGCTGTAAGCGCGCAGGATC
Organism: uncultured Acidobacteriota bacterium; assembly: GCA_963824405.1. Classification (GTDB taxonomy): domain Bacteria; phylum Acidobacteriota; class Terriglobia; order Acidiferrales; family UBA7541; genus Palsa-189. Next base: position 40,907 of record CAWGPK010000005.1, on the reverse strand, counting down.
GGCTTTTCGCAACATGCTGATGGCTTCGAAAGTTTCCGTTCCCGTGCCGCGCAGGGCCTGATCCACCGTATCGGCGTAAAGCGCCTCGAACCCGCCCTCTACCGCCGGCGATTGCGCGAACACGCGAAACTGCTTGATATCCGGCAGCGCAATGGCGGGAGCCGAACCGCGCAGCGTCAGCGGCAGATTGGGCCCCATGGCCACGGCGCGGAAAGGCGAGGCGTCCGCTTCGGGGGTAGCAGTCAACGCGCGGTTAAGCCAGCCGTCGTCGGTGGCCTTCACGCCCGGCGTTCCCGACTCCATGTAATCCTGCGCATCGAAATGAGACCGCGTCGTATCCGGCGAACCCGCCGCGTGCACGATCGCCAATTGCTGCTTCTGGAAAAGGGGTGCCAGCGGCGCAAGGCTGGGATGCAGGCCGAAAAAACCGTCCAGATCGACCGCGGCTAATTCGCCGCCCCGCTTTGGCTGGGGAATCGCGATGGTCGGCCGAATGCGGTAGTAGTTCGGCTCGGCAAAGGGCACCACGATGTTCAAGCCGTCTGCCGCCCCGCGTTGGAAGAGCACCACCAGCTTTTTGCGGTTCGAAGCCGGCGTCGCCGCGATGGCGCGGCGCAGGAATGCCGGCAGCGTGCTCATGCCAATCATGGCTACGCCGCCGTTCTTTAGAAATGCCCGCCGTGAAACGTCCATGGACATTCTCCTTGCGGCTTCTCGTCAGCGCCGCTGAAATTCGGGCGCGCCCAGCACCAAGCCCGCGATCATCGCGGAATTTACGCGCGTCACCGGATCGTCCAGGCTGGCTTGCAGCACTCGCGGATCGTTCATCTGTTTTTCCAGCGTCGCGCGCGTTTGCGGAGACGCTTCTCCGGAAAGCAGCAGAGCGATGGCTGCATCCAGCACCGCATCCGGTTTGGACCCGCTGTCGGCCCCCAGCAGCGACGGAATGTCCGTACGAACGGCCGCCAGCCGGTTGCCCGTCAGCGCCAGCGAATAGTTTAGCCGGTTCAGCAGTGCGCCGGTGCTCACCCAGGCGTCGGCCTTATCCGCATATCCCGTCGGCGGCTGGCATTGATAAAGCGGCTCGCCGATCCGCCCGGTCCATTGCACCAGCGTTAACGGGATGCCGGTTTCCGCCCCCACTACCCTGGCGGCCGAGGCCACCAGTTCGAAGGGCGTCTTGATCTTGGCGCGATAGCTCTCCCGCGACCAGAACTCCGGCGAATAGATCATGGTATGCAGCACCGCGCGGATATCGCCGTCGGTGCTCTCGTATGTCTGCGCCATGCGATCCACCAGCGCGTCCGGAGGATTGTCGGAGACGAAGTGCCGCGCGATTTCGAGCGAAATATGGCGGGCCGTATGGGGGTCTCGCGCCAGCAGGTCCAGGACTTCTTCGCCGTCGCGCATTCCGCCGCCATCGATTTTATGGCCCAGCACGGTCTTCGGATCGGGGTCGTGCAGCTGCTCGTCGAAAAAGAACTCGGGATCGCGCTGCGGCTGCCGAATCGACCAGCCCGTGAACGCGCGGGCTACTTCGATCACGTCCTGCTGCGAATATCCCCCATCCACGCCCAGCGTGTGCAGCTCCATCAACTCGCGGCCGTAATTTTCGTTCAAGCCGCGCTCCTGCTTCTTGCCCTGATTCGCATTGGCTCCCGGCGGCATTGCGGGCGCGCCGAAAGGCCCGCCGAATCGCGCGCGATAGGCCTGGCGCATGGCTCGCTGCTGTTGCAGCCGCGCCCAGGCCCGCGGATCGACGCTCTGCCAATTATCCAGGTAGAAGAGCATGGCCGGACTTTTCGCCGTGGCCTCCAGCAGGTCGCGGAACTTGCCCATGGCGTGCGGGCGAACGGCGTCGCGTTCGTAGGAGGTCAGCAGCCAGCGGTCCACGCCTTTTCCGGCAAAGACGTTGAAGTGGTTAAACCAGAAATCCACCATCTGTTCGTAAAGCTGCTTCTCGCTGTAAACGGCGCGGTCCATCTTGGCCATGGCCAGTTCGGCGGTGATGCGCTGCGGAGTCTTGAGCTGCTCGTAATTCAACAATGGATTTCCGCCGCCCTTGGCCGCATTTTTCGCTCCAGGCAGGAGGATTTCCGCAAGCTCATCGGGTGTCATGTTTTGCGGCGCAACGGATGCCGCGGGGCCGTTGTCGGCTGGGGACGAATTGCCGTTGGCCTGAGCATCGCCATTGGTCGCTGCCATATGCTCTTGGCCGTCGCCCGACGCCTGTCGCGCGGCCTGCAATTTTGCCTGCTGCTCTTCCCGATATTGTTGCGGTGTCACGCCCTCGCGTTTGGCGGCCACCTGAGGCCGCGGGAACTTATCCAAAAGCGCTTGAGAGGACATAGTCAGCGTGGGAAAGCGGGAAAGCCGCGCCTGCATCGCCGAATCGTCGATGGATTCGGGATGAAGCTGGCGATCGACCCACTTCGCCAGACCGATTTGCTTCACCGCTTCGATGTCGCCGGGGCGGGGACCATAACCCAAACGGTTCAGGGCGTGCGCGATGGCTTGGTCTTCGGTCAGATCGCTCGGCGGCAACCCCTTGAGGCTTTGCGGAACTCGCGAACCGCTCTGCTGCGGATTGTTGGCGCCCTTGTCTCCGCCTGCGGTCAAATAGGGGATCACGAAAATAAGCCCCGCGGAGAGCAGGCCAATTGCGGCGATAAGCAAAGCGTCCGGTCTTCGAGAAAAATGCTTGCGCTGAAATCTTTGCGCGGCCATTTACGGCTCCCGGCGAGCGAAAGTCTACGAGGAACGCTTGTAATGCTCTCCATTTTAAACCCACTACAGGGCTAAAAGTTGTGCGTGGAAAAGCATCGCTGCGCAAAGAGTGACGCCCCGAAAAGAGGGGCCCCTCTTCACGGTTCCGTGCAGCTTGTGAAGACTAGAGGACTAATTGTCCTCGAGCAGCACCAAAAATAAAACCAGGTAGCGCCGCAGGTTTTTCGTCACCAGGAAGTGTTCCTTGACGTGCTGATATCCATTCTCACCAAGACACTTGGCGAACGCCGGGTTGGCCAGCAGGAACCTGATTTGGTACGCGGTTCCCTCCGGCGAATGCACCAGCATGCCCGTGAGCTTGTGGATCACTTGCGATGGAATGCCGCCGACCGCGGAAGCCACCACCGGCTTCTTCTTCCATAGCGCCTCGCTTACGGTCAGGCCAAAGCCCTCCCGCAAGGATTTCTGAATGACGATGGTCGATCCGCGCTGCAAGGCGTTGATTTCCAGATGGCTCCACGGCGGCAAATTGAGAATGCGGATATCCGGGTCGCCCGCCGCCGCTTCCTCAACCTCCCGAAGCACCGCCGCGCCTTCCGGATCGTCCGAGGCGCTCCCGCCCGCCAGAACCAGCTGGCAATCCTCGTATTTTTTCACCAAACGATAGGCACGGATCACGCCCACGGGATCCTTCAGCCGGTCGAATCGAGAGATCTGCGTCAGGATCGGCCGCCCCGGATCGATTTGAAATTGCTCCAGCACGCCGCGCACGAAGTCGGGATCGAGATCGCGGTTCTTATCCGCCAGCGGGTCGATCGTGGGATAGAAGAGATATTGCGGAATGCTCAGGCCCCGCGTGAACTGCGGTGAGGAGAAAAGCGAAGCATCGTATCGTTCCACCCAGGGCTTGAGAAAATCCCAGACTTGCGCGTTGGGGTTGGAAAGATCGATATGGCAGCGCCATACCCAGCGCTGCGCCTTGCGCTGGGCCGCATCCCTCGCGGCGATCAGAGCCACAGGCTGCGGATCGTGGATCACCACAAAATCTTCGTCGAACTGCATGCGCCGCCGGTTTTCCTCGTTGGTGGCCAGAAACGCATCGAACCAGTCCGCCGAGCCTTCGTAAGGAGCGCCGTGCAAGGCATTGTGAAACGCTTTGGTGACGCTGAAAAATTTCTCGCCGCCGGTAATCACTTCCCAGCGAGTCGGCACTTTCACTTCTTCCATCAGCGGAACGAGCCGGTTCAGAATTTCCGCCACTCCCCCGCCCACCGCCGTCGAATTCACCATCTTCACGCGCCGCCCCGCCAGGCGCCGGGCCAGCTCCCGCAACTCTAGAATTTCCGGCTCGCCCACGATGGCCGCATAATCTTGCAGAACGGGCAGAACTACAGCTGGTTTGGCAACCTCGGTTGCGCTCATCGGTTTTCCTGGGGCTCGAGAACGGCCAGAATATCCTGGCGCAAATCGTCGAGCGTATCGTTATAAAAGTCGATTCGGTTCAGCCGGGCGGCCAGCCACGGATGGTTCAGGTTGTGCTCGATCCAATAGGAGAAATCGTTGGTCTTCAGGTGCAGCCGCAGCCTGGAACTGATGAAGTGATAGTGCAGCGACTGATGCCCCAGCAGGCGGATTCCCTCCGCCAGTTCCGCCAGGGTCCAGGCCGGCGCGCCGGAGGGGACCGTCACTTCTTTGGCCTCGCAAAAATAGAAAGCCTCGAAAGCTCGCCGATCCGCCGCCTGAGAGTGCTCCTTCAGATAACCCTGCACGGTTTCCACCAGAATCTCTCGCAGATCCTCGATCGATACGATCTCCCGCAGATCCACGATTGCCAGCTGTTCCGCCAATGCCGCCTCGTTGCAAGCCGTTAAGGCCCATTGCGCGAAGTCGCTGGAAAAGGAGGTGTAGTGATGCGCCTCCAGGCTCTGAAAGGTGTGATAAAAAATCGAAGCGTCCGAACAGGTTCGCAGGCTCTTGGCCAAAGCGCCCAGCGTCTGCACCGGCTCGGCGCCGATGCGGATCAGATAAGACGCGGCTACGAACTGAAATGGCTGGTCGGCGCGCTTGGCCTCGAGCGACACCGTCATCGTGCTGGAAATTGGCGCACCCTCCCGCGCGACGCTGCTTCACGCCGCGCGACTCTATCACTGAGATGCAGCGGAAGTCGCAAAAGGCAACGCTGCGACGATCACGGCAATCGATTATCTCGACAATCCGGGCGAGCTGTGCACGCGCCGTCTTACCGGTTGGATCGCTTCGCGTGGCGCAGCGTTGCCCGCAACTTCAGAGGGTGGGTTAGCCCATTCTAACCCGCTCTGCTAAATTCTCAACTGCTGAACCGATATTTAGCGCCAACTTTTCCCAAGCTGGCGAGAGGACGGCTTACCACGAACCCGCTGCGCGATCTGATCTTCTGGCTCTCCACAAAAAGAAAGGTGACCGATTGGGTCGCCCACCTCGGCGCCCGGCACGACTTCACCCGCAGATTCGTCGCCGGGGAGACTCTCGATCAGGCCCTCGAAACAATCGCTCCCTTGGCGCGCGCCGGCCAGCGCGTGATCCTGAATCACCTGGGCGAAAATGTGGCCACGCCGGCCGAGGCGCGCGGCGCACGCGATTCCTATATCCGGATGCTCCGCTCGCTCGCCGATGCCGGAATCGACGGCAGCATCGCCGTCAAGTTGACCCAACTCGGCCTCGATCTCGATCCCGAACTTTGCCTGGGCCTTACGCACGAAATCGCCGCGGCAGCGGCGGCCTTGCGCAATACCATCGAGATCGATATGGAGGGCTCTGCCTGCACGGACTCCACTCTCCGCATTTTCGAGGAAGTTCAGCGAGAACACGGCAATGCCGGAGTGGCCCTGCAAGCCTATCTGCGCCGCAGCCAATCCGATCTTCAAAGGCTCGTACCGCTCAATCCAAAGATTCGGCTGGTGAAAGGAGCCTATCGCGAGCCAGCATCCGTCGCCTTTCAGAACAAGAGCGAGGTCGACGCAAATTATCGGCGGCTGCTCGATGGGATGCTGGAGCGAATGCCGGAAGTGAACCAGAAGAACGAAAGCGGCACGCTTGTCGGCGGCCCGGTCGTGGCCATTGCCACGCACGACCCCGCGCTTGTCGACTACGCGTTCGCAAAAATTCGCGAGCTTGGCTTGTCCCCGGCCCGATACGAATTCCAGATGCTTCTCGGGATCCGGCGCGACTTGCAACAAAAGGTGATTTCTCAGGGCTATCCCTTTCGCGTGTACGTTCCCTTTGGCTCGGCCTGGGTGCCATATTTCATGCGCCGCCTTTCGGAGCGGCCCGCCAATTTGATTTTCGTGATGCGCAGCCTGCTGGCGGAACGCAAACATTAGCAATCGATCTTGTCTCCGCGGGCGCGCTGTATTTCGTTGGCCCACCCCCCAATCGCTTCACTACCTTTCAGCCAAGCCGCGGAACTTGAATCAAAGGCCAGAGTCGTGTATCAATTATGCCGCAATAAGAGTGCGCCACTCTCCCGGTGAAAGGGTCGAGAACCGTCAATGAGAACTTATGCCTGGCTTTTGATACCTGCCCTGTTGTCTGTGCTGGCCATGAGCGCCGCCCCGGCGCAGCAAGATGCGGAGAATCATCCCACCTGGGCTTTTCCCGTGCCGGATGCCAACCCGCCCGCGGGCGCTTTGCCCGCCGATCCAATCAAGGTCCCTGACAGCACGAAGTCATATACCCTGAAAGAGATCGACGATCTGAGCAATCCGCCGGATTGGTACCCAGACATGTCCAAGGGTGCGCCGAAGATCGTGAGCAGCGGCGCCGCCAATAAAGGGTTCGCCTGCGCCGCCTGCCATCTTTATTCCGGCCATGGCCATCCTGAATCGGCCGACCTGGCCGGTGTCTCCGCCGACTTCCTGGAACAGCAGATGGCTGACTTCAAGAGCGGCGACCGAGTGGATCCCGCGCGTATGAACACCATCAGCATGGCCACCTCCGACGATGACGCCAAGGCCGCCAGCGAATGGTTTGCCGCGCTGAGCACCGGCCCCTGGGTGGACGTCAAGGAAGCCGATATGGTCCCCAAGACCTGGGTCAATGGTGGACGCATGCGCTTGCCCGTGCCTGGCGGCGCGATGGAGCCCATCGGCAATCGCATTATCGAAGTGCCCCAGGATCCCACGCTTGGCCTGGCGCGCGATCCCAAGTCCGGCTTCATCGCCTACGTTCCTACGGGCAGCCTTGCCAAGGGCAAGGATTTGGCCACCACCGGCGGCGGCAAAACCATCTCCTGCACCATTTGCCACGGCGACGGCCTCAAGGGCTTCGGCAACATCCCCAAGCTCGCCGGCCAACACCCCACTTACATTGCCCGCCAGCTCTTTAATTTCAAGGCGGGCACGAACAAATCTGCGGCCGCTATGCAGATGCAATCGGTGGCTATGGGCCTAACGCCGGACGACATCCTGAACATTGCCGCTTACGCCTCGTCTCTAGCGCCCTGAAAAAACGCGCTACAGATCGCCTGAGTAACAGTAGTTCTACGCCGTCTGGGTCCGGCAGCCGGCTCCGTGTGAACGTAAAATTGTTGTAAAGGCGGACATTATCTTGTCGCCTCTGATGTATGCTTGGCGCACTACGATGCTTTTTTCAGAGGAGAGAGCTTAAGATGAAAAAGTTTTTAATCGCTGGGCTTGCTTCGGCCTCTTTATTGGCCGTGAGCTTGGCCGCCCAAAAGCCTCAAACGTTTGCCGGTGAGATTATGGACCAGCAGTGCGCGCTGCTCGGCGGACATTCGCTCATGCAGCAAAAAGGCGAAAGCGCCAAGGACTGCACCAACCGCTGCGTGAGCATTGGGGGCAAGTACGTCTTGTATGACGCTGGCACGAAGACCGCGTACATATTGGACGATCAGAAGAAACCTCAGCCCTTTGCCGGTGAGAAGGTTCAGGTTACCGGCAGTTTAGACTCGTCCACCAAGACGATTCACGTCGCCAGTATCAAATCGGCCTCCTGATCCTCAGGGTCGCCTCGTACCGGTTCTTGGTGTAAGCTCTCACGCTCGACGCAGACGAATAGGGAGGATAGCGCGACGCGCAAGCGCCGCGGCCACATGCGGGCGCCGACCAGAATCAAGATAGGCCTGACCGTTGCGTTGATCGTGTTGATATGCGCCGCCGGATGGATCGCGCGGCAGACCCTCGCGCCCGGAACGGCATCTGCCGACACGGGTGCATCGCAACAATCCCAGGGTGACTCCACTTTCTCACCGGCGCACGATACCGTGCGCGGCGCCATCGCCGATTTCTTTGAGCGCCATCCCGCCCAGCCCGTTCAGCCCATCGCCTTCCCTCACAAAACCCATCTCGCCAAAGGTTTGCAATGCGAGGTTTGCCATACCGGCGTGAACCAGGGGCCCGAAGCCGCCATCCCCAGTGTGAACTTCTGCATGAATTGCCATAAGGTGATCGCCACGGACCGGCCGGAGATTAAGAAAGTCGCGGCCTATCAGGCGCGCGGCGAGGATATTCCCTGGGTGCGCGTATACGACTACAGTCCCACGGCCCACGTTCGCTTCAATCATGCGCCGCACATCCGCGCCGGAGTGGCCTGCGCGAACTGCCATGGCGATATGACGCAGCAAACTACCGCTGTCCGCGCGGTGAACCTGAATATGAGTTATTGCCTCAGCTGCCACACGGCGCGCAAGGTTTCGGTCGATTGCGAGACGTGCCATTACTAATGGAGAGAGCTAGGACATATGGAGCGGCGTAACTTCCTCAAAGTTTCGGCTCTCTCTGGAGCGCTCACGGCCCTCGAGTCTTGCGGCAGCCCCGAGCACCAGCTGATTCGTTTCATTCCCGACGAAGATCTCGTCCCCGGAATCGCCACTTGGAAGCCCGGCGTGTGCACCCTGTGCTCGGCCGGCTGCGGCACGCTGGTGCGGGTGATGCAGGGCGACGCGGAAGTCGTTCGCAATGGTCAGACCGGCGTCGTCAAAATGGGCTTGGCGAAAAAGCTCGAGGGCAATCCCGAGCATCCCGTTAACCGAGGCAAGCTCTGCCCGCGAGGCCAGGCCGGTCTTCAAGTTCTTTATCATCCCGATCGCCTCGCCAATCCGCTCAAGCTCCGTGGCGCGCGCGGTTCCGGCGATTTTCAGGAAATTACCTGGGACCAGGCGCTCACCGAGTTGACCTCGCATCTCTCCGAAATTCATTCCGGAGACGCCGCTTCCCTGGCCTTTCTCACGCGCCCTCTCCGAGGCCTGCGCCGCGAACTGATCGAGCGATTCCTGAAGGCCTTCGGCGCGCCGCCTTCCATCTCCTATGAGCCGTTGGACGAAGCCGTCCTGCGCCAGGCCAATCTCCAGAGCTTCGGCGTGCCCGCGCTTCCCACTCTCGATCTCGCCCGCGCCGATTACCTGATCTCTTTCGGCAGCGATCTTCTCGGCACCTGGAATTCGCCGGTCGCGCAGTCGGTTGGCTATGGCGAAATGCGCCAGGGCCGTCCGGGCCGCCGCGGGAAGTTCGTGCAGGTGGAATCGCGCATGTCGCAGACCGGCGCCAACGCCGACGAATGGGTCCCGTGCCGGCCCGCGCTGGAGGGCGTGCTGGCCCTCGGCATGGCCCACGTCATTCTCGCGGATAAGCTGCGCTCGCGCGATGCCCATCCTCGCGCCGCCGCGCTCATTGCCGGTTGGTCGGATGGCTTGCCGGACTACGCCCCGGAAACCGTGGCCAAGCAAACCGGCATCGCCGCCGATACCATCACGCGCCTGGCTCACGAAATCGCGGCGGCTGAATCCGGCGCCGTCGTGATTGCCGGCGCACCCCTGGCGCAGACCAACGGCATGTTCAATGCTCTCGCCGTGAATGCGCTCGAAGCTTTGGTGGAGAGCGGCCACGCTCAGCCGATTCTGAGCTTCACGCCCCAGCCGCCCATTGCAAGCGCTGTGCCGGATGCTTCCCATGTTCAGGCCAACCTGGCATCTTTAAGTTCTCTGTCGCAGGCCGTTCTGAAAGCGGACGCGCACGCGCCCAAGGTTCTGCTGCTCTACGACGCCAATCCAGTTTTTGGAGCGCCCCCGAATCTGCAATTCCGCGAGGCCATCGCCAAAATTCCTTTCATCGTCAGCTTCGGCAGCTTCATCGACGAGACCAGCGCCTACGCCGACCTGATTCTTCCCGATAGCGCAGCGCTGGAATCCTGGATAGACGATGTTTCGAGTTCGGGAACGACGCAAAGTGTCGTCAGCCTTGCGCCGCCCGCGGTTCATCCCTTGCACAATACTCGCCCGATGCCGGACGTCTTGTTGGACATCGCCCAGCGCATCGGCGGACCCGTCGCCGCCGCCTTGCCCTGGAAAACTTACGACGCCATGCTGCGCGCCGCGTACGTTCCTCTGCGCCAGCACACAGGTGAGAAAACGCCGCCGTCGGAAGATGACTTCTGGACCAAGATGACGATGCAGGGCGGCTGGTGGGGCGAGGGGAATCTGAAGCCGCAAACAGCGTCTGCGCACGCCCCCGCGAAATTAGCCGAAGCCCAGTTCGATGGCGCGGCTCAGGAATTCCCATTTTACTTTTTGCCTTATCCTTCACAGTCGCTTCGCGATGGCTCTCTTGCGCATCTTCCCTGGCTGCAGGAGATGCCGGACCCGCTCACGACGGCGATGTGGTGCAGTTGGGTGGAGATCAATCCCAAAATGGCCGAACAGCTGCGTATCGGCCTGGGCGACCTGGTCGAAGTCACTTCCCCGCACGGGAGTGTTCGCGCCCCGGCGATACCTTCGCCCGGGATCGCTCCCGATGTGATCGCCATGCCCATGGGGCAGGGGCACGAGAAATTCAGCCGCTTTGCGAGTGGCCGCGGCGCGAATCCACTTTCCATCGTCGGTGCCATCACGGAGCCGGAAACCGGCGCGCTGGCCTGGGCCGCTACCCGCGTCAAGGTGGCCCGCGTCGGCGGCGTTGAAGAGGGCAAGCTGATTGCTTTCGCGGGCGGGTTGAGCCAATTCCCGATCGAGGAACCAAGCCGTTGAAGAATATCTACCACGGCCCGGCGCTACGGCCAAAAGAGCGCGACAGAAAGAAGACGAAATGACTCACAAATGGGCCATGGTCATCGACCTCGATCGCTGCACGGGCTGCGAAGCCTGCGTCGTCGCGTGCCACGCCGAAAATAATATTGGCACCGCCGGGGCCGATCAGGCCGCTCGCGGCCGAGCCATACACTGGATTCGCGTGGAGCGTTATTGGGAGGGCGAGTTCCCGAACGCGAAGCTTCGCTTTCAGCCGGTCCTCTGCCAGCAGTGCGATGACGCGCCCTGCGAGCCGGTCTGCCCCACCTACGCCAGCTATCACACGCCCGAAGGGCTCAATGCGCAGGTCTATAACCGCTGCATCGGCACGCGCTTTTGCGCCAACGCCTGCCCCTATACCGTGCGTTTCCTGAATTTCTATAATCCCGAATGGGATAGGCCTCTCAACCTGCAGCTCAATCCGGACGTCTCCGTGCGCAGCGTGGGCGTCATGGAAAAATGCACCTTCTGCGTGCAGCGCATTCGCTCGGCGGAGATTCAGGCCGAAAGCGAAAACCGCGAGTTGAAGGATGGCGAGTTCAATCCCGCCTGCGTGCAATCGTGCCCCCCCAAAGCCATGGTCTTCGGCGACCTGAACGACCCCGATAGCGAGGTTTCACGCCTGGCCCGTTCCGGCCGCGCCACCAAGCTGCTCGACGAACTCGGCACCAGACCCAACGTAAATTACCTTCAGCAAGAGTCCGGGAAGAACAATGGCTAAAACAGCGGAACAAATTCGCGCGGACCTGCTGCGGCCTCTCGTGCGCACGAGCCCCGCGTACTGGTTTGCCGTGGCTGTGGCGGGCAGCATGGTCCTGGCCGGCGTCTTCGCCTTCAGCTACCAGGTCTATCACGGCCTCGGCGTCTGGGGGCTGAACTGGCCCGTGTTCTGGGCTTTCGACATCACCAATTTCGTTTTCTGGATCGGCATCAGCCACGCCGGCACGCTGATCTCCGCCATCCTGCGCCTGACCAACGCCACTTGGCGCCGCCCTGTCACGCGCTGCGCCGAAGCGATCACCGTCTTCGCGCTTTCGATCGGCGCGATGTTTCCCATCATCCACCTCGGCCGTCCCTGGCTTTTCTTCTGGCTGATTCCTTATCCCAAGGAACGCCACATCTGGCCCAACTTCCGCTCCCCGCTGCTGTGGGATTTCGTCGCCATCCTCACCTACCTCAGCGGCAGTTCGCTGTTTCTCCTGCTGCCCATGATTCCCGATGCCGGGGCCGCCCGCGACCTCGTGAAGGGCTGGCGCAACATCTCTATTCCCTGATCTCGCTCGGCTGGGAAGGCACCCCCAAGCAATGGCATCGCCTGGAAAGCGCCATGCACATCATGGCCATCGCCATCATTCCCGTGGCCGTCTCGGTGCACACCATCGTTTCCTGGGACTTCGCCATGACTCCCGTGCCCGGCTGGCACTCCACGATCTTTGGCCCTTACTTCGTCGTCGGCGCCATCTTCAGCGGCATCGCCGCGCTGATCCTGGCCATGGCCCTGCTTCGCAAGTTCCTCCATCTCGAGGACTATCTGGAGCCCATCCATTTCGATCATCTCGGCAAGCTGCTTCTCACCTTCAGCCTGTTATGGTTCTACTTCACCTTCGCCGAGCACATCACCGCCTGGTACGGCAACGATGTCGCCGAAATGAATGTCCTCTGGGCCACCATCCGCGGCCCCTTCGCGCCTCTGTTCTGGACCATGGTCGTCTGCAACTTCATCATCCCGTTCCCGCTGCTGGCCATCAAGAGATTGCGCACCATCACAGGAACCTGCATCGCTTCCTGCACCATCGTGATCGGCATGTGGCTCGAACGTTTCCTGATTATCGTGCCTACTCTTGAAACGAAGTTCCTTCCCTACTCCTGGGGAACGTATAGCCCCACCTGGGTGGAGATCACCCTCACCGTCGCGGGCTTCGGCATGATGGCCTTGCTCTATCTGGTTTTTTCGAAGCTGGTGCCCATGATCTCCATGTGGGAGTTGGAAGCGGGCGTTCGTAAAGCTCCCATCTACCGCCGCCAGGCGGTCCATTTCGAACCGCAGCCTGCCACGGCTAAGGCCGGCCTCGGCGGGGCCGAACCCTTTGCTACGGATGTGTCGCGATGAAAGCTCTCTACGCGCTCTATTCCGATCCAGACGCCGCGCAGCGCGCCGTCAACTCTCTGAAGCTCTCCGGAGGCTCGCTGGGCATCGGCGAACGGCAGATCGTCGTCGTCTCTTCGGAGCCTTTCGACGGCTACGATTTCTCCGACGAACACTCGCAAACGCGCATCTTCCTCATTGCCTCGCTGGGCGGAATATGCGGCGCGCTTCTGGGCCTTCTGTTCGTTCGCTTCACCCAGTTCGTCTATCCCTTGCCCACCGGCGGCATGCCCATCGCTCCCCATTGGACCAACGGCATCATCACCTACGAAACCACCATGCTCGGCGCCATCCTCACCACCGTCGTCACCCTGCTGGTCACCGCCAAGCTGCCGCACTTCGGCCCGCGCCTCTCCGATCCCGAAATCTGGCACGGCAAGATCCTCGTCGGCGTCACCGATCCGCCCGAAAAGGCGCGCCCCGAACTGGAAAAGCAGTTGCGCTTGGCCGGAGCTTCCCAAGTCAAAACTATCTAGTGCGCTAAAAACCTGCTCGGTGCGCCGTTCACGTGCCGCGCGAGCTAAACCCTCTGGCTTGTGACGTCAGTCACGCCAGTATAGGCCCCAGCGCACCGAGCTTGCTTCCGCCGTTCGATAGCCTCCCTCCATGACACAAAAGCTCTGCACGCGCGATCAGGTATTCGCCCCGCGCGTTGATTTTGAGGAGGCTTCATGCGATTCATGCGATTTGTAGGATTTGGCCCGGTTTTCCTCTCTCTTTCGCTTCTTCTCGTTTTTGCGACTCCTCGGCCCGGCCATGCGCAATCCAATTCCGGGATCATACAAGGCACAGTCACCGATCCGTCGAAATCGGTCGTACCCGGGGCCAAAGTCCGCGTCGCAAACCCCCTCAGCGGCCACGTCAGCGTAGCGGAAACCGCGATGGACGGCTCTTTCATGCTCCCCAATCTTCCCTTCAACCGTTATCACCTGACGATAACCATGCAGGGGTTCTCCGACTTTGCGCAGGACGTGGACGTGAACTCCACCGTTCCCGTCTCGCTGGCCATCGTGCTCACCATGGCCGAAGCAAACACAAACATCACCGTTACCGCCAGCCCTGCGCAATTGGTGGAACTGACGCCCACCGAGCACACCGACGTAGACCGGGGCTTGTTCGAGGAGCTTCCTCTCGAAAGCCAATCTTCTTCGGTAAGCTCGCTGATTACGCTCGCGGCCCCGGGCGTCGTGGCGGATTCGAACGGCCTCTTCCATGGCCTGGGCGACCATGCCGAGAACTCCTTCTCCATTGACGGCCAGCCCATCACCGATCAGCAGAGCAAGGTATTCTCGAACCAGATTCCCGCGGACTCGATTCAATCCATGGACGTGATCGAAGGCGCGCCGCCCGCTGAATACGGCGGAAAAACCAGCGTGATCGTGAAGGTCACCACGCGCTCCGGCCTGGGAGCATCCATGCCGCACGGCGAGATCAGCACCTCTTACGGCAGCTTCGGCACCTCAACCCTCAACGCCAACCTGGCTTACGGAGGGCAGAACTGGGGCAACTTCATCTCCATGGGCGGACTGAATACCGACCGGTTCCTCGACCCACCCGAGTTTCAGGCGCTGCACGACAACGGTAACGAGGAGAATTTCTTCGACCGCCTGGACTTCAAACTCAACGATATGAATAGCATTCAACTGAACATGGAATACACTCGTTCTTGGTTCCAAAATCCCAATAGCTGGGACCAGCAATTGCAAACCTGCACGTCTCTATCCGCACTTTGCAACGGCGCGCCTTATGCCGCAGGCTCGGTCCAGCTCAATCCAGTCACCGGTCTCCCCTTAGGGCCGGCCGATCAGCGCTCGCAAATCCGCACCTTCAACATCGCCCCCTCGTGGACGCGCGTGTTGAGTTCGGATTCGGTGTTCAATCTCGGCTTTTTCGTGCGCCACGACCAATATAACTACTATCCCAGCGGCGATCCTTTCGCGGATTATGGGCCCCTTCAGAATGAGAGCGTCTCGCAGCTTCGATTCCTTACCAATGCGGGCGCGCGTACGGATTGGTCCTACGTCAGGGGGATACACAACATCAAGGTGGGAGCCACTTACGAGCAGACATTTTTGACCGAGAACGACGATTTCGGAATTGTGAATCCCACTCTGCTCTCCGGATGCTCGGCGAATGAAGCGCTGGCCTCCGAATGCCCCACTCTGGTCGCGACCTTGGCTCCTTATGACCTGACCGCGGGCGGGCAGCCCTACCACTACTTCGGGCACACCGACGTCAAAGAACTCGCGCTCTATGCCGAGGACACCATCTCCAAAGGGGCTTGGTCCTTCAACCTCGGAATGCGCGGCGATTTCTACAATGGTTTGCAGGCGGTTTCGCGGCAGCCCGAGCCCCGCGTGGGCATCGCCTATAACCTCAAGCAGACAAATACCGTCTTCCGCGTATCTTATGCCCGCACCATGGAAAGCCCTTTCAACGAGAACCTCATCCTTTCCGGCACGGGATGCAACGACGCCGTCGTCAGCGCGATCATGACCCTCGCGCAACGCTACGATTGCACAAGCTCGCCGTTAACGCCCGGCTTCCGCAATGAGTTCCACGCCGGCCTGCAACAGGCCTTCGGCAAGCACTTCGTCCTGAGCGGCGAGTATCTCTGGAAGTACACGCACAACGCCTACGACTTCAACGTATTCGGCGCCAGCCCCATCTACTTCCCCATCGAATGGCGTAATTCCAAGATCCCCGGCTTCGCCGTTCGTGGAAGCCTTCCCAACTACCACGGCTTGAGCGCGTTTATCGTGCTGTCCCACGTCGCCGCGCGCTTCTTCCCGCCGACCGTCAGCGGAATCGCGCCCCCGCCAACCGAGGGCGTGTTCCGCATCGATCACGACGAAGTCTTTGCGCAAACCACCCATGCGCAGTATCAGCCCTTCAAGCGCGGGCCATGGCTCGGTTTTAACTGGCGCTACGACAGCGGCCTCGTCTCCGGCGCAGTGCCTTGCCTCGCGGACACCGTCACGTGCCAGTATTCCTCCACTTCCCTTGCTGACGCTCAGTCGGCCATGATCCCGGCCGGCTATATCGCCTTGATGAACAACGCCACCGGCCTGCCCCTCACCGCCGATCAGGAGTATCAGGCGGGGATCACCTGCAACGGCGTGGCCGCCACGCCCACCATTCCTGTTGGGACGCTCGTCAACGGGATGTACCTCTGCCCCGCTTCGGCGCTCGGTTCCACTCAGCTGAAGATACCCGCGCCCGGCACCGAAAACGACGACCACAATCCGCAGCGCACCCTGCCGCGGAACCTGTTCGACGCGGCGCTCGGCCACGACAACCTGTTCCAGGGAGAAGGCTACAAGTGGAGCCTTCGCTTCACCGTCATTAATTTCACGAATACGGAAGCGCTCTACAACTATCTCTCCACGTTCAGCGGCACGCACTACGTCACGCCGCGCACCTTCACCGCCGAACTCGGCTTCCACTTCTAGGGCGGACCGCGGGGCGCCCAAGGGCGCCCCACCCTGGGCAATCCCGCCTGCGTTGTCATCCCGAACCCAGCCGCGTTTTCTGCCGATGTCGGTGAGGTCCGCTTTGAGGACTCCGGTGGCGTCCACGGGACGCCAGATACCGGAGGATCTGCTTTTCGCCTTCTACTGCCTCTTCGCCCCACACTCTCCGTGGCGTCATCCCGAGAGTACGCCGCGGCCTTTCGGCGGCGCAATCTTTGGCCGATGCATAGCTCAATCTCAACTTCTTTGGCCTCCTGTAATAAGTCCGCATCGGTGCAGCATTCATCGCGGCTACGGTCATTGTGGTATTGAGCGGAAATGTAGAACGGAACAATGTGTGGGAAGTTGCCCGACAGCCAGAGTGCACTGCCATCAACCTAATTATCGGTTCGGTTCGAGCGGATTCGGAAAGGGCAATTTCGGAAGGAGCGGAAACATGAGAGTGAAACTCTTGGGCGTACTGTGTTTGCTGTTCGCGGCGGGTGTCTACGCAGCACAAACCATGCCGAGCGGAGTGAAGGAGATGAAGGCAAGTTCCGGCAGCACCGTGCTGGCGAACTCCAAGGACATGACGCTTTATACGTACAGTAAGGATACGGAGGCCGACAAATCGATGTGCAACGGCGCATGTGCCATGAATTGGCCTCCGTTAATGGCGCCGGCGAATGCAAAGCCGGAGGGTGATTGGACGGTAGTCACTCGCGAAGACGGCGCCAAGCAATGGGCTTATAAGGGCAAGCCGCTGTACACTTTTGCCCACGATACCAAGCCTGGCGAAACTGCCGGCGATGGCATGGGCAAAGGTGCGTGGCAAATTGCAAAGCCATAGCACATCACCGGCAAAATTCATCCGCAACGAAGCTTCCTAGCCTCGGCACGCGCCCCTCGGCGCGAGTAGAGACTCGCGCGCTGAACGGAGTTGCGTGTTTTGGGGTGTTCTACGAGGCTTCGTGCGGGCCTGGAGGTTTGTAGCTCGGGTCGGGCCTGGGGTGTGGGCCAGACCCGAGGGTTTTGCAATGACCGGAATTTGTCGCCTGGTCCGGCCGGCGTGCCGGTCTTGCCTGCTCTGGGGGTGGTCCTACGAAGCCCCGTGCGGCCCCGGAGGAGTGGTCACGTCCAGCGGCTGCGCTGTAATCTCGTATTCGCGCGAGGTCCGAAACGCGTCCAGCGTCCATACGTCCATGGGCTCCTCGTGACGAAGGATATAGAAGTTGCCGTCGTCGGCCCGCACCCGGAAATAGGTTTGTCCGGGAGAATACCAGCGGTCTTCCACTTCCAGAACTTCGAAAGGCCGCTCCCGCAGAACAAAGCGCAAGGGATACTCATCCGCTCGATAACCGGCATGACTTTCAACGCGAATCTGTATCTTCATGCGGCCCTCCCAAGCGCGATTTTGATCCCCAGTGTATCCCCGCCCGCGGCCTCCTGTCACGCACAACAAAGCCCCAAAAGCGCTTAGATTCGAGCGAACACGTCGGCCGCCCCACCCCCCAGCGCCGAGCGTCGCCCTGTAAAAACGTGGCCTGCGGGCCGCCTTGTAGCCCAGGGCGCGCTCACGTCGTTTGTGAGCGGGCCCTGGGGCTTTTCGTCCCTGAGCGCCGCCCGAGCCCCCAGCGCCCCGCACTGCCATTTGTCATTCTGAGCGAAGCGTCGACACTTCCTTTCCTCGGAAGTCGCGCCGCGCGACTTCCGGTCGACGCGCAGTCGAAGAATCGCTCAGCGATGTGAGGTGTGCTCGCCTACCAGCGTCCCAATTCTGACCTCGATTCCCAAAACGGTAGCGTCGTTCGCATATTTGTTTTACATTTAGGCCCTGTAATGGACACCTTCGCACCCGCCCAACGCAGCGAAATCATGCGCCGTGTTCGTTCTAGCGGAACGCGCCCAGAGCGAATCGTTCCGACCGTGGTCCCGAGATAACCGCCAGGCAATGGAACTTGACGCGCAACGAATCGGCAGGCGCGAGAAATTGATACTAGTCGGCCTTTATCTTTCGAAATACGATTCGCTTGGCCTCAAACGCCTTGGCTTGGACAGCTTCACGGAGGCGTTCAATGTCATTGGTTACGCATTAGGCTCAAAACCCGCCTCGATAAAGAACTACCGTGATGAATTCGATCCACTATTTCCGAACCGCCGCAAGGGCTGGCATAAGCGCCAAACGCGTGACTACTGCTTGAAGATTTTTCGAGAGTACAAAAAGCTGGATCTCGAAGCATTCACAGGCTTGATCCAGTCGTTTTTCGGATATGACGAAAGCACCTTGAGCGAGCTTGAATTTAAAGAAAAGCCCACCACCGGAGTATCACAATTCGCGCAGCGGCTGATTACCGGCCTAGCTGCGGAACAATATTTCGAATCAGTTCAGCCTAGTTTGTCAGAATTCAGAAGCTATACCGTGGAGAATACAACGCGTCTGGGATGTGGGTATGATTTCCGCCTGCGGGCTGGCTCCGGTGAAGAATTTTTGGCCGTCGAAGTGAAGGGCTTGAACGACATAGCAGGAACTCTATACTTCACTCCCAAGGAATACGAAGTCGCCACGGCACTAAGGGATCGCTTCTTCCTCTTTGTCGTTAAGAATTTCCGAGAATCGCCCTTTCACGAAATCTTCCGAAACCCACTGTCGGGTGGGCTCGAATTCAAAAAGAAGGAAAGAGTGATCGTCCACGTCGCCTGGCTGACGAACGTATAGCGACAGAGCCGCATACTCAACGCACCGGCCGGATAGAAGGACGGATTTCCGTCTGCGTCGTGATCTTGCGCGGTAGCGGTCACGCGTCAGTCCGCAGCCCGAGGGGCCTTAGTTACGCGATACCCCAGGTATGCGAATTGATTTAATTGGCATGGCAACTGCTTGGATCGCAACATAGGGGGCAACAATGCTAACGTGCGAAACAGAACAGAATCGTGCTCGGGGTCATCTTGTACGTGACGCTCGAGCCGGATTGATTCCCGAGTCGGATGCCGTCGCAGACGAGATACGCGCGAGAATGAAAATCGCCGCGCGCACCCTCTTAAGCTTGGCGGCAAACGCTGAAAGACCGAGCCGTACCTCAGAAAGTCGGGCAATTATGGAGATTCTTGCCGACCTCCGTCACTACTGCGATTTGAAGGGTTACGCCTACGATGAACTCGATACAGCGGCGGCCGAACTCTACGAGTCTGAAGGAAATCTAGACACCTGGTTACAGACCAGGATGCCTTCTCCTCACGTTAATTTCGTCAGTGACGCGCGCACGATTTTCCACAAGGCCCTCTTTACTCGCACGATAAAATAGATATATGTGCGGATTAGGAAATCACTTCATTCGGCCTATGCAGCCGCTCTTTGCGGTGCCTTTGCCGCTCCTGATTCCGTCCGCCCTCCCAATTCGGTATCCATGCCCTGGTTTACCCGCCTTTTACTTAACTCCTTTCTAATCGCTCAGGCGCTGACCGGTGTCGATTCCATCGGCGCGGGTTCCACGGGAGCGGGCTCGATGAAGCTGCGGCCGCGGCGTTCGGGGCCGAACGCGACGATGATGCCCAATACCACGATGGTGAAGATTTCAAACCCGGCCAGCGCCCAGCCATAGCCGACGCGATCGCGCAGGCCGTATTCCACGACGGGCGTCCGGGCGGCGAGCACGATCCCCATCTGGTAGGCCAACCCGGGAACGAGCCCTCGCGTGGAGTCGGCGGAAAGCTCGCTCAAGTGCGCCGGGATAATGCCCCAGGCGCCCTGCACGCCCACTTGCATGAGAAACGCGCCCACGGCAAGCGCCGTTAAGGAGGTGCCGAAGGCCCACAGCGGAATTACGGCCAGCGACAAAAGCAACGCCGCGATCAGGCTGAGGCGGCGTCCTTTGGAGTTGGAGAACTCGCCAAAAATGATTCCGCCCAGCAGCGCGCCGATATTGCCAAGAATGACGATGTAAGAGACCACGGCTACGCCCACATGGTGCTGCGATTGCAAAAAGTCCGGATAGAGGTCCTGCGTGCCGTGCGAGAGGAACATCATAAAGGTCATGAGCAAGAGAAGGTAGGCGCAGAGCTTCCATTGCTGGCCCACGGCTTTTAGGACCTCTCCCGTGGACGACTTGCGATGCCGCCGCCAGGCCTCTGACTCCGGAACCTTGGCGGAAATATAGAGCGCCAGGAAAGCGGGTATGCCGCCGAGCCAGAACATCGGCCGCCAGCCCCACGCCGGAAAGGCAAACCGATAGGCCAGCGCGGCCAGGATGTAGCCGATGGCATATCCATTTTGCAGAATGCCGCTCAGCATGCCGCGCCACCGGCTGGAGGTCGCTTCCATAACCAGCGACGTGCCCACGCCCCACTCGCCGCCCATGCCGATGCCGTAGAGGATGCGCAGCAGTAGGAAGACGCCGTAGTTGGGGGCAAAGCCGCAAAGAAGCTCGATCACCGAGAAGAAAATGACATTGGCGATCAGGGGAATGCGGCGGCCAAAGCGATCGGTAAGCAGGCCAAAGATCAGCGCGCCCACTGGACGCATCAGCAGCGTCCAGGCGAGCGTGGCCACGATGGCCGCTTTGGTTACGTGGAATTGCGCGGCCAGCGAATCGAAGAGGAAGACGACGACGAAGAAATCGAAAGCGTCCAGCGTCCAGCCCAGAAATCCCGCGGCGACGGCATGGAACTGAGCTTTATTCGCGGAACCGCGCTTGGCGGCGTCGCGGCCGGTGTTTTGTAGGGCGGCCATGGCGTTTTGGCCGGTTCAGTTTGTGGGAGCGGCGCGACAGTGTCAACTCTCTCGCCGCCGCGTCGGCAAAAGCGTGGTCCGGCGAAAAGTGGTTCGCCAAAAAAGGAAGGCCCCGAATCCGGCAGGGGGAGCCAGACTCGGGGCCCTTTGGGGGTTGTGCTGGGCCGGAGGAAAATCGTTAAACCAATAAGAGTGCGCGTTTCGCGCGGCGGCGCTTTAGCCGGCTTCTTCCGCCGCTAACCGGCAGAGCCGGTAAAGCTCCGCGTAGCTGAATAGGTGAACGCCGCTTTCGGCGTCTCGTTGCCCCAATCCCGTTTTCGCGGAGAGACGCCGCAAATCTTCTGTGGAGAGACCTAGCAGCATGGCTGCCCGGCTCTCGTTGACCTTGCGGTCGATCTGCTCGAGTACTTCCACGCCGGATTCTTGCATGGGCGCGCTCCGTTAATTAACAAGAACGCGAGCCCATCGATCCTGCTCCACCGCCAGGATCATGCTCTTGTAAATGTCGATGTCCCAGGTCTGTTCGACGCGAAACTGAATGGCCTCATCGGTCTCCCCCACGATGATGCCGCGTAAGGGAACCCGCAAATCCGCTGCCGCTACCTGGAGCACCACCGCCTGCCCGATCCAAACTGCGTATGCGCTTTGCATCTTTTCCCCCTCGCAGTTCTGAAGTTGGTTGACAGGGGAGATTGTGGGTTCGGGGCACGTCCCGGCCAATGGTACGAAGGCCTCATCGTGCTATGAGAAAGGTACTGTTGGTGGATGCGGCACACGCTCGCTCCAGGGTCCTGCTTGCCGGTACTTTTGTTGGATTGTCGCGAACTCCCGCGCCGGGGATGATGCCCAGATGCGAGAGCAAGCGATCAGTCGCCGGCCGGCCCGGAAGCGCTCCAGCCCTGACGCGGTCAATAGGGTGCGCCAATGATCCCCGCCGCGCGCCTGCTTACCTTTATGGCCACACTCAATCTGTGCTGGCTGGAATGCGCCCAAAATCCTCTGGTTTTCTGCTACCGTATTGGCTGGGACCTGCTGGCTCCGCTCCGTCAAACCCGGCGCGGCGGGAACCCACCGCCGCCATGCTCGAATTAATTAAAACGCTTCTGCACAATCTCTATGACGTCCAGGG
Organism: uncultured Acidobacteriota bacterium; assembly: GCA_963824405.1. GTDB lineage: Bacteria > Acidobacteriota > Terriglobia > Acidiferrales > UBA7541 > Palsa-189. The sequence goes on along the minus strand of CAWGPK010000005.1, from coordinate 18,671 downwards.
CCTGATTCAGTGGGGCGGCACGGTGCTGGTGTGCACGATTGTTTTTGTCGAGACCGGGCTGTTCGTCGGGTTTTTCCTGCCGGGCGATTCGCTTCTGGTTACCGCGGGCGTGTTTAGCGCCGCGGGAACTCTCAGCGTCGCTACCCTGGCTCCTCTGGTTACGCTCTGCGCCATTGCCGGCGATCAGCTGGGATATTGGATCGGGAGGCGCGCCGGGCAGGCGCTCTATAGTCGCCAGGATTCCGCGTTTTTTAAACGGCGTCACTTGGAGCGGGCCCACGCCTTCTACGAGAAGTATGGCGGCAAGACCGTCGTTCTCGCTCGCTTCATGCCTATCGTGCGCACGTTCTGCCCGCCGGTGGCCGGCGCGGCCAGAATGAGCTACCGGCGCTATGTCGCTTTTGACATTCTGGGTGGCGGCCTCTGGGGCGGAGGCTTGGTCCTGGCAGGCTATTTTCTAGGTTCGATTGTGCCGAACATCGGCCAGCGCATCCATTGGGTGATCGCCGTCGTCGTGATTCTGTCGCTCTTGCCCGCCTTTATCGGCGCTATGCGTGCCCGCCGAATATCCAAACCGGAAGCTCTGCCGCTTGACCCCTCCACCGAGTAATAGTCTCCAAAGGCATCCGAAATGCCGACGGATCTGAACGCACGCGCGCCCGCGCGCCAGGCTCGGCCCAAAGCCATAATCTTCGACATCGGCCGCGTCATTGTCCGCCTGAACCTGAACCGTGCCTTCGCTCCCATTGCCGCGGGAATACGCGAAAACGGTGGTTCCGCTCAGCGCCTTTCTCCCGAGGAGGTCTGGAAGATGATCTGCCAGGATGAGCGCTGGCCGGACTGGCAGGAAGGGCGTCTCTCCCCGCAGGAATGGCATGAACATCTCATGCGGCGCCTGAAGCTTTCGCTTACCTACGCTCAGTTCCGAGAGGCCTGGAACCTGGTCCTCGATCCGCAAACGATCTTGAGCGACGAACTCTTCGCCAAGCTCAGTGAACGCTGCCGGCTGGCGCTGCTCTCCAATACCGATCCTCTCCACGTGGAGGCGCTCGAAGAGCGCTTCACGTTTAGCCGCCATTTCCCGGTACGCATCTACTCCTGCAGCCTGGGCGCCAGCAAACCTGCCCCCGCCATCTACCGGGCAGCCCTCGAAGGGTTAGGCCTTTCCGCCTCCGAAGCGATGTATGTGGATGATATCCAAGAGTTTGTGGACGCCGCGCGGGGGCTTGGCCTGGACGCTGTTCGGTTTGAAAGCCGTGGCGGCCTCGAAAACCATCTGCGCCGGCGGGATTTGCTCTGAAGTACAGGAAGATAACTGTCCTATAGGGTAAATAGCTGAACCTTCGGCGGACGAATACAAAGTGAAAACTACGAAATCGCGTAAAGATTTCTGGTTGTAGTACTGGATCTCCTCCCGGAGCTTAGCCACCGAACGTCTGCAAGCCCTTTCGATCTTTCATTATAGCCGCCTTCCCCTCGCGGCCTTGTCTTGGTGCTTCACGTGCTCAATTTGGTAATGGGCATCGAGCCCAGGGTGAGGATAGACGGATCGGGGGATAGGATTATGATCGACAATGCAGACCAAGTTGTAGAAGAAAATCACGGGACACCCGGGTGGGTAACGGCAGCGATCGTTGTTCTGGCGATCGTTTCAATCGCTGGGTTGGGACTGGCTTGGCACAACTCCACGGAGTTGCAACAAGCACAGCAAACCGTCAGCGGGCAAATGAAGGCCGCTGAACAGAGCAGCACGCAACAGGCGGCTGCGCTGGAACAGAAACTGGAGCAGGCCAACGCCACGAGCGCCAGCTTGCAGAGCGATCTTGGTGTTGTGGAGAAGAGGCTGCGGGTCACTCAGGGCGACCTGAAGAAGGCCCACGACGACGAAGCTAAAATACGGGATGAAGAGGCGCAGAAGCTGGCGCAGATGGATACGGACGTGAAGACGCAGCTGGCCACCAAGGCCAGCACCGACGACCTCACGAACGTCGACGGCAAGGTCAACACCGTGAAGACCGACCTTGACCAGACCAAGAACGACCTCAACATGGCGCGCAGCGAACTGGGCACGCTGATCGCCCGCAATCACGAGGAAGTCGACGCGCTCCGCCGTCAGGGTGAGCGGGACTACGTCGAATTCACTGTGGACGGCAAGAACAAGCCGCAGAAGGTGGGCGGCATCACCGTGGAGCTTCGCGGGGTGGATCTGAAGAAGAACAAGTTTACGGTCGCGCTGACCGTGGACGATGTTCGCACCGAGAAGAAGGACCGCACGATCGATGAGCCGGTCATCTTCTATCCGCACGGATCGCACCAAGCTGATGAGTTCGTGGTGAATTCAGTAGGCAAGAACAAGATCACGGGATACGTCAGCATGCCGAAGAACCCGACGGCTACCACCGCCAACGCGGGCAGCTAAGTCTAATCATCAACAAGGCTAAGAGGGCGGCGAGAGAATCTCGCCGCCCTCTTTTTTTGTTTTGCACACTTCTGCGGTAACCGCTCTGCGTTCGCCGCTTCAGTAGACGTTCGATTCGCGCTTGCCTCCGGAGTAATCGATGTACACCGTCTTCAGCTCCGTGTAGAAATCGATGGCTACGCGGCCCATCTCGCGAATGCCTACGCCTGTGCCCTTGATGCCGCCGAACGGAACATGGGCCTCGCCGCCCACTGTGGCTGAGTTGACGTGGGTGATGCCCGTCTCGATGCGGTCGATGAACTCGAATATCTTGGCAGCGTCGTTGGTGTAGATTGCGCTGGCAAGGCCGTATTTCACGGAATTGGCCACGCGCAGCGCTTCGGCAAAATCCGGCACGCGAATCACGGAGAGCACCGGCCCGAAAATCTCTTCCTGCGCGATGACGCTGTCCGGTTTCACGTGGTCGAAAACGGTAGGGGCCAGGAAGTACCCGCGCTCGCGGCCCCCGCCGTCGACGCGCGTTCCCCCCGCCAGCAGCCGCGCTTCCTTCTTTCCGATCTCCACGTAGCGCAGCACGCTATCGAACTGCCATTCGTCCACCAGCGGCCCGAGGTCGGAGTTGGGGTCGAGCCCGTCGCCCGCGCGGAACTCCTGCGCCCGGGCTACCAGCCGGTCGACGAACCGGTCTGCCACACTCTCTTCCACGATCACGCGGCTGGTGGCCGTGCATCGCTGCCCGGATGACGCGAATGCGCCGAGGGCCACGGACTCGACGGCCAAGCCCAGATCCGCGTCGCCTAGGACCACGACCGGGTTCTTGCCGCCCATCTCGCATTGGCATTTCTTCATCGTCCGCGCGCCGGTCTCGTAGACGCGCGCACCCACTTCGTTCGATCCCGTGAACGAAACGGCGCGCACGGCGGCGTGCCGCACCAGTTCGTCGCCCACCTCTTCGCCGTCTCCGAGAACCAGGTTCAGCACTCCGGCGGGCAGGCCCGCTTCGCTGAGAATTCTCACCACGTGCATCGCGGTAAGCGGGGTGAGCTCGGCCGGTTTCAGGACCACGGTATTTCCCGCCACCAGAGCGGGTGCCAGCTTCCACACCGGAATGGACACCGGAAAATTCCAGGGCGTGATGGCGGCGACAACGCCGAGAGGCTGCTTCAGCGTGTAGGCGAAGTTCCGGGGCAGCTCGCTGGGCAGGGTTTCGCCGCTCAGGCGGCGTGCTTCGCCGGACATAAACTCGAGGATGTTGATGGCCTTCTGCACTTCGCCCAGCGAATCCTTGAGCGTCTTGCCTTCCTCGCGTGTAAGGGTGCGCGCCAATTCCTCTTTCTGCTGCTCCAAAAGTGTGGCGGCGCGCGCGAGGACTTGCCCGCGAACGGGCGGCGGAGTATCGCGCCAGGCGGGGAACGCTGCCGCGGCTGCGGCGATCGCTTCGCTCGTCTCTTCGCGGGTGGAGAGAGTGGTGATGCTGACCACCTCGTCACGATTCGCCGGGTTGCGCCGCTCGAACGTCCGGCCGGAACGCGACTCGAGCCATCGGCCCTTGATGAAGTTGCGGCAAATCTCGGTGGTGCGCGTCTCGGTGCTCATCCGTTCACCCTCACCCGGCTCTTGTAAACGACTCGTTTAGCATGGCCACATTCTCACGGGCCGCCGACGCCAATGCAACTCCCGATCGCTGGCGCCACGGTGTTATGATCGGGGCAAAGGCTAGCTTCAACTGAGCTGAGGAGGGCGGCATGAAGTCACATTGGTTGATGGCTGTGGTTGTTCTTGCGGCGTCGTGGATAGCTGTGGCGCCTGCGCGGGCGCAGGAAGTCACCAAAGAGAATATCGACGGCATTACGAACTTCCATCGCCTCGAGACGGTGGTGGCCTGCTCGGGGGCCATCAAAGCCGAGGTAATACCCCAGATCAAGAAAATGGGCTTTGTCTCGATCATCAATCTGCGCGAACCCACCGAGAATGGCGCCAATATCGAAGGCGAGGGCGCAGCCGCCAAAGCCGAGGGCCTGCGCTACTACAGCATCCCCTTCAACGCCACGAATCCCAGTACCGCCGCCGCGGATAAGTTTGTCGAGGCCATCAGCACCAGTGGCACCGAACCCGCATTCATTCACTGCGCCGGAGGCGGGCGCGCCGCCACCATGTGGTTCATCAAGCGTATGGTCGTGGATCATTGGGACGAGGCGCGCGCGGAAAAAGAAGCCACGGACCTGGGCATGAACAGCCCCACGCTGAAGCAATTCGCCATCGACTACGCGAAGTCCCACCAGAGATAGGGTGTCTATGCAGGCTGCTGCTGCGTCATGCAGTGTAGCGTGCCTAGGCCCAGCACCAAATCGCGCGCGGCGATGCCAATCACTTCGCGACCGGGAAAGAGCGCGGCGAGAGTGTTGAGCGCGGCGCGATCGTGCAGATCGCTGAACGTGGGCACCAGCACAATTTCGTTGGCGATGTAGAAGTTGGCGTAGCTCGCGGGCAGCCGCTGCCCAGCGAAATACACCGGCCGAGGCATTGGCAGCGTTTCCACGCGCAGCGGGCGTCCCGTTTGGTCCTTGGTCTCGCGCAACCGCGCGAGATTCTCCTGCAACGGCTCGTAATTGGCGTCGGCGCGGTCCGGCTCGACGACCGTGACCACGGTCGCCGGATTCACGAAGCGTGCCAGGTCATCCACGTGGCCGTGCGTGTCGTCTCCGGCAATGCCGCGTCCGAGCCATACCACGTTGGCCGCGCCGAGATATTCCCGGAAAACCGCTTCCCAATCCGCGCGCTCGAAACCCGGATTACGCACCTGCACTTTGCTCAGCAGGCACTCTTCCGTGGTGAGCAGCGTTCCCAGGCCGTTGACGTCGATGCTCCCACCTTCCAGCACCACGGCGCGGCCGCGGTATTGCGGCTCGCGCACGGGCAGCTTGAGCTTGGGCAGAATGCGGCTCATGGCGGCATTGTCCTTGCGCCAGTCGTCGTACTTAGCCCAGGCGTTGAACCGCCACTTCGTGGCGGTCACGCCGGGGGCCGGAGTGGCCCCAGCGGGGCCGCATTTCTTGACAAATATCGCGCCGAAATCGCGGGTCCACCCGCGATTCGTGGGTGCCACGAAAAACTCCACTGCGCTTAGCTCCGCGCCGCTTTTTTGCAAAATGCGGCGCGCGGTACGCTCTTCGGCGCGGTCCTGCACCAGGATACGCACGCGTTCGACGCGCGCCAGGTGCCGCACAATGTCGGCATACACCCAGGGAATGGGAGCGAATTTGCCCGGCCAGTCGGTGCGTTCGTGAGGCCAAGCGATCCAGGTGGCCTCGTGCGGCTCCCACTCGGCGGGCATGCGGTAGGCGGTCTCTCGATGCGTGGCCGTTCCTGTGGGAACGGCCTGGTGGGGCGAATTCCCGCCTGGGACGCCGTCGCCCGCACGTTCTTCGGCGCGTCCGCGTTCGGAGAACGCGGGTTCAAGAGAAGTCTTGCGGCGGGATTTTACCCGAGCCATCGTTCGAGGAGCGGCGCGTAAGCGTCGGTGCGGCGGTCGCGCAGGAAGGGCCAGTTGCGGCGGACTTCCTCCATCCGTCGCAGATCGCATTCGGCGATGAGGATCTCTTCTTTATCGGTGGAAGCTTCCGCGATCAATTGCCCGAAGGGATCGGCGACAAATGACGAGCCCCAGAATTCCAGGCCTTTGTCGGGCGGGCCCTCGAAGCCCACGCGGTTCACCGCGGCCACGAAAATTCCGTTGGCAATCGCGTGGGAGCGCTGGATGGTGCGCCATGCGTCGAGTTGCGCGGCTCCGAACTCCGCCTTTTCGCTGGGATGCCAGCCGATGGCCGTGGGGTAAAAGAGAATATTCGCGCCGCGCAGGGTGGAAAGCCGCGCGCCTTCGGGATACCACTGGTCCCAGCAGACCAGCACGCCAATGCGGCCGTAGCGCGTATCGAAATTGGGGAAGCCCAGATCGCCCGGCGTGAAATAGAACTTCTCGTAGTAGAGCGGATCGTCGGGGATATGCATCTTGCGGTAGATGCCCAGCAACGCGCCGTCGGCGTCGAGGACGGCAGCCGTGTTGTGATAAAGCCCGGCGGCGCGGCGCTCGAAGAGCGACGCCACGATGACCACTTCGAGCCGGCGCGCGAGCTTGCTCAGAGCTTCGGTGCTGGGGCCGGGGATCGGCTCGGCCAGATCGAAGAGATCGGCATTCTCCTCGCGGCAAAAATATTGCGAACGGAAAAGCTCCTCCAGGCAAACAATCTGCGCGCCGCGGCGGGCCGCTTCGCGGATGGCCTCGATGGTGCCCTCGAGGTTTGCCGCGGGATCGGTTGAGCACTTCCGCTGTACCAGGCCCACGGTGATTTTTTCCATCGTTTTCTCGGCCACGAAGGAATACTACCAGATCGATGCGCGCTTTTTATTTCTGCTTTATCACGCGCCGGATCCGGCGCAGTACCGCCGCGAACATGGCCGGCGTCAAGCGGCCGGTTTGGGTATTCTGCTGGCTGGGATGATAGCTGGCGAAAAGATGGGGCAGGCCGCCGGGAAGCGGGAATTCGGCGCCGTGGGAGAAGACGTACTTTGCGCGCGAAGCCAGATGTCCTTGGCGCACCAGCAGGCGCAAGTAGGCGTGAAACGCGATCGCGCCCAGCGCCAGCACCGCGCGCGGCTGCAGGATCGCGATCTCCTCTTCGAGATAGCCGGCGCAATTGCTCAGTTCTTCGGGGAGTGGACGATTATCGGGTGGGGCGCAGCGCGCCGCGCCGGAAATGAAGGCGTCGTGAAGCTCCAGTCCGTCGCCTGCGCGGACCGAGGTGGGCTGGTTGGCGAATCCGGCGGCGTAAAGCTGCGCGTAGAGAAAGTCGCCGGAGCGGTCGCCGGTGAACATGCGGCCGGTGCGATTCGCGCCGTGAGCGGCGGGCGCCAAGCCCACGATCAGCAGCTTGGCCCGCGCGTCGCCGAAGCCCGGCACCGGCCGGCCCCAGTACGTCCATTCGCGAAACGCTCGGCGCTTGGTGCGCGCCACCTCCTCGCGGTACTGCACCAGGCGCGGGCATTTGCGGCAGGCGATGACGGCTTGCTCGACCCGCGCGAGGCGTTCTTCGGGCGAGCCGCCGCGATCCGCGGCGCTCATGCGCCCTTCCCGGGCTTGCGAGGAGCGAGAAAATCGCGCAAGACGAGGGCCTGATTGCGCTCCTCGTCGCGGGCCCCGAAGAGCAGCGTGACCACGTGGTGTTCCTTTTCGAGTTGCTGGATTTGAAGGGCGAGGTTGGCTTTGCCTCGCAGCTCCTGGCGATAGCGCTTCTGGAATTCGGGCCAGCGCTCAGGTTTGTGGCCGAACCACTTGCGCAGCCCCGCCGAGGGAGCGATCTCCTTCAGCCACAGGGCGATCGCCGCGCGTTGCTTGGAGACGCCGCGGGGCCAGAGACGGTCGACCAGAATACGGTAGCCATCGGAGGGCGCGGGGGCTTCGTAGATCCGCTTCACCTTTAGCACGATGATGCGATTGTAGCGCGGCGGAAAAAACGGGCGCAAAAAGAGACCGCCTCCGCGGGAGATCGAGTGGGAAGAAGGGTCTTACCCGCGGAGGCGGATCCAGTGGTCTTTGGCTGTCCCTAAAGTACAATTCCTGTATATGTCGTGTCAAGATATATTTTTGTTGGCCGGGGTTATCGTTCAATAGCCTCGATTGGCCTTCTCATCTAACTCGATCATCTGACTTGGCCATCCGACTGGCCCGCGCGGCCGGGCAAATTGACATCGCGCAACGCGGGGCATAGCATTCTTGGTTTACCCTTGATGCGCCCAAGGCGCCGGAGCGGAGCTGCGTGTCGATTGCCGAAACCAAGCCGGGAACGGTCCTGAGCCGCATCGTCGAGCAGCGCCGCGCCGAAGTGGCGCGCCGGCAGCGCATTATGCCCGAAGCCGTGCTGCGCATCGCGGCGGGCAAGGCGGATGCGCCGCGCGATTTTGCCGGGGCGCTCGGGCGCAATCAGCTGAACGTGATTGCCGAAATCAAGAAGGCTTCGCCTTCGGCGGGCGTGCTGCGGCAGGAGTTTGACGCCGTAACGTTGGCTCGTGGCTACGAGCAGGCCGGCGCCGCGGCGCTTTCGGTGCTCACCGAGGAGCAGAATTTCCAGGGCGCGCTGACGCATTTGCGCGACGCGCGCAGAGCGGTGGGGATTCCGGCGCTGCGCAAGGATTTCATCGTGGAGAGCTGGCAGGTGTGGGAGGCGCGCGCCGCCGGCGCGGATTCGTTCCTGCTGATCGCGGCGGTGCTGGACGACGCTTCTCTCGCGGACCTGTTGGCGCTCGGGCGCGAACTGGGCATGGAGCCGCTGGTCGAAGTGCACACGACTGCGGAGCTCGAGCGCGTGCTGGCCTTGGGCGCGCGCATCGTGGGCGTGAATAACCGCGACCTGCACACGCTCGAGGTGCGCGTGGAGACTTCGCTGGAACTCGCCGCAATGATTCCCGAGGATCGCATTGCCGTCAGCGAATCGGGGCTGCGCTCCGCTGAGGAGTTGCGGAAATTGCGGGCCGCCGGATTCGACGCTTTTCTGATCGGCGAAAGCTTCATGCGCCAGGCCGACCCGGGCGCGGCCCTCCGGCGCCTGATCGAAGCGGCGGACGGAACGCCTTCCGGGGCGATTTCCGAGCGTGGCTGATGATTCCGGGCGCGGGGAGCGGTGATCGTTCACGTTAAGATTTGCGGCGTAACCAACTGGCCCGATGCCCGGTTGGCGGTGGATTTAGGAGCGCATGCGCTGGGATTTAATTTTTATCCGCCCAGCCCTCGCTCGATCAGCCCCGCAGCGGCCTGGGAGATTGTGCGTAAGCTGCCGCCGTTTGTGGCCACGGTGGGCGTCTTCGTGAACTGGCCCACGGAGGTGATTGCGGCTCTCGCGGGCGCGCTGCGCCTCGATGGCGTGCAGCTTCACGGCGATGAACTGCCGGGCGAGGCCGCCGAGCTGAGCGAGCGGTTTGGCGTGATTAAGGCGTTTGCGGCGGGCCCGCAATTCCAATTGCGGACTCTCGGGAAATACAAAGCCGCCTCCGCGTTCCTGCTCGACGGGTATCGCAGCGGCCTTCGCGGCGGCACGGGGCAAACGGCGGATTGGCGGCTCGCTCGCGAAGCCAAGCGCTATGGGCGCGTAATTCTGGCTGGCGGCTTGACGCCGGAGAACGTCGCGCGGGCAATTTCGGAAGTGCAGCCGTTCGGGATCGATGTGGCCAGCGGCGTGGAGTCGAGGCCGGGGAAAAAGGATCCCCGCGCGATGCGCGAGCTGATGCGCGAAGCAGAGGCCGCCAGCCGCGTCGCGGATGGGGAGCCTGTGTCCGAGGCAAGAAAGAAAAAATCATGACCACCACGGCGGTGAAAACCTGGCCGGATGCGCGCGGCCGATTCGGCGCTTATGGCGGGCGCTACGTTCCCGAAACGCTGGTCGTGCCCCTCGAGGAACTCGAGCGCGCCTATGCCGCCGCGCGTGCGGATGCCAGCTTCACGCGCGAACTGGATGAATTGCTGCGAACTTTCGCCGGTCGTCCCACACCTTTGCAGTTCGCCGGCCGCCTCAGCGAACATCTCGGCGGCCCGCGCATTTACATCAAGCGCGAAGACCTGCTGCATACCGGCGCGCACAAGATCAACAACTGCCTGGGCCAAGCGTTGCTCGCGCAACGCATGGGCAAGCGCCGCATCATCGCCGAGACCGGCGCCGGGCAGCACGGCGTGGCCACGGCTGCCGTGGCCGCGCGCTTTGGCATGGAGTGCGTGGTCTACATGGGTACGGAAGACATGGAGCGGCAGCGGCTGAACGTGTCGCGCATGCGGCTGATGGGCGCGGAGGTCGTGGGCGTGAATTCCGGCAGCCGCACGCTAAAAGACGCGATAAACGAAGCCATGCGCGATTGGGTGACCAATGTGGGCACCACGCACTACCTGCTGGGATCGGTGCTCGGCGCGCATCCCTATCCCACGATGGTGCGCGATTTTCATAAAGTGATCGGCCAAGAGGCGCGGCGGCAGATTCTGGAAAGCGAAGGTCGCCTGCCGGATCTGCTGGTGGCCTGCGTGGGCGGCGGCTCCAATGCCATCGGCCTCTTCTACGCATTTCTGGGAGACTCCAGCGTGAGAATGTTGGGTGTGGAAGCGGGAGGCCGCGGGCACACGCTGGGCGAACACGCCGTTCGCCTCACCGAAGCTATGGGTTTTTCCGGCGCGAAGCCAGGGGTCTTGCAAGGAACGTATACCTACGTTTTGCAGACGCAAGACGGGCAGATCGCCACCACGCATTCGGTTTCCGCGGGCCTCGATTATCCCGCCGTCGGCCCGGAGCATGCGCTCCTGGCCGAGCAGCATCGAGCCGAATACACCGCGGCAAGCGACGACGCGGCGATCGACGCCGCGCGCACGCTGGCGCGCCTCGAGGGCATTATTCCCGCGCTCGAAAGCGCGCACGCGCTGGCCGGGCTGATCGCCCGTGCGCCGCGCATGCGTCGCGACGAACTCGTCATCTTCAATCTCTCCGGACGCGGCGATAAAGACATGGAAATCATCGGGCGTTACCTGTGATGGCCGCGAACTCCACGGCTCTGCCGAAAACTCCGGCGACCACGCGCATCGCCCGCCGCTTCGAGGAACTCGCCCGCCGCGGTGAGATGGGCCTGGTCGCGTTTATCAGCGCCGGCGATCCCTCGCTGGCGGCGACGGAATCGTTTGTGCTCGCGCTCGCTGAAGCGGGCGCGGATGTGATCGAGCTGGGCGTGCCCTTCAGCGATCCCGTCGCCGACGGCCCGGCCATCCAGCGCTCGAGTGAACGCGCCCTGCGCGCTGGCGCGACGCTCGCCGGCGTGCTCGATCTGGTCGCCTCGATCCGGCGCAAAAGCGATGTGCCGCTGGTGCTTTTCAGCTATTACAATCCCGTATTGCAGATGGGCGTGGAGCGCTTCGCGCGACGCGCCGCCGATGCCGGCGCCGACGGCGTCTTGATCACCGATCTCACGCCCGAGGAAGCCGGCGATTATCGCCGCATCGTGCGGGAGCACGGCTTGGAGACGATTTTCCTGGCCGCGCCCACCTCCACCGACGAGCGCCTGGCGCGTATCGCCGAAGTCACCAGCGGCTTTCTTTACGTCATCTCGCGCACCGGCGTGACCGGCACACGCGAGTCGCTGCCGGAGGATTTGCCGGCGCTGATCCGCCGCGTCCGGCGCGCGACCCGGCTGCCCGTCGCGGTGGGCTTCGGCATCTCGCTGCCTGGCCAAGTCTCCGTTCTCGGCGGCCTGGCCGACGCGGCGGTAGTCGGATCAGCGCTGGTGCAGGAGATCGAGCAAGCCACGAGCGTCGAAGCGGCTTGCGAAGCGCTTGCCGCGCGGGTGCGTTCGCTCAAGCACGCGGGTAAGGCGGGAATGAGCCGGCGGGAGCCTGGCGCATGAGCGTCGAGGATTGGCGCCGCAAAATCGACGAGATCGACCGCAAGCTGGTCGAACTGCTGAACGAGCGCTCCCAGTGCGTGCTCGAAATCGGCCGCATCAAGAAACAGGATGGCTCGGCGCTTTATCAACCTGATCGCGAGCGGCAGGTCCTGGCGGCGGCGGAGCAAGCCAATCGCGGCCCGTTGAGCGAGGCGGCCATCCGGCGATTATTCGAGCGCATTCTGGACGAAGCGCGGTCGGTGGAGCGCACGGCGATGCACGACGAGGCTGATTCCGATCATCGTAAATAGCGGGGCAAATAGCGCCGCAAATGGCGCCGGAAGCCGTTACGGCCTGAGATAGTCGCGCGCGCAAAGGAGTTCGAGGAGCTTTCATGGTCGTGGTGATGCAGCCCGAAGCGGGCGAGGAGCAGGTCCAGAACGTAATCGACCACCTCGTCTCGCTGGGCTTCGATATCCATCGGTCCACCGGCGCTTCGCAGACGGTGCTGGGCGCTGTTGGCGTTCGCCCCGACTTCGATACGCGGGATATCGAATTGCTTCCCGGCGTGCGCGAAGTGGTGCGCATCACGCAGCCCTATAAGCTCGCCAGCCGCGCCTTCCGCCCCGAAGGCACGGTCGTCAAATTACCGCGCGGCGTCTCGATTGGCGGCCCCGCAGTGATCGTCGCGGCGGGACCCTGCGCTGTGGAATCCGCGGAGCAGATTGAATCGATCGCCGCGGCGGTGGCGAAAGCGGGCGCGCGTATTTTGCGCGGAGGAGCTTTCAAGCCGCGCAGTTCGCCCTACTCCTTTCAGGGCATGGGCGAAGAGGCCCTGCGGCTGCTGCGCGCGGCGGGCGACCGCCACAATCTCGATGTGGTCAGCGAAGTGATGGATCCCTCGCAGATCGCCCTGATGCTGCCGTACGTCGATATTCTGCAAGTGGGCGCGCGCAATATGCAGAACTATCACCTGCTGCGCGCGCTGGGCAGCGTAAGCAAGCCCGTGCTGCTGAAGCGCGGCATGTCCGCAACCATCGAGGAGTGGCTGCTCAGCGCCGAGTACATCATGTCCGGCGGGAACTACAACGTGATCCTCTGCGAGCGCGGCATCCGCACCTTCGAGACCTACACGCGCAACACTCTGGATATCGCGGCCATTCCGGTGGTGCAGAAGCTTTCCCATTTGCCGATCCTGGCCGATCCTTCGCACGGAACCGGCCGCCGCGATAAAGTTCCGCCCATGGCCCGCGCCGCCGTTGCGGCGGGCGCCGACGGCCTGCTCCTCGAAGTTCACAACGACCCCGAACACGCCCTTTCCGACGGCGCACAGTCTCTTCACTTCCAGCAGTTCGAGCAGTTGATGGAACAGTTGCGCTTGATCGCCCCGGCGGTCGGACGCAGCGTCGCCGCGTGATGGCTCCGCTCTTCTCGCGCGTTGCGGTGTTGGGCACGGGTTTAATAGGCGGATCGTTTGCCCTGGCTGCGCGGCGGGCGCTCTTGGGCGCGCAGGAACGCGTCCGCTTCGTCGGGTGGGACAAGCCCGCCGTGCTGGAACGCGCCCTGGAGTTGGGTGTAGTCGATGAAGCCTATGCGGAGCTGCCCGAGGCGCTGGCCGGCGCGGACCTGGTTTACATCGCTCTCCCCGTGGGTTTGGCCATCGAGCGCCTGCCGGAGATCGCGCGCCATGTGGCCGAAGGTGCGCTGGTCACCGATGCGTGCAGCACCAAGCGCGCCATCTGCGCGACAGCTGAAAAACATTTTCCCGAACCTGTTCGTTTTCTCGGCGGCCATCCCATGGCCGGCAGCGAAGTTTCCGGAATCGACGGTGCCGATGCCTCTCTTTTTCAGGGCGCCAAGTACGCGCTGGTGGCGGGCGGCGCGGACCGTGCGTCGGGCGAGGAGATCGGGCGAATCCAGCAGTCCGACGCGCGCATCGCTAATTTTGTGCGCCTGATCGAATCCATCGGCGCGCGGCCGATCTGGATCGACGCGGCCACGCACGACCGCGCCGCAGCGTTTGTGTCGCACCTGCCGCAACTGGTGTCCATCGCGCTCGCCGGCGTCACCCGCGAGGCCACCGACCAGACGGGCTTGCCGCTCACGCTGGCCGGGCGCGGATTGCGCGACGCCCTGCGCCTGGCCGGCAGCCCCTATTCGGTGTGGCGCGATATCGTGCTCACCAATACGGATAATCTCGACGTGGCTCTCGACCGCCTCTCGCAGGCCATCGAGCATCTGCGCGCTCATCTGCGCCAACGCGAATTGGAAGAGGAGTTTGCCGCCGCCAATGACGTATATAAGCTGCTGCACAATTTGCGTTAGAGTGAGCCCGGCGACCACGCCGCCGCGACAACAAAGTCTCTTTACAGACTGGCTGGCGTCAGATCGTCGTCAAATAATGGATACCGACTAATGGACAAAAGAGTAGCCAACGCCGACGAAGCAGTGCGGCGCATTCCGGACGGCGCCACCATCCTGATGGGCGGCTTCGGCCTGTGCGGCATTCCAGAAAACCTGATCGCCGCCCTGCGGCGCGCCGGCACGAAAAATCTCACGGTAGTCTCCAATAACGCCGGCAGTTCGGACTTCGGGATCGGGTTTTTGCTGGAAACCGGCCAAGTTCGCAAGATGATCGCTTCCTACGTGGGCGAAAATAGGGTCTTCGAGCAATTGGTGCTGGGCGGGAAAGTGGAACTGGAGCTCAATCCGCAGGGCACGCTGGCGGAAAGAATCCGCGCCGGCGGCGCCGGAATCCCGGCTTTCTACACGCCCACCGGCTACGGCACAAAGGTGGCCGAGGGGAAAGAGACCCGCGAATTTGGCGGCCGCACGTATGTGCTCGAAAAGGCGCTGCGCGCGGATTTTGCCTTCGTCAAGGCCTGGAAGGGCGACCGCTGGGGCAATTTGATGTATCGAAAAACGGCGCGAAACTACAATCCTGTAATGGCCACGGCGGCGGACTATGTGATCGCCGAAGTGGAGCACCTGGTGGAGCTCGGTGAGATCCCCCCGGACCAGGTGCACACGCCGGCCGTTTACGTGGACGCCATCGTGCCGGGCGAGCTCTATGAGAAGCGCATTGAAAAGCGCACGGTGCGCCGGAGAGCTTGAGTGTTGAACAGCGAACCGAAAGCCGCCAAAATGAGAGTCCAACAGGAGTGAAGATGCCGGCCGGGCAACTAGGCAAGCGGGAATCGATCGCGCGCCGCGTGGCGCAGGAGCTGCGCGACGGCTACTGCGTGAATTTGGGGATTGGCACGCCCACGCTGGTGGCCAACTACATTCCCCCCGGCATGGAAGTGATCTTCCAATCCGAAAACGGCATGCTGGGCGTCGGTCCCTTTCCTCTCGAAGGCCAGGAAGACGCCGATCTGGTGAACGCGGGCAAGGAGACTGTCTCCGAGATTCCTGGCAGCAGCTATTTCTCGAGCGCCGATTCCTTCGCCATGATTCGCGGCGGGCATGTGGATCTCACGGTCCTGGGCGCTTTGCAGGTGGATGAAGAGGGCAATCTCGCCAACTGGGCCATTCCGGGCAAGATGCTGAAAGGCATGGGCGGCGCGATGGATCTCGTGGCCGGCGCGCGGCGCGTGATCGTGGCCATGGAGCATGCCACCAAGGACGGCCAGCCCAAGATTCTGCGCCAATGCAATCTGCCGCTGACGGGCGTGGCCGTGGTCGATCTGATCGTCACCGAACTTGCCGTCATCGAGGTGACGCCCGAGGGGCTGGTGCTGCGTGAAGTCGCGCAAGGCGTGACGCCCGAGGCCGTGCAGAAGGTGACGGAAGCGCGGCTGCGCGTGGCCCCGGATTTGAAAGTCATCGATCTGAAAGCCATCGCGCTTTAAATTGACAAGGAGAGGGCCGTCTTGGATCTGCACTCGGTGGTGATTGTCAGCCTGCACACCCCGCGCGAGAAGGTTTGGGGAGAGCTGGTCTCCCTGAACACGGCGGGCGTCACGCTCCGCGGCATCGATCTGAACTCCTTCGACGATTTCGTGTACCAGGTTCTGCATCCGGAAGGGGACCGCGTCGGCTTGCACACGCTGTTTTTTCCCATGCAGCGAGTGGAAAGGATTTTGCTCGACGAACGCAGCGGCTCCATCCCTTCCTTTTCTGATATATTCGAGCGCAAGGTGGGCCGTTCGCTGAAGGAATATCTCGAACTGTTCGCCTGACCGCTTTCGAAACTCCCAATTATGGCCAATCGCATTTTCACGGTTCCGAACCAGCTCACCTTCCTGCGCCTTGGCTTCCTGCCGCTCTTCATCATTTTGGTTTTTTACCGCCGCTATGGCTGGGCCCTGGGGATCTTGATTTTTTCGGGACTCACCGACACCTTCGATGGGCTGCTGGCCCGTTCGCTGAACCAAAAGACGAGTCTCGGCGCCTATCTCGATCCCATCGCCGATAAGCTGCTGCTCTCCTCTTCTTTCGTGGTCATGGCGCTCAATGGGCAAATCCGCTGGTGGCTTACCATTCTGGTGCTCGGCCGCGACATCCTGATTCTGACCACAGCCGTCGTGATTCTGCTCACGGCGGGCTACCGTTCCTTTCCGCCCTCGATCTACGGCAAGATCACCACCACGTTGCAAATCTTGCTGGTTTTCACGGTGCTGGCCGCGGCCGTGTTTCATTGGCCCTTGTTCATCGTGTCGCGGCGCATCCTGGTTTATCTCGTGGCCGGGTTCACGGTGTTTTCAGGATTTCATTACAGCGTGGTGGTCGCGCGGCAATTGAGCCACGAGGGTTCGGCGGCCTAGCGTGGGCTTGGCCGCGGCGCCGGTCCATAATTTAGGAAAACGGCCGAAGTTGTCATTACGAGGAGCGGTGTGCGACGAGGTCCCGGTTGTGGGCTCCGGTGGCGTCCTGCGGACGCCGCAACCGGAGAATCTGCAGTTTCCGCTTTTCGACTCAGCCCAGGCCGATGGCCGAGTGGAAATAGTTGAACAGCATGAAGGCGAAGCTGGCCACGACGGCCAGCCCGGCGGTCCATCCCAGCGCCCAAGCGCGGCGACGAGCGTCCGGGTCGGCAGGCTGGCGATCGGACATGATCTTGCCGAGTATGAACCCGGAGACGAACCCGCCGATGTGCGCGTAGTTATCGATCCCGGGCATGAGCAGACCCAGCACCGCGATATAGACAAGCCAGTAGAGTAGCTGGCTGCGCAGCATTCGCATGCCGATGTTGTGGCTTCCCATGGTGAGCGCTAGCAAGAGGCCGATCAGGCCAAGCAGCGAGCCCGAGGCGCCCACGCTTGGATGTCCTGTGACCGCGCTCAACACGTAGCCGGAAACGCCCGTGGCAATAAAGACAAAGAGAAACCGAGCTGAGCCGTACATCTCCTCGATCGTCGGTCCCAGGTCCATCAGCACCCACATATTGAAGCCGATGTGCAACAGGCTGCCGTGCAGGAAAATGGCGGTGATGAACCGCCAGGGCTGCTCGAAATCGAAAGGGCCGGAAAGGCCCATGCGATACAGGACTTGCCCGCTGATTCCCCCCAATCCAAACAGCGCTCCCAGGCCGCCGCTGGGCGCCTCGAAGCCGGTGCTTTTTATGGTCGCGAGCAGGCTGACGCCGTAGAGAACGCAGCAAAGGCCGAGGATTCCGTAGCTCACCGGAGCCGTCTGCGGCAGAAGCTTGCTCAGCGAGCGGCTGGCCGCAGCCATGGAAAAGGTCAGGCTCGCGCCGCATTGATGGCAGCGCTTTCCCGTGGAGCCCACCAGGCTTCCACAGGCCGGGCACAGTCGAGGGCGCGCCGCCGACTGCTGCTGCGAACGAAACATGGAGCTGATTTGACCGCGCCAGCGGTTGATCTTATAGCGCCAACGAACCGGAAGTTCCAAATGGTCTCCTTGCGACCGGGTGAGAGCACTGTCTATAATACCCAAAAATGGGATGTGAGGCCCGAAGGCCCCGGTAGCAGGGGCTATTCTAGGGAGCGAGGATCGGCGTGGCGAAAGACCCGCTGTCGTCCCGAACCCCGCTCTGGGACTAAGGGGTTTAGGTGGCCGTTGCGGCGGGGTGAGGGAGCTGCGTTTTAGAAGCGAGGATCAGCGTGACAACCTTCGAGGATTTCGGCCGCAAACTGGACCACGAAATCGAACGCTTACGCGAAGTGGCGGCGAAAAAGATCACCCCGGCCGCCCGCCTGAAGACCGCCAAATCCCTCCGGCGCATGTCCGATAAGCTCGCTCAGATCGCCGCGGATCTCGAATCCAAAGTTGAACCCAAACCGGATTCGCGCTGACCGGCTGAATCGCGTTTGGTCTTTTCTTCCACGGCGCTGGCGTCTTTTTCTCCCAATGTTTGCGATTTTGGCGGCTGCGGGCTGCGCGCCCCGGCGTTCCGCGACCGCGGGAGTTCCGCCGCCCCCAAACTCGACGGTCGCTCCGGCGGGGCGCCCCGTCCCTCCCGGAACCTATGTCGAACAGGGCGTGGCCTCCTGGTATGGCATCCCCTTTCACGGGCGGCAATCGTCGAGCGGCGAAGTTTTCGACATGAATAAATTCGTGGCCGCGCACCGCACCCTGCCGTTCGGAAGCGTCGTGCGCGTGACGAATCTGAATAACGGCAAGCATACCGAGGTGCGCGTCATTGACCGCGGCCCCTTTGTTCGCGGCCGGCTGATCGACCTGTCCCTGGCCGCTGCGCACGCCATCGACATGGTGGGAACCGGCATCGCGCCGGTGCGCCTGGAGCTCGTCTCGAGCCCCGCGCCGCTGGCGGGCGACTTTTCCGTTCAAGTAGGCGCCTTTCAGCAGCGCGGCAATGCCGACCGCCTGCGCAAGGATCTGAGCCGCCGCTACCCGGTTTTCGTGCAGAATTACGAGGCGCCGGCGG
>CAWGPK010000004.1:0-843500 GCA_963824405.1 uncultured Acidobacteriota bacterium | reverse complement strand
TACTGTGCCTTTGTGAAACCAATTTCAGGAACCAAGGAAAGGCGGCGTGCCATGGGTCCTACTGGGAAAATAGTCGAAGTTTAACTAACAGCAAGATCAGCGCCTGTTCTGGTTTGAAACCAAAAGTCTCCGGCGAGACTAGAATACTGATTGTCTGTGACGATGACTCTATTACGGAACGGCTGACCATTGCCTTCCGGGAAGCGGGCTTTACGTCGGAGTGTGCCCAGAGCATGACAGCGGGTTGTGCATGCGCAAGATCCGGTCGGTTTCAGGTGGTCTTTACGACACCTGTCTTGGGTGACGGGTCGTGGAGGCGCCTGGTCGAAATTGGGGGTTACTACGATCTTGGCTTTGAGGTCGTTCTTGTGGCTAGCACCTTCGACGCAAACGACTGGGCCGGTGCGCTGGAAGAGGGGGCGTTTGACGTCCTGGATGCCTTGCACGAGTTGCCAAGAGCGGCTGAGGTCGCCAAGTGTGCTCTGTGGGCTGTTTACCTGAAAGGTGCTGGACCCAGCCCTGAAGTAGCCAGTCCCTCAAAAGCGGCGTGATTTCAGTGATCGCGCCGCATATATAGCCAACTCCTATTGCAGTGCGGTCTCATGCGTACTCCGCCGTTTCTTCGAAAGACTTCTCCGGGCCCTCCGAACACACATTCGTGATCCATATCACAGGCTATCCAACATATTGGGCGGAACATTCGATAAGACCATGAATGTGGAACGCTATCGCAGGTTGATTGCAGGCGCTTTCGTCCTGCTCTCGCTCACTTTCCTTTCCCTTCCGGGAATCGCACAAGTCACCGGCCCTTCCGTCCCACACAAATCTCCCGGACAGCAATCGCAAGAATCTCGACGCGCCATTCAAGTAGACGTGGAAATGGTATTGGTCGACGTGGCTGTCACCGACGCGGATGGAAGCTCGGTTACGAGTTTAAAAAAGGGGAGCTTCCGTGTATTCGAAGACGGTATAGAACAGGAAATCTTAAGTTTCTCGAGCGAAGACGTGCCGATCTCCATTGGAGTCATTCTTGATATGAGTGGGAGCATGTCTGACAAGTTGGAAGAGACGCAACAGGCCGCGCTGGAGTTCCTGAAGACTGCCAATCCGCGCGACGAATTCTTTCTAGTGACCTTTAATGATCGAGCCGAACTGACTAGTCCCTTTGCTTTCGATATCAACGTATTGCAAGAGCGCATGATGTCCGTGAAGCCGAAGGGAGGCACCGCTCTGCTGGATGCGATTTACCTGGGTTTGGACCAGATGAAGAACGCCCGCAACAGCAAACACGCTTTACTCGTCATCTCCGATGGAGGAGATAATCACAGCCGATACAACGAGACTCAAATCCGCAACGTCTTGAAGGAAGCCGACTGCTCGCTATATGCCATAGGAATTTTTAATTTCGAGGATATGTGGCGAACGTACGAGGAGCACCACGGACCCACGTTGCTCTCGGAACTCGCGGAAATTACGGGCGGCCGTATGTTCCCGGTGTCGAGGTTGGGTGACTTACCCGACATCGCAGCCAAGATCGGAATGGAGCTACGTAATCGATATATCCTCGGGTATAGACCAAATGATGCTCGCTACGATGGCAGTTGGCGAAGAATTAAGGTTAACGTTGTTCCGCCCACGCACCCGCGGCCGCTCAACGTGTACGCCAGGACCGGATACTATAGTCCGATCGACTAAAGGCCGTATCTACGTGTTCGGATTCTTGGAAAGCGAGTTCCGCCAGGAAGGAAATCCTTAATGCGCATAAGATCGCAACACGGACCTAACCCCGAACGTCCAACTCCTCCACAGCCACCACCCGCACCGCCCAATCCCAAGCCGTGGCCTCCTCCAGCAAACCGACTCAGTGAGGGCCTTCCCGGTAGTGAACCAGGAAATCATAAACTGCACGTTCCTGCGCTGCCCGTCAACGAGACGCCCTAGAATGCCTCGCCTGCGTTCCAGGCAAGAAGTGAAGAGGTCAGAGAGACTCGGATTCGTCGTAGTGCCATCGGCAAGGGCTTCTTCAGCGGCGATATCGGAAAGGGAGGACCAGGCGGCCCCCCCTTTGTCACGTTTTGTTCTCGCGTCGCGACGTGTAATCACGTTTGTGCACCGCATGCGCGGTGCGATTTCAAAACATCCGAACTTAATTTCTGTTCCAGCCGAGGGCTGGAATCATCCTCCGTCCCACGGTTCCAAAAGCCCGGTGGAGTTATCCTCCTTTCCGTGGCTTTCAGCTAGATTGTTACTTCATCCTTCAAGTAAAAGATGTGACGGGGAACACAGATCATCTTGCGTCGTGATTTGGGCCGTAACCCTGCCATCCCCGGACACTCACCCACTATGCCCAATTTTGTGCCCACCCGAACCGGCGCCGCCTAGCCTCGACCGGCATAGCAGGTGGCAGTAGTGGTGGCAGTTTGTTTTTGATCTCCATGCGCGGGGCTGCGCTTACGTGCGATTGGAAAGCTCAGAAAACGTCCGCTTGGAACCCTCATGAAAGCCGCATAAACACTGGCGAGTTTCGCTGTCTTGCGCTTCGGTTCGGAGTGTCTCGGAGTGCTGCGCGAAAGACCCGGAAGAGTAGCGCGAACGGTTCCTAAGTCCTGCGCGTCTGCCAATTCCGCCACTTCCGCGCCGCAACGCAAATAATTCTACCCTAAAGCCTTACGTTGAGACCCTCGCAGCCCCATCTTTAGCCGCAGCCGCGCTGGTGTCCGTAGTTGTGTCAGTCGGCAATGCGATGCCGCCGGCGATCCAACCAAGCGCGCGCGCAACGAGCGACGATCAATCCACGTCTCAAGTAAAGGCCCTGCATTGCTGCGAATTGTGATCGCAATGGATGCAAACACGAAATATCCATGGCAAAAGGCCGTCGTGGCGGCGATTGTTGAGTTCCGGCCTGAGTGCTTGCCCGAAAAGATAAAGACCGCTGAAAGAGCGATTGCCCTGCGGCTGTGCGACCCGGAAAAACCGGGCCTCGATGAGCACCGAATGCTTGCCAATGCTCTCCGCGCCCTTCGCGTAATAAGTCCCACTTCGCCACAAGGCACGAAGCCATTGAGAGGCCCCCGGAAAAAACTTGCTTGATGGAAGAGATTTAGCGGCGGGAGGGTCGCTGCGCAGTATCCGGTCTACATCGGCAGCGGCAAGCGGAGAGAAGCTCAGCACGCTTGGAAGCCCATTAAAAATCTAAATTGTGCGAGTTGCGACCGGTGTAACAGCTACGGCAATCCGCCGGGCGCGACAATAATTCGATGCTGCCACATTTGGCGGTGCCCGACGAGAAGATTCATTACCCAGGCCAGCGCTGACAAGAGGCCAAAAACCATGCTGCCAAGAACGAATAGGTGGAAGGCGCTCAGGCGCGTCGCAAGTCCCGGGAAACGGAGTTCCGCAGCGCCATACGTCGCCGCCAGAATCGCCCAAGCGGTGATGCCGGAAAGAAAACTTCGCACCGGAGATTTCAGGAACCGGCAGGTCGGCACGAGTGCTAGCAATCCGAATGCAATGGCTAGAGCGAGGTTGCGCTGGGACGCAAACCGGTCGAGATACGAAACGCGGTTTGCCGCCACGAGCCACGCCAGGCCTACCCCGGAGAAACCGATCCCGAGGAGGACTCCCAGGCGAAACGCCGGGTTCCGAATGCACCCACTATGGACTGGGGAAGCGGGCATTCGCTCTTCTTTGCGGATTCTTGCGGGGGCCCTGTGGCTTCGGACCGCAAGAGTCAGTGTGCCTTCATATGAGTAGACGGAATCTATGGCTTTTGCGTTGCCTAGAACTCAGGCAACCTGTGGAATCACAATCTTGTCCAAGGTCTAGCAGTATAAAACTTCCGGCCCTACGGAATACGTATCGGAGCGCGGAGGCTTGCCTATGAAACGTCTCTTATTCGCGCTACTCATTGTTCTGCCGCTTGTGCCGGTAATCGCACAAAGTCCCAGCCCAACTCAGAGCCCCAATCCAACAAAGAACTCCGTTGGCATGGAATTCGTCAAGATCGCGCCCGGCGAATTCATGATGGGCTGTTCGACGGGCGATAGTGAGTGTCAGGGGGACGAGAAGCCTCTGCATCGCGTTCAGATCACGAAGGCTTTTGAGATCGGGAAATATGAAGTGACCCAAGCCCAATGGCAGGCCGTCATGGGATCAAATCCCAGCACCATTAAGGGAGACGATCATCCAGTCGAAACCATATCAAAACAAGAAGCACAGGATTTTCTCGCCAAACTGACCGCCCGAAGCGATGGGTACCGTTATCGCCTGCCCACCGAAGCAGAATGGGAGTATGCGGCGCGGGCCGGAGCGCCGGCGGCGCCTGCATCCCTGGACGAAGTTGCCTGGTACGCTGCCAACTCAGACGATCAAACGCATCCGGTCGGCCAGAAGAAACCCAACGCATGGGGTCTGTACGACACGTTAGGGAACGTGCGCGAATGGGTTTCAGACCAGTATGCGATGAACTTCTACAGCAATAGTCCCCTTGCCGACCCTACCGGGCCACAAGCAGGACAAGGCGGGCCACCTGAGAGGGGCAACTTTGGCAGGGGCCGGCGATTCAATGGCACACCGAACGGCCAACCGAACAACGGCCAGCCTAACAATAGCCAACCTGGCGGCTCGCCCAATAATGTCCCGATTGCATACCAAGCGGACGGGCCGCAAGGCCGGCCCGGCGGACCGCCTCAGGGCAATCCTGGGTTTGGCAGAGGCGGCGGTTTTCGGCAACTTCCCATCATGCGCGGCGGTGCGTGGGATAACCCGGCAAGTTTCGTACGTCTCTCAGCGCGATATCACTACTATGGCCCTACCTTGAAGCTCAGCGACATCGGGTTTCGCGCCGTCCGCGAACCGATGCAGGCCGAAGGAGGTAAGTGAAAATGAAAACCTTGTCGATGTTGGCAATCGGAACTGTCCTGCTGGGGGCTTCGCTTTCGGCATTTGCCCACCACGGATTTGCGGTCGAGTACGATCGGACGAAGCAACTCACTTTGGTCGGAAAGCTCACCATGGTCGATTTAGAGAACCCTCACGGGTGGCTCTACATTGACGCCAAAGACTCGCAAGGCAAGATAGTGAATTGGGCGTTGGAGCTTCCCGGCCCCGCGCTGCTCAGGCGAAACGGTTTTGATCAGGGCATCTACGAGACCATGAGGGCATCCGGCGAAGTGGTCACAGTTAGCGCCTATGCCGCCAAGGACGGATCTAAGCACGCCATTGGCGAGAGCCTGACCAGAGCCGACGGGAAAACCGTGATTCCCTTGCAACGCGGCGGCGGGTTCGGCCGCGGCCAGCGGCAAGGCCAGGGTTGAGTCCGCAGCCCATCTAGCCGGCGAAGACGTTGCTAGCGCGGTGACCGGCGCGAGGGATCGCCCGCCCGATATCGGTCGTGATCATCCGTTCAACATTCACGCTGGCATCCATTCCTGCGCGATGCGGGATTGTACTCGGTCGGATCTCAGAGTTTGGCAAACAGGCATGGCCCAGAAACTCCCCCGTTTAGTCAGGCTTCGCGCTTGACAGCCGTGCTATGAAATCGTATTTTTGTGCGTTGGGGTACAGAGACTTCCGTATACAGTGCGGTGGCGAGCGGTTTGGGTTGCTGGGCCTCTCATAGCTCACGCCAGGTCACCTACGCACGGGAACGCTTTCCAACTCTTGAGGGCAACCGGTCACGTGATTTCGCATGCGAAGTTGTGTGAGAAGGCCACGAAAGCGCGCCGGTTCGACTTTTAGTAAGCGGAGGCCATAGCAGATGGCAGGGGATTCGGTAACAGTCAGTCAGGGGCACTTTGTAGGCACGCTTCGGCGGGATGCCTGGTGGACCGAGATTTTGCCTGCGGCCCTTCTGTTGGGAGTGTTCGGCATCTACGCCACCTACCGCGCCTTCGAGGGCAGGTTCTATGAATGGGGACCGTACCTTTCGCCCTTCTATTCGCCGCTGATCGATCCGGCTCACCATTTCTGGCCCTGGTCTCCCGCGCTTCTGATCCTGGCATTTCCTCTGGGGTTTCGCACGACCTGCTACTACTACCGAAAAGCTTACTACCGCGCGTACTTCATGGACCCGCCGGCCTGTGCCGTGGGTGAGCGAAAGCGCAACTATTGCGGCGAAACCAAGTTTCCCTTCATCCTTCAGAATCTGCACCGTTATTTTTTGTATGCAGCCATTGTCGTTCTGGGCTTCCTTTGGTATGACGCCATCGTGGCCTTTTGGTTGGACGGCCATTTCTTCGTCGGCGTGGGTAGCCTCATCATGCTGGTCAACGTGATCCTGCTGTCGATCTACACGGGCTCTTGCCATTCCTTGCGCCACCTGGTGGGCGGAAAAGTCGATTGTTTCTCGTGCTCGAGCTTTGGATCGACTCGGCACTCCTGGTGGCAGAAAATAAGCAGTATCAACGAGCACCACATGCTCTACGCCTGGTGCAGCCTTATTTCGGTCGGCTCGACTGACCTTTACATCCGGCTGGTTTCAGCCGGTGTTCTTCGGGACATCAGAATCCTGTGACTACCAAGTACGAAACACACGAACATGACGTTTTGATCATCGGCGCCGGCGGCGCGGGTCTGCGCGCCGCAATTGAGGCGCTCGCGCAAGGCGCCTCGGTCGGCGTGGTTTGCAAATCCCTGCTGGGGAAAGCCCACACCGTCATGGCCGAGGGCGGTATCGCCGCGGCCATGGCCAACGTGGACCGCTCGGACGATTGGCGCACCCATTTCCGCGACACCATGCGCGGCGGCAAATTCCTCAACCACTGGCGCATGGCCCAGCTTCACGCCCAGGAAGCTCCCGATCGCATCCACGAGCTCGAACAATGGGGCGCCCTCTTCGACCGCACTTCCGACGGTCAGATTCTTCAGCGAGCATTTGGCGGGCACACCTATAAGCGGCTGTGTCACGTAGGCGATCGCACTGGCCTGGAGATGATCCGCACGCTGCAGGATCGCGGCGTCAGTCTAGGCATTGATGTCTACATGGAATGTGCCGTTACCCGCCTATTGAAAGATGGCGACCGAGTGGCCGGCGCATTTGGCTATTGGCGCGAACAAGGCCGCTTTGTGGTGTTTCGGGCGAAATCGGTGGTGCTGGCCACCGGCGGCATCGGCAAGATGTATAAGGTCACCTCAAACTCCTGGGAATATACGGCCGATGGCATGGCGCTGGCATACGACGCCGGAGCCGAGCTCAAGGATTTGGAGTTCGTTCAATTCCATCCCACAGGCATGGTCTGGCCTCCCGGCGTGCAAGGTATTCTGGTAACGGAAGCCGTCCGCGGCGAAGGCGGCATCCTTCGCAACAAATTGGGCGAGCGCTTCATGGAGAAATACGATCCCAAGCGCATGGAGCTCTCCACGCGTGACGTTGTCGCGCGGGCCATCTATACCGAAGTGCGCGAAGGCCGCGGCTCCGAGCATGGCGGCGCCTTCCTGGATATCTCCCAAAAGCCCGCGGAATACGTGAAGAAGAAGCTCCCCAGCATGTATCACCAGTTCCTGGAACTGGCCGATGTGGATATCACCAAGGGGCCGATGGAAGTAGGACCCACCTGCCACTATGTGATGGGAGGCGTCCGCGTCGATCCGGAGACCACCGCGGCCACTGTGCCTGGGCTTTACGCCGCTGGCGAAGTCGCCGCGGGTCTGCATGGCGCGAACCGCCTGGGAGGCAATTCCCTTTCCGACCTCCTCGTATTCGGCCGGCGTGCCGGCTTGGCGGCGGCGCAGTGCGCCAAGAAGTTGGGGCAGCCGGCGATCGACGATGCGCAGATCGCCCAGGCCGAACGAGAGATGCTGGCGCCATTTGAGAACACCAGCGGCGAATCCCCCTATGCAATCCATCGGGATTTGCAGGACACCATGCAAAAGCTGGTGGGAATCTTCCGAACTGAGGGAGACCTTGTTGAGGCGCTGGGCGAACTCGAAAAGCTCAAGGAACGCGCCAAGCATATGCAGGTGGAGGGCTCCCGGCTTTTCAATCCCGGCTGGCATCTATCCCACGATCTAAGGTCGATGCTGACGATTGCGGAGGCGGTCACCCGCAGCGCCCTCGCCCGCCGCGAGAGCCGCGGAGCGCACAGCCGCATCGATTTCCCCTCGCTGGATACCGCCTGGGGACAGCAGAACAACATCATCTCGTCGGAGCGCGGGGCAATGAAGCTGTGGCAAGAGCCGGTTCCCGCCATGCCCGAGGAACTACAGAAGATTCTGGCCGAGGACAAGTAGCGGAGGAAAAGATGGCCGACGCGATCCTAGAAGTTTTCCGGGGCGATAGCCAGGGCGGCAAGACCGAGCAGTATAAGGTCCCCGTGGCTCCGGGAATGGTCGTTCTCGACGCCATCCACTATATTCAAGGCCACCTGGCACCGGATCTGGCCGTCCGCTGGAACTGCAAGGCGGCCAAATGCGGATCCTGTTCCGCCGAGGTCAATGGAAGGCCGCGGCTCATGTGCAAGACGCGCATGGACGCCCTGCCGCTGGATCAGCCCATAAAAGTTTTCCCCATGAAGTCCTTCCCGATCCTGAAAGACCTCGTCACGGACGTCTCGTGGAATTACAAGGTTAACCAAAAAATTCCGGGGTTTACGCCGCGGCCGGGCACGGATTGGAAGATTTTTCAGGAAGATGTCGATCGAGTGCAAGAGTTCCGCAAATGCATCGAATGCTTCCTCTGCCAAAACGTCTGCCACGTCTTGCGCGATCACGATAAATTCCAGCAGTTCGCCGGCCCGCGCTTTTTTGTGCGTACCGCCGGCCTGGAGATGCATCCTCTCGACAGCAAGTCCCGAACCAAGCTTCTTCGGGACGAAATGGGCCTAGGTTTTTGCAATATCACCAAGTGCTGCACGGAAGTCTGCCCCGAAGACATTCACATCACCGATAACGCCATCATTCCCCTCAAGGAGCGCGTCGTAGATCAGTTCTACGACCCGGTCCTGATGCTGGTGCGTAAGATTCGAGGGGACAAAAGCTCGGGCTAACGCGGTAGCCTGTCCAGCCGCTTCCCGCCTGCACCTGCCGATTATTAACCCACCCGGCACAAAACCAGCACAAAACCCGAAGTACTATAGCCCCAGCCCTTTCTTCACGCCAAGCTAACCTCTTGCAAGCTAGCCGGCCTGGCCGTCCCTCCAGGAGGATGCATGAAGGACAAGTGGATCTCTCGCTTGGCGCAAGTCAATAAGGAACTGCTGCTCATCTTTTCCATCGTGGCCTCGGCCGCGCTGGTGAACTTTTTCGTCGAGGGCCAGCGGCTGGTTCTCACCTTTTACAATCTGCCGACGCTCTTCGCCGTCTACTACTTTGGCCGTCGCCGCGCCGTGCAGGCTTCGGTCGCTACCATCCTTTTTGTCGTCTGGGTCAACGTCATGCACCCGACGCTCTTCAATCGCGGTCCCATTCCCAGCGAAGACCTCCTAGGATGGTCCGACCTGGCAATCTGGGCCGGTTTCCTCATCGTCTTTGCCTATGCCACCGGAACTCTTTACGAGCATAGCGAGCAGCGCATGCGCGAGCTGCGCGAAACCTACTTCGGCGTCCTTCAAATTCTTAGCCAGATGATCTCCAACGATAAGTTCACCCAAAATCACTCTTACCGCGTCTCCGTTTACGCCACGCAGATCGCCCTTGAGTTGGGTATGCGTGAGGACCAGGTGGAGGACGTGCGCGCCGCGGCCCTGTTGCACGACGTAGGCAAGCTGGAGGTTAGCCGCGAAGTTCTCTACAAAGCCGCGCGCTTGACCGACCGGGAGATGCAGGAGATCAAGACCCATGTCGAGCGCGGCGTGGAGATGTTGAGCCCCGTGGGAGGATCGCTGCGACGCATTCTGCCCATCATTCTCGCGCATCACGATAAATTCGATGGATCGGGATATCATCCCACCAAGGGCCAGGACATCCCCATCGAAGCCATGGTGATCAGCGTTGCCGACGTATACGATTCCCTGGTGAGTGACCGGCCCTATCGCAAGGGGCTTTCGCCATTTGAAGCCCGCGATACCATTGTTAAGGCTTCGGGCACGGATTTCGATCCGCGGATCGTGAATGCGTTTGAAGCGGCGTTCCGCAAACAGCGGTTGGAAGTCCCCGAAGTGCTCGTGTAGCGGCCTCAAGGCCGATTTACGCGCGTACCGGCCGGCCGGCGCGCGATGAGGCCACAAACGAGCCCAGCGCTTGCAGTGCGAGCGAGTGCAAGCCTTTGGTGAACTTGGCCAGTTCGGCCGTAAGGCCCAGCACGCCAAAAGGCATGCGATCGCTTTGCATCAGATGGTAGAGGCCTTCGCCAATCAGCTGGAAATCCCGAGCGGTCATGCGCGCATCGTAACCCTGCTTTTTCCTCGCCTTCCCGTGCTGTGCGCCCAATTTCAATACTTCGGAAGGCAATCCGTTCTTGCCCATCTCCACATACTCGATCAATGAAGTAAGCACCTGCGGGACATAGGCGATCCGCTCATCGTCGGAAAGCGGAACTGGGGACAGCAACGGGTCTTGTTTCATCCGCGCCAGGATATGATCGCCGATGTATGAGGTGTTGGTCCGCAGCACCATGGCGAGCCTTTGACCCACCGCGGGTTCTCTCGAGCCGCGCTCGGTCAATTTGCCGTGAATTCTGTGGACCAGTGCGTCCAGGTCGGCTGGTTTCGTGAAGTAGTCGTCCACATTGTGCTGAATGGCCTGCAGTGCGCTGTCGTAGGCTGGGTAGCCTGTCAAAATAAAATTCAAGCAGCCCGGTTGAAGATTCCTCATCGCGGTGATCACCAGGAACCCGTCGCCCTGGCGATGAAGATTCAAATCGCAAAGCAAAACGTCGTAATTGACGCAGTTCACCTGAACCAGAGCGTCAGCCACGCTGCCCACGGCGGTGACCTCGAAACCTTGTCTTTCCAGCAAAGGAGGCAGCGTCAGGCGAATGCTCTCCTCGTCATCCACGAATAACAGCCGTGTCCGTCGCTGCTCGGCGGTCATAACTTACCCTCTTATTTCAGATGAAAAACTGCATCTTAAAGGTTGCGGTCCCTGAGCGGAATCGGGCTTAAGCTGTAAGCCGCCCGTCGGTACACAGTGGTGCTGGAGCTATTTGGCGGTCTCCCTACCTGTTTCTGCCTGTCCGAATTTGCCCCCGGCTCAGCGGATTTTTGAGCCGGCGTCGAGCATCCGTTCGCCGAAGGAGCGACGTCCAAGGTAATCCCTTCATCGAACATCAGCGCGAATTAACGACCAGGAGAGATGAGGACGAGGCAACTATCGTATTGCAGCCGCTGCTTGGCCTGCGCTTGCGCCCGCCGCGAACCACTTGCCGTTGCTGCCCAGCGCGTAGCAGGAATGTCCCCCGACTGCGACGCTCAATCCCGGGCCCTCGAGGACAAGCACGGGCGAGGCAAGGCTTGGCAGCGGATGGTCTTTGAACCGAACGGGGGGGCTTACAACCAAAGCATTATAGTAAACGCCTCCCGCAAAAAGCCGCAGAGTGGAGTCGGACGCCTCCGTGCTCTCGTTCGCGCTTTCGATGCGGGTCCACGCCAAGTGCGACCAAGTCTCGGCGCGGCAGCCGTGCATCGCTAAACAGCTCCGCACCAGCTCTCTACGAACCGAGATAGCCGACCCATCCGCCGAACTTAAGCCCTCCGCCATGGCCTGTAAAAACGTTCGCACGGCCGCCGGGCTTGTTTCTTTGCTTGTGCCGGGGTCGAAAATGTATTTTGCCGGTACAAACGCGACGGTCATCCCCTGTTGAACCAGGGCCGTCTTAGACGTGGCATTCCACACGAAAACCGAGCTGCCGCACGAAAAGCGAGCATACGTCCTTACCGCGAGGCCAGGCTTCTTATAGGCCCCCACCATGCTTCCCGCTTTGCAACCGGTGATCAGCGCTGTTCCGGGAGGGTCCTGGGCAACTGCTGGGCTCGGGATAGAGATGAAACTCAGCGAAAGCAACAGTAGAAGAACGATAGGGTGCAAACGTTTCATGAGCCGGGCCGCCATCTCACTCTGAGCTTAAAGATGGAACCCGGTGGCAGCAACTTGTCGTATGGGCATGCGCCGCGATTCCGATACCTGATCGAAGGGCGTAATTGAGCACCGGGCCGGAAGTACAGCAGATGAAGCGTTCGTTAGCCGCCTATTCGCTTCCGGTCCCAGAGCGGTGCTGAAAGCAATTACCACCACTGAAGAGCGCCGCGGGGTAAGCGCCGGGCGCGGGTTGTCAGCCTCGGATTTGGCTGGGACACGAAGGAATAACCTCGGCCCAGTCCCAATTTCGCGGCAACTGTACTTTACCTGCCCGTGAGTACAGTATCGTTCCCAGTCCGCTTCTCCTTACACTGCTGGCGAAAGGATTACAGGGCCTCGTAATTTCAAATATATGCTTCATCTCGATTATATTTCTTGTTTGCTAACCATTCTTTCCACGGTTCTGATCGGAAAAAGATTGTGGCACGGCTGGATTCTCGCTGCGGTAAACAGCCTCATCATATGCGTGATCGGAATTCAAACAGCGCAGTATGGCTTTCTTCCCGGCAATCTGTTGTGCATCGGACTTTACGCTCACAACCTGGCCAATTGGCGTCTCGGGATGCACAAAGAAGGCGCTCCGTCTCTCGCACTGAACGACAACCAGGATAGCCGCGAACAATCCTTGTCCTGAGCGCCCCTTCGTAGCTGAGCCCCGAGTTTATGATTCCTTTTCACGTCCTCGGCGCATCCTAGCTGTAGGATACCGCGCGATTGCCGATGCATCTCGCGAACAGTCGCGCAAGTACCCATCCCAAAAGAGCGAAGCCCCAACAACTCCAAATTGTCTTGAGTTTTTGCAGGACGGATAAATGGAGACGCTTTGGGGTAAAATTCTTGCTAGCCCCTTGTAGAGACGCAAGCGCACCCTACAAGGACCCCCAAAGGACCCCCAAAGGACCCCTATGAGTCCCCGATTAAAAGAGACTGAGCTTTGGTCCAAGGCCGGCAAGTGGAGCGTGCTTCTCTTGGGCATTGCCCTGCTGGCATCGTCGCGCACTGCCGCCGCCCAGAGTCGCGAGGCCGCCACATCTCCTGACGCGCTGCATCGGTTGAACGACTCCATCGAGGCCTTGGTTCAGCGTGTATCTCCCGCTGTCGTTCAGATTATCGTCACCGGCTACGGATCCACCCCGCAGAACGAAAGCGGTCAGACCAGCATGGTTATCGGACGGCAGCGCGCCATTGGCTCGGGAGTGATTGTCGATCCCGAAGGCTATATCGTAACCAACGCCCATGTCTTGAACGGAGCGCAAAAGATCGAAGTTTTTGTCCCGCCTACGCCTGCTGCCGAAGGCGCCCCTGCCTCCGAGGAGACCGGGCAGGGAAAAAGCTACGACGCGCGCACCGTCGGGATTACAACGGAAATCGATCTCGCCGTGATTAAGATCGAGGCGCACGGCTTGCCCTCCTTGCCCATTCCCAAACCCACTCCCCCGAGGCAAGGCGAAGTAGTCTTCGCTTTCGGAAGCCCCGAAGGGCTGCGCAACACGGTGACCATGGGCGTCGTAAGCTCCGTCGCGCGCCAGCCCGATCCCGATAGTCCGCTGGTCTACGTCCAAACCGACACCCCCATCAATCCGGGCAATAGCGGCGGACCGCTGGTGAACGCCGACGGCCAGCTCGTTGGCATCAACACCTTCATTTTCTCCACCTCGGGCGGCAATCAAGGTTTGGGATTCGCGATTCCAGCCGGCGTCGTGGCGTATGCTTACCCTCAGCTCTTGAAGTACGGCCACATTCACCAGCCGGAGATCGGAGCCATCGTCCAAACGATTACGCCCGAGCTGGCGGCCGCGCTGCATTTACACAGAGATTTCGGGGTGATCGTGTCGGACGTTCTGCCCGGCGGGCCCGCGGACTCCGCCGGTATGAGAACCCAGGACATCATCCTCAGCGTGGGTGACGACTCCGTGGGCACTCTTCCGCTGTTTACTCGCAGCCTCTATATGCATAACGGGGGCGAACGCGTGAAGTTCAGAGTTCTTCGCGGCTCCGACGAATTGCAATTGGATGTTGCTCTCATCGACCGGCCGCATAAGACCGACAGTCTGATCGACCGGGTCGATCCCGAAAAGAATCTGGTAAGGCGCCTCGGAATCCTAGGCGTTGAGCTCGACCTGGACCTGGCGCAATCCTTGCCAGATCTGAGAATTCCCTCAGGCATCATCGTCGCCGGAAAAACCGTGGGTGCGAGCGAGGAGATTCCCATCCAAACCGGCGACGTAATCCACGGCATTAACGGAACAGCAATCACAACCCTGGCTGACTTACGTGCCGCCTTGGACAAGCTGAAGGTTGGTGACGCCGTCGCTCTCCTCGTGGAGCGCTATGGCCAACTTATTTACGTCTCTTTTCTGCTTTAATTGGCTGCTTTAATTGGCTGCAAGTTCGGTTCGATTGGCCGTTGCTTGTTGTGGGACGATCTGCTTCCCGCTGTAACTACCGCCTCAGACTCACTGGGCAATTTTATGGGCGCTCGCTCCTGCAATAGCTCCACGCGCCATTCCGTTCCTGGTCGCGGCGAATGCCGGCGCGAACGGCTGTTGCGGGACCAGGGCAGGCGGCGCCGGCCCTTGGTTCTGGAAGATTAGTCTTTCGCCGGCGCCGTCCCAATCGATGCACAACATGTCGCCAAGTTCCACTTGGCCCGACGCCAGCAGATTCGCCAGCGGATAAACCATGTGCCGGGAGATTGCTCGTTTGAGGTGGCGCGCGCCATATCTTAGATCGGTGCCTTCGCGCAAAAGAAACGCTCTCGCCTGCGGCAGGACGCGAAACATGAAGGGCACCGGGCCCACATCGATTACCTGTTTCTGTACTGCCGCCAATTCGATGTCCAGGATTCCTTCCAGTTGTTCGGCTTGCAGCTGATGAAATACGACCACGCGGTCCAGCCGGTTGATGAATTCCGGGGAAAAGCGGCGCCGGGCCGCTTCCACGGCCGTCCGTTCGAGTTTGGCGTCCAGCCCCGCAGGCTTGGCCGACGGTTCCACGAATCCCATTCCCTTGCTTACCAAAGCGGCGATCTCGCGCGCTCCCAGGTTGGACGTCAGGAAAATGATCGTTTGAGAGAGATCCACTCGGCGCGTATCGCCTAGCGTCAAGGTCGCCTTATCCAGGATGCCCAGCAGCAATTGCCAAAGCGCGTCGCTCGCCTTTTCGATCTCGTCAAACAGCAGCAGGCTGAGCTTGAGGGTCTCCGTGTGGTATTGGCTGAGGCTTTCCTCGGTGATTAGCGGGTGCGTATCGCGGTGCCCCAGATAACCGGGCGGCGAGCCAATCAATTTAGCAATCTCATGCGAGTGCTGAAACTCCGCGCAATCGATCTTCACCACGGCGCGTTTGTCGCCAAACAAAGTCTCCGCAGCTGCTTCCACGATGCGGGTTTTTCCCGATCCGGTGGGCCCAAGAAACAGCAGATTCCCCACCGGCCGGCTCGGCGCGTTCAGGCCCGTGCGAAAAACTTGATACACCGCCACTAGGGCTTCGACGGCCTCATCTTGTCCTACGATTTTCGCGCGAAGGGCAGACTCGAATTCTTGCAGTTGGGGACTGCGCTTGCTGGGGTCAAGCACTTTACCTGGGACACTCATTGCGCTCTCCTAAAGAGCTCCGCGTCCGTCCGGACTGTTGTGAAAAGCGTCCGTAACTTTGCAACAATTCGCGGCCCATGAGAATCCGGGTCAAGGCCCAGAGAATGGGCACAAAAACATGGTTTCTCGTCCCGCTTGGGAACGTATTTCCAGGGGGACCGGACCCGAGAAAAGCCTCAGTTGAAATCCCGATAGTTTCTCACCCGGGAGCGCCAAGCTTTTGCGCAGACCGCGCCTTGTCTAGAATGCCCAAGTGCGCGAGATGGCCGAACAATTTGGCCTCTCCCCCGCCGATCTGTATATCGACCTGGGCCCCCTGGACCGCCTCCGCTAAACACGCCACTTACCACCACAAGTTATTGAAAAAGTTATCCTTTTTGAGGAGTCATACAGAGAAGGCCTTATTGACCCTTCTCCCCACGACCACTAGTATCCGACCCTTCGTCCCCCGGCGGGATCTTCGGCTTGCTTACCCGCCTGAAGAGAGAGCGATCCAATGGAAAAGTGCCGACAGTTTCCGGAACGACGAACCTTGTCGACACTTTGGACCGCGTCCTCGACAAAGGGTTGGTGCCCAAACGCAGAGGTTAGTAGAGGAGGGAAATCTCCATGCCAGTGGAACGCGTATCCGGTGGTTCGAGTTTAATCGATGTCCTTGACCGCGTTTTGGATAAGGGCATCGTGATCGACGCCTGGGTGCGGATATCCCTTGTCGGCATCGATTTGATCACCGTCGAAGCCCGCGTCGTCGTCGCTTCCATCGACACCTATCTCAAATACGCTGACGCCGTGGGCCTTACGGGTCTGGTTTCGAGACCGCAGCTGGCTCCCGGCGCCGAGGCGGAACTGCCCCCCGAGCCGGTGCGGCGCGCGTCCCGCGCCCTTGCGCGCCGCCGGACTGCCCGGCGTTAAGCTAAGGAGCTGAAGGAGTGGCTCCGGTGGCCAGCCCGCGCGTCCTGGGAAAACCCCACCCGCCTGTGCAGGACCGGCCGGGTGACGCCGCCGCCCTGCGCCTGCTCTCCGCCGAACGCACCGAAGAGATCTTTCCCATCCTCCTCGAAGAGATTGTGAAGCTGGGATTTCCCAGGGCCGTCGTCTTCGAAGTGGATTTTGACAATAGCGAGGTCAAGGCCACGGCTTCGCTGAATTTCGATCGAAACGAACTGGAAAAGTTTCACACCTCCTTGTGGGCTCACGAGAATCCCATCGTGGCCGCTCTCCGGCGCCTGAATCCCGGCGTTTTGCCGGCTGTCCCCGGCAAAAGCGCCTCCTTCTACGCGTATCCCATGATCTATCGCAGTCATACGCGTTGTTGGGAAGCCGAGCGCGAACGCCGCGACGATTGTCTCGCGGTTCAGAATGCGCGGCTCTCTCGCCGCTTGCCGCTCGAGGGTCAGATTTGCAATGCCTGCGGTATGCGCGCCCATGCCACACTGCTCCTGGCCCAGCTAGGCAGAGATACAGGTCCTGCCCGCCTGGAGCAGCTCCGCAACCTCGCGGAACGCGCCAATGGCTACCTGGCCCGCCTGTTCAAGATCGAGCACTACTTCAACCGCATGCGCGATATGGAAGTCACCATCTCGCGCTTGAGCGCCGTGATGCAGAGCATGGCCGATCCCGTCATTTTCACCGACGATCAACACCGCGTGGTGATTCAGAACCGCGCCGCGGAACGATTCTTCCGCGTGCCGGAGGGCATCGGCGATGGCGGACGCCGCGCCGTGGAACTCAACAACCTGCTCTTCTCCGCCGCGCTCTCTTCCATGATGGTCAGCGGAAGAGACACCTCCCGGGATCTCACCCTGGTCGACGTCATGGAAGGCGAAGAGGTCCTTTTCGAGGCCGTCTGCGCCCCTACCCAAAGTTCGGACGGAACCCGCACCGGCGTGGTCACCGTCATGCGCGACGTCACCGATTTGCGCCGCGCCGATGTGGAAGTGCGCGCCAATCTGGACAAATTGCGCGTTGCCGAAGAGGTCGTGCGCCAGGAGCGAGACCGCCTCAATCTGGTCATTGAAAATGTCGGCGATCCCATCATCGTGGCCGATAATTCCGCGAAGATCGTTCTCCTCGATTCGCTGGCCAAGGAGCTTTTTGGCATTGCCGACGGCTCCAAGCATCCCCAAGTGATGAAGAATTTGGCCAAGCTCGACGCGTATCTCACCGCTTTCACTTTTTCCTTCGCCGATAAGGACAATCGTTCCCTTCGCCTTTATAACCCCACTTCCCTGGCCAAAGTCGAATACGCCGCGCGCTCCGGAAAAATCTATGACGCTCGCGGGCAGGTTTCCTACACCGTCACGGTCCTGCGCGACTTCACCGCCTGGAGAAAGCTCGAGCAGCTCCAAATGGAGCGGCGCATGCTTGAAATCGAAAAGTTCGCCGCCACCGGCAAACTCGCCGGCACCATCGCCCACGAAATCAATAACCCCATGGAGGCCATCAAGAACGCCATTCACATCCTGGGCTCCGAGATCCAGCCGGAGTCGAGGCAAATTTACGATGTCCTCAAGAGTGAGACCGAACGCGTCACCCGCATCGTGCGTCAGATGCTCGGTCTCTACCGCAACGTCGTCCAGTTTGAAAGCTTTGACCTGAATGGCGTCGTGGAAGACACCCTGGCGCTTTTCGCGCGCCCGCTCTCCAAAGCTGGCGTTGCCGTGGATAAGCGCTTGGGCGAAATCCCCTCATTCAAGGGGTCGGGCGACCAGTTCCGGCAACTACTGTCGAACTTGGTCGTCAACTCCCGCGACAGCATGGCTTCGGGTGGCAAGTTGGTGATTCGCACTCGCGAAATCCATTCCACGGACGGATTCCGGCGCTGGATCAGCCTCAGCGTCGCGGATGCCGGCTGCGGCATCAGCCCCGAGATCCAGAAATCGATGTTCGAGCCCTTTGTGACCACCAAGGGAGGAAAAGGAACAGGGTTGGGCCTGTGGATCGTAAAAGGGATCGTCGAGAATCATAACGGCCGTATTCGAGTCCGAAGCGCCGTAGGCAAGGGAACTGTGATCAATCTCATGTTTCCGATCTCCGCGTGAGGCGCGGCAGTGAGGACATGAATTTCTAGCAACGTAAGCTTCTTACCGTTCGATCGAGGAAGAAGATTCTATGCCGGCCAAAGTGGAACGACCATCGCGAAAGAGCAGTCTCCGTGTGAAGGATGATCTGCACGTAAAAATCAATGATGGCCCTGCCGCGGCTGCATCCACCGCACCCGGAGAAAGCGGCCGCTATGTTTACGGGATTGTTCGTTCCAAGGGAGCCATGACCTTCGGCAGCATCGGCATCGGCGGAGCGGGCGAGCAAGTCTATACCGTGAATTATTTGGATATCGCCGCCGTGGTGAGCAAGACCACTGTCGCCATTTTCGATCCCACGCGCGAAAACGCCCTGGCCCATGAGCACGTGATCGAAACCGTGATGAAAAATAACACCATCATTCCCATGAGCTTTGGCACCGTATTTCGCACCGACGACGACATTCGCGAAGTCTTGAAGGGCATCTATTCTTCCGTCAAGGACGTGCTCGAGCAGATGGCCGGCAAGCTCGAGTTCGGCTTGAAAGTGAATTGGGACCGCGACCAGATCATTCAGGAGCTGATGGAGCAGGATGAGGAGATTCGCCGCTTCCATCGCGAGATCATTCGCAAGCAGTTGCAGTCCACATACTTCGCGCGCATGCAACTGGGCCGCATGATCGATAAGGCCCTCGCCGAGCGCGCCATTCGCTATGTGCGCGAAATCTATGAGGCGCTGCGCATCTGCTGCGTGGCTTCTCGCGACAATCAGCCCATCGGCGATAAAATGATCATGAACGCGGCCTTTCTGGTGGAGCGCGAGCGCGAATCCGAATTCGACCGGGTCGTCAACAAGATCGCGCGCAAATATGGCAAGCGCCTCAAGTTCAAGTACACCGGGCCGTGGCCGCCTTACAATTTTGTGAATATCCGGCTGAAGTTGGAGCGCGTCGCGTCTTCCTGACACTTGGCGGAGCGTTTTGTGTTTCTGATCGACGATTTGCTGGGCTTGCCCGTTTTGGGCATTAAGTTCGTCTTGCGCACGCTTCAGCAGGTCGCTGAAGAGCAGTATACGGATAGCGAGCCCGGCAAGAGGCGCTTGTTGGAATTGCAGCTCACGCTCGAATCGGGCGAAATCTCCGAAGAGGAGTACGTTCGCCAGGAAGCGGAGATACTCCGGGAACTCCGCGAAATCGAAATTCGCAGGCGCCGTATGGCTGGCGCGGGGCCCGAGCGGGCTCCTGCAGTGCCACAACTGGAAATCCATTCGGCTTTGGGCCATGAAAGCTCACAAAAATTTGCGCCCCAGAATCGAAAAAAAGCGCGGGAGAAAGCGCGTTGAGCTCCTGCCGCCCTCCGACGATGCGGCCCGCGACGAGGGGCCGCGACTCATCCCGCTGGGAGACCGCACCCGCGAGCCTTCCCGACTGGAGCATTACCTCGACCTTGCCGATCGCGCCATGAGCCTAAAGGGGCGTGATCGCAAATCCGAAACGGAGGCGGAAGAGTAAGAGCTAAGGGCGCTCATCACCGGAGTTACGAGCGCCGTTGGAGACAAGGACCATGGCCGAAAACAAGCCGCGCAAGCGCTTGCTGTTTGTGGACGACGAAGCCAGTATCCGCGTCACTTTGCCCCCGATTTTGGACAAAGCCGGCTTCGATGTGCACGTCGCCGAGAGCGTTGCCGATGCGCTCTTCGAGATTAATTCCTTTCAGTTCGACGCCCTGGTTACCGACTTGAATATCGGCGAAGAGGGCGACGGTTTCCTCGTCGCCAGCGGCATGCGCCACATCCAACCCGCTTGCTCCATCTTTATCTTGACCGGCTACCCTGCCTTCGAGACCGCCTTGCAGGCCATCCACAGCCAGGTCGACGATTATCTCGTTAAGCCAGTGGAGATCGATTCGCTCGTCGGCGCGCTCGAAGCCAAAGTCGAAAAACCAGCCGCCAAGCCCGAAGCCAAGCGCATCTCCTCTCTCCTCGAGGAAAATAGCGCCGAAATCGAAGCCGCGATCCTCGCCAGTATTAAGCGCGAGTCCAAGGCGTCCTCGAACTCCTTTGAGGAGCTGGTCGGTTACCTTGCTGGCTTCCTCAAGGCCGTCATCGATTTCATGGATCAGCAGAACGAAAAGCCCAAAGCCGATGCCCTGCGCTCAGCGGCTCAATACGGCCAGTGGAGAGCCCGCGGCGGCGCTTCCGCGTCGCTTGTCGTCAAGGACTTTCGCATCGTGGAAGAGGCCGCCTATAAATTGATTCAGAAAACTCTGATCCTCACCGACTTGCTTCCCTTGATTTCGGATTTGAAGCGCTTGGGAATTGGTCTGAATATGTTGATGGAGCAGTCGCTCCAGGGCTTCGTGGGGACTGCCAGTAAAAACGCGCCGGTATAACTAGCTGTGTGACCGCCATGTCATTCGATGCTCCCATGAGCGCGTCCTCGCCCGCCGTTGAGGGGCCTGCCTCGCCAAGCGCTCTCACTTCCGCCGAACAGAAAAAACTTCTGGAGGAATGGAAGCGCGTCGCCGGCCAGCTATTCCTCGCTTGCCGTGAGGCTGCAACTCTCGTGGCACGGACGGCAAAATCCTCGCTTGGAATCCCTCCGCTGAACGGCTCTACGGCTGGAAGGAAAGCGAAGCAATCGGCAACACTTTTCTCGATCTCGTGAACGCGGAATTACCTCGCCCCCTCGGTCAAATCGAAAATATCCTCCGCCGTGAAGGTTATTGGGAGTACGAGCTCAAGGCCACCACGCGCCAGGGCGCCCAAATCGTCATTGCCAGCCGCTGGACAGTCTTGCGCGATCCCTCTGGAGCCGCTCTCGGCCGCCTGCATGTCGAGACCGATGTCACCAAACTCAAGCGCACCGAGCAGCAATTGCGCGTCGTTTCCGGCCAT
This sequence comes from uncultured Acidobacteriota bacterium, assembly GCA_963824405.1. Classification (GTDB taxonomy): domain Bacteria; phylum Acidobacteriota; class Terriglobia; order Acidiferrales; family UBA7541; genus Palsa-189. The sequence goes on along the minus strand of CAWGPK010000004.1, from coordinate 821,976 downwards.
CTCCTCAACCTTAGAGACGAAGAGCGCCGCAAGCTCGGCCGCGATTTGCATGATAGCGCCGGACAGTTATTGTCCATGGCCAAATTGAATCTCTCGCTTGCTCAGGAACATCTGCAATCCGCCAGTGGCTGCGGCAAGGCCTATCTCGAGGAGTGTTGCGGCCTGATCGATCAGGCTCTCTCCGAGGTTCGCACCATCTCCTATCTTCTGCATCCCCCCTTACTCGAGGAACTAGGCTTGGCCGGCGTACTTCCTTGGTACATCACGGGTTTTTCCGAACGCAGCCGCATCAGGGTCGCTCTCGATATGCCCAAGGAGATGGGCCGCCTGCCACGGGAGATTGAGCTGGGCCTGTTTCGCATCGTGCAGGAGTGCCTCACGAACGTGCACCGTCACTCCAATAGCTCCACGGCTTCCATTTCGTTGTCCCTCGGTGATAGCCAAGTGCGGCTCAAGATTGCGGATCAGGGCAAGGGTATGGCCGCGACCTCAGCCGAAAGTGGCGACCAGCGGCGCTCGCGGAGCGTGGGCCTCAGCGGAATTCGTGAGCGAGTTGCCAACCTCGGCGGCCACATGCAAATACGCAGCGGCGATTGGGGCACCGCCATCGAAGTCATCTTCCCCTCGGCCGAAATCAGCGCCTAGCTCGCTTAGCGCGTTTCCACGGCATCCCTTGGGCTACGCTCGTGCCTAAAGGGAATGCGGAGCAGCCCACGGTGGTTGTCATCCCGAATCCAGTCGCATTGTTTGCGAATGGCGGTGGGGGATCTGCTTTTGCCTTCAGCCCAGCCCGAAAGTGCCGCACGCCGCGTTCGCCACCGCTCCTCGCCATCTCGCCTCTCGCGAATCGCCTCAGTTACAATGAAATATGGCCCGCCTGGGGGAGTACCGCCGCAAACGGCGCTTCGACCGCACTCCGGAACCCTCCTCCGCCAAATCTCTTCCCCAGCTCGAAGGCACCTTCGTTGTTCAAAAGCACGCTGCCCGCCGCCTGCATTACGACTTTCGTCTGGCGATTGATGGAGTGCTCAAATCCTGGGCCGTTCCCAAAGGGCCTTCCCTCAATCCCGCTGATAAGCGCATGGCCGTCCAGACCGAAGACCACCCCATGAGCTACGCCAATTTCGAGGGCAATATCCCGGCGGGAAATTATGGCGCGGGTTCGGTGATGGTTTGGGATCGCGGCACCTTCCGCGTCGAAGGACGCCAGGGCGCCAAGGAACAGGTCGATCACGGCGAAATCAAATTCCGGCTGGCCGGCGAAAAGCTCCGTGGCGGCTTCGTTCTGGTGCGCACCAGGCGCGGCGAAAAACAGCCCGAATGGCTGATGATCAAGCATCAGGACGGCGCCGTTGATTCCGCCTGGAACGTTGACGACCACGACGGCTCCGTCCTCACCGGCCGCACACTCGACGAAATCGCCGGCGAGCTGCCGCCCAAGCGCAATCCCGCCGCGCTCCAGCCCGCCGAGCTCGAGGGAGCGCGCCAGGCCGCCATGCCTACTTCCCTCTCGCCAATGCTCGCCACGCTCATCGATCGTCCTTTCTCTGATCCCGGCTGGCTCTTTGAAGTGAAGTGGGATGGCGCGCGCACGCTCGCCTGGATCGAAGATGGCGCCGTTCGCCTGTTCTCGCGTGCCGGCAATGAAGTCACCCACCAGTATCCGGAATTGGCCTCCTTGCCCCAGCGCTTCAGCGCCCGCTACGCGATCCTCGACGGCGAAATCGTCGTTCTCGATGAAAAGGGCCGCAGCGATTTCGAGCGCATGCAGCAGCGCATGAACGTGCAGCAGCCCTCCCCCGATCTGCGCGCGCGCTATCCGGTAACCTATTACCTGTTCGATCTGCCCTATTGCGATGGCTATGATTTGCGGGAAGTGCGCTTGCTCGAGCGCAAGAATTTCCTCCGGCGCCTCCTCGATCCATCTCCCGAATTTCGCTTCTCCGATCATGTTCTGGAAAATGGCAAAGGCCTTTTCGATCTGGCCAGGCAACAGGAACTGGAAGGCGTCGTCGGCAAGCGCCTCGATAGCGTTTACGTCAGCGCTCGCAGCCAGAACTGGGTCAAGCTGAAGGCCACCAGGACTCTCGACGTCGTCATTGGCGGCTGGACCGCGCCCCGTGGCAGCCGTACGCATTTCGGCTCGTTGCTTCTCGGCCTCTACCAGGGCAAAGCCCTTCGCTTTGTCGGCCATGCCGGCACGGGCATGGACGAGAAAACGCGCGCCTTGCTCATGAAGAAGCTGCGCGAGCTCGAAATCGCGAAGTGCCCCTTCGACAAACTTCCTGATACGAATGAGCGCGCCTTCTGGGCAAAACCGGAGCTCGTTGCCCATGTACGCTTCATCGGCTGGACCCAGGAGCCGCGCCTGCGCGCGCCCGTTTTTCTGGCCTTGCGCAACGATGTCCAGCCGCAAGAGTGCCAATGGGAAAACGAAGCCACCCCGCAGCCCGCACCTGAGCACGCCCGGGCGCGCGCTCCGGAGATCGTCCGCGCGCCCGAAATCGTTGGAATAGTGTTGAGCGAAAAAAAGGAGATCGAAGCCGAACTCTTCTCCGGCAAGCAGGAGTCGGTCACGCTCGATTTCGACGGCAAGCGCTTCCGCCTCACCAATCTCAATAAAATATTTTTTTCGGAGTCCGGCTACACCAAGCGCGACTTGCTCGCCTATTACTACCGCGTCGCTGATTATCTTCTGCCCTTCCTCAAAGATCGCCCCTTGGTGCTGCGCCGTTATCCCGACGGCATCAAAGGCCAGGCTTTTTTCCAGAAGAATATGCCCGAGGGCGTTCCCAAATGGATTGAAACGGTGACCATTCCCTCGGAAGAAAAGGACGTCCAATACGTCATCGCCAACGACCTCGCCTCTCTTCTCTACCTCACGGGCTTGGGCTGCATCGACCACAATCCCTGGTCCAGCCGCCGCGACGATCAGGAGCATCCCGACTATTTCTTCTTCGATCTCGATCCCGCCGACGGAACCGATTTTTCGCGTGTCCTGACCGTCGCTCGCGCCCTCTACGAGAAACTTACGAAAGTCGGCTTGAACGTCTTTCTGAAGACCTCGGGCGCCACCGGCTTCCACCTCTACTTGCCCGTCGAACGCGTCTACACTTTCGAGCAGTTGCGCATGTTTGGCGAAATCTTCGCGCAGTTGGTTTCCACCGAGCATCCCGGCTTCGTCACGCACGAACGCATCGTGGCCAAGCGCCGTCCCGGGCAAGTGCTGATCGACGTCACCCAAAACTCCCTCGGCCGGCCGCTCGCCGCAGCCTATACGGTCCGCGCCTTCCCCAAGGCGCCCGTCTCCACTCCCGTGGAGATCGCAGAATTGCGCCCCAGTTTGAAGCCGGAAAGCCTCAACATAAAAACGGTCCTCACTCGCCTCAAACGTAAGGGCGATTTGTGGTCCAGCTTTTGGAAAAGCCGTCAGCGAATCGAGAACGCCGTCGAGCGCCTCGGCGCCGCACGGTCGACCAAGTAAGCCCCTGACCAAGGCAACCACCCGGTCTCGCTTCCTGCCCATTTCTCATTCCAGGCAGCGGTGATATCCTCCACACTCATAAGGGCACACCCATAAGGGCGTCTCGTCCAATCTCGTTCCCAAATTGGGGGACCAATGACAAAAAGCCTTTCGCTATCCCGTTATCCGAATCTGCCGCGTCGCCGCGCGTCCTGCGTGGCGCTCGCTGCCGGCGGCGCGCTGGCCATCTTCGTTTGCCTTTCTGCCGCCGCTCAGCCGCAGAAAGAAGAAAAAAGCAATATGCAGCTCGTTGGATTTAACGACCTGCAAGCGCGCAGCGCCTATCAGCCTACGATTCATCATCAAGGACAGCGCTGGGTTGCCTACATCGGCCATCACGGCGGCTCCCAGCCCAATCCCCTCACCGGCATGCAGGAAAGTAACGGCACCTCCCTCGTGGACGTGACCGACCCCGCCCATCCCCGCTATCTCGCCCACATACCCGGAGAGCCGGAGAAAGGAACCAACGCCGAATCCGGCGGCGCGCAGATGGTCCGTGTGTGCGACGGCACCACGCTCCCGCACGCCGATAAGAGCAAGGTCTATATGTTGCGAACCTTTGGCGGCTCGGCCCACGAGGTCTGGGACGTTACCGATCCTGCCAAGCCCAGCCGCCTCACCGTGGTCGTCAGCGGCCTCGTGGATACCCATAAGAGCTGGTGGGAGTGCGACACCGGCATCGCCTATCTCGTCTCCGGCGTGCCTGGCTGGCGCGTTCGCCGCATGACCCAGATCTACGATCTCAGCGATCCCGCCCATCCGGTCTTCATCCGCAATTTCGGTCTGCCGGGTCAGCAACCGGGCTCCACCGGCCCTGCGCCCACCGAACTGCATGGCGCCATGTCCATGGGCCGCGACCGAAATCGCATCTACTTCGGCTACGGCACCAATAGCAACGGCATCATGCAGATCGTCGATCGCGACAAGCTCTTGAACGGTCCCAAGGACCCCACCGACGCGAACTTGCTCTACCCGCAGATTTCCCGCATCGATTTGCCCTCGGACGCGGGCTCCCACTCCCCTTATCCCCTGCTTGGCATGGACTTGCCCGAATTCGCCAAGCAGAAACCGGCCGCTCCCGGCGGAAAGTCTCAGGCTCAGCGCGATTTCGTTCTATCCGTTGGTGAGACGCTTGCCAACGAGTGCCTGGAAGATCGAGAGATGGTGCGGGTCATCGACATCACCGACGAAATGCGTCCCTTCGGCGTGGCCACCTGGACGGTGCCCGAAGCCAGCGGAAATTTCTGCGAGCGTGGCGGACGCTTCGGCACCCATTCCACCAACGAGAATTTCACGCCCATCTACTATCGCCGCCTCGTCTTCATCGCCCATTTCAATGCCGGTGTGCGCGCCCTAGACGTTCGCGATCCCTTCCATCCCAAGGAGGTCGGCTATTACATTCCCGCCGTCACCGACAAGACGGAGAAACGCTGCGTCGGCACTGGCGCGGAGGAGCACTGCAAAGTGGCGATTCAAACCAACAACGTGGAGGTGGATGACCGCGGCTACATCTACATCGTGGATCGCGCCAATACCGGCATGCACATTCTCGAACTCACCGGCGCCGCGCGCCGCCTGGCAAACTTCTCTGACTCTTCGAAGGTAACTAAAAAGGAGAACTAGGCCTGCACCAGATCGTTGCGAATGGCGTAACGCACCAGTTCGGTCACCGAATGGCATTCCAGCCGCCGCATGATGTTGGCGCGGTGTGTTTCGATCGTCTTGAACGTCGTTCCCAGCAGGGAGGCGATCTCCCGGCTGTTCTTTCCCTCGGCCAGTAATTGCACGATCTCCCGCTGCCGGGGCGTCAACCTGAGGGCCCGGTCGTCGCCATTGCTGTTTTTGGCCGCCTTCTGCCGCTCGTCCAGGAAAGACTGCGCCACTTTGGAAGTAAAGAAAGTCTTGTTCCGTTGCAGAGCCTCCACAGCGTGGACCAGTTCGCTCGCCGCGTCTGTCTTCAGGACGTATCCGCGTACCCCCGCCTTTACCATCTGCTGGATCAGCGGGTCGGAATGGTGGATCGTCAGGATCAACACCTTGGTGGGCGACCCGCTGGCCACGATCTGCCGCGCCGCCTCCAGTCCATTCAACGACGGCATGCTGATGTCCAGGATGCTCACGTCCGGTTTCAACTGCTTGGCTTTTTCCACCGCTTCTTTGCCATTGGTCGCTTCGCCCACGACCTTCCACCCCGGCTGTTTTTCGATAAGATCGCGAAGGCCTCGGCGCACAATGTCATGGTCGTCTGCTACCAACACGTCTAGTTTGGCCATTCCTGCCTCCAGGTTGCGGGGTGGTGCTAGGCCGCTATCCTAGTGGAAAGACCCGAGATTGTTCCATACATTGAAAAGTCTACGAAATAAAAGCGAAGGAGATCGCCAAATTCGGTAATCCCGGTGGTTTTCGGGCACCCTCGGGCTGTGCCCTACAGGCTACCTGCCGGCTGTATCGTACACGCCAATAATAGGCCCGTTGGCCCAGTCTCAAAACGGTACCACTCTCCCATTTTGGTTTACGCCTATACACGCCATAAAGGTCATTGCGGCACATCCCTGTGACCGCACCGCACTCTTTTCGCGCCGGGCTGCTTCGCTCCAGTCGCGGGCGCTCTGGTCAGGCCAAGTTGGATGGGAGAACGGACTGTGCCGAAGATTTTGATGGTCGAAGACAACGAAATGAACGTCAACATGCTATCCAGGCGCCTCCAGAAGAGGGGCTACCAGGTAGTGACCGCCGGCGATGGCTCGCAGGGATATTCGCTGGCTCGATCCGAGAACCCCGACTTGATTTTGATGGATATCAGCCTGCCGGCCATGGATGGCTGGGAAGTCACTCGCCTTTTGAAATCGAACGAGACCACCCGTCATATCCCCATCATCGCTCTGACGGCGCATGCTCTTGTGACCGACCGGGACAAGGCCTTCGAGGCCGGATGCGATGAATACGAAACCAAGCCAATCGACTTTGAGCGGCTCACCAGGAAGATGGAGAGTCTGCTTCTGGATAAGAAATTAGCGTGAGAAGCCGGGACCACAGCCCAGGGCAAAGTGAATATCTCTTGAGGATTTCCTCGAAGCGGCTGCGCTTAAGCGGCTTTGATGGAGAGTAAAGTGCCACAGCCAACCGACCTTTGCAGCGCGCTTGAGGCCAAGCTCGAATTGGCCGAGAAAGCCCTCTCCTACTCCAATCAGAACCTCCAGCTAACCATGCAGATGTGGATCCAGGGCTGGCCTCAAGACCAGCGATTGCTCGCCAAACGCGCCGAGAACTGCTCGGAGATCGCTCTCCTGGTTCAGAAAATTCAAAATGAAATTCAGTCCGAGGATGAAAAGCGGTTGTTGGATGCCGCAACCCCACACTCCATCCTCATCGCCGATGACGGAAAGCTTTTTCACCAGGCGGCTCCTGGAGAGAACTACGTCGAAGCGGAGAACGTGACCGCCAACGTAATGCTGCCTCTTCTGCTCGATAATGCCTCCTGGAAGGCGTTCGTCGAGCTGTTACGCGCGCGATTGAAAGTCGCGGAACTTACCGACGAGAATAGCGAGGCCATGACCGCGCGCGCTCGTGACCTGGTACGCCAGAACCAGGTGCTCAAGAGCATCGTCGCCGAGCGCAAGCGCCTCGAAGAGAGGCTTTCGCAATTGGCCTCGATTATTGAATGCGCCAACGAGGCCATCGCAATTTTCACCCTCGGCGGCACCATCGTCAGTTGGAACAGGGGCGCCGAGGTCCTTTACGGCTATTCGGCCCGCGAAGTCCTGGGACGCTCCCGATATTTCTTGATCTCGACGGATGAACCGGACCCCATCCCCGAACTTTTGGAACAGCTCCAGCGCGAAGAGGCGATTCCGATCTCCGATGGCGTGCACATCCGCAAGGGCGGCCAGCGTATCAATGTTTCCTTCAGCATATCGCCCGTCAAGGATGCCGCCGGCAGCACGGTCGGTTTTTCCGCTTTCATCAGGCCCAATCCGCCAAATACGCCGACTGGAAACGACGCAGTCGGTTCCTCATCCCAGAGCGGCTTCCGTCCTCCCGATAAAAGCGCGCCCCAACGCTACAATTTCGGTACCCCCCACAAGCCCTGAGCCCGTGCCGGCTGCGCGCGCCGCGTTTCTGGTCGGAGGTTCGCCCTCGTTCTCGTGCGTTCTCACCTTGTTCTCATGCGATTGACAGCCAAAATCAATTGTCGTACCCTCACCCTATCGTCGTAGCGCCCGGAGGTGCCAAGTGAAAATGAAGTCAATCGCGTTCGTTGTGCTGGCGTTCGCCCTGTTGGCGGTTTGTGTCCCCACCTTTGCGCATCATGGGAGCGCCGTTTACGACACCAGCAAACCCGTGGTCTTGAATAACGCGGTTGTCACCCGATTCGTTTGGGCCAATCCCCACTCGATTACCCTCTTCGACGTCAAGGATGACAAAGGCACCGTCACCCACTGGTCCGCCGAGGCGGGAAGCCCATCGGCCCTCGGCCTCATTGGCTGGACGAAAAATTCCATCAAGCCGGGCGACGTAATCACCGTTTACATATTCCAATCCAAAACCGGCAACACCGTGGGACGCCTCAATAAGATCGTCCTGGCAGATGGCACATCACTCAAGGACAGCGCCTTGGGCGATCAGAAATCCAGCAAGAGCGAGTAAGCCCGGTCTCTTACCTCCGAGTTAAAACAAAAGCGGCGCTGATGATTCATCAGCGCCGCTTTTGTTTGGTACCCGTCGAGTTGAGCCGGTTATTTTCGCCCCAGCCCCGTCCCGCGGCCGCTCACAGCTTCCCTAAGTCGAACACCACGCCGGCGGTCACACGAACGCTGCTCTGAATCCAGCCGTCAAATTGGGTGAGCACGTAGTCCGCCGAGGTTCGCACCCCGATGTGCCGGGCTACCTTCCACTGCACGCCGCCGCCAAGCTCTGCCGCCAGGACGGTGTTGCCGGAAGAAGGCCCCGGGCCGTCAAAGTATAGGTTGTTCGCCTGATGGTCCATGCCAACCAGCGCATGAATAAAGAATTTGCGCACGGTCAGTCTCGGGCCGCCTGCGATCAGATAATCGTTAAACCCGAAAGTTCCCACGTTAAGAATGGTGATGGACTTGTAATATGCGGCCGCGTTGCCCTCGGCCGCCAGCCAGTGGTTTATGTTGTAGGCTACCGACGACTCGAATCCGTTCACGTTTTGCCGGCTGGCTAACCCATCCGTGCCCGCATTCATGAATGAATATCCGCCGAAAACTTCCAGGCGCGGCGTATTCTCTTCATAACCCAAAGTGGAAAATGGAGTAAACGCGGCGGCCGCGGGCGGAGGTAATTTTGCCGGCGGCGGCGGTGGCGCTTGTATCGGCGGTGGCGCCTGCACCTCGAGCTGCGCCTGTAGTTCTGGCTGTGGGTGTACTTCCGCCTCGGCTTGCACTTGTGGCTCCGGCCGTGGCTTTGATTCCGGCTTTGGTTGTGCCGGCGCCTCGGCGGGTGGCTGCGGAATGCTGGCAGCCGGAGCGGCCGGGGCTACCGGAGCAGCCGCAGGGGCCGCAGGTTTCGGCTGGCTCCCAGGCAGAGCTGCGATCAGGGACGACTTCTGCACATATCCCTCTTTACCGTCCGCGGTCCGCACTCGCGCTCTGTTATCGTCGCGCGGGTCCACAACCGTGAGCTTCGCGCCGCACTTCAGGTTGGCTATCACCTGGAAGCTGGTCGGGGAGTCGTACAAAAACACGTACCCCTCGCCTAACGGGCAGTAAGCGTACCCCACGTCGTCCGCCTTGGCCCTGGCAGTAGATAGAACGCACAAAATTCCTAGCGTGATTAGCACCTTGCGCCACATGAGAGGTTTGCCTCCGTGCCGAGATTAGCCTCAAGCCGGAAGCGGAGTAATTGCCGGTTTCGCGACATCCAGCCAAACCGATATTGTTTAACGGGCCACAGAGAGTACTACGCGCCCGTTTCGCCTTTTTGTCGCCCTCCCTCCATTATTCCCCGCCCGCCGCCGCCACTTCTTCCTCGGCTTGCTTCAGGAGTAGAATGGTGGCTAATCGATTTTCCACATCTGCACTTCGAGGTTTTCGTGAACCACATATCGCTCAAAATCAATGGTCAATCGCACGCCATAGATGTCGAACCGGATTGCCCGCTGCTGTACGTCTTGCGCGACAATCTGGCCCTGAATAATCCTCGCTTCGGCTGCGGTCTCGGGCAATGCGGCGCCTGCACCGTTCTCGTCGATAATCGCGCAGTGCGCTCTTGCATGCTCCCTGTTTCCGCCGTCGCGGGAAAAGAGATTGTCACCCTCGAGGGGCTTGGCGCCCAAGGCGATCCCCACCCCGTGCAGAAAGCCTTCATCGCCGAACAGTCCTTCCAGTGCGGCTACTGCCTGAATGGATGGGTGCTCACGGCCAAGGCCCTGCTCGACAAAAATCCGAATCCTACCGACGAACAGATGCGCAGCGCGTTTGAAACTCTGGTCTGCCGCTGCGGCAGCCATGTGCGCATTTTCGCCGCCGTTCGCCGTGCCGCCGATGAAATGAAGAGGAGCGCGTAGCCATGGCCGCCAAGAACGTCCTTTCCCGAAGAGAATTCGTCAAGGATACCGGCGGGCTTTTGATCGGCTTCAGCTTCGCCGAAGGCGCCGCGTTGCCGCAGGTCTTGTCGGCGGCAGCCGAAACCGCCGCCACTCCATCGCCCGCTCGGCTGGACGCCTGGCTGCGTATCGACGGTGATGGAAATATCCATGTCTTCACCGGCAAAGCCGAAATCGGCATGGGCGTCGAGACCGGCCTGGCTCAGGTCGTGGCCGAGGAACTGGATGTACCTGTAGCCCGCGTCGTTATGGTTATGGGCGATACTTCCACCACCGCCGATCAAGGCGGAGTCGGCGGCAGCACGTCCATCATGTCGGGCTCGAAGCCGCTGCGTAACGCCGCGGCTACGGCGCGCGCTCTCCTGCTGCGCATGGCCGCGAATAATCTGGGCGTCTCAGCCGACCAGCTCCAGGTGCACGACGGCGTAATCAGCGTGGCATCCGCCGCCTCCCGAAAAGTCTCCTACGCCGAGCTTGCCGCCAATGGCAAGTTGGACGACGCCCTCAAAGTTTCTGGAGATGGCTTCTCGCTGGATGTACAGGGCCTTGGCAAGCCAAAGGACCCCTCGGCCTACACGGTTGTCGGTCAATCCGTCCCGCGCGTCGATCTTGCTCCCAAGATTCTTGGAAAATGGCAATACGTTACCGACGTGCGCGTCCCCGGAATGCTCCACGGCCGCGTCCTGCGCCCCGCCGGAGTCGGCGCCAAACTCCTCGGCGTGGACGACTCGGCCGCCAAAAAGATTTCAGGCTATGTGCAGACCGTAACCAAAGGCAATTTCGTCGGCGTCGTCGCCGAAAACGAATGGGCCGCCATTCGCGCCGCCAAAGCCGTGCGCGTCAACTGGTCGGCCCTCGAGCAGACTTTCCCCGAGCAGAAAGATCTTTACCAGCACATGCGCTCGGTGACTCCCAAAGCCACGAAAGAGACGGTCAAGAAAGGCGATGCCGCTGGCGCCCTCGCAGCCGCGGCCAAAAAAGTCCAGGCCACCTACGAAGTTCCCTTTCAATCGCATGCCACCATGGGCCCTGGCTGCGCTGTTGCCGACGTTCATACCGACGGCGTCTCCACGATTTGGTCCGGAGGCCAGAAACCGCACGCCCTTCAAAAAGGCTTTGCCGAACTCCTGCGCGTTCCGCTCGACCAAGTTCGCGTCGTTTGGGTCGAAGACGCCGGCTCTTACGGCCGTCCGGGCATCGAGGACACCGCAGCCGACGCCCTGCTGTTATCTCAAGCCGTTGGCAAACCCGTGCGCGTGCAGTGGTCTCGCGCCGATATGACGCAGTGGGGCAGCAAAGGTCCCGCCGTGACCTGCGATCTTGCCGCTGCCATCGACGACCACGGCGAAGTTACCGCCGTGGAATTTACGTCGCGCGCTTTCTCGGGTGGCGAAATCCACTTCGTCCCTGCGGACGCGGGGAACTTTCTCGGGGCGCAACTCAGCGGCGTTCGCAATACGGGCGGCGTGGACGAATTCGCCCAGTGGAGTGTAGCAGCGCCGGCTTACGTTTTTGCTAATTTACATGCCATGTCGCACGTGGTCCCAGGCTTCTATGATTCGGGCTCGCCGCTGCGCACCACGCATTTGCGCGATCCCGAAGGTCCGCAGACCAGCTTTGCGGTCGAGTCCTTCATGGACGAAATCGCCGCCGCCGTCGGAGTGGACCCCATCGAGTTCCGCTTGGCCCATCTCGAAAACGCTCGCGCCAAAGCTGTCTTGACTGCGGCGGCCGAAAAAGCGGCCTGGGACAAACGCCCCTCGCCCAAGCGAGAAAACCTTTCGGGCGATACCTTAACCGGCCGCGGCGTGGGCCTCAGCACGCGCGGCGGCACTTTCGTTGGCACCATTGCCGAAGTGCAAGTGAACCGGCGCACCGGCGCCGTGCTCGTCACCCGCTTTGTCTGCGCGCACGACTGCGGCCTGATCATCAATCCCGAGGCCCTGCGCGGAACCATCGCCGCGAATCTCATTCAATCCATGAGCCGCGCCATGAAGGAAGAGGTCGCTTTCGATCGCAGCAACGTCACCAGCGTGGATTGGAAAACGTATCCCATCGCCCGCGCTCCCGATATTCCGGCGCAAGTCGATATCGTGCTGATCAATCATCCCGAGATTCCGCCCAATGGCGCGGGCGAACCGTCCAGCCGCGCCACCGCGGCGGCCATCGCCAACGCTATCTTCGACGCCACGGGCGCTCGCGTCCGTCAATCGCCGCTTACGCCGGAGCACGTCAAGTCCGCGCTGGCATCGCTGCAAACGGCTTAATTGCCGCCGGCAGCTGCGTGTGCGGCAGGTAATGCGAGTGGATAGATGCGGTAGACGTTTTCCGTTCCGATCTTCTTCTGCAGGTCGTCGGGAAGCTGGTTGTAGAGCAGAACGTCGCTCTGCCAGCGCTGTGGGTCGGGCGGCGCCGCGGGGTAGTGCTGATCGCTGCCGATGATAAATCGTCCCGAATAGTCGGAGAAAAACTTCTTCCATTCCGGCCGGAGCTTCCCGTCGGCATCCACCGGGAAATTCTTCCCCGGATTGATCGGGTCGGTCTTGATCTCCATGTAAAGATTTGGATGCCTGTCCAGCAGCTTCCGATCGAGTTCGATCGTGCGATAGCCGGTGTAGTCCGCGCCCAGGTGCGCCCAGATAATTTTTGCCCGTGGATTGTGGCTGAGCAGGCGCTCGAACGCGGCAATATTGGCGCGCAGTCGCGGAGGATTGGGCGGCGACTTCAGATCGGCCGGAAGATTCATGTCCTGCGGCACGGCTTCCATGTGCAGGATGATCGGCACGTTATGCTGCGCGGCGATATCCGCCAGCAGCAGAAAGAGCGGATGGTCGGCCGGCGCGTATTGATACGGCGTGCTCGACGGAAAATGCTCGGCCGTCACTTCGCCCAATCCGATCGCGCCCATCCCCAGCAGCTCTTCGGCTTTCGCTCGGAACTTCTTCTGGACCTCCGGCCCCGCATCCTGGGAACGCACCGATTGCTGAATCATCGCGTTCAGCGTTCCGCCGCCGCCCAGATAGCGAAATTTCTCCGGATATTTCTTCAGGTAAGGGATGATCACGTCCGTGTCGAACTTCCCCGGGTGATCGAAAGTATCGGGAGGCGCCAGAAAAAAGATCATGGTGGCGTTCTGGTGTTGCATGCTTTTGAGCGCCGCATCCACCGCCGCCGCGGGATTTTTTTCGTCGAAATGCGTGTGCGCTTCGATGTACGGGCTGGCGGCATAGACCGTCGCCATTTCCGCCTTGGCCTGGCTGCTCAAGGCCTCCGTCGCTTGCCCTGCCTTCATGAGATGCGACGCCAGGCCGGCCGCAAGAATCACGAAACCGAACATCACTGCTTTCCCGTTGTGATTTTTTAGAAGACGTAACATGAGGTGTTCTCCATCCGCGGGACGCCCTTTGCGGAACTACCAGGCGCGTATTTCGGAATTCTTTGCCGTCGCTCCGCGCCAAAAGAACTGCTACTCGGCAGGCGGTTCGCTTTCAGAATGCGCCTCGGAGGATTTCTCCGGCGCCGCCGATTCGGCGGAAGACACATTGGGCTCGGCAGGATCCGGCGCGGCGCTCGGCGCGACCATGGTGACTTCCTCGACTTGCGGCTCGATAGGACCCTTTGGCTGCGGAGTTTCCGCCGCGGGAGTGTTGCCCGCGCTCGCCGCGGTAGCCTCGGTCGCCTCCGCGGCCGGTGCCTGCAAACGCGGAGCCAGCACGGCTTCCAGCAAATCGATCGCTATCTTCGCCGCCTTTCCGTCTGTATCGCGCGCGGGATTATAACCGGCAACTACAAAGGCAACGAGGGTTGGTTGCCGCGCAAAAACGCCCACAGCCTGCCGAATATCATCGAGAGTCAGCCCGCCTGAACCCGGAAAATTGGTGGCCGCAAAATCTTCCGCCGCGATGGCATCCAGATCCAAAAGAAGCACAAACTCGTGCCGCGAGCCATGCACTCTATCGAGCGCCTCCTGGGCAGCCACGGCCGCGCCGCGCCTCTTGATGTCCACCGCCAGATAATGTTGCAGCGGCGTTCCCCCCAGCCATTTCTGCTCGGGTTGGTCCACGCGGTCGATTCCAAATACGGCCACGTCGGGCTCGCGGATCAGCGGCGGTTCGCCCCAAAACCGCACCAGTTCCGGCGCGCCGCGCCCTACAATGTGGGAGATCACCATGCCATCCAGGCATCCGGAAGGCGTCGTGGCTGGCACGTTCAACCCCGCATCGCGATCCACGGAGATGACGCTGACGTGGCGATAATATCGGCGAGAACCCGCGATTGCGGCCAGAACCATTGTGTCGTCGCCCGCCAGAATCACCGCGAGCGCGCCCGATTTCACCGCGGCCTCCACCTTGGGCCGCAACTCCTCGATGATCGCCAGCGCCTCGCTCGCGTTGCGCGCCCGGGGATGCTCATCGTCCGGCTTGTAAACGCGCGGCGCGCAGTCCCCGTGGTCGGTCACGTGAAATCCGGCCGCGGTGAGCCGCTCCGCCAGGCCGGCGGAGCGCAGCGCTGCGGGAGCGCCCTCCTGGCCCGCGCCTAGGCCAGCCGCGCTGGTTGGCGCGCCCAGCAGGGCGATGTTCTTCACCTGACGGACGATCTTGACCGCCAAGATTTCTCCTCGACTATCGTTGGGGAGCGGCCGAACCCCGCAGCCGCTTCAGACTGCTCGTTGCTACCCGCGCTGGCTGCTGGTCGCGATTACAGCGAGTTCCGACGGCAAGGTAAACCGTACGTCCTCGCGAATCAATTCGCGATCGCTTTGATCCGTGAAGCCATACTCCGCCAGCCGTTCGCTCACCTGCTCCACCAGCACTTCCGGCGCCGAAGCTCCCGCCGTCAGCCCGACACTATCGATGCCCTCGAATAAATCGGCGCTGATCGCCGAAGCGTCATCGATCAGCCGCGCCTTCACGCCAGACCGCTGGGCCACTTCCACCAGCCGGTTGGAGTTCGAGCTGTTCGGCGATCCCACCACCAGCATGAGCTGCACTTCACGCGCCACCTGCTCCACGGCTTCTTGCCGATTCTGCGTGGCGTAACAAATATCGTCGGAGGCCGGTCCGGCAATATCCGGAAAGCGTTCCCGCAGCCTGGCCACGATCTCGTGCGTGTCGTAGAGGCTCAGGGTGGTCTGCGTCAGATACGCCAGCCGCGCCGGATCTTCCACTTCCAGCCGGTTCACCGCTTCCACGCTGTCCACCACAACGGTCTGCTCCGGCGCCTCTCCCGAAGTGCCGATGATCTCCTGATGGTCCTTGTGCCCGATCAAAATGATGGTGCGCCCCTCGCGCGCAAAGCGCAGCGCCTCCAAATGAACCTTGGTCACCAGCGGGCAGGTCGCGTCGATCACGCGAAGTTTGCGCATATGCGCCTCTTCGCGCACCGTCGGCGGAACGCCGTGCGCGCTGAAAATCAGCACCGCACCAATCGGCACGTCCTCCACCGATTCCACGAAAATCGCGCCGCGCCGCCGCAACTGCTCCACCACGTAGCGGTTGTGCACGATCTCATGGTGCACGTAGACCGGCGGACCGTAAGCCTCCACGGCCAGCTCCACGATGTCCACAGCGCGAACCACGCCGGCGCAAAATCCGCGCGGTCGGATTCGCAGGAGCTTCTTTCCCTTGCTCAGGACGCTATTCGGCAACGCAGCACCTCGGCTGAACCTCTGAAAACACACATCATACCTTATTCCCCCTTCGCCCGGCTACGCGACTTTTGGCGGCGTGGACCAAGCGCTACCGGAGGCGCCGCCTCTGAACGGACCACCCCCGGACAAATCGCCGCCCCACGAATCGCCCTAGGTCGAACCACAACCACCCGCGAGAAGCCCTCTTCTCGCGTCGGAGGCTCGAGCCGCCGCGCCATGCGGCGGACCGTTTCATCCGGCACGACTCGCGCGTCCCGCGATGAGCCGGTAGACAGATTCTTGCGCCGGCGATTCCGCCCCAGGCAAATCTCCAGCGGCACATCGAAATAAAGCGCCTCGGCGGCGCAGCCAAACTCTTGCACGATCCGCAGCAAAGGGCGGCGAAAGTATTTCGTGAGATTCGTGGCGTCGATGTAAGTGGTCTGCGCGCCCGCCGCCAAACGGCGCCGCAACAGATCGTGGAGCGCGGAAAACACCCATTCCGGATGGCGCTGATCGGCGGCATTGTCGTAAAGCAGTTCGCGAATCAGATCGCTCGAGAGCGGCAGAATCCCCCGCCGCGCGAAGTAGGTAGATTTCCCCGCGCCGGGAAGCCCGATGGCCACCACAACTTTTCTCCGCGCCGTCATGGCGCCAGTGTAACGCACCCATGCGGCGCGATTAGCTTCCCGATTTCGGGACGAGCTTACACAATGGTATCCTGCTGCGCGCGTAAACGAATCTCATGCTTCTTCAAGGCAAAGTTGCTGTCGTAACCGGCGGCGGCCGCGGAATCGGCCGAGCTATCGCCCGGCGGTTCGCCGCCGAAGGCGCTGCCGTGCTGATTGCGTCGCGCACCGAAGCCGAACTCCGCCACGTCGCGAGCGAAATCGAGCAGGCGGGAGGCAAAAGCGCCTGGGTTGCAGGCGACGTCGCCCGCGAAGCCGATTGCGCGCACATTGTCGCGGCCGCGCGGGATCGTCTCGGCGCGGTCGATATTCTGGTCAACAATGCCGGCGACTATGGGCCGGTGAAGCCGGTGGAAGAGATCTCTCCGGAAGAGTGGGACCGCGTGATCGCGGTGCATTTGCGCGGCGCTTTCCTTCTGATGCGGCTGGTCTTGCCGGAAATGTATCGGCGCAAGTCGGGCGCGGTGATCAACATCTCCAGCCTTTCCGCCAAATCGGCATTCCCCTGGGGTTCGCCTTACGCGGCGGCAAAAGCCGGAATGCTGGGACTGACGCGCGTCACGGCGGCGGAAGCGGCGCGGCAAGGCGTGCGCGTAAACGCCATCTGTCCGGGTCCAGTCACGGAAACCAAAATGTCCAAGGATTTGGGCAATACTCTCGCGGCTCGTTTGAAGATCGATCCGGATATTCAGCTGAAGCAATTTCTGGAAGGAATTCTGCAAGGCCGCGGACAAACCGCCGACGAAGTCGCCGCCGCGGCGACATTCCTCGCTTCGGATCAGGCCAGCGCGATTACCGGACAGTCGCTAAACGTTGATGGCGGAGCTGCCTTCTTTTGACGTAAAGCTCGGCGTTTCGCTGGGCCTGCTTCGCAACCCTTCACCGAAGAGGCTTCCCGCACGGAGAATCGCGCGCAGAAGGTTGAGCGCCCCGCCAAGGCCTCGCTCGCTGGCTCGGTCGATCGCCAGGACCAAAAAGCCTGCGCCTGAGATGAGGGCAAAGAGCGTGCCCAGAACCACGAAAGCAGCGATCATCTCCTGCACGTAATAGATTTGAAACGCCGCGACCACGGCGAGACCAATCCACATCCACTTGCGAGCCTTCTTCTCGGGAATCGACCAGGGAGAGAACACGGGAGGATCCTTTCGGGGCCTTGCTTCGGGCCTAATGTTTCGAGGATGAACCCTTCGCAAGATTCGATGCGCGACGAGAGAAGAGGGCTGAGCTGCGGAAAAATCGCGAGCGGAGTCTCTAAATTTGAGGGATCACGAAAACAGCCCGACGCGGCGGCAACGAATGTTATTTTCAACCACTTACTTGCAGCCCAGACAATTTTTGGCCAGGGACGAAGGACTCCGACCCAGCGGCGCGCCGCGCGGAGCGATTGGCCCGATTTAGCGTCCGTCGAAGGGATAGCGGCCGGCGTTCACCACGGCATCGGCCACAATGCGGCGCAGGCCGATGGTGTCCGCAGGTTCGCGCTTGATCATGCGGCGCAAGACGGCCATTTGAGTGCGCAACATATCGCCCTCCACCGAAGCGGCCAGCGCGATCCGCGCCGAGGCTTCCACGCGCGCCGCGCCATCGTGCAACAGAACGCGAGCGGCGGCGGCAATGGCTCCCGTGGAATCTCCGCGCGAGGCGATGGCCTTCTCGGCGCGGAGCAGCCCGGACTCCATGGCGTAGAGTTCGAGCACGATATCGGCGAGCGCGCCGATAATCTCCTGCTGATCGGCAAGGCGTTCGCGATACTTCTGCATGGCGGCCCCGGCGGCGAGCAAGAAAACTTTCTTGGCGCCCGCGACGATGCGGCTCTCTTCAGCCCACTGGCCATCGGAGGAATCGTCGCCGGACGACCCGCTCAGAATCTCCTCCTGCAGCTTGGCGCCGGCCGCCATCAAGGGCAGCGATCCGGCGAGGGCGCGCTTCATCAGCATCTGGATGATGAGCATGCGGTTGATCTCGTTGGTGCCCTCGAAGATGCGATTCACGCGCGAATCGCGATAGCCGCGAGCCACCGGATAGTCTTCGTGGAATCCGTAGCCGCCATAGATTTGCACCGCCTCATCGACCACGTAATCAAGGACCTCGCTGCCGAATACCTTGGCGATGGAACATTCGATGGCGTACTCCTCGAGCACCTTCATGGTATGGGACGCCTTGCTGGCATCCGCGCCGACAGATTTCATCGCTTGATCGATCAAGCCGGACGTCCGATAGATGATGGACTCGAGGGCGAAGGTGCGAATGGACATCTCCGCGAGCTTGGCCCGTATCAGGCCGAAATCGCTGATGGAGTGCCCGAAGGCAGTGCGTTCCTTGGCGTAATGCGCGGAGGATTCCAGTTCTTTCTTGGAGGTGCCCAGGCAGGAGGCGCCCAGCGTAAAGCGCCCCACGTTGAGAATGTTGAAGGCCACGATATGGCCGCGGCCGATTTCATGCAGCAAATTCTCGCGGGGCACGCGGCAATTCTCGAAAAAGATGGGCGTGGTGGAGCTGCCGCGCAAACCCATCTTCTTTTCCTCGGCGCCGGGAGTAAACCCGGGGAAGCCGCGCTCCACGATAAAGCAGGAAAACTTCTCGCCATCCACCTTGGCAAATACGATGTAAATGTCGGCGAATCCGCCGTTGGTGATCCACATTTTCTGGCCGTTGAGGATCCACTCGCGGCCATCGGGAGAGAGCACAGCGCGCGTGCGGGAGGCCTGCGCGTCGGAACCAGCCTGGGGCTCCGAGAGGCAATACGAGGCCAGCCATTCGCCGGTGGAGAGTTTGGGCAGATATTTCTTCTTTTGCTCCTCGGTGCCGAAATAGACGATGGGCAGAGTGCCGATTCCCGAATGCGCGCCGGCGCTCACGCTGAACGACGCGTAGGAAGAGATTTTTTCGGAGAGCACGGTCGAGGAGACGCGATCGAGTCCTGTGCCGCCGTACTCCTCCGGCACGCCGCCGCCTAGTAGGCCGATTTCGCCCGCCTTCTTCAGCAGCCCTGCCATCAGGCCCTCTTTGTGCACTTCCAGCTCGGGAATTAGGGGAGTCACTTCCTTGGTGACAAACTCCTCGGCCGCCTGCCCGATCAGCCGCTGATCGTCGGTCAATTCAGCGGGAGAGAAAACGTCTTCCGCGCGGGGAGATGCCAGGAGGAAACCGCCTCCCGGAGCCAAAATTCCGGTTGTCGCCGTGGTCGCCATAAGTCCTCCAAAGATTGCGGAAGGGGTCCCTTTTTGTAGCCAACGATTACGAAAGGCGCTCGAAAATGCCGGCGGCGCCCATGCCACCGCCAATGCACATGGTAACCATGCCATAACGCGCCTTGCGGCGCTCAAGTTCTCGCAAGATAGTTGCCGTAAGCTTGGCTCCGGTGCAGCCCAGGGGATGGCCCAGAGCGATGGCGCCGCCATTGAGGTTCACGCGCGCGGGATCGAGCCCGGCGAGGCGGATGACGGAAAGGGCCTGCGCCGCGAACGCTTCATTGAGCTCGATCACATCGATCTGATCGAGTTTCAATCCCGCGAGACGCAGAGCCTTGGGAATCGCATAGACCGGGCCGACGCCCATCACTTCGGGAGCGCATCCGGCCGTGGCGAAAGCCAGAAATCGGGCGAGAGGCTTCACAGCGAGCGCGCGGGCGCGCTCCGCGCTCATCACCACGGAGATCGCCGCGCCATCGCTCATCTGCGAGCTATTTCCGGCGGTCACCGTGCCGTGCGCGTGAAACGCGGGCTTGAGGCGTGCCAGGGCGTCGAGCGAGGTATCGGCGCGCGGGCCTTCGTCGGTGTCAAAAACCTTGGTGGTGGTCTTGGCGCGTCCGCCGCGCCCATCCCCGTTGGAAACGATGGTGCTCGTGACCTCGACGGGAACGATCTCGTCCTTGAATTTGCCGGCGGAAATCGCGGCCAGAGCCTTTTGATGGCTGGCCAGCGAGAACTCGTCAGCCTGCTGCCGCGAGATCTCATATTTGCGCGCGAGATTTTCAGCGGTCAGCCCCATTCCCAGGTATGCGTCGGGATAACGATCCATCAGCCAGGGATTGGGAGCCACTTTATTGCCGCCCATGGGAACCATGCTCATGGACTCAGCGCCGCCGGCGACAACGACTTCGGCATTGCCCAGCATGACCCGATCCGCGGCCATGGCGATGGCCTGCAAGCCCGAGGAGCAGAAGCGATTTACGGTGATGGCGGAACACTCCACGGGAAGCCCCGCGCGCAACGAGGCAATGCGCGCGATATTCATGCCCTGTTCGCCCTCGGGCATGGCGCAGCCCAAGACGACGTCCTCGATCTCCTTGGGATCGAGGCCGGGGACGCGCTGAATGGCGGCAGAGATGGCGATGGCGGCCAAATCGTCCGACCGCGTGACGTGCAGGGCACCCTTATAAGCTTTTCCGACGGCGGTGCGAACCGAACTGGCGATAACAGCTTCTTTCATGGATAACTTCCTTTATGCGCCAAAAGCGCCGTTGACTTTGTTAACGCGCGAAGCTCCCGACGTCCATTCCTTTCGCGCGAAGAGGCAGCTTTTTGGCGCCCGACAATCTTCAGACTGCGGGCCGGTGCACTTGGTTGGATGCCTAAAGCTGGGGCTCGCTTCGCGGAGGCTCGAAGGGCGAAATTCCCGCCCGCCTAGGTGCCCCCACCCCCTCCCCATATTTCTGTAAGTGCGCATTCTAAACGACTTTAAGTCTAATGATTCGTAAGTGCGTATTCTAAGGGACTTAGCCCCGGTGACTGCCAGGGTAAAATCCGGCGCTCACAACCCGCTCGCGCAACCATAATCCCGGCCCTACTCTTACTGCCATTTACTCTTTATTTTATCACCGTATGCAAAGGGCAGACTGGAACAGCGTGTGCGCATGTTCTATGATCTTGCCTCTGAGTTGGTCTCTGAGTTGGCCTCTGAATTGGCCTCTGAAATTGGCGCTCAAATAGGGAGGAACAATGGCCGAACCGTCATACGAGGAATTGCGGGCGCGCCTGGCGGAGCTTGAAAAAGAGAAGTCGGGGCGGCGCGGCGGGCAACTGGAATTCCGAGTGGGAGAGAAGGGCGGCGTCAGCGTTTACGGGCTGGGGCGTTTCCCGGTCACACTCTATTACGAACAGTGGATCCGGCTTCTCGATGCCGCCGGCGATCTGCACAAATTTCTCGATGAGAACAAAGCCGAAGGCAAGCTAAAGCTGAAAGACAAGTAAGTGCCCGCCGCTCGACGCGCTATAGACGCTTAACCGAAATAACCTCGCCGAAAGAATCAGGATCGCCTTGCGGTTCTGCTGTGTCGCATGGCGCCGCGAAGCAGCCGATTGATCGTTACGGACTGCTTCACCGGACGATAGAACCTGCCCACTAGGGCACCGCCCCAATCCGGAAGCTCAACGAAATCGCTGCCCTTACGGCTGTGATTGGCGTCACTGATTTGGCGAAGGTCCTGCCTTCAAAATGAGAAGAGGAAGGAAGATGAGACGCGCAGGTACGACGAGGGTTCCGCAAAGGGACGGCACTGATATCGAAAGGCAGCGGAGCGAAATGAACCGCGTGGACTTCATCAGGATCGAACTGGAGCTGGCGGACACATTTTGCAAATTGGCGCTGAACTCGCATTCGCCGGAGAGAAAGCGGCAGCACGAATTCAACGCCCATCGTGCGCTGGAATCGGCGCTGCATACGCTGACCAAGGTGCACCTGAAGGATAAAGAGACGGAGGAGATTGTGGTGCAGATCGAGGAGGTGAAGGCGCTGCTGGAGACGCTGGAGGGCGACGGGAGGTCGGGTCTAAAGTGTTGAACCTGAAGCTGCGCGCTGCGCAGTTCTTGGCCGCCCGCAAAGTCCCGGCGTTTTGACCAAAAACCTCACGCGCAAAGAGGTTAGATCGGATACGTGGAGAAAAACCCCAGGGCCCCGCAAGCGCAGCGGGGCCCTGGGCTATAAAAGGCTCTACGCCCATGACAATCAGTTCCGTAATGGTTTGCCCGTTTTGAGGGTGTGGGCGATACGCTCCTGTGTCTTGCGTTCGCCGCAGAGGCTCACGAACGTTTCGCGCTCGAGGTCAAGCATGTACTGCTCGCTGACGAGTTGCGGTTCGCTGAGCGCGCCGCCGGCCAGGACGGTGGCGAGTTTGCGCGCCACGTGGGCGTCATATTCGGAGATGTATTCGCCGCGCAGCATGCCGTGAATGGCCAGCTTGGCGCCGGCCAGAAGCTCTTCTCCCAGGACGCGGATGGAAGGCTCGGTGGGCGGCGGCAGATTGGCGCGGTACTCCTCGCGCACCAGATCGAGCGCCGTGGTCTTGGCGTCAGCGACCAGGCGGTCGCCGTTCATGGAGATGGCATCGGCGGGGCGCAGAAACCCGAGGCCGCGAGCCTCTTCGGCGCTGGTGGAAACCTTGGCCATGGCCAGCGCTTCGAAGATGGGTTTGAAGGCGTGAAAGAGATCGAGAGATTCGAGGCCCGCTGCATGTTCATTGGCGCGGATGGCCATCTCCTTGGAGCCGCCGCCGGCAGGGATGAGGCCGACGCCCGTTTCCACCAGGCCCATGTAGGCTTCGGCCGCGGCATGAATGCGCGCGCCATGCAGGCAGATTTCGCAGCCGCCGCCCAGAGCCAAGCCTTGCGGCGCGACGACCACAGGCTTGCCCGCGTGCTTGAGCGCCAGGTTGGCGTTCTGGAAGCGGCGGACGGCGTCGTGAATATCGTCCCACTCCTGCTCCTGCGCCCCGACAAGCAGCAGCATGAGGTTGGCGCCCACGGAGAAGTTAGACGCCTGGTTGGCGACGACCATGGCGTCGAAATCGGAGTTCAGGCGCTTGAGGCCGGTTTGGATCATGGCGGTGATGTCGTCGCCGATGGCGTTCATCTTGGCGTGAAATTCGCAGCAGAGAACGCCGTCGCCGAGATCGATGAGGCTGGCGCCGGGATTGCGCACGATCTCCTTGGAACGATCCTTGAGCGATTTGAGAAGGATGACGCCGGGCGGCTCGGGAACCTTTACCTGCGCGCTTGTCGCGAGATCGAAAGCCGAGAGTTCGCCGGCAGAGTATTCGTAGAACGATTTGCGGCCCGCAGCCGCGAGGCGCGCGAACAGGGGAGGCAGATCGCGGCCTTCGGCGCTCCAGCGGCGCGTGAGCGCTTCGACGCCCAGAGCGTCGCACATTTCGAATGGGCCAAGCTCCCAGGCGAAGCCCCAGCGCATGGCGCGATCGACATCGGCGATGGAGTCGGCAATTTCGGGAACGCGGCGAGCGGCGTAGAGACAAGTTTGGGAGATGAGTTCCCAAAGGAATTGCTGGGTCTTGTCGCCTGGTTGACCGGCGATAGCGGGCGCCAAAATGGCCTGAAGCCGGGCGCGAGTATCGTCGATCGTGCGGGCCATTTCGAGCGAAGCAAAGCGCGCCTTTTTCCGGGGACGATACTCCATGGTGGCGGGATCGAGAGCCAGGATTTCTGTGTCCGCGCCTTTTTTAACGCGCTGGTAAAAGCCGCGGCCGGATTTTTCGCCCAGCCAGCCCCGGCGAGCCATTTCTTCGAGGAGCGCGGGAACGCGGTAGAGTTCGCGCGATTCGTCGCCGGGAGCATTCTCGTATATATTGCGGACCACATTGCCGAGCACGTCGAGCCCGACGATATCGACGGTGCGAAAAGTGGCCGACTTGGGCCAGCCGATGGCGGGACCGGTGCAGGCGTCCACTTCTTCCACGCTCATGCCAAAGCGGGCCATGAGCGAGAGCGAAGTGAGCATCGAAAACGTGCCGATGCGGTTGGCGATGAAGTTGGGAGTATCCTTGGCGCGCACCGCGCCTTTGCCCAGGCGGCGATCGCAGAAATCGCCGAGCGCCTCGAGAACTTCCGGCGAAGTGGCCGGGCCGGGAATGAGTTCGACGAGCTTCATGTAACGCGGCGGGTTGAAGAAATGCGAGCCGGCCCAATGGCGTTGGAACTCGTCGGAAAAGCCTTCGGCGATCTGCCGGATGGGAAGGCCCGAGGTGTTGGTGGTGACGATAGTGCCGGGGCGGCGATGCGCCAGAACTTTTTGCAGCAAGCCGCGCTTGATGGCCAGATTTTCTGCCACGGCTTCGACGATCCAGTCGGCCTCCGCGCACCAGGCGAGGTTGTCCTCGAAATTGCCGATGGTGATGCGGGCGGCCGTGGCGGGCGTGAAGAACGCGGCGGGGCGCGCCTTCTGGGCGGCTTCGAGGCCGGTGCGAACGATGCGGTTACGCACTCGTGGATCGGCCAGCGTGAGGCCTCGCGCCTTTTCCTCGGCGGTGAGCTCGGAAGGGACGATGTCCAACAGCCAGCAGGGTACTCCGGCGTTGGCCAGATGAGCGGCGATGCGGGCGCCCATGGTTCCCGCGCCGAGGACGGCGACACGTTTGATTTGCGGGCTGGTTTTCATGGTGTCGGCGGCAACTCCTTAGAATTCAGCCTCCTGGGCGGCTATCCAGGGATGGCCGGAGTGAGTGTTACAGAACGGACAAAGGCGGTCAACCGCCGGGTGCGGCGCATCCCTAAGTCGCCTTATGCTGTCTAATACGATGGGGGCCGATAGGAGAGATACCCTAATGGCATGGCTGCAAACGGCGCTCACGCGCGTACGCGAATTCGCGTACGCAGAACGCCCGGCGGCGGCGCGGATTCCGGCCCGGCCCAAGGTGGGATTGGCGCTCGGCGGCGGGTTCGCGCGGGGAATCGCTCATCTGGGCGTTTTGCACGAACTCGAACAGAACCACATACCCATCGATTGCATCGCCGGCAACAGCGCGGGCGCGCTGGCGGCGATTGCGTTTGCCAGCGGGCTGCCGTTCGACGAGGTGGCCAAGCGGGCGGCCGCGCTGCGCTTTGGCGTTTTCGGGCAATGGAGATTTTCGTGGCTGGGGCTGGCGTCGAATCAGCGCCTGGAGTTTTATCCCAAGCGATTCCTGAACATCACTACATTTGAAGAGCTGCGCATTCCCGTGGCGATAGCGGCCACCGATCTGATCAGCGGCGAGGCCGTCTATTTCAAGGAAGGGCCTCTCGGTCCGCCGCTGCGGGCCTCGTGCGCGTATCCGGGACTTTTCCAGCCGGTGCAATACCAGGGCCGCACCCTGGTGGACGGGTTCGTCGGAGCGACGGTGCCCGTCGAAGGTGTCGCTCATATGGGCGCCGACATTATCGTCGCAGTGTTCCTGGATTCGGAGGCGATCATAAAGCCGACCAACTTCACCGACGTGATCGGGCGTTCCTTCACGATTATTCAGCGGCACGCCGACCTCGCCTGGAGGTCAAGATCAGACGTGGTGATCGAGCCGCTGGTGCGCGAGTTTGCCTGGGACGATTTCGCCAGGACTCCGCAGCTGATCGAGGCCGGCGCGGAGGCGGCGCGGAAAGCGCTTCCGCGAATTCGCGCGGTGCTGGAAGCGGCCGGCGAGCGCGTGGGTGCCGAAGAGACGCGGACGGTCGAGACGGGATCGAGTTTGGGAAGCCGTTAGGCCGGGCCAATCTGAACTTGCACCGGTTGGCCTTGGCCCTTGCCCCGCCGCGTGAACCAATCGCTCATGGCTTGGGCTAGGCGTTGGGCATCGACGCGGAAACCGGCTTCGAGCAGGCCTTCGCCAACGGGCAGTGTGTCGTCAAACTCGGCTTGGCCGGTGAAGTTGCGCATACAAAAATTGTCGAGCCAATCGATGGGGCAGGGACGCCGCTCTGCGCCGAGCACAATCTCCACGCGGAGTTTTCGCGCGTACATGGACCGAGTATAGTTCATCGTCGCGGGCCCGGCGGAGTTGTCGCTGTGGCCAGACTGGCAATACCATAACCGGCGAACGGGGTCGATTTCAGGCCACGCGGGCGGTATTATCAAACGTCGGCCGTATTATCGGTCGGGTAGGATCGATCAGGTCGCGGAAATCCCTAGTCCCGGGAAATCCCTGCCGCTAGGCAAGTTCATCACAGGTTCAGGAGAAGCGCTTGGCTACAGCCCTCGAGCAATGGGTAGAAGAGGCCGCTCGGAAGACGCGGCCCAAGCAAGTCGTGTGGTGCGATGGATCGCAAGGCGAAGCGGAGCAGATGGTGGAAAAGCTCGTCGCTGAAGGAAGCACGGTTCGCCTGAATGAAAAGAGCTATGCCAATTGCATCCTGCATCGCAGCGATCCCAGCGACGTGGCGCGCTCCGAGCAGATAACGTTTATCTGTTCGCGGCGCAAAGAAGACGCCGGGCCGACCAATAACTGGATGGCGCCAGAAGAGGCCAAGCAGAAGGTTGGCACGCTTTTTGACGGCGCCATGGCGGGCCGGACCATGTACGTGGTGCCCTACCTGATGGGGCCGGCGGGTTCGGATATGACCCGAGCCGGCGTGGAAGTGACCGACAGTCCCTACGTAGTGGCCAGCATGCGCATCATGGCACGGATCGGGAAGATCGCACTGGACCGGATCGGAAATACCAACGATTTTGTGCCCGGGCTGCATTCGCTGGGCGATTTGGATCCCTCGCGGCGTTTCGTGCTGCACTTCCCGGAAGAAAAGCTGATCTGGAGCATTGGTTCGGGATATGGCGGCAACGCTCTGCTGGGCAAGAAGTGCTTCGCGCTGCGCATCGCCAGTGCGATGGCCCGCGAACAGGGCTGGATGGCGGAGCACATGCTCATCCTGGGCCTGGAAGATCCGTCCGGCAAAGTGACGTACATGGCGGCGGCATTTCCGAGCGCTTGCGGGAAGACCAACCTATCGATGATGGTCTCGGCGCTCGAGAACTCGGGCTACCGCGTGTGGACGCTCGGCGACGACATCGCCTGGATGCAGCCGGGAGCCGATGGCTACCTGCATGCGATCAATCCGGAAGCGGGATTTTTCGGCGTCGCACCCGGAACCAATACGCACACCAATCCGAACGTGATGACCGCGGTGAAAGAAAACACCATCTTCACCAACGTGGCCATGACGGCCTCGAAGGAACCGTGGTGGGAGGGCATGACCGAGAAGCCGCCCGCCGAACTCACCGATTGGCAGGGGCATAAGTTCTCAGGGGGCAAGGGCAGCGCCGCACACCCCAATTCGCGGTATACAGTTCCCGCAAAACAGGCCCCGCGCATATCGCCGCACTGGGAAGATCCCGCCGGCGTTTCCATTTCCGCCATCATCTTCGGTGGAAGGCGCGCGCGCCTGGCGCCGCTCGTTTACGAATCGCTGAACTGGCAGCACGGAGTTTTTGTGGGCGCCAGCATGGCCTCGGAGACGACGGCGGCGGAAACCGGCGCAGTGGGCATCAGACGGCGCGATCCTATGGCCATGCTGCCCTTTTGCGGCTATCACATGGGCGACTATTTTGGCCATTGGCTGGAGATGGGCCGCGCGATTCCTCGTCCGCCGAAGGTTTTTCACGTGAACTGGTTCCGCAAGGGCTCGGACGGCAAGTTTTTGTGGCCCGGCTACGGGGAGAACGTGCGTGTGCTCAAGTGGATTCTGGAGCGCGCGCAGGGCAAGGGGCAAGCCGAAGAGACGCCCATCGGATTCGTTCCCACGCGGCACGCTCTCACCCTGGACGGCCTGAATATCTCGCCCGAAACGGTTCAAGAGCTGCTTCGCGTGGATCCCGCGGATTGGCAGAAAGAAGCCGAAGAGGTCGGCAAATTCTTCACCAAGTTCGGCGACCGCCTCCCGGCCAAGATTAGCGACGAGCGCCTGCGGCTGAGCGAACGGCTGAATCTGGTGACCAGCGCCAAGAGCTAGACCGGCGTCCTAACAGGCGAATCACCTTGTCACCCGCCAAAAGCCCTCCTCGGATACTCGCTCCCACATGACGATAAGGTGTGCAATTTATTTTCCCATTCTCATGAGTGTGCTGCGCCCTCTTCAACGAGTGCGTTGCTTCGTATCTGCACTCGTTGTAGACGCGGGTAGTACCTCATACCGCGCCATCATTCCCGCCTCCATATGGTCGTCCAGGTGGCAATGAAATAGCCAGAGGCCAGGGGCGTCAGGAACCATGTCGGCGGTCTCCGTTCCCAGAGGCAACAGAAAGAGCGTGTCCCTGCGAGTGCCGTGGGAGAGCACCGTGTTGCCGTGCCAATGCGGGGTGTGGAAATTGAGCGCGCCCACGTCACCCATATCCAGCAGATACCAGCGTACGCGCTGGCCCTGTTTCACGGTCATCACCGGCCCGTCGCCGTAGAGGTATCCGTTGACGGAGAACTTGTAGTTGGTCTCGGCAAATCCGGTGCCCGCGAAGGTGAAGTAACCTTGCGCATCGGAGAAGTTGGCGTCGCGCCCATCGAGCGCTTTCTGGTCGGCGGCGCTGATGTGGGCGTCGACGTTCTCTTGCGCATACCAACTCTCGTTTTCGTTAAACGCGGTGAAGAGAGCGACGATTTCGCGGTCCACGTCTTTGGGAGTGCCGTCGGGGTTCGCCTGGCCTCGCCGGGTCACGATGACGGCCCCCACCAGGCCGGAAGCCACGTCTTTGTATTGGGAGACGCTCGAGTAGTAGACGCGGACGATCGAGTTGGGATCGTCCGGCTCCGGCCCCCCTCGTTTCCGTATCTCCCACTCGTAAGTGTACGTCGCGCCGGGCTGCACCATATCCTGCGAGTCGTCGACAGCATTGCCGGTGGCATCGGGGATATCGCCGGTGTCCGCAGAGTCCTTCGGATCGAAGGCGTCGGGCGGATGCATGTTGTAGGGCCGCGAGGCGTTGTTCTTGAAAACGATCTTGAGCGTATCGCCGACCTCCGCGCGCAGGACCGGTCCCAGCAAGCCGAGGTATTCGTCCTGCGGCGGGCGCGGCTTCCGCGTGGCGAACGTAGCGTCGGTGTACTCCCGGTAGACCGCCTTGCGATAGATGTGCCCGATGTGAGTGGGTCCCGGCTGGGTGTACGCCGCCGCCGTTCCTTCAAAAGGTTTGCCAGTCATCATATCGATGCCCAGCGGCGCGTAGTCCCATTCGGTCTCTTCGGCCGCAATGTAGTAGGTGCGCACGCGACCAGCCGTCGCGGGGGCCGTCGCGGGGGCCGTCGTGGGGGCCGTCGTGGCCGCCGAGGGGAAATCTTGCTGCGGCCGCGGCCTGGCGGAAGTCGCCGCGAGCTGGGCCAGACCTCCGACCCCGAAAAGACAAACCGCCCACACCAGGCCTTTCATGGCACCTTCCTTCCCGCCCCTTTGAGCCACGGAGCCAACGTCAGAAGCCGGCGCCAGCGCGCCCGTTTTTTTCGGCGGCGGCCTGCGCGGGCAGGACCTCATACCGCGCCATCATTCCCGCCTGCATATGGTCGTCCACCTGGCAATGAAGCTGCCAGACGCCAGGGACTGTGGGAACCATGTCGGCGGTTTCCATTGCGGCCGGCAACAGATCGAACGTGTTTTTGAGAGCGTGTTGGTAGTTCACCAGGTTGCCGCCCTCCCAATGCGGGGTGTGGAAATTGACCACGTCACCCACATCCAGCAGATACCAGCGCACGCGCTCGCCCTGTTTCACGGTCATCACCGGCCCGTTACCGTAGAGGTATCCGTTGACGGAAAACTTGAAGTTGGTCTCGGCAAATCCTTTGCCGGTGAACGTTACGTACATGTGCATATCGTTAAAGTTGTTGTCTCGCTTATTCAGCGTTTTCTGGTCGGCGGCGCTGATGTGGGCGGCAACGTTCTCTTGCACATACCAACTCTGGTTTTCGTTAAATCCGGTGAAGAGAGCGACGATTTCGCGGTCCACGTCTTTGGGAGTGCCGTCGGAGTTCGCCTGGCCTCGGCGGGTCACGATGATGGGCCCCACCAGGCCGGAAGCCACATCTTTGTATTCGTTGACGTGCGAGTGATACACCCAGACGATCGAACTGGGATCTTCCGGCCCCGGCCCCGCCCGTTCCGGCACATCCCACTCGTAAGTGAACGTTGCCCCGGGCGGCACCATGGCCCCGGTCTTTTTATCGTCGGGAACATTGTCGGCGTACATGGACCCCTCCGAGGCCTTCTCGTAGAAGAGTCCATGCGGATGCATGCTGTAGGGCCGCGAGGCGTTGTTCTTGAAAACGACCTTGAGCGTATCGCCGACCTCCGCGCGCAGGATCGGTCCCAACAAGCCGAGGTATTCGTCCTGCGGCGGGCGCGGCTTCCGCGTGGTGAATGTTCCGTCGGTATACTCCCGGTAGACCGCCTTGCGATAGATGTGCCCGATGTGGTTTGGTCCCGGCTGGGTGTACGCCGCCGCCGTTCCCTCAAAAGGTTTGCCGGTGACCATATCGATGCCCAGCGGCGCGTAGTCCCAGTCGATCTCTTCGGCCGCAATGTAGTAGGTGCGCACCCGTCCGCCCGCCGCGGGGAGATCTTGCTTCAGCCGCGGTCTGGCGGAAGTCGCCGCGAGCTGGGCCAGACCTCCAACTCCGAAAAGGCAAATCGCCCACACCAGGCCTTTCATGGCAATCTCCTTCCCGCCCCTTGAGCTGCGACGATTGCTGAAACAGACGGCGGGCCGCACGGGCGCAAACCGCAGACCCTGCCGAGCCAAAAATCAACCGACCACAGTCGGTGAAGACAATCTACACGCCGGCCGTAGGTGAGTAAATACAAGTCTCAACCATAAAGCGGAACGACGGATGGAGGTGTGCGAAGTAGAGGGAATTTTTGAGCTATGCCCGTAGCTGATGCCGTTCCTGTTTGTCTGCGACGATGGCAGTGACCGCCACTCGACGTGGCGGTCACCTGGCCATCTACGTTACCAACGACTTCAGTCCATTAATTCGCCAATGGATTGGGGCGGATTTGCATGTGATTCACGGTGCCGCTGCGATTTTCCGTGAATCGAGGAAGGTAAGAGCTGTAGGTCATCCAGAGGCCTCGCCCCTTCCAGCCGCCGTTAGGATCGTCAATCCGGCCATCCAAACCACGAGCGTAATACGGCATCGGGTATGGGACATGGAACACAACGAACGTTTCTTTCTTCGGATCAAATACGAACTGTGCGTCCGAAGTGGTTCCCGTCTCGAACACGGTGTCCTTGCCCAGCCCCGACACGTTGAATTGATCCACCCAGAGGTAGTAGGGGAAATCGGTGCTGCCGGTTTCCTTGCCGGTGCCCTTGAACTTCAGCCCCGGCGTGTCCCAGAACTTCCACTCGCCGGTCTTGGGATTCAAGCGCCCGAGTTGGCCGCTGCCCAATGACACCCAAACATTCCCGTTCGTGCTGAAATCGATGCCGTGCGGGAAACGTCCTGGAGGAGGCAGCGGGTAATCCTTAATTTTGTCCGTCTTTGGATCAACCATATACAGCTTGTTGGCAGGACCTCCCGCGACGGGAGAGGTATACCAAACGGTGCCATCGACCGGGCTGACCGCCTCTCCGTAGCCGGTTCCTGGAATCATCTTCTTGGTCTCCGGATCGATCCGCATGTAGATCTTCTCAGCACCGACCTCGGTCGCTTTGATCGTGTCGAGACTCGTCAAATCCAGTTTTTTCGTGTCGAGTTCACCCGCCGCGGAGCCGCCGCCATCGGTCCAGATCCGGCCTTGCCAATCCAACTGCAGGTGGTGAGTGTTGTACCCAGTATCGACGGTAACAAATTTATTGGTTTTGGTATCGTAGTAACCGAGTTGCATGTTGTTACCGTTCTTAGACAACAGAGTGTACGCGGTATCAACATCCGCCGGGTTATCCGTTACGATCGAGTTCTTCGCCCAAGCTGGATAGTAATCGTGGCCGCCAGCACGAATCTGCACGGTCATCCAGAGCCTGCCTTTTTCATCAAACATAGGATTGTGCGGGCTGGCCATCCATTCCTTGTCTTCCCCGACATACGCCTGCTCTTCTTCCTGGCCGTGGTAGTAGTCCTTTGTCAGGGAGTAGCCATGGCTCTTGTCTCGTGGTTCCACTTGGAGCCATGAGACGGCGTTCTTCACCGGGTCCAAAATCAACAATCTACCTCCGCCGGTTCGATCCACCCCGTAGACTTTCCCGTTGGCGTACAACGTTGGATTGCGCTTGTCCGTGGAAATCAAATCGTGAACGAAGGACTCTGGGAAACCCCAATCCCACTGAGAGATCACGACGTTGCGTTCGATACCGGTTGGCCGCGGCGGAGCGGGAGGAACTTCTCCCGCGGCAATGCGAGCGCCCCAATCCGCGAGCATCTTTTCCACGACATCTCTGCCCATACCGTCGAGTTCCTGGTGCATCGACTTGGCGCGCAGGAACATAGCGTCCCAATCTTTAGGAGTCGTATAGATGCGCGTCTGGGGCATGCCGAGCTCATGGCAGTGGTTGCACCCGTTCCTCAGAGTCGCAAGCCATTCATCTTGACTCTTGTACTTGGCTGGAAGCTCGTCCATGGGGGGCGGCTGAATCAGTGACGTCCAATAACTGGCAGGATAGATCTTGGCCGCTTCTTGCGGGGTTGCCGCGTTGGCAACCTGCAACTTCACGGTCTCGCCGCACACCGCTTTGGTGCGCTCCGAGTCCCTCAACCCGTAGCCGCGCACCCATACCTCGTACTCGCCTTCCGGCAGGTCCGGAACCAGGAACCGTCCCTGATCGTCGGTGACGACAATCTTGCGGAAGGGCGCCGGCAAGGACTTTGTCTCAGCGATCACCCAGACGCCGGCTTCTGCTTTCCCGCCGTTGGTGTTCAAAACCACGCCGCCTATACTGCCCTTATCGACTTTCAATCCGGGCACAGTCTGTGGGCCGCCGCCTGCAACGGGTCGAGCAGCCACACACAATACCGCCAGAAGAACCCAGGTCATCTTGCGCGTTACGGTTCGCATCTGCAGTCCTCCAATTGGATACTTCCCAGGTAGGCCCTTAGAGCTCGTAAGTGCAAACTAAGCCAGCCTCAAAATAATGTCAAGCCAAAGGATTGCAGCTGGGCAGAGCGTGCCCCGAGGCCGTGGGCGCAAGGTAAGACCAATGCGCCTCGCTCGTTTCTGGATATTAGCTGACTCTGAAGTTTGGGCCGCTCGATCTGGGCGAATCTCTTCTTTTTAGCGCTGCGACAAGCTCAAGGCAGCGCGCTCAGAGTGGCGGCCCGGCCGAGGGCCCGAGCATGGCCTTCCTCACCAGCGGAATGGGAGGCCCGCCATAGCTGAGGAATTGATCGTGAAAATCGTGCCAGGCACTGCGGCCGCCGCGGGTGGCTGTCCACTCGTCACGCAATTTTCGGATCATTAACTTGCCCATGGTGTAGTTGAGGTAAGCGGGATCAAAAGTGCCGCGAGCCGCCTGCTGACGCGCATCGCCCGCATCGGCGAAGGCCGATTCGCGGAACATTTTCTCGGATTCAGCAACGGTCATTTTGCCGGTATGCAGGCCGATGGCGGAGAGGAATCTGACGTCGCGCAAGAGCGCTTCGGTAAGCTGCCCGACGTGCGTTTCGGGGTCTTTTGCGCCCAGGCCCGCGTCCCACATCATTTCTTCCGCGTAGTGAGCCCAGCCTTCTGCGAACGCATACCCAACAAAAACCTGTCCGAATCGTGACGGCGTGCGGTTGGCATGCAGAAATTGCACGAAGTGTCCCGGCATGACTTCATGGACAGAGGTAAAGAGCAACGTGGCCTTTCCCGGAAGATAGGCCTTCTGTTCGGCGGCCGTCCACTTCGGGTCTGGGGGCGAAATGTAATACACCGAGGGCAGCCCTTTTTCGTAAGGACCGGGAATATCGATGTATGCGAAATTCCAACGCTGATAGGGCGGCGCTTCGTCCACTTGGGCCTCTTCTGTTCCAGGAATCGAAACAATCTGGTTATCGATCACAAAGGCGTTCAGTTCCTTCAACTGTTCGCGGGCCGCATCGACTGGGCTGCCTTTCGGCTTATCCCCTGTCTGTTTCGCCGTACAGTCCGCCAGCGATTTGCCGGGGTCAAACTGGGCGCAGGCGTCCTTCAGCGCTGCCAGATTTCGCTCCAGATCCTGGCGGCCGATGGCTTCGAGCTGATCCAGCGAAATTTCTACACGCTCGGTGGAGTAGAGCATCTGGTGGAAAAGATCGGCGCCGAGCGCGAAATTGTCATTGCCTTTGGCCCGCTCGGAGGCAAACCAGGTGTCCAGCGACTTTAGGGCTCGAATCGCGTCGTTGTTTGCGGCCGCGAAGTCGGATTGCAGCTGCGCGTCCTTGACCGGCGCGAAAATCCCCTTCACGTCGCGATCGAAATATTGGGCCAATCCCCCGAATGTGAGCCGGCCAAAGTCCGCGTACGTGCGTGGCATCGGAGTTTGAAGGTTGGCGCGGATCTGATCGAGCGCTTTCGGAAGCACCTTCTCGTAGCTAATAAAGGCGCGCATGCGCTCCTCGATGGGTGCATAAGGCCTGGTGAGATAAACTTCGGGATCGACTGAACCACTGTAGAAGTAAGGATCGCGATAAGGCCAGCGGGCTGATTCGCTCCAGAACAAGTCCGAATCAATCTGCGCCATCACGTAGTCGCGTTCGAATTGCTGTCTTTGGTCCAGGTTATCGGCGAAGGCTGCGGCGCGCGCCCGCGCGGCATGCAGGCGCGCGATTTCCCCGTCGATGCCTGCTTTGGTCCAGTCCGGAAGCTGACCATCAAACTCGTGCCGCCCCTCTGCTACTGCAACATCGGGATGGGCCGCGAAATAGCTCTCCAGATAGTCGGCCACAAACTTGTCCCAATCCCCGGAACCCGCGGGCCGTGGGTTCGTGCGGCAGCCCGTCAGCAACGCGGCGCCAAACATGCCAAACATAAGGATAACGATGGCACTACATTGCAGGACACGATGGGGGTCCTGCCTGCTCAACTTATGCGGCTCAGAACCGACACACGGTCTCGCCAGTCTCAGCATATTCAGGCCACCTGCTGGCAGTATTCTATTCCCTTTGGACGCCATAAGATGCTGGGGCTTCAATGCAGCCTTTGGCAATTTTGGTCTTGGGCCGGGATTCCGCAAAAGTGAACGTCGAAGATCGACTCCGATAAGTCGTGCCAGCTCAACCGGTCGTTGCAAAAACATCTGATATAGACGGAGATCGCTCTGCGTTTCAATCAAAGGCCACAAAAACGCTGGGATTTCAAAACCGGCAGATAGACTGCAAGCCCGAGTTGCGTCGACCCCCTTGAGACCGGTGTTTACTGGAGCGACAAACGGATTTACAGGAAAACGCGCCATTGCTGGTTCTTTGCATTATGCTCCTCCCGTTTTGGAACATCCCTTGGGGCACCGTTGGAGCACCCTTTAGAGCATTAGGACCGGCAGCCGTGAGCGAGACCCTTCAGAGCCTTACCACTGAGCTTTTGATTCCGCTGCGAAGGCCGAAATCCGCCGAACT
Source organism: uncultured Acidobacteriota bacterium (assembly GCA_963824405.1). Taxonomy (GTDB): domain Bacteria; phylum Acidobacteriota; class Terriglobia; order Acidiferrales; family UBA7541; genus Palsa-189. The sequence continues at coordinate 786,327 of CAWGPK010000004.1, read as the reverse complement.
GTTCACCCCCATACGGCCCGAACGGAGGCGCACACCGCGCCAAGGCACTCCCGTTCCGCTCTTCGTCTATGGGTACGCCCCGGAAGGGCAGCCCTTCTATGAGAGAACGGAGACGATGGCCGTGAATGTGCACGGTGGCTCGATGCGTATGGAGACACCGGTGCAACTAGGGCAAAGGCTTCTGGTCACCAACCGGGAAAATGAGTGCTCGCAGCCCTGCATCGTCGTTTTCGTGGGGGCGCGGCTAGGCGGCGGATTCGACGTGGCCTTCTCGTTTACGGCCGCGATGCTGCATTTCTGGGAAAAGCCCGGCGCAGGCAAAAACAAAGATAAAGCGCCGAGTAACGAGATTGAGGTGCATTGCCGCGCAGTTGAACTTGCCCAGCAGTAGGGTCATCCGGTACACAAGCTTCCAGAAAAATCCCATCCTAAGCAGAGTGTCGCGACGCCGGCGCGATCGCGGCGGAGTGTGCGCGACACTAACCTGAAAGCCAACTTAGAAGCAGGCAGAGAAGGCTAGAGGATCGACTCGATTTCGGCGTCGAGAGCGACGTGCGACTGGGCAAAGCCGTTAATGAGATAAGCCGGGGCACAGCCGTCGTCCGCGGGTTGCAGAGAGAAGTGGAAGAAGCGGCTGATGTGGTAGTCCTCGTCAAAAATCCCAAAGACGCTCTCGGTCTGCGCCCGCGACCAGCCAAAAGCTGCCAGCGCCAGTGGGCGAGCGAAACCGCCGGCGAGCTCGCGGTACTTCTGAACGATGTCGCGCAAGCTGATCGATTCGTGTGGCACGACGGTCATAGGGGGTCAAATCCAGAGATAGGCGCCGGCTTCGCCATAGGGCACGTTGACGTAGAAGAGATTGGCCTCGGCGGTGCGAGCAAAACTCTCCAGCAACTTTTGCGGGCCGTGGACAGAGCAAAGAGCCTGAGCTCGGGCCATGGCGATGCGCGGCACGTCGTCGAGGCTGGGGACTTCATCCCGCGGAATCCACAGCCAGGTCGCCGAACGATCACAGGATTCGCCCTCGCAGGACTCACATCGACCTAGGGGTTGCACGAGCCGTCGGCCAATGGCCGCGGCGACTTCCGGCTGCAAACCGGCGGCGGAAAATTCGCTCGTGCCCACGAAGAAGTATTGGGTGAATTCGGCGCCGTCGGGTTCAAAGGCGATCACGTGGCCCGGAAAACTCGAGAGTTCTTTTTCGAGCTGCTGCTGAAGGCAGCTCAGGCAAAGCGAAACTTCCGGGCGTGCCGGGCGGCGGCGATGCGAGGCCTTGCCGCGCAGATACAGCGTGTCCGGAATCAGCGTGGCCATCCACGGGCCTCCACGCTCGAGATGCACGCATTCGGCAGGCAGCCGGGCAAGCCGAGCCCACCAATTGCGCGAGCGCCAGCGAAAACTGAGTTCGGGATATGCCTCTTCGAGACGCATGCTTTCCCGTGATAGTAGCAAAGGTCTTGAATCCGCGCCCGTGCGTAGAAGGATTCCGCAAGGCAGCACGGCGGGAATTAGCCGCGGGAGCGAAATTTGGCGGGCATTTCGGATAATATGGTTGGCGCTCGTTTGCGCATCGTTGCGAGGCGGCGGAAGGCTCGGCAGAAGGAGTTCGTTCAACCGGATCGTTTTTGTCGTTCAATTTTTCGTTGGTCAAATCGTTCAAGGGGGAAAAGTCATCATGGCCATCGCTGTGGGACAGGCGGCACCGGAGTTCACGCTGAAAGACCAGAACCAGAAGGAGGTCAAGCTTTCCGACTATCGCGGGAAGAACGTGGTGATCGTTTTCTATCCGCTGGACTGGAGCCCGGTGTGCACCAACGAGCACGTCTGCTTCGTGAACGAAATGAAGCAGTTCGAGAAATTGAACGCGCAGGTGCTGGGGCTCAGCGTGGATAGCGTCTGGTCGCACAAGGCGTTCGCCGAAAAAATGGGAATTCACTACCCGCTGCTGGCGGATTTTCAGCCCCGCGGCGCCGTGGCGGAAAAGTTCGGAGTGTATCTGGCGGACAAAGGAATCACCGGCCGGGCCATCGCCATCGTGGACAAAACCGGAAAAATTGCCTGGCTGAAGAATTACGACATACCCGTGGTGCCGGACATGACCGAAGTCTCGCAAGCGCTGGCGAAAGTGCAATAGGTGCCTGTTCACCAGCCGCAATCTTTTAAAAGCTAACCCCAGCCGCGATTCCTTGATTCATTTTTTCGCGGCGCTCGATAAAGAACCTCCGCCTTTTTCGCCTGAACTAATGACCGCTTGTCCATTCGGGCCAGCCTGAGCTGTACCTCCCTCGTGTCGCTTCGACTGTACCCAATCTAGACCTATCGCCAGTAGAACCTCCCTCGGTTGCCCTTCTAACCTACGTTGCGTCGGACCCCCTCTCCGACCTTACTGCCCTCAGACGCCCTTCCGAGCGGCAGACGATCCAAACCTGGATGCGAAATGACTACTCGTGTGCTCGATCGCTACTCGTGTGCCTGCTCGGCTCGCGCCAATCGGAACTGGCGCAATTCGTCCCTTATCGTCTCATCCCTTATCTTCGCGGCTTTCATCATCCTATCGGGCGCATTCCTCAGCGGCTGCTCCGGCGTAACCAGCGCCAAGGGCAGCGGTTCCGCCACCACCGCAACGAATTCGGATACGACGACTTCCGACGCTTCCGGCACCCTGAGCGTAAGCCCGGCAGCCGTCACTTTTGGCAACGTCGCCGTCGGATCCGCCAGCAATCAAAGCTTGAGCGTAACGAATTCAGGCACCGTGGCGATTACCATCTCCCAGGCGACGGTCACTGGCGCCGGCTTTACGATGGGCGGTGCATCCCTGCCCCTAACGCTCTCCCCGGGCAATACCTTTACGTTCACGGCCAGCTTCGATCCCACCGCAGCTGGAAATGATTCCGGAAGTCTCTCCATTGTGAGCCCACAGTTGAGCTCGCCACTCGCCATCTCTATGAGTGGAACGGGTATGGCAGTCGCTCCCGCGATCACCAGCCAGCCGTTGAGCGAGTCCGTGCTCACTGGCCAGACGGCGACATTTTCAGTCACCGCCTCAGGCACGGCGCCTTTGAGCTATCAGTGGAGCCAGAACGGAACCGCCATCACCGGAGCAACATCTTCGAGCTACACCACGCCCGCGGAAACGACGTCGGCCAACGGAGCGAAGTTCGCGGTAGTCGTGAGCAACACGGCGGGCAGCGTCACCAGCAACTCCGCCACTCTAGCCGTAACCGCCGCGGCCGTGGCGCCCTCGATCACCTCGCAGCCCGCGAACCAGACCACCTTCGCCGGCCAGACGGCAACTTTCTCGGTGATCGCTTCCGGGACCGCGCCGCTCAGTTATCAGTGGCAGAAAAACGGGGCAGCCATCGGCGGCGCGATTTCGTCGAGCTACACCACTCCCGCCGAAGTTACTTCCGACAACGGCGCGCAGTTTACGGTCGTCGTCAGCAACACGGCGGGCACCATCATCAGCAACGCGGCCACGCTAACCGTTAATCCCGATCCCGTGGCGCCCTCGATCACAGCGCAGCCGGCGAGCCAAACGATCAACGCGGGCCAGACGGCAACTTTCTCGGTCACCGCCACCGGCACAGCTCCTCTGAGCTATCAGTGGCAGAAGAACAGCGCCACGATCGCCGGCGCAACTTCGTCGAGCTATACCACTCCGGCGGAAACGGCTTCCGACAACGGCGCGCAGTTCAGCGTGGTCGTCAGCAACTCGGCGGGCACGGTGACCAGCAACGCCGCCATTCTTACGGTAAATGCGCCTCCCGCAATAACCGCTCAGCCCGTCAACCAAACCGTCGCTGTCGGTCAGACCGCTACGTTCTCCGTCACCGCGACAGGCACGGCGCCTCTGAGCTACCAATGGCGGAAAAACAGCGCCAATATTTCCGGCGCGACTGCATCCACCTACACGACCCCGGCGACTGCGTCCACGGACAATGGCGCCCAGTTCAGCGTCGTGATCTCCAACGCGGCGGGCTCTGTTACCAGCAACACGGCGACCTTAACCGTTAACGTTCCGCCTTCGATCACCACGCAGCCCTCCAGCGTGACGATCACCGCCGGGCAAACGGCCACGTTCTCCGTGACCGCCGCCGGTACAGCGCCGCTCACCTATCAGTGGAGTCAAAACGGAACCGCCATCAGCGGCGCAACTTCTGCGAGCTACACCACGCCCACGGAAACGACGTCGGCCAGCGGAGCGCAGTTCACCGTCGTGGTCAGCAATTCGGTCGGAAACGTCACCAGCAGCGCCGCGACCCTCACAGTCAACGCCGCCCCAGTAGCGCCTTCAATCACCGCGCAACCGAGCAGCGTGACCATCACCGCCGGGCAAACGGCCACGTTCTCGGTGACCGCCACGGGCACGGCACCGCTCAACTATCAGTGGAGTCAGAACGGAACCGCCATCAGCGGCGCGACTTCCGCGAGCTACACCACGCCCACGGAGACAACTTCGGCCAGCGGAACGCAGTTCACCGTCGTGGTCAGCAATTCGACCGGCAACGTCACCAGCAATGCCGCAACGCTCACGGTCAATGCCGCCCCGGTAGCGCCTTCGATCACCACGCAGCCCTCCAGCGTGACCATCACCGCCGGACAGACGGCAACCTTCTCGGTCGCCGCCACGGGCACGGCCCCGCTCACCTATCAGTGGAGCCAGAACGGAACCGCCATCAGCGGCGCGACTTCCGCGAGCTACACCACGCCCACGGAAACAACTTCGGCCAGCGGAACGCAGTTCACCGTCGTGGTCAGCAATTCGGTAGGAAACGTCACCAGCAGCGCCGCAACGCTCACGGTCAATGCCGCACCAGTGGCGCCTTCGATCACCGCGCAGCCCTCCAGCGTGACCATCACCGCCGGACAGACGGCAACCTTCTCGGTGACTGCCACGGGCACGGCCCCGCTCACCTATCAGTGGAGCCAGAACGGAACTGCCATCAGCGGCGCAACTTCTGCGAGCTACACCACGCCCGCGGAAACGACCTCGGCCAGCGGAACGCAGTTCACCGTCGTGGTCAGCAATTCGGTAGGAAACGTCACCAGCAGCGCCGCAACGCTCACGGTCAATGCCGCACCAGTGGCGCCTTCGATCACCGCGCAGCCCTCCAGCGTGACCATCACCGCCGGACAGACGGCAACCTTCTCGGTGACTGCCACGGGCACGGCCCCGCTCACCTATCAGTGGAGCCAGAACGGAACTGCCATCAGCGGCGCAACTTCTGCGAGCTACACCACGCCTACGGAGACGACTTCGGCCAGCGGAACGCAGTTCACCGTCGTGGTCAGCAATTCGGTAGGCAGCGCGACCAGCAGCGCCGCGACGCTCACGGTCAATGCCGCCCCGGTAGCGCCTTCGATCACCACGCAGCCCTCCAGCGCGACCATCACCGCCGGACAGACGGCAACCTTCTCGGTGACTGCCACGGGCACGGCCCCGCTCACCTATCAGTGGAGCCAGAACGGAACTGCCATCAGCGGCGCAACTTCTGCGAGCTACACCACGCCTACGGAGACGACTTCGGCCAGCGGAACGCAGTTCACCGTCGTGGTCAGCAATTCGGTAGGCAGCGCGACCAGCAGCGCCGCGACGCTCACGGTCAATGCCGCACCAGTGGCGCCTTCGATCACCACGCAGCCCTCCAGCGCGACCATCACCGCCGGACAGACGGCAACCTTCTCGGTGACTGCCACGGGCACGGCCCCGCTCACCTATCAGTGGAGCCAGAACGGAACCGCCATCAGCGGTGCAACGTCTTCGAGCTACACCACGCCGACGGAAACGACCTCAGCCAGCGGCACGCAGTTCACCGTCGTGGTCAGCAATTCGGTAGGCAGCGCGACCAGCAGCGCCGCAACGCTCACGGTCAATGCCGCACCAGTGGCGCCTTCGATCACCACGCAGCCCTCCAGCGCGACCATCACCGCCGGGCAGACGGCCGCGTTCTCGGTGACTGCCGCCGGTACAGCGCCGCTCACCTATCAGTGGAGCCAGAACGGAACCGCCATCAGCGGTGCAACGTCTTCGAGCTACACCACGCCGACGGAAACGACCTCAGCCAGCGGCACGCAGTTCACGGTCGTGGTCAGCAATTCGGTAGGCAGCGCGACCAGCAGCGCCGCAACGCTCACGGTCAATGCCGCACCAGTGGCGCCTTCGATCACCGCGCAGCCCTCCAGCGTGACCATCACCGCCGGGCAGACCGCCACGTTCTCCGTGACCGCCACGGGCACCGCTCCGATGAGCTATCAATGGAGCCAGAACGGAACCGCCATCAGCGGTGCGACTTCTGCGAGCTACACCACGCCCGCGGAAACGACCTCGGCCAGCGGCTCGCAGTTCACCGTCGTGGTCAGCAATTCGGCCGGAAGCGCCACGAGCAATGCCGCAACGCTCACGGTCAACGCGCCTCCCCCTGGCGCGCTCACTCCCAGCACCACAAGCTTGAACTTCAATAATGTGACCGTGGGCACTAACAGCTCCCTCGGCGTGAACTTGACCAACTCTGGCAGCACCAACATCACCGTTTCCAACGTCACGATTTCGGGCGCAGGCCTTACGGCCAGCGGCGTCTCCAACGGCCAAATCATCACCCCAGGTCAAGTGGTCCCTGTGAACGTCACCTTTGCTCCGTCCGCCACCGGCGGCGTCACCGGCAGCGTCACGGTCACCAGCAACGCCTCGAATTCGCCCGTCTCGATCAGCCTGTCCGGCACGGGCGTGCCAGCCCATTCGGCCACGCTGAACTGGACCGCCAGCACATCCACGGTGATCGGCTATGACGTCTACCGGGGGACCGTCTCCGGGGGCCCCTATACGCTGCTGACTCCCTCGCCCATAACCGGGACTCAGTATGTCGATTCCAGCGTGACGGCGGGCCAGACGTACTATTACGTCGTCACCGCAGTGGCCTCGGGCAACGTACAGAGCGCCGATTCCAATCAGGTGTCGGGGACCATCCCAACGCCCTGATGGCCAAACCGAAGCTCGGGCGCGGTTTTCCAAGCAGCGTTCCGATTATGGGTAAGTCGTTTCATCTTCGCCGTAAACGAGAGCCATAGACGCCTCCGAGCATGGCGTCTACATTACTGACAATATGTCACTTACAAGAACATGGGACAGTAAAGATTCTGTAACATATGGCCCGTGAATTGCACCTTGTAGACCGACATTTGAATCGGGCGCGTCGATTTTGAGGGAATCGGCTGCCAGGTCTAAGGGTGAAAAGGGGCAGAATGCTCACACGGATGAATCGATCTCTAATCGTCGCTAGCCTTCTTACTGGATTGGTTTTACTCGTCGGGGCCACGGCCCATGCCGATAGCGTCACCTTCACGGGAGGTTACTCGGGTAACCCCGTCCTGACCATAAAGGACACGGCTCTGGGAACCGTAACTGGCTACATCGATCCCTACACAGGAACCATCGGTGGACAGAGCGTACTTCTCTGGTGTGTCGACCCCGACCATGATGCGCCCCCCGTCGGTATGATGTATACAGCCAATATCACCCCTGCCGGGAACCTGGCCGGCATGAACAATACCTCCCAGGTGATAAACAACAAGCTGAGCAGCGGCGCCGCGAATACGCTCTATGGGGAACTGGCTTACCTCATCACGTTGATGGAGCAGTCTGGCAATTCTGCGCTCACGGACCAAGAGATTCAGGGCGCAATCTGGCAGTTGTCCGCTGGCGTTTCCAACCTGAGCTTTCCAGATCCACCTGCCGTTTCCAGCGGGACTTTTCAGGGCGACGTCACCTGGTACGAAGATCAGGCGGAAAGCAACCCCTTGACCTCTGGTTTCGAGGTGGTCACAGCCGCGAACGAGGCTACTGCCGGGGCCGGCGCATATCAGGAATACATTGTAATGACGCCTGAACCCAGCACGCTCTTGCTGATGGGACTTGGGCTGATCTCGTTATTCTGCCTCTCGCGCCGAAAGGCTTTTTCCGCGGGCGTGGTTTCCTAGCTTCTCCCGCGGCGCGCATCGCCTGCGGCTCGTTACGCGAGCCGCAGGTGATGCAGCGTAACCTCTGGTGAGCAATTAAACCTTACCGGAATCACCGACGATCCAGCCCCCGCCGACGTGTAACCCTTCATGCTCTCGTAGCTCCACGCGCCCGCTCCAAAACGCCTCGGCAAATCGCAAGACAGCGTAACCGGAACCGATCCTGGCAGGCAGATTTGCCCCCCGTGCGTATGGCCGCTCAGACAAAGATCAAAATCGGCATAGGCCGCTTGCTTGTAGATCTCCGGTGTATGAGACAGCAGGATCGAAAATTCGCCGCGCGGTATTCCGGCGCAGGCCTTTTCGAGGTTCGCCGCCATGTATTGATGGGCGTCGTCCACCCCCGCTAAATGAAGCCGTTGTTTCCCGCGCACAATCGTTTCCGATTCGTTGAGGAGCATGCGGATTCCCATCGCTTCGAGCTCCGGAAGCATGCGCACGGTATCGTGATTTCCGAGCACTCCGTAAACGGCTTCGCCTAACCGCGCACGCACGCGTGCCGTTCCGCGCAGAGCTTCGTCAAACGGGCCAAATGCCTTTCCGCGATAGTCCCCGGTCAACACGCAAATATCGTATTCCAGTGTGCTGACGAGCTCGTCCAGCCGCCGCATCGCGGGCGCGCTCATCTCCACGTGCAAGTCGCTCAGGTGCAGTATCGTGAAGCCGTCAAATTCGCTGGGCAGACCCGGTAATTCAATGTGGTTGTGGCGCACCTCGATCCGTCCCGCGTTCCTTAGCCCCAGCCCGTACAGACCGGTCAGCTTCAAAGCGCATGTGAAGAAAGAATGTACGGAATACCATTTGTCGGGATTGAAAAAATTCACGCGCCCGCTGAATCGATCCTCGTATTCTCTCTCCATGCCCAGCCGCTGCCGCGCATGCACTCGCCCCAGGCGCTCCTCCAGTCTTTCGAGAAGCTCCTCTTCCCCCGACAACGGTTCATACACCGCCTGAATCATGCAATCGCCCCATTTCATAAACAACCTGCGCGCCAACTCTTGCCCCACTGGCGCATTCGAAGCCGCGTGGGATGGCAACGGCCGGTTTAATCAGAGTAGCTGGCCCCCTGGCCGCATCAAAGTCCGTCCAACCAATCTCGCAACCAGATGTATTCAATCGATCAAATCACACATGAGATTCACGCGTTCTGATCTGGGGACCAGGCTGTGCCCAGGCGCCCGCGAAAAACAATCCGCGCTTTACTCATGCGGTAAAATAGATATTAACTTTGGCCCCGCGCACGTGTAGTGTCGCTGCGCTTCGGGCCCCAAGTAAGGAGCGGAAGCCATTCAGAGAGGGGCGGCCTCGTTCGAGAGGGCGGGCCAATGGACCAGGGATTCGTTGGGGAAGTTCTCTCCGGTGCTTGGCTGGTGCAGCGCTAGCGAGGCGCTCACGGAAATTAAGGTCTTTAGATTGATACGACATAGAAAATAAATCGTTTGGAATGATATTCTTGTGCAAGGATCGAAAATAAAGTCCCTGGAATGATATTCTTGCAAAAAAAGAGGGGGCCACCCCTCTGGGGCGCACTTTCATTGCCAAACCTCATCGGCAAGCTTCTTGGCGACGCATCCAACCCGTTCGGCCCAACTCGTCTGGGACCAACCGCTGGCCACGGGCGTATACTCGCGCCCACGCGCTCCCAGCGGCGTCTCGAGCACATCTCAGGAGGTTCCCATGAACCATACCCCGCGGAGAACTCACCTCCATCTCCTGGCCCTCTGCCTTCTGATCGCTCCGGCCGCACTCGCTAGAAATTTCGGCCCCCCGGCCGGCCAGGAAAAGACCGGCGAGGAAAAGCCCAGCCAAGCCGCGCCACAAAACAGTTCCGTCGGCGCTGCGCCGGCCTCCTCCGCATCCAGCGCCCCGGTCGCAGCTCCCGCTCAAATTGTCGTACCCGCCGGGACGCGCTTGCCTCTGGTGCTGCACAACTCCATCACTACGCGCAATGCCATGCCGGGCGACCCGCTCTACCTCGAAACCACTTATCCCATTTTGGTGAACGATCGCATCGTCATCCCCGCGGGCACCTTCGTTCAGGGTGAAATCACCGAAGCCAAGCGGGCCGCCAAAGGCAAGGGCGGCGCCGAGGTGCGCGTGCGCTTGACCAGCTTGGTTCTGCCCAATGGCTATACCGCTAAATTCGACGCTGTCCCTACCAACGCCGGAACTGGCGGAAGCGAATATTCCGACAAGAATAAAGAGGGCCAGATCACGAATGACCGGGACAAAGCCGCCGACGCCGGCACGGTGCTCAAGACCACGGGCGCAGGCGCCGCCATCGGGGCCATCGCCAAAGGCGTGGAAGGAGCGGGCGTCGGCGCGGCCGTGGGCGCCACTGTGGGCCTCGCCGCGGTATTTTCCATGCGCGGCCCGGACGCCGAACTTCCGCGCGGCAGCACTTTGGACGTCATGCTGGACCGGCCTCTTTACCTGGACGCGGCCAGAATTAATTTCACCGATCCCGGCCACGCTTCGCAGATTCCCGGCCCGCCGAGCCGCGAGCCTGTAAGAGCAAGGCCTTTCTAGCACGCGCGTTTTGAGAACCGCCGGCGGCGCTGGCCTGATTGCAGTCGTCGAATCTATTTGCGGGCGAATGCGCCCGAGGGATTGCCAGAAGCAGGATTGCCCGAAGGGGGATCGCCGGAAGAGGGATCGCTGCCGCTTACGTCAGGGTTTGCCGCGCCGGCAAACCGCAGTGGACTGAAAATGTCCCAGTCCATCGAAACCGTTTTGTCCACGATCCACTCGCGCACCAGTTTCGCGGTGATGGGCGTAAGCAGAATGCCGTTGCGGAAATGGCCGGTGGCGATGGTCAACCCTTCCACCCCCGCCGGACCGAGCAAGGGAAGATGGTCGGGCGTATCGGGCCGCAGGCCGCTCCAGGTTTCGGAAACCTCGGCCTGCGCGAGTTTGGGCACGAGTTCCTGGGCCATCGAAAAGATCTTTTCCAGGCCGCTGGCGGTGACGCGTTTATCGAAGCCGGCGTCTTCCAGCGTGCTGCCGATCACCAAGGCCTGCGGCGCCGCGGAATCGCGCGGAACGATGTAACCGTGCTGGCTGCGAACCACATGACCCAGCGGTCCTTCGCTGAATTTGAGCGCGGCCATCTGGCCGCGAATCGGGCGCGTGGCCGGCTTGGGAACGATTCCCTCCAGCAGGCCGGAAAAGGCACCGGCCGCGACGATCACCTCGCGCGCCCCGAAAACATCGCCACTGCTCGCGCGCACGCCGCTGCAGCGCCCGCCCTCGATCGTCACTTCGCGCGCCTCCACGGCCGCGATAATTTCCACGCCGGTCGCGCGGGCCGCGGCGAGAAGAGCCTCCATCAGCGCTCGATTGTCCACTGAGCCCTCGTACGGAAGGTAGGCGGCCGCGCGGGCGCGGCGCGTCAAACCGGGCTCCGCCCCGTAAGCTTCATCCAGCGGAAGGGGCTCGCTCGGCAGTCCCAGGGCGCGATGCAACGCAATGAGGGTGCTCAGTTCGCGCTCGGCATCGGCGGAGAAAAGCAGCTCGATGGCGCCATCCTTACGGTAACCGGCGCGGCGTCCGGAAATCTCCTCGACCTCGGCAACAAATTGGGGATAGAGACTCAGGCTGGCTCGGCCGAAGGGAACCAGCGGAATCGAAGCCGAGCTATCGGGCGCGGGCGAAAGCATGCCGGCACCGGCCCAGGAAGCTTCGCGCCCCGGCGCATTTTTTTCCAGCACGGCGACGCGGAGGCCATCCTGCGCCAAGCGCAGGGCAATGGCTGAGCCGATCAGGCCAGCGCCGATGACGATGGCGTCGTGCGACGGCATGGGTCCATCTTAACAGCCTTGGGCTTAACAGCCTTGGCGCGGTCTTATGAGTATGCGGGAGGAGCGCTTCTGGAAATGCCGCGGCGCTTGGAGTGTTGGAGAGTCTTCAGAAGGACTTGACCAGCTCAGCCGAGAGCACCTGAGCCTTTTGAGCCAGGTTCTGGGCCCGCACCCAGTCGCCGGTACGAATGGCTTCATGGGCTTGCGCCAGGAATCCGGAGATCTTCTCGACCAGGTCGCTCTGGGAAGCATTCAGCTGGCGGCCATAAGCGGTTTGCAAGTTCCGTTCGGCCACGCGGATATCGTCGGTGGTGGTGCGAACCGCGGTGGCTTGAGCCTTGGCCGAAAGCTGCGGGGCGATCTGCGGCGGCTGAGGCTCGGGTTCCGGCTTGGGTTTGGCGGCCTCCACCTCCACGGGAGCACGAGGACGCGGCTGCCCTCCAACTGAGGGGACGGGTTCGGCCGGCGTCGCAACCTCCGGCGGCACCGCGGGCGGATTGTCGGGCTGCTGAACCGCCGTGGGTTGAGGGAACGGTTCGCTATCCGGCGGCGAGGTAACCGACGGCGGCTCGGCGCGAACGATATTCCGCTGGCAGCCGGAAAGCCCGGCGGCAGCAAGAAGAAGGACCGCGACGCTGAACGTTTGCAGCTTAATGTCGCGCAGCTTCATGTTGGGCAGCTTCATGATGGGCAGCTTCATGATGCGTTCCGCGCCAGGGCGCCATTGGCGTCCCGCACGCGCGAGGCCGCCGGCTCCAAAGGATGAGCCAGCGGTAATTCGATGCGAAAAGTAGTTCCTCGTCCCACCTGGGAATCGAAATCGATGTTGCCGTCGTGCAACTGTACGGCCTTATAGGAACTGGCCAGGCCGATGCCGCTGCCGCCGGGACGGGTGGTAAAGAAGAGTTGAAAGATGCGGGCGCGGTGTTCCGGGGCGATGCCCTGGCCGGTGTCTCCGATGCGAATCTCGGCGGACTCGCCGCGGCGTTCCACACCGAGGGTGAGTTTGCCGCCCGAGGGCATGGCCTGAATGGCGTTGAAAACCAGATTGAGAAGAGCTTGCGTCAGGAGCGGCCGGTCGACGCGAACCGGGGGCAGCTTGGCGTACTTTTTCTCCAGCTCGATGCCGGAACGTTCCATCTGGGGGCGGCCGATGGCGGCGACTTCATCGAGCAGTTCGTCGAGGCGCGTCTCCTCGAGCCGCAACTCCTGCGGCCGCATGAAATCCAGGAAGCGTTTGACCACAGAGTCCAGGCGGTCGATTTCGCTATCGAGCACGGCAACGGCCTGGCGCGGCACGCCATCACCAGCGGGCAGATTCTCTTTGAGATTTTCCAGCCAAAGCCGCATGGAGTTCAGCGGATTCTTCACTTCGTGGGCCACGCCCGCGGTGACGCGCCCGAGCGCGGCCAGGCGTTCGGAAACCTGCAATTGGCGGCTGATGGTTTCGAGCGATTCCAGGTCGCGCAAGGTGACCAAGGCGCCCATGCGCGTTCCGCCTTCGTTGATCACCTGCACGCTGACGCCGATGCGCTGCGGGGGAAGGTTGGGGTCGGCGGCGGGAACGTTCACCTCAGCGGCTGCGACCGGCTCGAATTCATCTCCGGAGAGGACCAGTGCGGAGCGCAAGGGATGGCGCGGCGGAAAAATCTCGCTGGCGGTGTGGCCGAGCAACTGGTCGGCGGGCGAACCGAGGAAATTCTCCACTGCCGGGCTGACCATCACCGCGCGGCCATCGCGTGTGAACAGGAGCAGCCCGTCCTCCAGACCGCCGAGGATCTGGTCCAGGTTCTCCCGCAAAGTGCTGAAAATCTCGCGCACGCCGCGCAACTGCAATCCGATCTGGCTGATCTTGGTGCTCACTTGTCCAAACTCGTCGCCACGTTCGAGCGGCTTCTGGTCGAATTCGCCCCGTGAGATGCGATCCAGTTGCGCGGAGATGCGTTCGACCGGCGCGAGGAGCACGCTGCTGACGACCGCGGCCAGAAACACGGAAGCCAGCACGGAAATGAGGGCCAGAAAAATCGCGGAACGCAAGGCGGGCGTGATCTCGATGGCCAGCAGGCCGGTGTGCAAGGCCACGCGAATATCGCCGAAAGGCACCTGCCGTCCCGGAGCGCCCAGTTTGAAAGGATAGGAAACGTCGTAGGCCTGCGGCGAGCCATAGATCAAACGAAGCTGCTGAATAAAACCGGCGTTAAGCAACTGGCTGAGAGGCGGACGGGGGAGAACCTGGCGTCCGGGAAGAGAAGAGTCGCTAGAAATCAGCGCGGTTCCATTCAGGTCCACGATGGTCACTTCATAGACGAGCAGGGAGTTACCCACTTCGGCATCAATCAATGAAGTGAGCGCGGCATTCTCATCGAGAGCGGTGCGCACATATTCCCGCAAGTCCTCGGGGCCATTCGATTTTGGCACGCGGCCTTCGGTGGCGGCGTCGGCCAGGGCATTCTGGGCCTGGAAAAAAACCTGCTGGGCCACGAGGTTGGCCCGGCCGTCGGCTTGCTGGATGACCTGGCGAGTGAGGGTCAAAACGTGGAGCCAGGAGGTGACCCCGACCACGGTCAGAACGAGCAAGGCAATGATCAGCGTGATTTTGGTCTTCAAACGCAGGCGCATGGATCGCGTTTCAGCGGCTCTCAGCCCGGTCCGCTTCGTACTCTTTCAGCTTATTATGCAGCGTCTTGAGGCTAATTCCGAGAAGTTCGGCGGCGCGTGTCTTGTTATTGGTAGCGGCGAGGGTCTGCATGATCAGCTCGCGTTCCATGGCGTCCACCGTGGTGCCCACGGGGAAGCGCAGGGACGACAGTTCGGAGGCGGCGGCCGCATGGGTGCGGCCGAAATCCGAGGGAAGATGGGCGCGACCGATGAGCTCGCGGTCACAGACGATCACGGCCCGCTCGAGAACATTGCGCAGTTCGCGCACGTTGCCCGGCCAGGTGTAGCTGTGAAAAAGCTCGTTTACTTCCGAGTTGATTCCGCGAACCTGCCGGCTGTGCTTGGCATTGAGATCGCGCAGAATGTGCTCGACGAGGGGGGCGATATCTTCCTTGCGGTCGCGCAGGGGCGGCAGATTGATGTGAAACACGTTCAGGCGGAAATACAGGTCCTGCCGAAGGAGCCCGTGGGCAACAGCCTGCTCGGGATCTTTATTGGTGGCGGCGAGCACGCGCACGTCCACAGGCGTTTCGGATTTGCTGCCCAGGCGGCGGACCTTGCGGTCCTCGAGCACCCGCAGCAGCTTGGCCTGGGTGGGCGGCGGCATTTCGCCGATTTCGTCCAGAAGCAGCGTGCCGCCATCGGCCAGCTCAAAGCAGCCGATGCGCCGCTCGGCGGCTCCCGTGAAGGCGCCTCGCTCGTGCCCGAAAATCTCGCTCTCCATAAGCGATTCCGGGATGGCGGAGCAGTTGATGGCCACGAAGGGCCGGTCGGCGCGCGGCGAAAGCTGATGCAGTGTGCGGGCCAGGATCTCCTTGCCTGTACCCGTCTCGCCGGTAATCAGGACGGAGGCGGAGGAAGGAGCAACCTGCTCCACCAGGCGCATGACGTCCTGCATCGGTTTGGCGGCGCCGACAAGTTCTCCGATGCGCCCAGCCTCCCGCAACTGCCGGCGCAACGCAGCCACCTGCTGCTGATCGTGGACCTTGCCAAGAGCCCGGTTGAGTAGCGCCCGAAGGACGGCTCCTTTGAGCGGCTTCTCGATGTACCAGAAAGCGCCCGACTCAATGGCGGCCACGGCGCGTTCTTCGCTGCCCTTGCCGGTGATGATAATCGCGGGAACGGAGGCCAGTTCGTCGCCAAGGCGCTCGAGGAGCGTCAAGCCGTCTATGCCGGGAAGCTCGACGTCCGCAATCAGAACGGAGGGATGATAGTCGGAGAAACGAGCCAGCGCGTCTTCCGCACTGGGAACGCCCAAGACATCCAGGCCCCAGCGCTGGAGCAAAGCCTCGTAGCCGCGGCGCGCATTCTCTTCATCTTCAACGATAAGCACGCGGTCGGCTGATTTATTGGGATCCGCTGGCATAAACCCTTTCGGCGATGAACTGAATCTACCAGCAGGAAGCCAATAATGCCAACCCGAGGGCGCGATTCAGCCTTAACTTGCTTTAGTGCAGGGAGGTAAGGGGCCCGTTGGACACAGCTCGAAAACATTCGCGGGGGACACGTGGGGCCGATGCCGGAATGGAAGCAACAAAAATTCAGGCCATTTGCATCTCCTTATCGCGTTATACTTTGGGAGTCCTTTTGACTCCGTTCTTTGCCTCTTCGTGAACGCACCGTCCCTATCGATGCCGCCAACACGTTCTTATGCTCACAAGTGATGGGCGAGGCCCTGGGGGCCTGCGGCTCCTGCTGAGAGCTGCCTTCCGCCACACGGCGTTTTTTGTGGCGTTCGGCGCGGTTCTGGCGGCCGGCGCTCTACCGGCTGCAGCGCAGAGCGCCGGCAATTCACCTGTCGAAGTCTCCGAGGCTACGCCAGCCGCTGAGAGCGCCTCACCTGCCGCGAAGACAGCATCGCCGCCGCAGCAGGCGCCCGTGGGTACGACCAGGCTCCCCAACATCGACACCAATCCCATGCCCGGCACCAGCGGAACGATCGGCCTTTTTACGGTGGAAACAGGCGAAATGCTGGAATCGGGATGGTCCTTTTCGATTTATGGCAATCGCTTCGGGCGCATGCCCGGAAGCGTGGTGGTATCGAATTACGGGATCAATGTGGGGTGGGCTTACCGGAAATGGGTGAATCTTTACACCGTTTTCCAGCCGGAAGTGGCCACCCAGGTCGGCGACCCAAGCCAATTGAGCCTGGACACGCCTCCCAACCTGATGCAATTTCCGCAATATCAAAACACCATCTACCGCAACCTGGGGCCGGGCCAGAGTCCCGCATACGTAGAGGATTTCCCTTTCGTGGCGCGAAACGACTCCGGCCCCGGCGACGTGACCGTGGGAGCGAAATTCGGATTGCTCTCCGAGCGAAACGGAGCGCCGCTGAGCCTTTCCATTCGCAACGACGCCATTATTCCGACGCGCTATACGGTGAACACGCTGCTGGGAAACGGCACGCAGACCGGGGCATTCGCGGACATGGTATCGGTGGCCACCAGCCGAAATTTCTTGAATCTGGTTCTGGTGGCGGCGAATTTCGGATATGAGTTCACCAGCAATCCCCGCTCCGGCGGAGTGAGCGATCTGACTCTGGCCGACCAGATCCATCTGGGCAGCGGCTTTATTCTGTTTCCGGCCAAGCGGCTTCAGTTCATGAGCGAGTACACCGGGCTGGTGTTTACCGGCGCGGCGACGCCGGATACCACTTTCGGGGCGCGTAATCCCGTCGATGGCGTTTGGGGCGTGCGGTTTTACATCCTGCCGCAGCTAGCGATTGACGCGGGCTATCGCTACATGCTGAATTTGAGCGGTCTGAACGATCGCAGCGGTTTTGTGATTAATCTGGGCATCGTGAGCGGGCTATTTTAGACCCGGCGGATTGGCGAGGCGTGTGCTGTCACCGCGGCGGACTGGCTGAAGTGTTCCGAATTGGTCCATGGCGCATTCCCGATATCGTAAGAACAAGAGCCTCTGGAGCTTAACTCGACTTGTATACCAGTATTGATTGACATAATTCCCTTTTCGGTATACACCACCACAATTCCCCGGGCGAAACGGTTCTCCAGTAAGGAGTTCGGACAGGTCTTTTGGTCCAGTTCTTGCTCCGATTATGGAGGAAGTACTATGCACGTCGAAGCCAAGCCCGCCAGCGCCAAAAGCACCGCCACAGGTTTTTCGATTTTAATCGTGGACGATGAAGACGCGACACGAGAGTTGTGCCGAGACATCGCCTCCGAGATGGGGTTGGAAGTCCACACGGCGTCCACAACGAACGAAGCGCTGGAGCTGCTGGAGCAGTCTCCGGTGGACATCGTGATGACCGACCTGAAGGTGCCGCAACTGGGAGGGCTGGAGCTTCTGAAGCGCATCAACACGATCCAGCCGAATACTTCGGTGATGGTGCTGACGCAATACGGGACCATTGAGACGGCGGTGACGGCCACGAGGCTGGGGGCGCGAGACTATGTAACCAAGCCCTTCCACGTGGAGGAGTTGCGCACCAAGATCGAGCGGCTGATACAAAGCGTGGAGCTGGACCACGAGAATCGCGTTCTTCGCGAGCAACTGCGAACCCGCCCGGGGTTCGGTGGCTTGATTGGCATTTCCGCCAAGATGCAGCGCCTATATAAGATGATCGAAAAGGTCAGCCAGCATAACTATCCGGTGTTGATTCTCGGCGAGAGCGGAACGGGCAAGGAGCTAGTGGCGCGCTCGATTCACTTCATGGGCGTGCGGCAGAAGAAGCCCTTCGTTCCGGTGGACTGCTCGGGGCTGGTTCCCACGCTGATCGAGTCTGAACTATTCGGCTATGTGAAAGGGGCCTTCACCGGGGCGCAGCACGGTCGCACGGGATTGCTGGAGACGGGCAACGGCGGGACCGTGTTCCTGGATGAGATTGGCGACCTTCCGGTGGACCTGCAGGCCAAGCTGCTGCGGGCGCTGCAAGAGCGCGAGGTCCGCCCGGTGGGGGCTACCGAACGTGTGCGCATCGACATCCGCATCATTGCCGCCACCAATCGCGACCTGGAATCGGCCATTCGCACCGGCGGGTTCCGGCAGGACCTTTATTTCCGGCTGAACGTGGTGCAGCTGAAATTGCCGCCGCTGCGCGAGCGCAAGAGCGATATCCCGCTGCTGGTGAGCTCGTTTCTCGAAAAGTTCAGCGATCCGCAGCGGCCGATTCGCACGATTTCGGAAGACGCCATGCGGCGGCTGATGGCTTACGACTGGCCGGGAAACGTGCGCGAGCTGGAGAATGCCGTGGAGCGCGCGGTGGCGCTGGGCTCCGGGCCCATTCTGCACATGGGAGATCTTCCCTCCAATCTGCAACAAGGCGGCAGCGATCGCTCGCTCGATTCCGACGAGCTGACCACGCTCGAAGAGATGGAACGCCGGGCCATCTTGCGCGCACTGCGCGAGACCAACGGAGACAAGCTGGCGGCGGCGAGACTGCTGGGCATCGGCAAGACCACGCTCTATCGCAAGCTGAAGCAGTATGGCGCCGAAGGCGCTCCGAATTGATCTGACACTCGATCGATCTGACACTCGCCGCTCGACGCCGGTTCGCCGCTACGCTCGGCGCGTACATCATTTCCGTTAGAGTTTTTGAACAGATTCCCGTCCGGGAACGCGATTTCGCCGCTCATGTATCGGACTGGGAATGCGCGCCCACCTGTTCACTTCAACTTCTTCCAAGATGTTGATTCTGCGAAAAACTTTTCTCGCCGGTTGGCCAAGCCTGTGCATGGAAATTGCAGGTGAACTTGCACATGCGCAAGAAAATCCGGCTGCACTATCACGGGATCCGACTCGCGGTGGAGATCGCCGCAACGTTTGGAACAGCGGCGCTGGTGGGTTACTGGATCGTGCAGAGCTCGCGATAATTCAGCGCCGCGTACGGAGCTACAGGCAGGCTATGCGCTATTTTGCTTCCCATCGATCGCGGACTCCGGCCCATCGCGGCGCGGACCTTATCGGAAGGGCCGAGCAGGCGGACCGGGCCGAGCAGGGCGGGAGGGTTGCGCGGGCTGGTTCGCGCGAGGCCGATACGGAGTGGCAAACCGAAGCGGTGCTGGCGACAGTGCTCGATTCGGTGAGCTGCGGAATCCTGCTGGCGGGGGCGGGCGGGGATCTGTGGGCGGTGAACGACCGTCTGGCCGAAATTTTGGGACACGCTCCGGAGCGGCTGCGGGAATTGATTCATTTAGACGAAGTGGTTTCGAGCGTGTCGCCGCAATTCGCGAACTCCGACAGAATGGCAGCGCGATGGCGGCAGCGTTTTCAGAACAGCGAGCCGGCCTGGGACGAGCTTGAAATGATCACTCCGGAAAGAAAAGTTCTGGAGCGGTACGCGCGGCCGGTGCTGGATCAATACAAACAGCCGCGGGGATGGCTGGAAATCTATCGCGATATCAGCGGACAGCGGCAAATGGAGTCGCGGCTGTTCCACAGCGAGCGGCTGGCGGCGCTGGGGCAGATGCTCTCAGGGATCGCTCACGAGTTGACCAATCCGCTCACGAGCATTCTCGGTTACGCACAACTGGTGCAGAGGCGGGCGAAAGAGTGCGAAAGGGAAACGCAACATATTCTGGAAGAGGCCGAGCGCGCCAGGCGCATTGCACGCAATCTATTGCTCTTCGCGCGGGGCCGCACGAGCGAGCGCATGAGCGTAAGCCTGAATGAGATCGTGCAGCGCACGGTGGCCCTCCGCGCGTACCAACTGCGCCTGGAGAACATCAGCGTGGAACTGGATCTGGATCGAAGGCTGCCGGAAACCGTGGCCGACGCGGCGCAGATGCAGCAGGCCCTGCTGAACCTGATGCTGAACGCGGAGCAGGCCATCCGTGAAATCCGGGAGAACGGCCACGTCTGGATCCGAACGCGGCAGCTTTCCGCCTCACGGGTGGCGCTGGAGGTGGCCGATGATGGACCGGGCGTGGCGCCGGAAGTGGTCCTGCACATCTTCGATCCTTTTTTCACCACCAAGCCGGCAGGCATGGGGACGGGATTGGGACTTTCGATTCTGTACGGAATCGTGCAGCAGCACGGCGGCGAGATTTCCGTGGGAGCGCGGCCAGGGGGCGGAGCGGTATTCACGATGGAGCTGCCAAGTTCAACGCCCGGGGCAATCGCGGAGAAGCTCTACCTGATCGCCGGGGCGGGCGCTCCCACGCAGGCCGGGCCAGCCACGGCGCGCCAGGCGCGGATTCTGGTGGTGGAAGACGAGCCGACGGTGCTGCAGCTGATCGCGGATGTCTTGAGGGAAGAGGGCTACCGCGTGGATACGGTGGTGGACAGCCGCCAGGGTCTGGAACTGGCGCGGGCGCATCGCTATGACCTCTTGATCTGCGATTTGCGCATGCCGCATCTGGACGGGCGCGGCTTCTACGGCGAACTGGCGCGCGAGGAAAACCCGCTGCAGGACAGATTGCTCTTCGTCACCGGCGATACTTTGGCTCCGAAAACCGTGGATTTTTTGCGCAGTTGCGGGCTGCCTTACCTGGCCAAGCCGTTTTTGGTGGACGAACTGAAACGGGTGGTGGCACGGAGGCTGGAAAAAGCAGGCCAACCTCCTTCCAGAACGGAAGGAGACGAGCCGGAAGGAAATCCATTCCATTGGGATCACGGGAAACCATATGAGCACTGAACACTTGATACAGATTATTTGCGGGAATCCAGAGTTAACGCGGGAATACGTAAACGAATTTCAGAATGCCAGCGAATCTTTTCACTTGCGGCCGATTGCATGGTTCGCGGAAGTGCGGCAGCGGCGGGAGGAGGCTTCCGTTTTTCTTCTGGATGAATCGGGGATAGACGACCGGTCCAAGGAGGGCTTGGAAAACGCGGTGAACTGGCTCGCGGAAGTGGGCCCGGTGATCGTGGTGGCGGAACCGGAGCGGCAAACCGAGCTTACCTTTCTGCTCACGTCGGGCGCGGCGGATTTCGTCGCGCGGACCGGCAATTTCGTCCCCGTGGCGGTAGGCCTGGCGGAGCGGCGCAGGAGGCTGGCGTCGGAAGACGGCTTGGGACTTTCCAGCAGCCGGGGCGAGGAGCGCAGCAGCGACTTCGGCGAAATTCTGAGGCACGAGGTGAATAATCCGCTCACAGGAATTCTGGGCAATGCCGAGATGCTCCTGGCCAGGCGAGATCGCCTGCCGGCTTCAGCGGTGGAGCGGCTGGAGACGATCGCCAATCTGGCGGTGCGACTGCGAGAGACCGTACGACGGCTGAGCAACGCGGCGGAGTTGCGTTAGGCGTGACGCGAGCAGCCAAAGCGACTTCTGCTCCGTCGAAACTGCTGATTTCCTCTTTACGTGCGGAAGAGCACGTCCTCACGCTGGCAAAGGCGGACCGCTACCCAAAGGGCCGCAGCAGCATAAAGGCAGGAGGAGCCGAAGATCAGTGCGATGTAGTTCCAATGATAGACGCCGCTGACGATCTCCTTGCTGACCAGGCTGGTGTTCACGATGGGAATCAGAGAGAGGGCCGCGTTCAACTCCACGCCGGGAAGCACGGCGACGATGGCCGGAGCGATCACGACGACGGTGAGCGGCGAAAGGTAACTCTGGGCCTCCTTGAAGCTCTTGGCAAAGAGCGAGATGGCCAAGAGAGCAGCGGAAAACAGAACCGCCAGGGGCACGATCATCACGAAAACCCAAAAGATAGCGCGAAGGCTGACGTTGAGCTGCAGCCCCATATCGTTGATTTGGGGCACGCCTGCGACCATCTTTCCCGCGCCGGCGAGCGTGAGGCCCATGGAGGCGATGGCGAGAATGGCGGTGGAAAGAGAGGCCGTGAGCACCATCAGGAATTTACCGACCACGAGGGTGGCGCGGGAGATGGGGCTGGCGAGGATGGTCTCGATGGTGCCGCGTTCTTTTTCGCCCACGGTCAAATCCATGGCCGGGTGCATGGTGCCGGTGAGAGCCAGGATGATGACGAAATAGGGCACCAGCCCGCCGAGCACCACTCCGCTGACCTTTTCCGGCGGGGCGACGTTGTGTTCCTCCACCACGATGGGCTGGGCGAGGTTCTCCGGGAGATGACGCGACGCCAGCCTTTCGAGGACGGCGCGGTCGCGAAAATCGCGAAAGAATTTCTGCAATTTGTCCGCGCTGAAGCCGGAGTTGAGCTCGCCCTGGTAGATATCGATGCGGACCTTGGCCGTCTCACCGCGAGCGATCATGGCGTCGAAGTCGGAAGGAATTTCCACGGCCGCGCGGACTTTCTTGTCGACAATCTCCTGGGCGAAATCGGGCGCGGCAGGCACGATGCGCACGTCCGGGAGGGCCCGCAGAGCGGCCAGGATTTGGGGGGAGTTTTCCGCTCCGACGACCATTACGGAAGGCACTTGCAGCATGGCCTTGCCGATGATCCGGGCCGAGAAAACCCCCACGAAGATGGTGAGCACGGGCATCAGCAGGATGGGCACGACGATCATGGCGACGACGGTGCGATGGTCGCGGAGCGAATCGGTGAGTTCCTTGCGATAGACGACGGCGATATCGCGCCAGCTCACGCGCACACCACGCGCATGAAGATTTCCTCGAGATCGGCGTGGCCGAAACGAACGCGAAGATCCTGAAGCGATCCTTCGGCCAAAAGCTCGCCGTCGTGGATGATGCCGATGGTGTCACAGAGCTTTTCGGCTTCGCTCATGACGTGGGTGGAGAAGACCACGGTCTTGCCGTTGTCGCGGCACTCGCGGATAAAGGCGACGATGGTCCTTGCGGCGATGACGTCCAGGCCGGAGGTGGGCTCGTCGAAGATCATGACGGGCGGGTCGTGAACCAGCATGCGGGCGATGGAAACGCGCTGCTTCATGCCGGTGGAAAGAGTTTCGCAGCGGCGGTCGAGAAAGGCGGTGGCGCCGAGCCGGTCGAAAAGGGCCAGGGCGCGGCGGCGGGCAGTGGGCCGGTCGAGGCCATATAAACAGCCGAAGTATTCGACGATTTCGAGGGCCGTAAGCCTGCCGTAGAGCGCGGTGGCCGTGGAGAGAAAACCCAAACTTTGACGGACTTTTTCTGGTTGGCGCCGGATATCGAAGCCGGCAATGGAAGCCGAGCCGGAAGTGGGCGAAAGAATGGTGGCCAGCATGCGCAAGGCGGTGGTCTTGCCGGCGCCATTGGCGCCGAGCAGGCCGTAGACCGAACCCGGAGCGCACCGGAAGGAGAGCTTGCGGACGGCGTGAATGACGCCGCGCTTTTTGTCTCGAAATTCCTTGCCGAGATTTTCCGCTACGATCATAGACAAGATCCGAGCGATTTCGCCGCCGGCGGCTTCAAGGAGCCCCGAAGGGCGCAAGGGAATGGCGGCGCCGGTGCGGCGTCATTCGCCCAGTATCTTGATGAGGATGCGCTTTGGACGCTGGCCGTCAAGCTCGGCGTAGATCACCTGTTGCCAAGGTCCCAACTCCAGCTTTCCATTGGCCACCGAGACGCAGGCTTGGCCGTTGAGCAGAAGGCTTTGCAGGTGCGCGCCGGCGTTGCTCTCGCTCCTTGGGTTGTGATGGTAATTAGGCCCCAACGGCGCGAGGCGATCGGCCCATTCGGAGATGTCCTGCAGGAGTCCGGACTCTTCGTCATTGACGAAGAGCGTTGCATTGGAGTGCAGCGGGAAAACGAGGACCAGGCCGTCGCGAATGCCGCTTTTTTCCACGGCGGCATTGATGTTGGTGGTGATATTCAGGAACTCGCGCTTGTGGTCGGTTTGAACCGTCATGTATTCGCTATGGATGCGCATGCGCCTCCCGGGTCGGCGGCCAGGAATTCTAGCCGATGTAGGGGCGGAAATAAATTCGCTCGCCCGGGTTGGTTCGGAGGATCAGCCCTTGTGGCAATTGGGGCACTGCTTGGCATCAAAACGGTCTGGCGTGACGCGGAACATGTTATTGCACTGAATACAGACGCGATGGATCACGCGCGGGGCGTTACGCGAGGCGGCGTTTTCCGCGGCATGAGGCGACGTAGTGGGGTGCTCGCTCACGGAGGGAATATTAGCACAAGAGAGTGAAGTCGGCGGCTCAAGAACTCGCTGCGCCTAGCCTAGCCAGAACCCTGGCCACAATCTCTTTCACTTGAACAGGCCTGGAGAGGAGTTGGGCTTCCGGCAGGGGCGGGGCAGGATTCAGCCGAGAATCGATTACCAGAACCGGCACGCGGGAGGCCAAGTTTTGCACGGCTTGGCGTGTTTGTGGATCGTGCAAATACTGGCCATCCAGAACCACCAGATCGGGAGCAACCCCGCCGGCAATGGTTCTGGCCATATCGTCGACCGTCTCCACGCCCATGGCGGCGATGCCCGCTTCGCGCAATTCGGCCCGCACGGCGCCGCGCAGGTCCCATTCACGGGAGACGATGAAGACGACCGGCATGCCCCATCCATCCGAGAGATTGGCCCGAGATATTGCCGCTGGATATAGGATATTGCGGCGGCGCGGCAGCGGCGACCCCGGAACGCGCAGACGCGAGGTTTTGCTACAATTAAGCGATTCGAGTGAAAACTCGCCGCCTTAACGGAGGATACAGCGAAGTGAGGACCGCATGCGAACGCTGAGCAGACGGGTGTGGTTGCTGCTCGGCCTGGCGACGGTTTTGGCGGTGGTTCTCCTGTATTTGAACAGCCGAAGGCCTGCCGCGCGAGTGACGATTGTGCAGGCGACACGAGAGACGTTTCGGTCCTCGATTTCGAGCAACGGCAAGGTGGAGCCGATTACGCCTTATTCGCTGCGGGCCAAGTTCGACGGATTTGTCGAGCGAGTGGTGGCGTCGGAAGGGAAAAACGTCAGGAAAGGCGAGCTCCTGATGACCATGAACGACCGCGACATTCGCGCGCAACTGGCCCAGGCGCGGGCGCAACTGGCTTCGCAGCAAAACGATCTTCGCGAGGCGCAGGCCGGGGGCCGTGCGGACCAGGCCGCAAAATTGGGCGGCGACGTCAAATCGGCGGCGGCGGAACAGAACCTTCTACAGCGGCAGCAGGAATCGCTGACCAAGCTGGCGGCGCAGAATGCCGCCACCTCGGAGGAAGTAGAAAAGAACCACGCCGCGCTGGAGCGCGCCGACGCAGCCGTGGACCAGGCCCGCAAGGCCAAGCAGGAGTTCGAGCGCCAGGCCGGCCTGGATCGAGAGCGGCTGGAGCTGCTTGTGGAGCACTCCCAGGCGCTGGTGAACGATCTCGAAGACAAAGCGGATTCAGCGCGAGTGGTGGCGCCGGCGAGCGGAACTCTCTATTCGCTGCCGGTGCATGCCGGCGATTACGTGCACACCGGCGATCTGCTGGCGGATGTGGCCGATCTGCGCAGCGTGAGGGTGCGGGCCTACGTCGATGAGCCGGAACTGGGGCAACTGGAACGCGGCCAAACCGTGGTGGTCTCATGGGACGCTTTGCCTGGACGCACGTGGGTAGGGAAGACAGACGTGCTGCCGCGACAGGTGGTGGCCCTAGGAACGCGCAACGTGGGCGAGCTGCTGTGTACGATCACGAACGCGGATATGGACTTAATTCCGAACACAACCGTGGATGTGCGCATCGAAATCAACGAGCGGGCCGACGCGCTGGTGGTGCCGCGGGGAGCGGTGCAGATCGATGGATCGCATCGATACGTTTACCGCTTCGACGGGAACCGCTTACATCGCACGGAGATTCGCGTGGGCTTATCGAACGCTACGGAGTTCCAGGTGATCTCGGGAATCGAGCAGGGGGATACATTGGCGCTGCCCGGCGGAACGCCGCTGCGGGACAACATGGCGGTGCGGGTGGCCAATCCCGATTCGGAATGAGGACCAAGCTTCTTTTCCTCGCTTCTCTTCTCGTTGCGGCCCTTTCGGCCGCGATGCTGCTGGCCGAGCCGATGGGCGCGCGCGCGGTTCGCGAACTGCCTCCCGATATCGAACGGCTCTATAACGGAGGGCTATACCGGCAGGCGGCGGAGGCGCTGAATGCCGCGATTCAGCGCGAGCCGCAGGAGTCTTCGCTGCGCTATTGGCTGGGCCGCTGCTTTTACGAGTTGCGAGATTACAACCGGGCTATCTCGAGCATGGAACGGGCCAACAACATTGAGCCGGAGCGCTCCGAGTATCACGACTGGCTGGGCAAGGCGTATGGCCGCAAAGCACAGGAGGGCAGCCGATTTTCTCCCTTTTCATCCCTGTCCATGGCGCACAAGGCACGCCGCGAATTCGAGACCGCGGTGCGGCTGGATTCGAACAATCTGGAGGCTCAGAGGGACCTGATCCGCTATCTGGTGAACGCGCCGGGCGTGGTGGGCGGAAGCGAGGAAGCCGCCGAGCGGCAGATTCAGGCGCTGAGCGGCGTGGATCCGATCGAAGGAGAGCTGGCGCAAGCGGAGCTCTTCGTAACACGCAAGAAGTTCGACCAGGCGGACGTGGAGTATCAGAAGATTTTGCAGATGAAGCCGGAGCGCATCGGAATCTACTTTGAGATCGCGGAATATTATCGCGATCGCGAGAACGCCGCGCGAATGTCCGAGGCCATCGAGGCGGGAGCGCCGCTGGCGCCTGCCGATCATCGCCTGGACTACTATCGCGGAATCGCGCTGGTCCTGGAGGACCGCGATCCCGCGCAGGCCGAGGCGAAGCTGCGGCATTACCTGGATACGGTGCCGGACAATGCCAACGTGCCGTCACATTCGACCGCGCACGAGTGGCTGGGCAGGCTCTACGAAAGAGAAGGAGAATTAGATAAGGCGGCGCAGGAGTTCCAGGCCGCTATGAGCCTGGATCCGCATGATAAACAGGCCAGCGAATCGTTAAGAGCGCTGCAGAAACGATAGGGCGTTCTCGGCATTCGATTCCCCGCGCGCAGGTGAGAAAGCCGCGACGCAAGCGCCGACCCGCCGACCCATTCTGCTATATTCCGGATTACAGCCGAAGGTGGTGAGATGCTTCCGAGCGAAACCTGGCGCGTGGCCATCGAGGCCCTGTGGTCCAACAAACTACGCGCTTTTCTAACCACGCTTGGCGTGGTCATCGGCAGCGCCTGCATCGTCCTGGTGGTGACTGTAGCGCTAACCGGCAGGGGATACGTAATCGGCCAGATCGAGAGCGTGGGAGCGAACCTGGTCTACGCGAACTACGAGGTGAATCCGCAGCAGGCCACGGTGAGAAGCAACGAGATCACGCTGGGGGACATGGAGGCGGTGAAGACCACGCTTCCCAACGTGGTGGCCGTGGGAGCGACCTCGCTGCCGCTCTTGCGCAACGTGGTGGTCGGCGGGAGCGAGCATGCGGTGACATTATTCGGGGCCACGGAAGGCTTCCAGGTAATCCGCAACCTCTTGATCCTCAAAGGCCGATTTCTGGACGAGATCGACCAAGAGTCGCGCAGCAAAGTCTGCTTGATTACCGATGAATTGGCCAACCTCACTTTTCCCAACGAAGATCCGGTCGGAAAAAGCCTGCGGGTGGGAGAGATCAGCTTTACGGTTGTGGGCGTTTTCAGAGAGCGGGTAGGAACGTTTGGGCTCTCCGAAATCCAGCGCTACACGGTGCTGGTGCCCTTTTCGCTGATGCAGGACTACACCGGGGACAGCGGCGTGGAGATTCTTTATGCCGAGGCGGACAGTCCCCAGGACGTGCCGCTGGTAACCACCCAGGTGGGAGACCTGTTGCGCAGCCGGCATGCGAGCGACGCAACTTACGTGGTGCAGAATTTGAGCGCCATCCTGGACGCGGCGCGAAGCATCGGGACAGCGCTGACCATCGTTCTACTGGTGATCGGATTCATCGCCTTGATGGTGAGCGGCATCGGGATCATGAACATCATGCTGGTGACGGTGACGGAACGCACGCGGGAGATCGGGATTCGCAAGGCCATCGGGGCGCGGTATCGTGAGATCCTCTATCAGTTTTTGATCGAGGCGATGCTGATCAGCGGGATAGGCTCGCTTCTGGGGGTGGTGATCGCGCTGGCGATTCCGGTCCTGGTGCGGCCGCTTCTGCCAGGCAATCTGCGCGTTCCGGTGCCCTGGATGTCCGTGGTGCTGGCCTTCGTGGTGGCCTGCTCGACGGGTTTGTTCTTCGGCTACCTGCCGGCCGAGAAAGCGGCGCGGCTACAACCTACGGAATCGCTTCGATACGAATAAGCAAGATCGGGAGGGGAGCGCGCGATGCAGCGAGAACAGAAATATGTCCAGCGCCGTGAGCAGATCGGGGAGACGAAGCGGCGCATCAGGCCAAGACGACTGGCGTTCCTCGCGCCATTGGCGCTGGCCGCGGCGGTTTGCCCCGGAATGGCGCAGAGCGGGCAGCAGCCACCGCCGGTGCGACTCACGCTAAAACAAGCCGTGGCGAACTCGGTGCAAAAGAGCCGGGAAGTGTCGCTGGCGCGCCTGCAATATCAGTCCTCCCGCGAAGAATCGAGCGTCGCGCGCGCACAGTTTCTGCCCAGTTTCTTTGCGGGATCGGGCGTGGCTTACACCAGCGGCTTCCCGATTCTGGCCGCAGGGGGCGCGCCCGCTCTCTTCAACCTTACCTATAACCAGGACCTCTTCAACCTGCCGGCGCGGGGCGACGTGCATGCGGACGAGCAGAAGGCGGAGCAGCAGCGGCTGCAGGTGGACGCGGTGCGCGACGGCGTAATCGAGCGCGCGGCATCCGCTTATCTGCAACTGGCGAAGGTACGGCAACAGCTTGACGTGGTGCGGAGCGAGCGGGAGAGCGCGCAAAAAATTCTGGACTATACGCGGCAACGGATGGAGGCGGGTTTTGAATTGCCCATCGAAGTGACCCGGGCGCAATTGACGGCCGCTCAAGTGGAAGAGCGAATGGCGCAACTCGAGGATCAGGAAGAGACCACGGCGGACCAGTTACGATTTCTGCTGGGGCTCGAGCCGGACCAGGCCCTGGAAGTGACGGGGGAAGATATTCCCGCAGCCGCGGATCAAACGATCAACGACCTGGTGACAAGAGCACTGCGCGATAACCCGGAGGTGAAGCAGGCGGACTCGGTGCGCATGGCCAGCGAGCTGCGGTTGCGAGGAGAACGCGGAGGATACTGGCCGACGGTCGGGCTGATCGGACAGTACAACCTGCTGGCAAAGTTCAACAACTACGACCAATTTTTCAACAAATTTCAGCGCAACAATTTTATCGCCGGGATCGATGTGCGGATTCCGGTTTTCGTATCGCACACGGGGGCGGCGGTGGCGTTCGCGCAAGCCGATCTGACCGCTTCGCAACTGCAGGCGGAAAACAAGCGGGCGGAGATCTCGCTCGATGTGCGCCACAAGGCCCGGCAGGAACGGGAGACGGAGACGGCGCGGGAGGTGGCGCGCCTCGAACTGCAGCTGGCGCAGCAGAACGTGGAGGTGCTGCAGTCGCAATTCCAGCAGGGCCACGCCAGCGTTCGCGATCTGGAAAGCGGGCGATTGGACGCGGAGGAGAAGTCCATCGCTCTGCTCGATGCAGGGTTCGCCCGCCAGCAGGCTGAGCTGGATCTACTGCGTACTACGGGACAGCTGCTTCAGATTTTTCAGTAGCGGTTCCCTAGCTGGAAACCAGCGCCGCTGCCCTTGGCGCGGCAAAAGGGGCGGCTCCGGTAGAATGGGCTGCCGCGATCAGGGCGAAGTCGGGTAAACTATAGGAGCTTGTGTTCCGGGGTGTAACCGGTCTAGAAGTGTGAACGGGCATCCGGAAAGGACATCCGGAGTGAAGCATACCCTTTTCCTTAACCCGCCGAGCTACGAAGGGTTCGATGGCGGCGCGGGCTCGCGCTATCAGGCGCGACGCGAGATTCGTTCGTTTTGGTATCCGACATGGCTGGCACAGCCGGCAGCGATGGTTCCGGGGAGCCGTCTCATTGATGCGCCCCCTGATGGGCTTAGCGTCGATCAGGTGGCCCCGCTGGCGCGCGACTATGAATTGGCGGTGCTGCACACCAGCACGCCATCCTTTGGCAATGACGCGCGATTCGCCGCCCGCCTGAAGGAAGAGAACCCGAAAATCGAAATAGGGATGGTGGGCGCCCACGTCGGCGTGCTGCCTATGCAATCCCTGAATGGCGCGCCGGCGGTGGATTGGGTGGCGCTGGGCGAATTCGACTATACCTGCGCGGACATTGCCGGGGGCAAGCCGCTGCACGAGGTGCCCGGAATCGCCTATCGCGATCACGGGCAGATTCGCATGACCGCGCCGCGGCCGACCATCGAGAATATGGATGCGCTGCCGAATGTGATCGACGTGTATAAGCGCGATCTGACGATCGAGAACTACTTTATCGGGTACCTGCAGCATCCTTATGTGTCGCTCTATACGGGACGGGGCTGCCGCTCGAAGTGCACGTTTTGCCTGTGGCCACAGACCCTGGGCGGGCACCGCTATCGGGTGCGCAGCGCGGACAGCGTGGAAGCGGAAATGGCTGCGGCGAAGAAATATTTCCCGCAAGTGCGGGAGTTTTTCTTCGACGACGACACCTTTACCGACGATTTGCCGCGCGCGGAGGAGATTGCGCGCCGCCTGGGGAAGCTGGGCATCCGGTGGTCGTGCAACGCCAAAGCAAACGTTCCGCGGAAGACTTTGGAGATCATGCGCGAGAACGGGCTGCGGCTGCTTTTGGTGGGATACGAATCCGGCAATCAGCAGATCCTGAACAACATCAAAAAGGGCACGCGGCTGGATATCGCGCGCGAGTTCACGCGCGATTGCAGACAACTGGGAATCACGATTCACGGCACCTTTATACTGGGATTGCCGGGCGAGACGCCGGAAACGATCAAGGAAACCATCCGCTTTGCCTGCGACATCGAGCCGGAGACGATCCAAGTTTCGCTGGCGGCGCCCTATCCGGGCACGGAACTTTACCGGCAGGCGCAAGAGCAGGGCTGGCTGCAGATTCAGACCGGCGAACTGGTGGATACGCATGGCGTGCAGATTGCCGCGCTGAATTTTCCCACGCTCTCTTCCACGCTGATTTTTAATTCGGTGGAAGAGTTCTACCGGAAGTTTTACTTCCGACCGCGCAAGATCTTTTCGCTGGTAGGCGGCATGGTGCGGAGCCCCGAGGTGATGAAGCGGCGGTTACGCGAGGGCGTGGAGTTTTTCCGCTTCCTGCACGACCGCAAGAAGACGACCCCGGCTCCTCCGGCAGCTGTGGGCAGCGCGACGACTTAGCGCCGGCGCTGCGGATTCAACATCTCCCGATATGGACCAGATCGCTTCCTCGGCCAATTTGAAAGCGAAGACGTATTTTTTCCTGATTCTGATGATCGTGCTGGGATCAGTGGGGAATACGATTCTGGACAAGGGCATGAAAGGGCTTGGGACGATCGACTTCTCCAGCCGAGCGGCCATCTGGCAGGGAGCCTTCCACACATTCACCAGCGGCACGATCTGGCTGGGCATCGGCTGCATGCTTCTCTTCATGGTCTGCCACATGCTAGTGCTCTCCTGGGCGGACTACAGCTTCGTTATGCCGTTTTCGGCGGTGACGTACGCGCTGGTGCCGGTGCTGGGATACATCTGGCTGGGAGATCAGGTGCCGGTGACGCGCAGAATCGGCATCCTGCTGATTGTGTTTGGAGTTTTTCTGGTAAGCCGCACGCCTCCTCGAACGACTGAGCCGCAAGCTGTTGCCGCCCGTTCCCTGAGCTGATCGAACCTCCATGCGCACGGCGTTCATCCTCGGTGTGGTGGTACTCACGGGGACCTTGGGAGAGATCAGCCTTACCCACGCGATGAAGCAGATCGGCGAGGTGCGCGATTTTTCGCCCGCGGCGATCTATGGGGTACTGCTTCGCTCGCTGCGCCAGGTGTGGCTGTGGATCGCGGTGGGCTTGATGGCGGTGTCGTTTTACGCCTTCCTGACCATGCTCTCGTGGTATCCGGTGAGCTTTGTGGTTCCGGCCACGTCGCTCGCGTATGTGGCGGGCGCGCTGGGCGCAAAGTTCCTGCTGCAAGAACGGCTGAGCGCGGTGCGCTGGGCCGGCGTGATCTTCATTTGCTTCGGGGTGGCGCTGGCGTGGGTGGATCAAATGCCAGCGTTGCCGCACGGCGTGGATTTTTTTCGCGTTATTCGCGACATCGTATATGTAGCCGCCTTGGCGCCGATGGCCTTCTATCTTTTCAGCGCCTGGGCGGCATGGCGCTTTTTTCGAGCTTCCCGGCATCGCGCTACCGCGGCAGAGGGCGATTACCTTCCGGGAGTGAGTATTCTCAAACCGCTCAAAGGGCTGGATCGCGGCGCCTACGAGAATTTCGCCAGCTTTTGCCGGCAGGAGTATCCCCAGTACGAAATTCTGTTTGCCGTAAGCGACGAAGAGGATCCCGCGGCTCCGGTGGTGCGGCGGCTGATGCGCGATTTCCCGGAAGTCTCTACCCGGCTGGTGGTGGGCGGCGAAACCAAGGGAACCAACAACAAAGTAGGGAAACTTTGCAGGCTGGCCGAGGAGGCTCGTTACCCGCTGCTGATCATTACCGACAGCGACGTGCGGGTGGCGCCGGACTACCTGCGCAAGGTAGCCGCGCAATTCAAGGATCCGCAGGTGGGAGCGGTTACCGCGCTCTATCGGGCAATCGAGGCGCCCTCGTTCGGCGCGATCATGGACACCATGGGGTCGCTTTCCTTCTCGGGTTCGGCTCTGGCGGCAAGCTCGCTGGAAGGGCTGAAATTTACGATGGGATCGACGGCGGCAATTCCACGCGAACGGCTGGCCGAAATCGGCGGCTTTGCTCCGCTGCTGGATATGCACTCGGACGATTACGAATTGGGGCGGCGGGTCGCGGAAAAGGGATATCGCGTAGAGCTTACGGTCGATCCCGTCGATATGGAGTTTCCCTCGGAGAGCTTGGGCGATTATCTTCGCCACGAGTTGCGCTGGCTGGTGGGATTGCGGCACATCCGGCCGGGAGGCCATTTCGGCCTGCTGATGACGCAAGGCATCGCGTGGGCGGCGGCAGCGGCGATTCTGGCGCCTTCATGGACTGCAAGGGCAGTCTGGATTCTGGCTTACCTCGCGGTTCGATTATTCAGCGGATACGTGGTGGGGGTCTGGGGACTTGGCGATCCAGTGGTTCGGCGCAAGCTATGGCTCCTGCCCCTGCACGATCTCTTTTGGTTCTTCCTCTGGCTGCGAAGCTTTACAATCAACCGCATCGAATGGCGCGGGCTGGTGTTCACGCTGGAAAAAGGGCGAATGATTCCGGTGGCGTCCCGCCCGCAAGGCGCGTGAGAACGAATCGATCGCGCGTTCCGGCTCTAGGCGGCGATCGCTTCAGTCTGGTGCGACTGCCGGCTGCGAATCCTTGTCAGCCGCGCTCGCAGATCGTCCGGGTCCAGTCCAGCCGATTGGCACACCCTTGGAAAATCCTTATTGTCATGGAAGAGATAAGTTTCCGCTTGGCGCTGTTGTCGGAGCGGCCCAGAAACCCACTCCTGGATCGTTCTTAGCAGCACGGCTTGCCATAGGCGTACTTCCCCCATGGTCTCCTGGTCCGTGCCGATCTCCCGTTCGATAATGCTTTCCCCCATTTTGCCCTCCCCTTTGCCCATGCGTTTACATCAACGGAGATACAAGGGCACGGGAATGGCCAGAATCTCGATGCGGGAGGGGCTGACAACAAAGGAGATACCGCACGCCTTTCAGTGAAACGCTAATGGGCTGTTCCGGTACGCGTTGGTGTGTTCCGGTGCGAAACAGAACCGATTCGAGCGCAAGCTTCGCCGCGATGCGCATGCTCCTCGCGCTTGCAGTCCCCTATGCCGTGAGAAACGCGCGTATGGGAAGACGCGGTGGGCGATGTGATATAAATGCGAGGAGGTTGCTCTAATCGAGGATGAAATGATTCACACTGGCCGTCATTTTCTTCAGATTCCCGGACCTACCAACGTTCCGGACCGCATCCTGCGGGCCATGGATGAGCCGGTGATCGATCACCGGGGACCCGAGTTCGCCGAACTCGGCCTGGAGGTGCTCGGGGGCTTACGCGATGTATTTCAGACCAAAGGTCACGTCATCGTATATCCCTCGTCCGGGACGGGAGCGTGCGAGGCGGCGCTCGTCAATACGCTCTCCGCGGGCGATCGGGTGATCATTTTCGAGACCGGCCAATTTTCCAATGTTTGGAAGCAAATCGCGGAACGGCTGGGCCTTAACGTCGATTACGTTCCCGGAAACTGGCGGCGAGGCGCATCGGCCGCGGAACTCGAGCGGCGACTGAGCGCCGACGGGAGTCATGCGGTGAAGGCCGTGGTGGTGGTTCACAACGAAACCTCCACGGGCGTAGCCAGCCGCGTTCCGGAAGTACGGCGGGTGATGAGCGGCCTGCGGCATCCCTCTTTGCTGATCGTGGATGCCATTTCGTCGCTGGCCTGCATCGATTACCGCATGGATGAATGGGAGGTGGACGTCACTGTTTGCGGCTCGCAGAAAGGGTTGATGGTGCCTCCCGGGCTAGGCTTCAACGCCGTGTCCGAGAAAGCGCTCGCGGCAAACAAGAACGCCAAATTGGCGCGATCCTATTGGGATTGGCAGGCAATGCTCCATCAGAACGAGGCCGGTTTTTTCCCCTTCACGCCGGCGACCAATCTTCTTTTCGCCCTGCGCGAGGCGCTGAAAATGATGCGGGAGGAAGGGTTCGCGAATATCTTTCGCCGCCACGCGCGGCATGCCGAGGCCACACGCGCGGCGGTGCGCGCCTGGGGACTGGAAATCGTTTGCGAGGAGCCGCTGGAATATTCCAACTCCATGACGGCGATTTTTGCCCCGGAGGGGCATGACGCGGACCGGCTGCGCAAGATCATCCTGGAAAATTTCGATATGTCGCTGGGAGCCGGTTTAGGAAAACTGGCCGGCAAGGTTTTTCGCGTGGGGCATCTGGGCAGTTTTAACGACTTGATGCTGGCGGGAACTCTGAGCGGAATCGAGATGGGGCTGCGCCTGGCGGGCATACCGCACTGCGACGGCGGCGTGATGGCGGCGCTGAATCTGCTGGTCCCCGCCTCAAAGAGCGAACCGGCGAAAGCGGCGCGATAGTTCCCTTTCGTAAATCGCGGGCGGGACGTTCAGCGGAGAGACAGTGCAAACGATACAGACGGAATCGCCGAAGCGAAAAGGCATTCCGGCCACCACCGTGGTGCTGGCTTTGCTCTGCGTGATGTATGCGCTGAACTACATGGTGCGCGTAGACGTGAGCACCGCGGCCGGCGCCTTCAAAGACCAACTGCATCTCAGCAACACCGATTTGGGCTGGATCTTCTCGGCATTCGCTTACCCTTACCTAGCCTGCCAAATCATCAGCGGCTGGATCAGCGATCGCGTGGGAGCGCGGGTGGCTCTTACCGTATTCGCAGTGATCTGGTCCGCGGCAACGATATTTATGGGCCTGGCCAACAGCATGGCCGGCATGATTTTTGGCAGGGTAATGCTGGGCATCGGCGTGTCTGCTTTGCCCACGGCAACGCGAGCGATGTCCACATGGATGGGGCAAGGGAAGCGCGCCTTCGCGCAAGGAATGACACATTCGGCGGCGAGGTTGGGGAACGCCCTCACGCCTCCGCTCGTGGCGGGATTAATCGCCATCGTAGCGTGGCGAGGATCGTTTGTAGTTCTCGGAATCGTGAGCCTGGGCTGGGCCATTGCGTGGGCGTGGTACTTTCGGGACGATCCCGCCGAGCATCCCTCGATGAAGGCATCGGTACGGGCATCGATGCAGGAATCGACGCGGGATTCGATGGCAGCGTCGGAGATGGATGTGTTCGCGAAGGCTCGATCGAGGAACGAGCACGCGAAGGAGCCGGTCCCTTTCCTGCGGCTGGCGCGGCGGATGAGCCTGGTGACGGTGGTCTATTTTTGCTATGGCTGGACGCTATGGTTTTTCCTGGCCTGGGTGCCGCAGTTTTTCCTGCACAACTATCGCATGAACCTGAATCACAGCGCGTTTTTCTCCGGGGGCGTTTTTCTGGGAGGCGTGCTGGGGGACTTCTCGGGCGGCGTGGTCAGCGACCGTATTTTCGAGAAAACGGGCGACCGGAAGAAGGCGCGCCGTAACCTGATTATATTCGGCTTCCTTTGTTCTCTGGTGATGATGCTGCCGATCGTCCTGGTTCACAATTTGACCTCCGCCGCCATTTTCCTGAGCCTGGCGTTCTTTTTCGCTGAGTTCACCGTCGCACCGATATGGGCGATTCCGATGGATATCGCTCCGAACTTTTCCGGCTTCGCCAGCGGCTTCATGAATTCCGGATCGGCACTGGCAGCGATTATCTCGCCCTTGGTGGCCGGCAAGATCATCGATGTCACCGGCAACTGGGAATTGCCGTTTTACGGGAGCATCGGCTTTCTTTTATTGGGCGCCATCCTCGCGGTTTGGATGAAAACCGAGGAGATGCCCAGCGAGCCGGCGGTGAATGCCGAACCCGCGGTGCAACCGGCGGTCTGATGGCCAAGCTCAACATTCCTCATCTTTCCCTCATCTTTCCCAAACTCGAGACCCCTTGAAAACGTTCCCGCCTTTACCGCTCAGTTCGCACGCGAAGCCGGTGGACTCGTTTGCCGCAGCGGATGAACTGGAAAAGGAACTGCAAAAAACGGTGGGGGGAGAAGTGCGCTTCGACCGCGGCAGCCGCGCGCTTTATGCCGCGGACGCCTCGAATTACCGGCAGGTTCCGATTGGGCTGGTGATTCCCCGGGACGAAGGCGACGTGATCGCGACCGTAGCGGCATGCAAAAAGTTCGGCGCTCCGGTTTTGCCGCGCGGCGCGGGCACGAGCCTTGCCGGGCAATGTTGCAATGTCGCGGTGGTGCTCGATTTCACGAAATACATGAATCGGATTCTGGAGATCGACGCCGAGGCAAGATTCGCGCGGGTCCAGCCGGGCGTGGTGCTGGACCGGCTGCGGGAACGCGCCGAGCTTCACCATTTGACGTTTGGTCCCGACCCTTCGACGCACAGCCGATGCACACTGGGCGGAATGATTGGCAACAATTCCTGCGGCACTCATTCGTTGCTCGCGGGCAAGACCGTGGACAATGTGGAGCGGCTCCGCGTCTTGCTGTACGACGGAACGCAGTTGGAGGTAGGCGCGACGCCGCAGGAGGAGTTAAGCGCCGTTATCGCCGGGGGCGGGCGCAAGGGCGAGATTTACTCCAGGCTGGTAACGATTCGCGATCGATACGGCGAGCTGATCCGCGCGCGTTATCCGAAAATTCCCCGGCGCGTTTCGGGCTACAACCTCGATCAACTGCTGCCCGAGAGTGGCTTCCACGTG
Organism: uncultured Acidobacteriota bacterium; assembly: GCA_963824405.1. Lineage (GTDB taxonomy): Bacteria > Acidobacteriota > Terriglobia > Acidiferrales > UBA7541 > Palsa-189. The sequence goes on along the minus strand of CAWGPK010000004.1, from coordinate 748,681 downwards.
GCGCGCGCGCTGGTGGGCAGCGAAGGAACCTGCGTCACGGTGCTGGAAGCCAAGCTCCGGCTCATCCAGAGTCCGCAACACAGAACGTTGCTGGGATTCGGCTATCCAGACGTCTTCATCGCGGCCGAGCAGGTGCCGGAGATCCTGCCGTTTCGGCCGATCGGACTGGAAGGGTTTGAAGGCAGCATCGTGGACGGGCTTCGCAAGAAGGGCACGCCCAACCTGGAGGTGCTTCCCGAAGGACGAGGGATTCTGCTGGTGGAATTTGGATCCGACGACCCGCGGGAGGCAAATGCGCTGGCGATGAAACTAGCAGAGCGGCTGAAGCGGTCGCCTGCTTCGCCGGATGTGCGGCTCTACAGCAGCGACGAGGCAAAATGGGTGTGGAAAATACGCGAGTCTGGCGCGCGCTCCGCTGCCGCGGCCCCCGGCGCGCCGCCGGAATGGGAAGGATGGGACGATGCGGCGGTGGCGCCGGAAAAAGTGAGCGCCTATCTTCGCGACATCCGCAAACTGCTCGACGAATACAACTACCGCGCCGCGTTCTACGGCCATTTCGGGCACGGCTGCATTCATATGCGGGTGAGCTTCGATCTCGAAAGCGAGCCGGGCATTCGCAATTATGGCGAATTCGTGGAACGCGCCGCCGATCTGGTGGTCAGCTACGGGGGTTCGCTTTCGGGCGAGCATGGCGACGGACAATCGCGAGGGGCGCTGCTGCCGAAAATGTTCGGGCCGGAATTGGTGAAGGCGTTTGGCGAATTCAAGGCCGTTTGGGACCCGGCGAACAAGATGAATCCGCACAAAGTGGTGAACGCCTATCTACCGACCGAGAATCTGCGGTTGGGAGCCGACTACAAGCCTCTGCAAGTGAAAACACATTTCCAGTTCCCTAACGACGGCGGCTCATTCGCGAAGGCGACGGTACGCTGCGTGGGGCTTGGGGATTGCCGAAAGACGCAGGGCGGATCGATGTGCCCGAGCTACATGGTGACGCTGGAAGAGAAGCACAGCACGCGGGGCCGCGCGCACATGCTGTTTGAGCTGCTACAAGGGGAGATCGTGCGGGACGCCTGGCGGGATGAGAACGTCAAGCAATCGCTGGATTTGTGCCTTTCCTGCAAGGCGTGCAAATCGGAATGTCCTACGAACGTGGATATCTCCACGTATCGCGCCGAGTTTCTTTCGCACTATTACGAAGGCAGGCGGAGGCCGTTGCATGCCGGGTTTTTCGGAACGATCGACCGCTGGGCGCGACTTGCTTCGCTCTCTCCGAGGATAGCGAATCTGCTGAGCCACGCGCCCGGATTCGAAGGTCTGATCCGTGTTTTGCTGCATCTGCCGAACGAAAGAAAGCTGCCGCGATTCGCTCGCCACACATTTCAAGGCTGGGCGCGAGGCCGGAAACATTCCGTTGCGGCGGAGGCGGAGGCCGGAGCGAAGAGCGGCGCGGCGCGGCCACAGATTGTTTTGTGGCCGGATACGTTCACCAACTATTTTCACCCTGAGATCGGACGCGCGGCGCTGGAAGTCCTGGAGAACGCGGGATTCCGGGTGAACGTTCCGCAGGCGCATCTGTGCTGCGGACGGCCGCTCTACGATTTTGGGATGCTCGATCGCGCAAAAGAGTACCTGGTCCGAATCATGAAGGCGTTCGCTCATGAAATCGATGCCGGGCTTCCAATTGTTTTTCTGGAGCCGAGCTGCGCCTCGGTATTTCGCGACGAACTGTGCGCTTTATTCCCCAAGGATTCGCGGGCCGCGCGATTGCGCGACCAAAGTTTGCTCTTCGGTGAGTTTTTGCAATCCCATGGCGCGGCGTATCAGCCTCCCAAACTGGATCGAAAGGTGTTGCTGCACCGGCATTGCCATGAGAAAGCGCTGATGACGCTGAAGGGCGGAGAAGCCCTCTTGCGCGGCATGGGCGTGGAGTTGCAGCCGCTGGACTCGGGCTGCTGCGGGATGGCCGGCGCCTTTGGGTTCGAGCGCGAGAAGTATGAACTTTCGAGGGCCATCGGCGAGAGGGTTCTTTTGCCGGCAGTGCGCGAAGCCGAGACGGATACACTGGTGGTTTCAGACGGCTTCAGCTGCCGAGAGCAGATCGCCCAGCTTACGGGGCGAAGAGCTTTGCATTTGGCGGAAGTACTGCAACTTGCGAACAAACAATCGCGGTCTTAATCCGTGAACCGAGAATGGTGGCGTTGGGCGCGCGGCTGTTGCGGCGGTTCTTGGCAGGCAGCGGGGCGGCGGTCTAGCCGGCAGCAGCGCCGGCCGCGGGGAGATCGGACGTCACACTGATCGACGGGGCCGAGCCCGCCAGCCTCAATTTGGGTTCCTGGTCCACCGCTTTCATAAGCTCTCGCGTGACGCGCTCGTCAATCTCTCCGGCGTGCGCCAAATCCACCGGAAACAAAATTGTCGCTTCCAGCCCACCGGACGTGAGTCGCAGGCGAACTTTAGGCCGCAGCCCATCGGGCGGGAGGCTAATCAGGGTTCGCTCCATGGCGCGATTCTGCCGCTCGAGCTCGTCGTGATAATCGGCCAGCACGCCCTGCACGGCGCGAAGCAATCTTTCCCTCACCGCCTTGAAATCGCTGTCGGCGGCTACCGTTAGAGAGACCTGGTGCCAGACGAAATTGGTCCCCGGGATTTGACGGAAGATGCCCGCGGTGGGCTGAAAAACCACCGAGTTCGAGAAAGCCACCACCCGGCCGGTGGGAGTGTCCGCTGCGCTGCCCCCCAATTCCATTACCTGTATGCGCACCAGCCCGATATCCACCACCTCGCCGGTGACGCCGCAGATTTGCACGCGATCGCCCACGCGGATACCGTATCTGCCGATCAAAAAGAAGTAGCCGACCAGGGCGACAATCACGTTCTGCAGCGCCACCGCGATACCTGCTGTGAGGAGACCAGCATAGGTCACGGCGGATTCGAGGTGGCTGGCAAACGCCAGGCCCACGATGACCATGATGGCCACCACCATGGCGATTTTGCGCAGCAATAAAAATTGATAGCGGCGATGAGGCTCGTGAACATAACGATAGACGGATCGCTTGGCGATTTCGGCAAAGACCAGGACGAGCCCGATGAAAATGGCCAGGACCACGAGGCGCGCGATCAGCCGTTCCAATCCGCTCCCCACATCGCCCCTGACTTCCGTATGCCAATTCTCGAGGCCTTTTCCAAAGAGACCGAGCAATATGGACACCTTGCTCAGCGGAACGGCAATGGCCGCGAGCTGCTTATACTCGGCCGTAATGGCATCGGCTTGCTGCCGCTGCTGCGCGATCGTGGCTGGGTCCTTGGATGATGGAGTATTCGCGAGTTGATCGCCTTGCTGCGAGAGCTGCCGCAAGCGAACCGAAAGCGGCGTCCTCAAATCGGCGACTGTTTTGGCAAGGGCGTCGGTTTGATTTATGGCCGTGTCGATGGTGCGCAGTTTCTGAGCGATTCCGAAAAGGTCCGCGCCCAGCTCCCAGATGCCCGCCGGCTGCGTACCTGCCGCTTCGGTATTCGCGTTCGGTTGCCCGTTGGGCTGATCCTTGGGGGCATTCTGGTTTGCATTGGACGGCGCTGCCGTCGAACTGGGGACGGAAGCCGCCAAGGCGTCGATCTGACCGAGTAGCCCCTCATTTTCACCCGGCGTGCCGATGCCATTGACGAACGCCACCATACTTTGAACGGCGCTCTTACGAGTTTTCGCGAGATCGATCTCACTTTGCGTCTCGGTGATCTGGGCTTGAAGCAGCTGGCGCTGCTTGCCTGCTGCGGCGGGGAGCTTGGCATTCAGGGAACCGAGTTCCGATTGAAGCTCGGCAATTTGTTGATCCATGCGCTGCTCGGCCTGCAGCATGGTTTGTTCCTGCGAAGGGGTTCCGCCTTGCGGGGGCGCTTGCTTCAAAGAGCTGCTGACCGAGTCGGCTTCCGCACGGGCGAAGTCAAAAGCGGCGCGCACAATCTGACCGGCGAGTTGCCGATTATCCGCCACCATCACTTGTTCACTGGCATCGTCAGCCAGTTGCTGGTCTGCAATCATCTGGCGATACCAGCCAAGAGTTTGATTGAGGAAGGGAAGGATGCGGGAGGCGTCCAACGAGACAGCGGTTGTATTTTGTGTTTGCGCCGAGAGGAAAGCGCCGCCCGCCGCGAAAACGCACAGAGCCACCGCAACGGTCGTGAGGACGAGAGTTTTTCTCAGCCGCGGCCGAGAGATGCGCGGCGATTTGGATCGCATGGCTTCGTCATGGAAAGGGCGCAAGTCTCAACTCCGATTACACTGACACAATTGACCGGGCATGGGATTGGATAATTTTACCCGTTTTGGGGCAGCTTGCCGAGGGCGGGGAGAGCAAATTTCAGGAACGCGCTTGAATCGTCATTTTTCTCCGGTTCCGCGGGCACCAACGCGAGCGGAGTCCGCCTGGACCTTGTCGCGAAGGAGATCCAAGAAAGATTTGCCGGTTTCCGCGAGCCGCTTCTCGAGCCTTTGGGTACAATCGCAGGAGCCGCAGGCCCAAGCCTCGGTGCCATTTTCATCGCGGCAGCGGCGGCGATCATGCGCGTCCTGGACGCGCGTGAGATCGAAATACTCTTCCCAATAGGGCCGCTCCTCGAGCAGCGGGCTGGGACAATAACACACCTCGACCCAGCGCGTCGTCCGATCATCGCAGACCCGGGCGTCCTTCATATTGCGCAGGTATTCGCCTTCGGCCACCGATCCGCAGCCAAGTGTGCCACGCTCGATCGCCGCTAGGAGGTCCGCCTCGCGACCGGGTTTTACTCGCGCACGAACGAGATAACGCATACTTTAATTGTAATCCTTCGGGGCACGAACCGCTCGTTCTCGCATCAAAGGTAGTGGTGCCCGCAATACGTTTAGCCGCGGGGAGGCCCTATGGCCGACAAACGCACAGAAGTTATCATTCCGATGCAAGTAGGAACGGAATTTCGCATCCGCAATAACGGCGACATCATTCTCGACAATCCCGAGCTGGAACTCGCTGCGGATACGACCGCGGCGGACGCGGTTTTGTCCTATCGTTTCGATCCGGAATCGGGCGAACATATCCTGCGGCTGCTTGAACCTGTGGCGGAGCGAGGTCTGCGGCCCCGCCGCAAGGCCGGCTAAGCGGCAGACGCATCGGCTCCTGCGCCGCGCCAAAATAGCTTCCAACTCTTTGTCCGGCCTTCTCGTCTAAACTCGCTTGATGCGTCAAAGCGAACGTCAGAGCATGAGATGAACTCGTTCATGAGCCGGCCCGGTCTACCCAGCGCTCTGTCCAGCACTCTCCGTGGCGATCCGTGCGGCGAGCTTTGCGCCGATCTATTTGTTGTGGGCGGAGGCCCGGCGGGGCTGGCCACGGCCATTTTCGCCGCGCAAGCGGGGATGCGAGTGATTGTGGCCGATCATCATCGGCCGCCAATCGACAAAGCTTGCGGCGAAGGCCTGATGCCGGACACGCTTGCGGAGGTGGAAAAGCTCGGCGTCAAGCTCAATTGCGGCGAGGCTGCCCGTTTTCTGGGCATCCGCTTCAACGGCGGCGATCGCGAGACTTGTGCCGCTGCGACGTTTGCAAACGGCTTCGGCCTGGGACTGCGCCGAACGGAATTGCATTCCCAGCTTGTGCAGCGGGCAGCCGACGTGGGCGTTGAGCTTCTGTGGGGCGCGCGCATCGCGCCAGAGCAGGAAGGCGGATTGTGGTGCGATGGCCGACCGGTTCGTTGCCGATACGTGATTGGGGCGGATGGCGGCGGTTCGCCGGTGCGCAAGTGGGCGGGGCTGGAGGAGACGCGATACGAAAGAGCTCGCTTCGGCGTTCGCCAGCATTTCGGCGTGGAGCCATGGAGCGATTTCGTGGAGGTCTACTGGGCAAAAGATTGCCAGATCGTGGCCGCTCCGATCGCGCACGATGAGGTTTGCGTCGCGGTCACTTCGCGCAACCCTTTGCTGAAATTTCACGATGCCGTCGGCCAAGTCCCCGAGCTCGCCTCCCGCCTTGGCGGGGCCTCTGCCACGAACAAGATACGCGGCGCCCGCGCCTCATTGCGCCGGCTGAAGCGCGTTTATCGCGGCGCAGTTGCTCTGGTTGGCGACGCTTCGGGCTCGGTGGATCCTTTAACGGGGGAAGGCATCGGGTTGGGACTGAGGCAGGCAGCGGCGCTGGTAGAGGCGATCAAGCGTGAGAACCTGCGATCATATCAAGCGGCACACGAGCGCATCGGCCGAATGGCGCACTTGACGTCCAGGCTGATGCTTTTTATGGACGGGCATCCGCGCTGGCGGCGTCGGGCGTTGCGAACTTTCGCGGCCGAGCCTTCGCTTTTTGCCCGCATGCTGAACGCGCAAGTGGGGGAGCTGGCTCTTTCCGAATGTGGGCTGGACTTGCCCGTACGCTTGGGATGGCGACTGATTTTCTCTTGGTAAACCCCCTTGGTGAACCGCCCTGCTGAATCATTCCCGCTGAAGCGCCACAATGGCCCGAGGTAAATCCCATGCTAAAAGAACGATTCATGCAGACCGCGAGTCATCGGAGGAATCGTTGGTGGAATCATGCGTGGAAGCGATGAGAGCCCGACTGGCGCGCTCCTTAGCACCTTTCGTTCTGCTGGTGGGATTGCTGGCCGCGCCGGCGTTCGCTCAAGAAAAGGCTTTGGAGCTCGATCCGACACAATCCGACGTCCACTTTACGCTGAGGTCCTCTCTGCACACCGTGCACGGCACCTTCACATTAACCAGCGGAAAAGTGAGTTTCGATGCCGCGACGGGGAAGGCCGCGGGCTCGATCGTTGTTAGCGCGGCGAGCGGCGAAAGCGGTAACAAAGGCCGCGACTCAAGAATGCACAAAGAGATCATCGAGAGCCAGTGGTATCCGGAGATCATCTTTTCCCCGCACGATATTGAAGGGCATGTGGAGATGCAGGGCGATTCGCACGTCGAAGTGAAAGGAGAGTTCCGCCTTCTGGGCCAGGATCATGAAATCGCAATTCCCGTCACGCTGAGGAGCGAAGGCTCGAGCGTCACTTTGGACTCCGATTTCTCAATTCCTTATATCGCCTGGGGATTGAAGAACCCCAGCACGTTCATCCTCCGCGCGAGCGATATGGTCGAAGTGAACATTCGCGCGAGCGGACATTGGACCGCAGCCGACCCACACTGACCTAAAGTCATAGCCGCCCTTGGAACCGCTTCAAACAGGGCCAACGCGTATTACGCGCGGAGCCGAAGAGGTCCACTTACGGAAGGATTGCCGCGTTCATAGAATCGAAACAGCCGGTCGATCTCACGCGAAATTCCGATCCGCACGCTTACGCCAACTGCTTTCCGCGGCCATAATTCCGTCCCCAGCCAGAGAGGGCCTTTGGCACATAGATCCTCGCCGTCGAAGAGCCTATCGATTCGCAACGCGCGGCCAAGCCTGCCCGGACCTCGGGCGAGATCGGAGTGGCGCGCCGTTTTTTCGCCGGCGCCCCGAATAAGGCCGAAACCGTCCACGACTTCAAGAGCGCGCAGGAGAACGCCGGCCCCGATGCCGGGCCGTTCGCTGCTGACGTTGAGCAGCCAGAAGAAACCATAGGAGAAATACACGTAGGCATGGCCGCGTCCTAGAAATAGCGAAAGGTTCCTGGGCGTCTCGCCTCGGAATGCGTGTCCAGCCGCATCTCCCGGCGGATAGGCCTCTGTCTCCACAATGCGGCCGATGATCTTGCCGGCGGGAAGTTCGCGAACCAGGGTCTTGCCGATCAGGAAGCGGGCCAGCGCCAGGGTGGGGGTAGGGAGTTCGCTACGGCGCAGGCGCCGTACGCGGAGACGGCGCGGCGCGACGATTTGGCTGAGCTTCTCCGATGGTTCGCGCACGGCGGTTCGAGTATATGCTTGAGGCGTGAGCTCCTCAAAAACGCCGGAACAGCTCGAACAAGAAAAACGAACGGCGGCGCATGCCGCTTTGCGCTACGTTCGCAACCATATGATCCTGGGCCTGGGAAGCGGATCCACGGCGACCTATTTTCTGGAGTTGCTCGCCGAGGCGGTGCGCCGCGATGGCCTGACGATCGAAGCCGTAGCCTCATCCCTACCCATCGAAAGCAGGGCGGCGGAGCTTGGCCTGCGGATTTGTGGGCCGCGGCGCGGCCTGCGCATCGATCTGGACATCGATGGCGCCGACGAGATCGCTCCGGACCTCAGCTTGATCAAGGGCGCGGGAGGCGCGCTGCTGCGCGAAAAAATCGTGGCCCGGCATTCGCGGCGTTTTTTTGTGATCGCGGATTCCTCCAAGCGCGTGTCGCAGCTCGGCCGCCGGCGTGTTCCCTTGGAAGTGTCTCCCTTCGCCGCGCCCTGGGTGATGGACGACGTCGCGGAGCTGGGAGGCAAAGCGGAGCTACGCATGGACCAGCGGAAACCCAATGAGCCGTTCCTTACCGATCAGCGAAACTATCTTCTGGATTGCGATTTCGGGCTCATCGGAGATCCTTCCGCCTTGGCCGCTTTGGCCGCAAGGCTCAGAGATATTTCTGGCGTCCTGGATCATGGATTATTTTTGGGGCTGGCGCACGCCGCGTTCATCGCAGATGGCGACGAGGTTACCGTTCTCCGCCCGCAGTACCCACCTACGTCACTGGCCCAGTCTCATCTCGACCTCGACTAACGGGACTGCCGGATGGGTCGGGGTCGTCGTTGCCAATGGCTGCCTTTGGGTGTAGCTTGTAGCTCATGGCACCCTGCGGTTTCAGCGCGTCAGGTTACAACTTGGCCCGTTGTTGTCGGCCGATTTCATTTGGCGCGGGGCTTGAGACCTAGATCAATTTCCAAATCGCGTTTGTCTTGAAGAGCCCATCGCCAGAATGCATGACGATGGGTTTTTTTATTGGACTCAATTCCGTCTGGAGGAGATTACGCATGGCTGAATACAAGCATCCCGAAGTCCTGGTATCCACAGAGTGGGCCGCGCAGCATCTGAACGACCCAAAAATCCGGCTGGTAGAGGTGGACGTCGATACGAGCGCGTACGATCAGGGCCACATTCCCGGAGCCGTGGGTTGGAATTGGCAGACGCAGCTGCAGGATAACGTGCGCCGCGATTTGATCTCCAAACCGGCGCTCGAGCAATTGCTGGGGAAGTCCGGCATCTCCAACGACACTACCGTATTGCTGTACGGCGACAACAACAATTGGTTCGCGGCCTACGCTCTGTGGCAATTGAAATACTATGGCCACAAAGACGCGCGCCTGATTAACGGAGGACGCAAGAAGTGGCTGGAGGAGAAACGCCCCATGACTACGGACGCGCCGAAAGTCGCGCCCGCGACTTATCACGCCTCGGGCCCCGACGAATCCGTGCGAGCCCGCAAGGAAGACGTCTTCGCTATCGTGGAGAACCGCACGCACGGGAATCTGGTGGACGTGCGGTCGGTGGACGAGTTTACGGGCAAAATCATCGCGCCCCCCGGCATGAGCGAGACCGCGCAGCGCGGCGGGCACATTCCTTCCGCGGCTAACGTTCCCTGGGCGCAGGCAGCGAACGAAGACGGCACCTTCAAGAGCGCGGATCAATTGCAGCAGCTTTATGGAACCAGGGGCATAAGCGGCAAGGACGAAATCATCGCCTATTGCCGGATCGGCGAACGCAGTTCGCATACCTGGTTCGTGCTGAAATATCTGCTGGGCTATGACCGGGTAAAGAATTACGACGGATCGTGGACGGAATGGGGGAACCTGGTGGGCGCTCCCATCGAAAAAGAGAGCGCGGCGGTTACGGCGCGATAGCCCTTCCTGCGCAGGGCGCAGCGGTTTTGGCGATTCTCCTTCGGCGCGCTACTCTAGCGTCGAAGGAGAATCATGATTCTACCCATCGTTCATGCGGGAGAACCCGTCCTCCGGCAGCAGGCGCGCGCTCTTTCTCCACAAGAGATCAGGAGCAAAGAGATACAACACCTCATCAGCCATATGCGCGAGACCATGCGCGGAGCGCCGGGCGTGGGCTTGGCCGCCCCGCAGATCGGCATAAGCCTTCAGCTGGCCGTCATCGAAGATTGCAAGGAGTATCTCAAGGACGTCAGCGCGGAGCAGCTGAAGCTGCGCGAGCGGCGGCCCGTTGCATTCCATGTGGTTATCAATCCCCGCATTCACAGCAATAACGAGGACCAAACGGCGGAGTTTTTCGAAGGCTGCCTGAGCCTGCCGGGATTTTTTGCCATAGTTCCGCGTTCTCACGGCGTGCGCGTGGAGTGCCTGGATCACCGTGGAAATTCAAAAACAATCGACGCTTCCGGCTGGTATGCGCGGATTCTTCAGCATGAGATCGATCACCTGCATGGGAATTTATATATCGACCGCATGCTGGTGCGTTCCTTAAGCTCCATCGACAACTGGGAGAAGTTCTGGAAAGGCAAGCCCATCAGCGAAGTTCGCTCGGAAATCGGGTGTTAATCAGGGATAATTGGAGCCAGGGCCTAAGGGCTTATTTCGGCTGATCCGGGACCCAGGGATCAATCAAGAAATCCAGCGACAGCCATAAACTGTAAGCAGGGCGCATCAGCACGAGCGTCAGCGAAATTGCGAGGATGGCCCAGAACGCGTACGTGAAATTTTCCGAAAAATGACTCACGCCCGGAAGCACCAGTGAGACAAGGTAGAGGATGACAACGATGAAAGCAGTGAGGATGTAGGTGATGATCATGCCTCCCAGGTAGTAGCCCGATTCGCGAAAATAGGCGAGCCCGCAAGACGGGCATCTCGGCAAGACACGATTCGGCCAGCCTTTGAAAACCTTACCCTGACGGCAATTGGGACAGCGGCAGCGGAGCGCGTTCAGCAAGCGGCCGCGGACGTCCCTTGTTGGGCTCATATACTCATTATATTCGGAACCTGCGGAATCCGCTCGGATGGGAAGCTTCAAAAGGTCTTGCGGGTCTTGATCTCGAGCGCGTAACTACCATATTCGTCGCGTGTCAACGTGAACGACAAACGTCCCTTGGTCTGGTATTTCACTTGCACCACTTCGTTTTGGGTATTCGTCAGATCGGTGGCGAAAGTGAAGAGGATATTGCTGGCGACGCGTTCCTGGATGGCGACGCGCGCGCCGGGATCGCTGTTGTTGCCGCCCAGCGATGGATCCAGCTCAAGTTGCGAAATGCCGGTAAGTTTTTCGAGGCGATTGCTCACTTGGCCCGCCAGTTGATTGGCGATCAGCGATTCGGCGCCGAGCGAAGCGGGCGTGGCGGTTGCGGCGGCTTCTTCGGTGGTGGTGCCGAACGCCAAGAGGTGAATGATATCCACCGGGGGCAGGGCGGGATCGGAGGTGTAGTTGGTGCGCAGCCGGTCCAGCGGGCCAAGGAAGTTCAACGTGATGTCATAGCTCTCCACCGTCGTGGTCACGTACAGATTCAGCGTCGGCTCGGTGCGGACCGGGTTGGCGAAGACAATTGTGCCGCTTTGGATTTGATAGACATTGTGCATGAAGATGATCGATCCGCCCGTGAGCGTGGATCTTCCCAAGACGACGGGCGCCGCCACAGTTCCCGCGACACGCAAATCCGCCGATCCCTGCAAGCTCAACTGACTGCTGGAAAGGGCCAGCACATCGCTCGAGGCCACGGCCACGTTCAGGCGCGTATTCTGCTCCCACGGAGAGGGCACGGAAACGCCAGAGGAGTTGAATTGGGCGACGAAGTTTGCCAGATCGAAGTCCGGCGTGAAGGAGAGCTGATCTATCGTGACGCGGCCGTTCAGCAGCGAACCGGCGGGCGTTCCGCCGAAGGTGAGGTCGGCATCGAGTTGCGCCCGCGTTCCTTGCGGATATCGGATGCGCACCGATTTGCCGCTGACCTGAAGCGAAAACGAGACGGGGGCATAGCTGGCGAAGCCGCTCACGGAAAACGTTCCGCCACCCATTTGCCCGGACAAATTCTGAATGGTCAGGCGATTATTTTTCAGCGCTATGCGAGCGTTCACGTTATCCACGCCTACGGGCGCGACGTCACTGATGAAGGCGGCGTTGGTCATCTCGATCGTGCCGCCGATTTGAGGTTGTTTCAACGCTCCCTGCGCGGTGACATCAATTTGGACTGTTCCCGAAGCTTGCGTGTTGGCGCCAAGAACGTTGAGGAGGTGAAGGTCGACCGAGCCGGTGGACGTAATATTCAGGGGCGCCGAGCCAGCGAGGGGCATCGTTCCGCCAAATTTGAAGTCCGTCCCGGTGCCTTTGAGTTCAGCCTGTGAAATCGTTAAAACGCGATCAGCATAGTTCAAGCGAACCGGGCCGGCGCTGGCTAAGGTGAGATTTTGGTAAGCGAGATCGAGCGTGGATAGCTCCACGTCAGCCTTTACTTTCTGAGGCTCGGCCAAGGGACCATCGATCTCACCACTTACATCCGCGGTTCCCCGAAGGTCGGCCGGCGCCGAGCGCATGTAGGTCGCCAGGAGGGGCCCGAATTCAGGAGAATGAAGTTGAAAATTTCCATGCACGATGTAGGGAGAGACCAACCCGGCATTTCCGGTAGCGTGGATTTGGCCGCCTTCGATGTTTGAGGTCAGGTCAAAATTCGCCTGCCGGTCGGCGATATGAAGCTGGACACTCATCGAGCCGAGAGGCGTATTGCGGAAATTCAGTTGCTCACCGTCAAGCGTGAGATCGAGTTGCGGCGCTTTCAGTGTTCCTTGGCCATGGGCTTCAATTCCCAGAGTCCCCTCGATGCTGCCGCGAGAAGCGAAGTAGTGAACTTGGCCGAGATTAAGCACGGAATGGCCGATCGAAATTCGATACTTGTTGCCGGGCACATCGAATTGGCCCTCTCCGCTGATCGTTCCCGCAGGAGCGGCAATCGTGAATTGTGCCGAAATCGTTTTATCGGCGGCGCGAAGCTGCGTTACAAGACTGCGAACCGGCTCGCCCCACAGCGAGGCGTCTCGCAATTCCAACGAGGCTTCGCCCATGGGGTTATCGATCGGGCCTCGAATGGAGACATTCCCAGAAAAGGTGCCGGAGACAGGCGCCGATATCCCGGCAAGTTGTTCCAAATCCGCGGCCGGAATTTGCGAGGCTTGCAGTTGCGCAGCGATTGAATTCTCGGCGCTGTAGGACCAGTGTTGGAGGCTGGTGGCCACCGCGAAGTTCAAACGGCCGTGATTCATGGTTTCGGCAAGTCCGTTCCTCACAGTCACCGATGACGCGCTGACATCGAAATCGGCTTGAATGCGAGGCCAACTGGCTTGGCGAATTTCCAGAGCATCGGCCTCGAGGTGGCCGCTGATCCGGGGATCTTGAATTTGCCCCTCTACTTGGGCGTCTATTGAAGCTGTTCCCCGCAGATCGAGCGGCGTGGAACCCGCAGAGCTTGTTTGCCCGTAGGCGTTCAGAATCCGGCGCACGGAAACGATCAGCAGATCCGTTTCGCGCAGGTCAATGCTGCGGGCGTGAACCGATAGCGACGAATGGGCGTTTACCGTGCCGCTGGCGGTGATCGTTGTTCCGCTGCTGGCCACCGAGCTGTTTGTGACCGTGAGTGTGGAATGAGGCGCATCATAGGCGACGTGAAGGTCCGCATTTAGAGGCAGCGACTGGGGCAGGACCTGCCCTGCGGGGTTCGGCACGGACTGGACGGAATCGATCGATGCGGTAATGGCCGCGTCGGCGCGCGCGACTGCGTTCTTTATCGTTGAGGTCCAATGCGCGCTCGCCTGCAGGTTGGCGGTTCCCCGCAAGGGCGGCATGCCGGTTCGAGCGATTCGCTCCATCTGCTCCAGCGACAATTCCTCGGCCGAAACAGAAAGCTGATATGCCGGAACCGCCATCAGGCGTTGCGCGCTGAATTCCGCGCGAACCACTCCGCCGATGGCTTCGGTGCGCAGCGCCCTGACCTGCAAGTTTCCGCCTTCCAGCGAATAGTTTGCGGAAAGGGAGCGCAGACTCAAATCGCGATTCGAGAGCCTTTTGCCGTTCAACTTCAGGTCTGGTAGAGACGCCTGCAACGCTGGAGTAGAGACGCGGCCGGACGTCTTCAGAGCTTGCAGCAATGCGCCGGCAGCAGCCTGGTAGCTGAGCGATCCGGCAAGGTCTATCTCTCCGGCCGAAAGAGGCACTGCCGGCAATTCCCTGTGCAGTTCGGAAGCTGACAACATCAGTTGATAATCGGCGAGCACTGCGGGGCTGGAGTAGTCCTGCATGCTACCTGAGGCGTTCAGCTGTGACGTATCGGTAGCAACATGGACCGACTCAAAATTGATGCCGCTATCCGTGGCGGTGAAGTTGATTTCAGCGCTTTGAAACAGCGGGGAGTGGCCGTCCGCGGTGATTTCGCCCCTGCCATATCCAAAGACCCCAGAATATTGATCTGCTGCCCGCTGGTTTACGTCCAAGCGGAGATCGGGCAGATTGACGTCGATCTTGCGCGCTGAATCGGCATATCGCAGATCGCCCTCTCGCACGGCGGCATGTTCGATGACGATTTGCAGCTTGCTCGAAAATGGCTGCTGGGAAGCAGGCCGGGCAGGCAGATTCGATTTTCCGGCTGGGTCCATCGCAAGATAGACGGCCGGACGGTCGAGAATCAGCTCTGTAATTTCTATTTTCTTGTGCAGCAATGGGCGCCAGGACACGCCGATCTGGACTCGAGGGAGGCTGGCGAGCGGAGGGGCAAGGGCATCCTCCCTGCCACGCACGATCACGTCTCGCAACGCGATCTGTAGCGGAAACCATCGTATCGAATAATCGCCTATGGCAATTTCCGTGCCGGCGGATTTTTCGCCGATTTGAACCATTTTGGCGAGCAGGTAGCGATGGAGAAACGTATTCCGCTGAATCAGGAAAGCGCCAAACAGAACCAGCAAGATGACGGCGGCGATCGCACCGCCAATCGCGCTCGCAATCCAGGCCGCAGCCTTTTTCCAGTTCATGCCTTGCCTTTTGCGCGCGCCGCTCATCAGAAGGCCTGGCCCAAGGTAAGAAAGAACTGCACCGAGCTGATGCCCGCTATGGGATTCAGCAGGTGGCCGATATCGAAACGCACCGGGCCGACCGGCGTTTGGTAGGTAATTCCAACTCCCACGCTATTGGTGTATTCCCTCCAAAGTAAGGGCAGATTAATGTTCGAGTACACGTTGCCGCCGTCGTAGAAAATCGTTCCGCCCAGGTTTTTCCCCACCGACGGAAGGTTGAGAGGGATTGGAAAACGCAGCTCCGAATTCAAGACCATGAGCATATTGCCCCCGACGGGCACCGAGATAGTGGTGCAAGTGGCCGCGTCGCTGGAATTACCGCATGCCACGACCGGCCGCTGGGGTCCCGCGCCATCGATGGGGAACCCGCGAAGGGTATCGCTGCCTCCGGAGAAGAACTCCTCGCTCAGCGGCACGAAACTGGAAAGGATTGTTTTGGCAAAGCCGAGGCGAAGATTATTGGCCCAGGTGATGTGCGTGGTCACAGGGACGTAATAAGCCGCTTGGCCCAGGAATTTTACGAAACTGGCGCTGGCCCCCAGGGCTGTCGGAGTAACGCCAAAATTGAGCGTCTGATAAGCGCCGTGGTGAGCATCGAGAGGCTTATCGCGAGTGTCGTGAATGTACGAAACGGAAAGGGTTGAAAGCCGAATGTTTTGATCTCGCTGGGGGACAAGGGCCGGAATGAGCAGGTTAGTGAGCACTGTGTGCTGAAATTGGTAACGGAGGATGAGGGTTTGGGTGCGCTGCGGATTCAGGGAGCGCTGAACCTGAAATGTGCCCAAAGTGAAAGTATCGGCAAAGATCGGGTTGACTGTGCTCCGCTCCGCCGAAGCGCTCAGCAGCGAACTCCAATTCGTGCTCCAGAGCCGGGGCAAACCGTAGGTCAATGTGGCGCGGTTATCCAGGCGAGAGCCCAGAATGGAAGCCGTAAGGGTTTCTCCGCGGCCGCGCAGGTTTCGCAGCGTGTAAGAAAAAGTACCAATCGGGCTCCAGAATCTTTGTTCACTGGTCGTGAAATTGCTTCCCACCGGAATCGGCGCGAGTCCGGGAACCACGATCGCCCCGCCGGGCGGTGTCCCGCCACGGCTGACGAGCTCGAGCCCGCCACCGTAGTCGATCGAATTTCTCTCCGATTCGTGAACTTTGACGAGGACGTCCTGGCTCTGCTGGCCGTCAATCTCCTGGCCTTGCGGCGGAGATTGATTTTGGCCGGGCAGCGACTGTTGCGCGGACACCGAGCTCGCGCTTGTTCCTTCGGGACTTTTGCCGGCCGCAGTGCCCGGAGCACCGCCATCGGACGGCACCGGGGCGCCCGGCGGATCGACGTCGTCGACCAACTGGGATGTGATTTCTTCCGCCCGGCGAGGACCGACGCTGGTCCAGTCGAAGATTCCGAGGTTATACAGATTGCTTTCCGCCTCCAGCATCTTGGATTCGCTGAGCGGCATTTCGGGAGTGAGCGCCGCGGTGTGCGCGATCAAGTTCGTCTTGGTCCTGACGTTGCCGAGATAGAGAACATCCTGAATGCGGGTCTGCGGTCCTCGCTGGATTTGATAGACGACGTCGACGCGATCCTTATCGCCATTAAAGGGAGTCGCGGTGGACTTGAGTTGGGCGTTCAGAAAACCGAGATCCAGGTAGTAGGCCAGGATATCGTTACGATCTTGCAGCTCCAGTTCCGGGGAATAGGGCTTCCCTATGCCGAGCCGAAGAGCGTGGGCCGGAAGTTTGCCGGTGTCGAGCCCGACGCCGCCGACGATCTGGAAATTGTGGACGATGGCCCGCTGGCCTTCGGTAATCTCGAAAGTGATGTTGACGTTTGGCTCCAGATCCTGCACCCGGGTGGCAACCTTTACGTCGGGAAAACCCAAGACGCGATACATGTTTTCGATCTTGCCGGCGCTGGCGCGAAGCAACGTCTCGCTGTATTTCCCTCTGGAAAACAGCCATTGCTTCGGTTTGACCACGACTGCCGCGCGGAGCGCCGCATTGCCGATCACTTGATTTCCCGTGAACGCGACCTTGCTCACACGGTGCTTGCTGCCCTTCTGAATATCGAAAATCACGGCGATTTTGCCGGACGTTTGCTGCACTTTTGAGGCGACTTGGACGTCGAAATGTCCCTTGGATTGGAAGTAACTGGACAAGTCCATCCGGCTCTCAGCCAAAAGATCGGAGTCGTAGGAACTCTCCTGGTAGATGGGAATGAGCTTTTTGAGCGTTCTTTTGGATATATGCGCACCTTCGATCTGCACCGTAAGGCTTGGCCCAAGCTTTACGTGAAACAACAAATCGACGCGGTTGGCCGTGGGACTGTAATTCGTCGACGCCAGGCTGACTTCCTGAACCAGCCGGTTACTCGCGGACAGGGTATTTCGAATGCGGCTGACGGCCGCTTGAATTCGTTCCGCCGTAAATGTGGTTCCGTCCTTCAGCCGTCCTTTTTCGAAATGGGTCCAGAAGGAGCTCAGGGCGGCCCGCTCCTGTTGCACTTCGGCTTGGGACATGCCATCGAAATCGATGGCGCCCACCTTGGCGCGGCCATTGAGAGTGATCTCGAACATCGGATTCACGAGCTTGTGTTCGCGGTCGATCTCCGTCCTGGGCTTTACTTGCGCAACGAAGAATCCTTCCCGCCGGAGAAAGGTTTGTAAGGCCCCCGTGGCATTGGCCATCTCTTCGCGAAAAAATGGCGCGCCCTCCGGGAAGCTCACCACTTGCAACAGGCGCGTGTAATTAAACGTGGGTATCGCACCAGGAAACTGCACCAAGCCCAGGTAATAGGCGGGCTCCAGAACAAAGATCAGCCGCAGGCCTCCGCTCACGGGAGAAAGCTGGACCCTCACGGCCGTGAACTCCCCCGTAGCCTGCAAAGCCGCGATGCTTTGCTGAACTTTGGCATTGGAATAAGGCTGACCGGGCTGCTGAATGATGAGCGAGCGCAGAAACTCGACGTCACCTTCCGGGCGGGAGGCCAGATCGATGGCCGTAACGGTCTCGCCTTCATAATTAAGGTTCGCGGGGGTTTGCGCGCGAGCCACAGCACCCGCCGCAAACACGAAAATGGCCGACAAGATAAATGCAACGCTCTTCGGCCGTTGAGCTTGCAAGATCAAGGATAGGGACACGATCATGGCATTCCGCGAACCGGCTAGCCCTCCACAGGTGAGACTCGCCGGCCGAGATTGGCGGCTAACATCAGGACCTGCGTTTCTCGAGCACCGCGTTCATTTCCGCGCCCACCAGGAGAGTGAGGCTAGAGACAAAGATCCAGACCATGAGCACGAAAAAGGCGCCAATCGTTCCATAAGTTTCGTAGTAGTGGCCCACGTGCCGAACGTAGAAGTTCACTCCCGAAGTGCCGGCTACGAGCATGGCGGTGGCAAACAGCGTGCCGGGTGAAGCCCACCGCCAAGGACGCTGCCTATTCGGAAGGACGTTGTCTAAGATTGCTACTCCGGTTTGCAGCAGCACGACCAGGAAGGACCACCGAAAAATCTCCCAAACAATTCGAAACCGAGGCCCCAGGTCAAATTCGTAGACGATGAAGGAACCGATGCGATGGCCCGCGGTCAATAAGCCAAAGGAGCCGACAAAGAACGCCGAAGTCACGATGACGATGCCGAAAGCAATCAACCTTTTTTCCCAGAAGCTACGCGTTTCGGCGACGTTGTACACGCGGCTGAGGTTTTCCATGAGGCACACGATCCCAGAAGAAGAGGTCCAGGCCATAGCGATGGATCCCAGGGAGAGGAAAGTTCCATTCCTATGTGCCAGATTCAATAAGGTTTGAAAGGCCAGACCGCGGGCTTCGGCGGGAAAGTGTTCGATGATTGCGTCCGATACCTGATTCCACAAATTGGAGTAGGGAAGAAATCCAGCCAAGGCGCCAAGAACGACGAAAAATGGGAAGAGGGCGAGCACAAAAAAATAGGCCATCGCCGCGGCCAAGTCGACGCAATCGTCATTGAGAATTTCGTTCCATATCTGGCGGATGGTCCGGAGAATCGCGTGTGGAACTTTTTGAGCGCTTATCGAAGCGGGCGGATTAGGCAGCCGCGTCACATTGGGGAGAGACACTTGCACCTACCTTGACTTCAATAACTTACGAGGAATCATGGGCCAGCCGTATCGGGCGATTACCCTAGCCAACTTTTAGCGATTCCCTACGGTTGAGGCTCGCCGACACCGGCTAATTCGAGCGATTTGTGCGGGCGCTGGGGTTTGTCCTGTTCGCATGAATCAGGAGTTGAAAGGGCTGCCAGTAAGCGTATGATTCTGCCAAACGTTCCAGCAGGGCAATGATCTGAGCTTTCGAGACACGATCAGTGAGCAAACGGCGCGCGCTAATCTGGCAGCCTTTGCTCTAGAAAGCTCAGAGTGAGGGAGGGCTTTATGAAGCTTCGCGTCTTATCGGCGTTACTCCTATTCAACTTTGCGACGGTTGCCTTGACCTGGGCTCAACAAAACGTTCCGGCGCCTGCAAAGGCCTTCGCAGCGGCCCCGGAGATCGCCTACG
Organism: uncultured Acidobacteriota bacterium; assembly: GCA_963824405.1. Classification (GTDB taxonomy): domain Bacteria; phylum Acidobacteriota; class Terriglobia; order Acidiferrales; family UBA7541; genus Palsa-189. The sequence continues at coordinate 729,227 of CAWGPK010000004.1, read as the reverse complement.
ACTCCGTTCCCAATTTTCTGAAGCTCCCCACGGGTATGTACCTCGGCGAAGGCATCGGCGTGGCCAGAAACTCTAAGGGGCACGTCTTTGTCTATACCCGAGGCGGCGACACTTCACACCTGTATGAGTTCGATCCGAACGGGTCGTTCGTGCGCGAGATTGGCAAGGGTCTTTATGGTTTCCAGATGGCCCACGCCGTGCGCGTCGATCCCCAGGACAACATCTGGGTCATCGATGAGGGTACGGATATGGTCATCAAGTTCACCCCGGACGGCCGAGTGGCCATGCTTCTCGGCAGAAGGGCCGAGTTCAACGGCGGCGTACGAGCGACTCCGCCCCCCAATACACCTCCGCCTCCTCCTCAGCCCTATCGGTTCGGCAGGCCGACAGACGTGGCTTGGGATGCTGCCGGGAATATCTTCATCGCCGATGGCTACACGAATTCACGGGTGGTGAAATACGACAAATACGGCCGGTATATTAATTCCATAGGCACCAAAGGGACGGGGCCCGGCCAGTTCAATACGCCGCACTCGATTCAGACGGATGCGAACGGCAACGTGTATGTGGCGGATCGTGGGAATCGACGAATTCAAGTCTTGAGCAACGACCTTGCCGTGAAGGCCATATACGACAATGTGGGGGCGCCGTGGGCGCTTTGCATCACGCCGGGACCGCACCAGTATCTCTATAGCTCGAATTCAAATCCGGACAACAACAATTCGCGGCTGAACGCGGTGAGCGGCGAAATCTACAAAATGGAGTTGGATGGGACGGTGCTGGGCAAGTTTGGCAAGGCGGGCAAGCAATTGAAGGAATTTACGACTGTTCACGCCATGGATTGCCGAAATGAGAACGATCTGCTGACCGCGGAAATTACGGGCTGGCGCGTCCAGAAGCTGACCTTGCATCCGCAGGTGCAAACGTCGTCCAGGCAGGTACAAACCTCCTCGAGGTAGGTTCGGGTTCGGGAGCCGCAGAGAAGATTCAGGAGGATTTTATGAAGCGTCTGCTCTTTCTTATCTGCATGTTGTCGGCTTTAGTGGGGATGCCGCTCATGGGCCAGTCGATCCCCGACATTGCTTACGATTCGACGCCCAATTTTTTGAAAATGCCCGACGATATCTATTTGGGAGAGGTCCTGGGCGTGGCCACGAATTCCAAGGGGCACATTTTCGTATACACGCGGACGGGGTCGGTGAATGTGACCACGGGAACGAATCGTGTGTTCGTGCGCTCCGGCTCGCGTCTTTTTGAATTCGACCAGAATGGGAAGTATGTGCGCGAGATCGGCCAAAACCTCTATGCCTTTGTTCAGGCGCATGCCGTGCGCGTCGATCCTCAAGACAACATTTGGGTGGTGGACGAAGGCTCCAGCATGATTATTAAATTCGATCCCGAAGGCCACGTGGTGATGACCATGGGGAGAAAGCCTGAAGCTGTCGACAATCCAGCGCGCCAGGAGGCGCCTCCCGTGGCGGGCAGCGGCGCCGGCGTTCCAGGAGATAACTTCAACGGTCCCTCGGACGTAGCCTGGGACGCCGCGGGAGATATATTCGTGGCGGATGGCTCGCGAAATTCGAGGATCGCGAAATTCGACAAGAACGGCACGTTTATCAAATCGTGGGGCACGCGAGGGACGGCGCCGGGGCAATTTAACGTTCCACACTCGATCGTAGTGGATGCCAAAGAGAACATTTACGTCGCTGACCGCGGCAACAAGCGCATTCAAGTGTTCGACACGGACGGCAATCCCAAGGGTCAGTACACCAACGCTGGTTCCCCGTGGGCGCTGTGCATCACCTCGGGTCCGCATCAATACCTCTACAGCTCCGATTCAAACAGCGGCGAATTCGACGACGCCACGATCTACAAAATGGAACTTGACGGCACCGTTCTAGGCAAGTTCGGCGCGGGAGGCAAGCAATTGAAGGAGTTCGGGACCGTGCACGAGATGGACTGCCGAAAAGAGAACGAAATATACGTCGGCGAAATTCTCAATTGGCGCGTTCAGAAATTGATCCTGCACGCGCCGGCAGGCAAACCCGACGCGACGCGGAGCGCGAGGAAATAACGCGGCCATGAATCGCGGGAAAATCGCCGTCGCCGGCGTGTGCATGCAGATGGCTTTGGGCGCCGCATACGCGTGGAGCGTATTTCGCATCCCCCTTTCCAAGCAGTTCGGCTGGAGCATCTCGCAGGTCACCTTCACATTCAACATCTGCTGGTTATTTCTCGGGTTGATGGCGGTTTTGGGCGGACTGTGGGTTAAACGCAGTGGCCCCAGAATCGTGGCGACGGTAGCGGGTCTGCTGTGGGGCGGGGGCGTGTTCCTCGCCAGCTTTTCTTCCCATGGGCTGTGGTGGCTCTACCTGACCTACGGCGTGATCGGAGGAACAGGATTGGGGATGGGCTACATCGTTCCGATTGCGGTTCTCGTGAAGTGGTTCCCGGAGCACCGGGGGCTGATCACGGGAATTGCAGTGGCCGGTTTCGGCGCGGGATCGTTGGTCGCCGCGCCGGCCGCCGGATGGTTGATGGAACATGCAGGGTTGATGCCGACGTTCGCCTATCTGGGAATCGCCTACGGTATCGTGGCCATCGCCGCGGGCGCGTTTATGGAAAATCCACCCGAGGGGTGGAAACCGGAAGGCTGGACGCCGACTGCTGCGCAATTGTCGCAACGGTCAGACCGCGATTTGGCTCTGGGAGAGGCGCTGGCGACCTGGCAATGGTGGGCGCTTTGCCTGCTGATGTCCATCAATACGATGGCAGGATTGTCGATTGTTTCGCAGGCGGCGCCTATATTCCAAGAGATGGGCAAGGCAAGCGCCGCGACGGCGGCCGGGCTTGTGGGCGTGATCAGCATAGGCAATGGCGCAGGACGCATTTTCTGGGCCTGGGTCTCGGATCTAACCACTCGAAAGATCGCCTTTTTCCTGATGTATCTGGTTGAGGCCATACTCTTCTGGACCTATCACACCATCAATTCCCTGAGCGTGCTGGCGATCGTTACGTTTGTCCTGGTGATGTGCTATGGCGGGGCATACGGCATTACGCCGGCGTTCGCAGCGGACTATTTTGGTCCCCGAGACGTAGGCTCTATTTTCGGCCTCATGTTACTGCCGTGGGCGTTCGCGGCTTCTTTCGGACCACTTTTGTTTGCATATCTCCGGCAGATCGAGGGCAACTACACCCAAGCCCTCTACCTGATCGCGGGTTTGATGACTGTTGCCCTGATCCTCCCGGTTCTGGTCACCCCGCCGCGAGGCCACAAGGCAAAGCAACAGCAAACGCGGCCTGAACTCGAGGTGGGGGCAGTGCCGGGGGAGTCCTCTTGAAGCGAATCGCGAGTACCATTGCCGCCGGCCGATTGCGCCCACCCTACAGCCGCTAGATCAGCCTGGAATTCCTTGACACTTGCCGCAAAGGGTTGTCTAATCGATTGCGTCAATTGAGATTCGCCGCAGTAAGCAGTGTATGTAATGGCCAGTTTGAGAACTTGCCATAGGTCGCGCGGTTAGTCCCTTTGCGCGTTCTGCGCGGATCGTAAATCTGAACCCGGTTTGCGTGTACAACCCTGAATTTCGAGGTATTTGCGTATGAAAGACGTTGTCATTGGAATTGGCGGAGCAGCCGGAGATGGTATCGATAAATCCAGCGAGACGCTGGCGAAAACGGCCGCGCGCTCCGGGCTATATGCCTATGGCTTCAATAGCTATCAGTCCGTTATCCGCGGCGGCCACATCTGGCTGCGGCTGCGCCTAGGCGAACAAAAGGTCTCCTCACAGGGCGATCATCTGAACGCCCTGATCGCTCTCAATCAAGATTCCATCGAACGGCACGCGCCGGAAGTGGAATCCGGCGGAGCGATTTTGTTCAATGCCGACAAACTGAAGGTCAACATCCCTATCCGGGATAATGTCCTAACCGTGCCGTTGCCGGTGGGCAAGTTGACGAAGCCCTTTGCCCCGGTGGCACCGGTTATGCAAAATACGGTCGCTGTCGGCGCGCTCATTTTTCTGTTCGGGCTGGATTTGCAGGCCGCCTCCTCGGTTCTAGCCGACACTTTCAGTCACAAGGGTAAAGCCGTAATCGACCAGAACGTAGGCATCCTGAAAGCCGGTTACGAATACGCCAAGGAACACTTTGTCCCGCTTGGCTATCAGTGGAAATTTACCGGCAAGCGCCGCCCTTACCTGACGGGTAACGAGGCGTTCAGCATCGGCGCTGTCGCTGCAGGCTGCCGGTTCTATTCCGCCTATCCCATGACCCCGGCATCCGGCATCCTCACTTGGATGGCGGAACATTCGGAGCGCTGCGGCGTGGTGGTCAAGCAGATGGAAGACGAGCTGGCCGTGGCCAACGTGGCGATCGGCGCCGGTTACGCCGGCGCGCGCGCGATGTGCGCCACTTCCGGCGGGGGATTCGCGCTTATGACCGAAGCCATTGGCATGGCCGGAATGATCGAAGCGCCTGTTGTTTTCATCGAAGTTCAGCGCGGCGGCCCCTCCACCGGTATACCCACCAAGCAGGAACAAGCAGATCTCAACCAGGTCTATGGCGCTTCTCAGGGCGATTTCCCGCGCATCATCATCGCCCCAAAGGACACCGCAGACTGCTTCGATAGCTCCGTGGAAGCCTTCAATCTGGCCGAGAAATATCAGTGCCCGGTTATCATCATCTCGGATCTGCTGCTCTCCGAGCATCCGGAAACGGTGGAGCCCGAGCGCCTCAAGGCCGATGTTCCGATCGATCGCGGAGCCTTGATCAAGGAAGTGAACGGCAACAACGGGTTTTACAAGCGATATGAATTCACCCCTTCCGGCATTTCCCCTCGTGCGCTGCCCGGTACGGCCAATGCCATGTACATTGCCCCTACTGACGAGCACGATGAACGGGGCGTTTTGATCAGCGACGTTTTCTGCAATGCCGCGATTCGGCGCAAAATTGCCGAGAAGCGCATGAAGAAGCTGGACCTGGCGCTGAAGGATCTTCCGGCACCTCGAATCGAAGGACCCGCGGATGCCGATGTGACTTTAATCGGCTGGGGTTCCACCGAGGGCGTGATTCGCGAGGCTGTGGAGCAACTGAATGCCTCGGGAGTTCGCACGAATCAGCTGCACTTCAAGTATCTGCTTCCCTTCCACGCTAAAGAGGCCAGCGACATCCTCAAGAAGTGCAAGCGCACGATTTGCGTGGAGATGAATGCGACAGGACAGTTCGCCCGCCACTTGCGCGCGGAAACCAGTCACGCCGTGAGCGATAAAATCCTGAAGTATGACGGGGAGCCACTGGAGCCGGCAGGCATTGCCGCTCAGGTGCGCGCCATTCTCAAGAGCCAGGCGCACTCGCTTGACGTTAGTCAATCGGAGGCCCGCGAGATTGCTTATCACTATGTGCGCGTCTATCTGGGCGAGGAAGTTCGCCCCGGCCAGATCAGCAAATCCGACAGCAATGGCCATGGCGAACCCATCTGGAATGTCGAGATCGTAAATCGAGACACGGGTGAAAAGACAGGAGAAGTGCACGTTGGCGTGCAGACCGGCTCAACCTACTCCTGGCAGCCGGTAAGCTAACGAATCGAGTCAGGGATCAAGGGGGAAGTTATGGCGACGATTGTAGAGCTTCCAGTTGAGAATTTTGAGGGGATAGTCGACCCGGATTGGTGCCCCGGTTGCGGCGACTTTGGCGTTCTCAAGGCCGTCAAGATGGGCGCCGCGAAAGCCGGCGTCGCTCCCAAAGATATGGTTCTTGTCTCGGGGATCGGCTGTTCCTCGAACCTGCCGGGATATGTGCACTCCTTTGGCGTCCATTCCTTGCATGGGCGCGCCATCGCGGTAGCCACCGGGATCAAGCTCGCCAATACGGATCTCAAGGTGGTTATAACCGGCGGCGATGGCGACGGCTACGGCATAGGCATAGCCCATTTCATTCATGCCATGCGGCGCAACCTCGACCTCACCTACGTGGTCATGGACAACCAGATTTACGGGCTCACCACCGGGCAGGCTTCTCCTACCACGATGAAAGAGGCCCGGACAAAGTCGACGCCTAACGGCAACGTCGAGTTTCCGATCAACCCGATCGCCCTGGCATTGGTCTCGGGAGCTACATTCGTGGCGCGGGCGTTTTCGGGCGAACCAAATCACATGGCTGATCTGATCGCCGCGGGAATTCAGCACAAGGGGTTTGCACTGATCGATGCCTTCAGTCCCTGCGTCACCTACAACAAGCTGAACACGTACGCCTACTTCAAAAAGCGCGTTTATAAGCTCGAGGACGAAAAGGGATACGATTCCAGCAACGTGCGCACCGCCATGGAGCGGTCCCATGAGTGGGGCGACCGCATCCCGATCGGCCTTTTCTACAAGGACAATCAGCCCACTTACGAATCGAGCGAGCCGGTGCTCCGCAAAGGCCCCGTCGTGCACCAGAGCATGCGCATCGACAAAGGCGTATTCGACAGCCTCATTACCGAAATGATGTAGCCAGTCGCGGCGGCCTGCCGCGATTCGGCGTCTACAGCGAAAATTTCGTTCTAAACAAAGAGGGCCGGCTATTGCCGGCCCTTTTGCTTTCTCGCTGTCTTCGGCTGCCGCTTGGGGTCCTACAGTTAAACTTCCGCCAACCCGTCTTCCGCTCTTAGAGAACCCTGCAATGGCATGCGTGCAGGCGGCGGTTCCTACGGCGTCGCGCCGAGCCTACCAAGCTGTATTGCTAATGCTTGACTGGCTGCACGCTGAATTGTTTGGTGTAGGTGCGAACAATCCCGCCGGGCTGCGTCACAGTCAGCGTTCTGCCATCTTTGGACACTTGTTCCTGATCGACGGTGATTTTCCCCGCCCGATTCTGGGTTCTTTCCACTGTGTTTGCATCGACGCGTTTGTACGAGATCTCTCGAGGGTCGCCGCCGTCAGTCTGGTGGGGTTTCCCATCGAAAGCCACCGGATGGATTTCCGTGCTCGACTGGCCGTTCTTGTTGATGCTGGAACGCATGCTTATAAAAGCGTCCGGCGAGTCCGGTGAGGGTACGTTAATGATGAGTTGGCTCTTCATAGGGTAGTTTGAGGTCTGGTCCACATTCAGTGCCCAGATACCGAGGAACGGATTGTTTTGCGCCGCGAGACCTATACAACAAAAGCCGATCACGGCCACAAACACGCCTAAAGATTTCCAGGACATTTTCCTGCTCATTCGCATTTGCGGGGCTCTCCTTAAGGGGCGGATTTCATCCTGCCTATCGCATTCACGATTGGGACGTCTCCCTTGCGGGATAGTACCCCGCTCGCGCCCTCGGCACAACGTCGCGCGGACCCATCGCCCCTAGAATCTCCCACACGGTCCAGGGAGGTTCGGGTACAATTTTTGCTTGGCGGAAGCGAACTCAATGGCGAAATCTCTCATTCCGAAGGCGATCGATGCACCGAGTCCAGGCGGCGCCCTGCGGTACGATTGGACGCGTGAGTCCATCCGCGAAATCTACAACCGCCCCCTACTCGACCTCATCTTTGCCGCTCAGCAAGTTCATCGAAATTTTCATGATCCCGGCCGCATCCAGCTCTGCCGCTTGCTCTCCATCAAGACAGGGGGGTGTCCTGAAAACTGCGGCTACTGCCCGCAAAGCGCTCATTACGAAGCGGGAGTTCCGAATGAGCCTTTAATGGAGGTCGAGGAGGTACGCCGCACGGCTCAGAAGGCTCGAGATGAAGGCGCCAGCCGCTTCTGCATGGGGGCGGCCTGGCGAGAGGTTCGGGACGGCCGCGAGTTCGATGCGGTTCTTGAGATGGTGCGTGCGGTGGCGGCGCTGAAGATGGAGGTCTGCTGCACGCTGGGCATGCTGACGGAAGACCAGGCGCGGCGGCTGGCCGAGGCGGGCCTGACGGCTTACAACCATAATCTCGACACTTCGCCGGAATTTTACGGCCGAGTTATTACAACGCGCCGCTATGAGGACCGCCTGGGCACCATTCGGGCCGTGCGGCGCGCGGGAATCACGGTTTGCTGCGGAGGCATCATTGGCATGGGCGAATCCGACGAGGATCGCATGGGCCTGCTGCAGCAATTGGCGAATCTCGAACCTCATCCCGAAAGCGTGCCCATCAATATGCTGGTCAGGGTCGAGGGCACTCCTCTGGCCGATTCCGAGCCGGTGGACGCTCTGGCGATGGCGCGCATGATTGCCACGGCGCGCCTGCTCATGCCGGCTTCGATGGTCCGCCTCAGCGCCGGCCGCAATTCCCTGAGCCGCGAAGCGGTGAGCCTGTGTTTCCTGGCGGGAGCCAATTCCATTTTTGTCGGCGAAAAACTGCTCACCACGGCGAATCCTGAGCGCGAGGAAGACGATCGCCTCTTCAGAGAGCTCGGCTTGCGCGGAACGAGCCATGGCCAACAACCCAGCTAGCAGGTTCCTTCGCCGCGTGGATGCAGACCTTGCCGCGCTCGCTTCGAGGGATCAGCTGCGGAGCCTGGGAACGATTCATGGCGTAAACCTCTGCTCCAACGATTACCTGGGACTCGCGAACGACGAGAGGCTTCGCGAGGCCATTCTGGGGGCGATTGCCGACGGCATGGCCTTGGCTTCCACCGGCTCTCGCCTTCTCTCCGGCAATGCCGACATTTGGGAGGATCTCGAGTCCGATATCGCGCAGTACATGGGATCAGAAGCGGCTCTTTATTTCAGTTCCGGCTATTCCGCGAATGTCGGCGTACTCAGCGCTCTCATCCAGTCAGGCGACGTGGTTTTCTCCGATGCCGCCAATCACGCCAGCATCATCGACGGTTTGCGTCTCTCGGGCGCGCGAAAGGTGATTTTCCCGCATCTCGATCTGGATTCTCTGGAGCGGGAACTTCGCAAGGAAGATTCCGGTGCGACGCAGAAATTCATCGTGAGCGAAAGCATTTTCAGCATGGACGGGGACCGCGCGCCGATTGCCGATTTGGTTGCGCTGGGGGAAAAGTATGGCGCCGAGGTCATCATTGACGAGGCGCACGCCACCGGCGTCGACGGGCCGCAGGGAAAAGGGGCGGTCGCCGCTAGCGGGCTTGCCGATCGAGTTCTCGTGACGGTGCATCCTTGCGGCAAGGCGCTGGCCGGGGTGGGCGGATTCGTGTGCTGTTCGGAAAAGCTGAAACAGTATCTCCTTAATCGCGCGAGAACCTTTATCTTCAGCACGGCATTGCCGCCTTATGTAGCGGCACAAATGCGGGCCGCCATTCGCGTTGTGGCGTTCGCCGATCGGGAAAGGATCGAACTCGGCGCAATGGGAGCATTCCTGCGGCAAAGATTGCGCGGGGCCGGCTTCGACATCGGCCGGGGAGACACGCACATCGTTCCTATCTTTCTTGGCGAGAATGACCGCGCGATTCGATTCGCGGCGATGCTGGGCGACGCGGGATTCGGAGTGCGCGCCATCCGACCGCCCAGTGTGCCCAGCGGCGCCTCGCGCCTGCGAATTTCGTTAAATGCGAAGCTCTCGATGGATGCTCTCGCGCGCTTCGCCGATACGCTCATTTCCATCCGCGAACACGAACAAGCACACCTGCAAGCTGCGCGGCCGTGAGAGAGTCTCTGTTTGTCACCGGTACGGACACGAATGTTGGCAAGACGGTGCTCTCCGCACTCCTCGTCTCAACTCTAGACGCCATTTACTGGAAGCCCATCCAAACCGGCGCGGCTGAGGGCTCGGATCGAAAAAGAGTGATTCAATTGGCAGCAATTCCGGAAGCGCAGACTTTGGAGGAAGCTTATTGCTTCGACCCACCGGTATCGCCCCACCTAGCGGCCGAGACCAGAGGAGTCCGTATCGATCTTGCGCGCATTCAGCCGCCCACCGGTCTCTCCAGGCCACTTATCGTGGAGGGCGCGGGCGGTATTCTTGTGCCGATCAATGATCCTGATCTGATGCTCGACTTGGCCCATCGCCTTGGATTTCCGGTTATTATTGCGGCGCGCTCGGCGCTCGGGACGATCAATCACACTCTTCTTACGGTGCGGGCTCTGCGGTGCGCGAAAGTGCCGATCAAAGGCGTGGTGATGATAGGGCCTCGCAATCGAGACAACGAACGGTCCGTCGAGCGGTTCGGGGGCATCCCGCTGGTTGGATGGATACCCTGGCTGAATAAGATCGATCGCCAGGCGCTCTTGCAGGTGTTTCGCGATAATTTCGATCCACAGTATTTTTGTGATGGCGCCTAAATCACTGTCCATCTGGCATCCATTTACGCAGGAGGCGCTCGATCCTAAACCCATTGCCATCGAGCGAGGCGAAGGCGTTTATCTGCATACGCGCGACGGCCGGAAGCTGATCGACGCGATCTCCTCGTGGTGGGTGAATCTCCATGGTCACGCGCATCCGCTGATCGCGGAAGCCATCGCCGAGCAGGCTCGAAAACTCGAGCATGTGGTATTCGCGGGATTTACACACGATGCGGCCGAGGAACTCGCCAGGCGTTTGCAGGGTGTTCTGCCGCCGCCTCTGGAGCACATGTTTTTCTCCGATGACGGCTCGACGGCGGTCGAGGTAGCTCTGAAAATGGCGCTGCAATTTTGGCGCAATCTTGGCAAGTCGCGCAAAACATCGCTGATCGCTTTGGAACACGCTTACCACGGGGATACTGCCGGGGCCATGTCCGTAGGCGCCGATTCGGATTTTGTGGCCGCGTTCCAATCTTTGCGTTTTCCAGTACTGCGCGTCCCTTCCGCGCATTGTTTCCGGTGCCCGGTCGGCAAGCAGCGCGACACATGCCAGATCGATTGCGTCGCGCCCTTAGAACAACTCCTGAAGGACCGTCACGATGAAATCGCAGCCGTGATCGTTGAACCGCTCCTGCAAGGAGCCGGCGGCATGATCGTTCACCCGGTGGAATTCCTCCAGCGGATCCGCCAGCTTTGCACGCAACACGATGTGTTGCTCATCGCCGATGAAGTACTCACTGGGTTTGGGCGCTGCGGGCGGATGTTCGCGTGCGAACTTGCGGGGATCGTGCCGGACATCATGTGCCTCTCGAAAGGACTCACCGGCGGCTTCCTTCCCCTCGCCGCCACCGTTTGCACCTCGACGGTGCACGACTCGTTCTACTCGCCCGATCGCAGCCACACATTCTTCCACGGGCATTCCTATACGGCGAATCCTCTGGGCTGCGCGGCGGCCATCGCGAGCCTCAAGATCTTCGACTCCGAACCCGTGTTTGAGCGCATCGCCGCCATCGAAAAGATTCATCGCGAGCGAGCGCCGATCCTCGCCAAACACGCGATGGTCGCCGATACCCGCATGATTGGAACCGTAATGGCAATCGAACTCAAAGCGGACGATCCCGGCTACTTCTCCCAGTTGCGTCCCTTGCTATACCATTTCTATCTCAGCAAAGGTGTTCTCCTGCGCCCGCTCGGCAACGTCGTATACATCCTTCCTCCGTATGTGATCACGCCGGAGCAGCTACACTACGTTCATGACGTGATTTCCGAATCGCTCGATCGTGTGGCGCGGATGGCTTCTCAGCACGCCTGATGCATATTCCGCATTTGCTGCCACGGCCTCGAAAATGGTGATTTCTGCACAGCTAAACGTGGGGGAAGGGGCTAACCAAATGCGCACTGGGGCCTGCTCATTTGTACCTTCGGGCCGCCTTCTATAATCTAAGCGTATCGCGCTCTACGCGGCTCGGTTGACCGCCAGCCGACAAATTCAAAGACGAGAGCCATATGACCCGATTATGTAAGAGGATCACGGCAGTTCTGTGCTTAACACTGGGCACATTGGGGGCATCCGCTCAGACGACGATGCCCGGCACCACCGGCGGAAACTCTTCCGGATTACAGCAAAGTTCAGTTCAGAATGAAACGCTGGGCAGCGTACCCACGGGAACGGCGAGTCCGCAACCCATGGCTCTCTCGCTCGCGGATGCTGTCGAGCGCGGGCTACGCCAGAACCTGGGGCTGCTGGTATCAGACGATGCTCAGCTTTCCGCGCACGGCCAGCTTTGGGAGGCGCGCAGCCCGCTTCTCCCTAATATCTCAGCGAAAGTTGGCGAGAACGCGTTGAAGGTAAACCTCGCGGCGGAAGGCTTTTCCAAAATTACGAGCTTATTCCCTAATTTCCCCTTGCTGATTGGCCCGTTCGGATACTTCGATGCCCGGGTGGTTTTCTCGCAATCTCTCATGGACTTGCATCTCCTGGCTACGGAGCGTTCCGCGCAGCAAAATGCGGCAGCCGTCAAACTCAGTTATCAGGACATGCGCGAGGTGGTGGTCTTAGCAGTGGGAGCGGCTTATCTTCAGAGCATCGCCGCCGGCGCACGCGTGGATACAGCCGATGCTGAAGTGCAGACCGCGCAAGCCCTGTACAACCAAGCTGAGGACATGAAAACGGTAGGTATCGCGGCCAATATTGACGTGCTGCGCGCTCAGGTGGAACTGCAAAGCCGGCGCCAGCAGCTTATCTCGGCGCGAAATGATCTCGCCAAGCAGAAACTAGCACTCGCCCGTATGATCGGCCTGCCTCTCGGACAGGAGTTCAATCTCACCGAAAAGATTCCTTACGAAGCTCCTCAGCCGCTCACGGTTGAAGAGGAGTTGCAGGAAGCGTTGAAGAGCCGCGCGGATTTCCAGGCTGCGCTCTCGCAAGCACACGCGGCCGAACAGTCTCTGCGGGCGGCGACGGCGGAGCATCTCCCAACGGTTTCGATCTATGCGGACTACGGAGAAATTGGTCCGACTCTTTCAACGGTGCGGGGGACCTACACGACTTACGCGGCGCTTCAGATTCCTATCTTCGCGGGCAATCGGGCACACGGAGATGCCCAGGTGGCTCAGGCGCAACTGAATCGCGTCCGTCAGGAAGCGGACAACCTGCGGGCCCAGATCGAGCAGGACGTCCGCGACGGGTTGCTGGACCTGCAGGCGGCCGCGGACCAGGTGACAGTAGCCATGAGCAATGTCGATCTTGCTCAACAGACGCTCACTCAATCACGCGATCGATTTGCCAGCGGGGCGACGGATAACATCGAGGTGGTTCAGGCGCAAGAAGCGGTTGCCAGCGCCAACGAATCTTATATATCAAGCCTGTATGCCTTCAATCTGGCGCGAGTGGAGCTCGCCCGGGCAACGGGTTCAGCGGAGAGCGGTTTCCGCCAGTATTGGAAGGAAAAGTAAATTATGGCCGATCAGACGCAATTGGACCGAGTGGATGCGCCGACCGAAAACGTAAGCGCTACTGCAACGGGCGATATGCCGAGCCCAAAGGTCTCGCAAGAGCGGGAGCAGGCTACCCGGAGGCGCTCCCAGCTCCGGTGGTTCCTTTTGGGTGGAGCGATCGTGCTGGCGGTGGTTGGATTCTTCGTGTGGCGCTACATGAGCAGTTATGAGGACACGGATGACGCGGAGGTCGACGGTCACGTCAACAATGTGAGCGCCCGGATTTCAGGGTACATCTTGAAGGTAAACGTGGACGACAACCAATACGTGGATAAAGGTGCGGTGCTGGCGGAAATCGATCCACGCGATTATCAAGTGGCCGTTGAGAAAGCCAAAGCGGACCTGGCTGACGCCGAGGCGACCGCACGGGCCATGAACCTGAATGTACCTGTGGAAACAATTGGAACCACGAGCCAGGTATCGTCCTCGGAAGCGGATTTGGAATCGGCCGAGGCGGGAGTCGCAGCCGCGCAGGAACAACTCGATTCCGCGCGGGCACAGCTTGCCCAAGCGGAAGCCAATAACACGCGAGCTCAGCAAGACGCGGCGCGGTACGGGGCGCTCATCGCCAAAGGTGAAGTCTCCCAGCAAGTATTCGATCAGGCGGAGGCAAGCGCGAAGGCCAACGCCGCCGCAGTGGATAGCGCGCGTGCGGCTGTATCCGCGGCGCAACAGCAAGTGTCTCAGGCCAAGAGCCATGTGAATGCGGCGCAGGCGACCCTGCGATATTCGCGCACCGGTCCCCAACAGGTGCAAGCGACGCAAGCGCGGGCGCGGGCGGCGATTGCGGCTGTGCAACAAAAACAGGCGGCGCTGGATCAGGCGCTACTGGACCTGCAGTATTGCACGATCACGGCGCCGGCGGCGGGGGTGGTGAACAAACACGTCGAGGTGGGGATGAACGTGCAACCCGGCCAGACGCTTGTCGCTGTCGTGCAGATCGACGATGCGTGGATCACCGCAAATTTCAAGGAGACGCAACTGGAGAGAATGAAAGTGGGCCAGCCCGTCACCATTCACGTGGACGCCTTCGGCCGGGACTATCAAGGCAAGGTGGAGAGCTTGGCGGGCGCGACGGGCGCGCAATTCAGTCTGTTGCCGCCGGAAAATGCCACCGGCAATTACGTGAAGGTTGTGCAGCGGGTACCGGTGAAGATCGTGCTCGATCCGAATCAGAACAACGATCACTTGCTGCGGCTGGGAATGTCTGTGGAACCGAAAGTCTGGGTGAAATGAGCGAAGCAGTATCAGCAATGCCGGCCCGCCAGCTGTACGTCGCGCCGGCCATAAATCCGTGGTTTATCGCGCTGACCGTCACGCTGGCGACGTTCATGGAAGTGCTCGATACGAGCATTGCCAACGTCTCCCTGCCGCACATTGCCGGAGGATTAGGCGCGGGCGTCGATGAGAGCACCTGGATTCTGACATCGTATCTGGTGTCGAACGCGATCGTGCTGCCGATGAGCGGCTGGATCTCTTCGATCATCGGACGCAAGCGCTTCTACATGGCCTGCGTGGCGCTCTTCACAATCAGTTCGTTTCTTTGCGGGCTTGCGCCTAACCTGGCGAGCCTGATTTTTTTCAGGGTTCTGCAGGGCGCCGGCGGAGGAGGCCTGCAGCCCAGCGAGCAATCGATTCTGGCGGATACGTTCGCGCCGGAGAAGCGCGGAATGGCATTCGCCGTATACGGAATGGCCGTGGTCGTCGCTCCCGCGATCGGTCCGACCCTGGGTGGATTCATTACCGACAACTACAGCTGGCGCTGGATCTTTTACATCAACGTTCCGATCGGGATTATCTCCATTCTGCTTACCTCGCGGATCATCACCGATCCACCGCATTTGAGTGGGGCGCGGCGCGAAGGCGGAATAAAAATCGACTACATCGGGTTGAGCCTGTTGGCGCTCGGCCTGGGCACACTTCAGGTGGTCCTGGACAAGGGGCAACGCGACGACTGGTTCAGTTCACATTTCATTCTCGATCTCACGATTATCGCTGTCACAGCGCTGGTCGCGGTCGTTTTCTGGGAGTGGCATACGAAATACCCAGTCATCGATCTGAAACTATTTCGAGACCGCTCCTTCGCCATTGGCAACTCGATGATGTTTATGCTGGGCTTCATTTTGCTGGGCACGACGCTGCTGTTGCCGCTCTTCACGCAAACCATGCTGGGCTACACGGCGGAAACAGCGGGCCTCGCTTTGATGCCGGGCGGATTGGTGATTTTGGCGTCTATGCCGATCGTTGGTTTTCTGCTGGGCCGATATGATCCGCGGCGGATTATGATCTTCGGATTATGCATGCTCACGGGCGCGTTGTTCTTTATGACCCATTTTGATCTGTATATCGATTTCAGGACCGCCGCGATGGCCCGGATCATTCAGGGACTGGGACTGGCTTGCCTTTTTGTCCCGATCAATACTGTGGCTTATTCCTATCTGCCGCCCGAGAAAAATAATGCCGCTTCGGGGCTGATCAATTTGGCACGCAACGTGGGGGGCAGCATTGGCATATCGTACGTAACCACGATGCTCGACCGCCGCACGCAATTCCACAGAGCACAGCTCTCCGCTCATCTGAACCCGGCCAACCCGCGCGTTCAGCAGATGCTCCATGGGGCTTCGGGTGCTTTACGTGCGGACAGCGGACCGGCCGCGAAGATGCAAGCCTACGGTCTGCTCGAAAGGATGTTAGACCGGCAGAGCACGATGCTCTCGTATATCGACAATTTCCACATACTCGCCCTGATCACCATGGCGATGATCCCGTTTGTATTTCTGATTCGCAAGCCGAGGCGGCGCGCCGGCGTGCCAGCACATTAAGAGTTACGCTTTTAAAGCCCTTTAAAGCAGAGATTGGAGACGAAGGAACGATGCGGACGGCGGTGAAAGCTAGTCAGACGGGAGTTCCATGCTGATCTCAGCCGGACGTTCGTAATCCACGTTTTCCACCTCGAAGCCAAAGAGATTTCGGAATTGCCGCTGATAGGAGGGGAAATCGGTCAGGGAGCGGAGATTTTCCGTAGTCACCAGCGGCCAGAGACGCGCAATTTCCGCTTGTACGTGAGGACGCATTTCGCGGTCGTCAAGCCGAAGGCGGCCGGCCTCATCCGTTCGCGGATCAGTACTGGTCGCCAGGAAATCCGCATACAAGCGGCACATCTGCTCGATCGGCCCCTCTTCCAAGGCTTTTCCCTTCATTACCCTGATGAGCAAACTCAAGTACAAAGGCACGACGGGAATTGCCGCGGACGCTTGCGTGACGACGGCCTTATTCACACACACGAGAGCTTGCCCTCCAAGCTTAGGCGAGAGGGAAGCATTGAGCGATCGGGCCGCCTGCTCAAGGTCGTTCTTGGCCCGGCCGATCGTTCCATCCCGATAGATGGGCCAGGTTATTTGCGGGCCGATGTAGGAATAAGCCACCGTGCGAACGTCTGGAGCCAGGACGCCCTCGTCAGCCAGCGCTTCAATCCACATACGCCAATCGTCGCCACCCATGACGGCCACAGTGTCTGCGATCTCTTTCTCGCTTGCAGGCGGGAGGGTTACATCCACGACCTTTTCGGAGTCGAGCTCGATGGTCCGATTCGTGTAGGCTTGGCCGATGGGTTTGAGCACGGAACTATGCACAATCCCGGTCCGAGGATCCGTGCGCTTCGGCGAGGCCAGGCTGTAGATAACCAGATCGAGCGGAGCAAATTCACGCCGCACAATATCCATGACGTTGCGCTTGCACTGGTCCGAGAAAGCATCGCCATTTATGTGAGCGGCCAAAAGGCCGTCGCGCCTGGCGAGCTGATCCAGAGCGACTGTGTTGTAATAGCCGGCGCTCGCCGTCTTGTCTCCATCGGGCGGCCGCTCAAAGAAAACACCAACCGTTCGGGCGCCATAGCCCCACGCCGCAGCAGTGCGGGAAGCGAGTCCATACCCAGTGGAGGCGCCGATCACCAGCACGTTGCGGGGTATACGCTCCCGGCCTGCCGGGGTCTGCTCAGCAACGGCAATCTGCCGCTCGACATTCACGCGGCACCCTTCGGGATGGGCGTTGGTGCAGATGAACCCGCGTGAGCGGCGCTTGATGACCTGTAGGGACATTGAAATCGGAACGGATACGCTACAGCGAGAACCAGCGGTTGTCCAGAGAGCGCAATCGAGACGGGCGCCAAAGCGGACCCTAGCTCTCCGCGGTTGCGAAGGCCAGGCTAAGCAAAGCGCGCTGCTCAAGTTCGTGCGCTTTTGGCGAGCCCGTTGCGGGGCTGGCGCTGGCCGAGCGCTTCACCGAACGCAGCGGCAAGCCTCCGGCGACCTCCCGAATACGCGGCAGGACATAAAAGAGCGCACCCATGTTAGCGGGCTCTTCCTGAACCCAAACGATTTCTCGCGCTCGGGGATGGCGAGCGAGCTCCGCAGCAAGCTCGCTCTCGGGAAATGGATAAAGTTGATCGAGAAAAACGATTGCCGTCTCCGCGTCGCCGCGACGCTTGCGTTCATTGCGGAGCTCATGGCCGATCTTTCCAGTACAAACGACAATTCGGCGGGCTCGCTCGATTTCACGCTCTGGGACGACATTGAGGAAGCGTTCTCGCGAGAAATCGGCGAGGGGAGAGATCGATTCCGGGCGCCGCAGCATGCTCTTAGGCGTAAACACGATGAGCGGCTTGCGCCAGCGACGAAGCGCCTGGCGTCGCAACATATGAAAGTACTGCGCGGCGGTGGAGGGCTGGCATATTTGAAGATTGTCCTCGGCGGCTAACTGGAGGAATCGCTCCATCCGAGCGCTGGAGTGTTCGGGCCCTTGACCTTCGTATCCATGCGGCAGAAGCAAGACAACGCCAGAGGGTAAGTCCCATTTGTCCTCGGCGGCGGAGATGAACTGGTCGATGATTACCTGCGCGCCGTTAGAGAAATCTCCGAATTGCGCTTCCCAGGCCACCAGCGCCTCCGGATAGTCGCGGCTGTATCCATATTCGAATCCCAAAACCGAGGCCTCCGATAACGGAGAATCACAAATCTCGACCTGCGCCTGGTCCGGAGCGAGATGCTCGAGTGGCACATACTCGGCTTCGCTTTGGGTATCGATTAAGACTGCGTGCCGTTGATTGAAAGTGCCCCGGCGCGTATCCTGTCCGCTGAGACGAACCGGAATGCCTTCGAGAAGCAGTGTGCCGAAGGCAAGGGCCTCCGCCATCCCGAAGTCCACGGGACGAGAACCGCGGCCCATCTCGGAGCGTTGTTCGAGAAGCTTCTTGACCTTGGGATGGATCGCGAAGCCTTCGGGATATCGCGTCAGCGCTGCTGCGACTTCACCCAGATGTGTATTGTCTACACCTGTATCGACCTCGTATTTGGCGTCGTAGCAGCCACGCGCATAGGGCTCCCAATATGCGGGCAACTGATGGTGCACGGGATGTTCCGTCACTTTCGTGGCAGCATCGAAGGCTTCCTCAAACTCCTTCCGAATTTGAACGAGGTTTGCCGCCGGATCCAAACCAGTTTTGCGGGCATAGATCTGCCAGAGCGGAGGATGGTCCTTGATTCTTGCATAAAGGAGGGGTTGCGTAATGGTCGGATCGTCGACTTCGCTGTGGCCGTGCCTGCGGAAACCTATGAGGTCGATCACCACGTCGCTCGCGAAGCGGGCTCGGTAATCGGCGGCAATCTCGCCGACGCGGACTACGGCGTCAGGATCTTCTCCATTCACGTGAAAAATGGGGACCGATTGCCGCTTCGCCAGGTCAGAAGCGAAAAGTGAAGACTGAAACTCGCGTGGGGGTGTGGTGAAGCCGATTAGATTATTCGCGATGATGTGGATCGTGCCGCCAACCGTGTAGGCGGAGAGGTCCCCCATATTGAGGGTTTCCGCCCAGATCCCCTGGCCCGCAAAGGCGGCATCGCCATGTATGGTTACCGGCAGAACATGCTGCCGTCCGGACTGGCCGATGCGAGCCTGCTTGGACCGCGCTCGGCCCATGGCCACCGGATCGACAGCCTCGAGATGACTGGGATTGGACACCAGATGAATATCCACGGTGCGACCGCTTGGCGTGCGATATTCTCCCGTCGCGCCGACGTGGTATTTGACGTCACCACCACCGAGGACGCTTCGCGGATCGACGTCCTCGAAATCAGCGAAAATCTCAGCGGGCGGACGGCCGACAATGTGCACCATGGCGTTCAGACGGCCCCGGTGGCTCATGGCGAGAACCAATTGCTCCACACCCGCAGCCGAGCCTGTTTCCACAATCTGGTCGAGCAAGGGAATGAGGACGGCAAGGCCTTCAATCGAGTACCGCTTCGTTCCCACGAACCGCGCTTGCAAGGTCTGTTCAAAAAGCTCGGTGCGAATCAAGCGATCGAGAATGCGCTCTCGATCCGGGTTTGCGGCAGGGGGGATCTCCATTCGCTGGGCGATCCACTTCCGCCGCTCCGGATCGGCCAAGTGCATGAAGTCAGCACCGATGGTCTGGCAATAGATCCGACGCGCCTCCGCAGCTAAGTCACCCGGCTCTTCAAGTTCGGGCTGTGGAGGAGGCGAAAAGAAACCGAGCGGATCGAGACTGGCGGCAAGATAGCCCCAGCGGCGGAATTTGTCGAAAATCCATTCGCGCTGCGCCGCATCCTGAGAGGACACGCCTGCGGTCTTGGGAGCGGCTTCAGCCATTTGGGAATCCATCGGTCAAACCGAAAGTTCCATACTATTTCTGATGCGGCCTTTGCGGCGATCAGCTACGAGGCCGCGCTCCTCACAACACTAATGTTCCGTTATCTGTTGGATTTTACCGGCCAGATCGAAGTCGTTTTGAGTGAGGCCTCCGGCGCTATGCGTGGTCAGATCGATGGTGACCTTGTTCCATACGTTGGACCAGTCCGGATGGTGGCCCATTGCTTCCGCAACAAGCGCGACTTGGGTCATAAAGCCAAACGCCTGTGAAAAGTCGCGAAATTCAAAAACTCGGTGGAGCTTCGAATTCTCGACGGTCCAACCCTTCAGCTTCTTGAGTTCAGCCGCAATCGTCTGCTCGTCCAATTTCGTTGTGCGCATGGAAGTGACCTCTGCGAAGTTTCATGAATGTTGAACCGCGATCAAGAACGACACTCATCCCTTTAAGTTGGCACGCTCTCAGGCATGCGATTATCGCGCCGCACTCGGCGAAGGAGCAATGGCCTTCGGAGTTGAACCGTCGAACCGATTCCTTTAACGTATTTGATTCGTCGGGCAGCTCTTAGCCAGCCGAGAGTCACAGGAGACCACGTGCGAAAGAAATCCGTGCCATACAGTATGGCGTTGGCCCCATCGGGGCATCCCTGGTTCGGCTGATGCGAGAAAAGGAAGGCATCGAGGTGATCGGCGCCATTGACAGCGATCCAGCCAAGGCTGGGCGTGACCTGGGTGAAGTTGCCGGAGCGAGCGATGCTCCATGGGGCATTCCGATCAGTGCCGATACGGAGATATTGGAGGAGGCCGCTGATATCGTGCTGCACTCGACGTCTTCCCTCCTGCCGTCGGTTATGGAACAGCTTTCCGCCTGCCTCGCGGCGGAATCCTGCGTAATTTCGACGTGCGAGGAACTAGCCTATCCCTATCGCAAATACTCGAAGTTAGCCGCGAAATTGGACGCCGAAGCAAAATCGTGGGGCGTCGCTTTGGTGGGAACAGGAGTAAACCCCGGCTTCGTGATGGATAAGCTGGTGCTAACGCTGGGGGCAGCGGCGCAACGGGTGGATTCGGTGCGCGTAACTCGCATCGTGGATGCGTCTAAGCGAAGGCTGCCATTGCAGCGAAAAGTGGGCGCGGGGTTGGATCCGGAGGAGTTCAGGGCTCAGGTTGCGGCCGGCGCTATCAAGCACCATGGGCTTCCGGAATCGATTGCCATGGTAGCTGACGGTATGGGCCTAAAGATCGACGATATCTCGGAAACGATCGAACCCGTGATCGCGCGGGAGGCTTTCCGGACTGAATTTATGGACGTAGCGGCCGGGCGAGCGGCAGGAGTTCACCAAATTGCCCGAGGTACCGCGCGAGGCGAGGAGAAAATCTTTATGGAGTTGCAAATGTACGTGGGGGCGCAGGAGCCAAAAGATAGTATCGAATTACACGGCAAGCCTGAGCTTACCTTGACGATTCCCGGCGGCACCCACGGAGACCTTTCCACGGCCGCGCTGGTGGTTAATTCGATACCTTCGATTCTAGCCGCACCCGCGGGACTCAAGACGTCGCGCGACCTGCCGCTCTGCTTCTTTCCGCCGGGCGCTTTTCTATAATTCCGCAAGCCGCTATAGCGTAAGGGTTTATGCGCCGGACTTTTCCCAGTAGCGCCCTATCGCCGCATAGTCCAGATCTTCGCGGGCGGAACTCAGAACGTTTGCGTAGACACGCTCAGCCGCGCTACCTGCCGGCAAGTTGACGCCAAGTTCCCTTGCGAGATCCATTGCAAGGGCTAGATCTTTATGCATGAGACGCAGCGGGAAACTCGGAGAGTAGTTGCGCTGGAGCAGCATAGGAGCTTTGACGTCTAGTACCGGCGCACGGCCCATGCTGGACTGCATTACTTCGATTACGCGTTCACCCGCAATGCCAGCGGCGCGCGTCAGAGCCAAGGCTTCGGCCAAGGCGTCGACTTCTAGCGCGAGCAGCATATTCATGGCGAGCTTCACGCTCTGACCGGCGCCGTTGGGCCCTAGATGGAACCAGCGCTTGGCGATGGCGGCGAAGACCGGCTCAACGCGCTTCAAAGTCTCCGCGGGGCCGCCGACCATCATTACCAATTCGCCTTTTTCCGCGCCCCATGTTCCGCCCGTCACGGGAGCATCGAGATATTCGACGCCGCGCTCAGAACTCGCGGCTGCGGAGCGGCGTGCCAGCGCGGGGGAAACCGTGCTGCAATCGACCAGAACGGCGCCGCGCCGCAGTCCGCTGAGTGCGCCATTTTCGCCCCACAGCACCTGCTCGACAGCGGGCGGATCGCTCACGATCATGATCAGCACGTCAGAAGCTGCCGCAACCTCGCGCGGCGACGCCGCTACTCGCGCACCCTGAGACGCCACAGCCTCGGCGCGCGAAGGGGAGCGATTCCAAACCGTCAGCGAAAATCCCTTCTTCAGCAGATTCAAACCGATGGGACGGCCCATCAAGCCCAAGCCGATCAATCCGACAGAAGTGTTCACCGTTCCTCCCACGCGGAAAGCACTACGCGTGCCTATATCCTCCGCCGGGGGCGGGGATAAAGGCAACGGGTGTGACACGAATCTTGATTCAAAGCGAGTCGGAAAGGGAGTTCCGCGCCAACTCAATCTCAGTGATGGCCGCCGGCGGGCCCATGAGCGCTTGGCCCGTGGGCGCCGTGCGCAGCAACGGGCTCAAAAACCTGAGGCGGTGGCGCGATTCGCAAGCCGGCCGTGAAGGCCAGCACGAGAGGCGAGGCAATGCCAAAAGCGAGTATGGCGAACAAGACCGGCAGCGCGAAGCCGAGTATGTTGGTCGAGCCGCGCGTAATGCGCCAGACGAGCCAGGCGGCGACCAAACCAGCCGCCGAGGCGACCATCCGGCTGCCACTCGAGACTTGCAGCCGCGTCTCGCAATGCGGGCACTCCAAGCCGTCTGAAAACGCCATAACCAGCGTTGCCGGAACTGTGTTGCCGCAGTGCGGACAGATTCGAGTAGCCACTCTTCACCTCACGAAAAGCAAACAAAGATAGCGCAAATGAGCTGCCAAGGGAAATTTGAGGAATAAGGTGGAATCACGTGGCCAAAGAGAATTCGACTCGATGACGCATGGGGTCGATGCGATCGGCACGCACGCGCACGCGTTCTCCAAGTTTCCAAATGCGCGTATGTCCTCCCCGGCCGCAGACAATGGCGTGATCCCGTTCGCGGTAAAGACAATGGGCTCCGGTCTCTTCTTCCAGCCGGTTCAGGGGAACGAGACCCTCGACAAAAATGTCCATCAACTCGACAAAGAAACCAAACTTTTGCACGGAGATGATCAGGGCCTCATATTCATCCCCAAGATGCCGTTCCATGAACTGCGCGGTCTTCCAATCGATCAACTCACGTTCGGCGGCGTCGGCGCGCCGTTCAGCTTCCGAAGATTCCAAGGCCAGTACCCCGAGTTCGGTCTTGGTGTAAAGGCCGGCTTCGCCAGGTGGTGCATCGGGGTGCGCCAAGGCCCATTTGAGCACGCGATGAACGATCAGGTCGGGGTAGCGCCGGATCGGCGAAGTGAAGTGAGTGTATTGGTCGAAAGCCAACGCGAAATGCCCCAGCGGCTCATTCACATAGCGAGCCTGCTTGAGCGAACGCAGCATCAAGTAAGACAAGATTCGTTCCTCCGGCTTACCGGCGATCTTCTGTGCCAGCCGCTGGTAATGCTGGGGCCGAATCTGAAAGTTCTGAGCGTTCGGAAGCGTGACGACCATCGGGCGGTCTCGCGAACCTCGATCCTGCCTGCCGCCGCGCCCCGGGCTGGGAAGCCGCCCATGGCGGACGGCTATGCGCTTTTCAGACAGATCGGGAACACCCAGCGAATATCCGAAAGCGTGTGCGAGCTCTTCGAATTCAAGGACTTTCTTCGGGTCCGGCTTTTCATGAACGCGGTGCAGCGATGGGATGCCGCGCATCTCGAGATATTTCGCCACTGCCTGATTGGCAACAAGCATAAACTCCTCGATCAGGCGATGCGCGATATTCCGTTCACTCCGGACGATTCCGGTCATCTGCCCTTCGGCGTCAAACGTGAGCACCCGCTCGGGAAGATCGAAATCGATCGAACCTCGCCGGGTGCGTCGCTCGTTGAGAACGAGCGCCAAATCCCGCATATCGCGAAATCGATCCGCGAGATCTGCGTAACGCGAGTTGGCCACAGGATCGCCCTCGATGACCTGATTTACGGCGGTATAGGTCATCCTCTCGGCGGAACGAATCACGCCCTGGGTAAACTCCGAATCTGTGATTTCCCCGTGTCGATCGAGATGGAGAAGCACACTCATCACGAGGCGGTCCTCATGCGGATTCAACGAGCAAATGCCATTGGAAAGCTCTTCGGGGAGCATGGGCACGGCACGATCCGGAAAGTAGACGGACGTCCCTCGCACACGAGCCTCACGATCAAGGGGCGAGTCTCGTTCGACATAGTGGGCGACATCGGCAATATGCACCTGAAGATGCCAGCCGTCGGGACGTCTTTCAACGTAAACGGCATCGTCAAAATCGCGCGCTGTCTCTCCGTCGATAGTCACGATGGGCAGAAGGCGAAAATCCCGACGTCCGTCGAGTTCGGCATAACCTAGGGGCAGAGCCGCATGGCGGGCCTGCTCAAGAACCTCCTCCGGAAATCGATAGGGCAGGTGATGCTTGCGAATCAATATTTCGACATCGACGCCAAAATCGCCCGGCCGGCCCAAGATTTCGATTATGCGGCCAGCGGCGGCAACGCCGGACCGCGGGAAGCGCGTGATCTCGACGTTTACAACGGCGCCATCTAGCTCAGGCAGGCGGGCCTCCCGCGATGAGCGAGAGCCGATTCCCTCCGGTTTATGTCTGGCGATAAGCTCGGTAGTTAATTCTTCGCCTGAAGGTATTACGATCTCGTGGTGAAGACGGGATTCATACGGGACGACAAAATTGCTGCGATCGGCATAATGGAAAATACCAACTACAGTTGGATGAGCTCGGCCCAAGACCCGCACGACGCGACCCTCGGCACGCGCCGGAACGCCGGGCCCCTGATTTCGGCGAGTGTCGCGGCGCTCGATGCGCGCGATCACCTGGTCGCCGTGCATGGCGTCGCCTAGTTGGTCGGGAGGGATGAAAAGATCGCCTTCAAGATCCTTCCGGGGCGATTCCGGAACGACAAAACCGTAACCATCGCGATGCGCAACGAGGCGTCCCACAAGCAAATGGGGATCGCGCACGGCAGGTTTTGGTGGCCGTCCAGAAATATCCGATCCGGTGGGATCTAAACTGGATTTATCGTCGGATTTTGCAACGGTGGCCGGTGCCTGAGATTTGGGTCCCGCCAACCGATATTGCCCGCTTCGCACTTCCTCGACGAGGCGTCGGTACTTCAACCGGTCTAGAAGACCGCCAAGGGCGCGCCTGCCGGCATGTTTCAGGCCCAAAGCGGATGCAATCTCTCGGACGGTTGCCGAGGTTCTGGCGCGAAGAAAACCCAGCACATCCTCTTCTGCGATTTCCTGGCGGGGACGCATCATCCTCTAGCATACTAGAAACACGGGAGTTAACGAAGAAAGCACGGAAACAATCTTCTTTAAACATTTGCCGAAACTTTTTACTGGCGGCGGTGTTCTAAGTGTCAGGCTAGCACACACGTGTCCTGCCCTCCTCCGACGGGCAAGGACAAGTCCCTCACCGGGGACGATTGGAGGCGGCTTGACCTGGGTCGCCTCCTTTTTATTTTGTTCCGGAATTGGCTACGCGACGTCTGCAGTAGGCTCAAATCAAGGAAAACGAAATCCGGGCTTAAGCGCGCACCAGAAGATGCGTGCCTGATCCTGGCTGGTCCTGACGCTGCAATCGGCCCAACTCAGAACTGGCGTGGGACCCAGAGGAAATACTATCGCCGAACCATCAATCTGAGCTTCGAGGCTGGGCCCCTCGGCAGCGGGCGGCAGGGTGAAATTCAAGGTTTGGTCGATAATGACGGGATAGGAGCGTCGGATTGTATCGTTGACCTGCCTGCGATAGACGTCCGCTTCGAGTAGAAAGGTAGTGGTATCAGACCAATTGCGAACCGACGCGCTGATTGTGCGTCCTCCCCGCGAGAAGTTATCCGTCTCGATATTGGTGAAGGGGCAAGGCCCGGCAATGCAGGATAGCCGGGCATTCCGAAATTCTTTGCCTTCGCCCGCATCGAGGCTTGCAGACCCGATCGCCGCCTTCCACTGCATTCCGGGGGAACACGGAGGCCGGCCATCGCAGGGCACATTCCCTTTGTTGACCACCTGGAAGGTCTTTACAGCGCTGCCGGTATTGACCGCTGCGGTTGCCTCCAAGGAGTAACGGACGGAAATGCCCGTGACAGTTACGACCGGGCCGCGGCTCTGAGCCTCGGCGCGAAGCGGCGTCATATGAGCGACATAAAGCTGGTCGCCGACGGCCACATTTAAATCGAGTGGTTTGTAATCCGAATTTCGCAATTTCAGAACGATACGAGCGCCGGGCCTGAGTTCCGGCTTTAACGAAAGATTGAAAAAGCCCGAACTGTCAGAGGTCGTAGCGGAAGCGGCTACATTATCGTCCGCCGATATATCTACGCCGGAGATGGGCAGCTGCTTGGTCGCGTCGGAGTCCTCCTGAACAACAGCTCCACGAATGGATAGGCCTTGCCTGATCGTCGGGCGGGAACCGCCGGAAATTGGTAGTTTGGCGACTAAAGCGGCGATGACAGCCAAAACTGCAGCGACCAAAGCCACCTTCTTTGTGACATTCATAGAATCACCTTTATGATTCAGGCCCGCATGTTACGACAACTGTACCGGAGGGCAATTCCGTACAAGCCAGCTGCGGCGTAGGGACGAGTATGCGGGATGGCTTAAGGCTGAAAAGGCTATCTCAGGTTTGTGGTTTATGCTACGATGAAGTTGTCCAACCTGTTTACTATTTGTCCGCATAATTTGGTTGTGTGTCCAATGATCGCTAAACCCTCTTTTCAGAATGGCTCACGTGAACCACGGGGACTTCAACGATAAACTTTCCCGGCGGGAATGGCTGCGGAAAATCGTCGCCGGGGGGTTCTATCTCTCTTTTGCCCAGCAGGATTTGGCGCGCTTACTAGCGGCCGTCCCGGGGGCGCAGGGCGGCAAGCTGATCCAGCAAACGCCTTTTTCCCCTGATGATGAAGCGTTTCTCGAGGAGCTCGAGCACGCGAATTTTCTTTTCTTTTGGGAGCAAACCAATCCCGAAACGGGCATGGTTCGAGACCGCTGCAACATACGCACGCCGGACAACTCAGTGCTTAGCAGCATCGCTGCGACGGGTTTCGGCCTTACAGCGCTTTGCATCGCAGATAAACGAGGATTTATTCATTATAACGACGCGCGCGCCCGCGCCCTGAATACGCTACGGTTCATCTGGACGAAACTCCCCGACCATCGGGGCTTTTTCTACCACTGGGCGAACATTAACACCGGGGAACGCCTGGCGGAATCGGAAGTGTCCTCGATCGACACGGCCATATTGTTGTGTGGCGTTCTGACATGCCGGGAGCATTTTCGCCAATATCCCGAGATCGCCGACCTCGCTTACAAAATCTATAGCCGTGTGGATTGGACGTGGCTTTCCGAGGATACGCCGCTTCTGCCCCACGGCTGGACGCCCGAGAACGGGTTTTTGCCCTATCGCTGGGACGACTATAGCGAAATGATGATGATGTATTTGCTCGGCCTGGGCTCGCCAACCCACCCCCTAAAGCCCGCGGCATGGGATGCGTGGAAGCGAACTACATTTGAATATGATGGCGTCCGGTACATCGGCTCGTTTGCGCCCTTGTTCATTCACCAATATTCTCAAGCATGGTTTGACTTTCGCGGCAAACGCGACCATTACGCCGATTACTTTCAGAATTCTGTCCTCGCTACCGATGTGCACCGCCGCTTCTGCTTGCAACTGGCCAAGCAGTTTCCCGATTACAGCGACGACCTCTGGGGAATCACGGCTTCAGACTCGGTCCACGGCTATGCTATTTGGGGCGGCCCACCGCTAACGGGACCGATCGATGGGACAGTTGTGCCCTGCGCCGCAGCCGGCTCACTGCCGTTTTTGCCTCAACCGGCTATTCGCGTATTAAAAACGATCAAAAACCGGTATGGTGCCGGCGCGTGGTGCCGCTATGGATTTGTGGACGCGTTCAATCCACTGAAGAACTGGTTCGACACAGACGTCATTGGCATAGACACGGGAATCACCATGGTCATGGCTGAGAATGCCCGGACGGGTTTTGTGTGGGATACGTTCATGAGAAACCCCGAAGCCCAGCGGGCGATGGAACGCGCAGGATTTCATAGTTATCAGCCGACGGCAACACAGGAAACCGGTCTGTCACTCCCCCCGGAGAGCGGGACGCCTTCGATCACCCGCTAACGCGGCAGTCCGCCATCCGCGCACTAGCTCAGCGCGCCGTTGCGTCCCAACTTACTGGATTTCGATCAGCGCCAATCCTTGCGGGGGGAGCGAAATCCTCAACTGGCTACCTTCGATATCCTGAGGCTCGGGAGGACCGAGCGCGGCTGCTTCGCGTAGCCGTTCGATTTGCGCCAAGGTTGGGCTTTTCGGACGGCCCATGGCGTCATAAGCCGCAAAAAGCGAGCCGTGACTGGAATCCACCCGTGAGATCATCGCCTGATGGCTGCCCGTCAATCCCTTAATCGAAATCTCCACTTCTTTTGATTGGCCGTGCTGATCGGGCAGAAAAAGATTCCAAAGAGCGATCACCAGGCTGCCATCAACACGCCGCGTGACAATTACATTGTCCGAATCGACCGGAATCCTTTCGCCGCCCAGCTTATGGAGCAGTTTGAATGCGTTGAATGAAGGCTTGGGCAAACCGCCTTCGGCAACCAAGCCAAACCCGCCATAGAAGGGCTCCTTCACAACGCCCTGCTCTTCGAAAACATCGGAGAAAGTCCAATAGCTCATCATGTCTGTCAGTCCGTCGCATTGCCGGATCGTATCCGCCATCCAGGGCCCCATGAAGACGGAATCCGTAACGTTCGGCTCGTTCCAGTAAGTAGCGTTGAACTCGCTCCAAATGATTGGCAGATTAGGTTGAGGCGAAGCCGCCACCTCGTCGTGCACTTTGCGCGCGGCGCGGCAAACCAGCTGGGTGCGCGATACCGGTTCGCTGGAGCCAAGAACTTTGTCGGCCGGATCGTTGCCGTAAACGTGAGTCGAAACGAAGTCGGCGGGTATCTTGTTGTCCGTGACATGCTGTATAAAGCGGTCCACCCAAGCCGCTTGCGCCGTAGCCGGTCCCCCAACGCGCAAGCGCGGATTAACGCTTTTCAGCGCCTTGGCAGCCGTATCGTAAAGCTGGTAATAGGTGGGCTCTTTCGGGTCGCCAGCCCAAAAATCGAGATTGGGTTCGTTCCAAACTTCGAAATACCATTTTGAAACCTCGTCGATGCCATAGCGATCGACTAAATGCTGGCCAAGATGGGAGATCAGGTCGGCCCATCTCGACCAATCCTTCGGCGGCGAAATGATGGGCTTGTACCAGAAAGACTGAACAATGTCAGCAGAGGCGAGTTTACGCGGCATGAAGCTCAACTCCACGAAAGGATGCACGCCGTTTTGGATTAGCCCGTCATAAATCTGATCGACGTAAGAAAAGTTATAAACGGGAGCGCCGTGCCCGTCTTCGTCGTAAACGCCGACTTCATCATTCAAGATCGCGTGAAAACGAATGTACTCGAGGCCGGTGATCTTCTGCACGTCCTGCAAGTCCCGTCGATAGCTTTCGCGCAAGCTGAGGATCGCTCGGCCTGATCCGAACATTCGCTCCCAAAAGTGAGGGAATGGATGACTCGCAGCAAAGAGATCTACATTGACCATCTCCGGCGAGGTCTGATTTTGTGAGTGCAGGGGCTGGGTTAGAAAAAAAGGCGCGATCCAGGCTGCGGCGAGAATGAACGCTAGAACCGAATTTCGCGCGCCGGATAAGGCCGATGCCTCCGCGCGACTGCCGCGAAATGAGAAAGAAAAGCCCCGCCCTCTGATACCGTTTGCGTACATTTCCCGTACTTTAGAGATGATTCCCAATGCTATTTGGGCCACGCGGCGAGTCTATTTCGCCGACGCAGGCGCGCCTTAAGCCGGCAGGGGCTTACCCTTGGTTTCTTCACCGAAGGGCAAGAATATCAGTCCGACCAAGAAGGCGAAGGCCGTCAGAGCCACGGGCGTGCCGAGGGTTTGAAAGTGGCGCACGCCAGCGCCCACGAGGAAAGTAAAGCCAGCAGCCACGAAGCGTCCGAAATTCGTGGTGAATGCAAACGCGCTTGCGCGGCACTCCGTGCCATACTGCTCGGGAAGCCAGAAGGAATAAACGATGAAGTTGGCACCTCCGAGTCCCAAAAGAAACGAGCAAAAGATAAACCAGCCAACGGCATGCATATCCATATAAAAGACGTGACCGAAAGCAAGCCAGATGGACGCCGACATCAAGAGATAAAAGATTGCTAGAGTTACCCGGCGTCCGAGCCAGTCAGCCAAGAAAGGAACAATCAACGCGCCCAGCACCGTACCGAGACCCAGGAGGGCGCTCGAATAGGAAGCGAGCCGCGCGCCCTCCATCGCCGTGCGGCCGGCGCGCTCCGCGATGAACGTCATGGCCGCGGGCGTATACACTGAGCCCGCCCACAATCCCACCAGCGAAACGACCAGATAGATTGAGTTAAGAACTGTGCGGCGGCGGTAGTGCGGCGAGAATAGCAAAAGAAAAGCGCGGCGCATCGACCACTTCTCTCCCAGCTGCTCGAGCCTATTTTCCCAGCGTTCCGGCTCGCGAACATTTCTTCGTATCCAGGCGATGAAAATCGCGGGAACACCTCCAACCGCGAACATATAGCGCCATCCGAAGCGGCTGCCGATGAAGTAATTTGCCGCGGCCGCCAGGAAGAAGCCAATGTAATAGCCTGTGTGCATCAAGGCGGCGCCCATGGTGCGGCGGTCCTCGGGCCAATCCTCGGAAACCAGCGCCGCCCCGATGGACCACTCTCCGCCAATGCCAATGCCGGCCAGAAAGCGAAAGACGGCCAAACTCCAAACTCCTGTCGAGAAGGCCGCCAGTAACGTGAACACCGAAAAGGACAGAATGCTGAACATCATGGTGCGAACGCGACCGAAGCGGTCCGCAATCGGCCCCCAGATCATGCCCGTTCCCCAACCCACCATAAACAGCGCGAAGAGCAGCCCGCCGTAAAATCCCACATTGGCTGTGGTATTCGCAATTCCCGATCTGGGCAATAGATCCTGCAAAGCAGGGACCAGGACGAGTGAGTATATAAAGGAGTCCATGCCGTCCATGGTCCAGCCGCCCCACGCAGCCCAGAAGCTGCGCACTTGGTTTGGACTTAAGGAAGATTTTGTGCGCGGTAGTTCTACTGACGCGGTGGTAGTCACGGTGCGCCTCTTTCGAGCGGCCGATAGGCATTATATATTAGCCGTTCTTCCCCTCTCGCAAACGGTCCGGCACGCGCATAGGGGTTTCCAAGCAGGGAATTTCGAGGTTCGGAAAAAGGAGCCAAAGGATGCCCGCTGAACGGCCAATCATCTTAACTGGCGCTGCGAGTGGTATCGGTCGAGCGGCGGCGGAGCAATTCGCTGCAAAATCCCGGGTATTGGCTCTCGTCGACGTCCATGCGGATGGCCTGCATGAGGTCGTGGCCACGTGTCAAAAGCACTCGCCGCGAACGCGGGGCTTTGGCTGTGACGTGCGGGACCAATCGGCCGTTGAGCGGGTCTACGAGAACATTTGTGAGGAGCTGGGAGCCCCTGGCATCCTGATTAACTGCGCCGGGATCGGCCGCTTCGCACCATTTCTCGAAATCGAACCGGCGGAGTGGGAGCGCATGTTCCGCGTGAACGTGATGGGCGCTGTTTTCTTTACACGCGCAGTACTCCCTCGCATGTTGGCGGGCGGAGAAGGCTTAATTATCAACGTAAGCTCGCGCATGGCCATCGACCCCCACCCCAACACAACGGCTTATGCTGCAAGCAAGGCAGCGATACTCGCGTTCTCGAAGGCTCTGGCGATGGAAGTGAAGGACCGAGGGATCAAAGTGAGTCTGCTGGCTCCGGGGGGCGCGAAAACGAACATCGCCACGCCAAAGCACGAAGGCTATCTCGAACCTAGCGCGATTGCCGACGCAATTGTTTATATTACGGAGAACACGGCGAAGAACGCGTGGGTGCGCGATCTCACAATCTTGCCGCTCGGTTTTTGATAGAGGGGAGTGAGAGCTTCAGCTGAAACTGCGGCGACGCACTCGCACGTGAAGCTCATGAATCGTGTAAGGGATGCCTCTCGGCTCGCTAAGAGCTTGCAGGGCCGCCCGCACGTCTCGGTCACATTGTGTCTTTTTTTCAGGAGGAATCTTGACGAAATGGCCTTCGACGCGAACCCACCAGGACCAATGCCCGTCGAGCGTGTCGAAATAGGTCCGAAAGGACTCCTCAACCGAAAGGCAGGAAGGTTCGAAGACACCTGAGAAGAGTTGTAACGCGGCGTCCCGCGTGAGTTGTTTCCGCAGGCGAGCCGAATCCAAAAGAAGCGCCGGTCCCATATACTTCAAGAAAATAGCGCTCGTTTTCTGGATGAACTCGCGGCCGTTGTCTCGGCCGATGAAGAATAAGTCCATTTCGCCGTTTGGCTTGAGTACGCGGGCAAGCTCCGCGACCGATGCGGCGAGATCGGTGACCCAATGAAACGCCAGAATACTGTAGAGATAGTCGACTGACGCGCTCTCGAGTGGAATGTTCTCGAACGAGCCCTGCCGGATTTGAACTCCCTTTTGCAGCGCCGTCTTTTGAGCTGCGACGCGGCACATGTTCTCCGCCGGATCGATACCGACAAACTGTGTATGCGGCGGCGCCGCCGCAGCGAGGGCGTGAACGGCTCTGCCGCTGCCGCACCCCATATCAACGACCAGGTGGTGGTCGCCGAGCAAACGGATCGAGGAGAGCGCCCTCTCTGAGGCGCGGCCCCAACAGGATTGGAAATTGGCCTCGTCGTCGTATTCGTGCGCAAGCCGCGAATACGTCTCGACGATTGGATTTACGCTTACGGACATGGCTGCACCGGCTGGCTCTTCAGCGCGAGGTTAGAGAGTCCGCGCACGATGGCGAATTCCCTGGGATCGGCATCGGCCAAATCTATCTGAAGTCCCGTCTTGCTCTCCACGTGCAAGATCAGATCGAGGAAAGCAAAAGAATCGAGTATCCCCGATTCCAGCAGCTCGGTATCGGGGAAGATCTCGGTGTGATTTGAAGTGCGTTTATTGCTTTTGATCCACTCGATGAGCACTTGCTGCAGCTGTTCTTGGGTCATCCGATTTCATCCCTGTTTGAAGTGTCGTTGCACGTGCTGGAGCTTACGAGCAATAGTCATCGGGGCTGGGCAGAGTTCCTCTGCTCAGCAGCCATGTCTTCGCGTGCGTCCGGTTCCTGCCGCAAGCAAGAAAGCACGAGTTCCACGCGATTCGATACACCGAGCTTGTCAAAAACCCGGAAAAGGTAGTTTTTCACAGTGTGTTCGGTCAATCCCAATTGCTGCCCGATTTCGCGATTGGAAAGGCCCTCCACTGCCAAGTGAACTACTTCCGCCTCACGCTTAGTCATACGGCTTTCGACGCTCGAATCCATCTTGCGCTGCTTGGAAAATTTCGCAAAGGCGTTGAGAACATATCTCAGTTCATCGTTGCTGGCCCAAATCTGGCCTTGCGAGACGGCTTCGACGGACTTGCAGAGCAAATCGAAAGGGCTATTGCGGCAGAACACGCCATCGGCGCCGAAACGAAAGGCTTCGATAACCAAATCGGGCTCGGGAGCCTCAAGGGCTACCAGCGTCCGCGTGTCGAGATGGATCCGGCGAATTTCCGGCAGGAGACGGATTCCCGTGAGTGGCCCGTCCTGCAGATTGGCGCTCACAATCGCGACGTGGGGGTGCGTCTCTTCGATGCCGGCGAGTATCTCGGTCGTCGTCGACGCGGTGGCGACCACCTGAAATCGATTGCGCACGACATAAAAGGCCTTCTTTAGGAGGTCGCAATACATTTTGTTCGGTTCGGAAATGAGGACCGTAGTCTGATTTCGCTTGCCGGCTTCCGCCACGGTAATCTGGGTTCGCTTGTCCACTTCTCCCACTAGAGCAGCCGATTGATCACGCTTGTTCGGCTCGGGAATGAGTACAGCCGTCTGGTTTCGCATATTGGCTCGGGTGGGTCCATTGTAGGGAGAAGGAGCGTTCCGACAATAACGTGTTCACCTGAGCTACTCGGGGGGAATATTCTCTAAGGCTTTGCTAGTAATTTTACATGAGGACCCCCGTAGGATAGGGCCCCCGTTTTAGGCCCTGGCCACTTCCAGCCCCAAGACTCCCCTCCCGCGTGCATCGTAGCACCTCACCTCCGCCTCCTTTGAACAACGCGACGGCAGTTCGGCCTCTCCGCCGAAACGCGAACGGCCAACAACTAAAGATACGCGCCCGGCGAGAGATGAAGACTTTCCCCGAGCATGGCGCAATGCTCCCGTTAGAAAGCGCCCGAGAATCCCTGATGAAGAATGTTGCACTAGGGACTTGTCTCCCTGAAATCGAGAGAAAACCGTCCCGTCTACAAAAGATTTGCAAAAGCAAAATGGAGAGGTCCTTTGTCGCAGTCCACTATCGTCATCTTTACAGATTTGCGCGCCGGCGTAGAGTTGCACCCGTCGGCGGGACCATGCAAACCGGGACGCAGTGTTAAGCGAATCAAGATGAGAGAACCGGAATACGCGGGAGAACGGCGTAAAGGCAAGCGGTTTCGCTTGCGGCTCGCCGCGTTGTTCTCCTGGCGGGATGCACAGGGGCGATTGCAGAGCGGCGAAGGCTGGAGCCGGAACATTGGCAGCCGCGGAGTTTATGTGAAGACCAACACAGCGCCGCCGGTCGGCACATTGCTCGAGATGAATATCTTTCTTCCTGAACTCGGATACAAGATTCACACAGCGGAGATTCACGCCAAGGGGCAGGTGGTGCGAATCGATTGCGAGCTGCTGGGGCAGGCTTGTGGGTTCGCCGCAATCAACCAAAGCATTGTGATCCGCGAGGCGATCGGATTCAAAAAGAAGAAGACCGGTACGGAGCACCGTTTTAGGGTGGCATAGCAAGATCAACGAGAAGCGAAGGCGTGAACGCGCCTGATGCTGGAGCCTTCGCGATCCGGTGGAGAGACGTACCACCGCGAGCGAGTGCACGGATCGATTCGTGCCTCTCCGGGATTTTTGTGAGTTTCTTGGGGAACCGATTTCAGGAAGTCAAATCTGTGAGTCAAAGGGCGGTAGCCTGTCCATGGACCTGAATCAAGTGCTCGGAAGTGAAGAACGGAACGCGGTGAGCCTTAATTCGCACATGCCGTGGTTTGCCGTCCGAGTGAAGTCGAACTATGAAAAGCCGGTGTCGACAATACTGCGTGGCAAAGGAATCGAGGAGTTCGTGCCCACCTACCGGTCTAAGCGACACTGGTCAGACAGAGTGAAGATGGTCGACGTGCCTCTCTTCCCCGGGTATCTGTTTTGCCGGCTGGACTTGAACCGGCGCTTGCCGCTATTGACCACTCCCGGATTTCTCTACTTGGTGGGGAAAGGCAAGACGCCAGAACCAATCGATGAGCGGGAAATCCTGGCAATACAATCCATAATGCGCTCCGGCCTCCCCGCTTTGCCCTGGCCCTCTATCGCAATCGGACAGAAGGTTCGCCTGGAGCGCGGGCCATTACGGGGCCTGAATGGAATCGTTGCCAAGATCGCCGATCAACATCGCATTTATGTAAACGTGACCCTGCTGCAAAGATCCGTTTCCGTACAAATCGATCCCGATTGGGTACGCAGTCTGGAAAGCCCCGGTTCCGCCCTCGTGGCATGAAAGTTCAAAAGGTCGAGACAGGCAAGCTGGAGATTATGGTGGTGAAAAAAATGCAGAAGACAAGAGCTACACACATCGGACTTACGGTCACTTTCCTCCTCATGCCCATGATCCATTTGTGTGCGCAGCAAAGACCTATGCCGGTTCAGCCCATTTCTCCCACGGCCGTCTCCGCTGGGCCTCAAGCCGTTGCTTCGACTCAGAGCGGCGCGACCGACATCAAGCCTTCTACTTATCTCTTGGGACCGGACGATCAAGTCACCATCCAAGGCCCGGAAATGGACGAAATTGTCGGCAAGCCCTACCGCATCGATCCGGGTGGATATGTCAGTTTGCCCATGCTTGGCAGGGTCAAGGCCGGAGGAATGACCGTCAGCGACTTCGAAACTCAACTGAATCACGCCGCCGCCAAATACGTACGTGATCCGCAGCTCGTGGCGAGCGTGACGGAGTTTCATAGCCAGCCCGTGTCTGTCGTTGGCGCCGTCCAGCAGCCTGGCGCTCAACAGCTACAAGGAAAGAAAAACCTGATGCAATTGATCTCCATGGTGGGCGGATTCCGAAGCGATGCCGGAAACACGCTGAGCATCGCGCGGGAGATCCAGTGGGGGCCTCTGCCGCTGCCCAACGCGAAATCGGATCCATCAGGCCAGTACAGCGTGGCCGAAATCAGCATCCAGGAGTTGCTGCTGGAGAAGAATCCTCGGCTGAATATTCTGATGATGCCGAATGACGTGGTTACCGTCCCCGTGTCCGAGACCGTATATGTAGTCGGCGACGTGCATAAGGCCGGCGGTTTCCTGCTCGGAGAACACAGGGATATGACCGTGCTGCAGGCGGTGGCCTTAGCAGAGGGAATCGACGGAACGTCTGACGCCAAGCATTCCCGCATCATCCATCACCCCGCAGACGCCTCGCAGCGCACCGAAACACCCGTCGACGTGAAACGTATTCTCTCCGGCAAGGCCGAAGACGTTCCGCTCGATGGGGGAGACATTTTGTTCGTACCCGGCAGCATGAGCAAGAAGGCCGGACTCAAGACCGTCGAAGCGGTCATCCAGACAGCTAGCGGAATCGCTATCTGGCGTTTCTAGTAGCGAACGAATCCGGATATTTGGGCTACACAAATTCAACGAGAAGAGGATGTGCGCGATGAATTCGTCTGACGCAGATAACAGCCCAGCGAAAGGTGTTCCCTTACTACCGGCGGCGAGCCAGCTCATTCCCGCGAGCCATGTTCCCCCGGCTCAATGGGTTCCCGCCGAACCAATAGACGATAACCCAAGCTTCAGCTTGCTGGAGTATTGGGAGAAAATTTGCCGCTATAAGTTCGCCATCGCGGCCTTCGTCATCGTGGGCGCTGCCGGCGCGCTTCTGCTGAGTTTCCTGCAGACCCCGATGTATCGCGCCCATACCAGCCTCGTAGTGGAAGACCTTAATGAAAACTTTCAGAATCTGAAGGACTCCGACCCGACAGCGGAGGTCGCTCCGCCGGAATCCTATTTCCAGACCCAAGTCAAGATTCTCCAGAGCCGCGAGATGCTCGAGCTGGTGATTGATAAGCTCGGCTTGATGAAGCAGGCGAATCCGCATAAACATTTCTGGTCCGCATGGACCCACAAGGATTCCGAGCCCAATCCCGATCTCGCAAGAGAACAGGAGATCGATAAGCTGCAGAAAAATCTCACTGTCCAGGCGTGGGGAGACTCGCAGACGGCAGAGATTTTCTACGTCGATTCCGACCCGCGGCTCGCTGCGTCCATCGCGAGCACGCTGGTTCAAACGTTCATCGATCAGAGCAGGGAAATTCGCTGGAACTCCACCCAAAACACCGCCGAGTGGCTAACCGGTCATTTAAAAGAACTCAAGCAGAGCCTGGACAACTCTGAGAACCAGCTCCGCAACTACGCGCAGTCCACAGGGATTATTCTTACGTCGGACAAGCAGAACGTGTCCGAAGATAAGCTGAAGCAACTGCAAGAAGAGCTTTCGAAAGCGCAGGCGGACCGAACCGAAAAGCAGGCGGCATATGAAACCCTGACGAATACGCCCATCGAAACGCTCTCCCCCACGTTGAATAATCCGGCTTTGCAGAACTATCTGGTGAAGATGGCGGATCTCAAGAGCCAGCTTGCCAATCTTTCAGCCACCTACACTCCGGAACATTACAAAGTGCGCCAAGTGCAAGCGCAAATTGCCGATTTGCAACAGGGCATAGACGCCGAACGGGCCAGCATCGTGCGGCGCAGCAAGGACGATTACGAAGCGGCCCTGGCGCGGGAAAACATGCTTGCCGCAGACTACGCCGAGCAGGTCAAGACTGTCTCCGATATGGCCGGTAAGTCAATTCAGTATGACAATCTTCAGCACGACGTCGATACCAACCGCGAACTTTACGACGCGCTTTTGCTAAGAATCAAACAGGCTGGTCTGGCAGCGGCCATGCGTTCCAGCAACATTGTTGTGGTCGATCAGGCGAAACCGCCAGTCCTCCCCTACCAGCCGAACTTCCAGTTGAACACGGCGCTGGGCCTCCTGACCGGCCTTTTCGCCGGCGTCGGATTCGTGTTGGTGCGCGACCGCTTTAACCGAAATATCGAATCTCCCGGCATTTCGCAGACGTACCTCAGGCTTCCGGAGCTGGGAGTCATTCCGGCGGCGAAGCTGGCCTCACGGCGTTTGGCCTGGCTACCGGCTTCCACTAAAGTGCCGCTCCAGATGAATGGTCCAGGCCAGAATGGAGCCTCGCGCGAGCATGCCACTTTGGCCGAAGCGTACCGCGCGACGTTAACATCGATACTCCTGCCAAGTATGCATGTGGAAGGCCCGCGCGTTCTGGTCCTCACGAGCCCCGACGCCGGCGCCGGCAAGACTACCGTCACCAGCAATCTAGGAATGGCTACGGCCGAAATAGGGAGGCGGGTGCTGCTCGTTGATGCCGACTTGCGCCGCCCCCGCCTGCATCGCCTGTTCGAAATTCCCAATAGCTTTGGCCTCACCGATATTCTGAGAATCACGACGCCCTTGGAAGACATTCCCGTCGATCAGCTGGTTCGTCAGACCAAAATCCCGGGCCTCTATGTTGTGCCAAGCGGTCCGACAACGGACGGCCTTTCCAGCCTGCTCTATTCTCCGCGTCTCACGGAATTCCTGCAGCGGGTAGCGAAGGAGTTCGACCTGGTGCTGATCGACGCGCCGCCAATGCTGCATTTCGCGGACGCTCGAGTTCTGGGCCGCCATTCCGATGGCGTGATCTTGGTTCTCCGTTCGGGGCAAACGAAGCGCGACGCCGCCATGCTGGCTCGCCAGCGCTTTCACGAAGACGGCACATGTGTGCTCGGAACCATTCTCAACAGTTGGGACCTTAAGAACTTCCGGTCGCCCTACGCCGCCGCGTACAGCGACGCATACAAATACAACGCGGTGTAAGTGTCATACACTCCAATGGCGCATCTGGCGTAAGGGTGGCGTAATGGGCATCGACAAAGCAAGCATACGCATTCTGCTGGAAGGGCTGGAGGCTGGAGCTTCTTTCGATCACGTTCTCACTATTGGAAGGCAAGAACTGCACATTAAAAAGAGCGAACTGACATCTCTTTTGTCGCGCCATGGCATCGACGTCAGCTCCGAGGCGGCGAAAAAGATATTCACGGATGCATCCGGCTACTGCGAGCCTCTGTTTCGATTCCTCGGCGCACGTAAAGTTGATTCACTCGATATTTCAACCTTCGAAGGTGCTTCGATACAGCACGACATGAATGAGCCTTTGCCGAAAGAGCTTTCCGAAAAATTCACTTTTGTGTTCGACGGGGGGGCAATCGAGCACGTGTTCCACTATCCCGTGGCTCTCAAAAACTGCATGCAGGCACTCAGCATCGGTGGGCACTTTATAGCCGTTACGCCAGCCAATAATCTGATGGGCCATGGATTCTACCAGTTCAGTCCTGAGCTGTTCTTCAGAGCTTTCACCAGAACCAACGGTTTCGAGATCATGAAAGTCTTTCTATATGAATATCCTTGGAAATCGGCAGGATGGTATGAGGTCCCGGATCCGGAGGGCGTTCGCTCCCGCGTAGTTTTGAAGAACCGGCATCCGGTTTATCTCATTGCCTGGGCGAAGAAAATAGCGTCCGTCCCTATTTTTGCGCAGGCACCGCAGCAAAGCGACTATGCTGCCGCGTGGAAACGGTCGGCAACACTATCAGATCCTACGCATGAGCAGAGCTACAAGCCAC
Source organism: uncultured Acidobacteriota bacterium (assembly GCA_963824405.1). Taxonomy (GTDB): domain Bacteria; phylum Acidobacteriota; class Terriglobia; order Acidiferrales; family UBA7541; genus Palsa-189. Next base: position 689,164 of record CAWGPK010000004.1, on the reverse strand, counting down.
CCTTTTATAAACGATATGCCCCTGCTTGGACGAAAAAGGTTTATCTCACCATGCGGCCCTTTGGTTCGGGTTTGTACAAGAAAGTGAGTCCTGAGGACGCCTTGTTCAGACGCGCCAATAAGCTGAAGATGTGACCAGTTTCATTTTCTCTCAGCTGTCTAATCTGCAAGCATAAAACTATTTAAGATGGCGGAAACCTGTTCACCCACTGTCGTTTTGGCCGCACCTTCAATCTCTCGAGGCCTTTCGCTACGCGCTAATTTCAGCTGGACGTTCCTCGGAAATGCGATTTACTCGGCGTGTCAGTGGGGCGCGCTGGTTGCCCTGGCGAAACTCTCCTCCCCGGTGATTGTTGGCCAGTACGCACTGGGTATGGCAATCGCTATGCCCGTGATCAGCTTGACAGGCCTGTCAATCAGGGCGGTCATCGCCTCCGATGTGAAGGAAACTTATAAGTTCGGAGAGTACGTAGGCTTCCGCCTTTGTTCGGCTGGGCTCGCCATGCTCGTCATACTGGCGATCCCATTGATTCTGCATAGCGGACCCTTAATGACGCTTCTTACGTTCGTCATTGGATTGTCGCTAGCGATCGAGAGTATCAGCGACGTCTACTACGCTCGCCTGCAATACATCGATCGAATGGATCGGATCGCGAAATCACAGCTGCTTCGTGCGCCGCTCGGGCTTCTGGCGATGGGTGTGGGCATTCATTTCACCGGAAAACTAAGCTGGGGCATAACAGCTATGGTCCTGGTGAGGGTCACGGTGCTGTTCGCATACGACTCGCGGATCCGAACGCAGTCGCTAGAACCGCTCGATGTGAACTCACCCGGATCGCAGATGGCTCGCGAAAAAATCAAAGAGCTTCTTCGGCCTCGATGGGAGCTACGCCAAATGGGCCGCCTTTTGTGGCTTGCTTTGCCCTTGGGAATTGTAGCGATGTTGGTCAATCTGAACGTTAATGTCCCGCGTTATTTCATTCAGTGGAAACTAGGGACGCGGGAGCTAGGCATCTACTCCGCAGTGGCGTTCTTGATGTCTGCTGGCAACCTGTTTGTTGGCGCGCTGGCTCAGGCCGTCTTCGTGCGCTTGGCGAGATTTTATGCGGAAGGCCGGCGGCGGGCCTTCGCTTCCCTGATGCTGAAGTTGCTTTGCATTGGCACCGTGCTCGGATTCGGCGGGATTTTCGTAGCTTGGATCGCAGGAGCCAAGCTTCTTGCGATCATTTATCGGCCCGAATATGCGACGGAATCGCGTCTGCTTGTGTGGTTCATGCTCGTAGCCTGGATAGGATACTTGGGTCAGTTTATGGGGTACGCCATGACCTCGGCACGGCTTTTCGTACACCAAATTCCACTCTTCGCCCTCGGCGTATTGGTGATTACAGCCGGCAGCTACTGGCTTGTGCCGCGCATGGGCTTGGAGGGCGCGATTCTGGCCAGCCTGGCGGGAGTGCTGATTCAACTGCTCGCAAGCATCGGGGTTCTCGCACATGGCTTGATCAAAATCTCGGAGGTCCGGAGAGAGGCGGCGACGCTTGCATGAAACGCGGTTCATGAACGGTCCGGTTGAGCCTTTGCCGCAGAACTATTCCTATTCGCAGACGGCCATTCCCGCTCAGTCAGTAATCGGCCGCAGTGTGCGACACGGTTCCACGATAAAGTCTCGCAGCGAGGGAATATTCCGCAGAGCCGCTTTCTTCTTCCTTTGGCTCTTAATCTTCGTTATTCCCTTCGAGAACGCAGTCGTCATACCGGGATTTGGCACGCTTAGCCGGGCGGTTGGAATTCCCGCTTTCGGGATGGCCCTGCTGGCCATCCTGGAGTCCGGAACCTTGCGAACGCTCTCAATGCAACACCTGATCGTGCTCTTCTTTACGGCGTGGGCCGGCCTCACTTATTTCTGGAGCTTCGCTCCTTCCGCGACTGTCGCCGCGATCTACACGTTTGCTCAAATATTCACGATGCTTTGGCTCATTTGGGAATTCGCGCAAACGAGCGAGCAGCAAATACTCCTTCTGCGAGCCTACATGCTGGGCGCCATGATTTCGTCCGTGGCTACGCTCGAGAGCTTCTCCACGACCACAAGCGTATACGGCAACCGCTATACGGGGTTCAATTTTAACCCCGGTGATTTGGGTTTTATCGAGGCCCTGTCCATTCCTATCGCCCTCTATTTGGCCGTGCGGGAGCGAAAAAAGATACTGGTATGGCTGGATGGTTCTGCAATTGTGCTGGCATTCTGCGCAATTATCCTGACAGCGGCGCGCGGCGCGCTCGTCGCCTGTGTACCTGCAGCCCTGATGTTCCCATTTTTGTTCCCAAAGGTGAAGTTGGGCCGAAATCTTGCCGTGCTGATGTTCGTTGCGCTCGCCGGAATTGGGTCCTGGCTTTTTATGCCGGCAAGCTCATGGTCGCGGCTTTCCACGATTGGAAGCGAAATAAGTTCGGGCACTCTGAACGAAAGGACCTTGATCTGGCAGATCGGGTGGCAGGTGTTCGGACAGGCTCCCTTCCAAGGTGTCGGCGCGGAAGCCTATGCACCAACGGTTGAACACGCTCTCGGTGTGGCGTCGAATAGTGGCACTAACGAGTCGGGAGTGGCGGTCGGCCGCCTGGTAGCACACAACACTTTCTTCTCGGTTTTAGTGGAGGAGGGCGTGATCGGCTTTGCTCTGTTTTTCGCGCTGCTCCTTACACTCGTCCTTTCGGCTTGGAAGCTTCCCCAGCTTGACCGCGTGTTTTGGTTGTTTCTCCTGCTCACGTGGGCCATCGGGGCAAGCGATCTGACATGGGAGACCCGAAAACCGACCTGGGTTATTTTCGGTTTGCTCATTGCCGCAGCATCTACAAGAGTCGCCTCCGAAGTACGCTCCTCTAGCCCACATGACATGCAGGGCCTGCGTGCGGAGGTTACTCCGCAGAATTCCTCCCTCGTCGCAGAGAGCTACAGATTCCAAGGAACCTTATGAAACAGCGCGTCCTTCATGTTCTCGCCAATCTCGGCGGCGCTGGCGGCGCCGAACGAATGGCTGTTCACATCGTCCTGGGCCTAAACCGGCAACGCTTCGAGCCGGCCGTGGTCGCGTACAGCGGCCGTTACGGCTCGGACTTGGAGCATCAGCTCGAGGCGGCTGGGATCAAGACCTGGTTCCTCGGGAAAGGACCAGGATTCGGGTGGCGGACCTACGGTCGCTTGCATCGCGTCTTCAAGGAATTTCGGCCAGACATCGTGCATACGCACGTGCATGTTATGAGATACGCCTTCCCTTCGCTCGTGTACTTCAAACCTCGTCTGATGGTGCACACCGTCAATAACATGGCGGAACAAGAGATCGAACCGCGCGCCCGCTGGCTGCAACGCCTGGCCTACAAGCGCGGCGTCATTCCCGTTGCTGTTGCGCGGGAAGTGGCCGTAAGTCTGGAGCGCTTGTACGGAATCGGCGGCTGCCGCGTCGTCTGGAACTGTATCCCGACAAGCCTGTACGCGTCGCCGCAAACTCCGCGAGCGATATGGCGAGCCAAGCAAGGATTCTCGGACGATGACGTCCTCTTCTTGTGCGTGGCACGATTCGCACCGCAGAAGAATCATGCACTGCTCCTTAATGCATTCGCCAAGGGGCCAGCCTCGGATGCCAAGGCGCATCTCGTTCTTGCAGGCGAGGGTATCCTTCGCGCCGGATTGCAGCGGCAGGTGAATGATCTGGGCCTGACCACCCGCGTTCATTTCCTCGGGTTGCGGAAGGACATCCCGGACGTTCTGGGAGCGTCAGACATATTTACACTTAGTTCGGATTGGGAAGGCAATCCTCTTTCCGTGATCGAAGCAATGGCCGCGGGATTACCGATCGTAAGCACCGCCGTGGGCGGCGTGCCGGAGCTATTGCAAGACGGCAAGGAGGGCTTCGTCGTGGAGCCAGGCCGCGCTGAGCAACTTTCCGAAGCCATGATGGTCCTGCTGAAGAACGCGGGCCTGCGGCGGGCGATGGGTGCCGCTGCTTCCACCCGCGCGACGGAAAAGTTTGACGTGTCGGCGATGGTTAGGGCTTACGAAGAGCTCTACAGCGAGGTACCGCATCCCTCAGGAACCTGGCGCCAACTCCGCCTCCGTGGCAAGTCCACCCCAAGCGAGAACATCGGAGTTCAAATCCGATGAACGTTCTCGTCACTGGCGGCGCAGGCTACATCGGCAGCCATACCGCTAAGGCCCTGGCGTGCCGCGGTTTTCACCCTGTCGTCATCGACAACCTCTCAACGGGGCATGCCCATAATGTGAAATGGGGGCCGCTTGTCCGGGCAGATATTTCAGATACGGGCACGGTTCGAAGGGTTTTGAACGACTACAGCATCGAAGCTGTAGTCCACTTTGCGGGCAGCGCTTTAGTCGGCGAGTCGGCGGCCAAGCCCCTTCGGTATTTTCAAAATAATGTCGGGGCAACACTCAGTTTGCTCGACGCCATGAGTGAAGAGGGAGTGAAGAAGATCGTATTCTCCTCGACCTGCGCGACATATGGATTGCCCGATCACGCGCTCATCACTGAAGATCAGCCGCAGAAGCCGATCAATCCGTACGGCGATTCCAAGCTGGCAGTCGAACGAGTGCTCGGCTGGATGGGGCTCGCCGGTCAGCTTCGCTGGCTCGCGCTTCGCTATTTCAATGCAGCAGGCGCCGATCCAGAGGGTGACCTCGGCGAAGAACACGGACATGAAACTCACCTGATTCCATTAGCCATCGGCGCGGCGCAGGGGCAGCGCGAGCGGTTACAAATCTTCGGTACAGATTATCCCACGCCCGACGGCACCGCTATTCGAGACTACATTCATGTCTCCGATCTCGCTTCCGCGCATGTTTGTGCCTTGCAATATCTCGAGCACGGGGGAGAGAGCCGGGCCTTCAATCTCGGCACCGGCAGGGGAGCGTCTGTGCTGGAAGTGATTCGTGCCGTCGAAACCGTCGGCGGTTGCTCCGTGCCAACAGCGGTCGCGCCGCGCCGAGCTGGCGACCCACCCATCCTCGTCGCCGGTCCCGAGCGTGCGCACCAATTTCTCCGGTGGGAACCTCGTTACTCGACGCTGGAGAGTATCGTTGAAAGCGCTTGGCGGTGGCACTCTGGCATCCAATCCCAGCCGGATTTGCAAACTTCGTCTTCCAACATTTCGGCCTAAACTGCGGACCAAAGACAGTCGTTGCAGTGACGCTCCAGCCGGCTGAGATCCATCGATCTTGAGAAGACGTGACATTTTTGGCGAGACTGCTCATGAACACACGATTTATTCTAAGGTTCGACGATATCTGTCCGACCATGAACTGGCAAATCTGGCGACTTCTGGAACGCGATTTATGCGAACTGGAAATTAAGCCTATTTTGGCCGTCGTTCCGGACAATCGCGACAAAGAGCTGATGGTTAGCAAGCCGGGAGTTGACGACTTCTGGAAGAGCGTTCGTTCCTGGCAAGGGCGCGGCTGGACCATCGGCCTGCACGGGTATCAGCACCGCTACGTTACGAATGTAGCCGGCAGGTATGGAACGATGCCGCGCAGCGAGTTTGCCGGTTTGCCTTACGAAATTCAGGAGATCAAGCTGCGCAATGCCGTGCGCATCTTTGGTGAGCAGGGAGTTTCGCCGGAAGTATGGGTCGCGCCGGCGCACTCTTTTGACGCGACTACGGTATCGATCCTTTCAAAGCTCGGCGTTAGGGTTATCAGCGACGGGTACGCACTCCGTCCCTACCAAGACTCAGATGGGATCACATGGATCCCCCAGCAGTTCGGCAAATTCCGCAAGTTGCCTTTCGGTGTGTGGACTATATGTTGCCATTTCAACCAGTGGACGGTCGCCGAGACGGAGCAGTTTCGGCAAGATTTGCGCAAACATCGACGCTGTTTCACAACGGTTGGTGATGTCGTTAAATCGTTTCGAGAGCGCCCGCGTACCTGGCTGGACAAAGGTGCCGGAAGCTTGCTGGAGTTTGGCATTCGGATCGGCCGCCCGTTACGCGATAACTTCCGTCGCACGCGCGGCTATTCGCCGGCAGTGCCTGCTCCGGCAGTTCCATCCTCTTCTCTCGGAGCAGAGGACGATCAGTAACCGGAAAGTTCCGCATCGCCCCGAAACAACGAATCATGGAATCTTTGGCAAAATTTAGTCTCGCCGGGCCTGGCTACGGCGCTTTCGTTTTGTCGCTCGATTTCGAACTCCATTGGGGCGTTCGCGATCACGAGCCGATTAACGGACTTTACCGTCAAAATCTGCTTGGCGCGCGCGAGGCCATTCCGCGTTTACTGGGAATGTTCCAACGGTATGAGATTTCCGCAACATGGGCAATTGTTGGCTTTCTGTTCGCCGAGTCGCGCGAACAGCGGAGGAAGTTTGAGCCGGCGGTTCTCCCCCGTTACTACGACAAGGCCTTTGATCCCTACACGGAACCCATCGGCCAGGGAGAGAAAGATGACCCACTACATTTCGCCCCCAGCCTGATCGAACAGATAAGGCGCTGTCCCCTGCAGGAAGTAGCGACGCATACATTTTCGCACCATTACTGTTGCGAACTCGGGCAAACGGCGGAAAGTTTTAAGGCTGATCTCGAAAGTGCCATCGCCATCGCCGCTGACAGGGGAATTCGCTTTCATTCCATTGTTTTTCCAAGAAATCAGGTCAACCCCGACTATTTCCCAATCGCACAGAATGCGGGCGTTGTCTGTTACCGCGGATCAGAGCACGGCTGGATGCATCGTGGCATCACTCGCCAGGAAAGGACGGTCGCCCTTCGAGTAGCACGCATTGGAGATACGTATGTTGATATTTCAGGAAACAGGGTCGTCCGTTGGGACGAAATCCTCGAACCCAACGGCCTGTGCAATGTGCGCGCCAGCCGATTTCTGTGGCCCTACCGTCCGGCTTTACAAGGATTCGAGGAAAGGCGCCTTAGCCGAACCATAGGTCAGCTCAAACTCGCCGCGCTCGAAGACGCCGTCTTCCACCTTTGGTTTCACCCACACAATTTCGGCACCCACTTGGAAGAGAATCTCGGCTTTCTAGAGGCAATTCTTAAGGCATTTGCCTCTGCTCGAGAGCGCTATGGGATGCGTTCCCTCTCGATGCGTGCGGTCGCCGATATGGTTCGTGAAGAGTTTAGGCTTCGTCCAACCGAAAACGAAAGGATCGTCCCACCTGCAACTCGTAAGGAATCGGTGCCCGCATGAAAATCACACATATTATTACCGGGCTGGCCGCGGCCGGCGCGGAAACTGCGTTATACCACCTGCTCGCTGCATTGGATCGCCAAGAGTATCAGAGCGAGGTTATATCTCTCACGGACCGGGGTGCGACGGCCGCGAAAATCGAATCGCTGGGTGTTCCCGTTCGTGCCCTCGCAATGATGCGCAGCGTGCCCAATCCGCTGGCCATCCGCCGCATTGCCAAGATTTTGCGGCGCTCGCGGCCGCAAATCGTACACACCTGGATGTACCATTCCAATCTGCTGGGTGGCTTGGCTGCTCAAGCCGCCGGTGTCCCCGTAATATGGGGGATCCATCACTCGAAGGTCGATTCGCAGGATACGAAGCTTTTTACTCTTTGGACCGTACGCGCCTGCGCCTGGTTCTCCAAACAATTGCCAGCTCGCATTATCTGCTGCGCCAATTCGTCCGAATTAGCCCATATTCAATTGGGTTATGACTCCTCAAAGATGGAAGTGATTCACAATGGAATTGATAGCGATCTTTTCCGCCCCCACCCTGAAGCACGATTGGCCCTGCGGTCTCGTCTCGGATTAGGGCCGGAAGTGCTGTTGATCGGGATGGCGGGCAGGCTGCATCGGCATAAGGATCATGGAACATTCTTCGCCGCCGCTCGCCTGCTGCGCAAGGAGCGGCCGAATATTCACTTTGTCCTCTGCGGGGAAGGCATTCAGGCCGATAACTCCAAGCTCGCGGCGGAAATTGCCAATGGCCTCGAGGGCCATTGTCACCTCATAGGCGTGCAGCGTGATATGACGGCATTTTATTCCGGATTGGATATAGCGGCGAATTCCTCCTCCAGCGAAGCGTTTCCGCTGGCAGTTGGAGAGGCTATGGCCTGCGGCATTCCTTGCGTGGTTACTCAAGTGGGCGATTCTCCAAACATCGTAAGCGAAACGGGCAGCATCGTGCCGCCACGGCAGCCTGAATTAATGGCGGTAGCTTGGCGAGACCTGATTGACGCGGGTCCCGAAGCTCGGCAGATTTTAGGCCAGGCCGCTCGGCAGCGTGTGGTCACGCAGTTTAGCGTGACGCAATTTGCTCAGCGCTATCAATCGTTGTACCGCAATGTCGCGAACCAAGTCTGTCGCGATCAGCCCATCTCTCTTGTCAAACCAGAAGCCTCCATACCAAGTCAACCGTCGTGAGAAAAAATCGATTTCGAAAAGAGTTACTTGCAACACCCATGGATATCAACGAGTTCGGCCGGCGTCGGATCGATCATTCACCGGAACTCGATCGTGCGGAGACCGTGAGATGAAGACCCAGCCTCGAATCGTTTTTGTCGACAATAGCCTTGACGCATTTCGCCGCGACCGCATGCAACTCGTCCAAGCCGCTCGCGACCTTGGCCTGGAAATTCATGTTGCCGCTCCGCCAGGCCGTGTCCATTTCGATTCAGCAAAGGAAGGCTTCGCCTATCATTCCATTCCCATGAGCCGCAAAGGCACCAGCATGTGGAAAGAACCAGCTAGTGTCTTTGCGTTGTTGCGTCTCTATCGAAAACTTCGTCCCAGTTTGGTTCACCACCTGCGCCTGAAGCCCGTGATGTACGGAAGCCTCGCCGCCAGCTTAGCCGGGGTTCCGGCTGTCGTGAATACGCTTACTGGCTTAGGGTTCCTATTCACGGATCAATCCGAGAAGACGGCGCCCCTGCGCAAGTGGGTGGAGATGGGCTGCCGGCGTGCTTTCCGCCACTGGAATCTTCGCGTAATTTTTCAAAACCCTGACGATAGAGCCGTATTCATCCGCAAAGGAATCGTCAGCGGCGAACAGGCGGCGGTGATCAAAGGTTCCGGGGTGAACCTCTCGGTTTTCTGTCCTTCGCAGGAACCCGAGGGCGTTCCCGTCGTGATTCTTGCCTCGCGCATGCTCTGGGATAAAGGCGTCGCCCAGTACGTAGAAGCTGCGAGAATCTTGAAGAGCGAAGGCGTGAAAGCCCGGTTCGCCTTAGCCGGCGAGCCCGATCCTGACAATCCCGCCGCAATTCCCCAGGCACAACTGGAAGTTTGGGATGAGTCCGGCGACGTGGAGTGGTGGGGGCTCCAAGAGGGCGCGAATATGCCCGCCGTGCTGGCCAAGTCGCACATCGTTTGCCTTCCCTCGTACCGGGAAGGGATTCCTCGCATCCTGATCGAAGCCGCGGCCTCTGGACGGCCAGTCGTTACCACGGACGCTCCCGGGTGCCGCGAATTGGTCCGGCCAGGCGAGAATGGCATCGTGGTGCCCTCGCGCGATGCCTCTTCGCTGGCCAGCGCGCTGCGCTTTTTGATTGAGCACCCCGAGACAAGAATTGCCATGGGCAAAAATAACAGGCAGATCGCGGTGCAGGAGTTTTCGCAAGAGCTCGTCATAGCTCAATTCATGGCCGTATACCGCGACCTGCTGCGTGCCGCTTCGCCAGGTCCGGGCGCTCCCAGCCACGCGCCCCAAGGATCAAAGGAAAGGCTGCATGGGATCCCCGGATCTGCATTGCCAGCTCAATTGCGCTCTCAAGGAAGATCGTAGGATTGGGCCAAGAATGACGCGCGAAAACTATTTGGCCAAGAGATTATTGGACCTGATCCTATCGGCGACCGCTCTGGTACTTATCCTTCCGTTGCTGATGGCTATTGCCTTGATCGCCAAGCTGATTTCGCCAGGACCCGTCCTGTACCGTGGCAAACGAATTGGGCTGCACGGTAGACCTTTTCTCATCCTGAAGTTCAGGACCATGGTCCCGAACGCTGAATCCCTCGGAGGTTCGGCGACGGCTGCCGACGATCCCCGATTGACGCGAGTGGGTAAGCTCTTGCGGCGGTTTAAACTTGACGAACTGCCGCAATTATTGAATGTAATCAAAGGGGAAATGAGTCTTGTGGGCCCTCGGCCGGAAGTCCAGAAATATGTGGATCTATATTCTCCCGAGGAACGGCAGATCCTCACGGTGCTTCCAGGAATCACAGACTGGGCATCGATTTGGAATTCCAATGAAGCGGCCGTACTCGAAGGCAGCCGCGATCCTGAGAAAGCATACGAGGAACTCATCCGGCCGACCAAGCTTGCCTTGCAGCTCCGGTATGTTAGGAACCGTTCCCTTTGTACCGATCTGAAAATCCTCATCTACACCCTGTGTAAATTGATCTTTGAGGATTGGATTCCAAGGGAACTCAAACCCTACGGAAGGGTGAAACGATATAAGCTCGAAGAGCGCGCCTCGGCCTAACCTGGTTTCCCCTTGCAAATCGTATCCTGTTGAAAGTCTTGGTGGCGGTTCCAGTCCCTGCAGCTCCTTGAACCAGCTCTAACTCCAGCCGTATCCACAAGAGGATTCGCTATGTCCTTAACAATGAACTCGAGGTCGCATGCTTTGAAGGTGGTGCCCGCTGCTACTGGATTCAATGATCCGTTTCCCTTCATGCGGCCGAGCTTACCGGAGCTCAGCCAAGTTTTTGCCGAATATCAGCCCGCTTATCGCAATGGTGTTCTCACCAATGCCGGATTGGTTTCCCGTCTCGAAGCGGCCGTGGCCGAGAGGCTAAGCGTGAAGCATTGTGTCGCGGTGTCAAGCTGCACGAGCGGCCTGATGATAGTGCTGCGAGCGCTAGGACTCAGGGGCGAAGTCATACTGCCCAGTTTCACGTTCTTTGCCACCGGTCACTCCGTACTGTGGAACGGGCTTAAGCCAGTCTTTGCCGATTGCGACCCGCATACCTGGAACGTCAATCCAGCTGAGGTGGAACGCAAGATCACCGCCGACACCTCAGCAATTCTTGCTGTCCACATGTATGGGAACCCATGCGACGTTGCCGAGCTTGAAGCAATAGCGCGTCGCCGCAATCTGAAGCTCGTTTTCGATGCCGCACACGCGTTTGGCACCCACTATCGCGGCGTACCAACCGGCTCGTTCGGTGATGCCGAGGTCTTTTCTTTGTCTCCCACCAAGCTGCTTGTAGCCGGCGAAGGAGGGCTCGTGACCACGAATGACGCCACACTTGCCGCGGCCGTGAGGGCCATGCGCAACTATGGCGACGTGGGCGCCTACGACCCCAAGTGGCTCGGCTTAAATGCCCGTATGACGGAATTCAATGCCGCCATGGCATTGGCTGGACTTCCTCTGGTAAAGGCTAAAGTCCAACGGCGCAGCCAGATTGCTCAGATGTATACGGAAAAGCTTTCGCGCATACCGGGAATCTGTTTTCAGAAGATTCATCCCGGCGATACTCCCACATATAAAGACTATTCGGTTCTTGTAGTTCCGGAACTTGTAGGCCTGACCCGCGATCTCTTGGCAGAATCCCTGCGATCGAAAAACATCGAGACAAAAAAATACTTTTATCCGCCACTCCATCAACAGTACCTTTATTCCATCTTCCACGAATTCGGCGCGACTGATCTGGCGCAAACGGAACACGTGGCCAACAATATTCTCAGTCTGCCGATATACGAGTCACTGCCGGACGAAACCATCTGCATCATTGCAGATACCTTCGAACGCATTGGTCGCTTAGCGCGCGCCCGTAAAGCTTCCTAAAAGGACGGGATTTAACTAACCATGCCCTCAGAGGACTTCAAGCTCTCTCATGTAGCGGTGAGGGTTCTCGCGGACCTTACTGGTATTCACATCTGCATGATCGCCGCCTTAGCGATCACTGTTTTTCATCCCAGCCTGGTCACGGCGCGAATGCAACTGCCGCCCGAGGAAGCGGTGCGTTATTACATCTCGTTCTTCGTGTTCCTCTCGCTGGTGTTTCCGGCCGTTTTTCTCCTGACCGGCCTATATACGCATTCTCCGGGTTATCAGACCAATAGAAACGGAACGCTGTTCCGCAGCGTGGCCATCAGTATTCTGTTCTTTTCCATAGCTAACTTTGCGGTATATCGCCGGCAGCAATCCCCCCAGGCGTATCTTATATTCTTCTGTGGCTTGGCTGCTATCTCCTTGGCCTTTCCGCGCATGCTCAAGGGCGCCTTGCAGCAGAGGCTGGAGATGAGGCCTGCGCCCATCGCTCGGCGGCCCGCCCCGACGGGAACGGTTTTGATTGTCGGTGGCGCAGGTTACATCGGCTCGTGCCTGGTGCGAAAACTCCTCGCCGCCGGCCGCAAAGTCCGCGTGATGGATAGCCTGATGTATGGAGACTATTCGTTACACGACGTGCTCGGTCATCCCAATCTCCAGGTCATGGTGGGCGACTGTCGCAAACTGCGGGATTTGGTGGCTGCCGTGAGGAATACGGAAGCGATCATCCATCTCGCCGCTATCGTCGGCGATCCTGCCTGCGAGGTGGACCGCCAAACATCGCGCGAAATCAACTATGCCGCCACTCGCATGCTCATCGAGGTGGCCAAAGGCAATGGTAATTGCCGGATGATCTTTTCGTCGAGTTGCAGCGTGTATGGCGCCACCGATCTCCTGATGGATGAGTACTCCAATGTGACGCCTATATCTCTCTACGCACAAACCAGAGTAGATTCGGAGGAAGCGCTCCTGGCGGCGTGCTCTCCGGATTTCCATCCCGTGATCGTGAGACTGGCGACTGTTTTCGGCCTTTCATACCGTCCTAGATTTGACCTGATCGTGAATCTTCTGACGGCCAAAGCTCACTCGGAAGGCACCATCACCATTTTCAATGGAACACAGTGGCGCCCGTTCATACATGTGCAAGATGTGGCCAATGGCCTCTGCCAGCTACTGGATGCTCCGCTCGATGTGGTGAGTGGCGAGATCTATAATCTCGGTGATTCACGCATGAATTTCACATTGGAACAGCTCGCCGAAAAGGTGCTGGCCGAATTCCCCCAGACACGAGTGGAGTATATTGAAAACTCCGATCGCAGAAATTACCGCGTCTCCTTCGAGAAAATTCGGAATCAGGTTGGTTTTGGATGCCAATGGACAGTGGAAGATGGCATCCGTGAGATCAAGCGCGCTTTTGAAAGCAAGTTCATAGCCGACTACCGGGACCCGCGATATTCCAATCTGCAGTTTCTGAAACTATGCGGTACGCCTGCTTGCAAAGACGAGTTGGACCGCAACCTCATAGCGGCATTAGCAAACGCTCCAGCGCCCACCCGGCGCGTCGCACCCATGTGGACACCCTCAGCCTCGGGGCCGAGAGCGTAGGATGCGCGAAATCGAAGATTATTGGCCCTTGGAAAGAAAATCGGACTCGAAGCGATAAGCCAAGTCTGAGTCGAGAAAATTGAGGCTAGTGAACTCGTCGACCGGCAATTCACGATTGCGCCCCCGCATGACATAAAAGGGCAGTTTGGCGCGCCTCCGCAGAAATCCTTGGCGAGCGAGCAAGTCCATAAGACCGGTCTCAAGGTGGGACGCCATCGTAAACAGCGCCATGCCTTTTTGGTCGTGCACGAAGGAAACTATCGCGCCAATAAGCAGTTCGATTCTCTCTAAATCGGTCATGGCGCCACAAAAGAACAAGCGCCAATATCCGCTGAAAGATCGAGATGTCCAAATGAATGCCGCGGTTCGCGGTGGAGAATCCGAGGAGATCCAGCAGCTCCAGCACTTGACGGCAGGGCAACGCACCAATTGCCAATCGACATACTCTCTGTCGTAAAACGGTTGCCAATCGCGCGATGCCTCGGTCCCAAACACGGATATAAGGCGCGGGGACAGCCCTGGTTCAATGGATACTCCGATTCGGCTCCGGTCCCGGACCCAGTGAACGGGAATTTGCTGCAGGAGTTTCTGCCGGCTGAGCGCCTTCTTGACAAGTCCGGGCGGCAAAAGCGGGAACGTGCTGCCTAGCCGCAGAGGGAGTACCAAGTTCACGGCCGCGTCCGGAACTGTGCGGTCTGCAAGCCGTGGAAAAATTCGGCGGGTATTCTCGTTGCCGCCGACGTTGAAAATGCCGTCGTAGAGGTCGCGAGCTCGCTTCGCGAGCATCAATCCCATGCCACCTGCTTCCAGTGGATCGACCGACCAGTCACAGGACCAGGCGCATTGGGCGGCACACACTCCGCCTCTCTCCACGCAAAATGGAATCAGGCCCAAAAAACCGGCGACCCGGCCCTCTCGGACCCATACAACGCCCCGCTCCCGGTCGCGATTGAAGTTCGAGTCAAAATATTTCCAATCGGCGATCTCGGGCTCAACTTCATGCCCAGAAAGATACTTTTTCACCGCCTCGGGGTCGGCTTCGCTGACACGTATTAAGCCTGAACGCATGTTAGCGGTATGCGCGGCACGGGATGTTCTGTGCGTGACGGCTCATGAAACGGTTAATGTTGTTCCCCAGATGGAGGACCGCCCGGGGCTTTCTGTGCCGACGAGATGCGATCAATTTCTGTTCCCAGTTGATCGCGAACCGCTTCAACGGCGTTGTCATCGTGCGACCAATGCGTCCAGTCGGCTGCAACGCTTCTGACCAAGCTAAGCGCCCAATCGCCGCGGCCAAGTTTTTTCAGGATTTCAACATATTCGTAGTCTTCCACGCTCTTTCGGATCCACTTCAATCGTATCGAGGGTACCAGGGACTCGCTGCCAACCTCGGCGCCCGGATACGTCAGCCAGCCTTCACCAGGCGGAGTGGGCTTGCCACCTTCGATATAAGTCATGTTGTTCCAGGGATCGCTTGTGGGGCCGATCGCCCAGGAATTCACGGACCAGTAGAGCACTCCCGACGCGCCCATGCTTTGGTTCAGAAAGCCGAAAATTCGATAATTGATGGGCAGGAAGTCGATCTCCCATTTCGGGGAGAAGTTATCTTGAACAATCGCCGTATAGGACCAAACCTGGTCCCCCTTTTTCAGGACGGCGGCGACGTCAGCGGAATTGGAAATAAACTGCTTGGGGAGCAACACCCAGATATCGGCGACAGAATGGCCCGATCCTGAACCGTCATCGCGGAGATCGGACAAGGGAATCGCGGTCAACTGCGCGAGTAGGCCCGCCCGCCGTGCATTCTGTCCCCATTGTTTGAGAACGGGGAAAATGTTCCGGCAGTCCGAGACTTCGTCGGCGAGATGGAGATAGAGGGGCAAGCCCGGCTGATGTTGGGCCTTTAGCGATTCGAGCTCCGCCACGGAAGGAGCTGGCGGCTGGTTACAATTGCCGTAGGTGGCTTCCTGGAAATATCCGACAAGCGTCATCCCCAGTCCATACTCCTGCATGAACTGCCTTTCGAGCTTTGGATCCACTGTTACGGGCATTATCTTGTGCCGAAGGAGAAGCTCCTGATTCTCCTTCCGATCCGCATAGAAAATCTTGGGATCGCTGCTTGTTTGATTGTAGAGAGTGAAGGCGGAAAGAAGGGATGGACGTACGGGAAGCTCGAAGTTCCATACGTTGAGCACGATCGAGGCTGTGGCCGCGCCATGATCCGAAGTCAGCGAGACGACGCCCTTATATTGGCCTCGCGCCGCATCGCGCGGCACGAAAATATCGATCCAGATGGGCTGGTTGCTGGACTGTGAAAGATCGAAAGGCGCCGCTCGTAATTTCGCTTGCTGCCCCTTCTCTTCGGTAAAGGGAATGAGCGCGTCGGCATACCAACCGGGACCGAGCGGCCGATTCGTGCCGCCTCGGTCTGGACTGCCCTGTTTGATCTGTATGTAATGCTCGCGATACAGCATGAAATTCGCTTTGGGAATATGGCCGTGCTCGCCAGCCAGATCGGAAATCGCGACATTTACGTTCTTGAGTCCGCCAGCGGGGGCGCGAACAACAATCTGAAAGGACTCGTATTCGCCGCGCGCGGCCCAAAGGGTAATTTCTCGTTGATTCCCCGCAGGTTCATCGCCGGCCACGCGTTTCATCGCCGGAACGACCCAAACCGTGGGGCCGCCCTGCCCGTCCAACGCGGGGCTCAAGAAGGCGAGAGCCGCGGCCAGTCCGACCACAAGCCTTGACGGCCGCGACAGGTATTTTTTCACAACCAGCACTGTCTCCTGAAAGTGGCCGCGGAGTTTAACATAGCGGCTAGACAAAGGAGATCAGGGAGTTCTAGTAGTACGGACTTTCACCCGTAAATCGCCGATATAAAATAGGTTGTCAGACCTGATCTGCCCCTCCAGCAATCACCTGAATCTAACCGGACATATAGCTTAAGGATAAACCGATGGCCACGAACGACGAGCCTCAGATACAAATTTTCTCCACGACGCCGCAATCGAAAGATCGTCCGCGGGATGGCTACATCCAGCAGATCATCGATGTAGCCCGGTGGAGCGAACAGGCAGGATGCACGGCCATTTTGGTTTACACGGACAATTCCCTAGTGGATGCCTGGCTCGTGTCCCAGATCATTATCCAGAACACACAAACGCTGTGCCCCCTTGTCGCCGTACAGCCCGCTTACATGCACCCATATACGGTGGCAAAAATGGTTTCCACGTTCGGACATCTCTACCAGCGGCGCGTCTACCTAAATCTGGTCGCTGGCGGCTTCAAGAACGACCTGCTTGCGCTTAATGACGGTACGCCGCACGATGATCGGTACCTTCGTCTCATAGAGTACACCACCATTATCAAGGCCCTTCTGTCAAGCCCCGATCCCGTCACGTTCGCGGGCAAATACTACAAAGTGCAGGGTTTGCGCATGACCCCGCCCCTCGACCCGGCACTGTTTCCTGGGTTGTTGATCTCCGGCTCTTCTGAGGCTGGGGTCGCCGCCGCCAGGGCCATCGGAGCTGTTCCCGTAAAGTATCCCAAGCCCGCCAAGGATTACGAAGGTCTGACGCCAAATTACGATCAAGCTGGAATCCGAGTGGGAATCATTGCGCGCCCCACCAGCGCGGAAGCGTGGAGCGTCGCCATCGAAAGGTTTCCCGGAGATCGCAAAGGCCAACTGGCGCACCAACTCGCCATGCGACTGTCTGACTCGGTCTGGCACAAGCAGCTTTCCGAGATGGCGCAGGCTACCGGCGATCTGCAGGGCGTCTACTGGATGTGGCCGTTTGAGAACTACCAGACTTTCTGCCCTTATCTCGTTGGGAACTATGAGGAAGTCGCCGAAGAACTCTCGCGCTATATCCGCAGCGGACATCAGACATTCATTCTTGATATCCCTCCAGCGCGCGAGGAGTTGAACCATGTCCGCGCTGCTTTCGATTATGCCTCCCGGACCGTGGCTCTATGAGACAACAACTCTTACAGAACTGGGTAACGCACGAGGCCGAATCTCGGCCGCACGCACGCTGTATTGTCTTTGGAAAAGAAAGCCTTACCTATGAAGACGTAGATCGGCGCAGCGATCAGCTCGCGCACTTGCTGCGTGAAGGCGGATGTCGAAAGGGCGACAGGGTATGCATCCTAATGCCTAAATCGCCCGAAGCCATCTTGAGCATGCTCGGCGCGCTTAAGGCCGGTTGCATGCATGTACCCATAGACTCGGCAAGTCCCGCTGCCCGAGTCGCCCGCATACTGGAATCCTGCGAGACTACCTGGATTTTGGCAGCCGGGCCTGCCGTCCCTTTGCTTGATGAATTGCTGGCCGACGAGAGATTTCGCGGGCGCATCTCCGTTGGATGGCTTGGCTCGGAGAAAATGCCGGCAGGATCCTTTCAGCCGGCATTTTCCTACGATGATTTACGATCCGCGCCCGCCAGCGCCAACCCAAACGAATGCCAAGCGAGCGATCCCGCTCACATTTTATTTACGTCCGGCTCAACAGGAACGCCTAAAGGCGTCGTGATTACGCATTCGAATGTTATTGCTTTTGTTAGCTGGGCCCTGAAACATTTCGGCATCGACGATACCGACCGCTTTTCGGGGCACACGCCATTCCATTTTGATCTCTCCACGTTTGACATCTTCGGAACGTTTGCGGCGGGCGCAGAGCTTCACCTGGTCCCGCCTGGCGTTGCCCAGGTGCCTCCAAAGTTGGTTGAGTTCATTCGCAATTCGCAGCTCACCCAGTGGTTTTCGGTGCCTTCAGTGCTGAACTACATTGCAAAATTCAACGCGCTCCGTCAGGCTGATTTTCCGTCGCTGCGCCGCGTCCTATGGTGCGGGGAGGTCTTGCCGACTCCAGCTCTGACTTACTGGATGAAACACCTGCCCCATGTGCGCTTCACGAACCTTTACGGCCCCACGGAAGCCACGATTGCCAGCAGCTATTACGACGTCCCCGCCTGCCCCCAAAATCCCCAGGAGCAAATCCCCATAGGCCGCGCTTGTGGCGGGGAGGAGTTACTTGTCCTGGATGACGATCTCGATCCCGTACTCCCGGACCACATCGGCCATCTGTACATCGGCGGCGTTGGTCTGAGCTCGGGCTATTGGCGTGACCAGGAGAAAACGGCCCGCGCCTTTATTCCCGACCCGCGGGTTCCGGATGCGCCGGGAAGTTCCGAAACGAGTAATCGCCTGTACCGAACCGGAGACCTCGCCTGGGAAGACGCGTCTGGATGCGTTTATTTCGTGGGGCGCGCCGATACACAGATCAAGTCACGCGGCTATCGGATCGAATTAGGCGAGATTGAGAATGCGCTGAATTCCTGCAGTGCTCTTCAAGAATGCGCGGTGGTCGCCATTCAGGCCGAAAACTTTGGCGGATGGATGATTTGCTGCGCCTATGCCTCACGTAATGGCGGCGGCTTAGCTCCGGCCCTCTTGCGCAACCATCTGGAGAAGCTATTGCCTGCCTATATGCTGCCGGTCCGCTGGATGCAGTGTCCAGCGCTTCCCAAAAACGCCAACGGAAAGGTCGACCGGCCCCGGCTCAGGGATTTTTTCCTTGCGGCTGAAGGAAAGCCCGCAAATTACGGACACGATAGTGAAACTCTCAATCGATCTCCCAGCTCGAGTAAAGCGGTCACAGCCCCCAGCGCTGACTCCATAGCATGATCGGGCAGGTGGTTTAAACCAAAGGAACTCGGTTTTCACGCGATAACAACGTGCAAGACGAAAACCGGTAGAGGGATTATCTGTGATCCTTTTCGTATGGAGTTTTGTCGTATCCCTGGCCATATCTTTGGTTACGACGTTTTGGGTGCAAACCACTGCGGTCGCCCACGGTTTGCTGGTTCCCCCAGCTTCTGACCGCCATTTGCATACCAAGCCGTTGCCTCGAATCGGCGGGGTTGGGATCTATCTAGCGTTTTTAATTACGGTTGTGGCTTTCTGTGTCGTACCCAAATGGGCGAAATCAGTCTTCGCTCCGCACATGCTGATCGGATTTCTGATCGCTACGTGCTCGATTTTCCTGGTCGGCGTATACGACGACCTAAAATCTCTGCGACCCCAATCCAAGCTCATCTTTGAGATCCTCGCTGCAGTTCTTCTCTATTTTTCAGGTTTTGGGCTTCACCGTGTCGGCCTGTCTGTGGACGGCCACGCGGTTGGAGAGCCTGTTGGACTCGCGCTCACAGTCATGTGGGTGTTACTCATTACCAACGCCTTTAACCTGATTGATGGACTGGACGGGTTGGCGGTCGGTACGGCATTGCTTTCGGCGATCGTCGTAATTGCTACGTCTCTCGTTCAGCACAATGACCTGGTCACGATGCTGTCGTGCGCTCTTTTTGGCACTCTGCTCGGTTTTGTGCCTTTCAATTTCCATCCCGCAAGCATTTTTATGGGTGACTCGGGAAGCCTATTTATCGGTTTCGCTTTGGGCGCGCTTTCTTTGAGCGGATGGAGTGGGCGGCCGACGGTCACCGGTGTGGCCGTTCCGATTCTCTGTTTCGGATTGCCAATCGTCGACGTCACGCTCGCCGTGGCCAGGCGTTTTCTCACGCGGAAGCCTCTGTTTCGAGCCGATGCGGACCACGTTCACCATAAACTTTTGAAGCGGGGGCTTTCGCAGCAGCGCGCGGTGCTGCTGCTTTACGGCGTGACGGCTGGCTTCGTTCTAGCCAGCATCCTGTTGATTCGAGAAACCACAATGCTCGTTCCTGTGCTGGCGATTACGAGCTTGGGCGTCTTCTTAGGTTTGCGACAGCTCCGGTATCAGGAGTTCTCTGGGGGCTGGTTTGGTCTCCAAGCTTATCTCAGGCTCAGACAAATCGCTCGAGCGCAACAATGCATTCAACAAGCCTCATACTCGCTCGATCGTTGCGGTGATTTCCGTTCCATCTGCCGGGTACTCCGGGACAACCTGCAGCCCATTGGGATCGATGGCGTTACTTTCAGGGTGCGGGCCGGGGACGGGTTGCTTCCTGGCTCGCTCCGCCCGTTACGTAGAGACCGCGAGGGCAACCTGTTCTTCTCATGGTCGCGGCGCGCGAATTCCACCATTGTTTGGCAGCATTGCCTCCAGCTTCCCGCCGGGCGCCACAACTGTGCCGAGGCTTTCCTGTTTCGCGTGAGAGTCCTAAATCGTTCTTATCCGGACGCCGAAATCTTCTCCGATGACTTCAAGATGAAACTCTCAACGGCCTTCGAACGCGCTATCCGCCCGCTCGACGTTGTGCTGCCCAAAGAATCTACCAATCGAAGGAGCCTCGCTCCCAACTCGCTGGCGGACTCGGCTTAGAAAGAGTGCCGCCGCAACGTGCCCGCTGTGTCTGTTCGGTTCGGCTCCGGTTGTGAAATAGCTCCAACGTTCCAGCCCACTCCTCAGTAAATCACCGCAGAGAATAGCCTCTTTGCTCTGGCTTGCCGGCGCACCCCGCTCAAGCGCCGGCAAGCGCGGCCCCCCAGTGTACGAACCCGCTTTGTGTCACGAAGCGGCCTCCCTCCTCTTACCTTGATCTGTCAGCATACTTTTCAATTTCGCCTCAAGATGCTCTGCCAGCTTGTCTTGTAATGCCCCACTCACGTTAACAGCCCCTTAAATACGCCTCGTAACCCTCTACAGTTTGACCTCAGCGCAATACGTCGATAGCATCTGCGCGGAGACCTTGAGACCCCGATCGATAGTTACTCTCCGCGAATGCGCACTAGTCCCATAATTCCGCCTTCCGACGCAATCGCTGGCGATGCCCCTGCTTTCCCAGGTGCGTTCCCTTTACGCAGGTGTCGCTATCGCGGATTCTTGCTGGCGATGATTTTGGGCATTGCCTCACTCTCCGCAACCTCCGTTTTCCTATTTCGCCAAGCCGGTGCATGGCTCATCGTGCAGGATCCGTTGGCGCCGGCGCACGCCATTGTGGTGCTCAGCGGAAGCATGCCCTCGCGCGCCAGGGAAGCTGCCCGAATCTATCAGCAGAGCTTTTCCGCTCAGGTTTGGATATCTCCTGGATTGCCGCCGGCGCGCGAACTGGAGGCGCTGGGTATCGCTTACGTCGGCGAGAGCTTCTACAATCAAAGGGTGCTCATGGCTTTAGGTGTCCCTTCCAATGCCATTCACATTTTGGGAACTCCGGCCGCCAATACGGAGGAAGAGGTTCAGGAGATCGCTCGCGAGTGCCGCCAGGAAGGCGCGCATAACGTCATCCTGGTGACTTCTAAAGCTCACACGCGCCGCGTGCGATTCATCTGGCACCGTCTTATCGGCAACGATCCTGAGCTGATCGTGCGATACGCCAGCGATGATCCCTTCGATGCCGCCCATTGGTGGAGAACCACGTCCGACGCCCTCGTCGTCGTGCGCGAATTGCTCGGATTGGCCAACGCCTCTCTCGGCTTCCCCTCGCGACCGGAGCCACACTGATGCCGGAGCAACCACAAAGCCGGCAACTTCGTCGCTTGGAAGCGATCAGGCCGCTGCTCCGAGACGCCGCCCCTCTGGTTATGCTTGGTTCGCTTCTCTTCTATACCAACGGCTTTCTCACGCTAACGAATGAGGAAGCCTCGGCGATAAGCGGGACCGCCGCGAATTGGAAGGGGCTTCTCGCGGGCTTCCGATCCCCTGCCGGCGGGGCGCTTCCTCCGTTTTATGCGCTACTGCTTCGCTCCTGGCTCTGGATCACGCATGGCGCGTTCAATACGCTCCGTGCGCCATCCATTATTTTTTTCCTGCTCGGTTTATGGCTCCTCTCGCGTGTCGCGCGTCGCCTGGGGGGCGATGAGAGCAGCAATGCCCTGGTGTGGTTGGGCGCATTGTGGCCGTTCGGATTTCATTACGGTCGCGTGGAAGGGCCTTACAGCTTTGCATTCTTGCTGATCGCGGCGATTACCTGGCAATATTTCCGCGGCATGGCGTCGCGGCGCTATTCCGACTGGATTGCTTTTTGTGTTCTCTGCCTGCTTCTCCTCTACACCAGCGATTGGGGCTGGGCGCTGCTTCTGCTCTTGGGTGTGGACTACTGGCGGCGAGCTCCCGGGATCAATGAGGCCCAAACCAGTCACTTAGATGGCAATCACACTAAAAAGATCGTGCTCATCGTGTCCACGCTGGCCGTGCTGGCGATTGGCTTCGCGCCGCGCTGGCCGGCGTTTGTCCATGAATTGCGCTCGATCGCCTGGCCGCATTCTTTCCGATTTCTCGCTGTTGACGCTGCCTACAATTTCTACATCCTGTTTGTGAGCTCTTCTGTCGCCCCGTGGTTTTGGCGGCTTAGCATTCCCGCAGCGATCGGTGTCGTCGTTCTCTTGATATTTCTCTTTGTCGGCGTGCGCCCCCAGGAACGAAGCTTCCTGATTTTCTCTCTACTGTTGTTTGCGTTGATGGCCATAACCGCCAGCCTGCAGCCCGATCGGCTGTTGCTGGTCGCTCCTTGGTTCTTACTGCCTCTTGCCGTCGCGCTCGGCACAATCGAGAAGTCGCAATGGCGCATCCCCATGGCCTTGGCCATGGCCGGCGTTGCGGCAATTGGCTGGTACGGAGTTCTCAACAAACGCTACTATGCCGACCCAGATTTTTTTGAGCCTTGGAACAACGTGGCCCCGGACGCCGCGGACGCTCTTCGCGGCGGCTCCGGCGTGATCAGTAATGACGAATCGTTTTTCCTCTACCTGACCTATGCCCTCAAACCCGTTCTCCCCAACTCTTCTTCGCGCTTCAACGGACTC
Source organism: uncultured Acidobacteriota bacterium (assembly GCA_963824405.1). GTDB lineage: Bacteria > Acidobacteriota > Terriglobia > Acidiferrales > UBA7541 > Palsa-189. Next base: position 666,084 of record CAWGPK010000004.1, on the reverse strand, counting down.
TTGCCAACGGAGGTTCGCTATCCGTTGGTTTGGGTTCCCGCGGAATGGGAAAACATGGGGCGGCCTAAGCCCAATGGCGTACTTTGGATCCGAGGCTCCTCTTCTCCAGACGAGTTGACGGCCATGAACAACGCCGGCGACTGGCTCAGTGACCATTGCGGAGACCGGATCACACGTTTCCTGGCCCGTGACCCGGCCTACACATGGAAACAGCGTTCCGTGCCGAACTTTTCGGGCCCCTCCTGGCGCATCGAGATTCGGCAGTACACTTGCGGCCAAGCCCTTCCGCCGCCAGCGGCGGGCGTCGCTCCGAGTCAGCCCAAGTAAGACGGCTAAGGAAAACGGCCACGTAAAACGAATGATCGGAACTGCTGTGATTTTCTTTTGAAAGGCCTTCGGAGTATGATGTCAACTCGCTACAGAGTTTGCTCGGAACCCCCGCCGGGTAGACTGCATCACGCTTAATTCCACGTAGGCGTAAGGAGTTTTCATGCGCAAAAAACAGCGCGGTTTCTCGCTCATCGAGCTTCTGATCGTGGTGGCGATCATTCTCATCATCGCCGCCATCGCGATTCCCAACCTGCTGCGTTCAAAAATGGCCGCTAACGAAGCATCGGCTGTAGGCTCGCTGCGCACGCTGAACACTTCTTGCATAGAGTATGACACGACCTACGGGAGCTATCCGAGGGCCCTTTCCAACCTTGGGCCGGGTAATCCCGCCACGTCCGCATCGGCGGATTTGATCGATTCAGTTCTCTCCAGCGGCACCAAGAGCGGCTATCTTTTCACCTATACGCCGGGAGCGACTGACGCCAGCGGAAACGTGCTGAGCTATGGCATCACCGGAAATCCCATCAGTCCTGGCACCACGGGCCAACGTGGATTCTATACGGATCAATCGGGCGTGATCCGCGCGAATACGACCGGTGCGGCCGACGCCACAAGCACGCCAATCGGTTAGCTGCAAACGGTAGATCGGCAAAGCTGTTCCCCGCATTCATCCGCAATTAGTCTCCAATCGAGCATTGGGAGAATCCTATTTGTCAGATTGGGTGCACTCACAGGTGCGGGGGAATGAGCTATGCGGCATGTTTTCACAGTTTTTACTCCTACTTACAACCGCGCGAACACGCTGCCCAGGGTCTATGAAAGTCTGAAAGCGCAGACGTTTCGCGATTTTGAATGGCTGATTGTCGACGACGGATCGACCGACAGTACGCGTGACACTGTGCGTGGATGGCAAGCCGACTCGAATTTCGCGATCCGCTATATCTATCAGCCAAATCAGGGCAAGCCCGCGGCGTTTAACCGAGGCGTGCGCGAGGCAGCAGGCGAGCTATTCCTCACTCTTGACTCCGACGACGCCTGCCTACCGCAGGCGCTGGAGCGCTTCAAATTCCATTGGGATTCGATCCCCGAAAGGGAAAGGTCCAAATTCTCAGCCGTTACCGCTTTGTGCCAGGATCAGCAGGGTCGACTCGTCGGAGATAAGTTCGAACGCGACATTCTGGATGCAGATGAGGCGGAAATGTATTTGCGATACCGGCCTCGTGGCGAGAAGTGGGGATTCCAGCGCACCGACGTGCTGCGGCAATACCCTTCCCCCGTCACCCCAAATGCCAAATTCGTGCCTGAAAGTGTGGTGTGGTTCGCCTTATCGCGACGCTTTAAAACTCGCTTCATCAACGAGGTCTTGCGCGTCTATTACATTCGGGATGGCGCCCAGGATCATCTTTCGTATCTCAATGCCAACGTTCTTTGGGGAAGAGCTTTCTTTTATCGACAAGTGTTGAACGAATTCGTGGATTGGTTGCGGAAGGCGCCCATCGGGTTATTCGTCTGTTCCGTTAATTTCAGCCGCTACTCCTTTGGCTTGGGAAAAGGCCCGCTCTCGCAATTCAAGGATTTAAATACGCTTCGCGCTCGAGCCCTACTGGGTGGCTCTCTACCGTTGGGCTTTTTAATGTATTTGAGGGACAGAAGCCATGCTCTGCGCCATTCCTTGACGGGATAAGTTCCTAAATTACAAAACGAAGATAGCTCTTTGAGAAGTCTCAGGTGGCGGCGAACGAGCCGCCGGGATCCTGGGGAACCCCAGTGCCCGCTGCGACTTCTAGACCGCAGCGGCCTGATGTTGGCGGCGCCGCTGAGCGACGATGGTCACACGTGTATCCTTCGCTTCGCGAACGATTCGCAAGACCAGGTCAGTACCCAACAAACGGCTCACAAGGCTGCGTTTTTTTGGCCTTCCGACGAGTATTTGCGTGATTTGATTGCGGCGTGCAAAATCCACGATGGACGCGGCGGGATCATCGCCTTCCAAAGTCCGCGTCTCGATGTGCAGATTCCTCGCAAAGTTCAGGTGCTTCTCGATGGCCTCGGTGTTTCCTGCCACTCGGCGCCCTTCGCGGCGCGACAGGACGCAGATGGCAAAGCATTCGGCGCCCAGGTAATCGGCCATTCTCCGCCCCCGCCTCACGAGCATGGCTGTGGAAGGATCGGCGGTCACGTAAATCAAGATTCGATCGTGAATCAGCCTTTGTGGATCGGGCGTCGTCGTGGAAACGCCCCTCGCGAAATCGGGCGTTTCGGCGATTTCTCTGAACTCCAGCTCATGTGCGGTCTGCCGTAGCGTCAGCTCGCGCAGAGCGGCAAGCGTGGACTCCTTGAAGAAATTTTCCATCGCTCGCTGCGCCTTTTCCGGCGCGTAGATATCTCCCCGCTTCAGCCGGTTCAGGAGCGCTCCCGTTGTCGCATCGACCATAACCACTTCCGCGGCGCTCTTAACGAACCAGTCCGGCACAGTCTCGCGCACCCGGATGCCGGTAATGTTGAAGACGTGGTCATTCAGGCTTTCCAGGTGCTGGATATTCATATTGGTAATTACGTCTATTCCTGAATCCAGCAACACCTGAACGTCTTCCCATCGCTTGGTGCGTGCCGAACCAGGCACGTTCGTGTGCGCCAATTCATCGACGACGCAGATTGCCGGATGCCTCTGGATGATGGCGTCAGTATCCATCTCTTCAAGAGTCACACCCCGATACGTGATGGTTTTCCTGGGCACCATTTCCAGCCCGACCGTTTTCGCAATCGTGTCTTTTCGCCCGTGCGGCTCGAAGTAGCCGACAACGACGTCCTTTCCCTGTCTCTTAAGCTGTTGCGCCTCTTCTAACATGCGAAACGTTTTGCCCACGCCCGCGGCATAACCCAGAAACACGCGCAGCTGGGCCGGGCGCTGCGGCTGGGGATTGCTGTTGGAGTCAGCGCTGATGGGGGTAGACGACGACATCGATTCCTTCCGCGGAACGGATCAGACGTTCAATCAAATTACTCCACAGCCGCCTCCAGGCCCCTTCCCGCGTGCTATGGCCGACAAAAATCTGAGTGATTCCTTTCTCACGCGCAAAATCCAAAATAGCGTCGGCCGCGTCGAGCCCGTTGAGAGTTTCCACCTCAGCGCCCAATTGGCGCGCATAGTTCAGGTTCTGGTCCAGGATGGCTCGGTCTTCGTGCGAGATGACGGGCTGGTGGACATAGATGGCATAGAACTCGCCCTGGAAGCGGTCCGCATTCCGCCGCCCGCTTTCCAGCATGGACGCGGCGCTGGACCGCGGCGTGATACAGACCAGAATACGCTCCTGCACGCCCCAAGACGAAGAATCCACGCCGTGCGAGCGTAAGTAGCTTTCGAGTTGCCGATCGATCACGCTGGCCGCTACCAACAACGCCAGCTCGCGTAAACGAGAAAGTTTGTGTTCCTCCGCGAGCCTCGTGGCGCTATCCGCCGCGGAAATTCCCCGCGAGAGGCTGTCGATGGCCGGAGCGTCCACGACGACGATTTCGTCCGAGCTCCGATCGAGAAAACCTCGTGGAATCGTGCAAGAGGCGCGCTTCCCGGTAATGCGTTCCACTTCGTCTTGAAGCTTTTCCAGATATTGCAGGTTGACAGAGGCGATCACCGAAATTCCGGCGTCGAGCAGCTGTTCCACGTCCTGCCAGCGATGGCAATTGGGGCAGCCCGCTGGATTATCGTAGGCCAGACCGTCGATGAGTGCGACCTGGGGATGCCGGCGAACCACACCGGCAACATCGATTGCTTCCGCGCCGTCCCTTTTTAGGGTCGGAACAATCTCCAGCTTTTGCAAAATAGGCTGGACTTCAGGAGGGTACTCCGGCTGCAAAGCACAGATAACGACGTCCTCGCCTCTCTCCCGGCGCCGGCGCCCCTCGTCCAACATTTGGAAGGACTTGCCTACTCCGGCTGCGTAGCCGAGGAAGACCTTCAGGCGGCCCCGCCGTTTGCGAAGCTCCTCCAGTTCGATGTCGGCAAGAAGCTGATCTGGGCTCGGCCGGTGCGAATCGGTAGCCATCAATAACTATTCTATCGAGAGCGCCGCTGAAGAGGAAACGACACGGTGTTCAATGCGGCTCCCAGCCACCAGCGCCGGATGGCAACGAGCGACCATACAGCCTCGACGAACCCAAAGGGCCACGCTCCCTGAAGGAATCCGTATGTCGAACCCAAGAGGCAAGCGCCGGCAAAGGCAAGCGTATACCAGCGGCTGCGACGCTCCAATGCATAGAACACCAGCATCAGGGTGACGGAGACCAAGCCAAAAAATGTAAGAAGATTCATGTTCAACTTCATCTATTTCCCGGGGTCGGCGGCAATTATGGTTTCCGCGCGACGATGAGCCACCAACTCTCGTTATCGGCATCCTTTCCGATGAAATCGTCTTCACGAGCAGTGACCTCGAATTTCGCCGCGCGAAGTTCGCTCTCCACCAGCTCAGCCGGAATCTCATGTTCCGCCAATGGATCGTCGTCCCTCTGTGCGGAGTTCGGCGCCCGATCGACCACCACGAGCCGCCCGCCTGAAATAAGCGCCCGCCGCACGTACGCGAGAATTGCTTGAGGATCGGTCAGTTCATGATACGTGTTCGCAATGAGCGCCTCGTTCACAGCCTGGGCGCCCAAACGAGGATCGCCTTCCTGGCCATGCACAACTCTGATGTTCGGGTCGTTTTTCAGAATCGTCCTGAACCATAGGAATACCAGCGGTAATCTGCGAATATCTTCGGCATACACACGCCCGCCCTTACCCACTGCCGCTGCAAGCTTCAGCGAAAAATATCCCGAACCGCAGCCGATTTCGGCAACGGTGTCTCCCGGCGTGATGGCCAATGCTTGTAGGATGTCCGTTGGACGCTGCCACTGATCTCGTTGCGCTTCCACCACATCCAAACGCGCAATTGTGTTCAGGGCGGAATAGCCCGTATCGAGAAGTGCGAATGTTGCCATCGCGCAAATCAGTAAGGCCAGGAGTTTTAAGCGATAGCTCAAGCCGGTAGATTCGCGTATTGGCCGCGGCAGCACACCACACTTTGTCTTCTGCCTCGGAGATGGAGCTTGCCCCGTTATTTCGAAGCCGGGAAACGCTGATCAAGGGCGATATTCAACTCGAGCACATTCACGCGAGGCTCGCCGAAAAAGCCCCAATCCGGCCGCTCGGTAAACTGTGCGACGAGTTGCTTCATTTGGTCGGCCGGCACGTTGCGCGCTTTTGCCACACGGCCGGCCTGCATCTCAGCATTTGCCGGGCTAATGTGCGGGTCCAGCCCAGAGCCCGAAGCTGTCACCGCGTCCTGCGGAATCAATTCCTTGGGAGTGAAAGCGAGCGGCGTCTTGTCGTCATTGAAAGCCTTGATCAGCTTGACGTCATCCAGATTGCCCTGAGAATCCTCGAATTGCTCCAAGGGTACGGATGACTCGTACGGGATATCATTATCGACGCAGTAGTGCACAATGCGGTCGTCTATTCCGTCAAAATCCACGACTTCGTTCTTCTTGTCGTCCATCTTCGTAGTTCCGTGGATCAACTTCGCGCTCGTGGGTCCAAGATTTGAGCCGCCGGATTGGCTGCCATCGTATCCGCTACCCGCGCTTGACGGACGCGGATGAAAGTACTCGGGCTTCGAGAACGGCTGACCGATCAGGCTCGATCCCACCACTTTGCCGTTCACCGTCACCAAGCTGCCATTCGCCTGTTTCGGGAAAATAACTTCCGACAGGCCAGTCATCACCGCCGGATAGAGAAGGCCGGTAAGAACCGTGAAGACGATCATCAAGCGCAAGCCGGGTCCAAGTTCTTTGAGCATGACTTACTCCTTTACGCGAGATGCAGCGCAACCAGAATCTTGTCGATCAGCCAGATTCCGGGAAATGGCACGATGATTCCGCCAAGGCCGTAAACGAGCAAATTGCGCGTGAGCATCTGACCGGCGCTAACCGGTTTGTATTGAACGCCGCGAAGAGCCAGCGGAACCAATGCGATGATGATCACCGCGTTGAAAATGACCGCGGCCAGCACGGCGCTTTGAGGCGAATGCAAGCCCATGATGTTGAGTCTGTTGAGCTCCGGATAGATCGAGGCAAACATCGCCGGGATGATTGCGAAATATTTGGCCACGTCATTGGCGATGGAGAAGGTGGTCAAAGAGCCGCGCGTGATCAGCAGTTGCTTGCCGATGGCCACGATTTCAATCAGCTTCGTCGGGTTGCTATCGAGGTCCACCATGTTGCCGGCTTCTTTGGCGGCCATTGTGCCGGTATTCATGGCCACTCCCACGTCCGCCTGAGCCAGCGCCGGAGCGTCATTTGTTCCATCGCCAGTCATGGCCACGAGGCGGCCCTGCTGCTGTTCCTTGCGGATGTACTCGAGTTTGTCTTTTGGCGTAGCCTGCGCGAGAAAATCATCCACGCCGGCCTCTTGCGCGATTGCCGCCGCGGTCAGCGGATTATCTCCCGTGATCATTACGGAGCGAATTCCCATGGCCCGCAGGGAAGCCAGGCGATCGCGCATTCCCCCCTTCACGATGTCCTTGAGATGAATGATGCCCAGAACCTTGGAACCGTCGGCCACGGCTAGCGGAGTGCCGCCATTCCTGGAAATTCGGTCGGAGATTTCGGAGAGCGAGGAAGGAACGCTTCCCCCGGCCTCCTTCACGAATTTGGCAATCGCTTCGGTCGCGCCTTTACGCAGACGGCGCCCATCGAGATCGACCCCGCTCATCCGCGTATACGCCGAGAATGGAATGAAGTTGGCTTCGTGCTCGGCCACTTCGCGGCCGCGCAGGTTGTACATCTGCTTGGCGAGCACAACGATCGAACGCCCTTCCGGCGTTTCGTCGGCAAGGCTGGAGAGTTGGGCTGCATCGGCCAATTCACTCTGGCTAACGCCGTCTACGGTTATGAATTCCACGGCTTGGCGATTGCCTAAAGTGATGGTTCCGGTCTTATCCAAAAGCAGCGTGTTGACGTCGCCGGAAGCCTCCACGGCCTTGCCGCTCATGGCCAGTACATTGTGTTGCATCACGCGGTCCATCCCCGCGATGCCAATCGCGGAGAGCAGGCCGCCGATGGTCGTGGGGATTAGGCATACGAGCAGTGAAACCAGGACCGCCACCGTCGGGGCGCTGCCACTGCCGACAGCAGAGATTGCATATTTGGCATAAGGCGGAAGCGTCGCAACCGCCAGCAGGAAGATCAGCGTGAGGCCGGCGATCAAAATATTGAGCGCGATCTCATTCGGCGTCTTCTGGCGCACCGCGCCCTCGACGAGCGCGATCATGCGGTCCAGGAACGTTTCGCCTGGATTGGAAGTGATGCGGATCTTGATGTGGTCGGACAAAACCTTCGTGCCGCCCGTAACGGCGCTGCGATCCCCGCCAGATTCGCGAATTACCGGCGCACTCTCTCCCGTGATCACCGATTCATCCACACTGGCGATGCCCTCGATAACTTCGCCGTCTCCCGGAATCAAATAACCCGCCTCGCAGTACACCACGTCGCCCGCGCGAAGCTTCGATGCGGCCACCATTTCGAATTTGTCATTCGGCAAAAGCTTCCGCGCCATCGTGTCGGTCTTGGTCTTGCGCAAGGCGTCCGCCTGAGCCTTCCCCCGGGCCTCGGCCATCGCTTCGGCAAAGTTCGCAAACACAACCGTGAACCATAGCCACAAAGCGATTTGAGTGCCAAACAAGGTGCCGCCAGTGCCACCAAACGCGTCCTTGACCACAAATATAGTCGTCAGGGCCGCTCCCACTTCGACGACAAACATCACCGGGTTCTTCGCCACCGTCATGGGATTGAGCTTGACGAAGGATTCCCTGATGGCGCGCTTCATGATTTCGGGATCGAACAGCGGGCGCGCCCGTACGCCTCGGGAGATAAGTGTCGTCGCTTCTTCCTTGATTTCGGGCTTCGGCGCGACCGGAGGGACAGTCACAGTAGACATTTATAGCTCCTTATCCTTCGCCACGTTAAAACAATTTGCCACTGAGCATTTGGAAATGCTCCACGACGGGACCTAAGGAAAGCGCAGGAAAATAAGTGAGCGCTCCCACGATCACCACGGTCCCGACCAGCAATACGACAAAAAGTGTTCCGTTCGTCGGCAACGTGCCGCTGGTTGTCGGTATCAATTTCTTCCCGGCGAGGCTCCCGGCAATCGCCAACGCCGGAATGATGAAGAGAAATCTGCCCACCAGCATGTCCAGGCCGATGGTCAGGTTGTACCAGGGCGTGTTGGCGTTGATTCCGGCAAAAGCGCTGCCGTTATTGCCAGCGCCGCTCGAAAACGCATAAAGGATTTCAGAGAAGCCGTGCGCGCCATTGTTATTTGTGTTCGCTGCGGCTGGCCCCGGCGCATTCCAGTAGCCGTTCTTGGCAAACGGAGCTATCGAACTGAGCGCGGTAAAGCCCAGGATCACCAAAGAAGTCGCGAGGACGGCGATGATGGCCATCTTGACTTCCTTTTGCTCGATCTTCTTACCCACGTATTCGGGCGTGCGCCCAACCATCAGGCCGCCGATGAAGACGGCAATAACGGCATAAATCAACATACTGTAGAGCCCGGCGCCGTCGCCTCCAAAAATGACCTCGTCAGTTTGGATATTAAAGAGCGGGACCAAGCCCCCGAAAGGCGTGAAACTGTCGTGCATACCGTTCACCGCGCCGCAACTGGCATCCGTAGTAACGGTGGCAAAGAGAGTCGATTGCGCGATGCCAAACCGAACCTCCTTGCCCTCCATATTGCCGCCCGGCTGGCTTCCCGTATACGTGTGTTCGAGGCCCGCGGCCGCCAGCACCGGATTACCCCGCTGCTCGGCCCAATAACAAATGAAAACACCGACCACAAACAGCGCTGCCATGGCTCCAAAAATGGCCCAGCCTTGACGCGTATCGCGGACCATTTTCCCGAACGTGTAGGTGAGTCCCGCGCCAACACAGAATATCAGGAGCATCTGGAGCATGTTCGAGAGTGCGGTAGGATTCTCGAAGGGATGAGCAGAGTTGGCGTTGAAGAATCCGCCTCCGTTCGTGCCCAGCATTTTGATCGCGAGCTGCGAGGCCAAGGGGCCTTGCTCGATTACCTGGCTTGCGCCTTCCAGTGTCGTCGCTGTGACAGGTCCTTTGAAGTTTTGGATGCATCCCTGTGAGACCAAGAGCAGAGTGGCGATGATTGAGATGGGAAGCAAGACATAGAGCGTCGCACGTGTCACATCGGCCCAGAAATTTCCAATGGTCTTTGCTGTGTGCCGCGCAAACCCACGAATGAGCGCCACTGCAACCGCAATTCCGACCGCGGCGGAAACGAAGTTCTGGACAGCGAGCGCGGCCATCTGGACGAAATAGCTGAGCGTCGTGTCGGGAGAGTAAGACTGCCAGTTGGTGTTCGTCATGAAGCTGACGGCCGTGTTGTAAGCCAAATCGGGCGTCATCGGCGTGGCAAACGAAGGCGCCTTGGGCGTTGAAAATTGCATGGGGTTGAAGGGCAAATGGCCCTGCAAGCGCTGGAGCAGATAGACCGCCAGAAAGCTGAAGATGCTTAACGAAATCATGGACGCGGCATACGCGACCCACGACTGCTCCTCGTTTTCGCGGACTCCGCTCAAGAGATAGATTAGTCGTTCCACGGGCCGAAAGATGGGGTGGAGGAAAGTCCGCTCCCCCTCGAAGACCCTGTACATAAACGTGCCGAGGGGCTTCGTGACGGCGAGCACAATCAGGAAGAAAACTGCAATCTGCGCAATGCCAATCCAAGTCATCTCAGCACCTCAGAACTTTTCCGGCCGAAGCAGCGCGTACATCAGATAAACGAACAGAGCTGCCGCAACCACTCCCGCAATGGCGTACTCCATGGAATCCTCCTAAAGCCGCTCCGCTGCCTTCGTGAAGCCCCAGAGCAAAATGAAAAACGCAACCACGACCGCGATATAGAAAATGTCCAGCAGCATAATCACCTCGCGACCAACGCTCGTTCGCAATCCACCGCTTCTTTAGATCCTTTAGAATCGACACAAATAACCCGGTGGCCCTCGGCCCGGAGCGCGCGTGCTATCCGGCTTTCCAGCGTAGGCCACCAGTGCTTTCGTTCGCCGATCACCACCAGGGAATTCGGCTTGAGAGCCTGTCGAAGCGCTTGAACGCGATCCCGGCAAAGATACAAATGCGCCCTCGGTTCAAGACCATCCTTCTCCAGATCCGCCAAAACCTTCCTTAGCTGCTCCTGGAGAAAAGAAACGGAGACTCCAGGTTCCTCCAGCGGCAATTGATACGGAACCGTCACTGCGTATTGCAAATAGATGCGCGCTCCCAGATCCCGGGCGAGAGATTGGGCAAACGCCAGGGCCGCGGCTGTAGACGCTTGGTCCGTATAAATGACGTTGACCTCGAGGGAGCCAAGGGCAAAGCCCGCTTCAGGCTTCAGCGCTACTGTTTTGTCCCGAACGTTCTTAACGGCGTGACTGTATTGTTCGCTCATCGTCCTACCATCCAGTGCCTATAATGCGCCAACCGACATAAACAGCGCATAAACGCGCCCTTAGAACAGCATAAACCCCTGCAGGCCGAAAACTGCGCTAGCTCTCAAATCGTTCAGCCGTAATTTATCTCTGTATGGATCTCGTCTCTGTGACGAAGATCACAACCTTACGCAAGCTTCCTCACCTGCGCAGGTAAATAGGGAAGCGGGGGCAACTATGCATTGGCGGCGACCTTGGGAAAGTTCGTTGCGGTCACTGCGGAAGCTGGAAGCGGTAGCCGGCCCAGGCATCGGTCACGAGGAATTGTGGCTTGGAGGGGTCCGGTTCGATCTTCTTGCGCAGGCGGTTGATAAACACACGGAGGTATTCCAACTCATCGCCGTAATCCGGCCCCCACACCGCCTGTAGCAGTTCGCGATGAGTAATCGTCTTATTCGGACGCGCGAGCAGGTAAGACAGCAAGTCGAACTCTTTTGCCGTGAGCCGGGAGTTGCGTCCGCGCACAGTTACCTGCCGCGAAGGCAGATCGATTCCGACGCCCCGCACGTCCAATTGCTTTAGGTCGGCATGATCGGGAGGATGCGGCAGGCGCCGCAGGGTGGCCCGAATGCGCGCAAGCAGCTCCGGCGTGCTGAAGGGCTTCGTGACATAATCATCGGCCCCGGCATCCAGCGCAGCCACCTTATCTTTTTCGGAGTTGCTGACCGTCAGCATGATGATCGCAATGTCGGAGCTGGAGCGAATCACTCGGCACGTCTCCAGACCGCCCATGCCGTGCATGTTCACGTCCAGCAGCACCAGATCGTACGCTTCGGATCTCAGTTTCTCGAGACCCTCTTCGCCCGTTCGCGCATCGCCCACCTCATAGCCGTGTGCCGAGAGAGTTGTCCTCATGGTGCGGCGGATTTGGGGGTCATCGTCAATCACGAGAATTCGGCCGGAGCTCATGCGCCGGCGCCCCGAGACGCCAGCGGCAGCGAAAATGAGAATTCTGAACCTTGGCCCAGTTTGCTCGTAACCCAGATCTCTTCGCCGTGCGCATGTATGATTTCGCGCGCTATCGCCAAGCCCATTCCAGTGCCCCTGAGATGCGTCTCTTTTGTGCCACGATAGAACTTCTCGAAGATTCGTGCCTTTTCCTCTTCGGCGATGCCAGATCCTTGATCGCTTACGTAAATAATTACACTCTTCTCAACCCCGCGCGCGCCGATCAAAATGGGAGCCGTGGGAGGCGAATATTTTAAGGCATTGTCGATCAGATGAGCGATCACCATCCTTATCAGTTCCGCGTCAGCCCACAGCGGCGGAAGATCATCGGCGATGGAAAGGTTGATCGCCCGTCCATCGGTTAGAGATTTCATCTGTTTGAGCGCGCCTAAAATCAACGAACTCGGCAGGTGTACTCCGCGATTCAATTGAAATTTGCCGCCCTCGATTCGCGCCAGCTGAATTGCTTCCGTGACGAGGGTCGATAGACGGTCGGCTCCTTCGTCGGCGATAGAGATCAACTCCCGTTGATGAACCGGCAGCTCGGAAGCTGGTTCGGACAGCAAATCCGTGGTTACCGCCTTGATCGAGGTGAGGGGCGTCTTGAACTCGTGAGCGATCGCGTCCAGAAGAGTCGATTTAAGCTCCTCGCTGCGCCTGGCAACTTCCGCTCGATTGACCGCTTCTTCCGTGAGCGCCCGTTCCAGCCATATCGCCACCAGGTTAAGTAACGATTGAAGCGCTGCGTCCGACAGAGAGGCGCCGCGTATTGCCAGGCTGCCTATCGGTTGCCGGCCCAGGCGTACGGGCGTGACGATCAAACCCTTGTTTTCGTCGTGCAGAAGTTCAGAGCGAACCGCCGTCTCCTTAAGTTCATTGTCTATTTCGGGCATGTCGTCGAATCCGGCCCGATAGATTTCGCCGCCACTTCGCTCGTAAAGCGCCACGGCCCGAAATTCGAACGCCTGGGCAATCTGCTGAACGATTTGCTTGGATATGGGACGCTCAGTGCCCGTTAGGAGAAGCGCGCGGCTGAGGGAATAAAGCCTTTCCATTTCGCTTTGCCGGTTGATGGCGTCTTCGGTGCGGCGCTTGGCGCGCGCTGAGAGTTGGCTGGAGATTAGAGATGTCGCCAGAAAAGCAAACAGCGCCACCCAGTTGCGCGGATCGGCAACCGTGAACGTGCCGATCGGAGGTAGAAAGAAATAATTGAAGCACAGCATGGCCACCACGGAAGCCACCGTCGATTCGATCAGGCCTCCGACCGTGGCGATCAGGAGAATCGCCACCAGGTAAACAAAGCCCGCCGTTGTCTCGTTTATGGGCGCGACGCGAGAAAAGAAAAACGTGATCGCGGCCACAAGGCCAAGCGCCGCGATGATGCGTCCGCTTAAACGGACGGCCTGGCGAACGTACATTCTGAAAGCGGTCGTTTTCGATCCACCTGAACTGGCCCTCGAAAACAGAGCCAACAATAATCATCCGGCCATGGAAAGCATACCGCGATCGAGCCGACCGCGTGCATCGGCGCGGCCAGCCGGCGGCTGCCAACCGTCAGCCTAAGCGAGGAGAAGCAGCTAGTGGAGATGGCCGCAAGTACCGGGTATAATCCCTTTGCCAATCCGTAGGGAGGATCCGCAGGAAGGATCCGGATTGCCAGCATCAATTTGACGAGAATTGCGATCGCATGAGACCGGCTTCTCGTCCGGATTGTAGGTTTTGGCTATGTTTGACTATGGCCAGATTTGGTGTGAAGGAAAAGAACATGGCAAATAAAAATCGACTCACCAAGCTCCTGGTTGCCTCGCTTTTCGTGCTGGGGTTGTCATCTGTCGCCCTGTCCCAGACAGCGGACACTTCGAAACCGCAGCAGGGCGGTTCCGCATTGAACCCCTGGAAATATCATCCCATGGACCGCGCTATTGGGGCCGGAGGGCCCGCTCCAAAGCGCGATATCACCGGAACCTGGGCGGGACCGGGATCCGGCGCGAATGTTCCGCGTGGCACAAATGCGCAGGAACCCGCCGCTCCCCCTCTCACGCCCTTGGGCCAGCAGTTGTTCGGCATGAACAAGCCCATTGGGAAATTCAGCCCGGGTGGTACAAACGATCCTCATACGAGATATTGCGATCCTTTTGGCTTTCCTCAGAATATGACCAACGAAATTCGCGGCATGACCATAACGAATATGGGCAACCGCACGTTCATATTGATTCAATATATGGACGTTTGGCGCGAAATCTGGACCGATGGCCGCGCTCTCCCTACCAATGTAGGCGGCACGGGTAAGGACGCGCTCGACCCAAAGTACAACGGATATTCAATAGGCCATTGGGAGGACGACGATACGTTCGTCGTCGATACCACGGGGCTGGAGCCCACCACCTGGACAACCAAAAACGGCTATCCTCATAGCATCGACGCGCATGTGCAAGAGCGCTTTCACCGCGATGACAAGAACGATCTGACGCTGACCATAACCATGGACGACCCGAAGCTCTATACCAAGCAGTTTCCCTTGGGCGTCGAGCACTTCCGCTGGATTCCCAATCAGGAACTCGATGACTTTACCTGCATACCCTCAGAGGTTCAGGAGTACTTGAACGAGTTGGGCGATCCGGCTGGCAGTGATCCCAACGCTCCCCCGCAACGCAGGTAGGCCCGGCTGTTGAGTCTGCGCGCGATATTGGCAACGAATTTCCAAAAGCTCGGAGGTGCAAGATGAAAGTGAAGGTGCTCAAGTCAATCGGTTTGATCGCTGGACTTCTTGCGATCTGCAGTCCGGTGTTCGCCCATCATGGGGCTGCGGCGTACGACATGAGTAAGCCCGTCGTATTGAAGGATGCTGTCGTCACCGGCTTCCTTTGGATTAATCCGCACCCGCTGATCAAGGCCGACTTCAAGGATGAAAAGGGCGACGTCGAGCATTGGACCATGGAAATGGGCAGCACGCCGGCCTCTCAGCTCATCGGCTGGACCCGCACTACGCTGAAGCCGGGAGACGTCGTCACCCTTTACGTCTGGCAGGCCAAAACTCACGCCACAGTTGGGCGCTTCAATAAGGTCATTTTGCCTGACGGCAAGGTAATGAGGGACACCCAGACGGGCGCCGATAATGGCGGGCGCGCTGATACTGGGGTTGGCAGATAATTTGCCGCCGAGGATAGCTCTGGCCTTCGTGCCGAAGCCCAATGGGCTAGCCCTTCCGCCCTTTTAAGCGAGGGCCCGTAGCTCAGCGGTCAGAGCAGCGGACTCATAATCCGTTGGTCCTAGGTTCAAATCCTAGCGGGCCCACTAACTTAACTTCGCAATGCCGCAGTTCACTCCCCATTTGGCCGCCGTTCTTGAATCGGTCACCGGTTCTGCCTGCGAATCGCTGTGAGGAGCATGTCCCCACAATCAGGCGCGCCAACTGCGCGTTCGATCCCGAGGTGGGTCGAGCCATGGGAAAACACGCGAGCGCCGGAAATACCTACCGACCTCAGTATTGCAGCGAGCTCCTCGCGCGTGTAAGCGGCGCGCACGGAATCGCAATATAACTTGTACATCAGCCCCTCGTAGTGCCGCCCGTGCCAGCGCACGTGAAATGAATACGTGATTCGCGAGGGACGGCGCAAATCGCGCAGCAGGATGCCGGCATTCGGCTTGGCAATCCGGCGAATTTCGGCCAGCAAACGAGATGGCTCCCTCATATGATGCAGCACGGAATTGCACAAAACCAGATCGAAGCTGGCATCTCGGAAGGGCAGGAAATTGGCATCGCCCCAAACGAACTGAACGTTTCCCATTGCCGAGCCTGCGCCTCCTGTGGCAGGAGACGGACCCTTACCGCCCGATTCCGCGGCCAGTCGGATCATGGCAAACGATCGGTCGACGCCACAAAATTTCCACTCCGGTAGCCGGGCCGAAAGCTTCTTCAGAATCTGCCCCGGGCCGCAGCCGATATCGACGGCACGTCCCGGAGCTCGCCCGATCAGGCCAATCGCGTGCTCCACGAACGAATCGTCGATTCTGCCGAGATATGCTTCGGCCGACGCGGAGGAATAAGCCTGCGCCTCCCCGGCATCGTCCATAACTTCCGGTTCGGGAACGCGGGCCAAATGAAGCCAGCTCATCGCAGTTCAGCAGGCGGGATTATCGCGCTGCGCGATACTTTGCCGTGCGCAAGCTTGACGCGTAATCGATTCTGGCAGCCTGATCGGCAAGGGACTACTTCGAATAGTTCATGGCCGTCGCAGGCGTTGCGACTCGATTCATGACCGTGATCCCCGGCTCGTCCGACTCCGGCGTCGCCGCCGGTGCCTCTGGCCAATGGAGGGCTTGGATCATCGCTCCGAACACCTCTCCAGTTGTGCCCTCCGCTATCAGGCACTCGCTGCCATAGCAGCGCAGAAAGACGCCGCCGCTGGCCGGCGTATTAAACGAAAACAAGTTCTGCCGGACGGCAACCGCTTCGCGCTGTTCATATTTCTGTTCCAGCAATTGGTGGTAAGCGCGGAAAAAGCGCGTTGCGGCGGGTTCGTCGGTAAGTTTCAAGCGAAGCAGCAGGAGCGTTTGCATCCCTGATTCGCGCTGATAAATCGCGTACCGATCGCCAGACCATGCCGACGCCAGGTCATCCGCCCGATCTTTTCCGAGAAACTGCTTGAGGACTGAATTGAGTCCAAATTCACCCAGCACATTTTCATCGAGTTTCTTCCAGGTGCGGGGAACGACGTTGGCAACCGGCATGAGATCGACGCGGACCGGCATCACTCCGCGGAAGTAAAGGTCGGGATGCATAATCTGCTGCGTCGAGGCCGGAGGATTTTCAAATAATCGGTGCATCTCGGGCCAGCCATTCCATCGTTTCAGCGCGCTCTGAACGAACTTGGCCCCGGGAATATAGGGAAAGGTGAGTTCATCCTGTATGACCATCGGCGCATCGGCAAGTTCCGGGCTATCGTTGACGTCTCCCAGCAAAATGCTGGGATCGAAATCGCCGATATCCAGCGAACTCTTGCCCGTATTGCGCAGCAGATAGTCGATCATGGCTATGGTCGCGGAGCCTTCGAGCACCGATTCCCGCGCGAGCTGCGCGTCGTCATTCGCTTTGACGTCGTCTTCCCACTTCTGCACGTGGAAATATTGGTCCTGCAGCGCGTGAGTCAGCTCATGCGCCATGATCATGCGTTGTTCGGACGGTTCCGTCCAATCCGCTATGAAAAATTCGCCTTTCTTGGGATCGTAGAGCCCGGCGATCTGTTCGGTTAGCAAGGCGAGCATCTTCTGATCCAGCGGATAGCCTTTCGGAATCAAACCCAGTGCTTCCAGCGCTCTCTGATCCGCGTAGCGCTTGGCGTCGTCCTTATCCTCGCGCATCTGGCTCACAAGGTACTGCCGGATCTCCTCGCGCGAGCGCACACTTTTCTTCAGCGGCTGCTTGACGGGAAGCGATAGTAACTTGCTCATCTCCGCTAATACCTCGTCCGCTTCGCGGAGAAACTCGGCACTGGCGGTGCCGTCACCTGGAACGCCCTCGCCAGGCCGGTTCGGTTGCTGCCCCCAGCACGATAGACCTGCTGCGATCACGAGGCAGAACGCCGCGATCAAGGTGCTTATCTTTGCCATGGTGACGTCGATTCGCCTGATGAAGCCGCCGACCTGAAAATCCAAGCCACAAACTCTTCCCGGTCGCGTTTTTAGTATACTCGTTGAGTCCCGCGTTCGCCCCGGAAGCTTCAGCCGCTCGTGCTTCTTGCGCTAATTCGTATGCATACAGGCACTTAGCAACTTCGGCACGTCAGCCCCGGTGAGCCGCTAGGGTTTCCGCGCCCGCCTCTTATAATGAATAATGAAGCCCGTATCGGATTCGCCTCTGCGCCAGTCCGCGCCTTCAGGAGTCAGTGTGAACAAGGGCCAAGTCCTAATCGTCGACGACGAGGAGGCCATACGCGAGGTTGTCTCAACCTTGCTCGAAACCCAGGGATACGTGTGCTCCGCAGTCGCCAATGGCCGGGAAGCAGTCGAGCGCCTCAAGAAGAACTCCGCTGACCTTGTGCTCAGCGACATGCTCATGCCGGAAATGGACGGCTTGCAGCTGCTTTCCTGGCTGCATTCGCACGATCCGGAGATACCGATCATCATGGTCACGGCCATGCACGATGTCTCCACGGCCCTCGAAGCCATTCGTCGTGGCGCTTACGACTATATCCTTAAGCCCTTTGAAAAAGACCAGCTTTTTCTCAGCGTGCGCCGGGCGCTGGAGCATCGCCGCCTCCTCCTCGAAAACCGCCATTACCAGCGTAATCTGGAGCAATTAGTGGCCCAGCGTACCGCCGAGCTGAGAAGGGCGCTCAGTGAACTCGAGCAGTCCTACGACGCCACGCTCGAGGCCTTGGGCGGAGCGCTGGACCTCAAGGACTCCGAAACCGTCGGCCACTGCAAGCGCGTAACCGCGTTTACCATGGCGATGGCCAAAGCCATGAAGCTTCCCGCCGAAATTCTTCCGCAGATTGCGCGCGCCGCATTCCTGCATGACATCGGGAAAATGGCCATTCCCGATCGCATCCTGCAAAAGCCGGGGCCCCTTGATGACGCCGAACGCGCCATCATGCGCACCCATTGCGATATCGGCTATAAGATGCTCCTGCGCATTCCCTTTTTGAGCGAAGCCGCCGAAATCGTCTTATCTCACCAGGAATATTATGACGGCTCCGGCTATCCTCGCGGCTTGCGCGGAGAAGAGATTCCGCTCGGCGCCAGGATTTTCGCCGTCGCCGACGCCGTGGACGCGATGCTCTCGGACCGGCCTTATCGCAAGGCGCTCACCGTCCAGCATGCCCGCCACGAAGTGGCTCGCTGCAGCGGCACGCAATTCGATCCTCGCGTCGTGGAGATCTTTCTCTCGCTTCCTGAATCCATCTGGATGGAACTGCGCGAGAGCGCCCAGCAGAATTTCCGGCTGGCGACTTCCGCCGTACTGGTTTAATCGGTTCCTCCTCCTTGCGCGGGGCCCCGCTGAAATGTACTATTCCCCTCCGCGGTTGGAGGACGTACAGGCATGGCATTGGTTCCCATCAAAACGGCATCGACCACCGGCTATTGCGACTGCATCCACGGATGTTACGAATTGGCCAGCTTGCGCGACGAGGATACAGGCAAGGGTTACTGCCCCCGCTGTGCCAAGGAACACCTGGACCTGAATAAGGGAATTGGCATCCCCCAGCCCGCTCCTTCGAAGATTGCCGCCAGTGACGCGGAGCCTGCCGCACATCCGTTGATCCCCGCTCCTGCCGATCCACCCGGACGTCTGCGCTAAGCTGGCGCCGCGTTGAAATTTCCCCCGAAGCCTGGCTCCGCAACATCTCCCGGCGACTCTGCCAGACGTATTCCCATGGCCGATCTCGGCCTCCAATTCGCCCTGATCGGCGAGGAGATCCGCCACGCGATCGACGAGGTTCTGGCTAGCCAGCATTTTGTTCTGGGTCCTCAGCTTGAAGCGTTGGAAGGGGAGATGGCCCGTTACTGCGAACGCCGCTTCGCCATAGGTGTGGCCTCGGGAACGGACGCTCTTACGATTGGTCTCCGCGCGGCGGGTCTCGGAGCTGGCGACGAGGTGATTCTCCCGGCCTTCACATTTTTGGCCACTGCCGGAGCGGTGATTGCGGCGGGGGCACGTCCCATCTTTGCCGATAGCGAGCCCCAAACCCTGAACATCGATCCTGGATCGGTCCGCTCCCTCATCACGCCCCGGACCCGCGCCATCATTGCTGTGCATCTCTATGGCGGGGCGGCCGATATCGAGCCTTTGGCTGAGCTGGCCTCGCAGCGCGGCCTGGTGCTCATCGAGGACAATGCCCAGTCGCTCGGAGCCGCCTTAAACGGCAAGAAGCTCGGATCTTTCGGCGCGGTTGGCGCCACCAGTTTCTATCCCAGCAAGAACCTGGGCGCCTATGGCGACGCGGGAATGATCTTTACCGATAGCCAAGAGATCGCGCAGCGCGCCGCGAGGCTTCGGAACCATGGCCAAACCGGCCGTTATGTCAGTGCCGAACCCGGTTGGAATAGCCGCCTCGACGAAATTCAAGCTGCGGTGCTGCGTGTGAAGGCTCGCTATCTGGACCGCTGGATCGCAGCCCGGCGCGCCCATGCCGCGCGGTATGACGCGCGCCTTGCCGGTGTGAAGGGACTTCACCCTTTGAGCCCCAGGGAAAATTCATTTCACAGCTATTACTTGTATACGATCCGAATCACGTCCCAGGGGACCGATCCCGCCGCCCGAGCAGATCGCGTCGCGAAGCATCTCGCTGCGCAAGGTATCGACACGTCCGTTTTTTACCCGCTGCCGCTGCATCTTCAGCCGGCCTACGCCTCGTTCGGCGGCAAGCCGGGTCAACTCCCCGTAGCCGAGTGCGCCGCGCACGAAGTATTGTCGCTACCGCTTTATCCGGAGATGACCAACGAGCAGATCGAACGCGTGGCTGATGCGGTCCGCGAAGCCCTTCGCGCCTGATCGCTATCTCCCGCTCTGTTTGGGCAGACTTCGATGTCGATCTCCGCGAGCCGGGCAGAGATCTCCCTACGCAGTAATGCCTGTATTTTGCTTGTCTAAGCGCGCCCTTCCGCAGGATTGATGCTGTGCGCAATCGGACGCACGGTGCTCGATCGCTTCCGCGTGACTGCGGGTACCGCAGGTCTCGTCCGGGCACGTAGAAAAATCAGCAGGAACACACCGAGAAAAAGCAGCAGCGCGGGAATCAACAGCGCGAACATCGCCATTTGGAAAGCGTGCATGGCTCCCGGACCGCTGTTGGACAGCGAGGTATAGCAAAGCACGCATCCTTGTGCCCAGGCGCCTGGCGTGAAACCCAGCGCCGCCGCTGTCAAAGCCACCGCGATTTTATGAGAAAGCTTCATCCTATTCACCTCAATTAAGGCTGCCCGCCGCTCGCTCTTAGTGCCCCATGCGGTTCTGCAGAAGCCGCACGCCATCGGGCATAAAGAAAATGATAATCATGCAGATGCAAAATATAGTCGCTGGAATTAACAGCAGCGTGAGACCGATCTTTTCGTATTTCAAATGCATGAAATAGGAAACGATAAGCGTCGCCTTCACGATCGAGAGCACCACCAGAAGCGTAAGCATCAGATCCGGCCGCAATCTCTCGTAGGCCAGAAAGACTTCGATAAACGTGATCACCGTCAGCCAAACCCAGACCATTGCGAAAAGCTTGGTGCTCCCGACGGCGTGAGATTCCAAACTGCTTCCGTGTGCGCTCATGCGCTCCTCGCTCGAAAGTTAACCCGTGAGACTTACCGACATCAGGTAAATCATGGGAAACACGAACATCCAAACCAAATCGACGAAGTGCCAATATAGCCCGCTGACCTCCACGTCATCGGACGTGAATTTCCCCTTACCGTAGCCGATCGCCATGACGATCAGGTAGATCACCCCGATCGTGACGTGGGTCATGTGCAAGCCGGTTATGCCAAAGAAGGTAGCGCCGAAAAGCGGCACGCCCTGCGGCGTGCTCCAAGGCGTGTAACCTTCGTGAAAAAGCTTGAACCATTCGGTCAAATGCAGAACGGTGAATGCCAGCCCGCCCAGCGCCGTCAGCAGCAGATAGCGCACCGTCTTGGCCCGCTGGTTTTTGTGCGCGGCCGCCACCCCCAGCACCATGGTCAAGCTGCTGAACAAAAGTATGACCGTCATCGACGTAGACTTGGCGATCGCGGGATAAATTTCAAATGGCCGGGGCCAGTTCGGATTCGCCAGGCGGCTGTAGGTGTATGCCAGCAAAAGCGCCGAAAACGTCAGCGTATCGGAGACGATGAATAGCCACATCCCGAATTTCTTGGAATTGATTGCAAAGGGTGAACCCCCGCCGCCCCACGGCGAGCTAACCGGCACACCCACCATGCTCTTCGTTTCAGCCACGATTCACCGTCCCAGGTAAAGAAGCGCGAGTAGAAAAACCCAAAGGCCATCCATGAAATGCCAATAAATTGAGGCCACATCGGTCGCCGTCCCCAGCGACATTCGCGAACGCTGCCAATTCCGCCTCGATACGTACAACAGCGCCAGGATTCCGCCCACCAGGTGCAACCCGTGCGCGGCCGTCAGCACATAAAAGAAACTGCTGCTGGGATTGGTCACCAGGAACACGCCTTGCTGCGCGAGCTGCCTCCAGGCGATCAATTGGCCACCGAGGAAGAGGATTCCCAATCCCGTGGTAAGCGCCCACCAACGCTTGAATGCCGCCCTCTGATCTTGGTGCAGGTATCGCCGTGCCGCCTGGATGGTGAAGCTGCTGGCCACCAGAATCACAGTATTCACCCAAAGAATGCGCGGGAAGCTAAATGCCACCCAATCGTTCCCCAATCCCTTGCGCACCAGGAACGAGCTCGTCAAGGCCATGAAGAACATCGTGATGCCGGCAATCCCGAGCTGAATGACTGTGAAGTAGGCTCGCTGCGGCATCTGGAAGGAGCCGCCGGAGCCTTCTCCGTCGTCGTCTCCTCCCGCGGGAACGTCCGTGCCCCCGCCGTGACCGGCGTCGATTATTTCGATCTCGTCCGTGATGGTACCCGGCATAACTGTTCTCCGTTAATGCGCCCTGCCAACCTTCTCCGGCGTCACGTGCTGCGGAATGTAATCCTCCGAGGCGCCGGGAACGCTGAACTCATAGGGACCGCGATAGACTACCGGCACATGTCCGGCAAAGTTATCGAACGGAGGCGGAGAAGGAATGCTCCATTCGAGCGTGGTCGCGTTCCACGGATTCTCACTGGCCTTCTGGCCTGCCTTCATACTGTAAAAGAAGTTGAAGAGGAAGAGCAACTGGGCCGTTATGGTAATCATTGCCGCGATGGTGATGAAGTAATGCACCGGATGCAGCGCCGCGAGATAGTTGGCGCCTGTCAAATCCGCATAGCGGCGAGGATTCCCGGCCAGGCCCAGAAAATGCATGGGCATGAAGATGGAGTAAACGCCGATGAACGTGAGCCAGAAATGGGTCTTCCCGATGGGCTCATTGAGCATTCGGCCAAACATCTTCGGATACCAGAAATAGGTGGCCGCGAAGATGCCAAAGATCGCCGCCACGCCCATGATCAGGTGGAAGTGCGCCACCACAAAGTAGGTGTCGTGCAGATAAAGATCGAGCGAAGGCTGCGCCAGGAAAAGTCCTGAAAGTCCCCCGGTTACGAATAGAGACACGAAACCCAGCGCGAACATCATCGCCGTGGTGAAGTGAATCTTTCCGCCCCACAGGGTCCCCAGCCAGTTGAAGGTCTTGATCGCCGAAGGCACGCCAATGGTCATAGTTAGCAGGGAGAACGCGAATGCCGAATAAGGGCTCATCCCGCTAACGAACATGTGGTGGCCCCAAACGCAAAAGCCCAAGAAGCCAATCGCCCCGATTGCACCCACCATCGCCTTATAGCCGAACACCGGCTTGCGCGCGAAAGTGGACAGCACGTGAGAGGCCACGCCCATTCCTGGAAGAATGGCGATATAAACCTCCGGATGGCCGAAGAACCAGAACAGGTGCTGCCACAGCAGTGGCGACCCGCCCGTATGCCCGGTGATGGGCGTATCCGTCACCACCAGCCCGCCGGGAATGAAGAAGCTCGTTCCCGCCACTCGATCGAGCAACAGCAGCAGGCATGCGGCGAGCAGGACCCCGAACGCCAGCAATCCAAGGATCGCCGTGACCAGCCATGCCCACACCGTCAGCGGCATGCGTCCCAGGCTCATTCCCTTGGCTCGCAGGTCCACCGTCGTGGTGATGAAGTTCAGAGCGCCCAGCAGTGACGCGATGCAGAAGATCGCTAGGCCAATCACCCATAAGGTCTGCCCCGCGCCTTCACCAGGACCGGTAATCTGCCCCAGCGCACTCAAGGTTGGATAAGCAGTCCAGCCCGAGATGGGTGCTCCACCGGCGACGAAAAATGCCGAGACCAGTACCACGAGAGACACAAAGGTCGTCCAGAACGACAGCATGTTCAGGACGGGAAAAGCCATGTCTTCCGCGCCAATCTGAATCGGCAGCATGTAATTGCCGAAGCCCGATTGCGGCGCCGTGGTCAGTACCATAAACACCATGATCGACCCGTGCATCGTGACCAGCGCCAGGTATTGTTCCGGAGTCATAATGCCCCCTGGCGTGAACGGCAGCTTCAGATTCGGCCACACCAGGTGGATGCGCATCAGAAGCGAGAGCGCCATCCCCAGGAACACCGAGAAAAGCGCCAGAAGGTAGTACTGAATCCCAATGACTTTATGATCGAGGCTGAAAATATACTTGCGAATAAAACCGCTCGGCGGGTGGTGATGCCCGCCGCTCTCGTGCGTCACCATCGAATCGCTCCTGGAACCTTTCGGCTCCGCCTCAAACGATCTACTGCTGCTGTAATGCCGTCTCCTGATCGCTCATCCACTTATCGAACTCCGCCTGCGAAACCACGTTCAAAAAGGTGCGCATTTTGTAATGACCCAGCCCGCATAGCTCCGCGCAAACAACCTCGTATTGCCCGGGATCGAGCGCGTCGAAATGCATGTGGATCACCATTCCCGGCACCGCATCCTGTTTGAGGCGCAATTCGCGCACGTAAAAGCTGTGCGTCACGTCCTGCGTCCGTATCAAGAGCTCCACTTCGTGCCCTTCCGGCGCGTACATCACCGGCGATACCACGTCATCCTTCGATGCCGGGTCCTTCGGATCGACTCCCAGCGGATTTCCGGTGGACGCGCTAACCAGCTCTGGCTTGGTCGCGCCAAACTTGCCGTCCGGTCCGGCATATCGGAAATTCCACGTGAACTGTTGCCCGGTAACCTCTACTTGTACTGCGCCAGGCGCGGCGCCCTGAAAATGGGCCTCCGCCCACGCGTGCTCGCCGTAAAGTCCCAGGCCCACGAACATGATGATCGTGGCCAGCGTCCACACGAACTCCATCGTCGAATTTCCTTCGAAGAAGCTTACCTGCTGGCCATGATCGCGCGAGCGGAAAATGACCAGCGCCAGCCCAAGCTGAGCCGCCACGAATACTACGCCCGTAATAATCAGCGTGCGGTGGAACTGATCGTCGATCTGCGTCCCAAATTGCGTGATGGGGGGCGGAAACCACCAAATCTTGGCCAGAAAAAGGTATACGGTTACGGCGGTGAACATTACGAGGAAAGTGGCCAATGTAAACGCAACCGCGGCTGAACCCTGCTCTTCGCTTTTTCTGGTCATCTTCCTCCGCTCCGGACGATTCGCAGCCGGGATCGCAAACCTCGCTCGCAGCCCGTGCTCACGCTGCCGCCGCTTATAAATGGCCCAAAAACCGATCCTGACGGCCCGGCCATGGCGGCAAAGACCCCACATCATATACATCCGTCATCGAATTTCAAATCTCTTTTCACTTTCCCGTAGCGGGCCAGTTTCCGGCGGTGGGTCGGTCTGAATTTCTTGATCGTGACACAAGAGGTCAAAATTCAAACTGGCCGACCCCAGATCTCCTTACAAGTGCAGGCTAGGCGGCTTGCTCCGATTTTTCGCTCCGTTGCGAGGCGCGCCTTTACGTTTGCCTTGGATCCCCGCGGCTTACCATCATCGCCTGTTGTGAAGCGAGCCTTCGCCCGCCCCATTACAGCTTATTCTGTATGGGAAAGCTCTTGCGCTTTTGGCTATCGCTGTTTATAAGAATGGGGCTGCCCGGTATTTGGTCCTAACCGCGCGGGGTGGAACGCGGTCCTCTTCGCCCTGCTCCCGTACATGCCCGGTGGACCTGCTAGCTCGGAGGATTTTGAGATGCCAGCCAGAATCCTGGTCGCGGACGATCATGAAGTCGTGCGGCAAGGCATCCGAGCGATTTTACAATCGCGGCCGGATTGGGAAATCTGCGGGGAAGCTGTGGATGGCCATGAGGCCGTGCGTCTTGCCCAAGAACTTCATCCCGACGTCATCGTTATGGACATTACCATGCCCAGGATGAGCGGTTTGGAAGCCGCTCAAGAAATTGCCAGGCTCAAACTCCCGGCGCGCGTATTGATCTTTACCATGCACGAATCCAAGAGCCTGGCGCCGTCGGTGCGAAAGGCTGGCGCCCAGGGATATGTCGTCAAATCTCGTGCCGCCCGCGACCTCATCGAGGCTTTGGAGCGCCTTCTCGCCGGCGGAACCTTTTTCGACGCTTCATCTACTTCCGGCGCGAAGACTGGGGAGGAGAACCCCGATCCCGACATTCTTCTTCGTCAGGCCCTGAGCTTTGCTCGTTATTCCTTCTCGTTTTGACCGGCGCTTCTGAAGCGAATTCGTGCAGCCGGCTCGCGCCCGCCTACGCCAGCCTTTCTAAGTAAAAGCCCGGATAGGGGCAGCCCGCAATTTGTAGTATAAATGCGTCCCCTCATGCCTTGTCGCTTGTTATTGGCGGATGATCACGAAATCGTGCGGAGAAGTTTGCGCGAGATCATCGAATTGAAGACCGATTGCCTCATTGTCGCCGAGGCCATCGATGGGTTGGAGGCCGTTCGGTTAGCCAAGGAGCTCACGCCCGACATCGCCTTGGTCGATATCAGCATGCCCCGTTTGGATGGCCTCGATGCCGCCCGCCAAATTCGCCAGCAGAGCCCGCACACCAAGATTCTGATTCTCACCATGCACGATGCCGCCCCTCTGATCGCCAAAATTCAGGAGACCGGCGTCGACGGATATCTTTTGAAATCGGAGGCCCCCAAGGGCTTGCCGCTGGCCATAGACTCCCTGCTTAGCAATAGGCCATTCTTCACCGGTTCGGACCAGGCCCCATTTCGCCGCGGACGATCTACCTGACGTTTTTCACACCACCATTCTTCTTCCGTTTCGGCATCCCGGCCTGCGCGGGCTGCTCATTGTCGCTGTGGCCATAGCTCGTATCATTGGCGCCGCCTGCTCCTCGACGATCACCCCTTCCAGGGCCTGAGCGACAGCGCTCAGCAGATGGTCTCGCGAGAATGGCTTCTGCAGAAGCAAAGGCTCGTCCTCCGGCCGCTCCTCGCCTTCTCCTCGCTCGTGGTAGCCAGACATGTAGACGATCTTAATATCGGGATAGAGTCGTGTGAGCCTTCGTGCCAATTCGGGCCCGCGCATTTGCGGCATGACCATATCCGTCAAGAGCAAATGAATGGGCTTGCCCCAGCGTTTCGCGCCTTCCAGCGCCTCCCCGCCGCTGCTCGCGGAGAGCACCGTGTAGCCTGCTGACTTGAGAAAATTGGACGCCAAATCTCTAACCCCGTCTTCGTCTTCCGCGATCATTACGGTTTGGCCACGCGCTGCCGCCACAGCCGTCTGGGCCGCTGTGTGAACCGCTTCTTCGGCGTCCATCACGCGGGGAAGGTAGACCTCGAACCGGCTTCCCTTTCCCGGCTCCGATTCCACCCAGATCCACCCGCCGCTCTGCTTGATTACTCCGTACACGGTCGCCAAACCCAGGCCAGTACCCTTGCCCAACTCTTTCGTCGTGAAGAAGGGCTCAAAAATACGCGCCTTCGTTTGGGCATCCATGCCGCATCCCGTATCCGCGACGGCCAGCACCACGTAGGAGCCCAGCGGCACCCCTGGCCGATTTCTCGCCACTCCCCCATCCACCGTGACGTTTTGCGTTTCGATCCTCAGCGTGCCGCCGTTGGGCATGGCGTCGACCGCGTTCACCGTGAAATTCAAGATCACTTGCTCCAGTTGTCCCAGGTCGGCCTTAACTCTGCCGAGCGAATCGTCCGGGTGGAAGCTGAACTGGATGTCCGCGCGAACCAGCCGCGCCAGCATTTTGGTCATATCGGAAATAACCCCATTCACGTTCAGCACCTTGGGCTGCAGGACCTGCATCCTGCAAAAGGCCAATAATTGCCTGGTGAGCGAGGCCGCTCGATCGGCAGCCTGCTCGATTTGGTTGCCGCTCGAGTGAAGCGCATCGCCGGGCTGCAGCTGCTCGAGCATTATGCCCGTGTGCCCCTTGATGACCGTGAGAAGGTTGTTGAAATCGTGCGCCACGCCGCCCGCCAGCCTTCCGATCGCCTCCATCTTCTGAGAACGCCGCAGGTGCTCTTCCAGCCTTTGCCGTTGAGCCTCGTTGGCCTGCAATGTCGAACGCATTCGGCCAAACGCTCGCGTTAACTGGGCTACTTCATCGCTGCCTCGCGCCCCCAGCCGATACTCAAAATCGCCTTTTTCCAATGCGTCCACGCCGCCCAGCAAATTCCCCAGCGGACGCGTGAACGCGTC
Source organism: uncultured Acidobacteriota bacterium (assembly GCA_963824405.1). Taxonomy (GTDB): domain Bacteria; phylum Acidobacteriota; class Terriglobia; order Acidiferrales; family UBA7541; genus Palsa-189. Next base: position 638,039 of record CAWGPK010000004.1, on the reverse strand, counting down.
GCAAATAGCGAACACCAGCGCGCCTGCCGCAAAGACAGCCAGCAGGCCAAGCCCCAGCAGCATGTGGTTCAACTGCGCCAGCGATGCCATGGCTTGGCGGTCGGATTTCAGCACGATCAGGCTCACCGGCGGGTTCAGCCCGGGAGTCAGGACTTTCAAGCTGCCCCAAAAGCGCTCGTCATCGATCTGCACCTGTTCCGGAGCCTCTTGGTCGCGCAGTTGATCCGCCAGCTCGGCCTGCTTTAGCGCCGGTATCGTGCTGGCCACAATGTCGTCGCCGTACCGCAGAGCTACTTGCGTGGACGAAATCCTCGCCAGATCGTTCAGCTCCTGAGCGCCGATTCCCCGGCCCGCGATGACCACGCCGGATACAATCTTCTTCGAGGGGTCGCTATAAAACGGCTGAATAGCCACCTGGTAGAGACGCGCCCCGCTGTACCACCATGCGCTTGCTTGCCGCGCGTGGCCGGATCGCCGCAGCATCACTTCAGCCACGGCAATGGGAAACTCACCGTCCGTCGAGTGCATAGCGAGAATATGTCCGCTTGGGTCGGCCAGAGCTAAAAGGTCGCAATCGGAAGATCCCCAGGGGTCCTCGCCGGCGTCGTCGATGGTCGTCACGTCGCCGTTCCTCATCGAGGCCACAGTCGCCAGCAAGTCGGCCGTATGGTTGAGGGAGATCTGGTGTTGCTGCTGCATCACTTGGAAAGTCAGAATGACGTTTCCAGTTTCATCCTTCACCTGGTCCTTGATCTCGATTTCCGCGCGCCGATGCAAAACGAGTAGCGTCGCGCAGGTAAGCCCCGCGATTACCAGGACCAGCGACGACAGCAGTTTCGTGCGGAGCTTCAGAATTCTACCTTTGCTAGCCAGACAGGCTTAACATTAAGATAATACAAGACTTACTAAACAACGCTCTTCATTGGAGAGCAGAATACGGCAGGGATCACTTCAGGACAATGGAACCTCAGTACCTCCCTGTGCTCAGGGGGTACTACGACAAACCGGATGGAAAATGCCCGTGGCGCGCCTTAGATCGTCTTACAAATCCACCAAACCGCAGCCGACACGGCCATCCAGATCAGCGCTCCGGCTAACAGTACTTGCCAAGCTGGTTGCCGAGACAACAGGGAAGAAACGAAGAGCGCAAAGGCGAGTAATCCTAGGCTACCCGTCACCGCCCCTGCGGCATCCACGCCCGCCACTTCTCGGCTGCGCAGCAGGCCATTCATGCCGGAGTTTCGCTTTTTCTCCAGCTCATGCTTCTCGACCAGCGTGGCGCTCGCCGGAAAGATTGCCGGGAATGCCAGAAAAAGGCCCCCGATGCCCGGTCCAAACTTCTTTCCGATAATGCCCACCAGCGCCGTGATCGTTCCGCCTGCCAGGAACCGGATTCCATATTCGTGCCATCTGGTCCGGCGCAGGCCGTCAAAGTTGACAACGATTTTACTCACGCCCTTGCCCAACAAGCCAGCCACAGCCCAAAAGCGGCTGCCCCCCAAACGATTAGCGCAAGGCTGGTTGCCACCAAGGCGCTAACGCGCCCGCGCATCATTACCCAGCTTGCGCATGCGGCGTACAGGAAGAAGGCAATGGCCCCTGGCGCCATGGAACGTGCTTCGATCGCCGCATATACGCGTCCTTCTCGAAAAATCGCCAGGCCCAGAGTGGCCAGCGCGATCGACGGCGCGGCTCCGAATAGTCCGGCGAAGCTCTGGGGCTTGAACAGGTCGCTGAGAGCGGCAAACAGCGAAACGAATACGCCGCCCACCAGGAATCGAAATAGCAGTTCCAGCATACGTCCAGCAACTCGCTCTTCTCTGTCCCTCTATCAGATGTCTAAATAGAACAAGTGAGGCGCTGCGATCTGCATTTCCGCAAAACGCGGAAGCGAATTATTCGGATTCAGCGACTGCGGAATTGAAGCCCAAACGGCCCACCCGCTCCGGAACCGTTGTAGCGATTTGTGGCGTCTCAACTGCGGCGTCCAATTTGGCCTGTCGAATGTATACGATCGCTATGGTCGCAGCCGAGAGCGCCCACGGCACGATCGGCGACGTCCAGAAAAGTTTCGCGCCATAGCGGAGCGTCGCGAGCCATGCCAAAGTCACCCCTAACCCCACCAGGATCGCCGCCACCCGACGTGAGTCTTTCCAGGGCACTGGATACGCGCAGAGTCCGCAAACCAGCAACGCAAATGGGAATGCAACCACGAGATCGGCGAAAAAATGCTCGCCCGTGCCCATGGTCGCGAATGCCGTCAAAGCCAGAAAAGCGAACGCAATCGATCGTTCCATCCAGCTCAGTCCTCGCGAATACCACCAGGCCAGCAGTGTCCATGCCAAGTGCAACGAGGGCATCGCATTTCGCGGACCCGGTATGGCCAAGGGCGCTAAAGGCAGCCGCGCCAAATCCGCGATAGGAAATGGGTGGAACGGAAAATTGACCCGGAACAAGTTGTGCGGGCCGGATGCCGGAAATAAGTTGTAAAACAGAATTCCCATGGGCCCCGCAACAAGAAACGCCAGCATGGCCGGAAATGCGCCTTCCTTGAAACGCACCAGCCGGCCCGCATAGACCATGGTGATGGGAATGGCCAATCCGATGTAGGCAATCAGCGCGAGGTTATGAAGGGTCGGAATCCGCGCGTAGAGCTGACCCGCTACAAACGCCAACTGCGTGCGCAAGCTGCCGTCAAACGATAAGAGGTAAAGATCCAGCGTCTTGGGATGTGCTTTCGCGGTCCATTCCAGCATATTGGACGCGAAATAGTCGGACATCACGAACGCTGCGGCCGGAATCCAGCCGTAAAGAAACTTCCTGCGGTTCTGACTCCAAATGCTTCGCAAAGCCAGGATGGCGAAGCTGCTCAATCCCGCGAATGAAAACCACGCCATGACTTTGGGAGGGTAGTGCAGAAAGTGAAAATCCACGATGCCCAGCAGCGCCATCCCTGCCGCCGTCCACGCTGCGTCCAGCCAGCTCGGCCCAACCCTCTGGTGAACGATCACCACGCTTGCCAGCGCCAAGCCAAAGAAAGCATCGTACAGGGCTTCGCCATAGAACTGAGAGCTGAAGCCCAGCATCCCCACGGCTACCAGCACCACGGCTGTAAGCAGGCTCTGTACCAGAAGTTGTTTCTTGCTTCCCACCGCACTCTCCCTGCAAAGGCCTTCGCGCTGGACTGATTCCTCTGGCTTGCGTTTCTAAATTGTCGCACCTTCAACTTAGCCCGCACGTTCAGAGACCATACCCATTGCCTAAAGAGGGAACGCCTCGGCGCGGCAGCAACGCCCGCAAGCGTCTCGGGGATTCGTCCGAATGAACGTCCGCTCGTCGATTGGGTTTAAAGCCAAACAGATACCGGAATCCGCGGGACGTAGCAGGAACAAAAGGCCGGCGCAAAAAGAAAGGAGAGGAGCGGAGGCTCCTCTCCTTTTGCCCTTTGCGGTTTAGGAGAAACTAGCCGATGGGCGTGCTGTTCACGCTCGCGCCCGAACCGGAAGCATCTGCTCGGATCACGCCCGACTGGTCGGTGAAGAACATCCGCTGGCCGGTCGTGCCCGCGACGACTGGAGTCGCCGTAATCGTGTAGGTGTCGATGCTGCCGGCTGAGTCGGCGGTACCCGCGTGGTATGCAAAGGTATAGCCGCTCTTCGTGCCGCCAGCCAACACAGAGTCGATCAACCCTGCCGACGCTGAAGTCGCCGTGCCCGTTCCGCCGAGAGCCCCCAGCGATCCGGGATAGCCGACGCCGTACGTCGTCGAGTATTCAACGCAAGACGTATTGATCGTCCGCAGAGAGCCTACCGCCGAAGCCTCATTGGCGGCCATCTTTGCCCGCAAGAGGTTCGGGATAGCTATCGCGGCGATAATCAGAATAATCGCCACCACAATCAAGAGCTCAATTAACGAGAAACCCTTTTGTTTCCGCATTTGAATGTCATCTCCTCCGAAAAGGCCGCTGTGTGTTTCTATGGTCGCTTGCCTTCGGTATTAGTAATTACGCACTGCGGGGGCCACTCACCCTCCCGGGTCTTAACTCTTAGCGCACAATTCCCAGGACCCCCCTATACATAGCTAACAGGTGAGCAGTTACGCCCACCTCTAATCCACGACCACCGGGGATTCGCCGGGTTTGGATGCGTCGGCCCTAAGGCAGAACTGACACATTCCGGCGTTCTCGGAGGTCGAAAAGTGCCGTAGATTGTCGTCCATTACTGCCCGTCGGCTATCATTCCATAATGAACCGTAAGCCCCTTAACCCGTGTGGAATTGCAACCTTGGAAACCGATCGCGTCGCCTTCCGTGATTCGGCGCTCCTCAGCTTGCACAATCAGGAAGCCCTGAGGCCCAACAACGATGGAGATTCTTGAGCTTTCTTATTTTTGTGCCGTCGCGGAGGTCGGAAGTTTCACCTCCAGCGCGCGGCGCCGGCGCGTCACGCAGCCGACAGGCGTCTGCCATCGATGAAGCGGCTCATCGTGAATGGAGACGACTTTGGCCTCGCCGAAAGCGTCAATGATGGAATTATCGCCTCGCACGACTTCGGCGTTTTAACCAGCGCATCCTTGCTCGCCAATGGTTCCGCATTGGCCCACGCCATCGCTTCGGGTCTCCAATATCCTGGCTTGTCTCTCGGAGTGCACCTGAATCTCAGCTCGGGAGCTCCGGTCTCGAACGCCGCCCTCGTTCCCTCTCTTGTCAACGAGCGTGGCGAGCTCTACTTGAGCCCCGTGCGCCTGGGCGTCGCACTCCTCTGCCGGCGCATACCGCTGGAACACATTCGCGCCGAACTTCGCGCTCAGGTTATCAAGATCTTTGACGCCGGCGTGACTCCGACTCACCTCGACGGTCACCTCCACGTGCACGTCCTGCCTCAGATCGCGCCCCTAGTGATCGAGATCGCGCGCGAGTTTTGCATACGCTGCATCCGCTGTCCCGCCGAAGATCTCGAGACCTCGCTGCCTCTGCTTTGGCGGCATGGCGGGGCCTTCCTGGCCAAATGGAACCGCTCCGCCATAGCGTATGGTGTGACTTCCCTGGCCCGGCCATTCAGAGAGCAATTGCGCGCGGCCGGCCTTGTCTGCCCCGACGCATTTTGCGGCCTGGCCCACACCGGATTCTTGAACGTGAGGACGTTGAGCGAACTCCTCGCTTCCATAAAGCCCGGAGTCACCGAACTGATGTGCCATCCCGGCTATGCCAGCGCCGAACTGCAATCTTTTGGCGGCTCTCTTACCAAAGCGCGCGCATCCGAACTGGTTGCCCTCACCGCGCCTGAAATCAAAAACAGAGTGGAGCGCCTGGGAATTCGTCTGATAAATTTCTGCGACGTTTAGGGGGTGTTCGAGGCGGCAGCGCTTGCGGGATTAATCGGCTTGTGGGGGCGCCCCATGCGCCGGTTTTGCGCGGGGATCCACTATCCCGGCAATCCGAGCCTTCGCGTTTACCGAGGCGCGTCCGGGGCGCTCGGCGCCGGCTCGGCTTCCACAGGAGCCCTCTCGACTTTTACGTCTTCGGCCCTTATGTCCCGGGGCGCACGCCCGGAGAAGATCCGTATTCTCAGCAGGTCGATCAACATCCGCGGAGACTGAAGCAAAATGGCGTAGCGCGTCGGGCGCCGCTCCACGACTTCGAAATCGACTTCCCGAATCGCCAGCCCTCGTTTCCACGCGGCATACAGGAATTCGACGTCGAAGGAAAATCCTCCCAATCGAAGCTCCTGGGCGATCGGTACAAGCGGCTCGCGCACGAACGCTTTGAACCCGCACTGCGTGTCTCGCAGGGGCAAATTCAGAATCAACCGCACCAGCGCTCGGTACGCGGTGCTGGCCAGAAAACGCGAGGTGCTCGGAGCGGAGCTCAACGGCGCAGGGCGCCGCGAAGCGATCGCCACCGCCGCCCCATCGCGCAGAGCCTCCAGCAAGCGGACGATATCCTCCGGCGTGCCGGGCAAATCCGCGTCGGAAACGAATACGCATTCGCCGCGGCTCGCCAATATCCCTCTGCGAATGCTCGCTCCTTTTCCTATGTTCACGGAATTGCGCAACACCCGCAGGTTTTCAAAAGAGCGGCGCCATTCGCCCAGCACCGCCGGACTATTGTCCGTCGATCCGTCGTCGACGACGATCACTTCCGCGGTGAACGGCCGCTCGTCTACAAATTTGCGCAGGCACTCCAGCGTCACCGGCAGGATCGCCGCTTCGTTATGGGCCGGTATGACAATCGACAAATAAGGAGTCATGTAGTCCCGCGCGCGACGCGAATTCGTCGGACACGAAAGTGTACACCGTTCGTGCTCCTCCGAGACCTGGTGCGTCCGCGAACACCCCAGCTAACCGCTTACCTAACTTGTACTTTCACCTTGCCTCGAAGTCAAGCAAACCGTCTGCCGGATATTTGAATTATTCCCTGAATAGCAGCAATGCGGGCTGTTCCAGCGCCTCTGCGATCCAGCGCAGGAAGCGCGCTCCGTCGGCGCCGTCGATCAGCCGATGATCATACGAAAGCGAAAGGGGCAGGATCTTGCGCGGCTCAAACGTGGTGCCGCCATTCGCCTGCCGCGGTTCCACGCTGAGGCGCGAAATGCCCAATATCGCCACCTCCGGATAGTTCACGATCGGCGAGAATCCCGAGCCGCCGATCCCTCCAAGATTCGTAATGGTAAAGACGCCCCCGGCCATCTCCTCCAGCCCAAGCTTTTTCCCTCGCGCCCTTTCCGAAAGCTCGCTCAATTCCCGTGCCAGCTGAGGAATGCTTTTGCGATCCACCTCCCGCACCACGGGGACCAGCAGGCCGTAGCTCGTATCGACGGCCACTCCGATGTTGCGGTAGCGCTTATAAACGATCTCCAGATTGGCCATGTCGATGCTGGCCGCAAACTGCGGAAATTTCTGCAACGCCGCCGCCGCCACTTTTAAGGCGATCGCGGTCACAGTGATCTTGGCCTTCCCCTCGCTGTGCTCATCCGCAAAGCGGCTCCTGAGAATCTCCAGGTCCGTAATATCAGCGCTGTCGAATTGCGTGACCTGCGGAACATTTTGCCAGGCCTGCGCGAGATGCTCCGCCGTGCTGCGCCGCACGCTGCTCATGGGCTTGCGCTCGACCGTGCCCCATTTCGAGAAATCCGGCAGCGCCGGGGAAGCCCCGGCCGGCAATTGCCCGCCGGCCGCCCGGGAGATGATCTCGCGCGCATAATTTTTCACGTCCTCTTCATCGATGCGCCCTTCCGGCCCCGTGCCCTTAACCTGATTAATATCCACGCCTAGTTCCCGCGCAAACCGCCGGATCGCCGGAGACGCCGCGGCTAAATGGATCGGACGCCGCGCCTGCTCCGAAACTTCCGCTCGGAAGGGAATCACGGTGTCTTCGCTTTGCGTTTCGGCCGGCGTTTCCGCCTCGCCGGCAGTTTCCGTTTCAGCCGCAACCTCGGCGCGAGCCAGTTTGGGTTCGCGCCGCTGCCCTTCTTCCCGATCCGGTCCCGCCGCCTCTTGCGCGGATGCCTCAGGCCCCGATGCTTCCGCGGAACGTTCTTCCTTCTGCGCCTTCTGCTTTTGCTGCGCGCCGTCTCCACTCTCCTCAATGGTGAAGAGCGTGTCGCCCACTTTTATCTTGCGTCCTTCCTGAACGTGAAGCTCCTTGATCGTGCCCGCAACGGGAGAAGGCACTTCGATCGTGGCTTTATCCGTCTCCAGTTCCAATAGCGCCTGGTCCTTGGAGACCCTGTCGCCCGCCGAGACAAGTATCTTCGTCAGCTCGCCCGAATCGACGTTCTCGCCCAGTTCAGGAAGTTTGATCGTGGTGGTCACGGCGAACTCCTCGAAACGGTCCCTTTGCGGTCCTTGCGGTCGCCCGTTGCAGGCTGTATGGCATGTGATAAGAAGATCATCGGCCTTAGGAGATCATGGGGTTGGCTTTAGCGTGATCGATCCCCAAATCCTCGATCGCCTTTTGCACCAGCGTATGCTTGATCGCTTTTTGCCGCGCCAACTCGTTCAGCGTGGCCAAGGTAATGAAGCGGGCATCCACTTCGAAGAAGTCCCGCAAAGCGGCGCGCGTGTCGCTGCGCCCATACCCGTCGGTTCCCAGCGAAATCAGTGGACGCGGCATCCACCGGCAGATGCTATCAGGCAGCGCTCGCAGATAATCCGACGCGGCCACCAGCGCCCCTGGCGCGTCGCGAAAACATTCAGTCACGTAGGGAATCCGCGGCTCCTCCGAAGGATGAAGCATATTCCAGCGGTCGCAGGAGTGGCCGTTTTGATACAGCTCCTTGTAGCTGGTAACGCTCCAGACGTCCGCCGCCACATCGTAATTCTCCGCTAGGATTTTCTGCGCCTTCAGGGCCTCGCGAAGAATCGCGCCGCTTCCCAGCAGTTGAGCGCGCAGCTGCGCGTGCTGATTCTCGGCCGGCGCCAGCCGGTACATCCCTTTCAAGATGCCTTCTTCGGCGCCCTTCGGCATGGCCGGCATGGGATAGGGTTCGTTCGTCACTGTAAGGTAATAAAAGACGCTCTCATCTTCCTTGTACATGCGCCGGATTCCGTCCCGCACGATCACCGCAATCTCATAGGCGAATGCTGGATCGAAGGCATGCAGGTTCGGCACCGGGTATGCCAGAACGTGGCTTTGCCCGTCCTGATGCTGCAAGCCTTCGCCGGCCAGCGTGGTGCGCCCGGACGTGCCGCCAATTAGAAAGCCGCGCGTGCGAGCGTCCCCCGCGGCCCAGATCAAGTCGCCAATCCTCTGGAAGCCGAACATGGAGTAAAAAATGAAAAAGGGAATCGTGGGGATTCGATGCGTGGCATAAGCCGTCCCCGCGGCGATGAACGAAGACATCGAACCGGCTTCGGTGATGCCTTCTTCCAGAATTTGCCCGTCGACCGCCTCTTTGTAATAGAGCAAGGTCTCGCGATCCACCGGCTCATAATTCTGGCCGATATGCGAATAGATTCCCACTTGCCGGAAAAGCGATTCCATGCCGAACGTGCGCGCCTCGTCCGGGATGATCGGCACGATCAACTTGCCCAGCTCCTTGTCGCGCAGCAGCTTCGCCAGCAGGCGCACGAAAGCCATCGTCGTGGCCACGTCGCGGCCCTCGGTGCCTTTGAAAAATTCCTCATAGAACTCGTCCGCCGGTTCCTGAACGCTGATCGGATACACCTTCCGCGCCGGAACGTATCCGCCCAGCTCGCGCCGCCGCTCCTGAAGGTACTGCATCTCCACGCTGTCTTCGGCCGGTTTGTAGAACGGCGCCTGCGCCACCTCCTCATCGGATATGGGAATTCCGAATCGAGACCGGAATTCGCGCAGCTCGTCTTCGTTCATTTTCTTCTGCTGGTGAGTGACGTTGCGGCCTTCCCCCGCCTCGCCCAGGCCATAACCCTTGATCGTTTTCGCCAAAATCACCGTGGGTGAACCTTTGTGCTCCACCGCGGCTTTATACGCCGCATACACCTTCTTCGGATCGTGCCCGCCCAGCCTCAGCTTATGGATCTGTTCGTCGGAAAGATGCTTGACCATCTCCAAGAGGCGCGCATCCACCCCGAAAAAATGCTCCCGAAAATATCCGCCGGACTCCACGCTGTTCTTCTGGTACTGCCCGTCCACCACTTCGTCCATGCGCTTCACCAGAAGCCCTTCCGGGTCCTTTTCGAGCAGAGCGTCCCAATCGCTGCCCCACAGAACTTTGGTCACGTTCCATCCCGCGCCCCGAAATATGGCCTCCAGTTCCTGAACGATCTTCCCGTTTCCGCGCACCGGCCCGTCCAGCCTCTGCAAATTGCAATTGATCACCCAAATCAGATTGTCGAGCTGTTCGCGTGACGCCAGCGTTATGGCCCCCAGCGATTCCGGTTCGTCCGTCTCGCCGTCTCCGATAAAGGCCCAGACCTTGCTGTCCGACCGCTCCTTCAAGCCCCGGTCCTCGAGATAGCGATTGAACCGCGCCTGGTAAATGGACATGATCGGGCCCAGGCCCATGGATACCGTCGGGAACTCCCAAAAATTCGGCATCAACCAGGGATGCGGATACGAGCTAAGTCCGCCGCCGGGCTTCAACTCCCGCCGGAAATTCTCCAGTTGATCGACGCTGAAGCGCCCTTCCAGATAAGCTCGTGCATAGATTCCCGGCGAGGCATGCCCCTGAAAATAGACGATGTCCCCTTCGCTGGTTTCATTCCGCGCTCGAAAGAAATGATTGAATCCCACCTCGTAGAGCGTCGCCGCCGACCCGTAACTCGAGATGTGCCCGCCGATCCCGCTCTCCAGCCGATTCGCGCGCACCACCATGGCCAGCGCATTCCAGCGCGCAAAGCTCTTGATGCGCCTCTCGATCTCCTGGCTTCCCGGATAGGGCGGCTGTTCGCTCGCCGGAATCGTGTTCACATACGGCGTGTTCGCCGTAAACGATAGACTGACGCCCGCCTGCCTGGCGTGCTGGCGCAGCCGCCGCAAAATCTCCTGAGCTCGCTCGCTCCCGCGCTCCTGGAGCACGAAGTCGAGCGACTCCAGCCATTCCCGCAGCTCGACGTCTTCCTCGGGAAGCGTGCGCGTGTGCGGCAAACTCATCGTTCAGTCTCCGGCAAAACCAAGTGTCCCCTCCAACCCCTCTTTAACCGTCTATTAGTTTGATTAACGATCCGGGGCCCTGGTCTTATGCTAACTGAAGCAAAAGCGGTTCGGGGGAGCCTTGCGCCGGCTTCGTCGCTCGCCGCTGCTAGACGGCAAAATGCACCTTCGGCGGCGAGGAGGCGGCCTCACTCGATACTATAGTCTGTAATTTTCTTGTAGAGAAGACGGCGGTTGATCTGCAAACGATCGGCGGCGTCGGTCTTATTCCCCTTGGAATCTCGAAGGGCGCTGGTAATCAGGGCTTTCTCTAATTCCGCAACAGCCTTGTGGAAGGGCAGCGAAAGCAGTTCCGTTCGCAACGAATGGGGTTCGCCGCGCTGGGCGGCTCCATCTCTCGAAGAAAGATGCGTCGGCATGATCACGCGCCCTCTCGCCATTAGCACTGCGCGCTCGATCGTATTTTCGAGCTCCCTCACATTTCCCGGATACGAATACGTTTGCATCGCCAGGATAGCGTCCTCGGAGAATCCCACAGCCGGCAGATCGTTCTTCTCGCTATAGAGCCGGAGAAAATGCTCCGCGAGCAACACGATATCCGAGCGGCGTTCTCGAAGAGGCGGCACGGAAATGCGTACCACGTTCAATCGGTAGAAAAGGTCCTCGCGGAATAACTTTTCCTGCACGCACGCTTCGAGGTCTCGATTCGTTGCCGCGATCACGCGAAAGTTCCCTTCGATTGTTTCGCTGCTGCCTACCCGTTCAAAACTGTGGTCCTGGATCACGCGCAAGAGCTTCGCCTGCAATGCCGGCGAAAGCTCGCCGATCTCGTCCAGAAAAACGGTGCCGCCTTCGGCGATCTCGAATCGGCCCGCTTTCCGCGCCACTGCCCCGGTAAAGGCGCCGCGCTCATGGCCAAATAGCTCCGATTCCAGCAGAGTTTCGGGCAAAGCAGCGCAGTTCACCACGGTGAACGGCTTGCCCTTGCGACGGCTGTAGTTGTGGATGGCTTCCGCGACCAGTTCCTTCCCCGTCCCGGACTCTCCGCAAATCAGCACGGTCGCATCTGTTTCGGCCACCGTGCCAATCGTCTTGAAGACGTCCAGCATTAACCGGCTGGAGCCGATCAGCCGCCCGCTTGCGCTGCCGCCATTGCGTTCCACCTGCGCGCGCAGTTGCGCAACTTCCGCATGTTCCAGCGCGCGATTGGCGGTCAGCGAGATTTCGTCAAGATCAAAGGGCTTGGTCACAAAATCATAGGCGCCCAGCCTAAGGGCCTCGATGGTCGTGTGGCTGGTCCCAAACGCCGTGATCACGATCACCGGGACGGAAGCCAGCCGTGGTTCTTCGCGCATGTACCGCAAAACTTCCTCTCCGCCCGCCGAAGGCATTTTCCAGTCGCTGAACACAAGATCCGGTGTCGTTTTTCGAAGCAGTTCGATCGCTTCCATCCCGTCCCCGGCCTCGAGAGTTGCATAGCCCTGCGCGCTCAAAATCTCGGCCAAAGTGCGCCTGAGATTGGCCTCGTCGTCGGCGATCAATATGGTTTTCTTCAATTCGCCCGCCGCTCCACGGCGGCTGTGCTGATCCGTGTTTCCAGGGGCAGCAAAATGCGCACTGTCGCCCCCTGGCCTTCGCGGCTCTCCACATGGATGTCGCCTTGATGCGCCCGCACCAATTCGTGGCAGATGGAAAGCCCCAGCCCGGTTCCGGAAGCCTTGGTCGTGAAAAAGGGGTCAAAGATGCGGCGAATCAACGTTGGATGGATGCCTTTTCCTGTATCGCGAAACTCCAGGCACACCGCGCCCTCGCCTGTTGCCATGGACCTCCTGGAGAGAATCGCCGAAAGCGTTCCGCCCGTTTCCGACATCGCTTCGATCGCGTTTTGAATGACGTTGTCGATGACTTGTGCCATGCGGCCTTGGTCCAATCTCAACATGCTTCCATCCTCCCTAAAATCCGTGATAAAGCGCACCCCCTTTTTCTCCGCGGCCTCGCGAAACGCATCGAGCCTTCGCACGACGAGATCGTGCACCCGCGTGGACTGGACGTGCAGGCTCATGGGCTCTGCAAAATTCAATAGCCGGCTCACGATGCTATTCAGTCTTTCAATCTCCTCCAGCGCCACGGCGCACGATTGCTGCAACGCCGGCTCCTGCGAATTGCGCTGGCACATCTGCACTCGCAGGCGAATCGTGGCGAGCGGATTACGCACCTCATGGGCGACGCCTGCCACCAATTTCCCCAACGCCGAGAGCCGCTCGGAATGTCGCAGTTGATTTTCTAGCTGCCGTTCGTGCTCGATATTGTCTCTCAACGTCGTTCCTAAGCGGTTAATTGCCAGCACGATCCTCTGAATCTCATTGGGGTCGCCGCCGGTCGGCAGTTGCGAATCCAGGCTCTGCTCCAGCCCCGCAAGCCCGCCCTCAATCTTCCTGACGCCGTTCTGAAGATTACGCACCATAACCAATGTCAGAAGCACGCAAAACAGCGCCGCCGCGCCTAAAGCAACAGCAATCACGTAGGCATGAAAGCGATTCGTGCCGGGAATGCTGGGCAGGGACTCTAGGGTCCACGCACTGCCGGTGTAATTCTGGCCTTCGCGTATCGGCATCGCCTCGATCAGAGTAAAGTTCTGGACTCTGGCGAGAACCTGCTCGGACGGACGGCCCGTGAGAAATGCGGTCCGCGCGACCTGGACCACTGCGGGGCGTATATCGGAGTTCTCTGCCGAGCTGAGGTCGCTTACGGTGTCGTCCCCTTTGCGTCCCGAAAATGTGTATCCGGTAAGATCGTCGGTCGCGCTCGAGTAAAATCCCGCCACGTTCGCATCTGTTCTTTGCAGGACGATGCGCGCGAAAAGCGTTAGGAGTTCCTGGGAAGATCCTTCGGCGGGATTCCCCAGTAGCGACCGGGCGCCGCCCTCTTGCCCGGAGTTTCCCCTCTGTTCGTACTCGCGGACCAATTCGCGAGTCGTTGTCGCCAGGCTCTTCTTCTCGTCGTTGAGGACCGCGGACGTCGTGTAGTGAAGGGCGCTGAATCCCGCGGCCAGCACGGCCAGAAACAATACGACCACGAGCGCGCCCAACAAGGTTATTTGCCAGCGAAAACTAAGCCTCGATAGTGGGAGTTTCCATCCCATGCTCTGAACCTGCTCGAAAGCGTTAGCTAATCATAACAATTGTAGTTGGGGAGGTGGGTTACGATGAGTGCCCCCGGCTAATGCGTCGGCAAGCCGCCCAGAACCCATCCCGCCAGGGTCAGCGCAAGCAGCGCGAGCATCACTGCCGCCTTCTCCACCGAATCGAGATCCGACCAGGTATTCCGCACAGTCACCAGACGCATGGCTGCCCTCCGCTCGATTGTGGTGAACGTACTTCTACAGCACTGGCTATGCCAAAACTCGGAACGCGGCCCGCCGAATAATTTCTTTCCTTAGAGGCGATTCCACTGAGCTAAAGCAGCAAGGTCGCAAAAAGGCCTTGCCTTGCGTGCATAAAGCGAACAGTCGCGTGAAAGAAGCGAACGAATTCAATGTGCCCTCCTTTGCCTTCCCGACGAACGATTCCCGCTCCGAAAAACCACGTCGCATAGGGTTGAGGTGGCTCTTCTCCCCGTTGCTGCTTGATCCTTTTGTGTTTACGAGCGAGCGATTCTGGCCCCTGCTTCAAATTGTGCTTTGAACGAGCCAACGGATCGCTGATTCGGCCGCATGGAAACGCAAATGCACAATGGATTCTGTCGGAGGCCAGCGAAGTCCGAACGCAGAGAGACTTCCTGGAAACAAGGCCTTGAGCACCCGAGGAATAGAACTGCAATTGAACACTGCACCTGGGGAGGACGAAATGGCCCTGGACGAGCTTTTCATTCCGCATATGCCTAGTCTCTATCGGGCGGCAGCCCAAGTCCTGCGCCACCCGCAAGATTCCGAAGACGCCCTCCAGGAGGGGCTGCTGGCTGCTTTCTCTCACTTGGATCAATTTCATGGCCGCTCAAAGTTCTCCACCTGGCTTCACAGCATCGTGGTGAACGCCGCCCTTCAGAACTTGCGCCGCCGCAAGCGAGAGCTCGCCATCGCCTCGACGGACGATGAATTCGACGACGCTGACGCGGCCTCCTCAGTATCGTTTCCGGACCACAGGCCCAACCCGGAAGAAGAATACTCATCCGTTGAGCGCTCTCGAATCCTGGAGCAGAAAATTCGAGAACTGCCTCCGCCCTATCGGATTGTCCTGCAAATGTGTGACATCCAGGGTTTGATGGAGCAGGAAGCTGCCGAAAAACTGGGCACGGCGGTCCACGTGGTCAAATCGCGTCGCTTTCGTGGCCGCAGAATGCTGTTCAAGCGCTTGCGTTGCAAACCGGTGTAAAAACCCTCTGTTCCGCAGTCGCACCCGCCGGCCACTCACCTGCCCCATTGAGCGTCACCGCCAACCTGTTGGGTTTCGATTTTCCCTACCCTTGTGCTACTTTCAAAAGGGTTGACCATGGCTTCGACCGTTGACTCCGTTGTCCGTACTCCGGCAGCATTTCGGGCCCAATCCCCCGCTGAACTGGCTGCGGTCCCCTGGTACGTCTGGTCCCTTTTCGCCGCCGTCGTCTCCGTCGTCATCGGCGGCTATTGGGATATCTCCTGGCACATGTCCATCGGCCGCGACTCCTTCTGGACTCCCGCGCACATGGCCATTCAACTATGCGGCATCCTGGCCGGATTCACCTGCGGCTACCTGATACTTTCTTGCACCTTCGGCCGGAATCCGGAGCTGGCATCCGCCAGCGTCACCGTATGGAAATTCCGCGGGCCCCTGGGCGCCTTCATTGCCGCCTGGGGTGGCGCCACCATGCTCACCTCCGCGCCTTTCGATAACTGGTGGCACAACGCCTACGGCCTCGACGTCAAAATCTTCAGCCCGCCCCACGTGGTCCTCGATGGAGGCGTTCTGGCCATTCAGATTGGCGCCCTGGTCTTGATCGCCAGCACCCGTAACCGCGCCGGCGGCGCCTTGCGCCGCAAGCTCGACTGGCTCCTGCTGATCTTGGGCGGAATGATCACCATGCTGGCGCTTACGGTCGTCTGGGAATCCACTTACCGCGTCCTGATGCACACTGCGCAGTGCTATCGCGCCGTAGCCATCGTCGTTCCCGTCGTCTTCGCCGGCTTTGCGGCCATCTCCGGGCAGCGCTGGGCCCGCACCATCGTGGCGGGCGTCTACACCGCCTACGCCATGGTCATGCTATGGCTCTTTCCGCTCTTCCCTGCCACGCCCAAGCTCGGCCCGGTCTATCAGAAAATCACGCACATGGTGCCCATGGAGTTTCCTCTGCTGGTGATCGTCCCGGCACTGCTCCTCGACATCTTCGAGCCGCGCCTGTCGGGCTGGAAGATGTGGCCCAAGGCCGTGGCCTTCGGCCTGATCTTCCTGGGCGGCTTCCTGGCCGCGCAATGGCCTTTCGCGACGTTCCTGGTCTCGCCCGCCTCGGCCAACTGGTTTTTCGGCACCAAGTATTTCGCCTATTTCGCCACGCCCGACGGTTTCGACATTCGCCACCTCTTTGTGCCCGTGAACTATGCCGCCTTCGGATTCTGGCTCATCATGGCCGAAGCCGTGCTCCTCGCCATCCTGAGCAGCCGCCTGGGCACAGCCGCCGGAGACTGGGTCCGCGCCATCCGCCGTTAATGCGCTCTCCGATAAACATCGCCATCCCTGAAATGCCCCCTAGAATGCATTGTATCTTCAGCCACTCTCGTCTTCTGTATGCATCAAAGCGCGCCTGGCTAATGTTCCTTGTCCTCGCCACCTGCGCCGTCCCGCTTTCCGCCCACGTCGGCAGCCCTGACGTTTTCCTCGAAGGCAATGCCGGTCCTTACAAATTATTTGTCACGGTTCGCGTGCCCCAGGTAATTCCAGGCATCGCGGAAATCGACATTCGCAGCGAGTCCAGCGACGTAACTGACATTCGCATCGCCCCCATGCAGCTCACCGGCCCTGGCTCGCAATATGCTCCCGCCCCGGAGGCGGCAGCTCGTTCCAAAGACGACCCGCAGTTCTTCCAGGGAAACCTTTGGCTGATGGAGTTCGGCTCGCTCCAGGTACGCATCCAGGCTGACGGCGCTCAGGGCAAAGGCTTGCTGGCCGTACCCATTCCGGCGGTTGCGCAGCGCATGCTTCCGATGCGGCGCTCGTTGGGCCTGCTTCTATTCGCCCTCATGACCGTTCTCGCACTCGCGCTTGTCTCCATTGTTGCGGCGGCGGTTCGCGAAGGAAATCTCGCGCCCGGCGCGCTTCCCACGCCGATGCGCAAAAAGCGAGTGCCCTTCGCAGCGGCAATCGCCAGCCTCGTGGTCATCGGAGTTCTTACTCTTGGCGCGTTGTGGTGGAGGGTCGACGCGCGCCAATACGCCAGCCATATCTATAGTCCGCCCGAAATGGAAGCTGTGGTCAATTCCGCCGGCCAATTGGTTCTGCATCCCAAGTCGCTGCGCGTCGCTTCGGGAAATCCTCGCCGCCCCGCCAGTCTGATCGATTTCAACGACCTCATGCTCGATCACGAGCACTTGATGCATTTTTTCATCATCGGCAGCCCCGGCATGAATCGCTTCTGGCACTTACACCCGCAGCGCGCCGGTGCCGATACCTTCATCCAGAATCTTCCAGCCATGCCGCCGGGGCACTATCAGCTTTTTGCCGACGTGGTATTGAACAGCGGCTTCCCCGTGACCATGCTCGGCCAAATCGATCTCCCTTCGGCCATCCCCGGCACCCCGCTCACCGGAGACGATAGCGGAATCGCTGCGGCCCCCATTCTCACAGACTCGTCTCCCGCCGCCACAACCGGCGCCGCGGATTTTGCCCTTCCCGACGGCGCCCACCTCATTTGGCAGCGCGATCCATCGCCTCTCCGCGCCGGCGTTCCGCTCGCGCTGCGTTTCCACGTCACCGATCCTGCCGGTAATCCCGCCCAGGATCTCGAGCCTTACATGGGAATGCCGGCTCACGCCGAAATCGTTCGTTCCGATTATTCCGTCTTCGCGCACATCCATCCCACCGGCTCCGTCCCCATGGCTTCCTTTGAACTCGCGCAGGCCAGCTTGCCGGGCAGCGGTGGACTCGCGCAATCCGGCAGCCCCAGCGCCGCCATGAACATGCCGAATATGCCGCAAATGGCCGCCGCCAAAGTCGAGCCAGACATCTCCTTGCCCTACGGATTCCCGCAGCCCGGCCTTTACCGCATCTTCCTCCAGGTCAAGCGCTCCGGCCGCATCGAGACCGCCTTTTTCGACGCCGTCGTGAACTGAAAAGCGCCCTCTTCGACTTCGCCCCGTCGCCCCTGGCCCCGTCCCGTTGCCCTGAGCATCAAAACGAGCTGACCTTATATGCCCGCTGCAATCGAAGACTACGCCCTCATCGGCGATTGCCAGACCGCCGCCCTCGTCGCCCGCGATGGCTCGCTCGATTGGCTTTGCTTTCCGCGTTTCGATTCTGACGCCTGCTTCGCCGCGCTTCTAGGAAACGACCAGAACGGCCGCTGGCAATTGGCGCCCCTCGGGCCCGCAAGAGTGAGCCGCCGCTATCGCCCCGGAACGCTCATCCTCGAAACCGAATTCGTAACCGATAGCGGAACCGCCACTCTGGTCGACTTCATGCCGGTGCGAAAGGTTCATTCCGAAGCGCAGCACCCGCGAGTTTTGCGGATCGTCCACTGCACCCGCGGCAGCGTCCAAATGCGCATGGACCTGGTCATCCGCTTCGACTACGGCCGCACCATCCCGTGGGTCACGCGCCACCCCGACGGCGCGCTCGTCGCCATTGGCGGTCCGCATCTCCTGGCCCTTCGGACCGATGTTCCCATCCGCGGCGAAGATCTGCGCACCGTGAGCGATTTCACTCTTCGCGAGGGCCAGACCGCGCGCTTCGACCTCGCCTACGGAAGCTCATTCCTTCCCGTGCCCCCGGCCACGGACATCGAAGCATCCCTCGGCAAAACACAGGAGTGGTGGAGCGCTTGGATCTCCCGCTGCACGTACAACGGCCGTTGGGCCGACGTCGTCAAGCGCTCCCTGATTACCCTGAAAGCCCTGACCTATGAGCCCACCGGCGGCATCGCCGCCGCCGCAACCACGTCCTTGCCCGAGCAGCCGCGCGGCACGCGCAATTGGGACTACCGCTTTTGCTGGCTGCGCGACGCCACCTTCACCCTTCTCGCGTTTATGCATGCCGGCTACAACGACGAGGCCCGCCGCTGGCACGACTGGCTCTTGCGCAGCGTGGCGGGAAGCGCCGATCAGCTTCAGGTGCTCTACGGCTTCGCCGGCGAGCGTCAATTGCTGGAATGGGAAGTGCCCTGGCTCACCGGCTATGAAGGCGCTTCCCCGGTGCGCGTGGGCAATGCCGCCACCAAGCAATTGCAGTTGGACATCTTTGGAGAGATCTCGGACGTGCTCTATCACACCCCGACACAGCAGGTGCCAGGCGCCGCGGAGAGCGACGGGGTCTACCACTTCGATCTCCAGATCTCCTTGCTGGAGCATCTCCAGAAGATTTGGCGCCATGCCGATCACGGCATCTGGGAAGTCCGCGGACAGCAACGGCAGTTCACCCACTCCAAGGTAATGGCTTGGGTGGCTTTCGATCGCGCAATCCGCAGCGGTGAGCGCCTGCACCTGCAAGCTCCCCTTGACGAATGGCGCGCCGCCCGCGGGCAGATCCACGACGACGTCTGCCTTCACGCGTTCGATTCGCAACTCGACAGCTTCGTGCAGTCCTACGGATCTAAGGATATGGACGCCAGCCTCCTCTTCATTCCTCTGGTCGGCTTTTTGCCCGCATCCGATCCGCGCGTTGCGGGCACGGTCCGCCAGATCGAAAAGCAGTTGATGCGCGATGGCTTCGTCATGCGCTACGAGACGCAGCGGTTCGATGACGGTTTGCCCCCCGGCGAAGGAGTCTTTCTGGCCTGCAGCTTCTGGCTCGCCGACACCTACAAGCTCATGGGACGAGACGCCGAAGCCGAGCAGCTTTTGGAACGTTTACTGCCGCTTCAAAATGACGTCGGCTTGCTCTCCGAGGAATATCATCTCCAGGAAAAGCGCCTCGTCGGCAATTTTCCCCAGGCTTTCTCGCATGTCGCTCTGGTCAACACCATCATCAACCTCAATACCGAGCATGGCCCCGCGCGCCAGCGCTCTTCCCACAACCTCGGCGCCAACAATCACGCCGAAGCTTCCGAACCGACGGCCGAAGGTTCTGAGCCAACGAAGATTAAAAAGTGATCGGCGCTCGGCTTGGCCCGACAGCGCAGCATGAACGACGGAGGAGTTGTGTGGGTGCCGCACCCTTCGGTTCCAAGGGTGCGGTTTTTGACGTTACTTGATGTTACTTTGACTTTCTTGAGGTCTTCTCGCGCGTGCCGGTCAAGAAGGAAACAAGGTCTCGGGACGACCCCGTTCCCTCCCGCCGGTATGATTAATCGCTCACGTGCTGCATCTCAAATGCTTCTCACATGATGAACGACGCTGGCACCTACATCCTTCGCCCCGATCGCACCGTACCTCACTGCGTGCACCGGGACCTTCGCCACTGTTTTGGCGCCGTCGAATGTCTTTTGCATGATCGTCTTCGATGCAATTCCCATTCGGGCGATGGGGGCCGGCATGGCGCTCGCGGCAACGCTGGACATCGCTAACACGAGCCCGATCCAGAGCCCATTTCGTATGTGGCATTTCCCACTCATGCCATCCTCCTCCCTGCGGCGCGAGCGCTGTACCCCTCGGTCCGCAGCCTCTTTGAAGTCGGCCGGCGTCATCGGGCGCCGGCTTGAATCCTTACTCCTGGACCTCGGTCTGCAATACGACGCGATTCGACGGCGCTTTCGGGTGTTGTTCGTTTTCAGCGGTCACGATCACCCTGAACTTCGACGCCGTCGTGGTCATCTTCAGGTCGCCTTTTTCGTTGTCGCCTACCCGCAGAACGCCCTGGTTTTGCGGCGATCCGTCTTGCGGTTCTATCCACACGACGTACTCATTGGCCGCCGGGCTGAGTAGCGTTGGCCTCGCCAGATGATCGACCGTGATCGTTACATTCGTGTTTCCGCCGGTCTTATCTGTTTTGGCGTCGACGTTCCCCGTGGCTCCCGGGGTTAGCGATGTCGCCTGGAACGTGTACACCTTAGCCCATGCTGATGCGCCGATCGCCAGCATCGCGAGGGCGGCTAAGGCCAGCACATACTGTGTCTTGCGTTTCATTTTTTGAAGCCTCCTAAATCCGTCTTTGGTCTTCCGCTGTTCGGGAATTCCTCACCATCCTCCAGAGCGAGGCGTTTGGCAGGAGAAACTCCACACGCCTCATCATCGGTCTTTGGTCTCATAACGAAATACGTGATGTGTAGTAACCCAGCCGGAAGACTCCTGGTAATTGCGCGGCGCAAAGCGTTCAGGGCCCCGAGCGCGCTGGCTGCGGCTCCTTTGGTATCCCGCTGCTGACCGCGAGAGTCCAATAGGCGGACTTCTAGGGAGCGCTCACATGTGCAAGGTGGCTGCTTCGAGAAATTTCGGTCGCGTATCTCTCTTTTGCTTCTTTGCGGTTCTGCTTGGCTCGAGCGCCTTCGCTCAAGGATTTGATCCGCGGATCTCCTTCCTCCTCGGCGCCTCGCTTCCCAGCGGATCGAGAACATTCGTGGTTGGTCCCAGCGTCTTCGACTCGGAGTTTCAGAACGGCGCGAAGCTCGGCCTGCGCGGCGCGGTCAATATCCGCGAACACTGGGGCGCGGAAGCCACCTATAGCTTCAGCGCCGACGGTTTGGAGATCACTCAAGTCGCCCCGGCCATCGTACAGAATTTCGGAGTTCACGTCGACGAATTCACCGGCAATGCCCTCTTCTTCTTCACCGGCCACGAAAGGTTCCTTCGTCCCTTTTTGACCGCCGGTCTTGGCGGCAGCCACTTCACTCCTACCGACAACGCCAAGCTCATGGCCGCGACAAACTTCCTCGGCCAGCGCGCGGTCATCACCGGCTCGAGCGAATTCGACTTCAATTTCGGCGCCGGAATCGAAGCCAGGCCTTGGGAACACTTCGGCGTGCGCTTCGATCTCCGCGATCACGTCACGGGGTTTCCGAGCTTTGGGTTGCCGCAGGCTGCCACGGGCCCCAACGCGCCCTTCTTTCCGGTGTCGGGACGCGTGCAGGACGTGGAGCTTGCGGCAGGCTTTGTCTACCACTTCCTGGGCAAATAGCAGCCGCCTCGGCCACATCCAAAGGGAAGCGCCGCGTCCAAAAAAAAAGAGGGACGCGCAAGGCGAGCCGCGCGCCCCGCTTATCACCGCGTTCTGCCCTTTAAAGCGTTACATACCGTGCCGGACGAACGCTCCCGCCTTATCCAACGCTTATCGGAACAGCCCAGTATGGCCCAATGAGTAGCGGCCCGGCTGAGGGTACACGCACACGCCGTGCGGCCCCTTGCCCACCGGAATTCGCGCCAGCAGCTTTCCGCTATCGGTGTCGAACGCGTAGACCTCCGCGTTGTAGCGGCCGGAAATCCACAGGACTTTTCCGTCCGCTGAAAGGCCGCCCATATCCGGACTGCCTCCATTCGGTATCACCCACTTGCCAACAATCTTCCGTGTGGCGATATCGACCAGAGAGATGCTTCCCTCGCCTCGATTAGAGACATAGAGAAGCTTGGAATCCCGGCTCACCAGGATGCCGTGGGTGCCCTTGCCGGTTGGCAGGAATCCAATCCGTTTGAAGTTTTCCGGATCGATTTCAAACACGCCGTTGGCCATCATGTCCGCCACGAAGAAAACTTTGCCGTCGGGCGATGTCCGCACGTCTTGGGGCATGTCGTGCGCCCCCAGCTCCATAGTCGCCAGAATTTTTCGCGAAGCCGTATCGATCTTCAGCAGCTGCCCGTCGAATTCGCAGCTGGCGATGAAGTAGCTTCCATCCGCGGAATAATCCAAATGGTTCACGCCCTTGCACGGCACCTTCAGCGAATAGATCAGCTTCATGGTTTGCGCGTCGCGAAAATCCAACCGGTGAAGAGCTTCGGCCACCACAATGGCTTCCTTGCCGTCGGGAGTGAAGTAGAGGTTATAGGGATCCGCAACCGGCACCGAGTCGCCCTTTTTCGCCGTGGCCGGATCGATCTTGGTCAGGGCATTGCCCTCATCGTCAAGCACCCATAGCGTTTGCAAATCGTAGGAGGGAACGATGTGCTGCGGCACCTTGCCTACGCTGAAGTGATCCACCACCTTAAAAGTCGCCGGGTCGATCACGTCCACGGTCGCGCTCTCCGTATTGGGCACGTAAACGCGCGAGGGGAAATTCTTCACTTTCGGACTCAGCTGGTTGGGCCGGTCCGCGGCATAAATATCCACATCGGCAGTGCCTGGCGCCGCCGGGGAAGCAACACCCGCGGGCGGTTCAGGCCGAGTCTTCGCGGCAACGATCGCCGCCAGAAAAATCGCAACAACCAAGCTTGCACGTGCAAACCGCATATTCGTCACGCCTCGTTCAATAGCTATTTTTGGGTTGCGGCCCTTGCTGCCGCCTTCGGAAATTGTAAGTCATAAAACCGCAAATCAAATGTGCCTGCTGCCTATCATTTTATAGGCCTGCTACCTATCGTTACCGGGGCTCCTTTCGCCGTCAAATGCGGGTAGAATGCGAATATCGATACAGTCGTCGTGCTCGCATGTCTAAGTCGCTCGATTCGCGATAAGCTTTAGGTGTCATTCCGAGCGTAGCGAGGAATCTGCTTTTGTACTCAAATCGCCAAGCCCATTCCGGTCAAGACTGCCAGCCCTGGCCCCGCCGCCGCTTTCTCCACATGGGCCTCGCGGTAGCCCTGGCCCTCGCAATCGTTGCCACGGCGCCCGCTCAAGCGCCCGCGCAACCTCCGGCGCTGGGAAAAGCGGACGCCGCACGCTATCTCGAGACCATCAAAACTCTCGCCGCTCCCGATATGGAAGGCCGCGGCGCCGGCACCAAAGGAATCGAACTCGCGGCGCATCTCCTCGAGCAGCGCTATCAGAGCCTGGGCCTTGATCCCGCCGGAACCCAAGGGTTCTTCCAGCCCTTTACCGTGACGACCGGCGCGCGGCTCACCGCCAATAATGGCCTCGCCGAAGAGATCGGCGGCAAACATCGTGCGCTGAAACTGAACGACGACTTCGTTCCCTTCAGTTTTTCCTCGTCAGGCGAAGCCACAGGCCGGTTGGTCTTCGCCGGCTACGGCGCCTCCGCCGACGAATTCGGCTACGACGATTACTCCGGCGTCGACGTGAAGGGCAAGATCGTCGTCTTGCTTCGCTACGAGCCCAGCGGCTTCGCCGCGAAAAGCGGAAATCAGGGGCTCACGCGCCATGCCGCCCTCATTACCAAAGCGATCAACGCGCGTAACCATGGCGCCAGCGCCGTTGTCATCGTGAACGGCAAACTCGGCGACGGCGAGGAGGATTTGCTGACCCGCTTCGGCAGCGTGAGCGGGCCGGAAAACGCCGGCATCCTTTTGGTGCAAGTAAAGAACAACGTCGCGCAAGATTGGTTCGCCGCCGAGGGCAAATCGCTGGCCGGTGTGCAAAGCCAGATCAACACTGGCACCAAGCCCCAATCCTTCGCCTTTCCCGAAAGCGTGCAGTTAACTCTCGACGTACACGTCGATACCGTCCGCGCCACCGTAAGCAACGTCCTGGCCTATCTTCCCGGCAAATCCGACGAATACGTCATCGTTGGCGCGCACTACGATCATCTGGGTTACGGCAACGCCGATTCGCTGGCCCCTTCGCAGATCGGCCAGATCCATCCCGGCGCCGACGACAACGCCTCCGGCACCTCCGGCGTGCTCGAACTGGCGCGCATGTTTGCGCCATATAAAGGGAAGCTCGCGCGGGGAATCCTGTTTGAATCCTTCGCCGGCGAAGAGCTCGGCCTGCTCGGCTCGGCCCATTGGACCGAGCAGCCCACGCGTCCGCTCGACAAAGCCGTGGCCATGGTCAATATGGATATGATTGGCCGCATCAAGGACGAAAAGGTCTACGTCGGCGGCGTGGGCACCGGCTCGTCGTTTCAAACCATCCTCGCTGCCGCGCAAAAGAGTTCGCCTTTCGATTTCGAGTACTCGCCCGGCGGTTACGCCGCGAGCGACCACACCTCCTTCGTCGCCCGCAAAATCCCGGTGCTTTTCTTCTTCTCCGGATTGCATTCCGATTACCACAAACCGTCAGACACCTGGGACAAGATCAACGCGCCGGACGCCGCGCGCCTGCTCGACTTCATCGCCGTGGTGATCGAGCGTCTCGATACCGCTGCCGAGCGCCCCAAATTCATCACCGTCGCGGCGGACAACCCGCACAGCGGCGTCACCGGCAACGGCGGCGGCGGCGGTGGTTATGGCCCTTGGTTCGGCTCCATTCCCGATTTCGGGCAATCGGAAAACGGAGTGCGCTTCAGCGACGTCCAGCCTGGCTCGCCCGCCGCGAAATCGGGCTTGAAAGCCGGCGACGTGCTGGTGGATTTCTCAGGTAAGGCCATCCACAATCTTTATGATTTCACGGACGCTTTGCGTGCCAGCAAGGTCGGCGAAGTCGTCAACGTCACCGTCCTTCGCGATGGCAAGCCGCTGAAGGCATCCGTCAAACTCGAACAGCGGCGCTAGTCAGCGCTTTGACCTCCCCGTTTTTCGGGGACGTTCTCACCGAACCGGAGCCTTCCGCTTCTCTTTTTCGTCCCACCATTCGCACGCGCGAGCGTACTCTTCCGGCGAATTCATATTGGCAAGCACATTCCCCTCAGGATCGAGCGCTCGCCACTCCACCTCCGGTATTCGAGCCACCCGCAGATCGCGCAAAGCTTCGCTGACCTTACGCACGCCGCGGCCGAGCACCTCGCCCAGAACTTGCGCGCATTCCTTGCGATATACAGCCGCGAGAGGCTCAACGCCACTCGTTCGCTCCGGCACCACCGCCTGCGCCGCCCCCGCTGATTCCGTTGCGATGGCGCGCCCGAGCAGCCATTCGAGCCAAGCCGTGGTGATGTAGGGCAGATCGCAGGCCAACACCAGATTCCACGAGCAATGCGTGGCGCTCAGCGCCGTGACGATGCCGCCGAGAGGTCCGCAGCTCGATTCGCCAGAAGCCGCTCGCTCCGGTATGCGATCCGCAATTGCGGCCAAGCCCAGGGCCCCGAATCGTCCGGCGTCGCTGGCCGGAGGCCCGATCACCGTTACCGAGCAGACCAGCGGTTCAACTGCGCGAGCGATACGCAGCACCAGAGGCACGCCCGCGAGTTCCAGCCAGGCTTTGTCTCTGCCCATGCGCGAACTTCGGCCGCCGGCGAGGATGAATGCCGCGGCGTCGGGATATTTTTTGGCGTTCGACTTCATTCTTTTCGCTAAGGCGAAGAAAGGCAGGTACGCTTGCCCACTTTTTCAAGAAGCCCTCAGAAGAGCAGCTTCAATGCCAATTGAATCTCGCGCGCCGGCGTCGCCGTTGCGGTGATCAGGCCTGCCGAGGCGCTTACCGCGCCGCTTGAAAATACGGTGGTGTTTGGCACGCCATAATTCGAGCGGTTGAGCGTGTTGAGAGCCTCGGCCCTGAATTGCAGCGTTTGCTTTTCCGATAAAGCGATATTTTTGAAGAGCGAGAGGTCCACGTCCGCCAGTCCCGGCCCCGTGAGCACTCCTCTTCCCACATTGCCGTAGGTTCCCGGTGCCGGCAGAACAAAAGCCTGGGGATTGAACCATTGATTCGGATTTCCCAGGATCACCGGACCGGTAAAATTCGGATTCCACGACGGCCGGTCTGGATTTCTGGTATCTCCATCGCCGGAAATATTCGTGCCCACCAGCGGCGTGAGAGGAAAGCCGCTGAGCAGCGTGGCGATTCCGTTTAGTTGCCAGCCATTCACCAGCTTGCCTTTGACCCCGCTTACCGTACTCAGCCAAGCCTTGCCTTTGCCGAATGGCAGATCGTACATGGCGGAAATGCTGGCTTGGCTCGCGACATTCAGCGCCGACAGCCCCCAATCGCGGCTGATGTCGTTTCGATCCAGAACCATCTGCGGCTGATTATCGGCCTGGGCGCCGGTGAGCGCCGAATTGTCGTCCAGATTCTTCGACCAGGTGTAGTTGCCACGAAGTTGCAGGCCCCGATTTAATCGGCGGAGTACGTCGATTTCGAGAGCGTTATAGCTGGTGTTTCCTTCGGTATACCAAAAGAATCCGGCGCCCAGATCGGGGTTCGGCCTGCTGGCAACGACCGGGATGTATTGCGCGCCTTGCGCCACCAAACCCCTCGCCGCGTTGATGCCTCCAGACGCGCAACCGCTCGCCGCGGCGCAAATCTGCGCGGGAACATCATTGGGATCGATGCTGACCAGCCCATGATATCCATGCGAGCCCGCGTATCCGATGCGCAGAACCGTTTGCGGATCGAGCTGCTGCTCGACGGTCAAGTGCCACTCTTCGACGGTGGGAGTTTGCGCGTTGGCCTGCACTCCCTGTGGCGCGAGGATGGTGCAGTTGGTGGTCACTTGCGGAGTGCAGGAGGGCGCGGGGGGCACTCCTTCGACGACCGGGAGAACGGAAGCGAGAGAACGATTGCTGTACGAGACGGCGCCGTTCGCGGGCGGCAGAGAGTTCAGCAGGAAGGCCAGATCGTCGATGAGCGAGTAGTAGGTGCCGAAACCGGCGCGCACCGCCGTTTTGCCGTTTCCGAAAACGTCCCAGGCCAGGCCCAGCCGCGGGCCAAGCAGGTGCTTGGCGTTGTTTTGGGTGAAAACGGAATTGCCGACGACGGGATTGGTGGCCAGGATTCCCGAAGCATTAGCGATGTAATTGGCGGCGCGGCCGAACGCTTCGTTCCAGCCGGTGGTGAATTCGTAGCGCAGGCCGGCCTCGAGCGTCAAATTGGGCCGCAGCTTGATGGCGTCTTCCATATACCAGGCGCCCAGGAGGCTTCTCCAACCCAATTCGCTGGCGCTGGGCACCACTTGAAACGAGCTGACCGTCCCTTGCAAAAATGTTTGCAGGCTCGTGAACGTCGCCTGACCCAGTTGGCGCGAGGCGGAATCCTCGTTGTCCTGGAGCGGCTGCAACCAAACGCCGAAGCTGATTCGATGGCTGCCGTTCACCAGCTGAAAATCGTCGGCAAACGTGAAGAGGTTGCGGCGATTCCAGACGCCGGCGGCGTTATTCGGGCCTGCGGAAGTGATGCTGGACGTGCCAGTGGTGGTCACGCCGCCGTTGATGACGATTCCGCCGGGGCCCTGGCCGGTGACAAAAGAGAGGCTGGGCGGAAACGATGCCAGCAGGGAGGAGTTCAAACTGAATCCGGCGCGCGAGAAGCCGGCGCGAAATGTGTTCAGCATTTGAGGCGAAAAGATGTGCGTCTCGTCAATGCTGGCTACCTGCATGCGCAGCGTCGTAAAGGAGGCAAACAGGGGATCGGCCAGGGGAATCAGGCTCGTGCCATCGTCGATGGTGTACGCGCCCGAAAGCGTATCTCGATTGCCAACTCTGTAGTCCGTTCGGGCGGTGCCGAAATCCTCGCGGATGGATTGGCTGGGATTGTTGAAGGAGAAGGCAGTGCCGCTGGGGAGGCCGTTGGAGAGGAGTTCCGGGCCATTGGGAGCGGGCCACAGAGCCATATATGGCAGCATGGCGGGATTCGGCGTGAACACACCGGTGATGGCATTCGGCGGCAAAATGCCCAGTCGCGCGTTGGCGTCCGGGACGATGGCGACATTGGCGACTGCCATCGACTGGCGGAACCCTTCGTAATTGCCGAACAAAAACCAGCGATCTTTCACAATAGGGCCGCCCAGCGCCGCGCCGAATTGGTTCTGCTGGTAAGGAGAGACCGCGGAGCCTTGCGTGAACGGGTTCCGCGCATCGAGCGCGCTATTGCGGAGAAACTCGAATAGCGTGCCGTGCAGATCGTTGGTGCCGGACCGCGTGACCACGCTCACCTGCGCGCCCGCTCGCTTGCCGTATTCGGCGGAGTAGGTATCCGTGAGCACGTTGAATTCGCGCACGGCGTCGATTCCCAGGAGATAGCCGCTGGTGCCTCCCGGCGTGATGGCCAGTTGGCTGGAGCCGGTGTACTCGATGCCATTGAGCAAAAACAGATTCTCGCTGGTGCGCCGGCCTGCCACCGAAAACGTGTTCCCGTTGCTGGTGCTGGTGTTCAGGCTTTTCATGGCGCTGTAGTTAATCGCGCCGGGATTTAGCGCGATCAGGTTGTCGAAGCTGCGGCCGTTCAGCGGCAAATCCTTTACTTCGCTCTCGCTCACCAAGCCCGAAACAGCGGCGGTAGTGGCATTCACCACCGGAACATCTTCGGAGACGGTGACTTGCTGAAGATACTCGCCGACCTCGAGCCGCACATTCACCACCGCTTCTTGGCCCACAACTAGATTGATGCCTGTGCGCACCTCGGACTTGAAGCCCGTTTTCTGCACGGTAAGTTCTAACGGACCCAGCGGCACCGAGAGAACGCGATAATCCCCGGCATCGTCAGTGGTCGCCGACCGAGTTGCTCCCGTCTCGAGACTCTTCACGGTTACCGTGGCGCCGCCGACTCCTGCGCCGGAGGCGTCTTCCACGTGGCCCGAAACCGACGCGGAAACTTGAGCCGACGCAGAAGTGGCGGCGAGAAGAATCGCTGCGGCAAGGACGCACAGGGAGGGAAGCGCCCGTGCGAGGCGCACGGTCAGCTGAGCTGTTGAGCTTCGATAACTGCTGATTATGAAAGACTTAGATCGGGAGGCGGGGGGCAACGGCACGCAAAGTGCGCGGTTGGGGGATACCCCCCTATTTTTTTGTAAAGAATTTGATTCTACAGGAGTTGTGGCTTCAGTTATGCAAGATATTGATTGCAAAGGAGTTCCGGCAGACACCTTACAAGAGTTTGATTCTAAGGCAATTAGTTTTGGCTCGCAAACCATGGAACTTTGGGACTCCTGGAAAGACTCACCCAATCCAAAAATGGTCGTAGTGAGAGCGACGCTGCCGAATCAGGGAAGCTCGGCCCGGGCATAGTGGTTCCTGGCGCGCCAGGCGCTGCTTTGCGAATTGCGAGCATGTTCTATTGTACCGCGGGAGTAAATAGCGATTGAAAAAGACGCGATGGAAGGAAAGTGCATTGCCAACGGGCGGGCATTGAGTGATAATCTTGCAGCGCAAGTGAATAAAAAGCGAAGGCAAAGTTTATATGACCCGTTCGCTCGAATTTGACGAAATCGGCGTATGGTCGGAGATTAAACTCGAAATCATACGAGAATATGCTAAGGCGTATTCCACGATTCTTTCGGCGCAGAAAGCAACATTCTCACATGTCTATATCGATGCATTCGCGGGGGCAGGTCAGCACATCTCCAGATCAACCCAGGAACTCGTTCCCGGCAGTTGTAGTGCTCCCCGCTAAAACTGGACAGCCTACCTAGGTAGAATCAGGGCCTCCAAAACAGGAGGCACCATGGGCAGGAGACCACGCGTAGATCGATCCCCCGAAGAGAAGTGGCAGATCGTACAGGAAGGCATCAAGAGCGGGAACGTTTCGGAGACGTGCCGGCGACATGGCATTTCACCATCACTGTTGTATCGATGGAGAGACGAAGCCGAGGCGGGAGCAAAGGCAGCGCTTGGGGGGAAAAGCGCTGCCGCGGGCGAAACCGAGAAGGACCAGCGCATCCGGCAGTTGGAACGGACGCTGGGACGGAAATCTCTAGAGATTGAAATCCTAAAAAACGTCGTGGGGGAGTGAGCTGTAGTGCCGTTCACTCCCAGGCGCGAGAGATGGTGACCCAGGGCTACACCGCCGCGCTGGTGGCAACGACGTTAGCCATCAGCCGGGCGAGCTTGTACTACCGGAAGAAGCCGCGAGGGAGCCGGGCCGACCGAACCTACGACGAGCAGATCGTGGTGGCATGTGGGGAAAAGTTGGCCTATGGCTATCGGCGGGTGGCGTGGTGGTTGCGGCGGAAAGAGGGCCTGGTGGTGAATCGCAAGCGCGTACTGCGAGTGATGCGGGAACGCGGGTTGCTGGTGAGGCCTCGCCGTCTCCGTGCTCGTCGCAGGAAAGAATGGGGCCGCGTGGAAGTGAGTCGACCGAACCAGATCTGGCAGACGGACATGACCAAGATCTGGGCTGGACCAGCGGTGGGTTGGGCCTATCTGGTTAGCGTAATCGACTGTTGCACGCGGGAGATCGTGGGCTGGAATCTCTCGCATCGCTGCCGAACCGAAGACGCGCTCGTAGCGGTGGAGGAGGCTGTGCTGGAACGGCTGCCCGAGGGCAGCCGCGAGGAGAACGTTACGCTGACCACCGACAATGGGACGCAATTCACTTCATCGCGCTTCTTGGAGACGTTGGGGCGGCTCGGCATCACACATCGGCGGACGGCCTATCACCACCCTGAAGGCAACAGCTACATCGAGAGGTTCCATCGCAGTTTGAAAGAGGAGGAAGTCTGGACGGCGGAGTATCGGAGCTTGGAAGAAGCGCGCGGCAACATCGCTCGTTGGATCGAGGAGTACAATCACGATCGGCCTCATCGCGGAGTTCAAAATCGCACTCCGCATGAAGCGTACTTGAGCTTTGCAATTGACCTAAAAAACGAGGCCCTGACTGTCTAGTTTTGAGGGGAGCACTACACAGTCCTCTGAACGCTCTCAACGTAACGCCACCGTTTGATGAGTTTTATCTTATAGACATCGAGGCGCACAAGATTGACAACCTGCGGGAGTTGATTGGAAATCGCAGCGACGTTCATCTCTTCCAGGGTGATTGCAACGTTGTTCTTTTGCGCGATGTCTTTCCGCACGTGCGATTTAAGGACTACCGTCGAGGTTTGTGCGTGCTCGATCCCTACGGACTCCATCTCGAGTGGAAAGCTATCTTCACCGCCGGCCAAATGAAAACTATCGATGTATTTCTCAATTTTCCAGTTCAGGATATGAACCGCAACGTCTTCTGGCGCAACCCAGATAAAGTGAGCGATACTCAAATCCAGCGAATGAATCTGTTTTGGGGCGATGATTCGTGGAGAAATGTCGCTTACCAAACCAACAATAATCTCTTCGGGATACCGGAAAAGGAGCCTAACGACGTCATCGCTGAGGCGTTTCGCAAAAGACTGTCCGAGGTTGCGGGCTTCCGCTACGTGCCAGAACCCCTCCCGATGCAGAATTCGATTGGCGCAATTGTCTATTATTTATTTTTCGCATCCCACAATGGGACGGCCGAGAAAATAGCGCGTCATATTTTTTCCAAATATCGCCTAGGGCGGAGTCAGTGATGTCGGCAGGATCTTCCATCGAGTGGACGGATGCAACGTGGAACCCAGTTCGAGGTTGCACCAAGGTCAGCCCGGGTTGCGCGCATTGTTACGCGGAGAGATTCGCGGAGAGATTCCGGGGCGTGAGGGATCATCCTTACGAGCAGGGATTTGACCTGCGGCTTATTCCCAAAAAGCTGTGTGAGCCCTTGCGCTGGCGTACACCCAGAATGATCTTCGTAAACTCCATGAGTGATCTCTTTCATGATGGAATAAGCGAAGATTACGTCGCCGCCGTAGCAAAGGTAATGGTTGCGGCGGACTGGCACACGTATCAGGTTCTCACCAAGCGATCCGAACGGCTCCGTCTGGCGCTGCAGTCCCACTTGTCTTTTGCCGCAAAACAGGCGCACATCTGGTGGGGAGTGAGTGTCGAAGACCGCAAGCATGGATTTCCGCGACTGGGTAATTTGCAAACTTCAGACGCTGCAGTCCGATTTCTATCGATCGAGCCACTGCTGGAGGATCTTGGCACGTTAGACCTGAGCGGTATCGATTGGGTAATTGTCGGTGGCGAGAGTGGCCCAGGAGCCAGGCCAATGAAACCGGAGTGGGTGACCTCGATTCGTGATCAATGCAGC
Source organism: uncultured Acidobacteriota bacterium (assembly GCA_963824405.1). Lineage (GTDB taxonomy): Bacteria > Acidobacteriota > Terriglobia > Acidiferrales > UBA7541 > Palsa-189. The sequence goes on along the minus strand of CAWGPK010000004.1, from coordinate 605,553 downwards.
GCTGCGAACGTGTCGTTTTTTTTTAAGCAATGGGGCGGTGCGCGCAAATCTGTTGCAGGCCGAAGGCTGGAAGGAAGGATCTACGACGAGATACCTCGCCGTGTATGTCGTCCCGTTCCAGCCGAGGATTCGTGCATGGCGTTAGCTTCGCAGATCGAATCCTTATTCTTCTCGGTACCTTCCGTGGGGTGACAAGTCCTAACGCGCTCGCAGATTAGTGCGGGAGTTTTCGACGGCGGCGCGGGCGCGACTATGCTAATTTGACGTGCTTATGAGCAAGCGGATTGGCGTACTGCTGAGCGGGCGCGGTTCTAACTTTGAGGCGCTCGCCGACAGCGTTCGAGCCGGGCGCATTCCCGACGCGGAAATCTCCATCGTGATCAGCAATCGCGAGGACGCGCCGGGGCTTCTGCGGGCGACCGAGCGGGGCATTGCGGCGCGCGCGATTCCCTCGAAAGGGCTGCAGCGGGAAGCTTACGACCGGCTGGTGGTGGCGGCGCTGAACGAGGCGCGGGTCGAACTGGTATGCCTGGCCGGATTCATGCGGCTGCTCTCGCCCTATTTCGTGGCGGCGTTTCCGGGCCGAATCCTGAATATCCATCCCTCGCTGCTGCCCTCCTTTCCGGGACTCGAAGCGCAGCGGCAGGCGCTCGATTACGGCGTGAAGTTCAGCGGCTGCACCGTGCATCTGGTGGACGAAAATCTGGACGCGGGCCCCATCGTGGCGCAGACCATCGTTCCGGTAAAGCCCGGCGATACGGAAGAGACGCTGGCCGCACGCATTCTGAGCGAGGAGCACCGCATTTATACGGAGGCGGTCCGCCTGGTGCTTTCAGGCAAATTCCGCATCGAAGGCCGCCGCGTGCTGCCCGCCACGGAAGAAGACCAGGAGGAACGGCTGGCCGGGCGCGCCAAACGACGCTGAACGCGCCGCGAGTCCTTTTTCTAACTTACAAAGGTTTTACCTTACGCGAAGACTCCATCGCCAAATCCCATTTCATGACCATCATTCCATGACCACGCCGCAAACATTTCGCCCCGTAGACGAACAGCTCGCCGCGCTGCGTAAAGGCGCCGCCGAAATTATTCGCGAGGAAGAGTTGCGCGCAAAGCTGGAGCGCTCGCGAGCGTCCGGCAAGCCGCTGCGCGTGAAGCTGGGCGTCGATCCCACGGCCCCGGACCTGCACCTGGGCCACACCGTAGTTCTGCGGAAGCTGAAGCATTTTCAGGACGAAGGGCACACGGCGATTTTTCTGGTGGGCGATTTCACGGCCATGGTCGGCGACCCCACCGGGCAATCCGAAACGCGTCCGCCTCTCACACGGGAACAGGTGCGCGCCAATGCAGACACGTATCTCGAGCAGGTCTACAAGATCCTGGACCGCGAACGCACCGAGGTGCGTTACAACAGCGAATGGCTGGGCGATTTCAGCGGCATGGAGATCGTGCGGCTCTGCGGGCATTACCGGCTGGCGCGCATGCTGGAACGCGAGGATTTTCGCTCGCGCCTGGCCAACAACCACCCAATTTCTGTTCACGAATTGCTCTATCCGCTGTTTCAAGCCTACGACTCGGTGGCCCTGAAGGCGGACGTGGAGCTGGGCGCGACCGAGCAGAAGTTCAATCTGCTGGTGGGCCGCGATATTCAGCGCGAATACGGGCAGGAGTCGCAACTGGCGCTGACCATGCCCATCCTGGTGGGCACCGACGGGCAGCGCAAAATGTCCAAGAGCCTGGGCAATTACGTGGGCATCACGGAAACGCCGACGCAGATGTTTGGCAAGCTCATGTCCATTTCGGACGAGCTGATGTGGTCCTACTACGAACTGGTGACGGATTTCGCGCCGGCGGTGATCGTGCGGCTGAAGGAAGAGGTGCGCACTGGAGTGCTGCATCCGATGGACGCAAAGATGCAGCTGGCGCACAACATCATCGCCGGATTCCACGGCGAGGAGGCGGCGCGGAAAGCGTCGGACGAATTCCGGCGCGTCTTCCGCGAGCGCCAGGCGCCCGAACAGATAAAGGAGTATCGGATTAGGCGGTTCTCAATCGGAAGGGCATTCGTATACAAGAAAGATAAAGATACTGAAACGAGTGTTGCATGCGAGATTCCTCGTGACGACCGTGAGAAGTGGACGAAAGTGCTCGTTTCTCTGGGGGAGATTTCATCGAGATCAGAGGCGGATCGCTTGATAAAGCAGAAAGCCATCGAAGTTAACGGCGGGATTGTCTCGGACCCGAGTGCTGAGGTCGAGTTGAATAAGCAAATGACATTTATGGTGCGCGTGGGCAAGAAGAACTTCTTCCGTTTAATTATTGAATAAGCATAACCCTCAACGTTGTCATCCCGAGCGGAGCGAGGGATCTGCTTTTCGCTCGCGATAGACGCGATCGAAGATCACAAACGCAATAGCCAGAATCACGAAATCGAAAATGCTGCCCTCCGGGCCAATCGTGCCGCCCGTCAGCCAGGCGGGACCGTGAAACGACGACGAGAGCAGATGGCCTGGCATGACGATGCCGCTATCGGGCACCGAGTAGAGGTACGTCTCGCAGTAGTCCCAGGCGGCATGAAATCCGATGGCGAACCACAGCGTTCCCGTGCGCCGCAGCGTGAAGCAGAAAAACATCCCGATGACGAACACGCTCAGCGCTCCCACGGGGCCTTCGCCGGGATTGCGCAAATGCACGGCGCCGAATAAGAAGGAGAGCAGCACCGCGGCGGGCCAAAAACGCATGCCCGAGCTGAGCGTGAACAGCAGATAGCCTCGAAAGAAAAACTCCTCGTAGAGTCCCACCAGCAGAAAGACGGCGGCCCATTCGAGGGCGTAGCGCGCCAGAGCGGCGCGAGGAAGATCGATTGCGCCCAGAGAGTAACCGCCCAGCGCGTGGATGAGAAAGATCATGGCGCTCATGGCGCCGACTCCCCAGACGGCGCCGATCCAGAAATTTTTGCCGAATGCCTGGGTCAAGGGCAGGCCGTAATCGCGGAAAGGGCGGCGCTCGAGGCGGGCGAGGATCAGGGCGGCGACAAGCGCACACACCACGGCCAAGGCCTCCTGCGAACCGAGCACGCGCGGCGTGATCGGTCCCCCCGGTTCCCCCAGCAGGGAGAGATGCAGCAGCCGGGCCGCGTTTGCCGCCGTGATCATGAAGAGGAAAAAGAGGGCGACAAAGAGCGCGGCGCGCCAGCCCGCTCGCACTCCATTGGGACCGACAAATACCGGTTCGAGGAGAAATGGGCGCGGGCGGGAAGGCGGCTGCTGAGGCGCGCCGAGGCCGGAGGGAGCGGATGGGGAGCCGTTCATGGAATCAGTGCCTCAGGAGGCCTCAGGGACGGCGCTCGGCAAGGCGCGCTAGCCGCTCGAGATAGTCGCGGTTGCGGCGCGCCAGCGCGTGCCGCGTGAAGAGCCAATCCAGCGCGCGGCCGATGCGCCCGGGCACTTCGTACTCGTTCGTAAAACGAATGATGGTCTGGGTGCCGGCGCCATTTTCCACCGGCTGGAGTTCCCAGCGTTCCTTGCCCCGCACGCCGTAGGAGTCTTCAAATTGCCACTCGAAGAGACGGCCCCGATCGAATGCGGTGACCACAGCCGAATGGGAAAAGGTTTTGTTGGCCATGGTGGCGGAGATGCGCACCGTGGAGCCGGCGCGGAAGTCCGATCCGCAGCCCTGGGTCTCGAACGAGGCGCGCACCTCCGGGCCATACCAATAGGGCATGCGCTGCGGAACGAAAAAGACGAAGACGTCCTGCGGCGGAACGGCAACTCGGCGCGTCAGGACAATTCTCCTCATTTGGCGTCCGCGTGAATGGGCATCGGTCCGGCGTTTAGGGCCTTTGCCAATGTATCACGGAGAATTCCGCATGCGCCGCCGCGCCAGGGGCCGGCGCGCCCGCGTCTCGGGAACTATTTCACGAAAGCGGGCGATTGGCCTCTATCCCAAGGATCGTAGGTCTGCGCGAAGAGGATGCGTTCCTCGAGCGTGGGATGATCGTAGAACCAGATTTTGACGGCCTCGGAGGGGGCGGGTTCGGACAGATCGATTTCGCCCAAAACCTGAAAGCTGCGCGCGGCCACTTGCGGCGCGTCCGGCACGATGCCGTGCACCACTTCGAGCCCATACTGGTCGGCCTGATGCTCCAGGTGACGGCTGTAGGCGTTGTCGATGGGGGTGAGAACCAGATTGAAAACCATCAGCGCGAGAATAAGCACCGGCAGGGAGGCCCAATCGTCCACGCCACGAATCCTCCAGGCCGCGCCGAATCTGCCGATGGCCCAATGCAGCGCATGAAAGCCGGCGAAGAGAGCGATAAACAAAACGCCCGCCGTGAAAAGAATGCCGTCGCGGATGTGGTGCAGAACGTAATGGCCCATCTCGTGGCCGAAGACAAAAAGAATTTCCGGGGTGGTCATCCGCGCGATGGTGGTGTCCCAGACGACCACCCGCTGGGACGCGCCGAGGCCGGTGACGTAGGCGTTCACCTCGTTGAGCTTCGAGCTGGCGTTCATCAGAAACATGCGGCTCTCGGGAATATTCTGCCCGGCGCGCTGCACCACCCGTTCGAGCTGGGCGGCGAGCTGCGGATCGGCGTTCGCGAGCGGCGTAAAGCGGAAGAAAAGCGGCTCCAGCACCAGCGGCTCGACAAAGATGAGAAAAATCAGGAGAGGCAGCGAGCACAGCCAGGCGTAGAACCACCAGCGGCGCGGGCTGCGTCGCACCAATCCGTAGAAAAGCCACAAGAGAACGACGGCCAGGACCAGGACGACGGCGCCTCCCTTGAAGGCGTCCGCGAACCAGGAGCCCCATCCCTGAACGGATTGTCCGTAATAGCGCGCCAGCGAATGGCCGGCCGCCGCGGAAGGCAAGGTGAAAAGCCAGAGCAGAATCAGGAAGGGCACGCCAAAAATTACGGCCTGCACGGATCGCTTCGAGGAGATGCGCTCAGCCGCATTTCGCAAACGCGGCGCCACGGCCAGTTGCAGGATCAGCAGCAATCCCGCCAAGCTGAAAAGAAGGTCGAGGAAATAGAGCTGGCGGCGCAAGTGCGCGTAGGTGGTGGCCCGCTTTTCTTCTCCGGGAGAGAGCTTGTACGGGGTGGGTTGCTGAGTTTCGGTAGAGGGGGGCTGTGCTTCTTGGCCGCCTGCATGGAAAGAAGCGGGCACACTTCGAGGCAGCCCGCCGGAGGATGCAGTGGCAGGCACGGGAGCGCTCTCCGCCAGGAAAAGCACGGCGGCAATTGCGCTCAGCCGCACGATAGCTATAAATGCCTTCACAATAAAGTTGAGATGAGGCGCGCTGCCCGCGGGTTATCGCTTTTGACTTACGATTATATCGAGCGATTACCGGGCGATCAGCGCCCTGGCTGCGCCGGGCGCGGCTCGGACGAAGACGGCACGATGTCCTTGATGCGCAAATAGGTAACCATGCTTCCGTAGACTTCGTTGTTGTGCGCGACGTTCAACATCAAGAGACCGAATCGCGGATTGTGAGTTTGGCGCCCATTTTCCTGGGTAACGTCGACGATCTCCATGCCGGAAGCGTCGGTCAGCGAGGAGTAAACGCCGTCGCAGTACGCGAAGGCGTCGTTCAGCGCCTTCAGGAACTCCGCCTTGGTATTCAGCTTTTCGAGATTGGTGCCGGCATTCGGATTCTTCTCGCCCTTGGCCTGCGAACACCACAGGAAATTGTAATCGGCGATGTGCCCGAGCTGCTGGCCGAAGGTGCGCACCTCCTGCTGCGTCCCGGGACGCATGCCGTAATTTTCTTCCGGCATCTTCTCGGCGGATTTAACGATGTTATTGCGATTGCCCATATATACGCCGCGAAGCCAGGTGGACAGCGGATTGGGATTCGCGGCGGCCGCGGGGCGGTCCTGGGCGGAGGCGGGAATCGCCAGAATCGACCCGAGTAGGGCCAAAACAAAAAGCCTGCTGATCATACTTCCTCCCTAAAACTTGATTCCCTATCAGTCCCTATCAGGGGGCGGGCTCGCGCTCGCGGGCCGCAGAAATCTACACGTTTATACCACAAGGGGCGAAGAACTCTCGCGCTCGGTGAGGCGCTTGGGGCGAGCATGATCGGCCACGATTTCCACAGGTTCGCAACTCACCCACTACTTATAGTAGGTTTGTTCTTGACGCCACAAGAAGCACAGCGCAGAATCCAGCCACTCTGTTCCGGCGCGTGCCAGCAGCGCGCCAGGGGAGGCAGCGTGCGCTACTTGCCAGGATGGACCGTACAGTGCATCAATCCGGAGTGCCAGGCCCGCGGCCATTGGCTGCGTGCGGACTCCGCGCCGGAGGAGAATTGCAGCAACTGCGGCGAGCCCCTGCGAACGGTACCCCCGCCGTTGGCCTCCCGGCTCAGGCTGCGTCCGCGTCCGCTAACGGTGTACCGGCCCGGGCGCGCTCGCTAGCTCGTCCAGCTACTCTGCCCCCCGCAGCCGCTCGCGCCTCTGTCCTCGTGCCGGTCTGTCTCCGAAGTCTCCAGCAAAGCTCGTGTCGCGCGATCCGATCTCACTTGCCTTCGAGACGGCCGATAGTATACTGGGGAACAGTATCCCGAGAGATACACATGGCTCATATCGTTCGCGACAAGCAGAAGCTGTTGAACCGCGTGCGCCGCATTGGCGGCCAAGTTCGCGCCATCGAGAAGGCGGTGGATGAGGGACAGGATTGCGCCCTCGTGCTGCAAACAATCGCCGCCTGCCGAGGCGCGATCAACGGATTGATGGCGGAGGTTGTCGAGGGTCACATCCGCTATCACGTGGTGGACCCGGACCATCGGCCGACCTCGGAGCAAGCGCGCGCGGCGCAAGAGTTGATCGACATCGTAAATCGCTACCTGAAATAAGCCTGGCGATCAGGTCCAGCCGAACTGGGCGAGAGGCGGTGCATATGGAACCCGAATCCACTTCTCCCGTGGGCAGTGCGAATGACGCTTCCCTGGGCGCGAACGTGCACACTCCGCCGCGCGGCGAGAGCGCTTCCGCTCGGCATGTGCCGAGCCAATCCGGCGAAGAGCACCACGGCCAGATAGAAACGGCCGACCTGGTGCGCATCGGGGTCGTCCTGCTGGCGGTGGCTCTGGTGAAGCTGCACGTGTGGGAGCCGTTTCCGCATTTCAGCATGATCGGCTGGGCGGCCATGATCGTGGGCGGCTTCCCTATATTCGAAGAGGCGGCCGAAAACATCGTTTCGCGGCGCATGACCATGGAGCTTTCCATGAGCATCGCCATCGTGGCTGCGCTGGCTATCGGGGAGACGATTACGGCGCTGGTGATTCTCGCGTTCGTGCAGGTGGCGGAGATACTGGAAGGGCTGACGGTAGGCCGCGGCAGGCAAGCGATCAAACAGTTGCTAGATCTTCTGCCCCACACCGCATTCATCCGGCAGGATGGCCAACTCACAGACGTAAATATCGACGCGATCAAGCCCGGCGAGATCGTGGTGGTCAAGCCCGGAACGCGCATACCCGTCGACGGGGAAGTGGTTGGCGGCAATTCGGCTGTGGACCAGGCGGCCATCACCGGCGAATCGATGCCGGCCGAAAAGTCCGCCGGCTCTCCGGTGTATGCCGGCACAGTGAACCTTTCCGGAGTGCTGGAGATCGCGGTGGCCCGCGTCGGAACGGAAACGGCATTCGGAAAGATCGTGGAGGCGGTGGAGCGCGCCGAGAGGTCGCGGGCGCCCATACAAAAAACAGCCGACAGGCTGGCCGGCTACCTCGTCTATTTCGCGCTGGGATGCGCGCTGGTGACATTTCTACTGACGCGGAACATGCGCTCGACCATTTCCGTGATTATCGTGGCGGGCGCCTGCGGCATCGCGGCGGGAACACCCCTGGCCATCCTTGGTGCCATCGGGCAATCCGCGCGCAAGGGAGCGATCATCAAGGGCGGCACATTCCTGGAGGCTCTGTGGGCCATCGACACGGTTGTTCTGGACAAGACCGGGACGCTGACGATGGGGCAACTGAACGTGGTGGAGGTGCTGCCGGCAAACGGCACTCCGCCGGAGTCGCTCGTGGCCAGCGCCGCCATCGCGGAGCGGCTCTCCGAACATCCCATCGCGGCAGCGATCTTGCGGAAAGCGTCGGCGATGTCCATTGCCGCGCCGGAGCCGGAGAAGTTTACGTATGCGCCGGGGAAGGGAATCCGAGCCGTGCGAGCGAACGAGGAGTTCGTCGTAGGCAGCCGCGCTCTGCTGAAGGAGCGTGGGATCGCGGTGAACGGAAACGCGACGAGCGGCGACGGATCGTCAGAAGTGCTGGTGGCGCGCGGCGGGTCTTATCTTGGCTGCCTGAAGCTGGCGGATACGCTGCGGCCGGAAGCAAAACAAGCGGTTGTTGAATTGCGCCAGGCAGGGCTGCGAACGCTGCTCCTGACAGGCGACCTGGAAGGCGTGGCGAAATCGGTAGCCAAGGAACTCGGCGTGGACAAGGTTGAGTACGAGCTCTTGCCGGAGCAGAAATTGGAAAGGATCGAGGCCCTGCTGAAGGATGGCAGGAAAGTGGCCATGGTGGGCGACGGGATCAATGATGCCCCGGCGCTTTCCAAGGCCACGGTGGGGATCGCCATGGGTTCGGGAACCGACGTGGCCAGGGAAAGCTCCGACGTGGTCTTGCTGGGTAATGACCTGCTCAAGTTCGTGGAGACGGTGCGGATCGCGCGGCGATGCCGGCGAGTGATCCTCACGAATTTCACGGGCACGCTGCTGGTGGACGGAGCGGGTGTGGGCCTGGCGGCAGTGGGGCTGCTTAATCCGCTGCTGGCGGCCTTCATTCACGTCTCATCGGAGATGGCTTTCATTCTCAACTCGGCGCGTTTGCTTCCCGCAATGCGCGGCTCGCGGCGGGCATAAAAGAAAAGCGGCCGGTGGGGGCCCGGCCGCTCGTGGCATGGGGTTTTTGGAAGGAACTATGCAAGACGCGACTTGCGGCGGCTGCCGAACTAGCCGGCTCAGGAACCTCGCCGATAAGGGCAGGTTATCGAGAGGTCCGGCCTACCGCGCATCACGTCCAACATGCGTATAGTTTGCTTGTGCGGCGGTTCCCGGTCCATGGGCCAGGGGTTCCATCGCGGCGGTACTTTTGTACTTGACCTCCTAACTGTCACAAAATACATAAGTAACAGCCGGCGCGCGGCGGATTGAGTAAAATCGAGGCGTGGAGAAGAAGATCCCAGCGTGCGACCATGGCGGCCGGGCCGCGATCCAGGCGCAAGTGCAGGAGATCACGCGCGATCTTTTGCACGAACTGGGGAATGCCTCAGCCATCGAGGGCGTGCGCGGCTCCGCCCGCCTGGACGAGGACCTCGGCTTGGAAAGCATCGAGCGCGCGGAACTGATGGCGCGCCTGGATCGCGTCTTGGAAACCAGCCTGCCGGAAAGCGCGATCGCCGAAGCTCGAACTCTCGACGACATCGTTACCGCCATAGCCGGTTCATCCGGCACCGAAGCGAGCAGCGCGCCCGGTGGGCCTACCGCCGGGGCTGCCGCCGAGCCCTTCCACGAAACGGAGCGGAATTCAGCCGGCACAGCATCCGCCGCTCGACAGGCAGCCCGCTCCAGCGCAGGGCTGATAAGGACCGCGCTCGAGACCGTCTACGGCATCTATGCCGCGGGCGTATTTATCGTCTGGCTGGTGCTGGCGTGGCTGCTGCTAAAGCTGATGCCATCCGGGCAGCCCGCGGCTCGAATGACTTCCGTCGCGCTGCGCATTTACTTCCGGCTCGTCGGATGCCGCCTCCTCCTGATCGGCGGCGAGAATATTGAGGCCCACAGCGCGTCGATCTACGTCAGCAATCATACGAGCTATGCCGACGTGCTGGTGGTGATGGCCCTCTTCGGGACGAACTATCACTTCGTGGCCAAGAGCGAAATCAACGATATGCCCTTCATCGGTTCGTTCCTGCGCAAGATCGGCCATTTCTCGTTCGAACGCGGGAAGATCCGGGCGAGGTCGCGCCAGATCGAACAAATGGAAAAAGCTCTGCTGCGCGGCAAATCCGTATTCGTATTCGCGGAGGGCACTTTTACCGCCGAGGCCGGGGTGCGTCCTTTTCATCTGGGGGCGTTCCGCGCGTCCGTCAAAACCGGAAGGCCCATCGTACCGGTGGCGCTGAGGGGAGCCCGCGAATTCCTGCGCGACGGCACCTTCCTGCCCAAACCTCGGCGCATTACCCTGACGGTTTCTCCGGCTCTTTTCCCCGCGGCCGACAGCGCCGGCCGCGAATGGGCCGAGGTTTTGCGGCTACGGGATGAAACTCGCCGGATCGTTTCCAGCCACGCCGGGGAGCCCATGCTGAATGCCGCCGCCCCTGCCTCTCGAAAAAGAGCCGGAAGCGCGTCTTAATTCGTTGCCCTCCATGGAATTACGAACAACTCAAAGAAAAAGAGGCCCGACTGCATCAATTCTCCGCGAGGCTGCATCTATATGTTTGCAATTTCATAAAAAAGAGGACCCTAGCCATGAACCGTCATAATCAAACCGAAGAGATTGTAGGAGTTAGATACACCGGATGGGCCGCACTGAACCGCGATCCCCAGGAAGATCTCGTGGAGTTTCTCTGCCCACACTGTAGTCAGAAAGGCGTCAAGCCCGCGAAACGGGAACGAGCAGAATATCACTTCACCGACGGGTTTCTGCAGGACACACAAGGCGAGTCGGCCACCTGCAAGAACTGCCGCCGGCCTCTCCACGTAGCGCCCGTGGTGCTGGTGCACGACCGCGACGAGAAGCGCCGCTTCGAGGCCATGTTTGCCGACGTCGGAGAGACGGCGGTCGCGGCGGCCAGCTAAAGAAAACGGCCGGATCGTGACAACGATCCGGCCGCGGTTGCGGCGAGACGCTGCTCGCCTAGCGAATATAAATTCCCACGTCGAAACGGCTGTGGTCCCAGTCCGCGTGGTGATCGCGGCACCACTTGCGCGCATCCTCGAGCCGGTCGCGATCGCGGTCGACTCTCGGGTTGTGCTCGCCGAAGCGCGCCGCGTCGTGATCCAGCCTGGCCCTGGCGTCTTCCAGCCGCTTATGGCAGTCGTTGGTCCAATCGCGGTCCGCGAGGGCCGGGACGGCCGCCGAGCTCAAGAGCAGACCTCCGCCCAGAGCGGCGGTGAGGATCACTCGGCCCAGAAATTGCCTTCCTAACATTGATTCACCTCCCAGGTGACAAAACGCCGCCACGGGCTGACGTGACGGAACGCGGTTGCCCGCTTTTCAGTACATCCTCTCGATGTTTTGATGCCCACAGCTATCCGCCGGGCTGGCTCGGGGGGTAGGATGATCGCTGCACCCCCGGCGTGGTTTTATCCCTTGGCCTATTCGTAAAAAAGGGTATCGCCTATTCGTAGAAGAGCGTATCGGGGGACATATGGAACTCCTCCAAGCCGGTGCGGATGCGCTCGAAAGCCTCGTCCACGCTATCGGCAAATTGCAGCAGGTTATATTCGCGGCGGTTGATGGTGCCCCAGTTGAGCATTTCGCGCCAATCGATCACGCGATTCCAATAGCGGCGGCCATAGATCAAGATGAGGTTGCGGCGCTGCAGCTTGCCGGTTTGCATCAGGGTGAGGATCTCCCAAAGCTCATCCATGGTCCCGAAGCCGCCGGGAAAGACGATGAGCGCCTTGGCCAGCTGCGCGAACCACAGCTTGCGCATGAAGAAATAGTGGAACTGAAAATTCAGGCCCGGGCTGATATACGGGTTGGGCCATTGCTCGTGCGGAAGTTCGATGCTCAAGCCAACGCTCTTCCCGCCGGCCTCTGCTGCGCCGCGATTGGCCGCTTCCATGATGCCGGGGCCGCCGCCGGAGCATACGACGAAGCGGCGCGGGTGCTCGCCGAGGGTGAGCGACCAGGCGGTGATACGGCGGGCCAGTTCGCGGGCCTCCTCATAGTAGCGGGACATGGAGAGTGCGGCGCGCGCATCGCGCAGGGCCTCGCGCCGGCGCGGGGTGGGCTTTCCGCGAAGCTCCTTCAGGCGGTTAAGACGGGACAGGGCGCGGTCACGGGCAACAATTCGCGCCGATCCAAACATCACGATGGTGTCGCCGACCTCCTCTCGCCGCAGCCGAACCAAGGGATCGATGTATTCCGTGAGAATGCGAACCGGCCGGGCGGCGACGCTCTCCATGAAGAGAGCATCGCGGTAGGCAGGCTGCTGCGGCGTTTGCTTACGGCGAGCCATGAACCCTCCCTATATAGATGAGGCATCATTCTACGTAAGGCGTGAGGGCCAATCCAACAAGAGCGACCCCGCGAGCGTCCAATCTAGTAAACTTGTACCGGGCACGGGGCCGAACGCGATCGAGTGGAGGCACCACATGAAGGCTACCGCACGAGTACAGAAGATGCGATTTTTGACGGCGCTGCTGGCCGCATTGGCCCTGGTGGGCGCCAGGCCCGCGCGAGCCCAATCCAGCTCCGGGCCGATCCCGCCGCAGCCCGGCCAGACGCCCCAGAGGGCGCCTCTACAGCAACAACAAAAAGCGCCCGACCAATCTATCCGCGTGCGCGTGAACCTGGTGAACGCGCCCGTGGTGGTGCGGGACGCCAAGGGCGAACTGGTGCTGGACCTGGAGGAGAATAACTTCCGTATCTACGATAACGGCGTGCAGCAAAAGATCGACGGCTTCGACGTGGGCGGCGCGCCGCTTTCGGTGGTGATAGTGATGGAAACCAGCTCCCGCATCCAGGCCCTGCTTCCGGCGGTTCGCCGCACCGGGATTTTATTTACCGAGACCGTCATCGGCGAAAACGGAGACGCGGCGGTAATCGGCTACGACGACGAAGTAAAACACCTGCAGGATTTCACCAGCGATCACGACGCCATCGAAAAAGCCGTGACCAACCTCAAGCCGGGGTCGTCGGGAACGCGGCTCTACGACGCGCTTTCCGCCGCTGTGACCATGCTGGAGAGCCGGCCAGACTCGCGGCGCCGCGTGATTATCACCGTGGCGGAAGCCGTGGACGGCGGAAGCGAAACGAAGCTGGGAGAAGTGCTGCGAGACGCGCAGCTCGCCAACATCACCATCTATTCGGTGGGGCTCTCTTCCACCGCCGCGCAAGCCCGCGGGGAGCAGAAGAATGGCGGGACGCCATCGCCTACGCCTCCCGGTGTGTTCGGCGCGCCGGGCATACCCGGGACGCCACAAACGCCGACCGTGGAAGCGCAGCGTAATAGCGGCGTGGATATCCTATCGCTGGCAACGTGGATCGTGCAGCATACGGAAAGTGTGGTGAAGGAACGGCCTCTGGAAGTGGCCACTGCGGCCACGGGCGGCCTTTACGAATCCACGGTGAAGGATGACTCGATCGAAAAGGCCATCGACAATATCGGCGGCGAGCTGCACGCCGAATACACCATCAGCTACCGTCCCACGACGATGAGCTCCGGCGGATACCACGAAATCCGCGTGCAGGTGATCGATGCCCGCGGGCTGACCGTGCGCTCGCGGCCGGGATACTACGTCGGCGGCCCCGGCGCGTAACCACCCAACGCGCGAGGCCGCCGCGCCATGGGCCCCCGCGTGACGCTCAGGACTTTTCGGGCCCGTCTTCTTTTGCGTCTTTCGCGCCGGACTTCGCCCCGGCATCCTTCGCGTTTTCCGGCGCTGCGCCGCCGGCGCCATTCGCACCGGGTACTTCCTCTTCGAGAATGGCCGCTGCCGCGGCGATCTTATCCTGCTCCTCGAGGCGCAGCAGGCGCACTCCCTGGGTGGACCGGCCGGCTTCGCGAATCTCGTTCGAATGCACGCGGATGATCTTCCCGAATTCGGTGATGATCATGACGTCGGAATCCTCGCTGACCTGCAGCGTGGCCACCACGGAGCCATTGCGGTCGGTGGTCTTCAGGTTGATCACGCCCTTCCCGCCGCGCGAGGTGATGCGGTATTCGGCCAGCGGCGTGCGCTTGCCGTAGCCCTTTTCGGATATGGTCAGCATCAGGGAGGTGAGCGAATCCTTGATCACCTCGTTTTCCAGTTCGTCCAGGTTGTGGGTATCCTTGCCGGACTCCTTACGCAGAATCTCATAGTCCGGCTGCACCGCGTCCATGCTGACGACGTAATCGTCCTTGCCCAGATCCATGCCGTTGACGCCGCCGGCGTTGCGGCCCATGGCGCGAACTTCCGATTCGCGGAACAGGATAGCCTGCCCTTCATGGCTGGCGAGAAAGATCATCTGCTTGCCGTCGGTGAGCTTCACGCCGATCAATTCGTCCTTGGGCTCGAGATTTATGGCGATGATTCCGGAGGGCCGCGGGTTGCTGAATTCGGCCAGCTCGGTCTTCTTCACCGTGCCGCTGCGCGTGGCGAAAAAGACGTAGCGGCCGGCCTCTTCCAGATTGCGCGCGGGAACCATGGCCGTGAGGTGCTCGTCTTCCTGGAACTTCACCAGGCTGCTGATGGCCCGCCCGCGCGTGGCCGCGGCCGCCTCGGGAAGTTCGTACACCTTGAGCCAGTAGACCCGGCCCTTGGAGCTGAACAGAAGAATGTAGCTGTGCGCCGAGGCCACGAAGAGATGCTCGACGAAGTCTTCCTCGCGCGTGCGCGCGCCGATGCGTCCCTTTCCGCCGCGGGACTGATGGCGGTAGACGTCCACCGAGGTGCGCTTGATATATCCGGCGTGGCTGATGGTGATGGCCATGTCGGTATCGGCGATCAGGTCTTCGACCTTGATTTCGTCCACGGCGTCGACGATTTGCGTGCGGCGCGCGTCTCCGAACTGCTTCTGGACGTCGCGCAGTTCGGTGACGATCACCTGCTTCAGCTTCTTCTCGCTGGAGAGAATCTCCCTCAAGTCGGCGATCTTCAGGCGGAGTTCGGCCAGCTCTTTCAGGATGTCGTCGATGGAGAGCCGCGTCAAACGGTGTAATTGCAGTTCCAGGATGGCGTCGATCTGTATGTAGCTGAGGCCCGCCAAGTCGCCGGAAATTCCGTATCTCTTGGCGTCCAGCTTCACGCCCTTCAGCGTTTCGGTGCGTTCTCCGCGGCCCGTGAGTATCTCCACGGCCTTATTTCCGAAGTAGGCGAACAAATTCTCGCGCGCGTTAGCCCGGCTGGAAGATCCGCGAACGATCTTGATGACGTTGTCCAGGTGATCGACGGCGATCTGGTAGCCGAGCAAAACGTGCTCGCGCTCTTCCGCCTTGCGCAGGTCATAGCGCGTGCGGCGGATCACCACTTCACGGCGGTGTTCCAGGAAGAGCCGCAGCAGCTCGAGCAGGCCCATCTCGCGCGGCTGGCCGCCGGTGATGGCCAGCAGGATCATGCCGAACGATTCCTGCATCTGGGTGAGCTTGTAGAGGTGGTTGAGGACGAGCTGGGACTCCGCGTCACGCTTGACCTCGATCACCACGCGCATGCCGTCGCGATCGGATTCGTCGCGCACGTCGGAGATGCCTTCGATCTTTTTGGTCTGCACCAGATCTGCGATGCGCTCGACCAGGCGCGCTTTGTTCACCTGGTAGGGAATTTCGGTGACCACGATGTTCTCGCGGTCCTTGCCGCACCTGCTCGATGGAGGCCTTCGCGCGCATGATGAAGCTGCCGCGCCCGCCCTTGTAGGCCTGCTCGATGCCCTCGCGGCCGGCGATGTATCCGCCGGTGGGCAAATCCGGGCCGGGCACGAGCTTCATCACTTCCTTGAGCGAGACGTCCGGCTTCTCCACCATGAGCACGGTGGCGTCGATGATCTCCTTAAGGTTGTGCGGAGGAATGTTCGTGGCCATGCCCACGGCAATGCCGCTCGCGCCGTTGACCAGCAGGTTGGGAACCCGCGTCGGGAGCACGACGGGTTCGTGCTCGGTCTCGTCGAAATTGGGAGTGAAGTCGACCGTTTCGCTTGTCGATATCCGCCAGCATCTCTTCGCTGATTCGCGCCAGGCGCGCCTCGGTATACCGCATGGCCGCCGGCGGATCGCCGTCGACCGAGCCGAAGTTGCCCTGGCCGTCCACCAGCGGATAGCGCATGCTGAAGGCCTGGGCCATGCGCACCAGGGCGTCGTAAACCGGCGCGTCGCCATGCGGATGGTACTTGCCGAGGACTTCGCCGGTGATCTTGGCGCACTTGCGGTAGCCCCGCGTGGAGGCCAGGCCCATTTCGTTCATGCCGAAAAGAATGCGCCGGTGCACCGGCTTGAGGCCGTCACGCACGTCGGGCAAGGCGCGCCCGATGATCACGCTCATGGCGTAGTCGAGATAGGACTTCCTCATCTCGGCTTCGATATCCACCGGAATTAAGATGGCCGTCGATTTTTCCTCTGGCATTCCCTTGGCTTCCTTTCTGGGGTTCCGTTAAAACAAAGTACGCTGAATCAAGCTAATGTTTCCCGCCCGCGCGTTCGAGCGCGTACGTTTTCACGGCTTGGAACGCGGATGCGGCATCCTCGAAACGCTGAGCGGCGAAGTGCATCTCCAGCTCCGCGAGAAGCGCCTCGCGCTGCTCATCGTTTTCGAGAGAGACGGCCACGCAGCGCTGCTGGTCCGGCGTTCGCGTCTCCACCACGCGAAATTTCGAGCACACAAATCCGCGCAATCCGGGGATCGTCTGCCAGCTCAGCTCATGCATCATGCGCCGCACCGCCGATCATTCGCGCGTCGGGATCTCTCCTCGGCCTTATGGGTTGCAGCTTTAGCCGCGACCCTACTCCGCGAATTTCGTCGAACTCAGATATCCAGGTTCTGCACGTCGAGGGCGTTTTCTTCGATGAATTTGCGGCGCTCCTCGACGTTTTCGCCCATCAGCGTGGTGAACATCTTCTCCGCCTCGACCACGTCTTCGAGCTTCACCTTCAGCAGCGTGCGCGTCTCGGCATTCATGGTGGTGGCCCACAGTTGCTCGGGATTCATCTCCCCCAAGCCCTTGAACCGCGTGATGGTGAAATCCTTCTTGGCATCCTCCAGCACAAAAGCCAGCACCTGCGAGGCATTCTCCTTGTTCACCTTGTCGCCATTGCGCTGGACGGTGAAGGGCGGCTTATCCGCGAAGGAGATGGCCCGGCTCAGCGTCCGCAGCCGCTTCACGTCGGGCATCGAAGCCAGCGCCCAATTGATGCGCGCCGAATGGCCCGACCCATTTCCCAGCACCAATTCGTGCAGGCTGTGCTCCTCGTCATAAACGATCTTGGCTTCCATTTTGATCTTGGCCTTTTCGATGGCCTTGAGCAGCTTCTCCAGCGCTTTCTTATCCTCGAAATCCGCTTTCTTTTCGAGATCGCTGGAGGCCACCAGAATCCACCAGGGCCCGCTCCCGCAGCCGCCGCAGCAGCTTGACGGCGATCTGATCGTACTCCTGCACGTTGAGCAGGAACGTGGTGAGCGCGGCGCCCTCGAGCGGCGCGCCCTCTTTAGCCTTGACGACGTGGTCTTCGGTGGCCCGCCGCATCAGCTCCTGGGAAAACTCGGTGTCGTCGCGGATGTAGCGGTCCGTCTTGCCGCGCTTCACGCGATAGAGCGGCGGCTGGGCGATGTACACGTGCCCGCGCTCGATGAGCTCTTTCATGTGCCGGAAGAAAAAGGTCAGCAGCAGGGTGCGGATGTGGCTGCCGTCCACGTCCGCGTCCGTCATCAGGATGATTTTGTGGTAGCGCAGGCGGCTGGCGTCGAAATCGTCCTTGCCGATTCCGGTTCCCAGCGCGGTGATGATGGCGCGGATTTCTTCGTGGCCCAGCATCTTGTCGTAGCGGGCCTTCTCCACGTTCAGGATTTTTCCCTTGAGCGGCAGAATCGCCTGGTACTTGCGGTCACGGCCCTGCTTGGCCGAGCCGCCGGCCGATTCGCCCTCGACGATGAAGATTTCGCAGTGGGCGGGATCGCGCTCCTGGCAATCGGCCAATTTGCCGGGCAAGCCTCCGGAGTCCATGGCCGATTTGCGGCGGGTGAGCTCGCGAGCCTTGCGGGCCGCCTCGCGCGCGCGGGCCGCGTCTATGCACTTCCCGATGATGCGGCGGGCCACAGTTGTGTGCTTATCGAAATACTCACCCAGGCGCTCGTTCACCATCTGCTCGACCTGGCCCTTGATGTCGCTATTCAGCTTGCCTTTGGTCTGCCCTTCGAACTGCGGCTGCGGCAGCTTCACGGATACGACGGCGATCAAGCCTTCGCGCACGTCGTCTCCGGTGATGGTGGTGCTGTCTTTCTGCTCCTTGAGCATTCCCGAGGAGCTGGCGAAATTATTGATGGAGCGCGTCAGCGCGGAGCGGAAGCCGGAAAGGTGCGTGCCGCCATCGACGGTGTTGATGGTGTTGGCGAAGGCAAAAACATTTTCGGCGTAGCTGTCGTTATATTGCAGCGCGATTTCCACTTCCACGTTGTCGCGCTTGCCTTCGATGTAGATGGGAGAATCGTGCAGCGTTTGCTTGCCACGGTTGAGATGCTTGACGAACTCCGCGATGCCGCCGGTGAAGCGAAACTCGGTGGATTTGTCGCTGCGCTCGTCCTGCAGCGTGATCTTCAGGCCCTTGTTCAGGAAGGCCAGCTCGCGCAGGCGCTGCGCCAGGATGTCATAGCTGTACTCGACCTTATCGAAGATGCTGGGATCGGCATGAAAGGTGATCTTGGTGCCCGTCTTGCGCGTCTTGCCCGTGACGTGCAGCTTCGATTTGGGAATGCCGCACTCGTACGACTGCTCCCAGACCTCGCCATCGCGCCAGATCTCCAGCTCCAGCCAATCGGAGAGCGCGTTCACCACGGAAACGCCCACGCCGTGAAGCCCGCCGGAAACTTTGTAGGTCTCGCTATCGAATTTTCCGCCTGCGTGCAGGACGGTCATCACCACTTCGGCGGCGGGCTTCTTTTCCGTGGCGTGCATATCCACGGGAATGCCGCGGCCGTTGTCGGTCACGGTGACGCTGTTATCGTCGTGGACGACGACGTTAATCTCGTCGCAATAGCCGGCCATGGCTTCGTCCACGGAGTTATCCACCACTTCCCAAACCAGGTGGTGCAAACCCGTCTCGCTGGTCGAGCCGATGTACATGGCCGGACGCTTGCGCACCGCCTCGAGGCCGCCCAGCACCTTGATCGAGGTCGCGTCGTATCGATGGCCGGCGGCTTTGCCGGTCACCGCCTCTTTTTCACCCATATTGTGTGCGTCTCCTGACTAACCGTGGAGGGGAAGGCTGCCGCAGAACGGTTTCCCGCCTCGAATGCATCGCTGGTTTTCGCTTCGCGAACCAGAGGCGCTTCTGCTCCATCCCGTCCGGATTTTCATCTTGCGAAAGCGGACGCGGCGAAGACTGTGTCTACCCCGCTCGTGCCCGCTCGTTCTGGCGCGAACGAGAAAACGCGGGCGCAAATCGGGGCCAAAATGCCGTTCCGGAAGACCCAAAAACTTGTGTGAATACCGAAACTAATTCTACGCTATTCGAGGGCTTTTCTCAAGGGCTTGCGGCATTATTATTTTACTCTAACGCATTATTATTCATATACTTACACGCCCACAAAACCGCCGTTATGATCGCCGGCCGCGGAGGGAGCGCTGGCCTGAATTGCGCCGCTAAAATTCCGCGCTAGCGGATCGGAAATATCAGATGCGCATGGGCATGATGATGTAGCGATAGCGGTATTTCTCGTCCGCCAGGGGACGCATTTGGCCGGGAGACTGCTCGTCCTTCAGCTCCACGCTGATGGGACCATCGGGAGCGGCCGCGAGAAAATCGGTAATGTACTGGCCGTTAAAGCCGATCGAAATCGGCTCGCCCTTGTAGTCGTTCTCGATATTCTCGGTGGCCTCGCCATATTCGGGACTCGACGCGGAGAGTTCCACGCCCTCCTGATTGGCTGAGAATCTCAGAGCATGATTGCGCTGATCGGCAAGTTGCGAGACGCGGCGAACAGCATCGTTGAATTCGCCGCGCGCCAGAATAATCTTTTTGCCGTTGTCGCGCGGCAGCACCGCTTCGTAATTCGGGAACTGGCCGGTGAGAATGCGGGAAATCAACAGGCGCGAATCCACGCGGAAGAAAAGATGGCTATCGTCGCGCGCGAATTCGATCTGCCCGTTCTCGCCCGCCTCGCTGGCAAGGCGCTGAATTTCAGCCATCGCTTTCTTGGGGATCAACGGCTTGGTCTCGTTCGATAGGCCCGCGAAGGAGTAATCGGTTTCCGCCAGGGCCAGGCGGTGGCCGTCGGTGGCCACCATGGCGATGGAATCCGGCTTCAGCGTGAGTTGCGCGCCGTTCAGCGTGTAACGAGACTCCTCCATGGAAATGGCGAAGGCCGTTCTGGCGATCAGCACGGAAAGAATTCCCGCGGGTATGGTGACCAGCGGATGAGGGAAGGCCGGTATCGCCGGAAAATTATCCTTGGCCATGCCCACCATCTTGTAATTCCGCCGGTCGGAGGTGATCTGCATCCAATGATTTTCGAGCAGCCGGAAACGTATCTCGCCTTCCGGCAGTAAGCGCACCAGTTCCAGCAGCTTTTTCGCGGGAATGGTCCCCGCGCCTTCCTTTTTCACTTTCGCTTCGCAGGAAGTGCGCAGGCTGAGCTCCAGGTCCGTGGCCGTCAGCGTGACGCGATTGCCCTTGGCCTCGCAGAGCAGGTGCGAAAGGATGGGAATCGTCGTCTTTCGCTCGACTACGCCCTGCGTCAGATTCAGCTCCTGCAACAGGTCAAACTTCTTTACCGTGAATTCCATCTACGATTTCCTCCGCCGGGCCCCACGGATTCAAACCGGCTACTCTACCCTGTTTTACAGTAGGGATAAAGATAGTAGTAGTAGCCGACGACGAAGAAACGTGGATATCGTCGCAAAGAGCGCCGTTGTATCGCGATAGCCTGTGGACGAAAGCGCGGGAATCGCGCGCATACGGTGGAAATCGCGGGCCGGCGCCGGCCGCCAGCCGAAAGCGTGCACAGGCGCGGGCGAGGGCGCACAGCCTTTTGCACAGGTTTTCTCGCGCCAATGGAAGCGAAGTTGAGACGGAAGTCGAGGCGGGGGTGGAGGCGAGCAGGCGCACCGCATTGCCACACGCGGGCGGGCGCAGTGGTCCCTTCGGCGACTGCAAATACAAAGGTCCGCGGTGCTTTCAGTTAAGTTAGGTTCAGTTAGCCGAGCGTATCGAGCAAGCGGCTGATGGTGCGGTTCAGATCCTTGTCGGTGCGGCGCATGGTTTCGATTTTGTTGATGGAGTGCAGGACGGTCGTGTGATGTTTGCCGCCAAACTGCTTTCCGATTTCCGGCAGCGAAGCCGTGGTGAGCTGCTTCACGATGTACATGGCAATCTGCCGCGGGAAGGAGATGGCTTTGGCGTTCGAGCGCATCTTCAGGTCCTGGTCGCGCAGCCCGAACTGCTCGCCCACGCGCTTTTGGATCAGCTCGATGGTGACCTTTTTCTCCTGGGTGGCGATGATATTGCGCAAGGCTTGCTGCGCTGTCCCAAGGTTTACGGGCGCGCCCGTCAGCGAGGCGAAAGCGACCAGCCGCGTGAGCGCCCCTTCCAATTCGCGCACGTTCGATTTGATCGAGCGGGCGATGAACTCGGCCACGTCGTCGGCCAGCGCGAAGTGCTCCGATTCGGCCTTCTTCTGCAGGATGGCGATCTTGGTCTCCAGGTCCGGCGGCTGGATATCGGCGATCAAGCCCCATTCGAACCGCGAACGCAGGCGCTCTTCGATGGCGGCGATCTCCTTGGGCGGGCAATCGGAGGAGAGCACGATCTGTTTTTGCAGGTCGTGCAGGGCGTTGAAGGTGTGAAAGAACTCCTCCTGAGTGCGCTCCTTGCCGGCGATGAACTCGATATCGTCCACCAGCAGCACATCCACCGAGCGGTAGCGGTCCCGAAACGTGATCATGCGGTCGAAGCGCAGCGAGTTGATCACCTCATTGGTGAACTTTTCGGCGCTGATGTAAGTAAGCCGTAGGCCCGGGTTGCGCGCCTTCACCGTATGGCCGATGGCCTGCATCAGGTGAGTTTTGCCCATGCCCACGCCGCCATAGAGGTAAAGCGGGTTGTAAGCCTTCGAAGGCGCTTCGGCCACGGCGCGCGCGGCGGCATGCGCGAACTGGTTCGAGCCGCCCACGACGAACGAATCGAATGTGTACCGCTGATTAAGCTGATGATCGACGCTGTCGAAATCCAGGCGCGCCTGCTTGCTGGGTCCCGCCGCGGCCGGCGCGGTAGCCGGTTCCGGCTCGTTGCAGACGAAGCTGAGTTGCACGTCTGGCATGCCCACTTCCACCAGGACTGCTTGCAGCAGCTCGCCGTAAGTTTCCGTAAGGCGTTTGCGGAAGGGCCGCGAAGGGACGCGAACGACCACCGTGCCGTTATCGCCACCCTCCTGCTTGGTCGGCATAAACCAGGTGGCGAAGCTATGCGGGTTCACCCGCCGTTCCATGTGCTGTAGAATTGTTTCCCACGAGTTCATGAGTTTTAGGAACCTCGATGACTAAAGACGCAGTATTTCCACAGCGTGTGGAAATACTGTGGAAATACCGCCTCGTGGCGGCTAACCACTCCATCTTGGATATTTTGAGCCTAGGGTCCTGGCCTTACTCTTCCCCTGCTTTTGCGCCGGCCCCGTGAAGGTGGCTGGGGTGTTGCTGAACGCTTCACGTTGTGGCGCGGACGAGGTCCGATTGTCCACGAAAGTCGCTCGGCGCGGCAAGGAAAAAATCGCGGAGGATACAGCGAACGCTGCACAGGAGATGCACAGGATTTCCACAGCGGCAAAAGTCGGGCTCGCGGCATCCAAAAAGATGTTGGCGGTGAATTTCCTGCAGGCGCGCGGAAAAAATTCGGCGCCGCTCAAGTGCAACGCACGCCGAGCCTTAACCCTCGAGCCGATAGCGCCGCCGGGCGATGGAGACCGAGTGCCCGCTGAGCGAATCCACCTCGATTAGCACCGCGTTCATCTGGATATCGCCGGTGGCCACCTCGAAACGCGCGGGCAGCCCATCGAGAAATCGCTTGATGATCGGGCCCTTTTCCATGCCGATCACCGAATCGTGCGGCCCGGTCATGCCTACGTCGGTGATGTAGGCCGTGCCGTTGGGCAGAATTCGTTCGTCGGCGGTGGGCACGTGCGTGTGGGTTCCCACCACGGCCGAGACGCGGCCGTCGAGATACCAGCCCATGGCTTGCTTTTCGCTGGTCGCCTCGGCGTGTATGTCCACCAGGATCACTTTGGTTTCCGGGTCCAAGCTGGCCAATTCGCGATCGGCGGTGGCGAAGGGGTCTTCGTTGGACGCCATGAAGATGCGCCCTTGCAGGCAAAGTACGGCATAGGGTATGCCCTGGCGGGATGTGCCGCGGAAGAGCCCTTTTCCGGGCGTGGCGGCGGGGAAATTCGCCGGCCGCAGCAGGCGCGGCTCGCGCGGGATGAAATCCAAAATCTCCTTGCGGTCCCAGATGTGGTTTCCGCCAGACAGGACTTCGATTCCCGTGGAGAGCAGTTCCTCGGTGAGCCGCGGCGTAATCCCAAAGCCCGAAGCGGAGTTCTCGCCGTTGGCGATCACCAGATCGGCTTGTTCATTGCCGATGATGTCTTCCAGGCGCTCGACCACGATTCGACGGCCGGGCGCACCCACGATGTCCCCAATGAATAAAATCCGCATGGTTTAACTTGGTGGAAAATGGAGCGGTCCACTTCGCCGTGTGGAGCTAGATCCTGAACCTCTGTATAAGGTGGGTGCCCTGCGTCGGCCTTAAGGCTTTCCCGGAACCGGGACGTGCCCGGCTGCGGGCCATGCGCACAGGCCGCCTGACCCGGGTCCCCAGAGATCCAGCATTGGTTCAAAAGATCTTCGCGCCAAGCACGCGCGTCGCAGGCCTACTCCAGGTCCATTCTAGCGGCACCGGGGCGAGCGTCAAACCGAATTCCCCCTAGGGCGTTTCCTGCGCTGGCTGCCCCTCTGCAACTCAATTCCGGGGGCAGACACGCATTCATTGGGATGATGAAGAAGCCTTTGGGGGCTCACGCGGATTGCTGCAGCGCGCGATCGATCAACTTCAGGCAATGTTCGGCCGTCTCGCGCAGCGACTCCGTATTCTGCTCGCGGCTTTGCCGCAGCGCGTGCAATTCGTCGGCGATGGAGAGCGCCGCCAATACGGCCACCTTTACCGAATCCACGGCGCCGGTGCCGCGGGCGACCTGGCGCATGCGCACGTCCACGTACTTGGCCAATTGCTGGAGATAGTCGGGATCGAGTTCTCCTGCGACGTTGTAAAGCTGATCGTAAATTTCGACTTTCATGCCTGCGGGCCTCCCGGCGCAAAGTGCGGGTTGCTGGGGCGGCGCTATTGTCCGATAGCGGGACGGCCTGAGCAAGAGGCCCGATCAAGCCCTGAGCAAGTTGGATGAGGGCTCGCGCCGGGAATAGGGTGCTCCGCCGGTCGCGGCCTTGCGGCGCCCCGCTCACTTCGTCAGCGTAATCTCGAATCCGATGGGTGTTTCCTGAATTTCGGAGTTTCCGAATCCGCTTTGGGAAATGAACTCGCCGAATTGCTGTTTGGTGTAGGCGCGCCGGATCAGCATCAGCCGAAACGTCCACTTCATCATCAAGGCATCCAGGATGCCAACCTTCAACCCGCGAATGTAATCGTCCAGCGCTTTTTTATTCACATCCTTGCGCAGGTCGATCACCAATGCCCGGCCTCCCGGCTTCAGTACGCGCCGCATCTCGCGAAGCGCGCCCACAGGGTCGGAGAAATTCTTGAACGCCGCGCGGCACAGCAGGAAATCAAAGCTGGCTTCGGCAAACGGCATCTGCGAGGCGTTTCCTTCCCGGAAATCCACCTCGACGTGTTCCTGCCGGGCATTCCCTTTGGCGATCTCTACGAAGCTTTTGCCGATATCCAGGCCGGTGATTTCGTATTTTCCGATCTTGGCCAGCTCGATCGCAAAGAAGCCCGGACCCGGCGCGACTTCGAGAACTTTTGCGCCCGGCGCCAGATCGGCCGCCACCCTGCGGGCCAGCGCCTTGAATTCCGGCAGATCCCTCCGCGTGGTTTTGTCGTACCAGCGGGCCACGCCGCCTTCCATTCCCATTCCCTTGTATGCTTTAGCTTGCATCGACATACCTCACGCGCTAAGATACTTATAGGGTAAGCTAATGGAGAAGAGGGTGTCAAACGAAAAGAAAGAAACGAAAGTTCGGCTGGCCGAAGCGCTGATCCGCGAAATGCGCGAGTTCATCGCCGGCGCCATCCTGAACAACCAGCGCATCGCCGACCGCCTGGGAATCAACTACACCGACCAGCAGGTGCTGAACCTGGTCGATCTGCTGAGCGACGCCAAACCCGGAGATTTGGCGCGCTTGACCGGACTCACCACCGGTGGCATTACGATGTCGCTGGACCGCTTGGAAAAGGCAGGCTACGTGCACAGGGAGAGAAATCCGCGGGATCGGCGCAGCGTGATTATTCGCATGGCGCCGGAGCGCCGGCGCAAAATCCTGGAATTGCACCAAACCGCAAGCCAGGTCATGGCCAAGATTTTTGCGGCTTATGGGGAGAAGGAACTCGCGCTCATCCTGGATTTCTTTGGACGCACCAACCGCGCGCGAGTGGAGCACTACCAGGCGATGTCACAGGATAATTAGAGCCGGCTGGCGGGCCTAGGCCGCGCGCAGCGTGGCGCCCAGCTTCTGTTCCCACGCGGAAATAATTCGCGAGGAAAAATCGCTGAGTTGCGCTTCGGTGAGCGTGGCTTCGTGGCTTTGCAACGTGACGCGAACCAGGAGCGAAAACTTTCCCTGTGGAATATGCTTGCCTCGAAAAAGATCGACGGCTTCGATGGCGACGACTTCCTTTACCCCCAACGCCTCTACAGTTTCGCGCACCGCCGCGAAGCTGGTGCCCTCGGGAAGAATCAACGAGAAATCGCGCTCGACGGCGGGGAAGCGCGAAATCGGCCGATATTGCCGCGCCTCGCGAGCCAGACGATAGCCTTCGTAAAACGGATCGAGATCCCATTCGGCGAGAAAAACGTCCTGCCGCAGCTTGAATTTCTCGGCAACGCGTCCAACGAGCCGCCCCGCATGGCCCCTCGCTGACGCGTGGCCCGTTCCATTCTTGCTCGGCGCGAAATCGCCCGCCTGTGCGCGATGTTGCCAGCCTCCTTTGGCCGTCTCCCACGCAAATCCACCGGCAAGCGCGCCAATCTGGTCCAGATCGCCTTTGAGGTCGGCGAAGCCATACTCGCGCGCGTCTTCGGCGACGCCTTTCTCCCGGGCAAAACCCGTTGCGCCGATCGTCACGATGCGAATCTCTTGCGGCGCGCCATTATGCAGCCGGTAGGCACGGCCAATTTCAAAGAGCCGCAGATCGTGCTGCCCGCGGTTCAAATTCCATGCCAGCGCGTGCGCCATGCTCACCAGGCCAGTCGAGCGCAAGAGCGCGGCATCTTCGGCGAGGGGATTGGCAACGCGCGCGGGCGTCACCCCGGCGGGGCGAAAGAGCGCGTCTTCGCCTTCGTTGACCAGAGGAATGCTGACGATCTCGCGAAAGCCCAGGCCGATCAGCCGCTCGCGCAGCCGGTCTTCCGCCTGCGCGCGGGGCAATCGAGCCGCAGGCTGTTTTGCGGCATGAAGGCGCGGTGGGAATTTATCCAAGCCGTAATGCCGCGCGACCTCTTCGATCAGGTCCACCTCGCGCCAGACGTCCTGGCGCCAGGACGGCTGCTCGCACTGCCAGCGGGCCAGCGGCGAATCGAACTCGCGCTCGTCGTCAATGCGATGCGGAGCAAAGCCCAGCGCGCCGAGAATCGCCTCGATCTCCTCATCCGGCACATCGGCGCCCATGAGGCGCAGCGACTCCTTGCGGGAAAGCTCGATCGGCAAAGGCTCGCGCCGCGCCGGATAAACGTCCACGACGCCGGCCAGGATTTCGCCCCCGGCGAGCTCCTGAATGAGCGCGGTGCAGCGGCGCGAAGCGAGCTCGGCCATCTCCGGATCGGCCCCGCGCTCAAAGCGCGTGGACGCCTCGGTGCGCAGGCCCAGCGCTTTGGAGCTGCGGCGAATGGAAATAGGATCGAACCAGGCCGATTCGAGCAGAACGTTGCGCGTCGCGAAGCCGATTTCGCTTTCCGCGCCGCCCATGATTCCGCCGATGGCCACGGCGCGGGCCGCGTCCGCGATCACGCAGATATCCGGCGTGAGCGTCCGCTCGACGCCGTCGAGCGTGCGCATTTTTTCGCCCGCGCGCGCCCGGCGCACGACGATGCGCCGCTCCGCCAGCCGGTCCATATCGAAGGCGTGCATGGGCTGGCCCAGCTCGAGCATGACGTAATTGGTCGCGTCCACGATATTGTTGATCGACGCCTGCCCCAGCGCCTCCAGGCGCTTGCGCAGCCAATCCGGCGAGGGCTGCACCTTCACGCCGCGCAACACGCGCGCCGTGTACCGGCCGCAAAGCTCGGGAGCCTCGACCTCCACGCGGGTGGCGCTCGCGGCCGTTTCGCTTGCTTCCGACAGCTCAGGCGAAACCGGCAGCAGCCGATTTCGCCCCAGCGCCGCCACTTCGCGCGCCACGCCGTAGTGGCCCAGGCAATCCGGCCGATTGATGGTGAGGTCGAGATCGAGCAGCGGACCGGCGGGCGTCTCCGCGAGTCCCTCGACCGCAATTCCCGCGAGAGACAGCCGTTCGCGCAGCTCCTGCGGCGCAAACGGAACCGAGGTGAAATCCTTCAGCCAGTCGTAAAGAATTTTCATCGAGGTTCAGGACATGCGTCAGGGAAACTGCCGCAGGAAGCGCACGTCGTTTTGAAAGAAGAGCTGCACGTCGTCGATCCCATATTTGAGCTGCGAAAGGCGGTCCACGCCCAGGCCGAAGGCGTAGCCCGAGACGCGCGCCGGGTCGTAATCGACGAAGCCATACACCGCCGGATCCACCATGCCCGCGCCGAAAAGCTCAATCCAGCCCGAGGATTTGCACAGGCGGCAGCCGCTGCCTTGGCAAACGAAGCAGGTCGCGTCCACCTCCACGGAAGGCTCGGTGAACGGAAAATAGCTCGGCCGCAGCCGCGTCTTGGCCGCGGGCCCCAGAAATTCGCGCACGAAATATTCCACCGTGCCCTTGAACTCGCGGAAGGTGATGTCCGTATCCACGGCCAGGCCTTCCACCTGGTGGAACATATAGGAGTGGGTCACGTCGGGATTATCGCGGCGATAGACCTTCCCCGGCACGATGATGCGCACCGGCGGCTTCTGCTTCTCCATGGTGTGCACTTGCATGGGTGAGGTGTGGGTGCGCAAAAGATGCGGCGGCGTTCCCGGCGGCAGATCGAGATAGAAGGTATCCATGGTGTCGCGCGCCGGATGGTGCTCGGGAATATTGAGCGCCTCGAAATTATAGTAAGGCGTCTCGATCTCGTTGCCTTCCACCACCGTAAAGCCCAGCGAAAGAAAGATGCGCTCGATCTCCTCGAACGTCTGCCGTACTAGATGCCGCGAGCCGATCGGGCGAAGCACGCCGGGTAGCGAGAGATCCACGCGGTCACGCGCTACAGCCGCGCTTTCCGCCGCGGCTGCCAGCGACCGCTGCGTTTCGTCGAGACGCTGCTCGATGTGCTTGCGCAGATCGTTGAGGTGCTGGCCCACAAGCGGCCGCAGTTCGGGGGGCGCTGGCTTCAGCCAGTGTTCGGTGATGCGATTCAGCACGCCGGATTTGCGGCCCAGCCAGGCATCGCGCAGGGCCTTCCAGGCGGCTTCGTCCGGGGCGGAAGCGCTCTCCTTGTCGAATTCGGCGCGAAGAGCGTCGAAGCGGGCGGAAAGCTCCTGGGACGTGGAGACGCCCAGCGCCGCGAGGGTTTGTCGGGTGATATCGGCTTCGGGCATGCGAATCGCGCGTGAGAGCTTACACCAAAGCGGGGCGTCCACGACGCTGTGCCGCGACGGCCGCTTCGGCCAAAGCGCGCCTCATCGGAATCCCTAGGCTGAAGCCTTGGTTCCCGCCGCGAGCTTGGCCTTGGCGGCGATCTGCGCGAAGCCGGCGGCGTCGCGCACGGCCAGGTCGGCCAGGATCTTGCGATCGATGTCCACGCCTCCGGCCTTCAGGCCGTGCATCAGCTGGCTATAGGAAAGCCCGTTCAAGCGCGCGGCGGCGCCGATGCGCTGAATCCACAGCCGCCGGAACTGCCGCTTGCGATTGCGGCGATCGCGATAGGAATAGCGTTCGGCGCGATTAACGGCTTCCTGGGCCGATTGATAAAGCTTGCTCTTGGTAAGGAAGAAACCCTTGGCGCGCCGCAAATACTTTTTGCGTCGCGCGCGGCGCTTGGTCCCGCGTTTCACTCGAGCCATTGTTTTATCTCCTGCGCGGAGAGCGCGCGAAACGGCGGACGTTTAGCGGCGCAGCTCGCGCACGCATAAATCCGCGCGCAAGCGGCACAGCAGACGGCCACGACGTTGTCGAGCGTCTCCACGGCGTGTTGAGGTTTGTCGCCGCGGCTCAAAAATCGAGCGCGGCAGCAGGGCCGCCAGTCAAACAAGGTTCGATTTGACCGTGGCCATTGGCCGGCAGGCCCGCCGTGGCGGATAACGCGCTGCCCGGCACAAAATCAGAAAATCCGAATGCTAACCGTAAGGCAACATCCGGCGGACATGCGCAACATCCGCGGGATTGACCTTTGCCAATTTCTTCAGGTGCCGCATGCGCTTGGGCTTCTTGGTGCCCATCAGATGCCTCTTGCCCGAATGCATGCGCAGTATCTTGCCGTTGGCGGTGACCTTGAATCTCTTCGCGGCGCCGCGATGCGTCTTCAGCTTGAGCTTGGGCTTTGTTTTTTTCCGATTCGCCACAGAGTGTCCTTTTTTCGGGTTTCGTTTTTGAGCCCCGCCAGAACGTCAGGCTGGGCTTGCGCTCGCCGTTGCCGGCGGCCTGGCCACCGTTCCGCCCCGCTTGGGCGCCAGCAGCGCCATCAGGATATTGGCTTCCATGCGCGGCCCAATCTCCACCAGGGCGTGCTCGGAAATCTCTTTCAGCAGCCGCTCCATCTTCGCCCGGCCCACTTCCTGATGGGCCATCTCCCGGCCGCGATGGAAAATCATCGCCTTTACCTTATGGCCTTCGCCGAGAAACTTGATGATCTGGTTCTTCCGCACCTGATAATCGTGCTCGGCGGTTGCCGGCCGAAACTTCACTTCCTTGAGCTGCGTGCCCTTCTGGTGCTTGCGCTGCTCGTGCGCCTTCTTGTTGGCTTGATAGAGAAATTTCCCGTAATCGGTGATCTTGCAGACCGGCGGGTCGGCGTTGGGCGAAATCTCCACCAGGTCCAAGCCGCGCTCGCGAGCCACGCGCATCGCCTCGAACGGCTGCATTACACCTAATTGCCCGCCGTCGTCATCTATTACGCGAACTTCCCGGGCCCGGATGCGTTCGTTTATCCGGGTTCGTTCTGTGGCTCGAAAACTTCGTTCAGCGATAAACCCACCTCCGCAGCGGCGCTTTGGACTGCCGTCCTCCCCCGCCATCTGAACGGGGGAAGGGCCAAAAGTATAGCACGGTTACCTCTGGCAATCATTTCCCGTTCCATTGGCCCGCTCCATGTGTCCGAACCCTCGGGACTGGCCCGGTCAGTGTGTGCCTCGGCGGCTGGAAGAACCGAAAAAAATCCTGGTCGATTCCGCCGCCTCGGCTGCGCCCTGCTCTTATGCGATGCGCACCGTGAGGCGGAGGACAACGCCACCGCCCCGACGCGATCGCCGCGTCTTGTTATTCTGAGGGCCGTCTCCGGCCCGAAGAAGCTCTCTTGCTTTGGATGTGCTGCTATTTCGGGACAGCGGAGCGGGCAGTTTCCAGCGCCCTGAACTGCTTGCTGAGGGCCAGCCCCTGCTGCTGGTAAGACGAGCCAATCGCCTGCCCGTAGAGCTTCTCCGGAGCGTTGGCCATACGGTGATAGATGAGTCGCCCTACGATCTGCCGGTCCTCCAGCAGGAGCGGCACCTCATGCGCGCGGACTTCCAGCACCGCCTTGGTGCCCTTGATCTCGCCCCCTGCGCCATAACCGAAGCCCGGATCGAAGAAGCCCGCATAGTGCACGCTGAAGTCGCCAATCGATTGGTCGAAGGGCTCCATCTCCGCGGCGTACGAAGGCGGCACGGAGAACCGTTCCTTGGAGGCCATGAGGTAGAAATCCCCCGGGTCGAGAACCACACTCTTCGATCTCGGGCTGTAGATCGGGACCCAGAAGTCAGCCGCATCGTAAGCGCGCACCTTGCTCAAATCCACGGGCGGGCAATGCCTCTTGGCCTTGTAGGCCACGATGCTTTCGGCGCTACCCTCGAAGTCGGTAGTGGTGCGCAGGCCCCGGTCGATCACCGCCTGCTGATCTCCGCCTTGCCGCGCCACCAGATTTTTTAGTCCGCGCTCGATCACCGCCTCAGCCGGCCCGTCTCCATTCTCGTAGTAAACCAGCCGCTCTTTTTCGGCCAACTGTTCGAGAATTCCGTCCGTGGATACCGGGTTCCCGCGGATAAAACGAAGCTGATTGAGCTTGGTTCCCGCGGCGACGACGATGGGGAAGGTCCGCGGCACGATCTCGACATACAGATCGCCCGAGTAGCCTTTCAGCACGTACTCGAACTCCAGCCCGCCGTCGGTGATCAGCCGCGTGAAAATATCCAGCCGCCCGGTGGTGCTCTTGGGATTGGCCTTCCCGCCAATATCGTGCGGCAAGGAGAGGCTTTCCAGCAGCGGCACCACGTAAACCGCGTTCGTTTCCAGCAGCGCCGGCCGGCTCAGGTCATACTCCGCGATCTTGAGCTCCGCGATCTTGTCCCGCAGCGTCACCGAGCGTCCGGGAAGAAAGCTGGCCTGCACGCGATAGGCAATGCTCCCCAGGCGCAAGTCCATGGAGGCGGGCTGAATTTGCGCGTCGGAAATCTCCGCCGACGAGCGAATTTTGCCGTTGGCGATCAGTTCACGGATCTCCTGCGAAGGCAGGATCCCCGTCTTGCGCTCAGGACGCGGTGGTTGTGAAAGGCCCAATCGGCTCGTTTCCTTTCTTCGGTGTTTCGCGATTCTAGCATGGTGTCCCGGGCAACACCGGCACGCCGCGCCTGAGGAAAAAGTAGGAAAAGCCTAGGAGGTGGTGCGGGCGGCGGCCTCTTCGCGCAATTTCGCGACAAATTCCGCCAGCGGCTGCGCGCCCACGTCGCCTTGGCCATGATGCCGCACGGAAACCGTGCGCGACTCGGCTTCCTTGCCGCCCACCACGGTCATGTAGGGAATCTTCTGCATCTCCGAATCGCGAATCTTGGCCTGCAATTTCTCGTTGCGGTCGTCCAGCGTGGCGCGAATCCCGGCGGCGCCCAGCTCCGCCGCGACGGCCTTGGCGTAATCCATGAACTTGTTGCTCACCGGCAGCACGGCCACCTGCACCGGCGCCAGCCACAGCGGAAACGCCCCGGCATAGTGCTCGATGAGGATGCCGAAGAATCGCTCCACCGAACCCCACAGCGCGCGGTGCACCATCAGCGGCTGATGCCGGCTGCCGTCTTCGCCCACGTACTCCAGGCCGAATCGCTGCGGCAGATTGAAATCGAACTGCACGGTGGTGAGCTGCCAGGGACGCCCAATGGCGTCGATCAGCTTTACGTCGATCTTCGGCCCGTAGAACGCCGCCTCGCCCTCCATGCGCTTGAAGGGAACCTGCATGCGTTCGAGCGTCGTGGAGAGCGCGCTGGTGGAGCGTTCCCAATCCTCGCGCGAACCGGCGTAATTCTCCGGATGCGCCGCATCCCACTCCGAAAGCTCCACCTGGTAGCGCGAGAACCCAAACGTCTTCATCACCGCGAAAGCGAAGTCGATGCAGGCCTCGACCTCGGCTTCGATCTGGCTGGCCATGCAGAAGATGTGCGCGTCGTCTTGCGTGAAGCCGCGCACGCGCAAAAGCCCGTGCAGCACGCCGGAGCGCTCGTAGCGATAGACCGTGCCCAGCTCGGCCAGCCGCACCGGCAAATCGCGATAGCTGCGCATGCGCGATTTGTAGATCAAAATGTGCCCCGGGCAGTTCATGGGCTTGAGCTGGTAGTCGTCTTTCTCCACTTCGATCGGCCCAAACATATTCTCGCGATAAAAATTGGCGTGCCCGCTGGTCTTCCACAGCTCCAGCCGCATGATGTGCGGCGTGTAGACCAGATTGTAGCCGCGGCGCAGCAGTTCGTCGCGCAGCCAATCTTCCATCAGCTTGCGCACCAAGCCGCCCTTGGGATGCCAGAAGATCAGCCCCGGCCCAGCCTCCTCCTGAATGCTGAAAAGATCGAGCTCCGTTCCCAGCCGCCGGTGATCGCGCCGCTTGGCCTCTTCCAGCCGGTGCAAATACTCATCGAGTTCCGGCTGCGTGAAGAAGCAGGCGGCGTACACGCGCTGCATCTGCGGATTGCCTTCCTGACCTTTCCAGTAGGCGCCCGCCACGTTCATCAATTTGAACGCCCGGATGCGCCCTGTGCTGGGGATGTGCGGCCCGCGGCAAAAATCGATGAACTTGCCCGTGGCGTAAAAAGAGACCATCGGCTCGACGGCCTTTTCCTCCACCAATTCGCACTTGAATCCCTGATTCCAGTTCTTGTAGAGCTCGATGGCCTCGGCCTTGGGCATCATCTTGCGTTCGTTGGGCACGTCGCGCGCCGCTATCTCGTGCATCTTTTTCTCGATGCGCTCCAGGTCTTCCGGCGTGAAGGGCTGCTCGCGCAGAAATTCGTAGAAGAAGCCGTTATCGATGGGCGGGCCGATGCCCAGCTTCACGTTGGGAAAAAGCTCCAGCACGGCCGCGGCCAGCAAGTGCGCCGCCGAATGCCGGAACACTTGCAGAGACTCGGGGTCTTTCGAGGTGAGAATCCGCAGCGACGCATTCTCTTCGAGAGGCCGCGAAAGATCGATCAGCTCGCCATCCACGCGCGCCACCAGCGCCTCGCGCGCCAGGCCGTGCGAGATCTTGCGGGCGATCTCCGCGGGCGTGGTGCCGCGCGGGACCTCTTGCTTCGAGCCGTCCGGCAGCGTGACTTGTATGGTATCCATGAGTAATTGGGGCGCGACTGCGCTCTAACCTCGATCCAGCGCGAAATCCGGAGCGAAGCCCTAACGCTAGCAAATCGTTTCCAGCAGGGTCAAGACAAGCGGCGCGTGAACGGCAAAATTGTTATAGTGTCGCGGTCTGGAGCAGGTGCGAAAAATGGATTCGACTAGGCAGCAGCTCAAAGAGCTTTTGCAGCGCAAGTCCGTCGTCTGGGGCAAAGTGAAGCTCTCTTCGGGCCAGGAGAGCGACTACTATTTCGATTGCAAGCGCACCACGCTCGATCCCGAGGGCGCTTTTCTCACCGCCCACGCGGTGCTCGATCTCCTCGCGGAGCACGGCATCAAGGCCGACGCCATCGGCGGCCCTCCAATCGGCGCGCATCCCATTGTGGCCGCCGTCGCCGCCGTCAGCCATCTTCGCGCGAAAGAAGGCCGCGGCCGCCCGCTGCCCGCTTTCCTCATCCGCAAGCAGGCCAAGGCGCACGGCCTCGAAAAGCAAATCGAGGGCCTCGATCTCCAGAAGGTCCGCGACGTGGTGATCATCGACGACGTTTGCACCAGGGGCGAATCCACGTTGGAAGCGCTGAAGATTGTCGAGGATGCCGGCCTGCACGTCGCGGCCGTGCTCAGCATCGTCGATCGTGAAGCGGGCGGCTCGGAAAAGCTGCGCCAGAAGTATCCCTACTACGCTTTGTTTACCGGCAAAGAGTTGCTCGAGAACGCTTCCCGAAGCGCCTCCGAATCTCGTTAGCTCCTCGCGCTCGCCTCGCCGCTTATTGCGCCGGCGCCGATTGAGCCCCGTCGAAGGGCGCAATGCCGGTGATCACCGGCGTCACCTTGGCCAGCTCTTTCGCAAACAGCGGATTCTCCGGAAACTCCATCACCAAGTCCTGAAGTTGCTGCCGCGTCACGTCGGTATTCATCTCCCGCATCGACGCCAGGGCCAGCATCAGCCGGGCGTACGGCCGCAGGTAATGCGCATGCTCGCTCGCCGCCGCGCGGGCCAGTTGCTGCATTCCGAGATCCTTGTCGCCGTGAACCCCGCCGAACCACAGCACGGCCCGCTTATACCCGGGCAGGCACCCGATGATGTAGTTCGCGGCGCCCAGCGCGACGTAGGCGTCGTCCGCATCGGGCGCCACTTCCAGCAGCATGCGCGCGCGCCGATCCGCCTCCCGCAAATGGTGCAAACTCTCGATCTGCCGCTTTTGGATCAGGAAGAGATCGTCCGCCTGCATGCCCTCGATCAACGTGAGCGCAAACAGCGCATTGGGATCCTCTGGCTGCTCTTGCAAACGTGCGCGGGCCATCTTCTGCCCACGCCCCACCGCTGAAGCGAATTGCCGTTCGAGATCGCCATCCGGTTCGCCCTTGATTCCGCCGAGCAGCCGCTTGTCGTCCAGGAAAAAGTCCGACGTCAGCACCCCCTTGCGATAGAACTCCTCGAAAAGGTCGGCAGCCGCCTCCATGGCCGGCCCGGAAGGCTCGGCGGGCCGCTCCTGCTCCCACTTCATAAACCGCTGGCGGGCCTCGTCGAATTTCAGCTCGTAGAGAAGCTGAAATCCGCCGAGCGCCTCGGGATCGTTCATCACGCTGGCGGTCAATTTCGCGCCGGTATCGTCCGCTTTCCGCGCCCGGGCTTTCGCACCCGCGCTCCAGGCAAATCCGGCTACGAAGGCCGCCAGCCCGAATAGGGCCGCGCTCCGCACTGTGCGGCTAAGATTTTGGCGGAATCCCCTGTATACGAAGCACTTGAAGCCCGGCGCCTTTCCGCCGCCAATGACGGTTCGTGGCATCACTGGTTAGATGCCCAGGTGCGCGGCGTGTTGCCGAGAGTGTTTCCAGCGTTGAAAGGGGCTGAAAGGCTGAACCGAAAGGCTGAGCGGAAAGGCTTGACCGAAAGCGAGGAATTTGGCGGGTTGGGTAGCTGCCTACGACTTCGATTTCTCGAGCCGTCGTCCCCGCAGCGGCTCCCAACCCGCGATCATCATCGCAACACGATGCGGCGCGGGCTATGGATCAGTAGGCCTAAAAACGAAGTACCGGCGTTTTAGTACGATTGGATACCGCCGCCGTTCGAAGGCAAGCTGGCCGGCCGCGGGATGCGGTGAGATAGGCGCAGCGTCACGCTGGCCTCCCCTCCGGGGCGCACCACCACATTGTGCTGCCACTCCGAAGTCATTCCCGCCGCTTGCGCGCGCACGTCGTAAAGTCCCTGGCGAATCCCGGCGATGCGAAATCGTCCGCCGGCATCGGTACGCGTGGCGTGCGGGGCTGTGCCGTCCGCCGATTGCCAGAGGATTTCCGCGGCGTTTACCGGCGCGCCTTTGGCGTTCAGCACGATTCCGCCCAGCACGCCGTCCACGGGTTTGGTGTTGCCGATGCCCGCGGCGCACGCCGCCAGAACCAACAGGATAATCCCTGCCTCAAAACGAAGTTTTCGCATGTTTTCAGCCTCGAAACAAACCCTACCGTTGCCCTAATTTTATCCCTCCTCGGGCGTAGCCGGCTCTCCCCTGGCGCCAAAGCGTCAACGTCCGCCCGCGTCCCGCTAGGCGCGCGCTCCGAAGATTAAGGTTTGAGCGTAGCGCCGCGGTCTTCAGCGCGGCACGTCGAGAGATGCGGTCTCCCCGACGGCTTGCACCCCGCACCGCACCTCGTTATTGTGTCGATTCGCTGTAAGCTTAGGAGGCTCGATGCCGCGCTATCTCTCCCTGCACACCCTCGCCTGCCTCACGCGCCAAGGCGCCAGCCAGCTCAGCGAACGCATATTCTCGTCGAGCCGCGTCCAGGCGCGGCGCGTGCAGGTGAACATGGTGGAAGGGAAGATGCTCGCCGAATTTGAAGCGCCCGACCGCGAGACCGTCGAAGCCTGGCTAGCTGCCGAAGGGTTTCACTACGATTGGCTGATGCGAGTGGAGTACGAATCCGAACCGGGTTCGGGAAAGCTGGTTCCCGCTTCTTGATCGGTGCGGCTTAGCAAGACGCCGTGACGGCGCGCGGGCTAGTTGGCGTTCGCGAAAATCTTGGGATGCTCGCGGCGCACCACCAGAAGAGCTTCCTCCGGGCTGCCCACGTGCAAGTATTCCGAGTACTCGGAGCGATCGTGCGCGCTCAGGCTGAAGACGAACTTGCGCCCGTCAAAGTCGTAGGAATAATACGTGGGCATCCAAACGCCGTCCGAGACTTCGTGCTGCTCGTAACGGAATCGCCCTCCGCGATAGAGCTTGGCGATCAAGCCGCCGCCCCAGGAAACATCGTCGGTTAGCTCCGCCTCGGCCTTGATCATTTGCGCGCTGGACTCATCCACCCAGGCGGTTCCTTTGCTGTGCCTGAAGACGGGCGCAAACCGTTCCGTGGACCGGTAGGCCGGGTCTGGCTCAAAATTCAGCTTCACCACAGTGCGGCCGTTTATCGTGACCCGCCCGGCCCAGGTAAACACGTATGCCTTGCCGATTTCGCCCACCATCTCGGCGCGCTGGTGCCTGTGCCGCTCGCCCTCGTACAGACCAGCGCCGCGGATCTCTTCTCCCCGAGCCGAAGCCCGCAGGGCCTGTGCCACCGTGCGCCACTGCTCGTCGAGATACGAGGCATCGGTCGTCTTGCCGTTGTGTTCCAGCTCCACGCGCAGGACCAACATGCCCGCCGGAATCAGCCGGCGCACGATCTCTCGGTTCGGTTCTTTGCCCGTTCCCTGTAGGACTTCGTGCTCTGTGCGCGCGTATTGATCTAGCAGGACGTCGTTGCGATGCTGATTCTCGATGGCGCGGTCGACCAGATTGCGGATCTCCTGCGCGGTGAGGGGAATTTGCGATTGCGATTGCCCTTGGTCCTCGTGCTCGGAGTCGCTCGAGGCCATGGCCGGCGGCCACATTGCACACAGTGTCATCCCGGCAGCCAGAATGGCCAGCAAGCCGAAGCCGACCTGTGTACTTTGCCGCATCCTTTTCCAAACGGGGGCGGGTCCCCGTGGCCTTGTTTTTCGTTCAGGGTGGGTAAGCAGGGTGATTATCTCACCAGAGAGCCAGGAAGCAAACGGGTATTCTTCCCGCCTTGCCAAGGGTGGAAACATGGTATGGGCCGCTTTCTTGAGAGCCGGTTACCGCGTCTATACATACGATGATTCCCACGCCAAAAGCGGACGCCCGGCTTTTTGTGGGGGCGGCTTCCGAGGATCTATCGCCGAAGACATTTTCCACAAGAGCCTGTGAAATGGCTGTGAAATCCACATTCAGCGCCTGGAGATGCCATACTAGTAATGGTGGTGGTTAGATAGAGTGCTAACAATATTTTGCACAAACCGCTCCAATTCTTCTTGACAACCCTCCGGCCACTCGCCTATGTTCTCGTCACCTGCTGGCGCTAACCAAGCGCAACCAGGTATCGCGCGCAATCTCAAAAAGAGAACTACCGAATTGGCTTGTCACCCATCGCCGGCTAAGAGCTGAGGGTAATAAACCTGCTCTGCACCGGCCCGAGCGGTGGCATTTGCGCTTTTTTTGGATGGGTTAAAAAACGAGGCTTTTTGCCATACACCGAGACGCGGTTGCAGCAGCTTTTTCGACTGTTAAAATAGGAGGGAAGTAGCAATGGCGGATCCCCAAATGGCGCTCCAGAACAGCAAGGTTACCACCACAACTACGTCGGAACCCCGCCCGAAGTCCGGGCTGGATTTCAAACGCTATTTTACCGACGGGCGCGTATCTCCTTTTGACGCCGTGGAATGGGAACGGCGCGTCGCCCAGATCGGCAACGAAAAGGGGCAGGTGATCTTCCGCCAGGAAAACGTGGAGGTTCCCAAATCCTGGTCCCAGACGGCGACCAATATCGTCGCGTCGAAGTACTTCCACGGCAAGCTGGACACGCCCAAGCGCGAAACTTCCGTGCGGCAATTGATCGGCCGCGTGGTCGATACGATTGTCGGCTGGGGTGAGAACGGCGGGTATTTCGCCTCCACCGCCTCGCGCGATGCTTTCCGTGACGACCTGACGCACCTCCTCGTCCAGCAAAAGATGAGCTTCAATTCGCCCGTGTGGTTCAACGTGGGCGCGCAGCCCAAGCCGCAATGCTCGGCCTGCTTCATCAACTCCGTGCAGGACGATATGAAGTCCATCATGGATTTGGTGAAGACCGAGGGCATGCTTTTCAAGTGGGGTTCCGGCACGGGCACGAATTTCTCATCGTTGCGCGGAAGCCACGAAGCCCTCTCCGATGGCGGCACCGCATCCGGGCCGGTCAGCTTCATGAGGGGTTTTGACGCCTTCGCCGGCGTCATCAAGAGCGGCGGCAAAACGCGCCGCGCCGCCAAGATGGTCATCCTCAACGCCGATCATCCGGACATCATGGAGTTTATCAAGAGCAAGACGCGCGAGGAGCGCAAGGCGCACGTGCTGATCGAGCAGGGCTACGACAGCTCGATTGATGGCGAAGCCTACAGCTCGGTCTTCTTCCAGAACGCCAACCACTCCGTGCGCGTCACCGACGAATTCATGCAAGCCGTGGAGGGCGATCGCGACTGGTGGACGCGGAATGTCCACGACGGCTCGCCCGCCGAAAAGCTCCGCGCCCGCGATCTGCTCAAGAGCATTTCCGAATCGGCCTGGCAGTGCGGCGATCCCGGCATGCAGTACGACTCTACGATCAATCGCTGGCATACCTGCAAAGCCACGGCGCGCATCAACGCTTCCAATCCGTGCTCCGAGTACATGTTCCTCGACGACACGGCCTGCAATCTGGCTTCGCTCAACCTGATGAAGTTCATGGGGCCTAATGGCGCGTTCGACGTGGAGGCCTTCCGCAACGCCGTGGACATCACCATCACGGCGCAGGAGATTCTGGTCGATAACGCCAGCTATCCCACGCCCAGAATTGCGGAGAATTCCCATAACTTCCGCCCGCTCGGCTTGGGCTACGCCAATTTGGGCGCGCTGCTCATGTCCCTGGCTCTGCCGTACGATTCCGATGGCGGCCGCGACATGGCCGGCGCGATCACGGCGCTGATGTGCGGCGAAGCCTACGCGCAGTCGGCGCGCATCGCGGAGAGGCTGGGGCCGTTCCCGGGCTTTGCCGTCAACCGCGAGCCCATGCTGGACGTCATCCGCATGCACCGCGATTCGGTGCGGCCCATCAAGGCCGAGAATGTCCAGGCGCCGCTCCTGGCGGGCGCGCGCCAGGCTTGGGACGACGCGCTGGCCCTCGGCGAACGCTACGGCTACAAGAATTCGCAGGTAACCGTGCTCGCGCCTACCGGCACCATCGGCTTCATGATGGATTGCGATACCACCGGCATCGAGCCCGATCTGGCGCTGGTGAAGCACAAGAAGCTCGTCGGCGGCGGCCTGATCAAGATCGTGAACAACACGGTTCCGCAGGCCCTCATGCGTCTGGGATATTCGCCCGAGCAGAGCTCGCAGATTGTTTCGCACATCGACGCCGAAGGCACCATCGAAGGCGCCCCCGGCCTAAATCCCGAGCATCTGCCGGTCTTCGATTGCTCGCTGGCTCGCCCCGGCGGCGGCCGCTCCATCGCCTGGCGCGGTCACCTGAGAATGATGGCCGCCGCACAGCCCTTCCTCTCCGGAGCCATCAGCAAAACGATTAACATGCCGGAGGAGTCCACGGTCGAAGACATCATGCAGGCCTATATCGAATCGTGGGCGCTGGGCTTGAAGGCCGTAGCCATTTACCGCGACAATTCCAAGCGTTCCCAGCCACTCTCCGCCGCGGGCGCCAAGAAGGAAACCACGGTGGCAAGAGCCGAAAGCGAATCCGCCGTCGCCCAGCAGCAGGAGCTGTTCGTGCGCGTACATCGCCGCAAGCTTCCCAGCGAGCGCCAATCGATCACCCACAAATTCTCCGTGGGCGGCCACGAAGGCTACATCACCGTAGGCATGTACGAGGACGGAACGCCCGGAGAGATCTTCATCAAGATGTCCAAGGAAGGCTCCACGCTATCGGGCTTCATGGATGGCTTCGCGCTCTCCGTCTCCATCGGCTTGCAATATGGCGTGCCACTGAAGGCTTTAGTAGACAAATTTATCAACACCCGCTTCGAGCCCTCCGGCTACACCGGTCATCGCTCCATCCCCTATGCGAAATCGGTGCTGGACTATATCGGCCGTTGGCTCGGCGGGCGTTTTATCTCTGCCGATTATTTGACACCGGCGGTCGAGGCCTCTTCGCCCGCCGTCATTACGGCAGTCCCGAGTAGCCTACCGGCAAGGTCTTCCTTTAGGGAAGACTCCGCCCCACCCCAAGTCTCGTACGACGGAGCGCCAACCTGCGCCGAGTGCGGCATGCTCATGACCCCCAACGGTGCCTGCTACAAGTGCGAGAACTGCGGCAGCACGTCCGGCTGCAGCTGATCGCTCCTGAGCGGCTTCCATCGGGTCCGGGCTCGTAGTCGGAATCTTTAAGTCAGAAGAAACAGAACAGAAGATCAGAAGTAGAGAGCAGAAAAAATAAAGGGGCCCGCTCCGGGCCCCTTGTCTCACCCCACTCCAGCAACAACATTCACCCACCATTCCCATTCAAACTCGGGAATCTTAGCCCCCCCGGGAAACAGTGCTTATCTAGGTGCACGCGCGATGCCATTTTGGTCCTGCACTCGGAATATATAAATAAGCACCATAAATGCAGTTACTTAGCCAGGAGATTCGGGACCTTAACACTCGCCACGGCTGCCGCAGTCTATGGTTTTTCACACATTTTTAATATCGTGATACGGGGTTTTGTAGGTAGGGAGTAGGGCTTCTCACGCACCGATGGCCGATTTAACCGCATGGGCCAGTTTTTCCGTCCAGTGCTCCACATCTTCGGCGCGCTCGGCTTCGACCATCACCCGCGCTTTCGGCTCGGTACCCGAATAGCGCAGGACCACGCGTCCCGAATCCCCCAGCGCCCGCGTGGCATCCTTCAGAGCCCGCGACACTTCTGGCAGGGACTCCAGCGGGGGTTTCGACCGCACCTTCACGTTCACGATGTTTTGCGGAAACACCTTGAGGTCTTTCACCAACTCATCGAGCGGGCCCTCGAGGGCCACCAGGCACGCGATCTTGAGCGCCGTCAGCAGGCCATCGCCCGTTGTGGCGTCGTCGAGAAAGATCACGTGCCCGGACTGCTCGCCGCCCAGGTTGGTCCCGCTGCGCAGCATCTCTTCGAGCACGTATCGGTCGCCCACCGGCACGCGCACCAGCGCCAGCCCTTCGGCTTCCAAGGCGCGTTCCAGGCCGAGGTTGGTCATGGTCGTGCCGATTACTCTCTTGCTCTTCATCTGGTCCACGGAACGCAGATAACGGGCTGCCGCCAGCAGCACGCCGTCTCCGTCCACGATGCGCCCGGAGCTGGTAACGAACATGGCTCGGTCCGCATCGCCGTCGAAGGCCACGCCCAAAGCCGCGCGCGTCTCTGGGACCTCTCTCTGGAGGTCCTGGGGATACAGCGAGCCGCAATTGGCGTTGATGTTGCGTCCGTCGGGCGAGTCGTGAATCGCGATTACATTAGCTCCCAGCGAGCGGAATAGCGCCGGAGCCAGCGAGCTGGCGGCCCCATTGGCGCAATCCAGCACCATCCGGAAGCCGGAAAGATTGGCGCCTGCGATGACGCATCCCCGGAGGAACTCCAGGTAGTCGTCATCCAGTTGGCGATCCGGCGAAAGCCGCGGCGCCGCCTTAGGCGGCCGTCCGTTGCGATGCCGCAGAATTTCCGTCTCGATCTGCTCCTCGATCTCGTCGGGAAACTTCATTCCCGAGCCGGCGAAGAGCTTCACTCCATTGTCGTGGTAGGGGTTATGCGAAGCGGAAATCACCACGCCGGCCGCAAATCCCTCTTTGCGCACCAGGCAGGCGACTCCGGGCGTGGTGATTACCCCCGCAAAGGAGTTGCGGGCGCCTTCTTCGGCCAGCCCGGCGGCGATCTCGGAAGCGATATGGGCCCCGGATTCGCGGGTGTCGGTGCCGATCAGCACGCGAGGCTGCTGGTTGCGCAGCCGGAGGTAGCCTCCAATGCTGCGGCCCACCCAGTAAAGGGTTTGGTCGTCGAGCGGGTACTCTCCGGGTACGCCCCGGATCCCATCGGTTCCGAATAGTTCCTTGGGCATGTCTAGGATCGTCGAGCCGCGCCGGCCCTCCAGCGGCGGGGC
This sequence comes from uncultured Acidobacteriota bacterium, assembly GCA_963824405.1. GTDB lineage: Bacteria > Acidobacteriota > Terriglobia > Acidiferrales > UBA7541 > Palsa-189. The sequence goes on along the minus strand of CAWGPK010000004.1, from coordinate 562,453 downwards.
CAGCCATCGTAACACGACGATTGGATTATTCGGATGCTTCTGGGGGTGTCGAGGTAGGCACCAGAGCGATGTGGAACTCCGCGGGTGCCAGGCGCACCACCTCGGTGCCATAAGGCACGCCGACCATGCCCGGCGAGAGGCGGATGGGAACTTCGCCCGAAGGCGCCGTGGCTAAATCTACGTCCAGAGTCAAGTCCGCCGGCGTAAGCCGTCGCAGCAGCCCGGAGCGGCCGCGCAGCACCACCCGAACGATGTTGGGCGGAGCGCCGCCCACGGCCAGGCCGTCCGGCACATTCACGTACGCCACGGGCACGTTATATGCCACTTGGGCAAAAGGCTCGGCTGTGTACGTGGCCCAGAGGAAAAACGAGATGCCCACCGCGATCAGCTTTAGCCCCCAGTTGTGCAGGAAGACTCTGCGCAGCAGGCGCATCATTCGCTCTTCCCGGTGACGCGGGCGCCCGGCAAGGGCACGGGAAAAGTCAACGTCGTGCGGAAGCGCCGGAAGAGATCGGTCAGCCGATCGCTCAGTTGATCCGCGCTCAGCCCCAGCTCGATCGTGCCGCTCACGGCCAGGGAGATTGCTCCGGTCTGCTCGGATACCACCACCGCCACGGAATCGCTTTCCTCCGTGACGCCGATGGCCGCGCGATGCCGGGTGCCTAGCTGGTTGGAGGTCAAAGGGTTAAGAGTCAAGGGCAAAAAACACGCCGCGGACGCGATACGGCTCCCCTGCACGATCACGGCGCCATCGTGCATCGGCGACCCGGGGCGGAATATGGCCAGCAGCAAGTCGTAGCTCAAGTTGGCGTCCAGGGGAATTCCGCTCTCGATATAAGTTCGCAAGCCAACGTCGCGCTCGAAGGCGATCAAGGCTCCGATGCGGTTCTGGGCGAAGTAGCCCGCCGCCAGCACCACGTCGTCGAACGAAGACGAGGGGTTGGTTGAAGAGAAGCGAGCCAGCGAAAGATTGCGCCCGAAGCGGTCGAGCGCGCGCCGGATCTCCGGCTGGAAGAGCACGATCAAGGCGATGGCCACATACGGCAGCAGCGTGTCCAGAAGCCATTCCACCATCTCGAACTGGGCCCTGCGAGCGGCCTCGTACAAGACGATCAGCAGCAGGATAGCCACCAGCATTTGCATGGCGCGCGTGCCGCGCAACAGCTTCAACATGTAGTAAATCAGCAGGGCGATGATGAGGATGTCCATCGCCGCACGCGGGCCGAGGCGGGCGAATGGGTTGGAGATGATCAGCGCGTACATGTTTAGCGCTAAGGTAACGCAGCGTGCCGTGGCGGGCAAGCCGCCGATTGCAGTGATCGCGCCCGCAGGGATCGCATCGAACGGCGCCCGGTTGCCGGCCGCCGGGAAATCAACGGCCGCGCAGGCGCCCGACGATTTCCGCCAGATCGGCGCTCTGCTGAAAGAGGCGAATGGCCGCGACTCCCGCGGCGCCCGCCTCGCGGCAAGAACCTGCGTTTTCCACCGTAATCCCCCCGATCGCGATCACCGGTATCGAAACGGCTTCGCAGGCCTCGGCCAATTTTGTTAATCCCTGCGGAGCGCCAAAGCTGGCTTTCGACGGCGTCGCAAACACCGGCCCGAAGAAAACATAATCGGCGCCGTCCTCCGCGGCGCCGGCGACTCCCTGCAGCGAGTGGCACGACGCGCCCAGCAGAAAATCCGCGCGCCCCAATCCGCGCCGGGCTTCGGCCAGCACGCGAATGGGCAGCGAACTCTCTCCCGCGTGCACGCCCGCGGCCGCGGCGGCCCAGGCTACGTCCAATCGGTCATTCACCAGTATGCGCGCACGCGCCGCCGCGGCTCGCTCGCTGGCCGCGATTGCCGCTCGAGTAAGATCTGTGAGGTTCCGCGCCGCCAAATCCTTTTCTCGGATTTGCACCCAATCCACTCCCGCCTTGACGGCCTCCTCAATGCGCCGCGTCAAATTCGCTTCCGCATTCGGCGTCGCGCCTGATTCGAGCGAACGGCGGTCGGTCACGTAACAAACGATAAATTTGCTGGCTTCGCGCAAAGCTCAGGAAGTGGGGCTGGCACCGGCGGGGGATTGGCGGCGCAGCATTCCGGCGGCCACCACAATATCGAGCGCGCCAAGGCCGGTGATCACGCCGCGCACCGAGGGATGCAGCAGAAAGGGACGAAGGCTGGGATACAGGCTGAGAAAATAATTGCGCTCCCACAAACTCAGCCAAGGCAGGAAGAGAAGAACCACTCCGATCTCGAAGAGAAGGAGCGTGAAGAGTACGCGACCCAGACGCGCCAGAAAGGAGCGCTCGTTAGCGCTCGTTTCCAAGTGAGGAGAGCCGTTCGGCAACGTCCCGATAGTCAATGTTCATGCCGTAGACTTGCGAGAAACTCTTGCGCGCCGCGGCCATGTCGCCCGCAAGTTCTTGCGCGACTCCTAGATCATACCGCAGGGCGAGAATAGATTCCTGATCGAGTCCGGGCATGGCCAGCGCGCGCTCGTACCACGTGGCGGCAATGGCCGGCTGGCCTTTTTCCATGAAGGCCAATCCCAGCAGCGTGCAGCACTGCATCGCGTAGCGGAAGGCCTGTCCTTCGCTGCTGCCTTTGGCCACTTTCTGAAACTCGCTGATGGCCTCCTCGATCAAACCCATTTCGCGATAGGCGATTCCCAGATTGTAGTGGGTCTCCAGGTCCTCGTCTTCCGCGCCGGGCTCGCCGACTTCAGAGCGGAATTGATCGAAAATCTCGCTCAGCGGGCCTTGGGGAAGGTCCGCGGGCGCTGGCTTCGGCGCGGGAGATTTCGCGGCCTGGTCCGCGTCATGCGAATTGTTCCTCGCCGCTCGTTCCGGCGCGAGTTCGGGCAGCGCGGCGTCCAGGTCGCTGGAGAGCGCGTCGAAGAAGTCCTTCGCCGTGGCCGGCGGAGCCTCGGGCACGACTTCGTTCGCGGCCTGCTCTGTTTCGAGCTCCAGCACGTAATCCGCGGCCGGCTCGTTTCCATTGCTGGAAGCTCCATTGCTGGAAGCGGGCACTGCCGCTTCGGCCTTAAGGAGATCCTCGATCTCCGCCACTTCGTCAGCCGCGGGTGTTTCGGCTGCCGGCACGGCGAACTCTTGCGCCGCATCGGTTTCCGGCGGCGCTTCGTTCGTCTCGCTCGCAGTCGCCTCGCTGGCATTGGCCTCGAGCTCGGTCGCCAGCGCGGCCCACTCTTCGGATAGATCGAGCTCGTGTACGGCTGAATCGGCCGAAGACGCTTGGCCAGCCACTTCCGCGCTCGCTTCCACGATTTCGCTCGTCTCGATGGTGAACTCGGCTGGCTCCGTTTCCGGGGCGGCAGCGGGCAGAGAAAACTCCGGAACCGGAACCGGAACGGGCGGTTCGGCCGGCGCTGGGTTGGCCTTTTCCGTGGTTTGAGCCGCTTGCGCATAGCGCCGTCGCAGATCGGCGAACCGGTCGGCGGCGGCCGTATTTCCGCGGGTGGTGTGAATCTGCTCGAGTTGCTCCGCCAATTCCGCGGTCCGCCTCTCGTCGCCCGCGCCAAGATGATGGTCGAGCAGAAGCTCAAGCGTTTGGGCGTGGCCGGGAACTCGCTGCAAGATGACTTCGAGGAGATCGATGGCCTTTTGCGTCAGACCATAGCTGGAAAAGAGCTCCACGTCCGTAAGCGCCTGGGCGATGAATCGCTGCGTCTCCTCATCGATCGGCCCATCCGTTGTGTTGCTCAGCGCGGCGGCCGACGTCCCCTCCGCCTGCGGCAAGCGCTCCACCGCCGAAATCGTTTCCACCGGCGCGGCAGGCGCCTCTTTCCTGGCTGGCACTGTCGCGGGCGCTTCCTTCGTCCCAGCCAATGCGGCAGGCTCATCCTTGGCCGCTGCGGGAAGAGCGGGCGCCTCTTTCTTGGCTGACGCCGTCCCGTTGCCCTTCAGCCGATCGCGCTCGCGGCGGGCCGCGTCGTTCTCCGGATCCCGATCCAGAATCTCTTCGTATACTTGCAGCGCCCCATCCGTTTTCCCCGCTGCTTCGCGAACTTTAGCCAGGCTGACCAACGCATCCGGCAGGCGGAAGGAGTCGCTGGTGTGCTTGTAAAGTTCCACCAGCCATTCGTGGGGCTCGACGACATGGGGAAGCCGCTCGACAGCCGAAGTAAGCAGCTCGCCCAGCGCTTCGTGCTCGCCCTTTTCGGTCATCGGCGTGCGAATCGAATCGATGAGCGGCAGAGAGGCGTCCGGCTTGCCGCCCGCGAGCAGTTTGGCCGACACTTGGCGCAAGGGCACAAACTTTTTCGCGTCATGCGCGAAGATTCGTGAGGCCAGTTCGGTGGCCTCGGTGAGTTGCTCTTGCTGCAAGTAGAGGTGAACGAGCAGTTCGGCTGCTTCTTCTCCCTCTTCCAGGTTCGGCAGAGAAGCGAGCAGCGAAGTCGCCGAGGAGTGCTGCCCCATGGCGGTCAGCGATCGGGCCTTGATGACCACCACGTGCCCGTCCTTGGCGTCGATCTTGATTACGCGGTCGGCGTACTTGATCGCCTCGGCGTGATTCCCCTGCTCATACAGCCGCTCCGCGGCATTGCGAAATGCCGCCGCCGCCTCCTTGGGCTGATTCATCGAGATCGCCAATTCGGCGACTCGCGAGAGAACGCGGAGGTTATCGGGCTCAGCCTCGAGCAGCTTGCGAAGCAAAGCCGAGGCTTGCTCCTGGCGCCCCGCTCGCTGGTGCAGTTCGGCCAACTGCAAATAGATAGGACGCGCTTCGCTGAGGACGCCTTGCTGAACGTAGAGTTCCGCTAACTTCTCCACTGGCCGCGTCTCTTCGGGCGCCAGTTTGGCAATCTTCTTGTAGATGGCGATGGCTTTGGTGACAAATCCGTCGGCCAGGTAGATCTGCGCCAGCCGCTCGAAGTATTCCAGGGCCTGAAAGGTGTCTCCCTGGCGGACGTACAGGTCGCCGACGGTCATCAGCGTGGCCTGATCCTTGGGCTCCTGCTTCAGAATCTGAACGTATTCCTGAATAGCTTGGGCGATTTTCCCCTGATGAAGGAGTTTCTGCGCGTTGGCGACGAATTTGGCTTTATTGTAAGCCATCTGGTTTCTGCGTGTTTTTCACGCCGCGAACGCATGCATCCGCGGCAGCCACTGCCCGATCGACTTGTTTATCCGCCCAAAACCGGTGTTATCGGATTGCGCACTCAGTCGCTGAGTACTAGCCCGGATTCACGCTAGCACGCGACCCAACACGCGTCAACGAAACGCGCGCAGGCGAGTTCGCGCTAGTCACAGGGGTGAGCCGATATGCTTGGCGGCTTCAGCGAGCGAGCGCTACATTGCTCTCAGGCAGGGGGATTTCCGCAGTACGTGCCGTCGGAAGGGAGAGGAAGATTTTCTTGCGTGGCAGCTGCCGCCCACGACAGTGCGTTGCGCACCGGGGCAAAAGAGAAGCGGTGCAGCGGCGAAGGTCCATGCGCGCGCAGCGCCTCCAGGTGAACGCGCGTGGCATAGCCTTTGTTGGCCGCCAGGCCATACACCGGATAAACCTGGTCGAACTCCCTCATCACAGCGTCGCGCGCGACCTTGGCCAGGATGGAGGCCGCGGCGATGGAGACTGAGCGTGCGTCGCCCTTGATGATGGGCTTTTGCTCGACCAGCAGATCGAGATGCATGGCGTCGATCAGGAGGAAATCGGGCTGCAGGGAAAGCTGCGCGACGGCGTCGGACATTGCCTGGCGGCTGGCCTGATAGATGTTCCAGGCATCAATGCGGGTGGAATCCACTTGCGCCACGCACCAGGCCAAGGCGTGCTCGCGGATGCGCTCGGCGAGCAGTTCGCGGCGTTCGGCGGTGAGTTTCTTGGAGTCGTCCAGCCCCACGATGCGGCGCCGTGGGTTGAGAATCACCGCAGCGGCGAATACCGGGCCGAAAAGGGATCCGCGGCCTGCTTCGTCCAAGCCGGCGATACGCTGCCAGCCTTTGTGCCGAGCCGTGCGCTCGAATCGCGAGGAACAGAGCCTCTGCATCGGCGCGGATTCTAGCACAGCCTCCGGCGGGACTACACGCGCTATGCGGCGGGATGACACAACAATGTGCCCTACCGATTCAGCTCTTGCTTTCGACGGCTGCGGCGGCTACCTCGGTGGGCCGCTCGGCGCGGCGAATGCGAGCCGCCTTGCCCTTGAGAGCGCGCAGGTAATACAGCTTAGCGCGGCGAACACGGCCCTGTTGCAAGACCTCGATCGAGCTGATCATCGGCGAGTTGACCGGAAAGATGCGCTCGACGCCGATGCCAAAGCTCACCCGGCGCACGGTAAACGTCGCCCCGGAAGATTGCCCGCGCCGGCTGACCACCACTCCCTCAAACGGTTGCAGGCGCTCTTTATCGCCTTCGCCCTCTTTCAAGCGGACGTGGACACGGATGGTGTCGCCGGGATTGAAGACGGGAACATTTTGGCGAGACTGGTCCGAACGGACTTTATCAATTAAGCGGCTCATATGGATTCACCCGGGCAGACCCGCTACGGTGGGGCCAGCGCCACAGAAGACGCAAAGATTATAACCAAATCCCCGCGCTGGGGACAGGCTAAATCCTCACTTTGTACGAGATTGCGGTCACCCCGGCGGGCAATTCACTTGGCAGGCGAAAGCAGGTCGGGCCGATTGCGGCGAGTCTTCTCCAGCGCCACGCGCTGGCGCCAGCGGCGAATCTCTTCGTGATTTCCGCTGAGCAGCACCTCGGGAACACGGTGGCCGCGGAAATCCGCAGGCCGCGTGTAGTGAGGATAGTCGAGCGTGGCGCGCGCACCGTCAGGCGACCGATCGTTAAAGTCGGCGTGCGGGATCTCGGATTCGAGTTGTGTTGAATGGCGCTCACTTTGAGTGGCAGAGCTGCCTGAAGGCGACAACGAAGAGGAAGACGAGAACGACTCGTGCAGCGAGGAGGCCTCGTTCCCCAGTGCGCCGGGCAGCAAGCGCGTCACGGCATCGACGACCATCGCGGCGGCGAGTTCTCCGCCCGAGAGCACGAAATCGCCAATGGAAACTTCGTCGGTCGCCAGATGTTCGGCCACGCGCTCGTCTACGCCTTCGTAGCGGCCGCACAGCAGGACCATGCGCTCGAGCGTGGCGAAGCGCTCCGCCATCTCCTGCACAAAGATCTTGCCGGAGGCGGAGAGAAGCACGACGGCGGTGCCGTCGGGAGGCTTGGGCGAATCCTCCGCTTGAGGGTTACGCGGCGCGCTATCGCTCAAGATTGTCTCCACGGCCTCAAACATCGGCTCCGGCTTGAACACCATGCCTTCGCCGCCGCCGAAGGGGCGATCGTCCACGGTTTTGTGGCGGTCGTGAGCGAACTGCCGCAGATCGTGCACGCGAATATCGATCAAGCCGGCTTCGCGGGCTCTGCGGACAATGCCGTAGTGGAAAGGTCCGGCGAAGAACTCCGGGAAGATGGTGACGACGTCAAACTTCATAGGCTCGCAAAAGCACGCGCAAGGCTAATTTCGCGCTCGCGCATGAGGTTACACCGAATCGATTGTAAGCGTGGTGGCAAGGGCCTCAGAGCGCGTTCAGGTCGCGCAGACCGTCCGGCAAGCGCACCTCGATTCGCCGTCCCGCTGTATCAATATGGGTGCAGATTTCCGCCGCTAATGGGATGAGGAGTTCGCCGCGCGGGGTGATGACGACCAGAACCCAGGAGTCCGCGGCTGCGCCGGGAGGAAGTTCGCCGCTGCGCTGCACGTCTTGAACGGTTCCCAGCGGGGCCGCGGCGCCCGCTTCCCAGATCGCACAGCCGATCAAGTCCGCGATGTAGTGACGGCCTTCGCCGGCAGGAGCGCGCTCCGAGAGCGGAACCTGCACTTCGAGGCCGCGCAGAGTCTCCGCGTCCGAGATGCTATCAATGCCCTCGAAATGAAAGATAGCCTGGCCGAGATGCAGGCGGCAGGAAAGAATCCTGGCAGGCCGGCGAGCCTTTCCTTCGGCCGCCAGCCAAGCCTCTCTCCTCTTGGTAAGCCGCTCGGGGAAATCCGTGAGGATTTCCGCGGCCACCTCGCCTCGCCGGCCCCAGGGGCGCAGAATGCGCGCCAGGGTCAGGGGAATAAATGAATCCTCGGGCAACTTAATGGGTGCGCTTACTCGAGGATTTCAAGCGTGAGGCGCTTCTTCAGCTTCATTCCAGCCGCGCCGAGGATGGTGCGGATGGACTTTGCCGTTCGACCTTGTCTTCCGATCACTTTGCCTAGATCGGTGGCGTGAACGCGGAGCTCCAAAACGGTGACTTGTTCACCCTCTACAGCGCGAACTTGCACTTGTTCAGGATTATCCACGAGCGCCCTCGCGATGGCTTCAACCAGTTCCTTCATGTGCCCTCCGCGATTCGCAGGTATCAGCAGTCAGCAGGAGTTTTCGCTTGCGCGTGTCTCGTTGACTCCGGGACGAAGCATTCCAATCGCAGGAACCTTCTACCTTGAGATGAGAGACTGGGCGTAAGAGTGCAACGCTTTAGGCGGGCTTCTTCTGTTTTACCAGGAAGCTGCGGACGGTGTCACTGGGCTGGGCACCGCGGGCAAGCCAATATTCGATCCGTTCGGCGTTGAGCTTAATTGCAGCCGGCTTCTTGAGGGGATCGTAGGTTCCCACAATTTCGGTGAAACGACCATTGCGGGGACGCCTCTTATCAATCACCACAATGCGATAACACGGCATCTTCTTTTTCCCATATCTAGCCAGGCGGATTGCGAGCACTCGGAAATTCCTCCTATAAACTCATTGTATATCGGAAACGCGGATTCTCCAACGCTGCATACGGCGGGCCAATTCGGGGTGCCGGAAGCAATCGACGAGATGGTCATTGACCATACCGGCGGCTTGCATGAAAGCGTAGCAGATCGTGGAGCCGACAAAGCGGAAACCGCGCTTCTTCAGGGCCTTACTCATGGCGTCCGACTCGGGGCTGGTGACGGGAATCTCTCTGAGCGAGCGGACGGCATTGACTTTGGGCGCGCCGCCGACGAACTGCCAGATGTAGCAGGCAAAGCTGCCGCAGTCTTCTTGCACTTGCAGAAAGGCGCGGGCGTTGCTGATGGCCGACTCGATTTTCAGGCGATTGCGGATGATCCCGGCATCGGCGAGAAGGGCTTGAACTTTTCGGCTGTCGTAGCGGGCGATCTTTTCTGGATCGAAATTGTCGAAGGCGGCGCGAAATTCTTCGCGTTTGCGGAGGATGATCTCCCAGCTCAGCCCGGCCTGCGCGGCGTCCAGAACGAGAAACTCGAAGAGCTTGCGGTCGTCTTTCAGCGGGACGCCCCATTCGCGATCGTGATACGCGACGGAGATGGCGCTCGAGGGCCAGGCGCAGCGAATGCGGCTGCTCCTGCCATTGGAGGGCTTCGTTTTTCGCTTGGTCTCCATGGTGTTGACGCGTCTGTTAAGCGAGCTTAGTAGACGAAATGCAGATCCTTCCGCCCAGAGGGAACTCAAAAACCAAACCCGCACCCTTGAAAATCAAAGGGTGCGGCACCCGTTGCTCGTGGGTCGAACGTGGTGATGACAGCTTCAGAATTCTCATTCTTCCGGCACCTCTTTGCCCTGCTGCATCTGCTCCAGCGCGGCGCGGGCCTTGCCCATTCCGCGCAAGCGGCCCTGCGCGGCGAGGGCTCCGTATTGCTTCATCATTTTGCGCATCTGCATGTACTGCTTCAGCACCTGGTTTACTTCCTGCACGGAAGTGCCGCTGCCGAGGGCGATGCGCTTGCGCCGTTTGCCATCGATCAAATCGTGGTCGTCGCGTTCGGCCTCGGTCATGGAGTTGATGATGGCTTCCACATGTTTCAAGCGCCCCTCATCGACGTGCGCGTCCTTGGGAAGATTGGCGAAGGGGCCAATCTTGGGGAGCATGCCCAGGACTTGCTCGAGCGGGCCCATCTTGCGGACCTGCTTCAATTGATCGCGGAAATCGCCCAGGGTGAATTCGCTGCGGCGCAGCTTGCGTTCGAGTTCGGCGGCTTTTTTGTGATCGATGGCCTGCTCGGCGCGCTCGATCAGAGAGAGCATATCGCCCATGCCGATGACGCGGGAGACGATGCGCTCGGGATAAAAGGCTTCGAGCGCGTCGTACTTTTCACCCATGCCGACGAATTTGACGGGGGCGCCGGTGACTTTGCCGATGGAGAGCGCCGCGCCGCCGCGCGCGTCTCCATCGAGCTTGGTGAGAATCACGCCGGTGAGGCCCAGGCGGCGATGGAATTCGCCGGCGGAGCGCACGGCGTCCTGGCCGATCATGGCGTCAGCGATGAACAGGATTTCGCTGGGCTGGAGCTCGCGCTTGAGGAGGCCGAGCTCGTTCATTAATTCTTCGTCGATGTGCAGGCGGCCGGCCGTATCCACCAGGATCACGTCGGAGGCGGAGAGCTTGGCTTCGCGGATGGCGCCCTTGGCGATTTCGAGAGGCTTGTCCGTGCCGGCGCCGGGCCACAAGTTTACGCCCACGGCTTTGGCCACCTGGGCGAGCTGTTCGCGGGCGGCGGGGCGATACACGTCGGTGGAGACGACCAGTGGGCGATGGCCGTGGCTGGCGAGCCATTTGGCCAGCTTGCCGGTGGTGGTGGTTTTGCCGGAGCCTTGCAGGCCGACGATCATCCAGACGGAAGGCGGACGCGAAGCGAAGGCGGGCTTGGCTTGTTTGCCGAGCAGTTCCAAGAGCTCGTCGCGGACGATCTTGAGGATTCTGCTGATCCGGCGAGAGTTGCAGCAGGACTTCCGAGCCGAGCGCCTTGGCTCGAATGTGGGCCAGGAGTTCGTCGGCGACGTCCACGTTGACGTCGCCATCGAGGAGGGCTTCGCGAATGCCGACCAGGGCGGCGTCCATGTGCTCGTCGGTGAGCTTGCCCTGGCCGCGCAGGTTCTTGAAGACGCGCTGAAGTTTCTCGGTAAGGTTTTCAAACATTGGTTAATGCTCGCTTGTGCGACGGAGACCCTGCTTCCAACTCGTTTGAGTTTCCGTTCCAGGTTCTAGTGTAATGCACGTGGCATGTTCAGGGGCTAAAGCCCGTTTGTATTTAGACCTTATTGTCAGGGCTGAAACCCTGACCCACAACCCGTCGCGTTTTAGTTCCGGATTGGAAACGCTTCGGTCGGGTCAATTCCGGCACTGTGTTCCGCGAAGCTCCTGATGTCTTTGTCTAACCCGCGAACGCTCCTGATCGCCATGACTTTCGGCCGGGCGACGTTTACGGCGAGGTGCACGCTGCAAGCAGGGTGTTGGCAGCAAGTACTTTGGAATCATGGAGTGGCCTCGTGAGTGCGCCCCTAGGCCCCCTCTCCCCTTTTTTGCACAAGGATATCATTCTAGGGCACTTGTATGCTTATGCAAGGATGTCATTCCAGGCCACTTATTTCGAGCGTCCACAAGAGTATCATTCTACGGCGCTTAGTTCCGCGCCTTGCTGCCGTCCGTCAGACGAGAAGGAGCAACCCCCGCACCCTTGAAAAACGAAGGGTGCGGCACCCGCCGGAGCTGCGCCGACCTTGCGACGACAGCCTTAAGGCTGGGATGTCTCCGCTGCCTCCGTAGGGCCCTCGTTCTCGCTATGCCGACTCCAAAAGCCCCACGCGTAGAACCGAAGCATGGGGCACACGCCAAGGCGCTGCTCGCACGCCAGCCTCCTCCGCGCATGCATATCTATTTTACCGCGATGGTCAATGTGAAGCCGACGGACTCTTTCGTTACGAGCTCTTCTGAGCCGAGGCTTTGGCGCGCATGGCTTGCGACTCTTCGCGGTTGGGACCATACAGGCCGGGCGTCTGGCCTCCGGCCAAACGGCACATCAGGGCCAATTGTCCGCGATGATGCACGCCGTGAAGAATGATCATGTCCCACAGGATGTCGCGAATGGCCAGGTCCTGGCCAAAAAAGGGAATTTTGCGATCGAGGTCGGCGGGAGTGAGCTTTTTGATGCGCGCGACGGCGTCCTTGTGAACGCGGTCATATCCGGGCGCGAGAGCTTCCACCTGGCGCGGGCGCTCGACGTGCGGCGGCTTCATATCCATCGTGAATTGGCCCTGGTCGACTCCGAAACTGATGTAAGCATCGCCTTCGGCCAGATGCCAGGCGAGTTCACCGAGGGAGCGGCCGCCCTGATCGGGACGGAAGTCATATTGCGATGCAGGGAGAGCGCGCATCAGCTTCAGCGTATTGTCGGCTTCGCGATCCCAAGAGTTGAGAAACCTTTCCAGTTCGTTGACGGGCATGTTCAGTCTCCTTTGATGTGCCGCGGTGCCGCTGTGCGGTGGGCTAGGCGAGAGAGCATTCTAACGCGGCTTGGCCCAGGACCAAATCGCAACTTGAACGCGGCAAAAGCGCGCGTGGTAGACTCCAGCGGCTCCACCACCCCAGCACGTGCAAGAACGGCACGGGGTGGGGACCCCGGCTCCGGCGATGACCTCGCTGGAACATTTGTCAATCGTGAAGCAGGAGGTTTTCAAACCGGTGAGCGATTTTCTGCGGGCCAAGCGAACGGAACGCGCCAGTTTGCGCAAACTCCTGAGCGGGCGCGAAACCATTGTGGCGCCAGGCGCCTACGATGCATTGACGGCGCGCCTCGTCGAGCAAGCCGGATTCGCGGCAGTGTACATGACGGGTTTTGGCACGGCGGCGTCGCTGCTGGGGCGGCCGGACGTGGGCCTGCTGACGATGTCGCAGATGGTGGATAACGCCCGGCGCATCGCGCGCGCCGTGGATCTTCCCGTGATCGCGGACGCGGACACCGGCTATGGCAATCCACTCAACGTGATCCACACCGTTCAGGAGTACGAGCGCGCGGGCGTTTCCGCGATTCACATCGAAGACCAGGTCACGCCCAAGAAGTGCGGGCACATGGAGAACAAGCAGGTGGTCTCCGGTGCCGAGATGTGCGAAAAGATCCGCGCGGCCACCGAGGCGCGTTCGTCCGCCGATTTTCTGATTATCGCGCGCACTGATGCTCGCGCCATCGAGGGGCTGGAGAGCGCGCTGCGCCGAGTACGTTCTTACCGGGAAGCGGGCGCCGACGTGCTGTTTGTGGAAGCGCCGCAGAGCGAAGACGAAGTGGCGCAGGTCGCGCGCGCGTTCCCGGACGTGCCGCTGCTATTCAACTGGGCGGAGGGCGGCAAGACTCCACCGATGCCGCTGGAGCGGCTGAAGGAGCTGGGCTATCGCATCATCATCTTTCCGATTGGCGCGCTTTTGATGGCGACGCAGGCGGTGCGCAGGCTGCTGGCCGAAATTCGGGAGCACGGGTCGCCGATGCGCATGGCGAAGGAGTGGATCTCGTTTCAGGAGTTCAACGAGATGATTGGGCTGGCCGAAATTCGGGAGTTGGAAAAGCGGTTCTCGACGAAGGGCGGAACTTAGATACACAGCGAGGGGATACACAGCGAAGGCGAACATTCTGCTCGAACAAACGACTGGGCGTGGATTCGAGTGATTGATCGTGTGAGAGTCTATCCGCCCCAGCCGCTAGAAGGTTCTCTTGGGCTCGGCTCCAACTCTCGCGCTCCCGCTCTGCGACCTTCTCATTACTTAGACTTAGGCCGCGGCAGCCCGCAATAGCCGTTATCCCCAAAGGTCATCCCGCATAACGCCTTGCCATCGGGAAGCTCGATCCTGGCGAGCCAGCCAACCGGGCTGCCGGATTTGGCCTGATGAATGTAAACCGTGATTACGTCCCCGGGCTGCAGAGAATTCCTGGTCCACCCAAGCTGGATAAGTCCGGGCGGACTGGAAACTTCTCCAACCCAATGCACGACGTTGCCGTTGTCATTCTTCGCATCGAACATCACGATGGCGTGCGGATTGGCCCACACCAATTTCGTCACCGTGGCATTTTTCAATACGATCACAGTTTCTGAATACGCCGCATTTCCGTGATGTGCGAACAGGGGGGCGCAAACCGTTAGAAGACCTGCAACCAACGACAAATTCGTGAGAAGCTTGCTTCTCATTCGTAACCTCCGCAACTGGAATTCGCTCGCTTCAGGCTCCGAAATACCGCGCCGGGCTTGCCCCAAAATAGCCCAACTAGAAGGATAAGTAAGCCGCACATCGAAGGGCCCATAGTCATCGCTGGCCGTTATTTTTTAGGCTGCTTGCCAGGACCCTTCGCCGCGGGATCGGCAACTATGCTCAAATACGCTGCCATCTCCGAGGGCACGCAGAACCACTCCTCTGGGAACTTCTGTTCTGGAATCCACCTGAACTTCACGCTGCTGATGACAAAAGGCTTCGTGTATGTCTTGGGGTCATCGATTGTGACGGTCACTTCCAAATCATTATGATCGACGCGCGTGTAGCGTTCCTGCACTCGCATGTCGATGCTGTGGGGATGCCCCACCTCGTCTAACCAACTCCTCTCGTCGCTTCCGACCGTATCCACGACGAAGCTGTAATCTCCATCCCAATGCCCCAGCGAGTATCCGTACCAGTGGGGATCGGGGGCGTCGGCCGACCTCCCGCCGACATTCTTCGGAAGTGGCGGCCCGTCCGTCGGGATTTCGCGCCATATCTTGTTGTATTCATTCAGTACAAGCATTTTGCCCGGCATCTGAGCGAAGGCGATCCCTCGGATCTCGTCGAGCATGTTGCGTGGGAAGCCCAGGGGATCGCACGATTTTAAGGGATCATTGGATTCCGCGACGTAAACCTGCTTTACACCCTTATGAGCACGGAACTGCTCCTGTCCCCACGGCGTCATGAGAGGCACTTGGTTGATCGTGGCGTGGAGCGGCCCCGTCCAGAATCCAGTGAGATCCCGGCGGGGAGCTGGTCCCCCAGGACCCTGAGTGCTTAATTTGTCATACAAAAGATTGGTGAACTGATCGCCGCTTTCGCGTGGAGTTTGCGAAAACAGATACGACGAAAGAAACAGCAATCCCGCCCCAGCAACGACGCAGGCCCTAAGCACACTTCGCATATCTGCACCTCTCACTTCTACCGTCGACTTCAGATTTCCTTTGGCCCGTGGCTCACAACTCTGCCATTTTACAAGCGGCCTCATACTACACGCGATTTAGGGTGTCAAGAAGCGCGTCCTGTTCTTTAAACGCCCGTGACAACGCAGCAGGGGAGGGGCCCGTTTTGAATGGCTCTAGCTCCTATCCCCGCGGGCGCCTTGACCGGTCTGAGCGCGTCGCATACACTGAATCTTTCAGTGTGCTGCTGGGAGAAACCCAGTGAGTGTGCAGCCCCTTGATCGCTGTGGCAGCAGGAGTTTGGGGCCTGCTATGAGGAGCATTCGTTGCCTAAACGGACATTTCAACCCAAAGTGCGCCGGCGCCATAAGACCCATGGCTTCCGCGCCCGCATGAAGACCGTAGGGGGCCGGAAAGTGCTGGCCGCGCGCCGCAAGAAGGGCCGTCATCGCCTCACCCCCATCTAAAACTTCCGAGGGTGGGCCGCAGGGTTTTCCCCGCGCCGCTCGTCTGGTACGCCGCCCGGAATTCGAGGCTGTCTATCGAAAGGGCGCGCGGAAAGCTTCGGCGCGGTTCGTGGTTTTCTACCGCGCCAATGGCGGGCCGCGCAGCCGCTTCGGCATCAGCGTGAAGAAAGCGCTGGGAGATGCGGTGGCACGCAATCGAATCCGCCGCCGCATTCGAGAAATTGTCCGGCGCAACAGTTCGGAGATCTCCCCAGGATGGGACATCGTAATTCATCCGCGCAATGCCATGACCCGGGCTGTGTTTGCCTCGATGGAGGCGGAGCTAGTGGCGACGCTGCGCGGATTGCCCCGCTGAATGCGTCGGCGCGCGACGAGCGGACTCTCGTGAGAACGGAAATGCGAACAGCAGATTCCTCGCTGCACGGCGGGCCAGTCCGCGAAAGCGCGGACTGGAAGAAAAAGGCTCCGGCCGTTCCGCTCGGAATGACAACACCGAGAACGACTGAGAGATTCTTCGCTTCGCTCAGAATGACAACGCGTTTGCCAAGCGCGGCGGCGGGGCTGCTGTTATTTGGGATACGGTTTTATCAGGCGCTTTTCGCTCAGCATATGCCCATGGGCTGCAAGTTTTACCCTTCGTGTTCGCGTTACGCGGCGGAAGCGATCGAGCGGCATGGCGCGGCGCGCGGCGCGCGGCTGGCGCTGGCGCGCTTGTGGCGCTGCAGGCCCTTCACGCGAGGCGGATTTGACCCGGTGCCGGATGCGCAAGAACTTTCGAACGGCGCGGCGGGAGCGGCAAGCCATTCGGCGCATGAGGCCGAGGGTGGAGCGCGAGCGGAGGCAGGCTCGTGAAGGAAGTTTCGGATCAGGCACGGGTTGCGCTGGCGTTCGCGCTGGCGCTGCTGGTGATGGTGGGCTGGTATTTTCTGAACCCGCCGAAGCCGCAGCCGCCGCCGGGCTCGGCGGCGAGCCAGGCACAGGGCGCTACCGCCCTTCCAGGCGGAGTTGGCGGCGCGGGCGCGGTGGTGCAGCCAAACCAGCCGGTGGGCGCGAACTCAACTGGAGCGACGGCTTTGGCTGCCGCGGCTCCCGTGACGGCCACGGGAGAGAAAGATATCGTGGTCGAGAGCGACCTCTATCGCGTGGAGCTCTCGAACCGCGGCGGCGTGGTGCGCAGCTGGCAGCTCAAGAAGTACACCGATGGAGGCAATCCGCCGCGCGTTCTGGATCTGGTGAACGCGGACCTGGCGCGGCAGACCAATAGCTGGCCGCTCTCCTTGCAGCTTGCGGACATGCAACAGGAGTCCGCCGCCAATCAAGGGCTGTACGTGGTGAAGGCATCCGCCGCGAGCGGCACGGTGAGCACCGACAACACCATCGCGGCGCCCGCGCAGATCGAATTCCACTGGAGCGATGGGCAGCTGGACGTCACCAAGACGCTGAAGTTCGATCGCGACTACATCATGTCGGTGGACACGTCGGTGCAGCAGAACGGGCGTCCGGTGAGCTACAGCATCGCCTGGCGCGGCGGCTTTGGCGACGTGACGGCATTTCGCGCCGCAGTGCAAACGCTGGTGTTCGACGACCACGACGGCAGCATCAGCACGATCACCAGCAAGAATTCGGGCACGCCGAATCAGCGCAACTTTCCGGCCGCGGTGCCGGGAACGTTTGGCGCGGTGGGGATCGAGGACCTTTACTTTGCCGCCGCGTTCCTGCCGCCAGCGGCGGCGCCACCGGGGCAGCCGATTGCGGACACGCTGACGCTCTCCACGCGGCAGACCACGCACACGCTGCAAGCCGACGGGAAAACGCAGCAGGAGATTCTGCCGGAGATGGCCGTGGGGTCCACCACGGGGGGGCCGCTGGACGTGCGCCTGTACGTGGGCCCGAAGGACATCGATACCCTGAAAGCGGTGCGGCCGCCCCTGAACGGCCTGGTGCAATTCGGCTGGTTTGGATTTATCGCCGAGCCGCTCTTCTACATCCTGCGCTGGATCTACCACTACATTCCCAACTACGGCTGGGCCATCGTGGTGATGACGATCGCCATCAATATGGTGCTGTATCCGCTGAAGGTGAAGAGCTGGCGGTCCATGCAGAAAATGCAGAAGGTAGCGCCGGAGATCCGCCAGATTCAGGACCGCTACAAGAAATATTCCATGCGCGATCCGCGCAAGCAGGAGATGAACAAGGAAGTGATGGCGGTGTACAGCCGCGAGGGCGTGAACCCCATGGGGAGCTGCCTGCCGCAGGTGATCCAGATGCCCATCTGGTTTGGACTCTACCGCATGCTGAACGCCACCATCGAATTGCGGCACGCGCCGTGGTTCGGCATATTTCACGATCTTTCGGGCCGGGACCCTTATTTCATTTTGACGATTACCATGGCGCTCCTGATGTACGCGGCACAGAAGATGACGCCGATGACGGTGACCGATCCTTCGCAACAGCGCATGATGACGCTGATGCCGCTGATGTTCACGGGCATGTTTTTCCTGATTCCGGTTTCGAGCGGGCTGATCCTTTATATCGTGACGCAGAATATCGTGGCGGTGCTGCAGCAGTGGCACCTGAACCGGACGTCGCCGATCAAAGCGCTGGTGGCGCCTGCGAGAGGTAAAAAACAGGTGACACGCGCGGCGCTGTCGAAGTAAGTTCGCGGTAAGGCGCTTCGGAGAGGACGCATGCCCGCCAGCCTGGTTCATGACGGCAAGATCGACCGCGAAGCCGCGGGGACCGAACTGCGGCGCTATCTGGATATGGTTCTGCGCACGGCGCGGTTTCGCCTGAGCTATCGGGTGGACATCGCGCCGAAAGCGGATGCCGACGATCTGGAAACCGCGGAGATCGTGGTGGCGTTCGAGGGGCCGGACCAGGAAGTTCTGCTGGAACACAACGGGGAGTTGCTGAAGGCGCTGGAGCACGTGGGGGTGCGCTGGCTGCGGCTCGATCCCCAGTTTTACAATCGCGTGCGCTTCGACTGCGGGGATTTTCGCGCTTCGCGGCTGGCGGAATTGCGGCTTTCGGCAGAAGTGGCCGCGGATCGCGTGCGGCAGACGCACGAAGCTTTTCGCTTCAACCCCATGGGCGCGCGGGACCGGCGCATCATTCACCTGGCGCTGAAAGATCAGCCGGGAGTGCGCACCAGCAGTGAAGGACAGGGGGAGATGCGGCAGGTAGTGATTTTCCCCGCCGACGCGAAGGCTGACGCGAAGTAGATTTTGGTGCGAAGCAGATGTTGGCGCAGATGACTCGAAGTTCGCGAGCCGAGGTTTAAGCTTGCCGCTTTAATTTTCCCCGCAGTGAGTCAGTTTGAAGTTTGTCCTCTTGTGTCACGATCAAGAATATTCAAACCGAGCCGCTACCGAACTTACTCTTCCCGACTTACTCTTCCCGCAGGCGTCCCTGAGAGAGAATCTTGCCGTCCGGTGCGAAAACCACTTCAAACGTGAAGGTTGTCGGACGATCGTTGACGCCGGGCGAAAATGAGGGCCGGCCTTCTCCATAGAAGCGCATGTCGCTGATATCCACGACGGGGTTGCCGGCACGCTCGGAGAATTTGAAGAGCGGGAAGCGGGCGAAGGCCAAGTAGGTTTGCACGTCGCCCAGGCCGCGCGCCTCGGCGATGTATTGATTGGAAGCGGCCTGGGGAAAAAACTGAAGGTGAAAGGGCTCGTCTCCCAACTGATCGAACTGAATGCGATAGATGCCGTCGGGAGTTTCGATCAGGCCCGCCCAGCGCGCGATGGAGGGCGGCATGGGAATGGCGGCAATGTTCTGGACGTTCAGGCGCGCCTGGGTGGCGAATTCGGAGACGTGCTGGAAGGCGGAATGGTGCATGGCGCCGGCGAAGCTCAAGTAGGCGGCGACCAGAGCGAATCCTATGCGGCACCACTTGACTCGGCCGGCGCGGGAACCGCTGCTGTGCCGGAGCGGGAGCAGAAAAAAGCAAGCCAGTGCGCCCATGGCGAAGAACGAGGCGCCCGTCGAGAAAGGAATGTTCAGCGGGCGCACCAATGGGCCGATGGCAAAGGCCGCAGCCGAGAAGATAGCCCAGAGAGGGACCGCGCGCTTCCAGGGATCCTTTAGCGGGCGAAAGGCCCAGGCGGCGAGTTGTGGCATGAGGGCCAGGGAGGTGAGCGTGAGGTCCACGATGAGGACGAAGTCCCAGGACACGCGGGTGTAGTTGAGCGGGCTCCAAACCATCGTGCCGAAAGAGGTGATCACGTCGAGAAAAATGTGGCTTCCGATGGCGACGAGATAGATGGCCACGAGGTCGCCGAATTGGGCGCGGGCCAGCGCACGCGGCGGGCCAGAAACCAGGTGAGGCCCGCGAGAAGCAACGCCCACACGGGCAACATGACCACGGAATGGGTGATGCTGCGATGCCAGGTCATCATGGCGAGGCTATTGTGAGCCAGCGGCCCGGCGAGCACGTCGATATCGGGGAAGATAGCGCCAATCGTGCAGGCGAGGATGGCCACGCGGCCGGCGGTCTTAGGCGGCTCGCTCCAGGAGAACGGCGCGCGGGAAGCTTCACCGGCGAAAAAGGCCTTGCCGATCAGAGCGCCAACGATGCCGTGAGTGATGGTATCCATGCGATTGCGGAAAAGCGGCGGGGCCAATGGAAGAAGGTCAGCTGACCTCCATCAGAGGCGAGCGCTTTTCGAGGACGCGTCCGATGCGGCGTGCCGAAACCTTGCGAGCGGCGAGGGCCGCGAGAAGAGCGTCGGCTTGGGCGGCTTCGACCGCGACGAGAAGTCCGCCCGAAGTCTGCGGGTCGAAAAGCAGATTGCGAAACTCCTCCGGAACCGAGGGCTGGAAGGCCACGCAATCGCCGATGAACTGGCGGTTATTCTTGAGCCCGCCGGAATAGAAGCCGGCGCGCGAAGCGGCCACGGCGCCGGGCAGATATTCGATGGCGGCGTGATCGATGGCCAAAGAGACGCCGCTGCCCACGGCCATTTCACGCGCATGGCCCAGCAGGGCGAAGCCGGTGACGTCCGTGACGGCGTGAACGCTGCCCGGAGCGCGCTCCTCGATTTCGGCCACGGCTTCGGCAGCATCGCGGTTCAAACGGGCCATGGAAGAAGTGGCGGCGGAGATAGCGTCTTCGGGGATGCGCCCTTGCTTCAAGCCGGTAGAAATTACGCCGGCGCCGAGAGGCTTCGTCAGCAGCAGAGCATCGCCGGGCCGCGCTCCTACATTGCGCCAGACGCGCTCGGGATCGATCAGGCCCGTAACCGCATAGCCGAACTTCATATCGTCGTCGCGAATGGAGTGGCCGCCGATGACTGTGCAGCCTGCCTCGGTCATTTTGGCCAAGCCGCCGCGAAGAATCTGGTCGAGAGTGTTGAGGTCGCCGGACTCCGGAAAGGCAACGATCGAAAGCGCGGAGATGGGCCGGCCGCCCATGGCGTAAACGTCGCTGAGCGCGTTGGCGGCGGCAATCTGACCGAAGGAGAAAGGATCGTCGACGATGGGCGTGAAGAAGTCGACGGTCTGCACCAAGGCAATGCCGGGGCTGAGGCGATAGACGCCGGCGTCGTCGCTGGTCTCGAATCCGACGAGGACGTTCGCGTCGGTTTGCCGGGGCAAGCGTCGCAGGACCGCTTCCAGGACGCTGGGGCTTAGTTTGGCGGCGCAGCCGGCAGCCTTCACGGTGGCCGTGAGCTTCACCTGCTCGAGCATCGATCTCTCCGATCTAAGTTTTTGATTATAGCTGCAATCGATGCGCTGCGCGCCGGAGGGATACCCCGATGCGCGCGGCGTCCTAATGTCTTATGGCCGTCAGGTTCGCATGCTTGGATTGTGCCGGAGCGATTACGGGGTTAACCGATAGGGGAAATCTAGCGGAGGGACAGGTCCCAGGGACAGGGGTAACTGCCAGAATAAATGCGATGTTTCGCCGCGAGCGCGCCGCGCAGGCCTCGCGACGCTTTTTGCTGGAGTGCAGGGTCGGCCCCAGTCTCGATCTTGATGTGGAGGCATCGCCGTGATCATTCCGCTGAGCCACGAAAACATGCACGGCCGGCGCTGGCCCTTTGTCACCATAGCGATTATCGCTCTGAACGTGGTCGTTTTCCTTGGCACGCACTGGACCATGGAAAACGAAGGGAAACAGACGGCGGAAATCCAGCAGCACATCATTCTCCTGGCCGCGGCCCATCCGGGCACCCCCATGACTCCGGCGGAGCAAAAGCTGGTGGACACCTTCCGCCAGCAGCAGGCGAAGACGTGGGACGTGGTTTCTTCTCCGGATCACACTCCGCTGAATGCCTGGGACGTGGACATGCGTTCGTGGACGGATCTGCGCTGCGAAGAAGAGATGACGCGGCTGGCCGGCCAGCTGGACCAAATGCGCGCCGAGTCCATTCTGGGGCGTTTTGCGTTCTACCCCTCGCATCCATCGGCGATCAGTTTCTTGACCGCCAATTTTCTGCACGAAGGATGGACGCACCTGATCTTTAACATGTGGTTCCTGTGGCTGGCGGGAGCGGTGCTGGAAGATACCTGGGGCCGGCCTCTATACGCGGCATTTTATTTGATTTCCGGCGTGGCGGCGCTGTGGGGTTATGCGCTGGTGTACCCGCACGGGTTAATACCGGTGATCGGCGCATCGGGCGCGATTGCTTCCCTGATGGGCGGCTTTCTGGTGCGATTCCCCAAGACCAAAATCCAGTTTGGATTTTTCTATTGGATTGTGCGGCCGCGGCTCTACCGCTTCAAGGCGCCGGCCTTCGCGGTATTGCCTCTATGGCTGGGCTTGCAGCTTCTCTCCGGAGTGCTGGCGGGCGAGAGCGGAGGCGTGGCCTACTGGGCGCATATTGGCGGCTTCGGCTTTGGCGCAGTGATGGCGTTAATTCTGCGCTACAGCGGGCTCGAGCAGAAGGCGGACCGAATCATCGAGGATAAGGTGGGCTGGTCGGCCGATCCACGAATCGTCAAGGCCACCGACCTGCTCGAAAACGGGCAAGTGGACGAAGCCATTTCCGAGCTGAAAGCGCTGATCGCGGAAAAGCCCGCTTCCATCGACGCGTATGAGTTGCTGCCCAGCATCTATTTCCGAAAGGGCGACACGCCATCTTACTTGGCATCCCTCGAAACAGCGTGCCAGATACACCTGAAGCTCCATAACGGCGAGGCCGCCTGGCAGGATTACGAGGACTACGACCGGGCGGGCGGCACGAAAATGCCGGCCGCGGCATGGCTCGAGCTTTGCCGCCATATGGAGAACCAACAGCAGTGGGAACGCGCGGCGAGCGAATACGAAAAGCTCGCGCAAGCGTGGCCGGAAGATCGCAACTCCGTGCTGGCGTTGATCTCAGCAGGAAGGATCTATCTCCGGCAACTGGAGCGGCGCGATCAGGCGCTGCGCCTTTATATCGCCGCGCAAAACTCGCCGGTGCCGCATCAGGATTGGAACGAGACGATTCGCAAAGGCGTCGAGGCGGCCATGGGCAAGTCCACGAGCGGCGCGGCGAAACCGGCGGCGCCGGCAGCAACGCTTCGTTCTTAAAGGGCTCTTAGTGGGCTCTCGATGGGTTCTCGATGCGTTCTTCAGTGGCGGTTCTAAACGGGCAGCACTTCGCGAAACTCAAAATATAAGTTTTTGCCGGCGAGCGGGAGTCGCGGAATTTATCCCGCTTGGGCGGCGCGAATGGGGATGGTGATGGGCTTGGCCGCTTCCGATGCCGCAGCCATGTGGCACTGACCATCGAAGACGCCGCCCGGCTCGATGACCAGGCAGCTGGTAAAGATCTCTCCGGTGGCGATTCCTTTATCGTGAATTTCGACTCGGCCCGTGGCGCGAATGATGCCGTTGAAACGGCCCGAGATGACGACGTGATTGCCTTCGATCTGGCCTTCCACGCGAGCTTCTTCGCCCAGGATGAGCGTTTGGGTGGAGATCAGCAGGCCCTTGATCTCGCCCTCGACGCGAAAGGTTCCCGGACACTCCAGAGTGCCCTCGAAACGGACCGATTTATCGAGGAAACCGGTCCAGGCCGGCGCAGGCGAACTTTCTCGCTTTCCGAACTTCCAGGGCAGAGATCACCTCGGCGGGCCTCGCTGGGGGAGGCAGTGGAAGCGGCAATTGTTTCAGAGCGCGAGGAGAGGAGACAAGTACAACCGAGCACTACTACGCCGGTAGTGTTCACTTCTGGATAACAAGCCGGTCGTACAGCCAGACCAGTTGGGACTCCTCGTAATACTCGATGGCCAATTCGCCGGGCCGATTTTTTGCCGGCTTGCGCAGCCGAACCCGCATTCCCAGCGCATGCTCCAGTTGCTGGATTGCGGCGCGCGCGTTGGCGTCGAGCGGCGGCTCGGCAGGCTCGGCATCGGTCGCTCGGGCCTTGCGGGAGGCGCTGCGCTCGAGCTGGCGAACGGTCATGCGGCCGCGGGAGGCGCGCTGCGCCAGCTCAAGGCGAAGCTGCGGATCGAGTATTCCCAGAAGAGCGCGGCCGTGGCCCGGAGATAGGCGGCCGTCCTCGATGAGCTCGAGGATCGGTTTTTCCAGGCGCAGAAGGCGAGTGGCGTTGCCGACGGTGGCGCGATCTTTTCCGGTTTTGGTCGCTACTTCCTCCTGGGTCAGATGAAATTCGCTCATCAGGCGCTCGTAGGCGCGGGCCTCTTCGATGGCGTTCAAGTTCTCGCGCTGGATATTCTCGACGAGGGTGATTTCCAGCGCGGCCTCGTCCGTGACTTCGCGGATGACAGCCGGGACGCGGCCCAATCCAGCGCGCTGGGCGGCACGCCAGCGCCTTTCGCCGGCCAGCAGTTGAAAGCGAGAGCCGACGCGACGCAGCACCAGCGGCTGAATGATTCCGCTGACCTGAATGGATTGGGCCAGCTCGGCCAGCGCTTCTGCGGCAAAGTGAGTGCGCGGCTGATAGGGGCTGGGCTCGATCAGGTCGATATCGACGAGCTGCGATCCGGCCAGCCCTGGAGTGGGCTGGGCATAAGGGACGACGGGAATCTGGGCTACTTCCGGGACTTGCGGTTCAGGCTCCCGAATTAGCGCTCCCAGCCCCCGCCCCAGCGCGTTTCTGGCCATTAGCAATTACCTCCCTGGCAAGTTGGATATAGGCTTCGGCACCTCTACTATGAATGTCGTAGAACAAAATGGGCTTTCCGTGGCTGGGAGCTTCGGCAAGCCGCACATTCCTCGGAATCACGCTTTCGAAGACTTGAGTGCCGAAGAAGCTTCGGAGATCGGCGGCGACTTGGCGCGAAAGAGTGGTTCGCTCGTCATACATGGTAAGGACGATCCCCTCGACCGCTAAAGTCGGGTTTAGCGTTCGCCGGATGCGCATCAAGGTATCGAGGAGCTCCGAAACCCCTTCCAGGGCGAGGTATTCGCATTGGACGGGAATCAGCACGGAGTCGCTGGCGACCAAGGCATTCAGGGTGATGAGATCGAGCGCGGGCGGGCAATCGATGATGATGAAGCGATATTGAGAGCGAAGCTGCTCGATAACCTCTTTGAAACGATATTCACGGCGATCGGCGCTGGCAAGCTCCAGTGCGGCACCGGCCAGGTTCTTGTCCGAAGGAATGAGATCGAGGCCCTCGACCTGGGTTTTGACAATGATTCTGCTGAGATTCTCGCCGAGAACGAGGGTGTGGTAAAGAGTTCGGCGGGAGGGATCCTTTTGGAAGCCGAGGCCGGTGGTGCTATTTGCTTGCGGATCGGAATCGATGAGGAGGGTTGGCTGCTCACCCGCTGCGATGGAAGCAGAGAGATTGATTGCCGTGGTGGTCTTGCCTACGCCGCCCTTTTGATTGGCCACAGCGATCACGCGCGCCAAATCAACTCCTTAGTGAACTATGCCGCTTCGGCGCGGCAATTTAGCAGAGAGAAGATGTTGAGTGCAAGATATTTCATGGCGACAAGCTAATTTTCTGCGCGGGCGATGAAAATTGTTTCACGTGAAACATTTGTGCGGCGGTCGGAGGGTCCAAATTGGCACGGATGGCAAGTTTGGATCGTAGAACTGCGATGAAATTGTTTCACGTGAAACAATTCAGCGTATAGGCTGCCCGATCAGAAGGACTCTGCGCTTTGATTCAGGAATATTGACGGGCAAGTGCCATCTCCAGCCTTCCAATCGGCTGAGAGAGATGGAATCGTCAACTCCGAGCCATAGGATTACGCGGCCAGCGGGACTTAGAGACTGTCGCGACCATTGTAGTAATCGGCGGTAGCCGCCGAGAGCTCGGGAAGCGATGAAATCAAAGGATTCTCGTGGCGAAGGGAGGTTTTCGTAAGTGCTGCGGGCTATTTCCACGCCTTCCAGGGAGAGGACTTCCTTTACTTCTCGCAGGAAAGCGCACTTTTTCAGGTTGGGTTCGACTAGGGTTACGCGCAGGGACGGAAAAGCGATCTTCAGGGGCAGCCCGGGAAAGCCGGCTCCGCTGCCGACGTCGGCGAGCCGACCAGTTCCTAGACCCAGGAAACGGCTGGCGAAAAAGCTCTCTCCAAAGTGGCGCGCAACGACTTCTGAATCGTCTTCTATGGAGGTCAGAGGAACGATCTGGTTCCACTTCCTGAGCAGCTTCAAATAGGCGGCTATTTTTGCGAGCTGTGGATCGGCCAGAGGCGCGGCTATATACGGGGCGAGAGAATGGGCGATCTCGGCCAGCGAAAGCGAGGTTGTGGTTTCGTCGGTCACGTCGTCAGGCTCAAATCGGCATCGATGAAAGCATTAATTTTGTCCCGGTACAAGAAGGTCCTCAAAGGCTCTCATTCACGGCAGCGTTGACAGGGCGATGAGTCCCGACATAATGTTGGCAGCTCATGAAAGTTCTGGTCATAGGCAGCGGCGGCCGCGAGCACGCGCTGGTCTGGAAGCTGGCTCAAAGCGCTTCGGTATCGAAGATATGGTGCATACCCGGGAACGGCGGGATATCGCAGCAGGCGGAGTGCCTTGCGGGAAATCTTGAGGATGTCAGAAGTCTAGCGGACCTTGCGGAGAAGCTCGGAGCGGATCTGACGGTTGTCGGGCCGGAGCAGCCGCTCGTGGATGGAATTTCCGATGAATTCGAGCGCCGTGGGCTGAGGATTGTGGGGCCTTCCAGCGAATGTGCGCGCCTCGAAGGAAGCAAGATATTCGCAAAGGAGTTCCTGAACCGGCATGGAATCCCTACAGCGCAATCCTTTGGCACATTTGCATCGGCTACTGAGGCAATTGCAAGACTCGAGACGCTTCCCTATCCCCTCGTGCTGAAAGCGGATGGCTTATGCGCGGGCAAGGGCGTTTTGGTCGCAAAATCATACGCCGAAGCGGCTGATTTTGCGGATCGCGTTCTGGAAAAGCAGGAGTTTGGGAGCGGAGCGGCTAAGCTTCTGATTGAAGAGGCATTAGAAGGTGATGAACTCTCCTTTATCGTACTGAGCGATGGCGATTATTTTGTTCCCCTGGTGGCTACTCGCGATCACAAGAGAGCATTTGACGGTGATCGAGGACCCAATACAGGCGGCATGGGCGCCTACTCCTGCGACGGCATCATTTCAGAAGCGGTGGAGAAGCAAATCCTGAAAAACGTCGTCCAGCCGACAATGGACGCGTTCGGAAAAGAAGGCTGGAAATACCGCGGATTTCTCTATTTTGGGCTCATGTTGACGGCAAGCGGCCCTAAAGTGCTTGAATTCAATTGCCGGCTGGGCGATCCGGAGACTCAGGCGATCATTCCGCGCATAGATTCCGATCTGGGCGACGTCCTGATGGCCACGGCGCAAGGCCAATTGCGAACGAAGCCGCTGAAGTGGCGGCGCGGGGCTAGTATCTGCGTGGTAATGGCTTCGGGAGGTTATCCAGGGAAATATGAGGCTGGCCAGGAGATTCTCGGGTTGGAGAAGACCGGCTCTTTGCTTGGTGTGATGGTATTTCACGCAGGTACGAGACGAGAAGGAACTTATTACTACACTAGTAGTGGCCGAGTGTTTGGTGTGACGGCAGTGGGAGATAGTCTGGAGCTCGCCCGCCGTGCTGCTTATGAAGCGGTCCATTGCATCGACTTCGCGAAGCGGCAATACCGCAGCGACATTGCGTTGGCGGCATGCCGCTCAGCGAACGCAGGAGAGGCTTGAGGAGAATCGCAGGGGGATATTGTACCGGGTGATCGAAGGCGGGGAGAATTTCCTGCGGCGATGCGATCGAGATTATAAATACACTCTTAATGCCACGAATGGAGGAATGCGTTGAGCAATAGCGACGGAGCGAGAGTAAAGCCCCTTGTGGGCATCATCATGGGTTCGGACACAGATCTGCCGATCATGACCGAATCGGCGAAGATGCTGGCGAAATTTTCCATCCCATTCGAGATCGAGGTTGTGTCGGCGCACCGTTCGCCGGCGCTGACCCATGAGTACGCAACCACGGCGATCAATCGAGGGCTGAAGGTGGTGATCGTGGCGGCGGGAGGCGCGGCGCACCTGGCGGGCGTGGTGGCAGCGCTGACGACGTTGCCGGTGATCGCGGTGCCCATGGCCACGACGGTCCTGTCCGGCATCGACGCGCTGCTTTCGAGCGTGCAGATGCCGGCGGGAGTGCCGGTGGCGGCGATGGCCATCGACAAGCCTGGAGCGATCAACGCGGCAATCTATGCGGCGGAGATCATCGCCACATTCGATGCGCGAGTGGCGGAGCAATTGGTTGCTTACAAGCAGGAGCTGGCGAAGTCCGTCGCGGAGAAGAGCGCGCGAGTGAAGCAGCAGTTCGCGGAAAAGTCTTTCGCGAAATAGCGCACGGACGACTAAAAAACAATCAAAGTTCGGCGCGGAATTATTGCGGGCGAGGGCCCCGCTGGCGCAGCGAGGGCGCATCGGGTTCGCTGGGCGCTTTGCCCGCGGGAATAGGCTTCTGCGGCGCGAGGATCCATTGAAAGCCGCGATCCATATCGAGGAGCGCCATGACCAGGCTCTGATTGTCTCCGCCCGCGAGTGGAATAGCGGCGCGCATGAAGTCCGAGACGGGCGAGGAGAGCGCCTTCATGCTGTTCCCTGCCGCAATCAAGTCAAACGCCTGGGATGACTCGCGGGAAGAGTTTCCGATACGCTCGAACTGCGGATCGCGCCGCGCGACATGCTCCGCCAAATCAAGCCGGGGAACATTGGCCGGATAATCCGCTTCGAGGAAAGTGTGCGCCTGGCCTTTTTCCGGGGGGTAAAGCTGGAAGTAGGCGGGACGCAGGATGCGGGTCTGCCAGAAATCCGCCCCGAGATTTTCCTGGCGCACACGAAATTGCAAGGTCCAGATTTCGGGTCCGTAATTCTGCACGTAATCGGCGAGAATCAATTCCACTAGAGGCTCATTCGGCGCGAGATCGAGCTTGTGGTGAATCTGCTCCACCATCGGGCGAATCTCTTCCAGCATTCCGACGCCGATATCCTCGATCTCGGAAGGCTGGTCCAGAGATTTCGGCGCGGGACCCGGGGAGCTCTGCACAGGGCGGCGTAGGGCGTCCGTGGCGACGGAGGGCAGATCGGCGTCAAATCGCGTGGTCTTGCCGGTAGAGGGCACGGTCCATTCGATGGCGCCCAGCAGGACGCCAACGCGGCCGGGACTGACGGGAAGCACGGTCGGCGGACGCGAGCCAACTTCGCCGCCGCCGCTGGTGGCCGCGACGATAATGGCGTCATGGGTTACGCAGAAGACAACGCGGCCGGTGGCGAGATTGGCTACGATTTCACCGCTTTGCTTTTCCTGCGCGGCGGAAATTGGCAGGGCGATGGCCAAAAACGCCGCGAAAGCCAGCGCCAGAAGGCGCGCGCGCGCCTCGGACGATTTGCAATTTAGAAACGGTGCGATGCACGAGGGTTGCATGGCTTCACGATTTCCGCGGCGACGAACGATCGTTTCTAAGTTATCACAACTTCTAGCAACGGGACGGAAGGGAGCGCCTGAAACGGCGAAGAGGAAACCGATGTGTCTGGCTAGGTTTGACGCTAGCTTCAACGGGGCTGATTTTTGCGGTGATTCTCAATAGAATGAGCCGAAGGATGTCCTTCAGAGGGGTGGGCAAATGGGACTTTGGGATTTGATCACGGGGAAAAGCGGTTGGCGCAAGCCGAAGCGAATTCGACACCAGGGCCGGAGCCTGGCGGAGATTCTCGAAGCGCACCGCAATCATTTTCTCGGCAAGCCTGGCGGCAAGCGCGCCGATTTGCGCGAGGCGGATTTGAGAATGGCGGACCTGCGAGGCGCGAATCTTACCGGCGCGATTCTAGAGAAGGCCAATCTGGAAGGCGCGAACCTGCGGCAAAGCAAGCTCACGCACTCGAGCTTGGCGGGAGCGCGGCTGCGCGGCGCCGACCTGCGCAATTCGGATCTGACGGAATCGGATTTGCACGGCGCGGACCTGAGCGAAGTGGAAGCCAGCGGCGTGGAATTCTTTCGCTGCGATCTGGGCGAGGCGGACTTCCGCCGCGCCAACTTGCGAAACGCGAATTTTCGCTCCGCGAATATCAAGGGCGCGCAGTTTGCAGGCGCGGATATGGGCGTGACCATCCTGCGCGAGACGGACCTGGAGGGCGTGGATCTCTCCGGCGTGGACTTGGCGACGACGCTGATGCCGAAGGGGTATGCCGGCCCGGCGGTGCCTGCCGCGAAGCAGGAACACTAGGTTAGTGTCAGGGGCTAAAGCCCCTTTGGGTTCCCAACGTCGTTGTCAGGGCTGAAGCCCTGACACACAACGAAGCACAGCGGACGCCTCCGCTAAAGAAGCGAAAAGCAGATTCCTCACCGACATCGGCAAATAGCGCCGCTGGGTTCGGAATGGCACCATCTCTCGATTTGAATCAGGTGGTGATGTCGGCGGCTTCGGCGTGAGCCGTGGCGTCGTCCGGGCCGCGCCCGCCGGCGCGGCGGCGAATCTCGATTCCCAGGCGTTTGATCTTCTGGTTCAAGGTGGAGAGCGGAATCTGAAAGCGCTCGGCCGCTTCGGTCTGGTTCCAGGCGGTCTGCTCCAGCATATCGACGATCACGCGGCGTTCAATCTGCTCCATGATTTGAAACAGGGACGGCGCAGCCTGTCCAGCGCTTGCATGGCTATTGCCGGCTCTCGCCAGCGAGTTCAGAAGTTCGGAGAGGCGCAGGCGAGCATCTCCTACCATTCCGCGCGTAAGGATGGATTCGGGCAGCAGATCGACGTCGAACTCCTCGCGCGTGGAGAGAACCACGGCGCGCTCGACGACGTTTTCCAATTCGCGAACGTTGCCCGGCCAGGAATATTCCATGAGCAGCTTCATGGCCGGCGGCGTGAACCGCCCTAACGGACGATTGTTCTCCAGCGAAAACTGGCGCAGGAAGTGATTCACCAGCAGAGGGATATCCTCGCGGCGCTCGCGAAGCGGCGGCAGCGTGAGAGCGATGACGTTGAGGCGATGGAATAAATCCTCGCGGAAACGGCCCGCGCGCACCAGGGTGAGGAGATCGACATTGGAAGCGGCCACGATGCGCACATCGACTTTGATATTCTCCGTGCCGCCCAGGCGCATGAATTCGCGCTCCTGAATCACGCGCAGGAGCTTGGCCTGAGTTTCCAGGCTGACGGTGGAGATTTCATCGAAGAAGATGGTGCCCTGGTCGGCCACCTCGAAAAGGCCCTTCTTGGAAGCAACGGCGCTGGTGAAGGCGCCCCGGACGTGGCCGAAGAGCTGGGATTCCAGGAGATCGACGGGAATGGAGCCGCTATTGACGGCCACGAAGGGTTTATCGACGCGGGGCGACGCGGAATGTATGGCCTTGGCGATGAGCTCCTTGCCGGTGCCGCTTTCGCCGATGATGAGAACCGTGGAGCGGGAAGGGGCCACCTGCGCGACCAGATCCAAAACGGAAACGATGCGTTCGCCTTTACCGATGATGTGTGGGAAATCGTAGCGCTGCTTGAGCGCGCGTTTGAGCTGAACGTTTTCTTCGCGCAGCCGCCGGCCTTCCACGGCGAGAGCCACTTGCGCCAGGAGTTCGTCATTGGACCAGGGCTTGGTGATGTAGTCCTGCGCGCCGCTCTTGAAAGCCTGGCGGGCCATGTCGATCGATCCGTAGGCGGTGATCAGAACGATGGGCAGATGGGCATCGTGCTGGCGAATGTCGCGAAGCAGATCGAGGCCGTTGCGATCGGGCAGGTTGACGTCGAGAAGCAGCAGGTCATAAGGCTCCTGCTCGAGACGCGCGAGTCCTGATTCGCCCGTGTCGGCGAGGGAGACGGAGTAGCCTTCGGAGGAAAGAAGAAGTTCGAGACCTTCGCGAATTTCCGCTTCGTCGTCTATGACCAGGATCGAGCCATTAGGCATGAACCGCTTTCCTTACCGCCGGAAACTCCATGCGGAAAGAGGCGCCTTTGCCGGGGATGGAGCGCACCTCAATCTTGCCGGCGTGCTCCTTAATGATCCCATAGCTTACGGAGAGTCCCAAACCCGTGCCGCGGCCGGTGGCCTTGGTAGTGAAGAAAGGATCAAAGACGCGGTGCAGATTTTCGCGCTGAATGCCCATGCCCGTGTCCGTGATTTCGATTTCTACCGAGCCATTATTGGCGGCGCTGCGCACTTCGAGCATGCCTCCGGAAGGCATGGCGTCCTTGGCGTTCAGGAAAAGATTGAGAAAAACCTGCTGCAAGCGATTGTTCGATCCGAGCACGGCGGGCAGATCGGCGTCGAGATTGCGGACCACCTGGACGCTCGAAGCGCGAAAAGGATGCGCCACCAGGGTGAGCGTCTCTTCGATGACCTGGTTGAGATCCACTTCCTTGAATTCGGCGCCGCCGGTGCGCGAGAAATTGAGGAGATTATTGACAATCTCGCTGGCGCGGAAGGTTTGCTTGACGATGCGGTCGGTTAGCTTATGGCGCGGATCGTTGGGCGGCAGCGCCTTGGCGAGCATCTGCACATAATTGGAAATGACCGCGAGAGGCGTATTTACTTCGTGAGCCACGCCAGCGGCCAGCAAACCGAGCGACGTGAGCTTTTCGGTCTGCAGAAGCTGCTCTTCGAGCTGCATACGCTGGGTGATGTCGTCGACCAGAATCAGTCTGCCCATGCGCTCGCCTGATTTTCCGGTGAGTGGAGCGATGGAGACATTCACCACCAGGGTGCGCCCGCTGCGGTTGCGCAGAGGAAACTTGTAGAGATTGGTGACGCGCTCTTCCTCGGAACGCGAGGCAATTTCGGCCACCAGATCGGCGGAGAGAATCTCTTCGATGGTGTGCCCGACGGCTTCGGCGCGCTCGATGCCCAGCGAGCGCTCCAGCTGATTATTCCAGAACTCGATGCGGCCCTCGAAGTCGACGGCGAGCACGCCGACGTTCATGGACTCGACGATATTTTCGGAGAAGTCCTTCAGGTGCTCGATCTGGCGGGCCTTCTGCTCGAGCGAGGAGTAGAGTTGAGCATTATCGAGGGCGATGGCCACGTAGCCGGCGATGGTGAAGAGCAGTTCGACGTCCTCACTGGTGAGGAAATCGCCATCGACGGTCTTGCCCAAACCGAGCACGGCCACGGTACGGTCGTGAATGCGGCAAGGGATGAAGTAGTGGAGGCCCAGTTCGTCGAGCGTGCGCAGCACGGAGGGGCTCTCGTAGCGAGCGGCGCGCGAGGACTCAAAGAAAAGATAGCCGCGGGCCAATTCCGGCCGGTCGGACGAAAGGAAGCTCAGGTCCAGAGCCTCGGCGGAAAGCGGAGCGCGCAGACCGCGGGAGCGCACCAGGCGAAGGCGTCCGTCGCCGGGAATGTCTTCCAGGAAAACGGCCAGGCGGTCGACCAGCAGAGTTTGCGAGAGGCGTTCCATCACGGAAGCAAGCATGGGCTCGATGCGCACTTCGCCCGTGAGCGTGCGGCCGAACTCGATCAAAGTACGGCGGTAGTTGAGGCGATCGCGATAGAAAAAGCGGTCCAGGCGGGCTTGGGTCCAGTCGCGGAAGGGCTGAAACAAGAATGCGGCAATGACGATGGCCATGATTTCGCCCAGCAGGCCCGATGGCCATGCCGTGTGGAACAGGCCGCCAATCAAGGCGACCAGGGCGAAGTAGACCGCGATGATGGCAGCGGTCGCCGCGGTATAGGCCAAGCCGCGCTTGAAGATGATGTCCACGTCCATCAGGCGATAGCGCACGATGGCGTAGGCGAAACACAACGGGACGAGCGCGAGCGATAGCACCGAGAGGTTCATCCAGGGCCGCGGGACCGCGCCGAGCGAGAACGGCAGGATGTAAAACGCGGCGAAGGGCAGCGTGCCGGCCAGCGTGCCGCCGGTGATCCACTTCAATTGCTGGCGCAAGAATCCGCTGGGCGTTTGGCGGTAGCTATACAGGAAAATCGCCGCGGCCAGGAGGAAGTAAGACCCGAGATAGACCAACTCCAATTGATCGAGGGCCAGGCGCGAGGTGAAGGAGGGAAAGAAACCGGCGAAGCCCAGGGCCGCGCAAATGTGAAGCATCAACAAAGCCGCAGCGGGCAGGTAGCAGCACCAGATGAGGAGGCGCTGCGTGGCTTTGCGCGCCAGGCTTCTTTCCGGGAAGACCAGCGCAAAATGCACCAAAAGGGCGGGGGCGGCGACCAGCGCGGCAGCCTTGGCCCAGTAAATTTCCCAATCGAAGGCGTTCAGCTTGCCGGTGTAATGAAAGGAGCAAAGGACGAACGAGGCCAGGCAGAACAGATAAAAGTGCACCGCGCGCCCGGCGTTCCAGCGACGGACGAAAATGAACAGGCCGATGAAGAGGTAGAGCAGGCCGACGACGCGCAGGTAGTTCTCGAGAGAGAGAGGCTTAGGAGCTGGCGCCGTGATGACCGCTGTCTCGAAAACGCGATTCTGGCGGCTGATTTGATAACTGGCGCGCGACCAAATCCCCAGTCCCCAGAGGCGCTTGACGACGTCGATGGCGCGAGAGACAGGCTGGCCGTCGACGGAAACCAGCACATCGCCGGGCTTTATTCCGGCGCGCTCGCCCGGGGAGTCCGGGGTTACTACTGCCGCGTGAACTCCCTGCCCACCGTCGAGCCAAGTGATGCCATCGTCGGGAACGTCGAAGGAAAGGCGCTGTTGGAAATTCACGACTCCAAAAACGGCCACCGCAATCGTAAGCAGCACCAGCAGCACGGCGCTAAGCATGGCCCCGATGCTTTGGTTGTCGCGGGTCATATATGTCTATGGCATATGGCTATGGCACAGCCCTACGTCAGTCCGTGCTGAAAAAGGGTAGCACGTTCCATACCGCGCCATATGAAATTTAGTGGCGATTAAGCCCTTGGGGGACAGAGAGATAGATAAGTCGTACGAAGGTGTTCGCACGGGCAATACGCTTTCTCGTAGGGATCTACCAAATACGGAAAGACCACTAGAACTGGAAACTCAACCCACCCCGGAATGAGCGCTCCACGGGCATCACTAGCATCGCTCCCTGCTGGGTTTCCATGGAGACATAACCCTGACCAAGCATATTGCGAAAGTCGGCTAAGGCCTCCCAGCGGCCGGACATGATGAAGGAGGGGAGCCGCTGCCGTATGGAAAGGCTGAGATTGGGATCGATGCCCATGGAAGCATCGCCATACAGATCCTGACGGCTGACCACGGCGCCGTTCGCCCATTTGTAGCTGGCCGCCAGTTCCGTTCGAGTCTTGGGAACCTTGCCGGCCAGGCGAGCGGCAACGCTATGGCGGTAGCGAGTTTCGAACATCCCTGGCAGGTTGGAGAGCGATGAATCCTGGCCGCCCGGCGCGAGAGCGCCGGCATAGGCGTATACGCCCGCCACTTCGATATGCTCGGTGATCTTCTCGCGATAGATTAGCCGCGTGCCCCAGAAGCCCGCAGCCCCAGCGTCGTGCGCGAAGGGGCCCGGCAAGAAGCCGCCGGAAGGTGAATAGGGATCGGCCGACTGCGTCAACGTTGCGAAGACGGCCTCATGGGAGGAGTCGTCGCGAAATGCGGCGCCTTCGATGCGCGCGCGGCGTCCCAGGTCATGGTGAACCGCGAACTCTTCGTGCCATCCCCCGTTTAGAACCGGGCGTCCAGGACCCCACACAATTACCGGGCCGGTCTGGAGCGCATCAATCGCCGGCTCTGCTTCCGGCGTTTGCGCTCGGAAGCCATAGGCGTCCGGATCGGTCTCCATCAAGAACGCGGCGCCCCAACGGGGGGAGATTCGCACGCCTACGCGGGCGTGCGGCCGCACCGACGACACCGTGTCTCCCACCAGGCCCCCGGAGAGATATTCGCCGCCGTATTCCATAACGACATGGTTGCCAAAGCCGATTTGCTCGGAATTCTCGAAACGCATGGTGCGGATCGATCGGCCCGAGTCACCCAGGCGGACTTGGTGGACGATGAGGGTGGTTTCGGGACCAACCCCAAATTGGCCGCCGGGTACCCAAAGCGTTGCGACGGAGCCGCCCAGCGTGCCCGGAAGGGTCTGGTCATAGTCGAACTCCCCGGCCATCAGGAGCTTGCCCGCTGCGCCTAAGTTCTGGTCGTAGGAGACATCCGTGCCCATGCTTCCGGGGCGGGCGGAAGAGGCGCCAGGCCGAACGGAACCGTTGGTAAGGCCAACGGTGGCACGAGGCTCGTCGCTTTGTTCCTGCTGGGGCCGATTGGCGATGATGACCGTGCCGTCGCGCAGCTGCAGCACCGGCCGCGAAGAACTGGCGGTGCGCAGAACCCATTTCCAGTCGTCAGGTTCGGGCAGCTTGGAGGGCTTGCGGTGCAGTTGGCCGACACCCGCGAAGATCGAATCGAGTTCGACGTGCAGCGAGGTGTTGAGATGGGCCTTAACGTCAACGCTATTCTGAAAGGAAGGCATGAATCCGGCGAGCGTGACCTTGACCGAATACAAGCCGGGGCGAAGCCGCTGGCCCACGAAGATGCCGTTTTCGTCGGTAAGCAGCTCGACGGCGCGGCCGCCCGCAAACTGCGGAGTGAGCCACACAGTCGCTCCCATTTGCGGATTGCCGGCCGGATCGGCCACGTAGCCGCTGAGCTTACCGGAATCATTGGCGGCAAAGGCGGACGCAGCGCCGAGGAGGCAAATGCTGCATAGCGCGAAGGCCCCGATTCGCAACAGCTTCACTCTGATCACCTCGTGGAAGACGCTTGCGCTGCCGTGGTCACGTTAGCCGGGGACGTAACTTTGAACTCCGCCGATCGGGAGATGCTTTGATTGGCGAGCGCATCGGTGATCTTGATCTCGATGCGGTAGGCGCCGGGCGGCAAGGTCTGTGCCGGTATGGACTCTTGTACGGTCAATTGCTCGCCCGATTGGTGTAACTGCTCGGATGTCTGGGTCACGTGCTTGACGGCCTTATCGCCCTGAACGATTTGAATATCGACCGTCGCGTTGTTTTTGTGGGTCTCCTGGTTAATTTTCAGGTTATAGACCTGGAAATAGACGCCCACTGGCTGATTGGTGCCGAAACTTTGGTCCAATTTCGGCCGGACTTTTGTCGAGCCGATAACAAACATGCCGATGCCGATATCCTTGGCCGCCACCGGAGCAATCTCGTCAGCCAGAATCAGGGTGCTGGCTTGCAGTTCGTCATCGTCAAAGGGCGGGACGGCAAGCCGTGTGTTGATGACGCCCACGTTGTTGCTGGTGGTATCTTTCAGCACCACGTCCAGGCGGTAAAGGCCGGAGCGCAGAGGAAGTGCCTTTTGGTAAATAGACGAGGTCTTCAGAGAGGCCTGCAAGAGCGAATCGGGGAAATCGCGGCGGACGGTATCTTCAAAGGTTTGCACGGTGCGGCCGCTGAGGGTGGTCACGCGGGCAAAGAGGTTGAGAGTGGCGGTATGCACTCCGTCTTTGCTCTGAAAGCTCAACTGGTTATTGGGAATTTGCAGCGTGATCGGCACCAAAACGGTGTCGCCGGCGACGCGCATGAAATCGAAGCGGTAGTCGAATTTGATCTGGTCGCGGACGATGCGCGAGGAGACAACTTCCTCGAGGTCCTTGAACTTCACGGTGGGAGGCTGCCAAATCTTGGCTTCCAGCTCCAGCCGGCTGAATTCGTCGAGCGAAGAGCCGCGAGCGCCATATACGGACGGCGCCATATGGGATCCATCGCTATTCAGGAAGCGGGCCGATTTGCAGGAAAGACCTTCCTGCTCGGCGAGGGTTAGACCGGCCCCCGGAACGTACAGCAAAGCGTCTTTCTCGGAGGGGTCGGTGGTCAGATGAAATTCGCCGGTGCCAGTGGTATCGACGAACTCCAACTCCACGTTCTCGCCGATGCCTTCGATGTAGTGGTAGGTCCAATCTTCATAGGCGTAGGTTGACGTTTCGCCGCCGCCCTGGTCCAAAGGACGTTCCCAGGACTCGCCCTGGGTGTGGCTTTCCAGATCGTCCGGCTTGCCGTACATGATGTAGATACGGCCGCGATCCGACCTCCATCCGGCGATGCCGGAGGCGAAATGCTCGTTGGCATAGGCGATACGGCGGTAGTGCTCTTCCTTGTAGGTATTATCGACGGAATCGGGATCGGGATTGCGGCGCTGCCAGAATTGCTCGATGAAGTTCTCGCGCTCCTCATTCGTTTGCAATCCCAGGAAAGCCTTGCGTTCGGAGTCTGTGATGATATAGGCCACGTCCTCGCTGAGCCACTTTTTGTATGGCGTGGCAAGTTCCTTGAGGACCTGTTTCTCGCTGGGCTTTTTGGCTTTGCTGGTGTCCTGCTTTTTGTCAGACTGCTGGGCGGGTTGCGGCTGATCCGCTGGCTGATTCTGTGCCAATGCGGGACCTGCTGCGGACAACACCAGTAGAAACAAAGCACTTCCCAGAATGGCGGAAGACCACTGGGATTCTGACTTCATCATCGCTTATGCCTCTTCGCGGCTAGGATATGAATTTTAGTCCCGGAGCGCGGCGTGCGTCAACGAAAGAATCGGGCTTCCAGGCATCACACTCCCCTGCCGTCTGAGACGGCATCCAGGGCTTACGAGGTTGCCTTACATGCGTTCGGGCGCTTCGCCCTATAATTGGGTTCAAGCGTAAGGGAGGCGGGCATGCGGTGGGTTTCCTTGGCCCTGACGATAGCAATCGCCGCCATACCCTGTTGGCCACAAGCCACGAGATCGGCGACAGCAGCGCGGGCAACAGAGCGTTTAGGCGAAGTGAATTTCCCCACCTCCTGCTCCCCCTCCGTGCAGGGCGCGATGGCCAAGGGCTTGGCCCTCCTGCATTCGTTTCAATACGACGAGGCTGAAAAGGCATTCAACGACGCTGCCCGAGGGGATTCCCTTTGCGCTTTGGCGTATTGGGGCAAAGCCATGGCCCTGTACCAGCAGCTATGGAACTTCCCGGACGCAAGGACTCTCGCGGCGGGCGAGCAGGACGTCGAGCAGGCTCAGAGGCTGGGCGCAAAAGACGATCGCGAACGCGAGTACATCGCCGCCGCAGCCGCATTTTTTAATCGGGCTGAGCTGAGCCCAAAGGCGCGCGCAGGCGTCTACTCCCTGGCGATGAAAAAGTTGTATGCAGATCATCCCGAGGACAACGAAGCCGGAGAACTGTATGCGTTGTCACTCATCTCTCTGGCACAGATGGGCGTACAAGATCTGGCCAATCGCGCCAAGGCGATCGCCATTCTAGACCCGATATTCGCGAAGTATCCGAATAGCCCCGGCGCCGCGCACTACCTGATTCACGCAACGGATGTTCCGGAACTCGCTCCCCGCGGGCTGGCGGCCGCGCGCGTGTATGCCAAGATCGCGCCCGACTCCGCGCACGCGCTGCATATGCCTTCGCACATCTTCCGCCGGCTGGGATTATGGCAAGAGGTGATTAACTCGAACCTGGCTTCGGCGGCGGCGGCCGCGAAGGCAACAGAGGAGCGCCGCGGGGACGCCAGCTATCAATTTCACGCCATGGATTTTCTCGATTACGCCTACCTGCAGAGCGGCCAGGAGGCCAAGGCGCGGCGGCTCGTGGCCGAACTGAAGAATGTGCCGCAGGGCGGCGAGTCCAACATCATCGAAGAGCAGAATGAGTTCGCGGCTCGCAATGCCATGGAACTGCACAGCTGGCAGGAAGCTGCGATGCTGGAAATACCCAAGGAGCGCTTTGAGTGGCAGGATTATACCTACTGGACTCGCGCAATTGGCGCGGCGCGCGGCGGCGACGCGGAAGGGGCGCGCGCTGCCGTACAGAAACTGACGGAGATCG
The DNA here is from genome assembly GCA_963824405.1 of uncultured Acidobacteriota bacterium. Classification (GTDB taxonomy): domain Bacteria; phylum Acidobacteriota; class Terriglobia; order Acidiferrales; family UBA7541; genus Palsa-189. Next base: position 522,924 of record CAWGPK010000004.1, on the reverse strand, counting down.
ATCGCTTGCGAGTCGCGCGGCAGAAGCTTGCCGGCGGGGCGCCTTCCGGCGAGAGTATCGACCTCAGCGAAGCGGAGGCCTGGCTGGCGTATGCGCAAGGAAAGGCCGACGACGCGGTGGCCAAGCTGCGCTCAGCCGCCGATCGCGAGGACGCTCGAGACGCGGAGCCCTTCGCCATGCCCGCTCGGGAGATGCTCGCGGATATGTTGGCGCTGGCCCGGCGGCCTTCGGAAGCAATCGTGGAGTACAAGGCCGTATTGAAAATGTACCCCAACCGCTTCGATGCGCTTTATGGCGCGGCCCGCGCCGCGGATTCCCTGGGGGACCGTCGCAGCGCAGCGGATTTTTACGCCAAGCTGGTCTCCATTTGCGCGCCGGGAGCGGATCGTCCCGAGCTGCAAACGGCCCGGAAGTACTTAACGGCTAACCGGAATTGAGGCGGAATCCTGCTAAAATAGCGAAAGGGGTGTAGTCCGCGACAATGTCCGAATACGACAGCGCGCGTTGCGAGCGGGAATTCGCAAGCCGGCTCGCGGCAATGCCCAAATCGAAGCATTCGTTGGGGCGCCCATAATGGTTATCGGTTCCACCGTGCCCAGTTTGTTTCGGAACGAGTTGCTGGACGAAAGCCTGGCGATCAAGACCGAAAATCTCACCAAGAGTTATGAGATGGGCGCGGAGACGGTACACGCCTTGCGGGGCGTGGACTTGTCGATTCGGCGCGGCGAGTATGTTGCCATCATGGGCCCTTCAGGATCGGGCAAATCCACGCTGATGAACGTGATTGGCTGCCTCGATGCGCCCACCAGCGGGAAATATTGGCTGGCGGGCAAGCTGGTAAGCGATCTGAATGAAGATGAGCTGGCGCGCATACGAAACCAGGAGATCGGTTTCGTCTTCCAGACCTTCAACCTCTTGCCTCGCGCCACGGCTCTGCACAACGTGGAGTTACCCATGATTTACAATGGGACGCGGGCGGCGGAGCGCTTGCAGAAGGCCAAACAGGCGCTCGAAGCGGTGGAGTTGGGCGATCGCATGATGCACAAGCCCAGCGAACTTTCCGGCGGACAAAGGCAGCGCGTGGCCATCGCGCGGGCCCTGGTGAATTCTCCTGCGATCCTGCTGGCCGATGAGCCTACGGGGAATCTGGACACCCGCGTGGGCGAAGAGATCATGGCTTTGTTCGCCCGGCTACATGGCCAAAAAAACACCATTATTCTGGTGACCCACGAGCGCGAGATCGCGGAACACGCCGACCGCATCATTCACCTGCGCGACGGCAAGGTTGAATCCGACGAGATGCTGAGGAGTTAGCGCACGGAACCGATCCGGGCGAGGGCGGTAACGTAGCCTGCGACTATGCTTTAGCCTGCATGTTTGCCTCGCGTACAAATTGGCGCTTGGAGCCGAACCGGCTGGCCATCGCTCTCGAAGAGCACCGCCGCCGGAGCCGGCCGCTATTCGATCTGACCAATTCGAATCCCACCACCTGCCGATTCCGCTATCCGGCAGAGCGGATTTTTGCGGCGCTGAGCAATCGGCGCGCGCTGCGGTATGAGCCCGAAAGCAAAGGCTTGCGGACGGCTCGCGAGGCGATCGCGGATTATTATCGCGGGCGGCCGGGGTTTTCCACGGCTGGGGCCGGCATCGACCCGGAACAGATCGTCATTACTTCCGGCACCAGCGAAGCTTACGACCATGTCTTTCGCCTGCTGTGCGAGGCGGAGGACGAAGTTCTGGCGCCCGCGCCAAGCTATCCGCTCTTCGACTATCTTGCCGACCTGGCCGACGTTCGCGCGGTGCCTTACCGGCTGTTCTACGATCAGGGGTGGCAAATCGATTTCGCGGGGCTGGAAGCCGCGTTGACCAAGCGCTCGAAGGCGCTGGTTGTGGTGCATCCGAATAATCCCACGGGCTCGTTCATCAAGAAGGAAGAGGCGCGGAAGCTGGCGGAAATTTGCGCGCGCCGCGGCATGGCTATCGTGGCCGATGAGGTTTTCCTGGACTACGCGGATGGCTCGGAGCCGCAATCGAGTTTTGCGCAGGGCTCGGCGGCGCTGACCTTTACGTTCAGCGGCCTCTCGAAAATTTCCCTTCTGCCGCAGATGAAGATCGCATGGATCGTTGTGAGCGGACCGGAAGGCCTGGCCAAAGCGGCGATGCAGCGGCTGGACGTGATTGGCGATACGTATCTTTCTCCCAGCACGCCGGCCCAACTGGCTCTGCCCGAAATGCTGGCCCTGCGCGGGGATCTGCAAACGCAAATGCGCCAAAGGCTGTCGTCGAATCTGGCCTTTCTCGACGGCGTGTTCCCAGAGAGCGGCGCGGTCACGCGGCTGAAACGCGAAGGAGGATGGTATGCGGTGCTGCGTGTGCCCGCGACCGGCTCCGATGAGGATCTGGCCATCGCGCTCGTGGAAAAGCACGATGTGCTGGTACACCCGGGCCACTTTTTTGACTTCGCGCGAGATGGCTACCTGATCGTGAGCCTTATCGTGCCTGAAGACGAATTCCAGAAGGGCGTACGCGCCTTGCAGGAGTTCTTCACGCCGAAATGATGTGCGCAGCGGCCTGAGTCTCTTGCGACTCGGCGCGAACTTCCAGCGGACGTTCAAACAAAAGAGCGCCCACTGCAAGATCTGCAATGGGCGCTCGCGAGATGAAAAGCCCTACTGTTGCGGCGGGACCGGCGCTATTTTTCCGGCGCGCCGTATCGGGAGGGACTCTTATTGTCCCGATCGGTCAATTCCTTGCCGTCAGCCAAGACGAGCTTATTGAGGCGCCCCACGGTCAGGCCGGTCTTCGATTGCCAGACGTAAAGGGTGATCAAGTCTCCCTGGTGCATAGTGTTTCTGCTCCACCCGAGCAAGGTCATGGACGGCGTGCTGCCGACTTCGGTGACCCAGTGCTGCACTTTGCCGCTTTCATCCTTAAAGTCGCACTTGATCAAGGAGTGGGGATTCATCCAATCATATTCCGTTACCTGGCAGTCCTTCAGCACCACCGGCTTGCTCTCGTCGTATGCCGCATCTCCGTGATGTGCGAAGGCGGGAACGCCGACCGCCAGAATTCCGGCGAGGGCCACAACGAACGTCAGAACCTTCCTCATATCATGCTCCTCCGAAAGTGAAATTCCGTCTGAACGAGATTGAAAGCAATGCGCACCAAGCCGTTTCGGCTACCTTTCACCAATGCGCTGTCCCTCTGCGCTAGGATCACTTCCCGCCGGATCGCCCAAGTCGGTCAAATACTTAATGACCTCAGAAGGTATGCACGCGAAATCATCGAACTTCTGATTGGGAATCCATTTGTAATTATAGGTCCCCAGCGACCAGGGCTTGGTGTAAACCTTGGGATCGTCAATCGTGAGCGATAACCTCAGGTCATTTTTGTCCACGCGGGTATAACGTTCCTGCACGTGGGCGTTCACGGTGTGCGGAAATCCGGCGCCGGTTACCCAGGTTCTATCGTCCATCCCGGTCGTGTCAACGACGAACGTATTGTCGTCCTCCCAGTGGCCTACCGAGTATCCGTTATATGTCGGATCGAGTGCGTCGTTCCCGGTCCCGCCCACAGTGGTAGGAAGCGGCCGCCCATCCGTCCAGACTTCGCGCCATATGTTCATGTACTGAAGCAAAATGATGACTCGGTCGGGCATGGTGGCGATGGTGAGACCGCGAGCTTCGGTATAAGCGTTCTGCGGAAATCCAACCGGATCGCAATACCTGGCGTGAGGATCATTGGTGCCCGCCGGACTGTACTTCCCGATGGGCTTAGCCTGACTCATCAATTTCTCGCCATACGGCGTCAGTTCGGGCTTCTCTGCCCCGCGACCACCCGCGCGCGGAACCAACGGGCTAGATCCCGGTCCAGCCCAAGTGCCTGTCAGGTCGTGCTTGGGAGCGGGCCCGCCGCCGCCCTCGGGGAAGTCCTTGGGGTTAAATCTCCAGCGAGCCGACGGATCTTCCTGGCCGGACTGAGCGTGGGCCAAGGGGGCGACAGCTAAAGAAAAAACCAGCGCTGCCGCTAAGCCCACGAGGGCAGCTGTGAAGCGATTTCGCATTTCCTTACCTCTCTTGGAATCTCTTGGAGTTTCGACTCCGAAGCCGTTTGTGAAGTATAGAATACGCGGGACTCCGGACGCGGTCAAGGCACCGGATGCGCTCGCTGATGGCGACTCTTCTGCTCGTCATGGCGATTCCGGGCACGCAAAACGGCGCTCTCGCTTTCAAACCTCGCCAATATAGACGTAGCCGGCGGCAGGTCCGTTACCGACTCAGGGGCCCGGCTGCAAATGCTGCGCTTTGAAGGCTGCCGCCGCTTCAGGCGAGGAAAGATATGCCAGGAACTCTTTGGCGGCCGCCGGGTCCTTGGCACGGGTGGAGACGAAACCGACAAAAATGGTGGGAGCGGAGACCTCGCGCGGCAAGGTGCCCACAACGTCGATGCCCGGATCGGTCATGGCGTTCACGAAGGTCATGCCAATCTCGGCGTCGCCGCTGGCTACCATGGCCATGGCGCGGGCGCCCCCTTGAGAGGGCTTGATCTTCGGCTGCAACTCCTCGGCGATGCCCAGCTTCTTCAGAGCCTCAGCGACGGTGACTCCCGCGGCCGCGCCGCCGGACGGGTCTGGAAAAGAGATGGATTTCGCGGCGAGCAGCGTGCGCTTCACCGCTTCGGGGCTGGAAATATCCGGCTTGGGAGCGCCCTTGCGCACGGCGATCCCAATGGACACATTCGCGAACTGCGTTTCCGTGCTGGCCACCACGTTTCCGGAAGCGATCGCGTCGGCATCGGGCGCTTCCACCACGGGCACGTCGAACGGCTCGCCTTTGAGGATCTGCTGCCTGGTCCCCGCTTCGGCGCCGAAGGTCGCCTTGACCTTGTGGCCCGTTTTGGCCTCGAAGCTTGGGATGATCTGTTCGATCGGAGCGCGAAGGATGTTTGGCGCGATGAAGGTGATCTCATCCTGAGCGCGGGCGCCGTGCGCGCTTACTATCACCAGGGCCGTAGCGGCAATAACGGAAAGCGAAAATCTCATGATGGGTGGTCTCCTGGTCACTCGGCAGAGCGTTCGAAATGAAAATGAAATGGACGCCGGTGGCCACGGGCCGCGGCCTGAAGTGATGCATTCAGCCATTTTGTTGCGGCGCCCGGACGCGCAGTTATACACCGGAGATCCTTGCGAGTGAACCAATTTATTTTTGTCGCAGATCCCTTAACCCCGATTTAACCCGGGCGATTCCGGCAGCTATTGACAGCGAATGGGCCAGATGCGAGACTTCCCCAGCTAGCTGGAGGTGCAGCCCGCATGAGGAATAAGTTCTTATTGTCGGTGATCGCAGTAGGTATCGTGCTTACTCTCTCGGCGCCTGTTTTCGCGCATCATGGGTCGGCCGCTTACGAGACCTCGAAAAGCATCACCGTAACCGGATCAGTTACCGATTTCCAGTTTGTCAATCCCCACGTACTGATCTCCTTGGAGGCCAAGGATCCGACGACCGGAAAGATGGAAAAGTGGCAGGGCGAATTGACCAGCCCCAACCACCTGGCGCGTGCCGGCTGGACCAAGAGCACGCTGAAGCCGGGCGACAACGTCACGATCATCGGCGGACCGGCGAAGAGCGGCTCGACGACGATGTGGATTCGCAAGGTCCTGAAAGATGGCCAGGAAGTTTCGCTCGGGGGCGGCGGCGACAACTGAGCAGGGAGCTCCGTGAATGAAAACGCGCTTTGCGCTGTTCAATCTTTTTTTGCTGGCCGGCGTACTTTTCTTTTGTTCGGCCGCCAGGGCTCAGAATGCCGGCGCGCCGGCCGGGGCTGCCGCACAAGACACTAAACCAGCCGGTGCCGCTGCGCCTAGAAGGCCGACGGGGCCCATACCGGGGCCGCCCCACGACCCGCACGACCTGGTGGGAGTCTGGAACGTACGAGGCTTCGTCAACGCCTTCGGACGAGTGCCTCCTCTGACGCCATACGGCGAACAGCTCTACAAACAGGCCAAGTCGTCGAATTCAGGGGAGTACACGCTCGCGGAGACGAACGATCCGGTGATTACCAAGTGCTACCCTCCCGGCACGCCTCGAATTTACCTCCAGCCCTTCCCGTGGCAGATCGTGCAAGCTCCAAAAGAGATGATCTTCATCTATGAGTACGACCACACGGTTCGCCACATCTTTACCGATGGGCGCAAGCATCCGGAAGATATCACCCCCACGTACATGGGCGACTCGATCGGAAGCTGGGACGGAGACACCTTCGTCGTCGACACCGTGGGCTTTAACACCAAGACGTGGGTGGATCGCCTCGGCCACGGGCATAGCGATCAGTTGCACGTGGTGGAACGCTTCCACCGCATCAATCAGAATGATCTGGAGCTCGATCTTACGATGGAAGATCCGAAGGCGTTCACAGAGCCCTGGACCGGGCACCTGCAGTTTCAGCTGCATCCCGATTGGACCCTTGAGGAGCAGGTCTGCCCGGATAACGGCGACTTCACGAACTTCGAAAAATAAGCATTAGCTTACTTGTACAAGAAAGGGGCTCCGTTTGGAGCCCCTTTTATTTTTCCTGTGAGCGCATGCACCGCGGAGCGAAGCCGCAAAGACGTAGAGAAAACAAAAAAGGCTCCGAGCGCAGTGAAGCGCCGGAGCCTTTTCTTTGTGTTTATCCTGGCAGCGACCTACGTTCCCACACAGTTACCCGTGCAGTATCATCGGCCCTGCGGGGCTTAACTTCCGTGTTCGGGATGGGAACGGGTGTGACCCCCGCGGTATGACCACCAGAAAGTCGTAATGCCAGAGGTTCGGGGCTAGAAAAGACCTAGCCCCAAAACCAATAGCATTGACAAGCTGAAGAAGCTGGCGCCGCAAGTGCTCGCTAGAGCGTCCACACGCCACTTAAAAAGAGATGACGTGCTGGGAAAGTTTTATGGTCAAGCCGAACGGCCGATTAGTACGGGTCAGCTACACGCATTACTGCGCTTCCACCTCCCGCCTATCAAAGTCGTAGTCTTCGACTGGCCTTCTTACGCCGCCGTAGCGGCATTGGGAGACCTTATCTCGGGGTGAGTTTCTTGCTTAGATGCATTCAGCAATTATCTCTTCCGGACTTCGCTACCGAGCAATGCCCCTGGCGGGACAACTCGTACACAAGTGGTCCGTTCATCCCGGTCCTCTCGTACTAGGGACAACTCCCCTCAAGTCTCCTGCGCCCACACCAGATAGGGACCGAACTGTCTCGCGACGTTCTGAACCCAGCTCACGTACCGCTTTAATAGGCGAACAGCCTAACCCTTGGGACCTTCTACAGCCCCAGGATGCGATGAGCCGACATCGAGGTGCCAAACCTAAGCGTCGATGTGAACTCTTGGCTTAGATCAGCCTGTTATCCCCGGCGTACCTTTTATCCGTTGAGCGATGGCCCTTCCACGCGGGACCACCGGATCACTAGACCCAGCTTTCGCTCCTGCTCGACCTGTGTGTCTCGCAGTTAACCCGGCTTATGCTCTTGCACTCCACAGCGGGTTTCCAATCCGCCTGAGCCGAGCTTTGGGCGCCTCCGTTACATTTTGGGAGGCGACCGCCCCAGTCAAACTACCCGTCTGGCCATGTCCTCCGACCCGTCGCGGGTCGTAAGTTAGACCGACAGAAGAATCAGGGTGGTATTTCACCGACGCCTCCCCCCGGCCCGAAAGCCGAGGTTCATAGGCTCCCACCTATGCTACGCAGATCCTCCCGTTAATCATGACCAGAGTGCAGTAAAGGTGCACGGGGTCTTTCCGTCTAGATGCGGGCATCCGGCGTCTTCACCGGAACCACAAATTCGCCGAGCCACTCGCCAAGACAGTCGCTCTATCGTTACGCCATTCGTGCAGGTCGGAACTTACCCGACAAGGAATTTCGCTACCTTAGGACCGTTATAGTTACGGCCGCCGTTCACCGGGGCTTCAGTTCAGGCCTTCGTTGCCTTGCGGCAGCTGAGCCCTCGCTTTAACCTTCCGGCACCGGGCAGGCGTCACCCCCTATACGTCGTATTCGACTTTGCAGAGAGCTGTGTTTTTGTTAAACAGTCGCAGAGCGCGTTTCACTGCGGCCGCTTCGGGCTATAAACCCTAGTGCGGCACCCCTTCTCCCGAAGTTACGGGGCTAATGTGCCTAGTTCCTGAGCGAGTGTTCTCTCGAGCGCCTGTGGAGACTATCCTTGTCTACCTGTGTCGGTTTGTGGTACGGGCACCTTGCGGACTCCTTAGAGGTTTTTCCTGACAGCGTGGAATCGAGGACTTTGCGGCCGTGTGGCCTCGGGACCCGTCTGACCGTTGAATGACCGCGTGGATTTTCCTGCGCGATCCGGCTTACACGGAGCCATCGGGAAATCCATCTCCCGACTCCTGTATCCTTCTGTGTCACCCCATCGTGATAACGCCCGCTAGGTGGGGCAGGAATGTTGACCTGCTATCCATCAGCTACGCCTTTCGGCCTGGCCTTAGGACCCGCCTAACCCTGAGCGGATTAACCTTCCTCAGGAAACCGTAGACTTTCGGCGACACGAGTTCTCATCGTGTTTATCGCTACTTATGCCGGCAGGGTCTCTTCCGTGGCGTTCAGCAGTCCTCTCGGTCTGCCTTCGGACTCCACAGAATGCTCCCCTACCAAATATGCGGCTTGCGCCACATTTTTCCGCAGCTTCGGTCGCAGGCTTTAGCCCCGTTGGATTGTCGGTGCATGATCGCTTGACCAGTGAGCTATTACGCTTTCTTTAAAGGATGGCTGCTTCTAAGCCAACCTCCTGGCTGTCTGAGCGATCACACTTCCTTTCCCACTTAGCCTGCAGTTGGGGACCTTAGCTGGCGGTCTGGGTTCTTTCCCTCTCGACCACGAAGCTTATCCCTCGTAGTCTCACTCCCATGCTGCTGTCCGCGGCATTCGCAGTTTGATTGGATTCGGTAACCTTGGTTGGTCCCTAGTCCATTCAGTGCTCTACCGCCGCGGCAGATCACATGAGGCTGCCCCTAAAGGCATTTCGGGGAGAACGAGCTATCACGGAATTTGATTAGCCTTTCACCCCTACCCTCAGCTCATCGGAGCTATTTTCAACTAACACCCGTTCGGCCCTCCAGCAGCGGTTAAGCCGCCTTCAGCCTGGCCAAGGGTAGATCATCCCGCTTCGCGTCTATACCCACAGACTATGCGCCCTATTCGGACTCGCTTTCGCTACGGCTCGCTTACGCTTAACCTCGCCTGTGAGAATAACTAGCCGGCTCATTAAGCAAGAGGCACGCCGTCAGGCGGCTCCAACCCGAAGGCTGGAGATCGCCCTCCGACTGCTTGTAGGCATATGGTTTCAGGTTCTATTTCACTCCCCTCGCAGGGGTGCTTTTCGCCTTTCCCTCACGGTACTGGTTCACTATCGGTCGCCAGAGAGTATTTAGCCTTGGAGAGTGGTCTCCCCAGATTCCCACGAGATTTCACGTGTCCCGTAGTACTTAGGATACCGCTTCGAGTCCGGTAGACTTTCGGTTACGTGGCTATCACACTCTGTGGCCCCGCTTTCCAGCAGGTTCACCTAGCCTCCGGATTGGTAACTCTACTCACGCGGTCCTGCAACCCCGCCGTGCAAGCACGACGGTTTAGGCTGTTCCGATTTCGCTCGCCGCTACTATCGGAATCTCTGATTGATTTATTTTCCTCCAGGTACTGAGATGGTTCACTTCCCTGGGTTAGCTCGTACCCGCCTATATATTCAGCGGGCCGTATGCCGGTTTTACCGGCACGGGTTTCCCCATTCGGAAATCCCCGGATCAAAGCCTGCTTGCGGCTCCCCGAGGCTTATCGCAGCTAGCCACGTCCTTCATCGCCTTCTGGCGCCTAGGCATCCACCATACGCCCTTAGTAGCTTGACCATAAAACTTACCCGGCACGTCGCCCCCGCGCTTGCTTGTCGCGGAAGTTTAACCGTGCGGATAATTCGCCTTTCCACAATTCGCTCTCTCGAGCAGAACTTGCGGACTACACGCGTCGCACTTCGTTCCAAATTCGGAACGAACTGCTCCGCGTTTTGCCAGCTTCTTCAGTTGTCAAAGAGCGTCGGCCCTGGGTACCGCCCAGAGCGTTCCGCGCCCGGCGGAACGTTCGAAAAACTTTCGAACCGAAAATAAAAAACCCGGCGTCGAGCGCCGGGCCAATCCGCCTGCAAAAGACGCGCAAGCGGTTTCGCGCGATGCTCGATTCAATAATTATCCGGTATTCGTAACTGACCTCACCTCGAGCCCCGAGAGGGCTCGACGAAGCTCATCGTCCCCTGAATCCCTCGGCACTTGCCGGACAACTGCGAAAGTATAGCAGTTTCCGTTACAACGTCAAGCAGTCTATTTTATTTCGTTAAGTGGCCGCCCCTGTGGGAATCCGGGCAGCTGTGGAAATCGTGAAGCTGCTCACAACGGCGTTTCACGAGCGGCCCGGCGCCCATGTCATTCGATGTACCGGCCCGCGCGCAGATTCAAGAAAGTTGCATTTCAAAATATGGCCGCGAAGTTTTTCCTCGCGCGACACGCATTGCCCAGGCCCATTACTTCGTGTCGCCCGCAGGACCGGCAGCGACAGGATCGGCGATGGGATCAATGGCATCCCCGACGTTGGCGCTCGATTGCGTTCCCTGCGTCGCCGCAGTGGGAGCGGCAGCGGCTTGCACGGAAGCGCTTTGCTCGCGGCTCAAATGGGGAATGAAAGGCGTCACCTCGAAGGGCATTTTATCGCGCTCCGAGAGGATGCTTACCGATTTGGCCTTTAGCATCGTCAGTTCGTCATTCCAAGGATCCATCTTGACCCGTCCGCCGAGCGGCAGAGCGACGATCAATTTGTCGTCAGTGGTTGCTGGAGCGGGAGCGGCCGCCGGAGAAGCCGCCGGCGTTGCCGCCGGGGTGGAGGCTACCGCCCAATTGTCCGGCAGAGGATCGCCGAGATGGGGGCTGATCAAATTAGGAATATCTTTGACGCGATCTTGCAGCGCCTCGATAAACAGCCGCGGAGTGGCGAGTTGGTCTTTGTAGGGCGAATTCTTCAGTAATTCCGCGGCTTTCTGCGCCGCGGCGTACTCTTCCTCCGGCGTTCGGCGGAATCCAAAATGGTGGAAGGCATCTTTCTCGTCGAACAACATGCGATCGAAGAAAGCGTATTGCGTATCGATGCGGTGACCCAAAACGATGTGGGCCAGTTCGCGCGCCAGCAGCGCCGCGAGGCTGGCCTCGTCGGGCAGCACGTCAATCAAACCGCGGCTTACGACGATGGTGTGTCCGACAGTGAAAGATTCCAGTGTGGAGGTGGTCAGGACGCGGCAGCGCACCTCGGGTTCAATATTCAGATTGTTTGTGACTTCCAGATTGTTGACCACCGTAGACAGGACTTTATCGACTTCGCCTTCCGGCGCGAGCAAAGCAAGCCGTTCCATGCGGTCCCGAACGTTGTCTTCGGCTTGAAGATCCCAAATGCGCTGCGCCTCCAGCGGCGAGTAGTCCTTCTCCGCCTCTGCCTGATCCTTCACCGGCGTGGAGGCTTCGACCATAATTTTGTTCAGTTCCTGCTCCTGCTTGGCGCGGCCTACGTTGTAGCCCCACAGACGGGTCTGCGATTTGAAAGTCAGCTTCTTTGTGACGGCGTATTTGACTTGCCCCTCTTCGCTGTAAACGTAAGCGGGCAGCCACTGATGCTGGCCGGCCATGACGCGCCAGCTATCGAAGTGGAAATAAAAATCCGTGCGCGAAGCTCCGCTGTAAGCTCCGTTGAAGCGGACGATATGGTAGTCCTGATCCTCCACCCAGATTCGTCCCATGAAGCGGCCTTTGCCGGAACTTGCCGTGGGTGTTACATCAAACACCAGGCAGCGAACGTCTCCTAGAAATTCGCGGCGTACGTAATCGAAGCGATAGTTTTGCTTCGTGAATCCGTTCAGGTCCACATAGATCATCTGCAGGAAGCCGCGGGGCAGAAACTCAAAGGTGAACGCTCCCGTCACTTGATCCATCTTGTGGCGCACTCCGGTGGAGCTTCGCGGATCGGAAAGAGAAGCGAGTTCGACGCCCTTGGAGAGGTCGGCCTTCCCCAGGAAATACTTGTCGCCGGCAGGCTGCGGCCCGAGCGAAGGGTCGATCCGCATCATCTGGATATACGTCTCCACCAGAGGCGAATATTGGCGCAGCATCTCCATCTCCGCCTTTTCCTGCGTCACGATGCGGTCCACTACCTGGTCTACTTCGGAAGTTTGCGCAGCCGCGCAGAGCGGCATTACGCCCAAAAGCAAAACCACCCCAAACATTTTCCAAAGTTTCATAAACCTCTCCCCCAACTAGAAAGCGAGCTGAAATACGATATGCGCCACCGCCGGGAAATCCACGGGCTGCCCTTGTTGCATAGCCGGTTTGAAACGAATCTGCTCGGCGGCGCGAAGAGCGGCTTCGTCCAAGCCATGGCCTAAACCTTTCACCACGCGAACTGCCTGCACCTGCCCCGAGGCGCGGAAAACCACTTCGACCAGCACCTCGCCTTCGATCCTCAGACGGCGGGCCTCATCCGTGTAGACCGGACTTGGCTTTTCCAGAATCACGATCGGCTGGATTGCCGGAGCGCTTTCCGCCTGCTTCGGAGCGGCCTTGGCTTCCGGCGCAACCGTCACGGCGCCGAAACCGCCGGATTTCACGCCGGCGCGGTTTCCGTTTGCGGCCGGAGGCACGGCGATTCCGTTTCCAAACCCAGAACTGGCCACGACGCCGCGTGCTCCGCTCGCTCCGCCGCTGCCATTTCCGTAGCCTGGTCCGGCGGGAAGATCGAACGAGCCGACGCGCGCAACGTTGCCGTGCTGGGATGGGTTCTCCGGGCTGGCAAACCCCTGCTTATCGCCGAATCCACCGGTTTGAACTTTTTCCACGGCCGCGGTAAGGGTGGGCGGGGCCTCGCTGCCAGTGTTCAGCATTCCAGTTTTCACCGGCTCGCGGGGCCGCTCCGGCTGGCCCACTGGGGCCGCCGGTATGTCGAATTTGGCGGAGGTCAACACGGGCTCGACCTTGGGCGCAACCGCTTCCTGCTCCTGGCGGTTCAGAATCCTTGGCTTGGGCGCAATCAAGGCGCGAGGCGCGATCACCTTCGGGGCCGGCGGCTGCTCGATAGGTTCGGGAATGGCCTTGGGCGCTTTGGGCTGCTCAGCCGGCGCCTCCGCGGGCACCGGCACTTCCGTCACCGGGGCAGCGATCGGCGTAACCTGATAGATCATGCGCATGGAAAGGCTTTCGGGAAAAAGGAGCGGCAATGCTGCCAAGGCCATAGCAAGAGCGATCTGCACCGTCGTGCTGACGGCAAATACGCCCCGGCGCATCTTGGTTTCCGGCAGAGTCTCCAGGCGAGCGTCCACGGGCTTTGAGCCGATGAGCTTTTTCCAGGCGTCCGGATCAACCGGCGCATTTCGCCTGCGTTCGACAAAGAGAACGGTGCGTGTCGGTTCGTTCAAATCCCCAACTCCTGTTCGATCCTTAAGGGCCTTATGGGTTTGCGTGAGCGCGAGCGCTCAAACGGAGCATTCTTGGCGCGGGAGGAACGATCCTGCGCGCGAGCTACGTCCCAAAGGGAGGGTAATAGTACCGTCCCGGAACGGCACATAGTAATTTGGTACCAGAGTGCCTTAGTCGCAAAGGTGTACTGATTGGCTCAGCCTAGCGTTATGTCGTTGGGGCATCTCCGCCATGGGTGACGATATGAACGTCGACGGCGGGAGCTTCCCGCAAGAAGCGGTGAACGGCGGAGAGATAGAAGAGCTGGTGAACGCCTTTGACGCTGGAACGGCCGAAGATCACCTGGGTGATGTGCCTTACTTTCACAATGGCGGCGACGGCGTCCGCGATATTTCGCCCGCTGGTGCGGATGACCTCGGCGTTCAAGTCTTGCGCGAACTGTAGATTGGCCGCGAGCGACTTTTGCAGTTCAGCACTGGAGTCGGCGCCTGTATCCACATGGATGACGAAGAACTCCGCATCCAGCCGGCGTGCCATCCGCGCCCCTCGCGCGATGAGGTACTGGGCCGCCGGATTGGCGCTGATGCATACCGCGAGCCTCTCGCGCACGGCCCAGTTTTCCTCGATTTGCTTGGTCTCCTTATAGGATTCCAAGCTGCGATCCACTTGTTCGGCTACTTGGCGCAGGGCCAGCTCGCGCAACGCGCTCAGATTTCCGCCGCGGAAGAAGTTCTGCAGCGCCTGCTCCACTTTCTCGGCGCTGTACACGTCTCCCCGGCGCAGCCGGTTTTGCAGCGCCTCGGGCGTGAGGTCCACCATCACCGTTTCGTTGGCCATCAGCGGAACCCAGTCCGGCACCGTCTCGCGCACGGTAATTCCGGTGATCGAGCGCACAGTGGGCGCGATGCTTTCCATGTGCTGGATATTCAGCGTGGACAGGACGTCGATTTTGCTGCCGAGGATCTCCTGCACGTCCTCGTAGCGCTTGCGGTGCTTGCTGCCGGGCACATTCGTGTGCGCCAGTTCGTCGATCAGGACCACCTGCGGGCGCCGGGCGATGATGGCGTCCACATCCATCTCTTCGAAAGTGGTGCCCTTATATTCGATCTTCCGGCGTGGGACCGTCTCGAGCTTCTGGGCCAGCTCCGCGATGCCTTTGCGGCCATGAGTCTCCACGATACCGATGACCACGTCTTCGCCGCGGCTGCGGCGGCGAGCACCCTCGCTGAGCATCGCGTAGGTCTTGCCAACGCCCGGCGCATAGCCGAGAAAGAGCTTGAAGGCTCCGATGGCCTTCGCGGGCGGGGTGACTTGCGCGAGCCACTCTTCAGGGTTTTTGGTCATGTGCTAATACAAAGCAAGCAGAGGCAAGCTAGAATACCGCCGTGCCGCGCCGCTTCGTCCTGCGACTCTTGCCCTTCGTCGCCTCGCTCCTGATCGTATCCGGCGTCGTTTTCCTGTACCGCGAACTGCTGCGCGTGAACCAGACTACCGTAGCCCTCACGCTGCTGCTGTCCATTCTAGCCGTCTCCACGGTTTGGGGCCTGGCCGTAGCGGTATTCATGTCCGCGATGGCGATGCTGGCGTTCAATTTTTTCTTCCTTCCGCCGGTGGGAACTTTCACCATCGCCGATCCTCAAAATTGGGTGGCGCTGGGGGCCTTTCTTGTTGCCTCTCTCATCGCCAGCCAGCTTTCTTCGCGCGTGCGCCGCGAAGCCCAGGAGTCCCAGCGGCGGCGGCGCGAAGTGGAGCGATTATACAAGTTCAGCCGGCAGCTCCTGGTATCCGGAAACGTGATCACCCTGCTCAACGCCGTGCCCAATCATATCGTGGAGACCTTTGGCGTGGGGGCCGCAGCGCTCTACCTGGACTACAAAGACAAGTTCTATCATTCGGGCGCCGCCACGCACTTCAGCGAGGAGGAGATGCGGCGCGCCACCCTGCGCGAGGAGCCTCTGCTGGACCGGGAGAGGAGTCTTAGCTTCGCGCCGGTGCGCATGGGTACGCGGTCGTTGGGGAGCCTGGCGGTTTCCGGGCCGCTGCTTTCCCGCGAAACGCTCGAGGCCCTGGGCACCCTGATCGCCATCGCCTTTGAACGAGCGCGCGCCGTGGAAGAGCTCGGCAAAACGCAGGCGGTCCGCGAGGGCGAGCGGCTCAAATCGGCCTTGCTCGACTCGGTGACGCACGATTTTCGCACTCCGCTGACCTCCATCAAGGCATCGGCGACCACCCTGCTTTCCGGCGCGGAGCAGATGAAGCCGGACCAGCGCGAACTGCTCACCGTGATCGACGAGGAGTGCGACCGGCTGAATCAGTTGGTTGGCGACGCGGCCGAGATGGCCCGGCTGGACGCCGGCGAATTCGAGCTGAACCTCGAGGCCAACCGCATGGCGGATATCGTGGCGGCGGCTTTGCAGCATTGCAAAACGGCTCTGGGCGCCAGGCCCGTGCGGGTGAAACTCCCCGACGATCTGCCGCCCGTCCGCGCCGATTTTGAGCGCATTCGCGACGTTCTGGTGCGGCTCATCGAAAATGCCAACGTGTATACGCCCTCCGATCGCCCCATCGCCATTTCCGCCGATTCCAAAGGCTCTCTGGTAACCACGTACGTCGCCGACCAAGGCCCGGGCATCGATGAAATGGAACTCGGCTTGATTTTTGATAAATTCTATCGTGGACGGAATCAGCGTTATATCGTGCAGGGGACGGGAATGGGCCTGCCCATCGCCAAGGCCATCGTTCAGGCGCATAAAGGGACTATCGGCGTGACCAGCCAATTGGGACAGGGATCGGTGTTCTGGTTTACGCTGCCGACCGCCAGCCGGACGGAGTCGCCATGAGCTCCTCAACGATTCTGGTTGTGGATGATGAACCGCAAATTCGGCGGGTTATGCGCACCGCGCTTTCGTCTCATGGTTACGCCATCGTGGAGGCTCCCAACGGGGAGGAAGCCCTCAAGAAGCTGAGCGCGGAGCGCCTGGATTTGGTGATCCTGGACATGAATATGCCCGGCATGGACGGAGTCGAGGCCTGCCGCGAAATTCGCACGGTTTCCAAGGTGCCCATCATCATGCTCACCGTGCGCGCCGCGGAAAAGGACAAAGTGCGGGCCCTCGATGCGGGCGCGGACGATTACGTGGTGAAGCCCTTTGGCATCGAGGAGCTGCTGGCGCGCATTCGAGCGGCGTTGCGCCGCGCTCCCGGCGAAACCAGCGAGGCCGCCATCGTGGCCAGGGAACTGATCCTGGATTTCGACAAGCGCCTGATCCAGGTGCGCGGCCAGGCGGTGCATCTGACGCCCAAGGAGTTCGAGTTGCTGCGGGAGTTGGCGCTGAACGCCGGCAAGCCCGTCTCGCACAAGCGGCTGCTCCAGGCCGTGTGGGGACCGGATTATGGCGAGCAAACCGAGGCGCTGCGGGTGATGGTCAACCAGTTACGCAAAAAGATTGAAGTGGATCCGGCCAATCCCAAGCTCATTCGCACCGAACCCTGGATCGGCTATCGGTTCATGGTGCCGGAGTAATCCGGCGATTACACACTCGGATCGCGATTGCGGACACGTAAAGCACAGGTCGAGCTGTTCGTTGCGTGCCGCCAAAGACACGCCGAAGGGGCATCTCCCACTGGCCGCGGGGATCTGGGGGAGCCGCGGCTTACGCCATCCGCTTACCGGTCAGGCTGGCGAGCCCATCGTCCGCCGCTGCTGGAAGCATTCGCGGCAGTAGACGGGACGTCCCTGCGTGGGCTTGAAAGGGACGGTGGTCTCTTTCCCACACTGTGAACAGGTCGTTTTGGTCTCGCTTCGCTGGAAATTAGCTGACTGGCCGACGGTATCCGCGCGTTTTGCCTTGCAGGACTTGCACCGCTTGGGCTCGTTCTTGAAGCCCTTATCGGCGAAGAACATCTGTTCGCCGGCGGTAAACACAAATTCCGCATCGCACTCCGCGCACTTCAGGACCTTATCCCGGTACTCCATGTCTGGCTCCACGGCCCCACGCTGGATGCAAGGCCGGTAAGCAACTCGGGATCGCTCAGACAGACCAAGGGCGTAAACGTTGCCGGCGCACTCAGACTGCCTGAACGGGGCCCGAACTGCTTACGTACCCAAGGGTCTATAATGCCTAGTCCTGCTCGCGGCGCTGCTTCTTACGCAGGCGCTTCCGGGATAATGCCTGCTTCGCACGGCGCTTCTCGCCAGGCTTCATATAAAAGCTATGTTTCTTGATCTCTTTTATGATGTCTTCCTGCTGCACCTTGCGCTTGAAACGCCTCAGCGCATTCTCTAAAGACTCGCCTTCCTGTATGACAACCTCTGCCACGCGAAGCTCACCTCCTTCGGATTGGTGTGATGGCTAGTAGGCCCGAGCCGGCTCTTACTTGAGAAGGGTAGGTCCCGGGGAGTGCCATTTGTGGGCATGTTCTAGCGGAGCCGCTTTCGTAAGTCAAGAAGTCTTTTTCCGCGGCGCACTGCCAGCCAAGCTCGTACCGGTGGTCGGGCGCCTTCCAGTATAGACGATAATGGCAGCGCGCCCTGGCCAGGACGCTGGTGCTGGCGAAACTTCACCGAGGTTGCGATTGCGACAGCATGGATTCATGCCGCTGGAGTAAAATGCGGCAGCTTCGATTCCAGAGGGTAGGCGCGTGATCTCTTTAATGGGCGACACCATCGGTATCCTTCTGGCCGGCGGCCAGGGGGAGCGGCTTTGGCCGCTCACCCGCGACCGCGCCAAACCCGCCGTCCCTTTCGGCGGCGTTTACCGCATCATTGACGTCACGCTGTCCAATTGCATGAATAGCGACCTGCGCCGCGTTTTCGTTCTCACCCAATACAAGGCGCTCAGCTTGAACCGCCATATTCGTCTGGGGTGGTCGTCGCTGATGGGACTCGGCGACTTCATCGAAGTTCTGCCGCCGCAGATGCGCGTCTCCACCAGTTGGTATCTGGGCACCGCGGACGCCGTTTACCAGAATATCTATTCCATCGGCAGCGAGCGCTCCAACTACGCCATCATTCTGTCGGGCGATCACATCTACAAAATGAATTACGGCAAGATGCTTCAACAGCACGTCGATTCGGGCGCCCACGTCACCGTGGCCACTATCGAAGTCGATCCCACCGAAGCCGCGCGGCGCTTTGGCATCATCGAGACCGACGCTCAATGGCGCGTCCTGGGCTTCGAAGAAAAACCCGCGGAGCCCAAGCGCGCCGTGCACCGGCCGGAAAAAGTGAACGCCTCCATGGGCGTGTACATCTTCAATACCCAGCTGCTGATCCCCATCCTGATCTCCGACGCCGAAGATCCCGAATCCACCCACGACTTCGGGCGCGACATTCTTCCGCGCATTCTTTCCAACTATCGCGTCTTCGCTTACAACTTCGAGGATGAAAATCGCAATGGGCCGCTCTATTGGCGCGACGTGGGAACCATCGACGCCTACTACGAAGCCAATATGGACCTGGTTTCCGTGACTCCAATCTTCAATCTGTACGATAAGAGCTGGCCTCTGCGCACCTGGCAGCAGCAATATCCGCCGGTGAAAACGGTGTTTGCCGATCCGGACCGCATGGGTGCGGCGCTGGACTCTATCGTCAGCGGAGGCGCGATTCTCTCCGGTGGCCGCGTGAGCCGTTCCGTTGTGGGCTACGATGTGCGCGTGAATAGCTACTCCGAAGTGGAGAATTCCATCATTTTCAACCACGTGAATATCGGCCGCCATTCGCGCGTGCGCAACGCCATCATCGACCGCCATGTGGTGCTGCCGGAACACACTGAAATCGGCTATGACCTCGAAGCCGACCGCAGCCGTTATCACGTGAGCGAAAAAGGAGTTGTCACGGTCGTGCGCGAAGAGTCCATGCTGGAGGAGCCGGAGTAGCCGCTCGCGGAATACACAACTCCTAACTTCTTAGCTCTTAGCCTGCGGTTCACGTTAAAATGCCCTCTCGCAATTCTCGCGCGCATCCCCCAGCGACGCATCGAGCGCGAGCGCTCCAGGCAAGAAAACGCGCGGGCTGAGGGTTCAAGGAGAGGGCATGGCCCATAGGATCACTGGCGTTATCGGCAGGCAGATTCTCGATTCTCGCGGTAATCCCACCGTCGAAGCCGACGTTTTGCTCGAAGACGGCACGCGCGGGCGCGCCGCGGTGCCCTCGGGCGCATCCACGGGGGAACATGAAGCCCTCGAGTTGCGCGACGGCGATAAGACGCGCTACCTCGGCAAGGGCGTGCTTCGCGCGGTGGAAAATATCAATGGCGCGATCGCTCAAGCCGTTAAGGGACTCGACGTCGCCGGGCAGGCCGCGCTCGATCGCCGCATGATCGAAACCGATGGCACCCCCAACAAGGGGAAGCTGGGCGCGAACGCGATTCTGGCTGTCTCCATGGCGGCCGCTCGCGCCGCGGCGGCAGCCGAACGCGTGCCGCTGTATCGTTATCTCTCCCGATATTCCACGCAGCGCGAAGCCAACACGCTTCCCGTGCCCATGATGAATATCCTGAACGGAGGCGCGCATGCCGACAACTCCGTCGACTGTCAGGAGTTCATGGTCATGCCGGTGGGCGCTTCGAGTTTCTCCGAAGCCCTGCGCATGGGAGTGGAGGTCTTTCATAATCTGAAAGCCGTGCTGCACAAGCGCGGCTATTCCACATCCGTGGGCGACGAGGGCGGCTTCGCCCCCAATCTGAAATCGAACGAAGAGGCCATCGAGGTCGTCCTCGAAGCGATCTCTGCCGCCGGATACACGCCCGGCAAACAGGTCTCCATCGCGATCGATCCCGCCGCCAGCGAGTTTTACATAAGCGCGAGCAATCGCTACGTCTTCAAGAAGTCCGACAAGTCTTCGCGAACGCCGGAGCAGATGACCGCCTTCTGGGAGTCCTGGGTGCGACAGTTCCCCATCGTTTCTCTCGAAGACGGTCTGGCCGAAGACGATTGGAGCGGATGGAAGCATCTCACCAGCGTCCTGGGCAAGCATGTGCAACTGGTGGGCGACGACCTCTTCGTCACCAACACCACGCGCCTGCACCGCGGAATCACCGAAAACGTCGCCAATTCCATTCTGATCAAGCTCAATCAAATCGGAACGGTTACCGAGACCATCGAAGCGATCGAGATGGCCCGCCGCGCCGGATACTCTTCCGTCGTTTCGCATCGCTCCGGCGAGACCGAAGACACCTTCATCGCCGATTTCGTGGTCGGAATGGGGACCGGACAAATCAAGACCGGCTCCGCCTCTCGCACCGATCGCGTCGCGAAATACAATCAGCTGCTGCGTATCGAGGAGGAGCTCGGCTCGGCCGCCCGCTTCCCAGGCCGCTCGGCTCTAACCCCACGGGCATAGCTTAGGGTTTCTAGTCGGAATCTTCCCGGGAGCGCGTGGGGTTCCCAACACGTTCGCAGTTACGCGCGTTGAGCGAACGCGACGCGGGGATTTGTTGTTCTCCTTGCGTGAGCTACCAGGGACTTGCTGTGCGCGCCGTTTCCGCGGCCACAGCCGCGGTCTCAGAAAAGAGCGCTCTGGCCTCTTACCTCCCGCGACCCAATCGCGCTTTCGTGCTTCAGGAGCCACTGCTTCCGCTCGATCCCGCCACCATAGCCCGTAAGCGAGCCATCGGCTCCGATCACTCGGTGGCACGGCACAACCACTCCCACCGGGTTCGATCCGTTCGCTAAACCGACAGCCCGCACCGCACTTGGCCGCCCGATTCGTTTGGCGAGCTCCCCGTACGAGATCGTCGTGCCACAAGGAATCTGGCGCAGCGCGCGCCACACCTGGCGCTGAAAGGGCGTGCCCGGAGCATCTGCCGCCAGCGTATCGATCGCGGTGAGCTCCCCGGCAAAATAGCTGTGGATCGCCCGCGTCAAGCCGTTCGGCTGGCGAGCCGGTTCGAGCCTGCTTCCACTCTCACCGTATTGGCGCCGCAGCCAGGCGCGCGTCCGTTCTTCGTACTCGGCCCAATCTGTGGCGACGAGGTTCTCATCGCGGTCCGACACGATCAGCATCTCGCCGATCGGCGTATCGATTCGATCGAGCAATAACCGCGGCACATTACCCATGGAAACCCTCCGCATTGGCACCGAAGGCAGCGTCGCTGGCCCAGAGATGCTGCGCGGCATACGCGCGCCACGGTCGCCACGATTCGGCGCGACTCAGAAGATTTTCCGGTCTCGATCGTGTCCCGTCGACCTTCGCGGCGGCGCGAATCAATCCGATATCCGACGAGGGGAATGCGTCCATTTCGCGCAGGGCGCGCAGCGCGATGTATTGCGCTGTCCACTCGCCCACTCCCCGGATCGTACGCAATCTCGCGAGGGATGTTTCGATGTTTCCAGACGGGCGAAACAAGTCCGGATCGATTGCCGCGGCCTCCGCCAAAGCCTTCAAGGCCAGTTGGCGCGCCCGCGGAATGCGTAGGCCAATCGATTCGGCCCTGGCGAGACGTGCCGCCGTGGGAAATACGTGCGAGAGGCTTTCGTGGAACACGCAAGCTTTTGATACGGCCTGGCCGTGCCGCGCGACGAGTTCTCCCGCGAGGCTTCGTGCGGCGGCGACGCTGATCTGTTGCCCAAGTATCGCCCGCACTCCCAGCTCGAAGCCGTCCCATCCGCCCGGCGCGCGCAATCCCGGACGCCTTCCCACCAGCGACGCCAACAGAGGATCGCGGGAGAGATGCGCATTAATCGTCTCGATGTCCGCGTCCAGATCGAATAGGCGGCGCACACGGCTCACAATCGCCGGCAGGGAACGAACGTTCGGAAAATGAATCGCCACATTCAAACTCTGCTCCCGAGGCAAGTGCGCGACTTCAATCGCTCCGGTGATTCCATCGACTTCCACCGTGCGCCGATAAATTCCGTCCTCCACGACCTCAACGCCCTGAATCGCGCGCGCCTGCAGATAGCTCACCATGGCCTCCCAGTCGTACGGTGGCCGGTAACGCAGCCGGAGTCGCACGCCCGCTTCCGCTGCGCCGCTTTGAGCCGATCGTTTTCTCCGCAGGTCACCGGGAGTGCGATGAAAAAGATCCCGGAATGTCTCGTTGAATCGCCGGATACTGCCGAATCCGGCGGCCAACGCCACTTCCGTCATCGGCATTTGCGTCTCGTGAATTAGCTGCTTGGCAAAAAGCACGCGCCGCGTCTGCGCTACCGAAACGGGAGAGGCGCCGAGATGCCGAACGAAGAGCCGCCGCAGCTGGCGTTCCCCAACGCCGAGACGTTCCGCCAAACCTTCCACGCTTGCGTCCTCCGCATCCAGCGCTCCGTCGTTGATCAGAGCCAGTGCCCGGGAAACCGTGTTCGAAGTTCCGCGCCAGGAGGCAAGATGGGGAGCGGTCTCGGGCCGGCATCGCAGGCACGGCCGAAATCCCGCTTCTTGTGCTGCCGCCGCGGAGGCAAAAAACCGGCAGTTCGCGAAATGTGGCGTACGTGCGGGACAGATCGGCCGGCAATAAATTCCCGTCGATGTCACGCCCACAAAGATCAATCCGTCGAACCGGGCGTCGCGGCTCTGCAAAGCGCGATAGCAGGCCTCTCGACTCGGCAGCTCCATAAACCGATTTTCTCACGCATTCGGCGGACGGGCTGGCGCTTTTCGGACGCGATCGCCTGCCTCGGGCGGGCTTGCCACGCTGCCGTAGGGGCGCCTCAGTACAGAGTGCCAACATCGGTGGTCCTGCTCCTACGGACAGTAGTTTTTCCCGCCAGGGCGAAAGTAAGCTGATCGTGTCCGAATCCCTCTCGGAGAAGCCCCTTGTTCTGTGAGAATTGTGGACTGCAATTCTTTCCCCGGCAGTCGGTCTGCACCCGTTGCGATGCCACCTGCACGCGTCATTGGCTGCAGTTGACCAGCCTGGCCACGCTGCTGATTGCCGCGGTGTGCAATTCGCTCGCGTCGATGCTTTTGCCGGCTTCCTCCCTGGCGCATTCCGCCGCTTCGAATCGCGGGTCGAGCTTCGCCCCCACCCTGAAGGCCTCGGCCATAGCCGTCTGGCTTTGGATCGACGGCAGAGCTTCTCTATACGGCTGGGCCGCCCTGGCCCTCGCTTTGCTCACCTGGGATTACTTCGCTTGGCCGGAGTGGCGGCCCGGGCTGAAGGAGAGGATCAAGCGCTGGGTGATCCGCTCGCTGCTGGTTTCGGCGTTCTTGGTGCGAATCGTTCCGTTCTTCCCGCACTGGATTCGGCCCCAGGCGGCACTGCTCCTAATGGCGGCCAAACTTCCCCGTTTCCCTATACCGATGTTCCCGGCGTTCTCTGCCGCGGTGCCCTGGGCGACTGTTGCCCTGGCCGCCGCTCTCCTGTGCATGAATGCCGAAACTCGTGATTCTCTGCTGGGACGCGGCCGAGCCTTGAGCGTAGCCAGCCTCGGAGTTCTGCTGACGGTTTTGACGTTCACTCTGTTGGCCTTCATCGCCTAACGCCCGCCTTGCCCGATCTGTGGCCGGACTTGGCCGCGTGGCGATCCAAAATTCCGCACGCGGCGATCCCAAAATCTGCACTGGCACTCCCTCTAACCGCCGTGTTACCCTGAGGTTGCTATTCGCTTCGATTTGGCGGCCGCTAGGCTGTCGTGTCCGCGCTTACGAAACCAACCGTGCGGGCTGAATGTGAGAGCAAAATGAAACCTAAGCGAAATCGCGCTTTACTAATTCTCGCGGTCCTTTCTTTCTCGGCGGTGCTTGGCGTTCTGTACGGCCCTTCGCTCCGCGCCACACCCGCCGACACCTCCGATCTGCAGGACCACATCAAGAATTTCACCAACGTGCTCTCTCTCATTCAGCAGAACTACGCCATCCCCGTCGATACCGACCGCGCCCTTTATGAGGGCGCCATTCCCGGCATGCTCCGCGTGCTCGACCCGCACTCCACGTTCTTCGATCCTCGCCAGTACGCGCTCATCCGCGAAGGCCAGCGCGGCAAATACTACGGCGTCGGAATGACCATCGGGGTGCGTGAAAACTACACGGTGGTCCTCGCGCCCATGCCAGACTCTCCGGCTTGGAAAGCCGGCATTCGCCCGGGCGACATCATCAATTCCATTGACGGAAAGTCCGCCGAAGGCTTGACCACCTCGGAGGTCGCCGATCTGCTCAAAGGGCCCAAGGGAACCACCGTCCACGTGGCCATGGTTCGCCAAGGCGAGTCCGCTCCCGTGACCTTCGCCGTTACGCGGGACGAAATTCCTCGCCATGCCGTGGACGTTTCGTTCATGGTGCGGCCCGGCATCGGATACATTCGGCTCACGGGCTTCGAAAGTGAAGAGACCGATAGCGATATGGCCGCCGCCCTCAAACAATTGGACGTGGCCAAGCTCGATGGCCTGGTTCTGGACCTTCGCGGCAATCCCGGGGGCCTGTTGGATAAGGCAGTTTCCGTCGCGGACATGTTCCTCGATAAGAACCAGCTCATCGTTTCGCATCATGGCCGCGCGTCGCAGGAACGCCGCTACTACGCCGTTCACGGGAATCGCGGGGTGCAGGTACCTCTGGTGGTGGTCGTAAACGGCGGGTCCGCCTCCGCTTCCGAAATTCTTTCGGGCGCGATTCAAGACCACGATCGCGGGCTCGTCGTCGGCGAACAAACGTTCGGCAAGGGCCTGGTGCAATCGGTGACGCCGCTGAGCGAAAACACGGGCCTGGCGCTCACCACCGCGCGTTACTACACGCCCAGCGGACGCCTCATTCAGCGCGATTACAAGGACATCTCCCTTTACGACTACCTCTATAACCACAAGAATCCCAAGCCGACCGAAGTGAAATTGACCGATAGCGGCAGGCAAGTTTTCGGCGGGGACGGTATTACCCCGGACGTCGTCGTTTCCGTGCCCAAGCCCAATGACTTTCAGGAGCTATTGCTTCGCCACGAGGTTTTCTTTCCGTACGAAGGCAGCGTCGGTGATTTCACCACTTATTTCCTGGGCACCAAGCCTCAGGTCACCAAGAATTTTGAGGTGAATGACTCTGTTCTTGAGGCCTTCCGCGCGTTCTTGCAGAAGCAGAACATCAATTACACCGATGCCGATCTGAGCGCCAATCTTGATTGGATCAAGCGCGAGATCAAGAAGGAAGTCTTTGTCTCTGTCTTCGGCTTGCCTGCGGGCGACCAGGTGGACCTCCAGGATGATCCGCAAGTGGAGAAGGCCATCGAAACGCTCCCGCAAGCTCGCGCCCTGTACGAAAACGCGCGGCGCGTGCTGGCTCAGCGCGAGTCAACGCCATTTGCGCAGCCCTGATTGCATCGGCGGGGCGCGCTTACCGCTTCGCCTTATAATTTGTCGTAGAATTTGCTTGACACGCCCTGCTCCGCGGTGATATTTCCGCACCCATAAGTGGCGCGGCGTATGAACGAGCCGAGCGCCTTTAGACGGACCGCACGGTGTTGACGTTTTCGGATACGCGGTTCGCAGAGTTTACTCAGCAACACCCCACCCACCCCGGGAGGTGAAGACCTTCGGTTTTCACCTCCCTTTTTATTTGCGGGCGAATTAGAGTTCCCCATTTACAAACGGTGTCGGTTCGGAAGCACGGCGTTAGGCTTGCCCCGGCTCTCCCGCCCCGCCGGCGGTCGCCGCCTGTGCCTTGCGCTTGCGGCGAATCTCATTGACGAAATGGTCCGCCTCGCGCGTTGGCCGTGGAATGCGAAACCCGTCCGCGACAGCCATGGTGAATTCGATCGCTCGCGCCAGAGAAATGCGATTGCCTGCCGAGACGTATACCGGTTTCACCCCGGTTGCTGTACGGACCGCCGCCCCAATCTGCTCGCCTGTGGCGGCATCGATCAGAGGCGCCGTGCTGCCGGCCTGCCGCCCCAGCTCTCTGCATTCGCCGATGAGAATCGACTTGGCCACGCCGATCGACGGCACGTCCAGCACCACGCCCAGGTGCGAGGCCAGTCCAAAGCGCCGCGGGTGCGCATATCCCTGGCCGTCGCAAAAAATCACATCGGGCGAGGTGCGCAGCAGCTCGAAGGCTGCCAGCAGCGCGGGGATTTCGCGAAAGCTGAGCAGCCCCGGAACATAGGGAAATCGCAAGGGCTGGATGGAACTGGCCCGCTCGACCTCTTCCATCTCGGGAAAGCGATAGACGATCACCCCGGCAATCGCGCGCCCTTGGCCCGTGCGCCACGAGCCGCGCCCAGCCAACTCCAGCGCAATGTCCGCGCCCGCCACGTGTTGCACCTTGCCGATGCGATCTTGTCGCTCCATGCGCTCGCGCAGGCGCAGCTGTATATCGCGCGCTTCCGCCGGAGTCACGTCCCAGCGATGCAGATCGAGCGCCTTCATTTGTCACTTAGTTGAAATTAGAATGGGATGGCGAAAAGAAAGCGTTCGAGCTCAGAGGCAGAGAAGGAAACGAAGCGGCGGAAGTTCTCGCGCGGTCAAAGACGAAACCCATCGATTTACTCACGCGCCCTTCTTCAACTCTCCCAGCACCAGCTTGGCCACTTCGCGCAGCGTCTCGAACACGCCTCTTCCCTCCACCGCTACAGCCTCGACGACGGGTTCATTTTTGACGCGCAGATTTTTGCACAGCTCTTCCTGCGTCATGACGTTGGGGAGATCGCGCTTATTGAGCTGGAGCACGTAAGGAATCGTGCCGAACTCCAGCTTGTGCTCTTTGAGGTGCTCCCTCAGGTTCTCCAGCGTTTCCAGATTCGCGTCCAGCCGCTCTTCCTGCGAATCGGCCACGAAGACGACTCCATCCGCGCCCTTCAAGATCAGTTTACGGCTGGCCTCGTAGAACACCTGCCCGGGAACGGTATACAGGTGCAATCGCGTTTTGAATCCCCGCACCGTCCCCAGGTCCAGCGGCAGGAAGTCGAAAAAAAGCGTTCGGTCCGTTTCCGTGGCCAGCGAAATCATCTTCCCTTTCAAGCCCGCCCCGGTATTATCGTAGATCCATTGCAAATTCGCCGTTTTCCCGCCTAAGCCGGGACCGTAATAGACGAGCTTGCAATTGATTTCGCGTGCGGGAAAGTTGATGAAAGGCACAGTAACCCGGCGAACCGGGAGTGTATTTATAGCATAGCGTGCGCGGAGCCCAAAGCATTGAGCCATATCGACGTTGCCAATTGGAAACAGGTATCGCACGCGGCACCAGACCTTGGAGGCCATATAGGTCTTTGCCCGTCAACCAGTTGACTCCTTTCCCAGGCCTCTTGCGGCGGCTGGCCTAAGCTCATTATTTTCTGTTATTTCTAGTGCCGACCCGGCGGCGCTCGCAGACGGATTGACGCGCTGTGCCTGCTGTGCTAATAGTTGTGAATAAAATGCGCCGTTCTGGAAAGAAAAAAAAGCAGAAGAGAACGAGGCGTCTGAGCGCCCCAAGCCGGCTTACCTTCCTGAAAAAAAAGACCTTAGCTGAGCCAAAGGCCAAGGAAGCGCTCCGGCCCCTCATCGACGCGGAGACGGAGCAGCAGTTGCGCGCCTTCGAAGAGGCCGTACAGCATTTCCAGCTGCAAAAATATGCCAAGGCCAAGCCCGAGTTCGAGAAAGTGATCGCCGGACCGGGAAAGGACCTCGCCGATCGCGCCCGCGTCCATCTCCGCATTATCGAACAACGCTTGCAGCGTTCCGAGCCCATCACGCCGCGCACTCCCGAGGAACATTATCAACAGGGTGTGGCCATGATGAACATGGGGCGGTGGGACGAAGCTCGCGAACATCTTGTGCGCGCCCGCAAGTTGGCCCCCAAAGCCGATTACGTCATCTATGCTATGGCGGCTCTTGATTGCCTTACAGGGGAAGCCGAGTCGGCAATGGAAAACCTGAAGCTGGCCATACAGCTTCGGCCGGAGAATCGGTACCACGCGCGCAATGATGAAGACTTCGCCTTCCTCCAGGAAGATCCCCGGTTTACGGAACTTCTTTACCCCGATCGCGACGGCTCTGGCGTCTGACGGGTTCCCGCACGTGCATCGTCCATCGCTTCGGCGCGCCCGTCCCGTGCGTATTGTGGCCATCGGCGGCGGCACCGGCCTTTCCATGCTGTTGCGCGGCCTGAAAAGCCACGTCGCTCCGCGGCAGCGACCCAACTCCCATCATCCGATTTCCGATCTCGTCGCGGTGGTGACGGTTACCGATGACGGCGGCAGCTCCGGCCGCCTGCGCCGCGAGTACAGCGTCCTTCCGCCCGGCGATTTGCGCAATTGCATGGTGGCGCTTTCCGAGGACGAGGCCCTGCTGAGCCGGCTGTTCCAGTATCGTTTCCACTCCGGCCGCGGCCTGCGCGGCCATAGTTTCGGCAATCTATTCCTCACCGCGCTCAGCAACATCACGGGCGACTTCACCCGCGCGGTGGCCGTGAGCGGCGAAGTGCTGGCCATTCGCGGGCGCATCTTCCCATCCACCAATCAGCTGGTATCGCTCGAAGCCGCGCTCGAAAATGGCAAAGTGATCGCCGGCGAGACTCGAATCGGCGCCACGCGCACTCCCATTCGCCGCGTGCACCTGGTTCCGCGCAGAGTGAAGCCCCTGCCGGACGTCCTGGAGGCCATCGCCGCCGCCGACCTGATCCTCCTCGGCCCGGGCTCGCTTTTCACCAGCATCATTCCCAATCTCCTGGTTTCGGGCGTGGCCGAAGCCATCGAAAAGTCCCGCGCCACGCGCGTCTATATATCGAACCTCATGACCCAGCCAGGCGAGACGCTCGGTTACACGCTGGCCGATCACGTGCGCGCCATTCATCGGCACACGGCCAGGAAGGTGATCGATTGCGTGGTGACTAACAATGAGCCTCTGGCCGCGGACGTTCTGCGGCGCTACAAGTCCAAGGGCTCCGAGCCCGTCCTGGCGGATCCCGCGGAGCTGCGGCGAGCCGGACTGCAATGCGTCTTCGACAATCTCCTCGAGGTTCACGGCGTCGTGCGCCACGATTCCCGGCGGCTGGCCTCTTTTCTGCTCAAAAGATTCATCCAATAATCAGGTTCGCTCGCGGCGTTTTCGGTCCACTTGCGGAACTTCGTGGCGGCCTTTGCGCCGGTGCGACAGGTCCTTCGATAGTCGGTCAGTTTGAATTGTCTTGGTCGTGACACGATAGGTTAAAATTCACTGACCCACTACCGGGCCCTCCTGCGGGGCTTCGATTTTGAGCCGGGAATGATATACTCCGCTGTTCCGCGGGCTGGGGGCCGAGGCCTTTATCTCTACAGGAGTTCTCTGGCGCGGAAACTCCCGGAGAAGCTGGCGAATCCTATTTGTGACCGAGGAGAAGCGGCCAATGTCCACATCCGTCCTGTCGCCCCACGATGAAATGAATGTCTACGCTTCGGCCGAAGCGCGCTTTGAAGTTGCCGCCAAAAAGCTCGGTCTCGAAGACGGCGTTTACCGCTTCATGCGCTACCCCAACAAGGAGATCACCGTCTACATTCCCGTCACGCTGGATAATGGGCGGCTGGAGGTCTTCATCGGTTATCGCGTGCAGCATTCGCTGGTGCGCGGGCCTTGCAAAGGCGGCATCCGTTTCGCGCCCAATGTGACGCTGGACGAAATCCGCGCGCTGGCCAGCGAGATGACCTGGAAATGCGCGGTGGTAAACATTCCCTTCGGCGGCGCCAAGGGCGGCATCATTTGCGATCCGGAGAAACTTTCCCGAGGCGAACTCGAACGCATCACGCGCCGCTATACCGCCGAACTGAGCGATTGGTTTGGGCCCGAGCGGGACGTTCCCGCGCCCGATCTGGGCACCAACGAGCAGACCATGGCATGGATCATGGACACCTACTCCATGCACGTCCGCCGCACCACGACCGCTGTCGTCACCGGCAAGCCCATCGAGATGGGCGGCTCTCAGGGACGCCACGCTGCCACCGGCCGCGGCCTTCTGATCGCATGCGACAAAGCGGTGACCAAATTCGGTAGGCGCCGCGCCGAAACTCGCGTCATCGTGCAGGGCTTCGGCAATGTGGGCTCTGCCGCGGCCTCGCTCATGCATGCGGCCGGTTACAAAATTGTTGGACTCGCCGATATTCACGGCGGGCTGTACAACGACAAGGGCTTCGATGTTCCCGCCGTGGAAGACTGGGTTTTGCGCCAGCATAAGCCGCTGCCCGATTTTCCCGGGGGTGGAGAGCGTGTGCCCGCGCGGGAGATCCTGTTCCAGCCAAGCGATATCGTCCTGCCCGCCGCCGTCGAGAATCAGATCACCAGCGAGAACGCGGGACGGCTCCAAACGAGCATGCTCTGCGAAGGCGCGAACGGGCCCACCACGGCCTACGCGGACGAGGTGCTCGACGCCAAAGGTATCTTCGTCATTCCCGATATCCTGGCCAATGCCGGCGGCGTAACGGTCAGCTATTTCGAGTGGGTGCAGGACCGCCAAGGTTTTTTCTGGCGGGAAAGTGTGGTCAATGAGCGGCTGAAAGATGTCATGGAGCATAGCTTCGACGAAGTGGTACGCTACTCCGAGGCGCATGGCGTGAATAACCGCATCGCCGCCTATATGCTGGCCATCGATCGCGTTGCCTTCGTGCTGAAACTGCGCGGCATCTATGCCTGACGCAAGCGCCAGCGGGCGGCTGGGACGAGGACGAGTAAGACGCGCGCAGCGTCAAGCCTCGAAGAAGATTCAGGAAACAGGCGTCCTGGGCATCTTAACGTGTGCCGCCTGCAACAAAACTGCCGAACATGGGCGGCGAATCGCATAAGAGCGTGCCCCGGCGAGCGGCGCCTTAGCCCAAGCTCGCCAAGCGGGGAATGCCCGCGAGGCCTGAAACCGAAGAGTTGATCGCTGGTAAAAAACGCGAGGGCCGATGCTCTCTGAAGCCATCGCTCCTGGTAACAGCAAGTCCGAGGACACGCACCGGCGCGACATCTGCACGGCCGGCCGCTGGATTCATGCGCGCCATTTCGCGCCCGCCAGCGACGGAAATATCTCGGTGCGTCTGGATGCCTCGCACGTCTTGACCACTCCCACCGGCGTCAGCAAAGGCTTGATGACCGCCGACGATCTGGTCGTGACCGATATGCAGGGCCGGCCGCTTTCCGGCACCCGTCCCCCCTCCAGTGAACTGGCCATGCATTTGCTCATCTACAGCCTGCGCCGCGACGTCCGCGCCGTCTGCCACGCGCATCCGCCCATCGCCACCGGCTTCGCCGCCGCCGGCATGCCGCTCGATAAGCCCATCCTCAGCGAAGCCGTGTTTGCGCTGGGCTGCGTCCCCCTGGCTCGTTACGGATGCCCCGGCACCACCGAGTTGTGCGATTCCATCGAGCCGCTGCTGCGGAGTTACGACGCCATTCTCCTGGCCAATCACGGCGTGGTTACCTACGGTCCGGACTTGCTTACCGCTTTTTTCCGCATGGAAACCGTGGAGCATTTCGCCCACGTTTCACTCGTCACGCGGCTTCTCGGCCGGCAATCCGAGCTCTCCGCCGCCGACGTCGATAAGCTTCTCGCCGCGCGCGCCAAAGCGCACGGCGATCGCAGCGACTCCTGACCATTTTCGGAAAAGAAAAAACAAACGGGCCGCGCGCGGATGAAGCTGCACGCGGCCCGGTGTGCCTCGTTATCGCGTTCTTCAGGACGTCGGCATCGTGCCGGTGAAGTAGAAGAACACGTAGGCCTTGATGCTGCCGTCGGTTTGCGGCACGCCAAACACCTTGACCGGCGTGCCTGAGGTCACGTTGGTTTGCACCGTATTCAAGCCGGCTTGCGTCGCCAGGTTGACCGGGCTGACGGTGATGATGCCATTCGTGCGGTCCACCTGGTAGACCAGCGTGGCGGAACCCGAGACGATGTTGGCGTCAACCAGGATATGGTTCGTGCCGCCTGTCGCCGCGATGGTGAAACTGCCGCCCACTGTCGCGCCATTTGTAATCCAGCCCGTAGCCACGCTGGCCAAGGGCGCCGGCACATGTTCGAGGATGGTCCAGGGCGCGGCCCAGCCTGCTGGATTCGCCGGATCGTTCCACGTCGCGAACGTGGCTCCGAACACCGGCACGGGGCCTACGGTTCCACCGAAGGTGGCCGAGCCGTCCGTCGCCGCGATGAAGTCGGGAATAGGATTGTCGCCCGAGGTAGCGTCGCTATCCACAAGCGTGGG
This sequence comes from uncultured Acidobacteriota bacterium, assembly GCA_963824405.1. GTDB lineage: Bacteria > Acidobacteriota > Terriglobia > Acidiferrales > UBA7541 > Palsa-189. The sequence goes on along the minus strand of CAWGPK010000004.1, from coordinate 490,386 downwards.
GAAGGCGAAGTTCCACCACTTGTAACCGGTGATCTTTGCGCCGCTCAGCGGATCGTTGCCGTTGGGAGTCGGATTGGGAGCAGGCGGACTCTGAATGTAGATCATCTGCTTGGTGTAGTCGTCGCCGGCGGTTACAAAGTCGCGCGTGTAGGTGAAGTTGGAGGAGTTGGGCGAAGAGATCGAGCCTTCAAATCGCGCGATCTCGATATCCACCGTTTGAGCGACCAGCGGACTTTGCAACGGATCGGCCGTTACATGGACTTTGAAGCCGCGAACGAGATCGTTCAGGCAAGCCACGCCCGTGCAGATCGGCGTGGCGTCCATCGCCGGATTTGCCGGCGCGCGGAAGAAAAACTGCGTGCTTCCGTTGACGTCCACCGTAACGGGCTGGCCGTCCTCATTGTCCACCACCAGGGCGGAGGAGGAGATGAGCACGTGGCGCACATGGCCTTCCGGGCTTAGCCAGACAGTGTTGAATGAGCTGCTGGTCCAGATGCGCACGGCGACCAGGCTGCCGTCGGACTGATAGCGCGCCGCGATGCGCAGGAATTTACCGGTGAGACCGCTGGCCACGCTGTTGAAGTTGGTGATTGTGGCGGTCGTGTGGGCGTCCATGTCATAGAAGAGCGTTCCGTTGTTGGCGTCGGCCAGAATGTTCAGATTTTGGTTTGAGGACATCTCCTGCTCCGGATTCACCGGCGGTTCGACGGGGAACACCCGGGTTATCGTGATCGAGGTATCCACGTTGTTCACGGAGTTTGCGGATACGAAGCTGCCATACAAGTCGCGCAACACCAGCCGCGTCACGTCAAAAATGGGGTGATGCCGCAATGCGGGAGTGAAATCCACGGCCCACAGCGTCGTGCCGCCGCCCACCGGAGGATGCGCAACGATGAACGCCGGATTGGACAGATCGAAATCAAAATCGATCTGGCTGTTTTGATTGGCCGTTACCGTCACCGGAGAGACAAAAGTCACGTTCAATGGCACGGTGAGGCTGCCGACGCTGCCCGTCGCACCTTGAATCTGTATCTGGCTGGAGGGGACGATTTCGCCCGGGGTGCCCGCGAATCCGGGATCTGGTTCCGACGAAGCGGTGAGCGACACGTCACCGGGATTGGCGCTGAGCGTGAGTGTGGCCGCCGTGTAAGTGCCGGGCGGCACGCTGACGCTATTCAGGATTTCGGCGATCTGATCGAGCTCGATCAAATTGATCATGGCCGCCGGGTTGGGGTTGTACACCACCACGGGCGTGCCGCCGCTTTGCGGCTTGAGCGCGATGCTCAGAACGCGGACGCCGACTTCGGCCCAGTCGTTCGTGGGAGTATCGCTGATCATCGTCGTCATTTGGCTGGCGGATGAAGACGAAGGTGTAGTGGACGAAGAGGAATTATTGCCGCTGCAGCCCACCAGCAGCAGCGGAATTATCGCCAGCAGCCCCACGCGCACACCAGTACTCCGCGAATTCATGTGAATTCTCCTTGGGGAGCCCGCGCATCGCGCGGCTCCGGCTCAATTGTTCTGTTGCGGCCCGCTGGTTAACGCCGGACCGTTTCGGGCGCTGCGATCTTTCGCCCGGCTCATTCCACAAAACACGCGCGCGAAAATTTAGTTGCGCTCCGCAAAACCGAACGGATGGTACGAAAGTACTACGCAGTGCTCATCGATAAACAGAATGCAACGCCGCACTTCCAGCGAACGCTTAAGTGCCGGTTTTTTGCCGGAAACGCTTCCTCACCATGCGGGGGAAACATTTTCCCGAACAGCGCTGACCCGTTTCGGAACAAAAATGGTGTTATTTCAATGCGAAAACCCAAACGTCTCGCTGCTTTAGTTCGGCCTGCTCGGCGCCGCCTTGCCGCCAAGTTCGCGCAGCCAGGACTGAATTGCGGAGTGCTGTTTTGCGGCCATCTCTCCAAACACCACGCCCACGCCAAAAATACCCATGCCATATCCCGAGTGCATGTAGATCACTTTGCCCGGAATTTCGCACGTGTTGATTCCGTGGCTGATGCGCAGTCGCAGCTCGATTCCGATGGGAATTGGCTCGAGCGTATCGATATAGCAGCCGCCCATGCTCAACTCCGAGACTTGGGCGGAAACGGAAGTTCCGTCGCGCAGGGTCGCTTCGGCATCCGCGAAGAAGGAGAAGCGTGGATTGGCACGCCTTACCGCGTAAGTTGCTTCGGCCATGACTTTCGCTCCATTCATTCTAGCTGCCTCTGTTGGTCTATTGTATGAAGCCGGAGTGGGCATCCAAGGCCGTATATGCTCTTGAATTGCCGAAAGCGGTAACTGGCTTGTCGTACAGGTGACGCGCCGGCGATGCTTCGTGCGGACGCTGCGAATCGCTTGGGGCCGGGGCAACGGCGAGTGCCGGGGCAAGCGAGCTCAGCTCTCGACCGCGGAGAGCAGAAGCGGCGACCCAAGCCTCCCGGCATAATGCGGGCGGTAGCGCGTGACGTTATACATCTTGGGGACATCGATTCTGCGCGCGCCCAGCTTGGGATCCGGGAGCGGCGCGTGCGTATATTTCCCGTCGCGCACGGCGGTAAGCCTTCCGTGAATGCCTTCGCGGATTAAATCCACGGCGACGTTGGCGAACGTGATGGCCACAATCTGATCCAAAGCGTCTGGATCGCCGCTGCGCAATTCGTACGTGAGATCGCTGACCATGGTCTCTTCGCCCTTGCGCCTGTGAAGCTCCTCGCCCAGCGCGTGGCCGATATCCACTTTTTTCCTGTGCCCGTAAGCGTCGGCCTCGCCATATTCGGCCACCTCGCGTCCACGCCACACCGCGCCCTCGGAGACGATCACGAACGCATACCGGCTGGGATTATTGCGCTTGTCCTCCATCAGGATTTCGATCAGGTGGTCCAGCTCGAATTGGATTTCGGGTATGACGCAGCGTCCGGCGGTGACGTAGGCCGTGTACAGCGCCGTGAACCCGGAGTCCCGGCCGAAGATGCGGAAAATTCCGATGCGCTCATGCGAACCCAGCGTGGTGCGCTGGCGCGTGATGGCTTCCTTGGCGCGGCTGATGGCCGTGGAAAAGCCGATGCAATATTCGGTGCCCTGGACGTCGTTGTCCATGGTCTTGGGAATGCCGATCACGCGCACTCCCTCGGACTCCAGCCGTTTGGCGAAGCTCAGCGTGTCGTCGCCGCCGATCGCAATGAGATACTCCAGGCCCAGGTAGCCGATGTTTTCCAGCACGACGGGCGTCAGGTCGTAAATGTCTTCCTTCACGCGCAGCTTCTCGGCTTTTTCCTTGCTCAAGTGCGCCGGCAGCGCGGCGCGGCGCATCTTCGCGGGATTGGTGCGCGAGGTATGCAGCATCGTCCCGCCGGTGCGATCGATGCCCCGCGTGTTGTTGCGGTCCAGGGGCCGGACATATTCCGCATCGAACTGCGTTCCCATCTGCAGATGCGTCAGCCCTTCCCACCCGCGGCGAATGCCGATGACCTCCAGATCCATGTCCGTGGTCTGGTAGACCACGCTCTTGATTACCGCGTTCAACCCGGGAACATCGCCCCCGCCGGTTAGAATGCCAATGCGACGCATACACCACCACCTAAGCGTAACCGTTGCGAATATTTGCTTTGCATCGTTCGAGAGAAATCCCGCGCAGTCAGCGGCCCGCGAACGCGGCGCGCTAGTTGCAGCCGCAGCCGCCCATCCCGCAGCATGGTCCCGCGGACGGGCCGCCGTTCGCGGAGGGTTCCGCCGAACTTCCTTTGGCCGGCGCGCTGAAGACGGAAAGCTGCAAGGTGTGCCGCCCGCTCTCGCATTTGGGGCAGGCAATCTTGGTCGCCTTGGACATCACGATCCGCTCGTATCGCGCGCCACAATCGTCGCAGAGGTATTCGTAAATGGGCATGTTGGTTCCCGCTCCTTGTTCCATCTTTATTGTAGGAATAGATGCGCGCGCGGGGCAAGTCCGGAGGGCGCTGCGGTGGCTGCCAATGCCAAAAGGATTACTGTCCCAAAATGCGACGGCCCCCAAGAGGCGGGGGCCGTGGCGCACTATCCGATTTGCTGGAGGCTTAGTCGCCGGCCGGAGCCGCGACCTCCTCGGTTTCATTTACCGCTTGCGTCGCGCCGGCGTTCGCGATGCGGGTGAGGGCTGGGCCGGTGGCCGTCTTGATCTGTTGCACCGAACCAATCTGCACCACGCTCGGTTGCGGCTTCTTGAGCACCATCTCCTCGTAGATGGCCCGGACCTTAGCGGCCTCTTCGAGAGCCTTGCGGCGGCGCATTTTGTTCTCCTCCGCCGCGGTCATCGGAATATCGTGCTCCTTGGGACGAACTCGCGCCGCATCCTCCTCGTTGATCACCAGGGAGTGTTCGTAGGTCTGCAGATCCACGGGGCGGCCCTTGGCATAGATCTCGTGTTTGCCGTGGGTGCGGTACCACTGCGCCACGGTCGCGTTCTTGTACATGTTCTCGATGATCTTGCGCCAGCCGATGCCGGTGTTATACGCGCAGAAGGAGATCTCTCCCTGCTGCGTGGCGTAGGGAATGATGCACATCTCGGTGCGCCGGAAGTCGTAGTTGAAAAGGTCCTGGAACCACATTCCCGCGATGAACAGGAAATTCCAGGGGTCCTCTTCCCGCCGTTTCTTCGTATCTTCGAAGGTGCGGTCGGGCCCGGAATTTCCGTATTTCTTCACGTGATTGGGCGTCAAACCCCAGGACTTATCGAACTTCCGCCACAGGTCCACCAAAGCCAGGCTCGGCGGCGCTTCGAAGGGGCGATAGCTCTTGAGCAGGGCCAGCCCCATCATGATGTTGGAGAAGGTCTTGCCTCGCGCCGCATCGGTGATCTTCTTGACGTCCTCCACCAGCTGAGGCACGTTCAGGAAGCGAGGCACGGGCGCCCACTCTTTGGTCTGCTTGTTGATCATGAGCGCGGTGCCCACGCCACAGTTCGGGTGGCAGCCGCAGCTCACGGTGCCCCACTGCGACTCCGGCCCGTGCGCCAAATCGGCAAAAGCCGAGAACGCGCTGATCAGCGAAATCGGGAACCAGTCGCGCGTAGGCTCGACTCGGCCCACCTGATTGCTCACGTCGTTGGCTAAATGCGAGAGGGTGTAGCGCTGCCGCAAACGGCGTTCCGGAGTAATGTCTTCGTCGCGGCCGGTAAAGGAGACAGGCTGGAAAGCTACGAAGGAGATCTTGCGGGGGTTTTCCATCGCGAATTTCACCACCGCGCCAACCTGATCGTTGTTCACGTTGTTGACGATGGTCACCACCAGAATGATCTCGATCCCCGCCTCGTGCATGTTCTCGATGGCCCGCAGCTTTACGTCGAACAGATTGCCCACCTGCCGGTGGCTGTTGGCGTCGTTGCCGATGCCGTCGAACTGCAAGTAGGCATAGCGCAATCCCGCTTCAAAGGCCTTCTTGCAGAAGTCCTTGCTCTTGGCGAACTCGATGCCGTTGGTGGCCGCCTGCACGCTGTTGTAGCCCAGCTTTCGAGCGTAGCGGATGGCGTCCAGGAAATAGGGGTGCATGGTCGGCTCGCCGCCGGAGAACTGCACGGAAAGCTGCCGCCGCGGCTTGATCTTTACGGCGTTGTCCAGGACTTCCTGAATCTCTTCCCAGCCCAGCTCATGAACGTAGCCCACCTGGTTCGCGTCCATGAAGCAGGGATCGCACATCATGTTGCAACGATTCGTCAGATCGACGGTCAGCACCGCTCCGCGGCCGTACCGCACCGTGCTCGATCCGTGCTTGTGTAGCCCTTCGTCGTTGTGTGCGGGAATATCGCGGCCGGGGAAGTTCTTTTCGATCCAGGCCAGGAAGCGCGAATCGATGGCCATCAGGTCCTCGTACGTGCCGTGGACCGGACATTCCTTCACCATCCAGATCTGCCCATCGCGCTCGATGATCTGCGCCTTGATCTCCCCCACCTTTTCGTACATCAAATCTTGCCAGTCTTTTTGTCCGCTGAAGATCGACTCGCGCGCCTCTTTCACGCAGCCGGGGCACAGCGAATCGGTTTGCCGCGGAAAGCCCAGCGTGGGCTTGGTCTTCTCCCACGACTTCAGCAAAGGCTTTTCGGACCATTTTGGCGTGAACGAAGGGTTCGGATTGAACTTGTTGAAAAATTGCAGCGTGTCGAAAGCCACCCCGGCGGTTTTGCTCATCGCCAGGTCCACCAGTTTCCACGCACGCGAACTTGCGCCTGCTTTTCTAGGCATGAATCGCCTCGCTTTCCGACTCTACAAATGAATTCCGAGTATGTGAAAGAAGATGCACTACTGATAGTCCCATACCAACCACTGCAAGGCAGCGCCCCTGCCGGCGCCCGAAGTGCCTTGTCGTCATTCAGTTTCGCCGTTGTGGACGGAAAGCGTCTACCCGGATGCGTTCAAGGGTGAAAAAGGCGGGTCGAATGGCGCCATGTCGATGGCCAACGGAGGCCTCGAATCGGGGGCTTCCCGCCCGCAGGTGTTAACCGATAAGTGTCAGAGCCAAAGCGAGTTGGAAGCTTTTCTCCCGATTCTCACTCGTTGACCACAGGCCGCAGCACCGCGATGGCGAAGTGCGCCAGATGGCTCGCGCCCTCGTCGAGCTGCAGCCAGCGCACGGCGCAATGCTCCTTCAGGTAACTCGCCACGCGAGATTCGGCTATGCCCAGATTCTCTCCCAGCCGCTCGCGAAGCTTCGGATTATCCTTGGCTCCCCGTCCTCCGCGCGTCAAGTTGGCTATGGCGATTCGCAGAGTTTGGCAGGACTCAATGTAATAGTGCGTTACCTGATCCGAATCGGAAAGCAACAGCACCCCGGGTCCCGCCGGCGCTGTTTCGGCCAGGTCCAATTGAACCGGAGGACACGCCAGCAGGCGCCGAACCTGCGACTCGAGTTGCGCCATGCGGGAGGCCAGTGCCGGCTCGCCGGCACGGCTTCGCTCTCGCCAGGCTACCGTCGGTGCGATACTCGCCGGCCCGATCGGCTCTTCGGGAGGCGCTGCTGCCACTACAGGCTGGGCCGGTGCAATTTCCTCCTGCCGTGGTGCAGGCCGAGCCATTGGGGCTCGCGATGGAGCGGGCGCCGCACCAGGAGCCGTCGCAGGTCCACGGCGCCGGTTTCGGCCGCCCCGCCTTCCGCGCCGCCGCGGCTTCCCCCGCACCGGCCCGGTTGTTTCCGCCGTGGCAGGCGTCGCTGTTGTGGCAGCCGCCTCTTCCGAACCCTGCATCTCTTCGGCCTGCCCCTTTATCTCTTCAGAGTTACTAGGCTGGTCTTCGGTCGCCTCGCCGGCGTCCTCCGCCTCGCTTGCGCGTTCGCGCGATTCGGATGCACGAGCGGCCCGCGCCTGGAAGGCGGAACGAGCCTGCGATGTGGGACGAGCCTGGGGTGTGGGACGAGGAGGTTCAGACGCAGGCTCCTCTGCGGACTCTGCAACCTCCGCTTCGGGAACGCCTTCGACTTTGCTCCCCTCGGATGATTCCACGGACACCCCGCCCGAGCGCAGGCGCGCCAGCGCCGCCTCCGCCTTGGTCTTCCACTGCGACCTGCGGAATCGTTCCGCCGCGGCCGTGTACCAACGCGCTGCGTCGGCATGCTCTCCGGCCTTCTCGTGCCACTGCGCCAATTCAAATGCCACCATGGCATCGCGCGTGCGTTCGTAGAGTTCTGCGAGTTTTGCCGCCGCGTCGGTGCCCGTCTTCGCCTTACGGATACGCGCTTGGATCTGTCGCCAATCGGCCATGGCTCAGCATTGTAGCAGCGAGTGGCGCGTGCGGACAAAATCTGAATAGCCGTCCAGCGGCCATTCCTTGGATCCGGCTATACCGTCGGCGACGATTTGAGGTTGACGCAAGCGGGCATGAGACGTAGTTTTGTGCGCCGTATTTAAAATTGGAAATCGAATTTAATCCTTTGCATCGAAGAGGTGCGCCGTGCCACGTCTGCCTATCATCGCCGCATTCATCCTGAGTTTTCTGCCCGCGGCGGCGCTCGCCCAGAGCTCCCCGAAATTCTTGCCGCTGGGCCGCGCGGACGCCGCGCTCTACACGCCCGACGCGGGGCCGGCCGCGCACGTCGGCGTGCTGGTCATCCACCGCACGGCGGATTACCTGCGCCACCCGGCTTGCACCGAACTCTCCCGTCGCGGCTTCATGGTCCTGTGCATCAATACGCGCTTTACGAACAACGAGATGCTGGTGCGCTTCGAGGATCTCGCGCTCGACGTTAAGGCCGGCGTCCAGTTCCTGCGTGGGCAGCCCGGCATCACCAAGGTGCTGCTGTTCGGGCACAGCGGCGGCGGGCCCACCACGAGCTTCTACGAAGCCGTCGCCGAGAACGGCACCGCCTTCTGCAAGGCCCCCACCAAGCTCGTGCAGTGCACCGACGAACTCGCCGGACTCCCGCCCGTCGACGGCATCGTCTTCGCGGACGCGCATCCGGGCAACCCCGTCAACGTGCTGCGTGGGCTCAACCCCTCGGTGATCGACGAGACCAATCCGCCATCGTCCAAGGTAAACTCCGATCTCGATCCCTTCGATCCCAAGAACGGCTTCAACCCCAAGGGGAACTCGCACTACTCGGCCGACTTCCAGAAGCGTTACTACGCGGCGCAAGCCAAGCGCATGAACGCGCTGATCGATTCATCCCTCGCCAAGCTCGAAAAAATGAAGCAAGGAAATTACCCTTATCCGGATGACGATATCCTGGTGATTCCCCGCGGCGGCAACCCCGGCGCCGGTCCCGGCGCAGCCGCGGCGCTGTTCGACTATGACAGCGACATCCTGGAAATCTTTGGCACCGCGCGGCCCGAAAAGTTTTTGCGCAACGATGGGTCGATCGTGACCCAGGTGGTCAAGTCGGTGTTCGTCGCCGAGCCGCAGCTCGAACCCCTGCACCGCACCTTCGACGGCGGGACCAAGGTCCTGAGCATTCGTTCCTTCCTGAGCGCCAACGCGGTGCGCTCGACCGATAGCCTCTTCGGGATCGACGACTGCTCGAGCAACAACTCGACCATCTGCGCGGTGCGGTCGATCCACGTTCCCGAGCTCTTCGCCGCCATGGGCGCGCATTATTTTGTCCGCGACATGGAGCGTGAATACGACGCCGCCACTACCAAGGACAAGGACATGATCGTCATCGAGGGCGCCACGCACGGCTTCACGCCCTGTACGCGCTGCGAGACCACGCCCGGCCAGTACTCCAATTCGGAAAAGAACTTCTTCGACTACGTGAGCGCCTGGATTTCCAAACGGTACTGACGGCCACCGGCCCCAAAAGCCGCCGTCGTTGAAGGCCGCCATCGCCCAGCGCCGAAAGGCGCCATCCATCGACGTGAAGAGGCGGCTTCCACCTCAATAGGCCTCGCCGCATCTCTAGGCCGTAACGACTCCAACTGATTACGGTTAACGCCTCCGCTACGCTTCCCCTCGAGCCTCGCAGGACGATGCCCGCCACGCCGGTAAACTAACCCTAAGGCGAGCTTTGCCCTTATGCCGCAAACCCAAAAACAACAGATTGGCCGATACGAAATCCTGGAGGAGATCGGCCGCGGAGCCATGGGCGTCGTCTTCAAGGGACACGATCCGCTCATTGGCCGCCTTGTCGCCGTAAAAACCATCACCGCCGGAGTCGCCGAGAACCCCGCTCTCCTGGAGCGCTTTTACCGCGAAGCCCGGGCCGCCGGCGGCCTGCAGCATCCCAACATCGTTACGATCTACGAATTGGCGGAATCGGGCGGCGCTCCCTTTATTGCCATGGAGTATCTGGAAGGCGAGAGTCTGGAAAAAATCATCGCCCGCAAGCCCACGCTGCCCCTGGCGATAAGGCTCGGCTACGTGCTGCAAACCTGTCGTGCTCTCGATTACGCTCATCGTCGTGGCGTGATCCATCGCGACGTCAAGCCGGCCAATATCGTCGTGACCCGCGATGGAGTCGTCAAAGTCGTCGATTTCGGCATCGCCCGCCTGACGTCTTCTTCCCAAACCCAGACCGGAGCGCTGCTCGGCACCCTGGCCTACATGTCTCCCGAACAGCTTCGCGGCCAGCACGCCGGCGCGCGCGCTGATATTTGGGCCCTCGGGGTCGTGCTCTACGAGCTCATCGCCCATCAGCGGCCCTTTACCGGTGATAACCATGGCGCGCTGCTCATGAGCATTCTGCAGAAGGAGCCTCCGTCGATCAGGCAAGCGGTCCCCGAATGCCCCGTCGCGCTCGAAAGAGTGCTCTTGAAATCTCTTCGCAAGAATGACCAAGAGCGCTACCAGTCCATGGAAGAGCTGCTCAAAGACCTCGAAAACTTCAACGCTGCCCTGACGGGAAAAGTTTCCCAAGCCGCGGTTGAAGCACAAATCCCTTCCCGGACCATGCCTCAGTCTTCTCGGCCGACGCCTACTATCGCGATTCCTCCCAGCGCAGCGCCAATTGCCAAACCCGACACTCGTCAGCTCTTCGCGAGCATTGCCAAGCCCGCGCAGCCGAACTCCCATCCGGGGCGCAAAGCTGTAGTTGCCTGCGCGATTTTGGCCGTGGCGGCGCTTGCTACGCTCGGAGTCGTCCGCCGCTACAGCCTCTCGGCCCTGCCCATTCCTGCGGATTGGGCGCGCTACCTCAAGCTGCCTGCGCCGGCCTCACCCGCATCCGCCTCGCCGGACGCCACGGCAAATACCGAAGTCCCGGCGGCCGCGCCACCCGAGCCGACCGAAACGCCTGACGCAGCCCAGCCCTCGACGCCAGTCGCGCTGAGCGCCCCCGCCACTCCAGTCGCGGATGCCGACACGCCTGCTGACACACCCGCTGAGAGCGCTCCTGCCATCCCATCTCGCGCCGCGGATTTGCAGCGCGTCGCGCGGCAGGAGCAAGCGCTGTGGGACAAAGCCGCGGCCTACCTGCAGGATGGCGACCTCGACGACGCCGACAAATCGTTGCGCGACATTCTTAGCTTGCCGCAGGTCGGTCCTCGCTGGTCCGACGCCGCCCATGACGTCGATCAGGTGATTCCCGAACGCCGCCGGGACCAGCAGCTTTGGAACGCGGCTCTCTTCGCCTCCGCTTCCCCAGCGCCCGGCCATCTCTTGCAAGAGGTAAAGATGCTCGATGAGCTCTTGGCCTCCGGTGGCGCGCACCAAAAGGAAGCGCGCCAAATGCGCGATGCCGCGATCGCTCAGTTGGTTCTGGGCAGCGCGCGAAGAAATAGCGCCTCCGCGCCGGCCGCTTCCGGTGCGGACCAGTGGCAAATGACGCGGCTCAAAAATCACTTCGACGAACTGGTGCAAGAGGGCGACGCTGCCGCGCTGGATCAGCTTCAGGACTTGCAGTCCAAGTTCCAATCGCTCGCCGATGGACCAGAGCCTCTGGCCACCGATGCCCGCGACTACATGAATAGCGTGATCCCCAAGGCGCGCAAGCACATCGAAGATACTCTCGCCGCTGCCGAGTCCAACTCTTCCGCCAACGCCGCTTATACCGACGCCGTCAAGCAATATAGCCGCGCGCTGGACGCGCGAAATTCGGCCACGCTCCGCGACCAGGTTCTGCCCCTCTTTACCCAAATCGCGCAATCCGGCGGCCCACGCGCCAAGGAAGCGCAGCGCTACGTCGATGTTTTGGTTCCCGCCGCACTGAAAGCGTCGGCGCAGTAAGAATAATCGAAGCAAAAAATCTTGATGAACACTCCGCCTGACGATCCGCTGCGTGGGATTGCGCTCGCTCTCCCTTCTTAGCTCGTCCTTCTTGGGAGAGAATGAACGCATGCGCGCCACCGCTGAAACCGACTGGATCGTCGCCCAGGCCATCGATCTCGGCTTCGACCTTTGCGGAGTTGTGCCGGTCGAAGCGCTGGCCGATGGCGGGAATTTAGAGCAGTGGCTCGAGCGCGGCTATGCCGGCGAGATGCGCTACCTTCACGATCCCCGCCGCCTGGACGTCACGCGCGTGCTTCCGGGCGCCAAGAGCGTGGTTGTCTGCGCGCTCAACTACAATACGGAAAATCCTGCCTCCACCGAGGCGGTTGCTGAAGCTGGCCGTCGCGAGCCGAGGGCATGGATTTCGCGTTACGCCTGGGGCGACGACTATCACGCCGTCATCGGCGAGAAGCTGGAAAGCCTGCTCGCGGCCATGCGCGGCTACTTCGACGGCGCTTTTCACGCCCGCACTTATGTGGATACCGGGCCCGTTTCCGAGCGCCTGGTCGCGCAAAAGGCCGGCTTGGGCTGGCTGGCGAAAAACACGTGCCTGATCAACGAGAAATTGGGCTCGTGGTTTTTCCTCGGCGTTATTTTGACTTCGCTGGAACTCGCGCCTCCCAGCGAGGCAGCCGGCTCTGCGCCTGCCGATCTCTGCGGAAATTGCCGCCTTTGTCTGGACGCCTGCCCCACCGAAGCCCTGATCGAGCCTTACGTCATGGACGCGCGCCGCTGCATCTCCTACCTGACCATCGAGCTTCGCGACGCTATTCCCGAGGAGTTGCGCGCGCCCCTGGGCTGGCAGGTGTTCGGCTGCGATATCTGCCAGGACGTTTGTCCGTGGAACCGCAAAGCGCCGGTCACTCCCGCCCCGGCATTTCAGCCGCGCGAGAAGCTGCTCGCGCCCGAACTGGGCTGGCTCTTATCGCTTAGCGAAGAGCAGTTCCGCGCCGTATTCGCCGGCAGTCCGGTTCGCAGGGCGAAATGGCGCGGGTTGGTGCGCAATGCCTGTGTGGCGGCGGGCAACGTTGCCGAGAAATACTCCGCTGATACTCCGGCCCTCTCGCGAATCCGCGCGCGCCTTAGCGACCTCGCCGCATCCGGCGATCCCTTGATTGCCGAGCACGCCGCCTGGGCCCTGGCCCGCCTGCAAAGCCCCGCATAATGGCTTCTGGAGCTTGCCGAAGTAGCCGATGTCGCTCCGCTCGCTGTCATCCCAAACCCGAGTGATGGGCGAGCTTGCCCCATCCACCGATGCCCGTCAGTGCGGTCTCTGTCATCCCGAACCCGGTCGCGTTGTTTGCGAACGGGGGTGAGGGGATCTGCTTTTCTCTTGCGGCTCGATGATCTGCTGTCCCTACTTGAATTGCTCGTCGATCTCAACTTGAAATCCCGCCACCAGCCGGTTGTTCTCGTTGGCCGCGCCCACCACCGCCATCAGTTCCAGGAACATCGCCTCGGACATGCCTTTCTTCCGCGCCGCCGCCGTGTGCGAAGCGATGCAATACCCGCACTGATTGGTCACGCTCACGGCCAGATAGATCATCTCCTTGGTCAACGCGTCGAGCGCGCCCGGCGCCATCACCCGCTTGGCCGCTTCCCACTTCCGCTTCAGCGCGGCCGGGTCCCGTGCCAGCGCCTTCCAGAAATTATTCACCCAGTCGGTTTTCCGCGTGGCCATGATGTCGTCGTAAACGGCGCGCACTTCCGGACTGGCGTCTTTGTACTCGATCAATCCGCTCGGGGACATGCGAACTCCTCGCGATTTCGACTTGTATTTCCGACTGCGTGGAAAGGTTAGCAAACATGAGCGGAACGCGGATCCCAAGTCTCAGGCGGTTAGCGCCGGGCCCGCGCTCACGCATATTGAAAAAGCGTCATGAATCCGAAGTCCATATGGGTCTGGTTATGGCAATGGAAGAGAGTTGCCCCGGGATTATCCGCCGTGAAGTCCACTTCCGCGGTCGTGTTTCCCGCCACCACCACGACGTCTTTGTTCAGCCCGGAGAGCGGCTTCCCATCGAGGCTGGTGACCTCGAACGTGTGTCGATGCAGATGCAGCGGGTGATCGTCCGTGCTGCGATTGATCATCTGCAGCCGGTATCGCTTTCCCTGGCGAAGCATAATCGTGTCCGTGTGCGGATAGGATTTTCCGTTGATCGTCCAGGTGTCGAAGGCACCCTGCCCGTGAAATTTGGACTCGAACCGCAGCGGGATCACCTCGTCCGGTTGTTGATTAGCCGCCCCTGGCGTCGCCGCGGCGAACCGCCGGTAGTCCCACAGCGTTTCCGGAGGGTCCACCCACTCCGGCTTGCCCTCCTGATCGGCGTACTCCACTACGAGTCCCATGCCCGCCTTGCGGAACTGTTCTCGCGTCTCCCCCAAAATCCACACACCCGGTTGGTTCATCTCGATGCTTAGATCGACGCGTTCGGCGGGTCCCAAACGCACTGCCTGTATCCGGCCGGGCATGGGTAGCCGGTTGCCATCCATAGCCACCACGTTCATTTCGTGTCCCGCCAGCGCCACCCAATGGATCATGCTGGCGCTGGCATTCAGAAGATGCAGCAGCACGCGCTGCCCCTCGCGCACCTTTACAGGATCGCCAAATCCCAGCATGCGGCCGTCAATGGTCGAGTAGTCGTACCCAGCCTCCATCGACGAGTCCCCGCTATTGGCCATGTAGGCGTTCCAGTCGTGCAGCGCGAGAAAGATCTCCTGATCGTACGCGCCCGGATCCTCTTTGGGTTCGATATAGAAGCAGCCGAACTGCCCGGAATATGTGCCGCGCTTCAAGTCGTGGCCGGCAAAAGTATGGGTGTGATACCAGCGGAATCCCGCCGGTTCGGGAGTGAACTGATACCGAAATTGCGCGCCGGGCGCAATCATGGGCGTTCCCTCCTCCATTGAGCCATCCATGTCCGAGGGAATCCACAGGCCGTGCCAATGTACGATCTCGGGGATCGTGGTCCGGTTCACGACGTCGATGACGATGGGCTTGCCTTCAGGCCAGCGAATCAGCGGGCCGGGAACGCGCCCGTTGTAGGCCACCGTATGCACCAGCTTGCGTGGCGCGATTTCGAGCTCCAGCGGCGCGATTTCCAACTTCACATCGGGCGAGGTTTGCGCCCATGCCGGCACGAGCGAAGCCAGGGCGGCGCCGGTCAATGCCACTCCTGCCTGCGCCATGAATGCGCGCCGCTTCATGAAGCTCCTTGCGCTTTATTGCGGGCTTTGAGAGCTGCCGGCCTGGTGATGCGACCAATCAAAATAACGACCTAGAATGAACTTCACGATCAGATGATCGGTCCCCGCTGTCGCGCCCACCCCTACCCCAAAGTTCAGCTCCCACTTCGGCGAAAGGAATAGGTTCGTCACCGGAAAGAATTGCTGCTGCTGATTGTGAAGAGTGACGAACTGTCCGAACTTCCCGTAGTACGAGTAATACTCGACTCCTACATTGTAGTATTTCGACGGCGCATACGTTAGCGTCGCCGCCGGACCGAAGGTCAGCCCCGGCGGCGCGACATTGAGATAGTAGTCCTGCGCCTCCGCGGCCGTGAAACTCGCCGGTGCTGGCGCCGAGTTCACGTTGTACACCATCGTGGTGTTCACCGACCAATACCACCGCCCTATGGTCTGGTCCACGATGGGCATGATTTGCCAGGACCAGGTCGGAATCGCATAGAGCGGCCGGGCATATCCGAACTCAGTCGACAGGCTTACGCCCACCGGCCAGTGCCAGCGCGTCGGCACTCGAACGCGGGGCCGTATGTGATCTCCCACCCACTGCACGCCGTAGCCGTTCTGCTCCGAGGTAAAGATATAAAAACCCAGTTCGGACCAATCCGTGATGCCTTCGGTCAATTCGATCGTTTCGTGCTCCTGGTGCTGGGTGGGCAGCATGCCAAACTCGGTTGCTGTGCTTCCCTGCGCCGTGAAGTTGCTGTGTAGTTCGATCAACAACGTCTTGGGCGCCTGTGTCTCCGAGGGGTACACCTGGATTTCGTAGTTATCTTGCGCCCGCGCATGGCCCGGCCATAGCACACCCAAACATAGAAAAGCGAACAACTGCATTCTCCAGGCAAGTCGCGTGATCTTTCTCATCTCGTGGATGGCGCCTAGCCGTCGCGCCATTTTCCCCTCGATTGGTCTCAAGCCTGTCGCAGATTAAATCCCAGCCGTGATCGGACTGCAAGCGATACGAGCTGCCGGTAGTGTCCTAATTTGGATTCTAAGTCTCGTTGTTTTCTTCGGGGGAGCCGCACTCTATCCAGTCTCCACTAAAGAGGTCGCCCGCGATAACTCCCCTAATGGGACTGAGTCGCCATATGTAGCGGAAAGTGGTCTCCCTGTCTCGCTCAAATACGTCCCGATATTTGATAAATCCACGCACTCCTACGGAAAGTCTATCTTCCCGAATCTCGGGAAGCACAATTGCTTCGTCAATACCAAAAAGAAAGGTAAATGCATTGATTGGAGTGCTATTGGGAATTATCTCCCCAGAGACCGCATGGATTGGAAATATAACAGCGGCCCCCATCTCATTGTCAGTTTCTACAGATTGTTTTGGCCCAAAATAAGCGACGCAGCCGGTGTTTGCGATGAATGCAGTACTGGGGCCGCAATTCGTGACAGTAAACTCAACAAGGTAGGCATCAAATTCCGGTTTGGTCAAATTGAGGGGCTTGAGCGAAATTCTGACCCTAGCCCGCTCTTTATTGACGAACATTTCGATGTTTCTATTAGCGGCAATTGCTTGCTGTTTCGCGGCTGCGGCATTATCTTCGGCAGCCTTCACGGATTGTTCCAGAACTCCCTTTTGGCTTTCCATAATGTCGGCCTGTCGCTTGATTTCGCCAACGCTGTCAGCGGCGGCCTGAGCGGCCCGTTTAGTCTCCCAAGCCTGCCAGCCGATCACTATCGCAGTAATAAAGCCGACGCCAACAAGCCACCCTGTGTATTTGACCAGTTTCCCCTGTACGTTTTGGTTGTCTTGCTCTGTGGAAACCTCGGCTTGATGTGCTTCGGCTTGTTCCTTTTGCATTTCCTCTACGAGCGCGGTTATTGCCTTGGCGGTTTGGCTATCGGTAGTCTGCTGATCGCTCTTGGTTTTCTGGGCTGCGTTTGCACTGGATATGCTTGGTTTTTTAACGACCCGTTGCAGTGGCTCCCCCAAACATGGAAGGCCAAGTACGACCCATATTCCCAGGCCCCCTGCAATCAGAGTAATCCGTTTCATATTGCCGATACTGTAACACAAAAACTCTTGACAATGCCATATTATTGTAATACGCTTATTGTAATCGGGAGAGCGAATATGGCAAACGTCCTACCAATCGAAAAGCAATTGGCAATCATTAGCGCACTGGCAGAAGGCTCTGGAATCCGTCAAATCGAGAGAATTACAGGTGTTCACCGCGATACGATCATGCGGCTTGGTGTTCGCGTGGGCAAGACCGTTTGGGAAGGAATCGTAGAAGTGTTCGATCTAAAAGATCACGCCAAGGCTCCAAGGGCTTATGCGTGGGCCTATGAGACGGACAATCCCAAGAGGTCGCGCCATGTCGTCGTGCTTCATCTTGGGCCTGTCACTTCGCCGCTTTTGGCTCTGCGAGCGGCAATCGTTCAGGAGTTCAGAAACCGTGAAGCAGCCGAAGCGGAATAGAAAGCCTGGAAGGCCGAAGCTGCCGAAGGGGCAAGCGAAGGGGAAGATTGTGCCAGTACGCTTCGCGCCAGAGGATATTCGCGCTGTCGAAGCGGCAGCCAAGGCCAGCAATCAGACGGTCTCAGAGTGGATTCGGAGCACGTTGAATGCCGCAATTCAGAGATAAGAAAATCAAATTAGGACACCACCGAGCTGCCCGCCTGTAAAACCGAAGTTAAGGGAGTCCTGAGCGAACAATGTGAGCCGAAGTGCTCGTCCCGAGTGAACGCTGGGAGTCGAGCGATGGGAAGCCCTTACGCGTGCGGATGCGCCTTGTCGTACACCTCCATCAACTGCCGGATGGAGGCGTGCGTGTAGCGCTGTGTGGTGGAAAGCGAGCTATGCCCCAGAAGCTCCTGAATGGCCCGCAGGTCCGCGCCATCGGCCAGCAGGTGGGTGGCAAATGCGTGCCGCAGCGAATGCGGATGCAAATCCCAGTTGACGTTCATCAGGCGGACGTATTTTTTCACCATCCGCTCCACCGACCGCGGGGTCATGCGCCGCCCCGCGAGATTCAGGAAGATGGCCTGTGCCGCGCTGCCCTTTCCCGCTCGCGCCAGCAGGTCCGCGCGCAGCGGCCAATATCGCTTGATGGCCTCTTCCGCCTTGGACCCATAGGGAATAATGCGCTCTTTGTTGCCTTTGCCCAGGACGCGCAGCATCTGCTCCTTGCGGTCCATGTCTTCGATATCGAGCCCCGTCAACTCGCTCACCCGCAGCCCCGACGCGTAAAGCAGTTCCAGAATGGCGCGGTCCCGCTCGAGCATCAGCCGAGCTGAGTCGTCGGCCTTTTTTGAAGGCCGCCGCTTTCTTCCCGCTTTGCCGCCCATCTCCGCCGTGGCCAGCCCGTCCAGAAACTGGTTCATCTCCTCGGCGCTCAAAATCGATGGCACTCGCTTGGGCAGTTTTGGCGTGGCCACCAACCGCGCCGCGTTTTCCTTCACCATCCCCTCGCGGGCGCAAAACTTCAAGAACGACCGCAACGCCGCGAGCTTCCGCGCCATGGAGCTTTTTTGCAGTTTTTTATCATGCAGGTGGCCCAGGTATTCGCGAATCACATGGTGATCGATCTGCGCAACCTGAGCCGGGGGGCTATCGGGCGGAGTGAGATAGGTGAGGAACTGCTCCAGGTCCATCGCGTAGTTCCGCAAGGTATGCGGCGAGGCATTGCGCACCGAACGCAGGTGCACCAAAAACTTCTCGATAGCCGCTTTCATTTACCTGGGAATGTAACAGATTTGCGGGGCGTGACTCTAGGATTGCTGTTGATTACCGTTGATCTGTAAGAACGGCGCACTGCACACGACGAACGGGGCGCCGCTCACGGCTTGCCCGATACCGTTACCTCTTCCAGCGAGGATTCTTTCTGCTCGCCTTCCGGCGCGGCGATCTCCCAATCGCAGCCCTCCTTGATGCAGGACTTGGTGTGCTCCGTCTTAGTCTGTTTCTCCACGATAAAGGGCGCCCCGCATTTCGGGCAAGGCTCAGGGATGGGCTTATGAGGCGATGTGAAATCGCACTCAGGATATCGGTTGCAGCCGTAAAACACTCGACGCCGGCCCTTCCTGGCCCGGCGCTCCAGCAGTTCGCCCGTCCCGCACTTCGGGCACTTGATGCCCAGAGTCTTGGAGCGGATGAATTTGCACTTGGGATAACCCGTGCAGCCGATAAATTCGCCGTAACGCCCGTGCTTCATCACCAGTTGCGAGCCGCATTCCGGGCAATTTTCGTTCAGCGGCACGTCCGGCTGCCGCGCCCGCCTGGTCCCGGAAATGATCCGTTTCGTGGTCTTGCAATCCGGATAGCCCGAGCACGCCAGGAACGCTCCCCAGCGCCCTTTCTTCACCACCATCTCGCGCCCGCAGTTATCGCAGGTCGGCGTCTCCTTCTCGCCCTCGCCGCCCGGATCCGGGGATAGGTCCTCGATGAAATCGCAATCCGGATACCGCGAGCATCCCAGGAAAAAGCCCAGCCGGCTGATCCGCTCCAGCAGTTCGCCCTCGCCGCACTTCTCGCACTTGCGCCCCGTGGGAATGCCGGCCTTGTACGACTCCATGTCGCCCTTGGCCTGTTCCAGGTCCTGCTCGAACCGTGTATAGAACTCCTTCACCGAATCCTTCCAGCCCAGCCGGCCCTCTTCGATTTCGTCCAGCTCTTCCTCCATACGCGCCGTGAAGCTCACGTCGAATATATCGTCGAAGCTCTTGACCAGCAGTTCGCTCACTTTTTCGCCCAGCATCGTCGGCGTGAAGCGTCCCTGGTCCTTGTTCACGTACTCGCGCTCCACAATCGTGGAGATGATCGACGCGTACGTCGACGGCCGCCCGATGCCCTTGTCTTCCAGCTCCTTCACCAGCGTCGCTTCCGAGTAGCGCGGCGGCGGCTCGGTGAAGTGCTGCTCCGGCCGCAGCGTTTCCAGGCGCAGGATCTCGCCCTGTGTCACCGCCGGCAATCGGCGCCCTTCGTCGGTTTCCGCGGCCTCGTCGTCCTCGCGTTCAGCCGAAATCTGATAGGCGGCCAGGTATCCCTCGAACTTCATCACCGACCCTGTTGCCCGGAACGTATAATCGCCCGCCGCGATGTCGATGCTCGTCTGGTCGTAGACCGCCGGCACCATCTGCGAAGCCACGAACCGCTGCCAGATCAGCTGATACAGTTTGAAAAGATCGTCGCTGAGAAACGGCTTCACGTCCGCCGGTTTGCGCCACGCATCCGTCGGCCGGATCGCCTCGTGCGCTTCCTGCGCTTCTTTCTTGGACTTGTAGAAGTTCGGCTTCTCCGGCAGATAGTTCGCGCCGAATTCCGTCCCGATCAGCTCCCGCGCTTGTCCCAGCGCCTCGCCCGACACGCGCACCGAGTCGGTGCGCATGTACGTTATCAGCGCCACCTGCCCCTCTTTTCCCAGCTCCACGCCTTCATAGAGCCGCTGCGCCAGCGCCATGGTGCGCTTGGCCGTGTATCGCAGCCGGTTGTAAGCCGCCTGCTGCAGCTTGGACGTGGTGAAGGGCGGCTGCGCATGCCGCCGCTTTTCCTTCTGCGTGACTTCGGAGGTCTGCCAGCGCGCTTTTTCCACCGCCGCGATGATCGCGTCGGCCTCGGCCTGTGTGTGTACTTCGATGTCTTCGCCCTTGTGCTTGGCCAGCTTGGCTTCGAACGAAGGCGGCTCGGCCGCCGCAAGCTGTGCGTGCAGCGTCCAATACTCCACCGGCGTGAACGCGCGAATCTCGCGCTCCCGCTCCACGATCAGCCGCAGGGCCACGGTCTGCACCCGCCCCGCCGATAGCCCGCGTCGCACCTTGTCCCACAGCAGCGGCGAAACCTTGTAACCCACCAGCCGGTCCAGCACCCGCCGCGCCTGCTGCGCGTCCACTAGATTTTCGTTGATCTGGCCCGGATGCTCGAACGCCGCGCGAATCGCCCGCGGCGTGATCTCGTTGAACATCACCCGGTAGATGTGGCCCCCGCGCAACTGGTCCTCTTCATTGCCCTTCCGCTTTTTCTTCTTTTTCTTCCCCGCCCCATTCGACCCGTTTTTGCCATTCTTCGCCGCCATAGTCGGCTTCAAAATGTCCGCCAGATGCGCGCAGATCGCTTCGCCTTCGCGGTCCGGGTCGGCCGCCAGATACACGGCTTCCGCCTTCTCCGCGGCTTTCTGCAATCCCTCCACCACGTCGGTCTTTTCCGGGCTGACCTCATAGGTCGGCTCGAAGCCCCGCTTGATGTTGATGCCCAGCTCTTTTCTGGGCAGGTCCATCACGTGGCCGTAGGACGCCTTCACCAGATAGTTGCGTCCCAGATATTTGTTGATCGTCTTGGCCTTTGCAGGCGACTCGACGATGACCAGTGAGCGTGCCATAAACCTTTCTTTTAAACCGAAACGCCCTTCCGCGGGCGAATAAGTTCCCTTCCGCTACCTAAAGCAAACGTAACTAACCCAGAACGCGCCTCGTTTTCCCCTCCCTCTGTCGCTCTGAGCGCAGTCGAAGCGCGTTTCTTTGTGCCCCGGATGCCTTTGCGGGGAGTCTCTCTTCGCTTCTTCCCTCTCAACCATAGCAGAACCATAACCTCGCTCCTAAAGCAGCACCCTCACAAACTGTTTCCCCGGCATCTGCCGGATCACCCCCCGCATCTCCATTTCGCACAGCGCCGCCAGCGTCTCCGACGAGCTCAGCCCGGTCTTCTCCACCAGTTCGTCCACGTGAATCGGCTCTTCGATGCGAATCAGCTCGAAAAGCCGCTTCTCCGTCGGCGAAAGGCTCCCCTCAAACAGGGACGCTCGCTCCTCCGCCGTGGTTGCTTCCACCGGAAAAAGCTCCGCGCGCACTTCCGTGGGCAACTCCTCCACCACCTCCTGCCAATTCGTCACCAGTTTCGCGCCCTGCTTGATCAGTTGGTTCGGCGCAAAGCTCATCGGCTCGGTCACGTTCCCGGGAACCCCGTACACTTCGCGCCCAAACTCCATCGCCAGCCGGGAAGTGATCAGCGAGCCGGAATAAAGCGCTCCCTGCGCCACGATCACTCCCAGCGCCATCCCCGCCACGATGCGGTTGCGCATCGGAAAATTCTCCGGCGCGGGATATGTCCCGAGCGGAAATTCCGTCACGATCGCTCCTCGCTTTTCCACCTCCTCGAAGAGCTTTCGGTTCTCCTTCGGATAGATGACGTCGATGCCGGAGCCCAGGACGCCGATGGTCCCGCCCCGTGCTGCGGCGCAGGCGCCGCGGTGGGCTGAGCTGTCGATCCCGCGCGCTAGCCCGCTGACGATTACCAGGCCGCGTTCGGCCAGGTCGCGCGCCAATCGTTCCGTTATTTGATTCCCGTAAGGCGTCGGGCGTCGCGTTCCCACCATGGAAATCGCGTGCCGGCTCAGAAGCTCCACGTTTCCGCGAACATACAGCAGCGGCGGCGGGTCGTAAATCTGTGTCAGGAGCTTCGGATACTCGGCCTCCGCCCAGGTGATCAGGCGAATTCCGGCCTTCTTTACTTGCCCTAACTCTTTCTCCGCGTCGCGAAACCCGCTCTTTCCGAACACCGCCTGCGCCGCCGCCGCCGGCAATTGGCACCCTTCCAGTTCGGTCAGCGACGCGCGAAAAATCTCTTCCGGCCCGCCGAATTGGCGCAGCAGTTTGCCGGTCAGGCGCGCGCCCAGCCCCGGCGTCAGCCGCAGCGCCAGCCACGAGAGGGAGTGGTCCAGTTCCACGCGCCGCGACCCTAGTTCACATTCTCCGCTTCTGTCAAGCTAACCCCGTTCCTGGAGCTTGTGTAGCTCAGGTCGCGCGGCCGCCTTTGCCGCGACATTAGAGAGCGAAAGTAAGGGGCTTCAGCCCCTGCCTATCGCTCGTAGCCGGCTTCTCCCGCGCATGTCTCGGCGACCACCCCTCCCGCACCCCCGGGGTTGAGTCTCAAGCGGGACAAGGGTAGGATGTCCGAGTCCAAGGTTCGAATCGAATTCCGCACTCTTGAGAGAGGTAGCGTGCATATGGCGACTACATTTGTTTCGCGGCGCATCGTGGCTGCCGCCGTCGGCTCGATTCTTGCGGCGGCGATTTTTGCCGGCGCTCAGCAACAGCAACTTGCCGGAAAAACGGCCGAGCAGGCCTTCAAGAATATCCAGGTGCTCAAGGAAATCCCGGCCGAGCAGGTCGTTCCCACCATGCGCGTGATGGCCGGCTCGCTCGGCGTGAACTGCGGCTTTTGCCACGTCGAGGATCGTTCCAAGGACGATCTGATGACCAAGCAGACCGCGCGCAAAATGATCACCATGATGATGAACATCAATAAGGACAATTTCGACGCGCGCCAGGAAGTCACCTGCTACACCTGCCACAAGGGCACCAATGACCCGGTCAGCACCTTGCAGTATTCCGATGAGCCTGCCGCCCCCGGCCGCGGCGGAGAGCGCGCTCAAGGTCCTTCCGTCGATCAGATTCTCGCTAATTACGTTCAAGCGCTCGGCGGCGAGCAAGCCATCCGCAAGGTTTCCAGCGTCACCGTCATGGAGACGCGGGATGCCCCGGCGCCCCAGGGCGGTCCCCCGGCTGGAGGCGCAGGAGGCCGCGGCGAGGCCCCGGCTGCTGCTGAGGGTCGCGGCGGTGGCGGCGGACGCGGCGGTGCTGGCGGCGGGCGCGGAGAAGGTGCTGCTGCCGGGCCGCCACAGGAGCAAATCGAGCAGTATATGAAGGCGCCTAACTTGATGATCAACATCGTTCACGCGCCCAATGGCGGGACCACGGAGATGGGTTTCGATGGCACCACGGGCTGGACGCAGAATGCCCGCGGCGTGGTCGCCGATATGAAGGGTACCGACGAGGCGCGCACCGCGCGCATGGCCGATTTCTATGAACCGCTCGACATGAGCAAGGAATACGCTCGGCTGCAGGCCCGCGGCACCGCCAAGATCGATGTCTTTGCGCGCGAACACGACGCCTACGTCGTGGTCGGCACGCCCCAGGGAGACCGGCCCGAACGCCTCTTCTTCGATACGTCCACCGGCCTGTTGATCCGCAAGGTCACCGTTGATCCCACTCCGGCGGGCAACGCCCCCACTCAGACCGATTACGACGACTATCGCGACATCGGCAACGGCGTCAAGTTTCCCTTCATCATTCGAGTGAGCAATCCTCCCGACGCGCACGTCACCACCATTGTGCGCAAGGTGGAAACGGGGCCCGTCGACAACAGCAAATTCACCAAGCCCGAATCCAAGGCCGCCCCGGCCCAATAGCTTCCGCCGATTGTGAGAGCGCGAGGCTCCGCCCCGCGCTCTCGCGCCACACCCAGCCCTTCGTTGCGTTCTGTCTTGCAGCTCGCACAGCCCCGCTCGCGCACTTGTGCACTAAAGTGTCATCCCGAACCCAGCCGCGCCTTTCGCGGATGTCGGTGAGGGATCTGCTTTTGCTACGTCGCCTTCCGAACGAAGAATTCTCGCCAGCAATCGGTTCATATCTGTTCTGAAGGTTGGCATTCTGAGGTCGCCACGCCGACCGAAGAATCCCTCTGTGCTTTTCTTCAAGTGGGCACTTAGGAACGCACAATTCGGCGACTTCGCCAAAATGAACCGTCGGCTGGTAGAATGTCGCATCGCAGCGCATGATTCTCTACTCGTATTGCCTTCGCTACGATGACGGTGCCGCCCCAAATCCTTATTGGGGCGTTTGCACTCTCGCTATCTGCAAGCCGTCAATCCGGCGCAAGGCGAAGGCCGGAGACTGGGTAGTCGGATTAGGCTCGAAGCGATCGCCGATTCACGACATCTCACAATGTCTCGTCTATGCGATGAAGGTTACCAAGGTACTTTCGATCAGAGAGTACGACAGCCATTGCAAAATTCACCTACCGGGAAAGATTCCGGATTGGACCAGTTCGGACTTCCGCAGAAGAGTAGGAGATTGCATATACGATTTTAGCCATCCGGGGCCGAAGTTGCGCCCAGGCGTACACAAGGAAACCAATCGTACGAGAGACCTTTCAGGTTTGAGTGTCCTACTATCTAAGCATTTCTATTACTTCGGTGATAGCCCAGTGAGACTCCCTGAATTTCTGCGGCCAATTATTCACTCGACCCAGGGTCACAAGTCCCATGCGAATGCCCCATACAGTCGCCGTTTCGTTGACTGGATCGAACGGTTCGAGTCGAGGCGCAACCGACTAGTAGGGCAACCGCAATTGAAAAAAGAACTTATGTCCTCAACTCTCGAAGGATGTCGCGCAATTTGTTCGCAGCGCGACCAGAAAGAGGAGGAGCAGACACGCGACTGTTAAAACCGCCAATCAAAATTTGATCTTCTGCAGAACTCGCTGCCGCTTCCGCTCAATTTCAAGTTGTCGTTGAATTTCTTTCCGTTGGCCTTCCTCCTCTTGGCGCTTGTTATTCCTTAACAATTCGAGATAAACAGCATTCGCTTGATCTACGTATTTCTTGAAAAATTCGGCGATCAGCGGTGCTTCTTGCTCAGTAGCTTGAATGACAGCCCGGCCGCGATCCCAACCGAAATGTGGCGGCCCCTTTCCAAGCACCGATTGATAGCTCCCTATATGCCCGAAAGACTGAATCCAATTCGGATTTACGGGAGGGCTCAATTCAAAAAATAAGTAATCACCGTTATAGTCAATGTTAACCAGCCGAACGGGATTCACGATGAGCGGATCGTCAAGTTCGGCTTCCGGAACAACTGCTTGCGAGAGCGCACTAATCTTTTGAGCTGAAATGAATTCATTACCCTTCCTTTGAAGCTCATTCTTGACGGCGGGAATCGTGTCAAGCCGTTCCGAGGGAGACTGCCTCACCATCGCGTTCACGATATCGTCCAGATACGCATAGCTCGGAGCGACGCTGGCGATTGTCTTATGCCCTGATCCCTGCAATACCTCACCGGTAAACATCTCATTCAGAATCAATCCTAGTGCGAAAATATCAGCTCTAAAGTCGACTTGGCCGCCTCGGATGCGTTGTTCTGGAGCCGCATATTGAAAATTGGCAAGACGGTCGCCGTTCCTCGTTTCGACGGCCGTATAGAGCTCATCCTCTTCAAAATGCGCTATTCCAAAATCCGCTATCACCGCTGAACCGGAATTTGCATCGCAAAGGACATTTTCCGGCTTGAGATCGCGGTGCCACACTCGCAATAAGTGGGCAGCCTCCACGCCATCAAGTATCAAGGAAAATAACGGGAGAATCCGGTTTCGTTCGATCCCCGCATCCATCAGGCCTCGCAACGTGTGCTGATACAGGGGCATTACATAAAAGGGCATCTTCTTTCCGCTCGAGATTAAGCTACCGTCGTCCAGCACGCGGATTATGTTGGGGTGCGAGTTCCTTGAGCAGAACTGAAGTTCATTCCCAAACCTCCTTAGCTTTTCAGTACTCGCCAGATGGGAGTGCAAACATTTTGCGGCGAACTCCGCTGACCCATCTGTAGTCTTGTAGACAATGCCAGAACCGCCCTGCCCTACGACGCCGAGCACCCGGTATGAATTTGTTGCAGTCTCAAAGCTTTCGCCGACCCTCACGCAATTTCTCCAGTGCGGCTTTGGCCGCGGCCAAATTAGGTAGGAGAGGCGTCAAATTTATCACGAGTCGCAGTGCACTTTACTCATGCGGTAAAATAGTACGCAGGTCAATAGGCTAACTGCTTTGTACTCTGCTGTATGAATCTGGTGCTATCTGGGGTGGTCTGGGATTTCCGTGCGTTTCTTTTGTAGCAGTTAGAGGAACATTGTACAAAGCTATACAACGTCATTTCGGCTTCGGCTTGTGCAGCAGTTCGCGGTAGTAAGCCGTCAGTTTCTCGAAAGCAGCGTTGGCGTTGATAAAGGCTTTACGATTCATCTCCTGCGCGGCGCGCGCCGCGTTCCATTTTGCGCCGGAATCCTTTTCTGTCCAGTGATAGGCCGCCACGGCTGAGGCCGCGTTCTTGGCGAGTTTGTCCGCGCTACGCTTCTTCTTTTCCCAATCCTTGGTCAGCCTATCGAGTTTCTTCTCTTCGGCTTTGGTCATCATGGCTTTTGGATTCTACACCCAAAAGAAAAAGGCCGGAAGCCTCGCGGCCCGGCCCGAGTAGCGCGTGGGATTTCAACGCGGCTTATGGCCCGGCCCATGCGTTCGGCCTGCCTACTTTGGGCTAGGGGGTTTCCGCTGGCGTGCGTGCAATCTTCTCGGCTATTGGCAGCTTCCTGTCTTTTCCTTCGTCGTCCAGAATGTGCGCGTTTCGGCCATCGAGCGCGATTTTGGTTTTTCCGTATAAGGTGACGTTCAGCGCTTGGCGCTTCGTGATAGCTGGGCCGAGGACGTAGGTGGTATCGTCAGTTTGTATCCAATAAAAAGTTTTGGTTATGGGCACGCCAACAAGCAAGCCTCCAACAGGGGCGATAGCGTTTCCACCTCTTTCGGAAGTGATATTGGCGACCTTGGCGTCTTTCCACTGACGATTGTTGGCAAATGCTACAGACGCGCTCAGGACCAGCACGAGGGCTAGATTTCTCATGGTCCCTCCATTGGCGCGGATTCTACCCCAAAAAGCAGAAGGGCCGGGTACCTTTCGGCGCCCGGCCCGACACAAGCGCACAATTACCACTTACCGCCGGGGTCGTCGGGCTGCAACATCACAACCTGAAATAGATTGGGGCCGCTGTACTCAAGTCTGTATCGGACAGGAAACCCGGCATGCGTTTTCCCCGCAACCTCGTACCGGGGCGTCAATTCAAGGAAAACGTCATGTCTGTCGCTGCCGCCTTGCCACGCGGTATTCGCTGGTTGCACACTTCGCGCAGCATCAAAAAGCTGCTTCGTGATAATTGCCTCGCGCGAACCGTAGTCGCGAATTGAAAAGCGAAAGTCCAGATTCACAGGGTTAGCGGTTCGGTCTGTTGCCCGTGCGATGATTACAAGACGTGAAAGCAACACGCCAACTGGAGAGGCATTTTCAAAGCGTACTCGAACATCGCGAGGGGCGCGGCTGCTGGTAGATTCGAGGAGTTCTACGGCTACGTAAACTGCCGTTTCCTTGCGTGCATCTTCAATTTGCTGTTGCAGCTTTGATAATCTGCCAGCGAAGATTGCCTGCCATATAGTCGCTCCGGCAATCACTGCCGCAAGGATTGCCTGAAATATAGCGGCCCCTGCAATCACTGCCGTCAACAGAATAGACGGCCAGTCGATTCGAGTCATGGCGTGGGGGATTCAGCGCTTGCCTTGACCGTCTTCTGCAAGGAATTGTTCGTACAAGTTGTGCTTTTGCACGAACGCGCTTATTCGCTGCCCGACGGCAAGATTGTAGAAAAGCTGTGCGAGGGAATACCGGTCGCTATTCTGGGCGTCGGTTTTGGTGCATTGTAGCAGCTCCGTTTCTCTCGCCCTGAGCGTTTTGGCGCTCACGCCTCCAAGCTGCATTCTGCTGAAAGCGTTTATTGCATCCGCTAACCGCGCTGCAAAAATCTTCTGAAGTGGAATTTCTGACACAGGTGGAATGTTCCATAGATCAGCGTCGGCTTGGCATTGGGCGGCAGTAGGGGCGTGTTCTTCCTGCCCCGCTGCCATCGGGATGGCGAATAGTAGAAGTAACGGCAATAGCAATCGAAGTCTCATCGGGCGACCCTCCGTTGGCGAGGATTCTATCCCAAAAAGCAAAAGGCCGGGTACCTTTCGGCCCCGGCACAGCGCACAGCCTCATTTTGACCGCTTTCGTTTCCGGCTCTTGCATCTGTGGCAGTTACAGACTGCTGCGTCAGTGTGACCGCACCCGCCACAGCGATACTGGGTGTCGCCGCTTTGCACCTTGTGTGGAGTCATCGGTCGAGGATAGCCACCGGGAGTGCAATATGGACAAGCAGGAAATTTGAAAGATTCCTTGTGGCCGGTCATGATTCATCGTCCCCCGGATAACGGTCTTCGGGATGCTGGCGAATATGTTTCTGCCATTCGCTCACTGGCATCTGCGCAATAATGTCGTCACGCGAATTTTCTATGGCCTTTTTCAAATTGTGCTCCAGAGCATAGAACTCAAGAACGACGCCAAATGCTACGAGTATTAGAAGCCACACGGGAATGAACATTTTGTGCCGCCCTTTACACGCCGTTATCAACATAATCCCTCGGATTCTATCATGCGCCGGTAACTACGGATTGACGTGCACCCAGACAGAAAAAAGGGCCGCGCGGCGCTAATGCCACACGGCCCGAATTCTCAATCCGTTTTCCGCAGTTATACCGGCATGCCGTTTTACAACGGCGCTATGGCCACGGCGTTTTTATCCCCGGCGCTATCGCGGACCATGTAGAACTGAACGCGCTGGCCATTGACCGGCGTGAAAGTGAAATCATCAATGTGCGCCCGCGCGCTTGGTACCTCGCCTTTGTGTGCTACCGGGAATGGTGTGTCACCTAAGGTAGCATCCGGCGTGATATTGCCAGTCCTTCCGCCCCAGCCTTGCAAGGTGCCGTAATACAAAACTTGATCGTACACATGGCCTTTGTCTAAGCCGTTCGGAATCGTCGGGGCGGCTTGTCCCGAGGGCGCGGTCGATGCTTGGCCCATCACGAAATTTGTAATGCCGGTATCCGTATAGACGGAGCTGTAGAGAACACCCGCTCCGGTTAACCCGGATGAGAGCGTCGAATCTGTAACTGCGCCTGCCTGAGTGCCGTTCTTGAAAGCGTACAGCGTCGTGCCAATCGCAGCGAAGAGAAGAACGTCGCCCACGTTACACGCGCCGGGGTAAGTCGCAAGGGCTGTACTTGGTGAGGAGAGTCTTACCAGCGTCTCGGTGGGCAACGCCTCCAGAAAATAAAAGTTGGTGCCGAGAGTTGCTCTCAACAGTACCTCGATCAAGAGACCCAAAGCCGCGATGGTACAGCCAGCAAACTGATCGTTGGGCGGGACGGTTGTGAATAACTCAACGCCCGCCACCTCGGGATTGTTTATCTGAACGCAAACATCATTGATGATTTCCAGTATGCTGCCGCCATTCGCAGTGGAGTAAATCTCCCAATTTGCGGGATTCAGCGGGCTTTCATTGGCGCGCTGGAATGAATCGCTGCCGATGGGTGTAAAAGCGAATGCCGTCATGTTCGTCTCCTTACAGCGAGAATCCGTCGCCTCGGTCCATTACCAGAGGGGCTGAAAACTGTCCGCCTAAGAACGTCAGCGCGGCCTCTACCGTGCCGCTCGGATTCGGCGCGGTAAAGCCAAACGATCCAGCCACCGCCGCGAGATTCGTTTTCACAGCAGCAGGCAGCGGGCCGGATAGAGTCGGCGCGATTCCTTCCCGTACGGGCGCAGAGGGCACAGCCGTGCTGGCCACGATTGCGGCGGATTGCGCGGCAAGGCTTGCCGAGGTATTCGTGGAGAAAATTGCTGCGCCAAGCAGTCCGTTGTGCCGCTGCAAAATCTGAAACACCTTCGCCGTCATGCGGGCCACCGTGCGCCACAGCATTCCAGCAACCACATAGGCCGAGGGAATGTTGTTCGCCGCAAAGAACGCCTGCACGCTGGAAACGTCAGCGCTTGCAAGCGCGGTATCCAGATTCACAGGGAATGCGAATACGTCCGCCTCGGCGGCCAGCGCCGCGTTGGGGTCCGAGGCCAAAAGTACGATGCCCTCCAAGCCATATGGCATTACTACCCAGCTCTTGCCGGATAGATCAGTGGTGAGATATTTCGGGACTAGGCTGCCTTTGGCGTCGAATGCTTGAGGCACCAAGAAAAGTTGCGTCGCCATGATTTACACCTCTAATTTTCCAGCAGAATGTTACGGTTGGTTGGCCGGGCTTTTAGGCCGCCGCTGATTTGTTGGCCTCGGCGGCCTTTTTCATTTTCTTAACGGCCCCGCACACGGCCTCTGGGGTTACACCAGCCCATTTCGCTATTTCCAAGTTGGAAATTCCAGCGTTTCTCATTTCGAGGGCGCGCGCCCAATCGAAGCGGCGCGTAGTGCCCGGCTTCGGCCCCGATTTCTTGGGTACGCGAGGGGGCGTAACGTCAAACCACCAATGTTCCACCTGACTGGACTTAGGCGGCCTCGGGATCGGCGCTACTTTCCGTGGTTTGGGAATCCGAGGGGGCTTCGGCGTGATACTTTTCTCAGGCTTCGGCGGCTGAGTCCTCAGCCCGGCGCGCTTTACCCCCGTGCAGAGGCCCGGTCCGTTTTTACCGTGGCCAAGCAACGGGCCGATTTGCCTCCAAGACATGCCGCAACGGTGCATGTGCGCCGCGACGATAAGCTCAACAAGTGAAATTTTGTTCCTTCGAGGGGGTCTCGGGGGTTTCGGGGGTTTCGGGGGCTTCAGAGGTTTGAAGCGCAGCTTAAAATCCGCGCGCATGCTTTTAAGCAATTGCAGCGTTTCGGCGACGAGAATCTGACGCTGATCCGGCGTTAGGTGCCTAGTTCCGGGGTCGTTGAAGATTTCCTTGGCGATTGATTTGTCAGTGCGGCTCATACAACTAGGGCGCACGCTGTTAGGGAATAAAAAAGCAGGCCACCTCGCACGGAAGCGGCCTGCTGGTTTGCGCTGCCTATGCCAAGGCAACGACTCGCGCTGCGTGTGTTCCGAGGCTTGCGACCTCTGGGCTGCCACAGCACTCCGATCCAGCCCGCGAATCCTTAGCGCCTCGTTGCAAAGCGATAAAACTCGTCCAACTCGGCAACGCGCTTTTCAAGTGCTAGGTATCGCAAAATGAATCTGTGCGACTCTGGGGTGTTGGCCAGCCCAAGATCGTGCACGAGGGCGCGCGCTTCCTCATCAGCTGTAAGCTTTCGCGGCGCCTCGGCCTCGTAAGGCTGGCCGGATTGCCGGGCGAGATTCCGCTGACGATCCTCTTCGTGAGAATCCGCCAAGCGCTGGCTGAGAGTATCGACGCGCGGATCGCGCCGCTCGGGCGTGATATCCAGCCTCGACTTGGTGCTTTCCTCGGCTACTGTAGGCAGCATTTTAGTTTCCTCTTTCTTATTGTCCCCAAATCTGGGACGGCCTTACCGGATCGCGGCGCGGTTCTTGCGCTTGCGCCACCGCGTTGTCCGCTTCGATGATCTTGCCCCATTTTTCCGCAGCCGAGCGAAGCTCGCGAGTCTCGGCCTCGGTAACGAAGGCTTTGTATTCTCGGCCCTCGGCGCGGGCGGCCCGATCTTCTAAAATGCGTTCGAATACGCTAGAAGGACAACCAAGCTTGCGCAAATCCTGCGGGACTAGCTGGCGGATTTCCTCCACCGAAAACCTCCCGCAGCGCTGCTCGATTGGCTGCATTGTGCGAAATGCTGGGTGAGACCTCTCGGTTACTGTGTTCATGTTTGTTTTCCATAACGCGTCTGCAATAGACGCGCCCTTTCTTGAAAGTAGTAGGATTGAAAAAAGGCCGACGATTCCTATTCTGCTGACTCGCTGTTGCCCAACGTACGTTACCCGGTTCATAGTTGCCGTCGTCATCTATGCGATCAACGCTGTGCTGCGGGCTAGGGCGCGGGCCAAGCTCAGCAAAGAACTGCTCGAATGAGGTAAAGAGGAACTTGATTCCTCGCCCGCCATAGTCTTCCCAATCTTTATTTTTCGGATTGGTGCAGCGGTACTTTTCGTTTGCGTAAATGCCATATTCCGGGCTGTTCGACATTCCGTGCGTAACGCCCTTACCTTTTCGCCCAGCCGACATGTTGGCGAGGCTTTCAGCATTCCGCTTTTTTCCTCTGTTCGCGGCGGCCCTTATGGCAACTATTTCTGCGCTTTGTCTTTGCCCGCGCCCGTTGTGCCCCATAATGAAACGCACGGGCTGACCTTTAATGTGGCCCTTGCTTGTGCGGTTTTGAGTAGCAATCGGTGCAGGATTCCCGCACCCGCATTCGCAGAGGCCGTTCATACGATCCCTAGTATTCGGTCGCCGATTCTCGTCGGCTGGTTTAGATCGACTGCGCCTTGCCGGGCGCTGGCGTACTGCACTTTGCGCGTTACTTTCGCAGGCACCGGAATGTTTTTTCCGCAGCAAAAGACGGACGCTCCTTGCGGAATGTCGGTGTAAAGGGTGGCGCACTTGGAGCAGTGGTACGCGAGGATTTCCAATCCGCCAGCGGCCAGCTTGAAAAATCCCTCTGGATAGGCGCTCATTTTCCAAGCGCCTTTTGAATCGAGACGGCCGCAAGTACGTCGCTCGGTAATGCAGCATTTTGCTTTTTCTGCGCAGCCTCGGCTTCTCCCAGCGCTACGTCCCTCAAGCAAGCCGCAGCATCGGGATCGGGGCTTCGCAGCCAATTCTCAAACACCGCCAGCAGCCCGGCGCTAGGCGAACTTCCAATCCACGGGTCTTTGTAACCGGCCAACTGCGCTACCGTCTTGGGCAGCGGAAAGTAAAGCTGTTCCTCATGCGTCGGGTTATCGCCAAAGTACCGGCGCGCCCTGATCTGCGGCGCGCGGCCCGTCAAGGTTTTTTCTGGTTCGATCCATTCCCACTTGACGGTTACTTTCAGATTCCGTACGACGTTGAGTTTCTTTTCCAGCGCCGCACGTTCGCGCGGGTGCATAGCCGCAATGATCCCCGGCGCGCGCTCCTCTACGAGAGAGTCAATCGCCCGGTTCCATACGAGGTGATCGTGCAAAATTGCTTCGTGGATTCTTGCAGCCTCGGCGGGGGAAAGATCAACGGCGCTGCCGAGTAATGCGCGGGTTAAATGGGTAAACATTTTGTTGCCTCCTCGTGTTACCACTTCGCCTTGCCACAACGATTTGGTGCCACTGCTACTTCTCACTGCTCGGTGCAGGTGTTACGGCTTTTTCCTCGGGCTTTGGCGCCGCTGGCCGCGCGGGCGCAAGAGGGAGCTTGCCACCAGCGCGAGGCCGGTGGACGAGGCCCAGCATGCGGGCTACCCCTCGATTGTGGTGGTGGCCGCCTGATCCGCGCATGATTCCTCCGAAAAGTTTTTGGCTACGCCCAGCCCTGCGATGGTTTGTTAGCCCTTGCGGGAACCACCTGAGGCAAGGCCGGGCGCGCTCTGCCGTAGCCATATGGCGGGTATAGGTCATATGGTTTACCGAGGGTCTAACCCCTCGGCACAAAGCCCCCGCGAATGTTACGGATCAATCCGGCCTGTTTGCTTGCGGGCAGGCTGCGCGCACGCTGGCAACCAGCGCCGCTTGCTCGGCCCGCGTCATGTTTTCGACGCCCTCGTCTAATCCCACGTCCGGAAGGCTCTTGGAATCCCCCATAAGCTGGCGCAGGGCGGCGGTTGAAAACGCCCCGTCCACAACCATTACTTCGAGGTCGTTAGATTCGGGGGATATCAGCCCCAGCTTCAACAGCAGGCGCAATCTCCGTTCGTTCATTTGTTTCCTCCTGTTTTTTCCTTGCTTCGAACTCAGCCAACATCCACCCAGCGCTGCCGGGCTGCGGCGGTTCCTTATCTTTGAAACCGTCCTTCGCAGGCGTAGCCCTCTCGCGCGAGGCTGGCGTCGATCCCATCTCTTTCAACAGTTGCCGCATCTGCGAAGCAAGTTTTGCAGCCAGCTTCGACGCCTCGGATTGCTTGCGCGTCGTATGAGGCTCGCCCCGCGAATCCAGCACGATCGTTTCGGTAACTGGCCCATCCTTTTGAATTTCCTCTTGGCACTTTCTCCATGACGCGTACGTCAGCACGTAGAGCTCAAGCGAGGGCGCATCGGCGCAGGTTAACGTCCCTCGCGCTGCCAAGAGCCGTACGATCCTCTGCCATTCCGCGCGGGCCGCGCCGGAAAGATACTTCGGGCATTTGGGACGGCCGCCTTGAAACGCGGGCTTCGGCTTCGCGCGCGTAGGCCGGTAGGCGACTTGGTTAGCGGGCAGCGGCGGGCGCGACATTAAACCCTCGCATGATTCTTGCCGAAGCTATCGGCCTCGATTTGGCACGGCGTCACGACGACGTGCGTACGCTTGGTGTCCGGATATCGAAATTCGACTACGACATTCTCCTCGGGCGCATAGCCCAGCATCAGGTGTTGGGCCTTGAGGATTAACTCCGCTTCCGCCCGGAGCGCTTGCTCCTGCCTGCCTCTCAAATAGGCCGCCACATCGCAGGCGCGGCCAGCTATCGGTTTCATGCTTGGTACCCTCCTACCGTAGCCGCTACCTGTTAGGGCTCCGTAAATGCGCCGGGAATGGATCGGATAAGGCGAAGGCGACGTTTCAAGAAGACGGTGACAAA
The DNA here is from genome assembly GCA_963824405.1 of uncultured Acidobacteriota bacterium. Lineage (GTDB taxonomy): Bacteria > Acidobacteriota > Terriglobia > Acidiferrales > UBA7541 > Palsa-189. The sequence continues at coordinate 455,373 of CAWGPK010000004.1, read as the reverse complement.
AATTTGCGGCTAACTTGCCGCGTGGGCTGGCGCGGCGGTTTTCAGCCTTGACGAAATAAAAAACCGAGCCCCCATATCCCATTTAGTATGAGTAACTTAGCAGCGCTTACATATCAGCCAAGCGAGGCGGTGTAAGCTATTGATATGTATAGAGTTCAACTGTGTTTGGATTTAGCACCATTCTCAGCGAGGTATTTAGGGGTAGCTGATAGCTCGGGCAGGCTTGCTTGAGGCGTGCAGTGCCAGCCCTATTGCGACTGCTGGGGCACTCAGGCTGCTATCTTGGTTTTGGGTATCCAGAAGGTGTCGCCGCGCTCGTTTTCTACCTGAATCATCAGCGCCGAGGTGTCGATTACGGTATGCGGGCCGGTTTGATCTTTGAGGGATACTTGGCGGCCTTTGTAGATATCTCTGGTGCCGGGCGCTACTCGATCACGTCCATGCGAGGAATGGTGGCCGAGGTGCCAGCCGTTGCAAATATCGCAACGGTAATAGTCCATCTCAGCACCATTGGGCACATGATCCAGCGCGTAGCGCGCGGCGGCCTCTGTGTCGTAGCGGATTTTGCTTCCGCATTCCTGCTGCCAACTCATTTTCTGGATTCCTCGTATATCGCAACGCCGAGGGGCGTCCAGCAGATCGCTACCAGCAGGATCAGCGCGGCGCCCATTAGGCTGCCTTTCGAGCTGGCCGGGTACGAATGCCGCCTTGCTCCGTCGAGAGATTGTGCAAGGGCATGGTTTGGACGTTGTTATCGCGCAGAAAGCCCCAGCTTTCGCGCAGGGCGCGCCAATAACTCAGCGGCTTGGGATCAGCGTGCCCAACATGATTCCCAGAACCATAGCTCCGATTCGGGCGCGCAGCTTTTCCCTTAAACTCGGCAAGGCGCTTATCGTCGCCTTCGTCCCTGTGTAGGACAAGTTGCGCGGGCCGATCTTCCCGCAAGCGCTTGCCGTAGCCGTCCGGTTTCAGTTCGCCGGGCTTATGATCCGCCGCAATGTATCGTTCCACGGCGCGTTTCGTTGCGCCTTTCTGCCAATCGAGTAACTGTGCTGCGAGTACAGCGTTCACGGTTTCCTCCGGAAAATGAAAATAGGTGCTGGCCGCGTCTCGCGGAATCGGTGTTCCCACGAAAGAGGCAGAGCGGGCAAAAGCTTGCCTCTTACCACCACGCAGCCAGCGGGGAATCAAATGCCGAGGGATTGGCCACCGGGTATCCGCGCAAGCGCGCGGCGGCTTCCCTCCTCTTCAGAAAGCGAACGAGCATAAAGTTTTGGGGACGCTGCCCGGCAAAAAGGAACTGTCTTTTGGCGAGACGGGCCGGTGCTGGCGTCCTCTACAGGATCAGGCGCAGGTTAGGGGGGTATTTTTCCGGGCGGGATTTCGGAAATGGGATGCAGGTCTGTGGCAGCCAAAAACGAATATCCGAAAACCGAGGCTATACGTGAACTTTTTATTATTGCAAAAGGGAAAAATCTCTTGCGTTTCTTAGGTTCGTATATTCGGACATTCGCTAAACTACAGTAGTATGTAGCGGTTAAACCCCACTCGAATGTCCGAAACGCCAGAAAAAGTTTCGGACATTCGTCGCGGAGTGCCCAATATACGAAAAAGTTTTTGGAAATTTCGGACATTCGTCGGCTCTAAAAAGCCTCCTCGGCCAATCCCCAAATCGACTCTCTCTTGCGCGATTGCCCGTAGGCCACCAGCCTGCCTGCTTTAATCAAATTGTCCCATGCGTGATTCCAAGTCCCAACTCCTCCCCGGCGTGTTTCTGGCTTCATTTTGCCAATCACCTGCGGCCTCGTGGCCCGAGGGTTTTTGCCGAAGAATTTGAGGATAGCCAGCTCATTAGCGTGCACATGGCTGCTTGCATCCGGAGGGCACAGTTTCGTCCGTATGGCAATCTGATAGTCGGCAAAGGCCAGCGCCAGCCGCATCGTCGGGCCGTCAATCTCGGTCGCCCGGTTACAGGCCGCCACAAGCATGGCGAATCGTTTGGTCATATCCACGATACGGATTTTCGAGTCGTCTGCATCGCTCTCCAGAGGCCGCCAATTTATTAGGGCTTTTTGCGCAGCCTCGGAAAGGTATAGGTGCACTGTCTCGCGTTTGGCGGCCTCGACAATATCGGCCAGCGCGTACAGCGCCTTGAAAATCAGCTTATCGTCGTTCGGGGTTTTAACTCGGGGCGGCACTTTCTCGGAATAGCTGTACACGAAGCGGGATTGCAGACCGCTGGATACGCTACCCGTACCGGCCCACATGGCCTCGAAACGCTTATCGGTCACCGATCCCATGATTGCGAGAAGGGCATGGTTTACTTGCGTGAGGCCGCCCGTTTTCTTCTTCCCGTGGTCAACCTCTTTCGTCCGATTGGCCGTCTTGTTTCCCTCGTAGAGTTTCAGCAGTTCCCCGAACAGCGAGTTCTTGCCTGTGCCTGTCGTTTTGGCTTTCTCAAACTGGTCGGCCATTTCATCCGGCGCGATAACTACGCGGGCGTTTCCGTACTCGTTTTCGTATCCGCTGAGGGCCTGTACCAGCGCCGGGCCGCTGTCGATAGATAACTCGATGCGCACGTCGGTCACTACGCGCCGGGAGGGATTTAACTCGTCGTCAGGCGTGCCTAATTCGTTTTCAAAGAGCGCGCGCTGTACCTCTACATCAGGCGCGCTTTTACCTGAGCCGGGCGGTCCGACCATGCAGCTATAGAATCGAGTTTGTAACCAGCTATCCGATGTGATCTTTATGCGGCCAGCCAGCGCGATGCCGACGTACGTCAGTACAGCCAGTGCTTTGTGGTCATAGGCGAGGTCATGCGTAATCCCGTCTACCAATTCGCCCAGCGGGCCGGGCAGGCGGGGAAATTCGGGAAGCTTGTCCTCGTCCTCGGGGGCCAGCACAGGCGTGGGCGCGTACCGTCGGAATTCCTTGTAAACGTCGTCCATTGTTTGCGGATTTTCGACCGTGAATACATCCCCGGCGCAAGCCGTGGCGAGTTTGCGCCCCAGCTCCTCGTCCTTGAATGTCATTACGACTGTTTTCCAAGCAGGCGCGCCTGTAAATTTCAGGTCGTCCGTTGCGAGTATCTTGGCGCGTACGCTGGCGTCGCAAGTCCAAATGGCGTTGTGCGCGTACCACTTGCTGAGTTTTCCTTGTCGCCACCTCTCGTCCAGCAGCGCGCACCAAACCCGATTTTTTTCGTCCTCGGAATTGACAATGTAAATCGGCTCGTTCTTGTCCTCGATTTTCGCTATCGTCTCGGCAGTGATTTCCATGTCGGACGGGTAATCGAAGTCCACATTGGGGAATCGCTTGCGCAATTCTTTTTCGGTAAGCGTCAGAATGATTGTCCCCTCTATGCCTCCCGTACGGACAAGTCCCGGTTTCCCGTCGTTTAGCCTAACGAGATAATCCGTCGACCCGCCATACGCTGGTTCTTGCTTAACGATCCTGTCGCTCCAGCCCTCGAAATTTTGCCTCTCTTTCTCAAGGCGGTGCTGGAGATTGAAACGGAGGTGCGATTCCTCAACCCCATTCTCGGCAGCGTCCTTAAGGCCACCAATCAGAGACTTAATTCCTTCTTTCCCCTCGTCCCGATTGCAGGTGCCGTCCGGAGTGGGATACTGGCGAGTGCACAAGGACTCGGCCAATTGCATGCCGTCATACTCAACAATCTTGTCGGGTTCGTGATTGCACCGTGGTAAGGCTGCCAAGAATGCGGCTTCGGCGACGGCCAGCGCCTCATCGTTACGTAACGCGGGATTTTGCGCGGCGGCCCCGACAAACTGGCGCAGCAAGAATCGCAGTCCCACGTAGCCTCGTTTCCCCGGAATAGCAAACCATAGCTGCTCCCGGCAGAAATTCGGGTCCGGTTTGCGCTTGGCGGCGCGCGCCTTGGCCTCCTCAGAATCAAGAATGACGCGCCCCGGCGTTACGCCGTCGTCGAGTAAAACTCGGGTAGCGGTGGCCTCAAGATACAGGTCAGTTACGTCTTTGCTCAGCTTGCAGATTTCCTCGAATGTCATCGTTTCTCCTCTGCGTTCCACTTAGATTCCTCCTCTCGATTGTTTACCATAATGCAACGCTATCGGGAATGGTACTCGGCAGCCCCTTTTTGGATTACGCGGCTGCCTTTTTCCGTTAACTGGCCTTTTCCTTTTTGCTGGCGTATGCCTCTTTGCAGATTCCGTGTAGCGTCTTTATATCCGCCTCTGCCAGCAACAGGGTTACTTTGTATCGGCCATATCGGACTTGAGGGCATACCGCATGCTTTCCGAATCGGCGGATATGGGTAGGCTGAATCGCCGCCTGCCCATTCCCGAACGCTTCCTCAAGGAGCACGAGCAGCTCTTTTTCTTTTGGAGAAGGTTCTTCCTCGCGCTTACTCGGCGCTGCGTTCAACCTCTTGTCTTTTCCTTGCGCCTCGCGGATGCAGTAGTAAACGCGATTCTCTTCAAGCCCATGTTTGCGCCACCAATCGGCAAACGCGCCCTTCGGCATGGCGGCCTGCACAGCAAGCAGCGCCGCGCCTAGCTGCTGCGCGCTGCCTTTGTCTTTTTCCCAAAGGGCGAGGGCGCGGCGCTGAAGGGCATCAACGCTTAAGCTTGGATTATCCAAGCCTCTTTTCACGACGAAGGGCTTACTCATGCGGCCTTCCGGCTGGTACTCTCTAGCCATTTGATTACAGCGGCGCGGCTGAATCGGAGATGGTGGCCAATCCGGTATGCCGGGATCGGATCAACGCAAGTTTTTCGCGTCTTGTCGTAAATCCATTGCCGGGTAACTTTCAACCAGCGGCATAGTTCTTGAGGCGTGAGAATATCCAGATCGGGCGCACCTGTACTGGTGCTAACGGATTGCGATTTCATTGTGGGGAAAATCCCTATGCGGAGGGAGCCGCGTTTGCAGGTTTACTCACTGCGCCCAAAACACCGAGGTACGGGCGCTAGGGCAGCGCCGGAACTCCTCGGATAGAAAGCAGGATACTACAGATTACCCCCAAAATCAAGCCTGTTGTCGAGTTAGGCTATCTTGGCCTCGCCTTTGCGCATACGCAACGCCTCGGCTATGTCGTCCTGAATCATCTTTCTCAGGCCGGGGTAGCAGTCCATATCGTCGAGGAATGCTTGATTGATTGGTAAGTCAGCAAGAAATTCCTCGCGGCTTGCTTGCTCAACCGTCTTACCGTCGATTTCATGGACCCGCAGTATGTTGCCGACGGTGTAGCCGCCCTCGTTATCAATGTACTGCACGGCCACTTCACCGTCGTTGAAAACCGTGATTACGGATTGGTATTGGCCCATTGTCCTTTCCTCCTTTCCGCCAAATATACCATAGCGACAATCGTTACTCAAAGGGTATCTATGCAATCTTTGCCTCGGCCTCGGCCAGCGCCGCGTCCAACTCCTCTACCGCGCGCCGGGCTGCCTTGCTATCCGCATGCGTGTAAACTTGCAGCGTCGTCGTAATGTTGCTGTGGCGCATAAGCTGCTGCGCCGTCTTGGGCGTTACGTCGGGCCGATCCAGAAGCGTCGCTACGCCATGCCGGAAACAATGCCACCCGCGCCACCGGATTGTTACCTTCGCCAGCTTGGGCGCTATGTGATACGAAACGAGATTGGCCGGATCAAGCGGCCCTTTCTTGCGGAATATCCAGCCGGTAGCATTAGGGCTGGGCTTGAGGGCCAGCAGCGCCGCCATTACTCGCGAGCTGATCGGCAGCTCAGCCTTGCTGCCTTTCGTCTTGGTTGCGCCGATATGGTAGCGCAGCACTTCCACCGCGCCGTCGGCCTCAAGCTTGGGCGCGCGGCCCCAATAGATCGAGCGCCGCACCTTGATCGTGCCGCGCTTCTCGTCGATATCCTCAAAGCAAAGCCCGGCGATTTCGCTTTTACGCAAGCCCGTCATGGCAGCCACGAGGATCATTGTCCGCGCTACTGGATCGGAAACAATGCGCAGCATACCGGCGATTTCCTCGGCAGTGTACGGCACTTTTTCCTCGGGATCGTTTCCCTTCGGCTGCTCCACGTGCGCCATTGGATTGCCCCACCCGCTGGTGCCGTCCCCGATTATCTCTTGGCCAATCGCGTACTCCAGCGCGCCATAAAGGAAATACTTCAGCCGAGTGAAAGTGTGCTTTGATCGGTTTTGATCCACGCCGTGCAAGATATCGCGCCCAGCCTTCGGCCCGAAATCGCGCAGCGTCAAATCAACCGGCACGCGAGGCCGCAGCAGCTTCCATGCATCGGCATAGGCTTGATACGTCGCCGGGCGTTTAACTTTCTGGCAGGCTGGCAGGTACAACTTGTCCACGAAATCGACAAAAGTTATCAGCGCTTGAGGCTTTACCTCGGCATTCTCGGGCGCTAAGATTTCGTTGGCGTATCGCTGAATCGAGGCGGGCGGTGTATCCTCGCCATTCCACGGCCCGAGTTGCTTGCAAGCTTTCTTCTGCACGCGCTTGCCGTTGCCGTCGAGTTCCCAAACGTAATAACGCAGATACCACTTTTTGCTGGCATGAAAGAATGATCCGCGTTGCATTGGATAAGGCCTCCGTTTTCAATGGCATCCTGCCAGCATGCCCGAATCTATACAATAGGCCATCGGTACCACGGCTTTCAGATTGCGGAAAATCAAGGGGTTAGGCTTTTCGGCTGTTGTACATAATGAGTTAAAATAGAACATGCTGGAAATTTCGCGCAGAGAGGCATACCGTCTTCGTAAGCCGGCGCACGCGCCGCTTCTAAATCGCGCCCTTCGCGAAACTAAAGCTAAGTGCCATAGAATGATACTCTTGTGCGGTGACTATCAGCAACTCATTTGGAATGATACTCTTGCGAAAAAAGGGTGGGGGGAGGGGTGGTGCGGCGCACTTTTCGTGCCAAACGAGCATCCGACCAGGCTCCGGCGAAGTTTGAGGTTTAAATGTAGCGCCGCGGTCTTTAGCGCGGCATCTCTTCCGAGGCGCGCGTTTCACCTTCGAGATGCTTTCGCGCAGGGTCCGTCTGAGATTCGTGCAACTCTTGTAGAATGTGCACTTATACACTTTGTGCCCGTAACTCCCGTAGAATGCGCACTTATAGAATGATTGGTGTATTGCTCCCCGCTAATTTAGACAGTCAGGGCCTCGTTTTTTAGGTCAACCGCAAAATCCAAGAAGGCCTCATGCGGCGTGCGATTTTTGACCCCGCGATGAGGCCGGTCATGATTGTACTCCTCGATCCAACGGGCGATGCTGGCGCGAGCTTCTTCCAAGCTCCGATACTCCGCAGTCCAGACTTCCTCTTCCTTCAAGCTGCGATGGAACCGTTCAATGTAGCTGTTACCTTCCGGGTGATGGTAGGCCGTGCGGCGGTGGGTGATGCCCAGCCGCGATAGGGTTTCCAGGAACCGGGAGGAGGTGAACTGGGTGCCATTGTCGGTGGTGAGCGTCAATGTGGCTTCGCGGCTGCCGGCGGGCAGCCGATGCAGCACGGCTTGCTCGATGGCGTTCAGTGCATCTTCAGTCCGGCAGCGATGGGAAAGATTCCAGCCTACGATCTCTCGCGTGCAGCAGTCGATCACGCTCACCAGGTAAGCCCAACCCACCGACGGGCCGGCCCAGACTTTGGTCATGTCCGACTGCCAGATCTCGTTCGGACGGCTCGCTTCCACGCGGCCCCATTCTTTCCTGCGACGAGCACGGAGACGACGAGGCCGCACCAGCAACCCGCGTTCCCGCATTACCCGCAATACACGCTTGCGATTCACGGGGAGACCTTTCTTCCGTTGTAGCCACCAAGTGACTCGCCGATAGCCGTAGGCCAGTTTCTCCCCACACGAGACCACGATCTGTTCATCGTAGGTCCGATCGGCCCGGCTGCCTCGTGGCTTCTTCCGGTAGTACAGGCTGGACCGGCTGATGAGCAGGGTCGTGGCCACCAGCGTGGCCGTGTATCCCTGCCCCACCAGTTCCCGCGCCTGGGAGTGAACCTCACCGCAGCTCACTCCCCCACGACGTTTTTTAGGATTTCAATCTCTAGAGATTTCCGTCCCAGCGTCCGTTCCAGCTGCCGGATGCGCTGGTCCTTCTCGGTTTCGCCCGCGGCAGCGCTTTTCCCCCAAGCGCTGCCTTTGCTCCCGCCTCCGCTTCGTCTCTCCATCGATACAACAGTGATGGTGAAATGCCATGTCGCCGGCACGTCTCCGAAACGTTCCCGCTCTTGATTCCTTCCTGTACGATCTGCCACTTCTCTTCGGGGGATCGATCTACGCGTGGTCTCCTGCCCATGGTGCCTCCTGTTTTGGAGGCCCTGATTCTACCTAGGTAGGCTGTCCAGTTTTAGCGGGGAGCAATACATTGGACTTAAAGTTGATTAGAATGTGCACTTACAAAAAGATGGGGGAGGGGCCCGGGTATTTCTAAACCCTCACGGGAATAACCAACCTTCCCCGTGTGTTATATTTGCCGGCCTCACTATATGCCTAAGCTGCGCATCTCCATCGTCGAGTTCCTGAACACGGCACCCCTCGTTTGGGGTTTCACCAACGGACCCCTGCGCGGCCGCTACGACCTATCCTTTACTGTGCCTTCTCTTTGCGCCGAAGAGCTGCGCGCGGGCACTGTCGATCTGGCCATTATTCCCGCCATCGAATACCAGCGCATCGATGATTTGGTCATGCTGCCCGAAATGGCCGTGGCCGCTCGCGGCGAAGTTCGCAGCATCCTGGTTCTCTCGAAAAAGCCCATCGAGCAGGCCAGGCGTATTGCGCTGGACACTAACTCGCGCAGCTCCGTCGCGCTCACGCGCCTGCTCTGCAAAGGATTCTGGCGCATCTCTCCCGAATTCATTAATGCCCCGCCCGATCCCGCCGCCATGCTCGCCGAAGCCGACGCCGCGCTGGTGATTGGCGATCCCGCGCTGGCCATTCGCCTCAAAGTGGACGCGCTCGCCGCAAAAGCGCCGGACGCAAAGGGCTGCGGCTGCGCCGACGAATCCGCCGGCATAAAGAACGACCAGATTGTCCCCGGTATCGATACCCTTTTCGTCTACGACGTCGCCGACCAGTGGCGCGAGTGGACCGGCAAGCCCTGCGTCCTGGCGATTTGGGCCGGCCGCCGCGAAGCCGTCACGCCCGAAGTCGTTGCCGATTTCCAAGCCTCCAAGAAATATGGTCTCGCGCGCATCGGCGAAATCGCCGAGGCCGCGTCCCTAAAGCTCGATCTGCCGCCGCGCGACCTCGAATCCTATTTGCGCGACAACATCAATTTCTCCCTCGACGCCGCCAATCTCGAGGGTCTCGAGCTCTATTTCCGCGAGTGCGCCGCAGCGGGACTGATTCCCCGCGCGCGCCCCATTGAATTCGCGTCAGTTTCCCCAGAGCTCGTGCGGCCAGCACCCCGCGCCGAACGCGCGCAAGGGAGCCGCTAAGCATGGGCAAACTTATGGAGCCGCACAAAAGATGACTCTGTCGCAGCAGGAAGCCCTCGATCTTTTCCAGTCCGATGACCTGATCGGCATCGGCATGGCCGCCAATCAGTTGCGCAAGAAGAAAAACGATCCCCGCGTGGCCAGCTATCAGATCGACCGCAACATCAACTACACCAATTTTTGCACCGAGTACTGTTCCTTCTGCGCCTTCTATCGCCCGATGGGCTCAAAAGAAGGTTACATTCTTTCGATCGACACCATCCTGCACAAAATCGAAGAGACCATCGCCCTCGGCGGCACCGGCATCCTCATGCAAGGCGGATTGAATTCCGATCTGCGCATCGATTATTACGAGGACCTGCTGCGCTCCATCAAGCGAGTCTTCCCGAAGCTGCATCTGCATTGCTTTTCCGCGCCCGAAATCCTCTGCATCGCGGAAGTCTCGAGTCTCAGCGTGCGCGATACCATCGCCCGCCTGCGCGACGCCGGCCTCGATTCCATTCCCGGCGGCGGCGCGGAAATCCTCGACGACGAAATTCGCCAGCGCATCTCCCGCCTCAAGTGCAGCGCCGACGAATGGGAACAGATGCACCGCACCGCGCACGCGCTGGGCCTGCGCACCACCGCCACCATGATGTTCGGCTGCGGCGAGGAGTATCGCCATCGCGTGAACCACTTCGAGCGTGTCCGCCGCATTCAGGAAGACACCGGGGGATTCACCTCGTTCATTCCCTGGATTTTCGCGCCCGAAAACACTTCCCTGGGCAAGCGCGTGCCCGAAGCCACCGCCGCGGATTATCTGAAGACGCTGGCTATCAGCCGGCTCTATCTCGACAATATCGATCACATCCAGTCCAGTTGGCTGACGCCGGGAATCAAGATTTGCCAGATTGGTTTGCAGTTCGGCGCCGACGACGTGGGCAGCATTCTCATCGAGGAAAACGTCGTCTATGCCGCGGGTGTGCGCAATCGCACCAACGAAGAGGAGTTGCGCCGCATCATCTCCGATGCCGGCTACCTGCCCGTGCAGCGCGACACTCTTTACCGCTGCTATTACCTCAAACAAGATTCCGCCGCTGCGGCCACTGCGGCTGTCCCCATGTGAAGCGATGTGGGGCGTTTGCTGTCACAGAATCTTCGCGGCAGCAAAAGATTAGTTGTCATCCCGAGGTCGCGGCGGCGACCGAGGGATCTGCTTTTATTTCGGTTCACCGAAAATTATTTCAGCGCGGCTTCTGCGCCGCAAAGCGAAGCCGCACGTAGTCCGCAGTCCAGTTGCCGTTCGCGTCGCATAGCGTTGGACGCAGCGCCTCGCAAACTTCCTCGATGAACGCGGGCCTTTCCGCCAGCGGCAAGGCGCGCAGGAAAGTTTCCGCGAAGGTTTCAAGCCACGCCGCCATGTCGCCGGGAAGCGGCGTTGGCCGCGGAAATAAAGAAATGTACGAAAGCGCGAAACCCGTTTTTCGCAGCCGCGCCGAATAATCCTCGATCGTCGGAAAGAACCACGGCACCAGAGTTTGCGCGTCCACGCCGCGCCGCCGCATCGCATCGACCAAAGCGGTTTTGATCGCCTGCACGTTTCCATCTCCGCCCATCTCGCCCACGAAGCGTCCCCCGCGCCGCAACGCGCGCCAGACTCCCGCGATCACTTCATCGGGCCGCAACATCCAGTGCAATGCGGCGTTGCTGAAGACGGCGTCGAATTCATCCCCAAACGGCAGCGCTTCGCCCGCGATCGCGCGAGCGTCCAAACCTCTCTTGCGAGCCGCGGCAATCTGCATTTCGCTGGCATCGACGCCAACAACTTCGCATCCCAGCGACGCCAGCTTTTCCGTGAGCGCGCCATCTCCGCAGCCGAGATCGAGGATTCGTTCGCCGGGTCGAGGCGCGAGCAGTAGCACGACGGGCATGCCGAGATCGGAGACGAATCGCGCGTTCCGCGCGTAACGCTCCGGATCCCACGTTTGCGTGCCGCTCAAGAGTTCTTTTCTCAGGAGGGATTTCGCGGGCGGCGGATGGATATCTCCACGATCTCGCCTTCCGCGAGATCGTGGGGGGCGAGATCGTGCGGCTCGAGCGGATGCAGCGCGCCGCCGGAATAGCGCGCGCGAATTGCCCGTTCACTCGCCCGATCAACCGCTTGTTCGCCGCTTGTCCGCGCTGAACTGTGCAATGGTGACCTGTCGCGCGCGGAAGCCTTCGCGCCGCGATTCGCAGCAGCTTCCGGTTCCGGCTTCTGTCCGGCTGTTGGATCGGATTTCACGCCGGCCGCGATGTCTGGGCCGCCGCTCGAGCTGGTGCGATCGAGCGCGATGTTGGCAAGTTCGTCGGCGTCCCGGTTGCGCTCGCGAGGCACGTGCTCGACGGCGAAATACGCCAAGCCTCGCGCGAGTTTTCGCGCGTGCTCGTGCAAAGGACGCAAGTCCGGGCTCTTCACTTTGTAGCGGCCTTCCATCTGCCGCACCAAAAGTTCGGAATCGCTGCGCACCAGCAGGCGATCGATTCCCTGCGCTACCGCATAGTCCAGCGCGCTGATCAGCGCGTAGTATTCGGCCACATTATTGGTCGTCCGCCCGATGTATTTTCCGGCCTCGAAACGCGTGCTGCCATCGGGACCGCGGACAATCACGGCGTAAGACGCGGGACCGGGATTTCCGCGCGAAGCTCCATCCACATTGGCAACGAAAACGTTCGCGGGTTTTTCGGGCGCCGCGAAGAGCAGCCTTCCGGAAGAAGGTTTCGGCGGCCGCATCATAGGAATCGAACCGCGAGCCGCTCAGGTCTCATTCGAGGATATTCCCGCGGCGCTGGCTTTGGATTCAGCGTCGGGCGACGGAGCCGCGGGAGGTTCGATGTAGTACAGAATTCGCGAGCAGGTTTCGCACTGAAGGACGTCGTGGAAATCGCCCCGGCGCAACTCCTGAAAGACGTGCGGGCGAATACGCAAGCCGCACAGGCTGCAGGCTTCCTCGCGCACCTCGGAGAGGCCGACCCCGTGCCGGCGCACAGCGACGCGTTCGTAAGTATCCCGCAGTTCCGCGGGAATCTCCGAGGCGATCTGGCTGCGCTCGGCCTCTTTGGCAGTCAATTCCGCTTGAAGCGAAGCCTGCTCGGACTGAATTTTGTGCCGCTCGGTCTTTGTCTCGCTCTCCACAACGGTCACGGAGCGCTCCGCGGTCTTCACCTGGCGCTCGTACTCCTCGCCGGCAACCATGCGCTCGAGCAGCCGGTCCTCGGCCTGAGCCATCTCCCCTTCGGCATGCTGGATTTCGTGTTGCAGGGCTTTATACGCTTCGTTGGTTTTTACCTCGAAGCTTTGGTCGCGGTATTTGCGCGCCCGCTCTTTCCAGGAGTCCACATCCATTTCGTATTTCTTGCGGTCCTTGAGGCTGGTGGTGAGGGCTTCCTTGGCGGAGGCGATCTGCTGGCGGGCCTCACCGACTCGCGCCTCCACGGCGGCGATCTGCGCGGGAATCGCTTCCAGGCGCTTGCGCAGTTCGCCCAGGCGCACGTCTAAAGCTTGCAAATGCACGAGCCGCTGAATCTGCGCATCCATTCGGTAGCTCGATTCTAGCACAGGGGAATGGCGCGTTCGGAAGCGAGGGGTTACGACGGCGGAAAGGAGCGTGAGCACTCCCCGGAAAAAGACTCTGCGCCGCTATTCTTCGCGGAATTGCATGGTTTGGTCGACGGAGATTACCGGGTAGTGCGGCGGCGTGACGCCTCCGGCGGCGGGCACTTCGGGGTGGCGCGCGGTTACAGTGAAACCATTTTGGCCGGTTTCTATCGAATACGTGTACCCGTCGCGGCTGGTGCGGGTGAGGTTCATCGTGCCACTGGAGGTCAGTTGGTCCAGATCGCCATAGGAGCCATTTTGCACGAAGTACATGCGTTCGGCTTGGGCGATGGAGGTCAGGTCCATCTCCACGCCGGTGGTGGAAATGGCCTGAGTGGCGACCATGCCCGGAGCAGGCGCGGCTCGCTTCAGAAAATAGTAATAACCGCCGAGGGCGATAAGGGTTGCGAACAGCAATCCAATCATGCGCATAACATCTCGATTATCGCTTGGTACGGACGGAATTTAGGCAGAAGCAAGCGGGCCTGCGGCGAATTCGTAACCGGTGCAAATCTGGCCCGCTATGCTACAATCGTGGGTGACTAGATACTGTTCTAGACAGGTGACAAGACACCTTGGCAAGGACCCGAATACAGAAGAATGGAGCGCACAGGGATGCCGCGTCCGGCGCGGCGCGCCGCCGGCGGATGATGGAATGGATGCGCGGACGCAGCGGGCCTGTGCCTGGAACGGACCTGGCGCGGCATTTCCGAGTGAGCAGGCAGTGCGTGGTGCAGGATGTGGCCATCCTCCGCGCGGAGCGCAACGACATTCTATCGACGCCACGGGGCTATCGCCTACCGGCCAAGCCGGCCAGGGACGCCCACCGCGCCGTAATCGCCTGCCAGCATGCGCCGGAGCGTACGGAAGAGGAGTTGCAGATCTTCGTGGACAACGGGGTGCGCGTCTTGGATGTGATCGTGGAGCACTCCCTTTACGGCGAGATGCGTGGGTCGCTGATGATCGAATCGCGGGCGGACGTGCAGGACTTTGTGGCTCGCTGGCGAAGCACCAAGGCCAGCCTCCTTTCGTCGCTCACGCGCGGCGTGCATTTGCACACGGTGGAAGCCAGCAGGCCGGAGATGATCGCGCGGGCCAAGGCCCAATTGCAGGATCACGGATTGTTGCTCAAATGACGCAGCAGACCACACAGATGGAGCGCGCCCCGCGGCGGGAGCAGTTGCGGCGGGCATTTTTCCGCGGCGATAGCCTGCGCGTCGAAAATCCCATCTACTTGAACTCCGTGCGGACACTGCTCGATGAACTACTGTCTTCCGATGTCGGATCCGGCGATATAACCGTCGCGGCGTTGAGGCCATCGGATCAGGAAACGACGGCGAAGATCCTGGCGAAAGAGCCGGGAGTGATTGCCGGAGTTTCCGAACTGTGCTGGCTGCTAAGGCGAGACGGCCTGAAAGTCGCGGTACACAAACAGGATGGTGAAGCCATCGAGAGCGGAGACGCCATCCTCGAGATCCAAGGGCCTCGGAGCAAGCTGCTTGCATATGAGAGGACAGGTTTGAATTTGTTGCAGCGCATGAGCGGAATCGCCAGCGCCACATGGAACCTTCAGGAGTTGGTTCACCAGCGCAACCCCGACGCTCACGTCATCGGGACGAGGAAGACGCCGTGGGGTCTGCTGGACAAGCGCGCGCTGCATCTGGGCGGCGGCGGCACGCACCGGCTGGGGCTGTGGGACGCGATCCTAATCAAGAACAATCACCTGGCGCTGCTGGCCAGCCGCGAGGCCGAGGCCGCACGCATGGCGATCGAGCGAGCCTGGCCGGCGCGCGATTCCGCCGTGTTCATCGAAGTGGAAGTACGCAGCCGCGAATCGGCGCTGGCGGCGGCAGAGGCCTTCCGCCGGGTGCGGGAGTCGGACGAAAGCGGCGATTGCCCATGCTGCCTGCTGCTGGACAATATGCCGCCCGCGAAGATAGCGGAAGTAATTGCCGACCTGCGGGCGCGAGATCTGCACGACCACGTTTTGACCGAAGCCAGCGGAAATATCTCCGAGGCCAACATCGAGGAGTACGCCGCCTGCGGCGTAGATGCAATTTCCATGGGCGCGCTGACGCATTCGGCGCACGCGCTCGATATTTGCCAGCGACTCTAATCCCAAGGACAAACCAAATGACACCAGCAACGTCCAGCGAAACTTACGAAACCCGCTACGCGCTTCCGCCCATCGAAGAGATTCAGGACACCGCGGAAGAGATCCTGGCCAAGCAGGAGCGCGTGCGGCAGCTTTGCCGCGAGCGCAACGCCATCATTCTGGCGCACCACTACGAGCGGCCCGAAGTGCAGGAGGTGGCCGATTACGTGGCGGATTCGCTGCGGCTCTCGCAAAGCGCGGCGGCCACGGGAGCGGAGACGATCGTCTTTTGCGGCGTGCATTTCATGGCCGAGACGGCGGCGATTCTCTGCCCGGATAAAACCGTTTTGCTTCCGGATTTGCGGGCCGGCTGTTCGCTGGCGGCAGCGATCACAGCGGACGAATTGCGCGCCTGGAAGGCGCGTTTTCCGGACGCCGTGGTGGTGGCGTACATCAATACGTCCGCCGAGGTGAAGGCCGAGAGCGACTACTGCTGCACCTCCGCCAACGCCGTGAAAGTAGTGCGAGCGATTCCGGCGGATCGTCCCATTCTCTTTCTCCCGGACAAGTTCCTGGCGCAGGTGGTGGCGCGGCAGGCGGAGCGCAGCAACATCATCGCCTATCCCGGCTATTGCCACGTGCACCGCACGATCCGGCCGGAAGACGTAACCGAAGTGCTGGAAGCGCATCCGGACGTCGAACTGCTGTTGCACCCCGAGTGCGGATGCGTCAGTTCGTGCATGGCCAAGGCGCTCGACGGCACCTTGCCTTTCAATCGCACCTTCTTCCTCTCCACGGAAGGAATGCTGCGGCACATCGGCGCTTCGAGCGCGAAGGAGTTCGCGGTGGGCACGGAGATGGGAATTCTGCACCGGCTGAACAAGGAGTTCTCGGACCGCTCGTTTTATCCGGTGAATCCGGACGCGGTGTGCGCTTTCATGAAAACGATTACACTCGATAACGTCATACGGTCGCTGGAGACGCTTTCGCCGCGGGTGACAGTTCCCGCCGAGATCGCCAGCAAGGCGCGGCGGGCCATCGATCGCATGCTGGAACTTGCGTAAATGCCTTCTGAAGCTCTCAAAGTCGGACTATTAGGAGTGGGCGCAATCGGCCAGATTCTGGCCACTGCGCTCGACGCCGACCCCAGCCGCGCGGTGCTGGTAGCCGTCGCCGATCAGGACCGGGCGCGAGCGGAGAAGTTTGCGGCACAGCTCAAATCGCGGCCGGCGGTGGTGGAACTGGATGAACTGGTGCGCCGCTCGGATTTAGTCATCGAAGCGGCCAGCCAGGCGGCCTTGCCGGAGATCGTTCCACGAGCGCTGCGTGCCCAGAAGGACATCATGGTTATGAGCGTGGGCGGCCTGCTGGAGCACGAGGAATGGTTCGCGGAAGCGGAGCGGCAGGGCTGCCGGATTTACGTTCCTTCGGGCGCCATCGCCGGCCTCGACGGGCTGAGGGCTGCGGCGGCGGGACGGTTGAGCATGGTGATTCTGACGAGCCGCAAGCCCATCGCCGCCCTGCGCGGAGCGAAATACGTCACCGAACGGAGAATCGATCTCGATAGTTTTAAGACGGAGACCGTATTGTTTGAAGGACCGCCGGAAGAGGCTTGCCGGGCGTTCCCCGCGACGTCCAACGTGGCGGCCTCGCTGCGCCTGGCGGCGGGCAAATCGGTGGAGATTCGCGTTCGCGTCGTCGCCGTGCCGGGCGGAACGGAGAATGTTCATGAAATCCAGGCCGTCGGCGATTTCGGCCGCTTCCGGATCGTATTGGAAAATGTGCCCTCGCCCTCGAACCCGCGCACGTCCCGCTTGGCCGCGCTTTCGGCGGTAGCGACTCTCGAGGAGATCCTGCGCACGCAGCGAGTGCGCGTTTAGCCCCAAACCCGCGTCGATGGCGAGCGGTAGAGGCCTGAATAGGGTACACTTCCACCTTCGGCGCGATGCATCGTCTCAAGATGCATCGGGCCGCATCAGCAAGGCGGTTCGGCACAGCGGGCGACCACACTTTGGCCGACCAGACTTCGGCCCACCCTACTTCGGCCGACCAACCCCGCGGGGCTCGCACGCGTCTCACTAGGTTCGTGCATTCGGCAAACCCGCGGATAACAAATAAAGGTTCCGTTCTGATTTGCAGCAAACGAGCGTAGACTGTTGGAATTCGTGGCCCATCGTTTGGGCTGAGGAGTGACTCGCTTGAAATCAACGCGCACCGTCCTATGTGGCTTCGTGCTTCTGTTTGCGGCATCGGCAGGATGGGCCAAAGGCAAGGCGCCCCGGGTGCCTGCGGCGGCTCAGGCTGGTTCGGCCGGTCAGGCCGCTGCTTCGCCCATACTGGGCACGCTGCAGGAAGAGATGGACCGCGAGATGGCGGTGTTCGGCAAAGCCGATCCGCCGGCTTACTTCATGACCTACACGGTGACCGATAGCGACCGCGCGGACGTGACGGGATCGAACGGAGCGCTGCTTTCGAGCCAGGAGCAACGCAGCCGCTGGCTCGAGGGACAAATTCGCGTGGGCAGCTATCAGTTGGATGACACGCACCACGTGGGCAACCAACAGGACGGCGCTCCAGGCAGCTTCGGCGACGTGGTGCCCGTGGACGACGATGCCGGGGTGCTGAAGCGGGCGATGTGGCGGGAAACGGATGGCCAATACCGCTCGGCCGCCGAGGCCTTCATCAAGGTGAAGACCGGGAAAGACGTCGAGGTTCAGACGGTGGCGCAGGGCGCGCCGGATTTCTCTCGAGAGAAACCAGAAGTTTCTTACGGGCCGCGCGCGTCGTTCACCGTGGACCGGCGTCCCTGGGAAGACAAAGTACGGCTTTACACGGCTTCGTTCCGGCAGTCGGCGGCAGTTTTGAATTCGATCGTTACCTTCACGGGGCAGGCGGAAAATCAGTATCAGGTGACCACCGAGGGCACCAAGCTTCAGTTTGGCGACATACATTACCGGCTGGAGCTTTTCATTCAAGGGAAAGCGCCGGACGGCATGGATCTGGAGCGTTACTACAACTTCGATTGGGTCGATCCGTCGTTAGCTCCGGACGACAAGGCGGTTCTGGCACAGTGCGCCCAACTACAGAAAGAGTTGGAGGCGCTGGTGAAGGCCCCGCTGGCCGATCCCTACGCCGGACCGGCGATGCTGACGGGGCGCGCGGCGGCGGTCTTCTTTCATGAGGTGTTCGGGCACCGCGACGAAGGCTTCCGGCAAAAGGATACGGGCGAGGGCCAGACGTTCGCGGGGAAGGTAGGCGAAGCGCTGATGCCGAACTTCATCACCATCGTCGACGATCCCACCGCGCCGAGGGTGGGCTCGACGGTGTTGTTAGGAAACTATCCCTACGATGACGAAGGCATTCCCGCGCAAAAAGTGACTCTGGTGGATCGTGGAGTGCTGCGGAACTTCGAGATGTCGCGGCAGCCTCTGAACGGATTTCCGCAGTCGAACGGGCACGGGCGGCGGCAGGTAGGTTTTGCTCCCGTTTCGCGGCAGGGAAACCTGATCGTGGAGAGCAGCAACAAAGTAAGCAGCGCGCGCTTGAGGCAAATGCTGATCGAGGAGATCAAGCGCCAGAACAAGCCCTATGGCCTGCTGTTCGACGACATTTCGGGCGGCTTCACGTTCACCGGCCGCAGCCAGCCGCAGGCTTTTCAGGTGCAGCCGCTGGTGGTCTATCGGGTGTATGCCGATGGGCGGCCGGATGAGCTGGTGCGGGGAGTAGACATCGTGGGCACGCCGCTGGTTTCGCTGGCGAAAATCATGGCCACCGGCGACACGATGGAAGTTTTCAACGGCTACTGCGGCGCCGAGTCTGGTTCGGTGCCGGTGGCAGCGGCGGCGCCGCCGCTGCTGATTTCGGAGATGGAAGTGCAGAAGAAGCAGACGTCCACCGACCGGCCGCCTATTCTGCCGCCGCCGGCACACGATCCGCAGGCGCAAGATCCTCCGGTGAAGGCAAATAAATCATGATCTTTCATCAAGCCATGAGAAAGAGACTGTGTATCGCGTGCGCGGGCCTCGTCTTGGGAGCGCCGGCGATTGGGTTCGCTAAGAATGCCGCGCCGGCGGCGCCGCGTCCCGCGGCCCAAATAGCCGATGTCCCCGCCGGAGACACGGATAAGACGCTGGCAGCGCTGCACGATGAATTGCAGCGCTCCAAAGACCGCCTGGTGCTACCGGGCCAGCAGAAGCCTTACTACCTCGAATATCGCCTGCTGGATCTGGACGAGCGCGTGGTCAGCGCGGAATTCGGCGCGCTGCTGACCACCAGCACCACGCGGAATCGCTTCATGAGCGTGGACGTGCGGGTGGGCAATTACAAGCTGGACAGCTCGAATTTTCTATCCGCGGAGGGATTCCGCGGGTTCCTGGGCTCCACGGGCACGGTGGGGATCGATCGCGATTACAACTCGCTGCGGCAGGATATCTGGCTGGCCACCGACCAGGCTTATAAAGAAGCGCTCGATTCCTATTCCAATAAACAAGCGGCGCTGCGCACACTGGCGAACGCGCCTACCATTGACGATTTTGCGCAGGAGCCGCCGGTGGTGATGGTTGAGCCGCGCCTGGAGCCGGACTGGACTTCGCGAGATTGGGAGTCGGAGGTGAGAGCCGTATCGGCGGTTCTAAAAAACTATCCCGAGCTATATACCTCGCGCGTGACCTATCACCTGATTTACGCGACGAGCTATCTGGTGTCGACGGAGGGAACGCAGATCCGCACCAGCCGCACCCTGGCCGCCATCGAGGCCAGCCTGGGCACGCAGGCGGCCGACGGCATGCCGCTGCACAATTATCTGGCGATCTACGTCAATCGTCCGGGGCAGCTCCCACCGGCCGAGGAGGTGCGGCAGCAGCTGGACGCTAAGGGCAAGGAGCTGGCCGTGCTGCGGCTGGCGCCGCCCGTGCAGGATTACGATGGTCCCATGCTGTTCGAGGCGCGGGCCGCGGGCTCGCTGCTGGCGCAGGCCTTGGCGCCGTCGCTGAATGGGGCGCGGCCGCCGCTGGCGATGAACACGCGGTTCGAGCAGATGATGCAGGCGCTGGGCGGGCGAAGCGAATGGATGGGACGGATCGGGCAGCGGGTGCTGCCGCTAACGGTGGAGCTGGCGGACGATCCGACCGCGCAGCAGTTCCAAGGGCACGAGCTGATCGCGTCATACAAGGTGGATCAAGAGGGCGTTCAAGCGCAGAAGGTGGCGCTGGTTCAAAACGGCTTGCTCAAGGAGATGCTGATGTCGCGGCGGCCGGGTCCGGATTCCTACGAGTCCAATGGCCACGGGCGCTCGACGTTTCTGGCGGTGCCGCGGCCGATGACCAGCAATCTATTCTTCACGGCCAGCAACGGGGAATCGCCGGAGGAGTTGCGGAAGAAATTCCTGGACGCCTGCAAGCAAAACGGGCAGGCATTCGGGCTGGTGGTGCGGGAGATGGATAATCCGGTGCTCGCCAGTTCCACCCAGGAGGAGCTCTCCGATTCGCTGGCCACGCTGGCCTCGGGAGCGCCGAACGGCGATCGCATGCCGCTGCTGGTTTACCGCGTAAACGTAAACGACGGGCGCGAGGAGTTAGTGCGCGGGGCGCTGATCTCGCAACTGACGGTGCGGAATCTGCGCGCTCTGCTGGGCATGGGCAACGACAACACTGTCTTCGCGTATCAGCAGAGCCAGGATGCGGAGACGGCGGGAACGGCGCTGGGCGCGTTCGGCACCGCCAACGGCGGGGTGCCCAGCGACGTGATCGCGCCGTCGCTGCTGTTCGAGGAGGTCGAAGTCCGCGGCCCGCACGGGGAGCCGCGGAGCACCCCCCTGGTGCCTCCTCCGCCGCTGCAATAGGGCTTCCTAGATTGGTTTCAAGACGCCCGCGCTGATGGCGGCCGAAGCACGCTGGCCACGCCGTAAGGCTGGCGCGTTCCGGCACTCATCGTATAATCCAAAAAGTCAAAAGCAGCTTCGAGGGCAAGCGATATCGCTACGTCCAACTCCACGTCGGCGAAACAGATGGCCGCGCTCGGTTCGGTGGGCTCGGCTATTGTTCTTTTATCCCTGAAGATTTTTCTCAGCCACCTGACGGGGAGCCTCGGCGTGCTCTCCGAGGCCCTGCATTCCAGCCTGGATCTCATCGCCGCGATCATTACCTTTCTGTCGGTGCGCGTGGCCGACCGTCCGGCCGACGCCGACCACCCCTACGGCCACGGCAAAGTGGAGAGTTTCTCGGCGTTCCTGGAGACGGGCCTCTTGATCCTCACCGCCGCGTACATCATCTGGGAGGCGGTGCAGCGGCTGTTTTTCCAGCAGGTGACGATTCGGCCCAGCCTGCTGGCCATGGCGATTTTGGGGATCGTGCTGGGGATCGATCTGCTGCGAGCGCGGGCGCTGACGCGAGTGGCGCGGGAGCAGATGAGCGAGGCGCTGGAAGCGGACGCGCTGCATTTCTCGACCGACGTGTGGAGCACGCTGGCGGTGATTGCCGGCGTGGCGATGGTATGGCTGGGGCAGCGAACGGGGCAGGCGTGGCTTCGTTACGCCGATCCGGTGGCGGCGCTGGGCGTGGCTGCCGTGGTGATCTGGGTGGCGGCCAGGCTTGGCCGGCGCACGGCGGATGCCCTGCTGGATACGGCTCCTGCGGGCTTGCAGGAGCGCGTGGCGCGGGCGGTGGAGGAGCTCCAAGGCGTGTTGCGCACCGAACGGGTGCGGGTGCGCAGGGCGGGCAACCGGCATTTCGTGGACGTTACCGTGAGCATTCCGCGGGCGGTGAGCTTCGAGCAGGTGCACGCGATCAGCGACGAAGTGGAGCGGCGCGTGGGCGAGATCATTCCCGCGGACGTGATGGTGCACATGGAGCCGCGCGCGCAGGCCGGCGAGCACGTGTTCGATGCGATTCGCGCGGCGGCGCAGCGCCGCGGCTTGGCGGTGCACGATCTATCGGCCCACCAACTCGACGGCCATCTCTTTATCGAGATGCACCTGGAGGTGGACGAGCACTTGAGCCTGCGGGACGCGCACCGCCAGGCGACCGAGCTGGAAGAAGAGATTCGCGGAATGCCTTCCTTGGCGCGAACGGGCGGTCCTAATGCCACCGCGGTGAACATTCATATCGAGCCGCTGGGCGCGCACATCGCTACGGTGGATCGTTCCGCGGGCGACTTGCAAGGGCTGGAGCGGGAGGTGGAAGCATTCGTCAACGGATTACGGCCCGAATTCCCCGCATTGAAGGATTGCCACGACGTGCACGTGCGGCAGGTCGAGCGGAAAATTCAGCTTTCCTGCCACTGCTCCATGGATGGCAATCTGCCCATCACCGTGATTCACGATATTACGGCGAAGCTGGAGGACCGGGTGAAGGAGCGGTTTCCCAAGATTTCCCGTGTGACCATTCATCCCGAACCGCCCGACGCGCGCGAGAATTAGCGGCGGCGATCCCAGGGCTAAGGCCAAGCCGGTCCTCTGGGCATTCGCAGACAAGTTTGTTAGGCTAACGGAAGATAGGGAAGGGCTGCATCCCGGCAAGGGAGCGGCACCGGAGGACCGAGATGAGCACCGCATTTGATGCGGGCAACGGGAAGATCACCGTGCCCGACATCGTCAGTCACAAGAGCGGGACGTCTTTTAGCTCCAGAGCCAGTTCCAGCGGTAATTCCCAGAGTGGTTCCGAAAAGCGAAAGATCGTTTGCCTGACGGCCTACGACTATCCAACGGCGCGCTTCGTTGACGAAGCAGGCGTGGACGTAGTGCTGGTGGGCGATTCGCTGGGCATGGTGGTGCTCGGCTACGAAAATACACTGCCGCTCACGATGGAGGAGATGCTGCACCACACGCGCGCTGTGCGGCGCGGAGTGCGCAAGGCGCTGCTGGTGGCGGACATGCCCTACGGCAGCTTTCACGGCGATAAAAGCGAAGCGGTGCGCAACGCGGTGCGGTTCGTGAAGGAAGCGGGCGCCGAGGCGGTGAAGATCGAAGGGGGCGAGCGGCGCATGGACCTGATCGCGCAACTCGTGGAAGCGGAAATTCCGGTGATGGGCCATATCGGGCTGACTCCGCAATCCATGCACGCCTTTGGCGGCTTTCGCGTTCAAGGCAAATCTATGGAAGCGGCGGAACAGCTTCTGCGGGACGCGCGGGCCGTGGAGGCGGCGGGCGCATTTTCGGTGGTGGTGGAATCGGTGCCGCGAGAGCTCGCCGCGCGGATCACCAGTGAGCTGCGCATTCCCACCATCGGAATTGGCGCCGGCCCGGAGTGCGATGGCCAGATCCTGGTGCTGCACGATATGATCGGCTTGTCCGTGGGGCACACACCCAAGTTCGCCAGGCGGTACGCCAACGTGGGCGAGGCGATTCGCAATGCCGTGGGCGCGTATGCGGACGATGTCCGCGAAGGGCGCTTTCCCGCGGACGAAGAGTCCTACCATCTCTCGAGCGAAGTTCGCGAACGGCTGCTGGCCGTGCGGCGAAGCTGAGCGCAAAGGAAAAGACATGATGACACCGGAGGACGCCCGTACTTTGTACGCTTACGACGCCTGGGCCAATCGGCGATTGCTGGACGCTTGCGCGGCGCTGGCGCCCGAGCAGTTCACGAAGGACCTGGGCTCGAGCTTTCGCTCCGTGCGCGACACCATGGCGCATATCATGGGCGCGGAGTGGCTTTGGCTGGAGCGTTTTCAGGGCCACACGGCCACGCTGCCGAGCGGGGATCAGTTCCCGGACCTCGCCAGCCTGCGAAGGCGCTGGGCCGAGGTGGAGCGCGATCTTCTGGCCTACGTCGGCGCGCTCTCGGCGGCCGATCTAGAGCGCAGCTTCGATTATCGGGACATGAAAGGAAATCCGCACACCTCGGTGCTGTGGCAGACGCTGCAGCACGTGGCCAATCACAGCACGTATCACCGCGGCCAGGTAACGACGCTGTTTCGCCAGTTGGGCGCCAAACCCATCGGCACAGACCTCATCGGTTTCTACCGCGAACGCGCGGCGCAGGCCGCTCACTAAGAATATCCGGCCGCAGGCGCGTGGAAGTCATACACACCGTTGAGTGGATGAAGCAGGTCTGCCGGCAGGCGCGAGCCGAAGACCGGCTGGTGGGCTTTGTTCCCACCATGGGCGCGCTGCATGCGGGCCATCTTTCCTTGATCGAGGCGGCCCGGCGGGACGCGAGCCCGGTGGCCGTTTCGATTTTCGTGAATCCCAAACAGTTTGGGCCGAACGAGGATTATGCGAAGTATCCTCGCGATCCGGAAAACGACCGGCGGCTTTTGGAGCAAACGGGAGTGGATTATCTATTTGCTCCCACCGTTGAAGAGATGTATCCGGCCGGATTTCGCACTTCCGTGAATGTGGAGGGCCTTTCCGAGCGCATGGAAGGCAAAATACGGCCGGGACATTTTCGGGGCATCGCCACGGTGGTGCTGAAGCTGCTGGAGATCGTTGCGCCGAGGTTCGCCTATTTTGGGCGCAAAGACGCGCAGCAGGCGCGCATTATCCGGCAGATGGCCTCCGACATGGCGCTGGACAGTGAAATCGTTGTTTGCCCGATCGTGCGGGAGCCGGACGGGCTGGCGCTTTCTTCGCGCAACCGCTATCTCTCGCCCGCCGAGCGCAATGCCGCGACGGTGGTTTACCGCGCCCTTTCGTGCGCGCGGCGCGCCATCGAGGAAGGCGAGCGGGACACCCTGAGAATCGCCACGGCGGCGCGGCAGGAGTTGGCCGGCGAGCCGCTGGCTTCGGTGGATTATGTGGAGATTGTCGACGCCGGTTCGTTCGAGCCGGTGGTGCGGCTCACGCCATCGTGCCTGGTTCTTTTGGCCGTGCGCTTCGGGAACAAGCGCCTGATCGACAATATGCAGGTGGAGATGGATTCGCGCGGCGGAGCGATTTGCACCTTGTAACACCCCTGGACGTCTATGTCACCGGAGACAGGCAAAAGAGCCAGGAGATGAGTTCGATGAATCGCTTGTGTGTCGGAATATATTCGGTGGCGGGGGCTTTTTTATTCGTCGCGATTCTCACGGGCCAGAATGGAGGGGTGAAAAAAACAATAGATATCCAGGTACAGGCTGTTGATGGAAGGAACGGAAAGCCGTTAGCGAAGCAGCATCTTCTGGTGTTCACCGGGATTTCTAGCGACGCTGTGAAAAGCCACGCGGAACATACAGGGCTTACGACCAACAAAGACGGACTGGGGACTCTTACCATTTATCCAGCGGAGACTCAGTGGATACAGGTGTGGGCCGACGGTCGAGTTCTCTGCCAGTCGGACCCCAATCAAAATAGCTTCAGCGTTGCCACAATCATGTCCCAGGGTCTGACGACCGCGAATACCTGTAGTCGCATCGCGCGAGTGCCAGCGCCAGGTCAGCTTGTTGTTTTTGCGCGGCCGGCTCACCTCATGGAGAAGATCAAACAATAGGCTCGTGCCTGAGTGGGACCGCATATTACTTGTGGCGGAGCGGCGTGGGTATAACCGCCGATTCTTCAGAGAAAAGCAAAAGCAGATTCCTCGTCGCGGTAAACCCGCTCCTCGGAATGACACCTTATTTGTGTGCGCCGAATCTTGATCGATCACGAGGCGGCAAGTTGCTTCGCGGCTTGCAGGACTCCGGGCGCGTGGCCCTTGGAGGGCGCTTTGTCCCAGATTTTGGCGATGCGGCCATCGGGCGCGATCAGGAACGTGGAGCGCACGATCCCCAGAAACGATTTTCCCAGGAACTGCTTCATGCGGCGCGCGCCGTAGGGTTCGATGGCCTTGAACTGCGGATCGCTCAGCAGCGGAAAGTTCAGGTTGTATTTGGCGGCGAACTTGGCCTGGGTCTCGACGCTGTCGCTGCTGCACCCGATCACCACGGCGCCTAACTTATCGAATTCCGGCTTGGCGTCACGAAACTCGGACGCTTCGTTGATTCAACCGGAAGTGAGGGCCTTGGGGAAGAAATAGAGCACCACGGGTTTGCCGCGCAGGGCGGAAAGTTCGACCTCGCTTCCATCGGCGGCCGGCAGCCGAAAATCCGGAGCTTTGTCGCCCACTTTGAGCATCTTGATCTTGCTCCTTGGTTTCTTCCTTGCCGCCTTAGCGGGCATGGTTCAGCCTAACAAGCGCTTCAGCGTTTCATTGACGATCTGCGGATTGGCCTGGCCGCGCGAGGCTTTCATCACCTGCCCGATAAAAAACTTGAAGACGCCTTCGTTGCCGGCGCGATATTTGGCGACATTGTCGGGATTCTTCTCCACGACGTCGCGGCACAGGCGTTCGATCTCGCTGCTGTCTTGAATTTGCGACAAGCCTTGCGCGGAGATGATCTCCTCCGCCGATTTGCCGGTTTCAAACATGGCCGCGAAAACTTTTTTGCCGGAAGCTCCCGTGATGCTGCCTTTTTCGATCTGCGCCACGAGGCCGGCCAAAGCGGCGGGGGTGACGGGGCTCGATTCGACGGGCTGGCCGGAATCGTTGAGCCTGCGGAGAAGCTCGGTCTGAATCCAACTGGCCGCGGCCTTGGGAGGACCGCCGGCGCGGACGACCTCCTCGAAGTAATCGCCGAGCGCGCGGCTGGCGCTGAGGCCGCCGGCATCGTAAGCGGAGAGGCTGTGTTCCTCCATAAAGCGGCGGCGGCGCGCGGCGGGCAATTCCGGCATATCCCGCTGGATTTCGGCCAGCGAGGCGGTGCTGACGTGCACCGGCAGCAGGTCGGGATCCGGGAAATAGCGATAGTCGTGCGCGAACTCCTTGGAGCGCATGGCTTCGCTGCGGCCTTCGGCGACGTTCCAGAGGCGGGTCTCCTGAACTACGCGGCCGCCGGATTCGATCAAGGCGATGTGGCGTTCGATCTCGTATTCGAGAGCGCGCTGGAGATAACGGAAGGAGTTCAGATTCTTCACTTCGGCTTTGGTGCCGAAGCGCTCCTGGCCGCGCCTGCGCACGCTGACGTTGGCGTCGCAGCGGAGCGAGCCTTCCTCCATATTGCAATCGCTGACGGCGGCGTACTCGAGCACCTGCTTGAGCGCGCTGAGATACGCATAGGCCTCGGCGGGAGAGCGCAGATCGGGCTCGGAAACGATTTCGGCCAGAGGCATGCCGCCGCGGTTGTAGTCGATGTAGCTATGGCGATCGGAATCGGGGAAGCCTTCGTGCAGGTTCTTGGCGGCGTCTTCCTCGAGATGCAGCCGGGTGATGCCGATTTTTTTCGCGGCGCCATCGTGCTCGATTTCCAGCCAACCGTGGGTGGCGAGCGGCAGCTCGTACATGGAAATTTGGTAGCCCTTGGGCAGATCGGGATAGAAGTAATTTTTGCGCGCAAACCGCGAAGTTTTCTGGATTTGCAAATTGAGCGCCAGCGAAGCGCGCAGAGCCAGCTCCAGGGCGCGCTTATTGAACACGGGCAAGGAGCCGGGAAGGCCTAAGCACACCGGGCAAGTGTTCGTGTTCGGCGGATCGCCGAAGCGCGTGGAGCAGCCGCAGAAGATTTTGGTCGCGGTTTTGAGCTGCACGTGGACTTCAAGCCCGATGACGGGCTCATAGGCGGCGGCGACTTCGGGCGCGACGCGCGTTGCTGTGGATTCGGTTCGAGCCATGGCGAATTCCGCGATTATAACATCTTCAAATCCGCAGCCGGAAAGAGCGCACGAACGCCGGAGTCCTAGCTCGAAGGGTCAACGCCAATTTGGCCGAGGTGATGGACCAGGTGCGTAAGATAGTCCGTCGCTAAAAACCCAAGGGTGACCGCCTGTCCCGACCCGATGCGGCAAGGCGTATCGAGCTTTGAATCGGGCAAACGGGCGATTACGTGGGCGAGGTAACGATTGTAGAAGGCCCACAGTGAGACCAACATGAGCCAATCCGCCTGCTGCGGGGCCTCTACACGAACGCACCCGTCCTGGTCGTAGCCAGGGAAGTCCAAAGAATCCTGGAGCGCGGCTCGGACGAATCGCTGGTGATTGTTCGACGCCGAGTCGATCAGATGCCCGATGACTTCTTTGCGGGACCATCCACCCGGCAATATGGGCTTGGAGCTTTCCAACTCAACGACCTGGCGAAGCTTGGGCTCGGCAGAATCGATCACCGAAAGCAATCTTGCACTTAGCTCGTTCATCTCATTTCCTCGCCCGTGAATTATATCGATCTTGATTAGGACGAATCCACGATAGTGCAGGCGCAGGAAAAAGTGAGGGCGGGCCGGGCGGCGCTTGGCCGACCGGCCCGCAGTGTGGAGGCTTATTCGCCGCCGAGGCGGAAGCGCATGCCGATATAGGCGGCGCGGCCGAGCGTCTGGAAGCCGAGTACGTCTTGATAGTCCTTGTTGAAAAGGTTGGTGACGTGGCCAATCACGCTGGCGTGCGTGGATAGCGCGTAACTCGCCGCCACGTCCACCCGCATGTAACCCGGATCGCTGGTCAGACCGAGCGGCGGAAACAGAAAGTCGCTATCGGTTCGCCTGCCAACGATTGTGGCGGCGACATTTCCATGGAAGCGGCGGATGCCGCCATCGAGCACGACGTTTCCGGAATTGACGGGCCGGCGCAGCAGGCGATTGCCGGGAAGTTCCGCTGGATCGAGAGCGTTCGGAGAGACGAGAACGCGGGAATCGTCGTAAGTATAGTTGGCCGCGAGACTCAGATTCTTGGCGAGTTGCAGTTGGCCCACAAGATGGCCGCCGCGGGCGCGAGCGAGATCGGTATTGAAATATGTTCCAAAGCCGCTAGGGCAGGCAGCCGGAGTCGTGACCGGGCAAGCCCCTCCTGGAAAGCAGTCCGTAAAGCTGATGATGTTGCGAAACTGGTTGTAGAAGAAGTCGCCGGAGAGGGTGGCCTTGTCGTTGTCGAGATGCTGTTCGACGCCGGCATAGGTCGTGCGGCTCTCTTCAGGAAGCAAATCCGGATTGCCGGGAAAGCAAGGGTCGCTTCCGAAGGATTGATCGAGGCTTGGCTCCTTGATGCCCTGGCCGTAATTGACGCGAAGCCGTGTAGCGCCCCAGAAATCGTGGCCATAACGGAGCGTGTACGCGGCTCCGGCACGCGGGACGCCGCGGGTGCCGAAATTGGCGTTGTCTTCTTCGCGGAAGCCTGCGTTGAGAACAAGACGCTCGGTGGCCTGCCAGCGCAGCTCGAGGAATCCAGCCTGATTGTTGCGCCTGGCGTGGAGGCCGTCCAAATCCGCGAGGCCGGCGTTCTCGACTTCGTAGTAGTAGCCGAGCGTGACCGAGAAATGGCGGGCGACGTAGCTGGACTGGCCCTGGAAGCCGGCGCGATTGAACTGATTGCGGCTGACGAATGGGAAGTCGCAGTAGGCCGAGGGGACGGCGTTGGCAGAGCGCGGGAAATCGCATTCGCCAAAGGGATCGGGCGAGAGGAAGTATGCGCTGAGCGGATCGGAGAACAGCTCGTGAATATCGTTCTCGAAGCCAAAAAGCCGATGCTGCCAATGCGGGCCGGTGGAGAAATCCCAGCCGAGGCCCGCGGATAAGTCACGCAAGTCATACTGCTCATTGAGGGTCGGCGGAGTGAAGAGCTCCTGCCCGGGCTGGCCGGCATCGCTGCTATTGCTGCGCACGGTGAGGCGCAGCGAATTCTTTTCGGCAAGGCGCAGGCCGAAATTTCCCGAGAAGGTGCGGTCCAGGAAAAAATCGTTGGGGCCCTGCCCTTGCGTCTGGAAGTAACCGCCAAGAACCGAGTAATCGAGCGGCCCGGCGAGGCCGCTGAGCTCGGCCATGCCACGGCCGGTGGAGAAAGAGCCTCCGTCGGATTCGGCGACCAGAAGCGGCGTGCGCGTGGAGCCGCGATGAGTGAGGACCGCTATGACGCCGCTCATGGCGTCCGAGCCGTCGAGAGCGCTCGCGGCGCCGTGGCTCACTTCGATTTTGTCGACGCCGTCCAAAGTGAATTGCGAGAAGGTGTTCATGGCGCCGCCTGGTTCGTTCAGTGGAACGCCGTCGACGAGCACTTTGGTGTAATTGGAATTGCCGCCGTCAAGAAAGATGGAAGCGATACCGCCGATGGCGCCGGTTTGGCCGAGGGTCACTCCGGGAAGCGATTGAAGCAGCGGGGCGATCTGTGTGATTTGCCTGTTATCGATCTGGTCGCGCGTGAGGATGGAGACAGGCTCGCTTGCCGCGTTCACCTCGATGGGTTCGGCCGACGAACTCACGACGACGCTGGAGGAGAGAGGCTCGAGGGCAAGCTGAGCGCGCAGTTCGGGATTTTGGCCCTCGGAGAGATTCAAATCCTGCTCGTAACGGCGCAGAGAAGGATGCGTGACGATCAAATGATAGCGGCCGACAGGAGCATCTAAGTGAAAATGGCCGTCGGCGGAAGAGGTGGTTTGCTCGGGCCGATTGCCCGCAACAGAAGGGATGGCCTGCAATTGGACGGTTGCGCCGCCAACGGGCGCGTCGCTGGGATCGTTGATGATCCCGTCGACAGTTGCGGTGGTGGCGGTGTTCTGGGCGAAAGCCGGAATGGCGAAGCTAAAAGCGAACAGCAGGAGAGCAACGGCAAGTACGAATGCAGCGGTAGAGCGCTGGAGCGTGAGTCGCATGAGTTCCTCCTCTCCCGTCTCGCGCGGGAGGTGAAGGTTGTCCTGCGAAACGCCGAGGCGAGACGCCAAGGCGAGACGTAGGCTGCAAACTCCGCCGGTCTCCTGGCTTGGCGGCTTGAAGCGGGCGGCCTTCCCATCGGGCGGGTTCGTAACCCAGCCGGACAGTGGCTCGCACGCGTAAAAGCGCCGCCTTACAGTCGCGCGGCGGCGACGGCATTTCACCGTCTTCCCGAACGCGGAGCTTGCGGGTGGATTGTGAAAGCGGCAGGCGGCGGGAACGAAATCGCGACGCTGACCGCTGTGGTTAAACCGTGGCGCGCCCTCTCGGGTGCGCGGTTGCTAGGCTTTCTCCCTCCTTCCTTGGACAATCACGCGCGGGCGGCCGTCCTGGCTAAGTTCGACTTCGAGCGGAACCTCGAAGACCTCCTCGAGCAGTTCCCGCTGATACACGGAGGCGGGCGGGCCCACGCGCAGGCATTTGCCGCGGTGCAGCAAAACGATCTGATCGGCGAATTCGGCGGCCAGACCCAAGTCGTGGGTCACTTCGATCACCGTGTAGCGGTGCTCGTCGGCAAGGTGGCGGAGGCGGCAAAGCAGATCGATCTGCGCGCGGATATCGAGATGCAAAGTGGGCTCATCCAGCAGCAGGACCAAAGGCTGCTGCGCCAGGGCGCGCGCCAGCACAACGCGCTGCTTTTCTCCTCCGGAGATTTCGTGCATCCAGCGATCGCGCAGATGTTCGGCGCCCACTTGGGCCAGGGCGCTTTCGGCAATGGCGAAATCTTCGTCCTTTTCAAACCAAAGCGAGCGGCCGTGGGGATGGCGGCCTTGCAAAACGTAGTCGCCGGCGCGAATCGGGAAGACGAGAGGGCTCTCCTGCTGCACGAAGGCGATGCGCTGGGCGCGGGTGCGCGCGTCCAGGTGGCAGGTCTCGAAGCCGTCCAGCTCGACCCGGCCCGAGAGCGGAGCGATGGCGCCAGAGATCAAGCGCAGCAGCGTGGATTTTCCGCTGGCGTTGGGGCCGAGGATGGCCACGAATTCGCGCTCGCGCGCCTGGAAGGTGGTCGCTTGGAGCGTGAAGAGCGGCGCGGCCTGCTTGCGGGCCGAGAAGGCGTAGCTGGCCTGCTCCACGTTGAGGCGCACGTGCGGAGCGTGCCGCGCCATGGAGTCCGGGCGCGCCTCCGTAAAGCTGGCCGTTCCGCTCACGCCAGCCTCCGGCGGAGGAGATAAATGAAAACCGGAGCGCCAGCCATGGCGGTCATGGCGCCGACCGGAAGCTCGGTGGGCGCGATTATGGTGCGCGCCAAAGTGTCCGCCACAACAATGGCGATAGCTCCGCCGAGCGCCGAGGTGGGAATGAGCAAGCGATAATCGGAGCCGAAGAGCATGCGCATGACGTGCGGCACAAGCAAGCCCACGTAGCCGATGGCGCCGCTGACGGACACGGCCAGGCCCGTGAGCACCGATGCGGAGACGTAGACGACCAGCTTGACGCGGGTGACGTCCACGCCGAGATGCATGGCCTCTCGCTCGCCGGCGAGCAGGACGTTGAGGTCGGAGGCGGTGGTCAAAATGGCTCCCGCCGCGGCAAAGAAGCCGCCCATCAGGATCCACAACAAGCCGTGCGGCAGCGAAATGGAGAGATCGCCCATCAGCCAGAAGGCAATTCCGCGGAGATCGCGGCTGGCGAGCGTGGTCATCAAGAACATGATCGTGGCCGAGAGAAAGGATGCTGTGACGATGCCCGCCAATAGAAGCATGCCGCTATCGAGCTGGCCTTGGCGGCGGCCAAGAAAATAGACGGTGGCGATGGTCGCGGCGGCGCCGAGAAAAGCCGCCAGCGGCGTCATCAACGGCAGTGCGGGAGCAACCAACAGCGCCAAAATCGCCCCGAGCGCGGCCCCGCTGGAAACTCCCAGCACGTAGGGATCGGCCAGAGGATTCCGCAGCAGCGCCTGAAAGCCGGCGCCGGCCACCGATAGCGCGGCGCCGACTACGATGCCCAGCAAAATTCGGGGCAGGCGGATATCCACCATGATCAGGCGAAAATCGGTGGAAATTTTCTCGGGATGACCGCTGGCCAGCCACCACAAGTTCTGTCCCAGATCGGCGAACGAAAATGGAACCGCTCCGAGGCGCAGCGCCAGCAGCACGATGGCAAAAAGCACCGCGGTAAGAAGCGCGCAACTCCACAGCACGCGTCGCAGGGTCAAGGGCTTCATGGGGCTCCGCCTGAGGCTGAGAAAGCCAAGACTGGCTGGGACAAGGGTGCGGCCAAAAATTGCGGCAACTGCCCCGCGGCATGGGCGTCAAATGCGGCTTCAGCAAACCGGGATGGATAGAGCGCGGCCGCGAGCTGTTCGATTCCGTCCACCAGGCGCGGCGAGGGATGGCTGATCGCTTCGGACACAACGATGAAGCGGCGATTGCGCACGGCGTCCAACTGGCGCCAGGCGGGGCGGTCCTGCAACTCGGCCAGCTGCCTTTGCACCTGTTGCGGATCGTCGCTCGAAAAGATCAAATACTTCGGTTGCAGGCGGATGACCTCTTCGAGATTGATGTTGGGCCAGGATTGCTGGGTATCGATGATGGAACGCGCGCCGGCGCGGCGCAGGGCGTCTTCCAAGAAAGTGTTACGGCCGACGGAAATCAGGGGATCGAGCCACACCACCATCATTACGGTTTGCGGCGGCAAGCCTGTGAGTCTGCGGTCGATCTGGCTCAGGCGCGCGCGCAGATTCGCGAGCAGCGAACGGCCCGCGTCACCGGCACCTAGCAATTCGCCCAGCCGCTCGGTTGAGAGGAGCACCTCGTCGACGCTGCGCGGGTCCGTGCCGTAGACGGGGATGCCCAACTGCTCGAGCGAATGCACCGAAGCCAGCCGATTGATCGACCGCGCGCCTACCACCAGATCCGGATGCAGGGCCGCAATCACTTCGATATTGGGGTCGACGGGGCCGCCGATGCGCCGCTTTAGCTTGGCTTCCGGCGGATAATCGCAGAAATCCGTGTCGCCGACGATGCGGTCGCCGAGGCCCAGCGCGAAGAGCGTTTCGGTCACGCTGGGCGCCAGGGAGACGATGCGGCGGACCGGCTGCGGAATGCGCACCGAGCGGCCCGTTTCGTCCGTTACTTCACGCGAAGCGGGGCCGGTTGTGTTGTCTCGCGGCATGGCCTGAAGTGATTCGACGCGCGCGCCGGCAAGCAGCAGAGAGCCGATCGTCAGCGCGACCAACCATCGAATCAAAAAAACGCGGGCCGGCGCAAGAGAGATTCTCGCGGTTGTGTCTTTAACTAAGACTGGCCCGAGGCCGGAGATCGAATCTTGACGGACAGCGATGCTCGCCCTAATCGAGAGGGGTTCGTCAACCGGGAGTTCGACCTTCGGTAAATGCGCCATGAGACGATGCGGCGAGTTCAGGCGACAACAAAAAAGCCCCGGCGAAGGGGCTCAGAAGCCACACTCTCTCGCTCGAAGAGTGTGAGCCTGCAGCGGCCTGGGCGGGTGTCCTGACTTACGGCCTTGGCGGCCGATTACAGTGGCGGGACCGTGGCCGATTTTCACGGCCTTCCCCCAATTCCCGGACTTGCAAGATGTCGGGAGTAAGTTTATGCGCCGTGGCGCGGAGTGTCAACTCAGAGCAATACTATGCTGCGGTACCCCAAGTCCGCGGCAATCTTGACGCAGGGAGTAGTATCGTAGCCGTGGTTGGGGCGGTGATCCGGGCCATTACGTCTTGAAAGGAGCACATCGATGAAGACTACAGTGATCCTGGTGGGCGGCCTGCTTTTGCTAAGCCTGGCGGTTTGGGCCCAAGACGACGCGGAGTATCAGAGCTGGATGAAGTCGAATAACGCCAATGTGGCGAGCTTGCGCATGAATTTGGCGGCCAAGTCAGGCGACGCTGCCGCGGCCGATGCGAAGAAGCTGCAAGATACTTTCACGCAGGTGCATGCTTACTGGCAGAAGAAGGACGTCAGCGACGCGACGCAGTTTGCAATGAACGCGGAGAACGGCTTCAAGGAAGTTGGCGAACTGGCCGCGGCAGGCAAGTTTGACGAAGCTTCGGCAACACTGATGAAGACGCAGGCCAATTGCGGCGGCTGCCACATGGCGCACCGCGAGAAGGCGGCGGACGGCTCCTGGAAGATCAAGTAGCAGACGGCGCGCAGTCAGCGGTTCTTCTTGCGAGGGATTTCGGGCACAGCTGTCCGCAAAGACGAATGACCGATGGCACGGCTGAGCAGAGGAATTCTTGCGCGGTCTGTGATAGCCTGACAGACGAATCTAGGGATAATACGGGCACAGGCCAACCCCATCGGGGAAATTCGTCATCTTCAGGCGCGTTGAAAGAATTAGGGAGGAGAATATGCCGAATCGCAGAGATTTCATCAAGGGCGTGGCGGGCGCGACGGCGGGACTGTGGGTTGCGAACGGCGTCCTCAAGGGCGACGCGCTGGCTCAGAATCCGGGGCAGGGGCGCGGCGGTCGAGGCGGTGGCCGGCAGGAGGAGGCCCCGTCCGGTCCCGTGGTGCGGCGCGAAGTACGCGTTGGCGACAAGCGCGTCAAAGTGATCGACGTGCATGCCCACGCCTCGATTCCGGAAGTCGCGGACGTGGTGAAGGGTACTGCGGCGGAGCGCTTCGCCCGTGGCGGCGGAGGACGGCCGCTGGGCGACGATCGCATCCGTGAACTGGACAAGCGAGGGATTGATATCCAGGTGCTGGATATCAATATGTTCTGGTGGTACGGCGTGGCGGATCGGGATCTCGCGGCGAAGATTGTTGACGTTCAGGATAAAGGGCTATCGGCCTGGTGCAGCGCGCATCACGATCGTTTCGCGGCGATGACCTCTCCCACGTTGCAGTTTCCCGATCTGGCCGCTGAGCAGCTCCAGCACGCGGTGAAGGATTTGGGCATGGTGGGAGCGGCGATCGGAGGGCACGTGGAAGGCGAACCGCTTTCCGATCCCAAGTACGATCCTTTCTGGGCCAAGGCGCAGGAATTAGACGTGATCGTGTTCATGCATCCTAATGGCGCCACCAACGTGGCAAAAGAAGATGCCTTCAAAGGACGCGCCGATCTCGGGAATATCATCGGCAATCCGCTGGAAACGAGTCTCTTTCTCTCTCACCTGATGTACGACGGAGTGTTCGACAAGTTTCCGAACCTGAAAGTCGTGGCGGCGCACGCCGGCGGCTACATGCCCTCTTATCTTGGCCGGAGCGAAGTGGCGTGCGAGGTGCGCGCGAATGCCGGTTGCCTGAACAAAAAGAAGCCCAGCGATTATCTCAAGTCGCAGGTGTATATCGACTCGATGATCTTTTCGCCGGAGGGCATACGGCATTTGGTGGCGGAGGTTGGCGCCAGCCAGATCGTTTATGGCACGGACATTCCGCTGGTCTGGCCGGACACGATCGATGCTGTACTCAACGCGCAGATTTCCGACGCCGATAAGGAAGCTATTCTGGGCGGGAACCTCACCAAGATGCTGCGGCTCAAGACGTAACCAAGCAACGCAGCCAGATTCGAAATCAACTGCGCCAGCGCAGCGTGACCGGGCCTTCCAGGGGATGCCGCATCGGCCCGCCATTGCGCTGCGAATCCATATACGCCGACTTCAGCTGAAAATACCAGCGCGCCTGGCGGTCCGCATCGTCGATCAGCATCATGCGGGGCTGCACTTCGAGGCCGGGCTTTTGCAATTCGATCACCCGCTGATCCTGGGCGATGAAGCGCTTTCCAAAAAAATGAAGTAGCGGCGCCACCAGGGGAAACCACGAAAAGAGGTTCCAGGCGGCGCAGAAATCCAGGCGGCAAAGCTCGCGGCGGATGGGCGTGATGGTGGTGCGATTGGTGAACCAGTATTTTCCGCAGCGAACTTCCTCGGTGCGCATATTGGGCAGAACAAAATCGATTTGCGTGGTGACCGCCGCGCCATAAATCTTCAGCAGCTTGTAGGGTGCGCTATTGGCCGACGGCGCGTGCGGACTCATGCGAAAACCGCGAGGAATCGGCTCGAAGGTTTTCTGCTTCTCACGAATGCTGTGGCGGCTGCGCCACCACCAGGAGCGGTGCACGAACGGGCCGTGAGCCGGATCCATCAGCCCAATGATGGCGGTATCCATGCTGCAGGCCAGCGTGGCGGAGAGATGCGCGAGGCGATAATTGCCGCTGTATTTCGGCAACTCCGGCACGAGCGGCAGCGTGCCGTCGGCAGGCGCGCGCCCCTCGGGATTGGCGAGATAGGCCCAGATGTAGCCGTCGCGCTCTTGGCACGGGAAGCTGCCGGCATAAATACGGCCACACTGCAGCTTTGAGTCGTCTGTTACAGAGGGAATGACGCGGCATTGGCCGCTATGCGCGTCGAAACGCCAGCCGTGGTAAGCGCATTCGACAGTCTGCCCGTCATAATGGCCAAGCGAAAGCGGGAAGGCGCGGTGGGGGCAGACGTCGCGGAGGGCAAACGGTTTCCCTTCGGCGTCGCGTCCGAGAACCAGAGGGATCTCCAGGCGCTGCGAAGTGACGAGCTTTCGGCCGCGTATTTCGTTGCTGCGCAGGACCGGGTACCAAAACCCCCACAGAAATTCGCCGCCGTCCGAAGCCGTTGAGACGGGCAGTGCCGCGCTTTGTTCCATCAATTCCATGAGCGGATATGGTTCATGATAACCGTCATCGTATATCGTCCACCAGCGTTGCCCAAGAGAGAAGAGTTGCGTCCTTAGTAAGGGCCGGGTTTCCTGTGCCGTCCGCTTACGGTATCCTGTCCCTCCATGCATGACCTCAACTATTTTCGCGAGCACCTGCCTGAATTCGAGAAGATGGCGGCAAACCGCGGCGTAAGCATCGATTTCGACGCTTTTCGCACGCTGGACCGCAAGCGGCGCGAACTCATCACCGCGACCGAACAGCGCAAGGCCGAGCGCAATCGGGCCAGCGAAGAGATAGCCCGGCGCAAACGCGCGGGCGAAAAGGCGGACGATCTGCTGGCGGAGATGAAAGCGGCGTCGGAGGAGATCAAGCGCGGCGATGAGGAGATAGCCCGCCTGGATCCGCAGGTGCAGGATTTCATGCTGTCCATGCCCAACCTGCCGCATGCGTCGGTTCCGCAGGGTCACGATGCCCAGTGCAACGTGGAGGTTCGCCGCTGGGGCAGCCCTCCGAAATTCGATTTCGCCCCCAAGCCGCACTGGGAGGTCGGCGAACGCGCCGGCATTTTGGACTTGGCGCGTGCCGCAAAGATCGCGGGAGCGCGGTTCGCACTGTATCGCGGCCTGGGCGCGCGCCTCGAAAGGGCGCTGGCGAATTTCTTCCTCGATGAGCATACCCGCAAAGGATATACGGAATATCTTCCCCCATTTCTCGTCAACACGGCTTCTCTTACCGGCGTTGGGCAGTTGCCCAAGTTCGCTGCAGACATGTTTCATCTGGAGGGAACCGATCTGTGGTTGACTCCGACGGCCGAGGTCGAGCTGACCAGCCTTTACCGCGACGAAACGCTCGATCCGGACCAACTGCCGATCAAGGCTTGCGCCTGGACGGCCTGCTTTCGTTCGGAAGCGGGCGCCGCGGGCAAAGACACGCGCGGCATTCTGCGCCAGCATCAATTTCAGAAAGTGGAGATGTTCAAGTTCACGCGGCCCGAGCAGAGCTATGACGAACTGGAATTGCTGGTTGGCGATGCGGAGTCTCTGCTGCAGAAGCTGGGGCTGCATTATCGAGTGATGCTCCTCTGCACCGGGGACATGGGCTTCGCCTCGAGCAAGACCTACGACATCGAGGTCTGGCTGCCTTCGGCCAAGGAGTTCCGCGAGATCTCTTCCTGCTCCAATTGCGAGGCTTTTCAGGCCCGGCGCAGCGGCATTCGCTTCAAGCCCAAGGGTGGAAAAAGCGATTTCGTGCATACGCTGAACGGATCGGGCCTCGCCGTGGGGCGCACCTGGCTGGCACTAGTCGAAAACTACCAGCAAGCCGATGGATCGATCGCCATCCCGGAGATATTGCGGCCCTACATGGGGGTCGAAAGCATCCGCCCCTGAGGCACGTTAGGCGCGGGTATCGTAACTAACTGACATATATAAAGATATGCGACGTTGGGCACACTTCTAGTGTCCTAAGTTGAACCAATCATTTCTATAAGACCTGCCGGATTCAATTGACAACCGCTTTTGGTAATCAATACACTGCGCCCTTGTTTGCTACGAGCCAAGAGGAGCCAGTGAATTCGCTCAGTCGCATATTTCGAGTCGTGCTGTGGGGTGTGGTCACGGGCGGGCTGCTTTCCTTTGTGCGGCAAGCCTCGAACCTCCAGGTGACCCACGGCGCGCCGCCTCGAAAATCACCCGCCGCAAACCGGCTTCACCGGGACCCCGTTTGCGGCACCTACGTCTCCGCGGAGATTTCCGTAAAGCTGGAGCAATCGGGCCATATCACACACTTCTGTTCCTCCGAGTGCCGTGAACGGTATGCGCGGCCAGTTGCGCGCGCGGCAGGGGCCTAGAAGTGACGGCGCAACGAGCGCCGCAACGAGAAGGAGAGAGTGGATGGGAACGGTGGCCAAAGCTATGCCGCAACCGGTGATTCCGAAAATCGCTCCTCGGGAAGATCTCAATCCTTTCCGCATCGCTCAAATGCAGTTCGATATGGCCGCGGAGTTTCTGAAGATCGACGCGGGATTGCGGCAAATTCTGCGCACCCCCAAGCGAGTGATGGAAGTCTCCATCCCCATCAAGCTGGATAACGGCCAGGTGAAGGTTTTCGCCGGGTATCGCGTGCAACACAACATGGCCCGAGGGCCGGCGAAGGGGGGCGTTCGCTACCATCCAAATCTCACGTTGGACGAAGTGAAAGCGCTGGCTTCGTGGATGACCTGGAAGACGGCGACGGTGAACATTCCTTACGGCGGCGCCAAAGGCGGGGTGATCTGCGATGCGAAGCGGATGTCGCGAACCGAATTGGAACGGCTGACGCGGCGATTCACCTACGAAATCATGCCCATTCTGGGACCGGAGCGAGATGTTCCGGCGCCGGACGTGGCGACAGACTCGCAAACGATGGCCTGGATGATGGACACGTATTCCACTCTGGCCGGCGAAGCTGCGCTCGGGTGCGTTACCGGCAAGCCCGTTTCGCTGGGCGGCTCGGAAGGCCGCTCGGATGCCACGGCGCGGGGCCTCGCTTTTGCCATCGAGGAAGCCTGTAAGTTGAAAAAGATGTCTCTGCGCGGGGCGAGTGTGGCGGTGCAGGGCTACGGAAATGTGGGCTCGGCGGCGGCGCGCATCCTTGCCGAGAAAAAGGCAAAGATTGTGGCCGTCAGCGATTCGCGGGGCGGCGTGCTGAATCCGCGTGGTATCGACCCGCTGAAGGCTTATCGTTATAAGGAGCGCGCAGGAACCGTGGTGGGCATGCCGGGCGCCTCGCGCATTTCCAATGAGGACCTGCTGGCGCTGAAATGCGACATTCTCGTGCCTGCCGCGCTGGAAAACGCTATAACGCTGCACAACGCCGACCAGATCAAGGCGAAAATCTTGGCCGAGGGCGCCAATGGGCCGACAACGCCGCATGCCGACGAGGTTTTGGCGCGCAAGGGCGTTTTCGTGATCCCGGACATCCTGGCGAATGCCGGCGGAGTGGCCGTCAGCTATTTCGAATGGGCACAGAATCTGCAAGGCGCCCACTGGCTGGATACCGAAGTGAACCAGAAGCTCGAGATGGTGATGCGCCGCGCTTTCAACGACGTGTACATGATGATGCGCAAACACCGCACGCACTCACGCGCCGGCGCTTACGTGCTGGCCGTGAGCCGCGTGACGGAAGCAATGCTGACTCGGGGCCTTTTCCCCTGAACTTTTTTTCTCGATTCGCCTACCCTGCAGGTTCGCAGCGCATCTGTATAAGTGATGAGAGCGGCTTTTGAGTGTGAAGAGCGTCTTGATGCCACGAAAAAAACTTGCACCGGCACGTCGAGGCGCGTAAATTCTGCTGTGCCGGTTCACTCCCGGGCGAGTGGCCGGCTTTTGTGCCTGACGCGGAGGGCACAGCGAGTTGAATAACCACCATCATCCTTCTTTTCCCATTGTCTTGACAGTGGCGGGATTCGATCCTTCCTGTGGCGCTGGAATCGGCGCCGACCTGAAGACATTAGCGGCGAACAATTGCTATGGCGTCGCGGCGATCACGGCTTTGACGGTGCAGTCGACTCAGGGCGTGAAGGCGGTTCACGCAACTCCCGCGGCAACTCTGCGCGCGCAACTCGACGCGCTGGCGGAAGACTTGCAGATCGCTGCGGTGAAGATCGGAATGCTGGGCACGCGGGCCAATGCGGTGGCCGTTGCCGAATTTCTGGACAAGACGAATTTGCCAAACGTCGTGCTGGACCCAGTGGTGCAGCCTTCGGCGGGCGGTCCGGATCTGCTCGATGCCAGCGGCGTGAAGTACCTGGCCGAGGAATTGATGAAGCGCGCGTCAGTGATCACACCGAATGTTCCGGAAGCGGCGCTGCTTACGGGCATGGAGATCAAGGACCTGGCGGGGATGGAAGCGGCGGCGCGCAAGCTTGTGGAGGCTGGGGCGCGTGCGGTAGTGGTGAAGGGCGGTCACATGGATAAGGCCGTCGATCTGCTGTTTGACGGCACCGAAGCGCTCGTGCTTGGGGGCGACCACGTGCGCACGGAACACACCCATGGCTCCGGGTGCACGTTTGCGTCGGCGATTGCCGCGCAGCTGGCCTTGGGACGCGGGTTGCGGGAAGCCGTGATGCTGGCGAAGGCCTATGTGGTTAAGGCGATCGAGAACGGCTTTGCTATCGGAAAGGGCCCCGGGCCTCTCGATCATTTTTATCGCACCCACCACGAGCCGCCACCCCGCGGCATCCATGAAGTGCCGCAGCATGGCATGCATCCGGCAGCCGAGCCGGCCACGCGTTAGCTCGTCTCGCCTAGTTTTCCGCAGATTTAAAAGGAAAATCTCGCCGCTTCAGACGTTTCGCCGATAGACAATTCGTCCGCCGACAACAGTGACCATGGGAGCGCCGCGGAAAGAGCGGCCTTCAAACGGAGTATTGGTGGATTTACTGGCTGAATCCTTGGCGTGAAACGTCCAGGGGTGCGCCGTGGAAAAAATCGTGAGGTCCGCCGGCTCTCCAACGGAGATGGCGCGCTTTCGTCCCAGGACTCGCGCCGGACCGGTGGTAAACAGTTCCACCATACGCATGAGCGATAGTTTCCCGGCGTGCACCAGTTCCAAAGCCAAGCCCAAAGCGGATTCGAAGCCGGTGACGCCGAAGGGAGCGCGATCGAATTCCACTTCCTTGAGCGCGGCTTCGTGCGGCGCGTGGTCGGTGGCGATGGCATCCACGGTACCGTCGGCGAGTCCTGCGATCAACGCTTCCCGATCCTGCACGGAGGCCAGCGGAGGATTCATCTTGAAGCGGGAGTCATAGACCACGTCTTCGTCGCAAAGCGTGAAATGATGCGGAGTGACTTCGCAGCTCACAGACAGGCCCTGCTTCTTGGCCGCGCGGACCAGATCGAGCGAGTCGCGTGACGAGAGGTGGGCCACATGAAACCGGCAGCCGGTGAGTTCCGCGACCTGAATATCGCGTCCGACCGCAATGGATTCGGTGGCGGAGGGCATGCCTTGAAGGCCCAGGCGCACCGACTGGCGTCCCTCGCGCATCACCGCGCCGGCGAAAAGCGAGGAGTCCTCGCAGTGGTCGATTACGGGCAGATCGAGGGCGCGGCAATAATCCATCACCTGGCGCAGCAGCTTGGCTGTGGCGATGGGATGCCCGTCATCGCTGACCGCGACGATGCCCGCCTTTTGCATGGCGCCGATTTCAGAAAGGCCCTCGCCGCGGCTTCCGATGGACGCCGCGCCGATGGGCCAGACGTGCGTGCTGGCCACCGAAGCCGAGCGCTCCAGGATCGCGCGAGTCACAGAAGCATTGTCGTTGACGGGCCGCGTGTTGGGCATGGGGCACACAGCCGTGAAGCCGCCGCGTGCCGCGGCACGCGTCCCGCTTTCGATGGTTTCCGAACTCTCGCCGCCGGGTTCGCGCAGGTGGCAGTGCAAATCGATGAATCCGGGAGCGATCACCAGGCCGGAGGCGTCGAGCGTTTCCCTGTTCGACGAGCTATATGTGCCGGCCGAATTTTCCGGAGGCGAGACCCGCGAGATGCGCCCGGCGTCGATCCAAATATCGCGATTGGCGTCCGTGCCGCTGGCAGGATCGAGCAGGCGGCCGTTCTTAATGTGCAGCATGAGCGGATCCTTTGGCCCCATCGGCTTCCGAGCCGGTGGCCAGCGTGACAAAGAGCACAGCCATACGCACCGCCAGGCCGTTCGTCACCTGTTCCAAGACGCAGGATTGCGGGCCATCGGCCACGGCGGGATCGATCTCCAGGCCGCGAATCATGGGTCCGGGATGAAGCACAAGCGCGCCGGGGCGGGCAATTTTGAGGCGCTGGGGCGTAAGTTGATACAGCAGGATGTATTCGTCGAGTGGCAGGGCAGGTTCATGCAGCCGCTCTTGCTGCACGCGCAGAACGATGATCACTTCGGCTCCCTCGAGCGCCTCTTCGACCCTGGAGCAGCGCCGCACGCCGTTGCCAAGGCACTCAAACTCGCGCGGCAACCACATGGGCGGGCCGCAGAGAGTGAAGCGGCAGCCAAATCTGCTGAGCAGGTGGATATTGGAGCGGGCCACGCGGCTGTGGAGTATGTCTCCGATAATCGTGACGTTGAGATTCTGGATGTCGCCGAGGCGATCGCGGATGGTGAGGGCATCGAGGAGCCCCTGCGTGGGATGCTCATGGGTGCCATCGCCGGCGTTGATCACAGGTATATCGAGATGGCGAGCCACGAAATCGGCGGAGCCAGAGGAACTGTGGCGCATGACGATGCAGTCCGGCCGCATGGCGTCGAGGGTGCGAACGGTATCCAGCAGCGATTCTCCCTTTTTCAGGCTGGAAGACTCGGCCTGCAAATTCATGGTGTCCGCGCCGAGGCGCGAGGCCGCGGTTCCGAAGCTGATGCGCGTACGCGTGGAAGCTTCGAAAAAGGCCAAGGCCACGGTTTTGCCGCGCAGGGTGGCCAGTTTTTTCAGCGGATGGCGCTGGAATTCCTGAAATGGCTTGGCTTCATCGAGAAGAAAAGCGATCTGCTCTCTGGTTAGATCTTCGATGGCCAGCAGGTCGTGCAGGCGTTTAGCCACTTCGTCCCCTTAGAAAATTTGCCCCGCCCGGTGCGTTGCCGCGCCGGGGCTATTCCACGCGCTCGACGAGCATGACGCGGTCTTCGCTGTCGATTTCATGCAGCCGGACCTCGACGATTTCGCGGGCGTTCGTCTGGATGGACCGGCCCACGAAACTGGCTTCGATGGGAAGCTCGCGATGCCCCCGATCGATCAGCACCAGCATCCGCACGCGGCTGGGGCGCCCGAGATCGAATAGCCCGTTCATGGCCGCGCGGGCGGTGCGTCCGGTATAGAGCACGTCGTCCACCAAGAGTACGTCTTTATCGTCCACGGGAAAGGATATCTCGCTCGAATGCAGCACCGGCTGCGAAGCGATCTTGGAGAGATCATCGCGGTAAAGCGTGATATCCAGCGTTCCCACCGGTACTTCCACATGTTCGATGCCCTGCATGGAGCGCGCAATGCGCTGCGCCAGGGGCACGCCTCGGCGGCGGATTCCGATGAGCGCCAGATTCGCGGTGCCGCCGCTTTTCTCCACGATTTCATGGGCCAAGCGCTGTAATGTCCGGTCGATCTCCGTGGCGGACATCAGTTGGTTTTTCTCGACGACGCGCATCCGGGCGAACATCCTAGCACAGGAGAGCGGAGGCGCAGCAGCCCGCGTCCTGTGGATTCGTCCAGTGGATTTAATGACCCTAGGAGTCCTACCCGAGAGGGCCGGCGGCATTCCAAATCGGGGCAG
This sequence comes from uncultured Acidobacteriota bacterium, assembly GCA_963824405.1. Classification (GTDB taxonomy): domain Bacteria; phylum Acidobacteriota; class Terriglobia; order Acidiferrales; family UBA7541; genus Palsa-189. The sequence continues at coordinate 410,793 of CAWGPK010000004.1, read as the reverse complement.
GCGACCGAGTTCCGCGGTTTCGCGTGTTAGACTACGCGCCGTGAATTCTCCGAGCGCTGTGGATCTCTCCGTAGACGTCGGCGCCGTACACCTCGCCAATCCCATTATCGCGGCGAGCGGCACCTTCGGCTACGGCATTGAATTCGCCGACCTTACCGACCTCAATCGGCTCGGCGGCATCGTGGTGAAAGGGCTCTCGCTCGAGCCCATGGAGGGGGCGCCGGCGCCACGCCTGGTACCCACGGTGGCCGGCATGATCAACGCCGTGGGCCTGCAAAATGTGGGCGTACGGCGGTTCATCTCGGAAAAGCTGCCCGCACTGCGGGCTTACCGTACGGCGATCATTGCCAACGTCTTCGGCCGGACCGTGGAAGAGTACGCCGAGGTGGTTCGCCATTTGGAAGACGCCGAAGGCCTGGCGGCGTATGAGCTGAATATCTCCTGCCCCAACGTCGCTTGCGGCGGAATTCAATTCGGCAGCATTCCCGCCATGGCCGCGGAGGTGGTGGCCGCCGCGCGGAAGGTTGCCCGCCGGCCGCTATGGGTAAAACTTTCACCGAATGTGGCGGACATTGGCTCGATTGGCAGGGCGGCCGAGGAAGCTGGGGGCGATGCCCTGACCGTTGCCAATACGTATCCGGCCATGAGCGTCGATTTCAGGACCCGGACGTCGCGCATCGGAAACCCCACCGGGGGATTGTCGGGACAAGGGATCAAGCCGATTACGCTTCGGCTGGTCTACGAAGCCTCGCGAGCCGTGCGAATACCGGTGATCGGCTTGGGCGGGATCGAGACGGCTGAGGACGTACTGGAATACTTTGTGGTAGGCGCTTCGGCTGTTCAGGTGGGCACGGCGAGCTTTGCCGATCCGAACTCTTGCGCGCGCATCGCGGCCGATGTGCAAAAACTCTGTGCGTCAGAAAATGTCAGTGTTATCAGTGACTTACGTGGGTCATTTCGAGCACAAAAGGATTGAGGCGGCTGGCCCTTTGGGGTAAGATTCTTGCGTTCTTCCCGGCCGTCCCGTTCATGCGCCAGCGCCTCTCCATCTCGTCGGCCATCCTCTCCTGGCCGCTTCTCGTTTTGCTGATCGCAACCGCAGTTCAGGCACCCGTAGCAGCCCGGCCTGCTACACCCCCGAAAGCGATCAAGGTATGGTCTGGCCTGGCGAGTTGGTACGGGCCGGAATTCGACGGCAAGAAAACCGCCAGCGGGCAGCTCTACGATATGTTTGCCGCCACGGCAGCCCACCCCTGGCTCCCCTTCGGCTCGCTACTGCGGATTACCGACGTGAAAACCGGCCACAGCCAACTGCTACGGGTTAACGACCGGGGGCCGTTTATCGAGGACCGCGAGTTGGACGTCTCCTACCTGGTCGCTTCCCGCCTGGGATTGATTGGCCGCGGCGTGGCCCTGGTTCGCATCGAACTGCTCCAGGAGCCGCCACTCCCATAACTTCTCCAGCCACTCAGAAGTTGATCCTGGCGCTCGACTTCGGCCGCCTCAACGAGGCGTTGGACATGGCTCGCGCAATGGCTGGCCTGGTGGGGATGTTCAAAATCAATATCCATCTGTTCACAGCCGAAGGCCCGGAAGCGGTTCGTAAGATCGGGGCGCTGGGGCCAGGCGTATTCCTCGACCTCAAATACCACGACATCCCCAACACGGTGGCCGGCGCAATTTCCGCCGCGGCCCAACTCCCCGAAGTTCGGCTCCTCGATCTTCATGCCAGCGGCGGAGCACCGATGATGCGAGCCGCGGTGCAGGCGTTGGCGCAGCACGGCGGCAAAGTACGCGCGAAGCTGCTGGGCATCACCATACTGACGAGCCTCGATGACGTCGAACTGCGGCGCGTGGGGTTCAAGGCGGCGCCGGGAGCGGCAGCTTTGGGCCTGGCGCGACTTGCCAAAAAATGCGGGCTGGATGGCGTAGTGGCCTCGCCAAAAGAAGTAAAACGAATCCGCCGGGCCTGTGGGCCGGATTTCTTGATCGTCGTCCCAGGAATTCGGCCGGCGCAAGCCGGAGCGCGTAAAGCCGACGACCAGGCGCGGATCGCGACTCCGGCGGAGGCGATTCGAGCGGGAGCCGATTATCTCGTCGTGGGGCGGCCCATTACGGCGGCGCCCGATCCGGCGGCTGCGGCACAGGCTATCGCAGAGGAAGTTGCGGCAGCGTTGTAGGGAGCTCAAGTCCGCCCGATTTACACTTCCGCCTCGAATTTGATCCCTCCCTGACTCTTCTGTAGCATGAGCTCACGTAATCGGACCGCACTCGAATGCGAAATATCGTTGTCGGCACTGCCGGCCATATCGATCACGGCAAGTCGGCGCTCGTGGAGGCACTCACGGGCACGCATCCGGATCGTCTCGAAGAAGAGAAGCGGCGGGGCATCACGCTCGATATCGGCTTCGCGTTCCTGCAGATCGAGGATTTGAGCATCGGCTTTGTCGACGTCCCGGGCCACGAACGCTTTGTCCGCAACATGCTCGCCGGGGCTTGCGGCTTCGATCTGGTGCTGCTGGTGATTGCGGCTGATGAATCCATCAAACCGCAAACGCGCGAGCATTTTGAGATTTGCAAGCTGCTGGGGATTCCCCGAGGAATCGTGGCGCTGACGAAGTGCGATCTGGTCGATCCCGAAGTGCTCGAGCTGGTACGGCTGGAAGCGGAGGAGTTTGTCCGGGGATCGTTTCTCGATGGACCCGAAGGTCCCTGCATCGTCCCTGTGAGCGCGAAGACCGGCGCGGGCCTCGATGAATTGCGCCGCCAGCTTTATCGAGTCGCCTGCGAAACGCCGGCAAAAAGTTCCCTGCGCTATTTTCGCCTGCCCATCGATCGCGCGTTTGCCATGAAGGGATTCGGCACCGTGGTTACTGGAACAGTACTCGGAGGTCAGGTAAAGCCTGAAGACGAAGTGGATCTGTTTCCCTCGGCCAGGCGCCTGCGTGTTCGCGCCGTCCAGTCTGGCGGCAAAGCGGTGGCGAGTGCTTCCGCGGGGCAGCGCACGGCGCTCAATCTGGCCGGGATTGATCATCAGGAGGTGTCCCGGGGGATGGTTGTCGCAGCACCCGGCCGGTTCGAGGCGACCTCGCGGCTGAGTGCGCGCATCGCTCTGCTCGGTTCGGCGAGAAAGCTGAAGAATCGCGCGCGGGTGCATTTCCATCACGGTTCGTCGGAGACCATTGCGGAAGTTCAGCTGCTCGGCGTGGCGGAAATGGCGCCGGGAAGCTCGGCTTTGGCGAACCTGCGCCTGGCCGACGCGACGCTCGCGCTTCCGGGAGACCGCTTCATCCTTCGGCAATTCTCTCCGGTGGTTACCATTGGCGGTGGCACGGTGTTGCATATTCCGCGGCTGCGGTTGCGCGGCCCGCAAGCGGCAACGTTTCTCGAATTGCAGGAGCGCGGCCTGAATGGCGATTTTGGCGCGCGCGCGGCGGCGCTCGAGGCCATGGTTTGCGCCGAGGCTCAGGGCAGCACGCTCGCGAATCTGGTGATGCGGACGGGATGGTCCGAAGAAGAGATTCGGAAAATCGCCGAAACGCTGGCGGCCGAACGACGCTTGCGCATCATTTCGCAGCCATTTGTAGCCGTCTCTCCCGCGGTGGTGGCCGCTTGCGCCACCCGGCTAGGGAACGAAGTGGAACGATTCCATCGTGCCAATCCCTTGCTCGAGGCCATTTCCAAAGAGGATTTGCGCACCCGCTGCGCCTCGGCCTTGCGTCCGGAAATATTTCGCGCCGCCCTCGAGGATGCGGTGACGGCCGGGAAGCTGGCCGTCGCGGGCGATTTGGTGAAGCGCGCCGGGCGCTCCATCGATTTGCAGCCTAAGGAGGCTCGCGCCAAGGAGCAGATCGAGCGCGAGTTTGCCCGCGCCGGGCTTTCCACGCCCGGAGTGGAGCAGGTGCTCGCATCGGTGCCCGTGGAGTTAGCGCAGGCGCAAAAGCTCTTTGAATTGCTCGTCCGGGAGCGAGTTCTGCTCAAGATCGGAAGCGACGTGGTCCTGCATCGGGATGCCGTCCAACGCCTGACGAAACTGCTTGCCGATTACAAGAAAAGGCGCGGCGAGCGGCTGGCCGTTGCGGATTTCAAGGAGCTTGCCGGGGTGAGCCGCAAGTTTGCCATCCCCCTGCTGGAGTACCTGGACCGCTCGGGTCTTACGAAGCGCGTAGGGGACTACCGTGTTATACTGTAGCCGCTGGGCCTTGAGTCGTCCCATATGGGCGGATTTGACGCCCGATGGTATGGAGCGCCGGTTCGAAGCGCGGCTCAGCGAACGCAGCTTCAAGAGGCGAGGTTAACTATGGGTGAGTTTAGCCCGATTCACTGGCTGATCGTTTTGGCGATCATCGTAATTTTGTTTGGCGGCAGGCGCATCCCCGAAGTCATGCGCGGGATGGGCGAAGGCATCCGCAGTTTCAAAGAAGGGATGCGCGGCGATAGTCCGGCGACGCCCGCAACGCAGAATCCCGCTCCTCCGGCCAATACGGCGGCCACTGCTTCGGTTGAAAAGAAATAAGAGCTGTCCTCAGCGACAGCTCTTTTCCCAACCGCGGTAGCGGCACTCAACCTGCGGCTTCGCTTCCCTTGTGGGTTGTCCCGGGAGGCAGCCAGCCGAGACTAACCAGCATATGGTAAAGCCGCGCTAAGGGCAGTCCCACCACGTTGAAATAGCACCCATCAATTCGTTCGATGAAGCGCCCCCCAATTCCCTGCACCGCGTAGGCTCCCGCTTTGTCCAGCGGTTCTCCCGTGTCGACATAGGCGGCGATTTCGCTCCGGCTCATCCGTGCGAAATGAACCCGCGTCGATTCCGTGGCGGTTTTTCTGGCGTGATCGGTAAGGCGGAGGACGGCAACGGACGTAACCACGCGATGAGTTTTTCCGCTCAACTTCAGGAGCATCTCGCGCGCGGCCTTAGCGGATTCCGGTTTGCCGAGCAGCCGGCCCTGGAGATCCACAGTCGTGTCGGCGCCAATGACGATGGCTTCCGGCGGCTCAGCGCCTAATTTTTCCGCAACGACGCGGGCTTTGGCTTCGGCCAGGCGGCGCGTCATGGCCCGAGCGGTCTCGCCGCGAAGGCGGGTTTCGTCGATATTCGCCTGGGCGACCTCGAAAGAGAAGCCCGCATCGCGCAGAATCTCCGCGCGCCTCGGCGAAGCCGATGCCAATATTAATTTCATTGCAAGTTTGATGGACCGCCGCAGCCCCGCGCTAAAGAGCGCCTAGGAGCGCCCTAAAGCGCAAGAGTCTCCCGATGCTCACCGAAGACGCGTCGCAGCGCATCGGAGATCTCCCCCACCGTAGCGTAAGCTTCCACCGCCGCGAGGATCGCAGGCATCAGATTCTCACCGGTACGGGCGCGGGATTCCACTTCGGCGATTGCCGCGTTGGCACGAGCGCTATCGCGCTTGACGCGCAGCGCGCGCACGCGCTCGATCTGCTCCTGCTCGATCATCGGGTCGATTCGCATAATGGGGATTGGCTCGTCGCGCTTGGCGCGGTAGCGGTTCACGCCCACGATGATGCGTTCGCGTTGTTCCACGCTTTGCTGATATTCATAAGCGGCCTTTTGGATCTCGCGCTGTACGTAACCTGCTTCGATCGCGCGCAGCATGCCGCCCATGGCGTCGATTCGTTCGATACGCGCGCGCGCGGCGCTTTCGATTTCGTTGGTCAGAGCCTCGATGGCGTACGAGCCGCCCACGGGGTCGACGGTATTGGCCACTCCGGTCTCGTAGGCCAGGATTTGCTGCGTGCGCAGCGCCAGGCGCGCGGACTCTTCCGTGGGCAGCGCCAAAGCTTCATCGAGCGCGTTGGTGTGCAGCGATTGGCATCCTCCCAGCACGGCGGCGAGCGCTTGGACGGCCACGCGCACGATGTTATTTTCCGGCTGCTGTGCCGTGAGCGCGGAGCCAGCGGTTTGCGCATGGAAGCGCAGCATCATGGAACGCGGGTCCCGCGCGCCGAACCGGTCTCGCATCAGTCCCGCCCAAAGGCGGCGCGCGGCGCGGAACTTGGCGATCTCTTCGAGCAGATCGCTGTGCGCGTTGAAGAAGAAAGAAAGCCGCGGGGCGAAGTCGTCCACGCGAAGCCCCGCCGCGGTCGCGGCATCGACGTAGGCGATGGCGTCGGCGAGCGTGAACCCCACTTCCTGGGCGGCGGTCGAACCGGCCTCCCGAATGTGGTAGCCGGAGATGGAGATGGTGGTCCAGCCGGGCAGCTTGTCTTTGCACCAGGCAAAAATATCGGTCACGATGCGCATGGCCGGGCGCGGCGGATAGATGTAAGTCCCGCGCGCGATGTATTCCTTCAGAACATCGTTTTGGATGGTTCCCGCGAGCTTTTCGAGATCGGCTCCCTGCTCCCGGGCCACAGCGACGTACAGCGCCAAGAGAATCGCCGCCGTGGAGTTGATGGTCATCGAAGTGGAGACTTGCGCAAGCGGGATGCCTTCGAAAAGCGCGCGCATATCGTCGAGCGAGCAGATGGCCACGCCAACCTTGCCCACCTCGCCGCGCGCGCGGGGATGGTCGGAATCGAAGCCCATTTGCGTGGGCAGATCGAACGCCACCGAGAGGCCGGTTTGGCCCTGGGCCAGCAGGTAGCGGTAGCGCTGGTTGGATTGCTGCGCGGTGCCAAAACCGGCATACTGCCGCATTGTCCAGAGCTTGCCCCGGTACATCGTGGGATAGATTCCGCGCGTATAGGGAAATTGGCCCGGGGAGCCGAGGGACTTTTCGGGATCAAAATCCGCAAGATCTTCGGGCGTGTATACGACTTTGAGTGGGACACCCGACAAGGTCACCCCACGAGAGCCGCTCGCAGAGGTTTGCGAGGGTTCCCCTGAATCGACAACTCCCGCACCCTGCGGGTTGGGAGCCTCGGTGTGGTCGGGATGGGGCATCTAGGGTTGCAGCAAGAAGGAGATCAGTTTACGCGGCGCGATGCCCGGAATGAAGCCAGGCCGAAACCCACCATTACCAGAGCCATGCCCACGGAAGTCTTCCACTCCCAACCGGGCGCTCCCTGTTTCCAGTAGCGGAGCGCTCCGCTGGTCCAAGTCAAGGCCAGGAGAAAAAACACGGCGCCGGTGGTCTCATGGAAAACTTGCCGCGCGGCGCGCCAGAGTCTGCCAAAAAACCCGCGTGGCTTTGCGGCTGCCGGAACGACGCTTGCCATGGGGCAATTTTAGACCAAAAAGGCGGCTGCGAGGTTCCCTATCTGGACGATTTGGGCGAACCGAAGCTCAGGGAATGCTCGTGCGGCTTGGCGCGGATTACGCCCGTCGCGCGGGGCTGCGTTGATCAGCACGTTGAGCAACAACGCTCAGAGGGCCCCTTGTTTCGTCTCGCGGCAACGCCTACAATTCCGAATGTGCCGTGAAGGGGGGAACGACCTTGCAAATCGACGACCACCTGAAGCGCCTGCTTCGCGAACTGGGCCACGCCATTAACGACACGGTTTCCGAATCCGACAGAATTACCGAAGCGATTTCCGGAGTTCGCGCCGCGGGCTACGATATCGTATTGAAGCTGGACGCCACCATTGGCTTGGCGCGCCGCGAGGCGAACGCCTCCCAGATCACCCCGAACGACCGCCGGTTTCTCGAGTCGCTGCACATTCAGGTGGATCAAGAGGTTCTCGAAGAGGAGAAGCACGAGGCGAAACTCGAGATTACGCCTCAGGATTTGCGCTTCTTGAAGTCGCTGAAGATTTCGTTCGACGAGCCAAAATAATAGCGGACATTTCTCGCCTGCTCGAATCGGTTTCTCCAAAAAGGTGGCATTTTCGGTGCTTCGCCCGCCTGCTGTTGCCGGCCGCTTTTACCCCGCCGACCCCGCCGACTTAAATCGCCAAATATCCGAACTCACCTCCATCGCAGCGGAATCGCCGCCGCGAAACGCCATCGCCTGCATGGTCCCGCACGCGGGTTATCGATATTCCGGGCTGGTTGCCGGAGCCGTTTATGCTCGCCTGAAGCTGCCGAGGCGATTTGTCCTGGTCGGACCCAGGCATTTCCCGCACGGCAAAGCGCAAGCCATTCTCTCCGAGGGATTCTGGCAAACGCCGCTGGGTCCTGCCGAGATCGATGCGCAACTGGCCGGGGAGATCAAGAACGCCTGCCCCTTCCTCTGCGAGGACGAAGAGGCACACCAGCGCGAGCACGCCTTGGAGGTGCAGCTTCCCTTCCTTCAGTATCTAGCGGAGGGCTTTCGATTTGTCCCCATTGCGCTGGGCCCCAGCGATTACGATTTGCTCGAAGCGTTGGGACGCGCCATCGCCGAGGCCGTGCGGCGGCTGCCGGAACCCGTCCTCCTGATTGCCAGCTCGGATATGAATCACTACGAATCGGACGAGATCACCCGCCGCAAAGACGCCCAAGCGCTCGAAGCCGTGCTGGCGCTCGATACGCGCGGGCTATTCGACGTCGTGCGTCGCGAGGGGATTACCATGTGCGGGTACGGCGCGGCAGTGAGCGTGTTGACGGCGGCGCGCCTGCTGGGCGCCAAGCGAGCCGAGCTCGAACGTTACGCAACTTCGGCAGACGTGAACGGCGATCGTGACGAAGTGGTCGGCTATGCGGGCGTCATTGTGGAGTGAGTGAGCCGGTTCACCGTGGCCCTAAGGGTGGGCTTTCGCGGGCGCTGGACTGGCGCTGTCCGGCGTTGCCATGCGAATTCGTTCCGCAAGCGCACGCGCCCGCTGGCGGGCGACGTCAATCACGCGCGTATCCGCGGCGATGCGATCCAACACCCCTAAAAATTGGTCCGGTTCGGGAAGCGCCTGCTGCGCCAGGTCCGTCTCGAATTGGTGCAGCGAGTCGTTAACGCCTAGGCGGTCGTACCTCAGCTTTTGTTCCAGGTCCATGAGGTCGCGTTCCTGCAGAAAAAGTCCTTCGAAGACCTGGGCCAGCTGGGTCGCCGGGCGGTTCAGAGTGTAGTTGTAGTGCGTTTCGTGCGCCTCTGCGCCTCTTTCGTAACGGAACGTCTTTTGTCCCAGATCGGCGATGCGGCGGTGGACATCGAGATCGAGTCCCTCAAAATTGTGCAGCTCGCCGGCCAACTCGAAAATCTTCATCCGTAGGGCATCGCCCACGTGGAAGGCCTCGGGATCCGGAGCGTCGCTCAGTTGCCGGATATCGTAAGTTGCCGTTCCATCGTCGCCGATCTTGATTTCAATGAATTCCGGGTTGCTGCCCTTGAAGACGCGCCGGTAAGTGATCGTCGCGGCATCGGCAGCATGAAGAAGCGGCGCGAAAATCGAAACGGCGCCAAGCCAGAGAACGCCGGCAAGCCAAAGTACGAGAGGCCCGCGACGATTCTCTCGGCGCGTATAAATCATCGTACAGAAGTGATGCGCGAAGTGGATTTGGAGTTACGGCGCCGGGCAGTTCCCGCGGCGCGCGCCGAAATCAGGCTGGCGCCAAGGCGCTCTTTCGCTTCCGCGACCTGGATGTGGCAGAGAGCAATCGCCAAAGCGTCCGAGGCATCCGCCGGCTCGGGCGTTTCCGTCATGCTCAACAATGCCCGGACCATTTGCTGCACTTGTTCCTTCCCCGCGTGCCCATAGCCGGCCACGGTTGCTTTCACCTCTCGCGGAGAATAGCTGAAGGCCGCGATGCCGCTCTGCGCTGCCGCCAGAAGGACCACGCCGCGAACCTCCGCCAGCCGCAAGGCCACCTTCACATTGAGCGCGGTAAAAACCGACTCGATGGCCACGGCTCGCGGGTTGAATTCGCGGATGAGCTCGCTCAACAGGGCGTGAATCCGGCAGAGGTGCAGATCAGCAGCGATTTCTTTGGAGGGACGCAGGGCGCCCAGGCGAAGCATGCGGCAGCGGCTGCCTTGGCGTTCGACGATTCCGAAACCCGTCGCACCGGCTGCGGCGGGGTCGACTCCCAGCACACAATAAGGTTCCGCACTCACGCGAATCGAACCGCCGCATCAGAGGGTACAGCAGCGCGAAAGCGCATCGCCAGCATCTTGTGCTCCGGCTCAGCGGAAACTCGACGACTCTTCCATCAACTCTGCGCGGCCATGGCGGCCAGCTCTTTTTCGTCTATATCGAAATTAGCGAAGACGTGTTGAATGTCGTCGTGCTCTTCGAGAGTTTCCACGAGCTTGAGCATCTGCTGCGCCGGCGAGCCCGTCAGCTTGATGTAATTCTGTGGCACCCAGGCGATCTCCGCCGATTCGGGCTTCACGCCCGCTTTGTTCAGCGCGTCGCGCACGTTCTCGAAGGCGTCGGGAGGAGTGAGCACCTCCCACTCCGAGCCATCGTCGCGCAGGTCCTCAGCGCCGGCATCGAGAACGATGGAAAGCATCTTGTCCTCGCCGGCCTGTTCCTTGGAGACCACAATCTGGCCTTTGCGGCTGAACATCCAGCCCACCGCGCCGGTCTCTGCTAGATTGCCGCCGTGACGGCTCATCATATGGCGAAGTTCGCTGACCACCCGGTTGCGGTTCGTGGTGACCACCTGCACGATCATTCCCACGCCTCCCGGACCATAGCCCTCGAAATTCACTTCCTCGTACTGTTCCCCTTCGAGTTGGCCGGTGCCGCGCTGAAGCGCCCGCTCGATATTTTCGTTCGGCATGTTCTCGTTTTTGGCCGCGGCAATCGCGGTCCGCAGCCTGGGGTTGGAATCCACGTCGCCGCCCCCGACTCGAGCGGCAATCGTGATTTCCCGGATCAGCTTAGTAAAAATTCGGCCCCGCTTGGCGTCCGTAGCCGCCTTCTTATGCTTGATCGTGGCCCATTTGGAATGCCCAGACATATCTTGCCTCGCGTTGAGTTTAGAGAAGTTACCGCACAACGGCTTTCAGGAGATACTATCGAGCCGCTTTCCCTGTTTTTGCCACGCTAGTCTAGCATACCCTTGTATTCGCTGGCATCCACAGAAGCCATGGGCAAGGGTCGGTTAGTGTGAACGCTACAAGCCTTGGCGCCAGGAGAAACCCCCAGCCACCCACCCGAGCGAGCGCAACCGTCAATGGCTGATTCGCTGTTCCCGGCAAGCTGCCTCTGGATTTTGTGTGATTGAGATGCAAAAATCGTTTTCACGAGGGATTCCGAAGCGATGCCAAATTCGTGCAGCGCGCCTGGATGCAAGTCGATGGTTCCCGTGGCGCTGGAGGCGGAAAAGCTTTGCATTTTGCATTTCACGCTGGAGATTGAGCGGCACTGCGCCGAGATGCGCCGCGAAACGGCCACCGGCCGCGCCCCTCGCGAACGTCAGGTGGAGATCATTACTTACGTTGGAGGGCGCGGCGAGCTGCTCGCCCGCACCGCCACCAGCGGCTTGCACCTGCCCGATGAGCTGAAGGCGCGCATCCTCAACACTTTCCTGACCTTAATGAATCTGCGGGAAAACCTCGACCGGGCTGCGCTTCGGCATCCGATCGGGCGCACCGAAGGCCGCTGAGGCCCCAACCCCCCGGCGCCTCACGCGCCAACGTAACGCGCATAGATGGAACGGGCCACAGAGGTGTCTCGGGTGCCTTTTATGATGGCGCGGCCATCGGCGAACACGGTCATCTCGTAGGGCGGCACTTGCAGGCGCAGCAGGAAATCGTTCTGCCGCACCGGGTTACCCGCCGCGGCTAGGTTGTGCCCCAGCGCAGTCAAGTCCAGCCGCCTGCCGCGCTCGTGAATTTGAACGGAGTCGCGGCCACACATGGTCAGGCGAGGCTGCGCCTCTCCCTCCAGGTAAGAGAATCGGCCCTGCCCGCAAGCGCGGCAGTTTTCACGGCGCGGAATGCGCATGGAATGGAAACGTCCGCTCCATACGTCCACCGTGATCAGGCGGGCATCTCGCGCTTGCGCCTGGCCGGAGAGAATCTTGATTGCCGCAGCGGCTTCGAGCGAGGCAATCACTCCGGCTGCCGGGCCCAGCACGCCGACCGTGTCGCACGTAGGTTCGTTAGCGCGCGGGCCTGAACCATCCTCTCCGAATAGATCGTCTTCCGCGAGACACGCCAGACAAGCGCTCTCTCCCGGATGGATCGGCATGGTAAGCCCATGGCTGGCTACAACGGCTGCATAAATCCAGGGCACGCGGGCCTTTACCGCGTAGTCGTTGATCAGAAGCCGCGTTTCGAAATTGTCCGTTCCGTCCAGCAAGAGTTCGGAATGGGCCAGCAACTCCCCGGCGTTTTCCGGCGTCAGATCCCCTACGATGCCCCGCACTTCGATGTCGGAGTTGATGCTCCGTAGCCGGCGCTCGGCCGCCACAGCCTTGGGCAATAGTTCCTGCGCGTCGGACTCCTCGAACAGGGTTTGCCGCTGGAGGTTCGATGGCTCCACGAAATCGCGGTCGACAATCCGAAGGCGGCCAACGCCGGCACGCACCAGCAGGCCCGCCAGCGCCGAACCCAATGCGCCGCAGCCGACGATGACCGCCGAAGACTGGCGCAGGCGCTCCTGACCCGCTTCGCCGATAGGGCCGAAAAGGATTTGCCGAGAGTAGCGTTCGCGGAGCTTGCCGTCCATTGGGGCCATTATACGTTGCCGGGCGGCATCCGTTTTGGGCGCATGGAACGTCTTCGTGATAGATTCACGGTGACGCCGCACATTCCGGCGTCACTCATGATAGCGCTGTTTTAGGCAGCGCCGAGTAAGCACGCTGGTGGACGGAAGTTTCCGGCAGGCAACCCGCCTTGTGCTAACCTTTTCTTTATAGTGGCGAATGATTGCGAATCGTCCGTGGGCAGTTCTTCTTTTTTGTCTGGCCGCCATAGGCCTGTCCTGCACAGCGAGCGCTCTGGCTCAAACGCCGGCGGCGGCGCAGTCCGCGGGACAGATCGAAGGCCAGCGGGTGGCTGCGATTCGAATCCTGGACCAGTCCGGCGAAGTCCTTCAGGGCCAGGCCTCGGGCCTGCCGCTCCAGGTGAATCAGCCATTCACGATTGATGCGGAACGCCAAGGTCTGCGCCAGCTTTATCGTACCGGACTCTATGCCGACATCGTAGTCCAGGTTACCAGCGTCCCCCAAGGCTTGGAGGTGGATTTCCTGGTGCGGCCAAATTTCTTTGTGGATGCTGTTCGCGTGAATGGGCTTCACGAGCCGCCCAGCGACAGCGTGGCCGTCTCTTCCATGCGCCTGGCACTGGGCGAGCCTTTTCGCGAGTCCGATATCCCCGCGGCGTTGGACCGCTTGAAAGACGCGCTGGAGGACGAAGGACTGTATCAAGCAAAACTCAGTTATCGTCTGGTGTCTCACGCGGCTACGCACCAAATGGACATTATTGTCGACGTCGTTCAGGGCCAGCGCGCGCGCGTGGGAACGATCAACTTGATCAATCAGTCTCCCTTCACCGATGGGGAGATTCGCGACCGCCTCCGCTTGAAGCCCAAGACCAGAGTGATGTCGGAAACGCTGGAGAGAAGCGTGCAAAGCAGCCGCAAATGGCTGATCGGACGCGGCTATTTGGGCGCTCGCGTCTCCGTGGTACGCGGCGCCTACGAGCCGGATACAAACACGGTGGCGCTGCAGGCATCTGTATATGCGCAGCTCAAGGTGAGCGTGAAAGTGCTCGGGGCGAAGGTTTCGGAGAGCACCTTGCGGTCCCTGCTGCCGATCTTCGAGGAGGGCGCGGTCGACGAAGATCTGCTTCAGGAAGGCCGGCGTAATTTGCGCGATTACCTGGAGCGCCGGGGATTTTTCGACGCCGAGGTCGATTACACGACTTCCTCGGATCCCGAGGAGAGCCAGCCGGGAAATATGGAAGTGATCACCTACCGCGTGGAATTAGGGTCGCACAAGCGGCTCGTGGGTTTGGCCTTCTCTGGAAATCGCTACTTTGGCGACGATTTGCTGCGCGGCCGCATCCGCATTCAACCCGCGGCATTTGGCTCCCCGGGGCGCTTCAGTTCCGGGCAGCTAACCAGCGATGTGGCCTCGCTCACCGAACTGTATCAATCCAACGGCTTCCGGGAAGTGCAGGTGAGCAGCGATTTGATGGACAACTATCGAGGCCACCCGGGCGACCTCTTTATCACTTTCCGCGTCGCGGAAGGCCCGCAGACGCGCATCGCTAACCTCATGATCGAGGGCAACCGCGCCATCAGCAGCCAGGAGCTTTCCGGCGCGATCGGATCCACGGCGGGGCAGCCGTATTCGGATCTCAACGTCGCCGGCGACCGCGACAACGTGCTCACGCTTTACTACGACCAGGGTTTTCCCAACGCCCAGTTTCATGCCGTGGTGGATAACGTTCCCGCGCAGCCCGGCCAGGGTCCGCGCGTGAATCTCACCTATCAAATTGAGGAAGGCGAGCAGATTCGCGTCGCGCAGGTTCTCGTGGGCGGCTACGAACATACTCATCCGAGCGTAATTGTTCGCGAGGTGCAACTGCACCCGGGCGGGCCTTTCAGCGAAAGCGCCGTGGTGGAAACGCAGCGCCGGCTGTATAACCTGGGGATCTTCAGCCGCGTGGCCATTGCTCCGCAGGACCCAGAAGGGAGCGGCACGTCCAAGACGATCGATCTCCTGGTGGACGAGGCCCGGCGCTACACCATTGGTTACGGCCTGGGCTTCGAAGCCCAGCGGCTGGGCACCGCCAGCAACGGCCCGGTGGCCGAGCCGCTCTACTTCAGCCCGCGCCTCACCAGCGAATTCACCAAGCTCAATCTCACCGGCCGCGCCGATTCGCTTTCCTTCAAAGCGCGGGCCAGCTTACTGCAGGGACGGGCCCTGCTTACCTACAGCTCCTCGCCCCATTTTCTTCTCCCCACTATGAGCTTTCAGCTCACCGGCGACTACGTCAAAGCGCGTGACGTGCAAACCTTCACCTCCACGCGCGAAGAGGGCTCCGCTCAATTGACCGATCGGCGCTCGATCCTTACCTCCCTTCTGTATCGATTGGTGTACCGCCGCGTGCAGGCCTCCGATTTGCAGGTCGCCCCGGAAGAGATTCCACTTTTTAATCAGCCCACTCAGGTCGCTTTCTTCGCCTTCACCTGGGTTCGCGATCGCCGCGATAATGCCGCCGACCCAGCTCGCGGAAGTTTCAATACATTCGACATCGACGTGGCCAGCAAGGCCATCGGCTCCGCCGCTTCCTTTCTCCGCGCCACCTATCAGAATTCCACCTACACGCACCTGGGCTCAACATTCGTCTTTGCCCGGTCTACCCGCATTGGCATAGAGGAACCCTTCGCCGGTTCCACTGAGTCGGATATTCCCTTGCCAGAGCGCTTTTTCGCCGGCGGCGGCACCACGCTGCGCGGATTTGGACTCAATCAGGCCGGCCCGCGCGATCCGGACACGGGCTTTCCTGTCGGCGGATTAGGTCTGATTACTTTCAATCAGCAATTGCAATTTCCCATGAATCTTCCGCTCATCGGCTCGCGCGCCAGCGGGGGAATTTTTTATGACGCCGGAAACGTATTCCAGACGTTCTCGGCTATTACTTTGCGCTCCGCTCCCCCCATGCCCATTGTGAACGCGGCGGGCCTTTGCCTTACGAATTGCACCAATGACCTGAACTATTTTTCGCATACGGTGGGGTTCGAGATTCGCTATCACACGCCCGTGGGGCCGGTGAGCATCGATCTGGCGTATCAGCTCAATCCGGCCAATTTTATCGTTCCGGTCAATTCCGCCGCGCCGGGAGGTCCATTAACCGTGCAGCGTCTGCCGGCATTTCAATTTTTCGTGAACCTGGGGTCCACGTTCTGATGCGCGTCGGGGCTATCCTCGTGTTGTGCGCTCTGCTCGGGGCCTTTTCGCCAGCCACTTGCCTCGCGGCGCAAGGCCATTCGCAGCCGCAAATCGTGGACGGCATTGTGGCCCGCATTGAAGGCGACATCATCACGCTGAGTGAGCTCCGCGAACTGGCGGCCTACCAGCAACTCCTCGATGGCCATTCCCAAACCGACGAAGAGTTGCGGTCGGAACTGATCGAGCAGTGGATGCTGAATGACGAGGCCACCGGCGCGCGATTCCCCATGCCCGCAGCGGCGGAAGTGGACCGCGAAATGAGCCGCGTCCAGAACAGCTTTCCCAATGCAGCCGCGTTCCAGCAGCGCCTTGGCGAAGTCGCTCTTACGCCGGAAGCCCTCCGCCGGGTGATCACGCGGCAAATCTATCTGGCCCGTTATCTCGATTCCAAATTCCGATCCTCGGTTCAAGTGGATGATGCCGCCATCGCCAACTATTATCGCGATCATCTGGTGCCTGAACTCCAGGCCAAAGGCCAGCCGGCGCCTCCCTTAACGGATGTGACCGATCAGATTCGCGAGCTTCTCATCGAGCAAGGCGTGAATGACCGTACCGCCGAATGGTTCGACGAGACCAAGCCGAGGATGAAGATTGAACTCGAGCCGCTGGACTCTTTCTCCGCAGTCCAGTCAGGTGCAAAGCCCGGTGCAAAGCCCGGTGAAAACCAATGACGCGAATGGGGAAAAGCCGAAAGTGGATACCCTGGATCGTGGGGTTGGCCGTTGTGATCCTGGCTGTGCCGTTCGTCGCCTTACTCATCGTTTCCAGTGGCGCGACGGATAATTACATCCGCGGCGCCATTGTCGCGCAGATTCAGAAATCCACCTCCGGCACAGCCGAATTGGGAGCCTTCCACTTCGATCCCTGGCGGCTGCGAGTGACCCTCACCGATTTCACGGTCCATGGACGCGAGCCCGCCGGGACGCCGCCATTTTTTCACGCCGAACGGCTGGAGGTCGGGCTGCGCATCGATTCGGTTTGGGCGCGCAAATTCTCCCTTGGCGACGTCGAAATCGTTCATCCCATGGTGCATGTGCGCGTGGAACGCGACGGTTCCATCAATGTGCCCATGGCGCATATGAGCGCCTCTTCAAAGCCGTTGCGCCAGCGTATTTTTGAGGTCGCGGCGCGCCGCTTGCGCCTCACCGATGGCGAGATGCTGTTGAACGATGTGCGCGTCCCCCTGGTGGCCGAAGGCGCGCAGTTTGATTTTGCCGTCGACTATGCCGAACTGGATCGCAAGGTCATGTATTTGGGCCAATTCCGATGGAAACAGATGGATCTGGTGGCCCGCCGCTATCTGCCCTTTCATTCCGACCTGTCTGTGAAATTCACGCTCGAGCCGGATTCTTTCACGATCACCCAACTGCTCTGGCAGGGCCCGCACACCTCCCTTGACGCCCAGATTACCAACTCGAGCTTTGCGCATCCCAATTGGGGCTTTCGCTATCGCGGGCACCTCAGTCTCGAGGATATCCGCACGCTGCTGCGCAAACCAAGCGCTCCCTCCGGGGAGGTCGAATTCACCGGCGACGGGCATTTCGTGGATAACCGCCTGGCTGTGACCGGGACTTACTCCGCGGCGAATATCGCCATGCCCTATGACTGGTTCCATTCTTCCGGCATCGGCACTCGAGGCACGTATCGCGCCAACCGCGTGTCGCTCGATGTCCCCCAATTCTCGATTACGGCGCTGGGCGGAGCGATTGATGGCCAGCTTCATCTTGATGTTCCGGCGCTGAAATTTCGCGTGAACGCCCACGCCCACGATATCGATCTAGCTGCGCTCATGGCTGCGGTTGACAACGACAGTCTCCCCATCGTTCCTCTGCATTGGGGCGGAATTGCCGACGTGCAGGCAGTCACCACGTGGACAGCGGACTTTAAGAATCTCGATTCGCGGGGCGTCTCTCTTTGGGTTCCGAAACGCCAGTTGCCCGCGGGCCAGATTCCCGTCACAG
Source organism: uncultured Acidobacteriota bacterium (assembly GCA_963824405.1). Classification (GTDB taxonomy): domain Bacteria; phylum Acidobacteriota; class Terriglobia; order Acidiferrales; family UBA7541; genus Palsa-189. The sequence goes on along the minus strand of CAWGPK010000004.1, from coordinate 393,108 downwards.
CCAGCCTGAACTATCACTACAGCATGGCGGCGCGGGACGTTGTGCTGGAGGCCAGCCATATCGATACACCCACGAGCACCGTGCAGTTCGGCGGAGCGCTCGCGGCGGAAGCTTCCAAACTCGATGTGGTGTTCGATACGCAGGACCTTGCGCCCTGGGATGACTTCATAAATCGCATCAGGGGCGAGGACGCCGAGCCCAAAATCATCGCTGGACGCGCCCATTGGCAGGGCAGCATCACAGGACCCCTGGTGGGCCCAACCTTCGCTGGCCACGTGGTGGGAACAAATGCCCGTTACGACCGGCTTATGTGGGATCAAATCGAAGGCGACATGACCTATTCGCCCGAAGAGTTCAGCCTCACACGCGCCAACGTGCGCCGGGATCCCTCCTCGGCTCAACTGGAACTATCGCTGATGCTGAACACCTGGAGCTTCGATCCCGAGAGTTCCTGGCAATTGGACGCCACTCTGGTACGCACCGACGCGGATGGATTGCAGGCGCTATTCGGAACCGCGTATCCCGCGCATGGCTTGCTGAGCGGAACATTTCACGGCCGCGGAACGCATGCCAATCCGGAGTTGACGGGTTTGTTCGACGTGGTTAATCCGCAAGCCTGGGGCTGGCATTTCGATCGCGCCCGCGGCGAAATCACGCTGCGCCACGGCCAGGTTCGTATCGCCAATGCGGAATTGCGCCTGCTCCCTCCGGCGGGTGGCACGGCCACTCCGCAAGCTCCCGGTTTGCTGACCGGCAATTTCAACTACAGCACGCCCGATGGCCAGGCTGTTTTCGATTTGACGGGCGCGGCGCTCCCGCTCGAAAGTGTCTCGCAGATTCAGACGCCCGCGCTGCCCGTCGCGGGCAAAATCAGTTTTCATCTGAGCGGCCAGGGACCATTGCTCGCGCCCAAACTGGATGGCGCGCTGCGCCTGGTGGATCTGCGATTCCGCAACGAAGTGGTGGGCAGTTTCGATGCCAAGCTCCAATCCGACGGCTCCAAGCTCGGCTTACAGGTGGATTCGGCAATCACTACGGGCGAGCTGCACGGCAACGTGAATGTGGATTTGCACGGCACTTATCCGCTCACCGGCGAAGTCATGGTTTCGCAGATCGATCTCGATCCCTTGATCGTCAGCGCCTTGCATCTCGGCGGGATGACCGGCCATAGCCAGATCGTGGGCCGCTTCGGCATCTCCGGCGCGCTTCTCGATCCGGATACGATTTCCGTGGACGCCAATCTCACCCAGCTCTCGCTTGATTACCAATATATCAAGCTGCAGAACCAGGGCCCGGTGCTGCTCCAATACGGCAACCACGAAGTCCAGGTGCGCCAGGCCAATCTGCGCGGCGCCGATACCGACTTCCGTATCACAGGTTTGGCGCGGTTTGCCGGCGACCGCGCCATGGATTTACGCCTCACCGGCGCGGCCAACCTGCGCCTGTTCAGCGGGTTCGTGCCCAGCCTGGATGTACGCGGTCCCGCACAGATCGATGCCGGCATCGCCGGCACGCTGTACAACCCGCGCATCACCGGGCGCGTTCACGTACAGGACACTTCCGTGCGCTATGGAGATTTTCCCGCAGGCCTGAGCTCGCTTGCCGGCGATTTTATCTTCGACGCCAGCCGCATCACGTTTTCCAATATCACCTCGGAGACGGGAGGCGGCCGCCTGCAGCTATCCGGTTCGCTGAGCTACGGCAATCGGCCCGTGAGTTACGATCTCACGGCGCGGACCGAACAGGTGCGGGTGCGCTATCCGGTAGGCATGAGCTGGCTGGCGGGCGGCAATTTGCGCCTGTTGGGCACCACGCAGGCAGCCACTCTTTCCGGGACAGTAAGTGTCGACCGTTTGCTCATGTCGCAAGGCTTCGACGCCACAACGTTGCTCGCGTCTTCCACCGACACTTCCGCCAGCCCCACGGCGACGTCTCCCTTCTTGCGGAACTTGCAGTTCGACGTGCAAGCCAATACCACTGCCGGCGCGGTAATCGAATGGTCCAGCGGCAGATTTCAGACCGAGTCGAACGTGCGTGTCCGCGGCACCTTTGACCACCCGGTCCTGCTGGGCAATATCCATTTGCTGAACGGACAGATGACTATGCGGGGCAATGACTACAATTTGACGCGCGGCGACTTGAATTTCGTGAACCCGTTTCGCGCCGATCCGGTGCTCAACGTCGAAGTGGCCACCACGATCCAGCAATATGAGGTCACCGTCGATTTCACCGGCCCTGCCAGCCATTTGATCATGACCTATCGCTCCGATCCTCCTTTGCCCTCGAACGATATAGTCACCCTGCTGGCCCTCGGACAAACGAGCGAGGAAAGCAGCCTTCGAGGCGGCGCTGCGGCCACCCAGACCCCCCAGCTGGGCGCGACCACCTTGCTTTCCGAAGCCATCTCCTCCCAGCTCGGTGGGCGCGTGCAGCGCCTTTTTGGCGTGCGCCGTTTCAGCGTCGATCCAGACTACATTGCCGCGACCAGTGCCACCCAGAATCCCGGCGCGCGCGTCACCATTGCCGAGCAATTCGCGCGCAATCTGGTCATCACCTACAGCACCGATGTGACCTCCACTCAGGAGCAAGTCATTCAGATCGAATACACCCTGCGGCCCGACGTCTCCATAGTCGCCTTGCGCGATGAAAACGGCACCTTCGGTGTCGACATCGTTCGCCGGCAGCGATTCAAGTAGCGCCCGGAAGATTTGTGTCCGATCCGCACAGCGCTTCCGGGAACGGCAACGGCTTCCCGCACGCCGCAGCCCCCACGGAAGCTGAACTCGTCCTGCGCCGCCAGGAGATGGTCGAACGGCAACTGCGCAAGCGCGCCATTCGGGATGAGCGCGTCCTCGCCGCCATGCTCGGCGTTCCGCGCCACAAATTTGTTCCCGCCGAACTCGCCGCCCAGGCTTACGAGGACCGGCCCTTGCCTATCGGCCAGGGGCAAACGATCTCCCAGCCGTTTATGGTCGCGGCCATGGCCGAGGCATTGCGTCTCTCGGGAAACGAGCGCGTGCTCGAAATCGGCGGCGGCTCGGGTTACCAGGCGGCCGTGCTATCGCCATTGGCGCGCGAAGTGCACGCCGTGGAGATGCACGAAGAGCTGGCCCTCTCGTGCGGCGAGCGACTGGCGCGGCTGGGCTATGCCAACGTGCATGTGCACGTGGGCGATGGCTCCTTGGGATGGCCTGGCGAGGCCCCGTTCGACGCGATTCTGGTCACCGCGGCGGCGCCGGACATTCCCCCGCCCCTCGAGGCCCAACTCGCCGAAGGCGGGCGCCTCGTCCTTCCGGTGGGCTCGCCGGACGAGCAGCGCCTCTTGCTCCTGGAGAAGCACGGCGACGCCACCTCTTCGCGCCCGCTCATTCACTGCCGGTTCGTTCCTCTGGTGGGTAAGTACGGCTGGAAGCCGCGCGGCGGCTGAAGGCTGCAGCTCTGTGCGGCAAAGAGCTTGACATCAAGCGGGCCGCGCGTATCCTCAAAATTCACGACGAATTCATGACGCCGGCAAAGCCAGCTCGGTCCCCGCGCCCGGTTCTCGTTGCCCTGGAAGATCGCGCCGCGGACAATCTTCGCTTTATTCGCGAAACGATGGAGCGCGCCGGTTCCTTCACGGCCGTTCCCGGCTGGGGCGGCGCAGCCATCGGTTTCACCGCGCTTGCCGCCGCGGCCATCGCCTCCCATCAGCCCAGTGCCCCGCGCTGGCTCTTCGTGTGGCTGGCGGAAGCGGCCCTGGCGATGATCCTTGCCGTACTCACGGTCGCTCAGAAGTCCCGAGAGGCGCACATACCGCTTTTCTCCGGACCCGGCCGCAAGTTCGCCCTCGGTTTCGCCCCGCCGATGATTGTTGGCGCGCTGCTCACGGTGGCGCTCTACCGCGATGGCGATCTCCGCCTGTTGCCTGGCATGTGGCTGCTGCTCTATGGGACGGCGGTGGTCAGCGGCGGCTCTTTCTCGGTGCGCGTCGTTCCCGTCATGGGCCTTTGCTTTATTGCCCTAGGAGCCGCGGCCATTGCCTCGCCGGCTTCCTGGGGTAATGGCTACATGATGGTCGGCTTTGGCGGCTTGCAAATCGCTTTTGGACTGGTGATCGCGCAGAGATACGGCGGTTGAATTTGTGCGCAAGATCGCGCTTGCGTTAGGAGGGCCACGTGCGAGCCAAGACGGGAACCGCAACCGCGGAACGCATTTCCAAGCCCCGCCCTCAGGAGTCGCGCCTCACCGCGCTCGATAACCAGGCGCGGGAGCCGCTGGCCCCGGGCCTCGATCGCCTGATCCACGAGCGCATGCGCTTGGGAATCGTCAGCGCCCTGGCCGTGAACCCCTGGCTGACCTTCAACGAATTGAAAGCTTTGCTGCGGACCACGGACGGAAATCTCTCCGTCCACGCCCGCAAGCTGGAGGAAGCGGCTTATATCAACTGCATCAAAATGTTCGACGGCCGGCTGCCCAAAACAAAATACCGCCTCACTGCCGCGGGCCGGCGGGCTTTCGAGCGCTACCTGGATCACATGGAGTCGCTGATTCGCGCCGCCCGGGAGAAATCGGGAACCTGATCGCTTCATGCCCGCTTTCGCTCGCGGACCATCGCAAAGGCCTTGTGCAGCACTCGCGTCGCGGCGGCCGTAATCCGGTAATTCGTGAGCTCCGCCTCCGGGACAAAGGCCAGATCGCTAATCTCCTCGCTGATCGCGGGTTCCCCGGAAACGCGCTCGCACAAATAGTCGAGAATCACGTAGTGATAGCGCGGCCGAATGCGCGCGCCGGGTATCCGCTGGGCTCCCTGCAGGTCTGCGGCAACCCCGGCGGGCTCCACGCCCGGGCGGACCTCGCCTGAGTCCGAAAAAATTCGTTCCAGCGCTTCGATCAGTTCTAGCACCCGCACGGTCAGACCGGTCTCTTCCTGAATTTCGCGAGCCACGCCCGCAGCCAGCGTTTCGCCAACCTCCAGCAATCCGCCGGGAATCGTCCATTCGCCCAGCGCCGGTTCTCTGGCCCGGCGCACCAGAAGCGCGCGACCTTGATCGATCACCACGCCGCCTACCCCCACCATCGGCCATTCGGGAAATTCGCGCTTGCTCATGGATCGGGCGGGACACCCTCTTGACTCGCCCGCGATATATAATACCCTTGCGTGAGGGGCCATGTTTGGCCAGGAGGTTCGGCTGTGGTGCGCTGTCCGGAATGCGCCGTCGAAATCGATCTCGACGAAGACGAAGTGGAAGAAGGCGAGATTCTGAACTGCCCGGAATGTGAAGCCGAGCTGGAAGTGGTGCAGATTCATCCCGTGCACTTGAACGTCATCTCCGAAGACGACGAAGACGAGGAAGAAGCGGAAGAGCCGGAAGCCGAGGGGGTCGACGGCGATACGCGAGATGAAGTGTTGGATGAGGAGGAGGACGACGAGTAGTGTTTTTTAGGCTTCGCGCCGACGCATCCGTATTTACGGCCTTCTTTTCTATGTCATGCTCGAACCGCTAAATCGCACGAATCTGGTTCTCCAGGTGTGATTTCACTGGGATCGCTGCTGTGATGGTCCGCGAGGAGGAGAGGCTGTGAGACGAGCCACTCGTTATTCGCATAGTCCGCTGCGCCTGCTATGGGCGGCCGTGTTTTTCGCCCTGCTGGCCTTTTCCGCATCCGCCCAGCAAAACGAATTGCGCACCGTCCACGGTGCGGTGTTGGATAAAGCGGAAAATCCCGTCGCATCGGCGGTCGTATATCTTAAGAACGTCCGCACCTTGGCTGTGAAAACCTATATCTCCGATCATGCCGGCGAGTATCGCTTCAGCGGCCTGGATCCCAATGTGGATTACGAAATTCACGCCGAAGACGACACGATGATGTCCAATAAGCGAACCGTCTCGAGTTTCGACAGCCGTAAAGACATCGTCATCTCGCTCAAGCTGGACAAAGCGAAGAAGAGCTGATTCTCCCCATCGGCGGTTGTCCCGCATATACTTTGACGTGGAATTCCGAGGCGTCTCAGCGCGATGCCCCTGTGGGGAGTTGTGTGAATCTGTTCACTGCCGCGGCTCCGCCGCGTCCGTTAGTTCTCGAAAATCACTTCTGCCAGCGCCAGGTTGCCCGTGTGGGTGATGCTCAGGCTGATGTGTCGAGCGCCCAGGCGCTCGGCGTGTTCGCGCGCCGCGCCGTGAAGCACGAGGGTCGGCCGCTGGCCGGGCGCGCGCGTCACTTCAATGTCTCGCCAGCGCACCCCTCGGCTCCAGCCCGTGCCCAGCGCTTTCATGGTCGCCTCTTTGGCGGCGAATCGTCCGGCGAAACGCTCGGCGCTGTCGCGGTGACGTTCGCAATAGGCGATCTCGGCGGGGGTAAACACGCGCTCGAGGAAGGCTCTGCCGTGACGCTCGATGGCCTCACGCAGGCGGCTGATCTCTTCCATGTCGACGCCCAAGCCGACAATCACTTCGCGAGTTCCTTCCCGGCGCACCGCGAGACAAAAAGCGCGCCAGCAACGGCAGCGAATTATACCGCCGAGCGGTGCGAATGTTGGATTCCGCATTGCTTCGCGCCACTTTTAGGCCAAACTGAGAACCGGAAGCGGAGCGTTATGCCAGGGAGCAGCCGGTAATGCCGCGGGCATCATCCATCCGGCCCCAAAAGCGAAAGGAGTCGCGAGAGCAGCCGCAAAAGCCGCCACGGAAGCGCTCGTCTGTGAGCGCCATCGAAGAAGGCTGGTCGCTCCGCCAAGTAGGCAGTTTGGAGATCCTCACTGCCAACATTTTCGACTCACTTCCGTGGATGGCGCATGGTTTCAGCACGCGGAAAGGCGGCGCCAGCAAAATCGCCGGCAAAACCGCCAGTAAGACCAATGTTCCCGCCGCGCTCAATCTCGGGTTCACGGACTGGGATTCGCGCGAAATGGTGGCTCGCAATCGCGCCGCCTTCCTGCGCGCCGTGCTCGGTCAAAAATTTGGTCAACAACCGACGCCGCAATCGGCCCCGCACGCGGAAACCGCAGAATCGCTGCTGACCCTGCGGCAGATTCATTCCGACGTCGTGCGCGTCTTTCCCACCCCGGCGGCGACCGCGCCGCAAGCCGATGCCGCGATTTCCGGCCACGCAGGCCTGTTTCTGGGCATTCAGACGGCCGACTGCGTCCCGATTTTGCTCGTGGATCCACGCCGGCACGTGGTGGCCGCGGTTCACGCCGGATGGCGCGGAACGCTTGCACGTATCGCCGTCAAGACGCTCGGCCGGATGCGGCTGGAGTTCGGCACCAATCCCGAAGATGTTCTGGCCGCGCTTGGCCCGGCGATTGGGCCTTGCTGCTATGAAGTAGGCCCCGAAGTCGCCCAGGCTTTTCTCGGGCAGTTCGTCCATGCGGCGGAGTGGTTTGAGGGGCCCTTCGAGCGGCTGAGCTCCGGCGAGGAGCCGAACCCGCTGCCCTGGCTTACGATGATGCCGCCGGGCCATGAGCCGCCGCCCGAGCGCGTCCAGCTCGATTTGCGTTCGGCCAACCGCCGCCAGCTCGTCGACGCCGGCGTGCGCCCCGGGAACATTGCCGTGAGCGCGCTCTGCACCTCCTGCCGCAGCGACCTTTTTTTCAGCTATCGAAAAGAAGGCCCTGCCGCCGGACGCATGATGAGCGTGATTAGAATCCTCGGGAAATCGCGCTAGGTGGAACTTGTAGCGGAAGGCGCGGCTGAAGCACCTGAAGGAGAAGACCCGATCGCGGGAACCAGCGATCCCCTTTCGCTCAGAGCCAGCTGTCCGCACGCGGCGTTCACGTCCTGCCCGCGTGAATAACGCACAAACGCGGGAACCCCTTTCGCGTCGAGCGCCAGCCGGAACTCCTCCGTGCTTTCGGCCGTGGGTGGGCGATAGGGCAGCTCGCCGGGATTCCACGGAATCAGATTGACCTTGACGCGCATGCCGGAGAGAAGCCGCGCCACGCGGCGGGCGTCTTCGGTTGAATCGTTGAAGCCTCCCAGGAGCACGTACTCAAACGTCAGATACTCCCGCGGCCCCAGGGGATATTCGCGGCACGCCGCCAGCAGCGCCTCCAACGGATATTTTCGATTGATGGGCATGATGGCGTCGCGCTCTTCGTCGGTCGAGGCGTTTAGCGAGATGGCTAGCCGGGGACGCACTTTTTCCCGCCCCAGCCGCTCGATTCCCGGGACAATGCCGCTGGTCGAGAGCGTAACGTGCCGCGGGCCGAGACGCATACCGTTGGGATCGAGCATCACGCGCAGCGCCGCCACCACAGCGTCGTAGTTCAGCAGCGGCTCGCCTTGGCCCATGAGCACGACATTCGTGCGCGGCGCGAGCGCTTCCCGATTTTCCTCGAGCGCGAGCAGAACCTGAGCCAGGATTTCTCCCGCGGTCAGGTTGCGAACGAGGCCCAGCTGCGCGGTCAGGCAAAAGCGGCACTCCACCGCGCATCCGGCTTGCGTCGAAATGCAGACCGTTTGCCGGCCTGCCCAAGGCATGAACACGGCTTCCACTCGGGCCGGCGATTCGCTGGAAAACTCCTCGCCCCTGGCATCGAGCGCCAGAAGATAACGCACCGAACCGTCGCTGGAATGAAAGCGCCGCGAAACTTCCGGCATCCCGATGCGGAAATGTTGTGCTAGGCGCCCCCGGAGCGCGGCCGGCAAGTTGCTCATGGAAGTAAAATCGAACCGCCGTTCGGCGTAGAGCGCATGGTAAAGCTGCGCGCCGCGATAAGCCGGCTCGCCGATCTCTACCATAGCCGCGCGCAAGTCTTCGCGCGATTTTCCCAGCACGTCGTGCTTGGCCGCGCCGGAAGGCTCCGCTGCCGAACTCGTCGCGCTCCCCGCAACGCTGGATTCAATCTGTCGAGGCATGGAATGGGCCTTCTAAGCTTCATGATAGCACGCGTGAAATGGCGGATCGCCCGGCTCCATTTGCGCCGTTGTTTCTGCGTGCGGCAAACGCCTAATAGTTTTTCACATCTGAGTGTGCCATTATTTGAATAACGATGAAGCAGGCTGCAGCTACTTCCATTCAACGAAAAGCGTTGCCGAATGGCTTGGTGTTGGTGGCCGAGCACATGCCCCACATGCGTTCGGTGGCCATTGGCATCTGGGTGCGCGCCGGTTCGCGCGGCGAGCCCTCCGAATTGAACGGCATCGCCCATTTCATCGAGCATATGGTGTTCAAGGGCACCTCGCGGCGCAGTGCCGAGCAGATTGCCCGCGAGATGGATTCCGTCGGCGGCCTGCTCGACGCCTTCACCTCCAAAGAGATGGTCAGCTTCAATGCCAAGGTGCTGGACGAAAACCTGCCCATCGCCTTCGATGTGCTCTCCGACCTGGTTCTGGGTCCCGTCTTTGCCGATGAGGATATTGACAAGGAAAAGCAAGTCATCCTCGAGGAGATTCGCATGGAGGACGACAACCCCGAATCGCTGGCGCATGAGATGCTCACCCAAAGCTTTTGGCGCGGCCATCCCCTGGGTGCCCCGATCCTGGGCACGCGCGCGACCGTGAGGGGCTTTACCCGCGCCTCTGTCGTCAATTGTTTCCAGCGCTGGTATACACCCGCGAATACGGTGATCACTGCGGCCGGCAATGTTCACCTCGAAAGCCTCCTGAAGCTGGTGGGAAAGTCCTTTGCCGGCCTCAAGAGCAATCCCCGCACTCCTCCGAATCAGCGCACTGCGCCGCACACCCACGCCCGGCTGATTACCCGTAACAAGCCCGCCCTCGAGCAGGCCCATATCACTCTGGCCGTGCCGTCTTATCCTCTGGTGCATCCGCGGCGCTATGCCGCTTCGGTGCTCAACAACATTCTCGGCGGAAGCATGTCCTCGCGCTTGTTTCAAAATATCCGCGAGCGCCAGGGCCTAGCCTACGCCGTCTTCAGCGAGCTGAACCCTTACTCCGACGCGGGCATGCTCTCGGTCTATGCGGGAACCAGCCGCAGCACCACCGAACGCGTGCTGCGCTCTATTGCCGGCGAATTCGCACGCCTGAAAAGGGAGTTGGTCGTCCCGGAGGAGCTGCGCCGGGCCAAGGATCAGCTCAAGGGTTCGCTGGTGCTTTCGCTCGAATCGCCGGGGGCGCGCATGTCCAACTTGGCCCGCCAGGAGATGTACTTCGGCCGCTTCTTCAGCGTGGAAGAGTTGCACGCCTCGATCGAGGCGGTCACCGCCGAGGATGTCCAGCGGACAGCTCTGGAATTCTTCGAGCCTCGAAAAATTGCCGCCACCGTCGTCGGCCCGCTCGAGGGCTTCCGCCTGACGCGCGATCTGCTAGCCTGCTGAGATTTTCTTCACACCCTCTCTCGAATCGCATTGACGTCCGCCCCGCGCTTTTGCCATGATGCGTGCGGCCGCTTTTTTCGCTTGCAGTCGGTCAGCGGCGAGTTTCGGCGCAAGTTTCTTGGGGGAGATTCCATCAGCCTTCGCGTGAGCGTTCTCGCCTCGGGCAGTTCGGGCAATTGCACCCTGCTCGAGACTTCCCAGACGCGCCTGCTGGTGGATGCGGGCCTGGGCAAGCGCGAAACGTTGCGCCGCCTGGCCGCGCTGGCTCATTCCCTCGATCGCCTCGACGGCATCGTCATCTCTCACGAACATAGCGACCACATCGGCGGTCTGGCGGCCCTGCTGGGCGCCTGGCGCACCACCGTCTACCTCAACGCCGAAACCCATGCCGAAACTCTGCGCTTTCTTCCCGAACGGCATGCGCGCCGCCTCGAGCGCGTTGAGTTCATTGAAGCCGGCCACGGATTTTGTGTCGGCGATATCGAGGTCGCTCCCTTCCGCATCCCGCACGACGCCATCGACCCGCTCGGCTTCACCTTTCGCGCCGCCGGCGTGAAGCTTGCTCTCGTCACCGATCTCGGCTACATGCCCGAATTGGTCAAGCAGCACTTACGCGATTGCGATGGAATGATGCTGGAATCGAATCACGATCTGGAGATGCTCAAGGTGGGTCCGTATCCCTGGCATGTGAAGCAGCGCGTCATGAGCCGCACCGGGCATCTTTCCAATGAAATGGTCAGCACCTTTCTCGCCGATCCCGAGGGCTTTGACGCGCGCCCCCGCTATCTGGTGCTGGCGCACCTTTCGGAAAATAACAACAATCCCGATGTCGCTCGCATCTGCGCGGAAGAAGCGCTGGGCCGTCGTCCCGGCGAAGCCGCCTTTCGCGGCGAATTGCTGGTCGCTTCGCAGCACGAACCTCTCGTCCCCATCCAGCTTTAACCGCTGGGCGCGCCCTTTGGTCTAAAAAAATAACGTTTTGAACTGCGGACTTGGCTACTGCTGTTGCTGCTGTTGTTGTTGCGCGGGTTGCTGGGCGCGTTCCATCACCGGCGCCGCGACAGGCACCGCGGCAGTCTTGGCAAGTTGCTCGTGGCCTTCGCCGTCCAGAGCCGGGCGCACCCGGACGTCCACCGACAGGCGCTGCCCCGCATGGCCCTTGTAAACGCCGCGCACCGGCGCCACATCTCCGTAGTCGCGGCCATACGCCAATCGCACGTGCCGAAGGCCTACGGGAGCGCCAAGCGTGGGGTCGGCGCCCATCCAGCCGCTTCCCGGAATCAGCACCTCGGTCCAGGCGTGCGACGCTTGGCCGCCAATCACCTCCTCCTGCCTGCTCTCGGCAGACGCGGTCCGCTCCGGAACCAGATAGCCCGAAACGTATCGAGCCGGCAGTCCGCGCATGCGCACCGCTCCCAGGAGCAGGTGGGCAAAGTCCTGGCAAACTCCCGCGCTGATCGATAGGGAATCGGCAATCGATGAATGCACGTGAGTGGCGCCTGGCAAATAGCGGAAGCAATCGTGAATCAAGCTGGAAACCTTGCGCACAAAGGTGATCACGCACCCTCCGCTAACCTCCTCGGCAGCCTCGATAAAGCGGCGCAGCTCGGGAAGGTGGGGAACGTACCCGGTGGGCGCGATGAAGTCGAAATAATCCTCGCGCAGGTCGCCCTCCTGTGAGTCCAGGTCCGCTAGCCTCATGGCTGGACAGGTTGGCTCCGGAATCTCGTGCGTCAAAACGATAGATTCCGCCTCGATCCGCAGCCGCCGGTGCTCTTGAAGCAGGTTGAACTGGTACACGGAGTTGCCATAGGAGTCGCGGTAAGCGGTGCCGCTGGCGTGAGGCGTGGTGATGATGCGAAACGAAAGGCAACTTTGCCGCTCGTCGTGAATGGGCTTCAGGCGCAATTCGTTATAGCTTTCCGAGACCGGTCCGTCATAGGCGAACTCGGTCACGTGGATCAGGTGAAATCGGTTCATGCCACCACCGCGTAGTAGAAGTAGTTGCGTGCGATATCGCTGCCGATCAGACGAAACATATCGGAAAGCTCATTCAGATAGCTATGCAGCCCTTGTTTGAAAATCTCCTCGATTTTATCGTAGCTGAGCCTCTCCACCACCCTACCGGCCAGCCGTTCCGCCTCGTTGGCGTAGGAGCCCGGGCTGGTGCCGCTGATGGCCCGCAGGCCGGATTGCACTTCCGTGGTGCTAAAGCGGATCGAACGCGGGTGTAGCGGCTGAAGAATGAGCATGCCGGCCACTTTCTCGGGTTCGATGGAAGAGTGAAACTGGCGATGGTAGGCCTCGAAGGCTCCCACCGAGCGCAGCACGGCCATCCACTGGTGATTGTCCGGCGTTGCCAGCGTGGGCAATTCGTCCAATAAGTTTTGATACTGCACGTCCACCAGCCGGGAAGTCATCTCCGCGCGCTCCAGCGACCAGCCGATGCGCAGGAATTGCCAGCCCTCGTCGTGCTCCAGGGTGGCGTCGGTGACGCCGTGAAAACGATGCGTGCCGAATTTGATTTTGTCGCAAAAGCGATGCGGTCCGGCCACGATTTCGTCCGTGGGATTGAACCGGCTCACCATGTGATACAGGCCGTTGATGTCCTCCCACATCTCGCGGGAGATGCAGTCGCGAATCGTGCGGGCATTCTCGCGGGCCTTGGTGATGCATTGCACGATGGAGCTGGGATTGTCGTGACGAAATGCCAGAAACTCGAAGACGTTCTCCGCGTTCACTTCGGAGTAAAGCTTGCGGAAGAGAATCTCCTCTCCCGCCATCACCATCAGCGGCTCCCAGCGCAGCTGATAGGCGTCCTGGGATTGCTCCAGCAGCATGTGATAGTTCACGTCGAGAATTCGCGCGGTGTCTTCGGCGCGTTCGATATAGCGCGCCAGCCAGAAAAGCGAATCCGCGATGCGCGAGAGCATCACCCTTCTCCTCGCAGGACCCAGGTGTCCTTGCTTCCGCCGCCCTGCGACGAATTTACAACCAGGGAATCGCGCTGCAGGGCCACGCGAGTCAGGCCTCCCGGAACGATGGTCACTTTCTGGCCGTCGTAAAGGCAATACGGCCGCAAATCCACGTGCCGGCCGGCCAGGCGCCGGCTGGGAACGTCATAGGAGGGAACGCGGGAGAGCGGAATGACCGGCTGCGCGATGTAGTTCCGCGGATTTTGAACGATTTTGCTCCGAAACTGCTCGATCGTTTTCTGGTCGGCCATTGGTCCCATCAGCATCCCATAACCGCCCGATTCGCCCACCGCCTTCACCACCAGTTCCGAAAGGTGCCCCAGGACATACGCCAGGTCCGCGGGCTTGGCGCAAACGTACGTTTCCACCGTTCTCAGAATCGGCTCCTCGCCCAGGTAATAGCGGATGAATTCGGGAACATAGGCATAGATCGCCTTGTCGTCCGCCACTCCGTTGCCCACCGCGTTTGCCAGGGCCACGTTTCCGGAGCGGTAAGCGCCCATCAATCCGGGAACGCCCAGCAGGGAGTCGCGCCGGAAGGCCAGCGGATCCAGGAACTCGTCGTCGATGCGGCGATAGATCACGTCCACGCGGTTCAGACCACGGATCGTCTTCATGTACACGATGCCGCCGTCCACCACCAGGTCGCGCCCCTCCACCAGTTCGATGCCCATCTGCCGCGCCAAAAAGCTGTGCTCGAAGTAGGCGCTGTTGTAAATGCCGGGAGAGAGGAGCACGACCTGTGCGTCGTCTTCGCCGCGAGGCGAAAGGCTGCGCAGGATTCGCCACAGTTCAGCGGGGTAGTGACTGATGGGCAACACTTCGCAGGCGTGAAAGATTTCGGGGAAGATTCGCGTCATCACCAGCCGGTTTTCGAGGACGTAGGAGATCCCGCTGGGTGTGCGGACGTTATCTTCCAGGACGTAGTACTCGCCGGTTTTGGAATCGCGAACCAGGTCAATCCCGCAAACGTGCGTAAAGATTCCTCGCGGAACCTCGACGTCGACCATTTCGCGATGGAAGTGCGGGCAGGAGTAGACCAGCGCGCGTGAGAGCTTGCGGTCTTTTAAGATGCATTGCTTGCCATAGATGTCCTGCAGGAAGAGGTTCAGCGCCACCACTCGTTGTGTCAGGCCGCGATCGATGCGCCGCCATTCCGTATTCGGAACGATCCGAGGAATCAGGTCGAAGGGAAAGAGCCGCTCGGTGCCCCGGCCATCGCTATAGACCGTAAACGTGATGCCCTGGATGAGGAAAGAAAGGTCGGCCAGCTTGCGCCGCTCCTCGTATTGCTCCGGAGCCATGGAAGAGAGTTTCTGGAACACATTGGCGTAGGAAGGCCGAGGCTCGCCGGCCGAACTGAACATTTCGTCATAGAAATTCCCCGGTTCATAACCGGAGAAAAGCCCGGTAAGCATAGCGCGGACGGGTGCGGCCTCCATAGAATTGAACTACTGTATCAGCCGGGCGACAGCGCCCTTCACGCAAAATTTCTATGCGGTCCATCAGCAATTTAGGCGGCAGCCCCGCGTCTTGCCGCGCAACGCTTCCTGCCACAAAAATGGCCGGCTGGTTTGTCGCTCCCAAACCGCGGAATTGTGCTACAAACGCTGAACCCCAATGTCTGCCACCGCAGTTCTCACCGGCGTAGACGAGCGCGCCACTCGGAGCATCTCCCGCCGCCTGCTGCCGTTCCTGTTCGTCCTTTACGTCATCGCTTTTCTCGACCGCGTGAACGTCGGCTACGCCGGCCTGGAAATGTCCCGCGATCTCCATTTCAGCGATCGCGTCTTTGGATTGGGGGCGGGCATCTTCTCCATCGGTTACTTCCTCTTCGAAATACCCGGCGCGCTGATCGTGGAGCGCTGGAGCGCCCGCAAATGGATGGCCCGCATCCTGGTCACCTGGGGACTGGTCACCGTTCTCCTGGCGGCGGTGCACACGCCGCGCGAGTTCTATCTGGCTCGATTCCTGCTGGGCGTCGCGGAAGCCGGATTCTTCCCCGGAATCGTCGTCTATCTCACCCATTGGTTCCGCTATGAAGACCGCGCCAAAGCGGGTGCGATCTTTATGGCTGCCATCCCCATGTCGAACATCCTTGGATCGCCTCTCGCGGGTTGGATTCTCAGCCGGCATTGGGCTGGAATCTCCAGCTGGAGATGGCTGTTCATTGCCGAAGGCATTCCCGCGATCCTGTTTGGCATCCTCACCCTGATCTACTTGACCGACTGGCCCCACCAGGCGCGCTGGCTAGCGCCCGACGAACGGACCTGGATCGAAGCGGAGCTCCAGCGCGAGAAAGCCGCCAAATCCAAGGATCGCCAATGGACCATGGGCCAGGCCATGCGCAGCAAGCAGGTCATTCTGCTCACGCTGGTCTATTTCTTCGCGATTATCGGAATTTACGGCTTTGTGATCTGGTTCCCAACGATCGTGCAGCGCGCCACCAACCTTCCCAATATGGCCGTTACGCTGCTTTCCTCGTTGCCCTACGTTGCCGGCCTGGCCGCCATGCTCTGGAATGGGTGGCATTCCGACCGCACCGCCGAACGCCGCTGGCACACCGCGCTGCCTTTGTTCCTGGGCGCCGGGTGCCTGGCGATTGCCATCCGTGCCAGCGCGCATCTGCCTTTGGCGTTCCTCTGCATGGTAATCGTCGGAGCGTCCACCACGGCCTTTATGCCCAGCTTTTGGGCGCTGCCTACCGCCCTGCTGAGCGAGTCCGCCGCCGCCGCATCGATCGGCTTGATCAATTCCGTCGGCAATCTGGGCGGCTTCGCAGGCCCGTTCCTTATCGGCTATCTGCGAACGCTGACCGCCTCGTTCACGCCGGGTCTGGTCTTCCTTCTGGTATCGATGGTCCTATCGGGCATGCTGGCGCTCTTCCTGCACGCTCCGGAAAGAGCGCCCGGAGGGATTACGGCACCAGGGGCAGAGGTAGGGGCACAGCGTACGTAGCTACGAGGTCGGGATCGGGCTCGACGAGTGCGGCGTCAACCTTCGCGTGTTCCGGCTCGTAAGCCAGCATGGGGGTAACCAGGACCGGCGTCAGGCCTTTGCCGATGTAATCCAGCTCCCGCGCTGCCGCTTCCGAAAGATCCAGAATCCGGTTCAGCCGGAAATTGGGCCCGCGATCGGTTACCGTCACCGTTACAGCTTTGCCGTTCTCCAGGTTGACCACGCGAACCACGGTTCCGAGGGGCACATACCAAGACGCTGCCGTGAGCTTGCGGCGGTCAAATCGCTTGCCGTTGGCCATTTTCCTGCCCTGATGCTGCAGGCCATACCACGAGGCGATCCCCACGAAGTGGGACTTGGGATGCGCCGTGGAACTCAGCTTTTTGGCCTGAGACGCGGCAGAGATCATGGAAGCGGATAGCAGGCTGGCTGCGAAGACTATTGCGGCAGTTCGTAGCTTGGTCTGCATGTTTATCCTCCCGGTATCGTTTCGCTCGGCACTGCTAACAGCCGAGCGTTCCTTACCCTTACCGTTTCCTCCCTTGAACCTTTGGATTAGCATTTCCATGGGTTCGGACACCTAGCTTCTTTAAATCCGGTCATTTACAGCCCTTTCTCAATGCTTTTCCCTGGCCTTACCCATGAATGCCTTTAGCGCCATCCCTCTCGCTTTGGCCTCTTGCTGTCCGCCAGCACCAATGCTCAATTCCAACGTTCCCACTGAGCAATTAGGCTGTTTGGTATGGGAACAGTCTACGGGCGGGGCCCTTCCAGAGCGATGGGCAGGAAGCTTCATTTTTCTAGGTACGGGCGTACTAGGCCCTTACGCGCGGCAGCCTTAAATTAAGCCTAGCAATATCAAAAAGATATAATTACAACGGGGTACTTATCCTGCGGAGAATGCGAGAGGGCGGACTGGCAAGGGGAAGGTCGGCCCAAGCAACCATTTTAGTTTCAGCATTATACACCCAATATGCTGATACTAAATCAGTTATCGGAAAGCCACTCGTGCCGTTCGGAACCCACGTCCGCTTCCAGCAGTTCGGCCCACGGGGAGAGGTCATCCAGGGAACGTTCATGGGTGCGTTCCAATTGGATCGGCGTCACGGACACCTGACCGGCCAGGACGGCGGCATAGTCGCTTTGCGGATCCAGCTGACCGCTCACCGGCTCCTCGTTCAGCCAGTAATAGATCCGGCCCCTGGGATCAGCCCCTTCCTGCAGAACGGTCCGGGTGACCTTTCCGGACTGTCGGGTCAACCGCACCCCTCCATTCCACTCCAAGGGCACGTTCACGTTCAACAGCACGCCCGCCGGCAAGCCCTTTTGCAGAATCACTTGCGCCAGCCTCCGGCCGAATCGGGCGGCATGGTCAAAAGTAATGTCCTTGCCTCGGTGGGCCAAAGAGATGGCGAACGCCGGGACGTGGTTGATGACCGCCTCCGTAGCCGCGCCCACAGTGCCTGAGTAGAAGACGTTCTCCCCCAGATTAGCCCCTCGATTTATTCCCGAGATCACCAGGTCGGGCGGCGTAGGAAAGAGCCGATGCAGGGCGATCATCATGGCATCGGCCGGTGTCCCCTCGATCGACCATTCTCGCTCGGCGATCTGCTCGCAGAAGATGGGGTGTCGCACCGTGATGGACTGAGCCGCGGCGCTACGCTCTTGGCTAGGCGCCACGATGCTGACGGTCCCCAGCCCGGCCAAGCCTTCCACCAGGGCTCGCAGGCCGGCCGCGTGAATGCCATCGTCGTTGGTTATGACGATTTCAGGCACGAGCTTCGCGGGACGCCTGGGCCGGATTGAAGCGGTCAATCATTCGTCTGCAATCCTCGATTTTGGATGTGGAAAAATGGTCGGGACGACTGGATTTGAACCAGCGACCTCACGCACCCCAAGCGTGCGCGCTACCAGGCTGCGCTACGTCCCGACCGGCTAGGTAAGAGGTTCTCGAAACCTTCGACCTTGAGCCTATCACTCGCTTTCGAGGAGCGTCAAGAACGCGCGCAGCGAATCTCGAAGGTCGAGCAGCACCTTGCGGCTGATCTCCGCCGCCTGAGGAGCTTCCGTGGCCCGCAGGGCCCTCGCCTCGACGCCGGATTCCGGCTCCAGTTCCATCGGCGAATCCCCGATGTCTCGCAGGTGCCGCCGCGCGCCCGCGATCGTAAAGCCTTCGTCGTACAAGAGTCGCTTGATCAGGAGCACCGTATCGACGTCCTTTCGCCGATACAGGCGGTGCCCCTTGGGACTCTTCACCGGTTGCAGCGTGGGGAACTCCGTCTCCCAGTAGCGCAGCACAAAGGGCTTGGTATCCGTGATGCGGCTGACTTCCCCGATGCGGTAGAGACTCTTCTCTGCGGAGATTTCCTGATGACCGTTTTCCGACATGCCTTTCTATCCTATGCCGATTCGTTGGCAAGTCAATCGGCTCGCCCGCGCTTTCGCACCGCTCGTTCCTTTCCTTGGCGCTCGCGCTCCCGAAAGCGCTGCACAAACCGGATCGGCGCGCCGAAGAAATCAAAGCTCTCGCGGAGCTGGTTTTCAAGGAAGCGCTCATAGCTGAAATGCAGCCGCTGCTTCTGGTTGGTGAAGAGCATGAACGTCGGCGGAGAGACGCCCGATTGGGTCATATAGTAGATTTTCACGCGGCGCGACGTGGGCGAGCTTCCGCGGCTCAAGTCAACGCTTGCCAGCCAGCGGTTCAGTTCGCCCGTGGAGACGCGCCTCTTCCGCGCTTCCGCCACGCGGTCGATTAATCCATAAAGCTTCTCCACGCGCTCCCCGGTCAGCGCCGATAAAAAAACCACCGGCGCGTAGGAGAGAAATTTCAGCCGCTCCCGCACCAGGACTTCGTAGTCGGCGGCCAGGCGCTCGGGATCGCTGGCGATTGGTTTTGGCCTCTGATCCTCGCTGCCGCGATCTCGGCCGCGCGGCGCCCGCTTTCCGCCTAGCTGCTTCCGGGACTCCTTGGCGGCCTCCTGCGCCTTCTGTATCGCCAAGTCCCATTTGTTCATCACCACGATCACTGAACGGCCAGACTCTTCGGCATATCCGGCAATCGTCGCGTCGCCGGCGGTAACGCCGATGGCTGCATCCGCCACCAGAAGCGCCACGTCGGCGCGTTCCAGATGTTTGCGCGCCATGATCACGCTCAGCTTTTCCGCGATCAGATTGGTCTTGCCCTTGCGCCGGATGCCCGCCGTATCGATGAAGCGATAGCTCTTGCCGCCGCGCATGACGAGCGTATCCACCACGTCGCGCGTCGTGCCCGGTTGGTCCGAAACAATCGAGCGCTCCGCCCCGGCCAGTTCATTCATGAGGGTGGACTTCCCCACGTTCGGCCGCCCGATAATGGCCACTTGCACTTCCGTTCTTTCCTCCGGGCCGCTGGCCTCCTCGGGCGACTTGGCAAACTCGGCTGTCAGAGCGTCGAGAAGAACGTCAATGCCCAAACCGTGTTCCGCCGAAACAGGAAAAACATCTACGCCGATTTCGTAGAACTGAGCGGCGAGGTCCTCCTGCCGTATCGTGTCCACCTTGTTCACGGCTACCACAAAGGGTTTGCCCGTCTGCCGCATCAGCGCCGCCAGTTCCAGATCAGGAGGAGTCACCCCGGCCCGTGCGTCCACCACCAGGACCAGCGTGGTGGCGTCCGCGATGGCCGTTTGTGCTTGCCGGAAAATCTCGCGGGGGATGGCCGCTCGGTCGTTCGGTAGCAATCCTCCCGTATCCACCAATTCAAATGGCCGCCCCCGCCATATGGCCGGGCCGTAAATGCGATCCCGGGTGATTCCCGGCTCATCCGTCACGATCGACCTGCGCGTGCTGGTCAGGCGATTGAAAAGCGTGGATTTGCCTACGTTGGGTCGGCCAACGATAACGATGGATGGCAGTTTTTGATTCATTCGTTGCGGGTTGCCCGCGTGGTCCCTATCTATCCGTTTAGTTGTCCGTTGAAAGCCCGTTTAAAACTCAACCAGCTTATCTTATAAGATGGGCGCGGCCCCTATGGAAAACTCAAACTCCCGGCCGCTCGAGCTCCCACTGAGCCTCAAAGATCGTCTGAGAGAAATTCGCCGTGGCTTCGAACCGGCTTTCTGGGTGGCCAACGTCACCGAGCTTTTCGAGCGCCTGGCCTACTACGCTCAAGCCGCGGTGCTGGCCATTTTTCTTCACGAATCCCTGCGCCTCTCCACCGAGCAAACCGGAACGCTCATGGGCGTGTTTGGATTCGCGGTGTGGTTTCTGCCCATCCTCGGCGGCAGCTTGGCGGATCGCTTCGGCTTCCGCAGATCGCTGGCCTTCGCTTATCTCACGCTCGCGGTCGGATATTTTCTGATGGGTTCTCTGAGCGCGCCCTGGATGGCCCCGTTGCGGGATAGGCTTCCGCTTTTCTGGGTCGTCTTGATCGTGCTCATGGTTCCGGCGCTGGGCCCTTCGATTGTGAAGCCTGTCGTTGCCGGAACCACGGCGCGCGCCTCTAGCGAGTCCTTCCGATCCATCGGATATTCGATCTACTACACGCTGGTCAATATTGGCGGGATGCTTGGCCCCATCACCGCTTTCCTCGTGCGGCGCTCGCTAGGAATTGAAAACGTATTCCGCGTCTCGGCGCTATGCGTCTTCGCCATGTTTTTTGCCACCTTGATTTTTTACCGTGAGCCCACCCGCGCCGGGGAGTCAAATGTTCCTACCGTGGCCGCCGCGCTGCGAAACATGTTCGTCGTTTTCGCCAACCTCCCGTTCCTCGCCTTTCTGCTGATCTTCTCGGGCTTCTGGATCGTTTACTGGCAACAGTACATAGCCCTGCCTCTTTTCCTTCGCGGATACGTGGATCCCAACGCCAAGATCGATCTCTTGCTGTCGGTCGATCCCGCCACCGTGATCGCTTTTCAGATCGTGGTGAGTTATCTCACGCGGCGAATGCCGGCGTTCAGGGCCATGACCCTGGGTATTCTCATCTCCAGTTTTTCCTGGCTCATTCTGCTGCTGCACGCCAGCGCGGGCTTCGTGATCGCCTCGCTCTTCATTATGGCGGTCGGCGAAATCATCCTGTCGCCTCGCTACTATGAATATGTCTCCCGCTTGGCGCCGCCCGGGCAGCAAGGCACCTACATGGGCTTTGCCTTTCTTCCGGTAGCCATCGGCTATCTGATCGGCGGAAAATTGGGAGGATATTTGGTGCATTACTTCGGCGATGTCCTGCATCGCCCCCAGGAGATGTGGTGGGTGGTTTCCGCCGTCGGATTCGCGACAGCGTTGCTAATGTGGATTTACAATGTGTTGTTCAAGCCCGCCGCCGCTGCCGATTCTTCCTTGGCGGATTCGCACTAAGGTGGATTTTGAAGAAGGGGATAATTACCGAAAAAATTTCAAGCTCCCGCCGTGTCGCGCGCGTGTGGGGCGCCTCGATCGTCTCCGCAGCCCTCGCCTTTTGCGTGATCTCTGGCTTTGGTCAGTCCGCTCGGACCAATCCGGGCGCAAATTCGGCCGCCGCCGCTTCGCTGCAACTGAGATCCCAGGGCCAGGGGTTGTTTCGCCAGCACTGCGCCTCCTGCCATTACGCTGAGAGCCGCGCACAAAAGATCGCCGTGGGCCTGAAGGGCCTCTACGCTCGCTCTTTTTCCGACGGCAGGAAGGTCACCGATCTCGGCTTAGCCAAATGGATTGAAGACGGAGGGAAAGACATGCCCGGCTTCAACGAAACCCTCAAGCCTGGGCAGGTCCGCGCATTGATCGCTTACATCAAGACCCTCTGAATCGCCTCCGGCCCCAATCGCCATCTCACGGTTTCTTTGCTTTGCTCTCGCCCAGCCAGCCGATGGCCTCGCGAGTCGTGGTCATCCTCGCGCCCATGGCCTGCATCTCCGCCAATGCGCTCTCTCCATCCTCTGCTTTCAGCGTCCTGATGGCGTCCTGCACCAGGGCCACGCGCCGGCCGCGCCCCAGCAAACCCTTGGCGGCGCAACGCACGCAATATTCCGTGACCACCCCGAAGACCACGAACTCCGCATCCGCGTCTGTAAATTGCTTGAGCCGCTCGATCACAGTTTCGGTGTGCGGATTATCGAACACATCCAGAGTTTGCTTCTCCAGGATGACTTGCTGATAGGGCGATAAATCGTTGGGAACCGTCGCTTCCCGGCGATTCGGCAGGATTAAAAATCGGTCCGCGACGGTCTCGGGAATGATCTCCGCGCCAGTCGTCCCGCGAACGCAGTGCGGCGGGAATCGCTCGAACTCCGGGTCATCAGCGGTGTGAACGCACGCGTCGGAAACCAGAAAGACGCGGTTTTTGCGGGCCTGATCGGTCAGAAGCTTTAAATTGGGAATCAGCGTTTCCGCGCCGGGAACGTAAAGTCGTCCGCCCGGCAGCATGAAATCGGTTTGAGTATCGACGTCCCAGAAGATCACTTGGCGGGAAACCACCGAGGCTCCTGCTACCGCGCCACCGGTCGCATGGTTCGCATCGTCCGCTCGCGAACCTCTTCCAGCAGGGCTTCCAGGCGCGCGCTATGCCGCACAGGGTAAGGGAGTTCGGCAACGGCCAGCGTGCGTAAAGCAGCGGGCAACCGGTCCAACTGCGTTTGGCAGCGCCGTTGAGATTCCTTCAAGGGCACAGCGGGATTCACCCGTTTTCCCCCGCGCATCATCGGAATCAGGAGCGGCTCGCCCGGCATGCTTTCGTTCTCCAGGGCAATCACATCGCCCGCATAATTGCCCGCCGAATCGGTCTGCCGATACACCTGCTTGCGCCCGGGATAAGTTACCTTCGTGGCCGTGAACTTGGCAGCCTCGAGCACTTCGCCGCCTCGTTCCACTTCGGCCAGTTTGTA
The DNA here is from genome assembly GCA_963824405.1 of uncultured Acidobacteriota bacterium. GTDB lineage: Bacteria > Acidobacteriota > Terriglobia > Acidiferrales > UBA7541 > Palsa-189. The sequence continues at coordinate 370,081 of CAWGPK010000004.1, read as the reverse complement.
GAGCACGCCCAGCGACGGTGCGTCGGATGAAGTCGAGAGCGAAGTGCCTACGCCAAAGGTGTCCACGCGAGCGCCCCCGTCGAGCAGTGAGGAGATGCGTTCCTCGTCGAGGTCACCGGACATGAAAATCTCCACGTCGCCCCACCCGGTTTCGTCCAGCCGCTGCCGAACCCAATTACTGTCGGCGGCAAGATCGCCGCTGTCCAGCCGCACGCCGCGAGGTTTGCGTCCCATGGCGATGATCTTCTCGAGCGCGGAATGCACGTCATAGGTATCCAAGAGCAGCACGGAATGCTGCGGGAAAAGGTCCATGAACTGGGCAAACGCTTCCTCTTCTTTATCGTGGGCCATGATCCAGGAATGCGCCTGCGTCCCGTAGGTGGGAATGCCGAATAACTGTCCGGCGCGCACGTTAGAGGTGCCCAGGCATCCGCCGATATATGCCGCTCGGGCAGCTAGAACGCCAGATTCAATGCCGTGGGCCCGCCGCGTGCCAAACTCCACGATGGGCCGTCCACCGGCTGCTTTGGCTACTCGTGCCGCCTTGGACGCAATCATCGTTTGGAAACTGACTGTTGCCAGTAGCGCCGTTTCCATGATTTGTGCTTCGGCGATCGGCGCCGTAATCCGCAGAAGCGGCTCGCCCGGAAAGCACACGGTCCCTTCCGGCAGCCCCCAGACGTCGCCGGAGAACCGGAATCCCGCCAGGAAATCGAAAAAATTGCCGCTGATTCCAGCAAAGGCAGGGTGCCTGCGAAGATAGGCGATATCCTCTTCGCCGAACCGCACCGTCTCCAGGAACTCGAGGGCTTGCTCCAAACCGGCGCTGACCAGAAAGTTCCGCCTCGCTGGCAGGCTGCGCACGAAAAGCTCGAACGTGGCCCGCGCCTCGAAACGCGTCTCGAGGTACCCCGCGGCCATGGTCAATTCGTAGAGGTCGGCTAATAAGCCCGAGGGTGCCGGAGGGGTTGTCATAGGGTTCCGGAACTATTATGCCACTATTGCGGGTGTGGAGTCCTCAGGCGGGGCCTAATCGGTTCGGATCGCTTTGGCGGCGTTTAGACGGGCAGATCGATGTGGCGGCCGGCGTCCACGGTTCGGCCCAGCCGCCACATCCAAGCGCACTCCTACCGACTCAACTCGACAGGGGAACTGCTCTATTTGGGGACGATTAGCCCAGTACGGCGTCTTTGAACGCTTTCGCGGGCCGCAATCGCACCACTGTCTTTGCTTTGATCTTGATCGCCTCGCCGGTCTGCGGATTCCGGCCCATGCGCGCCTTGCGATGTGCCTTCACCGCGCGCCCGAGGTTCGGTATTACGAATTTTCCTGCGCTGCCCTTGCACTCTTTCACCGCCAGCTTGAAGAGCTCTTCAAAAAAAGTATTCACTGTCTTTCTCGGCGTTTCGCACTTATCCGCTAGAAAGCCCACGACCTTGGACTTGCTCATCGGCTTTGCCATCTCGATTCTCTTTCCTCCTCTAGCGTTCCAAATGATTCGAGCCTTTGTGGAGGCCCGAACCTGGGCCGCGCACGCGCGACACTATAAAGAGAGTCTCCGCGCAACGCAAGCGAAAATGCAAAAAACCCCCGGAAAATTGCTAGTTCTCGAATCCGCGAGTTTTTTTCTTGCTCGTTCTGGCCGCTTGCAACCGTTTCGGCACACTTCCGTAGCCTGTGGAAAACTTGACGGCGCTCCGGCTCAACCCCTGGCCCGTCTCTATTGGCCACGGTCAACGCGCGCTGCGCGGCTGGCTAAAGCCTGCCCAATCCCTGATAGAAACTAGCCACTGCCTTTATCCCCCCAAAATAGTTTTCGAGCAGGATGTGTTCATCCGGAGCATGCGCGTTTTCGTCGGGCAGGCCGAAACCCAAAAGCAGGCAGGGCACCTTGAACGTATCGTACATTTGCGTAACGAACGGAATCGATCCGCCCTCGCGAATGAACACCGCGCGCTTACCGAATCCCTTCTCCAGCGCATCATGGGCTACTTCGAAGAAGGGATGCGTGTAGGGCGCCACCCACGGTTTGCCCGTGCTCAGCACCTGAAACTCGCATTTCACCTGCTTGGGCAGCAGCTTGCGTATCTGCCGTTCCACGAGCCGAGCGATTTTCGCCGGATCCTGGTTCGGCACAAGGCGCGTGGAAAATTTGGCATGCGCCCTCGAGGGGATCACCGTTTTTGCGCCTTCCCCCATGTACCCGCCCCAGATTCCGTTGAGCTCGAGCGTCGGCCTGCACCACAGCTGTTCCACCACCGTATAGCCCTTTTCGCCGCACAGCGCCGGCGCGCCCACGGTCTTGCGAAACTCTTTTTCTTTGAAAGGCAGGCTGTTGAGCGCCTTGCGCTCGGCTCGCGAGACCACCGCAACGTCCTCGTAGAAACCGGGCACGCTGACGCGGAAATTCTTATCGTGCAGCTTCGCGAATAGCTCCGTCAGGATCGTCAGCGGATTGGGAACCGCGCCCCCGAAGACGCCCGAGTGCAAATCCTGCGCCGGTCCGGTGAGGTCCAGCTGATAGTAGTTCAGCCCGCGCAGTCCGTAGGTAATCGAGGGCACTCCGCGCGCGAGCATGGAGGTATCCGAAACCACCAGCGCGTCGGCCTTGAGCTTGGCCTTGTTCTTGTTCACGTAGTCCCAAAGATTCTCGCTGCCTACCTCCTCTTCGCCCTCGATGATCACTTTGAGGTTGATCGGGAGTTTCCCGGCTGTCTGCCGCAATGCGTCCAGCGCCCGAATGTGAATGTGCACCTGCCCCTTATCGTCCGCCGTGCCCCGGCCATAGAGATTGCCGTCGCGCACGGTGGGCTCGAATGCGGGCGAAGTCCACAGCTCCAGCGGTTCGGGCGGCTGCACATCGTAGTGCCCGTAAAAAAGCACCGTGGGTTTTCCCGGCGCTTGCAGCGATTCGCCATAAACCACGGGATGCATTTTCGTGGGTACGATTTCGACGCCGTCCAGCCCCACGCGCCGCAACCGCTCGGCCACCCATTGCGCCGCGCGCTCCACGTCCTGTTTGCGCTCCGCTTGCGCGCTGACGCTGGGAATGCGCAAAAATTCGTATAGATCGGTCAAGTGTTCGTTGTGCTTGCGTTCAATGTATTCATTCAGCTCCATCGATCCTCCTGCGGCGTCCCGATTCTAAGAGCCTCGCTCCTGTGCTGCAAGCCGCTCCGCGCCCTGTCCCCTCGGCCAGTTAGCCCCGAGGAAACGCCAGCCGCGCCCGCGATTGACCCTCCTGCGCCTTTACCCGACCATGAATGTGTCATGTCCACTCTCGTTTACGAACGCGAACGCCGCAGTTCTCGCGTCTTCACGCGCATTCGCGTGAAGCTCGCTGGCAAGAACCAGCAGGGCCGCCGCTTCCGCGAGGCCACCGAAACCATCGTCGTCAATGCTCATGGCGGACTGTTGTACCTTGCCCAGGATCTCGAACTCGGGTCCATCCTGGTGCTTACCAATCCCTTCACTCAGGACGAACTGGAGTGCCGCGTGGTCTATCTCGGCGACGATTGCGACAAGGGCCGCCGTATAGGCATCGAATTTCTCACCCCGTCGCCGCGCTTCTGGGGCGTCGAATTCGCTCAGCCCGATTGGATCCCGGCTCAGCGGAATTAGCCTTTTTCGCTCATCTGTCCACAAGCGCATCTTCCGCAACCCGCGTCCATCGTTTCCCAAACCTTGCCTTGTGGCGTATACTCCGCTGCAATTAAGAGGAACCGGCAATGAACGATACTCAAGTATCCGCGATCGGCGTAAGCGCCGCTCCCCGCGAGCAAACCGGCGCGCGTTCTGTCGCCATCGCGATGTACTGCATTCTGCTTCTCTCTTACGTGTTGATGGCCGCCGACCGCTATCTCTTCCCGGTCATCGCCCCCTATGTCCGGCGTGAGTTCGCCTTTTCCCCGGCGATTACCGGCCTGCTCACAACGATCTTCACGCTGGGCCTGGGCGTCGGCGGGCTCACCACCGGCTATATTCTTTCGCACCTTTCGCGCAAATCCGTGATGTTGGTCGGGATTGGCATATTTTCCGGCGCCACGGCCCTGACCACGATCACCCACGGATTTTGGGGCATGCTCTTATGCCTTGCCGCGCAAGGCATCGGCATGGCCATGCTGGCTACCTCCATGTTCGCTCTGGCGGCCAGCTATTTCGCCACCTATCAGGCTGCCGCCATCGGCTCCGTGAATTTTTGCTACGGCATCGGCGGCTTCGTGGGTTCGTCCCTGGCCGGCGTGCTGCTCACGAAATATGGCAACTGGCGCGCGCCCATGCTGGCGTTCGGCCTGTTCGGTTTCGTGATGGTCGCGATCATTGCCGCCACGGTGCGCCCCTGGTTCAGCGAGACGCGGCGCATGGCTCACGCCCGCGCGGCGGCTGGCGGTGCCGAGGGCCTGTTGAACCGAAATACGATTGTTCTCACCATCCTCTGCATCATTCATGGTCTTAGCATGTATGGATTCTTGGGGAACTATGCGTCTTTCCTTCAGGAAACTCTGCACTATACGCCCACGCGCGCGGGAGTCGTCGTGGGCTTCTTCGCCATCGGTGCGTTAGCTTCCATTGCCGGCGGATGGGTGGGCGATCGGCTTCCCGCGCGACTCGTCTTGTGCGCGTCGTTCGTTTGCATTGCCGTGCTCGGTTACCTGTTTTTCCAGCAGGGTGCTTCGGCCCTCACGCGCGAAATCATGAGCTGCATCTACGGTGTAGTGGGCAGCGCGGTGCTTTATGTGTGTCTGGCGGCCTATCACGTGAAGTCGCTTCACGGCAGCCTTTCCAGCAAAGGATCGGGCATGTTCGTCACCAGCCTGTACGGCGGCGCCGCGTTTGGCGGTTACTTGATTCGTGCCTTGGCCAGCCACGGCGGTTGGATATTCGCTGGAGCCATTCAGATGTCGCTGTTGTGCGCCATCGGCGCGGTTCTCGCCTTGGCCTTGCAGCCCAGAGAAATGGCCGCCTAGGCAAAAGCGGAATCGCTTCCCCGAACTCAAGCTCGTGATGCAGGCCGCTCAGTCGCCCCTTAAGGAAAATCCCGCGTTGGAGCTGCTGCTTCTTTGCGCCCGGCGCCAGATCGGCGCCGATACCTCCAAGCGCATTCTCGCCATCGCCTCAGGCCAGCCTGATTGGAACTCGCTCCTCTCCGCGGCCTCCGAACACGCCCTCACCTCTCTCGTTTGCAAAAATCTCCAGGACTGCGCCCCGGCCGCGCTGCCCGCGCCTTGGCCCGAGCGCTTCAGTCAATCTTATTTTGAATCCTCCTGCCGCAATTTGGCGCTTACGGCCGAACTCTTCCGTGTTCTGGCGGCGCTCGAAAATTGGGGCGTCTCCGCTACGCCTTACAAGGGACCGGTCCTCGCCGCGCAGGCCTATGGCGACGTTGCCTTGCGCGAATTTTCCGACCTGGACATCATCGTTCCCCAGTGCCAGATCGCCGCCGCGCACCAAGCGCTACTCGATCTCGGCTTTTCCCCGGAAATTGCCGCCGTCGAGCCTTCGCCATCTTCGCGGCGCATTCCCGGCCAATACGCTTATAGGAAAGGTCCCGCGACCTTAGTCGAGCTGCATACCGAACTCAGCCTGCGATACTTTCCCGTTAGCTTGGATCTCGAGGCGCTGTGCGCCCGCCGCCAGCCGATCACCCTCGCAGGCCGGCAGGTGCTGACGTTTTCTCCCGAGGACACCCTCTTGCTCCTCAGCGTGCACGGATCGAAGCATCTCTGGGATCGCCTCTCGTGGATCGCCGATATCGCCGCTCTTACCGCCTGCTCGCGGCCCGATTGGAGACCCGATTGGCCGCTCCTGCTGGAGCGTGCCCGGAGCTGGCGCCTTCAGCGCATGCTGCTACTCGGTGTGGGACTGGCTGCGCGCCTCCTCGAAGCGGCCCCGCCCGATGAGGTGGCGCACTGCCTCCGGCGCGATAAGGTCGCCCGTCAGCTGATTGAGCAAATCTCCCGCCGGTTCTTCTCGCCGGAGAAAATACAGGTAGGAGTGCTGAGCCGCTTTGCCTTTCGGGTGCGTATGCGAGGGCCCTTCCCTCAGGGCTTGCCCTATGCTCTTCGGCTGGCCTTGATGCCCACCGAACATGACCGTGGCAAGCGCCGCCTTCCGGACCCCCTCTATGCCCTCCTGCGTCCCCTGCGGCTGGCCCGCACCTACGGCTGGCGCACCCGCGTCGGCCCCTAGCGCCCTGTCCCCCGGTAGTGTCCTGTCTCCCCTATGTCCTGAAGATGAGTTGCCATTGTCGGCGGGAGCGTCCGGTTCTGTAGCCCAGGGCGCCCTCACGGTTGTCGTGAGGGGCCCTGGGGAATTTTTGGTGGGTCGCAGCTTTAGCCTCGCCGAGCCTGCCGGCTTGTGGGTCAGGGCTTCGGCCCTGCCAAAAGAGAGGCTTAAACAGAGGGGCTTTAGCCCCTGGCGCAGTGATTCGCTTCTGAATCTAGCCCTGCGCGGTATACCAATCCCAAGTCTTGCGCAAACCCGCTTCGAACCCGACCTCCGGTTTATATCCGAAGCTCTGGGCCGCCAGCGAAATGTCCGCCTGCGAATCGCGGATATCGCCTTCGCGCGGCGGACCATGCTTAGCTTTCGCCTGCCTCCCCGCAAACCCCTCCAGCAGCTGCAATGTGTAGTTCAGCGTGTAGCGCCCCCCGGTCCCGAGGTTGAACGCCCGGCCGCCAATGCCTGGAGTCTCGAGGGCTTGCAGATTCGCCGCCACCACGTTCTGCACAAAAGTGAAATCGCGCGACTGTTCTCCGTCGCCGAATACATTCGGCTCGCCGCCATTGCGCATGGCGGCGATGAATAGCGAAAGCACTCCCGAGTAGGGTGAGCCGGGATCCTGCCGCGGGCCAAAGACGTTGAAATAACGCAGCGCCACGAAATCGAGGCCATAGGTGCGGTGAAAAACGCGGCCGTACAGTTCGCCTACCAGTTTCGAAACGCCGTAAGGAGAGATCGGCGCGGGCGGCATGCCTTCGTGCTTCGGCAGCGTTGGAGTATCTCCGTAGATCGAAGAAGAGCTGGCGAACACGACGCGGCGCACACCGGCGTCCCGCGCCGCCACCAGAACGTTCAGCGTACCATCCACGTTGATTTGGTTCGTTTCCAGGGGCTGCTTCACCGAACGCGGCACAGACGTGCGTGCTGCCAGGTGCAGCACGTAATCGGCCCCGCGGCAGGCCTTTTCCACCGCCTCCCGATCGGTAATGCTGCCGCGAATGAAGGTGATCTGCTGCCGGACCTTTTCCAGGTTGGCCTCTTTCCCGGCCGACAGGTCGTCGAGCACGGTGACGCCATGCCCCCGGCGCACCAATTCGTCCACGGTATTCGAACCGATGAAGCCCGCCCCGCCTGTGACCAGATACTGCATGTGGAAATCCTCCTGGATTGCTCAGTTTACGCGCAATTGAACCCGCCGAAGCGTCAGAAGTCGTCAGCGAGCGTTAGATGTTCCGATCCGCCTACTGGGACTTAGGCGATGCAATTGATGTTCTCTTCCGGGTTGCGCGGAATGTAAACCACAACCAATTACGAATATGTCCGCAAGCGGACAGATACCCAGACATAAAGTCTTTAGCATGGTGCGATAAGTGGAAGGAGTAAACGGCATGTGTCTCGTTTTATACACATGCGTCCCGGACGAGCACTCGGGCATGTGACGAATGTCACCGCTGGCGAGAGGATGAAAAATTAACAATAAGCCTGGTCGCGAGAATTGGTCGTAGAGGAGGCAACACTCATGAAAATAGCTAGAGTCATTAGTACAGCAACCCTGTTATTGCTTCTCGGAACCACGGTCCCTGCCTTCGCACAGCAGGAGCAGCACGAACAAGAAGGCAAGTCCGAAAAGCAGGGGCAGGCTAAGCCTGAAAGGCAGCAGCAACAGGCCAAGCCAGCAAGGCAGGAGCAACAGGCTAAACCCGAACAACGCCAAGAGCAGCCTAAGTCCGCAAAACAGCAGACACAGGCCAAGCCAGCACAGCAACGGGAGCAAGCTAAGCCCGAACAACGCCAAGAGCAGGCAAAGTCCGCAAAGCCGCAGACCCAGCCGGCAAAGCAGGAAGAGCGCGGCAAGGTCGCAGGGCGGCAACCGGCTCAGCGGAACTCGGCCGAAGAGCAGAGGCAACGATCAGAGCCGGCACTGCGACTCAGTTCCAGAAGCAACTTTCGCATACCGGACGCTCGTTTCCATTCCAGTTTTGGGCGCGACCATAGATTCCACATTGGCAGCCCGACGCTGGTCGGCGGATACTCTCGCTTCCAGTACGGCGGCTTTTGGTTCGGATTTCTTGAGCCGTGGCCGTCAGGCTGGAACTATACCGATGACGTTTACGTGGATTACGTCGACGGCGGGTATTTTCTGTACAACCCGTCTTACCCTGGCGCTCGCATTGCAATCACCGTCTATGTGGACTAACGGCGGTGGCAATGCCCGTCAAACTCGCCCGAGCAATCGAGCCCCCGTTGGCCTATTTCGTCATCGCGAGATGGGCCAACGGCACACCTTCAAAGATTGTTCTGACACAGTTGGAATCGGACAAAGGAACTCGAGTCGGTTCTTGGAAAGGAGACGACCATGCTTTGGACAATTTTCGTGATCTTGCTCGTGCTGTGGGCCTTGGGACTGGTCACTTCGTACACCTTGGGTGGGTTCATCCACATCCTGTTGGTGTTGGCCGTCGTTGTTCTCGTAATTAATCTCGTTCAAGGCCGAAGAGTTGCCTAGTCGAGGTGACCTAAACATGAAACCGATGATTTGGATTGGGATTTTGTTGATCGTTGTGGGCGCGCTGGTTCTCGCCTATCAAGGCATCAACTACACGCGTGAGAGGAGAGTTCTCGACGTGGGATCGGTGCATCTCACCGCCGAAACTCATGAGCGGATTCCCCTTCCTCCAATACTTGGAGGGCTGGCATTGGTTGGAGGGGTCGTCTTGCTGGTCGTGGGGGCAAGCAACAAGTCATAGCCCGGACTACGAATCGGAACCGAAGCCTTTAACCGTAAGGGCACGATCGGAGTGAAGTGCATGAGAGGAATTCAGGGTCACAAACGGAAAGGAGACCTTCGATGCTACTACTGATTATTCTTCTGCTGTTGTTGTTCGGCGGAGGCGGCGGCTATTACGGGTATTCCAGATGGGGTTCACGCGGGGGCCTGGGGATTGTCGGGACGGTCCTGCTCATCGTGGTCGTCGTCTATTTGGTCGGCGGGTTGCGTTGAGCTTGTTAGCATGGATCTAAATCGAGAGAAAGAGTGCACCGGCCTATGAAACGTATGGAGCAGAGGGCTTCGCCCCTTGGTGGTTTTTCTTCAGGAGCCGGCCTGGGCGGCAAGGTATCACGCTATCGGAATAAAGAGAACATCTATAAGCAAGGCGCGCCTGCTTACACGCTCTTTTACATTCAAGAGGGAGGAGTGCGGCTCACCACCCGAATGAGACACCAACCATCGGCGGTTACCGCCATCTTGGGGGTGGGCGATTTCTTCGGCGAGATTTGCCTCGCAGGCTACCCCCTTCGTATGTCCACGGCTGTCGCGTTGACCGCCAGCTCCATACGCACCATCCAGAAGAAAAAGATGATGCAAATGCTTCGCAAAAGGAACAAGGCATCCAATGCCATGGTGGCTTATCTGCTGTCCAGCGTCCAGAAGTACAAGGATCACGTGGCGGAACTAATGACTTCTTCTGCCGAGCAACGGCTGGCACGCGTGCTTCTGCGGCTGGCACGCTTGGATAAGAAAGGTCCAGCGGCGGTTGAGATTCCCGTCCTAAGTCACCAAGTTCTGGCGGAGATGGTCGGCACGACCCGCCAGCGAGTCAATCTGTTCATGAATCGGTTCAGGAAGCGAGGATTCATTAGCTACAACGATGGCCGAACAGAAGTATACAAGTCCTTGAAAAAAGTCCTGCAGCGCCATTAGCGTCGGCACTGGTTTTACCGTGCTGATGCGCTTTCTAGCGGCAGTCCCACTTATCTGAATGGGCCTTCTTTAGAGGGGCGGGTCTTGGAAAGGCTCGTGCCCACAAGTCCCGATTGCTTGCAACCATGTCAGAAAGATCGTCCCGCCGTCCAAATCGTAACTTGCAGTTATCAGGGGTTTGACGCGCTCGAAGCAACAACTGCGGGTAGCACATCGAGACCGGAAAGTGTGTAAGTGCCCAGAAAGTGGATCGTCGCGATGGCGTCCACAGAAACGGGTAACCACATGGCGTTCACGTCGGCGAATTGGACGGTGATGTGAAGGTCCTCGACCCAGATCGAGGGATTCTTGAGCGGGACTCCGACGATCTGGCGGATGCGGAACGTCTTGGCGTCCACCCAAATGTCACCGAGGAGCAGGCCCCTCTCCTTGCGCTTGGGAATGATGTGCAGCACGTACTCGGGAACCGCACCAAGGTTTTGCTCGCGCAGCAAGGTGAAGTTGTAATTGGATCGAGTAATGTCGCCCCGATGACCGTCCTTGGCGGAATCTATTTCCTGCTTCAAAATAGTGCTTACGATCCTTTTACCTCTCGGGCTGCCCTCCGTCTTGGTGATTTGGAATGTTTTGGTTTCCGGAGGAGTAAAGCTGATTTGGGCCATTATGTGCGATACGGGCATGGGATCGTTTTCCCGGAATACCTTATATTCCCGCGTCACTTCGTAGGGCTCAGAGAGGGCCGGGTTCTGCTGCGCGGTTCGTTCTAAGGAATCGAGAATCAAATCGAGACTGGGCGGATTTGCTTCGGCTTCTTGTGCGTGTGATGAATAGGCAACGAGCAGTGTCGTTGCGATCAGAGAAACAAGAACAACCAGACCGTACTGGTTTGTTCCGTTCCAGCCTGACCTTTCCATGATTCCTTCGACAGGAAGTCGCATCGCTCCGACACTAATCGGGATTAATGAAGTGGGCGAATCGGTATCGGGGATCTTCCGGTTGAAATCGCTCCCGTAAACAAGATACCGATTCAGGATGGCGATAGCTCTACCCCTTACGCTGTATCAGACTTGCCAATGTAGTGAGAAGACCCGACAGGAGGGGAAAAGGGGCAGGTGTCCGAAAGGAGACACAAGCGTAATGGCAACCATAGTACACTCTCGCGTGCCTAAACCGGGGTTAGCGAGCACGGCCGGGTCAGCGATCATGCCGCGAGTGTACCGGCCATCGCCGCCCCTTTTAGCATCAAAGTGAGTCCCTGCCCCAATTTGAAACATTTAGCGATTTGGAGAGAATCGGGTTACAGTACCATCCTAGGGGCAGTTCGACGCTCGTAGCCCTATTCCTCAGGCTGCCTCTAACTTTAAGTATGCCACTACGAAGCGAAACTCGAAGCATTCAACCCCGAAGCCCTAAGCTCGAAAGTCGAAGCTCGAAAGTCGAAGCTGGAGTTGCCTCCGAGGTATTTGCCTATCTCAATTCCGCCGATGTGTCAAAGAGACGGATGGAATTCCGGAAGAGGCAAAAACTCTTTTCCCAAGGTGATCCGGCCAATCACGTTTTCTACATTCAAGAAGGCAGCATAAAAGTTGCCGTAACCTCCGCCGCAGGCAAAGAGGCGGTCGTTTCTATTCTCGGGGTCGGCGATTTTCTGGGCGAAAGCTGCCTGGTGGGCCAGCCGTTGTGGATCGCGACCGCAACGGCAATGACTCAGGGCCGTGCGCTCGTTATCGAAAAAAGCGAAATGCTTCGCCACCTCCACGCTGAGCACGAGTTTTCCGACCGGTTCATCTCCTACATGGTCACCAGAAACCTCCGCACCGAGGAGGATCTAATCGATCAGCTCTTCAACTCCAGCGAGAAACGATTGGCGCGTGCTCTGCTGCTGCTCGCCCGCTATGGCAAACCGAACCAAGCATTAACACTTCCAAAGGTTTCCCAGACGGTGCTGGCCGAGATGGTAGGTACAACACGCACGCGGGTAAATTATTTCATGAACAAGTTTAGGAAGCTTGGGTTCATCGAATACAACGGCACCCTGAAGATCAATAATTCCCTTCTGAGCGTGGTCCTGCGCGATTGACCGGACGATCGGCCGTTCAGAAAACCCCTTCGCGCCTCGCGTCTTCAAATCGTTGAGTCTGTGCAACCGAAAATTGGCGCTCCGGGCAGGCGAGACCGATACCCACGATGGCAAGTTGCCGTTTCTCTTTCGGGTTCGTGGAACGATTAAAAGCCCCGCATTCACTAAGGGGAAGGGTGATTAGGACGACCACGGTGGACAGACGGTTCAATGTCGTACAAGACTAGAGGCTACGTGTCCCTCCCCTTTTGCCTAAGCTTCGATCTCTTTCCCCCCCCCGCCCTGCCTTCACCAAGGCCCGTTGCAACTCCTTTCGCTGGCGGATTGCCAGTGCAGGAAAGAGCTTCAGCAAAGTGGTATGAAGCTTGCGCAGATGTCTCCGACTGAAATCCTGGGATAGCCCTGGGCTCAGGTAATACCGGCCGGCAGCCACCTCGCGTATGGCTTGGAAAAGGTCGTCGGCACAAGACTCTTTGACGAGATAGCCGGACGCGCCGCTTCCGAGGGCATCCAACAAATAAGGCTCGTCTCCGAACATTGTAAGGATGACCACACGCGTATCTAATTTCAGGCGGGAAACCTTGCGTGCGGTTTCCAGACCGTCCATGCCGGGCATCACCAGATCGACCACTAGCACTTTGGGTTTCAGGCGCCTGACCAGTTTGAGCGCCTCAATCCCGTTAGTCGCTTCGCCCACAACCACAAATTCTGGATCCGATTCCAACAAGAGGCGCAACCCCTGCCTGACGACGGCATGGTCGTCAGCCAGCGCGACGGTCACCATAGACTCAGAATATCATGCAGTTCTGCTTTGTTCGATAGCGTATGTGTCCCTCACGACAAATTATGCATTCCTTTTTCGGTAGGATAGGATTGCCAGAAGAGACGTGCCACAATCTCAGGGTTAGCCTGCAACAAAGGACGGGCCGCGATGGCCACAGCAAAACGAAGGGCAGAAACAACAAACGCACGAGGATCTCAGAAACGTAAGAAGAACCTTCCGAAGGTGTCGACAGGCATTGCCGGATTGGATTTGGTGCTAGGCGGCGGCTTTCCGGCCGGACGCCTGACTCTTCTGAGCGGTGGTCCCGGGAGTGGCAAAAGCATAATGGGTTTGCAGTGTCTGCTACACGGCGCCAACGCCGGGCAGGCGGGCATTCTGGTCCTGTTCGAGGAACGCCCTGCGGCCGTGCGCCAAAACGCTTGGAGTTGGGGATGGGATTTGGCTCGGCTAGAGAGGAAAAACAAACTCTGCCTGATGGATGCGCGTTTGGATCCCAAAGCGGTAGTCTCAGGCGAGTTCTCCATCAATGCTTTGCTGGCTATCCTCGATCAGCGGATCAAGTCCATGCGTGCCAAGCTTATCTTTATTGATGCAGTGGACGCGCTCTTGCAGTTGTACGATAGCCCAAAGCGCGAGCGTCAAGAACTGTATGCGCTCCATGGATGGCTGCTGGACCGGAGATTGACCACGATCATGACGGTCAAGGCTGTCCCGCAGGAAACAGTTCCTTCCCAGTATGCATTTCTGGACTTCATGGCGGATTGTGTGATTCACGTAGACCAGCGCGTCGCTGCCCAGATCAGCACGCGCCGCTTGAGAGTGATCAAGTATCGTGGTTCGGGGTATGGCCGCAATGAGTATCCCTTCATCATCAATGAGGACGGCATCAACATCGTTCCGATATCCAGCAACGTCTTGCAGCACCGCCCCCCCGGCCCCAAAGTCTCAAGCGGCCAGGTTGGGCTGGATGACGTGCTCGCGGGCGGCTACAAGTGTGGGACTAGCATCCTGATCGCGGGAACCGCCGGCGCGGGAAAGACCACTTTGGCCTGCGTTTTCACGCGAGCCGCTTGCCTGCGAGGCGAGCGAGTTCTTTATCTCAATTTCGAGGAGTCGCCAGAATCACTCGTTAGCAACATGCTTAGCTCGGGACTTTCCCTCCAGCCGCTGATCAAGACGGGGAAGTTACTGGTCCGGTCCTATTTGCCGGAAGCCATGGGTGTGGAGGAGCACTTGTTTTGTGCCCTGAAGGAGCTGGATGAATTTCAACCGCGGCACGTGGTCGTGGATGCGATCTCGGCGTGCAAGCGCATGGGCTCGGATCAGGCTGCGTTTGAATACCTGACGCGGCTTCTGAACGCCTGTAAAGAGCGCGGCATCACCTGCATCTATATCAACCAGAATTCGGGTTTAGATATAGCGGAGGACATCAGCGGAATTAGCATCTCCTCCATCATCGATACGATCGTCCTTTTACGCCATCGCCTCACCGGTGGCGCTATGTCGCGCCAGTTGATCGTCATGAAATCAAGAGGGTCGAAACATTCTGACCAGTTCCATGAATTCCGCATCACTGATGAAGGTATTGAGATGGTGAAAGCCTAGCGTACTTACGCCGTGGGCATATCGGCGTATCCGATAAAAGTACGTAACGAAGTGGAGCCCGATGATGAAAGCTCGCAACCGCGGGAGCCGAAAATACGCGAAGCCTCGAGGCGAGACTTATCTCTTCAGGCTGTTTGTGGCCGGTAACGAATCAAATTCCTCGCAAGCCAGGGGGAATTTAGCGCGGATCTGCGAAGAGCACATCAACGGAAGTTACAAAATCGAGACCGTAGACGTACTGAAGGACCCTTCTACCGCTTACGAAAATAAAGTGCTCGTGACGCCCACGCTGATCCTGATCAAGCCCCTTCCGAAGGTGACAGTGTTGGGTAACCTCAATGATACCTGGCAAGTCCTCGCCGCACTCAGACTGACCCCTGTCCAGCGATGAGTAACCAGAAACTGCCATACCGTGAGCTGGAGACCAAGATCAAGGAGGCCGAGGAACTCATTCACGCCTTGCGGACCCATCAGGTGGATGCGATTGTCGGCGAGCGTCACGTCACGCTTGTTCGTTTGAAGCAGGCGGAAGAGAACCTCAAGAATTCGAGGGACCAATTGCGTGCCCTCGTGGCACACATGCTATCGGTGCGCGAGGATGAGAGGGCCGTAATCGCCCGCGAGCTTCACGATGAGTTTGGCCTGTCGCTCACTAGCTTGCACTTAGGATTGTCCTGGATATCGCGCAACCTGACTCCCGGGCAGCAGCCGTTGCGGGAGAAAATCGAATCGCTATCAGCCACCACGACGGGCTTGATTCGGTCGGTAAGGAACATCGCAACTGAATTGCGCCCAGGCGTTTTGGATGAGTTTGGCCTGGTTAAAACGTTGAAATCGCAAGCCAGGGAATTCGAGGGGCACACTGGAATACGGTGCACGGTTAAGACCAATGCCGCACAAGCCAAGTTTGACCGGTTGGCGGCAGTATCTATTTTCAGGATCGTCCAAGCCGCTCTTGCGAATGTTGCCCGGCATGCAGAGGCTTCGCGAGCTGTCATCGCTTTAATGAAGAGAAAAAACGGTCTGATTCTAACGTTGACGGACAATGGGAAGGGCATCAACAGGAACCTGATTGTTAGCCATACTTCACTTGGGATTACCGGCATGCGCGAACGCGCCCTTGCCCTTGGCGGTACGTTTACAGTCAGGGGCTCAAGAGGCAAGGGGACAACGTTGACAGTACAGATTCCGCTATCCCGGATCCTTGATGGCCCCGTTGGTGTTTAAACCCGCAGCTTCTCCGTACGCAAGAAGTGAGCACGATCGGGCGGATTAACCGCAAGCAAGTACTCTACGGTAAAACTTTCGAAATGGGCTAAGTCGGGCGGCCTCCAAAGAAGCCTATTTCGATTCCCCTACTACCACCGCATTCTATGACTAGACTTAATGTGTTCCTTATCAGACAGAAATGCTTGTCCCCATGACTTAGGATTGGCGTGGGAAAGAAGGGCAACGTGAACTGTGAAAGCTGATTGGAACGACGAGCACGACTCCAGTGCCTCGCAAAGGGTCTCGACCAGCCCAGAACAGCCTTGTTGCCCAGGAGGATAGTGTGATGGATAAGAAAGTTTGGAGTCGGCTGCTGCTCAGTACCGCGCTGGCCGGAGGGTTAATGTTGGCCATGGGCACCACTGCCAGGGCAGATCGGGACTATAAGGACGACTGCAATCGCCGACTGGAGGCGGATCGATCCCGGATTGACCACGACGCGAGCCGCTACGGCGAAAAGAGCCGCCAAGTGAATCGCGACGTCGCCAAGATGGACCAAGACCGGAACTGGTGCAAAGATCGTAAGGCGGATTGGGATCACGACCGCTTCGATGTGGGCATCTACTTCCGCCGCTAACAACAATCATCACCACAATAGGAGGCTGATTCGCTCGAATCAGCCTCGATTTGCAGCATAAGGTACGCCGCTTTTTCGGGCCGAAACCATGCCGAATGAATCGCGGACAAAATCCAAGACTGTGCGAAAACGGGGCAGAGACCCAAAGTCGGATGCTCATAGAATCAGGTTGCCTAGGGAAAGGTTTGCGAAGTGCGAAAAAGCACAAACGATGAGAGGAATGGTGGGTTTATGCGAATGCGAATGAATTGGAAGCAATGTGTGTGGATTGTAGCCATGGTCCTGTGTTTCGGTATCGCTGGAGGCACGGCACACGCTGCGGGGTCCGGGTCACCACAGGAACAACATGATCAGGATTATTCAAAGAACAAAAACTATCAGGTAGGAGTGCGCGACGGGCGCGATGACAGCGCGAAAAACCTTGACCACTCCAAGAAGAGGAAGTTCAAGAAAGACGAAGACCAGAAAGCTTACGAGAGCGGCTATCAGTCCGGCCACCAGGGCAATCAGCCAGATCATAAATAGGAAAAGTTCCTCGGCGCGGAAAATCATTCATCGGGCGGGCGAACTGCGTCCCGCCCGGACGCGCCCGAGTAGCCCGTCACGCACCCTCAGATCTCCGTTGGAAATCGACCAAGTAGAAGCTGCGGTTATTGTCGCTCGCCGTCAGCATCGCGTGGAGCAATGCCCCGACAAGCAGGCGAACCTTGATCTATAGGAAAAACAAAAATCGATTTCAGAGTGAACAGTGAGACGGGATTGCTGCTGTGACTCAGCGGGAATAAAATCTCAGTGAGGAATGACGGGAAAGCTTAGCGCGAACGCCTACCCTCGCCACAGGCTTCAGCCTACGGCCCAATGCATGGATTGACCCCGCGGCTATCGACGAGCGGATCTACCCCGAAATACTTTTGCAGCGAATTTTGGTGATCTTCGATCCTGCCGAAATCCGGGTTGTCCTGCACCCCGCTTCATCGCACGGCGCAAAGATCAGGTCCATTGCAGCAATGAGTGCGCGGGTCTAGTCGCGAAACGGCGGTGGTGGGCGAAGCATGGGGAGCAGTGGCGACGACGGCGAACAAAGGAGCTGAGAGGAGGGAAGCACTAATGGCAAGTTTCAAGCGAGGCCGGGTCTACTCTCCTGGATATGCTCCGCGCTGAAAATGAAGTGATACCAGTAGACTCTGGCGCGCGATTCGCGGATTGCCTTGCTTCGTGATGGAGGCGGCGCACCGCACATCGCTTGCGAAAGGCGAGGCGGGCACCTGCGAAGGGCAAGCGCCTCGGACGTCCAACAAAGCGCGTGGATGTTGTGATCGTGGTGACGTTGCGGTGGACGGAAACCTGGACCTGACCACAGCCAGCGGACGACTCATGTTCAACATCATTGGCGCGATGGCTGAATTTGAGCGGGCGCTGATTCAGGAGCGGGTTAAGGCGGGTATTCGCAACGCTCGCGCCAAAGGACGGCGCATCGGGAGACCGCGTGCAAGTGTGGACGTAGCGAGGATAGCGGCTCTGCGCGCGTCGGGGCTGTCCTGGCCGTCCATTCGCGCGTGAGATGGGCGTTAGTGTCGGGACGGTCTATCAGGCCGCACAGCGCCTTTCAAAAATCTCCAAGGAATCGGCGGCTGTAAGTGGCTGATTCCTTGTGTTCGCAAACGGCGGATAAGGGCTTTCACAAACCACATGTTTTACGAAAGCTAGAATCGGCCTGTACGACGCAAACACGAGAGTCGATAAGGCATCCTTAGTTCTTGATGTTGATCGTCAATTGCAACTGGTGCGATGTCGTCCCTGAGGAAGACGATCCCGACGCGGTCACAGTGAAGCTTTGCGCGCCGGCCGGCGGCGTAGTCGTCGCCCCGCTCGAAGAGCTACTGCCGCTGCTGCTGCATCCGGCAATGGCACCTCCCAGCGTGAGCGTTAGCGCTGCGAGGACAATCCATAGTCGCAGGCGTTTGCGGTTTCTGCCGATCATCGGGAGGAAGCCCAGCAGGCCGAGCGGCATCGCCATCGCCAGCAGAACAGGGCTGCGCCGCTCCAGCATTCCGGTCGTGGCACCCACCATAATGATCAACGTCAGCGTCTGAGCCGGCGCTGGCACACTGGGGTTGTTGAAGGTGAGCGAACCGCTCCCTGACGTGGGCGGGCCGGTCGGTGAAGTGAACTGGCAGGTGATGTAAACGGGTAGGCCCCCACAACTGATGGTCACCGTGCCGATATAGACATCGCTCGGCGTTACAGTGATTGTGATCGGAGGGGGATCCCCGGAAACGCCGTCGTTTGATTGACCGGCGGCCAGCGTGATTGAATCGGGATTCGCGGTGATGTTGTAGTCGGGCGGATTTACGCTAACCGTTTGCGTCATGGAAGTTGTTGAGTTACCGAAGTTCGAATCCCCGTTATATGTGGCCGAAATGCTGTCGGTGGGGGGTTCAAGGGCAAGCGTCGTCAAAGTCGCAACCCCTTGTGACAATGTGGCAGTACCTAAAGTTCTCATAGCTCCCGAAGAATTGGTGAATACAAACTGCACCGTACCCGTCGGTATGTTGGCACCGGACAACGGATCGCCACTTCCTACGTGAGCTGTGAGAAGCACAGGTGCGCCGTCGGCAACCGGCCCCGGCGTTGACACAGATACCTGCGTTACCGATTGGACCTGGTAAGGCGAACCAATCCAGATGGTCTGAGTGTAGGCCGTCTGGTTCTGATTGGGCTGGTTGGGGGCGTTGCTGGTCGCCGCGTTGTCAGTGACAAGGACCGTGTCGCAGGTGAACTGAGAGCTAGTGGGCGTTAGGGAGGCAGGACACGAAAGGCTGCCGAAGTTCTCGTCGGTGGGATCATATAGGACGATGATGTAGCAACTGGCGCCAGGACTAATCGTGAACGGGAACGGCGAGAGCTCCCCACCTGGAGTGCATTCCATGCCAAGCATCTGAAAAGGAGCGTCACTCGGCGCACCCCCGGAGGGTGGCTGATTGTCCGGAGTCACTGCGGCAGAGGTGATCACCAGCGGCTGTGCCCCCGTGTTCATGACTTGAATCGCACCTTGCCCGGTACCGGAGCCCACAAGTTTCGGCCCGACGGGGGCGGAGCTTGTCATGGGGAAGAACGCGATCGGCGAACCAACATCGACACTCACCCCTGCTGAAATCGAGGCGGAAAAAACCGTATCTCCGCTATAGCTGGCCGTAATGGAATCTGTTCCAACCGGGAGGGTGGTCACACTCAAGGATGCGCTGCCCGAGGAAAGAATGACCGGCGGGCCCAGCGGTGCCGAATTATAGAGGAATGTTACAGTTCCCGTCGGAGTGGGTGGTGTACCTACGTCCACTGAGGCTGGGGAGACGGTGGCAGAAAGGGTCACAGGAGCGCCTATGACCGGCCACTGTGGTGAAGTGGTCAGTTGAGTAGTAGAAGCTTGATAGACCGTTATTGTCGTCGCGCCAGAAGCTGAAGTGAAATCGGCAGTGTCTGTCGGCGTGAAGGTAACAGTCAACGGTTGATTCGGCCCCGCGCCAAGCACCTGTCCTGACGACGGCATGTAAAGAAAAGTCCCTGAAATCGCTGGGGTCGAGGGTGTTAACGGTAAACTCGGAACGGCTATGGCATCGAGTTGTGTTGGGCTTAGCGCTGCAGGGTAAGTGATCGGCGAAGGCGTGGGCCAGAAGATCTGGGGAATAATCGGTTGGTTAATAAATTTGCGGACCAGATTGTTGGTCGTATCCGCGATGTAAATGGCCCCATTCTGGTCGATCCCGAGTCCTCCTGCTTGATCGATGTCCGTTAGAATTGCTGGAAATGGCCCGTCGAAATCATAATTGCTGGCGACATTGAACGGTGGGTTTGAATTGTAGGGATTGTTGTATCCGTTGAATCCTGTGCCGGCCAGGACGGTTAATGTTCCCGTGGCGTTGGCGAGCGGTCCTGTTGGCGTATATTCCTCCAACAACGCGCCCTGATTGGCCAGGAGATAGAAGTTTCCAGCGGAATCCATGGTCAGATTTGAACTGGGAACGCCCTCTACCCCGCCCGCCACGGCGGTATTCTGCGGACTTACAGCGGTGACATTGCCGCCAGAAATTTCGACGATTTGATTCTGGAAGGAACCGCTCGTCCCCGCCGCGAACGAATAGACGTTCCCCTGTGAATCCGCGGCCAGGCCGGAAAGTACTACACCGGCCAACTGAGACTGAACCTGACCCTGATTGGTAATGATTAGGGTCCCGCCACCGGTGCCGTTGCAATTTTTGCTGCTGCTGCTGCAGAACTCGAATATTTCCGGCGCCTCAACAAACGACCCCAGCCCTGGTACTACGAGTGCGTAGAGGTCGTTTTGGCTGTCTGTTGTCAGTGCGTTCACTGTGAGGCCGCCAGTGAAATTGGTAAACATGGTGGTGGATGCGGAGCCCGTAGGGCCGTATTCCCAGATGTTCCCCCGATTGTCTCCAAAGTAGACATTCCCGAGGCCGTCGGCAGCCACAGCCGTTGTCAGGCTCGGCTGTCCGTCCACAGGCTGCAATACGGCGATTGTCGAGATGTTCCCGTTTATTGGGCTCACAGCTCGGATGGCACCGTTCAGATAGTCCACGATATAGACCGTTAGGTCCGGACCAACCGCCACTGCCTGAGGATTGTTCAAGAGCGCCGAGTCCGCAGTTGCAAGCGCGCCGTCGCCGCTGTAGCCATCGTTACAAAGCGGGATGGGGCGCGAGACGGGGTAAGGAACGACACACGAGGTCGGAGCAGCGGTGGATCCGGCAATCGTGGTCAACTGCCCATGCGCCAGCATTTGGGCGGCGTTGCCGTTCAAAACGATGTGCCGTTGGATCCCTCCGGACACGGGCTGGCCCGAAACGTTGCTGTTGGAGGCGGTGTCCACAACCAGCAGGCTTCCGGAGTAGAGCTCGGTGACTGCAGGCGGAGCCGCAAATTGCAAGTTCAGCGTACAGGATTGACCGGGCGCCAGAGTGACCGGCGTACTAGTGGATCCATTGCAGTTGGATAGACCGGCAAAGGAAAACGGCGAATTCGTTCCGCTGACGGTGGCGCTTATCAGCGTGAGCGGGTTCGATCCGGTGTTTCCGACCGAGAGTTCCTCTGTTGCTGTGGCGCCGCTTATCGTATTCCCGAAATTGAGGGTGTTCGAAGAATCCACAGAATACATAGCGGTGGTGGGTGGGGTTGTGACGGTCAGAGTATCGGCCGGGCTGACCACAGTGCCCAGCGTCGCGGTAATCTGCGACGTACCTGGGCCCACGCCGGTGGCCAATCCCTGCGTGCCAGCTGCATTGCTGATGGTCGCCACCGATGGGGTGGCCGAGGCCCACGTCACGCTGCCGGTAATGTTCTGCATCGAGGCGTCGCTGTAAGTGCCGGTAGCGATGCACTGCTCTGTCCCGCCCACGAGGATATTCGGCGGCGGATTTGAGACCGAAACCGCGATCGATATCAGCGTCACCGGTGTTGTGACGGTCAGCGAAACCGCTGAGGACGTGCTTGAGATGTACGCGGAATTCCCGGCGAAGCTTGCGGTGAGCGAGTACGTGCCAATGGCAAGAGTCGAAATCGTTATCGACGCGTTGCCGTTTCCGTCCGTCATCCCGGTTCCGAGGCTCATTTGTTGCCCCCCGCTCGGGGTGTCATAGAAAGTTAGCATCTGGCCGGATACTGGAACCGCTGGAACTCCACCGGTCAGGTTCGCGGTCAAAGTCACCTGCGTCCCGAAGGGCACATGCGTGCTGGGCGCCGGCGAGGTGAGCGTAATCGTGGTGGGACTCAATACGGTGAGAACAATCGCCGCCGATGGTCCACTCGAGCTGTAGTTCGGGTTGCTACCACCGTAGCTCGCTGTGAAGGAGTGCGCGCCCGGCGTGAGGGTAGTTGAGGTTGCGTCGAAGGTCGCTTGCCCCATTATGTCCGTCATTATGGCGGTTGCGATCTGAGTCGCTCCATCATAAAAAGTGACCGGTACTTGATTTAGTGCCGATCCGTTCGACGTCACCGTGGCGGTGAGAAAGACAGACTGTCCGTAGGCTATCGTTGCTCCTGAAGAAATCGTTGTTCCTGAAGAAGAGGTGGCCCCCAGCGTCGTCGTTGTGGTCGCTGGCATTACCGTTAGAACCGTCGTTCCATTTATGCCGCTTTTAGACGCTTGGATCGTCGCGGTACCCACGTTTTGCCCTGTGGCCAGGCCACCGATTGAATCAATCCTAGCCGCAGTGCTCGCGGGGTTCACGCTCCAGGTGACCCCTTGAATATCGCTTTGCATAGATCCGTCGCTGAAGCCGCCATTAGCAGTGAATTGTAGCGTCCCCCCTACCTGGATAGTCGGAGTCGATGGCGACACCGTAATCGACGTCAGCGTCGCACCGAAGCCGGTACTGTTTCCCTCGAGAAAATAGGTCTGGTCGTAGTCGCCTATGTAATTCTGGTCCGGGGCGCCTTGCAGCACATTGTCCACGAACGTGATCGATCCGCGGTAGGGCTGCCCCACCGTGGGATTGAACGAGAGTGCAAAAGTGCAGGAGGAACCCGAAGGCATAGAAGAGTAACTAGTAGCTCCGGTGCAAGAGCCGGGCGTTTCGGAGAACGGGTTGGCGGCGCCTCGGGGGCTTGTGAGGTTGACACTCACATTTTGAATCGACAGTGTATTCGTGCCCACATTCTTTACGGTCAGCATGGTCTGGCCGGAGGCAACATTGCCGAAATTGGTGCTTGGCGGACTAAAGTCAATCAGTGGCTGGTTTGCTGGAAAAGCCAGAATGGAAAAGAATCCACCGAGCGCACTTGTGTATAGAGGATTCAGCGTGGTGGGAAAATCTGCGGAGCCAGTACTTCCCACCAGGTAGACGTTTGAGGTGTTATCCAGCGCGATGCCCGAGGCGTCGGCGCCGCTACTCCCGCTCAAGTACGTTGAATAATAAACGTTCGTGGCGCCCGGCGAAAACTCCACGAGGAAGCCGGACTCGCATGGCGTTGCGCAAGACAACGTACCCTGGCCTGAAAGGGGCTGATAATTTTGCGCGGCGCCCGGGGTGAGACCAGGTTCGGGAAAATCGCTGGTGGCCACGCCGCCAGTGACGAATATGTCTCCGCCTTGATCCACAGCGATTCCGTTGCCTTGCGCGACATACGGGTTAATAATCGGCGGAGTCGGCGTTATGCCCCCGAAATAACTGACCGCCGTCAGCGATGCCGTGCCAGAGACATTGGGATTGAATTCAGCAATAAACCCTCGCGGGCACAGGTTAAACGTCGTGGTGCTGAATGCTGATGGCTGACACACGCTTGTCGCAGTGCCCGAGGCGCCGCCCACGACTCCCGTCGTCGTTGGCAGGCGAGGTTCATCCGTTGTGCCTGTTGCATAGATGTTGTCCGCTCCATCTATGCCCAACGCCATGATCTCAGTACCATTGATGACCCGGGTAGGCCCGTTGTTTTGATCGGGGCCGTCCAGATAGCTGAAGTACAGCAGCGCATCCGGGGTCGTGATGGGATTCAGCTCCGCCACAAAACCCGAAAATATAACCGCAAACAAGGAACGAGGCCCCTGGCCTAGAATGTTAGTCGGAGGCGGAGTCGCATCTATGGTGCTGCCGCCAACAAAGACATTGCCGTTCGCTTGATCCACTGCGATCGATGATCCGACATCTAGACTGCCGTTTGTACCGCTTCCCAGAAGATAGGTGAAGTAAAAGGGAGTCGTCCCGTATCTGGAAAAGTTAAGCTCCGCCACGAAGGGTGCCTGGTAGCCGGTAAATGTACTTTGCACTGCGGCGGACGTAACCTGATTCTTTGTAGTTGTCGTTCCGACAACGTAGACATTTCCTTGACCATCCAACGCGATTCCGTTTCCTTGGTCCCGGCTCGAACCACCCGCTTCTACTGAGGTGGAGTTCTCCAGAACCGAGAGATCGCTGCTCAGTTCCGAGACAAATGGACCCCCAGGGTACGGGACTTGGGTCACGGTAGGGGGGGTCGGAATCACGTACGGGGACCCATATGGGAAGTATTCCGAGCTGGTCTGCCCGGTAATATAGGCATTTCCACTTGAATCCACCGCGATGGCATAACCGGCTGCCCCGCCAATCAAGCCTTCTTCTCCACTGCCAGGCGGAGGATTTGCAAACGGCCCCAGATATGTGAAGTCCTGCAGAGTTTGATTCTGGTCAAACTTGGCAACAAACGCTGAACTGAAACCATAGAGCAAGCATGCCTGGCATGAGGTCTGGGCCGCAGTGGTACTCGGAATCGGAGAATTGGGAGGAGGAGTAGTCGGGAAAACTGTCGAACCTGTTGTGCCAACCAAATAAACGCTGTTCGAAGGGCCCAAGGCAACTCCGCCGATGGCAGGAAAATAAGTCGAATACTGCAAAGTGAACGTCGGGTCGATCACCAGCGGCAGCGAGCGATCGTACTTGCCCAGCGAGAATCCAACGTGATTTCCGTCTCGTATGACAAAATTGGCCGCGACCTCGCGGCGCTGTCCCGCAATCTCCTGGTAGACGCCAGGCTTGTCGAGCGTTATTTCGGTTTGATCGGCAACACTCAGCACAACATTTCCTTGAGCGTTGACGCGTGGCTTCGCGGAGCCATCAATTTCCAATTCCGCCATCGACGGATCGGCGCCGGGCGCGACGTCAAAATCGAATTCAAACTGCTGACGGTCGCCGTGGAAAACGGCGTCAATGCCCGGATACAAGCCGTGATATTCCACGGCGGCATAATTCGGGACGCCGGTGTGCCACTGCTTGGGGTCGTTGCCCAGAAAATAGTTGGTTCGGCTCGGCAATGAATCTTTGCCGGTGACCTCCGCCGCGACCGTCGCGCCTGAAAATCTTACGCGGAGAGCAGCCGCTTGGAGGCGAGTCTCGATCGCGGGCGCATCACTGCTAACTTGCGGCGCCGGCGCATTTTTCGCAGGCTCGATTACCGATAGCACAGCTTCTTTCTGCGTCAGAAAGAGGGTGTAGCCTGGCCCGTGCGACAGAAATTTCACCTGCGGATCGGTCTGGCCCTGGTTCGCCTCGAACATCAACGGAAGGCTCGTGTAATTCGCAACCGCTCTTGCGCGGGTGAGGGAGGCATTCTGCGTCGCGGCAGCGGGCACATGGGCAGCTACTTTACCCACGCTTGGCACCGGCGATGGCCCGCGATTCTGCGCCTCAGTACGAGCTGGCGCGCTGCCGAGAATGGTGCCGGATAAAATTGCGGCACGCGGATACGCGCGAACAGGAGATTGAGCCGCCTGTCGCGCGCTTTCGAGGGAGACTTTCGGACCTCTCGGCGATGGAGTTTTACTAGCGATCTCATGCGGTGCGGCACCGCGGCTATGGATAGTTAATCCCACGAACGCCACGGTCGCCAGCAAGGCGAAAGCCGTACAGCGACACACGAGCCGGGACAGCACGCACCGAGGTGCGGAACCAGGGACCGGACTGGGGGAAGGGCCCATTTCGCCGCTTAGTTTTATGAAACCGCTAACTTCAGATCAGATTAAAGATGGCCGTCGCTTACCACTGCCGAGACGTGCGACACAAAATCAAAGCTGGATTACTTCGGGGACGGACGGCACTGTACAAGGAAAGCGCCTATAAAACCATTACCCAAAAAGAGGTGTGAAATCTTTTGCACATAATTTTGGACTGAGCCGGAATTTGTGCCGTGCTTTGTGACATAACCCTGCCATGCTAGCCGGTGCAAGTGCCACAATCAGCGCCTAGCGTCTAGAAAAAGGCTCTCAGGTCATGGAGCCTGGCGGTTGTCGGCGACGCTATTTCGCTGCTGCTTTCGGGCTTGCCCAGGGATTACCGAACCTGGGGTCATGAATGACCTCATCGTCGGTCAAAGATTCCAAAAACGCGATCAGATCCGCTCGGTCCAGGGCCAACAACTGGAAGCCTCGAATTAAGGGATCTTTGTTAGGATTGTGAAGACCTTCGCCCGCGTTCGGAGACCCCATAATCGTGCGTCCTCCGGCTGAATAGTGATCCAGCACAGCATCGAGCGTCTTAGCGCTGCCGTCGTGCATGTAAGGTGCAGTCAACGCAATATTGCGGAGGGTGGGCACTTTGAATTTGCCGACATCCTCGGGCTTTGAGGTGTATTCATAGATGCCGACATTGGGCTGCGGATATGAGGTCGCGCCGGCAATGTTGTAGAGACCTGTATTGTGAAACTGCACTTCCCCGCCGCGCCTGCCCTCGAAATCGGTCGCATCGCTGAAGTTGAAGCCGCCATGGCAGCGGAAGCAGGAGAGGAGGGCGCTAAAGAACAAAACCTCACCCCGCTTTGCCGATTCAGAGATCGCCTGATCGTCCCCGCCGTAGTGATACCAGTCGTACGGAGAACGGGCCGAGGTAATCGTCCGCTCAAATGAAGCGAGTGCCTTTGTGACATTAGAGATCGTGAAAGGGTTTGTTTCGCGCGGAAATGCCACAGGAAACAACTCCAGATACACAGAGTCCGATTGCAGCACATCGAGGAAAGCCTCGCCCTTGCCCGTCAAGCCGAGTTCCACCGGATGATCGCCGAACATCGGCGTAAGCGCTTGATGTTCGAGGCTGTGTTCATTGGGATTGCTCCACGTCAAGACTCCGCTGTAGGCAACGTTGACGAGGCTCATGGCTCCCCGCGGGTGCGATTGGCCGGTCGAGCCCACCGCCTGCCCTTTGCGATCGGTAAAGGCAAGCTCCTGTTGATGGCAAGTGGCGCAGGACTGCGTGCCATTGCCTGACATCCGCCGGTCATAGAACAAAAATGCGCCGAGTCTGACTTTGGCAGAAGTCGTAGGATTATCGGAAGGGACCTTGGGTTTAGGAAAGCTCTTCGGCAGATTCCATTGATACTCGCCGTTGTCGCTCGGGACGGCAGGCGTTTGCGACCTCGCAAACCTCACCGCGCCGATCGCGGCAAGCACACCAAGAAGAAAATACCAGAGCTTATTCGCCTTGGTCATTACTTTCGCAGGCTTGCGACTTCCAGCCTTTCGAGCATCCGCACAGAACGTGCGCCTTCCTTATCCGCAGGGATGACCAATCGGAAAGGACCTTGATATTCGAATAAGGGCTTGCCGTCTCGCTTGTCCGCCACGATGATGCGCGCACCGCCCAGGTCCGGATCGAGTTCACCGAGGCTGAACACAACGGCATAACCGTCCTTGGCCCCCGGGAGAACATATCCCGCCAAGGCCTTACCTCGCATCTGACGCCCAAACGGAATGCCCGCCTTTTTGAGGATCTCCTGAAGCGGCACGCCTTCGTAGGTGGTCTTCTCGCCATCTTGCTCCGTCAGATCGACGCGCTCGCGGGGCATGCCCGCCAAATCGCTGGCGTTCAGTGTTAGAGGCGTCGGAACGTCGCCTGTCACGACGAGTTTCGCTTCAGGGGCCGACTGGGCACCGGAATGAAGTACACAAAGCAACAGGATCGCAATACTGAGAGATATCGGTCTTATATGTCTCATACCTTGCAGTGTCGTGTAGAACGGACGCTGGTCAACTTCAACCACGACCGCCTTGGGCGCCCCGCTGATTGTACTTGAAAGCAGACAGTGTAGTGTTAACATTACGCGCCGCAGGCAGAAATGGCCTTGGACGGGTGAGGCATGGACAATTCCAACTCTATCGGAGCCGTTCGATATGAATTCAGCGGGATCAAACATATCCGGACCGGCCGCGAAAGCGGAACGTCAACTTGGGACGAATTCGCAATCTTTCAAATTATCAAGGAACTCGAAAAACGCGGGCAGTGGGCGGAAGTTAGAGACCTGTGCGAGGAGCAGATTCGGAAAACGCCAGAATGGCTCACTCCGTATTTGTGCGCCGGCGTAGCCCACGCCAACCTCGGCGACCGCGATCAGGCAATCCGACGGCTGGAGCACGTGGAAAGAATAGCTGCCTCGAACCCCGAGTATTCCGCGGCGACCCGAGTCCTGAACCAGCTACGCCGGGAACGCGCCAGGTCGTCAAGAGGTTTCAACTAGGCTCCCGGGCCAACATTGTCGCGCATTTTCGCGACGGTCGTGCCGAGTGAAAGGCAGTCCGGCGATCAAATCCAGCTCTCATTCGAAGTTGCTTATGAATGCATCATTCGCTATATCGTGATCGTCGCATTTGTGCTGACCGGAGCTGTCCGCTTGTCCGCGCAGCAGGTCCTAGACTTGCCAGTGCTCTCATTGAGTCGCTAAACAATCTCACTTCTTCTCCAACATTACCTCGGTGGACTTGATCACGGCGGCTACCGTATCTCCCACTTTAAGCTTCATCTCTTCCGCGCTGCGCTTAGTAATCACGCTCTCGATGAGGTTCTCTCCTACTTGAACGCCACGACACCACCGAATTCGATCTCCGTCACTTTTCCCACCAGCCTATTCCGCGCCGACAAGGTCATGGTCATATTCTCCTTTTAATGAATGGCAACACGTCCGAAGCCCAAGCGAGCAGCCTCAAGAACACGCTCTATCGCGGGGGATCCGAGGCCCTCGTCCGGGCCACCAGGCGCCACGAGTGCGTCTTGATTACAAGCCACACTTGCCGGTCCGGCTTCAGCCCCAGCGATTCGCAGGCAACAGGCGTCACATGCACTTCGAAGTTCCGGCCCGCATCGATTTCCGCGATGACCGTCGCGCCTTCTCGTCTCAGCGATATGATTCTGGCGGGCACGACGTTTCTGGCACTTAACGCGCGCGGAAACTCACCAGCAATTATGATGTCCCCCGCCCGGATTGCGATACGGATGTTGGCGCCAACCTCGGCTCGGGACAGCGGTACTTCCACCTCCGTTTCTGCCCCGTCCAGCCTGCAAAGCATCGTCCCGGAATCGTTACTGATGGAAACGACGGTGGCGTCGAAGAAATTCTCGAAACCGGCGAGTTGAGCCAGCGATTCATGCGCGGGCGCCTCCAGCACACCCTGGGGCGTTCCCTCACTTAGGATCTTGCCGTTTTCGAGACCGATGACCCGTTCACCGAGGGCAAACACCTCCCTTTGAGAATGGGTAACGTAAAGAATGGGAATATGTCGCGCGGCGTTCCAGGCGCGCAAATCTCCAATGATTTGGGACTGAGTTGGATAGTCTAGCGCTGAGAGCGGCTCATCAAGCATCAGCACGCGCGGGTCCGTGACAAGCGCGCGTGCCAACGCGACGCGCTGGCGCTCACCGCCGGAAATCTCACTCGGCTTGTGGCTGCGAATGCCGGAGATGCGAAAAGAGTTGAGAATATTCTCTGTGCGTTTCTGGGCATCGGCCCGGTCGAGTCCATTCAATCCATACTCTATATTCTTCGCCACGCTCAGGTGTGGAAAGAGCGCCAGGCTCTGGAAGAGAAACCCAACTTTGCGCTCACGTACGGGAACATCCACCCGGGAATCGGAATCAAAGAGTGTCTGGTCGCCGATTTTGATCTGACCTGAGTCCGGGCGAATCAGGCCAGCGATGCAACGAAGCAGCGTGGTCTTACCCGAACCCGATGCGCCAAACAGCATCGTAATGCCAGGAGGGACTGAGAACTTCACGTCAAGAGCGAAGTTTGCCGAGAGACGCTTCTGCAGATTGACGGAAAGCTGCATCATTCCTCAGCGGGTGCTTACCGCTGCAGCGGCCACGCCGCCCAAAATTTTCGGTTGAGCCCATAGACCACCGAAAGCACCGCAAAAGAGAACAACAGGAGTAGCAATGCCGTTCTGTTGGCCGTGAGGTAGTCCAGGCTTTGGACCTCATCATAGATCGCGATAGAAACGGTCCGTGTGACGCCGGGAATGTTTCCGCCAACCATCAGCACTACGCCAAATTCCCCCATCGTGTGGGCGAAACTAAGGACCGCCGCGGTGATCACACCGTTCGCGGAAAGAGGCAGGATAATGCGAGTAAATGTCCGCAACCTGGAGGCGCCAAGGACTGACGAGGCCTCGATGAGTTGATGATCGACCTGGGAAAACGCTACGGTCATCGGCTGGACGGCGAAGGGTAAACTGTACAGACAAGAAGCGACGACCAAGCCCTCAAAGGTGAACGCGAGTCCATGCCCGGACCATGCCGCCCAACCTCGTCCGATAGGGCTTTGCGAACCGATCGCCACCAGGATATAGAAACCGAGAACGGTTGGCGGCAGCACAATCGGCAGCGCCACAACCGATTCGACGAGGAATTTCCAACGCCAGCGGGAGAAAGTCACCCAATAGGCAATTGGCGTACCGATGAGCAGGAGAGATCCACATACCAAAGATGAGAGCTTTAAACTGAGTAGAATCGCAGGCCAGTCCATGAGTGAAAGCTTCTTAACTTAGGAACCTGATGGTCATGCGCACACTCTCCGAGTCCTCACGCTCACGGCGCCGCTTTCCCTTTGCCGCGCTGCGATTCTGGCACGGTTAGACCGTTGCTGCGCATGACATCGGCGATTTCCGGGCGCTTGAGGAAACTCAGGAATTGCCGGGCGATCTCTTTCTGCTTCGAGGATTTTAGGATCACCACAGCTTGATCGATCGCCGGATAGAAGGATGTGGGAATTTCGTAGTACCTTCCTTCGCTTTTCAAAGGAGGCGCCGACACCAGAGAAAGCGCGAGAATCCCGACATCCGCATTGCTGGACTCTACAAACTGCGCAGCCTGCGCGATATTTTCCCCCAGCACTAATCTGTCGCGCACCTTGTCATAGATTTTCTCGTGTTGCAAGGCGGCAACAGCGGCGCGCCCGTAGGGTGCGTGTTCTGGATTGGCGATGGCGATCTTACGCATCCCGCCATCGGCTAAGATCTGGAGACCTTGATTTATGTCGATCGGCGATCCTTTCCGCACCCACAGCGCTATTCGCCCCGTGGCGTACCGAGAAAGCGTTCCCGGTTCCACTAATCCCGCTGCCTCAAGTTTCGCGGGATAATCAACATCAGCCGAGAAAAACATGTCAAAGGGCGCGCCGTTCTGAATCTGCGAAAAGAAATTTCCGGAGGAGCCGAAAGTGAGATTAACGTCATGGCCCGTTTCCTTTTGAAATCTAGCCGACACTTCTTGAAAAACGAACTGCAGGTCCGCTGCAGCCGCGACCCGCAATTCTTGCGCGGCTGCGATTCCAGACAGCTGAGAGGCGAACAAGAGACAACAGATCAGGCGAAAGGCTTTCATCGATCCTCCGAACTCGCTGGCGGCCCGGACCTGCGCGATGGATTCATTATTTCCATGCTCTAGACCTATGGTCGAAGGAGCATTACTTCCGTGGACTTGATCAGCGCGGCAATGGTTTCGCCTGTCTTCAGCCGCATCTCCCGAACAGCATCCGCGGTCACGATTGCGTTGATGCGCTGACCTCCGATCACCACGCTGACCTGAGCGATTAAATCATCGATCTTGATGCTGATCACTCTGCCAATCAGGTGATTCCGTCCGCTTATACGCCGAAAGGTCGATCTTCGCTGACTGACATCGCCTCGCTGAGAAGCGAGATGCAGAAACTTATCGAGCTGCGACTCCGGGACCCGATGATGCCCGCCCGCCGTCTTAACCGTTTGCAGCTTTTTCTTGTAAATCCACTGCTTTACGGTTGGATAGCTGATGCCCAGGATTTGGGCCGCTTCGCGAGGCGTAATCAGTTTTTCGCGTGCCATTGTGATTTGCCGATGGCGGAACCGGGACTCGACTTTTTAAAACCGTATTAATTCACCTACCAGCAATATGTATTGAGATAGGTCGGTATTATATATCCATCCATATAAAAGTACAGCCGCTCCACGAGCTTTGAGCGAACCTGAAATGGCAGGTTTAACAGCAATATCCCCATCTGCATCGTCTCGTATCGGCTTGACTTATCTATTCGTAACGTATTAAAACGTAAGCCTTCGGGTGCGTTCCATTGTCTCCTAGTCGAACTGAAAAAGGGGTTTTCAAATGAGATCGTATTTCGTTAAGGCTCTTATCTCGCGGCGCGGAGAAGGAAGGCGCGTCATCCACCGGCGTTCGCAACTTCACGGCTTGCGATTTGCTGCCGGCCTTATCCTGTTTTTGCTGCCGTTTTTGCTTGCGCCGCTAGCTTCCGCTCAAGACTCCGGGGCCATCTTCGGCACCGTTACAGATCCGTCGGGCGCGGTTGTAGCTGGAGCAAACGTCACGGTGACGAACGTGGATACCGGATTGGTTCGTACTTTAGTCACCGACAATATGGGCCGATATCGCGTAGTGTCCCTGCCCGTAGGACCTTACGAGGTTCACTTCAAGCAATCAGGATTCCTCGAAGAAGTACGCACGGGAATTCATCTGGTGGTAGGGCAAGAAGCCGAGGTTGACCTCGCGCTGCGCCTCGGGCAGACCACAGAGCGAGTCACGGTGAATGAGGACGCGCCTCCGGTGAGCGTCACCAACGCGGACATTTCTGGCTTGGTCGGGGAGCAGCAAGTGAAGGATCTGCCGCTGAACGGCCGCAGCTATGACGAGCTCATGACGCTAAATCCGGGCGTCGTCAACTTCACTTGGGAGAAAACGGGCGGCCTGGTGGGGATCTCCAATTCCACTACCGCGAACATGTTTTCGGTTTCTGGCAACCGGCCCCAGCAGAATTTGTTTTTGCTCAACGGTATCGAATACACCGGCGCCGCGGAAAACAACATGACGCCCGGCGGCGCGAGCGGCCAATTATTGGGCATCGATGCTGTAAGAGAGTTCAATATCCTGCGCGACAGCTACGATGCGGAATACGGGCAGAAACCCGGCGGTCAAGTCATCATCGTAACGCAATCTGGAACGAATCAATGGCATGGTTCGGTGTACGAGTTCCTGCGAAATAATGCGTTAGACGCGCGCAACTACTTCGATGCGGGTTCGTCCGCTCCTCCGTTTCGACGAAATCAGTTCGGCGTCTCCATGGGCGGTCCCATCCAAAAGGACAAGACATTTTTGTTCATGAATTATGAAGGTTTCCGCCAAGCCCTGGACGAAACTTCGGTGGCGCTCGTTCCCGACGCGAATTCACGAGCCGAGGCCAATCTCCTCGACCCACTCGTCGCCAAATTCAACTTGATGAACCTGTGGCCGGCGCCGCCCCCGAGCGGATCTCAAGGGATGGGAACTTGCCCTGCACTAAGCGACACTCCCGTCTTCACTGACTCCCGCGGGGTCGCCGATGGCATACAAAACTATTGCAGCAGTCCCTTACAAACCATCCGCGAGGATTTCGGTACCGCGCGCCTCGATCACAAATTTTCCGATCATGACTCTGGCAGCGCGATCTATACCGTCGACGACAGCTATAGCGATACGGCAACTGTCCTCGATCCTTACTCAACCGATCTCATCGATCTCCGCGAACAAGTCTTCAGCCTGCAGGAAGACCACGTCTTCTCGCCGAATCTCATTAACACTGCGCGTTTCGGCTTCTCTCGTGCCGGATATTATTTCACCGGCGAGCCAACACCTGGCACGCCGGCAGCGGGCGTGACACCGTTTTTGTCCAGTGTGCCCTTCGTCGGAGCACTAGTTGTCGGTGGCAGCCAGGCCTCCAATCCGCAGACGGAACTGGGCCTGGCCGGCAGCAACAACGGCAGCAACCTGCACATGGCCAGAAATCTCTTCACTTATGACGATCAGGTATCACTCCTGCGCGGCAGACATGAGTGGACGTTCGGCATTTGGTTGCAGCAATTCCAATCCAACGAGGAGATCGCACTCAGCCAATACGGCCAGTTGACTTTCACTGGGCTCAATGCGCTTGTCTCCGGTTCGGCTGCTCCCACCTTGTTATACGATCCTACGCCGACCCCTCTTGGCTGGCGCTCCCTGCTTGCCGCCTTTTTTGTCCAGGACGTGATTCGTTTCAGCCCGCGATTGACGCTTTCGCTCGGTTTTCGCGACGAATCCACCACCGGCTGGAACGAAGCCGACGGTCGCGCCGCGAATTACGGGCTCAGCAACGGCGTGGTGCAGTGCCAATCTACGCCGCCCTGCCTGCCGGTGACTGGGAATTCGCTATTCAGCGTGAATCGCTCTAAATTCCTGCCTCAGCCGCGCCTCGGCGTTGCGTGGAGCCCATTGGGTCCTAAAACCGTCATTCGGGCCGGCTTCGGGATGTACTACGACCTGCAAGATGCACTCGGCTATCGCGCCGATCAGAACGCGCCGTACGACCCCACGTATACCGTAGCGGCCACCACCAGCAACGTGCCAATCACGACCACCTTCCCTGGGACGCTCGTGCCGGGTGGCGTGCAACCCGACTTGTACACTCCGACCATCGAGACCTGGTCGCTCCGCATCGAGCGAGAACTTTCGCCCAATACCTCGCTTACGGTTGGCTATGTGGGCAATCACGGCTATCACGAACTCGTTGGTGCGGACGAAAACGCCGTTGCTCCGTCCGTTTGTGCGGTCGGGCAGTGCGTAACGACATTGACGACGTTCTCTGCAAATGGCACGCCTACGTCCTTGCCCAACAGCGTGCTGCCCGCCGGCACCTTTTACATCCCTCCGATCGGCGGCCCAGCGCCGGCGAAGCCCAACACAGCGCTCGGTCCTAGCTGGACCTGGATGTCCGAAGCCGATAGCTCCTACAATGCGCTGCAAATCGACGTCAATCGCCGCTTCAGCCAAGGATTGAGTCTGCGCGGCGTTTACACTTGGTCCAAAGTGCTGGACGACGGCGACTCCTTGAACGCCACGGCCGCAGGGAACGATGTGGCGCTGCTGTCTAACCCCTATGATCCCCGTGCGGACTGGGGGCTCGGGACGTTTGACGTGCGGAACGTGGGAGTCATTTCCGCGACCTATGACCTTCCCTTCGGGCAAGGAAAACACTGGTTAAATGGGACGAAAGGCGCCATGGGCAGAGTGTTGGGCGGCTGGACGGTCAACAGTATCGTGACGCTCCAAGGCGGTTTTCCTTTCACTCCGCAACTGAGCTACAACCCTTCCAACGACGGGGATACCAAGAATCCGGTCCGGCCATTCCTCAACCCCAACTTCAATGCAGCCACCGACGGGCCAGCCATGCCGCGAACTGTTAACGAGTGGTTCAATCCAGACCTTTTTGCGTTTCAGCCGACGACTAGTGGCTTCTTCGGAGACCTTGGCCGGGACACGCTCATTGGTCCAGGACTTGCCACCTGGGACTTTTCCGTGACGAAGGAAACGCCAATTCACGAGCGCATGACCCTGCAATTCCGTGCGGAGATATTTAATATAACGGACCGCGCCAACTTCAACACTCCCGGCCTCATCGTTGCGGTGACGCCGACCGCTGGGACGACGCCCGTGGATTCCGGCACGGGAGGGCAGATCACCAGCACATCAACTTCGTCGCGCCAAGTGCAATTCGGGCTCAAGCTGCTCTGGTAAGGAGCACGCCGCGAGCACGTCTCTTCTTCTGTGAATTCGCAAGGACGTGGACGGGGGCGAGACCCCCGTCCACGAAAGATCTGCCTGAGTACCCACTGTTCTGTCTTCGTTGCGTCGATTCCAAAAGTTCACACTACCATCCAAATTGTGCATACTGTGCCGAACGGCTAGATGGCACTGTCGGATCAACGGAGGTTGGGATGAAATCCAAAGCGAAGCGACGAATTTCAAAGAGAAGTTCGAGCACCGATCAGGATGCTTCCCTACGGAGGCACGTAATTGAACTCCTGCGCGGCAAGGGAGCCCATGCTGACTTCGACCAGGCGATAGAGGGACTGCCCGAGGAGTTGCGAGGAGTATGCGTGAAAGAAGTGCCGTTCACACCCTGGCGGCTGTTGGAACATCTACGCCTGGCGCAGTGGGACATACTCGAGTTCAGCCGAGATCCAAAACATAAATCCCCGAAGTGGCCAG
The DNA here is from genome assembly GCA_963824405.1 of uncultured Acidobacteriota bacterium. Lineage (GTDB taxonomy): Bacteria > Acidobacteriota > Terriglobia > Acidiferrales > UBA7541 > Palsa-189. The sequence goes on along the minus strand of CAWGPK010000004.1, from coordinate 334,048 downwards.
AAGGATATTGGCCCGACGGAGATGCTCCTCCGAGTGCGGCCGCGTGGGATTCGAGCGTGGCCGGCTTCCGGCGAGATCTGGCTGAAATGGTGAAGCTCGTCAAGAACCCTTCCAACGATCTTTTCACTCCTATTCCGCACGGGCAAGGTCAGACGCTCTTGCGCGAAGCCCTGCTCGTCGCAGATCACAATTCCTACCATATCGGGGAATTTATTCTCCTGCGTCGCCTGCTTGGCGCATGGAAATAGCCCAGGTGCCAGGCGCCTGAGGCGGAGTGTATTCCCTCGGTCCAGTCGTTGTATCCTGAGACGTGTTTTCGGCGGGCAGCATGCGACGAACGGTCTCATTAGCAGTGCTCGTTCTGGCCGGATGGACCCTCCTGGCGCAGCAGGACACGGCGCCGCAACTGGCAGGATTCTCGACTGAAGATTCGCGGATAGAGCAGCAGCGGGAAGAGAAGTTCCGCTCCTCGATTTCCGCGGACAACATTCGCGATTACGACAAAGTCCTTTCGGCGCACCCTCACCACGTCGGCTCTCCATACGATAAACAGGACGAAGAGTGGTTGGCCGCAAAATTCAAAGAGTGGGGCTGGGATGTTCACGTGGAGTCGTTTCAGATTCTCTTCCCTACGCCCAAAGAACGTGTTCTGGAGATGGTCGCGCCGGTCCGTTTCGTAGCCAAGCTACAGGAAACGCCGATTCCCGGTGATCCAACCTCCGGCCAGCAAGCCGAGCAATTGCCTTCCTATAATGCGTATTCGATTGATGGCGACGTCACTGCGCCGCTCGTTTACGTCAACTACGGCGTGCCGGATGATTACGACGACCTCGATCGAATGGGCATTTCGGTGAAAGGGGCAATCGTCATTGCCCGCTACGGTGTCTCCTGGCGCGGCATAAAACCTAAAGTCGCCGCCGAACACGGCGCCGTTGGCTGCCTGATCTACTCCGACCCTCGCGACGACGGTTATACGGAGGGAGACGTCTTCCCGAATGGGGCATGGCGCCCGCCGCAGGGCGTTCAGCGCGGCAGCGTGATGGACATGGCGCTATACCCGGGCGACCCGCTTACGCCGGGCGTTGGAGCGACTCCGGAGGCCAAGCGGCTGAAATTCGAAGACGTCAAGGTGTTCACCAAAATTCCCGTGCTGCCCATCTCCTACGGCGATGCGCAACCGCTCTTGGCGACTTTAGAAGGACCCGTCGCGCCGGCGAGATGGCGCGGCGGGCTGCCGATCACTTACCACGTGGGTCCCGGGCCCGCCAAGGTTCACCTGCGCGTTAAGTTCAACTGGGACATGAAGCAGATCAACGACGTGATCGCCAAAATGCCAGGCGCATCGGAACCGGACGACTGGATCATCCGGGGAAATCACTACGACGCTTGGGTTAATGGCGCGCAAGATCCCGTCTCAGGGCTTTCCGCGGAAATGGAAGAAGCGCGAGCGCTCGGTGAATTGTACAAATCGGGATGGAAACCCAAGCGTACGATTATTTATTGCGCTTGGGATGCCGAGGAGCCCGGGCTGATCGGCTCGACGGAATGGGTAGAGACGCACGTGGACGAACTTCGCGAGCACGCCGTGGCTTATGTCAACACGGATTCGCATGGCCGCGGATATCTGAACGCCGCGGGTTCGCATTCGCTCGAGAGTTTTGTCAACCAGGTTGCGCGCGACGTGATCGATCCGGAGAAAGATATCTCCGTATGGCAGCGCCATCAATTGAGACGGATCGCCGACGCCGGCTCGGCCGAGGATCGCGAACGAGTGCGCTCAAAAACAACTTGGCCCATCGACGCGCTGGGCTCGGGATCGGACTATACGGCCTTCCTGGATTTTGCCGGCGTCGCCTCGATGAACTTCGACTACGGAGGCGAATCGGACGGCGGCGTATATCACTCCATTTACGATGATTTCTATTGGCTCACCCATTTCAACGACCGCGATTTCGCATACGGTCGCGCCCTGGCTCAAACTGCCGGGATTGCGGGGATGCGCCTGGCGGATGCCGATTTGCTGCCATTTAATTTCGACGATCTAGCTTCCACCGTGCGCGAGTATGTAAACGATCTGCAGGAGTTGGCCCACAAACAAGCCGATCAAATCCAGGAACGCAATCGACAAATCAGCGAAGGCGTATTCAAGGCGACGTCAGATCCCCGGGCAGTTTCGGTGCCTCCCACACCGGAAGAAGCGCCTCCGCAGCTCAATTTCGTCCCTTTACAAAGTGCGGTGGATGCTTTGGGCCACAGCGCCGATCGTTACCAGAAGGTTTATGCGCAGGCGGAAAAGGGGGGCGGGTCGGCTCTAAAGCAGGGTTCATTGACAAAGGTGAACGCCGAACTCCTTCAAACCGAACGCGCGCTTACCGACCAGCAGGGATTGCCAGGACGGCCGTGGTTCAAGCACCAGCTCTACGCTCCCGGATTTTATACTGGCTATGGGGCAAAGACTGTGCCGGCGGTTCGCGAGGCGATCGAGCAGAAGCAGTGGAGCGTCGCGCAAGAATCGATCGAAACGGTTGCCAAGGTGCTCGAAAACGAAGCCACCATGATCGATAGAGCGGCAAACGATCTGGAGCACGCCATCCAGTAGTTATTTTTAAGGCTGCCGAGGCTCCGATGATGCGGGAACAATACTCTTGATCCGCATGTAGGTAACAATATTTCCATAGTGCTCATTGTTGTGTCCATAATTCAGTACGAGCAAGGAAACCAGATTCAACCGCGCTTTGCTTCCATTTTCCTGCGTGATCTCGACGACCTGCTGTGCGGACGCATCCGTTAGTGAGCCGTACACTCCGTCGCAATATGCGAAAGCGTCGCCGAGAGCTTTGGTCAGCTCGGCTTTTGAGGCCAATTTCTCCAGATCCTTGCCTTCGTTCGGATTTTTCTCCCCCTTTGCTTGCGAGCACCATAAGTAGTTGAAGTTAGCGAGGTGACCAATTATTTGCCCAAACGTTCGCACTTCCATTTGCGGGCCGGGCCGCAGCCCATAAAACTGCTCCGGAAGTTTCGCCGCGGAACGCACAATATTCTGACGATTGGTCGTGTAAGCGTTCTTCAGCCAGGAAGCGAATGAAGGCGCCGGTTGGGTTCCGTCTTGCGCAGCCGCGGAAGCAGCCAGCATCAACACAAGGAAGATGGCGGGAAGTATTTTGGTCATCGGGAGTTCCTCCGAACAGGAAATATATACTCCGATAGGTGCCCACGCCACCCGCGGAATTGGCTTTGCGCTCAGATCGCGGCTAGAAGCGGCTTGGCGCTGCAAGGCAGCCTCACTGCGCTTCTGTTAGAATCGCATTCATGCGCTAGTGGAAGGGCTTTCACCGCACTTTCGGGCCAAGAAAAGTCCGTGCATCCGGCGCTACAAACATGATCACGCTTTTTGGCAATAACGAACCGCCGCCGTCGCTCCTCGATCGCCTCAAAAAGTCGATTGGCAAGACGCGTTCGGAAATTGCCGCGCGCGTGGAAGGTATATTCGCGGGCGACCGGCGGCTCGACCCCGAGCAGCTTCGGCGCCTCGAAAATGCCCTGCTCGCCGCTGACCTGGGCGTGCGCACAACGAAAGAGATGGTCGAAGCGGTTCGCCAAGCCGCGGACCAGGCTCCGCTCCTCGAGTCAGGCCAATTGCGCGATGCGCTGAAAAATCAACTGCTGGGCATCCTGAATGCGGTTCCCGCTAAATCGAATGGCGCTCCCGCCGATGCCCGTCCGCGGGTAATTTTCGTAGTGGGCGTAAACGGCACGGGCAAAACCACCACGATCGGCAAGCTGGCGCATCGGTTGCGTCAAGATGGCTCGAGCGTGATGCTATGCGCCGGAGACACCTTTCGCGCTGCCGCCATCGAGCAACTCGCCGTCTGGGCCAATCGCACCGGATCTGAATTGATCAAGCAGAAATCCGGCGCCGATCCTGCCGCCGTCGTCTATGACGGCCTGGTCGCCGCTCGCGCCCGCAACGTGGACGTGGTCATCGTGGATACCGCGGGGCGCCTGCACACGAAGTCCAACCTGATGCAGGAACTCGAAAAGATGAAGCGCACCGCCGCCAAGCTCGTCCCCGGCGCGCCTCATGACGTTCTGCTCGTGCTCGACGCCACCACCGGCCAAAACGGCCTCTCGCAAGCGCGTGAGTTCACCGCTACTGCCGGCGTTACCGGAATTGTGCTGACCAAACTGGACGGTACTGCCCGCGGCGGCATCGTAATTCCCATCGTGCGCGAATTGGGCCTTCCGGTGCGCTTCGTGGGCACCGGCGAGACTGCCGACGATCTGGTGCCCTTCGACGCCCAAACTTTCGTCAATTCCTTATTCGAGTAGAGCATGCCGCCCGAACTTCCGGATACAAAAGAGGTCGCAGGCGACCAGGAGTGGATGGCGCGGGCTTTGGCGCTCGCCGCTCAAGGGCGTGGGCTAACAAGCCCCAATCCGATGGTCGGAGCGGTGCTGGTGCGCGATGGCCGCGTTGTCGGCGAAGGCTTTCACACTTATGACGGCTTACGCCACGCCGAAATCATCGCCCTGGAGGCAGCCGGAAAAAATGCCCGCGGTGCTACGCTCTACGTTAATCTCGAACCTTGCTGCCACACGGGACGCACGGGCCCCTGCACGCGTGCGCTGATTTCCGCCGGCGTCTCGCGCGTTGTCGCCGCGATGCCCGATCCCAATCCGGCTGTCTCCGGTCGAGGGTTCAAAGAGCTGCGCGCCGCCGGAATACGTGTGGATTGCAGTTGCACTTCAGGTTCATCGGAGCAGGCTCGCCGCCTCAACGAAGCCTTTGCCTGGTGGGTTCGCCGCCAGCGCCCGCTCGTCACGCTCAAGACCGGCATGACTCTCGATGGCAGCCTGGTCCTTCCGAAGTCGCGCAATGGCCATCAGGCTCGCTGGATTACCTCGGAGATTTCTCGCGCCGAGGTCCAACGCATGCGCCACGCCTCGGACGCCATCATGACCGGAATCGGCACGATCGTTGCCGACGATCCGCTGCTCACCGATCGCACCGGCCTTCCCAGGCGCCGGGCGCTCTTGCGTGTGATTCTGGACTCGCGTCTGAGGCTCCCCCAGAAATCTCAGGTCGTGCGCTCCGCCCGAGGCGACGTGCTCGTCTTTACGTGTGCGACTCTTTCAAGCGTTCGCGCGAAACAGCTCGGCGCGGCCGGCCTGGAAATTTGCCGAGTGCGCCCGCGCCGGGGCCGGCCCGACCTCGCCGCTGTACTCGACGAATTGGGCCGCCGCGAGATTCTGAGTGTGCTGCTGGAAGCGGGCCCCCTCTTGAATCAAGCGGCGCTCCAGGCAGACCTAGTCGAAAAGGTCCGCTTATTTTACGCGCCCATGCTCGTCGGTCTCGGCGGTTCCCGTCCGGGTCTACCGTCGCGGAAGCGCGCAGGCTCCGTGCCAATCCGTGAGCTTTCACACCTGCGCACCGAAACATTCGGCCCCGATTTCGCAATAGAAGGATACTTGCGCGATGTTTACCGGAATCGTTGAACACGCTGGGAAGGTGGACTCGCTCCAAACGAGCGCCCAAGGATCTCGGCTGTACGTACATGCCGGGCCGCTCGCTGCGTCGCTCGCAATTTCCGGCAGCATCGCCGTAAACGGCTGCTGCCTCACGATTGTAGAAATCCGCGGTGAAACTTTCGCTGCGGATCTTTCTTCGGAAACGCTTCGGCGCACCGCCTTCGGCGAATTGAAAGGCGGCACACGCGTGAATCTTGAGCGTCCGCTCACCGCCGGCAAGGAATTCGGCGGCCATTTTATGCAGGGTCACGTGGATGGCATCGGCCGCGTGGCTCGCGTCGATCCGGACGGCGCGAACTGGTGGCTTGGCGTGCGCTTGCCTTCGGAGCTACTGCGCTACGTAGCCATGAAAGGTTCCATCGCCATCGACGGAATCAGCCTCACGGTGGCGAATCTTGCGACGGACGTTGTAGAAGCGGCGATTATTCCCTTCACATACGCAAACACGAATCTACAGGCGCTCCGCCCCGGCGACGCCGTCAATATCGAAGCCGACATTTTGGCCAAGTACCTGGAGCGTTTGCTCGAAACGCGCCGCCCTGCGGCGGCTTCCACGCTCACCCTCGAGCGCCTGGTCGAAGAAGGCTTTTGAGATGTCGAGGCCACGCGTCACCGGCATGCTCGAAACTTGTATTCACGTCGAAGATGTCGCACGGTCGGCGCATTTCTACGAGAGCCTTTTCGGCTTCCCCTGCCTCGAAGCCGACGAACGCTTCTGCGCCTTCGACGTTGGCGGCCATGATGTCCTGATCCTGTTTCGCCGCGGTGGAACTGGGGAACCCGTGAAGCTGCCCGGCGGTGTGATCCCTCCGCACGACGGGAGCGGCCACCTGCATTTTGCCTTGGCCATACCGGCCGGGGACCTTCCTGCTTGGGAAAAAAGGCTCGGGGAGGCGAGCATCAGAATTGAGAGTCGCGTCAAATGGGCGCGTGGCGGCGAGAGCCTGTATTTTCGCGATCTCGACGGCCATCTGGTCGAGCTTGCCACGCCCGGCATATGGCCCAACTATTAGCATCTGCCGCCCTACGCATCTGAGGCGGCCACTTAGCCGGCCTGTTCCTCTTCTACTCGCTTTCGCCTTCGTACGACCTGGCCCGCGCGCCGCGAAAATAGAGCGCCAACCCCAACAATACGGCCAGCACCGTCCCGCTGACAAGTTTTACTTCGAACAGCAATTTATTCTCCGTCTCGCCCGGCGGGATGAACGACAACACGATACCCAGCAGCACTACCAGAAAGCCTAGCCCGCCAGCTATCCACACGCCGATCTTCCCGCCGGGAATAAGCACCGCACCCGCCGTGCGTTCGCGATCCGGCCGGTAAGCGAGTTTGATGGCCGCTGCATACATATAGAGAAAAGGAATGAAGTAGAGGATCACGGTTGCATCGACGAGGATCTGATAGGCGCCCACGCTGGTCTCGTTAATTTGGCTCAGCAAAAGGATTACGCCGGAAAGGACCGCCTGCACCAAAATCGACACATAGGGCGTCTTCCAGCGGGGATGGATTTTGCCAAACGCGCGGGGCAAATATCGATCCACACCTACCACGAACGGCACGCGTGCAATCCCCGTTACCGTCGAGCCGACGCCGCCGGCATTCCCCACCGTCACCAGCAGCGCGGCAATAATGCCAATTGCCCCGATCTTCAGGACTGCCGAAGCCGCCGTGATGGCCTGAAATACGCCGCTCTTCGGGTCGACGGCCGTGTCGTTCAGTACAACTAGAACCGCAACGGTCCCCGCGATATAAATCAGCGCAATGAGCACGCCGGAACCAAAAATCGCGTTCGGCAAAGTCCTGCGTGGATCTCGCACCTCATCGCTCATAGCGGCAACGAGTTCCAGGCCGGTAAAGGCAAATGCAAGCTGGGGCCAGAAATTGACCGAGTCCCAATTCCAGCGCGGCAGCATTCCAGCCCAGGTGAAATGCATCACCGGCCCCTGCACGCGCCAGACGGCCACAGCAACAGCCACCAAAATCAACAGCGGCAGATATGTCCCCACGCCGCCCGCGTTTTGCAGCCATTTGCCTATCCGCAGCCCGATAATGTTCAGATAAACAGCCACGAAAAGCAGCACGAACGAGCCCACCAGCAGAAAGGTTCGGTTCTGTGCGAGCTTTGCCCCACCTATGCCGCCAACATAGGCGCTCATCGCCGTGCTCGCGAAACACAAGCCCGGCAGATAGAAAAGCGTATAGACCCAGTACGTCCATCCCGCCACAAAACCGTGAAATTCGCCGAACGCATCCCGCGACCAGGCGTAGAGCCCTCCCTCCTCCGGAAAGCGGCTGCTGAGTTCCACAATCACCAGGGCAGTTGGCACAAAAAAGAGGATCGCCGCGATCATCCAAAGGCTGATCGAGGAAGGACCGTTGTGAGCGGCAGCGGCAATCCAGCGCGGCCCCAGCACGGTGGCAATGTTGAAGAGAAGGACGTCCCAGAAACCCATTACACGGGGTAATTGCGGATGTTCGGCGGATTCGGAAGCCGGGTTCAAGGCCGAGCCACAATATCAGAGGCAAGAACGCTTGGAAATGCCGGGGCGCGGTCGCTTTACACCGCTGCGTCGAGCGCCGGTATGAGCTCGTCTTGCAGGAGGAAATTTCGCAGGAAAGGGTCGGGCGAGGCCTCGAATTCGCTCCAGGGTCCAAAAAACGCGACTTTGCCATCCTGCAAAAAGACCAGCCGGTCAGCGATCTTTTTCCCTAGGTGCGTATCGTGTGTAACCACCACGGACGTCTTATGCATGGCCCGCTTCAGCTTGAGGATCAGATTGCTCATGTGCGCGGCCATCAGCGGATCGACCATCGTGGTGGGCTCGTCGTAAAGAATCGCCTCGGGATCCTGCGCCAGGGCGCGGGCTATCGCCACCGCTCGTTTGGTGCCGGTGCTGAGTTCAGAGGGCAATCTGTCCAGGACGTCGCCGATTTCAAGCATCTCCGCCAACTCGGTCACGCGCTTGTCGATCTGTTCCGGCGAGAGGTCTTTGCGATCGTCCAGCGGAAACTCGATGTTTTCGCGAATCGTCAGCGAATCGAATAGTGCGCCCGATTGGAACACCATGGTGACCCTCCGCCGAATCTGCACCAGCTGCTGCTCGGTCCAATCGGTAATGTCTTGCCCGGCTACGATGACGCGCCCGGAATCCGGCTTCAGGAATCCGAGAATGTGCTTCAGCGTGACTGATTTCCCCACCCCGCTTCGCCCCATGATCACGCAGGTCTCCCCGGGGTCGACCGTAAAACTGACGTGGTCAAGCACCAGGTGGTCGTCAAACGCCTTGGTGACTTCGCGGAACTCGATGTAATGGTCCATGCGGCTGCTCAAAGTTACAGCTGGAGCGATTTTACGGCCCAGCCACACAGGCTGCCAAAGAATTTGTTGTCTCTTTCTCTAGTCTGTGCACTAACAGTCCTAGTTACAGTTACATACAGACATTCCATTCGTGCGCGTCAGATAAGGCGATATCCACAGCCCGCCCAGTAGCTGTTTCGGACTCATCTTGACAGATACGGACGAGCCAAATACTATTAGCAGTCGCTTGAGAGGAGTGCTAATCTCAACTCTCGAGCGAATTCCAGACAAGTCCGAACAAACAAGTTGACCACGCGATTGGAGGACAATCGACTATGGCTGTAAACGTAACTCCGTTGCACGACCGGGTGCTCGTAAGGCGCGTCGAGGAGAAAGAGTCCGTCAAAGGCGGGATCATTATCCCCGATACGGCCAAAGAAAAACCCCAGGAAGGTGAAGTCATCGCCGTCGGCGCGGGCAAAATCGAGAAGGGCGAGCGCGTTCCGATGGACGTCAAGGCGGGCGACCGCATTCTGTTTGGGAAGTATAGCGGCACTGAAATCAAAGTCGAAGACCAGGAATATCTGATCCTTCGCGAAGAAGAGATTCTGGCCAAGCTCGGCGGGGCGGCAAAGGCCGCGACGTCAAAACGATAACCCTAACCAGCAGTAAAACAGTCAGTGAAATTAGCGCAGTAAAATCTTGAGGAGGAATTATGGCAAAGCAGATTGTGACTGGGGAAAATTCTCGCCAGTCTATTTTACGCGGCGTCAATATACTCGCTGACGCCGTGAAGATCACGCTGGGCCCCAAGGGCCGCAACGCCGTGATCGAAAAGAAGTTTGGCGCGCCGATCATTACCAAGGATGGCGTGACGGTAGCCAAGGAGATTGAACTACAGGATCCGCTCGAGAATATGGGTGCCCAGATGGTGCGCGAAGTCGCTTCGAAGACTTCCGACGTTGCCGGGGACGGCACCACCACCGCCACCGTTCTTGCGCAAGCCATCTTCCGTGAGGGCGTGCGTACGGTTGCCGCCGGGGCCAGCCCCACCGGCCTCAAGCGTGGCATCGAACGCGCCGTCGAAACGGCCATTGAGGAAGTTCGCAAGATGCACCGCGACGTCAAGGGAGACATGATCGCCCAGGTCGGCACCATCAGTGCCAATAACGATAAGCAGATCGGCGGCATCATCGCCGAGGCCATGAAGAAGGTAGGTAAGGATGGCGTAATCACGGTCGAAGAAAGCCGCACCATGGAAACCACCCTCGAAGTGGTGGAAGGTATGCAATTCGACCGCGGTTATCTCTCCCCCTACTTCGTCACCGATCCCGAGCGCATGGAGTGCGTCGTCGAAGATGTTCGCATTCTGATCCACGAAAAGAAGATCAGCTCCATGAACGACCTTTTGCCCCTCCTCGAGCAGATTGCCAAAATGGGCAAGCCGCTCCTGATCATCGCGGAAGATGTTGAAGGCGAAGCGCTGGCCACCCTTGTCGTCAACAAGTTGCGCGGCACGCTGCAATGCGCCGCCGTCAAGGCTCCCGGCTTCGGCGATCGCCGCAAAGCCATGCTTGAGGACATTGCCATCCTCACCGGCGGCAAGGCCATCACCGAAGATCTCGGCATCAAGCTCGAAAACGTGAAATTCGAGGATCTCGGCCGGGCCAAAAAAGTCACCATCGATAAGGACAACACCACCATCGTCGAAGGCGGTGGCAAGGCTGCCGAGATCGAAGGTCGGGTGAAGCAAATCCGCGCCCAGGTCGAGGAAACCACCTCCGATTACGATCGCGAGAAGCTCCAGGAGCGGCTGGCCAAGCTCGTGGGCGGCGTGGCCGTGATCAAGGTGGGCGCGGCGACCGAAACCGAGCTTAAGGAGAAGAAAGCTCGCGTGGAAGACGCTATGCACGCTACCCGCGCTGCCGTCGAGGAAGGCATCGTTCCCGGAGGCGGCGTGGCGCTGTTGCGCTGCATCTCTGCACTCGACAAGCTGAAGGCTGATGGCGACGAGGCCACCGGCATCAGCATCGTCAAGCGCGCGCTCGAAGAGCCCCTGCGGCAGATTGCTCACAACGCGGGGTTCGAGGGTGCCGTGGTGATCGGCAAGGTCCGCGAGTCCAAGGAAGATAACTTCGGCTTTAACGCCGAAACCGACGAGTACGGAGACATGGTCAAGATGGGCGTGATCGATCCTGCTAAGGTCACCCGCCTGGCCCTCCAGAACGCGGCCTCCATCGCCGGCCTGATGTTGACCACCGAAGCTCTTGTGGCCGACATCCGCGAGGACGAAAAGAAGGCGGCCAGCGCCGCTCCGCATGGCGGCATGGGCGGCGGCGGAATGTACTAGCCAGTACAGCCACTCGTGGCTGTGCTACCAAATCGCACTAAAAAGCGCCCGCCAACCGGCGGGCGCTTTTTTTGAATTGCGAACCCCGAGAACCGACGCTTCGTCCGCCTTGTTTGGAGACCACCGCAGGACTACAGGAGGGCGCACAAATAGAACTGTCAGGCAAATCCAGGTGCTGGGCTTCGCAACCGAAAGCTGAAACAGGCGGGTAACTGGCAACAGCTTACGCTTGCGTCTTCATCTGCCTACATCTTCATCGATTCATTACGGACGATCTCGTAGCGTTGTATAAGAGCGGCTACGCCGATCTGCCGATCGGTATTCTCGATCGGTTTGTCCACCCGAACCACTTTGCCAATCGCGCGAATGAAGACTTCCGTGCCGCCGGTGACCTCGGCTGGCAGGGTCATCGTCAAGTCCAGCTCAGCGCCCGCATCGAGAGGGTTCTGGACGACGAAATAGACGCCCCTCGTGGAGATGTCGCGGGTCTTCCCGTTACAGGCGTCCCTTTCTAGGGGTACACGGATGAGAACGGGCAAGGAAAGGTCATATCGTCGTGCCGTGCGACGGTCCGTCATAGCCCCCAGATCTCCGACTTTGGAAGTCTCGATTATAAACCCTGCTGCCCTTCGCCATTAGAGGCAGCAATTTTCATTCCAGAGCCCCAGTCGCCGGCGCGAAGCCGGAGTACCTGGGCTGTGGGAATCGCGTTGAAATTGAACGAGAGTTAACGCTCCTGTTAATGCGCAGTAACTGACGAAGAACAAAGGAGAAAGAGGAGCAGGGGCATTTCAGCTTTATCCGTTGAGCAAGCAAGACAAAATTCCCAGCGCTTCAATGGAAGCAAAAACTTTGCAACCAGTCTTACCAGAACCCCTGTATTCCGAATGACTTTCGGGAAGCGAATGCCTTCAATAGGCAATAGATTGCAGCTTCCCGTTAGTCCTCTTTACCGGCGGGCGCCAAGGCTGGGGGGGCGGGGGTTCGTGTACGAGATGCTCTTCCAGCATCCAGGTTAAACTGCCGGATCTTATAAAGGAGAGCTTTGTAGCTGATTCCCAGCATCTTCGCCGCATCTTTGCGGCACCAGTGGGTTTTCTCCAGGGCGTCCGCAATCGCCTCCATCTCAGCCTCGTCCTTCAGTCCTCGCACCAGCGCCTTTAGACCCTGCTCTTTCACAGGGGAGGGTTCCTCTCGCGGGGAGATGCGCTGCCGGGCAGCCGCCATTTCCACCAGTTCGCGGAAACTGCCTTCGTCGTCCTCGAGGATGACGTAGCGTTTCACAAAATTCTCCAACTCCCGCAAATTGCCGGGCCAAGCATAGCGAATGGCCGCTTCGATCAAGTGTTGCGACGGGTTGGGGGGTTCTTTCTGGAATTTTTCACTATATTTATTCAGGAAATGCCTGAAGAGCAGGGGAATTTCCGTGGTCCTCTCGCGCAAAGGCGGAACATTAATCGACAGCACGTTCAATCGATAATAGAGGTCCTCCCGCAATCGCCCCGATTTCATGGCCTCTTGAACTTCCACATTCGTTGCCGCGAGCACGCGCACGTCCACGGCCACCATGTGGCGGCCGCCCAGCCGCGAGTACTGATGGTCCTGCAGGACGTGCAGAAGCTTGGCTTGCAGGTGAGGGCTCATTTCGGCGATTTCGTCAAGAAATATCGTGCCCTTGTTGGCCAGTTCAAACTTCCCCGGCTTCGAACGTACCGCCCCCGTGAACGCTCCTTGCTCGTAGCCGAACAATTCTGACTCGAGCAGCTCGCCGGGAAGGGCGGCGCAGTTGACCTTCACAAAGGCCTGATTACGGCGCGTCGAACGCATATGTATCATGCGCGCTACGACTTCTTTTCCCACGCCGCTCTCGCCGCAAATAAACACCGGCACGTCGACTGGTGCAATCTGCAAAATCTGCTGCCGAATACGAACCATCTGCGGGCTGGCGGCCAAAAACGAAAGGTCTTCGGTCAAATGGTCGCAGTATTCCCTCAAAGCCTGGTTTTCCTTGCGCAAATCCATTTTCTGCCGGCACTTCAAGATCGCCGCATCCAATTCCGCTTTTTCGAATGGCTTGGTCAGATAGTCCTGGGCTCCCAAGCGGATGGCCTCGACTACGGTGGTAACTTCGTTCGAACATGAGAGCATGATCACGTTCAGGGTCCGGTCCACCTGGATCAGCTGGCGCAAAGTCTCAAGCCCGTTCATCTCCTGCATCAGCACATCAAGAATGATGAAATCCGGACGATCGCTTTGCTGCACAGCTTCGAGAGCCTCCGCGCCGGAAGCGACAGAGGTAACCCGGTAGCCGTCGACCTCGAGCAATGTCTGCAGATATTTGCGAATGCTCGGTTCGTCATCTACAACGAGAACGTGTTCTTTTTCACTCATTCGTCACCTGATCTAGTTTTCCGAACGGAGATTCTTATTGATCCTCTTGTTGCTTATCGATAGGGAGCAGGAACGTGAACGTGCAGCCCCTGCGCAGCTCGCTGTCCACCCAAATCTTTCCCCTGTGAGCTTGCACGAGTCGCTTGGCTATGGCCAGCCCAAGCCCCATTCCGGACGACGTGCGGTCTACACGCACGAAGTCCTCAAATATCTCCTGATGGTGCTCGGCTGCAATTCCAGCGCCGGTGTCGGTCACGGCCACGCGAACGCTGTTGGGTTGCTGATTGCGCTGCCGGCGCCGATCCGTGGCCAGCGTCTCCTTGGCCACGCGGCGCTCCCAGAAGTGCGGTTCCGCACGCAAGGTAACGCAACCGCCGGCGGGCGTGTGTTTCAGCGCGTTGTCCAAAAGATTGGCTACGGTCTGCTGTACTTTTTGGTAATCGAATTTGAATATCGGCAACTTTTCGTCGAACGTCGATTCCAGGCGCACATGGTTCCGCTGGAAGGCCTCGTGCCAGCGCGTCGCTAACTCAGTCAGACAATCGCGCAGGTCGTTATCGCGCAAGTGCAGCACTAGCTTCCCGCTTTCCAGTGTGGAATAGTTCAAGAACATGGAAACCAGGCGTACCAGGCGCTCGCAACTGTCTTTCGACTCCTGCAGAATGTCGGCCTGTTTTTCGTTGAGTTTGCCGAGAGAGCCTGAAAGCAGCAGGTCGTAATAACCCTTGATCACCGCAAGCGGCGTTTTCAGCTCGTGAGCCGCTGACGCGAGAAACACCGTCTTTTGCCGGTTTACCTCCTGAAGCCGTAAATACGCAGCCAGCAAATTGCGATAGGTGATTTCCCGCTCCTGCAGCAACGATTGAACGGTAGGCTCGCAAGACTGGCTAACTGACGATGAGGAATCCGTATGGCCCGCTAGCTCCAGTCTGAGCACTAGTGATTCCGAATTTGGCAGTTGCGCCAGACGCGCGCGGACTCTTCCCGATGCCGTCTCTAGCTGAAGATCCACTTCGCTTTCGCCGCTTTCAATTTGGCCGAGCAAAACTTGCGGGTCCATCCGCAGGATGTCGCCAAAAAGATTCAGCCGCGCCCAGGCGCCACCATCCGGCAAGCCCAAAACGTGACGAGCGCGCTCATTAACGAGCAGCAGCCCTCCGCTGAGATTAGCCACCAGGACAGGCCCCTCGAACAGGTCCAAGAGTCTCAGCGTGAGACTCGCTGGAAACGATTCGCTTTGGCTCTCGACAGAGATAGCTTGCCGCAAAATACTCTCCCGAAAATTCTCGCTTTAAGTGAGTTTTAACTTCGCCAGGCTGTTAGAGCGGAAGAATAGTGGCAAAATATGCAGCAAAGTGTCAATGGCAAGAAAGTTCCATTGATGGTCGAAAGGAAAAAGATTTCATCTTCTGAGCTCCCACTCAGCCGCTTCACAAACTAAGCCTTGATTTTGGTGATGCTTATGGCCCAGCCGCGCCGGACGAGACCCCATTGTCCCAGAGAAAGTACTGGTACAAAAGTACTAATAAGAATATATTTTCCCTCGCGCCAACGGCAAAGTCCGAGGCAATCGGTTCGGGATGTGAAGAGATTTGCCGCTCGAATGACTTCGATTGCACAAGACATTGCCCCGAAATGGCTTGAGCGAGTGTTTTCACTCGACTTTGCCGCGCAAAATCGACCCTAAGCCAATGATCGTGATGGCCCTTAGCGTGCTTTTCTCCTGAGCGAACCGTGTGCTATCCCAAATCCCCGTTGGGGTAAGCTGGGTTTATCGGATACGGAAACCCATGGCTACCCCCACTGACCCGTCGCGGGCCAGCGCGCAGCCCGAGGACTCTTTCCTCGAGTTGCTCGCCGAGACGCTTGAGAACCTTGATCGAGTGCCCCGTGGGCAGTTTCTACAAAAATTCTTCAAGACCATCGCGCAGCTGGAACTCAGCGAAAACCTGAGTTCAGAGTATTGGGACCAGATTCTCGAGCGCCGGCGGCAGCTTGCCGATACGCTGGGCAAACCCGTTTCGCTGAAGACAGCCATGGTGGACGTCCTGGCCTCGTCCACCCACCTCCGTGTTCCGATCTTGATGGAATATGAGGAGCTTAAGAAACTTCAAAGCAATGCCACGACGGACCCGCTTACAGGTCTCTATAATCGGCGGCTCTTCGAAGAGCATTTCGAAAAGGAATTGAATCGGGCGCTCCGATACAACCAACATTTGGCGCTGGTCATGCTGGATCTTCATCAGTTTAAGGAGGTCAACGATCGATACGGCCACCCTCAAGGCGACACGCTCTTAAGACAAGCCGCCGCAACGCTGCGCAAATCCCTGCGTACCTCAGATTATGCTTTCCGCATCGGCGGTGATGAATTTGCCCTTCTCCTCGTGCATTCCGATACAGAGCAGGCGAGCACCCTGGCCCGCCGTATTCGCGCCAACTTCGGCTCCGCTGTGGGATCGATGCAAGTCAGTGTTGGGTTAGGAATGGATTATGGCATTGCCGTCTTTCCCGTGGATGGCGACCAAAAGGACGTTCTAGTTCGCATCGCCGATCAACGTTTGTACGATATGAAGCACCAGCAGCGAGGTGGCACTACCCAGCCGCCCGGCGAGTCGCAACGTCTTGAGCAACACCCGCCGGAAAACGCCTCAACGAAGCGCATATTTCGCCCTATTGGCATCCCAGCCGCGCCTCCAGTAGAACCGCCTGCCCCTTCCATGGCGCCGGGACGTGGCGAGAAACGCAAATGGGAGCGCGTTTCGCTCGAGGGAACTCGGGCTTACGCTCAACTGGCCGACGACCCGCAAAAAACGGCGCGAGTTGTGGATTTGGGGTACGGAGGCGTCGCGCTGGAGACAGGACTTGTCGACGAATTAGGATCGAGATTTTCAGCCGTCCTGCACGTTCCGATTCTTCCGCCGGTGAGAGTCGTCCTGAAAAAGCTTTACCAAGTCCCCACCGGCAACGGACGCTTGAGAATAGGCTGCGCGTTCGTTTCCTGAGCGCTGGCCAAACAAAGTTCGCCGCACTGCCTTTAGAAGCGCCCTTGCCGAAGAGCGCGCGCTTCAAATAGCAAGGCCTGCTGGACGCGTGCAAGTCCCAAACTCCAGCGCAATTGCGCCTGATCTCGGCCTGCTCCACGCGCAACAAGCGAGATTCCTAAAGACAGTCCTTGCCCCCCGTCCGGAAACCGCATCGAGGCAATCTGCAATTCCACACCAAGCGCATCGCCAGGTTCGCGCTCCAGCAACTTAGCCAGCTCGGCGGCGAAATCCTTATACTGATGCCTGTCCAAGCTCTGCGCGCCGTTTGAAATCGTGAGGTCGACGCGCGATGCAAATACGACCGGCTCGGATTCCACACTGCTGTCTGCGCTCCAGAGCTTGTGACCGACGATGGAGAACGGCGATTCCTGATCGCTCAGGCTGGACAGGAACCCGCGAAGAACGGCAGAGTCACGGGCGGTGGCCTCTCCTTTAATCGCGTCCGCGTCCCAGCCATCGACTTGCTCGGGGTCGTGGTTGTCGGTTGCGAGCCGCTCTGGTGCAGTATCTGCTGTAATTACAACGCGCATCGCTCGCACGCTACACTTGCTCCGCGCAGGGAACAAGTGGAAATTGTTCGCCATGTGTGCACGCTCAGTTCTGCGGGGGCACTTCGTAGCTGCCTTGGAAAGTTCGCTGTGATCGCGTACTATTAGCGTTGACCGTCAGCCTAGCGACGCGACTGCAATTTTCCCAACAATCGCGCAGACCGGCTGCGGAAGGAGTAAAAATGAAAGCCGGAATCCATCCTGATTATCACGAAGTTACCGTGCACTGCGCCTGCGGGAGCACCTTCAAGACGCGCTCCACCTACAAAGCGAATCTCATGAAAGTCGAGATTTGTTCGAGCTGCCATCCATTCTTCACCGGGAAACAGAAGCTGCTCGACACAGCCGGACGCGTGGAGCGCTTCCAGCGGAAATACGAGAAGGCCGCCCAAGCCGTCCAAGCGGCCAAAGCCGCCAAAGGCAAGAAGTAACCTTGCTGTTGCGCCATGCAGGCGGGGTGTAGAATTTGCCGAGCATGGCCTCTCGTTCACCATACAACTCTGGCGAAGTTCAGGCGCCCGTAACTGTCGAGCAAGCGGTTGCCAGCGTTACTCTGCGGAATTCATTCGCGCATCCTTATGACTCCGCGATTGCCGCTGCTCGGACGTGCTATGCCCCGCGCCTGATTTCTCCGGAGGAGATCACCGAAAAGCAGCGCACCACTATAGGTGCGGCCACTTTTTACGCCGGCCATCATACTGTCTATCAGCACGCGCATTTCGAATTCGGTCTCGAAAACGTAAGCCGCCAATTCGTATGGTCCTTCCTTCACGCTCATCCGTTTTACAACTCTGAGCAGCAGAGCCAGCGGTACGTTCGGCTGGACCGTGCCTTGGCCTACATTCCGCCGTCCGGCAATCGTTTTGGCCCTGCCGAACGGGAGATCTTCGAGCAGGCGGTCGCTCGCGCCTGGAGCGCTTATCGGGAACTGACAGTTCTGCTCAAGGACGACGCGCGCCGCATTCTCGCCGATATCTGGAACGTAGGCGCGATGTCGCATCCCAGGCGAGTCGAGAAGGTGGAGCGGCAGGCCGAGAAACGCGCCATCGAAGTGGCTCGTTACGTCCTGCCCGTGGCAGCGGCTACAACCATGGTGCACACCCTTTCGGGCGTGGTCTTGCACCGCCTGTGGCGCATGCAGCAGGCCGGCGACACGCCCACGGAGGCTCGCGCCATCATTGGCCACATGGTCGCTCGAGTTCGAGAAGTGGATTCGCAGTTCTTCGATCGATTTGATGGCGGGCCTCTGGAGGATCTGCCCGAATGGCACGAGGCGCCCTCTACGGGAGGCCAATTACAGGCGCGCGAGTTTGATACCCGCCTTGGCGCCCGAACCTCGCTGCTGGTCGACTATTCTCCCGCCGCGCCCCGCGTGATGGCCCAAGCTTATCGCGCCGTCTTAGGGCTGAGCGAAGCTGAATGTTCGGATGCCCAGGCCTTGGACCGCATGCTCAATCCTGCCCAAAATCCTTATCGGCTGGAAACGCTAAACGTCGGAGTTCACGCTCCGCTGATGCGCCCTTTGCAGCATGCCAACTTCACCTTTGCCAAGAAACTGAGCCACAGCGCCGATAGCCAGGATCAGCGCCATCGCATGGTACCTGGATCCCGGCCGCTCTTAGTCCTCACCGATACTTCCGATCCCGATTTCATTACGCCCATGCTGATACGGGAAAATCCGCGCGCGCGCGAGATCTACGAACGCGCCATGCAGGATTCCTGGAAGGCAAAAAACGAACTGCTGGATCGGGGCGTTCCGCGCGAATTCGCGCTCTACCTTTTGCCCAACGCGAAGACCATCAGGCTCTTCGAGAGCGGCTCGTTGCTGCATCTGCTCCATAAGTGGACCATGCGGACGTGTTTCAATGCGCAAGAAGAGATCTACCAAGCCTCCATGGAAGAGGTGGCCCAAGTCTGCTCCGCCATCCCCGAACTGGCCCGCTACATCGGGCCGCCGTGCTATGTGCGCGCCGGAGTGACCACTCCTATCTGTACGGAGGGTTCCCATTTCTGTGGGGTCAAAGTATGGCAGGAGTTCCCCAAAATCGAGCGCCGCATATGACCCGCCGCGGAACTCTGGCCTACTACTTGGCCGCCTGGGTGATCGGCTGTTTCGTAGTCTCTTTCCTGCAGTGGATAGGCGACGCGATCGCCGGCGACCTCAGGCCCGCTTCGGTTTTGCTGACCACTTACTTCTTTTCCTTGGTCTTCGGAGCGGTGGCCGTCTTGCTCTTTTCCTCTTTGCTTCGCCTATCGATGCGCCTGGTGGGCACTCATAACCTATTGGCCTGGCCGTTGGCAGGAGGGCTGCTCGCTCTCCTTTTGATCGTTGGATTCATTCACGCCCAAGGCGCGCTCCTTTCGCTTCGTTCAGGCCCTCTCGGCGAGCTTCTGATTGGTGTAGCCGTGAAGACGGCGGAAGCCTTGGGGGGGCGAAACCTCTGGCAGGTGCCCGTCGATGGCGCGATTACGGGCCTGGTTCTTTGCCTTGTGGACCGGGCTTTTGCTGGCACGAGCAAAGCCGCTGAGCCGAAGCATTCCATAGCCTGATGGGCCAAAGCGCCCGAACCGCAGAGTTGCTTTAGTTCTGGCGAGCGTCTATCCTGAGAACGGTTCTTCAAGCATGCTCACCTCGTTTTATTAGCTTCCTTCTAATGCGCGAGCGGCGTTCCCCGGCGTGTCTTGCCCGCACTGCGGTTTGCCCGATAATCCAATCGTTTTCGTTAGAGGTGCGCTATGGCTCTTACATTATTTGAAAAGCTCGATCAGATCGAATCGCGCTACCAGGAACTGACGGCGCAATTGTCGTCGCCCGAAGTTCTGAACGATTCTTCCCGATACCAGAAACTCGCGCGCACGCACGCCGATCTTGCCGAGGTCGTGGAAAGGTATCGGGAATGGAAAAATGTGGAGAAAGGCCTGCACGGCGTCAAGCAGATGTTGATGGAAAGCGAGGACGCGGAAATCATGCAACTGGCGCATGAGGAAGAGCGCCAACTGCTCGAACGTAAGAACGTGGTGGAGAGTGATTTGAAGCGCCTGCTGCTGCCGAGAGACCCCAACGACGAAAAGAACGTCATTTTGGAAATCCGTGCCGGTACCGGCGGGGACGAGGCGGCTCTTTTCGCCGCCGAACTCTTTCGCATGTACTCGCGTTATGCGGAATCGCAGAAATGGCGGGTCGAGGTGCTGGAAAGCTCCCCCTCTTCTCTGGGAGGGATAAAGGATGTGGTCGCGGCCATTCAGGGCAACAAAGTCTATTCCAAGCTCAAATATGAAAGCGGAGTGCATCGCGTGCAACGCGTCCCCGCCACCGAACAGCAGGGGCGCATCCATACCTCCGCGGCTACGGTGGCCGTGCTTCCGGAAGCCGACGAAATCGACATTAAGATTGAGCCCAAGGACCTGCGCGTCGATACATTTTGCTCCTCGGGGCCGGGCGGCCAGTCCGTGAACACCACCTATTCGGCTGTGCGCATTACCCATTTACCCACCGGATTAGTGGTGTCGCAGCAGGATGAGAAATCACAGATCAAGAATCGCGCCAAGGCCATGCGCGTATTGCGCGCCCGGCTGTATGAGTTGGAGCAGCAGAAACAGCACGACCAGATTGCCGCCGAGCGCCGCGGCCAGATCAAGACCGGCGACCGCTCCGAAAAAATTCGCACTTATAATTTCCCGCAGAACCGGATTACCGATCACCGCATCGGGCTCACCTTGCACCAGCTCGGCGACGTCATGGACGGCAAGCTCGCGCCCCTGGTCGATGGTCTGGTTACGCACTACGAGGCCGAGCGCCTGAAACAGGAATTAGTGGAAGCGTGAAAACGGCGACGAGTTCGGGGGCGGAGGCAAAAGCGGCAGATTTGCGAACACTTTTGCAAAGGGCCATCGCGCGCCTCGAGCAATGCCAGACTCCTTCCGCGCCCCTCGCCGCCGAGCTTCTGCTGATGCACGTTCTCCGGCGCGATCGGGCCTGGTTCTATGCCCATCCTGAATACGAATTAGGCTCAGCAGAGGCTGCGACGTATGCCGACTTGATCGAGCGGCGCACCAATGGTGTTCCCACACAATATCTAACGGGCAGCCAGGAGTTTTGGGGATTGGATTTCGAAGTAGGCCCTGGGGTCCTGATCCCCAGGCCGGAGACCGAGCACGTAATCGAGGTCGCGCTGTCGCGGATGGGAACGCGGCGCATCGACCCGCTGCGAGTGGCCGATGTCGGGACCGGCTCTGGATGCCTCTCGATCGCACTCGCTTCCGAACTGCCGCATGCGGCGATCATGGCCACGGACATTTCGGCGGTAGCTCTCGATTACGCGAGGCGCAACGCTGCCCGCCACGGTTTCTCGCACCGCATCGACTTTCGACAGGCCGACATCCTGCCATCCGGTTCGGATGCTGACGTCGAGGCGTCCAGCGCTTTCGATCTGCTCGTCAGCAATCCTCCCTACGTGGCCCGTAAGGACGCGCCACAACTCCCGCGTGAAGTGCGCGACCACGAACCTGCGGAAGCACTTTTCGCCGGAGATCAGGGCTTGGACTTTTACCCGCGTCTCATCCTCGCGGCGGAGCGCTCGCTCGCTGCGGGCGGAACTCTTGTTCTTGAAATGGGTTACAACGGCGCGAGCTTCGTGCGATCGCTCTTATCCGGGGGCCGCTGGTCGGACGTGAGCGTTACGCCCGACCTGGCCGGAATCGAGCGCGTGATCTCAGCCCGCCTGTCTTCTTTGTAATTCTTCTCCCTGCCGCAACCTGTGAGAAAATTGCCACAGTGCTTATGCCCAGGCTCGCCCATTTCCGAGCCAAACGCGACGCCGGCTCGCTTTCCGCGGATAGCACGCCCATTCTGCACGTGGATATGGACGCGTTTTTCGTTTCCGTGGAGTTGCTCGAGCGTCCCGAACTGCGCGGCAGGCCCGTGGTCGTCGGAGGACAGCCCCACCGCCGCGGCGTCGTGTCGGCGGCGAGCTACGAAGCCCGCCGCTTTGGCGTTCACTCGGCCATGCCTCTGCGCACTGCCGCGAGGCTCTGCCCCGAAGCTGTCTTCCTCGAGGGGCGCCACGATCTGTATGCTGAATGGAGCGATCGCATAGCTACCATTCTCTCCAAGTTCTCGCCGATTGTGGAGATGGCTTCGATAGATGAAGCTTATCTCGATCTTTCTGGAACCAGCCGTCTCCTCGGCGCCCCGCTTGCCGCCGCTCACGCCCTGTTGACCGAAATCGGCGCGACCACAGGACTACCCTGCTCCGCCGGCCTGGCTCGCACCCGGCTGGTTGCAAAAGTCGCATCGGATCAAGCCAAGCCGCGCGGATTGGTGTGGGTGCCAGCCGGCGCCGAGGCCAAGTTTCTCGCTCCGCTGGGCGTGCGCCGAATACCAGGAATCGGCCGCGTTACCGAAGCGGCCTTGCGTACAGCGGGAATCGAAACTGTTGGGCAGCTAGCCCTTGTTCCGCAAGAGCGGTTGGAGGAACTCTTCGGACGATGGGGCACGGCCCTTTGGCGGAAAGCGCGCGGCGAGGATTCCTACGAATTCGTGATTGATGCCGAACCGAAATCAATCTCCCATAGTCACACCTTCGGATCCGACACGCGCGATCGCACCGCGCTCGAATCGATGCTCAGCCGCCTCTGCCAGCAAGGCGCCAAGCGCTTGCGCGAGGCCGGCCTGGACACCCGCACGGTGACGCTCACCCTTCGATATTCCGGATTTCAAACCGTGACGCGCTCCAAGACTTTGCCTGATCCTACGCACCTCGATCCATTGCTCCTATCGACGTTGAAGCTCCTTTTCGAGCAGCACTGGGAGCGGCGGCCAGTGCGCCTCATTGGGATCGAATTCGCGGCCTTATCCCACGGCGCAAATCAGCTATCCCTTTTTGATCCCGAACGCCGGCAGAAGCTGGAACGGCTCGCTCGCGCCACCGACGAACTGCGGAATCGCTTCGGATTTGCAAAGGTTCAGTTTGGCGGCTCGCTGGGCGCAAAAAAGCACTAGATCGGAAACGCCGTCTCGATTCGGAAAGATAAGTCTTCGTTTGCCTTGGCCCCATAGTTCGGCTGGCGCATAATCGCCCTATGATCCCGCGCGAACTCGCGGCGGATGTGTGCCGTCAGCTGCAAAGTTCCGGATTCCAGGCTTATCTCGTAGGCGGCTGCGTGCGAGACCTCCTGCTCGGCCGCGAGCCCGAGGATTACGACGTCGCCACCGACGCGCATCCTGCCCGGGTACAGGAGCTTTTCCCGTCGAGTGTCGATGTAGGCGCGAAATTCGGGGTCATTCTTGTGGTAGCGGATGGCGCGCAGGTCGAAGTCGCAACCTTTCGTTCAGATCTCGGCTATTCCGACGGACGCCATCCTGATCGTGTCGAGTACTCCAGCTCGCCCGAGCAAGACGTTCTTCGCCGCGATTTCACCATTAACGGCATGATGCTGGACCCGCAGACAGAACAAATACTGGACTTCGTCGGCGGACGAGAGGACCTGGAACAGGGGATTGTCCGCGCGATTGGCGACCCGGCCGTCCGTTTCCGCGAAGACCGCTTGCGAATGGCGCGTGCCGTCCGCTTCGCAGCCCGCTTTGGCTACGTCATTGAACCTGCCACGTTCGAAGCCATTTCCGCCGCGGCTCCGCATATCACTTCTGTCTCCGCGGAACGGCTCCGTGATGAGCTCACGAAGCTTCTAACCGAGGGAGCGGCCCGCGCCGCCTTTGAACTCCTGTACTCGACGGGATTGTTGAAACCATCCCTGCCGGAAGTCGCAGCCATGCAAGGCGTCCCTCAACCCCCGGAGTTTCATCCCGAGGGGGATGTCTGGATCCACACGCTACTCATGCTCGAACGCCTCAAGCCGCGCTCCTCGCCAACGCTGGCTTGGTCTGTCCTGTTGCACGATGTGGGTAAGCCTCCAACGTTCCGGTCAGCTCAGGAGACCGGCGATCGCATCCGCTTCGATGGTCACGCAGAAATTGGCGCCCGCATGGCGGCCGCCATCTGCCGCCGGCTTCGTTTTTCAGCGGAAGACATCCAACAGGTTGAGGCTCTGGTGGCCAATCATCTTCGGTTCAAAGACGTCTTTCAAATGAGGCCGGCCACACTCAAGCGCTTCGTGCGGCTTCCCAAGTTCGAGGAGCATCTCGAGCTCCACCGTCTCGATTGCCTATGCAGCCACGGTAATCTCGACGCTTACGAATTTGTGCGCCGCTTCTTACGGGAAACTCCACCCGAGGAAGTGCACCCGCCGCGGCTATTAACCGGCGACGACCTCAAGGCCATGGGCTTTCAACCGGGGCCTTCCTTTAAGGAAATCCTCCACGCCGTAGAGGAGGGTCAGCTGGATGGGCGTCTAACTAATCGTGAGGAGGCCCTGAACTTCGTGCTTCATCAATACCGGCAAGCCGCTGAACCAGGAGCAGTCTGAGGCTCTCAAAAAGAGCACGGGTAACCAAAGGAAATCCTTGACTTGGCGGCCTCTTGGAAAAAATCAGAAGTTTAGTATGATGTACTAAAGTTTGTTTAGCATGGATTTATCGAAATCTTGCACCCATTCCCCGCTTCCCTTCATCTAACGGGTTGGCGATGCAAATGCTCTAATTTCTATGTTTCGCCCGGGGGTTTTATGGCAGAAAAAACTGACAAGATAGTTGTTCCATCTGAATTGGCGGTATTGCCCGTGCGCGATACCGTGCTGTTCCCCGGAGGAGTGTTGCCGCTGACGGTCGGGCGCGAAAGCTCGTTGGCCTTGCTCAATTCCCTTCAGGGCGAAGAGCGCCTTTTGGCCGTTGTCGCTCAGCTCGATCCGCGCGTCGAAGACCCCACCGAAGTGGACCTGCACCGCGTAGGCACGATGGCTAAGCTGCACAAAACAGTCAAGATGCCTAACGGCAACCTCGTCGTTTTCGTCGAGGGCCTGGAGCGCATTCGCGTGGTATCCGTCGCGACCCTCAAGCCGTTCCTGCGTGCCAACGTCGAGCCGGTGGCCAACCTGATCGGTCCTCGCGATACGGAACTCTCAGCCTTGGAAAGGAATGCGCGGGAGCTCTTCCGGGACGTTGTGGCCCGGTCGCCGCAGCTCTCCGATGACCTACAGACGGTAGCCTTAAATATTGAAGATCCGGTGAGGCTGGCTGATTTCATTGCCGCCAACCTTCCTTCCCTGACGACGCTGTTGCGGCAGGAGCTTCTCGAGACTGCGGATGTCCGCAGAAGGCTCGAGACCCTGGTCCGTGAATTGTCGAAGGAGATCGAGGTTCTGGATTTGCGCAATAAGATTCAGGAGCAAGTCCAGGAGCAGGTGAGCCAGAGTCAACGCGAGTACCTGCTGCGCGAGCAAATGAAGGCCATTCAAAAGGAGCTCGGCGAATCCGACGACAGTCAGGCGGAAATCGACGAGCTACGGACCAAGCTCGACGAATCCGGCATGCCTGCCGAAGCGCGCAAGGAATGCGATCGCGAACTCAAACGCTTGCAGAAGATGACGCCTGCGTCGGCCGAGTACATGGTGGCACGAACTTATCTCGAGTGGATGACCTCGCTCCCCTGGACCAAGTCTTCCGGGGCGCCCGAGATCGACATCCCTAATGGACAGAAGATCTTGGACGAAGACCATTACGATCTCGAGAAGGTAAAAGAGCGAATACTCGACTATCTGGCGGTCAAGAAGTTACAGCCGGGAATGAAAGGCCCGATCCTCTGCTTCCTGGGACCTCCAGGAGTCGGCAAGACCTCGCTCGGTAAATCGATCGCTCGCGCTCTCGGGCGAAAGTTCGTACGCATATCCCTTGGTGGAATGCATGACGAAGCCGAGATCCGCGGGCACCGTCGCACCTATATCGGCGCGTTGCCGGGCCAGATCATTCAGGGAATACGTCGAGCCGAAGTCAACGATCCCGTGTTCATGCTGGACGAGGTCGATAAGCTAGGCCGGGATTTCCGAGGCGATCCTTCTTCGGCGCTGATGGAGGTTCTCGACCCTGAACAGAACTCGGCTTTTCGCGACCACTATCTCGATGTACCTTTCGACCTTTCGAAAGTTCTCTTTATCGCGACGGCCAACTGGATTGATCCGATTCCGGAGCCGTTGCGCGATCGCATGGAGATCATCGAGCTGGCGGGTTATACCGAAGTCGAGAAGGTCCACATTGCCAACAAGTATCTGATCCCCAAGCAGGCTTCCGAACACGGCCTGAAAGTGGGCGACCAGATCGAGTTCACCGATGACGGATTGCGTGAAGTGATCCATAGCTACACGCGGGAGGCTGGCGTCCGCAATCTGGAACGCGAGATCGCCACCATCACGCGGAAACAGGCTCGCCGGTTGGCGGAGGGCAAAACCGACCGCATGGTCGTGAGTCCGAGCGTGGTGCGCGAGACCCTCGGTGTTCCGCGATTCCGCGCCGAGCGCGAAGTCGAGGACCGCGTCAAGCAACCCGGCGTTTCCGTCGGGTTGGTCTGGACGCCGGCGGGAGGCGACATCGTCTTTATCGAAGCTACCCGCATGCGAGGCGGCAAGCAGTTCACCATGACCGGGCACCTGGGCGAGGTGATGCAGGAGTCCATGACCGCGGCGCTTTCGTGGGTACGTGCTAACTCGGAGCGTTACGGCATCGATTCCGACTTCTTCCGCAAGCAGGATATTCACATCCACGTGCCCTCGGGCGCGGTGCCAAAGGATGGTCCTTCTGCGGGAATCGCCATGGTCACGGCCCTGGTCAGCCTCCTCAGCGGACGCCCTGTGCGTCCCAGGGTTGCCATGACCGGTGAGATTTCGCTCTCGGGCTTTGTTCTGCCTGTGGGCGGCATCAAGGAGAAGGTGCTCGGCGCGAAGCGCGCAGGCATCCGCGAAGTGATCCTGCCCGCTGAAAATGAGTTGAACGTGGCCGAGGATTTCCCGGAACTGCCCGAAGGGATACAAATCCACTACGTACGCACTGCCGAACAGGCGCTGGACCTCGCTCTGGGTCCAGCGACCCCCGGCTTTTCTTTGGAGGTAGGTCCCCGGCCTCCGCAAGGGCCCACGCCTACTTCTCCGGCCGTACACTAGCTCGGCCGCTTCGAAATCCGCAAAAAGGCTTGGCCTCAGCCAAGCCTTTTTTTTCGCTTCAGATTTTGCTTGCGCTACTCCCCGCCTATGCCTCAGGTTGTCCGTAATGGCCCCCGCGCGAAAACTCTTTCTTACTCACGCAGGGGAGTTGGCACACCGTCTGGTGACCGCCATAGCTCGCAATGGTATGGCCATCGAATTCGTGCGCGCTTATGGCGAGCGCCATCATCGTCCGAAGATCGCGGCGAATGCCGAGCGCCTTCGGGAGATGGAATCGACCATTAGCCGAGAGGCCTTGCTGCTGGTCGCCGCGGACGTGCGCCGCCTTTTGCCGCAAGCTTTTGGATCGTCCCAGGGGACCGGTTCTCAAGGTTTTGAGCTCTGCGATCTCTTCTACAGAGAGTTCCTGGACTCTCTGGGCCGCGCGTTGGAGTGGCCGTCCGTCGAAGCCGAAGCCGAGTCCGAGGCTTTCGACAAAGACCTCGCCATTTATGCACGCTGGCGCGAACGCTATGCCACCTTGTCTGCGAAGAGCCTGCGTTCGGCGAATGACGCTCCCTTTCCCGACCGCTGCGCGATTCTGCTCGATCCGGCCATGATGGAGCAGGCCCGGCGAGCCGCCGCCCTGTTTCAGACCGATCTTTTGCAAATCGGGGCGCGCATTTTTGGGAGGCTTGGACGGCAGGTTTCCCGGCGGTCGGAGCCATCGGGTGCCCAGGCGCGATCTGCGAGCGTTCGCGCCAGGAAGGGTGCTGCAAGTACTCCAGCTAAACGCCCTCGCACCGGGCGCAAACCGATAAATCGGGCAAAGCCCCCCGGCCGGCGGCGCTAAATCTGCCATTTGCCCTCGTGGGCATGGGGTTCTGCTCGCGCCACACTGCCAAAAACATCCGCAAGCCACCGCCCGCGGTTTTGGTATTCTCCCTTTCGTGATCACCGTTTTCTATTTTCTTGTGCTCGAGCAGATCCTGCAGGGCTTCTACAGCCTATGGCAGGGGGTTGAGTGGCTGAAGATGGCCCGGCGACGTTTGGGTGCGGCGACCGGCTTTTATGCACCGCGGGTTGCGCTGATCTGTCCGATAAAAGGAATGGAACAGGACCTGGAAGGGAATCTCTCGGCCCTGATTCATTTTGAATACCCGCAGTACGAAATTTTCTTTGCCGTCGCTGCCGCGGACGATCCCGCCTATCAACTGCTCGAACGAGTTGCCTCGGTAAGCAAGCGGCCGGTGCACATCGTTCGTGCGGGACGCGCCCTGGATTGCAGCGACAAAGTCCATAATCTGTCCGCGGCCGTTGCTCAACTGGATGACCAATTTGACGTCTTGGTCTTTACCGACTCGGATGGACGGCCCCCTAGGCGCTGGCTGGCTCGGTTGGTAGCGCCCCTGGCAGACACCAACGTCGGCGCCGCGACCACCTTTCGCTGGTTATTCCCCAGCCGGCGCGGCTTCTGGAACGCTTTAGCGTCGGCATGGAGCGCTTCTACCGCTACCTACCTTGGCGACCACAAACGTAATTTTTGCTGGGGCGGCGGAACGGCCATTCGGCGGCAGCGTTTTGACCAGCTCCGCATCCTGGACTTGTGGCGAGGCGCGGCCAGTGACGATTACGCCCTCACGCAGGCCCTCCACAATAATGGATTGCGCATTGTTTTTGTTCCCGAATGCCTGGTTCCTTCAGGCTGCGCCTTCAGGGCCCGATCGTTCTTCGAATTTACGAACCGGCAGCTCGTCATTACGCGCGTGTATGCTCCCAAGCTATGGCTAACCGCCTTGATGGCCCATTTGTTCTATTGCGCCGCGATTCTGACGGGCGTCGCCTCCTGCATCGTGAGCTCCATGAATGGATTGCCCAGCATGCAATTCATTGTGCTCCTGTTGATTCCTCCTCTTTTTGCCGCGGTACGCGGTGTCCTCCGGTTGGTTGCCGCCTTGGATCTGCTTCCGGAGTTGCGGCAACAGTTGCTCAGCGAAGGTTGGGTGTGGGTCTTGCTCGCTCCGCTGGTCCCCTTTGTGTACGTCTATAATTCCTTAACCGCCGCGTTCACGAGGAAAATAACTTGGCGCGGTATCCGTTATGAACTGGTTTCGCCCGTTCGCACCCGGATTATTGCCCGTTAAATCCGTTTCTCCACTGCTTCGATGCCTTTATTGCACCGGTCAAGCGGCAAATTCTGCACTCCGCATGAAAACAATTCCCCTGAGACCGTCGCGACGGGCCGCTAGACCCCCGGTAAACTACTGATTCCTCGATAAGGGAAAAACCTTAGAGAGTGGCATCCTCATTGCAACAACACTGTACGAAGCTTGCGGCGGTTGTAAGGGCGAAATCGAGTAAGAGCCTTATGCCTTATGAGATAGCCCTTCAGGGTTACCCAGCCTCAGTAAATCCAAAGTATGTCCGCGAATCCGCAGCATTGGATTTCGGACAACGCGAGGTCGTTCTGAATAAGACACGGACCAACACGGTAGTGAATCCTATTCCCGCAAAGGCACACTCGCTGGAACCAGGCGCTTTCGTTTTTTGCGAACGAGCATCAGGAGCCGCGCGATTTCAAGTCGACGCTGCTGCGGAAGGCAGCTTGCCGCTGGAACGAGCGGCCAGCATGCTCGCCATGCACTGTCTGGTTCGCGGCCAAGCTCCCTCCGATTACACCGTACTCGTCGTACCTCGTGGCAGCCTGCTCGATTCGGTCGGGCGGCGTGCGCAAGAATTGTTGGACGCCGGTCGCGCCATTGGCTCGGAAGTTCGCCTGAGCCCGCGCGAGCGAGAGGTGCTCGAGTGCGTGCTGAGAAATCTTTCCAATAAGGAGATCGGCGCGCGGCTGAATGTCTCCGAGCGCACCGTCAAGTATCACGTTTCGGCCTTGCTGGCGAAGTTCAACGTCCGCGATCGCGTGAGTCTGATGCGCGAAGCTACGAGCGGGCTGCGGTCTTCTCCCGCCGGGCCTCCCGTGGACACGCTGTTCGGTTTTCCTGTCTCGGCACAGGAAACGGCTGGGGAAACTGCCTCCGAGATTCCCTCTGTGGGCGAGCGTGTTTTACGAATGCCGGCGAATGCGCGCGTCGGCTGACGAAGGCAACCGTGCCGCAGTGCACGGGTGAACCCTTGCCGTGCCGCAGCGCACGGGAACTTCGTTACTTCCGTTCCGCATGAGATGGCCCGCTGGCTCAAGCGCTTCGCACGAGCCAGCGGGCCTTTTCTTTATCCCCACGCTAAGCGGGAGTTGCTTCGCGGGAAACTAACTCTTGGTTATTTCAGCGATCCGTAATTCTTCTCGATCTCTTCCCAGTTGACGACATTCCACCAGGCCTCGATGTAGTCCGGCCTGCGGTTTTGATACTTCAGGTAATAGGCGTGCTCCCAGACGTCCAGTCCCATCACCGGCTTACCGCCGCTCATAACTGGATTGTCCTGGTTGGGGCTTGATTCCACGATCAGCTTTCCATCTTTGACCAAGAGCCAGGACCAGCCGGACCCAAAGCGCGTCGCCCCAGCCTGGCTGAATTTCGTCTTGAAATCGGCGAACGATCCGAATGCGGAGCGAATCGCTTCACCCAGCTTTCCTTTGGGCTCGCCGCCGCCGCCTTTTTTCATAATCTTCCAGAACATGGAGTGATTCATATGGCCGCCGCCGTTGTTTCGCACGGCGGTGCGGATGTTCTCCGGGACCCGGTCGAGATTGCTCAATAACTCTTCGATCGAAAGTGCCTGCAGATCGGCGTGTCCCTCGAGGGCCTTATTCAAGTTCGTGACGTAAGCACCGTGGTGCTTATCGTGGTGAATCTCCATGGTCATCTTGTCGATATACGGCTCGAGCGCGTCCGCCGGATAGGGAAGCGGGGGAAGAACGTGGGCCACATGACCCTCCTTCGATGAGGTAGCTTGCTGTGCCATAAATTTCGCCTCCTACTTAATTTGTTTCCGGTAAAGCTAACAAGTTGGATGTAGGCTGGGCGGTTCCGGGCACCGGCTAATCTTAGCGCCGCTCACAAGAACAGTACAACTGCGCCACGCCACGAGCATTCACGAACATTGAAGTTACGCACGGTGCTGTTCGTAGGTGACGAGTCTCGATTTCAATCGCGCTCGACGGGCGCCTACGCAGCGCCCGCGCGGGTCGAGCCGTCAAAAGGCCATTCGCCGCGGCGAATGGCCCGCAGAAAATATAGAACCAGACCCAGCACCAGCACCACAATGGCGTAACGAATTTCCCGAAGGAAATTCGGCCGGGAGATCAGCATGTAGACGAACCCAGCGATGGCGCAAAGCGCCGGCAGCGGATACAGCCACATGCGGAAAGGACGCGGCATCTCTGGCTGCCGCGCACGCAGAATCAACAGGCCCACCTGCTGCAAGAGGAATTGCAGCAGGATGCGAATCACCACCAGCGCGGCGATCACTTCGGTCAATTGCAAGAAGCAGAACGCAGTAGCCACCGCGCCCAGCACGAGCAGCGAAACGTGCGGGAATTTGTAGCGCGGGTGCAAACGGGCAAACACCGTGAAGTAGTTTCCGTCCAGCGCCGCCGCATACGGCACGCGCGAATAGCCCAGCAATAAAGAGAAGATCGATCCGAACGCCGTCCACATGATCAGCAATGTCACCAGCTTGCCTGCCCACCCTCCATAAATCTGCTGCATGAAAACGGAGATCACCGAAGAGCGCGCGTTGTCGCTCACCTGCCCCTGCAACTGCTGCCAGGGAATGACGCCAAGAACGCTGACGTTCATCAGCAGATAAATTGTCGCCACCAGCCCCACCGAAATCAGCACGGCGCGAGGCACGTTGCGTTCCGGCTTTTGCACCTCGCCCGCCAGATAGCAGATGTTGTAGTAACCCCAGTAGTCGTATGCTGTCACCAGCATCGCCGCGCCAAGGCCGGTGAAGAAATCGGTGGACGGCGTGAACGCCCCCGGCGGAAAGGCGAATGCCTGCCCGGCGTGAAAATGAGTGACGCCCGCGCCAATCACCCAGGCGACCGTTGCAAGGACCC
The DNA here is from genome assembly GCA_963824405.1 of uncultured Acidobacteriota bacterium. Classification (GTDB taxonomy): domain Bacteria; phylum Acidobacteriota; class Terriglobia; order Acidiferrales; family UBA7541; genus Palsa-189. The sequence goes on along the minus strand of CAWGPK010000004.1, from coordinate 301,841 downwards.
CGCCCCACAGGAATTTCGAAAGCCGCCCAATGCTGGTTATGCGGCGATAGAGAAGCACCACGGCGAATGCGCACGTGCCCATCGCCAGCCAGGTTCCCGGAGTGATCACGACAGTTGCTTCCAAGCGCCCCAGCAACGGCACGGCGAGATGCAGGTTGCGCTGCAGCAAAACGCCGCGCAGGTTCGGCCATAGGTAACCCGCATAAGCCGCCAGGCCGATGCAACCGGAAGCAATCGAGAGCGGCGCGCTGAAGGTCAATTGCCAGATAAAAAGAAAGGACATCAGCCTGCCCAGGCTCTTGGGCCCATAAATCTGCTTTAGATATTCGTAGGGGCCGCCGGCGCGGGGCATGGAGGCCCCCAGTTCGGCCACCACCAGGCCGTCGCAGACCGCCAAAGCCGCGCCGAGAATCCACCCGAGCAAAGCCTGCGGGCCGTGCATCGCGGCAACCACCAGCGGAAGCGTTATGAACGGGCCCACGCCGATCATGTCCAGCATGTTCAGCGCGACCGCGCTCGTCAGGCCCATGCCCCGAATCAAGTTCTGCTGTGGAGCTTCTTGGGACGCCACTGGCTGAGCTGCGGAAGTGTTGAGAGAAGTTTGGCGCGGGGAGCTATCGGGTGCGCCGTCTTTGGGGGAAGGGCTCACTGCGGCGCGCGCTCAGGCGCCGGCGTGAACGGCGGTTTCCAGCACGCGGCGGTAGTAATCCTCATACTGCGGGATAATGTCTTCGGCGCAGAACCGGCGGCGAGCGTCTTCGCGCGCGCGCCGGCCCATCTCCCTGCCGCGATCGGCGCGAGAGAGAATCTCCACGGCATAGCCCGCGGCGGAAGCGACGTCGCGCGGCTCGACAAGATAGCCGTCAAGCCCGTGCTCCACCACCTCGGGCATGCCGCCTGTGATCGTGCCGATGACAGGCACTTCGCAGGCCATGGCTTCGAGCGCCGCCAGACCAAAAGATTCCAGATCCGAAGGCAGCAGGAAAAGATCGGCCACGCCGAGCTTTTCGTAAACCCGATCCTGCTTGCCCAGCAAAAACACATCCCTGTTGAGCCCCTTGCGGCGAATCGTCCATTCCACCGCCCCGCGGTCGGGACCATCCCCGATCAGCACCAGTTTGGCCGGCATCTTGCGCCGCACCAGGTCGAAAATTTCCACCACGTCCGTGACGCGCTTCACCGGTCGAAAATTCGATAAGTGCATCAGAATCGGCTCGCCGTTAGGCGCCCACTGGGCGCGCAAACCAAGGTCTTCCCTGCGGCAGTACATCTCACAATTGACGAAGTTGGGAATCACCTCGATGGGCCGCTTGATGTCGAACTCCTCGATGGTCTTCTTCTTGAGATAATTGGAGATGCAGGTCACCCCATCGGATTGCTCGATGGAAAAACGCGTGATCGGCAGAAAACTCCGGTCGTTGCCCACCAGGGTAATGTCCGTACCGTGAAGAGTCGTAATAAACGGCAAACGTCGCGGGGCCGCCATCGACCGCGCCAGCATCGCGCTCACCGAATGCGGAATCGCGTAGTGCACGTGCAACAGGTCCAGCCGCACGGCTTCCGCCACCTCCAGCATCTTCACCGCCAGCGTGAGCGCGTAGGGCGCGTGGTCGAAAAGCGGATAACTGGAAATTTCCACTTCGTGGAAGGTGATGCGCTCGCTGGCCGTCAATCGTGCCGGCGGCGCGTAGCTGATGAAGTGCACTTCGTGACCCCGCGCGGCGAGTTCCATCCCCAATTCCGTGGCCACGACGCCGGAGCCGCCATAGGTCGGATAACAGGTGATCCCTATTTTCATGTCGCTGCGGTATGGGCCTGGGCCGACGCGCTAGCTCAGGGGCGAACATGTTATACCATGGCGCCGCCGAGGCGAAATTTACCCGCCGTTACCGTGTATCATCGGCCACTTTGTGTACACGAAGAAATCGATCCGTGCGCCTAGACTGCCGTGCGTCTTCACCGCGGCTAAACTTGTCTCTGGCGATTAGGTTATGCTATGACGGTTCGAGCGTATCCGCTGGGAAGAGTGCTGCGTCCTGTTATCTGCGATAACCTTATTGTTTGCTGCCGAGAGGTTTCAGAGATCGCCCCGTGAACTCGGAAATCAAATACCGCGGAGAAAAGCCTAAGGCTCGCTGGGCGCGGATTTGCGCGTTGGCCGTGAGCCTCTTTGCGCTGGTAGTCGCCGGAATAGCTTTCTCCGAGGCCATGCACGGTCAGGCGCCCGCCGCCAGCAGTACCGCCTCGGCGCCCCCTTGGGAATGGCCCACACCGGACGCGGCTCCTCTCCAGATCGATCGGGGCGCCGCCGGGCTATGGCAAACCCTCCTGAAGCTGCATACGCGCGCCAGCCTCTTGTTGGTGACGGCTCATCCCGATGACGAAGACGGCGGCATGCTGGCCTACGAATCGCGCGGCCAGGGCGCGCGTGCGATTTTATTCACTCTGAACCGCGGCGAAGGCGGGCAGAACGTCATGTCCGACGATTTTTGGGACGCGTTGGGACTCGTGCGCACCGAGGAACTGCTGGCCGCGGACCGCTATTACGATGTCCAGCAATTCTGGGGCACGGTCGCCGATTTCGGATTCTCGAAAACGCGGGAAGAAGCGCTGGAGCTCTGGGGACACGACCGGATCCTCGAAGAGGCCGTGCGCGTCGTCCGCATGACGCGGCCCCTGGTGATTACGTCGGTCTTCGTCGGGGGACCGACCGACGGGCACGGGCATCATTCCGCCTCGGGAGAGATTGCCCAGGAGGTTTTCACGGCGGCCGGCGACCCGAATATGTTTCCGGAGCAGATTCGCGCCGGGCTGCGGCCCTGGCCGCCGCTAAAAATGTACGCGCGCGTTCCATTTTTCCCTATCTCCGATAAGGGCATGCTCGATTCTGCCACGGGGAAATACCATCCTGTGCGCTTCTATGACTTCATCACGAAAACCTGGTCGGAAGGGCCCCTCAGCACAAACGTGGAAATTCCGGAAGGAAACGGCGATCCGGTGCTGGGAGCGACGTACACGCAAATCGCGCGGGAAGGCTGGTCGCTGCAAAAATCTCAGAATAACGGCGGAGGTATTCCGCTCGCAGCGCCCACGGCCGCTCCGTATCACCGCTTTGCTTCCTCCGTCCCGGCTGCTGACAAAGAGAAGTCCTATTTCGACGGCATCGATACCTCCCTCGGCGCTATCGCCGATCTCGCCGGCGGACAAGGCAATGGATTTGTGAAGGAAGGGCTGGGCCGCATCAATTCCTCTGTGGAACGCGCCATGGCTGGATTTTCCGTTAGCGATCCGGAAAAGATCGCTCCGCTTCTCGCCGAAGGCTTGAAAGAAACGAACGACCTGATCGCGCAAGTCGCCGCCAGCAGCCTCTCCGACCAGGCCAAGTATGACGTCACCTTCGAGCTGCGCGCCAAGCAGGACCAGTTTCAACGAGCCATCGTTCAGGCATTGAATCTCTCTTTCCAGGCGATGGTGGTTCCCAACCGGCAGCCGAATCGCGGAAATCCTCTTTTCGCGATGCCGGCGGAGACCTTGAAATCGGCGGTTCCCGGCGAGCAGTTCCCCGTCCGGGTTCACCTTGATAATCCGGGCCAAAGTGCGCTCCAGATCAACCGCGTTTGGCTGGAGACCCCGGCCGGAGAATCGTGGAGTGCGACGCCTGCATCCGCTGCCCCTTCGGCCGTTGAGGCAGACCACGCGCTCGATCAGCAATTCAACGTGAAGCTGCCGGAAAATGCTGCGCCGACGCGCCCCTATTTCTCGCGGCCCAGTGAAGAACTCCCCTATTACGATAAGGTGGACGAACGATACCGAGATGATTCGTTCGCGCCTTATCCCCTGGCCGCCTGGATTGACTTCACCTATCAGGGCGCGCCGGTGCGTATCGGCCAGGTGGTCCAGACGGTAGAGCAAGAGAGCGGGCGAGGGTTGGTGCTTAATCCCCTGGTAGTCGCGCCCGCGGTTTCCGTGAGAATTTTTCCGGAAGCCGGCATCACGCCCCTGGGCTCCAAATCGTTCAGTCTCTCCGCGCAAGTGCACACCGAAGCGCAAGCCGGCGCCAAAGGCACGGTGCGGCTCGACCTGCCGGGAGGCTGGCACTCCGAGCCTGCTTCCATTCCCTTCGCGCTGGACCGCGCCGGCCAGGAGCAGATCGTACGATTCCAGGTGATCGCGGACCGCTTGGCGACCAGGCCCTATTCGGTTACGGCCGTGGCTGAATCCGGCGGCCGGCAGTACCGCGAAGGCTTTATCACCGCGGGTTATCCCGGGCTCCGTCCATATAACTTCTACGCTCCTGCGACCTACCGCACCTCCGGCGTGGACGTGAAAATCTCGCAGGGGCTGCGCATCGGATACGTCATGGGCACAGGCGACACAGTCCCCGAATCCCTCGAGGACCTCGGCGTCCACGTGCAGATCCTGAATGCGCAAGATATTGGCAGCGCCGACCTGCAAAAGTACGACGAGATTTTGCTCGGCGTCCGCGCCTATACCGCCCGGCCCGACCTGGTCACCAATAACGCTCGCCTGCTGGAATACGTTCAAAACGGCGGCGTGGTCGTCGTGCAATATCAGTCCGTGCAGTATGACCACAATTTCGGTCCGTATCCTTATAGCTTGCCAAACGATGCGGAACGCGTCGTGGACGAACACTCCCTGGTGACGTTCACCGATCCCAAGAGTCCCCTGCTCACCTGGCCCAACCAAATCACGCAGGCGGATTTCACGGGCTGGGTGGAAGAACGCGGGCATAGCTTCCTGAAATCCTGGGACAAGCGATACGTCGCGCCGCTCGAGACCCATGATCCCGAGGAAGACCCCCAGAGCGGCGGTCTGGTGTATGCACGATATGGACGCGGCGTTTACGTCTACGTGGCCTTCGCGCTGTACCGGCAATTGCCCGATGGCGTGCCGGGGGCGTTCCGGCTGTTCGCGAATTTGCTGAGCCTCCCCCGCAACCCCGCTTTCAAGCAGCCCGTCGCCACCACCAGTAAGGCGTCCGCCGCCAAGTAGCTCTGCCCATTTCGATAGCTTCTCTCGGGGACTCTTCCGTGCACGACGATTCGAAATGCCCGGTGAGCGGGAAGCGAAAGTATCTGACCGAAGGAGAAGCCCTATCGACGGCCGCGCACCAGATGGAAGCCGCCGATGCGCCAAAGCTTCGTGCCTATCGCTGCGCCTGGTGCGATGCCTGGCATTTGACCAAAGCCACAGACAAGCCTAAGCCTGCAAAAGATCGCCCCAGCCCCTCGGGCAAACGGCCCTCACGTAAACACTAAGTTCATCCGCTTCTACTTCATCGGGCTTATCGCATTGTCACCGACTGTGGTAGACTCCCGCTCCAGAACAACCGGAGAAGCTCTCGGTGACCGAACCCGGCCGCACTAAATCCTAGCTTCCGGTCGGGCCGACAGATGTGGCAATCCGCGATAGGGAGGCTTAATCCATGGCCGAATCAGCTACCACTGCCCGCAAGAAGCCCGTCTACAGAACCCTCTGGGGCCAGGTGCTCATCGGCGTAGCCATCGGCGTCATTCTCGGCTATGTGCGTCCCGGCACCGCTGTCGCCATGAAGCCGTTAGGCGATGCCTTCATCCGCGTGATCTCCATGATCATCACGCTGGTGATCTTTTGCACCATCGTCACCGGCATCGCCGGCATGGGCGATTTGAAGAAAGTGGGCCGTGTGGGCGGGAAGGCGCTGCTCTACTTCGAAGTGGTCTCCACCGTCGCGCTCTTCATGGGACTGATCGTAGGCAACCTGGTTCCCACCGGAGCGGGGTTCAATGCCAATCCCGCGACTCTGGACGCCAAGGCTGTGGTCAATTATGCGGGCCAGGCTAAGGCGCAAACTGTCGCTGATTTCCTGATGCACATCATCCCCACCACGGTGGTCGATGCCTTTGCCCGCGGAGACATTCTGGAAGTGGTATTCGTCTCCGTATTGTTCGGCCTGGCCATGGCCATCATGGGCAAGCGCGTGAAGCCGCTGGTGGACGTGATCGAAGGATTGACGCAAGCCGTCTTTGGCGTGGTGAATATCGTAATGAAGGCCGCTCCCATAGGCGCCTTTGGCGCCATGGCTTTTACGATCGGCGCGTACGGCCTCAAATCGCTGGGGCCGCTGGCAAAGCTCGTGAGCGTCTTTTGGATTACTTCGATTCTGTTTGTGTTGGTGGTGCTGGGCGCCATTTGTTGGGCCTCCGGCTTCGGCATCATCCGCTTTCTCGCGTACATCAAGGAAGAGATCGTGCTTTGCCTCACCCTGAGCTCTTCCGAGCCGGCCCTGCCCACATTGATGGAGAAAATGGAGAGCTTGGGCTGCTCCAAGGCGCTGGTCGGCCTAGTGGTGCCCACCGGCTACACCTTTAACACCGATGGCAGCAGCATCTATATGACCTTGGCCGCGCTTTTCGTCGCCCAAGCCACTAACATTCACCTCACCTTAGGCCAGCAATTGACCATATTTGCCGTGGCCGTGCTCACCTCCAAAGGCGCCAGCGGCGTGCAGGGAGCGTCCTTCATCGCGCTTGTCGGCACGCTCATGGTCATTCCCACCATTCCCGTCGCCGGCATGGCCTTGATTTTGGGCGTGGACCGCTTCATGAGCATGGGCCGAGCTACCGTGAACATGATCGGTAATGGCGTCGCCTCGGTGGTCCTGGCGCGCTGGGAAGGCGAGCTCGATAAGGCCACATTACAGGAGAGGCTGGGCCTTCCTTACTCAGTCGCCACGGCTCCTCTGGAACCGGTAACCGCGCGTTCCGCAAATAAGACCGCGGATTAGGTGCCGCGCTTAATTCCGGCCTCGCAACAGTCCATGAACCTTAACGGCTTCGCACGACGAGAACGCGCCTCGTGAATAAGTCCGTACTCTTCACCTTTCACAAAATCCGGGAGCAAGGCGAGCAGGCCAATGCCGACGCGTGGCGCGCCTTTCTCGATTTCTACGGTCCGGCGTTCCTTCGCCTGCTGGAGATCAACGGAGCCCTCCGCCCTCAAGACGCTTCCGCGGCTCTAAAGCGCATGCTCGAGAAGCTTACTGCCGATGGCTTGGCGCGTTTTCGCGCCACCTCCCGCGAATCGGAGCGCGAATTTCTGGGAGACATTCGCGCCCTTCTGCTGGAGGTCGCGCTTCCATCCGCTGCGCCAAGCGATCCCCAACCGGCCGGCGGCTTCGAAACGGAAAAGATTTCTCAATTGCTCGAGGACCTTCCTCTCCTCCACAAGGAGATGCTTTTCTTCAAGCTCGCCGGCTACACCGACGCCACCATCGAACGAATCCTGCGCATGTCCCCGCGCGTGGCCGAAAAAGCATTCCAGCGCCTAGCTCCCGAATATGGAGCCGCTCTTAGCGTCGAGCGAGATCGTTGCCCATGGCCCCTCGAGTGGCTGGGATTCTTAAAGCAGGCGCGGGCGCTCAAAACGGAGCACTGCGTCCCCGCGCATCAATGCGTGCGCATCCACGACGGTCAGGTGAGCTGGTACGACAAAGAGCCGGTCGAGAAGCACGTTTCCGGTTGTCTCCGTTGCCTGGAAGCTTGGACAGGACTGCGGGAAGTAGGCTATTGGCGCCACGTCGCCGAGCGGCTTTCGGGTTCCGAGGTCGAACAATTGCTGCAAATCATTCCCATCGAACGGCCGCCGGCGAAAAAGAAATCCTTATTTCAGCGTCTCCGCTCCTGAGAATACGGCCAGCGGCTCGTGCCGCAATTACCACAAGAGCTCGTCAACGAGACTGGTGCAGCGATCCTTCCTTCCAGTCCGCCCGGTGAAAAATCCAATCGAAGATCGGCAGGAACACGTTGTACCGGCCCTCAAACCCTCCGTGATGCAGCATGTGGTGCTTCCTCGCCGCTCGCATCCATCCCGGCAGCCAGCCGTCGATGTGGAAGCGCCAGTGAATCTCTTCATAAGCGATAAAGTAAAGCGTGAAACCCGCGAAAATTCCAACCGCCAGCCCCGGACGAAAGAAGACCTCCAGCACCAGCACCGGAATCGCATTCAGCACGAACACCAGCACCACCACCCACGGCGACGTGGCGAAATTGACGTAGCGCGGCTCCTCCGGCGCTCCCGCGGTATCGTGGTGAAGGCCGTGGCGCTGCACGAGGAAACCTTCGCCCCAGTGCAGGAAAAACCGGTGCAGCACGTATTCAAAAGCGTTGGCGTAGAGAACTCCCGTTAGAAACCCGGCCCCGAAGCGCAACGGCTCGAGTGCGCGATGGTCCAGGCCGGCCAGCCTGAAAACGATCGCCGCGAGAAGGCCCCCACTGACGAGAGTCGTAATCGCGTTAACGCGCTTCACCCTGCGAGCGCGGGCAATCTCGGCAGGTCTGGAAACGGAAAGGGTCTGTTCGGCCATGTCCAACCTAAGAATAACTCCCCTGCGCACGGATCAGACGATCAGATGATCGGAGCCACATCCTCTGTATATATAAAGGATGTAAATCGACAGCCCCTCGGCGGCTGCGTTCCCCGCTCGCGGCCTACCCTTCCGTCAGCAGGCGCGTGCGCAAGCGTTCCTCCGTGTCGGGCGTGAGCTTCTCTCCGCCAAAAGTGAGGTAGAACGTATCCAGCGCGCGCTGCCCTTCGGTATCGATCAGCGCCACTTCGATATTGCAGCCGAAATTGGCCAGAGCGGAGCTCAAGCGGAAAAGCAGCCCCGGCCGGTCTTGTGTCACGATCTCCATCAGCGTCGAATGCGGAGAACTGCCGTCGTCGAAGCGAATCTGCGTCGTCACGTTCACTTTCGGCAGCGAATTCGAATGCGCCGCGTCCCGGCCGCGGATCAGCGTCTCGACCGGAATGGCCCCAGACAGCACGTCTTCGATATTTTTTTGCAGGCGCGCCAATTCCGAAGGGTTCAGCTCCAGCGTTTTGTGCGGATCGGTGAAATGGAACGTATCCACCACCACGCCGGCGGCATTGGCAAACGCCTCCGCCTTCCATATGTCCATTCCCCAGGAAGCCAGCGTCCCGCTCACGCCGGCGAAGAGAAACGGCCGGTCCGTCGCCAGCAGTGTGAGCGCATATATCGGACCGCGAAGTTCGAGACGCAGTTGTACGTCCTTCTCCGATAGCCGCCGCGCCATCTCGAAGTGCGCGGCAATCTCCTCCGGCGAATGGGCGAAAAGATACCGCCGCGGCAAGCCCTCGAGAAAAGACGCCAACTCCTCGCGCGAGGCCCCCTTGGCGATCAGCGGGAAAATGCGGTCGACGAACTGCAAATCGGCTGGCTCCGCGTGGGCATGGAATCGCTCTTCGTCCAGGCTGCGGCTCAGGTAGTTGGACGTCAAAACATACAGCTGCCAGAGCGATTCCGCTTTCCATGAAGTCAGCGCCTCGGGATTGACGGCGCGGATGTCCGCGTAGGTGAAGAGGCCCAGCAGCTTCAATCGTTCCGGCGTGCCCACTTGCTCGGCGAAGGCCCGGATCGTTCCCGGATCGAAAATATCCCGGCGCAAAAGGCTGGCGGACATCGCCAGGTGATCGCGAATCAAAAAGCGCACCGTATCGGCCTGGTCGGGCTTCAGATCGAGCCGCGTAAAGACTCTCTCGATGGCCCGCATGCTCCCCGCGACGTGATCTTCGCAGGCCATTCCTTTACCCACGTCGTGAAACAGCAGCGAAAGGAAAAGCAGCTCCGGCTCCTCCAGTTCGGTAAAAAGATTCGCGAATGGCCGCTCCCAATCTCTCTCCGGCGACCGCAAACGATGGATATTTTCGATGGCCATGAAGGAATGCGCGTCCACGGTGTAGTGGTGGTAGTAATCGCGCATGACCAGGGAATCGATGGCACCAAACTCCGGGAACAGCCGCACCAGCAGCCCCGAACTATGCATGGCCCGCAGCGCTTCGGCAGCGTAGGGGGCCAGCAGAATCTCGCGAAGATTGCTCCACAATGCCGCGCGATCCCACGCCGATTCAAAAGCGCCGGGCAGCGTCTCGCGAATCTGGTCCTCGGCCTCGCGGCTGAGCTTCACGCCCTGGCTGGCGACGTACCGGAAAACATCCATCAGCCGCTGCGGCTCGCGAAGGCTCGCCGGATCGAGCACAGTCAGGCGCACCCCTGACAGGGAAAATCCCGGGTGCGCACGCCGCGATTTCCATCCTTGCAGGCGGGCCCGCAGCTTGGAAGGCGAGGGCAGCGCCTCGTCCAGCAACTGCGTGCACAACGCGTAGACCGCTCGAGCGTGCCGGAAGTAGATCCGCATCCACTCCGCCGGCTCCAGCGCGCGGCGGTTTTCAACGCCAATGCCGCGCGCCGCGGCTGCCGCCTGCAGCTCGTAGGAGAGCGCGTTGTCGTCGCGGCCTCGGCGGAAATGCACGAAGCAGCGGGCTGCAGCAAGAAAATCGAAAGCCGCCTCCATATCCTTGCGGGCATTCGCCGGCCAGGCGTCTTCCCGCGTGGCCCACCTTCCCGTCTTTTGCATTTTAGATATGAGTCCCACCCACCACGCCACGTGGTAATCGCGCAATCCCCCGGGCGAATTTTTCAGGTTAGGCTCCAGATGAAAGATCGTATCGCCTTCTCTCCGGTGCCTTTGCTCGGTGAGCTCGGAGATATCGCGCAGCAAGTCGGAACCAGCCGCGTCGATCATGCGGGGAAGGAACTTATGGCGCAGACGCTCGAAAAGTTCCCGGTCGCCGCCAACATACCGGCTGTCCAGAGCGGCGATATTGAACTCCGGATTGTCGCGCTGGACTTTTTCGCACTCGCCCAGAAGCCGGGGCGTGGGACTCGCGCGCAGCCGCAAATCCCACAACGCTCTGCCGACGGCCTGAGTTCCCTCCCCATAGCGCCTCTCCGCGTCGGAATCCTCGAACAGGAACATGAGATCGATGTCCGAGTGCGGGAAAAGTTCCTTGCGCCCGTACCCTCCGAGAGCGACGAGGCTGATCTTCTTCAGCTGATCGGGCTGTGGTTCCAGAAATTCGCGGCTGAGGTCGAGGATGATGCGGTCCAATAACGATGCCCGGCATTCCGTGGCCACACGACCGTTGGACGTGGCGCGAAACTCACGCTCGATCCTGGCGAACTCCTCGCCGTACAGATCGCGAAGAGCCACGGTCAACGGTGTCGAAGGTATGCCCACGGCGATGGCTCGAAATGAGGAATCGGAAGTTACTGCGCTTCGCTAGAGGGCTCCTTCCCCTCTCTCTTCATCTCGGATGCGAATGGCTTCATCCACTTTGGAAAGGAAAATCTTTCCGTCGCCGATCTTCCCGGTCCGGGCCGTTTTCAGGATCGTCTGCACCGCTCCGTCCACCAGATTGAACGGCAGCACCATCTCGATCTTTATCTTGGGAAGCAGATCCACCTCGTACTCCCGGCCCCGGTAGGTTTCCGTGTGTCCCTTTTGGCGTCCGTGGCCACGCACTTCTGAAACGGTCATGCCTTCGACGCCGATCTGGTGCAGCGCTTCCTTCACCGATTCAAAGCGCGAAGGCTGGATGATCGCTTCAATCCGCATCATTGAGTTTTCTCCTCTGTCTATCGCGCAAAATCACTCCACAGCCGCCGCTACGACTCAAAATCGTATCCTACTTCTCCATGCTGCGACAGGTCCAAGCCCTGAAGTTCGTGTTCACTTGAAACCCTCACGCCCACCAGAAGATCCGTCACCTTTAGGATCACCAGCGTTCCCACGATCGCCAGGCCCCACGAAATCGCCACGCCGGCCAGTTGATTCAGAATTTGCCGCCCATGTCCGTCGAGCAGCCCCAGAGGCAGCGCGTTGCCTTGCGCGTCACGAAACACCGGGTTGACCACCGCCAAGGCAAAAACTCCCGTGAGCAGCGCCCCCAGCGTGCCGCCCGCTCCGTGAACTCCAAATGCGTCCAGCGAATCGTCGTAGCCAAGCCGCGGCTTCAGCACAGCAACCATGAAATAGCACAGTACGCCCGCGCAAAATCCAATCGCCAGGGCCGAGATGGGTCCGACGAATCCTGACGCCGGCGTAATCGCCACCAGCCCGGCCACCGCCCCGGAAATCGCTCCCAGCGCGCTGGGCTTCCCATTGCGCAACCATTCCGCACCGGCCCATGCCAACGCCGCCGCGGCCGCCGCGAAATGGGTGGCGATAAACGCGGAGGAAGCCAGCCGCCCGGCGCTCAACGCGCTCCCCGCGTTGAACCCAAACCAGCCCACCCACAGCAAGCAGGCGCCGATAAAGCTCAAGACCACGCTGTGCGGCAGCAACGGCTCGCGCGGGTATCCGATGCGCTTGCCAAGGTAAAGCGCGCAAACCAGCGCCGACACTCCGGAACTGATGTGCACCACGGTGCCGCCGGCAAAATCCAAAGTGGGAAAAGGCCCGCCGCCGGAGGCGTTCAGAAAGCCGCCTTGTCCCCAAACCATATGCGCCAACGGCGCGTACACGAACAGGAACCACAGCGTTGTGAAAATAAGCATGGCGCTGAATTTCATGCGCTCGGCAAACGCCCCCGCGATCAATCCCGGCGTGATGATGGCAAACATCAATTGAAAAACCATGAAGGTTTGCTGCGGGATGGTGGCCGCATAGGCCGGATTGGGCGCGCCGCCTACATTATGCAGCAGCACATAATCGAGCCCGCCGATAAAAGGATTCCCGGGCGCGAAGCACAGGCTGTAGCCGAAGAGCGCCCACAGAACGCTGATCCAGGCCATCAACGAAAAGCTTTGCATCATGGTCCCCAGCACGTTCTTTTTCCGCACCAGCCCGCCGTAGAAGAGCGCCAGTCCCGGCCCGGTCATCAGCAGCACCAGACCCGAACAGACTAGCATCCACGCGTTATCGCCTGCTGACTGAGCATCGGCCACTTTCTGTTCCAGAGCCGAGATGCGGTCCGCTGCAGAGATTGCATCGTTAGCCGAAGCCGTCGCCGCAGTCCGTGCCTTTGCGCGCATCGGCGGCGCCACTGCGGAAAAAGCTGGCGCCACGCCTAAGAGCATGAAAGCGGCGAACCCGAGCCCGGCCATTCTTCGTCGAACGCGCGGGCATACGAGCCTTACTGCATAAAGATCCGCCATTCCCCTGAAGCGTGCCACAAGCTTCCATACTGCATTTCGTATCTTTATAGAATGCTTATAAATCTTCATCTGCACACGCCCTCCCTATGCAGCTTTTGCGCGCCAAAGATATCCATCCGCTCCGGCTTTATCAATATGGTTTCTTTTTGAAAAAGGTGTGAACGAGCGAACCAAAGGAATCTACTCGGCGGGAAACAGGTCCGTCACTGCGCCAAGACTGCTGCTGGAAACCAAGTGCCGGTATTTGGCCAACACGCCGGAGGTGTAGCGCGGTTCCGGCGCCTTCCAGTCCTTTCGCCTGCGCGCGAGTTCTTCCGAGGAGACGTGGATTTCGAGGCGGTGCGATTTGGCGTCAATCGTGATCGACTCGCCGTCACGGACCAGCGCCAGCGGCCCTCCTACGGCCGCCTCCGGGGCGACGTGTCCCACCACCAAGCCGTGCGTGCCACCGGAAAATCGGCCGTCGGTAATCAGCCCCACGGAGCTGCCCAATCCGGCGCCGATCAGCGCAGACGTGGGAGCCAGCATTTCGCGCATCCCGGGACCGCCCTTCGGCCCTTCGTAACGCACTACGATCACGTCGCCTGGATGTATTTGCTTCGCGAGAATGGCTGCCAGGCACTCCTCTTCGGAATCGAAGACGCGCGCCGGCCCGGTGATCTTTTCGGATTTGGAAATCTTCGCTACCGCGCCTTCCGGCGCGAGGTTGCCTTTCAGAATCACCAGATGGCCCTCGGCCGCGATCGGCTTTTGCCACGAATGAATGACGTCCTGTCCAGCCCGGGGCTCGCTGGGAACGTTTTCCAGCGTTTCGGCTATGGTTTTTCCGGTGATGGTGACGGCGTCGCCGTGCAGCGCGCCATGCGCGAGCAGAATCTTCATCACTCGCGGAATGCCGCCTGCCGCATGCAGTTCCGTGATCACGTATTTGCCCGAAGGCTTCAGATCGCAAAGCACCGGAACGCGCTTGCGAATCGTTTCGAAATCCTCCAAAGCCAGCGGCACGCGTGCGGCACGCGCAATCGCCAGCAAGTGCAGGACGGCGTTGGTCGAGCCGCCGGTAGCCATTACCATCGCGATGGCGTTCTCGAACGCCTTGCGCGTCATGATCTCTCGAGGCAGAAGTTGCCGGCTCACGGCCTCGGCCAAGACTTCCGCGGATTCCGCGGCGCTCTCCTTTTTTTCGTCATCCTCGGCCGCCATCGTCGACGAGTACGGCAAACTCATGCCCATCGCTTCGATGGCAGAGGACATCGTGTTCGCGGTGAACATCCCCCCGCACGAACCGACTCCCGGACAGGCGTGCCGCTCCACTTCCAGCAGTTCCGACCGGTCGATTCGCCCCGCGCTGTACTCGCCCACCGCCTCGAACGCGCTGACTACGGTGAGATTTTTGCCGTCCAGCCGCCCGGGCTTGATCGTGCCGCCATAAACGAAGATCGCCGGAATATTCAGCCGCGCAATCGCCATCATCGCGCCGGGCATGTTCTTGTCGCAGCCGCCGATGGCCAGCAACCCGTCCGCCTCCGCCGCGCTGCACACGGTCTCGATGGAGTCCGCGATCACCTCCCGCGACACCAGCGAATACTTCATTCCCTCCGTGCCCATGGAGATGCCGTCGCTCACCGTAATCGTGCCGAAGATTTGCGGCATGGTTTCGGACTCGCGCAGCGATTCCATGGCTCGCTCCGCCAAATCGTTGAGTCCGGCGTTGCAGGGAGTGATGGTGCTGTAACCGTTGGCGACCGCGATGATGGGTTTGTCGAAGTCGCCGTCGCCGAATCCCACGGCGCGCAACATGGCCCGGTTGGGAGTGCGTTCGATGCCTTCGGTAACCAGGCGGCTTTTTCGATTGAGACGCGTAGCGGTATCGGTCATCGCAATTCAACGGAGCAATTCAGCGCGGCAATTAGCGGAGCGGCTAGGGAATCCCGTTCGCTTACCGGCAAGAACTGCCTGCTCAAGGCTTCGCTCCGACTGCCGCGCTGGGCGGCTCGATCGGTACCTTCACCGGATTCAGGAACGGCATCAGCGCCCGCAGCCGCTCACCCACCTGCTCCACCAGCAAGTGCTGCTCCTTGCGCCGCATCTCCATGAACTTCGGGCGCCCCGCTTCGTTTTCCGCAATCCACTCCCGCGCCATGTCCCCGTTCTGAATCTTGCGCAGCAGCTCCTTCATGGTTCGGCGCGTCTCCGCGTTCACGATCTGCGGCCCCGCGATGTAATCGCCCCATTCGGCCGTATCGCTGATGGAGTAGCGCATGTAATTCAGCCCGCCCTGATAGATGAGGTCCACGATCAGCTTCATCTCATGCACGCATTCGAAATAGGCCGCCTCCGGCTGATATCCCGCCTCCACCAGCGTATCGAATCCCGCTTTCATCAGCGCGCTGATCCCGCCGCAGAGCACAGCCTGCTCCCCAAAGAGGTCAGTTTCGGTCTCCTCCGTAAAAGTTGTCTCCATCACGCCGGCGCGCGTCGCTCCGATCCCTTTTCCGTAGGAGAGCGCCAACTGCTTGGCTTTGCCCGTGGCGTCCTGATGCACCGCCAGCAACGCCGGCGTTCCACCGCCCTCCACGAACACTTCCCGCACCCGATGCCCCGGAGCTTTCGGGGCGATCATCGTCACGTCCACGTTCTTCGGAGGATGGATGGTTCCGTAACGAATGTTGAACCCGTGCGCGAACATAAGCATCTTGCCCGCGGATAGATTCGGCGCGATATCTTTTTCATAGACGGCCGGCTGCGTCGTATCCGGCGCCAGCAGCATGATCACGTCCGCCCACGCCGCCGCGTCCCGGTTGGACTTGACGGTGAGGCCCGCGGCCACCGCTTTCTGCCGCGACTTGCTCTCCGCATGCAGCCCGATGCACACCGAGCAGCCGCTGTCGCGCAAATTCAGGGCGTGCGCGTGCCCTTGAGAACCGTATCCAATGATGGCGATCTTCTTGGCCTGGATCAGAGACAGGTCCGCGGCTTCATCGTGATGAATCGTTGCCATTCGTTTGCTCCTTAATTTATTACGGACAACTGCGGCCCGTTTTACACTGAACCAGGGCGCTCCGCTTCCACCAGCGCATTCGCGCCGCTCGGCTCCGCTCCTGCTTCTTGCCCGGCGCGCCGGGGAATCTCCTCTGCGGCTTTCGGCGAGTGAATCTCCGCGCGCTCCTGCGCCCCGCGCCTCATCACCACCTGGCCCGTGCGCACCATCTCCAGAATTCCAAACGGTCGCAGCACGTCCACCAGAGCGTGAATTTTATCCTCTGCGCCGGTAATTTCAATGATTAACGAACGCGGCGCCAGATCCACCACCCGCGCCCGGAAGACCCGCACGATCTCCATCAGCCGGTGCCGCGACTCTTCCGACGCCACCACCTTGATCAGCGCCAGGCTGCGCGAAATCGTGGTGGCCTGGGTCACGTCTTCCACAGACAGCACGTTCACCAGCTTGTAGATGTTGGCCTCGACCCGGTGTGCCGCCCCGTCCCCGATGGACGAGACGATCGTCATCCGCGAGACGTTGGAGCGCTCCGTGTGCCCCACCGTGAGCGACTCGATGTTGTATCCGCGCCGCCTGAAAAGCGACGCAATCCGGTTCAGAACCCCCGGCTTGTTCTCCACGTACACGACGAATGCATGCGGCCTTTCGCGCTCACTCATCCGTCGGCCTTTCCACGAGCGGTGTGGGCCGCCGGATCATGGCGTCCAAATCGGCCCCCGCCGGCACCATGGGGTACACCGAATCCTCCTGCTCCACGCGAAAATCGATCAGCGCCGGGCCGGCATGGAATCGCGACGTGTGCAGCGCCGGCACCACCTGCGAGCGCTGCGTCACCATCAGCCCCGGAATTCCGTAAGCCTCGGCCAGCTTCACGTAGTCGGGACTCAACAGCGGCGTTCCCGCATAGCGGCCTTCGTAGAAGAACTCCTGCCACTGCCGCACCATGCCCAGGTACCCGTTGTTGATGATCGCGATTTTAACGTTCAGCTTCTCCTGAACGATCGTCGCCAACTCGGACATGGTCATTTGAAAACCGCCGTCGCCCGCCACCACCCAAACCTCCGCCTCTGGCCGCGCAAACTTCGCCCCAATGGCCGCCGGCAAAGCGAATCCCATGGTGCCCAAGCCGCCGGACGTGATCAGCGAGCGCGGTTTCTCGTGATGGTAGTATTGCGCTTCCCACATCTGGTGCTGGCCCACGTCGGTAACGATGACGGCGTCGCCATGCGTCTCGCGCCAAAGATCGTTGAGCACGTGCGCGGCGTAGAGATGGCCGTTATCGGGAAGATTCTGGATGTCGCGCACCGCCGAATCCTGCTGCGAACTGCGGATCTGCGACCACCACTCCGAATGGCGCGCCGGCCTGACTGCCGGAAGCAGCCTGCCTAACACTTCCCGCAGATCGCCGATCAGCGGCACATCCACTTGTATGTTCTTATTGATCTCCGCCCGATCGATCTCCACGTGAATCTTCTTGGCCTTGGGCGCGTAAGTATTCAACTTGCCGGTCACCCGGTCGTCGAAGCGCATCCCCAGGGCAATCAATAGGTCGGACTCCTGGATAGCCTGATTCACCCAGGCCTCGCCGTGCATGCCCATCATCCCCAGATTCAGCGGATGCGAAGCCGGAAATGCGCCCAGCCCTAGCAGCGTCAGCGCCACCGGGATATCCGCGGTTTCCGCAAATCGGCGAACTTCCTCTTCCGCTCCGGACACCATGATCCCGTGTCCGGCCAGGATCACCGGCCGCTGCGACTCGTTGATGAGCGCCGCCGCTTCCGCAAGTTTCGCCCCACTGGGGAAGAAATCCGGAACCTCCCGGTGCTCCCGCGGCGCCGCCGCCTCCCAATCGAACTCGCACGAACCGAGCTGCGCATCCTTGGTGATGTCCACCAGCACCGGTCCCGGCCTGTCCGACGCCGCGATGTGAAAGGCCTCGCGCAGGCTGGCCGCCACTTCGTCGGCCCGCGTCACAATGTAGTTATGTTTGGTAATCGGCAGCGTGATGCCGGTGATGTCCACTTCTTGAAAAGCGTCGCTCCCCAGCACAGTGCTGCCCACCTGCCCGGTGATGCACACAATGGGAGAAGAGTCCATCATCGCCGTGGCGATCCCCGTGACCATGTTGGTCGCGCCGGGTCCCGAGGTCGCCAGCGCCACGCCCACCCGCCCGCTGGCCCGCGCGTACCCATCGGCCATATGGGTGGCGCCCTGTTCGTGCCGCACCAGCACGTGATGCACCCGCGATTTGGTCAAGGCGTCATACGTCGGAAGAATGGCGCCTCCGGGATACCCGAAGACGTGCTCGACGCCCAGCCGCTCCAGGCATTCCCAGATAATCTCGGCGCCGGTCAACTTTCGCGGCCCGGCTCCCCTGCTGGGGGGCAATGGATCTTTCTTGTTTGACGGCTTGTTTGACGGCATCTCTGAAACTCGCTTCCCTTGCTTGCCTAGCCTTCATTCATAGCAGAAATTACCATTGTGAGTCCAATTTATGTTTCTGGCGGATCCTATAAATATGGCTTATACCGCTCGGCAGCTGCTCCCCGCGCGCCGCTGCCGCCAAAAGCAAAATCATCGGCCAGGCTCCGGCGCCGGGACGCCCCAGCGAGCGCGATACCCCCCTCCATTTTTTGGACGTAACGCTTGTACCCCATCATTCGTCTAAACGATGGATCAATACTCTGCTAGACTGTGCGGTATTCGCCGGACCTTGGGAGTGCGCACTGACCCCAGGGTGGGATCGAGTGGACCGATAGGGTTGCAGAGTAGGGTTGCGGCTCAAGCGGCTGCTTGTCCGGGTCAAAAACCATAAATAGCTAAGCTCGCATTTTTGCGATTTCGAGAGGACCATGCACGACAAAATTACAGAAGCCCCCACGCGCTCGGAGATTGCTCTGCAACTCCACCCGGATGATCCCAAACAGAAACCCAAAAAGAGCTCCAGCGCTGGCACCATCGCGCTCCTCCTGGTGGCCGCCGTCTTGGTCGGAGGCTTCTTCCTCTGGCGCAGTACGCGCAAGCCGCCCACCGCGAATGCCGCGGGTCGGCGAGGCAATGCCGACGGCAACGCCGCTCAAGGAGTGCCCGTTATCGTTGCCGCGGCGCAACGCCGCGACCTGCCCATCTACCTGGATGGCCTCGGCTCCGTGGAGGCGTTCTATACCGTGACTCTGAAGAGCCGGGTCGACGGCGAAATGATGGAGGTCCGTTTCAAGGAAGGCCAGGACGTGCATAAGGGTGATCTGCTTGCCATTATCGATCCGCGTCCTTATCAGGTAGCCTTGGCCCAAGCCGAGGCCAATCTGGCCAAGGACAAAGCGCAGCTCGCCGATGCCAAGCTGAACGCCGATCGCTATACCCAACTCGTGAAAGACGGCGTCATTCCCCGCCAGCAGTATGACACCCAGGTCGCCTTGGCGAATCAGTTGCAAGGAGGCGTCGACTCCGATCAGGCCCAGATCGATAGCGCCAAGCTCAATATCACCTATTCACAGATTACTTCCCCGATCGATGGACGCGTCGGTTTGCGTCTGGTGGACCCCGGCAACATCGTCCACGCGGCGGACACTGGCGGACTTCTGGTCATTACTCAAATGGAGCCGATCGCCGTCGTCTTTACTCTGCCCGAAGATAGCCTGCCTGCCGTAAACAGCGCGACGCGCGCCGGCGCGACGCTCATCGTCAAAGCGCTGAGCCGCGATAACGGAATGCAGATAGCCCAGGGGACCCTGCTCACCATCGATAATCAGATTGATCAAACCACGGGAACTTTCAAGTTGAAGGCTGTCTTTGACAACAAAGATCGCGCTCTCTGGCCCAATCAGTTCGTTAATGCCCGCCTGCTGATCGACACCAAGAGAAATGCCACCATCATTCCCGCCGCGGCCATTGACCATGGCGATCAAGGCGCTTTCGTGTACCGAATCAATCCCAAGCAGGAGATCGCCGAGGTTGTACCCGTCGACGTTGGCCTTACTCAGGATAATTTGGCCTTGATCACCAGTGGCATTGCCCCCAACGATCTCGTGGTCACCGATGGACAAGACAGGTTGCGCGCCGGTGTTCGCGTCGATGCCCGGCCGGACACGCGTGCCACGGGTGGCCCCGCTCCAGCCGCTTCCCAGACCAGCGGCCCGCCCGCTCAGGGAATGCCCTCGGCGGGAACGTCCAATCGAACACCCGACCCTCCGGGCCAGTCGGCTTCCCCCGCGGGTTCGCAATCCTTTGCCGGCTCAAAGCCCAATGGCCAGAATGGGCAGCCGCGTAATCGCCAGGATGGCAAGTCAGGAAATAAGAATCGCGACCGGCAGCAATGAGTCCATCTAGAATCTTCATTCTCCGTCCGGTAGCCACTACTCTCCTGATGGCTGCCGTTATGCTCGCTGGCTTCGTTGCCTATGGGCAATTGCCGGTTTCCGCCCTCCCCCAGGTGGACTACCCCACGATTCAGGTGCTCACTTTTTATCCCGGTGGCGGACCGAGCGTCATCGTCTCGTCCGTGACCGCTCCTCTTGAGCGGCAATTCGGCCAGGTGCCGGGCCTGAAGCAGATGACCTCCACCAGCACCTTCGGAGCTTCGCTGATTGTTTTGCAGTTCAATCTCGATCAGAACATTGACGTTGAAGAACAGCAGGTGCAAGCGGCCATCAATGCCGCCGGCACTTTTCTTCCCACCGACCTTCCTAATCCGCCGATCTACAACAAAGTGAATCCCGCCGACGCGCCGATTCTTACTCTGGCGCTGAGTTCCGAGACCATACCGCTGCAAGAGGTGGAGGATAAGGCCGACACCACTCTGGCCCAAAAGATCTCTCAGCTACCGGGCGTAGGTCTGGTAACGATTAGCGGCGGTCAGAAGCCGGCCGTGCGCGTGCAAGCCAATCCCACCGCGCTGGCTTCTTATGGACTGGGTCTCGAAGATCTGCGAACTGCCTTAGCCAATGCCAACCAGGATCAAGCCAAGGGCAATATCGACGGCGCGCGCCAGGCTTACACCATCGGCGCTAACGATCAAATCTTTACCAGCGCGGAATATAAGCCGGTCATCATTGGATACAAGAATGGCGCGCCGGTGCGCGTCGAGGATGTCGCCACCGTAACCGATAGCGTCGAAAATACCAGTCAGGCCGCCTGGGTCAACGACACCCGCGCGGTGATCGTCAACATTCAGCGCCAGCCCGGCGCCAACATCATCAGCGTGGTCGATCGCATCGAAGCGCTTTTGCCGCAGCTGAAGGCTTCGCTGCCTCCCGCCATTCAGATTACGACCCTCACCGACCGCACCACGACCATCCGCGCTTCCGTCAAGGATGTGCAGTTTGAGTTGATGCTTACCGTTGGCCTGGTCGTCATGGTCATCTTCCTCTTCCTGCGCAACCTCTCGGCCACCATTATTCCCAGCGTCGCCGTTCCCCTATCTCTCGTGGGCACGTTCGCGGCCATGTATCTTCTCGGTTTTTCGCTCGACAACCTTTCCTTGATGGCGCTCACCATCTCCACCGGATTCGTGGTGGACGATGCCATCGTTATGATCGAAAACATTGAGCGCTATCTGGAGGCCGGCGATTCGCCCCTGGATGCCGCCCTCAAGGGTTCCGGTCAGATCGGCTTCACCATCATCTCCCTGACCGTCTCCCTGATCGCCGTCTTGATTCCCCTGCTCTTCATGGGCGATATCGTCGGCCGCCTCTTCCGTGAATTCGCCATCACCCTGAGCGTAACCATTTTGATCTCGGCCGGTGTTTCGCTGACGCTCACGCCCATGATGTGCTCCAAATTGCTGAAGCACCGTCCCTTGGCCAGCCAGGGCTGGTTCTACCGAGTCTCGGAACACGGCTGGCAATGGGTGGTCGATCGCTACGCCTCCACGCTTCGCGTTGTGCTGCGCCACCAAACGTTCACTCTGTTCGTCACCCTGGGCACCTTGGTCCTGACCCTTTATATGTATGCGGTCATCCCCAAGGGCTTCTTCCCCGTGCAGGATACTGGAGTGATTCTGGGCATCTCTCAGGCCCCCGAGTCCACCTCCTTCCAGGGCATGTCCGATAAGCAAGAGAAACTCGCTCGTGTCATCTTGCAGGATCCGGACGTGGTCAGCCTCTCCTCGTTCATCGGCGTGGACGGAACGAACATGACCCCGAACAGCGGACGCATCCAAATCAATCTCAAGCCCCGCGATGAACGAACATCCGATGTGAGCCAGATCATCCGGCGCCTTTCGGATAAGACCCAATCCGTTGAGGGAATCGCCCTGTACATGCAGGCGGTCCAGGACCTTACGGTGGAAGATCGCGTAAGCCGCACCCAGTTTCAATACAGCCTGGAGGCCACCGATCCCAACGAGCTGGCCACTTGGGTGCAGCGGCTCATGGCCAAGCTGCAAAATCTTCCTAATTTGCGGGACGTCGCCACCGACGAACAAAATCACGCCCTCGAAGAAGACTTGGTCGTCGATCGGGACACCGCCTCGCGCCTCGGCTTGACCGCTTCGGCCATCGACAACACCCTTTACGACGCTTTCGGCCAGCGCTTGGTCTCCATCATGTTTACGCAGATCAACCAATACCACGTCGTATTGGAGGTCGCCCCCGAGTTCCGCCAGAGTCCCGATGCCCTGAAAAACCTTTACGTCACCTCGAGCTCTGGGCAGCAGGTGCCCCTCAGCGCCTTCACCCATTTCGAGCCCGGCACCACCTCCCTGATGCTCAATCACCAGGGCCAGTTTCCCTCGACCACGATCTCCTTTAACCTGGCTCCTGGCGCCTCCCTGGGCGACGCCGTTCAGGATATCGAAAATGCCGGCCGCGACATTGGCATGCCGGCCAGCGTGGCCGCCAGCTTTCAGGGTACCGCCGCCGCTTTCCGCAACTCTCTCGCCAACGAATCCTGGCTGCTGCTCGCCGCGGTGGTCACCGTCTACATCGTCCTCGGAGTTTTATACGAAAGTTATATTCATCCGCTCACGATTCTATCCACCCTTCCCTCTGCGGGCGTGGGCGCGATTCTGGCCTTGCAACTCTTTCATCTCGACCTCAGCGTCATTGCTTTGATCGGCATCATCCTGCTGATCGGCATCGTGAAGAAAAACGCCATCATGATGATCGACTTCGCCCTGGAGGCGGAGCGCGGCGAACATCTGCCTCCCGAGGAGGCCATCTATCAGGCCTGCTTGCTGCGCTTCCGGCCGATCATGATGACCACCATGGCCGCTTTGTTCGGCGGCTTGCCGCTGGCCATGGGACGCGGCACCGGGTCGGAGCTGCGCCACCCGCTCGGAATCAGCATTGTGGGCGGCCTGCTGCTCAGCCAGTTGCTTACCCTTTACACCACCCCGGTCGTCTATATCTGGTTTGATCGCCTGGCTAGTCGCGTGCGCGGAGTTGGCGCCGCTCACGGGCCCATCGAAGCTCCTCAACCCGGCGACTGATCCGAAGCTCCATCGGGCGTCTGAGTCAAGCGGCATCGACTAGAGAAAAAGATACACGATGAACATTTCGGCCCCATTCATTCGCCGTCCGGTCGCGACTTCTTTGCTGACCTTCGGACTCCTTTTGGCCGGTTCGCTCGCTTACCGTGAGCTTCCCGTCGCTTCCCTTCCCGAAGTTACTTATCCGGTCATTCAAGTCACCGCCCAACTGCCGGGTGCCAGTCCGGACACCATGGCCACGGCGGTAGCCACGCCTCTCGAGCGCATGTTTGGCCGCATTGCAGGCGTCAACCAGATGACGTCCATCAGTCAGCTCGGCTTCACCATCGTGGCTCTCCAGTTTGACCTGAGCCGCGATATCGATGGCGCCGCGCGCGATGTGCAAGCCGGAATCAATGCCGCCCGCGGGCAGTTGCCTGCGAACATGCCTAGGAATCCCACCTGGCGCAAAGCGAATCCCGCGGATTCTCCAATTATCGTTCTCGCGC
Organism: uncultured Acidobacteriota bacterium; assembly: GCA_963824405.1. Classification (GTDB taxonomy): domain Bacteria; phylum Acidobacteriota; class Terriglobia; order Acidiferrales; family UBA7541; genus Palsa-189. Next base: position 277,905 of record CAWGPK010000004.1, on the reverse strand, counting down.
TCACCTCGGATACGGCCACACAGCAGCAGTTGTACGATATGGCCGACTCCATCCTGGCCCAAAAGATTTCGCAGATCAGCGGTGTGGGCCAAGTCAACATCGGCGGCAGCTCGCAGCCTGCCGTTCGCGTGGAGGTAAATCCGCTTCTGCTCAGCAAGCTCGGCGTCAGCCTGGACCAGGTGAGAATTGCGCTCGAACAAGCCAATGCCAATGTCCCCAAGGGCTCGCTGGCCGATCAAGACCGCCGTTTTGTTTTGGACGACAATGACCAGCTTTTCGTCGCCCGGGAATACGCGCCTCTCATCGTTGCTTATCACAACGGCGCCCCAGTACGCCTCTCCGATGTAGCTAAGGTGGTCGATAATCAGCTTAACAGGCTGAACGCCGGAACGGTGAACGGCAAGCCCTCGGTCCTCATTCAGATATATAAGCAGCCGGCTGCCAATACCATCACCACATCCGATCGCGTGCTGGACCTCTTGCCCTTCCTGCAGGCCTCCATCCCTCCTTCGATCCGAATCAGCGTTTCGCAGGACCGCACCACCACCATTCGCGCTTCCGTTCACGATATCGAGATAACCCTGGTCATCGCCGTTCTGCTCGTCGTCCTCGTGGTATTCGCCTTTCTTCGCAGCATTTGGGCGACGGCCATTCCCAGCATCGCCGTGCCCCTCTCTCTGGTAGGCACCTTTGGCATCATGTATCTGGCCGGCTACACCATCGATAATCTCTCCCTGATGGCCTTAACCATCTCCACCGGCTTCGTCGTGGACGACGCCATCGTGGTCATCGAAAACATCACCCGCTATCTCGAACAGGGCATGGCGCCTCTCGAAGCCGCTCTCGAAGGCTCCCGCGAAATCGGCTTCACCGTGCTGTCCATGAGTACCTCGCTTGTCGCCGTTTTCATCCCCATTCTCCTGATGGGCGGCATTGTCGGCCGCATGTTCCGCGAGTTTGCCATCACCCTCAGCGCCGCTGTGGCTATCTCCATGGTCGTCTCGCTCACCACCACGCCGACGATGTGCGCCAAGCTCCTCAAAACCCACCAGAAAGGGCAAAAGCACAATCGCTTCTATAACGCCAGCGAGCGTGGATTTCAGGCCCTTTACGAAGCCTATGCCAGCAGCCTCCGATGGGTCCTCGAACACCAACGCATGGTCCTGGGTGTCGCCGTGGGGACGGTTTGTTTGGCCGTTTACCTCTACATTGTCGTTCCCAAGGGCTTCTTCCCCGCGCAGGACACCGGCCGCTTGAACGGAAACGCCATCGGTCCCGAGGATATTTCTTTTCAGTCCATGCAACAGAAGCTCACCCAATACGTCGCCATTATCCAGAAAGATCCGGCCGTGGATATCGTGGCCGGCTTTATCGGTCGCCCGAATACAGCCGGCCTCAATATCACCCTGAAGCCTCTCTCGCAGCGAAAAGTCAGCGCGGATCAGGTAGTCAATCGTCTTCGGCCTCAGTTGGCGCGTGTTCCAGGCGCGAGCCTGTTCCTTCAGGCTGTGCGCGACGTGCAAATCGGCGGCCGCATCGGCAACAGCGAATTTCAGTACACCTTGCAGGGCGATAACATGAAGGATCTCCTGGCTTATTCGCCGATCATGCTCCAAAGGCTGAAGGCCCTGCCCGAGATACGCGATGTGAATACGGATTTGCAGAATCGCGGCTTGCAGGCCGGCCTGATCATTGATCGCGAAACTGCCGGGCGCCTGGGAATCACCGCCAACACCATTGATAACGTGCTCTACGACGCCTTCGGGCAGAGGCAAGTCTCCACGATTTACAAGGGCATCAACCAATACCACGTGGTTATGGAGGTCGACCCGGAATTCCAGCAGGGACCCACCGGGCTGAATAGCATCTACGTTGCCTCTTCCACCGGGGGATTCGCGCCGCTCAGCGCCTTTACCCATTACGCAGCTTCGAATACCGCATTGGCCGTGGCCCACCAGGGCCAGTTCCCCGCCGTCACGTTCACCTTTAACTTGGCCCCCAATGTCCCGTTGGGAGACGCGGTCACCGCCGTTCAAAAAGTGGAGCGCGAGATCGGCTTGCCCACCACCATCCATCCCGGCTTTCAAGGCACCGCCCAAGCTTTCCAGGACTCGCTGGCCACCGAGCCTTACCTCATCCTCGCGGCCCTGGCCACCGTTTACATCGTCCTGGGCATCCTCTACGAGAACTACATCCACCCGATTACGATTCTCTCCACTTTGCCTTCTGCCGGAGTGGGTGCCCTGCTCGCCGTTCTGGTCACTCACAGCGACCTCGATATCATCGCCCTGATTGGCATCATTCTGCTCATCGGCATCGTCAAGAAAAATGCCATCCTGATGATCGATTTCGCCATTCAGGCCGAACGCAACGAAGGCAATAGCCCCGAGCAATCGATCTATCAGGCTTGCCTGCTGCGTTTCCGGCCCATCATGATGACCACCATGGCCGCGCTCTTCGGCGGTATTCCCATCGCCGTCAGCACCGGCAACGGCTCCGAATTGCGTCGTCCGCTGGGCATTGCCATCTGCGGCGGCTTGATCGTCAGCCAAATCCTTACCTTGTATACGACTCCGGTGGTCTATCTTTATATGGACCGCCTGCGGGCCTGGGTTAGCGGCGGAAAGAAGTTGCATCGCCTCGATACCTTGCCTTCCGTCGCCTCCATCGATTCTGCCTCCGACTAGGCCTGGTAAGTCGACTAGGTCGGTTAGGCCGGGCACCACGGTTGCTCCCGTTACTTTTCCTCCCGCGTTGCTTCCCCGCCCAAGTTACTTTCCCGATGGTCCCCGCATCTGAGTAATGAAATTCGCCGACATCGTGCTATTTTTGTGAATGGCGAAGTCACCCCTTCGCCTGCGGGTCGCCGTGTTCGGTTGCTTGCAGCCCAGCCATAGCTCATGAATATTTCCGCACCATTCATTCGCCGGCCGGTAGCCACCACGCTGCTGACGATTGCCTTATTCCTTTCGGGAGCGCTGGCTTACCGTTTGCTCGCCGTCTCTCCCCTGCCGGACGTGGTCTATCCCGTCATTTTTGTGTCCGCCCAGTTGCCCGGAGCAAGCCCCGAGACCATGGCCACCGCCGTGGCCACTCCGCTGGAACGCATGTTCGCCCGCGTCGCCGGCATCACCCAGATGACCTCCATGAGCCAACTGGGCTCGACCTTCGTCATCCTGGTTTTCGACGTCAACCGCGATATCGACGGCGCCGCGCGCGATGTGCAGGCCGCCATCAACGCCGCTCGCGGACAATTGCCCTCCAATCTGCCCACCAACCCCTCCTGGCATAAGGTCAACCCCGCCGATGCGCCCATCCTCGTCTTGACTTTGACCTCGGACACGGCCACCCAGCCGCAAATGTACGACGTCGCCGACTCCGTCCTGGCCCAGAAAATTTCGCAGATCGCCGGCGTGGGACAGGTCACGGTCGGCGGCGCCTCGCTCCCCGCCGTCCGCGCCGAGATCAATCCGCTCTTGCTGAGCAACCTGGGCATCGGCCTGGAAGACGTCCGCAAGGCCCTCGCCGGCGCCAACGCCAATCAGCCCAAAGGCGCTCTCGCCGATGGCCTGCGCATGAGCATCCTCAACGACAACGATCAGCTTTTTCTGGCGAAGCAATATGCTCCGCTGATCATTGCCTATCGCAAGGGCGCGCCCGTGCGCCTCTCCGATGTCTCCACGGTCGTGGACGCGCAGGAAGATATGCGCAACGCCGGTTCGGTCAACGGCAAGCCCTCCGTATTGCTGATCATCAGCCGCCAGCCGCAAGCCAATATTATTGACACCGTCGACCGCATCATGGACGTCATGCCCCAACTGCAAGCCTCCATTCCCCCTTCCATTCATCTCGGCATCGGCGTGGACCGCACCACCACCATCCGCGCTTCCGTCCACGATATCGAAATCACCCTGGTCATCTCCGTGCTCCTCGTGATCCTGGTGGTCTTCGCCTTTCTGCGCAGCGTTTGGGCCACGGCCATCCCCAGCATCGCCGTACCCCTCTCTCTTGTGGGCACCTTCGGCGTCATGTATCTGGCCGGCTTCAATATCGATAATCTCTCCCTGATGGCCTTGACCATCTCCACCGGCTTCGTCGTCGACGATGCCATTGTGGTCATGGAAAACATCACCCGCTACGTCGAAAAAGGGATGCCTCCGTTAGACGCCGCTCTCGAGGGCTCCCGCGAAATCGGCTTCACCGTGCTCTCCATGAGCACCTCCCTCATTGCCGTCCTGCTGCCCATTCTCTTGATGGGCGGCCTTGTCGGCCGCATGTTCCGCGAATTCGCCGTCACCCTGGCCGTCGCCGTGGCCATCTCCATGGTCGTCTCCCTCACCACCACGCCCGCCATGTGTGCCAAGCTCCTCCGGCACGAATCCGCGCGCCGCCACAACTTCCTTTATCGCTGGAGCGAACGCGGCTTCAACGCCCTCCACTCCGGCTATGCCCGCTCTTTGCGCTGGGTCTTGCAGCACCAGTTCCTGGTCCTGCTCGTCACTTTCGCCACGCTCTGCCTCAATTTCTATCTCTACATCATCGTGCCCAAGGGCTTCTTTCCCTTGCAGGATACCGGACGCGTCACCGGCTTGGCGGTGGGCGACGAGGATGTCTCCTTCCAATCCATGCGCCAGAAGTTCCTCCAATACGTCGCCGTCCTCCGCGCCGATCCCGCCGTCGACGTCGTCACCGGCTTCACCGGCGGCCGCGCCGTGAACACCGCCCAGTTCAATATGACCCTCAAGCCGCTCTCCGAGCGCAAGGTCAGCGCCTTTGACGTCGTCAATCGCCTGCGCCCCCAGCTCGCCGCCATTCCCGGCGCCACCTTGTACCTTCAGCCTTGGCAGGACGTGCAGATCGGCGGACGCGTGGGCAACGGCGCCTTCCAGTACACCTTGCAAGGCGATAACGAAAAGGAGCTGGTCTACTGGGCCAACCTTCTGGAATCGAAATTGGAAAAGGTCCCCATCCTTCAGGATGTGAATACGGATCTGCAGAACCGCGGCTTGGAAGCCGGCCTGGTGATCGACCGCGATACCGCCAGCCGCCTGGGCGTGAAGGCCAGCGATCTCGATAATCTTCTCTACGACGCTTTCGGCCAGCGCCAGGTCTCAGTCATGTATAAGGGCATCAATCAGTATCACGTGGTTATGGAGGTCGATCCCCAATTCCGGCAGAATCCCCAGAGCTTCAAGAATATCTATGTCCCCTCCAGCACGGGACGCCCCGTGCCGCTCAGCGCCTTCACCCATTACGAACCGTCTTCCACCTCGCTCCAGGTCAATCATCAAGGCATCTTCCCCGCCGTGACCATTACCTTCAATCTCGATCCTCATATTCCTCTGGGCCGGGCCGTCACCGAGATTCAAAATGCCCAGCGCGCTATCGGCCTGCCCTCCAGCATCCAGGCCGGTTTTCAGGGAGCCGCGCAAGCCTTCAAGGATTCGCTCTCGACCGAGCCCATCCTCATCCTCTCCGCCCTGGGCACCGTCTATATTGTCCTGGGAATGCTCTATGAGAATTTCATCCACCCCATCACCATTCTCTCCACCTTGCCCTCCGCGGGCGTCGGCGCCTTGCTGGCCATTCTGGTCACCGGCATCCAGCTCGATATCGTCTCCTTGATTGGCATCATCCTGCTCATCGGTATCGTCAAGAAAAATGCCATCCTCATGATCGATTTCGCCATTCAAGCCGAACGCAACGAGGGCAACTCCCCCGTGCAATCGATCTACGAAGCTTGCCTGCTGCGCTTCCGGCCCATCATGATGACCACCATGGCCGCGCTCTTGGGCGGCTTGCCCATCGCGCTCAGCCACGGCAACGGCTCGGAAATTCGCCGTCCTCTGGGCATCGCCATCTGCGGCGGCTTGATCGTCAGCCAGATGCTTACGCTCTACACCACTCCGGTGATCTATCTGTATATGGATCGCTTCCGCGCCTGGATCAGCGGCGGCAAAAAACTAGCCCGCCTCGACACCGTCCCTCGTCTCCCCACCCCCGCCGACTCCGCCTCCGACTAGCTTCGAATGTCGCGTGCGTAAACGAGGGCTGCCCGCAGGCCGGTGGTGGGTCTGTTGAATTTTCTTGATCGTGACAACAGAGGCCAAAATTAAAACTGACCCACTACCCGCAGGTCGGCCGACTTTACTCCGGGGTCAAAATAGTACGCAGAAGTCCAGGGTATCCCCTTATTAACCAGTTAGTTCAATTAGAGAGGACTGGAGAAGATTAGAGTGATCGCGCCGCTTCTTTTGCAGCATTTTAGAGGCTTTCTACCAAAAGGTGTACAACGTCTCGGGCGCGCAGGATTCTTCTTTAGCGACGGCGGCCAGTTCGTCTGGTGCGCCTTGCTTGGTTTCGTTTAATAGGGCGCGGGCTTCTGCCTTCTCGTCTCGGCCCTGCCCCGCGCCGTTCGCTTTCTGGAATACCCGGTCGTTTCGGCTTGGGTGGCTCCGGCTCGATATGTTCGCAATCAGGATATTGCTCGACCATGTGCAAGCATTTTATCATGCAGCGGCCTGAGAGGAGCATTCGCGCTATGTTGACTGTTATTTGGCTTTCTCTTGTGCTTGGCTTTATCTTTCTCGGATACGACTTGCGCGAGATTCGCACTCGCTGCGAAACATCGAACGCATTCTGGCTTCCAAATAGAGTATCCGGAGGCGACGAAAAATGGGGGAGGGACTCAGCCGCGCGGGGAGATGTACGCGGTGCACTTACAATCGTCCTTATCGCAACCGCTGTTGGGCCTGCCTGCCTCAATGTTGAACTCTTCTCTACCTATCGGGTAATCAGAGACCATCGCACCGCGCAGCCTCGCGCGTTTCTCAGCGGGCTCGGTATTGTGAACCGATACCGGGTGGCCGCAGCCCTCGCGCTTGCAAGGTGAGTCCGGCATGCCAACCATGCGCGTATTGTAACCCAAAGGCGGGACCTCGCCTACTTGGGGTCAGGCGTACACGCTTTGCTGATTATCGCGGCGTCCGCATCGCTTCGCGGCATCGGATGGCTTTTGTCAGCGGCGGAACACCTACGCCACACAGTAACCTCAGCATCGAGTTCTTGCGCGGCCTTCCCTTTGATTGCGTCACGCGCATACTGGATGGCCCAACTCACCTCCAGTTGTGTGTTGCGGTAGTCCTTATAAAAGGCATCCATGCCGTCCACGAATTGCCCCATTGATATGCCGTCGTAATCGAACTGATTATCGCTGAGGCACATCTTTTGCAAAATGACCCTCGGGTCGGTGTTGGGGAACTCCTTGACGTACAGCGGCATGTTGGCTGCGCAGGTTGACATCTGAATCGAGCCCGCTAAGTCCATCGCTTTCGCGTATCCCGAAACCTAGCCAAGTTTGAAGGTTGGTGTCATGCTTTCCCACCAGTAGCCGTTCAAATCGGGGCTATCTGCTGTTAATGCTAAATTAGGTACAGACAATACAACCACCGCGACAAAGACCAACACCGGTCTCATGGAGGCTACCTCCAGTGCGGCGGATTCTACACCCAAGAAGCAAAAGGCCGGAAGCCATCGCGGCCCCGGCCCGACTAGAGGTTCCGGCCTTTTTCTAACCAATCGCCTCAAGGTCTGGTGTAGCGCGCAACGATATTTGAGAGGAATCTCAGAACTATTTGAGAGACAGCACCGGGCACAAATCAGCGGCGTCCTGGCTAGAGGAACAGAGGAACACAAAAAGCCCAAATTGGCGCTACGCGCCCGGCGCGCTCCGGTCGATCCCGTAAACCTGGTCGATCTTCTTGCCTAACTCTTCCGGACTCATCTTCTTGATCGGCGGAAGCCCAAATGTCCGCTCGCGAATGCGATTGATCTCATCAATCGTCAGCGAGCGTCCCGGTTTCAGCTTCGCGGCCGCTTCCATGGTGGCCCTGTCCGCCTTCTTCTTCAATTCATCGAGACGTTGACGGTCAAGCTCCAGCCTCTCCTTCTCCAGCTTCACGCGATCCGCAGCGGCCTTCGCGGCCATCATTTTCGACAGCACTGTGCCGAGATTTGTCAGCGCCGCCCCAAACCCATCCCGTCCCTCTCTATTCATCACGTTGAAAGCTTCGGACGCGAGAGCGTTTATGGTGGCCTCGGGTAAGTCCTTAAAGTCCTTGAACAGTTCCGCGAACTGGCGCGACCGCTCAGACATTTCTAACATTTCCTGCTGGAGCTGCTCGACGCGGACACCGTACCAGCGGTGCAACATGCTCGCGGCGAGCCTGCGGCCAGCAAATTTAACGGACGCATCTGAGATTTGTTGCCACGTTTCGCCGTGGGCTCTGCGCTTCTGAATCTCCACGCGCACTTCCTCAGGCATGGAGTCGATAAGAAAAGGCTGGCGACTCCGCCTTTTCTCTCTAACGCCCGGCCAGCGATACCGCTTTTTGTGTTTGGCGCTCATTCGTCCACCCTGAACCACACCAAAGCAGCGCGCCCCTCCGCAGTGATGCGAATTTTCGAAAGGCAGAGGGAGCGTCCAGCTCTACAGCATTCGCATGTAAGCAGTCCGATACGACTCAGTTCCATCACCGCAGCTTGGAGCTGCACGAGAGAGACCGTGTAGCTCAGGCGCGTCAGAACGATCCAAAGCGACGCGTCGAGATGGTCCGCCGGTGCCATCGCGATTAACTTAAGAATGGCGGCAAAAAGACAGCCCTTGCGTGTCCAGCGCTTCGCGAGCATCGATTTGTTTTTCACGTCTATCACCACTTTTTACAGCCGTCCTTCGCGGATCGCGCGGCGGATGCTGTTGCTGAATGCCTTCGAGCCATCACCGCTAGACATCCACTGCTCGAAGCTGGCCGCATCGAGCGCATGGAAATGATTCTCCATGTGGATCGGGGCGCCAGCGCCCCCATTGACCGCGTCCAGATTGCGCACGCCGACGCGGTTCACCGCGCCGGCATTGAGCACGTATTCGCCGGCGTGCACGATCGCCGGGACGGCGCCACCTGTGGCGAAATGCATCGCCGGAGCGAAGCCTGGAGGCGCGAGCCGTGCCATCGAGGGATGCACGTAGCCGCCGCGCTCGAATTGTGCCGGGCCGTAGCCGCCCACCGCGTTCAGCGTGTTTTCCCGCTGCGCTTCGAGATTGTTGATGTTCTGCTCGGCGTCGTTCACCACCGAATCCACGCGGCCCACCGAGCCGCCCTTTTGCAGCGCCTCCTGCTGCTGCGTGTAGGACTGGCGAATCTGCTCGCACTGGGCGATGGCCGAGTTGTAATCGATCTGGTGCAGCGAAAAGGCGTTCTCCAGATTGGTGAGGTCGATCAGCTCCTGGTTTTGCAGGTTGGCTTGCTCCGTCTTCAGCTTGCCGTTGCCGGTGAAAAGGCCGATCAATCCGCCGATCAAGCCAATCCCGGCGCCGATCGGCCCGAGGAACTGGCCGATAGTGCTGAGCACCGAAGCGGTTCCCAGTCCCAGCGCGCCGGAGAGGTAGCCGGACTCCGAAAGCGTTTGCATCAGCGGCCCGGCGAGTGCGCCGGCGCCGTAGCCCACCCCTGCGCTGCCAAACATGCCAGCGATGCCGCCCATGCCCATCAGCGCCGATCCTCCCGCCAGCGCGCCGATCGGCAGCAAGCTTCCCAGCATCGAAAGCAAACCGCCGCTGCCCGCGCTTCCGCCGACCATTCCTGCGAATCCGCTTCTCGCGCCGGCGGGAAGAATCGCGCCAAGCGCACCACCGCCGCCCGCGGACATCGGCAGCGCCATGCTGGCCGAAGGTCCTGTCGAGCCGCCCAGCAGCGAGCTCATATCGCTGCCGTTCATGAAGCTGGCATCGACCCCGGGAATTGCTCCGCTCGCCGGCATCGCGCCGCCGCCAAAGAATCCGCCGCCGCCCGATGGCCCGCCGAAATCGCCCATCAGCGTGCCGAAGAGGCCGCCGCTGCGGGTCACGGCCTGCTGCATTCCCTGGATGCCCATCATCCAGGTGGCCACCACCTGCGACATCAGCTTCTCGAACTGCTTCAGAAACGTCTGAGCGATATTGCCGCTGGTCAGCTCGTTGAAAAACGAATCGAGCTGGCTGGCCATGGTGTTTCGCGCGCGGGTCCAGGCCTCGGCATACTTCGTCGATTGCTCCTGCGCGTTTTGCGCTACTTTGTTGTCCGCCTCCATGTTGTCCATCATCTGCTTATCCAGGGTCTGGAAGGCCTGCGTCGAGGTTGCCGCCGCCGTATCTACGAAGTTCAACGACTCATCGCCGTAGGGCGTCGGCATTCCCATCAGCGATGCTGGAAAGCCGCCCGGGATGTTCTTCTCTTCGCTGAGCGAACCCATTTGCTTGCTCAGGTCTAGCGTCTTCTGGACGCTGGTGGCGTATTGCTCGTTTTTCTTGATCAGCTCATCCATTTGCGCGTTGTACTTCAATAGCTGGCTGACATCATTGTCGCTGCCAATCTCCGCCACTTTGGCCGCAGCATTGGAAGCATCCTGTTGCAGGAGTTTCAGCTTGTCGCTCGCCTCCGTGTATGCCGCGTTGAGGTCCGCCCACTTCTTCGTGTCGGTGAGGTCCTGCCCCACCGTCTGCGGAGAGATAATTTCGCCGGAAGGGCCGATGCCGCCGGGGACGGTCACGGTCGCGTTGCGCATCTTGCTCAGTTGCTGATTGAGGCTATCCACCAGGGCCTGCTGCTTGGCGACATCGGACTGCGAAAAGCCCAGATCGGTTAACGCCGCGCCTTGCGCGCCCATCCCAATCGTCGCGCCGCTGCGCTGGGCCGCCTGTATCTGCTTATTCGTCTCCTCCAGCGTTTTGTTGAGCGCGCCCTGCGACGCGTTCATGGCCTCAGCGGCGGCCTTCCAGCCGGTGAGCTTGTCGATTGCTTTATCGATGGCATCGGGAATGTGGGCGAGCAGCTCGCCGAAAGCGACGACGGCCCCAGGGACGAAAGCCGCCGCGAAAATCGGACCTAGAAGCTCGGTTGTCGCGCCCAGCCGCACGAGCGCTTGCTCCGCGCGCATGATGTTTCCCGTCATCAGGTCCGTGACGATGCGTGATTGCGTAACGCCGGCGGTGATCTTGCCGGTCGCTTCGTCGCTGGCCGCGCCCACGGCCGCGAAGCCCGAGGAGACCTGCTGGGACTTGGCGTTGAGGTCGTCGAGCGCGGCGGATGCGCCGGAGTCGTCGCCCTCGATCACGATTTGTACGGTCGGCATCAGCTCTCTCCTTAGCGGTGCGTCACGCCAAAAAGCTCGTTTCCAGATTCTCGGCCGTGACCACGATCACATCGTTCGATCCTTGCTTCAGGAAGTGATCCTTCGCCACGGTGTACTGGTAGACGGTCTTGTCGCCCTTCTGCCCCATCTTCACTACGGTGGGCACGAACGATTTCAGGTCCACCTGGAAGGAATGGTATTGCGTGCCGTCGCCCGCGATCTGCGGGCCTTGCACGCTGAACACGCACTCGCGAATGGCATCCGAGAAAAAGTCATCGTTCGGCGTGGAGTCCGCATCATCCACGAAGCGCTGGAACGCCAGCGTGATCTGCGGCTCGGTGAGCCAGGCACGCGAGCGATAGAGGCTGCCTGACGGCGCGCGCGAATTCGCGTCGTCGAATCCCCAGCTGAAGGTGAGCTTCACGCTGCCGTCGACGATGGTGCTGGAGATATCCGTCGTCGCGCCCACCGGGCCATATTTGAAGACCAGGTTCTGCGAAAAGAGCGGCACCAGCGTATAGAGCGAGGGCTGCGACGCCAGCAATCCCGTGGTCACCTGGCCGGAGCCCACCAGGTCCACGGTGAGCTTCAGCGGAGCGCCTTTGCCGGGAACATCCAGCGTGACCTGCTTCACTACCATGGATTGCAGCCGGCGCTGCATATTGGGCATCGCGCTCGCCTCGGCGTAGATCGTGGTCACCGGCAGATTCTTCCCATTGGCCACGGGATCTTGAGGCTTGATGACGTGCTGGTACGCCAGCGGCGATCCGCTTATGTCGGGCTGCGAAGCCACGCTCGTGCCCATGGCCATGGCGAAGGCCCAGGGCAAGAGCCACGAATCGCCGGTGAGCACCAACGATTCCGTCAGATCCCGCTCGATCTCGTCCACCTGCGTCGAATAGTTGAAGCCCTTCATGGCCAGCGCATTGTCGGTCCAGCGCTTCACGCTGGGCATTCCGAAGAGCGCGGACTCCGGCGAGATGCGCTTGCCCGCTTGCAAGTTCACGTCCGTGAGGATCGTTGCGTAATTTGTTTGCGCCAGCTTCGAGAGGACTAACGTCCTCTCCTGCATCCTTGACGGCATCGACATTCGCTACGCTCCTCTTGCGCTCTTCATCGAGCGCCACTGGCCTTCGGCCATCCCATTCGCGACCGCGGCGGAAGGTGTAACAGCCGTCCCAGGACACAATCTCTAGATCGACCGTTGAATCCTCTTCGTGTACTCGGGTGACAATTGCACGCGCCTCGCGCTCGACGCCGAGCCCCAACAAACGGCGCCGCCTGCTCCGCTTGAACTTATAGAGAACGTGATCGCCAGCAACAATCTTCCTCACTGCCGCCACTCCCTCAAATGTGGCACGCGGTTTATCCGGCGGTCGCGCCAGTTCCAGTGTTGCCAGCCACAGGAGCAACGCGCCATTGCCCTTCGCCGCTCCCATTCGCGACGCTGCGCAAACTGTACGGCGCGCCCGCGCCGGGACGGGAAAACACTTCGAGGTCTAGCGTTCCGTCTTTGTGCACTTTCGTAACGACTGCTTCGGCCTCGACCTCCACGCCCTCTACTTTGACCGCTTCCTTGGCGCGTCCCACTCTCTGCTCGGTTGTGCCGCCGACGATCTTTCGATCAAACTTGTAGATCACGCGCTGTCCGACCTTCACCAAGAGCTTGGCGGAGTCTCTGCTCACGACTGGCTTCATTGCGGTACCACCTTTCCTTTCCCGAGATTTTTGGCACGCGGCCCCGCACCGAAAGCTTTGGTCCTCTTCCTACGCGGTCTGTCACCCGCGGGTTCGTCACGGTAGCTCCATGCGAGAAGAAAGAACAAAGCCTCGGCGCGAGTGCCGCGCTCTAGACTGGACCGCCAGGACGGCGCGAAGCGGCGCGCGAAACGGGACGGTCCACAGCTCAGATGTGCGCGCGGAAGACGCGCGCATCCTCCACGTCGAGCGATGGCCGCGCCGTTTCGGACTCGCGGCCATCGCCTTCACGACATGAACTCGATCAGACATCGCCGGTCTATTTTTGCGGCAGGTCGGACAGGAACGTCGTAACCACGCCGCGATCATCCTTCACGGTTTGCTCCTGCGCTTGCGTGGTATGCAGCCCGAAAGCTCGCGGTGGGGTTAGCGGCGATGCTCCTCCAGCCGGACCCGGTTCGCCGCCAGGCGTCTTGACCTCTGCGGGCGCATATCCGTCGCCAGTGGCATACTGATCTATACGATTGACGCTTTCCGGTTCGCCCGTCATTGACGTGGTTAGCGGAGCAATGCCAGGGTCGCCCGGTTGACCCGTGCCAGGCGCCCCACCCTCTGGTTGGCTATTGAGTTCGCCCGCCATACGATCGACATGCAGCACTTTTTCGGGTTGTGGCGTCGTAACGATTGTTGGTTTGAACGTCATCTTTCATTCTCCTTTTTCCGTCTCGCGCCGCTTGAACTTAGGCGGCGCGGCTCTAAGCTCCCGCTGATTCCGAGATACCCTTTACGCCAATTCCCCGAAGACGCCGCGGAAATCGACCGGCTTGCCTCCAAAAACAAACACGCACTTGACGCCAACCTCATCGTTGGTGAACATCGCGCTGCCGCCGGGCAATTCGTCCTGCGAGGCAAGCTTCAGTTGCGGAACATCGATTCCGCCAAGGAAACCGATTTCGAGGAACGGCGCGGACGTGGGGAAGCATCCGCCATACCAGTGGGTCGCATTCGTGAGCAGCGGATTCACGATGATGTTCTCATCGTCCGCCCCGAATTTTCCGTACCAGCCGTTTGTCGAGCTAAAGCCCCTGTTGATCTGCCGGGCCGTGGGCTCAAGCTCCGCGGGCACCATGATCCATTGGAGGGGCAATCCCATACGATTGCCGGAATCCTTTTCGGTCTGTTTACGAAGAGCGATGGCCTGCACGTCCAGCTCCGCCGCCGACAGCGCCGTCGTGCCGGTATTGTTATGCGCGGCATTGAACCAGGCCACGCCGTCAGGATCGTAGTTCGGGTTCGTAATGAAAAACTGCGAGATAAAGTTGCAGAGCGTGTGCCTCGCGGCGCGGGCCATTCGATTGATGAAGAGCAGCACGCCGCCGAGATCGTTGCTGCGGATCGTCTCTTCCGAAATCATGAACGTGCCGCCATATTTGCTCACCACATAGGTGATTTTGTCGTCTGTAGGCGTCGTAAGCTGGGCAAACGCGGCAGCCTCACTTACCTGCGGCAGATCGGTGAGATAGCCCATTCTCACTCTGTCCTGCGGCTTGAAGTCGCTGAAATCGGACTTCACGTAAATTTTTTCCAGGCCAGGAACGAGCGAGAATTCGCCGTAGTCCTGCTCCAGGCGTTTCGTCATGCTATTGAGCAGAATTTCCGGGAAGTTCGACATGGCGATCGCCTCCGCCGTTTTCGCATAGAAGCCGCCGCCTCGGGTGAAGTGTTCGCTGAGAGGCGCTCCCGTAACCTGCTTATAGGCGTCCTGAAGGCTCTCGAATCCGCGCAGGCCCTGGCCCATGGCCTCTTTAACTCCGCACATCACGTCCATAGCGAATTGCAACTTGTCTTCGCCGTTGAGACCACATTCGATCCAGGAACGCCGCACTGCCCCTTTACCTCGTCGTTGCATTTTGCCTCCTTCAAATTTCGCGTCCGTCGCGCGAAGCGATGCCGCATAAGACAGGAATTTGCCGCCAGCGCCGGCCTCGGTCACCATGTCGACGCTTATCAGGCGCGCGAGTCTCTGCGCCACAAGAGCAGGTCGCCCTTCGGCCATGCCTTTGTTCCATGCGAAACATGCGAGGATCGATGTGCCGAACTGGCCAAGCTTCCCCGCTCTGCGCGCAGCCAGCAGCTTCGCCTGCAAATCTTTTTCGTTTTCGTATAGGTGCATCGTGGCGCGGGCTTCGTCGCCCTGCATCGTTCCCGCGTCCAGCCAGCCCGCGATCCGCGCCGGGTCGGTTTCTTCGGCTTCCGTCTGCGGATGGTGGCGCCCGAAGCGCGCGTCCTTAGCGGCCTCGGCAACTTGGGCAACCACGTCCCGCGGAAAGTAATGCGGCAATCCGGCGAGCTGCGGATCGCCCGTCATCACTTCGCCGCGCGCGAATCCGGCCCTCATCACCACCACAGGCCAGGTCAGGCCATCCGCCGATCCCGCTCCGAGTTGCGCGCTCTCGCGCGCCGCAAACATGAGCTGCTCGCCGTCATTCATCTTTGTTCTCCACGCCGTTCAACAATTCGATCACCGATGCGTACTCGATCCGCCACCAGCCGCGCTCGCCGATCCGCCGCGCCCGCAGCGTGCCTTCCGTGCAGAGGCGCAATATCTTCGGAAATGGCAAGCCCAGAATGCGCGCGGCCGTTCCAGCCGTGACTTCGCCAGTCGGCTTGAGCTTCGCTTCATCGTTCACGCCGATTCCCTTTGGCCGCCCGCTTGGGCAGGTGCGCCGGTTCCACGTAGCCGCCGCGGACTCGAAGCACGACGAGCACGCTGCGTGGCCGCACAGCCCTGGCCCTTTGCGCGAAGCTCGACAGTTTTCGCTTCATAGCTGGTCCTTACTTCCGGTCGCGCCCGAATCACGCCCAGATTTAAACAGCGGTCTCTCCTTCCGCGGTTCAAGTCGGGGCTGGATTCGGGCTCGATCGGAGGTAAGCTGTATGGGCCTACCGGAAGGCGCGGCCATGCCCATCGCTTCCCATTCCCACGGATCGATGCCTTCGATCATCGGAGCGATTCGGGCGCGATCCCGAGTCAGCGCACCAATACCCAGCACCGTGGCAATTCGCAACAAAGTCGCGCCGCGTGGCCTCTTGCGTCCGGCGATGATTGGCCCTAAACGGCTCCGACCGAAGCCCATGCGCCACTCGGCTACCCGCAACGAGATCCCCCGTTCGGCGCACAATCGCCGAATGCTGGCGCCGATCTGCTTCATTGCCGCGGCCTGTCGCTGCTGCCTCACCGTCAGCTCACCTGTAACGTCCGCCCGAAAAAAAAATCCAAGCCAAGGCCGAATATGCTGCATATCCGCCGCAGAGCGCTCAAGTTCGGCACAATCTGTCCTCTCTCCCACTGGAAGAGCTGTTTCCCTTCAGCTTTCACCAAGCGCCCGAACTCCGTGCCGGTCAGTAAATACAATTTCCGCAGCGCACGGATACGCCGGCCTGGAATCGTTACGTCAGTGATGATTCCGCGAAGGCCGAGCGCCGCGAGGATTGGCAAGAGGACGCGAACTTTGGGCACTCTGAGCCCGCGTTCGATATAGGACAGCGATTGGCGGCTCATCGGGACGCGCCGAGCCAATTCGGCCGTGCAGATTCCCTTGGCTCGCCGCAGTTCGGCGATGCGCAGCCCTATCGTCTCGTCAACGCTGCCGAGACGTATCTTCGCCGCGGCTGAATTTGTTTGGGATTGGAATGGCCGGTTCACTTCGCTCTCCCTCGAAATCACGAGCGCCGCTTTTTGCGGCGTCACGTTACGCGAGGGAGAGTCTCGCGAATGGCCCGAAAATGTTTAGACGCCCGCTTTATACCACGCTTGCCGACTTCACAGCAGGGCGAATTTCTCTTGGAATTGCTTTCGAGGCACCTGGGCGCTGCCGCGAAGCAAAAATGCCTGTAATTGGCTCCCTTGCCTTTTCGGTCCAGCGGCGTCCGCAGAGGGAACAGCAGCTCGCCTTGCGAGCTTTCACGCGCCTGGCGCCGAGGCGCTCCGCCTTGTCTTCCGCGAGGTGTTCAGGGGAGCAAAATTTCCGCTGATAGTTCGGCGAGCCATCTTTGTTGAGCAGTTCCCTGCCGCACTTCGGCCTGACGCAGACCCTCGGCACTTTTATGCCTTTCGCTTTTTCGCGGGAGCTTCCCGCGAGCTGATCCACGCGACCACGCGACCAAGGATTGCTACGTCCGGCAGCTCCAATAACCTTGGAGCATGCGATCCGCGGCCTGGAGGCAGTTCGAAAGCCACCGGTTCTCGCGCGAAGCCATGCTCGCTCGGACACTCGACAACAAACGCCCACGATCCCGGCCTCTCTTCCTTACGAAGCCAACCGGCGAACATACCTAGCCGGGTCAGTGGATAACGCGCAAGCTCCCGAAGACGAATCAGCTCATCGTCAGTAAATCTCTTCACATCGCGCTCTTGAACGTACAGCGGCTTTGTGTGGCGGTACGCCGCTACATAGGCGCCCACCAGCCTATCAACGGCGATCTCTGACTCGTCAATCACGAGAATATCGCCGCGCTTGAACATCGGCAGCATGAAGTCGTCGGGAAGGGCGACGTAGCTGGTTTGCATCGCATTCGGAAGCGCCGCTGCGGCAAAGGGGATGTAAGCAGCCGAGGCCTCAGTTTTCGAGGAGTCTTCGAAAACCTTCTTCATGGGCGGGACGCGCACGATCTCGCCGGCATGAATCGGCACCGACAATTCCTTCAGGCCCTGCACCGCAACCGGTAAGAGAAGACCCGTGGGGATTCCGGCCTTTTCCCACAACCACCGCGCATCAGCGTAGAGCTTCCGCGTGGAGGCAAAATTTCCGAGCCTAACGTACATGTCCGTGGAAGGCGTCCGCTTGCTGCTTTCACATAACGACACGAGGGAGCGAGCCACACCGAGCGAATCGGCGAACTTCTCCTTGTTCATCCCGGATGCTTTCCGAATCGCCTTAATCCGAGATGCCGCCTCTGTGTCTTTAGTCATTTTTCCTTCTTGACTCGTTCATGGCGAAACGATAGTATCGTCACGTTTGTAACGCAAGCCTATGATGAAAGAAAAAACTGGCGCCGGTGCTCGCATGGCCTCAGACCCCGCGTTACGGGACCTCATAGCAGATATCATTCGGCGCTGCCCCAAAAAACGCCCTCAACTTGCCGAAGAGCTGAGCACGGCTCTCGGGCAGCATATCACGAGCTTCATGCTCGATTGCTTCACCGCGACGGGTAAATCGAGATTCCCCGCCCTTTTCGTTCAAGCGTTCTGTGACATCACTGGCGACGATCGCCTCCAGCGATTTGTGATGGGGCCGAGGCTGCGGCGTCTGGTGGAATTCGCCGAAGCAGAGCTGAACGCGGCGCGCGACGAGCGCGAGCGGGCGCGCTTGCGAGAGGAGCTTTTGAGCGAATGTGATGGTTAGGTCGCGATCGGCGCGTTGAAGGGCACATGGCTGCAAACTCCAATTCGAAGCATGGAGACGCGACGGCAGGGAAGCCGCGGCGGCGGTATCCGCTCGCGCGGCGTTTGCACATTTTGCGGTTGCTTTTCGGACGCAGTCGCAAGCTCTCCTTCAGCCGAAGGCTGATCCTCCTCGCGCGCAGATACGGAGTCGCCGATCGCACGCTTTGGCGATGGGTGCGGAGATACCGTCTCGGCGGCGTGGATGGGATGCGCGATCACGTTCGCCGCGACACGTTGACCCGCCGCGCGCCGGCGAACGTCGCGTCGATCACGCCGGGGGCGCCGGTGCGCCTGCCGCTAGACGCACCAACGGTGCGCGCAACGCGCACTTCGGAGCCGCGCCCATGACGGACACGGCGATCATGCGTGCAGGCGACGCTCTCCCCACCAGGAGCGCCCCGCGGGCCGTTCATCACACCGAAGCTCAGCAACGGGAGATCGCGGAAAAGCTGCGCGTCGTCGAAGCCATGCGCCAGAAGATCGAGCTGCAAGGCTTCAGCAAAGAGGCCGCGGCTCAAGCGTTGGAACGGGAGGGCGCGGGAACCAGGAGCACGCTGCTTCGATGGTGGGAAAAGACGAACGGAGGACGGAGGCCGAGCGCGCTGGCGCGGAAAGCTCGCGCGGATCGCGACAAATCGAAATTCTTTGAAGCCCACCCGTGGCTGAAAAAGCTCGTCATATCCGCATACACGGAGAGCGGCGGCAACGTTCCGTTTGTGCGGGAACTTCTCGAACGTCGATTGCCGAACCACGTCGCCCTGCCCTGCAACAATACGATTCAGGCCTTTATCGATCGGAATGTCCCGCGGCCTATGCTTTCCGCGTCTCGCGACTCGAAAGGGAAGTGGAACGCGAAATATGCCCCATATCTCACAACAGGGCGCGGCAAGTTCACTCCCGCGAATCACACCTGGAGCGGCGATCACCGCCAGCTCGATATTTTAGTGTCCGACGATCGATTGCATGCGGAAAGGCCTGGCGCTGCGATCCGCGCCTGGCACACGATCCTCCAAGATATGCGCACGAGGTTTATTGTGGCCTCGTGCGTAACCGTGCAGCCGGATACGATGGTCCTGGCAACGGCTGCGCGCCAAGGCATCGCATCGATGGGCGCTCCTTCGCTCTTCTACTGCGATAACGGCAAAGACTTCAAGAAATTCGCCCAGACCCTCGCGCTGCTCGGCATTCCTGTCCAATATTGCACTCCGCGCCATCCCCAGGCGAAGTTCGTGGAGTCCACGTTTTCATTTATCAGCAGGCGGTTCGATCATCTGTTTTTCCGGCATGGATATACCGGATGGAAGCCGGAACTGCGATCCGAGTTTTGCCGCGAGCAGGAAAAGCAGCACAAGGAATTCCTGGCAGGGCGTCGGCAGCAGACTCCGCTGTACACGCTCTCGTTCGTGAGCCAACTACTTCAGCAATGGGTGAAGGAATACAACGAAGAGCACCGTCACCGCGGGCGCGGAATGAACGGCCGCACGCCCCTGGAAGTGATGAACGACTTGCTGCCGCCAGCTCAGCGCAAGATCCCCGATATGGACGCCCTGGCGCCGCTCTTCTGGGAGAAGGCCGCCTGCGTAGTCTCCCGTTGCAAAGTGAAGTTCCGCGGCTTCTTTTATTCCGCCGCGCTCAACGACCCCGAAAGCGAGGAGGCTATGTACACACCAGGAGGAAACGAGGTCGTGGTGCACTTCGATCCGAATGACATGGCTTACGCGCTGGCGTTCGAGAATCGCGCGAACGGCAAGTGTCTGGCGCGACTGGTCTGCGACGAACTGGCGGCGCAACGGCCGCACACCCACGAAGAGATTAAGGCCATGATGAGCCAGCGTTCGCGACTCTATAAGATCAGCAAACAGGCCATGCAGGCCTACACGGCCGGAGTGCCAACTGGAATCGAGTTGCTCGCGCAGCGCGCCAGCATTGCCGCCGAGGCGACTGGCACCGATGGCAAGCGGCGCCGCCCCGCTCATCAGCTCCTCGATACGCCATTCGTGAATGAAAAAGCCAAGGTTGTGATCGCAGATTGGGACAAGGAGTGAATCGATGGCGCGCTATGGAGCAGTCGAAAAGCAACGGATTGCCGCACTGCGCTTGCCGGATGGGGAGGCGACTCTCGCCGCCGTCCGCGACTACATGGGCCGCGCGGGTCTGGGTCGGAGCGAATTCGCCGAGCGGATCAATTACTCGACGGCTGCGTTATTGAAATTTCTGAACGGCAGATACGAATCGGACGACGGGCACTTGCGCGAGGCCGCGTGGGATTACATGCGGCGCTACCCGATCGAACCAACGGTTCGCAGCCAGGGCTTTCTTTATTCCACCAAGAACGTGAGCATCGGTCGATCGGCTTTCGAGGCCGTTGTGGAGCAGGGAGAAGTCGCGCTGCTCTACGGGGCGCCGGGCACGCAAAAGACGTTCATGTTGGAGCACATGATCGCGGAGCGGAACCGTGCCAAGAAGAACGATGTGTTCTACGTCTACGCCGCTTTCGAGATGACTCCGCTATCCATGGCGCGGGCGATCGCCCGCGAAGCCGGAATTTACGCTGGAACGCGCAGCAAGGACCGATGCGTCCAGAACGTCATCGACTGGTTGCGGAGACAGGCGCAGCCCCCGGGCATCGTCATCGACGAAGCGCAGCATTTAACGATCGGCGCACTGGAAACCGTACGACAGATTCACGATCGTGGCGGCTGTGGCGTCCTGCTGGCTGGCTCTCACGATCTTTATGAGAAGTTCCTGAAGGCGCGCACTCACCTTGAACAATGGCTCTCGCGAATCGACTACAAAGAACCGCTGCCGGGTTTGTTGGAAGACGAGGTGCGCGAGATCGCGGCGCGTGAGCTGGGCAACGGGCAGCCAGCGAAGATCAGCGAGAAGCAGATGCAACTGCTTCTCTCGGCTTCGCGCGTAGATGACATTTTCGCACGCGGCAATGATGGGCGCCTGGCGCCGCAGAAATATCTCTCGGTTCGACGGCTCGTGAAGACATTGCGGCAGTTGAAAGCCGCGAAGGAGAAGGCGAATTGAGCGAGAAAGCAAAGCTGTCCAACGTGGAGGACGTTCGTGAGGAATTTGCCCGCGATCCCAAACCGGCGTTGCTCGTCGTAGGAATGCGGGTCGAGAAAGATAGACAGCACGTCGAGATCGTTTTTCAACGGGGCATTCTGGAGTCTTTGAATCTGGCCGGCCAGGCGTGTGTTTTGGAGGCGCTTCAGCAAGCCGCCGAATACGTCTCCAGCGTGATGGCCGAATCGGGAAGTTCTGGGGCTGTAAGTTAACGTCATACAAAGGGAAGAGCCGATGAGCTACATCAGTAAAAAGATCAGACCGGAGCTGGACGTGGCGGCCTTCGTCGAAGGCCAAGAGACGGGGCATCGTTGTACAACGGCGGCTCTGGTACGTGAACTCCTCGCGTGGGCTTTTGACCAATACAGAAAAGCGGGCTCGCTCCGCCGCCTGAAATCGGCCCGACTTACGTTCGAGCTGGAATACGCCTGGCCGTTCGAGGAAGAAATCGAGCGGCACAAAACGCAAACTGGAGGGCCGCGGTCGTGAACGGCGCTGGGCAAATCTCGGCCGCACAACTCCGGGCGCTGCAATCGCTCTGGTCGGCCTATACGCGGCATTCGTTGGACGTAAGCGAAGGCGGCGATCCGCGCGCGGCGCGCCTGGCGTGGGCTTCGGAGAATCTCGGCCGCAAAGTTGGCAGCTTCTCTGAATTAAACTCTGCCGAGGCCATTCGATTGATCGATGCGCTCAAGCAAGCTGTTGGGCAGCCGAGTAAGACCTGGAGTCGGCCGCGCTCGCGCGAAGCGGCCCGCGCCGCCGGCACTCACGGACGTAAGGGTTTCGCCGTCGAAGTGCCTATGATCGCCGCTGCGGAAGATATAGGCCGCGTGCACGCTTTGCGCGAGCGTCTCGGGATATCGATTGAATCGTTCGAGGAGTGGCTGAGAGGGCACCGCTCTCCGCTAAGCCGGTTCGGCGATGCGACGCTCCGCACTGTCGCCGACTGCAATAAAGTTCTGTGGGCTTTGAAGGCGCTGCTTCGCCGTGCTGGGTGAAGCCGCCAAGAGAGAAAGAAATGATTACAACGCGCGAGGAAGCGGTCACATTCGGAGGGGCCACGCGGCCCAACTGGAGGCTCCCCAGGTTCGGGATGGCAATCTGACGCGGGCGTGAATTGAGAATGCACGGCCTCGCGCGCATCCTCGATGGCCATCCCCTCGGCATCTACATCCAGGTGCCGTTCTGCCAGACCAAGTGCACCTACTGCAACTTCCATACGGGAGTCGCCTCCCCCTCGGCCTACGCCCCCTACGCCCGCGCCGTCGAGCGCGAAATCCGCAACTGGCGCGCGTTCCATCGCGCCGCGAAATTTGAGTCCGTAGACCGGCTCGAGTCGGGCGACGCCACTGCGGATTGTCATCCCGAACCCCGGGCGCCCCAAAACACCCCGCTTCTGCCTTCAGCTGTCATCCCCAATACCGGCCGCATTTTGGACGGCGGTGAGGTCCGGTGTCCGGACTCCGGTGGAGTCCGCCGGACTCCAGAAACCGGAGGATCTGCTTTTCAAAAGCCCAGAGAAATCACTGCCGACACCATCTACCTCGGCGGCGGCACGCCCAGCCTCTTCGATCCCGCCGACCTGAGGTTTTCCCACAGGTAAAAAGTTTTCCCGCCTCCGCAACTTCTCAAAAAATATAGCTAAATCCGGCAACGAAGAATCAATAACTTACAGGCAAGTCTCTCAAATAGCGATGAAAAAGTCGCTTTCAGGCTAAAGCCGCTCGATTCCCGCAACAACAACGATTCCTACGACTTCCCTCTGAATCACCCGACATCCCCCGCCTCTCAAATATCGTTGAGACACACATCTGGTCCGTACGTGTTACCGGCTTTACTCGTGCGGTAAAATAGAACATGCTCGAATTTTGCGTGGAGCTATATTCTGTCGTTGTCGCGATTCGCACCGCCCTCTCGAATCGCCCCTTCGCGCCAATTTCTGCTAAGTCCCCTCGAATGACATCCTTG
Organism: uncultured Acidobacteriota bacterium; assembly: GCA_963824405.1. Lineage (GTDB taxonomy): Bacteria > Acidobacteriota > Terriglobia > Acidiferrales > UBA7541 > Palsa-189. The sequence continues at coordinate 254,552 of CAWGPK010000004.1, read as the reverse complement.
CGCAAACCCCGCAAGGAACTCCTTTGGAATGATATTCTTGACAAAAAAAGTGGGGGGAGGGGTCGGGATCGCGCATTTATCGTGCCAAACCCCGCTTCGCCGCGAACGTCATGGACATCAGAAGCTTTTGAGGCGTTCACGAAGTTCAGGTTTGAACGTAGCGCCGCGGCCTTCAGCGCGGCATCCGGAGCGTTCGGCGGCAACCCTTGTAGAATGTGCACTTACACAAATGCAGCCGTAAACCCTTTAGAATACGCACTTACGGAATTATTAGACTTAAAGCGGGATTATATACTTGACGCCAGTACGCATTTAGGTTAGTCTTTCTTCGTGCCCTTCTTTTCCAAGTCAGCGACGTGCTTCTTGATGATGCTGTGGCCTTTACGCTTGAATAGGTGCCGCATGGCTTCATCGGTTGTCATGTCTTTCGGGTGCTTTGGTTTTTTGGGCATAAGGTGACCTATGAACGATAAGAATATGAACCTCGTGGAACTGGTAAAAGACTTCTCGGATGAGAGCCGATGCCGTGCCTACCTAGAGGCTCTGCGCTGGCCGGATGGCGTAGCCTGCCCAAGCTGCAAGTCAGAGAAGGTCTATCGGATCGTGAAGCGCGATCAGTTCCTTTGCAGTTCATGCGAATACCAGTTTAGCGTCACCGTGAACACGATCTTCCACGATACACACCTTCCGCTGGTGACTTGGTTTCTGGCGACATTCCTTCTCTGTGAAGCCAAGAAGGGTATGTCGGCCTGTCAGGTTCAACGCTCGCTTGGGATTAAGACCTACAAGACAGCATGGTATCTCTGCCATCGAATCCGCAAGGCAATGCTTGAGGCTGATAAGCCCATGCTTGGCGGCACGGTAGAGATTGACGAAACCTACGTAGGCGGCAAAAAGCGCCGCTGGCGTCCAAAGAGCGAGAAGAAGGTTGTCATTGGCATTCGGCAGCGCAACGGCGATCTGCGCTTGATTCATGCCGAAGATGCTCGTTCGGCCACTGTGCGCGAGATTATCAACGCGAACATCGGTGGACACGTCGAAGTCATTATGACGGACGAATCCGCTATCTACCCGTGGGCGCTTGAGAAGATGCACGCACCAAAGCACCAAACTATCAACCATTCGCGCGAGTATGCCCACGGCGACATTCACACCAATACCGTCGAATCCGCATTTTCCCTGCTCAAGCGCGGCATCGTCGGCTCGTGGCATAAAGTCAGTGCGAAGCATCTCCCGGCCTATCTTGACGAAATGTGCTTTCGCTTCAATAACCGCAAAAACCCATATCTTTTCCGCGACACGATCATGAAGTTAATTGCCTCTCCAAATCTTGAATATAAGGACCTAACAGCGCGTCAGGAGGAACCTGCTGCCTAGCCCTTGACTCCCTCCAACGATTTCGCTAACTCTTCTAAATAATCGGCAATCTTATACTCATTGAACGCACCTGCCATCATCCCGAAAGCTAAGTTACTTTCCGCTTGACTGTTCGCTGATCGCAACCTAGATGCTTCTTCAGGTGATAGGCGCTGAAGAATTAAATCCTTAAGATAAACCGCATCGCCAGCGAACATATTCCTGAAAGCCAATTCGTGATCCTGATAGTTCTTTATTTGCTGCATGGCCGTTTGCTGACTAACAGCGCGCCTTTGTTCGTCTGGAAGCGATACCGTTGCTTGCCATTCTTGCTCTATTCCTGCTTCCCTGTCTGCCTCATACTTAGATTCAAATGCCCGGATTCGCTTTGCTAGGTCCGTCGCTCTAGCGGCGATTTCAAGATTGGTAGCCTTAACATCTTCGGCCTGTTTCTGATTTGCTTTCGCCATGTCCCTAATCGCTGCGGCAAGTTGTCCGAGTTGGGGGTCAGGGCGGTCTACTGTGATCCTGCTTATCATTAACCCGATACTATCTAACTGTCCCTTTGTGTATTGCTGCGCCAACAGACTCTGATCCAGTTTCCCTTTTAGACCTTCTTGGGCTGCATCACTACTGTTCGCAAGCCAAGCAGTCACGAATATCCCTGCAAAGCCTACAATTACAAAGCCTCCAATCCAATACTTATGGTATTTCTGTTCGGGGGGTCTTAGGGACACGTATACCCCCATTGCCCCAAGAATGAATTGGGTGAGCGCGATTGCCACAGTGAGCAATACGGCAGACATGGCACACTCCTCTCCGACTTAAAACGGGAGGAGTCTATCACGCTAACTAGCATGAAGTATATAACCCCGCTTAAAGTCCTTTAGAATGCGCACTTACGAAGACAAGCATAGGGGGTGGGTCACCAATGGACCCAACCCGTGAACTTGCAAAGTGGCTGATCTTCGGCGGCCTGATCCTGCTGGCCTTCGGCGGGCTCCTGCTGCTCGGGAGCCGTCTCCCGCTGCGCCTCGGACGCTTGCCCGGCGATATCGCCATCCGCGGCCGGCACGGTTCGTTCTATTTTCCGATTGTCACCAGCATCCTGCTGAGCGTCGTGCTTACGCTCTTGATATGGCTGGTCTCTTATTTCCGGAAATGATTCCGAAAGGAGATTCTCTCGGCTGAATTCGTCGCGAAAAAGTTGCCCATGGTGAAACCCTTTCAGCTTCCGCTGATGCCCCGCCGCACCATCTGGTCGGTGAGCGACCTCACCGTGCGCATCCGCGATCTCCTGGCCGGCGAGTTTACCGACGTCTTCGTCGAGGGCGAAGTGTCCAACGCCCACGCCGCCCAATCCGGCCATCTCTATTTCACCCTCAAGGATACTCGCGCCCAGATTCGCTGCGTCTGTTTCCGCACCCAGCTGGCCCGCCTGAAATTCCGCCCCGAGGATGGCCTGCACGTCACCGTGCGCGGCTCCATCAGCGTCTACGAATCCCGCGGCGAATATCAATTTTATGTCGAGCACGTTGAGCCGGTCGGCCTCGGCGCGCTGCAACTCGCCTTCGATCAGCTGAAAAAGCGCCTGGACGCCGAGGGCCTCTTCGATCCCGCGCGCAAAAAGCCGCTGCCCGTGCTTCCCCGATGCGTCGGCCTCATCACCTCACCCAGCGGCGCCGCCGTCCGAGACATCGTGCGCATCCTCCAGCGGCGTTTTCCTAACCTGCACGTTGTGCTCTATCCAGTCCGCGTCCAGGGCGATGGCGCTGCCGGCGAAATCGTGCAGGCCATCCGCTACTTCGACCGCAAGCAGCTTACCGACGTTCTCATCCTGGCGCGCGGCGGCGGCTCGCTCGAAGACCTGTGGGCTTTTAACGAAGAAACCGTCGCTCGCGCCATTGTCGCCTGCGCCATTCCCATCATCACCGGCGTCGGCCATGAGACCGATTTCACCATCGCCGATTTCGCCGCCGACATCCGCGCTTCCACGCCTTCCGCCGCCGCCGAGATGGTCGTGCGCACGCGCCAGGAGTTCGACGCCCACCTCGGCGACTGCCGCGAAAAGATCGCCCAGCTCCTGCGCTATCGCCTGCTGCAATCGAGCCACAGGCTGCGCGATCTCAATCTGCATCGCGCCGCCCGCCGCCTGGAAGACGCGCTGCGCCGCAAGCGCCAGCATACCGACGATCTCGTCGCGCTGCTGGCCGCGGCCCTGCGCGGCCAGCTCCAGAGCTTCGAGCGCCGCTTCGAGACGTCGCTCGCCCGCCTCGCCGCCGTGGACTTTCGCGCCCGCCTCCGGGCCGCCGCCGTGCGCCTGGAGCAGCGCGCCGCTGCGCTCGAAATGCGCATCGGCCGCGCGCTCGCTGCCAAAGGCCAGCTGCTGGATAAATTTGTCGTGCAACTCGAAGAGCGCAGCCCCCTGCGCCTGCTCGAGCGCGGTTATGCCATCTGCTACGGTTCGGCCGGCAACGTGGTGCAGGCCGCCGATCAAGTCGCGGTTGGCGAAGAGATTCGCGTGCAACTCGCGCGTGGCCGCTTAGGCGCCGAAGTGCGCCAGCGAGAGCTTCCGGAAGCTGAAACTCCGCAAGCACCTAGTAGAACAGCGGGGACTGAAACGGCTGCGAAGAATTTGCCGAAAAAATGAAGAGAACGAATCGCCCGGCTAATCGTCCAGATCCGAAGACGAAGCGACCTTCAGCACGGCCAGGAACGCTTCCTGCGGAATATCGACGCGTCCCACGCGCTTCATGCGCCGCTTGCCTTCTTTCTGTTTCTCCAGCAGCTTGCGCTTCCGCGAGATATCGCCGCCGTAGCATTTGGCCAGCACGTTTTTTCGTATCGGGCTGATCGTCTCGCGCGCGATCACGCGGCTGCCGATGGCCGCTTGCAGCGGCACTTCAAACATCTGCCGCGGAATCAGCTTGCGCAATCGCGTCACCAGTTCGCGCCCGCGCTCATAGGCCTGATCGGCATGGCAGACCAGCGTCAGCGCATCCACGGGCTCGCCGCCCACCAGAACATCGAGTTTTACCAGGTCGCCTTCGCGGTAGCCGGCCAAATGATAGTCGAGCGAAGCGTAACCGCGCGAAACGCTTTTCAGCCGGTCGTAAAAGTCCAGCACGATCTCGTTGAGCGGCAATTCGTAGGTGAGCATCACACGCGTGGGCGAGAGATACTCGAAGCCTTTTTGCACCCCGCGCTTCTCCGTGCAGAGCTGCAGAATCGCGCCCACGGAATCGTCGGCGGTGATGATCATGGCCGTGATCACGGGCTCTTCGATCTTGGCGATCTGCGCCGGCGAAGGGAACTTGGTGGGATTGTCCACTTCGAGCACTTCGCCCGCTGTGGTGGTGATGCGATAGCGCACGCTCGGCGCGGTGGTGATCAGGTCGATGCCGAACTCGCGTTCCAGGCGTTCCTGCACGATCTCCATGTGCAGCAGGCCCAGAAAGCCGCAACGGAAACCGAAGCCCAAGGCGACAGAGTTTTCCGGCTCATAGAAGAAGGCTGCGTCATTCAGTTGCAGTTTGCCCAATGCGTCGCGCAGCATTTCGTAATGGTGAGACTGCACGGGATAAAGTCCCGCGAACACCATCGGTTTGATGGCTTCAAAGCCCGGAAGCGGAGGAGCGGGACGAGCCGCCTCGACGATCGTATCGCCCACACGCGCATCGGCCACGCGCTTGATATTGGCGATCACGAAGCCCACTTCGCCCGCGCCGAGCTCTTCCAGCACCACAGGCTTCGGCGTGAGAGCGCCGAGGCTTTCCACTTCATATACTTCGTTATTGAAGCAAAGGCGAATTTGCTGGTGCGGGCGCAGGCAGCCATCCATCACCCGCACCAGCACCACCGCGCCTCGGTAAGGGTCAAACCAGGAGTCGAAGATCAGCGCCCGAAGAGGCGCTTCCGGAGAGCCTGTTGGCGGCGGCACGCGAGCCACGATCGCATCGAGCACTTTCTCCACGCCCAGGCCGCTTTTGGCGCTGATGGCCAGCGCGTCGGCGGCCGGAATCGCCAGCACGGTTTCCATCTGCTCCTTGACCTCTTCGGGATGCGCGGCGGGAAGGTCGATTTTGTTAATCACCGGAATAATGGTTAGATTGTGTTGCGCGGCCAAAAACGTGTTGGCGACCGTTTGCGCTTCCACGCCCTGGCTGGCATCCACCACCAGCAGCGCTCCTTCACAGGCGGAAAGAGCGCGCGAAACTTCGTAGGAGAAATCGACGTGGCCGGGAGTATCGATGAGGTTCAGTTGATACTCTTGTCCGTCCGCGGCGCGGTGATGCAGGCGAATGCTTTTGGCCTTGATGGTGATGCCGCGCTCGCGCTCGAGGTCCATGGAGTCGAGCACCTGCGCCGTCATTTCGCGCTGGCTCAGCGCGCCGGTAAGCTCCAGCAGCCGATCGGCAAGGGTCGACTTGCCGTGATCGATGTGCGCGATGATACAGAAGTTACGGATGAAACGGGAATCCATGTGGATGCGTTATCTCGGCGCCAGGCAATCGTGCGGCTCGCCGCGGCGAGGGAGCAAAGCGCGCTGAGAGTACTCAGTTTGCCACAACTGGAGACGCGCGGCCAGGAACGGGAGCCGATAGAGCTTCGGCGGAGGCCAGAATTGCCGGCTCCTGGACACAATCAGTTGATAGTGCGGCACGTGAACTCTCGCCGAAAGTTTTATGCGCAATCGGGACGGTATATATTGTCTTTGTCTCCGGCTCGCCGTAAGACCCGGGAAAAACGAATCGGAACGGCATTACCTGGCTTTACATCGCGGGCTTTGCCTAGCAGCGTTAGATAGCGGGCTTTACATAAACAATGTCCGTCGACGTCAGCAAACACCTGGACCGCGCCAAGCGGCACCTCGAGAAGAACAAACTCGAGGACGCCGTGGAGGCCTACGAATCCGTTCTCAGCGAAGTGCCCGGCCATGCCGAGGCTTTGCAGGCGCTGGGAGATTTGTACACGCGGCTGAACCAGAGCGATCGCGCCATCACCTATTACAACATGCTCTTCGACCGCTTCTTCGAGATGCACGAGGAGAACAAGGCCCTGGCGATCTACAGCCGCATACTCAAGGGCATTCAGCAGCCTCCGGAACGCCTGGCGCGCTACGCATTGTTGTTGCAGAAGCAGAACCGGCCCGAGGAAGCCGTGGAGCAATACTCGTTCGCATCGGAATTGTTTCTGGCTCGCGGGAATCAGGAGGCTGCCCTCGATTGCCTGGAGCGAGTGGCGCAGCTCGATCCGGATAATTCCGAGCGTCAGGTGGCTATCGCCGAACTCGCCGAACACCTGGGTAAAAAAGCCCTCGCGGCCAGGGGTTTCCTACGCGCAGGCCAGCTCGCCGAGGCGTCCGGAACTCCGGAGGCGGGACTGAGTCTGCTGATGCGGGCCCATGAGCTTGTGCCTGGCGAGCGCGGACCGGCGCTGGTTTGCGCGCAGGCTTTGCTGCGCCGCGGAGATGCCGCGGGCGCGCTGCCGCTTCTGGAGCCTTTTGCCAAAGGGGATCTGGATCTGGCGTTCCTGCATACCCTTGGCGAGGCGCTACTTTCCACGGGAGCATTACCTCGCGCGCGTGAGGTGCTCGAGCGGCTTCCGGCCAATCAGCCCGAAACGGGCAATAAGGTTTTCGAGTTGGCAAACCTTTATTTGGCGGCCAATCAGGATTCGGACGCCGTAACGTTACTGCAGAGATTGCGAGAAAAGATGAGCGCCGGGGGCCGGGACAACGACTTCGCCAGCCGGCTCGACGCTTTAGCGGACTCCCACCCCGGGTCGCTTCCTCTCACCGAATTCTGGGCCGGCATGTACGGTCAGTTGAACCGCGAAGCCAAATATTTCGACGCCCTGGTTCGGCTCTTCGATCTGTATACCGCCGCGAACGATGTCGGGAGGGCTTCCGAGACATTTGAGAAGCTGGTGGATATCGACCCCTACGATGCGCGCAACCAGAAGCGTTTCAGCCAGATCGAAGCTCAAGCCGATCCCGCTTTTCTTTCCCGTATGCGGACCCGCCTGGGCCAACTGGGCACGCACGCAGCCGAAGCGCAGCCACAGGCCGCTCAGGGCGGTGCGCCTCCTGTTTCCGAGGAGCAGTCCACCCCGGGTTCGCTGGACGATCTGATGGTGCAGGCGGAGATTTTTCTTCAGTACTCGCTGCAGCCCAAAGCCGTGGAACGACTGCAACGGATTGCGCAACTTTTTCCGGGCGAGGAGAAAAGCAACCAGCGGCTCCGCAATCTCTATCAACTCGCGAACTGGTGGCCCGAAGGCTCCTCCGAGACGCCCGCGGCACCCTCCGACCAGGGCTCAGTGACCGCGACCTCCGCCGTCGATTCGGCGGACAATATGCGCGATCTGGCCAAGATTTCGGAGATCAGCCGCGCGCTCTTCCGCCTGCCCTCGGCGCGGGCCATTCTCTCCGCCGGTATAAACGAGATAGGAAATCATCTGCGGATCACGCGCTGTATTGCCGTGATCGGCCCTCCGGGTAAGCCGCCGCAGATGGCCTCGGAGTTTTGCGCGCCCAATATCGAACCGGCCAACGGGGCGGTGCTGGTGAGGCTTTTCAACCAATTGGATCGCGCCGCGCCGGACCCGCTCGGCGGCCTTCCCCTGGACGCGGCAGCCGCACCCGCCCTGCGCGAATTAGGACTGGAAACAATCCTGGGAGTTACCCTGATGGATCGCGAGACGCAGAGCCAGGCGGGCATGCTGGTGGCGGGCTACGCCTCTCCGCACCAGTGGCGGGCGCACGAAACTTACTTCCTGCAAGCCGTCGGGGACCAAATCCTCATGGGCGTGAACCACACGCGTCTGCGCAGCCTGGCACGCACTGTCGGGGTCGCGGATGAGAAGACCGGGCTGCTGGCGAGGAGTTCTTATCAAGAATGCCTTTTGGCGGAGGCGCAACGCGCCAAATCCAATGGCATTGCCCTGGCGCTGGCATTGGTTCAGATCGACGGCGGACCAGAAATGCTGCGGAAGCAAGGCGAGATACAACTGGAGCGCTATCTGGAACAGCTGGCGCGCGCCTTTCAGGCGCTTATCCGCCAGACCGATCTGCCTATCAAGTACACGGCATGGACCATCGCCTTCATCCTGCCGGACACGGGCCTTGCCGGAGCGCAAATCCTGGCGGAAAAATTGCGCTCGGCCGCCACGCAAATTACGCCGCCTTGGAATGGTGGCGTGCCGCTCACGTTCAGCGCCAGCGTGGCCGAAGCGGTCGCCCGGCCCGATTATGATAGCGAGGACATTGTGACCGAATTGATCAACCGGGCCGAGTCGGGCTTGGAACAAGCGCAGTCTCGTGGGGGCGATCTGGTGATTGCCTCCCGGTTGCGGGGAAATTGAACGATGGCCATTGAGAAACTTGGCGTGGTGGGCTGCGGGCTGATGGGATCGGGAATCGCGCAGACGGCGGCACAGGCCGGCGTACAAGTGACCGTACGCGAGGTGTCCAAGGAACTTCTCGACAAGGGCTTCGCCAACATCGACAAAAGCCTGGCACGATTGATACAGCGAGGGACGCTCACCGCAGCGGAGCGGGAAGCGGCGCGCAACCGCTTGCGAGGCACCACCAAGCTCGAGGAGCTGGCGGACTGCGACATGGTGATCGAAGCCATCACCGAACAAATCGAGGCCAAGAAGGAACTATTTCGGTCCCTCGACGCGGTGTGCCCTCCGCGTACGATTTATGCCAGCAATACCTCTTCACTTTCGATCACTGAGATGGCCGTGGCGACGCAGAGGCGCGAGCGCTTCGTGGGCCTGCACTTCTTTAATCCGGTGCCGATCATGAAGCTGGTGGAGGTCATTCGCACGATTGCCACCGATCGCAGCGTCTATGAAGAAGTGACCGTCTTTGCCGCGCGGCTGGGCAAAACGGCCGTGCGCACCAGCGACCGGACGGGTTTCATCGTAAACCGGCTGCTGGTTCCCTACTTGCTGGATGCAGTGCGCGCTCTGGAGGAGGGGGTGGCCAGCGTTCCGGATATCGATCAAGCCATGAAGCTGGGCTGCGGCCATCCCATGGGACCGCTGACGCTGCTCGATTTTGTGGGGCTGGACACGACGTATTACATCGCCAATATTATGTTCGACGAATTCAAGGAGCGCCGCTTCGCTCCGCCGCCGCTGCTGAAACGCATGGTGATGGCGGGGTGGAACGGGCGGAAATCCGGCCGGGGCTTTTACGAATACAGCGATCCGGAAAATCCCAAGCCGATGTCGCTGGCCTGAATCGGAGCCTGAGCCCGCATGCCTTATCAGAATTTGATTTTCGAGAAAAAAGACCATATCGGCACGATCACCTTCAACCGGCCGAGAGTCCTGAACGCGCTCAATCGGGAAACAATGGACGAGCTGGACGCGCTGCTCTCGGAAGCCCGGAGCGACAGCGATTTGCGCGTGCTGATTCTCACCGGGGCGGGCGATAAAGCGTTCATCGCCGGCGCGGATATCAACGAACTTGCCCGGCAAACGCCCGCCAGCGGGCGAGAAACGTCTTTGCACGGCCAAGCCGTGCTGCACAAGCTGGAAACGCTGGGGAAACCTTCGATTGCGGCGATCAATGGTTTCGCGCTGGGAGGCGGATGCGAAATGGCGCTGGCGTGCTCGATTCGCCTGGCGAGCCGCACCGCAAAATTAGGGCAGCCGGAAGTGAAATTGGGCATCACTCCCGGATACGGCGGAACGCAGCGGCTGGCGCGGCTGTGCGGCAAGGGAGTGGCGCTCGAGCTTTGCCTGAGCGGCGAGATGATTTCGGCCGAAGAGGCGCAGCGCATCGGGCTTGTAAATCATGTTTACGAGCCGGGGGAACTTCGCGCGGCGGCGCAGGAACTGGCCGCGAAAATCGCCGCGAATGCTCCGCTCGCGGTGCAGCTCACCATGGAAGCGATTGAGCGCGGCCCGGACATGCCGCAGGAGCAAGCCCTCTTTCTGGAAGCGGCACTTTTCGGCGTGAGCTGTGCGACCGAGGATATGCGCGAGGGCACGCGGGCATTTCTCGAAAAGCGGGCGGCGCAGTTCCAGGGAAAATGAGCCCGATGCGTGGTGCAATTGCGGAGAGCGGATGAGCGACGATTTTCAGGCCAATGAGATTCGCGGCACCTACGACGCGTCGGGAATGCGCTTCGGAATCGTGGTGAGCCGGTTCAACGGCTTCATCACCGAGCGGTTGCTGGCCGGGGCCATCGAGGCTCTGGAAAAAGGCGGCGCGTCGGCGGCGCGTACCGACATCGTGCGGGTACCGGGCTCCTTCGAAATTCCGCTGGCCGCCAAGAAGATGGCGCAGGCGCGGCGCTGCGATGCGATCATCGCCATCGGGTGCGTGCTGCGCGGGGAGACGGCGCATTTCGATTACGTGGCCTCAGAAGTGGCGCGCGGCGTCCTGTTAGCGCAAATGGACACGGGAGTGCCGATTATTTTTTGCGTCTTGACCTGCGATACGCTCGAACAGGCCATCGACCGCGCAGGGTTGAAGAGCGGAAATAAGGGCTACGAGTCTGGACTGGCCGCGCTCGAAATGGCGCAGGTTTCCAGACAGTTGCGGGCGGCGGCCGCGCCGATTACGGCCGTGCGCATGCGAAAGCGCCGCTAAAGATGCCGCAGCGGAGAAAGGCCCGGCAGTACGCGCTGCAGATGCTCTTTCAGTGGGAGATCGGCAAGCAAGACCCTGAGCGCATCGAGGACGGCTTCTGGCGCATCGCTCGCGCGGAGAAAAGCACGCGCGCGTTCGCGGACGATCTTTTCGAGACGGTGGTGAAGAACGCGCCGGAACTCGACGCCCTGGTCGCTCAACACGTCGAGAATTGGCGCATGGACAGGCTGGCGGTGATCGACCGGGCCATCCTGCGGCTGGGCGCGCAGGAGTTGCGCTCGGGTAAGACGCCGCGCAAAGTAGTGCTGAACGAAGCGGTGGAGCTGGCCAAGACGTTTTCGTCCGAAGATGCCGCGGGATTCGTGAATGGCGTGCTGGATTCGGTGCTGCACGCCCTGGCCGAAAACAAGAAGCCAAATAGCGAAAGCCCCCAGAAGAACGACTGACGAGCGGCTGACGAGCGCACGCCCGCGCGATTAGGCTTCCAGAACACCTTCCATAATCGGAACGGCGGTGCCGCTCACGCGGGGCACCAATTTTCCGTGCTGCGCGAGGACTTCCACGCGAATGCGGCTGGGGCGCTGCATTTCGATTCCTTGATGGATCTCGAGCGGAGTGGCGAGTTTGAGGCGGCCCTGGTGCACGAGATAAGCGCCGAGCGAGCCGGCCGCCGATCCGGTGGCGGGATCTTCTCCCAATTCCCAAGGAAGCATGCCGCGGGCGAAGACGGTATTTTTGTTTTCGGACGTGAAGCAATAGACCATCGTAGCGGACTGGCCGAGCACGCGCCGCAGCGCAGGCGGATTGGCCTCGATCCGCCGGAGGGCGGAACGCCGCTTCACGGGGACGAGGAGATTGACAATTCCCGTGGAGACAAATTCGAGAGGCAGCGAGGAATCGAGATCGCGCGAGCCTAGAGAGAGCGCGCGAGCGAGTGCGGCGCGGTCGATACGAGCTGCGCGGAATTCGGCCGGCTTCTGAGTCATGGCCACGCGAACGGGCCGCCCCTCGCGGAAGGTAATTTCCACGGGCAGCACGCCGGCGCCGGTTTGCTGCAGGACGTGCACGCTGCCTTCCTGCGCCGGCACGACTCCCAGTTGGGCCAGAAGAAACCAGGCGCCGATGACCGGATGGCCGGCCAGAGGCAGCTCGCGTTTGGTGGTAAAAATGCGCAGGCGAGCGAGGGCCCGGCTGCCGGTGGGCTTTTGCACGAATACAGTTTCGGAAAGATTCATCTCGCGCGCGATGGCCTGCATCTGCCGAGAGGTGAGACCGTCGCCATCGGTGACCACGGCGACGGGATTGCCCGCGAAGGGCTTGGCGGTGAAAACATCGAGCTGATAAAAGTGCCGCTTCATCTTCCTTTTCAAAGGCCGACTACAAAGACTGCACCAAGGCGCTGACCTCGTTCAAGAGGCGCTTGGTGGTCTCCGGACGCGTGGTTTCCGAATATACGCGCAGCATATGTTCGGTGCCGGAGGCGCGCACCATGACCCAGCCGAGTTCGCCCACGTACACTTTGATGCCGTCGAGGTCCTCGCGGCGAACCACGGGCCATTCGCCGATGCGGGCCAGGCTGGAACCCGAGAAATATTCGAGGGCGCGCTCTTTTTGTCCGGGACGCAACTCCAAATCGACGCGGCCGTAATGATGTTCGCCGAACTGGGAGTGCAGAAGGGCGACCAGTTCGCCGAGGGACTTGCGATGCCAGGCCATGACCTCGGCCAGAAGAAGCGCGCTGACGGTGGCGTCGCGTTCGGGCAGATAAAGTTTGGTGCCAATGCCGCCGGACTCTTCGCCCCCCAGCAAGATATCGCCCTCGAGCATCACCTCGCAGATGTACTTGAATCCGACGGGCACTTCATGAACGCGGCGGCCATAGTGCGCCGCGATCTTATCGAGCAGCTTGGTGGTGGAGAAAGTCTTGGCCAGATCGCCGGCGATCTGGCGGGTTCCGGCGAGATGCCAAAAAAGAATGGAGAAGATTTGGTGCGGCGTGATGAACGTGCCGTCGGAATCCATGGCGCCGATGCGGTCTCCATCGCCGTCGGCGGCAAAGCCGGCGTCGTAGCCTCCGGCGAGAATAGCTTCACGCAACGCCGCGACGTGAGGCTCGATGGGCTCCGGATTGACGCCGCCGAAGAGTGGATCGCGAGTGCCGCGTATCTCGTCGCAGGCGAGGCCCTGGCGGCGCATCAACGAAGACAACAGCCCGCGAGCCGCTCCATGCATGGGATCGACAACGAAGCGCAGGCCAGCGGCGCGCATTTTTTCCCAATCCACCAGCTTCTCGACGGTATCGAGATAGGGCCCCAGAATATCGAGCGAATGAATTTGCCCGGGACGCGGAGGCAGAGGGGGAATGCCACCGGACAACACGGTGGCTAACTCCTCTTCGATCTGAGCGACGATCGAAGGCAATGGCGAACTGCCGTAGCTGGCCTTAAACTTGATGCCGTTCCAGCGATAGGGATTGTGGCTGGCCGTGATCATGACGCCGCCCGCCGCACCGCGCTGGCGCACCAGCAAGGAGACCGCGGGAGAAGGACAGGGAGAGTCGGAGAGCCACACGGGCAGGCCCGTCATGGAAATGGTTTGGGCGGCAGCCTGGGCGAAGCGTTCCGATGCGAAGCGATTATCGAACCCGACGATTACGCCGCGATCGGGCTTCTCGGCTCGGACCATGTAACGAGCAATGGCGTAAGCGACTTTGCGGACATTTTCAAAGGTGAAGTCGTCGGCAATAACGCCACGCCAGCCGTCGGTGCCAAAGCGGATCGTATTTACGGGGCTCACAGGGCTCACGGGGCAAACAGTATATGCGAAGCAATGGCCCTGGCGAAGGGCTCGGAGCTAGAGCAGTTTTTGCAGACGATGGCTTTCCAGCCATTTCACCACGCGGCCTACGTCCTGGGCGCGGTCGCGAGAGCAGACCAGAAGCGCGTCGGACGTTTCCACGACGACCAAGTCTGAGACTCCCACGGCGGCGACGAATTTTGAGGGGCTCCAGATCATGTTTCCCGCCGCGTCAATGGCCAGGAAGCGGCCGCCGGAGACGTTTGCGCCCGCATGCTTGGCCAGGAGCTCGTAGACAGCGGCCCAAGAGCCGATGTCGCTCCAGCCAATCGAGGCCGGAATGACAAAGACGCGGCTGCGCTTGGAATCGCGCGAGGCTGGTTCGAGGATCGCGTAGTCGACGGAGATATTTTCCAGGCGCGCGTATTCGCGTTGCAGGACCGCCGAGTATTTCGAGGTGCCGACACTTTCGGCGAGGCGCAGCAAGGCGGCGTGCGTCTTGGGCAGATGACGGCGAAGGGTTTCGACGAATGTGGAGAGGCGCCAGAAGAACATTCCGGCGTTCCAGAGATAGCGTCCGGAAGCCACATATTTGCGGGCCAGCGCGAGGGAAGGCTTTTCGGTAAAACGGCGAACGGGATAGGCGGCATCCTTGGAGGATGCGGAAGACTGCCCGCGGTTGCGCGCGGCTCGTTCGATGTAGCCGTAGCCGGTTTCCGGGCGGGTCGGCGGGATTCCCAGGACGACGAGAGCATCGGGCTGAGCGGCGATTTGCAAGGCCGCGCGGACGATTTGGCGATAACGGGCGGGCTTGGCGATGAACTGGTCGGCGGGCAGGACGGCCATAAGCGCATCGCCGCTGGACTCTTCCCTCAGCAGATGCGCAGCGGCAAGAGCAATGGCCGCTGTTGTATTGCGGCCGACGGGCTCGATCAATACATGTTGCGAGGGAACCTGCCACAACTGGCGGCGCACCGCGTCGGCTTGCTCGTGGTTGGTCACGGCCCATATGCGGGAGGTGGAAAAAAGCGGGGAAAGGCGCTCAAACGTCTGCTCGAGCATCGTTTTTTGTCCGACGACGTTCAGCAATTGTTTGGGCGAACGGGTGCGGCTGCGCGGCCAGAAGCGGGTGCCGCGTCCGCCCGCAAGAATGATGGCGTGTGCTGTCGGCGCCGGCGACTTCATTGGCGGAGGACTGCCGAGCGCTGCGATTCGCTGAGTCCACTTCCGGCGAGTTCGCGCGAGAGTTGCTGCAGATCGGGTACGTAAGTGCGCAGGAGCTTGGTGGGCGATTGGGCGATCATCTGGTAGGCGCCGAGTGCGGCCGGCAGCAGCCAGGCTTCCCCGCGAGCAAAGGGCATGGATTCCGAGCCCCAGCGGATTCGGCCTTGGCCATCGAGCAGAACCAATAACTCGAATCGGTCCGGAGAGGTTGTTGCGTCAACGCTGGCGGAAAATTCCCAAATTTCCGTGGCGAAATAGGGACACGCCGCCAAATACGTTTTCTGCAATGGACCCTGCTGAATTTGTACTCCCCGCGTTTTTCCGCATCGCTGCGTTCCGAACTCCAGCACATCCATAGCTCGATCGACGTGAAGGGAGCGGAATGAGCCGTCCGCCTGCCGCCGCTGGTAATCGAAGACCCGGTAGGTGATATCGGAATGCTGCTGCACTTCGCATAAGAGCATGCCTGGACCGATGGTGTGGGCGCTTCCCGCGGGAACGAAAAACGCGTCTCCCTGCTGAACCGGGAGCTTGCATAGGCAGCGTTCGACGTCCGCGTCGGCCAAGGCTTGGCGAAAGATCTGGGGTGTAATGCCCGGCTCCAGTCCCAGGCGCAGTTCCGCGGATGGTTGCGCGGCGACCGCATACCACATTTCCGTCTTTCCCACGCCGCCTGCCGCAGCTTCATGCTCACGAGCGTATTCGTCGCTGGGATGGACCTGCACAGACAGCTTTTCGACGGGGAAGATGAATTTTACAAGGAGAGGAATATGAGGGCCGCCTTCGATGCGGCGCCCAATCCAGTCGGCGGAAAGCGAATTCCAAGCTTCGCCGAGGGCGCGTCCCCTTAGCTGGCCGGAGGCAAAGGCGCACTGGTCTCCGGTGAGCCAAACTTCGCCGATCGGCTCGCTCGCGGCCGCGATACTGTCAAAAAAGGGAGCCAAGTTCCGCGAGCCCCAAATGCGGGGCACAAAGACGGGCGTCAGGCGCGAAGGCGACACGCTCACGGAGCAACTGCGGCGGAAGCGAAGAAGCGTTCGAGCCTGCGCAATCCTTCCTCGATGCGGTCGATGGAGGTCGCATAGGAGAACCGCAGGTAGCCGGGCGCGCCAAAGGCGTCTCCGGGCACAACCGCGACGTGCTCGCGTTCGAGCAAATGCCGCGCGAGCGCCGTGGAATCGCCGGAGCCATTGACCAGATGCGCGGAGACATCGGGAAAAGCGTAAAAGGCGCCAGAAGGTTCGGGACAGGTGACGCCGGGAATGGCACTCAAGCCGGCCAGAATGCGGGCGCGGCGCCGAGCGTACTCGGCCAGCATGACGGGCACGGAATCCATGGGTCCAGTCAGCGCGGCCAAGGCTGCGTACTGGGAGATGGAGGTGGGATTCGAGGTGCACTGGCTTTGTACCTTGAGCATTGCGTCGATAATCGATTTCGGCGCGAGGGCATAGCCGATACGCCAACCCGTCATGGCAAAGGTCTTGGAGAGCGAGCCGACGACGATCAGATGGGGCTTGGAACCCTTTATGCTGGCAACGGAATAAGGGCTCGCCGAGCCATAAGTGAAGTGCGAATAGCACTCATCGGTGAGCAGCCAGATACCGTGGCGGCGGCAGACTTCGTAGATTTTTTCAAACTCGGCCGGAGGAATCACCGCGCCGGTGGGATTATTGGGTGAATTGATGATGGCCAAGCGCGTACGAGGGGTAATGGCTTCTTCCAACTGGTCGGCGCGCAAGCTGAATGCGCTGGCGGCGTCGGTAGAGACGAAAACAGGCTCGCCACCCGCGATCTTGACGATGTCCGGGTAGCTCACCCAATAGGGCGCCGGAATGAGGACTTCGTCGCCCTCCTGAATCAGGGACATGACGGCGTTATAAATGGCATGCTTGCCGCCGACGCAGATGATGCTCTCGCTCGGTTCGTAAGAGCTGCCGAGTTGCTGCGCATGCCAGCGGCATACCGCCTCGCGCAGCGGGGTTATACCGGCGGTGGCGGTGTATTTGGTGCGGTTACGCTCGATCGCCTCGATCGCCGCCTCTTTGATGTGAGCGGGCGTGGGGAAATCGGGCTCGCCCGGCCCGAAGTCGACAACATCCAGCCCACGGGCGCGCAGCCTTTCCGCCTCCACGAGAACCGCCATGGTTGGCGAGACAGCAATTCGGTTTATACGATCGGCAAGTCGTTCGGTCATTTAACTCCCCTGAGAGGCTTACTAGATTACCTTGGCCCGCAAGCGGCGTTCAACGGCGATGGGCACGAGGCCGCTGACGGAGCCGCCGAGCCGCGCGATTTCGCGAACCAGGCGCGAGCTGAGGAAGCTGTATTCCGCAGCCGGCAACATGAAGACGGTCTCGAGCCCGGGCTCAAGCTTTCGGTTCATCATGGCCATCTGCAACTCGAATTCGTAATCGGACACGGCGCGAATGCCGCGAAGGAGCACGTGAGCTTTACGCGCCCTGGCATAGTCGACCAGAAGCCCGTGAAAGCAATCGATATCCACATTGGCAAAAGGAGCGGTAACCTCGCGCAGCATTTCGGTGCGTTCGGCGAGGGTGAAGAGCGGCTCCTTTTCGGTGTTCCGAAGAATAGCCACGGTCAGACGGCCGAAAATCTTAGCGCCCCGTTCGATCAGGTCGAGGTGCCCATTGGTCACCGGATCGAATGAGCCGGGATATATGGCCAGAATAGGTCCCATTTTGGAATCAGCTATTTTATCGCAGAGTTATGCCGACAGACAAAAAATCGGCGCACGTCTATCTGGTTTGTGGTGGCAGGACCTCGCGGCAGCTGCCGAGGGGCACTCTCGGTAATTTTCAGTGTGTCGAAAGGCGACTAGAAGTTCTCTAAGGGTTGAGAGCCGTGGATGTAGACTTAGTCTAAATTATTGACATACTGCGACTTAGTCACAGTGGCCCTGCCAACTCTTTAGCGATAGAATGAGAGTGATAGAACGACGCAAATGGGCATAAACCTGCCAATCTACATGGATAACCATGCCACCACGGCGGTGGACCCGCGCGTATTGAGCGCGATGCTCCCGTATTTCGGCGAGAAGTTCGGAAACGCGGCTAGCCGCAACCACTCCTTCGGCTGGGCCGCGGAAGAGGCAGTGGAGAACGCCCGGGGGCAGATTGCCAAGCTGATTCAGGCGGCTCCGAAAGAGATCATTTTCACAAGCGGCGCCACCGAGTCCAACAACCTGGCCATCAAGGGCCTGGCGGAACTCTATCGCGAGAAGGGCAACCACATCATTACGCAGGTGACCGAGCACAGAGCGGTGCTGGACACCTGCAAGCGCCTGGAAAAGTATGGTTATGCGGTGACGTATTTGCCGGTGGGCAAAGACGGCCGCGTCGATCTCGACGATTTGCGGCGCGCGATCACCCCCAAGACGATCCTAATCAGCATCATGTACGCGAATAACGAAATCGGCGTGGTGCAACCAATCGAGGAGATCGGGAAGATCGCCAAGGAGAAGGGCGTCTTCTTCCATAGCGATGCGGTGCAGGCGGTGGGGAAGATTCCGGTGGACGTGAACAAGGACAATATCGATCTGTTGTCGATGACGGCCCACAAAATTTACGGGCCGAAAGGTTGCGGCGTGCTGTATGTCCGGCGGCGTAATCCTCGCGTGCAACTGGCCCCGCAGATCGACGGCGGCGGACACGAGCGCGGGATGCGTTCGGGAACGCTGAACGTTCCGGGCATCGTGGGGTTTGGAAAGGCCGCGGAGCTTTGCCAGAAGGAAATGGCGGAGGAGAGCAAGCGGCTAGGCGGCTGGCGCGATCAACTGAAGGAAGCGATTTTCAAGGGTTTGGAGGAAGTCTACGTTAACGGATCGATGATCCATAGGCTGCCGCAGAATTTGAATCTTAGTTTCCCCTATGTGGACGGCGAGTCGCTGCTGATGGGCATGAACGACGTGGCGGTGTCCAGTGGTTCCGCCTGCACCTCGGCCAAGATGGAACCGAGCTACGTCTTAAAGGCGCTGGGCGTGAAAGAAGAGTTGGCCCATAGCTCGATTCGCTTTGGGCTGGGCCGCTTCAATACCAAGGAGGAGGTCGATTACGTTGGCGAGCGCGTGATCGAAGTTGTCAGCCGTCTTCGTGAGATCTCTCCACTTTACGAAATGGCCAAGGAAGACGCGCAATTGAGCAAAGCGAACTCCAAACCGGTGTAAGCTTGAGTGGTACCGGTTTATAGCGGAGTACTTCAGAGGCAGCGGAAATGATTCACGTTACAGAGAAAGCAGCAAAAAAGATTCGAGAGCTTCTGGTCAAGGAGGGAGTGCCTGCCGGGGGCCTGCGCTTGGGCGTGCAGGGCGGCGGCTGCTCCGGGCTTACCTATGCCATGCGGCTGGAAGCCAAGGCGCGCGAACGGGACAACGTGATCGAGGAGAACGGGGCGCGCGTATTCGTGGATCCGAAAAGCTTTGTCTATCTCGAGGACGTGACACTGGACTTTGAAGAGACATTGATGCGACAGGGGTTCGTGTTCCAAAATCCCAGGGCCACCCACAGTTGCGGCTGCGGCACCTCGTTCACTGTCTAAAAGCTCATCGCTCGCGACGCCGATCGTTCTTGTTTTCTGGGCCAATTTTCTGGGATTGCCCGCGAAACAAGTTGTTGCCACCGATAAATTTGTTGGCTCGTCAGTAAGAACGCCGCATTTCTGACGCCAACTCCCCATCTGGTCAAAGGAAGGAATATGGCACGGACGATTGGGATTGATTTAGGTGCAAGTTTCAGCAGAGCCGGCTACGTGGATAAAGCCGCCGGCCAGCCGAAGTGTATCGCCGGTCCATACGGCGAGACTTTTTGCCCTTCCGTGGTGAGCGTGGACGGAGACGGCAGCGTCCTGGTAGGCGCTCCGGCGGCTCGACGGTTGTTCAGCCAACCTGATCGCACGGCGCGCTCGGTGAAGCACGCCATGGGGCTGCACCAGGGCGAGATTCACGAAGAGCTGAGGGCGGCGTTGCGCCTAAATGGAGAAATGGGAGACGAAGCGTGCATTCGGCTGGGCGACAGCCTTTATAGGCTGCCGGAACTCACGGCGTTGTTGATTCGAGAGCTAAAGATTTGGGCGGAGGTATTTTTTGGCGAGCCGGTGACCCAAGCGGTGATCGCCGTGCCGGCTGGTTTCAACGACGCGCAGCGCGGGGCCATGCACGAAGCGGGAAAGCTGGCCGGATTCGAGCAATTGCGCTTGATGCCGGAGCCGGCGGCTGCGGCACTCGCCTACGGCTTGCACGAGCATCAACGGAAGCACGTCGCCGTGTTTGATCTTGGCGCCAGCAAGTTCGACATTTCCATTTTACGCCTTGCCGACACGGGCGAAGGCTACCGCTATCACGTGATTGCGACGCGAGGAGACGCGCGTCTGGGAGGCAGCGAGCTGGATGATGTATTGCTTGGCGTCGCGCGGGAAGAGATCCGCATTCGCCATGGGCTGGATCTCGCCACCGACTCGCAGTGCGTCCAGGCACTCCGGCGGGCGCTCGCACAGGCAAAACATGAGCTTTCCCTCACGGACCGCGCTCGGGTTGAGGTTCCGCTGCCGGACCGCAGCCTTTACGTAAGGGAGATCGGCCGGGCCGAGTTCGAGGGCCTGGTGCAGCCGATTCTCGAGCGCGTGGTCAGTCCAGTGAGAACGGCGCTGGAGGATGCAGGGCTTAATCCGGGAGAGATCGACGAAGTGGTGCTGGCGGGCGGGTCGACTCGCATCCCTCTGGTGCGGCGCATGGTGGAGCATCTGATGGGACGGCATCCACATACGGAACTCGACCCGGACCAGGTGATCGCTCTGGGCGCGGCGGTACAGGCGGAGTTGCTCGAGGCCGCCGGCTTGGCGTCCAAAGCGCAAAGTGTGGCCGCACGACAGCATTAAGGATTTTTCCTGCAATCCGTTCACGCAGATTCCGACCGTCCGATGGGCTGAGCGCGGCGGGCACTATGTTAAGATTTGCAATGCGGTTGCGGTGATGGCTCGCGTGGCCCCGTGGTGCAACGGTTAGCACATCGGCCCTTCAAGCCGGTAATACGGGTTCGATTCCCGTCGGGGCTACCAACTGTATTTTAGAGATCGAGCTGCGAGAGCAGGGCTTCGAGGTTCGATTCGTCGACGATGAGGTCGGGCCGGGTGGCTGCGATCTCCGGCAATTCGTCGAGGGCCTGAAACAGGCGCAGTTTCGCGACAGCGTACTCCTCGGTGCCCGAAAGCGGGCGGCCCGCCGCTCGACCCCACTTCTCAACAGCCGACTGCTTCACAAAACTTTTCAGCGGAAAAACCTGCTTGCGGTCAACCGAGACCATATAGACGTACTCGGTCCCGGCGGAGAAGCCGCGACGCGCCTTTTGCACTTCGTAGAAATAATACTGATAGACGTATCCGGTTGCCGCCGAATAAGTTTTTACGCGGCGAACAGCTTCAGGACGGCTCATAGAGCGATTATTCCGGGAGGCTATTCGTATGTCAATTCAAGGGGAATTCAATTCAGGGGGATTTGAAAGGCCTGCGAACTCGAAAGCGAGCGCTCACTGCAGCGTATAGGGGCTGATTTCGGAGGCCAACTGCTGAGTTGTTTCCGTGGGCTCGTGGGCTGCGATCCACAAAAAGGCGGCGAGGAAGGCCGCTCCGATCAGGAAGGCGATGATCGCAATCTTGGGGATGGGCGGAGCGGCCCGGCCAGCGGGCGCAGCGCCCCCTTGATTGCCCTGATCCTGGGAAGCCTCAGGAGCATCCGCCAGCGCGATGCGCACCGCGGAACCTTCGGGGACATCTACGGATTTGGCGTCGTGCGCAGTGCTGATCGCCAGCTTTCCCTTGATCGCGGCCAAGGTGATGGCATCGGAGCTTTCGAGGTGGATCAGGCCGACGGCGGCAGGATCGGCGGGACGTATGGTCGCGTCGCCCCATATGGTTTCGATGGCTCCCGCCGGCGCGCCCATGAAGGAAACGGCGCCGCGCTGAAGCGTGAAGTCCACCCCCGCCGAATTGCGTGCTAACAGCACGGTGCTGTCTGCCAAAACCTCGATCCGGCCACCGCCGGAAAGCGCAATCTGGGCGCGACCGGACTGGCCCACGGCGACAGCTTCTCCACTGAAGACAGTCGAACCGGGGAGCAGCGGGGCGTCGCGCGTGGTCGCGGCTTGGCTGGCGACGATTGTGCCAGCCACCTGGGCCTGGGTCCAAGCAGGCGAGGCCATAAAGGCGATCAGGAAAGCGGCTGTTAACTGCCTAAGAATCTTTGAGATCGCCAAATTTAAGTCCTAAAAATAGAGAAAGGCTGGCGCAACCATGCTAACAAAGGAGCTAGGCGTGTCAAGATTGCTGTCGGCCTTAGACGATAGTTGGATACCACCGGCAGCGAAATGGGTTAGCCGGCTCGATGGAATATAGCGGCCAGAGCGGGCTGCAATTCCGGATAAAGGAACCGATATCCCAGCCTCTGAAGTTTGCCGGGATATACCCTTTGGCTGCCGAGCAGAAGCGAATCCGCCATTTCACCGAGCGCCATTTTCAAGGCGAAACCAGGAGCGGGAAGAATCGCGGGCCTGTGCAGAACGCGTCCGAGAGTGGCAGTAAACTCCACATTTTGCACGGGAGTGGGCGCCACGGCATTGGCCACTCCGCTGAGAAGATTCGCTTCCAACGAGAAGCGAATGATTCCGACGATATCTTCCAAGGCGATCCAGGACATCCACTGGCGGCCGGAACCGATTTTTCCTCCCAAACCCAAACGAAACGGGAGCGCGATACGGGGAAGGGCTCCTCCACGCCTGGCGAGAATGATCCCGAATCGCAGAACGACGACGCGCGCTCCGAATTCTGAGGCGCGCGACGACTCCGCTTCCCAATCGGCGGCGAGTTGAGCGAGAAAATCGCTCCCTGCCGGACTAGACTCGGTCAGTTCCTCGTCGCCGCGATTTCCGTAGAAGCCAATGGCCGATGCGGCGATGAAGATTCGCGGAGGCTGGCGAAACTGGCGGAGTGAGGCGATCAGGGAGCGCGTGGCGGCGACGCGGCTTTCGCGCAACTCGCGCTTCCATGACTGAGTCCAGCGATGGCCGGCGATGGATGCGCCGGCCAGGTGAATCAGGGCGTCGGCGCCCTCGGCCCGGGAGTCCAGGACACCGGTTGCGGGATTCCAGACTATATGTCTCAGTTCGGCGGGGGATGTATGCTGTTGCCCGGGGAGTACTGTTCCAGGGCGAATCAGGCGAACTATTTCATGGCCTTGGTGGGCGAGGACGTCGGCGGCGGCGGATCCGACCAGACCGGTCGAACCGGAAACGAGTATCCTCACCGAAAGGCTCCGGCCTCTAAGAGCCGAGCGGCGCAGGACCGCGGAAACCCATTCATTGTGTTGTTAATACGCAAAAAGGTAAGGCTAGATGGCGCGTTTCGTCAAGCAATTCCTTTTGGTAAATAGCGGGCGTGGGCGTCCCATCCTTGCCTGTGATTGGATCTGGGATGACGGGCATGACAATGGGTTCGTAGCGAGCCGAAGCCAGAAACGATAGAATGCATCCATGCTCGTGCGCGTTCTCTTTTTCGGACAACTCAAAGAGATCGTGGGCCGCAGCGAGGATCGTGTGGAACTCGCCGAGGGCGCGCGGCTCGAAGATTTGTTCGAGAATTATGGGCGGCGCTATCCTCGCCTCGCGAGTTTTCGCCGTTCCGTGGTGGCGTCCGTGAATCAGTCGTTTGCCGATTGGGCTTCGACTCTGGCCGCCGGAGACGAAGTGGCGTTCCTGCCTCCGGTGAGCGGCGGAGCGGACGCACCCGCAGTGGCGCGGTGCGAAACGATCATTGAACTGATACGAGACCCGATCCGAACGCCGGAGATCACGGCCAGGTTGAAAGCTCCCGAGGATGGCGCCGTGGTCGTATTCGAGGGAATTGTGCGCAACGAGTCCGGCGGACGGCGCACCTTGTACCTCGAATATGAGGCCTATGAGGTGATGGCGCTGCGACAAATGGGAGAAATCGCGGCCGCCATGCGCTCGCAATTTGGCGTGGACGGCGTGGCGATGGTTCACCGGCTGGGACGACTCGCAATCGGGGAGACCAGCGTCATGATCGGGGTGACTTCGGCGCATCGCCGGGCGGCATTTGAGGCCTGCCGGCACGGCATCGACACGCTCAAGCAAACGGTTCCCATCTGGAAAAAAGAGTACTTCGAGGATGGCGCGGTCTGGGCGCAGGGCGAGATTCCACCGCTGCCATCCATTTCGGGCCAAACGGAATCTATCAAGTGAGGCGGCCCTGCGGGCGCAGCCTCTTACGCATCTTGCGCTTCCCACTCATAGCTTCGGCGGGTCTCGTTCTCTTTTGCCTGTCAGCCGAAATCTTTCCACACGTTATCACCAAGGGGCACGCGCAGGATCGCGGGACCGACCAGCGGGGCTCCATCCGCGTGGACGTGAATCTGGTCAACGTGATCGCCAGCGTGCTCGACCAGAACAATCGGCCGGTTGCGGATTTGCAAAAGGACCAGTTTGAAATCTACGAGGAAGGCAAGCCGCAGAAGATCGAGCTTTTCGAGACGGAAACCAAACAGCCCCTGGGCCTGGCGCTGATGATCGACTCCAGCTTGAGCGAAATCAAGGAGCTACAGTTTGAGAGCGAGGCCGCAGCTCGTTTTATCGGCTCCGTCGTGCGTCCGAACGATCGCATGGGCGTATTTCAATTCGCGGACGCGGTAACGCAACTGGGAAGCTTTTCGGATAACGTGCCGCAGTTGCAAACAGCGGTGCGGCATGTCACGCCAGGAGACGGCACTGCGCTCTATGACGCGGTATACCTTGGATCGGATGCGCTGGGCAAAGGGCCGGCGGACCGCCGCAACGTCTTGATTCTGATTACGGACGCCGGGGAAACGACCAGCCGTGCCGATTTTGAAACCGCGCGGCGGGCCGCGGTACGCGCCCAGGCGCTGCTGTACACAATCGTGATTCGACCGGGCAGAAGTGAAAACGGGCGAAATACCGCGGGTGAACATGCACTGGAGACGATTGCCGACAACACCGGCGGCGCCATGTATTATCCGGATCAGCTCTCGCAGCTCGATGAGATATTCAATCGCATCAACCGCGAACTGCGCACCCAATACCGCCTGGGCTATTATCCGCAGCCCCGGCCGCCGCAAGGCGCCTACCGTTCGATCGAGGTCCGGGTCAAAGGGGACTACAAAGTACGCTACCGGAAGACTTACTATACTGGTGGGGTTGCAAACTGAAGGCGTTGTCCCGTTGACCAATGGGCAATCAATACCTGGAAGTGGCCATCGAAACGGCCGTCGAAGCCGGCGGGATTTTGCTTTCCGAATTCGATAAGCCGCCAACAATCAGCTACAAGGGCGAAGTAGACCTGGTAACGCAAGCGGACCGGCGTTCCGAGCAGGCCATCGTGAGGCGCCTGCGAAACTATTTCCCCACGCACACAATCGTGGCGGAGGAAGGCGGCGGGCAGGAGGCCGATGCACGCTATCGCTGGATTGTCGACCCCCTGGATGGCACCACCAACTTCGCCCATGGCTATCCCTGTTTCGCCGTTTCCATCGGATTCGAGGAAGACGGCGAACTCCTGGTGGGAGTGATCTACCAGCCGGTCTCGAAAGAGCTGTTCACCACAGCGAGGGGAGAGGGCGCATACCTGAACGAAAAGCGCATCGAGGTTTCCAGAATCGATCACCTTTCCACGAGCTTGCTGGCGACAGGTTTCCCGAGCGTCAAACGCACCCGGAACCCGAACATACATTACTACCGGGACTTCACTCTAAGTTCGCATGGCGTGAGGCGCGACGGTTCGGCGGCGCTTGACCTTGCCGCGGTAGCCTGCGGCCGGTTTGACGGATTTTGGGAATTTGGCCTGCATTCCTGGGATACGGCAGCCGGCGCGCTTCTGGTGCGCGAGGCGGGAGGAGTGGTGACCGATTTTTCAGGCAAGCCTTATCGTCCGGGTGACTACGAAACGGTGGCCTCCAATGGGCGAATCCATGAGGAGATGCGCCGGCTAGCCGCGAATATAGAGCAACGCATCGAAACGGAGACCGCTCAGCGCGAGAAGCAGCCCATTCCGGGAAGGCAATAACTTTCGCGCCGCGCATGTATCGCAGCGCGATTGACTGGCCTCTTTCCAGGGTGTTAGGCTCGGACGTCGTCCCGGCATCTGCTCCAACCGGCGAGTCCGCGACCTTGCAAAACTGTCCGGCAGTGCCATTATGAAGTCATGGGAACCTTGCTTACATCGTCTCTCCCCTCCAGCCGATGGACGGCCTTACGCGACCGTTATCTGGAAGGCCCGAGGCTCAGGAATCGCCTAAACTACACGGAATCCGCACAGACCCATGTGCTGGCACATCGGTTTCGCGGCAGCCTGGGGATCACCACGCAACGCATCTGGTTGAGTGAATTGCCGGAAGGATTCCGCGGTTTTCGTATTCTTCAACTGAGCGATATTCATCACAGCTTGTTTGTGCCGCTCAGCCAAGTGGAGGCGGTGGTTGAACTTTCTAACAAGCTCAAACCCGACCTCATAGCTCTTACCGGGGATTTCGTCACCTATTCGAAAGCTTCCATAGAACCGGTCGCGGAGATCCTGGGTGGCCTTCGGGCGCGGGCGGGCGTGGTCGCTGTCCTGGGGAACCATGATTTTCGGGTAGGCGCGGATGCGGTGGAGAGAGCGCTTCGGCGGCAGCACATTCAGGTGCTGCGCAACCGGCATCGGCTGCTGCATCGTGGGGGAGCGTCGCTGTATCTGGCCGGCGTGGACGATTACGGCTATGGCGCGGACATGGAGCGAGCTCTCCGGGGCATTCCAGAGCGCGCGGCCACAATTCTCCTGGCACACAATCCGCGGTTATTGACGGCGGCGGCGTGTCGAGGTATCGGGTTGGTGCTATCTGGGCACACGCACGGCGGTCAGGTGAACGTCCCGCTGCTGGGCACCGTTTACGGCCGGTCGCCCGAGGGGATGCGTTTCAAAAAGGGCTGGGACCGGCTCGGGGGCACACAGATCTACGTCAGCCGAGGTATCGGAACCATTGTTCTGCCGGTGCGATGGCGCTGTCCGGCGGAGGTACCGTTGCTCCAGCTCGAGCCACACCAGTGCGAATCGCCCAGGGTTTCGTAGGATCAAGCTTCGACTTCTTCCGGAAGATTTTCCTTCAGGCACGGCAATCAAGCGAGCAGCAATTGAACAGCTTGGCGCTATTGTGAACAGCGAACGGTCCGGCGAGTCCGATATTTATTCGCGCTTCTGCGTCCGCTGAACGTGCAAGCGCATGGCGGCAGTGCGCAGCGGATCGCTCACATTCTTGTTGGCAGCCAACTTCTTCAAATCCGGCCCGGTGATTGCCGGGATCATGTGCAGGGTGACGTCCAGAGGCGTCTTGGGATTGTTCAACAGGTTTGTCGTGACCGCATAATTCCGCCGAAACTTTCTGCTGTTGGCGATGACCCGCAAGATTTCATCGGTGAGGCTGGCCATGGAGGCAAACGTCTCCACCTCGCGATCGGTGAGCCTGGAGGATTGCAGAACAGCGCGCTGCACAACCTTGCAGGGATCGCGGATCAGAGCCATGCGCTCTTCGCGACCTCCTTTCAGCGCGAGCTGCACGCGTTCCACAACCCGCATGCCGGCGAGCCGCTGGAGGAGCGTGGCGCGGTGTTCATTGGTTGTGTCGACATCGGCTACGGCTTCCGCGAATGCCGATTCGGACGCGGCCTTATCCTCCAGCAGTTCTTCCAGCTGCAGGCGCTGGTCGGCGGTAAGCGAGGGAGAGACTACCAAAGCGGAAGCCAGCGCTCGATTGGTGCTGAGCCGGTCCAGGTCTTGCATCAGTTCTTGCACGACGGAGGTAGGCAAGGCTCTGGCGGCCGGGGTCAAAAATTCCATCGGGCAGCGGGAACACTTGATGAGGGCCGCGGCGATCGCCGGTTTGTCGGCAAGATGTTTACCGCAATACCGGAGGAGAGGAGCCGCGGGATTCTCGCCTGCAAGGGCGGCAGCGAATGCGTCCAACGATTGGCTGGTTAGGGCTTTCTCCGCGCGGTCTCGCACCGTTTCATCGGCATCCTCGGCGAGCAGAGTCAGCAACTCCGCTCGTTCGGGCGCCGTCAGCGAGGCAGACCCAGTGCAAACAGCCATCTTGCCCTCGCGGGTGGTACGGCCGGAGAGAACTTCTTCGTATACTTCGGAGCTAATTGGCGCCTCCGGCTGGTTTTAAATCACTACGGGTGAGAGTAGCAGTGCCGGGCTGTCCCGGCGGACCCAAGGGGGCCAGTGTCTGCCCATTCAGTTCCAAAAGCAGAGCACCGGCATCATTGGCCGAAATGTCGATGTCGTCGCGCGCGGTAAACGTCCGGCTCTGCCCTGCGATGATGCTGCCGTCGAAAGCCTTGGCTCCATCTAGCGATATGCTGACTCTGGTTTCCTTACCTGCCTCAACTTTGAGCTCGAGCCCCTGAATTTGGCTCCCCGCCCGGCTCGGGGATGCACCGACCGCCAGCCCGGCGATACTCGTTGCATCTCCGACGGACGCGTTTGAAGAGCTGGGCTGCTCCCGGTCGCTGAGTGAGTTTGGCGCTGGCTGGGGCCGGTCGGGCTGCGCAAGGTTCGCCGAAATGCCGTGGGCTTCACTGGCAGCTTGGCGAGGACGGCCGTGTTGCCATCTCCAGCCGAGCCAACTCCCTCCCAGCAAAGCGAGCACAGAAAGGGTAGAGAGGGATAACAGGAGAACGCGTCTTTGTGCAGCCTTCCGCGGAGGAGGGGCACTCACGAGCACTGGAGCGGCGGGAGCTTGCTCACTGACAGCCAGATCGTACTCGGCGACCAGATCATCCTCGTCGAGTCCCAGAAATCGCGCCACCGCGCGGATGAAGCCCCGGTTGAAAATTCCGCCCGGCAGGACTTCCCATTGCTCATTTTCGAGCGCTTCCAGGAAGCGAGTGCCGATACGCGTTGCCGCGCAAATTTCAGCGCGGGAAACGCCACGCATTTCGCGCTCTCGCTGGAGGCGTTGGCCGAAATTGCCTTTACTCATGCACCCGCATCGCTACACGAATTAGGCCATAGTAGGCGGGCATCCCAGGGCTGTCAAATTCGACAGGAGTGCTCTCTTGGCTACCCGAAACCAATCGGGAACACTCCCTTGAATCCAGCATTGCACCGTGTTTTGACCGATGCCTATAATTCATAAGCTTTTAAGGCCTTAAATTGGAAGGCCACGGGCACCGATTTGACAGACGAGAACATGTCCGAAAGCAAATTTTTTACAGGCATCGAACGCCGGCGAAATCCCGGCCTTCCTTCCGAGCATCGGGAGGCGGGAGAAGTAGCGGTTTTCCACGAGCTCGGAAAAGCCCTCACGTCGTCGCTGCAACTCGACCAAGTTCTGCGCACCATCATGGAGAAGATCGACGAATTTCTCCATCCCGATACCTGGTCCATGCTGCTGGTCGATGAGGCCAAACAGGAACTTTACTTCGAGCTGGCGATTGGCAAGAACGCGCACGGCCTCAAAGACGTGCGCATCAAGATTGGCCAGGGCATCGCCGGATGGGTGGCGCAGAATCAGCAAGCCGTCATCGTTCCGGACGTAAGCAAAGACACCCGCTTCTTCGGAAAAGTGGACGAGAAGACGAAGATGGAGACGCGGTCGATCGTGGCCGTGCCGGTTCGCTTTCGGGATCATTGCCTGGGCGTGATCGAGCTGGTCAACTGCATGGGGATGGAAGGCTTTCGCGATCGGGATCTGGCGCTGCTGGAGGCCCTGGCCGATTTCGCCGCGATTGCGCTGGAGAACGCCCGCCACGTGCAGCGCATTCACGAGCTGACGATCACCGACGATTGCACCAATCTTTACAATGCGCGGCACCTCAACTTTATCCTGGAGACGGAGATCTACCGGTCGCAACGCTATGGCTACGAGTTTTCGCTGGTTTTCCTGGACCTGGACCACTTCAAGGCGGTGAACGACACGCACGGCCATTTGGCAGGCTCCAAGTTACTGGCCGAAATCGGCCAAGTGCTGCGGGACAATTGCCGATTGATCGATTTCGCGTTTCGTTATGGAGGAGACGAGTTTGTGATTTTGCTTCCTCAGACATCCAAGGAGAACGCCTGCGTGGTCGCCCGGCGATTGCACAAATTGATCCGCGAGACCCCTTGGCTTACGTCGGAAGGGCTTGACGTGCGCATCACAACGAGCGCCGGGGTTGCTTCTTATCCCACGGATTCGAAGACCAAAGCGGAACTGCTGCACCTGGCGGATGAGGCCATGTATCTGGTGAAGAACACGAGCCGCGATAACGTCGCGGCTGCCAAGCAAGGTCTGCTGACCACGCAATGAGCGCGGCAGCATTCCATGCAGCGTCTTGATTGATAAGCATCGGGAATGCTAGTCTCGCTTTGCAGAGGGTTTGCGCGCGTCTCGGAATTGCGAGGCGCGTTAGTGTGCGGATGAGGTCAGCCAACAACCAATGACCAATGCATCGCGAAGTTCCGCGCAAATCGCTGCAGCCCCTTAGTCCTGGAAACCTTCGGCTCCATGTCTCGTAAGAACTGCAGCATCTAAAAATGGCCGTTAAATGAAGGTAGGCGCAAACCTTCCGGGTATAAAGAGCTTCTAAGATCGAGAGGCGCCTTCGATGCGCACCACCCAAGCCACGCGTTACGCACGCTGGTCGGCAGGGATCGCTATCCTGCTTTCTCTGGTGGTGGCTTATGTCTACGGAACGCGCTATTGGCAATCGCTGCAAGCGCGGGGGAAAGTGCCGGCGGCTGTTCCCTCGAGCGTAGAGCAGCGTTCCGATGGCTTTTCCTTCTCCAAAATGGTAGGTAACCGCACGGAATTTACCGTGCGCGCGTTGCACGCAACGGAATTCGTGGAGGGCGGCCGCAGCCTTCTGGAGGACGTGTGGATCACGGCCTACGGCGGCGCCGGCGAGCGCTTCGATAATCTTCACACGCACACCTGCGACTACTTGACAGCGTCGGAAAAGATCAGCTGTTCGGGAGACGTGCAGATCGAACTGGACCGCGCCGCCGATCACGCCAAGGCGCAAAACGGGCCGCCAGACGACGATCCCCGGCTGGTGCACGTCGCCACCAGCCACGTGTTCTTTGACCACAAGTCGGGATTGGCGACGACCGACCGGCCGGTGAGTTTCCGTTTTTCGCAGGGCGAAGGACAGGGGGTAGGCTTCCGGTACGAAACGCAACAGGGCGAAATGCAACTCCTCAGCGCGGTGCAGCTGGCCTTGCATCAAGCCGATCCTTCGGGAAAGATGACTGAGCCGGGGCAGGTGTTGCATCTGTCCGGCAGCCAGATGACCTTTGAACGCGATCAGCGATACATTCACCTCGTTGGGCCGGTCCACGCTCGCCAAGCCAATTTCGACCTCGTGTGCGGCAAGCTGGACGTGGAACTGGATGAGCACATGTATGCTCGCCGCTTGATTGCCACCGAGCAGCCTGTCCTGCAGAGCGAGGGCGCCGTGCACATCACGGTGACGGCAAACAGCATCACCGCCTTGGCCTCGCCCACACGGATCGAGGCGATTGTCGCCGAGGGCGAAGTACACGCCGTGGCGCAAAGCGAGGGCGGAGAGGACCATTTGGATGCGGATCACGTGAAAACCGAACTCGATCCCGCTTCCAATCAGCCTCGCGACATGGACGCCGAAGGAAAGGTGATGGTTCGCTCGAAGCGGGCCGGCGCCGTAAGAAATCTACAAACATCGATGCTACACGTGGATTTCGCTCCCACGAAGAAGGGAGATCCACTGCACTTGAAGCGCGGCGTCACACCCGCCGGCTCCATCGACTTGCAGGACTCAACCATGGTCGCCGGTAAACCCGCTCCCGAACACATACACCTGACGGGGCAGAGGTTGGAAGCCGATTTTAGCGATGCGAACGACTTGCGGGAACTGCGAGGCTTCGACAGCGTCCATTTTGAGCGGCAGATAGGAGTATCCGCTCCCCAGACCACGACTTCAAAGGAGATGGTGGCCCGTTTTGAACCGGGTGGTGGATGGTCGACGGTGGATGAAAGCGGCAACGTGGAATTGCATCAGGACACTGGGGATGCACATGCGGACCGTGCCCACTTCGAGAGGGCCAGCGATAGCGCATCGCTGGATGGCTCCGTGGTGCTCACCGACGCGACGTCCCGGACGACGGCGCGCAGCGCGACCTTTAGCGAGACGAGCGGAGAATTTCATGCGGTTGGCCGGGTAGCCACGGTCGAAAGCTCCAGCGGGGGCAGCCGATTGGTGAACTTTGCGCCGGGACCCGGCCGGGCGTCGGGAGACCGGCTTGATGCGAACAGCGCGACGGGACACTCGGTCTATTCGGGAAATGCGAGGCTGTGGCAGGGAGATTCAATTGTCGAAGGCGAAAAGGTAGAAATTGACCGGAAGAGCCACGTGCTTACGGCAGCAGGCAAGGTTCATGCCGTCTTCCCAGAAGCCGCGGCGACTGGCCCGGGCTCCAAGGACAGAGTCGCCGAACCGCAGAAGGGGCCGGGCAAATCCCAGTTCTGGCATGCGCAAAGCGATCGTTTGACCTACTGGAGCGACGAGGGGCACGGGCGCATGGAGGAGAAAGTCCACGCTTATTCGGAAGAAGGATCGATGGTCGCGGATGGGATGGACTTTTTCTTTGCGCCCGCCGGAAACTCCGATCTAGGTGACGAAAAGGCAAATGGGCCGGCCGTTCGGCCGGGGCAGAATGCCGGGAGTGGCCAGCAACTCGTTCGCGCTTCGGCATTTGGCAACGTGAAAGTTGAGCAGGAAGGCCGCCAAGGGACGGCAAATCGCGGAGACTACACTGCCGAGGACGGAAAATTCGTGCTTTCCGGTGGCGCTCCAACTGTGTATGACCTTTTGGGAAACGCCACGAAAGGGCGTCAATTGACCTTCGTTTTTGGCGATGATAGCATTAACGTAGACTCGGCAGAAGGTTTGCGGACGCTGACGCTGCACCAGGTCGAGAAATGATGCGATATGTTCAAACTTCAGGCGGTCGACCTTTGCAAGTCTTACAAGGGACGCAAGGTTGTTGACGCTCTCGACCTAGAGGTTGGCCAAGGAGAGGTGGTTGGCCTCTTGGGTCCGAATGGTGCAGGAAAGACCACGACGTTTTATATCCTGGTTGGTTTGGCCCGCCCTGACTCCGGCCGTGTCCTTCTGGACGGGGAAGACATCACAGATCTTCCGATGTATCTAAGGGCTCGGAGCGGCATCAGTTACCTCCCCCAAGAGCCTTCGGCCTTTCGCCAATTGACCGTCGAGGAAAATCTGCTCGCTGTTCTAGAGACTCTTCCGTTGAAGTTGGAACAGCGGCGGGACAGATTAGAAGAATTGCTAGGGCAGATGGGACTGCAAAAGGTAAGACATAGCCGGGCTTACACACTTTCGGGCGGAGAACGCCGCCGCCTGGAAATTGCGCGTTCCCTGGTTCTGAATCCGGCCTTTATTCTTCTGGACGAACCTTTTTCGGGCATCGATCCTCTCGCCGTCATGGACATTCAAAAGATCATCACGGACTTGAGCCGAGCGCGGATCGGCATCCTCATCACGGATCATAATGTTCCAGAAACTCTGGCAGTGGCCGACCGGGCCTATATTCTTCACGGCGGCCGCATCCTGTGCGCGGGAACTCCCAACGAGCTGAGCACGGATGCGGAAGTGCGCCGAATCTATCTCGGCAATAACTTCCGCCTGAATTAGACTCCCATGAGTTGGCTCCAACCCAAACTCCATCTGAAGGTCGCGCAGAAGCAGATTCTGACGCCCGGCCTGGTGCAGATGGTGAGCGTCCTGGCGCTGAATCGCCTGGAACTCCGCGAAATGATCACCCAGGAGATGGTTGCCAACCCGATGCTCGAAGAGATGACGGACGAGAGTCCCGCCGCCGAGGAGGATTACACCGAAGAGACGTTCATAAAAGCCGAGACCGAAAAGCTTCCGGAGACCGAACCCGCCAATCCTTTCGACGAATTCGACGTCAACTCCTTCTTCAACCAATACCTGGATAGCGGCGGCGGAAACGGCAACAGCGAGCACGAAGTGATCGAAAAGCCGTCGTTCGAAAAATTTATCTCCTCGCCTCAAGGCTTGACCGACCACCTGATTTGGCAGTTGAGCGTGACGGTTTGTAATGAAACGGTTCGTGAAATCGCCGAAGTGATCATCGGAAACCTTGATGAAAATGGGTATGTGACAGCCTCCCTGGAGGAGATCGCCAAGAACGGCAACTATTCCTTGGAGGATGTGGAAGAGGCTGTAGCCACGGTGCAGGAGTTCGATCCGCTGGGGGTGGGCGCGCGCAACTTGCGGGAATGCCTGCTGATACAGCTCCGAACCCTGGACCCGCAGAATGCCCTGGCGCAGCAGATCGTTTCCGAATGCATGCCCAAGCGTCCTCTGGCCGCGAGCGAAGAGGAGCAGCAAAGCCCAGAAAGTCCTTTGGCGAAGCTGCTTCAAAGCAACCAGCTCAAGGAAGTGGCTCGAGCCCTGAATCGCCCGATCGAGCTGATCAAACGCGCCATGGAAGTGATCCGAGGCTTGGACCCTCGTCCGGGCCTGCGCTACAACAAAACCCAAGCGAGGCTGGTGGAACCCGACGTTTACTTCCGCAAAATGGACGAAGGTTGGCATGTCTTCATGAACGACGACGACGTGCCCCAGCTTCGGTTGAGCCACGTCTACCGGAAGCTATTGGCTCGGGACGCCGCCGACCGCGAAGTGCGCAATTATGTGAAGGAGCGCTTCAGCGCCGCGTTGCAGCTGATGAAGAGCATCGAGCAGCGCAAGCACACTATCCTGCGCGTCTGCCAATGCATTATTCAGCGGCAGGAGGAGTTCCTGGAATACGGAGCCGATCATCTGAAGCCCTTGATGATCAAGGAAGTGGCGGAGGAAGTGGGGGTGCACCCATCCACCGTGAGCCGGGCGGTCTCGAGCAAATACGCTCATACGCCGCAGGGCGTAGTCGAACTGCGTTCCTTCTTCAGCGAATCCGTGAACGGCCCCGAAGGCGGGGGCATGTCCCTTCAAACTCTAAAAAGGCTTGTGAAGAAGATGATTGAGGAAGAGGATACTTCGCATCCGCTTACCGACGACCAAATCGCCAAAAAGCTGGCCGACGGCGGCATCCAGGTGACGCGCCGCACCGTGGCCAAATATCGCGAAGATCTGCGTATCCCCAGCACCCATCAGCGCCGCGTGAAGGTTTAGGCCCAGCCAACGTGAAACGCAGCGCCGCTTCGGACGGCCGCCAACTGGTGATCCTGACGGGGCTGAGCGGCTCCGGAAAGAGCACCGTTCTCAAGACTTTCGAAGATCTGGGCTACTACTGCGTGGACAATCTGCCGGTAGAGCTGATTCCCACCTTCAGCGAACTCAATTTACATGGCAATTCCGAAGTGCAGCGCGCCGCTCTTTTAGTGGACGCGCGCGAGGGCAATCAGATTGAACGCCTGCCGGCGATCTACAAGCAAATCCGACGGGATGTGCCGGCGAGCCTGGTATTCATCGAGGCCGCGGATGAAGCCTTGCTGCGGCGCTTCAGCGAGACACGGCGTCCGCATCCGCTGGGCCAGGACCGCCCGGTGCGCGAGGTGCTGAGCCGCGAGCGGCGCCTGATGGAGCCGATCCGAAAGCTTGCCGACGTGGTGATCGATACCACGCGCTTCAACGTCCACGAACTCAGACAGTTCATCACGCATCGATTCCAAAGCCGGACCAAGCGGCCGATGATGATTTCGCTGGTCAGTTTTGGATATCGCTATGGATTGCCCGCGGATTCGGACCTGGTCTTCGATGTCCGTTTTCTACCGAATCCGCACTTCATCCCGCGGCTGCGCAAATTTTCGGGGCGCAATCCCAAGGTGGCGCGGTATATTCGTTCCTTCCCGCAGACGGGCGAATTTCTGCGCCGCATCGAGAGCCTGCTGACGTATCTTATTCCCCACTATATCCGGGAAGGCAAAAGCTATCTGACCATCGCCTTCGGGTGCACCGGCGGGCGCCATCGTTCGGTGATGCTGGCGGAGGCGGTGCGCCGCTCGCTGGCCAAGAGCGGCTATACCACAAAAGTGGTTCATCGCGATCTCGATAAGTGGACCTCTTGACGCTTTTTGTGCTTCCAAACGCGCCCTTCGAACGCGTAGATTGAGTGAGGAGTGGAAACACAGCGCATTCACGAGCTTAGGCGGCTGCTTCGCTACGCCAAGCCTTACCGCACGCGCCTGATCCTGGGCGTGGTGGCTCTGGCGTTGCTGGGAATGGCGGAAGGCGTGATCGCCTTGATGATCACGCCGATGATCGACCGCATCCTGGCGCCTGCAAGCAACGACCCTCAGCTGCCTTTGGTGAAGCTTCCCGGCAATCACACCGTTTATCTAAACTCCTTTTTACCGCGCAGCCTCCATTGGGGATGGACGATTTTTTCGGTTGCCCTCGTCCTGATTTTCGTCGTCAAAGCCATCGCGGAGTATCTGGGAGTAGTAGAAGTACAGTTCGCCGGCCAGTCCGCAATTACCGATTTGCGCAATCAGGTTTACGAGAAGCTGGTTCGCCAACCGATGGAGTTTCTGCAGCGGCAATCCACGGGGCGGCTGATCTCGGCGGTCGTGAACGACGTGGAGCGGGCGCGGATCGTGCTTTCGGATTCGTTGGCCCTTTTTTTCCGCTATATTTTCACGCTTTTCTTCCTGCTGGTGGTGATGTTCGTGGTGAACTGGCAGATGGCTCTGGCCTCGGTCTTGCTTTTGCCGGTAGTGCTTCTTCCTGTGCGGAAACTTGGCAAACGAATTCGCAGATCGACGGAAACGAGCCAATTGCATCTCGGCGAACTCAGCCAGATTCTGCAGGAGACGCTCAGCGGCAATCGAGTGGTGAAGGCGTTTGGCATGGAGGGCTTCGAGATCTCCAGGTTCAAAGAGCGTGCCCGCTGGCTGCTGCAGGAAAACATGCGCTGGATTCGTTCTTTTGTGATCACTTCGCCGCTGATGGACCTGTTGAGCGCGGTGGTGATCGCGCTTGTTTTGCTCTATGCGCGCGGCGAGATCCGATCGGGCGTGATGACCACGGGCACCTTCGGCACGTTCGTTTACGCCTTGTTCAAAGCATACGAACCGGTAAAAGGGATGGGCAGCGTATACCAGCAATTCGAGCAGACCCACGGAGCTACCACGCAGGTTTTCGGCTATCTGGCCCTGGAGCAGGAAGTAGAGGAGCATCCCGGCGCCGTGTCTCTGCGGCCATTTTCCCGCGAGGTGGTCTTCGAGAACGTAAGTTTCGCCTACGATCCGACCGTACCGATCCTGCGCGGCGTCTCGCTCAAGGCGCGCGCGGGCGAGGTGATTGCCATCGTAGGATCGAGCGGGGCGGGAAAGACGACCTTAGTGAACCTTTTGCCCCGCTTTCACGACGTGAGCGGCGGATGTTTGCGAGTGGATGAGGTCGACGTACGAAACGCCTCGCTGCGCTCGCTGCGCGAACAGATCGCCATCGTGACGCAGGAAACGATTCTCTTCAACGATACAGTGTGGAACAACATCTGCTACGGACAGCCTAATCTAAGCGAAGAGCGGGTGTACGCGTCGGCCCGGGCGGCGCTGGCGCACGACTTCATCATGGCCATGCCCGAGGGATATCAAACGGTATTGGGCGAACGCGGCCAACGTTTGAGCGGTGGGCAGCGGCAGCGGCTGGCGATTGCCCGCGCCCTGCTGAAGGATTCCCCGATCCTGATTCTGGACGAAGCCACTTCCGAACTCGATTCCGAATCCGAGCAACTGGTGCAGAGAGCGCTGGCAAATCTGATGAAGGAGCGCACGGTGTTTGTGATCGCCCACCGGCTCTCGACGATCCGGCGCGCGGATAAGATCGTGGTGTTGGAAGACGGGTTAATTTCGGAAGTGGGCACGCACCAGGAGTTGCTTGCGCGCAGCGGCACTTACGCGCGCCTTTATGAGCTGCAATTCGCCGACAGCGACGCAACGCCTTCGGCCGCAGGCCCTCTGGAGCCATGACGGATACGCCCGCGGCGAAAACGGTGCGTTCGATGACGGGTTATGCTCAAGCCCGGGCGGAGCAGAACGGCTGGAGCTTGCGGCTGAGCCTGCGCAGCGTCAATCATCGCTTTCTGGACCTGCGCGTGCACATGCCCGAAGGACTGGAGGCTTTCGAGCCTCAGATGAGGCAATTGGTACGGGATCACATTCAGCGCGGGCATGTGGATCTGACGGTTCACCTGGAGCTATCCCGTTCAGCGGGTTTGCATATCGATCGCAAACTTGCGGGCGCTTATTGGCGAGCGATCGAAGAACTGCGGCAAGAATTAAATCTCGCGCCGGAGCCTCACCTCGGCGCCCTATTGCGGCTTCCTGGAGTGGTTGCCTCGCCGGGTTCCGCCAGTGCAGCGGCCTCGGCTTTCGACGAAAAGGAACTGGAGCAGCTCGGATCGCGACTCGGCAGTTGTCTGGCGGAGGCCCTTGGGAAGCTGGACGAAATGCGGCGCGAAGAGGGCCGCTCTCTGACCCGAGAGATGAACGAGTTGTTATCGAGCATAGGAACGAAGACGGCGCGCTTGGAAGCTCTTTCGGAACGGAGCCGTCCCGTATATGCTCAACGGCTGAAAGTACGGTTACAGGAGCTGCTCGGTACGCTGCCCGTCGATCCCATCCGCGTGGCGCAGGAGGCGGCGGTTCTCGCCGAACGGGCCGACGTCGCCGAGGAACTGGCTCGACTGCGCAGCCACGTGGACCAATTCGATCGGCTGATCCACGAAGCCGGCGAACTGGGAAAGAAACTGGACTTCCTGCTGCAGGAGATGCAGCGCGAGGCCAATACTCTTCTTTCAAAGACCCCGGGGCTGGGGCAGGAAGGGCTGGATATGACGGAGCTGGGGTTACAGGTGAAGGCGGATATAGAGAAATTGCGCGAGCAGGTGCAAAACGTAGAATAAGAGATGACCGGCTCAACCTCGAGAGTATTCATCGTTTCCGGTCCTTCGGGCTCAGGCAAGTCAACGCTCGTGCAACGACTGCATGGCTTGACGGGCCTGAGGTTTTCTATTTCGTCCACCACGCGCCCCCAGCGCCTGACGGAAAGCCCCGGAAAATGTTATGATTTCATCACCGAAGCCGAATTCAAGCGCCGAGTGGATGCGGGCGACTTTCTGGAGTATGCGCAGGTTTTCGGGCGGCACTGGTACGGCACGCCGCGAAAGCAGCTGGATGACGCGCGCCGTGAGGGACTGGACCTGGTGCTGGAGATCGACGTCCAGGGCATGCAGCAGGTGAAGAAGAAGCTGCCCGAGGCGATCGCCATATTTATTGTTCCGCCATCGAGGCAGGATTTGGAGCGGCGCCTGCGTTCGCGCGGGCAGGATGAGGACGAGGCCATAGCGCGCCGCCTCGAGCGCGCCCGGCAGGAATTAGCGAGTTCGGGGCAATACGATTTCGTGGTCGTCAATGACGACCTCGAGCGGGCTAGCGATGAACTGCGAGCCATCGCCGTAGCTTCCCGCTGCCGCCGGCCGGACAACGATGAACGGCTTCGCAAAATCATTGAATCTTTTGGAGGTTGCTAACAGTATGGCCGTTCTCAGCCAGGCTCCGGATAGCCAATTCGCATTCGTGTCAGTGGCGGGCAAGCGGGCGCGACAGTTGATGTCGGGCGCCGTGCCGCTCGTGGCGAACCCTCGTTCTCATAAGGCCACACGCGTGGCTATGGAAGAACTTAGCGCCGGTCTACTCGAATATCGAACGCCAGATCTGGACGCGGACAAGGATGGCAAGCGGCGGAAAGAGTAGCCCGCTCAGCAATGCGCATCGCTCTCGGCGTTACCGGAGGAGTGGCGGCTTATAAGGCGGCCGAACTCGTCCGTCGGCTGCAGCAAGAGCAGATTGATGTTCAGGTGGTGATGACGCAGAGCGCTCAGGAGTTCGTGACCCCGCTGACCTTTGCCGCTCTGACGGGACAAAAAGTCATCACCCGGCTGTTTGGGGCCGAAGCGCCAGCCAATATCGAAAGCGCCATCGAACACATCGCCGTAGCGCAAAGAATCGACGCACTCGTCATCGCGCCGGCGACTGCCGACGTAATCGCGAAACTGGCCCGCGGCATTGCCGACGACTTCCTGACGACTTTACACCTCGCGACTACCGCACCTGTGATCGTAGCTCCGGCAATGAACGTAAACATGTGGGAGCACGCCGCAACTCGGGAGAACGTCCAGATCTTGCGCGAGCGCGGCGTGCGCGTGGTCGCGCCCGATGAGGGCTACCTTGCTTGCGGCATGGTGGGCGCCGGAAGGCTTGCCGGGTTGGAAGCGATTGTCGAAGCCGTTCTGCAAGCCCTCGGGGTCAAGCGAGATTTGGAAAGCGAAACCGTGCTGGTGACTGCCGGTCCCACGTGTGAGGATCTGGATGCTGTGCGGTTCCTTACGAATCGTTCCTCCGGGCGCATGGGTTACGCATTGGCCGAGGCGGCGGCGCGGCGGGGGGCTCATGTCGTTCTGGTGAGCGGCATGGTCTCTTTGGAAACTCCGGCCGGCGTCGAACGCATTGACGTTCGGACCACGGAGGAGATGCATAGGGCGGTGCTGGCCCATTTGGATCAGGCGACGGTGGTTATCATGGCCGCCGCGGTTGCGGATTACCGGCCCGTGGCTCCTTATCCGGGAAAATTGAAGCGCGGATCGGGGCGCCTGACAATCGAGTTCGAGCCTACCGCGGATATTTTGGCGGACATTTCTCAGCGGAGAGGCGAGCGAGTTCTCGTCGGCTTCGCGGCTGAAACCGAGCAAGTGGCCGAACACGCCCGGCGCAAGCTGACGCAGAAGGCCGTGGACATGATCGTGGCCAACGACGTCACGGCTCCCGGCGCCGGCTTCGATCACGACACGAATATCGTTACGATTTTCCATCGAGAAGGGCGGGAACAATCGTTGCCAAAGTTGACCAAGATTCAGGTCGCGCATCGCCTTCTCGACGAAATCGCCGAGCTTCGGCGTCCCGCGCAGGGCGTTGGCAGTTCGCAAAAAAGTCGCTGAGGCCTGATGGATTCGGGATCGCCCACTTCCAGCAAAGAAAAATTGCAATCCTGGCTGCGCTACTACGAAGATTTGGGTATTCGAGCGTTCTATCGCGATCGTGCGCCTCAACAAGTGTCCATGGAAGCCGGGCCGTCAATGACTAAGCGAAAAGATCGAGAAGCAGGCGCTGTAGTCGCGGTGGCGGGCAGGCCCGATACGCTGGCTCACCCGGCTGCTCCCAAGCTGCAGTTGAGCGGGCGGGGCCCCTCCCTCTTCGAGGTGGCCGAGCGGGTGAAAGGCGATTCGCTCGAGCGCGTCTGCGGAGACCTGGCTGGATGCACACGGTGCAAACTGCATCAGCGCCGCACGAAGATCGTTTTTGGCGTGGGGAATCCTCATGCCGAGCTGGTATTCGTGGGCGAAGGGCCGGGACACGACGAAGATATTCAAGGACTCCCTTTTGTGGGACGAGCGGGTCAGTTGCTGAATCAGATGATCCAAGCCATGGGGCTCAGCCGGGACCAAGTCTATATCGCGAATGTGGTGAAGTGCCGCCCGCCGGAAAACCGCACTCCCGAAAAGGACGAGATTGCCACCTGCTTGCCATTTCTCTTTCGCCAGCTCACGGAGATAAACCCTAAAGTCGTGGTTTGCCTGGGAAGCGTCGCGTCTCAAGCTTTATTGAACACGAACAAATCCATCTCACATTTTCGCGGCCAGTGGTTTGATTTTCGCGGCGCCAAGCTGATGGCTACCTATCATCCCGCCTATCTGCTGCGCAATCCGCACGCCAAACCGGAAGTGTGGGCCGACCTGAAAAAAGTCATGGCTTTGCTCGGCCTCACGCCGCCGCGAGGAAAGCGCGTCTGACGAGCGCCGGACTCGGCCGTCTTCCTCTGTCGGGCGCTGACAGGTCTCTGTCAGGGCCCTGTCAGGGACTGATAAACTAGGCGCTCCCATGGTACGAACGTGCGAAGTCGGTTTGCCCCTTCCGCTGCGCACCACCTTCACCTACCGAATTCCCGACGCGCTCGACGAGGCCGCGGTGACCGGGGCGCGTGTCCTGGTGCCCTTCCGAAATCGAGCGATGCTCGGGATCGTCCTCGGGCGCGGAGATAGCCAGGACGGCGCGGGGTTGAAAGAAATAAACGAAATCGTCGATCCCGTGCCGGCGCTTTCACCTCAGTTGGTTGAACTCGGCCGCTGGATTTCAAGCTATTACTTGTCGCCTGTTGGTGAAACCTTTCGGGCGATGCTTCCGCCCGCGGTTGAGGTGCGGTTCACGCGCCAATGGCAGATCAGCGAGGCAGGACAGGCTCGACTTCAGCAATTGCGCGAGCTGTCGAGTCCGACCGCGGCGGAATCAGCCGACTACGCGGTCCTGCAGCTCTGCGCTACCAAAGGAGGAGTTGCCTCCGACCGGCTCATTCTAAAGCTCGCGGGCAGTTCGACGGCAAGCACTCGCCTTTTGCGAAAAGCCGAACTCATTCTCCGGGAAGCAAGCCAGCATCGCGCCGTGCGCACGCAAAAGACGATCGCGTGGAGGAATCAGGCCATCCCCGCTCCATCCCGGCCCGCGGAGCAGAGGATTCAGCGCGCTTTGGCGGAACACCCCGGACCCGCGACCTTGGCATACCTCCTGCAGAAAGCGGGCGTATCTCGCGGGGTCATCCAGCGCATGGTGAAGGA
Organism: uncultured Acidobacteriota bacterium; assembly: GCA_963824405.1. Lineage (GTDB taxonomy): Bacteria > Acidobacteriota > Terriglobia > Acidiferrales > UBA7541 > Palsa-189. The sequence goes on along the minus strand of CAWGPK010000004.1, from coordinate 211,813 downwards.
AGGCAAACTGGAAGTGGGCACGGCGCCTTTGGCGGCTGACGATGGGCGACTAGACCACGGTTTTCCTTTCGCTGCGAACTCGCTCAATGCCGAGCAGGCCCAGGTGGTGGAAAGGATTGCCCATTCGTTGCAGAAGGGTGGCTTTCACCCCGCATTGCTTTATGGCGTCACAGGGAGCGGCAAAACGGAAGTATATCTCCACACGATCGAAGCGACCCTTGCGCTGGGCCGCACCGCGCTCGTTCTCGTTCCCGAGATCGCGCTCACTCTTTGGCTCAGCAGGCTATGCCTGGCGCGTTTTGGCGGCGCTGTTGCCGTGCTGCACAGCGGCCTCTCGGATGGGGAACGCGCGCGCGAATGGTGGCGAATCCGGCGCAATGAGGTTCGCGTCGTTGTCGGAACGCGCTCTGCCGTGTTTGCTCCTTTGGATCGGATCGGATTGATTGTCGTCGACGAAGAGCAGGAGTCCAGCTACAAGCAGGAGGAAGCGCCGCGTTACAACGGCCGCGACGTGGCCGTGATGCGGGCGAAAATCGAGGGCGCGGTGGCTTTGCTGGGCTCCGCCACACCGGCTCTGGAAACTTATCAGCGCGCGCGGGAAGGCAAATACGAACTGCTTTGCCTGCGATCTCGCGTGGAGAATCGACCCATGGCCGCGGTGCAGATCGTCGATCTTCGCGAGGATTTTCGGCGTACTCACAAGACCGCGCCGATTTCGCAAAATTTGCGCGAGGCCCTGGCGTCCGAGCTATCGGCGGGCAGGCAATCGATCTTGCTGATCAATCGCCGCGGCTATTCCTGGTTCGCGCTCTGCCGCAGCTGTGGGGCCAGTGTTCTTTGCGAAAATTGCAGCATCGCGCTCACGTATCACAAGAAACGCGAGCGCCTCGCTTGCCACTATTGCGGCTTCTCGCGACGGGTTCCGCGGGCCTGTCCGAAATGCAATTCGGAGCACGTCTACTTTGTCGGGGCCGGCTCCGAGCAAGTGGAGGAGCACTTGCGCTCCCTGTTCCCTGAAGCGCGCATCGCGCGGCTCGATCGGGATTCCGTTGGTCACAAACTCAGCTTCGCCCAGGTGCTCGGAGCATTCGGCGCCGGGAAGATTGACATTCTGGTGGGCACGCAAATGGTGGCCAAGGGACACGATTTCCACGGCGTCACCCTGGTCGGCGTGATTTCCGCCGACGCACAATTGGGCTTTCCCGATTTCCGCGCGGCGGAGAGGACATTTCAGCTATTGACCCAAGTGGCGGGCCGTGCAGGGCGAGGCACCCTGCCAGGGCGGGTAATCGTGGAAAGCCACCATCCGGAGCACTACGCGATTCAGTTGGCGGCGAGCCAGGACTATGGCTCGTTCTTCGAGAAGGAGTCGCACTTCCGGCGCCTTATGCGTTACCCGCCTTTTGTGGCCCTGGCGAGCATTTTGGTGAGAGACACAAAGCTGGAAAACGCGATTCGCTGGTCTCGGCTGATTGGGACTTTTTTCGAAGCGCAAGGCCAGGCGGAAATCAGGGTGTTAGGTCCGGCGGCGGCTCCGCTCGCGCGATTGAAACGCGAATACCGCTTCCATTTTCTGTTGAAATCGCCTCGGAGGGCGGGCCTCAATCAGCTATTGAATCAGTGCCTAAGCTATTGCGGGGAGAAAGAGATTCCGGATCGCGCCGTCCTCATCGACGTGGATCCCGTAAATCTGTTGTGAGACTCAGACCACAAAAGGCGCCGGCATGAAACAGAGAATGAAAATTGCCAGCGCCACTACCGCCAGAATACGGCGCCGCGCATCGAGCGGTTCCCAACGATCGATCAACGGCGGGTGACGGAACCCAATAACCACCAATAGAACCGCCCACACAATCCAACCGGCCCAGAACTTCACGGCCAGGGGCACCAACAGGAGCGCCACGGCAAAGGACACCCGGCGGTGCTTTTCACTGGCCACCGCGAAGAGAATGTGTCCGCCATCCAACTGCCCGGCCGGAAGCAGGTTGAGCGCCGTTGCAAACAGCCCTACCCATGCGGCGCGGCCCACCGGATGCAGCAAGAGAGATGCGTACGGCACACCGGGACGAAGGCACAGCTCCAAGATCTGTTCGATGAGGGGCCGGCCGAAAACGAGCGCGGAAGCGTCGCTTGCCGGAACAACCTTGGAAAAAAGAATCGCAATGGCCAAAGCGGGCACCGCGATCAGGAAGCCCACCAGAGGCCCCGCCAAAGCCATGTCGAAAAGAGCCCGGCGATTAAAAATCGGAGAGCGAATGCGGATGAAAGCCCCTAAGGTGCCGATTAAAGTCGGCGCCGGAATGAAGAAAGGGTAAGTGGCACTGATACGGTAGTGGCGGCAAGCAAAAAAATGGCCGAGTTCGTGCGCCAGGAGAATGCCGAGAAGCGTCGCGGCAAACGGAATGCCCGCGAGGAAGAGCCGCGGTTCGACAAAAGGCCTGAAATAATCGGAGAAAAAACGATCGAATCCCGGCGATTCATTGGCGGCGAACGCGGCGGCGAACTGCGTCCCGGCGGCGAGCGTGGAGAACGCGGTGATCACGAACAAGCCGATAGCCGTTATCAGGGAACGGGTTGAGCGCGGTTCTATCGGGAAAATAGGCTGGCGAGCCGGAATCCAGGCCACAGGTTCCGGTCCGATGAGTTCTACAGGGATCGCGTCTGGTTGGTCGTGCATACCAAAGAGTGCATACCTAGGATGCAGCCAGGCGGAGAAACGGCGAAGCAGGGCCCTCAGCTAATCGATTGCAGCTCTTTGCCAGGCTTGAAGCGTACCGCTTTACCCGGAGGAATGTTGACCTCCTGGCCGGTGCGCGGGTTGCGACCGATTCCGGTCTTGCGGGGCTTGACATTGAACACCCCAAACCGGCGCAACTCGATGCGGCGGCCTCGGCCTAGCGCACTTTTGATGCTCTCGAAGACGGTCTCGACGGCCTGCTCGGCCTTAGTGCGCGTTACATTGGTTCGAGTGACGACGGCATTCACGATGTCCAGCTTGATCACGCATACCTCCTGCAGCCAAAAACGGAAGCCCATCCTAACACTCGCATTCAGGTTGTCAAGACGGGGTGGAGAAGGTGCGTCAACTGCTGTGATAAAACTTATTGCCAGCCTAGTCAGCCCGTTTTAACTCCTGGCGAGGGGCCTATCCCAAAATGTGTGTTCGCCAGGACTATTCGCGCTACGCCTTCTTAAGCGGCCGCAGATCGATTTCGCTGATGAAGCTCTGAGGACTCTGGGTCAGCAGTGTGGCGACCGCGTGCGCTACGTCCTCAGGTTCAAGGAGGGTTGCGGGTGGCCGGCCGGTACGAGGAGAGAACTCGGTATTTACGCTGCCTGGGCAGATGACGCTTACACGAACGCCATGTGCTCGCAGGTCTTCCGCCATGCAAGCAGTCAGGCCCATCAAGCCCCACTTCGAGGCGCAGTAGATTGCGCCGCCGGAAAAAGCGCTTTTGGAGGCGAGCGAGCTGATGTTGATGATGTGCCCACCTCCCGAACGAATCATTCGCGCCGAGACGGCCCGGCTGGCGAGGAACACCGCTTTCAGATTCGTATCCAGGACCGCGTCCCAATCGGACTCGCTGCGCTCATAAAATGAGCCAAACAAACCGATTCCTGCGTTGTTGACCAAGATTTCGATCTCTCCGAACTCGGCCGAGGTCCGCTCGATTAACCTCTCGATGTCTCCCGCCACGGTCACGTCCGCGACGATTGGCAGAGCTCTTATGCCCTCTTCCCGGAGGGCTGCGGCGGTGTGCTCGATCTCTGCGCGCTTTCTGGCACAGATGGCAACGGAAGCCCCCATGCGGCCAAGTCGAAGAGCAATGGCTCGGCCAATGCCCCGGCTTGCACCGGTGACCACGGCGACCTTATTGACGAGCGGCGAGCCTGGGGAGAGAACCTCGTCCCGCACATTGCTGGACATTTCTTCACCTCGCGCGCAAATCCCTTTCGCTGCAAAACTCATCTTAGCATTTAGGAAATTGAAGCTGGCCAGGTCTACGAAATTCGTGCGAATTGTTGTCGCCGGGAACGCGCTTGCGCCCTCGGAGAAACATACCTATAATCCTTTGATCTTGGGCCACCTTGGGCCATCGTGGACCCCGGTTGGCAGTTCGTCATGGCCGGCAAATCATTAAACGCTTCGCAGTAGAAATTTGCCGAGGAGGCGGTGGAATGAAACCAGCATGTAAATGGGTGGTGCCGATTGTGGCAGCGGTACTGTTGGTCAGCGCCGCCGCGGCAGCCTGGGCGGCTCCTCAAGATCAACAGCAGCAGCAGGCCAAACCAAATTATACCTTGGCCGAGTACAACGCCTACCAGGCCGCGCATAACGAAAAAGATCCGCAGATGAAGCTGAAGGATCTCGACGATTTTGTCATGAAATATCCGAGTTCGGCGTTGTCGCTTTATGTTTATGGCGACTACTACCAGACGTACTACGCGATGAAGAATTACCCGAAGGCAATCGAATACGTCGACAAGCTCCTGGCCCTTCCGGATCTGGCGAAACCGGAACAACTCGGGACGAAGCTGCAAGCGCTAGGCTACCGTGCGCAGGCCATGCTCTATGGTTCGGGCGACAAGAACCTGCAGACTCCGGACGCTTATACCAAGGCCAAAGACACCGCCGCGCAGGGCCTGCAGGCGTTGATGCAGTGGCAAAAACCGCAAGGTCAAAGCGACGACCAATTCGCAGCAAGTAAGAAAGGGCTCGGGGTTCTGTTCAATTCAGTCGCAGGCATTGCCGAATCGGGTTTGAAGGACTATAAATCCGCGGCGGATTCTTACAAGGCCGTTCTGGCTCTCGATCCCAGCGATGCCGTGACGCATTTCCGGCTTGGCGTCGCCTACCTGGAAGAGATGCCGGCGGACAATCCGGATGGGTTTTGGGAACTGGCGCGATCGATTGCTTTGAAGGGCCCTGGGGAAGCGCAAGTGCGCACGTATTTGCGAAACCAACTGCTGCACTATCAACAGCCATCCTGCGATAAGCTGGCCGACGATGAAATCAACCAAATGATCACCCTCGCCGGCACCAGCACGGATCGGCCGGCGTCGGTGGTGATCCCCAGCTCGGATGATCTGCAGAAAGCTCGCGACGATACCTCGAATTTCCTGCCGTGGCTGCAAGAAGGCGGCGCGCACGGCCAAGTGATGTGGCTGGCGACTTGTGGATTGGAATATCCCGACGTCGGCGTGAAAGTCCTCGATATCATGCCCGCGGATACCGATAATTTCACGCTGCAAGTCTATCGGCCAGATGCCGCGGACCCCGATGCCGCCGCGAAGCAAATGGATGCGGCAACGGCGCCTAATATGACGTTGCACATCGTCGGGCAGCCCGATGCAAAGCGGCTGATGAAGGACGACGCCGTGCGCTTCACCGGGACGCTTACGGGCTATCAGCAATCGCCTTTTATGCTGACCTGGGACAATGCCAAGGTAAATCCTGAGGATTTGCAGCCGGCGCCCGCTGGCGGCAAACGCCCGGCGCGCACCGCGGCGCCTAAGAAGCCTGCTCAGTAATTTGGGTTGAGCGCAGGAAATCGTAAATGGAAAACGGCCCCCGAATCACGGGGGCCGTTTTCATTTTGCGATCGAGAGAAGCGGAAGTTTCAGGGACGCCGATGAGTCCGATGGTCCAGTTTGTAGAGGTCGATCTTGCGGCTCAGAGTATTGCGGTGAATGCCCAAAAGCCGCGCGGCGCGGGATTGATTTCCATTGGAACGATCGAGAACCCGTTTAATGAATTTTTTCTCGAACTCGTTTACCGCTTCCTCAAACAGAATGCCTCGCTCGACCATCTGTCCCACTAGCGCTTCGAGTTGATCTTTCACGATCGTCCGCTCCGCAAGACGCTTCTGCTTGTTTCGGTTCTACAGATCAGGGTAGTTCAACACCCGCCAGGAGGCGGTATGCTTCACGATACTTGGCCCGTGTTCGTTCCACTACCTCCGGGGGCAATTGGGGGCCGGGCGGCTGTTTATTCCAGCCAATGCTCTCCAGGTAATCGCGAACGTATTGCTTATCGAAGGAGGGTTGCGAACGGCCCGGCTGATAGCCTTGCGCGGGCCAGAAGCGAGAGGAATCGGGCGTGAGCGCCTCATCGATCCAGATCAGCTGATCGCCGATCAGCCCGAATTCGAATTTCGTATCCGCCAGCAGGATACCCCGGGGTTCGGCATAGGCTGCCGCCCGGCGGTAGATTTCCAAGCTGACAGACCTGAGTTCCTCGGCGCGCTCTCCTCCGACGCGCGCGACCACTTCATCGAAGGAGATGTTTTCGTCGTGGCCGGTCGTGGCTTTCGTGGACGGCGTGAATATCGGCGCGGGCAAACGATCCGATTCGCGCAGGCCGGGCGGCAGCGCCACGCCGCACACCTTCCCGCTGGTCCGATAGTCCTTCCAGCCCGATCCCGCCAAGTATCCTCTGACGACGCATTCGATTGGCAAGGGGCGTGTCTTGCGGCACAACATGGACCGCCCGGCGAGCTGCTGGCTATAAACATTCGCAGGAGGCGGAAACTCAGTGGCGCTCAAGACGTGATGAGGAAGAATGTCCTCGAGGGTCTTGAACCAAAAAAGCGACAGCTGCGTAAGCACCCGTCCCTTATCGGGTATGGGGGTGGGCAGCACCACGTCAAAAGCCGAAAGGCGATCCGTTGCGACGATGAGAAGGTCGTCTCCAACTTCGTAGATGTCCCGAACTTTCCCCCTGGACGCTAATTTGAGTCCGGGGAAATCTGTTTGCCAAACAACCGTCGTCATGTAAGGAGAAGCCACGAGTGATTTAGTCCTGGTGAAGAGGGCGGTATTCTAGCGCAGAGCTAGGCGATGTCAACAGTGAAGAAAAATGGAAACAGGAAATGTCTTGGGAGAGTTCTCACGCCAGTGTGGAAAATGTTTCAGATGCAACCGGAAACGGCGAAGCTGTGGAAATCAGGCCGCGTGACTCGCGCTGGAGCGAGCTTGTTCCCAATTCACGGAGAGCAGCTTAGACACGCCGGGCTCCTGCATGGTGACGCCATATAGGACCGAAGCCATCTCCATGGTGCGCCGGTTGTGGGTGACGACGATGAACTGCGCATCCGTACTCATCTCCGCGAGCATCTGGCAGAAACGTCCCACGTTGCTTTCGTCCAGGGGAGCGTCGACTTCGTCCAGAATGCAGAAGGGGCTGGGCTGGTATTTGAAAACGGCAATCAAGAGGGCGAGCGCCGCAAGCGCCTTTTCACCGCCGGAGAGAAGCAGGATATTTTGCAGGCGTTTGCCCGGAGGCTGAGCGGCAATATCGATGCCCGCTTCCCCGGCACTGTCCGGCTCTGAGAGGCGCATTTGTCCTGTGCCGCCTCCGAACAGCGTCTGGAAGGCGCCCGCAAAATGGGTGTTAATGATCGCGAAGGCCTCCTCGAATTTTTGACGCGACACCTGGTCCAGTTCCGTGATGGTCTGCTGCGTGTCCGTAATCGATTGCAGCAGATCGGCGCGCTCCCGCTCCAGGAATCCGAATCGCTGTTCGCATTCGTTGTACTCTTCGAGAGCCATCATGTTCACTGGCCCCATGGCCTCCACGCGCGCTTTCATCTCCTGATACTGGGCTTCGGAGGCAGCCAGATTTTCGCCCTCGAGCAGGGTTTGCTGCTCGGCCATCAGATCTTCCGGGTGGGCGTTCAACTCGTTCAGGCAGGCCGTGCGAAGATGCTCTCGTTCGGCCTCATTGCGGGCCCGTTCGATCTCCTGACGGTTCCGCTGTTCCCTCAAATCGGTGAGGAACTGGCGGCCGGTCCGGAGTTCGTTATCCACTTCGGCGGTGCGGAGCCGGGTCTGGTTGCATTCGCGATCGAGTTCGGCTTGGCGCTTTTCGCGGAGTTCGCGTTCCGCGCGCAGCGATTCTACTTGCAGGCGCTGCTCCTCGCTGTGACGGACGATATCCGCTTCCTCCGCTTCCACGGCAGCTTGCTGCGTGGAAACCACCGCCAAGCGCGCGAGAAGCTCTTCGCGTTCCTCTTTGATTCGCGCGGCAATGGCAGTGGCCGCGGAAAGCCGCTCCGCCATGGCTGCTCTCTCAGCGCGCTTGACCGCCAGTTCGTCCTGATGCGTTTGTGCCAAATTACGTATCTCGGTTATGAGCGCCGTGGCCTCCGCCATATCGCACTCAGCTGTCTCACGCGCCTTCACGCTCGCTTCACGATCCGCATTGGCCCTTTCGGCCTTTAGCCTGGCGGACTGGGCATCCCGCCGGAGGTGCTCGACTTCCGCCTGGCAGGCGGCCAATTCCGCGCTGAGGCGCGCCAGTTCGGCACGCGCCTGGTCGCGTTCCAGCGTCGCGCCCACCACTCTCTTGCCGGCTTCGACGTGCTCGAGCGTCAACGTTTCGAGAGATTTCTCGGCTTGCTCTCGTTCGCGTTCGAGCTGCTCGAGCGCCGATTTCAATTCCGTGAGGCTTGTTTCCAGGCGTGAAGCCTCAATGGCCAATGTTCTCAGCTCGCGCTTCATGGCCAAGGGCCCGGCTTCCGTGGGGCGGCCTCCGGTGACGGCGCGTCCCTGATATGCGGTTCCGTCAGGAGTCAAAAAGATGTACGCGGGGTTGTCGCGCGCCAGCCGCTCGGCGGTTTCCGGCGCCTCCACCAGGAATGCGGAACGCAGCCGGGGCAAGAATTGCTTTGCGGCCGGACCCAGCGGATCTCGAAATTCAACCAAGCGGTCCAAGCGCGATACGCCCGGCTCATCGGAAAACGGAAGCATTACCTCATGATGAGGACGAAGCTCCAAGCTACGCAGGGAATCCACGAAGAACGTCGCCCGTCCTCCAAACTCCTCGCGTAGCAGAGCGATCCCAGCGCGGGCATGATCGAAGGTTTCGACCACTACATACTCGAACTCATCCCGGAGAAATTGCTCGACAGCGGTTTCGTGCTGCGGCTCTACTTCAGCGTAGTCGGCGAGCAAACCAACGGCGCGAAAATTCTGGCTCCCTTCTTCAGCGTGGGAGGACCCATTGGCGAACAGCTTTTGCACCGTCTCTGTGCTGTAAGAACGATCGCTCAAGACCTGCTCCACCGCGTAGCGGCGAGCGCGAACCGATGCCAGGGAGTCGCGAACCGCGTCGCATTGCAAAGCCGTCTCAGCCTGATTGCGGCGATACTCGGCAAGCCGCTGCTGTGCCTCTGCTACCGAAGCCTCGAGAACGCGCAAGGCCTCCGTCTCGGATTGCCAGCGCAAATCGGCCGCCAGGGAGCTTTCCCGGTACTGTAAGGACTCTTCCAGAAGGGCGTGCTCGGAATTCTCCAGCTTTTCGAGCGCCCCCGAATGATGGGCGAGCAACTGTTCGGCCTGAGCCTGGGTCTGCTGAATCTGCGCGAGCGTTTGATCGTACTCCTGAATGCGGCGGCGCGATTCGGCGATACGCGTTTCAGCGGAAAGGTTGATCGTGGATAGCTCTGTAGAGCGGGTCGCGAGCTCAGCAAGGATGCTTTCGAGGTGGGTGGTCTCCTCTTGGAGGCGCGCCACAATCGCATCCTGGGCCGTTACTCGTGATCCGAATCGCTCCATTTGCGCGTCCGCTTGCTGGCGCTCCGCAGCCAACTGGCGCCCTCGCTCGGCGAGCTCTTCTCGGCGGCGGAGATTGAATACGATGCGGTTTTCCGCGCGATCCAATTCCAGGGCTGCCTGACCGATGAAGTTTTGGTTTTGACGCAGTTCGGTCTCCAACTCGTAAACGCGCCGGTCCAGCCGCTCCTGCTCCGCTTCCATTGCGGCGATCGATTGGGCTCGCTCGCTCTCTTTCTCCGCCGCTCCGGCGAGCTCCAGGGAAAGCCGCTCGGCCTCGCGTTGCAGTTCGCACGCTTTGCTGGCCAAGACGGCGCGCAGGAGCGTGCGCATCTGCTCCCGCACTTCCGCGTACCGCCGCGCTTTGGACGCCTGGCGCTTGAGGGACGCAAGCTGCTTCTCGACTTCGACAAAAATATCGTTGACCCGCGAAAGATTAAGTTTGGAGGATTCGAGCTTGGTCTCAGCCAGACGCTTCTTGGTCTTATATTTCGTGATTCCAGCGGCCTCTTCGATGATTGCGCGGCGGTCGGAGGGTTTGGAACTGAGCACCTGCCCGATGCGCCCCTGCTCGATGATCGCGTAGGAATCCGGGCCTAAACCGATTCCCATGAAGAGATCCTGGATATCGCGCAGCCGGGCCGTGCGGCCGTTGATGAGATATTCGCTTTGCCCCGAGCGGTAGAGCCGCCGGCCAACGACGACTTCCCCGGGCCGTCCTGGTGCCGCGTGCTTGTGCCCGCCTCGGGCCCTCTTCGTCTTGCCCCTGGGACCATCCGCCTGCCTGTCCTCAGCGTCGATCGGAGTGACCTCTTCGAGTTCTGAGCCATCCGCCGCGGGATCAGGAACTTCGGCTATTTCAGCAGAAGTTTCGGCCGAAGTCGCCAGCTCGGAATCGCCGAGCACGAACCGCGCCGCCTCGGCAAGCTCGGAATCGACCAGTGTCAGGGTAACTTCAGCCAAACCCAAGGGAGGCCGCTTGGCCGTCCCATTGAAGATGCAATCGGCCATTCGCTCGGCGCGAAGAGACTTGTGGCTCTGTTCGCCAAGCACCCAGGAGATGGCGTCGACAATGTTCGACTTGCCGCACCCGTTGGGCCCGATAATGCAGCTCAGGCCGGTGCCGCCAAACGTCAACTGCGTCTTTTCACAAAAGGACTTGAAGCCAACGAGTTCGACCTTGCGGAGTTTGAGCAAGTGGTTCCTTTATATTCCGCCACGTCTCGCCAAATAGGCGAAACTTCGGCAGATGCTGGTTCGATTTCCTCGAGAGGAAGGGATACGCGACAACAGCTTTGGCGGGTCCTTTAGCAGTGGCCCAGCCGTCCTGGCGCTTCGGATCGGCGATTACGAGCGGCACATTACCACAGGCAGGAGAATTGTGTAAAGCCCGGCAAGCACTCGATAAGAAAGAAGTGTTCCAATCGTAATCTTGGTTTTGAACTCCACATGCGAAGGCGCATTCGCGGCAAATCACGTTCGGGTGTCTCGTTGCTGCCACTGTTGGCGTCGGCTAGAATGCTACGTCATTGCGCAAGGGGGCGCTGCCGGACGCGCGCTCATCATTCGGCCCAAGCCAGTGGCTTAGGTGGAGGACGCCGCAGGATCAATGGGAGATATCGTCTTTTTTAATACGCTCGGAGCGCACAGAGAGCCCTTTGTGCCGCTGCAACCAGGCCAGGTCAAGATCTACACCTGCGGGCCCACGGTCTACGACTTCGCACACATTGGCAATTTCCGGACGTTCGTTTTCCAGGATGTTCTCCGGCGCTTTCTGCGTTCGCGTGGCTTCCATGTCCTGCAGGTCATGAACCTGACCGACGTGGACGACCGCATCATCGCCAAGGCTGCCGAGGCCAAGGTCGACATCCGCGATTACACGGCCAAGTTCATCGAAGCGTTCCTCGCCGATCAGCGCATACTCGGCATCGAAAAGCCTGAACACGTGGTGCGCGCTACCGATCACATCGAGGACATGGTGCAGCTGATTGAGCGGCTAACCGCCAAAGGCTTCACATACGTCAGTGACGGCTCGATCTACTTCCGCATATCGCAATTCAAGAATTATGGCCAGCTGACCCATGTGGATACCGCAGGAATCCAGCCCGGAGCTCGCGTGGACGTGGATCGATACGAGAAGGCGGATGCCCGGGACTTCGCTTTGTGGAAGGCGCCTAAACCGGGAGAGTTTTTCTGGAACACCCGAATCGGGCCGGGACGTCCGGGCTGGCACATTGAGTGCTCGGCGATGTCCATGAAGTACCTCGGCGAGACGCTCGACATCCACTCTGGCGGCATAGACTTGGCATTCCCGCACCACGAGAACGAGATCGCGCAATCCGAGGCAGCGACCGGAAAGCCCTTTGTGCGCTATTGGCTTCATGCCGAGCACCTCTTGGTCGATTCGCAGAAAATGTCGAAATCGCTGGGGAATTTCTACACCCTCCGCGACCTGCTGGAAAAAGGAAACAAGCCGTCCACGTTGCGTTTCCTGCTCGCCTCCGTTCCCTATCGCCGTCAGTTCAATTTCACCCAAGACGGACTGCAGCAGGCCGCAAACTCAGTCGAACGGCTCAGGAATTTTGCGACGCGCCTGGATAGCGGCAAATTTCCGGAAGGCGCCTCCCCTCTCGGCAAGGCCGCTGAAGAGGCGCGGGGGGAGTTCGAGCACGGACTCGAAGACGACTTGAACACAGCCCAGGCATTGGCGGCGATCTTTGAGCTGATTCGCGAAGCGAATGTGGCCATGGATCGCGGCGATTTTCGGGCAGGCGACGTCGCACCGGTGCGGAAGACTTTACAGACATTCGACGATATTTTTGCAGTGCTTAAAGACGATGACGATCAGAAGCTGGCCTCGATCGGCCTGGAAGCTCGTGGGGGCGCGCCGAGCAATACGGAGATCGAAGAACTGGTGGCGGCGCGACAGGCTGCGCGCACGAAGCGCGATTTTGCCAAAGCCGATCATATTCGCCAGGATCTGGCGAATCGGGGAGTTATTCTGGAAGACAGCAAAGATGGAATCGTTCGCTGGAAGCGTAAGTAGCGAAAGCGCCTAACCCGCTTAACCCAAACGCAAGCCCTTGGAACGTTGTAGATCACCGGTTTTCTTCCGGGGCCGTCGATTCCAACCACGTGTACAATCCTCTTATGGCCCAAGAGTCTCCCTGGAGTGAGGCCCTCCTGAAATCGAAGCTGCCGCGCTTGATTACTCCGCTTCCCGGACCCAATGCCAAGCGGGTGATCGACCTCGACAACCGCTATATCTCGCCCTCCTACACGCGCAGCTATCCCTTAGTTGCGCGTCGCGGCCGTGGAGCTTTGGTTGAAGACGTTGATGGCAATATCTTTCTCGACTTCACCGCTGGCATAGCCGTGGTCGCAACGGGCCACTGCCATCCTGAAGTCGTGGCGGCTATTCAGCGGCAGGCCACCGAGCTCATCCACATGTCCTGCACGGATTTCTACTACCAAGGCATGGTTGAACTGGCCCAGAAACTCGCGGCCATATCGCCGGGCAGCGATTCAAAGAAAGTCTATTTTGGAAATTCAGGAACGGAGGCCATCGAAGCGGCCATAAAGCTGGCGCGATATCACACCGGGCGCGAGAAGATCATCGCATTCTACGGCGCCTTTCACGGACGGACCATGGGATCGCTTTCGTTGACCGCTTCCAAGGCGGGACAGCGCACGGGGTTCGGAACGCTGCTTTCCGGTATTTTCCACGCTCCGTACGCCAATCCCTACCGCTGCCCCTACGGGCATCCGGCGAAAGAGTGCTGCAGGGATTGCGCTAAGTTCATTGAGCGCGAGCTTTTCCAGAAGATTGTCGACCCGCGGGAGGTGGCCGCAATCGTCGTTGAGCCCATTCAGGGTGAGGGCGGATATGTTCCTGGGCCTCCGGAATTTCTGCAGGACCTGCAACGGATCTGCCGCGGGCACGGAATTCTTTTCATAACCGACGAGGTGCAAAGCGGCATGGGACGGACCGGAAAGTGGTGGGCTGGCGATCATGCCGGACTGGAGCCCGACATTCTGTGCGTTGCCAAGGGCATTGCATCCGGGTTGCCGCTTTGCGCAACGATTGCGCGATCCACGGTCATGGACTGGAAACCGGGCGCCCACGCGTCAACCTTCGGCGGTAATCCCGTTTCCATCGCGGCCGCCTTGGTCACGCTTCGGCTGGTTCAAGAGCGCTACATGGAGAATGCCCAGCGCATGGGCGAATACATTTTCGGCCGCCTCGCCGGATGGCGCGAGAAGTTCCGCATTGTCGGCGACGTTCGGGGGAGGGGACTAATGATCGGCGTCGAGATCGTCGAAGATCAGCGAACCAAAGAGCCATCTCCCAAGCTCCGGGATTCAATCGAAAATCTGGCATTCGCGAAGGGGCTGCTCATTCTGGGCGCGGGAGCGAATACCTTGAGGTTAGCGCCTCCTCTGGTGATCGATCAGGAGCAGGCGGATTTTGCGGTCGATACGCTTGAAGCCTGCCTCCGAGAGGCTGAATCTCACGGTAGTAAGCCCAACTAGCAAGGGAAGGCTATTGAGTTAGGGCTTTCCCCTCGGGTCGTGGAAAATTCTGCGGAGAGCAATCGGTTGCGCGTTTTCTCGACTGTGATCTTCGGCCTGGTTGACTGGGCGGCCAGGAACGGTTTCGCCCCTGAACCTGCGCCCCCAGGCTCCGGCCACCCTCAGCAATCCCGGCATCTGATGGGCATACGAGGCGAGACGTTTGCCTACTGGTATTTGCGGCGGCATGGCTACGTCATCGTTGGCCGCAACTTCCGGGCCGCGGGCCTTAAGGGTGAAATCGACCTCATTGGCTTTGATGGAGCCGTATTAGCGTTCATAGAGGTGAAGACCAGGACCAGCAGGCCTGACTCCTCCGCATTGCCCGAAGATGCGATCACTGCGGATAAGCGGCGCTTTCTGGCGCGCATGGCCCGGCGGTTTCTCGCTGAGCGCAGGCTTACCGGCACGGACTGGCGGTTCGACGTGCTGGCGATCGAGTCCCAAACAGGGAAACGCCCTCTTGTACGGTTGCACAAAGGGGCCTTTACTGACCGATAGGTCGCAGCCCTTTCGGCTATCCTTTGCAGCTTCCGAGGCGCCAAGCTAAATTGGACTGCCAAGGATACAATTAGAGATTACAGGGGGCGTACCGTCCGGCGATCCGGCCGGCGCCTGGGGAGGAAGCGTTGCCCGAACTTCGCAAGGATCCGATCACAGGCCGGTGGGTGATCATCTCCACCGATCGCGCCAAGCGGCCGTCTGACTTTGTGCGCGAAAGTGTGCGCATTGAGGGGAAAGGCTTTTGCCCGTTCTGCCGCGGAAATGAGACCAAGACCCCACCGGAAGTCCTAGCCTATGGGCGAAACGGCGGGGGTCCGAATACGCCAGGGTGGACAGTTCGAGTAGTCCCCAATAAATTTCCCGCATTGGGCATCGAAGGCGACCTCGACCGCCAGGGCGATGGCCTGTTCGATCGCATGAATGGCGTGGGGGCGCATGAAGTGATTATTGAGACTCCCGATCATCAGAGCACGTTAGCCACGTTGCCGGTCCGGGCGATTGAAGACGTTCTGTGGGCCTATCGCGATCGCGTGCTGGACCTGAAGAACGATAAACGGTTTCGCTACGCTCTAATTTTCAAGAATCATGGCGATGCCGCGGGAGCTTCCCTGGAACACTCGCACTCACAGCTGATCGCCTTGCCCATCGTGCCCAAGCGGGTACGGGAGGAACTCGACGCCTCCAAGCACTACTACCGCGAGAAAGAGCGCTGCATCTTCTGCGACATGATCCGGCAAGAGAAGGAGTCAGGTGTACGCATCGTCGGCGAAAACGATCAATTTATCTCGATTGCTCCTTATGCTCCTCGTTTCCCCTTCGAGTTGTGGCTGCTTCCCAAGCAACATAGCTCGGCATTTGAGAATAATCAGAGCTCGGTGTACTCCAGCCTGGCACGAATGCTAAAAGACGCCTTGAGTCGCCTGGATACGGTGTTGGATCATCCCGCATACAATTTCATGCTGCACACATCGCCTGTCGGCGAAGAGATCAACGACCATTATCACTGGCACTTTGAGATCATTCCGAAATTGACGAAGGTGGCGGGATTCGAATGGGGAACCGGTTTTTACATCTGCCCCACTCCACCGGAAGAGTCAGCCCGCTTCCTTCGTGAAGCGCAGGTCACCGCGACCACATCAGTGGCGTGAAATTGAGCTTCGTTGGCCTCATTATGTCCTCGTACTCTGCCCGCGCAACTGACATACTCCATCGCTTTTCGATATACTGACGGGCTCGGCGCGGTACCCAAGAGGCCCAAGGGAGAGGTCTGCAAAACCTCCATTCGTGGGTTCGAATCCCACCCGCGCCTCCAAAACTCCATTTCACTTGGCCCAAAGTGATTCCCTTGCAGAGTGAAATGGTGTAACAGAAAACGCAGCAGGGGACTGTGTCTATTGTCTCCGTTAGAAGTCCAATACCAAGCTCGTGCTGGACGCAAAATTGGGCGCGGTGGCGATCAGAAACAAATAATGCGAACATAAGCACCCCTCTAAAACGAAAGTGTGAAAGAGGGAAGGCGTGATGGACAGCAGCCGAAGGGCAACACGGCGCCATAGCAGCAAATACCGATCACCGGAACGACCAGAATAGGAGCTACTAGGATGCGAAATCATATAGCCGGCTCGATCGTTTTGCTGGCGGCCATTATTGCCTGTTGTCCCGTTACCTGGGCCCAGAACGAGGCCGGCCAGGGGCGCGGAAGAGGCCAAGCCCCCTCGCCCACTGCTAACTTGCCGTTCGATCCGCACGATTTTTCCGGAGTTTGGACGGGCCGGGGCAACATGGGTAAGGCGCCGGCGATGACGTCGTGGGCTCAAGCCAGATACGACGCCGCGAAACCCGGGCTTTCGGCGAGAGGGGAGCCGCTGGGCAACGACCCCATGATGATGTGCGATCCGGTCGGCTATCCGCGGATCGCGTTTTACAACGCCTATCCCATGGAGTTCCTGCAGACGAAGGACCGGTTGGTCGAGTTCTTCGATTACTTCTACGTGCATCGGACGATCTACCTCGACGGGCGGCCGGTCCCCGTGGATCCGGATCCGACCTGGTACGGCTACTCGGTGGGCCATTGGGACGGAAACACGTTGGTGGTCGAGACGAACGGTTTCAACGATCGATCCTGGGTCGACAATGACGGCCACCCGCACAGCGATGAGATGAAGCTCGAAGAGCGATTCCAGCGCGTGGACCATGACACGATCCAGGCAACCATGACCCTAACCGATCCAAAAGCCTATACGGCGCCGTGGGTCGGAATGAAGGCAACTTGGACGCTGACGACCAAACTCGCCATGCGCGAGGACGTCTGTGTTCCTTCGGACGAAGAGAAGTACAAAGAGGAAATGAGAGTACCGGCCGCTACACCGAAATAAGGCTCCGACTTTGCCCCGGGACCTGGGCAAAAACCGAGCTACCTCTTGGGATTCCAGCCCTTGCGGATGGTTTCTCGGAACAGTGGCCATGAGCCACTTTCCGGACAATCCGAATGATCAGGCCAACTCACCAGGTCCGACTTACCACGTAGGACACCCCTAAAACTTTTCGGCGCATTCGGGGTTTAATCGATTGGATATCGACGCAATTGTTTTGCGTCGCGGGCTGTGTCGATTGTTCGATACTAGGTAGAGACCGCGCCAGCCGGAGAGGATGATCAAAAATTTATGCGAAACATCCCGAAGACTCGAAAACTTTTGCTCTTGCTGTTGATAGCCATGTGCATGACGCCTCTGGCGTCCTTTGCACAAATTGCCGTGGGCGTTTCGATACGGGTGGGACCGCCGGCCCTGCCGGTTTATGAACAGCCGCCCTGCCCCACGGAAGGATATCTTTGGACGCCAGGATATTGGGCCTACGGCCCGGTGGGCTACTACTGGGTGCCCGGCGTGTGGGTGGCTCCGCCGCGAGCCGGCGTGCTCTGGACGCCGGGCTACTGGGGTTTTGCAGGCGGTCTTTATGGCTGGCACGCAGGCTACTGGGGTCCACACGTTGGGTTCTACGGCGGCATTAATTACGGCTTCGGCTACGGCGGCGTTGGCTTCGTGGGCGGCGAATGGAGAGGCGGAGTATTTGCCTATAACACCGCGGTGATGCACGTGAATGCGGGGGTCGTGAGAAACGTCTACGTCAACAGAACCGTGGTCAACAACACCACCATCGTCAACCATGCGAGCTTCAACGGCGCGGGCGGAATCGTGGCGCGGCCGACCGCTGGAGAAGATGCCGCGATGCGCGAGCAGCATTTTCAGCCGACGTCAAACCAACTCTCCCACGAGCACACGGCTAGCCAGGACCGCAATCAATGGGCATCCACGAACCATGGGACGCCGGGGACGGCAGCCATGGATTCCGTCAATGGGCGCCGCTTCAATCAGCAGGGGCGCATAGCACAGGGAGTTCGTTCCGGACAGCTGACGCCGGGCGAAACCTCGCACCTGGAAAACCGCGAAGCGAACATCAATCATGAGGTGGCCGCCGATCGTCGTGCCAATGGCGGCAAGCTGACGGCGCAAGAGCACAAACAAGTCGAGCATCAGCAGAATCAGGCTAGTCGCAAGATTTATCAGGACAAGCACAACAACAAGACCGAGAAGTAATCGCCGCCAAGAGCGGCGTCATTCGTTGCCGTGGATTGAGGCCTGTGGGTTGCCCGCCGGCATCGTAGGAGCTAACTCCTGCATGACGGCGGGAGCTTACTGCTTCTTCGGGGCGGCGTTGTCGGATGGGCGCCGCAAAACCAGAAGATCCGATACAGCGCGGATACAGCCCGCGTACGAGGACCCTTACTTGGTGCGCCGTTTCTTTGCGAACTTGGACGGCGTTAGGTCTCCGAAAAGCTTCCCCTCGACCTCCGCCTTATGGGTGGTGCACACAAGCCTGACAATCACACCCTGGACCCACGAGGCACGAAATTTTGCGGGGCTCGAGCAGTCCAGAACTTCACAAAGACCTTCGCTGACCGGGTCCAAATACGGCTCCGGGGTCTTATTCGCCATAGAAGATTCTCCTATTTATTTTGCCGCCTCAAGACCGGCGCTTTCAAACTGGCTGGGCGTTGGTCTGATGTCGTTAACGATCGGTACAACTGCTTGCAAAAAATGGGGCCGTGCCCGATCTGCCGCTTGCACATCCGGTGGCACAGAGCCGTCACCTGCGGCACGCGGCGGGGTAAGGTGTGTAAACTAGACGCCTCTAGTATACCCTTTGGCTGGAATCTGTGTTATGATTCCATCGCGTTTGTTGCTCTTGTAAAACCTTTAGATTTGTTTAAAGGGGCTGCGAGTCCAAAAACAACTCGCTGCCCTTTTTTGTTTTCTGCTGAGGGCGGCTCGAGAAGCACCAGATAGCCCAGACAATAAAGAAGGAACAAATCAGTGAAAGAACAAGGAACAGTAAAGTGGTTCAATGCCAGCAAGGGATTTGGATTCATCCAGCGCCAGTCCGGTGAGGACGTTTTCGTGCACTTCTCTGCGATTCAAGGAGACGGGTACAGGTCCCTCGCCGAGGGGCAAGCGGTTGAATTCGACGTCACCAAGGGCCCGAAAGGCCTGCAGGCAGCGAACGTTACCGCCCTCTAGTTGAAAATGTGTCGCCGTTTTCCATCCCCGGCTTGCCGGGGATGGAAAACTCATTTTAGGCGGCAGAAATCTCCCGAACCGCGCCGCGTTCAGGACACCAGGGTATCGGGTGCAAGTTCGACCGGTGCCGCGGGCGCAAAGTCCAGATTGGGTACGGCGAACGTGTCCTCAACGGCAACTTCCGCAGGCATCTTTTCGTGCAATAGCCGTTCCGTGGCGGCGATCATAGGCACGGCGTGGAATCGCTCGTGCATCGCCGACCGCGACAAAAGGTTCGATATCGCCAAAAGAATCATCCCCTGATGATGCGCCATCCAGCAACGCGTAATGCGATCCGCGGAATCTGAGCCCCCGTTAATCTTGATCTCCACCGACTCGTAGAAGCCATATCGGCCAATCCAGTTGCGCTCTTTCATGCGGTAAAGGTTCTTCAGCGCGGCTTGCGTTTCTATTCCGAACGAGAGAAATGTGGAGTACGGAGAGATGATCCAGCGCGGCATTGAATAACGGCGCAGCGCCAGACCCGGCGCTCCAAAGCCCTCATATTGGAAAAGCCCATTCGGATCTCGATCGCTAAACGCGGCCTCTGAGATACCCCAGGGATGGCCTTTGAGAGTTTCCATGTTTGCATGGAACCTGATCGCCGTGCGCGCACTGGAATGCAGCAGAGTGTTCGGGTGAGTGCGCATCCACAGGCTGGGCATCAGGTATTCAAAAAGGCTTCCCGCCCAGGAGATCAGCGCGGGATCCTGGTCGCATTGAGTTTGGCCGCGACCGAGATAAAACCAGCTTTCTTGCGGGATGTCGCCCTTGGCGATGGCCACGAACGTAGCGATGCGCGCTTCGGAAGCGAGCAGATCGTAACAAGCGCTCTCCAGCCGGTTTGCGTTTTTGGTGTAGCCGATGGAGAGCAGCTTCCGCTGGCGGTTGTATAGAAAAGTGAAGTCCATATCGAGCGCGAGTTCTTCGCAGCTCTCGGCAAGCTGCTCCATGGTTCGCCGCAAACCGCGGCCCCGCTCCAATCGAGCGCTCATGCCCGTGAATAAGGCTTCCGCGTTCCTTTTCTCTTCCTTGGTCAAATCTCCTCGCTGCGGGACTTCACGCAAAGAGGAAACGAGTCCCTCGAGTGTTCTGATCCCGTCATCAAGCGTCAGTTGGCCGATGTCCAGCTGCGGGCGAACGGCCAACTTCTCAATGAAGTCCTTCTTTTTCCCAACCAGCCATGGGGCAAACGTAGCCGCGAGGTGGCGCAATTCGCGAATCTCGGATAAGAGGTCGCGAGACCAGTAAGCCAGGTCCGGCGATTTATGGCCGATGGATTGAATGGCCCTTTCGAGTTTCCGAGCGCTCGCTTCTAGACCGTGCAATTCGCCAATCCAGTGCTCCGGCGCTTCGGGAAGGTTGCAGACGCGGTCCTCAACCGAGATGATTGCCTCGAGCAGCAACTTCGCACCATCCGCCTCGGCAGTCTCCCGAAGGAGGCGCAAGCGATCTTTGATTCCCACCCATAGTTGTGGCCGGAAAAGCGGCTGACTTGCCATTTGGATACAAGCCTGGCTCGTCGTAAGCAAAGAACAAGCTAGATTCCCGCTGTCTACGGAAGAGATAAAGAACGGCATCTCCGGCTTCAGCGTGCACGCGTCATACCAGTTGTAGAAATGACCGCGATAGCGCTCCAGCTTGGCCGCAGTAGCCAGCGTCGCTTCGGTTAGCTGAATCACTTGCGGCAAAGTGATGAAGCCGAGATCGTAAGCAGCCAAGCGTGAATTCAAAACCAAACCCAGGTTCGTGGGCGAAAGCCGCTCCACTACGCGCACCGGAACTTGTTGCAGACGGTCGGAAATCAGCCAATGGTTGTTGGGGCTGCAGAAGTCGGCGAAGAAACGCCAGGTGTGCAAAGCCGTGTCGCGAAGAAACTCCCGGTCCGGGGTAGCAACCCTGCTCTTGTTTTGCGACCATGGCCGGTCCAGCCACGCCGCGATATGGCCTGTCAGAAACCACGAAACCAAAAACGGCAGCGCGATAGGCAATGCCCGGGGATTGGCAAGGGCGATGACTCCGGCGATCGCCAATGCCGCCAAGGGAATCCATTGAAGGTATCGGTCGACCAGCGAACGCGCCCCGGAACTCATCTCCGCTTGCGCCGCCGTTTCCCACTCCAGCAGGTTTCGCCGGGTGACGAGCATGCGGAAGATGGTGCGCACTGCCGCGTCGATCATGATGACGCTCTGGTGCAGGAGCAGCGCGATGAACAGCGCCATGCGCACCTGTTCGATTGCAAAACCCGTTGCCAGATTCTTGAGATAGGCGGCCGAATAGCGCCTGACTTTTGTCAGGCCCCCGATCAGTTGCAGAAAACTTGGTAGTAGCACCACGACCAGCGCCGCGCCCGTCCAGAAAACTGGACCGCGCGGAAGAAAAAGCCAGCCGGCTAATAGCAAGGCGAGAATAACCGGCTCGTAGACCGCCCGGCGCAGATTGTCCACAATCTTCCAACGAGAAATGAGCTGCAGCGCATTGGGCAACTCCCGGCCGAACCGATCGGCGATGCGCGGCAAGATCCATGGGGCCGTTTGCCAGTCGCCTCGCGCCCAGCGATGCTTGCGCCGGCAGTAAACCGCGTAACGCGAAGGGTAATCCTCGACAATTTCGATATCCGACACCAGCGCCGCCCGCGCAAAGGAGCCTTCGATCATGTCGTGGCTCAGCAGCGCTCCTTCGGGAAGCCAGGTATCCACCAGGCGATGGAAGGCGTCGATGTCGTAAATTCCTTTGCCAACGAAGCTGCCTTCCCCAAAAAGATCCTGATAAGCGTCGGAAACAGCGCGAGTGTATACATCGAAAGTCGCGTCCGCCGAGAAGATCGCGGCCAGACGCGACTTGCGGGCCGACTGCAGATCCACGCCCGCCTTTGGCTGCAGGATGGCGTAACCCCGCTCGAGCTTTTTGCCTGAGTGGTCGAACACTGCGCGATTCAGAGGATGCGCCAGGGTGCCAATCAGCTTTCTCGCCGTGTCCCTGGGAAGCTGCGTGTCTGAATCCAGCGTGATCACATAACGCACCTTTGTGAGCAGCGATAGATCGCCTGTCTTCACCAGAAACGCGTCACGCTCGCCCCGCAGAAAACTGTTGAAGTCCAGCAGCTTCCCCCGCTTCCGCTCCCAGCCCATCCAAGTGTTTTCAGAAGCGCAGAAGATCTGCTTCCGATGGAAATGGAAAAAGCTGCCGCGTGCCTGCGGGGCATATTTGCGGTTCAGCCGGTCGATCAATTGAGAGCAGAGGTGGATCAAGGGATCTGCGTCGTTTGGTCCGCAGGGCGAATCCACGGAATCCGTAAGCAGCGCAAAATGGAGGTTCTTATCCCGGTTCCCGAGGAAACGTACCTCGAGAGCCTCCACCATCTGGCGCGTCTGGGACTCATTCAAAAGCAGGGTGGGCACGGCCACCACAGTCAGGCACTCTTCGGGAATGCCTTTCGACAAATCCAGTTTCGGCAAAACTCGCGGCGGAAAGAAAAGAGCGATCAGTTGATTGATTACGTCGATGGCGGCCCCAGTGGCGGGCACGAGCAGCAGGGGCAACAGGATGGCCATCGAGATGGTCCGCCCGCAGGCCAAAAGGAGGCAAGCTGTCAGCACGAAAGCGCCGAACTCGACTCCTAATAAGTATGCCGACGCCGCATGGCGGATGATGGTTTCCCTGAGCCATCCCAGCGGAGACCGCCGGTAGCGAACCAGCTTCCTCAGCAGTTCACGCCCGTCGTCGACTAAGAAATAGCCCACATGGCTCGTATATCCCGATGATTGGTCCTGCTGTGCCAGTTCGATGGCTCGGCGGGCAATCTCGGCTTCGGTTTGGGGCGAGCCGGCAGCCATTTCCACCACGGCGCGCCGGTAAGAATCCCGGCTGGCGGGCTCCATCTGAACATATATGGCATCTTCTCTCAGGATTTGATCGACCACGCTCAGCTTCTGGAAAATGCGGTCCCAGTTGGAATGGTCCAGTTCGCGCAGGCTCACCAGAATTATTTTCAGTTCATTCGATAGCCGCTGCACCGCCTCAAACTCGGAGGTGTGGTCCAATTCGCTGCCCACCTGAAGCAATCGCTGCATGAGCCGAAGCTGCAATAGCGGTTTGAAGATCCATAACTCATCGATATCGAAAGTCACGCGCTCTTGAATCGCGTTCACGAAAACTACAAACGTATCCTGCCGGAAAGAGTTACCAACGGCGGAGAGATAGCTGCGCATGGCCACAAACGCGCGCGGCAGCGGGCGGCTGCCGGAGACGCTTACTTTGCGGAGTTCGGTCGCATTCCGGAGAGCGGCGCTGAAGGCGGACGTCACGTTATGCAGCAGGCGCCCGTTGGTCAGCAGATCTTCCATCCATTCCACTCGGCTGTCCTGGCGCAGTCCGCTGTAGAGCTGGCGGATTCCCAACGAGGTCAGGAAGGTTTGACGCGGGAGAAAGCTGGAAGGCGCCGGGTTCATCGGGCCTGACCAATCCGAAACTTCAGCCAGCGCTCTGCTCTGCAGATCCAGCTTTTCGGCGTCGCGATCGGCCAGGGTTTGGTTTTGACGCTCGGCCGAGGCCGGGCTGGTCAGCGCCGAAATCTGCTGCACAAAATATTTTTTTAACAGCCCCGAATACTGGTGATGCTGACCTGTTTGGGTGTCGAACATCGTTCCGCCTACCGGTAATTTGCCGCCTGCAATTCAAACATCTCCGAGTAGCGCCCGCCTTGGCTGATCAGCTCGGCATGGCTGCCTTCTTCCACGATTCCTCCGTTGGCAAGCACAAGAATTTTGTCCGCCATGCGCACCGTCGAGAACCGATGCGAGATGAGCAAGGCCATTTTGCCGGCGGTCAACTCGGCGAACCGCGAGAAGACGTCGTGTTCGGCTTGCGCGTCCAGCGACGCGGTGGGCTCGTCCAAAATCAAAAGTTGCGCGTTGCGCAAGTAGGCCCTGGCGAGAGCGATTTTCTGCCATTCGCCGCCGGATAAATCGAGCCCTCGTTCGAAGCGGCGGCCGAGAATTTGTCCGTAACCTTCCGGCAGAGAGCTAATGAGCTGGTGGGCGCGGCTCTTCTTCGCCGCGGCCATTAGATTTGGCAAATTTCCTAAATCCTCGATCCGGCCCGTCGCGATGTTTTCCGCCGCGGTCATTTCGTAGTGCACGAAATCCTGAAAAATGACGCCGATCTCTTTCCACAAGTCCTCGAGGTCGTACTCCTGCAAAGGAATCCCGTCCAGAAGGATTGTTCCGCCGGTAGCCTCGTAAAGTCTGACCAGCAGCTTGACGATGGTGGTCTTTCCCTGGCCGTTTTCTCCGATCAGCGCCACCCGTTCGCCGGGTTCAATACAGAAGTTCAAATCCGTAAACACGGGCTGCACTCGCCCCGAGTAGGTGAACGAAACGTTGCGGAACTCGAACCCCCGCACAATCGGCCGCGGCGCTTTGAGGGCATTCGGCTGGGTCCGGATTTGAGGGCCAATCGAAAAGAACCGAACCATGTCGCCAAGAAACAACGCCTGATCGGCCAAGCCGGAAAAAGTCGAAAAAATCGACTGGATGTTGCTGCTCGTGCCGGCAATCGCTCCGGCCAGAAACTCCATGTCGCCCACGGTGAGAGCGCCGGCGATCGTCCGGTAGATCACGTACCCATAGCAGCCGTAGTAGCAGGCCGTGCTGATCAAGCTGAGCACCGATCCCGCTGCAAGCTTGCGCCGGGCAAGAGAAATGTCCTCGGTGAGCAGCTCTTGTGAAAAGGTGTCAAACCGCGAGGTGAAAAAAGGCCCCAGCCCGAATAGCTTCGCTTCCTTCGCGGTCTCCTTACTCGATGCCAGAGTGCGAAGGTAATCGAGCCTTCTTCGCATGGGCGTCTGGCGGAAGCGCAACGCGTACCCCTGAAAGGCGTAATGCGTCTCCCCCAGGAATGCCGGTACGACGCATCCCACCAGGATCAACACCAGCCACGGCGAGAACAAAAACACGCTGGCGGCGAGGCTCAGTGCCACGATGCACTGCTGAACCAACTGGCCGAGCGCCCGAATCATACCCACTCGGTCGATGGCCTGGACCCGCGCGCGCTCCAGTTGGTCGTAGAAATTGGGATCTTCATACGACGCCAAATCGAGCTCCCCGGCGTGCTTCATGATCTGTAAGCTGCTGTACATCATGAAGCGGGCAGCGAGTATCTCGTCGAGGTAGTCGACTGCGCGCGTGAACACCACCGAAAGCCCCGCCATGAGAAACGCGGCCACCACCAGCAGCCAAAAGTGTGGGGGAAGCTCCTCATGCCTGGCTACGTGGGCGACCACGGCGTTAATGATCAGCCGCGTCGTCAGCAGGATGCCGAGGGGCACAAGCGATATAGCCAGCCGAAAAACCAGGCTCAAGGCGACCGAGGTCGGCGCCGAGTCCCAGAACATGCGCAGCACCGCTGGCACGTTCCGCAACGCGGATACGCGTTCCTCCCAACCGTGGCGCAGGACTTCCGGGAGCCGCACTCGTGCTCTCAATTTGTTTGCGAGACCCATCTCAAGTTGCGTTTATGCCTTCGAACTATTGGGCTGGGTGGCAGAGGGCTGACCTTATTCCCGGGCCCCAGATCCTGGTAATTGCCTTGCGCCGTTGCGCTGATAAGCGGTCATCGCAGCGGCAAAGGTTCACCGTTTACTTAGCTGACTCAGACCACTGATCGCACCAGCAAGGAAGGCGAGGCATATGAATAGAAAGGCGAGCCTGAGGTCACTTGCATAACGGAATCCATCGCTTACGCCCAGTCGTACGTTCATATAAGCCAGAAGCGACACAACGAGCAGAAGACCGGCAGCGAGCACGATTCCCGTATACGCGCGTGGTCGTCGGTTCCCCTCCATGGTCCTCTCCTAGCGCTGGGCGAGATATGGCTAGGTGACTGTAACTATGGGCTTTGGAGAAGCTTGTGCACAATCGGGAATAGTCCCTACTAGGGTTAATCGAAACAATGTACGGCGTCTAAAATGGCGTAAGGGTAGGTACCACGGCAAAAAGCCAAAAACAACAGCACAAACCGCGCCCTTCGACGGTTGGCTGCCCAAATCGCGGCAAGTCCTCTGTGAAAGCGCCTAGCGTTAAGAAGGTGCGGCGAGTCTTCTGAGCTCGCCGCGTGGTTCGTTACTCGGCTTACTTTTGTGCGACGGCAGTTCGTTCCGGGTTCATCCTTTGTCGCATGGCAGCCAGATGTCCTGGCGCCCGGCGCTCGTTCCAATCTTCCATGCGCTTGACGAGCGACTCGATCTGGCTCCAGGCGTGCGGATTCTTAGAAGCAGCCCTCATGGCCGGCGCCAGCGCCCGCACGCGCTCCCAGACAAACCACACCTCTCCGGAGTTCTCGAAGAAAAGTTCATCGTCGATGAGCCCGCGATTCACCAGGCCCGCCGCCATATCCCAGTAGCTCACCACCATGCGAAAACTAACGTTGCCCTCGCTTCCCATGGGATATTTCTGGTTCAGCTCCTCCGGTGTCTTGGCGTCAAAGTTCTTCCCAAACCATGCCCGGGCTTCGCGCAGCCGCGGTTCGCGCCGCAATTCATAAAGCCGCAGAAGCAGGTCCGCCTGGTCGTGCGTCACGTGTCCCATTCTTTTCCTCCCAAGGAAGTTGAAAATCTATTCGCGAGCGATCGGCCGTGCCTCCGGCTCCGTAACTACCAGCTGCATGCGTTGCACGCCGCCCACTTGAATGCCTCGCTCGGCCAGTTCCATCTGCACACGCCTCCGCAGCTCGCGAGCCACGTCATCCTGCCGCGTCGCGGCGGTCCGCACCTGTAGCCGCACGCTGGTGCCATTGGCCGACAATGATTCGACTCCCAGCACGCGCGGGCCATCCAGCAGCAGGGGAGACCATGAGGGGTCCGCGCGAAAATCGCTGGCTACGGCCTCGAGCGTGTTCAGGGCCTCGTCCAACGGCTGATCGCTGGCCACAATCGTATCCAAAAACACCTGTCCCCAATCCCGGCTCAAATTGGCCACTTTGGTAATTTCGCCATTCGGAATCGTCACCAGGGCGCCCTGCGGGTCGCGCACGACGGTGCGCCGAAGCGTCAGGTGCTCCACTCGCCCCACCACGTCTCCAATGCGCACAATGTCTCCCACCACGTACTGGTCTTCCAGAACCGTGAAGAAGCCATTGATGAAATCGTGCACCAAATGCTGGGCGCCAAAACCGATGGACAAGCTGGCCAGTCCGGCGGCGGCAGCCACGGGAGTCACATTGAAGCCGAACTCTGGCAATGCCATCAGTACGGCCACAATGACAATGATGGCGCTTCCGGCGCTATAGAGGAGTCCCGCCAGCGTTCGGGTTTGCTGCTCTCGCATTCGGGCCACGCGCACGGTGGATTCGCTTCCCGCCACCGCAATCAAACGGCGCGTTACGATTCGCAGCACGCGAACCAGAAGCAGGGCGATCAATACAATAATCAGGAGCCGCGTGCCGTGCCCCAGCGCAAATTCCGTCCACCTGAACACGTGGTCTGTCATAATTCCATAGGGCGTTCGCTAACCGTTACCCGCGGGAGAATCCTCTCGCGTTAAAATGGAACCGCGCATTATACCATCGCGCTTTCGACAGAAGCGGAAGGTGTACACTCCCGCGTAAGCGATGTTGCACTAGGAACACCTGGAAAGGACCTTATGCGCCTCTCACGTAAAGCGTTCATCGGCGCCTCCATCTCTCTGGCCGCGTCCGCCAAAGCCCTTTGGTCCGCACAGCAGGGAGAACCTGGTCCTCAATTTCCGAAGCCGCCGGAGCAGCCTTTGCCGGAGCCTACGCGCAATCCGAAGCGCGACCAGGTCATACTCAAAGCCAATCGAGAATCCATCGCCAAAGACGTCGCGCGAATGTCTGGGCTCGTGGATGAGTTGCAAAAGGAGTTCAAGGAAAACGACACGACCGAGATCCTCTCCCTCGACGTGCTGCGCAAGTCCGAGGAGATCGAAAAATTGGCCAAACACATACGAGGCCTGGTCCGTGGCTGATGCAGCCCTAGTCTGTGCGCCCGCGGCTTAGGTGGATAGAGAGCTGTTCTCCCTAGAAAAGCCTCCTCCAGAAGTAGCCAAGCCGCAGTTGCAGCCGTGACCACAGCCACAAGTAGGTTTGCGTTACAATGTGGCTGGGCACCCGTAGCTCAATTGGATAGAGCACCAGCCTCCGGAGCTGGGGGTTGGGAGTTCAAATCTCCCCGGGTGCGCCACCTTCCCTGTCTCTAACTGGCCCTGGCTAACGAATTTTGGTCACTCACGTCTAAACAGGTCGGACAGGGCTGCCGCGTCTGCACTCAGCCTGCCCGTATAGGCAGATAACTAACTGAGAGCAGCGGCGGGAAATTTCCTTTCCGTTCCAGCGCAAACCTTACTACTCTGCGATGAGCAGCTCGCCCTGCACACAAACGATTTTGTGGAGAATAAATCTCTGAAGGAGAACGAATGAAGAAGCTACTGATGTTGGTTGTAACCCTGATGCTCGGAGCCGGTCTGGCTTTTGCGCAGACCAGTTCCAGCGGGTCTACTACTTCGACGCCGAAAACGACTCAAAGCACCAAGGCCGCCAAGAAGAGCAGCAAAAAGTCGTCGTCCAAGAAGAGCAGCAAAAAGCCAGCTTCTACCGAGGCACCAGCGTCCAAGTAAATTCGCTGGCCTCGGTTTTGCTAGAAAGCGGCCTTATTGGGCCGCTTTCGCTTTTTTCGTGACAAATTTGCTCTGAACAGCCTAGGCACATATCAATACCCACGATCGCACGTTCTACCGGATATGCGCTTGATTCCAGACAACTTGATGCCTTGTACGGCGGTCGGATGCGCCATTCTCCCTGGCGCTTTGCGTATTCTTTGACCACTGGCTTAGTTGAGTTCCCGTATGGTCCCTGCAACGCCAAACGCATACTCTAGGCCGCATGAAAAACAGCCAAGCAAAGGCGCGCCGCCAGGCGCCCAGTGAAGAGCAAACAATTACCCAAACTCAGGTAATTCCCGCACCCACGATCGTTTGGCACCCTTCGGTATCGCTCGAGAAATTGATCTCCGATTTTAGCGAATATCGAGACGCCATCATCGTCAGTTGATACGCCCCGGTTTGATTTCTCTTAATCCTTCGGATTTGTGGCGAACACCGATAGTTCCGGGATAAAACCCCGGTCATCCATCTCCAGCGCCGCCTTGACGATATAGGCGATCTCCTGGGCTCGCAGCTTGCTTGGATTTTCCTTTTGCGATAGTCCGGCGTTCGCGGCAAAATTGGTGAGTACCTCGCTCGGATTGATCAACAACACCCGCACATTGTAGCGGCGAAGTTCCGCTCGCCAGCATTCCGACATGCCGCGCAATGCGAACTTGCTTGCGTAGTAGGCGCTTCCATTCGGAGCTCCGCGCAATGAGGCCGTCGAGCTGATGTTTACGATGTTCCCGCGTTGCCGCGAAACGAAGTGCTTTGCGGCCTCGCGGGCCATGAGCATGGCCCCCGTGACGTTGGTCGCAAAGACGGATTCAAAGCTGGCCCGGTCGAAATCCACCAGGCTCTTGAATACCCCCACGCCCGCGTTATTCACCAAAATGTCCAGCTCCCCGAACTCCTTAAAAACTTCCCGATACGTTCTCTCCACATCGGATTCCTTGGACACGTCCGCAACGATGGGAACAGCCTTCATGGATTGGGCGGCCTCTTCCAACCGTCGTTTGTCGCGCCCGGTGATCGCTACCCGCGCGCCGCTCGAAGCCAGGCTTTCGGCTATGGCTCGCCCGATGCCGCTGCTTCCGCCGGTAATCAAGGCCGCTGCATTTCGTAGATTCGTCTTGCCTCCCCGTCGCTTCCTAGATATCGCATGTTAGCATCGCCGCGTGGGCCACCGTGGCCCGCTTGCTAGGGACCCGGTTTTCGCTCCAGTTGCCAAGCGGCACATCAACCTGCCTGTTAGCATTAGGACAGGTTCCTTGTATGGCACCGCGCCTGCACAAATCAGCCCCTCAGAGCCAAGGAACCATCAGAATATTAGGCTAGATGCAGTCGGCACATATAACCCGGCGAATGAATGGCGGCCTATGGCCCTCGAGATTCGTCGCGGCGCTATGCTTGATCGTCATCGCGTTTGCTTTTTGCCGCGCGCAGCAGCCCCTGCGTCCTTCGCCCCCGCCTCCGCCTCCTGAACCCCAGGAAAGCGCTCCGCAGGCGCCTCTGCAAAGCGCCTACACAATTCAAAGAAGCGTGGACATGGTGGTCCTGCACGTCTCGGTCACCGACGAGCACGGGCAGTTTGTGCCAGGGCTGAAGCCGGAGAATTTTCGCCTCTTCGAGGAAGATTCCGAGCAGAAAATATCCGTGCTGCGGCAGGAAGACGTACCCGTAAGCATGGGACTGTTGATCGATAACAGCGGCAGCATGGACAATAAACGGGACAAGGTGAATGCCGCCGCGCTGACCTTTGTGAAGACCAGCAACCCCGAAGACGAGGTCTTTGTCGCCCACTTCAACGACAAATATTTCTTCGATCAGGACTTCACCCACGACCTTGGCATATTGAATAAAGCCCTGCAGCACGATGAGCCCGACGGCAGCACCGCCCTGTATGACGCGGCCGCCGCCTCGCTCGATCACCTGCGGAGCGCCTACATGGATAAGAAGGTGCTCCTCATCGTCAGCGATGGCGAAGATAATTCCAGCCAGCGCAATCTGGCTGCCGCGTTGAAGGAAGCGCAAAAATCGAGCGCCCTGATCTATGCCGTTGGCTTGCTCCGGGAGGAAGTTCCGGAATCGGCCGAGCGCGATCGCCAGGCGCTCATGGCCTTGACCCGCGCCACCGGAGGCGCCGCCCTCTTTCCGGAAGACTTGCAGGACGTCGAAGCGAGCTGCAATCAGATCGCCAAGGAGATTCGCCACCAGTACACCCTGGCTTATTACCCGGCGAACACCCGTAAGGACGGGTCCTTTCGTTCCGTGCGCGTGGAAATCATTCCTCCCCCGGGAGATGGAACGATTACCGCGCGAACTCGCACCGGCTATTATGCGCAGCGCATCGAGTCGGGAAATTAGCCGCCATTTGAGAATGCTCTTGCCGCTCATCAAGGCGAAACGAGCGCGGTTGCTTGATTTCAACGATTCGGGGGCCTAGAATTTAGTGGCTGCTATGGGGCACGTCCGTCATCAATAGGAGCGCTGAATCAACCTTTCCGCACCAACGCGAAATAATTTGAGGCCCGTTGTGAGGGTGGTGTTGCTCGCGCTGCTCATCCTCACAGTGCCTGCCCTATCCACTTTGGCAAAATGTAGTTGGTATCTTCCTCAGTCTAATCCCGGTCATTATCTGAACATCGCTAGCAAGATGCAGGTCCCGCACTGCCCTGCGGTTTTAGGCAAAGTCATCTCGGAAACGGTTGCGAGGTTCGTTCCATTACGGCCGTTGGCTCGCAGGACGCGAGAACCCGAGGCGGAGCCGCCGATACGCTCCATTGCTGTAACCGTCTCTCTGCAACATCGATCGCCTCCTTTGATTCTCGCCTAGCTTTTCGGCCCTTCGACAACTTTTAGCGTTTGAGCCTTGACGGCCCGACGTTGCTTGGGTTGTCATTCGACCTCAGGGGGTCCATATGGTTCAAAGTGTGAAAGCGAACCGCTTGACGCCAGAGCAACTCGATGAACTGCGCCAACTGAGTACGTGTGTGACAGCCAGCGCCATCGAACCTTTCGGCGTTCGTCTCTACAACGCGGGTTTTGCCGATTCCACCATTCGCTGCCAATTCAGAGATCTTCCCCCGGTCATCGGCTACGCTGCCACCGCGCGCATCCGCAGCCAGGACGTGCCCATGGGCGGCGATGGCTACTTTTATTATGATCGTCCGGACTGGTGGAAGCATATTCTTACGATCCCGGCTCCCCGCGTGGCCGTTATTCAAGACATCGACGATCCTCCAGGATTGGGGGCGTTTGTAGGCGCCGTTCATGCACATATTTTGAGGGCTCTGGGATGTGTCGCCTTAGTGACCAACGGCGCGGTCCGAGATCTAAGCGACATCGAATCCACGGGCTTTCAGCTGTTTGCCTCTCATGTGGCGGTATCCCACGCTTATGCCCACATCTTTGATTTTGGTGGGACCGTCCGCGTGGGGGGATTAAACGTCGAGCCGGGAGACCTCGTCCACGGAGACCTTCATGGCGTGCAGACCATCCCTCTGGAAGTCGCCGATAGAGTTCCGGCCATGGCTCGCGACATTCTTAAACGGAGGAAGCGGCTGATTGAGCTATGCCGCTCCCCTGATTTTTCCGTGGAGAAACTTCAAAAGCTCATGAGAGAAGAGGAAGAGAAATTAAAACTATGAGTACTCCAATGGACTCCGAAGCACCCCTGTCTTCGCTCGAGAAGGTTCCCTCAACCATACTCAAACCTCGCGCCTTTACATTCACTTGGCCTCGCGGACTGTTCGCTCTCCTCCTATTAACCACACTGTTCTCCGGCTGTGCTCGATCCGTCAAAGTCGATGCCGCGCCGGCGCCCGTGGTCGCCGTCGTTGACGTAGCCCGGCACGATCTTTCCAATACGCTCGAAATCGCTTCCGAATTCGAGCCCTATCAGGAAATTGACGTTTACGCCAAGGTCTCCGGGTATATCCAGAAGCTGTATGTGGATTGGGGCACCCACGTAAAGGAAGGCCAGCCGATGGCCGATCTGGAAATCCCGGAGTTGGAGCAGCAACTGCAGGCGGACCAGGCTGCCGTTCACCGCAGCGAGAGCGATCTGGAACGCGCTAACGAGGAACTCAACCGCGCGAACTCCTCATATAAAGTTGCGCACCTCACATACACGCGCCTCCAGGGAGTGCAAAAAACACAGCCTGGCCTGATCTCCCAGGAGGATATTGACGTTTCTGAGGGGAAGGACCTCGAAGGCAGTGCCGGCGTTTCCTCGGCCAAGGATGCCCTCGCCGGTGCCGAGCAGGCGCTTGCTGGGGCCAAAGCCACGCTCGATAAAGATAAGGCGCTCTTCGCATACTCGCATATTGCGGCTCCTTTCGACGGAGTTGTCACCCGCCTCTACGAGTACAAAGGAGCCCTCCTGCCGGGAGGGACTTCTTCGAATATTGGCAACCAGGCTCTCTGTCGGCTGTCGCAAAACAATCTTCTTCGCCTGGTCATTCCCGTACCGGAAAGGGCCGTGCCCGATCTTCGCCTCGGCGAAGTGATCGACGTCAAGGTATCTGCGACGGGAAAGACCTTTTCGGGAAAGGTCGTTCGCTTTTCAGACCAGATTGACATGCAAACACGAACCATGCACACCGAAGTGCAAGTGCCCAATGCGAATTATGAACTTGTTCCGGGAATGTACGCCTCCGCAGAGATTCCTTTGCAAACGGCGGACAAGGTCCTGACGGTTCCCACGCAGGTGGTTCAGGCGGCGGGCGCGGATAAGGGAACCGCCTTGATTGTGAACGGCGCCAACCAGATCGAAAGGCGCGACGTGACCTTGGGTCTTCGGACCGCCACGCAGACCGAAATTGTTTCCGGATTGAAAGAAGGCGACCGCGTAGTTTTTGGATCGCAAAGCCAATATCAGCCGGGAGAGCTCGTCACGCCCAAAGAGATCCAGGCTCAAGAAATGGAGCAGTAATCACATGCCTTCATTTGCCATCCGACATCCCTATCTGATTATCGTTTTTTGCCTCGTCGTGGTTGTGCTCGGCGTCACCAGCATGGCCCAGATGCCTGTGGACATGTTTCCACCCATCAACATTCCGGTGGTGCTGGTGGCTACCTTCTATAACGGCATGCCACCGCAACAGATCGAAGCAGACATCACCGACACCTTCGAGCGGTTCTTTACCCTGGCCGCCGGAGTCGATCACATGGAGTCTCGCTCACTCACCGGCGTAAGCCTGATCAAGATTTATTTCCAACCGGGCAGCGATGCCAATGCGGACGTCACCCAGATTTCCAATCTGGCCATGGCGGACCTCAGGCGCCTTCCCGAAGGCACCTTGCCGCCAGTCGTTCTAAAGGTCGATGCCTCGAGCCTGCCGGTTTGTCTGCTCACAGTACAAGGGCAAGGCTTGGACGAAACGCAGCTCCATGATTACTTGCAATATCAGATTCGCAATCAGATTGCCGGCGTTCCGGGCGCCACGGTGCCTCCTCCCTTTGGAGGCAAGTACCGCGCGCTGATGGTCTATGTGGACCCGCTGAAATTGCAGGCTCACGAATTAAGCCCGATGGATATCGTTCGCGCGACCAACTCCTCCAATCTCATTTTGCCCGCCGGCGATGTGCGCATGGGGCCGCTAGATTACAACATCTATACCAACGCTCAGGTTCCCAGCGCCCAGGCGCTCAACGATCTGCCCGTCAAGACCGAAGACCAGCGATCCGTTTTTGTCTCCGACGTTGGCCATGCAGTGGACGGCTCGTCGTTGCAATACAACATCGTTCGCGTGGATGGCCAAAAATCCGTCTATGTCGGGGTTCAGAAGCAGGGTGGAGACACCAACACGATCGCCGTGGTCGACGGAATCAGAAAAGCGATCCAGAACCTTCGCGATATCCCCTCGCAGCTCAAGGCCAGCGTCGTTTTCGATCAGTCCGTATTTGTGAAGGAAGCGATCTCCACGGTACTCCGGGAAGGCGGCATAGGAATTTTTCTTACTGGCATCATGATTCTCATGTTTCTTGGCAGCTTCAGGGCCACTGTGGCTGTGTTCTTGTCCATTCCGATCTCGGTGATGATCACCTTTTTCGTGCTGCACTCCATGGGCAAGTCCATCGACGCCATGGTATTGAGCGGCCTGGCCCTGGCTTTTTCACGCCTCATCGATGATTCGGTCGTCGTTATTGAAAACGTCTATCGCCACCTCGAAATGGGTGAGGAGCCGCGCGTCGCGGCGGAAAAGGGAGCCAATGAAGTCGCCTTGGCCGTCTTGGCCATCATGCTCGTCGCCGTGGTTGTGTTTTTTCCGGTCACCTTTCTTTTCGGCGTGAGCAAATTCCTCTTCGGCGCCCTAGCGCTGGGCGTCGTGATTGCTCTCTTCGCTTCCTATTTCGATGCGGTAACCGTCGTACCCGTCTTCTGCGCCAATTTCCTCAAAGCCGAGCATGCGGCTGCCGAAGGCCAGGAACATCGGTCGTGGGGAAAGAGATTCCATGCCGGATTTAACGCCAAATTCGAAGTGATGCTGAACTTCTACGAAAAATGGGTGCGCAGGGCGCTGGACCGGCCGTGGACAACGGTTCTGGGTTTCCTCGGCTGCTTCTTCGCTTGCTTTCTGCTGCTTCCTTTTATGGGCATCTCCTTCTTTCCGAGGACCGACGCCGGCCAGTTCGTCATTAACGTCAAGGCTCCCACCGGCACGCGCATCGAGCTGACCAACGACTACATCAAGCAGGTCGAGGATATCGTGCGAAACGTCGTGCCCGCGAGCGACCTGCAGACCGTCGTCTCCAATATCGGCGTGATGCCCGACCTCTCTTCCTTATTTACTTCGAACTCGGGAATGCACACCGCTTTCGTTGAAGTAGGACTCAAGGAGGATCACAAAGTCAGCAGCTTCGTCTACATGGACGAGGTGCGCGATAGAATCGCCCGCCAACTTCCCGAACTCCGCACCTACTTTCAATCGGGCGGTTTGGTGGATGCCGTGCTCAATCAAGGCGCGCCCGCGCCCATTGATGTCCAAGTAAGCGGCATCGATATGCGCAGGGACAATAATCTCGCGCAGAACCTGTCCCGGCAATTCAAGGCCATACGAGGTGTCTCGGACGTCTACATTCCCCAGGACATGGACTATCCCGGACTGGAAATCGATGTGAATCGCACTCGCGCCGCCGAGTTGCAACTCGATCCCAAGGAGGTCATCGACAACATCATTACCTCTCTGACTTCAGACGTAATGATCGCTCCGAGTTATTGGGTGGACCCCAGATCCGGCAACAACTATTTCGTGACGGTGCAGTATCCGGAAAACCAGGTAACCGATCTCGAGTCCTTAAAAGCGATGCCCTTGCGCGCGTCCAACTTGAAAACTCCTACCTACCTAGACCAGGTTGCGGACGTGAACCAGATCCTGACCCCTACCGAAGTCGATCATTATCAGTTGGAGCGAGACTTTGACATCTATGTGGCGCCAGTGGGTGAAGATTTGGGGAAGCTATCCACGGCGATTTCCAAGATCATCGCCAATACGACTCTGCCTCCCAATATCCGGATCGACGTGCGCGGACTGGTGGTTACCATGAACCAGTCTTTCAAGAGTTTTGGAGTGGGCCTCTTTCTGGCCATCGTGCTCGTGTATCTCATCTTGGTTGCGCAATTCAAATCGTTCATCGACCCCTTCCTCATCGTGCTTGCCGTTCCGACCGGCATTATTGGCGTGATCCTGACCCTCGTCTTGACAGGTACCACGCTAAACATCCAATCGCTTATGGGAATCGTCATGCTGCAAGGCATGGTCGTATCGAATAGCATCCTGATCGTCGATTTCGCCAATGTCTTGCGCGGTGAAGGCCACCGCTCAGCCGAAGCCGTAGCCCTCGCATGCCGCATTCGTCTCCGTCCCATTCTCATGACTTCGCTGGCGACGGTGGTGGGCTTGCTGCCCATGGCTTTCAAGCTCGAAGCGGGTAGCGAAGCTTATGCCCCGCTTGCTCGTGCGATTATCGGCGGCCTGCTCTCCTCCATCCTGCTGACGATTTTCGTCGTCCCCGCCGCTTACTTGCTCATCTACCGCCGTCGCGATCAGTTCCAGATGCAACGGGCGCTTGGGGAGGCGCAATGAGAATCTCTTTTCGGCTCTTCGTGTTTATCGCAGCGCTGGCGTTCATTTCCACGTCGGCTTCCGCGCAAACGGCCCAGACTTTGACCTTGCAGCAAGCCGAACAGCTCGCCATTCAGAACCATCCGCAAATTCAGGTGGCTGCTGCCGAGGCTTCGTTGGCTGACGCCGAGAAGCGCCAAGTGCGGGCCAGCTATTTCCCAGTGGTTAATGGCAGCATTACGGGCGCCGAAGCAAATGATTTGAATCGCATTGGCGCCGGGGTTCTGAACGACCCCCGCATTTTCCCCAAGTTTGCCCAAGGCTTTGCCGTAAATCAGTTGGTCACCGACTTTGGCCACACCTACGACATCGTGAAGAGCGCTAACCTGCACGAGCAGGCTCAGCAAGAAAACATCGTAACTACTCGCGCTAACGTTCTGTTGCTGGTCGACCGGTCTTATTTCGGCGTTTTGAGGGCTCAGGCCTTGCTTCGCGTCGCCCAGCAGACTGTCGGCGAGCGCCAGCTCGTTTCTAATCAAATCACCCAAATGGCGGCCAATCAGCTCAAGTCGCAGTTGGACGTCACCTTTGCCAACGTCGACCTGGCGCAAGCGCAACTCCTTCTCATCCAGGCGCAGAATAGTCTCCAGAGTTCTTACGCGGACATGACCACCGCTCTTGGCTTTGCGGACCAGAGGACTTACCAACTGATGGAGCCGGGTGCGCCGCCAGGCCCTCCCGCGGACCGGGCTGGTCTCATTCAGCAGGCCGTCATGAATCGCCCTGAACTGGTCAGCCTGCGCTATGAGGTGAATTCAGCCCTAACGTTTGTGGCCGCCGAGCGCGATCTTTGGTATCCGTCGATCACCGCCGTCGGAGCCGCTGGCCTCATTCCGCTGCATGCCAACATAACCACTACCGGCCTGGACAATCAGTACGCGGCAGCTGGCTTCAATCTGAATATACCGATCTTCAACGGGCACTTGTTCGGCGCCCTCCGCAATGAAGCCATGGCTCGTTCTGTGGAGCAACAGCAGACTCTTCGCAGCGAGTTGGATCAAGTGGTTCGCGACGTCAATCAGGCCTGGAACGACGCAAACTCCGGATACCAGCGCCTTTCTGAGGTGCAGCAATTGGTGAACCAGGCGACCGAGGCCTTGAGCTTGGCTACGTCGCGCTATCAACTGGGATTGAGCTCGATCGTCGAGCTCACCCAATCGCAATTGAACCTCACCCAGGCTCAAATCGAGCAGGTGAACGCGACTTACGATTATCAAACGGAACTGGCGCTCGTGAACTATTCGATAGGAAATCTCCGCTGAGGGCTTTTTCGGCGCCTACAGCAACATCAAGAGGATCACGATAATCAGCAGAAGCCCCAAGCCCCCGCTGGGGTAATAACCCCAAGCATGACTGTAGGGCCAGGCTGGCAGTGTTCCGAGTAGCGCTAATACGAGAATGATCAGCAGGATGGTGAGCATCGGCGTCCTTTGTGCTGCGTTTGTACGACCCTTCTCGTTAGATGGAAAAGCCATTCCCCTGGAGTCTAGACCGCCGTTTTTATTAAAGATCGCTGGTACTTTGCCCCCATTTTCTTTGACAGCTCCATTCTCTTATGTTAAATGGCGTCAGTAAGCTTTAGGTGCGCCAAACAATCGGGACTCTTCAGCGTTCAATAGGGCTTCCAGCCGGGCACTCTCGATCGAAAAAGAGGTAACCGTATGTCCAAAGGTCGCTACGATTCTCGATCGGCTCCTAAAAAATCGGAACAGAGGGGACTCACCCGAAGGTCGCTGTTGAAAAGCGCGGCCGGCGCCGCGTTAGGCGCGGCTGCCGCGGGCGTCATCGGCTCAAAGGAGCTGCGGGCCCAAGTCTCCGGACTTTATACCACCAACGAGCCACCCCAGATCGCTCTCCCCATGGGCGCCCTCACCTATCTGGACAAGAAGCAGTACATACACAATATGGAGATTCAGGCCCATCTCCCCGGTTCCACGATTTCGGGCGGCGAGCCGCTCTGTGTGATGTGGGCGCGCGGCAAACAGCGTCTCTTGCCCGCCGGCGGCGGCTTTGTGGATATCAGCGACGGCAAAAATCCGGTCGTTCTGAACAAGGGCGTCACTCAGGGCATGGGCACGGTCACCTACAACACGAAAATCAAGAAGTGGATCATGATGTGCACCGCGGCTCAGCCGCTCACCATGGAAACACCCCAATATCCTCACGGGCAATATGACAAGGAGTTGCGGGACAAAGTGCTTGCGTACAAGGGTCTGAGGGGCATTCGCAACTACGATATTAGCGATCCCAAAAATCCCAAGCTTCTCCAGGAATACAACACCGGCGTGAAGGGGAACGGCACGCATCACAATTTCTACGACGGCGGCCAGTATGCCTATCTCGATTGCGGCTGGGACGACCAGTTGCGTTTGGAGAATCTCGAGCGGCCCTATAGCAATGCCCTCATGATTGTCGATATGTCCGATCCCTCCAATGTGAAAGAGGTGTCGCGCTGGTGGGTGCCTGGCCAGCGCCTGGGCGAGGAAGCCGAGTACAAGAAATACCGCTTTGCCGGCGACCACACCTCGTGGACCGGCAACCACGGCGCGATCACCGTTCCGAAGCGCGTCGAAGACGGAGGAAATGTCGGCTATGGCGGCTTCGGCGCCTTCGGGATGTACGCTATGGATTTGTCGGATATTAAGCACCCCAAGCCCTACGGCCACGTCCAGTACGAGTTTGATACCTTCGGCACAATCCCCTTCCACACCTGTTTGCCAATTACCGCCGATGGCGCCCACCCTCGCCTGCAAAATATTGTGGTCGCCTCGCACGAAGCTCTCGAAGCCGACTGCCGCGAGAACTACCACACTCCCTACGTGGTGGACGTAAAAGATCCGCGCAATCCCAAAATTATCGGCCTGTTCCCGCGCCCCACGGCCCCGCCCGACGCTCCTTACAACGACTTCTGCCTGGCTCGCGGCCGATTTGGTTCCCACAATACTAATTGCTGGCTGCAGCCGGGTGCCGCGAAGCCCAACATCGTGGCCATGACCTGGTTCAACGCCGGCGTCCGCATCTTCGACATTTCCGATCCCACCGCTCCCCGGGAAGTCGCCTGGTTCGTCCCGCCTCGCGATGGCGAGATGGAGAACTACACCAGCTGGTGGCGTGGAACCACCGAGAATGTTTTCATCGAATGGGATCGCAACCTCATCTGGATTGGCACGCACGAAGGCACCTATTGCCTCTCGACTCCCGCGCTGGGCAAACCCATGCTCGAGCCGGCTAAAGTGCAGAAGTGGTCGATACCATTTTGCAATGTCGGCTGGGACGAACAGACTCCCGCCACGTTTTACTTCGGAAGAGGACTAAGCCAGATGGGCTAGGGCCAATAGGCCAAGCCCGGCTACGCCAATCGAGCGCCCTAATCTATAATTCCCTGTGGGCAAGAGCCGCAGTTGGCGTAGGAAGCATCGAATCTGTGGTTTAAGATGTGGTTTAACATGACCGTGGGCCCAGCTCAGTAAGAGTGAGCAATGATCAGAGTATTGGTAGTGGACGATAATCAGGATTTTCGCGCGGCCGTTCGAGATCTCCTGGAAGGAGATCTGCAAATTCGCGTGGTGGGAGAGGCTTGCGATGGCCTTCAGGCCATCAGTTTGACGGCCCACCTGCAGCCCGATCTTATCTTGATGGATATCGCCATGCCGTTGATGAATGGCTTGGAAGCTACCACAGCCATTCGTGAGAGATGGCCGCGCATCATCGTGATTCTCGTCACGGCGATCCCCTCTAACTCTTATCAGCAGATCTCCGATCGATGTGGGGCCAACGCTTTCCTGCCGAAAGAAGAGATGGGTTCGCGTCTCATTCCTACTATGCACCGCCTGGGTTGCGCGACAACGCTTCCTGGCTAATCCTGCCGATTCCCCGTCCTGCCCTTTTGTATCGCTCTGGCTGGCTCTTGCAGCTTTTCGCCGCCTTCCTGCAGAGGCTACAGGTTTTACCTCCCGCGCTTTACAGAATTCGCGTCTGTCTGCAAACGCCCGCTCAGTAATCTACTTAAGTGACGACCCCTGACTTGCAGTACCCGCCCCACCGTTCTCCCCCTAAAGCCGGTGGGGCTTTTCTTTTGCGTACGCGCTAGCTAAGCCGGCGTCTTCAAACCGCTCCCTGCTCCCGCAAACGACGAATCTCTTCCGGCGTGTATCCAAGTTCGGCAAGAATCGCATCCGTGTGTTGGCCCAGCGATGGTATGGCTCCCATCCGCGACTCAACGCCATCCAGCAGCATTGGCGGCGCCAGGGCCTGCAAAGGACCCGCTGGCGAATCGACATTTCGCCAGCGCCCTCTTTCCACGTGTTGCGGGTGCGTCAGCAGGTCCTCTACCGAATTCGTTCGCGAGTGCGCGATGCCTGCGCGTTCCAGACGCTCCACAGCCTCCTCCAGCGTGAGCGTCCGGAAAATCTCCGAAATCAACGTCCGCAGAATTTTCCGATTTTCCGAGCGCTTCGAGTTGTTCTCAAATCTCGGGTCGGCCGCGATCTTCGTATTGAGCAAGACCACGGAGCAGAATTGTCTCCACTCGCGCTCGTTCTGTATCCCAATATTCACTTGCTTGCCGTCGCCTGTGAAGAACGGCCCGTAAGGAGCGATGGACGCGTGCTCGGCCCCGCTGCGTTGTGGTGGCGAACCGCCGTAAGCCGCATAATAAGCAGCCGGCAACACCCACTCGCTCAGCGCGTCGAACAGCGATACCCTCACCACCCCTCCGCGTCCTGTTCTTTCGCGCCGGTACAGCGCCATGAGAATGCCGCTGAACGCATACATTCCGGCGGCAATATCTGCCGCCGAGATTCCTGTTTTACAGGGTGATTCGGGAGTGCCGGTGATGGAAACCAGGCCCGTCTCGAACTGCACCAGGAGGTCATAAGCCTTTTTATCCCGGTAAGGTCCAGTCGCGCCATAACCACTGATTTCGCAGGCGATTAGGCGCGGGTTCTTGGCGATGAGGGACTCGCTTTCGAGGCCTGCGCGCCGGGCGGCTCCCGGGCCCATGTTTTGTATGAAGACGTCGCAGTCCGCCATAAGCCGCCCCATGATCTCTGCCCCTTCGGCTTGCTTGAGGTTGAGCGTCACGCTTTGTTTTGAGCGATTTAGCCACACGAACCAGCTCGCCATGCCGCGGACTTTCCGGTCGTAATCCCGGGCGAAGTCGCCGCCGTCGCGCCGCTCGACTTTAATCACCCGAGCGCCGAAATCAGCCAAGTGGCGGGACGCCAAGGGAGCCGCTACAGCCTGCTCCACGGAAACGACTTTTACGCCTTCGAGCGGTAGCATTGAGAGGTTCTCCGTCGGACCTGGTTCTCAGACAAGAGCGATTCAGAATTGCGCCACGAATCAGCCGTCACCCGCCGCAGCCGCCCTCCTACCTAATTTATAACACGGCACTTAGCTTCCGATAGCCGTTCCGATCGCCCTGGCCTAAACAGCTGTTCGCTCGTCCAGCTATCGTTTACGAACCATTGCCCCTGCGGCCTCTTTCGGGGGGACGCGGCGCACTCCTAGACTTGGGGTATGCAGTACGACACTTTACTGTTGCCGCTTACGACGACTATATGACAATTCATACAAAATCGCTCAGTTTGCAGACGCGCTCGGCTGGCTCCGCCGCCCCAACGCAAGCCAAAAGGTCCCGGACCTTAACAGCCGGCTTCACGATGATCGAGCTGTGCATGGCTCTCCTGATCATCGGGATCATCTCGGTTATGGCCGTCCCGATGGTAACCTCCGCCGTCAATCAATATCGCTTGCGCTCGGCTGTAGCGAACGCCACCTGGGCCATTCAGTCGACGCGCTTCCAGTCCTTGATGGAAAGCTACCCATTTCAGGTCACCATAGCAGGCAACGCTAACGGCAACAATCCGACGTACCAGATCGCCAGCCAGCCGCCGCCCAGCGGCAGCTTTGCGAACGTCGGTGGTCCCGTGCCCATCTTGACCGCGGCTGCCGCCATTAATCGGCCCACGGTCATTCAATTCAAACCCAACGGAACGGTTACGGTCACCCAAAATGGCAATTCAGCCACGAGCTTTCAAATTAGCTATCAGGGATATTCCAACACGATTTCGGTATCGAACTATGGAAACGTATCCATCACAACGCCTTGAACTGGATTCTTCGCGCGGCTTCACCATGGTCGAAGTCATGGTCGCCATTCTGGTCCTCACTGTTGGCCTGGTCGCGCTGAGTTCTCTCGCCACCGCCACCTTGAGCGGCACCGAGAGCGCGCGTTTTGCGGGCCTCGCGGCCAACTTGGCATCCGAAAAACTGGAAGATCTGAACCGCTGGCCATACTGGGATCCCAACGTTTACGTCGCTTCGGGCAGCACTGCCGGAAGCCTGACTTCCGATGCCCAGGCGTCTGTAACCTCCCAGGGCGATACGGAGACGGTGAACTACTACGACAACGTATACATCAGTGACTCGAATACCTCCGCAGGGGTTCAAACGGGCGCGGTCACCGAAACCGTGCTTGGCCTCGTGAGCGGCGCGGAAACCTACACGACGCTCACTCACAATCCCAACGGAATGCTGAGCCAAACTCAGAGCGCCAGCCCTCCGGCGGCGATCCCCAACGCGATCGCATTTCACCGCCGCTGGGTCATTGAGATGGACCAGCCGGTCACGGGCGTAAAGCGGATCACCGTTCTGGTGATATTGACTAACCAGTACATAAAGCCTCCCGTCGGCTATCAGATGAGCATGGTAAGGACGGCTTCGCCATGAAACACGAACTTGTTTTGCCCATACGCTGCGGCGCCGTTGGCGTTTATGA
The DNA here is from genome assembly GCA_963824405.1 of uncultured Acidobacteriota bacterium. Lineage (GTDB taxonomy): Bacteria > Acidobacteriota > Terriglobia > Acidiferrales > UBA7541 > Palsa-189. The sequence goes on along the minus strand of CAWGPK010000004.1, from coordinate 167,997 downwards.
AAGCGGAAAAATGAGGAAAAATAACTCAACCGGTTTCACGTTGCTGGAGCTGATGATCACCACCGTCCTGCTGGTGCTGATCAGCGGCGCCGCCCTGGCCCTCTTTTCCAGGCAGCAGCCGTTGTTCAATCAGCAGCAGAACCAGTCCGGCCTGAACATCGCCGTGCGCAATGCCATCGCTCAGCTACAACTGGACATCGTCAATGCCGGAAGCGGCACCCTTTTGGGTCCCAACATGCCCAACACGCCCGTGGGCATTTCCGTCGTCAACAGCATACCGAACTCTCCTTGCAACAATGCTGCGACTTTCAGCTATGGCTCGAATTGCTTCGATCAGCTAAACGTCATCGCGGCTGACCCGAATACAGCTCCGGCGCATCCGGACAATGGTTCCTTCCTCCCTTCGGCAACCAATTGCGTTCTTTCCAGCTCTTCGCCGATGTATCTGTACCCGCCGACGGGCACGACGGTCGCCATAGCCACGGCTTATGCTGCGAATTTTCATAGCGGCGACGAACTGCTGCTCCTCAACGTCGGCGGAACCCAATACACCACGGTACTTCTCACCGCTAACGGGTCGGTTTTTACCAGCGGCACCAACTCAGGCGTGAAACTCTCTTTCAGCGCGACCAACGCTGACGCGACCAATAGCACCGCTAACGATTACCTCTATCTCACTCAAACCAGCTACACCACCAATGCCAACGGCAATCCTTACGTCGGTACCACGCAGTTTTGCTCGCCGGACTGGGTCGTGCGTCTCGCGCCCATCACCTATTCGGTGGACACATCCAATCCCTCCAATCCGCAACTGGTTCGCACCGAAGGCGCAGCCGTCTCCAGTCCCTGCACGGCTCCCGCATGCTCCGTCCTGGCCCAGCAAGTGATTGGGTTCAAGGTGGGCGCGGCGCTTTGGGCAACTTCGGACGATTGCGGGATATACAACTACTACGCCTCCAACCCGCTGGGTGTCCCTCCCCTGTGCGACGCGGGTGCCAACACCTCCGGTTACAACAATGAGTTCTGGTTGATCCGATCGATACAAATTTCGCTGATCGGAAGAACCACGCCCTCTACGGATCCCACCTATACCTACCGGAATGGATTCGACAACGGGCCCTATCAGATCGAAAGCGTCTCCGTGGTCGTGAATCCGCGCAATCTGAGCATGAACAACCAATAGCAGAGGATGGTCATGACAATCATTCACAGTTCCCAAAAGCGCTCCATCAAAGTCCCAGCTGTCGAAGCCAATTCGCGGGGCATGGCCCTTGTGACCACGCTCCTGCTTCTGTCCTTGATGGTTGCCATGACGCTGGCCATGGTCATCGCCGTCACCTCCGATTCCTTGATCACGCGCTACTACCGGAACTTCCGCGCCTCCTTTTACGCCGCGGATTCCGGGCTCAACGTCGCGCGCCAGTACATGTTGGATCAGCTCGAAGCCAACATTGCCACGGGCTCGATCGCCCCAAACACCGCTCCGCTTCAGAACCTTCCGGGTGCCCTATCGACCATCGCCTCGAGCGTTTCGACTCTTTACGGTCCTACCGGGGCTACCTCGAACCGCAGCCTCAACGGCGGGCAAGGTGCCGGCTCCTGGCCAGGCAGTTTCCAGGTCACCAGCGTCACCCTGGGCTCGGGAGCAGCCAACGGTTACTACAACTGCTACACAAAGGGGAGCACAACGAACAACCCAAGTTGTTCTGCCCCTACCGGAAATCCGACGGAGTTCTATTACACCGTCCCTTACACCCTCACAGCGGTGGGTCAGTCCCTGGCCAATGAGAAGACCACCATCGTCGATTCAGGCAATCTTCAGATCAATGTGCCTGTCGCCCCTGGTTCAAACACCCTGTCGTTTTCCGCCTGGGGCACTTTCTTGGATCAATACGCCGAGTGCAGCACGCCTTTTGCGCCCGGTACGCTTACCGGTCCTTTTTTCACCAATGGCGCTTGGACCTTTGAGCCGGGCAGCTACACTTTCACGGGCTCGGTCGGCAGTGTCTCCAGCACTTTTGGCTACTACTATGGCAACGGCAACTGCGTGCAGTCGGCCAATCCCAGCTATAAGCAAAATGGTACCACCATCGCCCCCAGCTACCAGGATGGCTACAAACTTGGTCAAACCGCCGTCGCGCTGCCGCAAAACGATTTTAATCAGAAGGAAGCGGTGCTCGATGGTCTCGGCAATGGCTCGAAATTGCCCACCAGCTCCAATATGAGCGCGGTGCTGCAGACGATGAGTGGCGCGCCTTATCCCAGCGGGGGCACGACGAATCCCGGTGTATACCTCCCCTATACAACGTCGTCCAACGGGACGAACACGATGACCGGAGGCGGAATCTACGTCGAAGGTAATGCCAGCTCGGTCGTGCTGACTGCCACGACGCCCAGCTCCGGCCCGCAAAAAGGCCACAACTTGCAGGTGATTACAATCCAGCAAACAAACGGCGGCACCACGACGACAACTGTGACTCTTGACTTGACCTCGCAAACCACCACCGTTCAGCAACAGGTTGGTTCGGGCACTCCCACCAGCACGACCATCCAGGGCGTGCCTCAGAATTTCGCCAACACTCCTCCCACGGAAAGCGCCATGCTTTACGTTGACGGCAGCATTAACTCGCTTTCCGGCCCCGGGCAGGGACAAGCGGCCATCCAGGATACTTCCGCTATGACCATTACTGCCGCGGACAACGTCGTCGTGACTGGCGATGTGCTCTATAAGACTCCGCCGGTCACCACCACGCAAAACGAAACCGTCAACGGCGTCACCTATCCCAACGTCGATACCCTGATCCCCGGAAATAACAACGGCCAGGTGCTCGGCATCTTTACAGCCAGCGGCAACGTACAGATGAACGATAAGCAGTCCAACGGCAATATCGAGCTGGACGCCTCGATCGCCATGATTTCACAGGGCGGTTCGGGAGGCTGGAGCGGCACATCTGGGAACAATATGAATACGGTGACGCTCGTTGGCGGCCGCATCGCCAATATCGCCAAGGCCTGCTATTGCAATTCACGAAACCTTTATTTTGACCAGCGCTTCGCGGCGGGAGCTTTCTCCCCGCCTTGGTTCCCGTCCACTACCCTTGCCACAGGTTCGAACGTCGTTGACCCTTACACAGCCACAACGGTGCGAACAGGTTGGACGGTTCAGAACTACTAGTGTGCTTGGAAATCGCTGAGGTTCGTTGGACTTTTCGCGGGCTCGGCCGCCCCGAGCCCACTGCGGCAATCGCGACGGTTACCCTCGGCCCTCAGGCGGCGATGATGTGATTTCGGATCGCGTAGCGCACCAACTCCGTAACCGAGTGGCAATCGAGCTTGCGCATGATGTTGGCCCGGTGCGTCTCGGCGGTCTTTACGCTCAAACCCAGCACGGCGGCCACTTCCTTGCTGCTCTTTCCCTCCGCCAGTAACTGCACGATCTCCCGCTGCCTGCTGGTGAGCCGCAAACTTTCCGCTTCGCCTTCCGTTTCCTTATCCTTTTCCTTGGGATTCTTATCGAGATAACCCTCCAGCACCATCTGGCTTACCTTGGGCGTAAAGAACGTCTTGTTCCGGCGCAAAGCGTCGATCGCCGAAACCAGATCGCGGCCCGCGTCCGATTTCAGCAGATACCCGCGCGCGCCGGCTTGCAGAACTTGCTGAATCAATGGATCGGAGTCGTACATCGTCAGAACCAGAACCTTCGCATTCGGCACAGCCTTCAAGATTTGCCGCACCGCTTCCAGTCCGTTCAGCGACGGCATGGCGATGTCGATAACCACCGCATCGGGCTTGAGCTTGCTCGCCTTCTCCACGGCATCGCGTCCATCCACCGCTTCGGCTACCACTTCCCATCCGCTCTGCTCTTCCAACAACGCACGAAGCCCTGCCCTTACGACTTCGTGATCGTCAGCCAAAAGTATCCGAAAAGGCGCCATGAAATCACCTCCGTCCGATAGGTGCGCGCATTACGGCGAGTGGAATCAACACCCCGAGGCCGCACTTCGCCCATTGGCCAATCGCGAACTGGTTTTGCATCGCCTCTGACAATACGAGGCGTCGAAAACCTCTCGCAATACGGGATATAACCCAAGCCCCCCCTCTCATACCCTTAGCACCTATCGTCACCTAAGGTCTTCGATGTAAAAACGCGGCATAGGAGCTCACAATTCAACCTGGACCACGACCCGCCGCCCCCGCTGTCGCTTGACGACGCGCATCCGGGGAAATAGCATCAAAGTTTAGAAACTTCGCCGCCGAGACGGTCGGACGCGGTGCCTGCTCGCTCCGGCACTTACGGCAAAAGCGAGTCAGAGATGGCCCAGAGATGGCAATGATGCGTTGTTTGGATTGCGGCGCCGAGCGCGAAACCGACCAATGCTTGGCCTGTGGCCTGACGTCCGCGGCGGCCGAGGTGATGCTGCGCAAGAGGCTGGTGCGCCGCACGGCCTGGTTTCTGGTGGGCGCGATTATTTTCGTGCCGGCCAGCCAGGCATTCCCGCCGCTCGAAGAGGACGGCATCCTGATTTTCGTGGGTGTTCTGTTCTTCCTGGTCCTCGGGCTGGGCTTATGGATTGTGAATCGCGCCCGAAAAGGCCAGGATATCGAGGTCATCAAGCGCGTCTACTTCGGCCTGCTGCCCGTGCCCTGGATTCTGGCCGGCCTGCTTTTCATCAACGGCAAATTCGATACCGCTCCGCCGCAGCGCGAACCGGCTTCGGTGGTCGGAAAATTCAGCATGCCCGGCTTCTTGCGCACCCAGCGGCTGGTGGTTACCTCCTGGCGCGAAGGCCGGGCAATCGAACGGCTGGAAGTGAGCCGCGACGATTACGGGCGCTTCCGGCCGGGCGATTCTGTCATTGTGGAAGTGCAGTCGGGGATTGTCGGGATTCCTTGGGTCTACGCCGTTTATCGGCCGTAGCTTTTCCTTCTCTGAGCTTTCCTCACCGAACGATGTACCGCAGATCCATCGGATGTGGCAACTGCACGTCGAAGTCGTGCTTTTCCGCCTCCAGCCGAAAGGCAACGCGATAAGCCAAACCCACGTCTTTAATCACCCAGTCGGTGGCGGCTAGCGGTTCGGCGGGACGTTCCGCCGGATCCCACAGAAGCTCCGCTCCCTTGTGCTCCACTTTGGCGGGCGCCAGCTCAAAAATCTTGTGGTCGTGGATTTCAATCAGCAGGAACCGGTTGCCCATAGCCAGCAACAGCGGATCGCCCTTCTTGCTCTCCTCGTAGACGTTCCAATTCTTCACCGGCTGGTCGTCCACGCGCAGCAGCGCTTGCTCGATCGGCTTCCACTCGACTTCCTTATCTCCGGCGCGAGCCAGCCCCACGATCAGCACGAGCGCCAAAACGACGGCCAATGGGATGGCAGAACCCAAGAGCCGTCTCTTCAACCGTTGTGAAAACCGCATCCGTTGCCCGCGGCTGTTCACTGCGCCGCCCTCGAGGAATCCTTGAGGAGCCCTTGAGGAAGATAGACGATTGGCCTCGCCACCCATGCCTACACCCGAACTTCGGAAAATGATTTGTCCAGCATCCGAACCGCTTCGTCCACGTCAGCCTTGGAAATATTCAGCATCGGCGAGAGGCGGACGACATTGCCGTAAAGTCCGCCCTTGCCAATCAGCAAGCCGTTTTCGCGGGTGCGTTCCAGCAGCCGCGTGGTGGCCTCCGGCGCCGGCTCTTTCGTGCCTCGATCCTTCACCAGTTCGATCCCCTGCATCAGCCCTTTGCCGCGGACCTCGCCGATCAGCGAATGCTTTTCCTGCAGTCCCTCTAACTTCTCGCGGAAATAGTCCCCCACCGATGCGGCGTTTTCGCGCAGATTTTCCTCTTCGATCACTTCAATTGTCGCGCGCGCCGCCACGCTGGTCACCGGATTGCCGCCGAAAGTAGAGATGGTCATGCCGCGATAGGAGCCGGCAAGCTCGCTCGTCGTCACCGTCGCGCCTACAGGCACCCCATTGCCCATACCCTTGGCGCAGGTGATCACGTCGGGAACCACCTCCCAATGCTCGATGCCGAACCAATGTTTGCCGGTGCGGCCAAAGCCCGTTTGCACTTCGTCCGAAATAAACAGGCCGCCGTATTTTTTCACCGTGTTGAAGACGATTTTGAAATACTCCGGCGGCGGGGTGATAAATCCTCCCACGCCTTGAATGGGTTCGGCCATGAATGCCGCGATGTGCCCGCTGGTCGCCGTCTGAATTAAATTTTCCACGTCCTTCGCGCAAGCCACGCCGCAATCGGGATATTTAAGGTCCAGCGGGCAGCGGTAGCAATAAGGATTGATCGCGTGGGCCACGCCAACGCTGACCACGCCTCCGGCCCGCCAGGTACTTTGCCCGGTGACGGATCTGGCCAGCGCCGAAGCTCCCGAATAGCCGTGCCGCAACCCAATAATGTCGAACGACCCCGTAGCCATGCGCGCCAGCAGCAGCGCGGCTTCATTCGCTTCCGTGCCCGAATTGCTGAAGAAGCTTTTCTGCAGTTTGCCGGGCGCGATCTGAGCGATCTTCTCCGCCAGGTCCACCATGGGCTCGTTCGGATACAGAGTGGAGATGTGCTGCAGCCGATCGACCTGCGCCTTGATTTTGGAAGTGACCTTAGGATTGGTGTGCCCTACGGAAATCGTCAGAATGCCGCCGAAAAAGTCCAGGTATTTGCGCCCTTCCAGGTCCCAGACGTATTGCATCCACGCGCGATCGGCCACCAGCGGATGCTCGTAAAAATTAGCCACCGCGGGCCATATGTATTCCCGATGTTTGCGAACCACCTCTTCGCTCTTGGTCGTGTCGATTTGCGTTTTTGTTTCCATGAGAAGCAGCTTAGGTACGTGCAGAAAATTCTCGGCTAAACGATGCCCAAACAAAAGAACACTGCCGCATCGAGTGTACTCCGCGCCTTTAACCCGAACAATACGGCATGAAAAGCCTGCGCCGTGGGGAGAGGACAGCATAGTTCCACAAAATGTCGTATGCTAGATTTCAGCATCGGTGCCAGGGGACCAGATGGGCGGCTAGCCTCTTCCTGCGGGTCCTTCCGCGTTGGCCTTGGATTGCCGCTTACCCGTTTGTCGATGGCAGGGGCGGGCGCGCCGAAATGGAACGGCAGCTATCGCTCACCTGCGAATTTCTCGGAGCCATACTCTGGAGGGCCGAACCCGAGACGCTCACATTCACCAGCGTGAGCCCCCGCGCGCAAGCCCTGCTGGGATATTGGCTGGAACGTTGGACCGGCGAGACAAACTTCTGGAAGAAGCATCTTTTCCCCGACGACCGCGAACTCGTCGTCGCTGCCTGCCAAAGGGTTCTGCGCGAGCGCAAGAGAGAGGATTTCGAGTTCCGCATGATCGGCGTCCACGGCCAGGTCCTCTGGTTTCATGCGGCCGCCGAGCTCATCGAACACCCCGGCCGAAAGCCGGAACTGGGCGGCGTGATGAACGACATCACCAGCCTCAAGCGCGCCGAGGAACGCGTTCGCGCCCTCTCTTCCCGCCTCATGCGCTTGCAGGATGACGAGCGCCGCCATATCAGCCGCGAACTGCACGATAGCCTCGGCCAATATCTCACCAGCATGAAAATTAACTTCGATATTTTGAAGCGTGAGGCCGGGTCATTGGGCGAACAGCACCGCGCTTTGCTGGTCGAGAGCGCCGAAACCCTTGAAAAGTGCGTACAAGAGGTGCGCTCGGTCTCCTATCTTCTTCATCCTCCGCTCCTCGATGAACTCGGTCTCTTGGCGGCTTTGCGCTGGTTTACCGCGGGATTTTCCGAGCGCAGCGGAATTGCCGTTAACCTCGATACGCCGAATGAGTTCAGCCGCCTGCCCGCGGAAATGGAGCTGGCCCTGTTTCGCGTCGTGCAGGAATCTCTCGCCAATATTCAGCGCCATTCCGGCAGCGATATGGCTTGGGTCACTCTCTCGGAGCATAAGGAGAACGCGGAAGTCCGCATTGTCGATCGCGGCGTGGGCGTCTCCTCGGAAGTCATCGACCGCATCAAGCAGGGCAAGACGCTCCAAGGCATCGGTCTTCGCGGAATGTACGAACGCGTGCGCGAACTGGGTGGCCAGCTCGAAATTCAATCCAGCGCTCTGGGTACGGCCCTATCCGCCGTTCTTCCCCTTAAAATTGCCGGGCCTAAACGCGAAGGGGACGAGCGCAAGTCGAGACTGGCTGGTAAACGGATGGCCCGCAGGGAAATTTCAGACGTTCGCATTGAAAGTGTGGCCGCCGAAGGAGCTGGCGTAAGGGCCAATCCCGCGACCGGGAACCCGAAACTGAAGCGCGCCTCGGCGGCCGAGCGCCGTCGTGCCTCTCGGAGGTAAGCGTGAAGCAAAAGAAGCCGGGCAAAGACGAGCCCCGCGGGGAATCCTCAAAGCCAATCACGATGAAGCCCAGCCGCGAGGAACGTCCGGCGCAACCCGACGACGTGCCCGTTGTCGCCATTGGAGCTTCGGCCGGCGGCCTGGAAGCCTTCACCGAACTGCTCTCCCATCTCCCTTCCGACACCGGAATGGGATTCGTCCTTGTGCAGCATCTCGATCCCAAACACGAAAGCATGCTCACCGAGCTGATCTCCCGCTCCACAACCATGCCCGTCGTCGAAGTGCAGGATGGCATGAAGGTCCAGGCCAATCACGTCTACGTCATTCCGCCCAATGCCACCATGACCATTCAGGACCATACCCTGCACCTCACCGCCCGCGAGGTCCGCGGCCAGCATCTGACCGTCGATTTCTTCATGCGCGCCCTCGCCGAATCCCAGGGCACCAACTCCATCGGCGTGGTTCTCTCCGGCGCCGGCAGCGATGGCAGCCTCGGTCTGGCCGAGATCCAGGCCCAGGGCGGCGTTACCTTCGCCCAGGATGAAACCACCGCGAGGTACGACGGCATGCCCCGCAGCGCCATCGCTCTGGGCTGCGTCGATTTCGTCCTGCCCCCGGCGGAGATCGCCCGCGAATTGGCCCGCATCGCCCATCATCCTTATGTGGCTGCACGCAAAGCCGCGGCCGTTCTGGTCCCCGAACAGGATTCCAGCCTCAACACGATTTTCCAGTTGATCCGCAAGAGCACCGGCGTGGACTTCACCCACTATCGCCACACCACCATTCGCCGCCGCATCCAGCGCCGCATGATCGTGCACAAGATCGATAGCCTGCCGCGCTACGTCAAGTATGTCCAGCAGAATCCGGCCGAGCTCAAAGCCCTCTACCAGGACATGCTCATCAACGTCACCAGCTTTTTCCGCAACCCGGCGCTCTTCGATACTTTGAAGTCCCGTATCTTCCCCGCCATCCTCAAGCACCACACCGAAGCGGAGCCCATCCGCATTTGGGTCCCGGGCTGTTCCTCCGGCGAAGAGACTTACTCGGTGGCCATTGCTTTGCTCGAATTCCTGGGCGATCGCGGTGCTGTGACCATGCCTTTGCAGATCTTCGGATCGGATGTCAGCGAAAACAGTATCGACAAGGCCCGCAACGGCCTGTATCCCGAGAATATTCAGGGCGACGTCTCGCCCGATCGCCTGCGCCGCTTTTTCCTCAAGGTCGAGGGCGGCTACCGCATCAATAAAAACGTCCGCGATATCTGCATCTTCGCCCAGCACAATCTGCTCGTCGATCCGCCTTTCTCTAAAATGGACTTGATCACCTGCCGCAACGTGCTGATCTATTTAGAGTCCCCGCTGCAAAAGAACGTCATCTCCCTGTTTCATTACGCGCTCAAGCCTTATGGCTTTCTCGCGCTGGGCAATAACGAATCCGTGGGCACGCTCGGCAATCTCTTCTCGCTAGACGATCGCGCCAACAAGATCTACAGCAAGCGCTCCACCGCCATCCGCCAGCCGGTGGCATTCTCCGCGCGGCGCCAGTTCTCCAGGGGTGAATCGCCGGCTGGGAACAAGCCTCACGCCGTGCACTCGCAGGAGCCCTCCTGGAACGCCGCCGAGGCCCAGAAGGAGTTCGATCGCCGCCTGCTCCAGCAATACGCGCCTGCCGCCGTTTTCGTCGATGAAGCCCTCGAGATCGTCCACTCCCGCGGCGACGTGGATCGCTATCTGAAGCTTTCCTCGGGCCGCGCCACTCTCAGCATTTTGAAGATGGCCCGCGAAGGATTGCTCCTCGAGCTGCGCAATGCCGTCGCCCGCGCCAAGAAAGACAATATTACGGTTCGCCGGGAGCACGTCGAGGTCAAAGCCGACCACACCGTGCGCGATGTCAATTTCGAGGTTATTCCCCTGCGCGTCTCGAATTCCCGCGAGCCTTATCTCATGATTGTCTTCGAGGAGCCCCGCGCGGAACGCGCGCATCGTCCCGCCGGCAAGGGCCGCGTTGCGGCGATGCGCAAGGAGACCGATTCCAAGCGCTTCCTCAAGGTGCAGCAGGAGTTGGCCTCCACCACCGAGTATCTGCATACCGTCATCGAAAATCAGGAAGCCACCAACGAGGAGTTGCAGTCCGCCAACGAGGAAATTCTCTCCAGCAATGAGGAACTCCAGAGCACCAACGAAGAGCTCGAGACCGCCAAGGAAGAGCTGCAATCCGCCAACGAAGAGTTGACCACGGTGAACGACGAACTGCGCAGCCGCAACCAGGAAATCACCCAGGCCAATAACGATCTCCAGAATCTGCTCGCCAGCATCGATGTCGCCATCGTCATGCTCGGCAGCGATCTGGCCATCCGCCGCTTTACTCCCGAGGCCCAGAAAGTCCTGGGATTGCTACCCACCGATCTCGGCAGGCCGTTTGAAAATATCAACGCCGGTATCGATATGCCCGATCTTCAGCAAGTCGTTCGCGGGGTGATGTCTGATTTCATTCCCGTCGAGCGCGCGGTGGTTGTGCGATCGGGCAAGCCCTATCTCTTGCGCCTCACACCTTATCGCACCGGCGATAACGAGGTAGAGGGCGTCGTGCTCACGATGACCCTCGCCATGACCCTCGCGGAACAGCGGACAGCCACTCTCTCAGCCGAGTATGCCTCCGAAATTATGGTGTTGCTCGATTCTGATTTGCAGATCAAGGCCGCCACCCCTTCGTTCTATCGAGCATTTCACCTCAGCCCGGAATCGGTGAGGAACCGCACCCTCGATGGCCTGGACCACCTTCTCGCCGGCCAGCCGGAGTTGCAAGGCGCTTTGCAGAAGGCTCACCGGGGAAACGCCGCCCTTGCTCCGTTTACGGTCGAGTTGAAAGCCGATGGAAATGAGGGCAGAAAATTCCAGTGCAGTCTCGAACGCATCGCCTTGCCCGGCGGTGCCAGCGTGATCCTGCTCGCCTTCAAGACGCCGGTTTCAGCCGCCGAAAGATTGCAAGCCAAGGCCCAGGACTGAACGACCGGCTGCCCTGGGTCTTTGTGCGTGCCTCATGCGCCCGCCGTGCTGGGCAGCGCGTAGGATTCAGCAAGCTTGCAGCTCAGGTCGCCCGACGGGCGCGAAAGCCCACGCAAAAAGGAGCCCTGAGGTCTTTCGGTTTGTAGCCCAGGGCGCGGCGATTTCCAGCCGACCCTGGGGCTTTTGCCCCGCGTCATGGTGCGTGCGCCGCCCTTTGTAGCCCAGGGCGCTGCAGTTTCCGCCCCGCCGTCTCGTCTATGGATTCCCGCCAGCTCAGCTAATTTTGCAGCCCTGCCGGGGTCGTTGGCGGGCCTAAATCGCGTATGCTAGACTCGCTTTCGACGAGCCCGTAGCTCAACTGGATAGAGCGTCGGCCTACGAAGCCGAAGGTTGGAGGTTCAAGCCCTCTCGGGCTCGCCACTACAAAGCCTATTTGTCACAAGGGATTACGCGGCTTGGGAAGCTCCGGCAGTTACTTCTTCGCTAAATCGCGGATATACGCGACCAGTTCCTTGATCTGCGGCTCTTTCAGGCTGTTGCCATAAGAGGGCATTTTTTTCCGCCCCTTGGTGATGACTTCGGTGAGCTCTTCGTCCGTCTCTTTCGTTACTTCCGGCGAAGCGAAATCATGAACACCCATGCTTTTGCCCGCGGGTGTGGCCCCTTTCCCGTCCGCTCCATGGCAAGCCTGGCACTTCATCTTGTAAAGTCCCGCCGCATCCTGCGCGCTGGCGGTCGCGGCGGAAACCGCGATGCCGGCAAAAATGAGAAGAGACACAACCAGAAAGTACGAACGAGAGCCATTCTTTGAGACGTTCATCTTACCCTCCAGCCGAACGTAAATCAGCGCGTCCGGCACAAGTATGCGCTAGCCTGACTCAAAATGCGTATCGAAAAGAAAACGTGGCGTTGCTGCCGTTGAAGTTCTGCAGTGGTATCGGAGCCAGTCCAAACGGGCTCGTATTTCCTTCCTGATCGAATCCGTAATAATTCCAGCCGATCTTGTAGGCCAAGCCGCGGTAGATATCGATCGCGATCGTGACATACGGAGTTACGTAGTTATAGTCGAGCGTGCCGCTAGGCGTGAGCGGGTTCAGAAACGTGGTACTTCCCCGGACGATGCTGCCCGCATAACCGAGCGTCGTCGTGACTCGCGGAACGGGTTTCCACATCAAGCTGGCGTGGGCGAAATGATCGTTGCTGCTATAGGTCGCCAGCGTCCCCAATCCCGCCGCTCCCACGGATGCACCTGGAACGGGGCAGGCCGTTGTCGCTACCCCGGGCGGCGACGTGCTTACCGGCAGAGTCGCCGGCGAGCCCGTCGGATTCGTGTAGGTGGCCGAGTAGTTGAAGCAAATCTCCGACTGCGTGTAGACGTTCCAATAGTTGTACCCAAAGCCGATGGCCAGCCGCGGACTGGGCGCCAGCATGGCCGCAAAGCTGTACATGCGGTCGTGCTCCAGGTTGGCCACGAAGGCCACGTCGTTGCGGTTTTCGTTTATGTCCACGGCGCCGTCCAGTGTGGCCCACAGCTTGGGCTTGTACGTCGTGTGTACTTTATAGCTCTGCGTCTGCCGCGGATCGATGCGGGTAAAGGAATTGCTGTTATAGCCGAAAACAAAATCTCCCGTGATGCTCAGCGCGTCCACCGGCCGGCCGGTGAAGCCTGCAACAGCCGCGTTCTCTCCGATGTTGGTGACCACGAATGCCGTGTTGTTGCCCGCCTCGGGAACCAGATTCGTTGAAGAGCCTTCCGTAACCGAGCCATCCGGATTAAGCGCGCAACCCGCCGGCAAAGCGCCTCCCACCAGAGCGCAGTCTCCGCGCGCCGCCAGAAAATCGTTGGCTGCCGAAGCTCCCGTGCCCCCCGGGAAATACGTCTCGCCCGTATCGAACGTCGCGCTGAACTGCGAGATTGAACGAGCCGTGTAAAGGTAGCCCAGCCGCCCGGTCCACCGTTTCGTAAAATCGTACTCCAGCTCGAGCTTGTTCGATTTCAAATCCTGCCCCAGAAACTGGTAGCTGAGCTCGTTGGTTACGTCGGCTCCGGAACTGCTCGTGTGCACGGGGCAGCCCGCCTGGGTGTAGGGCGCCGGACACAGCGTCGCGAACATGGACGCCGCCGTCGGCGCAACCTGGTTGAATAGCGAGAATGGCGAGCCCAAACCGATCGCCCCGGTACCGGCTGCGCCAAAGATATTGGTTTCATAGGTCGCCCACATGCCGGGAACACGCCAGTTGTCGAACCGGAACATATCCTCGATGCGCAACTTGGTCGTCACGGCATACACGCCGGACCAATCCGCATTCACCGAAACGCGCTTGGCCTGCGCCGGACCTGCTGTGGTGCTCTCCAGCGTGCTGCTGCGCGTCACGAATCCATTCAGGATCTCGTCGAAGTTGGGGATTTTATTGTCCGAGCTGCTGTAACCGAATGCGCCCGTCATCTCGAAATTCTTGAAATAGTTCGATTGGAAGCGCAGCCTTTCCGTGGGCACCCGGTCCTGCGGCTGGCCCACCTGGCTGTAACTGAGAAATCCATTGCAACTGGAGCTCGCCGTGGGCGGTGTGGTTGCGGCGCTGGCGACGGGAGTCGCGCAGGGCAAGGCTTCCGCCGGCGTCAACGTGCTCCACGCAATCCCCAGATCTACCGGCGTGCCGTTCGCCAGCTGATAACCGTAACTCTGCGGCGTCGCCGTCGGGCTCTCCAGCACGGTATTGTCTTGTTTGAAGTCGGTGAAGAACTGATCGTAAGAGATCGTGGTTCGCGGAAGCAGGCGAAAATCTACCCCCGCGTGATACGCGTTGGTCGTATAGCTGTACGTTTCCGGGAAATCAGGAACAGTTCCGCTGTCTGTTGTGAAAAACCCGGGCCCTTCGTCGCGGTCATGCGAAAAGCCCAGCCGAAAGCGCACGCGGGATTGCGGCAAGAGCGTCACATCGTAATCTTGCATCCGCCGCACCAAATCGTACGCTTGCGGGGAAGTCGTCTGCGCCACGGCAGGATTGGAGCAGTAACCCGGAAGCCCCGGATGCAACGCGGAAGGCGGGCTCACGATGCAACCGGCCGTCTGCGATCCCAGGGGGCTTGGCGCCGCCGGATTGAGCGGGTTGGCCCACAGATTGTAATCCCAGAAATTCTTGTCCCGCCGGAACATCCCGTCGAAGTTGTACCACTTGTTTTTGTCCACGTGCAGCCGCGAAACGTCGTTCGGATCGCCGCCGTAGCCAAAGTTGGTGAACGTCAGCGTGTCGAAAAAAAGCCCTTGATGATTCAATGAGCTCATGTTCAGCGTGTAATCGAACAGGCGCACGCCGGACCCCAGATTCACAAACGTGTCGTAGGTATCCTGGTTTCCGCTCACTTCGTTCAGGCGGTATCCGAACTCGACCGTCTCTTGAATGTTGTAATCGCCGACGTTCTTTCCCGGTTCGGCCGGAGCGCTTTGGCCCCGGCCCGCTGGCACGATCAATAAGCAGGAGAGCACAGCCAATCCGATAACTAGCCAGCGATGATCCATGGCCTCCGCGCTTTTTGCCGGCCGGCCGCCGCGGGACGGCTCCTCGGAACTCGACTGCCTTCCGGTCGTGAATTCCCTGGTTTTCATCGAGTTCCTCATTTGAAGAAATAAGGACTGAAATTCGATCCGTGCGCCGCTACGTGGCACAACACGCACGATTGAAAGAAGCTCGCCTGGTTGTGAAACGACGGCGCTCCCGGCGCGCTGCTGAAGCTCGATGTCGTATGGCACTGCAGGCAGAGCAGATTGACGTTGCTCACCTTCAGCATGTGCGGATTCGGCCCGCCGTGCACTGTGTGGCACGTCACGCAGCCATCCACCTTCACCGGTGCATGTTCATAGACGAACGGCCCCTGCTTATCGGTGTGGCACTTGAAGCAGACCGCGTCTTGGGTCGAAGACATGCGCACCTGTTTGGACAGTTCCGACCCGTGCACGTTATGGCAATCGGTGCATTGGATCAGCCCCTCGTTGACGCGATGATGGAAGGGCATCTCGAATTGCGACTCTTGCTGCAAGTGGCAGCTGTAGCAAAGCTCGGGCTGCGCTTTCACCAGCAGGTACTGGCGAGTCTCGGCGTGATGCGGAGAATGGCAGGAGATGCAGCTCACGTCGTTTTTCGTGTGCTCCGAATTGAGGGCGTTCATATGCTGGTCGCCCCCCGCGTGGCAGGTCATGCAGCGGTCCGTGATCTCTTTGGTCGAGGCATCCTTGAACGTGAAGATTTTGGTGATGTCGCCGCCGCCTTCCACGTGGGCCGAGCCCGGCCCGTGGCACCCTTCGCATCCCTGATGCGAGGGACCGCCCTTGGTGTCCAGCGTCGTTTTCCAATGGGGCGTCTTCTCCCATCCGTTGTAAACATCCTCGTGACACGTCTTGCAGGTTTCGCTGCCCAGATATTGCGCGTCGGGCGGAGGCTGCGACGTGGACTTGTCCGCCGCCGTTTTTGCCGTGGATTTTGAAGCCTTTTGTTTTGCCTGTCCGTGGACAGCGCCCTGAAACGCGAACAGGAAAGCGAGAGCCGCGATCCCCGTGAACCCAAACCCCTTAACTTTTTTCATTCCGCGTCCCCGAGCCGCGCTTGATTTGAGCCAAAGCAACGATAAAGTCCCATCTCTTGTACAACGGCTCCGAGAACTGGCTATGTGATCTAGATCACAAATTTTGAAGATTTGTACCCTGCTAGTAACTGTTTCGCTTCGATACAGTGATCCCCCGATAAGCAAATCCTCCATCAACACATTGAGCGCGCCGCACTATCGTTTGGATGGTCTCGTTGAAAAGTTGCCGTTTATGCGGCGGCAGGCTAACCGGCGTTGACGTCAGGCTCGGGCTTGCCAGGTGGCTCAACTGCAGGCTCGATTTTCTCCGTCTCGGTTGCGGCAAGCACTTTGGGGGTGGGTGAGTTCCGAACGCGGTCCAGAGGATAAACATCGGGGTCAAATATGACCGCGTACATGTGCCAAATGAGGATTGCCAACGTCGCCAATATAGCTTCGTAGAAATGGACCGCCGTAGCGGCATCCAACACCCAGCTCGGGAAATAGCGCAGGGCCAGCGTGTTAAACCATAAGAGCAGCCCCGTCGCGGCCATCACTGCGGTGCCCCACATGAAAGCCCAATACTCGATCTTCTGCGTGTAGTTAAACTCCCCGAAAACAGGCCGCGTCTGGGAATGCCCCAGGTTATAGCTCAGCATGTTCCGCAGGTCGCGCAAGTCCCGCAGGCCCGGAAGCATGTGGCCCATGATCCGGCGCGCCTTCTTGTTGAGAACCAGATGCGTGAGGTGGTAACCGAGCGCTGCCAGCAGCACCACCGCGGCCAGTCGATGGATTGTTCCCCGCAGCGCGAAGCGCCCTTCCCACAAGAGCAAAGGCCGTACGATCGGCAATTCCGGAAACTTCAAAGCAAACCCTGTGATCACCAGCACGGGAAAACTGATCAACACCAGCCAGTGCGCGATGCGGAAATGCCGATTCAGCCGATAATCCGCTTCCTCGGGACTGATCGCTCGTCCTTTGCCGGATGACTTCCGGATCAAGTCAGCCAGATCGTGGAATAACATGAAAGCGATCGCCAGCGGGATCACCAGGAGGTAGAAGCTCCGAATGAACCGCACCACCGGATGCTCGCTGCGCGATTCCGGCAGGACGTGCACCGGCCCGATTGCGAATCGCTGGCCGGCGCCCGCATGGCAAGCGCCGCAAGTACGAGCTAAGTTTGCCGGATTGACGGTCGACCGAGGATCACTCGAGGGGAAGATATTATGTACTCCGTGGCATGACGCGCAGTTTGCTACGGCCTGTGAGCCCGCGCGCTCAGCCAAACCGTGAAAGCTGTCGGCAAACGTCGGCACTCGGTCTGACGGCAGATTGTAACGCGCCGCAATTCTTGCGTCTCCGTGGCAGCGGCCACAGACGGCGGTTGAGACGTTCACTGGGCTCACCGGCGATGCCGCCTCGTTCGGCGCCAGAATGACATGTTCGCCGTGGCAATCGGTGCACACCGGAGCGTCTTTTGCCCCCTTGGCCACCGCTTGCCCGTGCACGCTCTCCCCGTAAACCTGCGCAATAGCACTATGGCACGCTCCGCACGTCGCCGGCACGTTCCAATGATTCACTTTCGATCGCGCGTCGCGCGCCGCGTAAATTTCATGGCTTCCGTGACAGTCCGAACAAGTAGCAGCGTTCTCATTGCCAGCCGCGACCGCCCGGCCATGGACGCTCAACTTGTAGGATTCCACCGGATGAGCAAAGGGAATCTGGTGGCTGGCGAGGAACGCCGGGTTGGAATGGCACGAAGCGCACGTATCCGCGAGATTGTTTTTCGCTACCGGCGACTGGGGATCCTGCGCGGCGAGCAGTTTGTGGACCGGACCATGACACGTCTCGCACGTGGGGGCCTGTGCGTCGCCGTTCTTAGCCGCCACGCCGTGGGCGCTGGAGAGAAAACCCTTCACTTCATTCCCGTGACATTGGGCGCATAGCGCGGGAACGAGCGCGGCCGCCGGCTGCGCGTTATGGGCCGGGCCATGGCAGCTGGCGCATGCGTCCGCACCCGTCCCCAGCAGCGAGTGCACGCTCTTGGGCAAATCGGCGGCTTCATCGGCGTGGCACGTCGTGCAGTTCACTTTCGCCACTCGCGCCGGATGTGGAAATTCCTTGATGTCGGTGTGGCAATCCGTGCAACCGACCACCGCGTGAACGCTCTCCTTGTGCTTGGCCTCGTCTACGAAAACACTTTGCCCGGTTGCCGACTGAAGATCTTTTTGCCCGTGGCACGCCATGCAGTCCGCATCAGCATTGGCCGAACCGTTCGTTTGGGCGCGCGTTACGAGAACGAAGGGATTCATTAAAACTAAGGCGCATACGAGCAGCGTCCAGCCCCACACCGCACCAAGTCCACGGCGGGTCAATTCGTCCCGATGCGGCCTATTTGATGCCCAAATCCGCGAGGATCTTCGGATTCTTCTCCTCCACTGCAAGCAAGCTGTGGCAGGTATCACAGTCGTTGGGGATCGTGCGGCCATCCGCGCTCGTGTGGCTTCCGTCATGGCACCGGAAGCATCCGGGGAAGTCTGTGTGTCCAAGGTTGTTGGGATACGTGCCCCAGGTGACATTCATCGCCGGAAACACGTTGCGAAGATACACGGACTGCACTCCCTTGATCGACGCTTCCACCAAGGTGTGCTTGTCGCGATAGATGTCGGGATACGACCCGCGGTAAAACTCTTCCAGACTGGCCGAAATTTGACGGACGGCCGTATCGCGATCTGCATAGTTTGCCTTCAGCACGGAGAGTGCTTGCTTCCGGATGTAGGGCAAATCCGCACTGACCCCTCCCTGCGCAATCTCCTGATCCAGGGCCCGCTCGGGCAATTGGAAGGTGTGCGTCGGCCGGTTGTGACACTCGATGCAATCCATCGTTACGTGTTCGCCCGCGTCAAGTTGTGCGGGCGTAAGCTTGTCGGCGGACTTGTACACCACGCGCTTGCCCGATTCGTCCGTATAAGCGACTTGAACGATATTCTGGTGCTGCCGGTCGGTGGCGATATATTCAATGGGCGCTTTCACGTCCAGGTGGTGGCCGTGAATGCCTGGCGCGCCGCTGAAGGTGCGGCCGCCGATCTTCAGCAGCAGCACCGTGGTCTCCTCCGTATTCTTTTCGTCTTCCGCGAATTTCCGAATCACCTCGAGTTTATTGCCCGTGAAGATCTGGGGCCAATGGCACTGCTCGCAGGTTTCGCGTGACGGCCGCAAGTTCTGAACCGGCGTCGGTATCGGGCGCTCGTACTTGTGAAAGGCCACCGCATACACCTGCCGCAGTCCCGACACCTTGGACCGCACAAACCAATTTGCGCCTGGCCCGATGTGGCATTGCACGCACTCCACCCGCTGGTGCGGAGAATTCTCATAAGCGGTGAACTCCGGCTGCATCACCGTGTGGCACGTTTGCCCGCAGAACTTCGCTGAATCCATGTACTCAACGCCCCGATAGGAGCCAACGCTGAAAATAATCACATTCGCCATCGTCAGTCCCGTCACCCAGACAACCGCCTGACGTATTGACGCCACCGAGAAGTCGACTCGCGGGTATTGCGCCGGCAGTTGCCCCTGCCGCCTGAGTTGGTGACGGCGCCACAGTCCTCCCGCCAGCATCAGTAGCAGCCCGATTACGAATATCGCGGGTAGTACCAGAAAGAAGATCAACCCGATGTAAGGCGGAAGCGTGGCCCCCACCGCCAGATCGAATAGCCAGAAACCTATGAGAGTGATTGCCGAACTCGTGGTGAGAACCGCCCCGGCCAATGTCACCGGGCTCCGGCCAAGGTAAGCTGCCAGACGAAACCATGACTCGATTCGTTCGCGAAGACTCATCTTCAGAGAAGGGGACGAGGACTGCAGGCGACGATGATCATCAGATGCCGCATCGCCACGCTGCAACGATAGCATCCTTTACCAGCGAGCGGCTCCAGGATTTTGAGCGTAGAGTAACCAGGTGTAATCTGCACCATTTTGGATCATCAAATGAAAGGGCCCAAATGAACGGGCAGTTTGGGAGGTTCTGTGTGAGCCATTTGAGAATGGCATTGTGGCTGCCGCTTCTGGCGTGTGCGCTGGCCGCTGCCCCAATCTACGCGTCGGCAAGCGCTCACAAGGTCGCCCACTTCGCAAACCGGCCTTCTCCACAGATCTCTGGAACCGATGTGCAGGAGCAGCCAGAGGAACAGCCCGCGCCGCAGCCGGTGGATTTCGTCGATAAGCAGGGCCCGTTCTCGATCGGCGATCAACCATATACCGTGGTGCTGCACGAAAAAGTGCTTGGCAAAAGCGGTAATCCCCCGCCAAACGAGAATACCTTCCTCACCACGCTCGCCGAGATGGATATCGTTGACGCCAACGGCCAGGCCGTCTTCCAGGAAGCATTTCCCTTCACGCTGGCGAATGGAAGCTTTTCGCAAACCCTCAACGCATCTGCCTCGCTTTTCTCGAGCCAAGGAGGCATGGCTCTGGTCATTCAATTTATCGAGCAGTCTGCAAACACCGGTGCCGGGGGCTCGCCGGTCCGGGAATCTTGGCAAATCTTCGGGCTATCGAATGGCCAGCTTACGAAGTTCGGTCCCGTGTTGCCTCTCGGCCAAGGCTCGGATATTGCCGTGGGCGGCGTGGTGACTGCGGTCATGGCTAAAGGCGGAATCGTGGTGATGCCGCTAGCCAGTGCCGCCGAAGAGTTGCAGGTCCGCGCCTGGACCGGCAATTTTTATGTGCTGGTGCCCATGCGCGTGGACTGGATGCACGCGCAATGGGGCGAGGCGGAGGCATGCTACGAACTGGCTGAGGGCACCTTGAGGGAGAGGGGTTGCACCCTGTCTGTGGAAGCGCCGCGCCAGCCCTCTTCTGCCGCTTCCGACGTTTACATTCCGCTTTTCCCCTCCGTCAATGACCAGGAAGCAATGGAAGTTCCGCTGACCGCCAACTCAACGATAGATTTCCTCGACGTGCTCGCCACTGTGCACTGGAAGTATACTGCCGGGCGCTCGGAATGCAGCTTCGATAACCTCTGGCTGCACACGCGGATCGATGGCAAGGAAGGCTGGGTGCACGGCCAGGAATCGCTCGCCGCGCTCGGCTTGCCGCAGTCAGCTCCTAGATAGGCCGGCGCGGAAGCGCACGCTAAACAGAAGTCCGACCGCGCCCTTGTGGCCCAGGGCGCCCGCCGCAGTTTGGAGGGTCCCTGGGGACATCTCTTCTGCGACTCGCTCAGCCCCCCCGTTTCCCCAACGATTCACTCCTGATATTCTGTGAATAGCCCAGCATGGAGAGACTCGACATGAAAATCAACGTCACTTCGGCAGACATAAAGAACGGGAAATCCGGCAAGCCCACCGAGTGTATGGTGGCGCTCGCCTTGAAGCGGCAGTTAGGCGTCTCCTACGCCAGCGTCGGCTATCGCGATGCCAGCCTCGCAATCGACGGCCAATTTGCGAGGATCTATTTGCCGCTCGGAGTTCAAAGGAAAATCCGAAGCTGGGACGTGCTCCACTTCGCAATTCCATTCAGCTTCGAGCTTGTATTCTCGGGATTTCTCTCGCGGCCGGCGATCGCCTTGCCCGCAAACAAGGTCCGCCCGGCTCTCGGCTTCGGTTCAGCTCTGCCTGAACCAGCCTGATAGCGTCGCGCAAATCGGTCGGAGTACAGCGCCGGCGCGCTATCGCGGCGAATGCGCCAGCGAAGCTCTGGCCATTTCTTGCTCCACGGCTGCCAGCACTTGATCGACGCTGATCGAGAGCATCTCCGACGAATAGGCGCGCCCTCGCTGATAGTCTCCGCGCTGATAATTGCGTGGCTCCGCCGAATAATTCTGTATCACCACCCCACCGGGTAACGGACCATTTCGCCCGGGGTTGGTCGGGCCGAATAGCGCCACCACGTGTGTCCCGACCGCTGCCGCCAGATGCAGCGGCCCCGTGTCGCCGCCCACCGCCACCAGTGCCTCCCCCATCAGCGCCACGAGTTCCGGCAGCGCCGCGCAATACACAACGGGCTGCGCCGGAAGCGCATTGTTCAACACAGCTTCGCCCAGCTCTTCTTCTCCGGGAGCGATATTGATTACCGAACGTATCCCGTGGCGCCGCCATATCTCCGAGCAGATCGCCCCAAAGCGCTCCGGCGGCCAGCATTTCGATTTCCAGCCTCCGCCCGGGCTCACCACGATGTACTCCTGGCCTCCGCTCCGAAGCTTCTCGCGAATCCGCCTGGCTTCCTCCTTCGGCTCTTCAATGGGGAATTGCATCTCCGCCGGCATTTGCGCCCCGGCTTGCACTGCCAGGCTCATGCTCATCTCCGCAACGTGCCGTCCGGAGGGAACCACGCGCTCGTTGTAAAATCGCGCCGCGCCGCGCTCGCGCGCGCAGCTTCGATCCCGGCCGATGCGCCGTTTCGCGCCCGAAGCCCAGCCCAGGATCGCCGATCTGTAGATACCCTGAAAGTCGATCACGCACGAATATCGCCCCTGCCGCACGCGCGCCATGCACTCCAAATAGCCCGATACAGAAGGCCCCAGCGAGATCACTTCATCGATGCCGCGAACCAGCTTCAACAGCGGCGACCATCTCCGATCCACAAGCCAATCGAGCTGCGCCTCGGGATAGGCCGCGCGCAGAACTGGCACTACGGGAAGCGTATGCACGAGATCGCCGAGAGAGCTGAGCCGCACGGCGAGAAGGCGGTTCGGGCGGGAATTCACCATTCCTGGCTAATCTTTACGCTTGGCGTTCGAAGCTTTGCCGCCGCGCAGCAGATGCTTCACGGATGCGGAGAGACGGTGCCTCAGCACCACGATCTTCTGGTTGCGCTTGTTCACTACCCAGTTGAACTGCAATACCCGCCGTTCGCCGCTAAACGGCAAGTGTCCGTGCCAGGAATGATCCGAGCGCAGAAAAGCCACCAGATTGCCCCCCGAAGGAACCACCTCGGCCGCCACGGCCTCGATGTCTTTCGCCCGCAGCAGGCGCAGGCGGCCGCCGGAATCGTCCCACTTGGGATTCAGGTAGATCAGGATGGTGATGATTTTGCCTACGGAGTCGGTGTGAATCTGTCCGTCGCCGCCGGCGCAGCGCCCGCGCACGGTAATTGTGGTGGGCCGGCTGGATAAGTCCGTCTGGAACTTTTCCTGAAAGGCCTTGCGAAACTCCTCGGATTCGAGCCCTTCGACCATGCGCCTGAATCCGGGGCCGAACTCGAGTCCCTCCAGGGGGAAACTTCCCGCATCCTGGATCTCCGGGTAATCGTCGTTTATCGCCTGCAACGCCTCGCCCTTCACGAACCCGTTCACCACCACGTGCTCAAACGGATCGCGGCTCAATGGCGTCGCGCCAAACGCTTCCCAATCGAAAAGATCCATGTCCGTCATCGGGGCCCTTCACCCCGATTTTAATCGAAAACCGATTCCGCGTATATCCGCTCCGGCCGGAATAAACACACCTCCAGAAGTCTCATTCTCCTCTCTGACGTGTTGGCGTCGGCTAGAACGCCAGCTTCAGCCCGAACTGGATGTGGCGCGGGCCGCCTGACCCGAGCACGGCATTGCTTGAATCCGGCGTGTTCGTCGCATAGCCAAATCCTCCGCTAAAACCGGAGGACGGGTTGGTGCCGGGAGCCGAGAAATCGGCGCGGTTGAACACATTGAAAAACTCCACCCGGAACTGGGCGGTATACCGCTCCTTGAACTTCCAGAGCTTTAAAACCGAAAAATCCACGTTCTTGTAGGTCGGGCCGGTAAAGATGCCTTGGCCTGCGTCACCCACGGTTCCGTAAGCCGGAGGAGTCAGAACGCCTCCGTTTTGAATGTAGCAAGCGGAATTGGCGAGTGCCGCCAGAGCCAGCTGTTGCAGCTGGGTGTTACCGGCGTAAGGCGCCTGCGCAGAGCTCTGGCAGGATGCCAGCGTCGCGGCCGGCGCGGAGGCAAACGACTTACAGCCGTTAAGGACGCCGAAACAGGGAATCGGAGTCGGCCCCGTATTGCTGAACGCGGAGGTCGGTCCAGTGTAATTCCAATATTGGGTGACGCCGTCGCCGATGAGGGTGTCGCTCTTTCCTCCGGTTCCGAGCCAGTCAACGGTGGTGGTATCGGTGGGATTCCAGCGCAGCCCCGTCTGCAGGGTTAAGATCCCGTTCACCGACCAGCCTTCGAGCATCTGGCCGGGAGACTTCATCCCCGGAATCGTGTAGGTCGGTGCAAATGTAAAGCGATGCCGGATATCGTTGGGGCTGCTTCCGTAGTTCAGACGCAGATTGTTCTTATCGGTTTGAAGGACGGTTTGGCCGCTGCTGTCGGTGGGATCGGAATCGTTGGGTTTCTCACCCAAGGCGTGGCCATAGGTGTAGCCCGAAAGGAACGATAGCCCGTGGTAGTTCCGCGCTTGCAACGTTGCCTGCAGTGCGTTGTAGTTGCTGAAGTCCCCGTTTGTCGATTCGTTTATGTTGCTAAGGTACGGGAAAATGCTGCTGTATTGTCCGGCGGCGGTGGCATTCGCCTGCACCGCGGCGGTGACTGTTTTATTCCCACTGCAATTGTTGTAACCCGTATTGACGCTGGCCAGGCAGAACGCTGCCGGCGTCAAGCCGCCAAGAGCCGCAGAGGGCGTGTTCCATCCCGTGCCTACTGCCGGTTGATTCAGATCGACCATGGTTTCTATGTCGTAGCCGTGGTCGCCCACGTAGGCCACGTCCAGGGTCAAATTGTTCGTGATGGCCCGTTGGATATCCAGGTTCCACTCCGCTGCGTAAGGTTGATGCAGGTTGGGGTTTATCGCGCCAGTGACGCAGGGTGTGCCGTTATAAGGGGCAGCCGCGGGGGAGCAAGTAACGCCCGTATACGCGACGCCGTTAATGACCGAGGTCCCGGCAGTGGGAAATATCGCAGGGCCAGTCTGGTTCCAATTCCACGAGCCAGGGCAATTCGAGGTGGCGCAGGTGATGTTAAAGGTGGCCGGCGAGTGAGTATTGATGGCAGTTCCGCTATTATTCACTCCGATACTCGGAAAATTCGCCCCAAACGGAACGGAGAGGTCTAACCCCGCCATGCTGGTGCCGCCTTCCAGCACGCCGGCTCCGGCGCGGACCACGGTCTTCCCGGTGCCCTGGACGTCCCACGCCACTCCCAGCCGGGGCCAAACATTGCCCAAGCCGGTGTTAAATTCCGACGAGAGCGGTTCGCCCGAGCCATACTGTTGAATCGCGGGCGTCGTCAACGGGTTGACGTTGGGATTGAAATTGCCGACGTAGTTGTCGCGCTCCACGCCAGTGCCGTAGTGTTCGTAGCGCACACCTAGGTTCACGGTCACTCTCGGAGTGATGCGCCAATCATCCTGAGCGAAAATTCCGAACCAGTGACTGCGCATGTTTTCGCTAGGATCGCCCAAAAGAATCGACGCGCTGGTCGGAATGCCCTGCAGGAAATTCTCCAGGTTCGAAAAAGTGGCCGCCCCCTGAGCTCCGCTGTAGGCGCTTCCGTCAAAAACTTGGTCCAAATATTCAAAGCCATATTTGAAGGCGTGCTTACCGTGCAGGTAGGAAAGCGTTTCCACCAAGTCCAGCCCGCCGGTCGGTCCACGCTTCGAGGTTCGGCCGCCGCCGCCCAATATGCCTGTGAAACCGGTAATCTTGACGACCGGGAAGCTGCCATATGTCGGGTTGGTCACGCCCGTATTCATGCCATAGCCGGTCGGCAGACCTCCTGACAAACCCCAGGGACTGGATGGAAGCACGTCATCGTCGACAACTCCCATGGTATTTGCGTAGTAGACGTAACCCAGCCGGAAGTCGTTCAGCAAGCTGGAACTCAGAGTCCAGGTCCAGTCTCCCGAGTATTGGTAGGCATCGTCGATGGTGGTGTGGTTCCATTGAGGCTCTATATTGAAAGTCCCAGGGGGCGGGGTGGCGTTGTTGGGAGATAGTTGATATGCCTTCGATACGAAGAAGAATCCGCTCAGATGCTGGCGGGAGCTGATGGCGTAGTCGCTCTTGAAGAGCCCATTATTCAGCGGCAAGTTGCTGGGTATATTCGGAGAAAAACTATTTGACGTGGTGCTGTTGAGGAACGGAAACACGTTCTCGAAAGTGCTCGAGGCGGGCGTAACCACGCAAGTCTGGGGATTCAGGCCCGTCAACTGCGCGCTGAGCCCGTTGACCTTGTTGGCTGCGTTACCCAGGGCCGCATGAGTCGGGTTCAAAGCATTGCACGCATCCACCATGCTGAGGCTTGTCCCCAAGCCGGAGACGTCCGACGGGATCGTCGGCACAGCGACGTCCCCAACGTTCACGCGCAGGCCCTCGAAGGCCGCAAACCAGAACAGCTTGTCCTTGATGATGCGTCCGCCGGCCGTCGCGCCGAACTGCTCCATGGTCGCCGGGGTGACCGCCCCGGTGAAGTAGTTGGCCGAATCCGTAGCGCTGGAGTCGCGCCCAAATGCATAGGCCGTGCCATGGATGCTGTTGGTGCCCGACTTGATCCCCACGTTTACAACGCCGCCCTGCCTGAACCCGTTCTCCGCCTTGGGGTTCTCTTGAGCGCTGAACTCCTGGATGGCGTCGATCGGTATGGTGGAGCTGCTGTCTCCGCCGCCATAGCTGGAATTCAAAAGGGTTGAGCCCTGGCAGCAGTTGATGTTGGCGATGCCCTCGATGCGCTGCATGTCTTTATCCACAGGCAGGCCATTGGTGCTCGTGCTGCCGGTGCCGGTCCCAACCGCAATCGTGGTTCCAGGACGCAGTTGCAGCAAACGCGCGAAGTTGCGGCCATTCAAAGGCAGCGTGTTGATCGATTGATTGCTCACCGTTCCGCCTAGGGTGGCGTCCGATGTATCGACCGCCGGGACTTCGCTCGTCACGGTGATGGTCTGGGTTTGCTCCCCGGGCTGCACCACCAGGTCCAGACGAACGTTTTGGCCCACCTCCACCAGCACGCCGCTGTGCTCCTCCGTCCGGAAGCCTTTGGCCTCCGCCCGCACCGTGTACGTGCCGGGAGTCAGAGCGTTAGCGATGTATTGTCCGGCGCCATCGGTGGTCAAGGTCCGCGTCACGCCGCGGGCCACATCCACCACGCTCACCGTCGCGCCGGCCACAGCGCCCCCGGTCTGGTCGAACACACCGCCCTGGATGGTGCCCTGGTTGGTTTGTGAAAGGAGAGGCAGACAAATGAGGCACACTGCGCACACTGCGCCCAGCACGCGCGCAACGATTCCGTAAACAGAGCCCCCGCGTGGGAAACCGGCACTCATAGAACCTCCTGATTTTTCGCGACGTCCCCTACCCCTAATGGAAGAAAAACTGTCAGGCAGATATCACACTTGCGGAGCGCCTGTCAATCGAAGACGGCCGTGTGTAGCGGGTCAGTTTCTTGATCGTGGCACAAGAGGCCAATATTCAAGCGGACCCACTGCAGCATTCAACCCAAGCTTGACACCGCGACGCCGCGGGCGTATTAGCTACCCGGATAGACGAGAGGATAGACAAGCTGTTTGGCCCAGTGGAGTGCGAATGGGCAGTGTGAATCCAGGGTGTGAATCCGTCTCGGGAGTCCGGTTACCGGCGAGAATCGCCCAACTACGGCTGTGCAAAGGGAGAGATTGCCAATGAGAGCAATAAAGAGTTTCGTGACCGCTGGAACGCTATTCGCGGCTTCCTGCCTTCTTGTCACCGCCGCTTTTGCGCAGGGGAATAACGCGCCTGGATCGGGGAAAGCTCCGGGAAATTCCGCCGGAAGTTTTCAGGTCCCGCAGAAAGACGATCAAACCTGCATCGCCAATCGCGACGCCTGCGGCAAAGTCCCGGGAAATATCGCCGGAGGCTTTCAGGCCGTGCATCCGCTGCCGTCAGGCGGCCCGGCGCCCCGAATGTCGGACGGCCATGTGGACCTGACCGGGCGCTGGTATCCCAATGCCGCCGGAAAAATGCTGCAGGCCGCTTATCCGCTGGACCGCAACGCGTTCCGGCAATTCGATCCCAAAGCAACGCCCGAGGAGAAGCCTTCCTACAAGCCTGGGATGAACAAATTGAACGCCAGGGAGTTCCCTTACGGCGGCTGCGATCAGCCCGGCACTCCCGGCGCCACCTTGCAGCAGATCAGCCAGCACGCTCCCATGGAGTTGATTTCCACGCCCTCACGCGTGGTGATGCTGGATGAATATCCCATGGACGTCCGCATGATCTATTTGAACCGTCCGCATCCCCAGGATCCCGATCCCACCTTCAACGGCGACTCGGCCGCTCGCTGGGAGGGCGATACCCTGGTCGTCGATGTCACCGCCATCGATACCCGGCTAAGGAATACCATCCCTGCTGACGCGAGCACCGGCTGGTTCCCCAGCGAGAAGGAGCACGTCGTCGAACGCTTCACCCGTCCCTCCAAGAACTACCTCATCTACCAGGTCACCGTCGACGATCCAGTAGTGCTGACGAAACCCTGGAAGTCGGCCCCGCGCACCTGGTCCCTGGCGCAGGATCCTCATGACGAGTGGGGCGAAGTATTCTGCACCCTAAACCAGGAGCCCGAGGAATACCAAAAGATCACCGACGCCAAGCAAAAGGCCAAGTAAAGCCCAAGGCCCAGTTACAGCCGGCAGCATCCGCCGCGGGTCGTATTGATTCTTGGGTGCCGCACCCTTAGTTTTCAAAGGGTGCGGTTTTTCCGCGGCTTCGCCCCGCATTCACGTAACAAGGATCGGTTGCGGCTGCCCTGTCCTCGGCGCAAAACTAATCCGACGCTGTCATCCCTCGGCCGTCCGCCGCGGCGGACGGCCGAGGTCCGATTTGGGGACTCCGGTGGAGTCCACCGGACTCCTGACACCGGAGGATCTGCAGTTGCCTGTGGGTGGCCCACGCGTCGGTTTTACGCGTGGGGATTTTCGTCGGGTGCCGCACAAAGCGAACGTGCGTTCCATTCGAGGCGAACCACAGAGTCAGAGCGCGGCCGAGTTTTGGCCGTCGGGTGCCGCACCCTTCGTTTGCAAAGGGTGCGGTTTTTCTCCGGCTTCGAAACCTGCATTCATATCGCGACGATCGGTTACGGGTGTCCCGTCCGCCGCGCCCAACGAATCCGATGCTGTCATCCCGAGGCCGTCCGACGCGGCGGATGGTCGAGGGATCTGCAGTTGCCTGTGGGCGCCCATGCGTCGGTTTTACGCGTGGGGATTCTCGTTGGGTGCCGCACCCTTCGTTTGTAAAGGGTGCGGATTTTCCCCGGCTTCGCCCCGCATTCACGTAACAAGGATCGGGTGCGGGTGCCCTGTCCTCGGCTCTGCGAGGGCAGGGCTTTTCTTCGAGATTTAAACCTAGCGCCGCCGCCTTTAGCGCGGCAGGGACGCGCGGGGCACAGGAGGAATTTTCGTTTCATTCGAGGCAGACGGCTTCCCGCACGGGCTCATTCTCAGCTTGGGTGCCGCGCCGGCGTCTTCACCGCCAGCAACGCGCGGAACGGCTCCAAAACCTTCGAGAGCTTCGCGACAACCCGCGTCTCCCGTCGTCCGGCGTAGATGCTCCGACTGACCTCTGGTAAGCTGCATATATCTTCCAGCACATTGCATTCGAGCGCAGCGACGAAGACTCGCGGAGCACCATGTTCGTAAACGACCAGGACTTTGAGAACGAGGTGAGACACATTGCCCGACTTCTCT
This sequence comes from uncultured Acidobacteriota bacterium, assembly GCA_963824405.1. Taxonomy (GTDB): domain Bacteria; phylum Acidobacteriota; class Terriglobia; order Acidiferrales; family UBA7541; genus Palsa-189. Next base: position 138,466 of record CAWGPK010000004.1, on the reverse strand, counting down.
GGCCTGCGGCTCAATACAATGGCGCAGCAAACAGGGATGGTCGAGAGCGCGATGGCATTTTCGAAACTGAAGAATTTGTCCACATTGTGGAGTGCACCGTCTCCCGGACCAAGCAAAAAGCACAGGACGATTTTGCAAAGATACAAAGCCTTATCCGGAAGACCGAAGCCCGCTATCCACAAAAATTCGTAAAGGGTTGGTTCGTGACGTTGCACGAACCAACCGCAGACCAGCGAGGCATTTTCTGCAAGGCAAGGAATCGGATCGTCTGCGTCTCATGGGACCAGTTTCGTTCGAAACTCATTGACGCCCGCTCGTATCTCTCCCAACGTGAGAACTATCCATTCGGCAGTGTCCGGGACCCTCAAACAGGAGCTTTCCAAACGAAACTCGACTACATACCAATGGACATAGTCGATGTTTCTGGCGACCTGCACACTCCTCAAGGCATTTCCGATGGGCTTTGCGCCGGCAAAACCTACGTACTTCTCGGAGACTACGGTGCTGGGAAGAGTGCCACAGTACGCGAGCTTTTCTATCTTTGCACGGCCCCTTTTAAGAGCGGTGCAGCCAAAGTCTTTCCGATCGTCCTAAACCTCCGCGATCACCACGGCCAGACCGACCCCGTCGAGGCTCTGGAACGGCACGCTCGTCGCGTGGGCTTCGCTCCGCCGGAATCACTTGTAAGAGCGTGGCGCGCCGGGCTTGCCATAGTCCTACTTGATGGATTCGATGAAATCGCCACTGCTGGCTGGGCAGGAAAAACTAAGCGCCTGCGGGACCTGCGCTACCGATCCATGGAGTTGATCCGTGGATTCATCCGCGAGGGACCGAGAACGACCGGCTTCCTTGTCGCGGGGCGTGCTCATTTCTTTGACAGCGCCAAGGAGATGGCATCCTCGTTGGGCGTCGCTGCTGACTGCACCTACCTGGACTTAAGCGAGTTCACCGAAGACCAGGTTCGGACCTACTTGAAAAAAGTAGGATGGGACCAACCGATTCCCGATTGGGTGCCCTCACGCCCCCTGCTGCTAGGATACTTGGCATCAAGGGGACTCCTCCAGCAAACATTACAAGTCGAAGCTGGTTCCGGCCCGGCGGTTGGCTGGGACTCCCTTCTGGATAGGATTGCTGCAAGAGAAGCCGAGATCGAAGCTGGCATTGACGCCGATACCGTTCGCCGCCTTATAGAACACATAGCGACGGTGGCGAGAGCATCGGCCGACGGCCTGGGCCCCCTAACACCTGACCAAATCACAGCTCATTTACAGCAGTTTGCGGCTACGCGCCAGATGACAGAGGCGCAGTCCTGCTGCAGCGGTTACCGGGTCTGGGTGGACACAGCTCCGAAGACGGTGCACGCGTGTTTATCGACGGAGACTTCGCCGAGGCGGCGAGCGGAGGAGCAGTATTCAGTTTTATCGAGGATCCATTCGGTCAGCAGATGGACCCTGAGCCATGGCAAAACACGCTTCGGCCTCTAGGTGCTGAGTTGGCAGCCTATCGTTGCCACAAAGCGGGATTCCCATCGGCAAAAATCATTGCGGCCCTAAGGCGCGCACAAGCGCTTTTCCGCTGCGATACCCTTTGTGCCGATATTTTCATGACTCTCCTACATTCTGGTCAGCCTTGGACTGAGTCTGATTTCTTTATAAAAGACACTCTGATTCCATACCTAGTGCTTGAAGACGCCGGTAAGGGAGTAGATGCCGTTCAGCTCCAAGACTCGATAATTGGCACCTTGGAAGTTCCTTCCGGATCGGCCGCTGACCGCATTCCACGATTTCTTCGCTGCCATTTCGGACTGATTGAGGGCTTCTCGGGAATGACTGACCTCCCGCGCGCTTTCGTTGAATGCACAGCCGAGCCTTTGGAAATGTCGCTGACACAACGGACGCGATCCTCTCTCTTTCGCTTCCACTCGGCACCAGGGTCCTCCTAACCATTCTGAGGAAGCTTTACGCTCGGCGCGGCTCAGGTCGCCGAGAGTCTGCCCTGTATAGGGGCCTCGACCCGCGAGCACAGCAATTGGTGGAGGACGTACTCCGGTTGCTCCGCCGGGAGGGATTTGCGATTAAGTCCAAGCAGGCCGAACAAGCCATATGGCTGCCGTCCAAATCCTCGGATGCGCGACGCCGCGTACGTACCCTACTCGCGGCTCCGACTACATCAAGTGACCCTCTAATCACGCAAAGTCGCGAACTCGATTGAAGCCGTGATCTTGCGTCTTAGGCCAAAACCAACTCCCTCGGACGGCCCTCTCTACGCACGCGGTAAAAGGTAAAACGATCATCCCAGCAGTACGGTGGTTCCAAGCGAACATCGTGACCGCGGGATCTCGCAGGAGATTTGCCCCTTAGCGCTCACATTTCCACAGGCCTTCTTTACTCGCGCGGTAAAATATATAGAACATGCTCGGAATTCGTGTGCAGCCGATATGCTCGCTGAAGGACGCCGCGCCTCGGGACGGCACCTCCTCGCTCGCGCTTGTTCGGGCGTCCTCCAATTCCCGCAGTTTAAAACAGCCGTTCGCAACGCAGCTGGAATCACAGTGTCCTAAAATTCGCGGCAAAGCTTCCTTACAAATCCATCCTTTCGCAGCCGCGCAAAGCAACTCGTTTAGAATGACACTTTTGTATAAATCCCAAAATAATTCCCTTCGAGATCGCCGTCCTGGCCGCATCCCGAGCCGACGAACTCTCTTAGAATCTGCGCATTCCGGCGACAATCTCTTCGCGGAAAATCAGCAAAAAATAAGTCGCTTAGAATCACATCCTTGTACATACGCAAAAATAACTGCCCTTGAATCACATTCTTGCAAAAAAAGGTAGGGGTGGTTGGGTGCACTTTTCAGCCCACTCATTGAATCAGGAGGACTTATCTAAAAGCGAACCGAGTGCATCGAACTCGATGCTCTGCCCCGCTCCGGCGGTCAGTCTGGGCAGGGCAAGCATTCGCTCCCTTGGCGGGCAGATATGATAATGTGTTCCTCAATCTAAATAACGGAGTCACCTCATGGCCATCCGAGATTCCTGGATAGAAAAGCGTCTGGCGCAAAGCGCCTCCGCCAATGGTTCGCGCAATCTCTCGCAGATGCACTTCGCCCGCCTCGGCGTCGTCACCGAAGAGATGGAGTACGTCGCCCGCCGCGAAAAGATCGAACCCGAACTGGTGCGAAGCGAGGTCGCTCGCGGACGCGCCATCATTCCCGCCAATGTCCATCACCGCTCGCTCGAGCCCATGGGCATCGGCGTGGCCTTCAAGTGCAAGATCAACGCCAATATCGGCAACTCCGCGGTCACCTCAGAAATCGCTCAGGAGCTGGAAAAGCTCCACCACGCGGTGCATTACGGTTCGGACACCGTCATGGATCTCTCCACCGGCGGCGACATCCCCGCCATCCGCCGCGCCATCATCGAAGCGTCGCCCGTTCCCGTCGGCACCGTGCCCATCTACGAAGCCCTCTCTCGCGTCAAGCGCACCGAGGACCTCACCGCCGATATCATGCTGGAAGTGATCGAGGAGCAGGCCGAGCAGGGCGTGGACTATATGACCATTCACGCCGGCGTTATGCGCGAATTCCTGCCCCTGGTGCGCAACCGCATCACCGGAATCGTCAGCCGCGGTGGCGCCCTCATGGCCCAGTGGATGGCCGCGCACAAGCAGGAAAATTTCCTCTACGAGCGCTTCGACGATATTTGCAAAATCTTCAAGAAGCACGACGTCAGCTTCTCTCTCGGCGACGGCCTCCGCCCCGGCTCCATCGCCGACGCCAGCGACGCCGCCCAATTTTCCGAGCTCAAGGTGCTGGGCGAGCTGACGCAAAAGGCCTGGCAGCACGATGTGCAGGTGATGATCGAAGGTCCCGGGCACATTCCCATGGACCAGATCGAGCTGCAGGTGAAGAAAGAGATGGAGCTTTGTTACGAGGCGCCCTTCTATACGCTGGGCCCGCTCGTGATTGATATAGCTCCCGGCTACGACCACATCACCAGCGCCATCGGCGCGGCCATGATCGGATGGTACGGCGCCGCGATGCTCTGCTACGTCACGCCCAAGGAGCATCTTGGCCTTCCCAACGCGGAAGACGTGAAGCAAGGCGTGCTGGCCTATAAGATCGCCGCCCACGCCGCCGACGTCGCGCGCCACCGCCCCGGTTCCCGCGATCGCGACGACGCTCTTTCCTATGCCCGCTTCCTCTTCGATTGGAACAAGCAGTTTGAACTCTCGCTCGATCCGGAAACGGCCCGCGCCATGCACGACGAAACTTTGCCCGACGACTTCTACAAAGAGGCCAAGTTCTGCTCCATGTGCGGCCCGAAATTCTGCTCCATGAACGTCACCCAGGTCGCCGAAGCCATCGGCGGAATGGACCAGACCGAGCGCGAACAGCGCTTCGTGCAACTCCTGGCCAAAGTCGAAAAATAAAAGCTCAGGAATAAAACCGCTCGCAAGCAACAATCAGGCGGACGGAACGATCTGATATCGCGATTTTCCTGTCGATATCAGTCACCCAAAAGAAAAGAGGAACGCAGCGATATGTCAATCAGTCAGGGATTTTTGGGCGAATTCGATCACGAGATGGCCAATACGCGCAAAAGCCTGGAGCGCGTGCCCGAAGGAAAGTTCGATTGGAAGCCGCACGCGAAATCGATGAGCATGGGCGCGCTCGCCGCGCACATCGCCATGATTCCTCATTGGGGCAAGTTGACGCTGGAGACTCCCGGTTTCGACATGAATCCTCCTGGCGGCCAACCCGCGCGCCCGCCCGAACTGAAGAGCAAAGCGGAGATTCTCGCCTTCTTCGATAAGCAAGTCCCTGAGACGCGCGCTGCCATCGCGGCCGCGAGCGATCAAAACTTGATGGCACCCTGGACGCTCTCGAACGCCGGCAAGACGATCTTCACGCTTCCGCGCGTGGGCGTGCTGCGCGCCATGATCATGAACCACGTCATCCATCATCGCGCCCAGCTCGGCGTTTATCTCCGCCTCAACGACGTTCCCGTGCCTTCGATCTACGGCCCTTCCGCGGACGAAGGGAACATGTAGCCGGAGCGCGCAGAACAAACGCAAACTATCGCAGGCAGGTGGAAGCTACCACGGATTCCAGAACGCATTCCGAATCGCTTCGGCAGGAGTTCAACCGCTGGGCCGAAGAGGGCCGCGGCGAGGGCATGGAGCACGAACACCTGCCGATTGCCCTGCCCGTGCTTGACCGCATGCGTCTTGCTCCCGAGGACAATGTTCTCGACCTCGGTTGCGGCGCGGGCTGGCTGGCCCGGCTGATTGCCGAGCAGTTGCCGGAGGGGCGCGTCGTCGGCATCGACGTTTCCGACGAGATGATTCGCCGCGCGCGGCGCAATAACTCCGGCCTCGAAAATACGATGTTCGCCGCGGGGGAAGCGGAAGAGATTCCCTGGGACGCCAATTTCTTCACGCACGCCATCTCCATCGAAGCGGCCTACTATTGGCCCAATCCCCAAGCCGCCCTGCGCGAAATTTACCGCGTGTTGCGCGAAGGCGGATCGTCTTGGCTGCTCATCAACTACTACCGGGAAAACACGCACGCGCATCAGTGGCGGGACGCTTTGAAAGTTCCCGTGCATCTGCTTTCGTCCGCCGAGTGGGCCAGGCTTTTCGTCGAGGCAGGATTCTCCCAAGTAAAAGAGGAGCGCATTCCCGATCCCACTCCTGTTCCAGAAAAATATGAAGGACCCTGGTTTCGCGATGCGGAGCAGCTTCGCGCCTTTCGCGCCGAGGGCGCGCTGCTGGTTTCAGGAACGAAGCCCCGGCTGTGAACTCGGCGGCACGCGCCGATCACAACGGGAATTGTTTTATTTTGGAGATGCCGCTTCTGCCGAGCCATCCAGCCGACTCATCAGGTTGTGGGCCTGCTTGTTGTCGGGCTCCAGGCGCAAAGCCGTCTCCGCGTCGGCGCGAGCGGGTCCGGTTTCTCCCTGCTGGTAATGAATGACCGCGCGATTGGCCCAGGCTCGCGCGTACCGGGGCGATTCGCTGATCTCGCGATTCAGCAGATCGAGCGCCGCGTCCTGGTGGCCGGTCTGCATCAAAACGGCGGCGAAATTCACGGCCATGAAATCGTAATTGGGATTATCCCGATTGCTCATGTTCAGCGCGCGCTCCATCAGCACTCCGGCGCCCTGATAATTTCCAATCGTCGATTGCAAAAGGCCGTACGATTCCATGGCGTCGGGATAGTTGGCATTGATGCGCAACGCCGCTTCGAGTTCCGGCCCGGCCAAATCGATGCGCCCTTCGGCCAGGTACTGTGCGCCCAGGCCGGAGTGCATTTTCGCGCTGCCCGGCACGGCGCGCACACCCGCCTCGAAAAGCGAGAGATTGTCTCGCCAATCCCGGTTGCGCACCAGAGTGCGCATGGCGAAGCCGCCGACGACGGCGGTCAGCGCAGCCAGCGCCACAAGTTTTTGACGATCGCGCAGCCAGCTCCATCCGAGAGCGACGAGCAGGCAAAAACCAGCGGAGGGAAGATAGGCCAGCCGCTCGCCCATGATCGTTCCGGTGGGGAGCAGGATGTTTGCGGTGGTCGCGAAACCGATCAGGTAGATCGCTCCGACCAGAATGAACGTGCCCTTGCGCTTGGCAATTGCAGCGATCCAGGCCGCGGCGACCACGAGCGCGGCAAAGAGCGCCGGCAGCGTGTGGCGCCAATCGCGATAAACCGGAATGGCGTTGAAGGAATAGTCGCAGGAGAGCTTGGCGGGATAAAAATGCAGCGCGACATATTTCCACGATACGCGCAGCGCGTTCAGGACTCTCCATCCCGCCGGGAGACCGGCCAGCGGATTATCCAGGGGGTTGATGCTGGCGCGGCCCAGATGTCCTCCCTGAACTTTCCAAAGCACCGCGAGGTACACGAGCGTCAGACCCGTGACCAGCGCATACGAGAGCCGCGGCTTCCATTTCCCGCGCGCGTAATCGCCCACGAGAATCAGCGGCAGGAAGGCGGCCGCCGACTCCTTCGACAGCAATGCCAGCGCGAAACAGATCGACGCAGCAATGGGGCTGTCCTTCAGATGGAAAATCCATGCCGCGAAGATGAAGCCCGCGGCAAGAATTTCGGCGCGTCCCACGATGGATGAAACGGCTTCGGTGTGGATGGGATGCACGGCAAAGATCAGCGCCGCCGCGAAAGCCACCAGTTTGTCTCGCGGGGATGGCGCTCCCTGGGATAGTTCAAAGAAAATTGCCTCCAGGAGGAAATAAAACATCAAGGTCGCCGCCCCGTGCAGAAGCAAGTTGAAAAGGTGATAACCGAAGGGCCGTGTTTCGCCGAGCTTCCAATTCAGCGCCAGGGTGGCGAAGGTCAGCGGCCTGAACACATTGGCAAGCTTATTGGCGGCGAAGAGGCCGCGCAGTGAAGCGTCGGTCACCTGCGGATTGAGGTCGATATAGATTCTGTCGTCCAGGGTAAACGAATTCACAAGCGTGTTGCTGTATGCCAGCGCCACGACGGCCAAGAGGAATGCGATGCAGAAGTGTCGTTTCATGTGACGCCACGCAGCTGACAGACGTGCCCAATGCACGCCCGTGAGGCGGCGTAAGAGTCCAAAATAACGCGAAAAAGCCCCAGGCTGGCGCGAGCGGCCGAAAGCTGTTGCTAATGCGGTAATTCGTTGTTGGCTAAAGCGGACGCTGCGAATTCCTTGACTCGCAACCCCGGCGGCGGGCTTATTCTCAGCTCAGGAGTACCAAACGAACGGACTCCAATGGAAGCCTCGTCGGCATTTGTGCGTCAGAACCGAAGCGGCTGAGGCAGGGAAAAGATCGGGTCAATCCGAGTGCTTTGAGCCAATCCGTGGCGGCGTGGCTGGTGGCAAGAAATAATCGGTTCGCGTTCTGAAGATAAGCTTGCCGCGACCAGTCGCCGACACACGCACACGAATCTTGCGGTATCCGCTGTCGTTATCGTCAGTGGGATTGTAGCCCAGCGTGTACTGATGACGGATATCGCGGGCGATGAGGCGGCAATCGGCGATGAGTTCTGCTTCGGAGGCGGGAAAATAGGACTCGCCTCCGGTGGCCAGCGCAAGTTTCTTGAGCACGCCCGGGTTTTGATCGGCGCTGAGCTCATCCAGCAAGCCGATGCTGTAGATGAGAACATTGGCCGTCTGCGCCATTTTGAGCACTTCCGAGAAATTTCGCTGGCTGGCGTTATCTCCGCCGTCGCTGATCAGGAGAAGGACCTTCTTGTTGGGCGTACTGGCCTGGATGTGTTGCAGTGCGGCGGCTAAGGCGTCGTACAAGGTCGTTTTCCCGCTCGCGTAAGGCACCGACAAAGCATTTTGCAACTCTTCCGCATTACTTGTGAATTGCACGTTCGGCGGGAGAGTCAATCGGGCGGAGTTTCCGAAGTTCACGACAAACTCCTTATCTTGGAGATTGCTGGCCTGAACAAAGGCCCCGGCGCCCCGGATCACCTGGTCTCGCCAAGCCGCCATGCTTCTGCTGTGATCGACGAGAATCCCAACGGTCACCGGGACGTCTTCACTGCGAAACAGGGAGATCTTCTGCGGGCGTCCCTTTTCGTAGACGCGGAAATCGGAGGCGTCGAGGCCGGATACGAATTGCCCCTTCGCGTTCCTGACCATCACAGGAAGCAAAACGAGGTCAACGTCCTTGGATATCGCGAAATTTTGGGGATTCTTTTGTTGCGCGAGAGCGTTCGGCGATAAGGCGACGAGAATTTGCAAGCATGCGAACGCGAGTAGACAGATGCGCGGCGACAACCTATTCATAGGCTTACTTCGAGGGCTCACTCGGAGTCTGGCAACAATCATACCGCTCGCGACCCCTCGCTGGTAGCCGAGCGCCGAGCGAGCCCGCGCGTCCCGAGACTCGCGGGCTCGCCGTCAACGGAGGGCGTCAACCCGAAGGATGGGCCTGCGGGCTAATGCTGGTTGCTCGCAGTTTCGGTGTTCACTTGGTGTTTGGTGTTCTCCTTGGACTCGGCAGTGGGCTTCGTCGCGAAGGATTGAGAGACCTCTTTTTCGCTCCCATTTGGCTGCTCTGCCTTCAGCGACGCTTCCTTCATGGCCGTCACGCTTTGCTCCGAGCCGGTCTTGGCCGGCGCGGTGATATCTGATTTCAAATTGTCGGGCATGGATGGAACCGGCCCATTCGTCGCTTTCGCGAGTTCCCTAGCCCGGGTCTTCGTATACACGAATTCCTGACCGTAGGTGTCGCTGGGATAAAACCAGGCCTTGATGGCCTCCGGCGCGCCGGCCGTCGTTTCGGAGAACCTGACGATGGTCTTATCGCTGGGCTCCGGGCGATAGTCGGAAATGGTCAGAATGGTGGCGTACAGTTTGGTCATGTCCTTGTTGAAAACCTCGACAATGTTGCGATCCGCGGCAGAAGACATCAGCTTGAATTCGTAGGTGCCCGCCGGAAGAGTGACACCAGGCAATTCCACAGGACCACTGAATGTAAAGATCGTTAATTTGTTGTACTCGTCGGCCCTGGCTATTCTGAGCGGCAAAGCCGCTAGCAGGGCTAAACCCAATAGAGGAGCGATTACTTTGAGAAATCTCACGGACTTGTACCTCCTTAAGTGACACTCGACGTCAGTCGCGCGACGTGTCCCAACTTCATCTCATGCTCTGGCTGATGGGCGCGCAATCAGGAAAATCCTTCAAACGCGGGGGCCATTCGCTTTACGAGTTGTCGCTGACATTTGGCCGAGCCGCGAAGCCAGTGCAGCCGAGGAATTGACCTTGTGGAGGGCAAGAACTTACAATTAAATCTATGATTTGGGGTCACAATACGCTTTCGGCGCTGTGTTGCGCTTGTCGTTTTTCCTCAGGCGATGGGAGGAAGCTGGTTTAGCGGGGGCGCAATCTAAACGAGCAGAACCCACCGCAAGAACTTAGCGCCGGTGGGTTTTTTGTTTCTAGGAAGCGAAGCCGAGAAGTGGAGAACTTGGTAAGAGACCACGGAGCGGCAGGCGGGCGGACCATGACGAAATGAACGAGCTATTTCCACTGTTTCTGAAACTCGCGGGAAGGCCGTGCCTGGTGGTGGGCGGCGGCCCGGTAGCCGAGGCGAAGATGCAGGGCCTGGTGCGCTGCGGCGCGGAGGTGCGCGTGGTGGCGCCGGAAGCTACGCGGGGCATCCGCGAGGCTGCGAGTCTAGGTGGCATTGTCTGGGAGCAGCATGAGTTTTTGCCGTCCGATCTCGACGGGGTTTTTCTGGTGGTTGCCGCGACGGACTCCGCTGAACTGCACGAGGAGATTTTTCGCCGCTGCCAGCAAGCAGGCATCCTGTGCAACGCAGTGGACGAGCCGCAGCGCTGCGATTTTTATTACCCCTCCGTGATGCGCAGGGGGGCTTTGCAGATCGCGATTTCCACCGCGGGGGATTCGCCTTTTCTGGCGCAACGGCTGCGTCGCGAACTGGAAGAGCGCTTCGGTCCCGAGTACGCGGATTGGCTGGAGGAGATCGGGCGGCAGCGGCAGGAGCTATTCCGGCGTGATATCTCTCCCGAAAACCGGCGGGCCATTCTGAAAGAGCTTTCGAGCGAACGCGCTTTTGCGGAGTTTCAAGCGCGGCGAACTCCTCTTGGCGCTGAGGGTCACGGCAAGGTCTATTTCATCGGGGCGGGGCCGGGCGATCCGGAGTTGCTGACGCGAAAGGCCTGGAGCGTGCTGCGGACTGCGGACGTGGTTTTACACGACGCGCTGGTATCGCGGGAGATTTTGGAGATCGTTCCGGCGGGGGCGGCTTTGTACGACGTGGGCAAGCGCTGCGGCGCGAAATCGATTACGCAAGAGGAGATCCACGCGCTGCTGATCGGCTACGCCTCCACGGCAAAGACAGTCGTGCGATTGCAGGGAGGCGATCCCTTGATTTTCGGACGCGCGGGCGAGGAGATCTCCGCGTTGCGCGAAGCTGGAATCGAGTTCGAGGTGATCCCTGGCGTGACGGCAGCGTCGGCGGCCGCGGCCAGCGCACAGATCGCGCTCACGGACCGGCGCGTTGCGTCCCAGGTGGTCTTCCTAAGCGCGCACCGGCGGGAGGGCGAATTGGAAAGAGATTTGAAGGCGCTGCCCCGCGGCGGCACCACGCTGGTGATCTACATGCCGGGGAGCAATTACGAACGTCTTGCGCGGGCGTTGCGTGAAGCAGGCTTTTCAGCCGAGACGCCGTGCCTGATTGTCTCGCAGGCGACGACGCCAAAGGAAGAAGTTTTTCGCACCGACGTATCGTCGCTGGCGAGCGTGCCAGCGCTACCTGCGCCGGCATTGCTGGTGGTGGGCGAAGTGGCGGCGACAGCGAAAGCGGAATCCGCAGGAACTCTGGCATCCCACACGAGAGAAACTGGCCGCGCTTAGGAAAGAGAGATTCTTCGTCGCCCCGGCAGGGCGGGGCGCAAAAGACGCGCTCCGCTCCTCAGAATGACAGCTGAAGGATGAAAACGTGCAAGCGGTGAGCGAGGGACGCGAAAAGCAGATTCCTCGTCGCCGCAAAAGGCGCGCCCGCTCCTCGGAATGAAAACGTGGGTTATGCGTCAGGTTTTGAGGTGCAGGCCGCACTCAATCTTGTTGAATCCGGACCAACGGCCGGCGCGCGGGTCCTCGCCGGGCTGCACGGGCCGCGTGCAGTAGGTGCAGCCGATGCTTGGATAGTTGCGGTCGTGCAAAGGATTGTAGGGGACGTTGCTGGCGCGGATGTACTCCCACACCTGGTCGGCATTCCAATCGGCGATCGGATTGAGTTTCACAAGGCCAAACTTGGCATCCCATTCAAGTTTGCGGGTATGGGCGCGCGTGGGCGCCTGATCGCGGCGCACGCCGGTGACCCAGGCCTTCAGGCCGGACAGCATTTTCTTGAGCGGCTCTACCTTTCGTAATTGGCAGCATTGATCCGGCTGCGAAGCCCATAAGGCTTCGCCAAAACGCGCGGCCTGCTGCTCCGGGGTGAACTCGGAATGGGTTCGCTCGACCTGGATTCCATAGCGTTTCTCGACCGCGTCAATCAACGCGTACGTTTCGGGGAAGAGGAAATCTGTATCCAAAGTGAAGACGCGGAAGTCCAGGCCGAGCCTGGAGGCCTGGTCGATGAGCACCACGTCTTCCGCGCCAAAGCTCGAAGCTATGGCCAGCGACTTGCCAAATTGCGAGAGGCCCCACTTCAGGCTTTCCTGAAGGTCCCAGCCTTCGGCTTGATTTTGCAACTCTAAAGCTTGCTGTTCGGTCGATTGCATTTCCGTCCTCATGCCAGCTGGCGCGCCGGTTCAATTGCCTCGATCTCGATCGACCGGAAGGAGCACGGGCGAAAGGAGCGCCAGGACGCTCTGCACCGCTAGCGCGTCGTCGGGAGGCAAGGTCTGTTCCGGAAGATCAAAGGTAAAGCGGAAGCCATGCTCGGCGGCCAACTGCTTCCACGGCAGCTGGCGGCGCGAGCTATCCGCCTCCTGCGACTGCTCCAGCGAGAGAATCACCACCAGCCCGAGCGAGTTGGCGAGGCTCAGCACGGTCTCTAAACGCTCCGGCGACAGCTCAGCGCCGGCCAGATGCAGGACTTCAAAACCTCGCGCAAAGAGCGCGCTTTCCAAAGAGCGCGCGAGGGCGAGACGGTTCCCGGTAAAAATAACCGAGGGGTAGTGCCCGTGGTGGCGGTATCGATCTTCGTTCGTTAGCGGCGCCGTTATGGGCCGGGCCTCGGGCTTGGCGGCGCGAACATCGTGCGGCAAAGAATGTTCGGCTTGCGGCGCGAGCTCCCGCTCAATCATGGCGGCGCCGACGGTGGCGTTGGAAATCGGATCGATCAGGATGAAACTTCCGGTCACGCGATTCCGCTTGTAGGGATCGAAGAACATCGGGCTGGCGGTTTCAAACTCAACCGCGGCGATGTCGTTCATATGCAACTCGGAGGCGGGCTCGCGTTCGAGCGTGTGCATATTCATGCGAAAGCCGATTTTGGTGGCCTTGGCGCGCGAGCTGCGGACGTTGTGCTTGATCAAATAGCTGTGCCCGAGGGCCATGGGCTTGGCGTCCAGCCACACGACCATGGCTTCCAGATGGGAAGAGACGCGCGGAGGAGCGTCCGGAGAGACCAGGATATCCCCGCGGCTGAGGTCGATCTCCTCCTGGAGCGTGAGGGTGGTGGACATGGGAGCAAAGGCTTCGGGTTTCTCGCCGTCGAAGCTTACGACGCTGCGGACGCGCGTGGTCCGGCGCGATGGCAGCGCCAGGAGCGCATCGCCGGGGCGAATTGTTCCGCTGGCCAATTGCCCCGCGAATCCGCGGAAATTGGCATCCGGCCGGAGCACGAACTGCACCGGAAACCGCACCGGCTCGTGCCGGGTATGAAGGCGCACCGGCACGCTCTCGAGATGGCGAAGAAGCGTGGGGCCCTGGTACCAGGGCGTGCGATCGCTGAGATTGATGATGTTATCGCCGGCGAGGGCGCTGATGGGAATGCCGACTACGCGCTCGATTCCCAGTTGGCGGCTGAGAGCGAGGAATTCATCGTTCAACCGCGAAAAGACGTCTTCGCTATAGCCGACCAAATCCATTTTGTTGATGGCCGCGACGACGTTGGCGATGCCGAGCAGGGAGGCGATGTAAGCGTGGCGGCGAGTTTGGGCCTGCACTCCGCGCGTGGCGTCCACCAGAATGATGGCCAGGTCGGCCGTGGAAGCGCCGGTGGCCATGTTGCGAGTGTACTGTTCGTGACCGGGCGTATCGGCGATGATGAATTTTCGCGCCGGGGTCTCGAAGTAGCGGTAGGCGACGTCGATAGTGATGCCTTGTTCGCGTTCGGCGCGCAGGCCGTCTGTGAGGAGGGCGAAATCGATGGGGCCGCCGGAACGATTGAAGCGGCTGCCGCGCACGGAGGCCAATTGGTCCTCGTAAATCGCCTTGGAGTCGTGCAGGAGGCGGCCGATCAGGGTGGACTTGCCGTCGTCGACGCTGCCGGCGGTGGTGAAGCGCAGCAGTTCCTTATCCAGCCCGAGAGCCAGGCCGAGGTCGAGGCTATCCTCGACTTCAGAAGCGGCGGCGGCGGAAGTTGCGCTCTGCGTCGCGCCGGGCACTAGAAGTAGCCCTCTCTCTTCTTCAGCTCCATCGACCCCTCTTCGTCGTGATCGATGGCGCGATTCTCGCGCTCCGAGCGGCGGAAGGAGAACATCTCCTCGATGATTTTGGGAAGCGTATCGGCTTGGGAGCGGATCGCGCCGGTGCACGGAACGCAGCCGAGGGAGCGCATGCGGCAGTGCAAAAGCTGGGACTGCTCGCCGGGCTGGAGTTCCTTGTCGGAATGAATGAGCACAATCGAGCCGCCGCGGATGACCGCGCGGCGCTCGCGAGCGAAATAGAGCGGCACGATGGGGATATTTTCCTGCTGGATATAGAGCCAGACGTCGAGTTCGGTCCAATTGGAGAGGGGAAAAACGCGAATCGACTCGCCTTTGTTGATGCGCGAGTTGAAGACGTTCCACAACTCGGGGCGTTGGTTCTTGGGGTCCCATTGTCCCTGACGGTCGCGGAACGAATAGATTCGCTCCTTGGCCCGGGATTTTTCCTCATCTCGCCGGGCTCCGCCGAAAGCCGCGTCGAACCCACCCTCGGCCAGCGCATCGAGCAGGGATTTGGTCTTGAGTAAGCCGCAGCATTTTTGCGTTCCCAGAGCGAAGGGATTGGCGCCCTGTTCCAGGGCTTCGCGATTCTGGTGGACGATGAGCTTTGCGCCGATCTCCTTGGTATAGGAGTCGCGGAAAGCGATCATTTCGGGGAACTTATAGCTGGTGTCGATATGGAGCAACGGAAAGGGAATGTGGCCGGGATAAAACGCCTTCTGGGCCAGCCGCAACATCACGGAGGAGTCTTTTCCAATGGAGTAGAGCATCACCGGACGCGCGAATTCGGCGGCCGCTTCGCGAAGGATATAGATGCTTTCCGCTTCGAGGGCCTTGAGCTGGCTCAAGCCGCGATTGGCGACGGGCGCGTGAATGCTTTCTACCGTGGTGGACATTTCCGTCATCTCTTCTTTTTTGTTCTCAGGTGTTCTCAGGCGCTCGGCTCTTTGACTCTCACGCCGAAAAACACAAAACCCACCTGCCATGTCGACTCTGGCGGTGGGTTGGTCGGAGCGTTCTATCTTCGGGTTCTAGACCATTTCCCTCGCGACGCCAGAGCATCGAAGCGGACAACAAGGACAACAGATCGCGTGGCAACGCAAAGTCTTCACTCCTCTGAAAAGCAACCCTAACTATAGCCTGCTGGGTGGGGCGAAAGCAACCCGAATCGGGAGGCTATCCCCGGCGGGCGGAAGTCGCGAGACCGTACTGGAACCCCGTTTTGTGGTGCGGAAGACAATTTCTCCCGAAAAATGGATATGTAAGAAGGCCATTCTAATCGGCATTCAGGGCAAAACAAGCCGTAACTTACAGGTAAATATGGCCAAAGCGCTGGATAGAGGCTGGTTTACTTCTACGGCAAGAGAATTGCTCGGAGTACAGGCTAAGCCCGAATCCGTAAGGGAGTTTGTACCATCTAAACGGTAAGTTGCGGCAATCCAGTGTAGGCTTGAATGGGTGGGAGGGTGCTGTGTCAGCCGAGGCGAGTCAACAGATCAAGAGGTTTGCCAAGATTGTTGGCGGCTTTACCTTGTTGCTGGTCGGTATCGTGATGCTGGTGACTCCCGCGCCGGGCTGGGTAGCCATCCTAGGGGGGCTGGCCATGCTCGCGGCCGAATTCGTGTGGGCGCGCCGCCTGCTGAACCGCCTGAAGTTCGAAGGCGAACGGTTGAGACAGACCGTAATTCCATCCTGGACCTCGAAGACCTAATCGGGAACCGGAAGGCGTAAGCGCCTTCGGAGGTTCTTGGCTCATTTTCCAGACAACTCTCATTTTCCAGACAACTGAAGTATGCTCATTTGCGGGAGGCCTCTATGGAAAAATGGAGAGGCAAATGGGCTTTGGTAACCGGCGCGAGTTCGGGCATCGGCTGGGCTTTGGCGGAACAGATGGCGGCCAAGGGTGCGAACCTGGTTCTGACCGCCAGGCGCGGCGACCGGCTGGCGCGGCTCGCCCAGGAGGTCGCGGCGCGCCATCAAGTTCGGACGGAGGTTTATGCAGCCGATCTGGCGCGGCCTCAAGCTCCGGGCGAAATCTTCCGCTTCGTCGAAGAGAAGCGCCTGCCGATCGAAATCCTGATCAATAACGCCGGTTTTGGCGCATACGGCGAATTCCATAAAGCCGCAGCTCAGCCGTTGTTGGATATGGTGCAGGTGAACGTGGCATCTGTGGTTCATCTGACTCATCTATTTCTGCCGGCAATGGTGGAGCGGCGCTCGGGGTACGTCCTGATCGTGGCTTCGACGGCAGCCTTCCAGCCGGTCCCTTATATCAGCACTTACGCCGCGACGAAGGGCTTCGACTTGTTGTTTGCCGAAGGGCTATCGGAGGAGGCCCGGAGATACGGCGTTCACGTGTGCGCGCTGTGCCCCGGCTCTACGGTGAGCGAATTCCACGAGGTCGCGCATCAGCCTTTGCATATGGCGGGACCCCAGGAGCCGAACGAGAAGGTGGCGCGCGTGGGATTGCAGGCGCTGGCGGAAGGCAAGCCGCGCGTTATTTCCGGGGCTCGCAATTGGCTGAGCGTCGAAGCGCAGAGGATCGCACCGCGGCGGCTGGTGACTCGGGTGGCGGCACGAATGTTCATGCCTCAACGGTAGAGGCGGAAGATGGTTTGGTTTCGGGGAGCAGGGGCATGAACGTGACGGAGCTGGAAAAGAAACTGCACAGCGAAGGCTTTGGTCATACTTACATTTGGCAGGACGGGCCCGACCAGAACTATTCCGAACACACACATGCGGTAGAGACTGCGCACGTCATTCTCGAGGGAGAGATGACGCTGACGGTGGGCGGCGAGAGCACAACGTATCGCGCGGGAGAGCGCTGCGACGTTGCGGCCGGCACGAGGCACGCGGCGCGGATGGGGCCGGCGGGATGCCGCTACCTTATTGGCGAGAAGTAGCCGAAGCCGACCGGCGAGAAGTGGCCGACGCTGGGGCAACGGCGAGGGCGCGGTCGAGCAGTTCCACGACGTGCAGCACCTCTTGCCCCGTATGGTGTATCTCACTCCCGGCGCGCATTTGCAGAAGGCAGCCGGGATTCGCGGTTACGATGGCTTGCGCTTTGGTTTCCGCGGCACAGCGCATTTTGCCCGCCAGCAACTGCAAGGAAGCTTCGGTTTGCGTGACGTTGTAGACCCCCGCCGAGCCGCAGCAATGATCCGCCAGGCGCATCTCGGCTAGCTCGACTCCAGGAATGGCGCGAATCAGGCGCCGGGGCGCTTCGCGGATTTTTTGGCCGTGCGCGAGATGGCAGGAGTCCTGATAGGTGACGCGTAGGGGCAGCTGGCGCAAAGGCGCGACGAGGCCCAACTCGT
The DNA here is from genome assembly GCA_963824405.1 of uncultured Acidobacteriota bacterium. Classification (GTDB taxonomy): domain Bacteria; phylum Acidobacteriota; class Terriglobia; order Acidiferrales; family UBA7541; genus Palsa-189. Next base: position 121,030 of record CAWGPK010000004.1, on the reverse strand, counting down.
CGAGGAATTCCGTGACGTCGCGCATCTTGCCGCGAAACGCGCGAGCCTTCTGACAGGCGGCATCGTCTTCGGGAAACAGCTGGTCGTACTCTTTTAGCGTCGAGCCGCAGCCGGCCGCGTTGGTAATCACGGCGTCGAAGTCGTCGCGCGAGAAAATGTCCAGATTGGCACGCGCCAGGCGGCGAGCAACGTCGCGAACGCCGGCGTGCGCGGCGAGGGCTCCGCAGCAAAGCTGCCCCTTGGGAACGACGACGTCGCAGCCGTTGGCGGCCAGCACGCGGATGGTGGCTTCGTGCAAGGCGGCGAAGCTCACCTGCGAAATGCAGCCTGCGAAGAGCGCCACGCGTGCGCGGCGCTGGCCTTGAGCGGCAAACGTCTGGCCGAGGCGCGAGAAGAAGAATTCGTTCTCGATCGACGGCATGAGTTTTTCGCGATCGGCCAAGCCGAGCAGCTGAAGCAGCCCCGATTCGCGCGCCAGGGATTGCAAACCAGAACGCTGGTAAAACCGCACGAGGCGGGCCGCGGCGGCAATGCGCTCGGGGTAAGGAAGCAAATGGCGGTAAACGAGGCTTCGCGCGATGCGCGAGGAGAGTGGGCGGCGATAATTCTGTTCGATCTGCGCGCGGGCGCCTTCTACGAGCTTTCCGTATTCCACGCCCGAGGGGCAGGCGCTCTCGCAAGCGCGGCAATCGAGACATCGATCGATGTGCTGGACAAAAAAATCGCCGAGCGGCAGGCGTCCCTCATCGACGAGAATCATTTGACGGATGCGGCCACGCGGCGAATCGGCTTCCTGGCCCCAAAGACGATAGGTGGGGCATTCGTTCAGACATAGGCCGCAGTGAACGCAATGCAGGTAATCCACGTCACGCGGGCGGTCCGGGCCGCGGAAACCACTAGGCTGCGGCGTTCGCGGGGGCGTTTCGGACGACTCGCCAGACTTTCTGCATTTTTTCCGGCGGCGTTTCCGGCGGGGCCATCAGATGCCTCCTCGGAAACGGCCGGGGGAGAGAATCTCGCGCGGGTCGAAGACGCGCTTGAGGCGCTGCGCGATTTCGTTCTCGGGGCCGGGAGGCGGCCAGACGTCGAGCGCGGCTTTTACATCGAGGGGGCAACGCTCAATCGCGGGCAGCGCGCCCTGGCTGATAAATAGATCGACCATCGAACGTGAGCAGCTTATCAGCGCGGAGCGGGTGTTGGATTCCACCGGGGATTGCTCCGGCGATAGAAGCGCAACGTAAACGACGCCAAGAGCGCGAACGAGGATGGCACAGGTAAGGCCATGATGACCGGCCAGGCTGCGGATTTTTTCCAACAGTCTGGGCATGGCCGAAGGCAGGATGGGGACGCGAAAAATCACGGCGGGTCGATTTGCGGCCAGCGCGATGGACTGAAATTCAGAGAGGCAAGCGAAGAGCTGATCTCGCTGGGACTCTTCGAGCGCAATAAATGCGGCGGCACCGGCCTCTCGAGAGATCGACGCGAGATCACGTTCGTGGCGCGTCAGAACGGATTCGTGGCCAGCCGCCTCGACGGCAACGAGCCAGGAGCCAGCCGGCAGGAAATCTATCCCGCGCGATTGGAAAAGGGCCGCCGTTCCCGAATCAATAACCTCCAGCACCTTTGGATCCAGCGGAGAATTTACAAGCAAGCGGCAAAACTCGAAGGCGCGGGAAGAAGCGTCGAAAGCGATGAGGAATATCCGTCTGAGCTGGGGAAGAGGGAAAGTGCGAAAATTCAGGCGCGTAATGATTCCCAGTGTGCCCAGCGAACCGACGAAAAGCTTGTGCAGGTCGTAACCGGTGACGTTTTTCACGACGCGTCCGCCACTTTTGCAAATGAGGCCTCCGCCGGTGACGAACTCGACCCCCAGCAAGAAATCCCGCGTGGCGCCATAACCATAGCGCAGCGGGCTATCGGCGCCCGCAGCGACCACTCCGCCCAGAGTGGCTTGATCGTTAAATGGCGGCGCGATGGGCAAGAATTGGCCTTTTTGCCGGAGCTCGCGAGCGAGAACGGCGCAGGTGACCCCCGGCTCGATGCCGAGCGTGAGATCGCGCGGCTCGCAGGACAGAACTCTATTCATTCGTGAAAGGTCGAGGGCCAGATCGTATTGGCGTGGCGGCATGCCGATCCCTAGATGGGTTCTGCCTCCGGTGGGGATCACCGCAAGGCGCTCGGCGGATGCGAAACGAAGAACCTCCGCGATCTCCGCCGCCGAATTGGGCTGCAGAATCGCGGAAGGGCTGCGGCCATCGACTTCGCATGCAGCAAGCGAAGCTGCTTCCGCGATTACGCGGGTGGGACCGACAAGGTCGGCGAGACGCGAGGTGAGCGAGGGCGCAAGCTGGCTCATGCTTTTCCAGCGGCGGATACCGGGAACGGTTGCAGGCGCGTTTCGCCGCAACCTTTGCCGAGGGGCAAGACCTTATCGGGATTGAGCATGTCCGCCGGATTGAAGACGGCGCGGACCTTGCGCATCAAGTCCAAATCCGATTCGCTGAACATCAGCGGCATAAGCTCGTTTTTTTCCATGCCCACGCCGTGCTCTCCCGTGAGCGTGCCGCCCATCTCCACGCAAAGGCGCATGATCTCATCGCCGGCGGCTCGGGCGCGCCGGAACTGATCGGCATCGCGATGATCGAAAAGGATCAGCGGGTGGAGATTTCCGTCTCCGGCGTGAAAAATGTTTCCGATGACCAGGCCGAAGCGCTTGGAGATCTCCTCGATCCGCAGCAGCGTGGGCGTGAGTTTGGTGCGCGGGATCACGCCATCCAGCACATAGTAGGATGGCGATACGCGGCCGATGGCGCCGAACGCCTCCTTGCGGCCCTTCCAGAGCAGAGCGCGTTCACGGCCGTCGCGCGCGCGGCGCACCTCGCGCGCATGATGCCCGAGGCAAACTTCGCCGATTTCGGCGGCTTGCGCCTCGGCAGCTTCGTGCAAGCCTTCCACCTCCATCAATAACACCGCGGCGCTATCCAAGGGAAAGCCGGCGTGAACGTAAGCCTCGACGGCCCGAAGCGTCCAGCCGTCGAGCATTTCGCAAGCGGCGGGAGTGATTCCGCGAGCGGTGATCTCCACGACGCTGTCTGTGGCTTCTTCGAGGGAATCGAATATGGCCAGCAAGGTGCGCACGTCTTCGGGCAGGCGCAAAAGTTTTACCGTGATTTCCGTAACCAGGGCGAAGGTTCCTTCGGAACCGACCACCAGGCCGGTGAGATCGTAACCGGGAGTTTCCATCGCTCGTCCACCGACGCGCACAACTTTGGCGTCCGGCAGGACCAACTCGAGACCGGTGACATGGTTGGAAGTAACGCCATAGGCAAGCGTATGCGGGCCGCCGGAGTTTTCGGCGACGTTGCCGCCTATGGTGCAGGATTTCTGGCTGGACGGATCGGGAGCAAAGTATAAGCCGTACTTTTCGACGGCGCGCGAGAGGTCGAGATTCACAACACCCGGCTCGACGACCGCCCGCCGATTTTCAGGATCGATTTCCAAAATGTGGTTCATGCGCGAGAAAGAGATAACAATGCCGCCTCGCCGCGCCAAAGCGCCGCCGGAGAGTCCGGTGCCCGCGCCCCGCCCGACGATGGGGAGACTGTAGCGGTTGGCCAGGGTCACAATCGCGACGACGTCTTCCTTGCGGGCCGGGAAAACGATGGCGTCAGGATGCGACTCCTCGATGGAGCCGTCATATTCATAGAGAAGCAGATCCTCGGAGTTGGACAGAATTCCCGAGGCGCCGAGGAGGGTTTCCAATTCGCGGATGATGGATCGATGCATCGGTGCAAATCAACTTGCCGCCACTATGGGTGGCAGGCATTTACCCGAGCGGCACTCCAGCGAAAACGCGACGCCCTGCGTTCGCGCTGGCTAGGGAATGCCATACGATTTTCAGGCTCCCGAGTATGCAAACATTCTAGCGCGAACGGCGTAGCCCATGTCATTAAGCCGACGCGCACGAGTGCGCGAGATTGCCCCTTGTTCGGCATTTCTGCATCAATAGATCAGTTCAGGGGAAGGTAGTTGGCGAACCAGCCCCGCCGGTACCCTGAGCCGGCGGGGCCTGTTCCGGATGTGGAAAACGTCAGCGTATAAAGAGCACTAGAAAACCTCTTCTTATCTAAGTTCCCCTACCGGCTGCGAAAGCCATTTCCGCGGATAGCGAGCTTAACTCCTGCACGATCAGGAGTTTTTGGGAACGGCCTTTCGGAGACGGACCGGCCCTCAGGTAAATCAATAAAAACCGACTGCCGACCTAGGGTTTTGCCGGATTGTGGACTCAGGTTTCTCCCATGCACCCTAAGAGCATACGGTGGCGTCGAATCCATTGTTACACCAGTGGGTGTTATCCCAGTGCCAGGCATGGGCAGAGAAAAAAGGGGGCAGGAGATGCAACGGAAGAACGAAAGCGAATGGTTTTGCGCGAATTGCCTTCAGATGATCGAAATGTTGAGCAGACACGGGCGCTGCCCACATTGCGACAGCAATGCGGTTGACGTGGCCTACAGGTGGAGGCGCTCGGAAGCGGAAGTGCGGCCTGAAGTCGTGCTGTCGATCAACGCCTAACTTTCGTATCTTATTGTAGGAATTAAACTTACGCTTATTCTGCCCGCAAAACGCCTGCGTCTGTGGGCGTCGAAAAGACGGCCTCCGACCGTAGGTTCGGCCTCTCGCAAGGTCCTGCCGAGACACCATAATTCCGATCGATTTCTGGCGTTCGTTTTTCTGCTTGGGTGAGGAAGCGACGAGGCTACTGGCCTTTATCGGCCCCTACCTCGGCGGCGGGATGGGCTCCCCGAAGCAAATCGGCCGGCGCGGTATAAATCTTTTTCAGGCTGGAGTATTGGACGGCAGCGCTGCGGAACGCGTGTCCACTGGCTTCTACTTTGGATCGTACAAGGTCCAGCATAGCAATGGCAAAAATCACCATGGTGACCATAAGGATTGCTACTCGTGCCGGTTTCGGCATAAATGTGGCCTCACGTTCGAATGATTCGGTATTTAGACTACCGTCAGGAGAAGCTACCGCGTGTGGGGGCCAGTCGAAATAGGTGCAGCAATGGATTCAGGTGGCGAATTCACCTTACGTGGGAGCGGCTGATGCCTGTGCGGATTTGAACCCTTTACGGCGGGGAGCGCAGCGCGGCGTTTCTGAAGGCTAGTGAGCGTACATGCCTGAATCGAAGAAGGTACCGCCCCTCAGAAGCCGCTCGAGAGCCTGAACTAAGTCTTGCGCCGCGCGAGATTTGACGACGTAGCCGTGCGCTCCCGATTTGCGCACCGAGCCAGCCATACTACCGGAATCGTGCATGGTAAAGAACAGTACTCGAGAGCCGAGCGGAAGCCGGGAGATCTCGTCGGCAGCTTCGAAGCCGCTCATCACCGGCATGGTGACGTCCATGATTATAATGTCGGGAGAAAGCTCCTGGGCCATGCGGACGGCTTCCTGGCCATTGGAAGCCTCGCCGCAAATTTCCCATTCGGGCTTCACTTCGAGCACCCTGCGGATGCCTTGGCGGACGATTTCGTGATCATCAGCGATTAATATTTTGACGGCCACCTAAATCCTCTTCACAAAAAAATGCACGGACTAAACGGTCCGTGCACGCAAGACCCTGAAAGCATGGCGGCGGGCCTGGCCCGCGCCAATCGTCGATTCAGCCGCCACAGTGAGGTCCGCGCCTCGCCGGGGCAAATGGGGTTATTACGCTTCCGCAATCAAGTTGCGCACAGCGTATCTAACAACCTCGGCTACGGAATGGCAATCCAGCTTCCGCATCAAGTTGATGCGGTGCGTCTCCGCTGTCTTCACGCTGATGCCCAACACCGCAGCAACTTCCTTACTGCTCTTCCCCTCCGCCAGGAGCTGAACGACTTCACGCTCGCGAGGAGTGAGAGGCGAATCCGGATCGGCGACATTCTCCGGGACATCGGACTTGCCCACGTAGCGATCGAGAATGATCTGGGAGACCTTCGAGGTGAAGAAGGTCTGGTCGCGGGTGAGCGCTTCGACGGCGGAGACCAGGTCGCTGGCCACATCGGACTTCAGCACGTAGCCGCGAGCTCCGGCCTTGACCACTTGCTGGATGAGCGGATTGGTGTCGTGCATGGTCAAGACGAGAACGCGCGTGCGCGGCGCCTTCTTCACGATCTGGCGCGTGGCTTCCAGGCCGTTAAGAGAGGGCATCCCGATATCCACAATGGCTACGTCGGGGTGCATACTCTGGGCTTTATCTACCGCTTCGCGGCCATCGGTGGCTTCGGCGATTACTTTCCACCCCGGCTGGGTTTCGAGCAAAGCGCGAAGGCCTTTGCGCACAACTTCGTGATCATCGGCTAAAAGAATGTGTACGGGTCGCATAGATCCCCCATAGAACGGCGGTAGTGTAGGGTCTTTGGACTAGGGTTGGCTATCGGGGAATAACCTTACGCCGCCTGTGCGGCTTTTCAGGGGGATTCGCCGCCTGTTTCTCTACCTGTCCCTGCGTACCATTGACCCAGTTTGGAACCGATTCGTAACATCGTGTGCCTCTTCACGGTAAGACCAGGCTTTCGGGGAGTGGGAAAACGACTTGTATCCGCATGTGAAGCCAGCAGCAGAGCCGAAGATAACGGAAAGGCGCCGAGGCAAGCGCCTGAATTCGCGCGTTCCGGTGGCCATCGAGTGGGAGGGCGCGGAGGCGAAGAAATCTTCCCGCGAAGAGACCTTCACTCGCGTTGTGGGCCCATATGGGTGCCTGGTGCTCCTGCATCAAGAACTGAACGTGGACCAGGAAGTGCGCGTTTCTAATCTGGTGACGAGCGAGTCGAACTCCGCAATCATCGTCTGGAAAGGAGACCATCGTCCAGACGGCTGGGAATTGGGCGTCGAATTAATCCGTCCGACAATGGATTTCTGGGGGCTGGAATTGTGAACAAACAAGCTCCGCAACTGGATACCGGGCCACAGCTTCAGCCGGGCGAAGAACGGCGCCGCAGCCAGAGGGTGATCATTCGTATTCCGGTGACGCTGGAGATGATGGTGTCGGGCAAAACAGTAACGATACGCGCGATGACAGCGTCGGTGAACGACCATGGCGCGATGCTGGTCTGCACGAAACATTTGCCCGTGGATGCGCTGTTCGAGTTAATCAACGACCGCACCCAGCAAAAGCAGGTTTGCCGGGTGACGCGCGCGCCCGTGGACAACCAGCAGGGTTATCTCCTGCCGGTGGAATTCGCCGAACCCGCTCCGGGTTTCTGGCACATCTCTTTCCCGCCGCCAGGATGGAAGGGCGTAGAAAACTAGTCGAGCGTCCTGCCGACTTGGGTCTTCCCAATCGAACATCGTGTTCGCAGTTCGGCGCGCGGACGGCATATACCTTATCGCCGCCGCCCGAAAACCTGGCGAGAACCGCCGATGCGGTTCAGAACGCGTATTGTTTTCGGAACAGCCCGGAGGAGGCCTCCGGCATCCAATCGAACGCCCAGCAACCCTGGCGAAAGGTGGAGATAGCCACAAAGCATCCATGCAGACCAAAGCGACTTCATTGGTGACGTACTTCAGTGCGCTGTTGATTTTGCTGTTTATGTCGGAGTCGCTGTCAGGTCAAACGCGAAAGGACCGCATCGTGGAGGCGGTCGACAAGTCACAAGCGACGGTATTGAACGGGAACGTGCATCCAATGGCGCGGCCGCAATACGATCAAGGCAGAGTCGAGTCTTCCATGCCGATGAGGGTGACCCTGGTATTCAAAATGTCCGCGGCACAGCAAGCGGATCTGGATGCGCTGCTCGCCAGCCAGCAGGATCGCGGATCGCCCGATTATCAGCGCTGGCTGACACCCGAGCAGTACGGCAGCCGATTTGGACTTAGCCAAGGCGACATCAACAAAGTGACAGGATGGCTGGAGGGCGAAGGTCTTCAGGTCGAGAGCATTCCGGCCAGCCAAAACGCGATCGTCGCTCGGGGATCGGCGCAGCAAGTCGCGGCGGCGCTACATACCGAGATACATCGCTATGTAATCAACGGGAAGGCGCAATTTGCCAATTCCAGCAGTCCATCGGTTCCGGCCGCGCTTGCAGACGCGATTGCAGGGATTCGGGGGCTGAATAATTTCGCGCTGAAGCCGCGCTTGGTGCGAAAAATAAGCCCGAAATTTACTTCCGGGTTAACCGGAAACCACTTCGTGACACCGCCGGATTTCGCCACGATCTACGGGCTTAGTTCGCTATATCAGCAAGGGATCAACGGATCGGGACAGAAAATTGTGGTCATAGGGCAGAGCGATGTGGCGCTGAGCGACGTGCGGGCTTTTCGCACAAACTCCGGATTGGCTGCAAACGATCCGACGCCAATTGATTCCAATAATTCCGCTCTGGTGGGCTTGATTGTGCCCGGCGATAACGACCCGGAATTGCAATCGAGCGACATTGATGAGGCAAACCTGGACGTGGAGTGGAGCGGGGCGATCGCGCCAAATGCCACGATCATCTTCGTGGTGGGCGATCCTGTGAATGGCGGAGGAGTCTTCGACTCCATGTATTACGCGATAACGCACAGCCCCATTCTTGCGCCGGTGATCAGCGTAAGTTACGGAGAGTGCGAGGCGGGTGCCGTTGCGGATGGGAGCTATTCCGGATTCTATCTGCCGCTTCTGCAGCAGGCGAACGCCGAGGGCATAACGGTGTTGGCGCCGAGCGGGGATAGTGGCGCCGCGGACTGCGATGCCGGGAATACATCGGTTGATGGGCTAGCGGTGGACATGCCGGGAAGCCTTCCGACAGTCACTTCGGTCGGCGGAACGGAGTTCCAGGAAGGGACAGATCCTGGGCACATTTATTGGCGCTCCCTGACTGGCGTGGACGTAACGCCTGGCTCGGCGATCATGTACATTCCCGAGGGCGCGTGGAACGACACGAATGCGCAATTCGGGCTGACCGCGGGCGGAGGAGGAGCAAGCAGCGTCATCGCCAAACCAGCATGGCAATCGGGCACGGGAGTGCCGAACGATGCGGCGCGCGACGTGCCGGACATCTCGTTCAGCGCCTCGCCAGTTCAGGACCCGTACTTGATCTGCTCAGAGTATATCGATCCGACGTCAAACCAACTCACGCCCTGGTGCACGACCAATGGATTCCGGAATGCCAGCACCAACGCCGCGTTGACGGGCGAACTGGACACAGTGGGCGGGACATCGGTTGGGCCGCCGGCGATGGCAGGAATCCTGGCGCTGATCAGCCAGGAGACCAATCACACCACGGGTTGGGGAAATATCAATCCGATTCTTTATCCTTTGGCGGGACATACGCCCACGGCATTCCACGACGTCACTATCGGGAATAATCAGGTTCCGTTCAGCAGCGCATGCGGAGCAGTGAGCAACATCGGATTTAACGCCGCTACGGGATACGATTTGGCTACCGGATTAGGTTCGGTCAGTGCTTTGACCTTGGCGACAAACTGGACATCCGTATCACCGGCTAGCACAGGACTGGCCTCCACAAGCGCAAATTTCTCTCTAGCTTTCTCGCCGACGTCGCTGACCGTGAAGAGAGGCGCTTGCCTTACCGGGTCGGTCCAGGTCAGGCGCTTGAATGGGTTCGTGGGTACCCCCACTTTTACTTGCACTGCGTCCGCCAATATCGGCGGTGCCATGGCGGTTCCGACGGCGTGTACGGTTACGCAAGGCGTCGGGACAAGTTTGGAACCGCCGCGGGATTATCGCGTCATAGGCTGGTGGGGAACCGCGGGGGTGCTCTTGGCCGCGATTGCATTCATCCTGGCTACTTCCAGGCGGCGCGAGACCGGCGGCGGCGAATCGCGAACCTGGCCGAGGCTCGTACCCGGTTTCGCCGCGGTTACATTGCTGGCGATGGCCATTGGCTGCGGAGGCAGTTCCAGCGGCAACTCGAGTTCCACGGACCCGGTTACGAGTTACACGCTGTCGGTCAGTGTGCCGTCGAATGCGCCCGTGGGAACTGGGTCGATAAGCGTGGTTGGATCGATCGGCACGCTCAGGCAGAGTGCCGGAATGACGGTTACAACACAATAGCGGCGGAACGCGACGAAACTATTTAGCGTCAGTGGGTTATATAAAGAGGACCGGTGTCGCTGGGCTGTAAGGGAACTGGTAGGAAGGGCAGAAGAGTGGATCAGTGGGCCCATCACGGGGGAACTGAACGGCGTCCAGGCATTTCGCAACAACTCCGGGTCGCCCGTGAAGAACCTTCAGCCTACTAACCCCCCATCACCCTGCATTTTTGGAAAGGGGCAAGGAATGTCACACATGTATCGGAGAGGACAATCGCTCAGGAAAGCTACGTTGAGCGTCCTGCTGATTCTAGTTCTGGCACAGATACCAGCATGGGCAGTGCTGGGCCAAACGGAAGCGTCCGTGACCACGGACCAGCAGCGGATGAAGACGGAGGATCGTGTCCAGACCTTCGCGAGTTACAAGGTTCACCAACTCACCACTACAAATGGCCCGACCGTTCGAGAATATGTATCGCCGCAAGGTGTGGTTTTTGGGGTTGCCTGGCAGGGCCGCTTCATGCCCAACGTAAATCAGCTGCTGGGTACGTATGTTGAGAACCTTCAGACGGCCACAGCGGATCAGACGCACATCCAGCGCCGACGGGGCATAACCGTGAAAACGGGCGATTTTGTGTACTCCAATTTCTGTCACTTGCAGAATTGCACCGGAAGGGCCTACGTGCCCGCTTTTGTTCCGAGCAGCGTTTCCGCGGAGGTGGTGCGTTGAAATCCAGATTTCGATCGAAGGCAACGGCGGCGCCTTTCCTACTGTGTGTGATCTCTGTGCTGGGATGGGTGGGATGCGGCGGAAGCAACTCCAGCACCACGGCGACAACCCCAACGCCGGCCGCCAATAATTCGGTGGCTGTGACGGCCAACTTTGGCCCCACCGGAGAAGGGGGCGGCTTCGTTAATACAATCTTCACCACCGTCACCGTCTGCCAGCACGGCACGCAAACTTGCGTCACGATTCCTAACGTGGAGATCGATACCGGCTCGATTGGCCTGCGCCTACTTAGTTCGGCGCTCGGCTCGGTAGCGCTTACCCCGATTTCCATCGGCGGCAACGCGCTCGAGGAGTGCACTCAGTTCGGAGATACGTCCTACACCTGGGGACCGATGGAATTCGCGGATGTCGAGATCGCGGGGGAGAAGGCCTCAGACATCGCCGTCCAGCTTCTTGGGGCCCCCCCTGCTACCGTACCTGCGGACTGCCTCGCGACCCCGGTTAACCCCAATCTTCCCAACGGAGGAGATGTCGATACCCTACCGACTGTGGGCGCAAATGGAATCCTGGGCATAGGCGATGGCTCCGTGGATTGCGGCAGCGGCTGCACTGGCATCGCCACAGGCTCAGCCTTTTCGGGATACCCGTATTACATATGCCCGAGCGGCAACTGCGAGGAGGTGTCGGCGACGACCCTTCAGCAGGCGGCAAACCCTGTCGCGGCGTTCACCTCCACGGACAGGAATGGCGTGGTGATCACGTTGCCGGCCGTTGCAGCGACGGGAGCCACCTCCGTCACGGGCACGATGACTTTTGGAATTGCCACCCAAGCAGACAATGCTCTGGGGAGCGCAACACTTTACTCCCTGGACCCATGTGGCGATTTTCCCTTGGTTACCTATGATGGCATCTCTTATGCCGATACCTTCTGCAACACCGACACGGGTAGCGCCTTTGGCGGTTTTCTGGACACGGGCTCGACCGGCCTGTATGTTTCGGATGCGAGCACGCTCAACTTCCTGGGCATCTCCGATTGTGGGCAAAACACAAACGGATTCGGTTTTTACTGCGTCAGCCCGGGCACGACGGCTACGCTGTCAAATATCGCGATCTTGGGGAATGGCGTCGGATCCGGGACGACTTCACTGAACATCTACGATGCCACCACGCTGTTCAATACAAATAATGCGGTCTTTAACGATCTGGGCAGCGACAGTGGCACGAACCAGTCGACGGACTACTTCGACTTCGGGGCGCCTTTCTTCATTGGGCGGACTGTGTTCGTTGGGATTGCCGGTGAGGCTGTGCCCGGCGGGGTGAACGCTCCCTACGGATTCGTGGCGTTCTAGCTAAGCTACGAAGGTTCGAGCTTAGATTGGCCGTCCTCGAGCCGGTTACTCAACTAGGGCTATAGGTCCGGGTTGCAATGCTGACCGATTCCGCACCCTGGCGGGAAAGGGCATTGCAACCCGACGGGCGCGCGATAGAATTTTCCTACCCCTTCTAATTTCACAATCGCGCGAACTCCTTCCCCGCGCCGGAGAAACGATGACTACCTTGACCGACCGCCGCAACGATAGCCGTGTGAACGTACGTCTACCCTTGAAATTCAAAGTGATCGGGAATGAGAACGCGGGAGAGCAGATCGCCGAATCCGAGAACCTATCGCAACGCGGGGTTTTGATGTGGACCGCATACCCCTTAAAAATCGGGGTGCAATTGGAACTGAAGCTGACCTTGCCGCGCGAAATCTCCGGCGGCTTTGCTTCGCAAGTTCATTGCACGGCGCGCGTGGTGCGCATTCACGACGGCGATTCGGGCGGCTTGACGGGCGTGGGCCTGCATATCGAACGTTACCATGGGACAGCCGAACGGGAGCGTTGGGCGAGCTGAGGCCGCCAGAAGGGCTGGCGGCCGGCAAACTCGAAGAGCGAAGGCTTACCGCTTTGTGGCGGCGGTGGTGAAGGTGGTTTTGGCGGTCGACTCGTTCTCGAACTGATCGTAAACGCGAACCGAAACGGTGTGCTCGCCGGGGGTAAGGCCGCGCAGCGTCACGGAGTATTCCTCCGTAAGCGCGTCGCTGAGCCCGCCGACGGGGGGCACGATGGTCCAATCGCCCGCGTCGAGGCTGTACTGCGCGCGGATGATAGAGCTGGCCGTGTCGCTCGCGCGGAAGCGCACAGTGACCGCGGGATCGCCCGCAGCCGCAGGGGCGGGCTGCGAAGTGAGCTGGGTGACGGTGGGCGGCGTGTTATCTACCATAAAACGATCACTCACCTGCTCGGCGGTAAGCGCCTGATCGGGCGGATTCGACTTTTCGTCGGAGGCCACGATTTTCAAGTAGTAGGCGCCGTCCGGCATCGAGTTGGTGTCCCAGGAGTAGAACTTCTGCTCGAGCTTGTCTTTGAGCAGCTTCCAATCCTTTTCGTTTTCACCGCGATAATAGACGGCATAAGTCAGCTCGTCGTCATTGGCGTCTTCGGTATTCCACAAAACGGACTGATATCCCTTCTGAGCGTAGCCCTGGGGCGGCGGTTCGTACCTGGGCGAATCGGTATTGCGGTCGGACGCGCCTTGCGTGCCCGGCGCGGCAGGCATGCGCAAAACCACTGTGGAAGGCTGCGGCGGACCGGATTGCTGGCCGAAACTGGAGACGCGCGTTCCAGGGCTTTGAATGGCTACGCCGGTAATCTGCGGCGCGACATTCTTCGGCAGGTAGGCCAGCTCGATCCAAGAGAGATCGGGCGGATTCGCTCCGCCGTGCAACACGGCCTTCCACTGCACGAAGCGGGACGCTTGAGAGTCGACTTCCTGTCCCTTGGGATCGCGGTAGGGGCCAGCCCAGGGAGTCCAGTTCTTGCCGGGATCGGAGGTGTTGCCGGTGCGGACGTAGAGTTCGATGCCCGAGCCTGCGGCGTTTTCGCCCCACCAAGTGAGCCTGCCCCAGCGCGAGAAGATGCGAGCGTCGAAGGGTTCGGATTCAAAGGTGCCTTCGGATTCCAGATCAGGACCGAGAGTGAAAACCTTCCCGGGATTGGCGGTCGCCACGTAGATTTTCCCGTTGGGCGCTTTTGCGAAAGAAGTTACCTGTTCGGATTCGGCCTTGGCCAGGCGCGAAAAGACGCGATCATTTTCCAGTTGCATGACGGCGCCGTGATTGCCGGTGCCCAGCAATAGCTTGCCTTGCGGCGAAATCCCCAGGGCATAGACCGAATCCTCGCGGGAGGTCCAAATCTCCTCGGGCGAGCCGTCTGGAGCGATGCGGTATACAGCGGCCGAGGAGAGCGCCGGGAAAGGAGCAAATGGCGCACCCGGCTGCCCAGGCTGGACGACGGCCGGGGCTCCGCCAACCGTGACCGTGATCTGAGTACCTTGACCCGCATTATTATTCTGGTCGGCCGGCGTGGCAGGCAACTGAGGAGTCCCGGGACGTTTATCGCCGATCGCGGCGACGTACAAATTGCCGGTGGAATCGAGCGCCAGCGAGGTGATTTCCTTCTTGGCGGTTTCATAGAGCACATAGGCGGGGCGGCCGCCGTCATTCGAGGCATCCTGCTTATCGGCTTGGGCTTGGCTGGGAGTTCCCTTTGCGGACGGCTGCCGAGCGGCCGCTCTCGCGCCCGTCTCCGGGGAAGCGGCGGATGGCGCGGCGAGCGCAATGCGCAGAACCAACCCGTTGGGTTCGGTGCCGGCGAGAAGATTGCCTTTGCCGTCCAAAATCAGGCTGCGGATGTGGGTCTCCTCGGCATTGTAGAAAACCTGGGAATTGCCATTGGCATCGACCGCGAAGATTTTTCCAGGATCGCCGGTGGCCACGAAGAGCGTGCCATCCGGGCCGAAGGCGAGGTCCCAGATGTATTTCGTTTTGGGATCGAAGAAAACGGATTTAGCTCCGCCCGGCGTGACTTTATAGACTTTGCCGTCGGGCGCGGTGGCTACATAGAAATCGTCATTCTTATCGAAGACCAGGGCCTGAGCTGTCATGTCCTGGGATTCAAAAACGGTGGAGGGCTTGCCACTGTTATCGAACTTGACGATTTTGGCGTTCGAGCCGCCCGCACCGTAGAGGGCTCCGTGGGAATCGAGGCGCAGAGACCAGAGATAGGCAAGCGAGGCGTCGGCGAAGGGCGCGAACTTCGGGGCCAGGACGATTTTGCCGTCGCTCCTCAGGGCAACGCCTTTGGCATCACCCTTTTGGAAAGCATCGTAATCGGACTGGCGCCAGAAACGGGTATGTTCGGCCATCGCGGGGAGGATGCAGAACAGCAGGGCGGCGACCAGGGCCACTGCCTTGGGCCAAGAAAAGCCGCTGCGACCGTTGGGCGATGGCGCAATAAGCTCAGACATAGAATCCTTTCAAACCGCAGCAGAAAACGAACGGAATGTGGTAGCTGGGCCGCTGCGGGCGCAATTTACTTAATCGTGATAAACACAGACGTCGAACCAGCGATGATCTCATCCATGGGCACGGACCATTCGCCAGCCGTCGATTCGCGCAATAATGCGGAATTTCCCGGCAGTCTTTTCTGGTCCAGGACGTTTATTTGCGAGAGAGGCGCGTCCGGAAGTTCCTTATCCTCCACCAGCAGGGTCGGGGTCGGTTTGAGCAGGGTGACGTAGATCTGGTTATTGCGGCGCTCGCGATTGAGCAGGGAGATCAACTGATCGAGCCCACCCAAACGGCCCTGGGCGGCGACGAGATTGGGTATGCGATTGAGCGAATCCGCGTCGCTGACCTGCACTCTCATAATACTGCCGCGAGTGGCTTGCATCGGAATCGTGACGGGGATGTCGCGAAGCACTGGCGCTCCGCGATAGGGCCGGAGAAGAACCTTAATGACCACGGGGTCGCCAGGCTGGGCTTCGCTTACGTCCGACCAGGCATTCAGGATGGAAGCCACGCGGCGGTCCGGCATGCTCTCAACGCGCAGATTCACCTTGTCGATCTTGGGCATCTCGTAGGGATTCGAGAAGATGCGGGTGAAGATAGTTTGCACGCTCGACGCCACGAAGGTGCCGTCCGGGACGAACTGATCGGTGGGCGCGTACATGTCCGACAAAGAGACGGGAGAATGGCCATCGATTTGAATATCGCCGCTTAATTTCATGGTGCTGCCTTCGCCGTAAGCTGAATTTTGCGTCAAGCCATTGAAGGCGATGATGCCCATCAGGAGCGGCGTGAGCTTCGGATTGGAGATCATCTCGGAATGAAACTGCTGCTCCCCGGCTGGAGTGACCACGGTCAGGTCCACGGGAATCATCTGCGGGGACGGCCCGACGCGACCCATAACGGCGGTGGCGCGATCTTCCGTGAGCGTGCCAATGACGCCGCCGGCATTCACAATCTTGGTGGAATTGAAATCAGAAGCGAGCGTGGTGAGGGTGCGCCCGCGCGCCAGAGGCATATCGCTGTCCCCCAAGCCAAACAGGGGATGGCCGCAAGCATAGACGCGATCCTCGATAACCGCAGTGACCGTGCAGGCGGCGCTCATGGAGATGTCTCCCTGCACCAGGACCATGCTGACCATATCACCGGCAACAATTTTGGAATCATCGACTTCCGGAGGCGCGGTTCCGCCTGCGGTGGCGACCATGCCGTACGGCGCCCAGTCCCCGGCGTACTGGCGCAAAGTGGCAGGCGCGAAGCCCGAAAAGACCAAAGGCGAGGCGATGGGCTCGAGGTAAGCATCGCCGGAGGCTCCGGCCAGTTGAGCGAAATTCGCCGGCACCGGATAATGAGGCTTTTGGCCGCTCATGGACGAAGCTAACGACGAAGCCAGGCCCGTCGAGGAGGTCGTCCAGCTATTATCGGCCACGGTTGCACGAGCGCTCAGAGCCTTTGGATTCGCTGGATTTTCGTCGCTAGGGATCGACAAGATATTCTCGATGGGCGTGACGCCCCCCAGCGGCTCTTTGACGAACACGCCAAACTTCAGTGACAGCGCGCCAGCTAGCTTGCCGTCAATGTAGACGGGGCTGCCGCTCATCCCAGCGACCACCCCGGTGTGTTCGGCTTTTTCTCCGTGCAATTGGACCAGGATGATGGACTGCTTGGGGCCCAAAAGGTTGGGCAATATGCCAATCACTTCGATATCGAACGGCTCGATCTTGTCTCCCGCAAAAATCGTGTAGGCCACGCCTGTCATTCCCGGCTTGATCTGGTCCAGCGAGATCGTGGGTGGCCGTTCGCCGGCGCCGCGCGCAGCCGGAACCGCCAGAGAGCCCAGGACCAGGGCGAGAACAACAAAGAAGAGACGCGGAAATAACCTTCCGCAGGGAGACAGTTTCAAGCAAGGAACATGCATATTATTCACCAAAGAAGATCGCAGGGTTTGTGAACCCTGGGGTTTATCTTTCAGCAGCAAAGTAAGCTTATCATACGCGCCAATCTTCCCGGAAACAAATGGACGGCCAGAAACAAATGACAGCACAACCTATTGGGCCCAAATCTGCGCCGACGAAGACTCGAAGGGATAGACGTGCACCATCCAGCCGAAGATGACCGGATAAAAGCGTCCTCCGGCCTCGGTGCAGGCCTGCTCGGTGGAAATGGAACCCGTCAGGCCAAACTTGGACCAGTCCGCCTTGCGCGCCTGGGGACCCTTGGGTATGCAGAGATTGGTATGCTGGTGCCAGCGGGCGATGCCGAGAGGAACGCGTTCGTTCAGTTCGTCCAAGGTCGCGGTTCTGGGCGCGGTGTACATGGCGCCAACCAACTCGTACCCATCTTTCGTTTTCTTGTAGAGAAGAGAGGTTGGTCTGGCGGCATCGAACGTAAAGCCTTCGAGGAATCCATTCCAATAGTTCGTAAAGTGATAGACCGGCTGGGGCACGTTGGGGGCGAAAATTCGGTAGCCCTCAGCCAAGGCGACACGATAGTCCTTATATTTCTGGATGGCTGGGGACAAGGCATCGACGATCTGCTGAGCGCGCTCCCGATCGCCATCGGCGACCGGGCGGACCGGCGTCATGCGCATATGAGCGGCATCCATGGCCATGTGGTGGCTGTGGGCCATCGATTGCATGGCGCCCGTTTGGGCGTGGTTGGTCGAATCGTCGTCCATCTTCATGCCGTCCATGTTCATGCCCGGCATGGAATCGGAATGGTCGTGTTGGCGAGCGGCTCCGTTTTCCGCAGGGGGTTGTTGGCTACCTTGCGGATTCGTTTGCGCCCGCAGGCAGATGAACGCCGCTCCCGACGCCAGCAGCGTCACCACTAGAACCAGCTTTGCACTCATTTCCAACCTCATCGACCCCTCGTAATCGCGTCTGCAATATCCACCACTTTTAGTACGAAGACGGCGCGGTTGCGAGAGATTTTCACTAGCCCTCTACTTGGAAGGCACCAGCAGGCCTCGCGGTTGCCGAGGCTGGTTTACTTCCCGGATTTCGAAGGAGATCCCGCCAGCGAGCGAGAGGAGCAGGAGGCGCATCAGACCCGCATGCTAGAATCCCACCGTGGCCAAAGAAAAGGTCAAACCGGCCCGCTCCATCTCGGGAATGATCGAGGTTCCGGGCGATAAGTCGATTTCGCATCGCTACGCCATTCTGGCGGCGCTGGCGCAGGGGCGCAGCGAAATTAGCCGCTATTCGGCAGCAGCGGATTGCCAAAGCACACTCGATTGCCTTCAGCGACTGGGGATCGCGGTGGAAAAGAACGGCCGCGACGGGGCTCGACGCGTGGTGATCTCCGGGGCGGGCATCGAGGGACTGCGGCAATCCCGACGCCCTCTGGATGCGGGAAATTCGGGAACGACGATGCGGCTCCTCGCAGGAGTGCTCGCCGGGCAAACATTCGATTCAACGCTGACGGGCGATTCATCGCTGCGGCGGCGCCCGATGCGGCGGGTGATCGAGCCCCTGGCGCGAATGGGCGCACGCATTGAAGCTCGCGACGCCAATTTCGCTCCGCTAGGGATCCGGGGTTCGGCGCTGCAGCCGATCGAATACAGTCTGCCGGTGGCCAGCGCCCAAGTGAAATCCGCAGTGCTGCTTGCGGGCCTTTTTGCGGAAGGGCAGACATCGGTGGAAGAGCGCGTGCCGACACGCGATCATACCGAAGTGGCCCTGCGGGAGTTTGGCGCCGAGGTTCGCCAGGTTGGGCATGTGGTGACCGTTTCAGGACGGCCGCGCCTCGAGCCGCGCCAGCTGGAGGTGCCGGGAGACCTTTCGTCGGCGGTCTTCTTCCTGGCGGCAGCGCTCATTCTTCCCGGCTCAAATCTGGTGATCCACAATGTGGGGCTGAACCCGACTCGCTCCGCAGTGCTCGACGTCCTGGGCGGATGGGGGGCGCCGATCAACATCGTCGCTTTGCGCGGGGAGAAGGGCGAATTGATAGGAGACGTGTCCGTAAGCCACGCTGAATTGTCGGGCGGCGTCCTCTCGGGAGAACTCATCGCTCAATTGATCGACGAGCTGCCCATGCTTGCGGCGCTGGGTCCTTATACCGAACAGGGCGTGGAAATTCGCGATGCCTCCGAACTGCGAATCAAGGAGAGCGACCGAATCGCCGTGGTCGCGGAAAACCTGCGGCGCATGGGCGCTCGAGTGGAAGAGCTTTCCGACGGCTTGCGGATTGAAGGGCGAGCCGCAGGGCGCTTGCATGGGGCGGAAATCGATTCTCGTGGCGACCATCGCATGGCCATGGCTTTTGCAGTCGCCGCGCTGGGAGCGGAAGGCAGCTCGATCATACGCGAGAGCGATTGCGTGGGCATCTCTTATCCAGACTTCTTCCAGGCCTTGGAGAGGGCCGCAGAACGTTAATCGGAAATTAAGCTACAATTAAATTTCGGCCGTCCGCTTGCTATGTTTTAAGCGCTGATGGAAATAGCCGAGGTGAGGTTTCCTTGACACCCCCATTGCGCTACGGTTAGGCTCGCCAACGAATGCGTGGTTTTCTTCGCAAGCTATTTCTCGCAATATTGGCTGTAGGGGCGCTCGCCGCGCTCGCCTATCATTCGCGCCGTAAGATTCACCTCGGCGACTTTACCTGGAGCCGATTCGCACACGCCGTGGGCCAGGCCAATCTCTGGCTTTTGCTGCTCTCGGCGGCCGCCATCTACGTTTGTTTTGCCTTGCGCACGCTGCGTTGGCAGCGACTCTCGCGTTACCTCGGGCCCACCGGGTTTCTCGACGTGTACAACGCCACGGTGATGGGCTTTGCCTCCATATTCATCCTAGGCCGGGCAGGCGAACCGGTTCGTCCATTGCTACTGGCACGCAAGAGCAGTATGCCGGTCGCCAATATGTTTGGCGTTTGGGTGCTGGAACGGATCACCGACTTTGCGGCGGCGGTGGCGTTGGCGGCGCTCAGCCTGCTTGTGTTCACAGGCCAGTTGGCCGATGCCGGGGCGAACACAAATTGGGTTTACAGTGCGCGAGCCGGCGGATGGGTCTTGCTGGGCACCTTGGGAGCTCTGGTCGTCTTCATGATTTACTTCCGGCTACACGGGGCGGCATTTTTGGGGCGACGCCTCGATTCCTGGCACCGGGCCGGCGGATTCAAGGCTTGGCTGGCCGGGATTATTGCCGGGTTCAGCGAAGGGTTGCAGGCGATCCGTACTACGTCCGACCTTCTGATTACGGTTATTTACACGGCTGCGCATTGGGTGTTAGTCACGTTGATTTATCTTTGGATTTGCCACGCGTTTGCGAGCGCGTTTGTGCAAGCAGACATGACTTTCCCAGGAGCGATGCTGCTCCTGGCAATTACTTTGGTGGGCTCAGCCTTGCAACTGCCGGGCGTTGGCGGCGGAGCTCAGGTGGCCAGCTTCATTGCACTGACGACAATTTTTGGAGTGGAGCAGGAACCCGCCGCAGCAATCGCCATCGTACTGTGGCTCATCACGTTTGCGATATCGACGCTGTTGGGGGTTCCGTTGCTGATCCATGAGGGACTGTCAATGGGTGAACTGCGCAGCCTGGCCCGGGCCGAGAAGGCCGCCGAACGGACCGGGGAACACGTTTCGGTGACGCGCAGGGCCGATTCCCGCAAGGAATCGGAGGAGAGGGGCAGCGCCGATTGAAATGTCCGTTCTGTTCCTTTAGCGACGACAAGGTAATTGACTCGCGCGAGGGCCGCACCGGCGATCTGATCCGCCGCCGGAGAGAGTGCCTCAAATGCGGGCGGCGCTTCACGACGTACGAACGAATTGACGAAATCCCCTACATGGTGATCAAGAAGGACGGCCGGCGGGAACGCTTCGACCGCCAGAAGCTTTTGCAGGGCCTGTTGAAGTCCTGCGAGAAGCGCCCGGTGCCCACGGCTAAACTCGAGGCGCTGGTCGATGAGGTGGAGCGCTTCGTTCACGATGCGCCGGAGCGCGAGCGGAACACCAGCGAAATTGGGGAGTTGCTGATGAATCGCTTAAGGAAATTGGACAAGGTTGCGTATGTGCGCTTCGCCTCCGTGTACCTCGATTTCAAGGATGTACGGGAGTTTATGACCGAGCTGAAGGGCCTGCTTCGGGAGCACTCACGCAAATAAGCTGCGCCGGCTCGCGGCCGCGGACGTCTGCCAAACTCCGGCGGTAAACGTTTTTATCTGCGCGAAACCGAGGCTGGCGTACAAGCCTACGGCGCGCTGGTTTGCGGCAGTGACCGTCAGAGACAGGGCGCTGAAGCGGCGCGCCCGCAATGCCTGGATCGTGGCCTGGATCAAGCGCCGGCCTAATCCGTGCCGCTGGTAGCCGGGCATGACGCAGATCTGCGTGGTATGTCCTACGCCGGGCGCTACCGCCGAAGTGAGCACGACCCCGGCCAACTCATGACTGTGGGGAGCGCGCAGCACGAACGAGGCGTGCTCCTGAAATTGTCCGCAGCCGGGCAACATGATTATATTTTTCAGAAACTTCAGCGCGCCCTCTTCGCTGCGATACTGATCGTTGATCTCTCCATCCATGTGATCGGCGTAGGCCAGCTGAATCAGCCGCGCGCAAGGCGTGAAGTAGCGGTCGTTCCACTCTTCCAGGCGGAGCCCGGAAAGCTCGTCGGAGTTTGGCGGCTTGCCGTTGGACGGGGATTCCGGCGCGACGGAATTCAGATCGAGCAGCATGAACTGCCGGGGGTAGAGGCGGAAACCCTGCTTCGCGAGAGCCCCATCGAACTCGCAGCCAAAAGGGACCAATTGAGCTTCGATGCGCCCGATATAAGGAACAGCCCGAAGCGTTTCGAGCGTGTTGGTTAAAAGCTTGGTGGCCAAGGCCATCTGCGGGAAACGAGGGGAAACGTATAAGCCGCCCAAAAGGCCTTTGTGCTCCTCGATGACGTAAAAGGCGTATCCGGCCGCCTCGCCATTCTCCAGCGCGGCACAGCCGGCCAGTGACCGCGCCTCCACGAACTTCTTGATCAGATCGAGAGAGGCACGGTAGTCCCAGCGCAGCTCTTCTCTCCAGCGCTGGGCCTCTTCGGTCAGCAGAGGTTCAATCTGACGCGAACTCAGTTGGCGTAAATCGACGATGGTCATGGAGCGGTTATCAGTCCCTGGGGCTAAGCCCATTGCCATTGGCCCTATGATAACCCCGCCGGGGGTTTTCGTCGCCAAAAAGCACAGACCTGGAACATGGGGCGTTTTATGCGGGGTAATCTCAAGACTTTGCTGTGTTAACATTCGCCCGCCGAACATGGCCTTTCTTTCGGAACTCCGCTATCCGACTCTCTGGTACTCCAAGTTAATTGTCGCCCTTGTGGCTATAAGCTTCTTCACGTTTGTAGCGGCGGCGATCATCTCCGGGTTTGTGGTGTACAACATCGTTACGCCGCGGAGCGGCAGCCAGCCCATTGATTTGGCGAATTTCCCGGGGCATCCGGAGGAGATTTCATACTCCTTGCAAGCGTCTGGGACGCGGGACGGCTGGTTTTTTCCGGGTCTGAAGTCCGCGCCGACAATTCTGCTGTGCCCGGGCTACGAAGAAGGGCGGGAGGAACTGCTGCCTTTGGCGACCGCTCTTCAGGAGCAGGGATATAACGTCACGCTGGTGGACTTTAGCGGAAGTAACAGTTCCACCGCGATCGGCACAGACCTCGGCTATCGCGAAGTTCAGGAGATACGGGCGGCCCTCTCCACGCTGGCGCAGCGCACGGACGTCGACCAGGGCCGATTCGGCCTGTGGGGCACGGATTTGGGAAGTTACGCCGCCTTGTCTTTGGCGGAATCCGACCCACGCGTTCGCGCGGTTGCGGTGGAATCGGTATACGACACGCCGCAGCAAATGCTTCGTATTTTGCTGAACGGCTATGGGATCGGCTCTTTGCCGCTATTGCCCAGCTTCGCCGAAAGGGGCTTCGACTGGCTGACTTATCAGGATGCGGGAATCCCTCCGCTCTCTCAGCGACTGCCGCGCCTGGCCGGAGTGCCAAAACTTTTCATCGAGGCGGCCGATGCTCCTGAGCTGGCCAAGATCACTGCCAGGCTTTATTTCCAGTCCCCGGAGCCCAAGCAAGAAGAGATGCTGGCGCGTGGGAAGTACGCGGGAATGCTGGACGACGAGAAACGCAGCTACGAAAATCGCATCGCCAGTTTTTTTCTTACGAGCCTTCCCAAATAGTTAGATCGAAGGAAGCTCCGGCTGGGGAAGATGTAACCAGCCCCCGCATCGGCGCCTCGGAATTTGTCATGGCGCCGCCCTCTATTTCGCTGCTGGCGCATCGACGGCGGCGTCACGCATAATGGCACTTCATGCGCGAGCGCCTCGAGTATGTCTTCGCTTGGCTGTTGTTGAAGTTTCTCGGATCTTTGCCGCGTCCCATCGCGCGGGGGTGCGGCGCGCTGATCGCCAAGACCCTTTTCCTTATGCGGCCGCCGCTTCGAAGAGCGGCGGAATTCAATCTGCGGCTGGCCTTTCCCGAATTGCCGGGGCCCGCGCGGGACGCCATTTTGAGGCGCATGGTCCGCAATGTCGGCTGGATGGCCGCGGAATTCGCGCGCCTGCCGCGCTACACGCGCGAGAACATCGAAGAGGCCATGATTCTCGACGGCTTTGAGAATTTCGCCGCCGCAAAGCGCCGCGGCAAGGGTGTGCTATTTCTGACGGGCCATATGGGCGCTTGGGAACTCGCGGGCTTCGCGCACGCGCTCTATAACGAGCCAATCCATATTTTGATGCGACCAATCGATAATCGTCGCGTGGACGCCCTGGTTACCCGGTATCGAAGATTATCGGGTAACCGGCCGATCAACAAGAACGAGTCCGCGCGCAACGTGCTCCGAATTCTTCGCGGGGGAGGGGTGATCGGGGTCTTGGCGGATCAGAACGCGGTGCCGGCGGAATCGGTTTTCGTGGACTTCTTCGGCATCCCGGCGGCCACGACGAGCGGAATCGCGCGACTGGCGCGGCGGACGGGCGCCGCCGTGGTGCCCGTGTATAGCTACTGGGACACCGGCCTGCGGAAGTACCGCTTGCGTTATCATCCGGCGCTCGACCTCGCTCCCACAGACGACGAGCAGGAAGACATCCGAAACTACTCGGCGCGGTTCAATCAGGCGATTGAAGATTACGTGCGGCGATTCCCAGATCAATGGCTGTGGGTACATCGGCGCTGGAAGACCCGCCCTCCACAGGAACCCGCCATTTACCCGGACGAGCAGCACGAGTACGCCGGGCAGACGCAGTCTAATTAAGTCGCTCCCGCGAAGGAGATTCCGTAATGGTGGCGAATCGTACGGCCGGAGATTTGGCTCAGTTTCTGGGCTGCGCCCTTCAGGGCGAAGCGGACTTGAATTTGAAAGGAGTGGCGAGCCCGGAGGCGGCGGAAGCCGACGATCTGGTTTACCTGGATTCCATTCGCCATCGGGAGCGCGTGATTCAATCGGCCGCGAGTTGTGTGATTACCTCCCCGGATCTGCCCATACCAGGCAAAACCCTGATTTTGGCTTCCCGGCCGAAGATGGCCTTCGCGAAGGCGGCCGCTTGGTTGGTTCCCCCGTCGACACTGGCCGAGGGGGTGCATCCGACGGCGGTTATCGCGGAATCGGCGCGCCTGAGGCGGGGCGCAGCCGTGGGTCCCTTCGCGGTGATCGAGGAAGAAGTTGAAATCGGCGAAGGCGTGCAAATCGGAGCGTTCTGCTTTGTGGGACGAGGCGCGCAGCTCGGAGACGGTTGCCGGCTATATCCCCGCGTGACGCTTTATCCCGGGGTCAAGATCGGCCGCAACGTGACCATACATTCAGGCGCGGTCCTGGGGTGCGACGGTTTCGGGTATGTGACCGATCATGTAGCCGAGAAGGGCAAGCATTGGAAATTCCCGCAGGTCGGCAACCTGGAGGTCGCTGACGACGTGGAGATCGGCGCGAATACAACGATTGCCAGGGGTTCGCTGGGCGTTACCCGCCTGGGCGCGCAAGCAAAACTCGATAACCTCGTACACCTGGCGCACAACGTGCAAGTTGGCGAGCGAACACTGATCGCCGCGCAAACCGGCGTGGCAGGATCTTCGGTCATTGAAGAAGACGTAGTGATCGGCGGGCAGGTGGGTATTGCCGATCATTGCCGCCTAGAGGCTGGATGCGTTGCCGGAGCTCAAGCCGGCATCCCCAGCGGGAAGGTAATTCGCCGCGGACAGACGGTGTGGGGCACGCCGGCGCGGCCCATCGAGCGATTTAAGGAGCAGTATGGATGGTTCACGCGCCTGCCCGAATTGGCTGAGCGCATTCGGGCGTTGGAGAAAGACAAAAAGTGACGAATTGAGCTGGGCTCTGGAAATCTCAAGAGCAAAACCTCACAAAATTTCGATTCCTCACAGCTAAACATCCCGTTCTTTTCATTACTGTTGACCGGCAAGTCGATAGTGCCCGATAATGATTTGGCCAGGGGTGGTCAGGTTTTGGGGTACACGGGTCATGCACGACCCAAGATCTAGGCTGAGCCTCATCCCGAAGGCAAAACCCCTGCCAGTTATGGGTGTGCGTGTAACAAGTTGTTACATAATTACTATGACAGCCGTTCGGCTGTAGTGTGCATCTGAGGGGGAGATGGCATCCAGCACCAGGATCGGGCTTGAAACCGCAGTGGGCGGGCCGCAGACCGCACCGCGCAGCGCATGGGCCGAAGAACTGGCTGATGCAGTGGGCCGGGGCGTGAAGCATTTACTCTCTCTGCAGGCCTCGGAAGGCTACTGGGTGGGAGAACTCGAAGCGGATACGACGCTCGAGTCCGATTACATTTTTTATCTGCACATTCTGGATAAGGCCGATCCTCAGCGCGTCAGCAAACTTGCGAATTACATTCGCCAGCGCCAATTGCCGGATGGCGGCTGGAACATCTACTTCGGAGGCCCTTCCGAGCTCAATGCCACGGTTAAGGCCTATTTTGCTCTCAAGCTCGCCGGGGACCGCCCGGACCAGCCGCACATGGAACGTGCTCGAGCGCGCGTGCTGGAACTGGGGGGATTGGAATCGACCAACTCCTACACCCGGTTCTACCTCGCTTTGGTGGGAGCTGTAGCCTGGGAGATGGTGCCGGCAATCCCGCCGGAACTGATGCTGCTTCCCTCCTGGTTTGCGATCAACATTTACGAGATGTCCTCCTGGACCCGCGGAATCGTGATTCCCCTGGCGATTCTTTATGCGCGCAAGCCGGAGTGGAAATTGCCGGAGCCTGTTCGGGTTGACGAACTCTTCCGCCATGGGGCGGCTAAATCTTCCGCCTTCACCCGCAGCGATCGTTTCTTCAGCTGGAGGAACTTTTTTCTGGCGCTCGACCGCGCCTTGAAACTCTACGAGCGCGTGCCCTGGAAGCCGCTTCGGCAGCGCGCTTTGAAGCAGGCCCAGAACTGGCTGCTCGAGCACCTGGAGCGCAGCGATGGGTTGGGCGCCATCTATCCGGCAATGATGAACGCCGTCTTCGCATTAGTGGCCCTGGGTATTCTCCGGATGACCCCTTGACCGCTCGCGAAATTGGGCAACTTGCGAAGTATGAAATCGAAGACGGAGAGACGATTCGCTTGCAGCCATGCATCTCGCCGGTTTGGGACACGGCGATTGCCATGGTGGCGCTCGAAGAAGCGGGGGTCGCACCAGACCATCCCGCGCTGGTCCGCGCCACCGGGTGGCTGCTCGAAAATCAAGTTCTCGGTTCAGGCGACTGGCAGGTAAAGAATCGCAATGCCCTGCCGGGCGGGTGGGTCTTCGAGTTTCGCAACGATTTCTATCCGGATGTGGACGACACGGCTTTTGTGCTGATGGCTTTGCAGCGCGTGGATTATCCGGATCGTCCGCGACTGAGTGCTGCGGCCCGGCGGGGTGTGGAATGGCTGCTCTCGATGCAAAATCGCGACGGCGGGTGGGGCGCTTTCGATAAGAACAACGACCGCCACGTTCTCACGGAAATTCCCTTCGCGGATCACAACGCCATGATCGATCCATCTTCGGCGGACGTGACGGCGCGCGTGCTGGAGTGTCTCGGCCGGAACGGCTGGTCCTCGACGCACCCTGCGGTCAAGCGAGGCGTGGACTATCTTACGCAGGAGCAGACGGCGGAGGGCCCCTGGTACGGACGCTGGGGCGTGAACTACGTGTACGGCACCAGCGGGGTTTTGCGCGCGCTCGAAACCATTGCCCTCAGTGCCCGCGAGTATTGCCAGCGCGCCGTGGCTTGGCTGCGGGCCGTGCAGAACGAAGACGGCGGCTTCGGGGAGTCCATCGCTTCCTATTACGATCCAAAACTGAAGGGGCAAGGCTCCAGCACTCCGTCGCAGACGGCGTGGGGGCTGATCGGCCTTCTGGCCGCAACCGAAGAACACGACCCCGCGGTAGAAAAAGCCGTACAACACCTGCTGCGACAGCAGAATGCCGACGGTTCCTGGGACGAACAAGAGTTTACCGGGACCGGCTTCCCGGGCGTCTTCTATTTGAAATACCACCTTTATCGAAACTATTTTCCTTTGTACGCGCTTTCACGATATCGCAACCAATTGGAAGGTACGCGAGAGTTCCACGCATTTGAGATTCGCCCGGAGGGAGAACAGCTCCGCGGCGCCACACGAGGCAATTGATGAGATACCCGCTGAAGATGACCACGAACCTGGCCAAGTACATCGCGAGCAAGCGCTTGCGTGGAACCGAGAAATTCCCCATGGTGCTGATGCTGGAACCACTGCACGCCTGCAACCTGACGTGCACGGGTTGCGGCCGCATCCGCGAATACAAGTCGACGATCAACGAAACGCTGACTGTGGATCAATGCCTGGCGGCCGTGGACGATTGCGGCGCGCCGGTGGTCTCCATCTGCGGCGGCGAACCCATGATCTATCCCGAAATCGGAAAGCTCGCCGGGGAGATTCTGGATCGCGGGAAGCACATCATTCTTTGCACCAACGGAATGTTTATCCGCAAGCGCCTTCATGAGTTCCGGCCGACGTCGAGCTTCTTCTGGAACGTGCATCTCGACGGCATGGAGCGCACCCACGACCTTTGCGTGGAGCGAGACGGCGTGTTTCGCGAAGCCGTGGAAGGCATCAAAGCCGCCAAGGCAGCGGGTTTTCTGGTCTGCTCCAATACCACG
Source organism: uncultured Acidobacteriota bacterium (assembly GCA_963824405.1). Classification (GTDB taxonomy): domain Bacteria; phylum Acidobacteriota; class Terriglobia; order Acidiferrales; family UBA7541; genus Palsa-189. The sequence continues at coordinate 92,784 of CAWGPK010000004.1, read as the reverse complement.
ATCTACAAGGAGACAGACCTGGACGAAATCGCGGAGCTTTACGAATACCTCGACACGCTAGGCGTCGATGGCTACATGCTTTCTCCCGCGTACAACTACGCGGCAGTGATGACCAAGGATATTTTCATGTCGCGCGAGGATGTGCGCGATAAGTTCCGCAAGGCCCTGGCATTGCTCGACAAATACAACCTGATGGTTTCGCCCATCTATCTGGACTTTTTGCGCGGCGAACGGGAGCTGGACTGCACCGCCTGGGGCACGCCCACCTTCAACCCGCGCGGATGGAAAGGGCCCTGCTACCTCATTACCGACAACCACTACGATTCTTATGGCGAGCTGATCGCCAAGACTCCCTGGGAGAAATACGGCCCTGGAAACGACCCGCGCTGCGCGGATTGCATGATGCATGTTGGTTTTGAGCCTTCGCCGATTCTGGGCGCGAAGCGGCACTTAGGCGATACCTGGAAGATGCTGAAGTGGCAATTTTCCGGACGCATGGGAGGCAATCCCAAAGGCAGCTCTGGCGGCGATTTCGGCGCCGGAAGCGGAACGCCCATGCCGCCGCCTCCGGATGTCGTTTCGCCGGACGGAAGATTACGGGTACTATGACCACGCTGGTCACCGGCGCGAGCGGATTCCTGGGCAGCCATGTGGCGCGGCTGCTCACCGAGCACGGCGAAAAGGTGCGCCTGCTGCTGCGGTCGACGAGCCAGACGAAACTGATCGACGGCTTGCCGGCCGAGCGGGTGGAAGGCGATCTGCGCGATCCCTCCTCATCGGACAGAGCTCTGTCCGGCGTTCGCACCGTATATCACGTGGCTGCCGATTATCGCCTGTGGGCGCGCGACCCGCGCGAGATTTACGAATCAAATGTGCAGGGCACGCGAAACCTGCTGGATGCCGCCGGCCGCGCCAGGGTGGAGAAGTTCGTTTACACCAGCACGGTGGGAACTGTGGCTGTGCCGCGTCAAGGCACTCTGCCCGACGAGAGGGTGGATAGCTCACTTAGCGAGATGATCGGCGCTTATAAACGCTCGAAGTGGCTGGCGGAGCAAGAGGCCAAAAGGGCGGCTAAGGCGGGATTGCCTGTCGTTATCGTGAATCCGACGACGCCCGTCGGACCGGGCGATGCCAAACCGACACCCACGGGCCGAATCATTGTCGATTTCTTGAACGGGCGAATGCCCGCCTACGTAAATACGGGGTTGAACTTCGTGCCCGTGGAGGACGCCGCCGCGGGACATCTTCTGGCGGCCGAGCGCGGGCGCGTGGGCGAGCGGTACATTCTTGGCGGCGAGAATCTTACGCTGAAGCAAGCGTTGGAGATTCTTTCCCGCGTGTCGGGACGGCCTGCCCCGCGCGTGCGCGTTCCGCATGTGCTGGCGATGGCGGCAGGGTACGGAGATGCGGCGCTATCGATTTTGCTCGGGCGCGAGCCGCGTATTCCGCTCGAGGGCGTGCGCATGGCGCGCCACAACATGTTTGTGAATTCGGAAAAAGCGCGGGTCGAATTGGGATTCTCGCCCGGGCCGGTGGCTGCGGCCTTGGAACGCGCGGTGCGTTGGTACGAGTCGAACGGGTACGTCCGCATCGTGCGCTCCGCAGGCATGGCGGCCGCGCGGGCGGCCTGAGGGATTTGATAAAGCACACTGGGAAGTTGCAGTACGAGGATGAAGATCCTGATTACGTTCGCTGTGGCAAGCGAATTTGCTGTGTGGAGCCGGCATCATGATTTCCGCCAGATCGCACACGAGCCATTCGCGCTGTATATCTCTGAGATCGGTGGCAACGCCGTGAGGGCGCTGGTGACCGGCATGGGCACAGCCGCGGCCGCCGAGGCTACGCGCTGGGCTTTGACCTCGCCCGCGGATATCTGCATTTCGAGCGGTTTTGTGGGGGCGCTGAACGCAGACCTGAACGTGGGCACGATCTTAGCGGGGCGCGTGGTGTTGCGCGCGGAGCGGGAGCTGGCTGTGGCCAGCGATCATCAACTTCTCGCCGTCGCTCAAGAGGCGGGAGCCCAGCAGGTCGAGCGATTCCTTACCTCGGAGCACCTGATCGCCGATGCGGAGCAGAAGTTGGCGCTGCAAGTCGAAGCGGACGCCGTGGAGATGGAAAGCTTTGAAATTTTAGCGGAAGCCGCTCGGCGCGGGGTGCGTGCCGCGGCCATCCGTGCGGTGAGCGACACGGCTTCGTGCTCGCTGCCTTATGATTTCGACAAGGCTCGCGATGCGCGGGGACAGATCCGCATGAGCGCCCTGCTGGCGCAAATCGTTCGCCAGCCGCAAGGTTTGCCTGGGCTTTTCCGCCTGGCGCGCGACTGCCGGTTCGCGGCCCGGCAACTGGCTGAGTTCCTGGATCATTATCTGCTATTGCTCAGCGCCCGGCTGGACCTTTCGCAATCGGAGATGGTGGCGGCCACATGAGTATGGCCTCCCATCTCGTCGCATCTCCGGAAAATCCCCAAACGCTTCCCGCAAAAATGCGCGCGGGTGTATATCGCGGCCCCGGCCAGGTAGCCACCGAGGATGTCGCCGTCCCGCAAATTGGCGACGGCGAAGTTCTGATTCGTGTGGGCGCCTGTGGAATCTGCGGCACGGATCTGAAAAAGATACAGCACGGCTTCCTCGCGCCTCCTCAGATTTTGGGGCATGAGGCCGCCGGGACGATCGCCGCGGTTGGACGCGGGGTGCGGAGATGGAAGGAAGGCGACCGCGTGGTCAGCTTCCACCACATTCCCTGCGGAGCTTGCTTTTATTGCGAACGGCGGCTTTTCTCGCAATGCGCGGCCTATAAGAAGGTAGGGCTGACTGCGGGCTTCGAGCCGAATGGGGGAGGCTTCGCCGAATACGTGCGGGCCATGCCCTGGATCGTGGAGCGGGGCATGGTCAGGATTCCAGACGAGGTGAGCTTCGAGGAAGCCACGTTCGTCGAGCCGGTGAACACCTGCCTGAAGGCAGTAGAGAAAGCGCGTATCGCCGCCTGCGAAAGCGTTGTAGTGATTGGACAAGGTCCCATCGGCTTGCTCTTGATGCTGCTCGCACGGCGGGCCGGCGCTCTTGTGTTCACCACCGATCCGATGCTGGAGCGGCGCGCCGTGAGCGAGCGTTTGGGTGCGACCGCGGCATTCGATCCCTTGGCCCGTTCGGTTGCGGATGAAATTCGCGCCCGCACGGAAGGACGAGGAGCGGATGTGGTGCTGGTAGCCGTGCCGGTGCCCTCTGCGCTTGCCGAAGGGCTGGCTATCGCCCGGCCCGGTGGACGCATCCTACTTTTTGCGCAAAACGACCCGCATATGAAGATCGAATTCCCCGCCGCCGCCGTGGGTGTGGAAGAAAAAGAAATTCTGGGGAGCTACAGCGCGGCGTGGGATCGCCAGGAGGAGTCGGCGGCGTTGGTCTTCTCTCGGGAGTTGCCGTTGTCGCAGCTCATCACGCACCGTTTTTCCCTGGAGCAGTTCGGCTCCGCCATAGGTCTCGCGGCGCGGCCGAACAACTCCTTGAAAATTCTGATCGTTCCTTGAAGTTTTTGGAGCCGGATCTGAAGCAATGGAAACTCTGACCCAGCCGCTGCCGGAAACTAAGTCCAGCGGGCATATGACCGCCGCGGTGCTCTATGGCAGCGAGGACTTGAAAATCGAAAAGATCGAGATTCCCACCCTGGCGCCGGACGAAGTGCTGGTGCGGGTTAAAGTGGCGCTCACTTGCGGCACCGATCTGAAGGTTTGGAAGCGCGGTTACCACGCGCGAATGATTACTCCGCCAGCGGTTTTCGGCCATGAACTCGCCGGAGTGATCGAGCAAGTGGGCTCGGAAGCTGCCGAGAATTGGGCTGTGGGCGCGCGCGTAGTTCCCGCGAACTCGGCCCCCTGCGGTGTCTGTTTCTTTTGTCGCAAGGAACGCAGTAATTTGTGCGAGGATTTGCTTTTCAATAACGGCGCATATGCCGAATACATCCGCATCCCGGGGCGCATCGTGCGCCAGAATATGCAGGAAATTCCGGCGCATGTCTCCTTTATCGATGCGGCCATGGTCGAGCCGCTCGCCTGCGTTTTGCGCGGAATCCATGAAACGGGCGTCCAGCCTGGCGACACGACCGTCTTGATCGGGTGTGGGCCATTGGGGTTGAAATTTGTGCGCATGCTCTGCTGCCGGGGCGTAAACGTGATCGCGCTGGGCAAGCGCGCGAGCCAAGTGAAAGCGGCGGAGCGCATGGGAGCGCGGGCCGCTTTTGATGTGAGCAATCTTCCCGATCCGATCGAGGCGGTTCGCCGCCTGACCGAAGGCAGCCGCGGAGCCGATTCGGTGATCGAAGCTGTGGGTTTTCCGCAAACGTGGGATTGGGCGTTGCGCATGGTGCGCGGCGGAGGCACGGTGAATCTTTTCGGCGGCTGCCCGCAGGGGACGCGCGTGGAGGTGGACCCCACGGCGCTGCACTACTCGGAGATCACCATCAAGTCCACCTTTCATCACACTCCGCGCTTTATTCGCGAAGCGCTCGAAGCCATTGCCCGCGGCGAAATTCGCGCGCGAGATTTCGTCAATGCGGAAATCCCCTTGCGCGAGCTTCCCTTGACGTTCAAGCACATGAAGAATCGTAACGGCGAGATGAAGGTCGCGGTGATCCCCTAGACCACGCTGTTTGCGAATCTGATCGCGCGCGGAATCCATGCAACTCCCAGAGATCGAGATCGCTGCGTCGCTGCCGCCGCCGGGCTGCCCGGTTGCGCAGGCGGAGCAGTACACGCATTGGCTCGCGACGCATCACTACGAAAATTTTCACGTCGTCTCCTGGCTGCTGCCCAGGCGTTTACGCAGGCATTTCTACAACGTCTACGCCTACTGCCGCTGGGCGGACGATCTGGGCGACGAAGTCGGCGATACCGCTCGCGCGCTCGAGCTGCTGGATTGGTGGGAGAGCGAGCTGGACCTGTGCTACGCCGGCCAGCCATCCCATCCCGTATTTGTCGCTCTCGAGCCGACGATTCGCGAGTTCGATATCCCCGCTCAACCCTTCCGTGACCTGCTGAGCGCGTTCCGACAGGACCAGACCGTGCATCGATATGCCACCTGGGACGGCGTGCTCGAGTACTGCCGATATTCTGCAAATCCCGTGGGCAGGCTTGTCCTTTACCTGTGCGGCTACCGCGATGCGGAACGGCAGCGGCTTTCAGACGCGACATGCACAGCCTTGCAACTGGCGAATTTCTGGCAGGACGTCTCGCGCGATCTGGATAAAGGGCGAATCTATATTCCCGTGGACGCGCTGGAGCGGCACGGTTTGCAAACCAGCGACATCGAGGCGCGCCTGTTTGACAAACGGTACGAGGAACTTATGCGCGATCTGATCGCGCGCACGCGTCAACTCTTTGCCGAAGGCCGCCCGTTGGCCTCCATGCTTGCTTCGAGACTCAGTATCGATATCGAGCTCTTCAGCCGGGGAGGCTTGGCCGTTCTGGATGCAATCGAGTCGAGCGGTTACAACACCTTGGCGGCGCGGCCCTCGATCAGCGGGCCGCGACGGCTACTTTTGTTTGGGCGCACGCTCGCAAGCCGGATGCTTCCCGCAGTCAGGTCGGGGAAAAGTGCAAAGCCTGCAACCGCCGGGACGGCCGCAAGTGTTGGGGCGGCGGTGGAACGTTCCTATGAGCGCTGCCGGGAGGTAGCCCGCAAGGCTGCCAGTAATTTCTACTACGCTTTCTATATGTTGCCCAGGCCGAAGCGTGACGCTCTTTGCGCCATCTACGCGTTCATGCGCCTGGTGGACGACGCCTCGGATTCGCCGGCGGCTTCCGCGGACGAGACCAGTGCGATTGTTCTGAAACGCGCGGCGCTGAGCCGCTGGCGCGCTCTGCTGGACGAATGCGCGGTTGGCAACACGGCCGGACATTTCATCCTCCCCGCTTTCGCGGATGCCATCAAACGCTATAGGATACCCTCGCGCTATTTCCACGACCTGATCTCCGGCGCCGAAATGGACCTGCTGGAGACCAACTACGCCACGTTCGAGAGCTTGCAGGAGTACTGCTATCGCGTGGCGGGGACAGTCGGGCTTACCTGCATCCACATTTTTGGCTTTCAAGACGCCCACGCGCCGGAATTGGCTGAGCGGCTGGGCATCGCCTTTCAGCTCACGAACATTTTGCGGGATGTTCGTTCCGACCTGGAGATGGGCCGCATGTACATCCCTGCGGAGGACCTGCGGCGCTTCGGTTGCACGGCCGCGGAGCTGGAACGCGGGCAAGTTACTCCCGCAGTGAGGGAATTGCTTCGATTCGAGGCGCAACGCGCTTGGGAATTTTATCGCGAAGGAGTCCGGCTGATCGGTAAGATCGACCGGGACAGCCGCGCGGCGCTATGGGCTTTGGCGCGCATCTATAGCAGCTTGCTCGGTCGCATCGAGGATCGCGATTTTGACGTGTTTTCTGAACGCGTGCGACTAAGCACCGCCGAAAAAGCAGGCATATTGTTGCGTGCACGATTGGGCTGGTGGTCGGAGGCGGATGTCCTCGAAGAGCGTGATCATAATCGGCGCCGGGCTGGCGGGGCTTTCCTCGGCCGTCGCGCTAGCTGACGCCGGCTTTAGGGTCAAGCTGCTCGAACAGCGGCCTTTCTTGGGCGGCCGCGCTTCCTCTTACAGCCTCCCCGACGGCGAGCAGATCGATAATTGTCAGCACGTCACGCTGGGCTGTTGCACGAACTTGGACCATTTCTACGGCCGAATCGGCGCGCTGGGGAAGATCGGCCGTTACGAGCAACTCGTCTTCGTGGATGCGGCCGGCCGCCGCGCGGTAATGGAAGCTTGCGCCTTACCTGCGCCCTTGCATTTGGCACCGTCGCTGCTGTTATACCCTTCGCTCAACCAGACGGATCTCCGAGGAATCGGCAAGGCGATGCTGGCAATCTTGCAGCGCGGGGGGCGCAACGACGACGCGGAAGAATGCGGTTGCAGCATGCTGGATTGGCTGCGTGCTCACAAACAGAGCGAAGCCGCGATTTCCAGATTTTGGGCCGTTGTCCTGGTCAGCGCTCTGAACGAAGAGCTTGGACGGACCGAAGCGCGTTACGGCTTGGACGTTTTCTGGAAGGCATTTATCTCCGCTCGTTCAGGATACATCCTCGGAATTCCGCGCGTTCCGCTGGGAGAGCTTTATGAAGGATGTCGCGCAGCCATCGAGGAGCGCGGTGGTGAAGTGCACTGCCGGACCCCGGTGCGCGGCCTCCAAGAGCAGGACGGACGAATCGGCGGAGTTGTATTGGACGGCGAACGGCAGGACAGCGCCGATTTCTATTTGCTGGCCGTGCCGCACGAGGCTGCTCTGAAATTGCTGCCCGAGCGCGTCGTAGCCGAAGAGCCAATGTTCAGCCAGATTCGGAACCTGCGCACGTCGCCCATTACGAGCGTCCACTTTTGGTTCGATAGCGACGTCATGGCCGAGCCCTTTGTGACGCTGCTCGACCGCACGACGCAATGGATCTTCAATAAGTCGCGGTTGAGCGACGGCCCGGCACAAGGGCGCTACCTGCAGGCGGTAATCAGCGCGTCGTACGGACTGGTGGACTGCCCGCGTCAGCAGATTATCGATCTGTGCCTGGGTGAATTGCGGCAGGTGTTGCCGGACGCGTGCAGGGCGCGGCTCATCAAAGCCACCGTAGTGAAGGAACTGGCGGCGACGTTTTCGCCCTGCCCTGGCTCGGACCGCTGGCGGCCGGCGCAGCGCACTCCGCTGCCGAATCTTTTTCTCGCGGGCGATTGGACCTCTACCGGGTGGCCGGCGACGATGGAAGGCGCTGTGCGCAGTGGCTATTTGGCGGCGGAAGCTATACTGTATAAGTCAGGGGATCGGATGGATTTGCTGAAGCCCGATTTAGCCCCGGAGGGTTTGGCGCGGTATTGGGCAACGAGCGCCCCTTTCAGCCGGCGTCCCAAGTCAGGAATGCGATAGTAACGCCTTCGTCGCAATGCTGAAACCGGGCGCGTCTTTCGCTCATCTAAATATAGTAACCAGTGGCAGTCGCTCGCAGCCTTCGTGGCGCCGGTGTTCTTTCGCTTGTGCGGGGCTTGAGCCTCAAGCGAGCTTTCCACATAGAGGTCGGCCAAGGACAAGCCTTCGGAATTCGATTCTGTAAGCAACGGTGTGTTCTGTTTCTTTGAGTTCTGAAAGTGTGGTTATCCTAGGAATATCTCCCTGGAGGTAAATTTGGAGCGGAAGTATAGCCATAGGGGCTACATGGATTCTGATGGCCCCAAGAAAAAGGAAAAACGTCCCCCCGAAAATCGCCCGCGGCAGGAACAGATCGGTCCGCGGACTCCGCGAATGGTGGGGACGATCACGCGCGCGCGTTGCTCGAATTGCGGCGCCGTATTGCAGCCGGGTTTTGATCCTGGCACCAAGTGCCCGCGTTGCGCTTTCGAATTGCACAGCTGCAAACAGTGCGCTTACTTCGATACTGCGGCTCAGTCTGAATGCACCCGCCCGGTCGCGGAGCGCATCGCCAAGAAGGACGCCCGAAACGATTGCACCTACTATGCCTTTCGCACCACGGTCGAGAAGGATACGGCTCCCACTACGGTGAGTGCTTCACCGGCAGCTCCTTCGGGCGGCTTCACCTCATCTCGTCCGACCGACGCCCGCAAAGCATTCGAAGACCTCTTCAAGAAATAGTTTCTTTTAGGGCCAGAGCCAGAGTTCGCCGCGTCTAATAGATAGCACTACGCACCTCCTATGTAGTTGAAATCAGCAGGGGGAGTGCTATTCTGGTTTCGTCTTGCTTTTCCAGATCCGATCTGCGGATCGCATTCCCCTCCCATCCCATTCCCTACACTCGGGTGCCATATGAAAATCAATATTAGCTATCGTCACGTCGAATCCCTGCAAGCGGTTGAAGCAGCGCTTGAGCGCCACCTGGCCAAGATCACAAAGCTCCTCAAGAGTTACCAGCCGGACCTCGTGCAGTTTCATGGCGGTTTTGAAAAACAGCCGCACAAGCCCGAATACATTTTTTCCGCCAACCTTTCTCTGCCGACCGGCACACTGCATGCCACCGGCAACGGTCCCGATGCGGCTGCCAGCGCGCGCAAGGCATTCGCCGAGCTGCAGGCCCAGATCAAAAAGCATCAGGCGCGCCTGCGTAAGGACTACGAATGGAAGCGGAAGCGTGGCAAGGCCGAACAGGCCCTGGCTTGAACGCGCGTTTCCGGGTCTAATACCAAGCAGATTGGGCGTTCCGTTTGGTTTTTTCGAGACTCTCATGCGGGTGATCGGCTCGTGTGTGCAGCGCATCATTTCCCTGTGATATGTTTTGAGTTACAGAAGGGGCGTAGCTCAGTGGCAGAGCAGCGGCCTTTTAAGCCGTTGGTCGTGGGTTCGACCCCCACCGCCCCTACCAGAACTAATCAACACAAAGCACTTAGGCTTCCTCCGCTGTACCAATTGGCACAGTTGTACCGATTGCCACCACCGCAAGCGCGTTCCGCTGCGTCTCTACATCAGTGTGGACGTAATAGCGGAACGTGGTCTTGATGTCGGTGTGTCGCAAAATTTGCTGCACGGTTTTCGGGCTCACTTTTGAGTTGCTGAGTGCTGTCCCGAGGCCGTGTCGGAATGCGTGCAGGCCGTAGCCGTCGCACTGCAGCCCGAGCTTGCGAAGCACCGGTCTCAATCCGAACTTTACAACGTTTGCCCTCTTGCGTGGCCTGCCGGTCCGGTTCGGGAACATCAACCCACGCAAATTCGCCTTCCAGTGCTTCCGCAGATAATTCGAGAGCATTGCGGACACATCTGGTGTGAGGGGGATGGGGGATTTTGATTTCTTCGTTTTCAGCTCCCTCAGCTCCCTCGTCCTATCATCGGCCTGCTTCCGTGGCGTGACGATCCCACGCTCTAGGTCTAGATCCGCCACGCACAGGCCGAGCAACTCGCCCGCTCGCAAGCCAGTCGCCCACAACAGTGCAAACATCGTGCGATAGGGTTCGGCTGACACTTGGACGATGCGCTCCGCCTCAACAGGTTTGAAGTAAGCAGGCTCTCTCTCCTCCCTGTCGGGAGCAATCGTCAATTCGCTGAATGACACGTTCGCAGCGTTCGCATACTCTAGAACTGCGAAGAGCGTCCCAAGTATGTTGACGATGGTCTTGCGGCTGTTCGTCCTCAGCAAATCGGTTGCGAACCGCTGCACCGCGCTCTTGTCAATCGCGGCAAGCGACTCTTTCCCGAAGCGAGGGGTGAGATGGCAGCGCAAGTGTGATTGTCTTTGGCGGATGGTCGAAATTGAAAGGTGAGGCGCGACATCCTCCACGTATGCTTTGGCCGCGTCCTCGAAAATTTTCCCCTTCGGTGCTGTGACAACTGCGCCCCGCTCCCTGTTGATTTGCTGACGCAGCTTGTCATGCAGTTTGCGAGCCGCGAGTTCGGAAAGCTCGCCAACTTTGCCGTGGTCAAACCTCTCTTTTACTGACCTCGTCCCGTCCGCTGTGATTCGGTCCCGGTAGAAAAACGAGTAGTAATGCTCGTGCTCAATCCGAAACGTCCCTTCCTGGTATCTCCGTTTTGGCACTGGCCCCTTTCGGCCCACGTGCTTCAACGGCGTTGCGTGCAACAGCGTAGCGGGAAGTGCCTCGGGTCGCAATCCTGACGTTGATTCGACGGATTCAGGCTCAGGAGAGCTTCCCGTCGCCGTTGGCAAACTATGCAAACTTGCTTCCATCTCAATTCCAGTAAGTCAGCAGTTTGCCTAAAAGTGTGTCGAAGCCGGAAGGGAGGGGTTGGTACCAACTATAACGAATTAGAAGAGCGGTTTGGGAACCGAGGATATGAGACTGAGAAGCTCGTTGCCTACCCTGAGGTAAGTCTTAACAGATATTTTCTCTGGATCGTAATGCTTCTTTTTGAGCTCGGCCTCGAGCATCGCTGCCACTAGCAATTCCGTGGAAAGCCAAGCCGTATTGAAACATTCCCGAGGGTCGGCGTTTTGATCGCCAGAAACTTGACGAAGAGCAGCGAGGAAAAGTCCATACGGGAGCACTTTGTTTATCTCATGCCTCAAGCCTGCAGGTCCCATCGGGGGGACTCTGTTCTTCAGACGGCTCCGCAGACCTCGTGCCGCCGGAAAATATCGATGCCATTTACGAGCGACCCATAATGCGGCTCGCGGATCTGGTTGGTTTTTTAGGACACGAGACTTTTCCTTGAAGACCACCAGTCGTGTAGGTCCAATTGGCTTGCCATCTTTATCCAGCACGTCCCAGAATTCGTCGTGCAGCCACTCCTGGATACCGGTCATAAAGACTTTGTGCAGCGGACTAGCAACGAATTTCGCAAAATCCTTGTTGTTGTACTTTGCCTTCGAAAACGCGGACTGGAATGCTTTCTGCCAAGAGCGCGAAACGCTCTCCCACGATTCCGTGTTCGGGGGAAACAGGAGGGATTGGAGAGCGCGATACCGCTTGGGCAGCTTCGGGATCGAAATTCTGAAAGTGAAATCGACCTCCCGCTTTGCGGGTCTGACTTCAGCGACGAAGTGAGGCGCATTCCATGCAAGTTTCTCCAGGGCAGCAATTTCCTCACCAGTTGCGAGGCGTGGGAACAGTCTGATAGGACGCTTCACTCGTTTGCTGTTTGAACGACCTGGGCTTCCGTGTGGCATGGCCTCAAGCATAGAAGCAATCCCTTTACGGAGACCGCTCTTGCTAAGTCGTGTCTTCATCAGCTTACCCTGCGGTAAGAGACTTGTGCTGAGGAATGCAATCGTTGATGGGCGAAGCGATCATTGGCAGCCCAGCTACGAAAAACGCGGACCTCAAATGGCCCTGGGACGTCCTCACGGACAATATGAGCGTCGCATTTTTATAATGGTATGGGTATAGCTGCCGCTTTAAAACAGACCGAAACATTGACTGTTCACCGATACCAACTGTAAAAACTAGGAAGACAGGTCACGGGCACATAGGCAGAACGATCAGAAGCTGGAGGAAGCAGAAGAAGAGCGAAATGCTGAGAGAGGAGCTAAGGAATCGCTGATGCCTGAGTATTCTCGAATCTAAGGAAACGCTGATATCCCTACGAGGGGGGAAATCCTTCCACCTTTTCCTCCTTCGGAGGAAGATGAGCTACGCTCATCATGAAGATTATATTCACGAAGATTAGAGGGATATTCGATCTTATGATACTTGCTGGTGTTTCCTGCTTGGCTGTGTAGCTCACTATGCTTATTACATTACACTTGACCTATTGTTATAAGGGCCTGGGGGCCGGAAGGGGAGGAGTTCCGGTCCGTCGAAGCTCTCAATGAGAGACGACCTCTAGAGGTGAACTGTAAAATTCCAAGGTGAAAGATTCGCAGTGGAGTGACTATCCGGCGGCTTTTCTGATCCTCGAAGTGTAAAAACCCTGCCCTCAAACACCCCAAGTTTGCCCCCAATTTTCCGGTCTCCCTTCCCGCGCCCGAACCACCTGTAAAATCGGCCCAAGCAGACCGGATTTTGCACAGAATTACTCACTTTTTGATCTGGATTGGGGCGTGTTTCTTCGGTGCGATGTTCGGTAGCGCGTTCACGCGCCTGGTTGCCAATTGACGCTAGTTTGCCCTTCGTCCTAGCTCGACCGGGTCAATGTACATCTATTCTCAGCTGGAGATCCTTTCTTCGATTTCAAGAGGGACGATGACTCGTGGAGTTCTTTGCCTCTTTAAAGGCACGGACGCCAGCATCAACGGCACCCTGGACGCGCTGAACCTGCTCCTTCGCTTGATCGGCCACCCGAACCACTTCACCGGCAATCTCACGAAGCTTGGCTTGTCCACGCTCAATACTGCCAGTAACCTTGCATGTCAAGTCTTCCCGTATCTGCTCAACGGATTTAGGTGCGAAGAGCATGGCCACTCCTGCTCCAATCACCGCTCCAACACCAAGTGCAATCGTCGACCTCATTTCAGCTAGCGGGATTGAGCGATGGTTCCGGGCTGGCAGAATGTATTCCCTGTACCCGTGCGGCGGTTCAATACGGCAATCACCCGATGGCGCCGCGCCCTCCGGCTTGCTTGTCAAGATTGCCCGGTCGTCGCCGACCGAGGAAGTTTGGGCTCCACCAGACTCCGACGAAGATTTTCGCCGATTTCCGTAAAGACCTCGTTACATATTTGGCGGAGTCGCTGCTCAGCGGAATGAACTAGCATTTCCAGTTGTTCTTCCGATTTTTGATTGAACGTGCTCACTGCGTTCTGAAGCGACTCGTTTGTGATCTCCTCGAGGTGTTTCCCATAAGCCTTAACGGCTTGATCGCCTAGTCTCTCAATCGTGTCACCAAAATCGCGATATGCAGCTTCGGACTTGGCTCCGAGGTCACCTGTGGCCTGTTCGAAGCCTCTCTGGAGCATAGCTTCAGTCTCTGCCAGGAGTCTTTTCTTGTACCAGGCCGACGCCTTGGACAGCGCTTCAAAAGTTGTACATGTTGCGTCGTTTGCTTTATCCGCGATGTCATCAACCCACTTTGTGGCAGTTGCTCGGCCGGATTCCTCGATTTGGCGCCCCGCATTCCCTATCAGAGCCTGGGTGGTTCTTGAGAAGCTCTCCAGAGCGCTGCGCAATGATTCTTTGGTGGCCGCGGCCACGCTTTCGATATTCTGAAGCATTTCGCCAGCGCTACGCACAGCGGAGCCAGTCTCAATTTTGAGCTGACTGGAGAGGCGCTCAATCTCCTGGCTGGTTGTTTCCAGCAGGGCCGTGGCACGGTGTTCCAGATTCTGTCGTGCTGTTTGCGTGAGAATATCGATCCTAGTCATTTGCTCGTTGATGTGTTGGTCCGCGGCTTGCTGCCGACGCGACGACTCGTTGAGGTATTCTCGTAACCTACTGAGCTTGTCTTCGACCTCTGTGGTTGCCTCCGCGAGCTTGGCGGTTTGAGTGCTGATGCGTCTCTCGGTGGCTTGGAGTTCCACGAGTGTTTGTTGAAAGCGGTTATCCTGTTGATTTAGCGCCTTGCTCAGGCTGCTCAGGCGTGTTTCCGCCTCGGCGGTGGTTGCGGCAAAAGCCTTGTTCATCTGTTGTATCTGCTCCGAATCGCGTGACAAGCGGGCGGCGGACTCATCCGCAACGGTCCTCAGGGACTGCTCCATCCGCTCCATCCACTTTGTTCGTAGAGCATCCAGCTCGGCTTCTAGACGCTCTTTGCGAAAAAATATAAACATGATCTCGTCCTCACGAGCCAAGTGGGGTGATTTTGCAAGATCGCTCCTCTACCTTTTCCGTGTCCAGCCAATGTAATGCTCTCAAGCAGTCCAGGAAACCAATAATCAATCTATCGCTCTAATTTATTTAGGGCCAGGGTTGGGGGCGTAGCAGTCGTCCTAGTACCGGGCTGCGGTCGGAGTTGACGACCAGACCGCAACAGTCGACGTATGACTCGGATCACTCGGTCATTCCCTGGCTCGAAGAAGCGCTCCTATTCCCTCGGCCGTTACGGGCTGGCTCTGATTCCGGTTTCATCCAGGTTTCCAGTTGCGCGGGTGGAAAAAACGGTGTTGCCAACAGGAATCCCCACATTCTAGAATCCGAGCTATCACGATCTAATCGCTGACCCGCCATCGTTCTGCGGGACATTAGATTTCAGGTAGAATAAGCGGCAAGGATGGCTTTCGGAGGCAATATGAAACGTACGCCAAGCCGAAACATCAGGGCCTACTTTCTTCTATGGTTAACACTCACAATGGCGGGATCCCTGTTCGCGGCATCCAGCATCTACGACTTCACTTTGCCCTCGATTGACGGAAAACCGATACCGCTGGCGAGCTTCAAGGGCAAGGTAGTGCTCATGGTGAACGTTGCCAGCCAGTGCGCTTATACGCCGCAATACACGGCGCTCGAAACTATCTATGAAAAGTACAAGGATCAAGGCTTCGTCGTTTTAGGCTTTCCGGCGAATAATTTTGGACAGCAGGAGCCTGGGACCAACGCTGAGATCAAGACCTTCTGCTCGACGAAATATAATGTGACCTTTCCGATGTTCTCGAAAATCTCCGTGGAGGGCCGCGATCAGAATCCCCTCTATGCGTATCTGACCAAGGGAGCCAATCCGTCAGTCGCAGGCGATATCCAGTGGAATTTTACGAAGTTTCTTGTAGACCGTAGCGGTCACGTTGTGCGGCGGTTCGAGTCCCCGGTCACGCCAGACTCGCCACAAGTGATCGACTCCATAGAAAAGCTTCTGAAACCTTAGCTACCGCAGTGGGTTCCTACCCCAACCACCGGCCAAATCGTCCCCCAGACCGAAATCTCTCAGCAGTGACTCAGTTTTTGACGATCGCGGGTCGCGTTTTTCCAGAGGTCGGTCTCGTTTGTAGAATCACCCTTCCGATCCCGGCGAGCCGCACCATTGCAGGCCATCCCCGCGTGATATGATTTCCCGGAGGGACGAACCCGTGATCGCCTTTGTAGTGGGTCTCACCAGCGAGGAGGCAATTCGTTTCGAGGCTGTCAAGCAAACTGTCTTGGAAATCACCGCGCGGAAGTCCATGGCGGCTGCCATCCAGGAATCCCGAATAAGGCAGGCGGGAGTATAGGCTTCCTTCCGACTCAGCAAACACGCCCTGACTGTATATTCAATTTCGCGCTCTGATTTCCATGACGAAACTTACCAGCAACTGGCGGACGCTGTAGGAAGAGAACCTCATAAATTTATCGTCCTCAACGGAAAAGCGATGGACGTGATCAACGCGCACGGTATTTCCCTCCCGCCGGTGCTTGGAAAGATAGAAAGCACTGAACTTCCTCCGAACTTGAGCGCAGAATTGAACACAATCTACGCTGAGCTTTTGCCGGTTTGACAATCCCGGCCGCTGGCTCTCGATACTTGTGACCCCTCCCGAAAACTTGTTTTGGGATGTGCTCGCGCACCATGGCTGGCGGGGCAAACATACAGATTTGAGCAAGGTCCGATTCCAGCTTTCGTCCAAGCTTCCAGTTTGCGCGGGACGTCTAGAACGCGCGTGGAGCCCTCATGAGGTCTGGCAAAAACGGCGCGGATAAGTCATGGGCGGAATACACGATACCATCGGCTGCCGTTGGCCTGATCGTACTCGCAGCACTCAAATACTCTTCGGATTGCGGAGGAACCAAGCTCTGAGCGCTTCTAGTTTCTCCAATGCGTGGGGAAATGCTTGATACGAGAGCCGAACTGAATCGGCTGTGACCCTGGCATTTTGTGGATGGACCGCATCATTTCTTTGTACCCTGATTGATTCGATGAGGGACGTTATATGCGGTCCGGCGCTTTCCGCGACGCTGTAGGGAATGACCTTCTTCTTGTGTGCCTCAGCAATTTGCTTATCCACGAAATTAAACAGTAGTTTGAGACTCCTCCCTTCTAACAGCTCCTTCAGCTTTTTTTGTAAACTGACATCTGTCAGCGAGCCCACCATAGCTTCAGCCAACATGTAGATCACTTTTTCGGAAGCAGCTCCGATCATCACCGCCGCAGCAAAGTACGTGCCACTCAGAAACGACCTAAGTCCTTCCGAAACGTATTGTTCGATCACAGAATCCAGATTCGGCACTAACTTTCGCAAGAGCTTCATGTATCCATCGAAATCCTCAGGCAGAGGCTCGGTACCGGAAGCCCAGGCTGTTCCACGAACGGTCAAATAGAAGCGTCCCTGCTGTGGGAATCCCTGCGTATTTGTCGGTGCTCCCGGGATGACGAATCCGTTGTAAATTAACCAGTAGAACGCCTCGGTAGCTAAAACGCGAAGTTGGTAAGGCGCTTGTGAAAAATCGTAGGTAGTGCCCGTGTATCCTCTAGTGGGTGGATGCCTCTCAATACCCGTCACCCCAGCCCTCGCGAGAATAGGCCATAACTCATCGACAAAGTTGTCGAAATTAAATTCACCGCGGCTTCGCAATGATTCGCGTACGAAGGGCAGAATCCAAGAGAGGGAGTAGTCTGGAGCGGTCACAATTGTCTCGAATCGCCTGCGAAGTATCGCCGATGTGATCGAGAGGGGTCAATAATATGGACCATAAGCCTTTGGATTGTCGCTGCGGTGTTGGGAGGGCTCAATGTCCGGCTGGAAAAACTCTGCGGTCTCACTAATTGATCTCGTTGGAATCCGAACTCTCGCAAAGAAGGGCAACACAGCTGCAACAGAAGTGATGAGAACCATGCATGGCCTCGTTGTGAACGAAATGCGAACCGCCCTGCCCACCCACGATCGCGCCTACATTTGGAATGACTCTGTCCTGCTGCTGGCCTTTCTCGACCACACGTCTGCAACACCTGAAAGAGTGCTGCGCGAGGTTGATGGACTGAAGCGAAAGATCGACACAATGGTGAAGCCGTACGGCTTGCCGAATAGCTACGCCGTAGCTGTGAAAGGACAGGTCTTTCCCTCTATGGGATTGGAGCAACAAATCGACGATGGGAAACGTGCGGTAATCATCGAAGCCTCAAGCTATGCATTGGCGAACTGCTTCCTGATTCAAGAGGACCTTGGCAAACTGAAGGCGCAATGGTATGTGGACAGCCGTCTAGCCCGTCGAATCCGAGCGGATTCAACGCCTTCGAAAGTAAAACCGGCAGCCTTGTTGCCTGGTAACGAGGTAAGAGAGGTCCACGTGTACTCTAATTATCTGTGGAGAGTCCCTCGCAACTGACGAGCCATTTGGCCCCGCGCCGTAAAATCGACGGCCCGATTCCCTATTTCGTCCACCCTTCCATTTGCTAAGGACGTCTCGGCAAAAACGGCCCGATTTCTGCGGCGGGTTTGGATATTCTGATTATAATAGCTGACATGGGTGCAATCAATTTCCGCATACCAGGACCGCCCCGAATTCTCATTGTGGACATTACGAACAATAGCAAGGACTTCGAATATCGGATGTCATCTGAACTATTCTGCAAGCTCAAGCAAGGCGGAATCGATCTTGCATCGGACGACGTGGTTCGCCCCACGACCGATGACGATTATGCCGCTGCGTTCGATCGTGCTGATCTGAATTTCAACACCTTGCTGCTTGTCGCCCACGGTGCTCCAGACGTCAGTGAGGCGAAAGCTTCTACTGTGGTGATCCCGGGAGGACGCTCCAATTGGTACGAAATCGCTTCGCTCACTTCTTCTCTTTCGGACAAGCTGCTTTGTCTTGCGGTCTGTCATGGACTTTGCAGAGATGCGATCGATGCATTTGTCAGAGGCGGCCAGTTCGCACTGGCTGTCGTCGCACCTACCACAACACTAGCCGCGTCGGAGGTAGTCGCATTTTTCCCACCATTCCTTACAAACTTACGCGATTCATCGCCGGAGAGTATCGATCCGAACGATATCAGGCATTTTGTCGCAGAGCGGAATCGTCTTGCCAGTAACAAGATGGAAATGTTTTCCGAGGCTGTTAGCTGCTGAAAGAATTGCCGGAACGACCGCCGTGACATCAGACAGAATTTGAGTCGTTTAGGAGAGATCAACCACGAAAAAGTAACCGTGCGGCATTTTCAACACACGGACATCCAGATTGCGCTTTTATGCCATTCCGATGGCGGAGTAATCGAACCGCCCACTTTGTAAGGCTTGCTTAACGATGTCGAGTCGCATACGTGAAGGCACACATTTTGGGATTAAATTAGTTTCTGAGTGATTTCTTCAAGTCTGGACTTCGCCAGAGCCAAAATCTCGCGAGCGCATTCTTTGCAGTAGTTTTTCGATCCGAGCGAATGCGCCTCTCGTACAAGCAAAAATGGTTCGCCCGCTTCGACTCTATGTTGGGAGTTTCTGTGACACTTACGGGTGCGGATTGCACCGCTCACTGAAACATGGACTAAAATGTCCCTGATCTTAGCCACGCTTATTCTCTCGCGCTTTCTCAATACGCTTCTTTACCGCGTCACCAATGGCATCGAGCTTCGCCATCGTTGCTTCCGCCTCATTGGCTGAAGGTTTATTTCGCTGCTTCTTGCCAATCCCCAGCTTTTGGTTCACGTCGCCCTGAATCAAACGGATAGTGGCAATCAGATTCGAGCTTCCTTTTGCCTCAGGTAACAAACGACTAATATCAAAACCACTCGGAGACATCTTCAACTCTTGCAGAACGCGAGCTGCGACTGATTTCGGACGGTCGGCGAGGCGCTTGCGAGCAGCGATGCGCCTCTTTTGCGGAGACACCGGCATCTCCTCCGGAGCGCCCTCCAGAACTTTTTCTTGAGCTTCAGTAAGCCTTTTTCTCATTTCGTCGCGACTAAAAAACTTGCTCAACGGAGCTCCCACGCCGGGAATGATGGTTTCGAGAACTTTGTCTATAACTCTGTCATCGCTGGCGTCGAGGAAGGACTGCTTGATGAAATCGCTGATGATTTCATCGTGCACGACCATATCCTGATCGAATCGGCGCGGCTTCCCTGAACCATTGTTCGTTTCAGCACTGATGTCCGATGGTGTTTGCGCTTCGAGCCAATCCCGGAACACCTGCTGGTCTTCCAAATCGAATTCCCGAAAATCACGCCAATTCGCATCGTTGTACAAGCCGATATGGGAAACCACGTAGCCGTGATTGGCGGGATTGCCGGGATCGTCTTGGAACATCACTCGCATAATACGTCCAACAAATTGCACGTAGGGAGACAAGCTGCGGAAGGGCCTGAATACCGCTGCCACAGCCAATGGTGGATGATCAAAGCCCTCACCAAGCATCTGGACTTGCACGATGCAATCGATTCGACCATCCTCAAGGTCCTGCATCGCTTTTGTCTGTTTATCTGGATCCATTTCGCTGTAGATTTCCCGTGCGGCGATGTTCCGCTGCCCGTACAAAGCAGTGAGCTGTCGTGCGTGATCGATAGAGCACGCAGCCGCGATGATCTGCTGCTTCTGGCCTGTCCTATCCCGCAATTCGCGCATACGCTGGATACTGGCGTCGACGATGTGGGCGTTGCACTCCGGCGCAAGAGCAACCCCCTTACGGAACCACGCCTCCTCGCGCAGCTCCATAACCTCTTCCAAGGTGTGACGCTCGGTGTCGCCTTTGTATGTGAAATAAATTTCGGAAGGTGCGACGTTTATCGAATGTATTTGCTTGATGTACCCCGCCAGCATAGCCTTGGAGTACGGAAATCTGTATACCACTTCGCCAGTCACGCGCTGACCGTCGCTCCGAAAGGGAGTTGCTGTTAGGCTCACTACTTTGGCGTTCGGAAAACGATCGAATACCTTGCGCCAGCTCTCGGCCACATTGTGATGCCCTTCGTCGACGAGGATCATGTCAAAGAAATTGGGAGGAAACTGAGGAAGCCAGCGATCGGCGGAACTTGCAAGCTGCTGAATATTAGTCACGACGTAATGGCTTTCGGTACAGTCGTGGATGTTCGCGTTGGGGCCATCGAGTACAGCCACAAACGGACCATCCTTAAATACCGAGAGCACCTTCGTTTTGCCGAGGAAAAACTTCTGATGGCCCGCTTCGAGCGCATTGGCGAGTCCCTTACGGATCGTCGTATTCGGAGCTACAACGAGCACACGACCATTAGAAATCCCAAAGGGCAGCGTTGCGATAAGACCGGTCTTCCCGCACCCAACAGGAATTTGAAGGATTGCGGGTTCGCTGCTCCGCTGGAAATGTTCGCGCACTTTCTTATGGGCTTCTCGTTGGGGTTCCCTCAGCCGCTCATTATTTTCGACATTCGCGGTGGCGGTCGCGAATAGGGTGCCGGGATTAATTTGCTCAGCTCGCTTATAGTCGAGCCGCAAGGGCTCGAGATCGGTACGTTTGAAATATCTGTAGCCATTTCCAGGGTGGCGCACCGACTTTAACTTTCCCTCATCATCCCAACGGCGCAAAGTCTGGGCAGATACCCCGAGATATCGCGCTGCCTGATGGATACTAAAGTAGTCTCTATCAGCGTTTTGATCAACCATGCCTATCCTTATACAACATTGACCAACTATCATCAAGTTGCCGCCTAACATGGAAAGGCAAAAAGAGAGCAACGGGCCTGCTCACCATTACAGCAAAGTGAGCGGATGATTCGCGACCTTTCTAGTCCCGGCGAGTTAGATCATCTCTTCCGCTTTGTCGAAGCCTAGCCCACGTGCGGCAGCAACTTCAGCAAGCTCACCCGCTGCGTTGCTAAAATATCGACAATGACCGTTGACCTCAATGTTCTGCGGAACACAACAGAGGAGCTTCTTTATAGCCGCGGTGTCTTCGATGTTGACGCTTTCGGCTGGCTGAACGAGAACGACGTTGACCCTGAGTTTATCGGATACGTCATGTGGGCGCTGAGTCCTCCGTACGACCATGACTTTGATGCTTGGCAGAATAACACCCCGCCACGCCGAGCACCCACGAAAGCCGAGCAACAACTGATGGAACTGGGCCATGACTTCTTTGGCCTGATGAAGACGGCTCGTCACTTCATTGGTCATGCGTTGCTCCATCAACCTACAGTCCAACCGCTCCGTATTGAGCCGACAGACTTTGACTTCAACGAGTTCGCCGCTCTTGTCGCACTGACCGCGGCTGCCGACCGGCTAAGCGACTTCATCATCGTGAGGACCCTCGGAAGGAAGAGCAACGAGAAAGGCGAACGTAACAAGGCATGCGAGAAACTTCGGGTGTCTGCCTTGGGAAGTGAAGCAGACGCGCTACAAGAAGGATTCAAAGCTATCGGGAAAGCAAGAGAAGCTCGACAGAAAGTAGTACACGGACTCGCGACCCAGCCCGCACACGTGCAAAAACACTTGATTACCGCAGAGCGCGAAGCGTTCGAAAAGCGGCGATGGCACACCGACGGTAGTCGAGACGCGCCCTATGAAGATGTAATTCGTGAACAGGGGCATCTCGACGCAAAAGAGCTGGCTGAAGTGGAAGCGCGGGCAAAGTTGCTGTGCGACTGTTACGTAAAACTGGTCAAAATGGGCGAGCTCAGTTTTCGGACCGAACATGCTTGGCGGCAACGCCAGAAATCGTGACGAAATGCGGCCTCAGTGCGCGGAACCCGGTCTATTTACGCTCCTGCCAGACTTCTAACAGAAATGTGGCGATGGTGATGGCAGCATTCACAACAAGACGGGCGTGAGCAATCTCGAGTTCCTTACTTCTGCTGCGTCCGTGGCCGGTTCCGTAAAGGCTCCGCAGTTCAGCCACGCCGTACACAACCTGTCCCAGATTACTCAAGGTCCGTCGCAGGGTCTCTGCCCCCGCTGCATTCTTGGGGTCCAGATCGAGTTGAGCCTGAGCCTTTTTCAGCAGCTCCGGAATGTCGGCACGCGATTTTTGCCCGTGATCGCCGATGATCGTCTTCAAAACTGTTTCTAGAAGTTCTTTGGCGGACCCTATGGCCTGGGCCGGGTCCTCGGCTATTCCGTGGCGGATACGTGCAGCGTGCCGGTTCAATTCGAGCACGTCATGAATGACGGCGGCATTTTCAACGTGTTCCAACGAAATGACCGGTTCCGGCGCGACATCGTCATAAAGCTCGGTGTAGAGTTTGGGCTCTCTTTCTCTGAGCCAGCCCCGTAGTCCTACGAATTCCTCAATTGCCCTGAGATTGCGGAAATCGCTACCGAGCACCTTCGGCAACACGTCGAAGATGCATCCGCTGTAATCGTCATCGCCCCAATGGAGGCTTCGTAACAGCCGCGCATGCCCTATGATCACATCGTGCTTTCCTACAAGGTAGCCAAGTTCCTGCCAGCGGCCATCGTCGAAGGTCGCCTTAATTGCATGCTGGAGCGCGAGGATGGCTTTACCCGGGTCGAAACCTGGCTTCATGCGGGTGTCTGCCGAAAGCTGAGTCGGAGTGTGTCTTCGCAACATTAAGTCCCTTTCTTTTACATCCAGGCGTGATCCTCTCAAAGCCCGCCGAACCGCGGAAGACGGAATAATTTGAGCGAATTATTCCTCCCCCCGCGCTCGGAAGAAAGCCTCACGTGCCTCGTCCAAAGCCTGTCGAGCCTCCTGGATTGCGTCTTGTGTTGGAAGCGAGATGCCTGCGCGCTTGAGGAGACCCTTTAGCCTGCGCACTGCACGTTTCAAGACTTCTACATCTTTGAAGTGGTACTTCTTCGCGAGTTGGGTCCACGTCAGCGTAGGGTCTGCAAGCATATCTTCCAGTGCGGCGCGACTTTGGATGCGGTATTCCGCAGGGTGCCCCGCTCGCGCCGGTTTGTATCGCCGGCGAAGGCTGCTTCTCCACGCGATGATCTGTCCCCAGTGGTCTTGGATCGGTTCCGCTTGCTGCTCGATCGGAGTAGGCTTCGGAAGCCTGTATTCCTCAAGTTCTGAGATCAGTTTTTCCAGAGCCTTTCGTTCGACTGAACCCTCCTGAAGCGCGCTCGCTTGCTCAACGAGTTCCGCGTGGCGGCGCATTATCGACGCGAGCAGCGGATGAGTGATGATGTAACGCAGGTCTGACACGGGGCAGGTTCCACGTGACTCCAAGCCAAAGATGAGCGCGGCGGCTAGGCCGGGATGCGCCCACTGGGTTGGCAGCTATCTCAGATCCTAACATTGGAGGGATTGAAAGGACGCGCTTCGCGTGCTCGAAGGCCAGCCCCGATTCCTCGTTTCGTCCAAGCTTTCATTTGCGCGGGACAGTCTTGAACGCGGGGGTGCCCTCATTAGGAGTTGCAAAAACGGCGCGGATGGCCCACGCTTTGGCGTGGTGACTGCGTTCCAACGTTCGAGTAGTGGGTGTTGACGATAGCGTCAGAGAATACTGGAATAAAAGAGCCCTTCCAAGTTGCGATCCCGGCGCGCTGCTAATGGAAAAGGTCTCGTACGCCGATGTTAAAGAAGAGGGCACCTGTGCCCTCGCCCGGTTGCCGATTAATGTTCCATGCATAACCCACGGTGAAATTGACATAGCTTGCGACCTCTAGACGGATACCGCCGCCAGGACCAACGCGGTTTCCTCCAAATGGAGCTTTAGCAGGCCCAATCCATGCAGTGTCGAACACGGCGACGGGACTGACAGAAAAGAGATTGAGATCATTGAACAGCGTGTTCAGCGTACGGTTGACGAAGGCAATGTCACCCTGGGCCTTTTGGGCCGCCAAGTTTTGATTAATTGCGTTGAAGTCCGTCAGAATGGCCGTGCGCCCCGCATTGACGGCAGCGGCGGCAGTCGTAATGCTAGGATCGTTCAATTGCTGGTTCAACTCGCCCACACAAGTGTCCTGCACCGACTTGAGATCGTCGCTATCCACCGGTAATAGTGCCGACAGATCGCCGTATTGCGCCACTCCTTTCGCCATTAGAGCGTTAGCAACGTCGAAAACCGCTGTGGCGATGCTGGTTGTGCAATCGGCAAATTGATTTTGCAATTGGCCGGGGTTCGCTGACTGAGCCTTATCAACGGCCATTTCTAAGGCATCTAGCTGTTGGTTCAGTTGGGGAAGTTTCTTCAGCGCGGCTGAAAAGTGGTCGTCCTTCCAGCTGTAATAATTTTGCTCGACACTCGCAGCCGACACGATCTGTGCGTGTAACAATTGATTGAACTCCTGATCAGCGCTCAACTCTTTGGGCATGATCGGATGTGTTTTCACCGGATATGCGACCGTTAGGTTAACGCTGGCGAACGCGTCAGCTCCAGCGCCTTGGGCTGTCAGGTAAAACTGATTGGCGGGTATGGCTCGAATCACTGGGACATCGCGAATCTGCCAGGAATCGCCTGGAATAAAGAACTGCTCGTCATTTCCGCCGAAGAAGCGCGCGGACAACGGGATGGAATGTAATACCTGAATGCCGCCGACTGTGAACCGTGACTCGACCTCTAGCGGTTTGTGATCGCCGATGGAAATCCAGAACTCATCGACCACATCGCCGATGTGCTTCAGCCAATCGATTTGCGTGGTGGGTCCAATTGAACCTAGTTCTAATCCGTATGAAATCGAGAAAACGTTATGATTGAGGCGGGAAGACAAACCCAAGTAACCCTTTGACGATCCGTATCCTGCATTAGAAAGAGTTTGAGGAGGAAGAAGGCCCGTGGCGAGAAGACCGCTCTGCATATTGCCTCCTTGCAGGAGACCACCGAAGCGAGCCAGAAAACTTCCATTCCAAAAAGGTCTCGATTCAAAACCAATCTGACCAGACAGATCAGCATTCTTCAGCCGTGTTAGACCCGCTGGTAAGGAATAATTCTGGTAATTGAAGCGCCAATCAGCGTGGTTGAACCATCCAGAGAGGCTCGTGGAGCCGCTCAGCGCGGCAGAAACGGATCGCATGGAAGCTGAGCCCTCCCCCTCGACTGTAAACGTATCAAACAGGCGTAGTTCCCCCGATTTGGGTGTGATCTGAATTCTTCCTCCCCCGAAAAGGTCGTAGGAGCTGTTATATCCGGCGCTGGGAGTAAAGTGGAATGGACTTCCGGCTTCTACGAGCCCCGTTGTCGTCTGAGGAGATTTTTCGGCCGTAGCCTGGGCTTCGGTAGCGCCACCAAGGAACTGAGGTGGATCCGTAGAATAGATTCTGTAGAGCAGATCGAGTGTTTTTGCTTTCGCGTTACAATTCTGAACGGATACAAGTTCTACCCTCACAACGAAGCTTTCGTCGTTATTAGGTACAAATCGAGCTTTCTCAATCACACTGAGCGCTTCGGTGTCCACAAGCTTGTACGTGAACAGCTGATTGTCCAGCTTCGCGGCAAGCTGCTTCTCTAGATTCTTTGTCTTTTTGTCGATCCAATAAAGGAATTTGAAGGGGTCATCGATGCTGGTATGGATGATCTCATATTTTTCGGTCTCGAAATTCGTTCCAGCTATACACGGTAACACCCCTGCGTGCAAAGGGTTCTGATCGACGAGCACTCGTGCGTGAGAGTTATCCTGGGCACAGATATTGCCAGCCACGGCGGTCAGCAAAATGAAGATACCCAAGAGCGAAGCGCCAGCAGTTCGTCTCATGCGGTGGACACTTCGGCTATTTCAACGAATTCTGGATAATGTTGTTTCCTACAACCTGTGGCATGGCTCCCGCCTGCACTGCCTTGGCGGCATTTGCAGCAGGCCCCGTAGCATGCGCAGTCTGAGCAGGAGTCAAACCATTGGCAGCTGCGCTCTCTGCGTTGGCATGGAGCGTAGAGGCAACTAGCACATTAAGAGACACAATCGGATCCCCAAACGGCTGGGTTTTATCGGCCCGTTCGTAGAGCACAAAATTAATAGTCCAGTTTACGTTTGTACCGTCCGTGTCCTTTTCAAGACCAAATGACACCTGCCGAAGACCATCAGGGGTGTTCAGAGTGAAACTCACCTTGATTGCGATCGGCAGCGAAGAAGGTGGGGTGCCGGCGGATGGGTTGCTGCTGGAGTCCATATTTGGTTCCTCCTTTAAGAAGCTTGGTTCGTTACGAGTATGGATGGTTGTTTCATACACGATACTACTGGAAGTTTCGAAATGTGTCAAGTAGGAAAGAATGTATTGGCGCTGAAACGAAAGTCAACTAGACTATTTGTGCACGCCAAGCAAAATCTAAGGAGGTGCTCAAGTTGGAGGCAGTCCGCATCGACATGGACCAACTGGCTCGATACATCCAGTGGAAAATGAACGAAGAGGATTTGTCACTGCGGCAAGCAGCCAAAGCCGCTCACGTTAGCGCCCCAACGCTTTCCCGGATTTTGCAAAAGGGCAAAAAGCGCGCTCGGCCAGACGTAGACACCCTCGCCAATCTCGTTCGTTGGGTGGGGGTTCCATTGGAAAAGATAGTTGCAACCGCGCCAGAGACCAAATCAAAGGAGGATCCACAGCAGGATACGCTCGAAGCCATACAAGTCCATTTGCGAGCAGACAAGAACCTCTCTGCCGAGGCGGCACGAGCTATCGCCGAAATGGTAAAAGTTGCATATGCGCAATTCGCGAAGCCGCGCCGAGGTAATGCGTGAGACGTGTTTCCTTGTTGCCTCGAAACCATCGAGGACGTGTGTACGAACGGGTCGGGCTAAATATTCGAGACTTTGCTGGCGTCTCTCTTGAGGAACGGCTCGATCCTTTCGCGCTCGCAGAATTCGTCAAGATACAGGTCATAGAGCCGTCCGATATACCCGCACTCTCTCCCCTGACACTGGGCGAGCTTACTGGAAATTCTCGTTCCCGGTGGTCCGCCGCCACCGTTGCTCTTCCGGATGGCTGGCAACTCTGTATTTTGAATCCCACGCACAACTCTGAGCGAATGCAAGCGACTCTTATGGAAGAGATCGCACATGTTGTTCTCGGGCACAAACCAACAAGAATCCTGTCTGGTGGGCACTTGGCATTCCGCGAGTACAATGCTCTCAATGAACAGGTTGCATATGGAGTGGGTGCTGCGGCATTAGTACCCTACGCAGCATTAGTTTCTGGGCTTTCGAACGGACGGACTCCGGAGATGATTGCCAGCCGCTATGCAGTCAGCCTTCCCCTCGTTATCTATCGTATCAAGATCACAATGCTGTGGTCACTTTATCGGAGGAAAGCAGGCTAAGAACGATTCTTGACTCCACCAAAGACCGAATACATTAGTGCAGACCAACTGCTACTCGAACCTCATTTCCAGGTTTCAGAAAAATGCTCCATTTGCTAAGGACGTCTCGAACGCGCGTGGTGCCCTCATGAGGACTGGCAAAAACGGCGCGGATAGACACCCCTTAGGATCAGGGAAAATCTGCCCAGACTTGGACTCTACGACGTCAGGAACTTCGCCCCGCTGTTCATGAACACGACCACGGGTGACCTCTACGAGAAGCCTGTTATGCTTTTGTGAAATCCCCATATCTGTCGTGTGGTATAACGCTCCACGAGTTTCTGATACGAGGCGTTGCTGATCCACAAAACCTGCGTTGAATACTCAAACAGTTGATCTGACAAAAGGAGGTTGTCTGAGACCGGATCCCCTATGAACACACACCATGTCTCCTGAAACCCATTTTGAAATCGCGAACTTTATCTGGAGCATCTGCAATCTGCTTCGTGGCCCCTACAAGAGGAACGAGTATCGCAAGGTTATACTTCCCCTCACTGTTCTGCGCCGGTTCGATTGTATCCTCGCGCCAACAAAGGCCGAGGTACTGAAAGAGCACGCCAAGCTCAAGGGGAAGCCAGAAAACATCATTCGCCACAAGCTGTCCCAAATCACCGAGCATTCATTCTATAACCTCTCGAAGCTCGACCTCCCGCGCTTGCTGGATGATCCTAACCAACTCGCGCCCAATCTCAACAGCTACATCAACGCCTTCTCACCCAATGTCCGCGCAATCATGGAGCGGTTCGACTTCGGCTCACAGATTGCCAGGATGAACGAAAAGGACCTGCTCTACCTCGTCATAAAGAAGTTTGCTTCCATCGACCTGTCAGACTCCCGCGTGGACAGCGTCCAGATGGGTTATGTCTTTGAGGAACTTATCAGGATCGGCGCGGAGCAATCCAACGAAGAGGCGGGGGAACACTTTACGCCGCGTGAAGTGATCAAGCTCATGGTCAATCTTCTCCTATCGCCGGAAGAGGACCTCGCCCGCAGCCATGTCGTAAAAACCATCTATGACCCCGCGTGCGGCACCGGCGGCATGTTGTCCGTGTCCGAGAAGTACATTCGCGACCTTAACGCCGATGCGCAGCCGAAACTCTTCGGCCAGGATTGGAATGATGAAGCCTGGGCCGTCTGCAAATCCGACATGCTCATCAAGGGCGAGGACGCCGATAACATCATCCTCGGTGACATTTCACCAAGGATGGGTTTGACCTTACCCCCGACGGCAAGAAATGGACCTTCGATTACATGCTCGCTAACCCACCCTTTGGCGTGGAGTGGAAGCAGCAGCAGCGCTATATCGAGCAAGAGAGGGACACCCTTGGTTTTGGCGGACGCTTCGGTGCGGGCACGCCGCGCGTGAACGACGGTGCACTCCTATTTCTGCAGCACATGCTGGCAAAAATGCGCACGCCGCAAGACGGCGGCAGCCGCATTGGAATCGTCTTCAACGGCTCGCCCCTTTTCACCGGCGACGCTGGAGGCGGAGAGAGTGAAATCCGCCGCTGGATCATCGAAAACGACTGGCTAGAGGCGGTGGTCGCCCTGCCCGAGCAACTTTTCTACAACACCGGCATTTCCACATACGTCTGGGTGCTAACAAACCGCAAAGAGAAGGCTCGTAAAGGCAAGGTCCAACTCATCGACGCCCGCGCCTTTTGGGTGCAGATGGAGAAAAGCCTTGGCAACAAGCGCCGTCGTATCGGCGACCCTTCTGACGAGAAGACGAAGAATGACCCCAACCACATCGGCGAAATCACCAAAATCTTTGGTGACTTTCGGAATGATGAGACTCGCACGTTTACCGAGGAAGACGCCGTAACGCACAAACCCGTGGAGCGCCCGCGCGTGGTCAGCAAGGTTTTCGATAACGAAGACTTCGGCTACCACAAGATTACTGTTGAGCGCCCGCTCCGGTTGAATTTTCAGGCTAGCGCTGAGCGCATCTCCCGGCTTGATGACGAGAACGGATTCAAGAGCCTCGCCACCAGCGCCAAGAAAGCACCCGCCGCCCGCCAACTGGAGATTGAGGCGGGCCAGCGACGGCAGGAGGAAATCCGTACTCTCCTTCGTGCTTTCGGCAAGACTACTGAGCACCGAGTGTATAAAGACCGCAAGGAGTTCCTTACCGCTTTGCGCGACGTGGACCGTACCCACAGCGTGCACCTGAGTTCCATGGAACTCAAACCCGTCCTTGCTGCTTTAGGCGAACGCGATGAGACCGCCGAAATTTGTCGCGATAAGGACGGCCGGCCCGAGCCGGATACCGATCTGCGAGACACCGAGACCGTGCCACTGAAGGAACGCATCGAGGACTATTTCATGCGCGAAGTTCTGCCTCATGTGCCCGATGCTTGGATTGACCACACGAAGACAAAGGTAGGTTACGAAATTCCGCTCAACCGCCAGTTCTACCGCTACGAGCCACCGCGGCCCCTGGAAGTAATTGAGACGGAATATCAAGACCCTCGAAACCGCAATTCTTGACTTGCTCAAAGAGGTCACAGCGTGAATCTTCCGCCTTACCCACTCTACAAACCCAGCGGCGTCGAATGGCTCGGCGACGTGCCGGAGCATTGGGATGTGAAGCGGCTCAAGACCTCAGCCACCTGTTGGGTCAGCAACGTTGACAAAGTTCCTTCCGAGGAGGAACTGCCGGTACGGCTGTGTAATTACACGGACGTTTATTACAACGACCACATCACGCCGGACATGGAATTGATGGAAACCACTGCGACCGCTGACGAAATCCGGCGCTTCGGCCTGCGGGAAGGCGACGTTGTCATCACTAAGGATTCAGAAGAATGGAGCGACATCGCTGTGCCAGCGCTGGTGACAAAGACATCGCCCAACTTGGTCTGCGGCTACCATCTCGCCATCGTGCGTTCGCGTAAGAATGTGCTTTCAGGCGATTACCTTCTCCGGGCTTTTCAGGCGTGCGCAATCAATCAGCAGTTCCAAGTAGCTGCGAGTGGAGTGACGCGTTACGGTCTGCCCAAGGCCGCTATTGGCGATGCGTTGATTCCGCTTCCTTCGCCCGCCGAGCAACAAGCGATTGCAGAGTTTCTAAACAGGGAGATCGGGCACATAGACTTGCTGGTTGGGAAAAAACGGGAGTTGATCGGGCGGCTGAAGGAGAAGCGCACGGCACTTATTTCCCGTACGGTCACTCGTGGTCTCCCGCTTGAAGTCGCCCGCGCCGTCGGCCTCCTCGAGAACCCAATCCTCAAACCCACTGGCCTCGACTGGCTGGGCAACATCCCGACGCATTGGGAACTGAAGAAGTTTGGTTACATTGCGGTCGTGGTGCGCGGGGCATCGCCTCGGCCCGCAGGTGATGAACGCTATTTCAATGGCGAATTCATTCCGTGGATAACTGTCGGCGAGGTGACAAAAGATTCTTCCATGTATCTGACATCCACTGAGACCATGCTCACCGAGGAGGGCGCGGCGAACAGCCGAGTTATCCGAAGCGGAACACTCGTGCTCACAAATAGCGGAGCCACGCTGGGTGTGCCGAAAATCCTTTCTATCACCGGCTGTGCAAATGACGGAATCGTAGCATTCTTGAATTTGCGTCGCGACGCCTCCAAGCAATTTCTCTATTTCTACTTGAGTTCCCTCACGGAAAATCTGCGCGACAGAATCAAGCAAGGGAGCGGACAGCCAAACTTGAACACGGATATCATTAAAGCACTTGCTGTTCCGTGGCCTACCAGAGATGAACAAGATGCCATCGTTGAGTATTTGGACTCGAAGACAGGGACGCTAGACGCGCTAGTCGGTGAGGTCGAGGCAGCGATCGAGCGGTTGCAGGAATACCGCACCGCACTCATTACCGCTGCCGTCACCGGCAAGATTGACGTAAGGAAGGCTGCCGCATGAGCACGCCTTTCTTAATAGACAGCTTTGAAGAATACCTGAACACAGTTCGGAATGAATTGCCGAAAGGTTGTATCTACTTTCGCGGCCAGAGCAGGATTGCATTGGACGGGTATCAGTTGAAGTCGTCGATTGGCCGCTATTCGTTTTTGTCGAAGCTTTCCTTCTACGAACGCGAGGTAAAGGAGCGAGAAGTGCTGGCAGTGTTCACCAATCACTTGGTGACTTATGTCCGGCACCTTCCGCGCAACGAGTGGGAATCACTCGCCATTGCCCAGCACCACGGTCTGCCTACAAGGTTTATGGATTGGACGACTAACCCGCTCGTG
This sequence comes from uncultured Acidobacteriota bacterium, assembly GCA_963824405.1. Lineage (GTDB taxonomy): Bacteria > Acidobacteriota > Terriglobia > Acidiferrales > UBA7541 > Palsa-189. The sequence continues at coordinate 61,095 of CAWGPK010000004.1, read as the reverse complement.
GCCCTCTACTTCGCCGTTCGTGAGACAAAGCAGAACGATAAAGGCAATCCGGTGCATAGTGCAGTGTATGTACTCATCAGCGAACCGATGCGTTTCGGCAACATTGCCCACCCTAAGGCCGAGACAATCAAGCCCGTACCGGACTCCGCCACCACGCTGGCAAAATCCCACTCAGGCTACGACACGTTCGACGTTGCGGACCTCGCTGACGATTCAGGCGCGACCCCTGTCTCCGCGCCAACCGAGCAGAAAGCCAAGCACGCGGAGGAGGACTTGCCAATCCCGTCACCGTTCGACATCAGCGAGAACGTTATCTATGATCCACCGCACGTTTCGCCGCGCATCCGCGCCCAGGATGGCGTCCTGCTGGCATGTCACCAGCCCTTGAAGCCGCTGGAGGAAAGTGATTACATCGAAATCGTCATCAAGCATGAGGCACACGATGAGATCCGCCGGCGGCTCGACCAATATGGCGTCTTCGATAGGCAACTGTTTCCTGACCTTGACGGAATAGCGAAATGGCTCAAATACCGCGTGTTTGAAATCGACGGGAAGATATAGAAGGGATCATCCCGATGGCGACCCAAACCACCGAAAGAGCCTTCGAGACTTACGTAGAGGAAATCCTGCTGACCACGGGTGGCTGGAAGTCCGGCACCAACTCGGAGTGGGATAAGGAACGGGCACTATTCCCGGCGCAAGTGTTCGCCTTCCTCCAAGCGACGCAATCGAAGTTGTGGGAGGAGATGAAGGGTTTGCATGCGTCGGGGCTGGAGGCGTTGATACTCAACACCCTCATCAAGGAATTGGACACGAAGGGGTCGCTCCATATTTTGCGACATGGGTTCAAGTTTTACGGAAAGACATTCCGTCTCGCCTACTTCAAACCCGCGCACGGGGCGAATTCCGAGGTGCTGGAATTGTTCGCCAAGAACAAGCTCACGGTCACGCGCCAGGTTCCGTGTCATCCGAGTGACAATCGCACTCTGGACATGGTGCTGGCGGTAAACGGCTTGCCCGTGGCAACCATTGAATTGAAGAATCCCGGCACGGGCCAGAACTGGCGGCACGCGATAGGGCAATACCAGAATGATCGTGACCCGCGAGCCCCGCTATTCGATTTCAAAAAGCGGGCGCTAGTGCATTTCGCCGCCGATACGGACGAAGTCCACATGACAACGCGGTTAGCGACAGAGAAGACGGTTTTCCTTCCATTCAATCGCGGGAGTCATCCCGGACAAATCATTTGCGGGGCGGGCAATCCGCAACACAAGTCCGGTTACCGTACAGGCTATTTCTGGGAGGACGTGCTCCAGTTCGAGAGCTTTCTCGATATTCTCGGTCACTTCATGTTTCTCGAAAAAAAGGAAGAGAAGATAGATGACGGCAGGGGCGGTCATCGCTGGGTGCCGAAGGAGACAATGATCTTTCCTCGCTATCACCAGCTCGACGCCGTAAGCAAGTTGGTAACAGCGGCACGTGAGGAAGGACCGGGCCGGAATTACCTCATCCAGCATTCCGCAGGGAGCGGGAAGACAAACAGCATCTCGTGGCTTTCGCACCGGCTCGCCAGCTTGCATAGCGCTACAGACCAAAAGACCTTTGATTGTGTAGTGGTAATCACGGATCGGCAGGTGCTCGACCGGCAGTTACAGGACGCGATTTACCAGATCGAACACGCGCAGGGTGTGGTGAAGGCCATTGATCAGGACTCGAAGCAGCTTGCGGCTGCGTTGATTGATGGCACGAAGATTGTGATCACCACATTACAAAAGTTTCCCTTCGTGCTGCGTGGATTATTGCACGTCGCCGGTGCTGAAAGTCAGGAGCAAGCCACCGAGGAGGAGAGGAAGCAGGCCAAGGTGTGGGAAGGGGAAATCGCGAAGCGCCGGTATGCCCTAGTCGTGGACGAAGCGCACTCCAGCCAATCTGGCGACACAGCGCGGGAGTTGAAAGCCATTCTCGGCGTTTCTGCGCAGGCCCCGAACGACGAAGACGAGCCGGACTGGGAAGACCGCTTGAATCAAGTCATACAGTCGCGTGTGCGGCAGCCGAACTTGAGCTTCTTCGCCTTCACCGCGACACCCAAAGGGAAAACTCTGGAATTATTCGGACGAACCGGCGCGAGTGGAATGCCCGAAGCTTTTCACCTCTACAGCATGAGGCAGGCAATCGAGGAAGGCTTCATCCTCGATGTCGTAAAGAACTACACGACCTACGCCACTTACTACCGGCTTGTTAAGGCTGTCCAGGACGATCCTAACCTGCCGAAGAAAAAGGCAGCGAGAGCACTAGCCAAGTTCATGAGCCTGCACCCGCATAACATCGAACAGAAGACAGAGGTGATGGTGGAGCATTTCCGGCAGAAGGTGCAGAGCCATCTCGGTGGACGGGCGAAGGCAATGGTCGTCACCTCTTCACGGTTGCACGCGGTGCGCTACATGAACGCCTTCGAGCGATATATCGCCGACAATGGCTATACCGACATTCGCGCGCTCGTCGCTTTCAGCGGCACGGTTAAGGACCCTGACACGGGTCTCGAATACACCGAGCCGGGTATGAATACCGATTGCGTGAGCGGGAAGCCAATTAGTGAGAAACAATTGCCAGAACGCTTCGCGTCCCCGGATTACCAGCTTTTGTTGGTCGCGAACAAATACCAGACGGGCTTCGACCAGCCGCTGCTGCAAGCCATGTATGTGGACAAGCGACTGGATGGCGTGCAGGCCGTGCAAACCTTGTCTCGGCTGAACCGGAAGATTCCCGGTAAGGAAACCCCGTTCGTCTTGGATTTTGTTAACGAAGCCGAGAACATCTACAGAGCCTTCAAGCCCTACTACGATGCGACCAGCCTGCAGGAAACCTCTGACCCCCAGCAATTGGAGAGGCTAAAACACGAACTCGACGCCGCGCAGGTCTATTTCTGGAGCGAGGTGGAGGCATTCGCCCGCATCTTCTACCGGCTGCCGGAAAACCAAAATGCCGCCGACCACGCACACATGCAGCGACATCTACAACCGGCCGTAGACCGCTTCAAAGCGATGGAGGATGAGGAAAAGCGTGGCGAGTTCCGCGAGAAGCTGAAAGCTTATATAAGCATCTATTCGTTCCTCAGCCAGGTCATCCCGTACGGCGATCCTCTCTTGGAGATGCTCTACAGTTATGGTCGTTTCCTCCTGCCACACCTGCCGCTCGACCGCGATACGGTGCGCGTGAAGCTAGGCGATGAAGTAGATTTGGAATACTACCGCTTGCAGCGAATTTATTCGGGCGAAATCACGCTGAGGGAAGGCGAGCCTGAGGGCGTGAAAAGCCCCACTGAGGTTGGTACCCGCAAAGCCAAGGATGAGAGAGTGCCTCTGTCGGAGATCATCCAGATTCTGAATGAGCGGTTTGCGACTAGCTTCACAGAAGAGGATCGTCTATTTTTTGAGCAGATCAAAGAGAGGGCATCCAGGAACCAGCAGGTGATCCAAACCGCGCTGGCGAACCCGCTCGACAAGTTCCAACTGGGCATCCGCAAGCTCATCGAGGAGTTCATGGTCCAACGAATGGGTGAGAACGACAAGATCGTCGCCCGCTACATGGACGACCCAGAATTCCAAAACGCGGCGTTCCCGATTCTAGCCAAGGCAATCTTTGAAACGATCCGGGGAAAAGCTGAATAGCGACATTCATCATTCAACGTGGAGAGTCCCGCCGCCAATGGGTCAACTGGAGATAGAAACACCAGCGGCGGGCCGTCGCCCTCGGCGGATGGCCCTGATTCTTAGGTTCTGAAAATGTTTCCGTGCACAAAGGCCGTCTTGAACACCGGGGTGTCCTCATCGTGAAGGAGCAAAACGGCGCAGCATTCCGCAATATTCTCGACCCGATTCAGCCGATCTTAGGCACTTTAATTCGGGCTATTTGCGGGTCTTTCTGCTCCAGTCGGCAGCCTTGCTAGTGCCTTCTGCCTGGACATCTGCAAAAGCTAATTGAGCAAGGCTCAATAGATAATCAACATGGTCCCGAGCAGGTTTCGTGCTATTGGATTTCTGTACATCCAAGTCGGCCTGCATCGCGGCAACGAATTTGTCCCTAGCGACTGACAGCCTAGACTCCCACTCTGGTCTGCCCGGAAACTGAATGTCACCAGCAAACCTGTCGCCTAGCTGACGAGCGGTCAAGCCTTTTAGATCGTCTATTGTTTTCTGAATGTTTTCGACATCATTCCGCTCTGATCCGGCAGAGGACGCCGCGACTTGAGTACTCGGCGGAACCGTGGCCAGGGCTCTTCCTACGGCGTCAGCGGGAGCCGTCTGGTTTGCTAGGCCATCTTCCGTGCGCTTGACATTTTCTTGCGTGGCCTGTTTGAGCTTCTTCAGAGCAGACTCAAATGCGGCCTGAATTAGGGCAGGCTTATCCGTGCACTTCTCCTGAATCCTCGGGTAGGTCTCCCGCACCTTAGGATCGTCAGCCTTGGAGCACATCTCGGCAACCGCTTGCTCTACGGCCTTCCTTAAACGAGCCTCTCGATTCTCCCGGGCGACGTCCGCGATGCTTTTGGGGGACTGGTCTTGAGCCGCAGCGGCGGAAAAGATCAACGTCATCATGATCCAGCCAACCGCTCCGAGAGTCTTCCTGAGCGCCATAAGCACCTCGAGCCTTGATACTTATAGCCATGATACTCATAGTCCGTGGACACATAAACACCGAGGCTCCCAATATGACGCGCAAGCGTAAATGGCTGAAGACGTTCGGATTCGGTTCGGCAAGGCTGTCCGCCACAGGCGGAACAAACTCGGAGTGTCCCAGGAAGTTTTTGCAGACATGTGCGGCCTGGATCGTACCTACGTTGGCGGGATCGAACGCGGGGAGCGGAACGTGGCCCTGGTCAATATTGAGAAGATTGCAAAGGCTCTGCGGATTCCTATTGCTCAGCTTTTTAGGAACGTCTGACTAGACACGCTTTCCTAGGACAGGACCGCGCGGAATCCTGAGGGCAGCTTTAACTCTGTGGCCAGCAGCGCAGCCCTTTCGATCTGCCGGAGCCGTCTCGCCAGTATCTTACGGGCCTTTCGGCGTTCTTCTAGCCCCTCATACCGAGGCCCGAGAATGTCGATGTTGAACTCCCAATAGACAATGATCCGCTTGCGTTTCACGTGGCCGCTCCTTGATTACGATTTGCCATCGCTGGACTTGTTCTTCTGTGCCCGATGGCGTGTTAGAAATTGCTCGCCGCACTTCCGATAGGCTCGGCAGATGATGGCGCACGGCCTTACACGCCGGATGCTCTTTTCGGCTCGCTTGTGCGTACAGCCTGAGGCCCGTAGGAAGAAGTAGGTCAGGGATGCACTGCGGCAGATTCCGCGGTGGCACATCACAAGAACCTTGCCACCTCCTCCGTTCTTCGCTTGCTCGTAGAACCGGAGGGCACGGCGATAAAACCAAGCAGGGCGTTCCCTCTTGTCGTCAGGGAACGAGAGCCACAGGCTATAGAAGCTGCGGAGTTTGGTTCGGTAGCGCCTGGACGAGCGCAGATTGATGACATGTGTGAAGCCCATGTCGTGCAGCCGCCGCACGTGTTCCCAGGTGCTGATAGCGCTGCCAAACGCCAGCCGCTTGCTTACCCAAAACACCTTCATACCGCTACCCGCCTTTTGGCCGACCTTGCATTTAACTAGTGTTAAAAGCGCACAGCTTTTGTCCCTCAGTTGACCAACCAAATGAGCCACTTGCCTGCCCCCGGCGGGCAGGGTTTTATGTACACGCGCTTGGCGGCAGCGTAGGCCGCATTAACGCCCCTGGGCGGCGTTGCGGGCCTTTGTGGGGCTTACCCCTAGCCGCAGGCCCAGCTTGCGCCAGCTAAGGCCCAGGGCGCGTAATTGGGCCACCTGTGCCGGGTCTACGTGTTTGGTTGGCCTGCCTAGCCGCTTGCCCTTGGCACGGGCGTGGCGCAGGCCCGCCCTTACCCGCTCGGCAATCAAACTGCGCTCCAGTTCGGCAACGGCACCGAGTACCGTGAAGATCATTTTCCCGGTTGGCGTGGAGGTATCGACCTGCTCGGAGAGAGAAACAAACTCGATCCCAAGAGCACGGAACGTTTCCAATGCCCGAAGAAGGTGTGATACAGAGCGGGCAAAGCGGTCAAACTTCCAGACAACGATGACCTCGAACTTTCGTTTGTGAGCATCCGCGATTAAGCGGTCTAGTCCGGGGCGGCGGTCTTTGGCCCCGGAGATCCCGATATCGACGTACTCCATGACAATCGGCCAGCCCCGCCTTTTGCAGTACTCACACATCTCACGAATCTGCATCTGCGGGTCTTGGCCATTTGCGGTGCTGACCCGCGCATACACTGCGGCTCGTCGTTCTAGGTCTGGTCCAGCGACAACTTGAGGGAATGATGTTGCGGTGCTACTTTCGCGTCCAGCCATGTTGGCCTCCAATCCAGGTCGATATGGTTAGGGGCGCGTTCGGTGCTGATTACACCGGCGCGTCCCGCTTCTTACTTCACTTTCGTTTGTAGCCTGTTTTCCTCCCTCGTCCTTTGCAATAAATCTGCTGCTTCAGCTTCCGCAGTTTGGCCAAATCGGCTTGGCCCCACAGCCGCACGGCCCTGCCGTTGCGTATGCGCAGCTTGGGGGCCTTTAGCCGCTTTCCTACAATCCAGCGGTGTAGCGTCATAACGGAAACGCCCGCTGCCTTAGCGGCTTGCTGCGTATTACAGGGCTTTGCCATTACGTGATATATATAACACATTTAACAGTGCAAGTAAAGCCCTTATTTTGTGGAATGTATGCCACAAAACACTGGTTGGGCGCGGCGGATTGCCTCAGAACCTACCCTTGAGGGTCCAAAAGCCACTTTCCGAAAAACCGACATATCAGGAGTTGGCCATCGAACGGTCTACAAGCTCACCGACAATCACCATTTCGATAATCCCAACGACGAAGCCGACGAATCCCAATGCCCCTGTTTCCGTGACGAAGACTGGGAACGTCGAATCGAGATACCACAGCCCCAGAAGAACCAGCAAATGAGTTCCTAGCCCAACGCGGAGCAGGCGATTCCAGAACCGCCATTTTCGAACGACCTGCGGATGCATTTCGAATGGGTAAAAGACGAATACAATGGCAGTAACCAGATAGGCTTGAAAACAAAAACCCGCTATTAGATTCCGGGCAAATATCCAAAATAAAGCGAACGGGATTAGTCCGCTGTAGAAAATCAGTGAAACGGGGTCTCTCTTTCGATTTATGGATTCAAACATCGGCCTGACGGCCTCCCCGGCGTCCGAATCATAGCTCAATCTGATACTTCGAAATGCTGCGGCGGGGGGATAACTCCTGATAAACAGGGCTTCCCGGAAACTGAGAATCAAAGCCGATGCTTGCGATACAGAACGTGCCTTCTAAGGCGATCGCCTTCAGGCACACGTGGATGGTCGAAATCGGCTGTAGAGTCATAGGTCATACCAATTTTCTCCATGACGCGGCGGGACCGTAAGTTGATCACGGCTGTGAATGAAACAATCTCTTCAAGTCCGGCTGTGTTAAAACCGAAACTTAGAGCCGCCCGCGCACCCTCCTGAGCATAGCCATGGCCCCATTGATCGAAAGCCAACCTCCACCCAATCTCGGTACACGGCGAAAATGGAAAGAGGTGTTCGGGAACGACGCTGAGACCGATAAAGCCGATCAGTTGTCCGGTTCCCTTTAGCTCCGTAGCCCACAAACCGAAACCATGCTCCTCAATCCTTTGCTCAATCCAGGCGATCATGGCTTCTGTTTCCGATCTGTTCAGTGTCTTCAGATAAAATTCCATAACGCGCGGATCAGCGTTCATCGCCGCAAAAGGTTCCACATCTTCCGGCTGCCAGCGGCGCAGAATCAATCGTTCCGTTTCAATTGTCATGGTTCGGAGGCAATTCTACACAAGTCCTGATACAAGGGATTATCACCAACTGGGAATCGCCAAGAGTCAGTTTACGATATCCCGACTTTTCGAGACTTGGCTGGTTGATGTACTCAATACCGAGAGTCCCCCAACGCAAAGTCACGCCGTGTTTGCCGTGTTACCGTATCGACTGTGGACCTTCGTAAGACAGTCACCACGCTTGCTCTCGCAGCCTGCGCCTTAACGTCAAGAGCGGACAACTTGAAGCCGCAGTCGTTACCGCCCGCCGTTGTCAGGGGACTCGCTGCGGATGAGGCAAATTACTGCGATCAATTCTTGGGCAGCTTCAAGAAGGGATGTCATCAAGACTTCCGGAAAAATCTCCTGTGGCGTCAATTACTGATAACACCATCCGGTCAAACGGCAATTCTCGTTGAGAGCATGAACATGGGATCGTGCGGATCGGCAGGATGTTCGCTATACCTATTCGCCAAGCAGTCAGACGGTCGATTCGTCCAGGTACTCGGCACGCAGGGCGGCGTCGGCCATCTCGAACAGGTCAAGCTATTGAGTGATGTGACGAAGGGCCACTATGACATTCAGAAAATCTGGGCTGACGGGAAAACCAAGTCAACCTACCGATGGAATGGGATACGCTACTCAGAAGAATAGCGCCATTGAGTCCGCTGGCAGACCATCCGCAATCGCCCGGACTCAACTCCTGTGAAACGGGCTTGTCGGTAACTGGGATACCAGTACCCCATTTGACGAAAACCCGACTTAGCAGGCCCTATTGTGCAAAACAAGGCAGTGTCTCAGTTTGGTTTGCCTCGAGCGATAAATTCGTCTACGGCAGCTACGTATTTCTTGGTGGCATCGCTCAGTTTCATAAAGAGTGTCCTTACCTTTTGAATGTTTAATGGTTCGTTCGCCTGACATTTTTCGAGCGCGCTCCTAGCCGCTTCCATTTTCTGACGCGCTGCGTCAATGTGTCGAGTCGGCACGCGGTAATCCTCCATAAGGGCCTGATCGTGTGCCGATGCTAGGAGGGCAACCCTAAAAAGGCAAGGACCTTAGCTACGGGCTTATCATCCATTGGAGAACTAGCGAACGACCGCGCTACTTGCGGTTCCCACCACCGCCACGGTATCCAGGCAGCGCGTGTTCTCCGCCGCCGGCATGGCTCGGCGCCTTGACCACGTGGCCATGGCCATCACGGGCCTCATTCGCCTGAAAATGATTGAACGGCTCCGCACCACGTGAGGGCAGAGGGCCCCTGTATCCATGATGCGGATCGAAGCGATTATCGACGTGGCCATGGAAACCTGCAGGGCCGTGGAACCACGGTCCTGCACCGATAAATACATCGCCAACAAACCAATCTGGTCCGTAGTACCCATACGGAGCACAGTCATACGGCGCATAGTCGAAATATCCATATGGACAGACGGGTGCAGGCCCAATATTTACACCTACAGAAACCTGTGAATGAGCTGGCCTCACAGAACTAAGCACCGCAAAAGCGATAGCAGACAATACGATCGACTTCCAAACGGTCATGGTGTTCGCTCCTTAGAAGCAGCAGTGTTTTGGTTCTCCTCAGAATGGTGACCTAACACTGTCATCGGAAGCTTCGGCATGTCAAGTTCATAGGAAGAGTCCAATTACTAGAATGAGAGCCAAGTCTCGAAAAACGGGCTTTTCGCCAAGTGAGAATTAGGCCAAAGTCACTTTCCGATAACCCGACTTACCAGGCTGTATCCGAACGTCCGCCAATTAGAGAGGGATTCTTATTGGACTGCCTTCAGTCGTGCCAATAGAGTTTGTGTTGGTTGAAGTGAGTTTGCCGCCTCATCGCGGATACTCTGATCGTTCTGCACGCTGCTGAGTTCTTTTATCGCCGCTTCTGCAGAGACAATAGCCTCTGGCGTCCTTCCCAACTGGTACAACATGAGCGAAATCGAAACCTTCGCTTCCGCCTCGTGCACGGTCTCAATCATCGTGAACTCATGAATATCGCTGAATTTCTGTGCCTTGAGATATTTGGCCTCCACATCCCGGAAACAAAACAGCGCATCGTTGAAATCATCATCGTACATCCTAGCAGTGCATAGGTCGGACTCGGCTTCGGCGCAGTCGGATACGGCTGTTGACTCAGCCTCGCAGTCCTTTCTTCTCGTATCGACACGGTCAGAAAAAATCTGAATGGCTTCTTTCATTCGCTTTCCTCTGAAGTAGCCCGTTCCGAGTTTCTTCATCGTGCGGTCTTTCTGCTCTGCTAAGAGAGGCTCTTTCTCTACCAAATCACGAGCACTTTCGTATTGTTTGATCGCGGCGGCTGCATCGCCACTCTTGAGCGCCTGATCGCCCTCAGAGATTATTCCGTTCAGTTGGTCTTCCAGTGCCAACTGTTCCTTCGAGATACCAGCAGAAACGGCACCGGAATCCTTGCGCTGAACGGGTGGTGCTTGTTGAGCGTGCGCCTCAAACGAAAAGGTCAGAAGTAGCATCAGAGTGGAAATCACGTTCCGCGACATTCGAGCACCGCACAAGGGCATTCGTGATTGCGTTTAGTTTGTAAAGACTAACATAAACGAACGGATAGACGACAGGCTCTCGGATTCTCGGAGGCGCGTAATCGCGAAAGCGTGAAGTTGGGCGAGGTGCTCTGCGCCCGTTCGATAGAGCCGTTTGAAGGTGGCCGCTGGCGGTTGCGGTGGATGCGGGCTAATGGCTGGAGCCGGTGAAACGGCTATGGTAATTGAATCTTTTTTCGTCTGCAGCCTATTGATTTTGCATGGCTTAGAAAAATAAGAGAAAAGCGAGAATCGCAGTTAAAAGCTCTACCTTGCGGCATGACGTCAGGAGCGAAGCGTCCGCCGCGCCAGCGGCTTCGTTCAAACGGGGTTCGAGGAGATTACACACTACACAGAGGGACGGGCCAATACTCCCACTCTCCCTCAACCCTGGCGCGTCAATCCGATTTCGAATCTATTTCTTGCCGTCGTCCGAATCCATAAGGGCCCTGTAGTCAGCCTCGCTGCCAATTCCCTCGTATACAGGAGGAACGAGGCCTGCCCCAGCCCGCGCGGCCATACTCACTGTGAACTGGTTGCTCGGCCATCCACGATCAAAGAACAGTTCAACTCCCCGCATTACCTGTGGCCGCTCTGCTGCTGGAATATTCATAGTCTCGAGCATCCGCGCGAAAGCTTCAGTTTGCTGCACTCTGTCTTCCATTTCCATCTCTCTGGTTCCGCCTCGTCCCCTTCGTTCTGCCTCCAAGTTTTGCTCGGCGGATTTTGTTCTGTCATTCCTTGCTTGGGAAAGATTTTTGAACGGTCCTTTCTCTTCGGTGGACGTGCGCCAATACCATCCGTCTGGTCTGTGATCGAATTCAACTTTCTCACTTGCCTTCAGGTACGCGGGAAATGCTGGATGAATAATCCTTGTGCCGGTTGAGAACCAGTCTTCAACCAATTTCTCCAGCTCTTTTTCCGTCATGAGATGAACCGAGGACCTTCGTTGGCAATTCCGCACTTAATGCTAAACGGTATGTGGCTGGAGATCAACGAAACTTCGAGGTGCATTTACATTCAAAGATCAGCCAGAAACGGCATTGTCAGAAACCTGGCTTGGGGCGAGGACGAAAGTGAGGAAGCAATCTGGCGAGGTCAGTTCCCCACGTGTCAGCGGCCCAAGACTTCATCGCGTTTGTTTTCCAGGAGCACCATGGCCTTTTTGAGCTTGTCGGGCTGGACGCCCTGCTCTTGCAAAGCTGCGCGAAAGTGCTTCAAGAAGGAGTCGAAATGGGAGTCGGCGAGTCCCAAGTCGCGGGCTCCGGCGTGGGCTGCGCGAATGTCCTCGCCGGTATAGACGATGTGGCCGCCGAGGAGCATGGAGATAAACATGCTTTGCAGGGCGACTTGGTGGGGCATGTCCGTTCGGTCAAAAAAGGGACTGAGGGTGGGGTCGGACAGCACCTTCTTGTAGAACGATTCCACGGCGGCGTGAACGGCTTGGCGGCCGCCGACGAGTTCGTACAATGTGTCAACCATGGGTCTCCTGTCAGCGAAGGTGGGGCGAGTATATCGTTTTCAGGCCATTTTGAGGGAGAGGCTGGAACCGACGCCTGAAAAAATCGGCCTTCTCGGACAGTGGGATTGCGGCGAGCACGTGACTCCACTGGGCCTCGTTTCCGGGTTTCAGAAACATGTTCGGGTTGCTAAGGACCTCCAGAGCGCAGGGGAGCCCTCATCGTGGAGGAGAAAAAACGGTGAGCTTAATTAATTCGTCCGTGGCTTTCACCTTTCCTCTGGCACGGTTCCGCGGGGCGGGTCAAAGGTGATGTCTGACCTTCGGAGATGCTTCCCCGTGACTCGGTGATACTTCTTCCGATAGGCGCGTAGCCATTCTTTGTCGACGGAACGAGGCAAGCGCGGGAATCGAATGAGACATTTTCCTTCTCGCCGATATCTCTTGGCTTTCCACGTCCTAACCACCGCATCTTGCCTTGTTTCAGTCTTCCAGCTTTCCTTTTGGGACCGGCTTATACGAGCTCTTGTTTCGTCAGAATGAGGGATGCCCTTATGGCCTCCGCCTTTCTGCTCACGAACCATCTTTTGGAATCGTTCCCAATTGTCTTTAATGTTCTGGATCGACGTGCGGATGACGTCGGCCTGTCTATGTTTACCGATCTCATCGAGGTGACGAGCTTTCTCCTCCATCCTTTTCAATTGGCCGTATCGCCCTGCCATTTGTGCCCCTTCTCATTGCCGGTTGGCCGCTGCCAAAAGTGGCCTCCAAAAGTGACGCAATTCACGGTCTTTTGGAGGTGGTTAGTTTGGCCCCCTGGTAGGGTAACCAGGAGCGCTGGTAATTCCTGCCAAATCCCGCATCGAAAAGGCATCTAAAATGAAGCAAATTACGGTCTTTCGCGATATTTCCCTCAAAGGAGGCCATTTTCGGGATTTTCCCTCCCGTCCTGATACTTTCAGCCATCCCCGGAACCTCTGGATTTAGACCCCGTCATCGCTCGGCTATATTCCAGAAACGCCTCGTTGAAGGCTTTTCTGTCCTCCTTAAAATAGGCCATGCACTTCAGGAGGGCTTCCAGGGATTCGCTGTCGAGAAGTTCCGGGGCGATTTCGAAGTCCTTCAAGAACGGAGGGCATACGGCCAGGAACCAGGGGCTCAAGGCCGGACCCCGCATCAACACGGCTTCAAGAACGCCGACGCCGAAACCGACGTCCATCAGTTCCTGAACCGATTCCGCTGAATCCCGTATGGCCGAATGCATATGCCTGGGATCCTCGGTTTCCGAATCGTTCAGATGATTCGTCCACTGTCTTTCGGACAGGACCGTCCGCCGTTCCGTTTTCATTTTCCACCGGAATATCTCCAGGGCTTTCGGACTGGCGAGCCAATTAGGGGGAGGCAGATATCCCTTCCTGCCGAACTGACCGTATTTGAACAGGACTTTCAAATAGAGGCTTGGATCTATCTTTTCCCGGATCAGCGTATCTGCAAGAGTAAAGAAATGCCGCTGAGCGTCCTTGCCTCGCTTTGTTCTGTAAAGATCATAGACAAAGCCCTTTCCAAAATGGCCTCGGCCTTCTGCGAACCTTCCCACGTCTCTAACGAGACGATTGTACGTGGCTCTTAGAATAGTCTCGTAGAACTTGAGCTCCCCCGGAGGGCTCGGAAGTCTAGGAAATCTGGCGATTGCCATTATTCTCGCTCTCTCTTCTGATCCCGACCCGGCCCAGGTGCGCGTGTACACGTGCGTACATACGTGCATACACGCGCGGGGGGCAAATTCGCTCTTACTTCGAATCGCAAGTTTCGCGAAATCGCGAAAAATTTCAATTTCCTGTGGATCCATAAAGTCTTCATTCCTTCACAGATCAATCTTTCGTCTTTCCCCGAGGCTCCGTCCTCGGGCAACCCTTTTGCTTTTATAAAGAAACAGGGTTGTTTCTGCCTTATACAAACCTTAGGGGTCAAAATGGCCTGTTTTCCCCAATGTTTATGAGGGTTCCGCAGAAAGCGGTGCCCACTTTGCGGTGCCCACTTTTTGGTCACTCTTATGAAAGCGGTGCCCACTTTTTAATCTCCCTCTGAGGATGATTCTGAGCTTGATTTTGAGCCGGATTTCGATTCCCACTTCGATGTCCGATTCGGATACCAGCCCGTGCTGACAGAGCGTCCCTTTCTGTAAATAATCCCCCTGTCTTCGAGCCTGCCTAAGAGTCTCAGAACTTTGTGCCGGTTCATCTTTACCAGCCCAGTGATATCCCTGGAAGTGAGATTTAGGCTTGAATCTTCCCGGATACAATCAACTATGCAAAGCATGTCTGAAGCTTCTCGGGCTCTCCACTTCGACGCTCCCCGGACAGGCATCATGTGATAAAAGCTCTTGGCTCTACTGGGGACCAGATATCCGTCTTTCGTAGTGATAGAGGGAAGGAAATCGGCAGTGTATCTATTTCTGACGTCTATAATCCCTCTGTAGAAAGCCTCGCTCTCCGCCAAGGCGGAAACCGCAGGCTTGACATATGCTCCTATCCGCAGAGAGAAAACCGGCTCCCCGTGATAGTAGAAGCAGATATCCCCTCCCTCCGTGTTCAGCTTGGCGACGCAGCGGTGTTTTTCGGCCAGATGCGATAAGCCTTCAAGAGCAGCTTCTCTGACTTTGCTCCATCTGGGATGCCGACGTTTTTGATAAAGCTCGGCTATCTCTTTGTCTACGGAATCTAGAAGTTCAAAGAGGTCATGCCGAGTGAGATGACTCCATTCCCCAATGCTTCCATGCTTGAGCTTGTTCCTAAGGAACCACGGTTTGTGCCGGGGCATTGCGATATGTGACATTTCAAGTCTCCCTCCTAAAGGAGAAGCAAGGCTTGGCGGCTTTAGGAGCCCCGGCAGTGGATACCGAGGAACCGCCAAGCCTCCTATAGGTAATTACTTCGCTGGCGGGAGGAGGGGAAATTTATTTCCCGCGCTCGGCGATCCGACGCTCGCAATAAAAAGCCGCTGAAAGCCGCTCGCCTTCAAAAGGCAAGTTGCCGTGCAAGTTCTGCGGATCGAAAACGAGTAGATCGCCGGGAGTGAGGGCAAAGGCGATTCGCCAGCGTGGTAACACAAGTTCGCCTCCGCTGAAGTCCCCCATGGCCATGAGAGCGGTCATTACACCCTCAAAATTCCCGGTGTCCACGTGATAGCGGGTTGAAAAGTTCTTCAACAGATAGATCGTCGAGAAGGCCGTGTCCCAGAGTCGGCACCAAAATGGCGCCCTCTCAATTTTTGCTCGCTGCTTTGCGTGGACCGTGGGTACGTATCGTTCGTAAAGCCGATCAACTCGTGCAATCAGGAATACATGTTTGTAAAGCAGTTCGGGCCGCGACTCGCTCAGCGCAGCTTCGCGACAAGGATCATCCAAGTAACCCAAAACTCCTTGCCGTGCCTCTGGGATCAGTTGAAGCACATCGTTCGCTACGCCATTCCGTCGTCCCAACGAGCCATCGTTTCTCAGTCGCCGCAACGATTTGGTCCCGACCGCAGTCGCACGGTTATCCAGCAAGTCGTTCACAACCTGCCAATCCCTGTAGGCTGGTTTCCACAGTTCGGGAATAATTTGCTGCTTTAGAAACAAGGCGATGATCTTCCGGTATGGCGTCACAACAATCGTGTCCGTATCAATGGTCTGGTCGAAATGCGAAGCCGCGGGATGCCGCCCCTTCAGTCTTCATCGGATGAATCCTCCCCTGAAGAGTCTTGCCCGTCACTCGCGGCGACTCCGACGTCGTATTTTTCGTGGAGCGTCCTCAACATCTTTAACAACCATGCCTCGGCGCTCGGCCAATCGTCAGATTTCAGCAATTGATCAGTCGCATTTTTTTCCTTCCCAGTCATGTGCAAAGGGAGCCTGTATATTCCGTCGCGCCGAATCCGCGGTTTGCGAGTTGCAGTTTTCTGTCTATCTGGGTCTTCCGCCCAGTTGACAACGGCAGCAGCGACCTTTTCCGCCGCTGCATCAGTCGCGCGGTCAATCGCCTTGGCTTTGGGATCAGTTGCCTCACCGAATTGCGCAGAATCTGCGCTTTTGGTTTTCTCGTCTTCCTCACGTGCCAACTTCATGTAGGCTTGGCAGGTGCGGAAGGGGATCCCGTAGGGTTTCCCGAACTTCAGGTCGTAATACGCCTCGAAATTGCCGTGGCCGACGAGGTCCTTTAATCTTTTGAAAATACGGCCGAGTTCTTTGTTCGCTTCGCGGCCGCGCCCAATCCACTCTCGCGCCTGCATCTCCAGCTCGACGATGCGGTACGAGGTCTGGAAGAAGGCGACGTCTTCGGCAGTGCGGCGGGGAAACCGCTGGACTGTTTTTGCCTTTTCGGGGTGCTGGTACAAGCGTTCCAATCGACGGGCACGGCGACTGCTTACTTCCTTGAGTCTCTCTCCCTTCCTTTTCAACCAACGGGATCTTCCATCACCAACGACCTCACGTTTGTACTGCCGTCCGGATGCGACATCGAAGATCGATACCGAACCGTCAGGTCGGCGTTCCAGTGCTAATTGGTTCATTTCGTAGCTCCTCCTCTGCGATTTTTTTAGACAAAAGTACCTGCTTAGTCATCACTCCCGGTTCGCCTATAATGCAAAGACGTATCGGGCAGAACTAATCGTCTTGCGCTGTTTTGTACCGTTTGTACCGATTGTTCCGGAAGGGCGGCTGCAACGCCGCGAGAACGTGGGGCTTAGTGGAGTAGGTTAAAATTCGACCCCCACCGCCCCTACCAAAGTCCCGCTGATTCTGCTGCCCTTACTCACCTGAATCCTCGATTTCGGCCAAATTCGCGCAGGGTTTGCGCCCAAGTTGCGCCCAAATTCGCTGCCCCGATCGACCTCGAGCTCCAGAGTCATTCTCGAAGTCTGCGTTAAGGATAAAAAGCCATGCGGATCAGTGAAGCGCAGAGCCTCGCGCTTTTGAGAACGCACGGCGCCTACGTCACCGAGGCTTGCGACGGGTGCGGAAAAATCCTCGGCCCGGTTCGATATTCGAGGCAGCGAGAAAAGGGCGAATGGTGCTCGCAGCTGTGTCGTGACGGTGTCGAGCGGAAAGCCGGGGTATGTTATGGCTGCGGCACTCCTTTGAACGGTAAGCGGAATGATGCACTCTATTGCAGCAGGACTTGTCGAATGCGCAAGGTTCGGCGAATCCAGGAATCGGCAAATAGCGTTAACACGCACGTAGCGGACAAAGGACTTACAGGCGCGATTTCAAGGGTCGGCTACGCTGATACGAAGAAACCGGCGATCACCGCACCAAGCGTCCCTGGGAGCGCCGAGTACCCGAATACTCGTTTCCTTTCAAACACGAACGTGGCCTCCTCTGTGTACGGGTTGCCGACTATCGCTTGCGCGTACCAGGAACGAGAACGATAGGAGGATTTGAACCACTCTGAGTGAGGTTCCGCAATATCGCTGGTCGTGGATCGAAGATGAGGCCCTTGAGTATGCCTGCAGGTGGTCAAAGGTGCAGCGGCAGTGGGAAACCGGCACCGAAATCGATGACATCAGACCGACGGTTCAAGCTGTCGTTTTTTGCGAAGGTCACACTCTAAAGCCCGCAGCGCAGTAAGCGTGAGATGTTCGAGTATTTACGAGCGTGAAGGGGCGGCGCTTCAGCGTCCGTCTGGCTGGGCCACGCGCAACAAGAAGGCCCCTCGCCGGGAATCGGTTCCTAGGAACGCCGCGCGGGTGCCAGAGCCGTGCCTCTTCTCCGGCTAGGTCTTGGAAAGCTCCTTATAGACAACTTCCGTAAACGTGGGGGAGGTTGACGCTCCGGCGGGCGGCGTCAGCGGCTCGCCAAGCTCCTTCTTGATCTCCTCCAGGGATTTGCCCTGAGCGACCAGTTGTTTGATTTTCTCTCTTCTCGCCGCGGTATTGGTCAGGCGCTGTTCGAGCTCAGGTTTCGTCTGCGTGCCGCCGTGTCCTGGCACGAAAGCATTGGCATTCAGCGCGACAATTCCCTTCATGCTTTCAATCCAGCCCGCCGATGATCCTTGGTCTTCAAGGTGAATCAGTGGAAATGGCAGCCGGGTGACGGTAATGTCGCCGGTAAACGCGATTTTCTGTTCCGGCAGGTAGATGATCAAATCGCCGCTAGTGTGCGCCGGCGCGAAGTGCACCAGCACGAGATGCACACCGTCAATGACCATAGATTCTTTCCTGGCTATCGTTTTCGTGGGAATATAATCGCGAAGATCGATGTTTCGCGGGTTCGCGGCCACATGCTCCATCTGCTCTTTGCAATTCTCCTGGGCAATGATGGTCAAGCCCTTGGGAAAGCCAGGCAGCCCGTCGACGTGGTCCAGATTGCTGTGCGTGAGAATGAGATGCGTGATCGGCTTAGGGGTCAGTTTAGCCACTTCCGCGATGACGCCTCTTCCGGACTCCGGCGTCTGCTTGGCGTCAATGACGATCACGCCGTCTTTACCGATGACCACCCCGGAGTTCGACCCCACGCCTCCCTCGATCCAGTACACCCCTCCCCTTAGCGCATGCGTCTGCATCGGCGCGGGCTCTGCCTGTCCGCGCAGCGAAGACCCGAAGGCTCCCACCAAGAGCGCTGCGGCGGCAAAAAACGTGACTCGATGTCTTCCTGACATTTTTCCTCCTATGAGTTTGTGATTTCGTGTCCCAATGCTCTGGTACCGCCGTTTGAACTTCGAGAGAGTGCACAGTGTGCGCATTTTATCCCGAATGCCTTCCGGCAGGTTTTCGGCCCAAATTGTTTGAAGGGAGAACTCGACTCCACGCTCGTTACGCCCTCGCCCGGTGGTTGGTCATCGAAGCGCTCGTTCATCGGCGAAGCTGTTTGAGCATCATCGGGATATAGGCTATATATGACCGCCTAATCCGCAGGGGGGATACAGTCATGAAGGACACCAGAAAGGCCCTATGGCTCGCCGCCGCGTTCCTCTTAGCGGCACTTCGGGTCCAAGCACAAGGCGCCAATGAAGTTGTGAGACTCGATCCCGCGCTCGACGAGATTATTTCCGTCGACACGAAAGTGGAGAAACTGGCAGGCGATTTTGGGTTCGTCGAGGGGCCCGTATGGGTTCGACAGGGCGGTTACCTGCTCTTCAGCGATATTCCGGCTAACGCCATCAACAAGTGGACATCGGACGGAAAGGTTTCCGTTTTCCTCAAGCCCAGCGGATTCACGGGGAGCGATCCTTCGGACGTAGGATCGCAAAACAACAACGGGCACGCGGTGGTCACGCTCATCGGCTCGAACGGTGTGACGCTAGATCGGCAGAGACGGGTCGTGTTCTGTGCGCATGGTGATCGGGCCGTGGTACGGATAGAAAAAGACGGAAAGCGCACTGTGCTGGCGGATCGGTTTGAAGGTAAACGCTTGAATAGTCCCAATGATCTGGTCTTCAAATCAGATGGTGCGCTTTATTTCACCGATCCTACTGCCGGCCTGCGGAAGAGAGATGAGGATCCCAAGAAGGAATTGCCTTTCAATGGCGTGTATCTGCTGAAGGACGGCGGGCTTCAAGTGCTGGAGAAGACCTTTGCAACTCCAAACGGTATCGCGTTTTCGCCTAGTGAGAAATACTTGTACGTCAACGATACCACCCGCAAACTTATCATGCGCTACGAGGTTCGGCCCGACGATACGATTGCTAATGGGAAGGTCTTCATCGACATGAGCGCGGATAAGGCCGCTGGCGTTCCCGACGGAATGAAAGTCGACCAGAAAGGAAACGTCTATTGCACTGGCCCGGGCGGCTTCTGGATCATGTCGCCCGAGGGCAAGCACCTGGGCACAGTCAAGATGCCGGAGCTCCCGGCGAACCTCGCCTGGGGTGACAGCGATGGCAAGACCCTCTACCTGACGGCTCGCACAGGACTATATCGCATCCGCCTGAACATCGCCGGCATACGCCCGTGAAATGGTGGCCTTGTTTAACTCAGCCCGACTCTTGGATTCCAGGGTACCCGTCGTCGCGTCGCAAGCGGCGACGTGCCTGAAGCTCCAAGGCAACTCCCGGCTTCGCGGGACCTGGCTTCAGAAGGATCCCTCCAAGGTTGAGAAATGGTCATAGAAGCTCTGCGGCCGGGTCGCTCGAGGTGGCTAAGTCACGTGGACGGCCCCGGCGCGGTTAAACACATCGGGAGACCTACATGTTCGTCATTCTGAGCGATGGATATGCGGGCTTAGAAATCTGATCGGGCGCAACGCCCTCCGTGAACGACCATGGCTCAAGCCGCGCCAAATCACGTGGGTGTAATGCGAGCTATTCGGGGACTGGAAAAGGAGATTCCGAATGACAACCGACATAAACAATCGCGCACCCATCGACCCTGTCCATCAGCTGCCGGCCGATGTTCCCTCACGCCGGCGACATACGATTGTGTGGGTCGTCATGTCAACTCTGCTCCTGCTGGTCCTTGTGTTTGTGATCGTGTCGGTGTTACGCCACCACGAGGATGCCGAAAAGGCGGCGGCCGCCGTACGCCCTGTGCCGGGGATCACCATTACCAGCGCGACGGCTCAAAAGGGTAACATCGGCGTCTACCTGGACTCCATCGGTACGGTCACCCCGGTCTATACCGACTCGATTACCAGCCAGGTGAATGGCCCAGTCATTGCCGTGCAATTTACGGAGGGTCAGCACGTGGCGAAGGGCGACCCGCTGATTGACATCGATTCGCGTCCGTACCGCGCAACGCTCTTGCAAGCGCAAGGGATATTGGAGCGAGACCAAAATCTGCTCGGCCAGGCGCAGCTGGATCTGGAACGCTACCGTGACGCCTGGGCACGCAACGCCATTGCCAAGCAAACCATGGATGACCAGGCAAAGCTCGTGCTGCAGGACGAGGGCATAGTTAAAAATGACCAGGGAACGGTGCAATTTGACCAGATTCAGGTCGACTACTGCCACATCACCGCTCCCATTTCCGGCCAGGTCGGTTTGCGGCTGGTGGATCCGGGCAATGTGGTGCAGTCTGCCGCGAACACAACCCTTGCGGTGATTACCCAACTGGAGCCCATCACCGTAATTTTCACGATAGCGGAAGACAGCCTGGGCCAGGTGGAAGCTCGCTTACACAAGAACGCGAAGCTGACCGTCGATGCCTTTGATCGCACCGCGCAGACGAAGATTGCAAGCGGGGAGCTGTTGACGCTCGACAATCAGATTGACACGACGACTGGGACGGTAAAAGGTCGAGCACTCTTCGCGAACAAGAATGATGCGCTGTTTCCGAACCAGTTTGTAAACACGCGCCTGCTGGTGAACACCTTGCAGGGAGTGACGCTGATTCCGGCATCGGCCATTCAACAGAATGGCCAAGCATCGTTCGTGTATGTGATTCAAAGCAATATGGCTCACATGCGCAGCGTAAAGCCGGGGGTTACCAACGGCGGCGTCACGCAGGTGGAAGGTATCAACCCTGGAGAGGTCGTGGCTGACAGCAGCTTCGACAAGTTACAAGACAATGCGACCGTCGTCATTTCGAACAAGCCCGTTTCGGCCAACGCCAGCGGGAGCGACGCGCCGTGAATCCGTCTCGCCCGTTTATCCTGCGGCCGGTAGCCACCGCCTTGCTGATGGCTGCCATCCTCCTGGTCGGTCTTGTTGGCTATACACAATTGCCGGTCTCCGCATTGCCGGAAGTCGATTATCCGACGATTCAGGTGCTCACGTTTTATCCGGGCGCCAGTCCATCGGTGATGGCAACGACGGTGACAGCGCCACTGGAGCGTCAATTCGGCGAACTGCAGGGTTTGAGCCAGATGACCTCCACCAGCTCCGGCGGCACTTCCGTCATTGTGCTGCAGTTTAATCTGACTCTGGCTATCGATGTAGCCGAGGAAGAGGTGCAGTCGGCTATAAACGCGTCGCAGAGTTTGTTGCCATCCATCCTCCCCGCGCCGCCGATCTACAGCAAAACGAATCCTGCCGACGCCCCTGTGCTTACCCTGGCCGTCACGTCGAGTTCCATGCCGCTTCCTCAGGTCGAGGACCTTGTGGATACGCGCCTCGCGCCTAAGATTTCGCAGCTCAACGGAGTCGGTCTGGTAACCATCAGCGGCGGCCAAAAACCCGCCGTGCGCATTCAAGCCAACCCTGCGGCTCTGTCGTCCTACGGCATTAATCTGGAAGACCTGCGCACGGCGCTGACACAGGCCAGCGTGAACGCCGCCAAGGGGAATTTCGATGGGCCGCGCCAGGATTACCAGATCGATGCTAACGACCAACTCGTCACCAGCGGCGACTATCGAAACGTTGTCGTGGCATACCGTAACGGTGCGCCGGTGATGCTGACCGACGTGGCGGACATCGTAAATGGCGTGGAGAACAATAATCAGGCCGCCTGGATGAATCAGACCCCCGCGGTCATCTTGAACGTGCAACGGCAGCCCGGGGCCAATACAGTCGCCGTGGTCAGAAGCATCAAGGCGCTCATCCCGCAGCTGCAGGCCAATCTGCCCACGGGCATTCAGGTGACCACGCTCACCGATCTTACAACCGCTATCGAAGCGTCGGTTTCCGACGTCGAGTTCGAATTGCTTTTGACCATCGGACTCGTCGTGCTGGTTATCTTCCTCTTCTTGCGAAGTCTCTATGCCACCATTATCCCCAGCGTGGCTGTGCCCCTGTCGCTGGTGGGCACCTTCGCGGCGATGTACGTCCTGGGTTATAGCCTGGATAACCTATCGCTGATGGCGCTGACCATCTCCACGGGTTTCGTCGTGGACGATGCCATCGTGATGATCGAAAACATCTCGCGGTACATCGAAGCGGGCGACCCACCCATGGAAGCGGCCCTCAAGGGTGCGGAGCAAATTGGCTTTACCATTCTCTCGCTCACCGTCTCGCTCATCGCCGTACTGATTCCCTTACTTTTCATGGGCGACGTGGTTGGGCGCCTGTTCCGCGAGTTTGCCGTTACGCTTGCCGTCACGATCGTCGTCTCGGCAGTGGTCTCCCTCACGCTCACGCCCATGATGAGTGCGCGAATCCTGCGGCACAGGCCAAAAGAACACGAGGGGCGCGTCTATCAAGCCTCCGAGCGTGCTTTCGAAGGGATGATCGCCTTCTATGGCCGGACGCTGAAGTTTGTCCTCCGATACCAGACGATTACGCTATTGGTCGCATTTGCTACGCTTCTGCTCACAGTTTTCCTTTACATCGTTATTCCCAAAGGCTTTTTCCCGACACAGGACACCGGCGTCATCCAGGGCATATCGCAGGGGCCCCAGGCGACTGGCTCCAAGGCCATGGCGGAGGAGCAGCAGGAGCTTGCCAAGGTCGTTTTGGCTGACCCAGCCGTGCAGAGTCTATCGTCGTTTATCGGTGCGGATGGCACCAATACCACGACGAACAGCGGCCGGATGTCGATCAATCTGAAGCCGCTCGACCAGCGCAAGATCAGCGCATCGGACGTAATCCGCCGCCTCAATACAAAACTCGGCCAGGTTCAGGGAATACAGCTGTTTATGCAGCCTGTACAGAACATTACGGTGGACGATCGCGTTAGTCGCACCCAATACCAGTACGCCCTCGAAGACGCCGATGCCAACGAACTGAATGAATGGACCAGCCGTTTCGTCGACCGGCTGAAGCAGTTGCCCGAACTGGAAGACGTGGCTACGGACCAACAATTGGGAGGGCTGGCCGTATCCTTGGTCATTGACCGCGTCACCGCCTCGCGACTGGGCATCGCTCCGTCGACAATCGATAACACCTTGTATGACGCCTTCGGCCAACGGCAAATCAACACGATGTATACGCAGGTGAACCAGTACCACGTTGTTCTCGAGAGCCAGCCGCAGTTTCAATTGGACCCGAACAAGCTGAACCGTCTCTACATTCAGTCCAACGCGTCTTCGGGAGCGACCGGTGCGGCAGCTTCGTCCTCTTTCGCGTCTTCCGGGTCGTCTTCTGCGGGGTCCAATGCGCTGACCACGTCCGCGCTCTACACTCCGTCCGCGGCTACTCTGATTCCTCCAACGAACGCGCTTTCGGCGAGCAGTTCTTCGAAGTCCAGCACGGGAGCAAACTCCGCCGGCACGCTCAGTTCAGCCACCAGCAGCGCCGTGCCGCTCAGTGCTTTCGCTCACTTTGAGAACACCACCGAGCCGCTCGTCATTACACACCAGGGTCAATTTCCGGCCATCACCGTATCGTTCAATCTCGCGTCCAATGCCGCGCTGGGCAACGCCATCACGGCGGTCGACAAAGCGCAGCAAGGCATGCACATGCCTCCCAGCGTGCAGGCGGGTTTTCAAGGCACCGCGGCTTCGTTCACAAGCTCCCTATCCAATGAGCCGCTTTTGATTCTTGCCGCGCTGGTCACGGTATATATCGTGCTCGGCGTTCTTTACGAAAGCTTTGTGCACCCGATTACGATTCTATCCACGCTGCCGTCCGCGGGCGTTGGCGCTTTCCTGGCATTGATTCTCTTCCACCAGGATTTGAGCGTGGTCGCCATCATCGGCATCGTCCTGCTTATCGGTATCGTGAAAAAGAACGGCATCATGATGGTGGACTTCGCGCTGGAAGGCGAGCGGAAGCACGGAAAGAACGCCACGGATGCAATCTACGAGGCCTGCCTGCTTCGCTTCCGGCCCATCATGATGACCACCATGGCCGCGCTGCTGGCTGGACTGCCACTGGCGCTCGGAACTGGTTTTGGTTCTGAATTGCGCAGGCCGCTGGGCATCGCTATGGTGGGCGGACTGCTGCTGAGTCAGGCGCTCACGCTCTACACCACGCCCGTCATCTACATCTTTTTCGATAATTTGGCGCACCGCTTTACGGGCAA
This sequence comes from uncultured Acidobacteriota bacterium, assembly GCA_963824405.1. Classification (GTDB taxonomy): domain Bacteria; phylum Acidobacteriota; class Terriglobia; order Acidiferrales; family UBA7541; genus Palsa-189. The sequence continues at coordinate 36,366 of CAWGPK010000004.1, read as the reverse complement.
ATCGGAGAGCCCGGAAACCGGAGAGCCGGCAGGGCCCGCGTGAATATCTCCTCGCCTTTCATTCGCAGGCCCGTGGCCACCACACTGCTCACGGTGGCCATTGCCCTTGCAGGGGCGATCGGGTTTGAGGTGTTGCCGGTATCGCCTCTGCCGGAGGTCGACTTCCCCACAATTTCAGTCAGTGCCTCCTTGCCGGGGGCCAGTGCGGACATTATGGCCTCCTCCGTCGCCACTCCCCTGGAGCGGCAGTTCGGTCACATCGCAGGCGTGACAGAGATGACCTCTGCAAGCACGCTCGGCAGCACATCCGTCACCATTCAGTTTGACCTCAGCCGGGACATCGATGGCGCGGCGCGTGACGTGGAGGCCGCCATCAATGCGGCGCGAAGCTACCTGCCCTCCAATCTGCCGGGCAATCCGACCTATCGCAAGGTCAATCCTGCCGATGCGCCGATCATGATCCTCGGCCTCACCTCGAACAAATACGGTCCCGATAAACTGTATGACGAAGCCTCCACCGTCATCGAGCAGAAGTTGTCGCAGATTCAGGGTGTCGGGCAGGTCACAGTGGGAGGAGGCGCATTGCCGGCCGTGCGCGTGGACGCCAATCCCACGCAACTCGCCAGCTATGGACTCACTCTCGCGAATTTGCAGTCCGCGCTGAGCCTGCAGAACGCCGACCTAGCCAAAGGCCAAATTACCGATGGTCGTGTCACCGCGGACATCGTGGCTAACGACCAGATCTCGCATGCGGACGACTACAAGCCCCTGGTGGTCGGATATAACCACGGCTCGGCCGTGCGCCTGTCCGACGTCGCTGAGGTTACCGACTCCGTGCAGAACATCCGCACCGCTGGCTATTTGAATGGCAAGCGCGCGGTTACGGTCATCATTTTTCGCCAGCCCGGCGCCAACATCATCGCCACAGTCGACCGCATCCGAACGCAACTTCCCTTTATCAACGCCACCATTCCGCAGGATATCGAAACCACCATCGTTCTGGATCGCACCACAACCATCCGCGCCTCGGTCGGTGACGTCGAGAGGACCCTGCTCATTTCCATCGGCCTGGTCATCGTCGTGGTCTTTGTCTTCCTGCGCAACGGCCGCGCCACGTTCATCCCCGGCATTGCCGTGCCCGTCTCGCTGATCGGTACCTTCGCCGTGATGTATCTGTTCGGATATAGCCTCGACAACCTCTCCCTGATGGCCATGACCATTTCCACCGGATTTGTGGTCGATGATGCCATTGTAGTGATGGAAAATATCGCCCGCCATCTCGAAAGTGGGATGAAGCCTTTTGTCGCCGCGCTGAAAGGCGCGGAAGAGATCGGTTTCACCGTTTTCACCATCAGCATTTCGCTCATTGCCGTCTTTATCCCCCTTCTGTTGATGGGCGGAATCGTTGGCCGTCTCTTCCGCGAATTCGCCGTCACCCTATCGACGGCCATTCTCGTGTCCATGGTCGTCTCGCTGACCACCACACCGATGATGTGTGCCTACCTGTTAAGGAGCGAGCGCGAGCAAAAACATGGTCGCCTCTACATGGCCAACGAAAAAGCTTTTGACTGGGTACTGTCCCTGTATCGCGGCACTCTGCGTTGGGTGCTCGACAATCCAACTCCCACCCTTATCGTCCTCTTCCTCACCATTGCGCTCAATGTCGTGTTGATCGTCAAGATACCCAAGGGCTTCTTCCCGGAGGAGGATACTGGTGCCATCACCGGTGGAGTGCAAGGGCCGCAGGATTCATCCTTCCCGGCGATGAACGATGCCATTCAGCAGATCGGCGGGGTGATCAAGAATGATCCTGCGATCGCCAATGTAATTGCGTTTACCGGCGGCAATGGGGCCACCAATACCGGCAACCTCTACGTTGCGCTCCAGCCACTGTCGACGCGCAATGTCAGCGCCGCTCAGATCATCGACCGCCTCCGCCCCCAATTGAACCGTCTGCCGGTGGCCTCTGCGTTCCTCCAAGCCGTGCAGGATCTGCGCATCGGCGGCCGGTCTGGCAATGCCATGTACCAATACACGATCCAAAGCGACAATGTGCAGGATCTCTCCAAGTGGGGACCAATCATATTGGCCGAGATGAAGCGCCTGCCCGGCCTGCAGGACGTGAGCTCGGACCAGCAGAATGGCGGCTTGGACGAGCTGATGAGCTACGATCGCGTGACCGCGGCAAAGCTCGGCCTTACCGCACAGTCGCTCGATTCCACGTTATACAGCGCATTCGGCCAATCGGAAGTGTCCATCATCTACACCCAATTAAATCAGTATTACGTGGTGCTGGAGGTCGCTCCCCAGTATTGGCAGACCCCGGAAGGATTAAAGGATGTTTACCTTCCTGTTTCCGGCGGCGGCAACATTCCGCTGCTCGCGGTGGCCAAGGGAAAAGCCAACACCACACCTCTGGCCATCAACCACACCGGCCTGTTCCCGTCAGTCACCGTTTCCTTTAACCTTGCGTCCAACGTGTCCTTGAGCCAGGCCACATTGAGTATCAACCAGATGCAAAAGCAGCTCGGCGCGCCTTCCACGCTGCAGGGGTTTTTTGCCGGCACGCTGCTGGCCTACCAGCAATCGCTGGGCACCGAGCCTTTGCTGGTTCTGACGGCGCTGCTTGCGGTGTATATCGTTCTCGGAATCTTGTATGAAAGCTTGGTCCATCCGCTGACGATTATCTCCACTCTGCCCTCGGCAAGCGTAGGCGCGATGCTCGCATTACTGCTCTTTAAAGAGGATCTGAACATCATCTCCATCATTGGCATTGTGCTGCTGATCGGAATCGTTAAAAAGAATGCCATCATGATGATCGATTTTGCCCTTCAGGCGGAGCGCCAGGAGGGGAAAAATACACACGACGCAATTTTTGAGGCGTGCATGTTGCGCTTCCGTCCGATCCTGATGACCACCATGGCTGCGCTGTTGGGCGCTTTGCCACTGGCGTTGGGGACTGGTACGGGATATGAACTCCGCCGGCCACTCGGCATTACGATTGTGGGAGGGCTGATCCTGAGCCAATTGCTGACGCTCTATACGACGCCAGTCGTCTATTTGGCGTTCGACCGGCTGCGGTTACGGATGCGGGGAAAGCGGCACGACGTTCTTGACCGCGGGGCCGGGCCAGCCCCCAGCGCCGCAGACTAACCGCAACACAGCGCCCGCGGGCGCCCCTGTGTCATACCAGGAGCTTGCATGTGCCCGGAACGAAGCTGCGGACTCCGTGGGAAGGGCTGTCAGGGAGATTGGGACTCTCTTGTTGGTGCGCGATGCTGAATATTAAGAAGATTTTTCTTCCGGTTGATTTCCCCAATACCTCGTTGCGTGTGATTCATCAGGCTGCCACATTGGCGCACCATTTCCATTCTGAGATCCTTATGCTGCACGTTGTGACGGCGCAGAGCCATGCCGCCGGTGTGCCCCAGGGCAGATCTGAACTGGCTAACTGGGATATGCTTGCCGAGATCGTCCGGAGAGCGCAGAAGAACCGGGACCAGACGCTTGGACCCGAACTGAATGGCCTTACCATTCAACGTATGTTCGCCAATGGCGACCCGGCACAAGCAATTGTGGAGACGGCTCAGCAGGAAAAAGTCGACCTGATCATGATGCCATCCCGCGGCTACACGTTTAACCAGTTTCTGCTGGGCTCTGTAACAGCGAAGGTGCTACAGGTGGCCGAGTGTCCGATTTGGACGGGCCCTCACGCGGAAGACTCGCCAGCCCAGAAGTTCGCCATCCGCAACGTCCTATGCGCGGTCGATTTCAACTCCCAGGATCGCAAAAGCGTCTCGTGGGCCGCGCAAATGGCCGCCGAATTTGGCGCCGGCCTTACGCTCGCCCACGTCACGGCCGGAGTGGAGTTCTGGGGTCCGGGCGGCAGCTACGTTAATCCACGATGGAAAGGAGAGCTTGTCAGCGACGCTTCCCAACATATCGCCGAGCTCCAGCAAGCTATGGGCACCAAGGCGGAAGTATTTATCGGCAGTGGTGACACACCCAAGGTGTTGAGCCAGGCTGTGAAGGAGACGAAAGCAGATTTGTTGGTTAACGGCTGTTACCCATATGGCGGTAACCTACGGACCCACGGCTACGCGATCATTCGCGCCGTGCCGATTCCAGTTCTGAGCGTCTAACTCGTTCCGCCCGCCTTTGCGCTTCTTCCTCTTTGCCCGCAACTTCCTGAAATATTCAGCGTCTCGTTTCGCGATCTCCCTCCCGCCCTTCCGTCCCTGAGCCTCAAAATCAACGAACAGTTAGCACGTCCCCGGCTATCGCTTTTTCGCCCATCGCGCATCCCGCAGAGAAACCCAGTTGATCGGCGTGCTGTTCGCGCTCGTTCATGAACCGGAGGAGTCTGCTCGGATCACACCCGACTGGTCAGTGAAGAACATGCTCTTGGCGGAACGGGCACCGCGACTTCGGCGTCGGCAGGGTTGATTGACTCGGTGTTGTCCGGACGGCGCGAAGAGCGGCTACACCTTTGTCTATGCGGCGGGTAGCCCTGACTCAGTCGGGCGCCATCGACGCCTACTCGATCACGGCTACGCCAGTCATCGCGTTGTAGCCGAAGTTGGGATGGCCGCTGGTTGGCTCGCCCAAGTAATAGCGAGTGTAAGGTCCACAATAGGCACTCAAGGTCCAGTCGGGCGTCCGGAAATTCGGGCCGGAATTACAACCGGCCGGAACTTGGGCAAACCCGGAATTCCAGGCAAATCCGTTTTGACCGAAACTGGGATCTCCAGCAAAAGCGGCCTGCCCGAATCCGTTGGAGCCGAGTCCATAATCAATCGCGCGGACGGCCAGCGAAAGCGCTGTCTCACCGAGTGTGACCCACCCTCCAAGCGCCGCCGAGCCCATGCGCAGCAAGCCGCCGAATAGCAGATTCGGTATCCAGGACGAACTCGATGCGAGCAACGAAGTCCCAGAGGATCCCAAGGATGAAGTTCCGAAACCGGAACTGCCGAACCTCGAACTGGCGAAGGGACCGCCTTCGAAATTCGGAGAAGAGCCGTGCGAAGAGAACGACGAAGCTGACGTGAATGAAGAGAACGACGGGAACCGTGACGATCCCAACGTATTGATCGAATAGCGGGACGAATGGAATGCCTGGCGCGCGGCGGGGAACGCCGACGCCGCGGCCCGGCTTGCTCCGAGAGACGCGAATTGTGAATGATTCTCGGCCACAACCGCGGGCCTTGAAGTTGCAAACGAGTGCCACTGGCTGTCAGCAGGCCGTGAATCAGTTCTATAGCCGGTGGGGATTTCCTGCCGGCTAACAGCGCCTGCGTTGCCGAACGAGTGCCAAGCGCCACCCGTCGAGATCGTTCGGCCAGACGAGTTCGCAAACGAGCTGGCGAATAGATCCCGGTCGCCCCGCGCACTTCCGCTACTGCGCACGGACTGTGAAGCTGCGGAACGGGCAAAATCGCGAGAGGCCGCCGACGGGGCAGACATGCGGCCTTCGGAGGCGGAGCTGCGAGCGAAATCGCCAGAAGCGCGATAGGGAGAGAATCGTTCGGCCGGCGCATACGGACGATAGGAGCCGCCACTCGTTCGTCCGGGGTCCACGCGCGCCAGGCCAGTTTGGCCGCGGTTCGTCGCTGTACTGTCGATGTGGGTGCTGTTGATGTGGGCGCTCGTCATATGGCTTCCGCTCGTGCGATTGCTAAACATATGGCCGCTACTCACGTGGTTGCCATTCATATGACCAAAGGAGAGCGATGAGTGCGTATTAGAATGGCCATTGCTGCTGAAGTGAGAGTGGCCGCCATGGGAGCTGCCACTGCCGGAACTTTTGCCGGAACTCTTGCCATGGTGCACAGACGGGAACGCCGACACAGAAATCAGCGGCAGTGCTGCGACAGTGGTAATCAAGATTTTCGAAAAGAGAGTTTGCATTTCAGCCCCTCCGCCGGGCGTTGCGCAGACCTGGGGTTGGGACCAGGGACCTGTGCTATTCCTCCTCTGATTTAGTTCGTGCGTCCTGGGTTGTATTCGGAGAATACTTTCGAAGTGAATGGAACCGCTTAAGCACGGCGCGTCCAGAACAACACGCGAAAGAAGAGCAAAAGAAAAATTGCCCGGTGTTATCGAGGGCGCCGTACCGCGCCCCATGAAGCTGGCCTCGGATTTTCGCAAACATGTGGTGGGAAAACCTGCTTTGAGGCAATTTGCCTGACTGTGGGGCATTTCCGCCAAAAACCCTCGTGGCGCATCGACGGTAAGACGTTGAAAACCGGGACTGCGATTAAGGCGAATTTGTCCCGCCAGAATGAGATGATTTTCTGTGCTCCTGGACTTCTCGTATCTTCAGCATCCTGGTACTTGAGCTCGAAAAGTCAGGACCTAACGTGAAAATGCAACATTACGTCACAACTCGTCGTTTCCTCTAACAGGTCTAAGTCCTTTGGAAGGCGCTTCAGAGATTTTCTAAACGCAACAGAACATTTTGTTGCGTGTGGATTCAGTCGTCAGAACGCGGCCTCAGGACTGCCCTTCGAGTTTCCAGCGGACGAAGGATCTGGCGAGACCGATCTAGTCCCAGACGGATCTACTCATAAGGGACCGGCTACATAGAATAGTCTGTGGACGCTGCCAGCTGGAAGTCTATGCGCACGCCTTTCCCTGGCTCCACGCGGATGCGCCTCAGACTAAAAACTTCGTCAGCGATTGCAACCTCGACATGGCCCCTCGTAAGAGCTTATGTGAGCAACTTGAAGGCGTGGACCCAGTCGTTACGAAGGAAGCCAGGGATGCACCAAAGCATGCAGAGCGGCTCGATTGCTCGAGCGGCTTCGGCACTCCCCATATCGACTGTTTCCCAACCAAACTGAGCGACAACCCCAGCTACGGCCTTCTTAGCTGAGTCGTCGTTGCCGCATATGAACATGGTTGGTGTTCCAGTTTTGAATTGTGGATTCACCATACACGTGTTGCCAACCGAATTGAAAGCCTTCACAAAACGTGCACCTTCAAACTCCCGCTGGAGACGCTCCATCAAGGACTCGTTGAGATCGGTGGAGAACTTCAATACCCCATTCGTTGGCGGTGCCTCGACGATTGGATTAGTTGCGTCGATCACGATCTTCCCAGCTAGGTTGGCAGAGCCGAGGGCACGTAGAGCTTCCGTCGCCACCGTGCCTTTTACAGCCAGAACGATTATTTCGGCGAACTTCGCAGTGTCGCCGAAGGTTCCAATGCGGCCGGGTGGGTTCTTCTGCCCCCACTCCGCAAGTTTGTCGGGTGCGCGCGTGCCTATCATTACCTCGTGACCATGCTTCAAGAAACCGGCAGCCAGTACCTTACCAACATCGCCCGATCCGAGGATTCCGACTTTCATGTTTCTCCGTTTATGGATCCGCTAGCTCACAGCATCACGGCCAACAATCGTTGTAAAAACCCGAATGTATTCTGTCATGGCGTTACTCGTGAGATTCTTCCTTTCGACAGTGTGATCGGTCATATTATCGAGGAGACTGCATGGAATCCAAAGACGCCAAGGCGAAAACCTGAGTCGAGGTCATGGCCTACTACAACACGGTCCTGACCGAGGCTATTTTCAGATATTGGAAAAGATGAAGACTGAGTGCTGGGTGTGATCGGATGAATTGATTATGGCTCCGCAACCTGCTGCTGGACGCAATGTATGCGAGCGGCTTCCTAAAGCAACAACCGACACGTGATGCAGAGGAGGGGCTGCGTCGTTTGATTCGACGGCTCAACCTGCCCATCGGCGATCTCGCCGCATGGCTTGGCATTCTCCGCCAAATCAGGTGAAAGTTGCGGCACTGAAGAACAGGTCAATGTTTCCCCGCGCAGAGCCATAAACCTCGTCCACAAGCCTTAAATGTTCTTCAGAGCAGTGACTTTTGAGTTCGCCTAGATAATCGACGTTTCGCTCCGAATAAAAAGTGCGTTCAGCAGTTGGCGAATGTAGGTGGGAAGGTTTCGTGCCGGAGAGTCTCAGGGAGTTTTAAGCACTTCAGGGAATGCATCTGCGGCGCGGCCCATCGCGCGAGCGAGACCAAGGTTCGCGATGTTGTATGCGAACACTCCATTGATGTAATCAAATTCGGCGTCCGTTACCGCCTCCTGTGCCTGTACATACTGCACGTTGTCAATCACTCCTGCTGCCACCTTTTGCCGCGTTAGTTCGAGCGCCTCCTTGTTGACCTCCACATTTTTCTCTGCCACCTCCACTTGGCTGGCGGCAGCCTGCAAGTCCAGGTAGGCGCTGCGGACATCGCTCTCGATCTGCCCCCTCAGGTCTTCGTATTCAGCGCGCCGCTGTGCAAGGACGGCGTCGGACTGCCGAATATCGCCCTCGGTGCGCCCACCTTGCCAGATCGGAATTTTCAAGCTGGCAGTGGCCGTGTACGTGGTCTGCAATTGAGCGGGGTTGACGCCAATGAGACCGTAGTCGCCAGCCACTCCAAGCGAGGGGTAACGTTCGGCGCGCGCGGCGGCGTGCGCACGCTCGGCGGCGAGCACCTGGGCGTCGGCGGCTTTCAAGTCCGCTCGCTGTTGGAATGCTTGCGCCACTGCGCCTTCCAGCGTCAACGGCGCGGCGGGCGAGAAGGGTACTTCGTCGGTGATATCGTATTGATCGTTTGGCGGCAGGCCAATCATGCGCGCGAGATAGATTTTTTGCTTCGCCAGATCGTTTTGTAGGGAAAGCAAACGTTGCCGGTGCGTGAGCGCCTGCACTTCGTTCCGGTCTGCATCCACTTTAGCGAGGAGTCCTTGCGCGAACTGCTGCGTGCTCTGTTGGAAGACAGCATTCGCGCTCTGCAGTTGCGCCTCTTCCGACGCCAGCCGCGCTTTCGCCGCAATGGCTTGAAGATAGGACCCTCCCACGGCAAGCACGATCAGGTCCCGCGCATCCTGGGCCGAATAGCGATTCGCCCTGGCAACATCGTTCGCCGCACGGTAGTTGTTGATCGCCGTGAAGTCGAAAACGGTCTGCGAAAAATGGGCGCGAACATCCATGTAGTTAAAGGGGCCGATGACTTCAGGAATCGAAAACCCGGGAAAAGTGAACCGAAAACCGAGCGCGCGCAGATCGGTGGTTTGAACGTCCTCGGTCACTGAGCCATCGATGTTCGGCAGCAGCACGCTGCGCGCAGCCTTGCTTTGTCCCTCTGTTTGCCGAAGGGCCTGCGTCGCGGCCGTTTGGCCCAAGTTATAGGCAAGGCCGCGCTGAACCGCTTCCCGCAAACCAAGCTTTCCATTGAACGGCAAGGTCGCGGCGCCCGGCGTGCTTCCCGCGTAGACGCCTTGCACCTGCACGCTTGGATTCAGCGTATTCACCGTGGCAGTGGTGCTTGGCGCCGGCTGGTCCGAAGTCTTCACCGTGCCGGCCGATTGCGCCGCTCGCCCGGAGAGCGGAAGTTGCACGGCTTGCGAGCCCTGCGACTGTGTGGGCGGCGGCCCGAGTTGTGCGGAAACCGGCGCGGCGAACGCAAATACCAGCGCCGCCGCGAGCAGTGACAATGGGCCGCACGAGCGCCAGCCGCCAAAATGTGAGACAAATCGACCTTCCGTTTTTCTGCGCATGAGACTCCCCTAAGCCAGGACTAACTAAGTTGTTTTCTGAATCGCCAAATGCTCAGCGAAACGAGCACCACAGTGAACGCCGAGAGCGCCAGGAAATTGGGCCATAGCGTGCTGATCCCGCTTCCCTTCAACATCGCGCCGCGTGAGATCAGCCCGAAGTGTTGGATGGGGTTGAATTGAGCAACGGGCTGGAGCCACTTGGGCATCGCTTCCACTGGCGTGAATGCCCCGGAGAGCGACGTGAGCGGAGGATTCACGAAAAAGAGCGTGAGCTGCGCTTGCCGCGCCGACTTTGTGAACGTAGCGATGAAGGTGCCGAGGCCGATTCCGCACAACAGGCACAGGGCCCCGGCTGCGATCACCAGAAAAACGTTTCCGCGGAAGGGGATTCCAAACACAACGCGCATGATTGCCAAGGCCATCGCACCCATCATGCAGAGCAATACGAAGAGTGGGAAAAGCTTCGCGACGATGATTTGCGTCGTCGAAGCAGGAGACATCAACAACTGCTCCAGCGTGCCGGCCTCCCGTTCCTTCACAATCGCCGCCGCGGAAATCAGCGAGCCGTTCAGAATCAGGAGCACGCCAAAAATACCGGTGACGATAAACCACGTGGGCTCGAGGCCCGGATTGTACAGATAGGCGGGATGCAACAAGACCATACCGAGGTGGCTGACGTTCGGCGAGGCGATCTGCCGGAACCGCGCATGAATTCCTTCGCCGGCGAGCGTCTGGTTATAAGAGGCGATCACTCCTTCCGCGTATCCTTCGCCAATCGTGGCTGTGTTGGAATTCATGGCGTTGAGCAGCACCTGCACGGTGACGGGCCGGCCGCGCTGCAAATCGCGCGCGTAGTCATACGGGATCACAAGTCCGGCATCCAGTTTGCCATCCGCGATCTTCTTGCTCATTTCATTCACGTCGAAGTAGGTGCCGGCACCTTGGAAACTCTTGCTTTCGGTCATGGTCGCGGCAAGTTCGCGGCTTTCGGGAGTTCTGCTGTCATCCACAACACCGAGCCGGAGGTTACTGACAGTCGCGTTGAGAGCGAATCCGAAAAGAAGCAATTGCAGGGTGGGAGGCAGGATCAAGGACATGGCCAGCCGGCGGTCCCGCAATATCTGACGAAACTCCTTGCGGATCAAAGCTCGCATCCGGTAGCCGAAAAAAGCATGACTCTTTCTCATAACCTAATCCTTCAATTGCATGCGCCGCATGTTGCGCCACGCGACGGCGTAAAAAAACGAGCCGATCACGCCGATGGCGAGAACATCGAACCACACCGACGACCAGCCTCCGCCCGCCAGCAGGGCGTCGCGCACGACTTCGATGTAATAGCGGCCCCAGACGAAGTTGGAAATCCAGCGAATGCTGGCGGGGATATTTTGGATTGGGAAGAGCAAGCCGGACAGCATGTATACAAGCAGGAATCCGGTAAGCGCGACGGCTTGCATCGCGGCCACCTGGCTGGGAATCGCCGCGCCGATCATGTTTCCGAACGTCGTCACGGTGAACATGTAGAGAATCGTGGCGACAAGGAAAGGCGTCGGGTCGCCGGCGAAGCGCAGCCCGAAACCCATGACTAAAATCATCATCATCGCGATGGCTTCCGCGGATGCGACAATCATGAACGCGGCGATCTTACCGAGCAGGAATTCATGCGCGGAAATGTTCGAGACGTAGACCTGCAGGATCGTTTTCTGCTCGCCTTCTTTTGACATGGCGAGTGTCGCGAGCAGCGGCGGGAAAAGGGACATGGCCAGCACGAAGACTCCGGGACCATAAAACTTCTGCGACGAGCGGCTGGGGTTGTACCACAACCGGATCGCCGCCGTGACGGCTTCAGGGTGAGTCGCTCCCGCACTTTCCGCGTTATACGCGCGAACGATTTGCGCCGCATCACCGGAGATGATTTGCGCGGTATTTCCGTCCGAAGCATCGACCAAAATCTGTACCGTGGCGTCTTCGCCGCGCGCGATGTTACGTCCATATTCTTCCGGGATGATCAACGCGCCACGCGCGGCATTGGAAGCGAAGGCCTGCTCAGGCTGTTTATCCGCAGGCCAGGAGGCCACGTGGAAGCTCAGCGATTGGCGAAAGGCGTCAACCAGTTTCTGGGATTCCTGCGACTGATCGAGGTCCTGCACGATGATGGGGAGATCCTTCACCGTCAGCGAGATGGCTGTGGTCTGCAACAGCAGCAAGATCACAGGAAGCACGATCGCCAGCGCCACCGCCAGGCGGTCGCGCAGAAGCTGTGTCAACTCTTTTCGGGCCTGCGCGAAGATTCGCCTCATGATTTGTTCTTCTAGTCCTCCGCGCCGATCTTGCCGCGCTCGCGTGCTTGCTCGACAACGCTGATGAATACATCTTCCAGCGAGAAGCGTCCTTCGCGTGCGCCCAGCACGCGGACTCCTCCCGCTTCAAGCCTTTGCGTGTTCTCGCGAATGCCCCCTTCCATATCGCCGTCGGTGATGATGTGGAGCCGGCTGCCAAACAGCGCCACGCGCCAATGTTGCGTTTCAGACTTCAAAAGATCGGCCGCGCGTTGAGGTTGGTCTACGCGAAATTCGAGCAGATGGCCTCTCTGCTGCGCCTTGATTTCGCTCGGAGTTCCTTCCACCAGCAGTTCGCCCGCGACCATGAATCCCAGGCGGTTGCACTGTTCCGCCTCTTCCAGATAGTGCGTGGTAACGAGCACCGCGGTGCCCGCATCGGCGAGACGGTTGATCATCATCCAGAACGCGCGGCGGGCCAGCGGATCCACTCCGGAAGTCGGCTCGTCGAGAAAGACGATGCCAGGCTCGTGCATGATGGCGCTGCCGAACGCAACGCGCTGCTTCCAACCGCCCGGCAAACTGCCGGTGACTTGCTGTTCCTTGCCTTCGAGTCCGGAGAAATCGAGCACCCAGCGTTCCTTCTCCTGGAGCTCCTCGGCGGGGACGCCGTAGACCCCGCCGAAGAAATCCAGGTTCTCCGCGATCGAAAGGTCGTCGTAGAGCGAAAACCTTTGCGACATGTAACCGATCTGCTGCCGGATTTCCGTCGAGCGAACCGCACCACGCCGGCCCGCAAGTTGCATGTCCCCGGTGCTGGGCTCCAGCAAACCGCACAGCATCTTGATCGTGGTGGTTTTGCCGGCGCCGTTGGCTCCGAGCAATCCATAGATTTCGCCGTAGCGCACTTGCAGGCTCACATCGTGCACGGCGGTGAATGAGCCAAATTGCTTGGTGATATTCTCCGCGCCTATGGCGATCTGGCCGCGCTTGTCCCGGTGGTCGTGGCGCGCGGGAAAGGGGGTGTCTCGCATTTCCTGGCTGAGCGAGCGGAGCGTGGCGACAAATGTGTTTTCAAGCGTCGGTTCATCCACTCGGAAGCTGTCTATGTGGATTCCTTCCGAACGCATGATTTCTTCCATCGTCCGCCGCGCGGCATCCGGCGAATGCGACAGTAAATCCAGGCGATCTCCAAATCGCTGCACGTCAAAGATGTCGTTGTCGGGGCCAGTAACCTTGCGCACGGCACGCAAGGCTTTGCGGAGGTCCGGCGTGCGCAGTTCGATACGCTTGGCATGCAAACTGGCGCGAAATTCATCCGGCGTGCCAATTTGTTGGATCTGTCCGAGGTGAATCAGGGCGATGCGATGGCACCGCTCCGCTTCATCTAAATAGGGAGTGGCGAGCAGCACGGTGAGGCCCTGGCCGGCGAGGTGGGCGAGCGTGTCCCAAAACTCCCGCCGCGACACGGGATCCACGCCTGTTGTCGGTTCATCCAGCAGCAGGATATCCGGCTCGGAAACGAGCGCGCACACCAGCGCTAACTTCTGCTTCATGCCGCCGCTCAATTGGGCCGCCAGCCGCTTGGAGAAGCGGTCCATGTCAAACATCTTCAAATATCGGCCGCCACGCTGGGCGATTTCGGCGGGAGGAACGTGGCGCAATTCCCCGATGTAACGAATGTTTTCCCCAACGCTCAGGTCGGGATAAAGGCTGAACGTCTGGGTGAGATACCCGGTCCGCGAGCGCGCCTCGCGCGCCGGCCTTCCGAAAATCTCCGCCATGCCGGCCGTGGCTTCCATCACTCCGGCGAGAATTTGAAACGTGGTCGTTTTGCCTGCGCCGTCTGCGCCGATCAAGCCGAAGATTTCGCCGCGTCGTACCTCGAAGGAAATTCCGCGCACGGCTTCGAGAGTGCCGTAGCGTTTCCGGAGGCTGCGGACATCAATCGCAGCCCCCAGCGGCGCGGCATCGGACGTGAGAAAGCCTTCCTGGCCGGTAGCCGCAGTGTTCATTGCGCCGCTCGTTTGTGCGGCGGCCACGCATTGCCGTTCGTCAGGATTTCGCCATCCGCCGGCATGCCCGGTTTTGCGAAGCCGATTCCCTGCGTCAGTTGCAGCTTCACACCCACCACCTGCTTCACGCGATCGTCGCGAAAGTAGGTATTTTCGGGTGTGAAGGTGGCTTGCGGGTCGATTCGCAGAACGTACCCTTCCAGCGCATTATTCGGGTTCGAGTCCAGAAAAATGTGCGAGGGTTGGCCGATTCTTACTTTGCCAATTCCGCCTTCCGGAACGAAGCCGCGCAGATACACCTTGGAGAGATCGAGCAACGTCACGATCGCCGTGCCCGCTTGCACCACTTCGCCGGGTTCGGCGGCGCGGGTAAGCACAGTGCCGGAAAATGGCGCGAGCACGGTCAAATCGGCCCGATCGGCCTCCGCCTGCGCGAGCTGCGCCTGGGCCTGGGCCGTCTCCGCTTTCGTCGCGGCGATCATCGATTGCTGCTCGGCAATCTGCCCCGCGGTGCTGGACTCCTGAGCGACGCGAATCTTCGGATTGTCCAAGTTTGCTTGTGCGGTGGTCAACGCGCCGCGGGACGATTCCACTCGGCGCTGCGCGGCGGCTACCGCCGCAGCTTGCTGGTCGGCTTGCACCTCGGCCTGGAGTCCTTGCTGTTCAGAAGCGGCGCCGGTCTTCGCAAGCCGCGCATAGGCATCGCGGTTGAATTCGGCGAGCCGCAACGCGGCTTGTTGCTGCGCGAGATCCGCCTCCGCGGCCGTCAGGTCGGCCTGCGCCTGCCGAACGCGGCCATCCGCGTCCATCGCTGATTGGCCCGTTTGCAGTTGATTCTGGCGCAGCTGATCCTGCAGCACGGCGATTTGATCTCGCGCGGCTTGCGATTTAGCCTGTGCGTCGACGAGCGCGGCCCGCGCCTCATCTTCGCGTGCGCGCACCTGCGCATCGTCGAGCCGCGCGATCAGCTGGCCGGCCGTTACAGTGTCACCTTCGCGGACGGTGACCTCGAGAATTTTCCCGCTCGTCTTTGGAGCCACTGCGGAATCGTCACCTTCAATGCGTCCGCTGAGAGCAACGATGCTGTCCGGGAGACTCGGTGTGGCGAAAAAAACCTTCCATATTACGAGCCCAGCCACGACGACCGCCGCGATGAGCAAGATCCTTACGACACGCGAGCGTGGCGCTTTGCTTTCCGCCGGTGGCGACGCAGCGGATGCGGGAGGCGGCGGAGTGCGCTGTTCCACGCTTGGCGGGTCTTGACTCATCGTGCTGGTTTTCAATTCATCCATGATGTTTTCCGTGCCCCACTTTCTTCAAATACGCGAGCGAGAAATCAGCGACGTGGTCCCCGATAGCGAGGAAGCTCTCGTTTTTGACAGCAGGCGTTTTTGTGATGACCGTCTCAAATAAAACAGCCAAGACCACCCTCGAACCCTTGTTCCACCCTTCCATCCGGCCAAACGACTATGGGAACCATGCTGCCGTAAGTGCGGGCTTCATCGAGCACGATTTGGCTCAATTCCACGCGGCGTTCTTCGTAGGCGACACCCTCGGCATCCCACTTTTGGAGAAGTCTCACACACGCATCACATCCGCGGATGGTGTACACAATAGGAACTTGCTTGTCCATATGCCCCGGTTCATCCCCGATCCGGCAAATTTAGGGCACTCGACAGCAGTGCGCGCATCTCTTTGATGGATTCCTTTCGCCAATCCGGGAAGCGGGGTGTAATCCGGGCAATCACTTCTCGAATGAATGCTTGTCTGTTGGTGTCCGGCACAGTTGCAAAGGTAGTTGCCGGGGGCAGATTCAACTGGGACTTGACCTGGTCCATGATTGCGGCCAGTTCCGTATGGGCGCCTGCCGATCGTTCCGTGAAGTGCGTAATGTAGCGGGTCTCTTTGGTGTAAAAAATAAACACGGGTATCGCACGGGCCTTGCCCTCATTGCTGAGGAACTCGTCCATGATGTCTGGATTTTCGTCGCGGAGAAAAACTCGCAAGTCCATGCCCGTTGCCTCGGCGATGCGGGCCGCGGTTGGAAGTTCGCGGTAAACGTCACCGCACCAGGCTTCCGCCAAGGCGAGTATTTTTGCCGGGCCGTCCGGTAAAGCGGCAGCCTTTTTGAAAAATGAAAGGTCCTCGCCGGACAATGCGGGGTTGTCATAGTACAGCGCGAATTTGTCGCGATTGACGGCCGCTTGTGCGACGAAATCAATATAGCGGAATCCTTGCTCAAAGCGAGCAGGTGTGACCACGGTCGTGGCTTCCAGCATGTTCCCTTCCTGAACGTTGAATCGTAAATGCAGTTAGGCCGTATGTTGGATGTAGAGTTGAAGAGTGGGTTGCGCTGGATTTCACTGATCGCCAGATCGTAGCGTGGCATTGCGGCCTGTTGTGAGACATGGGAATAGACGACTATCTCGTTTAGCAGTATGGCATCTGACACCGGCTCTCGTCAGTATTGCTGGCAATTGAGTCCCATCAGGCGGTGCCTGTCGATAAGCGGGTCCTGCCCGTTGTTTGTAGTTGAGACTCGAGCGTAGATCGCAGACCGAAGTGGTAATGCAGAGCGTGTCGGTGCTGACTACACCGGCGCGTCCCACACTTCCCACTACTTCGGTTTCGCCTTGCGGCCACGGCCTTTGCGATAAATCGCCAGCTTCACGGCGCGAAGTCTGTTTAGATCAGAGGAAGTCCACAGCCGCACGGCCCTCCCGCTGATGAGACGAGTCTTCGGCGCTCTGATCTTCCCGGCCTTTATCCACCACTGCAGCGTTGCACGCGAGACTCCCGCCGCGCGCGCAGCCTGTCCCGTTGTGCAAGCCTTCATCTCTTGTAGTCTCACTGTATACTATACACCTGTCAAGCATATATAATGGATTCATCTCCGGACCGACCCAGGGGCAGCGAAAGGAACTCTCTTCGTGGCTCGCGCTTCGCGGCACTCTTCCGTCCCTTGCCGCGGACGACATGGCGTTGGATGTTGGACACAGAGTGTGCCATCGACTTACTCGGTGCAGTTCCATTTGTTCTGCCTTATCCGCCTCCGCGTCGCCTGACCGGAGGTCCGTTTTCCCTCCATTGACTGTGAGCGTTAGGATGCCCTCCAGCCCATAGAGCGTCTCTTCGTATGCGTCGTGACTGTGTGCGATCGGCACTTTCCCTCCAGGAGCCCTTGAATCGGCAGTACGCCATGCTTCGCCAAAATATGAATCACCACAGTTTCGGGCAGCAGGAGATACGGCCATATACAACGCTCAAAGAAGAAGTTCTTCAGGTGCTTTCGGAAGGATGGGCATGGCTAGAGCGAGAGTGCCTGCTCGTACCGCGTCCCGGGTCTTCCGGCGACTTTATCCTGAGCCGCAAAGCAAAGCAGATCATCAGCTCAAATCAGTTAGAAGCATATCGAAGAGGCAATCTGCTGGCTGGGATGCTTCACCCCTCTATGCAGCGCGAGTCGAAAGCAGCATTCTTACGTGGCGACTACGGGTTGGCTGTGTTCAATGCCTTCAAGCAGGTGGAGGTCGCTGTCCGCGAAGCGGGCGGTTTCAGCTGGAAAGACCTCGGCGTTGATTTGATGAACGAGGCATTCAAACCCAAAGTGGGAACGCTGACGGATAAGAGTTTGCCCGAACCTGAGCAACTGGGCTTGCGGAGTATTTTTAGTGGCGCAATTGCCTATTACAAGAATCCGGGGAGTCACGGAAACATACCGGCCGATCCAGTCGAAGTGGCCGAGATCCTTTTCTTCGCCAGCCTACTCCTTCGCATTGTGGACCGAGTGCCGCGAAGTGCAGCGTAGCGGCAGCGCAGATTCCGGTTGTAGTTGCTGGGTATCTAAATCAACTCTTTTTGGGAACGCCTAAGAGCCCAAGTCCGCCTCACGTAGATTCAATACCTTGCAGGGGCCTCCGAGAAGGGATTTTCCGCTTCATAATCACAACCGAACCGTCGTAACGTCCGCGGGCACGCCGCTATAATTGCTTTTCTTGAACCGCGCGGGGAGGCCGTACAGTGCGAACAAGGTTGTCCAAAAGGGGCTTTGGCCAGTCTTGGACAAACTGGAGATCCAGCATTGCGGCCTGCACGCGTTTCGTCATACCCACACGAGTCTACTTCTCGAGGTGGGCGCCTCACCGACAGTTGCACAAGCACAGCTTCGCCACTCGGATGCTCGAATCACGCTCGGGATTTATGGCCATGTGATTGGAGATTCGCAGCGAAGTGCGGTTGAACGAGTAGCTGAAATTCTGCGCCCAAATGCGCCCAAGTTGGGGTCTTCAGGTGAGCATATTCAGTAACTTAACAGGGCAGGTGGTCGAGTTCGACCCCCACCGCCCCTACCAGCTTTATTGCTCTTGACCCAGTCGGCCGAGAAAATCGTGCGCTAAGCTGCCCTCAAGTTGTAAGCTGGCACTTCCCGCTGGTATCTTTCAGCGGGACGTCGCCTGCTGTCTTTCAACGTATGCAGTTTCAACGTAGTCGGAAGGAGAAGGGCTATGCGGAAGAGATTGGCGCTACTCACAACGGTTGCGTTTCTACTTGCTCTTGGCGTAGCTGCCGCGCGGCCTCCACAGGGACGCGGGGCACCGCCGGCTGGGCAGGGAGGACGTGGCGGGCCGCCGCCCGCGCCTTTGAAGCTCATGAGCCCGGATCTGACCGATGGCAGCAAGCTCGCGGACAAGTTCGGCTGCGCCGCCGGCAACGACGCCGTTTCCCCCGCGCTGCAGTGGAGTCAACCAACCAGAGACAGCGTGACCTTGGTGCTGATCGTGCACGACATGGAAGGTCATCCGCGCAAGGGCGTCGATGACATTCTGCACTGGATGGTTTGGAACATACCCTCCACCGCCACCGGGCTGCCCGAGGGCATCTCCACCGCAAATTATGAGTTGCCCGACGGAAGCAATCAAACCAATGGCTTTGTTGCGCAAGCTCCGGCTGCTGCTGGAGGACGCGGCGGCGCTGAAGCCCCGGGTGGCCAGGCCGCACCGGCACAGCCTCCGAATTTCGGTTATCGCGCGCCCTGCCCTCCGCAGAACGTTCCCGTGGCGCACCACTACGCCTTCGAACTCTTCGCCTTGGATACCAAGCTGGACCTTCCGGCGACCGCTACGCGTGCGGACGTAATGAAGGCCATGGACGGCCACGTCACGGGCCATGCTTCGCTCGTGGTTCCTTATAATCGCTAGGTCTCTTCGCGGGTTATAAAGCTGCGGGAACCGAACTGAGGAAGCCCTTCCATCTAAAGTGGCCGCACTTTCGTCGCGAGCCGCGCTAAGTTGTTCGTCCGGGTTTAGTAATAGACGTAGGCCGCTCCGGCATTTTCGAGCGAGCGGTCGGCCTGATTCCCGTTAACGCCTTTGGCATCGCTTTTCTCTTTGAACGCACCCACCGCCAGTTCCTTTCCGTCGCCGCTCAGCGCGACGGAGATTCCGAATTCCGCGGCGGGCTGCGGATTCGACGCCTTTACGTAGGCCGCTGGCCTCCAGACCGAGCGTATACCGTTCTCATACTGCCACTCGCTGCCCGTGCGGGCGTAAATGTAGACTGCTCCTGAATCCTCCGAAGAGGCATCGGCTTGATCTCCATTTATGCCCTTCGCGCCGCTATCCTCCAGATGGGCGCCGACGGCGATGGTATTGCCGTCGTGGCTCATGGCCAGGGCCCAGCCGAATTGATCGTTGATGCGCGTGTTGAAGGCTTTCAGAATTGCCTCCTGGGACCAGCGCCCATCTTTTCTTACGAAGACGTAAGCGGTGCCCGCGGAGGTATCTGAAGCCTCATCGTGTTCGCCATCGTGCCGCCCGATTACGCCGCTCAGGATGGCATCCTCGTCAAACGCGCCTCCCACCACGGTATTGCCATCACCGCTGATCGCGAGCGCGCAGCCGATCGAGTCCTGGGCCTCCTCGTTCGAGCCTTGCAATCGCGTCTGCTGCGACCACGCGCCACCGGTGCGATTGAAGATGTACAGGGCGCCCCGGCCGTTCTGCTCGTCAAAAGCTCCCACAGCCATGGTGCTACCGTCCGTGCTCAGTCCTATCGAGTAGCCAAACAACTGGCCGCGCACGGTCGTATTCCACGGCTTGACGTAGGCTTGTTGTGTCCACCTGGTTCCGCTACGCGTGAACACGTAGGCGGCGCCTGAATCCGGCGCGGCAGTATTCTTCTGATTGCCATTCACACCGTTGGCGGCACTCGGTTCACTGGTCGAACCGACAGCCAGATTGTTACCGTCGCCGCTCAGGGCAACGGAATAGCCGAACTGGTTGCCAACGTCGGGCGAGCCCGTGTTCGAGGCTTTCACATAAGCTTGCTGTGACCACGCGGCGCCGCTGCGGGTGAAAACGTAAACCGCGCCTGCCTCATCCATGGAGGTATCGGCCTGGTCGCCGTTCACGCCCGTGTCGGAACTTGATTCGCCTGTCGAGCCGACGGCAAGCGTATTGCCGTCGTTGCTCAGCGATAAGGCGTTCCCGAACTGATAGCCTTTATGGGTGTTCGACGCTTTCAGGTAGGCCTGCTGTTTCCAGCCATTGGCGGCACGGGTGTAAACATAAACGGCGCCGGCATCGACGGCCGAGTGATCGGCCTGGTTTCCGTTGATCCCCTTCGCGCCGCTATCTTCGTTGACGGAACCGACTGCAAGCGTATTGCCGTCGCCACTCAGAGCAACCGCGGAGCCGAACTGCAGGTCCGCTTTGGTATGCGAAGGTTTGATGTAGGCAATGGATTTGGGCTGCCACTCGCCCGTTGTCTTGGTGATGGCTTTCGGTGCTTCGGGGGGGCCCGCCATGGCGCGCGGCCTTTGCGCAAAAGTCGATGCGGGTATGATGAGGCTTGCCGCTCCGAGGCAGAGGAAGCCTAGAAGAAAAGATTTTTTACTGCCATTCATCACACCCCTCCGCGTGTTCGCCTGATGCATTCTGCTGGACTCTTGGAAACGCGTCGATCGTTTCGGACCGAACCGCGGCACGAACTCAACAGAGCAAGCTTCCGCTGGCTCGTGCCGACAGCGAGTTGCGAGCCGCCGCCTAGTTATCCCCGCCCTTGGCGACCATGCTGTTGTGGATCTCTTTGCCGGTGTCCGTCATTACGATCCGGCTCTGGTGAGACAGGTTCATGTCCGGGGCGCCGTTCTTGGCGCGGGGACCGGTAATGGTGATCTTGTCGCCCGGCTTCAGCGTGTCCTTGGTCCAGCCGTCGACGCGGTGCATATTGCTGGCGCCGCCGAGTTCCGCCGACCATCGCTCCGTCTTGCCACTTGCGTCCTTCGTCTCGAAAATGATGAAGGAATGCGGGTTCTCGAACTGAAGCTCCAGCACGGTACCCATGACGGTAACGGGGTTGTCCTCATCGTAACGTCCGGCAAAACCGTGATGCGCGTACACGGGCGCCGATGCGAAAATCAAAGCAACCGCAGCGATAAGGGCATATGTGATCTTGGCCATGCAAATATCCTCCGCCTTTAGTGAGAATGTTTAGTTACGCCTGCCAACAACGCCCACCCATGACTCGGCAAAATGGGAATTGTCTTTCCTGGGAAGACGCAGCCATCTCCCCCGCGATGGTGCCAGCACAATGTCACATTCACTGACGTATGGCCAGTGCATTTTGTTTCGCATAAGGTCCTGAGACCCAGGCTCATGACCAATCCCTCGCGAAAGCGGCACCGGGACGTTACCCGATAAAAACTCCGTCGCCCTGGGAGAAAAACTAAATCTTCTATATATTATATATACTACCTTGCTGCGAGTTCGATAGGCGAAAGGGTGTGCGTGCGAGGGAAGGGAGACAAGATGAAGTTTTCGAGGCAAGCGATCGCTCAGTCGGTCGGAACGATGATTCTGTGCGCCCTGGTCGCGGCGGCCGCAGCCGCACAGGCTCAGCCGGAACCAAAGCAGCCCATGTCCGAGGACGTCTTCAAGAACGTGCAGGTTCTGCGGGGAATCAACGTGAGCCAATTTATGGAGACCATGGGATTCATCTCCGCCTCTCTGGGCCTGAATTGCAGCGATTGCCACTCTTCGGAACAGGACTGGGCGGCATATGCGCGAGACAACGATCTCAAGCAGACCGCGCGCAAGATGATGCTGATGGTGGCCACGCTCGATCGCGGAACCTTTGGCGGAAAGCCTATGGTGACGTGCTACACCTGCCACCGCGGCGATGAAACGCCGAAGACCGTCCCGACGATTGCCGGCGTGTACAACACTCCGCCCCCCGACGAGCCGGACGAATTGGTCAAAGACGCTCCCAACGCGCCTCCAGCCGCACAGATCCTCGATAAATATATCCAGGCGCTCGGCGGAACTCAGCGGGTGGGCGCTCTTACCAGCATGGCGGAAAAGGGGACTTACGAGGGGTTCTCAGCGGAAGAGGGCGTCAAGCGGCCCGTGGAGATCTACGCGAAGGCGCCCAATCAGCGCGTCTCCATTGTGCATACGTTGAATGGCGAGTTGACTGCCACTTACGACGGCCAAGCCGGCTGGAGCGCCGTGCCCGGGGCGCCGGTGCCCGTCCTCGCGCTGAGTGGAGCGGACTTGGATGGCGTAAAAATGGATGCGGAATTGTCTTTTCCCGCGCAGATCAAACAGATCCTCGGCGACTGGCACGTGGGCTTCCCGGTGACAATCAACGGCCAGGACGCCGATGTGGTGCAGGGAAGGTCCGCGCCCGGCAGCCTGCCGGTGAAGCTCTATTTCGACCAGAAATCTGGGCTGCTCGTGCGGCAGGTGCGCTTTACCGTGTCGCCTTTAGGCCGCAACACAACCCAGGTGGATTACTCCGACTATCGCACCGTCGCCGGTGTCAAGGTGCCTTTCCACGTCGTCGTGAGCTGGTTGGACGGGCGGTCAAACTTCGAAATTACCGACGTGCAGCTGAACGTCCCGGTCGATCCAGCCAAATTTGGCAAGCCGGCGACGCCTTCGGCACCCGCAAAGTAGTCGACGCGCACGGGCAGAAGGTACCGACGCCACCAGCCGCGATCGTCGCAAGCGATCGCCACAATGGCGATTAGCTGTGCCTGGAGAGCCAATTCGAGCGAACCGTGGCGAACCGCAGCCGCTGAATTGATAGTCCGGTCTGCCTAAATATCGCTCCGCTGCTATTTGCGGCCCAGCGAGCCAGTCGTCCCGCGCCGGACTGGGCCCAAGCAAAGGTCCCCTCCGTAATGCGATCCAGAATAAATACGACCAAAACGACGGCGGCGCCGATTACAAACAGTGCCGAGAAGATCACCAGAGCCGCGACCATCTCCCGAACGTAATAAAACTTCAGCGCGACCAAGGCTCCCAAGCCACCCAACCACCATAACTTGCGAGCTTTTCCTCCTGAAGTACGCGTTACTGATGCCTGACTTTCCATTTCACCTGCCTCGATCCCCTTAGATGCAGCAAAGTGCCTCGGAGAAACACCGTAAGTAAGTCCCTTACCTCTTAGGCTGTGGATCGGGCGTCGCTGCGTGTCGTTCATTCGGGTGGCATCCGGGTGGCTTCCGGATCGCATTCGAATCGGCTCCCAGGCGGTTTCTACAAAACCGTTGCAGGGTTGGGGTAATTCTGGTAGACCATGGGCACACTCAGCTAGGAGTCGCTCATGCAGAACAGATTCGTAGCGGTTTTCTCGCTGGTTGGCCTTCTCGCCGTTTGCTTGCCCGTGTTCGCACATCATGGCGCCGTGGCCTACGACGAGAGCAAAGAGGTAGTCCTAAAGGGCGCTACCGTGACGAAATTCGCGTGGGCTAATCCTCACTCGATTATCCAGTTCGACGCGAAGGATGAGAGCGGCAAGGTCGTCCATTGGGCCGGCGAATTGGGGAGCCCATCGGCGATCACTCTGCAGGGGTGGACCAAGGCGAGCGTGCAGCCCGGCGACGTAATCACCATTTACATACATCAAGCGAAAACGGGCAATCCCGTTGGCCGCATCTCTCGCGTGATGCTTGCCGACGGCACGCAGCTACACGATAGCGCTGGAACTTCGGGCGGAGGCGAAGGCGGAGCGAGGGGCGGTTCTAACTAACGACGCGCAGGCGAGCAAATCATCGGAATTGAGGGACGATTAATGACGGGTCTGATACGCCGGAAGCTGCGGTTCAGTGATTGTGTTATTGAGGCTGGAGTTGTACTTGTCGCTTTGGGTCTCGTTCTCGCGCCCGCTTTTGCCCAGAATCCCACCAGCGAAAGAGACCAAGGAGCCAGTCAACGAGAACGAGGCGAGGGACAGGGAAAACCAAAAGGAAAGGTTCCTGGACCGATGGTTGGCGGCTATTACGAGTTGAAGGTATTGCCTCCCGGCGGTCCCGCGCCCCGCATGGCGGACGGGCATCTGGACCTGACCGGACGTTGGTATCCAAATGCCGGCGGGAAAATGCTGCAGGCTGCTTACCCGGTCGATCCGGCTGCATTCAACCAATACGATGCCAGGGTGACGCCCGAGCTTCGCCCTTCCTACAAGCCCGGCGTCGACGCGAAATATACCAGGCCGAACGATTATGGGGTTTGCGATCAGCCCGGCACTCCCAGCGTCACGTTAGAGCAAATCAGCCAGCACGCTCCCATGGAGTTAATCGAAACCCCGCAGAGGCTGGTCATGCTCTATGAATACCCCTTGAACGTTCGCATGATCTACACGAACGGCCGTGCCCATCCCAAGGATCCGGATCCCACGTTCAATGGTGACTCGGCTACTCATTGGGACGGAGATACGCTGGTTGTCGACGTGATCGGCATCGATACCCGGCTGAGGAATCTTGTTCCAGGGGAAACCACGCCCGGATGGTTTCCGAGCGATCAGGAACATGTAGTCGAGCGCATGACTCGCGCCTCGCAGAACTACCTCATCTATCAAGTCACGATCGAAGACCCCATAGTACTCGCGAAGCCCTGGACTTCGGCGCCGCGCAAGTGGTCGCTGGCGCAAGATTCAAAAGAGGAATGGGGAGAAGTCTT
Source organism: uncultured Acidobacteriota bacterium (assembly GCA_963824405.1). GTDB lineage: Bacteria > Acidobacteriota > Terriglobia > Acidiferrales > UBA7541 > Palsa-189. The sequence continues at coordinate 11,547 of CAWGPK010000004.1, read as the reverse complement.
CTGTACCCATAACGAGGAGCCGGGCGAAATCCAGAAAATAGACGCGGCGAAGGGGAAGGGTAATTGAGAAGCTGATCACCTAAGCGGGAGACATATTCATCGGTTGCCGGCTGAAATACAGCAACTTCCCTGTCGACGAAAAGGGTCCACCGGCATCCTACCGAGTATCGCCAGTTTGCGTGTCGTACGGACAGCTACCATCGGAGGCTGAGCCATGGAAACTAGCCGGCGAGATTTCTTCAAGGTCGCGACGCTTGGGGGCGCGGCCGCAACTGTCTTCGGATTCGATCTCAGACCTGCGTACGCGCAACTCCGCGAACTAAAAATCGCGCGTGCTACGGAAACCCGTTCCACGTGTCCCTACTGCTCGGTGAGCTGCGGAGTCATCATCTACACGCTTGGCGACAAGGCTAAGAATGTCACTCCTCAAGTGATCCACGTCGAGGGCGATCCCGACCATCCCATCAATCGCGGGACTCTTTGTCCGAAGGGCGCGTCTCTCGAGCAGGACATCCTCAATGAACGCCGCCTGCTGAAACCGCAGGTTCGCCGCCCGGGAGCTACTGACTGGCAGGACATCTCCTGGGACGACGCGTTGAATGAGATCGCCCGCTGGGTGAAGAAGTCGCGCGACGACACTTTCGTTGAACGCGACGCCCAGGGCCGCACCGTCAACCGTTGCGAAGGCATTGCCTGGACCGGCGGATGCACGGATACGAACGAATTCAACTATCTGGTCGTCAAAGCCATGCGCAGCCTGGGGGTCTGCTACCTGGAAAACCAGGCCCGTGTTTGACACGGCCCCACGGTCTCAAGTTTGGGACCTACATTCGGACGCGGGGCGATGACCAATGGCTGGATCGACATCAAGAACACCGACATGATGTTGATCATGGGTGGGAATCCAGCGGAGAACCACCCCTGCGGCTTCAAGTGGGCCATCGAAGCCAAACGAGAGCGTAACGCCAAGTTGATCGTCGTTGATCCGCGCTTTACCCGCACCGCATCCACCGCGGATCTATTTCTGCAAATTCGGGCCGGTTCCGACATCGCTTTCCTGGGCGGCCTCATTCATTACGCGCTCGAAAACAACCGTATCGCCAAGGATTATCTGGTCAATTACACCAATGCGTCTTTCGTGATTCAGGAAGGCTTCAAACTGCCCGAAGACGGGCTGTATTCCGGATTTGACGAAGCCACAAAAACGTACGACCGGGCTACTTGGAATTACCAGCAGGGTGGCGATGTGTCCGGTAAAACCGCTGAGGGCGATCCACCCGCTGCAGCGGCGCCGCCGGTGCTTCCGCCCAACGTCGCATACGATCTGACCCTGCAACATTCGCGTTGCGTCTTGCAGCTCCTGAAAAAGCACTACTCGCGCTACACGCCGGAAATGGTCGAGCGCATTACCGGCATTCCGAAAGATCAATTCTTGAAAGCCGCTGACCTTTTTACCTCCATCCGGAAGAATGGCGACACGAAAAAAGCTGCGACGATCATTTATGCCGTCGGTTGGACGCAACACACCTTCGGCACCCAAATCATACGCGGCGCGGCGATGTTACAGCTTTTGATGGGCAACATCGGACGGGCCGGCGGGGGCGTGAATGCGCTGCGCGGCCATTCCAATATTCAAGGCGCCACGGACATGGCCGGCATTTTCGACAACCTTCCCGGCTATTTAAAGGTCCCGGCCCCGGCCGATAGCGATTTGGCCGCTTACCTGAAGCGGATAACGCCAACGTCCTCGAAGCCCGGTCCCTGGGACTCCTTCAACTACTGGTCGAACACTCCGAAATTTGCCGTCTCGTTTTTGAAGGCCATGTACGGCGACGCCGCAACCAAGCAAAACGATTTTGCGTTTAATTATCTTCCCAAAGTAGACCGCAACTACTCCTGGACAGAGATCTGGGACAACATGTACCGCGGCTCGGTGAAAGGGCTTTTTGCCTTTGGCATGAACGGAGTAATGATCGGGCCCGACACTCAGAAAAATATCGACGCCTTGAAGAAGGCCGACTGGCTCGTCGTGGGCGAGATTTACCCGGATGAAACAAGCGAGTTCTGGCGCGCCCCCGGCATCACCGCGGAGGAGATGAAGAAGATCAATACCACGGTGTACCGCTTGCCTTGCGCGGGCTTTGCCGAAAAAGACGGCAGCATGACCAATTCGGCCCGCTGGCTCCAGTGGAAAAACGTCGCCGTGCCGACGCCTGGAGACGCCCGTCTCGATCAAGATATTGTTGCGCAAATCTTCTTGCGGCTCCGTGACCTGTACAGAAAAGAGGGCGGCAAATTCCCCGATCCCATCCTCAATCTCGCCTGGTCCTACACGGATGCCGCACATCCGGCTCTCAGCGACCTTGCCAAAGAGATCAATGGCAAGGCCGTCTCCGACGTAACCGATCCCGCGACAAGTCAAACGATTAAGGCCGGTCAGCAGCTGCCGGGGTTCGCATTCCTCAGAGATGACGGAAGTACGTCCTGCGGCAACTGGATCTATTCCGGCTCCTGGACCGAAGCCGGACCACAGCTCGCGCGGCGCGGTACGGAAGATCCCTCGAGCCTGGGTATCTATCCGAACTGGGCTTGGTCCTGGCCGGCTAATCGGCGCGTTTTGTATAACCGGGCCTCGTGTGACCCGTCGGGTAAGCCCTGGGATCCGGAGCGCCGGCAAGTTTGGTGGAACGAAGACGCCCATAGGTGGGTTGGCAACGATGTCCCCGACTTCAAACCCGATTCCAATCCGAAAGACCACATGGGGCCTTTCATCATGAACCCCGAGGGAGTCGGCCGCATTTTCGGACCGCTGACGGCGTTCGCCGATGGCCCTTTTCCCGAATATTACGAACCAATCGAAAGTCCCATTGCAAATCCTTTGCATCCGAATCAGTCGAATAATCCGGTCGTCAAGAAGTTCAACACTCCCTCGGACAAGTTCGGTACCCCCGAGCAGGGCTTCACCGTCGTCTGCACAACCTATCGCCTGACGGAGCAGTATCACTACTGGACCAAGAACAATCCCGTGAACGTGCAGCTCATTCCCGAACCATTCATCGAGATTCCTGTCGAGCTGGCGGATGAAATGGGGATTCGCGGAACAGAAAAAATCAAAGTCTCCAGTGCGCGGGGCACGTACATCGCCAAGGCATTTGTCACCCGCCGAATCAAACCGATGACTATTGACGGCAAGAAGGTTTACCAGATCGGCTTGCCCATTCATCAAGGCTTCCGCGGCATTCAGGAAGACTTGGAAAGAGATGCGCGCACTCCGGCCAATCTGCTCACACCCACGGTTTATGACCCCAACGCTTACACCCCCGAATTCAAGGGCTTTCTGGTGAAAGTCGAAAAGGCCTGAGGCGAGCCGACTATGAGTCAAGCAATCCTGGAAATTCGACAAATCTCGGGGCACGCCGGCTCGGTCCCGGGCGCGGGCATACGGCGAGAGTTTGAAGTCTGCAAGCTAATCGACACTACGACCTGCATCGGTTGCAAGGCCTGCGAGGTCGCCTGTCTGGAGTGGAACGGCCTCACCTTCAGTGAAACGACGTTCAATAACTCCTACCAGACCATGCCCGATACGCAGTGGAATTACTGGAACCTGATCAAGTTCAACGAGCACGAACGCGAAGACGGCACCCTGCAGCTCCTGATGCGCAAGGACCAGTGCATGCACTGCGAAGAGCCGGGCTGCCTCGCGGCATGCCCGGCCGACAGTGCCATCGTCCAATATGTGAACGGCATCGTGGATTTCCAGCAGGAACATTGCATCGGCTGCGGCTACTGCATGTCCGGCTGCCCCTTCAATATCCCGAAGTTCAGTCCTACGGCGCGGAAGGTATTCAAATGCACGCTCTGCGTGGACCGGGTCACGCAGGGGCTCGAGCCGGCCTGCATCAAATCTTGCCCCACCGGCTGTCTGCATTTCGGCACCAAGCCGGAGATGAAAGAACTCGCTGAACATCGCGCGGCTCAGCTCCGCGAGCAATCCGGTTTCGCTAATGCCGGCGTTTACGATCCTTCGGGCATTGGCGGCACACACGTCATTTATGTGCTCCACGACTCTACCAATCCGGAAGCATACGGCGGCCTACCGAAAGACCCGCGCATTCCGTGGACCGTCAAACTTTGGAAATCGCCCCTGAAGTGGTTGGGGAACTTTGCCATAATCGGCGGCTTGGTCGGCGTCTTCGTTCATTATCTGCGCTTCGGACCGAAAGTCGCTCCGCCCGATGAAGAACCGCCCCAAGGCGGAACGCCCCCCCAAGGGCGCGGGCCGCAACAGGGGGAAAGGCCATGAGCGCTTCGCCGGTCCTTCCCAATGGCCGAATCCTACGGTACTCGTTCCACGAGCGGCTGGTGCATTGGCTCGCGGGTTTTTCCTATGTCTATCTCCTGCTTACGGGACTGGCCTTCTGGTCTCCATGGCTCTTCTGGCTCGCAATCCTGCTCGGCGGCGGAACCGTTGCGCGTGAACTCCATCCTTGGGCCGGCTTGGTGTTCGTAGCTGCGACTCTGATGATGTATGCCATGTGGGGCAAGCAGATGCACGAGACAAAAGAGGACAAGGCGTTCTGGCGGGCTATTTCCCACTACATTCGGAACGAAGACGAGCTCGTGCCCTCGGCCGACCGCTTCAATGCCGGGCAGAAAATCTTGTTCTGGGGATTTTTCTGGTGTGGAATCCTCCTGCTGCTGTCTGGCCTGATTTTGTGGTTTCCCCAGATGATTCCCTGGAACCTCCGTTACCTTCGGTATTCCGCGGTGATCGTCCATCCCGCGGCCGCACTTCTCACCATTGGACTTTTCATCATCCACGTCTATATGGGCACAGCAATGGAGCGCGGCGCTTTCGGCTCGGTGATTCGCGGCGATGTCTCCATCGGCTGGGCCAAAAGGTTTCATCGCGTCTGGTACGAACGCTTGATGCGCGCGCCGCGTTAGCGATGAATGCCGCAAAATGGGACGCGCGGATGGAGCGCGCAAGCAAGCTCGCCGCCGCATATCCGTTCGCTTCCGAAGGCCTCCACTTCTATGAGCGCCTCACTCGCTTCCACAGGACGCTCTATAGCCAGATCGAAGTCGCCGGCGGCTCAGCCAAACGTGCGCGGCCGCCTGCCACGCTGCGGCAGGAATTTGACGCATTTCTGCTGCTTCCACAATTCGTTCCCTTCCTTGCCCTTATCGTGAAGATCGCGCCTGCTCCGCTGGCTCCGTTCGCGAACGAATTGCGCTGCAGAGGCGGCAGCGATTGGCAACAAATGCTGCTAAGATTCTGGCAAGATGGGTCCGGCCCACGGGCAAACTCCGAACCTTTCGAAACAGTACTCTCCTGGCTTTTCTTGCAGCCCTATGCGGAGTATCTCGCGGATCACACGGACTCAAAGCCGCCGCTCGGAACACCTTCCATTTGCCCAGTTTGTGGCAGTAAGCCCGCAGTTGCCGCGCTGCGGCCCGAGGGCGACGGCGCCAAGCGGACGCTGATTTGCTCCTTGTGCGCCACCGAATGGAACTATCGCCGGATCGTCTGCCCTGCCTGTAGTGAAGAGGATGTGAGCAAGCTTGCCATATACACCTGCAAGGAATTCAATCATGTCCGTGTGGAGGCCTGCGACGGCTGCGGTTGCTATCTCAAGGCCGTTGACCTGACGAAGGATGGCCATGCCATACCCGTTGTTGACGAACTGGCGACCATCTCGCTCGACCTATGGGCCGCCGAACACAACTACCGGAAGCTGCGAACCAACTTGCTTGGACTTTAGCATTACGTCTCCTCTGTGAACCATCCGTTGGCCTGCTGCTACAATAATGCTCGCGCAAGCCGGATAAGAAGGCGCGTCGGCGCGCTTATCAAATCCGCGGCGCAGGAGCCCAGTGGCAAAGTTTCGCGGCGATCGAACCGCTTTCGGCAAACCAGGCATTGCACCTCGATGGACGAATGGAGCCAAGGACGGCGTGGGGACCGCCTATGCCACCTCCAGCCGCCTCTGGTTCACTCTTTGGAATGGCATCGTCACCGAAACCTATTACCCCACCCTTGACCGCCCGCAGATTCGCGACCTGCAATATCTCGTCTCCGATGGCAAGACTTTCTTCCATGAAGAAAAGCGCCATCTTCACACCCGCATGGAGCGCCCCTGGGCCAATGCGCTCGCCTATCGCATCCTGAACTCCGACCCGGATGGGCGCTACCAGATTGAAAAGCAAATCATCACCGATCCGCATCTCTCCTGCGTTCTGCAACACACCAAGCTGCACTGCGATGCGCGCTTCCTGTCTGAGCTTCATTTGTACGCGATATGCGCTCCTCACCTTGAAGTCGGAGGCTGGGGCAACAGCGGCTACGTCGTCGAAGCCGCCGGGCGCAGCGTCCTCGCGGCGGAGAAACACGGAACGTGGCTCGCAATGGCGGCGAATCTGCCCTTTAGCCGCTTGTCCTGCGGCTACGTCGGGCGAAGCGACGGCTGGACGGACTTGAACGAGGACTTGCAAATGAATTGGGAGTTCGACCAGGCGCCCGACGGCAATATCGCCCTGATGGGAGAATTGGAACTCGCCGGCAAAGACGAGTTCACCTTGTGCCTGGCCTTCGGGGATAGTTTGCAAAACGCCGTCAGCACCCTCTTGCAGGGACTGGGATTGCCTTTCGACCAGCAGCGCGAGCGTTACGTCGATCAATGGACCCGTCCCGCTCGCAAGACCCTGCCCTTGCAACCAGCCTCGGGCGACCAGGGCAAACTTTACGATAGCAGCGTCAGCCTGCTGCTGGCTCACGAAGACAAAAACTTCCCCGGCGCCTTCATCGCTTCACTCTCGATCCCTTGGGGTGAAATGAAAGGAGACGAAGACACGGGCGGCTATCACCTGGTGTGGACGCGCGATATGTTCCAGAGCGCCACCGCGCTCCTGGCCTGCGGCCACACGGAGACGCCCCTGCGCGCCCTGATCTACCTGGCCTCCTGCCAGCAGGCGGACGGCGGCTTCCCGCAAAACTTCTGGTTGGATGGCGAGCCCTACTGGAGCGGCGTTCAACTCGATGAAATCGCGTATCCCATCGTTCTCGCCTGGCGCATGGACCAGGCCGGCGCGCTCGCGGGTTTCGATCCTTACTCCATGGTGTTGGGCGCGGCCGCAAATCTCGTCCTGCACGGGCCCGCCACGGCCCAGGAGAGATGGGAGGAAGCTTCCGGATACTCTCCTTCTACCATCGCCGTGAAACTTGCCGCCTTGCTGTGCGCCGCCGGCTTTGCCCGCCAGCGAGGAGACGAAGCCACGGCGCGATTCCTAGAGGACTACGCCGACTTCCTCGAGTGCCATGTGGAGGCCTGGACGGTCACGACCCAGGGCACCCTCGTCCCAGGCATAAACCGGCATTACATCCGCATCAACCCGGTGAGTGTTGCCGATTGCTGCCCGGACGAGGATCCCAATACAGGGACCTTGGTCCTGTCGAACCGTCCGCCGGAAACGCAGTACGCCTTTCCCGCCAAAGAGATCGTGGACGCCGGATTCCTGGAACTGGTGCGCTACGGAATCCGTCGAGCGGACGATCCCATCATCGTGGACTCGCTGAAAGTCATCGATGCCATGCTGAAAACTGACACGCCCTTCGGCCCGTGCTGGCACCGCTATAACCACGACGGCTACGGCCAGCGCAACGATGGATCGGGTTTCGATGGCTGGGGCACGGGCCGCGCCTGGCCTCTCTTGACCGGCGAACGGGGACACTACGAACTGGCCGCCGGCCGCAGCCCTGCTCCCTTTTTTGCATGCCATGGAGGCTTTTGCCACCTCGACAGGATTGCTGCCCGAGCAAGTGTGGGACACCTTCGATCTGCCCGAATCCCACATGTACCTAGGAAAACCCACGGGGGCGGCCATGCCTTTGATGTGGTCCCACGCCGAATACATCAAGCTCCTGCGTTCCGCCTCCGACGGCAAAGTCTTCGACGTGATCCCCGCGGTTGCCGAGCGGTACTTGGGGAAGCGCCGGAACTGTCGTTGCCTCGAAATTTGGAAACACAACCGGCAATGCCGCGCGGTTAAAAAAGGCTATACGCTCCGTATCCAAACGCCCTCCGCTGTTCGCCTTCATTGGACCAATAACGAATGGCAAAGCTTCCACGATACGGATTCCACGGGAACGGCATTGAAGGCTCACTTCGTGGACATACCCATCGCCGCGGATCAGCGCGCTCCGATCCGGTTCACATTTTTCTATCCGGAAAGCAGCCGCTGGGAAGGATGGGACTACATCGTTCACGTGGAGTAACGGAACCTCTCAAATCCAAATATCCAGACGTACAAGTCTGAAGTTCCCTCAAAGAAGTGTGCAACAACCTTGAGTGCCCCGCGGTTGCCACCCGGGTGTAACATGTGTCGTAACACGGGCATCCACACGGATTGTCGTTCGCTATTACGATGAAGGAGCAGCCGTCGTATGAAAGACAACGCCATCGCACGCGCCGTCGGGAAGACGCTCAGCCAGCCCGAGAAGACTCTTCGATTGACGGTGAACAGCCAGGAGCAAGAAGTCGTCGTGACCCCAGACACTCCCCTTCTGTACGTGCTTCGGGGCGAATTGCAACTCAACGGCCCCAGGTTTGGATGTGGGCTCGCACAGTGCGGAGCTTGCACTGTGCACCTTGATGGCAAGCCGATCAGATCGTGCGTGACGCCGGTCGCGATCGCCGTTGGGCACAAGATCACCACGCTCGAAGGCCTTGCGGCCACGTACAAGGGCTCCCATGCCGGCGCATCGACGCTTCACCCCGTACAGCAGGCCTGGATCGACGAACAGGCCCCGCAATGCGGAAGTTGCCAGAATGGCTGGATTATGTACTCGGCCCACTTGCTCGCCACGGTTCACAAACCGACCGAGAGTCAGATTCGGGCGGCGCTGAGCGGGCTCAAATGCCGCTGTGGATCTCAGGTGGCCATACTTCGTGCCGTCCGGCGCGCCGCCCAAACGATGGGGGAGGCGTGAGATGAACGAAAAAGACACTGCATTCGCCACGCAAATGCCTCCCGCGAACAAATCCAGCGCCTTCGGCCGTCGCCACTTTGTTAAGGGCGTTGGCGTGCTCGCCGTCGGATTTTCCACGCGCATGGCCGGCCTGAGCGCCCTTCTCAAAGCCGCGCAGGAAAAAGGTGTCGCTCCGGACTATCCCACCTTTGACCTGAAATCCGTGGACTCTTTCGTCGAGATTCACGGTGACGGGGCCGTCGTCGTCAAAATTGGGAAGGTGAATAACGGCCAAGGTACGCCGACCTCCTGGGCCATGATGGCCGCGGAGGAGCTTGATGTGCCTCTCGATCGCATCGATGTGCTCTTTGGCGACACCGCCGAGACTCCCGATCAGGGCGGCACGGGCGCCTCCAACGGCATCTCCGCCGTATACGTTCCACTGCGGCAGGCGGCCGCAACTGCCCGGCAGGCGCTGCTTCGTCTGGCTGCGGAAAAGCTCAACGTGCCGGTATCGAGCTTGACGGTCAAGGACGCCGTGATCACCGCGACGAGCAATGCGCAGTCTGTGACTTATGCCGAACTCATCGGAAACAAGAAGTTCGACATTTCGTTCTCCGCGGAAGCCCCCGTCAAGGATCCCTCGCAGTTCAGAATCATTGGCAAAGTCGCGCCGCATCGCCCGGAGATCGCCAAGTTAGTTACGGCCAGCCTCGAGTACACCCAGGATGTGCGTGTCCCGGGGATGCTGCACGCGCGAAACGTTCGGCCCCCCGTGGCCGGTTCCACGCTCGTCAGCGTCGACGGCTTTGACGGCGGCGAACCCACCGGCCTGGTAAAGGTGGTTTCCAAGGGCAACTATGTGGCCGTCGTTGCGAAAACGGAATGGCAGGCCATCCAGGCGTCTCACCAGCTGAAGGTGACTTGGAAGGAGCCGCCAGCTCCCGTCCTACCCGACGGCTACGACGCTCTTTACGACTATCTCGCGAAAACGGCGCCGCAAGCTGTCGCCACGCCGGTCAAAGTCGGCGACGTCGACGCCGCACTCGCTTCCGCCGCGCGAACGATGACCGCTACCTACTATTCCTCGTTCCAGTCGCACGCTTCCATGACTCCGGGCTGCTGCATTGCCGACGTAAAGGACGGCGGCGCAATCATATGGTTCGGCGGCCACAAGCCTTATCGCGTGCGCATGGCTGTGGCGGATTTCCTAGGCATTCCCAGCTCCAAAGTTCGCGTAATTTTTTATCAGGGTCCGGGCTCCTACGGTACCAACGACACAGACGACGTCGCCGCCGAAGCAGCCTGGATCTCCCAGCAGCTCGGCCAGCCCGTTCGCCTCCAATGGATGCGCGACGAAGGCATCGCCTGGGATCCCAAGGCGCCGCCCCATCTCACCACCTTGCGCGCCGGAATCGACTCCTTCGGCAATGTCGTCGCCTGGGACTACAACGCCCGCCTGCTCAATGGTACGCAGCGCGCCGCCGGCGCGCTCATCTCTGGCGACACCTTGATCGGCCAGGCCATGGGCTATGAGCCCCTCAATCAGAGCGAGCATGGATTTCCCGCCGATAACTACGTCTTCGCCAATCGGCGGCGCATCTCCAATGTGATTCCGTCCAAATGGGCTTATCAGACCGGCTTGCGCACCGCGCACATGCGCGACCCCAACGGCCCGCAGGTGACCTTCGCCAGCGAGCAGTTCGTCGATGAAGTTGCCGCCGCTCTGAAGATGGACCCCATCGAGTTCCGCCTCGCCCATCTCGATCCTTCCGCCGGCGCCCGCGACATCAACGTCATCCAGCAGGTTCGCAAGGCCTCTAACTGGGTTTCACGTCCCTCGCCGCAAACAAGCAGTCCCACTGCGGAGGTCGTGCAGGGCCGCGGCTTCGCTTATCAGCCGCGCACCGGCAGCTTCGTTGCCACGGTCGCGGAAGTCGAAGTGAATCGCAAGACGGGACGCGTGACGGTGACGAAGTTCACTTCGGGGCAGGACTGCGGTCTTGTCGTTCACCAGAAAAACGTCGTGAACGCCATCGAGGCCAATCTGATCCAGTCCATGAGCCGTGCACTTTACGAAGGGGTGGCGTTCGATTCCAAGAACGTCAAGGCATCCGACTGGATCACCTACCCGGTGGTCGATATCAAGGAGATCCCCGAGGTGACGGCCTTCATCGTCAACGCAGACGGCATGAGTCCGGCAGGAAAGTTCGTTCCGCCCAGCGGATCGGGAGAGCCCGCTACCCGGCCGACCGCCGCGGCCATTGCCAACGCGATTTTTGATGCGACGGGCGTTCGCGTCCGCCGCCAGCCGCTCACGCCGCAAACGGTTCTCGCCGCGCTCCAGGCTGCGGGCAAAGCCGTCTAGTAACGGATCTAACAGCGAACGTCAGCGCTTCGGGTATGGCTTGAGCGGCACAAACTTCTGGATCCGTTTGCCGGTGTCTACTTCGCCAGTGTAAATGTTCCCATGGGAATCCGCGGCGATGCCATCGATGTAATAGAGCTGTCCGGCCATGCGGCCTTCATCTCCGACGGATCCGACTGTATTTCCACCCTTACGATCGACGATCCACACC
>CAWGPK010000003.1:2500-1098211 GCA_963824405.1 uncultured Acidobacteriota bacterium | reverse complement strand
CGAAATCCGTACGAGCATTCGAGAAAATCCTGCTCATACATGGTGCTCAGCACTGCACCCGTCGCCTTCTGCACGATCTTGTCCTCCAGTGATTACGGAGATCGGTTCCGCCTCTTCCCATTTTCCTTGGGGATGTAGACCCTTGCCGTAGTGGTTGGGCCCGATACTCGCCTTCTCTTGAGCCGCTGATGTCCACCTTCGCTTGCCATTGCGCGACTTCTTGCGTGCTTGCTTTGATTTGCTTACGAATTGCAATAAGTTCCGGCCAGCACGTTGTTTCCGTGGCCTCAATCGTGTGGACATTACCCACATAAATCGCTCGAGTGCCTTCGCCGAGAAGAGTTCCCGTTCCTTGCCGTTCTCGATAGTCTAAGAATTCGGGTTAATCTCAATGAAGCGCAAGCCTTCCTTACACTTTGTTGATGCTGACCTTTTCGCTCAGCACCCGGAGGCCTCTACTCCGCTCGGGTTGATCTTTATCGCTTATGTTCGACTGCCTTTCTTTACCCTGGTTGTTCCTGGCTCACAGGGCCGATCTTCAGCTCGGTGTCCAGGCGGCAATCCCCGGTTCCGCAAGTTGAGTGGCTAACTGGTTGGCGCTTCTCCTGCCTTTAGAGAGAAGGACAGCTCGGAAACTGAGGCTCGTCAGAAGCACTTGATCGTCGGGATGCGTCCTCAGCCATTCCTGCACAATTCGGCAGACTTTTGTGGTAGAAAATAGACGTAGACCTTTTTTCCTCAACGGGCGCAAACCGGGCGACGTACTCTTTCCGATTGTTGTCCGCGTACCGAATGGGACCTTCTTCGTCAGAAGCTCCTTGACTACCCTGGTGTTTTCCTTTCCGGCCTCCTGCAGCCATAAAGCAAAGTCGCAACCGCTGTTCACGGAGTGATTTCTGCGTTACGGATTCGATTCTCCTACTCGGACAGCCCTTTAGAAGCAGCGGACACCAGGTGCAGCTGCTGTCTGGGTGACGCCTTCAGATTTGGGACTGTTTCTGAGAGCCAGTTCATGCAGAGCCTTTTGTCTAGCGCGTTTTTTCATCTTCTAGCCAGTTCCATTAACCATGGGAAGTCCTGCCGCGTGTTTCAGCACAACGGGAGACTCCGTAGCGGATGAACTAAGAGTGAGATGTATGCTTTCTAATGTGGGATTGAGGCACATCAGGAGCAGTGGATAAAGCTTCGATTCCAAGGTGTCCGCTTCAATGATCTGGTAATAGCTCTTCCAATCTCCGCAATCTCCAGCTTCCGTGAGCGAGTGGGAGTTCATCTCACGAGATCGAGTGTTCCTTTTTGTCGCGATCTCGCCCTGTTGTTGTCCGCTCCCTCAATCCCCCGGAAGTCTTCGTCTCAGCGCAATGTGAAGTTCCGTTGCGACGATCTTCTCTGGATTGAAAGCATGGTTAGTGCGGAACTTTTCAAGGACTTCGCCTGCGTCCTCACTGAGATCCACTGGATCAGTTTGTCGAATAACTCCAAGTTGGTGCGACGTCTGGTACTGACCGAGAATTGATTGATGAAGTTGGCTAGAAGTTTGTGCAATCTTCCATTCCGCGTGCTGCAGGCCCCACTCACTGAGCGCGGCGCGCACGATGTGCTTTTTGTGTAGAGGACCCCACATGCCATGTCCTCACGCCTCGATTGGCTCAGAGGAGGAATTGAATTCAAGGGACGGGCGTCTACAGTACTCTTGTCTTTCAATATCATAGAAGGCCTCTGCTGAGGTGGAGCTACTGCGAATGGAGGCGGCCATCGTTGAGCAACAGCAACAAGGGCGACGATAAACAGCAACTGCAGCGCCGCAGTCGCTCGGCGAAATCCTGCCGCAGGCCGACAGAGCATCGAGAGGTGCTCACGATATATTTTCCGGAAACATCGCTAGCAGTAGAATCGCCAGACAAATGGCGGCTGCGCGTGCGGTGGGTGGAAACAGCACCCGGCCGCCAGGATCTCCGAATACTCCATAATCGTGATTGATGGAGACGGGACCAGACCCCGGGGAGACGTTTCTTCTGCTTTATGGCTGTCCAGGCTTGGGCGGCGAATCAAGGGAACTTTGAAGCCGGAAAGCCGCAGCGCCTTCCGGGTCGAATGTCAGCGTGCAGGATGTTTTTCTTTTGAGGCTCTGCGATGAGGGCGTCCGCTTTTTTTCTCTCGCCTTGCTCACCAGCAATCATGGCAGTGAAGACCTCCTGCTCGTTCTCCACAAACCAGACAGCGGCCTGGAGCATGCGCTCGACAGCCGCGGCGATTTCAAACTGTTCCGAGGGTGTAAGTAGGGCTGTCGAGACCCATACTGTCTCACGCATTGAACAACGCCGACAAAAGCCTGGATTTTCCTCGGATAAGCGCTGTTCGATTATCTCGTCGCCTTCGGCGACTGAATCGGATCGTCCTGGGTGAGATAGCGGACAAAATGTTGTTGTCGAGTCCAATCATCGACGCGTAGCACGCGGCGTAGCGCTGGCAGCACCTTCGGCAGCTGCCTCAGTCATCTCCGCGATTGTCGCCGGTCGTCGCCGTTGGAACTTGATCATACCCCGTAAGGCGGATGCAGGAAGTTTCGGCAAGAGGACCACGCTGCCATCGGGACGACGAAGAGCTTGACTCGATCACCCGGCTTCAAACGGAGATGCTTGCGAATAGCTTTCGGAATCGTAGCCTGTCCCTTGACAGTGATTGCAGATTTCATCGTGCCTCCATTACATTCCACTAAATGTAATACCACATTATCGCACCAAGGGTCAAGGCGCCGTTTGTGGCAGCGATTATCCTCGCGAGAATAGCCGCTGCTTGGATAACGCATGGTAAGGGACTGGGTTCGCAACTCCTGGTTCCTCCTGCACCGCAGAAAAGGTCTGCACAGTAAAGTTTCAAGCGGAGCCTCCCGACTTTACGATTGGGTATCTTCAAGTTGCGTCGTCGTGGTCCAGAGTGGGGTGTGGCAACTAACTATCAAACGCTCGCGTGCGCCAAATCCTTGCTGGAATTTCAGCAATCCTTGCCCGCGCATTGTCGGTGCGAATACTCCGCAGCCGCAGGTCGGTGCGCTTCGGACAAGGGCAACAAAGCAGGCAGAGGGGGAGGGACCGGAATCCCGCGAACTCGTACGGCCTATTTCCGTCAAGAACGGGTCTCCCCGGCGCGGAGCGCGATACTCCGTTTGCATTTTTCATGAATCGTCGCCACGCTGAAGGTACACCCGGTGGCAGGAATCCGAACCTTGGGCGCGAGATTCGGCCCGTCATGGCTGTTGTGAGCCCCGCCAGTAAATACTCAACTCTGGATATTTGTCAGCGGGTGGTTCTTCGAACGAATCCCAAGGCTGGCAAGTCGGAGCGTCCTCCCGTAAGTGAGACACACTCCGACTTGCCAGCCTTGGGATTGGTTCGAAGAACCACCCGCTGACAGATATCCAGAGTTGAACCAGTACTGGCGGGGCTCGCGACAGCCATGACGGGCCGAATCTAGCACCCAAGACTCGGCTCCTGCCAAATGTGCGGAAGGTAGCTACCTTGCAGCCGTGGCGACGATTCATGGTGAATGCAAACGGAGTATCGCGCTCCGCGCCGCCCCGGACTGGCCGAACCTGACGGGAATAGGCCGTACGAGTTCGCGGGATTCCGGTCCCTCCCCCTCTGCCTGCTTTGTTGCCCTTGTCCGAAGGACACCCACCTACTGTGTGGGCCTTGCGTTGACCCTCCGCGGGCAAGGATTGCTGAACTTCGAGCAAGGATTTGGCGCACGCGAGCCGTTTGATAGTTAGTTGCCACACCCCACTCTGAGACCACGACGACGCACCTTGAAGATACCCAATCGTAAAGTCGGGAGGCTCCGCTTGAAAACTTTACTGTGCAGACCTTTTCTGCGGTGCAGGAGGAACCAGGAGTTGCGAACCCAGTCCCCTACCATGTGCTGTCCAAGCAGCGGCTATTCTCGCGAGGGCAATCGCTGCCGCAAACGGCGCCTTGACCCTTGGTGCGATAATGTGGTATTACATTTAGAGGAATGTAATTGAGGCACGATGGAATCCGCAATCACCGTCAAGGGACAGGCTACGATTCCGAAAGCTATTCGCAACCATCTTCGGCTGAAGCCGGGGGACCGAGTCAAGTTCTTCGTGCATCCCGATGGCAGCGTGGTCCTCCTGCCGAAACTTCCTGCATCCGCCTTACGGGGCATGATCAAGTTCCGACGGCGACGACCGGCGACAATCGCGGAGATGACCGAGGCAGCGGCCGAAGGCGCTGCCAGCGCCACGTCGCGCGCTACGCGTCGATGATTGGACTCGACAGCAACATTCTTGTCCGCTATCTCACCCAGGATGATCCGATTCAGTCGCCGAAGGCGACAGAAATCATCGAACAGCGCTTATCGGAGGCAAACCAGGCTTTGTGAGCATTGTTGCCATCCTTGAGACGGTGTGGGTCTCGACGTGTCTACAGTCTCGGAAGCTCGAAATTGCCGCGGCCGTCGAGCGCATGCTCCAAGCCGCTGTTCTGGTTGTGGAAAACGAGCAGGATATTTTCACTGCCATGGTTGCTCTTAAGAAGGCAAGGGCTCTTTCGCCGACGCCCTCATTTTAGACGCTCGGGACCAGAGTGGGTGTTCCTGCACGTTGACATTCGATCGGAAGGCGCTGCGGCTTTCCGGCTTCAAAGTTTCCTTGATTCGCCGCCCAAGCCTGGACAGCCATAAAGCAGAAGAAACGTCTCCCCGGGGTCTGGTCCCGTCTCCATCAATCACGATTATGGAGTATTGGGAGATCCTCGGGCCAGCCGGGTGCTGTTTCCACCCACCGCACGCGCAGCCGCCATTTGTCTGGCGATTCTACTGCTAGCGATGTTTCCGGAAAATATTCGTGCTGCTCGTGAGCGCCTCGCGATCCTCGGTCGGCCTGCGCCAGATTTAGCGGTTCGAAAGCGGCTCATGCAGTTGCTGTTTATCGTCGCCCTTGTTGCTGTTGCTCGACGATAGCCACCTCCATTCGCAGTGATCCTTCACCTCAGCAGAGGCCTTCTATGATTAGTAAGACAAGAGTACTGTAGACGCCCGTCCCTTGAATTCAATTCCTCCTCTGAGCCAATCGAGGCGTGAGGACATGGCATGTGGGGTCCTCTACTCGCAAAAGCACATCGTGCGCGCCGTGCTTGAGTCAGTCGGGGCCTGCAGCACGAGGAATTGAGATTCACGAACTTCTAGCCAACTACATCAATCATCTGGTCAGTACCAGACGTCGCACCGACTTGGAGTTATTCGACAAACTGATGCATGGTCTCGGTTAGGACGCAGGCGAAGTCCTTGAAAAGTTCCGCACTAACCATGCTTTCGATCCAGAGAAGATCGTCGCAACGGAACTTCACATTGCGCTGGACGAAGACTTCCGCCTGATTGAGGGAGCGGACAACGACGGGCGAATCGCGAGCTATGAAGGAACACTCGATCTCGTGACGCTCCACTCGCTCACGGAAGCGGAGATTGCTCGATTGGAAGAGCTATTACCAGATCATTGAAGCCGACACCTTCCAATCGAAGCTTTATCCACTGCTCCTGACGTGCCTCAATCCGACATTAGAAAGCGTCACATTCACTCTTGAGTTCATCCGCTACGGAGTCTCCCGTTGTGTTCAGTACACGCGGCAGGATCTCCCATGGTTAATGGAACTGGCTAGAAGTGAGCGCGCTAGACAAAAGGCTCTGCATGAACTGGCTCTCAGAAACAGTGCAGATCCGAAGGCGTCACCCGGACGGCACTGCACCTGGTGTCCGCTGCTTCTAAAGGGCTGTCGAGTAGGAGAATCGAATCCGTATTCACAAATGACTCGTGAACAGCGGTTGCGACTTGCTTTATGGCTGCAGGAGGCCGAAAAGGAAAACACCAGGGTAGTCAAGGAGCTTCCGGGAAGAAGGTCCCATTCGGTACGCGGACAACAATCGGAAAGAGTACGTCGCCCGGTTTGCGCCCGTTGAGAAAAAGGTCTACGTCTACCAGCAAAGTGCCCCAATTGTGCAGGAATGGCTGAGGACGCATCCCGACGATCGAGCGCTTCTGATGAGCCTCACAATTTCGGGGCTCTCCCTCTCTTCTAAAGGCGGAGAAGCGCCAACCATTAGCCACTCAACTTGCGGACATCGCCGATGTCCGCCTGGACACCGAGCTGAAGATCGGCCCGTGAGCCAGGAACAACCCCCGTAAGAAAGGCAGTCGAACATGAGCGATACAGATCAACCCGAGCGGAGTAGGCGCCGCTGGGTGCTGGTCGAAAAGGTCAGCATCGACAAAGGTAAGGAAGGCTTGCGCTTCATTGAGATTCCCCGAATTCTTAGACTATCGAGAACGGCAAGGAACGGATCTTCTCGGCGAAGGCACTCAAGCTGGCTTATGTGGGTAATGTCCACACGATTGAGGCCACGGAAACAACGTGCTGGCCGGACACATTGCAATTCGTAAGCAAGTGGGACGACACGCAAGAAGTCGCGCAATGGCAAGCGAAGGTGGACATCAGCGGCTCAAGGAGGGCGAGTATCGGGCCCAACCGCTGCGCAGGGTCTACATCCCCAAGGAAAATGGGAAGGAGCGACCGATCTCCATACCATCACTGGAGGACAAGATCGTGCAGAAGGCGACGGGTGCAGTGCTCAGCGCCATCTATGAGCAGGATTTTCTCGAATGCTCGTACGGATTTCGACCCGGACGAGGGCCGCACCAGGCGCTGCCCTCCGTGCCAACATCGGTGAGACAAGTCTAGTACCCTTAATTAATGAGCAGGGCGAGAAGGAATAAGGATAGAGATGAACGGGAATTCTGTTGGTGTTGTTCTTTCTTCTGGGGGTTTGGCTGGCGCGGAACGGAGCGAAGGCGAGCGTAGCGAGCCGCAGCATAGTGCAGCGCCAGCCAAAGCGGGCGCCGCGCCTGGCTCCTCGTCGCGGCCTGATTCCGAGGTCGTGGCCAAGGCCAAGCGTCGTACGTTTTCCACCGAGTACAAGATCCGCATTCTCGAAGAGGCTGATTCTGCTTCCGCCACTCCGGGCGGAGTCGGGGCCCTGCTTCGCCGGGAGGGTTTGTATTCCTCGCATCTGACGAGCTGGCGGCGGGAACGCGCCAACGGCATTTTCCAGGGCCTGAAGCCGCGCCAACGCGGACGCAAATCCGAGCGTGATCCACTGACGGACGAAAACGAAAAGCTGCGCCGCCAGGTAGGCCAATTGACGGAGAAACTCCGCAAAGCGGAGATCATCATCGACGTTCAAAAAAAAGTGGCGGCGCTGTTGGGCCGTCCGATTCCGGAAGCAGACCCGGAGGAGAACTCCTGATGGCCGCCGTCAGCGAACTGGCCACCACCGCGGGCATCCAGGCGGCCTGTCAGACGCTGGCTCTGCCGCGGGCCTCCTTCTACCGCAAACTTCATCCTTGTTCTTCGGCTTCGCCGGTTTCCCGGAGGCGGCCGGCCCGGGCGCTGGGTCCGCAAGAAAAAGCAACCGTGCTGGCCTGCTTGCACGAAGAACGTTTTCAGGATCGCTCGCCCGCCGCTGTTTATGCCACGTTGCTCGATGAAGGCCAATATCACTGCTCGATCCGCACCATGTATCGCGTGCTCGACGAGCACGGCGAATCGCACGAGCGCCGCGACCAGTTGACCCATCCGCCTTATAAGAAACCGGAACTTTTGGCCACCGCTCCCAATCAGCTCTGGAGCTGGGACATCACCAAGTTGTTGGGCCCGGTGAAGTGGACGTATTTCTACCTCTACGTGATCCTCGATATCTTCAGCCGCTACGTTACCGGCTGGATGGTGGCCATGCGGGAAAGCGCGGAACTGGCCAAGCGGCTGATCGAGGCAAGTTGCGTAAAACAGAACATTGCGCCGGGACAGCTCACGCTGCACGCCGACCGCGGCACGTCGATGAGTTCCAAGCCGGTGGCATTCTTACTGGCGGATCTAGGCGTCACCAAGACGCACAGCCGTCCACACGTCTCGAACGACAATCCGTATTCCGAGAGTCAGTTCCGCACCTTGAAGTATCGACCGGAGTTCCCGGACCGTTTCGGGTGCATCCAGGACAGCCGAGCTTTCTGTCAGGGATTTTTTCGCTGGTACAACAAAGAGCATCGCCACTCCGGCGTGGGCCTGCTGACGCCAGCCATGGTTCACTATGGTCAGTCCGAAAACATTCTGCAGCAACGTCAAGAAGTGCTCGATGTGGCCTACCAGCGTCACCCGGAGCGCTTCGTACGAAGCGCTCCCAAACCACCCCAGCTTCCCAGCGAGGTCTGGATCAACAAGCCGGCTCAACACACATGAAAAACTCACTAAATTCCGTGAGCACCTGTCTCAAAGTCGTTGACACGCGCCGGTATCGCTATCGCAGGGGAACGTGGGAAATGCGGATGTGGGAAATGGCGCTACCCAGCCGCATCGAAGTCACGCTGCCCGTTGCCATCGCCGATCAGATTACGGAAACGCGAAAGAACTATCAGCGCTTTGGGCAGTTTGCCAAATCGCTTGAACAAGTTCGATCGCGTCTGGAATCTACGCCCATCGAGAGAGACGAATTGCGACGGATTTGCTCAAGTCTCGGAATTCCAGGTGATTTTGACGTCGCTTTGATTACGTGGAAGCCGGATTATGAGGACTTCTACTACAAACAGTTGTGCCGAAGGGCACGCCGTCTCTATCTGTTTCGGTCCGAATACATCTTTGACCTTGAGGCGTTCGTAATCGTTGAGACCCCGCAGCTTGGCCATGCGACCTACCTGTTTTCGAAGCCCGCCTCCATGCGAGACTTCCTCGCACGCTATCGTTCGATCACCAGAGAAGATATCCTACAGAACCGCGACAATATAGCCGAACAGCTAGGCTTCATATGCCGACTCATTCACGGAGCGAATCCACAGACTTGGCTGACGGAATTGAAGGCACGCCTCGGCGAGGTGCCCACTTCCAGCGCTGGCTGACATCCGAGTGCCTTGGCCATACGCGCCGATACGCCGTTTAGGCTCCTTATCCAATGGGCTACTCAAGGCAGTTAGAAAGTATGCGATTGGCAGAATTTTGTGGAAAGGGCCGACTTGCAACACTGCCGGCCGCGAATGCCCCTGTTCCGAGCATTACAAGCCGCAGCGGGCTGGTTCCTTCCGCCGTACTTGACCCCCAGGAACTGCAACAAAAGCCAATGCTTACGCGTATTCGGGACCGCCTTCCTTCTGATCTGCCCCGCAGTCTCTGAACGCTACGCTGTCAAACGAGCTGCGGCGCTACCACCAACAAACCCTCCGACAAAATTCGTGCCGGATTCCACCCAGCGAGGCGATGGAGTAAAAATCTCTGGACGGCGGCTACACGAGACGCAAGTGCCCTAAGAATTCCTCATCCTCCCCGGTTGATTCAAAGGCTAGCGAGATGAGGAGGCGGGATGAACAACGGAAAAGAGTCATCAGAGAAGAGACCAGTCCATGACCCGACGGTCGTTGCGTGCGTTGTGTTTCAGACACACGATCCTGAACAACTCATTCATCTCTTGCAGGAAGCTTTAACAGGAATCGGTGAGCCCGCTTCGACAGCAGCCCGGGCTCTCCGAAACCTGCTCCACAGTGGAGTACGGCGATCCCTGGCTGAAGCATCCCGAGGCCGCGCGAATACCTCGGAATATCCAACGAGCACTCTCTATCGATACGCATGCCAACAGAGATTCGAGTCACGGAAGCTTTGCGGCCGTCTTGAGTACCACCGCTCCACTCTCGACAGATTCAAAGATCTGCACAGTTCGCCCGGCCGACCGCTGGCTCTCCAGCCGGGCGTATAATTCCTGCGGCGCTCGGCTCCGGCAAGTGAGAGGAGCGCCAGTGGGACTATACAAGAGAAAAGACTCGCGGTTCTGGTGGATGGGCTATACGGCGAAGGGCGGACAGAGGTGCGAGTCGACCAAGACCTCCAGCAAAGATCTCGCAAAGAAAATATGGAAGAAACGCGAAGCCGAAATTACGCTGGGGCGATTCCAGGTCGGCTGGCCTGGCGAACGGATGACCTTCGCAGAGTTATATGAGGAGTTCTTCCGGTCGCACAGTTCGACGCTTTCGGCGAAGAGTCAGGAAAACCACCAGATTTTTGGGAAGCATCTGAAGGCATATTTTGGGGACCGCAAATTGACGGAGATTGATGAGCGGAGTGTCGTGGAATATCGAAACCACCGACGCCGCCAGCCGTTAATGTGGAATCCAAAACGAACGGTGAAAGGAGCCACGGTCAACCGAGAAATGGCATGTTTGCACTTGATCTTCCAGTTCGCGCTCAAACGAAAATACGTTGGAGAGAATCCGACTTCCGGCGTGAAGAATTTCAATGAGCGCAAGGAGCGGCCACTCAAGAGGATGCTTACTGTTGAAGACGAGCAACGGATTCTGGAAGCGGCGCCCACGCACCTTCGCGTGGCGATTGTGCTGCTCGTTCAGACCGGTGGTCGAACCTACAGTGAGGGATTATCGCTTCGATGGGACCAAATTGATCTCGTCCACAGCGTGATTCATCTTGATGGCGCCGTGAAGACTAGCGATTCGGCTCAACCGTTACCATTGAGCCGGTTGGCTTGCGACGTTCTCAAGGAGTGGAAGAAAGAACAAGGCTCGGACAGCCCGTACGTGTTTCCGAGTCCTCGAACGGCGGACAAGCCTATACGCAGTGTCAAACACGCATGGCGAACGACTCTGAAAAATGCTGGCGTATCGTATTTCCCGATCTACAATCTGCGCCACGTATTCTGCACGCGCCTCAGTTGGGTGGCGGCAGATGCGGTGGTGCAGCGGGCTATGCGGCACAGCAGCCCAGAGACGAAGCGCCATTATCAACTCGGAATGGTTGATCAGGTCCGCGAGGGCATCGAACTAGCCAACGAACGAGCCCATCACGGAAAACAAGAACTACTACGTTTTTACTACGGTTCGGCCAAGGCGGAAAAAGAAGCTGCCGAGGCTTCGTAGTAAGTGATTGAAATTGCAGGCAGATGTTTGGTGGACGTGGGGGGACTCGAACCCCCGACCCCCTGCTTGCAAAGCAGGTGCTCTGCCAACTGAGCTACACGCCCATCGCGGTCGGTTATCAAGCAGGTACGGAAGTTTTCATGCTACAGAGACTTGGTGACCGTCGCAACTGATTCCCTGGCTCAATGAGTTCATCAGTTGCTGGTCAGACGTAAATTTTGATCAATCTGCCGGGTCATGGGCGCAGCTCTAACGGACTTGCTCAACGAGTTCGGCAATTGTTCCCATGAGATCGTATTTGGTGAGGATCTCGTAGCGTCCTTCGCCCATGACTACGAAAACGGCGGGGCTCTCGTGGCTCAGGAGATGCGTGACGCGCTCCACGGGAGCGTCCCGGGGAACCTGCGGCAGCGGCTTGCTCATGACTTCGCGGATGACGAGCTTGCGGAGGTCCTTGCCTTGCAAAGCCATATTGAGAATCTGGTCTTCGTAGATGGTGCCGACGATGTTGTTCTCTTCGAACACAGGCAACTGCGAAATATCCTGCTCCTGCATGGTGCGCAAAGCGTGAAACACGGTTTGATAAGGGCGCACGATGATCATCTCGCGCACTTTTCCGGCCCGATGTTTCACGGCAACTACGTCCGCAGCACACAGAGGAACATCCGAGTCAAGGTAGCCCCGTTCGCGCATCCAGGCATCGCTGTAGATTTTGCTCAGATAGCGCGTGCCCGTATCGGGCAAGAAGGCAACGACGAGGTTGCCTCCGGGCAACGTCCGGGCCAGCTCCATTGCCGCCGAGACGCAGCCTCCCCCAGAGCCACCGGTGAAGATGCCTTCGCTTTTGGCCAGATTGCGCGCGACGATGAAACATTCGCGATCGGTGACCTGGACGACGTCATCGAGCACGTCGAAATGCATGGTTGAAGGGAAAATGTCTTCCCCAATTCCTTCCACAACGTAGCTGTGGGCCTTGCCGATTTTGCCGGTCTTCACATATTCGTAATAGAGCGACCCGATGGGATCGATGCCGATCACCTTGATCTGCGAATTTTTTTCTTTCAGGAAGCGCCCCACGCCGCTGATGGTTCCGCCGGTGCCCATGCCGCAGACAAAGTGCGTGATTTTGCCTTCGGAATCCTCCCAGATTTCAGGCCCCGTGGTGCGGTAGTGGGCTTCGGGATTCATGGCGTTTTCGTACTGATTGGGGTAGAAGGAATTCGGAATCTCGCGGGCAAGTTTTTTGGCGACGGAATAGTAGCTGCGCGGATCGTCAGGCTCGACGGCCGTCGGGCATACGATTACTTCGGCGCCGAAAGCCTTCAGCAGATCGACTTTCTCCTTGGATTGTTTGTCCGTGATCGTAAAAACCATCTTGTAGCCGCGAACGGCCGCGACCAACGCCAAGCCCATCCCGGTATTGCCGGAAGTGCCTTCAATAATGGTGCCGCCGGGCTTTAGAAACCCTTTGCGCTCGGCTTCGTCAATCATGGTGATCCCGATGCGGTCCTTTACCGAACCGCCGGGATTCAAATAGTCGGCTTTGACGTAGACCTCGGCTTTGCAGTCGCGTGCCAGACGATTGAGACGAATGAGCGGCGTACGGCCGACGGCTTCGAGAATACTGTGGAGCTTCATGCCAATTTTCCTTGGCCGGTTCGAAGATGAACCGGGCCAGCGCAGTGTACCATGCAGCCGGGCGCGCAATCGGCGCGAATGCCGACGTGACGGCGGGAGAGTACAATTCACAAAAGTACCGTTTGAGGAGAGCATGAAGCGGATCAATATTTCTTCGGGAACGATGTGGGAGCCGATCGTGGGCTATTCGCGGGCCGTGCGCGTTGGCAATGTGGTGCATGTTTCCGGCACGACGGCGACGGACGAGGCGGGAAGCATCGTAGGCGCCGGGAACGCCTACAAACAGACGGTGCAAGTGCTGCGAAACATTGCCAGCGCGCTGGAACGAGCCGGGGCGTCGATAGCAGACGTAGTCCGGACGCGGATCTATGTGACGCGCATCAGCGATTGGGAAGAGATCGGGCGCGCGCACGGCGAGGTTTTCGGCAAGATTCGTCCGACGACGGCAATGATCGAAGTGAGTAAGCTGATCAATCCGGAAATGCTGGTGGAGATCGAAGCAGAGGCCATCCTTACGAACGAGGCGAGGAGCCGCCGAGGGGGACTGGCCGCTCGAAAAAAAGGCTCTCGCCGCCCTCGCCGTTAGGAAACGAGCGCGAAGCTTGTTGGCCCATGGCTGACGAGCCGGCTGGTTGACTTGAGGCCTTGGAGGAATTATGGACGCGAAAATGCGGTCATGCGCCTGTCGGTTGCGGAAGCTACTCATTGTGGGATTTTGCGGGCTCGTAGGATGCGCGGTGCTGATATCCGCGGATCCACTGCGGATTGGGCTCTCAGCGGCGCAGCGGCCTGGCGAAAGCGGCAATCAACTTACGGTCGAACGCATCTATTCAGCGCCCAGCCTGAGCGGGAGGATTCTGCGCGACACGGTGTGGAGTCCGGACGGCAAGCTGCTGACTTATCTCGACAACGGCGGGGGGCGACCGGAAATCTGGGCAGTGGACGCCACAACTGGCCGGAGACACGTACTCGTGGATGCGGAACATTTGCGAGACGTGTTGCTGCCTCCGGAGTCGCGTGGTCAGCAGACCGGGCTGGGACGGTTGAGCCCGACCAGGTATCGTTGGTCGCCAGACAGCCAGGCCCTGGTTTTTATCTCGGCACGGGAACTATTTTGGTATGACCTGAAAAGCCAGTCCGCGAAAAGACTCGTTGGAGAAATGAAAGGCCAAGAGTCTGCGGGCGAAGACGGGGACATAGATGACGCAAAGATTTCGCCAGATTCGCACTGGGTGAGCTTTTTGCGCAACCACGATCTGTGGGTTGCGAGCGTGGCGGGCGGAGAGCCGCGCCGGCTCACCAAGGGCGGTTCGGAGGAGTTGCACGACGGTGAGCTGGATTGGGTTTATCCGGAGGAACTGGACCTGGAGACGGCGTATTGGTGGGCGCCGGACTCTTCAAAAGTTGCATTTTTGCAGCTGGATGAACATGCGGTGCAGAAGTATCCCCTGGTAAACGAGCTTCCCGATGTGGCTTCCGTGACGGAAGAACAATTTCCGGCTGCCGGCTCGCCAAATCCGGTGGCGCGTGTGGGCGTGGTGGAGATACAGGGTGGGGATGTCCGATGGATGGATACGGGCAGCGACCCTTCCGTGCTGCTGGCGCGAGTGGCGTGGCTGCCGGATTCACGGCGCGTGGCTATCGAGCGGCTCAATCGAGTGCAGAACCATCTGGAGCTGCTTTTCGCCGAGGCGTCGGACGGAAAATGCCAGACGGTGCTGACCGAGCAGGACAAGTACTGGATCAATTTGAATGACGACCTGCACTTTTTCACTGACGGACGGCGCTTCCTCTGGGCCAGCGAACGCTCCGGTTTTCGCCATCTGTATTTGTACGATGTTTCCGGCAAGCAGATCGCGCAGCTCACGCGCGGTGATTGGGAGATCGAAGACAGAGCGATGCTGGATGAACACGCGCAGACCGTCTACTTCACATCGACAAAGAATAGCCCGATTGAGCGGCAGCTTTATAGCGTGGCGCTCACGGGCGCCGAGCCCGTGGAGCTGACACACGATCACGGCACACATGAAGTGAGCATGGCTCCCGATGGCAGACATTTTCTGGACACCTTTTCGACCGCAATAAAACCGCCGCAGCAGCGCCTTTACAACGCAGACGGAAGCCTTGTCGCGACGCTGGAGGAAAATAAAGTCCCGGAGCTCGAGAAGTATCACTTGCAGCCAATCGAGTTCTTCACCGTGCCCGGGGCGGATGGCACGCCTTTGGACGCGGCGATGATCAAACCTCAGGGATTTGACCCAGCCCGCAGATATCCGGTCATTGTGCATCTTTATGGCGGGCCCCACGGGCAGGAGGTGCGGGACGAGTGGCAGGGTTCAGACCTTTTGTGGCATGAGCTGATGGCGGAGAAAGGGTTTGTGATTTTTGTATTGGATAATCGCGGCACAGCCGCACGCGGACATAACTTCGAAACGCCGATCTATCATCACTTCGGCAAAGTAGAGCTGGCGGATCAATTGGCGGGAGTGAAGTGGCTTTCGAATCAGAGCTACATTGACCGCTCGCGCGTTGGGATCTGGGGATGGAGCTTTGGCGGATACATGACTTGTATGGCCATGCTGCGCGGAGGAGGTGCTTTCAAGGCTGGATTTGCCGGCGCGCCGGTAACGGATTGGCAGCGATACGACACCATTTACACCGAGCGCTACATGGGGACGCCGCAGGAAAATCCCGACGGCTATCGCGATTCGTCGCCGGTGAATTTTGCGGCTGGGCTCGAAGGCAAGCTTCTGATCGTACATGCTACAGGCGACGATAATGTGCACTTCTCAAATTCCGTGGCTTTGTCCGAGAAGTTGGTTGAGGCTCAGAAATACGCGGAGTTCCTCATCTATGCCGATCGCGGACATGGCATCAGCGATAGGGCAGCACGCGTGCACATCTTCAACCGGGCCACGCAATTCTTTGTGGAAAATCTTGGCAATAAGGGCGATCCAGCCCGTTAATCGCGTTAACAAAGGCCTCTGAAGCCCGCCTCGAGTTTAGACGGCCGCGGCACCGCTGCCAGTTCCGGCGCGGGCGAGCAATTCGGTCAATTTTTGCGGATCGCTGACCGGCGGAAAACAAGTGCCAGCGGTACACACAAAGGCCTGGGCGGTTTCGGGACGTAATCCGGGCAGCGTCTCGCGCAAGGCGTGGGGCAGTTCTTCGAGGTTAGTTTCGGGGGTGACGCGCAAAACCGCCTTGCCGAATCGATAAAAACCTTGCGCAGCTTGCTCCAGCTTGTTCGCGACGTCATCGGACGAGGCGCCGGTGACAACCACCTGCAGGGGATGGCGGGCGTGAATTAGCGTGGCCAATCCATAGGTCGCGGCAAACATGCCAAATCGTTGAGCGACGCCCGAAAAAGCCTCCAGAGCAATCTGTGCCTGCTCGCGATACTCGTTATTTCCGGTGAATCCGTAGAGTCGGTCGAGAGCGATAGCGGCCATGGCGTTGCCGGCTGGAGTGGGCGAGTCCTGAATAGGCTTGCGGCGCACGTCGAACCCGCCGAGCGGAGCGGCGTCCGAGGCGCGGTCAAAAAATCCGCCGTTCTCATTATCGGCATATTTATCGATCACAAGGCGCAGGGTGCTTTCCGCCATCACGAAATAACGTGGATTGAGGGTGGCTTCGAAGCCGTCGAGCAACGCGTTCGCCGCAAAGACCTGATCGTCGAGTGTTCCGTCGAGACGAACTTTTCTGAGCCGATCGGGGTTCAGGCGATCGGGTTGCAGTTCGTCACCGGAGTCCAGTCGATGCGAGAAGCCTCGGCGGTCGTCCCAGCCTTCCGCGATCAGCCGATCGAGGCTGCCCAGCGCAAATACGCGGCAGCCGTAGCCCTCGTCGCCTTGAAGGACCTGAGCCGCTTCGAGATAAGCGGAAATCAGGAGAGCGTTCCAGTTGGTGTAGATCGTGGTATCTACATAGGGCGCGTGGCGTTTATGCCGCGCGGCAAACAGTTCCTGGCGCGCCTCTTCAATCTTTCTTGCCACATCTTCGGTGGAGGTGCCGAGCGCTTCGGCGATGGTTTGCGGCTCGCGCGCCACCCACAGAACATTTTTTGCAGGATTGTGGTGCATCTCGCCGCGAGGTCCAACGTCGTAATAAAGCTCGATTACGCGTGAAAGCTCCGGCTTCAATACGGCTCGCACTTCGTCCAGAGTCCAGGTGAAGTAATCGCCGTCGTCGTCGAGAGAAACATCGGCATCCTGGCTGGCGTAAAAGCCGCCGCGTTCGCGGTCGGAAAGCGTGGTATCGATCCAGCGGATGATGCCCAGGGCTGTCTCGCGGAAAAGAGGATTGCGCGTAACGGCGTATCCGTGCAGATAATTTTTCAGCAGTTCGGAATTGTCGTAGGACATCTTTTCGAAATGGGGCACCAGCCAGCGTTCGTCAACCGAATAGCGATGAAAGCCGCCGCCGAGCTGATCGTAAACGCCTCCGCGAGCCATTTTTTCGAGCGTGGTCTGCGCGGCAAGCAGCAATTGCGGCTCGTGTGTCGCCTGATAGCGCTCGAGAAGAAGATCGATCGAGGCGGAGTGGGGAAATTTGGGTCCGTTGCCGAATCCACCATAGTGCGGGTCGAAATGCTGAAGGATCGTGTCGCTGAGTTCGTTCACCAAACCGGGCGCCCATGTCCCGCGGGCCCCGGCGGAACTCTCGGCTCGGCGCACTGCGTCGAATAAAGCCCCGGCGGCCTTTTCCACTTCGTCGCGCCGCGTCTTGAAGGTTTCAACGATGGTTTCGAGCACGCGGCGAAAGCTAGGTCTGCCCATACCGTCCTGCGGAGGGAAGTAAGTGCCTCCATAGAACGGCCGCCCGTCCGATAGTAAAAATCCCGTAAGCGGCCAGCCGCCCTGGCCAGAAAGGGCGCTGATGGCTGTCTGGTAGCGCGCGTCCACGTCAGGCCGCTCGTCGCGATCGACCTTCACGGCAACAAACTGCTGATTGATCAACGTCGCAAGGGCGGGATCTTCGTAACTTTCGCGGTCGATGACGTGGCACCAGTGGCACCAGACCGCGCCGATATCCAGCAAGATTGGCTTATCTTCGGCTCGGGCGCGGGCGAAAGCCTCCTCGCCCCACTCATACCAATCCACGGGCTGGTGTGCGGCCGATCGCAGATAAGGGCTTGCGGAATGCGCGAGACGGTTGGATTGCTCAGCGCCCAATGTATGCCTCACTGAATGGGATTGTCGGCTCCTGGATCGCCTGGGTCGAGGGGTTTGCGTCCGGCGAAGCCTTCATCGTGCCTATGCCAGAAACGGATGCGCTCTTCGCCCAGCCGCCAGCACAGCAAAACCTCTTCGTTATTGATGATGGCTGGGAAATCGAGCAGGCCGCTGTCCAGGTCTTTAATCAGGCAGCCTGTAGCCTGAATGCGTTCGAGGGCAGCCTTCAGCGATTCGGCCAGACGATCATGCTCGAATCGCAGGCGGGCCGTCTTTTCGTACGGCACCACCGAGCCGCCAACCCATTGAATATGTGCGGAAATGGCGCCCAGTTCCTCGACCAAGGGTGCCAGCTTCTTGCGCAGCTCGATGGCCTCGATCAAGACCGGCTCTATTTCCCGCCGCGTGCGTTCGGCCTCCGTGAGCGTAAATAGCCTTGGTTCCGGCGTTTCCAGTTCGTTCTCTTCGTCTGCCATCGGGTACGCCGTTCGGTTTGCGCCAAAGTGTCAAAAATATTCTGCGGCACTATAAAGCGACCAACGAGTATTTTCCCTTACCCAGAAGTACATTACTAGCCCTGCGTTGGAGGAAATCCGAGAGTCATCGGATCATTCGAGGGTCGAGGCCGAGCACGGAATGTGCGAGTTTTTCACAGCGTTTCACAGCTTACCGGCGTTTTTCACAAATCTGTGTACTTTTGATACGCCCGATCACTTCTTTGAGCGCCACATTTCGTAACCGCACAGGTAAGCTAAGAGCCGCGAAGGGGTGTCCTCAATGCCACGCAAGGGCCCAGTAGGCGAGTCGCTGCAGGAGAATATCGATCTTGCGCAAGTCGAAGAGGTGCGCCCGACCGGCGATGCCGGCATGGTGCTCACATTCAATGAGATCGATCAGCTAACGGCGGAGAGCGGCAAGCCGGCGGAAACGCTGATTAATGTCGTGGCGCTGATTGCCAGGACCTTTCACACCGATGTGTGTTCGGCTTATCTGCTTGAACCCGACCGCGCCAACTTGGTCTTGGCCGCCACGCTTGGGTTGCGCCCCACTTGCGTGGGCAATTTGCGGATGGCCCTGAATGAGGGGCTGGCGGGACTGGTTGCGGAGCAGGTGCGGCCGGTTGCCGTCGAACAAGTAAAGAGTCATCCCAGGTTCAAGTATTTTAGCGAGGCGGGCGAGGAGCCTTACCAGTCATTTTTGGGCGTTCCGTTGATCGACCGCGGCGTGCTGCAGGGCGTGCTGGTGGTGCAAACGATCGAGCCGCGCGTTTTCCGTGAAGATGAGATTCGCATGCTGGTGCAGGCCGCGGCGCAAGTGGCGCCGGTAGTGAGCGAGGCTCGCACCCTTGACCGCTTCATCGCCCCGGCGCAGGAGAGGCTCTGGGCCCTGGCGCGCAATCTATGGTGGAGCTGGGACCACGATACCACCAGCTTGTTCCACGAGCTCGACCCCGCCCTTTGGTGGCAGCTCAATCAAAATCCCATCTCGTTGCTGTCGGAGATTCCCTTCGCGGGAATCGAGCGGCGCGCTCGAGAAATGGTCTTGCACAGCCGCATCAACTACGCCTACCGGCGGCAGCGCGAATATCTGGAAGCGGATCGTACGTGGGGAGCGCGCCATGCGGGTGTTCTTCGGACGCGCCCGGTAGCTTATCTTTCGGCCGAGTTCGGATTGCACGAATCGATTCCCACCTATTCCGGGGGATTGGGTGTGCTGGCCGGCGATCACATTAAGAGCGCCTCTGATCTGGACATTCCCCTGGTCGGCATCGGTCTCTTTTACGGCCAGGGCTATTTCCGGCAGCGGCTGGACCGCAATGCTTGGCAGCGGGAAGAGTATCTGCCCTCGGACATAAGCCAATTGCCCATGGAACCGGCCATCGGGAGCAAGGGTGAAGCTGTTACGGTGCAAATCGAGACGCGCACCGGTTCGATTCGCGTGAAAGTTTGGCGAATTAAGGTCGGGCGCTGCGATCTTTTCCTTCTTGATTCCGATGTGGAAGGGAATGCCCCAGAGGATAGGCAGCTTACTTCACGCCTTTACGGTGGCGATGCGCGCACCCGAATCAGGCAGGAACTACTGCTGGGCGTGGGAGGTTTTCGCACTTTGCGGGCCATGGGCGTAGATCCCGGCGTTCTACACTTGAATGAAGGGCACAGCGGTTTTGCGATTCTCGAGGCGATTCGTCATCGCATGCAGGATGAGGGACTCGATTTCGAGCGCGCCTCCGTGCGAGTGGCCCGCCAGGTGGTGTTTACCACCCACACTCCCGTGCCGGCGGGGCATGATCGTTTCCCTGCGGACCTGGTGGAGGAGCATCTCGGCCCCTTGCGCGAATCTTTGGGAATTTCCCACGACCGGCTCATGCAGCTCGGCCGTGAACGCCCCGAAAATTTCGGCGAGGAGTTTTGCATGACCGTGCTGGGACTGCGGTTTGCCCGCCGGGCGAATGCGGTTTCAAGCCTGCACGGAGAAGTTTCCAGGGCCATGTGGAAGGACCTCTATCACGCCAAACAGGAAGATGAGGTGCCCATCGGCCACATCACGAACGGTGTGCACGTGCCATCCTGGCTCGCGCCGCAGATGTTCCGGCTGTACGACCGGCATTTGGGCGGCGGATGGCATGAGCGCAGTGGCGAACCGGGTCTCTGGGACGCCATCGAGAATATTGACGATGCCGAGCTCTGGGAGACTCATTTAACCCTGAAATCGCGCCTCTTGGAATTCGTTCGGCTTCGCGTTGTGGAGCAGGCCGAGAGGCGGGGCGAGCCGACGGACGTTTTGCAGGCACTCAGCCGAGTGTTGAGCCCGGACGCCCTCACGATTGGATTCGCCAGGCGCTTCGCCACCTACAAGCGCGCGAACCTGATTTTGGCCGATATCGAAAGACTCGCTTCCATGGTCAACGATCCGAAGCGCCCAGTGCAGTTCGTCTTCGCGGGCAAAGCGCATCCGCGGGACGATCCCGGCAAGCGCCTGTTGCAGGAGATCGCAGCAATTATGCGCGACCCGCAATTTTCGGATAAGTTTGTCTTCGTCGAGGACTATGACATTAACGTCGGGCGCCACTTCGTTCAGGGTGTCGACGTTTGGCTGAATAATCCTCGGCGTCCCCTGGAAGCTTCGGGCACCAGCGGCCAAAAGGTCGTTCTGAATGGCGGACTGAATCTCTCCGTCCTCGACGGCTGGTGGGCGGAAGCCTATGACGGGCTAAACGGGTTTGCCATTGGGACAGGCAGGACCCACTCGAACGTGACCCTCCACGATGCACGCGACGGCGAGGAACTCTATCGTGTGCTGCGGGACGAAGTGATCCCGCTTTACTACCAACGCGATCGCGACGGCTTGCCTCGCCGCTGGATCAAACGCGTGAAGCGCGCCATTCGCACTTTAGGGTGGCGCTTTAATGCCGATCGCATGGTCATGGATTACACGCTCAAATGCTATCTTCCCGCAGCGGGAGGTACCTCCAGCAACACGCGCGTGGGGCGGTAGGAGGCTGGGCAAGGGTCAACGATCAACCGGGAAGCGCGCCTGTCAGATTACGAGGATCACAACCGGATGCTAGCAAGCATCTCAGTGTTGCTGCACGTCGCGGTACTGATCGTACTGCGCATCCTTCGAATGATCCCAGTCGGCGTGATGCTTGGCGCACCATTCGCGTTCTGAGTCGAGCTTTTTCAAATCGTCCCTCACCTGATGGCTGCCCTGCCCATGCTTCCCGGCATCCCGGTCGATGTCCGCTTGAGCTTTCGCAATCCGGTTTTGACAGTCATCGTTGTCGTTCCTGGCCGCGTGAATTGGAGCTGTGCCCACGGCCATTACCAAACCGCCGGCCAGCATGCACGTGAGCAATGCGCGACCCAGAAAGTTCTTACAAGTCATAGAAACCTCCTCCTGTTGGGGCGTCCAGACTCCGCCCGCCCATTATGAGATGCGTCCTGGAATGGCTCCGCGACTCGGCTCCGCGTCGGGATCGCTGCAAACCAAAGGACTCCGGAGAAGGACTTCCAAGGAGTTCGCGTGTATAGTCGAACTCGTTATGCTCTGGCAAATCGAGCGATGAAAAAGGGCCCCGCGACCGCGGCAGTGTTTTCTACCGCTCAGATGGGATTCTAAACACTTCAAATGGCAAGGCTCATCGCACACTGGGTCCTCAGCGCGCTCTGCATTCTGCTGGTGGCGCGATTTGTGCCCGGAATTTCGGTAAGCGGATTTGGAGCGGCTCTCCTGGCTGCCGTCATCATTGGTTTCGTAAACGGCACATTAGGCTTCCTTTTGAAAATCCTCACTTTTCCTCTCATCGTGCTCACGTTTGGAATCTTCTGGATCGTAATTAACGCCCTAATGCTGAAGTTCGCGTCCTTGCTTGTGCCGGGGTTTAACGTCCGTGGGTTCGCGCCGGCGTTTTGGGGGGCCATCATCTTGAGCCTTCTGAATATCGCGGTGCGGCAGGTGCTCCGCGGCTTTGGTCCTCGGCCATTGTAATGAGTGCCCATTCGACAGGTCCGGGCGCCCAAAAATAGTAGATGGCCAGAAGGGGATAGCGCACCGTATTTTGTAGCGCGGCGCCGCTTACTCAAACTCGGATGGGATTGCCGCTGGAAACAACCGGTGTGGACGGCGCCAGTGCCTGCCGGATTTTGCGAAGCAGTTCCTCGCGTGTAAATGGCTTTGAAATGAGAGCGGAGCGGGGAGCAATCAGGCCTCGGCCCACAAATCCAGTATAGCCGGACATGAACAACACTTTGGCCTCCGGATGCAGAGAGGCAAGCTTTTCCGCCACCGAGGGGCCATTCATACCTGGCATGATCATATCGGTTAAGAGCAAGTGGATGGGAAGTCCATATTGCTGCGCCAAAGCAATCGCTTCCTCGCCGTCGCTCGCCTCGAGCACCGTATAGCCGCTCTTCTGAAGCAAGGCGCAAGTGAATACTCTAAGCGAAACCTCGTCTTCGACCACCAAGACTGTCTCCGACCCTTCGCACGGAAGGGCGGCCTCCGGCGGCCGATTCAGCTTGGGCTCCGGCTGTACGCGCGGCAGATATATTTTGAAACTCGAGCCGACTCCGGGTTCGCTATATACCGAAATATATCCGTCGCTTTGCTTCACCACACCATAGACCGTCGCCAGACCTAAACCTGTGCCCTTGCCGCGCGCCTTCGTCGTGAAAAAAGGTTCGAATACATGTGCCTGCGTTTCGTCGTCCATGCCCACTCCTGTATCGGAGACGCTGAGCAAGACGTAATCGCCGGGCACAATAGATGTGCGGCGCTCTCCATCCTCCTCGACCGAGACGTTGCGCGTTTCGATCATCAACTTGCCGCCCTGAGGCATGGCGTCGCGCGCGTTCACTGCCAGGTTCATGATCACCTGCTCGATCTGGCTCTGGTCACCCCGAACCGCGTGCAGTTCGGAATCGAGCTTGGTTTGCAATTCGACATCTTCGCCGATCAGCCGAAGCAGCATCTGCGCCATATCCGAGATGATGGCATTCAAATGGAGCGTCTTTGTGTCCAGCACTTGCTGCCGGCTGAACGCCAGCAGTTGCCGGGTTAGCGTGCTGGCCCGTTCGCCGGCCTTGCGGATCTGCTCCACTTGGCCGCGCACGGAATGCTTGGGATCGATTTGATCGAGCGCCAGCTCGCTGTAACCGATGATGACCCCGAGCAGGTTGTTGAAATCATGCGCCACGCCGCCGGCTAAGCGCCCAATCGCCTCCATCTTCTGCGCCTGGCGAAGCTGCTCTTCCAGGCTCCTCTGCTTCGTGATGTCCTGCACCATCAGGTCGAAATGGTCGATCTCACCCACTTGATTTTTCACCACGTGGCTGCTGAACCGCACCATGATGGGCGAGCCGCTGCGGTGCTTCCACTCTACTTCGACGTCCTTGAGGTACTCCGTGCCGTGAGCCTGTTCGATCGCCTTGGCGTGGTCCTGAGGGTGGCGGTAGATATCGTTAGCCATGTTGAAGCCAAGAAGCTCGCTTTCCGAGCTGTAGCCCAGCATCCTTGCGACGGCTGGATTCGCGAGCAGGATGCGGCCGTCGGGCAACGTTCGCAGCGCTCCATACGGCGAGTTTTCGATCACCGAGCGAAAGTTCGCTTCGGAGCGGCGCAGTGCCGCTTCCATTTCGATCCGTTCGGTGATGTCGCGAGCGATGGCGGCCGACCCGGTAAGCCGCCCGGCCCGGTCCCGGATGGGTGAAACCGTTAAGGACACGTGAACGGGCTTGCCATTCTGCGTCATCCGCACCGTTTCCAGCTGGATGACCCCCGCTCCTTTTCTGATTTTCGCCAGGATTTCGAAAGGCTCGTGCCTTCGTTCCGGTGGAGCGATGATCGTGACCGGCATTCCCACAGCCTCGGCGCGCGAATACCTGAACACCTTTTCCGCGCCGGCATTCCAGTCCGTGATCCTGCCGTTGAGATCCGTCGCAATGATCGAGTCCTCGGAGCATTCCACGATCGCCGCCAGTCGCAGAAGATCTTCCTCCTTGCGCCTCCGTTCGGTGACTTCGGTCTCCAGGTGCCGGATGGCGCGCGCCAGTTCCTCGGTGCGCCCGGCGACTTTCTTTTCCAGATCGTCATTGAGTTTGCGGATCTCCTGCTTGGCGCGTTCGCGCTCCGCTACCTCGCGCACCATCGCGCGAGTGATAAAAATGGCGATGACCGTCGCGGTCAGGAACGCCAGGAGGATGAGCAAGGTAGTCAGGCGGCGTGCAACAGCATAGTGCGCTTCGCTTTGGTCGCGCGCCTGGCGCATTTGCGCTTCCTCGAATTGCGTGAAACTGTCCCAAGCTGCACGCAGTGTATCGAGGTGCGGGATCACCTCCGTGACCATCGTTTCGCGGGCTTGGTCGATTTTGCCGTTCCGGAGCGAGTCGGTAATGTGGGCGATGCTCTCGAGCGAGACGGAGCGCTCCTCCTCGACTTGGCGCAGCAACTCTCGCTCCCTCGGGGATTCAATTTGTTTGTTTAGCTTCTGGATGATTTCGCTGATCTGGCTTACATTGCGGCCCCGATTGGCCAGCAAAGAGGCCACCTCCGCGTCTTTGCCCGTGAGAATGGCGCCTTCCAGAAGCCGGTCGTTCAAATTCGAGTACGCGGAAACCTCTTGCGCCAATTGCACCTTGGCCCAGCGCCGGTAACTAATGTCGTTCAGATCGGCGTTGACGCTGTCCATGCGGTTCAGACCTAGCCAGCCGATGACGATGAGAATGGAAACCAGAAAGCTGAAGGAAATGGCTAATCGGACGCCGATGGAAAACCTGTTCATTTTTATTTTTAGGCCTTGTTCGGCGAACCCTCAGAGCAGCCACAAAGAATTGTTCAAG
Organism: uncultured Acidobacteriota bacterium; assembly: GCA_963824405.1. Classification (GTDB taxonomy): domain Bacteria; phylum Acidobacteriota; class Terriglobia; order Acidiferrales; family UBA7541; genus Palsa-189. The sequence continues at coordinate 1,073,084 of CAWGPK010000003.1, read as the reverse complement.
TCGCGTGATAACTGAGAGTTAGCAGCTGTACCGTTTTGAACTAGGTACAATTGTCCTACGGCCTTCCGTCGGGTCAATCGAAGGCACTCTTCGCGTTCTAGGAATGCTATTAACCAGGCCGGTTAGTACTTTCGTTTGGGTTGTGGTTTGTTACTGTGCCGTTACGGGCGTCTGGCAAACCACCGTGCAAACGTGTGAATGGAAGTCGAAGGGCCCCGGCCCAAGCGCTTTGCGGGGCAGCGCATTTCCGAAAACGCCGGTGAGCAAGGGAATTGCTATCGGGGATCGACTTGCTCCCGCAGACGATGGACCAGACGCCTGCCCGCACTATTGAAACCGGTCAGGAGACCGCCCCAAACATGAGTGCCGGCCCACAGCGTGTCTCCCGTGATCGTATCAATCACCGTTAGGTATGCATTGGCCGGCCGGTAGTGGAAATGCAAGAACCAGTCCGGTTCAAAATCCGCTTTGTTAGCCGGCCCGAGATCGCCTACGTCTTCAGAATACTCCTCCGAGGAAAGCACAAACACAAGATCGGCCCGATCTCGATTTTGCACTACCCGGAAGCGGCCCCATCTCTTCAGTTCTCGGATGGCGTCGGCGCCCACCGCTGCGAATCCCGTCTCGTTATCGAAATACACCGATTTAGCGACAAAAAGCTTCGCTGCTAGAACGCGCGGCTTTGGGGACTTCGCTGTGGCTAGCAATCCGGAGCCAAAAACGAATACCAGAGCTAGAGCAACCAACCGCTTTTGCATCTTGGCTTCCGACCTGGCGTCTTGAAAGTGTGGATCTCGAGGTCCTAACCAGAGCTTACAAATCCTCTGATGCATTGCCGCACCTTACGGACGATCTTTTCCCGCCTCTTTCTGGCGACTGACGCTTATTTCCAGGCGGCGTAAAGCGGCTTGCCCACCAGGTATGCCGGGTTGGCGCCGGGACGCGGACGGAACTTCTGTGCGCGGCCGTTGCCTACTTCCGCGATATATAGGTTGTCTTCCTGATCTACGCTCATGCCATGCGTGTTCCACATGCCGCCGGGTTGGTCGCCCTGGCTGCCCCAGGTGTAGATCAAATGGCCTTGAAGGTCATATCCGGAGATCTTCCAGCTTTTATCATCCGGCATCCAGAGTTTGCGATCCGCGGTCATGAAGAGAAATTGCGGATTCGAGGTTCCCGGGGCGCCCGTGCTCCACTGATCCAGGAATTTTCCGTTTTCATCAAACACTTGAATGCGGCGATTGGAGCGGTCGATTACAAAGACGTGGCGCGTCTGCGGGTCGACGGCGATTCCGTGAACAGTGTTGAAATAGCCGGGACGCGTTTCGTTCGGCGGATTGCCCTTCTGCCCCCAGGTCAGGAGGAATTTTCCGTTTTTATCGAACTTTGCGACGCGCGTACCGTTGTAGCCGTCGGCCACGAACATCGTGCTATCCGGCAGCCAGGCCAGAAACGTCGGCCGGTTGAAGTGGGTGGGGTCCTCACCGTGTTCATTGGGCGTGCCGATCGTTTGCAAGAGCTGCTTGCCATCGTGGGTGAACTTGAAAATGGCGTGACGATAGTCGTCCACGACCCACACATTTTTGTCCGCATCGTACGGATTGATGTAGATGGCGTGCGGCCGCCTGAAGAGCGAATCCCACTGCGTCCATCGTTCTGTGATATTGCCGTTCGCGTCCACGACGACCAGGCAATCCTCCCAGCGCGCGTCAATCCCCATCCTGCCTTTCCAATTCTTATCGGCATCCTCGGAAAGGTCGCCGGGACCGCCGCCTCCAGGCAAACTAGCCACCGGACCTTGGGAAGCGTTGCGGAAGGGCACTTCTCCCACCGGGAAGGAAAGACTCGGTCCAACCTCGGGCAGGAGCTTGGCCGAGGGGCGCCCGGACATCAAATCCTTAAGATCGCTCAGCTTCAGCGCTGGCAATTCGCCGCGCTGCAGGATGAAGACGCGATTGGGACTCTCTGCAAAGACGCTCTCCACCGCTCCCCAAGTCCAGCCCTGGTGTCCCGGAAGCGTTGAAAGTGGCTTGGGCCAGTCAGGAACCACGTCGTAGGGACCGGTAAAATCTTCGCCGCCTGTCTCCCCAGGGACGGCCACGCCGGCTCCGGCGCGGGACTGTCCTAGCACCGAGTGTTCTTTGCTGGCGAGCAGAAAGCCGCAAATAAAAGCGCCGAGGATCGCCATGAGAGTTAGCGCACGCTTGAACATAAGCCCCTCCACTTTTGTGCCGGTAACATACAGCGAACCATCCCGCCATGCAATGGTGAACGACAAAGCAGTGCTGCGGTTCTCCTGGGTAATCGCCGAACAATTAGGTTAGGTCGTAGTTTGCACGCGATCGGCGGAGGTCACTGAGGTCCAAGCGCGAAAGATAAGCCAGGCCACCGTGGCGCACATGCCGAGCCAGCCGAGCGCGCGAACAGTCCCGGCGATCGCCGTATCGTGATTGAGCACGCCCAAGCTGCCGAAAAGATAATTCCAGTCGTGGATGACGTAGTCCGCGTCGCCCACCGTCAGAAGAGGGAGTTCCTGCGCGCGCGCGTCCGCCATGTATGTGGAGATGGGCAGAAGTTGTTCGAAGAAGAAAAACGAACAGAATGCCGCGCCGGCCGCCTGACGGTTCAATGCAAAATATACCGCCAACGCAAATGGAGCGAAGAGCTGCAGGAAAGTGCCGCCCGCCACGCTGATCCATTGGCCGAAAAAACGAAACAGAAGATGGCCGCCCTCGTGGATAGGAATGAAGACCAAATCGATCATGAGGAGGGTGCCTTCGCCGCGATAAGCCTGATAAAGAAAAAGGACGTAAAAAACGAGCCAGCCCGCAAGCGCCCAGCGCGCGACAGGCTGCCAATCCTCTTCCAATGTGTAAAGGAAGGGCAAACGCTCCGTCAATTGGTCAGGCAAATTCATGAGGCCCCTTGATACATCGATACGTCCTCGACTTAGATTATGGCTCTCAGCGCGCTTGCGTAATTGTGCCGTTCCATCGCATGTGGCAACATGATTACTAGCCGGCAGTATCGTTAGGCGGCGGAGGAGGATAGCGATGGCCAAAGCGGCGTTTGGCGCCGGATGCTTTTGGGGTGTAGAGAGCGCTTTCCGGCAGGTAAAAGGCGTTACCGATGCGGCCGTCGGCTACATGGGCGGCAGCTTGGCTAATCCGACCTACGACGATGTGTGCACGGACCGCACGGGTCACGCCGAGGTCGTGCAACTGGATTACGATCCCGCCATCGTAAGCTACGAGGAACTGCTGCGCGTTTTCTTCGATTTGCACGATCCCACATCCCTCAACCGCCAGGGCCCCGACTACGGAAAGCAATATCGCTCGGTGATTTTCTTTTACGATGCGGACCAGCAGCGCGCGGCGCTAAAAATGAAGGACGATCTCGATCGCTCGAGCCGATTCCCTCGCAAAATCGTGACCCAGATCGCACCCGCGCCGGAGTTTTGGCGCGCCGAGGAGTACCATCAGCGCTATTTCGAGAAACACGGCATTGCGGCCTGCGGAACGCACTGATGCGAAGGCCTCGCCTTGTTTCGCTGAACTTGGGTACAGTCTCTTTCTCAGGATCGTTTCGCTGATCGCCCGCGATAGGCGGCGCGGAGCGGTTCCGGATTCCATGCTTATCTTGGCCCTGCGGGATGGAGGTGTGGCGTGCCGGCGTGGTTGACGGGCTTGCTGCCAGCCGAGGGCCTGAAGATCGTCCTGGTTCTCTGTCTCTCCTTCCTGGTCGGACTCGAACGCGAGGAACACCGTGCCGAATTCAAAGTGCCCGAGCCGTACGCCTTTGGCGGAGTGCGAACTTTCCCCCTGATCGCCCTCATCGGCTATGCCGCTAACTTGATTTCCGGCGGCAGCTTGATCTTTCCGGCAGTCGGTTTCGCGGTCATCGGCTCTTTCTTATGGCTCTCCTACCAGCATAAGCTGGCGACTTCGGAATACGCCGGCGCCACCACGGAAATATCCGGCCTGGCCACCTACCTCGTCGGCGTCCTCGTTTCGCGCGGCGAATTTTGGATTGCCACGACCATCGCCATCGTCAGCGTACTTTTGCTCGAACTAAAGACGGTGCTCGAGAATCTTTCGCGCCGCTCTCCCGGTGAGGAGATCCTGGCCTTCACCAAGTTCTTGCTGCTGACAGCGGTCATTCTTCCCGTAATGCCCAATCGTACCTTCGGCGCGTTTGGGTTCAATCCCTTCAAGGCCTGGCTGATCGTCGTTGCCGCGAGCGGCGTCTCCTATGGCAGCTACCTGGTGGAGAAGGCCAGCGCGGGACGCGGCGGAGTGTACCTATCGGCACTTTTGGGCGGCGGGTATTCTTCCACTGTGACCACGGTGATTTTGGCGAAGCGGGCGTGCGAAGGGCACGCGCCGCGTGTTTTCGCCGGCGGCATTTTGATGTCTTCAGGCATGATGTACCTGCGCCTTCTCATTTTGCTCGCGATATTTGATCGCAGGCTCGCGGGCGTACTTTTGTTGCCGTTTATAGCCTCGGCCCTCGGCGCCATCATTTTTGGCTGGCTTTGGGCGCGCGGCGCCGATTCAAGCGGTCAGAGCAAGCGGCGCAGCCTGGATGTCAAGAATCCCCTGGAGCTATCGGCCGCCTTTCTCTTCGCTCTCCTGTTTGTTGTATTGCTGGCAGCCTCGCACTATGCGCTGGAGCATTTCGGGCGCGGCGGTATCTACGGGCTCGCTGCGATTACCGGATTGACGGACATCGATCCTTTTGTTTTGGGAATGACGCAGTCGGCAGGCCAGAGCATGACTCTGGCGGCTCACGCGATTGCCATCGCCGCTTCCAGCAATAACGTGGTGAAGGGATTTTATGCCTTCGGTTTCGCCGACCGAAAAACCGGCAGACAGGCGCTAGGGTTGCTCGTGGCCCTCGCCCTCGCGGGTCTCGCGCCGCTCTTATTCTAGGCTCTTCCTGGAACTGGCCTACGCGCGCAGAAAATCCGCCTGCCAATCCTTGATACGCTTCTTTATCGTCTTACGGTCGGTCAGCTTTTCATCCAGCACTTGCCGTGCCAGCACAGGCAGTTCTTGATCGGACGCGAAGCGCAACGAAACCAGCTGCGGAACCGTGAATTCCGGAATCCGCGGGCGCAGGTCCGCAGATAAGAGGCGCTCCAGCCGCAAGTGCATCTCCAGGCGAATCACGCGGTCCTGAACCGTCAACGAAAAGACGCGCGCATAAAAGACCAGGATCACAAACGCGGCGGCGAGGAGTACGTTCATGATGGAAAAGAAACTTATTCCGTATCTCAGCTGGACGAGACGCCACACAAAATTGATCATGAAAACGGGAATGACGAACATGTGGTAGAGGGGAACTGTTTTGCTGTGATTTTCGAAATTCTGCGTCTTTTCTTGAGCCACGTGTGACCACCCTTCCTTCCACCGGAGGCGAATTTAACGAATGGGTTCAGGGAACGAGAATACCGGATCCACATCGACAGGAATATCGCTTGCGGCCGCGAGAGATTTCGCCAGGTCTTCCGGCATGCGGTCGTATTTCTTGAACCAGGCTTCCACGCGCGCCCGGTCGCCGGTGGCTTCCATTTCCAGCAGTTCGCGCGCTAGGGAAGTGATCGCCGCGGGCATATGGCCGCTATCGATAGCATAGCGGCCGGTGCTCGAATCGCGCACGATTACGCCCTTTTCGACCAGATAATTGAACTCCATCATCTCGCCTCGGCCATGCGCCTCGGCAATTCCGAACCGCACCGTGCGAAAAATCCCCCCCACATAGGACGCGTAATATTCGGTCCGTTTTTCTTTGGGCAGCGCGCCGTGCTCGATGAGCCAATCAAGACCGAACATCCCCACCACGTCTGCCTTGGACTCTTCCAGAGCGGAGTAGACCGGACCAATCGCTTCGTTGATTTGCGCGCGTCCATTGGCCGTGTGCGAGTAGGTTGGCCCGAGTTCATGGGAAATCTCGTGCATCATGGTAAACGCCAGATAGCCGTCGCCGGACGCTTGCGGCGCCTGATCGGCGCGTAATAAGCGCTTGGCGATTGGAAGGACTACGTAAGTCACGCGCGCATCCATGAAATTCTTGAAGAACATTTTCTTGGAGCCCTTCTCTTGATGAATGCGTGGGTCGTTGGGAAGGTTATCCGCCACGGCCTGATAGCCGTGCCGCAGGTCGCCCGCGCGAAACGGCGTGTCCATAACTTCCATCGGCGAATGATGGCCGGCCTTGGAGGGCCGATCCTGCGCCGCGATGGGAAGCGAGTCTTCGATCTCCGGAACGTACTTCTGGAAGAGCGCCAGCTTCCTGCTCTCTTCTTCATTGCGAATCATCACCGCCGCGCCGTATGAAGTTTTTACGCCCAGAAGATCGTCCAAATAGACTTCGTAGGGCGCGAAGATTACGTCGAACTTCGGGTTTTCCAGTTCGATCCAGGCGATATCACTGGCATAGAAATCGTCATCCAGCAGCGCCTTCGCTCGCAGCCGCAAAAAATTCGCGAAGTTCTGATCGTCGCTCAGCGCCGCAGCCTCGTTGAGCGCTTGCGCCGCGGGCTCAAGCCATTGCCGATAGGCCACGTGATAGGGAACCGCCACGAGTCGATCGCCATCGCGGCGAACCACGGTTTGAGGCGCGTAGAGAGCCGCTTTCTGCTCCGGATGCGCGCGAACGTAAGCTTCCATCTCCTCTCGCGTCAAGCCGGCAGGATACAGGCCGTGGTCGGGTGACATCGGGGTAGTGCCTACGAAGGGAGCATTGTTGCGAATGAGGTCGTAACGGCTGCCATTGATCATTAAGAATCGCCGCAGGGCCGCATCCTGGGGAGCCTTGCTGGCTTCGAGCGAAATCAGCAGCTTCAATCCGTCCGGATCGCTCTGCCGCCAATAAATCTGCTCCAAATACTGCGAGGCCTCCACTAATTTCTTTACCAGGTCCTGTTCTCGCGCGCTGAGGCCCTGGGAATGAAAAGGCATGGGAACGCGCCGAAACTTCGCCAACTCCTCATTCAGGCTGGGAGCCACTTGCAGTTGATTCGCGCGAGCACGCTCCTGCGCGATTCCCGAGATCTGCCTTGAATTCGCTTGGGAAAACAGGACGCAGGTCAAAAGGCCGAATGCCGCCGCGAAGAGAGGCCACTTCGAAAGCATGACAGGGCGATTCTATCAGAGACATAGGTCTCAAGGTGCAGCCGGGACCTGTACGCGCGGACAGCTAAAAGAATGGACAATCGAAACCTTTTCTCGCGTTCAGTGTTTGATAAGCCGGTGGGAGAATCCCCTGAGGCAAGGAACTTCGGGGCGAAGATTAATTTCTTAGGAGGAATGCATGCGCAATCCAGTTCTGAAAATCTTTGGCGGAATACTTCTGGCGGGCGTGTTGACGGCACCTATGCTTGTCTCGGCGGGTCCGCAGCCGGTCCCGCAGGGACCGCATCCTGTCATCCGCGAATCGATCGAAAAGGTTGAGAACGCTCGGCACGATTTGGTGGCTTACGCCGAACGTGATTTTGGCGGCCATCGCGCCAAAGCGATCGAGCATCTCGATCAAGCGCTTAAGGAACTGCATATGGCTATGGATGTCCACTAGTCGCCAACAGCACAGCATTGCGGTCGTCAAGGGCAGCCCGTCGGGGCTGCCCTTTTTTATCGCTGTTGGAACTCCGGCGAGCCCAGCACCAGCCCGGTGATCGTGCCGAGATTAGCCTGGGTCCTTCCGCCCGAATTCGTTTGCACGATCTTCGGATCGGCGGACTCTCTTTCCAGAGTCGAGCGCGTGTTCGCGGAAACCTGGTCGGCTAGGAAAAGATCGATGGCGCGTTCGAGCGCCTGATACGGATCCGTTTGCGCCTCTGTGCCCAGTAACGACTCGATCGGCGCCTGGCTGCCGTTCACGCGATTGCTCGCCAGCGCCAGGGCAAAGTTCAGCCGGTTGAGCAATGCTCCGGAATTCACCCAGGCGGACGCTTCGTCTGAATAACCGGTCGGCGGCAAGCACTGGTACAGCGGCTCGCCGATGCGCCCAACCCAGTTGACAAGCGGTAGAGCCGTATCTACTTCTGTTCCCAGCGCCCGTGTTGCCGATACGACTAACTGGAACGGAGTCTTCACCTTGGTCCGGTAGGCGGCTCTGGACCAGAATTCCGGCGAATAGATCATCGCGCGCATCACTTCGCGCAGATCGCCTCCCGATTTCCGGAAAGCTGTCGCCATGCGATCGACCAAAGCGTCGGGTGGATTATCGGAAACGAAATATTCCCCCAGTTTCAGCGCGATGTGATGGGCGGTATGCGGGTCGTGCGCCAGCAGATCGAGCACCTGCTCGCCATCTCCCATTCCGCCCGCATGAATGTTTTTTCCCAGCACCCGTTTCGGTTTGGGATCGTGGACTCGGGCGTCAAATGCAAATCCCGGTTTGGTTCGCGCATCGCGTATGGTCCAGCCCGTGAAGCTCCGCTCTACTTCGATCACGTCCTGCTGTGTATAGCCGCCGTCCACGCCCAGAGTGTGCAGCTCCATCAGCTCCCGCCCGTAGTTTTCGTTGAGCCCGCGGTTGGCTACCGGCGGCAGGCCGGCAAACTGGTGCCCGCGCATCTTTTCGGGATGAGCTTTTAGGCGCTGAGCGGCTTGTGAATCGGCGCTGAGATAGTTGTCCAGGTAAAACAGCATCGCTGGACTCTTCGCTGTGGCGCCCAGCAAGTCCCGAAATCGCCCCAACACCCGCGGCCGAATGGCGTCGTTTTCGTAGGAAGCCACGAGCCACAGGTCCAAATCCTTGTTTGCGAAGACGTTAAAATGATTGAACCAGAAATCGGTCAGCTGCTCCTGCAGTTGACGCTCGCTGTAGATGGCCCGCAAAGCCTTGGCCTGCTGGAGCTGGCTGAACGCTTCCTGCGGCAATTTGCTGGGCCTAGGACGCACCCCTTGCGGGGGATGGGTTTGCGCGTCCATTTGCTTTCGATACTCGTCCACGCTGATTCCCATCTTCTTCGCGGCAGCCTCGGGCTGCGGATACTCTGCCAGCAGCGTTTGTGCATTCAGATTCGCGGCGGGAACTTCTGCCAGGCGAGCTTTTACTGAAGCGTCGTCGATTTTTTCAGGATGAAGCTGGCGCTCGATCCAGGTTTCGAGGCCCATGCGCTTGACGCGTTCCACGTCGCCTGGACGCGGACCGTAGCCCAGGCGGTTGAGCGCGTGCAGAATGGCTTCATTCTCCGTGAGCTCGGTGATCGGCAATTTGCCTTTGAAGGCAGGATCGAGTGGCTGCGCTGCCTCGTCGCCGGCCGCACTTTGAGACGAAATCGCGCCGGAAGTCGCCGGCGCGAGTGACTGGCTCATTAGCGTCTGGGGGAGGCCAGTTGACAGCAACAATAACGCGGCGAGTGTGGCGCGCGCTTTAACGGCGAGGGAGTGATGATGCCCAATCAACATTTGACGCCGAGGCCGAACGCAGTAACGACGACGATAACGCTATGCCCATTAGGTGAAAACCGGCTCTGGCGATAAAGTTGCCGAACACTTCTGGTGTTCAGAGTTTCGCCGCCGCCTGCTGCGTCAACCGGGCAACGTAATCGACCATGTAATTGCTGAAGATTTGCTCCAGCCGTTGCGTAATGGGTCCGGTCGCGCCCGCAAATTTGTGGCCTTCTACTTCGGAGACGCCCAGCAGGCTGCGATTGGTGGAAGTGATGAACACCTCATCGGCGCTGTACAATTCCTCGGGCCTGACCGCTTTCTCCTCCACCGGAATGCCCGTTGCGGGGCCGATCTCCAGCAGGATGCCGCGCGTCACCCCTTCGAGACATCCGCAGGAGAGCGGCGGCGTGAAAACGCGTCCTTGCCGAGCCCAAAATACGTTCGCCGCCGTGCATTCGGATACTTCGCCGCGCTCATTGAGAAGCAAAGCTTCATCGAAACCGGCCTGCTGGGCGCCCTGCAAAGTCCATGCGTTAAGAATCCATGAGGTGACTTTCACGCCCGCCAGCGGAGACGCCGCATGGCGGCTTTGCTCGCGTACGGCCAAGCGAACCGGTTCCCGGTACGAGGGCAGCCCCGCCGTGCAAAGCAAGAGGTCGACCTCCGGCAGGTCTTCGCCGCTTTGCCAGAATCCCACTTTGTTGTAGACGGCATAAATGCGCGCCGTGCCTTCGCGCAGCTCATTGCGCCGAATCAATTCCCGCAAATTGGTGCGTACCTCGGAAGGATCGAAGCGAAAAGGTATCCGCGTACGCCCGGCGTCCTTTTCGAGCCGCTTCCAATGTCGCTCAAACGCGAACGGCTCGCCCTGGAAAACGCGCAAAGTGGTGAAGAGTCCCCATCCATTAAGAAGGCCGGCCTGCCCCGGCGAAAGCCGAGTCTCTTCTATAGGGACGATAAGCCCGTTGTGAAATATGTAGCGGTGGATCACGTTAGCCCTCAGCCGCATGCGGACACTCATCGCATGCACCACTTAATTCTAACTCACGGCGGAGCGGCATCCGCCGGAACCTGATCTAAAGTTGGCCAAAATCTACCGGCAATCGACATCTGCAGGGCCGCACGATTGCCGTGCCCCCTCCTGTTCCGGCGGACAAGTACCCGCAGAGAACAGCTCTCCACGAGTAGGATTGACACATGCAACGCCTGTCTTTACCGTCGATTAACGACTGCTTGGGTCCATTGGAGAGTTTGTGAATTTAGCTCTTAGGCCAATTCGCATCGGCGTTCTTGTGGCGTCGCTGGCGCTCGCCGTGACGTCAAATCTGCGCGCCGATACCATCTATCTCAAGAATGGCCGTCAGATCCAGGGCTCGAATACGACACGTCAAAACGGGAAGGTTACCTTTGAGACGGCTGCCGGCATCATGAGCCTGCCCGAGGCGTCTGTAGACCGGATCACAAAAGATGATTCTGATGTCGTCTCTTCGCAAGCGACTTCAAATTCCGCCGCTGCGGTTTTGACCATGACCCCGCCTGCACCAACCGGTTCGGCCGCCGCGCCAGATGCAGTCCTGCGATCAATTCTCCGGGATGGCGTCATCGATGAGGAAGGCTTGGCGGAGATTGATGGCAAGACGGCGACGCACGCTCGTGCCGACTTGGTGCGAGCCATTGAGGCAGAATCGGCGGCCAGCCGGTTCGAGTTTGACCGCAATAACTTCGGTGCGGCGCTGCGGCATGCCGAACGCGCTCTGAGTTTTGCCCCCGACCAGGTTCCCTTACTGCTCAACGCCGCCTATCTGCATTTGAAGCAAGGCGAATATCGGTCGGCGTTGGACCAGATCGATGCCGCGCGGCGCATCGATCCCGATTCGGCCGATACCGCCAAGCTGGCGGGCTGGGCGGATTACGGGCTCAATCGCCTGTCGGACGCCATCGCCGAATGGAGACATTCCCAGGAGCAACATCCCGACCCCGAAGTGGCCGCCGCCCTCCAAAAGGCCGAGCGCGATCTCGATCTCGATAACGCGTTTCACGAAGGCCGCAGTGCCCATTTCGATTTGCACTATTACGGAGGCGCCGCGCCCGAACTCGCGCGCGAAGCGCTGCAAGCGCTGGAGGCCGATTTCGACGAGATCTCCGCCGCGCTTAACTACGCGCCAAAGGATCCCATCGCCATCACGCTCTACACCAATCAGGATTTCAAGGATATTACCCAGGCGCCCGGCTGGGTGGGCGCTCTCAATGACGGACGCATTCGCGTGCCGGTGCAAGGCCTCGCCACCGTCACGCCCGAATTGGCTCGCGTCCTCAAGCACGAGCTAACGCACAGCTTCATCACGGAAAAAACCCATGGCCGCTGCCCCACTTGGCTTCAGGAGGGCACCGCGCAATGGATGGAGGGCAGACGCACAGACGCAGCCACAGCCGCCGAACTTCTCGACCTCTACAACCAGCATGAGGACCCGTCACTTTCGATTCTTGAGCTATCCTGGCTCAATTTACAGCCGGGCTTCGCAAGCGTTGCCTACAAATGGTCGCTCGCCGTGGTGGAGACGATCGAAGCCACCAGCCCAGGCGATTTGGAGCGCATCCTCGACCGCATCGACGAAGGCGTATCTACCCAGGACGCCGTGCGCGCCACATTGCACCTGAGTTATGCGGATCTGAACAATACGACGGCCGATTATCTCCACAAAATTCACTAGCCTGACTTTCACAACGATGTGCCGAGGGCTATAGCGTTGCGAGGAGCCCCGCCAGCAGCGCGGCGCGTTGAGGCAAAGCCGAAAGGACCACCTGTTCGTCGGGGCTATGCGCGCCTTCTCCGATAGCCCCCAATCCGTCCAGTGTCGGAACGCCCAGCGCTGCGGTGAAGTTGCCGTCGGAGCCGCCCCCGGCCAAACATTCGCCCACGCGAAATCCCAATTCCTTTGCGAGTTGCTGTGCGTGAGAGAAAAGCGCCGCGCTGGCCTTGCGCTCCAGCGGCGGACGCGAAAAGCCGCCGTTCACCGTAACCCGCGCGCCAGGCAAGATCGGCCGCAGCGATTTCAGCTGGCGTTCGATCCGTCGCATATCGTCGCGAGTTTCCACTCGCAGATCGATCGTCAGGCGCGCCTCCGCCGGAATCACATTGCTGCGCGTCCCTCCCTGCGCCACTGTCGGGCTCACCGTAACCCCGCGGCGAAGATTGTTCAGCCGCACCAGCCTCTCCGTCTGCAGCGCTAGTTCCCGAATTGCGTTCACGCCCTCATTCGGATTGAGCCCGGCATGCGCCGCCCGTCCGCGAATCACAATCTCCGCGGTCCCCGTGGCTTTGCGCCGCGTTTTGAGCTGCCCGTCGGGTCCATTTGCGGGTTCGAGCACCAGCACTGTGGTGCTGCGCCTCGCTTCCTGCTCGATTGCATCTTGCGAACTTTTGCTGCCGGTCTCCTCGTCCGAAGTCCAAAGGAACGTGATGGGCCGTCTTGGCAGCCAGTCCATATGGGCGAGCGCGTCGGCGGCAAACAGAGCGATCACGAGTCCGCCCTTCATATCGAAAACCCCCGGCCCGAATGCCCGGCCTCGACTAACGCGAAAAGGCATCCCTTCGATCGTGCCCACTTCGTAGACGGTATCCAAATGGCCGAGCACGAGAATCCGGTCCGTGGAGGTGCCGACCTTGTGCGTGGCGCCCGCAGGCCAGGTGATCCGCAGGTGGTTCCCCGCCTCTCTCCTGGTCAAATATTCGATCTTTGCTCGGCGCTTCCGCCATTCCTCCGCGACTGCGCGCCCCAGACGGTCAACGGCCTCCTTATCGTCCGTAGGCGATTCGCAGCGCACGAAGCGTTTGAGTAAACGCTCCATGGCCGGTCCGCGGTTTTGCAAAAACCGCAGTATTTCCGATAATCTCTCGTCCTTGCTCACGGCTCGCGTATGCTAACAGCCGCCGTTTTCGGCGGCAATGCGGTTCCCGCGCCTCAGTCCTTCGCTTATAATGCCTTGATTGCTTTTTGCGTGTCGTGCGGCCTCTCGCCGGAATTGAGGAGCTGATGATTCTGGACACCAATGAGATCCAGAAAATCCTGCCACATCGTTATCCTTTCCTGATGGTCGACGCCATCCTGGAAATGGAGCGATTCAAGCGCATTGTCGGAGTGAAAAACGTAAGCATCAACGAAAGTTTCTTCCAAGGCCATTTTCCCGGAAAGCCGATCATGCCCGGTGTTCTGATCATCGAAGCCATGGCCCAGACCGGCGGATTGTTGCTTTTGCAGGAAGTTCCCGACCGTGAAAATAAGCTGCTCTACTTTGTCGCCGTTGACGACGCCCGTTTCCGCCGCCCGGTAGTTCCCGGAGAGCAATTGCGCCTCGAAGTCGCCGTGGTCTCCTGGCGCGGCAATTTCTGCAAATTGCGCGGGATCGCCAGTGTCAATGGCGAACACGCCGCCGAAGCGATCTTGATGTGCAAGATGGTGGACCGCGACCCGGTCGAGATTCCCACCGCCGCCCAGTCGGCCGGCGTGGCGGGACGTTGAGCATGGGCGAAGGGAAAAATGGAGCTACGCAGGGAGTCGATCCCCGGGCGGTGGTCTCCGCGGGCGCGCGATTGGCCTCTGGAGTATGCGTTGGGGCCTACGCCGTCGTCGGCGACGATGTGGAATTGGGCGAAGACTGCGTTCTTCATCCCCATGCGGTAGTAAATGGCCCCGCCAGTCTGGGCCGTGCCAATGTGCTGCACTCCTTTTGCAGTATCGGCGGCGATCCCCAGGATCTAAAGTACGCTGGTGAGAGAACCCGTCTGGATATAGGCGATCGCAACGTATTTCGCGAGGGCGTGACGGTCAGCCGGGGAACGGTCCAGGGCGGGGGATCAACGCGCATTGGCAGCGACAATTTGTTCATGGCCCAAGCCCATGTGGCCCACGATTGTGTTGTAGGCAGCCATACAATTTTTGCCAATAGCGCCACGCTGGCTGGCCATGTCACGGTCGAGGACTACGCCACCATTGGCGCCTTTTCTCCAGTCCATCAGTTTTGCCGCGTAGGCCGCTTCGCCTATGTAGGCGCCTCGACCGTGATTACCCAGGATGTCGCGCCATTCTGCATGGTCGTCACCGAACGCCAGACGCGCTGTTACGGGGTCAATAGCGTCGGCCTCGAGCGCCGTGGCTTCACGACCGAACGAATCCGCGCCATCGAGAGCGCCTTTCGCCTTCTCTTGAACTCGAAGCTCAATACCACTCAAGCCCTCGAACAGATGCGGCTCACGCTCAATGGCTCCGTGGATGTCGCCGAATTGCTGCGCTTCGTGGAATCGGCCGATCGCGGTGTAACCAAGTAGGAGTTTTTTCTTCGAACATGCACCCAACACCCGCAACCCTTCCCGGAGAATGGGGTTTGATCGCTGGGAATGGCCGCTTCCCATTCCTGGTGCTGGAAGCGGCGCGCAGTCAGGGAATCGAAATGGCCGTGATTGCTTTGCGTGAGGAGGCTTCCCCAGAACTGGAGCAGGTTGCCAAGCGGCTCCATTGGGTGAGCCTTGGAGAACTGAGCCGCACCCTCGAACTGCTGCATGAGGAACGCGTTACACGTGCCGTAATGGCCGGCCAGGTCAAACACACGAAAATTTTTAGCGCCATTCGGCCCGATTGGAAGCTGGCCAAACTGATATTCTCGCTGCCCAGAAAGAACACCGATTCCTTGATTGGCGCGGTGGCCCGCGTGCTCGAAGACGAAGGCATCCAACTCGTGGATTCGACCACTTTTTTGAAGCCGTTATTGCCCGAGGCCGGCGTTCTTACCCGTCGCGGCCCCGATGCTCGCGAGTCGGCCGATATCGCTTACGGCCGCGAGATCGCGCGCCAGGTTGCAGCCCTCGATTTAGGCCAGACCGTCGTCCTCAGCGACCGTGCTTGCGTGGCTGTCGAGGCCATGGAGGGAACCGACGAAACCATGGAACGCGCGGCTCGGCTCGTTTGCGGCAAACCCCTTGTCGTCGTGAAGGTCGCTAAGCCTCGCCAGGACATGCGTTTTGATGTACCTGTTGTCGGCCTCCGAACCGTCGAAACCATGAAGGTTTGCCGGGTCACCGCCCTGGCCATCGATGCCGGGCGCACCTTGCTTTTCGATCGCCCGCGATTGATCGAAGCGGCCAATGAAGCTGGCATTGCTATCGAAGCTTTTGCGCCCGACCTGCAGGGCGAAGCGCGGCAAGGCGAACGGGAGAACGCGTCCGGAGCGAAATCGGGATGAGCGACCGGAGCGTTCGAGTGGCCGTGGTTGGCGTCGGCGATTTTGGACGCAACCACGCCCGCGTTTATCGCCAACTCGAAGGGGTGGAACTCGTTGGGGTCGTGGATTCCAATTTTGAACGCGCTCGCACTATCGCCGCCGAATTCGGCACGCAGGCGTTCCCCGACCTCGAATCGCTGGGAGGCAGAGTGGATGCCGTAAGCGTTGCCGTGCCTACCCGCGAGCATGCCCGCGTAGGCTGCTTATTGCTGGGGCAGGGAATTGATGTGTTGATCGAAAAACCGATCGCCGCTTCGGTTTCCGAGGCCGAATTGCTCATCGATGCCGCTCGGCGAGACGCTCGTGTGCTGCAGATCGGGCATCTGGAACGCTTTAACCCGGCTTTCCAGGGAGTCTTGCCCATCATCAAGGAACCTCTATACTTTGAGGTACACCGGTTAGGCGTATTCAGCCCGCGCAGCCTCGATATCGACGTGGTATACGACGTCATGATTCACGACCTTGATATTTTGCTCACGCTGGCTGATTCCCCGGTGACGTCGATTCACGCGCTTGGAATTCCCGTGATCACCGACAAGGTCGATATCGCCCACGCTCGCCTGCAGTTTGCTTCTGGCGCCGTGGCCAATTTAACGGCCAGCCGCGTCTCCACCGAACGTGTTCGCAAGCTCCGCTTTTTCCAGGAACACGAATATATCTCCCTGGACTACGCGCGCCAGGATGTGCTGCGCGTTCGCGTTCGCCGGCCCGCTCCCCAGCCGGAATTTGACTTCGAACCGATACCCACGCGGCAAGAGGAGCCCCTGGCCGCCGAACTGAGCGCCTTCGTTGACGCGGTTCGGCATCGCACCGCTCCGCTAATTGATGGCCCCGCGGGACTCCGTGCCCTCGAGCTGGCTGATCGGGTGATGTCGGGCATCCTGGAGCACAATCAACGCGTCCAAGTGGATGCCTTCTTACCCCCGCGAGAAAATTGATGATTCCGAGAATCCTCGTCCCCCGCGACGTGCGCCCCGCTGCTGACAGAGCGGATGCGCCGCCCCCCCGTCGGCTCACCACCCTGCTCGACGACCGCACCGTCGTGGCCGCCAATCTGCCTCGCGCGGATCTCCAGACCCACAGCGACATTCCCTCGCATATGCCTTTGGACGTACTTGCCTCGCGCGTCGTCGTTCCTCGAGATACGCCGGCTACGCCGTTTGCTCCCGAGATGGTTCATCCAGGCTACGCGCCCGTGACCGTCATGGATGAACGCGTTACCGTCCCTATGGCCTTGCCCATTGTCGAACTCGAGGGCAAGGGGCCGGTCTCGGCTTACGAGTTGCCCGATCTCCTGAAGCCGGACGTTCTTACCACCGGAGACGTGAACTTGATGGTCGCGCCGGTGGAAACGCCGCCGCGAGATTGGAATTGGCTGGGCCGCTCGGGATCGATCGTTTTTCACATCCTCTTCATCCTCTTGCTTATCCAGATCTTCCAATATAAGCCGCCCACGCAATCGCAAATCGATCTGGCCCGGCAACAATTGAATTTCATCTATATGCCTCCGGACGTGAGGGGTTTGCCTCCTACGCCGGCCCCCCGGGGCCCCGCGGTGCATATTGACCCGCGCATCTTGCGTCAGATGGCGCCACCGGTGATGCCGCAGCCCTTGCCTGCGCCGAAATCGCCGACCGTGCGCGACACGCCCGCCGAGCCGCCGCCGGACTTGCCCGCGGCTCCCAAGCCACAGCCGCAGGCGCAACAGCAGCAAGCCGACACCCGCTTTGATGCTCCCAAGCCACAGCCTCAAGCCGAGGCTGAAAATCGTTTGGTTTTGCCGCAAATGTTTTCGCCGGGAAGAACGATCGATCAATCCGCGCAGCAATCGCACGAGAGCTCGGGCAGCGGCCTTCAGGGGTTTGGCGGACGGCTCCCGGCCAGTCGTGGGCAGGGTTATCCGGGAGGTGGGGGTGGTGGCGGCCAGGGTTTTGGCGCGCTGCAAATGCTCACGCCGGATCAGGGTGTGGACTTCAGCAGCTATCTCCAGCGCGTGCTGGAACGGGTCAGGCTAAACTGGTATTCGATAATGCCGGAATCGGTTTATTTGGGCGACAAGGGCAAGGTCATCTTACGATTCAAAATTATGAGCAACGGCATCGTGCCGGACGCCGATCCTGTGCAGGAGGGCTCTTCGGGCAAGGAGCCGCTGGATCGCGCCGCATACTCCGCGATTCGTACGTCCTCTCCTTTTGAGCCTTTGCCTCCCGCTTTCAGCGGCCCCTTCATCGAGTTGCGTTTCATCTTTCTGTACAATTTGCCCTTGAGCTCCGCCCAGTGAAACGCCCGTGAAGCCACGCGAAGCTCAGGCCTTCGGCTCGCTCTTCTTGGGCGCGCTGTTCTTTCTCTACCTTCTGATCCGCTATTGGAAACTGATTTGATCGCTCCGATAACTCCTGCCGAAGGCTGGACCATGCGCGCGACGCTCCCAGCAACAGAATTCGCCCAGATACAACCCCTCCCGCTCGTCGCGATTATGGGCCCCACGGCTTCCGGCAAGTCGGCGCTGGCCATTGCTCTGGCCGAGAAATTGGCCGGCGAGGTAGTTGCTTGCGACTCGACTCAGGTCTACCGTGGATTCGATATTGGCACGGCCAAGCTGTCCGTGGCAGAGCGACGTGGCATCCCTCATCACATGATGGATATTGTCTCGCCCGCTGACATTTTTACCGCGGGTGAATATCGCAATCGCGCCGTGGAAGTGCTTGCGGATTTGCGCGGTCGTCGGCGGCTGCCTATTTTCACCGTCGGCACTGGACTCTACTTTCGTGCCTTGATGGATGGTCTGGCAGACGTGCCCCCGCGATCGGATCGGCTGCGCGCCAGGCTGAACTCCATGCAGGCTCGCCGCGGAGCCGCGTCGTTACACAGGCTTCTTCGCCGGCTTGATCCCTCGGCGGCGGCGCGTATCTCATCGAACGACCATCAAAAGCTCGTGCGCGCCCTGGAAGTGTGCTTGTTGGCAGGGAAGCCTTTGAGCGAGGTGCATCGGACCGGCCGCCAGGGCTTGCAGGGCTATACGGCATTGAAGGTCGGACTCAATCCTCCCCGTCAGGCCCTTTACGAGCGGATCGAGCGGCGCGTTTGCGCCATGCTTGATCGCGGCTGGGGCCAGGAAGTCGCCGATTTGATCGCCCAATCGGCGCTGGTCAAGGCCAAGCCTTTCGAATTCATCGGCTATCGCGAGCTAAGCGTTTGCGCCGCCGCTGGGCAGCCGCTCGCCAGCGCGACCCAGGCAATCGCCCAGGCCACCCGCCGCTATGCCAAACGCCAACTCACTTGGTTCCGGCGGGAGCCAGGCACTCAGTGGTTCGAAGGTTTTGGCGACGCGCCTGAGACGATCTCAGCAGTTCTGGAGTATCTGGAAGGTCTTTTGAGTTCTTTACGGACTGGCCAATCGGGCACGCTCGGCGCGGTATAATCAGCCTTGGTGGGAATGTTCAGCGACAATCTCGGCGGCCTCGTTTTTTTTCGATCGTGCTTTTCTTCATCCGCTTCATGTCCGGCGCTTTTCCTCTTATGAAGACGACTAGGCCAACCGACATCCGCGAACGAGCGCTCTTGGTCGGACTCGGCTTGAAGCGCGCGCCTCGCGTTCCCGGCCATGGATCCGATGAAATTGCTCGCGAATCTCTGGAAGAGCTTGCTGAGTTGGCGCGCAGCGCGGGAGCCATCGTTGCCGGCAGCATTCTGCAGATGCGCGACGCGATCGATCCCGCAAGCGTCGTTGGACGAGGCAAGCTGGAGGAGATCCGGGCCGAAGCCACCGCGCGCAAGGCGCCCTTGATTATCTTCGACCGCGAGCTCACCCCCGTGCAGCAGCGCAATCTGGAGCGGGGAGCGGATTGTCGCGTGATCGATCGCACCCAGCTGATTCTGGACATTTTCGCGCGCCACGCGCGCAGTCGCGAAGGACAGTTGCAAGTCGAGCTGGCCCAGTTCAATTATCTTCTGCCCAGACTCGCCGGGGCCGGTCCCGAGCTTTCCCGGCTCGGCGGCGGTATCGGAACCCGCGGTCCTGGCGAACAGAAGCTGGAAACCGACCGCCGTCGCATTCGCGAGCGGGTACGTAAAATCGGCGCTGCCATTGAAACTTTGCGTCGGCAGCGATCTTTGCGCCGCAGCGCCCGTCAGTCGGTGCCCCTGGGAACGGTCGCGCTCGTGGGTTACACCAATGCCGGCAAATCTACACTCTTTAACGCGCTCAGCCGGGCGGACGTCGTGGTTTCCTCAAAAATGTTTGCCACCCTTGATCCCACTGTCCGCGCCGTTCGCCTTCCCTCCAATCGTCGCGTTCTTTTTTCCGATACCGTCGGTTTCATTCGCGACCTGCCGAAAGGATTGCTGGCCGCATTCCGCGCCACGCTCGAAGAAGTTCAGCAGGCATCCTTGATTCTTCATGTCACCGATGTTTCCAACTCGCACCATGCCGAGCAGGATGCCGAGGTGGAAAAGGTTTTGGCTCAGCTCGGAGTGAA
The DNA here is from genome assembly GCA_963824405.1 of uncultured Acidobacteriota bacterium. GTDB lineage: Bacteria > Acidobacteriota > Terriglobia > Acidiferrales > UBA7541 > Palsa-189. Next base: position 1,052,929 of record CAWGPK010000003.1, on the reverse strand, counting down.
CGATCGGCCTCGTCTGCGCGTCTTCAATAAAATCGATAGATTGGATAGCGAGAGCCGCAACGCGCTCTCCCCGGCCAACGGAAATGTCTATGTCTCCGCGCTCCAAGGCACGGGCCTCGATGAACTGCTCCGACGCGTTGACGAAAACGTGGCTGTCGATCCGATACAGCGGCTGCACTTTTCGCTGCCGGTCGCGGAAGGCCGCAAATTGGCTCTCGTGCATGGCCTCGGGCGCGTCCTGAATAGCGAACTGCGCGATTCGGAGATGGTCATCGATGCTGAGCTGCCCGCATCGCTGGTGCGGCTGCTCCATCTGGAGCCGTCTTCTGAGCCCTGACGCGGTCTGCCGCCGTCGCCCAGCAGTATTTCTATTTGATTAAAGGCAATGGAGTTGAGTCGGGGGATTGCTGTACTTCTGTGCAAATCGCCCCGCGCAAATGTCCGCTAAGTTTTGGCCCGCCCCAAGTAGTCTCGGGCCCCAAGGTTAGTGCAAGTCATGTTTTATGTGTGAGTTACGGTAGATATAAGGCCCGCTAAGGATCGGCTCGACTATCCACTTCAAGCGCATTAACTCGAAAGTAACCTTCGATTTCCACACAGAAATCCACAGCATTCCTGCCTTTTTTATCCACCCGACCGGCTTAACACGCGCGTAATAGTACGGTTCTGGGCCTCTTTAGCGGCTTTCAGCGGCTTCACAGTTTGTTGGCAATTTGGATATCGCACTTTGTTCGTGGCCAAGCCCAAAATAGGGTGCCGCCTGGTGCCGTATTCCCCATCAGCTTCGTTGACTGCCGCATCGCTGCCAGACTATAGTGAAGTGGCATTGAGACTGGGTCGACGCGTCTTTCGGATGTCTCTGACGGGCGTGCTTGGCCTGGGTGCTTCATGAACCTTCCAAACAGCCTCACCATCCTGCGCATCTTTTTCATACCGCTTCTGGTTGTAGTGCTGCTCACGCGCCAGCCCAATGTCGTATTTCTGAGCGTGCCCATGAATTTTGCGGTGTGGGGTGTGCTGATCCTTTTGCTGGCCGCAGCCACGGATTGGGCGGATGGGTTCTACGCGCGGCGGCGTGAACAGGTCACCACCCTGGGCATTCTTCTCGACCCTATCGCCGACAAACTCCTGATCTCCGCTGCTTTTATTTCCTTGGTCCAGATGCAACTGGTCCCCGGCTGGATGGTAGTCATCATCATTGGCCGCGAGATTACGGTATTGGGGCTTCGCAATATCGCTTCAGCTGAAGGATTTACGATTCCCGCCTCCGCCTTGGGGAAAACGAAGATGGTGCTCCAGGTGATCGCCGTCTGCGCGGTGATTCTGGGAGCTAAACACACCGAAGTGCGTCCCCTGGGCGCGATCCTGGTGTGGCTGGTGGTGATGAGCGCCGTGGCCTCCGCCTTTCAATACTTCTCGAAGTTCTGGAGCCATGTGGACGACCGCGTGAAGGAAAAGCGCCATCTGAGGCTGCTGGAGCGCCGTGGAAAAGCGCAGAATGCCCCCACGCTCTGAGTTTCACCTTTCCGACCAAGATCGCCGCACCCTCCTCGTCCTTGCCCGTCGGGCCATATCCCACGTCGTCTTCCATCGGGATTTTCCGGATCTGCCTCCGCCGTCGGGCCTCTTGGCTGAACCCGGGTCAGCTTTCGTTTCCGTGTGCTGCAATGGAAAGCTGCGCGGGTGCGTCGGCCGCACGTCTTCCGACATTGCTCTGGCGGAGACCGTTGCGCAGTGTGCCATTAGTGCCGCGCTACAAGACCCGCGCTTCACGCCCATTGGCCATGAAGAGATGGCCGGGCTGCTGATCGAGATTTCCGTACTCTCCGAATTGCAGCCGCTGTCGCCCAACGAGATTCAGGTGGGCGTGCATGGAATTCTGGCTATCCGCGACGCCCATCGCGGCCTGCTATTGCCGCAGGTGGCCGTGGAACGGAATTGGTCTGCGGAACGATTTCTCGAGGAGGGCTGCCGGAAGGCCGGGCTCGCGTTGGATGCCTGGCGCGATCCCGAGACCAAACTCTACGCCTTCACAGCTGACGTCTTCTCCGAAGCGAATCTTTTCGCTCCGGCAGAGGAGCCTGTTGGCGCCTAAAACAAAACGGCCCGCCTGAATCTCGGCGGGCCGCTGGGAAATCTCCCGGGTTAGAGCTATTCGAGTTCGACGTAATCGCCCGGATACATCTGGGTCTTGCTGAGTGTAATCAGCACCGTAGCCGCGTTCTTGCTCACCCGCAATACCACTCCTTCGCCCAGAATGTCGCGGGGGAGTTCCGCCCCGGTATAAGGCCGCGGTGTTGTGCCAAATCCAAAAATTTGGTACGCCACATGCGGCGTCATAAATTCAGTTCCGCTGTCATTCCCCTGAAAACGGAATACACGGAAGTAGTCGCCGACCTTTACCCCTTGTGCGCTGCCCAGGTTTACATAGGCGATTCTGCCTTCCCCTCCCAGTTCGCCAAAGTACCGGGTCGTGACGATCGTCGCTTTCGCTTTGCCGCTCGGCGGCGCGAAGATGTCGAAGCCCTCTGCGGACTTCAGCGCCGGGGCCGGACGGGGAGTGAATGGCAGCGCCAGATCTCCGCGCTGCACATAGCCGCACGAAGATACGATTTCGGCCGTCGAGATATTCTGCTGCACGTTGACCACGCGAAGGCGCGCCTCGTCTTCATAGGTCGTGCCCATGGCCTTCAGCAGCTTGTTCTGATCTTTGAACCACTCGTATTCGAGGAGATCGCCGCTCATCGGGCGAACCACCTGGAATTCGTCACCGACCTTTACGCCTTGTGACGTCCCCTTGTTGATGAAAACGAGTTTGTGGTCGCTGAAAGTGACCCGAAAATAAGAATCGCCGCCGGAGATGACGTAAGTGTCGGCTGGTACCGGGTCTGGGGTGACAATGCCGCTGCAATAAACCTGGTTCTCTCCCGCGGTCACTGGTGCCTGTTGGGCCCGCGCCGCTGAAACCATAAGCCCTGTAAATACAAGTGAATAGAGCAATCGCCGCATCATTTTCGTGCTCCTCGTCGAGTTCGTCTAGGGCCCGTGCCAACTACATCCCGCAGAACGAAATTAACAGTTGGTACTAGAACCGGTCAAGCTGCTCTCGACCCTTGCTTTACACATTCGATACCGCATGATAGTAGCCCTCGACCGTGGAGGTTGGCATCGCCCGCATCCTAGCCGCCCGTGCCCTTCCCGCCGGATCTACCGGCTTGTACTCCCGCGGTATTGCGAGCGGAGTGCGCCCGGCCGAAATCTTTGGCCCCGATCGCCTGTGTGCGGTTGTGGCAGCCAGAAGTGCCGCCGCCGCTATTGAGCAACTCCGAGTGGCGAAGAACAGTGCAAAGGCACGTGTCGTCGAACTGCGGCTGGATTTCCTCGCTGGCCGGGCGCAGATAGACACTCTTCTAAGCTGGCTCGCGCGCCAGCCGCGGAAGCCCCTGCTCATCGCCACTTGCCGGCGCCTTCCAGCCGGGGGCCGTTTCAAAGGCAGTATAGAGGCGGAAATCGCCATTCTCAGGCGCGCCGTCGAAGCCGGCTGTCGCTGGTGCGATGTCGAAATCCAAACAGCGGAGCTGATTGCCCCCGGGCAGCTGAGAAGCAATCTGGAGCCTTCGCGCGTTCTCGTCTCGGCCCATAATTTCCGCCGTTTGCCCGAAAATTTGGCCGCCCTTGTGGTTCGTCTCGATGCGTGTAAGCTTGACGCGATAAAGCTTGCCGCCGCGTGTCACTCCCTGGCCGAGGTCAGCCGCTTACTAAAATTGACAAGCGGCAGGCCTGACCTGGTCGCCATCCCCATGGGAGAGGAGATGCTTGCCGCGCGTATCCTGGCGCTTCGCCAGGGCAGTGCGCTCGCGTACGCGCCCGTCAGCCAGGCCACTGCTCCTGGCCAGATCGCATTCGATGAAATCGAGCGCGTCTATCGCCTCAGGCGTCGTTTTGGCCGTTCGCCTGGAATCCATTCGCAGACCGCGGTCTACGGCGTCATCGCGGATCCTGTCGCCCATTCGCTCTCCCCATTGATGCACAATGCCGGATTTGCCGCCCGCAAGAAAGACGCCGTTTACCTTCCCTTTCGGGTCCGCAGCCTTCGGGATTTCATCGCTGCCATCCAGCCCTTCGGAATCGCCGGCTTCAGCGTGACTATTCCGCATAAGGAGCGCATCCTGCGTTATCTCCACGAGTGCGATCCTCTCGCCGCTGAAATTGGCGCCGTAAACACAGTCGTCGTGCGCGCGGGCAAGCTGTGCGGTTACAATACGGATTTCGTCGGCGTCCTGCGGGCCATTGAGAAGCGACTGCCGCTGGCCTCCAGCCGTGTTCTGCTTCTTGGCGCCGGAGGCTCGGCCCGCGCTGCGGCTTTCGCATTGACCCGCGCAGGCGCTGCCGTAAGCATTTGTGCGCGTCGTCCAAAACGCGCGCGCTCTTTGGCGAAATCGGTCGGCGGGGAAGCGATCGACCGCCGCCGGCTGCGGCGGCAATCGTTTGACGCCATCGTGAATTGCACCCCTGTGGGGATGCATCCTCATGGCGGCTCGCCGCTCGAAAGTGGCGAATTGAACTGCCGCCTGGTGATGGACTTGATCTATCGCCCGCTGCAGACGGAGTTATTGCGCCGCGCGAAAAGCCGCGGCATCGCCGTTATTTCGGGAGTGGACATGTTTCTGGCTCAAGGCATTGCGCAATGGCAGTTGTGGATGGGCGAACCCGCACCTCAGTCCGTCATGCGTCGAGTGGTTGTCGCCGCGTTGCAGAAGGAAGAGCAATCCTCCCGCGGATGATCGAGCCCGATTTTCAGAGTTTTGCCCGCCTGGCCCGCCAAGGCAATCTCGTCCCGGTCTACGAAACCTTTACGGCCGATCTCCTAACCCCGGTCGGCGCCTACCTGCGCCTTGCGCGCCACGCCCGCTACGCCTGCCTGCTTGAGAGCGTCGAGGGCGGCGAAAAAATCGCCCGCTACACCTTCGTCGGCGCCAATCCTGCCGAAGTGTTTCGCTACGTCAATGGAGTCTGCGTACTGGAATCCGAGAGCCGCGTCTCCTGGGTGCAATCGAATCCCCTCGACTTCCTTCGCAATCGCATTCAGCGCTATCGGCCAGTTCGTATTCCTGGTCTTCCCCCGCTCGTGGCTGGCGCCATCGGCTACTTCGCCTACGACATGGTGCGCCTTTTTGAGCGCATCCCAGACCGCTCCCAAAACGACCTGGGCACCGAAGACGCCGTAATGATGTTTTATCTGGGCCTGGTCGTTTTCGATCACGTTCGCCATCTCGTCTGGGTTGTCCGCAACGTCTTCACCGAAGGGCCCGGCAGCCTGCGATCGAAATATCGCGCCGCGATGCGCGAAATTGCCGAAACCCGCCGTCGTCTCGAAATGCCCCTCGAAGATGGAGCTCGCAAGCCCTCGCGCCGCGCCGCCCCATTGCGGGTGGAGTCCAATTTCAAGCGGTCTCAGTTTCTCGCCGCCGTCCGGAAATCGAAAGAGTACATTCGCGCCGGCGACGTCTTCCAGGTGGTCGTCAGCCAGCGCTTCTCCGCGCAAACGGACGCCAATCCTTTCGATATTTATCGCGCCCTTCGCGTTCTCAATCCTTCGCCCTACATGTATTTTCTGAAGCTCGGCGACACCGCGATCGTCGGAAGCTCGCCGGAACTCTTGCTCAAAGTTCAGGACCGCGAAGCTTTTTACCGGCCCATCGCCGGAACCCGCCCCCGCGGCAAAGACGAAGCCGAGGATCAGCGCTTAGCTGCCGAGCTCGCCGCCGATCCCAAGGAACGCGCCGAACACATCATGCTGGTCGATCTCGGCCGCAACGATCTCGGCCGCGTGTCTGAATACGGTTCGGTTCGCGTAGAACGGCTGGAGTTCGTCGAACGCTATTCCCACGTCATGCATCTGGTCTCCACGCTCCGCAGCCGCCTCCGGCCCGATGTGGATTGTATTGACGCGCTGGCTGCCTGCTTCCCCGCGGGAACGGTTTCGGGCGCGCCCAAGGTTCGCGCCATGGAGATCATCGACGAGCTCGAACCCACGCGCCGCGGTATCTACGCTGGCGCCATTCTTTATCTCGACTTTTCCGGCAATCTCGACTCCTGCATCGCCATTCGCACCATGGTCGTGAAAAAAGGACTCGCCAGCGTTCAAGCCGGCGCCGGTCTGGTCGCTGATTCCGTGCCCCAGCGCGAGTATCAGGAGACGGTCAACAAGGCGCGTGCTCTGATCGCCGCCCTCGAAGTCGCCCATAACGCCGGCGAACGCACTTCGAGCCGCAAGGACAAGCGCCGCCGTCCGGCGCGTAAGCCCGCGCATACCAACTAGTGCATGGTATTTGTGTATAGGCGATGTGGACGCCTACTGGTTGTCATCCCGAACCCAGTCGCGCCTTTTGCGAATGGGGGTGAGGGATCTGCTTTTGTCCCAGCGCGCGTTGATGTCGGGAGCATTGACGGCGACGAAGTTTCTTTTTGCGGACTCCGTCGCCTCCAGCCCGAGGGCCTGATCGAGGCTTCACCCCGCCGCGAGAGGGCGGTTTTTTGCGTTTTCGCCGGAATGCCGTAACCTTGTATTTCGTTTCCAGGCCGAAACGCCCGGTCTGGTGTGTAGGTTTATGATCCTGCTGATCGACAACTACGATTCGTTTACCTATAACCTGGCCCAGTTCCTCGGCCAGCTAGGCGAAAAACTCGAAGTCCGCCGCAACGACCAGATCACTCTCGATCAGATCGCCGCCAAAAAGCCCGAGCGCATCGTCATCTCGCCGGGCCCCGGCGAACCCCAGAACGCCGGCATTTGCATCGACGTCATTCGTGAATTCACTGGCAAAATCCCTATCCTCGGCGTCTGCCTCGGTCATCAGGCCATTGGCTATGCCTTCGGTGGCAAGGTCGTTCGCGCCCCGGCGCTGATGCACGGCAAGACCAGCCGCATCCATCACGATAACAAGACCATCTTCCGAAAATTGCCGCAGGACTTTGTGGCCACCCGCTACCATTCGCTCATCGTGCAGAAAAAAGGCCTGCCCCGCGAGCTGGAAATCTCCGCCGAGACCGATGGCCTCATCATGGGCCTGCGCCATCGCAAGCTGCCCCTCGAAGGCGTGCAGTTCCATCCCGAATCCGTGCTCACCGAAGTCGGCATGCAAATGCTCCGCAATTTCCTCTCTCTGTAAAAGGGCGACTGATAGGCAAACCAATTAAGGCGACCTATAGGCAATCTCACACCAAATACAACGCATTGTCATTCTGAGCGAAGCGAAGAATCTCTCTTCGTCGTTATGGTGGCGAAGATAGGGGAGTGACTACCCGCGCGAAAATTCGATCAGCGCCTCGAGCTTCGCCGTTGCGCAGCCCGAATCGATCGCTTTCGCCGCTAACTGCGTGCCTTCCTGAAAATTCGCGGCGCGCTCCGCGGCCATCAGCGCCGCCGCCGCATTGATGCACACAAAATCCCGCCTGGGCCCGCGCTCGCCTTCCAAAATCCCGCGGATGATCTTGGCATTCGCGGCCGCATCACCGCCGGCCAGTTCTTCGCGTCGCGCCGTGGCAACCCCGAAATCCTCCGGCTTGATGCGATAGCGCTGGACGGAACGCGGCCGCACCTCCGCCACTTCCGTTTCATCGCTGAGCGAAATCTCGTCAATTCCGTCCACGCCATGCACCACGAAAGCGTGTTGCGTCTCGAGTTCGGCCAGAGCATGGCCCAATTTTTCCACCAGCACCAGCGCCGGCACTCCGATTACTTGCGCCGTAGCCCCCGCGGGATTCGTCAATGGCCCCAATAGATTGAAAACGGTGCGTCCCCCAGCTTCGCGCCTTGCCGCGGCGGCATGCCGCATGGCCGTATGCATCATCGGCGCAAAGAGGAACCCAATGCCCACCGTGTCGATGGCCGCAAGCGCGCGCAGCGGTTCAATATCGATCTTTACGCCCAGCGCTTCCAGCACGTCGGCCGACCCGCAGCGCGAGCTGAACGAACGGTTGCCGTGCTTGGCCACGCGCACCCCGGCGCCCGCCACCACCAGCGCCGCCGCAGTAGAGACATTGAACGTGCCGCCTCCGTCCCCGCCCGTCCCGCACGTATCCACGAGCGGCGAGAGCTGCGCCTGGGCGTTAAGGTGGGGCACGTGCCGCCGCATCGCCCGCGCAAACCCGACTAACTCCTCCACCGCTTCGCCTTTGGCTCGCAGTGAAATCAGCAGGGCCACGATCTGCTCCTGCGCCAAGCGGCCCTCGAGCAGTTCGTTCATCACCTCTTCCGCCTCTTGCACGGAAAGGTCGGTTCCTACTTCAGCTTTGCGCAACGACTCGGCAATCATTTTCGGCCGCTCGTATTCATCCGGAACGGAGTTGTGGGTCGCGGTTTTAACCGCGACATTTGCTGCGGTCCAGTCGTTTGGGGTTTTACCCCTGACTTCTTCAAATTTGGCGCGCCCTTGCCCGCCTCGCCATCTTCAGAGTAAACTTGCCCACTTTGGACGAACTGAAATTCTAGCATCGAGTGGTTCGCATCCGCTGGAGTCCGGGCTACCCGCGGCCCGGCGCAGAACGTCAGCGCATCAACCATCGGTCATAAATCGGTCATAAAATTGAAAGGGTCGCACCGAACTCATATCGCCTATGAAAATTCACGAATATCAGGCTAAAGAAATTATCCGCCGCTTCGGCGTTCCCACACCCCGTGGTGAGATGGTGACCAGCCCCGAAGAGGCGCGCAAGGTCGCCCAGAAGCTCGCCACGCCGGTCGTGGTGGTAAAGGCGCAAATCCACGCTGGCGGCCGCGGCAAAGGCGGCGGCGTGAAGCTGGCGCGTTCCGCCGACGAAGCCGCGCTGCTGGCCTCGAAGATTCTGGGAATGAACCTGGTCACGCCGCAAACCGGTCCCGGTGGCCGCATCGTGCGCCGCCTATTGATCGAGGAAGGCCTCGATATCAAACGTGAACTCTATCTCAGCATCCTGGTGGACCGTGCCGTCGAAGCTCCCGTGGTCATGGCCAGCGCCGCCGGCGGCATGGAGATCGAGGAAGTCGCCAAGGAGAATCCTGCCGCCATCCTGCGCGAGACGGTCCGTCCCGCCATCGGCCTGCAGCCCTACATCGCTCGAAAACTCGCTTTTGGCCTCGGCCTCTCCGCGGAGCAGGCCCAGGCCGCCGTGCCCTTTCTTCAATCTCTCTATCGCGCTTTCATCGAAACGGACTCCTCGCTCGCGGAAATCAATCCGCTGGTGGTCACCGGCGACGGCCGCCTCATCGCCCTGGACGCCAAGATGAATCTGGACGACAACGCCCTCTATCGCCACAAGGATCTTTTGGAGTTGCGCGATCTGGACGAGGAAGACCCGCTCGAAGTCGAAGCCTCCAATTACAAGCTCAACTACATCAAGCTCGACGGCACCGTCGGCTGCATGGTCAATGGCGCCGGCCTGGCGATGGCGACCATGGATATCATCAAGCTCGCCGGCGGCGCTCCGGCCAACTTTCTGGACGTCGGCGGCGGCGCTAATGCCGATCAGATCAAAAGCGCCTTCAAAATCCTCACCAGCGATAAAGAAGTCCGCGGCGTCTTCGTCAACGTTTTCGGAGGCATCTTGCGTTGCGACGTTCTCGCCACCGGCGTCGTCAACGCCGCCCGCGAATTGCAAATGAAGCTGCCCGTGGTCGTGCGTATGGAAGGCACCAATGTGGAGCAGGGCCGCCAGATTCTGCGCGATTCGGGATTGAACTTCACCATCGCCGAAGACATGAAGGACGGCGCCGAAAAGGCCGTGCGCCTCGCGGGAGGTGCGCGATGAGCATTCTGGTAAACGAGATGACTCGTGTCGTCGTTCAGGGCATCACCGGCCGTGAGGGCGCTTTCCACGCCGGGCAGATGATCGCTTATGGCACCAAGGTCGTCGCCGGCGTCACCCCGGGCAAAGGTGGCACGCTGCACAATGAGGTGCCCGTTTTCAATACGGTCGCGGAGGCCGTGCGCACCGCGCACGCCGATGCCTCCGCGATCTTTGTGCCGCCGCCGTTTGCCGCTGACGCCATCCTAGAGGCCATCGACGCTGGACTCCCGCTCGTCGTTTGCATCACCGAGGGTGTCCCCACTCTGGATATGGTGCGCGTCGCCTCCGCCCTTCGCGGCAGCAAGACACGGCTGATCGGCCCCAATTGCCCGGGCATTATCTCTCCCGGGAAATGCAAGATCGGCATCATGCCCGCTCAGATTCACCGCCAGGGCAACATCGGCGTAGTGAGCCGCAGCGGCACCTTGACCTATGAAGCCGTCGGCCAGCTCACCCATCTCGGCATCGGCCAATCCACCTGCATCGGCATCGGCGGCGATCCCATCATCGGCACCTCATTCCTCGATGCCATTCGCTTTTTCAATGATGACGTCGATACGCACGCCATCATCATGATCGGCGAGATTGGCGGCAATGCCGAGCAGCAGGCCGCGGAGTTCATTGGCGAGCGCGTGCGCAAGCCCGTGGTCGGCTTTATCGCCGGCCAGACGGCTCCGCCAGGCCGTCGCATGGGCCACGCCGGCGCCATCATCAGCGGCGGCACGGGCACCGCCAAGGAAAAATACGAAGTCATGGCCGCCGCCGGCATTCATTGCGTGCAGAGCCCCGCGGATATGGGCCGAACCCTCGCGGGTGTAATCGGCAAATCCGTCGCGCGATAAATCTGAGCTGCTTCAAAAATTAAATGTCGTCATTCTGAGCGCAACGAAGAATCTCTCCTAGGTCAGTTCGAGGGATCTAGCGCGCCTGAAAAACAGCAAAATCAGGAGAATCGTTTGCCCGAATCCAAGCTCGAACGCACGCTCGCTATCATCAAGCCGGACGCTACCGCCCGTGGCCTCGCCGGTGACATTCTTTCCCGCGTTCACCGCGCCGGCTTTTCCATCGTCGCCATCAAGTCCCTGCGTCTCACGCGCGCCGAGGCCGAGGGATTCTACGCCGTGCATCGCGGCAAAGGATTCTTTGACGAACTCACTGCCTTCATGAGCTCAGGGAAGATCGTTGTGATGGTCCTTGAAGCGCCCGGCGCCATCGCGCGCTGGCGCGAGACCATGGGCGCCACGGACCCGGCCAAAGCCGTGCCCGGTTCCATCCGCCGCGACCTCGGCGCCAGCATACAGAACAATTGCACCCACGGTTCCGATGCTGTCGATACCGCCGCTTTTGAAATCGGCTACTTCTTCGCCTCCCACGAACTCCTCTGAACTGTAACTCTGCGGGCAACAATAAATTTCGCCTGCGCGAGAGGCTTAGCTATTCCCCGCTCTCTACGTTTACGCTCTGACTCGCCAACCAGAGCATCCTAAAAAGGGGGCACGAATCCTCGGGGAACATGCCTCCGAATTCGTTCTCTTGCGAGAAGGTGACGCCTTGAATCGATCCCCCTTGAATCTATCCAAAGACATCTTCTGGGCGACTCTAGGTGAGGGCGGCTTGGTGTGCGCGATGGCTGCGATCAGCTGGGCGACAAGGCAGCCTTTGATATTTGCCAGCCTCGGGCCCACTGCTTATGAACTCGTGGAGCTCCCGCAAATGCGCAGCGCTAGAGCGTACAACATCGTGGTGGGACATCTGGTTGGGCTCGGCGCGGGTTTTCTGGGTCTCTACCTGCTGAATGCTTGGGCCGCTCCCAACGTGCTCAGCGCGGGCATTGTTTCCAGCCAGCGCTTGGGGGCCGTGGTGGTTGCGGCCATGCTCACCACGCTCGGCACATTGCTTCTGAGGGCCAGCCAACCCGCGTCGCTGGCGACGACGTTGCTTGTCTCCCTGGGAGCAATGCAGACCCGGCGCGACGCCCTGGCAATTATCGCCGGCATCCTCATCATCACGGCGATTGGCGAACCGCTGCGCCGGTTCCGTCTCCGGCACACCGAACTTCGACCCATCGTCGGAAACGCCGGAAGCCCATGATTTCGCGCATGGCATGGCGACTTGGGAGCAAACGGCCCATGCCACACACCAAGACCTCACGCGACACTACGGCGAGGCTGCGACCTAATTCCGGCGGCTCGTCGTGGTCGTTCCCCGCGGCACGGCTTTGCCGTAAACCTCGATTGTGCTCAGGTGAATGTATCCGCCCACCCCATGACCGCTGCTGGGCACTGCGGACGCCGATTTTTCGATGCATTCAGTGCGGAAAGAAAACTAGGTGTGACAACCAGAACGAAGAGAACTGATTTAGATATTGACGCGCTTCATGGCCTCAGGAACATACCGCGCTCCTGCTGTCGCGCCGCGCGGCGCGGCGCGTTCCAGGCGCGCAAGATCGGCGGTTGTCAGCTGCAACTGCACCGCTCGAGCGTTCTGTTCGAGATAGCCGCGCCTCTTGGTGCCCGCGATGGGCACGATGTCCTGCCCGCGCGCCAAAAGCCACGCCAGCGCCAATTGTGCCGCCGTGCAGCCCTTTTCCACGGCCAACTCCTCTATGCTCTTCACAATCGCCAGATTCCGGCTGAAATTATCCCCCTGAAAACGCGGTGAATTCGGCCGGTAGTCTCCCGCCTCGAAATCCTGCTCGCTCTGGAAGCGGCCGGTGAGAAATCCGCGGCCAAGCGGACTGTAGGCCACGAAACCAATGCCCAGCTCGCGGCAGGTGTCCAGGATTTCTCCTTCCGGATCGCGCGTCCAAAGCGAGTATTCACTTTGCAAAGCCGCAATTGGATGCGCCGCGGAAGCTCGCCTTAATGTTTTGGCGCTCGCTTCTGAAAGCCCGATGTGACGGACCTTCCCTTGTTCCACCAACTTGGCCATCGCTCCCATGGTCTCCTCGATGGGCACTTCGGGATCGACGCGGTGCTGGTAATAAAGATCGATGTGCGCCACTCTCAGCCTTCGCAGGCTCGCTTCGCAAGATTGGGCCACGTATTCCGGCCGTCCGTTCACGCCCATAAATCGGCCGTCGCTCGCGCGCACATTGCCGAATTTCGTAGCCAGCACGGCCTGCTCCCGCCGTCCTTGCAAGGCCCGCCCCACCAGTTCCTCGTTGTGCCCGCGTCCGTAAACGTCCGCGGTATCGAGGAAATTCATGCCCAAATCGAGCGCTCGATGAATCGTGGCGATCGATTCATTGTCGTCGGTCGTGCCATAGAATTCAGACATCCCCATGCATCCGAGCCCGATGGCCGAAACGCTCAGGCCGCTTTTTCCCAGAATCCTTCGAGGCAATGGATTCGGTATCGCTGCCGGTGTGGCGGCCATGAAGGGCTCCCGTATTCGCGGTGATTTGACTTGGCCAGACGAGCAGCAGCGTCAGCTTACAGTGCGAGGCTGAAGGGCCTGCCAATCTCCCGCAGTCTATACCGGCAGGCCCCACTTTGCATGGAGAGGTTTTTGTCAGTCGCCCGTGGCCGGCTGGAAGCGCGGCGCAAGTTGCCTGGTGCTCTCGGTGATCCGGCTGCCGCGCCGCAAAACGTCGCCCAAGCGGCCCGCCAGTTGCTGCCGCGCGCGCCACAGGCGTGCCTTCAGCGTATTGCGCGAGACGCCCAGCGCCCTGGCCGCTTCATCCGCCGATAGCCCTTCCAGTTCGCGCAACTCGAAGGCGTTCCGCAACAACGGCGAAAGCTCCTGCAGATTTTCCTTCACCCGCTCGGAAAGCTCCGTGCTGGCATACAGCTGCTCGGGGCTGGGATGGTCGTCGGCAAACCGTTCTACCATCGGCGTTTTGTCGTCGGTCGAATCGTCCAGCGATAGCGCCGGATGCGCCCGCTTGCTCCGGCGCCGCATCAACGCGGCATTGATCACGATTCGCGTCATCCAGGTGGAAAATTGCGAGCGGCCCTCGAATCGCGGCAGGTTGCGATAGGCCGATAGCATGGCTTCCTGGAGGGCATCCTCAGCATCTTCCGCATTACCAAGAAGCCTCAGGGCAGTTTGAAATAGCGCCCGGCTGTGTTGAGCAAATAACATGTCCAAAGCATCGTGGTCGCCCGCGATCGCTTCGCGAACGAGTTTAGCTTCATCGATGATGGTCTGCTGGATGGCGTAGTTGTTGGCTGTAGAGTTGCCTTTCGCTTGGTATGTGTTCATTTCACTCCCCCTTGGTTCCTACCCCTGACTCTACGGAAACTCGTTTTTTGCTCTCCTCTTCGCAATCTCCCGTTGGGAACGCAGCGCCGGTGATTTGCGCGATCAGGGCGCGGACCATGCAGCCGCTGCCTTCCAGCTTCGCCCCGGCCTGAAACATCTTGCGAAGCAGATCCGTTCCCGTTTCATCCACAAAGCTCACGTTAGCGAGGCGCACCACAATCGCGGCGGCTGCCGTTCGCTCCAGTTCGCTCTCCCAACAGCGGCTGAGTTCTCCCACCCAGGGACCGGCCAGCCGCCCTTCCACTTCCAGCAAGAGCCGTTTTCCGGGCTCCTCATTCTTGACGGAAATCTTCAACATATATTTCTCACGCCGCGATAGAGTGCATTTTCATGGCCACGGAATTACGTCGTCCGCTCGAGATAAGTCGCGCCTTATCAACGCATAGTTCGAACAGCTTTTGTTCGTGCCGAAAAGCTCCGCCCATATTTCGGCACCTGCCACCATTTCGGCAATGAACAGACAAGCCCCAACTCGCTGTCGCGAAAGAATCGGCTGCGCCCTTCCAAAAAACTGAATCGGTTCTAAACTCTCGGCAATCTCATCAGCCCGGCCGGGACCTCCCGTTTGGCCGCTTGGGTTCGTCCTGCAGATGTAGGAGAATCCTGATTTAGGAGATAATGAATTCATGCAGGTCTCGATCTTCGCCGCGTTCCTGGCGGGCCTGATCTCATTTCTGTCGCCGTGTGTCCTTCCGCTGGTGCCCGGCTATATCTCCATGCTTTCAGGCATCGGCGTGGAGCAGTTGCGGCAAGGAGAGCGCCCGCGTTCCAGCCTGTTTGCCTCTTCTTTGGCATTCGTGATCGGCTTCTCGGTGGTGTTCATTACTTTCGGCGCGTCGGCCAGCGCCGTCGGGCAATTTTTGGTGCGCAATCGCAGCTTGCTCGCCCCCTTTGCTGGCGCCGTTATCGTGCTGTTCGGCCTGCATCTGATCGGTTGGCTCGGACGCATTCCCGTCCGCGGCGGCCTGCTGATCGGAGGAGCCCTCCTGGCGCTCGCCGCCGTGGTGTGGATCTGGCTTGGCGGTGACGAGATTTGGGGATTCGGACCCGCGCAGCTGATCTCCGTGTCGTTGATTTTTCTCGTCGGCCCGATGCTCA
This sequence comes from uncultured Acidobacteriota bacterium, assembly GCA_963824405.1. Taxonomy (GTDB): domain Bacteria; phylum Acidobacteriota; class Terriglobia; order Acidiferrales; family UBA7541; genus Palsa-189. The sequence goes on along the minus strand of CAWGPK010000003.1, from coordinate 1,037,737 downwards.
CCCGCTGGCTGAATCGCGACGTTCACTTTCGCAATCTGGGTGGGCAAGCGCAGCAGGAGCGTAATTCAGGGCCCTTTGCCGGCGTTCTCAGCGGCTTTCTGCTGGGCTTCGCTTTCGCATTCGGCTGGACGCCCTGCATCGGGCCCATCCTCGCCGGCGTGCTGGCCATGGCGGCGACCTCCGAGACCGTTTCGCGCGGCGTTTTTCTCCTGGCCTGCTATTCCGCTGGATTAGCCATTCCTTTTCTACTCACGGCCCTGGGCATCAATCAATTTCTGCGCTTTTATCAACGCTTCCGTCGCCATCTCCACGCCGTCGAAGTTGGCAGCGGGGCTTTGCTCTTGGCCGTGGGCTACTTAATCTTCTTCAATCGCCTCACTTGGCTTTCGGGTAAACTCAGTCTTCTAAATGTCTTCGTTAAGTAAGGAGCGCGCGCCATGCGTGGAAGATTCTTAGCGGCCCTGATGATTGTGGGAGTTTTGGCTCTCTTGCCTCTGGTCGGCTGCAAACAGAAGGAGGGCCAGAACGCGTCTTCCAGCTCGAGCGGCGCCGCTGCGCCCGAAGCTTCCGTCATGATTCCCAATGTTGATGGTTCTAGGGTTAGCGTCGATCAGTACAAAGGCAAGGTGGTGCTCGTCAATTTCTGGGCCACCTGGTGCGAGCCCTGCAAAACCGAAATTCCATGGCTCATCGAGTTCAATCACAAATATGGCCCCAAGGGCCTCGTGATTCTGGGTGTGGCCATGGACGACGATGGCAAGAAGGTGGTCGAGCCTTGGGTGAAGATGCAGCGCTTCGACGTTAAGGGCACGCAGGATCCGATGGACTACCCCATTCTCCTGGGCAACGACAAAATCGCCGATAAGTTTGGCGGCATTTTGGGGCTGCCCACGAGCATGCTCTATTCCCGCGATGGCCGAAAAATCAAAACCATCGTCGGCCTGATCAATTACGACGACCTGACGAAAACCTTGGATCGCGAACTCTGAGACTCCCGCTGTATTCCGATATGTTGCGGAATGGCTTGATGGGCGCAGCCAACGCGGCTCTTCTCATTTATCGAGGTACCAGGGCCCGTGTCGAGCTTCCGCTTGAGACTGCGCCCCGCATGACGTATCATCGCCCGCTGACAGGGACTACCCCCTTCTCATGATTACTCGTTCCATAGGAGCCGGCTCCCGCTGGCTGTTGGAAAAGATTGTCGACGCCATCGCCGCGACGGGCATCAACCCCAACGTCCTCACGGCCTTTGGCTTATTCGTGAACCTGTGGGCGGCGCTGCTCTTTGCCGAAGGCATGTTCCGGTCCGCCGCGGCGGTGATCTTCATGGCCGGGTTTCTGGATATGCTGGATGGTCAGGTGGCCCGGCGGGAACAGCGGGTCACGGCCTTTGGCGCTTTCTTTGATTCCACGCTCGACCGCTATTCCGATATGGCCCTGTACATGGGCTTGCTGGTTTTTTACGCGGTGAACGGCAGGGCGTCGTATGTCATTCTGGCGGCGGTCGCCACCGCAGGATCGGTCATGGTCAGTTATGCCCGGGCCCGCGCCGAATCCCTCATCCCCACCTGTAAAGTGGGGTTCATGGAACGCCCCGAGCGCCTGGTATTGCTAATCCTGGGCGGCACGTTTGACCGCATGGCGCCCGCGCTCTGGGTGATCGCTGTCGTCTCCACGATTACCGTGATTCACCGCATCGTTTATACCTGGCAGGAGACCAAAGCCGGCCGCACGCTGCCCGGCATCCATCTGGTCGCTTAGGCTTTCGCCTCTTCCGGCCGCTCGCTGCTCCCTGCCGGAGCTTCGCCCATCGAGGCGTGTATCGGCCCAGCCACCTCTCTCCACACGCGCTCGCGCAGCTCCGGCACCTCCGTTTTGCTGTACGTGCTCGTGTCGACGGTGTCGTGCAGCCACACCACGATCGTCGACCGCCGCAGGATCCAGCTCGTTTTGCGATGAAACGTGAACGAACCCACGATGCTGACCGGTGTGATGGGAGTGCCGAAATCCTGCGCCATGCGGAACACGCCATTGTGAAACGGCCCCACGCGGCCGGTAATGGTTCTGCTGCCTTCCGGGAACACCACCAGGCTCACTCCTCGTTCCAGTGCCACTCGCGTCAGCCGCCACATGCGTTTCAGGTCAGCCGCCCGGTTCACGTCCGGAACCGGCACGTTCCCAAAACGCTTCATCAGCCAGCCATATACCGGGACGCGAAAATGCGACTCCAGCTCCAGCCCGCGGATAATTTGCGGCGTGGCGCAGTACAGTACAAAGGGATCGAAAAGATTGACGTGGTTGGAGACAAAAAAGCAAACGCTGTGGGGGTCGAATCCCGGCGACCGGCGAACCTCCACGCGCACTCCCGCCATCCGCATCAGATTGCGCGATAGCCAGCGCTGCGGCGCGTCGTTCTTCAGCGGATCCACGAAAATGCCCAGCAGAATGACCCAAGGGCAAACGGAGAAGAAAAAGCCGGCCGCCAGAATCCACCGAAAGATGGTGCGCAGCCAAAGGTAAGCCGAGGTCTTCTCTTCACTCGCGCCGAGAATTTCGTTCACGGTGCTTTTTTCCGAAGTCTCCGCCGCGCCAGTTCTCATACCAGGACGTCCAAAACGCCGGGAAGAGCTTCGATGCTCTGGCATTTCAGCGTGAACACTTCTCCATCGATCATTACGTCCACCGGCTCGTCCAGCGAAAACTCGATCCGCCGAGTGCCCTGCCGCGAAGCCATTGGGTGCCGAACGTGCGTGCCGTCGAAAAGAGTCGGCAGGTTTCGCAGCAGGCCGAGTCTTCCAATAGGACCCCAGCGAACATACTCGATCAAGCCGTCTCCGGTCGATGCCTGCGGCGCAATCATCATCTTGCCGCCGGTGTACCGGCTGTTGTTGAAGCTGAGGAATAGGCAGCTCCGCCGGTCGAACTCGGTCTCGCCCTCCGCCCGCAACGGGAAAGCTCGCCGCCTCAGCTGCGCCAGGCACAGCAGCACGCCCAGCAAATATCCGAGCTCCCCCAGTCCTTTGAAGCGCCGGTTGGCCGCCGCGGTCACATCCGCCGTGAATCCTACGCTGAGCAAGTTGATGAAATAGATTTTTCCGCCGGCATGTTTCAAGCAAAGCACATCGCTCGAGGTGCGCCGCCGCGCCAGAATCGCTTCCCGCGCGTGTTCCGCGCCGTTGCTGCTGAAATCGCGAAGGAACGAGTTTCCCGTTCCCAGCGGCAGAAAACCCAGCGTCGGCTTGCCGCCAGTCTCCGCCTCCGGGAAAAGGCCGTTCACAATTTCGTATGCCGTGCCGTCACCTCCCACGGCGATGAATTGCCGCTGCCCCGCGGCATACGCGGCCCGCGCCAGCCTCGTCGCGTCTCCTGGCTTGCTCGTCTCCGCAACCTGCAGATCCACTCCGCCGTCGCGCAGCCTGTCGAGAGCCGCCTTGGCCATTTTCCCGCAGCGGCCCCCGCCAGCGGCTGGATTGACGATGGCCAGAAACGCGTCGCTCACAAGGGCTGCACGGCGCTGCGATCCAACTGGCGCCCGATCTCTTCGGCCAGCAGATTTCGTTTGATCTTCAGGGAAGCGGTACGCGGAAAATCCTGCTCCCAAAGAATGTACCCGCTGACGCGTTTGTAGGGTAGAAGGCGTTGATTGCGGCGTTCCAGTTCGCCCCGCATCGCGCCATTCAGATTTTGCGCCGGATCGACGCGCGCCACCAGAACAAGCTGTTCGCCGGTCATGCTGCGCTGCGGCCATAAATAGTTGGCCGCGAACACGCAGAACTCCTTCAGCGGCAGCCCCTCGAACACGTTCTCGATATCCTCAGGATAAATATTCTTCCCTTCCGCCGTGACGATCATGTTCTTCTTCCGCCCCAAAAGCTGCAGATGCCCGCTCGCGTCGATCTTCCCCAGATCGCCGGTCATCAGCCATCCGTCCACGATTGTTTCCGCCGTCAGTTCCGGATCGTCCAGGTAATGCGACATCACGGTTTTGCTGCGCACGGCCACTTCACCCACGCCGTCCGCGCCGGGATTGACGATGCGCACCTGCATCCCCGCGACCGGCTTCCCCAGCGTGTCGGGCCGAAACGGCCGTAAATCGTTCACGGTGATGGCCGTGCACGCCTCCGTGCAGCCGTATCCGTTCGCGATCTGGATCCCCAGCTCGTGAAAAAATTCCAGGGTCTTCGGCTCCGTGAATGCTCCACCCACTAGCAGCGCGCGCAACTCTCCGCCAAACGCCGCGTGAATATCCTTGAGCAGCAGCCGGCTCAGCCACAGCCGCGGCCGCCCGCGCGTGGCCGCGCGATTCACGCCCACCAGCGCGTTCAGCATGCGCCGCTTTGCCCGCGGCAAAGCCGCAAACCGCTCGCGCAAGCCGCGCTCCAGGTTCTTCAGGATGAGCGGCACAACCGCCATGTAAGTGATCTTGTATCGCGTAAACGCTTCGCGAATGTACTCCGGCCGCAAGGTGCGCAAATGCACCACCGTGCCGCCGCCCGTAAACGGCATGATGAAGCCGCCCATGAAGTCGATGGCGTGGTTGGTGGGGATGATGCTGAGGTAGCGCGCGCCCGGCCAGAACGGCCAGAGCGGCGCGACTGCCGCGCACTGCTCCAGATAATTGTCGTGCGTCAGCACGCAACCCTTCGGACGTCCGCCCGTGCCGGAGGAATAGACGATGCACGCCGGATCTCGGCGTTTGCGCGGCCGAAACTCCGCCTTCTTTGCGCTGCGGAACTCCTCCCATCGAATCGCGCGCCCCGGTTCCGCATTGGCAGGAGCTTCGGTCACCACAACGGTTTCCACCTGCGTCGCCGAGAGATCGATTTGGCTGAGCGCCCGCCAGATCGGATATTCCACGATCAGCACGCGCGCCTTCGAGTGCGCCGCCAGCGCTGCGTGCTCCGCCGCGCTCAGCTTGTAATCCAGCGGCACCAGCACGCCGCCACAATAAAAAATCGCGTAAGCCGCAATCAGCCATTTGGATTGATTGCTCATGAGAATGGCGGCGCGATCCCCCGCGCCAAATCCATTTTCTTGGAGGCCCGCCGCGATGCCCTGCGCGGCATCGCGAAACTGGCGATAGCTCAGGCGGCAGCGTTCTTGCTCGCGATCCGCCTCGATCAGGCAGATTTCGTCCGGCCAGCGCTCCACCGCGGCATGGAGCGCCGCGCCCAGCGATTCGTATTGGCTTAAATCGAGCATCGATCTTTCTCAGGCCTTCGCGGGCCTAGGCCCTCCCGCTCGCTTCTACAACCGCGCTTGAATGCGGCTGGCCAACGTCCGAAAGTCGGTCACGCCCTGCACTTCGTAGTCGGGAAGCTCGATGCCAAAATGATTTTCCAGCCGCGTGATCAGCTCCAGCGCCCGCAAGCTATCGATCTTCAGCTTCTTGTAAAAATCGTCTCCCGGCGCAAGCTCTTCGCGCGAAATCTTGAAGTGCTGCGCCGCCAATCCCAGAATTTCGTCCGTGGTTTGTTCCAGCGTTTTCATTTTCGTTTCAGCGCAAAATTAGGGCAAATAAGGATGCGCCCCGGTATCTTCCACGAATTTCCGAAGCCCCGCCATCGCCGCGGGCCTCTCGAAAAGCTCGCAGAAAAGTTCGATCTCCCGCCGCAGTTCCTCGCGCGGTATCGGCTTAGCGAAGCGTTTCGCCGCCGCGCTCGCTGTCCGATCGAATTTTAGCGCCTGCGCGGCCGTCGCGCGCGCCGCGCGCAAAGCCTCGCCTTCGCCGGCCACCTGGCTCACGAGCCCGGCTCCGAGCGCCTTGGCCGCGTTGATGCTCCGTCCGGTGAGCAGCAGATCGCGCACCACGGCATTGCCAACATCGCGGCGCAAGCGCGGAATCCCGCCGAAGCCCGGAATCAGCCCCAGCCGCAGCTCCGGAAAGCAAAACCGGGCCATCTTATCCGCGACGATCAGATCGCAAGCCAGTGCCAATTCAAACCCGCCGCCAAAAGTCACTCCATGCACCGCCGCGATCGTGGTCAGCGGCGAAGCGTCGATCGCATTGAAAACGCGATGGATCCGTTCCAGAAACGAGCGCACGCCCGAAACGCGCTCGGCCGCCGCCAGCTTCAGGCTCGCGCCATAGAGTTCGCGCAAATCGGCCCCGGCTGAGAACCCGGCCTCCAACTGGCTATAGACGATCAGCGCGCCGGCCTTTCCTTCCGCCGATTCCAGAGCCGCGGCAAATTGCTCCAAATCCTCCAGCATCGCCGAACCAATCTCATTGCAAGGCGCATGGTGCAGCGCCAGCTCGATCACGCCATCCTTCAGCTCCCAGGAAAGCGTTTTGGTCGTCTCGCCGGGATGAGTTTTGGAAGTGGTCACGAGGGATTTTTGCGGTACATCGATTCGACGGTTTCGCGGAAATGCGCGCCGATGGCCTCGCGCCGCAGTTTCCCGTTCGCGGTCAGCAAGCCGCTCTCGATCGTCAGCGGCTTCGGCTCGATGTGAAACGCGCGAATTTGCCGATAGTGCGGCAGCGTCGCATTGAGCCTGGCAATTTCGCTTTCGGCCTTATCCTTCTTCACTTCTCCGGTTACCAGCGCCGATAGAAAACTGCGCCCGTGCCCGAAAACCACGACCTGCTGCGCGGCCGGAATCGATCGCGCCAATTTCTCCTCCAGCGGCTCAGGCGCGATGTTATGGCCCGAGCTGAGGATCAGTAAATTCTTCACCCGCCCGATGATCCGCCAATTGCCGCTGGGAGTTCGCTCGCCCTGATCGCCCGTGTGGAACCAGCCGTTTACCAGCGCCTTGGCCGTCTCTTCCGGACGATTCCAGTAGCCGGGAAAAATGTTCGGCCCTCGCGCCAGAATTTCGCCGCCCTCGCCCAGCTTCATCTCGATCCCCGGAATGGCCGGCCCCACGGCGCCCGCTTCCACGCGGCGCGGATCGTCCATGGTGCAGATGGCCGTGGTCTCCGTGAGGCCGTAGACCTGTAAAACCGGAATTCCCAGCATCTCGAAGAAAAGCTGCGTCTCCAGCGCCAAGGGCGCCGAGCCGCAAATCAGCGCCTTGAGATTGGGCCCCAGCTTCTTGCGGATGGCCGGAAAAATCAGCTTCTGCGCCAGGAGCAGGGAAATGCCGCCTCGGGCGCCGTTCCCCGGCGCCAGCGAAGCTGCCTTGGCCTTCGCGAATATCTTGTTCAATATCCCGCCCCGCTTGGCGATTTGCGCTTCCACGGCCGAGCGCATCCGGTCCAGCAGTTGCGGCACATTGAGGCAATAATCGGGCATGGCCTCGCGCAAATCGTCGGCCAGGCGCGTAAGGTCCGTGCACAGCCTCAGCTCGCTGGTGCGCAGCAAGCTCGTCAGCAGCAGGATCCAGGAGCCCGCAAAGCAGAAGGGCAGATAATGAAACACGTGGTCCTGCTCCGCGCGCTTTCCCATCAATAGATCGAGCCGCGCCATCGTGCAGGAGAGCATGTACGTTACGTTGCCCGCATTCAGCACGACTCCCTTGGACTCGCCCGAAGTGCCCGACGTATAAATAATGGTTACCGGATCGGAGTTCGCCAGCGCCACCGGTTCGGGAACGGCGCTCGCGCCGCCCGCTCCCGCCGCGGCCCCCGCTGCGGTAAAGATCTCTTCCAGCAGCACCGTGCGCGGCGCACCCGGATAAGCCGCGACGAGAGCCGCTTGCAGCTCGCCGTCGCCGCAACAAATGATCGCGGGCTGAGCGTCGCGAATCATGGCGGCAAGCTCCGCGGGCGCTTGCCGCGCGTAGAGTGGCACCACCAGGATTCCCTCGGCCATGGCAGCCACGTCCAACGCCACCCAATCGATGCTGTTCGGCGCCAGCAACGCGCAGCGATCGCCTTTGTGCAAGCCCGCGGCGACGAGAAAGGCGCGCGCCGCTGCGATCCGTTCGAGCAACGCCTTGGCCGTCGTGGAGACGCGCCCCTGGGGCCGCATCTCTTCCAGGACCACGCGCTCCGGCGCGGCCGCCAGGCTTGCAAAAATGTCTTGCAGAAAATTCACGGGATGCTCGCCGGCTTCAGTTCGCCGCCATCATTTGCGCGCGGCTGTCGTATAACTCCACCAGCCGCCTCAAATTCGTCTGCAGCGGCGGAAGATAATTTTCCCAGCTTCTTACGCCCCCCTGGGTGGGGAATTCCGGATAGCGCTCGTGCACGGTCCGCTCCAGGAACACTCCCATGCGCGCCATGGCCTTCAAGTTCTTCACCACGGTGCGCCCGATTCCGTCCGCCACGGATTCCCGTTCGCGCTGCAAAACCTCTAGGCTGTCAACCAGCTTATCGCCCAACTCCGTGTCGTCCACGTTCATCAGCAGGTGGCTGTGGCCGCGCTCCTGCATCAGGTTGCGAATGCGCTCGTCCATGGTCACGCCCGCCGAAGGTACCAGCGCCGGCATCGACGTCACAATCCCGTGATAGCGCGAAGATATCATCAGATGGCCCGCGCGCAAGATGCTCACCAGCTGATACATATCGTAATCCTCGGAACTGAATACCGGCGCGCCCCCCGCGCGTTCCGCGATCGCCCGGCAGGCGTGTGAATCCAGGCGTTCGCAGGCCACCAGCACGGGAAACATGCGATGTTTCCGCCGCGCCGCTTCCAGCGCTTTGGCAAACGCGTCCAGGTATTGCTTATAACTGGCGTCCACATCGGCGCCGGCTTTATGGAAGTAGGGTCCTCGATAGTGGCTCTCCTTATAAGCTCCCGCGACCCCATGCGCGGCCCATTTCAGTGTGGACGCCTTCACCGGCCAGAAAAATGGATTGATCGGGCAGAGAATCAGCACCGGCGCGCTGCCATCCCACCCGGCATCGATCAGCGCCTTTCGTCCGTACTCCGGCGGGTGGGCCTCGAAGGTCCATGCCGTATCCGTCCCCAGTTCGCTCTCCACGCCCAACGCGCTGAGCACGGCCTGCGATTCCGAATTGCGCGTGACCACCACCGAATTGTGGCAATAGCGCGCGCACAGTCGCGCCACAGACGGGTCCATATAGCCCGCTTCGGCGCCATAGCCGATGGAAAGCTTGTTTTCCACCGCAGCCATGCCCAGCGCGCCAATGAACATGGTCGTGAGCGCGTTCGCAAACTTGCTCTTGAACATGGACCCTTCGCAGGCGATCACGCCGTGATGCTTGCGCACTTCTTTATAGAGGAATGGCGGAAACATATCCGGCAGGAGCACTTGCGCCGCGTCGCCAAAATAGCCGCGCGTAAGCTTGAAATCGAGAGCGGTCACCGTCAGTTCCACGTTCTTGGCGCCCAGGACTTGCCGCACCTGCCGCAGCATCTCCTCCACACGCACATCCGAGCCGGTATTGCGGTTGCCGTTGTAGCCCGCGAAAAGCAGTTTCAGCGGCTCGCCCGGCTTCCAGGATTTGCCCCGTCCGAGCATCCACTCCACTTTGGTGCGCTCGATCAACGCGGCCACCCACGCCTGCAGCAAGAGATCCGTCATGGCGTGCGTTCTCCCACCTTTACGTGCCGCTCTGAATCGTATCCGCTTTCCGCGGCGGTTGGCCCCGAAACTGGAGCCCCTTCCGGCCATTCGCGGTAGGGATAACGGAAGCGATTCTCCCTCGCGAACCGGAATAAGGGGAAGCAGTAGGACGAGAAGGGCGCGGGAACACGTCCCATCTCCGCCGCCACCCGCGCATTATCGAACACCGTGTTCCACACCAGATAAGGCCAGAATACTTTGAGCAGGGAAGCGGCATGGCCCAAATTATCGCGGCGCCGCGCCAGCCGCTCCACGATTCCATGGAACGGCCCTGCCAGACCGGGCCAAAACAGCGGCTGCATGCTCCCGCGCGCCTTGGCGAGCGCTGCGGTCAATTGCCGGAAGCTCTCCGAGTGCACGCCCGAGGAAAGATGATAGATCTCATGTTTCGGACAGGGATTCTGGTGCAGGCTCACGATGGCATCCGCCACGTAATCCACCGGGACAATGTCCACGCGATCCTCGGGCCGAAACGGCAAGACCGGCAGGCTGCCTAAAAAGACAAACGCGCGGACCATGTCGAACTGCGTAGTCTCCGCGCGGCGGCTGTCTCCCAGCACGATGCTGGGCCGAAAGATTGTGCGCGGCACATCCGCCAGCAGTTCGCCGATCATGTGTTCGCAAAATTTCTTGGTGCGCGCGTAGGGGTCGTAATCGGAGCGGCCCCAGTCGATGGCCGCGTCTTCGGCCACCAGTTCGTTGCTGCGCTGGCCCGCCACGGCCACGGTGCTCACTTCGCTGAAGCGCCGCAATCCGTGGCTGTCCTGGGCGCGACGCGCCAATTGAGCCACCTCCAGCGTGCCGCGCAGATTTACGTTCAGGCAGCTTTTCTCCGACTTGCGATTGAGCGAGGCCGCGCAATGCAGCACCGAATCGGTCGACGCGGCCAGAAGTTCATACTCGCGGTCCGCCAGCCCGAAGCGCGGAGCCGTAAGATCGCCGCGGAAAATCCTGATCTGGGCCGAGAGATGCTCGCGAAAGGCGGGAAAATCAAAATGCAATTGCAGGGAATGCCACAATCGCCGCTGGGCTTCGCCATCGTCGGCGGCTCGAACCAGAAGATTCAGCGATTCGCCGTGCTGTTCGAGAAGCCCCGCCGCCAGATAAGATCCGATATAGCCGGTCGCGCCGGTGAGAAAGATGGCCATGTGGCTCAGGAGCTAGTGGAGTCCAGGGGTGGCACTGCGTCGCTGTCCGGCAAGTGGAATTCGCGGCGCGGCGCGCTTTCCACGGCGTGGCCTTCGATCAGCGGATAGCACCATTTGCGCAGCGCCGGGATGTGGATATTGATCCAATAGTCCCACCAGTCGATCAGCCCGGGATCATAGCCGAACTGTTCGCGCTCTTCCACTGGCAGCAGCGCGGAAAGCAATTGAACGTTTTCGCACTCGAACACCTGCTCGTTGTGCAGGATAAAAGGTTCGTATAGCTCGATGAGTTTCTCCACGCGCTCCAGGTCCCGCTCGGCCCTGGCCAGCGGCGGACGCTTGAATTGCAGTGCGGAGGCGGCGCGATTGATTCCCTGCACCACGAATTTTTGCGCCGGCACGGACAAATTGCGATAGCGCTGCTTCGAGACCGCGATGCTGTCAAAACGCATGCGCACCCAACGTTCCAGGCCCTGCTGCGCGCGGTAATGCTTGCGGTGCGCCAGCGCCGTGAGCTCGATCGAGCGCCCCATGTTGCAGGGATTGTTGGCCGAGGTGGCCAATTGATAGAGAGGCTTGTGCCGCCGTTCCACCAGCGCCGCGGTGATCAGGGTCATGCCGCGGCACACCATGTCCACCGGAATCACGTCCAGGCGCTTGCGCTCGTTCGAGGGCAGTTGCCGGAAATAGGTCCCCAGCAGATAAGAAAGTGGCGCGGAAGTATTGATGCCTTCATTCCATCCTCGAAAAGGCTGCTCGATGGATGTTTCCACGATCGACGGCCGGACGATGGCGATGGGCAAGCCTGCGCCGCGCGTGGTGAGCAGCGACTCCGCCAAGCTCTTGGTGAAGGTATAGGTGTTGGGCCAGCCCAGCCGGCGGGCACGCCGCATGGCCGCCCGCGTGAGGCGATTTCTTATCCAGCGGATCCGGTTCTTGCGGATCAGTTCGTCGATCTCGCGCCCCGGCGGCTGGTGATTGCGGTGACGGCGGCCCAGCGCTTGGCGTCGCAGCGCCGCTTCCATTTCGGCGCTCTGCCCGCGCGCCTCGATTTTCCGGATCAACTCCTCGAGCGAGTGCCATTCGCGCTCCGCGTTGAACTCCTCGACGTTCGCGGGCGTGTAATTCGCCCTCAGGTCTTCGGCCACGCGCCCGTCGCGCGCCCCGACCGCGTAGCAGGTCGATAGGTGCAGCAAGGCGGCGTGGTCCGATGCACGGAGAAAATCGACCAGATGAATCGCCGGCTGGACGTTGGCGGCCAGCGCATCGCGCAGATCGGGATTGAAATCCGTCAGTCCCGAGCTATTCACCACCACATCGATCACGCGGGCCAGCCGCTGCCGCGTTTTGTCGTCAAGGCCCAGCCCCGGCTGGCTTACATCCCCTTCCACGACCTCGATCTTTTCGGAGAGAAACGCACTTAGGTTTTTCCCGTAGCGGACTTCCAGCCGGTCGAACACCGGAGAGCCTTCCACGATCTTTTCAAACCTGCGGCGGGCCGTGTTCGTGCGCTGCCGCCGGACCAGCAGGTAGATCTTGCCGATATCGGGAACTTGGGAGAGAAGATGCTCGAGCCAGACCTTGGCGATAAATCCGGTAACGCCCACCAGGAGAATCCGCTTGCCTCGCAGAGCTTGGCGCACCGAGAGCGGGCGGCCGGGCTCCCGCTCAAAAATAACCAGCGGATTGTGGTTTTGAGGAGACGGTCGTGCCGCCGGGAAGATCGCATCGGCCAGCAGTTCCGGATGCTTCTCCAGCCCGAGATCCTGAAGTAATTGCTCGGCGGGGACTTTCCCATCCGCTTTTGCGTCGAAAAACGCTAATGGCCCGCGCGGGCGAATCACCGGATTCAGCAGCCTTCCGGTGGCAATGCCATTGCGAAACTCCAGCCGGTTGGCCACCAGTCGGTCGATTCCCAGGTGCTGCGCAAGCGGGCGCATGACGTGGTCCAGGCCCTGGCTGACTAGAACCACCTGGCCGTGCTGATCCATCCATTCGCGCAACTTGGCTACACCCCCAGGCCGCAGCTGCTCCTTGAGGATGTACTGAAAATACTCTTCCCCCAGCAGGTCCAGCCGGTCGCGGCTAACGCCTCTTAGGAGGGCGTGCAAAATCCTGGTGGCCATAACGCGGTGACTCGCATAGAGGGCGGGCCGAAATGCGGCCTGCAGGAAAAGCCCCCCTCGGCGCGCCCAACGCTCGGCGAAGGTATGGGAGTTCCAGGTGAAGTAGGCGACCGGACGGACGGCGGTCAGGTGTGCGAGGCTGCCTTCCACGCGCCAGAAAACGGGCCAGGACTCTCGCTTCTGAAATTCCGCTTTCGACACACCAGCCTCTTCCTCCGAAGTCGTAAACATCGGAGGCACTGGGTGACCATTTTGGGAGTTGGCTATGCGCAAGATTTGTTCCCGCCCATGGACGAGACTGCGCGCCTAATGTACTCCGGTCCGGCGAAGGAAAACGTGAACTAACTTACCTTACTTTTGGGGACAGCCGCAAGGCTCGGAACGCGAATACTGTCCCAGATCGGTCCACGTTCGTCAGGTAGGCGAAAAGCTCCCAAACGGCTTGGCGCCATGCGGCGCTTGATGCGCACCCACTTGCTCTTCTTGTCCTTGCTTGTTTTGGGCGCAGCCTGCATCATCTTTTCGTACATGCCGCGGGACCGGATGACGCACCAATGACCGAAATCGAGATGCAGAAGGCCAACTGGATCGCGGTGGAGGATTACGCCTTCCCGGGCGGATGGAAGAACGCGCGGGATGCGGCGGAGAAAGACGCCCGCGCGCGGGCGCTTTGCCGCCAACTGGAGGCGGGGCGGATTCTTTATTTTCCGAAGCTGCCGTATGACTTTCCCCCCGACGAACGCGAATTTCTGCTGTCCCGGAAATGGAACGAACTGCGGCTGCACAAGAACGTCTCTTACCGGCCGGCGGACGACGTGCTGCGCGGATTTTCCGGCGATCACGGAACGGTGACTCACCTGCACCGCATCGTGCGCAGCTACAGCGCGCACGTGATCGATTTTCTGCGCGATTTTCTGCGGCCCTACGCCGATAAATGGAAGCTGGACTGGGCCAGCTTCCGGCCGCTCGAGGAAGAAGGCCGCGATCTTTCGCTGCACAAGCGCAACGACCTGCTGCACGTTGACGCCTTCCGCCTGCGGCCCACACGCGGCGGGCGCATCCTGCGCGTATTTACGAACCTGCACCCGGCGAAGCCGCGGGTGTGGTATGCGGTGAACGACTTCGGCTGGCTGGCCGAAAAGTACGCGGGCGGGGCCGGCATAAGCCGGTTCGCGGCCAAGAACGGATTTGTGCGGCGCAGCGTTTCGAGTTGGGCTGCGGGGATGGGAATGGCGCGGCTGAGCCGCACGCCGTACGACAAGTTTATGCTGCGGTTCCACGATTACCTGAAAGAGAGCGACGACTTTCAGCGCAACTCCCCCAAGGTGCGCCTCGAGTTTCCTCCGCTGGCGACGTGGATGGTGTTCACCGACGGGGTGGCGCACGCGGCCATGTCCGGCCAATTCGCCATCGAGCAGACACTGCTGATTCCGCCGGACGCGCTGGTGGCGCCGGAGTCGGCGCCGTACCGGATTCTCGAACGCGTGGCCGGCGGGAGCCTTTGCTAGTGGATTTCGATTAAGATCCATGGAATCAGGGAGTGGCCTCGACTCACCCCTCCCCCCACTTTTTTTGCAAGAGTATCATTCCAGGGCAGGCGTTTGCACAAGAGTATCATTTCAGGGCAGTTATCTTTACCGCTTGCGCAAGAGTTTGATTCTACGCTGTTTACTCCTGCGGTTTGGGCGGCCGTTGCGGCGCGGGCACCCAGGGCGAGAGGAGCAGGGGATCGGTACCGGCGGCGAGCGAATGAGTTCAGACGGGGGAACGATCTAAAAGGTGAATCGGCGGAGAAAAGCGCAGGCGAGCGATTTTCGACAGCGAACATGAAATATGATACACGAGTAGTACACAAAAGTCAAAGAATTTGTTTATTCGAAAGGCACGCGAAGCGTAGGCGAAGCGCCTAGACCCTGGATCGAAAGGGACGCATCGGCAGGTTCCTCACGAAGCGATCTCAAATGGAACAAGGGAAGGTAAACAGAAGGAGGGATTCTTCGCTGCGCTCGGAATGACAACGAGGAGACAAGGGCAAAAGCAGATCCCTCACCGACATCCGCAAAAGGCGGGACTACCACCCCAACACACGCAAGACCGGCGCGTGTTGGGGGCCCGGCGCTGGGTTCGGGATGACAACCGATAGCAAAGTGAAACGGGCCCACCCTGCTAAAACCAAGTCTGCTTGGCGTAGTCCCGATAAGTTTGCCCGAACTTCTCCTGTAACAGTGTGGCTTCTTTCCGGGCTTGCCGCGCCTGAAAGAACACCAATACGGGCGGCAGCAGAAAAAGCCAGTACAAGCGCAACGCGAGGATCAACCCCAAGACCGTGGCATCCAGAAATATGTAGATGGGGTTACGGATCCGGGAATACAGGCCGCCAGTCACCAGACCCTTGGCCTCGGGCCGAAACGAGAACGAGCTCCCCAACTGAATTCGAGCAATCACAACGAGAGCGTATCCGATCGCTGCGATCACCAGTCCGGCAATGCGAGAAGCTGTCCAAGGCTGCTCTTTCACGCCGGGGACCAGAAAGTAAAGCAGCGCGGCAACGAAGGAAAGGATCAGTCCGGGGATAAGGATTCGCACGAGGCGAAGTCTAACACGACGGGAAATCAGCCCAAGGCATGAGCGCGCTGGGAAGCGTGAGAGGGATGCGCGGCGAGGGCCTCACGGCAGGGATGGTACCTATTCCGGCGGGACGGCGTCGACGATCTCTCGAATGATTTCTTTTGCGCGGCGCTGATCCTGCGGAAAAACGAAGAGCGTTGTCGGGGCGACTTCGTCCGGCGCCTTCTTGGGCGCGTTTTTGGGGCCGGCAACAACGGGCTCGGAGCGACACAGGATTTGATTCTCTCGCAGCGAAGAGACGATCATGGCGGCGGTGTGAGCGTCTTTTCCGGACCAGACTTCGACCGTGGCACCCTGGGGATCGAGATCGAGCGTGCCGCCGCGCTCCTCATCCTCGCTTGTCCCGCCTTCTTCCGCAGGAGTTTCCGGAATTCCAGATTCGGAGACGCGTTCAGCCTCCTGTTCGGCGGTATCGATCTCCTTGATGGCTTTTCGCGCGGAGTGCGTGAAGTCAACTGCAACATACACTTCGTAGGCGGGCTCCATCGTCAGATTAAAAGAGCGGTCCTCCCGGTGGAGCGTACGCGCGGGAATCTTCCGACGCTCCAAGGCCTCGCAGACTTCGCCGTACTTCAGCGGATCGTCCCCGGCCCAAACCGTTACAAAGGATGCGCGGTCCGCGGAGGCTTCGGCCGAGGAGGCAGGCGGCGGATGCGGTACGAGCGCAACCTGACAATCCGAGCAAACCGAAAAGCCTGGGCGATATTCCGCTCCGCAGACTGGACAGTACATGGTCAGTTAGGAGTCTACTACAAGCGAGCATGTTGTGGCGGACCTAAGCGAAGGGTTGCGGCAGCAAGTCAGGGAAATCGCAAATCGGAAATTTGAGATTTCAAATGAAGGGCACAGGACGGAGGGAAAGGTACGCAAAGAAAACAGAATGAGGGATTCTCCGCGAAGGCGCCCGGAGCGCGAAAAGCGCGCCTCGCTGCGCTCGGAATGACAACGGAAGAACAACAAAGCGAAGGGGCCAAGAAAGGTAAGGGAGTAATCGAAATTTGCTCTTTGATAACTGAATGAGACCTGTCAGAACCCGGACGACTTACAAATGAAGGGGCGATATTTTTTCTTCGGCGTGTGAGTTCGCCGAAGAAGCATCCCAGTCTTGTTAAAGGACCGAGATTGAATCTGCTGAAACGCGGGCCTTCTTAGGGGTCTACGTTTTTTCCTGTGTAACTCAGGCTAGAAGATTCTTGGGCCGCCTCTTTCCTGCTGCACTGCATTGCTTTGCGAAGGCGTCCCTAGGTTAGGACGTTTTCGTTTGGCAAAAGCAGGGAAGGGCAAGCCTGATTCTTTAGAAAGGAGGTGATCCAGCCGCAGGTTCTCCTACGGCTACCTTGTTACGACTTCACCCCAATCATGAGTCATACCTTGGGCGCTTGCCTCCTTGCGGTTGGCACGGCGACTTCTAGTACAACCCACTTTCGTGATGTGACGGGCGGTGTGTACAAGGCCCGGGAACGTATTCACGGCGTCGTTCTGATACGCCATTACTAGCGATTCCGGCTTCATGCAGTCGAGTTGCAGACTGCAATCCGAACTGAGCATGGTTTTTTCCGATTAGCTCCCCCTCGCGGGTTCGCGACGGTTTGTACCATGCATTGTAACACGTGTGTAGCCCTGGACATAAAGGCCGTGCTGACTTGACGTCATCCCCACCTTCCTCTCCGTTATCCGGAGCAGTCCTCTTAGAGTTCCCCCTTACGGGTGGCAACTAAGAGTAGGGGTTGCGCTCGTTGCGGGACTTAACCCAACACCTCACGGCACGAGCTGACGACAGCCATGCAGCACCTCTACCACTGTCCCTTGCGGGAAGGCGATGTTTCCACCGCTGGTCAGTGGCGGTTCAAGCCCAGGTAAGGTTCTTCGCGTTGCGTCGAATTGAACCACATGTTCCACCGCTTGTGCGGGCCCCCGTCAATTCCTTTGAGTTTCAGCCTTGCGACCGTACTCCCCAGGCGCAGGACTTAACGCGTTAGCTCCGGGACGACCCGCCAACGCGGGCCACCCCAAGTCCTGATGGTTTAGGGCTAGGACTACCAGGGTATCTAATCCTGTTTGCTCCCCTAGCTTTCGTTCCTCAGCGTCAGTTGCGGTCCAGCGAGCCGCCTTCGCCACGGGTGTTCCTGCAGATATCTACGCATTTCACCGCTACACCTGCAATTCCACTCGCCTCTCCCGCACTCTAGCACGGCAGTTTCGAAAGCAGCCTCTGAGTTAAGCCCAGAGATTTCACTTCCGACTTACCGCACCGCCTACGAACCCTTTACGCCCAGTAATTCCGAGCAACGCTGGCCCCCTACGTCTTACCGCGGCTGCTGGCACGTAGTTAGCCGGGGCTTCTTATACCCGTACCGTCAAGCCCTTGCGGGCGTTTCGTCCGGGTCGAAAGGGGTTTACACTCCGAGAAGCTTCATCCCCCACGCGGCGTCGCTGCGTCAGGCTTTCGCCCATTGCGCAAGATTCCCCACTGCTGCCTCCCGTAGGAGTCTGGACCGTGTCTCAGTTCCAGTGTGGCCGGCCATCCTCTCAGACCGGCTACCGATCAAAGCCTTGGTGAGCCGTTACCTCGCCAACAAGCTAATCGGGCGCGGGCCCCTCCTCCAACGTCCTTGCGGACTTTGATTCCGGCGGCCGAAGCCACCGGAATGTCATGCGGTATTAGCCCGCCTTTCGGCGG
This sequence comes from uncultured Acidobacteriota bacterium, assembly GCA_963824405.1. Lineage (GTDB taxonomy): Bacteria > Acidobacteriota > Terriglobia > Acidiferrales > UBA7541 > Palsa-189. The sequence continues at coordinate 1,019,675 of CAWGPK010000003.1, read as the reverse complement.
GTTATCCCCCTTTGGAGGGCAGGTTGCCCACGTGTTACGCACCCGTGCGCCGTGCGCCGGCCTGCTGTATTGCTACAGCAGACTGCGCACTCGACTTGCATGTGTTAAGCACGCCGCCAGCGTTCGCTCTGAGCCAGGATCAAACTCTCGTTTGAAACTGGTTGTCCTAAAATCGGAGTCCCGGCTAGAAGCCGGGAGGTGAGATTTCAGAACGAACTTTTGAATAAAATATCGCTCGATTCACTCATAAATCGAACGGGTTCTGGCATGTCTCATTCAGTTGTCAAAGAGCAAACTTCCTGTCCGGCAGGAAGGCTACAGCGGATTCGGAAATCATAACACTGCGAGGGGACTTGTCAAGGCAAACCACGCGCCGAAAAATAATATCCACAGCGCAGCTAAGCGGACGACTCAACTCTTTGCTTCTGACGGGTTAGATGCTGGAGGGGAGAGTTCGATTCAGGAAGAGCTTTCTGCGGCTACGGGAGTTCACCGATAAGCGAGACGTCCGCGCAGGAGGCATAATCATAGGCAGAGGTCGTCAGGCGATATAATCAGGGCGATATAGTCAGGGCCTCAAAAGCGATGAAGGTATAGGCAACCTTGTTCCAACGGGACGAGTTCTTATGTTAAACAAAAGGGTGCTAAACCCAGGGGATTAGACCAAGCAAAGATTAGAACAGTGGGAAGGTAGCGGCGATGAGCACTCGTAACAGTTTTCTGAAAAATTTAGCGCGGCGCGTGATGGTGGGATTTCTGAGCGCGGGATTATTGCTCTCCACCCAGCCATTGTTTGCGGCGGGCCTGCCGTCTCAAAAAGAGAAAAAGGACAACAAGAAAGACAAAGATAAAGGGCAATTCGCTTCGCAGACGGGAGCGCAGTGCGCGCCGGGAACGGGCGGACCCACGGACGCGGCGGGATCGGCGGCTACGTCAGCGCCGACGGAGGACATCATCAATAAGTTCGCGCAGCACGAATCGGACTTCAAATTGGCGCGCGAGAACTACACGTATTCGCAAGAGGTGCTGGTGGAAGACGTATCTCCGAATCCGGGCGACTATCAGCTGGACAGCGAAATTGTGTTCACGCCACAAGGGCGGCGCTACGAGAACATCACCTACGCGCCCGCGCCGAGCCTGCATGATTTCTCGCTCTCACCGGAAGACATGAAGGACCTCGAAAACATCCAGCCGTTTGTGCTGACGGCGGAAGATCTGCCGAAGTACGACGTCGAAGCGGCGGGGACGGAGAAGCTGGACGAGCTGAACACCTATAAGTTTTGCGTGGGCCCTAAGCGCATCGAGAAAAACCAGCGCTACTTTCAGGGCACGGTTTGGGTGGATGGCCGCGATCTGGCCGTGGTGAAGACCGATGGCAAGGCCGTGCCGGACATCCTCACCGGCAGCAATCAGAATCTTTTTCCGCGATTCGTGACCTACCGGGAGAACATCGAAGGCACATTCTGGTTTCCGACGTACACGCACGCCGACGACTTTCTCCACTTCACCCAGGGCGACGTGCACATCCGCATGACGGTGCGATACAAGAATTACAAACGGTTCGGATCGACCATCCAGCTGGGACAATCGAGGGAGATTCCGGGAGGCGCGCCGCCGAACTCTTCGCCTCCGCAGACCGCACCCCCGCCGAAATAAACGATTAGCGCGCCGAAGCGGGACGCTGCGGCGGGGCGAACCCCTCTCCGGCTCCACGTCGGACTAAGCGAAGAGACGCGCTAGCGAATCGCGATAAGGCGCCGAAGCGACGCCGCGTTCGGTGATAATGCCGGTGATCAGGCGCGCCGGAGTGACGTCGAAGGCGGGATGTGCTGCCTCGACGTCGGGCGCGATGCGAACGCCGCGGAAATGCGTGACTTCCTCCGCAGGGCGCTCCTCGATGGGAATGCTGTCGCCCGAGGCAATGGAGAGATCCAAGGTGCTAAGTGGCGCGGCCACGTAAAAGGGCACGTCATTTTCCCGCGCCAGCACGGCCATCTGATACGTGCCGATTTTGTTTGCCGTGTCGCCGTTGGCGGCGATGCGATCGGCGCCCACAACCACGGCGCCGATTTTTCCCGTCTTGAGGAAGTGTCCCACCATATTGTCGGTAATCAGGGTGAGGGGAATGCCGTCTTCGGCCAATTCCCAGGCCGTGAGGCGCGCGCCCTGCAGATAAGGGCGCGTTTCGGGAACGAAGACGCGCAGCTTGCGGCCCTGTTCGACGGCCACGCGAATCACGCCCAGCGCGGTACCAATGCCGGCCGTGGCCAAGGCCCCGGCATTGCACTGCGTCATCACCTGGCCGCTCTGGGGCATCAACGCGGCGCCGAATCGGCCGATGGCTTCGTCGATGGCGCGCTTTTCTTCATGGATCAGGCGAGCCTCGGCGACCAGCGCTTGGCGGATGGCGGGCAGGTCGGAAGCCGCGGCGAGTTCCTCGAAGCGACGCTTCAGGCGATTGATGGCCCAAAAGAGGTCGACGGCGGTGGGCCGGGTGCGGGCCATGGCGTCGCAGATCAGCGGGAACTCCACGCGCAACTCAGGCACCGAGGCGGCTTTCGAGCGCGACACGCCGAGGGCGATGCCCATGGCTGCGGCGACGCCGATGGCCGGCGCGCCGCGGATGACCATGTCGCGGATTGCGGCGGCAACATCCTGGTAATCGGTATAGGTATGGCGCACAACTTCGCCGGGGAGGCGGCGCTGGTCGATCATGACGACGCCGGCGGGGGTCCATTCGATGGGCTGGACTACATTGCTCATGGATCGCGTGGGCAGATCACTCCGCTGGGTGTAGCGCCAGATCGGCGATGCCTGATGGCTGGCTCAACTGGTGGGGAGATGGCGGAGTCCGCCGGTGGCGATGAAAAAGCCCGCGAACAAGATGGTGTTGTAGCCCAGATGGACGAAGTAGCTGGCGGCGACCGTTCCGGCACGGGCGCGCACATAAGTGAGCACAATGCCGACGCAAATCAGAAGTCCGATTTGTCCCCAGGCGCCGCCGAGTTGCTGGGCGTGGGCTAATCCAAAAAGCGCGCCAGTGGAAACGACGCCCGCGGTAATGCCAAACTTTCGGGCGATCACGGGGTAGATGCATCCGCGAAAAATGGTCTCCTCGACTACCGGAGCAACGAGAATGCCGAGCGCCATGAGCATCAGAACGCTTTGGCGGCTGCGGAACAGTTCCTCCATGGGAATGCCGGACTCGCGGCCCACGAAGTTGCCCGCCCAGCCCACCAGCACGGCTAAACCAAAGCCTCCGAAAATGTAGCGCAGCGCAATGGAGGCGTGCGTGGCCATCTTATGGAAATCGCGCCAGCCGAGGGACTGCCAGAACGGGGCCGAGGTGCGACCGCGAAGGATGGCGTAGAGAAATGCCAAGGTGGCTCCGGAGAGCAAGGCCTGGCTGATGATCATCACCGAAGCCCATGCTGTCGTAGAGCTTTTCAATTCGGAAGGCGAGATCCCAAAGAAAACGAAGGCGCCGGCGGCAACAATCAAGGTAAGCAAACCGCCGCAGACGAAATAAAAGATTATCAGGTAGACGAGATCCATCCAGTGGAAGGGGGTGCGCGAATCGAAAGGCGTCAGACGATCGGGCGCCGGCCTCAGCTCAAATTCGGGACGCGGCCTGAATTGGGGCGAGGGCTCCTCGGGGCTGGGGGCATGGAATGGCTCCGGGGAAAGCTCTTCGGATTGCGGCTCGTGAGGCTCAGGAGGCTGGGGTGCTCTATCTGGATACAAAGTGCTCATTCGGCTGCTCTGTTCTTTCAATGGTCCTTGGATGACGCTCGCCCGATAACTGTTTGGATGATCGGCCCACGGCGAGCGGTACCCTCCATTGCACTGTAGATGGAGTGAGCGTTTGGCGCAAGTCTTTCAGGGGTGGCTAGCCTCCGTTCGTCTCTCATGAGCGCGAATTTGACGCGCGGCGGGGAGAGATCCCTCGCTCAGGCTGTTCGCTCGGGATGACGATGCTGACCGCATCGTCATTTGGCGGCGAAATTGACGCTAGTACCGGTAGTTCCGGCGGAATTGGCGACCGGTCCCAGTGGGGGCAATTGCTTTGTATTGGCAGTTCCATTGAGGTCCAGTACGGGGGCCAGAGCCTGACCCGTGTAGGATTTTTTGTTGCGTGCGACCTGCTCCGGGGTGCCCTGAGCGACGATCCGGCCTCCCGCCTCTCCGCCTTCGGGACCAAGATCGATCACCCAATCCGCGTGTTTGATAACGTCGAGGTGGTGCTCGATGATGAGCACAGTGTTGCCGAGGTCAACCAGGCGGTTCAGGACGTGCATGAGCTTCTTTACGTCGTCGAAATGCAAGCCGGTGGTGGGCTCATCGAGGATGTACAAAGTACGCCCGGTCTGGCGGCGGGACAGCTCGCGGGCCAACTTGATCCTTTGCGCTTCTCCGCCGGAAAGCGTGGTGGAGGATTGGCCGAGTTCGACATAGCCGAGGCCCACATCGACCAGGGTCTGCAGCTTTTGGTTCACCTGAGGAATGTTCTCCAGCAGCTTAACGGCTTCCTCAATGGGCATATCGAGCACATCGGAGATGGAATAGCCCCTGTAGCGCACGGCCAGGGTCTCGGAGTTGTAGCGGCGGCCGCGGCAAACGTCGCAGGTGACGTAAACGTCGGGGAGGAAGTTCATCTCGATGCGCTTGAGGCCGTCGCCTTGGCAGGCTTCGCACCGGCCGCCTTTGACGTTGAAACTGAAGCGCCCCGGACGATAGCCGCGCTCCCGGGATTCGGGCAGCATAGCGAAGAGCTCACGAATGGGCGCGAAGACGCCGGTATACGTGGCGGGATTGGAGCGCGGCGAGCGTCCGATGGGCGCCTGATCGATTTCGATGACTTTGTCGATGTGCTCGGCGCCGCGGATTTCCCGGAACTGCCCGGGCTGCTCCATGGAACGGTACAGCTTCTGAGCCAGGGCGCGATACAGAATGTCATTCACCAGGGTGGATTTTCCCGAACCGGATACGCCGGCGACGACGATGAGCAGGCCGAGGGGAAGATTGACGTCCAGGTTTTTCAGGTTATTGGCCTCGCAGCCCAGCAGCGAGAGCACTTTGGAGCCGGGACTGCGCCGCGCCGCAGGGACCGGGATTTCCAATTTGCCGGAAAGATAGCGGCCGGTGAGAGATTCTTCGTTGGCGGCGATAGCCGCGGGAGTGCCGAGGGCGACCAAATGGCCGCCGGCATTGCCCGCGCCGGGCCCGAGATCGACGACAAAATCGGCGCGGCGGATAGTCTCCTCGTCGTGCTCCACGACGAGCACGGTATTGCCGAGATTGCGAAGCTGTTCCAGGGAGGTGAGCAGGCGATGGTTATCGCGCGCGTGCAAACCGATGGAAGGCTCGTCCAGCACATAGAGCACGCCGCGAAGCCGCGAACCGATCTGCGTGGCGAGGCGAATGCGCTGGGCCTCGCCGCCGGAGAGCGTGGCGGCCGAACGGTCCAGACTCAAGTAGCCCAAGCCGACGGCGAGCAGAAAATCCAGGCGTTCGGAGATCTCCGCGAGCGGACGGCCGGCGACTTTGCGCTGGCGCAGCGTGAGCCCATCGCGAATGCGATCGACCGCGGGACGCGCCTCGGTCAGTGCCAGAGCAGTGAAATCCGAGATGGAGAGATCGCCCACCTTGACCGCGAGGCTCTCGGGACGCAGGCGCTTTCCGCCGCAAGCCGAACAGACCGCGGCGGACATATATTGCGTGAGCCATTCGCGATAACCGTCGGAATTGGTTTCGGCGAGATTGCTTTCCAGAAAGCCGAAGAGGCCCGGGAATCGCAATCCGGGAGCGATCTTCTTGTCCTTCGCTCGGGAGGTTTCCGGTGATTCGCTCCCGTTTTGGCCATTGGCGGCCACGCGGTCCTGAGAAGCCGGATAGCCGTAAAGGATCAAATTTTGCTCGCGCCGGGAGAATTTTTCGAAGGGCTTGGAAAGATCGAAGCCGTGAGCCGCGGCGGCGATATCGAGCGTTCGTTTCAGATAGACGGAACCCGAGCCGGGCCCCAGCCCACCTTCGAAAAGAGGACGGGACCAATCCACGATCACCTTGGCGGGATCGAAATCGTACTTGGAACCCAAACCGTGGCAGGCGGGGCACGCGCCGTAGGGCGAATTGAAGCTGAAGGAGCGAGGCTCAAGCTGCGGGACGGAGATGCCGCATTCGGGGCAGGCCAGCTTTTCGGAGAAGACCTGCTCGGTGCCGTCCACCACCGAAACGGTAACCAAGCCTTGGGCGAGCTTAAGCGCCGCATTCAGCGATTGGGCCAAACGCGCGGCGATACCGGGCTTCACCAGCAGGCGGTCGACGACGATTTCAATATCGTGATTCTTGCGGCGATCGAGGCGGGGCGGCTCGTCAAGGGGGTAAAGCACGCGATCGATGCGCACGCGCGTGTATCCGGCGCGCGCCAATTTATCGAGCTCCTGGCGATATTCCCCCTTGCGGCCGCGAACGATGGGCGCGAGCACCATGATGCGATCGCCTTCATGGGCCAATTCGCCGCTCAAGACAGCCTGAACGATCTGTTCGCTGGACTGCCGGGTGATGGCGCGGCCGCAATTGGGACAATGGGGCACGCCGATGGAGCTATAGACGACGCGAAGGTAATCGTAAATCTCCGTGATGGTGCCGACGGTGGATCGGGGCGAGCGCGTGGTGGTTTTCTGCTCGATGGCGATGGAGGGCGAGAGGCCGTCGATGGAATCGACCTCGGGACGCTCCATCTGGTCCAGAAACTGGCGCGCGTAAGCGGAAAGGGATTCGACGTAGCGGCGCTGGCCTTCGGCGTAGATGGTGTCAAAGGCCAGCGAGGATTTGCCCGATCCGGATAATCCGGTAATGACGGTAAGGGAGTTGCGCGGGATTTCCAGGCTGATATTTTTCAGGTTGTGCTGACGGGCCCCGCGAATGACGATGCTTTTCAGTGCCATGGTTAAACGACCCTGCCGCTGCGCGGCCCCACAGAGCGGGCCAGCGTACGGTGGGTAAAATAAGGCCAGGGTAATCCTCAACACTAACAGCCGGGTAGGTGCGGGTCAAGACGAGCGGCGGGCAGCGACTTTGCGCCGTTTCGTTACGTTCCTTCCTCTGTTTGGAACGAGGCGTTTAGAATGAGGCGAAAGATTTGTAGGGTCTTTGGTGTACCTGGCGGAAGGCAAATCTTTTTCCTGGGGGAAGGCAAACCTGGGAACAACCGGTTCAGACAATTCGCTAGACGGGTCGCTCGATGGGGGCACCAGAATTTTTTCCCGGCAGGTTTCCATTTTTACCCAGGTGGCGATCAATGAAGGCTCGCAGTTTCAGGAAGTTAAGTTTGGCGCGCCGCGTGCCCTAAGAATAACCGACGGGGGAAGACGAGCCGAGGATCCCTTTAGGGGATTGAGGGCTGGGCCGGCGCGATCTTCCCCCCGACCTTTTTCAGAACCCGCCTTTTTAGACCGAAGTTTTGAGCGGAAGCCATTTCCCGAAGTTCGTTCCCCAAGATTTATGTATCGTGAACCGATGTGGGCGTGAAGGTGGGTTTGCGTGCACGAGATTTGAGTGTCTTTGAATTACGCACCGGGGGACTACGCGCCGCGGGGGGCGGTAAGCCTTGGCTGGGGCGGAAGGATTCGAACCTTCACCATCCGCATTAACAGTGCGGTGTCCTACCGGTTGGACCACGCCCCAGTGAACGCACATAGTAACAAGCCATAAAGACTTCCTGCAAATAACGTGCGTCAAGAAGCGATAAATTCTACGCGCGCACGGAGGGACGACTGCCATAACGCATTCTGCTGAAGCGAGTTAGCGGGCGGCTTCGCCTTTTTCCATCGGAAGCTCCTCGGCGGAGTCTTCGCCGGGTCTTTCGATGGGATAGCCGGCCGTGGTCCAGCCGCGCCAGCCGCCATCCATCGAAATCACATTGGTATATCCCATCTTTTGCAGGTTATCGGCGACCAAAGCAGACCGGAATCCTCCTCCGCAATAGAGCACCAACGCCGCATCCTTATCGGGAATGGCCTGTTCGATATCGCGCTCGATGATGCCTTTGCCGAGGTGGACGGCTCCGGGCAGATGGCCCCGGGCCCATTCGTTGTCTTCGCGGACGTCGATCAGAGTGAGCTTTTCGCGGGCGTCGAGGCGCCGCTTGATGTCGCGAAAATCGGCCTCGGTGACGCGAGTTTTGGCGTCGTCAACTAATTTCAAAAACCCGGGAGAGTGTCTCACGCAGTGGACCTCCTTCTAGTATGAAGAGCGCAGATCTGGCGCTACTTCATGTCTCTCCAGTTTGCACCCGATTTCAGATCGACGACAAGAGGGACGCTGAGCGGATAGACCCGCTCCATGGCGGGGCGCACGATGGCGCTCAATCGATCGAGCTCCTCGGGCGGCGCTTCAAAGAGCAGTTCGTCGTGCACTTGCAGAATCATGCGGGAGCGCAAGCGGAGCGATTCGAGCTCCTGCTGAATCTTGATCATGGCCAGCTTGATGAGGTCGGCGGCCGTGCCCTGCAGGGGAGTGTTCAGGGCGGTGCGCTCGGCGAGGTTGCGCAAATTGAACTGGGGCGAGGAGATCTCCGGAATCGGGCGGCGGCGGCCAAAAAGCGTGCGGGTGAAGCCGGTGCGGCGGACTTCCACTAGCCCGCGATCGAGATACTCCTTTACGCCACGATAGCGCTCGAAATAGGCGGCGATAAATTTGGCCGCTTCTTTCTGGTCGATCTGCAGATTTTGGGCCAGCCCAAAAGGGGAAAGGCCATAGATGATGCCGAAATTGATCACCTTGGCCGCGCGGCGATGCTCGGAGGTCTGAGCCATGGGGCCGACGCCGAAAACTTCCTGGGCGGTGCGCGAGTGGATATCCTGGCCGGTGCGAAAGGCCTCGACGAGAACGGGATCTTCGGAGAAATGGGCCAGGATGCGCAGCTCGATCTGGGAATAGTCGGCGGAGAGCAAAGTCCAGCCCGGTTCGGCAACGAAGGCGGCGCGAATCTGGCGGCTCAGTTCGGTGCGCACGGGAATATTTTGCAGATTGGGTTCGGAAGAGCTGAGCCGGCCGGTAGCCGCGCCGGTCTGGCTGAAGCGGGTGTGCAGGCGGCCCGTTGCAGGCTCGATCAGCGGCGGCAGAGCGTCGACGTAAGTGGATTTGAGCTTAGCCAGTTCTCGATATTCGAGGACTTTGCGGGGCAGTTCGTGGAGCAAGGCCAGCTCGTTGAGAACGTCGGCGGCGGTGGAGCGCGCACGAGCCCGGCCGCGCTTGGCGGAAGGGGCGAGGTTCATCTTGTCAAAGAGGATTTCCGCCAACTGTGGCGGCGAATTGATATTGAATTCGCAGCCGGACAGCTCCCAGATACAGCGCTCGAGGGAGCGAATCTCGCTTTCCATGGACACCGACATCGCGGCGAGCGCGGCGGGATCGACGCGAATCCCGTGGCGTTCCATGATCGCGAGGACGGGAGCGAGTGGCAGGTCGATGTTGTCGTAAACCGGGACGAGATCCTGTTCTTCGACTTCGCGGCGAAGCAACGGAGTCAGGCGCTGGAGGAAATCGGCATGCTCGCCCGTAGCGCCGGAGAGGGTGAGATTCAAATGACGCAGCGCCACTTCGGCGAGGTTGTGCTGCGCGGTGGTGGGCCGAAGCAGGAAGGAATAAAGCATCACCGCGTGATTTACACCGCGCAAAGGGCCGACCAAAAGCTCGATGAGCTTGGGATCGTGGACGATTTTGGGGCGCCGCGGGTCGGCGAGAAACGCGCGCAAGGGCTCAATCATTTCCGGCCGGGGGTCGCACCAGGCGGAACGCGCGACGCCCGGCCCCGGCGATAGCTCGAATCCGGCGACGCGTGCTCCGTAACCTTCGATCTCGCGGGCGCCGGAGTCGAGCGTGAGCCAGACCGCGATCGGGCGATCGTGCGGTTGCGCGGCCAGGAATTCGCCGACGGCGGCGGGCGAATCGAGGGCGGCATAATCGGTGACGACGGCGGACGTGGTGGTGGCGGCGGGCAATTCCTTGAGAAGCGACGTGAAGCCAAGATCGGCATAGAGGTCGCGCAGAGCGGAATAATCCGGCTCTCGCCGGGCGAGGGCCTCCCAATCGAGCTCGACCGGGGCGTCGGAGGCGATGCGGGCAAGCTGCTTCGAGAGAATCACCTGTTCGCGGCAGTTGAGGAGCGCTTCGCGATAACGCTTGTTTTCGACCTCGGAGGCGTGGTCGAGGGCTGCTTCGACGGAATCCGAAGCGGCGGATCAATTCGCGGGCGCCTTTATCGCCGATGCCTTTGGCGCCGGGGATATTGTCGATGGAATCGCCCATCAGGGCCATGACGTCGGCGACTTGCGCGGGAGGGACGCCCATGACTTCTTCGACCTTGGCGGAGTCGAGTATGACATCGGGCTTGGCGGCGCCCTGGCCGGGACGCAGGACGCGAACACGGCCGCCGACCAACTGCATCATGTCTTTGTCGCTGGTGACGATGTAGACGTCGACGTCGCGGCGGCCGGACTGCTGGGCGAGCGCGCCGATGACGTCGTCGGCTTCGTAGCCGGGAACCTCGATGATGGGCAGGCGCATGGCTTCGCAGAGGCGGCGCACAAAGGGAATCTGAATGAAAAGATCGTTGGGCATGGGCGGCCGCTGGGCTTTGTACTCGGTGAAAAGCTTGTCGCGGAAGGTGGGGCCGGGGGGATCGAAAACGACGGCGACAAAATCGGGCTGCAAATCCTTGGTGACGCGGCGAAGCATGTTGGAAAAAAGGAAGGGGACTTTGGTGGGGACGCCCTTATTTTGCAGGCGGTCCATGGGGGCAAAGAAGGCGCGAAAAATGAAGCCCATGGCGTCGATCAGGAAGAGTTTTTTCGGGGATTTGGGGGTCACCGAAGGAGTATAGCAGAGCGATGCAGGGCCAACGTGAGGGGCGAAACGGGAGACGGCGGCAGACGGAGACGATTGGCGGAAGGTTAGGTATGAGTCCTGAAAAAGGTAAAAATTTTATTATCCGGGAGTCCATGGCCACCGACAGTGCTGGTGATTTTGCGCAAGTCGCCGTAGACCTCCAGCCGAGGGCTGCTGTAGGGCTTTTTGGGCGCAGGCTGATCAGTGCTTGGCGGAGCTTTGTCGGACAAGTCGGCCACTGGGATGTTCCCGCTCCTGATTATCGTTAGCCAGCAACGAGTTTTGCAACCAATGATTCAGGATCCGTGCACGAATGTTGCTTTCGATGAGGCTGGGCGGGGCCGCGTGGGGCAATTGGTCGACATCGAGATATTCGCGAATGTCGGGTGCCGGCAGAAAAGGCACACTGCACAGTTCCGAGAGATCTTTTGTGAATGCCGTGGCCGGCGTGCCCGTCTTCCTGCGACGCAAGATTTCGCGCGGCAGGGCGCCGCGCATGGCGCGTCGCAGGAGGTGTTTGGAGCGGCACCAGGGAAGCGCGGGAACGGCCAGCAGGAAACGAAGCATTTCTAAATCGAGGAAAGGATGCCAGACTTCAAAACGGGCGCGGGTAATCGCGGCATCGAAATATTCGAAGAGAGTTTGCCACAGCGGTATTTGGAACGACGCGTAACCGGCCGGGCGCCAAGGATGGTTCGAAACCGGCGCGGAATCCAGCGCCTGCCATCGCTCTCGGAGGCGAAGGCGCGATTGGAGCGCTCGCTGAATCCACGGGGGGAAAAGGGTCTCCGTCTGGCGAGCGTGCATGCTGTTGGATAAGCGGAACCAGAAGGGAGGATATCGCTGGGAGAATAAGGTCGCAGTGAGGCTCGTCAGCAAGCGCAGGTACAGACCGTGGCGGAGCATATAGGAAACGCAGGGCCGCCACTCGAAGCGCAAAGCATTATCCGGACCTTCGCCGAAAAAGAAAACACGGCTATAAGGTCCAAGGCCTTGCCAGAATTCGCGCTCGATGGGAACAGTCCAGGCGCTCATATGCGGTTCCGGCATAGAGAAGGGGGTCTGCTCCCAATTCGCACTGGTTGTTTCGGCGGACTGGCGAAAGCGGATCGGTATTTTCACATGTGCGGCTGCGGCCTCCGCGTAACGGTCCTCCTCGGGCAGGAAGGGGTGCGAAGTGGTCAGGGCTTGCAACTCAAAAGTTTGGTAACGCCGGCGCATGAGGTCGCGCGCCGTGGCTGCCAGCGTGGGGGAGTCCAACCCTCCGCTCATGAACACCCATACGCGATTGGCGCGAAGCCGGTCGGCGACGGACTTTTGCAATAGTTCGTGAAAGCGATCGATGTAATCACCGGAGCGGCGGTAAAGGAGCGGTTCATCGACAGGCATGGTCCAGTAGCGGCTGAGTCGAAAGCCGCTTGCCGACCAGGTGGCCCTATGGGCCGGGGGAATTCGTTGAATTTGAGCGAAGGAGGTTGTCGCCAAATCCCGATTCACTCCGAACAGGAGGAAATCGGCTACCGCCAGATCATTCAATCGGCCCGAGACGAGCGGGTGACGCCGGATGCATTCGAGCGTGTTGCTGAAGATTACGCAGGAGCCCAGGTGCGCGTAATAGAGAAGCTTCACGCCCATGTGGTCGCGCGCGCAAAACAGCTCCTGTTTTGCGTCATCCCAAATGGCGAAGGCGAAATCGCCTCGCAAGCGTTCCACGCAAGCTTCCCCCCAGGTGCGGTACGCGCGCAGTATGAGTTCCGCGTCGGTCCAAGAGGAGCGCGTAAGATCGGGTTCCCCGGCGGCCATCCATGCTGCGAAAAGCTCTTTGCGGGCGTCGATGCGCGCGTCGGCCACGATCCACGTCTTCCCATCCAAGGTGAGGGGCTGGACCTCGCGCTCGGACTCTTCTGTGGTTTTGAAGAGGGCATGAGCGAAGCCAACGTGATCTTTAAGCCAGATTCGCTGCGCGTCTGGACCGCGGAAAGCCAGAGAATCGGCGAGCCGCTGGGGAAGCTTGGGATCGAGAGGGGATCGGTCGAATTGCACGACGCCGGCAATGCCACTCATGAGCGCGGAGAACTCAAGATTGCTAAATAAGGTCCGTCCCGATAAGCCCGATAAGAACGATCGGAATTCAGGATCGGACCTCTAGATTCAGAAGCGGAGTGTAGCGGCCGGTCTCCGGCCCGCCGATCAAGACCCGGTCCTGGCAGATGATCCACGCATGGGCGTCCAGCCGACAGGCCTCACCTTTTGCAACGCCAATCATGAGTTGCGAAGCATAACCGTGCCTGGTGAGGAGGGCTTGTGCCGCCAGGGCCTTGTTCAGGCAGGTAGATGCCGGAATATGACGAGCGGCTGCCTCCACGGCCCAGACGATGCGATCGGAACGAACCGGGGTTGTGGCACGCCCTGCCCCACGGCAGGCCAACACTTGCAAGCGCTCAAACGAAAGGAACCGGAGGCCAACGCCGACGGCCAGGATGGAGAAGGCCGCTTGCAGCAACAGGGTCCGCTCTGCGCGGGAAAGCCGCAGGAAGCGTCTCACGCGCCGCATGCTACCTCGGATTTCTCGGCGCAAAGGTCTGAAACCACGAATTCCAGAACGGCGGGAAGGGAGTCGAGCGACCTTGGATGGGAGAGTTTTTTGACCGGCAGCGTGTTGGCAAGAGCTCGCGTGGCTTCGAATTGGCGCCGCAGGCGAGCGGAGTCCAAAATAGTTCGATTAAAGGTGCTGGCCACCAAGGTGAGGAAAGCTTCTCTTTGACTCATGGCGGAAAGGCTGACTTCACCGCCCCGGACCTCAGAAGCCGGCGCAAGCGCATAAACCGCGCCGACGGGGAGGGCATCGGTGCAGACCTGCGACTCCTTGAGAGGAACGATCATTTTATGCGTGTACGGGTTCATGGGAACACCGGCGACAGCCTTGCCCAGGAACTCACGTGCCATCCGCGGGAAAAGCTTGATCCGCGGCGAACCGGGATAAGCAAGCAGCGCGGCATGAGGTTTGTGCAGCACCACGAGATCGTCGCTGAGCAGGCGGTAACCCGCTTGCAGGAACGCGGCGGCCAAGGTGGATTTTCCAAGGCCACAATCGCCGAGGAAGAGAGCGGCCTTGCCGTCGATGGCCACCGCGGTGGCGTGCAACGGCTCCAATCCGCATTTCACCAGCGCAAAAGAAAGGGCCTGGGTTACCAGGTAGACGTTGAACGACTCGGAAGTCGATTCAGCGTAAGGACGACAAGCCAGGAAGCGCCCGTCCTGAGAAATGGAAATTTCGCCGACGCCGGGCATGCGCACATAGCTCGACCCATCAGGAAACGATGCGACATCGAAAGCGGTGAACGGATTCCGCTCGAATCCGATCTCCCTTTGGATCGAAGGGCCCTGGATGGAGGGTCCAAGGATGGAAGACCCCTCGATGGAAGGATCGACAGGCCCATTGTTGTTGCGGACCTCGATTTCGAAAAGACCCGACGAGGCCGGTGCGTGGAGGGGCAGCGGTAAATTGCTGCGAAGCGAGACGCCGTATGCCGCGTAACGGTAAACGGCAGTTGCCAAAGGCAAAGGGCTATAAAGCTTGGGCATGGAGCGAGTTCACGGGGCGTGCTGCCTTCAGAAGGCTGCCGAAGAAAGTAGCATAGGGGAAATACCCGATCAAAAACAAACTTTCGTTCCATGGCCAAGACCGCACATCTAGCTCATAAACTTAACCGTCAGCGTTTATCGTAAGGACAACGCAGTGTATTAATGAAAGAATAAAATTACGCATATCGAATATCCTAGTTAGTCAAGTATCGAGGAAGTGCCTCTCGCAGGCCTTCCGCTACGGGCCAACCTCAACCCCCGAGCTCAAGGAGCCCCGATGAAGGTAGAGCGCGGCGTTCGGCGTGCGCCAGTAAGCTTCACGGAACTGACTTTACCTTCCCTCATTGCTGTGGCGATCCTGGCCCTGGCAGGCTGCAGCGCGGGAGCCGGCAGCGGCGGGAGCGGGAACAACATAACGGTCGCGATTACGAATAAGGTGACAACCGTTCAAGCGGGGACTGCGGCGATCTCGTTCAGCGCCACCGTACAAAACGACACCAGCAACAAGGGCGTCACCTGGAGCCTCACGGCCAGTGGCTCGAACTGTGCTCCCACTTGCGGCGCTCTGTCCGCAGCGACTACGTCGAGTGTGACTTACACGCCGCCCGCTTCCGCAGGCGCTTCGCCGAACAATCTGCCCACGCTTACGGCCACTTCGGTGGCGAAGACGAGCAAATCTGACACGGATACATTCACGGTCAGTCCCGCACTCACTGTAACGATCACGAACAAAGTCAGCACTGCAAATTCGGGGACTGAGCCATTTGTACTGAATGCGACGGTGCAGAACGATTCGACGAACAGCGGTGTAAGCTGGAGCCTCACGGCCAACGGAAGCGCTTGCTCCCCTGCCTGCGGTACTTTGTCCGGGAGCACCACGACGAGCGTTACTTACGCGCCGCCGGCAACCACACCGAACTCACCGAACAATCAGCCGAAAATTACCGCTGCGTCGATCGCGAAAAGCTCCCAATCCGATTTCGACAGCTTCACGATTTCGCAAGCGGCGATTTCCGTATCGATCCTGAACAAAATCACGAGCGTTCCCGCCAATAGCGGCAGCATCCTTTTCAGCGCCAGCGTTCAGAACGATTCAGCCAATGCCGGAGTGACCTGGACGCTGAAGGCCAATGGTGCCAATTGCCGGCCCACCTGCGGCACACTTACCTCCTTCGGACAGAACTTATCGATCGACTACACTCCTCCGACCTCGGTGCCTTCGTCGCCGAACAACAGACCAACGCTTACGGCCACGTCCGTAACGGATACCACGAAGTCCGATACAGACGCGTTCACGATCACGACGGCCGTGGCGATTACGGTTTCGATCAATCAGGTGAGCTCCGTGCTGGCCGGCACGGCGGGCACCAATTTCGATGCTGCCGTGCAAAACGATTCCAGCGACAGCGGAGTTACCTGGACGCTGACCTGCCCGCCCGTGACCAATTGCGGATCGCTCTCCGGCAGCACCACCACGTCGGTCACATACATCCCGCCGGCGACGGCTCCCGCTTCACCCAATAACCAAGCTACGATCAAAGCTACTTCGATAGCGGATAACACCAAGTCCGCGTCAGAGACGCTGACCATCACCTCGACGGTGGGCAATGGCTGCACGGGCGCGTCACATGGGCAGGAGTCTTTGCTCAATGGCCACTATGCCTTTCTGGTTCAGGGCTTTGAGGGGAGCGGAGCGGGGACCCCGATTCTAATTGGAGCCAGCTTTGCCGCAAACGGCAGTGGCGCGGTCACGGGCGGAGAGGAGGACGTTAACGATACCGTCTCCGCGCAGCATCTGACTTTCACGTCCAGCGGCAGCCTTTATACCGTGGGCTCCGATCACCGCGGATGCTTGCAGCTCACGAATACAACCGGAACGACGACCGTCTTCCATTTCGCGGTGAGCGGAATCACTTCGGGCGTCGCCTCCAAGGGCAGGATCATCGAATTCGATTCCAGCAGCGGTAGCGGCGCGGGAAGCCGGGGCTCGGGAATCCTCCGGCTGCAAACTCCGAGCTCCTTTGTGCTCAGCGCACTGCAGGCGAATTACGCGTTCGGGGTCGATGGCTGGGCCTCGAATGGCAATGCATTTGTGCACCTGGCTGCCGGAGGATCGTTCGACAACAGCAATGGAGCTCTTAGCAACGGCGTGGACGATATCAACGTTGACGGTTTCTACTCTCCGAACAGCCCCAATCATACGGGCAGCATCGATCCCATCTCCGCAACGACGGGACGGACCACCGCCAATTTCGATATTTTCGATTGGGCCGTCTATGTGATCAACCCGTCGGAACTGTTCTTGATCGGAACCGATACCTACGAAACAAGCGCCGGCCGGGCCATTGTCACCACAAGTTCGTTCACGGCGAATTCTCTTTCGGGGAATTACATTTTGCACTCAACGGGTAACTCAAGCAGCGCGAGCGTCGATCTGGATTTGCTGACGACGACGCCGGGCGGCGCACAGACGGGAACTCTTTCCGGCACCGTGTATTCCGATGGCGGAGGAAACGGCGCCGCAACGACCTCTTTGAGCAGTGTCTCCTATAACATCGATCCGGGTTCGGGTCGCGTGGCGCTCGGCAATCCAAGCAATGATTTGCCCGTGCTCTATGTCACGACGCCTACGGACGGAATTTCCGCCTTCGTGGTGGGAGTTAACGCCGATGCCCAGCAGGGCGTGATCGAGTTCCAGCCGAGCGAGACGTACAGCACAGCCTCGGCAGCCGGGACATACGCCTTCGGCAGCGAAGATCCAGGAGACAACACCGTCTACAACGACGCCGGATCGGCAACCATATCCAGCAGCGGATCCGCCACCGGAACGGTGGATTCGAGCACGGCCACGGGTTTGACGCCCAACGTGCCGTTCAATGCCACGGTGACCATCAGCAATTCGAACGGGACCGGGAATTTGGGATCGCAAACCGTGGCCATCATCAACGGCACGAAAATCTTCTACATCGACGAAAGTGCCGGCGTGATCGTGATAGCGGAACAATAGGGCCCCTTCGAACGGCGGGCCGTTTTTCAAGGAAGATGGCCCGCTTGTTGCCTCCGGCTTTTCTTCCAGCCCAACATCCAGCGGAAGCGGCCCGTCGCCGCGCTCAGGCCTCGGGCTCGGCGTTCGCGGAAGCGTTGTGTTAAGGTTGCAACCGGAGACCTCGTTCGGACGCATGACTCCTTCCGTTAAGACCTCTGCTTCAGAGACCCCTTCACCCAGCATGGCGGACATATTCGGGCCCGGCGGAATGATCGAAAAATGCATGCCGGCCGGCTACGAGCATCGGCGCTCGCAATTATGTATGGCCGAGCTCGTCGAGGACGCCTTCCGCAAGAAGCGGCACCTTCTGGTGGAGGCAGGGACGGGAACGGGGAAGACGCTGGCCTATCTGATACCGGCGATTTGCAGTGGGCGCCGCGTGGTGATCTCCACGGCCACCAAGTCGCTGCAGGAGCAGCTCTACACTAAAGATGTGCCATTCGTGCAGAAGCATTTTGCCCCCGATCTGAAAGTAGCGGTGATGAAAGGCCGCGCCAACTTCCTCTGCCGGCATAAGGTTCACCAGATGGAGGGGCAGCCGGTTCTGAAGGGCCTGGAGGAACTGGATTGGTTCGGCCAGATCCGCGACTGGGGGCGGCTGACCGAGACCGGCGACCGGGCGGAACTCAGTTTTCTGCCCGACGATGCCGACCTTTGGACGCGCCTCGACGCGCGGCGCGAAGCTTGCACGGGGCAGAAATGCGTGGACTTCGAGCGCTGCTTCGTTACGGCGATGCACCGGCGCGCCCAGAACGCGGATGTGATTATCGTCAACCACCACTTGTTTTTCGCCGACCTCGCGCTGCGGCAAGACGACTTTGGCAGCATTTTGCCGGAATATTCGGCGGTGATATTCGACGAAGCGCACGAGATCGAAGACGTGGCCAGCGATTACTTCGGGCGGCAAGTGTCGAATTACCGTTTCGAGGAGCTGGCTCGCGATGCCGAGCACGCCATGCGGCTTACGCAGCTGGGCAAGCCCCCGCTGCTGCGGCGGGTCAACCGGCTGCGGGAAAAGACGCACGACTTTTTTGGCTTACTGCCTCCGCAGGAAGGGCGCTCCGCGTTCGAGCCGGGCGCGCGCGCCGCTTTTGTGGAGCGAAACCGCGGCTCTTACGAGGAATTGAAATCCGCTTTGAAGGCGCTGGAGACGGATATCGCGGCGCTGCCTTCCAAGCCGGAGGAGTTGCTGGTGATCGCGCGCCGATTGGCGGAATTGCGGGGGGAGACGGAGTTCCTGTTCGAATCGAATGAAAAGAATTACGTATATTGGCTGGAACGGCGCGGCAAAGGCGTGTTTGTGACCGCGACTCCGATCGACGTGAGCTCCATCCTGCGCGAGAACCTTTTCGAAGCGTTCGACACCATTGTAATGACCTCGGCCACCCTGGCGGTGAGCGGCCGCTTCGATTTTCTGAAGCAACGGCTGGGAATTCAGGTGGCGCAGGAGACTGTCTTGCCGCACGAATTCGATTATGCCCGGCAAGCATTGCTCTATATTCCCGCGGGCCTGCCGGACGTGCGCGACGCGGGATTCGCGCGCAAGGCGGCGGAAGAGATTTCGCGCTTGCTCGAGTTGACGGCGGGGCGGGCCTTTTGCCTGTTCACCAGCTACGGCCAGATGAATCAGGTGTTCGAGTTGGTACGCGGCCGCGTGCAGTTCCCCCTGCTTCTGCAAGGGACGGCGCCGCGCATGGCGCTGCTGGAGCGCTTCCGGATGACTCCGGGGGCCGTGCTCTTCGCTACTTCCAGCTTCTGGCAAGGCGTGGACGTGCCGGGAGAGCAGCTATCCTGCGTGATCATCGACAGGCTGCCGTTTGCCGTTCCCACCGACCCGGTAGTGGCGGCGCGAGTGCGCACTCTGACCGAGGACGGCCGCAATGCTTTTGCCGAATATCAGATTCCGGAGGCGGTACTGGCGCTGAAGCAGGGCTTCGGCCGGTTGATTCGCACCCGGACCGATCGCGGGGTGCTGGCGATCCTGGATAACCGCATTCAGCGCATGCAGTATGGTAAAATTTTCATCGAATCGCTGCCGGAATATAGCCTCACCCGGGACATCGCTGAAGTTCAACGCTTCATGCAGGCGCCGAGTTAGCGCGAAAACCTCTCCGGGCCGGCCGATCAGCCAAAAAGCGAATGTTCGAAGTCAGCGTGGAAGAGACGTTTTCTGCCGGGCACGCCCTGCGAGGATATAAGGGCAAGTGCGAGAATCCGCACGGGCACAACTATCGCGTGCGCGTGAACGTCGAGGGCGAGCAACTGGATTCGATTGGGTTGCTTTTCGACTTCGCGCACCTTAAGAAAATCCTGCGCGAGCTCATCGCGGACGTGGACCACAAATTCTTGAACGACCAGGCGCCCTTTGACGCCATTAACCCCTCCGCTGAGAATATCGCCAAATTTTTGTACGACCAGACTTCCAAAGAGATGCACCAGATGTCCCATGCGCCTCGAATCAAAAGCGTCACCGTGTGGGAGACCGACGAGACCTCGGCCACCTACACGCCGTGACAGGATCGTGAAATGCGCCGCGCCTATCTCCTGATTGCCATTCCCGGGGTTGTGGTGGTCATCGCGTATGTGATTCTGCTGCACTACGTAGGCGTGCAGATTCACGTGGGGCCTTTCCTCGGCGCGGCGGCTGCGTTCCTCGCCGCGGTGTTGATTGTGCGCTATTTCCAGAAACGGAAATCGCGGCGGCACGGGAGTTCCTGATGGTGATCACGGAAATCTTCCGGTCGATTCAAGGGGAAAGCACCTATGCGGGGCTTCCTTGCATCTTCGTGCGTTTCACCGGATGCAACTTGCGCTGCACGTGGTGCGACACGGCATACGCGTTTTATGGCGGAACGAAAATGAGCATCGATGAGGTGCTCGGGCGGGTGCATGCACTTTCCGGGAAGGTTGCGCCCGATGTGAACTCCGACGTGAACTCCGATGCGGATGGCCCGGCGTCCCAGGCCTCGCCAGCGCCTCAACTCTCGCTTGTGGAGCTCACCGGGGGCGAGCCCTTGCTGCAGCCCGAGGCGATCGCGCTTGCGGAGCGGCTGACAGCCGAACATTACACCGTGCTGGTGGAGACGAGCGGCGAGCGGTTCGTAGGCGCGTTGCCGCGGGAAGTGGTGAAAATCGTGGACGTGAAGTGCCCGGATTCGGGGGAATGCGGCACATTTGCGATGGACAATCTCAAGGTGGTCGACGGCAAGGATGAGATCAAATTTGTGATCGGCAGCCGGCGCGATTATGAGTTCGCAAAGGACTTCTCCACGCGGCACGAATTGCCGCGGCGCGTGCGGCAGGTCTTGTTTTCGCCGGTATTTCCGGACCCCAACGGCGCATGGAAAGGATTAGACGCGCGCTTGCTTGCGGAATGGATGCTGGCTGACGGCCTGCCGGTGCGGCTCGGGTTGCAGTTGCACAAATTCATCTGGCATCCGTCCGAGCGCGGCGTTTAAGCTGGGAGATGGCGGGAAAATCCAAAGCGGTGGTTCTGGTCAGCGGGGGGATGGATTCGTGCGTCGCCGCGGCCATGGCGCAAACCTCACACCGGCTCGCTTTTTTGCACGCCAGTTACGGGCAACGTACCGAGCGGCGAGAGCGCGAAGCGTTCGAGGCCATCGCCGAATTTTTTGGGGTGGGCGAACGGCTGGTCGCGCGGTTCGATCACTTCAAGCAAATTGGCGGCTCGGCGCTGACCGAGGAGAGCATTCGTGTGCCGGAGGGCGAACCGAATGCGCCGCTGGGCGGGAGTTCCATCCCGGTGACGTACGTGCCCTTTCGTAACGCTCATTTTCTTTCCGTGGCCGTGAGCTGGGCCGAAGTGATTGGAGCGAACGCTATCTTTATCGGCGCCGTCGCGGAGGATAGTTCGGGTTATCCGGATTGCCGTCCGGAGTACTACCGCGTGTTCGAACAATTGGCCAACGTGGGCACACGGCCCGAGACGCAGATCGCCATAGAGACGCCGGTGATCGCAATGCGCAAAAGCGCCATCGTAAGGAAGGGAGTCGAACTGCGCGCGCCGCTGGACCTCACCTGGTCATGCTATCAATATGAGGACGAGGCCTGCGGAGTATGCGACAGTTGCCGGCTGAGGCTGCAGGCGTTTGCCGAAGCCGAGGTCCCCGATCCCATACCCTACCGGACACGGGTTGCAAGATAATGTGGTTAAGAGATAATAGGGGCACATCAATGGCTTGGATCCGGCGCACCGCCGGCAGGAGGAGGAAGTAGACCATGAACCAGCTGAAGAGAACTCAGATAGCAATGGTCTTCGTTTGCGTGCTATCGCTCGCAGTGGGGTTTGCAGTCACCGCGGTGGCACAAGAGAAGCCGGCGAAAATCCATGGAACGGTGCTTGATAGTATGGGCAATCCATTGAATGGCGCCATGGTGGCCCTGCGAAATAGCACCACCGGCCAGGTGGTTACGTTAAGCGCGGACTCGGGTGGGCGCTACAGGAGCGGCAACTTGCCGGCCGGGAGCTACTCGGTCGATATAAAAGTAAATGGCCAGGTTGCGTACTCGCAAATCGTGAACCTCACTGCCGGTCAAGATACGCAGCAGGACTTCAATTTCAAGGAACTGCAGAAGGAACAAACACAAGATCAGGCTGAAGCGGCGAAGAAGAACGAAGAAGCCAAGGCCAAGTTCGCCGCCATGAAGACGCATTTCGATGCGGGCACCGCGGCTTTGGAGCAAGCCAAACAGGCGCGGGCTCAGCTGGACAAGATGCCCAAGGACCAACAGACGGCCGCGCAGGCACAAGTCGATGGGCCCGCGGGAACGGCCATCACCGAGTTCAATGCCGCTCTTACACAGATGGGCGATAGCGATACCAACCGGAACATCGTTCTGGCGAAACTAGGCGAAGCTTACGAGACCGATAACAAGTACTCCGACGCCGCGGATACTTACGCCAAGGCAGTGGCGCTGAAGCCGGACCCGAGTTACTACAATAATTTGGGGAATTCGCTGGCCAGGACTGGGAAGGTGGACGACGCATTAACCGCATATCAGAAGGCCATCGAACTGGACCCCATGAATACGGCCATGTACTGGCGGAACTTCTCCATCGGACTTTATAACAGCGGACGCATCAAAGAGTCGGTGGACCCTTTGAAGAAGGCCACCGCGGCTGATCCCAATAACGCGCAGGCCTGGTATCTGCTGGGAGCGGCGCTGGTGAACACGATGGAGTTCAAGCAGGACGGCGACAAACTGGTGCCCGTATTGCAGCCCGGAACCCAGGAGGCTTATCAGAAAGCGATACAGCTGGACCCGAATGGAGTCTGGGGCGCGCAGGCTAAACAGGGTTTGGAGGCGTTGCAGGCCATGGGAGTGGGCATTGATACCAAGGTGAATCAACGGCCGCCCGCGAAGAACAATAAGAAACAATAAGAAGTGAATCGTAGATTAGCCGTCCTACAAATTAAGGCTCCGCGAATTTTCGCGGGGCCTTTGTTTTTGCGCCGGCCATTCGAGTTCAGAAAAAGGCGACACTTGTTAAGCATTCCCTGCGCGGTGGCCGGGAATGATTAGAATTCGGAGCCGGGTAGCGACATGAATGTTTCCGCGCAATCGGTCGTTGCGGCAACCAAGGACCAGGTGTCCTGCAGTCTGGGCGCAGAGGCGGCCATCTTGAATACTAAACAGGGCGTTTACTACGGGCTCGACCCCGTCGGCGCGCAGATTTGGCAGTTGTTGCAGACCCCCTGCAAGGTAGCGGATATACAGGCGATTTTGGTGCGAGAATACGACGTTGAGCCGGAGCGGTGCCAACGCGACCTGCTGGCCTTGCTGAGCGATCTCCTGGAAGCCGGGTTGATCGAGGTTCGTTGAACGAGGTTCGTTGACCGAAGTTCGATAGGCTCCCCGCTACTCTTAGCGTTCTCGACTGTCTCGCGCGCTGGTGAGTGTTTGTATCGGCGGCGAATCCGGCGGCAAATCCGTTCATCGGATATTCTCACAGCGGCCTCATAATCTTTGCGCAGCCGTTTGAGCTGTGATACATCCCAGCACGGCGGCGAGACGCGGATGCGCACAGCGGAGATCGATCCGATTGGGCCGATTTGGCGATGGCTGGCATTTGCCGCGATCGTCGCCGCGGCAGGCTCCCTGGCGTTTTCGGGAGCCCACCATGCCGTTGCCGCACACTGGGCGGGATCCACGGACCCAGCGCAGTGGCTGCGGGCGGCCCAGATGGAACCCTCAAATGCCGACCGCTGGTATGAACTGGCTCGCTACCGGCAGTTGGATTTCGCACACTCCGATTTGCCCTTGGCTCTCGACTATTATCGGCGCGCCACTTCCCTCAATCCCGGCTCCCCTTTCTACTGGATGGATTTTGCCGGCGCTTACGAGAGCGCCGGCGATGTGGCCGACGCGGAGCAGGCTTTTCGGAAGGCCCGGGAGCTCTACCCGATTTCGGCGGATGCGGCCTGGCGGTTTGGAAACTTCCTTTTGCGGCAAGGCAGGGTGCCGGAGGCTTTTCAACAGATTCATGACGCGCTGGCCGTCGATTCCAAGCTGACCGTATCCGCGATCTCGGTGTGCTGGCGCAGCACGCGCGATATCGATCAAATTTTGAAGGCGGTTTTGCCCGACGGGCCGGACGAGAATTGGGGAGCGATCCAATTTTTCGTGCAGGCCAGGGAGCCGCTGGCCGCCATGGCTGTGTGGAAGCGGATTGCCGCTCACCGTGAATCCTTTCCGGCAGCGGATGCCTTTCCGCTGCTGGACATGCTTATCGCCACCGGACATGTGGACGAAGCGCGCGTCGTTTGGAACCAGGCGCTGCAAGCCGCGGGTGTTCCGCGCGAATCGGACGCCGGTGGATCGCTGGTGTGGAATGGCGGATTCGAAAACGATCCGCTGGACGGGGGCTTCGACTGGCGCTTCCTCCCGGTCGAAGGCGCGGAGATCAGGTGGGACGAGGAGGATCTGCACTCAGGAAGGCGATCGCTACGCGTGGATTTCGATGGCAAGACCAATGTGGATTTCGAGAACGTCTGGCAGTATGTGCCGGTATCGCCTTCCACAAGTTACCGCTTCAGCGCCTTCTTCCGGACCGAGGATTTAACCACCGACCGCGGGATACACTTCGATATCCGCGACGTCTCACGGCCGGGAACTCCCGTGCGTTCCACGCCCGATCTGGTGGGCTCACAGAATTGGGCGGAACAGAAAATAGAGATGGTTACAGGTCCCGGTACGAATTTGTTGCAAATCGTGCTGAGGCGCACGCGCAGCGACAAGCTCGGGAACAAAATTCGGGGAACGGCCTGGATCGACGACGTGGCACTCGTGCCGGCCACGAACCGCGCGGGGAAGCCCCGATGAGGGGGTTGCGAATCGGCGTCTGCGCCTTGCTGGCCTTCAGCGTCTTCGCCCATGGCGTGGTTGAGCCTTGGTCGGAAGCGGTTTTGGAAATCGGGGCTGCCGTGCTCTTGGTGTGGTGGGGATTGCTTTTTGCCCTGGGAAGAGCGCCGCGCGTCCGCTGGCATCCATTGTTTTGGCCGCTGGCTGCCTTGTGGCTATGGGCCATGGTGCAATACCACACGGGAATCACCGTGGTGGCCTTTCCGACCAAGATCGAAATCCTCAAACTATCCGCACTGGCGCTCCTCTTCTTCGTGGTTGTGCAGGCTTTTCAGACGCTCGGGCACTGGCGCGCCTTCGCCTGGTTTCTGCTCACTTTGGGATTTGCCGTCTCCGTCTTTGGAATTCTGCAGCACTTCACTTTCAACGGAAAACTCTACTGGTTCCGCGAAATGCGCTATGGCGGAATCCCTTTCGGGCCGTACGTGAATCGCAATCACTTCGCGGGTTTTGTGGAATTGATCATTCCCTTGGGAATTTCCCTCCTTCTATTGCGAGCCGAGGAGCGGGACCGGTTGCCCTTGCTGGGGGTCTTGACCCTGATGCCCATTGGCGCGCTCTTTCTCTCCGCTTCCCGCGGCGGGATTGCGGCATTCTTCCTGGAGCTTGGCCTGCTGCTCATGCTGGCGATTTTGCGCGGTCACGCCGGGAAGCAGCTTGTCGCGGGCGCGGTGCTGCTGCTCGTGGCGGGCGGTTTTGTGGTCTGGCTCGGCGCCGGCCGCGCATTGGACCGTTTCGAATCTTATCGCCAATTGGAAGTCACCGAAGCACGGCGCGCCGAGATGCTGCGCGACTCCTGGCGAATTTTCCTGGATCACCCCGTAACGGGAACGGGGCTCGGCACGCTCAAAGAGGTTTTTCCTCGATACGAAACTCTCTACGATGGAGCGATCGTCAGCCATACCCACAACGATTACGTCGAGGGTCTCGCGGAGACCGGCATTGTCGGCGGAATGATAGGCGCATGCTTTCTGGCGTTCCTGCTTCTGGGAGCTTGGCGGCGCATTGCTCTGGCCGGTGATCGGTTGGATTTGGCTTTACACCTTGGCGCGGTGGCGGCTTGCTGCGCGCTGCTGGCTCATAGCCTGGTGGACTTTAATCTGCATATTCCCGCGAATGCCCTGATCTTCCTCACCTTAGCGGCTTTGGCCACTTTCCCCACCGCGAAAATACCGGAAAGTCCCTACAGCACCCATGCGAAACAAGCGTCAAAATTGAACGTGACCCGTACAGTCTCGACGGTATAATTTCAGCCGCGTGGTGGGTTCGTCCAATGCTTTCTAAACGTACTCGTGTACCCGGCCGGCAAAGCCGAACGTTTCGCCGCTGGGCTGTCTTCTGCTTTTTCCTGCTGGCACCCGGCGTTGCATTCTCACAGAAGGCGCCGGACCAGGGCCAAGTTACGGATCTGCAAAAGATGGAGTCGGCCCGGCAGACCAACGAGCGCATCGCTGAGCTGGCGCTCGCGGACAAGTCCAAGCAAGGCGACTACGTCATTGGCGGCGGCGATCTTCTAGGGATCGAAGTCTTTGATGTGCCTGAACTTTCGCGCGAAGTGCGGGTGAACGAATCCGGCTTTGTGAGCATCCCCTTGGTTCCGGTCAAGGTGCAGGCCGCCGGCCTCACCGCATTTCAGTTGCAAGACAAGCTGGCGGAACTATTGCAGTCCAATGGGCTGGTAACGCATCCGCAGATCACGGTTACGGTCAAGGAGCAGCATAGCGAACCGATAACGGTTATCGGAGCCGTGAGAACGCCGCTCACGCTTCAGGCCGTGCACCAGATGACCTTGCTGCAGGTGCTCTCGCAGGCAGGCGGCATCACCGATGACGCGGGCAGCAAAGTGCTGATCACGCGAGTGCGGCGTTTGCCCGATCCAGCAACTCCCGACCCCGGGACTCCCGATCCGGCCATTCCCGATCCCGGTAATCTCGCGACCAACCTCGCGAACAACGCTGCGAGCAAACCCGCGAACGATGCCTCGGCATCCGATCCAGCTGCGAACTCGCAGGCAGTGAGCCAAGGCGCCGGAACCGAGAGCAAGGACTCGATCTCGATCGACCTGAACGACCTGCTCGACAGCGGCGACCCGAAGTTCAACATCCCCCTGTATGGAGGGGACGTCGTAACCGTGCCTCATTCCGGGGTGATCTATGCCGTCGGTGCGGTGCAGCGGCCCGGGGGTTTTGCAATGGAGACCGATCGCCAGCAATTGACCGTTCTCAAGATCGTGTCCTTGGCGGGGGGATTGTCGCCGACGGCCAAGCCGACCAAGGCCGTGATTTTGCGCCAACCTCCGGGAAGCGCCCAGAGGCTCCAGGTGCCGGTGGACGTTAAGAAGATCATCACGCTCAAGAGCGACGACCTTGAGCTCCAGAGGAATGACATTCTTTATGTGCCGGACAGCACCGGTAAGCATGCGCTGCGACGTTCAGCCGAAATCGCCATCGCCATTGCCACGGGAGCCGCGATCATTCGCGTGGAATAAAGCAGCCGTGCCTGGCGAGGAAGAGTTCAGCGAGAATGGATGAACAAACAAACCTGATTACCAAGGATCACGGAGCTGGCCTCGATGGCCTGGCGCCGCGGGCGCCCTACATCACGCTGGAGATAGCGCCGCGCGAATCGCATCTGCTCGACTACCTGATGATTCTGCGGAAGCATCAGTGGCTGATCGTCTCCTTCCTTTTGGCCTTGGTCACCATCGTGACCATCGCCACTTTTCGCATCCAGCCCGTTTACGAGGCCACCACGCGGATCGAGATCGACCGGGAAAACACCAATTTTCTGCCTTTTGGGGGAAACGATCCCTACGACCTTTACCAGGATTTGGAAGATTACATCGAAACCCAATCCAAGATTTTGGTCAGCGAGACGCTCGGGATGCAGACGGTCAAGTCTCTGAACCTGGATCAAGACGCGAGATTCGGGGGCCAGCCCCTCAAGCCGGGAACTCTGCCCGTCGCGGCGCCGAGCGACGGACTAGTATCGCCCCCTCCCGCCCTGGGAGCGTTTCTAGGAGGATTGTCGGTCAAACGCGTGCCCAACAGCCGGCTGCTGGACGTCACGTTTGCGACCACGGACCCGAGGCTGGCGGCGCTCATTGTCAATGCGCATGTAAACAATTTCATCGAGCAGAATTTCCGCAGCCGCTACGAGGCCACCACTCAGGCGTCCAATTGGCTGGCGAACCAGCTGGATGAATTGAAAGCCAAGGTGGAGGCCTCCGAAGACGCCCGGATCAAATACGAACGCGACAATCAAATCTGGACCCTGGACGAAAAGCAGGACGTGACCACGCAAAAGCTGGCCGACCTCAACCGCGACTTGACGGAAGCGCAAGCGGATCGGATCAGCAAAGAGGCCATTTATCAGCTGGCCGAAGCGGGTAATTACGATGCCCTTCCCGCCGTGCGAGAGAGCCCGGTTCTGCAGGATAGCCTCAAGCGCCAAGCTGATTTGAGCGAGCAATATACCGAGGCTCTGAATCAGTACGGGCCGAAATTTCCCAAGGTGGTCCGGCTCGAGGCGCAGCTGAAGGATATTCAAACTCTGATCGAAAACGAAAAGAAGAACATCGGAAATCAGCTCGAGGCGGAATACCAGGGATCGCGCCAACGAGAGGGCCTGCTGCAGCAGGCCCTCGCTCAGCAAAAGAACGACACCGCGGCCATGGCCGACAAGATGGTGCAGTACAACATCTTGAAACGCGAAGCCGAGGCCAACAAGCAGCTTTACGATGGTTTGCTGCAGAAGCTCAAGGAAGCCGGCATCAGCGCGGGTTTGCGTTCCAGCAATATTCGCATCGTCGATCCGGCCCTGGTTCCCTCGGCTCCCTCTCGTCCGAACAAGTCGCGCAATATCACGCTGGCAATTCTCGTTGGCCTCGTCGGCGGCGTAGGCCTCGCTTTGCTGCGCGAATATCTCGATAATACGGTCAAGAACCCGGACGATGTGGAGACGTTATCCCGCCTGCCGTCTCTCGCCGTTGTGCCGGCATTTATCAGCACCAACGGGGCTCGCCGGAACCGGCTGCAGAAGCTCCTGCACGGCTCCGGTAATGGATATCACGAAGGGCTGGCACTGCTCTCTCATTCGGAGCCGCAATCGCAGATTTCGGAGGCCTTCCGGGCCCTGCGCACGTCGCTTTTGCTTTCGCAGGCCGATCATCCCCCGCAGGTCATCCTGGTAACCAGCGCCCTTCCTCACGAGGGCAAGACGACCGCGTCTGTGAACATTGGCGTGACGCTCGCGCAGCTCGGCGATAAGACGCTGCTGATCGATGGCGATCTTCGCAAGCCGGGCATCAGCCGCGCCTTGCATATGAACGATGCCAAGCACGTCGGGTTGAGCTCGTACCTGGCAGGAGTCAGTTCGCTGGACGTGGTTACTGTCCCACACCCGGCCATCAGCAACCTGCACGCCATTCCCACCGGGCCGGTTCCGCCGAACTCCGCCGATCTGCTCTCGTCGCATCGATTGGCGCAAATGATTGCCGAACTGCGCAAGCGCTATAAATTCATTGTGATCGACTCTCCGCCCATCATGGCCGCCACCGACGCGGTCATCTTGTCGGCGCTGGCGGACGGCGTGCTTCTGGTGGTGCGCAGCGGCGAGACGCCCAAGGAAGCGTTCACGCGCACGCGCGACTTGCTCCATAGCGTCAAATCGCGTGTGCTGGGGGTGGTGCTGAACGCCGTGGATGCCAGCTCGCCCAATTACTACTATTCGTATCGATACTACCCCTATGCGTACGGAACCAACGGCAGCCAAAAAGAAAATTCAAGGAAAGAAGATTTGAAGCTGGACGCTTAGCAAAGCGCCTGACGATCGCGTGGCGGCGCCCGGGCGGCCTCGCAGGCGAGCGCGTAGAGGCCATCGTCGGCCGGGAACAGCTTCAGTTGCGGGAAAGATCGCGTGAAAACCTGGAACATCCTGGTTACCGGCAGCAACGGGCTGATTGGTTCGGAAGCCGTGGAATATTTTGACCGGCTGGGCCATCGCGTCACCGGGATCGACAACAATATGCGGCGCATCTTTTTTGGCGCGTCCGGGGATACGCGATGGAACTTGCGCAGGTTGAGAGAAGGCACCAAGCGGTTCACGCACATCGATATGGATTTGCGCGATCGGGTGCGGGTTGTCGACGTTTTCGCCCAGGAGCGTTTTGACCTGGTGCCGCATTGCGCGGCCCAGCCTTCCCACGACAAGGCGGCAGAAATTCCGCTGCTCGACTTCGAAGTGAATGCCTTGGCAACGATCTATCTGCTCGAAGCCCTCCGGGAGCATTGTCCCGATGCCGCTTTTATTTTTTTTGAGCACCAACAAGGTGTATGGCGAGGCGCCCAACGAGAGAAGTTTAAAAGAGCTGCCCACCCGCTACGACCACGCGGATCCCGGAGATTTCGACGGCATCGATGAGACCTGCCGGATCGATCGCACGCTGCACTCGCTTTTCGGAGCTTCCAAAGCGGCCGCGGATATTTACGCGCAGGAGTACGGAAGATATTTTGGGCTCAACGTGGGGATTTTCCGGGCAGGCTGCATGACAGGGCCGCAGCATTCCGCGTGGAACTGCACGGCTTTCTGTCCTATCTGGTAAAAGTGGCCACGAGCGGGGAGAGTTATACGATTTTTGGGTTCAAGGGCAAGCAGGTGCGCGACAACATCCACAGTTACGACGCGGTGCGCGCCTTCGAGGAGTTTGCGCGGAAGCCGCGGCCCGGCGAAGTCTACAACTTGGGAGGCGGGCGCGAGAACAGCGTCTCCGTCGTCGAGGCGATTGCCCTGGTGGAAGAGATCACTGGACGCAAAATCGTTCACAAATATCGCGAGCAGCCGCGCAAGGCCGATCACATTTGCTACATCTCGAATTTGAATAAGCTGAAGTCTCATTACCCGGATTGGAAGATCACTCGGGAATTGCCAGGCATTTTGGAAGAGATGGTGTCCGCGGAAAGAGAGCAGATTCAAGGCGTGCGAGCGGTTTGAGGGCGCCTTTCGCGGGAGCGATGAAGTAGGCGAAGAACGAATGGCTACAGCTTTTCCAACCGAGATTAACGCTCCGGCTCCGGCCCTGGTGCGAATCGGCCCCTCGCGCGGGACGCTGAACTTTCGGCTGCACGAAGTATGGGCCTACCGCGAACTGCTTTACTTTTTCGTCTGGCGCGACATCAAGGTTCGCTATAAGCAGACGATCATTGGGCTGGCTTGGGCCGTGTTGCAGCCTTTCCTGACCATGCTGGTCTTCAGCTTGTTTTTCGGCAAGCTGGCCAAGCTGCCGACCAATGGATTGCCCTATCCGGTTTTCTACTATTGCGCCCTTTTGCCCTGGGGCTACTTCGCCACGTCGTTGCAAAACGCCACGAACATCATGGTCGAGCAGCAGCGGCTGATCACCAAAATCTATTTTCCGCGCGTGGTGCTGCCGATCTCGGCCGTGCTTTCCGGCCTGGTGGACTTCGCCGCCGCTTTCGGCGTCCTGATCGTGTTGATGGCCTACTATCGAATCGTCCCAGGACGCGCCGTGCTTCTGCTGCCGGCATTCCTATTGCTCGCCGTGGTTACCGCCTTGGGCTTCGGCCTGTGGCTTTCCGCGCTGAACGCTATCTATAGAGACGTGCGTTACGTGGTCCCCTTTCTCATCCAGTTTTGGATGTTTGCATCGCCGGTGGCTTATTCCACCGTGCTGGTTCCGCAGCGCTGGCGCTGGATATATGGGCTGAACCCGATGGCCGGAGTAATCGAGGGCTTTCGCTGGGCGCTTACCGGCCAAGGAGTGGCTCCGGGACCGCTGATTGGCGCATCCGCCGTCGCCGTGATGCTGGTGCTCCTGAGCGGGCTCTCCTATTTCCGGCGAACGGAAGGCAGGATCGCTGATGTCGTGTGAGCCCGCCATTCGCGTTAGCGGGCTGGGGAAGCGCTACCGGATTGTCCCGCGGCAACGGTATCTGGCCTTGCGCGACCGCATAGAGGAAATCTTGCGCTCGCCGGCGCGGCTTTGGCACCAGGAACCGAACGGTGTCGCCGAACGCGGAGAGATTTGGGCGCTGCGCGAGGTCGGCTTCCAGGTGCAGCAGGGCGAAGTGATCGGCGTGATCGGCCGCAACGGCGCCGGCAAGACCACTCTGCTCAAAATTCTTTCGCGGGTGACCGAGCCTTCGGCGGGCTCCGCCGAGATTTGGGGGGCCGTGCGCAGCCTGCTCGAGGTCGGCACGGGATTTCATCCAGAACTGACCGGGCGCGAGAACATTTTTCTGAACGGCGCGATTCTGGGCATGAAGCGGCGGGAAATCCTGCGTAAGTTCGACGAGATTGTGGCCTTCGCGGAAATCCCCGAATTTCTGGACACTCCGCTGAAGCATTACAGCAGCGGCATGCAGACGCGGCTGGCCTTTGCCGTGGCGGCCCATTTGGAACCGGAAATTCTGCTGGTTGACGAAGTGCTGGCTGTGGGCGACCTTGCCTTTCAAAAGAAATGCCTGGGCAAGATGGACAAGGTGGCGCGGGCCGGCCGCACCATTTTCTTTGTGAGCCACCAGATGAATCAAATTCGCCGGCTGTGCTCTCGCGTTCTGTGGATCGATTCCGGGAGGCTGCTCATGGATGGCGCGACCGCTGAGGTCGTGAGCGCCTACGAAACAGCAATGTCGCAAGGAGAATTGCAAGGTCCGGGTCAAGCCTCCGAGCGCGGCGGAGGAACTCGCTTCGTGAAATGGTATTTCGGCGGCGCAGGAGAGGACGACAATCCGAACCGGCTCGAGTCTCTGGGAGAGGTTACGGTGCGTTTCGATCTTCGGCTCGACGCCGCGGTTTACCGCGGCCACCATGGCGTTGCGCTGTTCACCGCGAATCACGAACTCCTGTGGGCTAAAGCGATGGACGGTCTTCGACTGCAACCTGGACTGCACACCATTTCCTATACGTTTCCGTGCCTGCCGCTGCGCCCGGGGCCGTATTTTTGGCAGGTGAGTTTGTGGGAAGAAGGGAAGCTTCTCGATTCCTGGGATTGCCTGCCGAAGATGATCGTGTCCACTCCGAATCTTCAGCATGCTCGGGACGAATGGAATGGCGTGCTCAACCTTCCTTGCGAAGCCGTCGTCACGGAAGGCGAAGGAGTCGAGGTTGCCTAGCCCCTTCGTCTTCGACCAGCCCCATTACCGGGCTCTCGATCACGCCCGTATCGAATTTCTGCGCCATCTATTGCCGGAGTGGAAGAGCGGTCTGCAGCTGAATAGCGCTCTCGACGTGGGCTGCGGAGTCGGCCATTTCGCGGCCCTGCTTCATCAGTTCGGCTTTGAGGTCAATGCATTCGAAGGCCGCGCCGAGAACGCGGAAGAAGCCAGGTCTCGCGTAACTGGCTTGAAGGTCTACGTGGGCGAAGCCGAGGAGATTGCCAGTTTTGGAATTGGCTCGTTTGACCTGGTGCTCGCTCTGGGCTTGCTCTATCACCTGGAAAATCCGTTTCGCGTCATTCGCCAACTGCGGAATGTTACCGGGAAGCTGCTGGTCATCGAGAGCATGTGCATGGATGATCCCAACCCAATTCTTCATTTGCGCGATGAAGGCCACGGCGAGGACCAGGGCCTTCGCTATGTCGCTTTTTATCCTTCCGAAGCGTGCCTGGCCAAGATGCTGTATCGCGCGGGCTTCCCCTTTGTTTATCGCTTTCTGAAGCTGCCTTCTCATCCGGACTTCTCGGCGAGTTTGCGAAAGCATCGAGTGCGGACCATGTTAGCGGCCTCTACCGAGCCGCTGAATGCCGCTTATTTGGCCAAGATGGCGGAAGCTGCAACCTCGCCGGATCCCTGGATCAGCACCGTGGGGAGAACGTGGAACCAGGTGGCGCGACTGGGCCGGTTTGCGCTGAAACCATGGTCTGAAAAGGTGGCCACGCTCCGGCGGCGCCGCATGTTGGGCATCCGTTAATGTTAGCCATGCATGAATTCGCCCCGGCTGCGTGCAAATAGATGCTCACTATTTTTTCCACTGCCAAACCGTTTCGCGGCGCCGATCTCACCAGGCAGCGGAACGCGCTTCGCAGTTGGACGCTCGTCCATCCGGATTGTCAGGTGATTCTTTTTGGGGATGTTCCGGGGGCTCGCGAAGTTGCCGCCGACCTCGGAATTCACCACGTGCCGGACGTGCTCCACAGCGAATATGGCAGCGTTCGGCTGGACGATATGTTTGCCCGCGCGCAACAAATGGCGCGGCACGATCTGCTTTGCTACGCGAATTGCGACATTATCTTTCTGGACTCCTTCGCTCGAGCGATTGCTGCCGCCGCACGCTTCTCGAAGACCTTCCTGATGATTGGCCAGAGGTGGGACACGCCCATCGAGGGTCCGATTCATTTTGCCGAGCCGGTTTGGAAAACGCATTTACGTGACGAGGCTCTGCGCGCCGGCAAAATGCAATCGCCGGCGGCCGTGGATTATTTCGTTTTCTCACGCGGCTTGTATTCGCGCATGCCCCCTTTCGTGATCGGGCGAGTGTATTGGGATCATTGGCTGGTCTGGAAGGCTCGTTCGATGGGAGCGCCGGTGGTCGACGCCAGCGCGGACGTGCTGGCGATTCATCAGAATCATGACCACTCGTATCATCCCGCTGGGCTCGAAGGCGTGCGGATAGACGCCGAATCCACGCGCAATCGCGCGCTGGCCGGCGGCCAATGGCATCTGTACAGGATCGAACACGCCACGCACCGGCTCGTCGATGGCCGCGTGGAAGACAAGCCCGGCCGCTGGCACGTGCCGTTCACTTTTTTCCTGGGCACCTACGCGAGCCAGCTTTGGTATTGGATCTTGAAAAGCACTTTTAAGTTGCGGCATGCGCTGGGCGTGCACAGAAACACTTTTGTGCGCGCGGACGAACGCGCTCGGTCCATGCAGGATGACTGAACCGATTGACGCCGTTTGTGGGCTAACCGAAGCCATGCTGGCTAAACTCGTGGAGGGTGCGCGGTGAGCGAGCGGGTCTCAGTCCTGATTGCCACCTACAACTACGCCCGCTATTTGCCCCAGTGCCTGGGGCGCGTGTTGAACCAGACGCGTCCGCCCGATGAGATTGTCGTCGTCGACGACGGCTCAACCGACGGCACCCCCGAACTGATGAAGCAATTTCCGGAAGTCCGCTACGTCTATCAGCAAAACGCCGGCAAGCCGGCGGCTTTCGGTCGAGCGCTTTCTTTGTCCAGCGGCGAGATCGTCTGTCATTTGGACGCCGACGATTATTGGGAGCCCAATAAGCTTGCGCGCGTGTTGCATTGCCTGGAAAAGGAGTCCGGCATCGGCGGCGTCGTTCACGAGGTCAGCTATGTGGACGCTTACGGCCGCGCCCTTCATTTCCCATGGGACCAGCAACACCCGGCCGAGTCTCTGCTTCTGACGCTCGATGAATGCGAGGACGCAAGCTTTTTGTATCCTCTCCCGAAGGCGTGTGGCCGTTTCCGGGGCGTGCCCAATACGTGTTGTGTCCGCCGGAGTTGTGTCCAGGACTTATTCCCCTTGCCGCCTGAAGTGGGCGGAGCGGTGGATGGTGCGCTGCTTGCCGGGGCGCTTCGTTTTGGCGTGACTTATCTACCCGATGCGCTGGCGGCCTATCGAATCCACGGAAACAACGCGGGGTTCGGGAACGCCGCCTCTAACCAGGAAACAATGTACATGTGGGAGTTTCTGCTCAGGAGCCCGAATTTTCGGCGTTTCCTATCGAGCCGGCACGCGAATCTCTTGCGCGCCAAAATTCTCGAAAGGAAGGCTTACGTCGCCAGCCGGACCGGGCACAAAGTTGTTGAAGGCGCGTGGGCGGGCCTTCTCGTTCCCTTTATCCTTGCGGCCAACGGTCGTTGTTGCAATTGGAGGCATTTGGCTCTTCCGGTCGCCTGTCTGCTGCCCATAAAGCGTAGCAAGCGGAACCGGCGTGCAGAGACTGCACCGGCACTCCAACCGGCAAACTCCTCCGCCGCGCCGGTGCGCAGATGAATCTCGAAGCGCTGACCGCGAGCGTTGCGCAGACATGCGCTTCGGTTTCATCCGTTTCCATCGTCATTCCCACGCGAAATCGCTGCGCGACGCTGACTTTGTGTTTGGCTGCGCTTCCCGTGGGCGCGCGCGAAGCCCCGTCCCTCGAAGCGACCTCCATCGAAGTGATTGTCGCCGACGATTGCTCTGCGGATGACACGCGAAAGACAGTGGAAGAGTTTCGGGATGCCAGCGGATGGAAGGTGATCTATTTGCGGCAAGAGCGCCCGATGGGGGCAAACGCCGCACGAAACGCCGCTCTGGACGTTGCCGCCGGCGAGACCATCGTCTTCATCGATGACGACGTGCTGGTCACCGAAGGCTGGCTGTGGAAGCTCCTGGCTGGACTATCGAACGAATGCCCCGTGGTTTCCGGGCCCGTTCAGCTGACGCTCGAAGGGCCCATCGTCGGCAGGCATCGCGAGGAGATCAGCGGCTACCTCTCGGAAATTCTGTCGCCGCCCCACGGCCGGAGGGGAGAGATCGTCCCTGCAGCATGCAACATGGCCGCCTATCGATCTGTTTTTAACCGCGCGCGATTTGACGAAACCGTGCGGCCCCCCGTCGAAGAGAACGATTGGCTGGAACGAGCCGGCGTCCAGGCGGGATTTGTCCAGGATGCTCGGGTGTGGCACCACAAGGCGCGGGGAGAAGCGAGTCCTCGCCGAATGCTGGCCGGCGCCTGGCGCGGGGGAAACGAAGGCGGTTGGTGGCTTCGCGACCGCATCAAGATTCCGCCCGGCGAGCGCCGCGCTCTCGCCAAGCGTTCGCTGCAAACCTCACTCCGAGCTTTTGGTCACGCCGCATTCAGAGGCTGCTGGGGCGGCGCGGTCATCGGAGTCGGCGAATTGTCTCGGGCTCTGGTTCTGGCGGGCTTGGTCAAACGGCGCCGTGCGCCGCGGAATTGGCGATGATGGACGAATCAAAGCTCAGAAAGACCGGCGTGGCGCTTCTGGCCAGCCGGCTTTGCATATTGGGAGACGATCCCTGCGGCGGGTCCGAGGTTGTGCTTTGGGAGGATGCTCGCATACTCGAGGACGCCGGCATATCCGTGCGCGTGTACGCGCGTGCCGCGCGCAATGGAGCTCCGGTAACGATACTTCCGTTCCATACCCGCTGTGCCCAGCTCAACACGATTGAATACGCGCAAGGGCTCCTGCGAAAAGAGCCGGAGGCGCTGATCCTGGCCTACAATGAGCCGGCCTTAGCGGGCTGTGCGCCCGAACGCACGGTGGTGCGGTTCGATTGGACCACGCCGCTGCCCCGTTGCTGGAATTGGCCTCTATGGATTTCGCGATTCGAGCGGGCTCGCTATCTTTTCCCCAGCGAAAGTGAACGCCAGATTTTTCTGGAGCAGCACGCGCGCATTCCTTCGCCTCAGGCCGTTGTTGTGCGCAACGCCGTGGATCTTGAATTATTCGCTCCGCGGAAGGAAACGCCGCCGGGGCACCCGGAAAGTTCGATCCGCGTCGGTTTTGCAGGCCAATGGTGCCGCCGCAAGGGTATTTCAGAGCTGCTCGATGCCTGGGCTGAAGTGAAAACAGCGTTTCCAACAGCCCAGCTTTATCTGGCCGGCGGCGCCGCGCTTTGGAAGCGCGACGACCATGCTCCCGGCACGGCGGAATCAACCGCGCGCATTCAGGAAATGGAGCGCAGGGGCCTGGTAAATTCCGTCGGGACCATCCCACATTCCAAAATGCCTCACTTCTGGAACTCGGTGGATATTTGCGTCGTTCCATCGTTGATCGAACCGTTTGGCCTGGTGGCTTTGGAAGCTCTGGCCTGTGGCGTCCCTGTGATCGCCTCGGCCGTGGGCGGCTTGAAAGAGATTATCGTTGAGGGCGAGTGCGGCTTGCTCGTCGCGCCGGGCAATGTGGCCGCACTCAGCAGCGCGTTGCGCGAAGCAATCGGCAACGAGTCCTTGCGCCGACGATTGACGGCAGGAGCGCGCTTCAGAGCCCAGCAGTTTTCGTTGCAGCGCCGGTCACACGAGCTTCTGCGAGTCCTAACGGAGAGACCGCAGGCGGCGGTCATCGATGTTGCCGTCGGCTCTCCGGCCTGAGACAGATATGCCATCCACCTCCTCGCGCACAATTCCTTCGCTCGATGGGCTCCGGGCGGCCTCCGTCGGCTTGGTGATCGTGGGCCATTATCTGGCCTATCTGCCTGGTTTGGAGGGGCGTTTTCCTTTTGTGCAGTTGAGCTGGGCCGGACAATCCGGTGTAGACGTATTTTTTGTGATCAGCGGATTCTTGATCACTTATATTTTGCTGCAAGAGGATAAAGCGAACGGCGCGATCAGCCTGAGGCGCTTCTATCTGCGGCGCTTTTTCCGAATTTTTCCTCCGTTTTACGTTTATCTGGCAACCGTCGTCGTTCTCTCCGTCTGGGGTTTCGTGCCTCAGGACCGCCGAAATCTCATCAGCGCCGCTACATATACCTGGAACTATATGAGCCACGCGCCTTCTTGGCTGCTTGCCCATACCTGGTCGCTCAGCCTGGAAGAACAGTTCTACCTGGCGTGGCCTCCTCTCCTGGTTCTTTTGGGCAAGCGGAAGAGTCGTTATTTGGCGCTCGCCTGCATCGTGTTCTCTCCGGCATTACGCCTGGCGACTTATGTGCTGGCGCCTTCCTTGCGAGGAATGGTGCCCGTGATGCTGCACACTCGCCTGGACACGATTATGTTTGGCTGCGCCATCGCGCTTTTCTGGGATGAACCGCGATTCCACGCCGCGATAAATAAGCTGCTGCGCGCCGATATCGTCTGCGGTTCCATCGTGTACATCCTGATCGCGCCGATATTGTCGGAGCGTTTCCAATCCAGGTATGACTGGCTGATTGGTTATCCGCTCCGTGGTTTGTTGATCTCCATCGTCATGCTCTATGTTGTTTGCAAGCCGGCGAGCCGGATGGGCTACGCTCTCAATCTCGCCCCTGTCCGGCATTTGGGAGTCATTTCCTACAGTCTCTATCTCTGGCAGCAGATGTTCACTGCCGGCCATTCCTGGCCTTTCCCCGTCTCATTTCTGGCTTTGTTCGCCTGCGCCGAAGGGTCTTACTGGCTGGTGGAACGGCCGTCTTTGCGAGCGCGAGATTGGATAGAAGCCAGCGTGCCGGCGTTGCGCGGCCGTTCGAACCAGGCGCAAAAGGAGCGTCTGACGCTCCGGCATCCGAACACCGAGGAAAATACGGTGCTGGCAGGTGATGTGTGAACGCAGCCCCGTGGACCTTGCGGGAAAGTTCTGCTGCTCCGGAATCGATCGCCGAAGCGGAGCGCGGTCGTCCCGTGATCATGCTGCTCGGCCGGCGGGATGAGCCGACGGACGCTGTTCGCGACTACACAATTTGCCTCGGCGATGCGCTGCGACGGCGCGGAATCTCCTGCGTAATACGGGAAATCCGCTGGCAGGCGCAGGGCTGGTTTGCCGCGTTGCGGAGACTCTGGAGGGAAAGCCGCGCTTGGCGAGGCCACTGGGTTGTGCTCCACTACACGGCGCTGATGTGGTCGCGCAGAGGCTTCCCCTGGGCCGCGCCATTCATACTCGGGATTCTCAAGTTGCGAGGCTGCCGGACCGCCGTGGTATTTCACGATGTATACGCGATCGCGGGACCTCGATCGGTCGACCGGGTTCGCGTCCACTTCCAGGAAAGAATCATGCGCCACCTGAGCAAAAGCGCGGCGCGCGCCATACTTCCGGTACCCGTCGATTCCGCGTCCTGGCTGCCGGCTCTGGCGAAAAGCGTTTTTATTCCCGTCGGAGCGAACATCCCCTCGCTCGACGACCTGGCCAGAGAGGGGTTCGTTCCCGTTCGCGACGCGATTCCCACGGTGGCCGTTTTCGGGGTGACCACGTGGCCGGCAGCGCAAACTCGCGAGGTCCAAGCGATTGTGCATGCCGTTCGGCATGCTTGCGCCACGGCTGGCGAACTGCAACTCCTGGTGCTGGGCCGCGGCGCGAAAGAAGCGGAACCTTTGCTGCGCGACGCGCTTGCCGGCAGCAGCGTGCGCTTGAGAGTCGAAGGCCTGTGCACTGAGCGCGAAATTAGCGTTCGCTTGGCTGCCAGCGACGTGCTGCTCTTTGTGCGCGGCGGCTTTTCCAGCCGGCGCGGCAGCGGCTTGGCGGGGATCGCCTGTGGATTGCCGATCGTGGCCTACCAGAGCACTGAAACTGCTTGGCCCCTGACGCACGCAGGCATCGTTTTCGTCCCGCAGGACGACCTCGCGTCGCTGGGGAATCAGCTTTCCGCGCTCCTGCTCGATCGCAAGCGCCGGCTCGATTTTGGTGCGCGCAACCGCGCTGTTTTCCGCGAGTGGTTCTCCTGGGGCCGCATTGCCGAGCGCTGGATCGAAGCGCTCGGTGCCGACTGAGTCGAGATGAACACGATTACGGCACTTCCGGTTTCAGCGAGTGTTCCGCAAGCGCAGATTCCTTGCGCTCGCCCGATCGCAGTCCTGCTCTACTCGACGGACTTTCTTCCCGGAGTCGGCGGCGCGCAGCAGGCCGTGGCGCAACTTGCTCAGGGACTGCTGGCTAGGGGAAACCAAGCCACGGTCGTTACCAAGACCCCTGCCGGTACATTCAACGATCGTGATCTTACCTATCGAGTTGTCAGAAATCCGGGTTTCACCGATCTATGGCGATTGCTGGGCCAGGCGGACATCGTTCACCTCGCCGGCCCTGCGTTCATCCCCTTGATGATCGGACTGCTGCGGCGAAAAAAGATCGTAATCGAACATCACGGTTATCAAGCGATTTGCCCCAACGGTTTGCTCCTCTACGCTCCGCGCCAAAACGCATGCCCAGGGCATTTCTTGGCCGGACAATACGCGGAGTGTGTGCGGTGCGTAGCCAAAGCAACCGGCCAGGCAAACAACTGGCTGAGCGCCATTTGGCAGTTGCTGATCGCGTTTCCGCGAAGCTGGATGTGCCGCCGGGTATCCGCCAACGCAGCCATCAGCCAGCACGTAGAGCGGCGGCTGCAGCTTCCCCGATCGCGTACCGTCTATTACGGTGTGCCGGACCTGCAGGGCGAAGCGATTCCTCGATTGCCGGTTTCGTCTGCGCCGCTCTGCTTTGGGTTCGTAGGGCGCCTGGTGGAGGAAAAGGGGCTCACCGTTCTGCTGGACGCAGCGTCTCGAATTCGCAAAAGGGGATTTGATTTCCGGCTCAAGTTCATCGGCGATGGTCCCGAGCGGGCGCGATTGGAAGAGCTCGTTCAGCAAAACGGCTTGCGCTCTCAGGTTATTTTCATGGGCACGCTCAATGGAGAGGCGTTCCGCAGAGCCACAGCCGACGTCGCCGCGGTCATCGTGCCGTCGATAATGGAAGAGACCGCCGGCCTGGCGGCCATCGAACAGATGATGCGGGGACGGCTCGTCCTCGCTTCCGATATCGGCGGATTAGGCGAGGTCGTGGGCGAGACGGGCTTGAAGTTTTCGGCCGGCAACGCCGAGCAGCTAGCCTCCTGCATGGAGCGTGTTTTGCAGGAGCCTGGGATCGTGAATGAGATTGGCACGAGAGCGCGGCAGCGCACCCTGAAACTTTTCGGTGAGGCGCGCATGGTTGAGGAACACCTGGACCTTTATCGAGAGGTGATCGGGTGAGCTCGGTTTTGGGGACGGGAACCGCGGCGCCGCCGGGACTCGATGAGTTCCTTCAGAATCGCGCCGTACCTCAACGCGGCATGCCCTGTCAGCAGGTCGGCATTCCGCAATCGAAACATCTCATGGCCTGGCTGGTATTGCTATTTACCGTCTCCCTGCCCTTTGTAAATCCATGGGTCCGCGGCGACGGGGTTGGCTATTACGCCTACGCTCGTTCGCTGCTCATCGAACATCGCTTGGATTTTGCGCCGGACTGGCTGCATGCCAACGCCTCATTCGCCGAAGGGCGTTTGGATGACCAGGGTCGCATACTCCCGGCGGAATATACCGTTACCGGCCACATTGACGACCATTTTTCGGTCGGCCCGGCCATCTTGTGGGCTCCCTTTTTGCTGCTGGCCCATGGATTTGTCAAAACCGCCGACCGCCTGGGCTTCGATATTCCGGCCGACGGATTTTCGCGGCCCTACAGAGTCGCCATGGCAGCCAGCACGGCGTTTTACGGCTTTCTGGGTTTGCTGCTCTCATTCGATTTATCTCGGCGGTATTTTGCGGAGAAGTGGGCCTTCCTGGCGACGCTGGCGATTTGGTTTGCCAGTTCGCTTCCGGTGTACATGTATTTCAATCCGTCCTGGTCTCACGCTCATTCGGCTTTTGCCGTGAGTTTATTCCTTTGGTATTGGAACAGGACCCGGTCACGAAGGAATTGGCCGCAGTGGGCGCTTTTGGGCGCGCTGAGCGGGTTGATGATCAACGTCTACTATCTGAACGCCATCTTTCTGGTCTTGATCGCGTGGGAAGTAGTGAGCCGCTATCGACAGTCGGTTGATTCAGCGAACCAAGAGCCGCTGCTGAAACGACTGGAAGAGTGCGCGCTCTTCGCCCTCGTGACGATGCTGGCGCTCACGCCAACGCTCCTAACCAAATGGTTGATCTATGGCAAAGTCTTGGAGAGCGGCTATCCGGGCTTCAATAGCTGGTCTTGGACCTCTCCCAAGATATTCGCGGTGTTGTTCTCCTCCGATCATGGATTGCTGAGTTGGACGCCGGTATTGCTGCCGGCACTGATTGGCCTCGTTCTCCTTGCGCGCACTCAACCGGTTTTCGGTGGCGGGTTGCTGTCAGCGTTTGTGGTGTACCTGTATCTTGTCGCCAGCTTCACGAATTGGGACGGCCTGTCCTCTTTCGGAAACCGATTTTTCATCTCTTTCACTCCAGCTTTCGTCATCGGCCTGGCGGCACTGCTGCAGACGCTTGCAGGACTTCTGGGCAATCCATCGAAGGCGATGAGAGCTGCCGCCCTCAGCGTCGCGGCTCTCATTCTCTGGAACGCCGGTTTGATGGTGCAATGGGGCACCCAAATGATCCCCGCCAGAGGACCGATCTCATGGTCGATGATGGTTAAGAATCAAATCGTCGGAGTGCCCAAACGTTTCGCGGGCGATTTGGGAGTATATTTCGCCAATCGCAGCCTGATGATGGAACAGATCGAGCAAAGAGACGGGAGCGTTCGGCAGCAGGGCCAGCCGGCAAACTGAAGTGAGTACGCGCGATCTGATTACCGCTCATCAGTGGAGGCAGATGCAGGGATTGCTGCTGCTCGCTGGCCTGCTGGGAATCGTCTGGGGACTCTCGAATTGGATCATTACCGGATCGGATACCGTGCTGATTATGGGCGGCATGAGCATTGCGCTGGTCATCATCGTCGTGGCTACGCTGACGGATTGGCGGAAAGGCGTCTTCTTTTTCATTTTCTGGCTATTGTTCGAAGACTTGGCGCGCAAGTACCTGGGTAACGGGCTCATTCTATTTTTTGGTAAGGACGTCCTGGCCGCGATCACCTATC
Organism: uncultured Acidobacteriota bacterium; assembly: GCA_963824405.1. Classification (GTDB taxonomy): domain Bacteria; phylum Acidobacteriota; class Terriglobia; order Acidiferrales; family UBA7541; genus Palsa-189. The sequence goes on along the minus strand of CAWGPK010000003.1, from coordinate 976,302 downwards.
TCTCGCTCTGGCGGGCAAAGTGGCGCGGCGAAGTTGCCTGGTTCAAGCCGCCATTCATGGTGCCGCTGGCGATGTTCTTTTCCCTGGCCTTTATTCAGGTATTCAACACATGGACTCCGAGCGTGCTCTACGGTTTCCTTGGCTTGAAGCTCTATTTCTATTACGTCCCGCTGGTTTATGCGGGATATGCATTCGTCCGAACCGCGGCTGATGCGGAGCAATTGCTCATTTATAACGTCGCCTTGGGGCTGGTCATTGCCGTTGTCGGCATCGTGCAATCCGTGGCGGGTCTCGGCTTTTTGAACCCGTCGGTACTCGCTCCAGAGCTCGAAGAATTGGGAAACCTCACCCGCTATTCGCCGCTCACTCACCAAGCGGTCCCGGAACCGACTTCGGTCTTCGTCAGCGGCGGCCGCTTCGCTTCCTATATCATTCTCCTGGTCATATTGGCGCTGGGTTTGCAGGCTTACTTCCTCCTGACGCGGCGGCGCCGGGCGGCTTATGGGTTTTTGGGAGTTGGCATTGCGGTGGTCGCGGCGGTGCAAAGTGCGTCGCGCGGATCGCTGATCTACGTAGCGATGAGCGTTCTGGTGCTCTCGGCCGGTTTCTTTTGGGGCGCGCCCTGGCGCTGGGGCGAAGGCCGCTATCTGGTCAAGGCCATGCGCCGGGCGTTTCTGGTTGCCGCCGCGGGCCTCTTCCTCATGCTGCAGTTTTTCCCCAAATCGATTGGAGCCAGCTGGGCCTTCTATTCGGAAACGCTTTCTCCCACCAGTTCGGCCTCCGAGCTGCGCAATCGAACCTGGGATTATCCGCTCAACAATCTGATCCTCGCGCTGCAGCATCCGCGATGGCTTTACGGCGATGGCACCGGTACCGCATCCTTGGGCATGCAGTACGTAGCGAAAGTGTTGGGACAGCCGCCCATTAATTTTTGGGTGGAAAACGGCTGGGGCACGCTGATCCTGGAGATGGGAATTCTGGGTCCTATTCTTTGGATCGCATGGACTACGTCGCTGCTCTACTTCTCCTGGAGGGTTGTCAGGCGGTTGCGCGAGACGGCTTATTTTCCCCTGGCGCTATCGATTTTCTGGTACGCCCTCCTGTTGCTGGTGCCGTTTTCCTATAACGGCATGGCGCCTTACCAAAATTACGTTATGAACGCCTACCTTTGGCTCCTCATTGGTGTGCTTTTCCGCTTGCCCCATTTGGCTCGCGATTCGCAAAGAGTGCCGCGCGCCGCGAAGGCTGCCGGCGTGCAAAACGCCGCGGTCTTCGCCGGAGGATTGTAACCAGATGTGCGGTATCGCCGGCTTGGTTGACGATGCTTCCGCGAAGACCCTGCTTCCGGCGGCGCAGAAGATGGTCGCGGCCCTTCGGCATCGCGGTCCCGATAGCTGTGGCGTGATCTCTTCGGCTGGATGTCTGTTGGCGAACACTCGCCTCGCGATTTTGGACCTGAGCGACCGCGGCCGCCAGCCGATGTCCAATCCTGCCGGCACCGTGTGGATCACCTACAACGGGGAAACCTACAACGCATCCGACCTGCGCCAAGATTTGATCGCGAGAGGATATTCGTTCCGCTCCACGACGGATACCGAAGTGGTTCTGCACCTTTATGAGGAGTATGGCGATCTTTGTGTCCAGAAGATGCAGGGAATGTTTGCTTTTGCGATTTGGGACGCGCGCCGGCATAAGCTTCTGCTGGCGCGCGACGCCTTAGGCATCAAGCCGCTCTATTATGCGCGGCAGAATGGCCGCTTGATCTTCGCCTCGGAAGTGAAAGGCCTGCTCGCCTCCGGTTTGGTTGAGCCGCGCATCAGTCCTCAGGCGTTGCGTGTGTATCTCCAGCTCGGCCACGTTCCTCCGCCCTGGACAATGATCGATGGAGTCGAGCCGCTGCCTCCCGGGCACCTGGCAACGTGGCAGGATGGCGCATGGAACGTGCAGGCGTACCGGAGTCTGGACCGTTCTTGCATCTCACGTGAACGTTCAACCGCCGCCGACGTGAGTGATCGGCTTGGAGATGTGCTTTTCGGGGCCATGCAGCGTCACTTGATTTCCGACGTGCCCGTCGCCCTGTTTCTAAGCGGCGGCGCCGATTCCGCGTGCCTGGGGGCGCTGGCGCGCAAGGCGGGGAATGCAAATGTGACCGCGGTAACCATCGGGTTCAGCGAGAACGAGTTCGATGAGACGGCGCTCAGCAAGGAAACCGCCCGGCAGCTCGGCCTTCCGCTTGAATGCGTCCAGATTTCCGCTGAGCGCGTGATGGCCGGTCTCGACGACTATATCCGGGCCATGGATCAACCCACCGTGGACGGCTTGAACTCCTATTGGATTTCAAAGATCGTTGCGGAGCGGGGATTCAAAGTTGCTCTCTCCGGTCAAGGCGGCGACGAACTTTTCGGCGGATACACTTCCTGGAAATGGTTCGAGCGCCTCGAGCGGATCGCCGCATGGGCGCGCCCCCTGCCTTCGGCCGTTGGACGTCTGTTCGATCGCGAAAGATGGCCTTATCGTTGGCGCAAATTCCGTTATCTCTTCGGTGCCGACGATCCTTTTGTTGCCTCGCAGATGGCCGTCAAGACTCTGTTTCCGGAAGGCGATGTTGCACGTCTCACTGCGCCTCTCGGCGAGCATGAAGCATTTAATGACGTGTGGAAGTACTTGAGCGAATGCGCATCTCAGGCCGCAGGGCTTCCGCTGCCGGATAAACTTTCCATGATGGATATCCGCACCCACCTTCAGCCCCGGCTGTTGCGCGACTTGGATGCCTTGAGCATGGCTCACAGTCTGGAGGTTCGGCCGGCTTTTCTGGACGACGAAGTCGTCAAATTCATGTTGAATATGCAGGGGCCGGCGCGGCGCCATCCCAAGGAGCTGCTTTTACAGGCTATTCATCGCTTCATGCCCGGCGAACTTCTCGCCGATTTGAAGTCCCGTGCCAAGCGGACCTTTACTTTTCCCTTCGCCAGATGGCTGACGCGCGATTTGAAGCCTTTGCTCGCGGAGACTTTTTCCCCAGGCCGCTTGGCGGACCGGGGAATCCTCGATCCTCAGGCGGTGAACCGAATCTGGCAGCGCTTCCAGAGTTCGCCCGAGTCCGTGGGTTGGTCGCGCATCTGGAGTTTGTTTGTCCTCGCCCGCTGGTCTGATCTTATGAACGTGGTTCCTTGACGCTGGGCATGTCCCGCCGCCGTATCGCAGTGGTCTCGCCTTTTATCGACAAGCGTCACGGAACCGAACGCCGCGTCGCGGAGTTTGTCTCCCGTCTGGCAGATGAATACGAATTTCACATCTATAGCAATCGAGTCGAGGATGTCGATCTCGCACGGGTCGTCTGGCACCGTATTCCAGCTCTGCGCGGTCCACACCTTCTCGGTTATTTGTGGTGGTTAGCGGCGAATCATATCTGCCGTTGGCGGGACCGCGCGAAGGGGATCGTTCCTGACGTGGTTTACTCGCCCGGCATCAATTGCCTCGATGCGGATGCCATCTCGGTGCACATTCTTTTTGCCGGGTTTTGCCACAGCATGGAAGACGAGCTGCGCTTGAGCCGGAATTCCCCTGCCGCGTGGCCGCGGATCATTCACCGGCGCCTTTACTATGCGCTGGTCGCGGCTTTGGAATCCCGCATCTACAATCGTCCGGTCCGCCTCGCTGCTGTCTCAAAAAAAACCGCGGCGGATTTGAAGCGGCTCTATCCGCGCGCCGCTGACGTCGGCGTAATTTACAATGGCTTGGATCTGGACTGTTTCTCGCCTCGGAGACGCGCCAGCCTTCGCGCAGAATCGCGCCGCGCTTTCTCCATTCGAGTCGACGAATTCGTTCTCCTGCTGATTGGCAACGATTGGAGGAATAAGGGTTTGGCCTGCATGCTAGAAGCGATGGCTCAGGTTGCCGATCCACGATTGCGCGCTCTCGTGGTCGGAAACGACAGCCCGTCGGGGTTTCGTTCTCTGATCGCACGCTTGGCGCTGGACAACAGAGTTCGCTTTTGCCCGCCTCGCCGCGACGTGGAAACCTATTATGCGGCCGCTGACGCTTACGTCGGCCCCTCCTTGGACGACGCTTTTGCGCAGCCTCCTGCTGAAGCCATGGCGTGCGGGCTTCCGGTGATCACTTCAAGACAAAATGGAGGATCGGAAATCATCACCCACGGATGCGATGGCCTGATTCTCGAAAATGCGGCGGATTCCAAGGCTCTGGCCGATATGGTGAGGATGCTCGTCAACGACTCCGCCCTGTGCGATCGATTGGGCGCCGCCGCGGCCGAAACGGCCCGGCGCTACACCTGGGAGTCGCATGCCCAGAAGATGCGCGAGTTCTTTGAAGCGGCGGCGCGGGAGAAGTCGCGCCCGCAGGGAAAGTCCCAACGATGATCGTCGGGCTTTTTCCGCAACTCACGGGCGCGGGCGGCATTCAACGCTCCGGTTGCCTCACTGCTTTTGCCATGGCAGCATTCGCCGCTCAGCGCGGCGAGAAATACCATTTCCTCGGTCTGACTGATCCCACGGGGGACGGTTCGTTCGGAACTGGCCCGCTGCAAATTCATTTCACAGGTTTCGGCGGATCGAAGCCGCGCTTCGTTTCAGCAGCGTGCCGGCTCGCCCTCCGGCAGCCCGCCATCGTGCTGGCGCTGCATCCAAACCTGGCGTCCGTGGTCGCCGCGATGAAGTTGTTGGCTCCCGGAGTGCGCAGCGCGATTGTGGTCCACGGAGTGGAAGTTTGGACGCCGTTGCCGGCAGTCCGGCGCTGGTCGCTGCAATCGGCCGACCGCATCTTGGCGCCCAGCGAAGATACGCTTTCGCGAGCCGTGCGAGAACAGCACATATTCCCCGGCAAAGGGCGGAAGCTTGCCTGGAGCCTCGACCCGGGTTGCGATCCCAAGCCTCAATTGTCTAGCAGTGCCCATTTGCCGCGCGGCTTTCCAAAGGGAAGGGTGATCTTGACAGTTGGCCGTTGGGACGCCAGTGAAGCCTATAAAGGCGCCGATCACTTGATCGCGGCGATGCCGGCTCTGGCAAATTTTTTTTCGGACCTACACTTGGTCGCGGTAGGAGAAGGAAGCGATCTGCCCCGCCTGCAATCGCTGGCGCGAGAATCCGCTGCTTCCGAGCGCATTCATTTCCTGCCGTTCATAGCGCACGATCAACTTCCCAGCGCCTACGGCCATTGCACGATTTTCGCCATGCCCAGCCGCGGCGAAGGCTTTGGCCTCGTGTTTATCGAAGCCATGGCTTGCGGCAAACCGGTGATCGGCGGCAACCACGGAGGCACCCCCGACGTTATCGATGACGGTGTGAACGGCTATCTGGTCCGTTACGGAGATGTCGGCCAGCTTGTGGACCGCCTGACGCGCCTGCTGAGCGATGACTCGCTGCGACAATCGATGGGCGCTCAGGCATTGGCAAAGGTGCAGCGCGATTTCACCTTCGCCCGTTTTTCGGCCGGACTGAGCGCGATTTTCGAGGAACTGTTGGATTAAGGCGTCTCTTCCGGTTCTGGCCGGAAACAGGATTGCAAACGCGCGATAACCGGCCGATGTTCCGAGGTTATAATTTCGGTGATTCCGGTACGCAATGCAGGTCGCGTGGATGCGTTCGGTGTGAAAAAGTCCGTGTCTCGTAACCTCTCTTCAGCTTCGGCTCTTCACGACGCCACCCCCATCGGCGGCGTCCTCGATTCGGAACAAACGAGGTCGGCCCCTCTTCGCGTGCTGAAAGTCACGCAATCGTATTTTCCTTTCGTCGATCGCGGCGGCCCGGCAGTCAAGGTGCGCTCGCTCGCGCGCGGGCTGGCGAAAAGAGGCCACAGAGTAAGCGTTTTGACCTCCGATCTGGGGATCGAAGGCCTATCGAACCCGGCCGTTGCGATCGCCCGCACGAACCAGGGCTGGCGATACCAGGAAGACGGCGTGGAGACGCGCTATCTTCGCGGCTGGGGCTTCTATCGCTCGCTCACCTGGAACCCCGCGACATTCGAGTTCTGCCGCGAGGAGTTGGCCTCCTTCGATATTGTTCACATCTACGGAACTTACGATCTGCTCGGTCCCATCGTGGCGGCCGCGTGCCGGCGAAGGGGAATCCCTTACGTGCTCGAGCCGATGGGGATGTTCCGCCCCATGGTTCGCAATCTGGCGCTGAAGCGGGCCTATCGCCGCCTGTTTGGGGAATCGCTTGCCCGCGGGGCGGCGCGGCTGGTGGCCACATCCGTTCAAGAAGAGAAGGAGCTGATCGAAGAGGGAATTCCTCCCCGGAAGATTTCCGTTCGGAGAAACGGCATTGAATTGCCGCAGCTTTCCGGCGCGGCTGGAGCCTTTCGCGGCAAACACGGCATTTCGCGGGAAACATTGCTTGTGCTGTTTCTCGGCAGGATCGTGGAAAAGAAAAGTCCGGACCTGCTGATCGATGCGTTCGCTCGGTGGAGAAGCGAAACGCACGGCGGACAAGATGCCGCTCTTATTTTCGCTGGCCCGTTTGAAAGTCCGAGCTACAGGACAAAGTTGGAGGCACGAGTAAGCCGGCTGGGTGTGAATTCGCCCGTGCTTTTTATCGGCCCTCTCTACGATAACGGCAAATGGACGGCGCTTGCCGATGCGGATATTTTTGTTCTGCCATCGCAGAATGAAAATTTCGGAAACGCCGCCGCAGAAGCGGTCGCCTGCGGAACTCCGGTGGTTGTGACGGACCGATGCGGCATAGCTCCCCTGATCGAAGGCCGCGCCGGGCTCGTCATCACCCACGAGTGCGAAGCGTTGGTTCGCGCCCTCCATCAATTGAGCGACGCAGGGCTGCGCGAGAGCCTGAAGCTGGGTTGCGCGGGAGTCGCTCGCGGCTTGAGTTGGGAGCAACCTCTGGAGGAAACCGAAGCGCTTTACGCCGATGTATTGAGGAGCCCAAGCGCGGCCCGATAGGACCCGAGGAGAAGATCGAGTGTGCGGCATTTGCGGCGTAATTAGCGCGGACGCGCCGGCGGCCGAAAGGCGCGTTCGCAACATGATGCAGGCGCTCGCCCATCGAGGGCCTGACGACAAGGGCATGCTCATGCAGCCCGGCGTTGTTTTTGGCGTTCGCCGCCTGAGCATCATCGATCTCTCCGGCGGCCGTCAGCCGGTCTTTAACGAAACGGGCGATGTCGGAGTCGTTTTTAACGGCGAGATCTACAATTTTTCGCAACTGCGCGCCGAACTCGAGAATCGCGGCCATGCTTTTCGCACTCGCAGCGATACCGAAGTGATCGTTCATGCCTATGAAGAATGGGGAGACCGCTGCGTCGAGCATTTCCATGGCATGTTTGCGTTTGCGATTTGGGATGGCAGGAATGCGGCCTCAAATTCCTCCAGGCGGGGTCGCGTTTTCATGGCGCGAGACCGTCTAGGTATCAAACCGCTCTACTACGCGTTAGTGGAGAGGGCGATCTATTTTGCTTCGGAACTGCGCGCTTTGCTTGCCAGCGACGCGATCGAGCGCCGCCTTTCATTGGAAGCCTTGGAAGGATACTTGCTCTTCGGTTCCGTAGTGGAACCGGCAACGCCAATTGAGGGCGTCCACTCCCTGCTGCCGGGCCACTCCTTGACGCTGAACTTGGATGCTCCCTTTTCGCCCGAGCCAAGGGCCTACTGGGATCTTTGTGTGCGAGCGCATCAAATTCAGGACGCGCCGAGAACTTTGCCGCCGGCGGCGCGTGAAGTGCGAACGCTGCTCGACCGATCGGTCACCGAGCAGTTGGTGGCCGACGTGCCCGTAGGCATATTTTTGAGCAGCGGCCTCGATTCAACGGCACTGGCGGCATTAGCGGCGCGACAATCTCGAGACATCCACACCTTTACGCTTTCTTTTCAGGAGCAGGAGTTCGACGAAGCCGCCGCCGCTCGCGAAATCGCACGAAAACTCGGCACGCATCATCGAGAGCTGCTACTCACTTCCGACGAGATGCAGTCGCGGCTGTTTGAGGCGGTCGAGGCTCTGGACCAGCCCAGCATGGATGGAGTGAACACTTTTTTCGTCTCCTGGGCGGCGCGCCAGGCCGGCTTGAAAGTCGCCCTTTCTGGATTGGGCGGCGATGAACTTTTTGGCGGGTATCCCAGCTTCCGCGCCACACCGCGATTGGCGAAGCTCCTGGCCATCGCCCGGCGGTTACCAAACCCCGCGCGTCAAGCCATATCGGAGGCGCTTCTGGCGATGGGCCGTCGCGGAACCGATCCACGGCGCGCCGATAGATTGCGCAAAATCGCCGCGCTTTTCAGCCATACCGAAGCGTTCCCGCACGCCTATTTTGTTTCCCGTATGCTCTTTACGCCGGCGCAAACCAATCGATTGCTGCCGCCGTCGATCCTCAGCACGTACGGGCAAACGGCCCGGCCGGAAGCGGCAGCTTCTTGGCAGCTATCGCTTGAGGAATTGGTTCGCCGAGCCGAAACGTTACCGGGCCAATCCATGATTTCCTATCTCGAGCTGCGCACGTATATGCTGAACACGCTTTTGCGCGATACCGATTCGGTGAGCATGCGCCACTCCTTGGAAGTCCGCGTGCCTTTCTTGGACCATCGATTGGTCGAGTTCATCGCCGCCCTGCCGGACAGCGCCAAGAAAGGCGGCACTCCGAAAGCTCTCCTCGCGGAATCGGTCCGGGATCTTGTTCCGGTCGAGGCCTTGAATCATGCGAAGCGCACTTTTACGCTTCCTTGGGAGCATTGGCTGCGCGGGGAATTGGGCGCAGAAGTGGCCTCTCGGCTGAGCGCACTGACTCCCTCGCTGGCCTTGGTATTGGACGGCGAAATGGCGAAAACTGTCTGGCGGCAGTTCTTGAGAGGGCGCACCAATTGGGCCCGGCCCTGGAGCCTCTTTGTCCTGAATGAGTGGGTGCGCAAGCATATCGATGAAGCCGAATCGTGCGCCGAGCGTTCCGCAGCATCCGGCGCCGAAGCCGCGGCGAGCTGACCAAGCGGAGCCAGCAATTCTGCCATGAACATCCTCGGCATCAATGCTTACCACGCGAACGCCTCAGCCGCATTAGTGTGCGATGGCAAGCTTGTTGCCGCCGTTGAAGAGGAGCGCCTGAATCGCGTGAAGTACGCAGCTGGCTTTCCCCTAAAAGCGATTCGCTATTGTCTGAAAGCTGCCGGGATCACCCTGGACCAGGTGGATCACCTGGCAATCCCACGCGACCCATGGGCCCGCATGGGAACGAAGTTGTTTTACGCCCTGCGCATGCCGCAGTTCGCGCTCGAACGCCGCCGCGCCTGGGCTTCCTTTGCCGACGTCCCCACCACCCTCGCGCAAAGTTTGGAAATCGATCCCAAACGTATTCGCGCCCGCGTCCATCGCGTGGAGCACCACCGCGCGCACCTCGCCAGCGCATTCTTTGTATCGCCGTTCGATCGAGCCGCTTTGCTTTCCGCCGATGGGCTGGGCGATTTCGCCAGCACCATGTGGGCGGCGGGCGAGGGTGGCCGCATGCGCATTCAAGGCGCCATCGCCTTCCCTCATTCTTTGGGCATGTTTTACACGGCGCTCACGCAATATCTCGGCTTTTGGAAGTTCGGCGATGAATACAAAGTGATGGGGCTCGCCGCTTATGGCCAGCCGGCGTATCTCGATGAATTTCGCCGGATTGTAGTGAACCGTGGCAACGGGTTTCGCTTGGGGCTCGAATACTTCAGCCATCAGCGCAGCGGCCCACAAATGAGCTGGAGAGAAGCGGACAAAACGCCGGTGCTCGGCCGGCTCTTTTCCGACTATCTCGAGAAGCGCCTCGGACCTGCGCGCGCGCCGGAAGCGCCCTTGGAGCAGAGGCATAAGAATATCGCCGCGAGTTTGCAGACACGTTTGGAGGAAGTCCTGCTCCACACAATAGGCGCTGTGCACAAGCAGACAGGCCAGCAGGCGCTCTGCCTCGCGGGCGGCGTGGCCTTCAACTGCGTAGCCAACGCCAAAATATTTGATCGCGTGCCTTTCGCAAGAATCTTCGTGCAGCCCGCGGCAGGGGATGCGGGTCTCGCCGTCGGAGCCGCTTTTTATGTTTGGCACCAGTTCCTTGGAAATCCCCGCAGCTTCGAAATGCGCCACGCATCCTGGGGCCCCGAGTACGATGCTCGGGAGATTCGCAGCGCCCTGGAAGAGCGGCATCTCTTTGCAGGTGGCTTCGGCATATCCCAGTTGTCCGATGAAGAGTTCATTCGAGCCACCGCGCGCCGCATTGCCGAAGGCGATATCGCGGGCTGGTTTTCGGGAAGGGCAGAGTGGGGACCGCGTGCTCTTGGCAATCGCAGCATCCTCGCCGATCCCAGAAAGGCGGAGATGAAGGAGCGCTTGAATCGCCGAATCAAGCATCGGGAACCGTTCCGCCCTTTCGCTCCCTCCATTCTCTCGGAATCGGCGGGAGATTTCTTCGAGGGGTCTCATCCTTCGCCTTTTATGACTTTCGCGTATCCCCTGCGCCAGAACAAACGTGACGCGCTGCCCGCCGCCACCCACGTCGACGGCACCTGCCGCTTGCAGACCGTCGATCGCGAAGCCAATCCGCGATACTGGCGGCTGATCAGTGAATTCGCCAAGCTCACGGGCACGCCTGCCGTCGTCAACACCTCCTTCAACGATAACGAGCCGATTGTGTGCGCACCCGCAGAGGCCATCGATTGCTTCCTGCGCACCGATATGGACGTGCTCGCGATCGGAAATTACTTGATCTGCAAGCCGCGCTCGGCTCGCCCGGCGGTTTCGGCGGAAGCCGTCTCTCGCCGCGTTTAGATTCAAGAGGCGCGCACTGTTCACGATAGGCCATCTCGCTTGCTGCCCCGAACCGCTCCCGGGGTTCGAAGCGTTCGAATCGTTCGAATCGTTCCAAGCGTTCGGATCGTTCCAATCGCAAGCCGTCCGACTGCTCCTTCCCTGACGAATGCGCCGACTACATGTCTTGCTGTTGAACGAATATTTCCCGCCCGATACGGCCGCCACCGCGAAGCATGCGGCCCTCGTGGCCAACGCGCTTGCCGAGCGGCATCGCGTTACCGTTCTCGCCGGCCGTCCCTCCTACGATCCAACCGAGCGGCACGGCATGTACTGGCTCAACCGGGAACAACGAGGCAATCTGAGCGTCGAGCGGGTTGGATCGACGGCTTTCTCCCGGGTTCGCATGAAAGGCAGGCTGGCCAACTATCTGAGCTACCTTGTGCTTTCGATCCCGCATGCCCTGTCCATGAAGCCCGACGTCGTTTTGTCCATGACCGATCCGCCCATGGAGGGAATCGTCGCCGCCGCGGTGGCCAGGTTCTTGGGACGGCCTTTTGTTTATAACGTTCGCGACATGTACCCGGACATGGCGCTGGCTGGCGGAATCCTGCCTCCGGGAATTTGGAGCGATGCCTGGGAGGAGTCCCATCGCAAAGCTTTGCGGCAAGCTGCGCGCGTCGTCGTTCTAGGTGAGGATATGCGCGAGCGGATCGTTGAGAAAGGAGTCGATCCCTCCCGAGTCGCTGTGATTCGCGACGCCGTGCCTCTCTCCGATATTCCGCCGTCCATAGATACGTCGGTCGTGGACGAAATTCGAGGACCGTTCCGCTTTGTGATCGTTCACGCCGGCAATTTGGGCTTTTATGGTGCGTGGCCAACCCTCGTCAAGGCGGCATGCATGCTGGAAGCGGATGGCGTGGCGCTTGTATTTGTGGGAGACGGCGCCAGGAAAAGAGAGATTCAGGAACTGGCGCGGAACTGCGCGAATGTCAGATTCTTGCCCTTCCGTCCGGCTTCTGAAATTCCCTCGGTGATGGCCGCCGGCGATTTGCAGGTAGGCACGATCAAGCGAGGTCTGGAAGGCGTGGTTGTGCCCAGCAAAATGTACGACATTCTGGCCAATGGCCGTCCCATCGCGGCGGTCGCCTCGGAACGGACTGAAATCGCGCGCCTGGTGCGCCAGCATGAGTGTGGAATCGTTGCCGATCCCGACGACCCCAACCAACTGGCCGAATCGGTCCGCCGCATCCTGCAAACAGTGGAAGTAAGGGAACGTATGAGTAAGCAATCCCGGGAGTTGGCAAGGACGTATGATAGATTCAAAGAACTTCAGAAATTTGTGGAACTGGTCGAAGAGGCAGCACGAAAATGACAGGTCCGCACAGCGTATAGAATGACCGATAGCGATTGACCATGGGGCCGAGTTTACTCACGTTCGCGATTGCTTTCGTCGCTTCTTTGACGATCGCAGTGCCGGTACGCCGATTGGCGCTCCGCGTCGGCATGGTGGATTTGCCGGGCCCCCGAAAAATACATCTCGAACCGGTTCCCCTGCTGGGTGGAATCTCGATCTATACCGCTGTCGTTCTGGCGTTGCTCATTGGTAATCGTGGCCAATCGCTTCGTCCCATTCTCGGAATCATGGCCGCGGCGACCTTGCTCGTCCTGGTTGGGACGCTCGATGACCGGGGCCTTTTGCATCACCAGGTGAAACTCTTCCTGGGCTTTCCGATAGCTGGCTCGATCGCGCTCGCGTCGGGAACCCGCGCGCAGGTTTTCTCGGCGCTCCTTCCCGGGCGTTTTGGCGCCGTCGCGGATGCCGTCCTGACCGTTTTTTGGATCACAGCCATCACCGCTTCGTTCAGCATCCTCGATTATATGGATGGCCTATGCGCGGGCATCGCCGCGATCGCCTCGCTTTTTATCGCCATTCTGGCCATGCTAAATGGTCAGGTGCTTGTCGGCACGCTGGCTGCGGCGGTCCTTGGCGCAGCCCTTGGCTTCCTGCGTTGGAACTTTAACCCGGCGAGAATGTTCATGGGTGATGGCGGGGCGATGTTTCTGGGCTTCCTGGTGGCCACACTGGCGCTCCAGTTGCGCGTCAACCCAGCCTCGCGCACCGCGGCTTGGCTCGTGCCCCTTCTCATCCTAGGCGTCCCCATTCTCGATACCACTCTGGTTTCCGTCTCGCGCTTGGGCCGTGGTTTGATTCCGTTCACGAGTCCCGGCAAGGACCACACCGGTCATCGTCTGGCAAATTACGGACTCGGGACGCGCGGGGCAGTTCTCCTGATGTATGCGGCGGGCACGGGCTTTGGACTGCTGTCCATCGTTTGCATCCGGTTAGGTCCGGGTGAAATCGCTCCACTGGGTGTTCTTTTAGTTTTGGCGCTAGTCGCTGCGATCGCGCTGCTGGAGTATTTGCCCTTCGAACGGCAAGGAACGGAAGCCAAGCTTCCTCCTCAACCCACGCCTCCCGAATCCGCCACGTAGGTTCTTTTCAAGCTAATGTTCGTGCGTATACTTTGCCGGCTGAGGACCTCTTCGTTATACTCCTTGTCCAGCGGGGTTCTTTTTCGACTTAGAGAGCTGGTGGCCTGCTTCTTTGGGGGGAGTTTGAAGTTTCGCCGCGCGCTAAACATAAATGCGCCCTGACCAGAAAGTCGTAGCGCAAGCCTCACGAAGTCATCATTCGACCTGAGTAACGCAGGAAGGGAAGTCTGCAAGATTTCGGGGACATTGAGCGGCACGGCGCGCCCGGCCATTCGGTCGGGATTGTGGGAGCTTCGGCTGCGGGTCTATTTGCAGGGCTGCTCCTCGCCCGCCGAGGCTGTAGCGTGCGCTTCTTCGAGCGCGCCGAACGGCTGGATTCTCCTCGCCGAACCCTGATCGTCACGGATCGCATCCACCATCTCCTTGGGACAGCCTCCGAGAAATCCGTCGTCAATAAAATCAATCGTTTCGAACTATTCACAGACGGCCGCGTCGCCACCATTCCTCTGGAATCGCCCGATCTGGTGATCGAACGTTCCAGCTTGATTCGCGCCCTTGCAGACGAGGCGCAAAGCCACGGCGCGCAGATCGAATTTGGCCGCCGTTTTGCCTCCCTCCAGGGCAGTCGCGCCGGCATTGAGATGGCCTTCGCAAGAGTGGGGAAGCAAACGAAAGGAAGAGAGCGCGTCCACTGCAGCGCCGTGATCGGCGCCGACGGCGCTCAAAGCTCGGTAGCTCGTGCCGCCGGATGGCCCGGATTGACCACGGCTCCGCTGGTGCAAGCGATCGTCAAGTTGCCGTCCGGAATGCCTTTGGATTCCGCTCGAGTGTGGTTCATTCCCGACGACACGCCCTACTTCTACTGGCTCATTCCGGAGTCCAGCACTACCGGAGCGCTAGGGCTGATTGGCGTCGATGGCCGGCGAACGCGCCGTTGTCTGGAGCTCTTCATGGAGCAACGCCACTTCCGGGCACTGGCCTTTCAAGGCGCGCGAATTCCGGTCTACGAACGCTGGATTCCCATCGAGCGCAAATTGGATGCGGGCCGCGTCTATCTGGTAGGGGACGCAGCCGCCCACGTCAAAGTGTCCACGCTGGGCGGCGTGGTGACCGGCTTTCGTGGCGCGCTGGCGGTGAGCGAAAGCATCCTGAACGGTGAAAGCCAGGAACTCCGCTCGCTGCGCCGGGAACTCGATTTGCACAAGATGATTCGCCGGTCCATCCATGGTTTTCGGCAAGCTGACTACAGCCGCCTTGTCGACTGGATGAACGATCGAATGCGGCGTTCGTTGAGCCGGTTCAGCCGCGACGAGGCCGCCCGCCTGCTTTGGCATGTGTGCCGCAGCCAGCCTCGGCTCCTGTTAATGGGCCTCCGCGGCTTGCTTACTAACCCCTTGGAAGCGGCCAAATTAGACGATTCCTCGTCCGAAGTGACCCTTTGGCGCCCTCCCGTTATCCAACGGTAAGAAGAACGAACAGGCGGGTGGCAGGAGCGCTGGGATTCGTGTAACTTAGACCTTTCTCGGCGGATTCGCTCGAAGAGGGGCAGCCCCACACGCTTTGTCGCTAGGAGGATAATGTGCGTCTTGCCGTAATCGGCTGCGGATATGTGGGCTTAGTGACGGGAAGCTGCCTTGCCGAAGCCGGACATGAGGTCATTGCCACGGACAATGACGTGGCTCGCATCAAGATGCTGAACTCAGGACGCCTACCGATCTACGAGCCCGGCCTTGATCGCGTCATGCAGAGCGTCACCTCGGCCGGTCGGCTGAGCTTCACGTCCGATTGCGCCCAGGCGGTTCACGCGGCGGATGTTGTTTTCATTTGCGTAGGAACGCCCCCGCTCGATTCCGGCGAAGCCGATCTTTCCGCCATCGATAACGTGGCCCGGCAGATCGCGGCGGCAGCGCGCTCGCCGAAACTGGTGATCGAGAAAAGCACCGTGCCGGCGCACACGGGCGAGGAACTTCGGCACGCTTTGCAGGTCTATGGCCGCAGCAATGGCGCCAAGTTCCGCGTGGCCTCGAACCCGGAATTCCTGCGCGAGGGTACGGCGGTGGGTGATTTCTTCCATCCCGAACGCATCGTGGTCGGTGTGGAAGATGCCGAATCCGAGCGCCAACTGCGCGAAATCTACAAGCCCTTCCTCGAGGGCACCTTCCATTGCCCGGTTCACCAGCCGCAATGCCCTCCGACGCCCGCGCCGGTATTTCTCGTCACCACCATCGCCAGCGCCGAATTGATCAAGCATGCTTCCAACTCCTTCCTCGGCTTGAAGATCTCCTACGCCAATCTCGTTGCCGATCTTTGCGAGAAGCTGGGCGGGAATGTCGAAGAGGTCACCCGCGCCATGGGGCTCGATCCGCGCATCGGACCCAATTTTCTCAACGCCGGTTTGGGTTTTGGAGGGTTCTGCCTGCCCAAGGACATCCAGGCGTTCATCCGCCTGGCGGAAAAGCATGGCGTCGATTTCACTTTGCTGCGCGAAGTCGAGGCGGTAAACAAGCGCCGTGTCGACCAGTTCGTGGAGAAAGTCCGCCGCGCCCTGTGGGTAGTCAAGGATAAAACCGTTGGCGTGCTGGGCCTGGCCTTCAAGCCCAATACGGACGACGTTCGTTTTGCGCCGGCCATTGAAGTCCTGCGGCGCCTGATCGCCGAGGGTGCCAAGGTGCGGGCTTCAGATCCCGTGGCGATCGAGCGCGCTCGTTTGGTCCTGAGTAAAGGCGTGGAGTTCGTGGAGGATCCTTACCAGACGACGCGCGGCGCCGATGCCTTGCTCTTGCTCACCGAGTGGAAGGAGTATCGCGACCTGGATTGGCAGCGCATCTATGGAGAAATGGCCCGGCCCCTGATCCTGGATGCGCGCAATATGCTGTCGCCTGCAAAGATGAAGGAGCTCGGCTTCGAGTATCACAGCTTCGGGCGGCCCGACCTGAGCTCGAGTCCCGCGCTCGTTTCCACCTAATCCCGCTGCCGCTGCCTCGATTAGCTCGTCAGTTGTCC
The DNA here is from genome assembly GCA_963824405.1 of uncultured Acidobacteriota bacterium. GTDB lineage: Bacteria > Acidobacteriota > Terriglobia > Acidiferrales > UBA7541 > Palsa-189. The sequence goes on along the minus strand of CAWGPK010000003.1, from coordinate 960,076 downwards.
AGCGGCGACCTTCTGCCGGAAATATTCCAACGTTACCCGCAACCCTTCGTTCAAGCTGACTTTGGGCTCCCATTTGAGCAGGCGCCTGGCCTTGCCGATGTCTGGGCAACGCTGCTTGGGATCGTCCTGCGGGAGCGGCTTGAAAACAATGGGAGCTTCGGATCCGAGAAGCTGCCGGATGCGTTCGGCGAATTCGAGAATGGTGATTTCCTGCGGATTGCCGATATTCACGGGCTCGTGCTCGTCCGAATTCATGAGCCGGTAGATGCCCTCGATCAGATCCGACACGTAACAAAAACTTCGTGTTTGCCGCCCGTCGCCGTAGACGGTGATGGGCTGGCCGGTCAGCGCCTGGTATACGAAATTCGGCAACGCCCGGCCGTCATTCAGGCGCATGCGCGGTCCGTAAGTATTGAAGATGCGCACGATGTGGGTATCCACGCCATGGTAGCGGTGATAGGCCATCACCAGCGCTTCCGCAAAGCGCTTGGATTCGTCGTAAACGCCGCGCGGCCCGATGGGGTTCACGTTTCCCCAATAACTTTCCGGCTGAGGCGTAATTTGCGGATCCCCATAGCACTCCGAGGTCGAAGCAAGGAAGTACTTCGCCTTCTTCGCCAGAGCCAGACCGAGCGTGTTGTGCGTCCCGAGAGCGCCCACTTTCAGTGTTTGGATGGGAAGTTTCAGGTAGTCCGGGGGACTCGCCGGGGAAGCAAAGTTGAGAACGTAATCGACGGGGCCCTCCACCTCGATATAGCGTGAAATGTCGTGGGACATCATGCGAAAACGAGGATGCTTCGTCAGGTGAGCGACGTTTGCTTCGCTTCCGGTAACCAGATTGTCGATCGAAAGCACTTCCCAGCCGCGTTCGATCAGGTACTCGCACAGATGCGACCCCAGAAAACCTGCACCTCCCGTAATGACAGCGCGCAAGCGGCCTCCTTCCAGGCGATCCACACATTACACGAGTGGCTGCCAAAGCACGACCCTACTCGTCCTAGTTTCGATGCATCCCGAAGCCTCTGAGGCCGTGGAGGAATCGGACAGGGGATCGTTTGGTCGATCTCCCGCGAATCTAGCCGCCGACGTTTTCGGTCAGCGCCCTGCGAATCTGCTCTTGCTGTGGTTGAGGAGGATTCAATTGCAGCGCGCGCTCAAACTGCGCCTTGGCTCGCGCGCCGTCGTGATTCTTCTGATAGGCGACGCCCAGGTGATAGTGGTAGGTCGGGTTCGCCGGAGAGGCATTGGTGGCTTCCTGCAGCAGATCGATCGCCAGCCCGAAAACTCCTTTGTCTACGTATGCCCAGGCCAGCGTATCGGCCGTACTCGGATTATCCGGCATGGCCTGGCGAGCGGTTTGTGCCAGGGACAAGGCGACATCGGCGTTGCCGCCGTGCTCCAGGAAAATGTATGCAAGATTGTTCGCCGCGGCCGGATTGTTTGGCTGCACCGCCAGGGCCTTCTGATATTCCTTCTGCGCGTCCTGCCAATTGCCCTGGGACTCCTCCAGCGAACCCAGCAAAATATAGGCGCGGATGTCTCGCGGATCCTGCCGTATTGCCCTTTGATACGACTCTACGGCCTCGGGGATCGAGCCGCTCGCGATCTGCGCGCTGGTCAGCAGCAAAATGGCCTCTACATTGTTGGGGTTGATATCCAACGCCTTGTTCAGCGATTGCTCCGCCGACGCATACTCCTTGCCGCTCAACTGCACTTGTCCCAGCAGCTCGTACATCCCGTCCTGGTCCGGTTCCTTTGCGATTTGCTCTTGAATCCTAGCGACGGCCCGGCCCGGTTGGTTTTGTGCCAGGTCCACTTGTGCTAGGCCCGTGAGGGCCTGCAAGTCGCGGGGGTTTTTTTCCAGCCCCTGTTCAAACAAGGTTGTCGCCTCCGGGAATCGCTTCTGGAACAGCCGCAGCTGGCCCATGCCCGTATATCCTCGTGAACTGTTGGGCGCTAGAGTGATCGCCTCTTGCAAGTTTCTTTCTGCCTCAGCCGCGTCCTTGGCTCCCAGGCTAGCGCTCGCTTTCATCAGGTAGCCCTCGGGTAGCGCCGGTTGTACGGCGATCAGTCCGTCGGCGGTTTGGCGAAGCAGTTCCAAATCGCCCTTGCGCACCGCCGCCGTGCCCAGCGCCTGGTAGGCCTGCGTCATGTTGGGCCGCAGTTTGATCGTCTCTTGCAGTTCAGCGATGCCTTGCTCCGTGTTTCCCATGGAAAGCTGCGCGATACCCAGGCTGTAGTGCGCGGCGGGATTTTGCGGATCCTGTTTCAGCGTCGCCCCCAGGGACAGTACGGCCTGGTCGGGGTGGCCCTCCGCATTGAGGATCTGCCCGCGCAGAACCAGCGCGTCGCTATCGCCGGGATTCTGCTTGATCAGCTGCTCGTTCAGCTGGGACGCTTGCTCCAGCTGTTTGCTCAGGACCAGCACCTGGATGTAGGCCTTGCGCGCTGCCTGATCCTTGGGATGCTCTTGAATCAAGGATGCGTACTCTTCCGTTGCGCGTGGCAGGTCGTTCATTATCAGGTAGAACTCGCCCAGCAATGAATAGCCGCCCGGCACGTCGGGCATGGCCTGCTTGGCCTGCGCCAAAATCTGTTCCGCCTCATTCCGCTTGTGCTGGCTCTCGAATAGGGAAGCCATGGCGGCATAGGCAATAGGCTCCTTCGGAGCGCTCTGAATCACGTCGCGGAACTGCTCCTCCGCTTCCATCCAGCGCTTTTGCTGCTCATAAAAATTGCCCAGCGCCAATCGGGCCGGAGTCGATTTGGGATCGAGCTCGATGGCTTTCAGAAAATTCTGTTCCGCGGCCGCCGCTTGTTTCGCGTTCAATTGCAGATAGCCCATGTTCAGATAGACGCGCGGCTGATCCGGAGCCAGGCTTATGACGGTCTGCATCTCCCTCAAAGATTCGCCCACGTCCTCCAGCGCGGCATCAGAATTGGCCAGCAGGATATGCCCATCGACGTTATTCGGATCGCGGCTGAGCACATTTTGGGCCCGGTCCTGCGCCTCTTTGAACCGTTTGGCCGAAAGCAGCAGTGTTCCCAGTTCGACCTGCGCTTTCAGATTGTCTGGCTGCAAATCCGTGGTTCGAACCAGCTCCTGATACGCCCCCGCCCAGATCCCCTGGCGCGCATAGGCCTGCGACAGCCGATAGTGTGCGTCGGCAAAGGTTTTGTCGATCTGGATGGCGTTCAAATACTGAATGGAGGCCTCGCGATACTTTCCCTGGTCGAAATAGCTGTTCCCACTGGCCAGATACTTCTGCTTGCGAATATTGGGGTCGCGAGCGCAGCCCGCCACTAACGCCAGGCACATGGCGAGTATCGGAAAGTGGAATTTGCGCGAGCGCTGCAAGAAGTTCATCTATAGCCGCCTTGGAATACGGATACGAGAGACACGTTAGCCCAAGTGGTTCGAGCAATTGCTCGGCCAATAATCCATTTCGAAGGAAGGCCCAAGCTTGCTGTAAGTTATGGACCAAGAGCTATTTAGCGATAAGTACGTAGTCGGGACAGAGATCACTGCCCGGGCGTTCCAGCGAGACAGTGGAACTCAACGCCTCAACTGGGACAAACTTTTTCCACCGGCGCCCGCTGCGCGATGTCTTTTGAACACCCCAGGCAGCTGATAACGTATTGCAATGCCGTGGCTTACGAAGTTAACCAAGGGCCTGACGAGACGTTAGTCCCTTCGGGGGCCGACCGCTCCGGCAAGGCCACGGCCATTTCATCAGCAGGTTAGACATCTGGTAAATCCCGATGCCGCCACGGCCTCAACGGCAGCTACCTGAAAAGTATGGCCTCGGTCTCATCCCCGGTGATATCCCTAAAAACGTGTGTTGCAGCCTGAATTCGTAGGCATGTCCGTTAGCATCTAATAAATGGGAGAATAAATATGAGATTCGCTAAAGGATTACTAATCGGGAGCGCTCTTCTGCTCGCGGCATCGTTTCCTGCGGGTGGCTGGGCGCAAACTCAGAATTCTCGTCCCGCGCAACCGGGTGCCGTCAATTATGTCGAGGGGCAAGCTTCCATCGGCACGGAAACGCTCAGTCCCAGCTCCGTGGGCTCCGCGGTATTGGCGCCTGGACAGACGCTGGACACGCAGTCCGGCAAGGTGGAGGTTTTGCTCAGCCCCGGCGTCTTTCTTCGGGTCGACGATAACAGCTCGGTGAAGATGATCAACGCCGGGCTCGCCGACACCGTAGTCGAACTGGATAAGGGCCATGCCATGGTGGAGGCCACGGATATCACCAAGGACAACGATATCCGCGTCCAGCAGGATGGCGCCAACACAAGGGTCCTCAAAAACGGGCTATACGAATTTAACGCCGGCGAAAATGCTGTTCGCGTTTTCAAGGGCAAAGCGGAAGTCGTCTATAACGACAAAAAACTCGATTTGGGCAATGAAAGGGAAGTCGTACTCACACCCAACACCAAGCTGAAGGTGGAGAGCTTCGACTCCCGCAAGTACGAAGACGATCTATTTCGCTGGTCCGCGTTGCGCTCTGGCTATTTGGCCGAAGCCAGTGTGGATCAGGCTCGTCTCTATGTGAACGGTGGACCTAGCTGGGTTGGACCGGGCTGGTACTGGGATCCCTGGTTCTCCTGCTACACCTTCCTTCCGGGTGACGGCATTTTCTATAGCCCATTCGGTTGGGGTTTTTACTCGCCGTTCGCGGTCTACCACTCGCCCTTCTTTTACGGCGGCTACCCAGCCTTCGGCCGGCCGCATCCTTTCACCGAGATGCATGCCCCCTACGGGCACGGTTTCGAACCCAGTGGCGGATTCCGTGGAGGAGTGGGAGGGTTCCATGGCGGAGGTTTTGGCGGATTCCACGGAGGAGGCGGACGTCGTTAAAATACTTTCCGCGACAGCCGGCAGCAGATGCTGAAAAGGCTAGCCGCAGAACAACACGTCCTGCGGCCGAGCCTTTTCGTTTACCCTGCGCTTGCCTTACTTGACCGGCAGGAACCTTTGTACTCTTTCGCCAGCAAAGACTTCGCCCGTGTAAAGGACGCCCCTCGAGTCCGTGGCTTCCATGTGTATGCCGAAGAATTCGCCGCCATTTTGTCCCATCTGCCCCATCTGGCCCAGAACCCTGCCGTCGTCGCGGTTCAAGAACCACACGTGGTCGTTGGTGATATCGGAGATATACAAGAGCCGCTGCTCCTTGTCCGGCGAGAACATCACCCCACCCGCGGAACCGCCCGCTCCCGTATTGGCAGCCACGATGAATTCCTTCAGGAACTTGCCTTCTTTCGTGAACACCTGGATGCGGTTGGCCCTGCGGTCGCCGGCGTAAACCAATCCGTCGCGCGAAATATTCAGCGTCAGGTCGCCAATTAATTCTTTGGGCTCCGGCCCGCCAGGCGTATAGGCGCGGTCCTTGTCGTCCGTGCTAATTTCCGAAAGTTTTTGCCCGTAGGCGCCCCAGCCTCGCTTGAATGCCAGGGTATCCAGGTCGAATACCATTATGCGTCCCAGGTAATCGTCAGTGGCATAGAGCTCGCGAGCCGCATCGTCGATGCGTATCTCTTCCACTTGCCCCACGATCATGGGCGTCGTCGGCGGATACTTGGCGTGAAAGGCTGTGATCGCCTTGGCCTGTGCCGCCACAGCCGCCGCATCGGGTTGCGGCTGCGGCGGGCCGCCTAGGGGGTGAACAAATGTCGCCACTGGCCCCACGCCGCCGTGTCCCGGAACATGCTCTGAAGTCGAGCCGACAGTCAGGATGCGGCCCTCGCTGCCCGGCACTTTTTCAGGGGCGCGAGGTACTGTGCCGAGAAGCGCGCCAGTCTTTGGATCGTATTTATGGACGCTATTCAGCCCGTCAACAACATTCCCGACATATAGGAATCCTTTCAGGTCCACGGCCAAGCCATGTCCTTGCTGCGGGTCGATGGTGCCAATCACGTTGCCTTCTTTGTCGAAGTGAATCAGCGATGGTGGCCGCTTGCAGCAATCGGCAATCGGAGGATTCAATTCCGCCTCGAGCTCGATGTCCGTCAGATCGTTTGCACGATCGTAGGCCCAGACATTATCGTCCTTGTCCACGGCCAAGCCCATGATGCCGCCGATCTTCCATTTGTTCGGAAGGGGCTTCGGCCAGTCCGGATCGAATTTGAATTTCGGCGCCGCTTCGCTCGAAGACGCTCCCATCACCGTGGAGAAATGGTTGAGATGAAAAATGCTGGCGCCCGCGAACGCCGCGCCGAACGCCAGCACGGCGAGTCCAGCCACCCTTGCCCAAGCATTTGTCCGTATCCAACCCATATTCACGGATACTCCTCCACCGAGAACTTTCCTAAGGGAGACCGCCGGAGTCTATTCCCCGAATTTAAGGGTGTCAATCAACGCTCGGACACGTGTAGTAGCGGCAATCCGCCGATCGAAAACTCGGGCGAAGACTCGGCCCGCGCTCGATTTCCACCGTTGCCGTATTCAATCCTATGCATCTAACCCAGACTAAGGAGGACTCACCATGCCATACGTTACGGTCGGAAAAGAAAATTCGGGCGACATCCAACTCTATTACGAAGATCACGGCTCAGGCGATCCGGTAGTTCTCATTCACGGTTACCCTCTCAGCGGCTCATCCTGGGAAAAGCAACTCCCCGTGCTTCTGTCCCAGGGCCATCGTGTCATTACCTACGATCGTCGCGGATTCGGCAAGTCAAGCCAACCAACCACCGGCTACAACTACGACACTTTTGCCGCAGATCTGCACCAGCTGATCACCCAACTCAACCTTCGCGATTTCGCCCTGGTCGGCTTTTCCATGGGCGGCGGCGAAGTGGCCCGCTACATTGGCAAATACGGATCGAAAGGCGTGACCAAGGCGGTCTTCATGTCCTCCGTCCCGCCATACCTTATTAAGACCAGCGACAACCCCGAAGGCGTCGACGCTAGTGTATTCGGGGGCATCGAAAAAGCGGTCGCCTCGGATCGCTACGCCTTCTTTACCGCATTCTTCAAAGATTTCTTCAACACCGACGTGTTCCTGGGCAAGCGCATCAGCGAGCAGGCCGTCCAGGCCAGTTGGAACGTGGCGGCCAGCGCCTCGCCCACCGCGAGCCTTGCCTGCGTGCCCACTTGGTATGAAGACTTTCGCGCCGACCTCGCTCGCGTGGATGTCCCTACGCTGGTCATGCAGGGCGACGCGGACCGCATCGTTCCCTTCGCTTCTTCGGGACAAAGAACCGCCAAGCTGGTCAAAGGCGCCCGCTTGGTGGTGGTAAAGGACGGGCCGCACGCCATCAACTGGACCCATGCGGATCAGGTGAATCCCGAACTGGTGAACTTCCTGGGGAAGGGCGCTTCTACGCGCGCGGCTTCCACAGCTCGAGATTAGAAGCTAAGTGGCACAGCCACTCCTGGCTGTGCAGGACAACGAAGCGGACCTCGCCGCAATGAATCTATTGCGGCGAGGGACCGCGCACGATCTGCACAAAATCCTGCGGCCGAATCCATTTGGAAAAGGCGGCGCGCACGTCGTCGGCGGTCAGGTCGTTAAAGCGCTTGGCCTCGCGCTCCGGCTCATCGAGTGGCAGCCCGATCTCCGCTCGGCGCGCCAACGCGTTGGCCACGCCGTTTTCGCTAGACTCGCCCAGCGGAAGCTGCCGCAAAATCAGGGCCTTGGCCTGCTGTAGTTCCGCCGGGCTGACGGCGTTCTGCTGCATGTCGATCAGGTCGTGCTGAATCAGCTGTCGAGCCTTGGACACATTCTTCGGATCGCAAGCGTACTCCACCGTATAGATGGTCCTGGTTTTCTGCGCATTCAGCGCCACGTCCACGGTATACACGTATCCGCTCACCTGCCTCAAGTCGTGATAAAGCCGCGTGGCATAAAAGCCGCCGCCTAGCACGTGGTTGCCCAGCTGAAGCGGGTAGAAAGCCTCGTCAAACCGGGTCATGGGCAACGTTTCCGAAAGGTTCACCGAATCTTGCAGCTCATTGGGGTCCGGCACGTTTTCCGCCGCCGCCTTGTTTTCTGGAACCTTCGGAAGATCCACCTCGGGTTTCGGCCCCTCGGCTTTCCATCCGCCGAACGATTTCTCGATCGCGCTCCTGGCCTCCTCCGGAGTGATATCGCCGATCACCACGATGGTCGTCAAGTCCGGCCGGAACACTTTGGAGTAGTACTGCTTCACGTCATCGAGAGTCAGCGACGAGACCGTCTCCGGCGTCGTTTGCCGTTGCGCCGGATCCATCGGCGGGAACAGAGCCGCATCCAGCGCGCGGCCGGCGCGATAGCCCGGACTGCGCAATTGCCCGGCGACGAATTGCGACGTCTGCGGCTTCAGGACATTAAAAGCCTGTGCCGGCAGAGCGGGGTTCAGCTCGTTATCGGCCAGAAGCTGCACGCCCTGATCGAAATCCTGCTTCAGCACTTGCAAGGAAAATTCAAACCCGGCCGATTCACTCGCGGCCAGATCGTCCAGGGCTTTTTGAAACGCCAGGCGGTCCAGGGTCTTGGTGCCGTACTCGAAAAGATCGTCCAGCACCCGGTCCACTCCATCTTGGCCTGTAGGCGCTTCCATCTGCGGATCGTGCCGGATAGTTCCCACCACGGTGACGGTGGGCGTCACTTTCGCCGTGCGCACGATCAGCCGCAGGCCGTTGGGCAAGGCCGCGTCCGTCGTCGCGGGCTGCGGAGGCGGCAGTTTGAGCGTGAGCAGTTGCGAACTTGCCCACGAAGGCAGCTCCACCGGTTTGCTGGGCGCCGCCGTCACCTGCTCTTCGCCGCCAAAGCCGTTCGACGCCACTGCCTCTCCGGACGGTGCCGGCTTGAGCTCCGCCGTGATCGATGCTTGGTCCACCAGATAAGCCTTGGCCAATCGGTTCACGTCCTCCACGCTCACCCGCTTCATCGCCTCCACGTCGTCGTCCGGCGAGTTGCGCCCTTCAGCCGCCAAGGCTTCCGACCAGGTTGCCGCCAACCCGGGAATCGAGTTGCGGCGAAATTCCGCGCCCGCCACCTCGCGCCGCTTGGCCGCCTCCACCAGATCCGCCGGCACGCCATTGGCCGCATAGTCGGCCATGATCTTGCGCATATCCTGAGTTACCGGAGCTGCATCGGCGCCGGTCGGCAGGACCGCCACGGTAAAAGCCATGCTGGCTTTCGGATATGTCTCGGCCAGTCCGAACTCCGTCTGCAGCGCCTTTCCTTGCGGAACCAGTTCGTAAAGATTGCCGCGTTCGCTCGAAAGCACGTCGCTCAAAATCCGCACCGCCGCGAAATCGGGGCTGTCCGTCCCCGGCATCCGATAGGCGATAAATGCCAGCACGTAAGGAAGGTTGCTGGGCAGCGTGAACGATTCAGACTTCACCGGCGCCAGATTGATCTCCGGCCGCGGGGGCAGCGTCTTGCGCTCGATCTTTCCGTAGTACTGCTTCACCTCGGCCAGAGCCGCATTGGGGTCCACCGCCCCGGCGATCACCAGGATCGCGTTATTCGGCGCATACCAGGTTTCGTAGAACTTCTTCAGCATCTCGCCCGTGGTGGCCTCGAACGAATCTTTCGTGCCCAGCGGGTCGTGGCTGTAAGGTGTTCCAGCGAACATGTCCTCGCCTACGCGGGTAATGAATTTGTACGTGGGATTGGAGAGGTCCCGCGCCACCTCCTGCTCGATGGCTCCTTTTTCCTGCGCCCACTCCGTTTGCGCATCTTGTACTTCTTGCATGCAAGCGGCATCGACGCGCAAAGCCACGTCCAGATCGGCGGCGGGAATGGTGGTGAAATACTGGGTAATGTTCTGTTCCGTATCGGCGTTGTCAAATCCGCCCAGTTGCGCGTAGATCGCCGCAATCTGATCCGCCGTCAAGCCCGAGCACCCGCGAAAGGCCATGTGCTCCTGCGCGTGAGCCATTCCGGGGAAGCCGGTAGGCGTTTCGTTTCCCCCCACCAAGTAGTTCTCCTCGATCGTCACCACCGGCGCCAGCGGATCGCGCAAAATCACCACGCGCATGCCGTTATCCAATGTCGCCCGCGTCACGTCGACCTCGCCCGTTTGCTTCTGCTGGGCCTGAGGCTGAGGCTGAGCGAAAAGCAGAACCGCCGCCAATCCGCAGACTCCCGTGTACCTTAATATTGAGGAGAACATTGAACGCTCCGTGAGGTTCCCTTATCTCTGTATCCTTTTGATTGTCGTTCTCGCCGCTGGCGCCGAGTTCGCCAATCCCTATTTTTGCCGATCCTCAGGGAGAACCCACGGAGTCGGGCGGATCAACTCTACGCCAAATCGCGCCGCCCGGCCTAATTCGATGGGTGATTACCGAGGACAAGATAGCGCGCGATGAAGTAACCGAGCGCGGCTCCGGCAAACGTGTCAGACGTGAAATGCGATTGCAGGGTTACGCGGGAAACTCCCACCAAGGAGGCCAGCCCATAAGCGACCCAGCGGTGCCAGGCCGGGTGCGGATAGCGCTCCGCAAAAATCGTTGCCACGGACATCACCGCGATTTCGTGCCCCGAAGGCATGCTGCCGAGGCCGCCCAGCCATCCTCCGCTTCTTATCTTGAACCAGCTGTCCGTGAAGTTTCCGCCGGCAGGATAGGTGATGGGAGCCTCGCGGCCATCGGCATCTTTCAATACTGTGGTAAGGATCTCCGAATCGATTACGGCTTCGCCTGCCAGAAGGAAGGTCTCCTGATCGTAGGCGTTCCGGCGCGCGATCCCCAGAAGGTAAAAGGCCGACGCAAACGCTTCCGTAGCCGTTGCCGTATTGTATCCCGCAAACGTGTTGTTGAAGCCGCCCAGAGGCTGCGTGTTGTTTCTCACCCACCTGGCATCGTGCGCATCGATCGTGGTGAGCAGGGCTGTGGTGCCGATCACCGCCAGCGCTGGCTTCCAATGATGCCCGCGTGCCAGGGATACGGGAAACAGCCACATCTCTTTCTCCTGGTGAAGTAAATCCGGCCCCACCCTTTTCCATTGGCTGCCTAGAATCTGCCATTCGCCAGGCGCTGCCGCCGGCGCTGGCGCGGATATGCCCGGCTGGACAGGTTCGGGAACTGTCGTTGCGGGATCGCTTCCGTCTTGCGCGCTCGAAACTTCAGCGGGCGCGGCATTCTCCTGAGCGGAGCAGAAGGGAGCGGCCAGAGCGAACAAGATGAGGAGCACGGCTGAAAACGCCTTTGACATGAGCGGATTCACTCCCTGGAGAGGCATGCGCATCGCGGTTCGAGCCGCTGCCCGCGCTTGGAAAGAAGGGCGCACAAGGCCGCAATTGTATGCCAGCCCAGCCGCCTGGGCAGCACTTTCCATCAATAATTTTCCAAAATAAGGAGTTTGGGACGAGGCGAGCAACGAATAGTGCTAGGCGCGGGTTAGCGTCTGGCCGAGCGCCGCTTTCACCCGCTCCGGAGTAAACGGAACCTGCCGCACGCGTGCGCCCGTGGCGTCGAAGATCGCATTTCCGATCGCCGCCGCGACGATGGTAATGGCCGTCTCTCCGGCTCCGGTAGCCGGCTGGTCCGGGCGATTGATCAGCTTCACTCGAATTTCGGGAATTGCGAAGCCCAAGGGTAAAGTTCGGTAGCTCTGCCAATCCACCGAGGTCACTTTCTGATCGTCCCAGGTCACTTCTTCCACCAAAGCCCGGCTCATTCCCTGCAGCGTCCCGCCCTCGATCTGGTTCCGAAGCCCGTTGGGGTTGGATATAGGGCCCGAATCGTTGGCGAAGAAAATCCGCTTCACGCTCACCTTGCCGGTCTCCTGATCCACCTGAACCTCCGCCACCATGGCCGCGAATCCATTGTTGCCCTCGTAAGCCACGCAAGCGATGCCTCGGCCGGTGGTCACTCCCGTCTTCTGGCTCCGCGGGTTTGGCGAAGGACGCGCTTCCCAATTCGCCAACTCCGCGGCGCCTTTCACCACGTCGATCACCCTGGGATCATTCAGATACCGCAGCCGGAACTCCACCGGATCAGCCTTCACGCGCGCCGCCACTTCGTCCATGAAGCATTCGTGGGCGAACGTGTTTTGCAGCCGTGCCGGCGAGCGCAGCGGACCCGTAAAAAATGGCGATGGAACGTTGTGTGTCAGCGCGCGCTCGGATGTGATCCTGCCCGTGCCTTTGGCGGCTCCGCCCACGCTGCCGGCCACGTACGAGGGCACTCCATTGCTGTTGTTGCTATAGGCGCGCGGTTCGGGCGCGGGGCTTCTGGCCATGAACGGTTCCGGCGAAAACCCCGCCAAACTCCCGGTAATCACGTTGCCGGGCGTGGTATACCCGGGCCGGTTCCCCCACACGGCGGACCACGATTCGTGGTCCCAAGCAACGATATTTCCGTCGCCGTCTAAGCCCGCTCGTTCATCCATCACGAATGGGAATCCGTAATTCTCGCCCCAGGCCATTTCGTCTTTTCGCGTCAGCTGCACGCGCACTGGTTTGCCCACCGCCTGCGAAAGCAGCGCCGCGTCGAAGGTCACCGTGTCGGCGGCGTTCAGGCCATAGCAGCCCGAACCCCTGCGGAAGATCACATGCACGTTTTCCGGTTTGAGGCCCAGCAGCACCGCCGCGCTGCTTCGCACCGGCCAGACGCCTTGCGTCGGCGAGTAAAGCGTGGCTTTGTCGCCCTGAACGTCCGCCACGGCGCACGAACTTCCCATCGACCCGTGCATTTGGTAGGGGTAGTAGTAAGTCGCCTTCACAACCGTCGCGGCCTGCGCGAACTTTTCGTCAACGTCTTTGGAGTAGACCAGCAGCGTATCTCGCGTCGGCTTCTCCGCCCGCAGATAATTGTAGAAATCCGCGTGGCTCGGCAAGCCCGTCCCGGCCCTCCAGGTAACTTTTAACTTGTTCGCCGCTTGAATTGCCTGCCATGGTTTCTCCGCAACCACCCCCACGAAATCTTTCTTCACCACCACCTTCACAACGCCCGGCATCCCCTTCACCGAGCTTTCGTCAACGGAGTCTACCGTCGCGCCCACTACCGGCGGTCTCACCACGCGCCCGTGCAACATCCCGGGCAGCCGCACGTTGTGCACAAACTCGAATTGTCCCGTGACCAATGCCGGCAGATCCGGGCGCCGCGCTTCGGTCCCCAGCACCGTCCATTCGCTCGCAGGCTTCCGCTTGGCGTTCGGATTCAGCTGGATCTCGAATCTCTGCCCCCTGATCAATTCGCCATAGCTGATTTTCTTGGAAGAATCGCTTTTCGCGCTGATTACGCCCTCTGCCGCCATAAGCTGATCGCCCGGAATCCCCAGCCGCTTCGAGGCCAGTTCCACCAGCGTCTCGCGAGCCGTGGCTGCCGCCAGCGCCAGATTACGGTGATTGAAGTTCGTGGGGTGCGACTGGCTTCCCGAAGTAATACCTTGATCCGGGGTAAGCGCCGTGTCGCAATAGATCAGGTTCACTTGGCCGAACGGAACGCACAACTCCTCTGCCACCAGCTGTATTTGCGCGGTCGAAATGCCTTGCCCGATCTCTTCCTTGCCCGTGTATGCCGTGACCTTTCCATCCGCGCCGATGGCGATCCAGGAATCCAGTTGATTCGGCGAAGGCGCCCCGGGACCTCCGCCTCCCTCGAACTCCTGCGCCGCAGCCGTTCCCATCCGGCCCTTTGCGCTGAACAGCACAACCAGCGCTCCGGCGCCGACGAGAAACGACCGGCGCGAAACGGACGTTCCGGCCAGTTCGCGCGAAAGTCCACCCGAAGCTTCGGCCGTCAGGATGCCTTCGGCAGGCGCATTGGGCAGTTGGCTCATTTCGCTACGTTCCCTTAGCCTCTCGCGCGGGCAATGGCCCGCAGCATCCGCACGTGCGTGAAACACCGGCAGAGAACTCCGGACATCGCCTGTTGAATCTCTTCTTCGCTGGCCTTGGGGTTCTTATCGAGGAAGGCCTTCGCCGTCAGGATCACGGCGTTCACGCAAAAGCCGCATTGCGCCGCTTGCTCTTCGATGAATGCCCTCTGCAGCGGGTGCGGCTTGTCGATTGTGCCGATCCCCTCGAGGGTCGTGATGGCAGCGCCGCCCACCGCCTTCACCGGCGTGATGCAGGAGCGGACCGCCTGCCCTCTAATAATCACCGTGCAGGCGCCGCATTGCCCCAGGCCGCAGCCGAACTTGGGCCCATTCAGGGCCAGATCGTCGCTCAGCACATACAGAAGAGGGGTGTCGGGGTCAACGTCCAGCGCATGTGCCTGACCGTTAACCGTCAAGCGAATCACGCTCATATGCTGTCAAGGTATGACTAGGGCAAGCCCCCGTCAAGATCGTTCTTTCTGGCAAAGACTCACCCGGACCTTCCTCGCCGGATTTTGCGCTTCACCCCCCAAAGAAGCATCCTGCGGCGCCCCTGCAACTCTGAACTCAGGGTGAATACTGTAGCCCGCCTGTACCTACAGGGTGACTCCTCGTTGCTATGAGCCAAAGGATGTATTCCCAATCCGTTAGCGCAAGCGAACCATGGAAGTTGGAGGCGGTCTGATGCTGGTTCGCGCAGCGGGAACTTCGGGGGATATCGCTGCCCGACATGAACTTTGAACAGTATTGCAAGGAGGAAGTTATGTCAGATCTGAATTATGCGCAGGAGAACGTGAGGGTCATCTCGCGCCCCAATTGGGGTGCGATCTGGGCCGGTATGTTCACGTTCGTTGCGATTTGGTCTGTTTTCGTCACGCTGGGCGCGGGAATATTCGCAAGTTCCGCGAGCACCAATGCTGCGTCGCCCACAGCGGGAATGAACCTGGGCATGGCCGTCTGGTCGGTCATTCTCACCATCATCGCCATGTTTGTGGCCGGTCGAGTCACGGCCCAACTGGCGGGGATCACCAATTCGCGTGACGGCATGCTGCATGGCATGGTCATGTTTGGCCTTTCCGTCGCCGGCGTCTTGCTGATCGCGGTCATTGGAGGGAGCGCCTTCGGCAACATCCAAGTTAGCGCCAATACTCACAACCCTTATCTGCTCGGCGCCTTTGCGGATTTGGGTTGGGGATTGTTTGTGTCTTTGTTCCTCGGTTGGCTTGCCGCGATGGGAGGAGCCTCCACCGCGCACAGGGAACTTCCTCACACCGCCGTTCAGCAGCAGCACGTTAGGGCCTAATTTCGAATCGCCCGTAAATCGTTGCCTGCAGATCACTTGAAGAGCCGGGACCGCTTCGTTTTGCGGCCGCGGCTCTTCGAGCCAATTTAGCCGTGCACTCGTCGGAATTTTCCGGCTCGTCGCCCAAGTTGACGCCTCTGCTGCCTTCCCCTATACTTCCGGCTTGCATCCCGCGCGCTGTCTCTTCCGGCTCAGCTTTGCTTTCAACACGTAAGTGTAGATAGTGTTGGTCGAGCGTCTTCCTGAAGCCGATTCCGTTGAGGCCGCCTCGCGCTCTGCATAGGTAAAACCAAAGCGGATACAGGGGTATAAGAGAGGCTATGGCTGAGGCAACTTGCCGGCGTGAGCTCGATCTGGAGATTCCCGCCACCGAAGTGCAGAAGGCGATTGAACGCGTAGCCCGCGAATTTGCGCGCGTCGCACGGGTTCCGGGATTTCGGCCCGGCAAGGCGCCGATTCCCCTGATCCGCCGCCGGTTCGCCGACGATATTAAAGGTGAGGTCCTGCAATCTCTCCTTCCCGAGCAGATCGATAAAGCCGTCAAGGACCAGAAGCTCATCCCCATCACCCAGCCGCAAGTCGATCACGTGGACTATGCCGAGGATCGCCCGCTCAAGTTTCGAGCCAGCTTCGAAGTCCTGCCCGAATTCGAGCTGGGCGCCTACAAAGGCGTGCAAGTGGAGGTCGAAAAGGCCGCGGTGACCGACGCCGATGTCGATAAGACCATCGAAAGCATGCGCGAACGCGGCGCCACTTTCGTTGCCCTCGAGGATCGCGCCCTCGAAAGCGGCGATCACGCCCAGCTGAAATTGGTGGGCACGCCCATCGGCGGCGGCGAGCCTCTAGTGGCCGATAACGTCCTCTGCCACATCGGTTCTGAAGAGACCTTGGAAGCTTTCACCCAAAATCTGCTGGGCGCAAAACCCGGCGAAACACGCCGTTTTGAAGTGGATTACCCCGCGGATTATCCGGACAGAAAGCTGGCCGGCAAAAAATACGCCTATAGCGCCGAGGTTGTCGCCGTTAAGCAGAAGAAGCTGCCCGAGCTCAACGACGAATTTGCCAAGGACGTCAGCGACGTCAAAACGCTCGACGAACTCCGCACCAAAGTTCGCCAGGAGCTCGAAAAAGAAGTCGACCAGCGGCACTCCGCCGCCGTCAGCGACGCCGTGCTGGCAAAAATTGTCGCCGCTCACGATTTTCCCGTCCCCGAGGCGCTTGTGGAAAACCAGATGGACGTGCGCCTCGAGCGCGCCGTTCGGACTTTAGCCGCTCAGGGAGTTGATCCCCGCGCGGTCAACGTCGATTGGGTGGCCATGCGCCGCCGCCAGCATCCACGCGCCATCGAAGATGTCAAAGCTGAGCTGTTGCTCGATCGCATCGCTACCGCCGAAAATA
This sequence comes from uncultured Acidobacteriota bacterium, assembly GCA_963824405.1. Lineage (GTDB taxonomy): Bacteria > Acidobacteriota > Terriglobia > Acidiferrales > UBA7541 > Palsa-189. Next base: position 943,615 of record CAWGPK010000003.1, on the reverse strand, counting down.
TTGAAGCCACCGACGAAGAAACCGACCGCGAGATCGCCAGGATCGCCGAGCGTAGTGGCGAATCGGTACCGGCTGTGCGCGCCAGCTTGACAAAGCAGGGAGCGCTGGATAGGATGAAGTCGAAGCTCCGCAGTGAAAAGACTCTCGAGTGGCTCCAAAAAAATGCTGAGATAAAAACTCGGGAGCCGGAGCGATCCTGACCGGCTTCTTCCTTCATATTCCCTAGCCTAAAAATGATACCTGCCGAAGATTCGGAACCGCGCGCCACGACACTCATCCCTATGGTGGTCGAGCAGACCACGCGGGGCGAACGCGCCTATGACATTTATTCCCGGCTGCTCAAAGACCACATCTTATTTATTGGCACGCCGATCGACGATCACGTAGCCAACCTGGTCACGGCGCAGCTATTGTTTTTGGAAGCGGAAGATCCGGAGCGCGATATTCAGCTCTACATCAATTCGCCGGGTGGATCGATCACCGCGGGAATGGCCATCTACGACACCATGCAGTATGTTCGGCCCGATGTGGTCACCACTTGCGTGGGCCAGGCGGCTTCGATTGCCTCGGTGCTGTTGGCTGCGGGTGCTCCCAAGAAGCGGTTCTCGCTTCCCAATTCGCGCATCTTGATCCACCAGCCCTGGATGTCCGGCCTCTCGGGACAGGCCACCGACATCGACATCCACGCCAAAGAGATTTTGCGCATGCGTTCGGTCATCAACCAGATCTACTCGAATCATTGCGGCCAGCCCGTCTCCAAAATCGAAAAGGATGTCGAGCGCGACTTTATTATGTCTCCGCAGCAGGCCAAGGATTACGGACTGATTGACGAAATTATTCACAAGCATCGCTGAGTCGTTCCTAACAGTTAGTACCGAAATCGCACTCGAGGGTGCGGGGCTACGAAAAAAGTCCTAATATAGTGACGGGTCTTGTCCCACCAGGGGAGGCCGTCGGAGGCCGACAGCCGTGAGAAAACTCAGCACGGACGAACCACTGCGCTGTTCGTTCTGCCACAAAACGCAAGAGCAAGTCGAAAAGCTCATCAGCTCTCCCTCGGACTATCCGCGCGCCTACATCTGTAATGAATGCGTGGGCGTTTGCCAGCAGATTTTGGAAGAGGAAAAGCGCGAACAGGCCGGGCCCATCAACCGCCGCTTGCCTCGTCCTCCGGAGATTAAGGCTTTCTTGGATGGTTACGTCATCGGGCAGGATAAGACCAAGAAGAAGCTGGCCGTCGCCGTCTACAATCATTACAAGCGCATTTTCCTGAACCACCAGCCCGGCGATGTCGAGCTCACCAAATCGAATATTCTGCTGATCGGCCCCACCGGCACCGGCAAGACGCTCCTTGCCCAAACGCTTTCGCGCATGCTGGATGTGCCTTTCGCCATCGTGGACGCCACCACGCTTACCGAAGCCGGCTACGTCGGCGAGGACGTCGAGAACATTATTTTGAAGCTGCTGCAAAACGCCGATGGCGACGTCACCAAGGCCCAGCAGGGCATCATCTATATCGACGAGATCGACAAAATCTCGAAGAAAGACGAAAACCCTTCCATCACCCGCGATGTCTCCGGCGAGGGTGTGCAGCAGGCTTTGCTCAAGATTCTGGAAGGCACCATCGCCAACGTTCCTCCGCAGGGTGGCCGGAAGCATCCCCACCAGGAGTTCACTCCGGTCGATACCACCAACATCCTGTTTATTTGCGGCGGAGCTTTTGTCGGCCTCGAAAAAATTGTCGAGCGCCGCGTGGGCCAGAAGTCCCTGGGCTTCCATACCGACGCCCAGCCGGCCACCAACAATCGCCGCAACATGGAAATGCTGGAGCAGGCTCAGCCCACGGACTTGATCCGCTACGGCCTGATCCCCGAATTTGTGGGCCGCTTGCCAGTCGTCGGCGTCTTGGGCGATCTCGATAAGGCCGCTCTGATGCGCATCCTCACCGAGCCCAAGAATGCCCTGATCCGCCAGTATCAGCGGCTGTTCGAGTTTGAAAATGTCCGTCTCCGCTTCGCTGACGACGCTCTCGAAACCGTCGCCGATCTGGCCTTGCAGCGCAAGGTCGGCGCGCGCGGGCTGCGCATGATTTTGGAAGACCTGATGCTCGATCTGATGTACAACCTGCCGGCGCAACGCAAGGTTCGCGAGTTCGCGGTCACCGCCGAAATGGTTCGCAGCCGTGAGATCAATTGGACCTTGCTGGAAAAAGCCGGATAATTCGAGATAATGAATAGGACCTCCTTAGAATTCCAGACGGACCGGATGAATAGGACCCAATGTTTACTCGCGAGAAGAATGAATTGAAACGCGTTCCCATGATGCCGGTGAGGGATATGGTCATCTTCCCTCAGATGATGCAGCCATTTATCGTGGGACGCGAAGCCTCGGTACGCGCTCTCGAAGAGGCGCTCGCGGGCGAAAAAAAGATTTTCCTGGCTACTCAGCATGACGCCTCTGTCGACGATCCCAAGCCCGAAGAGATTTTTACCGTCGGCACTCTCGCCAATATCGTGCAAAGCGTGAAGTTGCCGGACGGCAATATCCGCGTGCTGGTCGAAGGTGTGGAGCGAGCCAAGATCGTCCAGTTGGCCAGTGAAGAAGGTTTTTACCGCGCCACCCTGAAACTGGTTTCCGTGCGCGTTGAGCCTTCCCCTCAAATCGATCAGGCCGTCCGCCGCGTCAACGGCCTCTTCGAGCAGTACGTGAAGCTCTCCCAGAGCCTCAATTACGACACGATGATTGCCGCCGCGCGCGTCGAGGATCCCGCTAAATTGTCGGACACCATCGCCGCCAATCTGCAGATTCCCGTCGAGGAAAAGCAGGAGTTGCTCGAGAATTTCGACGTCCTCGATCGCTTGAATCGCGTCGCGGAAGTGCTGGAAACCGAAATCGAAAAGCTCAACGTCGATCGCAATATCAATACCCGCGTGAAGCGGCAGATGGAGCGGGCCCAAAAAGAGTACTACCTGAACGAGAAGCTCAAGGCCATCCATAAAGAATTGGGCCGCGGCGAAAAGAGCGAGCTCGACGATCTGAAAAAGAAGATCGACGCCGCCGGAATGCCCAAGGAAGTTCACGAAAAGGCGGTTCAGGAATTGAAGCGGCTGGAAATGATGCCGCCCATGTCCGCCGAATCCACGGTCAGCCGCAGCTATTTGGATTGGCTGCTCGCCGTGCCCTGGAAAAAGAAGTCCAAAGAGATTCGCGATATCGGCGTCGCCGAGAAAATTCTGGAAGAAGACCACTACGGTCTCGATAAGGTTAAGGAACGCATCCTCGAATACTTGGCCGTTCGCCAGTTGGTCAAGAATCCCCGAGGATCGATCCTCTGCCTGGTCGGGCCTCCTGGCGTGGGCAAGACTTCGCTGGCCATGTCCATCGGCCGCGCCACCGGCCGCAAATTCGTGCGCGTCTCTCTGGGTGGCGTTCGGGATGAGGCTGAGATTCGTGGCCACCGCCGCACCTATATCGGCGCCCTCCCCGGCCAGATCATTCAGATGATGAAGAAAGCCGGCACCGTCAATCCGGTGTTCGTGCTCGACGAAGTCGATAAAATGTCCATGGATTTCCGCGGCGATCCTTCCGCGGCGCTCATGGAAGTCCTCGACCCCGAGCTGAATCACGCCTTTACCGACCATTACCTGGACGTCGAGTACGATCTCTCCAAGGTCATGTTCATCTGCACGGCGAACGTGCTGCACACCATCCCGCAGCCCTTGCAGGACCGCATGGAGATCCTGCGCTTGCCCGGCTACACCGAGATCGAAAAACGCGAGATCGCCAAGCGCTTCCTGATCAAGAAGCAGCGCGAAGGCGCCGGCCTCACCGAAGAGAACCTGCAGTTTGCCGACGATTCCATCAACTACATCATCCGGCATTACACTCAGGAAGCGGGCGTGCGCAATCTGGAGCGCGAGCTAGCCAACATCTCTCGCAAGATCTCCCGCCGCGTGGTCAAGGAAGGCCGCGACGTAAAAGTTGTCGTCACCCCGGCGAACGTTAACGAATTCCTTGGCATCATTAAGTTCCGTGAGCTCTGGGCCGAAAAGAAGAATGAAGTTGGCATCGCCACCGGTTTGGCCTGGACCGAAGTCGGCGGCCAGGTGTTGACCACCGAAGCCGGGCTGATGCACGGCAAGGGACGCCTCACCCTTACCGGCAAGCTGGGCGACGTCATGCAGGAGTCCGCCCAGGCTGCCATGAGCTACGTGCGCTCGCGCACTTCGGCGTTCGGCTTGCCCCACGACTTTTATCGCCACGTCGATCTGCACGTCCACGTGCCCGAGGGCGCCATTCCCAAGGACGGCCCTTCGGCCGGCATCACCATCTGTACCGCCATCGTCAGCGCCTTGACCCATATTCCGGTGCGCTGCGATTTGGCCATGACCGGCGAGATCACCCTGCGTGGCAAGGTCCTGCCCATCGGCGGCGTGAAGGAAAAAGTCCTGGCCGCGCATCGTTTGGGGATTCGCACCGTGCTCCTCCCCAAGGATAATGAGAAGGATCTCGCGGATATCCCCGCCGATATCCAGGCGGCTTTGGTCATTAAGTTTGTGGAAACGATGGACGAGGTTTTGGGGTTGGCGTTGGAACGTCCGCTTCAGCCGTTGGTGCTTCCCGCTGTCCCGGAAGTGCCGGCCAAGTTCGATGCGGAAGCGGAGCAGGATCAGGAATTAACCAACTAAGGGAGACTTTTGGGCGTTTGTTCGGTCCAGTGGTGAACAGTTCATTCTGCCCGGGAGTGACCCGCCCCTGTTTGGTTCCTGTTAGAAACCTGGAAGAAAAACGAAGCAAAAGCCCTTGTCCGGCAATCCGAGTGTGAGTGTGGCTTTCCGCCGTATCACGGTGCATCTGCGCGTGCTGCCGCTCGCAGCAAATCTCCCTAACTCCGGGGCCGCGTCTTTTTCGGCTCCAGTCAAGGTCAAGGAATGATCACAATGAGTATTAGTCTTGCAGAACTGAAGGAAAAAAACATAACCGATCTGGCCAAAATCGCCAAGGATCTGGCCATCCCCGGAGCCAGCGGTATGCGCAAGCAGGAGCTCATCTTTCAAATCCTGCGCGCGCAAACCGAAAAGAACGGGCTCATCTTCAGCGAAGGCGTCCTCGAATGCCTGCCGGACGGCTTCGGCTTCCTGCGCGCGCCCGAGTACAACTATCTGCCGGGCCCGGACGATATCTACGTCTCGCCCTCGCAGATTCGCAAGTTCGACCTGCGCACCGGCGACACCGTCTCCGGCCAAGTGCGCCCGCCCAAGGATGGCGAACGCTACTTCGCCCTCATCAAGGTGGAGGCCGTCAATTTCGAGGATCCCGAGGTCGCCCGCAACAAGATCTTCTTCGATAATCTGACGCCGCTCTATCCCCAGGGCCGCCTCAAAATGGAGACCACCAAGGAAAATCTCACCGGGCGGGTGCTCGATCTGCTCTGCCCGGTCGGCAAGGGCCAGCGCGGCTTGATCGTCGCCCCGCCCCGCACCGGCAAGACCATGATGCTGCAGTCGGTGGCCAACTCCGTCACCGCCAATCATGCCGAGGTTGCCCTGATCGTGTTGCTGATCGACGAGCGTCCTGAGGAAGTCACCGATATGCAGCGCACCGTCAAGGGCGAAGTCATCAGCTCCACCTTCGACGAGCCGCCGCAGCGCCACATTCAAGTCGCCGAAATGGTGCTGGAAAAGGCTAAGCGCCTGGTCGAGCACAAGCGCGACGTGGTCATCCTGCTGGACTCTGTCACCCGCCTGGCCCGCGCCTACAACGCCGTCACGCCTCCGTCGGGCAAGGTGCTTTCCGGCGGTATCGACGCCAACGCCCTCCAGCGCCCGCGCCGCTTCTTCGCCGCCGCCCGCAATATCGAGGAGGGTGGCTCGCTTACCATCATGGCCACCGCCCTGATCGATACCGGCAGCCGCATGGACGACGTGATCTTCGAGGAGTTCAAGGGCACCGGCAACATGGAGATCAATCTCGATCGCCGGCTAGTCGATAAGCGCATCTTTCCGGCCATCGATATCAATCGTTCCGGGACGCGAAAGGAAGAGTTGCTGATGCCTCCCGACGAATTGAACCGGGTGTGGGTGCTGCGAAAGGTCCTCAACCCGTTGTCTCCGGTCGAGGCCATGGAGTTGCTCCTGGGCAGGCTGTCGAAAACGAAATCCAACGCGGAATTTCTGGCTTCTATGTCCAGCCCGAGCTAGACCTGCTGCGCTTCGGCTTTCGCCGCTTCCCGCTCCCGCGCCAATAAGACGATCAGCCGGGCCGTCTCTTCCGCGCCCATGGCCGTGTTATCTACTAGAACCGCGTCGCCCGCGCGCACCAGCGGCGAAACCGCGCGTTCCCGGTCGCGACGGTCTCGCTGGTGAACTTCTTCCAAAACCTCCGCAAACTCCAGCCGTTCGCCTTTTTGCGCGTGTTCCAGGCGCCGCCGCTCCGCTCGCACCTCCACTGCGGCGTCTAGGAAAATCTTCAGCCCCGCGTCGGGGAAGACTACCGTGCCGATGTCCCGCCCTTCCATCACCACGCCGCCTCTTTGCGCCGCGCGCCGCTGTTCGCTCACCAGCACCGTGCGCACTCCGGCCACGGTCGCCACCTTGGACGCCGCTTGCGCCACCTCAGCCGAGCGAATCTGCTCGGTCACGTCGGTTCCGTCCACCAGCACGCGATAGCCGCCGTCCGTGCTCAGCAGATCGATTCTCGTCGCGGCGGCCAGCGCCGCCAGCCTCTCTTCGCGATCGAGGGGCGTATTCTCCCGCAGTGCCTTCCAGGCCACGGCCCGGTACATCGCTCCGCTATCCAGATACGCGTAGCCCAGCAGCTCCGCCACGCGCCGCGCCACCGTGCTCTTGCCCGATCCCACCGGGCCGTCAATCGCTACAATCAGTCTGCTCATTGTCCAATCCGGTTATTGATTCAAGCTCGTCTTTTCTTGAATCCGGCTCAAATCCGCTTAAAAGCCCGCTCGATCTCGCGCACCGAATAGCGCAGGATCACCGGACGGCCATGCGGACAGCTCATGGGCGATTCAGTCTTGGCCAGTTCCGCCAACAGCCATTCCATCTTCGTTTGTTCCAGCGGCATGTTCACTTTGATCGCCGCGTGGCACGCCGTCGAAGCCGCGATCTGCGCCTGCAGCGAATCGATGGATATCGCCTGCTGCTCGCGCTCTACGCCGTCCAGAATTTCCGCCAGAAGGCGCTCGGCGGCGGATGCCGGCACGTCCGCCGGCGTGGCCTGAATGGCCACGCTCTGCGCCCCCATGGGCGTCACGTCGAACCCGTTGGCCGAAAGCTCTTCGTCGATCTTTTCCAGGATGGCCCGTTGCCGCGGAGTCAGGTCCACCACGATGGGCATCAAGAGGCGCTGCCCGGTCACCGCGCCCTCGCGCCGCGCCCGCAGATGCTGCTCGAAAAGCACCCGCTCGTGCGCCACGTGCTGGTCCACGATCCACAGCCCTTCCGAATTCACCGCCACGATGAAGCTCGCGTTCACCTGCCCCAGTGGCCGCAGTTCCCCGATGCAAGAAGCATTTGCCGGAGTTTCCATCGCCTCCGCCTCGAGCGCACTCTCGCTGTCGCGCGGGTCATGCGCGGAGAACGGCGCCTCGAACGCGAATCGCTGCGCCTCCGGCTGCACCGGAGCTTCCGTCAGCGCAAACGTCTCTCCCGCCATGCCCGCGTAAGGATCGGAAACAGGCAGCACGGCCCGCGGCGGCACCATCGGTGCCGGAGCGGCCGCGGCGCCGGCCCCGGCCCCGGGAAAGGTTTGGCTGCCGGAACGGGCCGTCCGGCCAGTTACGGCAAAGCTCGCGATCGGCCGCGCCTTCGATAGCGCCTGCCGAATCGTATCCCGCGCGAAATCGTGCACGAATTGCGAATGCCGGAAACGCACTTCGATCTTCGCCGGATGCACGTTCACGTCTACTTCCTCGCAGGGCAGATCGATAAACAGCAGCGCCACCGGAAACACGTCTCCTGGCAGAATATTGCGATAGGCCTCGTGAATGGCATGCAGCAGCAGCCGGTCCCGCACCAGCCGCCGGTTCACGAAAACATAGATTCCGTTGCGGTTCGATCTCTGCACTTCGGGACGCGAAACAAACCCGCGCACCGTGACCTCTCCCACCCGCTCCGCCGCCTCGATGCCGGGTTCGGTGATCGCCGCGCGAATGGGCGCCGACACCGGTTCGATCTCCATGGTTTCCTGCAGCATCTGCCGCCCGAAGAGCTGATACACGCGCTCGGCCAGCGTCGCCACTGGCGGCGCGTTCATGATCTCCTGCGTCGGCGTCTTCAGCGCGAACTGCTTGTCGGGATTGGCCAGCGCGTAATGGGTCACCAGAGAAGCCACGTGGCCCAGTTCCGTGGTGTCCGATTTCAGGAATTTTCTGCGCGCCGGAACGCAGTAGAAGAGGTCCGCCACGCTCACCGACGTGCCCACGGGGAACCCCGCCGGCTTCACGCCCACCAGCTTGCCCCCGGCAAACTCCACCCGCGTTCCCTGTTCTTCGCCCTGCGCGCACGTTTCCAGCAGAAACCGCGATACCGAAGCGATCGACGGCAAGGCCTCGCCGCGAAATCCCAGCGTGGTGATGGAAAGCAGGTCGTCCGCCGTGCGCAGCTTCGAGGTGGCGTGCCGCTCGAACGCCAGCAGCGCATCGTCGTGGCTCATCCCGCAGCCGTCGTCCACCACGCGGACCATGCGCTTGCCGCCGGATTCCACTTCGATGCGCACCGACCGCGCCCCGGCGTCGAGCGCGTTTTCGAGCAACTCCTTCACCACCGACGCCGGCCGCTCCACCACCTCGCCCGCGGCAATGCGGTTGGCTATGGCTTCCGGCAATATGCGTATGCGCGACATTCTGCTTTCCGATGCCAATCCGAAACTTGGAAAAGCGGCGCTCCGGCGCCCTATCCCTCGGCCGCCCCCTCCGCTGCCCCCTTCGCTGATCGAAGAGCGATCCCCAACTCCTCCAGCTGCTCGGGCTCCACTTCCGAGGGCGACTCCGCCATCAAATCCTGCGCCGCCGTCGTCTTGGGGAACGCGATCACTTCGCGAATGGACTTCTCGCCCGCCAGCAGCGTCACCACGCGGTCCAGGCCCAGCGCAATTCCTCCGTGCGGCGGCGTCCCATACGTCAGCGCGTCCAGGAAAAAACCGAACCGCCGCCGTCGCTGCTCTTCATTTAATCCCAAAAGCCCGAACACCCGCGCCTGCAGCTCCTGGCTGTGAATCCGGATGCTTCCCGAACCAAGCTCCGAGCCGTTCAGCACCAGGTCGTAGCCCTTCGAGCGCACCTCTTGCGGCGCGGACTCCAGCTTGTCCACGTCCTCCTCGCGGATGCCCGTAAAAGGATGCTGCGCCGGCGCCCAGCGCTTTTCGCTGCTGCTCCACTCGAAGAGCGGGAAGCCCGTCAGCCACAAAAACTCCCAGCGATTTTTCGGTATCAGGTTCAGCCGCTCGGCCATCGCCAGCCGCAATTGACCGGCAATCAACGCCGCCGCATCGGTTCCCGGAATCTGCTCGGCCGCCGAAGCGGCCACGATCAGGTCCCCGGCCTTGGCTTCCACCGCCGCGACGATATTCTGCACCGCCGCCGCGCCCAGCGTTTTCTCCAGCGCCGAACTCGCGCCCTCAGCCGTCACTTTTATGGTGTAAAGCCCGCGCGCGCCCAGGCCCTTGGCTTGTTCCCCCAATTCATCCAGTTGCTTGCGTGAAAAACTCGCCGCCCCCGGCGCCACGATAGCTTGCACGTTCCCTTCCAAATGCAGCTTTTCGCGCGCCCCCGCGAACTGCTCCGTAACGTCGCGCAGCTCCATTCCGAAGCGCAGGTCCGGCTTGTCGATGCCGTAGCGCCGGATCGCTTCGCGGTACTCCATATGCCGAAACGGCGCCTTCGCTTCGATCCCCGCCACCGCGCAGGCGCGCACCATCACCTCCTCGATCACGCCGAAGATGGCCTCCTGCGTGGGGAAAGACATCTCCAGATCCAGCTGCGTGAACTCCGGCTGCCGGTCCGCGCGCAAATCCTCGTCCCGAAAGCAGCGCGCGATTTGAAAGTAGCGGTCCAGGCCCCCGATCATCAGGATCTGCTTGAAAATCTGCGGCGATTGCGGCAGCGCGTAAAATTGCCCCTGATGAATCCGGCTGGGCACCAGGTAATCGCGCGCGCCCTCCGGAGTCGACCGCGTCAGCATGGGGGTCTCGATTTCGTAGAATCCCAGCGCGTCCAGCGTTTTGCGAATCTCCAGAAAAATCCGGTGGCGCAGTGCGATATTGCGCTGCGGGCGGGTGCGCCGCAAATCGAGATAGCGATAATGCAGCCGCGTCTCTTCGCTCGCGCTCACTTCGTCTTCCACCACGAACGGCGGCGTTTTCGCCGTGTTCAGGATGCGCAGCTCCGAGGCAAACACTTCCACCTCGCCGCTCTCGAGGTCGGGATTGGGCTTTTGCCGCCGCGCCACTTTTCCCCGCACCGCCATCACGTACTCCCCGCGCAACTCCTCCGCGCGCGCGTGCGCCGCCGGCCCCAGTTCTTTGTTGAAGACGATCTGCGCGATTCCGCCGCGGTCCCGCAGATCGATAAAAATAATGTTGCCTAAGTCGCGCCGCCGGTGCACCCATCCCATCAGCACCACTTCTTTGTCCGCGTCCGCCGCGCGCAAATCCCCCGCATACTGCGTGCGTTTCCAGTCTCCCAGCAGATCGAGCGTCGCCGCCATTATGCCGTCCTCGAATTCGTCAAGTATTCCAGCAACTCCGCCTCCGTAAGCTTTTTCTGATCCCCGTCCGCCAGGCGCTTCACCGTGAACTGCCCCGCGGCCATTTCGTCCTCGCCCAGAATCACCGCGAATCGCGCGCCCAGCCGGTCCGCCAGGCTCAGCGATTTCCCGAACTTCATCTCCTGCGCCGGCAACTCCACCGAAAGATTCCGCTCCCGCAACTTTCGTGCCAACGTAACGGCGGCAGGATACGTCGCCGCGCCAAACCAGGCCACGAACACTTCGAGGCCGCAGCGATCCGTCGCCCCCGCCTCTTGCAATGAGAGCATCAATCGGTCCGTCCCGATCGCGAACCCAATCCCTTTCGTCGTCGCCGGGCCGCCCAGAAGCTCCACCAACCCGTCGTAGCGCCCGCCCCCGCACACCGCGTTCTGCGAACCCAGCCCCGGCGCCGTGATCTCGAAGGTTGTGCGCATGTAGTAGTCGAGCCCGCGCACCAGCCGCCAATTCTCCTCGTACGCGATATTACGCAACGCCAGCTGCCGCTTGAGCTGAGCGTAATGCTCCCGGCAGGCGTCGCAAAGATGATCCGCGATACGCGGCAGCGTCTCGATGATCGGCTGTTCCTCCGGCAATTTCGAATCCAGCACGCGCAGCGGATTCGTCTCGATCCGCCGCTGGCTGTCCGCGCCCAGCGCCTCGCGCACTTTCTGCAATTCGCCGCGCAGCCGTTCCACGTATGCCGCCCGGCAACTCTTGTCGCCGATGGAGTTGATGTAGAGCGTCGCGCCTCGCAAATTCACGCGGGCAAAAAACGCCAGCAGCATCTCGATTACTTCCGCGTCGAGCGCCGCATGATCGGACGGCCCCAGCAGTTCCGCGCCGATCTGATAGAACTGCCGGTAGCGTCCCTTCTGCGGCCGTTCGCGCCGGAACATCGGCCCCGCGTAGTAAAGCTTCACGTTCCCCGGCCGCGTCTGCATCCCATGCTCGATGTACGCCCGCACCACCGAAGCCGTCGCCTCCGGCCTCAGCGCCAATCTATCCCCAATCTCGAATTTCGCGATCATGTCCTTTAGGGAGGGCACGAGATCGTTCATTAATCCCTGCGTAGTATTCGGGTCGAAAATGTGCCGGACCATCGCTCCAAGGTCGGTTACCACACGAGAGTTAATGGGCGTGCGCGGGATTTCTCCCCGCTGTATTCCTTCTTTCGCTTTGGCCAGAAAATCGTCTAGCTGTGCATGAAAAAGCCCCATTGCCACCGGCTGATCAAGACTGGGCTGGCGGAGCATAATCTGGCCTCGAAGGGCTTCCAGTTCAGGGTATCCGTGGTCCTCCCATGCATACATCTCCTTGGAAACGATGTCCGTATCCAGGCCCACCGACCGCGCAAAAAGCTCCGTCGGCTCGAAAATCGGCAGCCGGATTTCGCCGTACCCGTACGTCCGAAAAACTTCGCGCGCCGCCTGCTCCACGCGATTCCACAACGCCGATTCCGGCGGCAGAATATCCCGCACACCCTTGATGGCTTGAAATTTCATTTAGGCAACGCGCGCAAAATCAAGAACGCTGTCATCCCGAACCCAGTCGCGCCTTTCGCGAATGGCGGTGAGGGATCTGCTTTTTCCTTCGTTGTGCAATCGCTCACTTCGTAACCTCATCCCGCCCGGCCGCCGCTTCCTCGCGATAGGTCTGCGCGTACTCCACGTAACGATCCGCATACGCGCCAATCCCCGTAAGCTCCTCCGGCGTCACGGCCCGCCGCAATTTCCCCGGATGCCCCATGAATAGGCTCCCTGGAGGAACCTTGGTTCCTTCCGCCAGAAGCGTCCCTGCGGCGATGATCGATCCCGTGCCCACGCGTACATTATTAAGCAGAATCGAGCCCATCCCTACCAGCACTCGCGATTCGATCGTGCAGCCGTGCAAAATCACGCCATGGCCCACCGTCACGCCTTCTTCGATGATCAGCGGAAATTGGTCTTTCATCACGTGTAAGATCGATCCGTCCTGCACGTTGCTCCGCGCCCCGATGCGAATCCAATGCACGTCCCCGCGAATCACCACGCCCGGCCAGATGCTGGCCTGTTCGCCAATCGTGACGTCGCCAATCACCACCGCGGCGGGATCGATGTAAGCCGAAGCGGCAATCTGCGGCCAGCGTCCTCGGTAGCTGCGGATCATCCTCTCACCTTGCTCTCACCTTGCGCTCGCTTGGCCTTTGTACCACTCAGGCACTCGCGGCCAACGCTTGCGAATAAACAGGCCAACGTAACATACGGTGAATGGGCTGACAAGAAAACCGGGGTAGATCGTAGTGGTTCAGTTTGAATTTCTTGATCGTGCGAGGGCTTGCGGAGGCACCCCCGCGGTCCGGTCGAGAGCGGCCGGACCGGCAGGGAACTAGAAGCGAAATTCCAGAGGCGTAGAACCGAACCGATGATCTGGTCGGAAAATTAGCTGGGCGCCTTGGTGGTCTGCACCGTGGCGGTCGCGGCCTTGACGTATGCCGGCTTTTCTTGGCTGCCGGCGCCTTCCGCGCCTTTGCGATCGATCTCGATGGAACCCTTGAAGTAAGCCCCATCTTCGATCATGATGCGCGCGGTAGTCAGGTCGCCGATTACGGAACCGTCCTTTTTGATCTCGATGCGGTCGCGCGCGCGCAGATTGCCCTTCACGCTCCCGTAGACCACCACTTCGCGGGCCACCAGGTCGGCGGTAACTTTGGCGCTGGCGCCGACGGTCAGTTTACGATCGTTGAGCTGAATCAAACCTTCTACGCTGCCATCCACGTGCAAATCCTCATTACCCGAAATTTCACCCTTGATGTGCAGGCTGGCTCCCAGGCGGGCGGTAGCTCCTGCCGGAGTTGTAGCCACAGGGCGAACGGCGTCGGTACTCATGACGGTATCCTCCACTCGTGCCGGTATCGGCTTGGTTGAATTTGTCTCCGGAGCCTTTGACGGAGCCGGAACAGCCGCTGGCGGCGAATCAGGTTCAGCTTTCTTATTTCCCCACATTGGCCCTCCTCGGTCATTCCATGTTGGCCAGAAGGCTCTGGCTTCGGACCGGGGTGAGACACTCTAGTCCTGTGCTTGAGAGCGGGGCAACAACATATCACAAAGCCTGTGCGAGACAGTAACGCGAATTATGTGGAAAAACGCTCGGTGGAAATACTTAGTACTTCCTCAGCACCCCCACTACCCGGCCCTGAATCTTCACTTCCGAGGCCGGCGCGATGATGGGCTTCATCTCCGAGTTCGCGGGCTGCAGCCGGACCTTCCCCCCGGCCTCCCGATAAAACCGCTTGAGCGTGGCTTCGTCTCCGCCCACCAGCGCCACCACCACCTCTCCCGGATTGGCCACTTGCGAGGGTTCGATCACCACATAATCGCCGTCCATAATGTGGTCCTCGATCATGGAGTCGCCCTTCACTTGAAGCACAAAGCTGCCGTCGGCCCGCGTGAATTCGCTCAGCGAAAAAGTCTCCCGGCTTTCCACCGCCTCGAGCGGGCGGCCCGCGGCAATGCGTCCCGCAAGCGGTAGCTCCACGCTATGGCGCTCCAGCAGTTGCTCGCGAACCGGCTTCGGCAGTTGCGTGACCTCGATCGAGCGGCTCTGATTGTAGCCGCGGCGAATGAAGCCCTTGCGCTCCAGAGTCGTGACGTGCTTGTGGACGGTAGCCAGCGAGGTCAGGTGCAGCGCGCGCGCAATCTCCTCGAAACTCGGCGAGTAGCCGTGTTTATTTACAAAGTTCACCAGGAAATCCAGCACTTCTTTCTGCCGCTTGGTAAGCGTCATTCGCATTCACCTCGCCCATTTACCTCGAACCGCCGCGCGAAGTATAGGCGAATAAACGGCGAACTTCAAGCAAATACTTTTCCTCCGCGCCGCATCCTGCTGCTGTCGGTTTGCTGTTGAATTGGTGGGTGCGCCACGCGCCGGTTTGCGCGTGGGATGCAATAAACGTTGCGCGGCCCCGCATTTTAATCCGAAGGGCGTTTTGTAGCTCAGGTCGCCCGACGATGTGTGTCGGGAGACCTGAGGCCTTTCGGTTTGTAGCCAAGGTGCGGCGGTTTCCAGCCGGCCCTGAGGCTTTGCGTCTTGCCGCTCACGTGCGCCAGCTAAGACAGTGTCATTCTGAGCGCAGTGGCCGCGAACGTTTCCTCGGCCTGCGTTTCAGGCCGCGCGGCTACACGGTCGAAGAATCCCTCTGCGCTTTTCCGCGCCTCCGTTGTCATCCCTGTCCCGCCTCTCGCAAAGTCAAACTCGAACCTTTCGAATTCGTCAGCTGTGCCGGGCGGGTTCCTGCGTCTTCGAACGTCGGCCTCCCAAGGCTCGCTTTACTCGCAGGGTAAAATATATATATGTGCGGATTCCCAAATGACCTCCGTCAGCTCTGCCGGCCGCTTTTTCTAGAGCCTTCGCTGCTCCCGGCCTCATCGGCCACCCCAATTCGTTACCTGAACTCTCGTTTGCCGTCGTTCCATTTAACTCCCTTGGAATCAGACTCTTGTACGAACTACGAAAGGAACTCTCATGGAATCACACTCTTGTGAAAAAAACGGGGGGAGGGGGTGCTCGGCGCACTTCACTTGCCGAACCCTGCTATCGAGGGGCTCCCCGAGATCGACAACGACGACGACTCCCTACGCTGCCGGCATATCGACGCCCTCGGCCGCCGCTGCCGTATGTTCGTCGCCACGCCTGATATCGCCCCCAGCGCCCTGGACTCTCTCCAAGACCAAGCGGCTGAACTTTGCCCCCATCATGCCCAGCGCCTCCTCCGGCGTCACCGTGCCACCGAAGCGACTGCTGCCGAGCTGCTCGCCTCGGTTTCAGACTTCACCGATCCGCCCTCCGTCAATCGCTTCCTTGGCAATCTCCTTAAATTGGTCGCCGTCGAACGCGTTCCACGTCGCGATGCGGTTGCCATGGCCTATATCTCTCAACTCATTCTGAATAGCCAGGCCGCTCAGGACCGCAGGGAACTCATGCGCCTCCAGATCGCGGACCTCGATGCCCAGCGGCAGAAGAACTTGCCTACCCGCGTCATTTGGGATCTTCCCGTGCGCCGAAAATCGCCAGAGCAGGAAGCAGATGCCGGAAAAGCCGCGCCTTCCGAAGCGCCTCAGCCGTCTCCTATGCCTGCTGCCCCTGTTGCTTCCGCTTCAGCGCATACCGATAACCATGCGACGGAGCCATTGGCACCGCCAGCGGCCCCGCCTCCTGCGGATCGCCCCGCGCAAAGCGCATGCCCGCCGGCCCAGACCCCTGTCGCGACTTCCCCGGCAGCGTCCACAGCGCCAGCGCCTGGCGCGGGAGTCCCGGCTGCCGCCCCAGGCTCACCAAAGCCCATCCCTGGCTTCACGTTGACAAGAGAGGGACATACTACCGACTGGTACGCGCCGGCCTCCTGGAATAAGCCGCCGCGCAGGCGCTACCCATCTTCGAGGTGGTGGTGAGGCCTCCGCCGGCAATTCGTAATCAGGGGTGACCGCGACTGCGAGGTCCCGGCTTAGGAGTTGCCGCGGACGATGAGGACGATCAGCAGGGCGTTGAGGACGACGATCACGGCGGCGGTGAACCAGGCCAGCCAGGCGATCCACCAGGAGTTGGCGAACTCGCCCATTCTGCGCTTGTCGTTGGTGAACTGCACCAGCGGAACCAGGGCGAAGGGCAACTGAAAACTGAGCACCACCTGGCTGAGAATGAGCAGGCCCATGGCTTTATTTTCGCCGGCGATGCCGATCACCAGCGCGGCCGGGATGATGGCGGCCGAGCGGGTGATCAAACGGCGCAGCCAAGGCTGGATATGCAGGTGCAGAAATCCTTCCATCACCACTTGGCCGGCGAGCGTGCCGGTCAGCGTGGAGTTCTGGCCGGAACAGAGCAGAGCCGCGGCAAAAAGGGTGCTGGCGAGACCCGCGCCCAGGACGGGCGTAAGCAGCTTGTAGGCTTGGCTTATGTCGGCGACGGTGGTGAGGCCGCGATGGTGGAAGGCCGCCGCGCCGAGGACCAGGATGGCCGCGTTCACGAAGAGCGAAAAGCCCAGGGCCACGGTGGAGTCTATGGTGGCGAAGCGCACGGCCTCGCGCTTTTCGCGCGCGCCAAGTCCATAGGCGCGGGTTTGCACGATGCTGGAATGCAGATAAAGATTGTGCGGCATGACGGTGGCGCCAAGAATGCCGATGGCCAGATAGAGCATGTCGCGGTCATGCAAAAGGCGCAACGGAGGGAGCAGGCCCGTCGCGGCTTCACGCCAGAGAGGCTGGGCGAAGAAAAGTTCGTAGGCGAAGCAGGCGGCGATGGTGGCGATCAGCGTGACCACCAACGCTTCGATCCAGCGGAAGCCGCGGCCTTGCAGCGCCAGCACGATGAGAACGTCCACGCCGGTGATCAAAACGCCGGCCAGAAGCGGGATACCGAAAAGGAGCTTCAGCGCGACCGCCGAGCCCAGGACTTCCGCCAAATCGCAGGCCGCAATGGCGACTTCACCCAGGAACCACAGGGTCAACGCGACGGGGCGGGTGTAGGATTCGCGGCAGAGTTGCGCCAGGTCGCGTCCGGTGGCGATGCCCAGTTTGGCGGAGAGCGCTTGAACGAAAATTGCCAGCAGACTGCTGAGAATCACGACGCTCAAGAGGGCGTAGCCGAATTGCGAGCCGCCGCCGATGTCGGTGGCCCAGTTTCCTGGGTCCATATAGCCGACGGCCACGAGATAACCCGGACCGGCGAAGAGCAAAAGCTTGCGCAGGAAGGAGGCGCTGCTGGAAATGGGAACGCTGCGGTATACCTCGGGCAAAGAGGGCAGGGAAGCTCGCGACGGTTGGGCGGACGCGGCGCGCAGCGCCACGCCCGGGGAGGCGGCGCCAACGGCGCCCGATTCGATGCTGTCCGCGGCGGCAGGAGAGTCGGGCATGGGTTTCACGGTAATGCTCAAACGATCTTAACCTAGATGAACTGAAATACTAAACTACATTTAACATGGGAGAGCGTCAATACAGGCACACCCGCAGCTTTCCTGAATTGCAATCCACGATGACCTGTAGTGTGACGGCGCGGGAGCGGCGTGACTGAGGAATTCTGTTCGAGGCGCGCGCGAGACAATGTATACGACGACGCATTTGACGGATGTTCCGCGGAAAGTTGTGATAGCTTGAATCGAAGGCCCACGGAGGGACAATGGCGGAACAGCAAGCGCCTCAAGTGCAAATCAAGGCCGACGAGAACGAACTGCTCGGCCGCTTCAGCAACCTGGTCATGATCCATCACAATCCGGAAGAGTTTACGCTGCACTTCATCTACGTGTTTACCAACGGCACCCACGGGAAGCTGGTGAGCAGCACGATCATCAGCCCTGGCCATGCCAAACGGCTGTGGCGGGCGCTGGGAGAGAATATCGCGCGATTCGAGGCGCAGTTCGGGCCCATTCGCGAAGCTCCTTCGGCCGCGCCGCCTCCCAACGTGGGTTTCGTGCAGTAGGATGCCCGGCCGGCGAGCGCCCGCGCAGCGGAAGAGTTTTACGGCCGCGGTGATTCCCGCGGTCATTCTAAGATAGGCTCGTGCCCATCAGCATGCCGGCGATCAGCGCGATTCTCATCACCTATAACGAAGAGGCCGACCTGCCGGAAGCGCTCGCATCGCTGCGGGGCGTGGCCGACGAAGTGGTGGTGGTGGATTCGGGCAGCAACGACCGCACGCGAGAGATCGCGCAGGAGATGGGCGCGCGCGTGGTGGTGCGGCCCTTCACCAATTTCGGCGAGCAGAAGAATTTCGCGGCAGCTCAAGCGGCCAACGAATGGCTGCTCTCCATTGACGCCGACGAGCGGCTCAACCCGGAACTGCGCGAGGCCATCGCCGCCTGGAAACAAACCCGGCCGCAATATCCCGCCTACGAGATCAATCGCCAGCCAAATTACCTGGGTGGTTGGATCCGGCATTCGGGCTGGTATCCGGAATATTGCGTAAGGCTCTACCGGCGCGACGCGGCGCGGTTCGTGGGCACGTTGCACGAAAGCGTGCACGTGGACGGCCGGGTGGGTCGCTTGCCGGGAAACATTTTGCATTACACCATCCGGTCTCTGGCGGAACATTACGCCAAGATGGAGGCGTTCACGACGCGCGCGGCGGAGGACCTCCACGCGCGGGGGCGAAGAAACTGGCGCGGAGGAATGTGGGTGGCGGCGCCGTGGACGCTGGTACAGAGATTTTTCTTCCAGATGGGATTCCTGGACGGCTATCGCGGCGCGCTGATCTCCTGGACCTCGGCGCGTTACGTGTGGCTGAAATACCGCAAGCTGGGCGTGCTGGCGCGGGGCGGAAAGCTCGAGGCGCGCGCCTGGCCGCAGGCGCGAGACGTCTGACGTGGCGCGAGTGTTGCTGGTGGACCTGGAGCGCGTGTGGCGCGGCGGGCAGGAACAAGCGCTGCTGCTGATGACGGGACTCGAGAGGCGCGGCCATCAGGTAGAGCTCGTCGCGGTGCGCGATGCGGCCATCGCCTTGCGCGGGCAGGCGGCGGGAATCCGGGTGCATGCCGTCAGCGACAGTCTGCGCCGGATTGGCGCGGCGCGCCGCATACGGAAGCTGGTTGCGGGCGAGAAGCGCTTCGACATCGTGCATGCCAACGAGGCGCATGCGCTGACGGCGGCGTGGCTGGGGCGCAGCCATCATTACGTGCCGCTGGTGGCGGCGCGCCGCGTGGCCTTCCCTCTTTCGCGCAGCCGAATTTCGCGGGCGCGCTGGAGCGCGGCGGCGAAAATTCTGGCCGTGTCCGAGGCCGCCCGGAAACAGCTTCTGGCCGCCGGACTGGCCGCCGAGCGCATAGCAATTGTCGCTGACGGCGTCGAGATTCCAGGGAAAATTCCAACCGAAACGCGCGAGAAGGCTCACCAGCGCTGGGGCTTTGCGGCCGGCGAAATCGTGCTGGAGTGCGTGGCGGCGCTGACCCCGGAAAAAGGGCATGCCTTGCTGATCGAGGCGTTCGCGAAATTGCGGCGAGGCCCGGGAGGCGGGAAATTCCGGCTGCTGCTCGCGGGGGACGGGCGCTTGCGCCCGCAACTGGAGCAACGGGCGCGGGAGGCCGGTGTCGAATCGTCGGTTATATTCGCGGGCTTTGTTCCCGACGTCGAAGCCGTTTACGCGGCGGGAGATCTTTTCGTCTTTCCCTCGCTCCAGGAAGGAGCGGGAAGCTCGCTGCTGCGAGCGATGGCTTTTGGTTTGCCGGTGGTGGCGCTGGAGCGCGGCGGCGTGGGCGAAATCATACAAGACGGAAAAAATGGAGTGCTGGTGCGGGACGCGACTCCGGAAGGGTTCGCTCAGGCCATCGAGCGGACGCTCGGCGACCCGGCACTTATGGAGTGGCTATCGCGGGCCGGGAGGGAGACCGTGGCGGAACGCTATTCGGCGGATCGCATGATCGAGGCCACGGAGCATATTTTCGCGGAGTTGATCGCGGAAAGAGCGGGGAAGAGATAAGGGCGTTTCAGATTTTTTAGGACCTTTTAAGAACGATCTTAAGAACGATCGCGTTCGGAAAAGAGAGAGCGCCGGATACCCTCTGCCAGGGCGGCCGGCGCTGATCTCCAGAAATTTTGCGCCAGTTTCTTCGCCTTCGTCCTCCTATCCGTGCAGGTTATTTTCCGAAGAACGCAGCGGGCCAAGAACCCAATGGCCCACTGGTTCCAGGAACTCGACACCGACGGCATAGCCGTCGTCGCGCAGGCGCTCGCAATAAGCGACGCGGGCCTTGGCGCGAAAATCGCCCGGAAGCGATTCGAAAGACAGATGGTCGTTGGGATTCCAGCGCCGGAAAGACAGGACGCGGGCGCCGCGGGCGCTGACGTTTTCCGTGAAGGTGGTTTCCACTCCCGGAACGTCATGGTGACCGGAGATGTGCACGGCAACGGCCATGGGAACTCGTTTCTCGTGACGCGGAACGGTAAAGTCTTTTTTCACGCTCTCCCCCTCAGAAGGAGCGATTTACAAACTCACAAGCTCGCCAAGCCGCGGCTTACAAGCAGGCCGCGATGCGCGAAAGGCCCATGATCCTGCTGCCTCGCTTCATGCCGTACAGGCTGCGATCGGCGGCTTCCAGCAACTCCTCCACGGTGCGGCCATCCTGCGGAAAGACGGCCGTGCCGACGCTGACCGTGACGGCGGGATCTTCGCCGTCGGTGCTAAGACGCTCGCGAATTCTTTCGCCAACGCGCTTTGCGGCGGGCGCGCCGGCTTCCGGAAGCACGAGGGCAAATTCGTCGCCGCCATAGCGCGCGGCGGTGTCGATGGCGCGGGAATGCATGCGCAGCACCTGGCCCAGGCGGCAGATAGCGCGGGAGCCGACCAAGTGGCCAAAGCGATCGTTGATCTGCTTGAGATTGTCGAGGTCCATCAGAACCACGGCAAAGTTGCGGCCGCTGCGGCTGGAGCGCTGGATTTCGCTTTCGAGCGCGTTGAGCAGGGCGCGATAGTTGCCGAGGCCGGTGAGCGAATCGCTGACTGCGAGCTGCCGCACCTGCTCGAACAGGCGCGCGTTATCGAGCAGCGTGCCGCCCAGAATCAGGGCATAACTGCCGGTGCGCAGGCCCAGAGCCAGGGTGAACGGCGCATCGAAGGCGTGCAGCGATTGAGTGGCCGCGATGTGGCAGGCCACGTTCATCCACAGCGCCACGCACAGCGTGCGGTTAAAGCCGAAGCGCGACTGATTGGCGCGGCGGCTGAAGCCAATGGCGGCAATCAGGAACAGGGCGGCCGGAAGCAAGTCCGCGGCGCGCGCCAGGCGGGCGGCGGGATGCGTGGCGGCGTCGACCACACGGCTGAGGTAAGCGGCGCCGGTAAGGTACGTCACCATGCCGACCAAAAGGAGCGAGAGAGCGGTTTCGCGGCGCGGGTGGCGGAACTGCGGCACGCGACTCTCGAGTGCGAGCGCAGAGACCAATAGCGCGGCCAGGGCCGTCTGGCCGATCATCCAGGCGAGCGAGATGCTGGCATCCTGCATTGCGGTGGAGGAGCGGCCGTAGATTCCCCAAATGGCCAAGGTCTCGATGGTGCCGGCGACGAGAAATCCCAGGGCGAGGATCAGTGTGAGACGGTCGCGGGTGCCGCGGAAATGCACCAGCGCGTTGGCGACGAAGGTGAAGCAAAGCAGGCTGCCAACGATTTGGAGATAGCAGAAGAGCACGAAATCCGAAGAGAAATCACGCTGCCGGAGCCAGCAAGAGAGTGCGAATACACCGCCAAGGGCCAATAGGCCAAGCGCCCATTGATAGCGTAAAAGCCCGCGGCCAATTTTTCTCGCGCCAACCACGAACGTCCCCCCAACTTATTTCCCCCGAGGTGCCCCAAGAGGAACTCGGGTGTTAGTGGATACAGCACGTCCGGTGCCCTTTCGGTCCCGGTTGTGGGAGCGATGCTAAGTGCATGGTTCGTAGGGAGTTGTCGTTATGATGCCGTTTGGATGCATACAGGGAAATCCCGAAAATGCCGGGAGCGAGTTTCAAAATGTTACGGATTGGGGTGAGGGCTTCTTGGCGTGCGAGTGCAAAAGCTACTTATTCACAGGGTTGGCTATGGCTGCAGCAAGGGCGCTGTTTGCAGTGCGCTGACGTCGGCAAATAGTGTCGAAAGGGGAGAAAGCGATGAGAGATTCTTCGACTGCGCGGCGGCGCGATAAGACGCGGAGGAAAAGCCTCAGGTCTCGCCTGCGAAAGGCTTCGCGCCGCGACCTGAGCTACAAGATGAATGACGAGCTCGGATTAGCATGCGGGTGACGGAACGTGTACTGCATCCCAGCTCAACTTTTCTTGGCGCGAACGCTCCCGCTCGAGAGGCGCGAGGGGCACGCCCCAATTCAACGGCAAACCAATAGCGCGCATTCGCGGGCGGTGCGAGCGGTGCCGGAGGCGGAGTTATTTTTTCTGCTGGGCGGGCTATTCTTTGGCTTTGTCTTCGGCGCGGACGGCGGCTTCGGCGGCCTGGAAGCCGATGCGGCTGTGCGTTCCATCGCAGAAGGGCTTATTCACCGAGCCGCCGCAACGGCAGAGCGCGAAGTTGGGTTTACCGGTCAGATCGTATGGGCGGCCATCGGCGTCGACCAGTTCGACCGAGCCTTCGGGAGCTTCGACGCGAAAAGGGCCATTCTTGCGAACGATGATTTTGATTTGTGCCATGGAGCCTCCGGCTGATTTGATTTCTAAATGCAGATGCCTTGGTCGAGCGCGCGACAAGCTCAGAGTGGCCGCGCTTTAGCTATTACAAGCACGTTTCAGGCTGAACCCGATGCGTTGCACGCGATCAATACTTGGGAACGGACGGATCGACTTCATCCGACCAGGCCAGGATGCCGCCCTTGAGATTCCAGATTTTGCGAAAGCCCGCCTGCCGCAAGAACTGCACGGCATCAGCGGAACGCTTGCCACTGCGGCAATGGGCCACAATTTCGCGGGAGCTATCGAGCTCTCCGGCGCGTTTGGGCAGCTCGCCGAGGGGGATGAGGTGGCCGTTCAAATGGCAAATCTGGTACTCGTGAGGCTCGCGAACGTCGAGAATAAAAATATCGTCTCCGCGATCGAGCCGTTCCTTCAGCTCGCGGGGCGTGATTTCGGGAATACCTGTGGTCACGGGAATATGCTCCTCTCCTCTAATTCCGCAAAACTCCTCGTAGTCGATGAGCTCATGGATCGTAGGATGGTCGCCGCAAACCGGGCAAGACGGATTCTTGCGCAGGCGCAATTCGCGGAAGCGCATTCCCAGAGCGTCAAAGAGCAAGAGCCGGCCGACGAGCGGTTCGCCGATGCCGATGATGAGCTTGATCGTTTCCATGGCTTGCAGCGCGCCGACGATGCCGGGGAGAACGCCCAGGACTCCGCCTTCGGCGCAGGAAGGCACCAGGCCCGGCGGCGGCGGCTCGGGATAGAGGCAGCGGTAGCACGGCCCCCCGGGATAGCCGAAGACGGTGGTCTGGCCTTCAAACCGGAAGATGGAACCGTAAACATTGGGCTTGCCCAGCAGCACGCAAGCGTCGTTGACGAGATAGCGCGTGGGGAAGTTGTCGGTACCGTCGACGATGATGTCGTAATCGCGGAACAGGTCCAGGGCGTTCGAGCTGGTGAGGCGCGTCTCGTAGGTGTCGATGCGAATCGAGGGATTCATGCCGGCCAGGCGTTCTTTAGCGGCTTGAATCTTGGGCCGGCCGACGTCGGAGGTGGAGAACGTAATTTGGCGCTGAAGATTGGTGAAGTCCACAACGTCGAAATCGACGATTCCCAGCCGCCCTACGCCGGCTGCGGCCAAATAAAGCCCCAGAGGAGCGCCCAGTCCGCCCGCGCCGATCATGAGGACTTTGGCCTTGGCGAGCTTGAGCTGCCCCTCCATGCCCACTTCGGGCATGATCAGATGGCGGCTGTAGCGCTGAATCTCCTCTTTCGACAGTGTCCGCCCGGTATCGGGAACGACGAGCGTGCCGGTAACGATCGGCATAACGATTCTCCTTAGGGTCGGTTGATTTAGATTCCGGATTCCGCGTTTGGATTCCAGCCTTCTATAGGTCCGCGCCGCCGGCGATGGAGGGCACGATGCTGATGGTGTCGCCATCCTTGGTGGGCGTATTTTCCTTTTCGAGATAACGAATATCCTCGTCGTTGAGGTAGATATTCACGAAGCTGCGGATGCGGCCATCCTCGGTGTAGAGATGCTTGCGCAGGTCGGCATACGCTCCGGTCAACTGCTTCAGGGCGTCGCCGACGGTGGCGGCATTGAACTCCACGGTCGCTTGCTTGCCCACGAACTGCCGCAGGGCGGTCGGAATTTCAAGCTTCACTGCCATGATCGTGTTGCCTCCAGTTTAACTCTGCCATCGAAGTTGAGGACGCCACAGTGCATCAAAAGCAGATCCCTCGCCCCGGAAAACTTGGGGCTCGGGATGACACCTAACGATGTCGGCGCCGCTGTTCACGTGCGGGCCGCGGCCGGCGGGACGCCGTTCGCGCTCGCGGCGATCTCCTCGGGCAAAAAATGAGAGCGATCGTCGGCCAGCTGCCAGGAAGTCATGTCCCGCGGCTCGCCCTGGGCCACGCTCACGATGACGTAGCTATACCACGGCCAGGCATGCTCGCGATCGAACTCGCTGGGCCGGGCGGGATGATCGGGATGGGAATGATACCAGCCCAAGAGATCGAGTCCCTGCTGCTTGGCGGCCCGTTCGGCGGCGCGGAAATCGTCCGCGGTAATCGAAAAGCGATTTCGCGGGGAGTCGTCGCGACGATTGGTGAGCGGGAAGAGCGCGCGCACTTCGCGCGCGTCCGCCCCGTCCACTCCGTCAAGGCCAAGCATGGCCCCGCAGGTTTCGTTGGGATAATCGCGAGCGCCCCAACCTCTGATGCCCTGGACGATTTCGTTGTTCAAGATGAGCATACGATGGGAGGCGGCAGCGGCGCGGCGCCTAGGAACCTTCGCTTTCGTCCCAGAAGCGCTCGCTGAGATATTTCTCGGCGGCATCGGGGAAGATGGTGACGATGACGGCGCGCCGATCTTTGTCGAGCGAAGCCGCCACTTGCATGCAGCCGACCAAGGCCGCGGCGGCGCTGGGACTGACGAGCATGGCCTCTTCGCGAGCGAGACGCTTGGCCATGCCGTAGGCGTCCTCGGTCTCGATGACCAGATCGCGGTCCGCAACGCGAGCATCGTAAATAGCCGGAACGATGGCCGAAGCCATGTGCTTCCAGCCTTCGAGGCCGTGGAAGGCGGCGTCGGGCTGGAGGCTGACGCATTGAATTCGGGGATCGAGTTCCTTGAGGCGCCGCGCGGTGCCAACAAAGGTGCCGCTGGTGCCCAGGCCGGCGACGAAATGGGTGATAGTGTGTTCGGTCTGCTCCCAAATTTCGGGCGCGGTGGTGAGGTAATGGGCGCGCCAGTTGGCCGGGTTGCTGTACTGATCGGGATAAAAATATTTTTGCGGGTCGGCGGCGTGAACCTGGCGGGCGCGGCGAATGGCTCCGTCGGAGCCTTCGTCGGCAGGGGTGAGAATGATTTCAGCTCCGTAGGCCGACAAGATTCTTTTTCTTTCCGGGCTGGCGTTGGAGGGTAGGCAGAGCAGTACGGGATATCCCAGCGCGGCGCCGATCATGGCGTAGGCGATGCCGGTGTTGCCGCTGGTGGCGTCGAGAATGATTTTGCCGGGGCGAAGGGCGCCGGAGCGCTCGCCTTCGCGAATCATGTTGAGCGCGGCGCGATCCTTGACCGATCCGCCGGGATTGAACCACTCGGCTTTGGCGTAGAACTCCGCGTGCGGATATTCGCGGCCGACCCTTTCCAGGCGCAGCAAGGGTGTATGGCCGACGCGATCCAGCACGCCGACACCGATTTTCCTCGCGTTTTCAGGCGTCGTGGTCAAAACCGAGCTCTTCGCGAAAACCATGAGTTTACAATAGATATCTGCTACGTTTCTAACGTCTTTTGAATCAGCGTGATTCGGACCTCAAACCAAAGTCGTAATTATTTCGTAACTGCGACTGATTCAAGGGCGCGGTCAGGGCTGCGGCTGCCATACCATTCAAAGGAGCGACGCCCATGCACGATATTACCCCAAATCTGACTCCAACCTATGCCGTGATCTCCCGCCACGCGGCGGACTGCCCACGCAAAAAACAGGGCATTAGCTATATAGATTGCAACTGCAAAAAATGGATTCGAGTATACGACCCTCGAATCGCGGACGCCAAGATGCGCCAGTCCCGGTTCCTCGACCCGGACGGCAACCCATATCCTTCCTTGGAGGGCACGCACAAGGGGCACAGTCCGTTCCCCGCCAAAACACGGTCTGCTGCCGACGCCGAGACACTTGCCCAGAAATACCGAGACCTCCACGACCCCAAATTGCGGGCGCTGGCCGAGAAGGAATTAGAGATTAAGAAACTTAAACAAGAACAGCAAGGTGAGACGGCGACTGTCGAAAGGGCCGTCGCGATGTTCTTGGTTTTCAAGAAGGACAACCCAGATAGGCGCTCCAGCAGCGTAAGCGGCAGAACAAGCGATGAGACGATGAGGAATTATCGGGCGCTACTTGGAGACGTTGATCCGACTACTTTCGAAGTCCGGTCACAAGGACGTTTGTTCGAATGGCTGGACGCGCAGCAGCCCCGCCCGATTTTAGTCTCTGACCTAACGCCGACCGTGGTGGATGGTTTTCGCGGCACTTGGGATTTCATGGATTCGACAATGGGCGCAGTTTTCACCCGGCTCAAGACATTCTTCCGATACTGCAAAGACCGAGGGCACTGGATTAAATCGAATCCGCTTGATGGAATCGCCCGGCCAACAGCCCAAGAAGGGTCCCGCACCACGGCATTTACGGACCCACAGTACAAGGCGATTCTGGACACTCTTGCTGCTCGGGAACAAACCCTTCGCGCTACAGGAACGCCGAAGGATACGCTCAGGACAGACAAGAAGATTAATGACAACCAAAGACTCCTGACGTTGATTGAACTCATGCGCTGGTCCGGCATGGCGCTACATGATGCCGTCAGCTTTCGCTTGTCTTCATTGGCTGGCGACGAACTGCGCTATCGGCGACAGAAAACTGGCCGCTTGGCAAAGCCGATACTTCCAGGGCATGTGGTTAACATGCTCAAATCGGTAGTTCCGATCAACGGCGACCCCGACCAGCCATTTCGAGACGTTAACGTTGCGATAGCCAGTGACAAAGGTTACTGGAGCACGCACATTGTGGATTTGCTCACCGAAGCGGGGATCACGACCGTCAAAACCGATATCCGGGAGCGGAACGCCCATACGCACATGCTTCGGGATACCTTTGCAGTCGGGCTGATTGAGCGGCATATCCGTGACGGCAAGCCGTCGTTGAAAACTATCGCGGATGCATTGGGCGATTCCATCCCGGTCATGCTGAAGCACTATGCTCCAGTCATCGATAAATTGGACAGAGCACACGCGGAAGAATTACGTAAGGTTGTCGCTGCTCAGGTTGGTGAGATGAGTAAGCAGCCGGAACAGCCGCGAGTCGTAAACATCGAGGCGGGGCGCAAATGAGCGAAATCGATAAAGCCACGATGGAGGAAATACGAAAGCGAGCAGGGCTTAAACTCATCGCCTACGGTGAAGAGATTCTGCGTCTACCCTTCATGCCAGCCAATAGAACCAAACCCTATACCTGCGCCGAGATCGGGCGAGAACTAGGCCGTCATCCAGACACAATCTCGACTTGGTTTAAGGATGTACCGGGGGTAATTACAAAGAGCAGCCCGGCCAAGCGCATCAAGGACCCGAAGACTGGTGCGTGGAAGATCAAGCATAAGCACACAATTCTGCTTATCCCGATAGATGTGTACGTGAAGTGGCTGAGAGACCATACGAGGAAAGGTTAGAGCGGCGCAGGCGTCAGGCGGGTTCGGCGCTGAACGACGTTTAGATGTCCTTGGCGGCTTTTTGCTTTTGTTCCCGATACCAATCAGCGGTTGAGCGCACGCTATTCAACGACGTTCCTCCGAATTCAAATTTGTCTGGGAATCCTGCCGCTTCCCATGCCGCAAGAAACTTCGCGTGTTTATCGACGACCTTCTTGGACGGTTCTCTTGTAGTAGCTGCTATGTTTACCTCCGACTGTAATTTTCCGGGGTTGCGATTAGGGTGCGGTCGCTGTCGCCCAATCCCCATCCGTGCTTACTGAAAGCTTTCGCCACTGATCGATCTGCTCCTGCCTTATCTTAATCGCGTTCGTCGCCGCCTCGACAGCATCTGAGCCTGCGACAAAAGATACAGGAGGATTCGCTACCTCGGCCAAGTGAACGATCACAGCCGCCAGCTTCGCCGGATCACCCGCCTGCTGATGGCTACGATTCGCCATAAAGTTGCGGAAGTCAGCGACCGGCTTGGCGTAGTCGCTGATGGACTGGCCCTCGGAATACTTGATTGAACTCTGGTCAAGGAAATCGGTGCGAATAAAGCCGGGTGAGATTGAGGTCACGTACACTCCAAACGGAGAGAGTTCCTGGGCAATAGCCTGAGAGAAGCCTTCAACCGCGAACTTGCTGGCGTTATAAGCTGAGGCTCCGAAGATACCCCTGAGACCGGCAACGGAGGAGATGTTGAAGATACGACCACTCCGCTGCTTTCGCATGATCGGGACCACGGCTCGCGTCACCGCCATCAACCCGAACACATTCGTTTCGAATTGGGCGCGAATCTGTTCCGGCGTGGTCTCCTCAAAAACTCCAAGTTGTCCGTATCCTGCATTATTCACGAGCACGTCGATGGTGCTGAAGCGCGTAATTGCTGCGTCCACCGCAGCCTTTACCTGCTCCGCATTGGTGACATCGAGCGGCAGCACGAGAAGCCGATCTGACTCCCCTACAAAGGTCTGTTCGATGTTGCGCGGGGTTCGACCCGTCGCGACGACCCGGTCTCCTGCGCCAAGCGCAGCCTTTACGATCTCGGCCCCGATACCGCGAGCCGCTCCCGTCACAAACCATGTCTTAGCCAAGCTGTCCTCCTTCCTACGTTTACGTGATTTGGATTTGATACCGCCCACGTGCAAGCGGTTAGATTCGAAACAGAAAGTCAGCGGCGGTTTCGGCTGATGCGGAAGAGCCGGAAGCTCCTCAGGCGTCCTTATTCGTCGTCACTAATAGCGGGCGCATGCCGCCACATTGTGCGCGCCCATTTCTGGATTTCGGCGGCTTCCGCGAAGCTCATCGGCCATTTACGTACGTCACAAAGCTTCTTGCTATCCCGCGAAACTGAAGACGTGGTCGCGATCAAACCCTTTTCGGCACCTTCGAAGTGGACATCCGACCAGAACGCCTTCACGGTCTCGATTCCAACCACATCCTTATAGCGTTTACACTGAATAAGCATGAGCGGCGGTCCAGTTTTGGAATCCTTATCCGTCCAGACTCTCACGTCTACGCCGCCGTCCTTTGTTCCTGTACCCAGATCGACCTCGTAACCCTGTCGGCGGAAGAACTCCGTCGTTAGCCGCTCGAAGTTGCGCCAGTGAATACGCCCCATCTCCTCGCTGTTGCTTGCGAGGTAATCGATATAGCGTTGATCGAGATACACCGTCGGGTCGGCGGGAATGTGCTCGCCCTCGAACAAACGATCCAGTGAAACCGTACCATCCCAAGTTTTCTGTCTGACGCGGCCATACAGGAAATTCATTTCCCGCTGCTGCATCTGTCCAACGGCTTCCAGAAATTTCAGAACGTGCAACGGGTCCTGCCCGGAGATGGCAATGATTTCCTCAATTGCTTCCTTACCCACACTGGTGTATTTGCCAGATTCACTGATGGCCAAATACGCCTGAGCAATTTTGATCGCGTCTCCACCTTCATCGTGCAGCGCTCTGGCCGCATCAAACACAATGAACTGACCCATCTTGGCGTCAGGCAAGTTGCCGATGGCTTTGCGGATGTTCAGCACGGCATCCTCAAAATCTTCGGGACGCATCGTCGTCTCGCGGTCACTTCTCTCCAAATACCGAAACTCATCGATGTCGTAACGGAGAGAGAGTGTCTTGATATTGTTGTCCGTAAGCAGGACGCCGCTGCTGCATGCGACCTCCTCGGACGCAAGGTCTAGGAAGTAACCGTGTGGTGCGAGAATCCTGCCCAAGTGTATATAAGATCACATTGAACCTGGCGCGGCCAGTTCCAGCCAAAAAGTACTATTCCAGGTTAGCGCCTATTTCTGCTAGGCTTCCAAAAGCATCAAGACGGGGCGATTCTCAAGCCCCACCAGCTGAGGCCGTTCCGTTCTGGAGTCGGTCCACAGTGGTTCCACCGCCTGGTGGGATGTGGCTCGGTAACGAGCAAAACTTTTCCCGGAGCAAATGATGGCGCACAAAAATGAATTTGTATCTTCCGGCAATTCTCCGACACCTGATTTCCGCGTCGAAAACCACTTCACTATCTTTCTGCTCACGCCTTTAACTCCCGCCGCAAAATTCTGGGTTCAAGAGCATCTTCCTGACGACAACAACCGCATCGATTTCGCTGGCTCCATCGTCGTCGAGCATCGGTATATCGCCGATATCGTCCGTGGCGCAATCGCGGACGGGCTGGTGGTCAAGTGAACATTAACAACCTCACGCTCGTGGAAGTCGCCGACGTACTCGACGCCTGGTCGGAGACCGAAGAGAGAAAAGCCCCGTACCTGGGAGGGCGCAGAGAAAGACCATGCTCGAAACTGCGCCGTCAATTTCGCTTGGCTACGAGACCAAATCCGCAACCGCATCCAGGAATACCCTTTGGAGGGAAATCATGAAACCAGAAACTCAGAAACTGATTGCGTCAGGCTTCGCGCCGAGCTGGAAGACCGTCTCGCTCGCGTTTTTAGAGTGGATGTTGCGGAGCTTCCGCCGCTTTCGATGTCGGACATCGTATCCCTCATTTTCACGCTGCACGGCGACACAAATAGCCTCGCGTCGGCTAGCGGTACGTCTAGTGCAATCATCAAGCTCATTGGACGTGAAAGATTCTGGGAGACGCCGAGTCGAGCACCCGGAATCTGAGCCGACTGCGCCTACGGTGAACTAATGAAGACGGCATATCTCAAGACCACGGCCGAACGAATGTCTCCATTCGTATTCCAGGCAAGACGACTTCAAACATTGTGCTTTGAACTGCCCGTTGGCTACACGGTGAGTGTTTGCTACGAAGGTGAAGCAGAGAACATAGGGTTCCAAGCGTGGGCACCAGAACAGCCGTCGGAGAAAAACTAATGAGCGATTGTGTCCTTGATTGGATGAAAAAGCATCTGCCGCCCGAGCAATGGACGCGGGCGAATTATCTCAAACTGGCATATTGGGACGAGGACGTTGAACTCGACGCAGAGGGTGAGTCGATGCTTCCCGAAGAATTCCAATTGCCCGAATTTCGGTCAGGCTACATAGACGGGGACGAACCGCCGGACAACGTAGTTGATATTACCAAGTGGAAATCGCGGAAAGGAGAACGGGCAGGTAGCTGGAAGTAAGCGGGACGCCCGGCTGTATCAGCAGCCGAACGCCCCTAACCAAAACGAAAGGGCTACTTTCGCAATGGCTGAAGAAATCGTATCACCCATACCTGATTTGTCTTCTGCTGAGCTCTGCAGACCTTGAACGTGAAGCGGGGCGTCCACTCACCCAAGGGCAGGCCCAACAATATCGGCTCCGCAAACTCAAAGAGCAGCTTGTCGCGAACATGCTCGATGAGGCGGCTCGTAGTGGCGGCTCTCGATGAACCGCCGACAGCGAGCTACAGCCTGTGCCATTGGAATTATCCCCGTGACCATCTCTGGTTTGTTTTTAATGCGGTGCAATTGCTCTCGGGCAGCGTGGATTCTGGAACTGTCGGTCGCCGGTCTCTATTTACTTTGGATTGGGAAGGAAAACTGATGAGCAAAGAGATTAGCTTAGTAGGCCAGCGCTTAACCATGATGGATGGTCATTAGGGTTAACACCACCACCAAAATTGTTAAGAGCGTGGCCCAAAGCGTAGCCCTTGTCCAAAACAGTATGGCCCCCTGCGTCGACGCTCGAATTTCGATTCCCATATCCCTAAGTTTGCGGACCAAGCGCTCACGCTCGAAGTCTGTACTGTCTTGGGAGTAGTATCCCAAAATCATAATGACAACGAAGAGAATCAGCAGTTTCATTTCGCGTTGCGGTCCTCTGAAGTCTCAGTGAATAGCGAGCAATTAACCATGATGGATGGTCATTCGAATTAACTCGGCCACCAAAATGGCAAGAGCAGCGGCCTTGGTCCAAAACCGGATGCCGTGCCAGATCATCCCTAGCAGCACCACAAAAATCGTTGCGAGCGTAGCCCTGGTCCAAAACTGTGTGGCCTTCCTTTCTGATTCTGGCGGTTCCGGCACGCCCTTTTCCCTAAGCTTGCGCATCGTGTAATTGCGGCTGGCTCCTCTGGCTATGTAGGCCAAAATTGCAAGCCCAACGCTCGGAATTATTAGCATCATTGCTGGGTGCTGCGTGTGCGCGCCTAAGTACCCGAGTAAGGACAACCAGCCGAGCATCATAATTGCTGCGCTGACTGTCAGCATCACAACGAGAATCACAACGCCAAGGATGGGAATTAGCGCTTTCATTTCGCCTTACGTATCGTTGCCACGCGCCCGGCGCGTCGCTGAATCTTAGCATGTTCGCCTTGCTGCTGGAGCACGATACCGACCTGAGTGCCGAAGAACTGGAACGGCTCTTCGAGACTGGCAAGTCAGCACCAGACGATAGCGGCTTCTGGATTGCGGTTGAGTGACGCGGACGCGGGCGTACAAGCAGATTGTGTGTTTTTCATTTATTTGCTATTGTAGGAGAAATGTCAAAACATCATCATCTTGGCACTTTCGAACTCGCTGTAATGCTGGCTTTAATTCGGCTTGGCGACAACGCCTACGGGATAACGATTTCACGCGAGATAGAAGAGATAGGCGGTCGGGAGGTAACTCTAGGCAGCATCTACGCAACCCTAGACCGGCTCGAAGCCAAAGGCTTGGTCTCCTCGGAAATAGGTGAGCCGACACCAGAACGTGGAGGAAGGGCAAAGAAATATTTTCGCGTGACCGCCAGAGGATTGCGAGAGGTTCGTGGAACGCAGCGGGTTTTAAAACGTTTGTGGCACGGTCTAAGGCAACTAGAAGGGAGCCGAGCGTGAGACTTTCAAAGCCGCCAGCTTTAGCAACTTGGTTGCTGAATCATTTTCTGCCGGGTTCGGAGAATGACCATATCACCGGCGACTTGATGGAGGCATACGATGCCGGTCGTTCCCGCATTTGGTACTGGAAGGAGGTAATTGCGGCAATCGTGATCGGCGTCTCGAAGGAGACGGTAAAGCACCCGCTTTTGGCGCTCAGGGCAATTTCGTTTGGCTGGGGTAGTTGGTTGTTATTTTATTACGCCGTTGCACCCAAAGTTTTGTATCCGGTTTATCGACGGATATTCACACCTTCAGGCTACCCATTCAGTTTAATTACGCTCACTTGGTGCGCAACAGCGTTACTAGTGCTGGTAGGAGGTGGATGGATTGTTGCGCGGCTTCATCGTGCGACAGTATTGCTATTCGCCTTATCCTTTGCCATCAATCAACTTCGAGACCTACCTTGGATTTGGACCACTGCAACCAATAGCTTAACCAACACAAGATTCCTTCCTTACCTCGTATTCGGCTTAGAAGTTCAACTTCTTTTCCCTGCGGCGATAGTGCTCGGAGGGCTACTTACAGACGAACGATAGCGACAAAGTTGACCTGCGACACCCCTCGCACTTATAGGAGGACGCCGTGATTCGCAACAAATTCTCCCTCCTGATGCTAGTTCTCTTTTCCCTTGTTAGCTGCTGCTCGGTATCGTGGGCAGCAGACACCGAACTCCAAACCGGGAAAATGCGGGATGGCACATTAATCGCGCCAAACACTGATTCATACTCTCTCACTCTGAAGGCAGGTGATCTGGCCGAGACGAATGTCGTGACACATGGAACCAAACTCATCATCACCGTCTATGGTCCTTCCGGCAGCAAGGTGCGTGGTTTCCGATTCGACGGCACAGGCGGGAATATTCAGTTCGTCGCCGATGATCCAGGTGGATACCGGCTCAAGGTGGCTCTTGCCCCAACGATCAAAGAAGGACCATACACAATCAGGCTCGCAAGAATCATCGCCCTTGCAGATCGAATTGCCCCGGCGACTGTGGAGCGATATGAAAGCCCTCGCATTAGGGCACTCCGAACCGCCCTTAAAAACGGCCAAGCGAGCGCGGTTGAGGACTTCTGGGAAAAGATAAAGATGAAGGGCACGCCTTTGATAGAGCCACTGCCCGGCAATGACAGGGACATGCTGGTGACTTTTCTATGGCGGGCGACCACTGATACGAGGAATGTCAGCGTAAGGTGGGATGCGAATGGCAACTACCTTGTACTTAACTTCAGCCGACCAGATGATTATCGATTGAATCGATTGGGCGAAACGAATGTCTGGTACAAAACCTTGCCGGTAGATAAGCGAAAGAGGTTCATGTACCAGCTTATTGTAAACGGTCCTTTCCTCCGTCCGTCGGAGGACTTCCCCGACGAGAATACCATGTTGCTATTTGCGGCTGCGGCCCAAGTGGACCCGCTTAATCCACATCACTGGCTGGTCAATTCTTTGAGTCCTGACGTTCCCTCGCACGTTGGTTTCTCAGCCGTGGAGATGCCCGACGCACCATCTCAGCCGTGGGTGGTACCACGAAACGTGCGCAAGGGCAGGATCGATAAATATCAGTTCAAGAGTGCCCTTCTGAAGAACGAACGTGAGGTGGCAGTCTATACACCAGCGGGCTATTCGAGGGATGCGAAGCCCTACGGTTTGATTGTTCTCTTTGATGAGAAACCGTACATAGACGAGAACATTATTCCTACACCGACAATCCTGGATAACCTGATTGCCAAAAATCAGATTCCGCCCATGGTCGCGGTCTTCATCGACAATCCACCCGGCGATGCGAGGGATCGTGAGCTTCCCTGTAACCCAAGGTTCGCAGATTCCTTGAACTTCGAACTAGTTCCTTGGGCGCGACGATTGTTTAATGTCACGACTGATCCGAAGCAAACGGTGGTGGGTGGCTCCAGCTACGGTGGATTAGCGGCTGCTTATGCTGGTTTTCGTCATCCAGAAACATTCGGAAACATACTCTCGCAATCTGGGGCCTTTTGGTGGACTCCACCCCGGAGCGACCATCCCTATGTAGCAGGAACCTACGACGAAGCGTTACACCTCCGCGATTTTGATCCGAGTGCTGAACCAAACTGGCTGGCAAAGCAATTCATCATGAACCCACGTTTGCCACTCCGATTTTACATGGACGCGGGCAGCGACGAGATCGACCTAACAAGGCTGGGCCGAGACATTCTGGCAAGTAGTCGGCACATGCGTGATGTTCTGCTTGCAAAAGGGTATGAAGTTCACTACCAGGAATTCATCGGTGGTCACGATTACTTGAGTTGGCGGGGCACGCTTGCGGACGGCCTAATTATGCTTACGGGCAACACCACGGAAACTCACGAGCAGGGCACAACAGCGAAGCATTAATCGCATGGTCAGTTACGCCCATTTCCGTATTGTTGTTGTTCTCGCAACAGCACTTGTCGTCGCTAACCTCGCTTTTGCTGATCTCTCCGATGATTTTGTGCCCTTGCGCGACGATCCTGCGATTGAATACGCCACACGCCCGACCCACGATCCGATTTCGATCCTAAATGCTGAGATCGAGGCTACCAGGACCAACCTAAAGTTCGATGACGATCAAGGATATCTGCGGTCGGTACTAGAGACTCTCAAGATTCCCATCGAGTCCCAGATGGCGGTCTTCTCTAAAACCAGCGTGCAGGCTCAATTGATTAGTCAACAGAACCCACGCACGCTCTTCTTCAACGACTCAACAGTCATTGGCTGGGTGCGGGGAGGATTTATTGAAGTCGCCACCGAATCGCCGGAGCAAGGAATTATTTTCTACAGTCTTCCGCAGGAAAGCCGAGAGAAGCCACAATTCAAACGCGAGAACAATTGCCTAACCTGCCACGATTCCTACGACGCGCTCGGAGTTCCAGGAATGTTGGTGCGAAGTAATTTTATCGGGCCGAACGCGATGACGTTGCGTAGCCTGGGCAGCTACAACTCTGACCATCGCAGTCCGCTAGAGCAGCGGTGGGGCGGCTGGTACGTGACTGGGAATAGTGGCTCGATCCGGCATATGGGCAACGCAATTGTCACAGATGAAAACCACCCCGAGTCGGCGGTGGGACCGGAAACGTTGAATCTGAACTCGCTGAAGGGAAAGGTCGACACGGATGCTTATCTATCCCCCTACAGCGACATCGTCGCCCTCATGGTCTTTGAACACCAGATGCGGATGATGAATTTGCTTACCCGCCTGGGCTGGCAGACTCGTTACGCTCTATTTGAACGAGACGCACATAATGCCGCCCGAAGTGCAGTGCGGACCAGTCTCGATTTCAATAAGGGTCCTTTGGGCGATACCACCGGCGAGCTTGTGGACTACATGCTCTTTGTCGATGAAGCTCCGCTTGCCAATCGCATTCAAGGCACTTCAGGATTTGCAGAGAAGTTTTCGAGCGAGGGTCCGCATGACGGCAAAGGTCGGTCGCTGAAACAACTCGATCTTGAGCGAAGGCTGATGCGCTACCCGTGCAGCTACATGATCTATTCAGAGGCATTTGACGCCTTGCCCGCCGAGGCTCGGGATGCTGTCTACAAACGCCTGTGGCAAATCTTGTCGGGAACAGAGAAGGGTTCGAAATACGCTCGGCTCTCGCTCGCTGATCGTGAAGCTGTGTCCGAAATTCTGCGGGCTACAAAGAAGAACTTGCCTGCGTACTTCCAACCAGTCGTGCAATAAGCTGGATACCGGCTTCGTAGCGCCCTCGTCCACCACCACGTCCGCCTCGGTCACCGCTACGACCGCCGCCGTAGCCGCCACGATCACCGCTTTTCGTTGTGGATTGTGGCGAGCATAAGATAATTCGGTTACGGTCCGCAATGCTGTTGGAGAAAACGGAACACGTCTGCCGCCCAGACCGAACTTCCCAAGTACGCGAAGGTGTGACCCTCCGCCGCTGATTTGCCGAAAGCAGGATAAATCTTCACCCCGGATTCTTTACCGGCGTCTTTCATAGCCGCTGAAAGGATGAGGCTCGGGGAAGAATCGTAATCGTTTTCAGCTTGAAAAAAGAATACTGGTGCACGGGAATTGCGGACGGCCTGCATCATCATTTCTTGCAGTTTAGGTTGAGCCAATTTCCAACTTTCAGCGCCACCGGAAGCGTCGATTGCCGCGCAGTACGATGCGCGTTCGGCGCCGAGGACCGCTTCGATACCGCCGAATGAATTACCAGCAACCGCAATGCGATTCTGTTGAACGAAGGATTGCTTTCGCAGCCACGCCAGCGCTGCTAATTGGTCATTCAAATGGTCTGTCTCAAGCAAACGAATCATCGTCTCAACACCCGCCGGAATGCCTCCGTTTTTCTCGGCGGCGGCGATTTCATCACCGATGTATGGCCCTGCTGAGGCACTTAAACCTTGTCCTCGCCTATAGGGTGCAAAGAAGACCCAACCATGCGTTGTAAAGACTGGTCCCAATGCATCAAAAGCTTGGTTGTTCAGCATTCCTGGTGCGCTGCCGTGGTTGTACAGAACGGCTGGAAAGGGTCCTTTCCCGTCCGGTTTGTATAACACTCCGTATAGCGTGAGTTGACCGCTCGCAAATGAGACCACCGCGCCACCAGCCGACAAGGCGGGCGATAGCAGGAAGAAAAGGAACGCAATCGCGTATTTACGCATGGCAGAAAAGTCTCCCTTGAATACGAACAGGAACCAAGGCCAAGAGCGTGATCGTTCCGACGAGAGCTTTCAATAGTCTCTTCACGGCTAATTCAGGTTTGCAAGGAAAGTTCGCATCTCGCGCAGCACGTCGGCTTCATTGCTGAAGAACACATAGTGGTCTGCGTTGTGCAACTCGACGATTCGAGTTTTAGGGGCGTCGTCCCTCAGGTTTTGTTCTAACTGTTTTGTGCAAGCTCTATCGGTGGCGTAAATCTTGCCAAGGGCGATACGCTCTTCGTCTGTCTTCGGCTGAAACCGATAGTACTCCGACCAGCCAGTGGATTGATCGGGCGGAATCGGCACGAAAGCAAGGATCGGTACCCTGATTTTTGAATAGTCTCTTTTCTTCGACCCTTCGCCTATCGATTTTCTAACAAACGCTGGGGACCGAACAGCACCGACTGATCCATCCGCGTTTTGATCGAACTCGCTGCGTATCTCCGCCTCCGGGAACTCAAAGTTGACGACGCGCCTTCGCCAGTAGCCGTCAAACGCCTCGAAAGACTGCTTATCCGCAGCGGTCGATGGCGCAGGACTTGTTACCGTAGTCGGCAGTAGCTTGAAAAGCTTCTGATATTCCGGGTTGTTCCAGCAAGTGTCGGTTGGGTCGTCGTTCCCATCAAGATAAATCAGCCCCGACAATCGGGCGGAGTGTTGAGCGCCAAGCGTAGTCAGTTCCGAGCCAGCCATCGAGTGCCCTACCAGGATGGGCTTGTTGATTTTGAGCGAGTCTAGGACTGCGAGAACATCGTCAGCCAAACGTTGATCGTCATAGCCCTTTTCCGGCTTACTTGAATCTCCAAAGCCGCGTCTAGTGACTCCGTAAACGTGATATTCAGAGGTGAGTTTCGGCGCGAAGTTGTCAAAAACGTGCGCACTATTGCCAGAACCAGCCAGTAAAACAATCGAACGCCCGGTGCCGCCCCAATCAAGCACTTCCAGCTTCACGTCCTTGTCCACAGTCACGAACTGGATCGTGTGTGGCGAAGGGTCATGCCACGGAGCAGTCTGTTGTGCGGGTATGTTCAGGGGTAAGAGGAGTACCGATATCAGCAACAAGGGTGAGATTGTCCGCCAGACGCGCATTCTGCCCTCCTTGAAAGATCACCGGGCCGAAGGAAAGCGGACAATTAACCGGTCGTGCTGGTGGGATCATAGCATATAGCTCCTGTGAAACGGTGCCGGTTCAACTGGGATTTCAGGCCGGTTCCGAAACAGTCGGGGCCTTCGGAAAAGACGAAGAAGCCACCGACCGGACCCGAGATTCAATCGGCGATGGGGAGTGGCTCAGTTCAGCGTCGTGCTGCGATAGAATGTTAGAGGAGGCTCCAAACAAAATGAACGATGTAATTTCGACGTTGAAGAGTAGGCGCAACGAACTCGCACTTGAACTTGGCCGCATAGACAAAGCCATTTCGATTCTCTCAAACGGCAGCGGCAGTGCTAACGGCAAGATAGCGCCTGCACGCGTATCAAAGCCGATGTCAGCGGCTATGAAGGCAAGAATTGGTCGTGGCGTTCGCAAGGCTTTCTTGCGGCGCAAGCGCGAGGCTGCGAAAGCGAGGAGCTAGCGATCCTTTCGCCCATCCCCAGTTAAGTAGCCGCCTATTCGGGACCAAGCACCAGAGGCCCGAGCGAGTTGTCGATAAGAGCCTTCCACTCTCCATTCGGCTGCCTGCGGAATACGGCAGTGGAAACGAACTTCTTCGGGGAAGCTTCGCCCGAGGTGGCAAGCGTCCAGCGCGAAAGAAACAAAGCGATTCCGTCAGCTTCAATCACGTGAGTCTTGAGTTGACGGGCCGTGGGCTTAGAGGACATCGCGTGCTCTAGGAATCGACGCAACTCTTGCTTCCCGCGTGCGAGTTTTGCGGCTTCGGTTACAACAACCGCTTCATCCTCGTAGAAACCCAATAAGGAGTCGAGGTCGCCTTCATTGAAGGCTTTGTCCATCATCTCAACAGCATGCTCGGGGCTACTTGCGAACATTTCGCGGCTCCTCAACGCAAATCTGGCATTTGCATACAGATTAGCATCAGTAACCCAGAGCGGCGTCGACCTTGGGATCAGGCCGGATCAGCACCCTCGTCTCAGCCGGACGCTCCTCGATTTTGACGATCTGTGCGCTTAATGTTGATGTGCGGATTTCTTTGCCAACCCGCTGTTCGATCATGAAGTCATGAAATGCGTCGGGAGAAGACTTAGATGCCGTCAGGAAGGGAGACGCATCCTCAGCCTTGACGCGAAGCCAGAAGCCGGAGTCGTCGCTAAGATCGGGACGGGCCTTATGCTTCTCAAAGCCGACTAGGCAAATGCTTATGTCGTGGGCGCGGGGCACAACGTGTCGGTATCTATCGCAGCGGGGCTCGGGCGTCAAGGCGGAGGTGTTTCGGGCTGAGGCATTTCAAGGCGCGCACAGTTCCTCAACATGGCGGTTTAGTGCTACCCTCTTGAACAAATCGAGGCTTAGAAATGTCGCCCAGCCGACCGCTCTTTCGAGAATTGGGGCTAGTGTTTCTGTCCGTTGTCCTCCCGGTCAAGGCTGGCTTTGCACAGCAGACTTCAAACGCGAAGCCTAATATACCAATCGAATTGCAAGCAGCCGATCCTGCTGTCAGAGCGCTATTAGAAGCCGCCGAAGCAGAATCCGGTCTCGGCCACTACGATCTTGCGATCTCTAAAGCGAAAGCCGCACTTGAGTTAGCTCACAGCAAAGGCTTTGTTGGCGATAAAGCCATCTGTGAGGAAATCATTGCGAGCGGATACGCTGTCTCAGCGAACCTCGATGAATCTTTTAGATTCTATCAAGCAAGCTTCCAAGACGCCGTCGATTCGTCCAATCTCGTTCTTCAGGGAGATGTGTTGGTTGCGCTCTCGATGCTGCCTGGAATGCAGGGTAATCAGCAGGCAGCAATAGACCTTCTAACTAAAGCGCAAAACACGGCTGACCAAAGTAAAAACCTCTACTTAAAATCCCGTGTGCTGGGCGAGTTGGGAAGGCTGCAGATAGCTTCTGGAAAGCGCGAAGAGGGCGTCAAATCAATCGACGAAGCACTGAGCATCGATCAGGCTAATGCTTATGATTTTGAGCCCCTCCACCTGATTTACGCTACAGACGCGATCCTTTCACAGCCAAAACCTGATTTGCCGAGAGCCGTTTCGCAGTTGGAATCGGCGCGTGATCTAGCAATCCAGAGACAGAACTACATTGCCTTCGTACAGGCGCAGAGTGCCTTGGGAAACATTTACATTAAAGACGGCCAACTGCTCAAGGCCATCGCAATACTGGAGGCCACGCAGACTGGGAGCACTCCAGACGATGGTCATCCCACTGTGTTGTCCCCATCGTTTCGAGCAGCGGCGGAGATGCCTCTCATGAAGGCTACACTGCTAGAGGCTCTGGGACGAGCATACGAATCAGCTCACGAAACGGATAAAGCTTTTCAGGCCTGGAATCAACTTTACTCGTTGTCCCAAGCACCTGGTTTTGCCTCAGCCGGTGCAGAAGCCGCTATTGAGCTGGGAAAAATCTATAAGAGCAGGAACGACCTGCCCACGGCATTGCATTACTACGCCACCGCTTGTGAGATATCACGAAAATATCAACTAGACTGGGAACTGCCCTACGCTCTTAGCTTGCAGGTCGGATTGCTACTCGATATGGGAAGGCCAGAGGAGGTGATCCCTCTAGAGAAGGAGATTTCAGAAGTAGCTGATCGAACTCATAACAGGCTTTCTAGCTTCACTGCGAACATGCTTTTGGCCACCATATATCAAAATCTAAACAGGTTCAACGAAGCACGAATCGCCCTGGAGAAATCGGCGTCTCTAATCAAACCAGGCACTGGCGATTCGGAAATTGCCGATAAGCTGACAGCCGATACATACGCTCGTCTTGCAGATGTATACAGGGCGCTTAATCTTCCATTCAAAGAACTGATGGCTTTAGAAAAGCTTGTTGCTGTACTCCAGATTCTAAAAAATGACCAGCAGCTCTCGCAAACACTCTCCTATTTGAAAGGGCGTCTTGAGGCGCTGCAAATCGAAGAGCAGGCCTCAAAAGCAGCGGCTGAAGGCCGATTAGTCGAGTCTTTGTGGTATTCGGAAATCTTGTATCTCTGGAACGGTGTTGCACCGGACCCAACTAAAGATGAAAACTGGAATCGTGTGCTGAACCTCCCTTTCCGCGTTGTACAGCAACCCGATGGGCCTCAAGTTTTAGACGAGATTCTCTCCGAAATGGGCCCGCCACTCACGGGCCCGCTACTCAATCTTGAGAAACTCGGAATTTTAAATGCATTGTCGGACCACTTCACTGTGTCGGATGTGAAGCCCGAGTTGGCTGAACGCTACGCCAGCGAAGCCGAAGTGGCCGAGAAGCAAATGCCAAATCCGGCAGACGTGCTCCTGGTGAAGCCTATTTGTCAGTTGACGATAGCTTATGCTCGTGAGGGTAAAGCTTTACTAGCTAAAGGGAAGGCAACTGAATGTATGAAGTTGGCTGAGAGCGTTACAGATGCTTCGATCAAAGATCTCGCAAATGTAGCGAACACATTTGCCCAAGTCGCTGCAAATAATCAAGGCGACACAGAGAATTCGTTGGAGTACTTTCTCAAGAGCCGTCCAAAAGACCCTGAACTTCACTTGAACTTAGCATTTGCTTACATAAAGCAGGGGCTTTACGAAAAAGGGATTGCCGAATTCAATCTGGCCATCAAGCTAATTGAGGGTAGGAACGACCTGATCGGCGAAGCAGCTGCGTTCGCTCGAATGACGGTCGCGCTTGCGCCACTGACTTCTACAGAATCTAAGCGGCAAAGGCTGGAGTACTTAAAATCGGCTGATCGTCTCTACAAAGAGGCTAAAAGTTCTAATTTCGTGGCGATGACAGAAGTGCAAATCGGCACGTATTACAGGGACGCTGGTGATAACAAAGCTGCTCTCACATATTTAGAACAAGCGCAGGCAGTCGGGGGACAAGCACACACCCAAGCAGCGGGGGACGCGGCATTACAGATAGGAATCGTCTACGTCGGCACGAAGGATTACCAAAAAGCGACCGAATTTGAGAGGAAAGCAGTTGCCATCTACCATGAGTTCGGAAATAAGCCTCAGGAAGCCATGGCACTGGAATTTGTAGCGGAAGACCTTCAACTTCAGGGTAAGCTGGATGAGGCGCTCAAAACCAGCCTCACCGCAGCAACTTTGTCGCGAGAGTCCGGAATTATT
Source organism: uncultured Acidobacteriota bacterium (assembly GCA_963824405.1). Lineage (GTDB taxonomy): Bacteria > Acidobacteriota > Terriglobia > Acidiferrales > UBA7541 > Palsa-189. The sequence goes on along the minus strand of CAWGPK010000003.1, from coordinate 900,276 downwards.
CCTGCCGAGTATCAAGCTAACAGAACGTTGGCAAACATTTACAACAAACTCGGCGAGTTTGAAAAAGCTGCGGCAGCTTTGAGAACTGCTGTGGATGCAGCAAGACGATCTGGGCAACAACAAAATGAAGCCAATGTCGACCTCAACCTCGCTGGCAGTTACGAGGTTTTGGGCCAATGGGACGATGCTCTGCAAGCCGTAGAGAAGTCACTCGAAATCTCACACGCGATTGGGGACAAGCAAGGAGAAGCACTGGCCGACGCGGAACTCGCGGAGCTTTATGGAGATCGGACCTCATCAATCAAAGATTTTGACAAGGCAATGAGCTATTACGAGGCTGCGAAGAAACTGGGACTGACATCAAATGTTGACATTTTAGAAGTCTATATTCAGACAGGTCGTTATGGAGAAGCCATTGCGGCAGCTAATGAATTGCTAAAAGCTTGCACAAACACCAAGGATACCGACTGCCAAGGTCACGCACTGCTTAGCCGTGCAGAAGCCGAACGGAAAAGCGCCAACCTCAAAGGCGCTGCTCTTTCATTGCAAACCGCCCGAACTCTGGTCGAAAAATCTAAAGACTTCTATTTGCACGGGCGGCTGCTGTATAGCGAAGCTGGACAAGAGCGCGCTGAAGGTCACCTTAGCGAGGCCCTCAATTCATACGAGCAGCTTATTAAGGTCCTTGAAAGTATCAAAAGCGAAGGTGGCCTCGGAACCGAGCGATCTATTGCAGAGGCCTATGGATTTATATACGACGAGCTAACATCCACTCTATTTTCGATGAGTGATAAGCAAGGCGACCCCGACAAAACTCGTCTAGGCTCATTGGCGTTGCAATACGTCGAAATGAACAAAGCCAGAGAGTTTGCAGATTCATGGGGCCGCACGTTTGTATCCGAACTCCGCCTGCGCTTGCCATCAGAGGTTCAGGAAACGGAACGCCAATTACTTGCGAGATCAGCTTCTACTTCCAGCAAGCAGGAATGGGACGGTTTTATCTCTCGTCTAAGGCAATATCATCCCCAATATGCAGCAGTTGCGTATCCCGAACCTGTCAATTTAGAGAATCTTCCTCTGAAGTCGGGCGAAACTCTAATTGAATTTAAAGTCACGGACGAAGCGACATTTGTCTGGGTCATGAGAAACCGAGCCGAAGAAAAGAGCGCCCGACTGGAGGCATTCTATCAGGTATCGAAACCCCGCCGATGGTTCGTCGATAGGATTTCACAACTACGAATCGCATTGAATCGAGGACAACCGGATCAAATCGATTGGCATGCCTCTGAAGACCTATTTAATGAGTTATTCCCCGATCAGTTCTCAAAGATACTCCTTAGGTCTGAAAGGATCACCTTTGTCCCAGACGACATATTGTTTGTGATCCCATTCGAATTGCTGTCTCCCGAAGCAACAAAAACTATTTTCCCGCTTTTGCGCATTCCTACGACGTACTATCCATCAACAGGAGCACTCAAGCTCGCGAGGACCGCAGAACATCCTGGTGAATGGCAGGAAGCTTTCCTGGGAATCGCCGATCCTATCACATCGCCAAAGGACGACCGCTATGACATCGCAATGGCTGTTGGATCGTCATTCGCAATTGCGAAATCTTCTCCAGCGCAAGTGGCCGATGTTGAGGTTGATAAAATCACGTCTCGTGGGTTCCGCTTCGATCGGCTGCCAGCAACTGCAACGGAAGTCAACGACATTGCGGCGTTATTTCAAAAGACGAATCAAGCAACCGAAGTGCGATTGGGTGTAGACGCGACAAAAGAGCGTCTACTAGAAACCGATTTAACCCGCTTTCGTTACCTTCATTTCGCTACACACGGGATTTTACCAGTCGATTCGAATATCAAGGAACCCTCGCTGGTGCTCTCATTAGACGGTACTGCCCCCGGAGACATGCTGCTTTCGATGTCCGAAATACTAGGATTGAAAATAAACGCTGAAACTGTTGTCCTCTCGGCGTGCAATACAGGGAGCGGGGCCATAAGTCGGGCTGAAGGCGTAATGAGCCTTGGCCGCGCATTCATGACTGCCGGAGCAGAAAGTGTCACGGTCAGCCTCTGGGAGGTATCGGACGAGTCTACCCAGATATTTATGGAGGAGTATTATCGAAATCTTATTGCGGGCAAAGCGAAACCGGAAGCCCTGGCGGCGGCACGCTCCTCCCTATTTTCTAAGGACAAGCGCTTTGCTAATCCGTTCTACTGGGCTCCCTTCGTTTTGATCGGGGACTGAGGCGAAGAGTCTCACTTTGAGCCGGGGACAGCAGTCGAACCGCTTCGTGTCCGCGTCGCAGCTGCACTCGAAACAAAACTCTGTATCACATCGGCGGCGACGGCATAATCCAGGTTCTGACCTTCTTGACTCATTGCAATAAGCCCAAGTAGTTTTCCCTGATCGTCGAGGACGGGCCCGCCAGAATTACCGGGACTTATTGCGGTTTGCAGTTGAAGGACCTTTGCTTGATGCTTTGAGCCATCGTCGTAAGTCCAAGCGTAGCCGTCTCTAATTTGACTCACGACACCGGTGCTATAAGACCATGGGTTTCCTTTGGGGTGGCCAATTACGTGTATATCCTCGGCGACTTGCACCGAGGAGATGTTTCCTATTGGGATTGGGGATAGAGACGGTGGGGCCTCTACGAGGTGCAGAAGGGCCAGATCAGCAATTTCACTTTGCGCGACTACGCTTGCTACGTATGCTTTGCTGCTGCCTATATCTGCGCTGCCTTGCGGTTTGAAGAATATGACCGCGCCAGCATAGCCCTCGATTACGTGCCAATTCGTCAAGATATCTCCCGAGGAGCTAATGACAACACCGGCCCCTAGGCCACTCGGGTCAAATTGATCATTCTTGACGTCACCCACCACTATTAGGACGACGCCAGGAGCGGCATTTCTAAAAACCGCTATTCCAGAAGCACCTCTGGTAAGGATCGGCTCGCGGTATATAGGTGCGACGCGAGCGAGCCGTGAGTAAGCCTCAGGTAAAATAATCTTGCGCATTAAGGCCTGGTTAGAGGGCGACACAGCACTTGGCAGGTCAGTCTGTAGGTATGAGATTGATTTCAGATCGCTGATTTTAGGCAGTTCGTCGGCTGTAGTCTGCGAGTGGGCGCTCTGGCTGCGACCCAAAACCATCAATGCGAATACGAGAGAGCTGAATGCACCGGCCAAGCGATAAGGAGAAGCTTTGCGCATTTTCGTTCCCGCTCCTTTCATGGCTGACCGAGTCCGTGCCGGTTAATTACCTCTACATAAAATTTCTGTGCTGCTGCAGGAACAGCGCACACCAGCATCAGGGCGAGTTTCATCTTCGGTCTCCTCTATGGCTTAGTACATGTGCCGTCGCTGTATTGCCAACAGCCAACGCCGCCGTGATGAGAACAAGCGCCGCTGCCAGTTGCTTTGCTGACTGTACCATCATTACAGACGGCACCGATCCTGTGGCGAGAGGTCTGTGCTGCGCTCCCACTAGACGCCATTACACTCGCGAGAACGACTGTGGCTAACATCTTCCAAACTGAACGTTTTGTTAGCAATTGGGCTGGCCCTCCGTTGCGGCGGATTGTATATCAAGGGAATGCTAAGTAATAGAGTGCCGCGCCAAGCTGATTGATTATCCTGGGGCCTCACGAGTGAAAAAGATCGAAGCCAAACTCGGCCAATAGCTGCCATTCATCGCTTGTTGCCGGACTTCGCCCACTCCTGCCGTGACAGCGCCGACGTGGTAATCATCCATAAGGATTCGACGTACATTTCGGCAAAGCCATGAAAATGGCGGGCATCTACGGAAAAGAAATTCGTGTGATCGGAACGAACAGAGAGACGCTCGCCACGGCGAAGGCCCCACTCCTACAATAGTCAGTAAGCTAATGCACCTACGCTTTTGAGGCGTGTCTGCCGTCCCAGGGCCACGTTCCACTTTTCCACAAGTCCCACTGTTTTCCACAGCGCGAGCACTTAGTAATGGTGCTCAGGATGGTATAATTGGTTTTGTCGGAAGTACGCCCTTAGGCAGCTGAAAGCTTCCCGCGATTCTCGGCATGTTGTATCCAACCACATTGGATCAATGTAGCCGTGATGCGAGATTAGGCAGCGCTCAAACAAGTCAAAAAGGTTCTGGTCATCAACGATGAAGTTGTAAGGTGGATGCCAGTATCCGAGCGCCTGGGCGATTTGCTCGGCTGTTTGGGTAACCTCGACGAAAGATACCTTCGCTCTAAAGTTTGTAAGAAATTCGCGGATTTGTTCGACAGTCATCGGAGTTTCCCCATCTCTTTAGCAATCTCTTTGTCGATTGCGGCGATGTACTCCGCTTCCGGGAAATCGGTCTTCGCCGCTTCCCAGCGGTCAATGCGTTCCCGGACGCTGGCAGCTCGGTCAATCAAGCCGGGGGTGCGGCTGTTGACCAGCACGCCGTCGATTACACGCTTGCGCTCAAGAAACTCCGTGTTACGACCGGCTTTCCTGACGGTATCCTGCGTCTCGGCGATTAACTTTTTCGTGCTCTGGCTGATTTCAACGTTGGTTCTCGCGGTGTCTGTGTGGGACAACAAGCCGCCGCGCCGGACGACTTGCTCGGGGTCCGAAGAAACCCACTGCTTGCCACTATCAATGGATTGCGTCGGCCACTCCAAAATATGGCGTGTCTCTTGAACAGCGCGATCAAGGCCGTCGAAAGTTACTTTGTAATTGTGGATGTTGAACCAATGGACGATGATGTCGGCATTGATCTGCGTGTTGGGCAGCCCTTTATCGCCCTTAGAGTCTTCACGAGCGCCCCAGGCGGCGAAAGCATCAAGTTCATCCTGCTGGAAAGTCAGAGTGCGTGTGATTGGTTGCGCCATAAACGCGGCGCGTCGGTCCTGTAACGTAGACATTGGATTTCTCCTTAACTCAAATTTCGAATACGGTCGTTCACCGCCATGAGCACGGTTACTGGTGAACCTTGCCGGACGTATTTCGGTTGTCCGTTGTCATGGAAGCAAAGCTTGCGCCAGGCAGCGGCTGGCATCTTCTTCAACGTGTCCGCCGAATATTCGGGCGTGTTTGGTAGAGCATAATCCGGCGATTCCCGTCGAGCTTCGCTCTGCGCAGAACTGCCGCCGTACTGCATGCGCTGAACGTCCCCACCTTCCCGGCGTGCCTGCGCACACAGGTCCTCGTGCGACATCCCGGCTGCTTGACGCCGAAGCTCGATGTTAAGGACGCGTTGGCGCAACACTTCAGTGGTATGGGTTGCAAGCTCTTTCCGATACGTCTCATTCGAGTTTTCGAAATCGACATCCGAGAGCCGCGTGGTCCGGTCGTTTTTGTGCCGGGCAGAGACGATTTTATCGATCAACTGCTTGCGCTCTTCCAAATCGCGGAGAATTGCGAGCCGGTCGGCTTCGGCCTGGTCCTCGGCAACCTGCGCCTGGGTTCGTGGCTCACCCAGTTTTCCGACCTGGCGAAGGTCCTGGATGCCTTGCAGGACTTTGTCGTCGCTCAAGTCAGCTTCGTCGACCGTGGCCATATGAGTAACGACGAGTGGGATATACGCTATGACGCGCCACTCCCGATGCCTTTCGGTAAAGAACCCTATGAAGAACTGAGTACGAATCCCCAGCAGGCGTTCGGTCTCGTCCAGTGAACGTGCTGCGTTGAAACTATCGGCCCGGTGAAACTCTACCGAGTCCGGGTTTACGGACGATTTCACACAGTGCTCGATCAGTTCCTGTGTGCTTTCGCTACGAAGAAAACTTTCTATTGATGCTAGTGACATTGTTCGTCTCCTTGTGCCGCTCTCTTTGGAACGGCTTTGAAACAGACCGCAGGCATTGTTAATTGCTCGCGCTCATTAATTTCATTCGTAAATTCAACCGTGACGTTATCTTTTTCGACGCCGACTACTCGCAACGCTGGACTGCCACTGTTAAGCTCGACGATGTCGTTAACTTGAAATTTACGCATAATTCAACTCCTATGAGTGAATACAAAACCGGAACCGTTGTTCGACTAAAGTCTGGTGGAACGCTGATGACCGTTGCTTACATCGAGATCATTGCAGGCGTTGAAAATGCCGTCTGCAAATGGTTCGAAGGCAAAAAGCAGAAAGGCGCTACGATTCCCACTTCGATGCTAGAAATCGTTGATTAAAACACAACGTCATTTCTTGCGACTTCGAATCTCGGCCATCGAACCGCGTAACACCGGAATGCCCAGCTCTTCCATCTGCGTGGCGATTTCAGGGTCCTTCATCTTTTCGAGCATGGTCTGCCAGGACCATGATGCGATTTCTTTCTTAGTGAGCCGGGGGACAGCGAGTGCGGTCCGCGTGACCGGAGTTGCCGGGGTTACAGCTGCCGGGGCTGCCGTAACTGCCGGGGCCGGTTGAACGGGCGCGGACATTGGAGCTAACTTCTTTTCCCGATTCAGCGCAGTAAAAGCCGCTTCCAAATTGTCTGCTGTCCATTCGCGGAAATGCGTTCGAAGATATGAAGTCATTAAATCGACGTTGGCCTTGCAGGGGTTGAAGTCGTTCAGATGTTTGGCGCGAAACGTATTGCTCGCTTGCACTTCGAGCTGTTCTTTTGTCGGCACGGCCTGCACAACACCGCCGGAAAACCACTTTTCGCTCTTGCGCCCGTGGATATCAAAGTGGGCAACTTTTACATCGCCGTCCTGAATATCGGTGATGACGCCTTGGCCGAACTGCATCGAGTCGGGCGTCCAAACTTTCGAACCTATTGAAAACATTTTCATTGCTCCCTTCTCGATTGTTTCACCTAGAATTTTTACTCCCGCTGCCTGCTGCCACGCCGTCGCGGGCAGAACTTTCCGCGTGGGCTGTTTCCAGTATCTGCGGCGTTTGACTTCGCTACTTCTACTGCGCTTCCGGGGCTGTCGTGGTTCACTCCACTCGACATCCTCTTCACCGAACCGAACTACTGTCATCTGAATACCTTCTTCGAAAATGGTTTAGGGCCGCGAAAAACCAGCGGGGCGTCTGGAGGAGATCGCGGCCCGGCCCGGCGAAGAACGGAATGAACTTAACCGGGGAATTTGAAGGACGAGAAACAACATGATGGGAATTTATAGGTTTTTGACCGACCCACCTGAGATGAAGCTTCTCGTCCCACAGCCTTTCCAACCGTCCCCTGTTTCCGCAGGGGACAGCGGATTTGTCGAATTTGGGGCGCGCCGCGAGGACGACGCGCCGATGTAGTTGTCAAGCCAGACCAAGGCCCGGCTTGTTTCGCTCGCGTTGGCAAGCAAAATTCTTGAACGTCTGATTGCGCTGGACTGGTTTGTATTACAGCCCAGCGCGTTCGGACGCTTCAGCGGCAGAACCTACCGCTTCACGCAAGCAAGCAGGCTCTGTGCGTGGTTGCTGAATCTTAAAAAGTTACTTGGATATTTTTCTGGTGAGCGACCGCTTCGACTACATCGCGGGGCCAAAGCGCCCGTAATTCGCCGTTGACTCCGGTGCAGCCAGCGTAATGTTTGCCGTTGAGAATGCGATGGCCAACCGCGTCTCCGTCGAGACAGCCCGGACAATTCCATATCCAGAACGTGGGCATCGATTCTGGTGGCCAAATCCTCAACAGTTCGCAGTATCGTAACCAAACGCGTTGAAATTGCTCTGGGGTCAACGTGATGTCCTGCTTGCGCAGAAACTCGATCATCCGATCATGAAACGACAACTTCGGCGGATTTTTGGGCCTGCCGACTGCGCGAGGCGGGTCGATACGTTCGCCGTCAATGAAAACGGAAAGCTCGCCGGGCGTGGCCTGCGGTTCAGTTTCCGATTTGGTCGGTTCCATTTCGTTTGCCCCTAATCTTTGCGCGGTGCCTGCGCTGTGAGGCCAGGTCAAGAGCGCGGAGTTGTGTCAGCTCTTCCGGGCTGATCGTGTGAGCGGCGCGACGACGGATCAGCTGGTGATGACTCAGTGATTGTTCGGCCATAGCTCACCCTGCGTAAACGTACCGCCCGGTGTTGTGGACGGTAGCGGACTCCTGCTTAATGACGCCGGTGTTAATCAGATTTCTCCAGGCGTTTTGATATTGACCGTATCCGCCCGGCTTTTTGTCGGGGTGAACAAAGCGCCGAACTTCGTTGGCGGTCATCGGCTTCCCCTGTTTCTTGAAAATCGTTACGATGTCGTTCTCGAAGCGCTGTATCCACGTGTAGGCGTCGCCGCTGGGGTTGTACTTCTCGCGAGCCGCAATGACGTAATCGCCGAACGCGATCCCGATCTTGACCAGCTCGACGGTGATGACAGTCGTATCATTCGTCTGGGCCAGTACGAGCAGGAGCCGTTTAACGAAGTCTTCGACTCGAACCTCACTCGCCTTATCGCGCTCAACGCTGTTCCACCAGGACCGGAGTAAATCTCGTGCTTCAGAATCCCACGTAATTGTCTGGTCTGGCTTCTGCGCCTGAGCTAACAAACGTTTCCGAATACCGTCCAAGCGAATGATGTCGGAAGGCGTTCGGTCTATCGGCAACCTTGGTGCATCGGTTCCGATAACAACAAAACGCGATTGCAACCCGGTCGCTCCGCTGCCCGTGCCAGTCCACATGTTCTGATAATTTTCCGGCGTCGCACCGCCAATGATGGCGAGGTGACAATTCTCCAGCTGTGTCTTACCGGCACGCCGGGCGCGATTTCCGGTACGGGTTCCTTCGAAAAGCCGGAGAAACTCCGCCAACAACGAATTTTTACTTGTCGGCGTTGTCTTCGATTTTTCCAGAATGTCCGACAGCTCGTCCGGGTTGAGAAGGACGCGAGCCGCTCTATCTTCGTTCATCGGTTCAATCAGCTTTTGGGAATCATCAAACGCGTCCACCAGCGCCGGGCCACTGTCGACTGACGTAGTATCGATCAAACTCTTGGGCGCAAACGCTTTGAGAACTGTAATGATTTCCGTGCTACTGGCTGATTTTCCGCGCTGAGGCGGAGCGACGAAGACAGCATTGAATCTTGTTTGAAAGTTACTGTCGCCGGTTTCCTGGGCAAACTTGTCCTTGCCGCTGCGAATCAAACCCCAGTAAGTTACGGCGGACATCGCCTTGAACTCGTACGGCAGATCGGGACACACTGCTTCGGCCAAGTCGTTCAACGAGCCAGTCAGATGTGGAAAACTCGGCAGCGACGCGTTCTCTGCTTCGCGCCACGCCGCCTCTTCGCGCTGAACGTTCGCTTTTTCGACGCGCTTTAGAACTTCGGCGTAACGCTTGATGTCCTTACTGTCGATGGGCATTTTCTTGCCCATCTTTAAGCAGTAGTTCTCCAGCCAGAGTCGGTCGCTGTCTTCCTTAACAGCAGCCACCTCATCAACCATGTCCATCGCTTCGTGGCGAGTGGTGTCTTCGTAGAAGTGCGAAGTCTCCACTTCATTTTCGAGCTGGCGCACCTTCTCGGCAGCGTTACGACGCGCAGCCGCGATTAAGTCACTAATGTCGCCTTCGAATTCTGTCGCGAGCTGTGTGGCGATTTCCTTATCGGTCTCGCCTTCGCCGATCAGCGCATCGATACGCTTAGCAATTTCACCATCGTCGGCAAAATCGCTCGCTCCAGCCGCTGACAGCTTGACCGGCTCAGGCATAGGAGTGGACTGCTTGACTGGATCGGCGACCGGCGCGGGTTTCTCCGGGACAATCTTGGCTTGTGCGTCCGCAATGCCGTACGCCGTGGGCGCGTCGAGTCCTTTCTCTTGAAGGAAGGTCGCCACGTCATCAATCGAGTATCCGGCTTGAAGCCGCTCGTACGCTTGCGCAACGAGAACGTTAGTTTCCAGCATGGTGGCGGCCATTAGCGCACCGCCTGTGGCTCGACTTTCTTAGCCTTCGGCAATATTTCAACAGCCACGGCACCCCTTAATTTCCCAGGCGCGGCTGGATGCGTGTCGATTTCAAACAAGCACTCGCTGTCCGTCTCAGGCACCACTGGGCCACGGATGATGCGGCCCAAATGAATGAAAAATCGTTCGTCCGTCTCGGGGTGGTGTATGACGCCGATGTGATTCGCCTTCGACCACCAAATTAAAACGCCAGTTAACTTCATATTTCACCTTCAATTTGGAATTTCTTTTTCACACCGCGAGGTGTGTTTCTGCTCAGACAACCTTCTTTCGCCGCTCCACTCTAAACTGCCGCAACCTCAGCAACGGGTCGCCGTCTGCCGGGATACCCAGCTGCTGAAACACATCCTTCATAGCTTGGTCGAACAAAAATCCGTTCAGCCGTACGCCTAGGTTGTCTTCTGCAATCAAGTTCGCCTTGGGTAACTCGATTTATGCGAACTGAATTTCCAACTTCAGGACGCGGTCATCGAGGATGGTTGCGTATACAGGGTATGTACCGTCGCCCCATCCAGTGCTGCTTGCAACAGCCGAGCCATTGAGGACGCTACCTGCGTGTTGGGCTTCGCCGGTTCGGTCATCGATGCCACCGCCCGTTGCATCACAGCACTCTTCGTAATGTTGTTCGTATTTCCAACCTTTTGAAGCGTGCTGAAGTCCACCTGGACCGGGTTTCCCATCGTGGAGATAACAGGGGTCAACGATGATGACTTGACCGCTATCCACGGATACATAGCCGACTTTTACCCTCCTGACTTTGCCACCGTGTTTCCGCTTACACTCCTCGTAAAGACGGATGGTTTGGGCAAATTTCTGCTTCTCTTTCGGCGTGAGTTCCTTCACATCAGAATTCATATATTCTCCTGTGCCGTGATTCCGCACGGCGCGGTCAATCTATTCACAATAGGTTTTTACTGCTGTACTTCGGCCTGCTGTTGTTCTGCGCGACGTTCGGCTAATTGGTTGGCACGGTACTGCGCAAGAATCGCCTTCCAGGCATGCACATCGCGGAACCAAACCGGCACCGGCGCGTGCGCGCCAGCGATTGCACGAAGGTCGCGACAGGTGACGACAAGCGGACGCGTTTGTTCGTCGCTTAAGCGTTCAATTCCGCGCAGCCAGAGTGACAGCCTGCTCGGGCTGATAACGTCGCCAGCGAGCGCGCACAGAAAGCCGCCGCTGATGCCCAAGTCGTTCATGGTTTGCGTGACGATATTTTCTGGACTGAACGTTGCGTACACTTGCTGAACTCCTTGCCAAAAGTTTGTTGTTTCGAGCGATTGAATAGACGAGGCGACGCACCTGGGATTTACTCAGGATGTTGTTTGGAATGTGCCCGACTGAACGCCAGTTCGGTGGGTACAACTACGTCTCGCTACTCGCCAGTTGACTGCTTCGCTCGGGAGTTGATACGAGGCCGGATGGGTTCCGGCCCCGCGATTCAACTTTTTTCGAGACGTGCTGCCGACTGGCGGGCGACAGCAAACTTGTGCCGGTTCACGCGGAACCGGGAATCTTCGGGGTCTCTACCCCTCAAGAGATGCCGGAGTTACCCCATGGCTTTTTTGTAAGGTGTTCACGACGTGTACAACAAAGGGACCGGCGTCGTACCCGACACCATTGCTCTACCCCTCCTTGAAAAATATGACGGACATGCCGCCGCTGGGTCTGCTACGCAAGTGCTACTCATCTCGGGCACGAATCCATGAGATGCGTAGCACTTGGACTGCTACCGTAGTGCTACGAATGGATCGTCTTTGGGGTCAGTGCTACGAGGAGTGCTACGAACCTTTTTTGTAAGTCGCTGATTTCACAAATCCAATTTTGAGGAGCTTCGTAGCACTACCCTAACACGTGCGTGATGTTTTTTTATCACGCTCTATATACCCCAGAAAAGTGCTACGAATGTCCCCGGACCTGAGCGGGAGCCGATGGAAATATGCTGCAACGCCGAAAAGCTATTTTGTGCTACGCAAGTGCTCCTCACCTTTTGCTACGCAAGTGCTACTCATCTCCTGACGAAAAAATCGCCCGATTCAATTTCAGGATAGGTTCAGACGGTCGTGTCCGGGCGCTGTAGTAACGCGTTGACAGGCATAGACCCGGTGCGTTGACAGCTGGCGGCCAAGGTGCGTGGGTCAACCCATCTCGAATCCTGGCCCGGCAAATCGCCCGAAAACGCGAAGGCAGCTCGGGTCCAGTCCTACAGCGTGGACGTACCCCATGGAGAGGCCGGTGCCGGGCGGGCTACCGGGGCCTGTTTTCTGCCGGGCGGGAGGACCTGTAGACCGGATGTAAAGATAAGGCGTTTTGTTTCAATCGCTCGGCGACCGCTCCGGGGGTCCCAGGGCCTGGGGGCTGGTCGCCCCGGTGGCAAAGCTAAAGCGTACGTCCCTAAACACTTTATTTATCGGAGCTTATCTTCGCCCGATGTCGCGCCAGCTCGGCGATCCCGATTCGATTTTCTGCTGATCGCCGGATCAGTTCCAAGCTGTTGCACGGTGCAACATCTTCAAATTCCTCGGGACGGTCCACCCTCCGCTGCGCACAATCCATGCACAACTACGTCGGCTTTGCGCGTAAGTCTGGCGTTATCACTGCGCATAGGTGTTCAGATCGAACGATGGGACTTTGTTCCGGCCAATCGAGCCGGTTTCGCGGTGGTTTTCCACGAATAGAGGCGAATTTTACAATTTTTGTGATTTTGAACAACACGCGAACGGCGTGGTGTCGCGGCTCATTCGCGCACACATTCCATTGACCTTACCGGCTCATCCGCTTTTACTCATTTACGTCTTGACCGCGCCTGACCCCTTCCCAGCGGCCTTTTCGCCACCACCACACGAGCGCCCGTCTTAGCAGCAAGCCAGTGCGACCAGTCACGGACTTGGCTTAGTTATCTCAGCTCCCATGAGGTAACTGACTCCGCCGCATAGCTCAAACATGACGGGAGCCTTGTCCAGAGTGATGTTGCCCTCAGGATGAATATTCGGGTTACGATCAAAGTTCTTGATGTCATTTAGGCGGGACGTGATGTCGTTGCTAACTCCACTGAGTTTGTTTAGTTCGGCTAGGTATCTTCCCCAGCGCTGCTGAAATCGCCGCGATAGCCAGCACACGATAATAATCTCGTGTCAGCGAAGGGGCGGTTTGCGGTAATTGAATCTCGGCAACGCAGAAATCTGATATCTAAGATTAGCGGATGGTCAGGCTGCAATTGCTGACTTACGGCAAGTCAGCCCATTTAAGCTGAGTATCCATAAGTCAGGCCAAATGCATTGACTTTTAAGAAGTCAGGTACATAATACTGACTATCTAAAGGGGCCTAAACGTGGCAACTCAAAGCAAGCGCATTCTCAAACGCCCATACATTGCTTTAATCGGAGACATGGTGGGGTCTCGACAGCTCGCGCCGCTTCAAAGACGAGATGTGCAAAACCGCTTTTCCAAATTGATGAACACACTAAATCATCTATACGAGGATAAGATTGTTGCCAGGTTTGTTATAACCTTAGGAGACGAGTTTCAGGCGATTATCGCTGATCCGCAAATCGTACCAGAACTAATTTGGCAGATAACCGTCGAGTTCGATATCAGCGTAAGACTTGGGTTCGGATACGGCACCTTAACCACCGCAGTTCCCAAATATGCAATTAATGTTGACGGGCCAGCTCTTCATCAGGCGCGAGCCGCGATAGAGCAAGCTAAAAAGGAGAACAGGCTTGGAGGAATATTCCTCGGATTTGGCAACACTCTCGATAATATCCTCAATGGGTTAGCTAGTATGCTGCAATTTCACAGAGAAACTCGTTCGGAGCGACAAATTATGATCATTAAACTCCTCCGGCAGAAAAAGTCGCAACCGGAAATCGCGGAACTCCTCGGACTTACTAAGCAAACTGTATGGCAACATGTTCAGGCAGCCGGCTGGGAATCATATTCCAAAGGTGAAGACGCTTTACGCGCCGCACTGACATATGTTTCAAGTCACTGTCATTAGATCACTCATCAGCGACCCTCTCAGATATATGTTGTTCTCCGAGTTGGTCCTACTGTGGTCATTAAGCAACTATCTGATTGGCGTAGATCAGGTCCCAACAATCTCAGATGAGGGGACCGTAGTTCGCGTTTTTCTAAAGGATCACAAGCGTTGGATCGGAATTCTCGTCCTCAAAGGGATTATCAGTGCAATCGTGGCTGGGAGTATGTCTAGGTGGGAGTCTTGGCTGTTGCCCCTATTTATGTTCATCGCGATAGTCGGGCTGCCATTGTTGAGAGCAAAAATAAACCCGACTTACATAGCCGAACTGGAGGCTGGGGCTGATTTAGCATTTATTCTATTTCTAGCGGAATTGATTGGCCATTTCCGACTAGGATTAAGCTGGGCCCTCTTTACCGTTGACATGTCATCGGCGCAAATCGCTGTAAGCTCACTTATTGTCGCCATCTTACTTTTTTCATTGCGAGGAGGAACCTATATAGTCAGAAGCATATTAGACAAAACAGGTACACTTCCCCCTTTGCAAGGTTCTCCATTTCCCAATGAAAGTGGGTCATCGGAAGCTCTGATTCAAGGCGCTGCAGCTAAGAAAGTTGATCTAAGGGAATATGGTCGAGGACGCATGATCGGTAATCTGGAGCGGCTTCTCCTCATTGTTATTGTGGTCGCAGGGAGCTACCAAGCACTGGCCTTTCTGGCTGCAGCAAAAGGATTAATTCGCTCAAAAAACCTAGAAAATCGAGATTGGGCTGAGTATTTTCTCGTGGGCTCATTAGGGAGTGTTATGGTATCGATTGTGGCGGGGTTGCTTATAGGGCAGTTGCTGAAATACTGGTGATATCGGGTCTGTTCAGACGTACAACTGTATTGCTCCCTTCAAAACTAGACAGTCAGGGTCTCCGAATTTCGTACAGCGGTGAAAGTTAAGAAGCCCTCGTGCGGCGTGCTTACATGTCATCGTTTTTGTATCTGCGTTTGTAACTGTTGGACCCGTCTTTTTCGTCTTTTTGACGTTCTGGTCTGTCGCTAAGTTCTTTAGAACAGGCTTTGTTTTCGATAACTTGCCTATTTCGAAGAAAATACTTGCATCTACAATAGATTCCCTAAATTTTTGACCGCCGGGCGGGCACAACAGCGCCTGGCGCCAGGTGCTTGCCGTCCCTTCCGTGAATAGATGCAACAGGCGGCCGATTGTATTTAATACCTCGGCTTACGCACGCCGTATCAAAAGCTTAGCGGAAGAAGGGCACGGGAGCCAGAGTTATGAAGCGCGGGAGGGGGAGCCACTACCGGGGAAAGGGCATTTGACAACAGAGGCGCAATGCGTGAATGCTACTGGCTATGTGGAATATCAACGAACGATTCGATCCCGCCATCCTGGAGACTCTTCCTGCGAAAGGGTTTCAAGTGAGCAGCACGCGGGGAGTGGTGCGGGTGGAGAAATACTGCTGCGGGGCGGAGTTCCGGCGCGTGCCGGAGGGGCGCTTCCAGATGACCATCCTGCCCACGATGCTCCTGGACGGGCAGTTCACGCGGCTTTGGGACGCGGGTTATCAGAAGTTTTTCATCACCGAAGAAGAGCACAAGGTTCCGGCCCTCGCGCAGCAGCTTACCCAAATGCGCAAGTTTAACGAAGAGCTTCGCTCAGCTTTGGGCGTGCCGACCTATTACAACGAGGCGCTGGGGTCGGTTTGCCAGGTGAGCACGTATGACCGGGTGCAAGGAAGGCCGGGGGACGTGCCGGACACGAGCGTGGGCGTCAAGCCGGAAACGCCGGAGCACTAGCGGGGCACGGGCTAGGCGCCAGCGGCTTCAGGGGCGGCCGATACGGTTTCGGGCTTCTTGAAGCTGGCGCTTGAACTGCTTCAGATCGACGCGATGCTTGGCCACCTTGCGGCCAGCCAGGAAGATCACCGGGACATCCAGGTTGTAGAGTTCGCGCAGCTGGGGATCGGCGTCGATATCGACCTCGCGCAATCGGGCGCCGCATTCCGCGAGCAACGGAGCCATCTGCGATTTGGCCTGCTCGCACAGGTGACATCCCGCGCGGGTGTAGAGCGTGACCTCGAGTGTTTCCGGGGTCGCTTTGGTTCTTTCTTCCGAATTCATGGCGAATTCATGCCGCCCTTTCAACCGCGCGCTACGCTTGTTAGGATCAAGCCATGGTAAACGAAAACGGGAAGAGCGGAGCGGATGTGCTGGCGCTGGTGGACGATCTTTTCTTCCAGGCCAAGATGGTGGAGACGGCGCGCAGAGTGGGCGTCAAGCTGAAGACGGTTTCGACGGGAGCGGCGCTGATGGAGGCTCTCGACGGGGCGTTGAATGCGGCGCCGGGCGGGGCTTCGGGCGGCGCGGCTGGCGGGGATTTGCCGCGGCTGATCGTGGTGGACCTGAACGCGCGGCAGGGGCCCCTCGAAGCGATCGAGAAGTTGCAGGCCGGGGGCAACCCCGTGCCGGTGATCGGCTTCCTCTCTCATGTGCAGAGGGATCTGGCAGAGCGCGCGCAAGCTGCGGGGTGCAAGCAGGTGATGCCCAGGTCCAGCTTCACCCAGAATCTTTCGGAGATCCTGCTTCAGGCAAAATCGTGAACTGCGTTGTACACGGCTGGAAGAGCCCTGCCGCACGGCATTTCTTTTCATTGGCCAGGCGAGCGGGCGCGGCCGGGCTTTTGCTGGCGCTCGTTTTCGGCGCGAGCGCGCGGGTCGCGGCGGCGCAACGCGGTGCCTCGGCGGCGGCTATCGCCACTTCCGACCCCGCTGAAGCGCTCGGCGAGACGTTGACGGCGGCCTGCCGGCAGGATCAGGCGGGCTTCGCGAACCACCTGACCAGCGAGAGCGCCGAGGCCTATCGCGCTCTTCCGGAACAGCAGCGCGTGGCTTTGCTAAGGAGATTCGTGCTTCTGGACGATCCCGGGAAGGCCCTCCTTTCCACGCTCGATGGACACACGGTGGTGCGCTGCGAAGCCAGCGGCGTGGTCTCCGAGATGCGCTTCGGCGAAAGCCAGCTGCGCGAGAATCTGGCGTTCATCGCCGTGACCGTTCCCGCGGGCGACGACCAGCAATCGGTGCGATTCGGCCTGGTTCGGGAAGGCGGCCAATGGAAGCTGCTGTCAGTGGGGCTGGTGCTGCTGGATATTCCCGCGCTGGCGCGGCAGTGGTCGGAATCCGACGTGCGCCAGCAGGAGCAAAAAGCGATCTTCGCGCTGCGCAAGATTGCGGACGCGCTGAAGTCTTACCAAACGGCATACGGCAAGCTGCCGGAGACGCTCGACGAACTGGGTCCGCCGACAGACGGCGGGGGATTTTCGCCCGAGAAGGCCGGCCTGCTGGATGCGGACTTGGTGAAAGGCGTGGCGGAAGGGTATCGGGTGCGCTATTCGATCGTTCCGGCCAGCGGTGGCGAAGATGAGTCGGAGCGCAACAAGGCGGCAGGATTCACGCTGGCGGCCGCGCCGGTAGAGTACGGGAAGACTGGCCGAAGGTCGTTTCTCCTGGATTCCGGGGGCACGCTGCGGGGCGCGGACAAGAATGGCGGTCTGGCCACGGCGGAGGATCCCCGCGTCGGAAGCGAGGAAGCGGAGCCCTGAGTTTAGTCAAGCGCCCTCAGGCGCCCTTCAACCGCTCGGATGGGCGCTGGCAGGGCGGGGCCGCGCCGGGTGCTTGCACTCAGCCCTAGCTCCGATTATCTCCGTTGCCGCGTTTTCGAGAGCAATCGCAGTATCTCCAAGTACATCCATACCAGCGTCACGATGATCCCGAATGCGCCATACCATTCCATGTACTTGGGCGCTCCGGCGTGAGCGCCGGTCTCCACGAAATCGAAATCCAGGATCAGGTTCAGGGCGGCAACGATCACGATCACGACGCTGATGCCGATTCCCAAGGGCCCTGCGCTATTGAGAAGCGGCACTTGGCGGCCGAAGAAGCGAAGGATCATGTCCACCATGTACACAAGAAAGATTCCGCCGGTTGCGGCGATCACGCCGATCCTGAATTTTGGCGTGGCCCGGACCATACCGGATGTGTACAGCATGAGCATGACCGCGGTGACTGCGAACGTCAGGCCCGCCGCTTGAATGGCGATTCCGGGATAAGACCTTTCCAGGAAGGCGGAAATTCCGCCCAGTGCCAACCCCTCGCATAATGCGTACAACGGAGCGGTTATCGGGGACCACTGCTTCTTGAATATCGTTACCAGGGCCAATACGAGCCCGCCAATGAGTCCGCCGAACATCCAAGGGGCGGCAGCCTCGGGCGCCTGGGAATGCACGATTCCCCAAGTCCATGCGGCCGCTACGACGACGCAGAGAAGCAAAATTCCGGTCTTGTTGACCGTGCCCTGAAGCGTCATCGCTTCGCCGGCGACGGCAACGCGACCTCTGAACGTGTCCTCGTTCAGGGCAGGATTGGAAGTCTTGAAAAGGCCAGGCATCTGTGGGGCTCCCTTTGGCGGCGTGCGAACCGGGTCAACCGTGCCACCAAGAAACACCATACGGAGCTTTTCTGTGGGGGTCAAGCAGCCGGGTTCCGGCCTTCCACGGTCGCGTTGCGGGGCCGCGAGAATCTTGCTAGGCTGGCGCAAATCCATGCGCATGGTTTTGGCAGCGGCGTTTCTGCTGATGTTTCTGCAACCAGCGCGGGCTGGGGCGGCGGGGCAGGCGGTAGCGGCTTCGGGCTCGCCGGTATTTGAGTTTCACAGCGGGTTCTGGGTTAACCTCCACCATTTTCTCTATCTGCAGGGCCGCCTGGAAATGGCGCGTGCCCAGGGCGAAGCCGGCGAAGGCAAAATCGCGGCTCCGTTCGACAGTCCAGCCTCGGTCGAGGGGATGACGGCTGAAGAGATGCGGACGTGGCAGGCAGCGGTGCGAACCTATGCGGATTCGTGGTCGTCGCGAGACCTATTGCTCAGCAACCAAATGGTGCTGATCAACGACCGGCTGGCGGAGCTGGAGGATTGTCCCGATCTGGCCGGGAAGTCGGCGGTGGAATGCACGTCGGGGATCGTGCCGGAGCTGGTGACGGCGCTGGACGAGGCGGCGCCCATCTATCGGCGGCGCTGGTGGCCGGAGCAAGACAAGATGAACCGCGCCTGGATCGAGGCGCTCGTGCCGCCGCTGCGGAGCATGGGCGAGGAGATGGCCGCGCGGCTGGCCGACATTTACCAAAGCCGCTGGCCGGCGCGAATTCATGTGGACGTGGTGGGGTTCGCCGGAGGCGATGGCGCCTATACGTCGGTTTCGCCGCCGCACCTGATGATTTCAAGCCAAGACAGCCGCAATGTGGGCATGGCGGGGTTCGAGACGCTCTTCTATGAAGCTTCTCACCTGATCGCTGGAGGAATCGAGTATACGATCGGGCAAGAGTGCCGGCGGCTGGAAAAGCCCATTCCGCGCAACCTCTGGGACGCGCTGTTGCTCTTTACGACCAGAGAAGTGATACGGCGCAACTGGCCCGATGTGGCCGGCGGCGCGGCCGGCGGCGCGGCGAAATCGTCGCCCGCGACCGGCCTGGTGAATCGCGGATGGGCCGATTACGTGCCCCTGCTGGAAGAAGATTGGCAGGCGTATCTCAACGGCAGGGTGGATATGGACGCGGCTATTTTGCATATCGTTCGCAGCATATAGCCGGGACTTCTTTTTAGTGAGGTATCCTGCCGCGAGAGCGGTTTGGCTCGGCAGCGCAAATATGCTAGGCTTTCGCCCGGCTCGGATACGACCTCCAAGCGATCCAAGACCCAGGCTTCCTTCCTCCGCCACCGAGCCAACTGTGAGAGTCGCGACATAGGCGGGGTGCTGTCGCTGGAAGCTTTTGTTTTGAGGTAGGCCGCTTGGCAAATACGCATTCTTGAGACGGGGTGAGAGTGCATGCCAGCCCGGCAAGCGACGACTATGACCCAAGAGATCAAACTGGCGCATTCGCCGGATTCCGATGACGCCTTCATGTTTTACGCCCTGGCGACCAACCGCGTCAAAGCGCCGGGACTGAAGTTCACGCACGTGCTCTCGGATATCGAGACGCTGAACCAGTCGGCGGACCGCGAAGTTTACGATGTGACGGCCATCAGCTTTTCGGCTTACGCCTACCTGCGGCAAAAATACGTGCTGCTCGACTGCGGGGCGAGCTTCGGCGAAGGCTACGGCCCCATCGTGGTGGCCAACAAGCCCATGAAGCCGAAGCAGCTCGCCGGCAGCCGCATCGGTATTCCCGGGATGCGCACGTCGTCCTATCTCACGCTGAGGCTTTTTGAGCCGCAGTTCGAGGCCGTCCCGATTCCGTTCGACCAGATCATCCCCGCGGTTTGCGCCGGCACCGTGGATGCGGGCTTATTGATTCACGAGGGGCAGCTGCAATTCCCGCAATTAGGGCTGCATCGCGTGGTGGACCTGGGCCAGTGGTGGCTGGAAACGACGACGCTGCCGCTGCCTTTGGGGGGGAATGCCGTGCGCCGTGCGCTGGGCGAAGAGACGGGAGTGCGGATTTCGAGAGCCATCCGGGAGAGCGTGGCCTATGCGCTCGAGCACCGCGAAGAGGCGCTGAATTACGCCATGCAGTTCGCGCGGGACATGGATACGGACCTGGCCGATAAGTTCGTGGGCATGTACGTAAACAGCTGGACCCTCAGCTATGGAGAGCGGGGCCGGGCTGCGGTGCAGGAGCTGCTCGACCGGGGCTTTGACGCCGGACTGCTTCCCGGGCCGGTGAAGGCCGAGTTCTTGAGCGAACCCGCGCAGTAGGCGGAGACTTCCCGGCCGCCGGTTTTCTGCCTATAATTAGGTTTACGAAAAGGGGCTTCACCTTCGTTCGGAAACCGCTTCCAACACCAAAACAAGAGAAAATAGGCGCGACGCTGTGTCTCGCCTTTGCGGCAGGGGTGCGGACGGTCGCCGGCAGCCGGCAGGCAGTTGGGGGCAGGGAGCATTGCTGAAGCATTGCCGAAAGCATTGATAAAACGATGAGTCACGGGGACCAAATTCGCGACGAACTGAATGCGCTGCTGCGCCAGCGCATTCTGCTGCTCGATGGCGCCATGGGCACCATGATCCAGGCGCACAAGCTGGAGGAGGCGGACTATCGCGGAAAAGAGTTTGCCCATCACGGCAAGGATTTGCGGCTGAACAACGACGCGCTGAATCTCTCCCAGCCGCGAATCATCGAGGAGATCCAGACCCAATATCTGCAAGCGGGCGCGGACATCATCGAGACCAATACGTTCAATTCCAACGGCATCTCCATGGCCGAGTACGGGCTGGAATCGCGCGTGGCGGATCTGAATTTCGCGGGCGCGCAGATCGCGCGGAAGGCCGTGGATCGTTATGCCGCGTCACAGGGGCGGCGGTGTTTCGTGGCCGGATCGATGGGGCCCACGTCGAAATCGGCTTCGGTCTCGAACGACGTCTCCAATCCGGCGGCGCGGCCCGTAACGTTCGATCAACTGCGGGAGAACTATCGAACTCAAGCCAAGGCTTTGGTGGAGGGTGGCGTCGACGTTCTGCTGGTGGAGACAGTTTTCGACACGCTGAACGCCAAGGCGGCGCTCTTTGGAATCGAGGAATATTTCGAGAGCGCGGGAGCGCGCCTTCCCGTGATCGTCTCGGTGACGATCGTGGATCGCAGCGGGCGAACACTTTCCGGGCAAACGGTGGAGGCTTTCTGGATCTCGGTTTCGCACATGCCGCTCTTTAGCGTGGGAATGAATTGCGCGCTGGGCGCCAAGGAGATGCGGCCGTTCCTGGAAGAGCTTTCGCGATTGGCGCCCATTCCCATCACTTGCTATCCGAACGCGGGGCTGCCGAACGCTTTCGGCGGCTTCGACGAAACGCCGGAGCGCATGGCGGCCGATCTGGGCGAATTTGCGCGCAACGGCTGGGTGAATATCGCGGGAGGATGCTGCGGTTCGACGCCAGAGCACATCCGCGCGATCGGGGAGGCGATTCGCGGCGTGACGCCGCGAACGGCGCCCAAAGTGGAAGCTTATTCGCGGTTCAGCGGCCTCGAACCGCTGGTGATTCGTCCGGACACAAACTTCGTGAACATCGGCGAGCGGACCAACGTGACCGGGTCGCCGCGGTTCGCGGAGTTGATTCGCAAAGGCGATTACGAAAAAGCGCTCACCGTGGCGCGCCAGCAGGTGGAAGGCGGCGCGCAGATGATCGACGTCAACATGGACGAAGCTATGCTGGATTCCGAACAGTGCATGACGACGTTTCTGAATGCGCTCGGTTCCGAGCCGGATATTGCCCGCGTGCCGGTGATGGTGGATAGCTCGAGATGGAGTGTGATCGAAGCGGGCCTGAAGTGCCTTCAGGGCAAGGGAATCGTCAATTCCATCAGCCTCAAGGAGGGAGAAGAGGCGTTTCGGGAGCAGGCGCGAAAGATCCGGCGGTACGGAGCCGGCGTGGTGGTGATGGCGTTTGACGAAAAGGGGCAGGCCGACACCACCGAGCGCAAGTTGGCCATCGCCACGCGCGCTCACCGCATTTTGACCGAAGAGGTGGGTATGCCGGCCACCGACATCATCATCGATCCGGCCATCCTCACCGTGGCGACGGGGATCGAGGAGCACAACCAATACGCGGTGGCTTTCCTGGAGGCCACGCGGCAAATCAAGGCGGACCTGCCGGGAGTGAAGGTGAGCGGCGGGGTGAGCAACATTTCGTTTTCCTTCCGGGGGAATAACGCGGTCCGGGAGGCGATGCACTCCGCGTTTCTCTACCACGCCATCCGCGCCGGGTTGGACATGGGCATCGTGAACGCGGGACAACTGGGAATCTACGAAGAGATCGCGCCCGAGCTTCGGGAGCGCGTGGAAGACGTGCTGCTGAACCGGCGCGCCGATGCCACCGAGCGGCTGCTGGAGTTCGCGCAGACGGTGGAGAAGCGCGGGCCGGCGGCGGTGCGCGAAGATGCCTGGCGGCAGGGAACCGTCGAGGAGCGGCTGTCGCATGCGCTGGTGCACGGAATCACGGAGTTTCTGCCGCAGGACGTGGAGGAGGCGCGGCAGAAATATCCCTCGCCGCTGACTATCATCGAAGGGCCGCTGATGGCCGGCATGAATATCGTGGGCGACCTGTTTGGTTCGGGGAAGATGTTTTTGCCGCAAGTGGTGAAGAGCGCGCGGGTGATGAAGCAGGCCGTGGCGATTCTGCTGCCCTATCTGGAGGCGGAAAAGCTGGCCAGCGGCGGGCGGCAGGCGCAAGGGCGCATTCTGATGGCCACGGTGAAAGGCGATGTGCACGACATCGGCAAAAATATCGTCGGCGTGGTGCTGGGCTGCAACAACTATGAAGTGATCGATCTGGGCGTGATGGTCTCGGCGGAGAGGATTTTGCAGGCGGCGCGCGATAAAAAGGCGGACTTGATCGGGCTGAGCGGCTTGATTACTCCATCGCTGGACGAAATGGTGCACGTGGCGAAGGAGATGGAGCGGGAGGGATTTTCGGTTCCGCTGCTGATTGGCGGGGCGACGACGAGCCGTGCGCACACGGCCGTCAAGATCGCGCCAGCGTATAAGCAGCCGGTGGTGCACGTACTGGACGCTTCGCGGGCCGTGGGCGTGGTCTCGAGCCTGAGCAGCAAGGAGCAGCGGGCCGCCTTCGTGCGCGAAAATTGCGAACAGCAGGAAAAAATGCGCGAGCAATACAGCGGGCCGCGCATTGCGCCGCTCGTTTCGCTGCAAGAGGCGCGCGCGAGGAAGCTTCCCACCGATTGGGCGAGTTATCGGCCGCCGCGGCCGGCGTCCACGGGCGCGCGCGTCTTCGACGGCGTACCGCTCGAAAAACTGGTGCGGCTGATCGACTGGACGCCCTTCTTTCACGCCTGGGAGCTGAAAGGCATCTACCCGCGGATTTTGGAGGATGCGGTGGTGGGCGAGCGGGCGCAGGAACTCTTTGACGACGCGCGGAAATTGCTGGACGAGATCGTGGAACGGAAGCAGCTCGTGGCGCGGGGCGTGGCCGGATTTTTTCCGGCGAATAGTGTTGGAGACGATATCGAGATTTATAGCGACGAGACGCGGACGCGGCCGCTGGCGACGTTCTTCACACTGCGGCAGCAGATGCAAAAGCCGGAGGGCGAGCCGGAATTCGCGCTGGCGGACTTCGTCGCGCCTAAGGAGAGCGGCTTGGCAGACTACCTGGGCGCATTCGCCGTGACGACGGGAATCGGCGCGGCGGAAGCGGCGGAGCGGTTCGAAAAAGCGCACGACGACTACAACGCGATCATGGTGAAGGCGCTGGCCGACAGGTTAGCGGAGGCCTTTGCCGAATGGATGCACAAGCAGGCGCGCGATGCCTGGGGCTTTGGCCGCGAGGAGAATCTGACGCCGGAGGATCTGCTGCACGAGCGTTATCGCGGCATTCGGCCCGCGCCAGGCTATCCGGCTTCGCCCGATCACACCGAGAAGGCTACGCTCTTCAGTTTGCTGGATGCGGAGCGCGCGACAGGGATCACGTTAACGGAGAATTTCGCCATGCTGCCCGCGGCTTCGGTCTGCGGCATCTATTTTTCGCATCCGCAATCGCGCTACTTCGCGGTGGGAAAGATCGGGCGCGATCAAGTGCTCGATTACCAGCGCCGCAAGGGCCTGGAGTTGCGCGCGATCGAGCGTTGGCTGGGTCCGCACTTGAATTACGAACGCGCGGCGGATTAAAAAGCCGGACAAGCAGACTAGCGAACGGATTAGCGCCGCAGCCCGGCTTGACCCTCCCTGAGGTTTCGCTTAGAGTCACTGATTCCCGTGCGAGGCGATTTTCGAACGCCTCGGAGCGGAGAGGCGACGCGCATCGGAGCCGGCGCCCCGAGCGGCGCCACAGGAAAACTGAGACTCGGCCATGGTGCGGACGCTATCCACCTACCTTTTCATCAAGCGCAAACTGACTCCGGGACTGCTGACGGAGATCGCGCGGCACGGCATCGAGAGCGTGGAGATCTTCTGCACGCGGGCGCACTTCAACTATCAGTCCACCGATGCGGTGCGCGAAATCGCCGCCGCCCTGCGCGACCATAACCTGACGCTGCACGCGCTGCACTCTCCCCCGGAGCGCGACTTCAATCCCATGCACGAGAGCGGCGCGCCGCTTTCGATTTGCGATCTGGAACGAGTGCGCCGGCTGGAAGCGGTGGACGAAATCAAGCGGGCTCTCGACGTGGCCGAATACCTGCCGTTTCCTTTCCTGGTGCAGCACATGGGCTCCTCGCGCGACACGGCCGACGAGCGGCGGTTCGATGCCGCCTTCAGCTCGCTCGAGCACCTCCACGTTTTCGCGAAAGAGCGCGGCGTTACTTTGGCGCTGGAGAATACGCCGGGAGAGCTGGCCACGCCGGCGCATTTGCGGCAGTTCATCGTGGGCACGCGGCTGACGGATGTGCGGATGTGCTTCGATATCGGGCATGCGCATATCGAGGATGGCGTGCTGGCGAGCCTGGAGCCCATGCGCGAATTCCTGGTGACTTCGCACATTCACGACAACCACGGAGACAAAGACGAACACCTGCTTCCTTATGAGGGCACGATTGAATGGAAGACGGCCCTTCCCGCATTGCCGGCGAATCTGCCGCTGGTTATGGAGCTAAAAGAAAAGCCCGCCTACGACGAACCTGCTCCGGCGTCTGTCGCGCTCGGCGCGGTGCGCAGCGCGTTCGACCGCCTGGAGCGGGGCCTCTCGCAGTCGCCGGAAGAAGAAAGTTGACGCCGGCCAAACACGCATGAACGTCGTCACCATCGAAAAAGCGGGAGAGCACGAGGGCCAGGAGGTCACCCTGCAAGGCTGGCTCTACAACCTGCGCGAATCGGGCAAGCTTTTATTTCCGATTTTCCGAGACGGCACCGGGCTGATGCAGGGCGTGGTGTCCCAGAAAGAGCAGCCGGAGGCTTTTGCCGCGCTGCGCGGGCTGACGCAGGAGTCCAGCGTAGAGATCACTGGAAAAATCCGCCGCGAGCCGCGCGCTCAGGGCGGATATGAGATCGGGGTCAGCCAGGTTCGCGCGGTGCAGCCTGTGCCGGAAGCGGAACCTTATCCGATACAACTGAAAGAGCACGGCGTGGATTTTCTGCTGGACCGGCGCCACTTGTGGGTGCGCACGCCGCGGCAAGCGTCGATTCTGCGCATACGGGCCGAGGCCATTCGCGCGGCGCGCGAGTTCATGGATAACCAGGGCTATACGCTGACGGACGCGCCGATCTTCACGCCGGCGGCGTGCGAAGGCACTACCACGCTCTTCGAAGTGCAGTACGTGGACGAAGAGAAAGCTTACCTGACGCAATCCGGGCAGCTGTATCTGGAGGCTTTGGCCGCGGCCCTGGGCAAGGTCTATTGCTTTGGACCCACGTTTCGCGCGGAGAAATCGAAGACGCGGCGGCACCTGACCGAATTCTGGATGCTCGAGCCCGAGGCGGCTTACGCCCACCTGGAAGACATGATGGCGCTGGGCGAGGGGTTGGTGAGCCACGTGGTGCAAGCGGTGCTGCGGAATCGCGCGCGGGAGCTGGAGACGCTCAAGCGCGACGTCTCGAAGCTGGAGCCGGTGAAGCCGCCCTTTCCGCGCATCACTTACGAACAGGCGCTGGAAATTTTGCGGCAGCATGGGCATGACGTGAAGTTCGGCGACGACTTTGGCGGAGACGAGGAGACCACGCTTTCGCAGCAATACGACCGGCCGGTGATGATCCATCGCTATCCCGCGTCGATCAAGGCGTTCTACATGGAGCCGGACAGCGCGCGGCCGGATCTGGCGCTGGGATTCGACGTGCTGGCCTCGGAAGGCTACGGCGAGATCATCGGCGGCGGGGAGCGCATCTCCAGCTACGAACTGCTGCTGAAGCGGCTCCGCGATAACGGCCTGCCGGAGCAGGCCTTCCAATGGTATCTGGATCTGCGCCGCTACGGCAGCGTGCCCCATGCGGGATTCGGCATGGGCCTGGAGCGCGTGGTGGCCTGGATTTGCGGAACCGAGCACGTGCGCGAAGTTATTCCCTTCCCGCGCATGATCTATCGCGTATATCCTTAGCCGCTGTTCGCCCTGCTTTTCCACCCGCCGGTTGGGGCGAATGGAAACATTCGTTATGGCGCAGAAAATTCGCATCATCGGCGTGCCGATGGACCTGGGGCAGAGCCGTCGCGGCGTGGACATGGGCCCCTCGGCGCTGCGCGTGGCCGGGCTGCAATCGCGGCTCAAACAGCTGGGGCACACCGTGGAAGACATCGGCAACGTGGCCGTGAAGCAGCCGGAAGAGCAGCCTTACGGCGAAAAGCGCGCCAAATATCTGAACGAGATCGCGGAAACCTGCCGCGGTTTAGCGGAGATGACCGAGCAGACGCTT
This sequence comes from uncultured Acidobacteriota bacterium, assembly GCA_963824405.1. Taxonomy (GTDB): domain Bacteria; phylum Acidobacteriota; class Terriglobia; order Acidiferrales; family UBA7541; genus Palsa-189. Next base: position 873,099 of record CAWGPK010000003.1, on the reverse strand, counting down.
TCGGAGGGATTTCTTCCGCTGGTACTCGGCGGCGACCACTCCATCGCCATCGGGTCCTGCTCGGGCGTGTCGGACTTCTTTCGTAAGCAATCGAAGAAGATCGGCTATTTGTGGTTGGATGCGCACGGAGACATGAACACGCCGGAATCCTCGCCTTCAGGGAACGTTCACGGCATGCCGCTGGCGGCGCTAATTGGCTACGGCGCGCCGGAACTGGTGGAACTGCTGGGGTATAAGCCCAAGGTCGAGCCGCGCAACGTAGCCATTGTGGGCGTGCGCGATCTGGATGCGAAGGAGCGGCGCCTGGTGAAGGATTCGGGAGTGCATGCGCTGACCATGCGGGATATCGACGAACGCGGGATGCGCGAGGTGATGAGCGAAGCGCTGCGATTTGCGATGGACGATACCGATGGAGTCGCGGTGAGCCTGGACATGGACGTGATCGATCCCTCGGACGCGCCGGGAGTGGGCACGCCGGTGCGCGGCGGAATTACGTACCGCGAGGCGCACCTGGCGATGGAGATGATCGCGGACAGCGAAGCCATGGTTTCGCTGGAAATCGTGGAGATCAATCCAGTGATCGATCTGCACAATACGACGGCATTGCTGGGGGTGGAGATGGTGCTCTCGGCGACGGGAAAGAAAATTCTCTAGGGAGATAGGCCGGAATTCCATGACGGCAGAAAACAAGCGGATCAAGGTAGGCGTGATTTTCGGCGGGCGTTCGGGGGAACACGAAGTGTCGCTGGCCTCGGCGGCGTCGGTAATGCGGGCGCTGGACCCCAAGAAATACGAAGCCGTGCCCATCGGGATCGGGAAAGACGGGCGATGGTTCGTGGGAACGCCGGCGCAGAAGATGCTGCCGGACGTGCTGCGGCTGGGACAGCGGGTGATGCTGAACGCCGACCCGAACGTCGCGGCCCTGATGCCGCTCGACGACCGCGCGCCCGCCGCGGGCTCGCAGCGCGTGGACGTGATTTTTCCCGTCCTGCACGGCACCTACGGCGAAGACGGCACGGTGCAGGGGTTGCTCGATCTGGCGGGACTTCCGTTCGTGGGTTCGGGCGTGATTGGTTCCGCGGTGGGCATGGACAAGGACATGCAGAAAAGGCTCTTCCAGCAGGCGAAGCTTCCGGTGGGAGAGTTCCTGGCGGTATTGCGATCAGAATGGGAGAAAGGCCGGGAGAGCGTCTTGAAGTTGGTGGCGAAGAGATTCAAGTTCCCGGTATTCGTCAAGCCGGCGACGCTGGGATCTTCGGTGGGCATGAGCAAGGTGCACAAACGCTCGGAATTGCCGGCGGCGCTGGACCTGGCGGCTGAATTCGCGCAGAAAATCGTGGTGGAACGCAATATACGCGGGCGGGAGATCGAGGTTGCCGTCCTGGGAAACGATGAGCCGCAGGCCGCGGCGCCCGGCGAAATTATTCCTCACCGCGAATATTACGATTACACCGCGAAATATCTGGAGGAAGGCACGCGGCTGGAGATTCCGGCCAAGCTTTCCAAAGCGCAGGTGCGGAAATTCCAGGAGTACGCCGTGCGCGCGTTCCGCTGCCTGGAATGCCGCGGAATGGCGCGGGTGGATTTCTTTCTCGAGAAGCCGAGTGGGCGCATCTTCCTGAATGAGATCAATACCATCCCCGGTTTCACTTCGATCAGCATGTACCCGAAGATGTGGGAGGCGTCGGGGGTTCCCTATCCGGAGCTGATCGACCGCTTGATTCAGCTGGCGATCGACGAGCATCGCGAGAAACAGCGCACGAAATACTCGATCGAATTGCCCGCGGGCGCGGGCGGCGCGCTCAGCGCGTAACCGCTAGGGTTTCGCCTGCCAGTAGCGGCTCGTCAGTTCGTGGGACCAGGCCGGCTGCCGCACTTCCTCTCGCGGAAGAAACTCGGCCATGACCGGCTTGATGTCCAGCACGGGCGTGCCGTCAATCGCGTCGATCCCGGAAACGAATAGCTTGGCGCCTTCCAGCCGGATGATTTTGCAGATGGTGCATCCGATGCGATTGGGCCGATCCTTGCCCCGTTGCGCGAAGATGCCCAGCATCGGCCAGGCTGGATTGTTTCTGGGGTGGCGCGCGCCAATGACGATTTGCGACGGCTCTACCCGATGAAAAAGATAGAGAATCTCCACGTGCGAGAAGTCGGTGAGGCCCTGAAGGGCCTCGGCTGTGAACGGCTCAATGAGGGCGATGCAAGCTTCCTCATCACCCCAAAAATCGTCCAGCGGTTGAAGGCGGCTGGATTCCACGAAGCCAATGGGACGAACTTGCTCGACCACCGTGATACCTCCTGACAGCTGTTTGGAGTTTGCTTCCGCCCGGTAAACTCTGCTAGTTTTTTCTGTTCCGCGATGTATTCGTCAGGGGACCGATTTGGCGCTGTTTGAATCAACCAACCAAGAGCCACCGGATTCGAAGAGGCTGCGCTATGCGGTAAGCGGCGTGGCGCTGGTCATTTTGGTGGCTTTCGGGATCTGGTACTTCTTCCTGCGTTTCATCAGCGAAAAACACACCATTGAGCATTTCATGGACGCCGTAGTGACCCAGGATTATCAGCGGGGCTTTCAGATCTGGAAGTCTCATGGGTCGTACACCTATCAGGATTTTCTGGCGGACTGGAACCTGACCGGCTACTACGGGCCGATCAAAAGTTATCGCGTCGAATCGGAGACGCTGCCGCCCAATGGCGGAAGCGGAGTGATCGTGGTGGTGGAGGTGAGCCCGGTCCAGCCCTTCCCGCAAAACGGCGATCCGCAGAGCGGGCGCAACAAGGAGATTCGCCTTTGGGTGGAAAGAAGCGATCAATCGATCAGCTTTCCACCGTAAAAAGGGCGCTCAAGATTCCGGGTGGGCTTCCTCGCGGATCATCACCGGAAAGCCGTCGCGAACCGGGTAAACGATGTGGCAGGTGGCGCAGCGAAGGCCTTGTTGATCCTCTGTGAGCTTCACGGGAGTCTTGCAGACCGGACACACCAGCAGATCGAGTAAATCCTGGCTAATCGGCGTCATCGTTGGTTCCCTGGGGGCCAAATTCTCCCCTCTTCCTCTCTTCATTCCGCGACTTTAGCAAACGACGGCAAGTGCGGGCAATGCGATCATAAGCTCCGCATGCGGCGGAACTCGCGCGCGACGGCGGCGGGATCGCGCTGATCGCCATCCACGGCATAGTTCATCTGGCGCATTTCCGAATCCGAAATCTTTCCCCCCAGCGCGTCGAGAGCGCCGCGCAGTTCCGGGTGAGCCTGAAGCGTGGCGGCGCGAACCACGGTGACCGCCTGATAGGGCGGAAAATAATTGCGGTCGTCTTCGAGGACGGTTATTCCCAGCGCAACGATCAGACCGTCAGTGGAATTGCCGGCGACCACATCGACCTTATGCTCCTTGAGCGCCCGGTACAGCAAGCCCAGGTCCATGATGCTGGGCGCAGCCGCGAATTTCAGGCCGTAGGCACTGGCCAAGCCGGGATAGCCGTCGGAACGCTCCATGAATTCGTAGCCGAATCCGGCGCGCCAGTGGGGAGCGAGCGGCACCAGATCGGAAATCGTGCGCAGGTGGAGACTCTTGGCGTCCTCGCCGCGGACCACGATGGCGAAGGTGTTGTTGAATCCGAGCGGCGGGCCCACGTCAAAGCCAAAGCGATCGCGATAGGCGTCGTGAACTGCGCGGTAGACTGCGCTGGCATCATGGGAAGCAGGCTGACCCAGGATGGCGGTGAGTGCCGTGCCGGTATACTCGGCGTAGAGATCCATTTGCCCCGCGAGCATGGCTTGCTGGCAAATCAAGGTGCCGCCGAGGTCGAGCCGGCGATCGACATGCAACATCGTGTGCGCTTCGATCTGCTGAGCGAGCAGTTCGGCCAGGATGATCTGTTCGGTGAAATTTTTGGAGCCAACGATTACGGTGCTTGGGCGATTCCGGCCGCAACCGGCGAGGCTGGCAAAAGCTCCGCCGAGCAAGGCCAGGGCAGTCCTTCTGGTGAGGTTCGCGGGCATTCGGTCGCCTTAGGGCGCTCGGGCTCTCAGGGTGTGAGCTTCTTTTCGACAAAGCCCAAGATAAAGTCTACGGCAATCGCCAGCAGCGCGGCGGGAATGGCTCCCGCGAGGATCACGGAATTGTTGACCATGGCCACGCCGCGAAAGATGAAGACTCCCAGGCCGCCGGCTCCGATGGCGGCGGCGATCGTGGCCACGCCAATGCAAATGACCATGGCGACCCGCACTCCCGCAAGGATCACGCCCATCGACAGCGGCAGCTCGACACCCCAAAGAATTTGTGCCGGGGTCATGCCCATGCCGCGGGCGGATTCCAGGACCGCAGGATCGACGCCGACAATTCCCGTGTAGGTGTTTTGCAGAACGGGAAGCAAAGCATAAAGCGCCAGAGCGACGATGGCGGTCCTCGCGCCGATGCCGCCCAGGAAGGGAACCGGAATCAGGAAGCCGAATAACGCCAGGCTGGGTATGGTCTGAATTACGTTGGCCGCCCCCAGCACCCAGCGCCGCAGATTGTGCCGCCGGACCAGGACGATCCCCAAGGGAATACCGATGAGCACCGCCGCGAACATCGCTGCGGCGACGAGCAGGAGATGCTCCCCGGTACGGGAAAGGATCTCCGCGCGATGGGCCAGCACAAAAGTCCAGAAGTTCACGCCGCCTCCTTTATTGCCTCAATCGTATGGCTTCACGTGTCGTCTAAGGGCGGTGCGCTCCGCCAGCTACATTTCCGTTGCCCAGCGAGCGAACGAATGCCTGGGCTTCGGGATCTTGGGAATGGAGGAATTCGTCGGGTTCGTATGAGCCGATGAGACGGCCGTCGGCGAAGAGGCCGATGCGGGTGCCGAGGAAGAGCGCCTCGCGCAAGTCGTGGGTGACAAAAACGATGGCCTTTTGCAGGCGCGCCGCGAGTTCGCGAAATTCGTGTTGCAGCTCGGCGCGGGTTACCGGGTCCAAGGCGCCGAAGGGCTCGTCCATCAGCAGAATGGGAGGGTCGGCGGCCAAGGCGCGGGCGACCCCCACGCGCTGGCGCTGTCCGCCGGAAAGCTCTCCGGGCTTTCGCGCGGCGAATTTGGCGATGTCCAGACCGACCAGTTCCAGCATCTCGCGCACCCGCTGGCGCACCCGCGGTTCGGCCCAGGATTCCAGGCGTGGAACCATGGCCACATTTTGCTCCACGGTCCAGTGCGGGAAGAGGCCCACGTCTTGAATCACGTAACCGATGCGCCTGCGCAGGCGAATGGGATCCCAGTCGGCCTGCGGGCGTCCCTCGACCACGATTTCGCCCGAGGACGATTCGAGCAGGCGATTGATGAGCTTGAGAGTGGTGGTTTTGCCGGAGCCGCTGCGGCCGAGGAGCACCAAAGTTTCTCCGGGGGCTACTTGGAAGCTGACGCCGGCGACGATTCGCCTCTCACTGATGGAGTAGCCTACGTTTCGCAGCTCGACGGCGAGGCCGTCCGGAACTGCTTCGGCGCTCACAAGCGGCCCATGTCCATGCAGGTAGTGAGGCTAGCGACCATACGGATATGGTAGGACCACGGCAATGCCACGGGCAATGGACTTCGTCACAGCGAGGCTGCAAAGACCTGGCCCTGCGCGGCAAGACGTAATGGGCTATTTTGAATCTTCAGAGACGCGCTTCGGTCCCTTCGACCGGCTCAATATGGACCCGCGTTCTGAAAGAATTTGCATGCCATCAGAAATGACCTTCTTGGTGCCTTCATCGAGGGGCAACCCAGACCACTTTTCGTCAGTAAAGCCATACTCGACTTCATGACTGCCCGAATACCAAACACGCAAGGAAGTGACCTTGCCGTAGCTCTCGATTTGCTGGCGGCTGATCGTTCCAAAATGTTGCGCCCACCGTGTGTCCTGGAGATATGTCTTTGGTTCCCTGGCAATGATGATCAAGTCCACGTCCGAGGCGCCAGTGGCTTCATTTTGGCGGGCGTATGAGCCAAGTAAGGCGGTGGCCAGAATGTCCGGTTGGCTCGAGGCCCACCGATTGAATTCGCTCAAGAACTGATGGACTTTTTGCCGTTTGGTAGTCAATCGAGCCTCGACAGGCTTTCCAGTTATAGGCCGCCTCCGAATTCAAAGTAGCCCAGTGCCCGGCAAGACCTGCGCTTGCTGGCGTGCGTCGGTTAGGCTTACCATCGGGAGCTAACCTTACGCCACTGGATAGGTTTACCAGGCAGTAAGAAAAGCAGGAAACCAGGCGTGGCGTGAGGCATCCAATGGTGGGTATCCCGATGGGACCTTCCACACGCACCGCTCGTTACGGCCTCTCCCAGGGCTTGTCAGACGCCCGTGCCCAAAGCGACGCCCTGTTCGAAATTATCCGCCCCGAGGCCTTCTACGAGCGCCCCATTGCCGAAAGGCACCGCATCATCTTCTATCTGGGGCATCTAGAGGCATTCGACTGGAATCTTTTCAGCCGCGAGCTCCCGGGATTAAAACCATTTGCGCCGGGGTTCGATCAGCTCTTCGCTTTTGGAATCGATCCGGTGAACGGCGGCCTGCCCGACGATCAACCCGAGGATTGGCCGAAACGCGACGAGGTGCTCCGCTATGTCCAGAGCCTGCGTACATCGCTGAGCGCCGAACTGGCGAACGCGCTGGAGGGGGCCGACGACGGACGCCAGCGAACGCTTTCGCAATACGTGAACGTGGCCATCGAGCATCGCTTGATGCACGTGGAGACGCTGGCGTACATGCTGCACCGCTTGCCCCTCAACTTAAAACGCTCCCGGCCGGGTATGCCGCCTCCTCGCGCGCCGCAAGTGCGGCCGCATATGACGGCCATCCCGGCGGGCATCGCGACCTTGGGCATGAAGCGCGAAGAAGAGGGCGCGTTCGGGTGGGATAACGAGTTCGAGGAGCATAGCGTTTTCGTTCCCGAGTTTCGAATCGACACTTACAAAGTGACCAACTTTCAGTATCTGCATTTCGTGGCGGAAGGCGGTTACGGCGAGAAGTCCTTCTGGGGCGATGCGGCGTGGGAATGGCTGCGATCGAGCGGCACGCTGCATCCCGCGTTCTGGACGCGGCGGGGCAGCCAATTTTTTATTCGCACCATGTTCGACGAGGTGCCGCTTCCCCCGGATTGGCCCGTTTACGTGAGTCACGCGGAAGCATCCGCTTACGCGCGCTGGGCGGGCAAGGAGCTGCCCACGGAAGCCGAATGGCACCGGGCCGCGTACGGCGCGCACAACGGCGCCGAACGCGCGTATCCCTGGGGCGACGAACCTCCGGCGCCGGGCCTGGGCAATTTCGATTTCCAGTATTGGGATCCCTCTCCCGTGGCGGCCTTTCCGGCGGGGAGCAGCGCGTTTGGAGTGACCGACCTGGTGGGCAATGGATGGGAGTGGACACGCAGCGTTTTCGCGCCCTTCGAAGGATTCGAGGCGTTTTCGTTCTATCTGGGATATTCGGCGAATTTTTTCGACAATGAGCATTACGTCATGAAAGGCGGATCGGCGCGCACCGCGGCCTGCCTCTTGCGGCGGTCGTTTCGCAACTGGTTTCAGCCGCTTTACCCATACATCTACGCGGGTTTCCGCTGCGTCGAGCGCTGACCCGCATCTCATCCCCATCGAGGACCCTATGCTCACTCATGCGCCAGCGCAATATTCCGTCTCCGAATTCGCCGCGGACGCGCGTCTGGGTTTAACGAAAGAAGGCCAGAAAGAGATCCTCTCGAAGTACCTCTACGACGAGATCGGCTCCGAGCTCTTCGAGGTGATTACTCTCTTGCCCGAGTATGGGCTGTTCCGCGCCGATCAACGTTTGCTGCGGGAAAATGCCGACGCCATCGCCCGAAGCTTGATGCCGGAGCGCGTGGTGGTCGCTGAGTTGGGCAGCGGCAGCGGAAAGAAAACTTCCTGGCTGCTGGAAGCTCTGGCCAAACGCCAGCCAACCGTCTACCACGCCATCGAAATCTCGCAAAAGGCGCTGGACCAATGCTGGAAGGAGTTGCGGCAAATTCCCAATCTCCGCATCCATCCCCGGCAACAGCCTTATCTGGAAGGCTTGCTTTCGGTAGCCGCGGGACGCCGGCGCGGCGAGCGGCTGCTGGTTCTTTTCCTGGGCAGCACCATCGGCAACTTCGATCGCCCCGTGGCCGAGCAGTTCCTGGTGGAAGTGCGCCGGGTGTTAATGGCGGGCGACGCTTTGCTGCTGGGAGCCGACCTGGAGAAGCCGGCTTCTCAGCTTCTGCCGGCCTATGACGACGCGCTGGGGGTTACGGCCGCGTTCAATCTCAACGTGCTGGCTCGGATGAATCGCGAATTGGACGCCGATTTCGATCTCTCCGCTTTCCGCCACCTGGCCCGCTACAACGATGAAGAGCGGCGCATCGAGATGCATTTGGAATCGGCGCGGGCGCAAACGGTGGAGATTGCGAGGGCCGGGTGCGGCGTTTCGTTTCTCGAAGGCGAAACCATTTGGACGGAAAGCTCCCATAAATATCGCGCCGAAGAGGTGCTGGAGATGGGCCGGCGCAGCAGATTTGGGCTGCTGAAGCAGTGGATCGATCCGGAATGGGCCTTCGCGGAGACTTTGTTTATCGCGGAGTGAGTTTATCGCGGGGTGAGTTTATCGCGGGGTGAGCGCCCTATCAGCGAAGCGAGTCGGGCGCGGTCTTGCGGGCGGCCTCCACGGCCAAACTGATTTCGCCAGTCCAGGGCTTGGCGGCCAGCAGCTCCAGCGGCCAGACGGCCAGGATTTGCGATCCCTGATAGACGCGCTCAAAGCCTTCCTCGGATTCGGAAATCGTCTCGATCGGAGCGATCCAGAGTTCCTGCGCGCCAGGCGCTTCGATGGTCGCGGCGATATTCTGCCATTCGTCGACCACTCTTAACCGTGAACCGATCTCCGCTCCCTTTAACGCCGCGGACCACTCTAGCGGATGGCGTCCCGAGGGGATTTCGAAGTAACGGTTTTGCTCGCGCGGGGCCAGAAAATTCAGAACAATTTCCATTCCCACCAGCGCCGGACGGGCCTGCGTGTTGGCGCAGGAAAGCCGCGTGGTGCAGTGCAGCCGGTAGCGCGTGCTTCCCAGCGCAAAGGCAAACCGTTTGGTGCAGCGAAGCAGGTCGATCGCTCCGCCGGCGCTGGCGCAATCGGGGCAGGGAATTTCGCACTCCATGCTGAGAGAGTCGGGGCCGGTCTCCGAAACGCCGTAGTTCCCGGAGGCCAAGGCGGCATTTTCCTCCAGCTTCAATTCCTGGTAATCGTTGAAGGTCTTGCCGGCCGAGAAGAGCAGAAGCCGGAAGGCATTTCTGGGCCAGCGATCGTAACGCAGATAGCGCTCCAAGCCGGCTTCCTTGCTGCGCACCTGATCGTGAATCGAGACGACCTGGCCGCTAGTAGGACGGGAAGAGGCGTTCTGAAGCCGGCTGTGATAGGCCTCGGGGCGGCGCTGCATGGAGTTGATGAGCGTGACCGCGCCGGGCCGGAAGTCGAGGGCCGCCAGAGTGCCTCCGTCGGCGGGCCGCACCAGCGCCGTGAGGCTTTTGGAAGTGGCGTAGAGCTCTTCGGAGCCGTCACCATCGAAATCGGTTTGTTCGATCTGCAATCCGTCGCCGCGGCGGGCCAGCTCGTCCAGCAAAGTTTCCGCGCGGACCAGCTCCCGCCAGAGTGCGGTGCGCAGATGAGGCGCGTAGACGCCGCCGAAGACGCCGTGCCAGTAGGCGTCATTGCATTGGGCGCGCAGAAGATGCTTTTCGGCACAATCGTGCTTGGCGCTTCTTTCCGGGCTCATTCGCTTGGAATCGAAGCTGTGTTGCTTGGCCGAAACACGCAGCATCTTTTTGTGCAATAGATTCGATTCGGCATATTTAGTGAAGAAAGCCCGCCACGGCCCGCCGCGCAAGAAGCGCAGCACGTCCGGGCGGTTGGCGAACTCCTGGCTGACCTGGTGATAAGCGTTCCGCGCCTTGGTGGGCAAGGTCCACTCCATCATCTCCGAGTAGGACGCGGTGGGCAGGTCGGCGCGGCCCAGGGGCCGATGTTCGCGGATGTATTCGCCCGGCGGGGTGGTGGCCAGCCAGTCGGACGAATTCTCCAAGGCTTCGAAGAAGCCGTCCAGCCAGCCATCGCGGTAGTTCAGGTCGTAGGTGCCGGGCCAGGCGCCGAACTTCTCACAATCGTCCCCCATAGCGGCCATGCCGCCGGGATGGCGCTGGGCGCTTTCACGAAGGAAAGCGATGGCCTCTTCGCGAGGGCGGAAGGGCAGCAGGTAGCGCAGAATCTTCAGGCCGGGAAAAACGCGAACGGTCTGGCCGCGATCTTCGCAGACGTAGTCGCCGTGGAGCTGGTCGAGCTCGAAACCGGAAGCGAGGAAATGCACGTCGTCCACCAGCGTGTATTTCACGCCCGCCGAAGCCAGCGCGTAAGGAGCCTGAGGCTCCCAGACGCGCTCGGCGAGCCACGCGCCATCGGGCTCGCGGCCGAATTTTTCGAGCAAATATTCGCGCATTAGTTGAATTTGCCGCAGCTGATCCTCGGGCGGAATGGAAACCAGGATCGGTTCGTAAAAGCCGCCGCCGACCAGTTCCACTTGCCCGCGAGAGGTCAATTCCCGAAGATGGCCGAAGAACTCCGGATGGCAGCGCTCAATCCATTCGAGTAGCGGACCGGTGTAGTGCAGGCCCAGGCGAACGCCGCGATGCTTGAGCAGCCGCTCGACAAAGGGCAAATACGAACGTTGATAGGTCTGTTCGATGACGGCATCGAAATTGCCGACCGGCTGATGGGAGTGAATCAGGAGAACCAGACTGAACTTGCTCAAGTTTAGACCCCGCACCGACGAACCTTGCCATCATACTGCGAGCCACGGTGGATGCGCATAAGCGTTACACCGGACGCGTGTCTCCGGAATCACTGCATCGATGTTATTTTTGCCGCCTCTGCTAAGATGCCACGGAAGTCGAACTCGTTCTTGTTAAAATTTGGTTCGATTGCCTCTGTTTAATGAATACAGCGTTTTATGAATATAGGGTTACACGAATCGTTGCGGCAGGGGATCGAGGAGTTCAATAGCGAACGCTTCTTCGAGGCCCATGAAGCCTGGGAGTTGGTGTGGCTGGCGTCCGCCGGAGCCGAGAAGAGATATCTGCAGGGAATTATTCAGATCGCGGCGGCCTTTCATCACTATCAGCGGGACAATTGGAACGGAGCATGCTCTCTATTGAAGGCGGGGCTGGAGCGGTTGCGCGACGCGCCGGCCACCCTGGGAACAATCGCGCTGGAGCCGCTTTGCCGCGCGGCGAGAGAATGGGCTCAGGCTTTGCAACAGGGTCGCGATCCGGGCGAGGCGAGCCTTCCCAAAATCGCTGCGGCGCCACCGGTTGGCGGCGATGTTCGCCTGGGGGAAGGCTAGAAAATTTTAGGCAGGAACCTGGGTTTGCCGGACATGGCCGCGCGGTATGCGGGCGCCGAATCGAGCACGCCTTCTTCCACGCGCAAGCGATTCCGCAGGACCAAGAGATTCCCGGCGGCCGCGAAAATGGCGGTGATCCAGGCGGTGTGCACCAGCGGCAGCGCAATCATTTCCACGAAGACGCCCAGGTAATTGGGATGGCGAATCCACCGAAACGGGCCCTTGCTGACCACGCCAAGAGTCGCCGAATCCACCACCTCGGTATTCCAATGCGTTCCCAGCGTGCGAATTACCCACCAGCGCAGCGCAGTGGCCAATAGGAAGGCCAGCAAAGCGGCCGCCGTCAAGGGGGCGATAAATGGACTGCGCAGAAAAATAACTTCAAGCGCCGCGCCTGCCAGAACGCCGGCGTGCAGCGCGATCATCCAGCGATACCGGGGGTCGGCGCGCTTCTGCGCTCCGAGGAGCGCCAAGTCGCGCTGATGGCGCCGCGAAAGGCGCAACTCCAGGAGCCGCTCGAGGCCCACGCACGCGAGCAACACTAGAAACGCGATTGTGGTCACGTCCATTGCAGAAGAAGCATCTCCGCGCTGAAACCGGGACCGAAGGCAGCCAGAAAACCCCGCTCACCGGCTTTGACTTCCCCTCGCGTCATCCACTCGTGCAGCACGAACAGCACCGAGGCGCTCGAAAGATTGCCATATTCGCGCAAAACATCCCAGGAAGGCTGCACCTGGCAAGCGCACAGCGCGAGCTCTTCCTGCATAAAGCCGAGCAATTTCTGGCCTCCGGGATGCAGCACGAAGGCCTTGATCTGCTTTTGGGTGAGTCCGTTCCGGGAGAGGAAACCTTCGAGCAAGGCGCCGATATTTTCGCGGATGAGCTGCGGCACTTCCTTGGAGAGCACGATGTGAAAGCCGGTATCCTTCAGGTCGAATCCCATGGCGTCGATGGACGACGGAAAGAGATAGCTTTGGCTATCCAGTATGGCCGGGCCTTTTCCAGCGCCGTCCGAGATTACGGCGGCGGCGACTCCGTCTCCAAACAGCGCCGCTGAAATCAAGTTGGCTTGCGATAAGTCGTCGCGCTGAAATGTGAGCGTGGGGAGCTCCACGGCAATCAGAAGCACGGTGGCGTTTGGATTGGCGCGGAGATACTCCCAGGCCCGCGTCAATCCCACGGCGCCCGCGGCGCAGCCCAGCTCGGTGATCGGCAAGCGGCGCACATCGGGACGAAAGCCCATGTCGCCGATCAAATACGCTTCAACCGAAGGGATCATGAATCCGGTGCAGGAGACGCTGACGATCATGTCCACTTCGGAGGGGTCGCGATTCGCGCGCGCCAGCGCCTGCTCGGCGACTTGGCGCGACAATGCTATGGCGTGTTCCCGATATTCGGAATTCTTCAGCGTCAGCGAACGCGGCTGAATCAGGTAATCGACGGGGAACAAGGAGTGGCGCTTGTCGATGCGCGAGTTATCCAGGATCTCGAACATCGCTTGCAGGCGCCGGTCGGAGAGGGAAAAGGTGCGCCCGTAATATTCCTTCACCAATTCGCGGGAGAGCACGTTGGGGGGAACCGCCGTGGCCGTTGAGGTGATGGTGATCATCGCTGTTCCCGGAGCCGATCTCGACGACAGGCCTGAGAATCCCCTGCCGTGCCTCTCCTGAACGCTCCGAAGCACTCGGGCGGAACACTACATGAGATGCCGCCTTAGCGGGAAAGATGTCCCCTATTGCCTATCGCCTGTCGTGCCGCGAGAAAAGAAAACGGCGGAGCTGTGGAGCCCCGCCGTTTTGCTACAAGTGCGGCAATGAAAGGAATTATGCTTTTTTCTCGTACCAGTCCGCGTTGATCGCCGTGAAGTTGTTCCACTTCTCCGGCAGATCGTCCAACGCGAAAATGGCGGTCACCGGGCAGACCGGGACGCAGGCTCCGCAGTCGATGCATTCGACGGGGTTTATATAGAGCTGCGTCTCGCTTTCGTACGTTGGCTCGTCCTTGCGGGGATGGATGCAATCGACGGGGCATACATCCACGCATGCGGTGTCTTTCGTTCCGATGCAGGGCTCAGCAATTACATAGGCCATCGTGCTCTCCTTGAGCGGTATCGGCGCTCCAGAATGCCGTAGAGGAATGCGGAGCGCACAATAAAGCCCTAAGATATAACACCAAACGATTCGGGGTACAAGGTTGCTTCGTGATGGGCAGAGTTGGCTCTGTTCGAGTGCCTCTCTTATACCCATAAGCGGGCCCTTTGTACCGGCAATCCGGCCCCCGATAGCGACAATCGGGTTTACTATCACGGCTTGCGGGTGTATCTATGAATGAACAAGGTGATTAGACGAGGTGGGACTCAACGAGATGGCGCTGATGCGCTGGCTTGCAAATACGCGGAGACGGCATAAGTCCGCTCTGCGACAAAGCGGCAAGGTTCGCGTGGGAACGGTGCTGCTTCTCGCGGGCCTGGCCCTGGTTTGCATTGCCGTTTCCGTCGAGGTGCTTTCTCGAAACAGGACGCTTTCCGCGGCGGACATAGCCCACATGAATTCGGGACAGTTGACGAAATACGTCTTCACGCATCAGGGCTGCGACAGTTGCCACACGTTGAGCGCCAATTATCAACTCGGCCTAACCGAACGAGGCCAGCAGGTGTCTGGAAAGTTTGAGGGATGCGCGGGGCTATTGACTGCGATGAACGTAGTGGGCGAGTTGCCGCCGGCGGAGCGATCGCCCGACGAAACCCAGGTGGCGCAGCGATTTCAGGAGTTCGGCTGCGAGACGTGCCATCAGATTGTTCCCGGAAAGATGGCCCTCACCGACTACGGCATGAAGATGAAGTCCTTGCACGCGCCCAACTGCACTACGGACACTTGTTGCGCCGTGCCTCGAAAGTAAGCGAACTTCCCTCACAAATAACTTCGCGCACAAATAACTTCCCGCACCAACAATTGGTCTCTTGCCGTTGCGGCTATCGTTCCGATCGAGTGGTCACGTTGCCAGAGTCCGGCTGCGGCCGGGAAAGTTCCGGAAAGAGGTTGGGAGCCAGGAAACTGAACAGCCCGTTGCGGACGCTATCGGTGGCGAAAACTTCGCCATCTTTCGGATCGATGGCCACGCCGCCGGGGTGAACGAGAAAGGTCTCCTGACCCTTGATGAGCGCGCGCGGGGGCACGTCTCCGTCATCGTTGATATCCCAGACGCCGATAAAGCCCAGAGCGCCGCTATTCCAGGGCAAGGGCAGTTGGACGTCGTGAGGCAAGTCGGTGCGCGGCTTCTCCAAGGTATAGGGAGGGTCACTCTCGTTATTGATCGCGGCCACGAAGATCTTCCCCTGCGCGGGATCGACGGCCAGTTGCCAGGGCCGCACGAATCCAGTTTTTGGTCCGGAGATAATCGCGCGCGGAGCCACGTCGCCGTTGTCGGTTCGCCCGAAGATAAACAGGCCCGTCTTCTTGCCGGGAACGTTGGCAACGCTGGCGGCGATCACGCGATCGTGTACGGGATCGACGGTGATGCCGACGATAAACAGGATACCGGTGTGTGGGCCTTCGATGACCCGCTTGGGCGCGGCATTGCCGTTGGCCAGGCGATCGAAGACCACAATGTTCCGGCCGCTGGAATCGCCCACAAAAATTTCGCCGTTCTTTTCATCCACGGCCACGGTGTGGGGACGAATCATTCGTGTCTTGGTGCCCTGGATCACGCGGATGGGCGCTTCGGAGCCGTCGGCGCCGCCACGAAACACCAACACGGCATCCGCCAGCGCGACCGGGACGACCACCTCATCGTGCGTGGCGTCGTAAGCAATGCCGTGCATGGTGCGGCTCAAGAGGGTGGACTGTCCGGCGATGATCCTGACTGGGTTTGAATTTCCGTTTGCCGACCTGGCAAACACCGCGATGCGCGGTTGGCTCACTCAATTGGGTACGAGCAACTGGTCGCGCTTGGAATCGTAGGCCACGGCATAAGGATTGCCGAAGCCGCCCGTGGGCGTGCCAGCGGGAGCATTGCGGATGATGCGCTTGGGAGCGACGTCGCCAGCGGCATCGCGTGAGAAGACGAGCGCGGTGTGGTCGCCATAATTCGCCACCCACAATTCATTGCGCTCGGCGTCGATGGCCACGCCCATGGGGTTGGAAATGCCGGTCTTCGGCCCGCGGATGGTGCGTACCGGAGCGACGTTGCCCTGGGCGGTGCGGCGAAAGATCAGAATGGAGTTGTCGCCGTTATTGGCCACGGCGATTTCGTTGTGCGTGGCGTCGAGATCGACTCCCATGGGCCAGTTCAGCTTGGTGCTGGAACCTTCGATCGTGCGGACAGGCTTGGCATCTCCGCTCGCCGCTTCATCGAAGACGTCGATCGAGGGCGCCACGAATTTTCCGCCAAAGAGATCCTTCGCCACGGGAGCGGCGGTCTGCGCGTCATAGGCCGAATAGGGCACGATTTCGGTCGAATTCCCGTGGTTGGCCACGACGATCTCGTGGTGATCGGCGTCCCACTTGATTCCGTGCGGGTCGGCCATATTGGTGTGGGAACCCTTGATGATTCGGAGCGGAGCATCCATGCCATTGGCATCGCGGCGGTATATGGCGATCATGCTGAGCTGCTGAACGGAGATGGCTAGCTCGCCGCGCGAGCGGTTCAGCGAAAGCCCCCAGCTCTGGTGGGGAACGTACAGCTGGCGCTTGGGCTTCAGATCGCCGTTGGAGTCGTAATCGAAAACCACTACGCGATCTTCCACGTCGTTATTCGCGGCGTAAATCTCGCGGCGATCCGGATCGACTTCCACGCCGGAAATAAATCCGACCTCGGTCTGCGGGCCGATGATCTGCCACATCGGGCGGGTCACATTGGGCGAGTTGCCGCCGGCCGAAGCGTCGTAACCGAGCAGGCTCTTGCGATTTTCGTCGCTGAGGATCAGTCGATGGTTGCGCGCGTCCAGGGCGATGCCGTTGAACGTGGGATAGGGATCGGTCACGTAGCGCACCGGAGGGAGTTGCGCTTCGTTCGGTACAGCGCCGGACTCTTCCTGCGGGTCCGCCAGGACTTCCGGACCGCTGTCGCCGAATGCGCACATGTCTCCCACGGCCACGGCGGTCATCTTCGCCAGCGGCGTGGCGGGGTAGGTAAGCACGACCGGTGCTTTCCGGCTGGAGAGCGCTAAAACACAGAGGGTTGTGCCCCCCACAATCAGGAACGCCCGCGCCAATGTACGCATAGTTACCTCGAAGCGATTTGCGAGTTAATTCGGAATCTCGTTGCGCGAACAGCCGATTCGCACTGGGATTACTATAGTGATGAAGCGGACGGCTTACAAGCGCCTGGCCCGCGCCAGCCACTTGATGTGAATGTGACGACATCTGACGCCAATGTGGCAAGCCCCGGCGTTGCCTGGGCAGCCGTTTCGTCTTAGCATAGCCGTAGGGCAAAATGGCATGTTCTCTTTGTCGGAAGTGAATCCGGAGCACATCGTTCCGGTCAAGGATTTCTCCGCGGATACTTTGCGGAACGTCATTGCCCACCTGAAGGTATCCACCTCGTTCGAGCATCTGGTTTACCGCGAGGCCGAACTGGACGCCATCTGGACGATCACCGGCTTTTTCCTGGCGAGCGAGCCTGCTTCCACCCGGCGTGACGCCGTGACCCGGCTGCATACCGGCGCTCACCAGGCGCACGACCTGGTGGCGGACCGTCGTCCCGAGGCTGCCGCCACGGTCCTCGAAGCTTTTGTCTGACGGGAACGAGAGGCCATGCTCTCACACGAAGAAAACGAACTGCTCACCCACACCGCCGCAGGGACGCCGGGGGGCGACTATTTCCGCCGCTTCTGGATGCCGGTATTGCTGCCGTCGGAGGTGCCCACGCCGGATTGTTCGCCTGTCCGCGTGAAAGTGCTGGGCGAAGATCTGCTTGCCTTCCGCGACTCCAAAGGCCGTGTTGCGCTGATAGACGAATTTTGTCCCCATCGCCGAGCCAGCCTGTTTTGGGGACGCAACGAGGAGTGCGGCCTCCGGTGCGTCTACCACGGATGGAAATTCGACGTGAACGGCACCTGCGTGGACATGCCCAACGAGCCGGAGGAGTACGGATTCGAAAATAAGGTGCGCATCGCGGCATATCCCACGCGCGAGTACGGCGGCTTGATCTGGGCTTATCTGGGTCCTCCGGAACACCAGCCCGATCTGCCCAAGCTGGAGTGGGCGCGCGTTCCCGATAGCCACCGGTACATTTCCAAGCGGGTCCAGGAGACCAACTACCTGCAAGCCATTGAGGGCGGCATCGACTCCAGCCACTCCAATTTTCTTCACGCCAGCCTGGACGCATTCCGGGTGACCGATTCCTACGTGGAGAAAGTGAAGAACAGCAGCAATCTGCGGGCGAAATATCATCTGTTGGATAAGGCGCCGAGATTCACGGTAAAAAAGACGGACTACGGCCTGGTGATTGGGGTTCGCCGCAATGCGGAGGAAGACCGATACTACTGGAGGCTCACGCAGTTCCTGCTTCCCAGCTACACCATGATTCCGTACGAGAAAGGTCTCGCCATTCACGGGCATTGCTGGGTGCCGCGAGACGACGAAACCTGCTGGGTCTGGACGGCGAGCTGGCGTCCCGACGGGCCGCTCTCCGAAGAGGAGTGGGACTCCATCCGCAACGAAACTTTCGTGCACGCCAAGGTGGACCCCGCCACCTTCCGTCCCCTTCGGAATAAAGGCAATCAGTACCTGCTGGATCGCGAGAAACAGCGCAGCGTGAACATGACCGGCATTCACGGCTTTGCCGCTCAGGACCAGGCCATCCAGGAGAGCATGGGAACGGTGGTCGACCGCACCCGGGAGCGCCTGGGCACCAGCGACACCGCGATTATTGCCACCCGCCGCCTGTTGCTGCAGGAGATCCGCGAACTCTCGGAAGGCCGGCAACCCTACGCCGCGCACCACGGCGACGTTTATTGGATTCGCTCCGCTTCGCTGCTCCTGAACAGGGACGTGGAGTTCGACGAGGGCGCGCGGGAGCTAATGAAGGCCGAGGTCTAGGTGGACTCGAAGGCGCGGAGCGCCGAATCCACGAGCGCCGAATCGGGCCTTCGCGAAGAGTTGGTACAGGCGTGCCAAGTGCTCTACGCCGTGAAAGCGGCGGGTGACGGACTCGGCGGTCACCTGAGCGCCCGCTTGGACGACCAGCGCATTCTGATAAAACCCCGCCCGGTAAGCTGGCGAACGCTAAAACCCGAAGACCTGATCGTGATCGACTTCGAGGGGAAGCGTGTGGACGGTCCCGCGGACGGATCTTTGGATGGGCGCAGCGCGATTCGCGAATTGCCGATTCACGCGCGGATTTATGCGGCCCGGCCGGAGGTGCGCTGCGTTTTGCACGCTCATCCGCGAGCGTCCACGCTGATGGCTGCTCTGGGCATCGCCGTGGAGCCGCTGGATCAGGATTGCGCGTCGTTCGCGGGCCGGCTGCCGGTGCTGGAAAATAACGCCGTGAGCATCTCGACGCCGGCGCTGGGCGATGACGTGGCGCGGACGCTGGGCAAGATGGGTGCCCTGCTCCTGAAGAATCATGGCTGCGTGGTGGCCGGTCCGGAGATTGCTTACGTTTGCGTTACGGCGCAGAGGCTGGAGAAGATCGCCGAAACAATGTTGAGCGCCGCCGCTCTTACCCGCTTGCCGGTAATGCCGCCGCAAACTCAGGCCGCCGTTCTCCAGGCGCGCGAAGCCGCCGAACCTGCCGCGCAAGGCGGGCTGTATCGGGAACGGTGGCGGATGATGCGGGATTACTACCTCTGACTTGAACCCGCATTGCGTGCGAATCAGATTCGGTGTGACTCTGCCCTGGAAGAGTGAAATAATCGGCCAGTCTGAAATGGGGCTCAAATAGGGCGCAACTAGGGATTGCAGTCGGGAGATAACCCTCATGCCAGCCAATCGGAAATTCGGCCTTGTGGGCGCCGGCGCTGCCGTTATGTTTCTTGCGAGCTGCGTCCATTTGCTCTTCCGCGCCAGCCCTCGGATTTTATCCTTCTCCACCCCAGCCACAGTCGCGGCGGCGAATACGCCGGACGAAGATGATGATAGCTGCGCCGACACCACCGATCTGGCGATGGCCATGACCGCCTGGAAGCAGGTGCAGCAGCGAAAAGCCGATCCCGTTTCCGCCTCGGTGTCCGCCTCCGTCTCTGTCTCGGCCGCCGTCTCCGTGTCAGGCGCTACGGCGCCGGTGGGCGGCGATATCGCTCCGGCGCGTACCGTGGCCGACGCCTATCCGAGCTTTCATAGCGTAGCGGTCGATCCGGCGGCGGGCCAGGTGGTGATCAGCGATTCCAATAGGGGAGCAATCCTGCTTTACGACCGAGCCTCTGGCGACAACTCTCATCGCATGGTCTCGCCCAATCAAGAAATCCGCGGGCCGCGAACGGGCATGATGTTCGTCGCCGGCATTTCTGTCGATCCCTCACAGCGCGAGATTTTCGCGGTTAACAACGACATTGGCGACCGCATGGAAGTCTTCTCCTACGACATGGAAGGGAACATCAAGCCCAAGCGCGTGCTCTCCGTGCCGCACGGCGTTTGGGGCGTCTCGTTTGACGCCATGCGGCAAGAGGTGGCCATCTCCGTGGAGCACCCCAACACGGTGGTGGTCTACCGTCGCGACGCTTCCGGAAGCGAGGCGCCTCTGCGCGTGCTGCACGGCCGCGAGACGGAATTGGCCGATCCCCACGGGATCGTCACGGACGCGGCTCACAACGAAATGCTGGTGGCCAATCACGGGAACTGGGCTCCGCTGACGCGCGAAGAGGAAGAGGCGCTGGGCGGCTCCATCGGCGGCCACTTCGCGCTGCCCTCCATCAACACTTACGGCGTCGAGGCCAAGGGGGACGAGAAGCCCGTTCGCAAAATTCAAGGCGCCCAGACGCAGTTGAATTGGCCGATGGGGATGAGCCTGGATGCGGTGCACGACGAGATCGCCGTGGCCAATTACGGAACGAACTCGGTGCTGTTTTTCCAGCGCGACGCCAGCGGCAATGTTGCGCCGGTGCGTGTGATTAAGGGCAATCGCACCGGAATCAAGGGGCCCATGGGCGTGGCCATCGACGTCAAGAACGACGAATTGTGGGTCACGAATTATTCCGAACACACCGCGGTGGTGTTCCCGCGAACGGCCAGCGGCAACGTAGCGCCCAAGCGCGAGCTACGCAATGCTCCCGAGGGGACGCCCGCGGTGGGATTCGGCAATCCGGGAGCGATCGCCTATGACTCCAAACGGGACCAGATTCTCGTTCCCAATTGAGTAAGCGTACCCAGAATCATGGCGTTTGCCAGGCTGGCAAACGGAAACCAAGGGCCGGTAAGGGTGATCGAAGGGCAAGCTTCCAAGCTCAGCCGCACGATGCACGGTATTGCCTACGATCCGGTGCATGACGAAATCATCGTTCCCGTGCACCTGGCGGGAGCGGTTCTTTTTTTCAAGGCCGATGCCAATGGGGAAGAGGCGCCCGTTCGCATTATCCAGGGTCCGCACACTCGCATGTTGCGTCCGGAGACGGTGAATCTGGACCTCCAGAATAATGAAATCGTGGTCGGCGAGGATGGGGGAAAGGACGTGCTGTTCTATCCCCGGGACGGAAACGGAGATGTCCCGCCGCTGAGAACGATCCGCGGCGCAAAGACCGGCTTGGACGAAGTGCGCGGCGTGTCCGTCGATCCCGTGCACAACCTGGTGGTGGTGGGCAGCCGCAGCGACAACAAGGGCACTACGGGGATCTTCATCTTCAATCGCACGGATAATGGAGACGTCGCGCCGCGCGCGGTGATCGCGGGACCGCGAAGCGGCATCATCCGCATCCGGCAGGTGGAGGTCGATCCCGAGCAGAGCAAGATTTTCGTGGCGGTGAAAAATAACGCCGAATCGTATCGCTTCGAGGACGCCTCGCCTTCGCCGTGGAATCCGGAGAAGCCCGGGTTCATCGGGGTTTGGGATATTCACGACAATGGCGATGTGCCGCCGCGCGGCGTAATCAAAGGGCCGGCCAGCGAAATGGTTTGGCCCGCGGGCGTGGCCCTGAATCCTGCGGATCGCGAAGTGTATACGATCGATAGCGTGTCCAACGGCATGTACGCGTACTATATGCCGGAGTTTTTTCCCAGACATAAGCAGTGAGAAACGGTTCAGCTAGTCGCCGTATCAGGCTGTTGCTGGCATAATTGACCGAGGCGAGCGCTAAACGAAACACGCCTTGCTTGAACAAAGACCGCGCTCCGCTGCCCTCTATGAGAAAATCGGCCGCTGCATGGGTGCTCGGGTTTGGCTTACTTGCGGCCGTAGTTGTGTTGCCTCAAAACGCCGCGCTGCCTCAAACCACGCCGGAAGGCAACTCCTCGAAACCCGCCCCCGAGGACATACCGCCCGTCCGCATGATTGCGGACCCTTACCCCGCGTTTAACGGCATTGCCGTGGACCCTGCAAACGGTCTGGTAGCGATGAGCGATCCAAACCGCAAGAGCCTGCTGCTTTACGATCAAGATCGAGGAGCCAGCAAAGATGGCGGCATCAGCGCTCCGCTGCGGCAGATCGCCGGCCCGGCCACGTACCTGGGGATGATCGCGGGAGTGGTCCTCGATTCGCGACGCCAGGAAATTTACACGGTGAATAACGACATCGAAGACACCGTGGTGGTCATGCCCTACGGAGGCGTTGGAGACGCCAAACCCTCGCGCGTGTTTTCCGTTCCGCATCAGTCCTGGGGCCTGGCCCTGGGCAACGCAGCCGACCAGATCGCCGTCACCGTGGAGATTCAAAACACGATTGTCTTCTATCGCCGGCAGGTGACGGGCGTGGAAGCTCCCCTGCGCCTGATACGCGGACAAACCACCGGCCTGGCCGATCCGCACGGCATCTACTGGGACGAGTCGCATGACGAGATCGGCGTGGCCAATCATGGAAATTTCCGCGGGCTCGTGAAGAACACGGGAGGCGGCTGCGAGGAATCGCCGGTCGTGGACGACGCAGCGGAGGCAGGCGAATCGCGCCCGCCCTCGATTCGCATTTTCCCGGCGGGAGCAAAAGGCGATGTCGCGCCGCTACGCGTCATCGAAGGCTCCCGCACGCGGCTGGATTGGCCCATGGGCGTGGCTTACGACTCGCGGCACGACGCGATCGTCGTCGCCAACAATGGCGATGACTCGATCTTGATCTACGGCCGCGCGAGTAACGGCGATGTGGCCCCCGTCAGAGTAATTCGCGGCAATCGAACCGGCATGAATCGTCCCATCGGCGTTGCCGTTGACGCCGAGAAAGGCGAAATCTGGGTATCCAACTGGGGCGATCATTCCGCGCTGGCCTTCGACAGCGCCGGCCAGGGCAACATTGCGCCAAAGGAAGTCATCCGCAGCGCTCCGGCGGGAACGCCCACTCCCGGGTTCGGCAATCCCATGGCGCTGGCCTATGACTCCAAGCGCGAAGCGCTCCTGGTGCCCAATTGAGTGACGCAGCCGCGTATCGCGGTGTTTGCCAGGATGGCAAACGGCCAGGCAGCGCCCATGCGAATCATCTCCGGCCAGAATACTAAGCTGGGGCGCACCATTCACGGCCTCGCCTATAATCCGGTCCGCGACGAAATCGTGGTGCCGAACGCGCTGGCCGACGCGATCCTGACCTTCCGCGCGGACGCCTCGGGTTCCGAGCGCCCCCTGCGAGTGATTCAAGGGCCGCATACGCGCCTGGTGACGCCTCATTCGGTCAGCTTGGATTTGCAGAACCACGAGATTCTCGTGGCCAGCCTTACCGGGAAGCGCATCAACGTCTTTCGCTGGGATGATGACGGCGATGCCACGCCGGTGCGCGTCATCATGGGGCCGAAGACCGATCTCGGGCATCTGGTGGGGCTGGCCGTGGATCCGGATCGAAATCTGCTGGCGGTGGCGAATTCGGGGGACATCCTGATTTTCAATCGCACCGATAACGGCGACGTCGCCCCGCGCGCCCGCATCATGGGACCAAAGACCGGCATGACCGACGAGCCCTGGCAGATGGAGTTTTACAAAGGCCGAATCTTCCTGGCGGCTTCCAATCACTTTCATCGTAATCTCTACGACGGAGTGACCTTGAAGCCGGACTCGAAAGAGGTGCCCGACGATCCCTGGCTGAATCCGGTTCTGGGGTTCATGGGCGTCTGGAACATCACCGACAACGGCGATGTAGCGCCTCTGGCCATGATTCGAGGTCCTTTTAGCGGCTTGATCCATCCGGTGGGTTTGGCCCTGAACCCCAAGGATGGAGAGATTTATGTCTCCGACAGCGTCAAGAACGGAGTGTTGAGTTTCCTGGTGCCTCAGCTCTTTGACCAAAATGACGGGGCCGGCAACGCCGGTAAAGCTGCTGAAGGCCGGCATCGGCCGTGAGCACTACCACGGAGCAAACCGTACAGGCGCCGCCATTCGCCGTACACACCAGCCACCACAAATTCATCGGCTGGGCCGTCACCCTCGCCGTCCCGCTTCTCTTGTGGTTTTTGCCCTTGCCGCTTCAGCTCAATGCCCGGCACGCCATCGCCATCTCTTCCTTCATGATCATCGCCTGGATTACGGAGGTGCTTCCCCACGCCGTTACCGGCATGGCGGGCTGTTATTTTTTCTGGTCGCTGCACATCGTGGATTTTGGGACCGCCTTCAGCGGCTTTGCGGATCAAACGCCCTGGTTTCTGTTTGGCGCTGCGCTGATCGGCATGATGGCTTCCAAATCGGGATTGGCGCGCCGCCTGGCCTATCTAGTGATGCGGCGGGTGGGCGCCGGCTATTCGCGTCTTCTGCTGGGGCTGATCCTTTCGTCTTTCCTGCTGACGCTGCTGGTGCCCTCGGGAATCGCCTGCGTGGTGATCATGGCCGCGGTGGCCGTCGGATTGATGGACGTTTTCGGGTTGTCGCGCGGAAGCAACGTTGGCCGCGGAATTTTCGTCACCTTGACCTACACCGCCGGCATCTTCGACAAGATGGTCATCGCCGGCGCGACGTCGATTCTGGCGCGCGGGCTGATCCTGAAACTCACCGGCATCGAGGTTTACTGGAGCGAATGGCTGCTGGCGTTCTTGCCGTGCATTGTGGTGACCGTGTTGGTCATGTGGCGGCTGGTTTGCTGGCTGTATCCCCCGGAAGAGCAGGCCCTCAAGGGGGGCACGGAGTTTCTGGACCGCTCTCTCGAAAGCATGGGGCGTTGGACGCCGATGGAAAAGCGGTCGCTGCTGCTGATGTCCATCGCCATCGCGCTATGGGCCACCGACCTGATCCACCATATCTCGCCCGCGGTAATCGGCATTGGTATCGGCCTTCTGGCGGCGGTGCCCGAGTTCGGCATCCTCAATCTCGAAGACCTGAAGCGGCTCAATTATTTGCCGGTATTTTTCACCGCCGCGGCGATCAGCATGGGCGAAGTGCTGGTGAAGACGGATGCCCTGCGTTCGATGACCACGATCATGTTCGCGTGGATGCGGCCCTTGATCGGCAATCAATTCTCGCTGGCTTTCATCCCTTATTGGACCGCCTTCCTCTATCACCTTTTCCTGGGCAACGAGATCTCCATGCTGGCCACGTCTTTGCCGCCGCTGGTGACCTTTGCGAAAACCGGCGGAATCTCACTCCTGCCGATCTTGTTGGTTTGGTCCTTTGCGGCGGGCGGAAAGATTTTCGTGTACCAGTCCGGAGTATTGCTCACCGGCTACTCGTATGGTTATTTCGAGGCCAAGGATTTGCTGCGGGTGGGGATCTGCCTGACCATCGTCGAGTCGCTGGTCCTGCTGCTTCTGGTTCCGTTCTACTGGCCGCTGATTGGAATCCACTAAGCGCGCAACTTCAACAGCGCCCGCCAGACGCTCAGGCTTCTGCCCCAATTCACAACGGCATCACAACGGCGCACGCTGCGCCTCGCCGGCCGGCTGCTTCACCTTTAACCGGCTATACACCTTGCGCGCATTCCCTTCGTAAATCTTGCGTTTGTCCGGCTCCTTCAGCCACGGCACGGCCTCGATATAGCGCTTGGTATCGTCGAAATAATGGCCGGTCTCCGGGTCCACGCCCTTCACCGCGCCCAGCATCTCCGAGGCGAAAAGAATATTGTCGATGGGAATCACTTTTGTCAGCAGGTCGATTCCCGGCTGATGGTAGACGCAGGTATCGAAGTAGACGTTATTCAGCAACAACTCTCGCAGCGGAGGACGCTTCAAATCCTGCGCGATGCCTCGATAGCGGCCCCAGTGGTAGGGAACCGCGCCGCCGCCGTGAGGAATAACGAATTTCAGAGCGGGGAGATCCTTGAAGATGTCGGAGGTCAGGAACTGCATGAACGCCGTGGTGTCGCCATTCAGATAATGCGCTCCGGTGGCGTGAAAATTCGGATTGCAGGAGCCGCTGACGTGGATCATGGCCGGAACTTCCAGCTCGATCATTTTTTCGTACAGCGGATACCAGTAGCGGTCCGTGAGCGGCGGATCGCTCCAGCGGCCGCCGGAAGGGTCGGGATTCAGGTTGCAGGCGATAAAGCCGAGCTCCTTCACGCAGCGTTCGAGCTCGCCGATGCAATTCGCGGGGGGAACGCCGGGCGACTGCGGCAATTGGCATGCGCCCACAAAGCTATCGGGATAAAGCATGCACACCCGGTGGATCAGGTCGTTGCACGCCTGGGCCCATTGCAGGCTGGTCGCGGCGTTTCCAATGTGGTGGGCCATGGCAACCGCGCGCGGCGAAAAAATCGTGAGATCGATGCCGCGTTCGCGCTGAATCTTCAGCTGCGCTTTTTCCACGCTCTCGCGAAGTTCATCGTCGCCGATCTTCAGCGGCTCCGAGGAAGACTGCGAAGGATCCGTGAGAGCATCGATCTGGCGCTGTCGATACGCTGCCAGCGCCTTCGGCGCCGTCGTGTAATGTCCGTGACAATCGATAATCATTCCGGCCTCGGCTTGCGTAAATCAATCTGCTGAACGGCTACGAACGAACGGGGCATGCTACGAACCTGAGCAGCGGGTTGTCAAATGCCTTCCCGATTTTCGGCCTTCGCACCGCTCTGCTACCATACTCGCCCTCGGTTTCCGATTGCC
Source organism: uncultured Acidobacteriota bacterium (assembly GCA_963824405.1). Taxonomy (GTDB): domain Bacteria; phylum Acidobacteriota; class Terriglobia; order Acidiferrales; family UBA7541; genus Palsa-189. The sequence goes on along the minus strand of CAWGPK010000003.1, from coordinate 846,621 downwards.
AGCGCTGCGAAGGAATTGTTCAAAACGATTGTGGCAGGGAGGCGACATGGCTGAAATTCCGCGATTGAATGGCGTGATCCGTGCCCTCGAGCAGGGGCAGACGGCCTTCGCCGCGTTCACGCCCGCCGAAATCGATTCCGCGCTTGCCTTCAGCACCTCCAGTTACGACGCGCTGATCTTTGAGCTGGAGCACAATCCCTGGGACGCCAGGGCTCTGCGCGATTGCTTGCAGTACTTGCTGAATCGCCGCCAGATCGTCGATGCCGCTTCGGTTGTTCCTGCGATTACTCCTCTCGTGCGCATTCCGCCGAACGGCAGCGAAAAAAATCAATGGCTGGCCAAGCAGGCGCTGGATTTGGGCGCCTACGGCATCGTATGGCCGCACATCAGCACCGTCGATCAGGCCCACAATGCCGTCGCGGCCTGCCGGTATCCGCGCTTGAAAAGCGCCAAGCTGAGCGAGCCCGCCGGCATCCGAGGCGATGCGCCGCTGGCTGCCGCGCGTTATTGGGGGCTTACGCAGCAGGAGTATTACCGCAAGGCCGATGTGTGGCCTTTGAATCCGCAGGGGGAAATTCTGGTGGTGCTGATGATCGAGGATACGCAGGGAATCGGCAATCTTCGCGACATGCTAAAGAGCGTTCCGGGCGTCGGCCTGGTCCTGATAGGCGAAGGCGATTTGAGCCAGGAACTCGGCTTCCCGCGCCAGTACGAGCATCCGTCGGTGGTCGAAGCGATGGCGGAGATTGTGGCTACGTGCAAGGAGTGCGGCGTCCCGGTGGGGCACCCTCACGCGGATACGAAGAACGTCGAGCGCATCCTCCAGGAAGGCTATCGATTCCTCGTGGCCGCGCCCACGCGAAGCTATGCCGCGCTGGACGAATGCCGGCAGCTCGCCGGCCGCGCCTGAGTCGTCGATCCCAGGTTTGGCGAAGTTTGGCCAAGTTTTAGATTTTGAGGTTTCGTGACGAGGCTTCGGAGAACGTCCGCTATTCCAAATCCAGCGTTCCCGGAGCGAAGAGCTCTTCCACGCTAAACTTTTTCGGAATCACCTGCTGGTCTACCGCAAACCCGATCATCGTCTCCAGCGCCTTTCGATTTGGCCCATTTGGATTGGAGACCCCGAAGGGGAAGGGATCGCCGACCACTCGCTTGAGCGCGAGGGCGGTCTCATCTGCCGCAGATAGATTTTCGCCCGCATCCAGGCGGGCCATGTAAATCTTCTTGGCTGCGCGGAAGGCGTCGAAAAGCCCCTTACCCAATCCCGGATTGGCTTTGAGCAGCGAATCCTTAACCACTAATCCATGATTGATCGGGTAGACGCCCGTTTTCCGAAAGTATGCGAAACCCGCATTGCGCGCATCGGGAATCAGCGGCCGCACATCCGGCGAGTCGACGCGCACGTCGCCCACGGCCGCGGGAATTTCTCCGGAGATCAGCAGCTCCGCCAGCGGCCTTCCCCGACAGGAAAGATCCACGTTCGCCGGAGCTTTGTATTCCGCCACGTGCTCTTCGTCGGTGGGGGCCCAGGTGATCTTGCGCAGGTCCACGTCGTATTCGCTTTGGAGAATTCCCCGCGCCCACAGGCCCGTGGTGACGGTGTAGCCCCGGTTCACCCCCAAGGTGCGCCCTTCCAAATCTTTGGGCTTCTTGATTCCCGAATTTACGTTGTAGAAAATCGCCCAATGGTGGAAATTCCGGGTGAGGAAGACGGGAATCGCGGTGATGGGCTTGCCGTAGGCCTTGGCGCAGAGATACGTGGTAAAGGCCATCTCGCAAATGTCGAACTCCAGGCCTCTCACCATGCGCCGCATCGCCGGCACAATCGCCTCCACCGGAACGTATTCGAGCTCCAGCCCGCCGGCGCGAACGCTGCCATCCTTGAGCGGCTTGGTCAGCCCGTAATTGCCCAGCGCTATCTTCAATGCAGCCATGACGGCGGCTCCGCGAACTGCGCTGGTAGGATACTCACGGTCGCCAAAGGCGGCAACAACGGCGCATTCGCAAAGCCCTCACGCCCCCCATGAGTCTACGAGTTCTACCGAATTGCCCGCTTGCATACGCTCGTGTTAGCATCCGCCCATTCTAGGTAACCATGCACGGCGCCTGGGTATCCCGCCTGTGCTTTCGCCCCGCGAGATCGGCCCTGGGCCCGAACAGGGGAAAGCCATGAAAACTTACACAACTTTTTCGCTTCGCAACGTTGGGATTGCCGGCCACGGCGACACCGGAAAGACCCAGTTGGTGTCGTCGTTACTTTATACGGCGGGGATGACGCCGCGGCTGGGAAAAGTAGCGGAAGGCAGTACGGTCACCGACTGGGACGATGAGGAGATTGCCCGCAAAATTTCGATCCAGACGGGAATCGCGTTCGCGGAATGGGCCCGGACGGGCTCGCCGAGCGCGGCGGACAAGACAAAGATAAATTTTCTGGACACGCCCGGCTACAGCACGTTCGTGAACGAAACCAGGACTTCGCTGATTGCCGCCGACGCGGCGCTGGTGCTGGTGGATGCGGTGGCGGGCGTACAGGTGGTGACGGAAAAGGTGTGGGATTACTGCACCGAATACGGGCAGCCGCGGGGCATCGTCATTAACTGGATGGACCGGGAACTCGCGAATTTCGAGCGCGCGCTGGCTTCGGTGCAAGAGGTGTTTGGCCGCGGGGTGGTCCCCGTGCAGCTTCCCATCGGCGCCGAGAAGCAGTTTCGGGGCGTGGTGGATTTGGTGAGCATGAAAGCGCTGATTTACACGCCCGACGGCGACGGGCGCGGCAAAGTGGAGGAGATTCCCGCGGATATGGCCGCGGCGGCGAAAGAGGCCCACGAAAAGCTGGTGGAGATGGTGGCCGAAGGCGACGACGCGCTGATGGAAGAGTTCTTCGCGGAAGGAACGCTTCCGCTGGAGGACCTCACCAAAGGTTTGCGGCTGGCGTTTAGGGAGCAGCGGATTTTCCCGGTGATGATGAGTTCGGCGCTGCACAATATCGGCAGCGACGCGCTGCTCAATCTGATCGTGGACGTTTTTCCCGATCCCGCTGGGCGGGGGAACGCCAGCGCCTTCAGCGAGGCGGGCGGGAAGGGCAGTCCGGTGGAGCGAAAGATCGCCGATTCAGAGCATCTGTCGATCTTCGTGTTCAAGACCCTTTCGGATCCGTTCGCCGGGCGCATCAGCTACTTCAAGGTAATGTCCGGCGTGCTGAAGAACGACGCCAACGTGACCAACTTCAATCGCGGGACGGTGGAGCGCTTTCAGCACCTGCAGGTGATGCAGGGGAAGACCGGGATGGAAGTCCCCGAACTGCACGCCGGAGACCTGGGAGCCATCGCCAAACTGAAGGACACAGTCACCGGCGACACTTTGGGCGACAAGGGCGCGCCGATTTTCTACCCGGCGGCCCGGCTTCCCGAGCCGGCCATCACCTTTGCCATCGAGCCGAAAACCCGGGCCGACGAGGACCGCATCGGCCTGGGGATTCACAAGATCCTGGAGGAGGACCTGGCGCTGCGCTTTTCGCGCGACCCGCAGACCAAGGAGTTTCTGCTGGCGGGATCGGGCCAGCAGCACATCGAGGTGGTGGTGGCCAAGCTGCGGAAGCGCTTCCATGTGGACGTGACGCTGAAACCTCCGAAGGTGCCCTACCGAGAGACCATACGCGCCAAAGCTGATGCGGAAGGCAAGCACAAGAAGCAAACCGGCGGGCACGGCCAGTTCGGGGTGTGCCGCGTGCGCATGGAACCGCTGCCCCGCGGGGCGGGATTCGAATTCGTGGACGATATCTTCGGCGGCGCCATTCCCAAGAACTACATTCCTTCGGTGGAGAAGGGCATCCGAGCCGCCGCCGACCGCGGCTATCTGGCCGGCTTCCCGGTGGTGGATTTCCGGGCGGTCCTTTATGACGGGAAGTACCATGATGTGGACTCCTCCGACATGGCCTTCAAGATCGCCGGCTCGCTGGCGTTCAAGGAGGCCATGAAGCAAGCCCGGCCGTCCTTGCTCGAGCCGATCATGCACGTGGAGGTGTATGCCCCGGACCAGTATTCGGGAGACGTCATGGGCGACCTGAGCTCGCGGCGGGGCCGGATCAACGGCAGCGAGGCGCGGGGGGCCAACGTGGTGGTCAAGGCGCTGGTGCCCTTCGCGGAGATGCTCAGCTACGCCACGGACCTCACGTCCATGACCCAGGGCCGCGCCAGCTACTCCATGGAGTTCGACCACTACGACTACGTCCCCGGCGAAATTGCGGAGAAGGTGATCGCTCATGCCAAGGCGGAGCGGCAGGGCGAACTGACCGAGGACGAGGAGGTAGCCTGACTGCGCCGCCGCCTTATAGACGAGATGTGGGGGCGCCCCATGCGAAATGGGGCCGAAAAGCGGCCTTCGGAGAGCTGTTTCCTGAATATGAACGTACTGTGAATCTTGGAGTTGCCTTGGGGATTTGATCGGGAGTAGGATAAAACTTCAATTCTGCTCGGCTTGCCCCAGTCCCCCTCTCCGAGGTGGCGCATCGGATTGTTTAAGCGGAGACCCATGGAGGAGTTGGGGTTTAGGGTTATGAAAGTGCGCAGACCTCACAATCTCGCGGCTCTACTCAGCCTCCCGTTGGCTGCGGGCGCGGCGTTCTGCCTCCTGGGATGTGGGGATTCCGCGCGGAATACGGCCAGCAGCCATCCTCCGTCCATTCAGGCTTCCACTTCCCAACAAAGCAGTGCGGCAAAACCGGCCCAGCACAGCACCACAGCCACGCGCCGCCTGACGGTCAATATTGGCGTTTTGCCGCTCGATAGACGCGCGCGGGTCGCTTCTTTGTCCACGGACGATGGCTCGGGGGAGCTTGCCAAGCAGGTAACGGCCATCTTTGCAGCGGGTGAGGAGGAGGCCAAGGCAGGCAGCGGCGACGTTGCCCAGGAAGACTATAACCGCGCCCTGGACCTGCTTTCCGGCAGCGGGTTTGATCTTTCGAGCGAACCGGCCTTATCCGACCTGCACGACCAGATCGCTTCCGCTCTATCCGGCGTGGACGACTCGCAGTATGCCGACGCCGAAGCCGTCGACGCCGACGGTGTGCCCCAAATCGTCCCTGACCAGCAGGGCCAGCCTTCGCCTTTGGACCAAATCAACGCCATTACTTCCGGAGAAGAGGTTCCGCCGCCTGCCGCGGAGGCTGGGTTGCGCGCCAATGCGGAACGCGAACTGGCAGGCGTGCAGCACGATATTCCCCTGACGATCAACGACCAGGTTCTCTCCTTCGTGAACTTTTTCCAGACGCCGCGCGGCCGGGCCATCGTGGAGAATGGATTACGCCGGGCGGGGCGTTACCAGGACATGATCCAGCGCGTGCTGGCTGAGGAAGGCATGCCCGGCGACCTGATCTATCTGGCTCAGGCGGAAAGCGCCTTTGAGCCCCAGGCCCTTTCGCGCGCCGGCGCGCGGGGACTCTGGCAGTTCATGGCCTATCGGGGCAAGCAGTACGGCCTGGAGCATAGCTGGTGGGTGGATGAGCGGCAGGACCCGGAAAAGGCGACCCGGGCCGCGGCGCAGCATTTGCGCGACTTGTATGACATGTTCGGCGATTGGTACCTGGTGATGGCGGCGTATAACTCGGGGCCGGGTACGGTACAGCACGCCGTGGAACGCACCGGCTACGCCGATTTCTGGGAGCTGTACAGACTGAATGCGCTGCCGCAAGAGACCCGCAACTACGTGCCCATCATCCTGGCGCTGACCCTGATTGCCAAGGACCCGGCGCGGTACGGGATAGACGTGACACCCGATCAACCGGTGGAAATCGACCGCGTGCAGCCCGGCCACCCCGTGGACTTGCGGCTGGTGTCGGAGACCATCGACGTCGATGTGGATACGCTGCGCCTGCTCAATCCCCAATTGCTACGCCTGGTGACGCCCAACGATCCTCGATTCGTGCTGCGGATTCCCTCGGGTAAGGCGGAAGAGTTCGAGCAGGGGATGGCCCAAATCCCGCCGGAGAACTGGGTGAGCTGGCGGCGGCATCGGCTGGAAGAAGGCGAGACGCTCACCAGCGTGGCCAAGAAATATCGCGTGACCGTCGCCTCCCTGGCCAGGGTCAACGGCCTGGAGGAGCGTGATCGGCCGGAGGTGGATACCAACCTGATTATTCCCGCGGCGGGACCGTCGCAGCCCACGCTGGGTGAGGTGGTGCGCTATACCGCCCGCCGTGGCGATACGCTCGAGAGCGTGGCCGACGAGTTCAATGTGACCGCCGCGGAATTGAAAAAGTGGAACGGAATGCGCAGCGATCACGTCGTTGCCGGCATGCGCTTGAGGATCTATCCGGGCGTGAGCGGCCCCACCCTGGCCAAGGCGTCCACGTCCACCACCGTGGCGCGAGCGGCGGCGGAAGCGCCGGCCAAGGCGGGCCAGGCTGTCACCCATCGGGTGCGTGAAGGGGAGACGCTCTGGTCCATCGCCCAGGCCTATCAGACGACCATCGATGCCCTGCGCAGCGGGAACCGCTTCCTGTTCAGCAGGTCTCTACAGGCCGGCGACATCCTCACCATCGTGCAAACCGCCCACTAGCTCCCAGGACTCACCTCTTTGCTGGGCCCCGCAGTTTTCCCAATGATTATTGACGCTGTTCGCGGTCAGGAATGCTACTCTGGCTGCGCGTGTGCGCCGATCGAAACGCGCGGCTTGACAAAAGCTTGCTATTCCGTTTATAAGCCGCCGAGGCCGCGTCGGCGAGGTCAGCCGGATCTCAAAGCGGCTGACCTACGGAGGAATGATGGCCTGGCTACAAGATAATGGCGACGAGAACGAGTTCTCCCAGATGGAAGAAGACGAAGGCGGCGAAAGAGACGAGGGCCTCCTGGAAGAGACCGAAGAGGAAGTCACTATAGTGGAGCGTCCGGGAGTTCCCACGGCGCCAGCGCCCTCCGCGCCGAAGCCCAAGCCACGCAAACCGGGCGCAGCCAAAGCGAAAGCAAAGGCGAAAAAGACGCGCAAGCCGGCGCCAAAAGCGCGGCCCAAGAAGCGCGCCGCGGCCAAGAGCTCCAAGAAGAAGGCGTCCCGCAAGAGCTCAACGCGCAAGAAGAAGCGCTGAACTTCGCCCGCCAATCACGACGGCCCTCTGAGGGCGAAGTCTGTTTGGCCGTCTGAGTTCCATCGACAATACGGCGAATCCGCGCGGAGACGCGGGGAACTTGGTGCGGCCGCTGCCGGCAGGCGAGCGTGGCGTTGTGTCCACTCCGCTCTTATCTCCTATCGGCTATCTCCGATTAACTACCTCGGAGATTGGTTACATCGGAGATTGGCTCTTGCCGCGGGCAGTGGCGCTCGATAGCATGCCTCGCAATGGTGCTTGCGGTGGAGCATATCCGGCGGATGCGCGGGGGCGCCCAATCGCATCTCATGCGCTGCGACGACGGGGGTTATTATGTCGTCAAATTCCAAAACAATCCGCAGCATCTTCGCATTCTGGCGAATGAAATGCTCGGTACGCGCATGGCAAGCTCTTTGGGCCTTCCGGTTCCGCGGGCCGATGTGGTCGAGGTTCGCCGGGAACTGATCGAGCTGACGGCCGAGTTGGTGATCCAACTCGGAACGGGACGGACGCCTTGCCGCCCCGGCCGGCAGTTTGGCTCATGCTATCCGGGCGATCCGGCGGAGCTGCCGGTTTACGATTTCCTTCCCGAGGAGCAGTTGAACCAGGTGGAAAATCTGGCCGATTTCGCGGGCATGCTGGTATTCGACAAATGGACCTGCAACACCAATGGCCGCCAGGCCGTTTTTTTCCTGGAAGCGGGACGCGCGCGCTATCGCGCGCTTCCCATCGATCATGGGTTCTGCTTCAATGCCGGCGAATGGAATTTCCCGGACGCGCCCCTGCGCGGCCTTTACAATCGGCACAGCGTCTACCGGCAGGTCACCGGCATGGACTCTTTCGAGCCATGGCTGGGCCGCGTGGAGCGCTTCAGCCGGGCGCAATTGGGCGAGATCGCCGCAACCATTCCGCCCGAATGGTATAACGACGAGTACGGGCAGCTCGAGGAGCTGATCGCAAAACTGGAGCGGCGGCGGCAGGGCGTGAGGGAGCTGATCGCCCTGGCACGCGATTCCGGGCGTCAGCCCTTCCCGAATTGGGTATGAGAACCCGCTTGAGAAAACTTGAGAAAGCCTGAGAAAATTTGACGAGGAAGTGAATCATGGCAGAAACGCAAGAAGCTCAGAGCCTGAGCCCGTGCGCTTATCACGTGGTGCGCTACACGCCCAATCTGGTGCGCGATGAGTGGGTGAATATCGGGATACTGCTCTTCGATCCGGCCAGGCGGCGCCTCGTGCAGCGGCTGGTGGAAGAGCCCGCGGAGTTTGCCCGCGTTCGCCGCTTGCATCCGGGCGCCGACGAAGAGCTGCTGCGGCGGCTCTCCGACGATTTCGCCACCCAATCCGCCCTGGCCGGCGAAAATCCCCAGGGTTACATCGCCCGCCTGGAGCAAACACTTTCGAACACCATCCAGCTGAGCCCGCAAAAAGGACTGCTGGCGGAGGATTTGGAGGCGGAACTGGACCGCCTATATCGCGAACACGTGGAGCCTCCGCGGCCCAGCCGCCTGGCGGACGATGCCGCCGCGACGCGCAATGGAATCCGCGCGCGGGCCAATGGTGTTTTCCGCGGAACCGGAGTCTGGCCGCGCCTGGAACGCCGCTTGCGCGTGGATGAATTCACCTATCCGGGCGATCCCTTGCGCCTCGACTACGGATACCGCCGCAACGGCACCCGCGGTTTCGTACAAGCCTTGTCGCTCTCCCGCGACCCCGGCCAGGCCAAGGTGCTGGCCTTTACCGCCGATGCCATCCGCCAGAAACTGGAACACACCGAGTTTGTCGCGGTAACCGAAGCGGAGCCGCGCCCGCAGGAAAATCCGCGGCATCGCTTTGTTCTGGGTTTGCTCGCGGAGCGCGAAATCAGCGTGGTCCCGCTGGCGCGGCTCGCGGAATGGTCCTATCGTTTGCGGCCGACGTTGCTCGGCGGAAGCAATAACTAGCTCCCCTATCCTGCGCCTCCGGCTGCAGCCGGAATCCCGTTGACCTCTCCCGGCGCGTTCCCTATAGTCGCGCCGAGGAGGATGGTCCTCGATGGTCAAGGATCCAAAACGCGCAGGGATGCTCTCCATTATCGCAGCCCTGCTGACGCCTAGCTGATGAGTGCTTCCTCAAGTCCTGGTAGGACTTGGCCTATTCTCATTGGTTAGTGCCGGCTGTCTTTTCTGGCTGGAAAAGTTCCAACCCCTCTTCCTGGCGATCTCCGTCGGGGCGCTTGTGTATGAGGGATGGATCGTACGCACTCGTCCGCCCGCGCAACGGACCTGGGGGATCAAGGCGATTTTCGGCGCCAGCCTGGCGCTCAACGTCCTTTTAGTGGGCGGCTGGATTGTGCTATGGTTCAGATACCGATAGGCGCAAGCAGCTTCAGAAAGTGTGGCCGCAGCACCAAGTTGCGCCCCCGGAAGGTGATCATGCTCGGACGCGCGCACATCGTCGGTTTGGCTTTTGCGGGCTTAGCTTTGGCGCTGTTTCCGGCCGCCGCAGTCCCAGCCTCCGCACAAGTCGAGAAGGTGGAGATGCATACCGTGGGTATCTCCTGCGGGGCCTGCGCGGCTATCTCCGAAGTTTATCTGCGGCGATTGGACGGGATCGCCAAGCTATCCATCAGCAAATCGGGAGAAAAAGTGGTGGTCTTCTATAAGCCGGAGGCCCGCTTTCGCCCCGACGAGCTTCAGGAAGCTTTGGGCAAGACCGGCGTAAAAGTGACCCAGTTCCGCATCAGCGCTCGCGGCCAAGTCCTGGAAGAAGGCGGCAACAAAGTGTTTCTGGCCGGAAACGACAAATTTACGCTCTCGCGCTCTCCGCACGTGCCGCCGGTTGGTCCCGCTTCCCTGGAAGCTACGGTCGACGTCAAAGCCCGTCCCATGCAGCTCGACGTGATCTCCTCCACCCAGCCCGCCAGCTAAAATTCCTGTCAGTTGAAATACCTAATCGATTAGAGGCTCGATTCGCAGTCCGATTCGAAGCGACTAGCCTTTACCTGGGCCCCGCCGAATTGTCTGAGGTGAGAGTGCTTCGCAGTGCCGAACAAACCTGCGCATGCTCAAAGGCCCGCGCAGACTCAAAGGGAAGGTAAGCAAATGATTCTCTGGCGCACGCGAACAGGTGCCCTATGCCCTACATGGAAGATCAAAGATCGATCCGGCAGCGACCGATCCGCAAGACAATTCTGCGTGGTTGTAGCTCCGCGCGCCTCAGCGAGCGAAACTTACTGGGGCGTCGCGGTGCTGGTGCTCAGAGGAGCTCCCGCCGGCCAATCGTCATAGACCTCCGGAACCGAGAAGGTCTCCACGCTGTTGCCCGGAGAGGTGGCGATAATCACCTCTTTGTGCAGCGGATCGAGAACGATTCCAATGTCCCCGCCGCCTCTGCCCAAAGGAGCCGCGATTCTCATGGGCTTATCGGTGCTCGTGCCGCTTTCCGGAATTTTCCAGATCTCGATGTAATTCTTGGTGTGGGTGACCAGGCGCAACTTGGGAGCATAAACCTCGAACTGATTGCCCATGCTCACCGGTCCCTGGATGATCGCCTTCGGCGGCGTATTCCCGCTGGCGGTCCGGTCAAAAACTAGAATCTTTCCGCCTCCGTAACCGCCCTGCGGCACGATTAAGAGATTGTGTATTGGATCGACGCGAATCGCGGGAGTGTTGCCACCTCCATACGTTCCGTGGGCTCCCGTCTTGTCAGTGTTCTGCTTGCCGAGTTCCAACTCAGTGTCAGGACCGCCGAGAACCCTCTTCGGCGCAACATTTCCCTGGTCCATCCGGTTAAAAACAAGAATGGTTTGATCCGGAGTGGCCATGTAGATTTCATTATGCACTGCGTCGATGCTCACCTTGCCGGTGGCGCCCACGCCTTTGATCTGCGTTTTGTCTCCCTGGATGTAGCGGATCGGCGCTTCCTCTCCATTGGCCGCGCCGCGGAACGTCAGGATCCCCTGCGCCAGTGGGCTGGTGACCACGATCTCATCGTGAATCCCGTCGAACGCGATGTCGTGCATGGTCCGGCCCAGAAGCGACTTCTGTCCTTCGATTGACCTCAAGTACGGTGTGTTTTCCGTCGCCGACCTGGCGAAGACCGCAATCTGCGGATGGTTCACTCAATTCGGTACCAGGATTTCCTGGCGTATCGGATCGTATGTAACCGCCGCGGTCCTGCCGAAATTCACTCCCCGCTTGCTCTCTTCCGCGCTGCGAATAATCCGCAGCGGTGCCACATCTCCATTGGCCATCAGCGGATAGACCGTGGCCGAAGAGTTCCCTAAGTTCGAGACCCACACCTCTTTATTCTTCAGGTCCAGCGCCACTCCGGTGGGATTGCGTAGCCGCGCCGACGGCCCGTGGATCACTCTGGCCGGGGCTACGTTCCCTTGCGCGTTTGGCGCATTGGCGAAGATCAACACGGACTGGCCGATGTCGTTGGCCACGTACAGGTCGCCATTTTCCGGATTGAACTTCATCGCCGCCGGCCAATCCAGTTGCGTCTGGTCGCCCGTAATCACGCGCAGCGGCTTGGCATCGCCGTCCGCATCCACCGTGTAGACCTTGATCGCGGGCGGAAACCATTTCCCCGTGCCAGCGACCGTGAAATCGCTGTGATGCCCCCAAGTATTGACGAACAAAAGGCGGTCCTTTTCGTCCACCGCGATGCCGTGCGGCGCGTCCAACCCTGTATCGTCGCCCTCGAGCCTGCGTATGGGCTGCTGTTCGCCCGTGGCATCTTTGGGGTACACCACTACTTCCGGAGGAAATTCGACCGTCGCGAAAACCTCCTGCGTGGTTTCATCCGCCGCCAGGTTGTAGACGCGATGCGGCGTGTGCAGCACTCCTTTGGGCGGAACATCGCCGCTGGCGTCGCGTGGGAACCGCACCATCTTGTCCCCCACGTCCGATTCCACCGAGAAGATGTCTCCGCTTTTGGGGTCTACGTAGAGCCCGTTGTTGAACTCGATCAAGCTCTTGTCCCCGTGAACGCTGCGCTTGGGCACGGAGATATCGTTCGGTCCCGCCGGAGTCGGCGACAGCCGATCGAACACCTGGTATTGCCACAAATTATTGTCCTGCAGGATCACTTCGTTGGAGTTGACGTCCACCGCCACCGCGCTGTACGTGGGCGCCGTATCGCGAATCGTGCGCACCGGCACGCGCGCTCCTTGCGCCCGCATCTCCCGGGTGACTCTCTCCTGCTCCTCGGTGTGCGGAGTGCTGAACTGCGCCGCCATCAAAGCCGGAGAGGGATCCTCGCGCAACGCGGCAAACAGGGTTTTCTCTTCCGGTTCCCCGAGATCCGGAGTTTGCCCGGTGGATTCATCCAGGTTGCAGGCGGCTGAATCCTGCGGAAGGTTCTGCACGGAAACCAGCCGGGAAGTATCTTCCGAAGAAGTCGAGGCGGCTTGGGTGGCGGCACCGGCCAAAATGGCCATTCCCATCATGCTGGCGGTGAGGAAAGCCGCGGTAAGGATTGCCCAATCCACTTTTCGTTCGATATTTACGCGCACGGGGTTCCTTTCGGACTTGCAGCCAAGCGTCGCACGTGTACTCCGGGAAAAGAGATATTCTCCAATTTTACGCCTCCCTTCCGACCAGCGTCAAGCAATCGCGGATGCCCCCAAATCGGCGGCCATCCGGTTTCCTAATTTCCAATTTGTGTGCTAATTTTCCCCTCGCCCCTGTTGGGGCGAAACTTGTTCTCGGCGGAACGAGGAACAATGAACCTTAGGTTGAAAATCGCGTTGCTGGCTTCGAGCGCTTTCCTTTCAGGTTCAGCCCCGATGTTTGCCCATCACGGCACGGCGGCTTACGACCAGCAAAAGCCGGTCACGCTCAAGGGAACGGTAGCCAGTTTCGAATGGACCAATCCGCACTGCCAGATTCATCTCGACGTCACCGACGATAAAGGCGAGGTCGTTCATTGGAATTTTGAGGCACAGCCTCCCAACATATTGATCCACGCAGGCTGGACCAGAAACACCCTCAAGCCGGGAGATCAAATTACCCTCATCGGCACTGCCGCCAAAAACGGCGCCGCGATTGGAATTATTCAGAAGGTCGTGCTGTCCAACGGCCAAGAGCTCACCATGGTGGAGAAATGATCCAGCGGGCCAAGTTTTTTAAGAGCGGAATGCTTGTGCCCGCGGCTGTGCTGGCATTCTCCTTGGCTGTGCTCGGTCAGGCGGCGGCGCAAACGGGCCCTTCCTCGCAGGATCTTTCCGGAGTTTGGCTGGGCGATGGCGCCGGCAATAACCGCGCTTTGCTTCTGCAGCCGGCCATGCCGTTGATGCAGCCTTGGGTTAAGGCCAAATTCAACGAGAAGGGAATCCCTACCGACCCGGACCCATTTCTCGAATCGTGCGATCCGCTGGGAGTCCCGCGGGTGCTTCTAACCAACACCCCGGTCAAAATCGTGCAAACTCCCGCCGAATCCGTCTTCCTCTACGAGAGAAATCACGACTTCCGCGAGGTCTACACCGACGGCCGCGAACACCCCAAGGATCTCGATTCCTCCTGGTGGGGACATTCCATCGGCCGCTGGGACGGCGCGACCTTCGTTGTCGATACGGTCGGCTTCAACGATAAGACCTGGGTGGATTGGTCCGGCCTGCGGCACACCGAAGCCCTGCACGTGATCGAGCGCTACCAGCGCCTCGATCACGACACCATGCGCCTGGACATCACCGTGGACGATCCCAAGGCCTACACGCAATCCTTTACCGCGAAGCGCATGTTCAAGCTGAAACCGTGGGACATCGGCGAGGACATCTGTAACCACTCCGACGAGCAGCACTTCCGGCAGGGCATCTCGCAGCCCGCCACCACCGGGAAGAAATAGCCGAAGTGATTCGTAGGATCGCACTCTCGCTTTTCCTGTTGCCGCTGGCCTTGAACGGTCTCTGGCTGATCTGCCGCGAAGCGCCGCCCGAGGCGTCTCCCGAGACGACGCTCGTCGCGCAAGCCGCTGAGCCGCCGCAGTCCGCCGCGGAAAAGAGAAAAGCCGAGTGCGAAAGAATTTGCGGCCTGCATCCCGGAGAAGGCCCTCTCTGCCTGCTCACGCCGGGGAATAAGAATTCCTTATCCATCGTCATCCTCGGATTATCGATCCTTCCGGCCGCTGCGGCGGTTCGCCCGCCCGCTGTTGCACGCCGAGCCGAGAGAGAATTTTCCGTTCTGCATTTCGATCCCTGCATCGCCGATCCCGCACCCCCTCCAAGGGCCTCAGCTTAATCTCGTCCAAAACAGAACTGTGTTTCGCCGCGTGAAGCCGGCTTCTTCGTCGAGCCAAGTGATCTCTGCGATCTGCACGTGTGAGTGTCGTAGCGTTCCAAACTCAAACGCGCCCATCGCGAGGCTTCCGGTCCTTTAGCCGGCGCAACTGCTCGGCCTGAGGATTGTTGCTTCCCGCAAAGCGGAAGCACAAATGCGCCTTCGCCCGGGGCCTTTGACGAGTCCCGGGACGTGAAATTGGCGAGAAAATTTCGTTAGATCAGACAGGAGATTTCAGATGAACCAATTTGAATCCGTAGCAAAATCGCTCAACGATTCCTTGCACCTCCGCATTCCTCCCGTGGCGCTATGCCTCACGGATACCCCGCCCCCAGGAGTCCACTCTTCCGACAAGGCCTCCCCGGCGGGCTGCGCGTTTTGGGAGAGAGGCGCTATGGAAACTTTCGTCACTTCGGCCAAGGATCACGAGAGCTGCACCATTGGCATGTACACGCACCACATGCCTCTCGATACGCCATCCCGGCAGAAGGATTTGAACGACAGCCTGAAAGTATTTGCGGACCTGGGCTACGTTCGCCCCGAAGATGTGCCCGGCATTCCCATGCTGAAGGCCGAGACCAAATATGTGGTCTACGCTCCGCTGGCTTCCACTCCGCTGCCGCCGGATGTGGTCTTGCTCTTCGCCAATTCGCGGCAAAGCCTGGTGATCACCGAGGCCGCCCAGCAAGTCGATCCGGGCGTACCTCCGGCCATGGGCCGGCCGGCCTGCGCGGCCATCCCGCAAGCCGTCAACACCGGCAAGCCGGCGCTCAGCCTGGGGTGCTGCGGCGCGCGTGCCTACCTCAACGTGCTCACCGACGATTTCGCCCTTTGGGCGCTGCCTGGCGCGAAAATCGCCGAATATGCCAGCCGCATCAAGGTGCTGACCGATGCCAACAACATCCTGACGCAATTCCACCAACTGCGCCGCAGCGACGTGGAGCACGGCAAGTCGCCAAGCATCGAGGAGTCTCTCCTGCGGCTGCAAAGCTCCAGCCGCTAGTTTCGCCGGGCTCTGCCAGGAGTTGAGAAAATGGACCGCCGAATTCCGTCGGCGGTCCGCTCCCGAAAGATTCGAAAGAATCAATTCGTGGTGTGTTGTGGTGTGGTGCGCCGCGCCGCGTGGCTTGGACTGCGCTGAGGAAGCCGCTCCCGGAAAATAGCTGAGCGAACGTGAATCGCTGAGCGAAGCCTTCAGGCTCCGCGAACTTCCGGGCCCCTGGGGTTCTGGAACTTATCTTGTCTCCTGTTGCGGAGGGGAATCCGGCCGCGGAAAAATTGCCCGTACGGTCGTGCCCTCCGGACTGGAGTCAATCGCGAGTTGGCCATGCAGTTGGCGCACGCACTCGCGAATGCCGGAAATGCCCACGCCCGGGTGCATCGGGGATTTATCCGCAGGAATGGGAGCCATCCCTCTGCCGCTGTCGGCTATTTCCAAGGTGATGCGGTCCGGCTCTCGCACGAGGCGAATCCCAGCCCATTTGCTGCCCGAGTGCCTGTGAATATTGGTGAGGCCTTCCTAAACCAGGCGGTAGATCGTCGGTTCCAGATCTTGCGGCAACCGATCCAGAGACGGCAACACTTCCAAGTCGACTTTAATTCCGCTGCGCTCCGAAAATCCGTCGCTGTACCACTCGATCGCCGATCCCAACCCGGCCAAGTCCAGCGTCGGAGGGTGCAGAAGGTAGGAGATGGTGCGAATCTCCTTCGAGCATTCCGAAATGGACTCCTGAGCATCGTCGATGAGCGCCTTGCCGCTGTTTGGCGGCCCTGAGGATTTTCCTTCGCCGACGCGTAATACTAAGCGCGGCACTTCCCCCGTTTCTGTCCAGTTTTGAACACCCCAGAGCGCGTTGAAGATTTTTCTCCGGCGGTCTCCTTGGCGCCCTTTACCGCACGCCGAATTGACGAAAAATGTGAACCTTCAGGCCGTCGATTACAAAGAGGAACGCCAACACGATGGCCAGTAACGAAGCAACCAGGGACCAGGAAATCGCAGCCATCAGGATTCCATTTGTGGCCATCAAGCTGACCGCGACAATGTCCGCGGCCGAACTTAGGACCAGCCAGCGACTGGGCATCGAATGCCAGAGGCGATTGCGCTCCCGCACCAGATAGACGTTGCCCTGGCCTGTAAAAACCAACATGAGGAAAACGAGTGTCTGGAGCTGCCCAAGCGGTAAATGAAGGGTGTCTCTGCCAACAAAGAACACCGTGAAGGACAGAATCAAAACAAGTCCCGCGAGTGCGCCGGCTGTGTACATCAACGTACGAACGTCCCAACGGTCCGGCTGGGGCGAAAACGACACGCGGTCGGTAGCGATGGACATGGTGACAAAATCGTTTGTGAACAAAAGCAGAACGACCAGCAGAGGGGTAATCACGAATGTTCCGGTGAGAATCAAGCCCACGCTGAGGAATACCGCGATTTCGAGCGTCTTGATGATTTTGTTCAGCGTGTAGGTCAGCATACGCTGGTAGATCCTGCGGCCGGTTTCAACGGCGCGGACCACCCCCGTGAGGCCGCTCTCCGTCAGGACCATACTCGCGGCGGCCTTGGCCACGTCGGTCGCCGTGGAAACGGCGATGCCCGCTTCGGCCTGCTTCAGGGCAGGGGCGTCATTCACACCATCGCCCGTCATGCCGACCACGTGTCCTTCCCGCTGAAGCGCCTGAACCAAACGAAACTTGTCTTCCGGAAAGACTCCGGCGAAAACGTCGTACCGTTCCGCCGCCGCCCCGGCGCCGTCGCGCAAGCTCTCGGCGGATCCCACCCGATCGCCGATGCCCACTTGCAGCGAGACCGCGCGGGCCGTCGCGGGTCCGTCTCCGGTCACCATAATGACGTGCACGCCCAGGCTCTTGAGATTCTTCACCAGCGTTGTGGAATCTTCTCGAATGGGGTCTTCCAGTCCCAGCAGGCCTGCAAACTCGAGCGAGTCCCCTGTCCCGGCAGCCACGGCCAAGACTCGCGCGCCTCGCCCTGCGAGCCGTTCCACTTCGTCCGCAATGCTTCCTGCGTTGCGAATCAGAGAGAGAGAAATGAGCGTATCCGGCGCGCCCTTGATGACCCGCAGTTTGCCCCCGGGCTGCTCATAGATTGCTTCAGAGCGCTTGGTGGCCGGATCGAAGGGGACGAATTGTATGCGGTGTGGAATGGCGTCCAGCACCCCCTTCTCCTGTGCTGCCTTGAGAACCGCCAAATCGATCGGATCCTGAGTCGCCGCATCGGAGGCCAGAGCGGCCAGGCGCAGCACTTCTTCCGCGCTTCGATTTCCCACCGGAAAAATCTGCGCCACCGCGAGCCGGTTCTGAGTAATCGTTCCGGTCTTGTCCGTGCACAACACATCCATCGCCGCCGCTTCCTCGATCGCGGAAAGCCGCGTGACCAGCACCCCCTGGCGGGACATGTCCAGCGCACCCAGCGCCGTGGCTACTGTAAACATTGCGGGCAAGGCCACGGGCACGGAGGCCACCAGGAGGATTAGCGCAAACGGCAAGACTTCTGGCCAGGGCAGGTGCGCGAAGCCCGCGTACACCAGCAGTGCTCCCACGAGGACGGCATCGAAAATCACCAGATACTTGATAATTGCAAAAATAATTTCCTGTAAATGGCTCGCTGTCTTCGCTGTTTTCACCAATTCGGCGGTCTTTCCGAAGTAGGTGCGCTGTCCCGTTGCCGTAACCTCTCCGCTGGCTTCGCCTCGCTTGAGCCGCGAGCCGGCGTAAACGGTCGCCCCTGGGGATTTCTCTACGTCTTGTGATTCACCCGTCAGTTCCGATTCGTCGGCTTCCACAACGCCGTCGAACAGGCGAGCGTCCGCCGGGGCCAGATCCCCCAATCGCAAATGAATCACATCCCCGGGGACCAGCTCTTCCGCCGGGATGAGCTGCCAGCGGCCGTCCCGCAGCACTCGCGCCTGGACGGAGAGCCGTTGGCGCAAGAGAGCCAGAGCGCGATTGGCCTGATTTTCCTGCACAAAACTCAGGATGGAGTTGAACAGCAGCAGGACGCCGATGATGACGGCTTCGTCCCGCTTGTGAACCACGATCTCCAGCACGATGGTGGCTTCGAGCATCCAGGGAACAGGCGCCCAGAATTTGGCCAGGAAAGAGAGCAGCGGATGGCACTTTTCTTCCTCCACCCGGTTCCGGCCGAATTGGCGAAGGCGGTTTTGCGCCTCGGCAGTTGTGAGCCCTGTCGGGGCAGCATTGGTGCCGGCAATAATGCGGTTTTGCTCCATTGCGCTTCCATAATTGCACGGCATCGGCGCACGGACCAGTTGCTTGCCGGACGGCCAACACTGTGATCGCCGTCACGCTATGGATGTGACCCCGAACACATACACAAGTGATCTGGGTCGCAGCCAGCCACTGCCGATCCTTGCTACAAACACTTCTGCTTTAAATCCCTGTCCAAGCAAGCGCCAGAAAAACGGAGGAAGTCAAAGATGAAATTCGGGGCGAGGCGAAATGGCATTCGTGTAATGGGAGCGGCGATCATCGGTCTGCTGGGCATGGCGTCTGCGTTGGCGCAGACGGCCCCTCAGCGGCTCGCCGATGTGGATCCGGAGGCGAAACCGCTAATGGCCGAACAGGTCTTCAAGAACGTGCAACTGCTCAAGGGAATTTCGGTCAAGGAGTTCATGGAAACGATGGGCTTCTTCGCCGCCTCCACCAACAAGACCTGCACCACGTGTCATGGGGACGAAAGCGCCGGGAGTTGGGACAGGTATGCCGACGATCCTCCGCAGAAGCAAACCGCCCGCAAGATGATGATTATGGTGGACTCTCTCAATCGCAGCTACTTCGGCGGCAAGCGCGAGGTAACCTGCTACTCCTGCCATCGCAACGCGGAGCGTCCCAAGATCACGCCGATTTTGGCCGAACAGTACGGCATTCCGCCCGCCGAAGATCCCGAGGACATTGCCAGGCAGGCTCCCGGGCAGCCTACCCCGGATCAGGTTCTCGACAAGTATGTCCAAGCGCTTGGCGGCGCGCAGAAACTCGCCACCTTCACAAGTTTCGTCGCCAAGGGAACTTACCTGGGATACGACGATCCGGCGAAGTTCCCTGTAGAGATCTATGCCCAGGCTCCCAGCCAATTTTCGCAAGTGGCGCATAACCCGTCCGGAACAAGCAGTTGGGTAGACGATGGCCGCTCGGTATGGGTCGCGCAATCGGCATTGGATACGCCTGTGCCATTGCTCGCTCTTAGCGCGGGCGATCTGGACGGCGCCCACGTGGAATCGGAGCTGTATTTTCCCGGGAAGATCAAGCAACTGCTCAGCAATCTGCGCGTCGGCTTCCCCATCAGCGGGGTGACCAGCATTCTTCCCAACGATGTGGGCGTCGGCGTCGATGAACGCACCCTTACGGTCCTCGAAGGAACTACGGCCGCCGGAACTAAGGTGAAACTGTACTTCGATCCCACTTCCGGACTCTTGGTGCGGATGGTGCGCTTCACCAACTTGCCGGTCGGCTTCATTCCCACCGAGATCGACTACTCCGACTATCGCGTCGTCTCGGGAATCAAGGTGCCTTTTCGCATCACCAAGACGTGGGTAGACGGCCGATCCGCCACGGAACTGACTTCGATACAACTGAACGTGCCTATTGATAGCGCGAAGTTTGCCAAACCCGTCCCGCCGTCTCCACCTAAGAGCGCCGAGGCGCGATAGCTGCGGGAATGGGTATGAGCCCATTTAGACAGCAATAGATATAACGAGATAGAGAGCCACTTGACCATTTCCATTGAACTAAACGAGCTAGCGGACCTTGAAATTCGGCAAAGGACGGAAAGTTTGATTCGAGGCTGTATTGGTGACCGGCCCAAAGAGGAGGATTGGAAGGTCTGGATTCGGTCCTCCTCGGGCTACTGCCAGGTTACCGTGAAAGGGCCGAGCCAAACGCGCGGAAGATTTTTCTTTGATCACTACCGCGCGCTGCCCGAGAGGGTGCGCGAATGGCTCGAATTATATCCGTTCAGATAAGTCTGCGAGGAAGCCGCTATGACCAAATGTAATCGGGATGCATTAGAGGTTCTCAACTCCGAACTCCAGTTCCTCGAACGCGGCGGCTACAAGTGCTGCTTGCTTCGGCCATGGCGGCCGCAGTTGGCCTTCATAGAGTCGCGGACCTGCCAGAAAAATGCTGTCAGGGGACCCCAAAACTGCGACGGATGTGTGTTGATGCAGTTCGTGTCTTCGGAATGGCACGGCGAGGAAACGCCCTGTTGGCATATACCACTTAATGAAATCGGACAGACCGTGGATTCATTTTACCGCTGGGGTACGGAGGATGAGCTGGAACATGCGCTCAGGACTTGGCTTTGGAGCACGATACTATCAATCGAAGATGACCGGCGCGGCAAACGGCGATGAAAAAATCTTCTAAAGGACGTAAGTCAAACGCTGCTTTTGGGGATCACTCTGTTCCCAAGTGACGAGCTACCCGGAAGTTGAGAGGGATGGACGTGGTGGAGCCCTGATGATCTGGCCCGTACGAAACCGAAACGGGCGCTGCGGGTCCACTTCTTATGCCAAACGAGCGCGTCCGCAAAGCCGATCACGGACACGCTCGTCGCTGGCCACTTAACGTGAAGCTCTATTTTGAAGTGCCGCTTTTACGGCTTAAGAGAAGCGACGTAGGCCACGATCGCCTGAATGTCGTCCTCGCTCAGGTTCGCCACCACCGGCTGCATCAACTGCGCGCCGGGACCAACGCGGGTGAAGTGTTTGAAGTCCAGGAGTTGCCGGGCCAGATAGCTCGGCGAACGGCCCGCGAGGGAGGGGAAGTTCTCGTGCCCCTTGAGTCCTTCGCCATGGCAGGCGGCGCAGCCCACGGTTTTGCCGTCCCCGCCGTGCAGGACCAGATCTTCACCTCTCTTGAGGCTCCCCGGCGGCACGTAGGCGATGAACCCGGAGCGCGGATTGCGCAAGGGTTCAGTCTCCTCGGGACTCACCGGCGTCTCGATGATGCGATTGCCGAGCGGCTCCATGCCGGCTTCGGCACCCGTCAGAGGCATGCACAAACCGCCTCCGCCTCCCACGAATCGCGTCTTCGGCACCGTGTCTGTCTCCACGACTTTCACGTAGGGAGTCCACTTCATCGAGGAGAAATATGCGGCGGCTGTTTGGGCTTCTTCCGGCGACAACCCCTGGGCAATCGCGATCATCTGCCCGGTGTTGCGCTTCCTCTTGTCGTAGCTGCTTCTCGCGCCGTCTTTGAAATCCTGTATCTGCTGGAGGATGTATTCCGCAGGCAGGCCGGCGGGACCGGCATTATTGGGCCGGCCTTTGCCGTTCGGGTAATGGCAGAAGCCGCAGGCGTTGACCATCTCCGCTTTGTCGCCGTGGGCCACGATTTCGGGCATCGCCGGATGATCTTGCGGGAACCAGTCCGCGGGAGCTTGATTGCTGCCGACTTCCTTCAAGTTGAAGGTCAAGGTGCTTCCAGCAGCTTTTCTCGGCGCTTCCATATCTTCGGGCTCTTCAGCAGGCGCGGGCGCTGGAGCGGCTGCTGGCGCACCGCCGCCTCCGCGTGCTCCGGCCGGCGGCGGTACGGGCGTGCCAAAACCATAAGCCCAGGGCAAGCCGGCGTCGGGATTTGCTGGTTGGCCTCCGCGGCCTTGTTGCGGCGGCGCAGCTTCAATCCCCAGCGCGCACACCAACGCACACACGGCAAGGAGGGCTACCCCCATGCTATTTCTCATGAATACCTCCGGAGCGTTTATCTCCCTAACCGAGCCGCATTTAATCACGATTTAGCGTTACTTTCAACTTGCAAGCCCGCGCGCGCGCGAAAAGCGCGAAATTTCGGGAAAAATTCGACACGTGCAGAATGCGTTCCATCGGCGCAAACAAGAAAGTGCGCGCCCCATGTTTACGTGTGTGTATAATGCTGCACGGTTGTATCCAGGGACAAACCGGCCACGCTAGGGAGCGGCATGGCGGAGGAGATCGGCATGAAATCGAAAGCAATTTTTGTTTTGGCGCTGTTGCTGTTTTGTTCGGCAGCGGTGTTTGCGCAAGAGGGCGGCGAAGGCGGTGAAGGTGGCCGCGGCGGACGGGGTGGTGGCGGGCAGGGGCGCGGAGGGCGCGGGCAAGCGGCGCCGCCGCCGAAGATGGATATGGTCACGCCGGAAGTTCCGGGAATCGTTAAGGCCGGGACAAAAATCGAAATCGTTAAGTACGGTTTGGGAGGCGACGATGCAGGCGTGGGCATGCCGGACGGCAGCGTATTGATTGCCACGGGCGGCGGCGTCGCCAAAGTCGATACCAGCGGCAATCTCACCGTGCTTGTCCCCAATGCCGAGCAAGCGGCGGGCTTGGAGATGGATTCCAAGGGACAGATCTACGCGGCCCAGTACAGCAAGAAAGTCAGCATCGTCTATCCCATGAACGCGGCGATGACGCTGACCGACAGTTTCGACGGGAAGCCTTATATCCGGCCCAATGATTTGACCGTGGACAAAAAGGGCGGCGTATACTTCACCGACTGCTACCAGGTGGGCGCAAAGAAGGAGCCTGGCGATTTGCCTCAGTCCGTTTATTACATCAAACCCGACCACAAAACTGTGATCCGTGTGACGGACGATATCGCCCGGCCCAATGGCATCACCCTAAGCCCCAATGAGAAAATTTTGTACGTGAACGATTGGGACGGGCCGTACTTGATTGCCTACGACGTGCAGTCGGATGGAACGCTGAAGAACAAGCGCAATTTCGGCAAGTACACCCTCAAACAAGAGACCGACCACGGCCTGGTTAGCGGCGCCGATGGATTGTGCATCGACAGCAAAAGCGATCTCTATTCCACCACGCCCGCGGGCGTGCAGGTCTTCAATTCCAAGGGCGAGCACCTCGCCGATCTCGAGGCTCCTTATCCCATGCCGCCTCAGAACTGCGGATTCGGCGGCCCCAATAAGCACTATCTGTACGTCATCGGCCGCGGCGTGGTCTACCGAATCGAGACCATTCCCGCCGGCTACAAAGGCCGAGCGAAATAAATTTGCGGTAGAGATTCAAAGGAAAAGGGGGCGACCTGCGCGGTCGCCCCCTTTTTTTATTTACATCGTGCAATTCGCATCGTGCAATTTTCATCGCGACCAGACAGGTCCCACTTACGCAACTGAAGTTATCGAACTGAAGTCGCGCAGCTTACCTCGCTCCTCTCCACTCACCGACGTGGCTCCCGCAGTACTGACTTGGCGTTCTTCACGACTAGGACTTGCTATCAGCGTGTGGGTAGAAGGCGAGAACTACATGCCGAAGCGAAGTGTAGACGGCTGAAAATGTTGCGGCGTCGCAGTAGCCTGCGACGCCGCGAGTCTTGCTGTTAAATGCGCTTGATGTGGCCCGTTACGTTCTCTCTCTAGCGCGAAGCTTCCTTGGTCTCCTTGGCTACTGCCGGAGCCGGCTTGCTGAAGCGCTTGTCGTCGATCTGAACGTTCGTTTGGACCGAGGTCAAATCCGTGGTGGATTGGCCGTCGACCCAGGTGGCGACGTAGTGGAATGGAATCTTGACGCCGTTGACCAGCCGATAGTCGCCGTACTCGATGTGCATGGGCGTCAATCCGATGCCGGTATTGTTGAAGCGCACCTGGCGTACAAGCAGTCCCGTTGCCTTGTCAAAATACAGCTTGACGGGATAGTTTCCGCCTACCGTTCCTTCGATCACAACGACGGGCTTGTCGTCGATGGTGATCGCGGGGAAGCCCGCCTTCCAGTTGGTGAACTCTTGTTTTATGTTCGCTGGGAAGGCTATATCCGCATCAACCTTAGCGCCTAAGAGGCCCCCCGCGGTAAGCGGCATCAGCGGGATCGGCTTGTCCACCGCGGCAACCCAACCATCGCTGCCGGTGTATGTCGTGGTGTTGTCTCCCGCAAGAGTATGAACCACCTGGCTGCGGAGCCCCGGTTTGGCGTAGACGTCGACGGGAACCTTTGAGAAATCGGTATCGAAGCCAACATAAGTTCCCTTGGCCTGAATGCTCGTCAGCTTAGCGACTTGCGCTGCGCCGCCGATCGCCTGGATATATTTATCCAGAACCTGGTTCACAGCCGGCTGCGCGGGGACCGGATTGATGATCGTAACCTGGTCCGGGTCTTCCGGGGGCGGAGTTCCGTATTGCTGGGCCAAGCTCGGCGTCACGTCGGGCTTCTGATAGCCGCGGTGACAGGTGTAGCAAGTAACCATGCGCTGGCCGCCGAAATCGGCCTTGTTGATGGAGTCCATCATGACGACCATCCGGCGCGCCGTGTCCTTGAGCGGCGTATCGTCCGCATATTTGGCCCAACTGCCGCCACTCTCAGAGGTATGGCAGTCCGTGCAATTCAAGCTGAGCGATGCCGCAAAAAATCCCATCTCAGCAAGGAATTGGTCTACGGACATTCCTCGCAGGACCTGGACATTCTTGAACGCGTCTTCCGCCAGGGGCGGCTTCTGATCCGCCTTGGGTGGTCCATACTGGCCACGCGCGACCGTCATCCCAAACAGGCAAATGACCATGGTCCCCACCGCGCAGCGGATCGCTCCCCTCGATCCGAAATTCATAATGCCTGCCTCCTTGCCGTAAGACGGTTTAAGAAATTTTTTGAGCGCAATCGATCAGAACCGCAGCGGTTTCGCTGCCCCTACCGGACGTATTCCCTAATTTGCACTCTTGCCGTTCCGGCCAGCGCACACTATACACTTGGCTGCTTCCGCTTGCAACGACGGAGAGCCACTTGCCTCACGGCGATTACGGCTGAGACCAGAGCACTCTGCGGTCTTTGCCGAAGAGCGCGATGGAGGCGGCGGAAGTCTTCTTCACTTGCCCATTCTTCGGCAAAACGCCGTTGCCGATGCTGGTCATAAATCCATCTTTATCGGAGAGCTCGAGGGTGGTGCCATCGGGGCTGACGCCCATGCGAAGCTGTATGTCGGGCCGCTCTCCAGCGAGCGAAAGTTGCGGTCCGGCATTCTCCAGGACGCTGAGCGCCACAGAGGCGTGATGCTGGGGATCGGAGAGCAATAGCAGCGGGCCAGCCGGCTTGTCATTCAGAGACAGGGTGACCAGCGCCGAGCCGTTCTCGTCCCTGAATTTCAGGCTGGGTCCCGATCCCATCATGGCCAACTCGGCGCGCACGTGCCCGTTGGCGTCTTTCAGCACGAAGCTTTGCGCTTCCACGGCCGTCGCTGTCACGCTGGTCGCGACCACTGGACCGGGAGGCGGCGGTTCGGCAGGCTTTGGCGCGGGCTTGGCCGCGGCCTTGGGTTTTTGAGTGCTGGGCGTCTGCGGCTTGGTTTGCGCCATCAGCCCGATGGTGACAGCGGCAGCGAGCAAGAGCAGCGCCCCGCGCTTAAACCTGAGATTTTCTTTTTCCAGACGTCCCACTCGAGACAAAAGTTCGTGCAGCTCTGGTGCGTTTTCGCTCACCTGTTTCCTCCGTGATGGCCGGCGAATTGGGCCGGCTGGCCACTGGCAGAATCTTTTTACGTATGATACGCGAGACGAATCTGCGGATACACGCCAGCGTGCGGGACACTCCCGCAATGAGTAAAGGGTCTTCGTCATTTTTACGGCATTTCGACGCAATTTTGATGGCGACGCGGGCTACTTGAGGAGCGCGTGGTGACTTTCGCCGGACGAACGTGACACAATGGCGGCCCGGATCGGGCGGCGCGCCTTTGCAAAGAAAGCTGAGGCCGCCCGGCAGGGCATTCGCCAAGGACATCCTTCTTGCACATGGGGTTACGCACAAGCCTAGAAGTCGCGGCGACGCTGGCGCCGTTCGCGGTGCTTTTTTCGGCCTTCCTTATTTTCAAGTGGGATGCCGTTCGCGCCGTGGTGGCCGCGTGGATCGTCGAGTTGGTGATCGCTCTCGGCTATTACCACATGACCCCACAGCGAAGCCTGGAGGCTTCGCTGTGGGGGAATCTCTCCATGTGGTCGGGCTTTCTGGTTCTTTATACCGGACAGATTTTTGGGCAGGCTTACCGGAATACCGGCCTGCTCGAAATCCTGCTGGAATCGGTGCAATCGATCCTTCCGAGCTGGGACCAGGAAGGCCGCGCAGTCGCTCTGGTGACGGTGGTCGGCGGCTTCATCGCCGCTTTCAACGGCTTTGCCACCTACCCGGTGACCATCCCCGGCTTGGTGGATCTGGGCTTCGATGGGCTTTCAGCGTGCTCCAGCTATCTGGTTTATTTTTCCTGGACGCTGCCGTTCAACAGCCTGTTTATCGCGCCGACGATCTCGAACGCCGCCAGCCGTGTTCCCATCGTCGAAATCGTGCGCAGCGCCGGCTTGCTGAGCATTCCGCTGGTGTTCGTTTCGTTGCTGGGCTTCCTGAAAATTCTGGGATTCCGTTTTTGGGACTGGGAGACGCAGATTTTATTTTGGATGATGGGACTGGGCAATACGCTGGCGATCATTTTGTTCACACAGATCTGGCCGGCGTACTACCTGCTGATGCTGGTTACCGGCGCGGCCTTTTCCCTGGGGAGCATCTATATCTATGGACGGCTCACCATCCGGCAATCGGTCGAGAGCGTGGTGGGCGCGGCGCGGGCGGAGGTCTTGCGTCCCTCGGTTAGCGCGGCGATGCTTTTCCGCGCCTATGCACCGCTGCTTTTGGGCGTGACGATTGTTCTGCTTACGAAAATTCCGGCGATTGCGGAGGCGTTAACCCACGTGGAGTTCCGCGTGGCTTTCTGGGGATACCGGCCATTCGCGATCAATATCTTCACGTCGGCTGGATTTTTCATCTTGGTGACTTCGCTGGTGGCCTATCTTTTCCGCTGCAAGCGCGCCCACCTGGGGAAAGACCTGGTGACCGCGACGCGCCGAAGCCGCGCTCCTCTGACCACGCTGCTGGTGGGCAGCGCCACGGTATACCTCATGGTGGATGCGGGGCAGATCGCGCTGCTGGGCAGAGTGCTCTCGAGCGGAGGCAAGATCCTTTATGCTTCGCTCTATCCCGCCGTCGCTTTTCTCGGGGGCATGGCCTTCGGACAGGGTTTGCCGGGAGACTTTCTGCTCTCGCAGATGCAGGTGCGCATCGCGCCCATGCTGGGCATTCCTCTGATGCTGCTGGTGGGAATCGTGACGGTGCTCACGATGGGTCCGCCGAACGCGCTTAAACCGACACAGATTTCCTATGCCGCTTCGCTCGCGAACATCAAAGGCAAAGACGGAGAGATTTTTCGCATTTGCCTGCCGTGGCAAATCCTGCAGCTGGTGGTGACCGCCATTCTCGCGGTGATCCTCGTGGTTGTGTGGAAGTAGCCGATCGTGAGCGGACCAAGCCTCGATTTACAGACTCACCTGGCCGCACTCGAGGCGAGCGGGCTATTGGTTCGCGTCGACAGACCCATCAATAAAGATACGGAGCTTCATCCGTTGGTCCGGTGGCAATTCATCGGAGGGATTCCCGAGGAGGAGCGCCGCGCATTTCTCTTTACCAATGTGGTGGACTCGCACGGCCGCCACTACGATATTCCCGTCGTCGTGGGCGCGCTGGCGGCTTCGGCGAAGATCTATGCGCTGGGAATGGGCCGCCGCGTCGACGAAATCGGCGCGGCATGGACTCACGCGATCGCCAATCCCATTCCGCCTGTCTTAGTGGGTTCGCCGCGCTGCCAGGAGGTGGTGATCCAGGGCGACGATCTTCGGCGGGCCGACGGCGGTTTGGCGCGGCTGCCGGTTCCCATCTCCACGCCGGGCTTCGATTCCGCGCCTTATCTCACGGCAACTCTGTGTGTGACGCGCGATCCGGAAACGGGCGTGCGCAATATGGGCACCTATCGCGGCGCATTGAAAAAAACCGACCGGCTGGGCGTGCGGATGTCTTCGCGGATCGGCGGTGCCGGCGGCTACCTGCATTGGAGGAAGTATCAGGCGCGCCGGGAACCCATGCCTTGCGCCATCGTGATTGGCTGTGCGCCGGTGGTTCTTTTCACCGGTCCTCAAAAGCTGCCGGTGGGCCAGGACGAGATGGGCGTGGCGGGCGCTCTTGCGGGCGAGCCCATTCGGACGGCGAAATGCGTGAGCGTCGATCTTGACGTGCCGGCCGATTCCGAAATCGTGATCGAAGGCCTGATCGATACCGAATTGCTGGAGCCCGAGGGGCCGTTCGGCGAGAGCCACGGCTATGTGGCGCTCGAGGACTACAACATGTCCATGCAGGTGACGGCGATCACGCACCGGCGTTCGCCCGTTTTTGTCTCCATCATCAGCCAGGTGACGCCCAGCGAATCGAGCATGATCAAGAAAGTCGCGTACGAGCCGATGTTCCTGGAGCACTTGCGCGAGAACAACTCGATCCGGAGCGTTCGCCGGGTGGTGATGCACGAGCCGCTGAGCAACGTTCGGCCGATTATTTTCCTGCAATTCGCAAACGGCGCGGCCCGCACCGAAGTATGGCGGGGATTGCAGGCCGCCGCCGCGCTGCGCGCCGACTGCGGCAAAGTGGTGATCGCGGTTAGCGAAGATATCGATCCGAGCAATACGGACGCGGTGCTGTGGTCGATCGCCTATCGATCCAATCCCCAGGAGGACGTGCACATCGAGCCTTATCGTTCGGTTGGCCACGCGCCGAAATCCGGGCCTCGCAACCTGGATTCGACCATGCTGATCGACGCCACGCTGAAGTACCCCATGCCGCCGCTGGCGCTGCCGAAACGAGAGTTCATGGAATCGGCGCTCGAGATTTGGAAAGAGTTGCGCTTGCCGGAAGTGCGTTTGCAGCAGCCCTGGCATGGCTATTCGCTGGGGGATTGGAACGAGGCGCTCGATTCGATCGCCGCCAATGCCGTTGCCGGCGAATGGGAGAAGAACGGGCTCGACACGTTCCCGCGGCGGCGCGGGGGGCTTACGCCGGAAACGCCGGTGCGCAGCGTGGAAGGCGCGGGCGTTCCTAAGCGCGACAGCTAAAGATCAGGCTGAGGCCCGCGCCGAGCCGGCGATGAGATCGGTCAGCAGCGCGGCGATTTCGCGCGGGCACTGTACGGGCGTAAGGTGCCGCGCGCCGGGGATCACGGTGAGTTTGGAGTTGGGTATGGCTTCGTGCAAGCTCCGCGACATGGCTACGGGCGTGGCGTAATCGTCTTCCCCCACGATCACCGACACAGGCATGCGAAACTTCGGCAGCGCCGCGCGCAGATCGCCGTTGCCCATCATTTCGCAGCTGGCCTGATAGGAGGCTACGTCGTTGGCGAGGAAAATCTCGGCGGTGCGCTGGGCGACGTCGGGGTGCGTCTGGCGGAAATCTTCGGTGAGCCAGCGGCTGAGCTGGAACTCGGTCATCGACGGCAATCCGCCTTCGGCAGCTTTGGCGCCGCGCGCTTTCCAATCCTTGGGGGCGGTCGGTCCATACCATGAAGTGGTGTCGATCAGAGCCAATCCGCGAACGCGCTGCGGATATTTCGCGGCGAAGGCCTGGGCCACGCAGCCGCCCATCGAGCATCCGGCGACAATTACGGAGGCCCAGCCGCAGGAGTCAAGAAGCGCGGCGAGGTCGTCGGCAAAAAGCTCGAGGCTATAGGGGCCGGGGCGGCGCTCCGATTTCCCGTGCCCGCGGCAGTCGTAAGCGAGAATTTCCGCGGCTGGGCTGAGTTGGTCGATCACTTGCTCCCAGATCGCGCCGCTGAGGGCCAGCGAATGAATCAAGGCCACGCGGGGCTTTTGGGGGTTGGCGAAAATACGATAGGAGAGCTGGCATCCATCTTTTGCTTTTGCGGTTGCAGCGGCCTGCGGCATCGGTCTCTGTTCTCCCTGTCGAGCGATATTTCGAGTGCATCATTGTGGCACGAAGCGCCTGGCGTACAATTTAGTTTTAATGCGAAAGCACAAATCGTGAGAATGGCCGGCGGCGAGCGGCGCTATCTCCAGGCTCTTGTTCGCGCCCATCCGCCACACGGCGCACAACCCGATGCTACTAAAGCTTTCTGAGCAACTGAATCTCGATGCTTCGCAGGAGGACGTCTGGAGGCTGTTGCGGGACACGCGGCGGCTGGCCGCCCTTCTGCCCGGCGTGGAAAGCGTGAACGCCATTGAAGACGGTGGCGCGGAAGCTTACCAAGCCAAGGCCAGCGACAGGATTGGTCCTTTCAAGGTGGCGCTGCAGATGGAGATTCGCGTCGCGGAAGAGCAGCCGCCCACTATGCTGAAAGCCAGCCTCAAGGGAGCAGACTCGATGGGCCTCAATCGCCTTACCGGCTCGCTGCATGTGAGCCTGAGTCCCGGTGGGCAGGCGACGTTGATGCGGTTCGAGGCGGAGATCGAAGTTTTGGGGAAACTCGCGACGTTGGGTACGGCGCCCATGCGGCGGCGGGCGACGGAGAAGTTCGCGGAGTTTGCCCGCAATATCCAGGCGCAATTTGCGGGCAAACCTCGCGCTTAATGGGCGCCCAATTTGGGCGGCTAATCTACAATGGACAACGCGTGAAGATCACTTTTGAGCTGAATGGGAAGGCCGCGGCCCTGGAGATCGAGCCGCGAGAGACGCTGGCCGAAGTTCTGCGCGCGCGCTGCGGGCTGACCGGCGTAAAGCTCTCCTGCGAATCGCAAGTTTGCGGGAGTTGCACGGTGCTGGTGGAAGGCCTTCCAGTGAGCTCGTGCACCTACCTGGCCTACGAAGTTCGCGACAAGCGCGTGACCACGATTGAAGGCCTCGCAGATGCCAAGGGCCGCTTGCATCCGTTGCAGCAAGCCTTCATCGATCAATTCGCGTTCCAGTGCGGCTTCTGCACGCCGGGCATGATCCTGGCCGGCAAGGCTCTGCTGGACGAAAACGCGCGCGCCTCCGAGGAGGAGATCATCGCCTACATGAGCGGCAATCTTTGCCGCTGCACGGGCTATCTGGCGATACTGCGGGCGATCCAGCAGGCCGGCGCGGAGTTGCGCGGTGAGCCGGCAACGAGCGGAGATGGGGCCAAGCCGTGAGCACCTCGAACGAATTCGCGGTGGTGAATCATTCGGTGCCTCGCGCCGACGGCGTGGCCAAGGTCACCGGCAGTGCCGTCTATACCAGCGACATCACTCTCGAGCGCATGGCCTGGGCCAAACTTCTTCGCAGCCCCTTCGCGCACGCCAAGATTCTTTCGATTGACGCGTCCGAGGCCAGACGGCAGCCGGGCGTGATTGACGTGCTGATGGGAAGCGATCTTGGCGCGATCCATCCCTATTATGGCCACGCGGTGAAGGACCATCCGCTGCTGGCCATCGGCAAAGTGCGCTACGTGGGAGAGCCCGTAGCGGCCGTGATTGCGGAAAGCGAATTGAGTGCGCAGGAGGCGCTGGAGAAGATCCGGGTCGAGTACGAAGAACTGACGCCGGTGCTGGACGTGGATAGCGCGCTTGCGCCGAACGCCACGCTGGTGCATGGAATGGACTATATAGGTGGGGCGTTTCGCGGCTTCGACGATTTCCCGGGCGGGAAGAAGAACGTTTGCCAGGCCGTGCACGTGGAGTGGGGCGACGTGGACGCGGCGTTTGCGGCGGCGGCGCACGTGGTGGAGGGCGAGTTCTATTTCCCCATGATCTATGCGTACGCGATGGAGCCGTACGTGGCGGTGGCCGACTACGACGCCAGGGGCCAGCTCACGGTGCACTCGTCGGCGCAGCATCCGTTCATGGTGCGGCACGACTTGGCCGAGGTGTTCGATTTGCCGCTCAATAGCGTGCGCGTGATCGTGCCCTTCGTGGGCGGCGGGTACGGCAGCAAGTCCTACACCAAGATCGAGCCGCTCACCGCGGCGTGTTCGTGGAAAGTGTCGCGGCCGGTGAAGCTGCAACTGAGCGTGGACGAGGCTTTTCTTACGACTCGCTCCGACGACGCGTGCGTGCGCATTCGCACCGCGGTGGATTCCGATGGCAAACTGGTGGCCAAGCAGGCGCTGATTCACCTGAATACCGGCGCGTACGCGGAAAACAGTCCCATGGTGTGCCGCAAAGCCGCCAATCGTATTGTGGGGCCCTACCGCTTTCCGAACGTGCGAATCGACTGCCTGGCGATTTACACCAATACGGTTCCGGCAAGTTCGTATCGCGGGCTGGGGGCGGCACAGATCACTTTTCCGGTGGAATCGCAGATGGACGAATTGGCGCACAAGATCGGCTGCGAGCCGCAGGAATTCCGGCTGCGCAATCTGGCCCACAGCGGCGAATCGATTCATCCCGGGCTGCGGCCGATCGACGCGGATGTGCCCGGCGACATTCGCCTGGCCGACGAAGTTTTGCGGGCCAATGGCGCTTTGGCGCCGAAGCACGGGCGCTCGGTGTGTTGCTCGGCCAGCGATGCCGGCGCGCATCCCGTGACCCTGGCCATGGTGCAGGTGCATAGCGATGGATCCGTATCGGTGATGAGCGGAAGCACGGAGATCGGCCAGGGCAGCCACACCGTTCTCATGCAGATTGCCGCGGAGGAGATGGGAATACCGCTCGAAAAAGTGAGGCTGGTTGGTTCGGACACCGCCGTGACGCTTTTCGAGCGCTCCACCGGAGCGAGCCGCACCACGACGTTAATGGGCCGCGCGGTGATGGAGGCGTGCCGCGAGGCGATCGCGCAATGCAAGGCGATGGCCGAGGAACTGCTCGGCGCGCCGGCGAGCGAATTTGTCGAAGAGCGCGGCGGCATTCGACACGGGAAAGAGCGGCTGTCGTGGCCGGAGATCATCGAGCGATATTTCCAGATGGAGGGCTGCAGCATCATCGGACGCGCCTATCTGCGCCGCGCGGGGCCGCTGAAGTCCGTGCCCATATTCTGGGAGATCGGCGTGGTGGGCGTGGAGATCGCACTGGACGAAGAGACCGGCAAAATTTCGCTCGATACTCTGGTCACTGTGGGCGACGTGGGGCTGGCGATTAATCCGGCCATGACGGAGAGCCAGGATTTGGGCGCGGCGACTATGGGTCTCGGCGTCGGCTTGTTCGAGGAACTGATCTACGACGGGCAGCAATTGATGAACGGAACGATGCTGGAATATCGCGTTCCGCGATTTTCCGATTTGGCGCGCAGGATCGAGCTGAAGCTGGTTCAAAACCGCGATGGCGTGGGGCCTTACGGCGCGAAGGGCGGCGGAGAAGGCTCGCTGAATCCCATCGGCGCCTGCCTCGCTAACGCCTTGTATCAAGCCACGGGCGCGCGCGTGCGCAGGCTGCCGCTCACGCCGGAGCGCGTGTGGAAAGCGCTGCAAGAGAGAAGAACACCGGCGCCGGCGGCGCAGCCGCAACCTTCCGGCGGCTCGAATACTCCGGCCGCGAAAACTCGCGCATGACCACGCTTCCGCGGTTCGAGATTCATCAGCCCGCCAGCATCCGAGAAGCGTCGGAGATGCTCGTGCATTACGGCGATGATGCCGCCATCTATGCCGGCGGGACCGAACTTCTGCTGGCCATGAAGCACCGCGCGCTGGCCTATGGCCATCTCATTGATCTCAAGGTGGTGCCGGGGTTGCACGCCATCGAAACGCGCGACGGCACAATCGAAATTGGCGCGGCGTGCACGCATCGTTCCATCGAGAGATCGGCGCTGGTCCGCGAAAAGCAGCCGGTTTTGGCGGAACTCGAGTCGCAGGTGGCCAATGTTCGCGTGCGCGCCACGGGCACACTCGGGGGCAATCTTTGCTTCGCGGAACCGCATTCCGATCCGGCTACTTTGCTGCTGGTGCTGGGCGCGACGGTTGGCGTCGAGAGCGCCGCGGCCGGGCTCGCGGCTGGTGTCGCTAGCCGCGAAATTCCTGTGGAGAAGCTGATCGCCGGCGCTTACGCCAATCATCTGGCGCCGGGCGAAATTCTTACTCGCATCATCGTTCCCAGCGCCAAACCGAATCATCGCGCCGCGTACATGAAATTTCAGGTTCATGAGCGCCCCACTCTGGGCCTGGGACTATGGCTCGAGACTTCCGACGCCGGGCGCACATTTACCGCTGCGCGTGTGGCCGTGGGCTGCGTTTGCCCGTTTCCCAGCCGCGCGCCCGCGGCGGGAGAGTTGCTGACCGGGGCTCGGGCGGAGGTCGAGAAGCGGCTTCCCGAAGCCGCCGCGCTGATTGCCGATGGCGCGGACCTGGCCGACGATCACGAGGGCAGCGCCGAATACAAACGGCACCTCATCGGCGTTTTCTTGAGGCGAACGTTTGCCAAAGCGGTCGCCGGCGATAGCCTCTAGTCTTCTTTTATTCGGTTTTTTCCGGATTGCACTCGGCGCGCCGCTGCGGCTGTTGGCTCGGAAAAGCGGCGCCGCGGGCGATTTTTGGGTTAATAATAGCGAGCAGGAAGACTGATGGTATCGATGCAAAAGGCCCTCGCGCGGCGGCTCGGACTGCTGTTTTCTGCTGCGATCTTTTTAGCCTTCGCCGGGAGCCTGCTGGCCTACCAACGCCGCGGCTTCGACCGTTTTCAGCGGGAAGAAGACGACTCAAAAGAGATGCCCGTGGGCGCACGGCAAAGGGTCGAGTGGACCTTCGCCCGATTTCACTACGACATGGGCTATGGCGGCGGCTTTCGTCGCGGATTTCAACGCTGGGCCGCGGACTATCCGAAATCGGATCGCCAGCTCGTGGAGGGCTTCGTTCGCCTGACGCGCATCGACACGCACGTGGCCGAGCAGGTGGTGGACGCCCACAGCGACGATATCTACAACTGGCCGTGGATTTTCATCGAGGATCCCGGCGCGTGGGTCCTTTCGCAAGCGGAGGCCGACCGCATCCGCAACTATCTATTGCGGGGCGGATTCATGTTTTTCGACGACACTCATGGCGACTACGAATGGAACAACATGATGGCGGGATTGCGCATGATCTTTCCCGACCGGCCGGTGGAAGACTTGAAAGACAGCGACGAGATTTTTCATACGATGTACGACCTGGACGACCGCTTCCAGATTCCTGGCACGCGTTTTATCTGGGGAGGGCGCCGTTATGCGCCGGACGAACAGGTGCCCAAATGGCGCGCCGTTCGCGACGACAAAGGCCGCATCGTGATTGCCATCTGCCACAACAGCGACGTGGGGGACGCTTGGGAATGGGCCGATAGCCCGGACTATCCCGAACGCGCAACTTCCATGGCCTACCGCATCGCCATCAACTACGTCATCTATGGGATGACGCACTAAGGCGCTCTCTCAGCGAACTTCCTACAGGTCCACGCTGATTCTCGGCGGATGCCTACTTCAGGCGGGTGGTGCCCATTAGGAATTTGTCTACGCCGGCGGCGGCTTTGCGGCCCTCGGAGATGGCCCAGACGACCAGGGATTGGCCGCGGCGCATGTCGCCGGCGGCGAAGATTCCTGGGACGGAGCTCATGTAGTTTGCGTCCGTGGCGATATTGCTGCGGGCGTCCAGATTGACGCCGAACTGTTCGACCATTCCGCGCTTCACCGGCCCCGTAAAACCCAGGGCCAGCAAGACGAGATCGGCGTCGAGAGTGAATTCGGTTCCCGGAAGGGGCTCGAATTTCGGCGGCGGCCCCACGCGAATGCCATGCAGCTTCTTTACGTTTCCATGTTCGTCGCCGCTAAAATGCGTGGTTCCGATGGCCCATTCGCGCAATCCGCCCTCTTCGTGGGAGCTCTCCGAACGCATTTGCAGCGGCCACAGCGGCCAGGGCGTGCTCGACGCACGCATCTCCGGCGGCTTGGGCATGATCTCGAACTGATGCACAGATTTCGCTTTGTGCCGGTGGCAGGTGCCCAGGCAATCGGCGCCGGTGTCTCCGCCTCCGATGATAATGACATGCTTTCCGGTGGCCAGGATCTGGTTGGGCACATCGTCGCCGGCATTGCGCTTATTCTGCTGGGGCAGGAACTCCATTGCGAAGTGGATGCCCTTCAGCTCGCGGCCGGGAACATTCAAATCGCGGGGAGCTTCCGCGCCGCCGCATAAGAGGATGGCGTCGAACTCTTTTTGTAAATCCTTGGCCGGCACATTCCCGCCAATGTGCGCGCCCGTCTCAAAGCGCACGCCTTCGTCCGACATCTGTACGAGACGCCGGTCGAGAACGTGCTTTTCCATCTTGAAGTCGGGAATACCGTAGCGCATCAGGCCGCCGAGGCGGTCGTTTTTCTCGAACAGAGTGACCAGGTGCCCGGCGCGATTGAGTTGCTGCGCCGCGGCCATCCCGGAAGGCCCCGAACCAACCACGGCAACTCGTTTGCCCGTGCGCATCTCGGGCGGCTCGGGCTGAATCCAGCCCTCCTGCCAGGCGCGTTCGACGATGTTCTTTTCGATGACCTTGATGGTTACCGGCGGTTCGTTGATTCCCAGGACGCAAGCGGCTTCGCAGGGCGCGGGGCAGATGCGGCCCGTAAATTCGGGAAAATTATTGGTGGAGTGCAGGACCCGGATCGCTTCTTTCCACTGGTCGCGGTAAACGAGGTCGTTCCAATCGGGAATGATGTTGTTAACCGGGCAGCCGGTGTGGCAGAAGGGAATGCCGCAATCCATGCAGCGGGCAGCCTGGGTGCGAACTTTTTCCTCGGGAAAGAGGTAGTAGACCTCGAAGTAGTCGTTGACGCGCTCTTCGACCGGCCGCCGTACCGGCATCTCCCGCGTAAATTCCTTGAACCCGGTAGTTTTACCCACGAATTTTACCCACGAACCTCGTGCCCAGGGGCGTGTGTTCCGGCCTGCGCGGCGAGCATGCCGGCAGGAATCCGAGGAACGCCCAGGACGCGCTTATACTCGTGCGGGAACACCTTGACGAACTTCGGAAGGATGGCCTCCCAGTTCTGCAAAATCCACTTGGCCTGCGGGCTATCGGTCAGCTCGCCATGCCGGCTGATCAGCCGGTGCAGGAGGAGAATGTCCGCCGACTCGGAGACGGGTTCGAGATCGACCTCGTTGCGATTGCAATAGGTCGAGCCGAAATCACCGACGTTATCGAGCACGTAGGCGATGCCTCCGGTCATCCCGGCGGCAAAGTTGCGGCCGGCCCGGCCTAACACGACGACGAGGCCGTTGGTCATATATTCGCAGCCGTGATCGCCGACGCCTTCCACTACGGCAGTGGCGCCGGAGTTGCGCACGGCAAAGCGTTCGCCGGCCATGCCGTTGAAATAGGCTTCGCCGCTGGTGGCGCCGTAGAGGCAGACATTGCCGATCAGAATATTCTCTTCCGGCGCGAACT
This sequence comes from uncultured Acidobacteriota bacterium, assembly GCA_963824405.1. Taxonomy (GTDB): domain Bacteria; phylum Acidobacteriota; class Terriglobia; order Acidiferrales; family UBA7541; genus Palsa-189. The sequence goes on along the minus strand of CAWGPK010000003.1, from coordinate 809,172 downwards.
CGGAGTGGCGCGGCGGATAGATGATCAGCCTGCCGCCGGAGAGCCCTTTTCCGACATAGTCGTTGGCATCGCCTTCGAGAGTGAGCCTCACGCCTTTGGCCAGGAACGCGCCAAAACTCTGGCCGGCGCAGCCATTCAGATGGATGCGAATGGTATCTTCCGGCAAGCCCGCGGAACCATAACGCCGCGCAATCTCGCCGCTGAGCATGGCGCCCACGGTGCGATGCACGTTGCGAATGGGCAGGCTGATGGAAACCGGGACCTGCTTTTCAAGGGCCTGCTGGCACTGCTTGATCAAGTGGCGGTCGAGCGCCGCTTCCAGGCCATGATCCTGCGGCTGAAGTTGCCGCCGCCCGACGTGGCCGGGCACCGGCGGGTTGTAAAGTAACTGCGATAGATCGATGCCCTTGGCCTTCCAGTGGGTGATGTCCGTGCGCTGCGCGAGGCAATCTACGCGGCCGACCATCTCATCGACCTTGCGGAAACCGAGTTCCGCCATGACCCTGCGCAAATCCTCAGCCACGAAAAAGAAGAAGTTAATGACGTCTTCGGGTTGGCCCTGGAATTTCTTGCGCAATTCGGGGTCCTGCGTGGCCACGCCCACCGGGCAGGTGTTCAGATGGCACTTGCGCATCATGATGCAGCCCATAGAGACCAGCGGCGCCGTGGAGAATCCGAACTCCTCGGCTCCCAGCATGGCGGCGATGGCCACGTCGCGGCCGGTTTGCAGCTTGCCATCCACCTGCACGCGCACGCGGCTGCGCAGGTCGTTCATCACCAGCACCTGCTGCGTTTCGGAAAGGCCGAGTTCCCAGGGAATGCCGGCGTGGCGTATGGAACTGATGGGAGAAGCACCGGTGCCGCCGTCATAGCCGCTGATCAGGATAACGTCGGCATGAGCCTTGGCCACTCCGGCGGCCACGGTTCCGACGCCGACTTCGGCGACGAGCTTTACCGAAATGCGCGCGCGGGGATTGGCGTTCTTGAGATCGTAGATAAGCTGCGCCAGGTCTTCGATGGAATAGATATCGTGGTGCGGCGGAGGCGAAATCAGGCCCACGCCGGGAATCGAATGGCGCACGCGGGCGATGAAGTCGTCCACTTTATGGCCGGGCAGCTGTCCGCCCTCGCCGGGCTTGGCGCCTTGCGCGATCTTGATCTGTAGATCGTCGGCATTCACGAGGTAGTTCGTGGTGACGCCGAATCGCGCCGAAGCCACCTGCTTGATGGCGCTGCGGCGGAGGTCGCCATTGGCATCGGGCTGGAATCGAGCTTCGTCCTCGCCGCCTTCGCCGGTGTTCGATTTGCCGCCGATGCGATTCATGGCGATGGCCAGCGTTTCGTGTGCTTCCTTGCTGATGGAGCCGAAGGACATGGCGCCGGTGGCGAAGCGTTTGACGATATCGGCGGCGGGCTCGACTTCCTCGAGCGGCACAGGTTTTCCAGCGGGCTTGAAGTCAAACATGCCGCGGAGCATCTGCAAATCGCGGTTCTGCTGGTTCACCACGGCGGCAAATTCCTGGAAGGTCTCGAATTTCGACTGCCGCACGGCGTGCTGGAGTTTGCTGACGGTGATCGGGTTCAACAGATGGCGCTCGCCGCGCACGCGATACTGATATTCGCCGCCGATGCGCAGCTCGGTATCGGACTCGCTGGGAGACTGCAGGGCGAAGGCGTGCTTCAGCAGGGTCTCGCGCGCCAGGACTTCCATGGTGACGCCCTCGATGCGCGAGGCGGTGCCGGTGAAGTAGCGCTCGACGAGCGATTTCTGCAGGCCGATGGTCTCGAAGATTTGAGCGCCCTGATAACTCTGCAGGGTGGAGATACCCATCTTGGAAAAGGTCTTCAAGAGGCCTTTGTCGATCGACTTCATATAATTCTTGAAAACTTTGTCCCAGGCGTAGTCGAGCGGGAAAGCGCCGCGGCGATGCAGATCCTCGAGCGTTTCGATGGCCAGGTAAGGATTGACGGCGCTGGCGCCGTAGCCGAGCAGCAGAGCGAAGTGCATGACTTCGCGAGGCTCGCCCGATTCCACGATCAGCGCCACCTGATTGCGGGTCTTCTCGCGGATCAAGTGATTGTGAACGGCGGACAACGCCAGCAAACTGGGTATGGGCGCATGCTCGTGGTCCACGGCGCGGTCGGAGAGAATCAGCAGCGTGTAGCCCGACTTGATGGCCAGCGAGGCCGACCTGCATAGGTTCTCGATGGATTTTTCGAGCTGCTTTTCGCCGCCCTCCACCCGGAAGACCATGGGCAGGGTAGTGGCCAGAAAATCGCCCCAGCTTACGCGGCGCAGTTTTTCGAGGCGCCAGTTGGAGATGATTGGATGGCGTAGCTTGAGCGTGTGGCAATTCTTGGGCGTCTCGTCGAGGATATTTCCTTCCGAGCCGATATAGGTATTCAGCGACATCACCAGGCCTTCGCGGATGGGATCGATGGCTGGATTCGTGACCTGCGCGAAGGTCTGCTTGAAATAGCTGAAGAGCAGCTGCGGCTGATCGGAAAGGCAGGCCAGGGGCGTGTCGATGCCCATCGAGCCGATCGGCTCCTCGGCTTGCGTCGCGGAAGGCGATAGCACGGTCTTCAAATCCTCATCGGTGTAGCCGAAGGCCCGCTGGCGCATGAGGATGGTTTCGTGGTCGCTGGCCTGAACGCGCTGAGGGCTGGGAAGATCGTCCAGCGTGATCTGATTTTCCTTCAGCCATTGGCGGTAAGGCCGCCGGGCCGCTAACTGCTTTTTCACTTCCTCGTCGGTGATCAGGCGCTTCTGCTCGGTATCGACCAGCAGCATGCGGCCGGGCGCGAGCCTGCCCTTCATGCGCACCTCTTCTGGCTTCACCGGAAGCACGCCGGCTTCGGAGGCCATGATCACCAGGCCGCCGTTAGTGACGAGATAGCGGCCGGGGCGCAAGCCGTTGCGGTCGAGTTTGGCGCCGATGATGCGGCCATCGGTGAAGGCCACGTCGGCGGGCCCATCCCAGGGCTCCATGAGCGAGGCGTGATATTCGTAGAAAGCCTTGACGTCCTCGGGCATGGTCGAATCGTGCTCCCAAGCCTCGGGGATGAGCATGGCCATCACGTGCGGCAGGCTGCGGCCCGCCAGCGTGAGCAGTTCCACGGCGTTATCGATCATCGCGGAATCGCTGCCGCCGGGTGTGATGATGGGGAAGAGCTTCTTGATGTCGTTGCCAAAGAGCGGAGAGGCTAGCACGGATTGGCGCGCGTGCATCCAGTTGATATTGCCGCGCAGCGTATTGATCTCGCCGTTGTGGCAGATGTAGCGATAGGGGTGCGCGAGCTGCCAGCTGGGAAAAGTATTGGTCGAGAAGCGCTGGTGCACCAGGCAAAGGGCGCTGGTGACTTCCGCGTCGAGCAGCTCCTTGTAAAAGTCGGTGATCTGGGGGGCCAGCAGCAGGCCTTTGTAAATAATGGTGCGCGAAGAGAGCGAGGGCAGATAGAAGAAGCCCTTCTCTTTGAAGTCGGATTCGGCGACGGCGCTCTCGGCGCGCTTGCGCACGACGTAAAGCTTGCGCTCGAGCGCATCCTGATCCATGTCGGGGCCGCGCTTGATGAAGATCTGCTCGATATAGGGCTGCGTGGCGCGGGCCAGGCGGCCGATGGCGTTTCCATTGAGCGGCGTATCGCGCCAGCCGAGCACCGTGAGCCCTTCTTCGCCGGCGATGCGCTCCAGGATTCCTTCGCAGAGAATGCGTTCGTTGCGGTCGACGGGCAAGAACGCCATGCCAACGCCGTATTCGCCCGGAGCCGGCAACTCAAAGCCCAGGCGGGAGCACTCGCGCTGGAAAAAAGTGTGCGGAATCTGGATCAGAATGCCGGCGCCGTCGCCGGTTTGCGGATCGCAGCCGCAGGCGCCCCGGTGCGCCAGATTGATCAGAATCTGAACGCCCTTGAGGACGATATCGTGCGACTTGTGCCCGGAAATATCGGCCACAAAACCGATGCCGCAAGCATCGTGTTCCTGCTGGGGATCATAGAGGCCCTGAGCAGGCGGCAAGCCGAGAAATGGATACTTTTCACCCATTTTAGCGTTCATTCTGAATACCATGGCAAACCCGCGTTGTAAAGCGGCCCAAGCATAGCTGCAGGTTGGTGCAGTTAAGCGCTGCGCCGAGGGGCGAGCACTGTAAGGTGGAGGGCGGTTGCCACGCTACCAGCCATCAAAGAAAAATACCTCAGATGTCTCGCAACGTACAATTCAGAATTTCGATGGAGCCAATCGATTTTACCGCGAGAAGCAGTTCGGAGGCCGAACGCAACGAAGGCGCGATTTAGGGCTGGTCAGACTTCGACCAGGGCGGGGGCGATGCGGAGCTTGCCGGAATCGACGATCCTCACCAGCGCTTCCACGACCTTCTGGTCGAATTTAGTGCCGGCAACCTTGCGGATGATTTCGAGGGCGGCTTCGGTATCCATGGCGGACTGATAGGGACGATTGGTGGTGATGGCGTCCAGAGTGTCCGAGACCGCAATGATGCGGGCCATCAAAGGGATCTCGTCGCCTTTCAGGCCGTAGGGATAGCCCTTGCCGTTGATGTGCTCGTGGTGCAGCTCGATTCCAGGAAGCACGTCTTTGAGCTGTGCGACCGGGCGCATGATGTTGGCCCCTTTGCTGGGGTGCTGCTTCATGATCTCGAACTCCTCCGCGGTAAGGGCCCCAGGCTTCTTCAGGACGCGATCGTCCACCCCGATTTTGCCGACGTCGTGCAGCAGGGCGGAGATGCGCAATTTGTCCAATTCCTCGGGCGAGAGGCCCAGTTGCTGGCCGATGAGCACGGAGTATCTGGCCACGCGGTCGGAATGGCCGCGGGTGTAGGGATCCTTTTCGTCGATGGCGGCGGCGAGCATACGAATGGAGCCCAGGAAGAGTTCGTGATTTTCTTCGGCGGCCAGCTTGAGCCGGTCGATAAAGGTCTCGATATCGCCGGCCATGTTGTTGAAAGTTTGGGCCAGCTCGCTGATTTCCGCGGCGCCTCGAACCGGGGCGCGTTCGTGGAATTCGCCGCGGCTGATGGCGCGCGTGGAGGCGGCCAGGGCGCGGATGGGCGTGCTGATGCCCACGGCGAAGAGGTAGCCGAGAATGAGGGCCGCGCCGGTGACGACGAGAACGAAAGTGAGCGCCTGGGCGTTGAGCTCTTTCACGCCGGCATCGTCGCGAGCTTCTTCCAGGCCGCGCTGGGCGATAACGGTCCAGGCCAGGTCGGGAATTGTGCTGTAGGTGCCGATCAGCTCGGTGTTGTGTCCGTTCTCGACGCTGCTGAAGCGCTGCACGGTGGCCGTGGTGCGCAGATCCTTGGGCAGGCCGGTCGCCTGCGCGACAATGTAAGAGCTGCGCAGGTCGGTACCGGGAACGACTTGGCGCGTGTCCGGATGTGCCACTACCCGCCCGCTGTGATCCACGACGAAGACGGTGCGGCCGCGGACGCTGGTCTCCTCCAAGCGGCGCAGGATGCTATCGAGAGAAACGACCATGGCCAGCATGCCGCTGAACTGATCCGAGACTTGCAGCGGGATGGCCATGACGAAGGCGGGCCGGTTTTCCGGTCCCAGGGCCAAAGGCTCGCTGCGAAAGACTACCGACTGGATGCAGGCGGAGAAAGCCCGCTGCAGCTCCTTGCTGACGAAGGGGTCCTGGTCGGCGCGGAAATTGCCGGCGCCGGCGCCCTTGCCGTCCGTGCCGACGGCCGTCAGGTAGAGCGTATTGGGATTGCTGGCGACGAAATTTTCGAGCAGGCGCGTTACCTGGGGGGCGCGGACGGGGTCTTCAATATGGTCGAGCAGGCCGGTGAGGGCTAGGATTTGCCTTTCGCTGATGAGTTGCTGATAGAGGTTGGCGTCGAAAAGCTGGATCTCTTCGCCCACCGAACGGGTGAGCTCAGTTTGCTGCACGCTTTCCGTATCGGTGAGCTTCTCCTGGCTAAGCCTAAGAACCTGAAAGTGATACAAGCCCAGGGGAAGGACGCTGACGAGGAGCATCGCACCCAAAACCAGGAACAGCAGGCGGGGGCGACGCATACGAGACGATTTGCCGCGCTCGGGTGGCATGGCCAGGTGCCACCTATTTTACTAGGAGGCTGCTATGCGCCGGGGAGGCACGCAAGCCGAAGTAGCCGATTAGGTAAGAGCATTCCCGGCACCTCCCAGGGCGTGCATTCCTAGCCTCGGACGGGCGCTGTTGCCGGGGGTACGGTTTGGTCCACCGGGACAGGCTGAGCGCAATGGGCGCAGCGGCGCGCGGCGATGGGGATTTCGCTGAGGCATTCGGGACACTTCTTGGTGCTGGGCTGCGCCGGCTTATCCTGAAACTTGCCCATCAATGCGTTCATGGGGAGCACGACGACAAAGTACACGGCGGCGGCAATGATCAGAAAGGAGACGAGCGCGTTGATGAAGTCGCCGACCAGAAACTTGCTGCCATGGATCGTGAAACTGATGCTGGAGAAGTCCGGTTGCTTGGCCACCGCCGCAATGAAGGGAGTGAGCAGCCCCTTGACCATGGAATTCACGACGGCGCCAAAAGCGGCGCCGATGACCACGCCGACCGCGAGGTCCACGGCATTGCCCCGGAGTAGAAACTGCTTGAATCCTTTCATCGGCGAACTCCTGTGACTGAAGTAGCGCGACGTGCGCGCTTCCGAGCTCTCTTCTCTATTTGGTCCGATTCGGCATGGAGTGTGGACGGATCACGATACGATCGATCGATTCATCCAAACGCCACGGATGATCGTTTGATCCGATACGTACGCTAAGGGTCCGGCCACCGGCCATTCTATTCCTTCTTCAGTTGGCGCTCCATAAGCTCGCGTATGGCGGCATTGGGCGAACGGCCCTGGTGCAAGACGGCATACATCTGCTCGGTAATGGGCATGTCTACCTTATGTTTCTGAGCCAGCGCAAGGGTGGCGGAAGTTGTGCCCACTCCTTCGGCCACCATACGCATATGAGACATGATCTCGGCCAGCTTGCGGCCTTTGCCCAATTCCACGCCAACCGAACGATTGCGGCTTAGCGAGCCCGTCGCCGTAAGCACAAGATCGCCAAGACCGGCGAGTCCGGCAAGGGTATCGCCCCTGCCGCCAAGAGCCAATGCCAGGCGGGTCATTTCCGAAAGACCGCGAGTGATCAGCGCGGCGATAGTGTTTGCGCCCAAGCCTAGGCCGGCACAGACGCCGGCGGCCAGAGCGATGACGTTTTTCACCGCGCCACCCAATTCCACGCCGGCGACGTCGTCGTTGGTGTAAAGCCGCAGAGTGGAGCCGGAGAATTCGCGCTGAATTTCGGCGGCCACTTGCAAATCGCGGGAGGCGATCACCACGGCGGTGGGATCGCCGCGGGCGACTTCCAGGGCGAAGCTGGGGCCGGAAAGCACGGCCAGGCGGGGTGCGAACTTCTCGCCGATGGTTTCGGCGATGACTTCGCTCATGCGTGCCAGGGAGTCGTGCTCGAGCCCTTTGGTGGCGCTGACGAAGATCGTGTTAGCCGACGTCTTCGCATCGAGATGAGGGAGCATGGCCCGGTAAGTCGAGCGGGCGTGGGCGGAAGGCACCACGCCGAGAACGATCTCCGCTCCAGCAAGCGCTTCGCCGAGATCGCCGGTGACGTCGGTGTCGTCCGGTATACGCATGCCGGGGAGGTAGACGGAATTTTCGCGGGACTGGCGCAGCGAGGCGAGCACGTCCGAGCCGTGCACCCAGAGCGAGAGGCGATGCGGCTCGCGGCTGCGGCCGAGTGCGACGGCCAGCGCGGTGCCACAACTTCCCGCGCCAATGATGGCGATCTTTTTTTTGTTTTGGTTTTGGCTCACGGTTTGTGGGGGCGCGCCTTGCGCCGGAAGGTAAATTGCGGTTCGGTGCCGCGGAGCAGCCGGATGACGTTGGCGCGGTGGCGGACAATGATGAGGAGCATGGCGAATGATGCCCCGGCAGAGACAGCGTAAGGCGGCGCGTGGCCCGGCGCGTAGAGCAGGTACACCAGAAGGGGAAGCGAAGACGCCGCCGAGATGGACGCCAGCGAAACGTAGCGCCAGAACACCAGCACCAGGATAAAGACGATCAGGGCGCCGACCACGGCCTGCCAGCAGATCGGCAGGAACGCTCCCGCTCCAGTGGCGACGCCACGTCCACCTTGGAAGAGCAGCCAGACCGGGAAAGTGTGTCCGAGAATGGTGAGCACCGCCGCGAGAACCATCCAGCGAGGATTGCCGTGGCTCACGCGCGCGGCGAGCCAGACGGAGAAATATCCCTTGGCGCCGTCCAAGAGGAGCGTGGCCAGGCCCGGGAGCGTCCCCGCTTCGCGGGCCACGTTGGTGGCGCCGATATTGCCGCTGCCGCGAAAGCGGATGTCGCCACCGCCGGAGAGCTTCACGATCAGATAGCCAAAGGGGATCGAGCCAAGTAGATAAGCGGCCAGAGGCAGCCACCATAATTCGTTCGTGCTGCGCGATGCGATCTGCGCGGCCAGCCAGCCGAAAGATAGCGAAGTGAGAAGATTCAAGGCTGAAGCGCTCGTTGTAAGGGATAGGTAACCAGACGAGTGTACTCGGCGCCGGAACGTTTCAGCACGCTGCGATACAAATGAAACTCGCGGAAGGTTTCGCTGCCGAACTCGGGCGCTCCGAGAGCTTCCACCTCGGCGGCGAGCGCCTGAGTGCCTTGCGGAGAGTCAAAGCGCGCCAGCGTGAGATGGGGATGAAAATCGCGCTTTTCGGCGGGAACGCCCAAAGGTTCGAGCTTGGCTTCGACCGCGCCGGCCAGCACGGCGAGTTGAGGATCGGCTTCGACGCCCGCCCAAAAAACGCGCGGGCGGCGCGCGCTGGGGAAGAAGCCCAGACCGGCGAAGCCCAGCGCGATGGGGGGAAACGGGGGGAGGCTGCCGAGCGCCACGCGAATCTTTTCGACCGTCTCCAGCGAAACTTCGCCGATGAATTTGAGGGTGATGTGCACGCTCTCGAGGCGCACCCAACGCGCGCTCAAACAAGTTTTCTTGAGCCGCGCGCTCAATTCGGCCAGCTTCTCGCGAACTTGTTCGGGAACGTCGAGGGCGACGAAGAGGCGCACGTCTTTATCCCGCACTTTAGCTCTGCACCGCGGCGGGCCAGGAGGGCTTGCCGTGGCGAGCGTAGATGAAATAGCGGCGCAGCATATCGAGCGCGGCTTGGGAGGCGTGCCAGCGGATGCGCTCGCGGTCGCCGGGGAAGCGCAGGACGCGGTCGCGTGCGCCGTTGGCGTCGGCCAAGGCGATATAAACCAGGCCGACAGGTTTTTCCGGCGAGCCTCCGGAGGGTCCGGCGATTCCGGTAATGCCAATGCCCAGCGTCGCGCCGATGCGGCGGCGAATCCCCTGCGCTAGGGCCTGGGCAACTTCGGGGCTGACCGCGCCTTTGGCTTCGATCATTTCGGCAGGGACATCGGCCCAGGCGGTCTTCAAATCGTTGCTATAGCAGACCACGCCGCCGAGGAAGTAAGCGGAGCTTCCCGGAATGCGGGTGAGGCGTTCGGCCAGCAAACCTCCGGTGCAGCTTTCTGCGGTGGCGACGGTGGCGTGGCTCAAGGCCAGTTCGTGGGCGACGATTTCTTCGAGGGGCTGGCCGGTGGTGGTGAAGAGATTTTCGCCGAGCGCCAAGGAGATGCGCTCCACCATGTCGTTGAGGGTCCGCTCGGCTTCAGAACGATCGGAAGACCAATTGCGCAAATGCAGCTGAATCTCGCCGGGCGCGGCGAGAATCGTGGTTTGCACGCCGGGGTACTGCGTATAGATCGGCGCGGTCCGCTGCTCGACCTCCGATTCGGTGAGGCCGACGGTGCGCAGTTCGCGATAAAAGAGGCGTGTCGCGCCGGCCAGGCGTTCCAGGCGCGGCTCGACTTTGTCCGTGAACATGGCTTTCAGTTCATGCGGCGGGCCGGGCAGAAGCACGACGAAGCGTCCCGCGGTTTCGAGCCACAGGCCGGGAGCCGTGCCGCGCGAATTTTCCAGCAGATCGGCGCCTTCGGGGACCATGGCTTGGCGTTTATTGACGTCGGGCATGGTGCGGCCCAGCCGCCGGAAGCGGGCCTCGATGCCTTGAAGGATGCCGCTATTCAGCACCAGTTTGCGGCCGAGCAGGTCGGCCACCGCTTCGCGCGTCAGATCGTCCAGCGTGGGGCCCAAGCCGCCGGAAGAGACCACCAGTTCGACGCGGTCGAGGGCGCAGCGGAAGGCGTCGCGAACGTGGTCGTGCTGGTCGCCGACTATGGTTTTGCGGGCCACGGCGATGCCCAGATGGTTGAGCCGCTGGGTAAGGAAAAGCGAGTTGGTATCGATGCGGTCGGGGGTGAGCAGTTCCGAACCGACGGCGATGATTTCAGCTTGCATGCTGGGGAGTCATAGCGCGGGAGTCATAGCCGGGAGTCATGGCTGGCATAGTAAAGACTAGACCGGAAGCGGCAGGCCTTCGACGTTCCAATCCATGGTGAAAAGCGCGCTGGTGGTGGCCAGCACGGCTCGGCGCGTGGGCGAAAGCGCCAGCCCCACCAGGCCCATGCCGCTGAGCACAAATTCCGCTTGGCCCTCCGGCGTGATGCGCGCAACGCCGCGGCGGCCGTTGAGCGAGGCGGCCACATAGAGACGGCCCTCGCGGTCGAAGGCCAGTCCCTGCGGGCGGCCCAAGCCGCGGTAAAAAAGGCTAACCTCGCCCTGGCGATTGATGCGCACGATGCGATCGTAGCTGGAGGTGGTGGGCCCGGCGACGTACAGTTCGCCGGTAGGGCTGAAGGCCAGATGGTAAGCGGCGATGGAAGGCTCGAGGGTGGCGAAGACAAAAATCTGCCGGTCGGGGCTGATCTTGAAAATGGTGCCGCTGCGGTCGCCGACAAAAAGGTTGCGTTCGGCGTCGAAGGCGATCCCGGTGGCGATGCCCATGCCTTCCACCCAAAGCTGAGAGCGGCCGTCCGGGGTGACGCGATGAATGGTGCCGTCATTGCGGCAGGAGACGTAGAGCACGCCGGCCGGGTCCAGAGCCATGCCGGTGGGATTCATGAGCTCGGTGACGAAAGGCTTCACTTGATAGTTAGCGGTAACTTTGTAGAGCGAGACGGGAACTTTCTGGCCGCGCTGGCCGCTGTAAGTGACGTAGATATTGCCCTCGGCATCCACGGCCGGGTTGGCCACGGGATTCAGGTTGTCGGCGATTTGCACGCCGAGCTGAATCTCCATGGGCGCGCTGGTGCCGTGGGAAGTGGCCACGCGCACGCTCGAGGAGCCGGGACCGTCCGGAACGCGGGCGATCAGATAAGTTTCCGCGGCGATCAGCACGTTGGCTTCGACGTCGCCGAAGATCACGCGGGGGCGCGAGTTATTGCTCGCGGCGAAGCCTCGTCCATGAATGGCGATCTCGCCGCCGGGAATTGCGGCGGCGGGTGCAATGCTCTCGACGCGAGGTGTGGAATCGCTTGGCAATGGGTGCGACCTTTATTCGGCGGCCAAAGCTCGGAGAGGCCTGCGCTCACCGATCCCAGCAGAGGCGAATTCTCCTGACGCGCGAGCGCACCGCGCTCGAGCTGAGCCGCGTCTGCCGGTGGCGCCCGTATGTTCTCGGCCCGTGTATTCTCGGCCGGTATGTGGTTGGATGACCATCCGGATCGGACGCGTCAATCAAAAACCCAAGGCTCGGATCAGCCAGAGTCCCAAGGCGGCGTAAGCGCCCGCTATCCAGTCGTCGGCCATAATGCCAAGGCCGCCGGGCAAAAATTCGGCGCGGCGCGCCGGAAAGGGCTTCCAGATATCGAAGACGCGAAAAAGTATAAATCCCGCCAGCAAATATTTCCAGTTCAGCAGCCCGGACGCGAGAATAGCCGTGATCTTTGGGCCGATTGCCACGCCGTGCGGCGGAGTGGTCCAGGCGCTCAAAGCCAGTCCAGCCACTAATGCGATGGCCTGGCCGGAGAGTTCGTCGATCACCACGTAGCCCGGGTCCGTGTCGGAAGGATTCGCCTCCACGACGCGCTCAGCGGCCAACAGGCCGATGGCCGCGAGCCCAAGCATCAGAGTGAATTCCGCGATTAAAGGGAGCGGGGCAGACTCGGCGCGAGTGGCCGCGGCCACGCCGGCCACGAGCGCGACGCCCACTGCGGAGCCCCAGGTTCCCGGCGCGCGAGGCAAATAGCCCACGCCCAAGCTGGTGGCGATGGCCAGGGCCAGGACTGGCCGCGCGCGCTCAGTTTTCGCGGTCATCACGTTTGGGCTGGCGGGATTCAGGAGCGTCTTCTCCTTCTTCGTCGAAGACCGGCTCGGAGACGACGTATTTCTCCGAGGCCCAGTTTCCGAGATCGAGCAGACGGCAGCGCTCGCTGCAAAAAGGGAAGTCGGTGTCGGACGCGGAGTCCACCGGCTTGCGGCAGATTGGGCACTCGAACTTCATGATCGATATTTCATGGCCGATACTTTATGGCGGCGCTGCCCCCAATTAGATTCGCTGGCGCACAGATGGATAGTAGCAGCCCTTGGGCAGAAATGGACCGCCGTGGATGCGCATGCGTAAGGGCGGAGAGTGCGACGCGCGTCGCTAGGCTAAAACGCGCAGAGGCGAGCCGGTGGAGATTTGGCGCGCGGGGTGCGATGCGAGCGGCGCGGCGGAGCGAGGCAAGCTCTCGCGGATCTCCGTGACGCGGCCGACCAGATCGTAATCGTGCGAGGCGGTGATTTTGACCATGGCGATATCGCCGGGGCGCGCCGGGGCGCCGCCCGATGGCGGTTCGAGGTCGCTGAGGTAGAGCTTGCCGTCGATTTCGGGCGCCATGCCTTGCAGGCGCGCTTCCCAGACCAACTCTTGCTCCTGGCCCGGTCCTTCGACCAAAGCGGGCAGAGTCCGGCCCACAAAACGCCGCAGGCGGCGCGCCGAGATTTTGCGCTGCAGCTTCATCAAGCGATCGCGACGGTCGGCGGTTTTCTCGGGGTCCACTTTCGCGCCGAGGGCGTGGCTGGCCGCGCTTTCCACGTCGGAATAGGCGAAGACGCCCATCCAATCGAATTCGGCGGCGCGCACGAAATCGCACAGTTCGCGGAAGGCGGCTTCGGTTTCGCCGGGAAAGCCGACGATGAAGGAGGTGCGCAGCATGACTTCGGGAATCGTGCGGCGAACGCGTTCGAGGAGCTTCAGGAAGGCGGCGCCGCTCGAGCCGCGCTTCATGCGCGCCAGCACGCCGCGGCCGGCGTGTTGCAAAGGCATATCGAGATATTTCACCAGGCGCGCGTGCTCGGCCATCGTGTCGATTAGCCGCTGCGAGAGGCGGTTGGGATAGGCGTAGAGAAAGCGCACCCAGGCCAGGTCTTCGATTTGCGCCAGGCGAGCGAGCAAATCGGGGAGGCCGTCGCGCAGGCCGAGGTCTTCGCCGTAGGAGGTGGTGTCCTGGCCAATCAGCGTGATTTCGCGGACTCCGGCGGCGGCGAGATTTTCGGCCTCGCGCACCACGGATTCAAAGCGCCGGCTGCGGAATCCCCCGCGAAGCTGGGGGATAATGCAGAAGGAGCAAGGGTGATCGCAGCCCTCGGCGATTTTGATGTACGCAGCATGGCGGGGCGTGGAGAGCACGCGCGGCGTGGCGTCATGGTAGAGAAACGCGGGCGCGGCGGGAGGCGCGGCGCGAAGCTCGCCTTCGATGGCGGTGAGAATTTGCTCCACTTCGCCGGTACCGATCACGGCGTCCACTTCCGGAATCTGCTCGCGGATTTGCTGGCGATAGCGTTCCACCAGGCATCCGGCGACGACCAATTTGCGGGCGCGGCCGAATTTTTTATGTTCGGCCATTTCGACGATGGTGTCGACGGACTCGCGCTGCGCGGCTTCGATGAAGCTGCAGGTGTTTACCACGAGCACGTCGGCATCGCCGGCGCGGGGCGTGAGTTCGTAGCCGCTGCGGGCCAGAATGCCCATCATGACCTCGGTATCGACGAGGTTCTTTGGGCAGCCCAGACTGATGAATCCCACCTTCGGCATGTTTTTATCTGAGGACAAGAACTGCAATTTTAGCACAGGCGATGGGGCGCGGCCGGAAACGAGGGCCCGAAGCAAGTCCCCGGACGCAAATCAAAGACGAGGCGAGGCAGGCTGTGCCAGGGAAGAATCCCGTCCAGCAGGGATGAATGCCAGCGCGCGAGGCGCGCTATTTGGCGCGGCGGGAGCGCCCTCGCAGGGCCAGTTTGAGCTGGTCCAGCACGTCCGCGAGGCGCGAAAATTCGATGTTCTGGCCACCGAACCTCGCGGCCATGCAGAGATTCGTCAGCTGGGACGCAGGCGCGGCAAATTCGCGGGCGGGAAGAGAAGCGGCAAACTCCAGCGGCGTCTGGCAAGGCGATTTGCGGCAACCGGCGCGTTCCAGCTGGCGCAGCATGCGCTGATAGAAAAGCGAGGCGGTTTGAGCGGCCGAACTTTCCTTCCCCAGGCCAATTTTGGGCGCGCCCATTTTCCACGCCCATATCTTCCAGGAGAAGAGCAGGCGCTGGCGCAAGCGGCCGTTGCAAATCAGCAGCACGGCGATGGCGAGGAGCGCCAGCAGGACCGGCGCCCAGGCCGGAATTGAGGAAGCCTCCGTGGCCCATTTGCGCACGCGTTCGGCGGCGGCGGAGCGGTCCCGGTCGAAGGTCTGATGGAGGCTGGAAGTCCACCGGCGGGAGACGCGCTGTACGCCCTGGGCCAGCGTGAATTGGTGCACGAAGTCGTAGTTCACCACCCACTCGCTCCACTGCAATTGGAACCAATCCCAATAGAGTCCCAATTGCGACAGGACGCCGCCGGCCACTTCGCTGCTGGGCGGGGTGGGGTCGAAAGTGATCCAGCCGTAGCGCGGGAAGTAAACCTCCACCCAGCTATGAGCGTCGCTGGCGCGCACGATGTAGTCGCCGCCCACGTCGTTATATTCGCCGGCCAGGAAGCCGTTCACGTAACGAGCGGGGATGTCCAGCGAGCGCATCATGACGGTCATGGCGGCGGCGAAGTATTCGCAATGGCCGGCGCGCTTCTGGAAAAGGAAGTAGGCCAGGGGATCGGTGGGCGGAGTGCCGCTGAGGTCCAGCGTGTAGCCGTAATTGTTGCGAAGATAGCTTTCCACGGCGCGGGCCTTGTCATAAGGATTGAGGGCTCGCGCGGTGATTGTCTTGGCCAGCGCCGCTATGCGCGGATCGAGCCGGGGCAGCTGCAGATAGGTGTTGCGAAGGGTTTGGGGATACGTCTGGGCCGAAGCACGCAGAGCGTCGGGGGGCACTTCGGGCAACTCGGAGATTGCGTCGTAGCGCAGGGCTTCGAAATTGTGGAAAGGATTGGCCAGCGAGCCGGTTTTATCCTCGGTGAGATAAGAGCGGCGAAAGAAGCGGCCGGGCAGCGGCGGGCCGAAAAAATCGCCGTGAATGCGCTCGGGCTCGGAAGCCACGAAGACGGCGTCGGAAGCGACCGGCTCGAGCATCACCGTATATTGGAGCGGCAGCGAATAGCGGCGCTCCACGGGAGTTTCCGGGGGGACGGTGATCCAGCCGTCAAAGCCTTCGCCCAGGGCGGCAGGATCGTGGCTTTCGGTGTACCAGCGGCGGCCATCGAAGGTGGTGAGGGCGATGCCGCGCCAGTGCATGTTGCGGGCGATCAGCGGGTTGCCGCGCACAGTGATGCGCATGACCACTTCGCTGCTCTTCTTGATCTCCCCGATCTGGCCGAGCTCGACGTCGTCGCTGAAGCCGGTGATCAGCGAGGGCTGCAAGTTGAAGCCGGAGAGATAGCCGGCATTAAAGCGCGGAATCAGGAAGAAGATCACCGCGCCGGCCGCGAGCGAGGCGATCGCAACGATTCCCGAAGTGACGCCCAGAGCCCTTTGCAGCCTGTTCGCGGAGGCCGAACGCGGCGCGAACTGCGGCCCGACCGCGCCCTCGGAACTGCGGCGCATCTCCAGGCCGATGAAGGTGGAGACCGCCAGCGCCAGAAACACCAGGAAGAAGAACAGAAACATGGTGTCCACGGTGAGAATGGCGGAGGCCAGCATGGCGCTGAAGGCCAGCAGGGCCAGGAAAAGATAGTCGCGGGTGGTCCGGGCGCTGTAAAGGCGCACCACCATGGCGTAGAGCAGCAGGTGAACCGCCGCCAGCAGCGCCGCGTACAGCGCCGGATTCTGCGCGTCTGCGGCGAGATTCCGGGAAACCCACCACAGGTCCGCGGGAAACCAGAGGAAGTAGAAGATCACCAGGAAGGTGGCCGTGCGGTGGCTGATCTCCGGCCCCCGGCCCCTCCACCAGCGATAGCCTTTGAAGAGCAGCGCCGCCGGGGCGAGACCGATGCTAACGAGATCGAGCTTTCCGGTGGAGACCAGCGCCAGCACGCTGACCAGAAGCAGCAGAAATAGCGAAATCTCGAAATAGCGCCCCAGGGCGGAGTAGGGAATCGCGGATTCGCCCGTTACGGAGGCGGACGGGCGCTCGATCATTGGCGGGGCGGACATAGCTGCGTCCAGTTTAGCATCCTCGCCGGGCGGCGCTTCCGGGCCCGCGCGAAACAGTAATCTGGGTTTAGCCGCCTTTATGCCCGAGTTCGGGCGGAGGCGGCGATCTTCTTTGTGGCGCTGGAGATAGGTAGGCGGTCGAGGTCGGCTAGACGCGGGGTGCGCACGGTGGCTGTCCTTAGCGATTTTGGTCGAGGGAGCTTAGGTACGTGCACTAGATATGGCGCGAGCAGGATTCTGCGGAAGGTAACGGTGTGGCGCGCCGGGGGCAGCGGTTCGGGTGCGGCGGTGATGCCGAATTCGGATCGCAGGTAGGCGGCCAGCTTTTCGGGCGCCGCTTGTGCCGATTGCACTGCGGGGAAATGCCATAGGTTCGAGAATAATGCGCTGTGAGCGCTCTTTTGGCGCACCAGCAAGGTGCGGCCGCGCGGGTCGAGCAAAACCGCGGCAGAGAGCGCGAGGCGCACCGGCTTCGGTTTGCGCCCCGGCGAAGGCAGGCGCAGCGCGATGCCCAGGGCATGCGCGCGGCACCAGCGGGAGACAGGGCAGGCGTCGCATCGCGGGGCGCGCGGCGTGCAGACCGTGGCGCCGAGTTCCATCATGGCCTGATTCCAGTCGCCGGGAGTGCCTGCGCGGGGCACCGCTTCCGGCGGCGCCGGAAGCAGCGTGTCCGCCGCCGCGCTGAGCGCGCGCCAGCGCCGAGGCCGGCGCAAGTCGCCGCGAATCGCGCCCAGGCGCGCCAGCACGCGCGCGACATTGCCGTCGAGGACGGCGTGCGGCGCGCCGTAGGCGATGCTGAGCACGGCAGCGGCCGTGTAGCGGCCGATGCCGGGCAGGGCCAGCGCGTCTTCCATGCGGCTTGGGAATTCGCCGCCGTGGCGCGACACGATCTCCTTGGCCGCGCGGTGCAGATTGCGCGCGCGGCTGTAATAGCCGAGGCCGGCCCAGTGGCGCAGAACCGCGTCGATGCGCGCGCCGGCGAGGTCGTTTACGGTGGGGAAGCGCTCGAGGAATCGCCGGTAGTAAGGAACTACCGCGGCCACGCGCGTCTGCTGCAGCATGATTTCCGAGATCCACACGCAGTAAGGGTCGCGCGTCGCGCGCCAGTCGAGATCGCGCTTGGCTTCGGCGAACCAGCCCAGCAGCTTCCCGTGGAATGCGGGCAGATCGGCTGCGGCGACGATTTCGTTCGTGCGAGGCGCGGGGGCGCTAGCGAAAGCAGGCATCGCGCCATTGTCGGGCCATTGTTGCGCGTGCCGCAAGCGCGGGCGCGCGCGGCATTCATTGCCGGAGGCGGCTTAGGACAGAACTGCTGGGCAAATGCGAAGAGCCTCAGGTCTCCCGCACAAATCGCGGGCGACCTGAGCTACAGGAGCCCTGTCGCATAGACACCAGGTCATTCCAGGAAGGCGATGAAGGAGGTGCTCCAGAGGCTGGTGGGAATCGAGCCGCGGGGCTGCGCGGTGAGGATGATCTTGAACGTCTGGGGCAGGTCGGCCAGATCGCTCAGCAGCGAACTTTCCCCGGCGGCCGGCGCGGCGGAAGCCAGATGGCGCAGAATGTCGTAGATGTTCTCGCCGGCAGGGGCCATGGTTGTCTCGAAAGCGCCGCTGCGAAAGGCCAGCACGGAATTAATCTCGTAAAAATGCCAGGCCAGGCTGGCGCAGAGCGTCACGCCGCGCTCGAAGACGGCGTTGTGGGCTGCCTCGGGCTTGCCGTCGGCGGGAATAGACGGATCGAGAACCAGCAGAACGCGGCGTTCGTCTTCGCGCGCAAACTCGCGGACCTGCAACGAGCCCGTTCTGGCCGAAGCCTTCCAGTCCACATGGCGCGCGCTATCGAACGTCTGGTAGTCCCGGATGGAGTAGAGATCGTTGCCGCGACCGCGGGTGAAGCTTTCCAGTTCGCCGGTCACCAGAGGCAGGACCTCATAGAACTCCTCGCTGGGAGCTACCGATGGGTAAACCACCGCTTGCATCTTCGACTCCACCTGCCGCGTTTTCTCCAGGAAGCCAAAGGGAAATCGGGTTTGCACTCCGATGCTATCCTGGCGGTAAACGCCTCGCTGCGGGAAGATCAGTTGCACCGCCTGCCGCGACTGTTGCCGCGGCGGTAAGTAAGGAAAATAGACCGGCATGGTGAGAATGTCGCTGGCCGGCGACACGGCGGCTTTGGATTTGCCCCGGCGCGGCGCGCCAGCCTTGGCGCCCCCTTTGGCGCCTCCCTTCGTACCAACGAGGCGCAGCGAAAAAGACGGCAGCCGCAGCTTATGGTTGGTTAATTCCGCCAGCGCCATGACCGGCTGGTTGGCGAAAATATGTTCGGGCAGGTCCAGGCGCAGCTCCACGCCGCTCAGCACGATCTGCGAAAGCAATCCGGAGATGAGGATTCCCGCCAGCATGCAGGCCAACGTCATGAACAGCAAATTATTGCCGGTGTTGAGCGCGGCCAGCGCGATGATAAAAATTCCCGCCAGGTAAACGATGCCTTCGCGCGTCACGCGATAGTCCATGCGATAGGCCAGCCATCGCAGGGGCGTGCGCCGCGCCAGCACCGGGACTACCGTGAAAGCCACCCAGGCGGAGAGCGCCAGCGCGCTGAGCGCGGAAAACGCCGCGGCGGAGGTGCGCCCATCTTCGGCGGCCACGCTCGAGTACAGCGCCAGCAACAGCGCGGCGCCGAGCGAGATGACAGCGATGGCGAAGGTGCGCCAGGCAGGCCAATCGACCTTCTCCCGCCAGAGTTCCCGCTTGGGAGGGGCGTGGTGCTTGGCAAAATCCGTGGAAGCCATCGCGGTTACAGCGGGACGGGGGTGGAGTCCAGAATCTCGGAAAGGATAGCCTCGGCTTGCGCCACTTTTTTCTGAGTGGTAGCGTAGCGCGCGTTCACCACCACGCGGTGCGCGAAAACGGGCAGGACCATCTGCTTGAAGTCGTCGGGCAGGCAGAAGTCGCGGCCCTCCACGAAGGCGCGGGCTTGCGCCGCGCGCTGCAGCATCAGCGAGCCGCGAGGGCTCACGCCCAGCACGAGCCGCTCGTTCTGCCGGGTCTTCTCGATAATTTCCAGGGCGTAGTCGAGCAGGCTATCGTCCACGCGCACGGCGCTCACGGTCCGTTGCATGGCCAGGACGTCGCTTGCTTCCATCACCGGCTGCACGTTCGAGCCGCTGTGCGCGTGGGCCTGGCTGCGCAGGATCTCTTTTTCGCTTTCGCGCCCGGGATAGCCCATGCGGATGCGGATCAGGAAGCGGTCCATCTGCGATTCGGGCAACGGGTAGGTCCCGTGGTGCTCGATGGGATTTTGCGTGGCCAGCACCATGAAGGGCTGCGGCAGCGCGTGGGTGTGGGCGTCCACGGTGACCTGGGCCTCGTTCATGGCCTCCAGCAGCGCCGATTGGGTTTTCGGCGTGGTGCGGTTGATCTCGTCGGCCAGGACGACGTTGGCGAAAATCGGGCCGGGTTTGAACTCAAACTGCTGCTCGATCTGGTTGAAGACGCTGATGCCCACCACGTCGCTGGGCAGCATGTCCGAAGTGAACTGAATGCGCTGGAAGGAGCACTGGAACGAATGCGCCAGGGCCTGCGCCAGCGTCGTCTTGCCCACGCCGGGCACGTCCTCGATCAGCAGATGGCCGCGCGCCAGCAGGGAGATGAGCGCCAGTTCAATGGCTTCGTCCTTGCCGCGAATCACGCGCCGAATGGCGCCTTGCAATTGGGTGATCAGGGAAGAGGTGGCTGTGGTCATCGTGATGGCGGCGCTTTCATTGACGCGTCCCCGGGCATTTGCTAAAAACGATAGTCACAAGAGAAGCGCGTCAGCTGCCCATCTTGTGATGCTGCCAGGTCCATGGGCGATTAGCTCAGTGGTTAGAGCGCCCGCCTCACACGCGGGAGGTCAAAGGTTCAAGTCCTTTATCGCCCACCATCAAGCCTTCTCATTCTGCCCCAAGTGCGCGCAGCAAAGAAATCAATCCTGGGCCGATGTGCCTAAGAAGTGGTTACGAAATAGGCGCATCGGATTCGCTTACACACGGAAATCCACAGCGGGTCGGATATCAACAGGCGGATCCCTGCCCAGGAAAACGCGCAGCGTGCTAGAGTTCCCCCGTAGAAAAGTGCGCCCGGTCTCCGACGAGATCGGGCATTTTTATTTTTAGCCTCGATTTTTTCCGTCACGCGATGCCCGATTCCAAATCCACAACCGATTTCATGGTGCGCCTGGCCGCCCGATTCCTGAAGGACCCGGGGATCTCCTCCGACGCCAAGGTGCTGCGCGCCGTGCTCGGCGCTTATGCCGACGGGCGCACCGGCTGCACTTACGTGCAACCGAGCACGCTGCAGGAGATTCTCGGCTGGGGCCGCGATCGGCGCGAAGCGGCGCAGCGCGAACTGGTGCGCCGCGGATGGCTGCGCCTGGGGTGGAAACGCGGAGCCCGCGCGCGCTGGGCGCGGCGCGTTTATTTTTTGGCTCCATGATTTTTTGGCCCCATGACCGTTGCGGGATTTCTCCGCAGCGGAGAAATTGCGCAACTTATCATTGACCACGTACGGCGGACCACGTACTGCGGGCCGCATGCGGCGGCGCGTCCCCGTCAGGCAGGTCAGGCGTGGTCAGGTCAAGTCATCCTGGACCACGAACGTAAACCGCGCGCCGCAACTCAAGGCTGTGCTTGAGCCACTGCAAGGTGCCGCCACAATCAGCGGCGCCAGCTGACCGCGCTTACAGGAATCCGCAGTTTTTTCTTCCGTTTTTCTGGCAAGAGAATCCCAAATCCAAAATTGAAAGGAGACTGACCTGACATGACCCTGACCCGACTGCTGGAGATCGATCGCGCCCTGTTGACCCTCGACGAGAGCCGCGGCCTCGCGCTGGCCGAGCTTCTATGGAGCCGCGCGGGCCGTCCCGCGGAAACTGGCGCGCTCTGCCGCGCCCTCGAAAACATTCTCGGCGCCTGCCAGAGCGAGGGCCTGCGCTACCCGCCGATTTTGCTGCGGCGCAAGAAAGAGATGGAACGCGGTGCGTGGGCTCCGCAAGCGCCTGACGAGGCCGAGGCCGAAGCGGCCTCGGGAGAGCCTGCCTGCGTTATTTGCGGGGGCGCCGGTTCGATCCCCAATTCTGGCGGGCTTTCGGGGCGGCTGTGCGAATGCTTCATCCGCAAGCACAGCCAAGGCCGCAACGGCGGAGCCGCGAGCGCCTGAGCAAGCCGGAACGCTGGCTGCCCAGGCCAGAGAATCGCGCAGGCTGCCCGCGACAATTGCACGGAACTCCTGCTAAAGTCGATCCAGTAAGTCGAAGGGCGATTCGCGCGGCAATGGGAACGGAAAATTCGGGCGCCAGCGGGCATGCTCGAATTCCGAGGTGGCCATGAGCACGGTGGTTCGCTTTCTGCAATTTTTGACGCTGGGCACCTGGGTGGGCAGCATTCTTTATTTTGGCGCGATCGTGGCGCCCGCGGCCTTCACCGTGCTCACGCAGGACCAGGCCGGGGCGCTGATTGGTTTGACGCTGGGCCGCCTGCACCTGCTGGGCATCGTAGCCGGCATCATCTACCTGCTGGTGACGGCCATATGGGGGCGCTCGGCGATGGCGCTGCTGCGTCCGGCGCCGCTGCTGGTGATCGTCATGCTGGTGCTGACATTTATCTCCCAGTTCTGGGTGATGAGCACGATGGACGCGCTGCGGGCGCAAATGGGTTCGGTGGCCGCGGCGCCGCCCACCGACGCGCTGCGCGCTTCCTTCGACCGGCTGCATCGCATCTCGGTGAACCTGGAGATGGCCGTGCTCATCGCCGGCCTCTTGGCGCTCTTCTTCACCAGCCGCGTCCCCAAGAGCACTCCTGGAGTGCCGGGAACAAGCAGCTCTTCGCCGACAACTCTATCGCGCTAATTTCCCCCGACAGGAAACTGTGCTACGCTTTGACGCATCTGCATATATATGCACCCTGTTCTATAAATATGCGATAAATATGCGATACGCTGTGCGCTAGGGAGATGGACGCGATCAAGACCCGCAACGCGGTTCTGCCGGACGTGGAGGGCATCCACGCGATCATCGAGCTGTACGCTCAGGACGGCACCCTCTTGCCTCGCAGCATCCCCGAACTCTGCGAAAACGTGCGGGATTTCGTGGTCGCCGAAGATGAGAGCGGCGTCGTGGGCTGCGGGGCCCTGCACCTGTACGGCTCGCATCTCGCGGAGATTCGCTCCATCGCCGTCTCTCCGAGCCGGAAGGGATGCGGGATCGGGCGGCTGCTGGTGGACGCGCTGCTGGAGGAGACGCGGCGGCATAAAGTGAGCTGCGTATGCCTGTTTACGCGCACGCCTTCGTTTTTCGCGCACCTGGGTTTTGAAGTCGCCCGCCGGGAGGAGTTGCCCGACAAGATCTACAAGGATTGCATCCATTGCCCCAGGCTGACCGACTGCGACGAGATCGCCATGGTTCGAGGAAAAATTCCCGCCAATGTGAACGGGCTGCGCGACGGGCAGATTGCCATTCCGCTGGTCCGAATCAAGCAGGGAAGCGCCGGATAAAGTGCCGATAGATTTAGCGCTTCGGAAACGGCCACGCGAGCCACGCACGGCCGAAATGTAGCGCGGCGGCTGATGGACGCGCGGGCTGTGCTACGATTTGCGGCTTATGCAAACCGGAATCGTAGGGCTGCCGCAGGTCGGCAAAACAACTCTCTTCCGCATTCTGACGCGGGCTCACCTGGACGACAAAGCGGCGCGAGGCGCCACGCACGTCGGCGTGGCGCGCGTGCCGGAGCCGCGCATCGATCAACTGGCCGCGCTTTATAAGCCGAAAAAGGTCACCTATGCCACGGTGGAATACGTGGACGTGGGAGGCATCGCCCGCTCCACGGAAAAGAAGGGAGCGCGCGATACCGCGCTGGCGCCGCTGCGCGAAGTGGACGCGCTGGCGCACGTGCTGCGCGTCTTCGACGATCCCGCGGTGCCGCATCCGGCGGGCAGCATCGATCCGCTGCGCGACGCGCAGTCCCTCGATCTGGAGCTGATGCTCTCCGACCTGGAGCAGATCGAGCGCCGCCTGGAGCGCGTGGAGAAAGACCTCAAGCGCAAGAAAGACACCGCCATCGAGCAGGAGCAGGCGGCGCTGTTGCGCTGCAAGGCGTCCATCGAAAGCGAACATCCGCTGCGCGAGCTCGAATTCACGCCCGAAGAGCGCAAGGTTCTCGGCGGCTTCATGTTTCTTTCGCTGCGGCCCATGCTGTACGTGCTGAATCTTGGCGACGACGAAGCCGATAAGCTCGATACCGCCGTCGAGCGGCACGGGCTACAGAGCTTGCTGGGCCGTCCGCAAAGCGCCGTGGTGGCCATCTGCGGGCGCATCGAGGCCGAGCTCGCCGAGCTGGATGACGCCGCGGCCGCGGAGCTTCTGGCGGCGTATGGCTTGAAAGAGCCGGGGCTGCACCGGCTGATCCGCGCGACCTACGATCTGCTGGGGCTGATCTCCTTCTTCACCGCGGGCGAGCCGGAAGTGCGCGCCTGGACCATTCGCCGCGGCACGCGCGCCGTCAACGCCGCCGGCGCCATTCACACCGACATCGAGCGCGGATTCATCCGCGCCGAAGTGGTGCGCTGGCAGGATTTGCTGGCCGCCGGCGATTGGCCCGCCGCGCGCGAGAAAGCCCAGGTGCGCCTGGAAGGGAAGGATTACATCGTGCAGGAAGGCGACGTGATTCTCTTCCGCCACTCCGGCTGATCCCGCGGGACCGCGGTTCGCGCCCTCAAGCCCCAAACCATCAACTGCTTGGGCAAGTGCCCGCGTAGGTGCTTGGGCCGACTTAGGCCCTTACCTGCTGCCTAGCCATTGGATTCCGGTCGGAACCCGAGCGGACCCCAATCGGCGCGATTTGCAGGGCTTACAACTCGCCGGCCTGGTGGGCCTCGCCTACGGCGAAGGCGGCGGAATCCCCTTTCCCGGCGGCGGCCGTGCCGGACGGAGCGCGAGAGTTAATGACGGAAACGCGGACGCCTATGGCCGCAACTTTTTGATGGCTAAAGGGTTCGATACAATGTGGAGGCCATGGCCAGGTCCGACGTCCAACTCATGCTGGACGTGAAGTCCGGAGACGATTCGTCTTTCGAGCTTCTACTCCGCAAGTACCGGACACCTGTCGTTAATTTTCTCAACCGCATGGTGCGGGACGCCGCCGCGGCCGAGGATCTTGCGCAGGAGGTCTTTCTGCGTGTGTATCGCGCGCGCGGCGAATATCTGCCTTCGGCGAAGTTCACCACCTGGATGTTCCGCATCGCCACCAACCTGGCGCTGAACTCTCTGCGCGACGGTCGCTATCGCCACCAGGAAATTTCCATCGATCACTCGTTCGGGGCGGCCGATGGGGAGAACGAAGCGCCGGCCCTGGAAGTCGCCGACCGGCAGCCGAGCATCGAATTGGAGCTGATCCGGCGGGATCGCGCCGAGCGCATCCGGCGCGCCGTGGAAGCTCTGCCGGAGAAGCAGCGGGCCGCGGTTCTGCTGCACAAATATCAGGAGATGGATTACGATGAGATCGCCAGGGTGCTGGGGTGTTCGGAAAGCGCCCTCAAATCTCTTCTCTTCCGGGCTTATGAAACGCTGCGAGTAGAATTGGCGCCGCTGGTCGAGACGGCGGCTCAGGTGCAAGCTCAGGCCGGACGGCCTGGGAGATGAGGTTGTAAGATGAACTGCACACAAACGGAAAAAAAGCTGGTTGCCTACCTGGACGGCAAGCTGCACGCCGGCGAGCGGCGCGAATTCGAGGCCCATCTGGCGACTTGCGGCGCCTGCGGCGAGCGCGCCGAGGGCTTTCGCGCCATGTGGGACGTACTCGAGGAGCTGCCGCCGATCATGCCCTCGCCCGGATTCGATAGCCTGGTGCGCGCCCGCGTGCAGCAAGAGGCCGGCAGCGGCGGCTTCTGGAGCTGGATCAGGCCTTCGCCGCGCATGGCTTTTGCCGTGACGGCGCTGCTCATTGCTTCGATCTGGCTCTCGTCGTTTCAGCCGGGACGGCTTGCCGTGCCAGGCCAGAGTGCCGCGGTGCAGAGCAGCGAGGCCGACTTCGGCGCGATCAAGAATCTTCCCGTGCTCGAGGATTACGACGTGCTGACGAGCTTCGACGCGCTCTCCGAGCTGCCCGTACCGCAGCAGAGCGCCGCGCCGCAATCTTTGAACCGGATGTAAGCAGGTTTGGAGTTGAAGGGACAAAGGAGAAGAGACCCAGCTCGTGCCGAGGTTCGCTCAATTCGGGATCGCCGCGCTGGCCTGGGCGCTTCTGACGCCAGGGGCGAACCTCTTTGCCCAAAAAGGCCGGCCCCGCATGGAGCGTCCCGCGGAACGGGCTCCCGAGGCGAGTCCGGGGGCGGGCGCCGCGCCCCGTGCCAATTTGCCGCCGGGCTGGGTGGAGCAACTGCGGCAGATGCCGCCCGCGGATCAGGAAAAATTCCTCAACAATAACCGGCGTTTCCGCAGCCTTCCGCCGCAACAGCAGACGCAAATCCGGCAGCGCCTCAAGGTGTGGAACAATCTCACGCCCGCGCAACGGCAGACCTTGCTCCAGCGCGAACGCGTTCTCGCGCAGATGACGCCCGAGCAGCGCCGCTACGTTCAGCAGACGCTGCTGCCGGAATGGCAGAAGCTGCCGCCGGCGAGCCGGCAGGTGGTCCTGGGCAAGTTGCGCGATCTGCGCGATCTGAGCGATTCCGATCGGGCCGCTAAGCTCGACGACGAATCCTTCGTGAATGGACTTTCTCCCGACGAGCGCCAGGTGCTGCGCGATCTCTCCAATCTGCGCGTCGGTCCTCCACCGGGCTAAGACTGGGCCGCTTGTAGCCGTTTCTTCTTCGCCGACGATCTAGGATTAAACTTTCGTTATGCCGTCACCAAACACGCCTGCGGCCGGTGACGTCGCGCCCGACTTCGAGCTTCCGGATTCCTCAGAAAAACTCCGGCGGCTTTCAGAGCTTCTCTCGCAGGATACGCTCGTGCTGGTTTTCTATCGCGGAGACTGGTGACCGTTCTGCCTTCGCCAGTTGGCGGATTATCGCGACCACTACGAAGAGATCCGCGCCGCTGGGGCGGATGTCGCAGCCGTTTCCGTCGATCCCCCGGAGAGATCCCAGGCGCTGCGGCGCGAACTGCGGCTCGCATTTCCAATTTTGTACGATACCGAACGCCGCCTCGTGAAAGAGTGGGACATTTATAGTCCGCGGGAGAAGTGTGGCATCGCCAAGCCTTCCGTGTTCGTGATCGGAAGTGATCGCGTGGTGCGCTTCTCCAAGGTTGATAGTGTGGCCACGCGCATACCGCCTACGGAAATCATTCGCATTCTGAGGAGCGGCGAAGGCTCCCCGGCCCGGGGCAAGACGTACATCCCGAATATCGGGGATTTTTACAGCGCCATTCGTCGCGCGCTGCGCCGGTGACGGAGTGGGAATTCGGATCGTTTCGCCCGGTGTTCGCCATTTGTTTACTGATTGGATACAAGCCTGCCAGATCGCTTTGGAAACACCAAACCGACATATATGCGCCGATTCTCGCTTGAGTACAATGCCTGGTAGTTTTGCGGCACTACGGGCCCAATCCGCGGTTTTTCCCACAAAAATCTAACTTCGCCACCGTTTTCTTGTTGACAAGCCGGGAAGAGAGTTTAAGATGTGGGGCCAGGTGGGAGAGAGTGGCGAACAGTGAAGTGAAGTGGTGAGAAACGAACTGAATTCACGGTTACGTGGCGAGTTCT
Source organism: uncultured Acidobacteriota bacterium (assembly GCA_963824405.1). GTDB lineage: Bacteria > Acidobacteriota > Terriglobia > Acidiferrales > UBA7541 > Palsa-189. Next base: position 781,962 of record CAWGPK010000003.1, on the reverse strand, counting down.
CCAGTGCTTCGTGGCAACTATCCAGCGAAGGTGGACGAGAAGGGCAGGGTGAAGATCCCGGCTGCCTACCTGGAGGAGCTGCGCGAATACGGGAACAAATTCTACGTGACCAGCGAAAACGGCGATTACGTGCGGGTGTATCCGATGAAGATCTGGAACGAGATTGAGGAGAAGCTGGCCCTGCTCTCCTCGCACAACCGCACCAAGCAGAAGTTTCTGACACGCACGAATTATTACGGGCAAGTGGTAGAGCTGGACGGGCAGGGGCGCTTGCTGATTCCGGGAATCCTGCGCGAGTCCGCGCAGATGCGCGGCGACGTGGACGTGCTCGGGAATTTGACTTACCTCCAGGTTTGGAACCACACGCGGTTCCTGGACAACCTGAAAGCTAGCCCGATCACGGACGAAGATGAAAAGACCCTGGACGTTCTGGGCATTTAGCGGTGCGGCCGAAAGCCGCGCTGCCGCGAGCGTAGCGAGGACGGATTTTAGAGTTTGAGCGCGAGCCATACGCCGGTGCTGGCGCAGGAAGCGCTGCACTGGCTGAGAGTGGAGCCCGGCGGAACGTACCTGGACGCGACGGTGGGGCTGGGCGGGCACTCCGTGGAGATCGCGCGGCGCCTGACGACGGGCAGGCTGATCGGTTTGGATCGCGACGCGCAGGCTCTGGAGATCGCGCGGGAACGGCTGAAAGAGTTCGAGGGAAACATCGTGCTGGTGCAAGCGGATTTTTCGAGGATCGACGAGGTCGCGCGGGAACTGAACCTGGCTCCGCTGAACGGAATTCTGGCGGACCTGGGCGTTTCCAGCCTGCAACTGGACACCGCCGAACGCGGCTTTTCCTTTCGGCAGTCGGGACCTCTGGACATGAGGATGGATTCGAGAATGGCGCTGACCGCGGCGGACATCGTGAACGAGACGGCCGAAACGGAACTCGCCAACCTGCTCTATCGCCTGGGCGAAGAGCGGGACTCCAGAAGAATCGCCAGGGCCATCGTGCGTGCGCGGCCGATTCGCGGCACCGAACATCTGGCAACGATTGTGGCAGGGGCTCGTACTTCAAGGGGAAGGCAGAAACTGCATCCCGCGACAAAAACGTTTCTGGCGCTGCGGATTGCGGTGAATCGAGAGTTGGAGGAACTCGGGCAGTTTCTAGACCGAGCCCCGGCCACATTAGCTCCCGGAGGACGTTGGGTGGTGTTGAGTTATCACTCGCTCGAAGATCGCATGGTGAAGCAGGAGTTTCGCCGCCTGGCCAGCGGAGGCGTGGTGCAGGTGCTCACGCGCAAGGTGATCTGTCCCAGCGACGCGGAGATTGCCGCGAACCCCCGCGCGCGAAGCGCGAAGATGCGCGTGGCCGAGAAGCTCGAAAAGATCTTGCCGGAGTTTTCGGCGGAACGGTTGGCATCGTGACCGAATTTCACACCGTCAAGCGGATCGATAATTCGCGCCTGGCGCGCCCCATCGCTTCCGGCCGGCTGCGCGAAATGGCGCGCCTGATCGGGCTGGGCGCGTTGCTGGCCGCCGCGTTCCTCTTCTACGCCTGGCAGCATTTCGAATATTTGCAGCTGCGCTATCGGATGGAATCTCTGAAGTCCGAGCGCTCCCAAGCCTCCGAGCTGAATCAGCAGTTGAAGCTGGAAGAGGCCGGGCTGCGCGCGCCCTCGCGAATCGATGCCATTGCCCGCGCGCAATTGAAGCTGACCGCGCCGATACCGGGCCAGGTGGCGCCGCTCGAGGGACCGTCCGAACCGGTCGTCGCCCAGGTTCGCCCCTCAGGAAATTTCCGCGTTCAATGAATTTCAGGCCGCTGGGCGTTTGGCGGCCGAGCCTGATGACTTCGCTCGCGAAGGCGGGCGATCCGGCGAAGAATTCTGAATTGATCTGAATCCCCAAGATGCAGGGCCGGGGTACGGGAATGGATTTCCGCAGCCCTCAGAATCGTTTGCTGATCGTGGCCGCGGCGCTGGGCCTGTGGACTCTCGGGGCCACCGCCCGCCTGGCCGATCTGCAACTGTTGCACTATGGCGAATACCTGGCCCGCGCCGAGCGGCAGCAGCAGCACATCGTCTCCATCAGTCCCCAGCGCGCGGACATCCTCGACCGCAATCTGCAGGAGCTGGCCATGAGCACGTCGCTCGATTCCTGCTTCGCCGTTCCGTCGGAGATCGAGGATAACGATCGCGCCGCCAGCCTGCTGGGGCCGGTGGTCGGTTTGCCGCCGGATGAAATCGCCACGCGGCTCAGCTCCTCGCGTTCCTTCGTGTGGATCGCCCGCAAGCTGCCGCCGGCCACGGTGGCGCGCATCCGCAAGCTCAACCTGCGCGGAATCTATTTTCAGAAAGAGAACCAGCGCTTCTATCCCAAGCGCGACTTGGCGGCCGCCGTTCTCGGCTACGTTGATATCGACGAAAAGGGCATCGGCGGGATCGAATACCAGCTTGACGACCGCATCCGCAGCAAGGCTTCGCGCATGCTGATTCTCACCGACGCGCACAACCGCTGGTATGAGAGCGCGGACAAGGCGCCGGAAACGGGCGCGAGCGTCGAGCTGACCATCGACGAAAATATCCAGTTCGTCGCCGACAAAGAGCTGGCCACGGCGATCAGCGAGACTCACGCCAAGGCCGGCACCGTGATCGTGCAGGATCCCAACGACGGCCAAATTCTGGCCATGGCCAGCTGGCCCAAGTTCGATCCCAACGCTCCGGGCAGCAGCCCGGGGGAAGCTCGCATGAACCGGGCCATCGGCGCGCTCTACGAGCCGGGATCGGTGTTCAAGATTGTGACCCTCTCGGCGGCCATCGATCAGGGCATCACCTCGCCCGACGAGGTGGTGGATTGCCAGATGGGCGCCATCTACATTGCGGGACACCGCATCCGCGATCACCACGCCTACGGCTTGCTGACCGTGGCCCAGATTCTGGCGCATTCCAGCGACGTGGGCGCCATCAAAATCGGCCTGCGCCTCGGCGCTCCCAAGTTTTATCAATACATTCGCGCTTACGGCTTTGGCGATCCCACCGGAATCGATCTGCCGGGGGAAAGCCGCGGCCTGTTGCGGCAGCTCGAAAACTGGACGCCGGTCTCGGTGGGCTCCATCTCGATGGGCCAGGAAGTGGGCGTGACGCCGTTGCAGATGATCAACGCGGTTTCGGCCATTGCCAATGGCGGCCTGCTGTACCGGCCTCGGGTGGTTTTGGCTTTGCGGCGCGGAGCGCAGGTGGAGCAGGAGCCGCAACCGGAGCCGAAACGCGTGGTTCGCGAGACCACGGCGGCGGCCATGCGCGCGATGCTCGAAGGCGTGGTCCTCACCGGCACGGGAACCAAGGCGCAGCTCGATGGTTATACCGCCGCGGGGAAGACGGGCACGGCGCAAAAAATCGATCCCGCCACCGGCCGCTATTCCCCCACGCAGCTGATCGCCTCGTTTGTGGGCTTTGCTCCCATCAACAATCCCGCGGTCACGATTCTGGTGCAGCTCGATTCGCCGGTGGGCGAGCATGAAGGCGGCTCGGTGGCCGCGCCGGTCTTCAAACGAATCGCGGAGCAAGTGCTGCCTTATCTCAGCGTGCCGCGCGATGTTCCCGTTGCGCCGGCGACCTTGCGGGCCGCGCGGCGTTCGCAAGCCGAATCCGCCGACGTTTCCGATTACGATCCGGCGCAATTCACGCCGGTCAGTATGGTCGACTCCTCATCGGGCGGATCGGCTTCGGCAGCGCCCGTGGTTTCCGCCGCGGATGCGGAACTGCTTCCGGCGCAGACGGTGGAGCTGGCCGCGGGCGAGGGCGTGTCGGTGCCCGACTTAAGCGGGAAGACGGTTCGGCAGGTGACGGAGATTTGCGTGCAGCTGGGCGTAAATCCGGTGCTGGTCGGCGCGGGAACGGTGCAGTCGCAGTCGCCCGAGCCGGGAACGATGGTGCGCGCCGGCGCTTCGGTAATCTTCCAATTTGGCCGCCCGGTTCTCACCCAAGCGCAATTGCGCGCTCCAACGCCAGTTCATAAGGCGGCGCGGTAATGCGGCCGGCGCGGCGAAGAGCACAGCGAAGTTCGCGGCCAAGTTCGCCCAAGGTAGCGCTGCTGGAATCTTCGGCACACGAGGGCTTTGCAAAATTGAGCAAGCCTTCCGGGCGGCCTATACTTACAGGCGCTGGAATGAAACTACGGCAATTGCTTGCGGGCGCCGGGGCGAGCGAGCCTCTGCCCTATCCGGACGCGGAGATTTCTTCGGTCGTTTACGACAGCCGGAGCGCCGCGGCAGGTTCCCTTTTTGTCGCCATCCACGGCGAAAAGACGGATGGCAACCGCTTCGTCGCCGCCGCCGTCGAGCGCGGCGCGGCGGCTATAGTGAGCGAACTGCCGTCTCCAGCCGTTACTGCGCAAGCCCTGGGTGCGCCCGACGCAACGCCAGACGCCACCGAAGCGCAAGCCGCTCTGATCGAGAGCGAAGAGACATTGCCGGCGTCCCTGCCGTCCTCCGTTGCGTGGGTACAAGTGCCCGATGCGCGCAAAGCGCTGGCCACCATCGCGGCAAATTTTTACGATTGCCCCGTGGACAGGTTGCAACTCGCCGGCATCACCGGCACCAACGGCAAAACCACTACAGCTTTTCTTCTCGATTCCATCGTCCATGCGGCGGGCTTGCGCAGCGGCTTATTCGGCACCATCGAATATCGCACTCCGCTGGCAACCTATCCGGCCAAAACCACCACGCCGGAATCTCTGGACCTGCAGCGCTTCTTCGCCGAAATTGTGCGCGAAGGCGGGACGCACGCGGTATTGGAAAGCAGCTCGCATGCCCTGGCGCTCGATCGCCTGTGGGGCTGCCGCTTCGCCGTGGCCGTCTTCACCAATCTGACCCGCGATCATCTCGATTTTCACAACACCATGGAGAACTATTTCGCCGCCAAGCGCCGCCTGTTTGAAGGCACCGGCGCGGGCCGGGCGCTCAATGGCGTGGTGAATATCGACGATCCTTACGGCGCAGAGCTCCGCGATGCCGCGGAGCAGACCCTTACTTACGGCCTCGGTTCCGGGGCTCAGGTCACCGCCAAGAAATTTCCGTTGACGCTGCGAGGATTGGATTTCGTGGCCGAGACGCCGCTGGGAAAGATCCAAGTGCACTCGGCGCTGGTGGGACGCAACAACGTCTATAACGTGCTCGCGGCGATTGGCGCGGGCATCGCTCTGGGCTTCCCGCGGGAAGTGATCGAAGCCGGCATTGCGGACCTGCACGCGGTGCCCGGCCGCTTCGAGCGCATCGACGTCGGTCAGCCCTTCATGGTGGTGGTGGATTACGCCCACACCGACGACGCCTTGCAGAAGCTCCTGGAGACCGCGCGCGAACTGCATCCCGCCGGCCGCATCATCACACTTTTCGGCTGCGGCGGCGAACGCGATCGCAGCAAGCGTCCGCTGATGGGCGCGGCGGCGGGGCGGCTGAGCGACCTGGTGGTGCTTTCGAGCGACAATCCGCGCAGCGAAGATCCGCTCATGATCATCAACGATGCCGTCGTGGGTTTGCAGCGCACTTCCGCCAAGGTGCTGGTCGAGCCGGACCGCCAGCGCGCGGTGGAACTGGCGCTCGAGCAGGCCCGGCCCGGCGATATGGTTCTGCTGGCCGGCAAGGGGCATGAGACGACGCAGGTGCTCAAGGGGCGCACCATCCCCTTCGACGATCGGGAAGTGGCCCGGCTGATTTTGCGCCAGCGCGGCTATGGCGATTGAGGAAGCCAAGCGGGGAATGAATCGGGAATGAAACCGGAAGTGCGGTGAGGACGAACCCGCTGAGGACGATATGCGGTGGACGGTTCAAGAGGTTGCTGACTCTTTGCGTGTCGCAGTTCCCCCGGGGCTCTCCCCCCTGGCGCGGCTGGCCGGCGTCTCGATTGATTCTCGCGCGGTGGGCCGAGAGCAGCTGTTTATCGCTATTCGCGGCCCGCGACACGATGGACACGATTTCGTGGCGGCTGCTTTGCAAGCGGGAGCGGAAGCCGCCGTCGTGGCCAGCGAGCGCGCCTCCGCCTACCCCGCGGAAATTCGCGGAAGACTCATTGCCGTCAGCGACACGCTGGCCGCGCTGCAGGAGCTGGCGCAAGCGGTTCGGCGCGCTTGGGGGCGGCGCATCGCCGCGGTCACTGGCTCCGTCGGAAAGACAACCACGAAAGAGATTTTGGCGGCGCTGCTGGGCGCGAAATTCCGCGTCTTGAAGTCCGAGGGCAATCTGAACAACGAATACGGCTTGCCGCTCACGCTGCTGCGGCTGGAACCGGAAGACAAGGCCGTGGTGGTGGAATTGGGCATGTCCCATCGCGGCGAATTGCGGCGTCTCGCCGAGATTGCCGAGCCCGAGGTGGGCGTGGTCACGCGCGTGGCGCCGGTGCACCTGGAGTTTTTCGCTTCCGTCGACGAAATCGCGCTGGCCAAACGCGAATTGATCGAAGGCCTGGCCGGTCCCGAGCCCGTCGCGGTATTGAATGTGGACGATCCGCGGGTGGCGCGCTTCAGCGAAGTGGCGCGCGGGCGCGTGCTGACCTTCGGCTGCGGCGCCCAGGCCGATTTTCGCGCCGAGAAGATTCAGGACCACGGCGCGGCCGGCTCCGAATTCGACCTGATCGCCCACGGCGAGCGCACCCGGCTTCGCCTGGCGCTGCCCGGCCGCCACAGCATCGAAAACGCGTTGGCGGCAATGGCTGCGGCTAGCGTCTGGGAGATCGGCCCGAGCGAGGCCGCGGATGTTTTCCGCCATATCAAAGTCGGGGAGATGCGCGGCCGGCTGCTGGAGTTTGCCGCGGGCTTTGCGGTGATCAACGACAGCTACAACTCGAATCCCGTGGCGCTGGCGGCGATGATCGATCTTTTATCTCATACCGGAGCCCAATCGGGAGGAAAGAGCGGCATCTATCGCCGGCACATCCTGGCGGCCGGCGAAATGCTGGAGCTGGGGCCGGAGTCCGCGAATCTGCATCGCCAGGCGGGCCGCGCAGCCGCCGCGCAGGGGCTCGACTGCATCGTGGCCGTGCAGGGCCAGGCCGCGGAAATCGTGAACGGCGCGATCGGCGCGGGCATGCCCGCGTCGCAGGCGCTCTTCTTCGGCGACTCTTCCGCCGCCGCGGAATTTCTTGCAGATTTTGTGAGGCCGGGCGATCTGCTGCTGGTGAAAGGATCGCGCGGAGTGAAGATGGAGCGCATCGTCGAAGCGCTGCGGGCGAAATATCCGCTGGCGGAAGAAGCGTCACCGGTGCCGGCGCGGATTACCAACTGAAATGCTCTACTACCTCGTCTACCACGTCCCGCCGCGCCAGGCGCACCTGCTCAACGTCTTTCGCTATATCACCGTGCGCACCGCGCTCGCCAGCCTTTCGTCTCTTTTTCTGGGGCTGATTCTGGGACCTTGGATGATCCGGCGCCTGCGGCAACTGCAAATTGGCCAGTTCATTCGCGAGGAAGGGCCCAGCTCGCACCAGAAGAAAGCCGGCACGCCGACCATGGGCGGCATTCTGATCATGACGGTCACGCTCGCGCCCACTTTATTCTGGGCCGACCTCTCCAATGCCTATGTGCTGCTCGCGATCTTCTCCATGCTGGCTTTCGGCGCCATCGGCTTTGCCGACGACTTCAACAAGGTTGTGCGCCGCCACAATCTGGGCCTCACCGGCCGGTCGAAAATCCTCTTCCAGATCCTGGTGAGCTTCGCGGCGGCGCTGGCGCTGCTTTTGATGACCATCAACCACAGCTATTCCACGCAGCTGATCGTGCCGTTCTTCAAGAATTTTCGGCCGGACCTGGTGGTGCATTCGCTTTTGCGAAGCCGCTATTTTTGGCCGGCGGCCTTTTTGCCTTTTCTGGCTTTCGTGATCCTGGTGATGGTGGGCTCGTCGAACGCGGTGAATCTCACCGACGGCCTGGACGGCTTGGCCATCGGCTGCGTGGTGGTGGCTGCGGGCGCCTTGACGGTGCTGACTTACGTCACCAGCCACGCCGGCTTCAGCGCCTATCTCGATATTCAGCATCTGCCGCAAGTGGGCGAGCTCACCATTTTTTGCGGGGCGCTGGTGGGGGCGGCGCTTGCCTTTCTCTGGTATAACGCGCACCCCGCGGACATTTTCATGGGCGACGTAGGCTCGCTGGCCATCGGAGGGTCGATCGGCGTAGTGGCCGTGGCCATCAAGCAGGAGATTCTGCTGTTTTCGGTGGGCGGAGTTTTCGTGCTCGAAGCGCTTTCCGTGATTCTGCAAGTGGCCTCGTTCCGGCTGACGGGCAAGCGCATCTTCCGCATGGCGCCCCTGCATCATCATTTCGAGCTGGCCGGCTGGAGCGAATCGAAAATCATCGTGCGCTTTTGGATCGTGGCGCTGGTGTTTGCGCTGTTTTCGTTGACGACGTTGAAGCTGAGGTAATGGTGCGTCCAGGAATCGAACTCGCAGGCAAGCGCGTGCTGGTGCTGGGACTGGCGCGCACGGGCATCGCCGCGGCGCAATTCTGCGCCGCGCGGGGCGCCCTGGTGACCGCCATCGACGATCGCCCAGCGGAGCAATTCGGCGAAGCCATGGCGCAACTGCGGCCCTTCGGCTGCACGCTTCATTTTGGGGGCGCGTCGGGCGCATCGGGCGACGGCGCGCTGGCCGCGTTAACGGCACAAGATTTGGTGGTGCCCAGTCCGGGAGTGCCGGCGAACCACCCGGGTTTGGTGGCGGCGCGCGCCGCGGGCGTGCCCGTCTGGAGCGAAATCGAACTGGGCTGGCGCTTCCTGCGAGGACGGCTGATCGGCGTGACCGGCTCGAACGGAAAAACAACGACGACTTCGCTCATCGGCCATATTCTGGCCAGCGCGGGCTTGCCGGCGGTGGTTGCCGGAAATATCGGCACGCCGCTTGTCGCTTTTGCGGATCAGTCGACCGACAAGAGCATCACCGTGGCCGAACTCAGCAGCTTCCAACTCGAATGGATCGATTCGTTTCGGCCGGACGTGGCCGTCTTTCTGAATCTGACGCCCGACCACCTCGACCGGCACGCGTCCTTTGAAGATTATGCCCGCGCCAAGGCGCGCATTTTCGAGAACCAAACCGAGCGCGACTCGGCGGTGATCAACGCGGACGACCTGGCGGCAACGCAGCACGCGCCCGCGCGCCCCCAGATCTTCTGGTTCAGCCGCGAGAAGCGAGTGGCCAGCGGCGCCTATCTGCGCGGCGATCAGATTATCTTCCGGCGCGATGGCGAAGAGGTCCCCTTGCTGCGCCGCTCCTATATTTCGCTGCGCGGCGAACACAATCTCGAAAACGTTCTGGCCGCCGCGTCCGCCGCGTTCCTGGCGGGCGCCGCGCCCGAAGAGATCGCCGGGGGCGTCCGCACCTTTCCGGGCGTGGAGCACCGGCTGGAGTTCGTGGCCGAGATTTCCGGCGTGAATTTCTTCAACGACTCCAAGGCCACGAATGTGGACGCCACGATCAAGGCCCTGGAATCTTTTTCCGGCGGCTTATTCGTCATCCTGGGCGGCAAGGATAAGGGCAGCGACTACGCTCCGCTGATTCCGCTGCTGCGCGAGCGAGCCCGCCTGGTTTTGCTGATCGGCGCGGCCGCGGAGAAGATCGGGGCGCAGCTCGCGGGCGCGGTGCCGCTCGAGCGCGCCGGCACTCTGGAGCGTGCCGTGATGCTGGCATTCGAGCGCGCCCGGCCGGGCGAGACCGTGCTGCTCGCTCCGGCCTGCGCCAGTTTCGATCAATTTGAAAATTACGAACATCGCGGACGCGTCTTCAAGCAACTGGTGGGCGAGCTCGCGGAAGCGCCGCCGGCGGTGAAGGCGCGGGGGCGCGAGGTTTAACGCGATGCGCGGAGCCGAAACAGATCGCTGGTTGTTCGTGGCCACGATCGCGTTGTGCCTGGGCGGCGCGGTGATGGTGTTCAGCGCCTCGGCGCTTACGGCGCGCGAGCAGTACGGAAATAGCTACCACTTTTTGCTGCGGCAACTGCTGTGGCTCGGCTTGGGCCTCATCGCCATGTTCGCCATGCTCAATCTGGATTACCGCCGGCTGCGGCAGCCCAAATTCGTGCTGACGTATTTCTTCATGGTCCTGACCATGCTCGTGGGCGTCTTTGCGCTGGACAAATCGCACGCCACGCATCGCTGGTTTCGCGTCGGGCCGGTCAGCCTGCAGCCTTCGGAATTGGCCAAGCTGGCCGTGATTCTCTATTTGGCGTGGTTTCTCGAATTGCGCAGCCGCCCGCGCAGCTTCAGCGTGAACGACGTGCTGCACACGCTGGCGCCGGCGCTGGGCCTGGTGCTGATGATGGCCGGACTCGTGGTGATGGAACCGGACCTGGGCACTTCGCTCGAGATCATGATCATCGCCATGGCCATGCTGTTCGTTGCCGGGCTTTCCTGGAAATACATCGGCACGGCCGTGGCCATTGCTATTCCAGCGATCTATTTCGCGGTGGTGCACGTCTCCTATCGCTACGTGCGGGTGATGGCCTTCTTGCATCCGGACGCCGATCCCCTGGGCCACGGATTCCAACTGATGCAATCGCTGATCGCCGTCGGTTCGGGCGGATTGACCGGCGTGGGCCTGATGGAAAGCCGCCAGAAGCTTTTCTATCTTCCCGAGGCGCACACGGATTTTATCTACGCGGTTTTGTGCGAGGAGCTGGGATTTATTGGCGGCGCCATCGTTTTGGCGCTTTTCGCCCTCTATGCCTGGCGCGGCCTGGAAGCCTGCGTGCGCGCTCCCGACAACTTTGGCCGCTTTCTGGCGCTGGGAATCACGGTGATGGTGGCCAGCCAGGCGTTGATCAATCTGGGCGTGGTGCTGGGCATGATGCCCACCAAGGGGATTCCGCTGCCGTTCATGAGCTATGGCGGCTCAAGCCTTTTCGTCATGCTGTTGGGCACGGGCGTGCTCTTGAATATCAGCCAGCACACGGGCGAAGGAGTGCGTGGATAGCCGGGGAAGCGGCGGGTTGAAATTGCTGATTGCCGGCGGCGGCACGGGCGGGCACGTGATCCCGGCAATCGCCGTGGCGCTGGAATGGCTCCGGCGCGATGCGTCGAGGGACGTGATTTTCGTGGGCACCGCGCGCGGCATTGAATCGCGCCTGGTGCCACAAGCGGGGCTGAAGCTGGAACTGATTCGCTCCGCCGGCCTGAAAGGGATGGGGATGGCGCAGTTCGCTCACAATATTTTGCTGCTGCGGCTGGCGTTTTGGGATTCGCTGGCCATTCTGCGGCGCCATCATTTTGCGGCAGGCTTTGGCGTGGGCGGATATGCCGCGGGGCCGGTGATGCTCTCGGCCATTCTTTCCGGATTGCCCAGCGTGATTTTCGAGCCCAACGCCGAGGCCGGCTTCACCAATCGGGTTCTTGCCGATATGGCCACGCGCATCGCCGCCGGTTTCCCCTCCGTCGCCGAAAAGCTGGGGCGCCGCGCGGTGATGACCGGCTGCCCGGTGCGGGCGGAGTTTTTTGACGCTCCGGCGCCGCGGCCCGCGCCGCCCTACCGCATTTTTATCACCGGGGGCAGCCAGGGCTCGCGCGCGGTGAATCGCGCCGTGATCGAGGCGCTGAAAATTTTATCCACAGAACGCAGCCGCCTGAAAATCGTTCATCAGACCGGCGAGCGCGAATATAATTCCGTTCTCGAAGCTTACAAGGGAACGAACATCGACGCGGAAGTGGCCCCGTTTTTTGCGAGCATGGCGGATCGTTTTGCCGAAGCCGACCTGATCGTCTGCCGCTCCGGCGCGATCACCGTCTCCGAAGTGGCCGCCTCGGGACGAGCCGCCATATTCATCCCCTTCGGCGCCGCCACCGATAGCCACCAGATGCGCAATGCGGAAGAACTGGTGCGCGCGGGCGCGGCCCGGCTGATTCCCGAACCGGAATTAAGCGGAAGCCGCCTGGCCCGGGAGATTCTGGCGCTGATCGACCATCCCGCGAGGCTTATCGAACTCGGCACGCGTGCGCGAGGGCTGGCCCGGCCCCATGCCGCCGAGAAGATCGTGGATTTGATCGAGGAGGTGGCGCGTCCATGACCGGGCCGTTTCATAACTTCAAACGCATTCATCTGGTGGGCATCGGCGGCATCGGGATGTGCGGAATCGCCGAAGTGCTGCTCACGTTGGGCTACGCCGTATCGGGTTCAGACCTGCGGCTCTCGCCGGTCACGGATCGGCTGGCCAATCTCGGGGCGCAAATCTATCAGGGCCATCGCGCCGAAAACGTTCAGGGGGCGCACGTGGTGGTGGCCAGCTCCGCGATTCGCCGCGACAATCCCGAAATCTCGGAAGCGGTGCGGCTGAAGATTCCCGTCATTCCTCGCGCCGAGATGCTGGCCGAATTGATGCGCCTGAAATATGGCATCGCGGTGGCCGGGGCGCATGGCAAGACCACCACCACATCCTTAGTAGCCGCAATCCTGGGCGCGGCCGGCCTGGACCCGACCTTCGTCGTGGGCGGACGCGTCAACCACGCCGGGACCACGGCCCGCCTGGGCCGCGGCGAATATATGGTTGTGGAAGCGGACGAGAGCGACCGCTCGTTCCTTCTACTCGCGCCGGTCGTGGCCGTGGTGACCACTATCGATCGCGAACATCTGGACCATTACGCCTCGCTCGAGGAGATTCAGTCGGTTTTCGCGCAATTCGTGAACCGCATCCCGTTTTACGGCGCGGCGGTGCTCTGTCTGGACGAGCCCAACGTGCAGGCCATCATTCCCCAGATCACGCGCCCGGTGATCACCTACGGGACCTCCAGCCAGGCGGATCTGGTGATCAGCGACGTGGATCTGCGCGGCCTGGCCAGCGAGTTCCGGCTCACCTATCGCGGAGAGGATCTGGGAATGTTTCGCCTGCCCAGCCCGCCCGGCATTCACAACGTGCGCAATGCGGCAGCTGCCGCGGCCGTGGCGCTTTATCTCGACATTCCCGCCGACCTGATTCGCGCCGGCCTGGAAACTTTTACCGGCGTGAGCCGGCGCTTCGAGGTCAAGGGCACCTTGCGCGGCATTACCCTGATCGACGATTACGGCCATCACCCTGTGGAAATCCGCGCCACGCTCGAAGCGGCGCGCGGATGCGGCTACGATCGCCTGTTGGTGCTCTTTCAGCCGCATCGCTTCACCCGCACGCAACTTCTTTGGGACGACTTCTGCCGCGCTTTCAATCAGGCCGACCTGCTGATCCTGACGGATATCTACGCCGCCAGCGAAGCGCCCATTCGCGGCATCACCGCCGCGGCCCTGGCCGACGCCATTCGCGCCGCCGGTCACAAGAATGTGGTCTATTGCAGCACTTTGCAGGAGAGCATCGATCGCCTGCTGCGCGAGGCTCGCCCCGGCGATGCGGTGCTGGCCATCGGCGCCGGCAACGTGAACCGCGCCTTGAACGAATTCGCCCTGCTGCTGGGCTCGCAGCACTTCATGCCCAGCCGGCAGCCCAGCGGGCCGGCCGGCCGCAAGGAAAGTTGAGTGTTGGCGATGAGATCGGAAACGGGGAATAGAGATGAAGCTTAGCGATCCGGGCATTCTTGCAGCTCTCCCGGAGCTCGGCGTCGAGCGCATGGGCGGAGCCTCGCTCGCCGAGCGCACGTCGCTCCAGATCGGGGGAACCACCGATCTGCTGCTGATCCGGCGCCATCCCTGTTTGCCGGAGCTGATCGCGCTGCTTCGCGGCGCGGATGTCCCATACAAATTCCTCGGAGGCGGCACAAACCTGCTGGTGAGGGACGGCGAGCTACCCTGGGTGGTTCTGCATCTGGCCCACCGGGAAGATGAAATGCGTCTGGAGGGGAATTCCGCGCGCGTGGACGCTGCCGCCGACCTCGGCCGCACCGTCACAACCTGCGCCAAGCACGATCTGGGCGGGATGGAGGGCCTGATCGGCGTGCCCGGAACGGTGGGCGGGGCGCTGCGCATGAACGCGGGTGCTTATGGAACGCAGATCGGCTCCTACGTCCGCGAAGTGGAAATCTACCGCGCGGCGGATGCGCGAATCGAAACGCTACACGAAAAAGAAATTTCTTTCGAATATCGTCACACTTCATTTGCGCCCGATGATATTATGCTCGCGGTGAAACTGGAGCTGCCCTCCAAACCATACCGCGAAATTTTAGAAGGCATTCGCGTCTGCAACGAAAAACGACGTTCCAGCCAGCCTCTCAACCAGAAAAGCGCGGGCTGTATCTTCAAAAATCCTCCCGGCGGGTCCGCGGGAAGGATGATTGATGAACTGGGGCTCAAGGGGTTTTCCGTTGGAGACGCCCGCGTCAGCGACCGGCACGCCAATTTTTTTGTGAATGCGGGCCACGCCAGCTGCGCCGACATGCTCGGCCTCATCGCGGAAGTGAGCCGGCGCGTTCACGCCACCTACGGCATCGAGCTCGAGAACGAGGTCATTCTATGGACGCAGTAAAAGCATGAACACGGGCCCGGACGTCTACCCGCCCGAGGCGCTCGCCGACGATGAACCGCGCTATCTCCGGCGGCAGAAGCCGTTGGAGATTCGCCGCCGCAAATTCGGCAGAAAAAGCTGGCCCGCTTACCGCCGCTGGTCGCTCGTGATGGTCGCAATTGTCGCGACCGGAGGCGTCGCCTATTACGGCATTCGCTTCCTGATGTTTTCTCCCAGCGTCGCTTTCAGCGATCCCTACCAGGTGGAGATCGCCGGGAATCAGTTTGTGGGCCGCGCGGCGATCACCGATGTCTTCACTCCTGATTTGGGCAAAAGCATTCTGCGCGTGCCGCTGGAAGCTCGCCGCCAGCAGATCGAGGCGATTCCCTGGGTGCAAGAGGCCGCCGTCGAGCGCACTCTGCCGGATCGCATTCGCGTGGAAGTGACCGAACGCGCGCCCGTGGCCTTCCTGCGCACCGGCAACGAATTGCAGTTCGTGGACGCTTCGGGAGTGCTTCTGGAACGGCCGCTGGAAGCCAATTTTCATTTTCCGGTGGTCAGCGGCTTTGACGACACGACGCCCATTGCCGACCGCAAGGAGCGGATGGCGCTCTTTGTCGAGTTCATGAAGGAGTTGGAACTGGCCCATCCCGGCGCCGGCGAGCAGGTGAGCGAAGTGGATTTCTCCGACGCGCAGGATGTTCGCGCCATGCTGGCGGACCTGCCGGGTCTCGAAGGGCAATATCCCATTTGGGTGCATTTCGGGAATGGCGATTTCGTGAACAAATATCATTTGCTGACGGAAAACCTGGCGCAGTGGCGGGCCAGCGCAGGGCGCGTGGAATCGGTCGATCTGAGATTCTCGAAGCAGGTGGTGGTCAATCCAGAGCGCGATCCGCAGCCGGCCAAGCCGGTGGAGGCCGCCAATCGTTCGCAGGCCGCGCAGGCGGCGGCCGAGGCGGCGCGTCATGCGGCCAACGGCAGGAGCAATTAGTGGGGAAGAAGGAGCGCTATCTGGTCGCGCTGGATATCGGCAGCTCCAAAACGTGCGCGTTGATCGCGGAAATTGAGGATGGCGGCGCGCGCTTCCTGGGAATGGGCGCGGCTGAATCCAAAGGATCGCGCAAGGGCTTGATCGTCAATCTGGATGCCGCGGTCAGCTCGATTCGCCGTGCGCTCGAGGAGGCGGAAGGTGTGGCCAACGTGCCGGTGGAGTCCGCCGTCGTGGGCATTGCCGGGAGCCACGTGCGCGGAGTGAATAGCCGAGGGGGAATTTCGTTGGGCGCCCGCCCGCGCGATATCGAAAAAGAGCACGTGCGCCGGGCCGTGGACGCCGCGCGCGCCATTACGCTTCCCGAAGACCGCGAAATTTTGCACGTGCTGCCGCAGGAATTTCTGGTCGACCAGCAGGACAACATCCGCGATCCCATCGGCATGGTCGGGCAGAGCCTGGAAGTAAACGTACACATTGTCACGACGTCGATCACGGCGACGCAAAACGTGGTAACCGCCGTCAATCGCGCCGGCGTCGTGGTCAGCGACACCGCGCTCGAGCCGCTGGCCTCGGCGGACGCCGTGCTTACGCAAGATGAACGCGAACTGGGCTGTTGCCTGCTCGATATCGGCGGCGGCACCACGGAGCTGATCGTCTATTGCGGCGGCGTGGTTCGTCACACTGGCGGCGTGGCCGTCGGCGGCGATCACTTCAGCAACGATCTGGCTGTGGGCTTGCGCACACCGATTCCGGAAGCGGAGCGCGTCAAGCGCGAGCACGGATGCGCCTCGCGCGACTTGATCGGCGAGGATCAGCCCATCCAGATCGCCAGCGTCGGCGATCGTCCGGCGCGCACGGTTTTCACTCGCATGCTCAACGAGATCATCGAGCCGCGCGCCCAGGAACTTCTGACGCTGGTGCACGACGACCTGAAACGGGCTGGCCTGGACACGCAGATTCCCGCCGGCCTGGTGCTGGCCGGAGGCGGCGGGCGCCTGCGCGGAATTGCCGAGTTAGCCGAACACACATTCTCGCTGCCGGTGCGCTGCGCCGCGCCGCGCGGGCTCGAAGACATGCCCGAAGAGCTTTCCCAGCCCGAGTACGCAACGGTTGTAGGGCTGCTGCTGTACGGGGCGCACGCTCGCCGCATGGCCGCGCAGCGTCCCGCTACATTGGTGGCTCGATTGAAAAGCATGTTCGCCGGCCAGTGAACCCGAAAGGCGCGGGCCGGCAATATGGGGGGAACACGATGACGCCAAAGGAGTCTGCACTCAGAATCTCGTTCAGCGAAGAGCGGTTGGAAGGCGCGAAGATCAAGGTGATCGGCGTGGGCGGCGGGGGCTGCAACGCCGTGAATCGCATGATCCGCGCCAAGGTGGAGGGCGTCGAATTCATCGCCGCCAACACCGATCAGCAAGCCCTTAAGTTGTCGCAGGCGCCGGTGAAGCTGCAAATCGGCTCCAAGCTGACCAAAGGGCTGGGCGCCGGCGCCAATCCCGAGGTCGGCCGCAAGGCCGCGCTCGAGGATACCGAGAAGATCATCGAGGCGCTGGAAGGCGCCGACATGGTCTTCATTACCGCGGGCCTGGGCGGCGGCACCGGCAGCGGCTCCGCGCCTGTGGTCGCTTCGCTCGCGAGCGAACTCGGGGCGCTCACGGTGGCCGTGGTGACGAAGCCATTCGCCTTCGAGGGCAAGCGCCGCCTGACGCAAGCCGAACACGCGCTCTCCGAATTGGTGGGCAGCGTCGATACCGTTATCGTTATTCCTAACGAGCGCCTGATGGAGACCGTCGAGCGCGGCACCAGCTTCTTCGAGGCGTTCCGCATTGCCGACGACATTCTACGCCAGGCCGTGCAGGGCATCAGCGACATCATCACCATCCCCGGCATCATCAACCGCGATTTCGCGGACGTAAAAACGATCATGGCGGGGCAAGGCTATGCCGTCATGGGCACCGCCGTGGCCTCGGGTTCCAACCGCGCCGTGGATGCCGCCAATCGCGCCATCTCCAGCCCTTTGCTCGAAGACAACACCATCAATGGCGCGCAGGGAATCCTCATCAACGTGACCGGCTCGTCCAGCCTGTCGCTGCATGAAGTTCATGAGGCCTCCTCCATCATTCAGAAAGCCGCTCACGAGAACGCCAACATTATTTTCGGCGCGGTGATGGATGATGCGATGAAGGAGTCTGTGAAGATTACCGTCATCGCCGCCGGGTTCCGCGAAGCCGGCAAGAAACAGCTGCAGCGTCCTTCGTATCTACCCAAGACGTTGAAGGCGCCCGCAGTCGTTCCGGAACAGGAGCCGGTCCCGATGCCGCCGCAGCCCAGGATTGTGCAGGAGGAAGTGGAAGAAGAGGTGGTCATGCAGCCGGCTCGTCCCGTGCCGCCCGTGATTCAGGAGTCGGTGGCCGACCCGCTGGACCTGGATGTGCCCACGTTCCTGCGGCGCCAGGCGCAAAAGGCGTAACAAGAATCGCGCAAGATCGCATAGCCTTCTGGTCCGATTCGGCGATTTGAAATGAGCACCCAGCCGCTCTCGCGCCGAAATGAGACAATCGGCGCATGAGTGAGGTTGTCCGGATCGGCCGCGGCGTTTTCGAGCGTCTGCTCTCCGAAGCCCGCATCAATCCGGAGATCGAGTGCTGCGGTTTGCTGGCTGGCCGCGACGGCCTGATCTCCGCCGTTTTGCCCGCGAAGAACGCCTTGCAAAGCGCCAAAGCTTACGAGATTGCGCCCCAGGAGCTATTCGCGATTTTCCGCCGCATGCGCGCTGAAGCGCTCGAACATCTGGGCATCTACCACTCGCATCCTCAAGGCGAAAATTTCCCCTCATCGCTCGATATCGAGCGCGCGTTCTATCCCGAGGCCGCTTACGTTATTGTCAACCCGCGGCCCGCGGCGATTCGCCCTGTTCGCGCCTTTCGCATTCGCCAAGGCCAAAGCCGCGAGATCGATTTGCAGATTACTTAATTGGAGACCAGCGGAGGAAGCGGCGGTTTAGGCGGCAGCGGTCCGGCGTAGAACGGACTGATATGCCGCGTGCACCAATCGCGCCGCGTGTTCCCAGGAGTACATTCGGGCGCGTTCGTAGCCGCGGCGGCGCAGCGTCTGCCGCAGGACGTTTTCGGTAAGGATCTGCCGGATGCCCCGTGCGATATCGAACACGTTTTCCGGATTCACCAGCAGAGCGGCCTCATTGAAGACTTCCGGCAGAGACGACACGTTGGAAGTGAGCACAGGCGTCCCGTGGGCCATGGCTTCGAGCGGCGGCAATCCAAAGCCTTCGTAGAGCGAGGGGAACAGGAAGGCCGAGGCCCGCGAATAAAAAACCCGCAGCACGGGGCTGGGCACGAATCCCAGGAAGCGCACGTCTTCGCGCACCCGCGCCCGCACCACGGCGCTGCGCAGATCCGAATGGCGGTTCAGCGCTTCGCCGATCACCAGCAGTTTGAGCTGGGCGAATTCCGGATTCGAGCGCAGTTCCGCTTTGGCCACCGCAAAAGCCTCGATCAGCCGCGCCAAGTTTTTCTGCGGGCGGATGTTCCCCGCATAGAGCACGTACGGCGAAGTGACCGCGTGGCGCTCCAGGATGCGGTCGGCGTCCGCGGGAAGCGGATCGTTGAGGAAGCGTTCATCCACGGCGTCGTAGACTACCGAGATCTTCGCTTCGGGAATGTGGAAGGCGCGCGCCAGGTCGCGCTTGGACGACTGCGAGACGGCGAAGATATGGTCGGCGCGGTTCAGCGCCCGGCGGGCAAAGAAAAGCCGTCCGGTTTGCACCGGCGTACTGGCGCCCACCAGCGGGGCCAGCACGTCGCTGAGGTCGTGCACCGTGATCAGCAGGCGCGAAGGAACCACCGCGGGCGCGTAGAACCAGGGCATGTGCAAAATGTCCACGCGGCGCTGGCGCAGCAACCAGGGCAGGTGCAAATGGGTGCGAAAGGTGCCGGGCTGGTAGGCGTATTCCAGAAGCTCGAAATTTTGGGGAAGAGGATCGAATTCCGCCAGATGCCGGCGATGGCCGATCAGCAGGTAATGCGAGTCGCCGTCGATCCGCGCCAGTTGGTTGACGATATTGCGGATGTAGGTGCCCAGGCCGTAATCGCCGGCGCGACGAATATCGATGGCCACGCGCATGGTTTTCCCCGCGCCGCCGGGTTCGCGGCAAACTAAGCTTGCAGCTTCGCAGCGCGCCAGCGCCGCACGTATAGAGGATAGTGCGAGGTGAGCTCGGCCACTTCGCCGCGCACGCGCTGTTCGGTGGCCGCGTCGCCCACGCGCGCCAGCACATCGCAGATCCAACCGGCGATTTGCTCCATCTCCGCCTCGCGCATTCCGCGCGTCGTCACGGCCGGGCTGCCCAGGCGAATGCCGCCGGCCGTCATGGGCGGCGTGGGATCGAAGGGGATAGCGTTTTTGTTCACGGTGATGGTGGCCCGGTCGAGCGAGGCCTGCGCATCCTTCCCGGTCAGCCCACGCGAGTGCAGGTCCACCAGAAAGAGGTGGTTATCCGTGCCACCGCTGACGATGCGGAATCCGCGCCGGGCTATGCCCTCGGCCAGCGCTTTGGCGTTGGCCACCACCTGTTTTTGATATTCGCGAAACTCCGGCTGCATCGCTTCCTTCAAACAGACGGCCTTGGCCGCGATCGTATGCATCAGCGGCCCGCCCTGCGTTCCCGGAAAGGTGATGCGGTCCAGCTCCTTGGCCCATTTTCGCCTGCAAAGGACCAGCCCCGCGCGAGGCCCGCGCAGAGTTTTGTGCGTCGTGGTGGAAACGAAGTCGGCGTGCGGCACCGGGCTGGGATGCACACCGGCGGCCACCAGGCCGGCGATGTGCGCCATATCCACGAAAAAGACCGCGCCCGCCGATGCAGCGATGCGCGCCATGCGCTCGAAATCGATGATGCGCGAATAGGCGCTGGCGCCGGCGACGATCATCTTGGGCTTGTACTCGCCCGCCAACCGCTCGATCTCTTCGTAATCGATGGTTTCGGTATCCTTGCGCACTCCGTAGGCGATGAACTTGTAGGTCTTGCCCGAAAAATTCAGCGGGTGCCCATGGGTCAGATGCCCGCCGTGGGCCAGATTCATGCCCAGCACGGTGTCGCCCGGCTGCAGCGCGGTCATATACACGGAGATGTTTGCTTGCGTGCCGGAATGCGCCTGCACGTTGGCGTGCTCGGCGCCGAAAAGCTGCTTGGCGCGGTCGATGGCCAGTTGCTCGGCGCGATCCACGAATTCGCAGCCGCCGTAATAGCGCTTGCCTGGATAGCCTTCGGCGTATTTGTTGGTGAGCACGGAGCCCGCCGCTTCCAACACGGCCTCGGAGACCAGATTTTCCGAGGGGATTAATTCCAGGCCGACGGCCTGGCGGCGCGCTTCCAGCTCGAGAATTTCGGCGATTTCCGGATCGACGTCGCGCAGCGGGCGGTTCATCCGCTCGAGCGTGGCGCTGCCTGCGGAACCGCTTTCTGTGGCTGTTTTAGCTGTGCTCATTCTTTGTCTCTGCTCCCCGGCGGCACTCGCGGGCCGCGCGATTTATGGGATCGATGGCTCAGGTCGAACGGCTGTGATCGAGTTCCGCAAGCTTATCGACGCGCCGCTGATGGCGTCCCCCGGCGAACTGCGCCTCGAGAAAAGTCGCCGCCGCTTCGATGATTTGATTCTCGTTCAGCACACGCGCGCCCATCGCCAGCACGTTGGCGTCGTTGTGTTCGCGGCTCATGCGCGCGGTCATGGCGTCGTGCGCCACGGCTGCGCGAATCCCGCCGACCTTATTCGCGGCCATAGCCATCCCGATGCCCGTGCCGCAGATGAGAATACCCAGATCGTCGCGGCCCTGCTGCACGCTCAGCGCCACCTTAACGGCTAAATCCGGATAGTCTACCGACTCCTCGGACCATGCGCCCGCGTCATTTACGGCGTATCCGGCCGATTGCAGATATTTCTTTAAGCTCTCCTTGGCCTGAAAACCGGCGTGGTCCGCGCCCAGCGCGACGCGCGGTTTCTCCGTTCGTGAATTCCCAGAAGGTTCCATCATCAAGAGGGGAACTGATTTTATCGGTTCGGGGTATCCTTTGCAAACATTGCCTGTGGAAGCGAAGAATATTTACGCCTCGGCCGTGAGACCGGCGTAAGATCATTTCATGCAACGCATCACAGCATCTATGGCGGCGCTGATCTCGCTGCTTTTCGTGTTCACGTCGATTTCCGCGTCTGCTTGCGACCTTTCTTGCTGGCTGCGACAGGGCCATGACGATTGTCATTCCAGCGTCTCCATGTCCGGCGACCCCATGTCAAGCGAGGAGATGGGCGCGGCAATGGCCCCGATGTCCATCGCTATGGGTTCTGGCCAGATGCAGCACATGATGGCGCCCGGCGAGATCGGCACGGGTCATCGCTTGATACCCATGTCGCAACAGAGCGAAATCGCGGTGGAGCGATTTATCGAGCTCTCGATCCCCGGAATGAGTTCAACGGCTCTGCCCGATCATTCGAGGGATCTCTCTCCTTGCGCCCATGAAACATGCAGTCAGACTTCGGCCTCGGCATCGCCCCCTGGCGCAGGGCATCTTCGACTCGATTTCGTACACCACGCGCCCGTTCGTTTTTCGATGGCCACAATCTTGTGGACCCGCAGCGATTCTATAAACACGGGATCTCCTCCGTCTGAACGTCACATAGAACCCCTGGCAACGAATCTTCGCATCTAGAAATCCTCTGAAAACTTCGCCTCTCTGACGGCTTGCACTTGGCTAGTCGTGTTCTCATGCGGCCACAGCGAGCCTTTGACTTCGGCATCGGCACGAACATTTGCTTTCAGGAGGAACCCAGTGAATAGCGCGAGAAGATCGTTCATTCAGAGCTTTGCCGCATTGAGCGCCGGCGCGCTCGCAAGCGCAAAAGCATTTGCCATGGGGCAGCAAGGGAACGCGATGGCTTGCGCTCCCGGCATGGGCATGCCGGGATGCCTCGAATCGGGGGACGCTGCAACAGCGCCCGTCGTGACTCCCGATGTGCCCAATTTGCCGTTCGAGGTGGATAACGGCGTGAAAGTCTTTCATCTTGTCGCCGAGCCAGTAAAGCAGACCATTGTGCCCGGCAAGGTCGCGAACCTCTGGGGCTACAACGGAACCGCGCCCGGCCCCACGATTCACGTGAACCAGGGCGACCATGTTCGCATCATCGTCGATAACCATTTGCCCGAGCCCACTTCGATGCACTGGCACGGCTTCGAAATTCCCTTTGATATGGACGGCGCGGCGGGTTTTTCCCAGGAGCCGATCCCGCCCGGCGGCCAATTCACCTACGAATTCACGCTGCACCAGGAAGGCACGTTTTTTTATCACTCCCATTTAGCCATGCAGGAAATGATGGGCATGATCGGCGGGTTCATCATGCATCCGCAGAAGCCCTACCTGCCTCGCATCGACAGGGATTTCCTCATCATCCTCCAGGAGTACGCGATTCTGCCCAATAACCCCACCCCCAACTCGATGAGCATGGAGTTCAACTGGCTGACGTTCAACGGCAAGGCCGGTCCCGCGGCCACTCCGCTCATCATCAGGCTTGGGGACCGGGTGAAGATCCGGCTGGTAAATATGGGCATGGACCATCACCCCATCCATTTGCATGGCCATCAGTTCGTGCTCACGGGAACGGAAGCCGGCCGCCAGCCCCAGAGCACCTGGGGCCCGCAGAACACGGTTCTGGTGGGTGTAGCTCAGGCGCGAGACATCGAGTTTGAGGCCGAGTATCCAGGCGACTGGATGCTTCACTGCCATCTGCCGCACCACATGATGAATCAGATGTCTTCACTCGCGGGCCCGATCACTCGCCGGCCGGGAACAATTGCCGGCGCCGGAATGGAAGAGGGAATGGGCATGTTGCGCCGTGGCGCGGCAATCTCCGAAGAAAACGGTCCCAGCCTCGGCCGCGGCATGGGCCTGGGTTCCGCGTTCGACCAGCCCACGTCGAACGGCCCTACCTCGCCGAGGCAGGCCGGCGACGCCATGTCCGCGATGGCAGGCATGACAGTCGAACCCCGCAAGGCGCAGGTGAGTGACGATGCCAACTCCATTCCCGGCTTCCCGCAGGACGCTTATATGGAAGGGCCTGCCATGGCCATGGACTCGATGTTTCAGAAGCCCGAAACCGATGGGCTCCGGCCGGGCTGGAGCGGCTTCGCGCAGGGCATGATGACGCTCGTTCGTGTCCTGCCTCCCGATCGATACAATCGCATTATGGAACTCCGTTCGAAGCAGGGTGCGGGGCCGGAGCAGATGCCCGGTATGAACAAATGAGCGACCACACCGCGCCACAGGAGATGGAAAACGTGAACACAGGGTTTGTCTGGAAATACTTCATGTGGAAACACTGCATGCCGCTGGCGTGCTTGCTCCTCTATTTGGCCTCGCCCATGGGAGCGCAAGAACCAAACGGAAACCTTCGGCCCACGGCGCAACCCGCAGCGACCGAGATCTCGGCGCGCTCCGTTGGCCAGCCCGAACCAGCTTCACCCCAGGCTGCGCCGGCCGGCCAGAGTTTGACGCTGGAGCAATTGCTGCAAATGGCTCGCACGAATAATCCAACGCTCGGCGAAGCGCAAGCAGGCGTCCGCAAGGCGGCAGGCCGCACGCTTCAGGCCGGCCTTTGGCCCAATCCCACCATCGGATACGCGGGCGATGAAATTCGGGGCGGATCGTTCCGAGGCGGCGAGCAAGGCGTCTTCATCCAGCAGAACGTCATCCTCGGCGGAAAGCTCGATCTCGATCGAAAGATATTTGCCGAGGAAGGGAAGCAGACCGAAGCCGAAGCGGAAGAGCAACGCCTTCGCGTCGATACCAGCGTCCGCATCGCATTTTACGAATCGCTGGCCGCGCAGGAGATGGTCCAGACGCGCTCGAAATTGAGCGGCTTGGCCAAGGATGCAGTCGAAACCACGCAGCAGCTCTTTAATATTGGGCAAGCGGACGAGCCCGATCTGCTGCAAGCGCAAGTGGAAGCGGATGAAACGGACCTGGCGCTAGTCGTCGCTGAGCAGGACCAGCGGCGCACCTGGCGTGTGCTGTCCGCGGTCGTAGGGAAGCCGGCGATGCCGCTGGCGGAGTTGGAAGGCAATCTCGACGATCTTCCCTCCGTCGATCCGGAGCGGATGGTGGAAACAATTCTGCGCGATAGTCCCGCGGTAAAGATCGCGCAGCTTAACAGCACTCGGGCCGAGGCTGCTCTTGCCCGCGCCAGGCGCGAGGTCATCCCCGATCTGTTTTTGCGCGCCGGCCTCAGCAATGATTCTGAGTCGATAGGAGACGCCACATCGCGGCCTGTCGGCTTGATCGGCTTTGCCGAGGTGGGTGTCGACCTGCGATTGTTCAACCGCAATCAAGGGAACGCGCAGGCCGCTCGAGCGGATTTGGAGCGCGCCAATTTAGAGGTACAGCGGGTCTCCCTGGCTCTTCGGCAGATGGCTGCTCCGGTCTTGGAGAATTATGCCAGCTCGCGTGCGGTGGCGGAGATGTATAAGAGCAGAACATTGCCGAACGCGCAGCGCGCCTATGAACTCTACTTGCAGAGATATCGACAGGGCGCGGCGGCCTACCCTCAGGCGCTCATCGCGGAACGGACATTCTTCGATTTGCAGACAAATTACATTTCCGCTCTCAAGAATGTTTGGATCAATGTGCTCACATTGCGGGGGCTGTTATTGACCGACGGGCTCGACGTGCCTGCGGCGCCGGGAGAAATCGATAACGCCGTGCGCGAAATCAATGTGCCCATGGTTGAGGCGCCGGGAGCACGTCCATGAAACCGATGGCAGCTGCGGCATCGGCAATTTTGCGCTATCTTCGAGGACTGCGCCAATCCAGGCAAGGACCGCCCTCGCAGGTCGCGCATTGTGAAGCGCGTCCGCCCCGGCGTATCGGGTTTGAGAGGACAAGGAGGGAACTCATGTTCATCAACCCACGAAGCGGCCGTCTTATTCTTATGCTTCTCGTTTGCACCGCCGCGGCTTCGGCTGGACCGGGCCGCCCGCAAACCCAGCCCGCCCCCGGCCGGGTGCTGCTGGACGTGGTGGTGACCGCGAAGTCCGGAGCACCCGCGCGCGGCCTTCAGCAGCAGGACTTCACCCTTTCGGATAACAAGGTCAAGCAAACCATCAACTCTTTTCAAGCGGTGGACGGCCGGCAGGCTCCGATTGACGTCATTGTTGTCATCGACGCGGTGAACGCCAGTTACTCGACCGTGGGTTTTGAACGCGAGCAGATCGATAAAGTCCTTCGAGCAGACCAAGGCAAACTTGCCTATCCCATCAGCCTTGCCGTGCTTACAGACACAGACCTGCAGATTGTGCAGGGCTTTTCGAGCGACGGTAACGCGCTGAGTGCCGCACTGGACCAGTACGCCAATGGCCTCCGCAGTTTCCGCTCTTCCGGCGGATTCTTCGAGGCCAACCAAGTCTTTGAGATTTCGCTGCGAGGTCTGCAAGATCTTATCGATCGCGAATCCGCTCGCTCCTCCCAGGATCTTACGCGCAAGGCCATCGTTTGGCTTTCTCCCGGCTGGCCGCTCCTGTCCGGCCCCAATATCGAGATCGACGCAAAACAACAGGAATCGTTATTCGGCCGAATCGTCGATTTCTCGAACCATTTTTGGCGGGACAACGTCACGCTTTACAGTATCGATCCTTCAGGCACCGCTAACCCATCCCACACTTTCTTCTGGAGGAACTTCCTCAAGGGTGTTAGCAAGCCGAGCCAGGTGCAGGCCGGCGATTTGGCGCTGGAAGTACTCGCCACTCAGAGCGGCGGTATCGCACTCAATTCGAGCAACGATATCGCAGCTCAACTGCAAAAGTGCCTCGCCGATTTGGGGAGTTACTACCAGATCTCCTTCGACCCACCCCATGCCGATAAGCCCAACGAATACCACCAGATCGAAATTCGTTTGGCCGAGCCTGGCCTGAGCGCGCGAACTCGCCAGGGATATTATTCGCAACCCTGAGCGCCCTCCAGGCGCGATCCCGCCGCTTGCATCGCGCGCGTTTCAGGCGGAAAATTTCCGGTATGCCGCTTGAATTCACTACGTCGTACATGAAGGACTACGTCGATCTTCTGCGCTATTACAAGCGCCTTGGGGAACGCGCCGTGGTCCAGGTGCCGGACGAAGCGCTGGTCGCGGCTCCCGACGCCGAGTCAAACTCCATCGCCATTATGGTTAAACATCTCGCCGGCAACATGCGTTCGCGATTCACGGACTTCCTCAACACCGACGGCGAAAAGCCCGATCGA
Source organism: uncultured Acidobacteriota bacterium (assembly GCA_963824405.1). Taxonomy (GTDB): domain Bacteria; phylum Acidobacteriota; class Terriglobia; order Acidiferrales; family UBA7541; genus Palsa-189. The sequence continues at coordinate 755,293 of CAWGPK010000003.1, read as the reverse complement.
AAGCGCGACACCGAATTTGAAACGCCTCCCAAAACGAGGGCGGAGCTGATGGCCATGTGGGAGACCGGCTGGCAGCAAGTCTTTAACGCCCTCGCGCCGTTGAAGGACGAGCATCTGGCGCAAAAAGTGTTTATCCGCTCCGAAGCTCATTCCGTCATGCAGGCCCTCAATCGGCAACTCGCGCACTATGCCTATCACGTCGGCCAGATCGTCTACGTGGCGAAACACTTCGCCGGCGCCAACTGGACAGCGCTCACCATTCCTCGCGGCAAATCCGAAGAGTATATGAGCCAGGTAATGTCCGGCAAGGCTTCCCAGCGTTAGCGAATCATTTCTGATTCGCCGTTCCCGAAGGAATTGGCACGCCGGGACCGCATTCTAGACTTACCGATACGCGAGCGACCGGCTACTTCCAGGACTCTTCCGCCTTTTTGTGCAGCGAATCCGGGGTAAGTTCGATCAGCTCCAAGCGAATGCCGTTGGGGTCCGTAATATTCGACAGCAGAGCCTTGGTTGGTCCGCTGACCCGAACGTCCTGCACGGTCCCGCCCGCCGCCCTCAGTTGCTCGACGGTCTTCTTTATGTCCGGCGTCTCAATCCCCATGTGGGTAATTCCCACCGGCAACTGCCCGCTGGTGGGGGCCATTTCCAGGAACGTGTCGCGGCTGATCTGGAAATACGTCGTCGTTGGCTTGCCATCCGGGCTGGGGAAACGAAAAGCCACTTTGAACCCCATCACTTTCGTGTAGAAATTAACGGATTCCTCATAGTTCTTTACCGCGATCCCCACGTGATTCAGCCGCAGGCCGGTGACCGGCCCTTCCTGTGCAGCGCCAGGCTGAATGAGCAAAGTTCCCACCGCAATGCCCGCTACAAACAGTGTTAGTCCGCGCAAATAGACCACGATTCCACGCATCAGCGACCTCCTGGCCAGCTTGTATTTGTCCGACACGTTAAGTCCGCGGCGCCCTTCAAGTCAACCTGAACGCAAGCCCGCATGCTCAGCCACGGATCTGAAGGTGATTTTACTCGGAATTAACAGCGCATCCCTCTGCTGCGCTCGTAACATCCAGCAAAACTTGAGGGGGGCTTGCTGTGTGGGAATCGCTCGAGCAAGTGGGCTGGGTGAAGGTTCTCGGCACTACCGGTTGGTTATATTCGAGCGTTTCGGTAGTCCATTACTTCACGCTGTTTTTCTTCATCGGGACAATCGTCCTCGTCGACCTGCGCATCCTGGGACTTGCCGGCCGCGGCCAAACGATCTCTCTGCTTGCCGATCAGCTTCTTCCCTGGACCTGGATCGGTTTCACGCTGGCCATGATCTCCGGCTTCCTTCTATTTACTACCGACGCCGGCGATTACGCGCCCGATCACGTGTTTCAAGCCAAGATGATCGTCATTCTGCTGGCTCTCATTTTCACGGTGGTCGTTCACCGCGGCCAGCGAAAGTGGAATCAATTGCCTGCTGTACCCCTTGGCGTCAAGGTGATCGCCGCGCTCTCGCTTTTGCTTTGGCTCGGCGCCATTCTGGCGGGCGTGGATATCGCGGCGCTTTCCGGATTGGGATAGATTCACTCCGGCCGCCGGAAGCGCCGAATAGCATTTCAAGACAACGCAAACCGGAGGATGTGCCTCTATGCACGACTTCTTGGTAGCTATTACAAAATGGATTGGCGAGACGAGTTGGGCCACGTTAATCCGTACCACGCGCATCTACCCTTATATCCAACTGATCCATTTTTCCGGCCTCAGCCTGTGGCTCGGCACGAACGTGCTCGTCGATTTGCGGATCCTGGGCGTGGGCAGTAAGCGGCAGACCGCGGCCGAGCTTTCCGAAGCTCTTTTCATCTGGAACTGGATTGCCTTCTGCTTCGTGGTTCTCGGCGGGTTTTTGCTCTTTTCGGGCATCGGCACCACCTATTTGGACAACGCCGCGTTTGAAGTCAAGCTGGGCTTCTTTGTTCCCCTGGCGCTGAGCTGGCATATCTTAGTGCAGCGAAAAGTCCGCAAGTGGGGCCGGCAACCCGACACGCCTCCCGTCGCCAAACTCAGCGCTCTGGTCGAAGTGTTACTATGGGTCTGCGTGGTCGCCGCCGCCGTGGAAATCCCGAATTATTAGGACGCGCGCCTCGCAACATCATAGTGGGGTCGGTCGGTAAGCACGCCCAACGGGACCGGATTTGGGATTCGCCGCGCCGCGCCGTACAATAAACCGTCGCACCAAGTGTTGTTTGCCTTAAGTGTTGTGTTCCCGAACGGCTTTGTCCGAGTTCGCTAAGCCGCGAATGCAGGCCAAGGAGAGGTGTCCGAGCGGTTTAAGGAGCACGCTTGGAAAGCGTGTGTTGGGGAAACTCAACCGTGGGTTCGAATCCCACCCTCTCCGCCATATCTTTTTAGGCAATTAAATCAATATGTATTGAGTCATGTACCTACTTGTGACTATAATTGGCTCCATTATCGGTCCTCCGGAGGAGCCCCATGCCCAGCCTCTATACACGCGAGAAGGACCCCGCCAAGGGCACTTGGCACTTCAAACGGGTGAAAGAAGGCCGAGGGGTCAAAACTGGAGACCTCCGCGGAACCTTCTACGCCCGGCCCTTCGTCAATGGGCGCCAGCGTTGGCAGCGACTAAATGCCGAGACCTTCACGGATGCTAAGCGCGAAGCCGCTGACCTTCCCGATAAGCTCCAGGCTCAAGCTTTAGGTGTTACGGTTGAGGAAGCCAAGTCCAATCGGGTTCTGATCAAAACTGCCGTCGACACCTATTTGCAGCAGAAGGCCACGAAGGCCCGGAAAACCGTGCTCCAGTATAAGAACACGTTGGAACAATTCATTGAGGCCTTGCGAGGCAAAGCTAGATTCCTCGATGAAATTGATGAAGGCGTCCTACGTCATTACAAAAAGTTTTTGGAGAATCTGGGTTACGCGGGAAAGACCATAGACACCCGGCTGAATATTGTTTTCTTTCTGCTGAAGAAGAATGGAGTCAAGGCCCGAATACCGCGGGATCAGATGCCAGCGGTTGAAGAAGAGGCGGCGGTACCCTATTCAGATGATGAGTTGAAGAATCTGTTCGCGGAGATGGCGGCGAGAGAAGGGGTTGAAAAGGTTAAAGGCAAAGAGTACACCGGGGCCGGATTCGGGCAAGAAATTCGTTATCGATTCTTTCTGGGAACGGCTTGCAGAGACAAAGAGGTTACGTACGCGGCCTGGGCGGACATTGACTTCAACAACAGGAAATACCACGTTCGCCGCAAGGAGGACGTTGGGTTCGCGCCCAAAAGCCACGAGTCTCGGACCATTCCATTACCTGGCCCCCTGGTTGAGTTGCTGAGGAAACGGCGAGAGAAAGCGCCTGATAAACGCTGGATCTTTGTCAATGAGAAGGGAAATCCAGAGAACCATTTCCTGCGTAAACTGAAGGCCGTTGCCAAACGTGCCGGCCTCAATTGCGGCAGCTGCAAGACCACGATCACGGAAGGCCGTTATGACAAACGGCAGGTGGAAGTCACGTGCGAAACCCATCCGGTTTGCGAACACTTCATCTTGCACCGATTTAGGAAAACTTGCGCAACCCGATGGATGAATAACAATGTCCCGGTGAGGACGATCCAGCACTGGCTCGGTCACAAGAGTCTGGAAACAACGATGATCTATTTGGGCGTTCAAGACAGCGAACAATTACAGAGCCAGGTCGATGAGGCATATGGAGACTAACGATGAACCGAAAGGACCCGACTCCAAGTCCAGAGCACTCCTGACCTGCTCCCCGAAATTTAGTCCAGCCAAAGCTTAGCTTCTCCGGGTATAAGACCACGAGAGGAGAAGCGCCATGAAAGGAAGCCGGTTTAGTGAAGAGCAGATCGTTGGGGTGTTGAAGGAGGCGGAGGCGGGAGTTCCCATGAAGGACCTCTGCCGCCGGATTGGAATCAGTACCGCTACGTTCTACCACTGGAAGGCGAAATACGGGGGTCTGGAAGTGAGCGAGACCCGGCGGCTGCGTCAGCTGGAGGATGAGAACGGGCGGCTGAAGAAGATCGTGGCGCAGCAAGCCCTGGACCTGGACGCGCTGAAGGTGGTACTGGCAAAAAAGTGGTAGGCCCGCGGGCGAAGCGAGAAGCGGTGCGTGTCGTGCGGGAACAAGCAGGGTTCAGCGAGCGACGCGCCTGTGGGCTGATCGGGATGCACCGCGGGAGCTGGCGGTACCGGCGGAAGGAACGGAACGAAGCGGCGTTGCGGGCTCGGCTTCGGGAGTTGGCAGCCGAGCGCCCGCGATTCGGCTATCGGCGGCTGTACATTTTCCTGCGACGGGAGAAGGGCGAGGACGGAGTACTTCAATAACTTGACTCATTTTCTCGCCTGAATTTGAGAGTTTGTGCGCAAGGGCCAAAACCCGGGAGTTGCCCACACTGACACGCCCATCGAAGACAACGTGTCACGGGAGCGGCTTCATGACTTCCGAGTGCGCCGTCATCCAGGGCATTTTGTCACAACAGCCATCCATCTTTGGGCGGATGCTCTGAGACTTAGGATGTTCCAACCGAAATAGCCGCGGATGATTTTGTTGCGAGTTTCTTGTCGGCGTAATTGCTACGGTAGGCGGTGAAGCGCGATGCGCCTACGTTTCCGAAGGCTACAACGTCTTCAGCACTACCAACGTGAAATCGTCAGCAAGCACAGTTGTTTGCCGAAATTGGACGACCGAGGCATGAATAGTCTCGATGAGTTCGCCGGCACTTTGTTGCAGATGAGAACTCACGATTCCGGCTAGTCGCTTTGCAGTATATTCTTCTCCGTCCGGATTTTCGGCCTCGACCACCCCATCGGTGAACAGCACAAGCACGTCTCCGGTCTGAAGATCGATCTGGTCACTCTCGTAGTCCGATCCCTGAATCATACCCAGCACGGGACCTCCTTTGTCTAGCGGAATTGGGTCTCGGCTGCCGCGAATCACGAGCGGCGGATTGTGGCCTGCATTGGTATATTCCAAGGAGCGCGCCTGCGGGCTGAGCTTTCCATAGAAGAGAGAGATGAACCGATCTGCGCCCGTGATCTGGTGAACGACGTTATTAAAGCTTCCGAGCAGATCATTAGTGCGCGGGAATCGCGGCGCATCCATGCGCAGGACCACTTCGATTGAAGGCATCAGCAGAGCGGCCGCGACCCCTTTGCCGGACACGTCAGCGATAACCAAACCAATCTTCCCGTCCGGCAGTTGGAGGAATCCATAGTAGTCTCCTGCTACGATCCTGGCCGGGTACATGCGCGCCGCAAATTCGAACCCAGGTACTGCGGGAATTGATTGAGGCAAGATGTTCTGTTGCACCTCTGCCGCTAATCGAATCTCTTCGGCAAGCTCGTCCCGCTGCCTTGCCGTTGACTCGGCTAGTCGCCGCAACTGCTCTTCGCTTTTCCGCAGGGCTTCCTCGGCGCGCTTCTTTTCCGTGATGTCGTGGATGACACTCAACACCGCTCGGCCTTCGGTTGTCTCGACAGGACTGAGCATGATGTCGACCGGGAATTCGCTTCCATCCTTGCGTCTAGCGTAGAGTTCCACTCCAACCCCCATCGGCCGCATCCGGGGTTCGGTGTGAAAGGTTTTGCGGTGGGCAGGATGAGCGCTTCGAAATCGCTCAGGAATCAAGGTCTCAACCGGTTGACCCAGTAACTCGGAACGGTAGAATCCAAACAGTTTCTCAAGTTGCGCATTCGCACCAGTTATTCGTCCTTCCAGATCGGTTACGATGATGGCGTCGGGCGAGGATTCGAGCAGCTCTTCAAACAGCATTGGAGAGTGGTGTTCCCTCGCGTTCCCAGGTGAGGCCCCGCTCATGCTCATCCAACCTTTACTGGACAGATCCCCGGCGACCCGTTCTTCTTTCGCCTAAGAGCGAATCTCAGATTTCACGTTTGTCTTTAACCTATATCTCTGCGCAAGACGATAGGCCTCCGTTCTCTTGCGTCAGGCTCCGGTCATCCCTCGGTCTGTTCACAAGTGGGCGACAACAGCGGCTAGCAAACTATGACCCTTCAGTGGGTGGATTGCAAATTGTGGGGTATGGATGGACCATTCCTAACGCTAGCTTTCCTCGCTGACAAGGCTTCTGGATATGGGGAGTCTCCAACCACAGGCCGCCTCCGTGGCTGCGACAGATGGGCAAGCCAACCTTCCTGCTTTGCCAGAACGAATAATGTAGTCGAAAAAAGGCTGCCCATCAGAGCACACACAAGAATGAGCAACAGGCCGTCGATATCGCGGCGCAGACCTGTCACGAACGCCGACGCCGTGCCCACAACGGACAGCGCTATCACGACCAGGCAAATACTGACTTCCAGTATCCCGTCACGTAATCTCATATCGAAGAGCCTCTCTGGGGACGGAACATGCCAGCTCATTGCGGCGAGGTAGCGCGCCGGGAAACAGTCGCAGACTGTCCCCCGGCTGCCGCCATAGATTTACGACTTATCGCTATCGGACTCGACCCGCAGATTATTTGTTACCGAGAAGACCCCCGGGACGCCGTTCGCGCGAATGAAGACCAAGTTCTCGTCACCCTGGTTGTCGACGACGCCTTCGAGCGTCACATGCCCGCCCTTGACGATGATGTGAATCGGTGGCACGGGTCCAAGGGCATACCGGTGCAGTGCCGGCTCGCTGTAAATAGCGCGGAACTCAGCGCGCCGAATTTGGTCGTCCATGGGAGAGACGGGCAACACTTCGATGTTATTTATGACCTTGGTGATGCCCTCGATTCCCTTAACTGCATTTTCGGCATCGATCTTCACCGTTGGTTGCGTAACCTGTCCGAGAAGTGTCACCTCACTGCCGTCGATCTTGTATTCGAGGTTGTCGAATACAGAGTAAAACGGCAACAGCACGAGCTGGTGGCGCACTTCCTGTGCCATCCAGTCTTGGTGGAGCATGTAGTGCGGGTCGGGCGGTGTCAGATCGTCATTCAAGTTCGGATGCGCGTCCGCTGCGATCACACCAGCCGCAAACAGGAAAGTTGCTAAGATAATGGCTACAAAACGGCTTACCTTGGTCATGACATACCTCCTACGCGAAAGTAACTCGCCCCTCCGAAGAGGGGCGAGTTCCGATCTTTACTGCAGCGAAAAAACGACGACTACCGGGATCACGTCCGGAGGATTCTCTGCCGCCAGTTCGTTGCTCAGAGAAATCTCGCTCTGAGACTTTGGGACGCTGTAGCTAGAGATATCGCTCCACACCTGGTTCAGAAAGTACGTGTCCCCGTAACGATTGAAGATTAGTTTGCCACTGTCCTGCGGCTTCGGGGTTTCCAAAGAGTTGGCCAACACAAACGCGGCATCCGAAACCAGCTTCTCATTTCGGATCTGCAGCACGCCCGGCGTGGCCTCCGTTATGGTGTAGGTGCCGGCCGGAAGCATTGTATTTCCAGCCATGAAGTCAAACGGAATATCTGCCCGAAGCAGGGGTGTACTGGCCTTGGCAGAGGACGCTCCCAGCATCACGATGAAAGCAGCAACTGCCAATCCTTTCAGAGCTTGCATTTTCATTGGAACCTCCTTTGCGAGTAGTTGGTATCCGTGGTCGGATCAAAACCGACCCCGAAAGCCGTGGTCGATGCCTGCTCTTAGCTTTTGCATCTTTCCTCGGCTTCACTTATCAGGAGTGCACGCTCATTGCCAGCGCGCAAGGTATCGCGTTGAAGGCATAAGTTTTTATTCGGCAAAAGGATAGAAACTATTTAGAAAACAAGCTCGGTATGATGCCAAGGGATCGCTGCCAATATACTGGCGGGAGCTAATATGTTGGCTGAAGGCATGCGTTCACTGCAGGGCCCACCAAATGCAATCACGTCATTGTGGCCGTCGTGAATTTCTTCACCACGAACAGCACAGTGAAGTGCAGCGTGTTCTCCGTCAGGAACTTAGATTCCGACGCTGACGGTGCGCGCCTTCATATCTTGTTTCTGTTTTTCCGGTCCCGAGGGGCACAAGGGTGTTGTTCTGGTCCCTACTGCAGAGCGCGGAGTGCGCTAGAGCTGTGCGGCCGATTAGTGTGGCGAGAACAGTCACCGCTTCATGGATGATTCTGGCGCTTGAGTAAACCGCAGATCAAGCGATAGAAAAAAATGAGCCCGGGCGGGATAGCCCGGGCTCGTCACCGACGAACTTGTGACACGTGCGCCACAAGTTAAGCTCAGCGTGCTCAGCCTTGATAGGCGGGAGCAGGCTGATAGACGGGCTGAATCTGCGTTGTTTTACCGGCAATGATCGCTACGCTTTCCTGATATAAGGTACGGCCGTCAGGATCACGCAGCTGAACTTCGTGGGTACCCGCCGGAAGCGGTATGTTCTTGACCTTGTCGGTCACACCCACAAAACCGCCATCAACGTAGATTGAGGCGCCCGGCATCGGGGCTTTGATCTTCAGTTCACCCGTGTAAGTAACAGGGACCGGATACGTATAGACGTAACTCGGGCCCCAGTAAGGACCGAACCACACCGGGTAACCGAAACCGCCACTGATGATTATCCGTGGCGGCCTGGCCGACGCCACCGGCGCCAATGCCAGAAGCCCGACGAGGGCGATTGCTGACGCTGTCGAAAGGGATTTCCTTCCGAAGCCTTTCAGAGCTTGCATTCTCATGGGACCTCCTTTGCGAATCATTGGTTTCGGTGGTCGGATCAACCGACCCCGAAAGCCGTGGTCGATGCTTGCTCTCAGCTTTTGCATCTTTCCTCGGCTTCACCCATCGGAATGCATGCTGATTACCAGAACGAAGAAACTCCGGCCTGAAGGCATTAAGACTTTACTAGGGAATGGAATACAGAATATGCCTGCTGAGTAAGGCCTGGATGGTGCCGCAATCGCTGCCAACATGCTGGCATAGAGCCAATACTTTGTCAGAGCGAGGCGCGTTAAGCTGACTGAGGACGAAAAATCCCGAGCTTCTTCATGCGAAACTGTAGGGTGGGACGTTTCATTCCAAGCCGGACGGCTGCGCCGGTAGGTCCGCCGACGACCCAATTCGTGTCATTGAGAACTGATATGATATGTTTCCTCTCGGCTTCTTCAAGCGTCTCGCCACTTTGGGCACCTTCCGGCCCACCGCTTGGCTTTAGATCAGAGAGCGGAACCTGCAATTCAGGTCCAGAGGATAGAATCACAGCGCGCTCAATCACGTTCTGCAATTCGCGAATATTGCCTGGCCAGCCGTACTGAACCAACCGGTTCATGGTCTCGACGGGAATGCTTTCGATATTCTTGTGCATTTTGAGAGCGATTTGTTTGGCAAAATGCCACACGAGCAAGGGAATGTCCCCTCGGCGCTCCCGCAACGGGGGAACGTGAATGGGAAAGACCTGCAAGCGGTAATAGAGGTCCGCCCGGAACTTCTGCTCGGCCACCATGGCCAACAAATCACGGTTGGTTGCCGCAATGAGTCGCGCGTCGGTTCGCAACGTGCTTGTGCTGCCCAGCCGCTCGAACTCCTGCTCTTGAAGAACTCGAAGGAGTTTTGGTTGCAATTCGGTCGGAATTTCTCCGATCTCGTCCAAAAAGATTGTTCCCCGATTCGCCAGTTCGAAGCGACCGATGCGGCGGGAAATCGCGCCGGTAAAGGCGCCCTTTTCGTGCCCAAACAGCTCACTTTCGAGCAGCCCAGAAGGAATGGCAGCGCAATTCAATTTGATGAAAGTTCGTTCCTGCCGTGCACTTAACTGGTGGATTGCACGGGCAATGAGCTCCTTTCCGGTCCCGGTTTCCCCTAAAATCAGGACAGTTGTGTCCGTGGGCGCCACCGTTTCGACGAGCTTTAGAATACTTTTCAAGCGTGGGCTTTTACCTACGATTCCTGCAAAGCTGTATTCGCTGTGAAGTTCTTCCTCCAGATAGCGCTTTTCCTGGTTCAATCTGTCGCGCAATTCGCCGATCTGGCGGAATGCGAGAGCATTGTCAACCGCGATCCCGACTTGGTTGGCAATCTGACTTAACGTGTAGGCGTCTTTGTCAGTGAAGGCTGCTTCACGGCGGCTGGCAACTGCCAGAACGCCGAGCACGCGGTCACGGCTGACAAGCGGCAGCCAGCATGCGGATTTGAGACCAGCAGCCAAGAGATGTTGGAGACTGTCGCGTTTAAAACGCCCTGAATCTAGCTGTGTCAAAATCAGCGGCTCCCGAGCACGAAATACCCACCCCGGGGCCGATCCTTCCACTGGGACCACAATTTCCTTCGCAGGAAGGTCTTTTCCGTACGCAGCATCCAATAGTTGCAGCCGGAACTGATCGGTCGTAGGATCATGCAAAGCCAGCGTGGCAAAGTCATGGGGCACTACTTGCCGGATGGCCGCTGAAACAGCAGACAGCAGCGTGCCGATTTCCAGGTTTGAAAGCAGGACATGGCTAAGTTCCAAAAGCAGAGCTTCTTCCGCTCGCCTGCGCTCGGTCAAATCTCGCGTCACTTTCGCAAAGCCTAAGAGCTGTCCGTTCGAATCTTTGATCGCTGCGATCACCGCATTTGCCCAGAAGCGAGAGCCGTCTTTGCGGACTCGCCAGCTCTCATCTTCGAACCGTTCCTTGGAAGCAGCCACGCGCAATGCTTCCTCAGGTTTGCCGCGCTCGATGTCTTCTGGCGTATAAAAACAGGAAAAATGGCGACCAATGATCTCTTGCGCGCTGTATCCAGTCATTCGCGCCGCTCCGGGATTCCAAGTGGAGACGCCCCCCTCAGTGTCAAGGAGCAAAATGGCGTAATCCCGCACACTCTCCACAAGCGACCGCAACTGCTCTTCGCTTTTCCGCAGGGCTTCCTCGGCGCGCTTCTTTTCCGTGATGTCGTGGATGACACTCAACACCGCTCGGCCTTCGGTTGTCTCGACAGGACTGAGCATGATGTCGACCGGGAATTCGCTTCCATCCTTGCGTCTAGCGTAGAGTTCCACTCCAACCCCCATCGGCCGCATCCGGGGTTCGGTGTGAAAGGTTTTGCGGTGGGCAGGATGAGCGCTTCGAAATCGCTCAGGAATCAAGGTCTCAACCAGTTGACCCAGTAACTCGGAACGGTAGAATCCAAACAGTTTCTCAAGTTGCGCATTCGCACCAGTTATTCGTCCTTCCAGATCGGTTACGATGATGGCGTCGGGTGAGGATTCGAGCAGCTCTTCAAACAGCATTGGAGAGTGGTGTTCCCTCGCGTTCCCAGGTGAGGCCCCGCTCATACTCATCCAACCTTTGATGGACAGATTCCCGGCGACCCGTTCTTCTTTCCGGAGGCAACTGGCTATCTTAGACCGGAGCGGCAACGCTGTACATCTATGTATCACCGCGACAGTTGGCAAGAAACGGGTTCTGGGAAGTTCTGGCCTTATCGCTAGCCATCGCAGGCACTACGCGTGGATCGCGGAGACTAATTGAATGTGATTACTAGGATGGACGCTGGCATCATCTTCCAGTTGCTCGCGTTATTACGTTTCTGTGACAGCGCACAATTCTCAACGGAAACAGCATAAATTGGCTAACGCAAACAATTGAATCCAACAGAAGAATGGCGAAACAAACGTTATCCCGTCCGCGCGACTCGCCTGTCAAAAAAGTAGAGGCTCGGGTGAGAATCACCTTTTGTGTAAATCATTGAAAATGGAATGGCGCGCACGGTGGGACTCGACCCCACGACATCCTGCTCACCAGGCAGGCGTTCCCCCTCCTCACGGCCACTTGTGCGATGCTGCTCGACAAGGTCCGACTATCGGTAATCAACCCAGGCATCCAGGACGCCTTACTCGCCGCGCTCACAGAAAACCGCTGTGAACATTGTGGCGGTTGCCTACCCAAACCGCGACTGCGGATCCGACCCCCTCGGGGGCGGGTGCGGGGGGTCAGTTTTAGGATGGGGAGGGACCCAGGCCAAAAAAGGCTGGCCGGCGCCCCCTCGTGTACACGTTGCGACAGCCGGGCAAACGCCAGGAACGTCAGATCTGGCGCGAGCCCTGTTGAGTTGGCGTCGTAACTTTTGGGGGACGATGCGGCGTGCAGCCGCTGGCCCTTTTCCGCACCTTAGATCCCCGTGCCCACGCCCTTATATTCAAGGATTGGGAACGTGCCTTCTAGCCGGATTGAAGTGGGTGAGAAGGGATTGCTCTCCGCTTGGGGTGCATACAAATAGGTTATGCCCTCTTGTTACTACTTCAGTAGAAGCACATGGCCTCTTCTTCCTCTTCCTCTCAGCTCCATCGAAAGGTTCATCAGTACCCTAGGTCATTTCTCGGGGCAAAACTAAAGACTTTGTGAGCAACGGCCATTTTCCGAAATTGCCTGGCAAGAGCCAAACTTCGGACGGCCTGGCCGCAAAGAAGACCGCAGCCTGCTGAATCCGGGGAAAATCCGCGAGAAATCCAGCCATTCGATCAACGTAAGTCTTTACGGATCATTAAATTAGGCGCTACAAAATGAAAAATCGCATTTTCGTGTGAGTATGACCAATTTCCTAGGTTTTGCCCTTGGATTGGAGTGAGAGGTGGGTTCTTCGGCGATGACAACAGCGTCCCCGAACCCGCTTTGACATCCTGGGCCAAGGAGCACACTGACGAAAAGCATTTCGCATCCTCCGTTGGACCCTCACAGAAATCAACAGTCAGCTGGGCGTCCAACGTCGGCAACAACAGATGTAAACGAGTTCGACAACGTACTCAATGTCGCGCATGCCGGCACCTGAACTTAGCCTTTGACTTGCAGCAACGCCGAAGCGTAGCATCGCGCTTACCAATTCAGGAAGGGGACATGCTTGGCCAAAGTACTGAAGTGTAGTGACCTGATGCCTGGCTGCCCTTTTGAAGCTCGCGGCAACTCAGGAGACGAGGTTTTGAAGGCAGCTGCCGAACACGCCAAGACCGCGCACAACCTGAGCGAAATCACTCCCGAACTTCAAAGCAAAGTCCGCAGCGCAATCCGTGATGAGGGACGCGGGCAAACCGCTGGTTCTTCAAACTAGCCGTTCGCTTGTCGCAGTCTGATTCTGGCGCTCGGCACTCTCATAGCTGCCGGTATGGTCGCGGAGCCCTACGCCCCACTCGCGGCGCAAGCGGTTCTGACCTGGGAACGTGGCACAGGCCCAAGCGAGCCCACCACTAGGTTTTGGCAAACGCCATGTATCGCTTGACTCAGGATAAAGTTGACGTAGATGATTTGCGGGCTCGGCTCCGCAAGATGACTGACGCGGGGCTACTGGCCTTCGGCAAAGCTGCCCGACATGTGCAGCCCGTCCGCGAATCTTCGGGAACGTTTTTGAAGACCTGATCCGCTAGCGCCGGCTTTTCTGAGATCCCTGTTTGGCTGCTTGCCAGCTCAACCCACAACAAACATATCAGTGCAGCACCTATCGCGCTAGCAATGGGCCTCGATGATGCCTCATTCCTTCTCCTTGGCCGCCCTTCCTTACGCTCGGCAAAGGCGTACAACCGTTCTTCCGGCGGAGCGGCATATGCGCAGAAACACCCTTGACCCTTTTACTCAGCGCGAAATCGCACCTTGCACGGTTGCCAAATACTTCCCGCAGTGGCAGGAACCACTTGCGCTACGCTGAAGGGCTCTTACAAAACCAATTGATTTTCACAGGATGGTTCTTTCGCTGTGGTAATAGTCACTAGCCTATTGAGTTGGTTCAAGAACAATCGGTCGACCATCGCCATATGTAATTTTGCCGACCAGAACACCAACGTGAGCTCCGTTTTTCGCTTGGTGTAAGGTCAACTTAATTACATCGCCCGGCTTTAGGGTGTCTTTTTGCCACCCTTGAGCTACCAAACCTCGTAGGTTGCCGAATTCGACCGACCAGTGGTCGATACTGCCGTTTTCGTTTTTTACATCGAAGGCAAGAGTAGAATGTGGGTTGGCCACCGAAAGCTCGGTAACTGTGCCGGTCACCGTTACTGACTGGGTCAAATCGTATGCGGCATAGCCGTGGTGTGCGTACATCGAGCCTGAAAAAAATAGGCCCACTAGGAGCGTTGAAAATAGACTAGCTTTAAATCCTCGCATAACTCCTCTCAAAGGAAGGTACTCCTCTTCACTAATAATCATTAAGCGTATAATTATCAACTAGTTCCTGTCAAGTGGAAATCGTCCTCCCGATCCGTCGATAACGATGACGTCTGGTGACTCGGTCCTTGGCGCAGAGTGTGTTGGAGCCCATAGATAGGCGTGAAATGCGCCACGACAAGAGAACAGGTGTGCTCAGGAATTCGCACCCGGCAGGTGTGCGATTCGCGTACGATGGCGGGCATGCGCCGAATGCCCAAGCCTTCACCAACGGAGTCCCCGTTGCTGTTCGAAGTAGATCCCCAGCCACTCGAAGAGGCCTTGACCGCCCTGGGCGGGATTCCGCTGGTGGTGCAAGCGTTCCGTTCCCTGGGACTGCCTGGCAGCGTGCAGCAACACGTGGCCGTTAAGGAACGAGAGCGGGGCTACGACGAAGCCACGTTCGTCGAGAGTTTTGTATTTTGAACGCTGCGGGAGGAAAGTGCGTGGACGATTTCGCACACCTGCGTAGCGATGTGGGGTTGGCGGAGCTTGGAGAAGGCAGCTTATGTCCAACCCAGAAGCGGCGCGGAAGTTTTTGAGCGCCTTTCACGAGGAGGAAAAGATTGAGGAAGCACAGCAACGACGTCTACCGGATACCACCGCCTACATTCCGGAAGAGAACCGAGCGCTCGAGGGGCTGGGGCGAGTCAACCGAGATCTGATTCAGCGGTTGGGGGAACGCTGTGCGGATCAGAAGATCTTCACGGTGGATCAAGACGCCACGATTATCGATAGCCGCAAACGAGAGGCCCTCTATACCTACGAAGGGTCGCGCGGCTACCAACCGATGCTGGCGGTGTGGGCAGAGATCGATGTGGTGCTGGCCGACGAATTTCGCGACGGGAATGTGCCGGCGCAGTATGGCTCCGTTGACGGTGGCCCAAGCAGCCTTGGCGGCGGCACCTAAAACGGTAACGAGCCATTACTATCGGGGCGACTCCGCCTGCCACGAGAAGAAGTTGTTGCGTTGGCTGTTGGACGAGAAACGCGAAGAGGGGCCGGCGGGATTCATTGGCTTTGCGGTCAGCGCGCGGATGAGTGATGCGTTGCACGCGGCAATTGGGGAAGTGCCGGAGTCGGGATGGAAAGCTTATGGAAAGCCGGAGCCGGATGTAGATCGGGAATGCGCCGAGGTGGTATTCGTTTCGAACGAGGAACTGGAGCCGAAGGGGACGAAACCGCTGCGCTACGTGGCCATCCGTTTGCGGAAGCGGCAGGGAGGATTATTTGCTGACGGCAGTAGCGTCTTGCACTTTGCGGTGCTCAGCAACCTTTGGGACTGGGAGCCGGTGAAACTAATCGAGTGGCATCGAGAAAAAGCCGGCACGATCGAACGGGCACACGATGTGCTAAAGAATGAGTTGGCGACCGGAGTGTTGCCGTCGAAATACTTTGGGGCCAACGCCGCTTGGTTGCGGCTGGCGGTGATCTCCTACAACGTGCTGACGGCCCTGAAGCGTTTGGTCTTGCCCGCAGATTTATTGCGGGCCCGCCCGAAGCGACTGCGATTTCTGATCTTCTACACGGCAGGTCGGCTGGTACATCACGCGCGACAGTTGCGCTTGCGGCTGGCCCGGGAGGCGGAGGGGATCGTCCTGTGGTTGGAAGCCCTGCGAATCCTACCGCTTCGTACCTAACGCGAACCTAGGTGTGAGAGCTTATCGACGGATTGCAGAGCCCCTTTTGGATGGCTCCTCGGAAACTGTTGCCGATGGTTTACCGATCGGCTTTGCACCCCGCCCTCTTAGCGCAACCTCAACCGAGACGTTCTGGCAGTCCCTCGTGCCTGCAACAAACCAGAATTCGGACCTGCGTGCGCCGCTTGCTGCTACCTTACTGACGGATTGGGGGGTCCTAGGGCGGAACGTGGGAGTTCACGCAATATAAAAGGGCGCCTCTGTGAAGTTGGTTTTGATCTTTCGCATCAACGCCTACGGAAAGGAGCACCCTCATGTTGAACGACAAAAAGTATATTGGAATGGATGTACACAACGAAGCATTTCGATTGCGGTGAGGAATGATGCGGGAAAGATCGTGATGGAATGTTTGATCGAAACGAAAGCCAGCGTGATTCTGGAGTTTATTGATGGGCTGCGCGGAGACTTGCAGGTGACGTTTGAAGAAGGAACCTGGGCAGCGTGGTTGTACGACCCGTTGAAGCCGCCAACCGTGAAGTTAGGCAAGATGCGCCTCGGGCACTTCGTCTCACGGTTGACTCTAGGCCCTCTCGGACAACCCGAAAAAGCCATAGGCCACGAGCCTCCGATAGAACTATGGTTGGCACCTGACGACCGTTCTGCTTTGCGGTCTCAGAACTGATCGGCTTCGTTGCGATAGGAATGAAAACCGCTGGTAGAAGAAACCCAAATCGCTGGGTCCCTGCGCCCGGCACAACCGAGACCATGGAGCGGCAGGTCAGAACTCTTGCTCATTCACGGGGGCTGGGAAGCAAGAAAAACTCCGAACGCGGGAGAAGTGTTTTTTCTTGACTTTCCCCTTTATAGAACGTTCTTCGACTTGCTGTAAGACCTTCAGCCGTTCCGGCTCTTTGGCACTCAACTCGATTCGCTCCGGTCCCATCCCACCTCCTGCCCTGGATGAAACCGGACATTTCTACTTTGCAGAAACCGGACATTCTCATTTTGCTGCGACAGGATAGTTGACTTAATGAACCGTGGTATTGCAATCGAAATTATGGCAGGGGAGACGGGGGTAGTTTATGAAGCTAACGCTTCTGGCAGCTGGTGTTCTTCTTGCTTTCAGTCCCGCGGCCGCTCATCACGGGAATGCAGGATACGACATCAGCGACTGCAGCCGTTGCTTCTGGGCCACACTCAGGTGCAGACCCTGGAAAGTACGCCGCGCACACAGACGCATTAGAGCACGCGCAGTTTGGCCCAAGCCAGCGGACTCAGCCGCATGACCATCAGCCGCATTTGGCGCGCCCTCGGTTTGCAGCCTCATCGCACCGACACCTTCAAACTATCGCCCGACCCCTTGCTCATCGAGAAAGTGCGGGACATCGTGGGCCTGTATATGAACCCGCCGAATCCTGGCCAGCATCGCCCGCTTCGCCCAGCGCACGGGCGCCGTCCAACCGTCTTCACTTATTTCACGAGTCACTGGGACAGGAGACTAGTCGCTCGTACGCACCCGGAAAACATCAACCCCCTAAGCCAAGCCTCAAAGCTTCCAGCGGAATCCGGATCAAGATTCCATCACAATTGTGATCGGACTGGATTCGCTTTATCAGTTCTTCTTCGACAGCTCGTTGTACACAACAGTGGTAAACAACTCGTCGGGAGTGCCGGTCGGCGATTTCAAGCCTGGCAGATCGGGCCCGGCGAGAAAGAGCTTGATTTCAGGCAGAGTCTTTCCCTCACTAACCAAAAGCTTTATCTGTTCGTATCTGGCTGATACAAGGGCCACCCTAGCTTGCAGCTCGGCCTTATTGTAAAGGCCGCCGTGGCCCGCCACATAAGTAGCGGCTTTCAATGCCGCGAGGGCTTTCGCAGTTTCAAGCCAGCCTTGAGCTGTACCATGCTTCGGAGCGTCGATGTAGCTAAAGGTGCCGGAACGAGGCCCGGCGGTGATAATGTCGCCAGCGAAGACGATTTTCTGATCAGGAAGGAAAATCTGTAAATCGCCATCGGTATGCGCAGGAGCGGTGTGGATCAGCACGAGGTGCACACCGTTGATCGTGATGTCCTCTCGCTTGTCGACAATCTTGTTGGGAAGATGATCCTGCGGGGCTGGATCGCGCGAACCCTTGGTCTCCTCCATCTCCCTCTTGCAATCGGGCGTGGAGATGATGGTGAGGCCAGTCGGGAATCCGGCCAGCCCGTTGACGTGGTCTCCGTCACTGTGCGATAGGATCACAGTCGTCACCGGCTTCGGAGTGAGCTTGGCGATCTCCGCCAAGACAGCCTTGCCTGAAGCCGCATCGGACTTCGTGTCGAAAACGATGACGCCGTCCTTGCCAATGATGATGCCGGTGTTTCCACCGTTGGCACCCTGGGTCCAGTAGACATCCTCGGCTATTTTGTTGACCGAGAGCGGCGGAAGTTCGCGTTGCGCGATGGCCGTAAGGCCAAATACCCAAAGGTTCCCAAGCATTGCCAATCCAAAGGCTAGTTTCCTTGCTCGGCTCATCACTCTTCTCCTTTAGTTCGATTGTTCCAATCTCCGATCAACTTGAGGGGCAGCAGCATCTATAAAAGTGCGCTTTTCCGTTTTGACCACCGAATGGGTAATCCTTATACACCCGAGCCCTTTTCGAGTAAACCAAATTGTCCGTCGTAGATGTGCTCAATAAAGCGCGCTGACAGTTTTTGTTTGGATGTCTTAGACTTCGGAGATGAGGAAAATGATATCAATCACGTGCCTTTGCACTCTTGCGCCGTCCGCGAAGAAGTTCGGAAGGATGCTGTGAGAAGCGAGCCTAATCGCCTTCATCAGGATTCGCTTATACGTTGGGGTTGGTAGCTCAGAACCGATTTTGGATACATCTTTCACTGTTTGCCCAGCGTCGGGATTCAGCAGGTCCGATCGACACTCCGCGCGAGATTTACGCTTACTACTTATTTGGGGGTACTGAAGCGGCGGAGTCATCGCCGACTTGCTTGTTATATTCCGCGTTCGCTGAAGGCGAGCAAAACATCTCCCGAATATCGAAATCGGGAGGTTGCAAGTGGAGGGGGAACTTATTGAGCGCCAGCCGGGGTTGCGTATACATTTGCGGATCGTCAATCGTCACCGTGAGCTCCATGTTGTCATGGTCCACTCGATGAAATCGTTCCTCGACGCGCAAATCCTTGCTATGCGGACGGCCGGCATTATCAATCCAGGTTTTTTCATCCATTCCGACTGTCTCGACTACAAAGGTGTAATCGTCTATCCATTTTCCAACAGAGTACCCCTTGAACCTGGGTTCGGGATCCTTGGGGAGTTCTCTCCCATCTGTCCAGATGATGCGCCAGACGCTTTGCATTTGATTTAGGTAAATTACTTGGTTAGCAGTCTGCGCGATCTCGATCGTTCTTAGTTCATAAAGGTCCATGCGCGGGAAGCCGATCGGATCGCAGATGTCCAACGGATCGTTTCCAAGCACTGCCGGCACGGACCGCACTCCCACACCGGTGGGCTTATGAGCCTCAAGCGTGGCCTCTCCTAAAGGCGTATAAGGCAAGGGGTGGATACTACCGTTCTCATTGGGTGCCCCTCCAGGGGGGGCATCCTGTCCCGGTAGAACTGCCGGGTGTTCATTCGCGCCCTTGGCCTGAAATCCGAAGTCCGCTGTCGCGTCCCAAACTCCAGATAGGTCGCGGATGGGAGCCGGAGCAGACTTTTTTCCGGCGTACGCGGACTTCCGCGGCGGCACACTGTTCCATTTATCCGCCTCATCTCCGGATGCTTTGGCCGGGCCGGCCTGAGCGCGGAGATTAGTTGCGAAGGTCAGTCCCGCAATCAAAACAAGTGCCGGAATCGCCAAACGTTTAAGCGCTTCCGAAATCGGTCCTGCGGTTTGGGTTTGACGAGGTCTCATGGCTTGAATGTTTGACCATTAATGATAATCCGTCCCTTAAAACGCCCGATTGGCTTGCCGTTCTTAACCGGGGTGACATCAACGATGACCTCGTCCCCAGGCTTAAACGTACTCCGAGTCCAGCCTGCGTCCGCCTGCGGCACCGGGCCTTGCGCTTCGATAACCCAATGTACCGAGTTGCCGTCGTCGTCCTTTGCATCCACATTTAGGAAGACATGGGGATTGGACCAGGTGTAGCTCGTCACAATTCCCTTCACTGTCACCGCTTTCGTTGTGTCGTACGCAGCCGCCCCGTGATGTGCCGAGACGCGGGCGGAAATCGCCATCAAGCTCATTAGCGTGCAGAAAATGGTGCCAAGCTTATTCCTCAGAAGACTCCCTAACCTTTCGGCGGGCGACGAACCTTTGCGCCGCGCGTCCACCTGAGCGCAGGAGCAATTCCAAAAGTCGTCGGATGCGCGATGGAATCATCCCTGTAGTAGCAAGCAACTTATACACCCGAAGTCTTTCCGAGTGAATGAAATTGCTGACGAATCCGCACTTTTGGGCAGAAATGTGAGATTGCGTGCAGCTATGGGAGCCTTACTTGCTAGGCGTACTCGGATCGGCAATTACTCCTTATCATACTCCTGCCAGTGCGCTGGATCGCACACCCGTTCCTCCAAAGAGTCGCTTCTCGAATCCAGCCTGAAATCCTCCTTCCCGGCCACGACTTGTTGCTCCATGCCTTTGGGTCGTAGTAAGTCATTTCCAGTTCCAGATGCATAGCGTCGGTGAGGTGGTACCGCTCCACCATTGTAGGTGAAATGCGTCGCTCATATATTGTCCCACTTTCGGTGGACCACTCGCGGCCGTTAAAGCCGGGTGCTGGTGTCATTTGAAAAAAAGGCGAGAGTGGATTGGCCAGGTCTAAACCCGAAAGCTGCGGGGTCAATCTTTAGTTTCTGGCAAATGCTTGTCGTGGTGCTATAGATGGCACGTTCGTCGGCTGGCAGATCGAGGGGCTCCTGCCCGAATAGGTTTGCCGTCAACAATTCGTTCAAAGTAGAAAAAGTACCGCTGCTTACTCCGGGGGGTCTTCCAAGTAAGCGGGTAATTGCTTGTACGCGCAGTCAAACTCTTTAGGCATTGAGACGCCCAGATCGCTGGCAGCCTGGGGTCACTCATCCGAGTTCAGAGCAAGAACCGTGAATGTCCGTGAAGCCCCAACTAATGCTGCGTGGGAAGCTCCTGCAATCGACTCAGCTCCTCAGAAGTTGAGTTTCAGAGCAAACTGCAACTCGCGAGGATCGGTCACCGTAGCTGTGGGTACCCCCGCAGCAGGGTTATAGGTAAAGCTTCCGACGTTACACGTCAAGGTGGCTGTGCTTTTGCATCCACTCGCTCCGGTAGTCGGGTTCGTGCTAGTGATTGATGAAAACAGGCTCGTACCCGGGAGATTCCAATTGGGGTGGTTCAGGAAGCTCGCAATCGGTGTTGCACTGTTGGGGATGATCGTTCCCGAAGAAAGCGCTCCTGGGAAGGGGTGCGACAATCAACGAAGCATCCAAAGGGGCGCCCTTCGTGGGCTTCCAACCTGTTCACGTAGGTCTCTTTCAGCTTGTGGCCGGTCTTAGCTTCGAAATTCGCGACGATCTTATTGATTGGGTCTCGACTGGCGGCGATTCCTGGCGCCGGGAGCGTAATCTCGCTTTGCGCGGACAATGCCGCCGCAGCGCCAAGCACTAGAGCAAGGACAAAAACTGTTGAACAAAAAATATTGAAGGCTCTTCACAATTCCCCCCTGCCGCTCTGTCAGATTATTCTGCGGCCGATTACGGGTAAGCCGGCAGTGTAACGCGATCACCGAACGTGGCCTTCAAACCCTCAATGGCGCAGTTTTCATCGCCGCCGCCGTTCGCGCCAATGGTGACGCCGACGGCACCGATCATCTGTCCATCAACGACGATCGGAATGCCGCCGGGCACTGCGTAATAGTGCCAAAACACGGATGATCTGCCCGTGCCTGCTGGGTTGTTCGCAAGCTGGGCCGCATCGATGGAAGTGGGTTGACGTCGCCGGAGCGCAGTCTGTGCCTTCAAGAGAGCAGTGCGGATATCGTTCGCCACCTGGCCATCCATCCGCTCCATATGTACCAGTTCGCCCGCGTCATTGAGGACGTATGCTGCCATAGTGCCGCCCTTCGCACCTTCCCAGTCGCGACAAACACGCGCAATTTTCTTCGCAGCCGCAAGAGAGATCTGATTGGCATCAAAGACATTAGCAGCCCCGGCGCCTCCCACGACGAACTCCGACTGAAGGGTCGTCTTCGGCGGCGCCGAAGAGGCAAAGCGCGGGACCGGCACCTTGTTCGGAGGCCGGGTCTCCTGAATATCCTCCAACAGCGGCGGAACTGAGGGTCCGACTACTTTGAGCAACGCCGTATGCGCACAAATTTCTGTAATGGTGAGCAGTTTCACATACTACCCAGCCGCGGCCGTGCCCATCAATGTCGTGACCGATCCGCGCGAACTGCAGTTTTCTTTGAAACTCAACTTCTGACACGGATTTGTTGCGTTAAGCATCGTGGATGGATTATCTGCGCGAGCTTGCAACTTCCAGCCTACGGGGGCACTCGATCTTCCCGGGCAATCTTCGGGGCCGCGTAAGAAGATGCACGGAAAAAGAGAAAGAGATAGACATCTTCCGGGGGGGGCGGCATGACGGGCGGAATTTCCTTGACAGTGTGCCGTTCGTGGCGTAAAGGAACTATAACGCCTTGGAGGTCTCGTCTATGTTTAAGCTGACTGTGAACGGCAGCGAGTATGGCGTGGATGTCGAGCCGGAAACACCGCTGTTGTGGGTGCTGCGCGATTCGATCGGGTTGACAGGAACGAAATTTGGCTGTGGCATCGGCCAGTGTGGCGCGTGCACGGTCTTGATCAATAAAGTGGCGGTGCGCTCTTGCGTCACGCCGGTCTCGGGCGTGCGCAGCCCGATCACCACGATTGAAGGGCTATCGACCGACGGAACCCATCCGGTCCAGTTGGCCTGGAAAGAGTTCGACGTTCCTCAGTGTGGCTATTGCCAGGCGGGGCAGATCATGGCCGCAGTGGCGCTTTTGAAGAAGCAGCCGAAGCCCACCGATGCTGACATCGATACTCAAATGAATAACGCCTGCCGCTGCGGGACCTACTACCGCATGCGCCAGGCGATTCACCGGGCAGCCATCCTGTCGTCCGTCAAGCTCTCATCTGGAGGATAGCAATGAGCACAAGGACGGAAAAGCCAGAGGGACAGGTTCAAGCAGAGAGGAAGTCCGAAGGGAAGATGGATCGCCGGGAATTTCTAGCGAGCAGTGCTGCCGTGGGCGGAGCGATGGTCCTCGGCTTTTGGCTGCCGCCCAGCAGGGTGGAGGCAGCGGTCAAAAGTGCGGGGACGGCCGTTTCGGCGGAGCCCTGGTATCACGAGGCCACCGTACCCGAGATTAACGCCTGGATCACTATCGCGCCGGACGACACGGTGACTATCCGCGTGGCGCAGACCGAAATCGGCACGCACGTACTGACGTGCAACGCCATGATCGTGGCCGAGGAACTGCAATGCGATTGGAAAAAGGTTCGCGTAGAGTACGCATCGGCCAACCGTGATTTCAGGGAAAAAGCGCCCGAATGGACGCTCAAGGTGCCGGGCCACGGAAATGAAGATCCCGGCGGCTCCGCACCCGTAATGCTCGGAGGCGAGAACGGCGTATACCGCCGTATGTCCATCAACTCCAGCGGAAATGTGCGGGAGGCCCGCTACTACTTGCAGGAGGCTGGCGCCGAAGCCCGCGAACGGCTCCTTTTGGCTGCCGCCACGGATTGGAACGTTTCTGTTTCTGAACTCGTCGCTAAAGATAGTGTGATCACTCACGCCGCCACAGGCCGTCGCACGACCTATGGAGCGATCGCCGAAAAGGCGGCGCACACGACCCTAGCCGAACCATCAAAGATCAAGATCAAAACTCCCGACCAGTACACCCTGCTCGGAACTGAACAGAAGAACTTCGATGTGCCGCTGAAGGTCACGGGCCAAGCCACCTATGGGATCGATATGCGCCTGCCCGGCATGCTGTATGCCACGGTCAAGTCGTGCCCGGTTTGGGGAGGGAATCTCAAGAGCTACAACTTCGACGCCATCAAAAATATGCCAGGCATCCACTCCGTTGTCCCATTGCCTCTCGACTCGAAGAGCAGCCCCTTGGGCTACCTGAACGGGGGAGTGGGGGTGATCGCTGATTCATGGTGGCACGCGAAGAAGGCAATGGACGCCCTGCCGATCGAATGGGATTACGGCCCGAACGCATCTGTCACTTCTTCCTCTCTATACGAGGCGCACTTGGCGGCCGCGAAAGAGCCCGGCACAACAATCACCGAAGAGGGCAATGTTGATGAGGCTATGGCCCGGGCGGCCAGGGTAATAGAAGCGACCTACGACGTGCCGTACTCGCCGCGCGCTCGGCTGGAGCCTGGCGACGCGACAGTGCTTGTCACCGACAGTAGGGTCGACATCTGGACCGGGGATCAGAGTCCACAAACGGTTCTGCGCCGCGCTGCCAAGTTGAGCGGCATCTCGCCAGAAAAGGTCTATGTCCACTCAACCTTCCAGGGGGGCGGCTACGGGGCGGGTGGCAACGGCGACCAAGCGGAGAAGGCTGTCGCAGTGGCGAACACCGTCAGGGGCACGCCGGTCAAAATGTTATGGACCCGTGAGGAAGACCTAGGGAGCGGCACTAAGTATCGGCCAATGAGTGTCTGCCTGTTGAAGGCGGGCCTCGATGCCGACGGCCGGCTCGTAGCCATGGAGGTGCGTCACGGCACGACATGGGACGGTGATATGGGTTATCGCGGGCTGTCCGCGCCACCCTACTTTATGCCCAACTACCGACTGACCCTTCATTATCCGAAGTCACACGTTCCTATTGGCCATCGCCGCGCGACTGGTGCAGCTCCGAATGCCTTCTACCTGGAAAGCTTTATCGATGAGCTTGCCCACGCTGTGGGCAAGGACCCTTACCAATACCGGCGTGAGTTGATCGCTTTGAATCCCGATGAGCCGAAGACGGGAATCGGCGGATTTCGTCACCGCGATGACTGGCTGAGGGCGCTCGACATGGTGGCTAAGCAGTCGGGTTGGGGCACGCCCCTGCCGGAGGGCTGGGCACGTGGCATCGCTATCGATGACCGCCGTCGGCCCACGCGCACTACCCAGACCATTTGTGCCCAGGTCCATACCGTGGAAGTCACCAAGGCTGGCAAGCTCAAGCTTCATCGTGTCGATTTGGTCTTCGAACAGGGGTTCGCATTCATGCACCCGCTCGCGGTTCGCAAGCAGGTCGAGGGGCAAATTGCCTGGGCCTACGACGACACCATGTACCAGGCGACGACGATCCGGGATGGGCGCGCTGTGGAGCTTAACTTTGACCGGTTCCCGCTCTCACGCATGAACGAATATCCGAAGGAAGTCAACATCACCTTCATGAAGACTGAGCGATGGACCGAGGGTGCCGGCGAGGAAGCGATTCCCCAGGTTCCTCCGGCGATCTGCAACGCGGTGTTCAAGATAACGGGTAAGCGCATCCGGTCTATACCGCTGAAGAATCACGATTTGAGCTGGAGTTAGGGACAACTTGCGTTAAAGGTAAACGCTCGAGTAGCATTACCCGTAGCTCTCAGCGATAGCCAAACGAATTTCCAGCAGCCTCAGAGGTTGGGAGCATACATGCCGAGTTTCGGCTCGGAGGGTTCTGGTTGGCATTCACGCGATGTTACTAGCGACGCCGTTATGCCCGAAAAAGCTGTTGCAGATTCTGATGGAATAACAACCGATATTCCTGCCGTCGGCGACAAGATGCCGGACGGCACGGTTTATGCCGGCATTTCCCCGGAAACGAACAAGCCGATGTTCGTCACGCCCGCTGATGCTCCCCTCATGGGTTTCAACCAGGCAAAAGAGTACGCCGCCAAGCTGGATGCGCATGGACATCAGGACTGGCGTTTGCCGACAAAAGCCGAGCTAAACGTACTCTATAATAACCGCAGAGCAATAGGCGGATTCAACTTATATGGACCGCGTCCCGCCGGATGGTATTGGTCTTCCTCGCAGGATGACGATTGGAGCGCGTGGGACCAGCGGTTCAGCGACGGAACTCAGTGTGGCCTTTGGAAGGATGGTCACTCCTCGGTGCGGTGCCTACGCTGAATTTCCAAGCCAACTCGACAATTAGGCGATCGTCGACGTAGGTTTCGCGGGCAGCAGTTTGAGGCTTCTATTGGCCTTTGGGTGATTCCAGAACTAACGGGCGGCCATCGGCGTACGCGATTTTGCTAACCGGCAGGCCGCGCCATGTTTAAGCGAACGTGCAAAAGAATACCGGTACTGCGTGTTCTTCGCCATGCCGGAAGGCTCTGCAGCCGCGTAATGGAATCCCGTCTCCGGAATCTTCACCTGAATAATTGCAGGTTGATGAGGTATGGTGCTTCATCCAAAACAAGGAAATGAACGTTCTGCCTGAAAAACGA
Organism: uncultured Acidobacteriota bacterium; assembly: GCA_963824405.1. Classification (GTDB taxonomy): domain Bacteria; phylum Acidobacteriota; class Terriglobia; order Acidiferrales; family UBA7541; genus Palsa-189. The sequence continues at coordinate 729,144 of CAWGPK010000003.1, read as the reverse complement.
AGCAACGGCCATCACGTGGGAGATATTTAGCTCTTTCTCGGGATCGATGCCGAAACAAAGCTGGTTCCGGCTTTTGGCCTTGGCGAGCGCAATATGGAGATCGCCGCATGCATAGGATAGATCACTACAATTCCCCGATTCACGTTCAGAAGTTGTTCCTATAACTTATAAGTAACCATCCCCGCACTCTGCGAGAGGGTCTCATGTCGACATTGAAAAGTGAACAGTGCTGCCGCGGATGCTTAAGATGATCGGATTGGCTCACGCTTACTTGACAAGCGGTACCATAACCGTGCGATGTTGTGTGGCTAACTTCCTTAGGGTCGTCGAACTTGAAGATAAACAACAGTCCATCCGAGTAAGTTCCGGCAGTTTGTCTGGAGGTCAGTCATGAGAGCGAGGCAATTGACTTGGGTCGCTCTATTATTGATTACCCTGATAGCTTTTGTCCCGTCGTTCGCACACCACGGCACTGCGATATTCGACAACTCGAAAAAAGTTACGATGAAGGCGACTGTGACAGAGTGGCTTTGGGCGAATCCTCACTGCTTTCTGAAATTAGACGTGAAGGATGAGAATGGCAACGTCGTACACTGGGTGGCGGAGACGAGCAACCCATCTGACATGATCAATCGGGGCTGGAGTAGGCGGTCCTTCAAGCCCCGGGGATGAAGTTACGGTAACGATGACTGTAGTGCGGAATGGGCAGCCGATCGGCCGTGTCTAACAGGTTGTGCTTGCCAATGGCCAGGTTCTAGGCACCCAGCTTCCAAAGCCAGCGGACAATCCCCCTAAAGAGTGAGGGAGCGCTCGACCGGAATCCCTCGATCCCTAGGTGTTGAGGCTGTCTTTTAATCAATGCATTCTGAGCGTGAAGTATTCATACTTGAGACGAATGAGGGAATGACCAATGGCAAAGGGCCTGGTCTTGACGTTGACCGTGATTGCAGCATTGATGTTCTCATCCCTTGCTTATACGCAAGTCGACGGCTGGGATCGTCCAATTCCTGCCATAGCGAAAAACAAGGCACCAGCCGCTCCCGCTTCACCCCATGATGTCTCGGGGACTTGGGACCCTGGCGACGGCGGCATTCAGCCCCTTGGCGCCGGCGCGAATCCCGAAGACGGCAAGCCGCAACACCAGCTATCCTACACGCCTGCAGGGTTAGCGAAATTGAATCTCGCCAAGCCGAGCAATGGATCCAGAACGGTTCTTCCCGCGGATTCAAATGATCCAGCATGGCGGTGTGATCCCCAGGGGATTCCTCGCGAAGACCTCTATGAACTCAGACAAACTCAGATCTTTCAGGCACCCGGGAAGGTCGTAATTCTCTACGAATATGGCAGGATATGGCGCGTCATCTGGACCGACGGCCGAGACTTCCCTAAAGACCCAGAACCGAGATGGTTCGGATATTCGGTCGGCAAGTGGGTGGATGACTACACGTTGGTCGTCGATACGATCGGGTTGGACGAAAAGACGTGGATCGATCGCGCCGGCCGGCCACACAGCGCAGACTTAAAGGTCGAGGAGACCTTCCATCGAGCGGATGCTAATACTCTAGAATTCAGCGTGAAGATCGATGATCCGAAGATGTATACAAAGCCCTGGATGGCACTCGACAAACTAAAATTCTATCTGAGACCAGCCGATTTTGACGTCCGGGAGATGATGTGTTCACCTTCGGAGCTCGCGGAGTACGACAAGTTCGTCGGCGATCCAGCGAGTAAGAAGTAGGTCGCACACTCCTATCTTGTTTTGAAGATTTTGCTCATGCCTTGACCGTGAGTATGGCCCCCGTCCCACTGGTACTGGTCCAGTTCACAGGACGACACCTGAAGCGCTTGGGACCAGCGGTTCAGCGTCGGAACTCAGTGGACTTTGGAAGGACGGGCACTGCTCTCTGTGCTGTGTCCGCTGAGTGTCAGAAACAGCGCGTCCTCGGTTAGTTGACGCGATCCCAAACCATGAGATTCGTTTCGCCTTTGGGATCGGGCTTGCTCGCATTCCAACCATACCACGTCAAAGTTCTTCCGTCAGGAGACACTACATAGAGAGCCCGCTCATCGTCCACTCCTTTCGTTTGTCTCTGCCTAAAGATAGCATTTGGATTGACGAGCCACATAGATACAGTTTGGCTTTCCCCATTGGGCCCCTCGGGATCCTTGTAGTCTTGTTTGCCATCCAGTTTGAAAAAGTACGTATGATCGTGCGGCGCAACTCCTGTCGGAAGCCCCGCATATTTGGGGGGGTATTCATCGTACATCGTTTGTCGAATTCCTCCGTTCTCCACAGTGAATGTGCACGTCCAAGTTGCCGGGCGGAATTTACGAACGCCTGGACTCGATTTGTCGAGATTTATTCTCCAGGTCCCGAGGATCGGAAGCCCTGTCGGGTCCGCTTGAGCCGAGGCTCCGCGACAGCAAAGAAAAGCTAGGAACGAAATCACTAGAACGACTATGTTTCGTCTTCGGTCTTTGTGCATCTTTCTCTCCTTGCCTAAGCAATTCGGCAAAAGCTCAAAGCACCCGAGAGCTCCCCAAGAAGCACGGAGAACAGCCCCCTAACTCCCAAAGCATAAGCCAGTTTGCTATACTAACTTACTTGCCGTCCTTAGCTGGATCGAGCACAGCGTCGTCGTAATCTTGCCAATGCGCCGGATCGCACATATTTTCCTGGAGGGTGTCGCCTCTAGAATCAAGCTTCAATTCTTTTTTCCAACCCGACCAGGGTTTATCTCCCCATGCTTTGGGATCGTAGTAGGTCATTTCTAAATCCAAGTGCGTGGCATCAACGAGATGGTATCGCTCGATCAAGTGAAACGCATCGCTCATATATTGGCCCACGTTCTCGCTGAACCAACCCCGACCATTGAAGCCAATCGTGTCAACGACTAGTGTGTCTCCTTCCCACTTGGCAATGGAATCTCCCATATAGCTGGGAAACACATTTTTCGGATGCTCGCGGTTAAGCCAGATAGTTCTCCATTCACGATGGTTCTCAAACATTTGATAGATCCGGTCTTTCATGACGATAAATAGAAAAGGGTACTCCTCGGTGTAGTTAAACTGTGCCGGAACGCCGATTGGCTCGCATTTTTCACCAGGGAACTGGCCACCGGAAACGTTCGCAGGAACCCCATTCGCATCCGTTTTAGCCGCAGTGGGAGTTCCGGCGGACTTTTGAGGTCCCTCGATCTGTAATGGAGGGTGTGAAATACTTTTCGTAAGCAGGTGTTCTTTCGCCCAAGGTGTTAAAGGTGGTCCAGGCACCTTGTTGTCATCGCCATAGAAGTTTCCTCGGGAGCCAATCCAAGACCCATTCAATTCATGCGGATCAAAATCTTTGCTCTGTGGCGCTGGTTTAGACTCGTTCCCGCTTTGAGCGTATAGCGCGGGCGAGAACGTCAGAAGGACGATCAGAACTCCGAGTGTATTCCGGTTTTTCATCCCAATTCTCCTCTTTGTGTTTTGGGCCCTCTGAAGAAGTTCTTCTTGTAAACCTTGCGCGCGAAATAATGCGACGCGCACCCGCCACGTTCGACCGCCAATTCTTCAAAACATCTGTTGTATTGCCCATTTTTTCTTTGAGTTGGTTGGAACTTATTGCCGTGGTGCCGAACGCCAGATTACGGAAAAATCTCTAGGGGCCCTGTTCACGTCGAATTATATTCGCTAACCGCGAAGGGCAGCAAGTGGAGAGATGTAGACTCTGAGTCACGTTAGGACTGTACACGGCGACTTGCGAAAGTGTTGTTCCGGTCGAGGTCATCCTTCAGGTTCTCGCAGCTCCGTAGCACTGACGGAAGGATATTTCTTCTTTGATCGCAAGGAATGAATTCGGGTCATGGATGGCTTGCCTGACCTGCCCCCCGTTTTTGGTCCAGTCATAAGTTAGCACTCCGGGGTCCCTGCAAATCCGAACTTGTCCACGCTGGGTCGATGGAGACGACCGGCGTGGGGGGAGACGCCGGTCGCGCGGCGGCACTCGCGGCGAACTCTTCCGGCGTCAGATACCTTAACGAACTATGTGGGCGCACCGTGTTGTAATCCACCCGCCAGGACTCGATCACCTCCCGTGCGTGTCGAAGATCCACGAACCAGTTCTGGTTCAAGCATTCATCCCGGAACTTCCCGTTGAAGCTTTCGATCAATGCGTTCTGCGTAGGCTTGCCGCGCTCGATGAAGTGCAGCGCCACCTGATTTTGATACGCCCACTGATCCACGACCCGGCTGGTGAACTCTGTCCCGTTATCCACCTGGATCGCTACCGGTGTTCCGCGTCGTTCCCGCAGCGACTCCAGTACCCGCACCACACGCAGGCCGGGCAGCGACGTGTCCGGCTCGCAGGGCCTCTCGCGTGTAGCCATCCATCAGGTTCAGCGTTCGGAATCTCCGCCCGCCGGCCAGTTCGTCATGCGTGTAGTCCATCGTCCACACTTCATTGGCACGTGTCGGAAGAATCAGAGGCACTCGCGCTTCCGCTCGAAATCGCTTGCGCCTCCTACGCTGCATTGCCAGCCCCTCCTCCCGGTACAGCCGATACACCCGCTTGTGGTTGACCTGCCACCGAAGCACTCCGTCCTCGCCCTTCTCCCGTCGCAGGAAAATGTACAGCCGCCGATAGCCGAATCGCGGGCGCTCGGCTGCCAACTCCCGAAGCCGAGCCCGCAACGCCGCTTCGTTCCGTTCCTTCCGCCGGTACCGCCAGCTCCCGCGGTGCATCCCGATCAGCCCACAGGCGCGTCGCTCGCTGAACCCTGCTTGTTCCCGCACGACACGCACCGCTTCTCGCTTCGCCCGCGGGCCTACCACTTTTTTGCCAGTACCACCTTCAGCGCGTCCAGGTCCAGGGCTTGCTGCGCCACGATCTTCTTCAGCCGCCCGTTCTCATCCTCCAGCTGACGCAGCCGCCGGGTCTCGCTCACTTCCAGACCCCCGTATTTCGCCTTCCAGTGGTAGAACGTAGCGGTACTGATTCCAATCCGGCGGCAGAGGTCCTTCATGGGAACTCCCGCCTCCGCCTCCTTCAACACCCCAACGATCTGCTCTTCACTAAACCGGCTTCCTTTCATGGCGCTTCTCTTCTCGTGGTCTTATACCCGGAGAAGCTAAGCTTTGGCTGGACTAAATTTCCGGGGAGCAGGTCACTGTGACACTTGATGAGGTATCTAAATTGCAGAGATTTCAAGGGGAATGGAAAGATACTCAGAAGTTTGCCCAACTAACCGTTAAGGTCACAACCCGCCTCACATCCATTACCCTCGCGAATATCGCCCTGATGAACACATAAAGCCACATGAGTCAGTGAAGTATATTAGTGCCAAGAATCCCCTTGACTTGCGATCTCATTATGATATACCCGACCGCGAAATTAGGGGCGTGTCGTCCTGCGAACGGTCATTTTGTGTCCCGTCTAGAGCCATCTTTATATTCGGAGGATGCGATGAGAGACGGTAAAGCCGAGTCAATTAAGCGTTGGGTGTTGCAACGATCCTGCTTGTTGGTCGTCTTACTGCTTACGATAGCTGTGCCTGCACTGTGGGCGCAACTCGGTTCTCAAGGGACCTTTAAGGGCACGGTGCGGGATGCGAGTAATGCAGTCGTCGCCGGTGCCAAGGTGACGATAACCAATGTTGCTACGGGAGTAGTGCAATCCGTAACAACCAATGACGAAGGATTGTACGTGCTCCCCAATCTCTTGCCCGGCCATTATCGGCTGGAAGCTTCTCGCTCTGGCTTTCAGAACGAAGTGCATACTGACGTTGAACTGACCGCGTCGCAAGTGCAACAAGTGGACTTCGCATTGAATGTTGGTGCGACCACCCAAACAGTGACCGTGACCGCCTCAGTGCCATTGGTTGACACGACAACTTCAAGCGTTTCTTCGGTAATTAACGAGGCCCAAGTGCAGGATCTTCCCTTGAATGGCCGGGATTACCAACAATTGATCTACCTGACACCGGGCGTGGCAAACGCGCTTGGTCAGAATAATAACCCGAGTCGGACTAACCCTCTTTTCGCCGTCAATGGTGCCCGGCCGATGGACAGCGAAATTATGGTGGATGGCGTTGAGCTGGCCGGTAGTGGTAGTCAACTGAACACATTGCCTAACACGGCGAGCCTCAAAATGCTCGGCGTGGACGGGATCCAGGAATTTAACGTTTCCACGAACAGCGGCGATGCCACCATAGGTAAAGTACAGGGCGGACAAGTCACGCTGGTAACTCGCCAGGGAACGAATGGCCTTCACGGTTCTGTGTACGAGTTCTACCGCAATAATATTTTCGATGCCCGGAATCCTTTTGCGACTACCGTTCCTTTTCTGAACCGGAATAACTATGGTGTTGCTCTTGGTGGACCGATAAAGAAAAACAAGGCATTTTTCTTTCTAAATTTCGAACAATATATAGACAGAGAAACTCTTACACAAGAGTCACCTGTCCCGACTGCGGCAGTCCGAGGTGTAGGCTTCGGCGGTGTAGAGCAGATTCCCACCCCCAATGGGGCCAATCCATGTGCTGTAACGACAATCGATCCCAGTACGGGTATCGAGACGAATCCCGCTGGCTCAGGTTTACCAGCAACGCAGCAGCTTAATGTGGCGGCAGTGCAAGCCAGCGCGTCACTCCTGAATTTTTATCCAACCCCCAATGGATCTCCGCTTTTGTCAAATGGGTGTTCTACCGGTGCTCAGTTTGCAATCACAGAGCCACTAACGAAGATCAACGATACTTTCGGCCTCGGACGAGTGGATTACCAACTTACGCAGAACCAGTCCCTCTTTGCTCGCTATCTAATTCAAACTGGGACCCAAATCGAGTACAAAGCGGACCCACTTTCGCAATTCGCACAGGACATTCCACTTTCCACAGAAATATTCACGATGGGACATCGATATACCTTCGGAAGCGGGTGGCTCAACCAGTTCACGGTGTCTTTTGACAGGGCCGGTTACAACATCGGTCTGACGCCGAATCCAAGTATAACGTCGTTGCCATCTGCCCTGGCCCTGTTCCCTGGCTACACCAGTCTGAGTCAAATAGGCTCGGTCTCAACGACAGGAGGCGTTCTGGGCACGCTTAACGGGAATGGCGATTCCTCTGAGTTCCACAATGTCTATCGGCAGGTTTTTGAACTTGACGATCAGGTCAGTAAAAACGTGGGCAAACACTTCATACAGACAGGCCTCCAGGTTCAACGCATTATTTCATTCGAAAGGCAGGGTTTCGACTGGGACGGTCTGTTGAATTTTGCTTCAATATTGGCGCTCGCCCAGGGCACGCCAAATTTACTGACCACGGCAGTGCCCGGTTCGGACGCGAACCGTACCTACAAACAAACCTATTTCGGCGCATACCTCCAGGATAGCTACCATATAGCTTCGAACCTAACTGTGAACTTCGGCCTCCGATGGGAATTACTTACCAACCCAGTCGAAGGCTACGGCAATATGACCCAATGGTATCCTGTCTTCGGCGGAGATGGAGCTTGCCCCGGCGTCGTTTGTTATCCGAGTATTCCGAATCCATTTCCAACTTCGATCAATGAGCCAGGGTTGGTCTATCCAGCGGGCAATGCCTTCGCTGTGAATAATTCTGGCAATGCGGCCCCTCGCCTCGGTTTTGCATGGAATGTCTTTGGTTCTAATCGTACTTCTGTTCGGGGCGGCTGGGGCATGTATTATAATCAGATCCAGAACGAATGGAGAGCGCCATTAGACGCCATTCCTCCGACATTCCTGCCTGGTACTGTCGCGAACCCGACTTGGCCGACGCCGGGAGCGACGTTGATAGGTCTTCCACCGAGAACTGTGCCCCCTGGAACGCAGATAGCACCTGCGACCGTACAGGTAAATCCCGATGTACCCACGCTCTTCCAATACAATTTGACCGTTGAGCAGCAGATTGCCCCAGAAACCGTACTAAGCGTGGGTTATGTCGGGAGCGAGGGTTATCATCAAGCGCGCGCGGTTAACCCACAAATACCCACGCCGATCACAAATTCAGTTGGAGAATTACAGCTACCATCTCAAACCCAGTTAAACCCTGCTCTGTCCGGTTCATCCAGCGAATTCGTTTGGGATGGAACTTTTACTTACAACGCTCTGGAAACTACGTTCGAGAAGCGGCTGAGCCATGGACTGCAGTTTAAGGCGTCCTTTGTTTGGGCCAAATCGCTCACGGACGCGCCGGACGCCCTGGGGCTTACAGGCACTGGCCTCGTTTCAAACGCAAATTATGACACAGGCCTCGCTCCGTGGTCGGTTGGCAAGGCTTTTACGCTTAACGGCATATACAACCTGCCGCTCGGCACGCATCAAAAGACCACGGGCGCACTGCTCAATGGCTGGCAACTTGGCTGGATCTACCACCAGCAGAGCGGACTTCCGTTCAGAGTGACCGATGGACAGCCACAACTCTTCTCCCCCAATAATGCGACGGCGGGTGACCCCAACATGAATCCTGCGTTTTCAGGACCTATTATTTTGGGTGGCCACACTGCCTCGGCGCCCTACTTCAACTTAAATGCTTTTATTCCCGCACCGGCAGGCACGCTGGGGAACGCGCCGTCAGCGGCCGAGTTAACAGGTCCGGGTTTTTCCAATATCGATCTTACGTTAATGAAGCTCTTCAAACTTACAGAGAGGTTCGCGCTCCAGTTCCGCATCGACGCTTTCAATCTCCTGAATCACCCCAATTGGAACGGCCCCGGTGGTGGCGGAAATGTCAGTCTATTTAGTTCCATCACCAACATAAACCCACTCACTGGAGCCACTGGCTGCAAGAGCACTGCAACCCTCACCTGTACCGTTGGAAGCTTTCAGTACAATCAGGCTGCCGCCGTTCCGACAAATGTTGTGAGCGATCCGCGGGAGTTGCAGTTTTCTCTGAAGCTCAACTTCTGAGACGTCCTCCCGATGGAGTTCAAACAACGTTTCTACGGCTTCGGCATGGCGTCGACGGGCGCCCCCGCTATCCTTACCTGCATCAGGCGGGTCACATCGCCATCATAGTCTGCATCGGCTTGTCGAACCTGCTGAAGCACTCTGCGGCTTTCCTGGTCCGCGCCCAACTTATCCAATTCGCTATAGGTGCTTTGGAAAATCGCTCGGTTCGCCTGCACATTCTCTCGAAACTCCGGCTTTCCACTCAAAATATATCCCCGCATGCCTGCCGATTTCCGGAAAACGGCAGAGTTCAAGGTTTCTGCCCTTTTCGCATCGATATCGATGACTGCGTCTTTGCTGCTAACTACCTTTGTGAGAGAGTAGACACTCAAGGCCGCGATAATCAACGAGAGGCCCACAAGAATGGCGAAGCTGCTCACGAGTTTGAAGGAGAATGTGTACGATTTCTTCATGCTTGGGACCTTACCTGCTCAATCGATTCCCCTCGGGTCACATCATGGTGAAGAATTTGTGCGTCCAGCAGCGCGTACGATTGTCCTCTATGCGTGATGGTTCCCGTACGAGAGCGAGCCAATGACGCCGGAGCGCGTCATTGCCTTTGACAACCTGATTCGGCCCACCTTTGATACTTTCATTTGGCCCACCCCTGGGTCATGAATTCCTTGTTCTCCTGCTTTGGGATCAAGCCAGGATGGCGTTGCAGAGGAAGGGGCGGCGTCTGAGCCCCTTCCTCTGCAACCATCTCTGAAGAAGCTCAACTGCTCCTACGAGGCTTTCTTCTTCTGCCTTCCCTCCACGGTGCGTCGGAAGCGATACGACTCCGTCCCGGTCTCGATGATGTGGGCGCGGTCAGTGATGCGGTCCAGCAGCGCCTTACACAGACGCGGATTGGGAAACACCTGCGTCCACTCCGAAAATGGCAAGTTGGTAGTCACGATCAGTGTGGCCCGTTCGGCCCGCTCGGCGATCACCTGGAATAGGAACTCCGCTCCGATCTCCGCCAGCGGCACATAACCCACTTCATCGAGCGCGATCACGTCATAGCGCATCCACCGCGCCAGCACCCGCCGCACGCCATGGTGCTGGCTGGCTTCCACCAGCTCATTCACCAAGTTCGCCGCTGTGGTAAAGCGCACCCTGCGCTTCTGACGGCAGGCCGCCACGCACAGCCCTGTTGCCAAGTGCGTCTTGCCGGTGCCGCAGTCTCCGATCAGCACCACCGGCTCGGCCCGCGTGATGTAGCCGCCTTCAGCCAGTTCCCGCACCTTCGCCGCCGGAATCTGCGGTGCCCGCACGAACTCGAACTCCTCCAGCGTCTTCATCCGCGGCAGCTTGGCCTCGTGCAGCCGATGCGCGATCGCATGCCGGTCCCTTTCCTCACTCTCCATCGCCAGCAGCGCTTCCAGATACCCGATGTGGCTGTGGTTCTCCTTCACCGCCTGTTCGGCCAGGCGCACGAAGTTCGCACTAATCACCGGAACCTTTACCGCCTTGCAATACTGCCGCACTGACGCGTGCTCCAAAGCTTGCGCGGGCTGGCTCATGACCTCACCGCCCCGAGCAACCCGTCGTAATCAGCGAGCACTGGCAACGGCCGCTCGTAACGTTCCAAAGAACCGATCTCTCGCATCGGTTGTTCTCGATGCCCCAGTTCGCCCGCGATCAGAAGATGCCGCACCGCCGCCGCATCCGTACACCCCATGGTCAGTGCTTGCTCGACCGTTTTCTTCAGCGCATCCCACCCGTGTCTTGGGCCCAGACGCAGCAGTTCGATCATCTCCCGCGTGCCCGCTTGCTTCCCGTGCCGCTCGCGCAAACTCTGCCACAAGCGGTCGAAACTCTCCGGCCAACGCCCGCGCTCTCTCCACTGTTGGAGCGGCGTCGAACCCGCCAGCGCCCCCGGCTTCCGCTGCAGCACGTCTGGGTAATGCTCCAGATCGAACACCGCCTGATGGCGGCAGAAGTTGCGCTCGTGACGCGCCACACAGCTCTGCTCGTGCCACACTTCCACGTACGCGGGCAGCAGCCGCACTTGCGTTCGGCTTCCCGCTCGCAGCGGAACCGAGTAGCGGTTCGTCCGCACCTTCACGCAGCCCTGCCCATCCACTACCGGAAAACTGGTCTCCGCCAGCTCGAAGCCTTCGCTGGCCATCGGCAGCAGATGCTCGCGCTCCATGCGCATCGCTTCGCCCACCGTGTGCGGCTTCCCGTTGATCCGCCGCTGCTCGCCCTGCTGGCAGCACCCCCGCAAGTACTCGTTCAACTCGGCCAGATCTTTTACCTTTGGCACCGGCACCAGGTGGTTCCTTCGAAAATAGCCCACTTCGCCTTCCACGCCGCCCTTCTCGTTCCCACGCGCCGGGTTGCAAAACTCCGTCTGGAATCCCCAGTGAGAGCGAAAGGCGATCAGACGGTCGGTCTCCTCCCGCTGATAGCCACGCAAAATCTTCTTCACTGCACTCTTCAGGTTGTCGTAGCGCAGTAGCCGGAACACTCCACCGAAGTAGTGAAAGGCCCGCTCGTGAGCTTCCAGAAACGCCTGCTGTGTGGCGTGAAAATATGCGGTGTGAAACGCTCCGCCGCCGGCCATGCTGCGCATCGCGAAGAAGTGCGTGGTCTGGCGGCCCTCGCACAGGTGGATTGGTACGAGGCAGCGGTGGTGCGGAACACTTCAGTTCGGAGAAGGGAGATCAAATCATGCCAGCGTTACAAGGAAAAATCGTCGTCATCACCGGGGGCAGCACCGGTATCGGACTTTGCTACCGCCAAGCGCTTCGTATGGTTGATATTCTTTTTGTGAACCTTTCGTTCCCTATAGCCGCCTGAATCGCATGGGCAATGCGCGGAGAATCGATGCGTAAGGCAAGGACTAAGCCGCACTTGATTTCGAGAGAGCGATGAGCCATACTGCCGCGGGCAAACCAGGTTTATTTAAGCATGATCCCAGGAGGCATCCAATGAGAGGTAAGATGGGGCATGTTTTGTTGGCGATTTTTGGCCTGTTCTTGGCGGCGGTCCCCGCGTTTGCGCATCATGGATTCTCCGTGGAGTACGACTCAACTAAGTGCAAGGACATGACGGGTACTCTTACGGGTGTGGATTGGGAGAACCCGCACATCTATTTTCATATGGATTTGAAGGATGCCACCGGCAACGCGGTGCCGTGGACGTTTGAGGCCCACTCTATACCGAATATGAAAAGGGGCGGGACAGAAAGGAACGATTTTACCGACAACGTAGGCAAGGTCTTCACCGTAAGGGCATGTCCGGCGAAGAGTGGAACGACCAACAAAGCCACTGCAGAACTCCTCAAATTCCCGGACGGTCGAGTGCGCATCGTTGGTCAGAACGTTGAAGGAGCCAACAAGTCTGGCGGAAACCAGAACTGAGAACTAAAGGTTGGGAGTTTGGCCGCGGTCGGGTCCGCCGGTAGCCTCGACATAACAGCGTGGTCACTTCGGTCATTGCCGAGGTTCGTTTCGCAGAATTTTGAAGAACTGCAGCGACGGCTGACTTTCCAAAAGAGCTTGAGAGATTTTTCCGTTGACCCTGAGAAGCTAAAAGGAGGAGCAGAAATGAAACGACGGATCGGCCATTACCTTGGAAGTGCTGGAATCCTGGTGGCGGCTTTGTGCATCGTTTTTTTGCCCGCCTTTTCACAGGAGGGCAACGCCCCCAGCAGCGAACGCCTACTTACTAAACAGATCCATAAATTGGCTCCCGGTGGACCAGCACCCCGCGCAGCGGATGGGCATCCAGACTTGTCTGGCGTTTGGTATCCAAATAGCGCAGGAGTGAACACGATACAAACCACCCTTTGGAACCCCTCTAATCTCGGTGCTCTGGGAGCTGAGGCGGTTAAGCAACGCGGAGACTTAGCCAACCCCGTCGATGCAGACGCAACTAGGCAATTTGATCCCAAGGTGACGCCAGAGCAGAAACCTTCTTTCCAGCCTTGGGTGGTCGCAAAAATGAAAGCTATGACCGCCGCCGAAAGGTCGCTGGCAAGCGGTCAAGTGAAATGTCTACCACGCGGCGTGCCCGCCGTATTCATAGCGAACCCCTATCCTATACAGATAATTTCAACTCAAGGAGAGTTCGTACAGCTGTTCGAATTACTCAACAACTTTCGTGTGGTACACACTGATGGACGTCCGCACAAAAAGAATCCGGATCCTGGGTTTAACGGCGACGAGACTGCTCATTGGGACGGAGATACGCTGGTTATCGACACGATTGCTCTGGATGATAGGGCCGAGATCGGTGCCGGGTTTATCCTTCACAGCGACCAGATACATGTGATCGAGCGCCTCAGCCGTCCCTCTATGAACTACCTTGTCTACCAAGTCACAATTGAGGATCCCAAAGTATTGACGAAACCATGGACGTCGGCGCCTCGTAATTGGACACTCGCGCAAGATCACTCCGATTTGGCGGAATACTACTGCACACGCGATGATGATGTAAAAGAAATATCGAAGATAGTGGAAGAAGAAAAGCAGGCTAAGAAATAGAAGAGACGCCTGTGCGCGTGAATTTTGCAAGCTCTACATTTACGGTGCGGCAGTTCTTGGAGATGTCTTCCGCCATCTGCGGCTTGTCCCCCGCCCGAGGTTGGTTACTATGGGCACGCGTCCACAGAGTCCCCAGCACACAATCAGCCCATGCTGCAGCGTGTTTGCGCGGCATCGCGTTTTCGTGGTTCGGCGTGATTCCAAAAGCATAAAAGCGAATTCCGTCCTCGCCGATCCAGTAGACGGGTGTGTTGGAATCAGCGCAAACCCTCATAGCCGCATGTGTCAGGTGGTTCCAGGCCCAAGGAGCACAGCCGATAGCGTAGCAACCGGCAGCCGGTAAACAAATCTGTCCGCGCCAATCCACTTGATGCTGGAATGGTCCACTTCCAGCCGACCGTCTTCGAGGGTAGATCGGCGTCCAGCGGTCCTGGGCCGGAGTCAATGTTTCCAGCGATGATGCTGCCGATCTGAATCTTTGTGATCTCTTCGGCAGTCGTCGGTACATACGTTTGAGGATGCGCTGTACCAGTCGCGATCTGACTCAACTGCTTCTCCGCGATAACGTGCTAACCGATCACTAAAATACTGCGTCACGAAACCCGGACTAACGAGATTCGAGCAGTCCCAGTAGGTTGGGAGATCGGGATCCTTAATGTAATCGCGATCTACCCACGCCAGCGAGGCAATGGACTGCTCGACATTGTTTTCGTTCACGGGCGGAAGCCCGAACTCGTTCGCGAGTCCACACTCTCCAACCGCCACATGCGGACAGTCGTCTAGAAAGTGACGAACGCTGTGGCTCAGAATATAGAAAGCGTTCGCGCGATCTCTCTCGGCCAGACGATCTAAACCGAACTTTGCGACCTCCTGGTCGCGACGACGAGCTTGGGCTGCAGACTCCGCCTGAGCTTGTTCCTCGCGAGCTTTGGCGGCGACACGACGCTGGCGAGATCGCGCGGCCTCGCGATTTTCAGACCACGTGCTTGGGTCTTGCGACGCTGCCTGGTTTCCTGACTCAAACATAAAACCTCCAAAAAGAGTTAAGGTCGCTTGGGCGACTGGGTGGGCACCGTACCCGGGTGGGCTAGGTACCCCGGGGTCGTACATAAAGTTAAAACGTGACGCGCTATCTACGCAGCATCAACTACCGCTCCAGTGCCGTCCGGGGACTCCGCACCGGGGGTCTTCTGGCAAAGGCTAACGTCCTACTCACAAAGCAAAGCTGTTATCGGCATAACTCACGCGACGCGACCACTCCCAAGATTTCGGGACTGATCCCGTCCAGGTGCTTGTGAGATCGGCATGCAAGACTGCGCTTTCATGCGCACGATTGTTGTTGTTTACATAACCCAAGGCTATTAGGTTATACTGAGACTATGAAGACGTTCTCGCTCGCGTTCTTTCAGAAAGCTGGCAAACGCGGTGGCTCTGCAAAGTCTGAAGCCAAAGCTACTGCGGCACGGGAAAACGGCAAACTCGGCGGCAGGCCACGCCAGCACAAGGAGCGCAAACCCAAATGAGAACCGCTCTATACGCTCGCGTAAGCACCAATGACAAGGGTCAGGATGTGGGCATGCAGGTTCGCGAATTTCACGAATTCTGCGGACGCCGCCAATGGGAAGTCGCTGGCGAGTACTTGGATCGAGGCATTAGCGGTGCCAAAGACAGCCGCCCCGAACTAAATCGGCTCATGGCTGACGCCAAAAGACGTAAGTTTGATGCGGTCGTAGTCTATCGTTTTGACCGTTTCGTCCGTTCCACCAAACACCTTGTCAACGCCCTGGCCGAGTTCAACGCGCTCGGGGTCCAGTTCATTAGCATGCACGAGGGCATCGATGCCAGCACGCCCAATGGTCGGCTTGTTTTTGGGATTTTCGCCAGCATTGCCGAATTCGAACGGGACCTCATCAGGGACCGTGTACGATCCGGCATCGCCAACCGTAAAGCCAAGGGGCTTCGGATTGGGCGGAAACCCCTCTCCGTGGACCTAGTCAAGATCACGGCTCTCCGCAGCCAAGGAGTGAGCATCCGCGACATCGCCGCCGAGCTAGGCTGCAGCCGATCCCTGATCCACCGAACTGTCTCGAAAACCCTCTCGAATCCGGCTCCCTAACCCCACCCTTTTCAATCCCGGTTTGCACCCTGGAACGTGTCCCTTTGGGAGTTGCCTTTGGGACAGGCTCACCCCCATCTCAGCCGGATCGAGTTGTCCACATGGCGCGCCGAGGGATAAGGCGACGGCTGTGACATGGTGTATCACGTCGCCCTGGTCCGCGAAGCCGACGCACATCAAACGGGAACAAAGTTCTCAGCCGGAGCCCACGCCTATTATAAAATGGGGATTCCTCATCCTAGCGGAGGCCATAACCCAATAGGGTTAGGTTAAGCGCGAGAATGGGCATAGGACGCGTTCTCAGGCCTTTCTAGCCATGCGAAAAAGGGCTGCGGCATCGCACCAGACTCCGGCAAAACCTCGGGAAATGGCTCGACGGCTGCGCATACCATGGTCGGACATGGCGACACACTAGCTAACTACATGATTGAGCAGCAACTTGCGTGAGAAATGAGCAAAATTAGCGAAAGCGTGCGTTTGATCGATTTCCTGGGTTTTTCTACCCCAACCGCCACCGGGGAGTGGTCGGCCCTGGGGGCGGGTGCGGGGGGTCAGTTTTTAGGATGGGGAGGGACCCAGGCCAAAAAGGCTGGCCGGCGCCCCCTCGTGTACACGTTGCGACAGCCCGGCAAACACCAGGAATGTCAGATCTGGCGCGAGCCCGGTAGAGTTGGCGCCTTAACTTTTGGGGGACGATGCGGCGCGCAGCCGTTCGTGCCTTCTAGCTGGATTGAAGTGGGCGAGAACTATACACTCTCCGCCTGCGCTAAAAACAAACGACTTACCTTGCCCTGTTGCTACTCGGTTGGATAGCGCATAGTATTTTGTGTCTTCCCTTCGGCTAAATCTGCCATCTCCTTCGGCAAATCCAGGACACTTTTGCGTTTGTTGTAGAAACAAAAAGTACTATTGACCTAAACCCAAGCGTTTGGGATAAATGCGAGCGTGGACAAGAAACAGCTCTCGAAGATCGCCGCGGTCCTCGGAAGGCAAGGCGGTTCGGTCAAGTCCAAAGCCAAAGCAGCTGCTGCGCGCAAGAATGGCAAATTAGGCGGGCGGCCACGAAAGCATTCACAAGGAGGAACGAAATGAGTAAAAAATAACGCCAAGATAACGTCAAGGATACGCGCCAAAATTGACGGCGCTATCTCTTTTCCGGCGCAGATCAAGCAGGAGTTCAAGTGGCGTACGGGGTTCCCATCGGTCAGCATTGACGACCGACCGGTCGAAGTCATCCAGGAGGTCAGCGGCGGCGACATCGGTGCCAAGCTATATTTCGACAACCAATCAGGCCTTCTCGTACGGCAGGTGCGCTATAGCGATACGGCTGTCGGCGTCATTCCCACGCAAGTGGACTACTCGGATTATCGCGCGGTCGCTGGAGTAAAGATACCTTTCCGCGTGGTTTGGACCTGGACGGACGGCCGCTCAACCATCGATCTGAGCGAGATACAACCAAACATATCCATTGATGCCGCGAAATTTGCCAAACCACTTCCACCAGCGCGACCCAAAGGTGCAAGCCGGTAATGGCGCGCGAGTTTTCCGGCCACCAACGTTTTGCCGTGGATACACGGAGACGAGTACTCATCGTCGATAACCACGACGATGAGTTGACCGCATTCGACGAGCTGTGGAGAGAAGCAGGCTTCGAAACGGTGACCACCTGGAGCGCGATCGAGGCGCTTGGATTCCTACGGTCCTCGACATTCAACGTCCTGGTAGTGGACGACTATGTTGCAGACATGCACGTTGGCGAATTTCTGAAGCGAGCTTCGCAACTGTCACGCGCCCACGCACCCGCGGTCGCAGCCATTGCTAAGCCCAAGCCCCACAACAACAGTGATTTTCTATTCATAGCGCCACTCGGTGACTCGTAACTACTCTGTCAACCTCTTTTCTAACGCGGGGATCAAAGGCAGTATGTGATTGGAGTCATATATGAGAGTGATATGGAGTACACGACGAACGCAGGTGAAATCAGTGCGTTACTCGGGTGATTAGCAGTAATTCACTCATTCCCTAACCGATCCTCCCGAAAAAATAGGCGGCTGCAAATTCCAGCCCCTCCACCGAAAGCCAAATTATTCTCTCGACCCCGAACTTCGCATTCGCATTCGCCGCGGAGCCAGCTAACCGATCTTTGTTTCGCTAAACCCGTAGCGAACTCTGTCTCATCTCGGTCATCTGCCCGGCAATTACTTCTGAGTGGCCGACGATTCCCCCGAATCGTGTTGGCAACATGCCAAATCGAGCTGAAGAACGAGATTATGCCTCGTGTGAGCTGCATCACAGAGATGCGTGATCGCCTACCTATAAATAAGCGGAACTGCAGCCTAACCTCCTCAACCGATGACCGGGAGCCCAAAAGGAGTCCCGGCGAAAGGCGGGTCGTTATGAAGATACGCAAATCGATAGGCTGGATTGGAGGTGTTGTGCTTCTGCTCGGCGGGTCCCTCGGGGCCTTCACCATGAGCGCAGCCAATACTCCAGACTCCGAACAAGTGTCCAAACTCCTCTCGGAAGCAAGGACGATGACTTTCCAGTTGAAGGACGACGCCCAGACCATGGAGTCGTTCACAGGAATGAAAGTCAGCTGGGCAACTCACCGCGATGCGATCGAGCAAATTAAGGCACACGTCAACGCTCTGGCGGGGCAGGTGGACAAGCTGAAGGCCGCGAGAGATAGCGCTTCACCCTGGCAGAAGACAGTGATCGATCGGATCGACCCGTTCATGGCCGAGATGAATGGGTATACTGAAGCAGTGATCGAAAACCTCAGCAAACATCCGGAGCGCCTGAGCACGCCGGAATACAAAGATTATCTGGAAGCCAACGCCGACTATGCCGGAGATCTCGCAGGCATGGTCTCCGACTTCGTAGATTACGGCAGAACGAAGGATAAGCTGCAGCGCTTGACCGACAAACTCGAAGTTCCTGCCCACTGATTCGATGAATGCCCGCAGCCTAACGGCGGGAAGGCTTAGATACAAATTGGGTCTTCCCGCCATGGCGGCGCCCCAGCATCCCGGCGAGCGAGTGCCCGGCTACTCCCGAGCGATGGTGGGAACCTACCCAGCCGCCCGTGTGTTTGATGCGATTCAGAGAACATGTGTGATGCTCGACACAGCGCCGTCCTAGCCGGGCCCGTTAAATTCACGAACGGCGGTGACCTCGAAAAAGAGGAACGCGACCAATAATGACAGGGCCGCGAGGCCTAAAGGAAGGTAATCCACCATGGCAACACCAGCCGTACAGAAGGAGAAGGAAGGAATCGCCATAAAAACTACGAGTTCAGAGGCGCTTTCCTTGGCCGAATGGAGGAGGCTTTTGATGCGATCTCTCGCAGGGCCTTTGAAATCTTCGAAGGTAACGGAGGTTTGTTCGGACACGATGTCGAGGATTGGTTCCAGGCTGAAAAGGAGGTGTTTCATCCATTCACCTCGATATCAACGAATCGGACGAATCCATTTCGGTGAAAGCTGAAGTGCCCGGCTTCAACGAAAAGGAGCTTCAAGTGACCATGGAGCCGAACCGCTTGGCGATCTCCGGGAAGCGCGAATCCAGCAAAGAAGAGAAAAAGGGCAAGACGACCTATTCCGAGGCCTGCTCCAACGAAGTATTCCGCATCGTGGAACTTCCGGCCGAGGTTGACACGGAGAAAGTTACCGCAATGCTGAAAGACGGCATCCTGCAGCTAACGATGCCTAAAGCAGCCAAAGCCCGCAGCGTGCAAATCCGGCCCCAAGCTGCCGCATAGTGTGTCATAAAGGCGGTGGGCGGGCGCGGTTGAGTCTCACCCACCGCTTCGAGGAATATACGGATTATTTCATGGCTTTTCAGGAAGAGAGTAACGCTGCACGCTGTTTATTCTGGCTAAGAATGCGATTGACATATGACTGACCGAACGCTCTCTCGCTACTCCTTACGCGAATGCCCGATGGGCTTCCGCGACCGTGACGAACACGTGGCCGAGGTCGCAGCCGAGAGCCCGTATGCGGTCTGTGGGGTTGCGTTACGGCAATTCCGACGATGCGCGAGATAGGAGATCTCAATCGGCAACTCAAATGAAAAGTGATAACAAGGCAGCAAGGACGGCCCGTTTGGTTCTCTTCGGTACGCTTGTCGCGCTGGCGGCCTATTGGTCGGGCGCGCGATGGGGGCCGCGGGAACCACCCAGCGTAGAGGCGATTGCACAACAGAACAAGCCGGTGAGCACTGCGGTGCTCACTGACGAGGAAGTGCGGACCGTGCAGGTCTACCGCCAAGCCGCTCCGGCTGTGGCCAACATCATTACTCGCGCCGTCGAATACGATTTTTTCGAGAATGCTGTACCGGTCGAAGGCGCTGGCTCGGGCTTCGTGATCGATCCGCGTGGCTACGTGCTCACGAATAATCACGTAGTCGAGGGTGCCGAAAGTATTGAAGTGACCCTCGGCAATCGCTCCCGCTATCCAGCGAAGCTGGTTGGCACCGACCCTCGCAGCGACATCGCGCTCGTGAAAATCGATCCCAAAGAGACGACTCTCACCGCGCTCCCTCTCGGCGATTCGGACAGCCTGCAAGTCGGTCAGAAGGTGTTTGCTATCGGCAATCCTTTCGGATTTTCGAGCACGCTGACCACAGGTGTGGTGAGCGCCCTCGGACGCACCGTGCAGACCAGCGAGACCACGGCGATCGATCAGGCCATCCAAACCGATGCCGCCATCAATCGAGGCAATTCGGGTGGACCGCTACTCAATTCGCGGGGTGAAGTGATTGGCATCAACAGCGCCATTTACACTCCGTCAGGCACCACGGCGGGAATCGGCTTCGCCATACCGATCAACACGGCCAAGAGCGTCGCGCAAGACTTGATCAAGGAAGGCCGTGTGCGCCGGGCCTCGCTAGGGGTCTCGACGATCGCGCTCTGGCCCGAACTGGCGGATGCATTGGCCCTCCCCGTGCAGGAAGGCCTGCTCATTCAACGCACCGTTGCCCGCAGTCCAGCAGCGTCAGCGGGCCTGCGCGGCGGCGACCGAGCGGTAATCGCTGGCTTGCGACGGATCATCATCGGCGGCGATGTGATCGTTGCTTTGGACGGCCAGGAGGTTGCTAGCGTCCTCGATTTCAACTTGACTATGAATCGCAAGAGACCCGGCGATCAGCTGCGGGTCACGATTTACCGTGGCAGCCGAAAAACCGATCTTTCAGTCACCCTAGGCCAGGAATGACACTCCCCCGGGACTAGGCAGGGCAAGATCGCGCATGTTCAATGAGTTGTGGGAGCCTTTGCGGATGGGTTTCGGAACATGGGTTCCACTGAATGCTCGGGCTCATACAGGATCGACACAGTTTCGCCATACAATCAGTGGCAGAAGGGAGTACACTGCAAGCGTCTCGTTCCACACCTTCCGCCGCGCCCGCCATGGGCGACGGTTCCTGTGCCGCAAGACGTACATCCTGCAAACCGGTTATGACGCCACGAGTGTCGGCAGTGTAGCCAGCATTCGGGGTGTAGTCCGCAAACAAGATTAAAGGAGAACACAGATGAGCCCACAAGCAGCAACAGCACTACAACCGGCGAAGGCGCCTGGACAAGTCAAACCGTCCGTCGCCGGCGATGTTTTCGACCGCGTTCAACAAAGAGTCCGATGAAAGCCTAACAGTTCAGGCAGAGGTGCCGGGTTTTAGCATTAAGGAACTTGAGATCAATGTCGAACCGCGCAGGCTGACGATCGCCGGCAAACACGAAGCCCAGGGACAGAACAAGAACGGCAAGACAATCTACTCCGAGCGGTGCGCGAAGGAGATCCTAAGGGTTGTTGACCTGCCAGCGGAGGTTGACAGCTCGAAGGTGAGCGCGACCTTGAAAGATGGCATCTTGAACATCGAGCTGCCCAAGGCAGCGCACGCCAGGACAGTTCGCATCGAGCCCAAGACAGCATAGCTGGTCAGAAAAGCAGCGGGGCGGGACACATTTGCGATTCGCACCCGCCCTGGTTGCCCCCAACGGAAGCCACGACCCACTACAGGCGCGCAGTTTTCCGAGGGGCGGCGTTAAAGACGGTTTACATGTGTGACATGGGCCGCACTAATCCAAAATTGTGGGGTCCAGATTACTAGCACGAGATCGCGAAATGCGACATTTGAGTATCTCGCGGGGAGGATCGATCCAATGGCGTCCCACAAGCACAAATACGCGATCGCCGATGAAGAGGCGGTTCAGCTGTTCGTAAAAAAACTCGTGGCGGGTGGTCCGCACCAGCAGCGCCGGGACAAATTGCTGAAAGCGCTCGACCAGGCGGCGCGAAGTTATAAGGAGTCCAACCAAAAGCAGCGCCAGGCGTTCTTCCACGGCCTGCTCACAGGCTACGCTGTTGCGCTAAAACTCTGGTAACGGCCCGGTACCGTTCAAATGATTTTGGCGAAACAAATCCGGCATGAAGCCCTCGAGTGCGCCAAGCTAGTCAAGTTTGGCGCGCCAGTTGAATCCATCCGCCACCTCATTGCCATTAGCGAGGCGGAAAAAAATCGCCTACGGAAGACGCTTCCCCTTAAGCAGGCGAACCGCGCTTTTTGGGAGCGAGCCGAGATTCTGAAACTCTTTGACGCCATGATGGAAAACGATTAGGGGTTTGCGAGGCCCCCAACCCAAAGGTAATAATCTTCGACCATGAAAAAATCAGAACTGCTCCAAGCGTTGCCCTCCGACGCCACCATTTCTCTACGTTCCTGACAGAGAAGCCGAGCATGGCTCAGGGCGGCCCCGGTGTAGTCGTGCCGGGCTGTCCGGCTTGCCAGAAGCGGCTGTTCACAGCTTTCAGCTAGCCGAGATAATCAAAGTAAATGCTGCCAGGCATTCAACCGATCAACCCGACCAGAATCGCGGCTCCGTTTGACCATGCCGACTGGTTCTTCGAGCTGAAGCACGACGGTTTCCGGGCGCTGGCGTACATCGAAGACGGTGGGTGCAAACTGATCAGTCGGAAGCAGATCATCTGCAAAAGCTTCACCGCTCTTAGCACAGCTATAGCGGCCTTGCCGGTCAAGGATGCCATCCTCGATGGGGAGCTGGCCTGTCTCGGCGCTGACGGCCGGAGTCAATTCTTTGAGCTGATGCGACGCCGACGCCAGGATGTCATCTTCTATGCTTTCGATCTGCTCTGGCATGACGGCGACGGACTTGCCTCAGCTGCCGCTTGTCGAACGCAAACGGTCTCCAATTCTCGGCCACCGTCGGCATCTCAGACGCGGGTGGTCATCTTAGGAACCGGTACACCCTAAGCTGACCCAGACAATTCAGGACCGGCGGTCGCCGTCATTGCTGGCGGAGCGGCCTATTTGGTCGATTGCGGCCCTGGCATAGTCCGACGGGCCGCAGCCGCGCAGCGGAAGGGAGTTACGGCACTCGAACCGGAGAACATTCACGTCGTCTTCATCACGCATCTTCACTCGGACCACTCGCTCGGTTATCCGGACCTTATTTTCTCCCCTTTGGTGCTGGGTCGAACTGATGGAGGCTTATGGCCCACGCGGTCTTCAAAACATGACGGACTACATTGAAAAGGCTTGGGAAAAGGACATTGATGTCCGCACGAATGGCTTAGAGCAGGCAAGCCGCACAGGTTACAAGGTGCAGGTGCACGAAATCGAGCCCGGGATCGTCTACAAGGACAGGAATGTGACCGGAAGCGCCTTCCTGGTGGCGCATGGATCGTGAGACCAGGCTTTCGGTTATAAGTTTGAAACCGCGGACCGCACCATCGTCATCTCGGGTGACACAGCTCCTGTCGATACCGTTGTGAAAGCGTGCAACCGGTGCGACCTTCTTTTGCATGAAGCGTATAGCGACGCCAGCTTTTTGAGCTACACGCCCGAACGCCAAAGATATTTCCGCAGTTTTCATACGTCTTCTGCCGAACTTGCAAAGGAAGCCACACAAGCCGAGCCTCGGCTGCTAGTTCTCTATCACCAGATGCATGGTGGCGGCGTGACGTACGATCAGTTGCTCGGCGAAGTAATGCGGCAATACACCGGCAACGTAGCTTCGGCTCGCGACCTTGATGTGTACTGAGATATCTTCAGAAGCACTGTCTCACTTCGCCCTCGCCTCCCGCAACGGAACGATGAATGGAATGGCTCCCGAGGTGACTTGCCGAGATTTGTCGACTACCCTGAACTATCCCAAGACCAGAGACGGTAATCGCTAACTCTTGAAAAGCGTGCTTCTCAGCAACCTCGACTGTGACTAATTTGTGTCTAGTCGAGATCCCTATTTCAGGCCTTCTAAGATCTTTGCCACAAAGGGGGTTAAAGCTAACGCCTGTATCTCCTTGAGGACAAGGTACATGCCAACCCTCGTCGACAGTTGTCAACCGATATCTACGTCGTTTAGAATCCCACCCTCTCCGCAATCAAGTCGTTATTATCTTTCTCCGTACCCCTTCCGGATCGAAACTGCGCTTTTCCCCCGCCAGATGCCGGAATTCGCGATTGCAAGAAGTAGCGTTTCTCTCCGACGCAGATGAAGGGCAGCAGTGGAGCCTGTTTTTCT
Source organism: uncultured Acidobacteriota bacterium (assembly GCA_963824405.1). Classification (GTDB taxonomy): domain Bacteria; phylum Acidobacteriota; class Terriglobia; order Acidiferrales; family UBA7541; genus Palsa-189. Next base: position 705,067 of record CAWGPK010000003.1, on the reverse strand, counting down.
CTCTTCATCCAGCTGCTGGTTGAGTTTCGCTTCGCTCCCCATTCGCCGCTTTCAGGGACACGATAGCCCAGACGAAGTTGAGCTTCCAAATAATTCAGGAGCCAAGAATTTGCGGCTGGCGACGTGTCTTACGAACTGGGACTAACCTCTTCGGGGCCACGGTGGGTTAGGAGAGAAATTTCACTGCCACAGCGTGAGCACCGTTAGGCAGCCTTTCAACCCGGGCTATCCGGATCGTATATATCGACGGCGACTCGGCGCACGATCGCCGATGCAGGCAGCGCCCGGAGAGCCAGCCGTCCCGCCAGCTTGCGTGAGCTCGTTGGCCAAGTATTCACGTGCAACGTCATGGGTAGGTGCGGAATCGGGGTCGGCTCCCAGACTACGCGACGGTGAACTAGTTTCTGGTCAACGAACCACCTGATCTCACATGGATCCCATTCGATCATGTATTGATGCAACGCCTTTGACGCGTCAAATCCCAACTCGATGAGGATAGGCGTTCCCCGGTAGGCATAGTCGAATCTGACGCCGTTGACACCTGGGTCGTAAAACACGTTGGCCAAAAGCTGGTCTGGCTGATTCCCGAGGATTTCTACATCGATCTCTTGTCGGGGCGAGTCGCGGTGAAGAAAGAAACCGGTCACTAGGCCTGGGACATTCGTGGCTTGCAGCGTCGCCTGGAAACGCCCGAACAGAAAATTGGGGCGGCTTGAGATCGCGGCTGCACTCAGATTCCGAACGCCAAGTGGCTCTTCGACAACCGCGAACGAGAGGCCACCGCCCGGTGCTGGTGTCACATTAGCGGGACGGAAAAGTCCGAGATTTCCGGGGAACGTATCATTTCGCAGCAACCACCGCGCGGACTGGATTTGAGCAAGATCGTCTTCGAAGCACACCCGCAAAGCCCCTAACGATTCCTGTCTCGCAAGCGCGCTCGCGCTGATGCCTTTTCAATCCGTGCGTAGCTTCGCGATCCACGGCGACGGATCATGGCGAAGCCGTCTTCCAGGAACGACGATTTTGCTTTCTGACCGCACTCGCCCACACTCGAAGAGAATCCTGTCGGAATCCACGACCGTGTACTGGACGCCGGGGAAACGCGATCCAGCATAGTGATCCAGAACCTGTCTCACATCTCGTTGGGTAATGGTGTTCGTTGTCATCGTGACGGTACGGCTCAAATTTGCGAAACAGCTTGTCCTCCACGGCAGCGCGAAAACTGATTACTCACGCCGATTAATCCAATGATGTTCCCTACCTAGGCGGATTCGGTCTTGCTTTCTCGGGAGTAGGCTTTGAAGGTCAGAAAAAGTCCGACCGCGAGCCCAACGGCTAACGTTGCGTAGACGGCAGTGGTGTTTTGAGCCTCCCGCTGGGCAAACACCGGAGCGAACATCCGAATCAGACCACTGAGAATCGCTAACCAGCCCGTAAACGTCACAAGCACGGGCCAGCCGCCTATCCAACGATTGTGGTCACGGACAATCGCAACACCAGCGAGCAAGAGCAAAGTGCCAGCGAGGTAAACGACAATCGTAGGGGCGGGAGTACTCAGCATCAGACGAAGATTCATGGATTCGGAGACAGTTACAGCAACAAGAACGGGGCCGACCAACCCTGCGATCCGTTTTGAGGTTGTCATTGTTGAGTGAAGTCGTAAAAACGTTCCGAACTTCAGTGGCTGGCCTCGGCTCATCAGCCTTCTCGGCCCCATCGAGCCCGATGTCAAAACATCTGGAGGCCAGCCCTACCACAATCGCAAAGAGCAGGAGGTTTCGCAGTGATGAGTGTCACAGTTATGATTTGCGATTGACAGCAGGCGGGTTATCCGTGGGTGGAAGCTCGCGTTTTTTGCCCTAACGCGATTGGACTAGTTTAAGCGCACTTCTTCCTTATCTTCTTCAGCACCGAGACTGGTTGTGGAATGTTTGCGTGTCTAATGTGTCGGACATTTTGCAAATCATTATATATACCAATGCCAGTAGTATCTGTAGCCGCCAGCATTCGCTCAACAGCCTCACGATTTATGCGGTTGCGAATGAACCACTGTGAAAGCTCTCTCGTAACTGGATGACCCAGTTCTGCTTCGATCTCCCGTAATTCTGAGTCGTTGGTGTCTGAGTATCGAGGTTCTTCCATCTGCCCACCATCCCGAATTGGAACGTCCTCACGGGTTCGGAACAGGTGGTAGTTTGTGGGCTGTCGCCAACTCGGTAAGGCAGGCTTCAAGACGGTTCTTATCGTTTGCGTCAATCTCAGTAAACTCGATTCCGATACCCCTGCTGGTTTGGTCTCCAACACAATCTACAACGCGACCCAGCGCGGAAAAATAGTTTCCAGAATGGGTAATCTTGAGAGCGACTCTGGCGGTCTTGTTAACAGGCATCTCCGTCTTGACAAGACACCCATATAAACTCAGTGCCCGAACCAAGGCTACTTTCGTTCGCCCAGAGTCCAGATCAGTCAGTTCGACGACTCCGCCGAGGTAGTATCGGGGTGTCCGACGCCTGCCGTGAACTTGAGTTTCCGACATCGCAACATTTTAGATTGAGGTTTGTCTCGCCACGATCCAAACAGCATGGTCGCGCCCGAAACCATTAATATGGGATGGGGCACAGATTTTTGCTCGTGGAATGTACTTACAGCCTTTGCGCTTCGCTGTTCTCGGGCGTCAAGCAGCGGAATCTGCCCCGAGCTTTTCAGGATTCAGTGTGACCTTGGAAAAGACGAAGAGGCCGCCGACCTGGACCCGAGTTTGAATCGACGGTGTCTGAGGCAGGAATGTGCTCGCGCAGTGACTATGCAATCCAACTTGCCGGGAGCCATCCCTTTCGCTCTTTAAGCAATCGAGATACAAAGGAGATTATCAATGACTCCGTCTCAAGTGCTGCTTCTTTGCGTTTCTCATTGGTATTGTGGCTGGTTTGCGTTCTCTGACCGCTCCTGCCATCGTGGCCTGGGCCGCTCACCGAAACTGGCTGAACCTCCATAACCCGCCTCTCTCCTTCATGGCTTCGACTGCCGCTGTCGTTATATTCACTTTGCTGGCGGTCATCGAACTGGTAGCCGATAAACTCCCTTTCACTCCCGGCCGCTTGAAACCTCCGGGTCTAATTGCCCGCATCGTTTTCGGTGGGCTATCTGGCGCGGGCGTTGCGGTGTCTGGTGCGCAATCCATCGTGCTGGGCGGCGTCTTGGGTGCGGTTGGTGGTGTTGCTGGCGCGTTCGCGGGTTACCAAGTTCGCACGCGCCTCGTGAAGACTCTCAAGGTCCCGGACTTGGTCATCGCTCTTTTGGAAGACGCGGTGGCAATTGGCGGGGGGCTTTTTATTGTGTCGCGCTTCTAGCCAAGTCAGCGGGCCGGGGGCGGCGATTCTATCCCAAAAAGTAAAGGGCCGGAACCTCACGGCCCGCATACGTTGCGATGAAGTCATTCGGTTGGTGTGAGGTCCAGTTATCCTTCGCCACCATCTTCTTTTTCACTGTCCGGCTGCACGTACTCTTCCGTAGGATTCGACTGCAATTCACAGATTCCGCCCATTTCGCCTCGCTCCTGCATTATGAATGACGTCGCGCAGCCTTCTTGGTTAGGCTTGACCTCAAGTTGACTGTTGTCTTTTTCTCCTGTTGTCACGTTCCAGGATGGAGCATCACTAGCGGGAAACGACTCCTGGGAAGCTTCCCTCACCATGTCATTGACCGTATCTGTCGATGCGGCTTGCTTTTTCAATTCCGCAACCACACGAGCAAACTCGTTGGTAAGTTTGGCTGGTGCCGCCCGCTTCTGAAAAATCTCCAGTAGTCCGCTGCAGTACGCTAATTGCTCTTCCTTGCCCACGTTGAAGCGGCTCCAAACCGCATCGCCAATCTGCTGGTAATCAGCCAGAATTGATCGTGCGTTGTGCACCTTGTCGGCCAACGCGACGAGCAGGGCGTCGTTCGAGATGGTGGGCAAGTGCCGCAGGTAGGCGCGTTTGCGCTCGGCTGATGGCAGCTTTTGGGTGGGATCGATAGCATCGCTATCAGAACATTCGTGGACAATATCCGCTACTCGATCACCAAAGAGTTGACGGATGGTGTCCAAGGTAGGCTTGCCGCCTTGGTCTTCTACTGCATCGTGCAGAAGTGCGGCGATGGCCTGATCTTCATCGCCACCATTTTCTAGGACAAGGGCGGTTACAGCGAGCAGATGCGATATGTATGGAACGGGCCCTCCCTTACGACCTTGGTTATGATGAAGACCAGACGCTAGATGCAGGGCCAAATCAAAGCGATAAGTGAGAAATGTTGTGAACGGCACAATTCACGCTCGGGCGCATTCTATCATGCGGTTTTCGGAGCAGTCGGGCTCTCAAGAGAGTTATTCGCATTCCGAGAACCTCGCCCAGTTACGACCTCTAGTCCAAGTCAGCGGGCGTTTTCTGAGGAGGGGCCACACGACAGCAGAGGCCGCTCGCTGCGCCAACTCAATCTCGAACACCGCCTCATGCGGTACCATCGATGTGAATTATTCTCATATCAAATGCCTGACGACGCGAAAATTGCCGAGCTGAAATCGGTTGGATCAGTATTGCCGGAGGTGAGAAGCTCCCAGAGCGGCAGGAGAGCCGCGCATCTCCCGAAATCGCCCAAAATTCTGGTCATCGACGTTGGCGGCACGCACGTAAAGGTCCGAGCCAGCGGACAGAAGGAGCCGCGCAAAATCCCGTCTGGCCCGGGCATGACGGCGGGCAAGATGGTGCGTCTCGTAAAGGAAACCGTAAAGGACTGGAAGTTCGATTGTGTGTCCATGGGTTATCCCGGGCCCGTCATTCACGGGCATCCTCTTCGCGAACCCCACAATCTGGGCGGGGGCTGGGTGGGATTCAAGTTCCACAAAGCCTTTGGCCGTCCCGTAAAGGTTATCAACGACGCTGCCATGCAGGCGCTTGGCAGCTATAAAGGCGGGCGCATGTTGTTCCTCGGTTTGGGAACGGGTCTTGGCGCCGCGATGATTGTGGACGGCGTGCTGCAGCCCATGGAATTGGCTCACCTCGCCTACAAAAAAGGCAAAACCTACGAAGATTATCTTGGTCTGCGGGGGCTCAACCGCTTGGGTAAGAAAAAGTGGCGCCATTACGTCGCTAAAATCACGAAGGCGCTCAAACTCGCCCTGGAAGCCGATTACGTGGTGCTCGGCGGAGGAAATAGCAAGAAACTGAAAAAGCTTCCCGCTGGCGCACGCCTTGGCAACAACAAAAACGCCTTCCGTGGCGGCTTCCGCCTCTGGCAATCCTAGCCAACGCCAGCTGAAACTATTCTGACTCGGAGAAAGTACACTCTACGGGGCGATTTCTTCGAGGCGGCGGCGCACCACTCCGGCAACGGTCGCCGGGCTCGCGCTCAGAATCAGGTAACATTGTTGAAGACGGTGACCGGTCAAAGGGCAAAAATGACTGAGAATTGTGCGGAAAATCATCTGATAAAGCGCTGACCGCAGCAATCGCTTTCGCAACGATCATGCAATGGCGAGTCGTCGCCAAGCTGGAGGCCATCGATTCATATGTACAAAGTCGTTTTACTTCGCCATGGAGAGAGCACATGGAATAAAGAGAACCTCTTTACTGGTTGGACGGATGTGGACCTTTCAGAGAATGGTGTGAAGGAGGCCGAAGAAGCAGGCCTTACGTTCAACCAGCAGGGATTCAGCTTCGACCTCGTTTTCACGTCGATGTTGAAACGTGCAATCCGCACAGCCTGGATTGCCTTGGACAAGATGGACCTTATGTGGATCCCGGTCGAGCACGACTGGCGGCTCAATGAAAGACATTATGGGGCACTGCAAGGGCTAAACAAGGCTGAAACAGTTGCCAAATACGGAGAACCACAAGTAAAACTCTGGCGGCGAAGTTACGATATTCGTCCGCCTGCGCTAGATGAGACAGACCTGCGCTATCCCGGAAAAGATCCACGCTACAAAGGGCTGACAAAACAGCAAGTTCCCCGGACGGAATGCCTTAAAGACACGGTGGAGCGATTTCTGCCCTGCTGGAATGAACGGATTGCTCCTAGCATCCGGTCTGGGAAACGGATATTGATTGCAGCCCACGGGAATAGCCTGCGGGCGTTGCTGAAATATCTGGAGGACGTCCCAGAGCAGCGAATTGTTGATGTCAACATTCCCACCGGAGTGCCTCTGGTGGAGGAACTGAATGAAGACCTTAAGTCTATCGATCATTACTATCTGGGAGATCTCCACACGAATCCAGCAGGCGATAGCGGGAGCCGCAAGCACAGGCAAGATCAAATAGAAGCGATTACTGCAAAGGTTTCGCGCTTGTATCTTGCGGTTGGCGGATGCGATACATGAGGCCGACTCGCGGCGGCGTCAGGTTCCTTTAGGATGCGCCTGTGGTTCTTGGGGGCAAACTGAATTGAAATGTCGTGCCGCGTAAGGACTTAGACGATATGCTCGCGTCCATTGATGAGAGATTCGATGCCGAGGACGATTTGCATTTACTAGTTGCTATTTATTCATGATTCGAGCTAACGCTGGGCAAACCCGCGAGGCAGCAAAGTGAGCCGAAACGAGCGGCGATCGTAGGAAAGAAATTCGGCATGAACACGCTCTTCCTGGCCGCTTTGTTGGCCGCAGCCTTGGCGTGCCTGGCGACAGCCTCTTCTAAAGAGCAGGACGAACTCCCGCCCGACATCGAAATACTTTACGATGCTGGTCAGTATCCTCAGGCTGCGGACGCACTCGAAGCCGCTCTCAAGCAAGACCCACAGGATGCTCCGCTGGATTACTGGCTCGGCCGTGCGTTGTTCGAGGTTCGCGATTTCAGCCCGGCGATTGCGAGCTTCGAGCGAGCCGTGAAGATAGAACCGGACAGGTCGGAATACCACGAATGGCTCGGCCGTGCGTGTGGCCGCAAGGCCGAAGAGAACAGCCATTCCAACATGCCCGCCGCTCTTCCATTTGCGCGCCGCGCCCACCACGAATTCGAAGTTGCAGTCCAACTCGACGCCGCGAACGTCAATGCCCAGCGAGACCTAATCGCTTTTATAGCAAACGCCCCTGGCACGCTCGGCGGCGGCGAAGAGCAGGCACTGAAACAGATCCATGCTTTGTCAACCGTGGACGCGATAGAAGGGACGCTGGCTTTGGCCGATCTCTACGCCGTGCGAAAGAAGTTCGATCAAGCTGACGAGCAGTATCAAAGAGTCCTCGATTCGGCACCCGATCGCATCGACGTCTATTTCGAAGTTGCCGATTACTGTCGGGATCGAGGCGACTCGGAGCGTATGGAGCAAGCGGTCAACGGCGGCACACGAATCGCCCCTTCGGACCGACGGCTCACCTATTACCGCGGTGTCGCGCTCGTCTTGGCGAAAAGAGATTCAGGGGTCGCGGAGGAGAATCTTCGCGCCTACATCGACAGCGTACCCGACAATTCCGAACTCCCTTCGCACGCCTCTGCCTACGAGTGGCTTGGAAAACTCTACGAAAACGAAGAGAAACCGGAACTGGCGGCCCAGCAATACCGGGCTGCTCTGACGCTTGACCCTCACAATAAGGCCTTGCAGGAGGCATTGAAGAAGCTGCGGAAGAAATAGCGACCGTCCTCTCAACCCAAAGATTGAGCTTTGAGCTTGTTCCTACTGCCTCGGAAACCGTAAGAGCGCGACTGCGGTTGCTTCCCGCTGATTGAATCACAGAACGTGGTAGGCCGCTCCGGCAGCAACAGCAGACTTTGCGCGAGCTTTCTTGGTCGTGACTTTCTTTGTTCTCTTTGCCATGGCAGCGTCCCTCCTATGGATGGGCGTTACCATACGCGTCTCGAGAGAGAAAGCTAGTGCTAATTTTGGTGGGTACGTCAGTTCCTGCTGTCCGGCCCCAATTCTTCGATCGACTGGAATAAAATCAAGACGAATCTGAGCGCTCAATGACCGAAACGAAAGCCGACACCGGAGGCAAACGACCCCTGAGCCTCAAGCTCCTGATCAGGACTTGGAAAAATCGCGGAGGTCCGAGGGCGATTGAAATCACGAGATCGAAAAGTGGCATGTGTGATCGGCATCACTGCGATGCTTTCGCGACACCGAGTACACTGCGCGCGATGGTTCGGCGAAGAAAATCTGAGTCGCCGCCAAATTCTGGAGGCAAAGCCATGGCGAAGGACAATGGACTAAGAGATGCTGCGATGAGAGTTGGTTCTGCAGTTGGCAGGGCCGATGCCAAAGCTCGCCAAGCAGTCAAAGCGGCACACGTAGAACTTGTCGCAATAACGAAGCAGGTAGATGCACTCAAGAGACAGTTGACGCAGAGCACCAAACGGCTGAAGACGGCATTGAAATAGCGCAGCGGTGCGTTGTCGGGCTCTACTACGAGGAGGGTTCTTCGCACTGCGACGTTACAGTAATTCCCGATAAAACGGTGTTATCAGAATGCGGCCCGCAGTTACTACGGGGCAAGAAGCCTCAAACGAGATAAAGGAGGGTTCGATGTCAAGAAATGAGTTAGGACAAAATCCGCTTCTCGCAGGCATGGAGGAAATCCAGAATTCCTGGGGCTGGTTCCTAGCCGAAGGCCTCCCACGCTGTCTAAATGTATTCAAGGAGATTTCTAATGGAAAAAATGCTCGTCGTAGTGTTTGACAATGAAGCGAAAGCATACGAAGGCGCGCGTAGTCTCAACCAACTCGATAGCGAGGGAAGCGTCACAGTCCACGCTGAAGGGGTAATTAAGAAGAACGGCGACGGAACGGTTTCTGTGCTCCGGAGTGACGGCGACTTTCCGGTTCGGACCATCGGGGGTACGGCCATTGGCGCCCTAATCGGCGCGCTGGGAGGGCCCGTTGGCTTCGGCATCGGCGCTCTCGCCGGAAGCTTCGCAGGAATGTTGGGGGATGTCTACGCTGCCGGAGTCAACACGGATTTCGGAGCTGACGTTGGCGCTGCCCTTACGCCCGGCAAGTGCGCCGTAGTCGCTGATGTCAGTGAAGAGTGGGTGACACCAGTGGACACAGCGATGGAGGCTGCGGGTGGCCTCGTTTTTCGTTCACTCAGGAGCACGATTGAAGACGATCTTAGAGTCAGAGATGCGGCAGAACTACGACAGGAAATTGGGCAACTGAAGGCTGAGCATGCTCGAGCCAGCGCGGATCGAAAAGCGAAGTTGCAGGCCACGGTCGATAAGCTTAGCGCCAAGCTGCAGACCAAACTTGAACAGGCACAACAACGATCAGAGCAGATCAAGGCCGAAACAGAAGCGAAGGTGCAAGCGTTGCAGAAAAGGGCTGCAAAGGCGCAGGGTGACACGAAGAAAGCCTTCGACGACCGCGTCGCTCAGATACGGGCAGAATACGAAGAACGTTCGAGACGCCTGAAGGGCCTGGCTGCCGAGCGATTGAGAAAAGCGGCTGCTCAACTCGAGAAGTAAACAAGCCGCAGCGCTTCGTGACGGCGGGGTCGCGTAGCAAGCGGCCCCTGCTGTTTTGAAATCGCTCGATCTAAGAAGTTTCTCCCGGAAGGGGTTGGACCAAGGGTGCGGCACCTGCGCGGAATTTCTTCACCTGTGATTTCACCTGTAAGGATTCCGTCTTAGGCGTACTTCAACGTACGTAAACACCTTCAACGCCTTGAAAGTTATTAGGCGTACATAATCGCGCCCTTTGACACGGTAGAGGTCTGCCGTTCGAGCCCGCACGGGCCTACCATTTTTTTCAATGCTTTAACTGCCGATTCCTGAGGATTTGCCCACTCCGCTTCGGCCAGAACCAATGCTGCTCCGCTGATCTGTGTCGTTTCCCGAGCCGGTGAAGTCACCATTCCACCTCACAAACTTCAAGTTATCGCTCCCGCCTCAGAGCAACAGTGATCTTCGTCACATCAGCATGTGCAATGACAAAAAGTGAGGACAAACGAGTTCTTACGAGTCCGGAAGCGTTTTTCCAAGTCTCCGTCAATCAATTCCGCCAACGTCACGAAGGCCCAGCGGAAGGAAGTCATCGTTGGCTAGCCCCCGAATAGCCGTGGCGAATGCCAAAGGCTTCCCAGCCTTTATCGATTGCGGTGCGAACGGCCGCTCGGACTGCGGAGTTGATGCCGGAGCGTCTCCCCCACTAGTCACAATTGCGATCTTCTTCATAAACCCCATCTCCTAAGTTCTCAGCAATTATCGCCAGTAGCGTAGGCTCTAGGCCGTGACGCGAGTCACACATAGCCCTCAGCAGCCAGAGGGTCAACGCCAGCTTTCGCGATCACCTACAGCATTGAGGGGTATGTCTCAGGAACCTCGCCGGTTTCCCAAGTTGCCGTGCGTTCCAGAGGTTCTACTGCACGCGTCTCGTCGAAGTGCAAAATAACATCGAATTGATCGGCAAGCTGGGCGTGAAAGTAGTGGCTCGCGCGCTCTGATCGCGGCAGATAGATGACACCGATGGCTCGTTCCAAGCGCGGTTCCCGCAAGAGAGAGGTGGTCTCTTGCTTGCCGCCCAGCAACAGCAGAAAATTGGGGATTCCGGTTTCGTGAAAGAGCGCTTCGTAACTGCCAGGCAGCGCTGGTCGAACATGCTTGCGTTCCGCCAGACCATCCCACCCGGATGCCGCCGTCACCGTTCCGTGATAGGTCGTGAATCCCACCAGCACGGCGTCTTTCCCATAGCGTTGGCGTACGAGTTGCCCGAGGTTTAGTTCGCCCCTGTGCCCCATCTCGGTGGCACGAGCATCTCCCAGATGCGAGTTGTGCGCCCATACGACGATCTTGGCTTTGGACCCAAGGTGGTCTGTCAGCGCGTCCAGAGTCTCAGCCATATGGCTGTCCCGAAGGTTCCAGGATGAAACCCGTTCCTGAAACATCGCGCGATAATACTTCTCTGCATTTTTCACCAAGCGGGCATTTTGTTCCGCGAAAAAGAACGCGTCCCGGGCAACTCGGCCGTCACGTCTGGCCAGATCTGCGGCGCGGCGCCGCATTTCCATCCACTGACCGATTGCCTCGTTTTCGCAACTCTTGCTCAGTCCAAAGCTGGCGGCGTAGCCATAAGCTTGGGTATCCTCGCCAAAGTTTTCAAAGCAAGAATAACGATATCTTGCGCGGTGCGCGGCATCTGGGTCGACCTTATCCAAGAAATCCAGCACAGCTCGGATCGAGGCGTGCAAGCTGTACAGATCCAATCCGTAGAACCCAACGCGTTGCGAATGGCGGTGCTCATTGTAATTTCGCAACCAGCCCACGAAATCCAGCACGTCAGCATTGCGCCACATCCAAGCGGGAAACCTCTGAAAACCGGCAAGGGCATCGATGGCGTCCTTGTCCCGGCTCTCAAACCGCACATATTGGCTTACGCGATACGCATCCGGCCAGTCTGCCTCGACGGCGACTGCGGTGAATCCTTTTTCTGCGATCAGGCGTTTGGTAATCTGAGCGCGCAGGCGATAGAACTCGTGAGTCCCGTGACTGGCTTCTCCGATTAGAACGAAACGGGCGTCGCCGACTGCCTTGAGCAAGGGATCGAAGTCCGTTGTTTCTCCTGTCAACGGATGAGCTGAATGACTAATCGCCGTCAGAATTCTCTGATCGTTCTTAAGGGGCATCATTTCACCTCTGTACTCAAATGCCGATGCTGACAGAACTCGCGAGGCCGGCCGTCAGTGACCTTGTCCTCTCGGGACTGGCACCTCCTGATATTCTCCGTTGGTGCGTCTCCAAGCCCTGTTCAGCAAATCCGTTACCTCTTCATCCGAGACTTCTGAGAAATCGTCATAAAATTGCCCGACTCCGTAAAATGGCTCTGGCATCTCGAGGCAAACCAGTTCATCCACTTCAGGTCTGAGCCGATTGCAAGTCGAGCGGGGAGCCACCGGAGTTGCAACGATGAGAGCCGCGGGGTTCATTTGACGCAGAGCACGAGTCGCCGCACGCACACTCGATCCGGTGGCGATACCATCGTCAACGAGAATCACGATAAGCCCTCTCACATCGAGCGGAGGGCGCCCGCCACGATAGGTTGTCTCCCGGCGCTCCAGTTCCAGTTTTTCTCTTCTGGTAACTCTCTCAATATCTAAGCCGGTCAATCCGAGCGCTTCGATGGTCTCTCGGTTGAGGATGCGGACACCTCCGCTCGCGATGGCGCCGAACGCGAGTTCCTCGTGCCCTGGAACACCGAGCTTTCGCAAAACGAAAATATCGAGCGGCACTCCAAGCCTGGTCGCTACCTGAAAGGCCACGGGAACGCCGCCGCGGGGCGCTCCAAGTACAATCACATCCTCACGATCCGCGTACTTTTTCAAGCTCCCTGCTAACTCCCGGCCCGCTTCGACCCGATTCGCAAAGATCATGTGAAGCCCCCATATTTCTATCCACAGGCTAGAGTCTCCGCATGCGATTCTCGGTGAAGGCAGTTACGTCTCCGTGTGAGCGAGATCACAGATCGGTTTTGGAATGCCTCCGTGCCCCGCAGTCGGATCAAGATCGTCGTCGAGGACGGCTGGATCTGACCTCAAAGGAAATGTAGATCATCAGTATCAAAAGGATGCCGCGGCAGAAGCGATTCGGGTCTTGAAAAGGCTCCGAGGCGTGCGCAACCTGATCTTGGTAACGCCGTCATCCATTTCGCCTACTGACATCAAGCAGAAAATTGAAAATGCCCTTGAACGTGCTGCGCAGGTCGACGCTCGGAATATTGCTGTGGACACCGAAGGTGGCAAAGTAACCTTGCGTGGAGATGTAAAGACATGGGCGGAGCGGGAAGAAGCTGAGAGAGCAGCTTGGGCTGCACCTGGAGTTTTTGAGATAGAGAATGATATTCGGATCAGCACTCAGGTGAGGAACCTCCACTCTTAGATCTCTAGGGCGGCGGTGATTTACCTGTTTGCGCGAACTCATCGCGTTTGCCGTACGGACATTTTGGGATCCCACTGGGATCTGTCCACCTGTTGTCTCAGGCCGATAGGGACTGAGGCTTCGTAGTGGTTCTAAAGTGCTCACTGAACCACTCCGCGGCCAGTCGCGCGACCTCTTCCAATGTTCCGGGCTCTTCAAACAGATGGGTCGCGCCCGGAATAATGACCAATTTCTTATCGGCACAGGAAAGTCTCGCCAGTGCTTCCCGGTTCATGGCGATCACAGGTTCGTCATTGCCGCCCACAATCAAAAGTGTCGGTGCACGCACATATCCTAGTGCCTCTTCGGCAAGATCTGGCCGGCCTCCGCGGGAAACAACTGCGGAAACGAGTTCGGAAAGTTCGCTGGCAGCTATAAGCGCTGCGCCGGCTCCTGTGCTGGCGCCGAAGTAGCCTATTTTGAGTCCTCTCGTCTCCGAACCGCTTGCGGCCCATTTGGTCGCGCGAATCAGGCGGCTTGCAAGAAATGGAATGTTGAAGCGGAATTCACCTGTATATCGATCCCTAGCTTCCTCCTCCTGAGTTAAGAGGTCGAACAAGAAAGTTCCGATTTTCTGAGAATAAAGGATCTGTGCGACAAATCGGTTCCGCGGGCTGTGGCGGCTGCTACCGCTGCCATGTGCGAAAAGAACCAAGCCATTTGCCTGCTTGGGAAGGAACAATGTGCCATCCAGCGTAAGCCCCTGCAGATCTATAGAAACTTCGCGTTTAATTCCATCATGCTCCGACGTACGGCCAGGAATCATGTTCGCTCTCCCTTCTGCATCCGGAGGATCATCTTGCCCTACGCTCTGAAGAACGGGCCGCGCTGCTCGCTGAAGTAGTTGAGTCACTTCCTCATCGGCGACCTGCGAGAAGTCTTCGTAAAACTGGCCAATGGCCTGGAAATCCTCTGGCATGTGCACACAGACGAGTTGATCCACCTCGGATCTGAGCCGCCTACAAGTTGATTGAGGAGCTACAGGAACGGCGACGACAACCCGCGCAGGCTTCATCTGCCGCAATGCAATGATGGCTGCACGCATGCTGGAGCCTGTGGCTATGCCATCATCTACGAGGATAACGGTTAGTCCATGGACTTTCAGAGCAGAGCGGTTACCCCGGTAAAGATGCTCGCGCCGATCCAGTTCCTTTCTTTCTCTGGAGGTAATTTGCTCGATTTCCTCATCGCAAATACCAATCGCGTCGATAATTTCACGGTCGAGCACGAGCGCACCACCCGTTGCAACGGCACCAAATGCGAGTTCTTCTTGCCAAGGGACGCCGAGTTTGCGCGACACAAAGGTATCTAGCGGAGCATCTAGTGCTTTTGCCACTTCATAGGCAACAGGGACGCCTCCCCGGGGAATACCCAGGACAATGACATCTTTCCGATTCGCGTACGCATGTAATTGCACCGCCAAGATGCGGCCAGCCTCTTGTCGATCTCGAAACACCACAAAGGCCTCCCTAAAGGGCCATTCCATTAACCAACTTAAGTGAGTCTCGAGATATGGGCAGTGATGCACATCACAGCCGATCATAGGTATGAATATCGGAGTATTTGATGAAAACTGACGACGAAAAGAGCATACGCTCGGCGCTTGGGGATCAAACTCAGCATCGAAAACTGATGAACTGTTCGAGTGGTTGCCTGCTCTTCGGGAAGCCGGTCCAAACGGCAATTGCGGAACCGCCTTATCGCGAAGTCATGGCGGCGCGGTTTCGGAAGGGAGATTCCTAGCAGTTTCTCGCGCAGGTTTCTCGTGGGACGTCCGAAATCACGGGCCGTTTGACGCGGCTATTTGTCTAGTTTATCTATCTGTGAAAGACACTCTCTAAGCAGTGGTATTGCTGAGATCACAGAGATGTTCGCGGCTTCTATCCCTGAGCGAAGGGGAACTGTGTCGGTACAAAATATGCGCCTCACTCCGAGGGACCATAACTGCGGCCAAGATGGCCCCGTGAAGAGACCGTGAGTAACCAGGATATAGATCTCTGCGACGCCGACTGCCCTCAGCTTTTCGCAAGCGGAGACCAGAGTTCCACCCGTGTCGATCATGTCGTCGACGATCACTACCTTTTTTCCGACCCGACCAATGGGACCGTAATGGGTGATTCCTTGGTCAGTCCTCTTCTTTTCAAAGTAGGGCGTCTCGCCAACCGGCATCCCTGCCGCTCTCTTCACCGCCTCGCAGCGGCCAATGGCCCCGTTATCGGGAGCCACAATAGTTGCATCCAACAGTTCATGCTTCCGAAGGGTATCTGCAAACAAGCTGTTCGTCGATACAGTAGTTAGCGGGATGGGAAATAGCTGTTTGTCGCGTTCGCTATGCACATCGACCGTCACTACGTCATCGATTCCGGAACTCTTCAGCAGCGCCCCAACCCACGCGGTACCCAAGCTTTCCCCCGGTTTTTCTTTATCCTGCCTGCTGTAAGCAAGGTAAGGGAGTAAGGCGGTAATTTTGTGCGCTCCTTCTTTTTCGAGCGTTTCCGCCAGTAGCAATACGGAAAGCAAGCATTCGTCCGGCGGAGCGATCGTTCCCAATACCAGGCAGTGTTCATCGGTAACAGACTCTTCGATTTTGGCGCGTAATTCTTGGTTGGCGTAGCGGGAAACGGTAAATCGGCCGCCTTGCACGGAGGCGAGTGTCCGCAATTGCCGTGAGATGTTTTCGTAAGCCGGGAAGCTAAAGAGGATCATACCCATCACTCGGTCGCTTCTCATATTGAGTGAGAATTCTTGCCAGCAGTCGCCTCAAGCCGCGGTCTCTTTTGTCGCTTGCCGGATTCCTTGTCTGGGAAGAATGCGGACAGTAGTGGCTTGTGGTCCTTTTTCCCCACGCTCCTCGGCAAAGCGAACAGTTGTCCCGATCTTCAAACGCGGAAAAGCTGCGCCGAGAACACTGTTCTTGTGAAAATAGATCTCTCGTCCGTCGATCGAAATTAGGAATCCGTAGCCTTCCTGCGGCAGGAGTTTGCTGACACGTGCCTCGAGAAGCGGTGCGCGCCTCTTAATGTCACCTCGTTGCCGCCGAGCATAATCCTGCAAGCGCCGGCCTGCTGCCTTGAACCCATCATCGATTGTTCGGCGAAGATCCTTATGCAGCGCATTCACCTCTGCATGCTTCTTCAACTCCAGCTCCTCCAACCGACGAGCCCGGCCTCTTAGGCTTGGCTCGCGCTTCACCACGATTTCTCCCTGCGGAAGTCTCAAGTCAATCCGGATGTGATACGGACCTCCCCTCTTGTGATGACGGTGTGGGATTTGCAATTCCACTCGGCATCCCATGATTTGGCTGTAGAAACTGTCGAGCTTGGCAGCCGCCTCGCGAATCCACTCCTCAACTTCTTTCGATGACCTCATATTTCGAAATGTAATTTGCAGTTGGGGTTTCATAGCTACCCTCGCTCATATTAGGGATGATTGCTGCTGTTGCTCATTTCTCAACCTTCCAAGAATTCCCATTGGCCGCTCGCGCCACACGCCATTTTCTTCGTACTTCAGCGTATATATGTGGAGCAAACGCCACCCAGCACTCAGCAGCCGGTTGACTTCTTCTCGCCCCCTGGCTTCCAGGTTGTGTCCGGTAAGTTCAACGATATCCAGTTGCCATAAGGGCAGCCTCTCGGTCGGTCCGATTGGGACGCCAACTTCAACCGACTCGCCACCTGCTTTGTGCGTGACCATCCCTTTTTCGCTGCCCGGTAAACCCAGCCTTCACGATCTTTGTATAGAGTGTTGTCAAGGACGTCTGTGATTCCGATCACCGCTCGCCGGCAAGCATGAGGATCGCCATAAAGGCGAAATTGAAGGGAAAGATGGGCAGCACTCGACGTCGTTTGGGCTTCGGCTGGCTGCCGCGGGGAATTCGAGTGGCCCCTATCCGGACGCTACCCGCTTCCTTTACGTTCGGCGAATCCCAGTTTGCGTCGAATGCTCTCCAGATCGGACTGCAACCGCTCGCTGAAAACCACCGGATACTGCGGTGACGCAGGTTCTAGCCTGCGAAGATAATCAGGCACCAGTTGTAACTCGCATTGTAAGCGCTTGCGAGATTCTGCCAATTTGATTTCAGCTGCCGGCTGCCCACCGACCATAAGCGGCCGCAATAATTTCTCGTCCGCTAGTGATTCGTCGAACCGCCCGATCACGTCGCCAGCCATTCTGCCATTCTCGATTTGCCGGAAGACCTGTTTGCGGCCGGGGTAGAGGAGCTTCTTTGTGGAAAGCTTCAACCGCCCTTTGCCCGCATATTCGACCAGTTTGTAGGCCATATCGAGTTCCGGCGCGTCTGCGCTAACTGCTAGCTTTGTTCCCACGCCAAATGCATCAATCGGTGCACCAGAATGCACCAGTTCCTGAATCTTGTATTCATCAAGTCCGCTGGAGGCAAAAATCTTCAGGTTTTGCAGTCCTGCGTCATCCAGTATCTTACGAGTCTGAAAAGCCAAGCTGCCTAGATCACCTGAATCCAGCCGCAACGCGCGTACCTGGAATCGATGCCCGAGCTTGCGGCTCAATTCAACAATCTTGCGCACTCCGTCAAGCGTATCGTACGTGTCCACGAGCAGCGTGGTTTCTGGATAGAGCGCTGCGAACGATTCAAACGAACTAGACTCGTCATCATGGGCCTGAATATAACTGTGTGCCATCGTGCCAAACACCGGAATGCCGTAGATCTTTCCAGCGAGTACGTTTGAGGTCCCCTCTCCCCCAGCTAGATATGTGGCCCGCGCACTTTTCAGCGCGGCGTCGGTTCCGTGGGAGCGTCGTGAGCCGAAATCGATTACGGCCCGTCCCTTAGCCGCCGAGACGACTCGGGCGGCCTTAGTCGCCGCGATGCTCTGGAAATGGATTTGGTTCAGTACGAACGTCTCGATCAGCTGTGCTTCGACGATTGGCGCGATTACCTGCAGTAGAGGCTCATTTGGGAAAACCACCGTCCCTTCTGGCACGGCGTAGACATCCCCAGTGAATCTCAAAGATGCCAGTTGCTTCAGGAATTCTCCGGTAAATTCGCGGCGCCCACGCAGATAGTCGAGCTCTTCGTCTGTGAAACGAAACGCAGTCAGAAAATCGAGGATGTCTGCAAATCCGGCGGCAACAACGAAGTTGCGGGTGGGCGGCAATTGCCGAAAGGCGAGTTCAAAAACAGCGAACTGATCCATGCCCTCGGCGTGGTACGCCTGCGCCATGGTCAGCTCATATAGGTCTGTAAACAGTGCGCTGTCGCGCATAATCGTTTATAGGCCACCTACGTCTCTAGAACTCATCATCGGTACCTGGGGATGATTCTCGTTTGTTGAAAGCGCCGTCACTAATCGGCTTCAAGTCACAATAGCAACCGCCGATTCGCTTGGTCTCTCTTCAATGCCTGTCGACATTTCATACCGCTCTTGGATTGATTCCGCCACGGCGTCATATAGGTCTCGAGTATGACCGAGCCGGTATCGTTGCTCTACCTTCCGGATACCGGATGCCAGCACATGGTCGTGAAAGACTTCTGCAATCCATTGCGAGAAATCACCCCGCCGGGCATGTCCATCAAGTATGGATAGAGGCAAGATTTTCAACGATGAGACAAACTCGTTCAGGGTCCGTGCTGGTGGACCCACAGGTTTACCATTATCGGTGAATACGAATCCCTGGCCTTCGATCAACTGAAGATCTACATACTTTGCTTTGTGGCGGACGTGAATCGTCGATCGGGGTGACAGTTGAAATCGGCGGAGCTTTCCGCCCGCTTCTTCCATCCCCGGCAGAAGAATAGCTTCATCCACGGACAGCCCAACGAAGACGGACTTCCATTCGGATTCAGCGTTCTCCTTGCCTGCCATCTCCAACAAAGTCCGAATCTCGCGGAGGTCGGTCGTGCGCTTCACGATAATTCCTTCGATAGCTTTGCGAATGTCGGGGTGCAGGTCTGATAGACGATAGGTCACAAACGTGTATGCCCCTAGATCGAGATCAACCAGCTCCTTAACATTTGGCTCATGTAAAAAGTAGTGAGCTTCGTCAATGACGATCCGATGGGGTAAGCCTGCAGATCTCCGTAGGGAAGCCAGCATAGGCAACAATGTGTTCAGGTAATCGATCTTCTCTCGGTATGAAGCGTGAGACAGATCTACAACAACGCTCATATATGGGTGGCGGAGCACGCGCGCGAGGTCAGGCAATTCGGGCGGCGGAGTATCGCCTCCGAACACCACGACCCCAGGCAAAGTGTCGAGCGTGCGGTAATCACCTTCCGCGTCGATCACGCACAGGCTATAACCTAGAAGAATTAGCTGTTCGCAGATGAGTCCTGCAACCCAGGATTTCCCAGATCGTGCGTCGCCGGCGATTAAGACATTGCGGCCTCGCATAGCCAGTGCGAGAGGATAACCATCTTCTGTTGTGCCCAGAACCAGGCGAGTTCGATCGATGCGTTCGGGAGGCAGCCGCATCTCCTTAGCGGCTTGCCGAATGTATCCGGCTACGGCAGCCGGACCGTCTCCCCACAGCACGTCGTCTGCTGCGGCCTGAAGCGCCTTGCTGCCCCAGCTCACGGCCACGCCGAACTCGCAGACGCCGAGCAAATCATGATCATTTTCTGCGTCCCCAATCGCAATGGCGTTATGTGGAGAAAGGTGGAGCATGGTAAGCGCTTCTCGCAAGCCAATTCCCTTACTGACCGCTTGCGGCAACACCATCAGGCGGCCATGGTTAAACATGAGCACGAGCGGCAGCTCTAAACATTGAATGACCGACAGAATTTGTTGGGCTATAGCGGCGTCAGTTTCCACGACGCATTGGCCTGCTGTAAATTGAATCCCATGGCGCCGAAGTTCTTCGAGGAAGACGGGTGGCGGGGGCTGCCCGATCAATCTGGAATTTCCATTTGGAAATGCCAGAACGGCGCCATTCTCGGCAACTATAGCGTCCACGAAATCGAGTCCCTCGGCGACCCTCCTCAAGTCTGAGAGGATGCGACCTGTAACCACAACCACCGCAATCCCCCGCGATCGAACCTCATTGATAGCCCTCCTGACATCAGGATCTATCTGACCATCGCGGGCGATGGTGCCGTCATAATCGAGAGCCAGCACACTGAATTTCATGTTCAACCTTCAATGAGCGCGATCGCGGGCAGATATTTGTACCTCCCGGCAAGTGACCCGATCCTACTCCTCTTCTTCAAAAAAGCTCTCCTGTGGCAATGACAGTTCGGCCTCGTCGGCTTCCAGCGCATTCTCAGGGACGCTCACCACTTCAATCTCCACTACTCCAACCGCACCTGCCACGGGTCTTCCATAAGCGTTACCAACCCTCTCGTGTCGCGCGAAGGGCTGCTTGGCCCGAGTTCGCTTGCCGCCACGCACGCGCTTCACGCGCCTTGCCACACGCGCCGCTGCCTTCCCGTGATGTTTGGCTACCTGTTTTGACATTTACAGTTCCTCTCTTTCGCCTTGCGATTTGGACAAAAGCTTGGATTTCTATCCTGTGCCACGTCCTCATCGAATGCTGTGACATAGATCACCCGCGAAGATGAAGGCACTTCTTCGAAGGCGGGAAAACTTGACACGTGATTCAGGTCACAGCCTGTTCGACTACGGGCTGCTAAAGAAAGAAACAGAAAGAAGAAAGTCTATAGAGCGAGAGGTGCACCAATGACGATGCCGGCACGATTAACAGCCCATCTCGACCAAGCGCATGCAGCTTATACTCCGATTCACCACGTTCCTGCGCGGAGCTCGCAATATGCGGCTTCGTTGCTCCATATTCCCGGAAAACAAATAGCCAAGACGGTGGCGCTGCGCGCCAGAAATCGGATCTTGTTGGCTGTGCTCCCGGCTTCCTATCGCGTGAATCCGGAGAAACTAGCGACTGTGGTCGGGGAGCCAGTAAAACTTATTAACGAGCAAGAATGCTACCGGTTATTTCCCGACTGCCAGCCCGGTGTTGTGCCTCCTTTTGGCGAGCTCTATGGTCTGCCGGTCTATTTGGACCAAACGTTAGCCGAAACTCCAGAGATCGTCTTCAGCGGAGGAACTCTCTCGGAGGGCGTTCGCATGGGCAATACCGATTTCGTGCATGTAGTCAAGCCTCGGATCTGCTCATTCGCAGAGAGCGGCGAATTAGCGAAAAAGGATATTCAGCAGGACTTCCTCGCTGATGAGCACGGCGGCGGAAAATAACAGCGGTCCACGTTCAGTCGCACAATCCAACCTTCGAAAGGCAGCTCTCGAGTTATCCTGCCTTTCTCAAAGATCGATTGGTTGAAACAAAAAATCAATCAACGCTCTTGCCTGGAGCTTCTGACTGTCCGCGCGATCAACACTTTCGTCGATACTGGCATGAAGAAGTCATCGTCCTCGTCGCCACGCTTTGTTTCCAGAGTGAGAAATTCGGAAACTCGTATGTCACCATTATGTATCCCGTTCCGGTAGAAATGGCGCAGGCCTTTTCGGCTAGGCCCACGCCTTCCTGGTCAGGCTCCCATGTAGCCATAAATATGCGCTCGTGATTTAGCAGAGCCATCATCCACTCACTAGGCTCATTCCAATTGCTCCTTAGTACGAGGAAATCGAAGACAAGTGCTGCTTTTCCGTAATTCGCTTCTAAGGACGAACGCAACGCATTGAATTTGTCTCGGAGCAAGTCACCGGAGGAATTCGTGCTAACGTCGCTTGATACAGCGACTATTTTAACGACACCGGTCTCGGGTGGAACCAAGACCACGGTGAGCACGCCCCCGACTGATGTCGACATGCGGAAGCCTTGAGCAGTGGTCAGGAAATCGTTCACGGACTGTTTTTCGGGAGAGAGTCGTGTGCGCGGAAACAGAACCCGGTAGAAATCGCTCATGATTAGAGTTCGGCAATCACGGGCGTGTTTCTCCGCCAGATCTTGACCATAGGAGGCACAGATAATCTGTTTGGTAGGATCGTGACCCAGCAGCCAGGCCGGGAAGGCTACGCTTACAGCGATTGACTTTAGCATCCGAGGGGGAATACACACGATCAAACGCCGAAGCTGGCCTCGGCGAGATGCAGCCAGCTTTGTTGCCAGAACCTCGATATGGAGGCTTCTTGCGAACGTCGCCTGTGGATTGAGCTCATAGAATGAGCGCTCGATAAAGGTTATCAGATCCAGCCGCAGTAGAGCTTGGTATTCTGCATAGGTAAGCTGCTGAGTCGCACTCATTTGGGCTCCTCGCTCGAATCTGTACTTGCAGAATCGGGTGCTGGAGAGCTTTCTGTTTGGCGCAGTCGTTCCAAAGCTCTCCACCACGGCTTCGTCGTTCTCCCGGGTGACCAGGGGCTGGGAGCTGGTCTGTAGCGAATCCTCCAGGAACTGGATCCAGTAGCGGAGCTCATGGATGGCGTTTACGTCTCCGCGGAGTGCCTTGTTCACTAGTTGCGCGATTATGGCTTCAAATTTGGTGGTGTATCGGATGCGCCCGTTTTCGGTGACTTTGATACGTTGGCGTATCGTTGCGTTCAGCACCGCGGCCAGGTTCTGTGACCCTTCGGGCCGACCGCTCGGATTTCCGGATTGCCCTTTCACGAACTGGGTGCGCTTCGGAGGCCTGCCGTAGCCGATGGCGTCATCAGCCATTGCGCGGCTCCGAAGCTGCTGCGATTTCATCGAACAATTTGCCGCTGACAGCGTGGATGGCGTGGTCGCCCGTATGCTTTTGCCAACGGCGGATGGCAACGTCGACGTACAGTGGGTCAATCTCAATTCCAGCACAGATCCGGCCGACACGCTCTGCAGCACATCCGTGGCCGTTGCACTGCTTCCGCTATAGCCTCCGCATCGATGTAGTCGCTCTTATTGGTCTGCACGTACGGCTTGACGTACTGCGCTGGCATCAATCGCACCTGGTGCCCCAGCTCACGCAAAGCGCGTCCCAGAAAATGCGAGCCGCTGCACGACTCCATGCCAATCAAATCAACCTGCAGATTCGCAGTGAACGCTAGTAGCTGCCGGCGAGAACATCTCTTGCGGACCACCACATTGCCTGTCGAATCCAAACCCACCAAATGGAAAACCGTTTTACACAGATCAATGCCGACTACGTGTAGTTTCATGGAATGCCTCCTGGCCCCGGACTCTACACTCAAGAGCCTCGGCGGCGGACCATCCCATTAAGTGGGAATCGAGCGAAAGCCAGATGACGAGAAGGTGACTTCACAGATGAGATGAGAAGGCCGGTCTCCGACGGGATGCGATAAGCGATACGCTCCCAGTGTTGGACGTGCTCGAAGCACAAAGAAAAGGAGACCGGCTATGCGGAAGATTAACACTTTGTCGAGTAGTGGAAGCAGGATTTTCAAGGCGCGCCAGCTGACGATCGGTTTGGATCTGGGAGATCGCTGGAGCTGGTACTGCGTATTGAACGAAGTGGGAGACATCGTTTTGGAACGCAGACTGACGACCACACCGGAAACTATGAAGCAGGTATTCGGCAAGATGCCGCGGAGCCGGGTGGCCCTGGAGACCGGAGCACACTCGCCGTGGGTCAGCCGGCTGTTGGCGGCGCTCGGTCACGAAGTAATCGTCGCCCATGCACGGAACGTACGCTTGATCGGGGAGAGTCGTCGCAAAGACGATCGTATCGATGCGCGAACGCTAGCACGGCTGGCCAGAGTCGATCCTCAACTGCTGAGCCCGGTGCAACATCGCAGCGCCCAGGCACAGATTCATCTGACGCAGATCCGAGCACGCGCCGAGCTCGTGAGGGCCCGCACGGCCTTGGTGAATTCAGCTCGAGGACTGGTGAAGTCCTATGGCGAGCGGCTCGGCAAGTGTGGCACGCAGCAAGTAGGCCAGGAACTGGCCAGGGGATTGAGTCCGGAGCTGCGCGAAGCACTGGAGCCGCTGTTGCGAGAGGTGGAATCGCTGAACGCACAGATTAAGGAATACGATCGGCGGATCGAAAAGATGGCCCGGGAGAGCTATCCACAAGTGGAGCTGCTGAAACAGGTGAAGGGGGTAGGCGATCTAATCGCGCTGACCTATGTCCTGACCCTCGACGACCCGCATCGGTTCCGGAAGAGTCGCGAGGCGGGTTGCTTCGTGGGGTTGCAACCGGGACGAAGGAACTCTGGGCAGAGCGAACCACAGATGCACATCAGCAAGGAAGGCGACCGGTATCTGCGGACGCTTTTGGTGCAAGGGGCGCACTACATCCTGGGACCTTTTGGGGAAGACAGTGATCTGCGGCGCTGGGGACTGAAGCTCGCCGAGCGAGGAGGGAAAAACGCCAAGAAACGAGCGGTGGTGGCGGTGGCGCGAAAGCTAGCGGTACTGCTACATCGGCTGTGGGTGGGTGGCGAGGTCTACGAACCTCTGCGCAACAGCCAGAGAGCAGTGTCCGCAGTCGCTTAGAGTTTGTAAGTAAACAGCCGAGCTCGACCGCCGAGTTAGGTGACTGCGAGCCAAGTCCTAGCCCAACTTCCCTCGTAAAGGGAGAAGAGGACGCTTCACAGGTAGCAGCACCTCTGAAACGAGAACGCCCAACTTGCACCGAGCGAAAATCGCTTAAAAAGAGTGCGGATGGAAGGATGGCGACAGAGGCGGCTCGGCTTAGAGCCAAAGACCCACTTTAAGAAAAAACAAAACCGTCTTGACTCGCACCGGCCTTCTCATGGAAGGACTTGGCTTTAGAATTACCCCATGTCCACCCGAGGTTTCGTTCCGACCTTCGTGTCTGTTGGCACCTTAGCAGCCGCTTCAGGCGTCTTCGTTGAGTTTCAAAATGAGCATGGTTTTGGCGGAGGTAATGCTGCGCTTCTCGGCTTCTTACTTACCTCAGCCGGACTGCTTCTGGCCGGAATAGGGGTTGGGACTTGGGCCAGATGTGCATCGCCTCGAAAAATAGTTTTGTCGGCGTTGTGCATGGGGATCGCTGCACTTGCACTCGCCAAATACGGACAGATTAACTCCAAGAGTAATGACATCAGCGGCCTATAGCCGCGACGGATTTGGTCGGCGGCTTTGCGTTAACCCCTATCAAACTGACCGCGACCCCTACGAGGCCATCTTCGATCTGATCCACACGTACTATTTGCCCTGCGTAGCTGGCATTAGGACCAAAGAGACCTGAATGGGGCACGAAGCTGATCGTGAGACGCATGCCCTCGCGGTAGCTGAGGAGCCCACTCTTGAAATAGAGACCGTCACGCGAAATATTCTGCGTGATGCACACATCCCTAACCTCACCGGCGGACTCCCTGGCTTGGAGAACTTGTATGGGCAAGGAACATTCAACTCGTCGAAAACGGCGGGGCACCCGAGGCAGCTTCTGTTCTGCGGGATGCCTGTCTTCAGGAGGAAACGCAACACCCCAAAACCCTGGGACGGGTTGCGTGAACTCCAGTCTCACCATGGGCGGACATGGCTCAAACCCGGTGATGCGACACGGTGCCTGAACCTCGTTCCGGGGGTTAACTAAGAGCAACTCCTGTCTCAACTTCACAGTCGCGCTTAGAACTAGGACACCGCCACGGGCGTAGACTACCAGAGAGCGTGCCATCTCGTGCAAAGGCTCCTGATCTGTCGAGCGGCCATAAACAAAGACTGGCAGCTCGAGACGTAATCTCTGGTTCCTATTGATGGGAACACCATAGCGGTGTTCGACTACGCGAGCGAACTCGGAATACACTCTTGCAGGAGCTTTTTCGATAACGAGCGTATCCGCGAGGCACTCGGACCCGCTTTTCGCCATGCCTCACTCTCCGCTTGGTTTCAGCGACTGCCAATGGAACCTGGGTACGTTTCCGGGAGCAATAACTTAAGTTGGCCGACTGTTGATGGCTTGAACCCGATTCCCAGTCTCCGATAACACCCGCCGGCTCAACCGGTCGATGCAACACCACCTGGTGTAAAACGTTTTTTCTAAAAGGTGGTGTTTATGATCCCCGTACCCCGCTTTCTGTAATGCAAAGAGTGGAGGTATGGCGTCGTTGGAAGGCGGGCGAGTCGTTGCATGCGATTGGCCGCGCTGTTGGCAAGGACCACGTAGTCGTTCACCTTCTGTTGAAACGTCACGGGGAGATCGCTCCGACGGCTCGTCGCCATTCGCGGCGGGTACTCACGCTGGCCGAACGCGAAGACATCTCCCGCGGAATCTCCAGTGGCTGCTCGTTGAGGGTCATCGCACAAGAACGCTGGAGTGCCGCGAGCGGCGGATCCGCCGCTGGGAACGAAGATGCTGAATCAGCTCCTGTTTCAGCGCTCCGCGCGCCTGTATAAATAAGCTGCGATAAATCGTTTCGTGAGACACGCGCAGGCTCTCGTTCTTGGGATACTGCTGCTTGAGCCTTCCGGAAATTTGTTCCGGAGACCAGTCCTGCATCAGTTTACTCGTAACAATTTCTTGGAGCTCGCTGTGAGTAGCCAACCGGCAGGGCTTAGGCCGCAGGGCCGACTCCCAGGCCCGCTGATCGGCTTCGTTCGCGCGATATTGCGCACGCCCGACATGGCGGGCCACCTCTCGGCTTAGCGTGGAGGGTGCGCGACTCAGTCACGGGCATTCCCAAGGCAAGATCGTCGATGCGATTTCCATCCGCGAAAGACCGGCGGAAATAGAAGATCGTGCCATTCCCGGTCATTGGGAAGGCGATCTGCTGCGCGGGGCGCACAACAGTCACGTGGCCACGCTGGTCGAGCGTCATTCGCGTTTCTGCATGCTGGTGAAGGTGCCCGGCAAAGACACAGCTACGGTAGTGGCCGCCCTGATCCAGCACGTGGGCCAACTCCCGGCGGAGTTGCGTCGCTCGCTGACCTGGGACCGTGGACTGGAGATGGCCCAACACAAAACCTTCACGATGGCGACGGATATGCTGGTTTACTTCTGCGATCCGCAGAGTCCCTGGCAGCGGGGCTCAAACGAAAACACAAACGGCCTACTGCGGCAATACCTGCCAAAGAACGCCGACCTGTCCAGGTTCTCGCAATCAGAGCTGGACGAGATCGCGCTGCGTCTGAATCAGCGCCCGCGAAAAACGTTGGGATTTCAAACTCCGGCGGATAGACTGCAAGCCAGTGTTGCATCGACCCCTTGAGACCACCCACCTTATCGGATTGTGGCCCAGCAGCAAAGCCAGTTAGCGAGAAGGCCGTTTCTCAGGCTTTGCGAATGGCATCTGCTTGGACGGTAGCTGACCGCGTGCTTCGCCAGTCAGGACAGAAAGGGCAGGACAACCGTGAAGCACTTCCTCGTCGTAGCGGGAGAGAGCCGATGGGCTGATCCATCGGGTCCTATCGCTCGCTACTTTTTAGGCGTGACCTTGGAGACGGGATCAGAAACAATCTCGTTGTACTCAGCATTTTCTGATGGCGAGCAAAACAACTCCCTACGATCACAATCGTCCGGCAAGCGGTGAAGGACGAACTTATTGAGAGCCATCCAAGGCCGGGTATAGAACTTTGGGTCATCGATTGTCATCGTGAGCTCCAGCCTGTCGTTGTTCACCCTATGAAACTGCTCCTCCACCTTTAATTCGCTACTATGCGGACGGCCTGCCTGATCCAGCCAGGTTCTTTCGTCCATGCCGACCGTCTCAACCACAAACGTATAATCGTCCACCCATTTGCCGGTCGAGTAGCCGTACCACCTCGGCTCGATGTCCTCCGGATTCGGGAGTTCTCGTCCGTCGGTCCAGATGGCACGCGCACGGGCGTTGAATTGACTTATCTCAACGACTTGGTTCTTGGTTTGAATTAGCTGGATAATTTTGAGCTCGTGAAGTTCCATGCCCGGAAATCCTTCTGGGTCGCAGATATGTACAGGATAATTTGTAAAGCTAGGGTCAACTGCCCGAACGCCCACAGTAACCTTGTGTGTTTTGAGCGCGGCTAACCCGGCGGCCGTGTACGGCAATTGGCGGGTAATGTTGCTCTCGTCCGGTTGCCCGCCGATCTCATCGGCTGGATGATCCTTAAGGGTTGCGGGGTACTCGAAGACGCCCTTTGCTTGGTCTCCTCCTTCCGTTAAGCCATCCCAAATACCAGAGAGGTCCCGACGCGGAGCGGGACCCGGCTTCTGGTTCGCGTATGCCGACTTATTTGGCGGCGGAACGTTATTCCATTTCTCCTGGCTATGCGCCCCTCCAGATGCATTCGGCACGGCGGCTTGGGCGTGCATGAGAAGTGTTGGGATCAATAGAGATATCGGGGCCACCGCCACTAAAACTAGACGCTTCAGCATTCCTGTTCCCTCCGAGCTCTAGAATTGCATGCTTCCAATTGGCCACCGAATAAATGCTCTTCTTTGAAAACGAGACTTCCGGGCTCCCGTCACCGGTTGGCCTGGCTCGCCGTCGCGCCGGAATTATTGCCTATCGACCGGTGGAAACGGCTTTCCGTTAAGCAAAAAGTTATCTTTTGCCACGAAGCGCCCGATGGAGCGCTCGTTCTTGGCGGGTATTATGGTGAGAGTGACTTCATCCCCTGGCTTGAATGAATTACGAGCCCAGCCTTGTCTGGCCATATCTTGCGGATTGCTGGTTTCCACGATCCAGTGTGTCGGTTCACCTTTGTCGTTTTTGCCGTCAATCTTCAGAAAGCAATGCGGATTAGCCCAAAGCCACTCCGTCACCGTCCCGGACACACTGACTTTTTTGTCGGTCTCGTACGCTGCATTCCCATGGTGCGCGAATAGTGAAGTTGAAATCATGAGAAAGCCGATAGCCACAACAAAAATCATCGCGAGCTTATGTCTCATGCTGAAATCCTCAGTGCGGATGAACTTTAAGCGACCGAGCGCCGTCACTTGTCGCTGTGACCGTTTTGACGTACGTAGCCGGCCACTGGTTACTCGCCGCGCCTCCATAATTGTGGGCAGTACCACTGAAGCGGTGCCCTTTGCCAGAAAGACAGTGTGAGTATGCTCCGCGTTAGTTCCGATCTGCGTCGCAGTTCTTCCGGGTTTATGGCCTACCCCGTTATCCGAGGGTAAATTGGGTTTCCGATTCCCAGTTGGCGAAAATCCCGTTTTTCAGGACTCGGCGCGACTTTTCGTCGTGTTCGCGCCAACACGGGGTTGAGCGCATTCAGGCTGGAACAAACGCGGCTAGGGTCCCTCGTCAACGGTGAAGACGAGAATGCGGGCGTTGGAGCCCTGAATTGTCTCGTACGTCGCCTTCACGACAGCGGACCTGTGTCCGTGCTCGGCGAGCAGGTCTTCAATGGCGACTTGAGCCGCCTTGATTTCTGTGACATCGACGTAGCTTTCGACTGACAAGCTGATACGGCGTTCCTTGAACCGGTCGAGGACGTTCGACTCCGTGACGGAATTCAGACCGCGATACTCGATTCGGCTGATTTTTGGCCTTTCAATCAAATGAAAAATAACGATCTTCGCATTTGTGCGGACCAGGTCGTCATTGACTTCGAGGAGGATGCTTTCGAAATAGTGCGTATTTTGGAGGCTCCGAAGGTCGCGCCCCAGCGCTCCCTCGTCGTACGGGTCACTTGGTCGGGTAAAGATACGCGCCTGCAAGCTCTCGCTGGAGATGAGCCGATTGCCTTCGAACTCAACGCGACTGACTGTATTGGTCGACTGAGCAGCACCGCTTCGGGCTGCCAATGACAAAATCAGCGCTAAGGCAATATAGCACCAGGTTGCCCAACGGCCCATGCGGACACTCCGATTTCAACTCTACCTTGGCCAAACCATATGTCCGCTTCCACCCCGATGTCAACCAGTGACCTTTGCCGTTTGGTTATGCGTCAGCGCCCTGATTGGGGCCAAGTCCCTCCATGAGAAGGCCGGTGCGAGTCAAGACGGTTTTGTTTTTTCTTAAAGTGGGTCTTTGGCTCTAAGCCGAGCCGCCTCTGTCGCCATCCTTCCATCCGCACTCTTTTTAAGCGATTTTCGCTCGGTGCAAGTTGGGCGTTCTCGTTTCAGAGGTGCTGCTACCTGTGAAGCGTCCTCTTCTTCCCTTCCATGAGAAGGCCGGTGCGAGTCAAGACGGTTTTGTTTTTTCTTAAAGTGGGTCTTTGGCTCTAAGCCGAGCCGCCTCTGTCGCCATCCTTCCATCCGCACTCTTTTTAAGCGATTTTCGCTCGGTGCAAGTTGGGCGTTCTCGTTTCAGAGGTGCTGCTACCTGTGAAGCGTCCTCTTCTCCCTTTACGAGGGAAGTTGGGCTAGGACTTGGCTCGCAGTCACCTAACTCGGCGGTCGAGCTCGGCTGTTTACTTACAAACTCTAAGCGACTGCGGACACTGCTCTCTGGCTGTTGCGCAGAGGTTCGTAGACCTCGCCACCCACCCACAGCCGATGTAGCAGTACCGCTAGCTTTCGCGCCACCGCCACCACCGCTCGTTTCTTGGCGTTTTTCCCTCCTCGCTCGGCGAGCTTCAGTCCCCAGCGCCGCAGATCACTGTCTTCCCCAAAAGGTCCCAGGATGTAGTGCGCCCCTTGCACCAAAAGCGTCCGCAGATACCGGTCGCCTTCCTTGCTGATGTGCATCTGTGGTTCGCTCTGCCCAGAGTTCCTTCGTCCCGGTTGCAACCCCACGAAGCAACCCGCCTCGCGACTCTTCCGGAACCGATGCGGGTCGCCGAGGGTCAGGACATAGGTCAGCGCGATTAGATCGCCTACCCCCTTCACCTGTTTCAGCAGCTCCACTTGTGGATAGCTCTCCCGGGCCATCTTTTCGATCCGCCGATCGTATTCCTTAATCTGTGCGTTCAGCGATTCCACCTCTCGCAACAGCGGCTCCAGTGCTTCGCGCAGCTCCGGACTCAATCCCCTGGCCAGTTCCTGGCCTACTTGCTGCGTGCCACACTTGCCGAGCCGCTCGCCATAGGACTTCACCAGTCCTCGAGCTGAATTCACCAAGGCCGTGCGGGCCCTCACGAGCTCGGCGCGTGCTCGGATCTGCGTCAGATGAATCTGTGCCTGGGCGCTGCGATGTTGCACCGGGCTCAGCAGTTGAGGATCGACTCTGGCCAGCCGTGCTAGCGTTCGCGCATCGATACGATCGTCTTTGCGACGACTCTCCCCGATCAAGCGTACGTTCCGTGCATGGGCGACGATTACTTCGTGACCGAGCGCCGCCAACAGCCGGCTGACCCACGGCGAGTGTGCTCCGGTCTCCAGGGCCACCCGGCTCCGCGGCATCTTGCCGAATACCTGCTTCATAGTTTCCGGTGTGGTCGTCAGTCTGCGTTCCAAAACGATGTCTCCCACTTCGTTCAATACGCAGTACCAGCTCCAGCGATCTCCCAGATCCAAACCGATCGTCAGCTGGCGCGCCTTGAAAATCCTGCTTCCACTACTCGACAAAGTGTTAATCTTCCGCATAGCCGGTCTCCTTTTCTTTGTGCTTCGAGCACGTCCAACACTGGGAGCGTATCGCTTATCGCATCCCGTCGGAGACCGGCCTTCTCATCTCATCTGCTAAACGGGATTATCGCCAGCCGGAGGGCCAGTAGCCCAGATTCCGAAAACCTGGCTTGCCACCACTTAGGCGCGAGCGCGAGGTCCGCCGCTTGAAGGTTTGCTTGAGGTCTCGTTCCATTCCTCAATGATTTTTGTTCGCAGATTGAGCAGCAGATATTCGCCCGGCTTGTCGAGCGTGAGAAGTGCTACGCAAGAATCGGCTTTTTCCTTGCCGATCGACGTGCTGATTGGGGAATAATGACCATTCGGGCCTCTTCTAAGAATTACGTAGCTATCATGGGCCACCGGATTACCACCCCTCTGGTGCGGGCGTGTAGGCCCGCTGCGTTCCGAGTGGAGAAACGCCGGGGGCAGCAGCGGGCCTTTCGCCTTTTCAGTGTGTGTTTCGTCTGATGGTTGACGCGTGAAGAAAGTTCGCGTGTTTTTTTTGCGGTCAGCCTGGAAACAAGAACGCGGCAAAGAAGGAAAGCCGAAGGTGCCACGCAAGAGCTACGTCGATCAATCTTCGTGGGACCGCTGTAACTAAAAGCCTGCCTTTTCGTGATCCCAACTCCCGAAAAAACGGGATTCTCGGATGCTGGCTCCCATATGACGAGAAGGTGTGCCAGCTCAACCGGTCGATGCAACACCACCTGGTATAAATCTTTTCCTAAAAGGTGGTGTTCGCGATGCAGAGACGATGGAAGCTTTCTGCCACCCAGCGGGCCGATATGTGGGGCCGTTGGAAGGCTGGACAGTCGTTAAATGCGATTGGTCGAGTACTCGGCAAGGACCAACACGTCATTCATTTCCTGTTGGCGCGTCACGGGGGGATCGCTCCGCCGGTCCGTCGCCGTTCACGGCGTGCGCTGACATTGGCCGAACGCGAAGACATCTCCCGCGGCATCGCCAGCGGCTGCTCGCTGCGGGTCATCGCCCAACATCTGAGTCGCACGGCATCTACGATCAGCCGAGAACTGGCCCGCCATGGCGGGCGCGCGCAGTATCGAGCCAACCAAGCCGACCAGCAGGCCTGGGAATCGGCTTTGCGGCCCAAGGCTTGCCGCCTGGCCCTCCACGAGAAGCTCCGCACTCTCGTTGCCAGTAAACTGATGCAGGACTGGTCGCCGGAGCAAATTTCCGGATGGCTGAAACAGTCCTATCCGGACGACGAGAGCCTGCGCGTGTCTCACGAAACGATTTATCTCAGCCTGTTCATTCAAGCGCGCGGAGCGCTGAAAAAGGAGCTGATTCAGCACCTTCGCTCCAAGCGGCGGATCCGCCGCTCGCGGCACTCCAGCGTTCACGGACATTCGCAAGGCAAGATCGTCGATGCGATTTCTATCCGCGAACGGCCAGCGGAAGTGGAAGATCGTGCCATTCCCGGTCATTGGGAGGGAGACCTATTGCGTGGGGCAGGCAACACCCACGTGGTTACGTTGGTAGAGCGCAAATCGCGCTTTTGCGTGCTGGTGAAAGTGCCCGGCAAAGACACGGCTACGGTAGTGGCCGCCCTGATCCAGCACGTGGGCCAACTCCCGGCGGAGTTGCGTCGCTCGCTGACCTGGGACCGTGGACTGGAGATGGCCCAACACAAAACCTTCACGATGGCGACGGATATGCAGGTTTACTTCTGCGATCCGCAGAGTCCCTGGCAGCGGGGCTCAAACGAAAACACAAACGGCCTACTGCGGCAATACCTGCCAAAGAACGCCGACCTGTCCAGGTTCTCGCAATCAGAGCTGGACGAGATCGCTCTGCGACTCAATACCCGGCCACGACAAACCTTGGGATTTCGAACTCCAGCGGATAAACTGCAGGCCAGTGTTGCGTCGACCCCTTGAGACCATCGGGGACTATCAGCAACTGGAGAACCAGCACTCCCCATTCCGAGGAAATCCTATATGGCAAGAGCTAAGGAACGCCCGCCTGCATAGTTTCGCACTCTAAGCAGCTCTGCTCGTACTCGTCCTACATCCAACCCAGCCGATTCACAGACCAGAGCGAAATCTCTGTTATTTCCGAAGATATATCTCTCGGCTTCACGCGCGTTGCGTAGCGGTCCATATACCCATTCCCGGATCACATCGGCAATCACGGCGCGCCAGAGACGCGCTTCAGCCATCACTTCAACGTCTTTCGCGGCTGCTACTAGCTTCTTGGCCCCCATCTAATTCTCCTTCGTGTCAACTGAGGGCTGGAGTCAACTCCGTTGAGATTGGTTAGAGCCAGGCCAAGATGCAGCTTACGGTCCGCAGGTAACGCCGGATGCGGCTGCGGGGCCAGTGGTGGCTGTGGCTGGTTCTTGTACCGTCCCATCATCTGGGAAGCTTCCGTATGCACCGAATCCGCCGATTCCAGATGAATCGTCGCCAACTTGGAAACTCGCACCGTACCAAAGGAGATGTTTTGGTTCAGCACAGACAGAAACGCTGAAGCGACCTCTTTTCAGGTTCTTAGGTCTCATTCCCGACCCGTTGATACGCGACCATGTTCGTGTCACTCACGGATACTCGTAGAGGCCGCCCCCCCCAGCATGCGCGGAATTGGGGAAGGCTCGCACGGCTAAGAATTTAGCCCGAGTTTCAACTTCACTGTTGGGTGCTTTTATCCTAACTAGTTTGAGGTGACGAGTCGAGAGGAGACCTCAATACCGGCCCGAAGTTGGTCGGTGCCGCGAAGCGCCACCTCATCTCCTTCGTGCAGATCGCCAAAAACTTCTATCAAGTTACCGGATCGCGCCCCTGTAGTGACATCTACCCATTCAGTACGATTCTGGCGAACACGGATTACGAAGGTGCGTTGCAGGTCGCTGGCCACGGCAGAGGTTGGAACGAAAAGCGTCGGATAGTTGCGGCGTACCGGCCAGTCGATTTCGCAGAAGGTTCCCGGAACGAGTTCCGCCCGGGGATCGCTGACGTCTAACTCTACAGGCATCGTTCGGGTCTTGGTGTTTACGTCGTGCGAAACTCGGGCGATCGGAGCATGAAAGGTTCTGCCGGGAAACGAGGGCACCGTGAAAGTAACAATCGTACCCCCGGAAATACCCTCCACGTCCTTCTCGGGCACAGGAACAACCAGCCGGTGCCGGGTTGTTGTTTCGACGCTGACGATCGGCGTCATCGCTCCTGCTCCGCCCGCAGGGCCTACCAGTGCCCCGGGATGAACATATCGAGTTGTTACCTGGCCGTCGAAGGGAACGGTGATATTCAAATAGGATTCCAGCTGCGCAACTGCTTTCAAGTTTTCCTGGGCAGCTTCCGCGGTCATCTGCAAGGCGCCTACATTGGCCTCATCGGATTGGGCACTCTTTTGAACGATATCCAGGTCGTTAGCCGCTACAACGCCAGGCGTCTTCGCCGCGGCGCTCATGTGCTGATAGGTCGCTTGGTCGGCTGCGAGCTTGGCTTGGCCTGCCGCGAGTTGAGCTTCAGCGCTTTGGTAAGCGGCGCCGGCTTGAGCGCGCTGTGCCAACAGTTCCGGAGCCTCCAGTTCGGCAATGAGTTCCCCTTGCTTCACGATTGAGCCACGGTCGACCTTGATCGATTTCACGAACCCCGTTTCCTTGGCATAGAGGTCGACGCTTTCGTAGGGGATAAGCTCGGCCGGCAATCGCTCCGTAGTATTCAGCTTTTGCGATCTGACCGTGGTTACTTCCACGGACGGTTTCGCCGGCGCGGATGCGCCGCCGCCCTGTGCGGCGTTGTTCTCCTTTTGGCCGCAGGACGTCGAGCTCAGGCTAATGAGTAGAACAGTCCAAAACGCCATGACCTTCACGAATTTCGTAACCTCTCCTTGAAACACAGATCGGCTCTCCATTCTTCAGACGATTGCGAACCGGCTTTCCGGATCGTCCGGATCGAGCGAGGGAGATGCAGTCTCGGCTCGTCGCTGAACAATCGAGAATACGAAGGGCAGCACGGTCAGGTTTGCGAGCGTGGCTGCGGTTAACCCTCCAATTACGGCCCTGCCCAGAGGCGCCGTCACTTCGGCGGCCAGCGCCATGGGAATCATTCCGGCGATCATCGCGGCGCTGGTCATCAATATGGGACGCATGCGCTCCTTAACTCCCTGTATCCCTGATTCGATGGAAGAGCCGCCGCTCCGCCGGTGCTGCTCGGCAAACGTCACCAGCAGGATCGCGTTCGCCGTGCCAACTCCCACGGCCATAATCGCGCCCATGTAGGATTCGATATTCAACGTGGTGCGCGTCGCCAGAAGCACCAGGATCACTCCGCAGATCGTGGCGGGCGCGGTCGTGAGCACGACAAATGCAAGGCGCAAAGACTGGTAGGTCGCGGCAAGCAGCAAGAAGATCACGAGCGCCGCGAAAGAAAGTCCGATGCTGAGGTTGGTAAGCGTGTCGTGCATGGGGGCAATCTGGCCTCGTACCTGCACGCTTCCGCCGCGCGGCAGAGGGCCCGTGCGCTGAATGGCCGCATCGATTCTCTTGGAGACGTCACCCAGGTCCTGACTTGCTATGTTGGCTGAGAGAGTCAGCATCCGAAAGCCATTACGTCGATCGTATTCGCCCATGACCGTTCCATCGCCGACTCTGGCAAGGTCTCCGATCAAGGGGTGCTGCAATTGCCCGGGCATCACGGGGATATTTTGAACATCCTGCAACGACGTAATATCCGGCTGCGGGTATTGCACCTGCACTTGATAGGCGATGCCCGTGTTCGGATCGGCCCAGTAGTTCGGGGTTGTGAACCGGCTCGAATAGGTCGCCTCGGAAAGTGATCGGGCCACCTGGTTGGCGGTCACTCCCAGTTGCCCGGCCAGCTCGCGGTCCACCTTGACGTCCACGCTCGGATAATCGAGCGGCAACTCATATTTCAAATCCCGCAGGTCTCCGATCTTCGCCATTTCGTTCCGCAATCGATTGGTGTAGATGCGCGTATCGGAAAGATTCGGTCCGATCACCGCAACTTCAACCGGAGCGGGCGCGCCGAAGTTCATGATTTGGTTGACCAGATCTCCCGGCTCGAACGAGAAGCTGGAGCCGGGAAATTCCGGAGGCAGGGCCTGCCGAAGCTTTTCTTCCAGCGCCGCCACATTGATGTGTGCTTCGGGCCGAAGCGCTACGTTAATGACCGCCTCGTGCGGACCGCTGGTCCACAGAAACACCGTATTGATGGGGTAGCTGGCCCCTTGCGTGCCCACGTAGCCCAGCGTGATGAGGACATTTTGTGGGCCGGCGGCTTTGCCGATTTCGTCGAGAACTCCCTTTACCAGGCGCTCGGTATCCTCAGCCCGCGTTCCGGTCGGAGCGTCGAAGCGCAGACGGAACTGCGTCGCACCCGCATTGGGGAACAATTCTTCGCCGATGTGCGCTCCGAGAAGGAGGACAATCGCAACCACGATGGCGGCGTAAGTTCCGACCACCAGCCAGCGCGCCGAACTGAGCCGTTGCAGGAATGCCCCCCAACGATCGCGAACCTTGTCAAAATCCCACCGCCCCGCGATGAGAGCTTTGCGCCCCCGATCGATGCTGTGATGCACCCAAAGAAATAGCACGGGTAACAAAGAGCTGGAGAGCAGGAACGAGGCCATCATTGCGAATGCGACGGCCAGCGAAAGCGGCACAAATAAGTTTTGCGCTACGCCGGTCATCAGAAAGGATGGAACAAATACGGCAACGACAGAGAGCATGGAAAGAAACCGGGGCAAAACCGTCCGCTGTGTCGCGCGTAGAACGCCACGAGCGGGTTGCAGATCTGGTTCTTGCTGAAGAGTGCTGTCAATATTCTCGATTTCGACCACACCCTCGTCCACCAGAATCCCCACAGCCAATGCCAGTCCTCCCAGAGTCATAACGTTAATGGTCTGGCTGGTGAGCCACAACGCGACGACTGCGGTCAACAGCGCGAAGGGAATCGTCGTCATGACGATGAACGAGCTTTTCCAGTCGCTGAGAAACAGGAAGACCACCAGACCGGTGAGCGCCGCTCCGAGAAGCCCCTCTCGTACCACCGCTGTCAGCGCGCTCGTCACGTATGGAGATTGGTCCAACTCGTAGGTGACCTTGATATCGTCCGGCACCAGAGATTGAAACAATGGCAGACTCTTTTTAACCTCATTCACGACGGTCACGGTGGAGGCGTCCGGCCGCTTGGTCACGGGGATGTAAACGGCCCGTCGGCCGTTTACCAGCGCATAGCCCGTAGGAATGTCGCTGGTGTCCTGGATCGTTCCGACATCGTGCAGATAGACCGTCGGGCCGGAACCGGTTCTGATTGGCAGGTCGTTCAGACTTTGGATATTGGGCGTGACCGAATCGCTCTCCGCGATGCGCAGCAGGCTGCCCGTGCGCACGTTCCCGGCGGGCTGCAGAACATTGCCGTTATTGATGGCCTGCACTACCTCGTCGGGCGCCATGCTGTAAGCTCGCAGGCGATCAGGATTGACGGTTATCACCATGGTGCGCTGGTTGCCGCCGAAAGGAGGCGGAGACGTCAGGCCCGGCAACGTGGCAAACACCGGACGCACCCGGTTGAGCGCCAGGTCCTGGATTTCACCGACTGTGCGGGTTTCGCTCGAAAACACGACATATCCAACGGGTACTGTTCCGGCGTCAAAACGAATCACAAAAGGTGAGACGGTCCCGGGTGGCATGAACGCTCGGGCGCGATTTACATACGAGATCGTTTGAGCCAAAGCCTGGCTCATATCCGTGCCCGGGTAAAACGTCAATTTCAGCAGCCCGTTGCCCTGAATGGATTTGTCTTCGACGCTTTCGATCCCGTTGATGTAGAGGAAGTGATATTCGTAGTAGTAGACGAGATAACCTTCCATCTGCGCGGGGCTCATCCCGCCGTAGGGCTGCGCGACATAAATCACCGGGAAATTCAGATTCGG
The DNA here is from genome assembly GCA_963824405.1 of uncultured Acidobacteriota bacterium. Lineage (GTDB taxonomy): Bacteria > Acidobacteriota > Terriglobia > Acidiferrales > UBA7541 > Palsa-189. Next base: position 666,953 of record CAWGPK010000003.1, on the reverse strand, counting down.
GAAGATATCGATGCGCATCCGCATGACCGCCAGAATCGAGCAAAGCGCAATGCCGATCACCACAATGAGCGTGGTAATGGGCCGTCTCAATGCCGCTCGAATCAGCCACATGAAGTCTCTCCCTCGCTTATCCGCTGTCGCATCGCCCGGCTAAGGACTCGAACCTCGCAGAAGACTTAAGAACGGCCGCAAATCGCCCTGTGCGTAGGCCACTCCAAAGAGACCCCGCCACACGTTCAATCGCGCAACGGCATCATCCATTTCCGCTTGAGCCAGCAGGCCTTCGGCGTCGGCCACCTCCACAAGAGTCGCCAAACTTGCATCGTAACGTGCCCGCGATTGCGTTTCCGATGCGCGCGCCGCCGTCAATTCAATGGGAGTTTGTTGGGCGACCAGTTGCGCTCCTTTGAGCTGCGCGAGGGCCGCTTGGAGCTGGCCTGTAAGGTCCTGAATCGTCTCGTTATAAAGAGCCTGCTGCGAGTTCTCGTTCGCTTTGGCTATCTGCTTTTCGGCGCTCAGCGCCTTGAAGTCAGAGATGCTCGGGAATGTGATGGTCAGCCCGGCGATCCAATTCCCCCGCGCAGGCGCCAAACCGTCGCCGTTGCCGATAATCGATCCGTTGTTCGGAACTTCGCTCCCGCGGGCAAGGCCTTCGGCCTGGAGAAAAAAACGCGGGTAATCGGTGCGGCTCAGGATCCTTTCCTGTGCCTGGGCCTGCTGTACAGCGGCCATCCGATCCCGGGCAAAGGGACTGACTCCAGGGGCGATGCCAGGCAAAGAATCGACCGGCGGCAGATTGAGCAGTCTTCCGCTATCTAACCGAATCTCGTTGCCCGCAGCTCCCATAAGCGACGCGAGCGTCGCCAGAGCGGCCTGTTCCACCTGTTGCGCCTGATAGAGTTGAGTTCTTGCCATGGCGAGCTGCGCGTCGGCGCGGGAGGCATCGGCGCCCGGCCGTAAAGTGTTATCGACGAGGGTGTGAATCGATTGATTGAATACTTGCCAGCGGTCGACGTTGGCCTGCGCCGCCGCCACCGCCTGTTGAGTCGCCAGAGCCGTTAGAAAGAAGTTACCTACTGCCGTCGCTACCTGCAGCCGCGTTACTGCCAAATCGGCACTGGATTTATCCTCGGCGGATTTCGCTTGTGCTACGGCCGAGGGTCGGAGTCCGAAGTCAAATGGTTCCCATGAAAACAGGGCAGCCGCTTGGCTGCTCCAGTAACTCTGGCCACTGGATGAATTGCCGACCGGCCCTTCCACCGTGGGAGTGATCGCTGTGGGCAGCCAGATCCCCGGCACCTGGTTTTGTGTGGCGCGGCTGTCCTGATAGACACCGCTTAGTGACGGAAGATATTGAGCCCGCGCCAGCGTTATGCCGGCATGTGCCGCGTTCACCTGTTCGACGGAAGCGCGGACCGCCGGGTAGTTCTGCAAGGCATAGTTCAGCGCATCCTCTAAAGAGAATGTTTTTAGAGTCGCGGCGTTTGTCTGTGAGTGCGAAGGATCAGAGAACAAACAAACGAGCAGCAGAACTGCGATGCCAATAGCGGCTGAGCGCCGCAACGTCATGGTCACGCTACTACTTATGGGGGAGTGCCGAGCGAGATGCCACTGAAGAGTTTCTGAATATTTTCTGACGATTTCTTCAGAGTCAAAAGGCGCCGACGAAGAATCTCAAACCTCGTTTTTCAAGATTCAGTTTGCGGGCCAGGGTGCCCTAAGGATCGCTAGGGCGCATTCAGTGGAACGGCGGACTTGGATGAAGGCTGTATTGTCTTTGCCGACGGATGCATGCCATTCGTCGCGGGCGCCCCCGGGAGCACCAAGCGAAACGTACAGCCGGTGTCCGCCGGACAAATCAGCTCAAGACGCCCCGCGTGCGCTTCGGCTCCCCATTTTGCGATGGCTAAACCCAAGCCGGCGCCGCCGGCGTCGCGGGAACGCCCGCTATCAATCCGATAGAATCGGTGGAATACTTTGTCGCGATGCTCCGGAGGAATGCCTGGACCGTGGTCTTCTACCTCGATCACAGCCGTTTCCGCGGAGTCACGCAACACACGAACCGAAATGCGGCTATTGGAATACGAATATTTGATGGCGTTATCGAGGAGGTTGATGAGAACCTGGCGGAGGACTCCGGCGTCCCCTTGCACGTGTACGGCTTCATCTCCGGCGACCGATATGATTTGTCCCTTCTCCTCGGCCAGGACGTCGAGAAGAGAGACCGCATCCTGGGCGAGTGCGACGAGGCTAACGCCGTTGCTAGCCAGTTGAATTTGACCCGAATCCGCGCGAGCGATGTTCAGCAGGCTATCGACAAGGCGAGTGAGACGTCCTAATTCTTCCAGCATGCTGGCAATGACTTCTCGATACTCATCGGCCGAGCCCCGTTTCTGAAGTCCCACTTCGCCGACGCTGCGAATCGCGGTGAGAGGCGTCCGCAATTCATGTGATGCATCGGACGTAAAGCGCCGGAGCTGCTCAAAGGAGCGCTCCAGGCGTCCCAGTGTTTCGTTGAAACTACCAGCGAGAAACCCGAGTTCGTCATGTGGATTTTCAACATCCAGCCTCGCGTTTAGACGCTCGGCATTGATCTCATGAACCCGGCGCGCCATTCGCTCAATGGGGCCGAGGGCATGCCGCGCCAAGAAATAGCCGCCTAGCCCGGCGAAGACGAGTACGATCGGCAATCCCACTAGAAGGCCCTCGACCACCTGCCAGAAACGCTGCCATAAGGATTCCTCACTGAGGCCAAGCCGGATCAGCCTGGGACGGCCATCCAGAATATATTGTCTACTGACCAAGCGAACCGACATCCCATCCGACAAACGAATGGAGCGCATCGCGTAGGAGCCGGACATCTCCCCAGGTTGCGGGGAGCCGCCCAAGGAACGGCTCCCGAGCAATTCGTTGCGGTAAAGAAGCCTTCCGTCGCCGGCCAGGACCTCTACGAGTGGATCCAGCATTTTGGTTGGGTAGGACTGATCCTGGTAGTTACTGTGAAATAGGAGCTTGCCGTCGGAGGAGAAACTCAGCAAGCCCTTAATGGTTTCCAGATCTTCGATGGCACGATGGTCGAGCTGGCTGCGCAACTGAAAAACCAGAAAAAGGGAGGTGCTGGCACCGTAGATCAACAATGCGGCCGCCAGAACAGCCACGTACCAAAGCGTCAGCCGAGTGCGTACGTTCCAGGGCCTGGGTCGCTTCATCATTTTCCCGCCTTCATGACAAATCCGACGCCGCGCACGGTATGAATCAGTTTCCGCGAGAACCCTTCATCCACCTTCCTGCGCAGCCGTCCCATATGCACGTCGATCACGTTATCCAGCGGAGTATATCTTACGGCCACTTTCCAGACGTCCTTTGCAAGCATCTCGCGAGAAACCACGTGTCCCTGATGGCGAAGAAGGCATTCCAGCAGGTCGAACTCCTTGGCGGTCAGTTCGAGCGTGCGCGGTCCGCGCGCGACCGTGTGGCTCACCAAATCCATTCGTAAGTCGTCGACCCGCAAAGCCGATACCGACTCCGACCTTCCGCGGCGCAGAAGCGCCCGAATGCGAGCGGAAAGCTCCGGGAAAGCGAAGGGCTTGACCAGATAGTCGTCCGCTCCTGCATCCAGTCCCAGCACGCGATCGGCAAGCGTATCTTTCGCGGTCAACAGAAGGACCGGAATTTTGATGCCCTGACTTCTCATGGCCGAGAGCATCTCGATCCCGCTGCGTCCAGGAAGCATGACATCGAGCACGGCCAGATCGAATGGCTCGGAAGTGACTCGCTGAAAGCCTTCCTCTCCGGTATGGGCGACGGCGATTGAATACGATTCGGCTTCGAGCCCTTCTTGCAGAGCCTTTGCGACCTTTCGTTCGTCTTCCACCAGAAGTATTCGCAAGGGTCCTCGTCGTGCACCGGCCGGAACCAGAAGCCAGGCTTACTTACCTGCAATCAGGATTAGATGTCCTGTTCGCATGCTCCTTGCAAGATCGCTTCCTTGCAGGAACTTATTCGATAAGTTCACCCAATAGCTCTCTCAATTTTTCCCTTGCCCTAGCGAGCGCCTTTTGGCCAGCTGGGGTTGCCTGATAAAGATGACGCGCCGCTCTGCCCGATCGAATGTCCTGCGAGCGCACATAGCCCCTCTTTTTAAGCCTGTGTAGTAACGGGTAGAGAGTCCCTGGACTTAATTTGTATTCGTGACGCTGCAATTTCTCGATTGTATCGAGACCGAAAATAGGCCCCTTACAAGCGTGGTACAGAACATGGATGCGAATCAAGCCGGATATAAGATCTCGGTCATAATTCCCTCCAACGCCGATCAGTTCCATTGGCAGTGTCGATTTTAGATGTCGAACAAGGAGCGAGCAATAGACACGATTTTCGTTGCCGATGCATACTGAAAGGCGTGCGAAACGCCATCCGTTGGGCAAAAAACGACTCGACAACGGAGAACAAGTGACAGAAATGCCGCGAACCGGCGGATAGTCAAAAACAGCTCATTTTGGCGGACTGAATCTGCCCTAATCGACCGCTGATCCACAAGGACTTGCCGCCCCAACGATGGGAGGGTTTTTGGCTGGTCGGTAAGCACGTATGACCGGGACTGGCCACAATCCGATAGCGAGACTTCTGGGGACTTGTCACGTGCGACCACCCTCGTCCGTGCGGGGCGTCACCTTTCATTCGCTGCTGTAGCCCTTGAAGGAGAGGAAGGCGCCGACCACCAGAAACACGATTGCTACCCCAGGGAGGACGCCAGTGGTCTGAGCGGCTCCAATCGCGATCGAGGCGAGCCGGGTCGGAAACAGTATTCGTGAGAGACCGGCAAAAAGGGCGAGCCAGCCGACAACGGTCACGAGCACGGGCCAACTGCCCTCCCAGCGATTGTGCACGCGCACGACGGCAAGTCCGGCGACGAATAAAGGAAAGCCCGACACGAAGATGAGTGCCGGATCGCGGAAGCCCTGCTCGATCAACGCGGGCCACGTCCCGAGATTCAACAAAACAGCGACGGCCCCCGCCACGAGAGTGGGGCCGATCAGCCCTGCGATTGACTTCGAGGTTGTCATAAATCGGCCTTTCCCTTCGGAGCCGGATCAGAGCCCGGCTGGCGAAATTCTGCGGAACGAACGAAGAGCGGCCCTAAGAGCCTGCCAGCTCAGCTTCAAGCGGCGCGCTTGATTTCCCACGACGTGCGGTGCAGTCGGCGCTTGCAGTTGCGCCATTCTTCCGCAGTGCAATCCGCCTTGCGGCAATCGAATTCGCAAACGGCGATCTCGTCCGGCACGGTCTGGACAAAGTCGCTGGTCCTGTGCCAAAGAATGTGGAATGGGTTGGCGTTTCCCGTGTTTTTGTCGGGCATTTGCGTTCCCCCTGCTTCGCAACTCATGCACCGCTCTAATAACACCAACCTTCGGGCCCGCAGTGTGATCCCCATCACTGGCCCGAGTGATGGGTCGAAAGGTGACGGAGAATTTGGTCGAGCAGCGCATTCTGAACTGCAATTCGCCATACGACCCATGACCCAATCTGCTTACCGCAAACCAGGGCGTAGCGAATCATTTCCGAGACGGTCGTGCCTAAGCATTTGTGCCCTGGGCCTGCCAGAGCCTTTCCAAAATCACGCGGGAAACCGCTCCTGTAAGCGCGGGGGTGGGCGAACTTTATGGGGGTGTAAGCATATACCCCGTCAAGGAAAGCCCGCGGTTATACGCATTGAGGGGAAAACGCTACACCGTGGGGGCGCGGACAGGGCGGCCACAATCCGATAAGGTGACTTCAGAGATGAGATGAGAAGGCCGGTCTCCGACGGGATGCGATAAGCGATACGCTCCCAGTGTTGGACGTGCTCGAAGCACAAAGAAAAGGAGACCGGCTATGCGGAAGATTAACACTTTGTCGAGTAGTGGAAGCAGGATTTTCAAGGCGCGCCAGCTGACGATCGGTTTGGATCTGGGAGATCGCTGGAGCTGGTACTGCGTATTGAACGAAGTGGGAGACATCGTTTTGGAACGCAGACTGACGACCACACCGGAAACTATGAAGCAGGTATTCGGCAAGATGCCGCGGAGCCGGGTGGCCCTGGAGACCGGAGCACACTCGCCGTGGGTCAGCCGGCTGTTGGCGGCGCTCGGTCACGAAGTAATCGTCGCCCATGCACGGAACGTACGCTTGATCGGGGAGAGTCGTCGCAAAGACGATCGTATCGATGCGCGAACGCTAGCACGGCTGGCCAGAGTCGATCCTCAACTGCTGAGCCCGGTGCAACATCGCAGCGCCCAGGCACAGATTCATCTGACGCAGATCCGAGCACGCGCCGAGCTCGTGAGGGCCCGCACGGCCTTGGTGAATTCAGCTCGAGGACTGGTGAAGTCCTATGGCGAGCGGCTCGGCAAGTGTGGCACGCAGCAAGTAGGCCAGGAACTGGCCAGGGGATTGAGTCCGGAGCTGCGCGAAGCACTGGAGCCGCTGTTGCGAGAGGTGGAATCGCTGAACGCACAGATTAAGGAATACGATCGGCGGATCGAAAAGATGGCCCGGGAGAGCTATCCACAAGTGGAGCTGCTGAAACAGGTGAAGGGGGTAGGCGATCTAATCGCGCTGACCTATGTCCTGACCCTCGACGACCCGCATCGGTTCCGGAAGAGTCGCGAGGCGGGTTGCTTCGTGGGGTTGCAACCGGGACGAAGGAACTCTGGGCAGAGCGAACCACAGATGCACATCAGCAAGGAAGGCGACCGGTATCTGCGGACGCTTTTGGTGCAAGGGGCGCACTACATCCTGGGACCTTTTGGGGAAGACAGTGATCTGCGGCGCTGGGGACTGAAGCTCGCCGAGCGAGGAGGGAAAAACGCCAAGAAACGAGCGGTGGTGGCGGTGGCGCGAAAGCTAGCGGTACTGCTACATCGGCTGTGGGTGGGTGGCGAGGTCTACGAACCTCTGCGCAACAGCCAGAGAGCAGTGTCCGCAGTCGCTTAGAGTTTGTAAGTAAACAGCCGAGCTCGACCGCCGAGTTAGGTGACTGCGAGCCAAGTCCTAGCCCAACTTCCCTCGTAAAGGGAAGAAGAGGACGCTTCACAGGTAGCAGCACCTCTGAAACGAGAACGCCCAACTTGCACCGAGCGAAAATCGCTTAAAAAGAGTGCGGATGGAAGGATGGCGACAGAGGCGGCTCGGCTTAGAGCCAAAGACCCACTTTAAGAAAAAACAAAACCGTCTTGACTCGCACCGGCCTTCTCATGGAAGGACTTGGCATCATTCAGCCATTACCTCAAGTGGGGTATGATCAGCTGTTCGCCTTCCCGGAAATTGTCATATGAAGCAAAGGGCACTATCTCTTCGGCAAATCCAGCACCGTAGAAGAGTCCATGCCAAGGGGCGAAGGCATTTCGTCCTTTACAAGGGTGTTCTGGGGTTTGGAGGGCTGTGGTTTATCTCTACAACCCTCTCGGAGTGGTACGACCGATTTAGGTGGCATGTTCCAACCCCCACAGCGGGGTTGCTCATTGGAATTGTATTGCTCCCCGCTAAAACTGGACAGCCTACCTAGGTAGAATCAGGGCCTCCAAAACAGGAGGCACCATGGGCAGGAGACCACGCGTAGATCGATCCCCCGAAGAGAAGTGGCAGATCGTACAGGAAGGAATCAAGAGCGGGAACGTTTCGGAGACGTGCCGGCGACATAGCATTTCACCATCACTGTTGTATCGATGGAGAGACGAAGCGGAGGCGGGAGCAAAGGCAGCGCTCGGGGGGAAAAGCGCTGCCGCGGGCGAAACCGAGAAGGACCAGCGCATCCGGCAGCTGGAACGGACGCTGGGACGGAAATCTCTAGAGATTGAAATCCTAAAAAACGTCGTGGGGGAGTGAGCTGCGGTGAGGTTCACTCCCAGGCGCGGGAACTGGTGGGGCAGGGATACACGGCCACGCTGGTGGCCCACGACCCTGCTCATCAGCCGGTCCAGCCTGTACTACCGGAAGAAGCCACGAGGCAGCCGGGCCGATCGGACCTACGATGAACAGATCGTGGTCTCGTGTGGGGAGAAACTGGCCTACGGCTATCGGCGAGTCACTTGGTGGCTACAACGGAAGAAAGGTCTCCCTGTGAATCGCAAGCGTGTATTGCGGGTAATGCGGGAACGCGGGTTGCTGGTGCGGCCTCGTCGTCTCCGTGCTCGTCGCAGGAAAGAATGGGGCCGCGTGGAAGCGAGCCGTCCGAACGAGATCTGGCAGTCGGACATGACCAAAGTCTGGGCCGGCCCGTCGGTGGGTTGGGCTTACCTGGTGAGCGTGATCGACTGCTGCACGCGAGAGATCGTAGGCTGGAATCTTTCCCATCGCTGCCGGACTGAAGACGCACTGAACGCCATCGAGCAAGCCGTGCTGCATCGGCTGCCCGCCGGCAGCCGCGAAGCCACATTGACGCTCACCACCGACAATGGCACCCAGTTCACCTCCTCCCGGTTCCTGGAAACCCTATCGCGGCTGGCATCACCCACCGCCGCACGGCCTACCACACCCGGAAGGTAACAGCTACATTGAACGGTTCCATCGCAGCTTGAAGGAAGAGGAAGTCTGGACTGCGGAGTATCGGAGCTTGGAAGAAGCTCGCGCCAGCATCGCCCGTTGGATCGAGGAGTACAATCATGACCGGCCTCATCGCGGGGTCAAAAATCGCACGCCGCATGAGGCCTTCTTGGATTTTGCAGTTGACCTAAAAAACGAGGCCCTGACTGTCTAAATTAGCGGGGAGCAATACACCTGTGAGAGCAAGAGACAACAGGGGATAGGCGTGAGATCGACTTCGCTGAGCCAACCCGACACCTAGCGCCTGAGAGGAGCCATTCGTGCCAATGACCGGCAGATTCATCAAAGCTTCGGTGGTTGTCGTCGTGTTCTCTTCTTTTGCGACTTTCGCCGCTCCTACCACGCGCGCGCAGAAAGCCGCTCCGAAGGCTCCTGTTTACCGGGTCGATCCGTTCTGGCCCAAGCCCTTGCCCAATAAGTGGAGCATGCAGGAGATCGTCGATATCCACGTCGACAAAGACGGCCACATCTGGGCTCTCAATCGTCCGGACGACGCGAGACCCGATGAGTTGGGTGCGGCCACGAACCCGCCCCGAACCGAATGCTGCGTCTTGGGGCCGGAAGTGCTCGAATTCGATGCCGATGGAAACCTTCTCAAATCGTGGGGAAAAAAAGATTACGTTCAAGGTTGGCCCAAGAGACTACAGACCATCGGCGTCGACCGGGACCTGAACGTGTATGTCTCCGGCACCGCCCCCGGAGACAGCATCATCAAGCTCACGCAAGACGGGAAATTTCTCTGGGATTTCGGGCATCGCGGCCCGGTCGTGCCCGCGTCGCAGGTGAAGCAGGATAATCAGCAGACGGAGATTTTCCCTCCCGGCATCGGGGCCTTCGATTTCGATGAAGACGCTCGCGAAATCTATATCGCCGATGGTTTCCTGAACAAGCGCGTGCTGGTCTATGACATGGAGACTGGCGCTTTCAAACGCGGCTGGGGCGGCCACGGCACGCCTTTGAGCGAAATAGACAACGGCCCCACGGCTCCCTACGACGTTTCAGGTCTGCCGCCCGATCAGAAGCAGTTCGCGCCCATCGTGCACTGCGTGCATCCCTCGCGCGATGGTTTCGTCTATGTCTGCGAACGGGGCAGCGACCGCATTCAGGTGTTCACCAAGCAAGGCCAATTCGTCAAGGAGTTCTGGGTCCATCCTTCCACGCAGGCGCGCGGGCCTCATTGCGGTGGGCCCTTTAGCATGACCGATCCCCCGTGTGGGACCGTTTCCGACCTGGGGCTCGATGCCCAGGGAAAATATATTTTCGTCTCCGACACCACCAACAACATCGTCTGGATTCTCGATCGGAAGGACGGAAACGTCCTGGGGTCATTCGGGGGAAACGGCCGCTATGCCGGACAGCTCCATTGGGTCGATCCCATTGCAGTCGACTCCAAAGGGAACGTGTATACAGGAGAGGTCGAAGACGGCAGGCGCATTCAGAAGTTTGTGCCCGTGAAGGGCGGCCGATGATTTGTAATCAGAGCGATGGCGTTGGGTCCCCGAAGAGTCGATGGGGCATCGCTTGACACGGTTGGAGATAAGGACGGAGAACGTTGAAGCTGGATTCCGTTCGTGAAGTTTGCCTGTTCCGCGAGCTACGGCCCACCCGATCATGCCAACGCCGGGAAACCGGCTAGGTGGGAAGCGTTCGTTGATCGCACGGCGCTCGATCATAGCCGCCGGCATTCAGCTTCCTTCAAGCGATTGGTATCCTGACCACAGTCCCCGCATCGGCGCAGTCGGTGCCAGGGCCAGCCCGGCCAGCCTTCCGCTGATGATGGGCACTGTGGTATTCTCCGCCCACCGCGTTCGTGTTTCCGGCAATTCACGACAGAGGAGCCAATTCGCGTATGTCTAATAACCTCGTCTCCGGGCGAAAGGTCGCTGCCGCTGTTTGTTTGATAGCAGCCAGTGTGTTCGCTGGCGCGGCACAACAACAATCGATGGAAGGCAAGACCGCAGAGCAAGCGTACAAAAATATTAAAGTCCTGAAGGGAACTCCCGCGGACCAATTGAATTTAGCCATGCACTTGGTCGAGGGCGAACTTGGCGTTGACTGCACCTTCTGTCACGTAGATCACGATCCTACCCATTTCCAACTCGACGACAATAAGCAAAAAGAAACCGCGCGCAAGATGATGCAGATGGTGATCGATATCAATAAGAACAATTTTGAAGGCAAACAAGTGGTGACCTGTTACACCTGCCACCAGGGCCATCCGGAGCCTACCGGCACTCTCGTCCTGCCACTGTCCGCCGCGGCTGAGAGCGTCATCGGCCTGGAAGAGGAAAAGCCGGTTGCCGCCACGCTTCCCAGCGCGGATCAGATTTTTGACAAGTACATCCAGGCGCTCGGAGGGGAACAGGCGATTCGCAAGGTCACGAGCCGGGCGATGATTGCCACGCAAGATCTCGCCACCGGCCCGGGAGGCAAGATTCACTTGCCCGCCCAGATCGAACGCTATCAGCAAGCGCCGAATCTCTTGGTGACTATTGAACACGTCTCTAACGGAACGCTGGCCGACGGCTTTGACGGCCAGGTGGCATGGGCGCAGAATCTCAAAGGCGCCGTAACCAATACCGGCTTCACGGTGGACCAATCGCGCGCACGCCGCAATGCCGGTTTTTACTCCGATACTTTGGACCTGAAGCAGCAATATACGAAGGTGGAAGTCAGCGGAGTGGTGCAGATCGATGGCGCCGAAGCGTATGAACTCCTCGGTTATCCGGCGAATGACAGCGTCGAAAAGCTGTACTTTGACGTCGTGACCGGATTACTTTTGCGAAAGAATACCGTCCTGAGCACCCCGCTCGGCAACAGCCCGTTCCAAGTGGATTACGCCGACTACCATGAGACCACCAGTGGTTTGCGCTACCCGTTCACGATCAGCATGACACCCGCGACACCGCGATCGGAACCGACCACGCACTCGATCCTGCGCATTCAGAGAGTCGAAGATAATCCAGCGATCGATAGTGCGAGATTTGCGAAACCACAACCTAAGCAGGCGCAATAACAATCCACGCCCGGCATGATTCATCCAGCGCGCGGCTCAGTCGTGAGGGCGCGCTCGCTTGGCCTTATCGCCATTCACGAGGACGAATTTCTGAATTCGTTTACCGGTGTCGACTTCTCCGGTATACATGTTGCCGTGGGAATCCACGGCAATAGCGTCGATCCAATGAAAGTAGCCTGCCATGCGGCCATTGTCGCCCACCGAGCCGGCGACCGTTCCGCTCTTCCGGTCTTGAATCCAGACTTTGTCGTTTGTGCCATCCGCAATCAGGAGATATTTGCCGTCGCGGTCATGGGAGAACGTGAGGTTATAAATCGTTCCACACATTCCGAACGTGGTGCTGCCCGGACCCCCGCATTCGGAGCCGCGAGCCGGAGTCGACGGGTGGACAAAAAAGCTCGTCACGAACTTGCCCTGCTTGGTGAACGCCTGCACGCGGTCGGCGCCGCGTTCACAAACATAAACCAGCCCGTCGGGCGCGATGTGGACGCAGTGGAGCGCGGGCGCGAACTCCTGCTGATCGGGAGGCGGCCCTGACTTCCAGTCATACGGCGGAGTAGGGTCGTTGCTGATATCCGCGAGCGCTTTGCCTTTGCCTCCCCAGCCGCGTTTGAACGACCCATCGTAGCCGTAAACGAGCACGCGCTTTTGCTCTACGAGATAAATCTCCTGAGCGTCTTCATCCAAGGTGAATTCAAATACCCCACCCTGCAGAATATCGGTCTGTTGGTTGTTTTCACGGGCCTTTTCTCCCGGCGCCAAGGGAGGCGCGCGGTGGCCAAAATCCCAGAGGAATTTGCCGTCGGTCGTGAATTTCTGAATGCTATTTCCGCGGCCCCCGGATGAAAGCCATACATTTCCTTCCTTGTCGACGAGGATCGCGTGCTCCTGCGGTTTGGGCCACCCGGGTGTGTACCCCGGTCCGCCCCAACCCTGCAAAACGTTGCCGTCGGTATCAAATTCCACGACGGCGGGAGCGGCGATACAGCAATCGGTGCGGGGCGGCGTAGTCGCTGCGCCACCTTCATCCGGTTTGAGATCGCCCGGGCGGCTGATGACCCAAATGTGATCGTCCTTGTCGGTCACAAGAACGGGAATGCCTTGGAGAATCCACTTATGTGGCAAGGGCTTGGGCCAGAAAGGGTCCACCTTATATACAGGTGCGTCCTTTGGCGCCTTATCCGCGGTGCTCTGGGGTCGGGCTGCCGCCGCTAAAGAAAAACTCAACATACAAGCGCTTACCGCAAAGGTGCGAAAGCCAGGCCGCCACTTCGCTGCAATCATGTGATCCCTCCCGACTGGACTGCATTAAGAATAGCCCTCAAAGCTGCCACATGGGCGCCACCGTAACGAGCAGTGGCCGGATGCGGGCGCTCGATTCCATCTCTCTATCTTTGCGCAAGAGGCGTCGGAAAGAAGTTCGGCGATTGCAAATCTTCTTCCCGCCGGGATCGGTAACAGGAATTAACAACGTGCTTGTTGCGTTTCGCCACGGGCCTTCAATGTCAACTCCGGCTTCCCGAAGCCTGAGCATTCGAGAACGGCGAAACAAGAAAAGCAATACCGCCAAGCAGGCCATTGCGCCTCGAACCCTGGACGGTCACGCTTGCAACCTGACGCCCCATTCGCTCAGCACAGTAACGCCCCGAAAAGAAGGCCGCATCCCAACACAGGCTAATTTAGCTGTCAAGATTATTTTCAATTCGTTCTTGATCGCCCGACGCTCGCTAAACTGCGCACATCCGGCCTCGTTATCCTATCGCAGCATGCCCGAGCCCTAAGAATCGAGGATTTGAGCTTGACACGGGCATTCGGAATATGCTTGGATGCGCCCATCATTTGGGGCTTACTCTAAGTTTTGCAACATCGGCGGTGTAATAAAAACTTAGCTCGCCAATCTGGGGGTCTTCCATGCATCCATTTTCACGTCCGCTTGCCTATGCGATCGTGCTACTGGTGGTCGCGGTGCTCCTGCCCTTCGGCACGCTTAAGGCTCAGACGGTAACCGGAACGATTCTCGGAAACGTGTTCGATCCGTCTGGAGCCGCGGTGGCCAATGTACAAATCACCGTCACGAACCAAGACACGGGCGTCTCGCGCGCGGTTACCACTACGGCCGATGGTGTCTACACCGTTCCCTCTCTTATCGCCGGCAAGTACTCGGTCCAAGCGAGCGCGCAGGGATTCACGACTCAGCAGGTGAGAGATATGGTGCTGAATGTCGGCTCGACTTCGCGCGTGGACTTCACGCTCCAAGTTGGCCAGGTGACGCAACAGGTTACGGTTACCGAAGCTGTGCCCCAAGTCCAGACCACCAGTTCGGAAGTCTCTCAGGTGATGGACTCGAACCTGATCGCTGCCATCCCCCTGAACGCGCGCGACCTGCAGCAGTTGGCGCAGGTCCAGCCGGCGGTGACGATGCTTTACACTGCGTCGTATGGAAAGACCCTTTCCGTGGGAGGCGACCGGATTTCCAATAACCGCTTTCTCCAGGAAGGAATTGACATGACGACGAGTTTTCGTCAGTCGCCCGTCAGCTTGGCGAGCAACATTTTGATGGGTGCTGACGCGGTGAAAGAGTTCGAGGTGATCACCGAAAACCCGCCGGTGGAGTACGGCGAGGAGTCGGGCGGCGTCATCAACACGATTTTCAAGTCGGGGACGAATAATTTCCACGGAACGGCTTTCGAGGAGTACCGCAACGACGTCTTCGACGCACGGAACTTTTTCGATGGCGCGAGCGCTCCTCCGTTGCACCGCCATCAGTTCGGCGGCTCGGTGGGAGGGCCGATTCGGAAAGACAAAACCTTTTTCTTCGCCGATTATGAAGGCTTCCATGCGGATACGTCCCAATCCTTTACGGCTGTAGTCCCTGATGGGCTGGCGCGCGGCAACGGCACCCTCGCTCCTTGCCAGGCTTCCGGCAGCTTCGCCTGCCCAACCGGCTTTGCAACAGGAACGCCCTTTGTCGTGGGGCAGCTTCCGTGTGGTCAAAATGGCGCACCTGTCTGCGCTGCCGGGCAAGTTGCCGGTACGCCGTCCGCACTGGATAACGTTCCGGTCAACCCGGAGGTTTACAACGCCTTCTTCGGTGGATACGGCGGGAATGCCGGTATTCCGTTGCTGCCCGCATGCACTGGCCCGGAGCTCTTCACTTCAACCGGTTCCGCCACGGGAACGTGCAACCTGAGCACCAATCCGGATAACAAGGTGCGGGAGAATTACGGCGTGATCAAGATCGATCACACGCTGACTTCCAAGAACACGCTTTCCGGCACGTACAACATGGACGATTCGACTTCCTATACGCCGAATCAGACGACGATTAATGCCGACGACATCTACTTCCGGCAGCAGACCGGGTCCATACAGGACACGCAGATCATATCCAGCAACTTGGTAAATACGTTTCGGTTTGGAGTGCATCGCCTTTACTATGCCGGCAACATTGACCTTGTGCCGCCCATCTCCGCCGTCGATCCGAACATCTACGTCAATCCCAATCCGTACATTGTGAGCCCCAGAAGTCCTTACCCGCAGTTTCCCCAGATCACTATCTCCGGCTTGCAAACGATTGGATCGACCGCCCAGCCCGGCTCCGATTTCGAGCCTCGATACATCGGCTATACCAGCGGCAATTTCGATGAATCGGTGAACTGGCTGCGTGGGGCGCACGCGATGCAGTTCGGTGTTCAGGTCCATCGCTGGTACGACAATAACGAAAATTATCAAGCCAATCCTCGCGGGGAATACTCATTCCCGAGCGAGGCCTCGTTTTTGTCGGGTGTGACCACACAGAATTTTACGTGGGCCATACCGGAGTACACGGATCCGACTAATGGACAGACCTATATCGGAACGATTGCGCGCGGCGAGGTCCTGATGGCCTATGGGCTGTATGCCGAAGATACGTTCAAGATGAAGCCGAACCTGACGGTAACTTATGGTTTGCGCTGGGAATATGCGGGGGCTCCGTCGGAGGAACACAATCGCATTACCAATCTTTTCGGTCCAGGTAACCCGCCAAGTTGTGGCCCATACACCTGCGCGACCGCGACGCTTGGCGCTCCCTGGTACCACCCTCCAAAGGACAACTTTGCTCCACGCCTGGGCTTCAACTGGGATCCCTTCAAGAAGGGCACAACGAGCGTGCGCGCAGGGGCCGGCATTTACTACAGCGAGGTGGCGGATTCTTATTGGTATCCTTCCATCGCTTTCCAGTACCCCAATACAGCCTCGATATCGGTTCCCGGCGTAGGGTTCCCCTTCATCAATGTGGGCAGCCCGCTTACCGGGACGGGTTCGAACTCCGTGGTCAACGCATATCTCGCGTCCAAAGCTACCTCGGCCTGCGCTGCAGGCACACCCGGCGGTGCATGCCTCCCAACGACGTTGCAAACGTTGGGTGGCGTGGAGCCCACGTACTTCAAAACGCCGGCCAAATACAGCTTCAACTTCGCGATTCAGCAGCAATTGCCGGAGAAGCTGACGTTTGAGATCGCGTACATTGGCAGTCAGGCACGGCACTTAGGCCGGGACATCAGTTACCAGGATTATTTCCCGACAACGATTGAAACACCAGGGCAATTGCCTGCTGTCAATGGCGTTGCTATTCCTGGATCTGTAGTGAATCCACAATGCCAAAGCGCGGGTTCGATTGAGTGCTATTACTGGGCAGGTGCGGGACTCAATAACGCAAACCTGTTGGGGAATGTCGCCGGTACGAACAACGCGACGGCCAGCACGGTGCCGTACGCGACGCTTTGTGGTCCCAATGCTGCCGCTGGAGGCAGCAACCGAACGAACTGCTACAACAACCCGAATTGGAGTAATTCAATCACGGGACAAGCGGAAGACGCCAATTCCATGTACAACGCCATGCAGGTTATCCTGGAGCGGCGCGTTTCGCCCGGTTTCATGGCGCGCTTCAACTATACCTGGGCGAAGTGCATAACAGACTCGAGCTTTGAGCAGCCTACTGGATTGGTAAACGGCGGATCGGCGGCTTGGCCGCTCAGCTACATCGCCAACGCAGCGCGTGGTCGCTGTGCCTTCGTGCCGGGGCAATCGGTGAACCTCACGTTGACCTATGTGACCCATTGGGGAAGTAACTTGAGCTCCAAAGTTGCCAAAGGCGTCGTGCCGAACTGGGAACTGACCAGCCAGACCGTGGTTCAGTCCGGACTCCCATTCAACATCTTCACGGGAGAAGACGTGGCTCGCTATGCCAGCAGCCCGAACTCTGCGGCGGACGATCGACCGAACTGGGCTGCCCCCAGCGCGGCCTGCCCGAATCCGACTCCAACAGGCGCCATTCTGCCGAACTGGAAGTCCTCGCCAAACCTCACTTATCTAAATCCCGCTTGCTTCGCGCCGGCGGCGCCAGGATACCTTGGAAATATCGGAAACATGGTATTTACGGGGCCTGGCCTTTTCTCCACGGACGTGAGCTTGCGGAAAACGATTCCGATGAGGGAAAGCAAGTCCTTTGTCATTTCGGCGGATATGTTCAATGCCTTCAATCGCACGAACTTCCCGCCGCCGCAAGCGTCATCCGTGTTCAACACCAGCGGGCAGGTCGTCTCAACGTTTTCACAAGTGGGAACCGGGGTTTATTTCCCGACCATCACGACTTCGCGCCAATTCCAGGTCAACGCCAGGTTCATCTTTTAACGTAGAGCGAGGTTGCCCTCATTTCGAAGCGCGTATCCACAGCGGCCGGCCGGTGCTTGGTCTCTAAAGCATCGGCCGTTCGTCCTGATACTGAAACCAGATGACGTGCCCCTGGCTGTGCATTCAATTCAAAGGGAGGTCCACTATGCGTGGCCTTGCGCTGTTTTTATGCGGGCTGTTTGTGGGGACAGTTATGATGCAGTCCAGCCGCG
This sequence comes from uncultured Acidobacteriota bacterium, assembly GCA_963824405.1. GTDB lineage: Bacteria > Acidobacteriota > Terriglobia > Acidiferrales > UBA7541 > Palsa-189. The sequence continues at coordinate 649,472 of CAWGPK010000003.1, read as the reverse complement.
CGCAGCGGCTGGATGCCGCGGGGGAGCTTAAATTGAACCATGTGGGCATTACCGCCAAGGATTTCCAGGAGACGGTGAATTTCTACACCAAAACAATGGGATTTCGCGAAGCGTTCACGTTGCGCGGCCCCGATGGCAAGCCCAGCCTCAGTTATATCCAGATCAGCCGCGATACGTTCCTCGAAATCGCGCCTGCGAGCGCCGACCGTCCGGCTGGCCTGACCCATTTCGGCCTGGAAGCCGCCGACGTGAATGCCACGGTAAAGAAGCTTCGGGAAGAGGGAGTTAAAATCGACGATCCACGTGTAAGCCGCACCCAAACGCTCCTGACCGCTGTGATCGACCCGAATGGCGTGAGGTTTGAAATTGCGCAGCTTCCTTCTACCTCGTTACCGCGGAAGGCCGTCGAGAGCTGGAAATAAAAAGTACCCGTGCTCCGATCTCGATCGGTTCGGCCTCAGCCATAAACATCGCGCTCGCGAAGCGCCCGTACCGACAACGGCTGGAGACTTGTGAGTGCTCATAGGACCCCGCCGCCGAAATGCTACTTGCCGGCTGGAGTTGACGCGGGCGGTGTGGCAAAGGTGCGTTTGTGCTCGTTGTTTTCGCGCACAGAGCAAACCCAGGGATCCTGCATGAAGGGGGTCGTGGCTTGTTTGAAGGTTCGTCGCGTGGTGAATGGTTTTGTGTACGCGCCGGGATCATCGACCACGACCTCAAGTTCCATCGTCGCTCTATCCACACGCCGGTACCTTTCGATGTAGTGCAATTGCTCCGTGTGCGGATGGCCAAGCTGGTCAAGCCAGGTCTTGTCATTGAAGCCAATGGAGTCTACGACGAGGGTGTCGCCATTCTCATACCATCCGATCGAATCCCCCCACCAAGTGGGATCCGGATCTTTCGGATGACTGCTGTTCAGCCGCACAACCCGGAATGCTTGCATCAATTCGTGCAGGATATACACCGCATCGGGTGTTTGTACAAATATTGTCCGCGCTGGCTGGATATAGGCTCGCCACAGCGTTGGCGGTTCACAGTAGTTAATCCAGGGGTCGGTGGTCAGTTCATAGCGGGCGTCGGGTCCAGTAGCCGGATACTCCGACAAGGTTTTCTGCAACGACCATGGTTGATACGGTATATCTGGTTCCTTGCCTCTCATTTTTCCCGCCGGATCGGCGAGGCTTATGCTTTGCACAGCGGGCCCAGCGAGCCAGTTGCCTGAGAGATCGGCGATCTTCTGGGACGACGGGGCTGTCTGCGCTTCGGCCGGTTGGTGACCTGCCGCGAAAATCAGTAATGTCGCGACAAGAAGAAAGCTTTTCCGCATGTATCGCCTCTCAGCAGCGCTGCATTCGTGCGGGTGCGGAGCTTTTTTAACTCCGGCCCGCTACTTCTTAGCGGGCGCCGCCTTGTCCGGCGCCCCTTCCGCCGGCTTATAGAGGTTGTTGTAAAACGACAGGTTCTCGCGCACCGAGCACACCCACGGATTGGCCATGAAAGGAACGCTGGAAATCGTGAAGTTCCTGTGGGTATTGAATGGCTTCGTGTAGGCGCCCGGGTCGTCGATTGTCGCGTCCAGTTCGAGCGTGGTGGCGTTCACGCGCTTGTAGCGTTCGGTCAGGTGCAGTTTGTCGGTGTGAGGATGCCCCAGTTGGTCCAGCCAAGTCTTGTCGTTCGTGCCAATCGTATCGATAACCAGCGTACTCCCGTTTTCGTACCATCCGATCGAATCGCCCCACCACGTCGGATCGGGATCGTCCGGGTGCTTGCTGTTGAGCCGCACCACGCGGAAGGTTTGCATCACCTCGTGCAGCATATACACCGCATCCGGGGTCTGGACGAATTTTGTGCGCGCCGGTTCCATATAAATCCGGATCAGCCCTGGGGGTTCACAGTAGTTGATCCACGGATCGGTGGTCGAATCGAACTGGTTATCCGGTCCGGTCGGCGGCTTTTCGGACATCGTCTTGGCCAGCGACCAGGGCTGGTAGGGAATGTCCGGCTCCTTGCCTCTCAGTTTTCCCCCGGGATCCGCGATGCTGATGCTTTGGCCGATTCCTCCTCGCTTTCCATCAAGCTCCCATGTTCCAGAGAGGTCCGCCGGCTGCGACGAACCGCTCTGCGCTCGAGAAGCGAGCGGCAACAAGGCGCCCATAAGACTGGCAATCAGAAGCGGCCATTTGTTTCGCATTCCAGATACCCCCTAGCAAAGCTGCGTGAATTGACGCTCGGAAGAGCCATCACTCGCAATACGGCGCGGGATCTATGAAATGTAGCGCAATCGGAATTCTTGACTGCGTATATCATACCCCCTGATGCTCCACAACGAAATTTTTCCGCCCGATCGGAGAGATACGGTTCCAGGCGAGTTGGAGAGAACCCGTTAGAAAGAAGTCAGCGCTTGTCACGGAGGCACTCAGCCCGATTTTACTTCCCGGAGCCGGCCGAAGTTTCACGACGGCGGGAAGGTTTTCGATTTCCGCCATGTTGGGGCTGGAGAAATGCGCCGCTTTGTAATATTGTTCAACTCATTTCAACCGGGCGAATCCTATTATCCGAATGAACCAAATGGAGGCGCCTTTCCCGTCAACCCATAGGTACGTTGCGAGTGAGTGAAACCATGAGCAAAAAAGGGTATTGGCAAGCGGTAGCGGCATCATTTTTGGCGATGCTTACGTGTCTGGCCGGGTCCGCCAAGGCTCAGGATGTCCCCCAGGAAAGACCGTTGCTTGCGGAACAGGCCTTCAAAAACGTGCAGGTGCTCCGGGGAATGTCCGTGAAAGAGTTCATGGAAACGATGGGGTTCTTTGCCGCATCCCTGAATGCAAACTGCACCACCTGTCATGGCGAGGGGAGCGGAGGCAGCTGGGATAGCTATGCCAGCGATAACGTGCCTCAAAAGCAAATCGCGCGCAAAATGATCTTGATGATGAACGCGATCAACCAAAGCTACTTTGGCGGCAAGCAAGCGTTGACCTGCTATTCCTGCCATCGCTTCGGCCGCACCCCCAAGCTGGTTCCGGATTTGACCGTGCAGTATGGCGACGCCCCGGACGAAGACCCCGAGGAAATTCTGGCCCAAGCGGCTGGGCAGCCGACTCCCGATCAGGTGCTGCATAAGTACTATGAAGCGCTGGGCGGGATCGACAAAGTTGCTAGCATAACCAGCTTTACCGCCAAGGGTACCTGGCAAGGCTATGAGGATACCGAGCAACACCCGCTGGAAATCTTCGCCAAAGCCCCGGACCAAAGAACGACCATTGTGAACAATCGTGGCGCTCTCACCACGAATACCTATGACGGCCGCAACGGTTGGACCGCCGCGCCCATTACCGACGTCCCGGTAACGTTACTCGCGCTGAGCGGCGCGGATCTGGATAACGCCCGGGTCGACGCCGAGCTTTCTTTTCCAGCGAGAATCGAGCAATCCTTGACGGACCTGCGTGTCGGCCATCCCTTTTCCATTGATGGAAAGGACGTCACGATCGTTCAGGGATATAGCCCCGCTAAATCGCCCGTCAAATTGTACTTCAGCGACGACACCGGCCTGCTTGTTCGCGTGGTCCGCTACACCACCTCGCGCGTAGGACGCCAGCCTACCCGCTTCGACTATTCCGATTACCGGGTTGTGAATGGGATCAAGATACCGTTTTTTTATCTCATCACGTGGGTCGATGGCCGGTCCAAGACTCAACTGACCGAGGTGCAGCTCAATGCGCCCATAGATCCGGCAAAATTTGCCAAGCCGGCCGACCCCGGTCTCGCAAAATAGCGCCTGGCCGCCGGGCGGGGCTACTTTATTCGCACGCTCGGCGCCGGCAAATGATTTCCTTTACATCCCATGCGGCCTGAGGTAGAACGTACTCAATCGCTTTGGAGGCAGGACATGAAATCCAAATTTCTTCTCGTGACTGGTCTCGCAGTGGGTCTTTTCGCTCTCTCCGCCACGCTATTCGCGCACCACGGCACAAATTTGTACGATATGACCAAGCCGGTGGTCGTAAAGGGAACGGTCACGCAGTTCGAGTGGGGCAATCCGCACAATCAGATCTTCTTCGACGTGACCGATGACAAGGGCAACGTGGTCCACTGGGTCGTCTCGACCGAGCCCCCGCCGGTAATGTCGGAAAAGGGCTGGACGAGAAAATCGCTAAAACCCGGCGATCAGATTACCGCTTACGTTTTTGCGGCCAAGAACGGCGCGCCGGTCGGAAATCTTCAGAAACTCACCTTGCCCGATGGCAAGGAATTAAGCGCCATGGGCCCTGGAGCTGGAGCCGGCGTCGGCGGGCAAACTCCCGATAAGCCAAATGACAAGCCGGAGGATAAGCAGTAGCCACGCCGGATATACTGACGCACGATCTTCCGAATGCCTGGGCGTGGGTTGCGGCCAAGTGGAAGCAATCCGCGCCCTTTTTAGGTTCATAAGCTGTGATCCGCCGCATTTTCCGCTTCGCTAGCAGAGCTCGCATTCCCCGGAATCGGGCCGAACTACATCGATGAAATCGCTGACCAACGTCCTCCTCCTCTTCGCCGTTTTCCTTACCGGGGCCAGCATTTTAATCATAGAGGTCGTCGGCGTTCGGGTCCTGAGCCCGTACTACGGGAATACCATCTTTACAGTTTCGGGCGTCATTACCGTAATTCTCATCGCGCTGAGTTGCGGGTATTACGTCGGAGGAATCCTGGCGGACAGGTACCCCAGCTTGCGCCGCTTCTTCGGATTAATTTTTGCCAGCGGGGTGGCCTTGCTCTCCCTCTTCACCATTGGGAAAATAGTGTTACCCGCTCTGAGTTCCAAGCTGTCGATTGTGGCCGGCCCTCTGGTATCGGCGCTCCTCCTCTTCCTTTTTCCCGCATTATTGCTGGGGATGATGTGTCCCTATGCGGTCAAGTTGCAGAGCGTTTATGTTCCCCAAAAAGGCATTGGCAGCGTCGCCGGAGGTATTTTCTTTTGGTCGACCTTGGGGAGTATTGCAGGCAGTTTGTGCGCCGGTTTTATACTCATCCCTCATCTGGGCATCGATCGAATCTTTATCGCTACCGGATTCCTGCTCTCCACCCTGGGTCTGGCGCCGCTCATCTTTTTAGGGATCGGCAAAAGACGTCTCGGCCAATCCTTGCTTGTGTGGATGCTGGCGCTGGGCGCGGCAGCTTTCACGAGCGGGCGAACGGATCGAAGTGTTTTATACAGAAAAGACGCCGTATATCAGCAAATTGCCATCTATGACGGCCAATACGCCGGCAGGCCGGCAAGATTTTTTCAGCAGGACGAAAACAGCGCGGGCGCCGGCGAGGGCGCAATGTTCCTGGATTCGCAGGACGCCACGGATCTGGTCTATGACTACACGCGATATTATTCCCTTTATAAAATCTTCACGCCGAGAGTGGACAACGCGCTGGTCATCGGAGGCGGGGCTTACTCCATTCCCAAAGCGATCTTGCAGGAATTGCCGCAGGCCTCGGTCGATGTCGTCGATATCGAGCCTTCCTTATTTTCTTTGGCGCAACGCTACTTTAATGTGCGGAGTAATCCGCGCCTGCACCCCCATGTCGAAGACGGCCGCAGGTTTCTTCGAACGACTTCCAAACAATATGACCTGATCTTCAGCGACGTGTATTACTCTTTTTTTTCCGTTCCGCCTCAGTTTGTAACTCGAGAATTCTTCGAGGAAGCCAGGCAAAAGTTGACTCCCGATGGAATCTTCGTCGCCAACGTTATCGGAGATTTATCGCGCCAACAGCCCTCGCTGATCATGTCTGAAATCAAGACCTTTCGGGCGGCTTTCCCCAACAGCTATTTTTTCGCGGTGGCCTGGCCGGAAAAGACCGATTCGCAAAATGTGATGCTGGTCGGCTATAACAGTGCGAATCGAGTGGACTTGGGCGCTGCTTCCGCGGCGAGCCGCGAACCTTTGATCCGCTCGCTTCCCGCCAAACTCATCGACGTGGATAGCAGGTTTGAGCTCTCGCCATATCCGGTCTTAACTGACGATTACTCGCCGATAGAATTTTTGACGGCTCAGGTATTAAAGAGGGCCTTTGCGGAATCGCAACCCCTGGACGGCAATGAGATGCTCGCGGATGTCGGCCAGCAGCTCCGTTATGGCAACCGCTACGTAAGTGCCCCGGGGCATGACAAAGTGCGCGGCTTTTTGCTGTCTGAGATGGGCCTGCTCGCTCAGAAAGTCGAGACCCAGAATTGGACCGAGTACGGCTCGAACGGAAAACAGTATCGTCTGACCAACATCATCGCCCATTTCTTCACCAGCGAGCCCCGTATCGTGATTGCCACACATTACGACAGCAGCGCGGCGGGCTCTGCTTTTGGTCCAAATGAAGCTTCCGGTGCCGCCGTGCTTCTCGAACTGGCGCGAGCTTTCGGCAGCTCGAACCTTCCGCCAAAATTCGGGGTCGACATGGTGTTTTTTGACGGGGCCAGAGCGGCGATCGCGGACCAGCCGAATTCCACGGATGGCGAACTGCTTGGCTCCAAATATTTTGCGAGTCACTTAGACGAGATCTATGGCCAAAGTAAGCCGAAATCCGCGATCGTTGTGGATGGAGTATGCCAAGCGGATTTAAAGACCCTGAAGGAGCAATGGCCCATACAGAACTCTGCGGGAGCTATGAAATCCGCTTGGCATGCCGGCGCCCAACTTGATCCGCATATCTTCCAGGTAATTACGGCTTCCGAAGTCCAAGACGATCGGCTGCCGTTGATTCAAGCTGGAATTCCCACCGCTTTGTTGGGCGATTCCGCCTATCTGCATCGCGGACCGGTTAGGGCAAGAGCTGGAAAATGCGATGCCCGCTCTCTACAGCTTGTCGGACAGATGCTGATGGCCTACACAGTCTCAAACAGCGCTCCGTTCTGAACCGCGGAGTCAATACACGAGCGGCCCGTACGGGATGAGCACTGCCGCTGTCGCCACGCAAAACCATAAAAGCAATTCGATCGATCCGGCGCATTTGGCAATTTGCGGGAGTTTTGGTTCCCGGTCCCAATCGTGGATCTTGCACTGAATAACGATATGGGTAATCAGTGCGGCCGGAACCAAGATGCTCAGCTTCGCCAGAAACGCGGGGTTGATTACGAAGGTCTCCGCCGAAACTGAAAACAGTAAAAAACCTCCAAGAGCTGCCGTGGCAAACCCCACCCAATTCCAGAAAAACAGAGAATCGGAGAGCTCGCCCGGCGTATGGTCCTTGTTTCCGATGCCGAGTAAGCTCAGGTCCACCGCGAAATTAGTTCCGATCCACAAAGAGATGCCGCTGAAATGAGTGGCTTGTATAAACGGATAAGCCCAGCGAGAGTCGCCGATGCTAAGCGCGAACGATCGATTCTGCAGCCAATGCCCCAGGGGCACCAGAGACGACCCAATCACGCAGCCCTCCTTTCGAAAACTTCAGTATGCATGCCGAAGGTTCGACCGCTGACCCGTTTAGCCGATTCCGGAAATTGCTGGGACCTCGACGCCCATCAGAATGGCTCCGATCCACAACAGAATGGAGATAACCGCGATGATTTTGGCCTCTGTCCGCCGAACGGGAGACTCTTCCCATTTGGGTATTCTCCATCGCACGAGCGTGCCAAACACAATTGCGAGCAGCACCACCAGAATCTTAAGTTGAAAGCTCCAGGTCGGCACATATGCCGTAGCGTCACCGGCAAACATGATGAAGCCTGAAACTAAATTGACCCCCAGGGCAACCCACACCCACGGGAAGATCCGCCTTGCCATAGCCGTGGCGTTGTAACTCCTGCCCAAAATGCCCAAAACGCGCAGGTCCACGATCACCATCGATCCCACAAGCACAAACATGCTGTAGTAATGAAGAATAGCCAAGCTCGCGGCGGTCCACCCCGTGCTTGTGAGGGAGATGATAATGGAATTGTCTTGTAGCTTTTCAGCGATCTGAAAAAGCATGTTCTTCGCCGCGTCCAATCGAGTTCGGAATGTCCGGAATTGTATCGCCTATTAGCCTTCAACTTCTGGTGAACCCGCAAGTCAAAACGGTGTAAAATCGCGGCAAGTTCTTGCTCCTTTGACCCCGGCAATGGGAATTGGAAGGCTATCGCCGCACGACGGCGCAAAATCGATCGTTTTCGCTTCCATAACGAGGCAATGAGCGCTTGCAGATCAAGGCGCGATTACCTGGCATATTCTTCCTCTAGAATGAGCTGTTTTGGGCGCCTCGTTAGGGGTTATGACCGTCTGCTGGATCAGGGAGTGTTTATACGCTCAGATGCGCGCGCACGACTTCATCCGTCAATTCGGTAATCGCTCCCGATGCGACTCGCCGCCCGTTGGAGAGGATGCAGAACTCGCTCGCCACGCGGCGCGCGAACGGCAACTTCTGTTCAACCAGAAGCACGGTCAACCCGAGTTGCTTGTTCAGATTGAGGATGATGCTGCCAATTTCATGGACGATATTCGGCTGAATCCCTTCGGTAGGCTCATCGAGAATCAGTAACTTCGGCTCGAGAACGAGCGCCCGCCCGATCGCCAGTTGCTGTTGCATCCCGCCGGAAAGATCGCCTCCGCGCCGCTTCAGCATTTGTTTCAGCGCGGGAAATAACTCGAAGATATGCGGCGGAATGGCCCGGGCGCCGTTCTTGCGCACGCCTAGCCCAACACTCAGATTTTCCTCCACCGTCAGATGCGAAAAAATCTCACGCCCTTGTGGCACGTAGCCAATGCCAACCCTGGCCCTCTCCTCAGGCGGACGTTTCAGCAGGTCAATCTGCTCGAAAGTAATGCTCCCCGAAGTTGACGGCAGCAGGCCCATGATGCACTTGAGAAGCGTGGTCTTGCCCATGCCATTGCGGCCCATCAGGCACATGAGCGAGCCGGCGGGGACGCAAAGATCGACGTCCCACAGAGTGTGACTGCCGCCATAGAACTGATTGAACGCTTTGATCGACAGCACCGTTACGCTCCGAGGTAAACGTCTATGACGCGGGGATCCTTCTGGACCTGATTCATGTCGCCTTCGGCCAGGACGCGCCCTTCGTGCAGCACCGTGACCCGCTTGGCGATGGAACGAACGAAATCCATGTCGTGCTCGACCACCACTACCGAGTGCTCGCCCTCGAGCGACTGAAGAAGCCTGGCGGTGCGCTCGATCTCTTGCGGGGTCATGCCCGCAACCGGCTCGTCAACCAGGAGCAATTCAGGATCTTGCATCAGCAACATGCCGATCTCCAGCCATTGCTTCTGGCCATGGGAGAGCACGCTTGCCGGCAGATGGTGTTGCTCGGCAAGGCCGATGACCTCGAGGACCTCGTCGATTCTATCTTGTTGCGCAGCCGTTCTGCGGGCAAACAACATCTTCCAGAAAGACTTGTCGCCGGCCAGGGCCAGCTCAAGATTTTCGACCACCGTCAGTTGTTCGAATACGGTCGGTTTCTGAAATTTCCGCCCGATTCCTGCGTTGGCGATTTCCGGCTCGGAAAGCGTTAGCAAATTCACTTTGTCGCCAAACCATGCCGATCCCGCATCCGGACGCGTTTTTCCGGTGATCACGTCCATCATGGTGGTTTTGCCCGCGCCGTTCGGTCCGATGACGCAGCGCAACTCTCCTGGCTCAACCTGCAGCGTGAGCCCATTGAGCGCCTTGAAACCGTCAAAGCTCACGGTTAGCTGCTCGATACGAAGGACCTTGCCGCGAGCGCTCATTTTCTTGATGGCTGCGCGCGATCCACTTGAATTCGCAGCCGCTCCATTTGTTTTTTATGTGCTCGTGCCCGGTCCGGCAGCAAGCCAATGATCCCGCGCGGCAGAAACAGCGTAACCAGGATGAACAGCGCGCCGAGCGCGTAGTACCAGGCTTCGGGAAGCGCGGTAGTAAAGTAGGTCTTCGCGTAGTTCACCAGCATGGCTCCGGCAGCCGCGCCATAGAGCGTCCCCCGCCCTCCTACTGCCACCCAGATGACGACTTCAATTGAATTGATCGGCGAAAACTCACTGGGATTGATGATGCCAATCTGCGGAACGTAAAGCGCGCCGGCGATACCGGCGAGAACAGCGGAAAACACGAAAATCCATAGTTTGTACGATTCCACGCGATAACCGAGAAAGCGCGTGCGGCTCTCCGCGTCGCGGATCGCCCGGATCACCCGCCCTGCACGGGACGAGACAATCATGCGGCACAGCAGGTAACTGACTCCGAGCATGAATGCGGTGATCAGCAAAAGGACAACGTGAACACGATCGGAGTCTAGCCGGAAACCCAAGATGTCTTTGAAATCGGTGAACCCATTATTGCCGCCAAAACCCATGTTGTTGCGGAAAAACGCCAGCATCAGTGCGTAGGTGAGCGCCTGGGTGATGATCGACAAATAGACGCCAGTGACCCGCGACCGGAAGGCAAACCATCCGAACGCCAACGCCAGCAAACCGGGCGCGAGCATAATCATGATGAGAGCAAACCAGAAATGGTTGAAGCCATACCAAAACCATGGCAGCGACTTCCAGTTGAGGAAGACCATGAAGTCGGGCAATACCGGATTGCCGTACACGCCTCTGGGGCCGATCTCACGCATGAGATACATGCCTATCGCGTAGCCCCCTAGCGAAAAAAAGGCCGCATGCCCAAGGCTCAGGATCCCGCAGTATCCCCAGATCAAATCCACGGAAAGCGCCAGCAGCGCATAGCAGAGGTATTTGCCAATCAACGTGAGTCCATACGTAGAGACGTGAAGCGGCGATGACGGGGAGACAACCAGATTGAGGATCGGCACCGCGACGGCGATGAGGGCGAGCGCGCCCAGGAACCACGGGGTGCCGGAATCCTGTCGCGCGCTGGCCCATATGGTGTATCGGCGCATGTGACTACTGGTTTTCCGAGGCGCGGCCGGTTGGCGGGAATAGGCCGCGGGGACGGATCTGAATGAACAGAATCAGCGCTACAAGCACAAAAATCTTGGCCAGCACAGCTCCATAATAGGGCTCGAGGAGCTCGTTAACGACCCCCATGGACATGCCGCCCATCAATGAGCCCCAGAGATTCCCGACTCCGCCGAAGACCACGACTAAAAACGAGTCGATGATGTAATTCTGCCCTAGGTTCGGACCTACGTTGGTCAGTTGACTCAGGGCCACGCCGGCGATGCCGGCAATTCCCGAACCGAGCCCGAAAGTTATCGCGTCAACCCACTCGCTGCGGATGCCCATGGCTTTGGCCATGGCACGGTTCTGCGAAACAGCCCTGATTTCGAGACCGATCCGCGTGTACTTCAGAACGACGAGAAGCGCCGCGAAAACAAGCAGCGTGAAGATCACGATATAGAGGCGGTTGTAAGTAATTGAGAGTGCATCGTTCAACTGCAGTGTGCCGCTCATCCAGGCGGGCGTCTCGACAGATCGGTTGAGCGCCGTAAATATGGAACGAACCAACTGCTGCAGGATGAGGCTGACGCCAAACGTGGCGAGCAGCGTCTCCAAGGGCCGGCCGTAAAGAAAACGGATGATCGTTCGCTCGATCAGCACACCAGTCAGCGCTGCAACCAGGAACGCCGCCGGAATGGCCACGAGGATAGAGATGCCGGTGCGTCCGGGCATAGCCACTTGGACAACGTACGTGGTATAGGCGCCGAGCATCATTAGCTCGCCGTGCGCCATGTTGATGACTCCCATGACGCCAAACGTAATCGCGAGTCCGATGGCAATCAGCACGAGCACGGATCCGAGACTCAGTCCAAAAAATAAAGTTTGGATGCCGGAATAGAACGTGCGCTGCCGATTGATGGACTTCACCGCCGTCGCGGCTGCCGCCCGCACGTGCTCATCGCTTTCAACAAAGCTGCCGTCCGGGGATTTCTCGAGCAAAGCCTCCAACTTGTTCAGCACATCCTGGCGAAGGCTGTAGCGGAGCGTCGAAATAGCGGCGAGACGCGCCGGCGTATCCGAACCGTCCAACGCCGCGAGGGCCAAGGCTATGCCGATTTCCTTCTTAACCCCGGAGTTCGTTTCGACGCTGCTCCGTTCGCGCAATAGCTGAACGTTGCCTTCGTCCAAGTCTTGCTCCATGTCTCGCACGGCGTCCAAACGGACGGGTGCGTCCGTGCTCGACAACTTGAAGCGAGCCAGCGTTGTCTGCAAGATGCGCCGCAAATGGTTATTCGTGAGGATTTTGCTTAAGTCGTCGGAAGAGGCCGAGCCTGCGCTTTTCAGAGTAAGCGGATCGATCAGGTCGAGCGTGGGCGAATCCTCTTCACCCGGTTTGATGAGGAAAATCTTCTGATCCTGGTTACGGAAATAGAGACGATCCTCCGCGAGGGCCGTGAGAACGGCGGCCACATTCGGATGACCGCTCTCGGCCAGCCGCTCAACGATCTTGTCTTTATCGTCGAACGTGGCGTCGCGCAACTCTCCGAGCGTCGCCAGGAACGTGGTATCGCTCGGCGACTGTGCATATCCCGGAACGGCACTCCGGCTGGCGAGCAGCAGCGCTAAAAGGAGCCACTGCCCGCCAGCCCGGAGAAGACCTCTCTTCACTTGTAGTTCTGTCCCGAGCACTTCTTGGTTGCTTTATTGTAGTTACCGCACTTGAGCGTTACCCAGTCTGCCACGACGTTAGCATCTTCCGGGAGATAACGCGACCACGCCTCGCCCGGAATCGCCCCGGTGGTTTTCCAAACCACATCGAACTGTCCATCAGCGCGTACCTCGCCGATAAAAACTGGTTTGGTAATATGATGGTTCGGCAACACTTTGGCCATGGTGCCAGTAAGGTTCGGCGTTTCAAGGCCCGGCAGCGCGGCAATTACCTTTTCCGGGTCCGTTGTTCCGGCCTTTTGCACCGCCTTCACCCACAAATTGAAGCCGATGTAGCTCGCTTCCATGGGATCGTTGGTGGTCCGCTTGGGATTCTTGATGAAGGCGTGCCACCGTTGGATGAACGCCTTGTTCTCCGGTGTGTTGATGCTTTCGAAGTAGTTCCAGGCTGCCAGGTGGCCGACAAGAGGCTTGGCGTCCAAGCCCGAAAGTTCTTCTTCGCCTACCGAGAAAGCGACAACCGGAATGTCCTCCGCCGAAATCTTCTGGTTGCCCAGCTCCTTGTAGAAGGGAACGTTAGCATCGCCGTTGATCGTAGAGACGACTGCGGTCTTCTTTCCGGCTGAGCCGAACTTCTTGATGGCCGCGACGCGCGCCTGCCAGTCGGAGTACCCGAATGGCGTGTAGTTGATGGAAATGTCCTCGGGTTTGACGCCTTTGGAATGCAGATAGGCCTCGAGAATCTTGTTCGTCGTTCGGGGGTAGACGTAGTCCGTTCCCTCAAGTACCCAGCGCTTCACGCCGACTTCGTTCATCAAATAATCGACTGCCGGGATGGCCTGCTGGTTCGGAGCGGCGCCGGTGTAGATGACGTTCTTGGACGACTCTTCGCCTTCGTATTGAACAGGGTAAAAGAGCAAGCCGTCATCTTTCTCGAAAACAGGCAGCACTGATTTTCTGGAGACCGAGGTCCAGCACCCGAAGACCACGGCGACTTTGTCCTTTTCCAACAATTCCGCCGCCTTCTCGGCGAACAGCGGCCAATCGGACGCAGGATCGACGACGACGGCCTCCAGTTTCTTGCCAAGCAATCCGCCCTTCTTGTTCTGCTCCTCGATCATCATCAGGTCCGTGTCTTTCAGTGTCGTCTCGCTGATGGCCATCGTGCCCGAAAGAGAGTGCAAGATGCCCACCTTGATGGTGTCCTGAGCTTTGGCCGCCCCAGAGAAGGCCATTCCCGTGGCAACCAGCAAAACTGCGATCAGCATGCGGTTATATGCCGGTGGTCCTCCCGTTGAATTTACAGCGATAAGCCTGGTGATGCGTTTCATGGGTTCCTCCTTAGGTTTTTGCTAGCGAATATCCTTAGAAATCTGGAACTGCAGGCCGATGCCGGCCTCAAAGAAATCGCTGTTGACGGCGTTGAAGCGGGTGTCTTTGAAGAAGCTCATCAAGCGCGCGTCGAACTGCTTGATGATGTAGTCGAAGTCCACTTCCGTAGTTTTCTGCTGATAGCTCGGGTGCCGTACCAGCGGAGTGATGAGCCCATCGGTGAACTCGGCCCCCGCGTACTTGCCGAGAAGCTCGAACTTGCCCACGCCGACTTCTTTTGGAATGAGGAAGGATGCAAGCAAATAGGCCCCTTCGCTCTTGACGTAATTTGCGTTATATCCGCCGAACCCGTTGTAACGGGAAAACTCGCTCTCGATCGTGAAGGCCCCGCCGCCCTTCACCTTCCTTTCCATGAGGAAGTCGCCAGTGGTGGCCGTCTTGTTGGTCTGTACCTGAGTTGCCACGCCTAGAGCGAGGAGGTTTTTATCCCCGTAGTAAGTACTGTTGAGGTAATAGCCGCCCTCGGGATCCCAGAAATCGAGTTGAACGCGGCCGGCAAAGATGACATCCGAATTTCCGTCGACGGAAGCTCCGTCGAATGCGCCCGCCGAGACTTTTATTTTGGCTATCCCCGCTTTGAAGTCGCCCCAATACGCTGCGCCATTGTCGCGGCCTTGAAAGACGGCTGCATAGCCGTCCTGGATGCCATCCGTATATACGGCCCACTCGTTGGAGTAGAACGGACCAGTGAAGTTGTCGCGATCGCTCGGTGGAAGAAAACGGCCGAACCAGACGTTGAACCCGGACGATATGTGGAACTGTCCCACCGCGTCCAATATGCCCATGTTGTTGGTTGCAGAGTTGTAGTCGGTATTAAACATGACACTGATGTTAGGGGTGATGGTTCCGCTTAAGTAAATACGAGCGTGGTCCAGCGCGAACTGATTGAGATCGCTTCCGCCAGTGGGATCGACGTTCTGATAGCTGGTTTGTATTCCGACCCCGACGTTGGCGGAGGGCGTAAAGGTCTGCGCCCATAGCGGTGATGCGACGAGTATCAGGAACGCAGCCAGCCAAGCGGGCCAACATCGTCCCAGCGCGAGAGTTCGTAAAGCTCGAACACCGAGCGCCTTGACTCCTAGCGACACCTCTATTGCTCTGGCGGACATAGCAGTCCTCATTTCGATGTGAATTTGTCACTTCTACCTACTGCAACTGAGCCGCGGCACAGCACCGGCCCGCGAAAACTAGCCGCCGAAGCAACTCCAGACCGGTTCTACGGAAAGGGGAATGGCGTAAGACAAATTCACCTGAGGCCTGATCGAAAAATAGCCCGCCGGCATAACCGGCAATGCGATCGCCGCTGGGCGGAAGTGCTTTACGGGCGTATGCGAATATTCCATTAAAAATTCGCTACTCTCAAATGACACGAAGCAAAGTAGCGCGAACGGCTGTCGAGGCAAAACGCAAAGTTGCGATGGGCCGAATCACATTTATTGATCTTTCGCGGAATCACTGTAGGCGATAGCCATAAACCGCGCATAAACGCGGCCTTAGAAAGTCATAAGCGTGGCGTGCCGCCGGCGAGTTTCGCTGAAGCCAACAAAAACTCTGTGGAGTATTGAGTAGGCATTCGATAAACTGCGGTCCGCTGCACAATCAGCGCCATGCATTTAACGCCCAGAGAAATTGAGAAGCTGATGATCGCCGCCGCGGCCGATTTAGCGCGTAAGCGCCGCGCCCGAGGCCTGAAGCTGAATCATCCGGAATCGGTGGCATTGATCACCGCCGAGATTTTGGAAGGCATTCGAGATGGCAAATCCGTCTCTGAGCTAATGGAGTACGGCGCAACCATTCTGCGCCGCGAAGATGTGATGGAAGGCGTGCCGGAGATGATCGCGGACGTTCAAGTAGAGGGGACTTTTCCCGACGGCACCAAGCTCGTGACCGTGCATCATCCGATTCGTTAGCTATGGCGGAAGGCAGGTGACGACCGATGATTCCGGGTGAGTATCTTCTGGCGGCGAATCCCGTGGTAGCCAATGCCGGCCGCCGCACGACGGAACTCGAGGTTGCCAACGTCGGCGACCGCCCCATCCAGGTCGGTTCGCATTTTCATTTCTTTGAAGTCAATCGGAGCTTGCGTTTCGATCGAGCGCGAGCTTTCGGAATGCGGCTCAATATCCCCGCGGGAACCGCCGTGCGCTTCGAGCCCGGCGACGACAAGAAAGTGACGCTGGTGGAGTTGGGCGGCGAAGCGAAGGTATTCGGCCTGAACGGACTCACCAACGGTCCAGCAGGCCAGTCGATTGAACAAAGCCCGCGAAGGAAGGCGGCGTGCGAAGCTGCCGGGTCGCAAGGCTTTGAGGGGAGCTAACCAGCGTGACTCTGGAGATCCCGCGCAGGCAATACGCCAGCCTTTATGGACCCACCACGGGCGATCGCGTTCGGCTGGCGGACACCGAACTCCTGATCGAAATCGAACGCGACCTCACCACTCCGGGCGACGAAGCTAAATTTGGCGGCGGCAAGGTGCTGCGAGACGGCATGGGCCAGTCTGCCACAGCGACCTCGCACGCCGGCGCCCTCGATGTAGTGATCACCAATGCGGTGATCGTGGACCATTGGGGAATTGTGAAGGCGGACGTTGGAATTCGCGGCGGACGGATCGTGGGCATTGGCAAGGCGGGCAATCCGGACATCATGAGCGGTGTCACTCCAGGAATGATTGTCGGCGCAGGCACGGAAGCGATTGCGGGCGAAGGAAAAATCGTCACCGCGGGCGGCATCGACGCCCACGTTCACTTTATTTGCCCCCAACTGGTCTGGACCGCCCTGTCTGCGGGCCTGACCACGCTGATCGGCGGCGGCACGGGGCCAGCGACGGGAACCAATGCCACAACCTGCACGCCCGGACCGTGGAACATTCATCGCATGCTGGAGTCCAGCGAGGGCTTTCCGATCAATCTCGGTTTTCTCGGCAAAGGAAATGCTTCATTTCCTGAACCGTTGCGCGAGCAGATCCTGGCCGGCGCGATCGGTCTCAAACTCCACGAAGATTGGGGAACGACGCCTGCCGCTATCGATTGCGCGCTGTCTGTCGCCGATGAACTCGACGTGCAGGTGGCGATTCACACGGACACGCTTAACGAAGCCGGCTTCGTTCAAGATTCGATCCGCGCGTTTAAGGGCCGCACCATTCACACCTATCACACCGAGGGCGCCGGCGGTGGACACGCGCCCGACATCATTCGCGTGTGCGGCGAGCCAAACTGCCTTCCGTCCTCGACGAATCCGACCATGCCGTTCACGGTGAACACGCTGGACGAGCACCTGGACATGCTGATGGTCTGCCATCATCTCAGTCCTTCCATTCCGGAAGACGTGGCATTTGCCGAATCGCGCATCCGCGCTGAAACCATCGCGGCGGAAGATGTTCTGCATGATTTGGGCGCCATCAGCATGATGTCTTCGGATTCTCAGGCCATGGGCCGGATCGGAGAGGTGATTATCCGGACTTGGCAGACGGCCGACAAAATGAAGCGGCAAAGAGGACCGCTGCCTGGAGAGAAGACGGGCAGCGATAATCTGCGGGTGCGGCGCTATGTGGCCAAGTTCACCATCAACCCTGCCATCGCGCACGGCGTTGCTCACGAAATCGGTTCCATCGAAACCGGCAAGTTCGCCGATTTGGTCCTTTGGCAACCGGCATTCTTCGGGGTGAAGCCCGAACTCGTAATCAAGGGCGGAATGATCGCGTGGTCGGCCATGGGCGACGCCAACGCCTCGATCCCCACGCCGCAGCCGGTGCTCTTCCGGCCCATGTTCGGCAGCTATGGCGCGGCGTTGCATCGCACCTCCCTTATATTTTTGTCCGCAGCCGCGATAAATGCGAACGTCCCCGCAAGCCTGGGTTTAAAAAAGCTGCCGGTGGCGGTAAAAAACTGCCGCCGGATTTCCAAGCGGGACATGGTCAACAACGACGCTTTGCCTCGCATGGAAGTGGATCCGGAAACATATGAGGTACGCGCCGACGGTGAACTGCTGACGTGCGAGCCGGCGACGATTCTACCGATGGCCCAGCGCTATTTCCTTTTTTGAGTGGCAAGACCTTTGAGACTTTTCCCAGCTCGGCCGGCGATCGTTGTCGATACGTTACCTATAAATGTCAGCGGCGAGGATTTAGACGGCAAAGAGACTGACCGCCTCCTCCTGACGTGGGAGCAGCGTCGCTGGATGCGTGGCCGTTTCACTACGGAAAAAGGGCGCGAAATCGGCGTCGCGCTTCCGACGGGAGTGCAGATCGAACCCGGTCAAATCATGTGGATCGGACCAGACTGGTACTTGGCGATGGGGGCTGCGAGCGAACCCCTTTTAGCTATTCATGCCCGCGACCAGCAAGAGGCGATCCGGATCGCCTTCGAAATTGGAAACTTGCACTTTCCTCTGGCAGTCGCCGGAGAGAGGCTGCTGGTGCCGGATGATTCTGCAATGACCCAGTTGCTCGGCCGAATCGGCGCGCGCTGGGAAAAATGCAGCCTTGCCTTCCAACCGATCGGAAAAGGCAGCCCACATGAACGGTGAGGCTTTCCTCAGCCTGCTGCAATTCAGCGACGGCTTATTTCCCGCGGGCTCGTATGCACATTCCTTCGGGCTCGAAACCTACGCCGCGGAGGGAACCATTCGCGACGCGGAGGGTGTCCAGCGGTTCCTGCTTTCTTACCTTCAGGGTTCTGTCGCGCCGACCGATGCCGTCGCCGCACTCGCCTCGCGGAAGGCGGCGGCTCTCTCCAATCGCGCCGCGAGGATGGAACAGTGCGCGGACATTGACCGCCGCCTCGATGCGATGAAGCCGGTAAGTGAACTGCGCGATGCCAGCCGCCAGATGGGGAGACAGGTATTGCGCATCGCAGCCCACATGGGTGGGCCTTTTGCCTCGCTGGGATTGACGGCTGACCTCTTTGACGTGGTTGAGAAGGGGCAAACTCCGGGGCATCACGCAATGGCTTTCGGCGTGGTCGGCGCCGCGCTTGAGTGGCCGGAAACCGAAATGGCTCGTGCCTATCTTTATTCCAGCTGCGCTGCACTGATTGCGGCCTCATTGCGCTTGTTGTCACTGGGGCAGCTCGCCGGGCAGCGAATTCTCTGGGCTTTGGCGCCCTCCATCGCGCGGCTGGCCGAGGAAGTTCAAGGCAAGGATATGGCTGACATTTGGAGTTTCGCCCCGGGAATTGAAATTGCCGCCATGCGCCACGCGACTCTCGATGCGAGGTTGTTCCGATCGTGATTCCCAAACCCCTCAAAATTGGGATTGGTGGCCCGGTGGGATCGGGCAAGACGGCCTTGGTCGAGGCGCTGTGCACGCGTTTTCGGCAAAGCAAAAATATCGCCGTCATCACCAATGATATTTACACGCGAGAGGATGCCGAATTTCTGGTGCGTCGCCAGGCGCTTCCGCCGGACCGGATCATCGGCGTAGAGACGGGCGGATGTCCTCATACCGCGATCCGCGAGGATGCTTCGGTGAACCTCGAAGCTTGCGCTGTGCTGCAGCGGCGCTTTCCGGATCTTGACTTGCTTCTGATCGAGAGCGGCGGAGACAACTTGGCCGCGACGTTCAGTCCGGAACTCGTGGATGCTACGATTTACGTCATCGATGTGGCCGAGGGCGACAAAATTCCGCGAAAAGGCGGGCCGGGAATTACCAACTCCGGGCTTCTGGTCATCAACAAGATCGACCTGGCCCCTTATGTGGGCGCAAGCCTCGAGGTCATGGAACGAGACACCACAAATATTCGCCGGGGTAAACCTCACGTCTTCACCAACCTCAAAGATGGCACCGGAATGGACACCGTCACCGATTGGATTCGCCGCACACTCCTGTTCGAATCCTGAACGGGTAGGGCGCGACGGCTTCCTGGGCTTGCGATTCGAGCGGCGGCTCGGAAAAACGACGCTTGCGCAATGCCGCTTCCGGCTCCCTTTGCAAGCACTCGCGCCAATCGAGCTTGCCGACGGTACGGCCTATTTGATGTTGTTGAACCCCACGGGCGGGCTCGTCGGCAGCGATTTCTTATTTACGCAGATCGTCCAGGAGCCCCATACGCGCGTATGCTTGACGACCCCGTCAGCCACGCGCGTTTATCGCACTCGGGGCCAGCCAGCTGTGCAGGAAACCCAGATTCGGATAGGGGAAGGCGCGTCACTCGAATATCTTCCCGATCATGTCATCCCCTATAGGGATGCGAGATTCCGTCAATCGCTGCGTGTTGAGATGGGCCGGGGCAGCCGCGGGATCTTTTGGGATGCCCTCGCCGCAGGACGCGTAGCTCACGGCGAACGTTGGAATTTCCGTGAAGTCGATTCCCACATCGAGATTTCCCTGTGCGGGGAGGCCGTCTTTCTCAACCGCACTAGAATTCGCCCTGCCGCTCTCGATCCCGATCGCTTGGGTTTCGCCGAGGGATTCAACTATCTGGCAACGCTTGTGATCGTCGCCGATGGATCCGAAAACTGGAAAGAGACAGTCGCGGCGATGAACGCAGAGCTTAGGAATATTCCTCACGTTTACGGTGGCGCGAGTGCGCTCGCGAGCACCCTTTCGAGTACGGGGATGCGTGGTCAAGTTGCTGGCCCGCTCGGCTTCAGACCTGGCCGTGTGCGCAAGCATCACTTTGGGGCCGCGCGCGCCAGATCATATTGCGATCTCCTGCCATTGATCTCCGAAAGTATTGAGGTTCCGAAGACAAAATCATGCTGGAGAAGTTTGCAGCAGGTGTGCTTTAGCGAGGCACCCAGTTCGGATGCCCAGTGAACAACCCCTCGGAAATCCCAACTTGGTAGCACAGGAACAGTCCAAAGCTAAGGCTGATCGCTCCGGAGGCTATCGCCAGCGCTTGATTCAAACGCGCAAAATGCCTCAGCGTATAGGTGAAGGGAAGAGCGATCGCTGTGGTAATCAGCATCATCCCGACGATGGTTCCGATCCCAAAAACGAGCAGGTAGCCGATGGCCCATCCGGGGCGACTGATGGTCGTGAGAACAAGTAAGGCCACGGCGGCCGATCCGGCAAGGCCGTGCACGATTCCAATCGCCAGCGGCCGCAGAACATGAAAGATTCCCAGCCTTTGGCACCACTGGGGCGTCCAGGCAAATGCCGGCCGTTCGTTGCCAAACTCAAATCCGCGGCCGGCATCGTGGGTGTGAAGCATCACTCGTCCGGAAACCACGTGCGCATGCGCGCCCAGACCATAGCCGCGGATCGCCAGCCAGTCCATCGTCCGGCGCAACAGTCCGCTCAGATTCAATATTCCCAATAGGATCAGCATGCACGCCACCGACAATTCCATGGTCAGGCCAAGCGCCGGCGGGATTGTCAGCTTGAGCAAAATGATTGCGGAGCCGACGACGATGATGGTGATCGTATGCCCCAGCCCCCACAGTGCGCCGATGATGGCTGCGTGCCACGTCTTCCGCTCGCGGCTGACGATCGTGGTGATGGCCACCACGTGATCGGGATCGGTCGCATGGCGCATCCCCAGGAACAATCCCAATGCAACGATGGCGAATAGGCTAGGCATTACTCCGCAATTCCGGCGCGGACTCAACCAGCGCAAGTCTGCGACCTACATCCATGATTTCCTCAGCCTAAGACGTAGCCAGCGAGATGTTAGTTTAATCTCACCCTTGGCCTGAGCAATGCGCCAACTTACAATGATATCGTCATGAGAATCGGAATCGATTTTGGAACCACTCGAGTCGTCGTCGCTGCGGCGGATCGCGGCAATTATCCGCTTGTGAATTTCGAGGCCCCCGACGGACGGGTGCGGGACTGGTTTCCCTCGTTGCTTGCTGTTTCAGGCGACAAACGGCTTTACGGCTGGGAGGCGCTCCAGCAGCAAGGCAAATCCGGCTGGACGATCCTGCGTTCTCTCAAGCGCCGGCTCAAGAACGCCGGTCTGGCCACCGCGGTCGAAATCGCCGGCCAGCGGCTCAACGTGTCGCTGCTGATGACCGAAATGCTGGCAGCCTTGAGACGCGAACTCATGGAGAAGTCCACCTTGGGCGCCAGAAAGTTCGACCGGCTCCAGGCGATGCTTGGTGTGCCGGCCAACGCCAACAGCAATCAGCGATTTCTCACCCAAGAGGCAGCCCGGGCCGCGGGCTTCGAGGTGCTTGGCCTGTTGAACGAGCCCTCGGCCGCCGCGGTAGAGTTCGCCTGCCGCAACAACATAGACCGCAAGAATCCGCGGAAAGGCGGGCTCCTTGTATATGACTTGGGCGGCGGAACGTTCGACGTGTCGCTGGTCGATCTGGCCGAAAATGAGCGCTCTGTCATCGCCTCGGACGGCATTCCCGATTTAGGCGGCGATGACTTCGACGAAATTCTGGCTCTGCTGGCCTTGTCGGAAGCAGGAAAGCCCGGCCAAACCGAGGAGTCGGTTACCGGGGCGGAGTGGTACTTGCTATTCGACGAATGCCGCGAGAAGAAGGAGTCGCTCAACCCCAATAGCCGCAAGCTCACCATCGATTTGGAGCGGGTTCGGAAAGGTTGGGGCGAAGTATCCATCGGCGCGGACGTATTCTACGAACGCTGCCGTCCTTTGGTGGAATCGACCCGCGGAATCGTGGAAACTCTTCTCGCCGCTCATCCCGGCCACCCGATCGATACCTTATACGTCACTGGAGGCGGGTCGGAGCTGCCTCCCGTCGCGCGCGTCTTGCGCGAGACGTTTGGACGCAGAGTGCAGCGTTCCGCCTACATGCGTTCGGCCACGGCGATTGGATTGGCCATCCGCGCCGAAGGCCACGAAGACCGCCCCCTCCGCGATCGCTTCACAAAAAACTTTGGCGTTTGGCGGGAAGCGGACAACGGCCGCAACGCCATTTTCGATGTGATCTTCCCTCGCGGCGCAAAGCTTCCATCGAGAGGCGAACAGCCGCTGCGAACGGTCCGCTCCTATCATCCGGTGCACAATATCGGCTACTTCCGTTACCTGGAATGCGTGCATCTCGGAACCAACAATCAGCCCGAAGGTGAGATCAGCAACTGGGACGAGATTCGAGTGGCCTTTGATCCCCAGTTGCGCGGTTCATCGGATCTTGCCGCTCAGCCGGTCCTTCGCTTCGCCTCACCGCGGGAATTATTGATCGAAGAGGAGTACCTCTGCGATGCCAATGGTGATGTAGAGGTAAAGATCCGCGACAAGGTAACGCAGCAGACCAATGAGTACCGGCTCGGCCGCTGGTCGAAACACCGCAAAAAATTGAAAACCAGATAAGTCGCCCCCGATCTCCCGGCTGGCTCCAACCAAAATCAGCATAGGCGGAGATGCAGCGTGCCGTGCTGTGCCAGCACAGCGGTGGCAAGCCGGGCCCCATGGTATGATCCCGCGTCACGCGACCGGCTTCATAAACGGAGGCGCAAGGGGTCCGGTGATCCTCCCGGTCTTCAAAGCCGGCGATCCGTCCCTTCGCGGGGTGGATGGTGGGTTCGACTCCCACACGCTTCCGCCATATAGTGCCGAGTGTGAGGCCAGGAGACGCACATGCCACGAAGGAATTGCATTCGTCATTATCTGCTTGGGGCGATGTTGCCGCTGATTCTTCTCCTATCGTTTTTAGCCGAACGTGATTGGTCAAAAGGCCCAACCCCAGCCCAGCAAGGGGCGGCAGGCGGAATCAAACACGGCCAGTGGAGTATCAAGCCGTTCCACATTTTTGGCGACCTCTACTATGTGGGCCTATCCGATAACACATCCTTTCTGTTCCACACGGCCCAAGGCGATATTCTGCTCGATCCGCTCGCCGAAGGACCAGCCGATGAAGTCCGCCGCAACATTGAGGCGCTCGGATTCAAGATGTCCGACGTCAAAATCATCCTTCAGTCTCACGCGCATACAGACCACATCGGCGGATTGGCGAAGTTCAAGGAATGGACGGGGGCAAAGGTCCTGGTGATGGCGGAAGACGCTCCCGCCATCGAAGACGGAGGCAAAAGCTCCTACAACAACAAGCGAGGTGTCCAGAGCTGGACGCCGGTTCATCCCGATCAGCTTCTGCACGATGGAGAGAAGGTGAAACTGGGTGGACTCACCCTGGTGGCGCACTTGACCCCGGCCCACACCAAAGGATGCACCACTTGGAGCGCGGAACTGGAAGAAGGCGGCAAAAAGTACAATGCCGTCTTCATCTGCAGCATGAGGATGAACACCGGGATCCCCTTACTGGGAAATGCGAAATATCCCAACATGCCCGAAGACTGGGAAAGAGGTTTCAAAACCCTCAGGAGTCTGAAGGCCGACATGTTTTTTGTTTCCCACTCCAATCAGTTTGATATGGACGGGCGGCTGGAGCGTTGGCAGAAGGATCCCCAGACCAACCCCTTCATGGACCCCGCGGGATATAAGGCTTATATCGACCAGTACCAAAGAGAGTTTGAAGACCAGTTAGCGAAGGAAAAAGCTGGCGGGCCTGCCTATGCGGTGCCACCTCCGCCGCTTCCGCCCTGCCCCCAGGACGGCCGGAAGTGCTACGGTTTCGGTAATTAAGCTCGTCCCAACTTCCGGCCTACGGCCCGGCATGCAGGAATCGCCGATCACGCGGAACCGTCTGGGCGCATTCCGAGTCGCCGGGAAAATTCGCGCCTTTAGATACCGTTAGATATAAAGCCGCGCGGCGTCGGATCGAATCTCCGCCGCTACTTCGCTGAGTCTGGATATACGGGCAGCGTAACGTGTTCGCGAAACGCCGCCTTCAGCCCCTCCACCGCGCACTTCTCGTCTCCGCCAATCTGGTCTCCGCCTCCTCCGACGCCGACCGCGCCGATCATCTGCCCATCGACCACGATGGGCACGCCGCCCGCGTTCGAGAAGAGATTAAAGTACGTCGTTTGCCGCGGAGTTCCGGCCGGATTGTTTTTGAGGTTCGCGCCGATGATGGATGTCGGCTGCCGCGTTTTGAGCGAGGTCTGCGCCTTCAGCAGCGCCGTGCGGATGTTGTTGTAGGCCTGGCCATCCATGCGCTCCATGTGCACGAATTCACCGGCATTGTCGAGGACATAGATCGAGGCCGATCCGCCCTTTGATGCCGCCCAGTCCCGGCAGCCGCGAGCGAGCTTTTTCGCCGCCGCCAGTGAAATCTGGATGCCGTCAAACACATTGCTGGCAGCCTTGCCCGTGACTACATAATCCGCTGGCAGAACCGACTTCGGCGCCACAGCGGGGGCAAATTTGGGAACCGGCGTCTTGCCGGCATTGGGGTTCTGCGCTGGGGGAATATCTTCGAGCAGCGGCGGCACCGAGCTGCCGAACACTTCCTCGAGCGCCTTGTGCCCGCAAATTTCATCGCTCCACACCGGCGGGTGCGGCGCAGACCCGCCCACGCCGACGAAGCCGATCATCTGATTGTTCACCGCGATGGGCAACCCGCCCGAATTCGCAAATTCGCCCAGTTGAATGAACTGCAATTCCGACATGGGATCCTGGATGACCCGGTTCATCAGGGTCTTGCTCGGCGCCCGCAGCGCCAGGGCCGTACGCGCCTTCATCTCCGCCGTGATGATATTCAGATATCCCTGGCCGTCCATGCGGTCGAAATAAACGTGGTTGCCCGCGTTATCGAGCACGATCACGCTGATCTGAACGCCCTGCGCCGTGGCGGCCTTCTCGCACGACTCCGCGATGCGTTCCGCCGTGGCCATGTTGATCGTATTGTGTTCCTGAATTTTGTCCGCCGCTTTTCCAGTCACCACATATTGTTCCGGCACGCTCTGCGCCTGCGCCGTCACACCCCACGCCAGCACTCCCGCTACAGCCAACCCGAATCCGGCAAGCAATCCCCAAGCGCTCATTTTCATTTGTTCTCCTCCCGCCTTTGTTCGCAAGAGTCTGTTCCGGCACCCAACCTTATGTCAATAAGGCCTTTTCAGCCCTGCGGAGAGCGTACTGCCTCCGTACCAGGATTCACGTGCTTGTGTGATCTGTGTCACAGCCGCAACCCGCCGCAGCGCCCACGATAAGGTCTTAGAGAAGGTGAGATATGGCGACGGCACCCACGCAGGTAGCACCACTCCCGGTACGCCCAAGCGTCGTGACGGGCATGCGCCCCGCGAGGCATTCTCGATCAAAATGGATCAGATGGGGGATAGTGGCGAGTCTGGCGTTAGCATTGGCGATCGCGGGGGCATTTTGGCGTGCGCATTTGCAAAACGTGATCACCTACGAAACGGTTCCCATTGAGCGTGGTTCTATCCAAGCTAAAGTCACAGCGACCGGCAATCTCAGCGCCGTTGTCGATGTGCTCGTTAGCAGTCAAGTCTCAGGGAACATCAAAGCCCTCTACGCGGATTGGAACAGCAAGGTCAAGAAGGGCCAGCTCGTTGCGCTGATCGATCCTGAGATATTTCAAGCACAAGTGGACCAAGCGAACGCGACGTTTCGCTCGGCGCACGCCGCCACCCTCACCGCGCAAGCGCAACTGGAGAAGTCACGATCGGATTTGAGCGCAGCGAACGCCGCGGAAAAGAATGCCGAGGCCATCGCTGCAAAGGATCTTGCGAACGAAGTGAATGCCAAAGCCCAGTGGGAGAGAGCGAAAGTGCTGGTCGACGACCAGATCATCGCCCAGCAGGATTACGATACGGCCCAGGCCAATTACGATGCCTCCCAATCTCAAGTGACAGCCGATCAAGCCCAGATCGACGCTGCCAAGCAAAATATCCAATCCGCGGAAGCCGCGATACGAGTAGCCCAGAGCGAAGTGGAGACAGCCCAGGCACAGGAGCGCCAGTCCCAGGCAGCGTTACAGCAGGCGCAAATCAATTTGGACCATACGCGAATCATGGCTCCCGTCGATGGCACGGTTATCGCTCGCCGTATGGACGTGGGGCAAACCGTGGCGTCGACGCTCAACCCACCTACGATTTTTGAAATCGCGCAGGACCTGACCAAAATGCAAGTCGATACGGATGTCGACGAGGCTGACGTAGGAGCCGTTGTCAAAGGACAACAAGCGACCTTCCTTGTCGATTCCTACTCCGGCTTGACCTTTCACGGAGTCGTGGCCGACATACGAAAGGCCCCGATCATCACTCAGAACGTCGTCACCTACGACGTGGTGATTACGGTCGACAATTCCGACCTCAAATTGTTCCCGGGAATGACCGCCAACGTTACGATCTTGGCCGCTAAGCTTGATGACACCCTCAAAGTGCCCAATTCCGTATTGCGGTTCCGGCCATCGACCGCAGTTTTGAAGAAGACTGGTCTACCGGCTCCGCAAGCGGACCAGCAACTTGTCTATGTGCTCGCGAGAGGAAAGCTGGAAGCTGTGCCCGTCAGGTTTGGCCTTTCAGACGGCAGGTACACGGCGATTGCTTCGGACCAACTTCAGCCGGGCGCACAGGCGGTGGTGAGGGCAGCCCTCAGCGGAAGCTCCTCGAGTGCTTCGTCGACTACGTCGGTGCCCATGGCTCCGAGGATGTGAGCGCCATGCCCGCACTCATTGCCACGGATCGGCTCACGAAAACATACGCACTCGGCGAAGTGACCGTGAACGCCTTGCAAGGCGTCACGCTTACGATTGAGCGTGGTTCGTTTGTGGCCATCATGGGAGCATCCGGTTCCGGTAAATCCACGCTCATGAATCTGCTGGGTTGTTTGGACCGGCCCACGTCAGGCCGGTATTGGCTCGATGGTGTCCCAGTCGAGGGCCTCGATCGCGATAAGTTGGCCGAGATACGGAACCAAAAGATTGGCTTCGTCTTCCAGAATTTCAACCTGCTCCCGCGCATGAGCGCCGTGGAAAACGTGCAGTTGCCGCTGTTGTACAAGAACGGCGATACATCGGATGCCAACGAGCGGGCCAGGCGCGTGCTGGCTTTGGTCGGCCTGGCGGGAAGAGAAAACAGTCTGCCAACCCAGCTCTCAGGCGGACAGCAACAGAGGCTGGCCATCGCCCGCGCGTTGATCAACGAGCCGGAAATTCTTCTAGCAGACGAACCCACGGGGCAGCTCGATTCCCATACCAGCGCCGAGATTATGGGGATTTTTCAACAACTGAACCGAAATCACGGAATTACCATTGTGGTCGTAACCCACTCAGACGAAGTGGCCAGGTATGCCAGCAGAATGATCACTTTCCGGGATGGCGAGATCGTCAACGACACTCAAGGAGAGACTCTTCAAGCAGAGGGCCTGACGGTGGCGAGTCCCGCGCTCGCCGAGGTAGCTCCATGAAACGCCTCGTCTCAGCGATGCGCATTGCTTTTCGAGCGCTCCAGGTGAATAAGCTCCGTTCGGCTCTCACCATGCTCGGAATCGTCATTGGAGTGGCAGCAGTCATTGCCACGGCGGCTATCGGTTCGGGTGCTAAGCAGCGCATCCAGCAGCAGATCGCCAGCATTGGCAGCAACACCATCATCGTCCTGCCGGGAAGCCTCACCAGCTCCGGATTGCGGATGGGAACCGGCAACGCGGTAACCCTATCACAGACGGATGCGCGCGAACTTCCCGCTCAGTGCCCGGACGTCGCTCTCGCTGTCCCCTTGGTGCGGGGCGGAGCGCAAATTGTCTATGAGAACAATAATTGGGCGACGATCATTTATGGGACTACCCCTGGGTTTCTGGAGGTCCGCGACCTTTCTGTGGCCGAGGGCTCGCCCTTCTCCCAGCAGGACGTGGACTCAGCCAACAAAGTCGCCTTGCTCGGGAAGACGGTGGTAACGAACCTTTTCGGCGACATCGATCCCGTCGGCCAGGCGGTTCGCATTGGGAACGTTCCATTCACGGTAGTCGGCGTGCTCGCGCCGAAGGGCCAATCGCCCACAGGGCAGGATCAAGACGATGTCATCCTGCTCCCCATTTCTACTGCCAAGCGCAAGGTCCTCGGCATTAACTCCGCCAATGCCGATGCTGTCAGTCAAATTCTTATGGAGGCGAAAAGCGGCGACCAAATCCGGGCGGCGCAAGACGAGGCTCAAGCGCTTCTCCGGCAGCGGCATCATCTTGCGTCGGCTGAGGACGATGACTTCTCCATCCGCAATATGGAAGAGATCTTCGCCGCTCAAGAAGCCTCTTCGCACATCATGTCGCTCATGCTGGCTGCAGTGGCATCTGTTTCACTGATCGTCGGCGGCATCGGGATCATGAACATCATGCTAGTTTCGGTTCGAGAACGGACCCGGGAAATCGGGCTGCGGCAAGCTGTCGGCGCAAAGACTCGCGACATCTTGACGCAGTTCTTGGTCGAAGCTGTGGCGCTTTCGATTGCCGGTGGGTGTGCCGGAATTATTCTCGGGATCGCGGCGTCCGCAATCATCTCGCGCCTGGCGGGCTGGAATACCGTCGTGAGTTTGGGTGCGGTGGCGCTTGCCGTCTTCTTCTCCGCTCTGGTGGGGATTACCTTTGGATACTATCCTGCCCGCAAGGCCGCTTATCTTGACCCGATTGAAGCTCTGCGCTCTGAATAGCGGCTCACCCAACGCCGTTTCAAAGCGGTGCAATTGGGTACTGATCTAGTTTGTCAAACTAGACCACTACCTGGAATCGGCCCGGCTCATGATCGTCTTGCAAGCGCGTTACTCTTTCCAGCCTTTCCCGATGGAACTCGTCGAAGATCGCACGATCATCGACAAAAGGAGATCTCGCGTGCGTCGCAAGGCCATCAGACGGCTTATTGCGTCTTCAAAGCCACGATTGCTGTATCACACCGCCCCGGCATGCGCCAGCGCGCCACTGCGCTCTTCGGCAGCCGCCACGCGAAGTGCTGTCTTGATGGCCGTATCGGGATTGAGTGAGATTGAGTCGATTCCCTGTGTCACCAGCCATTCGGCAAATTCGGGAAAGTCCGAAGGCGCTTGCCCGCAAATTCCAATTGGCTTGTTCGCCTCATGCGCCGCGCGAATCGCCTGGGCGATCATCCTGCGGACTGCGGCATTGTTTTCATCGAACAGGTGAGCCACGGTTGCCGAGTCGCGATCAAGGCCTAGCGTAAGCTGTGTCAGGTCGTTCGAGCCGATGGAGTAACCGTCGAATATTTTCAGGAACTCATCCGCCAGGATCACGTTCGCGGGGATTTCGCACATGGCATACACTTCCAGCCCGTTTTCGCCCTGTCGAAAACCATTGCGGGCCATTTCATTGATCACCTTCTTAGCCTCATCCACGGTCCGGCAGAAGGGAATCATCACCTTTAGGTTGATGAGCCCCATATTGTTTCGCACGCGCGCCAGCGCCGCGCATTCGAGCGCGAATCCCGGCGCATAACGCGCGTCATAATAGCGGGACGCGCCGCGAAAGCCGATCATCGGGTTTTCTTCTTTGGGCTCAAATTCGGCGCCGCCCAGCAGACGCGCATACTCATTGGTCTTGAAATCGCTAGTCCGAACGATTACTGGCTTGGGGTAAAAAGCCGCCGCGATTCTAGCTACCCCTTCGCTCAGCCGCCGAATAAAGAATTCGCGAGGATCTTCCCCGGCGATCCTATTCCGGATCTCATTGATCGCTTTCAAATCCTTCAGATTCGGGAACTGCGCCAGCGCCATCGGGTGGACGCCAATGTGATTTGTGACGATGAACTCAAGGCGTGCCAGACCGACCCCTTCGTTTGGGATGGCCGCGAGATGAAATGCCTGGGCAGGATCGCCGACGATCAACATCACCTTGGTGCGAGTCTGGGGGAGCTTGCTTGCTTCCACATGTTCCACTTCGAATGGCAGGCAGCCATCATACACGTGGCCGTCGCTTCCTTCCGCGCAACAGACCGTTACTTCCTTGCCCGTAGAGAGGGCCAGCGTTGCGTTCCCGGTTCCGACGATGCAGGGAATCCCAAATTCGCGCGAAACAATCGCCGCATGCGCCGTCCGCCCGCCCTGATCGGTGACAATCGCGGCTACGCGCCTCATCACCGGCTCCCAATCGGGGTCCGTATTCTGCGCCACCAGCACTTCGCCCGATTGAACCTCCTGCAATTTGCTCACATCGGTCACAATGTGCGCGCGTCCCGCGCCGATCTTTTCCCCCACAGCCTGCCCCGTGATCAGTGGTCTCCCGGGCCGGACCTTGAGGTGATAAACCTCGGCGGTAGCCTCGATTCTCTTGGCCGAATGCACGGTTTCCGGCCGCGCTTGCACGATGAACAGCTCTCCGCTGACGCCGTCCTTGGCCCATTCGATGTCCATGGGCTGAGAATGCCTGGCCAGCTCGGAATAATGCTCCTCGATCAGGCAGGCCCAGCGCGCCAGCTGGAGAACTTCGGAATCGGAAAGGCAATAACGCGCACGGTCTTGCGGCGGAGTCGCTTCGCTCCGAGTCGAGCGGGTGCCCGTCGCATAAACAAGCTTCATCTCTTTGGAGCCCAGAGCTCGTCCCACAATGGAGTCGAATCCCGCGCGCAACGTGGGTTTGAATACGCGCCACTCATCCGGCGTGACCACGCCCTGCACAACCAATTCGCCCAAACCATACGAGCCGGTGATTGTAACCACGTCGCGGAATCCGGATTCGGTATCGAGGGTAAAAATCACCCCTGACGAGGCCAGGTCCGACCGCACCATCGGCATCACGCCCACCGACAGCGCGACTTTCAGTTGCGAGTAGCCTTGGCGCGCGCGATAGCTGATGGCCCGGTCCGTAAATAGGGAAGCAAAACATTGGTGCACGGCACGAAGCAGCGCCTCTTCGCCGCGCACGTTAAGAAACGTCTCCGCGGCGCCGGCAAACGATGCTTCCGGCAGGTCCTCTGCGCTTGCGGAAGATCGAACGGCCAGTTCAGTCTCACGTCCCATTCGTGCGACGAGCGCACGGTAAGAATCGCGGATTGCGGATTGGAGAACCTCGGGCAAGGGGGTCTCCAGAATCCTGGTGCGAGCTTCATGGCCTCTGGCTGCGAGTTGTTCCAGGTTCTCTGGATCGAGGCTCGCAAAAATATTTTCAAGTTTCGCGCGTAAATGTTGTTCCTCGAGCAACCGCCAGTAGGCATCCGTCGTAATAGCGAATCCGTCCAGCACGCCGACACCTTTCGGCTTGAGCGCGCTGAACATCTCCCCCAGCGAGGCATTCTTGCCCCCCACGCGCGCCACGTCTCCCATGCGAATCTCGGAAAAATCCACAGCGTAGGTCGATTTCATGACAGCTCCTTACGCGCCTCGGCTTCGGTCTCTCGAATCACTTCCACGGAACAGTGC
The DNA here is from genome assembly GCA_963824405.1 of uncultured Acidobacteriota bacterium. Lineage (GTDB taxonomy): Bacteria > Acidobacteriota > Terriglobia > Acidiferrales > UBA7541 > Palsa-189. Next base: position 617,453 of record CAWGPK010000003.1, on the reverse strand, counting down.
GCATGCATCGCCACTGCTTCGGAAACGCTGCCCAACATGAGCCTGTTGATGCCGTGGTAGCCGTGTGAACCGACGACGATCAGGTCCGCGCCCCAATCCTTGGCTTCTTCCAGGATCACTTGCCGGGCATCGCCGATTGGCAGAAACCCCGTCTTGATGGGCTCAATGTGTGCTTCCCTCAAAATCTGATGGGCACGCTCGACGGCCTCTTCGGCCCGGCTTCGTGCTTGGCTCTGCAGTGTCTCAAAGACGTCGCTCGGCAGATAAAATGGCGGCAGTGGATGAGAAGCGCCGAGAGCGAGAATCACTGGAATTACGCTGATCACCCGTATCTGGCTTCCGTCAGGCCAGGGCCGCGCCGCGACGGACCTCACTGCCGCCATGGAACATTCCGACCCGTCGGTGGCAAGCAAGATTTTCATGCCGCCCAGAATCGCTGCCGGCTTCTGCGCGCCCCTTCGCACGATTTCAACCGAGCAGGGCGATCGGCGCAGGGCCGCCTGGGCAACGCTGCCGAGAAGAAACCGTGCCAGGCCGGTGGCTCCATGCGAACCCACCAGAACGAAATCGGCGCGCCATTTCCTGGCGTAATCGGAAACTGCGATTCGAGGGTGCCCTTCCGTGACCTTGGTGGCGGCGCGCAATCCGGCCCCGCAGAGGCGCTTGGCAGCCGATTCCACCAAAAGATTTGCCGACTCCTTGAGCGTCTGGATCAGTGACGCACTGTTCGGCAACTGCGGCCAATCGATGACGTGCAGGATGCGTACGGTCGTTTCCGATGGCCATGGTCTTCTCGCGATCTCCTCCAGCACTTGCTGCGAGTATGCCGAAGAATCGATTGCCGCCAGAAGTTTCATGGGCACTCCTTTAAGAACCGCCGCTGCTTTATATCCCTGCCGCGATTCCACTTGAGCTGCATCCATCGTATTAGCGCGCTCCCAAAGCATATGTGTATTTGGTCGCCCTTGAATGTGACTACGGTCACATACCCTGTTCCGCGCGAAGTCTACTGTTGCCGCAGAACCAAACTTAAACGGGAAGAGGCATTTATATGAACACAGATCGTTTCAACAAAATGCTCGCCGCCACGATCGCGGTCGGCTTGGTTGTAGCTGTGATGGAATCTTACGTTGTGCGGGAGCTCGTGGCCGCGTTCCTGATGTTTGCCGTCGTGTTCAGCGCTGCGGGTACGGCACTCCTGATCATGGTGGCAATCGAGGAATCGATCTCAACGGGAATCACACATCTTGAAGCTCGCCTGGTTCGCGTGCGAGCGCAGTATCGCGAAAGGTAGGAGGAGATGATGAGGCGATCGTTACTGATTCTTACGGCAGCTTTGGGCTTTGCGGCGATCGGTCCCTTCGGCGCCTGGGCTCATGATACACGTGATGCACAGCCGGCGCGGCCCGGCAGCATTAACTATGTGGAAGGCAAGGCTTCGATCGGCACGCAGGAACTGGGACCAAATTCTGCAGGCACGATTGAGCTGGAAAAAGGCCAGACGCTGACGACGGAAGCGGGCAAAGTGGAGATTCTGTTGACGCCCGGCGTTTTTCTGCGAGTTGCCGACAATAGCTCGGTCAGGATGGTTTCACCCAGCCTGGCCAATACGGCCGTTGCCATCGAGAAGGGTCACGCGGCCATCGAAGTCTTGGATATTCGCAACGAAAACGACATCAGAATCAGCCTGGACGATACCAGCACAAAACTGCTGAGCAAAGGCCTATATGAGTTTGACGCGGCTCAAGACCAGATTCGCGTGTTCAAGGGCAAAGCGGACGTGTACGTCGGGGACCAGAGAATTACGCTCACCTCCGAACGTGAACTAGGCGTTAACGCCGCCGGCAAGCTCAAGGCTCAAAACTTTGACTCCCGCAAGTACGAAGACGAATTCTTTCGCTGGTCTGCTTTGCGATCCGGATACCTGTCCGAGGCCAGCGTCGATGAGGCGCGTGTCTACGTTGGCATGGGCCCGGGCTGGTATGGACCTTCCTGGTATGGCCCCGGCTGGTATTGGGATCCTAATTTCTTCGTTTACACCTTTCTTCCCGCGAATGGGATCTTTTATAGCCCGTTTGGCTGGGGCTTCTATTCGCCCATATTCGTTTATCGATCTCCCTTCTTCTACTGGGGTTCCGGCCCCGGGCCTCACCGCTTCGAGGACTTTCACTATCCCTACGGACACGGCTTCGAGCCTCGCGGTGGATTCAATGGAGGCGGCTTTCACGTCCCAATGGCAGAAGGCCGCCGTTAGCAGCAGTTCGACTGGCTAGCCACACGCGACAGCGGATCGCCTCAGCGGCAGGGTCGCGTGTGGCTCGCCAAGGTCTTGGGCCCCCAAATGTTCAGGACCCTACGACGACAGCGGCGCTTGTGACGGCCATCACAGCAAGCCGACGTTCTAGAGGCACATTATGGAAATTGGGGAGGTAGATAGATCATGAAAGCCGCCGACGTTCGAACTCGGATTCAATTGAAGAACATTCTCTATGCCACGGACTTCTCTGCCACTGCAAATGCCGCCGCCCCATATGCCGCGGAGCTCACCAAGCACTACGGGGCTAGGCTCTTTGCCTTGCATGTGCGGCCGCCCGCAGTTAATCCGATGACGCCGCCAGAGAGTTGGAAGGGTTTGGAGGAAGCTGCCGAAATCGAGGCAGGGCGCGCCAGACGCAAAATCCTTGATACTCTTCCGGAAGTTCAGCCGGAAGTTTTGATCAACGAAGGCGATCTCTGGCTGAATGTGGCGGACGCTATCAAAGAAAACGATATCGATTTGGTTGTCGTGGGAACGCACGGACGCTCGGGAGTCAGCAAGTTTCTGCTTGGTTCGGCAGCCGAAGAGATCCTCAGACAAGCACCCTGCCCAGTGCTGACCGTAGGTCCGGGTTCACTTTCTGAACCCAAGCCCAGTGGCAACTTTACTCGCATACTGGTCGCCACCGATTTCAGTTCGGAATCGGCCTCCGCGGCGTCCTACGCCGTCTCGCTCGCACAAGAATACCAGGCGCGCCTGACGCTGCTTCATGTGTTGACGGAGCCAAAGGCAGGTGATCTTGTCCAGCCATCGGACCTGGAGGCCTCGTCCAGGCAGCTTCTGCGCAACCTCGTGCCGCCCGAGGCCGAACTCTGGTGTTCGCCAAACTATGTTGTAGAACGGGGTGCAGTAGCCGAAAGGATCCTTGAGGTTGCCGGCGAGCACGCAACAGATTTGATTGTTCTTGGTGTGCATCAACCGCATCGTTTCCCGGGCGCGGCTACACATCTGCCCATGGCAACCGCGCACAAAATCGTCTCTCGGGCCCAATGTCCGGTATTAACGGTGCGGGCCTGATGCTATGGGTCGGGACGGGAGGTCGCGTGCGCTTACGGCATTACGCACTTCGGAGTATGGTTCAGTGGCAGCAGAACGTTCTATTTCGCTAGGACGGTAGCCAAGCTCAGCAGATCCGGGTCAAGGCTCTTTCGCTTCCCAACCACTTCTGCCAGTGGCGTTGTCGTAATCTCGCCCCGGATTAGCCCCACCAGCACGCCTAACTCATTCTGCGCGATGCACTCGGTAGCGGCCGCGCCCATCCGAGTGGCCAGTAGCCGATCGAATACTCCCGGCGTTCCTCCTCGCTGCACGTGCCCCAGTTTCACCACCCGCAGTTCAAACCCAAGTCGCTGGCGGTGCTCCTGGAAATAACGTGTGAGGCCTTCCGCGTTATAGCAGGCGCCTTCGGCAACCACAACGATGGCGTGCGCCTTCCCCCGCTCGTACGCGGCGCGCAAATCGCAGGCCACGGACTCCGGATCGGCCGGCGTCTCCGGAAGCACGATGCATTCGGCCCCTCCTGCGATACCCGAGATGAGCGCGAGATACCCGCAATTGCGGCCCATGACTTCCACCAAAAATGCGCGCTCGTGGGACGAAGCGGTGACCTTGATGCGATCGATCGCCTCCAAAGCCACGTTCAGCGCCGTGTCTACTCCGATGGTGATTTCAGAACCGGATAGATCGTTGTCAATCGTTGAGGCAATCCCCACCACGGGAAATCCCTTTTGCGCCAGAGCAAAAGCGCCGGCTTGCGAGCCATCGCCGCCGATTACGATGAGCGCGCCGATATCGTGTTGGCGGAGAAATCGTATGGCCTTCAGTTGCGTCTCCTCGGCTTTGAATTCAGGATATCGCTTGCTGCCCAGGATCGTTCCACCGTGTTGGATAATTCCGCCAACGTCCCGAAGACCCAGCGGAAGGAAGTCGTCGTTGGCCAGCCCGGAATAGCCGTGGCGAACGCCGAAGGCTTCCCAGCCTTTATCGATTGCGGTACGAACGGCCGCTCGGACTGCAGCGTTGATCCCCGGCGCGTCTCCCCCGCTGGTCACAATTGCGATCTTGGTCATAACTCTCCATCAAAAAAGTTTGGCACCAATCTTCCGGTGACCTCTTATAGCACTGAGGGGTATCTATCGGGAACCTCGCCTGCCTCCTCCGGCTGCCGTGGGAGAAGGTGAATTGTCTTTTCTCAGTTTGCCGCACGGTAGGGACTGTGTTCCGTGGCAAGTTTGCCGCGGCTACCTGATGTCACGAACGCCCCCGTTGATTGCGAATAACCCCAGCCCTCGTCGGTAACTCTAAATGAGTATCGGTATCCGCCAGCCCGCTCGAAATCCAAAGGAGGAACAATCATGGAACCGAGAATCAACTTTCCAAGAGTCGCCCCGGGTGTTCTCGAGGCAATGCTGAACCTCGCGAATTATCTTAGGACCTGCGGACTCGAAGAATCTCTCATGAATCTTGTGAACCTGCGAGTTTCGCAGATGAATGGCTGCGCGTATTGCATTGATATGCACTGGAAAGACTTGAAAGTAGAGGGAGAGCCGGATCAGAAGCTCTATGGGCTGGATGCCTGGGAGGAATCGCCCTATTACTCGGACCGCGAACGAGCCGCCCTCGCCTGGGCGGAGGCGGTGACCAATGTCCAAGATGGCCACGTGCCGGATGAAGTATACGAAAAGGTTCGAAAGCTTTTCTCCGAGAAAGAGTTGGCGGACCTGACGCTGGCGATCGCCGCCATTAACAGTTGGAACCGTCTGAACATCGCCGCCAGAACTGTGCCCGGCACATATCAGCCCGCCAAAGCGCGCCAGATGAAGAGAGGCGCTTGAACAAGTCGCGCTCGCTAAAATTTCGTGCCGAGTGCGCGATCCTCCCTCAGCGGATTTGCATTCGTCAAGTCCCGCCTCCGCAGGTCATTTTGCGGCAACGCTTACGGGTACGACCGCGGGCTTAGGATCAGCCGATGCAAAGTTGCGGCCTAATGTGTCTCTGACCAATGCCACCGTGATCGTGTAATCGCTCGTGCTCGCCTGAGGCCACGCAAAGCTCAACGCCAGGGATTGCTTCGGATCGAACACACAATTCAACTCGCTAGGCGGAGGGCCAGACGCAGGGCTAGGCGGGACGGTGCATGCTTTTGTTCCGGCCGTAAGCGCCCCGCCCGTCCACGCAACGTGGTATGTGACCGGATCGCTATACGGATAGCATCCCGGCATTTTGACGTTATATATCGCGGACTCGCCGGACTTGAGGCCGGCCTTCCCCGACACCGCTGGCGACACAGTCGGGGTTAGAGCGCTTGACCCGCCGTGGCCCTGCAAGAGGTCCTGGAACGCCATGATTTGCTCCGGTTCCAGCGGTTTGTCATATGTGTTCCCAACTGGCGTGGTAAACATCACCACATCGGCGCGCATGCTCGGCGTCCAACCTAGTTCGCTCAGCAACGCGTCTGAAGTGGTGTGCACCGCTCCGTTAGTGGATAGGCAAGCGCCGCCCTGGACATCGCCCTCCAGGGTCGCTTCTGGACCCGCGCGAACTTGAATGGCATTCACATCCAGATTAAGCTCCAGACCAGTGAAGAGTTTTGGCTGAACCGTGATCGATCCGGTCACGGCGGTGGCTGTTGTGGGCGCCGGCGCAGTGGGAAACTTCGTGAGTTGGTCCTGAGGCCCTTTATTTTGCTGGCAGCCTTTGCCGTCGCAGGTGAAATCGAAACTCGTTGAATGAGAGTAAACCAGGTTCAGGTTGGTGGTGAGCTGTCCCTTGGCCGTGATCTGCAGGAACCCTTGCACAAAGAGCGAGAGATCCAGTTCGGCGATCGGAACACCATCCGGACCGGGGATCATCCACGTTTGGATCGGGTAGTGCAGATCCGCGGTCGGAAGGGCGATGGTCTTGGGAGTGTAATTACCATTTACTTGGGCGTTTCCGGTAATTGCCGCTTCCACGCCCAGCGATCCGCTGACGCCGATGCTGCGGGGCCGGACCATAAACGGCAGGCAAGGGATGTAGAAAAAGTCCGCGTGGACCACCGTGCCGCGGCTGGTCAGCTGAGGAAAACCGAAGGCGATCTTGCCCTTGAACGAATCCGACCACGGCGAACCTTTTGCGTTGGCAGCCGCTGCCCCCGGCTGTGCGGCTTGAGCTCCGGCTGCGGCGCCTTGAAGGACTCCGGGAGTTGTAAAACCGGCAACGGACTGTGTTCCGTCGCCGCTTCCAGCTCCTAGCTGGGCTCCGGCTATGGCGCCGGACGACATAATTGACGAAGCCGAGCCTGCACTGCCCGCACTCGGTTGATACGTCCCCGCATTGATCTTATTCACTGTATCGACCGCATCCAACACGGCGTTTACGTTGTTGGAATCGAGGGTGATCAGAGACGGAAGGCTGAGCGAGAAATCCCCGTTCAGCTCCACCGGATTTGTTCTCGTATCGGCGAAACACGCTTGAATCTGGTCGGCGGCCACGTCCCAGTCGTGGCCGAGCTGGGTCGCGGCATGGCCCCAGTCGTCCTGGGCCTGCTTTAGGACGCCACTCGCTTGACCCTCCGCGTGTTCTTCCGCCTCTCCGGCGCAATGCATGGAAAAGCTCTTGCATCCTGTATGGCTATCCGTATCTTGAGCCACCTTTTTCACGGCCGCGGAAACAGGATGAGTCTTGGCCCACTCAGCCGCTAAATCGGTATTGATCATGTAATCGGCGGATTCTCCCGCACCAAGTGTCTTGACGTGCATCAACAGGAGTTCCTTCACGCCATCCGGGAGTCCTTGAGCCTGCTCGACGCCATCCAGACCGTGAATGTGAGTGATGTGGGCGCTCGTGGATTTGCCATTCACCGTCGCCGTCAGGGTACGCGCCTCCACTCTCGGCCGGTTCGGATTGAATGTGGAGGAAGCGGGCGTCCGTTCAGGAACCGCTGCGGCGAGAGTAATCACCGGGAGCTGCGTGATGGGTTGCCGCACCGGACTCGCTGCCGCCACAGGTGCTCGAACGGCCAAGCCGGGCGCTGGTGCAGCGGGTACCGGCGCGGGCGCCGGCGCTACCCGCGGAGCCGCCGCAGGCGCCGATACCGCACCAGCCGGGGCGAGCGCTGCGGGTGCCGCAGCAGGTGCACGGGCCGGAGCAGTGGGGGCCGAAGGAGGCACAGCGGGGGCGGCTAGAGGCGCGGCGGCCCTAGGTTCGGGAACCGGGGCTCGCGCAGGCGCTGGAGCTTGCGGCTCGCTGGTAATCGGGCCCGCGATTGTTTTGCCGTCCAGTGAGACTTGGTGCGTCGTGAAATTCGCATACACGCCCGTGCCGACGCGCACCTCCTTCAGCAGATTTGCGTTGGTCAGTCTAAACTGGAACGCCGCGCCATTCGCATTCACCTTGGCGGAGACGACGCCTGTCGCCACATTCATCGCGGTCACCGAGCAACAGGGGGCCTGGGCCTTTGCCGCAGTTGCAAACGCGCAGCAGAAAAGAATCCCGAAACTTATCAGCAAAGCGCGCATATAAGTTGCCTCCATCCAAACGATGTCGCGTGCAGGCCTAAGCTGAGCCCGAAACCTTGGTTTCAATTTTGACAGGCCCCACTACCTGCTATGCCTTCACTGCAAACACTCGGAGACTGGCAAGGCGGGCATTTCAGGCACATGGCACCGTAATATCCAGACTTACACGATGCCGGAGCGGAGATGGTTTCCGTCTGGGCCGGGCAGCCAGCGGCTCCGCTGATCGTGATCGCCTGGCACGTGGCAGCACTCGCGGGACACGGTTGGTTTTGCGGAATGGGGCAGAGAGACTTGATTGTGCCCACAGCCGATGTTCCGTCTAGCGACACCTGCTTGGTCGTGAAGTTGGCATACACTTTCTGGTTTACGCTCACGAAGACATGAAGGAGCGAATTGGCGTTCAACGAAAAAGTAAAATACGCTCCCGTGGAATTCTGCGCCGTGATCAGGCTGGGAGAACTCACCGCTGTGACGGTACAGCACGGACCCGTGCCGGAAAGCGCCGTGCCTGCTGGAAGTGAGGCTGTTACAGGAGGTCGAAGGGGCGCCGCGGCGGGTGTGCTCACAATGGTGCAGCAGGCACTCTTGCCGTCGAGCGAAACTTGCTTGGCCGTCAGGTTGGCATACACGCCTTGGCCTACGCGCAGCCCTTTCAGCAGATTGGCATTCGCCACTCGAAACTGAAACTCCGCGCCGCTCGCATTTACTTTTGCCGTGACGACTTCCGTCTTCGCATCAATCGCCGTAATCGAGCAGCAGGCGGCCTGGGCTTGCGCACGCGCGCCCGCTAAGAGCGCCGCGCAAACCAGGAACAAGCCTGTCAGCCACCTCATAAGGGAACTCCTCTTTTCCATCTGCTCCAAGAACCAAGGCGAGTTTTCCATTCCGTGCCGGGGGACGCGCTAGAAGGGCAGCTTCTTCTTTAGTGCACTGGTCGCTTTGTTGATGGCGTTGCCAGTGGCGGAATTTTGATTCCCGTTTTGACTTCCACTCTGGTTTCCATTTTGATTTCCAGACTGCTGATTCCCATTCGAGGCTGTGCCATTGGCATTTCCGTTCGTCGGCGTGGTTGGGGCGGCGTTGCTATTGGTATTTTGCTGGAAACCGCCGGCGGGAGCGTTTGGATCCGCCGCCACCTGATTTCCGATCACGCCCGCAGGCGCTCCCGTCGCCGGCGCCGCGCCAAGATTTTGAAATTGAGTTGCGATAGCCTGATTGGCGCCTTGGAGATTCGCGGAGAGAGTCAACAAAGCAGCGAGAGCGGTTTGAGCATCCGGAGCTTTCTTGAGGGCCAGCAACGAGTCATGTATCTGCTTGGTCCGGCTCATCATGTCGTTCAGCATGTTCAACCCGACAGACAGCAGGTTCAAATTGCGGAATTGACCGCTGAACGCCGGCACTTGTGTCGCGACGGAACCGAAGGAAGTGACCAGGCCTTGCACTTGACTCCCGCAACAGCTCTGCACGAATTGGCTGGAAGGAGCGGAGGAGGTGTCTTGCGCGAATCCTCCCGCGGCGGCATTTGGATCTTGCGTCAATCCTCCGGCGGATGCGTCCTGGCTAAAACCTCCGGACGCTGCGGCGCCTTGGTCGGTCGGAGCCGGGGCGGCAGTGGATTGAGAAAAACCCTGCGCTCCAGCGGATGCGTCCTGGCTAAAACCACCGGAAGCCGGTGCAGCCTGATTTGCAATCGGGGCGTCCGGGCTCGATTGCGCTGACGTGTTTTGAGCGAATCCACCGCCGGGTGGCGCGGCTGCCGAGCCTGACGCGGATGCGCTGACAGCCGCTGCCGCGCTCAGTTGGGACTGCAGAGCGGTGATCTGCGTCTGCATTTGTTGCAATTGAGTCACGATGGGGCCGCCATAGGCGGTCATCAGTGGGGCATCCACGATGCCTTTGGCCGTATAGTCTGCGGGAACGATACGGTAACGGTAGATCATCCCGTGATCGCCAACGACATAGACAAGATCACGCCGAGGCACGCTGTAGCTCTGGATGTCTTCCGGAAGCTTGATGTCGTGAGCGGTCCAGCTTTTCCCGCCGTCCAAGGTGATACTGCAACTGGGGCCATATTGCTCGATGCATGACCACCCGACCTGGGGATCGGCAAACTTGATGGTGGCTTCAGCCGTGCCTGTGGCTCCACGCCAGGTTTGCCCTCCGTCAGCCGTAATCAGGACCCGGCGATCGTGCAGACGGATGACGCCATTATTTTCATCGGTGAAGAATACCGAGGTCGCCTCAGCGACATCGGTGCTGGCGAAGACGACTTTCCAGGTTGTGCCCCCGTCGACGGTTTTTGCGACTGCGCCCCAAGTACCGTCAAACCCGCCTCCCACGGCGTAGCCAACTGTGGTCGATGCGAAAAACAAGTCGCTGAGATAACAGCTGGTATTCCTGGTCAGGCCATTCACTTGTAGCGTCGTCGCGCACGAATACATCTTCTTCCAACTGCGCCCGCCGTCGTGTGTCGCAAATACCGATGAACCTGTGTAATCTCCTGATATAAAGTACCCATCTCGAACCGAGACAAACCGAAACTGCGTTGGCACATTCCCAAAGGGGCCTACTGTTTCCCAGGTTTTTCCATCCGTTGTCCGCAGGAGCTGGCCGCCCGCCTGATACGCCCACCCGTGCGTCGCATCCAGGAAGTGAAGGCCCATTAACTCAGGATTGTTCGAATGGGGATCGCCTATTTGGACGTCCCAGTTCGCTCCCCCATCCGCGGTGTGCAAAATGAATCCGCCCGTGCCCTTACCTGAGATCCATCCAACTTTGTCATTCGCGAAAAAAACGTCGTTGAACGTAATGTCGTCGGGATAATTCATTGGCTCGAAGATGGCTTTGAACTTCGGCTGCGCGGTAGCAGCCTGGGCCGTCCGAGTCTGAGCGAATCCGGGGTCGGGCGAGAGCATTTGCGCACATAAAGCGAGCGCAAGAAGACTTAGGCACACGGCGATACGTCGAAGAGCAACCGAGGCGCGCACGGGCGAATTGCCAAACTTCATAAGGCCTCCTGCCAGCCGGAGGAGAAAGACTCCGATTAAGTCCAAGTGTGTTAACATCCCGCCCCCGGGAAAACATCACTCATTTGGGTGAGGGGCTATCGGACCGGCTGATTTGGCAAGGAGAGGATGGGGAAGGATTTATTCCTCGGCACGGTCGCCGCGATATACGACGCGGCTTTGCAGCCAGAGGCTTGGCCGGCAGCGTTGTCGCGCATCCGCGATCTTCTCGGTGGCACCTGGCCCGTCATGGCAGCCATTCGACGAACAGGCGGAACCGATTTCATTGCGCAGGATCAGGAAGGTAGTAACGACCATCTAGAGTTCTTCCAGCAAAAATACAACACCCCCGACACGAATCCCGCCATCCCGAGGCTTATGGCATCCCGCCAGGGAGCGATCATCCTGCGTGAGCAAGACATGAACGATACCGACTGGCAGCGCTGTGGCCTCTATCGGGAAATTTACCGTCCTGCCGGTCTCTATCATGGACTTGGCGCACTGATACTGAAGTCGGATTCGCACATGGTTGCGCTCGGATTGAATCGCCGGAAAAAAGCTGGACAATTCGCGAGCCGCGAGGTGGGATTGCTGGCCCGTACCGCGCCTCATATCCGGCGCGCGATGCAAGTGTTTCTGCGCCTTGCCGACCTTCAATCGCACGGTACGCCGCATCTCGCGCTGTGGGACATGCTGGTGTTCGGCGTGGTCCTTCTCGATCGCGAGGGGAAAGTGCTGTGGATCAATCGGGAGGCTACGGCGATTCTGGCGCGTGCCGATGGATTGGCAATCCATAATAAGCGTCTGGGAGCCTCGAACACATCCGAAAATGCCAGCTTACAGCAGATGATCCGAGCGGCCGTCGCGACCGGCGAAGGACGCAGCGCGCCGTGCGGAGCGCCGCTCGCCGTGTCGCGTCCTTCGCTGCTGCGCTCGTTCGCGCTGCTGGTTGCTCCCATACGCATGGAACGGGTCTTCGCGCAGCAACCAGCCGGCGTCTTGTTCATTACCGATCCGGAGAGCAAATCCGAGATGCCCTCCGAGATGCTCAAACGCCTCTACGGCCTCACTGCGCGTGAAGCGGCTGTCGCGGCATTGCTCTTGGAAGGTATCGATCTGGCAGAGGCCGCCGAGCGGCTGGGAGTCAGCATGAACACGGTGCGGACACATCTACGGCTGATCTTCGAAAAAACCGACACTCATCGCCAAGCCGAACTCGTCCGTCTATTGTCACGAGGGCCCGCCGGATTCCTGCAAATCTAAGCGGAATCGAAACCAAGCCTTAAAGGAATCTCCTATGCGCAAATATTCGATGTGGACGATTCCGCCGATCGCGCTGATCGCGGGTTTTGTGAGTCTGCCGATTGTGAGCGCTCAGACTGCTGCGGCGCCGAAGTCGGTCGATGACATCAAGATCGACAAGTGGAATAGCGTGCCGCTTCCCGGAAGCGCGTACGCCGGATTGAAGTCCGCCCCGGCTCCGCGCCGAGACCTATCCGGAGTTTGGGATGCCACCGGCGACACCGCCGGTGGTGCGCCGCCCGGCATTCAGGCATCCGGCGCGAACGAGCGCCGTTCCGTGCTGCCCGGAAATAATGTTCCTCCCGGCGGGGAGCCCGACGAGAGCCATATCGTGAACCCTCTCCCTTACACCCCGCTCGGCGAGAAGACGCTTGAGGCTCACAAGCCCACTGGAGTGAGCGTGCGCGCGGTTCCCGACGCGCTTGGAAACGATCCCGTCGATATCTGCGACCCGCCTGGATTCCCCCGTATGGATCTCGCTGAATTCAGAGCCATCGAAATCACGCAGACGGAAGACCAGATGATCATTTTGAATCAATATTATCGGACCTGGCGCACGATTTGGACCGACGGACGAGAGCTCCCCAAGAGTCCCGAGCCTAGGTGGAACGGCTACTCGGTAGGCAAATGGGTGGACGACTACACGTTCGTGGTGCAGACGATCGGCATGAGCGAAAAGACCTGGCTGGACAAGGCTGGCCGCCCGCAGAGCACCGAACTGAAGGTCGAGGAACGCTTTCACCGCGTCGATCATGATCATATGGAGCTCACCGTAAGCATCAACGATCCTAAGATGTATACGGCGCCATGGCTGGCGTTGAACAAGTTTCCACTGCGGTTGCAACCGCGCGGCTTCGACATACGGGAGCTTTACTGCGCGCCGTCCGATCTCGATCAATACAACAAAGAAGTCGGCGATTCCCTCGACGCCGGCCCCGATAAATAGCCCAATAACCAGATTGAAGATCATCAACTGGAACGAGCGAAGCGCTTGGTTGCGGCCTGCGGCGCCACCAGCTAAGGTAATGCCCGACGTCCCCGATGAATGTCGATGGCGCCGGGAAAGGCGACGAAAATGGCAGCGAAAATCGCGGTCGCAGGAGCAACAGGCAATCTGGGGAAACGCATAGTACGAGCCTTGCACGCCCAGGGAGCCGATGTTCTGGCGCTGGCACGCAAGGGCGTCGCGGACAATAAGGTGAGCGAGTTGCAATCCCTCGGCGCCAAGGTCGCGATTGTCGATATGTCCAGCCCATCCGAGATCGGCAAAGCATGTACCGGAGCAGCTTGTGTCGTTTCGGCCCTCCAGGGTCTGCGCGACGTCATCGTCGATACCCAATCTGCCCTGCTCGGTGCCGCCATCGCCGCGGGAATCCCGCGCTTCATTCCCTCGGACTATTCCGTCGATTTCACAAACGAACCTCCCGGCGAAAATCGCGGCTTCGATCTGCGGCGCGAGTTTCATCGGCATCTCGATGCCGCTCCGATCAAATCCACCGCCATCTTCAACGGAGCCTTCGCCGAAATCCTCACCTACAACATTCCTCTGCTGGATTTCGAAAAGAAGATGGTCGGCTACTGGCAAGATCCCGATTGGCACATCGACTTCACCACCATAAACGATACCGCCGCATTCACCGCCGCCGCCGCTCTCGATGCCGACACTCCGGAAGCCCTCCACATCGCAAGCTTTAGCCCTTCCCCCAACGATCTTGTGGCTTTTGCCACCGAGGTGTTGAAAGCTCCATTCAGGCTGGTGCGATTGGGCAGCCTGGAAGACCTGCGGGCATACAATCATCGGGAGCGTGCTGCGCATCCCGAAGGAGAAAACGAGCTCTATCCTCAATGGCAGCGGGGCCAATATATGCAGAGCATGTTCAGCACTCATCACCAGTCGCTCGATAACCAGCGCTATCCACAACTGACGTGGGCCAAATTGCAAGACGTGATTGGGCAACGCCCGCAACCCAGGCCCATAAGGGGAAACTGACCGGTCCCCAACGAACTGGCCCAGACGAGCGGGTCTAAGGCGATGGCCCGAGCCAAAAGAACTCAGAGAAGATGTACAGAGTTTCGAGGTCCGAGCATCAAACCTTTGTTCCTGTAGCTGACATTATTGACCGGGTCTTACGCGCCGCGGCCCGGGACCGTTTCTTGTCGAGGTGACCAATTGAAAGTGAATGCTGCCGCCGGAAAGCCAGCAGATCCCTCGATGCTGGTCAATATTCCCAAGCTTGTCACCGCCTACTACGCCTTACGGCCGGATCCGAGCAACCCCAGCCAGCGCGTCGTTTTTGGGACCTCCGGTCATCGCGGGTCTGCCTTCGATTCGGCTTTCAATGAGTGGCACATACTCGCAATCACTCAGGCCATCTGCGACTACCGCAAAATGCAGAAAATTGATGGGCCGCTCTTCCTGGGAATAGATACGCACGCCTTGTCCGAGCCTGCGTTCGCGAGCGCATTGGAGGTGCTAGCTGCCAACAATGTCGAGGTGCTGCTTTCCGAGGGAACCGCCTACACCCCCACGCCGGCCATTTCCCATGCAATTCTGCGCTACAACCTCACCCGGCAGACAGGTCTCGCCGACGGCATCGTAATCACGCCCTCCCACAATCCCCCGGACGACGGCGGCTTCAAGTACAATCCGCCGCACGGCGGGCCAGCCGATTCGCGCGTAACCTCCTGGATCCAATCGAAGGCCAACGAATTTCTCCGCGACAATCTGAATGGGGTCAAGCGAACCTTGTTCGAGCAGGCGCTGAAGGCCCCCACCACGCACCGTCACGACTACCTTCACACCTACGTCGCCGATCTCGAAAACGTGATCGATTTGGCCCCCATTCGCGATTCCAAGATCGCTCTTGGCGTGGACCCGCTCGGAGGCGCCGGCATCGATTATTGGCCGTTGATTGCCGAGCGCCACGGGCTGAATCTGACGGTTGTGAACAAATCGGTCGATCCCACGTTTCGATTTATGACCGTGGATTGGGACGGCAAAATTCGCATGGATCCTTCCTCTCCTTACGCCATGCAAAGGTTGATCGGACTGAAAGACAAATTCGACATTGCCTTTGCCAGCGACACCGACCATGACCGCCACGGCATCGTCACCAAGAGCACTGGCTTGCTTCCCCCCAACCACTATCTTTCGGTTTGCATCCACTACTTGTTTTCAAACCGGCCGGGATGGAAGCAGGACCTCGCCGTCGGCAAAACCGTGGTAAGCAGCAGCATGATCGATCGCGTTTGCGAACGGCTGAAACGCCGGCTGTACGAAGTGCCCGTCGGGTTCAAGTGGTTTGTGGAGGGCCTGCTTACTGGACGCCTGGGCTTCGCCGGCGAAGAGAGCGCCGGAGCTTCGTTCCTCAGGCGCGATGGCAGCGCATGGTCTACGGACAAAGACGGCATCATCCCCTGCCTGCTCTCGGCGGAAATCACGGCACGTACAGGAAAAGATCCGGGCCAGGTCTACCGCGAACTCACTCGTGATTTGGGAGATCCGCTTTACGAGCGCATCGACGCTCCCGCCACGCCGGAACAAAAAGCTGCCCTCGGAGCCTTGTCTCCATCGAATGTCCAAATCGCGGAGCTTGGAGGCGAAAAGGTCCAGCAGATTCTCACCGCGGCTCCGGGAGATGGCAACCTGATTGGCGGAATTAAGGTGATCGCCAGAAACGGCTGGTTTGCCGCGCGGCCTTCGGGTACCGAAGAGATTTACAAGATCTATGCCGAAAGCTTTCTCGGCCAGGACCACCTGCGACGCGTCCAAGAGGAAGCGCAGACAATTGTAGCGGAGACGCTCGCGCGTGGCGCCGCGGCGGCGGCGAATATCTAAGCAACGGGAGGAGTCTTCATGAGCAGCCCAGCGCACACCAATCGTCTTCCCGATGAGGCTATTTCGGTGGCTCTCGCCGATTTGGCCCTCGACCTCAGATGGTCTTTCAACCACGCGGCCGATCAACTCTGGGAAAGGCTCGACCCCGAACTTTGGGATCTCACTCACAACCCATGGGTCGTCTTGCAAACGGTGTCGCGGCAAAGATTGCACACGGTTACCTCTGACCCGGGCTTCCAAAAGCTGCTGGCCGATATCCAGAGTCAGAGAAAAATCGCCGAGCAGTCCGAAGGGTGGTTCCAAAAAGCGCATCCGCGTTCCGGCCTTTCGGCCGTCGCCTATTTCTCCATGGAATTCATGTTGAGTGAGGCGTTGCCAATTTATTCCGGCGGCCTGGGCAACGTGGCCGGCGATCAACTCAAGACAGCCAGCAACCTCGGCGTTCCCGTGGTCGGCATAGGGCTCCTTTATCAGGAAGGCTATTTTCGGCAGGAAATCGATACGCAGGGCCGGCAGCAGGCCCTCTATCCGTTCAACGATCCAGGCCAACTCCCCATCCGGCCTTTGCGAGACCCCAGTGGTGAATGGCTGCGCCTGACAATCGACTTTCCCGCCGGCAAGCTTTGGATCCGCACTTGGCAGGTTCAGGTTGGCAAAGCGACCTTGTATCTCCTGGACACCAACGATCCAGCGAACATCCCGGCCTACCGTTGCATCTCCGCCGAACTCTACGGAGGCGGTCCCGAGTTGCGCTTGAAGCAAGAGATGGTCCTGGGGATTGGTGGCTGGCAGCTCCTGATGGCCATGGGTCTGCACCCCGAGGTTTGCCACCTCAATGAGGGGCATGCGGCGTTCGCGGTGCTTGAACGAGCCCGCACGCACATGGCGAACAACAAGCAGCCGTTCGACTTAGCCCTTACCGCCACGCGTATCGGAAACCTCTTTACCACCCACACTCCCGTCGCGGCAGGCTTCGATCGTTTTGCTCCCGGGCTCATCGAGTGGTACCTCAAAAAGTACGCTGAGCAGGCGCTTTCGATATCGCTCCACGATTTCTTGGCGCTGGGAAGGCGCGATCCCGCCGATTCCTCCGAACCATTTAATATGGCCTATTTGGCTGTCCGCGGAAGCGGCGCGGTAAACGGTGTCAGTCGACTGCACGGCCAGGTGAGCCGCCGAATCTTCCAGCCCCTCTTTCCGAGATGGCCGGAGAATGAGGTGCCGGTGACGTACGTGACCAACGGCGTGAACACGCCCACCTGGGATTCCGCCGAAGCGGACCGCCTTTGGGAAGCCACCTGCGGAAAAGACCGCTGGCGCGAAAGCACGGCCGGCCTGGAGATGTGTCTCCGCAAGGCCAGCGACTCCGATCTATGGAAGCTTCGGGCGGATAGCCGCAGGTCTCTCGTTGAGTACGTCCGCAAACGCTACGCGCGCCAGTTGGCAGGCCAGGGGCTTTCCGACGGCGATCTCTCTCGTGCCGCCGAGGTGCTCGATACTGACACCTTGACCGTCGGCTTTGCCCGGCGCTTTGCCACCTACAAGCGTCCCAATCTTCTTTTGCACGATCCCCAGCGGCTTCTGCGCATCCTCACCAACCGGCAACGCCCCGTCCAGATCGTCCTCGCCGGTAAGGCCCATCCGCAGGATCTCGAGGGCCAGGAGATGATCCGGCAGTGGGTCGAGTTTTCCCATCGTTCGGAGGTGTCCTCGCGGGTGGTCTTCCTCAGTGATTACGATCTGCTCATGGCCGAGCATCTGGTTCAAGGTGTCGATCTCTGGGTGAACACGCCACGACGGCCTTGGGAGGCCAGCGGCACCAGCGGCATGAAAGTGCTCGTGAATGGAGGGCTGAATCTTTCCGAGTTAGACGGCTGGTGGGCCGAGGCATACTCTCCGGCGGTCGGCTGGGCTATCGGCGACAGGCGTGAACACGATAGCGATCCCGCATGGGACGCGTCGGAAGCCGAGACTCTTTACGCACTGCTCGAACGGGAGGTTGTCCCGGAATTCTATTCCCGTGACGGCCAAGGAATCCCTCGTGCCTGGGTCGCTCGCATGCGCGAGAGCATGGCCAAGTTGACTCCGATTTTTTCCACCAACCGCGCCGTCCGCCAGTACACCGAGGAGCATTACCTGTCGGCTGCGCTGGCCTTTAAGGAGCGCGCCTCGAACCAAAGCGCCAAGGCGACGGATTTGCTCCATTGGCAGGCGCAACTCGCCAAGCACTGGCCGGCGCTGCGCTTCGGCTCCGCCACGGTGGAGCAAAGCGACGGGCAGCACCTCTTTCAAGTTCAGGTCTTTCTGGACGATCTCGATCCCGGCGCTGTCAGTGTCGAACTCTACGCCGAAGGCCAGAATGGTAACCCGCCTTCGCTGTCTGCCATGAATCGCGGCCAGCTTCTCGTCGGTTCGACCAACGCTTTCCTGTACACCGCGCGTATTCCAGCGGCCATTCCCACGGCTCGTTCCGTGGCGGACTACACGCCGCGGCTGGTCCCCAGTCATGAGGGCGCATCGATACCGCTGGAGGCCCCTTTTATCTTATGGCACGACTCGCCGTCATGGCGATAAGCGGATCTAACGATGACCGGATCGATCAAGATCTAAAAGGCAGGTGAAAAAATGAAAGCAACGCAACTGCTCCACAACTTGGGCCAGAGCATCTGGCTCGACAACATTACGCGGACTCTTCTGGATAGCGGCACGCTCGAGCGCTACGTCGTTGAATTGTCCGTAACCGGGCTCACCTCGAATCCCACCATCTTCGATCACGCCATCAAGAATGGCGATGCTTACGACGGGGCGATTCGCGAAAAGCTGAGCAAATCTAAATCCGCCGAGGCGCTGTTTTTCGAGTTGGCCCTCGAAGATATTGCCCGGGCTGCCGCGCTATTTAGCGGAGTCCACGACCGAACCGATGGCGTGGACGGCTGGGTCTCCTTGGAAGTTTCACCCTTGCTGGCATACGACACAGCCGGCACTCTGGCCGCGGCCAAGGAGTTATATTCCCGCGCCGCGCAGCCGAACGTCTTCATCAAGATTCCCGGCACAAAAGAGGGTTTGCCGGCCATCGAAGAGGCCATTTTCGCCCGCGTCCCCATCAACGTCACGCTCTTGTTCTCCCGCGAGCAGTATCTGGCGGCTGCCAACGCGTTCTTGCGCGGAGTCGAGCGCCGCATCGACGCGGGACTCAACCCCTGCGTTGGTTCTGTCGCGTCGCTGTTTGTCAGCCGTTGGGATGTAGCCGTCGCGGATAAAGTGCCGGACTCCCTGCGCGATCAGCTGGGCATCGCCATCGCCAACCGCGCTTACAAAGCGTATCGCGACTTGCTCGATTCTCCTCGTTGGCAACGCGCTGCAAATGCCGGCGCGCGCCCCCAGCGGTTCCTTTTTGCCAGCACCGGCACCAAAGATCCCAAGGCGTCCGATATCCTCTACGTCAAGGCCCTCGCTGCGCCGCTCACCGTGAACACCATGCCGGACGCCACCCTGAAGGCCCTCGCCGATCACGGCGAAATCGGCGCGCTCTTGCCGCCCGACGGTGGCGACTGCGAGCAAGTGCTGGAAAAGTTCGGCAAGGCACGCATCGATATTGACGCGCTGGCGGCACAACTCCAGGACGAAGGCGCCAAGTCATTCGTTAAGTCTTGGAACGACTTGATGGCGGTCATCGCGGCCAAAGGCGCCGCACTGAAGCAGGCGGCGGCGCAGTAAACAGAAATAGAAGGAGGCACGAAAATGGCGACGCGTTCGACGGCAGGCGCGAAACCCCAGGGTATTGCACCACTCACCAAGCGCGAGTCTTGGAAGGCGCTCCAGGCACACTATGAAAAAGTTCGCGAATTACATCTCCGAGGGCTATTCGCGGAAGACGCCAAGCGCGGCGAGCGCATGACCGCGGAAGCCGTGGGCATCTTTCTCGACTACTCGAAGAATCGCATCACGCAAGAAACCCTCAAGCTCCTAATCCAGCTGGCCGAGGAATCCGGCCTGCGCTCGCACATCGACGCCATGTTTCGCGGGGACAAGATTAACTTCACCGAGCATCGCGCCGTGCTGCACGTGGCTCTCCGCGCGCCCAAAGACGAATCGATTGTGCTGGACGGCGAAAACGTCGTGCCCCAGGTCCACGCCGTCCTCGATAAGATGACGGGATTCTCGCGCCGCATCCGCTCCGGCGAATGGAAGGGACACACCGGCAAGCGCATTCGCAACGTCATTAATATCGGGATCGGCGGCTCGGACCTCGGCCCGGTGATGGCTTACGAGGCGCTGCGATATTACAGCGACCGCAACATGGCCTTCCGTTTTGTCTCCAATGTCGATGGCACCGACTTCATCGAAGCGGTCCGCGATCTCGACGCGGCCGAGACGCTCTTCATCATCTCTTCCAAAACCTTCACCACGCTCGAAACCATGACCAACGCCCATTCCGCTCGCGCCTGGTCCATGGCGGCTTTGGGCGAAGATGAAAAGTCGGTGGCCAGGCACTTCGTCGCGGTTTCCACCAACGCCGCGGACGTCGCCAAATTCGGCATCGATACTGCCAACATGTTTGGCTTCTGGGATTGGGTGGGCGGCCGTTACTCCATGGATTCGGCCATCGGCCTCTCCACCATGCTGGCCATCGGCCCGGATAATTTCCGAGCCATGCTGGGCGGCTTTCACCAGATGGACGAGCATTTCCGCACCACGCCCTTCGAGCGCAATCTGCCGGTGCTCCTGGGGCTTCTCAGCATCTGGTACAACGACTTCTTCGGCGCCCAGACCGTTGCGGTGCTCCCTTACGAGCAGTACTTGAAGCGATTCCCCGCCTACTTGCAGCAGTTGACCATGGAGAGCAACGGCAAACACGTCACCATCGACGGCACTAGCGTTACCTATCCCACCGGCCCGATCTACTGGGGTGAGCCGGGAACCAACGGCCAGCACTCTTTCTATCAGCTGATTCACCAGGGCACCAGGCTCATCCCTTGCGACTTTATCGCCTTCGAGCAGCCCCTCAATCCGCTCGGCCGCCAGCACGACATGCTCCTGGCAAACGTCTTTGCCCAAACCGAAGCGCTGGCCTTCGGAAAAACGCCCGAGCAAGTCAAAGCTGAGGGCACTCCGGATTGGCTGGTCCCTCACCGCGTGTTTGAGGGCAACCGTCCCTCGAATACAATCCTTGCGGAGGAACTCACGCCGGAGACTCTCGGCAAACTTGTGGCTCTTTACGAACATTCCGTATTCACCCAGGGCGCCATCTGGCAGATCAACTCCTTCGACCAGTGGGGCGTGGAACTTGGCAAAGTGCTGGCTCAACGCATCATTCCTGAACTCGAAAGCGCCAAGGAGCCTCCACTTGGCCACGATAGCTCCACCAACAACCTGATTCGCCGGTATAGAAACCAGAAGACGGTTTCGTGATTCGTCGAAAGAAAAACACTTTACGCCGATGCCAGACGACGACGCTGGGGCCCCTTCCAATTCGCAAGCGCCCAATTCGAGTGCCAGTCAAGCTGCACCCTCACAGCCGGCTGAACCCTGGCGGCCGAAATTCAATCCATGGCTGATTGCGGTGGTCGTCGCCTTGGCGGCCTTCATGGAGGTGCTGGATACCAGCATCGCCAATGTCGCCCTGCCTTACATGGCAGGCAGCCTGGGGGCCAGCAACGACCAGAGCACCTGGGTGCTCACTTCCTATCTCGTGTCCAACGCAATCGTATTGCCCCTCAGTGGATGGTTTTCGAGCGTCCTTGGCCGCAAGCGTTTCTTCATGATTTGCCTCACGATTTTCACTTTGAGTTCTTTGCTCTGCGGCATCGCTCCTAGTCTCGCCGCGATTATCTTCTTTCGCGTATTGCAGGGCGCGGGCGGTGGTGGACTGCAACCGTTAGCGCAGGCCATCCTGGCCGACTCCTTTCCCCCTGAGCAGCGAGGCCTTGCGTTCGCCCTTTACGGTGTGACAGCTATTGTCGCGCCCACGATCGGTCCTACTCTAGGCGGCTGGATAACCGACAACTACACTTGGCGCTGGATTTTCTTTATTAACCTGCCGGTAGGTATTCTCACCCTATTTCTCGTCTATCGCCTGGTCGAAGATCCCCCCTGGGTCAAGCGGCTCAGCGGCGCGGGAATCAAGATCGACTACATCGGCGTGGCTTTTCTTGCCCTCGGGGTGGGCGCGCTCCAAATCATGCTGGATAAGGGCCAAGAGGATGATTGGTTCGGGTCGCATTTCATTCTCATCCTGGCCATCGTTGCCGGCGTGTGCCTCGTTTCACTGGTGATCTGGGAATGGTTTCACAAAGCCCCGATTATTGAAGTTCGCCTCTTCAAAAATGTGAACTTCCTTGGCGCCAACGCCATGATGTTTATCCTGGGGATCATGCTGTTCTCCAGCCTCGTTATGATGCCTCTGTTCCTGCAAACGCTCCTGGGCTACACCTCCGAATTGGCGGGTTTAGTGCTCTCCGGCGGCGGCGTTTTGCTTCTCGTTTTGATGCCCGTGGTCGGTTCGCTTACCAGCAAGGTTCAGGCGCGCTATATCATCGCCTTCGGCTGGCTGGCACTTTCCATTGCGATGTTTTATTCCACTCGGCGACTTGACCTCGAAATCAGCTTTGGATTTGCCAGCTTCTTGCGTGTGACGCAGGTGTTCGGTCTTGCCTTCTTGTTCGTTCCCATCAACCTCGCCAGCTATGTCGGCATGCCGTTGGAAAAGAGCAATAGCGTGGCCGGTTTGGTTAACTTTATGCGGAATATTGGAAGCAGCGTCGGAACGTCGATGGTGACCACCCTGATCGCCCGCCGCTCGCAGGTTCACCAAACTTACTTGATCGCGCATGTCGGTCCCGGGCAGCCGGTCTTCACTCAAGCCGCCGCAGCTTTGGCCGCCCGTCTTACCACTTCGGGATTTGACGCCGAGTTGGCTGCCAGGAAGGCCTATGGTCTGCTCTATCAGAGTTTGGTCGGTCAGGCCACCACTCTGGCTTACATCGATACTTACGGAGTCCTGGCAATCGGAGCGGCTGTCATGTTTCTGCTTTCCTTCGCGCTGCGGAGGAATCAGCTTGGCGGTGGCCGCGTGGCCGCGGAGTAGGTGCCGTCCATCTGGCAAATACTTCGGTTTTCATCTCCGGGCAATCTGGGCAATCGCAATGAGCCTCGAGGGAGAAGCCATGATTCGAGTGATTACCATTGAACGGGAATACGGCAGCGGCGCGGCCGACATCGCGAAGATCGTCGCGGAGCGCTTGGGCTGGAAGCTGTGGGACCAATTGCTCACCAACCACATCGCTCGGCTGCTTGATTGCGATAGCAGGACGGTCGAGAAGCGCGAAGAGAAGCGCGACCCCGTCGTCTATAGGCTCTTCCGCGCATTCATGCGCGGCAGCTACGAAGGAAGTTTGAACGCTCCGCGATTAAAAATGGTGGACGCCGATTGCATCCGTGAGGTTACCGAGCGAGTGGTGAAAGAAGCGGCCGAGGAAGGCAACTGTGTGATTGTGGGACGCGGCTCCGCTTATTACCTGCAATCTCGCACCGACGCGTTTCACGTTTTTATCTACGCTCCGTTTGAGAGAAAGGTTCGCCGCTTGCAAGCCGGTGGCACGAGCGAAAGCGAAGCGGTCCAGCTCGCGGAAACCGTGGATCGCGACCGTGCCGATTTCATCAAGCAGTATTTCGGCGTCGAATGGCCCGACCGTCACCGGTTCCATCTGATGATCAACTCCAGCTTGGGTGACGAGTGGGTGGTGCAGGCCATCCTGAATGCCGCCGCCTCGTTTGATAACCCCCAACGCTCATCCGCATCTTCGTCCCACTAACGGGAGGCATAATGTTTCGTCACGGGAAGGTTGGCCGCCTCGCAAGCTCTTTAGCCATCGCTCTGTTGCTTCTGCTCGGTGCTCCGCGGCAAAGCGCGGCGCAAATCGCCCAGCCTGCCCCCTCCCCTCCGCCTGCGTCGCAGAATCCGCTTCTCGGCAGCGTGCCGACGGGCCAGGCTTCTCCCACCCCTGTGGCTCTATCGCTCAAGGACGCGCTCGGCCGGGCCCTCCAGTACAACCTCGGCGCGATTGAGGCCGATCAGGACACCCGCGCCGCGCACGCCGCGCGCCTGCGCAATCTGAACGCCTTCCTGCCCAATCTCTCGGCCCGCGTAACCAGCACCGTGGAGGAGATCAACCTGAGAACTGTCGGCTTTTTCGTGAGCATTCCCGGTGTCAACATTCGCTCGATCGTCGGGCCGTTTGGAGTCGCGGATGCTCGTTTCATCTTTTCCCAGGAGCTCTTCAACTGGGCTGCCTTCAAGAGCCTCAGAGCGTCCAGCGAGTCCGAAAAGGCCACCCAGTACGCTTACAAGAGCGACCGTGACCTGGTCGTTCTTACCACCGTCGATTCCTACCTGATCGTAATTGCAGATGCGGCCTCGGTGGATTCGATTCGCGCCCAGGTTCTTACTGCCCAGACTCTTTTCCAAAAGACTTCGGACCAGCACACATCGGGCGTAGTTGCCAGCATCGATGTGCTTCGCTCCCAGGTGGAGTTGCAAAACCAGCGGCAGCGCTTGATCGCGGCCGAGAATCAGTTGGCCATCGACAAGCTCACCCTGGCCAGAGTGATCGGACTTCCGAACGGGCAGGAGTTCCAGTTGATGGACTCGGTGCCCTACGCGCCGCTCGCTGAAATGACCCTTGACCAGGCCTTGCAGCAAGCCTACGCCAACCGGCCAGACTATCTCAGCGCCAAGGAACAAGTGCGTTCCGGCGAGCTTGCGCAGCAAGCAGCGGCCGCGGAAAACTACCCGACACTCTCCCTTTATACCGACTTCGGCGACGCCGGCAGTCCCAATTTTGGTACCTCGCATGGCGTCTTCACCTTTCAAGCCAACCTGATGGTCCCGATTTTTCAGGGCACGCGCGTGCGAGCGGATAAGCTCCAAACCAATAGCGCCCTGCGGCAGCGCCAGGCCGAACTTGAGGATTTGCGTGGAAAGATTGACGATCAAGTGCGCACGGCATTCTTGAACTTGAACTCCTCCTCCGATTTGGTCGCCGTGGCCAAGAGCAACGTCGATCTTGCAGGCCAGACGTTGAAGCAGGCCCAGGACCGCTTCCTCTCCGGGGTTGCGGACAATCTCGAGGTCGTCCAGGCCCAGGAGTCGGTCGCCTCCGCCGAACAGTCTTACATCGCCAGTGTGTACTCATACAATCTGGCCAAGGTTTCGCTGGCTCAAGCCGTCGGGATTGCCGAGCAGTCGTCGCTGCAATACTTGGGAGTAAATTGAAATGGCCAATACAGCACCTACAACCGCGGAATCGTCGGGCGCCGGATCGCCCACACTCGGCACGCCCACACTCGGTACTGCCACTCTGGGATCTGGAAGACATACGACGCGGCGCAAACGATTGCGCACGATCCTCGTGCTCCTGGTAATCGCTATCGTGCTCGCCGTTGCTGGCGTACTGCTCTATCGCTATTTTGCGTCTTACGAATCCACGGATGACGCCGAGATCGACGGCTATATTTACCCGGTCAGCTCCCGCGTTCCCGGCTACGTTGTTCGCGTCACGGCGGACAACAACCAGTATGTGCCGGCCGGCACCGTGCTGGCGCAACTCGACCCCAAAGACTTTGACGTGGCCGTCGCCAATGCCAAGGCCACCTTGGCGAATGTGCGATCCGCGTCCGAGGCGGCGCGGATCAACGTGCCGCTCACCTCGGTAAATACCTCCAGCCAACTTTCCTCCGCCCAATCGGACGTGGAGAATGCGCAGTCTGGCTTGACCGCTGCGGAGCGGCAGTTTGACGCGGCCCAGGCCACGCTGCGGCAGGCGGAAGCCAACGACCTGAAGGTTCAGGACGACGTCACTCGCTACAAGCCTCTCGCGGAAAAGGACGAAATTCCGCAGCAGCAATATATTCAGGCGGTAGACAGCCAAAAGGCTACCGCGGCGGCCATCGAAGCCGCCCGCGCTTCCGCGGCGGCATCGGAACAGGCCGTGACTGGCGCTCGTACTCGCGTGGCCCAAGCCGAGGCTCAACTGAGCTATGCGGAGACGCGTCCACAGCAAATCTCCTTGCAGCAGTCGCGGGCTCAGGCTGCCGATGCGGAGGCGGAGCAAGCCCAGGCCGCCCTGCAGCAAGCTCAGCTCAATCTGCAATACACCACCATCGTCGCCCCCGTAAGTGGAATCGTGGGCCAACGAACCGCGCAGCCGGGACAAAATCTCGCGCCGGGCCAGCAGCTGATGACCATCGTGCCGCTCGACAGCGACAACATCTGGGTGACGGCTAATTTCAAGGAGACGCAGTTGACTTACATGCAACCCGGCCAGCCCGTAAAGATTTCCGTGGACACCTATGGCCGCTCCTACGACGGACACGTTCTCAACATCGGAGGCGCCACGGGCTCTCGCTACAGTTTGTTGCCGCCCGAGAATGCCACCGGGAATTACGTCAAGGTGGTGCAGCGAATCCCGGTGAAAATCGTGTTCGAGAAAGGCCAGGACCTGCAGCACCTCTTGAGGGTCGGCATGTCCGTGGAACCCAAGGTGAAAGTGAAGTAGGTTTCCCCGGCCGCAGAACGAACCTGGCGCTGCTTCGAGACCTGAAATTCCGGTTCATCGGGTATGATTCTCTGCTCATGCGATGGATCGTTCGCGGCGACATCGACGGCTTCTTCGGGTTGGCGCTCGACAATCTCGTCCAACTTCTCCTCATCGAAACGCTCTGTC
The DNA here is from genome assembly GCA_963824405.1 of uncultured Acidobacteriota bacterium. Lineage (GTDB taxonomy): Bacteria > Acidobacteriota > Terriglobia > Acidiferrales > UBA7541 > Palsa-189. The sequence continues at coordinate 590,769 of CAWGPK010000003.1, read as the reverse complement.
AATTTGTCCTCGGATTCTCGCCTGAGCTCATTTACGGCCGCGTGCTCCCGGGCGCTGCGGTGTCCATCCTCGTCGGCAACGTTTTCTACTCATTCCAGGCCAAGAAGCTCGCTGAGCGCACCGGTCGCACGGATGTCTGCGCGCTGCCCTACGGGATCAATACCGTCTCCCTGATTGCCCATGTGTTTTTGGTGATGCTGCCGGCGAAGGTGCTCGCCACCAGGGCAGGCGCACTCGATCCTGCGCGCGTCGCCTGGCAAGCGGGACTCCTGGCAACACTCTGTTCCGGCATCATTGAACTGGCCCTGGCTTTCGTCGCGGAGCGCGTCCGCAAGGTCACGCCGCGTGCGGCCTTGCTCTCAACGCTTGCCGGCATCGCTCTGGGCTATATCTCGCTGGGCTTCCTCTATCGAACCTTCGCGCATCCCATCGTCGGTCTCACCACGTTCGGCATTGTCATGCTCACCTATTTCGGCCGTGTGAGATTCAAGGGCCGAATTCCCGGCGGCATGGTGGCCGTTGGCCTGGGGACCTTGCTCTCCTGGATCATTGGCATCGCACCAGTCGGCGCGCGTCCGGCCGCGGCATCTTTGCATCTGCCGGTTCCGGTGATTGGCGATCTGATTGCTGCCATCGGCGGCGGCCATCTTCTGCCGTATCTCTCCGTGATCATCGCCATGGGCCTCTTCAACGTCCTCGGTTCGCTGCAGAATATCGAGTCTGCCGAAGCGGCCGGCGATTCGTACGACACGCGATCGTCGCTGATGGTCAACGGCGCGGGCAGCATCGTAGCGGCGCTGTTCGGCTCGGCGTTTCCGACGACCATCTACATCGGCCATCCCGGATGGAAAGCTCTGGGCGCGCGCTCCGGCTACTCCGTGCTGAATGGGGCGTTCGTGACGATCATCTGCCTAACGGGAACGCTCGCATGGATCGCCTGGGCAATTCCGATCGACGCAGGCATGGCCATAGTCCTTCCATGAGAAGGCCGGTGCGAGTCAAGACGGTTTTGTTTTTTCTTAAAGTGGGTCTTTGGCTCTGAGCCGAGCCGCCTCTGTCGCCATCCTTCCATCCGCACTCTTTTTAAGCGATTTTCGCTCGGTGCAAGTTGGGCGTTCTCGTTTCAGAGGTGCTGCTACCTGTGAAGCGTCCTCTTCTTCCCTTTACGAGGGAAGTTGGGCTAGGACTTGGCTCGCAGTCACCTAACTCGGCGGTCGAGCTCGGCTGTTTACTTACAAACTCTAAGCGACTGCGGACACTGCTCTCTGGCTGTTGCGCAGAGGTTCGTAGACCTCGCCACCCACCCACAGCCGATGTAGCAGTACCGCTAGCTTTCGCGCCACCGCCACCACCGCTCGTTTCTTGGCGTTTTTCCCTCCTCGCTCGGCGAGCTTCAGTCCCCAGCGCCGCAGATCACTGTCTTCCCCAAAAGGTCCCAGGATGTAGTGCGCCCCTTGCACCAAAAGCGTCCGCAGATACCGGTCGCCTTCCTTGCTGATGTGCATCTGTGGTTCGCTCTGCCCAGAGTTCCTTCGTCCCGGTTGCAACCCCACGAAGCAACCCGCCTCGCGACTCTTCCGGAACCGATGCGGGTCGTCGAGGGTCAGGACATAGGTCAGCGCGATTAGATCGCCTACCCCCTTCACCTGTTTCAGCAGCTCCACTTGTGGATAGCTCTCCCGGGCCATCTTTTCGATCCGCCGATCGTATTCCTTAATCTGTGCGTTCAGCGATTCCACCTCTCGCAACAGCGGCTCCAGTGCTTCGCGCAGCTCCGGACTCAATCCCCTGGCCAGTTCCTGGCCTACTTGCTGCGTGCCACACTTGCCGAGCCGCTCGCCATAGGACTTCACCAGTCCTCGAGCTGAATTCACCAAGGCCGTGCGGGCCCTCACGAGCTCGGCGCGTGCTCGGATCTGCGTCAGATGAATCTGTGCCTGGGCGCTGCGATGTTGCACCGGGCTCAGCAGTTGAGGATCGACTCTGGCCAGCCGTGCTAGCGTTCGCGCATCGATACGATCGTCTTTGCGACGACTCTCCCCGATCAAGCGTACGTTCCGTGCATGGGCGACGATTACTTCGTGACCGAGCGCCGCCAACAGCCGGCTGACCCACGGCGAGTGTGCTCCGGTCTCCAGGGCCACCCGGCTCCGCGGCATCTTGCCGAATACCTGCTTCATAGTTTCCGGTGTGGTCGTCAGTCTGCGTTCCAAAACGATGTCTCCCACTTCGTTCAATACGCAGTACCAGCTCCAGCGATCTCCCAGATCCAAACCGATCGTCAGCTGGCGCGCCTTGAAAATCCTGCTTCCACTACTCGACAAAGTGTTAATCTTCCGCATAGCCGGTCTCCTTTTCTTTGTGCTTCGAGCACGTCCAACACTGGGAGCGTATCGCTTATCGCATCCCGTCGGAGACCGGCCTTCTCATCTCATCTGTGGATTGGAATCGTGATCAGCGCGCAGGCCTTCCAGACCACGCCGCGCGCGCACGCGCCCGCGGTGATTATGGGTTTGCTCCCAGGGATTGGCGCTTGGGGAGCGTTTATGGCCAAGAGCGGCTTGCACGCCGCCGGATTTGGCGGCGCAGCCGGACCATTCAGCGACGCGCTGATCGCCGAATTCGCCAAGAGCGACGTGTGGATCCACGGCGCGTTCTCTTTGGAGCAAGGCTTTTTATTCACAGCGATGCTGCTTTCGGCGGCAACGGTGGGCGTGATCGAGCGAAGATGGGTGACGGCAGCGGCGTGGTGCGCTGTGGCGGCGCTGCTTTCAGCGATGGGTTTGATGCACTCGTACCAGTGGACGCCGGATGACACGGCGCTAAGGTTGACGCCAGCGTGGCCTTTCGCCGCCGGATACGCCGTGATGGCGTTACTCTTCTTCTGCGCGCAATGGACTACCGAAAAAATAGGCGAGGAGGGATGAGCAGCGTGGCGACACAGAGAAGCGCTCGCGACAACTCGACCCTGATTCCCGAATCTTACAAACCGCGCAAGAGGTTCATGGAACTGGCGATTGCGGAGGCCAAGCGCGCCGCAGACCGCGGCGACTATCCCATCGGCGCGGTGATTACACGCCTCATGGGCAAGCGCGAGGTGGTGATCGCCAACGCAGGCAACCGCGTGAAAACTTCAGGATCGAGCATCAAACACGTGGAACTGGAAACGCTCAAGTATGTTTCCAGCGGCTATGGCCGCTACTTGCAGGAGTTCGTCCTTTACACCACTCACGAACCGTGCGCGATGTGCGCCGGCGCTTGCGTGTGGTCTCGAATCGGCGCTGTGGTCTATGGCGTCTCTCAAGAAGACATTGCCGCTTACGGCCGCAAGCACGGCACGGAATATTACAAGTGGCGAGCGTGCCTGATCTCCTGTCAATTCGTTTTTGAGAAGGGCAATCACCCCATTCCAGTCGTCGGCGGCTTTCTACGGAACGAATGCCACAAACTTTTCAGTTACAGATCTCCGATAGCGACCTCAGCTTCTCAATAAACTCGCGCGTCTCAGCGAAACAGGTTTAGCTAGCTCCCTTTTTCGCTAGCTTCCTTTATGGACGGCCCTCATCAGCTCCGCCATGGTGACCTTGCGGCCATCGGGCGGGTAGTGGATGGGGATGATGGTCTCGACATCTAGATTCAGCCGATTAATGTTCTCGAGAAGATTGGTGTTGTTGGGATTGATGACGGCGGGCGGCGGAGCATTGGCCTGGGCCGGCGGATTGAAGCCGTCCGCTTCCACCAGAATCTTCTCCTTGGGCAGATAGGCCATGATCAGCCCGTAATTGTGGTTGCTGCCCAGCGAGCGGTAGAGATCGATCTCGCGATTGCCGTCGGTGAGCACTTTCTTATCTCCCATGGTTTCGATGGAGATCCTTTTCCTGGCTTCCGACTGGCGGTCCGGATTGAGCGTGTGCGGCAGGCTGAAAATCTTCTCGAAATAACCCTTATTGCCCTGGTAGGTGATGATGGTGGCGCCTTCCGCGATGAAGGTGCGCAGGCCGCCGGAATGATCGAAATGGTTGTGCGTATTGACGACGTACTTGATGGGCTTATTGGGAATATCTTTCTTCGCTTCGGCGATGATGGCGCTGGCGCGTTCATCGCTCTGCGGCCCCTCGATCATGACAATATAGTCCTTGAAATCTACGGCCAGCGACGCATACGCCGGCAGGATCGCAAAAACGCCATCGGCGAGTTTCATCGACGTGGTCGGAGGCGTTGGCGGCACACCGGCGGGATTGCCCTTTATCTCGGCGGGCGCATTGGGCTTTACATCCGTGACCGTGAGGTCGAGGGTGGGATAGCCGCCGCGCTTCAGCACCGTCTTGGTAGGGAATTGGACGCCGCCAAAATTCTGATAGCCGCTATAGTTGGCCTCAAGCAGCAGGTCGCCGAGCATGGGATCGTCAATCCAGGTCTCGACGCGATCGAGCATATTCTGCGCGTCGAAGTAGCCACTGAACTTCGCTTTATTGGGCGCGATGAAAGTCACCACGGAGTATTTCTTCCCGCCCATGGACTTGGACGAGACCGTTACGTCGCTCTTCGTGGCTTCGCGCAAGAAACCGTAAGGCGTCATCCACAGGTCCACCTGCGTGGCCCAGGGTGTATTGGCGCCAATGACGACGTTCTGGGTGGGACCCGGAGGCAGCCCGCCGCCACGGCGATCCGGAGGGATCGCGTCGAGAACCCGATCGACGCGCCATGCGGGCGTTTCGTAGTCGATCGTCCGGGTATAGGACTTATCGGCAAACGGCGGCCAGGGTGAATCCGGGTTGTAGGCTTGGCCGTAAGCGAACTCCGTTCCTGTGCCGGAATACTGGATGGTCTTCAGATTGTCGGCGCCCATCGCTTTGGACGCGTTGCTGAGAAGAGTCTTGGCGTCTTGCGGGGGCGCAGAGGGCGCGGCCCACGCCGCCACGGCCGCGAGTAGCACGAAGGCCACGGATTTCTTGAATGCATTCACCATTTCAGGAGTGCTCCTCTTCGGAAGGATCCGCTGATCGGTTTCCCAAGCGTGAATCGGGCGAAAGTATATCCTTTATTCGCGCTATCTCCCACCTGAGCGTTCCGCCCGGCTCGATGGTGACGCCCGCCTAGATGGGATGGCATGGAAAGTGCGCCAATCCCCCCCTCCCCCCCTTTTTTTATGCAAGAATATCATTCCAGGGCAGTTATACTCCAGTTTTAGACAAGGATGTGATTCTAAAGGGTTTAGTTGGGCGGTGCTTGGGTGCGCTGAAATTGCCATATCTTTATTATTTTGTGATAGTTCCGCCTGATCGACAGTATCCGAACTAGACGGCGAAGGCTTCCACCACTTTGTTGTCAAGAGTATCATTCTAAGAGACTTACATTTTCCTTCTGTAAACGTTATCATTCTAAATCGGTTAGGGGCTAAACCAACTGAGAGCGAATGCGGCAAGCTCGACCGGTGATTCAAAGGTTTCCCCGACGATGCCCGCTGATGAGCGGCACCGTCTCACTAATCTCGCCGGACGCGAAGGATGAGGCAGGCGCTTCGGCTCATCGAGGATTCCTCAAGGGCACACCGCCGGTGCCCGAGAACTCGACGACGTATTGGTGCGACCGGTGACGCAATCATCCCCACCGCCACGTCCGCAGACGCGAAAACAGGAACTTATCTCCGCCGCATGTATATCTATTATATCGTGCGAGTAAAGCAGCGTAGCGTGAGTATAGCGATCGCCTTTGAAAAGACCTGAGACATCGACGGAAACCGCCGCTCTCAGTCTTTTGGACCGGTGCCCGGCATATTAGCTCCACGGCCTTGCTTGAGTTTCGTGCATATTGTGTCGAGGAGGTCGGAGGAAAGTGATACGTAATCCGAGGCGACTGTCTGGAGGTTCGCTAAGTTCTCAGGCGTGACATCGTCCATGTCGCTTGATGCTTCCTGTAGATGTGGAACTTGCAAGCGATAATATGTGCATCCTGGCAAAGCATTCAGTTCGTAATCGACGGCCTCGGACACGCTATCCATCAATACGGGCACGATCTGCCTTGCCCAACCCAGCAGTCCCCACTCCTTTGCGGATGCATACGTAATCTGGTCCTGCCGATCACCCGTACCGACGGAAACCACTATGATTTGCTCTGTCCCTGGATACAGTGATCGGGCTTCGGCATAAGCTGCCATAGCGGGGTTGTTAACGAAGACTCCTCCGTCTATAAGGGCATAATCTTCATTCCCTCTCACAAGATGCAACGGTGGAAAGAATGTCGGGGCGGCGGACGTTGCTCGGGCGATGTCGGTCAGATTCCAGTTGTAGTTCGGATCAGCAGCAATTTTATGGCTCTTGAAGAAGAAGGGAAGCTGTCCCTGAAGATCATAGCTAGATATCAGAAGAGGAGTCAGTGCTGTCTCAAATTGTGTATCTCCAAAGAATTCCGCCAGCACTGTTTCAAGAGCGTCGGGCGAATATTTTGGCAGAACGATTTCTCTTTCGGGCGTCACGACGCTTTTCTTGAAAATCGAAGGTCCGTTTTGAACGTATAGATTGACCAATTGCTCGGGCGAATATGGCCGACCTTTGTTGCAGCCCGTACCGATCCCAAGCGCGATGATCCCTCCGGTTGACGTTCCGGCGATGAGGTCAAATGCTTGCCATAAATCTTGCGAAAGGCGCTTCTGGAGTTCATCTAGAATGACGGCGGGAATAATTCCGCGAATGCCTCCGCCATCTATAGTAAGAACCTTGATACTTTTCGGTTCGGTGTTCGCCATTGCCGTCAGATCACGCGCCTAACTGTTGAGCCAAATCCGTCGCGCTTACCGAAACCACGTCGTAATCGCCAACCTTGGCCTTGTCCGGCACGCCCGCGCTGCCATTGCCAAATTCGTTGGGACGATAAATAAATCCCGTACGGAGGCCATAGCTACGCGCAGCCTCTAAGTCAGTCTTATGGGCCGCGACCATCATTACCTCTTCGGGTTTGACATCGAGATAGTAAGCCGCAGAGATGTACACTTCTCGATCTGGCTTGTAATGCTGGACCAATTCGGAACCGAGGATGGCATCCCATGGCAATCCGCCGAACTTCGCTAGATTGGCCATCAAGGCGATATTGCCGTTTGAAAGCGGAGCGATGATGTACTTTTTCTTCAGACGGGTGAGTCCTTCGACGGAGTCCGGCCAGGGTCTAAGCCGCCGCCAAACATGGGTCCAGGACACCTTTTCGCTCTCCGTCAGCCCTTGAATTCTATATTCCTTGATCAAACCCTCCAGGATCATGCGGTGTAAATCATCGAGGCGGGTCCAGGGAGCCTCGCCTTTGCGAACCTTGTCCATGGCAGGGCGGTAACCGAGTCGCCAGTGGTCCGCGAATTGTCCCCAATCGATACGTAAGCCCTTGGCTTTGCCCCAGGCTATACCCTCGGCAATTACCGAACTGCGCCAGTCTACAACTGTTCCAAACGTATCGAACACCAGGGCTTTCAGGTTTGCCAATTCGCGCTTCACCTGTATGTCGCCTTTCGCCTGCTGCCCAAAAACTGGCTGGGGTTCAGGAAAGGAAATCAGCGCGATGCCTGCACTCGCGAGGAACTGTCGGCGGTCTACGTCAAAGCTCATAACACACCCCTACAGGCCTTTATAGCCTGGGATTCCCATCTGATCGTCCGCGTACAGGTTTATATACCGGTGGCGTGGACCCGGCAATGCGGGGTTTTGGCATTCGGTGCTCCGTTTTACAAAACAAGCGACCTGCGCAGGGTGACCAAGATCACAGCTTTCTCCAGGCGTTTGGCTAAACATAAGGTTGTAATAAGGAGGATGCGATGCCACCTCTGACTACGCCAGCAACAGCAGTTCTCTTCATGATGGCTTTTTTTATCGTGATGATGGGAGTTCCGCTCTTGATCCTGCGGGCGGGCCATCACCGGTCACTACACCTTGTGGGCTCGCACAGACCACACAAGTTGATTCTTCCGGAGTGAAGTTGATCTAGGAGGACTCCATGGAGACCGCCGAGCGAAGCAGCACAAAAGCCTTTCCTGTCGATCAGGGGCTCCATCCAAGGTGCGCCAATCCGACGTGTCCAGTGGCTTTTGATTGGTTTGGAGGTGGAAGGTTCTTCCGTTTCAAAAGCGATTCCGCCGCTAATCACCACGGCGTGCATCATTATTGGCTCTGCGCGAATTGCTCTCGTGCCTTCACTCTCTCCACTCAGGGACAAGAGATCGTTCTTAAACCGGCTGCCAGTGCGATGCCGGATACAGCGCCGTCCTTGGGGGCGACTGTCAAATCAAGAAGGAGGACGAAATGATTGAGCCACTTAAAGGATTTCCCGGGAAGGTTGTCGCCTTCGCCTGCAAGGGACACGTCACCAAACGCGATTACGAAACTGTGCTGATTCCCGCTGTAAGAGAAGCGCTCAAGCAACCGGGTAAACTCCGTCTTTATTATCAGATCGATCCGGGCTTTTCCGGAATGGAGCCCGGCGCCATATGGGACGATTTCAAAGTTGGGATGGAACATCTACTTCGCTGGGAGCGCATCGCAGTGGTTACTGACGTCGATTGGATTCGGTATACGATCCGAGCCTTCACCTTTGTGATTCCCGGCGTGACCAAGGTTTTTCCGGTGAATGAGGAGGCCAAAGCACGGGAGTGGATTCTAGAGGGTATGGCCCAGGCAGCGCATCCGTTCTTGTTGTGACGAGGAGAGGAGGGAGCGTAGGATTGGCTTCCAGCCCAAATTCTGGTTTGAAGGCTCTGACATCTTGAAATCCGATGGAGGCAGACATGGCTGGTACGGGAAAAGCAAAGGTTAGGTCCGACAGTTTGGAAGCGGAAGAGGAGTTACGGGAAGAAGTGGAGGCACGGGAAGAGGAGCGGCTCACCGAAGAGCAAATCGAACAACAAGATATAAATCAAGGCATGGATACGGGGACGCACTCCTCCGCACACCGTGGGGTGAATTGGAGTCCCGCGTACCGGATAAGACCGAAGGTTGAGCCAGCATTCCCAACGAAACAGCAGATTGAGGCTCGCGCTTACGAGCTTTATCTGCAGCGCCGCTGCGAAAATGGCCATGACATTGAGGATTGGCTCAGCGCAGAAAAGGAATTGAAGCAACAATAAGTCGCTCGCTGAGTGGCCCGGCGCAAAAAGCCAGTTACCGTCTATAACGGCGTCGGCGTCGTCAAGAACGTTTTCAAGCACACCCTTACTTTTGCGAGGCGGGAGCGGCGTCCAGGGCGGTCCGACCGTTTTTGTCGGACCGTTCATCGCCAGACCCTTGACGCTGCGGACGGCTCGCTACCATGGCGTCTGGACGAAGCGAAGCTTCGTCCTTACCCGGGATTCCTTTGCGGCGTCTGACCAAGACTCCTCTCTTTGAATCCTGCGGGGGAAGTCAGCTTCCCACCAACCATCTATGCGATCCTCAACCACGGACCATGATTCACCTGTTCGAACTCCTCCGTCTCTTTCCAGAGGAGGCAGGGCGCTCAATCAAAAACACGATAGGCTTTCACCTACCACGGAAACTGCCGGGCTGCCCTGCATGGGAGCCGGCGGCACGGGCTGCGCTGCTTCACGCAGCTTCCCATACAGCCGCACCGCCAACTTTCGTGCGATGGCTACCTTGGCCACCCCACGGCCGCGGCGGAACTTCAATCGCTGATAGTCCCGCCGCAATTCCGGATCGTGGAGCGAGGCCGTCTGGGCTGCTTCGACCAGCAAAAACCGCACCATGGAGTTGCCTTGCTTACTGATCGAACCCAACCGTTGCCTGCCGCCACTGCTCTCTTCAGTAGGATTCAAACCCAGGTAACTCACCACCTGCTTGCTTCTCTGGAAACGGCTGACTGGCCCAATCGTCAGTACGAATGCCAGTGCTGTCACCGGCCCCACTCCTGGCTGTGTCATCAAGCGCACGGCCGCGGGGCGCTTCGCTGCTTCCTGGATCACCGCTCGATCCAATTCATCGATTACAGGCTCGAGCTGGTCCAGCATCTCTAACAGTTGCTGCCTGCGACGACTGGCCCAGGGACCTAGGGACAGACCCTCTAGTTCCTTGCGCCCCACAACCGTCCACAGCTTCTTCTTTCGGCAGATGCCCTGGCCCATGGCCATGGCATGCAATTGGTTCTTCAAGGAAGTTCGCATGCAGACCAATTTAAATCGGTGCCGCAGCAGTTGTCGCACGTCCCGCTCCTCCGTGGACGGAATCCAGATCCGCGGAAACTTGTCTCTGAGCAGCAGGTCCAGAATATGGCAAGCATCACGCGAGTCACTCTTCTGCTTCCGCACCATGGCCGCACGGATCTCCGCCGCATCTCCTACCCACAACTGATGCCCTTGCTCGGCGAGCATCCGTTCGAACCACTGCGCGTATCCGGTGGCCTCCATTCCTATGCGCGCCGGAGTCGCCAGCCCGGCGTAAAACTTCCGAGCTTCACCGTTCTCGTGTTCTAACCGACGCTCGATGATTTCGCCGGTCTGTGGATCCAGCATCGCAATTTGCTGGAACCGCGAATGGAAATCGCATCCTATAATCAGCATGCTCGGCTCCTTTCCTTCCGAGTCTTGGTCAGTTACCGCTACCAACTTTACTCGGTCGGGGGGAGCCGACGCCGTTATCTAATCAAGAATACCGTTTCACTGAGCGATTCACCCGAGCGGAATCGGCATTTCGGCGTCGCCAGACATGGGGGCAGATCCTGACTCACCGTCTGGCTCATTACTCGTGGTGGTTGTTGTGCGTGGCTAGCTCCGGTGACAATCAGAATGATCAAAGACCTGTGATTCCGATCACTGCAGCCTTTCCCGTTTTCGGCCAAGTTTCTGATGTGGAGAGCGTCACAGTCGAATACGCGAAAAGGAGGAACGGGTCAATGAACAAATACGCACAGGCCGTGCGACCCGGCTTTGCATTTTTGGCGGTCGCATTGCTGTCTTTGGCGCCGACGGTGGCATCGGCACGGGTGGTCAGGGATTCACCAGAATTCTCCGCATTGCTGGCGCAAGCTAAGTCCGAAGCGATACAGCTCCAGCAGACCGCCGAAGAGATGAATACGCTCAAGTTCCCACAGATCGGCTGGCAAACCCAAGCTGACAAACTCGAAGCAGTGAAGGAACACGTCAATAACCTGGGAGAGTTCGTCGTCAGGATGCAGAAGGTGGAAGTGCCTTCACCCTCCCAGGAACAGGCGATTCGCGATATTACCCCAATCGTGGGGCAACTGGCCGCGAACACAACGATGGCGATTTATCATCTCGATGCGACCCGGGATAGATATGTATTCAGCTCGTTCCCGGAATACGTTGATGCGAACGCCGAATTGGCAACCAACGTGGCGCAGATGATCTCAGACTACGTCGCATTCGATGAAGCCAGGCAGAAGGCAAAAGAGTTTTCAGATGAACTTCAACGAGCGAGGTGGGCGCGGGGAGAGTTCGAATACTAGCTCTCAGTCCACTTGCGTTGAGTTCGATTTGCATTGAAGGGATGGGGCGGCTCGTATAGCGCCCCATTCGCGCGACTTGGAGGCCAAGTCCCGAAAAGTCGCGCTCTCGGATTGTGGTTTTGTGCGCGTGAGAATTATCTTCATTCTCACAATGCACAGTGAAAAGACGAGAGCCGTAAAATTTCAGTCGTCCACGCGCCCTGAGAGCAACCACACCTTATGAGCGCGAGCCTGGCGACGGTACCGGAGCGATGGCTGCCGCCGCGACTCCTGCACGTTGTCGCCGCGTCAGTCTGCCCCCCTGGAATGAGTGCGTGCATTTGGTGCTAGAATTCGCGGCGCGGGAAGTACATTCGCGCTCCGGCGTTCGACTGGACCAAAGCGTCAGACGGTGTATACAGGTGCTTACGTCGCTCTACCACGTACAGATGTTGTCTCAGGGACATGCCGGGCGAGCGAAGTAAGAACACTTGGAGGAAGCCGATGAAGCACACAATCGATACTCTGGTTGGGCAATTCGAGCGTGGCAGTTTGACCAGGCGAGAACTAGTCCAAGCCCTCGTCATGCTCGCGGCTTCGCCGGTGCTGGCGCAGGAACGTCCAGGGGGTGCATTCCGCGCAACGGGCATCGACCATGTTCAAATTACGGTCACCGATTTGAAGGCGACTCAGCAGTTTTATGAAAAGCTGTTCGGGGTTACAACGACCTCTCCCACTCCCACGCAATTGAGTCTTAAGCTCGGGTCGTCGAGCAATTCCATCAGCGTGCATAATGAAAGCGGCCCAATTAAGCCAATTGACCACTTCGGGATTGGAGTCGAGAATTTTTCGGCAGAGGCAGCCGTTGCGACCGTCAAACGCGTGGTGCCGGGTTTCAAGGCGGAGATAAACGGCACGTCTGTGTTCGTTATGGGACCGGACGGGGTTCGCGTCCAGATTGTGGCTGCAAAGCGGTAGTACAGCCCGGAGACCTGGTAGCGAGCGGATGGCCGCCGCTGCAAGATAGTGTGGAGCTGATCGCAAATTTAAGATTTGAGATTTCAGAGAAAGGCGAAAGCAAAAGCAGATCCCTCACCGCCATTCGCAAAAAGCGCGACTGGGTTCGGGATGACAGCGGGCAGCGATGGCACGGGAGGCGTTACGGGTTTCCGCTCGGTTTAGATGGTTGGCTGGAGGCTACGTCATTGGGGGACGGGAGTTGGGAATTGTTCCAGCTTCCGCCCAGGGCTTCGATTAACTGGACGGCGGCGACCATCTCTTGCATGCGAATGGTTTCGGCGGTCTGTTGGTTACTGAGCAATGTAGTTTGGGCCGTGATGACGTTGAGGTAGGGGTCGATGCCGAGGCGATAGCGGTCGGTGGCGACGGCCAGATTCTGTTCGGCGGCTTTCACGGCTGTGTCCTGCTGCTGGATTTCCGTGGAGATGATGCGCAGAGAGGCTAAATTGTCTTCCACCTGCTGAAATGCGGTGAGGACGGTTTCGCGATAGTTAGCCACGGCCTGGTCGTAAGCCGAACGGAATTGCTGGACGGTGGCCTTGCGCAGCCCGGCATCGAAGAGCGTTTCCGCCAGAGTGGGACCGACGGACCAGAAGCGGCTGGGCCAAGTGAACCAATTTGTGATCGACGTACTTTCCAGCCCAGCCGCGGCGCTCAGGGAAACGGTGGGATAGAAAGCCGCGGTGGCAATCCCTATTTGGGCGTTGGCCTGGGCCATGCTGCGTTCGGCCGCGGCAATATCGGGGCGGCGCTCGAGAAGCTGCGAGGGCACACCATAAGGGATCTCGGGCGGGTTGGCGCGGAGCTCTCCCGCAGGTATCTCAAAGCTCGAGGCGGGCTGGCCCACCAAAAGAGCGATGGCGTGTTCGTATTGGGCGCGCAGAACGCCCACTGCCGTAGCTTGCGCCTGGGTGGCGTCGAGTTGCGTGGCTGCCTGTGCGACGGACTCTTGCGAGTCGATTCCCGTGTCGTAAAGGACTTGCGTCAAATCGAGGGACTGCTGGTAGGCGGCCACGGTGGAATCGAGCAGTTGCTTCATGGAGTCCTGGTTGCGCAGTTCGTAATAATTAATTGCCACCTGGGCCTGCTCCGTCAGCCGTACGTTCTCCAAATCGGCGGCACTGGCTTGTGCGGCGTTGATATTCGCCCGCACCGTATTGCGGATGCGGCCCCAGAGGTCGGCCTGCCAGGTAAGATCGAATGGCAGCGTGTAAGTTGCGAAGGATTTTCCGGCGTTCGATGTGCCCCCCAGCGCTCCGCCAAATGCATTCGCCGATTGCCGCGCTTGAACGATGGAGGGGCTGGCAGTAACGGTCGGGTAATACTGCGCCCGGGCCTCGCGGATCAAGGCTCGCGCGGACATGAAGGCGGCGGTCGACGCGGCAACATTCTGGTTCGAGACATTCACCTGTTCTTCCAAGGAGTTCAATTGCGGGTCGTTGAAAATCTCCCACCATTTTCCGTGGAGAGAGGCATCGGCGGGCTGCGCCGTTTTCCAGCCCAGGGCCTGAGAAGTTTCGGGAGTGAGCTCTTTGTAAGCGGGCGGAGTGGCGACCGAGGGCCGCTCGTATTTCGGCCCGACGGTGCATCCGCTCAGCGACAGCAAAGCTAAGGCCGCCAGGGGGATCAGAGTTTGCGACAATCGCTTGGAGTATCGCTCGGAACATCGCTTGGATATGGAGTCCATATTCTCCTCCGCCTGGAGAGCGGCGCGTCTTCTCATGTCAATCTGCTGGTGCTCCTGGGGCTTGCTCCGGTGCGTGGCCCACGAAAGGGTGATGGCCGAACCGGAGGCGCAGGCGATCCATATAGAGATACACGACGGGCGTGGTGTAGAGCGTAAGCATCTGGCTCACGATGAGGCCCCCGATAATGGCGATGCCCAGCGGGCGGCGCAACTCCGCACCCGTTCCGGTGCTGACCGCAAGGGGCACCGCGCCGAGCATCGCGGCCAGGGTGGTCATAATGATGGGACGAAAACGCAGCAGGCAGGCCTCGTAAATCGCGTCCCTGGGATTCTTGCCTTCGGTTCGTTCCGCGGCAAGGGCGAAATCGATCATCAGGATGGCGTTCTTTTTGACGATGCCAATCAGCAGGATAATGCCGATCAGCGCGATGATGCTGAGCTCGGTGCGAGTGATCAGGAGGGCCAGAACCGCGCCGACGCCCGCCGACGGCAGCGTGGACAGGATGGTGATGGGATGAATATAGCTCTCGTACAGAATGCCGAGCACGATGTACACGGCCATTAAGGCCAAAACGATGAGCATCGGTTCGCTGGACAGAGACGACTGAAAGGCCTGGGCCGTCCCCGCAAACATGCCTTGTATCGACGACGGCAGGGCGATGCTGCGTTCCATGTCTCCGATGGCTTGAGCGGCGTCGCCGAGGGCGATGCCGGATGCGAGATTGAAGGAGATGGTTACGGAAGGGAACTGGCTCTGGTGGTTCACGGCCAGCGGCGCGGATTTTGCCCGATATTTTGCGAATGTGCTCAGGGGAACCTGGCCGCCGGTCGTGCTGGCGACATAGACGTCGTTCAAGCCCTGCGGTCCTTGCCAGAACTGGGGCGCAACCTCCATCACCACGTGGTATTGATTCAACTGCGTGTACATTGTCGAGACTTGGCGCTGGCCAAAGGCGTCATACAGCGTGTTGTCGATCAACTCCGGGGTGATTCCCAGGCGGGCGGCGGTGTCGCGGTCGTAATCCAGCCCGGCGTCCAAGCCGCTGTTCTGCTGATCGGTGCTGACGTCGGTTAGCTGCGGGAGTTGGCGCATTTTCTGGAGCAGCACGGGCCCCCATTGGTTCAGATCGTCCAGATTGTCGCTCTGGATGGTGTATTGATACTCGCCCGCTCCGATCCTGCCGCCTACGGTGATGTCCTGCACCGATTGCAAGTACAGCGTCGCGCCTTGGACTTCGGCCAACTGCGGACGGAGGCGGTCGATGAGCTGGGTGGCGTTGATCTTGCGCTCCTCGAGCGGCTTGAGGGACATGAAAACCCGTCCGGTGTTCACGGTGGTGCCCGCACCACTGCCGCTGAAACCCAGCACGGCGTCGACGGCTGGATCGGCCTTGATAATGTCCACGAAGCGGGCGATGCGCTGCTTCATGGCTTGGAAGGAGCTGTCCTGATCTCCAATGATGGTGCCGGAGATGCGGCCGGTGTCTTCCTCGGGGACAAAACCCTTGGGGACAATCTCCAGGAGATAGACGTTCAGGGCGATGGTGATCAGAAGAATGGCCAGGGTGATCGGCGCGTATTCCAGTACGACGGAGAGGGTGCGCCCATAGATTTTTATGATGCGCTGAAAAAATCGTTCGCTGGCCTGATACATGCGGCCATGGTCTTCCTCTCTTACGCGCTTTAGAAGGCGGGAACACATCATGGGCGTGGTGGTGAGAGAGACGGCCAGGGAAACAAGAATGGCTACGGATAAGGTGACCGAAAACTCCCGAAACAGACGGCCCACGATGCCGCCCATGAGCAAAAGGGGAATAAATACGGCCACCAAAGAGACGCTGATGGAGAGGACCGTGAAGCCGATTTCCTGCGCTCCTTGCAATGCGGCCTGCATGGGGCCCATGCCTTGCTCGATGTACCGGGATATGTTTTCGATCACCACGATGGCGTCGTCCACCACGAAACCGGTGGAGATGGTGAGGGCCATGAGGGATAAATTGTCCAAGCTGAAGCCGGCCAGGTACATCACGCCAAAGGTGCCAATCAAGGAGACGGGCACGACCACGCTGGGGATGAATGTGGCGCGCAGGCTGCGCAAGAATGCAAACACCACCAGAACGACCAGGGAGATGGCGATCATCAGGGTGACCTCGACTTCGTGAACCGAGGCCCGGATGGTGACCGTCTGATCCAACACCGTGGTGACGTCGATCCCCGCGGGCAGAGAGGCCTTGAGTTGAGGGATGGCGCTTTGCACGCTATCCACCGTATCGATGATGTTCGCGCCCGGCTGGCGGAAGACGATGAGGAGAATGGCGGGCTTGCCGTTCATCAAGCCGGTGGCGCGAATATCCTCGACGGAGTCGTCCACCTCTGCGATATCGCTCAAAACGACCGCGGCGCCATTGTGATAGCCCACAATCAGCGGCTGGTAATATTTGGCTTTGAGAAGTTGATCGTTGTCGGCGATGTCCTGGGTGGTAGTGTCGTTGGCGATCTGCCCTTTGGGGCTGTTGGCATTTTGGACGGCCAAAACGTTACGGAGCGTCTCGAGACTCAGGCCGTAAGCGTTGAGTTGCGTGGGGTTGACTTCCACGCGCACAGCCGGCAAGGAGCTTCCTCCGACGACGATCTGGCCGACACCGGGGATCTGAGAGAGCTTCTGCTGCATGATGGTGGAAGCTGCGTCGTAGAGCTGGCCTTGATCGTAGATATTTGAGCTCAAGGAGAGAATCAGGACAGGTGCGTCGGCCGGATTCACCTTGCGGTAGGTGGGGTTGCCGGGCAGATTCGTGGGCAGATAGCCACGAGCGGCATTGATAGCTGCTTCGACGTCTCTGGCCGCGGCGTCGATGTCGCGGTTCAGATCGAATTGCAAGACGATGCCCGTGGTGCCGAGATAACTGGTCGAGGTCATTTGGGTAACGCCGGCAATGTGGCCGAACTGGCGTTCGAGCGGCGTGGCTACCGAGGAAGCCATGATTTCGGGGCTGGCTCCTGGCAAAGCAGCGGCGACGGAGATGGTGGGGAAGTCGATCTCCGGCAGCCTGGCAATGGGCAACAGCGTGAAGGCGACTGCGCCAGCCAGAGCGATGGCCACCGTGAGCAGAGTGGTGGCGACGGGCCGGCGAATGAAAGGCGCGGAGAGATTCATGCGGGTTCACTCGCGCCGCCGCGCGCGTCCGCATCGAGTTCAGTATCGACCGCTCCCATGTTGTGGTGCGAACCAGTGAGTTTCAGGGCGAGGCGGTCGAAGAAGACGTAGATCACCGGCGTGGTGTAGAGGGTGAGCAATTGGCTGACGATCAAGCCGCCCACGATGGCGATGCCGAGCGGGCGGCGCAACTCCGAGCCCATTCCCGATCCCAGCGCCAATGGCAAGCCGCCGAGTAGCGCGGCCATGGTGGTCATCATGATGGGACGAAAGCGCAGGAGGGAGGCTTCGTAGATAGCATCGACGGAATTCTTGCCGTGCTTGCGCTCAGCCTCGAGAGCGAAATCGATCATCATGATGGCGTTCTTTTTCACGATGCCGATCAGGAGGATGATGCCGATGAGGGCGACGACGCCAAGCTCCTGATGAAAGATCATCAGGGCCAAAATCGCTCCGACTCCCGCCGAGGGTAATGTGGAAAGAATTGTGATGGGGTGGATGTAACTCTCGTAGAGAACGCCCAGAACGATATAAACCGTAACGACCGCTGCCAAGATGAGGAGGGGTTCGTTCTTGAGCGAGGCCTGAAAGGCCTCAGCCGTCCCTTGGAAGGCGGCGACAACGCCAGGCGGCATGCCGATTTGCCGCTGGGCTTGGGCGATTGCGTCGGTGGCTTCGCCCAGCGATACGCCGGGAGCCAGGTTGAAGGAGATGGTCACCACCGGAAATTGGCCTTGATGATTCACCGCCAGCGGCCCGACTCCGGATTCAAAGTGAGCGAAGGTGCTCAGCGGCACTTCACCCCCGGTGGGAATCGAAGTCGGTCCCGCGGCAGCGCTCGTTGCCGCGGTCTGTATGCCGGGACCTGGCGCCCCGCTGGTGCTCGAAGTGAGAGCGGCAGTCGCGGTCGCGCCCGTGCCCGTCGACGCGGAGGGCGCCGCGGCGACGCGAACATAAATGTCGTCCAATTTCGCGGGGTTTTTCTGGAAGTCCGGCTGCGTCTCCAGAACGACGTGATATTGATTGAGTTGAGTGAACAGCGTTGTGATCTGTCGCTGGCCGAAGGCGTCATAAAGCGTGTCGTCGATCTGCTGCGGGGTAATTCCCAGGCGCGAAGCGGTTACGCGGTCGATCACCAGGGAAGTTCGCAACCCGCCAAGAAGCTGATCGGTGGCCACGTCGCTCAGTTGGGGCAGAGCATTCAGCTTGGCCATCAGGCGGGAAGTCCATAGGCTCAGCTCATCGGCGTCGGGATCTTCCAAGGTGTACTGGAACTGGGTGCGCGTGGTGCGATCGTTTACCGTCAAGTCCTGCACAGACTGCATGTAGAGCCGGATTCCCTCGACTTTGTTCAGTTGGGGCTGCAAGCGGCTCATGACGTCCGCGGCGTTGATCTTGCGTTGCTCGAGGGGCTTGAGATTGATCATCATGCGGCCGCTGTTCAGAGTGGTATTGATCCCATCCACGCCGATGAATGAAGAAAGGCTCTCCACCGCGGGATCCTTCAAGATCACGGCGGCGAGATCTTGCTGCCTCTGGGCCATGGCCGGGAAGGAGACGTCCTGCGGCCCTTCGGAGATGCCCTGGATCACGCCCGTGTCTTGCACGGGGAAAAAGCCCTTGGGCACGACGATATAGAGAAAGATGGTGAGGACGAGGGTAGCGGCGGCCACCAGCAAAGTGGAGTACTCGTGCTGTAAAACCCACTTCAGGATTCTTCCGTAAAAGGCAATCACCTCTTCAAACATGCGCTCGGAGGAACGATAGAAGCGGCCCTTTTCGGACTCGGGCCTGTGGCGCAGCAGGCGGGCGCTCATCATCGGCGTGAGCGTGAGCGAAACGACGGCGGAAACAACGATAGTCACCGCCAGGGTGATGGCAAATTCGCGGAACAGCCGCCCGACGATGTCTCCCATGAACAACAGCGGAATGAGCACGGCAATCAGGGAGATGGTGAGGGAGAGAATCGTGAATCCGATTTGCTCCGCGCCTTTCAGGGCGGCATCGAGGGGTTTCTCCCCGGCTTCGATGTAGCGGTCGATGTTTTCGATCATCACGATGGCGTCGTCCACGACGAAGCCGGTGGAGATGGTCAGAGCCATCAAGGTGAGATTGTTCAGGCTGTAGCCAAGCAGATACATCGCGGCGAAGGTTCCCACCAGCGAAAGCGGCACGGCCACGCTGGGAATCACGGTGGCGGCCACGCTGCGGAGGAACAAGAAAATGACCATGACGACGAGCCCTACGGTGAGCATCAACTCGAATTCGACGTCTTTCACCGAAGCGCGAATCGTGGTCGTGCGGTCGGTTAAAACCGTCACTTGCACGGAGGAGGGCAAGGTGCTGGTCAGGTGGGGCAGCAGCTCCTTGACGCGGTCAACTACTTCGATAATGTTCGCGCCGGGTTGCCGCTGGATATTCATAATCACCGCCGGGACCGAGTTCATCCAGGCGGCTTGCTTCACGTTTTCAGAGCTGTCCACGGCGCGGGCCACATCCGAGAGCATCACCGGGGCGCCGTTACGATAGGCGACGATGACCGGACGGTAATCCTTGCTGGTTAGAAGCTGATCGTTGGCATCGATCTGATAAGACTGAGCGGGCCCATCGAAGCTGCCCTTGGCCAAATCGACGGTGGTCTGCTGGATCGCGGAGCGCACATCTTCGAGGTTGATGTTGTAGGAGGAGAGCGCCGTGGGGTTGGCCTGGATGCGAACGGCGGGTTTTTGGCCGCCGCTGATGCTCACCAAGCCTACGCCCGTCAACTGGGATATTTTCTGAGCCAGCCGCGTGTCCGCCAGATCTTCCACCTTGGTCAGCGGCAAGGCATTCGACGTGAGCCCCAGCGTCAGAATGGGGGCGTCGGCGGGATTAGTTTTGCTATAGATGGGAGGCGTGGGCAGGTCCGCGGGAAGATACGTCTGCGCGGCGTTGATGGCAGCCTGCACTTCCTGCTCGGCCACATCGATATCCAGGCTGAGCGCAAACTCCAGGATGATCAGAGAGGAGCCATCCGAACTCGTGGAGGTCATCTGGTTTAGCCCGGGCACTTCGCCGAATTGCCTCTCAAGGGGCGCGGTGACGGCGGAGGCCATGACGTCCGGACTGGCTCCGGGATAAAACGTTAAAACCTGAATGATGGGATAGTCGACCTCAGGGAGAGCGGAGACCGGCAGCTGCAGGAAGGCCACAATGCCCGCGAGCAGAATCGCGGCCATGAGAAGCGAGGTAGCTACCGGGCGAAGGATGAACTGGCGCGAGGGGCTCACGGGCCGCCACCCTGGGTGTTGCTCTTCGATACGGTGTTGTCCTGCGGCGCCGGGCTAACCTCTACCTTGATGCCGTCCTGGAGCTTGTCAAAATTGTCGGCCGCGACGACCTGTCCCGGGTTAATGCCGGTTACGGCCGCCTTGTCGCTTTGCGTTGTACCCACCATGATCGTTTGCATGGCAACGGTCTGGTCCGGCTTTATCACATACACGTAAGCGCCCTGGGCATTGCGCTGAATGGCGGCAGTGGGGAGCAGCGTGGCCCCGTGCTGCGTATCCACCAGGAGGCTGGCATTCACAAACTGGTTGGGGAAGAGCGCGTCGTCCTGATTGGCGAACTGGGCGCGCAGTTTGATGGTGCCGGTGGTGGGGTCGATCTCATTATCCAAAGTCAAGAGGTAGCCGGTGGCCAGCTTCTTTAGCTGGGCGCGATCCAGAGCGATCACTTCCATCTGCCGCTTCTGGCGGAAATGGGCCTGAATTTCCGGTAAGTAATCTTCGGAAACACTAAAAATAACGGTGATGGGCTGGAGCTGGGTGATCACCAGCAGCGGCGTGGTGCCATTGGCCTGCACGATGTTTCCCGGATCGACCAAGCGGAGACCGACGCGGCCGTCAATCGGAGAAGTGATGCGGCAGTAGACGAGATTGAGCTTGGCGTTATCCACCTGGCCCTGGTCGTTCTCAACCGTGCCTTGGAATTGGTGAACCACCTGCTCTTGATCGTCGAGCTGTTGCTTGGCAATGGCGTTGCGCTGATAGGCGCTTTGGTAGCGGTCCAGATCGATTTGCGCTTCCTGGAGGGAGGCCTGATCGTGCGCGAGCTGCCCTTGAACCTGGGTGAGCGCCGCCTGGAAGGGCCGTGGATCGATTTCGAGGAGCAGGTCGCCTTTATGAACGAGCTGTCCCTCGCTATAGGCGACGTTGTCGATGGCCCCGGTCACACGGCTGGTCACATTGACGGTATAGACCGGTGTGACGGTGCCTAGAGCGCTGACGTAGACGTCGATATCGCCCTTGCCGGCCGTAGCGGTGTGGATCGCCACGGAGGGAGGAGGCGGTGCCGCCGCCTTCGCTTGAGCTGAAGTCTGTACTGCCCTTCGCGTGATGGCGATGGCGATACCACCGGCGATCAGCAAGACGATGGCGGCAACCCATACCCAGCGCTTGGAATGCTTTTGGGCGTGGGGCAGAGCGGGTGCCAGTTCCGGCTCCGCCCTCTCGGAGGTGGCTGAGCTGGCTGAGCGTGCGGAGATCCCACCCTTCTCGGGCATCGGCGGCCTCTCCCGCTGTGACTTGCTCGCGTTTGGCAGAGGACCGGGCCCCGCGAATCAAGGGGCCACTTGGTCCATTCCGCCAGAGTTCCTAAAGGCGATTGCGCCTCGCGTTGTGAATCACCAACTTTTGCCTGTCTACAATCGATTTGGATAGAGGGCCAGCGCAGCTTCAATGCAGCGATGACGATGGCGACGCCGACCTTTCCTTCTTCGCAAAGTTCACAATAGGGGGTCCGATAGCGCCCTCCGTTGGACCCGTTTCCCACCTACCTTTGATGCAAGTTCCATTTAGGCAGGTGCTTGGACCGGGGTAGGGAACTGGCGCCGCCCTCTTTGGGCGAACCAGCTCTAGCGGTACTCAAGCAGGCGAAGGAATGGCTTCCTGGGTTAGCTCTCTGGTTTGCTTGTGGGGAGTTTCGCGATTCGGGTCAGGGTTTGGCCGAGCCGACGGCGGCGTCCCTGATGCGATCATTGAAGTGCTCTTCTTCGGAAGGAACGCAGAGCTCCTCGAAAATCGCTGCCTTGGCGCGAACAAAGGTGATGGTATCGCCGACCCATGGCGCCGTATATGTCTTCGGATCCGTGATGGTCATATCCAGCGTGAGGGTGTTGGCGTCAGGATGCTTCCAGCGTTCGACGAGAACCATCTGGTCGCTATGGGGATTGCCAAGGTGATCGAGCCAGGTGCGTTCGTCGTATCCAGTGGAGGTGATGACGAAAGTGTCTCCGTCCCATTTGCCGATCGAATATCCCATCCAGGCCGGATCGGGATCCTTGGGTAGCTCCCGGCCGTCGGTCCAGACTTGCCGCCAGATCTCGTGGTACTGCATGTGGATCAGCATTCTGTCGGGAGTCTGGATGATCTCAAAAGGGCGCAGATTGGCTTCGTACAAGTCGCGCGGGTAACCCATGGGGTCACACGTGGAGACCGTATCGTTGCCCAATCCTGGGGGGACAGAGCGAGGGCCATAACTGGGCTTGGTAGCCTCGAATTTGGCCTTGCCCCAATCGGTGAGGGGCGGCGGATAGGTTTGAGATCTCATCTGATCGGGGATGCTCTTATCCTGGATGGGCAACCACTTGTCGTTGAGGGCATGCCTTTCGAAATAACCCGCCTTGGTCGGGGACGACCAAACGCCGGATAAGTCGCGCGAGTTATAGGGCTTAGGCTTGGAAAGATCTTTCGGCACCTCCTGCGGCTTCCAGGTGCCCGGCGCGTATCCGGGCGTGCCATACGTTTGGGCAAAACTTACGGCGGAGAACGCCAGTATGGCGGCGATGACTGCAAGAGAATCATTCCATCGATTTCGCATTTGGGACTCCCGATTCAGCCTTTGAGGGCCCAGAAATTTGCAAGGCCCAATCCTAATACCCGTCGCTCAAGCTCTCGATTACTGCGCCGGCTCGTCTGGCAGGTTGGCGTCGTCGCCCCTGTGCCGTTCCGGCAGAGTGCGGCCATCGGCGGTGATGAACCGCTGAAAAGAGATTCGCGGCGCGCCGGACTTGGCAGGGTGGCCGAGAACCGTAATCTTGTCGCCTGGCTTCAGAATGTCTTTGTTCAAGCCGCCCAGGGAAAGCGTGTGCGGATTTCCAAGCTCGGCGCCCCAATGCTCGACGTTGCCCTTGTCGTCGGTTACATCGAAGAGAATGCCGCAATGGGGGTTGGCCCAGATCCATTCCGTGACGGTGCCCTTGAGAGTGACTGTCTTCTCGGTATCGTAGGCTACGCCGGTGCCGTGGTGTGCGAACGACGGGCGAGGGAACAGCAGGCCAGCAACTACCAGGGCCAAGCAGACCGCCAACTTCATACGATCTCCTCAGGAACAGTCGCGATTATATAACTGCCGACGGGTGAACGCCTACGTTGCTAGTAACATAGAACGAGTTCGGCGGTCAACAGCGTGGGCGCGGAGACGGCGTTTCGAATCTAGCGTTTCGGCGAGACGTAGAGATAGATGCGGCTGGCGATCGGATCGCGCCCGTTGTACGCGGGGATGAACTTCCACCGAGTGGTCGCTTCTTTGAGCGAGGCGTCAAACAACGGATCATTGGACTGCGCCGACCGAACCTTCCCAGCCGAATCGATCGTCAAGTCCAAGAGGATTTCAGAGCCGGAGATGTTCGCCTCGGTCTGGCCCACGGGGGCCTGGCGATCGATCAGGATGGGCACAGGCGGCAGGATGGGCGGTTCGCTCCGTGGCCCGATGCGCCGGGTCAATCTGGTGTCGGGCGGCTCAACCGACTGGCTTCTGATGTCGTAAACTTTCGTCAAGCCTACCCGGGACGGGCCCGGAGGCGAAACGCCGTCCACTTGGGCGAGGATTCCCTTCGCTCGGGCGCTGAGAATTGCGGCCCGAATGCGGTTGAAGTCCTCCGCCGGCCACATCTCTTGCAAGGAATTCCAGGCGATCTGTTCGCGTCCGCTATAAAGATAAGCAGAGACGATCCGCAAAACTCCGAATTTGGTGCGCTGCAGGTTCTCGCTTCTGCGCAAATCTTCCGCGGAGAAATGCGCGGTGGAAGGCAAGCGGCCATTGCTGTTTTTAAACTCGCGGAGATCTTCGGAATTGAGCTGGGCGCGCAGCGCGGCAATCTGGTTATCGAAATAGGCCTGAAATTGAGGAGTTACGTCCAACAACCGGCCTTGCACAAAGCGAAGGACGACGGTGGGCGCAAGCTCTTGCCTCTGGACATCGGGGTCGTAAAACTCGTGCGCCGAAGCGGCGTCGTTGGTCCAAATTTCGATTCGCCCATCGAGTTCGGCATCGGCGGCGCTGAAGAAGCTCCCTCCGGTTATGGTTCGCAGCAACTTCGGGGGCTTTTGCAGAGAATAGACCAGAAGCGTGCGGCAGCAGTCGGCATCGGCGCGCTTCACCTGGAAGGCCACAACCGGCGTTCCCAGGCGCAGATCGATGCCCAGCGCGTCGACGTCCACCTGAGCGGCGGCGTCGGTGACCACGAGGCTGCGCTTGTCCCACCCCATCGTGGCCTGGCACATTCGCGTGGCAAGCCCGTCCCTCCGCGCGGCGCCGACCTCGACCGTGACGCCGGTTCGAAACGTGATTCCGAAACTACCGGTGCCGCGGTCGCATACCACGGAATCGGTTTGAGCGCGGCAAAGGGTTGCGCCGGCGCAAAAGAGGGCGAGGAATGCCAGCTTCGCAATCAGGACGGGCGAAACGGGTAAACGCGCCTTCGACATAGGGCGATGGTAACAGGCCCGCCAATTCCTTGCACTTGGGTTGCTTGCCGCCGTGGCCGTTCTTTTAAACGACTACGCCGGGGTCAAACCGCGCGATTCAGGCTGGCTACTTGATGGTGAACGATCCGTCAGCGGCTTTGTCGCGGTGCACTTTATGACAGCTGGCACAGGAGTTTTGAGCGGTCTTCAAGGCGGCTCCCGCTTCATCGAATTTATTTTGCGAGATCAGGACGTCGACTTGAGCAAGGCCGTAGGTGCCGTCGAGAGAGAATCGCGCTCCATCGGCTATGTTCCGCGATTGCCAATAGGCCATCACCATGGCCAGATTCTCCTGGAGTTTCCGGACGTCGGTGTGGGCCGCGGCGCCGTCCTTGGCAGTTAGGCGTTGGTTCAGGTCGGCTACCGTCGCGGCGTTGGACTTCATCCAGCCCTGATATTCAGCGTAATCGTTGGCGGTTTGGGCGCCGAGTGCGGTGCTCAACGAAAACACGGACAAGAGTAAAGGTAGGGCAAGTCTCATTCGCGATCTCCTATCACCGATTTTTCAGTGGGGGATTTTTCCATGGCCGATTTTTTTTATCTTTTTTCTTTATCTTTCGCTCACCAATCGTCCGTTTGCCGCTGCGTGGTTGATGTTCTTATTCAGCCAGTCGTCGATGAACTTGATGATGACGTCGCTATTGCGATCGAGAAACATTTCGTGCATGTTGCCGTGAATGCCCACGTCCTCGAGCCGGATGAAGTCGTCTTTCGCGCCGGCTTGATTCAGCCACTCCGGCATGCAAGCGTCGAAGACGCGGTGATAAGTCCCTTCGGCGGAGATGGAGAGGATGCGCAGGCCTTCGTAACTGACCAGCTTGTGCGCCGGTTCATCTTGCACGTAGCACCCCACTTCATCGGGGCGGGTAGACGGCTTCAAATGAACCTTCAATTCCGAAGGGCTGCTGATGGGCGGATCGAAGTGGAACGGCATCGAGGTGAGGCCCCAAGTGCTCCGGGCCTGATCGGTGTAGGCGACTTTGGCGGTGTCGACGGTGCGCATCGGCGGGCCGCCTGGCTCGATGGCTACCATTCCGGCGACCAACTTGGGGCGCTTATCCGTGGCGTCGAAGCCCATATCGCCGCCCTGCGAGTGGGTGATCAGAATCACGGGTTTGCCGATGGCGTCGAGCAAGGCTTCGCTCGCGGGAAGCACCAATTCCTCCTGGTTATTCACGAATTGCACCTGGCCGCGGATGAAATTATCGAAGACGGGATCGCCCCGCATGCCTTTCAGCGGCGAATCGCTGGGCCATTGCGTGTAGAGCTTCATGCGCGGGAAATTGCCGCCCGAAGGCACGGGCGCGGTCCAGATCTGTTCGAGATCGAGCGCGGTGCGGATGTTGAGGCGCCCATCGGGGCCAACGCCGTCCGGGACGTAAGCGGAGCGCCCACGAGCGGGATAATCCACCATGTAAACGGTGTAGCCCTGGGCCATCAAGTAGTAGGCCCAGCCTGCGCGTCCGTCGGGCGTCTGCCGCCAAACCGCGCCTGTCTGCCCGTTCCCATGAAAGAAAACGATGGGATAGGGATGCTTGGGCTGCCTGGGCACCCAAACTTCGGTGTACATCGCATCGCCCATCACTTCTTTGCCCTTCGGGCCCACATACTGTCCGCCTGCATAGTAGAAGGCCTGGCGGGCGATGTTTTCGGTGGAGAAAGTGGGAATCGAAGAAGGCGGCATGGCCGTGCGTGGATTTACCTTCTCCTCGGGAACGTTCTTGGCCATCCAATCGCCGATGAATTTGGCGATCTCATCGCTGTTTTTCTCCAGCATCATTTCGTGGCCATTGCCGTGGATGCCTATGGATTCGAGGGGCACGAACTGCGTGTGCACGCCGGCCTGGTTGAGCCATTTTGCGAGGCAGGGATCGTATTCGCGGTGATAGCCGCCCTCAGCCGAGAGATAAACCACGGGAATTTTCTCGAGATTAATCAGCCTGTGGGCGGGCTCGGTCTGCACGTAACAGGGCACCACGTCGCCGGGCGCGTCGGACTTGGCCTCCAGCACCGGCTTCAGCTCGGCGGGGTCCTTGACCGGTGGATCGTAAGCAACCGGCTGGCCGGCAACTCCCCACGTTAGGCCGCCGCCCGTGTTGTATTTTAGGGTAGCCGTATCCACGGAATGAATGGGGGGCGAGGCAGGCTCGATGGTGACGATGGCCTTCACCAGGTTCGGACGCGAATCGGCCGTGAGCCATCCGGGCGTTCCGCCTTGGGAGTGGGTCAGCAAAATCACAGGGGAGCCAATGGCGTCCAGCAACGCGACGAGCGCCCGGTGCGTGAGCTCATCCTGGCTCACCGGCACGCCGCCGCCCAGAAACTGCACCTGCGTTTTGGCGAAAGTATCGAAGACGGGGTCACCCATCATGCCGGTGCCGGGAAATTGATTGTGCAGATGTGCGCGCGGGAAATTGCCCTTCTTCGCCGAGGCCGTGAAAATCTCTTCCAGATTGGGCGCGGTGCGGATGGTCAGCTCGCCGTCGTGTCCCGGGACGTAGGGTGAGCGGCCGCGCGCGGGCGAATCCACCATGTACTGCACGTAGCCCAGCTTCGCGAAGTAGTAAGCCCAGCCGGGGCGGCCGTCGGGCGTCTGTTCCCAGTCGGTGGCCGTCTGTCCCGCGCCATGCACGTATACGATGGGATAGGGATGCTTGATCTGCTTGGGTACCCACACGACGACGTAGGCGTCGCCGCCCATCGTCTCCTTGCCCTTCTCGCCAACGTATTGGCCGCCGGCGTAATAGATTCCTTCGCGCGCGATGTCTTCGGTGGAAAATGTCTTGATTGCACCGGTGGAGGAATCGCTAGAAGGTTTAGGCGCCTTTGCGGGCTTCGCACCTGCCCGAGGCGCCACGAACCAGAGCGAGGCCGCTAAGCACACAACGGCCACGAGGCTAGACGTTCGCGATTTCATAAGACCTCCACGTAATCCTTCCGGGCATGTTCTATCTTTTTGAGGTGGGGCGTCAAGGGGCGCGCCGCTTCGCCGACTAAGGTGAATGATTTAACGGCGTTCGTAGCTCGGCTTCAAGCCAAAATCAGCGATTCGGCGGGGTGAAGGCGCGGGGTGCTGGGCAGTCGCGGCCCAGTACGGAAATGGACGTGGCAGCGCGCCGGGAAGCGGCGAGCGATGGTCTCGGCTTTAGGGACGAAACACCCTTCGCGGACCGAATTCCGTCGACTCTCGGTGCACCTCGAGGTCCGTCAGGTGGCCTGTCACATAAACTTCAATTGCATTACGGTCTTCGGGCTCGAGGTCGATGAACTCGAGGGCCACGCGCTCGTTTCCTTCTTTGCGAGTAATTCGCGCGCGTAGATTGAGCGAGGCGCGAACCTCCCCAATCTTGAAGGCCAGCGAAGCTTCCGAACCGATCGCCACATCAAGCGAAGGCTGCAACAGCATGCCGCTTTCGCTGATGTTCAAGCTGCGCAATGCATGTGGCTGGTTGTCGCACGTGCAAATCACTTCGGTATGCAGCGGCAAGCGCGCGGCGGCCCTTTTGTGCTTCCAATCCGGAGAATCCATTGCCGCCAGCATGCGGCGAAGGCGATCCGCGTGAACGGGTTTCGCGATCACCATATCCGCACCCTCGCCGAAAGCCTTCCGCAAACTGGGAATGTCGTCCGTCGAGCTTAGCATCACGATCGCGGTGCCATGGTTGGCCTGCGACTTGCGAATGCGGTGAGCCAG
This sequence comes from uncultured Acidobacteriota bacterium, assembly GCA_963824405.1. Lineage (GTDB taxonomy): Bacteria > Acidobacteriota > Terriglobia > Acidiferrales > UBA7541 > Palsa-189. The sequence continues at coordinate 562,015 of CAWGPK010000003.1, read as the reverse complement.
TTCCAGCCCGCCCGATTCGGGCAGGCACAGGCCTACGAAGGCCACATCGAACGGCTGGGCCTCGCCGCGCTCGCCCGCCGTTTGATAATTCTCAAAGTGCAGGACGGTGTGGCCGAGGGGCGTAGCCAGCGCCCTCATGAGTTGCACGGTCCGCGGTTCTTCGTCCGCTACCATAATCTTGAGTGACATAACCTTGGCCTCGGCGCTTCAGTTCCATCGGGCCTTGCCCGACGGCGGTTTCCCTGGCTCAAGAATATGCCCTTTGGGGGTGCTTCGTGTGTGAAGGATTGCCCGAGATGTTCAAAGCGTGAAGTACAGGGTTGATTACCAGAAGAGAACTGGCTGGAAGTACAGGGAGTGTTAGGGATTGGACCTCCAACTCCTCGATCGAAGGCTACCCGGTGAATTTCCGACGTCCCTTGGCGGCGCCAAACTGTGGCCTTGTACCCGGGATGTGCTTTCAACTATATTCGTGGCAACTGCAAATGAACGCTGGGGATCGAGATTGATCCCGTTGATGAGGTGCCGCAATGTCTGTTCGTCCTTTGGACTCGTTTCTACTCGCCGGATTTGCGATCTTCTTGCTGGCTCTTTCGGGTAAGGCCGCGCCGACTTCGCCGATTCCCGCGGCGAAGGTGGACGCGCCGGTGGCTGGCGCTGCCGGAAAAGAGACGGCCGTTTTTGCCGGGGGCTGCTTTTGGGGCACCCAGGCCGTTTTTGAGCGCCTCAAAGGCGTGGTGCAGACCACCGTCGGATATTCCGGCGGCTCGGCCAATACGGCGACTTACCGGCAGGTGATCACGGAAACGACCGCGCACGCCGAATCGGTGGAAGTGGTTTACGATCCTGCCCGCCTCACCTACGGCCAACTTCTGCGCATCTTCTTTTCCGTGGCTCACGATCCCACGCAGCTCAATCGGCAGGGGCCGGACGTGGGAACGTCCTATCGCTCGGCGATTTTTTACGCCAATGAGGAACAGAAGCGCATCGCCACCGCGTACATCGCGCAGCTGAATGCCGCCAAAGTTTTCCCGGGGCCGATCGTTACGGAGGTCACGCCGCTGAAGGCCTTCTACCGCGCGGAAGATTATCACCAGGATTTTGCCTTGAAGAATCCCGACAACGCCTACATCCAGATTTGCGACTTGCCGAAGATCAGCGCGTTGAAGGCGCAGTTTCCCGAGCTGTTTGTGGATTACAAAGGCAGCCACTAAAGGTCTGCCGGCCTCTAACGACTTTCAGCCCAGTTTTTCAGCTTCACGAAAATTTCCATCTCATCCGAGGAAAGGAGTCAGAAAATGGCGACTGCAGCATCGATTCCGTCCGTGGATTCCAACGTTTCTAAATTCGTGGCCCAAAAGCGAAAGATGCTAATCAACGGCCAGTGGGTGGCGGCCGCTTCCGGCAAGACCTTCCCTACCTTCAACCCCGCGACCGGCGAGGTGTTGGCGAATGTGGCCGAAGGCGACCGCGAAGACATCAACCGCGCGGTGAGCGCCGCTCGGGCCGCCTTCGAGACCGGTCCATGGTCTCGCATATCGCCGGCGGAGCGCGGCAAATTAATGTGGAAACTCGGCGATTTGATCGAGGAGCGCCTGGAAGAGTTCGCGCAGCTCGAATCGCTGGATAACGGCAAACCCCTGAAGGTGGCGCGCGCCGCCGACGTTCCGCTTGCGGCCAATCATTTTCGCTACTACGCCGGCTGGGCCACCAAGATCGAGGGCAACACCATCCCCATCACCGGTGCGGCGCCATTGAAATATCTGGCCTACACGCTGCGTGAACCCGTGGGCGTGGTCGGCCAGATTATTCCCTGGAATTTCCCGCTGCTCATGGCCGCCTGGAAGCTGGGCCCGGCGCTGGCTGCCGGTTGCACTGTGGTGCTCAAGCCCGCGGAGCAGACGCCGCTTTCGGCTTTGCTGCTGGGCGAACTCATTCAGGAAGCCGGCTTCCCGGATGGCGTGGTGAATATTGTCCCGGGATTCGGTGAGACCGCCGGCGCCGCGCTGGCCGCTCATCAGGATGTCGATAAGGTCGCGTTTACCGGCTCGACCGAGGTGGGCAAGCTGATCGTGCAAGCCGCCACTGGGAATTTGAAGAAAGTCTCGCTCGAACTGGGAGGCAAGTCGCCCAACGTCATTCTGGACGACGCCGATATCGACGCAGCCATTCCGGGCGCCGCCAGCGCCATCTTCTTCAATCACGGCCAATGCTGCTGCGCGGGCTCGCGTTTGTACGTGGAGAAAAAAGTCTTCGACAAGGTCGTCGATGGCATCGCCCAGCAAGCCGGGAAAATCCGCGTCAAGCCGGGCTTCGATCCCGATAGCGAAATGGGTCCGCTCGTTTCCGAGGAGCAATTGAACCGCGTGTGCGGCTATCTCGAGTCCGGCATCAAGCAGGGCGCCAAACCCGTCGTGGGTGGCTCGCGCCTGGGCGACAAAGGATATTTCGTGAAACCCACGGTGTTGGTGAACACCAGTAACGACATGAAGGTTGAGCGCGAGGAGATCTTCGGTCCCGTCGTGGCCGCCATTCCGTTCAGCGACCCCGACGAGATTGTGCCCCGCGCCAATGATTCGATTTATGGCTTAGCGGCGGGACTGTGGACCAAAGACATTAAGAAAGCCCACTCCATTGCCGCGAAACTCCGCGCCGGTACGGTGTGGATCAATTGCTATAACGTTTTCGACGCCGCTTTGCCCTTCGGCGGATACAAGCAGTCGGGCTGGGGCCGCGAAATGGGCCACGAGGTGCTGGAGCAGTACACGGAAGTGAAGTCGGTCTGCGCCGCGCTGTAGGGTCTGCGTATTGCAAGAAGGGAGCCTGGTTTGAGCGACCGGGCTCTCTTAGCTTTTGTTTGCGCCGCCGTGATCGTGGGCTCGAGCTATTTTACTTCTCCCCAACGCCAGACCGGTCCGACGGAGACGCGAACTCCGTTGCGCGGTTCCAAAAAATCCGAGAAGAGGTGCGTGTGTATGAAATCCGCCGACACTCGAATCGCCACGTGCTTGCTTAAATTGTAATCGAAGCCGCCTCCACCCCCGTAAAACACCACGGTATTGGTGAGGTTCGGACTCAGCCCCGGAACGAGCGAGGCAAGAGGCGCCAGAGTCGCGGGAATCTGCAGCGAAGCCGACTCATGCAGGGCGCCGAGGCCGGGCCGCGCGAACAAAGTCACCCATTTGAATTTGCGAAGATTGAATTGCGGGCCGGCGGCGAAAGTGTAGGTGGTGGCGCTAAAGGGAATCAGGGGATTCTGCCCGCCAAGGTAAGGAGCGAGCGTGGGCGCGACCGTCGTGTTGGCCAGGCCGATCGAGCCATCTCCCTTGAACACGCTGAAGTCCGCGCCCACGGCCAGCCAGCGCATCAGGTTGGCCCCGAACGAAGTGTTGAATCCGGTTTGCTCCAGGCTCACGCTGGGTGAACTCAGGTGAGAGTACGCGGTAAAGAAATCCCACCGATTTACATATTCCTGCTGAGCGAGCGCGGGCAGGGAAGTCGATAGCGTTGCGAGAACAATCGATAGCAAGATCAAACGCGTACGGCTGCGCGCAAACGCACGCCTAAAGAAGTTCGTTTCCAATTTTTGGCCTCGATGTGTCGCTCGAACCTTGACGCAGTCAAAGAATACCGAGTTCACGGAATCAGGCAAGGGTGACCCTTTTGCTTGGCTGTCGGGCCAGGCTACGGTCTCGCGCCGGCGCCTTAGCCGCAACGACTTGTCGATAGCGAGGAAGTGGGGCAAGGAAGTGGAAGCGCTGGGGCGAGGATGGAGTCGGGTCAATCAACAGTTCTCGCAGAGCGCTTCTCCGCACTGGACGGGACGATTGCATAAGCGCCGGGCCAGTATTCGTTCAGCGACGCGACCAATCCCCTGGCTTTGTTGATATCTTGGAAAGTTGCCACCTGCACCCGTTGCCCATCTTCCAAGGTGCGCACGATCTTATAAGCTGTGTGAGTACCTTCTATCAAAGTTTTCATGGGGTAACTTTGCCGCCGGAGCGGGTCGCAAGGCAGTGACGCCGCGCACCAGCCGCGGTGTCCTGGCGGATTCCTCTTTCCGGGTCCGACCAAGGAAGTGCCGTCCTCGAGTTGAAATTATCTGTTTGCGACACACTCTGGTTCGCGCGCGTTGACACCCGCCCACCCTGGGCTACCATGGCAGACCCCTCCTAACACGCCTCTTCGAATGGACCGTTGTTGGTCATCGCTGCGCTCGTTTTGTATCCGAAGGAGGTAACTCCATGGATCCCGTCAAGCCGACGGACCGGCTGAATCAGAGAGATCTTCCAGATGGGGCAGGCCACAAGTTCCTGCGCCATTCCGAGAAGCATTATCGTTTGCTCTTCGAGAGCAATCCCCTGCCTGTATGGGTCTATGACGCCAAGACTCTCCAGTTTCTCGAAGTGAACCAATCCGCCGTCCGGGAGTATGGCTATTCGCGCGAGGACTTTCTGGCCATGACGCTTCGAGATATTAGAATCCAGGAGGACCATTCGACTTCCTCGGGATCTCCCTCCAACCCTGGCGCGGACCGAGAAACGATTGCCGTACGAAAGCATCGCAAGCGGGACGGCACCGCCATCGACGCCGAAATCACTTCCGTCCCGCTCACTTTGAACGGCAGAGCAGCCCGCCTGGACGTGGCCACCGATATCACCGCGCGCAAAAGGGCCGAGGACAAATTCCGCGGCCTTTTGGAATCGGCTCCCGACGCCATGGTCATTGTGAACGCGGAAGGTGAGATCGTTTTAACCAACTCGCAGACCGAAAATCTGTTCGGCTATTCCCGGACCGAGCTACTGGGAAGGAAGGTCGAGACCCTTCTTCCAACGCGGTACCGGGGAAACCACGGGGGACACCGCGGTCAATTCTTCGGCAGCCCCAAGCTCCGGCCCATGGGGGCGGGGCTGGCGCTTTATGCCGCCCGCAAAGACGGCACGGAATTTCCCGTGGAGATCAGCCTCAGCCCGCTGCAGACCGAAGAAGGCCTGCTCGTCTCCAGCGCCATTCGCGATATCACCGAACGCAAACAGGCTGAAGAAGCCGTACAACGCCAGCGAGACGAATTGGCGAGATCGAACGCGGAGTTGACCGTCGCGAATCGGGAACTCGAATCCTTCAGCTATTCCGTGTCGCACGATTTGCGCGCCCCGCTGCGAAGCATCTCCGGGTTCAGCACCGCTCTGCTCGAAGACTTCGGCGACAGCCTCAACGCGGAAGCCAGAGATTACCTGCGGCGTGTGCGGCTGGCCACCGAACGCATGGGAATTTTGATTGACGACCTCCTCAACCTATCGCGATTGGCCCGCACCAAAATTACCGTGGGGCCGGTGGACCTGAGCAACACGGCCAAACTGATCGCCCTCGAGCTTCAGAAGACCCAGCCCGAGCGCCTGGCGGAGTTCCGCATTGAAGACGGGCTCCAAGCCGTGGCCGATCCCCATCTGGTGCGCATCGCTTTCGAGAACCTCCTCGGCAATGCCTGGAAATTCACCTCCAAACGCGACCGGGCCCTGATTGAATTAGGCAAAGCCGAGGGGAATGGAACGCCGGCTTACTTTGTGCGTGACAACGGAGCGGGCTTCGATCCGGCGTACAAGGATCATCTCTTCGGCGCCTTTCAGCGCCTTCATAACGCCAGCGACTTTCCTGGGACAGGAGTGGGACTGGCAATCGTGGAGCGAATTATTCACCGGCACGGCGGGCGCATCTGGGCGGAAGGCGGCGTAGAGAAGGGCGCCACTTTCTACTTCACTCTCTCGGAAAAAATCGAAGCGGGGGCTGCTGCGAAGAGTTAGGAGTTGAAATCGAGAGGGCAGCGGCTCAGGAAACCCACTTTCCCGCCGCTGCCCTCGGTAGTCCGGGTGCCCGCGACCCGGCGCGATGAAAACCTCGTGGGCGCCTCTGGATCGCTTGCCACGAAGCTAGACCGTCACAAACTCCTGGAGCGCTTCTCGGTTTTCGATCAGCAGAGTCGAGCCGCGCAGTTCCACCAGATGGTGGCTCTTGAATTCACTCAGCGTGCGTGTGACCGTCTCGCGCGTGGTGCCGATGAATTCGGCGATCTCTTCGTGCGTGAGAGGCAATTTCACTCGCGTGCCTTCCTTGGTTTGCTGTCCGCCCCCCGCAAAATCCAAAAGGAACTTGGCCAGTTTTTCCGGCGCCGAAGCAGACAGGCCCAAATTGCGCACTTGTTCGCAGGCCACGCTGTATTGCACGCCCAGTTGGGTGGCAATGATCGGGTAGGCCTCGGGATGCTTGGCGATAAAGCGCAAGAAAGCGTCTCGTGGAATGAATGCCACCTGTGTGGGCCGCAGCGTCTCCGCGGTGACTTCGTGCGGAGTTCCCGCGAGCGCGGAGACCAGCCCCAGAACTTCGCCGGCCTTGGCGATCCGCAGAATCATGGTCTTGCCCTCGCTCGAACTGATCGAGAGCTTCACCTGACCCTCGCACAGTATGTACACGCCTCGCGTCGTCTGCCTTTCGATAAACAGCACCGCGCCTTCGGGATAGGCTGAAGAGAACTTGATGGCATCAAGGTCCTTCACGGCGCCCGCCGACAGCTGGCAGAAGAAGCCATTGCTCCGCAGCTTGCAATTCTCGCAGTTTTCCGTCAGTTCAAAGCCGTAGGGACCTTTCATTTTGATGCTCCTCTCAGTTTGCTGTTTGCGTTGTTGGAACTGGCCCGTGCTTCTTCGGCGAAATATTCCGCCAGCGGCGTATCGGTTTCGAACTGCGCCTGCGCTTGCCGGTACATCTCGGCTAGAACTCGCCGGCCTTCGCGATCGATATAGGAGACATCGCAAAGGTTGACGCAGAGCTTTCTTTCCCCCAGGGAAGGACGGAGCGAATGCCAGGTCCGATCCAGTTCAGCCACCCAAGGGCCCACGATCCTGCCCTCGAGTTTCAGCCTTACGGGGTTTGCTTCGTCGTCGATTGTGATTCTCAGCACGACATACTATGTGGCAATCACGTAGCCAAAGTGAGCGCGGACACATCGGAGCCGCTATCCGCCATAAAACAAGGCGCTTATGAACACTAGAGGGAAGATCCGGCCGAACCATTTTGGGAGGAGACGAAGTGGCGGAGACGATTAATCGTCTCTGAGACTGAGTTTAGTCTCGTCGTCGTTCGGGTCGCTAAAACTTGCCGGTGGTGACCGCAATCACATACGCGCGAATCGATTCCGGATACCCTGATGCTGATGAAGAGTTTCGAAATGAAACTGCCGGTGATCCGATGAGAACTGAAAAGTCAGAATTAGATCGAAATGCGAGCGAACCTGCTCCTGCTCTCGTCGCGAAGCAGCGGAAGGTCGTCTACTGGCACCGCGAGCTGCCTCCCCTCGGCGCCGAAACTATAGGTGAATACGTTCTGGAAGCCGACAGCCCACGAATCCCCGGCAATCTGGGTCACCGTGATGAGCTCTGGGAACGGTGCTATGCGGATTTGATGGCCCAGGCAGGCCTACGTTTAGCGCAGGAAGTTCTGCGCCTGGGCGGCGATTGGGCGCATGTTCTGAACGAATCGATTGCCAGCAAGCACGATGAGCGCACTGGCGAAAGCTGGCTGCATGGCCAGTTCAGCTATGTTTTGTACCGGAAGCCCGAGACACGGAAGCCAGAACCGCGGTCACCGGCAATTCTCGCGGTAGCTCTGCTTCTTGCTTGCAGTGCCATGGCCGTCCAGGCGCAGACAAAAGGGACCGTGTCGCAGGCTCCGCAAAGCTTGATCTATTCGATCAAGGGCCCGGATCTGTACCGCGCATACTGCGCTTCGTGTCACGGTTTAACCGGCAGAGGGGACGGCCCCGCTGCGCCGGCCCTGAAAGCAAAAGTTCCCGATTTGACTCTATTGGCCAGGAACAATGGAGGCGTGTTCCCGTCTGCCCGAGTGCGCAAGATGATTTCCGGCGATGAAGTTTTGGCCTCGCACGGTTCGCGAGAGATGCCCATTTGGGGGCCGATCTTCCATCAAGTGGAGGAAGATCGGGATTTCGGCGCCGTTCGTCTGGAAAATCTGGCCAAGTACCTGGAGTCGATTCAGTCGCTGGGGCCCAATTCAACGTCTTCGCCATCCGGGGCGGAGCTTTATCAGCAAAACTGCGCCGTCTGTCACGGAAGCGATTTGGAGGGCGGCACCCCCGCTCCTGCTCCCTATCGAACGCCGCCCGAATTGACCAGGCTAAGCCGGCGTCTCAAGGGCGAATCCCTCGATACTTATATTTCAAGCGTGCTGCAAAATGGCGCGGTGATTCCAGCGCATGGCCCGGCCGAGATGCCCGTGTGGGGAACGGCGTTCCGATTGGGAGAACATCTGGACCAGAGGCAAGTGAAAGAGCGGATTGCAAATTTGACCGCTTACATCATGTCGCGCCAGGGAAAGTAGGATTGCAGCAGCCAGGAGTCCAAAGATCCGCGCGCGAAAAGCTCTACCGGTGAACTCCCGTTCGAAATCTTCTCACTCTTCGCCGCCAGCCCAGCCTCCGCTGGCGGCCTCTTCGAAGCGCGTGAATTTGCCCAGGAAAACAAAGGGAATGCTGTCCACCGGCCCATTTCTCTGTTTGGCGATTTTTAATTCCGTCTCGGCCCGCTCTTCGTCGGTGACCTCGCCTTTTTTCTTGAAAAGATTCGGGCGATGAATGAAGAGCACCACGTCGGCATCCTGCTCGATCGCGCCCGACTCGCGAAGATCGGCCAGTTGCGGGCTTCGTTCCTCGCGCTCGGGAGCGCGAGTCAGCTGGCTCAAGACCAGCACGGGAACCTTGAGCTCCTTGGCCAGAGCTTTTAGTCCGCGGGTTATGCTGGAAACTTCTTCGTTTCGATTCGAAAAGCGCCCGCGCGCCGCAATGAGCTGCAGGTAATCCACAATCACCAGGGAAAGTCCTCGATCGCGCTTGAGCCTCCTGGCTTTGGCGCCGATCTCGGTCACGGTGGCCGAGCCGGAGTCGTCAATCCACAACGGCGACACGGCCAATTGCGCCAGCGCCGTGGTCATCTCTTTCCAATCCTCGCGCCGCAGATGGCCGGTTCGAAAGCGATGGGCGTCCACGCGCGCCTGGGACGCCAGCAAGCGCATCAGCAGCGATTCCTTGGACATTTCCAGGCTGAAGATGGCCGTTGTCGCTTGCTGGTGCAGCGCCACGTTTTCGGCGATGTTCAGCGCCAGGGCCGTTTTTCCCACCGAAGGCCGCGCCGCCAGAATAATCAGCTCGGAAGGCTGCAGCCCCGAGGTGAGGCTATCGAGTTGCGCGTAATTCGTGGGGAGCCCGGTGATGCGCTTGCCCTCGGTGATTACGCGTTCCAGGCGCTCCATGTTGTCCTGGACCACATCCTTCATGGAGACGAGGCCGGTCCGGATGCGATCTTCGGCGATCTGGAAGATGGAGGACTCGGCGCGGTCCAGCAACGCGTCGGCCTCTTCCTCCGCGTCCAAAGCCGTCTGCTGGATCGATTGCGTGGCGTAAATCAAACTGCGCAGCAGCGACTTCTCTTTAATGATCCGGGCGTAATGTTCCAGATTCGAAACGCGCGGGACGCCGTCGACGAGTTGCGAAAGATAAGCCGCTCCGCCGGCGGCCTCGAGCTCTCCTTTGCGGCGAAGCTGGTCGCTGAGCGTAACCAGGTCGATGGGCTGCTGGGCCTCGCCCAGCAGGATCATGTAGTTGAAGATGCGCCGGTGCTGATCGGAAAAAAAATCCTCCGGCTTGAGCTTTTCAATCGCGGTGTTCAGCGCGTGATTATCGAGGAGGATGGCGCCGAGCACGCTGCGCTCGGCTTCCAGATTCTGCGGTAACGGTCGTTCGAGAGTTGCCTCGGCCATGAATTTTGGTTCGCCCTATCTTCGCCCACAAGGTGCTTCTGGCGCAAGCATTTCGAATTCCCGCAGACCTCGATCGGCCTGCGAATGCCTTCACAAAAAATTCGGCTTGCGCGAGCTGTGTTTGGGGGGATTGATTTTGCGGAGGCGCGGCGAAGACGTCAAGGAAATCACGAACGGCAGGCGTGTGGATTATTTTTTAGTTGTGGAAAGATGAGTGAGGCGCTGCGCAGTTGAGGAATTCGCGTGCAAAAGCTGTGCACGCCTGCGGAAAAGTGGCCAAAGTTTCACAGCGGGTGGAGACGACCGCCCCGCTCAGCGGACGAAACTCCGCGCCAAGCGGCGCCGTATTCTGACCGCTAATTCTTAACCTTCGCGGGAAACGGTGACCTTGAAATTCGCGCTAACGCCATGAACCAGCTTGGCGGTCACCTCGTATTGGCCCACGACTTTGATCGGCTCGGCCAGTTCGATGCGTCGCTTGTCGACTTCAAACCCTTGCGCCGCCAGCGCTTCGGCGATATCGGCTGCCGTGACCGAGCCGAATAGCTGATCGTTCTCGCCGGCTTTGCGCGAGAAGCTGACGGCCACGTCCTTCAGCAACTCCGCCTGCTTCTGGGCCTGGTCGCGTTCGGTGGCCGTGCGCTTGGCCAAGGTTGTGCGGATCTTCTCCAGGCGTTTCAGATTTCCCGGCGAAGCCTCCAGGGCCAGTTTGCGCGGCAGCAAATAGTTTCGCGCGTAGCCCTCCTTCACCGCGACCACCTCGCCGCGGGTGCCCAGTTTTTCCACGTCTTCCTGCAGAATAATTTGCATCGCCTTCCCCTCGTAATTCCCGGCTAGAGTTCGGTGGCAAACGGCAGCAGGGCGATATTTCGCGCCCGCTTGACGGCCACGCCCAGCCATCGCTGGTGTTTCGAGCATGTTCCGGTCATGCGCCGCGGCAAAATCTTGCCGCGCTCCTGCACGAACGGCTGAAGCATCTCGACTTTTTTATAGTCGATGAAATCCACTTTCTCCACGCAGAAGCGGCAGACCTTCTTCTTGCGGAAGTATTGCCGCTTGCCGCGTCTCGGTCCGCCCGGTCCTCCGCCGCCTCCGGGAGGTCCGGAACGCCCTTCTCGTGGTGGTCCCGATGGTCTTGCTGGTTGTTGCTCGCTCATTTAGTTCGATCTCGACTTTCTCTCGAATTGAATTCTTGGCCTAGCTGGCCGGAGGCTGTTCGGGCGCCGCCGCCGCGGGTGGCGCCGCCGGTGGCGCTGGCGGAGGAGCTGCTGGAGCCGCCGCCATGGGTTTGCGCGGACGCCGCCTGGCGCGATGCTCGCGGTGCGACAGGAGCTTCTGCTGCCGTTTGATCTCTTCGTCCAGGCGCACGGTCATGTACTTGATCACGGCGTCGGAAACCTTCAATCGGCGCTCGAGTTCCTTGATCAGACCGCCCTCGGTGCTGTTCAGCGCCATATAGACGTAGAGCCCTTCGCGCTGCTTGGCCACCCGGTAAGCCATCTTCCGCGTGCCCCACCTCTCCACTTTCGCCACCTTGCCCCCGTGCTCGGAAGCGGTTTGCTCGAGCGTGCTCACGATTTTCGCGACCTCTTCCTCGGGCGTCGTGGGCATACAGATAAAAATCAGGTCGTACAGCCGTTCTGCCATAGTTCCTCGTTTCGATGTCCGGCCTCGTTCCAGCGCCGTAACACTCTAAGTATCGCTTTCCTCCGCGGTTTCGCCGGGCTGGGCGATGCGCCGATTGAAGCGGTTCATCGCCTGCGCGGCGCCCGTGGTGAGTATCAGCTCCACTGCCTCCGCGGCCTGCCCGGTCATATCCGCGGCGATCTCCAATTCCGCCTTGCGCATCGGCCGAAGCACATAATCCGCCAGGTCGCGCACCGGACGCTCCGGCTGAATGCCCATGCGCACTCGCGGAAATTCGTTGCTGCCGATCGTGCCGATAATCGACTTCAGCCCGTTGTGGCTTCCGGCACTGCCCCGTTCCCGGATTCGCAGCATGCCCCAGGGCAGCGCTACGTCGTCATACAGCACGATCATCTCTTCCGGGCGGCACTCGAAGCGCTGCAGCAGGTCCCGCACCGCCAGCCCGCTCAGATTCATCATCGTGTGCGGCTTGGCCAGGGCCACGTTCTGCCCCGCGACTTGGCCCAGGCCCACGAGCGACTTGGCCTCCGTCCGCTCCACGCGAATGCGAGCCCGCTCGGCGATCGCGTCCACACCCAGAAAGCCGAGGTTATGCGGCGTGAACGCGTACTCCGGACCGGGATTTCCGAGGCCCACAATCAGGCGCATCTTATGCGCATTTCAGGGAGCATCTCAGCCGCATCGGAGCGCCAGCCGGGGTGCCATTCTCCACGCCACGCGCAACATCGCAGCCTCCGGCGCCCGCTTACTTCTTGGTCTTCTCTTTTTCCTCGGCTGCCGGCGCGGCCCCTGCTTCTTCGCCCTCTTCCGCTTCCTTCTTGCCCTTCTTGATGACCTCGGGCTCGGCCGGCGCGGCGGCTTCGGCTGCCACGGCTTCCGCCGGCTTCTCTTCTTCGGCGCGCAGGGCCACCACGTGCGCCGCGACGCGTAGCGGGTCGGTCACCAGCTTTATTTTCGCCGTGTCGATGGGCAAATCGCTCATGCGCAGCTGCTTGCCGATCATCAATTCGCTGATGTCCACGCGAATTTCGGTGGGGATATCCGACGGCAGGCACTCGATCTCCACCTCGCGGGTGACCATCTCGAAGATGCCGCCTTGCAGCTTCACGCCTTGCGGTTCGCCAAACGTATGGATCGGCACCTTCACGCGCATGCGCACGTCCATGGCTACGCGCAGCAGGTCCACGTGCAGAAGGGAACCGATCAGCGGATCGACCTGCCAATCCTTCAGCATCGCCGGCTGCTCGCCCGTTGGCAGCTTCACCTTGAAAATCGTGTTGTGCCCGGACTGCGAGCGCAGAATCGCGGCCAGCTGCTTGGTGTTCACAGCGAGGGTGAGGGAACCGCCCTCCCCGCCGTACAGCACGGCCGGCACCTGACCCGCGCGGCGCATTCGCCGCGCCGCATTTTTGCCGCGATCGTCGCGCGGCTTGGCTTCCACCGTAATCTGGTCCATGTTCTTCTCTCCGTTATCCTGTCCGTTATGCTTGGCGCCTTCGGGCGCTCGAACAAAATCTAAATAAACAGTTCGCTGATCGATGTCTCTTCGTGAATCGAACGGATTCCCCGCGCCAGCAGTTCCGCCACGCTCAGCACTTTGATCTTGCCGATCCGGCGCGCCTCTTCGGAAAGCGGCAGGGAGTCCGTCACGACCACTTCCGAAATCGGCGAACGGCACAAGCGTTCCACCGCAGGGCCGGAAAGCACCGGATGGGTGCAGGCCGCGAAGACCTCCGTGGCGCCTTCTTTCAACAAAGCCTCGGCCGTTTTCACCAGCGTTCCCGCCGTATCGATGATGTCGTCGATCACCAGCGCCGGCCTTCCGCGCACATCGCCGATCAGATGCATCACTTCGCTCACGTCCACGTCCACGCGGCGCTTATCCACGATGGCCAAAGGCGCGTCCAGTTTTTTGGCAAAGGCCCGCGCCCTTTCCACGCCGCCCGCGTCCGGCGAAACCACGGTTACACCCTGCAGCTTCCGTTGCTTGAAATACTCCACCAGCACCGGCGACGCGTACAAGTGATCCACCGGCACGTTGAAATAGCCTTGTATCTGCGGCGCGTGCAGGTCCAGCGTCAGCGCCCGGCTGGCGCCCGCCGTTTCCAGCAGATCCGCCACCAGCTTGGCGGAAATCGGCACCCGCGGTTTATCCTTGCGATCCTGGCGCGCATACGCGTAGTAGGGCACCACCGCGGTCACCCGCCAGGCCGACGCGCGCTTGAATGCGTCGATCATCAGCAGCAGTTCGAGCAAGTGACGATCGACCGGGTCGGCGCAGGTCTGCACCACAAAAACGTCCGCGCCCCGGACGTTCTCCAGAATCTGGAAATAAATCTCGCCGTCGCTGAAGCGGCCCAGCTTGGCTCCGCCGACGTCGACGCCCAGATAACCGCAAATGCGTTGCGCGAGCTGCGGGTACGCGCTTCCCGCGAAAATCTTGAATTTTTCGTCGATCAAGTCTGTCCCACCGAACTGCGAGTTTGCCGGGCGAAATCGCATGCTCCGGGAAGGGCTTTTTGTTCGCGCGCGCTCAAACTCCGGCCGGTCCGCTCCCCGCAGAACCCCACAAAGCTCGGGCACACGCCCTGCGCGAAAGCGTATTGCAGAGGAAGACCTGGTCTTCCGGAAACAACCGGGCGGATCGGCGCGCCTGCGCTGGGTTTCGGAATATTCCAAACACCGCCGAACCGCTACCCGCCAGCGCCGCTTCCGCAGCTCCTCCCTGGAGCAAATCCCGGCGAATACGAGCGAGCCGGGGGTGCCGCCGGAAAACCACCGCCTCGAAATCGTTCGAGAGACGGCCTTCCCGGGAGCTCCAGCACAGAGCGCAGAAACCCCATAGTCTAGAGTTGTGGGAATCCTTTGTCAATGTGCGATCCACCCAGCCGTAGGCGTCTCGCGTGCTCACGGCGATCTCCCTCGGGGAGACCACCAGAAGAGTTTGCTTCTTGTGGTCGGGAAGCGGGTAAATCTCGTCGCCTCGATTCGTTCCCAGCGCTCGCCCGCCGAAGAGGAAGAAGGGCACGTCCGCGCCTAAACCTGCGGCGATCTCCAGCAGCCGTTCCATGGCGATTTTCCGCCCAGTGAGGCGCAGCAGGCCCGCCAGCGCGGCGGCCGCATCGCTCGATCCTCCGCCCAGCCCGCGGCCCACGGGAACGCGTTTCTCGAGCCTTATGCGCACTCCCGCCGATAATTTCAGAGCGCGGCGAAGGGCGTCCGCGGCGCGCCAAACCAGGTTCTCGCGCGTCGCGACGGCAGCCAGCGAAGAGTCACCTGCAATCTCGAGTTCGATGCCTGGTTTCCGTGTGCGTTGCAGATACAGCGTGTCGTGCAGGCTGATGGATTGGAAGATGGTGCGCAGTTCGTGATAGCCGTCGGCGCGGTGGGCCAGCACATCGAGGCACAGATTGACCTTGGCAAAAGCCGGGACGCGAATGGATTGCATGCCGCGGATCAGCGGGTTTCAGAGGCGGAAGGCTTCTGTTGCGCCATGTGGCGCTTCACCGCGGAGATCTTCTGCTCCAGTTCCGCCACCTTGTCTTCCTCGAACTCAGCCGGGAGCGCCCGATGCCATTCCGCCAGCGATTTTTCCCATTCCGCGGCGGCCTGATCGCCATGGCCGCTCTTTTCGAGGATATCGCCTAGGTGGCTGAGCATCGTAGGATCGTGAGGATCGTGCTCGACGGCTTTGCGGATATAACTTTCCGCTTCGGGCAATTTGTTTTGCTTGTAGAGAATCCAGCCCATGCTATCGAGATAAGCGGCATTCGCGGGATCCTGGTCCAAGGCCCGCTTCAGCATATTCGCGGCTTCATCCAGCCGCACGCCTCGCTCCGCCAGCATATAACCGAAATAGTTGAGCGTGGGCGCATTTTGAGGATTGATCCCCAGCACGCCTTTGAAGGCTTGTTCGGCCTGGTCGTATTTTTTCTGCCGTTCGTACATGCCGCCCAGCAGAAATCCCAGCGTCTCCTTGTCGGAGGGGCTCTGCGCCAGCTTTTCCGCGGAGTGCACGGCTTTCTCCGCGTCGCCGAAACGCCGGCTCTCGGTGTACACCTGCGCCAGATTGGAATAGATCTCCAGATCGCTCGGCGAATTCTCCAGCAAAGGCTGCAAGGTCTGGGTGGCCAGCTCCGGCTGCTTGTTCTCGCCGTAAAGGATGGCCTGGGTGATCAGAAGCCCGCGGTCCTTGGGATGCTCGCTCAGCGCCTGGGTGGTCTCCGCAAAGGCGTGGGTGAGATCGTGGTCGGAGCGATAGGTCTCGATAATCAGCATGCGGCCGCGAAGGTCCTCTTCGGGGCCCAATCGCACCATCTCCTTGAAAGTATTGATGGCCGCGGAATCGTTTTGCTCGTCGCGATAGAGCTGCCCGAGCAACTGATAGAGAATCCCCAAGGAACGGCGGCGCGCCGGCGCGAACTCGGATTCGTCTTTCACTTGGGTTACGGCGTCGGAGAGCACCTGTATGGCGTCGTCGTAGTGCTCTTCGGCTTCGTATATGGCCGCTTCGTTATAGACCACCTCTAAATTTCCAGGAGCCAGCTTCTTGGCCAGCAGCACTTGTTCCTGCGCCTTGTCGAACCGCTGCAAGCGGCGATAAATCTCGGACATGCGCAAATGATCGCTCACGCTGTCCGGTTCCAGGTCGGCCAAGTGCTGGTATTCGGCGAGAGCATCGGCATACCTGCCTTGATCGTAAAGCGATTGCGCCAGATGGCGGCGGGGATCGGTCTGATCCGGCTCCATGGACACCGCCTGGCGATAGGCCGCCTCGGCCTTGCTGGTTTGCTGCACCTGCGCGTAGGCGTCGCCCAGGCGATCGTAGAGGTCCGCGCTCGGCGCTTGCTGCAGGAAGGATTCGAGCAAGGATATGGCCGCGTCCGACTCGTTGTGGTCTAGCAGAAGAAGCGATAGTTGATCGATCGCTCCCTTGTTATCCGCATCCCGGGCCAGGATTCCGCGGAGCACCTGCTCGGCCTGATCGTCGTGATTGTTGAGGCGCAAAAGCCGCGCCAGCCAAAGCGCCGCTTCATTGTCGGAAGAGTCCAGCTTGATGATCTCCTGCAACTGGGCGATCGCGGCCGTAATGGTCTGCTGTTGTTCGGTAGGATTGGTCAAATCGCCCAGCGAACGGATGTAGATTCGCGCCAGCAAACGCCGCGCGGAAAGATCGTTGGGATTGCGGCGAATGAGATCCTGCGCTTCGTTGATCGCATCCCCGGAGCGATGCGACAGAAAATAGATTTCCGCGAGGTCCTCTCCGATTTCGGGGCTGTTCGGATCGAGCGCGTAGGCCTTCTTGTAAAAGTCGATCGCTTTGGCGGCATCCTCGGCGTGACCGCCGTTTTCAAACTCCTGCTGGTAGAGATGGCCCATGGTGACGTTGTAATAGGCGTCCGCGCGGGATGCCGCGGGAGCACCCTGGGCGGGCGATGCTGGCGGAGGATTTTGCCCACGAGCCTGAGCCCAAACGAACGGGCCTGTGACGCCGAGGATCGTAAGCGCCACCGTCGCAATTCGCCGCATAGTCATTTTGACCTCGGAGAACCCGATTATCCCACGAGTCGGGGGATGCTCAAAGGGTCGGAACGCCAAGCCTTTCCACCCTTTTCGCCGATTCTGTCTGGCTTCTTATAGTTGATGCGTTTCGGCAACAGAAGGTCTCCTGGGATTGGCCGTGTTTCGCTCCTGGTTAATGGCGGAAATGCCGTACGCCCGTGAAGACCATGGACATCCCCAGCCGATCCGCCGCCGCTATCACATCCGCATCGCGCACCGAGCCACCCGGCTGGATCACTGTGACAGCGCCCGCGCGCGCGGCTTCTTCGACCCCATCGGGAAACGGAAAAAAAGCGTCCGACGCCACCGCGCTGCCGTTGAGCGATTGTTGCGCTTTCATCACCGCGATTTTCACCGAATCCACGCGACTCATCTGTCCCGCGCCGATACCCAGCGTGCGGCCGCCGCGCGCGAATACAATGGCGTTCGATTTCACGTGCTTTGCCACCTTCCATCCAAAGAACAGGTCCCGCAGTTCATCCTGACTCGGCCGCCGCTTGGTGACAACCTTGACTTCGGACGCGGAGATGGTTCGCGTGTCGGGATCTTGTACTAAAACGCCTCCGGAAATGCGCTTCAGGTCCCACGGAAGCGCTCTTCCTTCGGACCCTGACTGCATCTCCATCAATCGGAGATTCTTTTTGGCCGCCAGCGTCTCGCGAGCCGCGGGCCCGTATTCGGGCGCGACGATACACTCCACGAATAGCTTGGCCACTTCCGTGGCCGTCTCGCGATCCATTGTTCGATTGAAAGCCATCACGCCGCCAAATGCCGAGACGGGATCGCAGGCCAGCGCCTGCCGGTAGGCTTCGGCGAGCGTCTTCTGCTCGGCCGTGCCGCAGGGATTGTTGTGCTTCACGATGGCGCAGGCCGGTTCCGCAAATTCCTGTGCCATCGACCAAGCGGCGTCCAGGTCCACCAGATTATTGTAAGAAAGCTCCTTGCCTTGAAGCTGCCGCGCACCGGCCAAGCCCGATGCGGGCGCGCCGCTGGGAATGTACACCGCCGATTTCTGATGCGGATTCTCGCCGTAACGCAGCGAAGCGTGCCGCGAAAGCTCCAAATGCAACTGCGCCGGGAACTCCGGACGCGGGGCCAAAATTACGGAACCGTCTGACGCCTGGAGGCGCTCGAGTTCCGCGGCAATCAAGCTATCGTAGCGCGCGGTCATGGCAAAGGCCTTGCGCGCCAGCGATAGGCGGGTCTTCAAAGACCAATCGCGCCGTTCTCCAAATTCCGCCAGCAGGCTCGCATAGTCGCTGGGATCGGTGACCACGGCCACGCTCTCGAAATTCTTGGCCGCCGAGCGCACCATGGCGGGTCCGCCGATATCGATGTTTTCGATCAGGTCTTCCGCCGAAATATCCGCTCGCGCGGCGGTGGCTTCAAACGGATAAAGATTCACCACCACCAGATCAATCGCGGCAATCCCGTGCTTGCGGGTCTCGTCGCCGTCATCGGGCCGATTGCGGCGAAACAAGATTCCGCCATGCACTTTCGGGTGCAGAGTCTTCACCCGGCCGCCCAGCATTTCCGGCCAGCCCGTCAATTCGGAGACCTCACGAACCTTGACGCCGGACTCGCGCAGCAACTTGGCCGTGCCGCCCGTCGAGACCACTTCCACGCCGGCCTGCGCCAACACGCGCGCGAACTCCACGATTCCCGTTTTCTCGTAAACACTGACAAGAGCCCGCTCGATGGCCACCGGCCGCACCCCATGAATGAACTAAAATTAGCGCAGTCGAATTGTAACGCGCTATACGCGAAAGTCATCTCGTTCCGCCCGCGACGAATTCCGCGAAAGGCGATTGGCTTGGTAGAGAGGCTCAGGATGTTTTGCAGGAATAATGCAGGTTTGCCGGAAGGGTTAGCTTTTTACGCGGGCTTTCAGGCGTGCTTTCCCGCCTTCGACGCTGACCACGAACTCCACCTGCTGACCGCGCTTGCGGATTTGCTCCGATTTCTCTGTGAGAAATTTCTCGAATTTCTCGCGGGAAAGCTTGTCGGTTGCTTCGCCTGAACTCTGCAAAGCCTCACAGAAAGCGCGATACAGGTGGTCCACTTCGCTGGATTCCCCTGACGAGTCGGAACAAATGACGGCTGCCGGAGCCGGGGATTTCGCTTGGCGGGCGCGCTCGGCTTCGACGGCGCGCGCCGCCGCTCCGAAATGGCGCTCCTCCCTGCCTTCCTCGCGTCTTTGCATTCGCTTGCGGAAAATATCGCGATATTTGACGTAGGTTTGCGCCAGATTGCCGTAGCGGAAACGCTGCGCGTAGTTCATTTGCGCAGACCGGTCGCCATAACGCTTTAGGGTTTGCTCGATCCGCCATTCGATATCCGCGGGAGGGCGCTTTCGACCTCCGCCGAAATATTGCTCATATTCAATCTTGAGCTGGCGGATGTCGCGCTCGAGCCGACCCATGTCGTCATCGGTTGGATTGAGGGGCATGGCGCAGAGATAAATGTAATGCTAGAGAACGGCGAAACCTGAGTCAATTGGACCGCTGGGCCGCTGCGCCCAATCAAGCACGGCATCGACCTCTCCCATGTTGCCCTGCCGCGGTCGCTGTGCTGAAATGCATGAATCATGAGTTCCGTGGCGGATCCCGCTCGCGATTCACGCGCCGAACTGCTCCGCAGGATTCCTTCGGTGGACGAACTGCTCGTCCTGCCCGCACTTGGCGGCCTCGCGAATCGTGTGGGCCGCGAACTGGTGGTCGACGCGGCCAGAAGCGTGCTGGAACGGCTGCGCGAAGAGATCCGGCTGGGCCTCTCCACGAAACCAGTGGAGCGTAATGCTCTGGCTAAAGCGATCGCCGCCGATGTGGCCCTGCTGCTCACCCCGTCGTTGCGGCCTGTAATCAACGCGACCGGCGTGATTTTGCACACGAATTTGGGTCGCGCGCCGCTGGCCGAATCGGCCATCGAACACATCCGCAAGACAGCCGGGCAATATACAAATCTCGAATACGACATCGCCGCCGGCGCACGAGGACGGCGCGACGCTCACACCGGCGCGCTGCTGGCGCGCCTTACCGGGGCGGAGGCAGCCTGCGCGGTCAACAACAATGCGGCCGCGGTCTTCCTGGCGTTGGCCGCGCTGGCGCGAGGCGGGGAAGTGATCGTCTCGCGCGGCGAATTGATCGAGATCGGGGAGTCCTTTCGCATCCCGGACATCATGGCCGAGAGCGGCGCTGTGCTGCGCGAAGTGGGCACGACGAACCGCACTTCCATCGCGGATTACGAAGGCGCCGTCAGTGAACGCACGCGATTGCTGCTGCGCGTGCATCGCTCGAATTTCGCCATCGTGGGCTTCACCGACCGGCCCACGCTCGACGAACTGGCCGATCTCAGCCAGCGCACGCGCATTCCGTTGTACGAAGATCTGGGCTCGGGCTGCCTGACCGATCTCGGCGCGCAAGGCGTCGCGGAACCGGTGGTGAGCGCGAGCTTAAAAGCGGGAGTGGATCTGGTTTCGTTCAGCGGCGACAAACTCACGGGCGGTCCTCAAGCCGGCATTCTGGCGGGGCGGCGCGAAATCATCGGGCGAATCCGCAAACATCCGCTGTTCCGGGCTCTGCGGCTGGATAAGCTGGTGATCGCCGCATTGGAAGCGACGTTGCTCGCCTATTTGCGCAACGATCTTGATGAGTTGCCGGCGCTCCGCATGATTCGGGCCGCAGCCGAGGAGATCGGCGAGCGCGCGCGGCGAATTGCCAAAGAGCTGAAACCGACGCTGGCTTCAACGCAAGCCGAGATCGAAATCACGGAAGGGCAATCCGTGATCGGCGGAGGATCGACTCCCGGCGAATATCTGCCGACGCGCTTGCTGCGCATTACCAGCGGGAAATATTCGGCGGCGCAACTCGAAGCGCGGCTGCGAAACGCCGTTCCCGGCCAGGGCGAAATGCAAAATGCGGAGCGCGTTCCGGTGCTGGCGCGAATTTCCGAGGATTGCCTAATGATCGATCTGCGAACCGTGTTCCCGTCGCAGGAGGCCGCGCTCATCGAAGCACTTGTGGGGGCACTCACGGCGGCCCTGGCCTGAGTTTCAAAATCCCGAAAATCGTGGGCCCCAAAAAAGCAAGAGGGCAGCGCAACTATTGCGCGCGTGAAAGTTTGGCCTGGCTCATGATCTTTTCGATCTCGTCCGGGGTTCGCGGCAGCCGGGCCGTAAGCAATTTGTAACCCGTGGGAGTGATGAGCACGTCGTCTTCGATGCGTACTCCGATTTTTTCTTCAGGAATATAGATCCCCGGCTCATCGGTAACGACCATGCCGGCTTCGAGCGGACGGTTGGGATCGCCGGCATCGTGGACTTCGAGGCCGATATGGTGGCCCAGGCCGTGAATGAAGTAGCGGCCGAGGCTATGGCCCTCGCGATCCGCGCCATGGGTATTGATGTAGTCGTAGGCGATTTTGAACAGGCTATTGGAGCCACGGCCGAGCGTCATACCCGGCTTCATGGCCGCCAGCACGGCATTTTGCGCGCCCAGAACAACCTCGTAAATTTCCCGCTGGCGCGGCGTGAAATGGCCGTTCGCCGGAATGGTGCGAGTGATGTCCGCGGTATAGCCGGAATATTGGCCGCCGACATCCATCAAGACAACGTCGCCGTCCTGGATCAATCCATCCAGCTGGTTGAAATGCAAAATCGTGGAGTGCAAGCCGGTACCCACGATGGGCGCATAGGCTTCGGTCTCGCAGCCACCGTTGGAATGAATCTCCACCATGCGCGCGGCAACCTGGTATTCGTATAGGCCGGGCCGAACCATGCGCATCGCGGCAAGCTGCGCATCCACCGAAAGGTCAATCGCCTTCGTGAGCAGGGCGATTTCACCGGGCGATTTGATCTGGCGCATGGCGCCGAGCGCGGGCGCGACATCTCGCTGCTCGATGTCCGGCGCCGCCTGCATGATCCAAGAAGACCATTCGCGCGCATGGGGATAACCGGTGTCGTCCGAGCGCGGGAGTAAGGTCCACACTTCGTGATAGTTCTGCGCCAGATCGGCAAGGCGGCCCTTCAGATTGGGGAACGCTTCCACGGCGGCGAAGCCGGTCTTCTCTTGAATGCCCGGATCGGCGGGGCCCATGCGCGGCCCATCCCATTTCTCCTGTTCGGGATCGCGCGGGGGAAGAAATAGAATCTCCTTCGGTCCCTTCCAGCCTTTCTCCGCCGCGCCGGCAGGAACCAGCAAAAGCGCGGCGCCTTCTTCATTGTGGCCGGTGAGATAGTAGAAATTGGGTTCCTGCAAAAAGACGTAGGAGGGCGAAGAGTCTTCCTTGCCCGTGAAACCGAAGAGCACTACGGGCGCGTTGATTTGCACGACGAGGCGAGCGCGGCGTTCGGCGTAGACGCTGTTGGGTTCGCGTTCGCGGGCGGCAGCGGGCGCAACGAGCGGAATACCGATCGCCAAGAGCGCGACTGCGGCACAAAGAAGCGCGCGAATTGCGCGGCGAAGCTGGATCGACTCAGGCATTTTCTCGCTCACGACCTTTGCGCACCGCCAAAACCCTAGAGAGATTTTTCGCACAAGCACCGGGGCACGGCGCACTCGCTGCACTCGCTCAGGTTTTCGCGCGGGAGGACAATCCGATGCGGATCGTCGATGCTCCCGATGCCAGGCGCTCGAGGGCTTCGCCGGTGAGCCGAAAAGTGGTCCATTCCTCCATGGGCACGGCGCCGATATCCTGGTAAAACTCCATGGCTTGCTCGTTCCAATTCAATACCGACCATTCCAGGCGGCCACAACCGCGCTCGCGACCGCGTTGCGCGAGGGTGATGAGAAGAGCCTTGCCCACTCCATGGCCGCGAAAGCGATGCTCGACGAAGAGGTCTTCCACATAGATGCCAGGTTTGCCCATAAAGCTGGAAAACGTAAAGGAAAAGACGGCAAAGCCGGCGGGCTCGTCTCCGACATAAGCGAGGAGCGCCTCGGCCACGGGATGCGGGCCAAAAAGCGCGTCGCGCAGGTCCGCTTCGGTGACGGTGGCTTCGCTGGAGATATCTCCGTACTCCGCGAGTTTGCGGATGAAGTCGAGTACGACAGGCGCGTCGGACTCCTTGGCGGGCCGGATTTGGAGGCCGATGTCAGTGGGCATGGCGGGATTCTCGCAAATAGAGGTCGCCGCGGCAACCCCCGCGGGAGATGACTGAGGGATCTACCAGTCGTCTTTAACTCGATTGCGAAAGGAAGTTCGATTCCGGCGCTAGGGTTTGGGGGCGAGGCCGAGAGAGGGAGCGATGGAGCGGAGGGCGGCGATGCAGGTAGCGATATGGTCTTCGAGCGAGACGCCTAGTTCTTGAGCGCCGCGGACGAGGTCTTCGCGGCTGACGCCGGCGTGCGAAGGCTTTGTCTTTCATCTTGCGCTTCACGGAGTCCGGCTCGACTTCGAAGATGGTCTTGCCCGGCTTGACTAGGGAACAGGCGGTTAGGAAGCCGGCCATTTCGTCACAGGCGAAAAGGGCGCGATCGAGCGGGGTTTCGCGCGTGACGCCGGTGTAATCGGCGTGGGCGAGGATGGCATGGAGCATCTCCTCGGGATAGCCGCGTTCGCGCAGGATTTTTGCCCCGGCGGAGGGATGGCCTTCGCTCGGGTGGTGCTCCTGATTGGGCCAGCGCTCATAATCGAAATCGTGCAGCAGGGCGGCCAGACCCCAAAACTCTTCGTCGGCCCCGGATTTGCGGGCATAAGCGCGGACGCAAGCCTCGACGGCCAGGGCGTGTTTGCGCAGATTTTCGTTTTGGGTGAACTCGCAGAGGAGGTTCCAGGCGTCGTCTCGCGTGGGCATCAAGGCAGATCCAAATGTGAAGTTCCTTCCGGGGAAAAGAATACATGGGATGCGGGGAGGAGCAAAGAGGGCGGGGAATTGGGAATGCCAACCCGCTGAGCGGGTGTTCGGGGGCGAATTCTGGGACAGAACAAGGCGCGCGACGCAGAATAAACTCCTCAGGCGTGCCACTTTGTCATGAGGCAAAAGCAGATCCCTCACCGCCATTCGCAAAAAACGCGACTGGGTTCGGGATGACAGCAGGGTGCGGTGGCAAAAGACGCGACTACCACCCCAAACACACGCAAGACCGGCGCGTGTTGGGGGCCCCGGCACTGGGTTCGGGATGACAATAGGCGGCGGTGTGGGCGCGACGCGTTATTTTGAGGGTTTGCGGCGATGCATTTTCTGGGCCATGAGGAAGACCAATCCGAGATCGTCTTGGTCGAGGCGGCTGAACAGACGGCGGAACTTGGCAAGAATGCGGGCGTCCTGGCCCGAGTTGCCCCACAGGGTATCGTCGGCAGGCTCGCGCATCGGCAGGTTCGGAATCTCGGGCGGCTCCTCGCTATCATAAAAGAGCTGGTACATCGGGACCTGGAGGGCGTGGGCGAACTTCTCCAGCGTTTCGACGCTGGGCACGGTGTGGCCGTTTTCGACACGAGAGATGTAGCAGCGAAGCAGGCCTGTTTCACGCTCTACGTCGGCTTGCGAAAGCTTTTTCTGCGCTCTGATTTGTCTTAATCGTTCTCCAATAACCATCACAACCTCTATGTGGGAGATTGAACTTCCCGCGTTTTTTCAGCGGTCCTGGCCGCGAGCCGGCGGAACTGCTCCTGGTTGTCTTGCAAGGATTTTTTGGTTCGGGCGTGAACGGCAATTTCCATATCGAGGGCCTGAACGGTGTTGGCAACCTTCGCTTGCAAAAGGCTTTGGACGCCGAGCAACTGCTCTTCCATGCGCCTACGTTCGACGACCATGGCGGCGACGACAAGGGTCGTCGTACCGATCACGCCAATGAAGCTGTCCAGAACGGCCAAAGAGACCGTCAGGTTCTTGGAGACAAACGAGCCATGTCCGTGCAAGGTGCCCCAAATCGCGCTTCCAAACAGGATCAGCGTGGTTCCGGCAGCCTCCAGAGGACAAAATCTAAACGCTGCCCATAATAAGAATGGCACGCAAACCCAGGCGCGCACAACCTGATGCTTGTTGAGCGAGAGAGAAAGAGGACCGAATACGAGCAAACAGGCGAAAAAGAGTCCGAGGAGCAAGACGATCAGTTCGCCGAACTCCGGCAGGTCTAACCGATGGTGAGGAGCGCCGAACAACAATATAAAGAAGGGCGCCAACACCAGGGCGCCGATGCCATGCGAGAGCCACCAGGAGAGCACTAAGAGCGAAGAGTTCGCCAAGCTGCCGTGCCCATCGAAATAATTTACTGCGATGCCGATGGCGGCATTGATCGCCGGCGCGCAAATGCACGTGAAAAAGGCGAAGCGGAAGACGTCCTTGGCCGTCTCAAAAGCCCTTACGCCGTGAGCAAAATTGTTGACCAGGTAAGCGCCGGCGAGTCCTTCCAAGGTGGCTCCGACGGGGACGACGAAAGCAGCGCCTACGAAACCTAACGAGGTGACGTGGCCAAGAAAGGATCCAAGTAGCACCGCAGGCCACACGCGATAGCCGAAAACGATAAATGCGGCAATCGCGCCGCCCGCGGGGAGCCAAATGGGAGTCGCAAAGGGCTGCACCAACGCCAGCTTCAGCCCGACTCTGGTAGAAACGAAAAAGGCGAGAGTCAGAAGCGCGAACAACGCAGCGTCTTTGAGCGAGACTGAGTCGATGAGCCTCTTAGCCAATGAGGATTCCTGACCGGTGCCCCTTCAACCCTGAGGTAACAAACGTGCCGGCGACTTTCAGCCGTGTGACTGGAGCTCTTCGCCCGCGAAAGCCGGAGTGCCGCTGCCGCAGACCGCCTCTTTGAGATTACGATAGTTACTCCGTGGTAATGCGGCGCTTTCCTGCGAGTGTTTCGAATTCGCAAACAGGTATGAGTTGTGCATCAATTCCCCAGGGCCACAGGACTTCTATTTTGGCGTGCGCTTTCGCGCCGGGCAGGCGGGCGCTCCGGGCTACAAAGTTCAGCGCGAATGCTCGGCCCGGCCGCACACAGGTCAGCGCGAAAGACGACAGCAGAATTCGACCATGCGCGCTTCGGCCCAATAGCGCTCCCCGCCGCGGGAACGGGAAATGAAGGCGCAATGGCCGCCGGATTCCGGAGCGATGACTTCGATGCGAGGGTTCCCGGCGATTTGGGGAGAAAGGAACGCCGCGAAGGGCACGACGGGATCGTCTTGGGAGGTGATGATGAGGGCCCGGACGGCAATGCGATCGGCTACGCGCAGGGCGCTGGCGCGCTGGTAATACTCGGCGGCGTTGGCATAGCCGCAGCAGGGCGCGGTGATGGCGTCGTCAAATTCGCGGACGGTGTGCACGCGGGCGAGGCCATTGAGCTGGAAACGGCCGGGAAAGAGGCGGGCCTTGCGGCGCATGCGGGACTTCAGGGCGCGAACGAAATGCCGCTGGTAAAGCCGATTCTCGTGGCGCTCGATGGCGTCGACGCAGGCGGCGAGATCAAGTGTGGGACAGACGGCACAGACGCCGCGAAGCTGCGGCGGGGGAGCGTCGCCCAATTCGCCGGCCATCTTCAGGACGAGATTGCCGCCCATGGAGTAGCCGGCGAAGAAGATTTGCGGCAGCGCGTCTTGTTCGATGAGCTCGAAGAGAACGGAGCGGAAGTCGGCGCTCAGGCCGGAATTGTAGAGCGTGGGCGTGAGCCGTTCGGTGCCGCCGCAATTGCGCTGGTTGATGCGGAGCACGCTGAAGCCGGCGGCGAAAGCGGCGGACGCCAAGCCGCGCATGTAGCCGGATTCGCTCGAGCCTTCGAGGCCATGCACGGCGACCAAAGCGGGGGACTGGCGCGGATCGCGTTGCCAATGGCAGCGCGCCAGCAGGCGCGTTCCGGGTTCGACTTCGAAGAGGCGGTCGCACGGGTGAGGCAGCGCCGGGACGCGGCGGGGCAGCAATGCCCCCGCGAGCGTCATTAGGTGAGCGTTCCGGAGTAAGCGATGGGGCTGAAACTGGTCCACGCAGAAGCCTTGGCAAAGCGCTTGGTACAGTAACACGACGGGGAACTGGGACGGCGGAGTGGAAACGGGACGACGGCCCTAAGCGGCCCAGACTTGCCAGATGCGGTGATCTTGACCAATGATATGGGCGCCCCATACAATCGGGTTCGACGGGCGATTTTGATCATCCAACGGCAAATGGAAACGAGTTTTCCTCAGCCCAGTGGCTTGCCGCTGGGCTGCGAAGTTTTTGGCCTCTTTTCCGGGTTTTTGCGGCGAGGCCTTTTTCAGAAGACCTAGGAGAGACATGGAAGGCGCTATTTTAGAAGGCCTGACGTTTGACGATGTTCTGCTGCTGCCCGGGAAATCCTCGGTGCTTCCGGCCGAGGCGGACACCCGCACCTGCCTCAGCCGGAAAATCTCGCTCAATATCCCCATGGTTTCGGCGGCGATGGATACGGTCACCGAAGCGCATTTGGCCATCGCCATGGCGCGGCAGGGAGGGCTGGGGTTCATCCACCGCAACATGAGCGTGGAGCGGCAGGCGGAGGAGGTGGACCGGGTAAAGCGCTCGGAAAGCGGGATGATCGTGGACCCGGTGACCATCTCGCCGGAGTACACGGTGCGGCACGCGCTGGAGTTGATGAACAAATATCACGTGTCCGGGCTGCCGGTGACGCGGGGTACGAAACTGGTGGGCATTCTCACCAACCGCGATCTGCGCTTCGAGAAAAATCTGGAGCAGCAGGTGAGCGCGGTGATGACCAAGGACAACTTGATCACCGTGCCGGTGGGGACGACGCTGGAGGAGGCGGAGCGGCTTTTGCAGCAGCACCGCATCGAAAAGCTGCTGGTGGTGGATCAGCACTTCAACTTGAAGGGGCTGATTACGGTGAAAGACATCCAGAAAAAGCTGGAGTATCCGCGGGCCACGAAAGACGAGCAGGGACGCCTGCGCGCGGGCGCGGCGATCGGGGCCACGGGGGACTTCCTGGAGCGAGCAGTGGAATTGGCGCGGGCCGGCGTGGACGTTTTGGGGCTGGATACGGCGCACGGGCACTCCACGCGGGTGATGGAGGCGATCCGGGCGGTGAAGCAGCGCCTGCCGAACATGCAACTGGTGGCCGGAAACGTGGCGACTTACGAAGGAGCGCGAGACCTGATCGCGCTGGGAATCGACGGGCTGAAAGTGGGCATTGGGCCCGGATCGATCTGCACGACGCGGGTGGTGACCGGGGCGGGAGTGCCGCAGGTGACGGCGATCGTGGAAGCGTCACGGGCCGCGAAAGGCACGGGCGTGCCGATCATCGCGGATGGCGGGGTGAAATATTCGGGAGACATCACCAAGGCGATCGCGGCGGGAGCGTCCGTGGTGATGATGGGAGGACTCTTTGCCGGGACGGAAGAGGCGCCCGGCGAGACGATTCTGTATCAAGGGCGCACCTTCAAGTCTTACCGCGGGATGGGTTCGCTGGGGGCGATGGAAGCGGGATCGGCCGACCGCTACTCGCAGGAGACCGCGGACCGGGGGAAATCCGTGCCGGAAGGCGTGGAAGGGCGCGTGCCGTACAAGGGACCGCTTGGGGGCCTGGTGGACCAGCTCACCGGCGGGTTGCGCAGCGGCATGGGATATTGCGGGGCGGCCAATCTTCGGGAACTGCAGGAGCACAGCCGGTTCGTGCGCATCACCACGGCCGGCCTGCGCGAGAGCCACGTACACGACGTCATCATCACCCGCGAGGCACCCAACTATCAGGTGGAATAACCCCGGACTCTCACGGTTTTGGGCATGGCTGCTGGTATTGATCTGGGCGGGAGTGATTTTCACATTCTCGACCGACACCTTCTCGAGCGAGCACACCCAGACCGTGGTGATCGACGTCCTGCAGGTGCTGCTGCCGCATGCGCCGGAGCAGACGCTGCTCACGCTGCACGACTTCGTTCGCAAGTGCGCTCATTTCGGCAACTACTTTGTCCTTGGGCTGCTGCTCTTTCGCGCCCTGCGCATGCCGGAAAAAGGCTGGGCCTGGCGCTGGGCTTTTCTGGCCGTGCTGATCGCGGCAGTTTACGCCTCGTCGGACGAGATTCACCAGCTTTTCGTGCCGAGCCGGGGAGCTTCGATCTGGGACGCGCTGCTCGACACCGGATCGGCGATCGTCGCGCAATGGGCGGCGTGGCTGGCGACACGGCACGAGAGTTCTCCGGGCGTGGAGGAAGTTAGCCCGCGCGTTTCGGGGTGAAAGCGATTTCACGCAGGGTCGCCGGCTGTGGACAGATTTTTCGGGGGACTGCTGTAGAACACGGAAATGAAAAAGGCCCGCGTTTGTGGAAGCGGGCCTTTCCGTACGGGATAGCTTGGTTCTCGGTTAGGCTTTAGACGCCTGCTTTTCGGCAGGCTCCTCGGTTTCGGCCTCTACTTTTTTCTTCTCTTTCTTTTCCTTCTTCTTCAGCTTGGATCCCAGCAATTCCAGGATGGCGAGCTGTGCGCCGTCTCCAATGCGGAAGCCGGCATGGATGATGCGGGTATAGCCGCCCGGACGATCGGCAAAGCGCGGGGCGATATCGTCGAACAACTTGCGGGTGGCGCCGGGCGTGAGCAGATAAGAAGCGGCTTGGCGCCGGGTATGCAGGGAATCGCCCTTGCCCAGGGTGATGATTCGCTCCACCAAGGGCCGAGCGGCCTTAGCGCGCGTGATGGTGGTGGTGATGCGTTCCTTCTCGATGACGTTGGTGACCAGATTGCGCAAAGTCGCGCGGCGGTGCGCGGGGTTGCGGCCGAGTTTCGATCCTGAATTAAGGTGTCGCATGTCGGTTGACCTTTAAGGGAGCGGGCGGACTACAGGCCCGCGGTCTCCTCCGGCGTAGGGGGAGCGGTCTGGCTGGGCAGCGGCGGCCAGATGATGCGGCCGTGCTCGTCGAATTTCATGCCCAGGCCCAAGCCCATGCGCGTGAGGATCTCCTTGATCTCGTTCAGGGACTTGCGGCCGAAGTTTTTGGTCTTGAGCATTTCGTTTTCGCTCTTCTGCACCAGTTCGCGAATGGTCTGGATATTGGCGTTCTTGAGGCAGTTATAGGAGCGCACGGAAAGCTCGAGCTCTTCCACGGAACGATCCAAGTGTTCGAGGCGGGGATCGTTGTAGGATTCGACGGCTTCCTCGGCGATCTCGGTCTGCTCCTCGAAATTGATGAAGATGCTCATGTGGTCCTTGATGAGCTTGGCGGCGAGGCCAATGGCGTCCTGCGGAGTGATCGCGCCGTTGGTCCAGACTTCCAGCATGAGGCGATCGTAATCGGTCATCTGGCCAAGGCGGGCGGCCTCGACGGAGTAGTTCACCTTGCGAACCGGCGAGTGCACGGAGTCCACCGGGATGTAGCCGATGGGCAGATCCTCGTCGAAATTGCGATCGGCGCCCACGTATCCCCGGCCGTTTTTGACGCGCATTTCGAGTTGCAGCTTGCCGCCTTCGCTGACGGTGGCGATGTAGACATTCTTATCGAGAACGGCGAAATCGGCGTCCTCCTCGATCATGGCGGAGGTGACCACGCCGGCGGCTTCGGCATTGAGCACGATGGTCTTGGGCTGATCGTTATTCAGCTTCAAGGGAACCTGCTTGAGATTGAGAATGATATCGGTAGCATCCTCGACCACGCCGGGAATGGAGCTGAACTCGTGCAGCACGCCTTCGATCTTGACGGCGGTAATCGCGGCGCCCTCGATGGAACTGAGCAGCGCACGGCGAAGAGAATTGCCCACCGTGGTGCCCCAGCCGCGCTCAAAAGGCTGCGCTGAAAATTTTCCGTACTTGTCGGTGAGCGAATCGAGTTCCGCCGCCAGCCGCTTCGGTTTCTGAAAGCCCTTCCACATAGTTACTATCCTTCCTCCCGGCAAGCCGGGATACGAAATTTTGCGATTCGCCGCCGGATTACTTGGAATAAAGTTCGACGATCAATTGCTCGTTGAACGCCGGCGTCTGAACATTTTCCCTCTTGGGCATGGCCACGACGCGGGCCTTGAAATTCTCGCGATCGATCTCCAGCCAGGGCACGGTGTTTTGGCTTTGGGCGACGTTGCGCGCCTCCATCACCATGGTGTTCTCGTGCATCTTGGGCTTGAGCACAACCTCATCGCCCACATGCACCAGGAACGAGGGGATATTGACCTTTCTCCCGTTCACGGTGACGTGCCCATGCAGCACGAATTGGCGCGCCTGGGCGTGGGAGCCGGCGAGGCCAATGCGCCGGACCACGTTATCGAGGCGCCTTTCGAGCATGACGATCAGATTTTCTCCCGTGGGGCCCTTGGCCTTTTCCGCTTTGTGAAAATAGCCGCGGAATTGGCGCTCGAGCAGCCCATAGGTGCGCTTGACCTTCTGTTTTTCACGCAATTGCAAGCCGTAACCGACCGTCTTGGGCCGCCGCGACTGACCGTGCTGTCCGGGAACGAAATTGCGCTTCTCGATGGCGCACTTTTCCGTGAAGCACCTCAGGCCCTTCAAAAAGAGCTTCTGGCCTTCCTTGCGGCAGAGCCGACAAACCGCCTCGCGATGTCTTGCCACTTCGTTTCTCCTTTTCTCGTCAGACTCGGCGGCGTTTCGGCGGCCGACAACCGTTATGAGGAACGGGCGTCACGTCCTTGATATGTACGATGTGCAAGCCGGCGGAGGCCAGCGCCCGGACGGCAGATTCCCGTCCCGAGCCCGGCCCCTTCACGCGGACTTCAATCGATTTCATGCCGTACTGATCGCGCGCCACCGATGCGGCGGTCATGGAGGCCTGCTGCGCGGCGTAGGGAGTGCCCTTGCGGGAGCCCTTGAAGCCGATGGAACCCGCCGAAGACCAGCACACGGACCGGCCATCGGGCGCCGTGATGGTCACAATGGTGTTGTTGAAGGTGGCCTGAATACAAGCGAGGCCGTGCGGCACCATGCGGCGCTCGCGCTTCTTCTTGAACTCTTTCTTGCGCCGCGCGGCGGGTTTACCGGCTGCTGCCGGCGCGGCTGCTCCCTCTTGTGGTTCCTTGGCCAAAGCGCTCCCCCTATCGAAACTCGCTTATTTGCGAGCCATAACTTTCTTCTTGGCAGCCACGGCACCCTTGCGCGGACCCTTGCGGGTGCGGGCGTTGGTGTGCGTGCGCTGGCCATGGACCGGCAGATTGCGGCGATGGCGCAATCCGCGATAGCACTGAATTTCAATCAGCCGGCGGATATTCATCTGGATCTCCTTGCGGAGATCGCCTTCCACTTGGCCTTCGGACTCGATAACCTGACGAATCTGGTTCACTTCTTCCTCGGTCAGGTC
This sequence comes from uncultured Acidobacteriota bacterium, assembly GCA_963824405.1. Classification (GTDB taxonomy): domain Bacteria; phylum Acidobacteriota; class Terriglobia; order Acidiferrales; family UBA7541; genus Palsa-189. Next base: position 529,786 of record CAWGPK010000003.1, on the reverse strand, counting down.
CTTGATCTTCTTGGTTTCATCGACCTTGGCCTTGGCGCAGATGGAGCGGGCGCGCTGCTGCCCAATACCATAAATGGACGTCAGCCCGACCCACAGACGTTTCTGAACCGGCAGATCAATTCCTGCAATACGCGCCATAAGAGACTCCTAACCCTGACGCTGCTTGTGTTTCGGGTTTGTGCAGATTACCCGAACCACGCCGCGCCGATGAATGACTTTGCATTTATCGCAAATCTTTTTGACTGAAGCTCGAACTTTCATAAGACTCCATTCCCTTCTTCACGAAACTCGCAAAATTCCCCAGGGCCGCCAAAAAGCGCTACAAGGTGTTGCTATCGTCCTCACCCTTGCCGCAACGAACGAGATCCCTCGCTCGCGATGCTCGCTCGGGATGACCATCCTGATCGGATGGTCACTTGTAGCGATAGACGATTCGGCCGCGAGTCAAATCGTAAGGCGAAAGCTCCACGGCCACCTTATCGCCCGCCAGAATACGGATAAAGTTTTTGCGCATCTTGCCGGAAATATGCGCCAGCACCTGATGCTTATTGTCCAGCTGCACGCGAAACATGGCGTTGGGCAGCGGCTCGATGACCGTAGCCATCACTTCAATGGCGTCTTCCTTGGAATTGCCGGAATCCGCCGCTTTTTTCTTATCGGTCTGAGGCGATTTGGCCATAAGCTCCAAAGACTACCAGGACGCTCCCACGGTCTCGCGAGGCCGGGTCAAAATCCAGGGACCATTCGAGGTAACCGCGACGGTGTGCTCGAAATGGGCGGAGCAACTGCCGTCGGTAGTGACCGCGGTCCACTTATCGTCGAGAACTTTCACTCCTGGCCCGCCGGCATTGACCATCGGCTCGATGGCCAGGACCATGCCCTCCTCGAGGCGAGGGCCGTGTCCGGGCTCGCCGTAATTGGGCAGGTTGGGCTCTTCGTGCATCTTGGTTCCAATGCCGTGACCCACGAACTCGCGCACCACAGAGTAGCCGTGCTGCTCGACCCACTGCTGGACGGCGGCGGAGATGTCACTAAGGCGATTGCCCAAGCGAACCTTCTCGATGCCCTTATCGAGCGACTCCCGAGTGACCCGCAACAAGTCCGCGGCTTCGGGCTTGATCTTCCCCACGGGAACAGTGAGGGCCGCGTCGCCATAGTAGCCGTTCAATTCGACTCCGAAATCGAGCGAAATAATATCTCCTTCTTTCAAGCGCCGCGAGGCCGACGGAATGCCGTGAACCACCTCCTGATTGATCGAGGCGCACAGCACGCAGGGGTACCCGCGATAGCCTTTGAATGCCGGGCGAGCGCCATGCTTGGCGGCGCCCTCGGCGGCAATCTTCTCCAGGTCCAGGGTGGTTACGCCCGGCCGGACCGCCTGCCGCAAAGTATTGAGCACATCCCAGACGACCAAACCGGCGCGGTGCATGGTTTCTAGCTCCGCGGCGGATTTACACATAATCATTTTTTCCGCGCAAGCAACTCGAGTACGTCTTTCGTAACCGCTTCCGGAGACGCCATGCCGTCCACATCCCTGAGCACGCCTCGCCCGCGGTAGTAGTCGACCAAGGGGCGCGTTTGGCGCTCATAGGCCGCCAGGCGCTCGGCAATCACCTCTTCGCGATCGTCGGGCCGCTGCACGAGCTCGCCGCCATCACGGTCACAGCGGCCGGCCACCTTGGGCGGGTGCTCGTATATATTATAAATCGCCCCGCAAATTCCGCACGTGCGGCGCCCGGTAAGCCGCCGGATCAACTGATTCTGGTCGACGACAAAATGGACGACCAGAGGCTGCACCTTGCAGCGCCCGAGAATTTCGTCCAGCCTCTGCGCCTGCGGCAGCGTGCGCGGAAAGCCGTCCAGGATGAACCCATCGGCGCAATCGAGGCGCGAAATGCGCTCCTCGACCATGCTCAGGACCAGGTCATCGGGAACCAATTCGCCGCGTTCCATGATGGCCTTGGCGCGCAAACCGAGCGGCGTGCCGCGGCTGACATGCTCGCGAAACATATCGCCCGTGGAAATATGGGGCACCCCGTATTCCTGAGCGATCTGCTTGGCCTGCGTGCCCTTGCCCGCTCCAGGAGGTCCCAGAAAGATTACCGCGCGGCCCAAACCCTTGGCGGCCACTTGCGTCTCAGGGCGGGCCTCAGGCCGGACTTCAGGCATATCGCCGGCTCCGCAGCTTTCCTTTCTTGACGAAGCCCTCGTAATTGCGCATCACGAGCTGAGCTTCGATTTGCTGCACTGTATCCATGGCCACGCCGACCACGATCAGGAGCGAAGTGCCGCCGAAATAGAAGTTGACGTTCAGCCCTTCAAGCACGAACCGCCACATGTGGTTATCGAACCAAGCGCCCAAAGCTCCGGGCAGATGATGCAGGTGAATGCCCGCGATCATCCATTCCGGGAGCAGGCAGACAGCGGCGAGATAGACGCCGCCGACAAAGGTGAGCCGGCGCAGGATGCGATTGATGTGCTCGGAGGTATTGCGGCCGGGACGTATGCCGGGTACGAAACCGCCATACTTGCGCATATTGTCGGCGAGCTCAGTGGGGTTGAAAACGATGCCGACGTAGAAAAACGCAAACAGAATAATCAGCAAAACGTAGATCAGCGTATAGAGTGGCTCGCCCCATTGCAAAGCTCGGGCCAGCCGGTCAAAAGAAGGGAAGCGCTTCTGCACGACGAGATCGATGGTGCCGGGAAACGTCAGCAGGGAACTGGCAAAGATCGGCGGAATCACGCCGCCGGCATTCACGCGCAGCGGCAGGTAAGTCATCTGCCCGCCCATGACGCGGCGGCCGACGACGCGCTTGGCGTATTGCACTGGGATGCGGCGCTGTCCGCCCTCGACGAAAACGATGAATCCGATCACGGCCAGCATCAAGGTGACCAGGACTAGCAAGGCCAGCCCGGTGAAGGGACCCCACTGCTGGGTGGTCGCTTTGGTCCACAGATCGTAGAGGCCGCGAGGCAAGCCGACCACGATGCCGGCAAAGATGATCAGGGACATGCCATTGCCCACGCCGCGCTCGCTGATCTGTTCGCCCAGCCACATGATGAAAGCCGAGCCGGTGGTGAGGGTAAGGACGGTCATCAAGGTAAAGCCGATGCCGGGGTTATAAACCAGGGACTGACCGTTGGGGCCGTTCTGATGCTGCAACGTGAAGGCAATCGACAGCGACTGCAGGATGCTGAGAAGGATGGTGAGGTAGCGCGTGTATTGCGTGATTTTGCGGCGGCCGAGTTCGCCCTCTTTTTGCAAGCGCTCGAGATAAGGCCAAGCCACGGTCATCAACTGCAAAATAATGGAGGCGGTGATATAGGGCATGATGCCCAGGGCGAAGATGGTGAGCCGGCGGAAATTACCGCCGCTGAACAGGTCGATGATGCCCAGGACCGATCCCTGATTCTGCTGGAAGAGCTGGGTGAGGACGTCGGTATTGATGCCCGGGGTGGGCAGGAAAGCGCCCAGCCGGTAAACAGCCAGTATTCCCAGCGTAAACAGAATGCGTTTACGCAGGTCGGGAATACGAAACATATTGGCAAAGGACTCGAAAAATTGGTTCATGATATCCGCTCGATCTTGCCTCCGGCGCGCGCGATCTTTTCCTCGGCGGATTTACTGAAGGCGTGGGCGCGCACCGTCAGCGAGGTATTCAACTCTCCATCACCCAGAATCTTGACCGGGCGGGTAGCGCTGCGGGCCAGCCCCCGTTCGCGCAAGGAGTCCGGAGTGACTACGTCGCCGGCGGCGAAAATGTTGAGAGACTCGAGGTTCACGACGGCGTAATCCTTGCCGAAAGGGTTGTGAAAGCCGCGCTTGGGGATGCGCCGGTGCAAGGGCATCTGACCGCCCTCGAAGCCGGGGCGCTGCGAGTATCCCTTGCGGGACTTCTGGCCCTTATTGCCCGCTCCAGAGGTCTTGCCCAGCTTCGAGCCCATGCCCCGGCCAACACGCACCTTGCGGTGGCGGGAGCCGCGGGGCGGCTTCAGATTCGACAAAGTTACCGACATGCTGGCCTCAATTCCTGTCTACGAAAATTCGCGCTCATTCCACGACCACGACGAGATGGCGGACCTTGTCTACCATACCACGGACGGAAGGGGTATCCTCGCGCTCGACAACCTGCTGCAGGCGGCGGAAGCCGAGCCCGCGCACCGTGGCGCGCATATCCCGGGTGCAGCCGATAAAGCTGACCACCCACTTGAGCTTGAGCGTTGCCGTTTTGTTTTTGGCCATGAGCGCTTCTCCGATCAGCTACGCAACTCTTCCACGGGCTTGGAACGCAACTCGGCGACGCGGGCTTCGTCTTTCAGGCGTAAGAGCGCGTCAAAGGTGGCCTTGATGACGTTATGCGGATTGGAGGTGCCAATCGATTTCGTCAGCACGTTGGAGATGCCAGCCACTTCCATCACGGCGCGCACCGGGCCTCCGGCGATGATTCCGGTTCCTTCGGACGCGGGCTTGAGCAGCACCTGTCCCGAACCGTAGAAGCCGACAACCTGATGGGGAATGGAAGTGCCCTTCAAGTTCAGGCGGATCAGGTTTTTCTTGGCCTGCTCGATGGCCTTGCGAATGGCCATGGGAACTTCGCGGGCCTTGCCCATGCCGAAACCGGCGTGGCCGCGCTGATCGCCCACCACGACCAGGGCGGAGAAGCTCAGGTTTTTGCCGCCCTTAACGACCTTGGTGACGCGCTGGATGGAGACGACCTGGTCCTTCAAATTATTGGCGCTGACCTCGATGGGCCGGCGGACCGCTAGTGTTTCGCGCAGAATATGTTTGGACATGATTAGAACTTCAATCCCGCTTCGCGGGCGGCGCCGGCCAGAGCTTCCACCCGGCCGTGGTACATATAGCCGCCGCGATCGAAAACGACCTGCTGGACTCCGGCCGCGATGGAACGCTCGGCAATCGTCTTGCCTACGATCTTGGCGGCCGCGATATTGCCGCCGCCCTTGAGCGCGGCGCGCGTGGACTTATCGACCGAACTGGCCGAAGCCAGGGTGCGGCCGGTGAGATCGTCGATCACCTGCGCATAGATGTGATCGAGGGAGCGGTAAACGGACAGCCGCGGACGCACGGGCGTGCCCACGACGCGCTGGCGCACGCGGCGATGGATCCGCCGGCGGTGGGCGTCACGCGAAAGCTTGCGAACAGATTTCGTAGCCATTCTTTCTTTTTGTGCCTTTCTTCAAGCCTTTTGTTGCGGTCGATGCCGAACGTCGCGACCGCTGGTTTTATGCGGCCGTCTTGGCGGCTCCAGCCTTGCCCGCCTTCTTCTTCAGGCGTTCGCCAGACAAGCGGATGCCCTTCTGCTTATAAGGATCGGGCGGGCGCAAGGCGCGGATGTCCGCCGCCGCCTGGCCCACACGCCCACGGTCCGCTCCACTCACGGTGAGACGGGTCTGCTTTTCCACCGAGATCTGAATGCCTTCGGGGATGGGGAAGTCGACCGGATGCGAATATCCCAGCGCGAAAACGACGCTTTTCCCCTTCACTTCGGCGCGATAGCCGACGCCCACGATCTCAAGGTCCTTCTTGAAGCCCTCGGTGACCCCGCGGACGGCGTTGGCCACCAGGGCGCGCGCCAATCCGTGCAGGGCGCGGCGCTCGTCTGATTCGCGGAGCGCGAGCAGGGTGCCGTCTTTTTGTTCAAAGTGGATGCCGGCAGGCACGGGAATCGTGAGTTTGCCCTTGGGGCCTTGCACTTCGACCGCCGCCGGCGTTATCTGAATCTTCACGCCAGCAGGAACGGGTATCGGTTTTCGTCCAATTCGCGACATAACGTTTTTTCCTTGCCTCTACCAGACTTCCTTCTTACCAGACTTCTTTTTTACCAAACCTCGCAGAGCACTTCGCCGCCGAGACGCTGCTTGCGCGCCGACCGGCCGGTCATCACGCCGCGCGGGGTGCTGAGGATATTGACGCCCAGACCGCCCAGGATTCCGCGAATTTCCTTGGAGCCGAGGTAGCGGCGGCTTCCCGGACGCGAAACGCGGCGCAGGTCGCTGATCACGGAACGCTTGTCCGGCGTGTATTTCAAGAACAGGCGCAGGGCCTTGCGGGTCTTGGATTCGTCCACGACTTTATAGGTGGAGATGAAGCCCTCTTCCTTGAGCACGCGGGCAATTTCAATCTTGAGCTTGGAAGCGGGCAACTCCACGCGAGCGTGGCGGGCGCGCGAGGCATTGCGAATGCGCGTGAGCATGTCCGAGATCGGATCGGTCTGCATGGCTACCAGCTCGCCTTCACAACGCCGGGAATTTCGCCGCGCAAAGCAAAGCCGCGGAAACAGATGCGGCACATCTCGAACTTGCGGATAAAGCCGCGCGGCCGGCCGCAAACGCGGCAACGGTTGCGCTGACGAATCTTGAACTTCAACTTCCGGCGCATCTTGGCAAATTGTGAAAGTCGGGCCATAGCTCTCCTTAGGCGCGCAGCGGCACTCCCATGAGTTTCAGCAGCTCGCGGCCTTCTTCGTCATTGCGCGCGGTGGTGGTCAGGGTGATGTTCATGCCCTTGATCTTATCCACGCGCGTGTAATCGATCTCCGGAAAAACCAGCTGGTCGCGCAATCCCATCGTGTAGTTGCCCCGGCCGTCAAAGGCATTCGGCGGCAGGCCCTTGAAGTCGCGCACGCGCGGCAGCACCACGTTGCAAAGGCGGTCCAGGAACTCGTACATGCGGTCGCCGCGAAGGGTGACGCAGCAGCCGATGGGCATGCCGCGGCGAATCTTGAAATTGGCGATGGACTTTTTGGCCCGCGTGACTACGGCGCGCTGGCCGGAAATCTGGCCGAGTTCGGATGCGGCCACGTCCAGCAGCTTGACGTTCTGGCTGGCCTCGCCCATGCCGATGTTGACCACCACCTTGGCCACCTTGGGCACGGCCATGGGGTTTTTGTATCCAAAGCGCTTCATCAGCGCCGGAATCACTTCGCTTCGATATTTGTCGTGCAATCTGGCCATGATGCCTATTTCTCCAGGGTCGTTCCGCAGCGGCGGCAGACGCGCGCCTTGGTGCCGTCGGGCAGGGACTTATGGCCGACGCGCGCGTGCTTACCGCAGGAAGGGCAGACCAGAAGGACGTTGGAAATCTGAATGGGGCCTTCTTTTTCCACGATGCCGCCCTTGACGTTCTTGGAAGGGTTGGCGCGGGTGTGCCGCTTGATCATGTTGGCGTGCTCGACGGTGACGGTGCGGCGGCTGGGATTGACGCCCAGCACGCGGCCGGTCTTGCCGCGGTCACGTCCACTCATCACGCGCACTTGATCGCCCCTACGGATGCTGGCGTTTGTCGGTGCTGGTTCCATGAATCTTCAGTCCTCAATCTCGCAAGGGCCGCCGTTTTACCAAACTTCCGGCGCCAGCGACACGATTTTGGCAAACTTCTTTTCGCGCAATTCGCGCGCCACGGGTCCGAATACGCGCGTGCCCACGGGCTCGTTGGCATCATTTATGAGCACCGCGGCATTATCGTCGAAGCGGATGTAGGTGCCATCCCGGCGGCGATGCTCCTTGCGGGTGCGCACGACGACGGCGCGCACAACCTTGCCCTTCTTGATGGGGCTCTCGGGCGTGGCCTCTTTCACCGAGGCGGTGATGATATCTCCAAGGCCGGCCCGGCTGCCAATATCGCCGCCCACGGGAAGAATACACATGAGGCGACGGGCCCCTGAATTATCGGCCACGGTCAGCCAGCTTCGCATCTGAATCATTGCCGCACTCTCTCCTTGCCTCGATGGTTCGTGCTTAGTCGACGCTGGTGCGCCGGGAGACCACTTCCGCCAAGCGCCAGCGCTTCAATTTGGACATGGGCCGGGTTTCCACGATGCGCACCACATCGCCGGGCCGGGCCTCGCCCTGCTCGTCATGAGCGTAAAATTTCTTGACCCTATGGATATAGCGTTGATAGAGCCGGTGTTGGATCTGCCGGGTCACGCGCACCACGATGGTCTTCTGCATCTTGGCGCTGGTTACCACGCCGACCAATTCATTGCGCCGGCGCTGCTTGGACGCCTGGCTAGCGACTGCCGTTTCCATCAGCTTTTCCTCAATTGGCGCTCGCGCAAAAGCGTTTTGACGCGCGCCAAATCTTTCCTGGCCAAACGCAGGCGGCCTACCGCTTCGGCCTGGCCGGTGGTGAGCTGAAAGCGCAGACGGAAGATCTGCTCGGCCAGCTCGCGTTCACGGTTTTCCAGTTCCGGCTCGCCCAAGTCCCGCAATTTTTCGACATGCTTGGGCATTAGAGTTCTCCCGCGCGGGTTACAAATTTGGTGTGGATGGGCAGCTTATGAGCCGCCAGCTCCATGGCCTGGGTGGCCGTAGCCACATCGACTCCAGCCATCTCGAACATGACCCGGCCCGGCTTGACCACCGCGACCCAGCGCTCCGGCGCACCCTTGCCTTTGCCCATGCGGGTTTCAGCGGGCTTCTTGGTGAAGGGCTTATCCGGGAAGATGCGGATCCACAGCTTGCCGCCACGCTTGATGAAGCGAGTGATGGCCACGCGCGCCGCTTCGATCTGGCGATCGGTGATCCAAGCGGGCTCGAGAGCCTTCAGGCCGTATTCGCCGAAGGACAGTTCGCCTCCGCGCCAAGCTTTGCCGCGGCGGCGGCCTCGCTGCTGCTTACGGTACTTCACCTTCTTGGGCATCATCATGGCGAATTTCCTTTAATCGGCGGCAGCGGCGACGGCTGACCCGCGGCGTTTGCCGCGCTCGGGCACGTTTTCACCCTGGTAGATCCAGCACTTCACGCCAATCACGCCGTACGTGGTATACGCCTGCGCAAAACCAAAATCGATGTCCGCGCGGAGCGTTTGCAGCGGCAGGCGGCCTTGCAAATACCATTCCTTGCGGGCAATTTCCGCCCCATTCAGCCGGCCCGCCACGCGCACCTTGATCCCTTTGCAACCGAAGCGCAGCGCGGAATCGACGGCCTTGCGCATGGCGCGGCGAAAGGCCACGCGCTTTTCGAGCTGCAGGGCGATCGATTCGGCCACCAGTTGCGCATCGAGCTCCGGCCGGTGCACTTCCTGAATATCGATGTGCACTTCGCGCTTGGTGCGCTTTTGAATTTCATTCTTGAGCTTATCGATTTCAGCGCCCTTGCGGCCGATGATGATTCCCGGACGCGCGGTGAACAGGCGGATGACAAGTTTATTGGCGGCGCGTTCGATATCGATGGCACTGATGCCGGCCGAGCGCAGGCGCTCCTTCAACTGGCGGCGCAGCACAACATCCTCGTGCAGCAGGTCCGCGTAGTCCTTTCCGGCAAACCAGCGCGAACGCCAGGGCTTGTTGTAGCCGAGGCGAAACCCATATGGATGTGTTTTCTGTCCCAAAGCAACTCCTCCCCCAAATGCCTCTTACTCTTGTTTCTTGGGTTTACGCCCCGGCGCCTGCTTGCCTCCGCCCAGGGCTTTGCGCGCTTTCTTTACGGCGCCACGCACGCCCTTTTCGGAGGCAGCGGCGGCTACCGCAGCCGCGGTACGTTCCGCCGCGGCGCGATGGTGTTCCGCGACCGCGACGACGATATGCGCCGTGCGCCTCTGGTAACGATAGGCGCGGCCCATCGGCGCGGGCCGCAGGCGCTTCCAGCGCGACCCTTCATTGACGAAACAGCGCGAAACATAAAGCTCATCCACATCCAGCGAAGCGCCGGCATCCTCGGCCTTGCGTTCGGCATTGGCAATAGCGCTGCGCAAAACCTTTTCGATATCCCGGGCGGCGCGCTTCTTGGTATAGCGCAGGATATGCAAGGCATCCTCGGCGCGCTGGCCGCGGATCAAGTCCACCACCAGGCGAATCTTCTGCGGGGACATACGCAGATGCCGCAAGAGGGCTTGCGCCTCGATGGCCGGCGCCGACGGAAGTGTGACGTTTGAGGACATTTTCCTTTAGACCTTTTCTTTCCCTTACGACCTGGGGCCAGGGGCCGCAGGCGCAGCGCCGCCTGTCGGCGCACCAGCGCCACCGGGACCTCCCGGACCGCCAGCCACGCCCGCAGCCCTCTCGAGAGCGGCTTTCACGGCATGGCCTTTGAAAGTGCGCGTGGGGGCAAACTCGCCCAGCTTGTGCCCGATCATCTGCTCGGTGATATAGACCGGAATGAATTTCCTGCCGTTATGCACGGCAATGGTGTGTCCAATCATCTCCGGAACGATGGTGGAGCGGCGCGACCACGTCTTCACCACTTTTTTCTCATTCCGCGCGTTGAGCCCCTCCACGTTGATACGCAGAGGAGCGTCCACGAACGGGCCTTTTTTCAGCGAACGACCCATGACACTCCTTACTAATTGCCTGGTCTAAAAGCCCGGCCAAGCGGCGGGCTTATTCATCCACACGGCGCAGCTTAATCCAGCGAGCGCGCCGCAGCTTGCGAAAACCTCGTACCGGCCCGGAAACACGGTGCGAATGGGTGCAGAAGGGACACACAAAGCGCGTGCCCTGCTGGCTGGGCTGCTGTTCCACCAATACCGCCCATCCGGGCTTGCAAAAGCGGTAAGGCACCGGTTCGAGCGGAACGGCATGCGATTTACCGGTCGTCTTCGGCACGGCCTTAGCAACTCTCGGCCGTGCAGCCGACTTGCGCGCACTCGAGGCGCGCCGAGCCTGCGTTATACTTCGCGATGCTCTCATCGTAGGCCTCTCCATCACCCGCCGCGCCGGGATCATTGTCGATTACACCCTTTATTTTACTAGTTCGTACTCTATTTTACTAATCTGTACTTTGTTCCGCTAAGATGCTGTGCCCTCAAGGTTTACGGCGCTGGGCGATCATGCGAGTGGTGCGCCGATTGTGCCGTGTCTTGGCGCCCAAGGTCGGAAAGCCCCAGGGCGTCTTGGGATGATTGCCCTTGACGCGGCCCTCACCGCCTCCGTGCGGGTGGTCAACCGGGTTCATAGCCACACCGCGAACCGTGGGCCGCTTGCCATGCCAGCGCGTGCGGCCTGCCTTGCCGTAAGTGACGTTCTCGTGATCGAGATTGCCGACTTGTCCGATGGTGGCCATGCAATCGATCACGAACCGGCGCACTTCGCCCGAGGGCAGCTTCACCAAGGCGAGATCGCCTTCCTTGCTCAACAGTTGCGCCGATCCACCGGCGGCGCGCACTACCTGCGCGCCCTTGCCGGGGGAAAGCTCAAGGTTATGTACCTGCGTTCCCGGCGGGATGAACCGCAGCGGCAGGGCATTGCCGGGCAGGATATCGGCGCCTTCGCCGGTTTGCACGGTCATGCCCACTTCGAGCCCGATGGGATGCAAGATGTAACGCTTCTCTCCATCGGCATAGTGCAAAAGCGCCAGGCGCGCCGAGCGATTGGGATCGTACTCGATGGACGCCACGCGCGCGGGAATGCCTTTCTTCTCGCGCCGAAAATCGACGATGCGGTACTGCTTCTTATGTCCTCCGCCACGATGCCAGATGGTCAGCTCGCCCTGCGAGTTCCGTCCGCCGCTGCGCTTCTTAGGCTCGAGCAGAGCCTTTTCCGGAGTCTCCTTGGTGACTTCGGTCTTATCCAGAACGGTGATGAACCGCCGGGACGCTGTATAAGGATTGAAGCTTTTTAACGCCATTTGGAGCTACCTTCCCGCGGCGCGCCCAACCTCGAGCGACGCCCTTGCTTCTAGTGTGCTACCGCCTGCGATCAGAGATTCTCGTCAGAGATTCTCGGCGTACTCGATCATCTTTTCCTTCTCGGCGAGCCGCACATAGGCCTTTTTCCAGTCTGGCCGATGGCCCTCCGAGCGTCCCCGGCGCCGGAACTTTCCGTGATAGATTGCCGTGCGCACGTGGTCGACCTTCACCTTGAAAATCTGCTGCACCGCCTCTTTGATCTGCGTCTTGGTGGCATTCGCGTCCACTTCAAAGACGACGGTGTGCTGGTTCTCTTTCACGGCCAAGCCCTTTTCGGTGATGATGGGGCGGCGAATAATTCTATAAACGCTGATATCCATGGTGTATGCCTGGCGCCTTTATTCCTTTTTCTTAGCCTTGCCCTTGGGCGTAGATTTCGATTTAGCTTTCGGCGATTTCGGCGCGCTACTGGATTTTGACTTCGCGCCCGAGGCTGCCGCCTTCGATTGCCGAGGTTTTGGCGATCCCGCAGGCGCCTTCGCCGGGCGAACTGCTTCGCCAGCGCCTTCGCCCGCCGCGGCTTCCGTGCCGCCCCCCTGCGCACCGAGCGACCGGCCCAGATGCAGGGCAGCATTCTGCGACAGCAGCACGCGACCATGGCGCAGCACGTCATAGGCTTGAAGGGCCGAAGGGGCTACCACTTTTACCCCATCGAGATTGCGGCTGGCCAACTCCAGATTATGGTTGCCAGGCCCTTCCACGACCAGCATGGTGCGCGTATCCCCATCGAGCCTGGTCAGCGCGGCGCGAAAATCCTTGGTCTTGTGCGAACCGAGCGTCCAGTTGTCTACGACAGTGAGCTTCTCACCGGACAACTTGGCCGAAAGCGCCGAGCGTAGAGCGCCCAAAACCATCTTCTTGGGCAGCCGGTATTCGTAGCTGCGCGGTTGAGGGCCGTGTACGGTGCCGCCCTTGCGCCAAATCGACGAGCGGATGGAGCCAACGCGGGCGCGCCCGGTGCCCTTCTGTCTCCAGAGCTTGCGGCCGGAGCCGGAAACCTCGCCGCGACCCTTGGTCTTGTGCGTGCCGGCACGTTCGCCAGCCAGATACCAGCGCACCGCTTCATGCAACAAGTGCCGATTCACGCTGGCGGCAAACACCGCGTCAGCCAAATCGACTTGGCCTACGGTCTCACCCTGCAAATTCCTGACGTCTACGACTGGCATGGAACGCGCGTGCTCCTTATCGCTTACTTTGCCTGCCTGGATTTGCGGATCAGCAGATAACAGCCCGTGGGACCGGGCACCGCTCCGCGCACCAGCAAGAGATTTTCTTCGGTATCGATCTTGACCACGCGCAGATTCTTGACCGTCTTGCGCTCGTGGCCCATATGCCCGGGGAAATGCTGTCCCGGCCAAACTCGGGAAGGGAAGGAACTCGCGCCAATGCCGCCTGGCGCGCGGTGAAACATCGAACCATGGGTGGCATCGCCGCCCGCGAAATGCCAGCGCTTGACGCCGCCCTGAAATCCCTTGCCTTTGCTGACTCCGGTGACGTCCACGTATTCGCCGGGAACAAAGCGGTCCACCAGAACGCGGTCGCCGGCCTTGGAATCGTCCGCCGACTCATCCAAACGAATCTCGCGCAGCATGCGCATGGGCGCGACATTGGCCTTCTTGAAGTGGCCGGTCATGGGTTTGGAGATACGCTGGGGCTTGACGAACTCGACGAACCCCAACTGCACGGCATCGTAACCGTCGGTCTGCTTGGTGCGGCGCTGGACCACCACGCAAGGACCCGCCTGCACCACCGTGCAAGGCACAGCCGCGCCATCGTCGGCAAAGACCCGAGTCATGCCCAGCTTGATTCCGATTATTCCGTTCACAGCCATGCGAATTTTCCTTACCTTCCCTTACCTGCGAAGAGATCCCTGGCTCGCGATGCTCGCTCGGGAGGACTCTCCTCGTCGATGGTTATTTGACCGCGTGCTCGCGGCCAAAAGCCTTGATCTCCACATCCACGCCCGGCGGCAGGTCGAGCTTCATCAGCGCATCGACCGTATCCGGCGTGGGCTCGAGAATATCGATGAGCCGCTTGTGGGTACGCATTTCGAACTGCTCGCGCGACTTCTTGTCCACGTGCGGCGAGCGCAAAACCGTCCAGCGGTTGATGGTGGTGGGCAGAGGAATCGGCCCGGCCACATTCGCTCCGGTGCGCTTGGCTGTGTCCACAATCTCCCGCGTGGACTGGTCCAGGATGCGGTGGTCGTACGCTTTTAACCGAATTCGAATTCGCTCTCCGGCTGGCATAGGTTACTCGATGATCTCGGTGACCGCGCCGGCGCCGACGGTGTGCCCGCCTTCGCGAATGGCGAAGCGCAGCCCGCGTTCCAGCGCCACCGGCGTGATCAGCGAAATCTCCGCCGAGACGTTGTCTCCCGGCATGACCATCTCCACTCCCGCCGGCAGCTTCACGTCGCCGGTCACATCCGTGGTCCGAAAATAAAACTGCGGCCGGTACCCGGTGAAAAACGGCGTGTGCCGCCCGCCCTCTTCCTTGGTCAGCACATACGCTTCGGCCTTGAACTTGGTGTGCGGCGTGATCGATCCCGGCTTGGCAATCACCTGGCCCCGCTCCACCTCTTCTTTTTCCGTGCCCCGCAACAGCAAGCCCACGTTGTCTCCGGCGATCCCTTCGTCCAGCAGCTTGCGGAACATCTCCACGCCCGTTACCACCCGCTTGATCGTGGGGCGGAATCCCACGATCTCCATCTCCTCGCCCACCTTCACCTTGCCCCGCTCGATTCGCCCGGTCACCACCGTGCCGCGTCCGGAGATCGAAAAAATATCCTCGATGGGCATGGCAAACGGCTTGTCCACATCCCGCTGCGGCAAGGGCACGTTCTTATCCACCGCCGCCATCAACTCCAGAATCGTCTTCTCCCACTTCTCTTCGCCGTTCAGCGCGCCCAGCGCCGAGCCGCGAATCACCGGAACGGCATCGCCCGGGAACTGATAGGTTTTCAGCAACTCGCGCACTTCCAGCTCCACCAGCTCCAGAAGCTCGGGATCCTCCACCGCATCGCACTTGTTCAAAAACACCACGATGTACGGCACGCCCACCTGCCGGGCCAGCAAAATGTGTTCCCGCGTCTGCGGCATGGGCCCATCGGTGGCCGCCACCACCAGGATGGCCCCATCCATCTGCGCCGCCCCGGTGATCATGTTCTTGATGTAATCGGCGTGTCCCGGGCAATCGATGTGCGCGTAGTGCCGGTTGGCCGTCTCGTACTCGACGTGCGCCACGGCGATGGTGATGCCCCGCTCGCGCTCTTCCGGCGCGTTGTCGATCGAATCAAAGGCCCGGAACTGCACCTTGGGGTTGTGCTTCGACAGCACCTTGGTGATCGCCGCCGTCAAGGTGGTCTTGCCGTGATCGATGTGACCGATCGTGCCTATATTCACGTGCGGCTTGCTGCGCTCGAACTTTTCCTTCGCCATCGGCTGTCTCGTTCCTCCGCTGCAATCAATACGTAAAAGAAACCTATCGCGTTACCCGGCCCGTAGCCTTGGCGACGACCTCATCTGCGATGGATGCGGGCGCCTCGGCATAATGGGAGAAGTGCATGGTGAAACTTCCGCGGCCCTGGGTGCGGCTGCGCAAATCGGTGGCATAGCCGAACATCTCGGCCAGAGGCACTTCGCAGCGAATGATCTGCGCTCCGGCGCGCGACTCCATCCCCTGCGGATGCCCGCGGCGGGAGTTTAGGTCGCCAAAAACATCGCCCATGTATTCTTCGGGGACCACCACCTCGACGCGCATGACCGGCTCGAGGAGAATGGGCTGGGCCTTGCTGCAAGCTTCCTTAAAAGCCATCGATCCGGCAATCTTAAAGGCCATTTCAGAACTATCCACGTCGTGATAGCTGCCGTCGGTCAAGACCACGGCGATATCCACCATTTCATACCCGGCGAGCACGCCATTTTCCATGGCCTCGCGAATGCCGGCTTCAATGGGAGCGATAAACTCCCTGGGGATGGCCCCGCCAATGATCTTGTCGATGAAGAGCAGGCGATGCTCTTTATCGAAGCGGAATTTTCCGCCCGAGCCAGCCACTTGCTTGGCGAGAGCATCGAGTTCGTCGGTAGACATCTCGTGCATATCTTCGTGGCCGGAGCTGGGCAGGGGATGAATTTCCACTTTGCAATGGCCGTACTGGCCGCGGCCGCCGGTCTGGCGGATGTATTTGCCTTCGCCTCCCGCGTGACGGCGGATGGTTTCGCGGTAGGCCACCTGCGGACGACCCACACTGGCCTGCACGCCAAATTCGCGCAGCATGCGGTCCACGATAATTTCCAGGTGCAATTCGCCCATGCCGGAGATGAGGGTCTGTCCCGTATCCGGCTCCGTGTGCACACGGAAAGTGGGGTCCTCCTGCGACAGCTTGGCCAAAGCGTTGCCGAGCTTGTCCTGGTCGGCCTTGGTTTTAGGCTCGATGGCCACGGAGATAACCGGCGCCGGAAATTCGATGGACTCGAGAACGATGGGCTTCTGCTCATCACACAGCGTGTCGCCGGTGGTGACACTCTTCAGTCCCACGCAGGCGGCGATATCACCGGCATAGATGGCTTCAATCTCCTCGCGCTTGTTGGCGTGCATGCGCAGGAGACGCCCAATGCGTTCGCGGGTACGCTTCGAAGAGTTGTAGACGTAGCTGCCGGATTTCAACACGCCCGAGTAGACACGGATATAAGTCACGTGGCCGACGAACGGATCGGACATGATTTTGAAAGCCAGGGCCGAGAAGGGCTGATCGTCCGCGGCGCGGCGCAGAAGAGGCTCGGTGCCATCGAGAGAGGTGCCTTCCACCGGCGGAACGTCCAGCGGAGAAGGCAGATAATCGACGACCGCATCGAGCAAAGGCTGAACGCCTTTGTTCTTGAACGCGGAACCGGCTACGACCGGGACGAGCTTCAGCGCAATGGTCGAGCGGCGAATGGAGGCGCGCAACTCTTCCGGCGTCAATTCGTGCTCGGCAAGATACTTGGCCAAAATGGCGTCATCATGCTCGGCAATGTACTCGACTACTTTTTCGCGATGTTCCTTATAGAACTCCGGGCTGATGGCCGAAGCCTTAACCGCGACGGCAACCTCGGGGCGCTCTTTCAAGAAGGCCTGGTCCCAAAGTTTCTCGACCGGCAGCACCTCGAATTTCGCGCCGAGGGTGTCTTCCAGCCAAATGATGGCTTTTTGCTCGATGAAATCGATGACTCCGACGAAGTTATCTTCCTTGCCGATGGGAAATTGCAGCGGGCAGGGATGAGCTCCGAGGCGCTGGCGCATGGAGCGGATACAGTGGTCGAAATCGGCGCCCACGCGGTCCATCTTGTTCACAAAAGCGATGCGCGGGACGCGATACTTATCGGCCTGGCGCCATACCGTTTCCGACTGCGGCTGCACACCGGCCACGGCGTCAAAAATGGCCACGCAGCCATCCAGTACGCGCAACGAGCGTTCCACTTCGACGGTAAAGTCCACATGCCCGGGCGTATCGATGATGTTGATGAGGTAAGACTGGCCAAAACGTTTCCAACTCGCGGTAGTGGCGGCGGAGGTGATGGTAATGCCGCGTTCGCGCTCCTGCTCCATCCAGTCCATCGTGGCGGTGCCTTCGTCGACTTCGCCGATCTTGTACGTCACGCCGGTATAGAAGAGGATGCGCTCGGTGGACGTGGTCTTGCCGGCGTCTATATGCGCCATGATGCCGATGTTGCGCGTGTGCTCGAGTTGTGATGACCTTGTTTCCATGATTCTACTAAACTCTTTCGTTTCTTTGGCTTTTACCAGCGGTAGTGGGCGAAGGCCTTGTTAGCCTCGGCCATGCGATGAACATCTTCTTTGCGCTTGATGGCGCCGCCGCGTCCGTTTGCGGCGTCCAGGAGCTCGTCGGCAAGCTTATCGACCATGCGCTTGCCAGGCCGGGTGCGAGCGTGGAGCAGGAGCCAGCGGATGGCCAGGGATTGCCTGCGGAACTGACTGACCTCTACAGGAACCTGGTAGTTGGCGCCGCCCACACGGCGCGACTTCACCTCGAGGAGGGGCTTAACGTTTTCCACCGCCTTCTTGAACACCTTGAGCGGCTCGTCATTGGCCTTCTGGCCCATCTGTTCCATCGCCTGGTAGAAAATACGCTGGGCGGTGGAGCGCTTGCCGTCCCACATCATGGAACTGATGAACTTTTGCACCAGATCGCTGCCGTAGACTGAATCCGGCATGACCGAGCGGCGCGAAATGAATCCCTTGCGTGGCATGACGCCTCTCCGTTCCTATTTCTGCGCAGCCTTGGGCCGCTTGGCTCCATACTTGGAGCGCCCTTGTTTGCGATTGTCGACGCCGGCGGCATCGAGGGTGCCGCGAATGACATGGTAGCGAACACCTGGCAAATCCTTAACGCGGCCGCCGCGCACGAGCACAATGGAGTGCTCTTGCAAGTTGTGGCCGATTCCCGGAATGTAGGTGGTGACTTCTACGCTATTGGTCAAGCGCGCGCGGGCCACCTTGCGCAGCGCGGAATTGGGTTTTTTGGGAGTCTGCGTGTACACGCGGATGCATACGCCGCGCTTTTCAGGGCACCCCTGCAGCGCGGGCGACTTTGTTTTGGTGCGTACTTTCTCGCGTCCATTACGGACAAGTTGCGCAAACGTCGGCACGGCTCTCCCTCAATTCGAGCAAAAAACTTCGGTTCTATTCCGGGCCGGCTTTCGCCGACACACGGAGTCTGCGGGTTTATCAACAGAAGAGGGTCAGTAGCGACCCCGGCGGACCGACAAGATTCTCACGCTCAGAATCCGCTGCACCGATTTGCACGGCAGCGGGTCACGCGGAGATGCTCACTCGGCTTTGCGGGGCTGGCGCCCCATTCCGGCCGCTCTCCTAGCCCCGATCCCTTAACCACTCTTCCGGAGCAGAAGACCTACCCCTTCTACGACAGGGCAAAAATCCCCCCAACAAGCCGTTAAGTATAGGTAAAAAAATACAATGTGTCAAAATAAAAAACAGTCAATAAAAAAAGACTAGAAAAAAGACCAAGTTTGAGGGGCGCAGGCGGATGTTGATTATGGCAGTTCTTGATGTCGCGTGGTAGCTCAGTGTGAGTTTGCTCTCTTGTCGCGATCGAGAAAATTCAACGGACCCTCTGCCTCATGTCGAAGTGCGTTGACAAAGTCCCGATCATCCACTATTGTTCCCGTTTGTCCCTATAGGGCAGGGTGTTTATCGAGATGCGGACATACGTTCCAGAGGGCCGCGAAGCGGAAGCGCTGTCGCAAGGTCCCAAGTGGGTTGTTGTAGATGCCGCCGGACAGGTGTTGGGCCGCGTCGCCGCGACTGTGGCGCGCGTACTGATTGGGAAAGATAAACCGGAGTTCACTCCCTACCTGGATTGCGGCGATCACGTGGTCGTCATCAACGCGCAAAAGATTCGTCTCACGGGAAACAAGCTCGACCAGAAAGTGTACCGTTCCCACAGCGGTTATCCCGGCGGTCTCAAGGAAGTTCCCGCAAAGCGCATTCGTGGCGAGCGGGCCGACTGGATGCTGCGCGAGGCGGTTCTCGGGATGCTGCCGAAGAACCGGCTTCGTGCCAGCCGCGCCCGGAAACTGCGCGTCTACCTGGACGAAAAAGGTTTGGCGCGCCACGCCGGCCAGAAGCCGCAACCCCTAAGTCTGTAGCTTCGCGAACACACCGGGCGACTTTCAAGAGAGCTGTCGTTATCTGAGTTTTGAGGAGGAGCGTTGGGTTCAACGCCACAACCAACCGAAGGCGCCGCAAAGACGCAGGCATACGGCACGGGCCGGCGCAAGAACGCCATAGCACGCGTTTTCATCAAGCCCGGCAGCGGCAAATTTGAAGTCAATCGGCGGCCGATAGACGCTTATTTCAAGAACGTGGCCTGGCTGCTGCGCGCCATGGAACCTCTAAAGTTCACCAACACCGCCAATGAGCTGGACGTCTGGGCCACGGTAAACGGCGGGGGCGTGGGCGGGCAATCCGGCGCCGTGCGCATGGGGCTGTCGCGCGCGCTTTCGATTTTCAATCCCGATTTGCGTCATGGGCTGCGAAACAACGGTTTCCTGACGCGCGATTCGCGCATGCGCGAACGCAAGAAGTACGGCCAAAAGGGCGCTCGCAAGCGCTTCCAATTCAGCAAGCGCTAACCCGAAAGCTCCAGCCCGGCTTGCCGGGCTGAATACATGGCCGGCGAGATGCCGGCAAGAGGATGCTCCGCTTTCCGCGAGGCAACGCGGCGGCAAAGCTGCAAGCATCTAAACAACCAAGGAGGTCCATTGGCAGTTGAAATAACCATGAAAGAGTTGCTGGAGGCCGGCGTTCATTTCGGCCACCAGACCCGCCGTTGGAACCCGAAGATGAAAGAGTTTATCTTCGGCGAACGCAATGGGATTCACATTATCGATCTGCAAAAGACGCTCAAAATGTTCCGCGAAGCGAGCCGCTTCGTGAGCGAGCTCGCCAGCCAGGGACGCGTCATTCTCTTTGTAGGCACCAAGCGCCAGGCCCAGGAAGCCATTTCCGAGGAAGGGCGGCGCTGCGGCATGTTTTTCGTCAATCACCGGTGGCTGGGCGGAACCTTGACCAATTGGGCCACGCTGCAGAAATCCATCAAGCGGCTGAAGACGCTGAAGGCCATGATCGAGGATGGACGCATGGCGCAGCTATCGAAAAAGGAAGCGGCCAGGCTGGAGCGCGAGCTGAAGCACCTGCAACAAAACCTCGAAGGCGTGGAGAATATGACCACGCCGCCGGACGCCATGTTCGTGGTCGATTCGCATACCGAGGCGATTGCGGTGCGTGAAGCCCGGCGCATGGGCGTGCCGGTGGTCGCTGTGGTGGACACGAATTCCGATCCCGACCAGGTGGATTGGGTAATCCCCGGCAATGACGACGCGCTGCGCGCGATTCGCCTTTTTACCACGAAGATTGCCGATGCCGTGGTGGAAGGCCGCACCGCCTTTGAGCAGACGCAGTTGGCGGGCGAAAAAGCGGGATCTCCGGAAGGCGCAGAGGGCGAAAACGTCGAATACGTGGATACCAGCGCCTACGAAGCCTACGAGAAGCAGGAAGGCGATTTCGTGGAACCCTCGGAAGCGACCGATACCGAACAAACCGCCGTCCAGGCCGAGGGCGAACCCGAATCCTAAACAATGTCCGGCGAAACTCCTGCCGGGTGCAGTGCATCGAACGATACTCCCATTTATTTTCTGAGGATTTGCCAAAATGGCTACAAAGTCCGATTTCAATGTGCCCGCGCAACTAGTGAAGGAGCTGCGCGAACGCACCGGCGCCGGTTTTAGCGATTGCCGCACTGCCCTGGTGGAAGCCAAGGGCGATGTGGAGAAGGCCATCGACGTCCTGCGGCGCAAGGGACAAGCCGCGGCGCAAAAGAAAGCACAGCGCGAGGCCAGCGAAGGGCTGATCGGCCATTACATTCACGCCGGCGGGAAAATCGGGGTAATCGTGGAAGTGAACTGCGAGTCCGATTTCGTGGCCCGCACGGAGGACTTCCAACACCTTTGCCACGACGTGGCCATGCATATCGCGGCGATCGATCCGCGCTACGTGCGCAGGGAGGAAGTGACGCAGGAGATCCTCGATCATGAACGGGAGATCTATCAGGAGCAGGCGCGGGCCACGGGCAAGCCGGAGCCGGTGATCGAGAAAATCGTGAACGGCAAGATGGAGAAGTTTTACGAGGAGAATTGCCTTTACGAGCAGCACTTCATCAAGGATGAGAGCGGCCATCTCACCGTGGGCGAGCT
The DNA here is from genome assembly GCA_963824405.1 of uncultured Acidobacteriota bacterium. Lineage (GTDB taxonomy): Bacteria > Acidobacteriota > Terriglobia > Acidiferrales > UBA7541 > Palsa-189. The sequence goes on along the minus strand of CAWGPK010000003.1, from coordinate 508,360 downwards.
GATCAATCAAATGATTTCGAAGCTCGGCGAAAACATTTCCGTGCGGCGTTTCGTGCGCCTCAAGGTGGGCGAAACAACCAACGCGCCCTCCGCGACACCCGGGGCCGCGGCTATGGAGCCAGTGAGCTGACGTTTGCAGGCGGTTGGTGTTGTTTTTGAGGACCCGTATCCATAGCAAGCCAGCGTGAAACTCTGCTAAAATGCCGATCGAAACACTGAGCGAAACTGCGGCTCAGACGCGGTTCAAAAACTTCCACACCAGATGACCACAGCGAGTCCACCGCTTACGGTTGCGCGTCCCGCTTATTCCAGGATTGTGTTGAAGCTATCCGGGGAGTCCCTCCAGGGGCCGCAGGGTTCCGGCATCGACGCGGAGACGGTGGCGCGGGTGGCCGCCGAGTTGAAGGAGATCAGCGACATCGGCGTGCAAGTGGCGATCATGGTTGGCGGCGGAAATATCTTCCGCGGCACCCGCCAGAAGGCGCTTTCGATCGACCGCGCCACGGCGGACTACATGGGCATGCTGGCAACGGTGATCAATGGGCTGGCGCTTCAGGATGCCCTGGAGAAGCAAGGAGCGCACACGCGCGTGCTGAGCGCGATTGATATGCGCCAGGTGGCTGAACCTTTCATTCGCCGGCGCGCCACGCGGCACTTGGAGAAAGGCCGCATCGTTATTTTCGCGGCGGGCACCGGTAATCCCTATTTCTCCACCGATACGGCCGCGGCTTTGCGCGCCATGGAGATCAAGGCCGAGGTAATTATCAAAGCCACTCGAGTGGATGGAATTTACGACGCCGACCCCGAGAAAGTTAAGGGAGCCAACCGTTTTGAGCGCATTACCTATCTGGACGTGCTGCAGCGGGGGCTGGCGGTGATGGATTCGACGGCCATTTCGCTGTGCATGGATAATAAAATGCCGATCATCGTGTTTGACTTGAACGAGGTGGGAAATCTCAAGCGAGTCGTTCTCGGCGAGAAAGTGGGTTCGCTGGTTACGGCCAGTTAGGCTGGGGTAAACGTGGACCGGGCCGCGAGGCCGATGGAAAGAGGACCGAAAGAATGAGCACCGTAGCCACAAGCAAAGATGCGCTGGCCCAGGCCAGGGCGCGGATGGAGAAGGCGGTGGAGGATTTTCGCCGCGAGTTGGCAGGGGTGCGCACGGGGCGCGCGAATGTAAGCCTGCTGGACCATGTGCGGGTGGATTATCACGGAACGCAGATGCCCATCAATCAGCTTGGCACGGTCACGGTTCCCGATGCGATGATGCTGGTGATTTCGCCCTGGGATCCTGGCGCTGTGCCGTTGATCGACAAAGCCATTCGTGGTTCCGATCTGGGCCTTAACCCCACGAACGATGGAAAGGTAGTTCGCTTGCCGATTCCGGCGCTGACCGAAGACCGCCGCAAGGACTTGGTGAAACACATTCACAAAGTGCTGGAAAATCATCGTACCGCGATGCGCAACGTGCGTCGGGACATCAAGGAAGCCATAGAGCATTTGGAAAAAGACAAAAAAGCGAGCGAAGACGAGCGCAAGCGAGCCATCGAAGAGCTGGACAAACTCACACATAGCGAAACCAAGAAAATCGAGGATCTCTCGGCCGCCAAAGAGAAGGAGATTCTCGAATTAAAGTAAGAGTCGTTTTCGGATCGGCTTCGATAGCGAGGCAGGCGAGCGCTATTTAGGCGCGTCGAGGCCAGCAGCAGGGTCAGCGAATTCCTTGTTATATTCCTCAGTTTCAATCGGCGCGCATTCCATCTCCCGAATATCAAAATGAGGCGATTGCAAGCGCAACCGTATTTTGAGGGCCACCCAAGGCTTCGTATACATCTTGGGATCGTCAATCGTGATGGTCATATCCATGTGCTGTTGATCGGCACGGTGATATTGCTCGATCACGTGCAAAGCATCGCTGTGGGGACGGCCGGCATTGTCCAGCCAGGTACGATCGTCGAACCCATTCGATTCAGCGACGAAGGTGTAGTCGTCGATCCACTTGCCCACCGAATAGCCCCACCATCTCGATTCCGGCGCATCGGGAGATCCCCAGGTGGGGCTCTCGGCATCCTTGGGCAGCTGTCGCCCATCGGTCCAGATGACACGCCATTTCTTATTGAATTCGTAGAGGATCACCACATTTTCGGGCGTCTGAATGACCCGGCTGGTCCTGAAATTGTGAAGGACAACGCGAGGAAATCCCTGCGGATTGCAGCCGGGCATGGGATCGTTCGTCAATGCGGAAGGAACCTGGGTGACGCCAAAAGTCGGCTTGTGGGCCATGAAGGTTTGGCGCCCCAGCGGCGTGAAAGGCAGCTCGTGTTCGGGCTTGCCGTCCGATGGCATTTGTCCGGCGCCGTTGGCGTGGATTCCCGCGCCGGGACCGCCGGCTGGTTCCCAGACCCCGGAAATATCGTGCTTCGGTGCGGGAGCCGGCTTTTCTCCTTTTTGGTCGAAGTCGTAGACCGCTCCGGGCTGGCGCGCGACGTCCTGGCCCCCCCGATCTTGTTCCCCCTGATCTTGCGCATGCGCTGGAGGAGAAAATGCGAGTGCCGCTGCCAAGGCGATCGAGAGTGCGAGACGTTTCATCATTACTTTCTTCCGTTATGGAGCAACCACGGATCGAGCAGCGGCCGCGTCGTCAATATTTATCGCCAGTTTTGGGCTGGCCAGCAGAGTTACCTGTCGAGTCCGGAGGTCTCCCCGTCGCAAATAAAGTCCTGCCATCCGAGAATTTGACCTGCAGGACGCGGCCGGCAGGGCGGCCGTTTTTGACCGGTTCGACGATGACGGTAACTTCATCGCCTGGTTTGAAGGATTGTTTGGTCCAACCAAGGTTGGCCATGTCCGGCGGATTGCTCGTTTCGGCGACCCAATGCACGACTTCGCCTTGGTCGTTCTTCGCATCGAATTTCAGGAAGCAGTGAGGATTCGCCCAGAACCACTCCGTGACAGTTCCCGCCAAAGTGAGTTTTTTCCCTGTATCAAACGCCGACGAGCCGTGGTGTGCGAACAGCAACCCGGAAGATAAAAATCCCAGGCTCAAAAGCGAAATCAATTTGAAGGCGCGTTTCATGCCCGACCACCAAATGTGAGTTTTAAGGGCCGCTCGTTATCGGCAGATTGTCACAATCAGAGTAGGAAAACTTACCGGCGCATGCAACAGGTTTTCACGAGCGCAACGGGTTTTGACGAACGAAAGAACCGCTCGTGCGCAGGCGCCACGTTCGCTGCTACGAACGCAACGCGGGCCCTGACGGGCTGCGGGTGACGAGAATTATTTTGCTGGACTTGTGGGAACAACGTCATGAAGCAGCGTGTTAAAATTTGCCTGCTCGGAGACTGCGCAAATCATCTCCCGAATATCGAAACTCGGTGAATTCATCCCCATACGGAAATTTTTCAGGGGATACCAGGGTTGCGTATACATCTTCGGGTCCGTAATCTTGATCGTGAGTTCGAAGGTGAGTTCGTCCACGCGGTGGAACGTTTCCTCGACGACCAACTCGTCGCTATGTGGCCGGCCAGTGTTATCAATCCACGTTGTGTCGTTCAGCCCGTCGGTCTCAACCACGAGCGTAGTATCGTCCACCCACTTGCCAACCGAATATCCGAACCACCGTGGCTCGGATAGCTCGTCGAGCTTGGGCAGTGGGCGCCCGTCCGTCCAGATGTTCCGCCACGTCCTGGTGTTTTGATACAGCAGCAGTACTTGGTCCTTGGTTTGGACGATCTGCAACCCGCGCAGGTTGAAAAGTTCTATGCGCGGAAACCCAATCGGATCGCAGCTGTCAAATGGGTCATTAATCTGCGAAATGGGAGCAATGTTGACTCCAAAACCAGCCTTATGGGAAGCCATTGTTTGCTTGCCCAACGGCGTGTAAGGCATCAGGGCCTCATGCTTCGCATCGCTAGGCATGTCTCTCGGGCCGCTAGCAAACACTCCGTCTCGATATCTTGGGACCGGCTCCCAAATTCCAGACAGGTCATGGACGGGAGCGGGCCCCGGCGTCTTCCCGGCCGCCTCCAAAGACACCGCCGGCCGGTCCCAACCGTCGAGATGTATATTCTGATTTTGCCCCGCGGCAGGGGCGGCCGCCTGCTGGTTATTTCCAGCTCCTTGCTGTGCCGGCTGACCGCCTTGAGCGCGTGTAACAGGGGAAAATGTCAGAGCTGCAAGTAAAATTGTTGGGGCCACAAAATGCTTTAACATCTTCGCAATCCTTTCCATCGTCAGAGTAGAACCGGATCCGAATTGCCCCATCAGGCACTCGACTCCGCCCCGCGCGAACCATGGCTTTTTGCCTATCGTACTTCTGAATTCATCACGTAGCCGTTGGCAAGGATGATCTTGCTGATACGACCGACGGGCAAGTTCCCGGATGTCGCGGCCATTACAACCGTAACCATATCCCCGGGCTTGAAGGTCTTGGCGTTAAAGCCAAAGTTGATGAGCGTGGAGGGCGCCTGGTTCTCGCAAACCCAATGTGTGACGTTGCCCTTATCGTCGGTCACATCGACTTTCAAAAAAGTATGGGGATTGGTCCAAAGCCATGCCGTTACGACTCCCTTTATGGTGACGCCCTTGCCGTCGTACGACGCGTTTCCGTGATGGGCAAACACTGGCGCCGCGATTATCAGAAGAGCGACCACCGTAACTAAAATAGTCACGAGCCTGTGTCTCATATCGTTTTGATCCTCCCTCTTGGGGTCTAGCGGTGGAACCCGCTAGCTCGTTGCCCGGATGGCGGCAGCATACACTCCGGTCCGCGGACGGTCAACTTGGAGCGGGAAACACAACGGGGCACGGAGATGGTGGGTGACCAGGGACTCGAACCCTGAACTCGCAGATTACTCCAGAAGCGCTATGTAGCTGAACCGTCTGCTCATCTGCGCCCCCCGGAGGTCTGAAGGCGAACAAGTTACAGAAAGCGACGATTGCGAGCGGAAAAGGGACTCCGCTCGCCTAAATTCGTCCGTTCGAGCAATCGATGAAGGTTCGTTTATGGCTTGGCGGCCTTCTTTTTTGTAGCTGGGGGTCGCGTCGGTGTCTCACTTTCGCTACCTTTTGTGCTCAGCAACGCTAGGGAGTCTTTGGCGTTAAACGGGTATTGACGCACAGACTGTTGTCCCGTTGTGCTAAGGGAAATGTCCACGCGGCGGTTATTGGCCCAAATAATCATCTGCAGGTTTCTCTCGATTGTTTGTCGCTCCTCATCACTCAAGTCAGGATTCTGTTCAATAAGCAGTTTCACTTGTGCCGCGTCCAGATTTTCCTGCTTACCCAAGGATCGAGTCTCGATGTCTGCGGCAGGGACTCCGTGTTCCACCAGGAAGCTCTTGGTGCGCTCTACGCGCCGTTCGGTCAGGTCGTTGTTATATTCAACCGTGCCGCGACGGTCCGCGTGACCCTCGAGGATCAAATGGGCCTGCGGCATGGCTGTGAGATACCGACTGAAATCGCTAGCGAGTGAAAGCAGAACGGTCTTCTGACTTTCCTCAAACTCCATGGTTTGATCCGCTGCCGCAGGCCGTCCGGTTGGGAAGTATATGCTGTGAAGACTAAGCCTTATTTCAAGCTCCTTCACCTCCGGCGGAAGCTGAACCGCCTGCACATCGAGACTTACCGTGCAAACGGCCGTTCCGGTGCGGCCATCGTCCACTTGGCCTGTTACGGTGTAAGGCCCAGGTGGCAGATCGGCCGTCTGAAACGTCACGGAAGATCCGGAGCCTTCCAGTTTCCGGCCACCGGCGTTCCAGGAGAAAGACAATGGGTCGTTGTCGGGATCGCTGGCTAAGGCGGTAATTTCCACTGGCTCGCCGACCGTCGCGGTCGTGCGGTCCGAGGAGCAAGTGATGGTTGGCGGACGATTTGGCCGCGGTTCAACGCGAATACTTGCCGAGCAGTTTGCGATGCCGTTTCGGCCGTTGTCCACGCGTACTTTGATCGTGTACGTGCCCGGTTGCCTGTCCGAGGAGTTCCAGCGGACTTCGGGGCCCGTGCCGTCTACGCCACCCTCACTTGCCGACCAGTAATAATTCAAAGGAGTCTGGTCTGGATTGCTGGACTGAGCGCGTACGGCGACGAAATCGCCGGATCCCGCATAAACCATCTCCTTATCCGCCGAGCAAGTAGCAGCGATGGCTGCGCTCGGTGGCGGCGGGGCGGGATGGTTCCCACCGAAGCGAACTACGATTCCCGTAGAAAATCGAACGTTCTTTTGCCATCCCAACGCCTGGCCCGACGAGAAAGGATCCTTAAAATGGGTCAGCAGAAAGTCGCCTTCAAATGGCCGCAGGGCGAAGCGATGGTTAATTTTGATGTCGAAACCGGCGCCTAACATCGTGCCAAACGCATTCTGGGAGCCAAGGGGCGTGCAGTTGGTCCCTGGGGTACATCCTGAGATCGTCACCGGAGTCGCATACGTCGCTCCGAACAGCGTTTGGAAAAAGGGCGTGAGCCTTTCATACGCGCGGTAGGAGAATCGCGGACCGAACATATATGTGTAGGCACTCCCACTGGAATCAACGGTTTGGTTTCCGGCGGGGCTGAGAAACGTCAGACGACTGTCGTCGTAGCCCCCAAAATCCGCCACCAGCCCTATATACCTGTTGAAGTTGTAGGCGACGGAGGTGCTTCCGCCATGCAGGTAGCTCATGCGATTGCTGGTCGCCGTCGGCATGGCACGCCAAAAGGAATATCCCAAAAACCACTCGATCTTCGGAGTGTCCGCATGCAGTGCAGGCACTATCACAAAAGCAACCGCCATTGTGGCGATAAATCGCGCTACTAATCTCACTGTTGCCTCCTGGAATCGCGCCTGCGTACCACGAAGCGGGAAACAACCCTGCTTCGCTCTCTTCAAATCTGGCCGCCTGTTCTTGGCTCTCAGCTAACCGTTACTCTATGGAGCAGGCACATTGATAACGGTGTTCACCATGGTCACCGACGCATTGAGTGACAATGCTCTGCCGTTGAGCGTGGTGATCGCTGCATTGCCCGCGGTAGAGAACGTGACTCCCGAGGAAGCGATGATGGTGCCCACCATGGTGCCGCCGCCTGCCGCATTGATCGTCGCCGCGCTGCCTACGTACCAAAACACGTTCTTGGCCAGGGCGCCGTTGATCAGGATCACGTTGCGAGGCGCTCCAGCAGCACCGACCGTGAGCGTGCTGGCCATCTGGAACACCCAAAGGGCGTTGGCATTGCCTTGGGCATCCAAAGTCAGATCCGATCCGGTGATCAAGAATGAGCCGCCCGCGGCTTTGTATATGCCAGGAGGGAGGGTGAGTCCGCCCAACTGGCCCGCGCCTGGATCAATACCTCCGGGCCGTGAAGCAGGTGAGAGATTGTTAAATGCAGCAGTCGCGGCGGTTGCAGCCTGAGTCGCGATCCCGGCAGTGGTAGCGGTGCCTTCCGACGGACATCCGACAGTCGGCGGCGGCGGAGCTGTGTCTATGTTCCCGTTGACCGTTCCCACGTTGCTTCCCGTTTGCGTGTAAACGCAGCCTGGTCCCGCATCGTGGAACCCCGTTACCAAAGTAGAAGCAGCGGTGGTCCCGAGATCTCCATTGATCACCGTGTTAATTCCCTGGTTGGTAGCCCCAGAGTTGCCTCCAAAGGTCCCGAAAGTCTGGGCGGCTCCAAGATTCGGCCCCACCGGGCCCAGGGAGGCGCCGGTCGTAAAGGTCCACGGATTCGCTACAGATCCCGCGGCGAGCGCAAGACCGGTAACGTCCTTTGCCGCATTCGTAATCGAAGCGGTATATTGCGTGCTGGGCGCGAGGTTTGTCGCGGGTGTGAAAGTTGCGACATCGCTCACGGAATTGTAGGTGACGGTTCCGGCGACAGCAGCGCCACCGGCTCCAGCCACCGCAAGGGTAAATGTGCCTGGAGCGGTGATCGTTACGGGATCCATGGCCGTACTGAAGGTTGCGTTAACCGCCGTATTGAGTATGACGTTGATGGCTGCGTTCGCTGGACTGGTGAGAGTTATCGTAGGCGGAGTGGTATTCGGCCCCGCACCCGTTGTAAAGCTCCACGGATTGGGCACGGCACCGGCTCCTAATGCATTGCCGCTAAGGTCTTGGGCGGCATTTGTAATCGTGGCGGTGAACTGAGTGCTGGGCGCGAGATTCGCGGCCGGAGCAAAGGTCGCCGTCGAGCCCGCCCAACTGGCGGTTCCGGGCACGGCAGCGCCGCCGGCTCCCGCCACCGCCACCGTAAATGTCCCCGATGCCGTGATCGTTGCCGGGTTCATGACCTTACTGAACGTTGCGGTTATTTTTTCATTCGTGGGCACGCCGACCGCCCCGGAAGCGGGGAGGGTGATGGTCACTGTCGGTGGTGTTATGTCGGCGGTCAGTCCCGTTGTAAAACTCCACACATAGTTACTTGCCAGGGTGCCGCCTGCGGTGCTTTGCGCTGTGGTGTTCATGGTGGCCGTGTATTGAGTGCTGGGCAGCAAATTCGCTGTGGGCGCAAATATCGCCGTGTTGGCCGCCGCCACATAGGTCACCGTTCCGGGCACCCCCGCTCCGCCTGCAACCGCCACCGTAAACGTCCCGGACGCAATAACCGTGGCGGAGTTCATCGCGCCGTTAAACGTTGCGATAATCTTCTGGTTTATGGGCACAGTGATTGCGCCGTTCAAAGGATTCGTCGAGATTACCGTGGGGTTGGTCACCACTGGAGCCACAGGGCTTGGCGCTTGCTCCCGGCCGCATCCGGCCACAAAACCTGCCATCAGAAACGCCACCATCCAGATCTTTCGCACCGTTACCTGGCGCATCAGCATCTCCTCTTAAATCGTTGAATGGCCTTAGTTCTGCGGTTCTCTCGACGCCCCACCAAGGCGGCTGGAATGAAGCGGGTGGATTGTTGGCGACAAATACTCTGGCTTTCACGACGCAGGACGTGAACGCTAGAAAGCTCGGGAATTTCTTTATTCAACCAGGGTACTGGGTTTCGATTTCCTTATTGTTCGCGAGGTATCTGTGCACGGCCCGTGCCAAGGGCAACTTTAAGATTTGCGGAGTTTCAAGCGCGGTGATTACCGAGTCCTAAGTCCGTGACTTCAAAGGCAAGGAAAATTGGAATCGTTTGCAGCATCGAAAATAATCTTCGCTATATGCCTCGATTTCGTTCCAAATCGGGACGCAAGCAGAGCCATTTGAGGATATTTCCTCCCCTGTTGACGCCGAGTAACTGGTAAATCGATGGCAGCGTGTTACGGAACCAGGGCCCTGAGGCGCCGGGCATTCGGCAAGATAGAAGTTGTAGGTGATTTTTTGGGTCTCAGGCTAGGCGTGACGGAGTTAACTCCGTTGCAAGCCTGGGCGAAACGGAATTAACGCGGTTTCGGGGCTGGAACGATCCTGCGGAACCGCTTGTGATATTCAGCTACGGAATCGTATGGGTGTTGTGGCAGTTCCGGAGGAGTGATGGTGGGTGACCAGGGACTCGAACCCTGAACTCGCAGATTAAGAGTCTGCTACTCTACCGATTGAGTTAGTCACCCACGCCGACTAGTGCGACAACCAGATACAACTATTTTTGCACTAATCCGCCCCAACGCGCTACCCCACGGATCATTTTGCTCCGTCGCTTTCCGCGGAAGGTCGGTCGCCCGGGATGGGGCGGAGATGTGGCAGGGCGACATTTCGGCGAGTAATCACCGGATGCCGACGTTGATAGGAAAGTGGCCGACTGACTCTGTCGTCTGCGGGGCCCCATCCCGCGGCAAACTCAGGGATGGGGCGATGCCTAGCCGAAGTGCAGCCTGCGCCCCGCTGAATCAACGTGGACTGCTAATCGTGAACGGTTACAGAAGGAAGAACGTGTCGTCTTTCTCGACGGCACTCAGATTCTCAAGCGGAGAGCGGGAGGTAAGCTGTGGCTTTTCCACATTGGCGCGTTTGACGACTTCCATTCTCTCTTGGAGCGCGGGGAAATTCTTGGGAAGGCGCTCTGTTTCGTTTATCTGACTCGCTCTTATCATCATCATTTCCTCTCCAAACGTTATCGAGGATGGCGTTTTCTAGACCGAGCATAACAGCCTGGCATGAGAGGACAATGCTCTTTTCCCGTATTTTGGGGTGAGGGATTCGCTGTAGACGCGAATGAGGGCCAGATAAACCAAAGAGATCGCAAGGTAAAGACTTGAGGCGAGCTAATCGCCTAGTTGAGCGGCGATCTCGCGCGCGACGACGCGCGCACGGGCGATCTCCGAGGGATCAAGCGAGATCGCGGCGACCCGAGGGTGGCCGCCGCCGCCGAAGCGTTCGGCAATGGAGGCAAGATTTTTCTCGGCCGAGCCTGGATTCCAAGGATTGGAGCCGATGGAGATCTTCGCGCGCGTGGGGGAAGCGCTGATGCCCACCGAATAGCGGCACTGCGGAAACAGAAGATAGGGAATGAATTTATTGTAACCTTCGAGATCCAGGTCGCTTACATCAAAGAAGACCACCGGACCGAGGGCCTCCGCGCGCTGCTTCATGACTTCGATGGTCCGCCGGTGCCGTTCGAGCAAAGGACCGAGATGACGTGCAACAAGCGGCGACTTGACCACGTCCGCGATGGAGTGTTCCGACAGGTAGGGAATTAATCGCGGCACCAGACCCGATTCCGGAGCCGCTTCGATCACCAGCGCCAGTTGCGTAGCAGGCTCGGTGAGAGCCACGGCCGATTCCGGAGTCGGGAACTGAGCTCCGTCGATGACGTCGCCCCAGTGGATCAGTTCCGCCAGGGGTTGAATGTTGAATCCGAATTTCGTGCTGGTGATATCAGCCAGCAGCTTGGTACAGGATTTGTATTCGGGATCGTAAAACTTTTGGCCGGAGTGGTCGGCGCGGAAATGAGCGGCATCCGACGCGGTCAAAAATGCGCTCTGATGATGGTCGAACCACCAGGTAACCCGGGGGGAACTCGAGTACTTGAAATCGACGATGACATTCTCATCCCCGTCAAACGTCTCCTCCTCAAAAGGAGGGACCGCCCGATGGGTCATCCCCGTATAGCAAAAGACCGCCTGCGCATTGACTCGTTCCCGGTAAAATCGCGAGAAGATGGCCGCGGAGGCAGCACCGTCAAAGCAGCGGTCATGAAAGCAGAGGCGAACCTTCGTCGGTCCGGGCAAAAGCTCCTCGCAAGTGGAAAAAAAGCTGAAGAATTAGCGACAGCAAAGCCCCTTAAGATGGACGTGCGCCCCGCGATTGTCAAGAGAAAACCAGGACTGGAGAGCTCACTGTAACCTCTCGAGCGGCCGGCATCTTCACAAGCAGAACCCGCGAATACCTAAGTCCCGCGCATGCGGCTTGGCAAAGGAACCGGGCTCAGGCGAAACGCACTTTCACGTCCGGGCGCCTCTCCAGATGCACGGAATCGATGAAGCGCACCTGGCGCTCTTCCAGATTCATGACCAGCGAATGGGTGCGGATGCCGTCGCCGAAGAAGCGCACGCCGCGGAGGAGGTTGCCGTCCGTTACGCCGGTGCAGGCGAAGATGATTTGGCGGCCGGGGGCGAGGTCTTCGGTTTGGTAGATCCGCTTGGGATCGGAGATGCCCATCTTGGCGAGACGCTCCTGATGTTCTGGCTTCGAGACCACCAGCCGAGCTTGCATCTCGCCATTCAAGCAGCGAAGCGCGGCCGCGGTGATGACGCCTTCCGGGGCGCCTCCTGTGCCCATGACGGCATGAACGCCAGTGCCCAAGACAGCGGCGGAAATTCCGGCGGAGAGATCGCCATCGCCGATCAGGCGGATGCGAGCGCCCGTGGCGCGGATATCTTCGATGAGCTTCTGATGCCGAGGCCGGTCGAGGACAATAATCACGAGGTCCTCTTTGTCACGGTTTAGGCGGCGGGCAATGGCGCGAATGTTGTCCACGACGGGCGCATCCAGGTCGATGGCGCCCTTACAACTTGGGCCGACAACGATTTTTTCCATGTACAGATCGGGGGCGTGGAGCAAACCGCCTTTTTCGCTGGCCGCGAGAACCGTGATCGCGTTCGGGGCGCCTGTGGCGCAGAGGTTGGTACCTTCCAGGGGATCGACGGCGATGTCGACCGCCGGATATTCGAAACCCTGATTGTGGGCGGCGGCGCCTACCTTTTCGCCGATGAACAGCATGGGCGCTTCGTCACGCTCGCCCTCGCCGATCACGATCGTGCCGTCCATGGGAACGTTGTCCATCACTTGCCGCATGGCTTCGGTGGCGGCTTGATCGGCTTGATGGCGGTCGCCGGTGCCCATGGTACGGGCCGAGGCAATGGCCGCCTGTTCGACGACGCGCAGCAGTTCGAGACTCAACTGAATTTGCATGAGAGCTCCCGTTTCGTTTGCGTAGACAAAGGGCTTAAATGATAAACAAGTTCAGCGCCGCGACAAAGAGATTCGCTGGAGCCGGCTGATCGCGAGTGTCTCTCCGGGTACTATGCCTTTATACAAAAGCGGATACACCGGTGATGCGCTCGCCGATGATGAGGCGATGAATGTCATGCGTGCCCTCATAGGTGGACACGGACTCCAGGTTGTTCATGTGGCGCATGACGCAATAGTCGTCCACGATGCCGTTCGCTCCGAGGACATCGCGAGCCTTGCGGGCGGTTTCGAGGGCCATCCAAACATTATTCATCTTCAGCATGGAGACATGCTCCGGCGCAAGGCGATCCTGGTCCTTTAGCCGGCCTGCGTGCAGAGCGAGCAATTGGGCTTTACTGATTTCGGTAATCATCCAGACGAGCTTGTCCTGAACCAGTTGATGTGCGGCGATCGGCTTGTTTTCAAATTGCCGGCGCGTCCGGGCATAGTCGAGAGCGGTCTGGTAACAGGCCATCGCCGCGCCAATAGCGCCCCAGCCGATCCCATAGCGAGCCTGGCTAAGGCAAGAGAGCGGTCCGCGCAACCCTTCCACGCCCGGCAACATATTTTGCTCGGGAATCTCGCAATCGGTGAACGAAAGGCCGGAAGTGATCGAGGCGCGCAGCGATAGCTTGTTATGGATATCCCAGGATTTGAATCCAGGGGTGCCCTTTTCGACCAGGAAGCCGTGAATGCGGCCGTCGTCAGCCTTGGCCCATACGAGAGCGACATCGGCAAGCGAGCCGTTGGTGATCCACATCTTCTCGCCATTGAGGACGTAACTGTGCCCGCGACGCACGGCGCGCGTGAGCATGCCGGCGGGATTGGAGCCGAACTGCGGCTCCGTCAATCCGAAACAGCCGATGGCGCGAGCGCTGTGCAGCGCGGGCAGCCATTTCTGCTTCTGCTCGGCGGAGCCAAAGGCGTAGATGGGATACATAACGAGCGCGCTTTGCACCGAGACGAAGCTTCGCAAACCCGAGTCGCCGCGCTCGAGTTCCTGCATGACCTGGCCATAGGCGACGTTGGACATCCCGGCGCAGTCGTAGCCGGCGAGATTCGCGCCAAAGAATCCCAGTTCAGCCATTGGCCCAACAAGTTGGACGGGGAAAGTACCCTCGCGATTATGTTTTTCGATGATCGGGAGAACTTCGCGGTCCACGAACTCGCGCGTGGTCTGGCGCACGAGGCGCTCGTCGTCGTTTAGAAGGGAGTCGATTTCCAGGAAATCGACTCCGGGAAAGCCAGGCATATTATCTCCGCGGACTGACGAGCGATTCCAAAGGCGCGTAATACCATGAGCAGGGCGGGCTAGCCATGCCGGTGCGGTGGCCTGTGCTTTGGCTGAGTTTTCTTACCGGCCAAAAAGCCCAATATAGGCCGCTTTTCCGATGACGTGGCCGTCCATCGCTTTTAGCAGATCGGCGCGCGTGGACCCGGCAGGCAGATCGAGTTTCGTATCGAGCGCGTACATCTCGAAAGTGTAGTGATGAGCCACGGCGCCAGGAGGGGGGCACATCGGCTGATACCCGTTCACGCCGCGGACGTTTTTGCCCTGGGCGATTCCATCCGGAGAGGTGTCCGGCTTTATGTCTGCCATCAAGGAAGTAGAGTTCGCCGGGATATTCCAGAGGATCCAGTGCGTGACGTCGCCCGAGGACTTCATTGGCGCGCCTTCTGGATCATGCATGATCAGGGCGAGACTCACGGTACCCTCCGGCGGGTTGCTCCACTCCAGAGCCGGCGAGGTGGCCTTGGGGTCCGCGCATGAAAACTCCGTGGGAACTTTGCCGCCATCGCTGAAGGAAGGACTCATTACTTTGAATTTCGAGGGAGGCGGTGCCGCGCCTCGCTGCGCCGAAGCGCTGCCGATGCCTACTAAAAGCAAACCCGAAAGGACTGCGAGCGAGCGTATTGAGTTCATTCTAACCATTGTTTTCTCCTTGATTCGTCTGTCGTTTTTAGCAGTAAATGGCGGGCGGCGCAATATGGTGTTTTTCGGATGCGCCAAATTCCTTGCCGAAGGATGTTAGCTCAATCGCAAAGCTACGTCGCGCTTGCGGTGGTATGAATGGGACGACGCCGGGAAACCTCGAAAGGCGATTCGAAGGCGTGAAGCATGAACTACCGTTATAGCTCTGGCGGGAAGCATAGCCGGCTATTCCGTTTTAAACTGAGACGCACGACAGAAAGGACATCATGGAGACTGCAGCCGCAATTCTTACCAAATTAGCTTTCGAACAGAACGATGAGTTGAAATCGCGAATACAAGCTTTCAGGGTCAACACGCCCCAAGGAGCTGAAGCAATCATCCTTCCGGTGTACCGGGAGATTCTGGCGGCGTTAGAGGGCGGCGCATCGGTTCGTGGCGGACAGAACGCCAGCAGAGCTGTGTGAAGCTGGCGAATATCGCCCAGCTTTCCGAAGCCATCGTTCAAGAATAGGGGGAAATTCACATGGCACGCCGGTTTACCGGTGCCGATCGTGGCAGGATCGATCGCCGCCAGTTGCTCAAGGCGCTCGGACTGATCACAGGGGATCTGGTCTTCGCGGCACCGGCGATTAGAGCCGCTGCCGAGTTTGGGGCGACGCTGGCGCAAGTTTCTACCCCTGGCGGGAAAACCTTCCCCGTCACGACGGTGAACCACCTGGCATTGAGTTCGAACAATTACGCGAAGAGCCGTGACTTTTACGTGGACCTATTTGGGATGCGAGTGGCATGGGATGACGGCAGGGGCTGCGCTCTCGAATTCGGCAGCGTCACGTCGCCCAACGGCATCTATATCAGGCCTGCGGCCCGCGGCGCCAAGCCGACGATTGGCCACATCGCTTTTGGCATTCCGAATTTTCTGTCGCAAAAGGCGGCCATGAAAGCCGAAATCGAGCGCCGCGGCCTGAAGGGTATTCGGCCGGACGGCGAAATGGGATGGAGTTGCTACGACCCGGCGACCTTCCCACTGGATATCTGGGTGCCCGAGAAGGACAAAGCGATGTTTCCGGGAGCGGCTGGGCCCTGCAAAATCGCGGCGTCGCCGAGCTGCGCGGCGGCATGGCAAGCCGGGCAGAAAAATCTCAGCGCTTCCGCCAAGGCTAACGGCAAAGGTTTCAAGGCTACCTCTTACAGTTTTATCGTCTTGAATGTGCCCGACGTCGCCAAGGAACGGGATTTTTACAGAGATTTACTGGGAATGAAGGTGATTTACGACAACTCGGAAGCGCGGAATGGCGAATGCTTTTTGAGGTTTGGCCAAAATACGCTCCAACTGCGGCAAACGGCCGATCCGCACGCCAAGCCGTTCTGCAACCAATTTGGGATAAGCATCGAAAAGTTCCAACAGGATACCGTGGAGGCTGAGCTAAGGCGCCGTGGCCTGGAACCTAAGCCGGATTCCAAGTTGTCTTGGACCATTGCCGATCCGGACGGCTATCAGATCGACGTTTCCGGCCCCGGATTTTCAGAGCACATTGCCAACGATTGCCGGGGCACCAAGGCTACATGCCCCGGAGGACCGACGGGCTGAAGCATTGGCGGAATTCATTTGGCGAAAACGGAGATGTTTAATTTGCAGCGAAGCACGCTACGTTCCGCGAGCCTGATGGCTTTGGCCTTTGGCTTTGCTGTGTGCTTCGCGCGAATTCCCGCGCAAGCTCAAGAGCCGATCCGCGTCGACGTCAACCTGGTGATGCTGGACGCCACGGTAAAGACCAAGAGCGGGCAAATCATGAATGATTTGAAGAAGGATGACTTCGAGGTTCGCGAAGACGGCGTAGCGAAGAAAATTACCGTGTTCAGCCGCGACCAGTTGCCTCTCAACGTGGCTCTGGTGTTGGATCTCAGCGACTCGATCGGTCCATTCCTCGGTCCCCTACGCGAAGCCGCGACCACGACTCTTGCGGCTCTGAAACCCGAAGACGAGGTGGCGCTGTTTACCTTTTCCACTGAAGCGCAATTGAGCGCGCCGCTAACGAAGGATAAGAACCAAGTTGTAGAACAGTTCCGCTCCTTACACACGGGCGGGGCCACAAACATTAACGACGGCATCTTCGTGGCCGCCAAGTATCTGCTGGAGACCGCGCCCACGGGCCGCCGGGTGATCATCCTGATCAGCGACGATGTGGGCACCGATGCCGGCGGAGAAGGCACGAAAGACATCATCACGGAGACGACCGCCGCGGATGCGGCCGTCTATAACCTGAAGGTGCCCGGGAACAATCCGCCCGCGCTGCGCTTCGCGGCGGGAATGATTCCGGGGCTGGTGGACATCAATAAAGTGACGGAACAAACAGGCGGGGAGATCTTCGACGTCCAAAGCATGGCGTCTCTGAGCGCGGTGTTTCAGGCGCTGATCGAGCGAATCAAGACGCGTTATACCCTGGGATACTACACCTCGGCCAACGGCGCCGAGGGCAAACCGCACAAGCTGGACATCCGTCTGGTGCGGTCGTTTGGAACGAAAGGACGTAACTACACCATCCTCGCGAAGAGCGGCTATTTCATACCCTGATTTCCGCGTTGCAGGGTTTCCGGCGCGGCGTGCACGGATCCGATCCACACACCGGCCAGCAATCTCAAACAACTTCTCTACAATTGGATTCTAGAGAAAAGATAACTCCCGATGGAAAGCAGAATCAAGGAGGCGACACAAAGCACGCCAAAATCGGTGAATACGTTAAAGGCATAGGCGTGACCCAAAGCGCCGCGCAGGCCGTCAACGCCGTAGGTAAGCGGATTGAGCCGCAGCGCAAACGTCAAGATGCCCGGCAATCCCTTTATGGGGAAGAGCGCGTCTGAAAAGAAAAAAAGCGGCATCACCAGGAAATTCATAACCAGCGGGAAGCCCTGCATGTCTTGCAGCACGGAGCCAATCGCGGTCCCAATGGACGTGAATAAGAGCGAAATCAAAAACATGAAAACGACGGCCACGGGCAGCAGCAGCCAACTCGCAAATCGGAAGCCTAACGCCAGGCACACCAGAAAGACCACGGCGCCCTGAATCATGGCTACGATAGTGCCTCCCAGCACGCGACCGAGCACGATCTCCAGCCGCGAGACAGGCGCCACCAGCGTTTCCTTCAAAAACCCGAATTGCCGGTCCCAGATGATTTCTATGCCGGAAAAGACCGCGGTGAAGAGGATGCCCATAGACACGATTCCGGGGGTCACGAAGGTCAGATAGTTGCCGGCGCCGGCCTTGGCAAAAGTGGCACCGAACCCGAAGCCCAGCGCCAGGAGGAAAACGATGGGCTGGCCAAGCGACCCAACGATGCGCGCGGGCGAACGGGAGTAGCGCTTGAGCTGACGCACACAAAGAATGTAAATGGCTCTCATCGCCTGCGCCCCCATACTCTGGCCATTCTTCGCATCCGATCGGAGGCGGAGCCTTCCTCCTCGCGGATGCCGTGTCCGGTTAAGGCGATGAAAGCGTCCTCGAGCGAGGAAGACTCGGTTTGTTCCTTGAGCGCCGCAGGCGTCCCCTGGGCGACAATTTTGCCCTGATCGATCACCGCAACTTCATCTGCCACGCGATCGGCCTCGTCCATATAGTGCGTGGTAAAAAAGACGGTGACGTTCTGTTCCTTGCTCAACTTCTGGATATGACTCCAGATGTGGTTGCGCGTCTGGGGGTCCAAGCCGATGGTGGGCTCGTCGAGAAAGAGAATGCGCGGTTGGTGGAGCAAGGCGCGGGCCACTTCGAGACGCCGCTTCATCCCGCCGGAGTAGCGTTTAACGAAATCGTCCTTGCGGTCCCACAGTTCGACCAATTCGAGCAGGGTTTGGGAGCGTTTGGCGCGCTCGCGGCGGGGTATGCCGTAAAGACCGCCGTGCAGGTCCATATTCTCGGCGGCGGTCAACTCGTCGTCCAGGCTGGCGTCCTGAAAGACGATTCCAAACGAACGGCGCACCTGCTTCCGCTCGCGCACCGGATCATAGCCATTTACGCGAATCGTGCCGCTGGTCGGATTCAGCACCGTCGTGAGCATCTTTATCGTCGTGGTCTTGCCTGCGCCATTGGGCCCCAGGAAACCAAAAATTTGGCCTTCGGGCACCGAGAAGGAGATATGGTTCACCGCGCAGAAATTTCCATAGTTCTTGACGAGATCGTGAACTGTGATTACGTCGCTCATCAGTGGATATCCGGGCCTAGCAGAAAACGAGCGCGCCGCCGCGACTTTGTTACCGCGCAAAAGCTCCTGATGCCCATGACTTTTGCGCGCCCCCAGAAGGGGCCCCACTTGGCGGAGCAGCATACGCTTTAGGCTATCGGCAATGCAATTGGTTGTTACGCGGCCCGAAGGGCCCCCCACCCCCACCTTTTTTCATAAGGATATCATTCCAGGGCAGTTACGATCATGCACGTTGCAAGGATGTGATTCTAATAAACTTACCGTATCCATCGCCCGGGCGAGGGCTCTCGAACCAATTCTCCTCGCCTACCCCCCACCCGTCTCTTCTGCAAGTGCGCATTCTAAACGACTTTAAGTCCAACAATTTCGCAAGTGCGTATTCTAAAGGAGTTGCGACCGCCATTTGTGTAAGTGCGCATTCTATTAGGGTTAGCCATTTCGCTCGTCTGACTCTGAATTTCGGGGCCGAGCCGCGGAATATCGTCCACAAGTTCGCGCACTGGTACCCCGAGAAAACTGGCGCGAGTTTATCATAAAGTGACGCGAACGTCAAGCGAAGTGATTACTGGCTGGTAATTCGAACGGCGTGGGGGATCGCCCATATATGCGGCAAAAGAAATAAATCGGTGCGCCGGGCTGGAAGCATAGGAGTGACGATGCCAAACGCGACGCTATCGAGGAGCGGCGCAGGCAGATAGCCGAGACGCGTTACAGTCGCGTGCCAAAGATGCGGCGGCGGGTTGTGGCGGGCGAATGAGAGACTACAAGGAGCCTCAGGGTCTCCTGAAGTCCAAATACTTGGCGAAGACCGTTCGCGCGTTGGAAATGTTTCCGGCGAACCACTCCATAATTTCTTGCTGTTGCGAGACGTGTTCAACACCCATTCCCATATGTGCGTGCAGAGCCGTGCCTTGCCTATAGACCTCGTTTATGAACTCGCCGACCTCTCGCCCGAACAGGAACTCGTGATCTCTCGTTTCGCGTAGGAACTCGCTACATTCGCCGTGCGTGACGTTCGCTGTTTGTACGACTGTAGCTATGAATTTAGCTGTCGTATTGAAAATCGCCATACGCTTTTTGAATAGCGCGAGCCGGTACTGACGGCGGTTTATCGAGTATTGCTCGACAGCGATATACGTGGCGATGATCGCAATGAGAGGAGTGCCGACGTGGTTCCATTGCAGCCACCATGGAATGTCAAAGATCATCATGTTCAGAATGCCGAGGGCTTGCCGCCACAAAGATCGATAGCATGATGAAGAGCCTTGGCGAACCGATCCGCAGCATCGCTGTTCCGAAACGGTATGCCTTCGATTACTGTGTCCTGCTCCCGTTCCTTGGTCCGATAACTGTAAACTTCCACCTTCTTGGCGTTGTTCGTCGTAACCGCCGTCGCTCTCCACATGTTGTACGCAGCGGGCGGCGAAATGATCGTCTGAACGGATCTTGCGGAATTCGGGTCGAGGTCGGTAAACGAAAAGCTGAAAGTCTGGTCAGGGTTGTCGTTAAACAACCAAGTTATTTTTGCAGAGCAACCGTTACCATCGAATACCGCACCGCTGCCCTCGTCCGCGGCGAAATTGTGCATCCACGTTATGGTCTCTTGCAGACCCGGTTCGACAGGTGATTTAGGCGAGGACTTGCAGCCAAAGAGCGGGACCACAATAGCCACCAGTAGTAGACCTCTTTTCATACGCGGGACTCTACACCTCGTAGAGTATGAATAAAAGCTGAGAAAAGAATGCGAACCAACTTGAGAGTGCGCGATGATGGGCCGCCGTACCCGTACTGGACTACCGCGGAACTTTACTCCGAGATCGTTTGGCTGCTGGATCGGGGCATCCTTGACGAAGTCCGACAGCCGGAGCTTGAGGCGCAGTTTGGCGCAATCTACAGCGCACCATCGACTCTGGGACTGCGAGACTTTCTCGGGGCGGTTGGCATGGCCACGAGCGGGGCGGTGCTGGATGCGCTCTTGCAGGAATACGAGGCGCGATTAAGGGCCGCGGTGGATGCGCCGGGGCGGGTGTTTGGCGCAAATTGTTAAGGGATGAATCAGTGTACTTCGTGAGTGTCCACTAGCTGATCTGCCGAGGCGGTTAATGCCCTTACCGCTTCGATATGCTGTTGCCTTTCGTCGTTGCGTCTCTTCAAATCCCGACGAACCGCGTCCAGGACGTATTTGTGGTCTTTCACTTCCCATGGCAGCGTGCTGCTCGCATTAAACAGAATGCTGTAGTGATTCACGATTTCAAGCCCTTTGTCGATCAACTGGTTGATCTCGGCAAAAGTCAAAGGAAATGCCTTTGTGAATTCGGCAGGCGCCAAAGCACTCCTGAGACTCCGATGCGCAACAAAGTTGTTCCGCCAGATTGTCAACTTCTTGACAACCGGCGCGTCCGTCACAAAAGAAAAATCACTCTTGAGCCGTACCGTGGGGCTTTCACGATCTTTGGCGAGGGATTCGAGGTAAGGATTGTGTTTCAGCCTTTCACGGAAGCTCGGTTCGTCAAAAAGATGCAGGTTCGCATCGACCATCTTCAGAAAGCTTTTGAGGTTCAGGGTATTCGTTCTGTATAGATCGTAAGCCTTGCAAAGGCGCACAAGCGTGGCGTCAATGAGGGCATTCAGTGTGAGGGACCAAAAGCCGACTGATAAATCGAAGACGTCTTGATATTCGGGAATGGCCGCAGATAACTCTTGGTGAAGGTGGAAGTGTTCACGTGCCTCAACGAGTTCTTCCACGAGTGCTTCTAGCAGACCTTTGAATTCAGCAGGATTAGCGAGCTTCTTATTCATGTTATCTGCCCGGCCATCTTTCATCGATCTTTCGCAGGATCAATTCCGCTCGGGTAATCGCGTCCGAGATCGCACACATACCAGCAGGCCCAAGCAATGATCTATCATCTACCTGCGCCAGCTTCCGCGCGGCAAGGATCGACGCTGCGATCAGCAGGAACCCTTCGCGCAGTTCGTCCACGCGGCGATTCTACTCCTTCGCCTCGTATTCGCCAAGTGTCAGAAGGCAGCCAATCGACGCGACTGTTAGAATTTTTCCGTGCCTCTGCCGCGTTCAACCGATTCACCGCAAGGCGAAGCAGCGACGCTACAAGCGTATGCTCCTGTGGACCCACTGGAATTCAAGTTGTGTTGTGTGTTGATGGATGTCGCGCGCACAGGAAAGATGCCGATTTCCAACCCGTCAGAACGTGAGCTACTCCTAAGGGACGGCGACGAAATAACTGGACTACAGATAAGAGACGCTCCGCAGAATAAGGGTTTGAAGGCCGTTTGCAGACACTTCCACGGAACGCGGAAGAACCCAGACACCTGTTACCGTGAGTTTCAGGCAATGGCAATGCGTCTGATTGAATTCGGCAGGCTAGTAAGGAAGTGCGTGCTAGAACGAAACCCCCGAATAAAGAGATACGTACGCTTCAGGGGCAGAGGGGTCACGGGAATCGACCCGGCCCTTGCAGAGGCAGCCGCAACGGTTGGATTCGATCCGAGAGGTTTTGACGTGTCCTCGATGTTTGCTATCGCCGACGCGCTGTCCTCACAAGAGAGGCCAATGTATCGCACCATTTTTGCGCTGACGGAAGAACGGCGGGCAAATTACGGACCGAAGGAAAACGCCAATGGTGGTCGTCCTCCAATCGCGGCATCTCCCGAACAGTTAGCCGAGTGGCGCAAGGATATGGAACGCCGCAAATACATTCGCAAAGGTAAAGAACTGCCTCTCGAACTGCGCCGTTTGAAACGACCGTTACCGTAGCCGTTTTTACCGGATCACCAGCTCCCCCTTCCCGACGAATGCGCTACTCTGCAAGATTATCGGCGATCTTTCGAATACTGAGCGGGCGCTGGTCGGGCTGGACATCCGCAAAGCCTTAGTCAGCGCGCCGTAACGGCGGCGGGTTTTATTTCGACTTCCGACGCCGCCACTCCTCCCGCGCTTCCCGCAACTGGGTCACAAAGGGTTCACGCGGCGGCTTGATGACCGCTTTCGTCACAGGAAGGGCGCCGTGGGCTGCAAACAGCGTGCTGCGCTGAAGGCCGCGGCGCTACGTTTAAACCTTAACCCCGGCCACCTGAGATGTCGCTACGGCCGGGCGAAGCGCCGGCCTTCGCGACGGCCTGCGGCAGCAAGGTAGGGATCATCTGAGAGGCGCAGGATCATCCGCTCTTGTGACGCGGACGGCCCACGAGTGCCGCGCTGAAGGCTGCGGCGCTACGTTTGAAACCTCAACCCTAAGCGGGGAATGGAGTGCGACCCATCGTGCACGGCATCCCACGCGCAACTTCTTTTATGGCGCGAATGCTCGCGCTCGAGAGGTGCATGGGGCACCCACCACCGGCAAATACCGAAGGGAGGGGGCAGCCGGCAAGACGAAAAGCAGATCCCTCACCGACGTTCGCGAAGAGCGCGACCGGGGTTCGGGATGACAACGTGCGGTGGGCCGACGCGAGGCTTCGCGGTCGGAACATTTCCGCTTTAAGCCGCGATCCCCGGTAGTGGGTCAGTTTGAATTTTGCCTTCTTAGTGTCACGATCAAAAAAATTCAAACTGACCCACTATCCGATCCTCCTATCTGCTTGACCGCGGAGAGCCGTTGCCATAGCATCCCGGCAGAAGAACGTCTGGGAGGTTGAGATGCGTCCATGGATCGTTTGCCTTCGCGGAGTAACCCTCTTCGTGGCGGGAATTGTGGTGGGGACATTGATGATGCAACGGACGGCTGCCCAGGAAAACAGCAACGCGGGACTTCGGCTCAACCATGTAGGAATCGCCGTTAGCGATTTTCAGGAGTCCTTGAATTTCTATACCAAAGTCATGGGATTTCGGGTGGCCTACGCCATGCCCAGCCCGGATGGCAAGCCAACCACAACTTTTCTTCAAATCAATCGCGACACCTTCATCGAAATGGCGCCGGCCAGCGCGAACCTTCCCGCGGGGCTCACCCATATCGGGCTTCTCGCCGACGACGCCAGCGCCGCCATAGCGCGACTGCGCGAAGCCGGCGCGACGCTGCCGGACGCTCGTTCGGGCGGTGCAACCGGGTCGAAACTCTCAAACCTCAAGGATCCCAATGGAATTCGATTAGAGATTGTCGAGCAGCCTTCCGGCTCGATGATGAGAAAAGCGATCGAATCCTGGAAGTAACCTTTTCCGGTGCCGACCCCGCGAATCCGCACCCTTGAAAACGAAGGGTGCGGCACCCGCGCAGGAGGGGTACCCGGCGAGGGACCGAAAAGCCCCACGTTTCAAAAACCGAAACATGGGGCTACCCAAGCGCCTTTCGGCGCTTTCAAAACCGAGGCCACACCGCCCGGTGCGGTAGAAGCGAGACGTAGTCTTCAGCGCTGACGAAAAAGCGCCGACCCCGCGAATCCGCACCCTTGAAAACGAAGGGTGCGGCACCCGCGCAGGAGGGGTACCCGGCGAGGGACCGAAAAGCCCCACGTTTCAAAAACCGAAACATGGGGCACCCAAGCGCCTTTCGGCGCTTTCAAAACCGAGGCCACACCGCCCGGTGCGGTAGAAGCGAGACGTAGTCTTCAGCGCTGACGAAAAAGCGCCGACCCCGCGAATCCGCACCCTTGAAAACGAAGGGTGCGGCACCCGCGCAGGAGGGGTACCCGGCGAGGGACCGAAAAGCCCCACGTTTCAAAAACCGAAACATGGGGCACCCAAGCGCCTTTCGGCGCTTTCAAAACCGAGGCCACACCGCCCGGTGCGGTAGAAGCGAGACGTAGTCTTCAGCGCTGACGAAAAAGCGCCGACCCCGCGAATCCGCACCCTTGAAAACGAAGGGTGCGGCACCCGCGCAGGAGGGGTACCCGGCGAGGGACCGAAAAGCCTCACGTTTCAAAAACCGAAACATGGGGCACCCAAGCCTTTCGGCGCTTTCAAAACCCAGGCCACACCGCCAGGGTGCGGGCTGATACGGCGGGATGTGCAGGTTCCGTGCGGGTGCGTTAGAGACGAGGTCGCGTAATCTTCAGCGCCGAAAGAAAAGCGCCGACCCCGCAACCACGCGGAGCCGGCGCCTCGTAAACTCGGGTGTCGGACTTAGCTCAGAAATACTGCCCAGCAATATTGCCCAGGAATACTGAATCCAGCTTGACCCGCAGCCAAAGCGTGCCGTCGGTCTTTAATCTACGCAATGCGTCTACGCAATGAATCTGCGGAATGACTTTGCGCGTGCGAGCCGGCTTCTTGCGAACACTTATTGCGAAAGAGCGCCTAACGACGGCCCATCACCGCCGACTGCGGTCGTCGTGCCAGCGGCAACATCGGCTTCGGCGTAACCGGAGGCATGGTGCGCATCTGACCACTTGTGGAAACGTGATCGCTGATGGCCTGCAGCCTCTTCAGGATTCCCTGCCACTGCTCCCAATCGAGTTGGCGCAGGAATGGCCGGAGTCCCTGAATGAAGGGATCCTCGAGCAGCGCCTCGCCATTCGATTCCGGGATGAAGAAGCGGTTCAGACCTACGCTGAGCGCTTCCGAGATCTTCTCCAGGGTACCCAGGCTCGGCGTCATCTGTCCGCTCTCGATGCGGGAGAGATAGGAACGCGAGACTCGTGACCTGGCCTGAAGCTGGCTCTGCGTCATCCCGCGGGATTCCCGCAGCTGGCGAATTCGGTGACCGATATTCTCCACGGTCTCCCGGTTCGGCCATTTCTCGAACAGTTGACGGTCGTCGCCCGGAAGCTCCTGCGTCACCGGCGGCGGAATCAGAAACTCCACCTTCGGCGGCAGCAGGCGCACGCAACGGCGGCAATTACCCGAACTGGTGCGGTATTGAACCAGCCCGCAACTCTTGCAGCGGATTACTTCGCGATCCATATCTACGTCCTTAGCGTGGCCATTATTGTTGTTGTCCGACACCGGCGGCTCCTCATTGCGCAATTCCGGCAATCGGATTGGAGGACGATCGTACGTCTTCAGGGGGAAGGCAGAAGCTGGCGCGTCAGGGATATTGCGGGTGTGGCGTACCGGTTGTCAAGTACTTTCTGTCGGTTGCGTCAGGGAAACACCCGAAATGCGTAGGAGTGGTACCGTTTTCTCCCGGTGTTCGCCTACGGGCCATAGGTTTCGAGGAACGCCGCGGGTTTTGCGACTTGCACCCGGGAGGGCGATGCGATCATGTGTAGAGGACAGAAACAGCAGGAGTTAAGGAGCCGGCGTATACGCTATCGCTACCGGCTGCTGGAGAGTGAAAGTGAGCTTGGTTTCGGAGGCGATATGCACCTGGGGGCTCTTGGTGGCCTCCTCAGTGGCGGCACCTCCGGCACCTCCTACGCCTGCGCCAATGGCCGCACCCTTGCCATGGCCCAGAATTCCGCCGATAAGCGCACCGATGGCAGCGCCTCCGCCAACCGTTTCGGCGGTGCGGGTATTCCGCGACTTGCCGACATCGTGATAATCGTCGCTGGAGAGGCTGTAAGACGCGCCTTGGAAGTCGAGGCGGGCAAGCTGCAAGGTCAGCTCGCTGCGGCCGGTCATATGGCCCGCCGAGCTCGAGTTGGCGAGCTTCACGTAAACGTCGGTGCCGCTGGGCACGATGGTTTCGCCATTGACGACGATCGGCGAAGCAAGAGAAGCGTGGAAGATATCGCCGGCGTGATTGGTTGCGGAGTCAACGCTATCAATCATTTGGATATGCACAGGCGTTCCAGTGGGGATGCTGACTTGGCGGACGACCGGCTGCTTCGGAGGAGCGGGGGTGGGGACGGAAGGCTGGGCCGCTGCTGGAGTTGAGGTCGAAGCTGGCTGTGGTTCGGCCGGTTGCTGTTGCGCAAGGTTCTGGCCGCTCGCGCTCGAATCGTATGGGGAGTCGTCCGCCGAACCGGCCAGCGGTCGCCGAACAAGCAATTGCTCTTCGCTTTCGCGCTCATGCTTTGAAACCGGCGCGGAAGTGGCGGCAGATTCACTGTTCTTGGCGGGTCGCGCCGACTTGGGCACCCGGGTTTGAGGCAAGGACATTTGATCTTCGACGTTCACCACGCCTGGCGTTTGCTTGGCGATCTTAAAGGCTTCGTAGCGTACGTTCTCGTCGGGAACTTCGCCGGTCAAGGTAACGGCGCCATTTTTGACGGCCACACTGAGGTTGGCGGATTTTGTCTGGGGATCGGAAAACATACTGGCCTTGATGTCTTTGGAAATGGAGTCGTCCGTGTGGGCGTTCGAGCAGCCTAAAATCGATCCCATAAGGCCCACCGCCAGCACCGCGAGTAAAGCGCCGCGCATTCTTTCTCCTCCTCTCGTGTTCCTCAGGGGCCTGAATCCGTGGGCTAAGGTACTTGCTGCAAACGTCTTGCGTGTAAAAAAGATAGCACAGATCCACACGCAAACTACTCTCGCCGTGCCTCATCTGTTTTCTGGATTCGATGCCGAAGGGCTGGAAAACGCTGCGCGGAGGCTAATCCCCGGGAGGCAAAGCGCCCCGCAAAACCGGGCTCAGCTAAGCGCCTGCCTCCAGCCAGTTTTTTGCGCGGGAGCGAAATGGCGAGGTTATTCGATGCGATCGGCGACCAGGACGCGGCCGCGCACGTGCACCTGAATGGCGATAGGAGGGCGAATTCCGCCGCCTCGTACGATCTCTCCGCGAACCCAGGAACCATCCGGCAGAGTAGCCATTTTCAATGGGTCGTAGAGGGTGCCGTCGCAATCGCTGACGAGCATGGGGTGGGCGACTGGATAGGCGTAGCGCTGCGACAGCGCGGCCACATCGGTTACGTATTGCAATTCACATTGGGAAAACGGTGTGTTCATCGAAAATGCCCAGAACAGGTCGCGGCCTCCCGAGGAAGGGATGTGAATCACCATTGCCGGGACGCTTTCGTGCGTCTTGGGATCGACGAAAACGAACTTTTTGTACGCCCATGGCTTGGCGAGCTCATCGAGGGTGCCGATCGCGTCGGAGTCCGTGTTCGCGCTTTTGTCGATGGGGGGCGGGGTTTGGATCGTTGGTTCGGGAATAGCCTGGGCCGGAACCGCTGCCTCTGGTTTTCCGTGATGCTGGTGCCAAAACCAAACGGCGAATAGAGCGGCGCAAACGGCTACGGCGAGGGCCGTGCCTGTCAGTGGCTTGGGGTCGAAGCGTGGAGCTTTGGGCGCATCACCGACGCCGGGGATGTGCGGCATCGCCGGTGTGATTTTCCGCTGCGCGGGAGCAGGCGTAGGCGTCGCTTGTTGGGCTGGCGGGGGCGTCATAGCGATTGCGGCTTTAAGTCAGAGGTGTTGTTCGTGCGCCGCCGCAAGCATTCGTGAAGGTTGGCCAGGCAGAGCAGCAACTCGAGCAAACGCGTACGCTCCTCGGAGGAAGCTGCTCCGTCTCCGGAAAGCAATGTCACCGCGAGGTCCCCTTGCTGGCTGAGCCAATTGACCGTGCGGGTATCGGGCGCTTCTCCCTGCTGGCAGCGCTCCTGAACGGCGGAAACGCGCGTAAAGATCTCATCCAAGTGATGCGTGAGGCACACACCCTGGCGGTTGAGCGCAGTGGGGATGGGTCCCGAGCAAGCACCGATGCGGCACACGCGAATTTGTGTCACGACAGCCACACGTACCCCTTATCAGCGGAATAGCAGCTTTGGAGAGAGCACGCCCATAGCCAGTTCAGCCGGTACGGATTTGTATGAAAAAGATCGAGTTGAGGCGCGGCTTAGTGCCGGAACAGCACTATGAGACGAAGAGACGGATAGAAACTATCCGTTCTGGGAATAGTGAGGCTGGGCGTGCAACGCAGTGGCTTCGATGCCTAAATTCGCTAGCCTGGATCAGGCTGCGGTTCCGCAGCATTTCTTGTATTTCTTGCCGCTGCCACAGGGACAGGGATCATTGCGGCCGATCTTGGCGCCGGCTCGCACGGGCTTGGGAGCTTCGGCTTGTGCAGGACCGGTTTGATACTGCAACTGTTGTTGCTGGCGACGCTGCCGCCGTTCGATTTCCCGCGCTTCGTCTTCGGGCTTGGCAGGCTGGATCAGGAACAGATAGCGAATGGTCTCGCTATCGATGCGGTCCATCATCTCCTCGAAAAGAATGAAGGCTTCCTTCTTGAACTCGACCAGGGGATCCTTCTGCCCGTAGCCGCGGAGCCCGATTCCTTCCTTGAGGTGATCGAGGCTGAGCAGGTGGTCTTTCCACTGCGTA
This sequence comes from uncultured Acidobacteriota bacterium, assembly GCA_963824405.1. Lineage (GTDB taxonomy): Bacteria > Acidobacteriota > Terriglobia > Acidiferrales > UBA7541 > Palsa-189. The sequence continues at coordinate 479,715 of CAWGPK010000003.1, read as the reverse complement.
TCGACAATGTCAAGAATGATGCGGCGCTCGAGCCAGCGCATCATGGCGGGGCCAAAAAGGGCTTCTTTTTCTTCGTAACGCTGGCGCACTTTTTCGACCAGAGCGTCACCTAACTGGTCGTGGTTCAGCGCCAGGGGATCGAGGCCTACTGCCTTCAGGTCCAAGCCAAATTGTCCCAGAGCTTCTCCGGAAAATTGTGGGAGATTCCATTTCTGTGGGTGCTCTTCTCGCGGACAGAACTTATTGACCAAGTCACGAGCGAGGTCTTCAGCCATTCCGAGGGCGTACTCTTTTTGATCTTTGCCTTCGAGCGCCGACCGGCGGATGGAGTAAATGGTTTCGCGCTGCTTGTTCATTACATCGTCATACTCGAGCAGGTGCTTGCGGGCCTCGAAGTTCTGCGCTTCGACGGCCTTTTGAGCGTTTTCGATGCGGCGCGAAATGAGCTTCGACTCGATGGGCACGCCTTCGGTCATGCCCAGGCGGTACATCAGCGCCTTGACGCGTTCTCCGCCAAAGACGCGGAGCAGGTCGTCCTCCAAGGAGAGAAAGAAGCGCGAAGAGCCGGGATCGCCCTGCCTGCCGGCGCGTCCGCGAAGCTGGTTATCGATGCGGCGGGACTCGTGGCGCTCGGTGCCGAGAATATGCAGGCCCCCCAGAGCGATCACTTCTTCGCGCTCCGTGCGGCATTGCTCGACGTATTGGTTATAGATTGGCAGCCACTGGTCGCGAGGAACCTGGAAAATCTTGCCCTCGATCTGGAAGAGAACCATGGTCGCGGCAGCGCTTCCCGCGCCATCCCCGATCACCGCGGAAGCGGCGGCATAGGGCATGGCCAGGCGATTCTTCAGGCAATAATCGCGGGTCATGGCTTCGGGATTGCCGCCGAGCAGAATGTCGGTTCCGCGGCCGGCCATATTGGTGGAGACGGTCACAGCCCCTTTGCGACCCGCCTGCGCGATGATATGAGCTTCGCGCTCGTGCTGCTTGGCGTTGAGCACTTGGTGCTGGATGCCGGCCTTCTTGAGCAACTCCGAAAGATGCTCGGATTTTTCGATGGAGATCGTGCCGACCAGCACCGGCTGTCCGCTCTCATGCAGTTGGCGGATTCCGTTGGCCTGCGATCCATCCTCCAGAATCATGCCGTTGACGACAGCTTCGTATTTTTCGCCGCCTGTACGGTAAACGACGTCTGAATATTCGTGGCGCCGCAGGGGACGGTTGGTGGGAATAGCGACGACGTCCAGATTATAAATTTTGCCAAATTCGGCCGCTTCGGTCTCGGCCGTGCCGGTCATGCCCGAGAGCTTCTTGTACATGCGGAAATAGTTTTGAAACGTGACGGTTGCCAGCGTTTGGTTTTCCCGCTCGATCTTTACGGCCTCCTTGGCTTCCACCGCCTGGTGTAAGCCATCCGACCAGCGGCGGCCGGGCATTTCGCGGCCGGTGAACTCATCGACGATGATGACCTCACCGTTTTTGACCACGTAATCGACGTCGCGTTTGTAAAGCGTATGGGCGCGGAGGCCCTGGTAGACGTGGTGAATCGTCTCCATGTGGCCGGGATCGTAGAGATTGCCGAGGCCCAGCAGGCGCTCCACCTTGGTGACACCGTCCTCGGTGAGGGTGGCCGTGCGGTGCTTTTCATCGATGGTGTAGTCGATCTCCTGGATGAGCTTGGGAACGATCTTGTCGATGCGGTAGTACTTGTCGGTCGATTCCTCCGCAGGACCGGAAATGATCAAGGGCGTGCGGGCTTCGTCGATGAGGATGGAGTCGACCTCATCAACGATGGCGAAATGATGGCCGCGCTGCACGCAATCGCCCAGGTCATATTTCATGTTGTCGCGCAGATAATCGAAGCCGAACTCGTTGTTGGTACCGTAGGTGATATCGGCGCCATAGGCGGCGCGGCGCTGCGCGTCATCGAGGTCGTGAACGATTACGCCGACCGTGAGCCCCAGGGCGCGATACAGCGGACCCATCCATTCGGCGTCGCGGCGGGCGAGATAATCGTTTACGGTGACGATGTGGACGCCGCCGCCGGCGAGCGAATTCAGGTAAGCGGGGAGCGTGGCGACGAGCGTTTTTCCTTCCCCGGTTTTCATCTCGGCGATCTTGCCCTCGTGCAGCACCAGACCGCCGATCAACTGCACATCGAAATGGCGCATGGCCAGCGTGCGGCGGCCGACCTCGCGCGCCAGGGCAAACGCCGGGGCGATCGCGGGCTCGAGCGCATCGGCCAGGCGCTGCTTATACTCGGGTTCGGAAGGATCGGCGCCCACCAATCGTTCGGACACCTGAGTTTTGAGCTGGGCGGACTTTTCGGTGATCTCGGAATCGCTTAGGCGTTCGTAGTCGCTGGCCAGGTCGTTTGTCGCGGCGATATGCGGGGCCAGCTTCTTGATGTCGCGCTCATGTTTGGTGCCGATGAACCGGGAAACAACCCGGTCGACCATATCTTCGATTCGCATGTCGTTCCTGGTTCGATGCTCCGATAGGGGATGGCGCTTCAGCAGGCGCCGCCCTAATGCGTGTGCAGCCAGACGCTTCTGGCGCTCTTAGAGAGAAGTGTTTTTCCGCTGACTAAGCCCTAAGCCAAAACTGATTATAACTTCGGAGTTTATTCGGCGCAAAGGAACGAAGATTGAAGATTGCGTTCGAAGCATCCGTCGGCTCCAATCCGCTTAGAAGAGGCCAAGAAGCGCCGCAAGCGCAGGCTTGCTCTCTCACCACCAGCCGCCTATGATCGCTTCATGCCTCCTACGCCACCGACAGCGCAACAAAGAACCATGGGACCGCCCGACAAGATGCCCATCCCCGGCGTAAAGACTTTGATCGCCGTTGCCAGCGGAAAAGGTGGCGTCGGGAAGACGACGGTCGCCGTGAATTTGGCCATCGCGCTGGCTCGCATGGGCGCGGCGGTCGGGCTGATGGACGCCGACGTCTATGGCCCCAATGTGCCATTGATGCTGGGAACCGAGGAGCAGCCACGGGCCCTCAGCGAGCGGCAGATCCTGCCTGTCGAGGCGTACGGGTTGAAGATGATTTCCATGGGCCTGCTGACGCCGGCCGATAAGCCGATGATCTGGCGCGGGCCGATGCTTCACAGCGTGGTGCAGCAATTTTTACGCAGCGTGCAGTGGGGCGAACTGGATCACCTGATTGTGGATCTGCCGCCGGGCACCGGAGACGTGCAGCTCAGCCTGATCCAAAATGTTCCCGTCACCGGCGCGGTGGTAGTTACGACGCCATCGGCGGTGGCGTTGGCGGATGTGCGAAAAGCGATTGAGATGTTCCGGCAGGTGAACGTGGAGGTGCTCGGAATCGTCGAGAACATGAGCTACCTCGCTTGTCCTCATTGCCATAACCGCGTGGACGTCTTCGGACATGGAGAAGGCCGCCGAATCGCGGAGGCCTATGGCGTGCCGCTGCTTGGCGAGATCGAAATTGATCCTGACATTCGCGCCGGGGGCGACGTAGGCAAGCCCGTTGCCGCACAAGGTGAAGAGGCGCCCAAGGCCCGAAGCTTGTATGCCATGGCTCGCGCAGTCGCCGTAAGGGTGAAGGAAGTAAGCGCGGCGGGCGCGGGGCCCCGCGTGGAAATCATCTAGCGGGCCGTTGTAAAGCTTCCTTTTCGATCTGAACTATTGCCCACTGGATTGGTATCCTTCCATCCATCAACGGCGTCTTGAATTCTAAAGTAATGGAATTAGGCAACATCCCGAACCGGTCTAAGCCGTGAGTCCGTTCCCCGCGCGGAAAGATTTGACGTAGAAGGAAAGCCTGGGCGTTGACGGAATCCGGTTCGGATGCTATAAATTTTCTCCTTGTTCGCGTGTGTCCAGGTTGACCGGGCGGGCTTCCGCCCCGCCTATCGTGTGCGGTAACTTTGCCAACAAGGATTTGGTGGACGGTCTGCGGCTTTCATGGAAATTCTGAGACAGCTGGGCGATCTTTTTCTCGCAGCGATACCCACGGCCATTATTGTCTTTTTGTTCTATCTCTTCCTGCGCTGGTCCTTTTTCGGACCCATTGAGCGGGTCGTTCGGGAGCGCGGAAAGCGCATGGAAGGCGCCCGGCGCGAGGCTGAAGAGCTGCGGCGGAACGCCAACGAAAAGAGTCGCGCCTATCAGGAAGCATTGCGCAAGGCCCGCGGAGAGATTTTTCACCAACAGGAAGCGTTGCGGCGCGAAGCATTGGATGAACGCGGCGCCGCGCTGCAGCAAGCTCGCCAGAACGCCAATGAAGAGATACAGAGCGCCAAGCGGCGCATCCAGGCGGAAATCGAAGCCGCCCGCGCGGAACTGGAAACCAGCAGCACTCGATTGGCCGAGGAGATCGCTCGCGTCATTCTGGAGCCCCAACGGCAAATGCGTCCCCGCCCGGCAGGCGAGGTTCGATGAAGGCTTTTTCCGGCAGGTCATTCCTCAGTCGCTTCGGTGGGCTGATTATTATGGCGGCGCTTTTCGTCGCCTTCTCCCTTCCTGCGCTGGCTCAAGAAGGTTCTCCTGACTCGGCCAGCGTGACGTTGGACACGGTCTTTCGGTGGCTGAATTTCCTCCTGGTCTTCGGCGGCATCGCCTACGTCGTCGTAAAATTTGGGGGGCCTTACTTTCGAGCCCGTGCCGAGGAGACCGCCAAGTCTATAGATGAAGCGAGCCAAAGCCGTGCGGCCGCGGAGCGAGAGTTCCAGCAAGCCGTCCATAAGTTGGCCACGATCGAAGGCGCAATCGAGGAAGAGCGGCGCACCGCTGTGCGCGAATCCGCCGCGGATCGCGAACGCATCAAAGCGCTCACCTTCACCGAGATCGAAAAAATCAACCAGGCCGCACGCGCTGAAATTGCCGCAGCCGAGCGCGCCGGAGCGCAGGAACTTCGCGCCATAGCTGCAAGACTCGCCACGGAGCGAGCCGCGGCCCTGATTCGGGAGCAGATGAACGATGCGGCGGAAGAGGCGCTCTTCGATGCCTTCGTGGGCGAACTGGAAAGAGCCGGCACATGAGAACGATCGCGGAACACTACGCCGACGCGCTTGCTGAGGTTGCCGTCGCGCAGGACAAACCCGACAAGGTGAGGCGAGAATTCAGCGAATTTCTGGATCTGCTGAGGGAATCGGAGCAGCTGGCAATTCTGCTCGCCAGTCCAGCGGTCTCCCGCGCCAACAAGCACGCGGTCGCGCAGGCGCTCGTCGAACGCACCGGGGCCAGCCGCACGATGCGCAATTTCTTGTTCGTGGTAATCGATCAACGACGCGTGGTTCTGCTGCCGGAGATCTATCGAGCATTCGAGGCGCAACTCGACGGGCTGGAAGGCATTGCTCGCGCCAACGTCACTTCCGCGCGTCCGTTGGACGAAAGCGAAAAGAAACAGCTTGGAAAGGTGCTGGAGCGGCTGAGCGGAAAGCGCGTGGAAACGGAATACCGTCTCGATCCCGCACTCATTGCCGGCGCTGTAGTGCGCGTCGGTTCAACCATCTACGATGGCTCGGTGCGCAAGCAACTCGAGCGGCTGCGAATGCGTCTCGAGTCCCAATAGGCAGTCAGGAGCAAAGCAAGCATGGCATCCATTAGAGCGGACGAAATAACCAAGATTCTTCGGGCACAGATTGCCAATTACGACCAATCCGTAGCCGTTGATGAGGTGGGCACGGTGATCTCCGTCGGCGACGGAATCGCGCGCATCTACGGCCTCGAAAAAGTTATGGCCGGCGAGATGCTGGAGTTCCCGCACGACGTCTTTGGCATCGCCCTCAACTTGGAAGAAGATCAGGTGGGCGCGGTTCTGCTTGGCGAATACACCCTCATTGAAGAGGGCGATACGGTCAAGCGCTCTCGTTCGATCATGTCCGCGCCAGTCGGCGAGGCGCTGGTTGGCCGCGTGGTCAACCCTCTGGGAGTGCCTCTGGACGGGAAGGGCCCGATCGTCACCGAATTTCGCAACCACATCGAACGCATCGCTCCCGGCGTCATCGACAGGCAGCCGGTTCGCGAGCCATTGCAAACGGGAATCAAGGCGATCGACTCCATGATCCCGATCGGCCGCGGACAGCGCGAGCTGATCATTGGCGATCGGCAAACCGGCAAAACCGCCATCATTCTGGACACGATCATCAACCAAAAGGGCGGCGATATGATCTGTATCTACTGCGCGATCGGGCAAAAGCGCTCGACCATCGCGCAAGTAGTGAAGGTCCTGACAGATGCTGGCGCGATGGATTACACGATCGTTGTGGCCGCTTCAGCCACCGAGCCCGCAACCCTGCAGTACATCGCGCCTTATGCGGCCTGCGCCATGGGCGAATTCTTCCGGGACTCCAGTCGCCATGCCGTCTGCTTCTATGACGATCTCTCCAAGCACGCACAGGCCTACCGCGAGATTTCGCTGCTTCTGCGGCGTCCGCCGGGACGGGAAGCGTTCCCCGGGGACGTTTTCTACTTGCATTCGCGCCTGCTGGAGAGAGCCGCCAAGCTGAACGACAAAAAGGGCGGCGGTTCGCTTACGGCGCTGCCGGTGATTGAAACCCAGGCCGGCGACGTTTCCGCTTACATTCCCACAAACGTCATCTCCATTACAGACGGCCAGATCTATCTGGAGGCCGACCTCTTCAACAGCGGCATTCGGCCGGCCATCAACGTGGGACTCTCTGTAAGCCGTGTAGGCGGCAACGCGCAGATCAAGGCTATGCGGCAGGTGGCCGGGACCTTGCGCTTGGACTTGGCCCAATATCGCGAACTGGCCGCATTCGCGCAATTCGGCTCCGAGCTGGATAAAGCCACACAGGCGCAGCTCGCGCGCGGCCAGCGCCTTACCCTGCTGCTCAAGCAGGACCAGTTTTCGCCATTGCCCGTCGAAAAGCAGGTACTGGTGATCTTTGCGGGCACCAACGGCTACTTGGACGACATCGACGTTCTCGAAGTGGAGCGCTTCCAGCGCGACCTGCTCGCCTTTGCCGACACTCATGCGGGCGCGCTGCTGAACCAGATCGCCACGAAGAAAGCCATCGATGACGAGATCCGCGAAAAGTTGAAGAAGATTCTTTCCGAATTCAAGGAGCGATTCACGGCGGGAGCGGCCGCCGCGCGTTAGCGGCAATTCACCGGCAAAACATTTCCGATGGCAACCCAGCTCGACATCAAGCGCCGCATTCGCTCCGTAAAGAATACGCAGCAGATTACGCGAGCGATGAAGTTTGTGGCCGCCGCCCGGCTTCGGCGGGCCCAGGAGAGGGCCGTTGCGGCGCGGCCCTTCGCGCGCGCCATCACCCGCCTGGTCCATTCCGTTGCCGCCCGTGCGCCGGAAAGCAATCATCCGCTTCTGCAGCGGCGTCCGGAAAAGCGCATTCTGCTGCTGGCCGTGAGCGGCGAACGCGGGCTTTGTGGGGCATTCAATGCCAACGTGATTCGCCGCACGCTTGAATTCGCGCGCGAGCATGCGCAGCAAAGCCCTTTGCTGATCGTCCTGGGCCGCAAAATTCGTGATGCCATGCGCAAACAACGCTGGAAGATTGTGGCCGAGCATGTGGACGTCACGATGCGCCCGGATCTTTCGAGAGCGGGGGAGATCGCCAGAGAAGTTATCGCGCTTTACGAGAGCGCAGAAGTGGACGCGGTTTATATTGTGTTTAACGAATTCAAATCCGTGCTGGCGCAAAATTTGAAGCTGGAGCGGCTCCTGCCGATCGAGGGCGATTCCCCGAGCGCGGGCGACAAGACCGAGCCGAAGAGTGACGCGGGAATTGATTATCTGTACGAGCAGCCGCCGGCCGACATTTTGGGCCGTTTGCTGCCTCGTTACATGCAAGTACAGCTTTTCCGGGCCTTGGCTGAATCCGCCGCCGCGGAGCATGCCGCGCGCATGACGGCCATGGATTCGGCGACCAACAATGCCGGCGAGCTGATCGATAAGCTCACGCTATATATGAACAAAGTCCGCCAAGCCGCGATTACCAAGGAGATCATCGAGGTTGTCAGCGGCGCGGCGTCGGCCGGGTAGCTCCCGGCAAGAAGGATTTCGCAAGGAGCGAATCTTATGTCTGTCGACTCTGACCAGGGCAAGAACATCGGCCGCGTCGTGCAGGTTATCGGTCCGGTGGTGGACGTGGAGTTTCAGGAACATCATCTCCCTGAAATCTATAACGCCGTGCGCATTACCAGCGAGGGTTTCGATGTCCCCGAGCCAATCGATGTAGTCGCTGAGGTGCAACAGCATCTCGGCGAGGGACGGGTTCGCACCGTGGCCATGAAGCCCACCGAAGGAATCGTGCGCGGGATGAAGGCCTTCGATTCCGAGGGGCCTATTACCGTTCCTGTGGGCCGTGCAACTCTTGGGCGCGTGCTCAACGTGCTCGGCGAACCGGTTGATAATCTCGGCCCAGTCCATGCGAAGATGCGCTATCCCATCCACCGTGCGGCGCCCTCGCTCGCAGACCAATCCACGCAACTCGAGATGTTCGAGACCGGCATCAAAGTCGTGGATTTGATGGAGCCCTACCTCAAGGGCGGAAAGATCGGGCTTTTCGGAGGCGCCGGCGTAGGAAAGACGGTGCTGATTCAGGAACTCATTCACAACGTGGCCATGAAGCACGGAGGCGTCTCCGTTTTTGCCGGCGTGGGCGAGCGCACCCGTGAAGGCAACGACCTGTGGCTGGAAATGCAGGAGTCCAAGGTCGTGGTCGCAGGAGACTCGGAGAAGTCGCGTGCCGCCCTGATCTATGGCCAAATGACGGAGCCGCCGGGGGCGCGCCTGCGCGTGGGTCTGACCGGGTTGACCGTGGCGGAATACTTCCGCGACGAGGAAGGCCTGGACGTGCTGCTCTTCATCGACAACATCTTCCGCTTCGTGCAGGCAGGATCGGAAGTGTCGGCCCTGCTGGGGCGCATGCCTTCCGCGGTGGGTTATCAGCCGAACCTGAACACGGAAATCGGCGAGTTGCAGGAGCGCATCACCTCCACCAAGAAAGGCTCGATCACCTCGGTGCAAGCCATCTATGTGCCAGCCGATGACTATACCGATCCCGCACCCGCGGCGACATTCGCGCATCTCGATGCCACCACCAACTTGAGCCGCCAGATCGTGGAGCGGGGAATTTATCCCGCCGTCGATCCGCTGGCCAGCTTCTCGCGCATTCTCGATCCGCGCATCGTCGGGCAGGAACATTACGACGTGGCTCGTTCGGTGAAGGGCGTGCTGCAGCGCTACAAGGACCTGCAGGACATCATCGCTATCCTGGGCATCGAAGAGCTTTCCGATGAAGACAAGCTCACGGTGGCGCGCGCCCGCAAGATCGAAAAGTTCTTTTCACAACCGATGTTCGTTGCGGCGCAATTCACCGGCCTCGAAGGCAAGTATGTGAAAATCGAGGACAGCATTCGCGGCTTCAAGGAGATCGTCGACGGCAAACACGACGAGGTTTCCGAGCAAGCCTTCTACATGGTGGGCACAATCGAAGAAGCTCTGCAAAAGGCGGAGAAGATGGCGGCGACCGCTTAACGCGGCCGGCCGAATCCGATCCCATCGTGGCTGACGCTCTCACTCTCGAAGTGGTTACGCCGGAACGCGAAGTCGTTCGCGAATCCGTGACGGAAGTTCAGGTGCCCGGGCTCTCCGGCTACCTGGGAATCCTTCCGGGCCATACGCCCTTGCTTACGGAATTAGGTATCGGCCCGCTCACTTACAAGAAAGGTTCCACAACCAACTACGTCGCCATTATCGGCGGTCTTGCCGAAATTCTGCCCGAGCGTGTCACCGTCTTGGCGGAAGCAGCGGAGCGGTCCGAAGATATTGACGCCGCGCGCGCCCGCGCCGACCTTGCCGAAGCCGAAAAGAGGCTCGCCTCGGGGAGCGCCGATCCAAAGACGGATTGGGACGCCGTGTTGAAGTCCGTGGCGAGCGCTCGAGCCCGCCTCGAGGCCGCGGCGCATGGCGAGAGAACCGCTACGCGGGAGATTTAGGGCCAAGGTGGAATCCATTCGTCTCTACACGACGCGCTGGTGCGCCGATTGTTGGCGGGCGAAGCAATTCTTGAAAGAGCGCGGCGTTTCCTACGACGAAGTCGACGTGGACGAGGACGTAGAAGCCGAGGAACTCATTCTTCGCGTAAATGAGGGCCGGCGGAAAATTCCCACCATCGAGGTCGAGGGCCGTTATTTTGCTTGCAGCCCTTTCAACCCCGAACAGCTAGCCGAAGAGCTCAAGATCCCGCTGAATCCTTAGCTCGCGACTGATTGAGCCAGGTCCCCCGCGCCATTACTCCCGCCATTTCGAAGTGATCGTCCAACAGAAGCAGATCGGCGTCGGCGCCTGCTTGCAGCGATCCTTTCCGATGCTCGACACCGAGAAGACGAGCGGGATTGGAAGTCAGCATCGGCAGAACGTCGTGCAGCGGAACGCCGAGCCCTAACAGATGACGCAACGCTCGATCGAGAGTGAGGGTACTGCCGGCCAACTTTCCTTCGCTCGTGCGTGCGATACCGTCGGCGACGCGCACCTCTGATGTGCCGAGCTTATATTTGCCGTCAGGCATGCCTGTGGCCGCAATTCCGTCGCTGACGAGGATCACTGCTGGCGGGCCTTTGGTCGCCAACAGGACGCGAATCGCAGCATCGTCCACGTGCACTCCGTCTGCGATCAGTTCAGCCGTGACATTGGGGGAAGTGAGGACTGCGCCCACCACGCCGGTGTCGCGATGGGAGAACGGGCGCATTGCGTTAAAGACGTGGGTCGCGTGCCTCGCTCCGCCCGCTATTGCCGCCATAGCCTCGGCGTAGCTCGCGTCGGTGTGTCCGAGCGAAACGAGCACTCCTGCTCTGCGAGCCGCGGCAATGAGGCCGGGAGCTCCGGGCAGTTCCGGAGCCAACGTCATGACGCGTACGTAGCCTTTCGCCGCATCGAGGTAACGCTCGAAGATCGCGAGCGAAGGCGCGGCAATCCATTGGGCCGGATGTGCGCCCCGCCGAGCGGCGTTAATGAAGGGACCTTCCAAGTGAATGCCTAGAATTTCGGCCGAAGCGGGCCCCCCAGCGGATTGGTCCTTTCGCCGCTCCATCCAAGCAGCAACGGCCTCGAGTGCTGTACACGTGGCTTCCTCGCTGGCGCTCACGGTTGTTGCGAGGAGCGCAGTTGTGCCTCTTGCTACAACGCTTGTGGTAATGGCCGCGAACGCCTCATCGCTTCCTTCCATCACGTCATGCCCGGCGGCGCCATGAATATGGACATCGATAAAGCCGGGGACAATAGTGAGGTCGCGTTTGTTGATTCGGTTAGCGGAGGCCGGAACCGAAATCTCGTCTTGGCGGCCGATGGCAACAATCTTCCGCCCATCCACCAGGACAACAGGATTGGCAATTTCTTCGTGTGGCGTAAGGGCGCGGCTCGCAAAAACAGCTTCCAGACTCATGGCCAAGTCATCGTACTGGAATTCGTGCGCGGCGCGCTAGCAACGAGGCATTTGGGCGCTCGGATAGGATTTGGGGATCGACGAAAAGGGTCTGGAAGCACGACGGCAAGTCGTGGAAACATCACTCCCTCAGGCGAGAAACCGTGCCCAAAAAAGAAGAGGAGGGCCCCACCCGGCCCTCCTCTTCTTTTTTGTTCGAGCCAAGCCGCTCGCTTGGCTCCCCGCCAAAGGTTTAGTTATCTATTCTGACAGCGGAGGCTTGCGTGGGCTGCGCCTTGGGGACGCTCATATATCCCACCACTTTGTCCTTCCCGATCTGGTTGACCACGAGTTCCAGAGGCACTCGGGTTCCCCGAGTGTAGAAGTAGATCGGTTCATCGATCGCGCGATTCTTCTTCTCGAGTCGCATGTCGTCCACGTAGAGCGCAACCGTGAACTGATTCTTCTTTATGTTCGTGCCGCGCAGCTCAACCATGAGGTCGCCGACTTTGGACCTGTTGCCTTTGCCGCTGAGCGTGAACTCGAAGTAGTCGCGCTCGCCTAACCGGCGGAGTTCGTCGATCTCATCGTGATTGCGTGCGATCAGGGTTCCAAATTCGGTGCGGGTCATGTTCAGGTTGTTTTTCGCAGCTTCCAGATCCGTCCTCACGCCCGTGACGTCGCCTCCCAGAGACTTCAGGTCGTTGGCACTGGCTTTGCCGGCCAGCGCTGATTGAACGCCGGTCAGCTTCTGGACGTAATCATTGCCAAGCTGGCTGTTCTGGCGGCGTTCCGTAAGGATCTCGCCCTGGGTCATCTTCAGCTTGTCCGTCACCGCCAGCAGTTCATTCTGAAGATGAGTGTTCACGTCCTCGGCCTGCGCCAAGCGCTGATTGAGAGCCTCCAGGTTCTGTCCCAACTCTTTGCTTTGGCTGTTTTGGCCAGCGAGGGCCTGCTCTGTTTTCCCCGCCTGCGTGGTGGCATTCCAGCCAACGGCCAAACCTAAGATCGAAACAGCCGCCAGGACCCCTACGGCCATCCACACCCAACGAGGCGACCCGCCTACGAGGGATTCCTCCGAGTGCCTTTCCTCTCGACTGCTGTATTCGGACGATTCGCTCATCGAGGCTCTCCTTGTCTTCAATGCCAGAACGGTGCACGTCCCGAGCCAAACGGTATCTTATTGAATATGTTATAATTAGTATGATACGGTCAGTTCGCTACGCCTAATACTGCCGCCAATACCCTGTAATATTTACACGGCGATTCCGGAGTCAGGAGCCTTACGCGAGATAGGCGCGAGATCACTGATTTTCACATCTAAAAGAGGATGTGCTGAGGAGTGTAAGCGGCGGAAAAGTAGGCGCTTATGCTACTTTTGGTATTTCCGGATGTCCGTCGAAATATGCCTCGAGCGTTTGCTGCGCGGCCTCGAGCACCAAGTGGCAATTCTGGCAATGCCCAATGTGGCGCTTCACAACCTCAGCCACGCTTGGCGAAAGCCTGCCCTCTAAATATTCACAAATCAAACGGACGGTCTCTCTGCAGGTCATCGTGCTGCCCCCTGAAAAGCCTTGCCCCCACTAAAATGCTGTGCACGCGGTGCTCCAATTGAGCGGACGGCTGGGACACCGCCGTCGGCCTCTCAAAATCAGCTATTTACGAATGAGTGACCGGTACTCGACGCTGGGAAGGACTCAATTCGAGTGGGAAGTTTTTTCCCGGCTCGTTCATTCTGGCACGGTCAAATACCGTGTTGGTGCCGGAAATTGGGGGTTAGCGGGTAATGGTCATGCGCCGCAGCGCCTCGATGCGGTCAGGAAGAGGCGGGTGCGTGCCGAAGAGGCCCTTGAAGACCTGCCCTGGGCTTAGAGGCGTCACGATATATAGGGATGACGTGGCCGGCGTCACGTTGGTCATGGGTATCCGCTCATTATAGGCACCCAGCTTCTCAAGGGCGCTGATCAGCCCGTAAGGGTGACCGACCAGGCGTGCCCCTGCTGCGTCAGCGGCGTATTCTCGTTGCCTCGAAATGCCCAACTGCACGAGTAGCGCGGCAAGCGGCGCTACGATCAACATTAAAAGAGCTTCCAGCCCGCCACCGCGCCGGTCGCGATCACCTCCGAATCCTCCGAACAAGAGGGCCCAGCGGCCCATAGACGCAATCCAGGTGATCGCGCCGGCCAGCGTGGCGGCTATCGAGGTGGTTAGTATGTCGTAATTACGAACGTGAGATAGTTCATGAGCGATGACTCCTTCGAGTTCGTCGTCGTTCATCAGCTCGAGGAGCCCTTCGGTAGTCGCCACGGAGGCGTGCGATGGGTTTCGCCCGGTGGCGAAGGCATTTGGCGCCGCCTGCGGAATTACATAGAGCTTCGGCATCGGCAGGTTGCCTTTGGAAGCTAGGCGTTCCATCACCTGATAGAGCCGTGGGGCCTGCTCACGCGTTACGGGGCGGGCTCCGCTGGAGGCCAAGGCGATCTTGTCGGAGAAAAAATAGGCTATCCCATTCATAAATATGGCGATGACCAGCCCGAAGGTCATGCCTTGCCGTCCAGCGATTGCTTCTCCCCCGAACAGCAGGAGTAGCGTAAGCGCCGTGAGTAGAAGTCCAGTTTTAAGTGCCCTCATGAGCTCTGCAATTCCGCGGATGCACCCGCAAAATCAGTCTAGATGCGCAAAAACCTTGCGTCAATCAGCCCTTGCGCGACGCGGTCCGAGCCGCGGCGGCTGCCGGTTCTTTTCCTTTCGGCTTATCGGCCGGTACTCGCTCGAATTTCATCTGTCCGCCCAACGCGTCGATCCGAATCAGGTCGCCCGGGAGAACCTTGCCCTCCAGGATCTGCTTAGCCAGCGGATCCTGCACCAGCCGTTGCACCGTACGCCGCAAGGGCCGGGCGCCATATGCCGGGTCGTAGCCTTCGGCGAGCACTAAATCGCGTGCAGCGGGTGTTAGTTCGATACGAACCTGGCGTTCGGCAAGCAACTTCGACACGGATGCGAGCTGCAAGTCCACGATCTTCTCCAGTTGCTCTCGTCCCAGAGGATTAAAGAGCACAATATCGTCGATCCGGTTCAGGAACTCGGGACGAAACGTCGCGCGCAAAGCTTCAGTGGCCTCTTTGCGAGCTCGCTCAGGGTCCTTGTCCGCAAGCTCGAATAGCGCCGCAGAACCCACGTTGCTGGTCATTATCAGCACCGTGTTGCGGAAGTCCACCTTGCGCCCCTTCCCATCGGTTAGACGGCCGTCTTCCAGAATCTGCAGAAGAACATTGAAAACGTCCGGATGGGCCTTCTCGATCTCGTCAAATAACACCACGGAATAAGGCCGCCGGCGCACTTGTTCGGTCAGCTGACCCCCTTCCTCGTAGCCCACATAACCTGGCGGCGCGCCGATCATTCGCGAGACCGAGTGTTTCTCCATGTATTCCGACATGTCCAGCCGGATCATGGCACGCTCGTCGTCGAACAGAAATTCCGCTAATGCCCGGGCCAGTTCGGTTTTTCCGACGCCTGTTGGGCCGAGAAAGATGAATGAACCTATCGGTCGATTCGGGTCTGAGAGCCCGGCGCGGTTGCGCCGTATGGCGTTCGAAACCCGCTCCAGAGCGTCTTCCTGTCCGACCACGCGCTGGCGCAACCGATCTTCCATGGTGACCAGTTTGCTGGCCTCGCCTTCGAGCAGCCGGCCGACGGGGATGCCGGTCCACTTGCTGACCAGCGCGGCGATGTCCTCTTCGTCCACCTCTTCTTTGAGCATGCGGCCGCTTTTCTGCAGCTCTTCCAAGCGCTTCTGCGCCTCCTGTTGTGCACGCTCGGCCTGCGCCAGCTTGCTGTAGCGAATCTCTGCGACTTTGGCTAAGTCGCCCGCCCGCTCGTAGCGTTGCTCCTCCGCTTTCAGCGCGTCAATCTGCTCTTTTTGTTTGCCGATGCCGGCGATGGCATCCTTTTCCACCTGCCAGCGCGCCTTGCGAGCGTTCGATTGCTCGCGCAGCCCGGCGAGTTGTTGATCGAGCTGCCCGAGTCGCTCGCGCGAATGCGGGTCGTTTTCCTTGAGCAGCGACTGGCGCTCGATCTCCAGTTGCATAATGCGCCGTTCGATCTCATCTATCTCCACGGGGAGCGAATCGAGCTGCATGCGCAAAGCCGCCGCCGCTTCATCGATCAAATCGATAGCCTTATCGGGCAAAAACCGGTCGGTAATGTAGCGGTTTGAAAGCGTAGCCGCGGCGATAATGGCAGCGTCTTTAATGCGCACGCCGTGGTGCAGTTCATAGCGGTCTTTCAGGCCCCGCAGAATGGCAATCGTATCTTCAACGGATGGCTCGGCGATCAGTACCGGCTGGAAGCGCCGTTCCAGCGCCGGATCCTTCTCGATGTGCTTGCGGTATTCGTTTATGGTAGTGGCGCCAATGGCGCGAAGTTCGCCCCGGGCGAGGGCCGGCTTGAGCATGTTCGAAGCGTCCATCGAACCTTCCGCTGCGCCCGCACCCACCAGCGTGTGCAGTTCGTCGATGAACAAGATGATCTGGCCTTCCGCTTCGGTGATCTCTTTGAGGACCGCCTTCAGCCGGTCTTCGAATTCGCCTCGATACTTCGTGCCCGCCACGAGCGCGGCAAGGTCAAGCGCTACGATGCGTTTGGGCTTGAGGACCTCGGGCACGTCGCCAGCCACGATTCTTTGCGCCAGGCCCTCCACCACCGCCGTTTTACCCACGCCCGGCTCTCCGATTAACACCGGATTGTTCTTGGTGCGCCGCGCCAGGATCTGCATCACGCGGCGAATCTCCACATCGCGCCCGATCACGGGATCGAGCTTGCCACGGCGCGCCAGTTCCGTCAGATCGCGCGCATACTGCTCGAGCGCGCGAAACGTCGATTCGGGCGTTTGCGAAGTTACCCGATGGCTTCCGCGCACCGTCGCGAGCGCTTGCAGAATGGCATCGCGGGAAGCTCCATGGCGTGCCAGCAGCTGTCCCGCCGGGTCTTTGGCTCTCGCTGCGATGGCCAGCAGGATATGTTCGGCTGAAACGTACTCGTCCTTGAACTTTTCCGCTTCGTCGAATGCCGCTTCGAGGACTTCGTTTGTCTCCTTGCTCAGATATTGCTGCGAAACGCCGCTCACTTTGGGCAGACGCTCGATTTGCGAGGCAATTTCCGCTTCCAGGGTCTCAGGGCGCACGCCGAGGCGGTTCAAGAGTGGAGGCACAACTCCGTCCGGCTGCGCGACCAGAGCAGCCAGCAGGTGCAGCGGCTCCACCTGCTGTTGACCCGCATTGCCAGCAATGTCCTGCGCCTTTTGCAGCGCCTCTTGAGCTTTTACCGTTAGTTTGTCGTATCGCAGCATGTTTGTTCCTTCTCGAACTTCGCCCTCGGTTCATCTTAGACCGAAAGGGGGCCAGGAGGGCCGGGCCTTTTCGAGTAACATCCCTTTGGTTATTTCTTCCATCTCCCGGGACACTGCTTATTGTCAAGCGGAGCATATAATATGAGCGTACGCATGTCAAGTATAAAAAGCTGATATCTTCACATTGCTAATCTGCTTTTATTTCAGTGCGTTAGATAGCAAGCATGCTATCATCAGCTAGTGCAGATTTCAGAATTTGACTACACCCTTCCCGCTGATCGTATCGCACAGAAGCCTTCCGACGATCGCTCTGGTTCCCGCATGCTTCTGCTTGATCGAATTTCTGGCCAAACTGAGGACGCCTATTTCAGGGAGTTGCCCTCGCGGCTTAAGGGCAACGAGTTGATGGTCGTAAACGATGTCCGAGTGATCGCGGCGAGGCTCTTCGCCCAGCGGGCCGGGATCCTTGCCGAGCCGCCGGGAAAGCATGGCCCGAAGGGGCACCTCTCCTCCCGCATCGAGGTGCTGCTCACTCGCCGCATAGACTCCGATGTGTGGGAAGCCCTCGTCCGCCCTGGACGGAAAGTCGGAATTGGAGAGAAGCTATTTTTTGAGGGGGCGGCACTCGAGGCCGAAGTGATCTGGCGCGGAGAATATGGGCTTCGGCAGCTCCGATTCCGCGCCGAGAACGGGGCCGAGGTATCTGAAGCCATCAACCGGGCCGGTCATATGCCTTTGCCTCCATACATCCGCAGATCGGACGAAGGCTCAGATCGGGAGCGCTATCAAACGGTATTTGCGAAACATCCGGCGGCAGTCGCTGCGCCAACGGCAGGCCTTCATTTCACGCCCGCGATTCTCTCCGAATTGCGCCAGAAGGGAATCGAGATCGTCGAGATCACGCTCGAAGTTGGCCTCGGCACCTTTCAGCCCATACGTTCGGAGATTCTGGAAGACCACGTTATGCACTCCGAGGCCTATGAGATTTCGGAGGGTGCGGCGGCGGCGATAGCATCCGCTCGCCACCAGAGCAGGCCGATTTTAGCTGTGGGTACCACAGTTGTTCGTGCGCTCGAGGATGCCGCTCAGAAATCGATGGCCGCTGGCCGCCCCCCCGCGGCGATTGCCGCCGGACGAACTTTCGCGGATATCTTTATTCGTCCCGGGCATCGGTTCCTGGCAATCGATCAGCTCCTGACGAATTTCCACCTGCCTCGCTCCACTTTACTCGCGCTGGTTTGCGCGTTTGCGGGCCGCGAAACGGTGTTATCTGCTTACCGCCATGCCGTCGCCTCCGGCTATCGCTTTTACAGTTACGGCGATTGCATGCTCATCCGCTAAGACCCCCACGGGCACGGTACATCATCGCTGCTTGGCCAATCTGCTCCGGGAAGACACTGCAAGGGCCATAGGGTGCCGGATTGGTATCTGGCAGTACGGAAGTACTATTACGCAAGTTTTAAGCGCACCGCAGAATTAGCGCCAAGGCAAAAGCCTTAGGTCAAGACGGAGCGCCCGTGGGCGCTGTAAAGGACCCCATAATGCCAAGCACTGCGAAGGACTCCCTCTTCGAAGCCACCACGGCTGAAGGCATGGCCAAGAGCGAAATACAAGGTTCCCAGCCTAGCGATGCCATCGGCGCAGAAGTGCCTGTGACGATTCACGCGTCGCGATATTCAGCGGCGTCCAAGGGCGCGGGCAAACTTCCGCCGGTGCATGAAGAGACGCGCACCGTGATCATTTTTCCGCAGGGCGCTGTGGTGCGCTTGTCGGCGATGGTGACCCCCGGCGAGTTAGTCGTAGTCACGAATAACCGGACGGGGGCGGACGTAATTTGCCGCGTCACGAGCGTGAAAACGCAGCCCGGAATTCAGAACTACGTGAACCTGGAGTTTACGCAGCGGGCCCTCGGTTTCTGGGAGGAACCGCGGCAGGCCGAACGCCCCGTTGCGAAAGACAAAGCTCCCCTTGGCGTCGTGTCGCCAGCCCCGCCACCGCAGGCGCCAACGCCGATAACAGCAGTTCCCAAAGTGAGTATGCCGGCAGTGCAACCAGAATCTACGGCAAGGGTTTCGGCGCCGTCTGCCGAAGCGAAGCCGGTCTTCACGCAACCCCTAAAGGTGACTTCGCTGACGGATGCGCCCGCCGGAAGGTCGCGAGACGCTGTTCAGCAAATCCCTATTGCTGCGCCTCAGATTTCAGAGATTCCGTCCGCGCCGGCCATATCCACCAACCAGCCGCGTATCGTTCCGTCTCGTGTCCCACGATTGGAATCGTTCGACTCCCCAAGCCTCTCGGAAGCCAAGGACCAGGAAAATAAGGGCTCGAACAAGAGGATCGTCTTGACCTTGACAGCAGCGATCGTGCTGCTGGCTATTGGCGCCGTAGGTGGCGCTCTCTTCCTGCGTTGGAACCGGGCTCTTGCGATCACCCAGCAGGCTTCAACGGCGCCGGTCTCAACCGCAACGTCTGAGACGGTTGCGACGATGCCTATGCCGGGTCGAGCAACGGCAGAGGCTGCGCCGATCTCCAACGCCTCCGTCAAGTCCAACTCGGTCGCACCCGCCTCGAGTATCTCGACTTTACCGGGCACCACTGGGCCGGGAAGTTCGAGTGTGCCTCAACCCACGCCCGCCCGCCTGAGCATCGAGACGCCCAAAGTCGAAGTGCGTTCCGAACCTCAACCACAGCCCAAAGTCGAGGTGCGCTCCGAACCTGAATCGCAGCCCACCGTACGTGCGAATATAAACGTGGGCAAGATCTCAGCGCCAAACATGAGAACGGCGGCGAAAATCACTGCCGTGGAACCTCCGCCAGTGCTAACGTCTGACCCTGCCGCACTGCCCAAGGGAATCAACGTTGCGAACACCTTCGGCGCCAGCAGTTCCATGGCCTCTCCTGGGCCGCCGCCGGCAGCCATTAGAGGCGGACAACTCGTGCAACCGAAGCTCATCTCTTCCGTCGCCTCGGCATATCCTGCCGCCGCCAAAGCCGCCCATGCGGAAGGCGATGTTCTTATTGACGCGCTCATCGACAGCACGGGAAAGGTTGTGTCCACAAAGGTCATCAACGGCTCTCCGCTTCTGCAACAAGCGGCCGTCGATTCGCTCCGCTTTTGGAAGTATGAGCCCGCGCGGCTGAATGGAGAGCCGATTCCCATTCACATCAAGGTCAACGTCAGTTTCCGTTTGCAGTAGTTTCCGTCTCACCAGCTCGCGTTGGCAGTTGGCGTCGCAAAAGCTCTGGGCCTCCTCTATAATCTATACTCTTCCGCTGCCGTTTTCGGCGGTCTTCCCATGCGCTTGCTGGTGTTCAGCGACGTGCACGCGAACGCGACCGCGCTCGAAGCGGCGCTCGAAGCCTGCGCCGGGCATTGGGAGAAGGCGGTATGTCTTGGGGACGTCGTGGGCTACGGACCCGACCCGAATGAAGTTGTGCAGCGCGTGCGTTCACTGGTGAGCGCGGCTGTTCGCGGCAATCACGATAAAGCCGTTGGGGGCGCTGCGAATCTGGAGGATTTCAATCCGGCCGCTCGGGCCGCCATTGAATGGACCCGCGCGCAGCTTCTTCCCGAGAATCTCGAGTACTTGCGGAACCTGCCTGGCGGGCCGCTAGAGGCTGAAGGGGTCGCACTGGTGCACGGCGCGGTAGAAGACGAGGACGAGTATGTTTTTACTCCCGATCGAGCGCTGGACGGTATACTCACTTCGCCTCGGACGGTCACCTTCTTCGGCCACACCCACATTCAGGGTGGCTTTTCGTTTGACGGAGACAGCATCCAGTCTATCGATCCGCAGCCGGATCCAAAGATGAATCGAAGCGTAATTCGCCTGCAACCGGGAACACGCTACTTGTTGAATCCGGGGTCAATTGGGCAGCCGCGCGATGGCGATTCGCGAGCTGCTTTTGCCATCTTCGATCTCCGCCACCGGGAAGTGGAATTCTGGCGGACGCCTTACGACATTTCCTCCGTGCAGGAGCGTATGGAGCGTGCCGGCGCTCCGCAAACGCTGATTTTGCGGCTGGCCTTCGGACGATGAGCAATACTCCAAAGCCCTTATTGGACGACGAAAAGAGCAGAGCGCCGATGGTTTTACTCGTCGGCGTCGCCGCGGCATTGGTGCTGCTCGGTATGATCTATCTTGCGGGTCGGCTTACGCCGGCCCCGGCCAAAGTCGTCGAGCAGCCCTTACCTATGGGGCCTGCGGAACAAGCTTACGCGCAGAATATTCAGTTTTTAGAACCCAAGGTCGCTCGTGCGGCGAACTTCCTCAATCAAGAGGTGACATTCGTATTCGGAACCGTTTTGAACAATGGCCCTCGGGCGGTTCGGCAGATAGAGATTACGCTCGAGTTCCATGACGTCTTCAATCAGGTGGTTTTGCGAGATAAGCTGCGTTTGTTCAGCCCAACGGCCGTGCCCCTCGCTCCCAACGATCGTCGCGATTTTCAACTTAGCTATGAAACACTTCCCGCGCAGTGGAACCAGGCTTACCCTACCATTCGCATAACTGGTCTGCAGCTTCAGTAAGCGCCTTAGGCGCTGTGATTTCGCCTACTACCTGTCCCTTTTGGCCTATACTCGGCCACCATGGAATTGAGGGAGGCGGTTAACGAGGCGCTGCAGCGCTTAATCGCAAGCGGCCGCGTAAAGGTCCAGGAAAACGGCTCTTGGGTAGCGTCCCTTGAAAACTTCCAGTACGAATTGCGCGAGAAGGCCGGAGCGATCGTGCTGCATTTGTGGTCTGCGGAAAGTACGCTCGTTCGACGCGTGGTTGGCATCGATAGCGATGCTTCTGGAGGTCTGGCGCTCAAGGTTACCCGCTTCGGCCGCGCGCGGCCAGCGCGCCTTGAATTCTTATCCTGCGAGCGCGAGCCGCATCGAGGACTGATGCGGCGAGAGCAATTTCGTTCCCGTTTCAGGGAAATGCTCGCCCAGCAATATCCAGACGAGACGGTCTCCTCTCTAACCTCGGCAGCCGACCTCGAACATTCTCTCTCCGGTAATTATGTTCGCGGCCTAACCGTCGCTGGAAATCATGGCGCGGCCATCATGGCCGCGGCGCCAGGCGAGACCCCTGCCACCTACGATGCCCTCCTTACCTTCGGTCTGCTTTGGCTCGACCATGTCCGGCAGCGACAATCACGGAAACCTGTAAGCGTTCTTCGCCTGTTTTTTCCCGAAGAGACGGGCAGCGTTATAGCGCACCGCTTGAAAGCGGTTTCGTCTTCCACGAGTGTGGAAATCCATGCCTATGACGCCCGATCGGGACGAGTACGCCAGGTCGACCCGAAAGACAGCGGCAATCTCAAAACCTGGCTCGTGCCGCGCCGGGAAGTCGAAGCCGTGATGAACCAGGCCAGACCGGCAATCGAGCCCATTTGTCGGCTGAATCCCACCGCCATTACCGCACAGCCGATCCCCGGCACATCTGAAGTTGCTCTGCGATTCCGCGGTCTTCTCTTTGCCCGCTGGTCGCAGGGAACCATATTCTTCGGCATCGGTTCCGAGCAGCCATTCTCTTCGTCCAACCGCCAGGAACTCGATCGCCTCATTCGCGAACTCGACACCTACCGATCACCCGTCTCCGGTTCGCCTCGGCATCGTTTATATCGGGCGCAGCCCGAACGCTGGCTGCAGTCGCTGGTGGTCTCGGATGCCGTGCGCATCGATCCGCGCATCGATCCGCGCTTTATTTACACCCAGATCCCCGTCTCCTCCTCCGCGGACCGCGGCATTATGGATCTCTTGTGCATTACGCTGGACGGCCGGCTCGTGATTATGGAGCTCAAGGCCGCCGAAGATGTGCAGTTGGTTATGCAGGCGGTCGATTACTGGTTGCGGGTTCGCCATCATCAGGAGCAGGAGGATTTCCCCCGCTACGGCTATTTCCCGGGCCTGAACATCAGCTCACAACCGCCTTTGCTTTTCTTGATAGCGCCCGCACTCCAATTTCATCCGGCCGCCGATGTCTTGGCTCGTTATCTGATCCCCAATATGGAAATCTGTCGGGTGGGGCTGAATGAGGGGTGGCGCCGAGGCCTGCGCGTGGTTCTTCGGCGGAGTCTGCCGTAAAAAAAATGGAAGCAGCCTTGGCTTTCGCCGTAGCTGCTTCCCGGGGTGTGTCCTAGAAGTGGTCTTAACGATTTAGATGCCGGCTAACTTGAGGGCGTTGTATCTTTCAGGCAGGCTCGGCTCTCTGATTCGCGCCTTGTAACCTTCAGTAAAAAAGGTACTTCCGCCACTTCTCGTCGCGGTGGCCAATCAAGCGCATCAGCTGCCGAGAAGTGTAGAGCGTAAACGGGCGCGGCCGCCGAGCCAGCTTAATGCCCGCTTCCTCCGGCGTGCGATCACCCTTGCGATTATTGCACTGGTAGCAGCAGGCCACGAGATTGTCCCATGAGGAGCGTCCGCCCCGCGAACGCGGAACCACGTGGTCCAGGGTCAGCTCCGAAGCGGGGAAAACGGCGCCGCAGAATTGGCACGTGTTGCGGTCCCGCAGCAGAATATTCTTCCGCGAAAGAGCGCGGGTTTGTTGCGGAATGTGCCGATAGGCGAGCAAACGAATCACTGACGGCACCTTCATGGCCCGCGAAGTGGAATGCACTTCGTGGTGGTTCAACTCCTCGGCCTGGGCGACTCCCTTCAGCAACAGAACCATGGCTCTGCGGACCGCCGTCACGTTGATGGGCTCAAATGTTGCGTTCAGGACCAATACTGGCTCCTGCATGACCGCTGGCTTGCGGCTGGCGTGCGGCGGAATAGAACGGGGAGGATGGCTTTCGCGGTTCGCAATCGGCAGGACAGGCTTGTCCTGCCTACTTACACCTTCATCTGATGAGCCCGAGTTCATCCGTCTGGCCCCCTGCGCGGCGACTCTACGCCGGAATCTCCCAGCGCGGGATTGCGCGAGCCACCGTCAGAGCTACCACCTTGGATGCTCCGGCCTTTCGCAAGGCTCTTGAACAGGCATCGAGCGTTGCACCGGTGGTTAGTACATCATCTATCAGCAAAACCCGAAGCTTGTCAACTCGCATGCCGTTACGCATCGTATACGCGCCGCGAACGCTCCGCCAGCGCTCCCTCAAACTGAGCCGCAGCTTATCCGGACGGGGTCTACTGCGCACCAGCAGATAGGACCGGCAAGGCAGCCCCAGGGATCGCGCCAGCGGCTTGGCGATGAGCTCAGCATGATTGTAACCGCGCTCGCGCAACCGCGCCACGTGCGCCGGTACGGGCACGATTACATCCGCCATACAGGTCTCGCGGTGATTCTCAAACGTGCTCCGCAGGGCCGCCGCGAACCAGCCAGCTAATGGCGTTACCTGCTGGTACTTCAGAAGCAGAATTGCTCCCGTCATGTTCTCCGTGTAGGCCCCGTAGCTGCGGGCAAAATCGAAATCGTAAAGACCTCGGCGGCAAATATGGCAGAGTGGCGAACCCTGGACGTCGACGGCTACAGACGAAGCGAAGGGCCGCCCGCAACGGGCGCAGCAGGGTCCCTCGAGAGACCGCAAGGAGATGAGGCAGGAGCGGCAGAGAGGGATGCGGCTGGCGGAGTCAAGTGCCTCGCCGCAAATCCGGCAGGGCGCGGGAAAAAGAATCGATGCGAGCGCCTCCCGCAGTCCTTGCATACACGCGTGAACGCTTCGCAAGCTACCCTCGCGAGGGCAAGGTTATATGAAAACAGGGCTAGGACGCAAAGTCCCAGCCCCGGGCGCCGTTCAAACCTTGTCGGGAACAGGCTACAGAAGGCCTTGCTCGTGCTTTTCCTGGCAGGCTGTGCAGTGGCTGGCCCAAGGCACAGCTTCCAGCCGTTTTTGCTGCAGCTCGGTTTCGCAGTTCATGCAGGTCCCGAAAGTATTATTACGGATGCGGCTGAGCGCTTCGTCGATCTGCTGCAAGGTCGTTCGATCCGTATTGTTCTGTCCGAACAGGAACTCTTTGGTATAGGAATTGGCAGCCTTGTCCGCCAGGTCTACCGTCGGATCGTCGTCGGCCGAGCGGCCTTCCTCTTCCGTGCGCGCGATGCTCCGCACCAACTCCTCGCGCTTGGTCTGCAGCTTCTTTTTGTAGTATTCGAGACGCTTCTTATCCATGCTTGCAGCCCCACTGTGGGCTTTATCGGCAGTTTTCAAAACGGTCATTGTACGTACCGCCTTTCCCAGTGTCAAGGAAGCCCCTCGCGGGCTTCGGCTCCGTTACTAAGATTCCAAAAAACTGATTTGGATTCCCTTATCGGTAATTAATTTGCGAACGCTACAGTTCTACGCCTATCTTCGGTTTTGTTACTTTGCACGCCACGCTTTGCCACCCCCTCACCGAAAGTTGCGACCCTGGATACGCGTTGCTAAAATTGGATTTTCGCGTCTTCGCGGGGTGTCACTCGCGGGTGCTCGCCCGGCTCGATCAGGCAATTCCGGTGCGATCCACTTTTCCCCGTCTGGATCCGCGTTCGGCGAAAATGGCCTCCGGAGCAAGTACTCTCGCGGCGGCGAAGTGTCGGAGGTTACCTTGGCTGCATACGATTTAGCAATCATCGGCAGCGGACCGGGCGGCTATGTTACCGCCATTCGCGCATCCCAATGGGGATTAAAGACGCTGGTCATCGAGAAAGACGGCTTTCTGGGCGGCACGTGCCTTCACGTCGGATGCATTCCAACCAAGGTCCTGCTGTACCACGCCGAACTCTACGAAGCTTTCCAGCACGCCAGCGAATTCGGCATTGAGGTTTCCGATGTCAAGGTCAATTGGCCCGCGATGCTGGCCCGCAAGGAGCGCATCGTCAATAAACACGCCAAAGGCATCGAGTTCCTGTTTCGGAAGAATAAAGTGGAATCCATGAAAGGCTGGGGGCGCTGGGCGGCGCCGCATCACGTACAGGTGGAGAACGCCGGCAATATCACCGACGTCGAAGCCAAACACATCATGTTTGCCACGGGCTCCGAAGCGCGTTCCATTCCCGGTGTCTCATTCGACGGCCAGGTGATTGTTGGCAACCGCGATATCTTGAAGCTGCCGCAAATTCCCGGGCGCCTCGTTGTGGTAGGCGCAGGCGCCGTTGGAGTTGAGTTCGCCTCCATTTTTCGCTCCTTCGGCGCCGAAGTAACGATTCTTGAGATGCTCCCGCGAGTGGCGCCTCTCGAGGACGAGGAAATTTCCGCGGAATTGGAGAAGGCCTTTCGCAAGCGCGGGATCGGTGTCTTCACGGAAGCGACAGTGCAATCGGTTAAGGGGGACGGGGCCGGAGCGGCCGTCGTCTTTAAAGATAAGTCGGGCGCCTCGCAAAATCTTGCCGCCGATGTCGTTCTCATCGCCGTGGGACGGTCTCCGCTCACGCAAAACGTTGGTTTGGAGAAGACGCAGGCGAAACTCGAGCGCGGCTTTGTGCATGTGGGACGCTATATGGAGACTGCCGAGCCGCAGGTGTATGCGATCGGGGATATCGTGGCGGGAATGCCCCAACTGGCGCACGCCGCGTCCATGGAAGGCATTATCGCCGTCGGGCGGATCGCCGGCATCCAGGTGCCGACGCTCGAAAGGAGCCGCATCCCCAACGCGACCTACTGCGAGCCGCAAATCGGGTCCATTGGCCTCACCGAAAAGCAGGCTCGCGAAGCGGGATATGACGTAAAGACCGGAAAGTTCCCCTTCCTGGCCAATAGCAAAGCTTCCATAATCAATCACCACGAAGGCTTCATCAAAGTAGTAGCGGACAACAAGACGTCTGAGATTTTGGGCGTGCATATCATCGGGCCTCTGGCGACGGAAATTTTGTCCGAGTCCGTGACGGCGCTGCAGCTCGAAGCCACGATTGACGATATGCTCTTCACCGTGCATGCCCATCCCACGTTGTGGGAGGCCATGGGAGACGCATTTGCTTCGGTGCGAGGCTTGGCCATAAACATCTAAGCGCGCTTGCCTCGCGAATGCCTCGCGTCGAGGACTG
Organism: uncultured Acidobacteriota bacterium; assembly: GCA_963824405.1. Taxonomy (GTDB): domain Bacteria; phylum Acidobacteriota; class Terriglobia; order Acidiferrales; family UBA7541; genus Palsa-189. The sequence continues at coordinate 453,041 of CAWGPK010000003.1, read as the reverse complement.
CCGCTGCGGTGGCAGAAGGTGTTCGTCAGGAACTCCCGCCATGAAGAACTGCAAGACGATTGACCTGGGGCTCATCGGCTACAGAGAAGCCGCCGCCCTACAACAGCGGCTGGTTGCCGCGCGCAAGCTTGCCGCCGTGCCTGACCTTTTGCTCTTTTGCGAACATCCCCACGTCATCACCCTCGGCCGCAATGGGAAGCTCGAAAACCTGCGCGTTTCCGAAGATCTCCTCAGCCTTCAAGGCGTCGAATTTCATCACACCAATCGCGGTGGCGATATCACTTATCACGGCCCCGGCCAGATTGTCGGATACCCGATTCTGGACCTGAACGGAATTCGCCGCGACGTGGTTTGGTACGTGCGGCAGCTCGAGCAGTGCATGATCCAGGCAACCTCCTCGTTCGGGATCGAAGCGTTCCGTGTTCCGGGATGCACGGGCGTGTGGGTTCAGCCTGGTGCTTGGGGCGGCGATCATTTGCGCCCCAAAGAAAAGCTTGCCTCCATCGGCGTGCACATCAGCCGCTGGGTCACGTCTCACGGGTTTGCTTACAATGTCTCCACCGATTTGTGCCTTTTCGATCTCATCACGCCTTGCGGCATTGCCGATTGCCGCGTCACTTCGCTCGAGAAGTTGCTCGGCCATTCCGTTTCGCGCGCAGAGGCGGTGGCGCGTTTGAGCGATGGATTTAGTGAAGCTTTTGGCCTGGAGTTGACATCAGCGACATCCGGCGATCTTGACGATTGGCTGCGGGAATCGATACCCGTGGGCACGGCGTGAAGGAGATCTCATGAAGCCGGACGGAACGCGTCGCGATCTGACCAGGGAACAGTCGCTCGAGCTCTACTACTACATGCGGCTTAACCGCTCGCTCGAGGAATTGCTGGTACGCCTATTCCGGCAAAATAAAGTCGTCGGCGGCCTGTATGGAAGCCTAGGGCAGGAAGCTACGTCGGTTGGCACGGCCTACGCCTTGGCCGAGGGCGATTGGATCGCGCCGATGATCCGCAACGTGGGCGCGCTCCTGGTCCGCGGCTACAAGCCGCGCGACATTCTCACCCAATACATGGCGCGTGTTACCTCGCCAACCCAGGGCAAGGACGGCACGAGCCACTTCGGCGATTTGAAGTGCCGGCATGTCGTCTCTCCGATCTCGATGTTGGGCGATCTGATCCCGGTGATGACCGGAGTGGCCATGGGCGGTCGCTACTTGGGCCAGAAAATCGTGTCCATGACCTGGATCGGCGACGGCGGCACGTCCACGGGCGCGTTTCACGAAGGCCTGAACCTGGCCGCCGTGCAGCGCGCGCCATTCGTCCTTATTGTCGAAAATAATCAATGGGCGTACTCCACCCCGGTCAGCCGGCAAGCTCCCTTGCGCGACTTTGCCGAGCGAGCCCGCGCTTATGGGATCGCCAGCTACATAGTGGATGGCAATGACGTCGTGGCTGTCTGGCGCACGGCCCGCGAAGCGGTCGAGCAGGCGCGCCGGGGCGAGGGCCCCGTGCTGATCGAATCCAAAACCATGCGCATGACCGGACATGCGCAGCACGACGCCGCTGAGTACGTCCCACGTGAAATGCTGGAGTATTGGAAAGCGCGCGATCCACTGAGCCGGTACGAGAAATACCTTAGCCAGCATGATCTGTGGAACGAAAAGGACAAAACCGCGATAGACGAGCGCATCGAAAGCGAGTTGGCCGCCGATCTCGAGTTCGCCGAGAATTCTCCCTTTCCGCCGCCGGAACTCGCCGAAGAAGGGGTTTACTGTGAGGGCTGTCACACTGTGGAAGCGGAATGGCGTCGCGCTAAAGAGGAACTGATGCCGCCGGAGTCCAGTGTGAAGCCGGAATGGACCATCTCCAGTTTTGGCGCCGTGCAGGTGGCGGGCGAAGATTCCCATGATCGTCCCCCCCATGATCGTGCCAACGATCAGGATGATCGTCCCAGCGATCAGGCCGAGCGGCAGGATTCGGCCATCGAGCCAAAACCTGCGCAGCCGGCGCAAAAGGATGGCAAGAACAAAGTGCCGGCCCGTGCGCCTCGCAGGACGCGGAGATAGCATGCCCCAGCTAACTTATCTCGATGCCATTCGGCAAGCCCTGCTCGAAGAGATGGACCGCGACCCGGCGGTCTTGTTGATTGGGGAAGATATTGGCGTTTACGGGGGCGCGTTCAAGGCTACCGCCGGCCTTCTCGAGCGCTTCGGCTGGGAGCGCGTCATCGATACTCCCATCAGCGAAACCGCCATTGTGGGCGCCGCGGTGGGTATGAGTTATCTCGGCCTGCGCCCAGTGGCCGAGATGCAATTCATCGACTTCATTGCCTGCGCCTTCAACCAGATAACCAACTTCGCGGCCAAATCCCACTATCGCTGGGGCGCTCCTGTGCCCATTGTCATTCGAGGACCTGCCGGCGGCGGCGTGCACGGGAGCGCGTTCCATTCCGCGAATCCGGAGATGTACTTTGTGCACACGCCTGGCCTGAAGGTGGTCTATCCTGCCACGCCTTACGATGCCAAGGGGCTGCTCAAATCTGCCATACGCGATAACAATCCTGTGCTCTTCTTTGAACACAAATTTCTCTACCGGCGCATAAAGGAAGAAGTTCCGGAAGGGGATTACACCGTACCCATTGGCCAAGCCATCGTGCGGCGCCCGGGGCGCGACTTGACGATCGTCACGTACGCTGCCATGGTGCACTCTTCGCTGGACGCCGCCGCGCAACTGGCGCAAGAAGGCATAGAAGCCGAAGTCGTAGACCTGCGCACGCTGCTGCCTCTCGATCGCGAGACCATCATCGAATCCGTCAGGCGCACGAGCAAGTTGCTCGTGGTGCACGAAGATACGCGTACGGGCGGCATCGCCGGCGAGATTGCCGCGGTGGTCACCGACTCGGCTTTCGAGGATTTGGACGGGCCCGTTCGGAGGGTGACCTCGCTCGATACGCCGGTGCCGTTTTCGCCGCCGCTGGAGGAGCATTTTCTGCCCAACGCGGAGCGCATTGCGGCAGCAGCGCGCGATCTGGCCCGCTATTGAACTTATCGAACCGCCGAGTGCATGCTTTAGATGGTGTCCGGTGCTGCGGTCTCGCGGTTTATGGCGCAGCGAGTTCCACACGTGAGGTATAGGAGAGAGCCATGGCCGTCGAAGTCATCATGCCCCAGATGGGGGAAAGCATCTTCGAAGGCACCATCACGAAATGGTTGAAAAAGCCTGGAGACTCGATAGAACGCGATGAGCCGCTTTTCGAAATCTCCACCGACAAGGTCGATGCCGAAATCCCATCACCGGCCGCCGGTGTCCTCAAGGAGATTCGCGTCGAAGAGGGCAAGACGGTCCCCATCCAGACCGTCGTAGCCGTCATCGACTCCGCGGGATCCCAGTCCGCGGCGAAGTCCGTGGCCGCTGGCCCGGCTGAAGCGCCAGCCGCACCAGCCGCATCGGCGAAGGCCCAGGCTCCTACGGCGCAGCCTCCATCTGCAACTCGGCCTCAGAGTCCACAAAGAGCGGAGCCACAGCCCGAAGTGCGTGCTGAGCGAAGAGTTGCGTCGCCTCTACAACAAAAGCCGATGCCGGATGTTGCGTCTCAAGAGGCTTCGACGCCCGAGGACGAAGAGGAAGAGAGCGTTTCCCCGGACGGCAAACGCATTCGCAGCTCTCCTCTCGTGCGTCGCCTCGCGCGTGAAAACCAGATCGATCTAGCTACCATTCAAGGCAGCGGCGTCGGGGGGCGCATCAGCAAGAAAGATGTGCTCGCGGCTATTTCCGCCGCCGAGCGGCCTGCCCCTCTCGCCCCCCAAGCTGCGCCGCCGCCTTCGGCTCCGCCATCAATTCCCGGACCGCCAGCCTCGCCCTCACCGCTGCTGGAGACGGCCGTGCCACGCGAACGCATCTATTTCGGCCACTACGAAGTTCGGCCGATGAGCGTGATGCGCCAGCGCATTGCCGAGCATATGGTTCTTTCCAAACGCGTTTCGCCCCACGTCTACTCCATCGATGAGGCGGACATGACTCGCATCGCGCACGTGCGTGAGCAGGCTCGCGCCGAATTCGAGCGCAGGCACCAGATGAAGCTTACCTTCATGCCCTTTTTTGTGCGCGCCTGCGTGGACGCCCTTCGTGATTTCCCGATGGTGAACGCTTCCGTCGACGGCACGAACGTCGTTTTGCACGGCGAGATCAATATCGGTATTGCCGTGGCGCTCGATTGGGGCTTGATCGTTCCCGTGCTCAAGAATGCCGAGGAGAAGAATTTCCTCGGCCTGCAGCGGGGAATCAACGATCTGGCTGAGCGCGCCCGCGCGAAAAAACTGAAGCCCGAGGAGGTTCAGGAAAGCACTTTCTCCATCACCAACCCGGGCACCTTCGGCGGGTTGATGGGTCTGCCAGTGATCAATCAGCCCAACGTAGCCATTTTAGGCATCGGGGCCATCCAGAAGCGCCCAGTCGTTATTGACGATGCCATTGCCATCCGGTCCATGGTGTATCTCACCTTGAGTTACGACCACCGGGTCGTGGATGGGGCCATGGCGCATCAGTTCATGCGCCGCGTGAAGGAACGCCTGGAAAACTGGAACGAAGAAGTAGTCTGAGAGTCTCGGGCAAGTCGTTCGGATTATCAGTCGGTCGTGGCCCGTGCAAACATTCCGTTGTTATCCACGCCATATTGTTTGGTCAGAAACGCGCCACGATAATCGTGATGTCGTCCATCTGCTCGACGGGCCCGGTCCATCGGTCGACCGCCTCGAGCACATTCTTTAGCACCGCCCGCGCTGTCTCCTGCCGCAAGCGCAAAACCACGTCGAGCAGGCGCTGCTCGCCGAGTTCGCGGCCGTCCGGATCTTCCGCTTCGGTTAGGCCGTCGCTGTAAGCAATCAGCAGGCTTCCGGGCGGCACTTCGATCACTTGCGATTCATAGCGGCGATCGTCGAAAAGGCCGAGCACCGTGCCGCCCACGCTCAGCCGCTGCACTTTTTCTCCGGTGATGCAAAGCGGCGGAGGATGGCCGGCGTTGGTGTACTCCAAGCGGCGCGTTTGAGCATCGTAGACGCCATAAAAGAACGTCGCGTAGCGATCCGCCGACGTGCTACGAAACAGGTGCTGGTTCAGGCGGGCCACAATTTCCGCGGTGCCGCCGGGACCCCGGCCGTTGAATAGCGCCTGGCTGCGCAGCGCCGCCTGCAGGCTGGCCATAATCAACGCGGCCGAGATACCTTTGCCGCTGATATCCGCCAACGCCAAACCCAGGCGTCCTGGGCCCAGCGGCAGGAAATCGTAATAATCCCCGCTCACGACGCGCGCCGGGCGGCAGACCGCCTCGATCTCCACACCCTGCACAGCGGGTTTCTCCGTCGGGAAAAGCTGAGCTTGCACCTCGCGGGCAATGGCCAGTTCGTGTTCCAACCGTTGAAGCTGGCGCTGCTCGTCAATCAATGTCGCCACGGACGCGGTCATGGAGTTGAACGAGCTCGCCAGAGCGCCGAGCTGATCGCGCCGCCGGATTTCTATGCGATGGCTGAAATCGCCGGATTCGACGTAGCGCGTGGCCTGATAAAGGTCGTCTACGGCGCGCGTCATTGAACGCGTCAGGGAGATGCTGCCGGCGAAGGCGGCAAATTCGATAACCAGAAAAATCGCCCCGGCCACGAGTAACGCCGTCACGGCTATGCCGCCCCATTCGCCGACCAGCGCGAGCAGCAGCCCATTGATCTGCGAAGCCCACGCCGTGTATCGCACGATCACCGGCACGGCCGCTCGCGGATTCGAGACGTCGGCCAGATTCACGGCATCGAGCCGCACGAAGCCGGTCACTCTGAAGTCGAACCAGTGCCGCCGAGGAGGCAGCGCGCGGTCTGCAGCCTGCACCTGCCGCACAGGGACGAGGATGCTGCCGCGGCTTCGATAAAAGAATGCGGGTTGGGGCACCTGCTGTGCTGCGCGTGCGATAACGACTTCCACGGGGCCAAGCTGCGGCCCCAGCGTGGCCACGAATTCCGGCGTTACCGGCACCTCGGCCGAAAGGACGATCTCCTGGCCGTTCAGCAAACGCCGCGCCGTCACGGCGCGCAGTTTCAATGTGCCGTGGTCCTCCACTAATCCTTCGAAGCGCGGCCGCCGCCCCCCGCTCCCTCGCGCGAGCAATTCCTGGCCGGCGCCCAATTCAACCTTCAACCCGGGAAAGTTTTCCTGGGCTGCGGCGAAAAACGCCTCACGACGCGGAGGCGGCGCCGTAACCGGACCGACCGGGGCTTCCGCGCCGCTCGCGGCGCTCTCCAGAGCATAGGCCGTGATGAGCGTGTCGGCCGTGGACTCGACCTGATCCATGCGTTTCTGCAGGTCCGCGTACAGAAGATAAGCTCCGAAATGCCAATAGAGGAGGTAAAGCGAAAGCGCGCCCATGGCCAGCAGCAGCACCAAAGGAACGACGGCCAGGAAAACATACAAGTCGATCAATTGGTTACGCATGCTCCAGAGCCACTGAGCGCGCGTCCAAAGCATCCCGCGAACGACCAGATAACCCGCTGCGACGATGACGGCCACGCGCAAGATCGCGATGCCTGGAACGCGCCTCTCGGCCAGCCCAAAGAGCGCTAGCAGGGCATAGATCAGCACGGCGGCCAAGGCCAGCCGATCCGCAAGATTGAGGCGGCGCCAGAACGCGCGCCCGAACTCGCCGATGTGTGACAAAGTTGAATGCACGGTGCTTGGAGATTCTTGCTGTGCCGTTGGCATCGGAGGCGCCATTTAGCGAGATCGCGAGCGCAGTTTACTCCTCAGGAGTCCTGAGTCAATCGAGCTTCGAATTTCGCGGATCGAACTTCTCATGGGCCGGCTTCTGTGATATTACTCGTTCCAGTCTTCGAGTTTCTTCACTCGTGCTGTCGGAGGCACGGGTAGACAACACAGCTCAAGCGTTTTGACAATTCGTCGGGGGAGTGTTGCATGCGCCCTAATCGTGTGCTTCAGGTGCTTTTTATTATACTGGCGCCGCTAGCCGTCTTCTTTCTGTATGTTCGCGCTACGCGTTCCAGCGATTTTATGGTTTATTACCGCGCATCGCGCGTAATGGTCGAAGGGCATGGTCATTTGTATGGTCCGCTGAGCGGTATCGGCTGGCCCCAATATTTCCGCTATACGCCGCTGTTTTTGCTCGTTTTCCTGCCTTTTGCATTGCTGCCCTATAAAGCAGCCGTCGCGGTCTGGGCTGTCCTGAAGTGCGCGGCCTTATATTTTGTGATTCGCGCGCTAGGGCGCCGTCTGGGTCTTGCCAGGACCGGCTACTGGTGGCTCCTTCTCATGCTCATGTGCGGCGGGTTCGTAGCGCAGGAACTCAGCCTGGGGAATGTGCAGTTCCTGATCTTTGCTATGGTCGCGGCAACCATGCTCTGGCTCGATGAGCACCGCCACGCGGCGGTCTTTCTCCTGGCCCTGGCCGCCAGTTTGAAGGTATGGCCGCTGTTTTTTGTGCCCTATCTGGCGGCTCGCCGGCGCACACCTATGGTCCTGCGAACCCTCGCTCTGATCGGCGGATTGACGCTCTTGCCGGCGGCATACTTTGGATGGAACGGCAATCTCCATCTTCTTCGAGAGTGGGCTGCGCAGGAGTGGGCCACGGGCAGCCTGCAGGTGGGCATGTGGTTTCCCCATCAGTCCCTCAGTGGCATTCTGGAAAGGTATCTGACGCTTATGGACTACTCCGGCTGGACGGATCGAAATTACGTCCAGCTTCATCTCCTGAATCTCAATCCCGTCTACATTCCCTGGATTTGGGCCGTCCTCGTGGGTACTGCTTACCTCGGGCTTCTGTGGATGGCGCGCCAGACCATGGAAGACGCTGGCAATCCGACGCAAGCCCTCGTCATGGATAGCCTCGCGTTTTGCGCACTTCCAGTGCTCGAACCCTTTGCCCACCGCATCGCTTTTGTCGTATTGCTATGGCCGGCGATGGTCGCGGCGGCTCTCCTCGCGCGCAAGGGAATTCCATCTGCTTGGTCGAAGGCGTTTATCTACGCGGCCGCAACGATTGAAGCGATCGAAGTGTTGACGCCCGGCGCAAGGATGCAACGGCTTTACCAGATCCTTGGCGTGGACTTCTGGGCTACCTGCATATTGGCTGCGGGTCTGCTGAAGGCTTGGTTCGAATGGCGCAACGCGTTCATGTCCGAGGTAATATGTGTGGAAGTTACCTTGGATAATCGCCATGAACTCGTGCCAAGCACGGGGTTTTTGCCGCTCGCGTCGCACGGGCGAGTTCAAGCAGCGAGGAACGACGCTGAGAGATGACGGGTAAGCTGTATGCAGGGACGTCTGGTTGGGCCTACCCGCAGTGGAAGCCCGATTTTTATCCCGCCAAGCTCGCCGCCGCAAAATTCCTCGGCTATTACAGCTGCCGCTTGAATTCGGTCGAGCTGAACTACACATTTCGCCGCTTCCCCACCGGCAAATTGCTCTCAGGATGGATTGCCGCCACACCCGCGGATTTTAAATTCGCGGTGAAAGCCAATCAGGCCATCACGCATATCAAGCGGTTGAAGGACGCTGAAGACGTGACTTCCCGATTCCTCGCCTCGCTCAGCGATTTGCGCGAAGCCGGCAAGCTGGGACCGGTGCTCTTTCAGTTGCCGCCGTTCTTGCGCTGCGATTTGCCGCGGCTCAAGGATTTTCTCGCACAGCTTCCGCGCGATACCCGCGCGGCCTTTGAATTTCGCCACGACTCCTGGTTCACCGAGGAAGTCTTCGCCCTTCTGCGCGAGGCCAACGCCGCTCTCTGCGAGGCGGAGAGCGAAAAATTAGAGACTCCGCATGTCCGTACCGCCGACTTCACTTATTTCAGGCTGCGCAAGCAAAGCTATTCCGCGCAAGAACGCTCCGAGCTGGCCAAAAGGGCTCACGAGCTTGCGCAATCGGGCGACGTCTTCACCTATTTCAAGCACGAAGACACGCCGGAAGGCGCTCTCTACGCCGAAGAGCTGTTGTCCGTAGCCAAACCCGAGTAAGGCGGTGCCCGTGAGACCGCGTGGATTTTGCGTTCTTCAAGGCCTGCATTCCGGGTGCGCAGCTTCGCGCTCTCTTCGCCGGCGCGCTACAATTAGCAAATGGCTGCGAACGCGTCCGAAGGACTTTCTATCGTTCAGGGCTCGCACGGCGCGCCCCCCGGTCAGCCTCTCGACTGGGCGCATCCTATTGTCCGCGAGTGGTTCCTGGAGCGCTTCATCTCGCCTACAGAGCCGCAGGAACTGGGCTGGCCTCACATCCTGGCCCGGCGCACCACGGTAATTTCAGCACCCACCGGATCGGGGAAGACCCTCGCCGCCTTTCTTGCCTGTATCGACCGTCTTGTGCGCAAAGCGCTGGCTGGAGAACTGCAAGACGCCACCGAAGTGCTTTACGTCTCGCCGCTGAAGGCCCTGGGCAACGATATCCAGAAAAATCTCGAGGTTCCGCTCGGCGAAATTCTTCAGAAAGCCGCCCAGCGCGGGCTGCTGATGCCCGAAATCCGCGTTGGCGTTCGCACTGGCGATACGCTGATGCATGAGCGCCGCAAGATGCTGGTGCGACCGCCGCATATTCTGGTGACCACCCCAGAATCGCTCTACATTTTGCTTACGGCCGAAAAGAGCCGGGCCATCCTGCGCAATATCGAAACGGTGATTGTGGACGAGATCCACGCGGTCGCCGACGATAAGCGGGGCGCGCATCTGGCCCTTTCACTCGAACGGCTCGAAGCTTTGCTCCCGCGCCCGCCTGTGCGCATCGGCCTTTCCGCCACGCAGAAGCCCATCGATTCCATCGCGCAATTCCTCGCCGGGAACAACCGGCCCGCGCCCGTGATCGTTGATACCGGCCATGGCCGCCGGATGGATATCGCCATCGAAGTGCCTTCCAGCGAACTCGGCCCGGTGGCCTCCAACGAAATGTGGGGCGAGATTTACGACCGCATCGCGGCCCTCGTTCTGGAGCACCGTTCCACGCTGGTGTTCGTCAATACCCGGAGGCTTTCCGAGCGCGTGGCCCATCATCTGGCCGAGCGGCTCGGCAAAGAAGCCGTGGCGGCGCACCACGGCAGCCTCTCGCGCAAGCTCCGCCTCGCGGCGGAACGCCAGCTGAAGGCTGGCGAAGTGCGCGTGCTCGTGGCTACCGCGTCGCTCGAGTTGGGCATCGATATCGGCTTTGTGGATTTGGTCTGCCAGATCGGCTCGCCCCGTGCCATTGCCGTAGCCCTGCAGCGGATCGGACGCTCCGGCCATTGGCGTGGCGCGGTTCCCAAGGGTCGCATCTTCGCCACTACCCTCGACGAGTTGGTGGAATGTGCTGCCTTGGTGCGCTGCGTGCGCTCGGGCGATCTGGATAGATTGGAAATTCCTGCCAATCCACTCGACGTTTTGGCTCAGCAGATCGTGGCCGCTTGCGCCGCGGAGGAGTGGCGCGAGGACGATCTCTACGATCTAGTTCGCCACGCGTATCCTTACCGCGATCTGCCCCGCGCGGATTTCGATGCCATCCTGGAGATGCTCTCCGAAGGTATCGCCGCCCGCCGTGGCCGTTACAGCGCTTATCTTTTCCGCGACCGCGTCAACCATCGCCTCAAGGGCCGCCGGGGAAGCCGGCTCGCCGCCATTACCAGCGGCGGAGCCATTCCCGAAAATTCGCTCTACACCGTTGTCGCTTCCCCGGACGACACGCTGGTCGGCACCGTGGACGAGGACTTCGCCGTGGAGAGTCTGGCGGGCGACGTTATGCTGCTGGGCAACTCATCTTGGCGCATCCGGCGCGTGCAGTTAGGTCGCGTGCTGGTCGAAGACGCTCAGGGCGCGGCGCCCAACGTCCCGTTTTGGCGCGGCGAAGCCCCGGCGCGCACGGCTGAACTCTCGGCCCAAGTCTCCTGGTTGCGCGAGGAGATTGCCTCTCGCACTGCCGTACAAGACGGTCCTCCGAGTGACAATGGTGCCGAAGGGGCGTCTGCACGCGCCCGTGAATGGCTCAAGGAGGAATGCGGTCTTGACGATGGCGGCGCCCAGCAAATCATCAAGTACATCGCCGCCGGGATCTCAGTGCTCGGCGCCGTGCCCTCGCAGCAATTGATTATTGCCGAGCGCTTTTTTGACGAAGGCGGCGGCATGCAGCTGGTGATCCACGCGCCCTTCGGCGCGCGGATCAATAAAGCCTGGGGCCTGGCGCTCAGGAAAAAGTTCTGCCGCTCGTTCAATTTCGAGCTGCAAGCCGCGGCGACGGACAATGGCCTGAATATTTCGCTCAGCGAACAGCATAGTTTTCCGCTGGCCGACGTCTTCCGTTATCTGCTTCCGGCGACTGTGCATCCGATTTTGGAGCAGGCCGTGCTGGCCGCCCCGCTTTTTGGCGTGCGCTGGCGTTGGGCCGCGGGGCGTGCCCTGGCTCTCTTGCGTTTTCAGGGTGGGAAGAAGGTCGCTCCGCAGATTCAGCGCATGCGCGCTGAGGATTTGCTCGGCGCGGTTTTTCCGCAAGCGCTCGCTTGTCAGGAGAATATCGTCGGCGATATCGCCATTCCCGACCATCCCCTGGTGCGCGAAACGATGAAGGACGTGCTCACCGAAGCCCTGGATGCGGATGGCTTGAAGCGCGTCCTATCCGGCTTGGTGGAGGGCCGGATCAAATGCCTGGCTGTGGATACGCCGGTGCCTTCCGCCTTCTCGCACGAGATACTGAACGCCAATCCCTACGCTTATCTCGATGACGCGCCGCTCGAGGAGCGCAGAGCGCGCGCCGTGGATATGCGCCGCGCTCTCCCCGAGGCATTGGCCTCGGAGTTGGGGCGTCTCGATCCCGCTGCCATCGATGAGGTAAGGCGCGACGCTTGGCCCGACGTACGCGACGCCGATGAATTGCACGACGCGCTCCTCACGTTTGTGGCTTTGCCGGAGGTGGCGCCGTGGGAGGCCTCGTTTGACGCCGCTCCTTTGCCTGCGCTGCGTCAACGGTTGGCCGAATCGCTGCCTCGATGGCAAACGCATTTCGGGGAACTGATTCGGCAGAATCGCGCCACCCGCGCCATGCAAGAGGGCCGCACGTATTGGGTGTGCGCCGAGACAGCGCCCGCATTCCGGCGGATTTTTGGCGCTGCCTCTTTTGCCGAACCTTTGCCCGATATCGGCGCTGGGGTGCCGTCGAAAGACGATGCCGTGGCGGCGATGGTCACGGGTTGGATGTCGCACGCGGGACCGGCCACCGCCGCGGAATTGTGCGAACTCCTCGGCGTTCCTCCCTCGGAAATAGACAAGGCGCTGCTGCGGCTGGAAGCCGGCGGCTCGATTCTCAGGGGGAATTTCACTGGCGCTTCTGCGCAGGTGACCGAGTGGTGCGACCGCCGCTTGCTCGCCCGCATTCATCGGCTGACCGTGGGCGAATTGCGAAAGCAAGTGCAGCCGGTCACCCCGGCGCAATTCATGCGTTGGCTTCTGCGTTGGCAGCACGCCGCGCCCGGCACGCAACTCCTCGGCGAACGTGGCCTGCTGGAGACCTTGCGCCAGTTGCAGGGTTTCGAGGCGCCCGCGAACTCCTGGGAACGGCAGATTCTGCGGCAGCGCGTCGCCGATTATTCACCGCAGGTTCTCGACCAGCTTTGCCTTACAGGCACGGCGGGTTGGGCGCGTTTGTCGCCGCATCCCGCAACACTGGAAGCGGTCACTTCCGGTGGACGTCGCGTGATTCCCACCAGTGTCGCCCCGATCGCCTTTTTCGTGCGCGATGACGCCGATTGGATGGCCGCGCGCCGTCACGATAATGCCGGTCACCAGGGTCTCGGCCTGAGTGCCGCGGCGCGCGAGGTACACGCATTTCTGCGCGAACGTGGCGCTTCGTTTTTCCCCGACATTGTGCGCGGCACGCGGCGGCTCAAGGCTGAAGTCGAAACCGGTCTCTGGGAACTGGTCACCGCCGGTCTGATTACCGCGGATGGTTTCGATAATCTGCGCGCGCTGATCGATCCCAAACGCCGCGCCGGACACGGTTCTGGACGCGCCGCCCGCCCGCGCCACAGCGGCGGGCGATGGTCTTTGCTCTACACCGAGCCGCCCGCCACTCAGGCTGCCGACCGGGACCGCGCCCTCGAAGCCATCTGCAACGTGCTCTTACGCCGCTATGGCGTGGTTTTTCGCGAGGTGCTAGCCCGCGAGAGCATTCTGCCGCCCTGGCGCGAACTCCTGGGCATGCTGCGGCGCCTAGAGGGCCGCGGAGAAGTCCGAGGCGGTCGATTCGTCAGCGATTTTCTTGGCGAGCAATTCGCGTTGCCGATCGCGGTGGAGTCGCTTCGGGCCATGCGCCGCGAGCCTACGATAGGCGAGAGAGTGACCATCGCGGCCGCCGATCCGCTCAATCTCGCCGGGATTATCGTGCCGGGCGACCGCGTCGCAGCCAATTCTGGCACATTTGTCACCTTCCGTGACGGAGCGCTGGCGGAGGATCCGCTTCCGATAACGGAACTCTCCGCGGCGCTGTAGCGCGCTTATTCAGGCGGTATCCTTCCTACGTTGATGCACCGATTCACTCAAACCTGCAACGCCGTCGCCGCAACCACCAAGAAAACAGAAAAAATCCGGCTGGTGAGCAGCCTCTTCCAAACCCTGCCTGTCGAAGATGCCGCGCGCGCCGCGATTTTTCTGACCGGCCGCCCTTTCCCCCGCTGGGACGAACGCGTCCTTGGCATGGGCGGCATGCTGCTCGCTCGCTTGGTTGGCGAGATTTCCGGGAAGAGCGGTGAAGCAATGAGCGGCGCTTATCGCCGGCACGGCGATCTCGGAGAGATGGCCGAAGAGCTTTTGGCCGGGCGCAGTGCGCCGGGTGTGTCGCTGGGCGACGTCGCGGAATGTTTTAACGAATTGGCGGCGCTTCGCGGCCAGAGCGAAAAAAGCGAATTGGTTCGGAATCTCCTCGTGCGGGCTCAGCCGGCGGAAGTGAAGTACATCGTCAAGATCATGACCGGCGATCTGCGAATCGGTTTACGCGAGAGCTTGGTCGAAGAGGCCGTCGCCAAGGCTTATGAACGCCCGATCGCCGACGTGCGGCGCGCCAATATGCTGCTCGGGGATATTGGAGAGACGCTGCAATGCGCGTTTCGCAATGAGCTGGAGACGGTTCGTTTCCGCCTGTTTCATCCCATCGACTTCATGCTGGCGACTCCGGCGGAAGATGCCGCCGAGATTTTCAAGAACGCGCCGGAAGCCATGGTGGTCGAAGAAAAGTATGACGGCATTCGCGCCCAGGCCCACAAGAGCGGCAGCCGCGTCAAGATTTTTTCGCGGACCTTGGACGAAGTGGTCGAATTTCCCGAACTGAGCGGACCGCTGGCCGCCCTTCCCGGCGAGTACATTGTCGACGGCGAAATCCTGGCTTGGCATGGCGACCAGCCTCTGCCTTTTACGCAGCTTCAAAAGCGGCTGGGCCGCAAAAGACCCGATCTCTCGCTGGTCCGGGAGATTCCGGTCAAGTTCGTGCTCTTCGATCTGCTTTACGACAATGGCGAACTGCTCTTTGACCTGCCCTTGGTGGAAAGACGCCGGCGGCTGAAGCAGATTCTCGGTTCTGCCCAGCCAGGAGAGCTTCGACTGGCGCCGGAAAGAATGTGTGAGACGCGCGAAGCGCTTGAAGACGCCTTTCGTGACGCCTTATCCGCCGGACACGAAGGAATCGTGGCCAAAGCGCCCGATTCGCTTTATACGCCGGGACGCCGCGGCCGGTTTTGGTTCAAGCTCAAAGAGCCATTCGCCACGCTCGACGTGGTCGTCACGGCGGTCGAGTATGGCCATGGCAAACGGCACGGCGTTCTCTCGGACTATACGTTTGCGGTGCGCGACGGCGACCGCCTGCTGAACATCGGCAAGGCTTATTCGGGCCTCACCGACGCCGAGATCCGCGAATTCACCGACTATTTCCTCGCGCATACCGTCGAGGACCACGGTTTCCGCCGCATGGTGGAGCCTAAAGTCGTGCTGGAGGTGGCCTTCAACAACATACAGCGCTCCAGCCGGCATGAAAGCGGCTTCGCTCTTCGCTTTCCCCGAATCTTGCGCCTGCGTCCGGATAAGACGCCCGAGCAGGTCGATACGCTCGAACGGGTGGCTCAACTGTACGCCAAGCAGGTCACCCTGCCGCGTTCGCCGGGCGCCATGCCTGAGCGCGATCCGACGATGGAGTCTTGACCGCTGGCCCGAATGCAGCCCCCCCGTTTCCCCTGGCCATGTTAATCAAATGGAACAGTGTACTTAGCTTTAATACATTAAACCTTGTACCTCCCGGTCCTGCTGGCTAGACTCCCACGTAATGGGTAATGCGACCACGGGTGGGGTACATTCCGAGTGAATTCGAGCCCTCGGATCAAGGTTCTGCTTCTGGTCGGTAATCATCTTCTTTGCAAGTCATTAGTCCGCATCATCCAGCAAAAACCGGACATCCTCGTCATCCGGCAATCCGTGGATTTGTCGGATATAGCCCTTCTGATTGCCAAGTTGTCAAGCGACGTAGTCCTGCTGGATTCAGTCGGCGCAAATGCCTTGAACCGTCAATGTGTTGGCCGGCTGAAGGATTTGAATCCCAACACCCAGATACTCATGATTGGCATGGATGCCGACGAGAGCGCGTTCCTCCGAGCAGTTCGGGCTGGCGTAAGCGGATATTTGTTACACGAGGCCTCGGCAACAGACGTAGTTACCGCAATTCGCGCAGTTGCGCGGCGCGAGGCTGTTTGTCCTCCGCAATTTTGTAAGGCCCTATTCGAAGTTGTTGCCGGCGTGCGGGGATTCGCTCCTGGTATCCGCAGAGCGGCACCGAGGCTTACGCGCCGCCAACAGGAACTCCTCCCCATGGTTGCGCGCGGGCTTACTAATAAAGAGATTGCCTCGCACTTGAACTTGTCCGAACAAACCATTAAAAACCATATACATAGAATGCTCCGCAGGATTGGCGCAAACGACCGTTCAGAAGCGGTCGAAATCGCCCTCGCCGATAGTCTCCCCACTTAGGTGCGCTAACCCTGCCAGGCTTTTTATGAAACGTTGTTGGCAGCACTCGCAAAAAGAATGAACGTCACCAGTAACGAAATGATTGTGGGCTGCCGCATTCTAATCGACCTCTCTCCTGATCCTGAAAACGAACGACCCGACCACCCGCACGAGCATCGCCAAATTTTTCGGGCAGTTAACTAACGTTAATTTCGTAGCCTTGCTGGATTGCCCTAAACTAGGGAGACCATTCCGGTTCTTAATTCCCAGTTGAGGCGTTTCAAATCGGGAGAATTTGCAATTCCTATCTGGATCGGGGCCAAATTGATCAACGGTCTACGATGAAGGAGCAACATGAAATCGAGCGACAAGAAGTCGAAGGTGCCCGTCGACAAAATGGCGTATTACAACATGGTTTTGACTGAGGCCATTTTTCAGATACTCGAGGAGAAGGGGTTGCTTACGCGGCAGCAAGTTCAGGAGCGTATTGAGCGCTTAAAAGCAGAAACGAAGCTCGGCTTCCAAATGATTCAGTAATTGGGTGGGTGAGCAATAGGGCCAAATTCTATTACGCTCCGGCAGCTCTTGCGCGAATTGCATACTGCGCTAGAACCAACGATCTAACAAGGTTGAGCTTGAGCATAATTCTAGCCCGGTGCCTTTCAACCGTCTGCACATGTGCCCAGAGCCCGCCCAATTTCATGCAATGACTGTCCTGCCTTCCAACAGTTCCACAGCTCGCTTCTTTGCACCGCCGGAAAGCTCCACCCGTCTCGTTTGGGTCATAAACACCACCTTTTAAGTGAAGATTCATATCAGATAGTGTTGCATCGACCGGGTGAGCGGGCACCGTTTTTCGGGAATTGGCGGCATGCTCGCCGGGCATCAGCAGGATGTAGCTCCCGTGGACACGAGACCGCGGATTGAACACCCGGTCATTCGAGAGTCGTTTTCACCCAACATAAGTGTATTGCTATCAATCGCTTACATGGATCTGAAAGGCTGCCAACCTGCAAAGCAGAGAGGTATGAATCATCATTCCAAAAAACACCAAGTCATTTGCCCTCTCTGTGGTTGCCGAGCGCAACACAACGGCTCCGGTCCAGACCAAGTGATTCGAGCAATCCGGCGGAGAACGCATCAAGTGGAGGCTCTCTTAGAGGGATTGTTCAGAAACTCTGCTCGAACACGAAATCAGAGCAACGGCAGTCAAGGTCACAGGCAGAACTTTTCGCAAACGACACTTCGACTGAAATCCACGCAAGCGGTGGCGAAGCGTCGCCCTATAGCGGCAGAACGAACAGAACGGACCCTGCTTTCGCCTAGAGAACGTGAAATTACCCACCGTCTAGCGGAAGGCCTTAGCAACAAAGAAACCGCAAGCGAACTGGGGATCAATGTGAGGACGGTCGAGACACACCGGGCTCGAATCATGCTGAAACTCAATCTAAGGTCATTTGCAGAGTTGGTCCAGTATGCGATTCGGGAGGAGTTAATCGATGTCTGAGGTTAGGACTAGGACGTAGAAATACATACGTAATTCACCGGACTTTCCCGGTTGCTGATAAGTTGTTAAGAAGTTCTGCAACCCCGCACGCCGTAGCTGGCACCTGTCTGGCTTTTGACGGGATGCGAAACGGCCATAACAGTCGAACGTAATGCGGTCGGAAACAGTCCTAGCCTAGGACTGCCCGAAAAACCACCCGGTTGCCAATGTGTTAAACGGACTCGACATTTTTGGTGTTAGACATATGGATATTGACGCTATCCGAGTGCCCAATATCTCAGGGCAAGTGTTAGCGAGCCTGATTGCATCGAACATCGGCATTGCTGTCTTTGACCAATGGCTTCGCTACCGTTTCGTTAACGACGCGCTCGCGAGGATGAACGGCATTCCTGTCCAAGATCATATCGGCGAAAGTGTTCGCAAGATTGCGGGCGAAGTGAAGGCCGAGCCTGCATTCCAGGCTGCCTTCTCCAGCGGGAAAGTCATTTCTGGCCTCGAGATCACGGGGAAACTCCCAAAGAGGTCAGATGTGGGCCACTGGATTGAGACCTACCTTCCAATCCGAGGGGCCAGAGAAATGGTCACATACGTGGCCGTACTTATGATCGAGGTCAGTTTCGGCGCACGCAAGGAGGTTAAGGAACTAGATCAGCAACTGTTTGAAAAATTGACCCTCAATATGGATCGGACCCAAGAGTTGTTGCTAGAACTTCGGCGGCTACGCGGTAAGTACGGTCCTCTCCGAGCCGATTCGCAACGAATTATCGCTGAAATAGGAAAACCGGCTAGCGAGCGCGGACCGGCTCAAGCTCATGGCCCTGCAAGCCTTTCGGAACGAGAAGGAGAAATAGTAACCTTTCTCGCAAAGGGAAGGTCGAACAAGGAGATTGCCTCCACCCTGAACATCAGCGTGAAGACGGTAGAGACCCATCGCGCAAGAATCTTTTTGAAGCTCCGTCTGGATTCGTTTGCCAGCTTAGTGAGGTACGCCATCCGCAATAAAATGGTTGAACCCTAGTAAGGCAGGCTTGTCAGCAAGCCTTACGGGATTTGACTGACTAATCAGACCCCGGAGGTTTAATCGCAAGACAGTTTCCGGGTAGCCGACCATTCGTCAGCAACCGTGTGCCGGACCAGCGGGTAGCGTCTGACCTGGCCCTTCGCGCCAAGAGAGGAGTTCGGAAATTATGGAAGCTCAGGCATTGGTGTGTTTTGGGAGATGTCGGGTTCAATATTGGCGTCCTCGAGGGTCTGGGCTATTTGCTGGATCAGCGTTTTCAGGTTTTCCCCAGGTTCGATCACGGCAGCTCGCGCCCAAAGGAACTGGTCTTTTACTGGCGTAAGAATCAGGCCCTTTACGACTCCTAGGACGAATGGCTGCAATTCCCTATAAGTGAACGGGTATGTTGCCACCTCAAGACCAGACGCGAAAACAGGTGCACCGCTAAGCTCCAGCGCACTGGATAAGTCCAACGCATATCCACGTTCAAGACGATGGCTCTGAGGGTTGTGATACCACCATTTTTCTGTAAGTAGCGATATGCGGGCAAACTTCGCAGCAGGAGAGTTGGGCATTTGCCCTTCGAAGTCGAGAAGGTAGCCTACAGTGAAGACATCGGTGCCGATTCCGATGGTTTGCTCGATCATCCCCTTGGCATCGATCAAGAATGAAGAAGGGATTACCGTCAGATCAGCGCCAGGAATTTCAGGCAGGCTCAAGGCGACGAGGTCAACTCCCGAAGTAGCGAAGACTGCATTTCGCAGGTCCAGACTATGACAGACGAAATGTGATGCGGTTTTAGAGGGCACGCGCACGATGAATTCAGGCTGGTTGGCAATCAAATGCTTCGCGGTAACGAGAACATTCCACCCCCTCTGCTGTGGCGAGGATGCGGCTGTTTTGCTTTCCAGGTGAACTACAAAGCCACTTCCAAGGGGCGGAATGTTTCGGTGCGCGGGTTGCGTTACGCAAGGGGTTGCTTGAGGTCCGTAGATGAAGATCGAGACGTTTGCAGCCCTGCGAAAGAAGTTTGATTTGAGAATAGCCGCTTTTTCTTGTCCTTCTGTCGGGGCCTCGGCCTGCTTCGCGTGTAATGGAACCAGAAAGCCCAAAAGGCAAAAGACGCCACAAACCTTAATGACTCTCAAGTGAGTTCGGCGGATTCTTAATACCATGGGTCTTTGCCGCCAAGTTCCAACCGCACCGTCAGAGCCATCGTATCCGCCAGTTGGCATGTTCGAGGCGCGGGAACCCATGGATTTGCCTGGTCGCAAAAGTGGTAGAACGCGAGTGCGCCGCCGAGACGTAAACTGTATTTGGAAAGCGATATAGCGCGAAACTCCTGATAGAACTCCGGCCCTTGGGTGCGGTTTGACTGGATGCCATCCGAAGGCAATGTGCATTCAGTCGCCCAAACACAGCCCGTTGGGATCACGTAGTCAGCGGAAAATCTGCCGGGCAAGCCGAGCAAATTATCCCGGATGATCACTCCTGCTGTTGGTATCCAGCCACTCTTGTTGAATTGGGAGGTCCAAAGATGGCTCTGGCGAAGCTCGCCGTAGATCCCCAAGTGCCAACGTGGAAACCAAATGCCCTTCACACCCCAGACCAAACTATTCCCGTCATTTGTTAGGTACTTTTTGTCTGGCGAGTAATCAGCGGATGTTTGCACCTCGATGTGGGTACCAATCGGCTTCTCGATAGTAAAACCGACACCGAGGTCAGGTAGTTTGAACCCTAGTTGTGACTCGTTGCCAAGATGCGTATCGATTACCAGACGATCAAATGGCATTGGCGTCAGCGTAGCAGGTGCCTGCGCAAGTAGACGTGAGGAGACCAATGCCATCTTTGCCAGTAAAGCTGCCGACGCTAACAGTACATTGGCCGGACTACTGCGGAATTGCATGATCTGCTCTTAGCTCGGGCGCCAGGGTGTTTTGTCCTTGGGGCGCTGGGGAACTTGCAGGTTGGATTTGCGCATTGCGGAAGGCAAACCATCCGTGCAGGACGGCCGGGAAGAGAAAGAAATAGCGCTCAAACAAATGCGCAGTGGGATCGGTCTCCGTGTAGGAGATCTCCCAGGACACTTGATTAATTGTGGAGTAATAGAATCCGGTGAGGCCGAGTAATCCGTAAACACGCGCTGCTGAGGGATGTGCCCCCCACACGAAAGAATAGTTCTCGCACGGCTGCGAGCATCGTCGCGTGAGGTCGAAGCTCGTTTTGGCATCTACTAACACTGCACCCATCAGGATCCACTGATTCAGGGCCAATCGCCGGTCTTTGAGCGTAACCATGTTTTCAGCGGTGCGGGCAAATGCTCGTGGAACTGAGGTTAGGACATGCTTCGGGCCTGCCTGAACTTGGACTGCCAGCGGCACAAGAAGGCAAAGCAACATGAAGCGTCGCATGAATTCGCCTCGCCATTTTTGAAATAACACGGGGACATCGGTCAGAGATCGCACGAATAGAGCCAGACTGTGCTCGCAAGCTAACCTCCAGAGCAGTAGCGGCTTGCACGACTCTCTGCACAGAAATAGCTACGAAATTAGGTCATTTCGGGAACGGCGTTCGTCCGAGAAACCGAAACGGGATAGAAAGTGAGTGCCAGACATATGAAACACACCCAGCTAGGGATTTAGGGGAGGGAACTATGACTTCCAGGACCGTGTATTGCTCCCCGCTAATTTAGACAGTCAGGGCCTCGTTTTTTAGGTCAACTGCAAAATCCAAGAAGGCCTCATGCGGCGTGCGATTTTTGACCCCGCCATGAGGCCGGTCATGATTGTACTCCTCGATCCAACGGGCGATGCTGGCGCGAGCTTCTTCCAAGCTCCGATACTCCGCAGTCCAGACTTCCTCTTCCTTCAAGCTGCGATGGAACCGTTCAATGTAGCTGTTACCTTCCGGGTGATGGTAGGCCGTGCGGCGGTGGGTGATGCCCAGCCGCGATAGGGTTTCCAGGAACCGGGAGGAGGTGAACTGGGTGCCATTGTCGGTGGTGAGCGTCAATGTGGCTTCGCGGCTGCCGGCGGGCAGCCGATGCAGCACGGCTTGCTCGATGGCGTTCAGTGCATCTTCAGTCCGGCAGCGATGGGAAAGATTCCAGCCTACGATCTCTCGCGTGCAGCAGTCGATCACGCTCACCAGGTAAGCCCAACCCACCGACGGGCCGGCCCAGACTTTGGTCATGTCCGACTGCCAGATCTCGTTCGGACGGCTCGCTTCCACGCGGCCCCATTCTTTCCTGCGACGAGCACGGAGACGACGAGGCCGCACCAGCAACCCGCGTTCCCGCATTACCCGCAATACACGCTTGCGATTCACGGGGAGACCTTTCTTCCGTTGTAGCCACCAAGTGACTCGCCGATAGCCGTAGGCCAGTTTCTCCCCACACGAGACCACGATCTGTTCATCGTAGGTCCGATCGGCCCGGCTGCCTCGTGGCTTCTTCCGGTAGTACAGGCTGGACCGGCTGATGAGCAGGGTCGTGGCCACCAGCGTGGCCGTGTATCCCTGCCCCACCAGTTCCCGCGCCTGGGAGTGAACCTCACCGCAGCTCACTCCCCCACGACGTTTTTTAGGATTTCAATCTCTAGAGATTTCCGTCCCAGCGTCCGTTCCAGCTGCCGGATGCGCTGGTCCTTCTCAGTTTCGCCCGCGGCAGCGCTTTTCCCCCCAAGCGCTGCCTTTGCTCCCGCCTCCGCTTCGTCTCTCCATCGATACAACAGTGATGGTGAAATGCCATGTCGCCGGCACGTCTCCGAAACGTTCCCGCTCTTGATTCCTTCCTGTACGATCTGCCACTTCTCTTCGGGGGATCGATCTACGCGTGGTCTCCTGCCCATGGTGCCTCCTCTTTTGGAGGCCCTGATTCTACCTAGGTAGGCTGTCCAGTTTTAGCGGGGAGCAATACAACCGTCTTCTCTATCTGAATATAAAATTACAAAATTTAGGGGCGATCCTGTCAGGAAATCTCCTACGGGATTAAACTGACTTTCCATATCTGTTAACAGCTCTATAAGGGAAGGCAATCGTACCGTTCCAGTGCGCATGGCCTCAGCCATGCGCCAAGTTGGTGCATTGCCGATGAAGGTGGCTTCAGAAAGCCCATTTCGCGAAGCATACTTGAGTGACTTGATCGGTGCCTGCCCAGCTATGCATAAGGTATACACGCTAATCAACCGGGCTAGCCAATTTGGGTTTCCCGTACTGGTTCTGGGAGAAAGTGGCACGGGCAAAGAATTGGTTGCCCGCGCAATTCACAGCCAGAGTCAAAGGGGGGCGTGCCCCTTCGTCCCTATTGATTGTGCGGCATTGGTTCCAGCCCTGATCGAGTCAGAGCTCTTCGGTTATGTAAAAGGGGCATTCACGGATGCCCAGCATTCGCGGATCGGATTATTAGAAGGGGCAAATGGGGGGACCGTTTTCCTCGACGAAATCGGCGAAATGTCACTCCATTGCCAAACTAAGTTGCTCAGAGCTTTGCAGGAGCGTGAAATTCGACCCGTGGGCGCTACGGCGCGAGTTTGTCTTAACGTGCGAGTTATCGCAGCAACCAATCGGAACTTGGAATCGGAGGTCAAGTCGGGCCGGTTTCGGCAGGACCTTTTCTTCCGACTGAACGTACTGCAAATCACGCTTCCGGCGCTTCGAGAGCGGAAGAGCGATATTCATCTCCTGGTGGACTTGTTCTTATCGAAGTATCGAGATTTGCGGCCCTCGATCCGCTCCATCTCGGAAGACGCTATGCGATGCCTGATGTCCTATAACTGGCCCGGGAACGTTCGAGAATTAGAAAACGCAATCGAGCATGCCCTCGCATCGGGCGAAGAGGCGTCGGTACAAGTAGGCGATCTGCCCTCCAACTTACAAGTCGCACAGCAGAGAGCATTAGAGGCTGGGGCAGAGGAAGACGACACGCTTTTATTGACAGAAATTCAACGTCGGGCCATCTTTCGCGCTCTGATCGAGACGCACGGCGACAAGGTTGCAGCAGCTCGCCTTCTGCATATGGGCAAGACGACGTTATACCGAAAGCTTAGGGAATACGGCGCTGGCGCGAATGCGCATACCGTTGGGCTCGCACACTCGTGACGGTCACACGGCTATGTTTGAAGCCTCCGCCGAGCTAAAAGCTCACGACCCTTTTCAGCCACTTCCTGATGGCTCGCTCCGTAGATGGCTTGTTCTTCTCCGTAAGAATCGGCAGGAATTAGCAGCCTAAACGGGCCGCCCCAGCCAGCCGCTCCGGATATAAGTTCATGGATATTCAGAAATTGCGTGTGACTTCCGATCTGGGCTAGGTAACGGTATTCCCTAAGAAGCATTGAGACCCCGCAATGTGAGTATTCCCTGCGCCGTGCCAAAAGACCAGTCTCTTAACCGACCCGCTTCCGCTGAGTTATATAGAACCTTCTAGACAGACTTGTTGTCAATCGTAACGAGTTTTGCAAGATCACGATCTTTACACTGGCCCATTCACACAGGGCATAAGCCTCTTTTCGATGCGAGACGCCGCTGCTTGGGTCGACGAGGCGGTTTAGCTCCAAGCGCGACCCGTTGGCCTTGAGGTCCCTACATCCCGGGCAGAGGCCGCCGAGTCCTTCTGGGGCTGGCCTCTCTCATTACATTTCTTGCCATCGATCATCGCCGAGCCTCTTCCCCGAGTTGGCAGCATCCGCTTTAAGTCGCGCGTCTCGCGTTGGCCCGAATCTTCGCGTCAATCCATATAGACACGCGGATGGTGATGTCCAGTCAATGGAATGGTTCTTTCCGGTTGTCCGCGCATTCACTTCATGTACCATCTGGCGAAATGAAATGCCAAGCGAGGAGTAAGATGTCGTCGCAGCGCTAAAGAAAATGGCGGAGATTGTAGACAGTACGAGGAGAGGAAGAGGATGAACTGGAAGAACACGCGAGTGCTCGTGACCGGAGGCGCCTCGTTCATTGGATCAGCCTTAGTCGATGCTCTTAAAGAACGGGGGGCGAAGATCCGCGTTGCCGATAACCTGAGCAGCGGAAAGATCGAGAACATTCAGTCTCACGGAGAAGACGTCGAGTTCATCGAATGCGACGTTTTGGATGCCGAATCAGTCTTGGCCGCCGTGGTAGGTATGGATGTTGTGTTCCACTTGGCAGCGGATCACGGCGGCCGCGGCTACGTGGATCTGCACCAAACTGCCTGTTCCACAAATTTTATTCTGGATGGCTTGGTCTTTCGGGCCTGTTGTGACTCTGGTGTGCAAAAGGTCGTGTACGCCTCGTCTGGCTGCGTTTACCCCAACGATCTGCAAACAGACCCCAGACAAATCCTTTACCTGGCGGAAGACAAGGCTGGGCCGCCTTACGACGCCGACAACATGTATGGTTGGGCCAAACTGATGGCGGAAATGACCCTGCAGGCGTATTACCGCGAGCGGGGAATGAAGTGCGCCTCGTGCCGTTATTTCACAGTGTATGGAGAGCGCGGGCACGAAAATCACGCGGTGATTGCCATGATTGCGCGAGCGTTCGTGAAGCAAGATCCTTTTGTGGTGTGGGGAAATGGCGAACAGATTCGTAATTGGACCTACGTTGGTGACATCGTTTCCGGGACGATCCGTGCGGCCGAGGTGATCGAGGATGGAACGCCGGTCAATTTAGGAACAATGGAACGTACGCGCGTGTTGGATGCGGTGAACGAAGTGTGTCGTTACACGGGGCACAAGCCGAGGATTGAGCTGCATCCGGAGATGCCGACTGGCCCGATGAACCGTGTGGCAGGCAACTCCCGGGCTCGAAAACTGCTGGGTTGGGAGCCGCAGATGAAATTCATGGATGGTCTGCACCGGACCATTGACTGGTATTTCCGGACAAAGAACCGGCATCAAGTGCAGCGAATTCTGGAGCAAATCTTGACCGAGAGAACGGTAAAAGACCCGGGCCTTGTGAAAAAGGCCATACGTTTGGACCGACGAAGGTGCTGACTCGGGCATAGATTGTGTTGCGATCCAATCTCTCTCGACCCTTGGGAGTAGGGTCTTAATGTGTTCCCTCGTGGTCCCACGGCAAAAGTCCCAACCGCGGTAAGTCATTGAAAGGATGGTAGGCCCCTGCGAACCGCAGATCTCTATCGTGTCAAATCCAAATCCCGTCCGAGATGGCGCGACACTGAAGAAGTCCGAGTGATACAAAGAGGCAGTGTCTATGCGGGCTCCGCACGTTTTCACTCCGGTTTGTCTGTGGCCGAGTGGCACTTAGCGACATGAGCCGATGCCGGCAGGCCCCCCCCTTTTCCAATATGTGGCCCGCCGAAGAAGCTCTTGCGTAGGGTTAGGTCTCCCGATTATTCCGCTAAGGCGAGCGGTTTTTTTTGGTATGAGGCGGTGACTTCATGGGTGGAGCACCAGTGGACCATAACTCGGCAGCGGGCTGCGCGAACTGAATGGCTGCCTGAGTCCACTCACCTTGAACCATGTCTAAGCGGATCACGCGACCTTCTGTCCTATTCCAGGTCTTTGGGTTCATCAAAAGCAGCTTCTGTCCCACTGTTACCTGCGTGGTCAAAGCGATTAGCGCCCCATGAGCGTTTATGGAGAGTGTAAACACCTGTTCATGAAACAACTGCCTTTCCGTGGACTCTCCGGAAATCACAAACGCCACCTTGTTAATTACACGCGGGCTGCGGCGGCGTTCCACATACTCTTTGGCGCGCGCTGTGGTTTGGCTGGCCATTTCACACCGGCTCCCCGGAGCCGCCCCAGAGCTTTAGAGAAGCTGAGGATTGAGCCTAATGGGACTCCCCATCTGCGGCTCTCATTGTTAGGCTGATTTTCTTCTAGAACGTAGCCTCGGACGGTGCCGTGACGCTAGCCACGTGTCGCTGAACTGCAACTCACTGGACGCGGATCGCAGCAAAGCCCTCCGGCACCCAAGGTTCGGAGGAGGCCACGGCTTGGGATTGGGCGGTGCGGGTGGTGGCTGTGGAGGAGTTGGGCGTTCGGGGTTAGGTCCATGTTGCGATCTTATGCGCATTAAGGATTTCCTCCTGGCGGAACTCGCTTTCCAAGAATCCGAACACATAGATACGGCCTTTAGTCGATCGGACTATAGTATCCGGTCCTGGCGTACACGTTGAGCGGCTGCGGGTGCGCGGGCGGAACAACGTTGACCCTAATTCTTCGCCAACTGCCATCGTAGCGAGCATCATTTGGTCTATACCCGAGGATATATCGATTACGTAGCTCCATTCCGATCTTGGCTGCGATGTTGGGTAAGTCGCCCAACCTCGACACCGGGAACATACGGCCGCCCGTAATTTCCGCGAGTTCCGAAAGCAGCGTGGGTCCGTGGTGCTCCTCGTACGTTCGCCACATATCCTCGAAATTAAAAATTCCTATGGCATAAAGCGAGCAGTCGGTTTCCTTCAAGGCGTTGCGGATTTGAGTCTCGTTGTATCGGCTGTGATTATCTCCACCGTCGGAGATGACGAGTAAAGCGTGTTTGCTGTTGCGGGCGCTCTTCAACTGGTCCAGACCCAGGTAAATGGCATCCAGCAGGGCGGTGCCTCCCTTCGCCTTCACGGACATCATGCGCTCTTGCAATACGTTGATATCGAAAGCAAAGGGACTAGTCAGTTCGGCTCGATCATTAAAGGTCACTAGAAAGAATTCGTCGCGCGGATTGGCGGTCTTCAGGAACTCCAGCGCGGCCTGTTGCGACTCTTCCAACTTGTCAGACATGCTCCCACTCGTATCAAGAATGACTCCAATGGAGATCGGCACGTCTTCGCTTGAGAAACTTAAGATTTCCTGTTCTATATCGTCTTCGAATACACGGAAGCTCCTCTTTTTTAAACCCGTAACCGAGCTGCCATCCGCGTCGGTGACAGTCACGTCGACCAATACCATTTCCACTTCTACTTGAATGGCGCGACGAGATTCTTGCGATTGCTGTCCGGGAGATGTGTGTGGGACGGAAGGGCCGGTGACTTGTGCGATTCCCGGAAGGGAAAGGAAGGTGAGCGAGAGCAGGACGAAAGCACCTGCAATCAACCGGCGATAGCGTTCCACATTCATGGTCTTATCGAATGTTCCGCTCAATATGTTGGATAGCCTGTGATATGGATCACGAATGTGTGTTCGGAGGGCCCGGAGAAGTCTTTCGAAGGAACGGCGGAGTACGCATGAGACCGCACTGCAATAGGAGCTGGCTATATATGCGGCGCGATCAGTGAAATCACGCCGCTTTTGAGGGATTGGCTACTTCAGGGCTGGGTCCAGCACCTTTCAGGTAAACAGCCCACAGAGCACACTTGGCGACCTCAGCCGCTCTTGGCAACTCGTGCAGGGCATTCAGGATGTCAAACGCCCCCTCTTCCAGCGCGCCGGCCCAGTGGTTTGCCTCGAAGGTGCTAGCCACAAGAACGACCTCAAAGCCAAGATCGTAGTAACCCCCAATTTCGACCAGGCGCCTCCACGACCCGTCACCCAAGACAGGTGTCGTAAAGACCACCTGAAACCGACCGGATCTTGCGCATGCACAACCCGCTGTCATGCTCCGGGCACACTCCGAGGTGAAGCCCGCTTCCCGGAAGGCAATGCTCAGCCGTTCCGTAATAGAGTCATCGTCACAGACAATCAGAATTCGAGTCTCGCCGGAGACTTTTGGTTTCAAACCAGAACAGGCGCTGATCTTGCTGTTATTTAAACTTCGACTATTTTCCCCAGTAGGACCCATGGCACGCCGCCTTTCCTTGGTTCCTGACATTGGTTTCACAAAGGCACAGTACTGCATCAATGACGTTTGGCCTGTGACAGCCATCACGTGCTGATCATAAATGTGCGTAAACAAGTAATCGCCAGCGCAGAATGCTCGGCAGGCGCAACACGATGCAATTCGTTAAGAGACAATTCGGTGCGGGTGGGCTAAAATTGAACCTCCGAAACCGACCCGGCGTCTTCGTTCATAAACCATAAATCGGCTTTCTGCTCCGCAGAAAGCCCTGCTCGCTTCGGTTCGATCGTAAACACCACCTCTGAAGGGGACTTCTAGCTTAGGTAGTGTTGCAACGACGGTTGAGCCGGCACGCGTTTTCGATTGAAGTTCCGCCGCGGCCGGCCAAGGTAGCCATCGCACGAAAGTTGGCGGTGCGGCTGTATGGGAAGCTGCGTGAAGCAGCACAGCCCGTGCCGCCGGCTCCCATGCAGGGCAGCCCGGCAGTTTCCGTGGTAGGTGAAAGCCTATCGTGTTTTTGATTGAGCGCCCTGCCTCCTCTGGAAAGAGACGGAGGAGTTCGAACAGGTGAATCATGGTCCGTGGTTGAGGATCGCATAGATGGTTGGTGGGAAGCTGACTTCCCCCGCAGGATTCAAAGAGAGGAGTCTTGGTCAGACGCCGCAAAGGAATCCCGGGTAAGGACGAAGCTTCGCTTCGTCCAGACGCCATGGTAGCGAGCCGTCCGCAGCGTCAAGGGTCTGGCGATGAACGGTCCGACAAAAACGGTCGGACCGCCCTGGACGCCGCTCCCGGCTCAGTAAGGGTGTGCTTGAAAACGTTTGGACAAGTTCTTGACAACGCCGACGCCGTTATAGACGGAACCTGGCCTCAATGGGATGGTCTCCAGGGAACAACAACTAGCCGCGTTGAAACAGAATCTTCATCCCGCCAGAAATCGCGTCTTTAGTTCCTTCATCGAGGGGTGACGCAAGCCACGAGGTGTCGGTGAACCCAAACTCGACTTCAGGGCCACGGGAATACCACACCGGCAAGGTCCTGACCTTACCGTAGTCTTCCCGCTACTGGCGGGTAACCTTCCCGAACCGTTGAGCCCATTCCATGTCCTGGCAATACGCCCCAGGGCTTCCACTTAGGATAACCAAGTCAATGTCTGAGGTATCTGTAACTTGATTGCGGGCGTGAGAGCCGACCAAGACTACGGTCTGAATATCGGGCTGATCTGACGCCCATTCGACGAATGCGCTCAGGAACCGACGGACGTGGACTTCAGCACACAAACGAGGACAGTATACCCAAGGGTGTGAGATTCCTCTCCCTGCGGGCCAAGTCCTTCCATGAGAAGGCCGGTGCGAGTCAAGACGGTTTTGTTTTTTCTTAAAGTGGGTCTTTGGCTCTAAGCCGAGCCGCCTCTGTCGCCATCCTTCCATCCGCACTCTTTTTAAGCGATTTTCGCTCGGTGCAAGTTGGGCGTTCTCGTTTCAGAGGTGCTGCTACCTGTGAAGCGTCCTCTTCTCCCTTTACGAGGGAAGTTGGGCTAGGACTTGGCTCGCAGTCACCTAACTCGGCGGTCGAGCTCGGCTGTTTACTTACAAACTCTAAGCGACTGCGGACACTGCTCTCTGGCTGTTGCGCAGAGGTTCGTAGACCTCGCCACCCACCCACAGCCGATGTAGCAGTACCGCTAGCTTTCGCGCCACCGCCACCACCGCTCGTTTCTTGGCGTTTTTCCCTCCTCGCTCGGCGAGCTTCAGTCCCCAGCGCCGCAGATCACTGTCTTCCCCAAAAGGTCCCAGGATGTAGTGCGCCCCTTGCACCAAAAGCGTCCGCAGATACCGGTCGCCTTCCTTGCTGATGTGCATCTGTGGTTCGCTCTGCCCAGAGTTCCTTCGTCCCGGTTGCAACCCCACGAAGCAACCCGCCTCGCGACTCTTCCGGAACCGATGCGGGTCGCCGAGGGTCAGGACATAGGTCAGCGCGATTAGATCGCCTACCCCCTTCACCTGTTTCAGCAGCTCCACTTGTGGATAGCTCTCCCGGGCCATCTTTTCGATCCGCCGATCGTATTCCTTAATCTGTGCGTTCAGCGATTCCACCTCTCGCAACAGCGGCTCCAGTGCTTCGCGCAGCTCCGGACTCAATCCCCTGGCCAGTTCCTGGCCTACTTGCTGCGTGCCACACTTGCCGAGCCGCTCGCCATAGGACTTCACCAGTCCTCGAGCTGAATTCACCAAGGCCGTGCGGGCCCTCACGAGCTCGGCGCGTGCTCGGATCTGCGTCAGATGAATCTGTGCCTGGGCGCTGCGATGTTGCACCGGGCTCAGCAGTTGAGGATCGACTCTGGCCAGCCGTGCTAGCGTTCGCGCATCGATACGATCGTCTTTGCGACGACTCTCCCCGATCAAGCGTACGTTCCGTGCATGGGCGACGATTACTTCGTGACCGAGCGCCGCCAACAGCCGGCTGACCCACGGCGAGTGTGCTCCGGTCTCCAGGGCCACCCGGCTCCGCGGCATCTTGCCGAATACCTGCTTCATAGTTTCCGGTGTGGTCATCAGTCTGCGTTCCAAAACGATGTCTCCCACTTCGTTCAATACGCAGTACCAGCTCCAGCGATCTCCCAGATCCAAACCGATCGTCAGCTGGCGCGCCTTGAAAATCCTGCTTCCACTACTCGACAAAGTGTTAATCTTCCGCATAGCCGGTCTCCTTTTCTTTGTGCTTCGAGCACGTCCAACACTGGGAGCGTATCGCTTATCGCATCCCGTCGGAGACCGGCCTTCTCATCTCATCTTTGATGCGTAATCCGGGCAGTGCCGGGTGGATTTTCGAGCGGCGATTGAGCGGTTCCGGCCTTTTTCCTTTCGCGGCTCTCGACTCGGGGCCTCCGAGCCACGAGCCATCGGGAGTTAGCAACCTAGGGTTGCGCTTGCGTTGGCTGACTGATAAGGCGGCTTCGTAGACGGACAGAGCCAACGCGGGAGCCCGGCTAGCCTTTCGCTCGCCGCTATGGGCATTCAGGCCACGAATTTCGTGACCCTGCTCCAGGCTTCCGCGTTGATTTGAGGCGTGGCGCGAATTCTAGGCCCGGTCGGTTTACGGTGATATTGCCGTTATGTGAACTTTGCGGCGCGCGACTCGGAGACTCCGGTCTCGATAGGAAATAAAAAAGGGCCGGGCTGCTGCTCTTAGGGCGCGCCCGGCCCCAGGGATATGGCTCTGCTAAGGGACAGAGCCGCGGTCCAATGTCGCGGGCGGCACAGTCCTAACCTGCGTACCCACCTTCAAATCCGCCAGCTTCTTTCGCGCCTTGGAGCCGAGGTTTTCGGAACTCAGCGAATCGATGGACGATGGCTCAAGCTACGCTCGGCGGGGGGGCTCGCCTGGCTCCAAAAAAGCCTCGTTTGAAGTCCGCTTCCTCGATCTCCAACCACTCAAGTTTGAAGATGGAGACTGAAAATTCGCGACCACATGCCGGGCACGTCAGATCGAGGCACTCAGCCCCTCGGCTGAACTGTCCTTCTGCTGTTTGTGCTGAGGCTTCGCTTGAAAGGATCACCTTGGCTCGGCAGTCGAGCCTGTCGCAAGTAACACATGGCGCCAAACGTTGCACGGCGCGCTTATACCGCTGAGCCGTTGACTGCTGATTACGGGATTATTTCACCCACTTAACAGCCTCCGGCCGGCACGATGCTGCGTCGCCAGCCCGACACCCGTCTGGTTCTGTATCGTCAAGGACCCATAGCTGAGAGGCGCGAACGCGAGCCGAGACCTGAAGAGTTTTAAAAACGAGACGGCCACGGGCTTAACCATGGCCGTTCCTGCTGTCGTTTTTTGCTTCGCCCGCGGATCTAATAGCCGCCGTTATAGCCCACCGGCTGGCCCGTGGATGGATCGAGGATGAGCCTACGGCTATCCGCGCTGCGGTCATCTCCGTGGAAGTCGTCGAAGTCGAACATGCCCAGGATCGAGCCGCTGGCGAGGACGTCGAATGATTGAGAATCCCCGATGGTCCCGAGGCTCCAGTTGTATTCGATGAATCGCAGTATGGAAGTGATATCGTTGAGGCTGTGATCGACGTAATTCGGCTTGGCGAACGGTGAAATCACCAGCAAGGGCTCCCGCACTCCGAATCCACAGCGGTCATTTAGGACTCCAGTGGGCAGCGCAACGCCGGGGCTGGCACATGAACCGGTTCCGGCCTTCGGGTTGCCGAAGATGGCGTCGTTGCTGCCGTCAGTCGATTGATTGACGATGGGAGCGGCGACGTGGTCATACCAGCCGTCGGAGTCATCGTAGGTGATGATAATCGCCGTGTCGCGCCAGAATGGACTCTGCTCGATGGTGTTCACCGCGGTCACGATGGAAGTCTGTTCCTCAAGCGGCGTCGAATCGGACGGATGTCCCGTGTCGTTCTCGGCAAACTTCAGGTAGATCACTGCGGGGAGATTCCCGGCCGCAAGCGCATTATAGAAAGTGGTCAGATCGTAGTTGTGGTTGGGGCACGAAAAGTCGCTGCAGGTGTCGGTGCCCACCGCCGAGAGGTTGGTCTCCACAATGTGATGGGGGTTCGCTGTAGACGGGTAGTAGTCGAGCGGAGCGTAGTGAGGATTGTATTGGGAGATGCAGCTGGCAACTCCCATGGTGGTGGTAACCGGCAAGAAATCGCCGTAGAACCAGCCCCAGCTGACACCGGCGGAGTTGAGCAAATTGCCGACGTTCTTGCCGGTCATCGCCACATTAGGCGCTCCGCCACCACAATCATCGTAAAAAGGATCCACGTTGGCGATGATGGACCCATTCGCAATGGTGCTTGCGACGTTGGGACTCGCCGCGTACGTCGGGGCGGTATACGTGCCGCCGCTGACGACCTTCAGACCGTTGGTCTGCCCGGAGAGCAGGTTCATATGCCCTTCTACGGTAACGCCGAATTCGGTGTCGAAGAAATTGTCGCTCATGGCGTAGTTCTGTGCGTAGTTCCAGAGCGCGGTCACCGTGTTCCCATCGTAATAGCCCATAGACAGAAACTGACCGGCTGGCGGAAGGAAAAAGCCGGCGCCGCATGATGTCGTGGGGCTGGTGAGAGCGTATTTGTCCAGCAGCCCGCCATCGAAGGCTTGCTGCTCTTTGGTATAGCTATTGCTGTTGTTGCAGGTCGACGCCTGGCTGCGGTCCAGACGGAACGGATTGGAGCCCCCCGTCAGCACATTCGGATTATTGGTGAGCAGCGTCGGCGTGTATCCGTTGACCGCCGGCGTATCATCCTTGGCTTTGCCGAAATAGCTTGAACCATCGAGGTTAGGCGCTGCGTTTGGGTAGGTTCCGAAGTAGTGATCGAAGGAATTGTTTTCGTCGTAGATCACAACGATATGCTTGATTGGCGTCTTCGTTGCCAGCTTGGCAGCGCGATCGTTGTTGCTGTCGCCGCGGCCGTCATTGTCGGCACGGACGGAAGTCGGATACCCTAGATTCCAAGTCAGCAGGACCACGAGCAAACTGAGGGCCATAGTGCGGCGCATTTTCCACCCCGAAGCTGCCATTGAATTGAGGAGCCAGGACAGCTTTTAGGGCCTTGAGATTGCAGTTTGATGACGCCGCCGTGAAAAGACGGCAAACGCCAATCACGCTTTCGATGGCTTCACTGAGCCGGCTGTCGGGGTTCGATTCTGCATTCCCGGATAATCGAGTCCACGCAAGTCGGAACTGTTTATCCTTGTCGAGTGCTCGACCAATGGCATTTAACGACTGTCCAGCCTTCCAACGGTTCCACATATCGGTCCGTTGGGCCGAAGACAGCTTCCATCATCTCTGCATCGCGAACACCACCTTTTACGAAAAGATTTATATCAGGTGGTGTTGCATCGGCCGGTTGAGGCGGCACTTCGGGGCTGATTGCCAGTTTCCGAGGTCATTATTTCGGGAGTTACCGCCTTAGGAGCTAGGCTACGGTACCCGGATATATCGCGGAACGACGTATTATGTCGTCGCGCGACATATTATCGCACTCATTTATGACGCTTCTTGTCATCTGTCGTTCCCCTAACCTATCAAGGCAACACATTACAGCATCTAAGCGCGCTCCCTGGCTGCCACATTATGAGAAAGTCTTGTTCTCGTCGTGTGAGACTTCACAGCCACGAAAATATTGAAGGAAGTAAGACGATCAGAGCTTGGCAACTCTTTTTTTCGTCAGGCCGTGCCGGATGGAATAAATGGCAAGCTCCAATCGGGTGTTAACTCCCAGCTTTTCGAGCAGTCACCGGATTACTCTGACCTGGGCAGCAACCAAGCGTCGTGATGTCACTTCCTATCGACCTTTATGTTTCGCGAACGTCAGGCCGTCCCTACATATTATTGTATGCCGTCAGCGTAACGAGTCCGCGTGTTTTCGTAGACAACCAGTGATATCGGATCCGACTTATTTTTTCGTCCTCAGGTCGTGAGTCCTTCAGGAAGAGAGTCTTCTATAGTAAGGAAGGGCTGTGATCCCGAATCGTCAGCGTCCTCTGAGCCTCAGACGACGTTTACTTTGAACGGAGATTGCGCATGGTTTTATTGCGTTGCCATGAAACAAACAGCCAGACCACTCCAAGAACTACCCACTGGGGACTGGGACGTATATTCAAACTGTTGTACGCCCGTAGTGGCATTGAGAACATGTGACATACCGTCCCCGTTATCGAAGCTGTTCGAGTCTCCAGTTCCCGTGCCAAACACATAATCCCACGTGAAGTTCACTGATCCCGTCAGAGGGCCGATGCCGTTAACTATTGCCGCATGACAAAAATCTCCTGCCTTGGATGGCACAATACTTGGAGCGTCGACAACCGTTTGAGGCGTACTGGTTATGTAGCCACTGTTGTAAGTGGCGCCGCTTCCCGGCGCCGTCAATGATGAGGAATTTGCTGCGGTGGCTCCAGTATCGAGCGGGGATGCGGCAGCACCGGACACGTCGAAAATTCCAATCAGATCGACATTGGCGCCTGAAGTTGTGAGTTGCAAAACCGTGCTGTTTGAGGGCGCGGTGTCCGAGGCCCAGTAGATATTTGGAAGATATGCTGGCGCGCCGGCAATCCCTGCATAGCCATTCGCTTCGTTGTCAGCCACGCCAATAAGGGATTCACCGGCGTTCCCAGCTTCATTGTCAACCACTGTCAAGTTTCCGCTCGTCGGAAGAGGAACAAGCTGCGGGCTGGGCAATCCGTTATCGTAGAACATCTCTGAACGGACGATGCCGATGCCGCTGCCCGGAAGCGGGCCGCTGGAGCCCTGTTCGACCGCTACGACGATTGCCGCATAGGTATCGAGCGATGAGGATGCATAGCCGGCGCCCGGGTTGATTGCCCCTGCCGCGCTTTGCGTCGCAAACTCACCAAGGCCGCCATATACCGGGTCCGCGTAGAGTCCGGTGAATCCCGAACCGAATTCCTGATATGTTTGCGCGCTGGCACCGGTAGTTCCTACTGAGTCCCAGAATTGGGCATCGATCAAATCATTGTTAATAGATGTGGTGTACACCCCCGCCTGGACGTTTGAACCTTGATCGTTGGTCGGTGTAATCCCGGTCGTGCACTCGCCCGGACCATCAAACGGCGACGAGCTGGAAACTTGGTCGTAAATGCGATATACGGCCTGAAAATCGTCGATAGCTGCGCTGAAGTTCACCTGAATTTGTGTAGCGGGCTCCGAGGCAAGAGTGTAATAAACGGCGTATGTATGTTTCGAATCCGAGCAACTCGTTTCGACTAAGTAGCTGTTTCCACCGCCCGCCCCATTATCTGTAACGCTCGAAACCGACACACCAGGAGACGGATATTTCAAATACAGCAGGAGGAGATGCCCAGCGGCCAATTGCCGGGGCCCGCTAGTTTCAAGGGCGAAGTACCAAGGATTACCATACTCGCCGTTATTCCCGCTGGTGCCAGAGTAACCCCAGGAGCGATACAGCCCTGGACTGCTGGCCGGAATGGGATCGGCCCCACGCACTTGCAAAACAACACTGATCCATGTGCTGCTCGTGACGGAGCACGCCCCTTGAGAGAAGCTCGCGACCGTCCCGTTCGAATCACTAACAGTCACCTCGCCAGCGTTCGATATGCCGGTAAGGTTTGGCGACGTGCACGTGCTGCCTGCCGAATCGCCTAAGAACGCCACGATCCAATTGTTTGGATTTTCTACCGTCAGCCCGCCATATGTAACCGTTGTCGAACTAGCTGCACTGTTCTGGACGAGAACCGAAACTCCCGTTACCGGGCAATCCGTGCCCGGCACAGCAAGGGTATCCACGGTCGTGCCGGAATAGGAAACACCAGCTACTGCTGATGCATTTTGTGCTGTTCCTGAACTTGTGTCGAAGGGCGATGAGGCCACCTTGCAATACAGGAGGTATGACCCCGTCGTACCTCCATTGTTGGCATTCCCGGTCGCAATGCTCGTGTATCCAGAGGGAAGGGAAGGTGGTGTCGATGAGCCGCTGCTGTATGCAAAAAATAAATTCAAGTTGCCGGTCGCTGCAGCACTCAGTGTGCAAGACGGGGTCGCCGCGGAACAACTCCCGGTACGGGAGATGGAAGAGGCGGGCGCAGTGACCGTGAAATTGATGCCGTTGCTGGCGAGACCGGAGACGGTCACGGTCACATTCCCAGTGGTGGCCCCCACGGGCACGGAAACCACAATCGCGGTGGGGCTCCAGTTGGTCGGTGATGCGGTCGTCCCGTTGAACGTCACGGTACTGCTTCCCTGCGTTGAACCGAAGTTCGTTCCGGTGATGGTGACTGAAGTACTGACAGGCCCCGAGGTGGGAGACAAGTTGGTAATGCTCGGTGGCGGTGTACTACCGCTGCCTCCACCGGTCGCGCCTCCGCCGAAGAATGCTCCGCTGATGACGGCATTGGCTCCGCCAGTGCAGGTGACGGTGACGGTCACGTGTCCGGAAATGTTCCAAACCAGATAGATCCCGTTACTGAATTGAGAAATGTTTCTGGTATCCAGCACAGCACCAGTATTCGCATCCTGCACCTGTATGGTTTCTGCTCTGACGGAGGTGTCCCAATCCACGGCGTAAAGGGCGAACTGATGCCTATTGCCATCCGTGATATTCACGTCAAAATTGAAGGTCGAACTGTTGAACCATGTAGCGGCAATTCGTCCTGTTCCGCTTCCAGTTTGAAGGGCTCTTGGATCGCTTGTACTGGATGCCCACGTATAGTTCATCTGATTCTGTACGGCGAAGGAAGCATAGCCGGGGATACTCTGCGAATCGTTGGCCACAGAGTAGCCGTCGGCTCCATAAACGCCATACCAATTACCTTCAGTGCTGGTATCGGAAGAGACAAAGTTCGCGATTGCGCCTGTGGTCAAATTGACAGCCGCAGTCCCGGAGGTTCCATCCGCGTCTGTGCTAGTGGCTTTTATCGTTACCTGGGCTGGGGTGATCG
Source organism: uncultured Acidobacteriota bacterium (assembly GCA_963824405.1). Lineage (GTDB taxonomy): Bacteria > Acidobacteriota > Terriglobia > Acidiferrales > UBA7541 > Palsa-189. Next base: position 415,409 of record CAWGPK010000003.1, on the reverse strand, counting down.
GGTCAGGCGCCGTATAAAGGCCCGCGGCCGAAATAGTACCCCCAGGTGCACTTAATGGAGCAACCGAACTAATTGACCAGATCACCGACTGGTTCGAAGTGCCGCTAACAGTCGCGTTGAACTGTTGCTGTTGACGAGCATTCAAGGAGAGGTTTGGCGGTGTTATGCTGACGATTCCACTACCGCCAAAGAATGCTCCGCTGATGACGGCATTGGCTCCGCCGGTGCAGGTGACCGTGATGGTCGCGTGTCCAGAAATGTTCCAAACCAGATAGATCCCGTTACCGAATTGAGAAATGTTCCTTGTATCCAACACAGCGCCAGTATTCGCATCAAGAATTTGGATGGTTTCAGCCCTGAGGGAGCTATCCCAATCAACGGCATAAAGGGCAAACCGATGAAGGTTGCCATCCGTAATATTCACGTCAAAATTAAATGTCGAACTGCTGAACCAGGTGGCGGCAATCCTTCCGGATCCAGTTCCTGTTTGCAGGGCTCTAGGATCGGTCGTATTGGACCCCCAGGTATAGTTCATCTGATTCTGTACGGCGAAGGAAGCATAGCTGGGGATACTCTGCGAGTCGTTGGCCACCGAGTAGCCGTCAGCTCCATAAACCCCATGCCAGCTACCTTCAGTGCTGGTGTCGGAAGCGGTGAAGTTGGCGACCGCGCCCGCCGTCAAATTGACAACCGCGGCTCCGGAAGCGGTCCCGTCGGCACTTGTGGCGTTTATTGTCACTTGGGCCGGCGTAATTGGGTTTGGCGCTGTATAAAGACCCGTGGCCGAAATGCTCCCGGTGGGTGCGGTCGGTGGATTAACCGAACTAACCGACCAGGTCACAGCCTGGTTTGAAGTACCGCTAACAAGCGCGCTGAATTGTTGTTGCTGGCCAGCATTTAAGGAGACACTTGGCGGCGTTATAGTGACGTTCTCCGAACCGAGCCCGCTTCCGCCGAAAAATGCCCCGCTGATGACGGCATTGGCCGCGCCGGTGCAGGTGACGGTGATGGTCACGTGTCCGGATACGTTCCACACCACGTAGATCCCATTGCTGAATTGAGAAATGTTTCTGGTATCCAGCACAGCGCCAGTATTCGCATCCTGCACCTGTATGGTTTCTGCTCTGACGGAGGTGTCCCAATCCACGGCGTAAAGGGCGAACTGATGCCTGTTGCCATCCGTTATATTCACGTCAAAATTGAATGTCGGACTGTTGAACCAGGTGGTCGCAATCCTTCCCATAGTGCCGGGTAGTTGCAAGGCCCTAGGATCGTTGGTGCTGGAAGCCCACGTCCAATTCTGCTGGCCCTGCACGGCAAACGAGGGATCGTAGGTGGGCAGCGCCGGGGTCTGGGTCGCCACGGAATAGCCATCAGCCCCGTATGTTTGCAGCCAATTGCCCTGAGTAGTGGAATCGAGGAGAAGGAATGTGGCGGTTGCTCCGCCACTCACCGTATTGGAGGTTATGGTGAGAGTGAAGCCTTGAAGCGCATTTGTGCCCACCCCGTTGCTCGCCGTAAAGCTGATGTTGTAAACGCCGGCCGTACCGGTCGCAGGTGTGCCGCTGAGCACCCCGGTAGCTGCGTTGAACGTTACGCCGCTGGGCAAAGTTCCCGATTCTGCGAGCGTGGCTACGGGGAAACCCGTTGCCGTCACAGTGAAGGTTCCTGGTGAGCCCACCATGAAGCTTGTGCTGTTCGCGCTGGTGATAGCTGGCGTTTGATTCACCGTCAGCGCAAAATTCTGCGTGGCATTTGCTCCTACACCATCGCTTGCTGTGAATGTGATGTTGTAGATACCGCCGCTACCGCCGGAGGGCGTTCCACCTAGTACCCCGGTAGTTGTATTGAACGTCACGCCGCTGGGCAAAGCGCCCGATTCTGTTAGTGTTGGCGTAGGCGTTCCTGTGGCGGTCACTGTGAACATTCCCTGCGTGCCAACACTGAAGGTTGTACTGGCAGCACTCGTAATCGACGGAGGAGTCGGCCAGTTGTTGACCAGGTTGACAGCATTGACGCTGCCAATCCCAGTTGCGAAATCCCAACCCGTTGTTGTTCCGTAAGCGGGCTCATACGAGGTGTTCGCAGTAGAGAGCACGCCATTCGTGGCCGAATCAGAATAACAGTCGTGGCTGCCGTTGCCGCTTTTGCAGTTGACATCCATGTCGCCTGACGTGACGTCGTAGAACACGCAGGTGCTGGCCACGCCGTTGCCATTTGACGAGTTGCAAGCACTGCTGCTCAGGTTGTACTCGCTCGCGGCGAGCTGATAGTAGGTGGGATTAGGATTGCCCTGACTCTGGCCCGTCTTTTGATTTACGAGTGCTTGGATTCCTGCCATGATCGGTGCAGTGAAGGACGTTCCGCCGAATCCCGACCAACCGCTCGGAGCACCTGTACATGGGGCTCCGCCATTTGCCGTATCAGACCAACAAATCACGTAATAATGGCCCCAGACCTCGTTTTGGGAAGCGAACAGAGACAGATCGGGAAGATCTCGCACGCCGTCATTCGGATTGCCATAATTGCTAAGCGCGGACTGCCACGAGGGTTTGGGCCAACCCTGGCACGTGCCGCTGACGATTCCGGTACTCGTGGGCGAGCCCGTCGCACAAGCACTGGGGCCGCCACTTCCGGCGGTGGTAGTCAGGAACGATTCCCCTTGAGTGCTGTTGCAAAAACCGTTTTTGCCATAGGTCGTTCCCGAGCCGGTGTAATGGTTAGCGAGGAGCAGGCTCGCGCAAGAGTCGTTCCACGGAATTTCCGGGATATAAGATAGTGCCGAACCGTATGTGGCCGTGTTTGTCGAGCTCCAGTAACTGCTGTTTGTACCGGAGTACGTATCGCTGAAGTCCGTGCCCCCCATGGCTACGTTGTAGGGGGTGGACGCCAAGGCGTTGACACCTATGCCGTGGGTTGCCTTCGATTCTTTGTCGTCACAGTCAGCTGCCCCGCTGTCACCTGCAGAGACAAAAACAGAAGTACCTTCCGAAACGGCTTGCTGATAGGCCGCATTGTACGCCGCATTGGCCGAGGATCCGTTTTCTGCTTCGCACTCACCGTAGCTGATGCTCACTAGCGCTGGTGGGCTGTCGGCGTTGATCAAATTTTGCAGGGCAATCAGGCCGCCGAATGTGGTGAATGTGTCCGCACACGACGCCAGCTGAATCGCTGCGCTGGGTGCGGCAGCACTGGCCCATTCAGCATCGATGATGGCCTCAGCGTCAGTGTTCGCAATGACGCCAGGATCGGTGCAATTATTGGCGCCACTCTGAGGTGCTGGATGGGTTGTCGAAAAGGTTCCTGCGTAGGTGGAGAGACCAAACGTTGAGCGGAAAGTGGTCCAGTCCGAAGTGCTGTGAACGTCGGTGTCTTCGATAACGACGATTGTTTGGCCCTGGCCAGAATAGCCTTTAGCAAAGAGAGGATTTAAGTTGTAGATCGTCGCGAGGTCCGCAGGCACCACTGCCTGGGTGGCGGAGCTAATGGTGTAGTTGAGAACCGGTTTGCGCATTTCGTGCATTCCACGGGGCTTGAAGTCATGAAGAGAGACAATACCTAGGATGGCCGGCGCCAGAGCCTCGGGAATCTGCGGATCGCTCATATTGGCGATATGCGCAATTCCGTTCACATCGAGATTATGGATTTCCGTGTGGAACTCTTCGCGAATCTGACCTGCCGTGCCCGAAAAATCGATCAGCATTCGGCTCGGATAGATCGAGTTCACCGTGAAGCCATGCGATTGAAGCCACTGCGTGATCGCATCGAGGTCTTGCTGCGCGATGCCAAAGCTTTGCCCGAATTGCTCTGGTTTGAGCCATTTGTGGAAGTTAGGGGATTTTGGGTCTTGGAGATCGTCGAGGAGTTGTTCGAGGGTACTTTCTTGCTCAGGAGGACGGCGTAACTGCAGGAGCAGGTGGGGCAGCGGAAATCCGTCGGCAACCGGCCCGCGATCGTTTTCTGGGGTTGCTTCAGGGCGGGTGTTGCCAGGCAGTGGGACTAGCCTTGTTTCGTCAACGCTCCCAGTAATGAGGGCACCAGCGATGGGAGCGACCGTTTGCCCACGCGCGAACGGCGAGACGAATACAATCGCCACGCCAATGAGCCATGCCGCTAATTTCGGTTTTCGGAGATTGAATCGGCGTCCGTTTGGGAAATTCAGTTCGAACGCTCGCAGACGAGACCTGGACGGCGGGGCACACCATGCCCGCATGCCGTCCCGAGGAAACGAACATGCGTCCTTACCATGAGAACTTAGAGGATGCACGGGCGCTCTCGCCATCCTCAAAAGGGAAAGACTGTCCTAAGGAACGCATTCATCGTTAACCTATTCCTGGGCTGTAACTGTAGACAGCAACCCAGGTTCCCAACGCAGCGCAGAACGCTGTTATTCGATGGCCGTAAATAACTGAAACTAAACTAGTTGATACTTGTTACAAATGGATTAAATCTGAAATGCCAATAGAGTGAAAAACCTTGCAACAATCAAGAACAAACATGCCCTCTTCTGGATAGCCCTACCCTTAAGGTGGGAAGCTTTCCGATAGATTCAAGGCTTCCAAATAAGTCCACGTAATCGATTTCGCCCCCTAAATCAACAAATTACACTTTTAAACGGGATTTCCATTTTGATCCTTCTGTAGTGGCCACCCTTATCCACCCGAGGCCCTCACAATGAACTAAAACTCGCCGCATCAGGGTTCCACCGGCAGCTCTTGAGGCGGCTTCGGCGGCGGCTTGATGGCAGCGTAATTTTCCTAAGAACCATACGCGTAGTTTTAAGAACCACACGCATAGCATGCTCCGCAGGACAGGTGCAAACGACCGCTGAGAGATCATTCGAAATCGCCCAAACTGAGAACTCCTTAATTAGATCCCGTTATGGCGGCTGCTTCTAAAGCGGTCTTGGGTCCTCGCTCCGATACTGCTTTGGTACTTTTCTGGGTACCGAATGAGTACTTTCTTGGTACTGCGTAGGTACCGTGGGTGGGTACTCATTTGAACCTCTTTGGGTCCTTACATTCCGGTCCAGTTCCAATTATGGTACGTACGGCAGATGCCTTCAGTGACTCAAGTGATTCGCGTGGCCGTGGCCAACCAACCCCGAATGATGCGGGACTTGATAGCGACGAGCCTGGCCCAGGAAGAAGATGTTGAGGTCGTGGCCCAAATCAGCGATGAAGCAGAAATCTCTCGACTGATCGAAGAGATCAAGCCGGAATTCCTGATTGTCTCGATGGACGCTCGCCGATTTGGTCCCTCAGCCCGGGAAGATATCTTGCAGAGACACCCTGAACTACAAATCATCGCCCTCGCCAGCGACGGGAATTCATTCACTCTTTTGTCGGCATCCGATGGGATTCGTTCGGTGGTCTATAAGGAGCCTGAAGCAGAGATTCTAGATGTTCTGCGCAGCAATTACCGGAAAAAGGAAGGTGAGTAAGTGCGGGCTCGGTTCTCAGGGAGCTTTAGAGCAGCGGTTTTTCCGATCTGCATTTGTTCGCTGTCGTCTTTGCTTGTTATTTGTGCCTTAGCACAGCAGCCCACTGAGGATCGGGTCATTTCCGCGTCCGAACTTGCGAAAGATAATCTCGACCGGGTTGCTGCTTCGGAATCACAAATTGCCGCGGTGCTGAACGTGAATCCCGGACTCTTTGTAGAGTTGAAGCGCTGGATAGCCAAAGATGCGGCCGATCGTGGCCAAATTGTTAAGGATTCGGATCTGACAGACTCAGCCATTATCTCGCGCCTCGCGAGCGACCTTCGCTTCCGAGCTGCCGCAACGCACGTGTTACAAAGCTATGGCTATTTGTTGCCTAAAGTAAATCCCGACTCCGAAGTAGGCCGTGAGCAGGCTGCTCTTGAACAGGAGCGTATTCGGGAGCTTGTAGCTACCGAGCAGGCTCAAGCACAACAAGCCCAACAAAACCAATTAGCGAAATGCGATACCCAAGCAGGTCTTGGAGATCCCACGTGCCAGGCCAAGCCGAAGCCAGCGCAAAAAGCCGCCGTACAAACTGGCACTTCAAATCCAGGCGAATTACCAAGGGACCGGGATTTCGGCCAACTCCTGACGAATCCTGTGCCTCCACCGACCAGCGGCAATGGGTCGCTTTTAAAGACCAGCGCCAGCCCGGCCGATAGCTCAGGGAGTCTTCCTGGCTCGACCGAAAGCGACCTTGCCTTAATGCCGATCTCTTATGACCGGATGGCACTGCCGGATCCCGATCCTCCGCCGCAGCCTTCTTCGGCTACACCAGCGCCTGCGAGCGGGAAAGCGACCTCTTCCGCGGGAGAGCTACTCCTCGACACGAATGCTTCGGCAATCAACAGCCACTGGTCGCCGTATTCCGATATTCCCTCTGTCTATGACATCTTTGCCCATTCGGCAACCTCCACGAATTCCGTTGAACGCTTCGGGGAGGCGGTTTTTCAGAATCCCACTTCGGCTTCAGGGACGATCCCTATAGATTTCCCGGCTTCGCCGGATTATGTCGTGGGCCCGGGGGATGGTCTCACGATTGATCTCTGGGGCGGCGTTTCGCAACGACTTGTTCGAACTGTTGATCATGAGGGACGCATTGCGCTGCCGGAAATCGGGCCAATGCTGGTCAATGGGCAGACCCTCGGGGATGTACAGCAGTCGGTGCAGCGTCTGTTGCGCACGGAGTTCCGCGATGTTTCGGCTGATGTGTCGCTTTCCCGGTTACGCACGGTGCGTGTCTATGTCGTAGGCGATGTGAATCACCCTGGTCCTTATGACGTGAGCTCGCTTTCTACGCCACTCAACGCGTTGCTTGCGGCCGGCGGACCGACTTCGGACGGATCGTTTCGAATCGTGAAGCACTACCGTGGCGATACTCTCGTACAGCAGGTGGATTTGTACGATCTTCTGCTGCGCGGTGTGCGTACGGATATCAAACGACTCGAGCCGGGAGATACCTTGATGGTCCCTCCCGTCGGCGGGCTGGTTCAGATGGACGGCATGGTGCGCCGCCCAGCGATCTATGAGCTGCGCGGTCAAACCACTCTAGCGCAGGCAATCGATATGGCTGGAGGGATTCTACCCACGGCTGCGCTCAGCCACATCGAGGTCCAGCGGCTGGACGCTCACGAAAAGCGCACGATGCTGAGTTTGGATGTCTCGGGAACCACAAATCCTGCTGAGATCGAGGCGAAGCTGGCTGCTTTTGAGGTTCAAGACCGCGACGAAATTCATATCTTTCCGATCGCAACGTTCAATCAGGACGCAGTCTATTTGCAGGGCCACGTACTGCGCGCGGGGAGATATGCCTTCACGCCGGGGATGAAGCTAACGGACCTGATCTCGTCTTATAGCGACTTGATGCCGGAACCGTCCACGAAGTACGCCGAAATCATTCACCTGAATCCGCCCGATTACCACCCCACGGTGGAAAGCTTCGATCTCGCTGCTGCGCTTTCCAATCCAGCGGCAGGACCACAGCTGAAACCTCTCGATACCGTACGCATCTTCAGCCGCTTTGATTTTGAAGATGCGCCAACGGTTTCAGTGAGCGGAGCCGTGCGTCGATCCTGGAACATTCCAAACGTCCGGGCAGATTCGCTTCCGCGACGCGGTCGAACTGGCCGGCGGCGTGACTCCGGATGCGGCCATCGACTCGGCCCAAGTCATCCGGATCATGCCGGACAGCTCCTTAAAAATGATGAGCGTTCCGCTCAAGGATGCGCTCGAGGGAGATGCAGGCAGCAATATCTTACTGGAGCCGACGAGATCGCATTCTGATTCAACAGAATTCATTCCATGTAGATACGCCAACGGTCCTGATCGCCGGTGAAGTTGTAAATCCTGGGCGATATCCATTGATCGGGAGTCTGCGGGTGGCGGACTTGGTTCGGCTCGCCGGCGGATTCAAGCGCAGCGCGTATACCGAAAGTGCGGATCTGACGCGGTTTAATCCAACGGCTGGCGAAAACAAACTAGGTGAGCATTTTGACGTCAATCTGGCTTCAGCGCTGGCGAATGACACGGATAAGAATGTTCCGCTTCGCGACGGCGACGTCCTCACGATTCGACAGCTCGCGGGCTGGAACGACATCGGAGCGGCGGTAAATCTTGAAGGCGAAGTTGAACACCCGGGGAATTATGGCATCAAGCCTGGTGAACGGCTCAGCGCGGTCCTGAAACGAGCGGGAGGCTTCGCGCCTGAAGCTTACGTTTACGGCGCAGTCTTTACACGTCCAGAAGTGCTGGCAATAGAGCAGAAGTCTCGCGACGAACTGATTCAGAGGATGCGAGGCGAGGAAGCAGAGCTAGGGCCGATGCCTAATGACGACGCCGATAAGAAAATGGTCAAGCAGAACGGAACCGAGCAGATCGAGACAGCGATTTCTCGCCTTCAAGGTACTCCGCCCAGCGGGCGCATGGTCATTCGCATTTCCGCGAATTTGAAGCAATGGGAAGGAACTCCCAACGATATTGTGCTGCGCAGCGGGGACACGCTTGTAATACCGAAGGCGCCTAACTTCGTCGTTGTGTCCGGCGCAGTTTACGACGAAACAGCGGTCACCTATAGGCCCGGCAGAAGTGCGAAATGGTATCTCTCGCAAGCTGGTGGGCCCACCCAGCTTGCGGATAAGAAATCGATCTTTGTGATTCGTGCGGACGGATCGATTGTGGGCGGAGGAACTTCCGATGGGCTGTTTACGGGCAGCCCGCTAAGTGCGGCTCTGCGGCCTGGCGATATGGTCGTGGTTCCGGAGAAAACAACCGGTCAGAACCAAAAGTGGAAGACCCTTATGCAAACAGCGACCACGATTTCTTCTATCGGTACGTCAGCGGCAATCGCAGCGAAGTTCTGAGGAACGAATTGGGGCCCGTGCGTAGGTTTGGCACAAAGCTCTTCTTCAGTTTGATCATTCTAGCAATGCTAGGAACGACTCTGCGGGCACAAAACTCAGCCGGGGGACAGCAGCTCTTGCCTGATGAAACAGACACGAAGCAACTGAACAGCGCTGACAACTTTACCGAAAGTCGAGTCGGCTTTTCGTTGCTGAAGAATATTGCTCTAGATCAAAAAACGATCTGGACAAGTCCGTTTCATCTTCGTTGGGCCGACAGCACTTGGCTTTTCCCATTCGCCACTGTGACCGCACTCTCGGTTGCCACCGATCGATCTTTCGTTCACTCGTTGTCTAGTGACCCCGAGAAATTGAGTCGGTATCGCAGCTTTTCCAATTATGGCGTGGGAGCGCTGGTTGGGCTTGGTGCCGGCTCCTACGTTTGGAGCTACATCTCGCACGACGAACACCAAAGAGAGACGGGGATACTTGCGGGTGAGGCGGTCATAGACAGCTTGCTCACAACGGAACCTCTTAAGTACTCATTTGGCCGGGAGCGACCCACGAGCGATCAGGGACAGCTGGATTTCTTCAAGGGCGGCGATTCGTTCCCTTCGGATCATGCCGCAATGGCTTGGTCCGCTGCGACCGTAATCGCCCACGAATATCCTGGTGTCCTCACCAAGACATTGGCTTACGGACTCGCCACAGCCGTGAGTGCATCGGTTGTGCTGGGCAAGGACCATTCGCCTTCCGATGCCCTCGTCGGCAGCGCACTTGGCTGGCTGGTTGGCAGAGAGATTTACCGGCTTCACCATGACCCTGATCTTGGCGGAGATACGGTCAACAATCTTCCGGGAAAGGAAGTCTTTGAAAGCGACCGCGATCGGCACGACATGGGATCTGCGTTCGTGCCGCTCGATAGCTGGGTCTACCCGGTGTTTGAGCGGCTAGCCGCGCGAGGAGTCATGAATAGCGCAATCATGGGGCTGAAGCCCTGGACAAGAATGGAATGCGCTCGCCTTACTGAAGAAGCGACCGAGTCACTACAAACGGCCAATGCACAGAATCAAGAGGCTGCCGGTCTCGTCACTAGGCTGCAGCAGGAATTTGCCTATGAAACTGGGCTGCTCAGCGGAGGCCACAACCTTACCGCTAATCTCGATTCCCTTTATGTGAGGACAGTTTCGATTAGCGGACCGGCCCTGACAAACAGCGATCACTTCGGGCAAACGGTTGCCTATGACTTCGGCCGGCCTTACGAGCGCGGAACAAACGGCCAAGCCGGTGGATCGTTTGAAGCAGCCGCGGGCCCGCTAGTCATCTATGTGCGGGCAGAGTATCAGCATGCGCCCGCAACGGCAGGGTATTCGGATGCCGTTCGCGATGTAATGGCTCAGGCTGACGGAGTACCCGTCTCTGAAGTGCCATCGGGGGCGTCCGCAACCGTAAATCGGCCGGAGCTACTCGATGCATATGCCGCTGTGGACATTCATAACTGGCAGCTCGAGGTTGGCAACCAGAGCCTTGATTGGTCTCCAGCAGACGACTCAATGATGTGGAGCGATAACGCCGAGCCCGTAACTATGGTCCGGCTAGTGAATCCCGAACCATTCTTTCTGCCAGGATTTCTCCGCCATATCGGTCCTGTGCGCATTGATCAGCTTTTCGGCCGCCTGGAAGGGCATCCCTACGTTCCAAATCCATTCGTCTACGGACAAAAGATCAGCGTTAAGCCGTTCCCCTTCCTGGAACTTGGCTTTGCACGACGAACAACCATCGGAGGTACGGGCAGCGATAGCCCGGTCACCTCGGAAAACTTGGGCCTTAGCTTCCTTGGCATCGTCAGGCCGTCGATTGGCCACATACCGGGTGGCAGTGATTCGGAAATGGATTGGACGTTGTACGTTCCCAAAGTCCGGCATTATATCGTCCTCTATGGGGACGCTTACGCAGAAGATGACATCTTGCCGATCGAGAACCCACCAAGAAATCCTTGGCACCCGGGCATCTACATCACGCATATTCCTGGAATCCCCAAGCTCGATTTCCATATGGAAGGTGTCTCAACTGAATCTCCCTGTGGATTGATAGGTCCAGGCAATCAGGGTTGCGGTGGCAATTTCGGCCGTTACACTTATTACAAATTTGACTATCCCGACCTGGACCAAAGTTACGGATACCTGATGGGCAACACCGTCGGAAGGGATGGCCGCACGATTCAAAGCTGGCTCACATATTGGTTGTCCCCTCGGAACACCTTGGCCTTCGCCTATAAACACAATTCGGTTTCTTCCGATTTTATCCCTGGAGGAGGGAGTTGGCAGGACTACTCCATCCACAACGAGGCCTATTTTTACAGCGGCTTTTATCTGAAAGCCGAAATTCAGTATGAGCACATCGCGCACTACCCGATTTTGTTTTCCGGAGAAAAGAGCAACGTCGCCGCGATTTTGGAGATTGGTTTCGTTCCACAACGACGTTCGCAGAAACGGATGCAGGTGCGATCGCTGACGAACTGAGCTGGTACATCGAGAGACACGGATGAATAGTTGAATGAATGAAGCCCCCAATGTAAACGAATCCGAGCCGAATAGCTTCGGAGAGATAGCCGAAGCTTCTGACTCGATTTGTCAGGAGTCGTCGCGAGAGAAGTTGGTTGCCCACCTGTGGCTCTTGTGGAACCGGCGCAAATTTGTCCTGCGGGTCGCCGGCATTGGTTTGGCGCTTTCGACGCTGATCGCATTTGTGATTCCGAAACGTTTTCAGTCCACAGCCCGCCTTATGCCTCCCGATCAAGTTGACTTAAGTACAGAGTTGTTGACGGCTGCGACGGCCAAGGCTGGCGCCGGTCTGGGCACAGCTGCCAGCAATCTACTCGGATTAAAGAGCACGGGGGATCTTTTTGTAGGCATCTTGCAGAGCCGCACCGTGGAAGATGACCTCATCGACAAGTTCGACCTGCGGAAGCTTTATAGGGATCGTCTCCGAGAGGATGCTCGAGCCGACCTGGCCAAAAACACAGCAATTTCCGAAGACCGCAAGAGCGGAATCATCACCGTCCAGGTGACGGATAAGGTTCCTGAACGAGCGGCGGAGATGGCCCAGGAGTATATAGAGGAGCTCAATCTGGTCGTAACCCAGCTGAATACCTCGTCGGCGCACCGTGAGCGCGTCTTTTTGGAAGAGCGGCTGGGACAGGTGAGGCAGGATTTGGAGTCCGCGGAAAAGGGCTTCAGCGAGTTTGCCAGCAAGAATACCGCGATCGACATTGAAGCGCAGGGTAAAGCCATGATCGAAGCTGCTGCCACTCTGGAGGGGCAGTTCATGGCGGCACAAACCGAGCTTCAAGGCCTCAAGGAGATTTACACAGACAATAATGTTCGCATTCGTACCACACAAGCGAGAGTGGACGAAATTCAGCGTCAACTTCAAAAACTTGGCGGCAAATCGGGAAGTCCCTCGCAGCCAGAACCCAAAGATGACGGTTCCCTCTATCCGTCCATCCGCAAGCTCCCTTTGCTCGGTGTCAGCTACGCCGATCTCTACCGCAATACAAAAGTACAAGAAGCGGTCTTTGAGACGCTAACCCAGGAATATGAGCTGGCAAAAGTAGAAGAAGCGAAAGAGACGCCCAGCGTAAAAGCCATCGATCTTCCCGACGTGCCAGGTAAGAAAACTTCGCCTCACCGACTCCTGATTGTCCTGGGGGGCACTTTCTTTGTGCTGCTCTGCGGAGCCGGCTGCGTTCTTGCCGAAGATCACTGGGGCCAGATCGATCCTCAAGATCCCGGAAAAATTCTAGCGCAGGAAGTTTTCGAAAGCATGAAGGGCTATGTTCCCTCCACCGCGCTCGCTGGGGTTACTAGAAGAGTAATGTGTCGCGTTAGATACTCTGCGCCGGTCCTTGATAACGCGACACTTGAAGCCCCCGAATTGGGCAACGCGGAGAAATGAAGCGTTGCGGAAAGGAAATGGGCGCATCTAATTGATGCCTCCTTGGTCCCAAGACGAGTCGATCCGGCCCGTGTTCTGGAAGAGCGCAGAAGTTGCGTCGGAACCCGTCTCCAGCCGGGTTGGCTTCCGCGCCGGCGCGAGCACCCATTGGCCGAAAGCGAATCCTTCAAATGGATGGCACAAGGCAGTCCCCCGCGATCACCACGTCATCGGGGGTGTTTGGGTTCAGATTGCATACGTCTTGATTGATGCCCTGTGCATCATTTGCAACGCCACCGTCGCGTTCCTTGTGCGTTTCTCGGCTGCGGACCTTCGTCATTTCCTGACGTCAGGCCACTTGGCGATCACAACCGGTCAGCCACTCTCTCGTTATGGGGCATTTCTACTGTTGTACGTCGCGCTCGTCTTGCTTCTTTGCGAGTGGCAGGATTTGTATAGTACCCCCCGAGCACGCAGTTCTCAGGAAGAATCCTTCGCCGTTTTCAAGGTAGTGGTGGTGGCCACTTTACTTCTCACCACCTTCATATATCTGTCAGGAGTGAAGATCATTTCACGGCTGATTGTTCTCAGCAGCCTCCTCCTGAATACGATCGCTCTTATCGCCTGGCGCTACGCGAAAAGGCGTCTCGTCATCCACCGCGTTGGGCGCGGCATCGGAGCACGCCACGTTGCCATCGTTGGCGCGGGCGCCATCGGGCAAGCCTTGGCACGCCAGCTCGAGAGGGACAAGCACCTCGGCTATTTCTTCGTCGGCTTCCTTGATGAGAGCTATTCCGGTGATTCCCGCGTGCTGGGAGCCATCGAAGATCTTCCGCGCGTCGCGCGAGCACAATTCCTCGACGAAATTTTCATCACCATTCCCTCGGAACGCGAACTCGTCAAGCGCATTGCCATCCAGGCTCGCGAGCACCGCCTTGACGTTAAAGTCGTCCCGGAACTGTACGACGGCCTCGGCTGGAACGCACCCATTCGCCACGTCGGCGATTTTCCTGTCATGGATTTGCACTGGCAGCCAATTCCCACTCTCGCCTTTTTCTTTAAACGCCTTCTGGACCTTGCCGTATCCGGCATCGCGCTGATCGCCTCCGCGCCGCTATTGGGGGCTCTGGCTTTGTGGGTCCGGCTCGATTCCCCCGGTCCGGCGCTGTACCGTTCGCCGCGCGTCGGGCGCAAGGGCCGTGTCTTCACTTGCTACAAATTGCGCACTATGGGCGTCGATGCCGACGAGCTCAAGGATTCCCTCCGCCAGCGCAATGAACGCCAGGGGCCTTTCTTTAAGATTGCAGACGATCCCCGCGTCACACGTTCCGGCAGGGTTCTCCGCAAATACAGTCTCGACGAAATCCCACAGCTGTGGAACGTCTTCAAGGGCGACATGAGCTTGGTCGGACCTCGCCCACACCCGATCGACGATTTCGGTCGCTACGATCTCGAGCACCTCCGCCGCCTGGACGTGAAGCCCGGCCTCACCGGTCTCTGGCAAGTCACCGCTCGCCAAGATCCCTCTTTCGAACGCAATCTGGCTCTCGACCTTCACTACATCGAAAACTGGAGCCTCGGCCTTGACGTTCGCATTCTCTTGGGCACCATTCCTGCCGTGCTCCGGGGCGAGGGAGCCTGAGGCCGATTGATGAGCCAATTGGAAGCGGGGTTGAGTATCTCAGGCGTTGGCAATGAGGCTGCGGAAGGGACCGCTATTCCGCAGAGCCACTTGCCGTTTGATCGTGCAGTAGCGCAGCAAACGCCGGCTCGGATGCTATCGATCCTGTTTCTCTTGGACGACTCAAACTTTCATGTTGATTTCAAGGAGACTAAGTTCGGTAACCCCGCGATAGGTGGAACGGAATTTAATTTTGTCTCCTTGGCTCACGAATTAGCAACGCGAGATTTAGCTAAAGTAACGCTGATTAATCGTAACCAGACCAATCGTTATCCCAATACCTTCTCGGTCATTACGATCGGGGATTATCCGCAGAAGTTACGCGAACTGCTGAAAGAGATGACGTGCGTAGACTGTGTTGTGGTGAGGGGCCATGATTCGCTGCCCACTAGCGGGATCATGGATGCTATTCCTTTAGAGATTCCTGTTGTTGCCTGGACGCATAACCATCTGCGCAGTTCGACGCTCTCATATCTAGCTAAGTGCGAAAAGATCAAGCGAATCATCTATGTTGGGCGTGAACAATGTGCGCTAGCGGCAGGAGCTCTATCTCACGACAAGTCCACTCACATCCGGAACGGACTTTATCTGCCGCCGTGCCCGAACGATCGTAAAGAACTCCGAGCGGTCTACGTGGGCCATCTAGTTCCCGAGAAAGGATTTCACCGGCTTGCCAGATTATGGCCTCGCATTCGGCGAGCCTGCCCAACCGCGGAACTCGATGTAATTGGAAGCAGTCAGGTTTATCTGCCCAACCGGCGAATGGGCCCTTTGGGAGTCGCGTCTCACGAGTATGAAAAGTTGATTTTGCGTTATCTCGGAAATGACCCAGCTAAGAATGGTGTTGTATTTCACGGAAAAATGGGTACGGAAAAGTATCGCATTATGTCGCGTGCGATCGTGGGTCTTCCAAATCCAACGGGATTCACCGAATGCTGTCCGGGCAGTGTTCTGGAAATGTCCGGATGCCAAACCGCTGTTGTCGCTTTGCGTCAATGGGGGATGTGCGACACAGTCGTTCATAAAGTCAGTGGGTTTCTCTGTCAGAACGATAGGGAATATGTTGATCGCGTTATTTACCTCTTTTCGCATCCGAACGTCGCGCTTTCAATGGGCGTTGTCGGGCGGCGCTTCGTGAATGAAAGCTTCTCGTATGGGTCCATTTGCGGGCAGTGGACGCAATTGTTCAAAGAAGTGATCTCGTCGATTGCGCCAAATTATTTAAATTCTCCTATCAGCGGGACCTATCCTTTGCGCAGGCTACGTGATATGAGCGGGCGTTTACCCTCGGCGCGGTTGCACGCCCTCGTGAACTTTTTGGACAGGGTCCACGGCGTTTTCCTTAAGAGATACTGAGGCTATCGGAACTTGCCGAGCGACACTGTGAATCCTGATTTCCAAACAACAGCGGGAATTGCGCCCCGAATTCAAGTGCGAGCTAACCGGGGAGGGGCACTGGCTTCCACATCGAACAGATCGGTTAGCGACTCGCGACCAGCGGCAACACATGCGCTGCTGCTGAAGTCCCTCGTGCTTATGGCCCTGGTCCTTTGTATGAGCGCGCCAGAAGAACTATTTTTTAGCCAGACTGAGGTTGAACTGAACCCTTACGTAGGAATAGTCAAGCTTGCATTGCTCGGACTAGGGATCGCAATCCTGCTGCTCTGTACCAATCGTAAACGTCATTGGGCCATTGCCTCGCCGTTTATGTTGCTAATCGTTTGGGCAGTTATCTGTTGGATTGCTTCCGGCGCGGAAACATTGCCGGCACGAAACCTGGTAAGCAGCTTTGGGGGCATTCTGGTTATCGCCGCCCTTTGTGGTGCTGCGGAACGTGTCGGTGGAATTCGTGGCCTGGTCCGCCTGATGGTGTGGGCTGTTCTGCTAACGGCGCTAACGAGTGTGTTGCTCGGTCTGTTTGGTTTGCAGCCGATGCCCGGTGAGAGCCGCTTGGCGGGCGAATTGGAATGGTTCCACGGGGTCGGTCTGCCTTGGTACGCGGTGGCCGGATGCGCAGTGCTGATTGCATGGGCCCTTGCCTGGCATCTCGTTGGGGGCAGCATTTGGCTTGAACCGGCTGTGCTGGCGCTTTTGGCAATCCCCGCGCTGACTTTTCTTCGCGCATTCCTGATTGGAATTGTAGTCAGCATCCTGTATGCGGGAGCGGTGGCGCTTTGGCGTTCTCGACGAAAGCCGAGCCCCTTGCCGCGGGGAGCCCGTCCCCGTTGCGGGCGTGTTGTGCTTTTGGGAATGGCTACAATTGCCTTAGGGACTGTGATTTTTCTTATGAAGACCGGCATTCGTGCCGAGGGCGACGAGTTAAGCGGGCGAGAAATCATCTGGCCCATTGAGATTGCCAGCGTAATCCAACACCCGATCTTCGGACTCGGACCATTTGGCGACGTAGATCTGCTTCGGTTTAAGGAGGACCTTCCTCAGTTAGGGGCGGCACACAGCGACTATCTCGGATCGGCTGTGTGCTATGGCCTTCCAGGATTGCTCTTGTTCGTGGCCGCACTTTGCAGCTTGTGGAGACGAATCCTACGTTTCGGACCCGTCAACGTGGAGGAAAGCGCTTGCCGCTACGCCGCGCTATTCTCGCTTGCAGGTTTATCGACGACGATGATCGCGGAGAACGTGATTCGAGACCCGCGCCTTTTCACGCTCTATCTATTATTCCCGGCCTTGTGTTTCTCCGCTGCCGGATCACATCGCCGAAGGGTTGCGAACAGATGACGTCCGCTCGCCGCATCGTCAACAATACTTTATCGACGTACGTGAGGCTGTTTGTCGTTGCACTGACCGGGTTGTTTGCGGTCCCGGTCGCACTCAGAACCCTGGGTGCCGTAGATTACGGTATTTATTCCGTGATCGGCGGATGTCTGGCCTTTCTCACCTTTCTCAACATATCCCTCCAAACTGGAGCGCAAAGGCATATTGCATACGCGCTGGGTGAACGCCGCGAGGAAGAAGCCAGTAAATGGTTTCGAACAAGTCTCATAGTTCACGTCATTCTGGGACTTGGTGTGGCGGTATTCGCCATGTCGTTATCCCACTGGGTACTTCACCACTTACTCACGATCCCTCCTTCAAGGCTCGCGGCAGGAGCTTGGATCTACCGCATGGTCGTCTCAGCTATGGTGTGCAATGTCGTCCTGACTCCTTACCAGGCACTGCTCATGGCCCATGAGGCGATTACGTCGATCTCGCTCCTGCAAACCTTAAGTGGCATTTTCCTGATGGTCTCTGTCTTTTGTCTGAAATTCCTGCCAGGCGATTACCTGCTGTGGTACGGAGCCATGTATTGCGCTTGCCAAATATCGATGGCCGCCGGGCCTGCTTTGTATTGTTACTGGCGCTACCCTGAAAGCAGGGTTTTTTCCCTCGCAACGGATCGATTCCATTTGCGCGAGCTCTTCAGCTTTTCTGGATGGACGATGTTGCTGGTTCTTTCGACGTTCATCCGCGCACAAGGGCCCGCAGTAGTCCTGAACATGTTTTTCGGACCGCTCGCCAATGCCGCCTACGGGCTGGCGGTCCAGGTGCAATGGTTTGCCAGCGGCATCGTGTGGGGATTACTCGGCGCGACGACCCCTCCAATCGTGAAGCGTCAGGCCGCCGGCGACTCGCGGGGAATGGCACGTCTTTCGAATCAGTCGAACATCTACGCTTTTGCCATCTTGTGGATGGTGCTTGCTCCCGTTCTTTTCGAAATGAACTTCTGCTTGAAAATATGGCTCCATACGCCCCCTGCAAATACAGGAGCTTTCTTATTGCCCGTACTTATCGCGCTTATCATCGACCAGCTAACGCTGAGCTACAACGTATCGCTGGGTGCCACGGGCCAAATCGCCGCCTTTTCCTTTGTGGTCTCCATCGCAAACTGCGTTGGCGTGCCTGTCGGTTATCTCTTACTGCGTAGAGGCCTGTCTGGAACGTGGGTTCTCTGGGCACTCGTCCTCGGAATAGTGATTGCTGGAGTCGCGCGGCTATGGTTTGCGTCTAAGCTGGCCGCCATTTCGATAAAGAGTTGGGTAAGGGAAGTTCTCTTTACTGCGGCTTTATGTGCCGTTGGGTCTGTTGGGCTATCGCTCGCGCTAATTCAACTTCTTCCGGATGGCTTCGCGAGATTGGGCGTGATCGGGTTAGCCAATTGTTTGGTGGTGTGCACCGCAACGTGGTTCATCGCTACCAGCCCGGCTGAACGAGCTAAATTGAAAGCCTTCGGCGCGTCCGTTTTAGCCCGCCTGGCCGGAAACTCGCCGGAGCGGGCTCGTGAAGTCGCAGGCGAAACGGTGTGATGACAGGATGCTGACCGTTACCCTCCCCGTATACAACGCAATGCCGTTCCTGCCGGCAGCCGTAGAGAGCATCCTGCACCAGACTTATAGCGATTTTGAGTTTTTGATCACTGATGATGGTTCGTCGGATGAGTCCACCGATTATCTTCGCTCTTTGCGCGACCCGCGCATAAGGCTGTCCGTACGAGAAAACCGAGGACTGGGCGCGACCCTGAACGAACTTTTCCATAATTCACACACGGAATATGTTGCGCGCATGGACGCCGACGACGTATCCGAGCCACATCGTCTCGAAAAGCAGATGGAATTTCTGGAGGATCATCGCGACGTCGTCATGCTTGGTACGGGAATTGATTTCCTTGCGGGAAACCGCATTGTCCGAGGATTCCGCCCTTTGACCGATCATTCTGGAATCCGACAGAGGCTCCTCCAGAAGCGGCCAGGAGTTAATCATCCCACGATCGTAGTTAGGCGGAGCGCGTGGGTCGGCGTGCAAGGATATCGGATTGTGAGAGCAGGCGAAGACCTCGACTTCTGCCTGCGTCTGTGCGATTTCGGGAGAGTGGCAAACATTCCGGAGGCCCTATACCACTACCGCCTTCGCAAAGAGTCATTGAGTTTGAAGAACGCTGCCGAAATCCGTCGAGGGTACGCTTTCGCGGTAGCTTGTGCCGAGGCTCGCGAATCTGGTGCCTGTGAACCCGAGGTAGAGTCCTTCAACGCTGCCTGGGTTGGGCGGTCAATTTGTACACGAACTGCTGAGAGGATGGCCATTGCGGGCGAATATCTTTATCGGCTATCCATTATTCGTCATGCTGAGCGGCGGCCACTGGCGTCAACAGCATGCCTTGCGGGCGCGGCGATATGCCTCCCGCGTACCGCGCTTTCACGACTGCGCAAACGAACCGGACGCACAGGAACCAAAGGACAGAATCGTACAGAATTGCCAACCGAAGCTGCATAAATGGGAGGATGCGCAATGGATGCTGTACAACTCGCAACTGCTGAAGCTTGGAAGGGTGAAAGAATATACTGGGATATTGCTTCGGATGCCGACCGCCAGCTGCACCTTTGCCGGTACGAATTTGCACGCGACTTGTTCCAGCCCGAATGGGGCTGTCTTGATGCAGCCTGCGGGTCGGGATATGGTGCGGCTTTCTTGGCTGACAAAGTACGGTCGGTGTGCGGAGTTGATGTAAATGAAAATGCCATCGACTATGCAAAAAGTAGGTATCACAACGGGAATCTGAAATACCGTCGCGCCGATCTACAGTCCCAACTCCCATTTCCGGATGGTGCTTTCGACGCGATTACGTCGTTCGAAACTCTGGAGCATGTCGAGAACCAGGATTTTATGCTCAGTGAATTTCATCGCGTACTGAAGAACGATGGGATCCTTGTCATAAGTTCGCCTGACCGGACTGTCTCGGAGCGGATAGGGCTTGATAATCGCTTTCACGTATCGGAGCGGTCCAAGCGGGAGTTCGTGGAATTATTGGGCCGCCGTTCGTTTACAGTCCAACAAGTACTCGGCCATGGCGACGGTAACCCTGTGGCTGCACATTGGAAAGCGGTCCACAGATTGTTCAAAGCCGGTAGCTCCTTAGCTGGTCCAAAAATACGTTCGCGCCTCGAATTGGCCTTGGCTCGGCCCTTTCGCAGGTTGCGAGCGCGCTTCTACGAAATTTCGGGGAGTTCCATGAAGCTGACGGACCTGGACACTGCAATTTTCTTATATGTTGTCGTCGTCGCCCAAAAAAGAGCTGACGCCAGCGAACTCTAGAGGGAAAACCTTATGGGGATCGGCTATCACGGACTACAGTTTCTACGTTTCTCGGCAAACCAGGCGCGGCTCGGTCGCGTGGCAACGATTGGTCGCCAAGAGCTGTTCCTTGGCAGGGACGAAGTCCGCAGGCTGCTGGGCGTTGCCGCCGATTATAAGCATGAGGAGTATTGCGAAACTCTATTAGAGCAACAACTTGGGGCTGCCTGTGTAGAGTCTTGGGATTACTCCGGCTACCAAGGGGCGACGCATCTGGCGGATATGAATATGCCGCTGAAGGATCGGCGGACATATGACACCGTAATCGATGCTGGGTCGCTTGAGCATGTTTACAACGCTCCGCAGGCTCTCTTGAATGTATCGGAATTGTGCCGTGAGGGAGGACAGATACTCCATATTTTGCCGGCAAATAACTTCTGTGGCCATGGCTTTTGGCAGTTCTCTCCCGAATTGTTCTTTTCACTGTACTCCGAATCTAACGGTTACTCGGACACAAGGGTCTTTCTTGCAAGTGAATACCGAACTGACTTCTGGTACGAAGTCCTGAAGCCAGATCGTGGGCAGCGAGCCAATGTAATCTCCTTTATGCCTGTCTTTGCCCTCTGCAGAACGGTGAAAGCTCGCAAATGTCCCGAAATCAGCGTACAACAATCAGACTACGTTCACACTTGGCGAGAAGATGAGCCTAACCGACCGCACAGCGAAAGCAGACCAAAGTGGAGAGCGAGGATTCGATCGGTGCTTCAAGAGTCGGCCCTGGTTGATTTCGCTTATGTCTTCTACATCAAGATGTCAGGGAAGTGGTCTTTGTCTGCCCGCAACCCGCACTTGGTTGCACACTCGATAGACTCTCTTGCCGCTGCAAATTTATGACCGCGGCATTCATGGCCTCCGCTGATTCCGCTTCCTTCCGCCTCCTGGGCGTGCGCGTTGATGCCGTCCAGATACCGGACGCCGTCGCCACAATGGAGCGATGGATTCGAGAGCGCGATCGCTGCCACTATGTCGCTGTCACCGGCATGCATGGAGTTACGGAAGCGCGCCACGATCCCGCTTTCAAGGCCATCCTGAATTCGGCCGATCTGGTCGTGCCCGACGGAATGCCTTTGGTTTGGGTCGGTAGACTGCGCGGCAAGAAGCTCGCGCGCCGCGTCTATGGACCCGAGCTCATGATGACTTTTTGCAAAGAGACCGCCGGGCGAGGCTATCGTCACTTCTTCTTTGGAGGCGCGTCTGGACTGCCGGAAAAGCTCTCTGAAACCCTTCGCGCCGAATGTCCCGGCTTGCAGGCAGCCGGCACATTCTCTCCTCCCTTCGGTTCCGTTTCCCCGGAGGAAGATGCAAGCATCGTGTCCATGATCAACCGAGCCTCTCCCGATATTCTCTGGGTCGGTCTGAGCACGCCAAAGCAGGAGCGCTGGATGCACGAGCACCGCGATCGTCTCGAAGTTCCGGTGGTCATCGGCGTGGGAGCCGCCTTCGACATCAATTCAGGAACTAAAAAGCAGGCTCCGTCGTGGATGCGCGAACACGGGTTGGAATGGCTCTTCCGCCTATTGCAAGAACCGCGTCGCCTTTGGCGCCGCTACATTCTTTACGGTGCCGAGTTCTTGTTTTTTACCTCGCTCGAAATGATAGGTATCAAGACGAAATGAGTAATCAAGTTCGGCTGTCGGGCGTACCCTTTCACGAAGCAGACGCAAAGCACAGGGAGGAACCGTGGACAGTAATTCGGCAGAGGTCGTCGTAATAACCGGGGCGGGAGGATTCATCGGCGGTCATCTTGTCGCAAAGTTGAGCGCGTCCGGATGCAAGCGGATCCGAGCCGTGGATGTGAAGCCGCTGACCGAATGGTACCAGCTGTTCAGCGACGTGGAGAATCTATGCCTTGATCTCAATCTCAAGGAAAACTGTGAAAGGGCGGCCAAAGGGGCAAGCGACATTTACAACCTTGCTGCCAACATGGGCGGAATGGGTTTCATCGAGAACAATAAGGCCTTATGTATGCTCTCCGTGCTCATTAATACGCACATGCTGCAGGCGGCCGTGAAGCACGGCGTACAAAGATATTTCTACGCATCGTCCGCATGCGTGTACAACGGAGAGAAACAGAAGACGTTTGAAGCTCCTTCTTTGAAAGAGGAAGACGCCTATCCAGCGCTGGCCGAGGATGGCTATGGCTGGGAAAAATTGTTCTCCGAACGCATGTGCCGGCACTTCAGAGAGGATTTCGGTTTGTACACCCGCATTGCACGATTTCACAATGTCTATGGACCGTGGGGTACGTGGGATGGGGGTCGCGAAAAGGCTCCCGCCGCGATCTGCCGAAAGGTGATTGAGGCGAAGCTTTCTGGTAAGCGCGAAATCGAAATCTGGGGTTCTGGTCAGCAGACCCGCAGTTTCATGTTTATCGACGATTGTCTAAAGGGAATAAATCTAATCATGGGATCGGAGATTCTGGAGCCGATTAATTTGGGATCAAGCGAGGCTGTGACGATAAATCAGCTAGTTGACCTAGCAGAAGAATTTTCCGGACTTAAGCTCAAGCGCCGATATGACCTGACTGCACCGAGAGGTGTCAACGGTCGGAACAGCGACAATACTCTGATCAAGGAGCATCTCGGCTGGGAACCTGACACGCCCTTGCGCTCCGGTCTAGAGAAGACCTACCGGTGGATTTATGACCAGTATTTGGCAAGAGAGCGAGGCGAGCACGGCGTGTTTTGTGAATTTGCTGTCGGAGAGTAGGAGGAAATAAACCGCTCGATGATTGTGTGGCGGCTATTGAGGCAACAGGCTGAATACAGCTACACCGCTGTTGGCAGCAACAAACACACGCCCGTTCGCGATGCTAGGTGTAACGAATTTCACTCCTGGTCCAAACTGATCGCGTCCACCAGGGGCTTGATTCGAATTATAGAGTTCATTGGAGAGATTTGTTGCGTCGTAAGCATGCAAGACGGCGTTCGTGCCGTTATATTCAATCGTCCAGACAATGCCGGCAGCAGTGCCGTTAGCAGAGATGCTTGGGGTCGCTCCCGGCCACGCTAGGCTGTTAATTGCCTCGCTCAATGGAGGAGTTGCTATTTCGGCTCCCGTAACACCAAACGCCATCATAGGATTCCCCGCCGCTCCGAAATACACTGCGTTGTTGAAGTACGCAGGGACGGAAAAGTTACCAGGGTACTGGAACACGCCGTCAATTTCCTCGTAAATCGTGTCGTTCACGGGATTGAATTTCCCCATAGAGTCGCGGTTCAGAACGTAGAGATTTCCATCCTTGCCGCTCCCCAACGTCAGGTGCCAAACGTTACCGTTCGTATCGGTGAGGTCAGGAAGCAACATTGCGCCGCCTGATCCAAAATCGACGTCGTCATCCGACTCTTCGATGGTATCGAATGGTGTGAAATAATCGGTTACGGTAAGCTCCCCGGATGACGAGAGCTTGAGAAACGCGTTGCCAAAATCTTGCTGGCTGGGGAAGCCATTCGCATTGAGTGTAGTTTCGAACGTTCCGTTGCCCCCAATCGCGTAGATATTTCCAGTGGCATCTGCCGCTAGACCTCCGCCACTCTGCCAAATGCCACCCTCGCTGCCATTCGGCGTAATATTCAGCACGCTCGTCATTGCGAGCGTTTGCTCATCGAATGCCATGATCCAGCCGGTGTACGGCCTGAAATCGCAGTGCGAGCCCCAAGCGGTATACACTTGGCCGTTCACCAGTAGGAGGCCTGGACGATCCATGTAATACCCTGGATCGAACATCACGTTTCCGCCCGAACTGTTATCGCCGGTTCCTGGGTATGACGCCTGAATGGTTGTTGGACCTCCAAAGAGCTCTGCACCGGTAGTGATGTCGAGCGCATGAACGCGCTGATAGTAATTGCCAGATCCATCCTTCGACATCGCAACTATGTAAATTGCGCCGTTTGCGCCACGGTTTCGATCGATCGTCGGAGTCGCGGTGACGCCAATCTCGGGAGAAAGGTTACCGCATCCCCGATTGTCGCTGGCCGTTTCTCCCGGGCCTAGAACCGAAACCTGCCACAGCTCCGCTCCGGTAATTGCGTCAAAAGCATAGACTGTGTCATTTTCAGTCGCCACATACAGAACGTCGTGAGTGCCCTGATTCGGAATGGCCACGTTCGATACGTAGAGCGGCTGGGCGTAGACTTGCCCATCGACTGAAAAGAACCCTACTTTCCCGAATGTCGTCACGTTGACGTTGCCCGGCGTCAGGATGCTTTCGCTGAGGTTCTGTCCCGTGCGCGAAAAATCATTATGGAAGGTCACGACGTTGACAGGCTGAGGAGGATTCACGGTTAGCGTTGCCGGAGTGCTTGTTGCGGTTCCAGCGACATTGCTAACTACAACAGTAATCTGAGAGCCGTTGTCCGAATTGGCTGTCGCCGCCGTTGTGTACGTCGCCGAAGTTGCGCCGGTGAGTGGGACGCCGTTTTCAAGCCATTGGTAATTGAGAGGTTCGGTGCCAGTAGCTAGGACAAAAAATGTTGCGGTCTGCCCGACAGGCGTCGTTTGGCTCAAGGGCTGGGAAGTAATCGATGGCGGCGCATTAATGCTCAGTGTAGCGGATGTGCTGGTGACGGTACCAGCGAGGTTGCTGACGATGAGACAAAATTGGGAGCCATTGTCGGCATTTGTGGTCGCTGTTGTCGTGAAACTAGAAGTCGTGGCCCCCGGAATATTGGTGCCATTCTCGGTCCACTGGTAACTGAGCGGGGCCGTTCCAGAAGCCGTAACAGAAAAAGTTGCTGTCTGCCCCGAGTTTACGGCTTGACTGATTGGTTGAGCGCTAATGGATGGCGGGACATTCACAGTTAGAGTCATGGCACTGCTAGTGACCGATCCAGAACTGTTGCTGATGATGACTGTGAACTGGGCGCCATTGTCAGCGCCCGTCGTGGCCGGCGTGGTGTAGCTCGCCGAAGTTGCTCCAGGTACAGCAACCCCGTTCTTCTGCCACTGATAGCTGAGCGGTTGGGTGCCGGTTGCGGAGACGGTTAGTGTTGCTGCCTGACCCGCAATAACCGTTTGGCTGGACGGCTGAGTAGTTATTGATGGCGGCATGTTTACCATCAAGCTGGCCATGTTACTCGTAACCGCGCCAGCAACGTTGGTAACAATCACATCGAATTGCGTACCCCCGTCCGTCGACGTTGTCGCGGGAGTCGTGTAACTCGAAGTTGTCGCATTCGGAATGGAAGCGCCGTTCTTCTGCCACTGATATGTAAACGGGGCGGTGCCTGTGGCGGTAACCGAGAAGGTGGCGGTCTGGCCCTGATTTACAGTTTGGTTGGCTGGCTGGGAGGTAAGCGACGGAGGAATCTGTACGGTTAAGACCGCAGCACTGCTGTTGACCGTCGCAGCGATATTGGTGACGATAAGACTAAATTGAGATCCGTTGTCCGACGCGGCAGTTGCAGGGGTTGTGTAACTCGATGCTATCGCCCCTGGTATAGCGGCCCCATTCTTCGTCCATTGATACGTTAGTGGGACGGTCCCTACGGCGGTAACCGAAAAGGTCGCTGTCTGTCCGACGATTACGGCTTGGCTGACCGGCTGAGTCGTAATCGTCGGTGGAATGTTTACGGTCAAACTCGCGGCATTGCTTGTCGCACTCCCCGCGACATTACTGATCGTGACATTGAATTGCGCACCACCGTCACTACCTCTAGTAGGGGGCGTGATGTAGGTCGATGAAGTCGCGCCGGAAATAGGTATCCCGTTCTTTTGCCATTGATAGCTGAGCGGCTGCGTCCCCGTAGCAGAAACGGAGAATGTTGCCAGTTGACCGGCCGTGGCTACTTGACTGAGCGGCTGGGCAGTGATTGTCGGCGGTACGTTTACGGTTAAATCGGCGGCGGTGCTGCTCACACTGCCGGCAACGTTGCTGACCATGACATTGAATTGGGCCCCGTTGTCTGCTGCTGTAGTCGCCGCGATCGTATAACTTGATGTTGTTGCACCGGGAATAGAGATGCCGTTCCTTTGCCATTGATAGGTGATCGGAAGGGTCCCGCTGGCGATGACTGAAAAAGTTGCGGTTTGGCCGACGATAGCTGTGTAGCTGGCTGGCTGTGCGATGACTAATGGCGGGACGTTCACCGTTAGGCTGGCGGCATTGCTCGTGATTGTTGCTGCGGCGTTATTGACAGTGACTGTGAATTCTGCGCCATTGTCCGAGCCTGTCGTTGCAGCAGTCGTGTAACTAGCCGTTGTAGCTCCGCTGATGCTGGCGCCGTTTTTCTTCCACTGATAACCGAGAGGTGTGCTCCCTGTACTGGTGACAGAGAATGTGGCGGACTGTCCTGCATTCACCGTTTGGTTGATCGGTTGCGTGGTGATCGATGGAGGCACGATCACCGTGAGAGTGGCGGCATCGCTCGTGGCCGTGCCTGCGGCGTTGGTGATGACTACCGTGAATTGCGCGCCGTTATCCGCACTGGTGGTGGGCGGCGTGGTGTAAGTTGGTGACTTGGCCCCGGAGACCGCAACTCCATTCTTCTGCCATTGGTAGCTAAACGGCGGGGTGCCCGTGATGAAGACCGAAAACATTGCCTCCTGAGACGCAATTACGGTCTGGCTGGCCGGCTGGGTAGTGATTGAAGGAGGAGGATCCGCAGGTGACGAGGTATTCGCGCCGGTACACCCAAAGAGAAGCAGCGCCAGCAATGAGAATGTCAGCCATACGGCAAACACTTGCACGCGCAAGAGCAGTAGCCTCCTAGGCGATTCGCGGACTGGGGATAGTGGAGGCACTCAATTTCACCGTCTCGAGCCGTGCACAGGTATAGAAGCTTAGGAGTTAAGGTGGCTCCAGTACTTGATTGGACAATTTTGCTGAATGGTAAACGGGGCGAAAAAGAGCGCTTTTGGTTGCTGCCTGCGCATTCAACAGTCGCTCTCCAACGAAACGAAACTTTCTAAAAGCTAAAACGGTGCACTAAAGCTTGGCGGCGGTCTTTTGCATGGATCTGTCGGTGGCATTTCCAACAGAGAGTTATGAGATTTTCTTCTGCATCGTGGCCCAGCTTGCTTCGCGGCGTAATGTGGTGAACTTCCAACCCAGCAAGCGAGCCGCACGATTGGCAGCGCCATCCGTCCCGCTCCAAGACTGATCGATGCAACGAGGAGTACTCCTTTGGACGAAGGCGGGCCCGTGGGCGTTTAGTGTTCACGAAGTGGTGGTCACACTCTCAAGGAATTCCTGTTGTTCTGCAGAAGATAGCAGCCCGAAGAGGCGATCTAATGCAAGCCGTAACGGCTTCGTATCACCGGTCTCCAGACTTGCTCCCGCCAGGAAATCTGCGCAGATCATCTCCAGACAATAGCCACGAGATTTATCGCTGCCGAGCATTAAGGTGGCTGTCTCGATGGCCTGCTCAATGACCGGCAGTTGGCTTTTATAAACCTTGAAATAGATGATCTCCCAGGGCTCGGTTTCTTGGCCCGTCAGGTGTTTTTCCACCTCTCGTTTGAACTCTTCTCTGGGTAGCTCCCTAGCTTTGTGCACCCAGGGTGCACAATCGAAGTTCTGACCTTCCCTGCGCGCCACCTTTACCAATTCCCTTGCTTTGGTCCACCCCATCACGTTGAGATTCGTCTTCGGGATTCGCGGCAAATGCTCATGGATGGCCATCAGGTAATACGCCTTGCGTCTTGATTCCGGAAACTTCCTCTCCAAAAAGTCGTCGAAAGACCTCAAATTATCCAATCGCCAGTATTGTCCTGCCCGCACCTCACAAAGGTACCGACCCAGTTCCACGAAATAGGCATCCCGAGCGCGGTCCGAATTCTTCTCCCATGCCAGAATCTCATCGATCTTCGACAGGACAAGTGAGGCTCTTCTCGAATTGAGCTTTGGCTCCAAAGTAGGCCTTCCGTTAATCCACAAGCTGGTCAAGCCAATCAAGGTCACTAGCTCCGGGACGACGGACGAGTTTCGATTCAACGAGTTGCTGGTTACCTAGACACAACCCCAGTTGCGGGCAGCTGATGCAGCCGTTTTGGGGGAAGCGGATGCCGCTATGCGGCAGGAACTCGCCAGCTTCGATATGGCTGGCCGTAGTCTCGACCATACGGCCGAATTCTTCCCTCTGCTGCTCAGTGATCGTGGTCTTCAGGTACTGAATTTCAGAGAAGCGCTTTCTAACAAACGCGACCAGTGCCACGTCTGATATCCCGCTCATCCAGGAGTAGCAGATGAGTTGAGGATCAAGCGAGAGTACTCCGTTGGGTTCTTCTGGATAGCGAGACGTGGTGGTCTTCCATTCGAGCAAACAGGGGCTGCCGTCCAGCTTCCCAATCGCGTCGACGTACGCGACGAAATCGTTTCCGTTTGGTAGCGAGCGAACCAACTTGATCTGGAGGTTTTGGGTTGGGCGCCTAACTTCGATGCGATCGTCTTGTGCCAGCCTCTCAAGGAGCTGAACACCGTGCCGGAACATCCGTTCCCAGCTGTCCCCATGGGAATATTCGAGCTGCGCTTGCTGGTATTTTGCCCATTCGCTGAAAAGCGCGGCAGTGCAGTCCTCCCGCCGGAAGTAAGCCGCGAGTGCCTGTTCAAATGCGCGGCCGAACAGCAACGTTGCCCGGCTATCCTTTTCTTTCCAGCCGTCGAGATAGCGATAGCGATAGCTTCTCGGGCAGCGCAGGTACTGCGAAATCTGGGTGTAGCTATAGGTCATGGCCGACTTCCCGGTTCGTTGCTGGCGCAAACTCTTCCCAATCAGCCGCGGGCGCGAATCCATCGAAATTGAGGAAGGAGTGACCGTTCAGGACGGTGTGAGAGACGCGCACAATGCCTTGCAGTCCAATCAGCGCTTTCTCATCGAGTTCATCTCTACCCAGCAGATCGGAGTTATAGCCGAAATCGCGCAGGAACCAGCTCAGTCGCCAGAGTGCTTTTGGTGTGCAGTAGATGCGTCCAGTAAGCGAATGGCCCAGCTGTTCTTTGGGTTCGAGAACAGACAATCGCACCAGATAAAAAGGCCTGGTTGGATGCCACCGGTAAAACGCTCGATCCACACGGACGAGGAAGACACCGTCAAGCTCGTTGGATCCGTTTTTTCCTTCGCGATGCAGGCCAGGAATGTGGCGTGTCATGAAATCGGCTCCTGCGGTCTGGAATAGCTATTGAGCTTGCAGAGGAGGGCCGGGCGGTCCCTTGTTGCCCAATCCCTTAGGTTCGTAATGAAGCTTTCGATCTGCTCTCGTGTGGCATCTCGCAGGTTGGGAGTGCCGCAGGAATCGGTGGCATAAGCCTTGACCAGGTTGGCGTCGAGCCGATGCTGACGGATCAAGAGACAGAGGCGGTCACGAAGACGCGGGATCCCATTATGATTACCGTTGTTGTGTGAAGTCGAAGGGGCTCCCTGCGGATCGGATGAACCGTAGGTTTTAGGTTGCCACCCGAGTTCCTCGACTGAGCAAAGGCCAATGCCATATGCCTTCCGGAGTGCACGGTTGACAGCCCGTGTCTCAGCGACCCGCATTTCAGCACCTCGAACAAGCGGAGAGACGTTAGAAGGATCTGCGTCGCCGTATCCGACAAACCCTTTCGACCT
This sequence comes from uncultured Acidobacteriota bacterium, assembly GCA_963824405.1. GTDB lineage: Bacteria > Acidobacteriota > Terriglobia > Acidiferrales > UBA7541 > Palsa-189. The sequence continues at coordinate 385,301 of CAWGPK010000003.1, read as the reverse complement.
CTTCGACTTGTGAATAATGGCTTTGAAAACCCATCGGTTATCGGCTGGAAAAGAGAATCTATCCTGAATGGTTGTTCTGATTCCCAAACAACGGCGCCGCGCGGCAATTTGAAGGAGACCGGTATGCGTGACGTACCAAGTGCCGTCCAGCAGTTGAAAGTCGCCATGTGCTAATGACAGACAATACTGTTCGCTCAACTCTTTGAGGCGGGAGATCGCTACCTTAGGAAGGCAGCCCCAGGTTGCTCGTGCTAATTGGAGATTCGACCTGTAGGTGCTTATTCTTTTCTTCATGGCTCACCGATGATGCATTGTATTGTATTCGTTATGCACACATCGCGTCAAGGACCTTTCTCCTAGTAAATCGCATACACTTGAATACAATGTGGTTGGCATGAGAAAGGACACGGCTCTCTCTTTCCGAATTCCGGGGCGGTTGAAACTCGAACTTGAGAAGGTGGCCTTAAGCGAGGGGCGTAGCCTCGCACAAATTTGTGAGGTGTTTCTGGCCGGAGGGCTGGAGATCTATAGAAAGGAAGGCTCGAAGTACCTTCAACGATTTCTCTCTCGTCTTAACAAAGAGGACTCCGAATGATGAGGTCGCATCTTATTGGATTGCGTCGCGACCGCTTACTTGGTTAAAAGATGTGCTTCTTCGACGCCCTGGATAGTTGGATCGGCCACCTTCATTACGGACTGCTTCATGCTTCCAGGGACAAATACCCTCGCTGATTTCGCGGAGTGCGGCGAAATATCCCGATAAGAATTCCTGTAAGCAGCGGCTGCTGGAGAAGCGCTGCCTGTATGTCGAACCTGATCAGTGCGACGCCAAGCTAGCCGAACGGAACCTGATCATTGGGCCTCTGGGACCGAACCGGCTCGATACGCAATTCCGACCGATATCCGAACGCTATTTTGCATATAGGAAGGGAAGCCGGGGGTACCGAGATTGTTTAGAGTGAAACGGGAAGCCCTCGAAAAAAGGGACCGGTTTTGAACAACCGCCGCAGCCGCATCAGCATTGGCACATCGATGTTTCCTATATGAACGGTTGCGCGACGTTCTACTACCTGTGCAGCATCCTGGACGGCTACAGCCGTCTCCTGGTCCATTGGGATCTGCGGGAGTCGATGACGGAGGCTGACATTGAGATCATTCTGGAACGGGCCAAAGAGCGGTATCCCGGGGCTAAACCGCGCATCATTTGCGACAACGGCCCACAATTTATCGCCCGGGACTTCAAGGAGTTCATCCGCATCTGGTACATGACGCACGTCCGGACTTCGCTGTATTACCCTCAATCAAACGGGAACATCGAACGGTGGCACAAATCACTCAAAGGGGAGTGCATCCGCCCTGGTGTGCCGCTATCGCTAGAAGATGCGTGGCGTCTGGTTACGCGGAGCATTACAACAACGTCCGTCTCAACAGCGCGACCGGCTACATCACGCCGAAGGACATGCTGGCCGGGCATCAGCAGGAGATTCAGGCCCGAGCGGGATCGGAAGTTGGAGGCGGCGAGGGGACAGCGGAAGAATCGCCGCTCTGGTCATACCGGCGCGTGCCCCACGATTCGGAGGTTTCTGACACAAACAAGCAGCGTGGTTGTGCGTGCCAACCATGGTTCTATTTGGGCCTATGGGTTTTCGTGGTTATCCGAGAGGGGCCTGGGGTCGCTGTCTTGCGCCGCGCTTTACGGCCTGAACTTATCGCCAAGACCTGTGAATCCAATATCGAGGCGTTCTTCGTCGGTCAATCGTACGTGCGCTATCGAAGCGAAGCCGCGCTCCTCAAGCTGGCGTATTGCATCCGCAAGGACCTTTTGCGCAATGGGTAACCGCCTGGTCAGCAATTCGATCAGCGACTCGCGTGGATATATCCGGTATGAATCCGACAGCACGCCCGGCAAATCGTAACGGACGAACATCACAGCGAACTTTTCTCCCGACCGTAAAATCTCAACTGCGCCCTCTCGTTCCATTGCCATTATCCTTGAAGGCGTGAAGATCGTGCACCGCCATTCAGATTTTTTACGTTGACACACCAAACGAGGACGATTCCAATTCAAATAACGCATAAGGACGATTAAAAAAACGAAGCCCAGCCAAACCCCAAACGGCAGCGTTCACCCGGAAGCACTAACTCGCGGTACCTGGCGTCCTACAGTTTTGCCTCTTATGAAAAACGGGACGAATCGAAGAGCCGGAGCTTAAGCCAACGCAACAGAGTTAGCGCGGCAAGGAGAGAGATTCTTCGTCGGGATTGGTGAGGCGCAAAAGAGCCGCGCCGCTGAGGACTGTCTCAGCGGAAAAGCCCAGTGTGGCCCAATGAGTAGCGGCCCGGCTGCGGATAAACACAGACGCCGTGCGGTCCTTTGCCCACAGGAATGCGCGCCGCTAACTTGCCAGTGGTGAGATCGACGGCGTATACCTCGCCGTTATACCGGCCTCCGAGCCACATCATTTTCCCGTCGGCGCTGATGCCGCCCATGTCCGGACTACCGCCGCCGGGGAACTGCCACTTGTCGACAATCTTGCGCGTGGCCAAGTCGACGACTGAGATGCTCCCTTCGCCGCGGTTCGAGACGTACATCAGCTTGGAGTCCCGACTGATGAGCAGGCCGTGAGCGCCCTTCCCGGTCGCCAAGAATCCGACCTTGGCGAACTTGTCGGCGTCGATGATGTGGACGCCGTTGGCCATCATGTCCGCGACGTAGAAAATCTTGCCGTCAGGCGACGTACGGACGTCCTGCGGCATGTCTTTCGGATCGAGGGCCAGCTTGCCCAGAATCTTGCGAGTCGCCGTCTCGATCTTGAGCAAGTGCCCGTCGAATTCGCAACTAGCGATGAAGTAGCTGCCGTCCGCGGCGTAGTCCATATGGTTGACGCCGGCGCATGGCACGTGCAGCGACACGATGAGCTTCATCGTCTGGGCGTCGCGAAAATCCAGCCGATGCAATGCCTCCGCCACCACGATGGCCTGACTGCCGTCGGGAGTGAAATAAAGGTTGTAGGGATCGTCGACCGGAACCGTCTCGCCCTTTTTACCGGTGGCCGGATCGATTTTCGTCAGGCTGTTGCCCTTGTCGTTGAGCACCCACAGCGTCTTCAAGTCGTACGAGGGCACTACGTGCTGCGGCTGCGCACCGGCGGAGAAATGATCGATAACCTTAAAGGTCACCGGATCGATGACGTCGACCGTGTTGCTGTCCGAGTTTGGCACATAGATGCGCGAAGGGAAATTCTGCACCACCGGACTGAGCATGCCCGGGCGGTCGGCAGCGTAGATATCGGTCGCGTCGTCCGCATGCCCTGGGGCAGGCGCTCCACCGGCCAAGGCAGCTGCCCTGGCTCGCGCGTTACGCGCCTCGCCTGGCGACGCGAGCAACCGCTCGTGCCGCACGAGCAATACTGCGCCCGCGAGAATGACTACCGTGCCCGCAACGCCAAGGCGTGCCACAAATTTTCGCATCGTCACCAACTCCAAAAAGTATAGCGGCCCGTCTCGCAATCACGCGAATACCCGCACAGCCGCCTGCGACGCATTATATGAAATCGCCGGAAGGCGCACCGCCACGCTCCCAAACGTTGTGCCGCGTCGTGAACTCCACCGCGACGGTCGAGACGCTGCTCTTCGAACCCCACTCGTAGCGCGGCGCTGGGACAGCCAGTAATTGTCCTATTACTTTACTACTTGGGAACTGCAGGGTTAAACAGCCGGGGCTACCACAAGGAAGCTGCGATACTGGCCTCGAGTAATATAGACCGTGAAGATTCACCTTAGAAACAAGGCCGAGCAGCGAGAAGCTGACGCAACCGATAGTTTTCAGTCGGACGCTGTTCATGATCATCTTGGTCGAGTCGAGAGACGAGAGTGGGGACTTTGGGCTGCGGCGCTGACGGTTATTGTTTTGTTAACCGCCGGGCTGGCGTCTTTTTTGCTCCCCAACCAGGGCACGCCGACCGACTACTTCGGGCCTGTGCTTTCGCAAGGCATGCGCGGACTAGTCGCCTTGGTCTGCCTCTTCGGTCTCTACACGATTTATCAGCAGCTACGGATCCAGAAAATTCGACGCATGTTTTTCGAACGGGAAGAGTTGTTCCGCCTAATCAGCGAGAATGCGGCGGACATGATCGCCGTGGTCGATATGGATGGCCGCCGCATCTACAACAGCCTCTCTTACAGGAAAGTCCTTGGGTACACGCCAGAAGACCTTAAAGGCTCCTCCGGCTACGAGCAAATCCACCCGGACGACCGCGAGCGGGTGAAACAGGCGGCACAAATCGCGCGCAGATCCGGAGAAGCACCCTTGCTGGAGTACCGCATTCGCCATAAGGACGGTACTTGGAGGACGCTCGAATCGACTTCCAGCGTCATCGGTAACGCCAAAGGCGAACCGGAAAAACTCCTCATCGTGAATCGCGACGTCAGTGGGCGGAAAATGGCGGAGGAGGCGCTGCGGCTCTCGGAAGCCAGTTTCCGGTCGGTTGTCGAAAATGCGCCCTATGCGATCTACCGCGTGGGTTTGGGCGGCCAGTTTCTTCAGATTAACCCCGCTCTACAAAAGATGGCCGGCTATACGTCGCCGGAGGAGTTGCTCCAGGCCAATCTCGCCGATCTTTACCTGCATGCTGGGGAGTACGAGCGAATGATTCAGCTCTTCGGCTCTGCCGAAGAATTCAGAGATGTGGAAGCGGAATGGAAGCAAAAGGACGGCGCTCCCATTACCGTTCGTTGCAGCGGGCGGCGCGTGAAGGACCAAAGTGGTGCACCGGCTCATATGGAGTTTTTTGCCGAGGACATCACCGAGCGGCGGGCGCTGGAGCGGCAGTTGCGCATGGCACAAAAGATGGAAGCGGTGGGGCGGCTGTCAGGCGGAATCGCGCACGACTTCAACAACCTGCTTGGAGTGATCATCGGCTATAGCCAAGTGGTCAGGAAGAAGCTGGTTAAGGATAATCCTGACCATCCTCTCTTGGAGCACGTGGAGGAAGTGGAGAAGGCCGGCCAGCGTGCGGCTTCGCTGACCAAGCAGCTTCTGGCATTCAGCCGCCAGCAAGTGCTAACGCCCGCGGTGCTCAACCTCAACACTGTCGTGACCGAGATCGGAAAGATGTTGCCACGACTGCTCGGCGAAGACATCGAAATAACCACAGCGCTTGCCGACGATCTCGGCCGAGTGAAAGCAGATCAAGGGCAAATCGAACAGATCATCATGAATCTGGCAGTCAACGCGCGCGATGCGATGCCCAAGGGCGGACAACTTAAAATCAAGACGGCGAATGCCGAATTGGACGCGAACTTCACAAGGGAGCATCCCGGCTCCGCGGTCGGGCGATACGTCATGCTCAGCGTCACCGACACTGGCATGGGCATGAGCCCAGAGACGCAAGCGCATATTTTCGAGCCATTTTTCACGACGAAAGAGACGGGCAAGGGCACCGGCCTGGGTTTAGCAACGGTCTATGGAGTGGTGAAGCAAAGCGGCGGATACATCGGCGTGGAAAGCGCGCCTGGAAAGGGCGCCTCGTTCAAGGTCTACTTGCCACGCACAGAGGAGGTCTCGGTTCAAACCAGTTCCAGCGTTTCTGTCGATCCGACCAAGCGTGGATCGGAAACCATCCTGCTAGCCGAAGACGCCGAGCCTCTGCGAAAACTTGCACAATCCTTTCTCGAAGCGAGGGGGTTCCGCGTTTTGTCCGCACCCAACGGAGAAAGAGCCCTGGAACTTGCGGTACAGAATCCCGGGCCTATCCATTTGCTTTTAACTGATGTGGTGATGCCAGGTATGAATGGCCGCGTTCTAGCCGAAGAACTAGCCCCGCGTCAACCGGGCATCAAGGTGATCTACATGTCCGGTTATACGGACAGCTTCATCGCCGGGCATGGTGTTCTCGATCCGGGGACCCACATGATTCATAAACCTTTCAGCGAAGAAGCTCTCATTGCGAAAGTGCGCCAGGTGCTCGACTCAGGAAAGGAATCGCGCGATCCGGCAGTAGAGTTTGTCGCGGCCAGCAGCGGGCCCGCTCACAGGTCCAGGAGGCACGATGAATAAGATTTTGGTTATCGATGACGATGAATCGATCCGGAAGTTGATTCGACTGAATCTAGCGGACACATTTGAAATCATCGACACCGGTGTACCCGAAGAAGCGCTGGCACTGGCCATGGAGCATAAGCCGGACGCGATCTTGCTTGATCTACGAATGCCAAACTTTTCCGGTTTCGAACTTTGCCACACATTCACTTCCTTCAGCTGCACCCAACTCATTCCCGTGTACATCGTAACGGGAGAGGCCGGCGCGTTGACGAAAGAATATTGTCGTGAGCTCGGCGCCGCTGGATATTTCGAGAAGCCAGTTGATTTCGACGCCTTACAAGCTCGCCTGGAGAAGGAAGTTGTCAAGGCGCATAGAGTTGAGCGCCGAAGCGAAGTACGAGTTCGACTGCGAGTTCCACTGAAGCTGTGTGGGACGAACCGTGAAGGAAAGCCTTTCCAGATCCTGACTGCGACCGACAACGTCAGCCTCAATGGCTTCCTTTGCAGTTGCGCGGTGGCGTTGGCCACAAATTCGATCGTCGACGTATATACGGCAGGCAATGGGGATGGCGAGCACTCAGGAAAGGCCTGCGTCGTTCGCGGCGAGTTGGAAGAAACTGCTTTTCCGCGCTACGCTTTCCGCTTCGTCGAGAAGACTGGTAGTTGGATCCTGCGTTGAGGCGTTAGTCATTGGACGGGCCCTCGCTAACCTGCGACAGCACGCTGGACATGTGTTGCCCCACACTGATATGCGAGGTAAGCAAGGCAACTCTATGGTGCGGTTTTTGCTGGTCGAAGCAGCCCAGACGGCCTCGATCTACGATCCGGAATTGCGGCGGACTATCAGCGATTGAAGGTGCTGATTCAGGAACTCGCGGACCGATCTGTAGTTGTCTTCAAAGCACTTTTTGACAAGTTCAGTTCTCTCATCAATCAAAAATGCTGCAGGAGAAGCCCCCATGTATTTCTTATTGGAAGGTGATCATGTCCGTGCGGCTCAGCGTTGGGGCGCTTGGCTTTAAAGGCTGGTTCGTCATGTTGCCATTGCGCTGATTCAATATGTTGTAGAAACCGATAATCTGCTCGTAGTCCGTGGAGGCTGCGGTCGTATCCACCGGGACGACCACCGTGTAACCGCGCACCGCGGCTCCGACCGATGAGTAGGCCACCGAGCCACTGACCTTCCAGCCGACCAGAATGGTCGTCTTGATACCCTTCGCCTTCAAATCCTTATCGAGATCCGTGTTGTAAAACCTGTCCTGGGCAGTGCAAATGATCTTGATGTCGCCCGGCTGTGGCGCCACCTCCGGCATCCACTTGGACATGTTGTCCTCGAGGGTGCCATATGCCACGACCATGCCCGCCTTGTGTGCCCGCGAGAGGAATGCGGTCATGACCGGCAGCATCTCGGCTTTGCATTTTGGCTGGGAGTTGCAGATGGGCTCGACGTAGTCGAACACCAGTAGAGCGGTGGTCTTGGGATTAAGGGTGACGGGGACCGGGCCCGGCAGCGCCGGCATTTGCAAGGTCACCATTGGCTTGCTGGCGGCGCGACCGGCCGGTGTGTCTTGCGCGCTCAGTTGCCCTTGAGCCGCTCCATTTGAGAGCGCGAAGACGAGACCGCTTGTAAGCAGGACAGTGCGAAACAGCGTCATGTTGGAATCTCCTCTCAGGGGCTTCCGGTTCCCACGTTCCTAATCGCTGGCAGCACGCTCTCATGCGAGTTTCGGAAGCAGGGAATAGGACTACATTAAATCCCAAGTGATGCTCAGCTCTAATCACCCGCTCATTTAACATTTCTGTTCTGACTTGCGCGAAGTCCGATCTAAAGCTTCTCAAGCTCAGCGTGAGCTTTTTCAAATAGATTGAAACAAGGCCATATCCACGGTGATTCGAGAGACGGTGCCTTACGGAAAGTCGGAACCCATCCGAGCATTGCGCCTTCGGCGAGGGTTGTCAACACCTGAGGAGAAACTCCGAGGAGATGGCCAGAACGTGAGAGCCAAGTGTTGGAAAGCCGGAATTTCGTAAACGGGCCGCGAAACCTGCGATTGACCTGGCAGGACTGCTGGCATTTGGTGCTAGAATTCGCGACGCGGAACGTCACGCTCCGCGTTCGCTGGAACAAAGCGTCAGACGGTGTGTATGACCGCATTCGCACCTCTACCGCGTCCACGTGTTATCTCAGGGATATGCTGGGCAAGCAACGTAACCCTCTTGGAGGAACCCGATGAACCACACAATCGATACCCTGGTGAGGCAATTCGAGCGTGGCAGTCTGACTAGGCGACAACTAGTCCAGGCCCTCCTCATGATTGCGGCTTCGCCTGTGCTGGCACAAGAACGTCCAGTGGGTGCATTCCGTGCAACGGGCATCGACCATGTTCAGATTACGGTCACCGACCTGAAAGCAACGCAGCAGTTTTACGAAAAGCTGTTCGGGGTAACAACGACCTCTCCCAGTCCAACACAATTGAGCCTTAGACTCGGGTCGTCGGGCAATACCATCAGCGCGCATAGTGAAAGCGGCCCAATTAAACCAATTGACCACTTCGGGATTGGAGTCGAAGACTTTTCGGCGGAGGCAGCCCTTGCGGCCGTCAAGCGAGTGGTGCCGGGTTTCAAGAGCGAGATAAACGGCACCTCTGTGTTTGTTACTGGACCGGACGGTGTTCGCGTCCAGCTTGTGGCTGCAAAGAAGTAGTAGGATTAGGCCTGCCGGTTGCGACTCCCGCACGCAGTGACCGAGTCACCGTGAATTGTACTCGACCCGCCAACGCTTATGGTGCTAGATGTTCTTCGTCTTTATGACGTGAACTCGCTCAAGCGCTGCTTTTCCCTCGACTAGCATCCGCATCGCTAGAGTGTCGGCATCCGTAATCAGACTTTTTCGAGCTCGAGTCGGAAGGAGATGCGAAAGCGGAACGAACGTCTTCGCGGCGATCCTTTCCGCCAGACGCAATTCGTGGCGAGGGCTCAGCCAGAAGAGCAGGTTCGAAGATGATCAGGCAGCGAAGTCCCAGGACTTTTAGATCATTCTCGGTGCGGATTGCCGGGGCCGATAAATTCGAGTAGCCGATCGTGGGCTAACCTAAAACCAAAGGTGGTCGGACTAGGGAACGGGCCGATGAAAGCTCTTCTGCTGCACGTTTTTCCATTAGTTCTCGCCTTGGCAGGGCTGCTCCCGCATGACCCTGCAACCGCTCAGCAGGCAAACGCGCCAGAGAATCATCAGGCCACGGGAACAGCGGAACGGGAAAACAATCAGAACGTCGAAGGCGCTTTGGCTACCATAACCCAATCGCGCTCTACTAACACCCGTGGCTATAAGGTTGTGATCCGCGATGATGGCAGCGCCATAGCGGAAATCGGTGGCGCCAGCTTGGCCCTTCCTACCGAGCCATCGACATCCCGACAGTTTCCTCCTGGAGCGATCGATACAAAGACGCTGCGGAGTCTGCTTACAGAGGTTGGGGATGTCAGCAAGATCCAAACGGGAGGCTGCGCGAAATCGGTCTCCTTCGGGACGCGTACGCAGATCACGTATGCGGGAAAGACCAGTGGAGATCTGCAATGCATCCGACAGCAAGCATCGAACGTCGATCAGGCGCCATTGCAAGCATTTGAAGCCTTGGGCAGATTCGTGCAGACAACCTTAAGTCAATTGAAGATTAATGATAGAGACAACGGATCGAAGCATTAGAGGGGAGCCGAACACAACTCTGAAAGAAGGTTTGACTAGAACCTATCGCCGGATCAAAGACCAATACTCGAGACGCAAGGAAGGGCAGCTGATAATTACTTGACTTACAGCAGCTACTATTGAGCCGGCCAAGTAATGTGTCAGCGGGGAACGTTGGCCACTCCCATATTATGTACGCCGGCAGCAACGGATGAGACTGTGCCTAATGCTTGCGGGAGCCACCATGCGTGCCTTATCCAACCTTGCCGCCTTTTCATCATTCGGCCGCCGAGATAATCGAGTATCAGCGGGCTCACTTGGATCGCTGCATACAGAGACGTATTACTGGCGAATGGTCTGAGTAACGGATTCCCTTCCTGACCCCAGCCCATCGAAATCACCCGGCGCGTGGACCAGGCGTCAAACGTTGCCGCCCCATGCTGTGCAATGGTCAGTGTGAGCCAGAGACGTCGGCTCGGCTTTGCTCGTTCCGGCCGCTTCGTCGGAGCTGGATAGGCTGGCGCCACGAATGCCGTTGGCACAGACAAAGGTAGCGACCAGGACGTTGGCAGAGCAGCCGCTGGGCTCGCCGACTCGGGCACCGTACGGGCCGGAGTAAACACGACGCTTGAATCCAAGTCAGCTACGGCCGTGGTAGCTATTCGAACCGAGTTCTGTGGAACGGCTGGAAGGTGAATGAAAAGGGTGGCTATCGCCATGAGCATTTCATACGGGAAACACCACCGTGCTGTTTTTACAATACGGGAGATACCCCATAACCTTGAAAACTTCCGAAAAAACGCATCAGACGAGGGTGTCGATACAGCGACATTGACGGATCAGTTGGGCTGGCTGGCAGAAATCGGATTCGACGACGTGGACGTGCTTTGGAATTCAAGCGCCGCTTTCGAGACCGGATAGTCAGCCAGTTTCCGTCTTTTCGGGAGTTATAGTCTGACGCCTGCTACATCTATTGTTTTTAGCAAATTCGACAACTTGCCGATATGGCATTGCCCGTCTGCGCCGTGGCACTGCTATGCTTTTTTGGACCAATGCCCACGGAGCCGTTTGGCAGGTCACTGCTGTACCGGGCGAGCCACTTGACCGCCCGCTATGCGCGGACCCAACTTTCTCTCTCCTCGGTTTCACTTGTCGGAGGTTTTGCCTTCGACGCTCTAACCCTGAAGCGTATTGACATGTTCTGGGAGAACTTCTGGGTAGTGGTTCATCTTCTCGTCGTCGCATTCTGCATCCTCTGGGTGACTCGTGAAGAGAGTTTCGATACGGAAAGAGAAGGCACGAAGCTCAATTCCTGGCTCATCAATCTCCTCCAATTCTTCTTCGGCGGCCTGTTGAGCACTTTCATGGTCTTCTACTTCCGTAGCGGGACCCTTTGGGTAAGCTGGCCTTTTTATCTCCTCCTCGCGTCGGCCTTTATCGCCAATGAAAAGCTCAAAAGCCGGTACGCGCGCCTGGAGTTTCAGCTCAGCTTGCTTTTTCTTTCTCTGTTTTGCTTCATGATTTTCATCTTGCCCGTGGTGCTCCACGCCATGGGACGTCTAGTCTTCCTGCTCAGCGGAGCCTTAAGCCTGGTGCTGTGGTGGCTTTTCGTTCGCGTTCTACGAGAACGCGCCAAAGAGAGCTTCTCTTATCGTACAGAGACCGTTGTTGCGTCCACTGCGGCCATCTTCATCCTCATGAACGTCCTGTATTTCATGAGTGTGATTCCTCCGCTTCCACTATCGCTGCAGGACGCCAGTGTCCATCATTCCATCATGCGAACGGAGAGCGGAGCCTACCTCGTGCAATCCGAAAGCCAAGGCTGGCTGGGTTTCTTCCGGCTCACCCCCAGATTTCATTGGGCCCCAGGACTCCCGGTCTATTTTTACAGCGCAGTTTTCTCTCCCACATCTTTGAATACCGACATCATTCACGAGTGGCAGAGTTACGACAACAAACGCGGCTGGATCACCGCTGACCGGATCCCGCTTTCCGTTCGGGGCGGACGCGATGGCGGTTATCGTACCTATTCGGTGAAGAGCGGTATCAAACCTGGAGCGTGGCGCGTCAATGTGGAAACTCCCACCGGAGCCGTCCTCGGCCGCTTCCGCTTCAATGTTTTGCCCCAATCCGGCGTGCCGTATCCACTCAAAACCGAACTCAAGGATTGAGAGTTGCTGCTGGCCGCAGACAAACCACCTCAACCTTGCCAGATGGATGTTCCTTGCGTTCTTCTTTGGTTTCCTTTTTGCTACCAATTTGTGGCTATTCAAGCACAACCCGGGATTGCTACAGGAGCGTATGCGCTTGGGGCAGGGATACACGGCCACGCTGGTGGCCACGACCACGCTCATCAGCCGATACAGCCTGTACTACTGGAAGAAGCGCGGGGCAGTCGGGCCGATCGGACCTATAGCGGGGAGCACTACAGTTCCCTCCGCATGCTAGTGCAATGACACGCCCTTGAACTCGTCTTGGGCGAGCATCGATACCTCCGCCTCGTATCGCCAGCACCACAGGATCTTCATGGAGACCAGTACATTCTGACCGGAAGCTGCGCGATTTGCGGCCTCGAGTGCAGAAGTTACGCACAATTGGGGGTACCCTGGCGTTAACATTCGGGTATATGCTGCAAAAAGTAGTTGCGTTAGCAACTTTACTGCGGTAATCTCCACTCGAATTTACAGGGCGGGGGCCCGGAGAAAATGCGTTGTGTACTCCCCCGCTCTGCCGTGCGCTTCTTCTAAAGACCCTCCTTAGCTGTTCGTGTTTTGCACAATCGATTAAGCGTAAGACGAAAGACCTGTTCAGCGTTCCCGTTTTCTGCTCTCCCAAATTACGTTTCGGAATGAGAGGTCTCTTATGGACAAAAAAATATGCTCTGCGAGCAAGACAGACGGTTCGAAATGCACAGTCGTAGCGCTTCCAGATTCAGATTGTTGTGTCTTCCACGATCCATCGAGAGCCGATCAAAGGCGAGAAGCACAATCTCTCGGCGGTCGGGGCAATCGCATGAGGATTCTGGCCGAGGACACGCCGGATATCAAAATCGAATGTAGCGCAGATATTACAGGGCTCCTTTGCCAGACAATCAATCAAGTCCGTAAAGGTGAGGTGGATCCGAAAATTGCCAATTCGGTTGGGTATTTGGCAAGCATTGCGATGGCAGCGGTCGAAAGGAATGAACTGGAGAAGCGAATAAAGAAATTGGAAGCAGTATACGAAGGACGACTCGCAGCTCTGAGTGGAGGAGCATGAGATGAGCCTAAGATCACAAATGAGTCGGCTCGATGAGATTGAAGTATCTCTGATGCCGAAGGAATGGATCTTCCGCTTGCTCGATGACTTCAGGCGATACCCAACACAAGAAGATTTTTTGAAGTCACTAGAAAAAACAGACTTTAAAGATTGTCTCCTATATAGACCCCTAGTGATGCTTAGTAAGCAAGCTGAGGCTCGGCATCCAGGTCAGGGTCCTCAAGCCCAGCAGAGTCGTGTTGGGTTGTGCAGGGAACTGCAACTAGAGTTCGAACGCCTGAAAATTCTTATCAGAAGGATCAATGAAGTCGTACTGCAGAGGACGCAGAGTGCCCTCCAAGAGGAGAGGGTTCTTTCGGCGTGGCTACAAACCCTCCTATTGGAGAGCCGATTACAGTTGATCGGCGATGGTATAAGGACTTGTCTCAGGCGAACCGGACAACACGGACCGGAGTTCGCTGCTGTGCTAACGCTCCTTAAGGGTTTTTATGAGAGCAATCCTCCTAACTCGGCGATGATTGAGAGATCCGCTGCTTTACTAACGGACCTCCTGAAAAGCCTTTTGGAACATGAAGCTGGCGTGAAAATGCTGGAGGATCGATATTTCGATGGCCATCCTGTTCTTTTCCGTGACGTCGAAAACGCCCTGAATGAACGGATCACCTCACTGAAGGAAATGATCTTCTGGTCTAAAGTGGGCTTCTCGCCTAGGCAACGCGCCCGTTTTCGCCAAGCCCAAAAGAGATTTGGCGCGATTGATATCGTACAGTTACAGAAAGAGGCCCGAGTGTTGGCAACGTGGGATGTTTTGAAACTCCATGGGATCGATTTGGAGGATCGCTGGAATGTATTTCAGGCAACGTCAAAACTAGAATTTAAAGACTGTTTAGGTCCTTCGATAGCCGATTAACGATCCCGTTCCTGGTCTTTTTCCACGTTGTTAACTGAGCGGACGAAAGGAGAATAGAAGAGGCTATAGCCTGCGAGAGCTGAACTCTTACAGAATCGGAGCGCCTGCAGCAGAGCTTGAATGTGCGGCATCCGACCCTGCTCGTGCCAAGTGCGGATACGTCCTAGTAAGCGAAACCCTACTTAAGAAGGTAGGGTAGTCCCCCTAAGAGTTCGCAAAGAGGTCCGGAAGGCTAATCTGCGGCACTTCACGTGTGTACGTAATGTAGGTACGAGGCCCCAAGTGTCGGCGCCAGATTTTTATTTGAATAGGAAGATTTAAGGTGATTTAGAATTAACGGGATTTCTGCAAGGGGGGGTGGCAGTCGAATGGCGGGCAGTTCGTTATGGAGTCAACTGGGGCTAAATGGCGCCGCGCCGTGTGAAGTCGATCAGTTCGGAGGAGCGATAACACGTGGCGTTGTCCGATTTCTGGATGCGAGCCACACGTCATTAAGAGGAACAGAATTTCACTTCTAACCACGAGTCTCTGGGCAGATTCGTTTTTAGAAAGCTCCGATCTCGTTCACCGATTAGAGGAAGGGCCGATGGCGTGAAGCGAGGAGTCTCGATTTTCGTAATATTTCTCGTAGTAGGACCTGTATTCGCCGCCGCGCACTCCCGCCAGCCACGAGGAGTTGCTCTTGTACCAATCGATTGTCTGCCGCAACCCCTCTTGGAGCGAGATTTGCGGTTTCCAGCCGAGGTGCTCTTCCATTTTGTGGCAGCGCAAGGCATACCGGCGGTCGTGGCCCGGCCGGTCCTTCACGTAGCTAAGCAACGATTCCGGCCGCTCGGTCAGTTCAAGCACTCGCCGAGCCACAGTGATGTTCTCTTCGATATCCAATCCACCGATATTATAGGATTCGCCCACGCGTCCGTTTTCGAGCACGGCCAGAATTCCGCGGCAGTTATCTTCCACGTGCAGCCAATCGCGCTGTTGTTTTCCATCGCCGTAGATTGGCAGCGGCTTACGATCGAGCGCGTTCGTGATCATCAAGGGGAGGAACTTCTCCGGGAACTGATAGGGCCCGTAATTGTTCGAGGAGCGAGTGATCAACGCGGAGAGGCTGTACGTGCGCACATATGAGAGCACCAGAAGATCCGAACCCGCCTTGGAAGCCGAATAGGGGCTGCTCGGCTGCAACGCTGAATTTTCGTCCGCGAACTCGCCCGGCGGCATGTCGCCGTAAACTTCGTCGGTCGAAACATGCAGAAAGCGGCCGATGCGCAGGGCGCGCGCCACTTCCAGCAACGTAAAGGTTCCTTTAATGTTCGTCTCGATGACGGGCGCGGGTGCGTAGATGCTGCGGTCCACGTGAGATTCCGCGGCGAAATGCACCACCGCGTCGCATCCGCGCATCGCCGCTTCCACGGCGCTGTTATCGCAGATATCGCTCTTGATGAAGGTGTAGTTCGGGCGATCAGCCACCTCTTCGAGATTCGCCAGGTTCCCCGCATAGGTCAGCTTGTCGTAATTGACGATCTTCCAGTCCTTGCGTGTCTTCAGCACATACCGAATGAAGTTGGAGCCAATGAATCCAGCCCCTCCGGTAACCAGAATCTTCATCGCAGACCTTCCCGATCGGCCACGAGTTGCTCCTGGCCGGCCCGCGACAGCTTGTTTGCTCCGGTTTCCGCTACCAGCGTGTTCGCCCGCAGCAGCGATTCGAAAGTGCCCGCATCGGTCCACCAACCGTCGAGGATCTCGTAGGTGAGCTTGCCTTCTTCGAGGTAGAAGTTGTTCACGTCCGTAATCTCCAATTCGCCCCGGCCGGACGGTTTCAAGCGGCGGATCTTTCGGAAGACAGTCTGGTCGTAGAGATAAATTCCGATCACCGCATAGTTCGATTTGGGATGCTTGGGTTTTTCCTCGATGCCTACCACGTGATCGCCGCGAACCTCAGCGACCCCAAACCGCTGTGCGTCCGTAACCTCCTTCAGGAGTATCTTGGCGCCTTCTCCTTGCTTCCGGAAATTGGCGACCGCTTGGCTGACATTGTTTTCAATGATGTTGTCGCCCAGAATTACGCAAATAGAGTCGCCATCCGCAAAATGCTCGGCCAATGCCAAAGCGTCCGCGATTCCACCCTCTCCATCCTGGTAGGTGTAATTCAGGTGCTTTAGCCCAAAATCGCGGCCGTTCCCTAAGAGGCGCAAGAAGTCGCCCGCGTTCTTCCCGCCGGTAACCAGGAGGATTTCATGGATTCCGGCGTTCACCAGGGTTTGAATCGGATAATACACCATGGGCTTGTCATAGATCGGCAGCAAGTGTTTGTTGGTCACTCGCGTGAGGGGATTCAGCCGACTGCCCGTACCGCCCGCCAAAACCACACCTTTCATTGCCGCTCCATAGACCTGTGGCGTACTGCGTTACTTTGAGCCTGCTTTCCGCGTGCCCACCATCCGACCTCGGACGGAAGTATATCTCAGACATTTGAGCTTGTTCTACACGAGTTGCGGCGAGCGGTGATGACGCACACTAAGACACATGTGAGTAGCATCGGCGCGACCCGCTTTCCAGTTCAAAACGGCGGAATACTAGAGGAGTACTCTAAGGGCGAGCCTCAGGGCACGATGATCGTATCGCCCGACTTTAGTGGGACATTTTGGCCGGGGTCTTTCCCGCTGATCACGTCTTTATAATTGAAGGGAATCTTTTGCTGTTTGCCGTTCTCCTGACGAAGAACGTAGATCTTTTTTGAATTGGCAAAGGGTGTAAACCCGCCCGCGTCGGAGAGCGCCTGTAAAACGGTCATATCCGGAAGAAGCGTGAAGCTTCCCGCTCGAACGACTTCCCCGAGAATGTAAATGCGCTGGCTATTGATTTGGGAGACGATGACCGTGACTTGAGGATTGGTCATGTACTTGGCGAGGCCCGAGGTAATTTTCACGCCCAGCTGCCCTGGCGTCAAACCGGAGGCCTGGACGTCGTTGAGGAGTGGCAATGAGATCTTACCGTCTGGGCGGACCGGAACGGATCGAGATAGATCCGGCTCTTTCCAGACGTTAACGTCGATCATGTCTTGCGGCCCAATCACGTAGTTCGGGTCCGCCGTTGCCGATGCGCTCTGGGACGCGCCTTGGCTCGAGGCCTGAAGCTGCGCCGAACCCTTCTGACTCGCACTCTGCTGCCCCAAGAGCAGCGGTGCCGGCGAAAGACCGAGAAACACCCATACCGCAGCGTGGCGGAATCTCGAACTGCTTTTATGCATTCCCATGTTTCAATTCTCTTTCTCCACCTAGGTGATCAATTTCGCGGACTCGTCCTTCGCGGCGCTCCCGTAAGGTCGTCCGTAGTAAGAACCGTAGCTCAATGTTTTCTCATCCACCGCGTTCAGCACCACTCCAAGAAGATTCCTTTTCTGCAGTTCCCGAGCGACCTTGTTCGCGGCGCTCACCGGCGTAGCCGACGCGCGGACCACTAGAAGAACGCCGTCGCAGAGCCCGGCCATCAAGCTCGCATCGGCTACCGGCAAACAGGGTGGTGAATCGATGATCACCCAATCAAAGCAAGAAGCCGCGTTTTCGATCAAGGCCTTCAGGCGCCCGTTGGAAAGCAATTCGCTGGCATTGCTGGCCGATTTGCCGCCGGCGATGAAGTACAAGCCGCCTTCCCGTCCGTGTTGAATCACAGCCGCCTCGTCGGCGGCGCCACTCAAATAATCGCTCAATCCCGGCGCCACCGGCGCTCCCATTACCGCGTGCATGTTGGAGGCCCGCAAATCGGCGTCGATCAATAGAACGTGCCGGTCTGGCTGCCGCACGATCACCTGGGCCAGATTGCTGGCGACGAATGTCTTGCCATCGTTCGCGATAGCGCTCGTGACCAAAACCACCCGCAGCTTCTTCTCCGCGCGCAATTGGTAAAGGCGGGAGCGTAGCGTGCGAAATTGTTCGGCAGCCTCCAGGTTCTGGCTTTCTTCCGCGAACACGTCGATCAGCGGATGGGGCTCCCACTTTACCTGGGCGCAGCGCCGCTTGATATCCTCCAGGCTCCAGGAGCGCTTGACCTGGAGAAGGTCGGCGAGGAGGGGCGATTGAATTTCGCTTTTAATTTCAGCGAACTGCGCCGTGTTTTCGTGCTTGGGCCGGGCGGCCGGCTCTGGATGATCGACCGGCTGCACGTCCGCCGTGGTAATCGCGCCGGCTTCCAGTTCGGCTTTTCTCAGGGCTTCGTGGATGCGACTCATAAATCCTTTCTTCAGTTCGTCCAGGGGCTGGGGTTTGCCCTCATATAGCGATACGGATGCTTTAAGGCAGGGTGCGATCGTTCTTGACCATCCACGGAGCTGATAAAGGATTCCTTTCGCTCTGACCCCATTCCGAGCAATGGTTTAGCCTTAGCCTCTTCGGATACGAAGCAATGCTAATGCCACAAGAGATAGAATCCGCCGTGCGGCGACTACGCACTAACTGATTGTGAGCCCTGTACTTACCCTACTGCTCGGAGTGAGCCCCATGGTCCTATGCCGCCCCTCTCGGCTTCCAATGGGGGAAAACGAATACCACATTGTGGTAGTTATCGGGCGTGTGAAAGCGCGCTCCCGCTGCTTACTCTATCCTTAGAATTAAGTTAAGTTTTGATAAATTAAGAGAATACGGGCGCCTTCGAGCCTTCCGAGGACCGCCAAGAGCTTGGCCCATTTGTTGCTCTCTCCACTCTGAGGATTCTCTCATTGAACGGTGATGCCATCTTCGTTGCCGAGAAGCGCCCCGCGGACCCGCCCAGCATAATGATTCCGGGGGTGAGCGCATCGATTAGCCTGCTGCAGCGGGTTATAGCCGAGATTGCCACGACCGATATCCCGGTCCTTATCCTGGGCGAAAGTGGCAGCGGCAAGGAAGTCATCGCGTCGGAGATCCACCGTCTGTCGACTCGAAACACGAAACCCTTTGTCAAATTCAGCTGTTCCACATCCAGCTTCGATTGGCTGCTCGGTGCGGGTGTCGAAAATGGAGGCAACGGCTCGCACGCCCGGCTGGAAGGCACGGTGCTGTTCGACGAAGTCGGTCAGCTCGATCTTGACAAGCAGGGACTCCTGCTGAATCTCTTGCCTGACGGTGAGAGGGCGGTCTCACCAGACTGTCTGATGGCGCGCATCATTTCCACCAGTACCCGCGATCTCACCGAGGAGATGGGGGCCGGAAGCTTCCGTGAGGAGCTTTATTTCCGATTGAACGGCATTTGTCTGCGCGTACCTTCCTTGCGTCAGCGAAAGGAAGACATCCCCGAGCTATTTGCCGTGTTTCTGACCAAATATGCCAATTTGCTCGGTAGGCAACAGCCCCCCATCAAGAGTTCCACGCTCGATTTGCTGATACAACATTCATGGCCCGGGAACGTTCGGGAACTTGAAAATATAGCCCGCAAGATCGTGGCCCTCGGAGACGATAGTTTGGCGGTCAGCGATCTCGCGGTGAGTACAGTTAGTAGAGTTGCTGGAAAGTCGATCTTCAACGGCTCAGGTGGCAGCCCCCGTCCTCTGAAGCAAGCGGCCCGCGAAGCCTCGCGCAAGGCGGAGCGGCAGTTGATCCTGGAATCTCTCGACCGCACGCACTGGAACCGGAAGCGTTCCGCGCGGGAGCTGCAAATAAGCTATAAGGCCTTGCTGTATAAGTTGAAGCAACTGGGCCTGGACGACGGCGGAAATACCGGCTAGATCCGTACCGAAGGGAGTAGAATCCCGGCTGCGGCCCGCACGAGAACGAGCTGAAGAACCGGAACTGGACTCAGAATCCGCGAGGCTTGAGCATGTATAAGAAATTCTTTCGACTTCGAGAGAGCCCATTCAACGTCAATCCCGATCCGCGCTATCTTTATCTCACGCGGCATATCCAGGAGGCGCTGGCGTGTTTGATTTACGGCATCCAAACCCGCAAGGGCTTTGTCCTGCTTACCGGCGAGGTGGGCACCGGTAAGACTACCGTCCTGAATAAACTCCTCGATTGGTCGCGCCAGGAAAAGATCGCCACCGCTTTTATGTTCAATCCGCGGCTCAGCGAGGCCGAATTTTTCGATTTCATGATGGCCGATTTTGGCATTCCCTGCGATTCCACCATGAAGAGCCGGGCGCTGATCAACCTGAACAATTGGCTGCTCGAACAACATCGCAAAGGAACCCGCGCGGTTCTCATTGTCGACGAAGCCCAGAACTTGTCCGCGGAGATGCTCGAAGAGATCCGCCTCCTGACCAATCTGGAGACGTCCACGGAGAAATTGCTGCAAATCGTCCTCGCCGGCCAGCCCGAACTCGAGGAGAAACTCACTGACCCGCAACTGCGCCAGCTTCGCCAGCGGATCACTCTTTGGGCCAAGACTCGGCCGCTGACCTTGCTCGAGACCCATGGCTACATCAAGGAGCGGCTCCGTATCGCAGGCAGCAGCGGAGAAGAGATCTTCAGTGCTGCGGCCATTGAAATCGTGCATCGCCATGCCCGCGGCATTCCGCGGCTCATCAATCTGCTTTGCGAACACGCTTTGATCAGCGCGTTCGTCGAACATTCCCCGACCGTGTCGGAAAAGATCGTGGAAGAGGTCGCCCGCGACTTCGATCTCCAGGATATGGACGTCGAGCCCGCTCCTAAGCCGGCTCCATCCGCGCATCCTATCCTTATGGACCACGGCTTGCCCCAGGCTGTGAGGCCGTCCTCGGTGCCGCTGGGCAAAGCGGCGGGAGAAAAAAAGTCCTAGCTTGCAGCGCTTCTCGCCACAATCACCAGCACGGTAAAATATGGGAATTAGCGCGGATTGAAAGTTACGGTGTGGGAATGGTTGCGGTCACTTCGTTGGAGTAGCTGCTCTCGACGTTCTCGGAATTCACCGCAGTAACCGCGTACGAATAAGTTTGGCCCGCTACCACCGACGAGTCGGTGTAGGTGAGATTTGTATCGTAGCTTGCGTTCAGCTTCGTGTATGCGCCGCCGTTCGTAGCGCGGTAAACAAAGTACCCGGCTACTCCAGAAGGACTGGCATTCCAGGACAACGTCGCCGAGTGATCTCCCGCAGGCAGGCCCGTAGCCTGTAGGGCCACGGTTATGGATGACGTCGAAGCGTTGCTCGTCACCGTAACGCTACCCGTCTGAGTGCCGGTGCCGGAAGGAGCAAAGGTCACGTTCAGCGTGGCTGTGTCTCCAGGATTCAGAATCGTGCCGCTGGGGATGCCGCTGGCGGTGAAACCCGGCCCCGAGATGCTGATCGTCAGTATGGTCACCGCGGAACTCGTGCTGTTTGTGAAGGTCACCGAGACGGTCTTGCTGTCGCCGAGGGCTACGTTGCCTAGGTTAACGCTCGAAGTGCTCGGCCCGAATTGCCCTGCGTTACTTATCTCATCCTTCGACGCCGGGGTCGTTGTGCCCGAACAGCCGGTTTGGCAGATCGCGCCTATTCCAACTGCCACGAATAAGACAAGTTTGGCGAGATTTTTGGCGCAGAAGGGCCGTTTGCTCGGCGAACCGCTCCGATTCATGCCCTTCAGCATAGAAACCTCTCGCAGGAGAAACTACTGGCCGGTAGAACAGTCTCAGGGCAGGTCGTTACCTGCCCGTTGGTTCAGTTGATGCCTATCGAAAATGGGAACCGCCAACTTTAGAGCTTATGCCGAGCCCTCGGCGCACGAACTGATCTTCACTCCCCCCAGGTCCCAAGTTTGATTGAACGTCCCAGGCTCGCCGCCGAAGGCCGGACAGAGGGTTCTGACTGCAAGCCGATTTGGCCGTACCTACCCGTGAACATTGTCGGCAAGCGGAATGCCAGTACGGCTGCTATTGAAAACAAAGATTTTTGCCTGTCTGAGTTAGACCCACGCTGCAACTTACTGCGCAAATTGGAAACGTACTTCCTACTTAGCTCGGACTGAAGTTCTCAAATTTCAAACTGACCCGCAAACGAGATTCCGCGGAGGCTCGGGGGAGAATTCGATCTTAGGATCGGGATACTGGCAAAGAGGCGGGAGGTTCGCCCGTGCCCATGCCTTGGGCGAGAATCAGCTGCCGCGCCACGCCGCGCATCGCTGGCAAGCGTCGCGCAAAGATCGCGCCGCCGATAAGGCAAATCATGCCGCCGATCGAGACGGTCCACGGCGCGCCGATTCTAGCTGCCAAGGCGCCCCCCAACAGGCCGCCGATGGGGCCCATTCCGATGAACATCATGGAGTAAAGCGACATCACCCGCCCGCGCAATCGATCGGGAACCATGACCTGCAGGAGCGTGTTCGTGCAGGCCATCTGAAGCATCATGCCGAACCCGACCGGAATCAGAAAGGCCATGGAAAGCCAAAGATGGCGCGACCAGGCAAAAAAGATGAGACTCGCGCCAAACACGACAGCGGCCCTCCAAACCCATTTTCCCAGTCCCTCCACACCGCTCTTGGAAGCCAGTGTCAAAGCGCCCAGCAGCGCGCCCACTCCGGTCGCGCCCATGAGCATTCCTAATTCACGCGCCCCTCCGTGCAGGATGCTCCCCGCGAAAATGGGCATCAACACCGTATACGGCATCGCGGCCAGGCTGACGAAGCCGATCAGCATCAGCAAAGCGCGCACGGGAGTGGTATGGCGCGCGAAACGGAATCCCTCGATCATATTCTCTAAGGCCGATCCATGGTGCTGCAGCGATGCCCGCCGGGTAAGCCGCATCATCAGCAGCCCCGCGATCACGGCGATATAGCTGATGCCATTGGCAAAAAAGCACCAGCCTTCGCCTACAGAGGCCACCACGATGCCGGCGATTGCCGGTCCCACGATACGCGCGCTGTTGAACATCGACGAATTCAGCCCGATCGCGTTCAGCAGATCTTCTCGCCCCACCATGTCGATCAGGAAAGCTTGCCGCGCGGGAACATCGAACGCGTTAACCACGCCCAGCAGCGACGCCAGAACCATGATCTCCCAGATGCGAATCCTGCCTGTCAGGGTGAGGGTCGCGAGCGTAAGCGCCAGCACCATGGAGGTTGATTGCGTGGCGATGACGATGCGGTGGCGGTTGTAGCGGTCGGCCACGATTCCGGCCACGGGAGCCAGCAGAAAAATAGGAATTTGGCTGACGAATGCCACCACGCCAAGCAGCAGGGAGGAGCCGGTAAGCCGGTAGACCAGCCAGTCCTGGGCGATGTTCTGCATCCAGGTGCCCACCAGCGAGATGAGCTGGCCGCTAAAGAAGAGCTGAAAATTTCGATGGCGCAACGCCCGGACGGCGGTGCGCAGGCCTAGACGCTTTTTGGCGTTTTCCTCGTTACGTGTATCCTGCGGTTCCGAAGAGGTCGCCGTTTCTGCCATGACATTCTTTTTGATGCACGGACATTGTAGCGTAGGCGGGTAATCCTTTCCCGGTGGAATCCAAAGAGATTGGCGAAAAGAGCAGATGGGGGGCGATCTTTTTTCGCCGTTTGACACAACCGTGTGGAATTAAAGATGATGCTGCAATGAGCGCCGAATCGCCAACACATGGTCTTCGCGCGGCAGCGGTACGGCTGCGTCGCGCCGTGCTCTGGCTGATTTTTGGATCGATTCTGATGATCCCCAAGATAAACCGGCTCCGGCGGCACAGGCGGGCCTGGAACTTCGGCCGGTCCTTGGCGGGCTTGGCGGGCGCAGCTATCATTGCCATTGGCGCAGGCGGGCAGCATAAGTTCGCGATGATCGCGCTCGGCGCTCTGGTGCTGCTTCTGGCTCTGCTTTTGGTTCCGGAACGCCCGAAACGATCCGTGGATGCGCGCGCCAGGGAATTGGGCGCGCTGGTCGTTGTCGATGGCGGAGTTTACAGCAGCGACGCCCAAGCCCCGCATCGCGCGATGCTCTTCATCGGTTCGGATCGGCTGTGGGTGTTGAATTCCGCTCTTGCCGTGCTGGCCGAAATTCCCCTGTTGCAGCTTAGGGAACTGATCTTGGAACCGGCGGGCGCCGGCTGGAAACTGCGCCTCGATTGTGGCCAGTCCGCGGCGGAATTTCTCTATCAAGGCAATTTTGCCGAACATATGGCGCGCGTGGCGGACGAAATTCTCCGAAGCCGGTTGCATCGCGAGTTGCCGGTTTTGTGCTGACTTGTCGCATTCACAAGCGTTTACCGGGGCTTTATGCTATCGTCTCGTCACGCGATCCCTTACTGTGATTGTCCGCCAATCATCGCAAACTCTCTCCAGGCGGCCACGCCCCGAGGCACAGCTCACTTTTCGGCAGCAATCAAGCGGTGAGGCGAATAAAATAATTTACTCGTCTCGCTTACCTGCTGGCCTCGTGACGCTTGCGCTCGCCGTGTTGTTCGTCGCTCTTTGTCCCATAGCACGAGCACAAGCTCCGCCGCCCCCATCGGCGACCCCCAGGGCGGGCAGCACCTGCGATCTGGTTTCTTCCACCCTCACCTGCTTAGGGGACGTGTTCCGGGATCAAGCGGGAATCTGGACCGCTCCCACGCGGCTTCGCGGCCGGAAATTGCTCTGGCTCGTGCCGTTTGGGGTTGCGACGACTTTGGCTCTCGAATATGACGCGCGGGCCATGAGCGCGCTCGGCCCGGGCCCAACGCGTATACGCGTGAGCAACGACTACACCTACCTCGGCTCTGGCTATACCTTGGTTCCCGCCGCGGGGCTAACGTATTTGCTGGGGAAGATCGGCCACAAGGAGCGGTACCGCGAAACCGGCATGCTGTCGCTCGAAGCTCTTGCCGATGCGGGCCTTGTCGCCGAAGGGATAAAGCTCGCCACCAACCGGCAACGTCCCTATGCGGGTGATGGAACGGGAAAGTTCTGGCCCGACGACACGGATATCTATACAACCAGCGGTTCTTTTCCGTCGGGCCACTCCACCGCGAGCTTCGCCGTCGCGCGTGTGATCGTTGAAGAGACTCCTGGCCACCCTTGGCTGCACGTTGCGATTTACAGCTTGGCCACGGGCGTGGCTATCGCGCGCGTCACGGGCGATAATCACTTCCCCTCAGACGCTCTGGTAGGCTCGGTGATCGGCTATGAAATTGGCGGATACCTTTATCATCGCCGCTCGGCCTTCTATGTTCCCAAAGCAAAATCCCTGCAGCTCGAGCCCCTGTATAATCCGCTCACAGGATCGTTCGGGGTGTCCT
The DNA here is from genome assembly GCA_963824405.1 of uncultured Acidobacteriota bacterium. GTDB lineage: Bacteria > Acidobacteriota > Terriglobia > Acidiferrales > UBA7541 > Palsa-189. The sequence continues at coordinate 360,299 of CAWGPK010000003.1, read as the reverse complement.
TGTCTCTAGCGGCACGTCCTTAGCCTCGACGAGCCTTGCGCGATACGCGGCCGCTCAGCGATGGGGAATTGAAGCCTGCGGATTTCGCGCCTATCTGAAAACTTGAGGTCAGCGGATGTATTCGCCCGCGAGGCGCCAGAAGTCGTTGGTGTAGTAGTGCGAGATCACGTTTCCGAAGAGGTGGCAGATTCCCTGGCACTCGGGGATCTCGCCATAAAGCTTCTTCCCCCGCGAGAAAACCTTGGCCAGTGAACCTTCCCGCAGCAGATTGCCTCCGATTTTCCGCAGCGGCTCGCAGGGATAAAAGACATCGCCGTTCGGATAAACGCGCGGAAACATTGTGGGGAAGCATTGAAAATCGCCAAAACGCAACAGCGTTTCGATCGTCCGCGGCGTTCCGTTGATGGGCTGAACGTTTTGCCTGCGGCGATCGATAATTTTTCGGACCAGCTCCAGATAGCGCTGATTTTCGATCAAGCGCAGATTGGGCAGTTTTTCCTTCAGCGCGCTCTGGGTGGCGAAGACGAAGCCTTGCTCTCCGGCCCAGTCCAGAATGCGTTCGATCTCCGCGATATTCCACTCTTCGATCACCGTGCTGATCGTGATTGTTCGCGGATGGGGCATGCGCGACCTGGCCAGCGCGATGTTCTCCATCACCTTGGGCAGCGCCGCGGGCTTCGATAATGGATTGGCCGGGTCCATGGTCAGCGCGTCCAGGCTGATCACCAGGCCTGTGAGATTCTCGAAGACGCGCGTGCGGCGGTCGAGAAGCGTCCCGTTGGTGATGAGCATTACGGAACGAAAACGCAGCTGCCGGCGCGCCGCTGCAATCAGCTCCTCGATATCCGTGCGCAGAGTCGGCTCGCCGCCGGTAAACACAATGGAGTCGGTCTCGCGGCGAATCAGCTTCAGAAGGCGCAGCGTCTCGCTTGTCGGCAATTCATCGCTGAAGACGTCCGGCTCCTTCTGCGTGCAATAGGTGCAAGCAAGGTTGCATTTGTGCGTGGCATAAAAAATCAGCGCGTAAGGCGCCACGATTTTGCTGCGCAGAATTTTGCGCCGGTAAAGGTTTTGGAAATAGAGATCGAAGGTTTTCAGCGCGAAGGGGGCCTGGGCAATCAGGCCGGCGATCAGCTTGCGAGTGGAAATGCCGCGGTTGGCGTCCATGGATGGCGCCATCGAGTTTGAGCTATCTATTCGGTAAAAACAATCCCCACGCCCACCTGGTCCTTCTCGGGTCCCGGCTCGATTCGTACCACGTAGCCCCGCAGCGCCAACCGCTCTCCGCGCTGGCCGTTGCCGGGATTCTCCATCATGACTTGCAGCTCCGATTGCAATTTGGGGCTGTGATCCAGATAGATCAGCGCGCCATGCAAGCTCAGGTCGCGGATCACCGTCTCTTCCTCGAAAGCTTTTCCTTCCTGCGTGAAGCCCAGCACCCGCGCGCGGAAATGCGCTTCCCGCCGGAGTCCCTCGCGCGCCGCCGGGATCACCACGTCCGTGTGGTCTTCTCCCAGCGTCATCACCATGCCCTCCGCCGCGGCCCAGGTGTTTTCAAATTCGGAGCGCGCATCGCGTAGGATGCCGTCCACGCTCTTATCCGAGGAGTCCGGGTCGTGATGAAACAGGACCAGATTCCGCACGCCCGCTGCTTCGGCGACGCGCACGCCTTCGCGCCAGCTGGAATGGCCCCATCCTCTGTGCTTCTCCAGTTGCTCCGGCGTGTATTGCGCGTCGTTGATAAAGATATCCGCGCCCTCGGCCAGCCGCCTGAGATTGCGATCGTACTCCGGATTGCCCGGCTCGTTGTCTGTGGCGTAAACGATCGTGCCCACGGGCGTCTCGATGCGATATCCCAGGCAGCCCTGCGGATGATTCAGCCAGGAGGTGATCACGTGCGTTTCGCCGATCGTAAAACGATCTCCGCCGGCTACGTCGGTGAAATCGCGCGCCGCGGACATGGCGTGAAGGTCGACAGGGAAGTAGGGATGGGCCATCTGCGCCTCGAAGACGCGCTTCAGGCTGTCGCGGCCCAGGAATTCCGATCGAAAACTGTAAAAGTGAAATCTATTTTGTGCCGAATAAAGCGGAGCAAAGAACGGAATGCCCTGAATGTGGTCCCAGTGGTAATGGGTTACCAGGATATGTGCGTCCACCGTCTTGTCCGTGGCCGCAGCCAGGCGGTTTCCGAGAATGCGCAGGCCGGTGCCGCAATCCAGAATAAGGCGTCCACCGTCGGGAGTGGTTAATTCGAGGCAAGGCGTGTTTCCGCCGTAGCGCCACGTGGCCCGGTCCACCGTCGGAGTGGATCCACGCACGCCCCAGAAGCTGATTTTGGCTACTTCGTTCGCCATTGTCGCGGAACAGCTTCGGACCGAGAGCCAGCAGGATCCGTGTCCATCAACGCCTTGGCCGGAGAAAACGTCGGAAACTCAAGGTTAGCGCCCATGGTAGGCGCGCGTTAACGGGCAAGTCAATTATCTTTCAGGAGCCGGTTGCTTGGAAGGCGATGCGGTTAACCTATTGTCTGAACAGTAACTTACGCTGGCGTCCATTCGGCTGACGGCCTCCTCGGCGCCCGCAACTGTGAAGTAGAATACTATCGATGCACGTGCACCACCACGGCTCCGACGGCCATTCGCATAGCCCCACTCACGGATTTCTCTCTGCGGCCTTGCTGGCCACCCTCGTCCTGGTGGCCACCGAATTCCTGGGCGGCTATCTCGGACATTCCATTGCTCTTCTCAGCGACGCGATTCATAACCTTTCCGACGTTCCCACGATTCTGATCTCCTGGATTGCCGTTCGTTGGGCGCAGCGCCCCGCCGACGCTGAGAGGACCTTCGGCTATCGCCGCGCCGGCATTCTCGCCGCGTTTACCAACTCCATTCTGCTGCTGCTCGTGGCCCTGGCCCTTCTTTGGGGAGCTGTTAATCGCTTCCGGCATCCTGTCGTGGTTGGCGAACAATGGATGATCGCCTTGTCGCTCCTGGCTCTCGCCATTAATGGCGGCATTACCCTGGGCTTGGTCCGCGGCCGCCGGGACTTGAATCTGCGCGCGCTGCTGGTGCATAACTTTGGCGACGCTCTCTCCAATGTTGGAATTCTCGCGGGCGCGCTGATCATCCGGTCCACTGGGGCGGTCTGGCTCGATCCCGCCCTTGGAGTTCTCATCGCGGGCTTTGTTCTCTGGTCCAGCCTGGGCATCTTGCACGAATCTGGGCACATCCTGCTCGAGGGATTGCCGCGGCAGATGAGGCTTCCCGAAGTGGCCCGATCTATCCTGGAAATTTCTGGCGTGCAGGAAGTGCACGACATCCACATCTGGACGATTGGCGCGGACCATCACGCGCTTTCCTGCCATGTCCGCATTCCCGATATGCACATGGAGGAGAGCGAAAAGATCCTGACCGCGATTCGCGGGCGTCTCGCCGAGAGCTTCGGCATACAACACACCACTGTGCAGTTTGAGCGCGCCGGCTTGCCCGACACGGGCGTTTACATGCCCGAACCCTACCGTTCCAGCAAGAGTTGAGGCTGAGGTCGAGACCAAAGCCTCCTCGCAAAAAAAAAAGGGAAAAATTAATCCGGAAGCGAGACGGACGTGCCATTGGCATCGTTCATCCGCCGCGTGGCCTCTTTGTCGAGCTCGCTCACGGGGAAAGACCGCCTGGCCCCTTCCGTGGTGACATAGGTAAGGACCCCGTTGCGGACGGCGAAAGCCACGGCCAGCAGAACTTTGCCGTCGCGTCGCACCAAAATTAATTGGCCCAACTCTGGCGGCGGAACTGGCGTCGACAGCGCCGCACTCGGCGCGCTCTCCGCTGGCGCCACGGTGCCCGGCTGCGGAATCATGAATTGCGGCTGCTGCGTGTAGTAATCGGGTACACCAGAGCTGGAGGGAGGATATTGGTTATCGTATGGATACTCATCGCCGTCATAATCGAGCGGCAAGGTATCGAAAAAAAGCGGAGCGAAATACGGATAAAAGGGAAATAGTCCGCGTCCACGGCCGAACCGATTTGGGAACGGATGTCCAATAGCCCCTGGATACTGAGAATTGAATCCGAGTCCCGGCCCTCCCCATATGGGAGCGAAGTTTGGATTCAGCGGAGTCCCTGCCAGCGGCCCTCCGTGTATGGGAGCGAAGTTTGGATTGAGCGGAGTGCCCACCAGCGGATGGTTCAATCCCGGCCGGAATATACCCGGAGCCGTACCTATGAATCTGCGTCCCGGCGCCGCGAACCCTCGGCTGGCCCCTGAAAACGCTGGCGACGAGCGGGCAAAGCCTCCCGTTCCCTGTGCTCCGACGCCGCCACGCATCTGTGCTGAGGCACACGTCCCGAGAGCGAAACTCAGAACCACAGCGAACCCGACCTTGCGAATGCCCGTAGTCATCGCCGCGCCCTGGTAGCCCTCTACACTAGAGATGTCCCCGCCAGCCCCCTGGTTGCAATCTATCTACGCGACCCTAATCCGCGGCAGGACTCCCCATTAAGCCCGGTCTTATGTTATACGTATCCCTCGTGCGAAACCGGGAAATCAGCCCTGAGCGCCCAGGTTCCGAGTTTGGCGGCGAATCCAGGCCGGCGGCAAAGACAAACGAAGAACCATCAAATTTTTGCCCGGTGTGTTCGGCGCGTTTGGAAGCGCATAAATGCAAGTTGCGTTGCCCGGCGTGCGGGTACTATATGTCCTGTTCGGACTACTATTAAGCTGTTTGTATAGCGTCTGTATCACCTGTTTGAGCTGTCCGGCCCGATGGTCCTCGAGCATTTGATCGCCTCGAGCGCCAGCAAGCCAACAAAGGAGATCGATCGATGGCACTCAAGATGAACGTGCGTGAAGTGGACGGCATCGGTGTGGTAGGGCTGGACGGGCGGGTGGTTCTCGGCGACGAGAGCAACGCTTTGCGGGAACAAGTGAAAAAAATGCTGGCCGAGGGCAAGAAGAAAATCGTGCTGGATATGGGCAATGTTACTTATATCGATAGCGCCGGGCTCGGCACGCTCGTTGCCGCGCATCATAGCGCCCGCACGCAGGGCGCCACGCTCAAGCTGTCCAACCTCGGTCAGAAGTTCCAGGAAATCTTGCAGGTGACTAAGTTGCTCACCGTTTTCGATGTCTACCCGTCAGAGGCGGCCGCCATCAAGAGCTTCAGCCAGTAGAACTCCAACCCATTCGCGCCCTCGAGCGGCCGCCCGGCTTAGTCCAGCCGGTATAGCGTCAGGCCGCTCAGCAGCTTGGGATAAAAGTCCGTAGATTTCTGGGGCAACACTTCCCCGGCCAAGGCGATCTCCATCACTTGATCGACCCCGACGGGATTGAGCAGGAAGCAGATTTGTGCCCGGCCGCGGTCCACGGCATCCAGCGCCGCGCCCATTTCGCGTTCATAGGTGATGTTTTGTTCAGCCGTAACGGCGGCGGGCGTGATTCCCAGGCCGTCCTCCAGCAATAGACGGTGCAGCAGAATAACGTCCAGCTGCCGCTGTGCCGCAGCGACGTTGGGCATCAGTTTTGCCAGGTCCGCATCCTGGCGCAGGCGCAGCAAGGTAAACGCGCCGCCCGCGTACATTCCCAGAGCCCGGCCGTTTTTCCCGCTCTCCTCCAGATCGCGGCGAAACCGCTCATAAGCCACGCCGCGAGCCGCCTCGCTGCCGAACGCGTAATCTTCCTCCTCGAAAGCGGAAGATATTTTTCGGCGAAAGGAGCTCAGGTCGAAGGAAGCCAAATTCCCCACCAGGCGGTGAGTGGGCAGGATCAGCAGCCCTTCGCCGTGGGTATTGAAAAACGTCATCATCGATTTTTCGTAAGCGGCATCGCGGTCGCCGCCGGTTTTCTTCCGGCACTCGTCGCGGTAGGCGAGCGACGTCTCGTAGCGATGATGTCCGTCGGCGATCACCAGTTTCTGAGAGGTCGTCGCGTCCACAATTTCGTCGATCTTTCGACGATCGAACACCGGCCACACCCGGTGCACCACGCCGTATTCGTCCCGGGCCTCGGCCGGAGGCGACTGCCGGGCAACTTCGTCGAGCACGGCGTCGATCTGGCGCTGCCGATCGGCGTAAAGCATGAAGAGCTGTCCCGTATGTGTGCGCGTGTGGCGCAGGAGCTCCAGCCGGTCGGCCTTGGGCCCGGATAGCGTTTGCTCGTGCCGGAAAATAACCCGCGCCGCATAGTCTTCCACGCGGCCCAGCGCGATGAAGCCCTTGCGCGTGCGCCGTTCCGTCGTTCCCGGCGCCGCATACTCCTGGAAATAGACGTAAATGCCCGGCCGCGTATCCCGCGCCAGCACGCCGTCGCGAATCCACCCCTCCAGCGCCCCTTCCGCTCGCGTATAGATGTTATCCGTCGGCGTATCCGTCGGCGAGGATTTGCCTTTTTCGACGGCGATCAGGTTGTAGGGGCTTGCCGCCGCGTAATGCGCTTGCATTGCCGGCGTGATTTTGTCGTACGGCTGCGTGACCACGTCGGCGAGCTTCACTCGCTCCAGGTTATACCGATACGCGCGAAAGGGAAAAATCTCTGCCATGAACTAGGATTGCCTCCTGTGCCGAAAACATCGTGCTAAGAAAGGGTGTTATCTTATCAGCCCCCATCCGATCTTCAAAGAAACTCGCCGGTTTTTCGACCAGGAAATCCCCGCCGTTTTTCGAGGCGCGCGGTCGCTCGCTTTTCGCTAAAATATTTCTTCGGCGATCTTATGCACACCAATTCAAGTCCCGACACCGCTCCCTTCGCGGACGTTCGCGTGCTCATTTTCGATCTCGACGGCACGCTCATCGACTCTGGCATCGACCTGGCTCTTTCCGTGAACGCCACGCTCAAGGAGCTCGGCCGCCAGCCGCTGCCGCACGACCAGATTTTTAGCTATGTGGGTCAGGGCGCGGCGCGGCTCATCGAGCAGGCCCTCGGCGCGGGCTGCACCCCGGAGGAATGCGAGCAGGGTTTAGGCTTTTTCCTCTCCTACTACCGCCAGCACATGCTCGACAATACCGTCACTTACCCCGGCGTGCGCGAGGGTTTGGCCGCGTTCGACGGCATGCCTATGGCTGTGCTGACCAATAAGCCGGTCCGTTTCAGCCGGCAGATTCTGGAGGGATTGGGGCTGGCCTCGTATTTCCGCTACATCTACGGCGGCAATAGCTTTGAAACCAAGAAACCCAATCCAGCCGGAATGGGTGTTCTCATGCGCGATTTCGGCGCCGCGCCCAGCCAGGTCATGCTCGTCGGCGATTCCGAAATTGACGTGCAAACGCGCGCAATGCCGGCACCTGGTGCTGTTGCGTGAGCTACGGCCTCGGCAGCGCGCGCCTCGCGGATTTCCCTCCCGACCTGATGGTCGATAGCCTCACCGAGCTTGCCGACCAACTCGACCGTCAAGCCACCCAGCCCCGCCGCCGTTAATAAGTGAAGCGCCTCAGTCCGCCAGCGCGTGCGCGCGCATCCACGCCCAGGCCGATTCGATGATGGCCTGCAAATCCTGTTGCCGCGGTTTCCAGCCCAGCTCCCTTTGAATCTTTTCTGAACTGGCCACCAGCACTGCCGGATTCCCCCGCCCGCCGCGGCCCGAACCGAACCGGAATGGCATGGCCCGTCACCTTGCGCGCTGCCTCCACCACTTCCAGAACCGTGTACCCGCCGCCGCCGCACCCCAGATTGAAGATCGCGCTTCTTTCCGCCAGCAGTCCCAGCGCCAGCACATGGGCGCGGGCCAGGTCGCTGACGTGAATGTAGTCGCGCACGCAGGTGCCGTCCCGCGTCGGATAGTCGTTCCCGAAAATTTCCAGGTACGGCCGCTGTCCGGAAGCGACTTGCAGAACCATTGGAATTAAGTGCGTCTCAGGATCGTGCAGTTCCCCGCAGCGCGCGGTGGCTCCAGCGGCGTTGAAATAGCGCAGGCTGACGTAGCGCAATCCGTAGGCCTTCTCGCTCCAATGCAACGCGCGTTCCAGAGCGAGCTTGGTCTCGCCGTAGGGATTTGTTGGGCAAGTCGCGTCACCCTCCGAGATCGGCTGCTTTTCCGGCTCGCCGTAAACCGCTGCCGTCGAAGAGAGCACGATTCGCGAAACTCGCGCCGCCCGCATGGCCTTGAGCAACGAAAGGCTGGCTACCAGATTGTTGGCATAATATTTCGCGGGATTCTGGAAGGACTCCCCCACGAGAGAATCCGCCGCCATGTGCATCACCGCGTCGACCTGATGCTCTGCCAGAACGCGCTCCAGCCTCTCGCTGTCGAGGAGTTCGCCTTGTATGAATTCTGCCCCCGGGGCCACGCTTTCGCGGTGTCCTTTGCTCAAATTGTCGTAGACCACCGCCGTTTCGCCTTGGGCGAGCAACTCCTCCACCACGACGCTTCCGATGTAGCCGGCCCCGCCCGTTACCAGGATTCGCATGAATTGAGAATTACCTTCCGAACGCGAATTTCAGCCCCCTTCGATGCATTCCACGCATTTCCACGCATTGCCACAACGATCGGTGGCCGAAGGCGTGAGTTTGCTTGAATCGCCGAGCCGATTCAAGCGAACGCCACGAGTCGTTTTCCAGGATGATGCGCGCCTCAAACGTGGCGAAGCCGATGAAACACAGCCATCGCTGGCGTTTGGCTGCCCTGGCGCATTAGAGGATGTGCCCCGCGGTTAGCGATATTACGGAATCGCGGCAGACGCTTGATTGGAATAAGGGCTTTCGGCGCCGCTCGAATTCACGGACGTAACCACATAGTAGTAAGTCAATCCGGCCTGCACGCCGTTATCGGCGTAGCTCGTATTGGTATCGACGCTTGCCGTCAACTTCGTATAGGGACCGCCGGACGTCGTCCCACGGTACACGTTGTAGCCCGTTACACTCGAAGTGCTCGCGGTCCACGACAACGATGTCGAATACGAGACCGCCGCTCCTGTTCCAGCAAATGAAATTGTCGTGGGCGAATTCGAGGCGTTGCTCGCAATCGTCAGGCTGCCGCTCACGCTGCCGGTCGCCGCCGGTGCAAACGTAACGTTCACGGTGATAGCCTGGCTGGCAGCGATGATTTGCCCGTTGGAAACACCGCTCTCAGTGAAGCCCGCTCCCGAGATGCTGACGCTTGAAACCGTAACGCTGGAACCTCCGGAATTGGTCAGGGTCGTTGAAAGAGCATTGCTGCTGCCGATGCTGACGCTGCCGAAGCCCAGGCTCGAGGAACTCAGGCTCAAGGTGCCGGGTGTGGACGTTACCGTCAAAGTCGCGGCTGCGCTCGTTGCGCTTCCCGCCGAGTTCGACACGGTCACCACGAATTGCGATCCGTTGTCCGTGGTGCTCGTGGCCGGCGTGGTATAGCTGGCCGCGGTTGCGCCGCTTATGGCCGCGCCGTTCTTGGCCCACTGATAGTTGAGCGGCGCTGTCCCGCTGGCCGTCACGGAGAACGTAGCCGTCTGTCCGGCAGTGACGGTCTTGCTCGCCGGCTGCGCGCTAATTGTGGGGGCAGTCACGGATGAGCCCGCGCCGGCTATGGTCATGTTGCAGACTGTTTCCGTCCCGCCTGTTGAATACGTGGCCCAGTTATTCAAGCTGGAGACACGCGATTGGCTGGAACGAAACGCATAGCTGCTTGCCAGTTCCACCTGCGCGCCGCCCGGCGCCGTCACGAACACACTGTAACGTTTCGTCCCCGGATTGATCGTTAGCTGAAATGTGTACTGCGTGCCCGCTGTATAGGGGTACGATGTCGCCGCACTAAAGCTGCCCCCATTGCGCACATCGATCGCCCCGGTGCTCGCGAACCTCACGATTACGGCCAAGCTCGTCAGTGAACTCGCCGCATTCACTGAGAAACCGACTTCGCCGGTCATCGCCGCGTGGCTGGGCGTCGCGCTGTAAGTGACCACGAACTGCGAACTTTGCCCGGTGAACGCGTGATTTTGCCAAACGCCAGTCCCGCTCTGAACACAGCCAGACTGCCCTTTGGCGTTTAATCCTGAAAAGAACAGAAACAAGCTGAAAAGAATTGCGGAAAATAGAAAGTTCGTCCCTGCCGGCCGTTTGGCTTTCATGGTTCCCTTTCGGGCCTGTCTCGTAGTTGGGCTTCCGAGCAGGCGCCGACTCCCTGTGCCACACGTCGGAGAGGGCCGTCCGAACTGGCCGTGAGCTTACGGTTTGGGGTGGGAAAGGCTCAACTGGCGGAAAGGACAAATTGAGGGCAGCAGGGCAGCCCAGCTACCGACCTGTGCGCGCGGCCGCCAAAAACTGTACCTGATGGCAACTTAGGGGAAGATGGTTCCGAATACGTCTGCCCCGGCGAGAATCCCTGGCAGAGCCAGAACTTTTCCGATAGTCTTTTTGTGCGCGGTTTGATGTGCGCCGGCAATATTTGTGACGCTCAGCCGTAGGCTGCGCACCGCGTGTAAGGGCGCATCTGAGGAAACAGCATCTAAGGGAACAATGGATCGGGCCACTTCCAGTCGAAAACGAACCCCAAACTCTGTGACGCTGGCGGTTGCCTGCGTCTTTTTTCTGGGCGCGGTTTGGGCTCTGGCCGGCCAGACCAAGCATTCAAAGCCGGCACCCCCCAAATTGGCCAAGCCGACGCCCGCTGCGGTTGTTCCCTTCAATGCCGGCGAGCGCTTGTCCTTTCGCGTGATCTGGTCGAAATTCTCGGTGAATGCCGCCACCATTCAGCTTTCCGTTGTCGAACGCCGCGATTTTTTCGGCCGCATGGCCTGGCACTTCCGCGCCTTGGCCCAGACCATCGATACCATGCACGTGATTTTCCCTCTTGACGATCAGCTGGACTCATACACCGATGCCGCCCAGCTGAATTCCATCCAGTACGAAATGTACCTCCACGAACAAGGCAAGCAGCAGACCAACTCCTGGCGACTGATCAGCGACGGTTCGCCCGCCCCCGCGAATATCGCCGCCGCTCGCGTCTCTCCCGGTACCCGCGATCCCATCGGGCTGCTTTACGCCATTCGCGCCGCGGATTGGAAGAGCGCCCCGCAATTGCGCGTTCCCGTCTTCGACGGACACAATCTGTACGACGTCGTGGCCCATTTAGAAGCACCTTCCGATCAGGCCACTGTCCCCGCCGGCCAGTTCACCGCCTCCAAAATCGGCGTGAGCGTCTACGAGCATGGCCAGGAAGTCACCGGCACGCACTTCACCATCTGGCTGGCCCAGGATGCATCGCGGACGCCCGTGCTGGTGGCCTCCGAGCTGCCCATAGGCACGGCGCGCTTGGAGTTGACGGCCAGGAACTGATCGGCCGTTCTTTAGGGCTTGGAAGTTTTTACGGGGACCTTTGCGCCGGCCTTTTCGGTAGGGCGTTCCGCGACGTCTCCCATCGACGGTGTCCAATTTTCAGGTGGAAAGGCAACGTGCCAGAAATGAGGGGCGGGCTTACTGAATTCGACGCCGACTTGTGTCTGCCCCTGCACGGTCGGACCGATATAGACCACTTTGCAAGATTGACTTTCGGGGTTCGTGGGGCTTTTCAACTCCAGAGTTTGCCCTTGGGAAACCTTCGCCGCCAGCATAATCAGCGCCCCGTGCGCGTTCACCACCATCGTCTTGGTCTGCTCTGAAAAGTTCCCGCTCGTACCGTCTCCGGAGATGGTTATCGGGACGTTCAAAATCACGCGCTGGCTGCGGCGCCGATTGGCCTCAGGACCCGATGTAGCCCAGGTGTTCACGAATTCCCAAACTAGGCGACCCGCAGCCTGGGCGCAAGGGTACTCCGCTCGGCAATTTCCTATGACTAACGGAGGGCCACGCGAAGCTCATCCGGTTTGCTCGGCCGGCTCTTATCAGGACCGTGAACGCCGCCGCCCCTTGGCTTCAGCGGCTAGCACAGCACAATCTTGTTCCGGTTGCGGGCGATCCGCCGCGTGGCGTTGCGCGTATCCACTACCAGCGGCGCCGCCTCCACAATGGCCGGATAGTCGTACGAAGTGTGATCGGTGGCAATCACCACGCAGTCATACCCAGCCAGGTTCGCCGGTATCAGGTCAATCGAGCGCATATTGGCGTAGTCGTAATGCCGCATCTTATGCAGCTGTGGGAAATAGGGATCGTTGTAGTCCACACGCGCGCCGCGCTCCATGAGCAGTTGCATGATCTTCAAGCTGGGCGATTCGCGCAGGTCGTCCACGTCCTTTTTGTACGCCACCCCAAGCACCAGAACTCGCGCGCCTTTGAGGGCCTTCTGCCGGTCGTTGAGCGCGTTGGCGATCGCCTCCACCACATGATAGGGCATCGCCGTGTTGACCTCGCCCGCGAGCTCGATAAAACGCGTGGAGAAGTCATACTCGCGCGCTTTCCATGACAGATAGTAGGGATCGACGGGAATGCAGTGGCCCCCCAGCCCAGGGCCGGGATAAAAGGCCATGTAGCCGAAAGGCTTGGTCGCCGCTGCGTCAATCACTTCCCAAATATCCATTCCCATGCGCAACGAAAGCTGCTTTAGCTCGTTTACCAGGGCGATGTTCACGCAACGAAAGATATTCTCCAGCAGCTTGGCCATTTCCGCCGCTCGCGTCGAGCTCACCGGCACCACCCGAGCCACGATTTGGGCGTACAGCGACACTGCCGCCCGCCCGCTGGGTGGATTTATGCCCCCGACCACTTTAGGGATCTGCGCCAATCCATATTGCTTGTTTCCGGGGTCCTCCCGTTCGGGGGAGAAGGCCAGGAAGAAATCCGTGTTGATGTGTTCGGCTTCCGGCCCTTGCGCGATCGGGCAGCGCAGCCCGGACTGCTCCAGAATGGGCAGCACCAGCTCCTCCGTCGTGCCCGGATACGTCGTCGACTCCAGCACGATAAGCTGGCCGCGCTGTAAATGCGGCTGGATGGAGCGCGCCGTCTGCTCCACGTAGCTAAGGTCGGGTTCGCGGCGCTGATCGAGCGGCGTCGGCACGCAAATCACCACCGCATCCATCTCCGCCAGGCGCGCGAAGTCATTAGTCGCCGAGAAGTGCTTGGAGCGAACGTACTGCTGAATCTTATTGCCGGGGATATGGCCGATGTAGCTCTGGCCTTCGTTGAGTTTGGATATTTTATTGGGGTCGGTGTCGAACCCGATGACGCGATGCCCGGCTTCCGCAAATCGCAGGCACAAAGGCAGCCCGACGTAGCCGCATCCGATCACCCCCACTTTTAGTTGCGATCCTTTGAAGTACTCCGGTTTGCGGTCCTGCGGCATGGATAGGTGGCGCTCCTCCCCGATTGAGTCGGCAGCAAAGCAAGATTTTCGACTATATCAGGATGCCAGGGGGAACAGAAGAGTTCGGGGTGCTTTTCGAGATCGGGTCTTTAGGGGGTGGTTTTGCGCCGCTGGTAACAAAGCAGAATCAGGTCCGCGCGGCGTCGCACGCCGAACTTGCTAAGCAGGTTGGACACGTGGAATTTTACCGTGCGTTCCGAAATATTCAGCTTGCTGCCAATCTCTTTGTTGGCCAGATTTTCCAGCAGCGAATCGAGCACTTCCTGCTCGCGGCGGCTCAATTCCGCGGAGCCTTCCACCTTCAACCGCCGCCCCCGCGCATTGTTGATGATGGCGTCCACGAACTCCGAGAGCATCGAGCGCGGCACCCAAAAGCCGCCCGTGGCCACCAGCGGCAGCGCCCGCGGCAGTTGCTCGCGAGCCTCGCTGTAGGTCAGCAATCCCTTGGCGCCCAGTCGCAGCAGGTCGTGGCTTTCGGTTCCGCTGAACTTCTCGGCCACGATCAGGACCCGCGCCGAGGGCGATTTCTCCAGCAGGTTGGACATCAGGGCCGCCGTGGCGTTGGTCGAGGCATGCGCGTCCACCACGTACACGGGCGCTCGCGGAACCGCCAGCTTCCGCAGTTCAGGCCCCAGCAGGGAATCCAGTTGGCGCGTCACTGTTTGAAAGTTGGGCGTTGCCAGGGCTCGTGAAAACTCGGCCAGCACGAGCGGATGTGGCGATAAAATGCAGACCCGCAGCGCGGTTTTTCCTGGCTTGCTCTTCACATTGGCAGCCTATACGACTGCGGTGGATGCAGCAAGCCTTGGCATCAGCGGTCGCTGCCCATTTAGACAACGTGTGAATTCGGGCACAAAGTCCGGCCGTGCCGCCAAAAAGGGTAGCCCTGCTGTACTTTACCTGTTCCAGCGGGCCTGTTCGCCCGGTCAATTACGTCATTCGACAAGCGTAAGTTGCCCGGCTTCTCTCTCATGTTAGGCTGGGCATCGTATATGGAAGCTTCCGCCAAAGCCCGGCGCTACGATCGCATCGGCTTGCCCAAGGGCCTGCTGGTGGTCTGGCAAAGCACGGGAAACCGCACCGTCTCTCGCGTGGCTACCCTGAGCCTGGGAGGGCTCTTTATCGAAGTGCCTGAGCCCGCTCCTTCCGGTGAGGTCCTGAAGCTCTTTTTCAAGGTTCCCAGCGGCGAAGTCCGCGCTCGCGCCATGGTGCGCTCTTCGCATCCTGGCAAGGGCATGGGCGTTGAATTTACGGCTATGGGACCGGAAGACCGCGCTCGCCTGCATCAACTGCTAAGCAAACTTCTGGGGGTTATAGGAAAAGCCTGAAGCGATCGAGGAGAGCCCTCTGGGGTCTGCGCCTCCGAAACTCCTACCTTTGCGGGAAGAGCAGCGATTCCAGCATATCGGCGCGTGCTTTCTGGTCCGAAGCAATCACCTGCAGCAGGTCGGTCACCGAAATCATCCCGCGATACACGCCTTGGGAATCCACCACCAGCAGGTGAAAGATGCCGTGCTTCTCCATTTGCAAAAGGCATTCTTCCAGCACCATCTCCGGCGAAACGGTTACCAATTCGCGGGTCATGATTTCGGCGACCTTCATCGACCCGGAAGCTTTGTTTTCCGCAGCCACTTTGTCGGAAATGTCGCTCTGCGAAATCACGCCCGCGAGTTTCCCCGCGCCATCCAACACCCCCACCGCCCGCACCTTTCGCTCGCGCAAGTACCGAGCCGCGTCGTGCACGCTCATCTCCTCGGAGATCGCAAAGACGTCCCGTCTTGCGTGGATCACCTCGGCAACGTTCATGGGGACCTCCTCTCCGACAGCGGTGCGATCATGCGATGGTAGGACTTGTAGCCCAGTCGGCGCAACCGCAACTTCACGCCTCCGTGCCGGTGAAGCTTCACAAGGGATTCCGGGGTAGGGAACTCCCGCGCGTGGATTCCAGTTGCGCCTGCCCCGGCGCCAGTATAGTTAAGAGGTGTACTTCGATCCGAGGACAAAAATTGTTCCGGGAAGAAACGTCGATCCGAGGAGAAAAATTGACTAAAGACAGCCTGGCTTACGTGATCCCGCCCCCGACCGTGCCCGCATTGCCTGTTCTGGGGGCAAATGGCCTTTTCCCGGTAACCCGCATCTTTTGTCTCGGCCGCAATTACGCCGACCACGCCCGCGAAATGGGCGGCAATCCCGACCGCGAGCCGCCCTTCTTCTTTATGAAACCGGCGAACGCATTGCTCCCCGAGGGCCAGGATTTTCCCTATCCCCCGCAGTCCGAAAATGTGCACTACGAATTCGAGTTGGTCGTGGCCATCGGCACTGGCGGCGCCGATATCCCCAAGGATGCGGCTCTAGGCCACGTCTTTGGTTATGCCGCCGGTCTCGATATGACCCGCCGCGATCTCCAGCAGCAGGCCGCGAAAAGTTCGCGTCCCTGGGAGATCGGCAAGGCTTTCGATCGTTCCGCTCCCTGTTCGCCAGTCGTGCCCGCCAGCCGCATCGGCCATCCCGATAAAGGCGGTATTTGGCTGGAGCTGAATGGCAAGCGCGTGCAGACGTCGGACCTCTCCGCGCTGATTTGGAGCGTCCCTGAAATCATCGCCGAACTCTCCCGCTTCTTCGCCCTTACGCCAGGCGATCTGATTTTCACCGGGACGCCCGCCGGAGTGGGGCCGGTGCATCGCGGCGACCTGCTGCATGGCAAAATCGAAAATGTCGCCGAGCTTACGGTAAGAGTCGTTTGAACGAGTCGTTCAAAAGGGACGCAGGTGCGAGGCGTTCAGGCGTGTTCGAGGATGATCTTCATGCGCTGGCCATTGTCGGAGCCCAGCATGTTGATGGCGTTCTTCAATTCGCCCAGCGGCAGGACGTGGCTCACCAGCGGCTCCAGCCGCACCGTCCCGCGCTGCACCAGCGCGATCGAATTGGGATAATCCTCGCTCTTGGCCACGCGCGCGTTGATCAGCGCCAGTTCCTTAAAGTAGAGGTCGTAGAAGGGCAGCTCGCCTTGCTTGGCGGTGATGATCCCGAAGAGCAGTAGCCGCCCGCCGGACCGCGCCATGTGAATCGCGTCCGCCAGCACCGGCAGCATGCCCGTGCATTCGATCACCACGTCGGCTCCGCGTCCCTCGGTCGCTTCCCGCACCTGGCGGATCGCTTCGGCTCCGCCCGGGAACACCAGATCGGCGCCCAGCCGTTGCGCCAGTTCGCGCTTTTCCGCGCTGCGCGTAATGCCGATCACCGCCGCGCCTCGCGCTTTGGCCAGTTGCACGTGCAATTGCCCCGTCACGCCCAAGCCTAGGACCGCCACCGTTTCGCCGGGGAAAATATCGATCTGCCGCTGCGCGTGCATGCAGGTCGTCAACACCTGGATCAGCGGCGCGGTTCGATTGTCGATCGATTCGGGAAGCGGAAAGACGTGGCTCGCCGGCGCGGTAACGTATTCGGCGAAGCCGCCGTTGGCGTCGCGCCCCAGCAGCATCCCGTTGGGGCAGAGGTGCGTCTGCCCGATGCGGCAGTGGAAGCACGAGCCGCAATAAAGTTCGGGATCGACGATCGCGCGGTCTCCCGGCTTTACGTTGGCGTTGGCCCCGGCTTCCACCACCTCGCCGATCATCTCGTGGCCCATGATCCGCGGATAGCGCACGGGAATCGCGCCGCTGTAGATTTTGTAGTCGGTGCCGCAGATCCCGCTATACGTCACGCGGACCAGCACCTGCCCCTCGCCGATTGCCGGGCGAGCCACCTCGCCCAGCGCCAGTTCGTTCGGCCCGCTCAGAACCATTGCCTTCATGGATTTTTCTCGGGCCCTCTAAGCCCTTCTAACAACGAGTCCCCGCCTAGGCGCGGCTCGCTTCCGGCCGGGCCTTCAGTGCCTCGGGATTCACAGGATTCCGTGGCGCCTGGCCCCGCAGCACGCGTACCACTTCTTCCGCCGCCTTCGTTTCCAAATCGGCTAATGACTCCTCCGAGTAGAAACTGGTGTGCGGCGTGATGATCACGGTGGGCCTTCCCAAAAGCGGCGAGTTTTGCGGAGGCTCCTTGGCCATTACGTCGAGAGCCGCGCCCGCCAGTTGTCCGGCGTCCAGCGCCGCTGCCAGGGCCGCTTCATCCACAATAGGACCTCGCGCGGTATTGATCAAATACGCGTGCGGCTTCATCTGCCGGAAAGCCTCCGCGTTGAACAATCCCGTCGTCTCCGGCAAAAGCGGAGCATGGATCGAAACGTAGTCTGAAATCTTCAGCAATTCGCTGAATTCCACGTGCTGCACGCCGGCGCGTTCCAAAACCTCTTTCGGAATATAGGGGTCATGGGTAACCACGCGTATGCCGAATGATTGCGCCTTGGGTGCCACCAGTTGCGGAATGCGCCCAAAGCCTACCAGCCCCAGAACGGTTCCCCGCAAGCGGTGGATGGGAACCACCGCCGGCATCTCCCAGCGCCCGTCCTGAACCAGGCGGTTGGCGAACGGAATTTTGCGTACGGCGGACAGCAAAAGCGCCATGGCGTGATCGGAAACTTCGTCCAGACAGTAATCGGGCACTTTGGTGACCACGATGCCGCGTTCGGTGGCCACGGGAATATCGACGTTGTCGACCCCGATGCCAAAGCGCGAAATGATCCGGCAGCGCGTCATCTGCCGGATCATCTCCGCCGTTATTTTTGCGTAAGTGGCAAAAAGCGCGTCCGCGTCCTTGGCCACCCGCATGATCGCCTCGGGCTTCGGTTCCGCGGCCAGTTGCAGATCCGCGCCGATTTGCGACAAGACGGCCCGTGCCCTGTCCAGGTTCGGAAATACGGTGTCGGAAACGGCTACGTGGAATTGGGCCATTTAACGCTTCATGGCCTCTTCCATGTGTTCCATCTGCGTGAAGACCATCGGCCCGTTGGCCGTAACCAGCACGTTCTCTTCCAGGCGCGTGGTCTGCTCCAGCTTGGGATGGCCCGCGAAGGTCTCGATCGCGAAGTACATGTTCTCTTTGATCTCCGCCGGATACTTCAGCGAATACGCGCGGGAGATCCACATGCCCTCGTACAGCGTGATGCCGATGCTGTGCGCGAACTGTTGCAGCGTCACCGTCCCGTATTTGTCGTCGTCGTATTCGGGGAATTGCGCCGCCACGTCCGCTGTGGTGTTTCCCGGCCGCAGCTTTTCCAGGCCCGCGTACATCGAATCGTACACTTCGCGGTAAAGGTCGATCTCCTTCTGCGACATCTTCATGCCCTGCGCCCCGCCGCACTTGAAGCAGCGAACGAAGTCGATGAAGTAGCCGGAAGGTCCTACGGCGTTGATATCCACGATTACCAGGTCGCCTTGCCGGATCAGCTTGTCGGTGGCCCAGCGGCGATACGGGCTGGTGTTTCCGCCCGAAGCCACGATGATGTCGTAGATGATCTCGCAGCCGCGCTCCAGCATGAACTCGTGCACCTTGGCTTCGATCTCGCGCTCGCGCACGCCCGGCTTTAGCCATTCGTACTTGATCTTCCACATGGCCGCGTCGCCGATGCTCGAAGCCTGCTTCAGCAACTCGATTTCGTCGCGGGTCTTCACCGTCCGCGCTTTGGAGACAGCCGGCCAGCCGTTCACGATCTTCAAGCCCAGCTTTTGGAACGCTTCGTACGCCGGCATATCCAGATTGTCGATGCCGATGCGCTCTTTCGCTACGCCGCTCTCCTTCAGCGCTTCCACCACGCTATCCGCCATGCGCCCGGCCATGTACGGCACGGCGCCCTCCGCCCACTGCCACGTGATCGCCGGACGAATGCGGCCAGCCATCCACGGCAGGTCCATTTTCGCGCACGTCAGATCCGAGCCCGCCGTCTCAAAGAGAACGGGCTCGCCTTCGGTCGGCACCACCGCGTAGCGAATGTTGATGTTGTATTTCCAATTTCCCTGATACGAACCGGTTGCGTAGCGAATGTTCGCGCCCGCGAACAGTACCAGCGCGCCCAAATCCTGCTTAGCCATCTCCGCTTGCAGTTTCTGCAGGCGCTCTTTACGCAGTTGGTCGAAATCCACCCGGTATTGCCAATCCGCGCCCGTCTGGCTGTATAGCCGCCGCGGGTCCCACTCATGCGGATGCCCGATGAAGCTGGTATCCAGCCGCGATCCGTTTGACGATACCGCTACCTGTGACCCCTTCTTCGTTGTTTTTGTCACCTGTTCCGTTTTTGCCATGTAACGTCCACCATCCTCCATATGAATTCAGGCAGGCTAAGATTCTCCTGGAATGTGAATGGCTCCCAGACGAGCGATGACGAGCGATTCTCCCGGGGGATCGGCGCCAAACCCGTAAACTTGGTTTCCCTAGAGACCTTCGATCCAACCAAACATCGAACCAAAAAGGGCACGTAAATATACACTGCCGTCCGCTCGCCAGTCCACTACCTGCCGAAACTCCGCGCTGCGAACGATTGCTTCCCTCGAATCATTCTGATTCTGAATTGGCCGCGCGATTTGCGCAGCACATTTGGGCGAGCTTTAAATCTGGCAAACCAGGAACAATCCCTGAAATTTTTTGGCCGCGCGCTCAGTGCGCGGGCGCGCCGTTGCCCCCGCTGGGGAGCGATGCCGGGCTGCTTCCAAGCTGCTTGGGCTGCTGCTCCCGTTTCGCCTGGAGCAATTTGAACACTTTCTCCGAGGTCGCCGGCAGGGAAGTGACGCGCACGCCGACCGCATCGAAAATCGCATTGGCAATAGCCGCCGCCGTGGGCACCAGAGTCGGCTCGCCCACGCCCTTTGCGCCAAAAGGTCCGGTGGGGTCATAGTTATCCACGATGTCGACTTCCACCTCGGGCATGTCCAGCGAAGTCGGCATGATGTAATTCGTAAGGTTGGGATTGATCTGCCGGCCATTGGCGTCGAACAGGATCTCTTCCTCCAGCGCAAACCCCACGCCCATGGAGATGCCGCCCTCTACTTGCCCCTCCACCAGCATCGGATTGATTGCCGTCCCGCAATCGTGCGACGCCACGATGCGCAGCACTTCCGTTTCGCCGGTCTCGTCGTCCACGTCCACTTCGGCAATCTGCGTGGCGTAAACGTAAGTTCCGAAGGGCTTGCCCTGCCCGGTTTCCGGATCGAGCGCTACCGTCTCGGGATTGAACGAAGCGGCGCCGATCGGCGGCTGCCCCGAAACCATCCGCGCATGATTGGCTACATCGCCCACGTGCATGTTCCGCTGCGGAAAGCCTTTCACCACGATCTTGTGGTCAAGCGCTTCCAGTTGGCTCGGTTTCACGCCCAGCAGCGGCGCCGCTACCTCGAAAAGAATCAGCTTGGCCTTTTCCGCCGCAAGGCGCGCGGCGTTGCCGGTGACGTATGTAGTGCGGCTGGCAATCGCGCCGGTATCCATGGGCGTCGAGTCCGTATCCGCGGAAACCACGTGCACATCGTCTGTGGCAATCCCCAATTCCTGCGCCACGATCTGCGCCAAGATCGTCAGCGAGCCTTGGCCCGTCTCCACGGTGCCCGTGAGCAGCGTCGCGGTGCCGTCCTCATTCACCTTCACCACCGCCGCGCTCGGATTTGCGGCTACCGTAAACCCGATCGGGTACCACATTGTGGCCATGCCGCGTCCGCGCCGTTTCATGCCTTCGCTCCCGTCCCGTTGCCGTTATCCATGCCGTTCCATCCGAACATCTTTGCCGCGCGCAGAATCGATTCCTTGGCCACCACGCTATGCAGCTTTTGTCCCGTGGGGCTGATCGAGCCCTCCTCGAAAGCGTTGAGCAGGCGAATATCGATGGGATCGATGCCCAGGGCGTGCGCAATATCGTCCATGTGCGATTCGTAAGCGAAACAAACTTGCGGCGCGCCGAACCCTCGCATCGCGCCGGTCATGGTCTTGTTGGTATAGACCACGAACGCTTCCGCCTCCAGGTTATCGATGTTGTAGGGCCCCGCGGAGAGGATGCAGGCCTTGCCCAGCGTCGTCTCGCTCCAGGAACAGTACGCGCCCCCATCGAGTATCAGGCGAATCTTGCGGCCCAGAATCTTGCCCTGCTTGGTCACGCCGGTCTTGTACTCCATGATCAGCGGATGCCGCGTGGTGGAGGCATAGAACTCTTCGGGCCGTGTGAAGGTGCACTTCACCGGACGCCCGGTCATCTTCGAGAGCAACGCCAGCGCAGGTTCCGTCGTGATCTCGTTCTTTCCGCCGAAATTTCCGCCCACCACCGTGGCCACGATGCGCACCCGGCTCATGGGGATACCCAGCGTGCGCCCCACGTCGGCTCGGCCCAGGGTAATGCGTCCCAGGGTGGAATAGATGGTTACCCGCCCATTGGCATCCCACTGCGCGATGGTGGCGTGCGGCTCCAGCGGCACGTGCTCCACCATCTGGGTGCGGAAGGTGCCCTCGAAGATGTGATCGGACTCCTTGAACGCCTTTTCGACGTCGCCCTTCTTGATGATCTTGTGTCCGTAAATATTGGCGCTCGGCGCGTGGATGCCTGGCGTCTCCAGCTTCAGCGATTCCAGCGGATCCAACACCGGCTTCAACACTTCATATTCGACTTTGATTTTTTCCAGAGCCTCGGTAGCGATCTGCTCGGTCTCCGCCGCCACCGCCGCCACGCCGTCGCCCGCGTGAAAAACGCGTGTATCGGCCAGCACCGGCTGGTCCTTCAGCGAAGGCCCGAACGAATTGCAGGGAATATCCCGGCCGGTGATAATCGCCACCACGCCCGGCATGGCCGCAGCTTCTTTCGTATCGATGCTCTTGATGATCGCGGAAGCCACACCCGCCCGCTTGATCTTGGCGAAGAGCATGTTGGGGAAATACATGTCGTCGATGTATTTCGTTTGCCCCAGCCCATGCAGGCGTCCATCGGCGCGGGAGGCCCGCTGGCCCACGGCCGGAGTCTGCTGGCGTCCTTCCGGCACCACCACGTCGACGGGAAACGTAACCAGCGGGGCCGGCGCCGGCACCCGCAAAATATCCGGTTTTTCCAATATATCGGGCTTATCGGCTACTTTTGAACGCTCGTCTGCCATGTTCGGGCTCCTTATTCGTGGCTACGGCCGCCTTGGCTTTTTCACTTCACCGCCGGCACTTGCTCGCCGCGCATGATGCACCCGGCGCCTTTAATCGCTTCGATCATCTTGGCGTACCCGGTGCACCGGCACAGATTGCCGCCCAGCGCATCGCGAATGTCTTGTGTGGAGGGATCGGAATTTTCGTCCAGCAAAGCCTTGGCGGACATGATCACTCCCGGCCCGCAGAATCCGCACTGCAGCGAACCAAAGTGCTCGAACAATTTCTGCAGCGGATGCAGATGCTCCGCGTCGGCCAGTCCTTCGATGGTCAGCACGTCGCGCCCATCCGCCTGGCCCGCCAGCATCAGGCAGGAGTTTACGGGTTTGCCGTCCACGATCACCGTGCACGCGCCGCAGTCGCCCACGTCGCAGCCCAGTTTCGCCCCCGTCAGGTCGAACTGTTCGCGCAGCATGCGTAGCAGCGTCGTCTCTGGAGGAACGCTGGCGCTCCGCGTCTTGCCGTTCACCTTAAGCGTTACGTTTACCATTCGATCCCTCCAGTCGCTTCTTCTGCGCCAGTTCATAGGCGCCTTCCACGCATCGCTTGGTGAGCACGGCGACGAGGTTCTTTCGATACTCCGCGGAAGCGCGAAAATCGCTGATCGGCCTGGCATCGTTCACGGCCACGCGCCCGGCTTCCGCCATGGCCTCCGGCGTGATCGTGCGGCCCTCCAGATAGGCCTCCGCTTGCGTTGCGCGGATCACTTTCGGCGCCACCGCGCCCAGCGCGATTCGCGCCGCCACGAACGTATTTTTCTCCCAATCCACCCAGAAGCTCGCCGCCGCGTTCACCAGGGCCAGCGCCTGTCCCTTGCGCAGCCCGAACTTGTAGAAATGCGTGGGCTTCCCCAGGTTCGCTTTGGGAATGATGATCTCCGCGAGCAGTTCATCCGGCTTCAGAACCGTCTTCCGCGGCCCCAGAAAAAATTCGCTTAGCGGCACCTGTCGCCGTCCGCCCCAGCCTGCGATCGTGACGATCGCCTCCAGCGCCATCAGCGTCGGCCCGCTGTCCATCGACGGCACCGCCGTCACCAGATTTCCCCCCAGCGTGCCGCGATTGCGCGTCTGCACCGCTCCGATCGTGTGCGCCGCATGCACGAGCGCCGGAAACATCTGCTGAATCAGCGGTGAGCGCATGATCTGCGAGTGGGTCACCAGCGACCCGATCACCAGCCCTTGTTCGGTCAGCGTGATAGTTTTCAGGTCGTCGGCCCGGGATATGTCCACCACCACTTCCGGCCCATGCGGCGAAAACTTCCAATCCGCCAAAAGATCGGTGCCACCGGCTATGATTTTCACTTTGGAATTAGCGGCGTGCTGGGCGAGGAGGGCTACCGCGTCGTTGGTATCTTTCGCCGCGTAGAAATCGAATGCCTTCATCTATGTCCTTCTCCCTGCGCCGGTTGCGGACCTTCCGCGCACAAAGCCCGGCTCCTCTGCGCGTTACAGGTCGAACAGCGGTATCGTTAAAATATCATTTTCCGGCCCGGCCCGCAATAGTTCTGGCGTGTGCGGCTTAAAGGCTTGCTGCACCCGGATCGCATTCGATTCCTGATGTGCTCCCCGGTAACACGTAACGGCGATAATAGATAAAGACGGCAACGGGTAACGACGGTAATGGATAACCGCCCGTGCGCCCTCCGCGTTCCTTGAACGCCGAAAGTGGCTCGTGTATGATGCCTGCATCCAACCGAAACCAGTGTGCACGCGCCACGAAGCGCGCGTGCCCGGTGAGCGCAGGCCCAACGGAGCAACGCAGCAGCGCGGTATAACGAAGTTGGCTCGTTCGGTGGTTGCGGCGGCTGGCGCGATCGAATCTGGCGCGAACAATCTACGGAGGCTAAATGCAGACGCCCTGGAAAACGGACAAATGGTTTATCAGCCCCTGGCCTTATCTTCCCGAAGTCACCAAGAAATATAACTTCGCCCCCAAGATTAAAATCCACGATGTCACCTTGCGCGATGGCGAACAGCAGACCGCCGTCGTCTTCCGCCGCGAGGAAAAAGTGGCCATCGCCAAGCAGCTCGATGCCCTCGGCGTGCACCGCATCGAATCCGGCATGCCCGCCGTCTCCGAACAGGACAAAGCGGCTATTCAGGATATCGCCGCGTTGGGCCTGAAGTCCGAAATCTTCGCCTTCGCCCGCTGCATCCCCGAAGAGATCAAGGTCGTCAAGGCTTGCGGCTGCACCGGCGTAGTCATCGAAATTCCCGCCAGCGACCACATGATCAAGAACGCCTACGGCTGGACCTTCGATCGCGCCATGAAGTCCTCCATCGACGCCACCCGCGCCGCCAAGGAAGCCGGCCTGTACACGGTCTTCTTCACCATCGACGCCACGCGCACCGAAGTCGACCGCCTCCTCGACATCGTCGAGCGAGTCGCCACCGAAGGCCACATGGACGCCTTCACCCTGGCCGACACCATGGGCGGCTGCACTCCCGACGCGATCTACTACGTCGTCAAGAAAGCGATCGAGCGCCTGAAAAAGCCGTTGGAGATCCACTGCCACCAGGACTTCGGCCTCGGCGTCGCCAATACGCTGGCCGCGCTGCAAGCCGGCGCCTCCGTCGCCCAGACCACCATCACCGGCCTTGGCGAACGCGCCGGCAACGTGCCCATGGAAGACGTGGTCATGTCCCTGCTCTGCCTGCATGGCCTCGACATCGGCATCCGCACCCAGAAGTTCTGTGAAGTTTCGAAGTTCGTGATGGAAAAGGCCGGGGTCACGCAGCCGCCCAACCGGCCCATCGTCGGCGACAAGCTCTACGAGGTCGAATCCGGCATCATCGCCGGTTGGATCCGCTTGGCGCGCAAAGACAATCCGCTCGAGTTCGTTCCTTTCTCGGCGGACCTCGTTGGCCAGAAGCCCGTCAGTATTGTGCTCGGCAAGAACAGCGGGCCGCCGTCCATCGAAGAGTGGTGCGAAAAGCTGGGTATCAAGGCCAACGACGAAGAGCGCGTGGCCATGCTGCAAGCCGTCAAAGCCAAGTCCTTCGAAAAAAAGGACCTGCTCACCGCGGACGAGTTCAAGGCCATCGCCGACCGCATCGTGCAAAAGAGCGTCGCCCGCGTCTAACCCCTCGCGCGAAAGCGCCACGGGCCTTTGTAGCCCAGGGCGCCCGCCGCATTTTGGCGGGGCCCTGGGGCTTGTCGGCAGCTACATCGTCAAGCCGTCCAATTTTGGCAAGGGAAGTGCGCTGCTCGACTTGTCATCGCGCAAGAGCTCATCCTGTTGGTAGACTTTTGCGCGCCCTGGAGGGGCCCTCTCCCCTGTCTTTTTTGCAAACGTTTTCATTCCAGGGCACTTACATTGCTGGGTTTGCAAACGCTGTCATTCTAATCGACTTACGGTATCCCTCTTCGACTGGAACGCCCTCGAGCGATTCACTCTTGACCCTACCCCACCCATGTTTTGATTACTCGCAGGTAATTCAAAGGAATTGCGGATGATTCCGAACGCCAAACCCGAATTAAAAGTCCGGCTATCGTGCGCTACCACCTTATCGGGCGAGAGGGCTGCGCGGGCTGGGGCGGGTTCAAAGGCAACCCGCGTCCGTCCGCGTACGTAATCTTTCCGCCCGCGAGAAGGCCGTCATGCTCGCAGTCTTTTTTGGGACGCACAGGAACTTTAATTACGTCACCTGGCTTGAGCGTGTCGTTGCTCCA
Organism: uncultured Acidobacteriota bacterium; assembly: GCA_963824405.1. Lineage (GTDB taxonomy): Bacteria > Acidobacteriota > Terriglobia > Acidiferrales > UBA7541 > Palsa-189. Next base: position 334,390 of record CAWGPK010000003.1, on the reverse strand, counting down.
GCCGTCTTGCTTTAAGTCTCGCAGGACGCCGAACTCGACGATCCAATGGGTGACAGTGCCCTGGTCGTCCTTCACGTCAAAGGCAACCGAGGAGTGCGGGTTGGCCAACGTCAAATTAGTGACCGTTCCGATCAAGGTGACCGCGTGTTTATCGTATATAGCACTGCCGTGGTGAGCGTACGCCGAGGTCACGAAACATAACCCAAGCAATGGGATTGAGAAAAATGCAGCTCGGATGACTCTCATGACGCTCCTCGTTGGATGAGTGATGGAATCACCATCAGAGGACGATCAGAGGACCATTAGAGCATAAGATCCGGCACATAGTCGCCCTCTAGAGATGCTGCGATTTGCCATCGAATCCGCCATCCGAGGCACAGCAGCGCGGCAGGGAATTGACGCGGAGGAGTTAATGCAACTGCAGCACTGCCGGGTAAGATTTAGGGTCTTCCTGACATGACTCTCCCTGAGAATAGGACCATCGGATGTACGGGCGAATGTTTGGGCGCGAGCAGGAAGAGATGTACACTCGCCCGTCGATGCAATGGCGCTTATAAGAGGCGCGCGCATGAACTTACTTCGGCTGGTTCCGTTCTGCTTTCTCACCATCGGCCTCTGTGCGCCGATTTGCTCCGCGCAGGCCAATCGCGCGGCGTCCGTCCCCACGAAGCTTCCCCTCACGGTTTCGGTGCGCGAGTTGAGCATTCCGGTGGCGGCCGGCAGAGCGTTCGACCGAGGAACGCAACTGCTGGCGGCGAAGGTTTGGGCCGGCAGCATCTCCGAGTTTCGGAAGGCAATCAAGGCCTTCCCGACATTCTATGAAGCCTTTTACAACATGGGTATCGCCGAGGAGAAGCTGGGGCACGCGACCGAAGCCGAATCGGCGTTTCGCAAGTCGCTCGAATTGAGCAGCAACCGTTACGCGCCCGCGCACTTCGGTCTGGGCCTGATGCTCGCAACAGAGAAACAATACGCCGAAGCGGAAAGCATGGTGCAGAGCGGCTTGGTGATCGACCCAAAGGACGGCGGCGGGTATTACGCGCTGGCGTGGATTCGGTACACGACGGATCGTTTGCCGGCTGCAGAGAGTTCGGCGCGCGAAGCGCTTTTGCGGGAGCCGAGCATGGCCGCGGCGTACGTTCTCCTCGCGGAGGTCCATTTGCGGGAGAGCAAACCAAACGCCGTGGACCAAGATCTGGACGCCTATTTGAAACTCGATCCCGGCGGCGCGAAGGACGCGACGGTTCTGGCCCTGCGCACGCAGGCTGAGCAGATTCGATCCTACGACGATCGAGCCCCGGCACCACCTCAAGAGCAGCCCTGAATTAAAAGCCTTAAAAATTGAGGCAGAGCAAAACTGAGGCATGGTGCCCGCTTCGGCGGTTTCGTTTTGCTACCCCGCAAAAATCCGTAGGCTTTCGTGAATCCGCATCGCTCGCCGCCTTGACCGTGGAACTTTGAATCGCAGTAGAACACATCGTAAACTGTCTGCCTCCAGGTGGTATCGCGTCGGAGAAGAGCGCAGGACGCAGCCGCGGCGGAGAATGACGGCAACGAGGCCCAATGCCCAAATCAAAAGCTGAAAGCCACAAAGAAGCGATCATGGCCGCAGTGGAAGAGGAGACCGAGAGCGAGGCCATTGCCGCCGCGGCCAAAGAGGCAACGCAGATAAACGTCGAACAACGCGTAGTTCCCGCGGAGAAGCTCAGTGAAATGGTGGAGAAGGCGCTGGACGATGGTGGCGGGCCTTTTCGCCTGCAGTTCGGCGACGGATCGAATCTCTACTTATCCACGAGCGGCGGGACGTTGACGGCCACGGTGTCGAAGTAGACGTCCACTTTAGCCTGAAGGGACGCCGATTTATTGACACGCCGCCGCGGGGAAGACTACAGTCTGCACGGACTTCACCAAATCCAGGCTGCTGATATGAGAGAAATTCCGATGAGCAAACGCGGAAACCTGCGGGCATTCGCGCCATGGGGTGCTCTGTGCCTGTTTTCCCTTTCGATTATTTCCGGTGTGCGGGCAGGCACGTTAAAGTTCAAGTTCGATCCAGCCTGGCCCAAACCGCTGCCGAATCACTGGAAGCTCGGAGGCGTCGCAGGATTGGCGATAGACAAGGACGATAACGTCTGGGTGTTGAATCGGCCAAGCGAACTGAGAGATATGGAGCTCCGCGCGGAGTTGAATCCGCCTACCGCGGAATGCTGTGTCCGCGCTCCCTCGATGATCCATTTCGATAAGGAAGGAAACGTTATCAGCTATTTCGATGAGCCCGAAGGCCACGGCATGGTCGTGGACAGCAAGGGGTTCGCCTACATCGGGGAAGATACCGTCAGGAAATACGACACCAAGACCGGCAAGCTTGTCGGCGAAACTCCGCGCGCTCCGGAAAAGGAGCCCGGCGCCGCAGGCGGCGGAGCAGCGCGGCCGCGAATTCCGGGCCGGGGAGGGCCTGGTCCCATCGGTACGGTTCCTTTCGCCGGGCGCGGAAACCCGCCCGATCGCGCGGCTATAGCAGCCTTCCGAGCCAAGTATCCGCCAACGACGCCGATGATCGTGGGAGCTATCGAAGAGGTTCGGCTGGACGAACCCGCGCGTGAACTTTACGCCACGGACAATTATCTGGGGGGGCGGGTGATGGTGTTCGACCTGGACACGCTGGCGTTCAAGCGCGGCTGGGGCGCTTACGGAAAGCCTTTGTCGGAAATGAGCACCAACGAGGCGGACCGTGCCTATGTCCCCAATGGCCCGATGCCCAAGGAGTTCCGGGGGCATCTCACCCTGAACATCTCGAAGGACGGGCTCGTTTATATTGCCGACCGCGCCGCGAACCGGATTCAGGTAACCACGAAAGAAGGCAAGTTCCTCAAGGAATTCGTCCTGGCCCCGTCCACTGGAGAGGGCGGTTCTACTGGGGGCATCGCTTTCTCGCCCGACAAACAACAGAGGTATTTGTACATTTCAGATATCACCAACGGCCACATCTGGTTCCTGAATCGCGAAGACGGCGCGGTTGCGGGCACCTTGGGCAGCATGGGCCAAAACGGCGGCCAATTTTTCGGGCTGCATATGATCGCTGTCGATTCGAGGGGAAACATTTATACCGGCGAAGTTTGGAACGGCGAGAGAGTTCAGAGATTCGTTCCGACCAACTAAGCCGCGTTCAGGGGATGCCAAGCGCGGAAGTAGCAAGTATCTGGATTCTGGAGGACCGAAATGCTAAGTCGCTTTTGGGTTTCGATGGTTGGCCTGTCGGCTGCCGCGCTGACAGTTTCCGTTGCCACATCCGGCCAGAATAACTCTAAGCCGACCTGGCCTGACGTGGATTGGCATAAACCGCCCATCACCGCGCAGAATCGGAAACCGGCTCCGCGGCACAACATTGCCGGGTCATGGAGCACGGCCGGGGGGCCGGACGCAGGAACTCAGGCACCCGGGGTGCAGTTAAAGCCAAACAACGGCAAACCGGAGAACGCCGTACCCTACACGCCCCATGGGCTGGAGGTGTACAAGACCCATAAGCCAACCGAGGGGGTCGCCGCGGTGGCCCCGAAAGAACAGAACGATCCCAGGAATATCTGCGAACCCTTGGGATTCCCGCGCTGGAATCACTACAGCCTGCGATTCAGCCAGATTTTTCAGGACGACGCGAAGGTTGCGATTTTGTACCACTACGACAGCCGCTGGCGCGTCATTTGGATCGACGGCCGTCCCCTCCCCAAGGTGCTGGATGGCGGCGTGGAAATAGACGGCCAGTTCAGGGAACAGCGTTGGATGGGCTACTCCGTGGGCAGGTGGCTGGACGACAACACGCTCGAGGTCCAAACGGTCGGAACCATGCCGGAGGACCGGGTTTGGCTCGACAATGCCGGCCGGCCCGTCAGCGATCAGGTTCGCGTAACGGAGACCTTCCGGCGCGTGGATTTTGACACTCTGGAATGGTCGGAGACGATCGACGATCCCAAAATGTATACTAAACCGTGGGACGCCTTGAAAATGTCATTCAGGCTGCAAGATAACCATACCGAGGAAAACGAAAACATATGCTCGCCGGTAAACTACCAGATCTATCTCGACACGATTGGCAAAGATGCCGAGAAGTGACCATCGAGGATGATTCAGCCAGCGAGCAAAGCGGAGGATGCACAATGAGAAAGAGGCTTGTCATCGGGTTGGCTATGGCCCTGGGGCTTTTGGTTTCGGTTCCTCTGTTCGCACATCACGGCAACGCTTCATTCGCCACGGATAAAACGCTTGTCTTGAAGGGGACCGTCACCAGATGGATCTACGCCAGCCCCCATCTTTTGCTGATGCTTGACGTCAAGGGTGACAACGGTGAAATAGCGCACTGGGTTGTGGAGTCGCAATCTCCCACGGTCATGTATCCCAGCGGCTACCGTAAGGACTCTTTCAAACCCGGCGACGAAGTCACGGTCACTGTGAGCGCAGCCAAGAATGGCAAGCCCATCGGGCGCATCCTCGAGGCCGTAACTGCCGACGGCACGAAGCTGGGACGGAATCGTTTGGAGCAAGAGCAGCAGTAGTTTCTCTGCGGTAAGCTGGCTCGAGTGCCAGACGGTGCAGCAATGAGCCACATTGCGTTAGGCGCCGGTTGGCGAAACAGGTCGTAGCGGTGCGACTCAAGGAGGAACGGCAGGTTGCTTAACCCCTGATTCAATCTACTCCCCGGTAGCTCAATGGTAGAGCGTTCGGCTGTTAACCATTCCAGGCACATATCGCACGGTATCGCAGGATAGATAAGCGCCTAGCATTTGTTGCGCTTGCCTCATTTCATGCTAGGGCGTGATAGGTTCTGCGCTGCTCTGCGCATACTGCACTTTTCACTACACAGTAGAGACGCTGCGAAGCCACAAAAACCACCACAATTCTTCAGGAAGAAAAGAAGGCGACGCACGCGGGTGGAAGTCGGGTGCGCCGCCTCTATCTTGGGTTTACGTTATTTGCCATTTTGGACGGGCCCGCAAGGTCGAGGCCGTTACGCCGATTCGCCAGCGCCCGCCTGTGCGCGATGGCGGGGCTATTGTGAGGGCGCTCTCGGAAGCGGGTCGGTATCCTCGCACGCTTCTGGCGATCCCGGCCGATCCATAATCCTACGAGCGGCCTTCGGGTTTCATTCCCAGGATTCTTTCCGCGCTACTGCTACTGACGCGTCGGGATATCCGGTCGATTTGCTGATCCACGTATTCTTGCGGGTGAGCCTCTGCATATTGCCGTTCGATGGCTTTGAGCCGCTGGAAAACCTTCACGTAGCACTTGTTGCACATGCCATGCCCTTCATGGGCTCCCGTTTTCTTTTGGCAAACCAGGCAGCCATGCAGCTCGAAATAGATTGCGAACTTATGCCGGTGAAAGGCACTGAGGCGCCGGCGAAGCTCATCGGCTACGATGGCAGGCTGAAACCACGGCTCCAGGATCAACCCCTGGCTTACCTGAGCCTCAGCAACGCGCTTTTGGATTAGCAAATCCAGCGTGGCTAGATCCGGCACGCCCGTCTGCGGCTGGACCCGCATAAGCTCAGCGCGTGGCATCTCCTCGGCTTCGGCCCGCTCGACAACAGCGTCCATGCGTTCAGCCTTAACCTTCTCGCGCACGGCCCACCGTTTCTTGTGCGATGCGCTCCTCTTTTCCCGAACCTCCGGCGTTGAGCACGCCCGCTCGATGGCGGTTAGGCGTGTTGCGCGCTTCTTCGGATTCATCTTCGCCCATACCTTCTTTTGCTGATCGCCCCTCGGCATCTTACTTTCCTCCGTGCGGATGGCATTTCCGGTGAATAGCAACCATGTTGGCCGTACTGACGTGCGTGTAAATCTGCGTCGTGCTGATGCTCGCGTGGCCGAGTAGCTCCTGGACACACCGCAGATCCGCCCCGCCGTTCAAAAGGTGAGTGGCGAACGTATGCCTTAGAACGTGCGGATGTACGCCCTGCAGCCCGGCAGCTAGAGCGATTATCTTGACGAGGCGCTCGATATGACGGGGGCCTAGCTGGCCTGACTTTTTCTCATCAAGAAACAGAAAGCCGTCCTTGCGATCGCCAAGGTACGCGAGGAGCGCTTTCTTCGCCGGCATCCCAAACAGGACGATGCGCATTTTGTCGCCCTTCCCGATAACGCGAATCGTGCGGGAATCGAAATCCACATCCTCGAGCTTCATGTTGGCGACCTCTGAGACTCTGCAACCAGTCCCGTAAAAGACCTCGATCAAGGCTTTCTCGCGCGGGGTTTTCGTGGCCGCAATCAATCGTTCCACTTCCTCAAGCGATAGGTAACGGGGTAGCCTGCGACCAACTTTCCGTCCACGGATCAACCCGGCGATGTTGACGCTGGCCGCACCGCCGATTTGGAGGAAGCCAAAGAACGTCTTCAAACCGGCGAGTCGATGCGCGAGGCTCGCAGCCGATAGCCCGCGCTTGTACACATAGCCGATGTATTCGCGAACGTCAAAGTGCTTGACCTCCAGGAGCGAGCGCGAGCCGATGAAGTCACAAAACTCCGCCGCCAGGGCTCGATAGGCTCTGCGGGTATTGGCACTGCGACCTAGGACCTCAAGCCATTGGTCGAACTTCGCGGCCAGTTCCAAGTTTTCGCGGGCAAAGGACCGGGCAGGTGGGCCGCCCGCGTGCTGATGGATGATGGCTTCGCTCATTTCGGCCGCCCCTTCAGAGACTCGATGTGGCGTTGCAGCAGAGCCGTGAGGACCTCAGGGTCAAGGGTTGTGGCCAAGTCTCCAGTACATCGGAAATATTCGCAGGAAACGGCGTCCGCGGCGATTTTGAGCGCCCTGGCGAGGCCGCCCAGCACGTAGGTGTCGCGAAGCACGTCCTCTTCGGAGAGGCTCTCCAGAACGAGTGCCACGCCGCGCGACGCTTCCTCAAGGCTCTGGACCGCCGTGGTGGCTTTCTCTTCGTCGATCGTGTCCATCGACGGCGGTTGGAGCTGGACTACGGCCGGGGCCGACTTACGCGAGGCCTTCTTTCGGCGTTGCGCCACGGCAAATAAGGCAGGGAGATTCGATGCAGTCATTTTGGTATTTCCCCAATGCGTCGCCGTCCTCATCGGCAGCCACGGGCGACGCTCGCAGAATTGTGGCTGGACGCCAGCGCCTCACAGCGCGCCAGCGTTTCGGCGTTTAGGCGAGTACCTTGACGGAGCCGAAGCGGTAGCCGTCACGATCGGCGAAATACGACACCAAAATGCGGCGGCCATCGCGTTCGAGCGTTGCTGTGCCGCACCGATGCGCGCCGCGAGACTTCGATTTCTCGCCAACTAAACGCCAGCCTTGGGTTAGAGCCTCTACGAAATTACGGGGAATGGGTTGCTGGAATTGAACTACGGGTGATACGGTTTGCGTAGCCATGGCGAAAGCCACCCTTTCGTTTTGGTTAGGGGCGTGTCGGTGCTAGATACACCGGCCCGTCCCGTTTTTGTCTTTTTTACTTCTGCTGTTTCAGATAGACCGTGACCGCCCGGCGAAGCAACTCGGCAACCGGAGCGCCAGTCTTTTCTGACAACCGCTCTAGCGCCTTTTTGTCTGCCTCGTCAAGCTGAAACACGGTGCGAACCTTCTTCATGGGCACAAGTGTATCCACATAGCATGATGTGTGTCAAGGCGGGATTCACTGGCAGCCAATCGCCGCGCCACGACTGGCCAGGTGCGGGGGAGCAGGCGAATGTGACAAACCTGTGCGCGCCGCGTCGAGAGGGAAATCGTCAGATCGCTTCGAGGTCCTCGTAGTCGAATGCTCCACCGCTGCCGTTTGGAAATTCGACCCAGCCCGTGCGTCCGCAGAGCTTGAGCACGCCCTCTTTGCCAGCTGGCCACGGATGCGTGGCCACACGGAGCCGCACCCGATCGCCTCTGTTGAATGATCCGCTGGCCTTCGCCAACTTCTGCAGCGTGACGGCTGCCTTCGCGAGCGGCTGCCTGTCGCCAGTCAACAATTCGTCGGTGCGGAATATTTCGAACGCTCCGTTTGAAAGCTTGCATACCCAAAGCCCTCGCTGTTCCGAACCGGCGAAGAGGGTCACGCCTCGGCCGGTAGCTTTCTCGATTAATTGGGATCCCGGCGCCAACGGACCGCGATTTACCACGGTGCCGTAGTTGTCCACGATATCGCCGACAGTCGTCGGATGGTCCCTGCGGTGTGATTCCAACATCACGCGCCCCGCACCGCTGACTTTCTCGCTCACGGGCCCCGTGCCCACGTTGCTGCCGCCGCGCGGATCAAGCGCCGGGCCCTTGGAATCGTTCACTGTCGCGGTGGAATAGCCAAGGTCATGGTTGGCGTATTGCGCCCACGATCCGTCGGGCAGTCGCACCGTAGCAATAGCGCCATCCGCGTTGATGAGTTTGACCTTCACGCCGCTTGGAATATGCACTAGCCAATCGCCGCTTTTTACGCATCCTGGGCTGATCATGATTCCGTTTCTCCTTTGCGCTACAACAGCGCGGTTAGCAAAATTCCATCGCCATTCGTGTCCACGTCGACGAAAAGATTGGCCAGGTCGATCAGTTCCGAAACTTGCGGATGCGAGAGAGGCAAAGGAAGAGTTTGCCCCTTGGGAACTGTGAACAGTACATTTCCGGACGAGTCCAGAATGTAGGCGTTGTTACCAGAGTTGGCCGTCCCCTTGGCCTTGAACGCGCCAGCCGTTAGGCCGCGAACTTTCAGCGAGGTCGCGCTGATTGGCACGACAGTGCCGGCAGTCGCGACGTTGACGAAGCCGAGTGGCTGAAAGGGATAGGCCGATGTGGTGAGAATCGACACGTTACCGGCGACCCATCCACGCTAGCTCTAGCCGCTCTGCAGCGTCGTGGCCGGCCTTGTTGAGAACGGGATCCGTGAAATCCCGCAACGCGGCGAGGCGCTGGAAGAAGCTCTTGGAGACGCTGCGATACGTCGCTATCTCCTCTTCGCCGATTTGAACGGACTCCGCGAGTGCTTCGAGCTGAGCATCGAGATTTTCTTGTCGGTACAGCGCGGCCAACTCTTGCTCGAGGGGCGCGGCGGAAGAGCGAAGCTCTTGAAGGGCAGCGCGTTTGTCTTCGAGAATCGCGCCGAGTCCTTTCTTGCGGGCGTACGCTGCGGAGATGTCGGACTCCACCTTGGCCCGATTGCTGCTTTGCCCTAGCGCTTCACGCCGGCAGGCCTCGGTGTGCTGTAGCTCCAGGTCAGCCAATTTCGTGTCGCAGGACCTAAAATCTCTGTCCGTGTCGATTACGTCTTGTTGGCCTTCGAGGATTTGCTTGCTCAGCCGCTCGACCTGCGGTTCAAGCTCTGACTTCCTGGCTAACTGCGTGGTGTTCATTTCGTCTCCCCCCTTTTTTTTACTGCGTCACTTCGATCCAGCAGTTGTAGATCTTCATTTCCACGGCGCCCGAGGTCACGTTTGCGTTAGCCTGCACGAATGAGTTGATGACGAGCTGTGAGAAATTGAGATTGGCTGGGATTGGATAACTGAGAACCTGTTTCACGAGCGTCGCGGAACTGTTGTCGGCCTGCAAACCGAGCCACACCCGAAAGCAGAGCAGTAACGTGGTTCATGCGTCCGACGGATGCGATGATCGACCGGCCGAGCACGATAAATTTCGGCGCAGTTCCCACGCGAACCAGTCGACCGCCGCGGTCTGCGGTGACCCTGCGATCGGCTGCGACCACGACGCGGTCGGCGAAGTGAGCAACAAGAATCAGGCTCATCGGAAATTCAGTTCCCCTCGCCGAACCATCGTCTTGAGTTGCTTGACGAGTTCGCCCGCGCTCGCACCATGCACTGAGCCTATGTGAAAGTGATTGTGGTAATGCGTGTCACCACCGCCGGTGCCGCCTTTCAGGCCGCCGCCGCGGATCGCGTTCTGCACGCCTTCGGACAAATCCTTGGGCAGCACCATCTCGCCGGCGTGGGCGTTGATGGGCACGATGCCGCCATGCTCAAACGAGCCAGCGGCAAAGGCTTCAATAGCGCCCACCTGCGTCGCCGCAACGCCGGGTGCAGTCTCCACGTTATAAGGAAATGGCAGCGCTTCGAGAACGCTGGCAAAAGTCGCGGCGCCGCCCTTGGCAGCATCGCCCGTGATCTCCAGCGTATTCGAGGTCGTTAGCATCGCTCTCTTTACAGCTTCGCCGGATGCGACGGTCGCCAAGCGGTTGGCCGAGGCGCTTTTTTCGAGCAGTTCAGTCAGAAGGAAATGCTCGGTCCACTTCAGTCCGGCCTCCGTGGTGGTGTTGATCACCGACATCAGAATTTCCGAACCCATGCGCCTGAATGCGAGGCTAGCGGTCTCGGTGCCGCGGAGAATTCCATCGATGGCGGTTTCAAATGGACGGTCGATCATTGAGAATGCGCTTTCCCAATATTTCTGAATCGTAATGGTCGCTTGCTGCTCCGTGACTACGATCTGGCCATTGATCTGTTGGATCTTCGCGGCGGCTTGCTGTTTGGCCGCTTCGATCTGTGCCTGAAGTTGCTGGTATTGCGCGAGCTGCTCCGGAGAGGCCGTAGTCGTGAATTCCACATCGCTCTTGCCGCCCTTAAGCAGGGTCATTTCCTTCTCGCGCGCGTCTAGTTCGATCTGAAGCTTCTGCTCCTCAAACGCTCGAAGCTGTTCCAGTTCGGCAACCTGTGCAGCGGCCATTGCCTTAGCTTTGGTCGCGCCAGAAGCGGGAGATGATTCGATGGTCATCTCTTGAAGTTTTAATTTGAGGGCTACCTGTTGAGATTGCGCTTCGATGCTGCGGGCGGCAGATTCTTCGTCGATTTTGACCGATGCCTCGGCATAGCGCTGCCGTGCCTCGATTTGCTGATTGGCGAGTTCCGCCGCAGCTTTGGTCTCTTTGTCCTGGGCAGCCAAGACGGCCGTGGAAAATTCCGCCTCGGCGTGCTGACGCTCCTGTGTAGCTGCGATTTCTAAATTCAGAGTTGCAAGCGCGTGGTCGCGTATGTGATCGAATATCTCTTCGCCCTTCTTCCTGATCTCATCGTATTCCTGCAGTTGGGCTGTTTTTAGTTCTTTCGTCAGCGCTTGGATTTTCTCGTAACTCTCTTCTTGCACGGCAGCCACTGCTCGCGCTTGCGCCGCTGCATCGCCGCCTTTAGCGGCACTTTCGGCCCTGGCAATCTCCTCTTCGAGAGACTGTTTTTGTTTGAGCGCGTTGATTTCAACTTCGATTTGTTTTGAGTGAGTGAGACCCGGATCAGCCTTGGCACTGGCCGCCTGAAGATCAATCAGCTTTTCGGCTTCGCGTGCCTGCTCGGCCGCGAGTTTAGGCATGACCTCAACCAGCTTGTCGTTGGCTTCGCTAGCCCGAACAGTTTCATTCGCCCAATCCGATTCAGCCCGTGACAACGCGACGAATCCCGCAATTGGATCCTTTAGGCTGGCGCCCAGGAGCGAACTTGTTCCGTAGGCTTTTTCGAGCGAGGCGGAAAACTTTTGCCCAAATCCCTCAGATGCCAGCTTGCCGCTCTCAGAGAGAACACTTTGAAGTTTCGATTGCGCTTCCTCCAGGTCAGCGGCGCTCGAGATGGCCTTAGTGGACAGTTCGACATTGGCCTGTTCCGCCCTTTGGACTTCGGCTGTATAGCCAGCCATCGCTGCGGTCACTTGCTCAATCTTGTCAACAGCCGCTCCAATGACTGCAACGAACGCGGCTCCGGCAACTATCGGGAACGCGTTCTCTAAAATCGGTCCCAGAATGGAACTGCGGGCGGCAACGGCAGCCAGGGCGCGCGGCAGGTGAACGCCGGTCTCTTCACCGAGCAGCATAGCCGCATGGCGCGCCTCGACGAAGTTCACTTCCATGCTATCGAGCGCGACTTCGGCCTTATTGCCGATTGTGTCGAATCCCTCGCCAATCGGGATCACGGCGGCTTGCATCTGCGCGGCCGATGAGGACACCTCTGTCGCCGCTGCGGCCATGCCCGCTTTCAACTGAGAGATGTCTGCGGCTACCGTTAAACGCAGTGCATCCAAATCTGGCATCAGTTCACCGCCGCAGCTTGATCTGAGAGGTAAGACCGGCGCACCAAAAGAACAATGGCCGCAATCAGGTCGGATGGCGTGGCAACGTCGAGCAACCCATCTAAGTCGAGAGAAGAAGATCCAGCACGACACAGAGCGGCGGCCACGATTTCGGCGATCTGGACCAGTGATTCCGCTTGCCCGTCGAGGTCGTCCGTGTTTTTGCGAGCGGCGGAAATAATTCTGCTCGCGCGAACGGTTTCGGCTGCCGTGAGCGGCGCACAGACGTGTGATTCGCCCCCGAGGGTGATGTCAAATTTATTCATCGCGCCGGTTTGCCTCTCTGATCCGCAGGTCGCGCGATCGATCCGACAGCAGAATCATCCACCGCTCGAGCTGCTGTAATTCGGAGAAAAGATCGCCCTTGGGGAATTTCGGCAAGCAGCGTTTGGCGTGACGCCCCACCGTGGGAGCGGTGAGACGCAATGCCTTCGCCACTTCGCGAACGGAATAGCCGCTCAGCAACGCGGCGTTGACCGCTATGAAAAGAATCTGCTTTTGACAAATGCTGCATTTTGCTTTCGGATGTAAAAATGGCATCACAACTGTGGTCTGGCAATCCTCGAAGTGAGACGCTCGCGAGACAGTCTCTTTAAGATTCCAAGCCGGATCGCTCATTCGCCATCCTCGGAATTCGCCATCGCCGCCAGGTAAGCCTCGCGTGCGCTGGGATCGAGCCGCCTAAAATGCAATTCTCGAATCAGGTCCAAACGCTCTTGCTTTTTCGAAGCGCGCTTTGCGCGGGCGAACTCTCCATTCCCGGCTTTACTGCAGCGGCGGCGCCCCTTCGCTTTCATTTGCGACCGCCTGGCACAACTTCGGTGAATCCACACGCGCCGCACGTGCGTTTCTGATCGCCAGAAATTCCCGGGAGCCCCGATATCGATAGAGGCTTGTCGCATTGCGGACAGCGCGGAGCCCCAGGCGTCGGAGCTTTCTCGTTGAGCACAGCCGGCGCGGGCCCGAGTTGCTCGCCGAACATGTGCGACACGCCAGGATGCGAAGCCTTTGCCTCGGCCATACCTGCGGCTGCCTGCTCCTTGAACATGGAATCTGCCGTTTGCGGCTTTTCCGCTTCCGCAGGTTTTTGGGCGTGCTGTTGAGCGAGTGCGACCACCCATGAATACGGAACGGCGTTCGCTACCAGCGCGCCGGCCACGGCGTTCGCGCAGTCATCGTGCGCGCCGGGCGTGTGATCGATCGAGTCTTTCCCGGACCGGCCGGTTCGCCGCTCGAGCCCGACGAGCTGATTTTTCAGCTTCGGATTGTCCAGCAGTTCGCATTGACCGCTCATCAACAGCGGCAAGAGGTCGAGGTAGAGCTCAGAGCGATTTTTCTCCGAGACCCGGTATTGAATTCCGTTCGACCTAAATTTCTCTTTGGGCCATTCGGCCGCGTAGTTGTCACCTACAACTGTGCCGATGCGATAGCGCCTCAGAATCGCGCAGAATTCCTTGACCGCAGCGTCAGGCGAAAACGGCGCCGCCACTTCGCGCAGGACGTCCAGGACCGCTACCGCGCCCGATTGGTGCGAGATGGCCAGCGTCATCGAATCGGACGAGCCGCCCGAAGGATCCACGAAGGCCGTGTAGATCGTGCCGGGCACTGGCGGCAGCTCGTACCGTTTGGCGACGATGCGCGCCTCAACGACGGCGAGCGGGATAAAGCTTTCGATATCGTCTCGAAACTCTGAGCCGTATTCGGCCCGGGCGGCCGATGGATCGCGGGCGTAGGCAGCGTCAATGGTGCGCTGGCTGATCGTGGCGTTCATATCGCGCGTTGCAGCCCGCCATACGAGAACCGGAACGCCGTCTTTGCCGTAGAACTCTTTGTGGGTTTCGAACAGATATCCGCGCTTGGCGTAGGCACTGCTCAGACCGAGCAGAATGGCGCCGGGAATCGAACTCATGCCTGGGCGAATCGCGTTGATCACCTCTGCCGCGGGGTTCGCGCCTTCGTCGCTTTGCCAGAACGCAATTTCATCAGCCAAACAGGCAACGATCGTCCGCCCGCGGACCGACTTGTAGGAACTCACGCCGACAGCAATGCGGATGTGATTCGAGAGGTCGATTGTCTCTTTCGTTTGGCTCACGATCATGCCGGCGAGCGCCGAAGCGCCTTTGATCAGCGCGAGAGCGTAGGAGAAGATCACCTTCGCCTGTTCCTTGTCGCTGGCCAGGATCAGCACCACGCCGGTCTCGCCCATTGCAAGCACGTCGGAATAGTCCCGCAGGCATGCGAGGAAAACACCGATCAGTGCCGCGATGATCGATTTGCCGCCACGGCGCCCGCAAATTGCATAGGCTTCGTCAAAACCTGTGGAGTTCGGAATGTCGATCCGCTCGGTGTGCTTTGCGATGATGGCCCGCGTGGATTCATCAACCGCCAGGCCGAATAGAGCGCTTAGGAAGGCCTTCCAACCAGCCCACGTATCGCCGCGTAGAAGCCGCCGCTTGAATGTGCGCCCGAACAGCTTCGGGTCGGCCATCGCTTCGAGGATGTTCACTGCGGACGCTCCGTCTGCGCTGCAAGGTCTGCCAGCCGCTTCAGCTCTCGCCGCTCTGCCCTGCGCGCTGCCTTTTCCGCCCGGCGCTGCAATCGCTCACGTTCCTTGCGCCGCTTCGGTGTGTTCATGCGGTCGCTGCTCATGCCGCGCACCGCCTAACGACACGCGCCGCCAAGCCCCACTGGAACCTGCCACAGCAGCAATCGATCACCTTGACCTGTGCCGGCCGCTTGAGCTCGGCCAGGATTTTCTTTTGGGCCTCAGCATCCAAATGGATGACGTGGCCACATTCGAGACACTCCCATGCGTTTATAGCTCCTTCGTATCGGGAAGTTGCTGGCGATCACGCCAGCGGTGGACTAACTTGCGGGCGTTGGCCGGTGCGCGAAACAGCCTGAGGGTTTCCATTTCTTCGGCGCATGGCCAATCGCGCGTTTTGACCTGTACCAGCACGATATCGGTCGCGCCGATGGCGATGATGTCCCAAGCACCAAGACTCGCCGCGGCACGCGTGCAGGAATAGCCAGCGGCTTCTAGGAGCTTCATGCTGCGGTGTTCTTGGCGGTTACCCTTCCGCTTGGCGTTCATTCGGCCTCTTCCTTTTGGGGCGGTTCCGGCTGATCGTCTGCAGGCGGTTGAACTTTCTCGATCATCCACGGCTCAAGCGTGCCGGCGGCGCCATCGACACGCTTCAGGCCGAGGGCATTCAGATACCTCGCCAGCGCGTCACAGAGCGCCTGGCGCTGCTCTACGATCGGCGGCAACTCTTTCCTTCGCTTATTCACGAGCGATGGCTGTTCGAGCAGCCAGGCGTTGGCGTGGGATATCAGGGCTCGCGTCACAACCGCCGACTCAATCAAGCCCATCTGTGCGGCAGTGATTGCAGCTTCGCCGCCGAGGTCTGCGATGAGTTGCCGTTTCCACTCCAATAGCTCTCGCGCGGCCACCGTTCGCGTATCGATCGCGGCGAGACCGCGAAGCTTCACCTTGGCCATCACGGCGTTTAGACCGTGCCTGGAACGCTTTGGGGGCTTATCCGTCACGTTCCACCCGCAAGTGTTTCGGTCATCAGCCGAACGCTCTTGCCGCTAAGTGACTGAGGATGTTGGAACGAGCGCTGAGATTCGGCTACCTGTAGGAAGAATTGCTGTAACGGAAAGCGGATTTCGAGGACTGGCGTCGGTGCTTGCCTGCGGGGGGGTACGAGCCTATCCGCACACCCGGTGGTTTGAGGGTGGGATGAAAGGAACCCATCCCTCAACCGGGGTGGATACGAACCTATATTTCTAAGGGGGTTCGTATCCGCGTATCCGTAAAAATTACCGGGTACGAGGGTTCGTATCCGTGGTTCGTATCCGTATCCGCTCATCTCATTGCATCCCGTTTGTACTTTTTGACAGCAGCCTCACTCACGCTGATACCGCTGCCCAGAAACAGCGTTTTTAAGTCCGCAAGGGTCCGGTTCGAGTCTTTAGTAAGCCAGTCCCGGACCATGTCGATACGCCTTGCTCTTTCCAGGCGAGACTCCAGCGACGCGCCGCCCTCGTCCCGGGATGGTTGCTGCTCTTCCACGAGAGCGCCGCACTCGCCCGGCTTCTTGTGGATAACGAAGTCGCCGCCCTGATCGATGTGAGGCCTGCCGATGATCTGGAAGGGCCCGCACGGCTGGAAATCGCGCGGTTTGACGTTCTCGATGTGGATGATATTGCGCTCCGCGTCGAGCTGCTTAATGCCCCACGCCGTCGCGACCATCGCGCCGATGTCTCCGGAGCCGCGGAGCACGCTCTCGAGCCGCATCACGGTTTCCTTCGCGAATGGCTTAGGCGAGTGGTGGGCACCAATCACGGACCGGGCGCCGGCGCCGAGCAACGCAAAGATGTCGGTCGCGAGGCCGCGCTGGTTGTCGCCGGCCTGATTCTCGTCGCCCTCAGCAAAGCGGACAGCGGTGTCCAGGATGACGTGCGCGCCTTTTGCCGCAGTCAGAATGCGAGGGTCCGACAAAGATGGTGCCGGGCCCATTGATAGCGTGCGAACCATAAGGCGCTCGGCTTTCACATGCTCCAAGAGGCGGAATAACTCCAGCCGGTGCTTGAACGGCCGAATTGCCGACTCGGGAATCAGGTAGACTATGCGCTCCGCGGTTTCGTTCACCGTGAACAGATCCCACAAGCGCGTTCCCTTCCCTGCTAGCAGTGCGGCCGTGACGCTCAGCAAAAGAAGCGTCTTGCCGTGCCCGCTGAGCCCACCAATCAGCGTGGCGCCGTCGTTCTGGAGAAACCCATCGATCGCGAAGGTCAAGGCTGTTGCGTTTTCAAAATCGGTGAAGCTGTGAAAAGCAGTCCTCCAATCGCTCGACGCGCCAGGCCCACCTATCTGCGAAAGAGCTTGTTGCACTCGGTCGCGGATGACGTCCGAAGATTCCAAGCCCTCAAGCGCTGATTGCCGGATTTCCTCGGCTGCATACACCCAAGCCCGCTGTTGAGCCTTCTCTCGGACGATCCCCGCGTACTGCGCGACGTTTGAAACCCGGGGCACTCCGTCGACAAGCTGCGATAGGTAAGCCACGCCGCCGGCCGATTCGATTTCTCCTCTTCGTCGGAGTTGATCGCTCAGAGTAACGAGGTCGATGGCCTGCAGCGTCGCACCTAGCTGAATCATTTGTGCATAAATGCGGCGGTGCTCGTCGGAGAAGAAATCTTCTGGCCTGAGTTTCTCAGCAACGGTGTTCAGCGCATGGTTATCGAGAAGGATGGCACCAAGCACGCTGCGCTCCGCTTCAATGTTCTGCGGAAGCGGGCGCTCGAGCACCGGTTCTGTTTGCGGCTTGGGCACTGGTCGCGGGTCCGGGTTTCTAGGCTTCGCGGATTAGGCCGAGAAGTTCGGACTTTTTGATCAGCGTGCGGCCAAAAAACTTGTAGCGGTGCAGTTCGCCGCTGGTGAGTTTCCTGCGGATTGTGGCCTCGGAAGACCTCGTGCACTCTGCCGCCTCTGCGACGGTGAAGAAATCCTGCCGCTTCAGTTCCTCAGCATTGCTGTTTTTTGAGGCCATTTGCTACTCCTCCGTGAAAATTTAGTCTTGCCAATGCAGACCATAGTAGCTATGCTCATCGCAGGTCAATTCACTTGTTACACCCTAATGAGGCACGCAGTCAGGTGTTACGCGGTATGCAACGCGAAATGCAGCGATTCCAGCAATCGCAGCCGGCACGGGACGCTAGACTGCTCGTTCAATGGCTCAACGCCAAGCCAGAGCGCTCCGCGCAAAAGCACATCATCAACTTGCTCACAAGCTTCCGCGCGCTCGCGGAATCCGACGGCCGAGACTCGTCCCAAACCTCCGTCGTGCGTGTTGTACGACCCTTTGGGAAGGTCCACCAGCAGCGGAGCGATCCGCGCCTCCTGTCAATCAAGCGCGAGTTGCGATCCTACAGGGCGTTTGTCTCCGCATTCTTCGGCCGGCAAGGTTGGCGCCTGAATTGGGAGTGCTCACAGCCGGTCTCTATCGCTGAAATGGAACAACGTGCTGCCGCCGGAACGCTTGATCGTGGGCAGGCCTTCGACTTACTTTGCCGACTTTCTCGGGAGGATTCGCTCGGCCTCGTGCGCCAATGCACACGGTGCGGCAAGTGGTTTTTTGCGAAGCAAGCTCCACAAGTATTTTGTTCGAAGGATTGCCAGCGAGAGAAATATCGAAGCCGCGAAGAGTGGCGCGAACATCGGCGAAAATACATGCGCGACTATCGCCGCAACGAGAGGGCAGGACTCAAAGAGGGAGGGAAACAATAATGGGCGTCTACAAGCGTGGGCATGGGTCAATTTATTACATGGACTTCAAGATTGGCGGTCAGCGCTACCAGGAATCGACTCACGAAAAGAACGAGGCCCGGGCCCGCGACGTCGAGCGTGATCGCCGCGCTGAGCTCCGCGAGGAGTTCCGTGATCGCTGCAAGCGAGCGCGCAGACTCGGTTGCGAGCCTGAGGATCTCGATCGCTGCCCTGAATGCGAGGCCTTGTTTGACGGAAAGAGCTCGATCCAATCGGTCGACGGCGCCAAGTTGTGCAGCGAAATGTGCCGCCAAAAGCGGCAATCGCGACTCTCGCCAGTGCCTACGCTGGGAGAATTCCTAAAGCAGCGGTTCCTTCCATGGGCTGAAACAACATTCGCAGCGAAGCCGAAGACCTGGCGCTACTATCGGCACGGTGCGCGGCGGCTCGGCGAGTACTTGCCGCTTGCATCCTGCAAACTCGATGAGGTGAACGGAGAGAAAGTCTCCGGGTACATTGCCAAGCGTCAAGCCGATGGCATCAAGGTTAGCGCCGTGAACAGGGAGATTCAGGTATTGCGTCGGTCAGGGCGTTTGGCTGTCGAATGGGGCGTGATCAAATCATCTCCCAAGGTGAAGATGCTCCCCGGTGAAAATAGGCGAGAGCGTGTCATTCTGCCCGAAGAAGAGGCTCGATATCTTGCCGCGGCCGAGGAGCCGTTGGCCTCGATCGCAACCGTGCTAGTAGATAGCGGCTTTCGACCAGAAGAGTGTTTTCGGCTGAAATGGGAATCAATCACCTGGGTCAACGGACGCCATGGGACGATGCTGTGCACGCACGGCAAGACGAAGGCGGCCAGGAGAACCATACCCATGACGGCGAGAGTTCGTGCGGTTCTCGAATCACGCTGGAAGGATGCGAAGGAGCCTGATCACGGGTGGATTTGGCCGGCGCCAACTAAGAGTGGGCACATCGAACCGTCGAGCTTGCGAAAACTGCACGGCAAGGCTTTTCAGGTGATCATTGACGAAGCCGCTAAGAACAATCTCAAGCCGGTACGCCCATTCGTTCTGTACGATCTCAGGCACACGTTTCTGACGCGCTTGGGCGGTTCTGGATGCGACGTGTGGACCTTGGCGAGGATCGCGGGCCATAGCTCGATCACCATGTCAGCGCGATATGTACACTCCAGCGACGATCAGGCCTTTGCGGCCGTCGAGCGTTTGAGTGCGGCGCCGCTGTTGTTACAATGACCGAAACTTCTATGTTACATTTTTCACTGCAGTTGCTTTCAGGGATAGAGTACGCTGTCGTAAGTTATTGAATCCACACCTACTCCCCGGTAGCTCAATGGTAGAGCGTTCGGCTGTTAACCGAAATGTTAGAGGTTCGAGTCCTCTCCGGGGAGCCAATCTTCTCCCGTTCTTTCAAATGCTTACATTAACCTCCGTTTCTTGAAAGTTTGGAACATTTGGAACAACTTCGACTCTTTCGGCCTTGGGCAACTCGAAACCGAGTCCGATTCGCTCCGCAACTTCCGCACGGAATTTCGTGTCCTTATCCATCTTGACGTATCTGTCGGTGATGGTTGGTCGAACTACTTCACCATCACTTGACTTGGCGTGGCCCGTCCAGTACTTCACGAGGGCGGGTGGCACGTAGCTAGATTCAAGGTGCGTGACACGAAAACGTCGAAAGCTGTGGAAACCCTGCTTCTCGATTCCGAGTTCTTCAAGAATCGGGTGCAGGGAGCTACGAAGGAAGTTTGACGGGCGGAATGGCGTCCCGGTGCGAGTTCGAAAGATAAAGCCCTCTTTGCGGTAACCGATGAAATCGCGGAGCATGGCCGCAACGGTGGGATGCAAGTCCACCTGACGGAAAGCATTCGCCGTCTTCGGAGTCTGGACTCTACCCTCCCATACGGACTGTGCAACCGTGATTGTGTCGCCGTTGAAGTGCTTCACTTCTAGACCGAACAGTTCGCCCGCTCGAAGGCCGCTGGCTGCGAACAGAACATATATGACCCGTTCGTGCCTCTCAGCCTTGGCGATGATTTTGGTGATCTCTTCGCCGGTGAACATGGGAGTGCGCTGGTGCTCGATAGCAGGAATGTCAGCGAACTCGTAGTTCCATTTTGTCGGATAGAGTTGCTCGCCATTCTCATCGACGGCGGACGCCTTCACCCATCTCATCACCTTTACGATATCCCGTATTGTTGGTCCTGGTGATCTACGGGAATACATTGTCCATCCGAGAGGATACGGAACTCTATCTGAATAAAGCAATGATGGCGGTTGAACAGAAGGTTCTCGTCGCGAAGATGGATCGGCTCAAACGAGTGATCGTCATCCTCGCAGTGTTCTCGGGCATCTTGTTGTTGGTGAGTGCGGGCGTGTGGGTTTGGATCGGCTTCCACAGTTAAAGCAGGAGGAACCCTGCCAGGGGCAGTGTTCGAGTCAAAGCCTGAATTGAAAGGAGAACGAGACAATGGCACAAAAATCGACAGCAGCAGCAAAACAGACAACGAGGGGCACGTCAATAACAGCCAAAGACATCATGGAGAAGCCGGTCTTGGCGGCGACTCCGCAGGCTTCCTTGCGAGATGTCGCCACCCAACTGGTTACCAACGAGTTCAGTGGGATGCCCGTAGCCGCGTCCGATGGCAGGGTGGTCGGCGTCGTTACAGAGTCGGACATTGTTCGCATATTGATCGAAGGCAAGCGTTTGGAGAATCTCACTGCCGGAGAGGTCATGACAGGCCCGCCGATTACCGTGGACGTGGACACTCCAATAGGGGAGGTGATGAAGAAGCTGGAGGACAATCGTATTGTGCGGGTGCCGGTGACCAGTCAGGACAGACTCGTTGGGATCATCGCTCGAAGAGACGTGATTCGAGCGATTCTGGAGCCAGAATTTATGGCCTTCGGGAATTTTTAGTGCCGGTCGGTGCACTCGGGTCTGTTTGAAATCGCGGAAAGCCATCGAGGTAGGGCACCGTGAGGCGCGGAGCAACGTGACCTTCATCGCTCCACGGCTGTCATGGTGCCCGCGCCCAACTCCATGAGTCCCCGCTTCGACCGCTACATCGGCATCGACTACTCGGCTGCACAGATGCCCAGTTCGAGCCTTAAGGGGCACCCCTACACTGGTCGGCATCGACTAGCAGCTTCTCGTTTCCGCTCGCGTATTTTGAGCCGTATGCATTACCGCAGGACCGAAGTTCGTTTCTTGATGATTTCCAACGGCATTGGCCGACCGCGGGGAATCACACGTGCCTGATCCGATATGCAGATTCGTTCTGGCTATCTGGCACGAGAGGTCGAAATGACCTCAGGGATGACCGATTCCACGGCAATTGTGTCGGGCTTAATTATCTTTCCTTTTACCAACACTCTATTCCCGGCGAATCTATCCAGGTCGGCTCGATGACCTTCCAGGACGTAAATCCTCTTACCCACGCCCAAAGCAAAATCGGCTCCCATGTTTACGCATAGACGTGTGCATTCGGCATCGCTGCCGTTCGTACCATGTGTGATGCCACAAATCGCGTCAGTCATAACTCCGGTCATCTCCACAGCGGGCTGCTTCTGCTTGTCGATGATCGAGGTTCCAGCGAACGCCACCATAGCTGTGACCATCAGAGCAAAGAAGAGTTTGAGGGCGGACCGCTCCAGACGCCTCGTGGAATCTATTGGCTTCATGACGTTCCCCCTTTCCACTACACCCCTTTATGGCTCAGGGAAGCTGCAAATCGCTATGAAGCTGATCACGGTGTTACGTGATGTTAGTCACAGGTCCGCGATACATGCGCGGGACCATTCGCCGATGAGGCAGCCAGTCGGGTTACGCCATTTGCCGCGTGGCGGTGAGGTGCGTGATCAGGTTGCGAACGCTTTTCGCAAGCTCGACAACTTCGCCTTTTCCTTGCAGTTCGAATTCGATCTGATAATTTCCCGAAACCGCATGATCGACTGCCTCTTTGAGGCTGAGCAGTGGCTTCACAACTTGGCGCGGCAGGACGAGGCTCATCCATACACTCAGGAAGATTGTCAGAGCCGAAACGATGCTCAATACCCACTCGGCGCGATGCAGAAGCTTTTGTGCGTTCTGGTGGTCGTCCTGAACGCGCTGCCAGTTTCCCGTTTCGAGGGTAGCCGTCAGGCTGAAAACCTCCTGGCTCGATGTATCCAGATCACCGGAAACTTGCCGCAAGTTCGGGTCGCTAGCCTGAAGGGTGGACGTGATCTGAGCATCGAACGAGTCCACTTGGGCGCGAAGCTCGTCGATGAGCTTGGCCCTGCTCTTGCGGCTATTCCGCCGCACCAGATCATTCAAATCCTTTTCGTAATTCCGCATCACGGCTTCGATGTGGTCGCCCGGAGCTTCTCCCGGCTGCGAAAGGTACGAAACGGCGGCGGCAAATCGCTCCTGGTACAGGTTGGCCGCGTTCAGCGCATTCTGAATGGTGGTCTGCTCTTCTGGTTGTAGGCTGCGAATTTGGCTCAGGATGCCGGTCACGGTCGTGAGCGAATCGTGGTTTTCTTTTGCGTCTGGGGCGTCGTGCAGAAGGAAGAAGTTGCGCTCGGCTCGGCGCGCTTCGAGCATCTGGATGGAAGCCTGCTGCGCGAGCGTTGCCGCAGGTGCGTCCACGCTCACGATGCGATCGACAATCCAACCCATCTCGAACAGATAATAGATTCCCACCAAAATGACCGGTGCCAGGATCAGTCTCACAATAGCCAGGCTGAACGCTACCCTCCGGCGCAGCGAGACGCTGGGTGCGAAAATCGCGAAAGTCCTTCGCATTCTCGGTTGCATTTGCACGCTCCGCTGGGCACACCCACCCGTGTCATATTAATTCAGATTGCGACTCCGCCAACTATCCTAGTGTTTCTGGCCTGCGTCGGATTGTCGGAATGCGCCCTTCTGCCTCACGACGATGTCCTGCCACACTTCTCGGGACTAGACTTGTTCACCGTGGTTTTGAAGCGGTCTGCTCTAGCGGCAAGTTCGTTGTGTCGAGCGCCGGAGAAGCGTACGATCCACAAGCCGGAGGTTTGGAAATCGGAAATTCCGGACAAATTAACCGGAGAAGGCAAGAGAGAAGCGCTCGGTGTCTTGTCCGATAGCTTACTCCATAGCTTCCTGCGGCTTGCCAAGGGGCCAGGCTAATTTCAGGAGAGCACAAACTCAGCTCAGGAAACGACGATGGAGAGCTTCTGGTTAACGGGCACGCTCATTGCGCTACTGATCTTTTTGATCTGGTTCTGGAATTCGGTTTATGTAATTAAGGAATGGGAGCGGGGCGTCGTTTTGCGACTGGGACGAATGCTGCCAGATGCCAAGCCCGCCGGACTGCGGCTCGTCTTCTGGCCCATTGAGACCCTCTATCGCATGTCGCTGAGGATCGAGACGCTCGAAGTGCCGTCGCAGGACATTATCACGCGGGACAACGTCTCCGTAAAAGTGAACGCGGTCTGCTATTTCCGCATCGTTGACGCGAACCTCGCGCTTTCGCAGGTGCAGAACTATAGCTATGCCACTTCGCAGAAGGCGCAGACTACGATCCGCAGCATCGTGGGCCAGTTCGAGCTAGACGAGATTCTCGCCGAACGCGACAAGGTAAACGCCAAGCTGCAAATCATCCTTGACCAGGACACCGAGCCCTGGGGTATCAAGGTAAGTAAAGTGGAAGTTAAGCAGGTGGACATTCCCGAGCAGATGCAACGCGCGATTGCTCGCCAGGCGGAGGCCGAGCGCGAACGGCGGGCCAAAGTCATTCACGCCACCGGCGAATTTGAAGCGTCGGCCAAGCTGGCCGAAGCCGCAGGCGTGCTCGAAACCCAGCCTGCTGCTATACAGCTCCGTTATTTGCAAACGCTGACGGAAATCGGGGCAGAGCAGAACACGACCATCGTATTCCCGCTGCCAATCGACCTTCTCAATGCGTGGGTGAAGCCGCGACTCACGTCGGGGCAATAGTCATGCTGAAAACGGGTCGCTAATCCTATCTCGCGGCGGGAAGATAAACCTCCGTAAAACTGTCCCTGATATCAAGAGGCATCTCCGGCGGCGATTATATATGCCTTTCATGACTTTCAGCGAAACGATGGTGAGCGAGACTGTTGGCAAGTGGTAGCGTTTGACGGCCCCGCCTAGTTTTCCTCCGGGCTGCGACATATAATTCCGCGTCACAATGACTCCACAAGAACATGAACTCATGCTGTTGATGTTCGTTAGAATGCGCGAACTCATAGGTATTCTCACGGATGTATTGGAAAACCGTGGGCTTTTGACTAGCGACGACCGAAAGGCTTTTTCACATGCCGTCCCCTACGATCCCGTGAAAACGCTGAATTTCGTACTCCAGGCCTGGAAAGACTATCAAGCGGCAGCGGCGCAAGCGGGTTTATTAACTGGCCTGGAAACCGGCCTACCCCCCAAGCCCACCCCCAGTTCCGAAAAGCCAGCCCAGCCTGGTCCACTCCCTGGGCGTGCCATCTGAGTATTAGGGTCGCCCGGAAACACTGTTTGTGAACTGAAGATTCAACTGCTCACAAGGCACTATTAAGAGACGCTTTTCGGACGGCCACCACTCAGTGACCCAGTGTCGTCGTGCCTCGAAACCACGAACATCCGCCTCCCAGCCGCAGGGGCACTTGAGACTAAACAACTCGCCATCGGTGGGTTCGAGGTTGCGGAACTCAGTAACGCGAACCGAAGAAAGCGGCTGCGAGCAGCCCGCACACTCGAAGATTAGTACGTGAAGGTACTCTACCCCCACCCGCCACCCCCGATACCCAGACACCATGGAATCGGTGCAAAACCCGATGATAACCTGTTGAAAGTGGCGACCAATACAGTGATTACGTTAGCCGAAAAATCTTGCGCGTTCATAGGAAGTCCTCTAAATAGCCAAGGATTCCGAATCTAGATCACTCCTGGCAGGGTAGAACTACCGTCTGAACATCGCTCGCGAGACCTCCACTCGCACGTGATCGAACGGAGGCTTCAGATGTCGGTAAGGATCATTATTGCCGATGACCACGCAGTCGTTCGGGAAGGTATACGGCGGATTCTCGAAGCACGTCCAGACTGGGAAATCTGTGCCGAGGCTGAAAACGGCCTGGAAGCTGTGCGGCTCGCTGAGGAGCTGAATCCCGACGCGATAATCATGGATGTATCAATGCCTGGTATGAACGGGATAGAGGCCACACGAGAGATTGCAAGGCGCAAGACAAATATTGCTGTGTTGATATTCACGATGCATGAGTCAGCCCACGTGACCGCTACAGCTAACAACGTGGGTGCGCGCGGGCTGGTCACTAAGTCTGATGCCGCTCAGAACTTGATTCGAGCATTGGAATCTATACTTAGTGGTAGCACGTTCTTCTAAGCCCAGCACGAATGTTTTTTGTCCTACCTTACCGGGTGATCCCTTCAAGTTGAAGCGCATTGTGGCCGACCTGACGCTGGACAAGGCGATGCTGCAGGACGTGCTCAGAAAAAAATTCTAAAGCCCTCGCGGTATCGTCCCGTGGTGGAGTATTTGAGCGTGAGCTACCGGATCAGCGAGCGGAGGGCCTGCCGGGTGACACGACTGCATCGCGGGACATATCGCCATAGCAGCCAGAAGAATCCGTGGACGGCGCTGCGAATGAAGATTCGGGAGATCGCGCAAGCAAGAGTGCGCTATGGGTATCGCAAGATACGGGTGCTGCTGAACCGGGAGGGCTGGGGAGTGGGCAAATCGCTGATGCAGCGATTGTATCGGGAAGAAGGATTGGGCCTAAAACAAAGGCCGAAACGACGACGTAGGGCGGCGGAGCATCCCCGCGAGCGGGTTCGGGCAACGGAAGCGAATCAGGCGTGGAGTCTGGACTTTGTGGCGGACCAACTGACGGATGGACGGCGGTTTCGGGCACTGACGATCGTGGATGTGTTCACGAGAGAAAGTCTGGCGATCGAAGTAGGGCAAGCGCTGAAAGGAACAGATGTGGTGGAGGTGCTGAATCAAATTCGTCTCGAGCGCGGAGCACCGAAAATGCTTTTCTGCGATAACGGGTCCGAGTTCACCAGTCAGATCATGGACCTATGGGCGTATCAGAACGCAGTGCGGATCGATTTCAGCCGGCCGGGGAAGCCGACCGACAACGCGTACATTGAAACCTTCAACGGGACTCTGCGAGCCGAATGCCTGGACGCACATTGGTTCGAGACGATCATGGAAGCGAAGGAGAGCATTGAGGCTTGGCGGAAGGAATACAATGAGAGCCGTCCTCACAGGGCTCTCGGGGAGAGGACGCCGAACGAATTCGCCAATGAGGTTGCGGCTAGCCGCAACCTCATTGGGTTACAAGCAGCCGAAAACTCACCCTAGAGTTGGTACAAAAAACCAGGTCCGATCAGTGATGTAAACTCTCTCACTCGCCTTGGTACAAAAACACCATCCGGTCACCTCTACATACACAGTAGCGGAGAATGCGCTAAGTGTGAGGTCCTGCGCGGCTCCGAACAACTGGAGTTGGACAGTCACGGACGGTGAAATCATCCGGCTCGCCAGGAGGGATCTTGTCAGCTGGGCTTTCGGACCTGTCAACGCGGTATCCTGCTGGCCACGCTGTGCACGGCGATTCCCATCGGCGTCTATAGACTCGCCCACCGTGACGGCAAATGAACCTCGATCGATCGCGAGAATCACGCACTGCCGGCCATGTTTCGATCGTCGGTCTGTTAAGAATATGGTGCTGTGCCGAAGGGAGAATTGGCAGCAGCATACCGGTAAATGCGACAAGTTTCTCTGCTATCTCCTTCCCACCTCTAACAAAAAGTTTATAGTCACACCGGTCACAATTGTCTCTCGACAAGGCTTGTACGCTTTTGAATCCACACCAAGTGGCATAGATCCTTGGTCACGATCGGAAGTGATCCTGATTACAGTGGTCAAAACATGCACGAACTAAAGTCTTTTTGGGAATAGTTATGCGCCGAATTGGAGTAATTACTGCATTCGTCGTTGTGGCACTCACTGCTGCAGGAATCGGCTTCCATTCATTCCGAAAGGCCGTCATTTTTGCGGACGCTTGAACGTGCTTCAAGACCATCTAGTGAGCGCTCAAGTTATGAGTCGGACGAGGGTGAGTGCACAACTGAAAGAATCACGTCCAAGTCGAGTGCGTTAGACACGTTCAAAAAGGCGACAACCTGGGATGGAATAATGTCGATCAAGGTACGCGAGTTCAGATACGCCCACAGTTCCGTCTCGCTCATCTGTCCCAGCTCGGTCTTGATTCCCCCATAATCCTGCTCGACAGTAAATGCGTCCGGCGATAGCCGCTGAATCGACAAAGATGCGATGGTGACAAATATCAAGTTGTCGCCGTCAGTCAGGAACCGGCGACCGCAGGCACATGGAACTGATAGCGAGCTAAATTTGCCCGGACGAACGACCCGCTGGCCTGCATAGTCGGTAGCCGGAAGCCTCGGAAACAAGCAGCACGTTCCACAGCGTGGGCATTTCCCAACCCACGCCCCTCGGATCGACGACGTTGTCGCTTGATTCCTCATATGTACAGTGTACCAACGCTCTGCGGAGGTTGCTCTAGATGGCGTCATCGCACACGAAAACTGCGATGTTCAACGAACTCTTTGCAAGAAGATCGTGTTTCTGGCACGCTAGCCACAATGTGGTGGAACCAACAGAATTTGAATAAGCCCCATATAGACCAGAGCGGGAAGAAATGGAATTTCCGCGTCTGGCATGATTTTCTACCTGGGCGACATGTTGCGTGCGTGTTTTTCTGGGACGACAAGAGAAAGTCGTGCGGAGCGGTTCCGGTTTCTCCGGTGCGACACGTGTCTCGTGTACATAACATTATCGAGAAACTAGCAGCTGATCCTGCCTTGCGTGCAAAGTACAAAATGGAATTGCACTTTCCTCTTGAGCGGTACTATTCGGAACATGGAGCCTTCACCAATGAAAAATATGGACCTTAGCGACGCGCCGTCGCTCGCAATCACCTTGTGGGTCGACCGTCCTCCAGTTAATCAGTTGATATTCTTATGGATGTCATATCTGGCGAACAAGCACGGGGAATGTTACTCTTAGTTGTGAATCGAGCTTACCAAATCGTTTTCAAATGCCCCAGGGGTCGCCACAACATCAACCTTCAGAGGAAATGCACTAGGGCCTCGCTTTCAGAGACTGAGGCTATGGAGATGTTCGGAAACGAGCAAATCACCTGTAGTGATCCCAGTTGCCGCTGGCACGGAAAAGCGTCCAAATTGGAAGTCCTTCGAATCGTCCCTTTTAATTGGATACTCTCTCCCGCGACTTGACGCCCCGAAGAATCGTCTCTGCAAGGCTACGTATCTAGGGCACGGCTGCATTGAAGGGAAGGGCATGCAACCGCGATGTAGAATTGCGGATGTGACGCCACCCTCCTCAGCAATCAAAGCTGGCAGTCCAACTGGGCCTAAGATGGCACAAATGAACAGGACCTTCGATGGAAAACAAGAACGCAAAACCATATTTCGAGCCGGTCAGCCACGGTATGTGTGAGGTTCAGGGTTGCCAGGAGCCTGCAAGATATCGTGCAAGTTGGTTACAGGGCATCATCGTGAAGCTCGTGTGCGCTGCCCATAAAACGGAAGTAGAAGGAAAGCTTTTCGAGGAACTAGGTCCGTCCAAATTCGGAGGCACACGGGACCTGACGTACGCGGACCCTCTTTCTTTACTTGGCTGAATCAAGTGACCCGAATGCGGCAGAATCCACGATGCCCGGAATCAATGGTGAGTAACCCTGATATTCCCCACACCGCCAGGACGTGGAAATGTAAATGCGGGGCTACTGTCCGTGTTGTTGTACCTCCCGATCAAAAACTCTCCCCAATGCTGGCGTCTCATGAGCGCGGCGGCACTCATCGGCCAAAGCACGCGCCCCGGTAAAGTGTTAGGTACGCGGGAAGCTGTCCTGTTCCATCGATGGACATGGTTGCTGAAATCTCTCAAGCCTGAAGGCTAAATGCCGAGCGATATTACCGGACAAGTTTCCGGACGCAACGAGGAGGAATCATGGTAACCGGAACTGTAATTTATAAGTGCTCATGCGGCGAGTAACCGGTACAGTTCACCAGAAGAATACGCCGAAGAAAACAATCTAGATTCCTGACGACATCGAGGTGCGTGCGATAGACGCCGAAGACGATGACGACGATGATGATGACCAAGACGACGAGGGTGGCGAAGGAGACTGAGGTGAGCCTGAAACCACGGCCTGAGACACGGAAAACGAATATCGCTTGGTACCCACAAGTTAAGTGATCACCGGCACGCTCGCTTGAGCTGTTCAGGCTATAAAGGGTGGTCTGGGCTCGTTCCCAGGTGAGACCCACGGTGATTTTCATCACAGCGAATGACGTGAGAAGAAGTTATTCTTTTTTTTTGAGAAGAGGGGGATATATGGACAAGCAAGTTGATCGTCAGAAGGAGACGAAGCAAAGCAGTTGCCAAGGGTCAGGATTTGCGTATTTGGCATTTGGTGTTGGGATCGGTGCTGCGCTAAGCGTATTTTTCGCTCCGAAATCAGGAGAAGAGACTCGGAAATGGGTTGCGAACAAGTGCTTCGATGCGATTGACAGCGCAAACGAGAAGGTGTGGCAGTCTCGTCTCCTCGTCAGGGACATAATGAGCGGGGGCCAACAAGAGATCACCAAGGCTGTTGCCGCAGGCCGAGAGTCATTCGTCAAGCATGAAGTGGCTGAGAGTCCTATGGATGTGCTGTGACACTGCGGGGAGGCTGATTATGCTCCACCAAGATTATTTCTTTGTCGTGTTGCTTGTCTTTGGCTTGTACTTGATGCTCCAGTTTTATTGGACGGGTGGCCACTTTTGGCGACACTAAACTCGGTTCGCCCTAAGGCCGTAGAGGAGAGCATGACGCAGGGTTATCAGGTGAAAGGAAAGAAGATGCCAAAACGTCTGGATGATGAGCAAATTGCTTCGATTGCTCGTCACTTGTTATGGGCGCATTCGTTCAGGGATTTGGCGGAAGAGGGGATCAATACCGCACCGATGAGCTTGGATGTGAACATTTTCCGCCAAACGGATGGCCGTTTGGAAGCCGCTGAGAGCAGGATATCTCAAGTATGTTGTCGGCATGCCCACCAGAACCAGTGTGGGGATTAAATGGTCGTATTCTGTAAGCCCAAATTCTGTTAATCCGACAGATCTCAAATAGGAAATCCTCCGGTTCGTTTATTTCCGCACCCCGAATCTTGAAATGCTCTTTGGGCCGTAGCGGCTTGTCTGCTGCGATGTTCAAAGTACCTGGAATAAGTTTTTCTCCTGTGGCTTTGTAGAATGCTTCAGGATATTGCGTCATCCGTCGCGTAAAGTCCTTCGCGCCCTCTTTGTCGACGTATCCTTGAAGAATTATCATTTCGATTCACCCTTTAAGACTGAATTGCTTGCCTTTTGCCATACACTTTCCAGGATGCAGTCTGGGCCTCGGGAAAGGATGGAGAGGCCGCCGACCCGGACCCGAGATTCAATGGGCGCTAGTTCGGATCAGCCGGTCACGCGCGGCTCGCAGAAGAGATCACATGATCCGCGGCGATTAGATGCCCTGGTCGGTCCGTTATCTTTGAATCTCAACCGTTCTCCTGGTCTTTAGGGCCTTGATTTGGCTTGGCTGCCTTGCTTCGAGTTCTGTACGAGGGGGGCCACTTCACTCCACGGTGCGTAGAATCATGCGTTCCGGTGGCCATTCCCTGATTCAGATCTTCCTGTTCGGTTCGTTCGTCTTGGAGGCGACCCTCTTCCCGCTCGTCCATTTCCGCTCCCATCTCGTTGGCGATTCTAGCCTCATGTTCGGCGGAGGCGCTCATGGGTTCCTCTTTAGGTTTACGTTCTTCCGGGGTGCTCACCCGAACTGTTTGTACTTTGGCCGCCTTCGGGACAGTGATATTCAGCACCCCATTCTTCACTGTGGCAGTGACCTTCGCCGCGTCCACTTCCGCGGGCAATGCGACAACGCGAAGAATATCGGATGCCATTGTCTCCGAATAGACCATCTTGTCTTTTGTCTCTTCCTTACTGGTTTCATGTTTTCCCGTGATTGTCAATCGTGTCGGCTCGACACTGACTTCGAGTTCCTTCTCGTTGAAACCATGGACTTCCGCCTTGATTTGAAGCGTTTTGTCAGTTTCAGTCATCTCTATATCGACTGGACAGAGTAATTCGCGCTCGGCCTTGAGCCAATCTTCCACGTCGTGTCCGTGCTGACTACCATGACCTTCGAAGATTTGATACGCCCGGCGAGCAATGTGATTGAATACAGAATCTATGCGCTCAACCAAGGTCTCGAATTTGACGATTTTCGGTCCACTTGGTTCTTGAGCGCGTTGCACAGCACTCGATTGTTCCCCCATGTCGTTCACCTCGTTTTGATGTTTCAGCACTGGCTGGGCCGGCACTACACACACAGTTTGCGCCATGCCTTATCCGAAGGCTAGGAGGATGTGACCGGCCTCGCGTGGTGTAGCCGTTAGCAACTGGCCCACTACCGACGATGGAAGTCTCTCGGACCTTGGAAAAGGATACGAAGGGCCGCCGACCCGGACCCGAGGCTCAATCGGCGCTAGTTCGGATAACGTTCTGGATAGAGTTGGTGAAGACGCTCAGTCGGGACATCGGCTTCGGTTTCATCGTACCAGTGTGCAACCCCACATTCCGGGCAGGTCAGTTTCCATTTGCCGGTTTCCGAATCTTTCTGGCGTCGAGAGTCGTACTGCGGGACGATCAAACCCAAACAGCCTTCGGTCTTACAGTAGTACAGGAAGGGAAGAAATGTTGCCATCGTTGTCTTGTTTCCACCCGGAGCGCGTACCAATTTCTCTGCCCTGCATGGCTTAATCGAGAAGCTCGTCGCAGACCCTAAGCTCCGGGCGAAGCATCGAAGAAAATTGCGCTTTCCGCTAGAGCGGTACTACTCAGAATACGAAGCCCTTCCCGAGGAGTCAGAAACACCCGAGAAACGGTGAACGTCACAGCGCTCGGGCTAAGTCTTGAGAAGTCGGCTCCTAAGAAAGTGGCAGCTAAGTTATTTCATTCTGCAAGCAGCCGTAGTGTCAACCTTTCTTCCGTCTCTGTCCGGGCGGAGCCCAGTCAGTTGCTTCTCGGAAAGTGATTTGCGTCCTGGACGCAACATACGTGCAGATTCAGTGGTTTTCTCTGGAGATTAGGTGTTTCCCGAATCGTCCCTGATAAACGAGCTCACTCAAACGATTCCTGAGACGACGCACCATGCTTTTTCTCTTCGGGCTCTTCGGTCAGCGTTGCCTCCGCCAGCAGCAGAACGCTGGCGACAGAAACTGCGTTTTCGAGACCAATGCGGACCACCTTGGTCGGATCGATGATGCCGACCTCAACGAGATCGACATATTCGCAGCGCGAGGCATCGAAGCCGTAGTTTCCCTTTCCCGACCGCATCGTCTGGCTGCCTCATACCTGGGCTGCATCCTTCGCAAATGCTCCCGCCCGGTTTCCGTTCATCGAGGCCGAGCGGGAGCATTCGAAATTTCCGTTGCCTAGTAACGCTCTCGCTTACCACCACCGCGACCGCCACGGCCACCACCTTCGCCGTAGCCGCCTCGGCCTCCGCCACCGAACCCACGGCCATCACCGCGGGCGGAGCAATTCCCCCATGACGTGCCAACAGAAAGTGAATGACGGCATGTTCTTTGCCGAGGGCGCGGCCAATCTCATGCAGTGACTGTCCCGCCTTCCAACGGCACCATAGGTCGGCTCTCTGCGTCGCAGAAGGCCCTGCACGTTTCCTTTCGGTCATAAACACCGCCTTTGGAGGGAACCTCTAGCCTAGATGGTGTTAGAACTTCGCATCGAATTATCTTCTGCTCGCCACGATCCACAAGGAAAAGACGATGGCGGCAGCAATTTCAATCGTCCACGCGGCTTCTGAGCAACCACATCGTATAAAGCGCGAGCCCGGCGACTGGTTCACCGGCGCAATGGCTGCCGCTGTGACTCCCGAACGCTGTCACCTAGTCACGCTGCTCGATATACGAGCCTACTACGTACTCTGCCCCTGAACGATGAACAAAGGTTTCATAAATCGCAGGATTATTGCTGATTACAGCTGAGTTTGAAAGATGAAGGCGATTGCGACGTTGGATTCTGTAGGTTTACCGTGAAGCGTTGCTGCTCGAAAGCTCCATTTCTTCAGTGATTCAAGTGCAAAAGTCATGAACGGCGCTTGTGCCCGAAGAACGTTCGCGTTTAGGGATTCGGTCAGCGTGACGGCTGATCGAGTCCCGCTTTACAAACTGCTTCGATTGACTTCGCTCACTGTCCTTTCTCCGGCGAGTGTCGATGGCGATTACGTTATCAATGGGAGATGATCCAGCACCAGGTTAAACTCGGGATGTCGAAATTCCCCGGCAGCATCGACTCGCTTTCTGCGTCGAGCTGACCATTCAATCCCAGTATGCCAACTCCAGATACGTTTCACGTGTCCGTTTCTCCGGCGGCAGATTCGCATGCATCCATGCGAGCGTATGATCCAGGGCTACGCTATTCTTCGGCTGATTCGGATTGACTCGGTCGCTCATTGCTCACCCCAAAATTGATAGCCTCCATCGGCGCATTGTCAAGCACTACGCTGATGCTGATGCCGGCGGGAAAGTCGAACTGTAGTTGTTGCCCGCTTCCAGATCTGAAAGTGCATTTGATAAGCAGCCTTCAACATTTGTAGTGGCTTCGACCGCGATGTGGATTTCAACGGTGCCGGTGACGACCATCACAGCAGAACACAACCGTTACGGCTCATCCTTTACATGAAAGGAGAGGGATCATGACAGTCGTTGCAAGCGGAGCAGAGTCACGCTGAAAAGCGTACTCTACCTTACGGACTTTTCCGAACCATCGGAGGCAGCGCTTCCTTTCGCGATGGCCATCGCACGTGAGTATCATGCTAAAGTATACCTTCTGCACGTATTATCAATTGTTCCCATTGCCCAAGCCACGCCTGCCGAAGTTATGATCGAAGCACGCGAGGAACGAGCGGAATCGGAAATGCAGCGGCTGGAATCGGAACTTGCTGGTCTGCCACATGAGACATCTGTGGAACGCGGACCAGAAGTTTGGCCATTGGTTGAGGGCGCAATCAAGGAATATGGCATCGATTTGATCGTGCTGGGCACGCACGGGCGCACCGGTTATCGAAAACTTCTATTGGGCTCTACTGCCGAAGAAATATTCCGGCGTTCGTATGTCCCTGTGCTTACGATCGGGCCGTGGTCGCGCCTCCCTAAAGCGGCAAAGTTCCAGCACCTTCTGTTCGCAACTGATTTCACTCAGGAGTCTCTGGCTGCAGTACCCTATGCCGTCTGGATGGCTCAGGAGAACGAGTCGCGCCTTATCTTGTTGCACGTCTTGACAGAACCAAATAACGCTCCCGCGGGGCAGGGCGCGGAGGAGTCGGTCGCCAATGCTATTAGCCAACTCCGTAGGCTTATTCCGACCGATGCAGAACTCTGGTGCCGTCCAGAATCCGTTGTGCGATACGGGAATCCCGCCGAGCAGATCCTCGAGGCCGCTATAGAACATGAAGCGGATTTGATCATTCTGGGGGTGCGCAACGTCGCGGGCCATTTACGCGCCGCGACTCACCTGGAACGGACGACGGCGCACAAAGTGGTCGCGCATGCGACGTGTCCGGTCTTGACAGTTTGCGCCGGGCTAAAATGACAACTTCACCAGAGTTTTAGCGCTGGTTTTATTTGAATTTACCAGACAAGTCCCAGCTCAATGGCATGTTTTTCCGCAGAAGAACATCCATGTGCCTTTTTCGGCTTGATCCCAAGAGGTGCGCTATTCCGTAAAGCAACACTCTGCACACCATAGTTCGTCGTCTTTCGCCGATACTGCTGTGGCTTTAGGACTACCTTTTGGAACGCCCACTCTGCGAAGTGCCGTGTCATTTGAAAAACTGTCGAATCTGTCGCCTGGCTTCCCGCTGTGAGGGCGACGTTACCGTTTGCTGCTAGGGTTTGATTCTAGGGCCGTATCTCACTCCCCAATACATTTTACCTATGCGGCAGCATGACGTGTGATCGGCGTCACAGCGCACTTTGTTCCAGAAATTCTATTCTGGCTTCCTTTCCCTATGCCAGGACCAAACTCCAAAGGCAGAGTCCAGGACGAGATGGAGTTCGAATCTCTGCTTCGCCTTGCTGCTTTCTCGGAGGCCTTACGAGCCTTACGGCGTAACTCAGGAACAGGTGAAGATGAGCGGGATCACGCCGGAAAGAAGGAAAAACCCGCGCGTGAAGAAATCGAGAGGAAGCCAATGAAAGTGAAAGATGCAATGACGGGGACCGCTTACTACTGCCAGGTCGACACGAATCTCGGATCCGCAACGGAACTCATGTGGGTTGGGAACTGCGGATTTCTTCCTGTTATGGGACCAAACGGCAAGATCGCCGGGGTAGTCACGGATCGGGACGTTTCCATAGCTCTGGGGACTCGCAATCGTCTTCCTGGAGACATCACGGTCGGTGAAGTGATGTCGAACAGGCTGTTCGCGTGTTCGCCTGATGATGACGTTCATATCGCACTACAGTTGATGCAGGAAGGAGTAGTGCGGCGGCTACCCGTGATTGGAGCAAACGGAACGCTCGCAGGTGTGATCTCCATCGACGACCTTCTCTTACGAGCGGAAGCACCTGGGATCGGCAAACGGCCGGAACTGTCTATCGAGGAAGTCGTGAAAACCTACCGGGCCATCGACCAGGGCCGAGTGCCTCAGATCGTGCTGGCCAGGGGAGCTGCTTAGACTAGACACCATTAGGCGTCACGGTTATCAGCGAACCGTCGTGGCCGAGTTGCTGCGCCGCCCTCAAATTCGGAGGCATTATGGTTCGAGAGACAAGACGTGAAGTCGATAATCCAGCAGAAGCTCTGCGGAATGAGGACGGAACCTTTAGAGTGATTTCGCCCTACGGACACATATTTCAGGTCACCTGCCGAACGGGGCGCAATATGCGCATCCGTGAAATCGGCGGCTCAGAAAATGCGCCGCTTCCCGAAGTCGCCCATCATGACCGATTCGATGGATCAGGCTTCGATCCCGCCACGCGGAAGTGGCAAATCGAGAAGATAGCCTAAACTAAGACACTATGGCAGCCCAGGCCAAGACTTGTCCTCGCAAACACTCGTCAGCGGAGGTGCCCGCCAAAGATCGTGAACTCGATAAGCTTTTGCGCCTTGCATCGATCTCTCAGAAAACGGCAGGAAGGTTATCCCGAACAGATCGGAACAAACGCATCAGCACAGCATAGAAGATGCACGCCCTCGCCTTAAACGACAGAGGATTTCCCAGCCATATAGTGGACCCTAGGAAAAGATGGAGAAGCGAAAATCCAGACACTCCGTGACGGCATTTAGCTCACTCCGGCGAGGCTCCATCAGGAAGTTCGCAAAAATGGGAAGATAGTTAGGTAGCGGTTTGCAAGGGCGTGCGGGCCAGATCTAGGCGTGCAATTCTATCGACTCGCGTTGCTGCTGGGCGCGAACTGCGAGTGCACCGAATCTGTACCTTACAACCGACCGTCTCGTGCCGCGACAACGGCCGGTGCAAGGATCGCCCATGGCGGGCGTGGGAAGATGTTCGACGAGGCTCCGGAGTATACACCCGCACGCCATCGGCTATACGATTACCGATCGCAATCGAGGCAGATTAGATTTCCTCTGCGCCTGCTCGAGTATGGAGGCACACATGGATCAGGTAGCCAAGACGAGCCGAGAGCGGCCTGATCGGGTTATCCCAGGAGAGAGCCTCATAGGGTCAAGCGTCGAAGCCCTCAAGCGGGCCTTCATGGACAATTTGTATTACACCGTTGGCAGGTATCCGGAGCATTGACCATCGGGACGCTGGATGGCGCAAATATAGAAATTAGGGAGCAGGTCGGAGCTGAGAATTTCTTTCTCTTCGGCCTTACAACAGAGAAGATCCAATCGCTGAAGGCGAGCAGCTACAATCCCAGGGATTACTACGAGGGGAATGGAGATCTGCGCGAAGTATTGGACGGGCTAGTCTCTGGGCAATTCTCGCGCGGCGATACCAATCTGTTCCGCCCTCTGGTGGACAATCTCTTGAACTACGACGAATACATGCTGCTCGCGGATTATCCAGCATATGTTGACTGCCAAATGAGGGTCAACCAGGTTTTCAATGACGATGAGCAATGGAATCGAATGTCGATTCTCAACACTGCACGTATCGGCAACTTCTCCTCTGACCGCGCCGTCCTGGAATACTGCGAAGAAGTCTGGCACACCGGACCAGTGGGGACCCAGGGCACGCAA
This sequence comes from uncultured Acidobacteriota bacterium, assembly GCA_963824405.1. GTDB lineage: Bacteria > Acidobacteriota > Terriglobia > Acidiferrales > UBA7541 > Palsa-189. The sequence goes on along the minus strand of CAWGPK010000003.1, from coordinate 296,693 downwards.
TAGCTTACGATTGGCGAACACGAATTGCGGCGTATCGGCCTCATCCCCCTAATCCACGCGCTCACTTAGGGCGCGAAGAGACACCGCCATTTTCCTGCAAATGAGCTAGGTAATCGCAGAGACGGTTGATGCGTTGCTGTACGGCTTGTTCGTTGCTCTTTTCTATAATGCTAAAAATGGGTCCCCAAGTGGGCATGTTCGACGAGCCTGAGCAGAAACCGCTGGACCAAAGCGTAGGATCGTTGAAACGTAATCGTATGGAAACTTCCCTCATGACGCTTGGCCAAAGTTGTTAAGTCGGAAGGGCGCGTCTTGAGGTTTGACGCCGCTGGACCATCACCCTTGCCGTCCGCTCCATGGCACGCTGCACAAAACTGTTTATACATTTCCTGGCCCGACGGTATATAGCTGGGCGGGAATTGTGGGTTCACCGTTCGGCCATCATGTGCTGCCGCCAACGTAAACAACAAAAAGAAGCTGGTCAGAAGGGATACCGCATATTCGTTTCTCCTCTGCACAAACGTCGCAAGAACTCTATGCTGCGCATTTACGAAAGTGCGGACGCTGATCATCGCGCGTGGACTGAATCCGACGCTGCACGAATGCGTTCAGTGCGGCTGGACGGACCGATCGGCCGATCCGGTATGCCCGGTCTGCCGCGGGGCGCGGCGCGATGTGACCTTTGAGGAGGTTCTTCCCGGGCTGCTGCGAAAGCAGGAGGCGCAAATCGAAGTGGTGAGTGGCGAAGCTGCCGAGAGGCTGAAGGCGATGGACGGCATGGCGGCGTGGCTTCGGCAGGCGAGAAGCAAGGCGGCGAAGACGGGCCGGTGAAGGCGACTATACTCGAGTGCCGGCCGAATTTCGGCGTCCGCAGATTATGGGCGTGCAGCGCGCCGGCGAAGCTGCTCGGCGATTCCAAAATGGCGGCTGAACCAGTTCGCGGCCAGGCGTGCGACTTGCTGCAACGCTCCGGGTTCCTCGAACAGGTGGGTGGCGCCAGGAACATGAATCACGACGCGCTGGCAAAACTCGCCTCACCGGAAAAGGAGCTGGTGATCGGCGATCACGGGAACATCTTCGCCGCCGACGATGAGAAGCGTGGGCGCGCGAACCGCGCGGAGGGCATCCGCGACGAGATCGGGACGGCCGCGACGGGAAACGATTGCGGAGATTACGCCTTTGGCGTCAGGTTTGCGAACTCCCGATTAGTATGGGCTCATTTTGCTCTAATTGCTCTAAAATGGCATTCAGCGTTCAGGAAAACCTGAGAGGGTCTTTGAAATTTCGAAAAGCGATCTTACCGTGCCTCAGTATTTTTATTCTTTTTGCGGGAATCTCATGCCTGCCTGCAAGGCCGGCAGAAACGCCGGCGGCTGCACAGCTGGAATACCGGCTGCGGCTCTACCACACGCACACGAACGAGCGAATCGATATCGTGTATCGCCGGGGAGATCAGTACATTCCCTCGGCGGTCGCGCGCCTGGATCAATTCCTGCGGGATCATCGCACGGGCGACGTGATGCAACTCGATGTGCGGCTCTTTGACCTGTTGCACGATCTGGCCTCGACCGTAGGACGGCCCAATGGAGAGATCGACATTGTGTGCGGTTACCGGACGCCGTGGAGCAACGAATTTCTTCGCCGCACCACATCGGGCGTGGCGGCGAACAGCTTGCACATGGCCGGCGAGGCGATCGATATCCGCGTGCCAGGCGTGGCTACATTGACGCTGCGCAACGCGGCTCTTTCGCTTCGGCGCGGCGGGGTGGGCTACTACCCGGAATCGCGCTTCGTTCATGTGGACGTGGGGCGAATCCGGCGCTGGTAGGTTCTAGTGTCCTGAGTCATAAATAGATTACATAAATATGTAAGCTATGCTTTGATGGTGCATGGCCAATCCGCGTGGACGTCCTAAGAAGCACGAACTGGTGGTGAGCGAGACGCAAACTCAGGAATTGAAGCGATTGGCGCAGCAGTCTCGCTCCCAACGGGCCTTGAGTTTCCGGGCCAGGATCATTCTGCAATGTGGTAGCGGCAAGAGCAACGCGACAGTTGCCCGGCAACTGAAGACTACCGCCTTTACGGTTGGATTTTGGCGTAAGCGGTTCATCGCCGGAGGCATCGAGCGCTTGTTGGATGAGCCGCGTCCGGGAGCCCCGCGCCAAATCGGAGACGATGATGTGGAGCGCGTTGTGAAGCTCACGCTGGAATCGGTCCCGAAAGGTGCCACCCATTGGAGCACTCGCGGATTGGCAGAAAAAACAGGCCTAAGTCAATCCGCGATTAGTCGCATTTGGAGGGCCTTCGGACTGCAGCCCCATCGCAGCCAGACCTTTCAACTCTCTAACGATCCCTTGTTGGTGGAGAAAGTGCGTGACATCGTGGGCCTGTACATGAACCCGCCGGACCACGCGCTGGTCCTTTGTGTGGACGAGAAAAGCCAAATTCAAGCGCTCAACCGTACGCAGCCCATCTTACCCATGCAGCCGGGACAAGCCGAGCGCCGCAGTCACGATTACCAGCGGCATGGGACCACCTCGCTGTTCGCAGCCCTGGACATCGCCACCGGCAATGTGATGGGAAAATGCTTTGCGCGTCATCGGACCCGCGAGTTCCAGAAATTTCTCGATCATCTGGACGCCAACTTGCCGCCAGAAGGCGAGGTGCACCTGGTGCTGGACAACTACGCGACCCACAAGACTCCAGCCATCCGCCGCTGGTTCGCCCGCCGCCCCCGCTATCACCTGCACTTCACGCCCACCCACGCGTCCTGGCTCAACCTGATTGAGCGCTGGTTTGGCTTGCTCACCGAGCGGCAGATTCGGCGCGGCTCCCATACCAGTGTGGGGCAACTGAAAACTGCCATTCGGGAATTTCTCGATGCCAGTAACGAACATCCCAAACCCTTTGTTTGGACCAAGTCGGCAGACACGATCCTGGCCAACATAGCGCGATTCGCCACCGCCACGATGAAAGCTCATGGCCGCTGATTTATGCAAGAATTCAATGACTCGGGACACTAGGGTTTGGGCGGCAGTTCGGGCGGCAGTTCGGCCGAGGACCTATAGGGATAGCCTCGAGCGAGGGCTTGTTCGAGTTCGGCGTCGAGGCCGTAAATGTCGTCAAAGAAGTGCACCTCGCCATTTTCCATCACAACCGCGGTAGCGTAGAGAATCAGCACGGGCAGCGGTTTATCGAGTTTGACCCGAAAGGTTTGATCTCCCTCCATCGCCGCGCGAATCGCGCTTTCCGTCCACTCGGCCTTATCGCGAAGCACCCACTGCGCGAGCGCCACGGGATCCTCGACGCGAATGCAGCCGTGGCTGAAGTCCCGCCGGGATTTCGAAAACAGTTCGGTTGCAGGCGTGCCGTGCATGTAGACGTCGTAGGGGCTGGGGATTTCGAATTTGATCAGGCCGAGTGAGTTCTCCTGGCCCGGAATCTGACGGACGCGGAAGTCGGCTGAAAGGAGCCGATCGATATTTTGATCCATCGAGCCATCGCTAACGACATGTCCGCTTTTGTCGACGAGCTCATAGGAATTCTGGGCGAGGTACAAGGGATTCTTCTTCCAATGAGGTATCAACTCGGCGCGCAGAATGCTGTAGGGAACGTTCCAATACGGGCGAAAGGTGACGGCGGTGATTTGGCTGGCAAAGACCGGCGTCTGATCGTGATAGGCATTCCCGACGACCACTTTCATGGAGAGAGCCCAGCGGTAGGTGTCGTCATCGGCGTGGAGGCGAAATTCGGGAATATTGACGACGATGGGCGGCCGGTCAAACTCATGCGGCAGCCAGCGCAACCGCTCCATTGCGAGGGCAAGCTGCCGAGCGCGGAGGCTCAGCGGGACGTTCAGTTCGCGCAAGGTCGCATCGTCGATGATGCCGCTGGGTTCGAGACCGTGGCGCTCCTGGAAGCGCTTTACGCCAGTGACAAGCGCGCCGCGATAGATTTCGTCCGTGTATGCGGGCGATTGCGGAATATCGCCGACAAGGGCCAGCTTTTTTTCGAGCTCGGGCGCTGCGGCGTAAGGATCGCCGGGCTGGATCTTTTTTGAGACGGCGGGAAGCGGCTGGCCGTCATCCTGGCGGGCGAGATCGATGTACGTCTTCAGCGCGGTTTCTGTGCGGGCATAGACGGGAAACGGCGGCTCAACTTTTGCCAGAGCGGCGCGGACGTTTTGGGCCTCGACGATTTGCGTTCGCAAGAAATCGGACAGCTCGAAATTCGTATGATCAATATTCAGATCGAAGTGGAAGAGCCGCGGATTGACGCGACCGAGATGCAGATCGGAGATGTAGCGCATGGTTGAGACGGTGAGGGCAAGATCGAAGCGAACCATTTCAGATTCCGCGAGTTTTTCGATCAGGGAGAGGCGCGCGGCCCAGAGTTGGCCGTCGTAATCTTCGGGATTCAGGCCCTTGTACTGCGCGTTTTGCAGTTCGCGAATAGTCGCCTCGGCCTGGGGAGTGGGCTTGCCATGCCGAAACCATGGCAACTCGCTGCCGTAAGATTGATAGAATTGCGCGGCCTCGGATCGATCGGCTTCAAAATTCGGCCAACGAAGATCGGGCAGCTGCGCCGCATTCAGAAAATTCTGGAGCAGCGCCTGGCCTTCGGGTGTGAGCCGCTCAGAGGATTGACCGGCGCTGGACTCGTCGGCGGCGTTCATTCGGTTGCCGAGGCCGGTCTTACAGCCCGCGGCGGATAAAGTCCACAGGCAGAGAAGGCCGAGGCAGGTCGCGCGCCGGATTGGATCGAAGGCCATAATCTTCGGGAACGATAGATCACTTGCAGACGGAGTTATGCGAGAATCATCGCGCACCGCTGTGACAGGGATCACAGAGTCAAGCGGAGTCGCGAGATAAGCGGAAGCGCTTTTGCACAGTGTCAGCTGGCGGATGGACCCTTCATTCGTCGCAAAGGAGCGGAGATGGCCAAGAAGAAGAGCACCAAGAAACCTGCGAAAGGCGAGAAGGGGAAATAAGCAAAGATGTATTTTGAACTGAATGGTCCGGTCGCGGCAGGAGATTTCCAAAACTTTGAAAGCCGCCACCGCGCCATCGATCTTGGCTGCGCGGCGGCGGCTTTCGGCGTTGCACGGTGCACTTCCGATTCTCGTATTTCTCCCAGTAGTTCCGGTTGGGGCTCAAGCGCCTGCGAGAAGGCAGATTGATCCCGGCGTCGCGCGGGTAACCTTTATACGTGGCCACGTCACCATGCGGCGGGCGGATTCCCGTAATTTCTCATCGGTTGGCTTGAATATGCTGCTCATGGCCGGCGACAAGGTTGCAACTGGCAAGGCTTCGCGAACGGAGCTTCAACTCGACTACGCGGATATCCTACGCATGGACCAGGGTACGCAAGCCACTATCGCAACGCTCGATAGAAATCGCATTCAGGTTCAGGGTTAGTCAGGGACTGAGCAATTATTCTGTACTGAAGGGTTCTCAGACAAGTGTCGAGATCGACACGCCCAACGTTTCGATCCATCCTGTTCGCGGAGGCCGCTACCGAGTTGAGGTGAATTCGGATGGCGATACTCTCGTGACGGTCTATGACGGCGAAGCGCAGGTCTCCGCCTCTGAAGGCAGCACCACGGTCAGCAAGGATCAACTTATCACCATTCGAGGAACTGGCGTTTGAGGCGCAGTACAGGGTCATCAACGCCCCTAATGCCGACGGCCGGGACAACTGGAACAGGGTTCGCGACAATATCCATTTACAACCACAACGCGAACTCTCACCGAATCGATCTGGAAGCTTGCCTCATCGGTCTGGCTGGGCCTGGGGGCCTTATTGGTGCTGGGGCCGGGCGCCATGGGGTTTGGTGGCTTGGCCCCGTCTACCTGGGATATCGTCCGATTAGGTAGCTGATCATTCCTTGATGAGGAGGCGGCGTTTTTTCATATCGCCGCAATCCAACCTTGCGCAAACGCTGCGATGCTGCGACCGAGTGGAATGTCGGAGGCCCCGAATTCCGCCTTCGTGGGCATCTAAGTGGCAGGAGTATAAACATGAGATTGGCGAAATTATTACCAATTGGCAGCGCCCTGTTACTGGCGGCACTTCTGCCTAGGAGTGGCTGGGGGCAAACGCAAAATTCAACTCCCGCTCAACCGGGCAGCATCAACTACGTCGAGGGTCAAGCTTCCATCGGCACGGAAACGCTCAGCCCGAGCTCGGTCGGCTCGGCGCAGTTGCAGGCTGGGCAGACGCTGAACACGCAAAACGGCAAAGTAGAGGTTTTGCTCAGTCCGGGCGTATTTCTTCGGGTTGACAACAACAGCTCAGTGAAAATGCTCAATGCGGGGCTGGCCAACACGGACGTTGAAATGGACAGGGGCCATGCCATCGTGGAGGGCACGGATGTCACCAAGAACAACGATATCCGCGTCGAGGAGGGCGGCGCGACGACAAAAATCCTGCAAAACGGGTTGTATGACTTCAACGCCGACGAGAAGGCGATTCGCGTTTTCAAGGGCAAGGCTCAAGTCCTGGAAAACGACAAAAAGGTCACGCTAGGAAAAGAGCAAGAAGTGGTGCTGAACGCAAACGCGAAGCTCAAGTCCCAAGGCTTCGACGCTCGCAACTATGAGGGTGATCTCTTCCGCTGGTCCGCACTGCGATCCGGTTACTTAGCGGAAGCCAGCGTGGATCAGGCTCGCCTTTACGTGACCGGCGGACCCGGATGGATCGGACCCGGATGGTATTGGGATCCGTGGTTTGATTGCTACACCTTCTTACCGGGCGCAGGTATCTTCTACAGCCCGTTCGGCTGGGGCTTCTATTCGCCCTTTGCGGTCTACCATTCGCCCTTCTTCTACGGTGGCTATCCCGGCATCGGCCACCCACATGCGTTCACTGAGATGCATGCTCCTTACGGACATGGATTCGAGCCCGGCGGCGGATTCCGTGGAGGAGTTGGGGGGTTCCATGGAGGAGGGTTCGGGGGCTTCGGCGGCGGGCGCCGTTAGGTCTCGGGTTAATCGGGGCGAGCGATGGCCGAGATGCTGGCGAAAGCAAAACCATCGATGCGGCAAACAGCGCTCAAACCCCTCATAAACACTGGCGTTTCGTGATGTTCAGCGAGTCGTTAGACGGCCTAGCGCTTTCAATCGTTCAATGAACGCATCATGTACCGCAAAGATGTATAAGTCTTCGGGGGTTGGGCTGCTCGGCCTCGTTTTAACCTTATCCGTAGCCATTGCCGTTGCGCATCCCCGGCAGCAACTGCAAGCCACCAGGACTGATGACGATTTCTTTATTCAAACGGATGGCCCTGCCGAGTCGCATGCCCTCATGAAATGGAACGGTGCTCGCAACGAGTTCGTAAGTTACGGTGGTTACGAGCATCAGCAGTACAGACCCCTTCCCCTCATCGACATCTATCCTGTCTCCGGCCAGAAGCGTTCCCTCGATGTCCTGGCGAACTTTCCGTTTGCGCGCTCAGTCACTATAGATTCGCTGACGGTCGGCGCAGATGGCTCTGTACTGGTCGCGTGCAGCTTGAACATCCCCCGTTCGAGACACGTCTACGCGTTGGAGCGCATTCTCCTATTCGACAGACGCGGGGCACTGGTCAAGAATCTGAGCGCCGTGCCGGACGAAATAGGTGCAGTGGCGATGGACGGCCAGGGCAAAGTGCTCACTCTCGGGAGGGTCGATGGTGAAAGATCCTCGCACGACTCCCATCCGCTCATAGTCGGTTATGACCAATCTGGCCATCCCGCCGAGAAGATGTTGCCACGAAAGCTGTTCGCCGATACGGACGACCCTGTTGGCGACGCCCTCGGTGACCCTTTGCACGGAGGATCGCGCATGACCGTTACCAATCAGGTCGTCGAGGTCTATCTCGCTCCGGTTGGCGAATTGATCGTCCTGAGTCGCAGCGGAGAAATCCGAACGCGCGTCAGCGTGACAATGCTCCTTTCTGAGTTTGCCGAGGCCAATGAGTATAAGACGGTTTACGTGGACCAGGATGAGTTCTCGCCATCGGGAGATTTGTGGCTCGTGGGCCATTTCGAGGAGCCGCTGCGTGACTCCGGGGCTTCACATCCCACGAGCAACTTCGTTGTCCGTTTGACTAAGGAAGGCGACCTCCAGACACCCTACGAGCACGTCGGCCAAGAGTCGCCAGGCCATTACCTTCCAAGCCTGATCGGTTTCACACAACCAAACGAGCCGGTTGCAGTTTTGTGGGATGCATTGCCTGACGAAATCCACCTCCGCAGAAACCCGTACTAGCGCGCGAACTCGCTCCCGTGATAATCGCAACCTTCTCTTCGAGCGATATCGCCATTGTTTATACGCCCGAATATGCTGGGTGCTACGCCCCGCTTTTCTGAGTGACGTTCCCTTGGGAGTGGCGATCCGTCGTTGCGAGTGCGCGCGGGGCGGGCGCAGTGGGATCGCTCCGGGCGGAACGCGAAGCGGTGTTACAGAAAATATAAGAGTTAGCTTCCCAGTTTCTCAGGAGAGGACTTATCTCAGAGCATGGTGTTAGCATTGTCTGAACCTCAGTTAACAAACTGACGATCCCGAAACGACCGTGAAGAAACTGGCTATTGCCGTAATCGTCATCCTCACTGCTACTGGGCTTTCGCTCTTCCTGCGCGGACGTTTACAGGGACAAACGGTGTTGAAGCGGCCGTCGACCGATTATCAAAGTCTCCGGAATCTGGCCCTTCATAATTCGCGTGCAAGACTTGGCCTCGCTCCGACTTCTACGGCAACGGAACCGTGGGGTGTAGTTATGGATTGGGGCTTGGAGATGGGTACTACAACGGTCGTGGCCTTTTCCGACGGATCCGCCAATGTTTATTTAAGTAATGGAGGGGGTTTTCTGAGCGGTCCCGAATCCCATGAATCTGTTCGCAAAGCCGCCCAGAAAATGGTCGCCGTCGCCGTTAAGAACCAACCGCAAACACACCCGACCACAAGCTACCCATTACCGCGCAGCGGCGAAATCATTTTTTACCTCCTGACAGACGCTGGAGTCTTCACTGCGAGTGCTCCCCTGGGAGAATTAAGTAGTCATCGCCATCCATTTTCAACACTCGCAGACGCAGGGATGGACGTCATCGCCCAGTATAGGCTCATTCACTGATCTCGTTTGGATGGGCAGTGCCCGAGAAATTGCGGAATATGGCCTACGATAGCCCCGCCCGGCTGCGCCGTCCGGCACGTTGGGTCAAAAGGGTCAGAAGTCGGGGGACTTTTCGATGTGGACCAAACGTATGCCTTCCTGGGGCCAGTTTATATGTTCATGTTCGACGGCTAGGGCTAGAAGAAGCCCTTTGGCGGAGGTCCAGATCAGGAAGGGCGGGTACATGACTGGCGCGAAAGAAAATTTGAAGGCGGCCCAGGTCTCTCCGGCGGCGACGAGCTTCTCCTGGCCCAGATAGCGCAGCTCGCCACTGAGAACCGTCGTTTGCACCGGCATCACTGGGCTGGGCTGCTCGATCACGACGAATTGCACAGGAGAAGCGCGATCGGGATCGCGTTCCACCTCGCGCGTGAGTCCGCTGAGCGAAAAGGCCGAGATCGGCCAGAGCAAGGCGTAGGGATGCTGCATCGGCGTGCGGAGTGTGAGGGGTTCGCGGGCTCTGGCGGAACAGAGCAGCTCACGAGGTCGGAAGTCGCAGTTCAGCGGGCCGGCGCCGGGGAGCCACCGGAGACGCTCTAGTTCGGTGATGTGAAGCAGAGTGAAATCGCGGCTCAGCGTGGCGCGAAATGGGCTGGTCCGCTTCAAGTCGCGAGGGGACTCGAAGCGCCGATCGCCCTCGATTTCGTACTGGCCGTTCGGCGTGTGCCATAGCGTCCAGGTTTCGTCGAAATTATAGATCTCTTCGCCGAAGGGCCCGACGGCGCCGCCGTTGCTTTGTTCGACGACGACGTATTCGCCTGCGGCGACTTTTGTGCGTCCGGCGGTCTGATCTGAGTTTTGGTCTGGTTTTTGATTTGGGACAGCGCCGGACATGCCGAGAACCACCGCGGTCGCAACAGCGGCTGCGCGCGCACATAGAAAAAATCGATTCATCACTCTCCTTTTTTTTATCCTGAATGATGACCTCGAAGTCCGTGTACGACATTTTACCGGGGCTTCCTCTCCGCAGCGTAAGTTACACCAACCGGCCACGAACTGCTCAGAGCCTCGCGCTTGGGTTGGCCGCAATGCCTAGGGCAGGGTGTTGGCGTGGCTGGTCAGGGGTGGGCCGGAAACAGGGCGTTGAGCCCATATACCCCGTCAAAGACAAGGACCCCCATAACGCGCACGCTCCTCGGCAAGCCTTTACCTGGGTTTTGCGAAGAGGGTGAAAACACTCCCTTCTGGGCTTATGGACGAGTTATCTGGTTGTGGTTGACTACGCACTGACGGCAGCGACAATGCGTATATCGTTTTGAACGCTAGATACACCGGGGGCAGCCCAAGCCGCCCGTTCTGCTTCCTCACGCTCCGCCCAAGTTCGAACATTCCCGCGCAAGGTCACCTGGCGGCCATCCGTGTCAACGGTAATCTTTTCCGCGTCTACCTGCGCGGCTCGGTGCAGTGCTTTTTTAATTTTGTTCTTTACGTCTTCTGCGGAAACGCGTGGCGTGATGGCGATCAAGTTGGACATGCCTTTCACACCCTTCAAGGTGCGTACTGCGCCTCCCGCAGCGTCCTTCTGGTAATGATATTCCACACTCCCTTGAAGCGTGATCCAACCGTTTTCGACAAGGACCTTGATCTGGTTGCGCGGCACGGAAGCATTCCAGTTCAGGGCATTAACCGCTGCGCTAGCGATATCGGTATCGGTGTAATGGCTATCTCCGGGGAGCTTCACAACGAGTTCGTCCGTAATAGCCCGGACTCCTTCCACTCGCTGAGCTACGCGCTCGGCCGTCCACTTTTCCGAGAAGCTCTTCACTGTGCCGTTGAGTATCACGATGCCGTTTTCGACGGACACGCCAATTTCGGCGGCGTCAACACTGGGTTCCCAAGCGAGTTCATCCAGAAGATCTCGTTGCAATTCGAAATCAGTTTTCACGGAATTCTCCTTGTTTATTTTTAGATCGGGATTTCCGCCATCGGTTCGGATTTTATCTTTATATAATCCCTAGGGCCTGACTGCCAACCTACGCAGCGCACTTCTCCGAATATCCTGCTTTAAGGAGTTAGTTGATCTGCTCAAGAGAGGCAGCACATGAGATCGTTTTCGACTTTGACGACGCCCGGGGCCGCCCAGGCTGCGTCTTCGACTTCCTGCCGCTGCACCAAGGAACGGACATTGCCACGAAGCGTCACCGTGCCGCCAGACGTCTCGACCTTGATATGGGTGGCATCGATCTCTGCGTTGCGCTTCAACGCGTCTTCGATCTTGCTCTTAACTCCGACGGCGCTAGCCTTCGGGTTGACCGTGATCCAGTTTCGAATGCTTTTCACACCGATTAACCGCAAAAGGCCTTCCTCGGCCTCCTTTTTCTGGTATTGCCACTCGACTGTGCCTTCAAGCGTGATCACGCCATCGGTCACCTGCACCTTTATGGTCTTAGGCACCAACCAGTTCCACTCTATGTGGTTCGACACCGCGCGTGCGATTTGCTCATCCGTTCGGGTTGCCGAAGAGGGCGGGTCGACTTTGATCTCGCTCGCCACGGACTTGACTTTGGCGACGCGCATTGTGGCGCGCTCGGCAGCATATTTGTCCCAGATGCTGTCAACATGACCGTCGAGTTCGACAACGCCGTTCTTCACGGACACGCCGATCTGCTCGGCGTGAATGCTGGGGTCCCAACGCAATTCCTCCTGAACATCATGCTGCAGATCTGCATCGTCCTTGTGCGCTATTGCGGGCTGCGCCGCTACTGATTTTTCGCTCATGGCATAAATTCCTCATAAAGTATTTGGCGGTGACTTAGATTTTCTTCACCAAGCATCGCGCAATGTACTCGGTAATCGCGAAGCATTGCAGTGACGCCGATCACACATGCCCGCTTTTCGATCTTGTGATCTGCACCGGGAATTCACAGCTGCCGTTAAGCGGCTCGCAAGAATCGCCGCATGACTCAGAACAGTGGAAAGCGTCCAGGTTTCCCGACGCCTGTCAGATCGCCGCTCTGCCTGCTCTCGCTTCCCCTGAGCCAGCCTGAAGAACTCACAACCCTTAGGTATTTCATCCGCACTACAGTCTGCAAAACTGCGCTCAGTCTCGCCTTTGCTTCGATTTCTCCACGCGCTCGTAAGAGTAGAAATTGACGCCTACGCCGATCTTACCCGCCACGAGCCGATCCGTCTCAACGTGGATGACCCTCGCCGTAAAACAATATTGAGTAGTTGGCTTCCCGCTCACTTCTTCGGGAATTTCGATGAATACTTGTACAAGCTCGCCCAACTCTGGGGCGACGCCCGCAGAAAAGTAGGCTCCCAACATAGAGATATTTATGGTTTGACACGCGCATTCGGGGCCTTGCCTGGCGGCGAGCCGAAACCGCAGAGGAATCTGGAGGCTCGTGCGTGGAAGGAACCGGCGCTCGGGTTGCCGCAAGCATCCCTCCTGGCTGCCCAACAGAGGAGGACGCTATGCTGGAATGGCCGTTCTCTAAAACAATTGAAATCGGCAAGAATATATCATGATACGCCGGCCAAGCCCAGGTCGGCGTGGCGAAACTTCTCCGGCTGCGAATCTCGGGAAGCCGCCGAGGGAGCCGTGCGTCGTTGAGCGAAGCTCGTGTCGTGGCGACGACTACTTGACCCGCTGCACGCCTTTCAGGTAACCGCCAAAAAGGTACGCCGTCTACAACCCGCTGTAGCGTTGCGCAGTACGGGCGTCAGGTATAACTTATTGCAAGGAATTCCGCTGGGCTCTTCCAGAGGTATAATTAGAACTGACCGAGGTTGATTCCGGGCAGATGATCGGGCTCTCGTCAGGGCGCTAAGCTCATATGGCTGTTTTGTCAGAACGCAGAATTCCTTATGATGCGCTTTGTCTTCGAAAACCACCGGCCCGTGCCGCGTGTATTTCACCAGCGATATCTATTTTCACAAGAACAGCGTTCTCGGCCGAGCGTTCGCGCGTTTGAAGGTTGGGACAACCGTCCGGTTTGCCGAGGAGCAGGGAGAAAAAGGGCCGCAAGCCAGCACTGTCCACGTTGTTTCCAAGAGAAGGAGTCACTGAGCGGCCCAGGGCAGTAGCGGCTTGGATTAAGTTCTAGAGCGAGGAGACTACATCCAACGATCAGCCTTGAGGACAAATATGATTCTGTTGAGTTTTCCGGGTTACGAGAATATCGCACGACAACTGCGAGAAGCTACGCCTGTCCACATTGCTCGATTCGAAATTGGTCGCTATGCAAATCAGGAATTACACGCACGAATCGGAGGAGCCGTCGCTGGCGAGCATTGCCTGATATTGGGCACGATCGCTCCACCCGATGAATCCCTGCTCTCCGTGCTCTTGCTAGCGGAGACACTCAAGAAAGAGGGAGCGGACAAAATCACAGCCGTGCTCCCTTATCTCGCTTACAGCAGGCAGGATAAAGATAAACCTGGAGAAAGCCTAGGTACCGCGTGGGTAGGAGCCCTCCTGAAAAGCTCGGGGGTCGATCAGGTACTCACCGTCGATGTTCACAGCGAACGAGACAAACAGTTGTTTCCCATTCCGCTGATCTCACTTTCAACGGACGGCTTGTTCGCAGAAGTTATCGAGAGGCATGGGCTTGTAGATGCAACGATCGTGGCGCCGGACAACGGAGCAATCGGCCGCTGCGAAGCTGTAACGAAAGCGGCGGGGATGCCGGATCGTGAGATCCCCTACTTCGAAAAGAGAAGAACTGACAAAGGAATTGTGCATTCGGGCCCGATCGGCAAAGTCGGAGCAAAAGTCGTGATCGTCGATGACATGATTGATACGGGCGAAACCCTCGTTTCCACCTGCGAAAAGCTGTCAGCGGCCGGAACGCAGGAAATTTACATCCTGGTCACCCACGGTCTCTTCACTGGATCAACCTGGCTCAAGTTATGGTCCCTCGGAGTGAAGCAAATATTTTGCACGGACACGGTCCCTCTTCGTCGGGGGATTGAGGTCGCAAAAATCACGGTCCTCTCGGTAGCGCCAATCATTCGAGAGGTCTTCGTGACTAATCGTCCAAAGGAAATGACTCGTCCTTAAGAACCCTTGAATTGAGGGCAACGATCGGCGAGCAAGCGCCAGCTCGGCACCACAACAGGTTGTGACGAGTGCCATAGACCGAATCGCCGGCAGCTTGAATGGTGGTTTAAAAGGAGATGTGGAAATGGCGGCCAAAAAGCTACTGTTCCGTTCCGCAGCGCGGGAAAAGATCCTAAGCGGTGCAACGACTTTGACAGATGCCGTTCGGATCACGCTCGGCCCGAAATCAAAGTGCGTGCTCATTCAAAAGAAGTGGGGAAAACCGATCGTGTGCAACGACGGCATCACGATTGCGAAAGAGATCGAACTAAAGGACGCCGAAGCCAACCTGGGTGCTCAAATGGTCCGTGAAGCAGCGGAACGCACTGGCGATGCCGTCGGTGATGGAACAAGCACGGCCGCAATTCTCTGCCAGGCAATTTTTGCAGACGGCCTGCACAACGTTGCGGCCGGCGCAAGCGCAGTGGACCTGAAACGCGGACTCGACCGGGGATTGCGGGTAGCGGTCGGAGCTTTGAAAGAGCTCTCCCGTCCCATCGCCAGCCGACGTGAAAAAGAGCAAATTGCTACGATCTCGGCTCATAACGATACGAGTATCGGCGAACTCGTGGCTGAGGCATACGAAAGAGTTGGCAAAGAAGGAGTCATCACGGTTGAAGAATCGAAGACCACGGAGTCGGCACTCGAGGTGGTCGAAGGCATGCAGTTCGACCGCGGATATATCTCTCCCTATTTCGTGACGGATCCTGAAAAAATGGAAGTCGTGCTGGAAGACGCTCTGATCTTGTTGCACGAAAAGCGAATCTCGAATATGCATGACATGCTGCCATTCCTGGAGCAAGTAGCCAAGGCGGGAAAGCCCTTGCTGATTGTTGCCGAGGATGTGGAAGGCGAGGCCCTGGCGACACTTGTCGTGAACAAGGTGCGTGGCACGCTTCTTTCTGCAGCAGTCAAAGCCCCCGGATTTGGCGACCGCCGCAAGGAGATGCTGCAGGACATTGCGATTCTCACCGCTGGACAACTGATCGCCGAGGAACTGGGATTGAAACTGGAAAGCCTCACGCTGAAAGAGCTGGGCCACGCGAAGCGGATCGTCGTCGACAAAGACAAGACCACCATCATTGGAGGCGAAGGATCGAAAGCCGCGATCGATGGCCGTTGCTCAGAAATCCGCAAGCAAATCGAGAAGACAACTTCGGACTATGACAAGGAGAAGCTGCAAGAGCGCCTGGCGAAACTCGGCGGTGGTGTAGCAGTGATACGCGTGGGGGCACCTTCCGAGACCGAGATGAAAAACCGGAAAGAAGCGATTGAAGATGCAATCAATGCAACGAAAGCCGCATTAGCCGAAGGAATCGTGCCTGGAGGCGGCCTCGCACTGCTGCGGCTGATCGACGCGGTCACGGCGGAAGAGGCTCATTGCTCGGGCGATGAACGTACAGGTCTGCTGATCCTGCGGCACGCCCTCGAGGCTCCGACAAGACAGATAGCGGAGAACTCGACCGCTGATGGCGGCGTTGTGGTCGATCGCATGCGCTCAGGAAAGGGCAATTACGGCTTCGATGCCGCTCAATGTCAATACGTCGATTTGGTCGAAGCCGGAATCATCGATCCCACAAAAGTCGTGCGTATCGCACTAGAGAATGCGGTATCTGTCGCAAGTGTACTGCTTCTGGCGGAGGCAACATTAACGGAGGAGCCGGAAGAAAAGAAAGAAACGCCCGCTTCTCAGGAGCCCTTCGCGTAAATTAACAGTTGACCTTGAAGTCGTTCTTGTGGTCCGACTGCTTGGCAAAAAACCGTCTTCTGTTCGGTTAGAAGTGACCGTGTCCACCGCCCGAACGCACGCGGAGAAACACTCCTCGCAAACGGGGCGACGACAGGGTTGGTGGTTGAGCGAAGCGACTGCTGTCGGCGTGCGATGCAGTTGCGCGTGAAGTCATTTGAAACGACCGCTTCATTGTGATGTGCTTGACGCACCCGCCATGGCTTCGGTGGAACGGTTCCGGCAGTCATTCTCCGAAATACTCCGTGTCGTGGGATCTTTGAGCGGCCACTGCTTGGAACCTGGGGAAAAAGCCATTGCCTGAGCAAAAATTGCGGATTAATGGGACTCGGCCGTCGTCATCTCGAGTCAAAGATAGTTTCTATACGTCTCTGATTTGCAGGTCCTGCAGAGTATTTTCTCACTCAAATTATGACGAGGGATTTTCCAGTGGGCAGTGACACCGACCAGCACCTGCTTGCACCCGAGAGACTTTATCGCCATTGTGACATCGCCCAGTTCAAATTCAAAAGTACGACCGAATTGGAAGACTTATCGGAGTTCATTGGCCAGAGCCGGGCTTTAGAAGCAGTCCAGTTCGGGATTGGCATTCGACAGCAAGGCTTTAACCTCTTCTTATTGGGACCTGCGGGAACGGGAAAGCATGCTCTAGTGCACGATTTTCTCCTGAAACAAGCAGCCAAAGAACCAACACCGGATGATTGGTGCTATGTCAACAATTTTGACAGCCCCGAAACACCGCATGCGCTGCGCCTTCCCTTCGGTCGCGGCTCTGTTTTGCAAGAGGATGTGCGCAGCTTGCTCGACAATCTGAAATCCCGCAATTCCATCGGCTTTTGAAACGGAAAGCTACAGGGCCCGCAAGCATGCCATTGAGCAGGAAGTGAAGGACCAGCAGGAAAAACTGTTCGAAGAACTCCAGCAGGAAGCCACCCAAAAAGGGATTGCTGTAATCCGCACTCCGACGGGCTTCGTGATGGCTCCAGCGCGTGGCGACGCCGTCTTGAGCCCGGAGGAGTTTGAGAAACTTCCTGAGTCGGAGCACCATAAAATACAGTCCTCCATCACCGAGTTGCAGGACAAACTTCGCAATACGCTGGAGCGCATGCCGCGATATGAACAGGAGGGCCGTGAAAAATTACGTGAATTGAACAACGGAGTCGCCATCTTTGCTGTCGGCCATTTGATCGATGAGCTTCGAAACAAATACGCCGACCGACCTTCCACAAGTAGTGACTTTTCTGGCCGAGACTCAAAAAGACATCATTGAAAACGTCGACGAGTTTCTTGCGCCCCCGGGAAATCCCTTAGCGGCGATGTTTGGTGCTGCCGCGCCTTTTGCCTCTAGAGATTCAGGGTTCCTCAGGCGTTACCAGGTGAATCTATTGGTCGATCATAGCGGGAATCACGGCGCGGCAGTGGTCTACGAGGACCACCCGACCTATCAGAACCTGATCGGTCAGGTGGAATACATCGCGCATTTGGGTGCTCTTTCCACCGATTTCAATCTGATCCGATCGGGCGCGATGCACCGGGCCAACGGCGGTTACCTGATCCTCGATGCCTACAAATTGCTTCTGCAACCGTACGCCTGGGAAGCGCTGAAGCGTTCCCTGCGGTCTTCGCAGATTCGTATCGAATCACTGGGGCAGATGCTGAGCCTCGTGAGCACGGTCTCTCTCGATCCTGAGCCGGTTCCGTTGAACGTCAAAGTGGTCCTGGTCGGCGAGCGATTGCTGTGTTACCTGCTTTGCTCGTTCGATTCTGAATTCAACGAGCTCTTCAAAGTCGCGGCGGATTTCGAAGAGCAGATGAATCGCAGCGCCGATACCGACGTATTGTATGCGCGATTGATTGGCACCATAGCTCGCAGGGACGGCCTTCTCCCTTTTGATTCTAGTGCCGTTGGCCGAGTGATTGAACGCAGCTCACGTGTTGCCGGAAACTCGGAAAAAATATCGACGCACCGCCGAACCTTGGCTGACCTTTTGCGAGAAGCGGATTACTGGGCTCGCCAGGCCGCTCAAGTCGCCGTGCGGGCGGAAGACGTCCAACGCGCCATCGATGCACAGATTCGCCGCGCCGATCGCATGCGCGAGCGGTTATTAGAAGAGGTTCTGCAAGGGACACTGCTCGTTGACACGCACGGCGAGAAGGTCGGCCAGGTCAATGGGCTTTCCGTGTTCGAACTGGCGCAATTTGCGTTCGGCCACCCCTCCCGCATTACCGCCCGTACGCGGATGGGCAAGGGCGAGGTAATTGATATCGAGCGCGAAGTTGAGCTGAGCGGCCCCATCCATTCGAAAGGCGTGCTGATCCTCTCCGGTTTTCTAGGGGCGCGCTATGCAGCAGACCACCCGCTGTCGCTTTCAGCCAGCTTGGTTTTCGAGCAATCCTACGGCGCTGTAGAAGGAGACAGCGCCTCGTCAGCCGAGCTATATGCGCTACTTTCGGCTCTCGCTGGAGTGCCTATCAAACAGTCGCTAGCTGTTACTGGGTCGGTCAACCAACACGGTCAGATTCAAGCAATCGGCGGGGCGAATGAGAAAATCGAAGGCTTCTTTGACTTATGCAAAGCCCGAGGTCTGGATGGCCAAGGTGTAATCATTCCTGTTTCCAATGTTCGGCATCTGATGTTGAGACACGATGTCATAGATGCGGTTCGCTCTGGAACGTTCAAGATCTACGCAGTAGAGACGATTGACCAGGGGATTGAAATTCTCACGGGCTTGCCGGCTGGCGAACGCGATGCTTCCGGAAAGTTTCCCGAGGGAAGCGTGAATCAGAAGGTGGAGACTCGGCTCATCGCGTTCG
This sequence comes from uncultured Acidobacteriota bacterium, assembly GCA_963824405.1. Classification (GTDB taxonomy): domain Bacteria; phylum Acidobacteriota; class Terriglobia; order Acidiferrales; family UBA7541; genus Palsa-189. Next base: position 277,937 of record CAWGPK010000003.1, on the reverse strand, counting down.
CTGAGAGACGGCTGGCCGCAGTCCGGCAGACCAAAGCAGAGGCAGAACTATGAGTCAGACTGCTCCCGCTCTTGTGATTCGCAGGATTCTCGTCGCGCTCGATGCGTCGCCACACAGTTTAGCAGCGTTGGAAGCATCCGTGCAGTTGGCAGCAAGGATCGGTGCCGAACTGGTAGGGCTTTTTGTCGAAGATACCGCACTGTTGCGTCTTGCGGAGATTCCTTGCACACGCGAGCTGCTCTATTTCTCAGTTTCTGGAGCACCCCTCACACGCGAGAGCATGGAGTCAAAATTTAGGGCCCAGTCTGAACAGATTCGACGAACCCTGGAGGCAGCTGCGCGACGAGTTCAAGTTGCATGGTCTTTCCGTACTGTTCGAGGAACGATCATCTCCGAAATTAAGGCCGCAGCCGCGGGAGTCGATCTGGTCGCGTTGGGAAGAGGAGGATGGTCTTTGGATCGACGGCTTCGGGCTGGTTCCACTGCGCTCGAAATAGCAGACAGCTCACTTCCGGTGCTCCTGCTGCCGAGTGATGGAATCCCAGAGAAAGCGCATTTGACCGTTTACTATGATGGCTCACGCGAAGCGCAGCGAGGATTGTTGGCTGCAACCGGATTGTCGCGGGCAGGGATGGACGGGATTACAGTTCTCGTCGAGTCGGACGGTGAGCCGGATCCCTTCTTGATTGAGACCAGACTCGCGAACAAGGATATAGAGATTCGCTGCGTTTACGTTGATGCAGCCAATGCAGCGGGGCTACTGGCTACGTTGAGAGCGGAAAAAGGCGGCATCCTCGTGCTTGGCAGTCGCGCATTGCTGCATCAGTTGCCCACTCTCGACGCTATCCTGCGCGAAACAGAAATGCCATTGTTGCTCCTAGGAAGATGATCTCGTCGCAGCGAATTACCGATTTTCAATTGTGTTGATTTCGGGGCTTGACAGAAGAAGCGCCCGAAAGCTGGCGCAAGCGCTCGTAAAGATTTCTCTCTTCCGGCCCAACATGTTCCGGGATCTTTACAAAGATACGCACTAGCAAGTCGCCACGACTCGTTCCGCGAAACTCCGGCAGACCCTGTCCTTTCAGTCTGAAGACAGTACCCGGCTGAGTTCCTGGCGGCACGCGAACGGTTGCCGGCCGTCGGAGCGTCAGGACACGCAAACTGGTTCCTAGGACGGCATCGAAAACTGGAATCTCCTGTTCTCGCCAGAGATCGCTTCCAGACCGAGTGAACCGAGAATCTGGCGAGCTGACGATTCGCACAAAAAGGTCGCCGGCGATCCCTCCCGGCCGCGGAGCAGGCTGGCCTCGTCCAGCAACTCGCAGTGCCATCGCCTCTTCAACTCCTGGAGGGATCTTGATCTCGAGCTCTTGCTCCTGGGTAACCTCGCCGAGTCCCGAGCATTTCGTGCACGCCTGATCGATAATAGTGCCGTGACCGCGACACTCCGTACATGTCTCCGATTGCTGGATGAGGATATTGCCTTGCTGCCGGCGAGTTACTTTGTGCCCTGTTCCTTTGCATGCCGCGCATTGCCTCGGCGCGGTCCCTGCCTTTGCGCCGGAACCTTTGCAGTCGGGACACGAGACCGCATTTGAATAGTGGACCTTTTGGCTTCCGCCACTCGCCACCGTCTCCAACGGCACCGCGAGCTCGACTTCAATATTGGCGCCTCGTGGTGGCCCAGGGGGACGACGTCGAAAAAACCTGTCAAACATACCGCCGCCAAATCCGAGGTCCAGACCGCCCAAGATATCTTCGAAGTTGATTCCGCCGAAAAGATCCTCAGACGAGAAGCCTGCCACCCCCGCGAATCCCTGGCTATCGTATTGCACACGCTTTTGGGGGTCAGACAGCACGGCGTAAGCTTCGGCGATTTCTTTGAAGCGCTCCTCCGCACCCGGTTCCTTGTTCCGATCTGGGTGATACTGGAGCGCGAGCTGACGAAAGGCGGTCTTGATCGTCTTCTCGTGCGCGTTGCGGGGAACGCCGAGAATTTCGTAGAAGTCTCTCTGTGCAACCTGAGGGATACGTCACCTTCCCGCTGTGTCATGAACTTCTTTGAACTCCGCGTCGACTACTTTTTCTTGCGGAGCCGGCGCTGAGGTTGGGGGTCGAGTCTGTGAACCGGCGCTCGCTGCAGTAGCAGATGTCGCGTAGAGCACGGAACCGGCTTCTTGCAATAGCTTCTTTAAGGCCTCCGCCCGCGCGGCTGCTGAGGTAGCGTCGTGTTTCGAGAGTGGCTCTCGTGCAGCGCGGATGGCACCTTCGATCCGTTTGCGCAGATCTTCGTTGAGTTTGCTGCTAAAGTCAGCGAGGGTCTTCTCGGCTTGATAGCAGAGCGAGTCAGCATTATTTAGCTGCTCTGCTTGTTCGCGCCGCTTTCGGTCTTCATCGGCATAGCGCTGAGCCTCGTCAATCATGCGCTTCTTTGCGTCCTCCGGCAGGCGAGTGGATCCCGTGATGCGGATCGATTGGGACTTGGCAGTCGCCATGTCTTTCGCGGACACGTCCAGAATGCCGTTGGAGTCGATATCAAAGGTCACCTCAATTTTCGGAACGCCGCGCGGGGCTGGCGGCAGCCCGTCTAAATTGAACTCACCAAGCGCGGTATTATCACCTGCCATGGGACGCTCACCTTGGAATACGTGAATCGTTACGCTGGTTTGCAAATCGGCGGCGGTCGTGAAGATTTCTGTCTTTTTTGTGGGTATCGGCGTATTTCGTGAAATCACCGGTGTAGCCACGCCGCCCAGCGTCTCGACGCCGAGGGTCAGGGGAGTGACATCTACTAAGACGATGTTCCCCACCTCGCCGCTCAGCACGCCTGCCTGAATCGCCGCGCCTGCTGCCACGCATTCCATGGGATCGACGCCCATTTCCGCTTTCCGCCCGAACAGTTGTTCGAAGAAGGCGCGGACGACAGGCATGCGGGTGGGCCCCCCTACAAAAACAAGCCGGTCTACTTGCGGCGGAGCGAGTTGTGCGTCCTGGAAGGCCTGCTCGACTGGACCTCGGCATCGGTCAATGACCGGTTGCACCAAATGCTCCAGTTCGGCGCGCGTGAGTTCCATATCCATGTGCTTCGGTGAACTGCCAACTGCGGTAAGGAATGGAATGTTGATTCGAGTCGTTGTCCTGGTAGAGAGCTCAATTTTCGCTATTTCGGCGGCCTCGAGCAGGCGCGCTGACGCGACGCGGTCAGAGCGAACATCTGCACCAGACTCTTGCTGGAACCGAGTCGCGAGATACTCAAAAACAGCATGGTTCATGTCTGTTCCGCCAAGTTGCGTATCCCCGCTGGTCGCCTTTACCTCGAACACTCCCTTACCAAACTCCATGATCGTCACGTCCAAGGTCCCACCGCCCAGATCCACCACCGCGATCCGCAATTCCTGTGCGAGGCGATCCAGGCCATAGGCAAGCGCTGCGGCAGTCGGCTCATTGATCAGCCTGATGACCTCCAAACCTGCGATTCGAGCGGCATCCTTCGTCGCGTTGCGTTGGTTGTCGTCGAAATACGCGGGGACAGTGACGACAGCCTTCTCGACGGGCTCTCCCAGAAATGCCTCGGCATCGTGCTTGATTTTTTGGAGCAGGAAGGCAGAAAGCTGCTCTGGCGGGAACTCGCGATCTCGTAGACGGATCTTTTCGCGTCGGCCCATTCGCCGTTTGAAAGCAGTAGTGGTGCCATCGGGATTGGCGGCAAGCTGCCGACGGGCAGGCTCACCTACAAGAATTTGCCCTTCCTTGACGACGGCGACAAAACTTGGAAATGCTTTGCCACCGAGCGTGACTCCCTCTTCGCTCGGAATCAGAACCGGCCGCCCGCCGCGGAGAACCGCGGCTGCTGAGTTGGAAGTCCCGAGATCAATGCCAATGATCGCCATGAACACTCCCTTGCACGCGATTACATCGCGCGAGCAATGTATCTGAAGGAACAAAGACGGGCTGTGATTAACATCGCAGTTGGGCGTATCGCTATTTTCCCTGGAGACTTCTGCCTACCGTGTACCATCTCTCAGGTGAATTGGGACATCCTTCCGCTGCCATTCGCGACAAGGCCTCCTCATCGCCGCGTTGATTGTTGAGTGGCTCGGTGGTTGCGCTTGCATTCGTGGCTTCTTTGATGATCGCTAAAACAGTCTCTTCTACCTCGCTTGCGATTGACTCCATTCCCGCTCCAGGGAAAAAGTCTGCGATGCGAGAAGGAAGCAGCGCACTGACGAAGGTCTTTCCCTGTTGCTCATACACGCTGATGGGACACGGCAACATCAGGGCAACCCTTACGTCCATCTCTAGGACTGCATTTGCATGGCGGGCATTGCAGATTTCGATGATCTTCAATGGGCCTCTTCGGAAGCCCTTCTCGGCCAAGGTGGCCGCGACGTCGTGGGTGTGTAAGACACGGAACCCTTTCTCCGATGCTTTCCGCTCAATTGCAGTCACGGTATCGTCAAAAGCCCTGGAAGACTCAATGGTCTTTTCGAAATTCATTTTGGCGCCCTCCGATTATCCCTACTCGCTGTTGTTTGACGATGGAGCTTGCGCGAAAGCTTGTAAAATCCTCTCGAACTCGATCCAGAGAACTGGAACAGCTCGCCACGAGGAACCACGAACAAACAACTCAAGCACTGAAGACCGCCAACGCCAACGATGGACGTCTCAACGTGCGGGGCGAAGAGGTTCCACTTCGCACCGCACCGTGGTCACAACTGTCCTTGGGCTATTTTGCCGTTGGAACATAGACCCTATCGGCGGCGACGAGTTCCGCATTCGGAACTTCCGTCTCGAATCTGACACGCTGATAGCTCGCTTTATTCTCAGGAATAGCGAGCAATGTGACTGTGTATTGATGCTTGAGGCGATCCGCGAACTCGTCCAAGAAAGGCTTGAAAGCAATTGGCGTCTGAAAACCCTGGAAATAAGATTCACCCCCGGTTTCATCCGCGAGTTGTGAGAGGTTGTTCTGACCCCAGTTGAATCTCCAAAAACTGTGACCAAAATGTCCCACCGCCGAGGCGTAGATCGCATAGATCTGGATGCCAGCTCGTTGCGCTCGCTCGATCGCCTCCGCTAGATACGGATCATTCGGACCACCGTACAGCCGGTCAATTCCACTCGAAATTAGGAAAATTTCTCGTCGCGCCGCGCTTTCGGGCCAATGCTTCATCAGGTCAGAGATCGATAAGTAGGGGCTGGCGGACACGCCAGAACCGAGCGGTAATCGCAGAGACTTCCCTGCTTGGGCGTGATCTTTTGTCAGCTTCTGAACGATGTCAACGGTACCGTAGCGCATGTAGCCCACGGCGATCGCTGTAGTCGCAGGTTGTCCGCTCATGAACTGACGCAGGTCATCGAATTGCATACCGATGTTCGGATCGCTCGCCTCGTCCAGCAGCACAAAAAGCTCAAGCTCAGCCTGGTCACCTTGCAAGGCGACCCAATCAGTTAATCGGAGCCGAGTATTGCCGTGAAGCGCCCGGACATCCTCGCGGTTGATTGCTGGAAGTTCTCCGCCGTGCTTTGCCTCTACTGACACCACCATGCTGACGGGGATTGTTCCCGCCGGAGTAGATTGTGCCAATGAGTTGGCCGGACTCGACGAAAGGGCGACGGAAAATAAAAACAACATTAGGCGCGTGACATTTGGTTTTTTCATCGTACATCTCCAGCGCTTTGGAAAAGCACTATGCGTAGGTTCCTGGAAGCGGAATCGTTGACCCGGATAAATAGTCTGGTGCCTCCCAAAGCTACACTGAGACTAGGCTTGCTGTGGGACACTCTCTGTGATCGCAATCACGGGCGATTGGGTTGAGGTCAACTCCGATACCTTTTCGCGGGACCCATCGCCGAGGCTGCGCGGCACAAGAGGAATTACAATTGGGAACGGGTTGAAGCGAAAGCGTTAGCCGCAGAGACAAGGCCGCCAGTTCAAAACACCGGTGCTTCGGACGACCATGCCATGCATTTGCGCCGCGACACCGTTTGGGTCGTTTCTCGACTCTTAAAGTGAACTCCTGTGATCAAGATCACTGCTCCGATCACTACTTCTGAATTAAAAAAGCAATGTCGAAGGACGGGCACCGCGACAGGGATTTCCAAGGCTATTCGGTAGCGCGAAGAAGCACAGAGATTCCGAAGGGCAACTTCAAATCGAAGAAGCCCGGAGGCAGGCACCGTTTTTCGGCGTGAGGTGGCGGCTAGGTGTGAAGCCTGAATGCGCTTGAGATTTCGACGCACCGGCCCGCTACTGTCGGAAGCACTTTGCAACCGGCCGCTGCCTCGCTTTGTCCCATCTTCCTTCTTAGCATGTCAATCTCAGCCGGCTTTGCTCGGGGAAGGTATACGTGGATAGACTAAAAAACATAGTTGGCATCATCACAGGTGGAGCCCAGGGGATCGGCCGGGCAACCTGCCTTCTGTTTGCTCGTGAAAAAGCAACGGTTGCAGTAACGGACATCCTCGATAGTGAAGGAACCGAACTTGTTCGAGAGATCACTTCGTCGGGCGGAGTCGCAGAGTACTGGCACTTGGACGTGACGAAAGAGACGGAGGTCCAGGAGGTCTTCAGCAAGATCAACAAAAGGTTTGGAAAGATCGACGTGCTGGTGAATAACGCCGGCATATCGGGAGCAAACAAGCCTACTCATGAAGTGAGCGAGCAGGAATGGGACAAGTTGATGGCGGTGAATGTGAAGGGCGTCTTCTTTTGCACAAAACATGCCATCCCTTACATGAAGGCTGCCCGCCGTGGCAGCATCATTAATCTATCCTCCATCTATGGACTCGTTGGCGCAGGCGATTTCCCTCCGTATCACGCTTCAAAAGGCGCGGTACGGCTCATGACCAAGAACGACGCGCTGCTTTATGCCGCTGACAACATCCGCGTGAATTCCGTGCATCCGGGGTTTATCTGGACTCCGATGGTGGAGAACGTGGCAAAGCAATCGGACGTGGGCGTCCAGGAATTCCGTAAGGTAATCGACATGAAGCATCCGTTGGGACACATCGGCGAGCCGGACGATATCGCTTGGGGAATTGTTTATCTCGCTTCCGAAGAGGCGAAATTTGTCACTGGAGCTGAGTTGGTGATTGATGGGGGATATACGGCACAGTGAAAGCTTCTACAGCCAAGAATGCGTAGCTTCGTGCCAGGCTATTTATCTTTTTTCGTCGTCTCCGATCATTTCGATCTTTGTCCGAACTTCCTGCCCAACCAAGCCGTGGAGTTCTCGGTTGCAATTTGGGCAGCGCACGAACTGTCCAGTACCAATAATTGGCTCCGGCAGATAATAGACGGGCCTACCGCAATGCGGGCAGGTGGTTTCTCTGGTGTTCATTTCGTTCTGGCAGTCGAGGCTCATTCACGCTTTTATACCAAGCGTAAGCGGAGCCACAAACATTAGCCTTTCACGCAGACGATCGGAACGAGACGAGCCACCCGACGTGCCAGTTTTGCGCATTCGGCGGCTTCCGCAACGGCGTTGACGTCTTTATAGGCCCCGGGTGCCTCTTCTGCAACACCCCGATAGGATCGCGTTCGGATCAGCACCCCGTGCTCACGCAGTTCATCCACCAATTGCCGGCCGCGCCAGTGCTTGGTCGCCTGCGTCCGGCTCATCGAACGGCCAGCGCCATGGCAAGCGGACGAGAACGCGAGCTGCTCGCCCTCAGCCATGCCCACCAGAACATAAGATTCGGTTCCCATCGTTCCTCCGATCAAGACTGGCTGCCCTATGTCGCGCAATGCGGCAGGCAAATCCGGATGACCGGGGCCAAAACTCCGCGTCGCACCTTTGCGGTGCACAAATAGCTCTCGACTGACGCCGTTCACCACGTGATTCTCGATCTTGCAGGTGTTGTGGGAAACATCATAAAGGAGCGTGAGTTGGGCGCTCGGGATGACTCCGCGGAAGGCGCCTCGAACCAAATGCGTGATGATCTCGCGGTTCGCTAGGGCGCAGTTGATGCCAGCGCGCATCGCACCGATGTAGTGTTGGCCCAATTCCGAATCAATCGGAGCACACGCCAATTCACGATCCGGAATCGGGCGGTATCCCTGGATCACCATGGTTTTCAAATAGTCGGTTCCAATCTGATGACCGAGGCCCCGAGAGCCGCAATGAATACTCACCACGACCTCGTCCTGCCGCAGCCCAAACGCGGTGGCCGTCACCGCATCGTAGATTTGCGCTACTCGCTGGACCTCCAGATAATGGTTGCCCGATCCGAGAGTGCCCATTTCACGCGCCTGACGTTTCTTGGCCTCGTGGGAAACGAATTCGGGCCTCGCGTCCGATGCGCATCCGTTCTCTTCAATGCGATCGAGATCTTCCGCTTGGCCATAACCGCGAGCCACGGCCCATCGCGCGCCGCCACGTAGCATCTGATCCATCTCTGCTTCTTCAAGCGAGATCGTTCCTGTGCTGCCAACTCCAGCGGGAACGTCCGCGAACAAGACCTCTGCCAGATCCGCTTTGATCGGGTCCACCTGATCCGCTGTCAGTGTGGTGCGGAGTGCGCGAACCCCACAGGAGATGTCGAAGCCCACGCCTCCTGCCGAGATGACGCCTCCCTCCTTGGGATCAAAAGCAGCGACTCCGCCGATTGGGAATCCGTAGCCCCAATGGGCATCGGGCATGGCATAGGCTGCCCTCTGAATTCCCGGCAGTGTTGCGACGTTAGTCAGCTGTTCGCGAACCTTGTCATCCATGCCCTCAATCAATGACTTGCTGCCGTACAGGATGCCCGGGACACGCATCTGCCCGGTGGGTTCGATCCACCATTCGTAGTCGGATTTTCGGGTCAGCGATTGGGTATCCATGAGCACCCTCAAATCGACTCATACATCGACAATGCATTGCGCAAGCCAACGCCCGGCGTTGTCGCACTCGACCTTGAGATCCGTGACCGTGGCTCCTTTGGCCTCGACGGCTAGCTGATGGCGTTCCGGGTCAACGGCCTCCCCGGCGAGCGTTCCCGTCAGCGAAAGTCCCGATAGAACCACGCTGTAGCTGCTAAACAGCATGTTCCGCACTGCCATCTCGTAGATGATGGCGTTGAGCCAGCTTACCAACAGAAGTTCCAGGTCTGGGGCATCGCAATGAATCTCGATCCGCTCTGACTGGCGCACACTGGAAACCTCAGCCACAACAGCGGTGAGCGCAATTGCGGCTTGCTCAAATGCCTCTTCGGCCGAGCGTCCGAAGCCGCGGACTCCGATATCGGCACCATGCGAATAGTGTTCCCAACTCGCCACAGTTTCTCCGGTATGTCATATCGAAGTCGGTGCGCACTATTCCCGACCCTTCGCTGCTTGCGCCCTAGCGAGCTTCGGGCGGCGAGGTGGCAGTTGAACCACTCCGCGGCGAGCCGCGCTACTTCTTCCAAGGTTCCCGGTTCTTCAAACAGATGGGTCGCACCTGGAACGATAACCAATTTCTTCTCGGAACATTTTAGCTTCGCCAATGCTTTCCGGTTCATACCAATCACAGGCTCGTCGTCCCCTCCGACGATAAGGAGTGTCGGGGCGCGAACACCGCCGAGAGCGCCTTGCGCGAGATCCGGCCTTCCTCCACGCGATACGACTGCCGAGAGGACATCGGGCATCTGAGCCGCCGCCACAAGGGCGGCGCCCGCTCCCGTGCTAGCTCCGAAATAACCTAGTTGAAAGTCCGAGGTGCCCGGGTTGTCCGTAATCCACCGGGTTGCATCGACCAAGCGCTTCGCAAGAAAAGCTATATCGAAGCGCAGCTCGCCTGTGTATTGATCGATTGACTCTTCTCTGTGAGTCAGCAGGTCAAACAGCAAAGTAGCGATTCCTCGAGAGTTAAGCACCTGCGCGACATAGCGGTTTCGCGGACTATGGCGGCTGCTGCCACTTCCATGGGCGAAAAGGACCAGCCCGCTCGCGCCCTTGGGGATAAATAATGTGCCTTGCAGCGTCGCTCCCTCGACGTCGATGGAAACTTCACTCTTCGTGCCCCCTGCTTCTGTTTTTCCACTTGGAATCGCGTTCAAGCTATCCTTTGTCTCCGGCGGATCGTCTTGTCCAACCGTCTGAGCAGCGGGCTGCGCCGCTCGATGAAGAAGTCTCGTCACTTCCTCATCTGCCACTTGCGAGAAGTCCTCATAGAACTGGCCGATAGCGTAGAAATCCTCCGGCGTTTGCACACAGATAAGTTCATCCACTTCCTGTCTGAGACGGTTACAAGTTGATAGCGGAGCTACAGGGACGGCGACCACGAGCCGGACAGGTTTCATCTGCCGAAGGGCGCCAATGGCCGCGCGCATGCTGGATCCGGTAGCAATGCCATCGTCCACGAGAATGACTGTTTGTCCCTGTACCATCAGGGGTTGGCGACCGCCCCTGTAGACTTTTTCGCGGCGTTCCACTTCCTTTCGAACATTCGCCGTGATCCGTTCCACTTCCGCGTCGGAGATTCCCACAGCTTCCGTGATTTCCCGATCGAGAATGCGCACCCCGCCGCTGGCAACCGCCCCGAAGGCTAACTCCTCCTGTCCGGGAACGCCCAGCTTGCGCGACACGAAAACATCCAGAGGGGCGTCCAGTGCTACTGCGACCTCAAAGGCAACGGGAACGCCACCGCGTGGGATTCCAAGTACGACTACATCGTTGCGGTTTCTGTACGCCCCTAATTGGCTGGCGAGCCTGCGGCCCGCATCCACTCGATTTGCGAAAATAGTCTCTTCCGTTTTGCGGTCCAGCACGTTCACCCCCCTCGATTGCTGTGGTGCCGCTGAAGCAAGCCCTTACCGCCTAGACAGCAGCGCGTGCTTCGCGTGCCGGCCTCAGAGTCTTGGAAATTTCCGCTAGAGTCTTTGCCACCATACCAGCCGGAGCATGCAACGCGATATCGGCTTGGGCCACCATGCCGATGCAATGTCCCTGAGCGTCTATGACCGGAATCCTGCGGATTTGGTGCTTCTGCATCAGCTTCTCACAGTCTTCCAGCGTGTTTTCAGGCGTGCATGTGACTGGGCTGCTTGTCATGAGTTCTGCCACCCGAGTGGCTTCGGCAAGCTTCGCGTTCGCGACGACCGCGCAACACAAATCGCGGTCGGTTACGATGCCTTCGAGTTTTCTAATTCGCGGCATCCGAAACCACCGGCAAAGCACCGACTCCCCGATCTTTCATCAGCTTGGCAGCAGCCTGCGCCGTGTCCGATGGCGTGCACCAAATGAGGTCCCTTGACATGATCTCTTTAACCAGCATGTTCACCCTCCTGATGTGACTTTCGGCCGAATCGAACCCGACCGATCGCAGGTCTTCTTTTTACGCGTATCGGTTTGGAGAAGATGTGATTGGAATCACAGTCAGCAGAGTCTTGGCGAATTACTTTCAAGCCGTGATTGGATTGATCGAAATGGAGGAACGCAGCCATTCTCAAAGGAGTGACAACATGCGGACCCAGGCAGCTACAAACGGAGCTTTGCCGACTCTTGTTTCGGTTAGAAAAACCGAGATTCCGGCCGGAAGCAGCTCGCAGGAATTAGAGAGAACGGCGTCACGTTACTCATCTCGCTTGTATCGCGTAGCGCTCCGTCAGCTTGGCAATCATGCGGATGCGGAGGATGCGGTTCAAGATGCTCTTGTTTCCGCTTTTTGCCATCTTTCACAATTCGAGGGTCGCTCTCAGATGTCGACATGGCTCACCCGAATTGTCATAAACTCTGCCCGCATGAAAGCGAGGCGACGGCCCAGGCAAGCGGTCTTGTCGATCGACGAAATGAGCGATCAGCAAGGGGACTCCATGTGGGACCAGGTCCCTGATGCTGGGCGTAGCCCCGAGGAAATGTCCGCGCAGAATCTATAATGAAACAAATCTGCATCCGATTTTACGCGCAGTTGAATGACTTTCTTCCACCCGAAAGAAAGAAGCAAGCCGTAACTTCCACCTTCGTTGTCAGCGGGTCTATCAAAGATACCATCGAAGCCATCGGTGTTCCGCACACCGAGGTGGACTTCATCCTGGCAAATGGCGAGCCAGTGGATTTTGGCTATCGCGCCCAAGATGGCGATCGAGTCAGTGTTTTTCCCAGGTTTCGATCCATCGACATCCGCCCGCTTGCACATTTGCAGCCCGCGACGACCGGAGAGAAGCGTTTTGTCGCCGATGGGCATTTGGGTCGGCTCGCAGCGTATCTTCGGATGTTAGGGTTCGACACTCTCTATCGAAGCGATTACCGGGATGAAGAAGTAGCTCGGCTGTCTTCGAGTGAAAACCGCATTTTGTTGACCAGGGATTGTGGGTTGCTCAAGCGCAATGAAGTCAGGCACGGCTACTATGTGCGAGGGACTGAGCCGGCCCAACAGTTGGTCGAAGTGCTGCGCGAGTTCGATCTAATCCCAGAAATGGTCCCATTTCGCCGATGTATGCACTGCAATGCGCTACTCCAGGCGACTCAGAAGGAGTCCATCCTGCATCGTCTTTTGCCGGAGACGGTAAAGTACTTTGAGGAGTTTTACGCTTGTCCCGACTGCAAGAAAGTCTACTGGAAGGGCTCTCACTACCGTCGGATGAAGCGTTTCATCGAGAGCGTCACGTAATCCAGCGGGAGGCAGCCACTTCTAGGCCGCCTCCCGCAGCAACTTTGGGCGAGATTCCGTTTGGGCTCAGGCCACCAAACCGTCCTTCTTCTTCAAAATGTCCCGCAAAAACCATTCGTGCTTTTCGTGAATTTGAACGACCTTCGAAAGCAAATCGACTGTACCGGGATCGTTGCTTTCGTCGGCGCACTTGACGGCCTCTCGCATTTCCTTGATGACCACAAGCAGATTCGCATCTGCCTCTTCGATTGCCTCGCGCATGGACTGGTTGGCGGACGCCGATTGGACACTGGCTGCCTCCTGCATCTGACGCAATTGGACGTTTTGCACATCTGGTCCGATCATGCGTACGCGTTCTGCGAACTCGTCGGCCGTGGTCAGCACGTCCTTGGCGAACTCGTCGAACATCAAATGCAAGTCACGGAACAAAGGGCCAAACGTCTGCCAGTGATAATGCTTGTAGTTGGCATAAAGAACGAAGGCATTTGCGACTTGGCGCTGCAAGTGCTGGACTACCGGATGATCTTCCCGATTTTCCTGCGATACATCTTTCGCTAAGGCAGTACGCGTGGCGGGCATAGCCTGATACCTCCTGTAGATTTCCGTTTCCGAACTCCCGGATAACACGCGAGTATAGATGACGGAGACGTCCGATCAGTGATCTCGGTCACACCGACTTCTCAGCTGCGACAACTTGAAACTCACACTATTGTTTTTGTTGTTCCTTCACAAGGCTTTGACCGCCTCCTCTATTTTCCTTGCAATCGAGGCATAGTCTTCACCCCGGAGTTGTGTGGGCGGGCCGAAAACGATTTCCACACGTCCTGGGCGCGGCCAATGTGCATGTCGGTGGAGCACTTTCTCCACACCCCGCAATCGAATAGGCACCACGGGCACTCCTAATCGGCCAGCGATCAGGCCGACGCCAGGCTGGAAGGGGTGGATCTCCCCAGCTTCTGTGCGCTCGCCTTCGGGGAAGTACAAGATGGACCAATTGTCGCTAACCAAGTCCCCAAGATACCTGAGGGATTGGCGAGCACCGATTTCGGTCTGAGGAAGCGGAAATGCATTGAAGAACAATGCAACTAGCCAATAGATGAGGCTTTCGCGAAGCCATTCAAACCGCGTGTGGCGCGCGGGCCAGAAGTGGGCATCGAAGTACTCTTTCCACATGGCCACAGCCATGCGGAGTCGAAAGCGGCGAGGTACAGCGGACAGGATCAGAGGCGTATCGAGATGGCTCTGGTGGTTTGAGGCAAAGATGACAGGACCCTCAAGCGAGGCCAGATGCTCCATGCCCGCGATGTGAGCATGCGCAAATATCCGAGTAAGCGGCAGCCATAGTGTATTCAGCGCCACATTTCGAATAAGCCTTGCCGGCCAGAGGCGGTTCCAGGTCGGAACGTCTGCTCGGCTCGGTGGGGCGCCGATTTCGGCCAACTCAGAGATGGTGCGTGTGCCAGTTAATAGCGATTCATCGATGCTTGTATCGAAATGCCGCTCCAAATCAACCATGAGTTCCACGCGATCAAGCGAACTCAAACCAAGCTCATCAAGCGTTGTCGCCGAGGTTATGGTCCGGTGCGGGGCATATCTCTGCAGAAGGTCGATGACCCGGTCGTGACCGGAGGCCGCTACTGCTGAGGCGCCACTCTCCACCCACGACTGGATCTCGCGGTGCTTTATCTTTTGCGTGCCTTCCGTCCGTGGCAGCCGATCGCTCGGCCAAATCGAGACACTGCGGATTTTCTGGTGATCTTCGAGTTGCAGGTTGGCACGGCGAATGATTTCGTCCGTATTAGCGCCGTCTTCGAGCACCAGAACGGCGTGCACGCGGTCTTTGCCGACCACGGCGGATTCCCGCACGCCTGCTAGCTGATTGAGTACATTCTCCACATCCTCGGGGAAAACGTTGAGCCCTTCTGGCGTGACAATCATTTCCTTTTTGCGTCCCCGAATCGTCAGGTTACCCGCCTCGTCAAAGGTTCCGATGTCACCAGTGCGAAACCATCCGTTTTCGAATGCCGAGGCGGTCTCATCCGGAGCGCGGTAGTAGCCTGATGTCACACTTTCACCTCGCACAAGTATCTCGCCGTCCGGCGCAATCTTTACCTCCACGCCAGCAACCGGCTTGCCGACTGTACCTTCCGCAATGGCGAAGGGGTTGTTGAAGGTAACGACCGGCGCTGTCTCCGTGAGTCCATAGCCTTGAATGACCGCGAATCCAAGCCCGGACCAATACTCCTCGACCTCCCTTATGAGCGGTGCCGCTCCGACGATAAAAGCCCAGAACTTCCATCCAAGCGACCAATGTACGCGACGGTATCGCCACCAGCGGAAGATCCAATGGGATGTAGCCGGACGTAGGTCAGCCGTCTCCTCAAATTGTGACAGAAGGTGCTTCCGGAGCAATTCGAGGATCTTGGGAACGCCGACAAGTACCGACACGTGTCGGCCACGGATCTGCCGCACGATTTCGTGTGGGCTATAGCCATGCATGAAGACCGCGGTACCGGGAATAATCGGCACGAGGAACATCGTAACAATTTGACCAAACATGTGACTCAGCGGAATCAGGCTTAGGAAGCGCAGAGGGAGTACAGGTCGGAACCATTTGCGGTAGGTGCGAATAATCTGCTCAGGCGACACAATATCAGCCAGAATGTTACGGTGTGTGATCAACACTCCTTTTGGCTCGCCGGTGGCACCCGACGTAAAGACAATCTCGACAAGATCGTTTTTGTCGATCGAGACAGACGGAATCTCGCACTGCGTAGTGGGCCATTCAAGGTCACGAAGACGACAAACAGGCGCTGCCCCTTCCTCGGCGGGCAGGCGAACTTCCTCTCCGATCAGAATCATTCGGGCGTCGACGATCTGTCGGACGCGGTGCAGAAAATCGGCTGAAGCTCGGAAGTCGATCGGCACAACGATCACACCCGCGAGCACGCAGCCCCAAAACGCAGCGATCCATTCAGGGCGGTTTTCGGACCAGATGATGACTTTGTCGCCCTGATGGATGTTGTGCTCAGCCAGCCGCGCAGCGAAATGACGTGCGGCGAGGCCCACTTGCGCGTACGTATATTTCCATCTGCGATATCCGTCATCGTATTGAAGGAATTCGACGGGAGATTCGGAGAACTCGTCGAATAGATCTACCAGGGTCTGGGGTTCCGTCGCTGTGA
Source organism: uncultured Acidobacteriota bacterium (assembly GCA_963824405.1). GTDB lineage: Bacteria > Acidobacteriota > Terriglobia > Acidiferrales > UBA7541 > Palsa-189. The sequence continues at coordinate 262,177 of CAWGPK010000003.1, read as the reverse complement.
TTAGCTTGTCCCTCGACATGGAGCTATCCCAGCACCAACCGGTGGGAAACTGTCGAGTGGCACGGCCACGTTGTGATTTTTGTTGAACGCATGTTGCACCGCAGCATCTATTCCATGGAAACAATTTCACGGTGGCCGAGCTACCACAGTGATCCCGATCACTGCGATTTGTTCTCAATACGGCAGAGTTGTTTATGAGAACAGCCAGCGAGCCTTGGATCCTACAAGGGCCACCGGCAGAAACGCAAAGCGGCTAACCGGAAGAGCTTCATGAAGACATCGCCTTCGCTCAAAACATATCTGGTGTGGTTGGTCCTCAGCTTCTTTCCTATGACCGCTCTGGCACAGGGCCTCGCGGATATTCAGCTCCCTCCGCCTCAAATGGACGGAGGTCGGCCCCTGATGCAAGTATTAAAGGCCCGGAAATCGACCAGGGACTTTCGTCCCGACAAGCTCCCGAAGCAGACGCTCTCCAATCTGCTCTGGGCGGGTTTTGGAATTAACCGTCCGGACGGGCGCCGCACCGCGCCGTCGGCTTCGAACAAGCAGGAGATCGATATTTACGTGGCCACCGAAGACGCCTTGTATCTCTACGACGCTAAAGGAAACAGGTTGCATCTGCTCCTTCGCCAGGATCTACGCGCAAAGACAGGAACACAGTCTTTTGTCGGGGAAGCGCCTGTGAATGTGGTTTATGTCGCCGATCTAGCAAAGACAGGAACTGATTCTGCTGAGCGCGACATGGACGTGGCGGCGGACACGGGATTCATCGCTCAAAACGTTTACCTGCTTTGTGCCTCAGAGGGACTGGCTACTGTAGTTCGTGGGAGCATCGACAGGCCGATGTTGTCCAAGGCGATGAAACTGCGCGCAAACCAACGAATCATTCTTGCCCAGACGATTGGCTATCCGCCTAGATAGATCAGGTGTATAAATCAGAATTAAGCCAGCAAGTGAGATCCGCCGACACCAAGGGCGCGAACGCTGTGATAAGAGCCAGAGGTTAGGCTCGAGCGTTTCGAGAGCCTTCATCGTGTTGAGGACTGACCTCATGCTCGTCCCGGCACTCAAGGCACACGAACGCCTGGCACAAGTCACACCTTTCGGCGTGCTTATCGCAGAAGTTCCGTGAGCACTCGCTGCATTCTCTGCATGCTTCGTGCGAACAGCCTGGCGTTACGCATTTCATAGCGAATATCCTACGCAACCAGCGGAGAGTCGATCCATCGAGAACCGCCCATTTCGGGGCAAGCAGCCGAATTCGGCCGGATCTTAGTGGCCGGTACCTACCTGAAATCTCGGTTTGCGCCAGCATGTGACCCTTCATAGCGCGTTCAAGCGCCCCCCGCTCGCTCCGGCCTTCAGATTCACCTTTGCGTCTAAAGCGTAGAGCTTGAGAAAGTAACGGTGAGGGGCACCCTTGGGCGGGCACGGTCCGCCCTAGCCAATCCTCCCGAAGTCATTTCGCCCATGACGAGCTCCATTGGCGAGTTGGCGATCCTTTGCCAGCCCCTCGGCTAGGTTGCATGTGTCAGGGGGAAGATCATATAAAACCCAATGAACAAACGTGCCCTGCGGCGCGTCCGGATCATCCATGATCAGTGCCAATGCTTTCGTTCCGGAGGGCGGTTCGGTCTATGTGAGCTCGGGCGAAATGTCCGCGCCGTCACAGGTGAATTTCTCGGGTATCAAGCCGCTGTTCTCAAACGCCGTCGTCAAGCGAAAAGCCATGCCGTTTTTCCCTTCACCAATCTATCGTTTGAGTTTGCTACAGCGCGCACCCGATCAAGTCGGACCAACCCCTTCGATAACACTCTAATCAGATACGCCATTGGACCTACCGCCGCAGTGATTCACATCACTGCCGCTGCCTACAATGAGCGAAGAACATGGAAATTGATCGCATGCGGACATCGCAATGATCAAGAACGCCTCCAACGCGCTCCGTTTGGGAATCGACCTTGCATCGAAAAGTGAGGAAGAACTGTTCAAATGGTTTCTGGCGTGCTTGCTTTTCGGCAAACCGATCCAGACGGAAATCGCAGAGCGAGCCTGGCGTGCACTTATTGACGCACACCTTACGAGTCCTGCGGCAGTCTCGCGCGCCGGATGGGACAAGCTTGTGTCGCTACTCGATCGCGCTCATTACGTCAGGTATGATTTTTCCACTGCGACAAAGCTGCTTGAGGTTTGCCAGGAGTTGAAGCGCCGTTACGGCACGCTGACCACCCTGCTTGCACAAGCGGAGACACCGGCCGATCTCTCCCGCAGACTGCAGGAGTTTAAGCATATCGGGCCTGTGACGGCGCGCATCTTTCTTCGCGAAATCCGCCCGATCTGGTATGGCAGTGCGGCGTCGAGCAGGGGAACTTAGCGGGCCAGACTTCAAACGCTCGCTGGCACTTTGTTCTCTTCCGAACCGGCCTCCACGATTTCCATGCACTCTAAGCTTTGATCCCACCTCGTTGGGGTATCAAAGGCTGTGCACAGCTCCTTCATCTTGTCCGAGATGCGTAAGGCTTGGACCCCTTTGGCACGAGCGGCATGGCAGCCTCGAATTAAGGTAGGATACAAGCGCAGGCCGCGTGAAATTCCATTCCTCACCGTCAGTACGAAAATGAACGACTGGTCGTTCCGTTCAGTCGGGTCCACGGCGTAATCATCGACGAAATTGCCCGCGCTATACAAAATTGGCTGACCTTGGTAGAACTCAATCCCGCGGAAAACGTGGCAAGAGTGGCCGAATATAACGTCGGCTCCCGCATGGATAAGGGCATGAGCGAAACTGACATGTTCTCCAGGCGGACTGTATCCCCAGTTGGATCCCCAATGAGCAGACACAATCAACAGGTCCACAGTTCGACGGCTTTCGCGAACCAGATCCAACAATTTCATGGCCCGGGAGTCATGGAGATCGGTGGGCACGTAGAAGATTCCAGGTTGATCTGCCGTCGCTTCCCAGCCAGGTTCGTTGTCGGTGAAAGCAAGAAGTCCCAGCTTTCGGCCACACGCTTCAGACACGGCAAGCCGCGACGCCTGCGCGTAATTGTGGCCAGCACCGCTGTAAACGATTTTGGCGCGATCCAGAATCTCCAGCATCTCGAACATCGCATCATATCCGTAGTCCAGCGAGTGATTATTCGCCAGAGACACAGCATTGATCTGAGCTGCTTCAAGCGTGGCAATGTTCTTTGCATCCGACCGAAAATGAAAAGCCTTGGTATACGGGGACCATGGCGTTCTTCGGTCCGAAATGACACATTCCAGATTGCAGAGCCGCCAGTCGGCACTCCGTATGATCGGGAGCGTATCACCCCAAGGATACTCGGCCGGAGCACCTTCCAAGACCTCATTCACAAGGCGCCCCAGCATGCAGTCGCCGAGCAGCAATAGCTGGAAGGGCTTTTCACTCGAATATGCAAAAGCCGAACTAGTGTCCTGAGGCATAAATAGATTACATAAATATGTAAGCTATGCTTTGATGGTGCATGGCCAATCCGCGTGGACGTCCTAAGAAGCACGAACTGGTGGTGAGCGAGACGCAAACTCAGGAATTGAAGCGATTGGCGCAGCAGTCTCGCTCCCAACGGGCCTTGAGTTTCCGGGCCAGGATCATTCTGCAATGTGGTAGCGGCAAGAGCAACGCGACAGTTGCCCGGCAACTGAAGACTACCGCCTTTACGGTTGGATTTTGGCGTAAGCGGTTCATCGCCGGAGGCATCGAGCGCTTGTTGGATGAGCCGCGTCCGGGAGCCCCGCGCCAAATCGGAGACGATGATGTGGAGCGCGTTGTGAAGCTCACGCTGGAATCGGTCCCGAAAGGTGCCACCCATTGGAGCACTCGCGGATTGGCAGAAAAAACAGGCCTAAGTCAATCCGCGATTAGTCGCATTTGGAGGGCCTTCGGACTGCAGCCCCATCGCAGCCAGACCTTTCAACTCTCTAACGATCCCTTGTTGGTGGAGAAAGTGCGTGACATCGTGGGCCTGTACATGAACCCGCCGGACCACGCGCTGGTCCTTTGTGTGGACGAGAAAAGCCAAATTCAAGCGCTCAACCGTACGCAGCCCATCTTACCCATGCAGCCGGGACAAGCCGAGCGCCGCAGTCACGATTACCAGCGGCATGGGACCACCTCGCTGTTCGCAGCCCTGGACATCGCCACCGGCAATGTGATGGGAAAATGCTTTGCGCGTCATCGGACCCGCGAGTTCCAGAAATTTCTCGATCATCTGGACGCCAACTTGCCGCCAGAAGGCGAGGTGCACCTGGTGCTGGACAACTACGCGACCCACAAGACTCCAGCCATCCGCCGCTGGTTCGCCCGCCGCCCCCGCTATCACCTGCACTTCACGCCCACCCACGCGTCCTGGCTCAACCTGATTGAGCGCTGGTTTGGCTTGCTCACCGAGCGGCAGATTCGGCGCGGCTCCCATACCAGTGTGGGGCAACTGAAAACTGCCATTCGGGAATTTCTCGATGCCAGTAACGAACATCCCAAACCCTTTGTTTGGACCAAGTCGGCAGACACGATCCTGGCCAACATAGCGCGATTCGCCACCGCCACGATGAAAGCTCATGGCCGCTGATTTATGCAAGAATTCAATGACTCGGGACACTAGCGGCTTGGTCGCCGTGTGGGCCCACTTCTGTGGTCTTCAATGCCTTCTCTCGTGATCCGGTGATTCAGTGCAGCGAACGCGGATTGAACCCGGTTGGTCGGTTGCACCGTCGATTTCAATGCTGACAGGAAGAAATAGTTTAACGATTTCGGCATTGGTGATGAGATGTTGCGTTATTTTCGAGGTTCGAATTTCAGACGCTCCTGGCGCCAGAGCCAGAGGCAATACGAGCTGATCGGAGAGATAGTGATCAATCGCTCCATCCGTGGCCAAGAATTGGAGCAGTTCGTTGATCGCCTCATCGGCGACAATCTCGGCGGGTTTGCGGAGGGCTCCGAGCCCATAGAAACAGCACTGTGACTTCTCGAATTCAGCCAGGAGCAGTAGAAATGACCCTTTCGACGGCGAGGATATGCGGACCGTTGCGATCTCGATCTGCTTCGCCACTTGGCTGAGCCGATTGAGCGCCTGCGCTCTCTGCCGCTCGGCAATGCTATTGCTTAAGTTTGCGACTGCTGAGATACCTCGAATTCTCTTGAGAGAGCCTCTCTCGATGAGCCGCAACGGCAAGATCTGAGACGCAGGTCGAACTGTAGCGAGCACATGCCCGCCGCCTCGCGGATAGAATCCTGCACTGTCCAGCTGCAGGCTGATATCAAAGCCAATCTCGCGCATGTAGTGCAGCCAATGCATTTCCAGAAAGTGAAAGCACGGACTCCATGGGACGTGTGTGCCCCCAATCAAATGAACAGTCGAAGTGGCGGTAGCCAGACTCAGTGTGGGCAAAATCGTCTGCAACACGAGGGAAGTGGAGCCCGCCGTTCCGATATCGAAATGGAAATCTCCGGGAAAGAGACCGGTTGGTGTGAATATCAGGGATCGAGATCCTAACCGAGCCCCCTCCGACGTGGCTTTTCCTATCTCCGCAGCGGCTTCCACGGCCTTCAGGTGCTGCGCCATGAGTCCCGGCTTTGGGCGTCGGCTACGAATGTTTTCCAAAGCAAAAGATTTTCCGGTAATCAGAGAAAGTGTGAGTGAGGTTCTCAGGACCTGCCCGCCTCCTTCACCGATGGAGCCATCTATCGTGATTTGCGCCCGAGTTGAGAACATTGCAATTCATCCGTGCAGGAGGGCCTTCTTTTCATAACGAGCAGAATGCATACCCGCACGAGGGACAAGAGACGCAACCGGAAACCTCTATCATGACGTCTCCGCACTCTGGACACGGCTGGACACCGAAAGGCCTCTTCTCCTCTATCTCGCCAGGCCGCAATATCTGGTCGTGTTTGCAGCCATCGCGAAAGACGGTGACGCCCTTGCATCCCAGCTCGTGAGCTAATAGGAAAACGCGCTCGATGTCGTTGCGCGTCGCGGTCTGACGGAGGTTCACGGTCTTACTCACGGCGTTTTCGACATGCCGTTGAAAGGCGGCTTGGATACGAACATGCCATTCCGGCGAAATGTCGTAAGCCGTGACAAACAGTCGCCGGATGGTGTCCGGGATTTCTCGCAACCCCTGTATGCTGCCACCCTGCGAAATCACCTGACGAACGCTTTCGGTCAAGTAAGGTGCGGCGATTTTCTCGAACAGAGGGTGCAGGTGGAACTGTTTCGATTCCCCAAGCACGCTTCGCACGTAACAAACAGCGAAGAGTGGCTCGATTCCGCTGGAACATCCCGCAATAAGGCTGATCGTTCCTGTCGGTGCGATCGTGGTCACAGTGGCATTGCGTCTCGTAATGCCCTGGACGGCAAAGCAACTGCGTACATGATTTGGGAAGACTCCGCGCAGTTCCGCTAAACGAGAAGATTCAGCTTCAGCTTCGGCAGTTATAAACCCCATCAGCTCCTCTGCCATGGCGACCGCTTCTGGCGAATCGTAGGGTAATCCGAGCAAAAGAAGCAGGTCGGCGAATCCCATGATGCCCAGGCCGATCTTGCGATTAGCAAGAGTTTGCTCTCCGATTTCCGGCAGTGGAAACCGATTTGCATCGATGACATCGTCCAAGAACCGCACAGCCATATGAACCGTAGAACGAAGACGGGAGAAGTCAATCTGTCCGTTGTGCACAAAACGCGTGACGTTGATCGATCCTAAATTGCATGATTCGTACGGCAGCAAGGGTTGCTCCCCGCACGGATTCGTAGCTTCAATCGAAGCGATAGACGCGATAGGATTCTGCCGGTTGATGGCATCGAGAAACACGAGTCCCGGATCGCCGGTCCTCCACGCCGAATCGACGATCGCGACAAATACTTGTCGCGCATTCAAGCGGCCGGCTTCTTGGCCCGTGCGTGGATTAACTAGCGGATAGTCCGCGTTCCGTCGGACCAGATCCACGAAGGAGTCCGACGCGGCCACAGAGATATTAAACGTGCGTAGCGTATCCGGCTGTGTTTTTGCCGTGATGAACTCCTGAATATCGGGGTGGTCGAAGCGCATAACCCCCATATTTGCACCGCGTCGCGCGCCCCCGGAGCGTGTTGTTTCGCAAGCGTAGTCGAAAAGCTTCATAAATGACACCGGGCCGCTTGAGGTACCCCGTGTCGGACCGACCGCATCGCCACGGGGCCGGAGGTGAGAAAAAGAAAAACCGGTACCTCCGCCACTCTTCTGAATCAGGGCCATATCTCGCAAGGTGCGGAAGATCGATTCCATGGAATCTTCAAGAGGAAGCACAAAACAGGCAGAAAGCTGTCCATTAGGAAGGCCCGCGTTCATAAGTGTTGGGGAATTAGGCAAAAACTCGAGTGCTTGCATCATGCCGGCGAAAGATCTAGCCGCCTGTCGAACATCTGTGGAGTGACTGAATTGGCGTTCGACCTTCGCGATTTCCCAGGCGACACGCCAGAACATCGCTTCAGCAGTTTCCAGAGGATTGCCCTGTTGGTCGCAGAGCAAGATACGCTTTCTCAGGACCTGCTGACTGATCGTGCTCAAGTTGCTGGGCGAGGTGTTGGATTCCATACCAATCATGCACAGACATTCGAGACTATGTTTCGGAGGCGTTCTTTGCTTGCTGTTGCGAAAGTCTCAGCCCACGTAGTCTGCGACTGTCGTTCTTGTGATCAGTTCTGCTGAGTCTCTACTTCATAGCCAACCAAAGACAAAATGCAGCGACAGCGACCCCAATGGCCCCAACCAGGCATCCCAGCAACCATCCGCGCTTGTAGCCGCTGCCGTAAGCCCGCTCTCGCATGTTTGCAATGTCTTCTTGTTCAGGACAAACGAAGATGCGTCTCTCGATAAAATCTTGACCCGATACGATGATTTCCTCGGTTGTGGTCATAGCCCTAACCTCAATTCGAAATCTCCAAAACGGCACATTTCGCGTCCCCTCCAAAACTTGCGGAAAACAGCTATCCCGGCAGAATGATCTTACGGGTTTCTGAACTGTGCTGTGATAGCGGTCACCAGCACCCATGAGTTATAGCGCTTTCACCGTTGGATTATTTCGACACGACAGTCGTGTATGAGAGATTTGGGCGCTGAAAGATGCTATTCGACCAGTGGCTCGCCAAAGCGATTATGATGGACGAAGTCCTTTAGATCGCGGCGCACGCGAATATAAGTCTGAGGCTCACCGGTGGGATAACCCAAGCGACAAGCAAAACCCATTTTCATGTGGTGCGGGATACCTAGGATGCCTTGCAGCTCTTCCTCGACCGATTCAGCACTGAAAACGCTCAGGATGTGAAACCCAATGCCCAGCGACTCGGCCATGAGCCACATGTTCTCCATGACGCATCCCAGGCTCATCATGCCGAGTACATCTCCCTCTGACGCCGGCGCCCTTTTCGTCGAATCGTAGATCACGATCAGCAAAAGCGGAGTCTGTTGCAGCGCACTGCCCAAGAATGAATGCGCCATCGCATCGGCAGTGTCAGGCTTGGCATCGGCCTTTCTCCACGACGGCGGGAACATGCTCGCAAGCACCCCAACTTTCTTCCGGCGCAATTCTTCTCCGGAGAATGACATTTGCTGGAAGTTCTCGCGGAGGAAGACTTCGGAGACCTGCGACCTTGTTTTGCCAATCGCTTCTAACTGCTTTCTGTTGTCGATAACGATGATTTCGAAATTCTGCATGTTGTGGGCTGTAGGCGCCCAGCGCGCCGCTTCGAGAATTTGCTCCACATCTGCCTCGGCAATCGAGCGGTGCGGATCAAATGGTCCTCGCGCCGATTGCCGTTCCTGAATGATCTCCAGAAGGCCGCTCATCCGATCACCTCTCTAACATCCCGCCATCGCGAAGGATTCTCAGAAATCATGGACAAGAATCTCGGTGGCTCTTCGGCAGATCTCGCGCCCATAGTCCACCCACAGCCCTTGCCCCCAGTAGCGGTAGCAGCTCGTCTGGGAGATCAGCAGATGAAACAAGGCGTTACGATAGCGAGGATCGGTTGCTGGAATGCCGGGCTTGAGCACTTTCTCGTAAAAAAGAGAACTCAGTCGTTCCATCGGTCCGAGTAAAGCATCATAGCCTTGGACCCAGGAGATGTTATTGGTCCAACTCCCGCCCTCGACATGAAAACGTGAATCTTCATTGCGAAGCTCGTCAATAACTCGATCCAGTGCAGTCGGCCCTTCGCCCGGCTCCATTCGATCCCAAATCCGTTTTTGGAAAATGGGCTGCAGTACGGGCAAATCATCCTCTCGGATGCCGGTCCCAAATAGGCCGTCAAGATACTCCGTGACATTCACGAGCGGAGTCGCAGTGCGAGAGCTTTCGCTCACGACGTCCATGTACTTGGGCGGAAACTCGTTCATCATCACGCCGCCGTTTTCGCCATCGGCGATTTGAGTGACGAGTGGCGGAACGGACTTTCCGTGGAGCTCCCATCGGGAGAGCCCCTTGGCTTCGTAGTAGGGCTGCATCTGGCCAACGAGTTTGGTGTCGCTGCCCTGCGTCTTGATGATCGCCAGAATCGTCGACGTTTCGCCCTTGGAATTCCGGCATACCAGTCGATGCGGCAAGTGCTTGCGCTCGAGCCCTTTGCCATCCGGTTGCTCGACGCTGTGTTCCTGGACCAGCACCCATCGTGTAGCCGCAATCAACGCAGAGTACGCACGAATTCGTAAGCAACGTCGGGATGATTGGGCAACGCCATTTCGGCCGGCGAAAATCCGCGAACCCGGCCTAGCGCTTCGAGACCGAAAATTGCCGCAAAGTGGTGCTGCCAGGCCTTAACGTGCAAGCGGAAGTCCTGAACGGGCGTGGAAGGCGCAACCGCATGTCCCCAAGCGTTTCCCAGCCACTCGACCGCCGGCCAGATACGCAGCGTCGCACGTAATCCGTCGCAAGGCTTTCGAAGACGTCGTCGAGCCCCATCTGCCGCAGCCCATAGAGGAGCGTGCCTGAATAGTCGAGCATCACGCGCGGCTGCTTCCCTTCTTCGATCAGCTGCGGAATGAATTCGCCCATGCGCCTGTAGCACCAGTGGAAAACCGGGGCGTTGTGGTTATCCCCGATCTGCGGGTTGTCCATCATATATTTCAGATTGCTGATGATCGCCGCTGTTTGAAGGTCCGCGCCACCGGCCGGGATCAAAGGCTGGTGCATATGCAGAGCGATTGCCGCGCCGCTCTGGATTTGGTCGAAGCCCACCCATTTCTTCGAGGAAGACGACGGCGGCGGCCGTAGTGCCTGTTCAATCAGATCCTCGGAACCGCAAATGTTCGGCAAGCCGTCAATTAACTCGGGCATATTCTCCATAATCAACTCCAATCGATAGCGTTCCTCCGCAGAGGCTTGCGATTCATTTGTGACGGATGTGATCGTAAATGTTCACGTAGTGGCCGGCGGGATGATTCCACGAATAATCATGCCGCATTCCGTTCGTGAGTTTCCGAAACTCTTCCGGATATGTCCACCAGAGCCCAAAGGCACGGCTCATGGCTGACTCAATCCCAGAATAATCCGGCTGATGAAATAGATAGCCGGTTCTCTCCTCGTGGGGCGAGTAGGCGTAATCGCGGTCCGTGACCGAGTCGGCCAGTCCGCCCACGGCGCGGACAATCGGCACCGTCCCATACTTCAAGGCGATCATCTGCACCAGCCCGCACGGCTCGTAGTTGCTCGGCATTACCAGTATGTCCGCACCGGCATAGACAAGGTGCGCCAGCTCAGCGTTGAAGCCCAGTTCGAGATGGCAATCCGCGCAATCGTTGAGATAGTGCTTGAGATGCCAGAAATAACCGTTGATCGAGGGGTCCGGGCTGGGTCCGAGCAGCACGAACTGCGCCCCGTTCCACAATGAATAGAACAACGCGTGTCGGACCAAATGCACGCCCTTTTGCCCGTCCAGCCGCCCGATATAGGCCACGAGCGGCTTGAAGCCATCGCGGAGCCAAAAACGGTCCCGCAGAGCGCGCTTGTTATCGTACTTGCAGTCTATGGAGTCGATGGAGTAACGCCGTGCGATGAACGGATCGACCTCCGGATTCCAGACATCGTAATCGACGCCATTCAGCACGCCTCCGAATTTCCCGCGGTGAATCCAAAGAGTATGTGCGAGACCCAATCCCTGATCAGTGTTTATCGCTTCCCAGGCATGATGGGGCGAGACGGTAGTCACAAAATTGGAATAAACGATTCCGCCTTTGAGCAGGTTCAGTGCGGACGGGTGCTGGTTGTCCTGCAGACGGTCGGGATGAAAATAATATTCGGGCCGGCCGAGTCCCGTAGCCCATAGGACTTCAGCGCCTGTCACTCCCTGATGGCCGAAGTTGTGAATCGTAAGGCAGACGCGCTGGTTCTCCATCCGGTGGTATTTATAAATTTCAAAGAGCAGCACCGGTACCAGCGCTGTCTGCCAGTCATGGCAATGGATCACATCGGGGCGCTTGTTTGTCTTCAGCATGAACTCCAGCGCAGCTTTGCTAAAGAACGCGTAGCGCATCACGTCATCGGCATAACCGTAAGCGCTCGGTCGATGGAAGAAGTTGTCGTGCGAATGCGCCTCGATGAAGAAGCACTTGCGGCCATTCACGAAACCGAAATAAACGGAGCAATGAATCGCTGCCCCATACCACGGGACCCACAGATCCCGGTAGTCCATCTGAAGCCCCCAGATGCGGTCGTATCGCATCTGGTCATATTTGGGCAGAATAATTTCGACTGCATTTCCGCGAATCTCCAATTCGCGGCTAAGACCGGAGACTACATCCGCAAGACCGCCCACCTGGACTACAGGTGCAAGTTCCGACGCTATCATGACCACGTACATGGCACACCGATATTGGGAAGCGTTGTTTTCTTCAGAATTCAACTGAATTCCTATGGCGACCACGAGAACCTGAGGACGGGACCAGCGGCCGACTATTATTCGTTGTTAGGCAGGCGAAGTGGCTCATAACTGAGTGCACCACACTGCCTCGCTCTTCTCGGTTCGAGCTCCGCCTTTCACCGCACGCGTTATCAATCTTGTCAGAATGGACGGAACGCAATTTCGAGTGGCCATTCACTCCGCGGGAAAGATGCTCTTGTGCCCTGTATTGCGTTGCGACCATTAATGGCCGAAGCATCCTAAACATCAGCGTTTCCTCATGTTCAAGCAATGAGATGTCGCAACCGATTGCGAGTGTGCTCTGCGATTGCCGCGCAGCCGAGGAGATACGGACCGTAGACGTGCAATCGCAGAGCACCGAAGTACTGTGGGTATGGCTGCTTATTCGGTCCGCGAGAAGTGGAAGTTCGAGCATCATGAAGCATATTTTTGCGTCCGTTATCTTCTTGAAGATGTGACTGCGATCACAGCAACCGGCGGAACTTTTGTCGCAGATATGTGTTGTTTAATTTATTCGGTGTGTTCGTGGCGGCACTTTTCTTGAAATTTATATTGAGTGAGGCCCTGCCAATTTATTATCGGCAGACCTCCAGCGCGGCCAGCAGGGCACTGGTCATCGGGCCAGTGACTCTCAAGAACGTAGTACTGGAGTACTCTGGTCACCACAGTGAACGGCCAGGCACTGTAGTTGCATGAAGAGAACAGTGGTGTGGCTCACCGATCAGCAGATCAAGGAATTGGGAAGAATGTCGAAGCATTCCTTGGCTCCCATCTCAGCCTTGGTCCGAGAGGCCGTGAAGAACTTCCTGCGTCAGAAGCGAAATCTGCGAGGCCAAAAATCCGCGAAGCGCTGACTCCCGGCTAAAAAGCAAGATCGAAGTTCCATAACTTGCTGAAGCCTGACCACCGGAAGTTTCGGATGCTGCCGTCTCGCGATGCCCTTGTACCCGCGAAACGGCGTTATGAACGCCTGCCATCAAGTGCTTGCAATCCCACAGTCCATAGTGCTAAATGCGTTGTCTGGACGCTAGTGCCCTATGGTGTACTAGACGATCGAACAACCAAAACGGCCGTAATGCAAGTCACGGATGGTACTGTGCAACTTCTTGCGAGTGGGATTGAGACTGGTTCTCTTGGACATCCGCTTTGAACGCATCGCGCCGACTGATCATAAAATGCTACGAATGCGCGGCTCGTGGGTGGTGCCTTGCGACGGAAGACGGACCCCTCGGTAGTGCTGAATAGAGCGTTGCGGCGGATGCCGATATGACACGAAGTCATGGGATGTAGAACATGGCTCTCGATGGCGCGAGGTGGCATGTTTTTAGAGTGGGGTCGACTGAACAGCCGCCTTTGGTGCACTATCGTTACCCGGGAAAGTGTTTTGGCGCTGGGTATGAGACTTGATTGAGCAGTGCAGGACGGACGAAGTGTTGAACAAGAACGAAGAGACCATTCGGGCGCTGTTGGAAACTGCGGCTCAGGCAATTCTGACAGTTGATGCTGACGGTCGGATTGAACTTGTAAATGCAACGGCCGAGCAAATGTTTGGATATTCCCGACAGGAGATGGTGGGTCATCCGGTGGAGATGCTGATTCCCATGCGGTTGCAAGATACTCATCGCCAACACCGCGCGGACTATTTCCTTCACCCGCGTAGGCGGGCCATGGGAATCGGCCTCGACCTCGCTGGCCGCCGCAAAGATGGCTCCGAGTTCCCCGTTGAGGTTAGTCTGAGCTATATCGAGACTGAGAACGGAATCGTGGCGGTGAGTTTTATCACCGACATCACAGAGCGCAAGCTGGCAGAAGACCGACAGCGAGAGACCGAAAAGCGATTTCAGCACTTAGCGGACAGCGCTCCCGTCCTGATCTGGATGAGCGATACGGATAAGCTATGCATCTGGTTCAACAAGCCCTGGTTAGATTTCGTGGGGCGCCCGATGGAAAAAGAACTGGGCATGGGCTGGACCGAAAACGTCCACCCGGATGATTTGCCTAATTGCATGAGGGTCTACACCGAATCTTTCGATGCACGCCAGCCATTCTCGATGGATTACCGTATCCAACGCTACGACGGAGAATACCGGTGGGTGAGCGACCAAGGGATTCCATTATTCGACCGCACAGGAACATTCACTGGCTATATTGGTTCTTGCGTGGACATCACCGAGCGCAAACTGACGGAGACAGAATTGAAAGCCAGGGCAACCGCGCTTCAGGAGAGCCAGGAAAACCTCCGAGCTTTAGCCGGGCAGCTGCTGACGGCGCAAGAAGAAGCGACCCAGGGTATCGCTCGCGAGCTGCACGACGTTTTTGGGCAGAAAATGGCCTTGCTCAGTCTAAGGGTTAGCGAGATCGAAACCCTTCTTCCTACGAAGCCGGATTTTGCGGCGGAGAAGTTGCGAGCCTGTCGCGAACAAATCGGAGCGCTGGCCCAGGAAATCCAGGAATTCTCAAGGCAACTGCACTCCGGTGTTCTCCACGAGTTGGGTTTGGAAGTGGCTTTGCGAGCTGAGTGTGATGCTTATGCTCGGCGAACCGGCACGGCAGTAAAGTTTTCGGCGGAGCACGTTTCCGAACTCCTTCACGAAGACATCAGCCTTTGCCTGTATCGCGTGGCGCAAGAGAGCCTCCACAATATTTGGAAACACGCGGAATCAAACCGCCTAAGTGTAATGCTGAGAGCCTCGAACGAGGAGATCGAACTAATAATAGAGGATTTCGGGAAGGGTTTCGATATCGAGTCGACGAAGGGAAAAGGCGGATTGGGATTAATCAGCATGCAAGAGCGCGTGCGCCTCGTCGGTGGAAGTTTTGCGGTCACAACTGCGGCAGGAAATGGAACCCGGGTACAAGTTCGTATTCCGTTACGGAGCAAGTAGCCATGGCCCGTCCACGCGTGTTGCTGGGAGATGACCATGTAATGTTTTGCGAGGGGCTGCGCTCCATTTTGGAGCCTCACTTCGAGGTGGTCGGTATTGCCGAGAACGGCCAAGAACTGGTGACGACTGCCGAGCGGCTTCAACCGGATGTGGTGGTGGCGGACGTCTCGATGCCGTTATTGAATGGGATCGGGGCTGCCCGCAAGCTTCAGAAGATGAAGCGCCCTCCTAAGATCGTGTTTCTGACCATGCACGCGGACCCAACCTTCGCCACCGAGGCCTTTCGCGCCGGTGCGTCTGGATACGTCCTCAAGAGTTCGCCCGGAGGCGAAATCGTGACGGCAATTCAGGAAGCGATTCACGGGCGGACGCATATTTCTGCGGTTGTAGCCGGCGGTGTCTTGGGCGGCTTGATGGAGAGTCGCACAGGTCAGAAGAAACAAGCAGCGGAACTAACACCGCGTCAGAAAGAAATCCTCCAACTGATTGCCGAAGGGAAATCTCCTAAGGAAATCGCAGTCGTCCTCAATGTTTCACCTCGCACCGTAGAATTTCACAAGTACCGAATCATGGAAGCAACCGGCGTGCGAACGATCGCCGAACTCACCCGTTATGCCGTGAACCATGGGATCGTCTAGGGGGATTCTCTATTCCCCACGCGCTTTCTGGGACGTTCTGTTGCGGAAACCGGCAAGTTTGTCAGTGGCTTTGTCATTGCAGAGGTGCAATACTCTCGTTGCATGAGGTTCTGACGCGGACAGAACCGGAGGCACCGCCCCCACCTCCCAGAGTGCGAAATGAATGGGAAAACCGAGAATCCTTTTAGCGGACGACGATGGAGACTTTCGGCAGGCCCTCCAAACGTTGCTGACATCGGAATTTGAAATTGTGGCTTCCGTCGGAGACGGGTACGCCCTGATTAAGGCAACAGCGGTGCACAGACCTGATCTTATTGTTACGGATATCTCTATGCCGCTTCTTAACGGGTTTCGCGCCGCTCGGCAGTTGAGAAGGGAACAGCCAAGTATTCCCATCATCTTTCTGACCATACGCGAGGAACCTGCTTTTGTAGCGGAGGCCAAGAAATTGGGCGTGTCTGGTTACGTGCTAAAGCGGTCTGCTGTGTCTGATTTGATGCCGGCAATTCGCACGGTTCTCCTAGGCGGCTCCTTTATTTCCGTGGATCTTCGCAATTCAGATCCATCCTCGGATTCCTAAAGCTCACCCCCATACTCGCAAAACAGAGCAGAGCGGACTCGTAAATCTCCGAGTTCCCATCACGGCACTGCGAGAATATTCTTGCGCTCCTGAGTTGCCACACCATTACTACTAAGGAGAACAGCGAAAATGACCGCACAATCAGCAACAGCCATGCAGACCACGAAAGAATCTGTGCCTGTTAGAAAGAGCACCGGAGACCTGCTAACACAATTTGACCGAGTTTATGACTCAATCGCACGAAGGGCGTTCGGACTGTTTGAGCAAAATGGCCGCTGGTTCGGCCGTGATTTGGACGATTGGTTCCGCGCTGAAGCGGAAATATTGCATCCCCTCCCCCTGGAACTGAAGGAGACGGACGGCGATTTTACGGTTCGCGCCGAAGTGCCAGGTTTCACAGAGAAGGATCTCGAAATCAGTTTGGAGCCGCGCTCTCTGAAGATCGCGGGCAAGCGCGAAACGAAGGAAGAAGAGAAGAAAGGCAAGATGATCCGCTCCGAGTTGTGCGCCGATCAGATCTTGCGGACTATCGACTTGCCAGTGGATGTCGATACTTCCAAAGCCACCGCCAACCTGAAGAACGGCGTGCTTACAATCGATCTTCCCAAGGCCGCCCATGCCAAGGCCGTACGGATCGAACCCAGAGCGTCCTGAACTGTGATTCCAACATCGAGAGGCTGGGAGGCCAATTTAAGTCGGATGCGTCTCCCCCTTGCTCACGGGCCAAACTCTTCAAGAATCAAATCGGAGGTTTGCGATGAAAGTTGTAGCCATACGAACTGGAGTCCTGCTGTCAGCATTGTTGTTCTCAACCACGATGCTGACAATGGCGCAACAGAGCCAGACGACAATAAAGAAGACACCCATTCCAAGAACGTCTGCCGCTTCCGGGCAAGAGATGTTCAATTCGTATTGCGCCGCTTGCCACGGAAAGGATGCGAAAGGAAATGGCCCAGCTGTTGCAGCGCTCAAAGTTCCGCCACCGGACCTCACTACGTTGTCTCAGCGCCACGGCGGGAAATACCCGACAATGTACGTCGAGAGCGTGCTGAAGTTCGGAGCGGAGAACTTCCCGCCGCACGGAACCAAAGACATGCCCATCTGGGGCCCTCTTCTGGGCTCGATTAGTGGTGGCATAAACGCGCCACAGACCACCCAACGGATTTACAACCTGAATCAGTACATCGAGGGCTTGCAGGCCAAATAAACGGGTCTGCGCTTAAGCCATCGATTTCGGTTTCGCGCACAGCGCGTAGCTAAGGTGCGCGTGGTAACGGCGTGTTTTGATTGCTGTGAGGCTTCTTCAAAATGACTTCCTTCGACATCATGGTGGTTTCACCAAATCTAGAAGTTCAACAAGCCTTTGCCGGTGTCCTGGGCCTATGGGGGCTGGCCCCGATCGTTGTGTCATCAGTTGGCGAAGCAGAAGAGATTGTGAACCGGCACCCAGTCTCTCTTGTTTTTTACTCGGATGAGTGTCCGGAAGAGACGGGCATGGATAGTTTCATCCGCCGAGCATCTCGGCCATCGAACAAAGTGCCCGTCGTGGTGGTGTCTCGTCTTGATGACTGGGAGCACTTTGTCGGCTTCTTGCGACGAGGCGCTTTCGACTACGTGCTTTATCCGTTGAGCGAAGTTGAGATCGCGCGAGTCGTCAAGAATGCGCTCGGTCTTGTCCAACCCGGTAGAGTGCAGCAGGTCGCTGCGGCTAGTTAGATCAGAAGGAAAGCTTACGGACGCAAACCTTTCGGTTTCGTCTTGGGCAGCGATGTTTAAGTGCGCTTCCGAACGCGTTGTCTGGATGAGGAGCAGGTATGGGAATCATTGCCACGAAAATCTCCCGCAAAGCCCCTCGTCAGGCAGTACGAGAGGAAACTCGATCTCAGAGGGATCACATGCGAACGCCCTACGATCTCGACTTGAATGAGAGTTGCCTGGCTTGCAGGTACCGCAGGAGCGGTTTTTTCTGCCAGCTTTCTCCAGCCGAACTGAATGATTTTAACGCGTTGAAGTCCATCATCCCCTATCCTGCAGAAGCACTTCTCTTTCTCGAGCAGCAGAAGACAAAGGGAATCTATGTGCTCTGCGAGGGTGAGGTGAAACTCTCCTTCAGCTCCAGCGAAGGAAAGAGGCTTCTATTGAGAATCGCTAGGCCCGGCGAAGTCCTCGGCCTATTGTCGGCTTTATCTGGACGCCCTTATGAAGCGACGGCCGAGACATTGCGGCCTTGCCAGGTCGCTTTCGTTCCCAGCAACGTCTTTCAGAAGTTTCTGCGAAGACATCCCAACGTTTTCCAACTCATAGCCGACCAGTTGGGCTGGAACTACAGGAATGCCTGCGAACAGCTATGCGCGGTTGGCTTGGGCGCCTCTATGTTGGAAAGAGTTGCCAACTTTCTACTGAGGTGGTCTGCGCGAAGAGGAGCGCCTAAAGACGGGATGCAATTCACGTTGCCGCTGAATCACGAAGAGATCGGCGAATGTGTAGGGGCCACTCGCGAATCGGTCACGCGAGCACTGGGTGAATTTAGGAGCCAAGGCCTCATCGACGGCTGCGGCGCAACCTTCCATATACCCAACCGCACGGCGCTCGAGGCGGTTCGCGGCGGCCTTGCGAATCCAAAGGAGATGGGGCCCCGTTTGATTCGCTTGCCGTCACGAGTTCGGAACTCGCACGCGCAACACGTTCCGGGACCATTCTGGAAAACAGCCGAGGGCGGGCGGAAAAGGGCATGAACACTCAATGGACATGCTGACTGGGCTGCAGGCGAGCAAAGCCGCACAGGTGGCGGCTTTTCTGAACCGACGAAAGCTAATTGCCCATGTTGGGACATTCTCATGAGCACCGTACCTAGATTTCGAATCGACGTCGATATACACAATCTTCTAAAGGACAATCATTCTCAGCCTCCTTCCCCTGTCACAGGGAACGGTTCTTTTCTGCCGACGCCCGCATTTCCGCAACACCCAGAATTGCTCGGCACACCTGGGCCTGACGCTCCTCCGGAGCGGCGTCACTGGAACAAGGAGAAGGTCTACCGGACGATGCGCGGCTGGTTATTTCCCTATGTCCGGTCGCGCGTTCTTCCTGGTGAGTTCCATCCGATTACCGCGTATTTGTTCCTGGAATATAAGTGCAATTTGGACTGCTGGTATTGCTGGGCGTTCGACAACAAGGTCAAAGGCATGAGCGAAGGCGTGGCGCGCCGCTCCATCGACTGGCTGTATGAGAGTGGCTGTCGGGTGCTCGCTTTGATGGGTGGTGAACCGCTGCTCCGGCCGGATTTTGCACACAAGGTCGTCTATTACGCCGCAAAAAAAGGGTTCTGGGTTTACATCGGTACCAATGGCCGGTTGCTTCGGCCCGAGGTTGCGGATCGCCTGGGCGATGCGGGCGCGGCCGTTTTCAATTTCGCTCTGGACGCTTGGGATTTGAGACCGGGGTTACCCAAAGCGGTCGTCCCAGCGCGAGAGAATCTTGAGTACGTTCTCCGCAAACAATACGTGTACGACTACATGGTCTTTTTCAACATCAACATTTGCCGGAACAATCTGGAAGACGTGAAAATGCTGACCGATTTCGCTCACCGATCGTCACGTCGCCACAGACTATCACATCAACGAAACTCCGATGATCGAGCAAGACGAACACTTCAAACATCTCCATGAGAATCCGACGTATATCCGCCCGGAAGATTGGCGCGCCGTTGATGGGCTGATTGACTGGATCATTGAAAAGAACAAGTCGGGATACCAGATGGTGAATTCGATTAAACGCGTTCAGGAAATGAAGGCATTCGTTCGCATGGGCTCGGGGTTAGACCTAGGCAAATATGGGTGGTATGGCGACGGCACAAACGGCAATGGTGAAGTGACGGAGCTGCTTGAATCGATGCCAGGCATCATTCGCGAAGCTGGCGGCGGTCTCCATTTTACCGACTGGGACTGTCGCGCCGGGCAGAACAACGTGATCATTCGTACCGATGGCACGGTTGCACCATGTTTTCCGATGTATGCGTCCACATACAATTGGGGCAATATCGACGCTCCCGAATTTGACCAGCCTCAGCTGCGTGAGATGAAGAAGACCTGCCAACGTCATTGTTTTTCAACCCTGAACCATAATCTCGCGTATTGCTACAACGACGCTCGAGTCATCAAATGGCTTTGGTCTAACGTTGTGAAAAACAGGTGCCAGGGCGGTGGGCGCAGTTTCGAAGATTAAACGTGATTTGTCTATTTCCCCATAGGAGGGCATAGCCCATGAAAGTCAGCGAACTGATGACGAAGTCGCCAGCATATTGCACTACAGATACTAACCTCGGAGCCGCTGCAGAAATTATGTGGAAACGTAACTGTGGATTCCTTCCGGTGCTTAGCCCACAACAAAGCGTCGTCGGCGTGGTTACCGACCGCGATATGTGCATTGCTATGGCGACGAGAAATCAGTTGCCGGGCCAAGTCACGGTGTGGGAAGTCTCGTCGGCGGTCACCCATTCGTGTCGACCAGATGATGACCTCCAAGGAGCGCTGAGGACGATGGCGGACAAGGGGGTTCGCCGACTACCGGTGATCGATGCTGCTGGAAAACTGGAAGGAGTTCTGTCTGTGGACGATATCATCCTGCGCACCGACTCGCAGATTCCGGGCTCGCTGGCCTCCGAGGACGTAGTGAGTACCGTTAGAAGGCTATACGAGTCGCAACTTCGCCAAGGACGCGCAAAGGCTGCCATCGCTTAACCGGAGTCTGCTTGCAGACAAGTCGGTTCGAAACACATCGGCTAATACGACGCCAAAAGATCGGCCACACAGTCGGAAAAAGAATAGCGGAGACACCAGATCATCTTGGAACCGATGAGTGACAGAGTACCAAGGGCCCTGCTGATAGCAGAGGGCCTGCAGACTCCCTCCTGCTTGGCGAGGAGGCTAGAGGGACAGGGCTGTTGGTGCAGCTTCGCGAGGTCGTATCGCGAAGCATGCTCGTCGCTTGGGAATCAAGATTTCGATCTGGTGCTCAGTCCCTTAAAACTGCGCGGAGTCACCTTTTTCCCCCTAGTTGATTTGCTTGAGGGCTCGAGGATTACACTCTTCTATTCTCACCCGGTGGAGCAGGGTTGTTGGTGGCTCCCAGCTCTTCGGTCGGGTCAAAAGTGCTTCGGATCTGCTGCGTGTCGGCCTAGTGAGTTTGTCTCAGTGCCTCATGGTACTTTCTTCAAGAAATGAACCGGCATTGACCCCTGCACGTCCGAGGAGTTCGGAGATGGCAAGGCATACGCTTCCGAAGCGGCTCGCCCGCTGAGTCCGCTCATGCCTGGTGTTACGACTTTTATTCGCCCAACTGCGTTCTCAGGCAATCTCTGAGCGTTTCCATCCGTCGCCACACGCGTTATTCCACTCTCGACGGACGGACAAGTGCGGCTGCGCGCTTGTAATGTGACCTGAATCACCGAGAACCCAGGGGGAGTTAGCGAAAATTGCGGCTATGAAAATTCCTCCTGCCTTTGATGGCTCCAAGCGTTTGGACAGCACCCGTGCATCAAAGAGCGGGGCTATTTCCCTGGCGGTCGGATGCGAAAACAAGCCAATTGTGAACGAGGTCCGCAATGGCTAATGCCGTGAAACCTTCGTTCCGAAATCAGCTGCTGATCACCGCCATCATGACGGTTGCAGTCGTCGTGCTTTTTAGCAGTCTTCTGCCCGAAGCCGGTTCCAAACAAGTTTCTTATAGCGATTTCCTGTCGGAGGTTCGGGCTGGACATGTGGCGGAAGTTCAGATCACGGAAAAGAAGCTGATCGGTATTTTGAAGGAAGAAAAGCCAGTTTCGGGTGAGGCCGCTTCGCGCATGATTACGGCAACTCGTTTACCAGGCATGGACGAGACCGGATTGTTGAAGGAGTTCGAAGCGCAAGGCGTGAAGTTTTCCGGTCAAATCCAAACCGGCCTGAATTGGCTATCCCTGGCTTCCTGGCTACTGCCGCTGTTGTTTCTGGCGTGGATATTCCAGGCGGGCATAAGCCGGGTGCGACAAGGGGGCGGAGCGCTAACCTTCGGAAAGACGCGGGCAAAGATTTATGACGAATCGGTGCGTACAAAAGTCACTTTTCAAGACGTGGCGGGGGTCGATGAAGCCAAAGCTGAACTCGTTGAAGTGGTTGATTTCCTCAAGCACCCCAAGAAATATCAATCGCTCGGAGGGCGGATTCCCAAGGGCGTGCTGCTCGTCGGGCCGCCCGGTACGGGGAAGACTCTGCTGGCCAAGGCCGTAGCGGGCGAAGCAGGAGTATCGTTCTTTTCCATTTCTGGCTCCGGATTCGTGGAAATGTTTGTGGGGGTAGGGGCGGCAAGGGTTCGAGACTTATTTGAACAGGCCAAAGGCAAGGCGCCCTGTATCATTTTTATCGACGAGCTGGACGCGATCGGCAAGTCGCGTTCAGGCGTGCTACCGAGCGATGCCGAACGGGAGCAAACGCTAAACCAGCTGATGGTGGAAATGGATGGTTTCGACACATCAGAAGGCGTGATCATTATGGCCGCTACCAACACTCCGGAAGTGCTGGATACGGCTCTTCTTCGCGGGGGGCGCTTCGACCGCCAGGTGATCGTGAACAGGCCAGATCTGGCGGGACGAGAGGCGATCTTGCGGGTGCATGCCCGGAAAATCAAGGTGGATGCAGGCGTGAATTTGAGTACGATCGCAGCACGGACTCCGGGCATGGTGGGATCGGACCTAGCAACGGTGGTCAACGAGGCCGCGTTGCTGGCGGCGCGGCGCGGGGCTAGCGCCGTGGAGATGCGGGACGTAGAAGAAGCCGTCGACCGCGTGATGCTGGGACTCGAACAGAAGACACGCGTCATGTCTGCGGAGGAAAAGGAGCGGGTGGCGTATCACGAAACTGGGCATGCGCTGGTGGCGCTTTCTGTCCAGCATGCAGATCCCGTGCACCGTGTTTCTATCATCCCTCGCGCTGTAGGCGCCCTAGGATATACCTTGCAGTTGCCTCTGCATGAGAGATATCTCATGACCAAGCCAGAGATCGAAGACCGAATCGCGGTCATGCTCGGCGGCCGTGCGGCCGAAGAGATCATCTTCGACGGAGTAATCTCGACTGGAGCCTCCAATGACCTGGAGCAAGCGTCGGAACTCGTGCGACAGGAAGTCACGCGTTTCGGCATGAGTGCCCAGCTTGGTCCCTTAACCTGGGGTGTTCCGGCGCAGGCTCGGTTCCTCCGCACCCCGTTTGCTGGGGAACAGAGAAACTACAGTGAGCACACGGCGCAAATGATCGATGACGAGGTGCGACACATCGTTGATGAAATCTATATACGGGTCAAAGAGATCCTGACAGAACGCCGTGCAGACCTAGTGCGTGTCGCTGCAGAACTCACTCGTAAGGAGACATTAAGCCGCGAAGAACTGGACCGACTCCTGTCGGAATCTCGATTAACTGCGGCAGCCTCCTAGAAATGTGCGGGGCGCTCCTCAAAACCGACACCCGCAGGAATCAAGTAAACGGGTATCTGCTCAGACGGAAGTGAAAGTACGCTTTGAATTTCCTCGTCTCGGAATGCTCCGATCGGCACGGCGGCCAACCCGAGCGAGGCAGCCTGAAGCAACAAATTTTGCGCGGCGTGACCCGCTTCCAACTGCGCATAGCGAATGCTGCGTTCGTCGTTATATTTTTCGGCAAGCCGACCGTAGATCACTGTGATTACAAAGACTGCGCTGGCGCGAAGAACTGCTTCCTGCTCGGAGGCCAAGTACAACGCACGTCTAAGATCCGCTGTGGATTTGCACTCCAGCCGATGGGAGTCTGGAATGTACCAATAAAAGCCTTTTGCCATCGAGACGTAGAGTTCGAGGGCATACAACGCCCCCGCTGACGGTGCCGCTCGAAAACCCTGCGGATCTGTAATCCCCTGGGTCGCCCACAGCAGCTGTCCGACCTGCTCCTCCGTTACTGGCCTGTCTCTGAACTCTCGCACTGAACGCCGCTGAGATAGATCCTCCTCCAATGAGACCACACCTTTGCGTGAGGGTTGAGGTAGGTGATCTTGCCAGCCGGTGAGTCCGCCACTCGCGATCGCTGCAAAAGATCTATCCGTTCGTGCAACGTACTTGATCGCTTCCCGGGCCGCCCGAAGGTCAGTGCTGAGCCCCTTAAACTGTGCCGAAAGTTAGATGCTCGCCGTATTCTTTTCTTTCAAATTCGCGAAGCCAAGCGCCCATGCCGCCTGCTTTCTCTAGCTTCTGTCCCGCGTCCCCGGATACCACTTCCATTGACACCTTGTACCGTCGGGCTAACTCGGGCAGGGCGTCATGAAGCGTGACCGGATACCGCTCGCGGCCGCAGGCTGGGCATCTCGGGTCTGTCGTACGGTCTAACCACAAACATTCGCTGCAACGCTTGAGGTTGCTATCCAGTCCTTTAACGACCACCAGATCGCGAATTTGTCCCTCCTGCAAGCGAACTAGAGTCTCGTCGATTCCGACTACGGCACCTCGTTCTTCGTTCAGCAGCTTTTCCACGAGCGCTGTCTCGTGCTCCCGTTCATGCTTGACGACGATCGGCTCGATACGTTCACGCAGTTCAGCTGTCGACGCCCAGCCAAGGTCTTCCTCGACTGGAACAATCTTGTCGCGGACGTCCGCGGCGATCTCCGTTTGAATGGCCGTTGTCGCTTCACCCAGGCCCAAAAGAAATAATGACTGCAAGTGTTCCGTCGCGCACCAGCGCTCAATCTGCTGTGCGATCTGCTGGTAATAGTGAGAGTATTGGGCATCCCGATGATGCTCGAACACATCCCGATTCGTCCCGCGAGATACCCGAACTCCAAACGCACGTGCTACCGGGCCCATCTCCTTTTCCTTTGAGGGTGCTTGAATGCACTCCTTGTCCTCAAGTGCAAGCATTTCTCCGAGCCAGTAGAGAAAAAACTGCGCGCGTTTTTTTGTTGACGGTTACGATTCCGCACGGCTTGTGTTCTTCCAACAACCAAAGCAGTGGGGCCAGGTTTGGAGTCCCCAGTCAACTTCATCTTCGACCGCTGCCTCAAGAGGTACAAATTCCCAACTGTCCTGGCTGGCAAAAATTACCACGCCTTTCGATGCCGGGGGATGGATGCGGAGATAGCCCTCCGCGCGCTCTACTTGTTTCCGAAAGGCTCCGCGGTCTTCTGGGTCTATTCTCTGTTCGGTCAGTTTTGCCTGCGACCCAAGGCTAATCAGGTACCCTGGCTCGAGAGCCCGATTGGCAGCCTTTTCGCGGTTTGTGTCGAGATAAGCAGTTAGAACGGGAGAGGCAAGCTCGGGAAGAGATTCAATAAGAGCAGGTCTGAGCATAAAACCTCCATACGCCAAAGGGAGGGCCCGGCATCCCTCTTGAACGTAGCAGACTCAGGAGTTCGTACAGTGACGCCGATCACGATGACGATTGCCTGGAATTCCTCAGGCCCAACCGGCTTTCGTTCGTCTGAGGCCGGATGGATTTACTCATTGGACTGAGAACATTCATCGTCTCACGCGCATCGCTTGCAGTTACGGCTGAAAGGGGCATGTCACATTCCTTCGCCGAAGGCGGATGATTCCTGCCTTATTTAAGTTCCTGGCTTCGATCCCAATCCGAGGCTATTTGAAATCAGATCAACGATCCGCTGCCGTAGAGGTCCGGCATCGCCGGTGGCGCCGGGATACGTCCGGTTCGTCAGGATGATTACGAAGCTTTCGGAGGCCGGGTCAATCCAAATCATCGTCCCGGTAAAGCCGGTGTGGCCGTATGAACCTGTCTCCGCGGTTCCATTGCGATCCGAACAGAACGGTGCCGCGAGATCCCACCCAAGTCCTCGCAGACGCTTTGCGCTTCGGGGTGACTCGACGCTAGTCATTTCATCAACAGAGCGCTCCGAGAGGACACGGACCTGGCGCCAGCCTCCCCGATTGAGCATCATTTCGGCGAACAGCGCCAGGTCATCGGCCGTGGAAAACAGACCAGCGTGTCCTGCCACTCCTCCCATTCGTTCTGACGTCGGGTCGTTTACCTCGCCAAGATAAAGTCTGCCCCCGGCGTATGCGGTCGGCGCAATGCGGGCGCGCTCTGCGGCCGACGGTTTGAAGAACGTGTCGACCATGCCCAGCGGGTTGAAAATGTACCTCTCGCAGTAAATATCGAGCCCCAGGCCCGAAACTCGACGAACCAATTCGCCGAGTACCTCGAAATTGATATCGCTGTACCGGTAGCGTGCGCCGGGCGGATCAATCGGCCTTTCGGCTTCGATCATCCTGAGGGCGGTAGAATAGCCAACCCAGCGAGGCGCAAGGTTCAAATCTGCTGGAAGTCCCGAATAATGCGTCAGAAGCTCGTGTACGGTGATTGTTCCTTTGCCGTCTCGGCCGAATGCAGGCCAATATCTGGTTATCGGAGCGTCGAGATCGATTTTGTGACGCTCCTGCAGTTGCATGATCGCAACACTGGTTGCTACCACCTTCGTCAGAGATGCGAGGTCGAAGATCGTATCCGGCGTCATCGGACGGCGTTCGGGCTGGATCTCGCGATCGCCAAAAGCGCGCCGGTATGTGATCCCGCCTCGCTGCCCAATCTCGATGACCGCGCCAGGAATTCTTCCGGCTTTAATTTCGTCGCTGACGATGTCATCGATTGGCGCAAGGCCGCTATGGGACAGTTGTGTTGTGCTTCCAGCTGAGCAACTCTGTGCGGGAGCATCTACAGCGACGAGCGCCTGCAGCAATAGGGCGGTGATAATAACGCTGATGGAGCGTCTGAGCACTGAGCATGCCTCGGTTGTGGCTGAAATCTTATCATTGAGCAGCGGAATCAACGCAGGCGGGTGGATCACTTTCAAGACCCGCCGGAGAATAGATGTTGTGCGGATTCCATAACATCCAACCGTCCGTGCCAAAATCCTGCGAGGCTGCGATTTGGGCTTTTATCTCTGATCCCCCGAACAATCTCCGATCGAATGCGTAATCGCGAAAGGCTTGGAGCCACGGGCGAAAACGAATCGGCGCAATGCCGGTTCGGTCACGCGCCTCCTGCAATGAATTGAAAACGATCTCATAAGGGTGAGCTACGGGGAGTCGATACCCGGGGATGCCGAACTGGAAGCAGGAGGGATAAAGCATGGGGGAGATGTAATCAACAACCGACGAGAGTTCCTGGAGCCTTTGGCCAATGTGCGTGTCGTCCAGGTTCCACATAACGTATCCAAATATGTCCGCCGCGAGGAAAACGTTATAAGGGGCGAGCTGCCTGTGCGCCTCGTTGAGGAAACCTGTGACAGCCGCGAGCCGATCTTCCATTGTGCTCGGCAGCGAGAAAACGACTCCCGATTCGTCCGGAAATCGAACGTAGTCGAACTGGATTTCGTCAAATCCGAGACTGGCCGCCTCTACAGCAATCGCGACGTTGTAGTTCCACGCGTCTTTATTAAAGGCATCGGTCCAGCCCGAGTCCTCTCGATCCTTGAAGATCGCACCGCTGCTTCGTCTGACCGCAAGATCAGGCCTGGCCTTCGAAAGCAGGTCATCCTTGAAGACGACGATCCGCGCTATCACATATAGATGTTCGCGATGCAAACCTTCCAGCAGATTCCTCGCGTCGGTGATGGTTATAATGCGCTCCGCTCCGACCTTCTCGGCGAGCGCAACAGAGCTCCGATATGGAATCATCCCGCGGTCACTTTTGACATCGACTACGACGGCATTGAGTTGCGTTGTGTCGATCAGGCCGAGCGCGGCCTGGCGCAGCTTCGCACTGCCGATGCCGTAAAAAGAGAGATAAAGCGCCTTGGGCTGAAACGCGGTGAGTGCAACATCACGTCGACCACTCGCGAAGCCAGATGCAGGCAACGATTCCCGTATATAGCCGTAAGCCCTGAAACCGATTGAATCGCCAGGACCGTTGATTTCGAAGGTGCCGTCACGGTTTGTCCTCGCCGTCAAATCGCCCAGGGTGACGATTGCATCCGCTAGCGGAGCATGCGTCGACGCGTCCACCACTCTTCCGGTATACGCGAGAGCCGGCCTGCATATCGAAGCCGCCGCGAACAACAGCAAGAGTCCAATCGCTGAACGGATGTGGCTTGGATTCTGTCTCTTCATATAATTCCGACGAAGCTCAACCGGCGGATCGTCGGTGCCTTCAAAGTTCCACTATCAATTCTGTGGACGCCGCGTTCCGACAAAGCCCTGTGCCTCCGGATCTTGCGTCAGAAGCTGTTCAAAAGCCTTCCCAACATCACTGTCGCTAACGATGAAACGCGGAATGGCCATTACATAGTCCTTTCTGGATACCTTGCGCCTTTCGATGGTGAAACCCGCAACGTACCCGGCTTTCTGAGCCGCCGCGATCAGCTCATCGTCGTAAATTCCAAATGGCCACGCTAGCAAGTCGACTTTCGTATGGAAGCGGTTTTCCAGCACCACCCGAGATTTCTCCAATTGAAATTGCACAAAGTTTTGATAATCGGCTGCCGAGAGGCGCCGCTTCTCGACACGGAAATTGGGGTGCCAATAAGTGTGCGATTCAATGTCAAATAGGCCCGTCGCTTTCAACTCCTCGAGCTGTTCCCATGTGAGGGCGTAGGAGGCACTTGAAATGGCCGAAGCATAAATAAACAGAGTGACGGGAATGTTGTATTTCTCGATTAGAGGTTTCATGTCGGTAAAAACACTTCGGTGGCCATCATCGGCTGTGATTGCTACAGCGCGGGGCGGCAATTCACCATGCCCAGTCAGGAAATTCACAATCTCCCGCAATGGCACGACCGTATACCCATTGTCATGAAGAAACTGGAGCTGGGCTGCGAACACAGACGTCCTGACCGTCATGGAATCGGCGACGACCGGTCCAAAGCGATGGTAGACAAGAATCGTTACCGAAGCACCTTCAGCCGATTCTCTTTCCACATTCGCCACGACGCTTGGTGTGGCGAAAGAGCAAACCGCGAGGACGATCAGGAGTATGAGAGAAACACAATATCTGCGTCTTTCGAGACCCTGGCGAACCTTCGGCCTCTGATTCGGGCGGTGCTCGATGTTTGTGCTCAGCCGGATCATATGCGCGCATACAAAAAGGTTTGTCACCTGGAACAGGACTGTCCTCTTTTCTTGGCTTTCTATCGGCGGTGACCTCCGCCACGAACACCCCCGCCTGGAAATCCACCTCTGTGCCCTCCGTTGCGGAAGCCTCCCGGCGGCTCAAAACCATGGCCGTAAGGTTCGTGAAATTCACCGAAGCGATGCGGCCGGTTATAGCGATAGTAAAAGAGAGGAGACCTGTAGACGAAGATCGGCGAATAAAAACCCCAACCGAAATAGCTGTAGTAAATCCCATCAGAGGGAAGGAACGTCCAGACGCCGAACCAGGGAGACTAATACCATCCTGGCCCGACCCAACCCGGACCATACCATCCGGGCCCTACTCCAATGTAGACATGCGCCGCATCAATCGTAGCTTCCGAGAGATATGCCGAGCGCAAGCCGCACCAACGATAGAAATCGTCCGCGTACTGCCTGGTATCAAAGTTGTGGGCCTCGAGTTTGCCTCCGGCACCGAGCGTAACCTCGCGCTCTCCTCCGAGATTTACTTTCTGTGCGCCAACGAACACGTCTGCCTTGCCCTTATAAACGCGCACCTGATTATGATCAGCGTCAAATTCATAAAGACCATTCTTCCAAGGTTTCGTGCTCGCCCCGTCCTGGTTAATCCGAATGTTGTTCTCTTTGTGGATGTCTAAGACTTCGACGCTCGCGCGGCCCTTTTGTAGTTCAATTTGGGTGTCAGCCAAACCCGGTGAAATCATTCTCACTTGGCTGTTGTCCGCCAGTCGAAGAAAGACACCGGGGGTGAGCAAAATCTCCACCTTGCCGGCTTGCGTCGTGAGCGTCTGGTCTTTGTCGAGGACAACCGAGCCAACTGAATCAGGTGTGATGGTCTTTGTGTCGATCGAGCCCTGACCTTCTACATAATTTATGGCGCCTACGCGAGCCGGGCGCGCATTTTGATCTTGGCTCCATGCGGGAGCGGTAACAAATCCTACCAAAAGGAAAATTCCAATCAGCAACTGTGCGGTCCATTTTTTCATCGCTTCCTAGCTCCCTAAATACTGCATCCGCGCTGCCTTTTCGATCTGCGTCGATCCTTCCAGTTCTCATGAGCAAGAGGCCGAAGATATTTCTCCATCAATTTGCGGTAAACGGGCGCCTGCTGCGGTGATTTCAATCACACGTCCGCGTGGTTAAAGGCGCGCTACGCGAAGGTATGCATCGAGGCGGGATAAAATCCGGCGGGCCATAATGCGAACCGTGCTCTGAATCTTCCCGCTCCGTGTCGAACGGGCTGTCGAACCGAAATCAATATCGGGAGGATTTTTCGGATTGTGATAAACAGAAGGCTGCCAATGCCGATGCGAAGTTCACGACTGAATAGAGTTCATTACTGCCTGGACCAAACCGGTCACGTTCCGCGCCGTGATGTGCTGACGCACGGGCCCATAAGAGCGCAGCCCCACCTAAGAATCGGACTCGAGCTGTTGGCCGCGTTTACCCAAAATGGCGTCACGCATCTCTGCGTGGATATGTCCATTTGAGGCCAGAATTTCATAATCCCCGGGGCGGTAACCTTGACCCGCGAAATTGGTCACCATCCCTCCTGCTTCGCGCACGAGAAGTACTCCTGCTGCTGTATCCCAGGGATGCAAACCAAATTCCCAAAATCCGTCAAACCGACCGCAGGCTATTGATGCAAGGTCGAGTGCCGAAGACCCATCGCGGCGAACTCCATGCGTGCGCAATGCAAGATTCCAGTAATACTGAATTTTGGGGTGGGTCGTGCGCTTAAGACTCGGGAATCCTGTGGCCACTAGGCTTGCCGAAAGACGGGCGACACCAGAGACATGGATTCGCGTTTCGTTCAAATAGGCCCCTTCTCCCGCGGAACTGGTAAAGAGTTCCTTTGTAATCGGCTGGTAAATTACGCCCACTAGCAGTTCCCCAGCTTCCTCCAGTGCGATTGAGACCGCGAAACAAGGGTAACCGTGGACAAAGTTCGTTGTGCCGTCGAGAGGATCCACAATCCAGCGATAGCGCGCCCCGGTATCCTGACCTGCTCCTTCCTCCGATAGAATAGTGTGCTTCGGGAAGCACCTCTGCAATCGGCTCACAATCAGCTGCTCCGATTGCCGATCAGCTTGCGTCACAAAATCGAGTTCGCCTTTGCGGGTGATTTCTGCCGGCCGACCGAACTCGGAAAGAAGGACTCCACCGGCTTCTTTTGCCGTTCCAATTGCTACTTCCAGGAATTGATTGCTCATTCGTCTGAAGATCGCAGGCCCTGCGTTCGCAAATCCACAGGCTCTTTCGTTATGCCGAGCTGTTTTTTCCATAAAAGTGGCGCTCTGCGATTGACGGGGAGCCGAGGGGACGCGGAGCCGTAAACGTGCAATCGCAGAGCATCGAAGCAATGTGGCTATGGCTGCCCATGCGGCCCGCGGACTGCGGAAGTGGGAGCAACATGAACTGCATTCTGCGTCTACGTGTGGTGCTCTGCTGTGATTTCTATCACAGCGATCAAGATACCGGTTCCGTATGCTCAGTGTCGCAACACATCACTTGTCTCGGAGAGGAGCATAAGAATGGCACAGCAAGGACTGGCAACACAATCGGCTCGAGAGGCGACACCGGCGATTCGCGTGGGCACTCTTAGCGATGAGATCAAGCAAATGTTTGATTCAATCTCTCGCAGAGCTTTTCAGATATTTCAATCTAATGGCGGAGGGTTCGGGCACGACGTTGAGAATTGGCTTCAGGCGGAACGGGAGTTGTTTCACCCTGCCCATCTTGACATATCGGAATCTGTCCAAGGCTTCACGGTCCGCGCAGAAGTTCCTGGTTTTGCCGCCAAGGAACTGGAGGTCGACATCGACGGTCAGCGCCTAACCATATCCGGGAGACGCGAGAAGCGCGAAGAGCGAAAGGATAAGAACTCCGTTTATTCCGAATATTGCTCCGGCCAGGTTCTTCGTGTTGTGGACTTGCCGGCTAGTGTCAAGGCCAACGACGCCACGGCGAGTCTCAAGGATGGCATTCTCGAAGTGGAAATACCGAAGGCGGCGCCAGCAAAGCAGATTGCGGTCGAGTCGAAGACTGCATAGTTCATTCTCGTACTGGGCTGCGACCTTGTCCCTGAACCCCGCATTTGGGCTCAGGGACTTTGGAGTAGAGGAGTTGCAGCTCGATACTCGTGGGATTCCTAAGGCATAACTACTCGGGAGCTCCGGTTTGCACCTGAGACGTACGAGCGCGGAATAACCGCCCTACAGCCGCGCCTCTGGATTGAGACTGTGGCGATGCCTGCCCTGAATAAATTGAGTCTCCTCGAACTGGAGGAACTCGCCGCCAAATTGCGCCACGCCATTGCCCGAAATCCGGAAGATTCCCGGATGGAACAGCTTGAGCTGGAAGATGTGAAGCAATGGATCGCGATTCGCCAGAACGGAGAGGAGTTCACCTCTGAGCGTTAGCTGGTGCCGCAGGCGTTGGCTTCCCGATCCGCGTTTCCAGTTGATCATGAGTGGGCCGGACAAGAGAACGGCATATGGCAAATGAGGAAGTTCGAATGCCCGCACTGAAAACCGAACAGCTTGTGCCATATCTGAGCTCTTTAATGGGAGAGCCGGTGAGAGTGGTGGATGTGGTCGTCCTGGGGCGCTCTCCCGACCATAAGACTCTCAAGGGATACGGCTACGGAACGCCAGTCCGTGTCGATTACGAGCTTCCCGATCACCATCGCCGCAGCGCCGTGCTGCATACGATTAGCCCAGGCCCATTTGGCCACGAACATATGGCCGATCGTGCTCACATTTTGTTCTGGGAGCATCAGGCTTTTAATCGCCTGCCACGTCACGTTCGATCGCTGGATGTCGGGGGATTCCAAGCCGACGGAAGTATCGTGTCTCTTGGAGGGGTTGAGGAAGCCTGCCTACTGACAGAATATGTCGAGGGCCAAGACTATTCATTGGATCTCGAGCGAATTCGGGACAGTGCCGTCCTCACGGATCTTGATCTGGCCCGCGCCGATGCCCTGTGCGACTACCTACTGTCGATCCATGCTGAACCAGTGAGCGATTCCGGGCTGTACACGAGACGCATCCGCGAGTTAGTGGGGCACGGCGAATGTATCATGGGTCTTACCGATTCTTACCCTCGCTCACCCACTTATCACGGCCGACCTGCTTCAAGAAATTGAGCATCGTTGCCTACGATGGCGATGGCGGATCAAGGACCTGACTCACCGGCTGCGCCCGATCCACGGGGATTTTCATCCATGGAATATCTTGTTTCGGTCCGGGGTGGATTTCCAACTCCTTGATCGTTCCAGAGGCGAATACGGTGACCCTGCGGACGATCTGACATCGTTGACCCTGAACTACTTTTTCTTCTCACTTCAACGCAGCGGACGCCTCGAAGGTCCCCTTGAGACGCTGTTCCTCCGCTTCTGGAATCGTTATCTAGAAAAGAGCGCGGACCGCGAAATATTGCGCGTGGTTGCGCCTTTTTTCGCTTTTCGTGGTCTAGTGATCGCCAGTCCGCTTTGGTACCCGACTCTATCGGACACAGTTCGAAAAGCGATTTTCTCGTTCGTCCTAGCAGTGTTGGATAGCGAGAGTTTTGATCCCACTCAAGTGAACTCCTATGCGGGAGTCTAGGATCACCGACGCTTTCGCTGTGTGGATAACTGGTCTCCCGGCTTCTGGAAAGTCGGCCATCGCTGCGAAGCTAATCGCTCAACTAGATGCTCGGGGAGTGCGTGTAGCTCTACTGGAGTCCGATGAACTGCGGAAGATTTTCACGCCCCATCCCCGGTATGATCCCGATGAACGCGACATGTTCTACCGGCAGATGGTGTATGTCGGCGTTCTCCTGACGCAGCACGGCGTTCCTGTCATCTTCGATGCAACCGCCAACCGTCGTGTGTACCGCTGCTGGGCCCGACAACAAATCCCAAAATTCGTGGAAGCGTATATGGATTGCCCGTTAGCGACCTGCATAGCCCGAGATCCCAAGGGAATCTATCGTCGTGCTCATGAGGGTAAAGCCGAAACCGTGCCTGGTCTTCAGGCAGCATATGAGGCTCCTGAAAAGCCCGAAATCATATTGCACGGAGACCGAGACAAGCCAGAAGACGAAGCCCGAAGGTGGTTACGAAGCTGGTAGAACTGGGCTACATGTAGCGCGTGACACTGATTCGAGAAGGCCACGCGATAGCCCGCGGCGGTCCCTGGTTACGGCTAGGGCGCCGAATTGTCGTGATCACGCGCCCTGCTCTTCGCAGGAGAGTCATTCCTGTCGCTCGAAGGCACAACGATGATCGCTCACCGAAATCTGCACGCTTCAAATCAGGAAGCTAGCCGTACCGGAATCCTCAATGATCGGCTGCGACTCATGTTCGACTGGTACAAGGGCATGGTTGATGAGAACACTGGCCGTCTTCTGTATCTCTTCAATCCACATGCGAATGTCACGATCGGTGATGGCGAGCCCATTCGCGACATTGCCGCGATTTGGGATGTCGAGGTGCTGAGCGCCTTTCTTCGGCGCGATGACCTCCGGCCCGTCATCAGGCGCTCGATCGATCATTTCGAACAGTTCATTGTCGAGCGCGACGGCTACGCGGTAGTTGCGCCGCAAGGCGAGCTATCTTCAATTGCTCACGGCGCCTTCCTGGCTCTTGCGCTAATCCATTCGGAGTCCCCGGACAGCATGCGGCGGTGGGAACCGCTCATTGCCGGCATCCTCAGGCAGCAGAGGAAAAATGGCTCGTACAAGGTCTTCTTCGATAGCGAGCAGGAAGGTGGCGAGGAACTGTATCCCGCGGAGGCGATGCTGGCGATCCTCGAAGCCTACCGGCTGACTCGAGATGCCCGGTATCTCGATAGCGTGGAACGTGGCTTCACGTACTACAGGCGCAACTACTATGACCGAGGCCTGGTCCAGCCAGATTTCCTCGTCTTCTTTGCAAACTGGCAATCGCAGGCGGGTAGGCTACTGTTCGAGTCAACAGCAAGAGTAGAGGTCAAAGACCTCGTTCGCGTCCTCCTCTTTGAGCTTCATGACCGAATCATTAAGAGCGGTTATTACGATCACGTGGCATGCCAACCCCACGCACAGACGTGCGTTGAAGTCGCCTGCGCGCTCGAAGGGCTTGCCGACACATACGCAATCGCAGCCTTGGGGCATGACCGCCAGGTCGAGAACTACCGGCGTTGCATTCTGACTGCGCTGGACTTTCTCATCCGCGCGCAGCGGATCACCGACTGCACCGAGAAAGAACGGGGCGGCTTCGGACAGTCGCTCGCCAATCGCGAGCAGCGGATCGACGTTACAGGTCACGTTGCGAGTGGGTTCATGAAGAGCATCGAGAACGAAATCGACCCAGCTGCGATCTAAGCTTCCGCTTTCGAAACGCAGGTGCATCTCTGTGGCGGCTGTGGCAATGAACGTGAACAACGGCGATCGCGTGACATTGTTCCTCTCCGGTGACGTGATGACGGGACGGGGCATCGATCAAATCCTGCCCCATCCCGCCGGATACCAGATATTCGAGCCGTACGTCCAGGACGCGCGGGAGTACGTTGAATTGGCGGAAGCGCGGAACGGGCAGATCGAGAAGCCCGTGGCACCTCCCTATATCTGGGGAGACGCGCTTGAGGAGCTCGAGCGTGTCTCCCCCGATGCCAGAATCATCAACCTCGAAACGAGTGTGACCGCGAGCGACAAGTATTGGTCCGGCAAAGGCATTAATTACCGCATGCATCCGAAGAACGTGTGCTGTCTGACCGTCGCCGGCATTGACGTCTGCGGGCTGGCCAACAATCACGTTCTGGACTACAGCTATGATGGCCTCGCGGAGACGCTCGATACGTTGAGGCGTGCAGGACTCAAGACCGTCGGTGCCGGGGGAAACCTAGATGAAGCGCGGACTCCAGCGACGATACCGCTCGCAAGCGGGGGGCGCGTGATTGTCTGCGCGTTCGGCGTCGAAGACAGCGGCATTCCTGGGGAGTGGGCGGCCCGGGCGGACAGAGCCGGCGTAGACCTGTTGCCCGATCTGTCCGAGCAAGCGGCGACGGCGATTGCGGACCGTATGCGCCGCGTAAAAGGACCACGCGATATCGCCGTGGCATCGGTTCACTGGGGCTCGAACTGGGGCTACGGCGTGCCACGCGACAAGACGCGGTTCGCGCATTGGCTTGTTGAGGGTGGCATTGATGTCGTGCATGGCCATTCGTCGCATCATCCGCGTCCGATCGAGGTGTATCAGCGTCGGCTCATCCTGTACGGCTGTGGCGACTTCATTGACGACTACGAAGGGATCGAAGGCTACGAGCAGTACCGCGACGATCTGGTCCTGATGTACTTCGTGACGCTCTCGCAACCGGGGAGTGGCCTGGTCGGTCTCGAGATGACGCCGATGCAGATCAGGAAGATGAGGCTCAACAGAACGGCGCCAGTCGACTCGACGTGGCTTAGAGACATGCTTGAACGAGGGAGCGCGCCCTATGGAAGCCATGTCGAGCTGCAGTCGAATGGCACGTTGATCTTGCGATGGGGATAGATAGTCCTGCTGCAGCAATGGCTGGTAGCGCTCGAGGTTTTCTGTCATCACGAGGAACAAACTTTTAGCGATGCCGAGTGAAGGGACGAAATGCTTGCCTGAGAGCCGCGTGTGCGTGGTGCAGTATGAACTCAATCTCGAGATGCTTGAGTGCCTGGCTTTGCCAGAACTGGCTCGCCGGAGCGCGGGCCTCATCGATCACGATAAGATCGCAATTCGGCAGAATCTGCGCCGCGATTAATGCTCAGATTTGAGCGGGCAAGGCCGTCAGCATGCGGATAGGCAAATTTCTATGAAGAAGTCAAATAGGTGACTCAATCCTTCAATACAAACGTCACCTTCATATTGACGTGGTACTCGCTGATTTTATTGTTCTCGACAACTACGCGCTCGCTGCGCCTCGCTGGTTTTACGATGGGCGAGATGAGCAACCCGACAGGCGAGAAACGCGTAGTGGGCTTGCGCGTATCGGTTTCGACCCCGTTCCATTCCCCAAGCCCATTCACACTAAATAGGAGCTATTGTTCTCGAATTGCGTGTGCGTGGAGCTAGATAATGGCGGATCTAACAAGCGCCGATATCGCCGGATATGATGAAACTGACTTTTCTCGGTACACGCGGTGAAATCGAAGCACGGACGGCACTACATCGGATGCATAGCTGCTTGATGGTAAACGACAGAATTCTGGTTGACTGCGGTGCAGATTGGATCGGCAAACTTAAGGCGTTGCATCCGCAAGCCATCATCCTGACCCACGCGCATCTTGATCACGCCGGCGGATTACAAAAGGGAGCTCCATGCCCGGTCTATGCAACGCCACAGACGTGGGATGGGCTGGAGCGTTATCCCATCCGCGAACGGGAGAAGATCATCCCTCGACGGCCAGTGAAAATCGGCAATGTTGAGCTCGAAGCCTTTGTGGTCGAACACTCGCTGATCGCCCCTGCAGTCGGTTACCGCATCACTGCAGGCGGTGTTGCGGTCTTCTACGTGCCGGATCTGGTTTCCATTCGTGAGCGCCACGATGCGTTGTCCGGAGTTCGACTGTACATTGGCGATGGCGCGTCGATTATTCGACCGATCCTGCGGCGTAGAGGTGAAGTGCGGATCGGGCATGCTTCGATCCGCGATCAGTTGGATTGGTGCCACGAAGAGGGCACATCACATGTCGTGATAACACATTGCGGATCGCAGATCGTAAAAACAGATGCCAGTACGGCTACTGCTCGGGTCCAGGCGCTTGGGCGGGAGCGCGGCGTGCAAGTACGAATCGCGTATGATGGACTGGAACTGACAGTGCGCAGCAAGGAGCACCCGTAACCCGCACAGTCGGCAGGGATCGTTATTGGCCGACCACCTTCCCAAACGAGGCGACAGCGGGGAAATTGCTTGGCTTTCGTTCAGCCTCTTGAGCCTGTTCCCTAGAAATCAATTTCGGTAGTTTACTTAGTTCCTCGGCGAGTAACTCAATCAGATCGTCAACTGCAATGATACCGACCAATGCCCCTTGTTGGTCGACGACGGGCATTCGACGGACACCATGCGCCCGCATGTGCTCTATTGTTTCGAAGACACCCTGGTCCTCTCTGACCACAACGGTTTCGCGGCTGATCAGGACGCCTGCCGTGATTGTAGTGGGATCGAGTTGCATTGCGATCACACTTGTAACGATATCTCGGTCAGTAATCAAACCCACCGGAATTCGCTTTCCTCCTGATTCGTCAACTATCACCAAGTCGCCGACATGGTACCGCCGCATCAACTGAGCTGACTCTAGCACTGTGGTGGCTCGATTGCAGATGATAACTTCACGGATACAGATTTCTCCGATGGGCATGTTGCTCCTCCTCGCAATATCGATCACGGAGACTCCGACGTTCAAAAATACGCGGGAATCGAGCGCATAGCGTTTCGACAACCGCTGGCGCTAATTTAATTCTTGACAGCTTTACCTGAATGTCGGTGATTTCCGTCACATATATCCGATGGGCGTCGGAGCAAACTGCCGAGCAAAGGAGTCCCTCATGAGCATATCCACACGTCTGAAAAGCTTACTTGACGAAAACAAAATTCCTTATTCGGTACTGACGCACGACACTGCGTATACTGCGCAAGGCGCGGCAGCCACTATGCAGATTTCTGGCAAAGAACTTGCAAAAACGGTGGTCCTGTGGGCAGGTGAAGAGATGATCTTGGCTGTTCTGCCGGCGCCGAACCACGTCAAACTGAATAGGCTAGGAGCGGAACTCGGGAAATCCCTTCGGCTCGCCAGCGAGCAGGAATTCAAAAGTCGCTTCCCTGATTGCGAGCCTGGTGCCATGCCGCCAGTCGGCTCGCTGTATAACCTGCCGGTTTACGTCGATGAGAGCCTAGCTGCCGATCAAGCGATTGTGTTCAATGCCGGGACGCACCATGATGCCATTCGCATGCGTTACGATGACTTTGTCCGCCAGGGGAAGCCGAAGATCTGTTCGTTTGCATAGAAGGCGCAACGCAACCGTAGGGTATAGCGTCACGGTGGTAAGGGTGCCTTCAATCCAGCTGTGAGTGCCTAGAGTTCAGGATAATGCGCCACTAGTTGTGGTGGTGCTTTCACTTTCCGGCCTTCGACCATGTGAATTAGCTCCAATGCGTTGACCGCCGCTTTCCCCAGATTGTGGTTATTTTGGACGACGTACGTCGTGGCGGTCTGTCCGGCGATTCCCTCGATGCGTTCCTTCCAGGGCTCTAGTTCACTCTCCGAATACAGGTAATTGTACCGGTCACGAACATTGGTCTCAGCGAACCACTGTTTATAGTTCCTCCCATGCAGGCGAACATATCCGATGGAAGAGGTTGCATAGGTGGACGGTCGGATCGCGCGCCCGAGCAGTGGCTGGTCGATGTTGCACAGTCCGACGCCCAGCTCAATAAGCCAGTCGAGGACCTCTGGTCGATTCCAGCTCGCGTGCCGAACCTCGATCACAAACGGGTAATCCCGGAATCGGGACACGAGTTGATCCACGTAAACTTGGTTTTCCTCCGAGTACTTAAACGATATCGGGAACTGGGCGAGAATAGCTCCCAACCGTCGTTCCGAGGCGAGCGAATCAAAGCCGGCCTTCGCGTCCTTCTCATCCGTGGGACCCGGGCGAATCGTTTTGGCTGAAGTTGGTTCAACTTCGGCGATGGGCGAATGCGTGAACGCTCGATTGAGTTTAGCAGTGAAAACGAAATCTGGATTTCTTGCAACCGCCCCACACCACGCACGGCCGAGCGCGGGTTTAATGTGCCCGTAAAAAGAGGTGTTAATCTCGACCAGGTTGAGGAACTGCGCTAGATATTCAAGTCGCTGTGCACCCTTGAGGGACGGAGGGTAAACAATGCCTTCCCAATCCTTGTAGGACCGCCCTGCTACGCCAATCTTGATTTTTCCAGGCACTGGAGTAGGGCCAAATTTCGTTCAAAATCATGGCAAGGCGGATGCCTGCATAACTGGTGCTGCGGCGTCCTGATAAGCAGACTCGAGTCGCTCGTGTAGCAGGAGCATCCTCTGCGCCACATTGCGATCATCGGCGCACGACCTCACCGGATGTGGTGGCTCAATGCCGCTTTTTCGAGGATGATTGCCATACTTAGGCGTAAGCAATTTCACGGCTCTCCCAGACCCAAGGATCTATGTCGACACTCTCCCGCTGCCATAGCTCCATCTGGCCCCTGAATTCCTGGTTCAAGCTGGTCGGAAAGCTGCTTTACGGTCTTTGTCCCGATACGCTCGATGATGCTGGCGTCCCACACCAAATGCAAGTTTGGTGAGTAGCTTTCACTTCCCGCTTCCTCAGATCTGGCTGTTCGCCGAAATAGGTCACCGGTACACAGTTTCCTGCGCGATCGTTGTTCGTGATCGCCTGGAGCGGCTGGTGAATGTCGCCCGCGAAATGAATGACGAATCGGTGGAGGGATCACGCGAAACGCGCAGAATCTCGATTTGCTGTTAGGGAAGGGTCAACGGGATTATCGCGCAAGAGCCGGTTCGCAATCGTGCGAGCATGTCCCTCATATCCCCCGCCCAAAGACGCGATGGAATTACCATTGCCGCCGCCAATAACAGCAAATGAAATTGTTTGCCTGTCATTCAAATCTCGTTCTGGATGGGGCGCGTCAATTCTTCGTGGTGCTTTTGGTATCCACTATCATGGCATTTGCCTGAATGCGAGCCCAGGCGATAAATATCTCTTTCAAACTCGATCAAGAGACGCGGAAACGGAGAGATGGGTGGCGGATTTGATCAGTTGCCTCCGTGGCGTTCTTCACACGATGAACTTCCTTGACCCCGAAGACCGCGTACGTCCACGGCGTTCCCTTCACGTGTTCAATGGACCGAATCTCAAAATCAGAAATGATGTGATCGTGTTTGATTTTCCCGACAGTGTCCTCATCGCGGAGATTGTTCATGGAATAGGCCCGCAGATTCGCGGTCATCATGTTCAGCGCCTCCGACAGTTCCTGTCGGGCGTGTAAGCAAGATATCGAAGCAGAAACTGGCGCACGGCTGCCCGACTTTCCAAGTCTGTCGGCGCAACGCCGGACGCCCAGTCACATCCTTAACTCGCTCTCCGTTTCGCGACCGTCGCGCACGCTGTCGATGTATTCATCGCGGGTAAGGGGCCGCGGGCGCACGATGGATGGTCAATGTCGATATCCCCCAATGGCCGCTGCGACAAGCGTTCCATCCTCTTTTGTAACCTCATACTTGCAATGCCACATTCGCCTAAACGCGAAGTGTGTCGGAGGTCACCGACTAGAATGCGGCCCTCTGTTATTTAGTACACGATGTCTACTGCTCTTGCCATCGCCCGATATCGTGAACGGCGTCGTAGCCCTCGCACCTCGATGTGCGTCGATCTAGTGGTTTGCGGAGAAGAAAGCCAGTGGGAAGAGAGGACCTGCGCTTTATCTCTGAATGCTCACGGGGTACTCCTAGCCTTGGAAACTACTGTAGAAATCGGGCAGAAAGTTGTCATTCGGAACGTTGACACCTCGGCGGAAAGAAACGGTCGTGTAGCCAATCTCGGCCGAACTTATGGACGGCGAAGAGAAGTCGCCGTCGAATTTACGGAACCCGCACCAGACTTCTGGCTTACTCGCAACGATCCCAAATCCTCTCACCGCGCTTAAGCAATTTGCTGCCTCACTTCCGACTGTGACGCAGGCCATATCCGTCGTTCGCCCCGTGGGACAGTGGTAGGGCTGTACCGGAAAATGAGGGCCTCTTATGGAGAGCCGTTCGCATTCTTTTTATTTGCGTCGCTCCTTTACCAAATGTTTCATGGGAATCACACGTAGCAATGCATACCTGCCAGAGAACGCGTTAGAAGCAACACTTCGCAGAGAAAGGGCGGGTTGGACGAATAAGAGGCTGCCGTATTTGGAGGACTCCTATGATGGAGGAAGAACGAGAACGAGAACGAGAACGGGAACGAGAACGGGAACTGCTACTCAAAGAAGTGCAAGAGTGGATCGCTATTGAGAATGTTTGCCAGTCTCCGGAGGAAGTGATGCAACTGATTTGGCAACTTGAGATGGAGCGCCACGCCTATCCACAACTCGTCGTCAATGTAGACGAGAATTGAACGCGCCACGATGTATCATGACGAGCAACTTGGATATTTATGCTGCGCAACGATTATCTATTCTTGTAGTACTTGTCGTTGCTTTATACTTGCCTGCTCCAGATTTACTGGACGGGCCACCCTTGGCGACACTAAGAGTCGCACAGACTGTGGAGGCGCCCACAAGTCAGCCAGTCCTACCGCGTTGAGCCATCACAGCGGTCCAAATATCCCTGCCTTCGTCATGCCGTAGGACATAAGAATTACTGTCATTGGCCCGAACACGAAAA
The DNA here is from genome assembly GCA_963824405.1 of uncultured Acidobacteriota bacterium. Classification (GTDB taxonomy): domain Bacteria; phylum Acidobacteriota; class Terriglobia; order Acidiferrales; family UBA7541; genus Palsa-189. Next base: position 219,653 of record CAWGPK010000003.1, on the reverse strand, counting down.
TACCTCACGCCTGGCGACTGCCAGCGATCTTCCACTTCTTGCACCTCAAACACGCGCCTGCCCAAGGTGAAACGTAGGGGCCTCTCGTCGGCACGATACCCCGCATAACATTCGACGTGAATTTCTTCTGTCATAAACTCGGGCGCCGACACAACCCTGTACGGCTGATCACGGTTAAACCTTAAGGCTCCGCGTATCTCGCACGATTTGCACTGAACAGGGTGCGTGGCGCGCTACCGCTTCCGAAACGCTTCCCAGAAGAAGCCGATCCAAACCGGTACGACCATGCGAGCCAACCATAACTAAATCCGCGTGCCATTCTGAAGCCGCGTCAATCAGCTCTGATCTAGGGTCACCTTCCTCGATGGCCGTCGTCACCTGAAATCCAGCATTGTCGAGCGTCTTCGATGCACGGGCGATGGCTTTCCGCGCTTTAGCCCACATTTCCCGTCGTGCGGCAGAAAGCCACTTTGGGACGTGAACGTGGACATCCCAAATTTCGACTACGTACATGATGCGAACTTCCGTCTCTTGGGCCTGTCCCATTGCAATTAAGGTTTGGAGGGCGACCTCCGAGGCTTGCGAGCCATCGATTCCCAATAGAATCCTCATCGTGCAGTCCAGGCTGGCCTCGGCCCATCAGCCTTCTCGGCCCCAACGAGCCTGACATTGACGAAACTCTGGAGGCCAGCCCCAATGTCACATTCGCAAACCGTAAGAAATGTCGCAGTGACCGGCATCACTGCCGTTGCATGCATGAGTGCGAGTAGGCGATTGACTTTGCGGTAATTGGCTTCAGCACTGGATATTTTGTACAAGCAGAGTTGGAGCGATGACCTTCCGGTCCTCGATCATCGAAATCAGTTCCAGAGCATTAACTGATGCCTTGCCGAGATTGTGGTTATTCGCGACAACAAAGATCTTTTCCGCTTTGGAAGCCGTCGGTACACTTGAACGAGATCGGGAACTGTACCAACACTGCCCCGAGCATTCCCTCGTCTGCAATCGAGTCGAGGCCTGCTTTGGCATTCGATTTTCGCAGTCACATCATTTTTACTTGTATATTTTCAAGCGGCGTAAAGATGTGATTTAGATCACTTACGGCATACGCGAGACTGACTACATTCAGCGGACCGAGTGACAGCAAACTCCCGGGGCCGCGCGAGCTTTGTTGACCTGCTCCCCGAAATTTAGTCCAGCCAAAGCTTATCGTCGAGCGCGTCGACGCTCACCTATTGGTGGCCGGTCCGGGTAAATTGCGCAGCAATCTTGAGATCCTGGTTGGCAATCTGGGAATGAAGGATCGCGTAACGTTCCTGGGATATCTGCCGGACGAGGATGTTCCACGACTCTACCGCTTCGCTGACGTTTTCGTCATCGCTGGCATCGCAGAATTGCAGAGTATCGTAACGATGGAAGCGATGGCTTCCGGCTTGCCGATCATCGCCGCCGATGCCATGGCCTTGCCAGAATTAGTGCATCGCGGCGAGAATGGATTCTTGTTTCCAGTGGACGACGCGCAAGCCTTGGCTGCAGCGGCCGTTACAATACTTTCCGACGAGCCCTTGCGGAGGCAGATGGCAAAAAGGAGTCTGGAAATTATCAAGGCTCACGACATAAACAAGGTTGTCGAACAATATGAAATGCTCTACACGCAAATGATTACCCGGGGTCCAAGCTGAGGAATGATTTCCAGTCCGTAGCGGAAGTAATTTGCTCATCCCATAGAATTCTGCCAACGCCCGAGAAGTCGACTTGACGGCAATACCAGTCATCTTCACGACGCCCTCCGATCAAGGACGGCTTTGCGCGTCTCGCTGAGCAGATCGGTAAGCACGTGGCGGGGGATGCTCCGGATCAGCGGGTTCACTAGCCACGCGAAGACCACCGGCACCGTGCGGCTGAGTATGACCGATTCTACCTGTACGTAGACCCCGCCATCTTTTTCTTCGAGGTGGTAGTAGCTGTAGTAACGCCAGACGTAGCCGTGATCGTTTCCAACGGGGAGCTCATGTTCGCCGGGCTGATTGAAGTCAGCGACTTCGGCGATGCGGGTGGAGTAAGACCGGATGGTGGCCTGCGACGCATTGAGCGTGTCGTAGACGTCGTCGAACTCCACGTTGATGACGACGGTGACGAGCTGCTTGTGGTAGAGCTGCCTGTAGCCCTTGAACTCGTTTCCCTTGTGCTTCAGGATTGTTGCCTGCCGCACGGTGGGTGCGTACTTGTCGGGTTGGTCAGCGTAATCTTGCAGCTCGGCCAAGGTCTCGGCAAGCGTAACCTCAGGGACGAACACGATGCCCACCCAGTGGTGGATCAGACCGTGTGGGATATCGATCGGCGTGTCCTCTTCGTCAGCGCGGAGGTGCCGGATGTAGATTTGGCCCTGGCGGAGCTGGGCGTAGGCTTCGTAACGATCCCGTTCTGCGAGGCCGTCGATAAGCAGGAAATGGCCGTTTTGCAAATCCCGCGCGTTGTGCGCTTCCGTGGCCTGAACGTACAGATTGAAAGCTGCCACCGTCTCCGGCTTGAGTTCCCTGGGCCGAGCCGGAACCGCCAACAGGGCCGTAAACGTCAGCGCGGTCACAAGGCTGAGGCTACCTCGTTTCAATCGCACCAGCAGGAGGGCCCAGGGGCCGGACATTTCCGTACTCCTTAAATCAATCGCGAACATCCATCTGAAGCTGCCTGCGCCTCAACGATCCAGCCAGAAATCTGGCGCAGGCTCCTTAAATTCGATGGCAACTTCTCTTCGATGTCCGTAACCTCGGCCTTGGCTGACCACACGACCATCTCTTTCTGCCAAATTCTCAGGATTCCGAACAATAACCCCTCTGACCTATTGCTACTCTGGTTCCCAAGCCTACGAGTACTCCGTGGGCATTCAAAGATAACGCGCAAGTCCGCTCTTGCCACTGCCCTCCATATCCGCAAACGATAAGGTCCTCGCAGATCGAGGTACGAGGACTACGACGACGCTCGCGACGTTCCGCTATGACATCTGCATTGGACATCATTGTCGTCATAACAAGCATTGGTGACATCCGTCACAGCCGACTAAGTCCCGATAAGCGGTTTCGAAATGTGCGTCTGGCTTCGAAGAAGCCTAGACCGTGCGCAATCTACCCGGAGCATTGTGTTATCTAGGCGAAATCACTACGTACTGCGTATTCCCGCCGCTGTTCACTAGCAACAGCAGGGGTCTATTTCCAGCTTCGCGAATAGCTGCTTGAAATTGGCCTGCGTCGCTCACCTGTTTACGGTTAACTTCTTGTATGACATCCCCGCGTTGTAGACCTACGTCCGCAGAGGGACTGTCAGGATCGACGTTGATGATAACCACGCCGCGCGTGTTTGGCGGCAGGTTTAACTGTCGAGCGATGTCGGGAGTTAGGGTATCGACTTGGAGTCCCTTCATTGCACCTGCACCGGGGGCAGGTGCCGCTGGGACCTCGGCTTTCTTGGGAGTCTCAGGAAATTCGGTTAGTGTGACCGTCGCCTGGCGCTTCTGACGCATCGATTAAGAGGCCTCTCCAAGCTGACTACCCCCGTAATTGAGTCTATCGCCCGGCTCTGGTATGAGCCTTCGTATAGGTTCCCATCAATTCCGCTTCTTCGATCGCGTGGCCTTCGATCGCGTCTTCCAACTCGTCGCGAGTCGCGCCGGGTTTGAGTCCAAGCTCGGTACGCAAAGCAAAGAGCCGGATAAAGTATCGGTGAGTCCCAGAGGGTGGGCATGGTCCCATGTACCCGATTTTCCCGGCATCATTCTTGCCTTGAATTCCGAGACCCGCGATTTTAGGCGTGCGCGGCTGATTGGCCCCGATGTGGTGGATCTGAGAAGGGATGTTATAAAGCACCCAATGCGTGAATCCATTTCGTATCGGCGCATCCGGATCATGAATGATCAAGGCGAATGATTTTGTTTCTCGTGGGGCATCGGTCCAATCGAATTCAGGCGAGATATCTTGACCCTCACAGGTGAACAAGGCAGGTATAGCACCACCAGGCCCGAAACTTGAACTTGTTAGCCGCATGTTCCTCTCCTCTTTGGACTTGCCATCGATCCTCGATCTTTTGGTGCTGTACTTTTTCTAGCGGATAAAGGCCGAGTAGATCTGTGACGTGCGTCACTGCACAACCCGCGTCAAACTGTCTGCGCTCTAACTGAAGAAGATGCACCGAGGATGAAACAGAGTTCGCTGAGCGGGTTTAGCGAAACATGAAAATGGGTTAACTGGGTCTCCCTCGGCGAATGCGCGCGGGTTTCGGGGTCGAGAGAACAATCCGGTAGAGGCGGCTGGAAGTTGCAGCCGCCTTCTTTTTCGGGAGGATTGCTGCCCGCCTTTACATAAATCAGTATCGAAGATCAGTGGTAGACTGCCCGAATGCCAAACAAGAACAAGCGGACGACGCGCAAGCAATCCGTTGCTAAGAAGACCAGACCAAAGAGAAAGGTGGCCCAGAAAAGAGCATCCTCCAAGCAGGTCTCTCTCGCTAGAAAAAGGAAGTTCTCAGCGAAGAGGAAGAGAGTAACGAGTGTGGGTTTGGTTGTGGAGACGGTAACGGAACCGCTCCCATCCGGGGAGCCGCGAGAACGTCTCGGCGGACAGGCAGGTGACTTGCAGGGCTTATCTAACCGCCCAACGGCCAATTCAGAAAGCGTGGAGGAATTGCTAAAAGAAGGGAATGCCTTGGAAGCCGAGGCGATACAGGGCGTAGAAAATGCTCTGGATGCCGATCAGGGCGAGGTAGAAACTCACGAAGTGCCCGAAGATGATGTGCCGCAAGAATATCTGGACAAAGATCGGTGATCGATTTGAAGGTGCCTAATTACAATCGATCAAACCACCGTTTTCGAGAGGCGTCATGCAGTTTGAGGGGTTTTCCTTCGGCTCTATCCAGATTGACGGTTCCACCTATGAGCATGATGTGGTGATCGATCAGGGCGAGGTGTGCAAGCGGAAGAAAAAACCGTCAAAGAAATTTCGAGATGCCTTCGGACATACGCCCATATCGCTTGAGGAGAAAATACCGTGGAAGTGCCGGTGCCTTGTCATCGGCACGGGGACGGGCAGGCTGCCAGTTATGGATGAAGTGAAACGGGAAGCAGAGCGCCGTGGAATCAAATTGGTCATCCTGCCGACAGCCAAAGCCATTGACCTGCTGAAGAAAGAGCCTGCCGACACCAACGCCATTCTGCATGTGACTTGCTAGCTGGCGCAGTCAGGGCCGAAGCGAACATAGCGGCCCTTGAAGCGACAGGCCAAATTTGCTACCAGGAAGCGCGGTCATGAATAATTGTACTAACTGCGGCATTCCCACACGCAAAGGCGGCCCGTTCTGCGACCGTCTGCCAGACGATGCTGGCGTCCGTCGAGCGTCCGTTCTTCATCAAAGCGCAGCAAGAGTTTTACGAAGAGAACAGGCACCGCATTCGAACGAAGGAACGTCTGCTGCACGACAGTGAATAGTCAGAATTGAGATGAGCCTCGGTTTTCGCCCGATAAACCGGATTCCGGCCGCTGGCAATTGCGGCGGCGGCGAAAGAGGAACTAATGAAAATCCTGATTGCAATCGATGACTCGAAATTCTCCCAAGCCGCTATAGACACATTGACAGCTCAGGCCAATCCGAGGAAGACCGAAGTGCGGGTCTTACATGTGGTCGAACCCATGTATACTCGCGGCCACACTTTAGGATACGTCCCGGACGCGTCACAAATTTTGGAGGAAGAACGCGAAAACGCTAACGGGCTCCTGGCGCGAGCGAGTCAAAAACTGTGCGATAAAGGGTTCACGGTCACAACGGCCATCGAGGAAGGAGATCCGAAAGTAGTAATCATTGATTCCGCGGCAGAGTGGAACGCTGACTTGATCATCGTGGGCTCGCACGGGCGCAAAGGGTTAGATCATTTTTTGCTCGGAAGCGTTTCCGAGGCTGTAGCACGCCATGCGAGCTGTTCGGTGCAGATCGTGCGTGTTCCCACGGAAGTGCCCACGCATCTCGCAGTCAGCTCGAACGAAAAGGGTAAGAATGTCGGCAATCCAGAGGGTAAGATCCAGACGCCCACCGCACTGGAGCCCGAAGAGCACAAGCAGTTTTGCAAAGTCTGCGGCAAGCCTTCCAGTAGCAATATCTGTCCCGTATGTGCGGATAAGATTCGTGCCGAAGCCGTTGCCAGGAAAAAGAGGGAGGACAAGGGCGAAGAGTAAAGTCGGGTCAGCGCTTCACCACAGCTCCCAATGCCAACCGACGCCGCTAACGACCACTTAGAACCACAAGAGTACTTATGAATCACCCAGGTATCGGAGGAGCAGTGACCCTTGTCACGTCACTTTGTGTGCCCTGAGTGAGCGATGTAGTTAGGAATTTGTGCGCTATGCGATTCGCAACGGGATTATCGAGGCTTAGAAGAGGTTGAGTGAGTTGCGACTGCCTAACCTCAACGAAGCGCAGACAGAGTGGATCATCCAGCAGGTCACTGCCTACATCGACGAACAGCGCCAGGGTTATAGAGGCAGGGCTGTGCCGCTAGACCAGAATGAAAGGGCAGTTATGCAGCCGTTCTTTCCGCCGTCGTGCCTGGACTCGACACGAGTGGTTGTGCTTTCCGGTCAGCGCGTCCCGAACCCGCCCTTCTACGGAGAACTCATCAAGATGGGATTCGACGCCATTTCTCTGCCGGACTTCAAACGCATGACCGCAATCACATTCGTGGACACGGTGGTCTCCCACGCGCCGTTCACGGAACGACTCCTGTTCCATGAACTCGTTCACGTCGTTCAGTACGAGAAGCTAGGATTGCCCGACTTCGCCGCCAAATACGTGAGGGGCTTCCTGAGCGGCGGTTCCTACGAAGCCATTCCGCTGGAACGAAATGCATATGAGCTTGATGCCCGGTTTGCGGCAGCGCCAGCGAAGCCCTTCGCCGTGGAGGAAGAAGTCGAGGGGTGGATTCGGGCGGACAAGTTCTGATTTCTTACTGTCCAAAAGCCAGTGCGCAGGCTCGGATAAACACTTCTCGCCCCTGCTGCAACACAGCCTCGCGCCATCTTTCGTCGTCGGGACAAAAGGCTTCCATGAGTCGCCGCTTGCACGGATGGTCTAGGGTTCCTGCTCCATAGTGGTGCCAGCGGTTCTCGGCACGCAGAGCCGCCAGTACTCGCAACGGATGAAATGTGCCGAATTCTTGTCCGGCAAAATAGACCTCAGAGTCAGGGAATAGCCGAAGTACATTTCGGGTAGACCTCCTCTCACGCGGTATGCGATTCCCTGAGCGTCGAGAAGCTGAACGCGCTCCCCGAAGGTTTCACGCATCGTCAGATTTGCCCTCGTCCTGTCCTGCCTCGCATCCACTAGCAATCGGTAATCTCCATAGGAACCCAATCCCGTGTGGACATCAATTGCTACCAGTCGCTTCGGGTCGGTGAGGCGCTTCTCATGGAGAAACCAAAAACTTGTGGCAGCTTCGCAAAGGCACGCACATCCGGGCAGCCGTCCAAGAATTTGGCGACCTCGCGTTCAAAATCGTTATCGCAGGGCACCAGATTGAACACCGTCTTAACCCCTTCCCAAACTGGCCGTGACCAAGGGAAGGGTTGACAGCTTGAAAGCATTCGAGCCGGTTCTAATAGTTGTGGCTCCTGTTCTTCGATTGTCAGAGTAAGCAGCACCTTCTTGAAAACATCGACGCAAACATATTGGGCCGCGTTCGTACTCATAGCCTTAACAATGGCCGGGTCGGTCAAATCCACTTGCCGGCCGAATGCCTTGTGTTCGAAAAACTCGCAAACTTTAGGGGCAATGGCTGCGAATTGAGCAGGGAGTTTTACAGCCTCTGCGATTCGCCGCGAATAGTAGCCTATGACTTCCTGTGCAGTCTGAGGCTCCGTCAATCGATATTCTCGCTCGATCATCTTTTCGGTGATGATGTCGTACCCCTCATACCGGAATGTTTTGGATACGGGATCATCTTTGCTCATTGGCAACGCGATGGTTTTAAACTTCAAGACATCGAGTGCGGCAATTTCATCGGCCAAGCTCTTTTTGCGAACCAGGGTAGGTGTGAGCGACGGCAAGCCGATGTCGAATTCCTTCCGCCCTTCGAGCGGAGTAATCGTGACAATTCGCAGCTTTTCTTTACCGACCTCGAATGTATCGAGCTTGAGTTCTTCGAGCTTTTCCAATTCGTCCACGAAATCAAGGAAGGCTCGGTTGCCGATGATATCTACTCGCTCTGTGAAGCTCACCGGTAGTTCTCGAAACATCAATCGCAACCCGCGGCCGATGGTTTGTTCCGGCAGAATATTGGCCTTGGCTGTGAAAGGGCGCAGACCCACAACCACAGTGACGTTTTGCACGTCCCAACCTTCCCGCAGCATCAACACGCTGACAATCGCGTTGATTGGGCTATCCTCAAGGTCTACTTCCCTTACTGCTCTTCGGGCCACGTCCAAATCCTTCTTGCTGACTTCGCCGGATTTGTCTGTGTGAATGACTTGGGTTTTGTCGCTGCCAAAATCTTCTGGATATGTTCTATGGAGCCAATCTTCAACATCGTCGGCATCGTCAGTGCTGTTCATCATGATGAAGAGAATAGGCTTCTTTCTCAGCGGCTTGAGCTGTTCTCGGTACTCTCTCCAACGCTCGACGCCCGCGGTCAAATAGGCTCTGTAGCGGACGCTTGCATGATCGGATCGAGCCTCCTGAATGTGTGCGATACCCTTAACCGGCCGCTTCACAATGTTATCGACAATTGCCTGTTTGAGCGGGTAATCGCATATCGTCCAAGGAAAAATTCCGCCTTTTTGAAACCGTGGAGTGGCAGTGAAATCCAGTTGAGCCGTCAGCGGAGTCTTCCCGTGAAGCTCACGAATGACTTTGTTCCACTCACTCTCTTCATCGTGGGTGTGGTGGGCCTCGTCGTTTATTACGAGCAGATGACCGGCCTGCATCGCTATTCGCTCTTCAAAATCGGTCAATTCTAATTTCTTGGTCGGAGGTTTAGAACCGAGCACGCCTGTCATTACCTCCGGTTCGTTATCATTCGAGCGGTCAGCCCGAGGGACGGGTGTACCCGAAGCGTGCGAAGTACAACGCGGATATGTTGGTGAAGATGATCGGTGCGGCAAGGGCATGGATGATCAAAGCGTTATGGAGTCTTGTCGCGCCGATCCCGAGTCCCATGGTAGCCGCGCACAGGGCCCACCCCCCGATTGCGTGGGCTGCGACTATCACGCTCTGCCGAAGAGTCAAGTGGCTCATGCCGACTCCCTTCGCGACGTGGCAGCTTATCGGTCCGTTCGTTGTTCGTAAATCGGTGGCACAATCACGTAATCGCCCGGCCAATATTCGCTGAAGGCAGCAACTCGCTTTCTTGCCTCGCTTACGTCCTCAAAGGTGCCGATCAGCACTCGTTGGCCGTCTGGCAACGTGCGCACAATTTTGTAAGTTCGCTCCAACATGGTTTCCATGCGCGAAGAGTGCCAGAGGAGCGACTGAGGCGCGGTGACAGAAGGCACAAGCCTGGGTGATTGGTGAGGCGGTGACTTTTTGAAGGGTAACGACGGTTCGTTTCTCACGACAACGAGAAGGTGATGTAAATGGTCAGTTCAAGGGGCCAGGGGACACCATTGAGATAGGTCGGCTGGTATTTCCACTGTTTCACGGCATCAAGGGCGGCGGTGATCAGCAGGGGATGGCCGCTCACCGCACGCATCTGCACCACGTTTCCGTGCTCGTCAATGATGGCATCAATCTGGACAACGCCTTCGATGCGTGCGTACAGCGCGAGCGGGGGATACTCCGGCTGCGGCTTGTAAACCGCTTGCGGCTCCTTGACGTCCCCGCCCACGGTAAGAGGCTTGGCTTCCCCGTTTTCCTCAAGAGGTTTCTTCGAGACGACCGGCGGTGGAGGTGGCGGAGGTGGCGGAGCGGTTCCGCTGCCACCGAGCACACCTCCCAAAACGCCGCCCGGCACTCCACCAAGCTCCCCGCCGAGCACTCCGCCAATCTGTCCGCCTGGAACTCCCCCGACTTCGCCTCCGGGAACACCCGGCATGGATTCGGGCGACTCTCCAGGCTTAGCTAACTCCTGAATATTTTCCGGGATGGCAAGTGGCATCGTCAGCTTTGCCTGCGTCCAATGAGTCAAACTCGGTCTCCGTGCCGCCTGCTGCGATCGTAGACCCAGCGGTGGAGGTGGTGGAGGTGGAGCAGCCGGGGGCAGCGGAGCAACCAAAAAGGTGATTTCCAACTGGTTCAGATCAATCGCTTGCGTGTGGTAGAGCGGGACGATCAAGACGGCGGCAATGACGGCTGCGTGAATACCAATCGAAATCAGCCACTCGGCAGGATTATGCCGATGCCCTAGCGGAGCTTTCGCGAGCACTGAATCCTGAAAAATGTCCTTTTGCGCCGGGACACGGGAAGCTTTTGTCGCGACCATCGAGCCGGTCATCGCGTCCCGTGGAACAAGGACCCTCGGAACCATTGAATTTCGCCGCGCTAGAGAAACCACAGTTTCGGATGAAACCTCTAGGGGAATTATTGGTCCGAACGCCACATCCGCTGGGATCAAACGTCTTGGAACAAGAAGGTCTTGCCATACTGCAAAGCTCGGGTCGCTCGCCACTGCCATCTGCTCTGGGCGAATCCGTGCATCTACGGGAACCAGGGTTCTCGGGACCATGGCCTTGGTCCTTTTGCTCTTGCCTTCGTACACCTCAACGATGAACTCCCTCTTGCAATCTCGCTATGACGGCGGTCACAGAGTAGTGTGAATAGGAGCCGCATTCCCCTCGGGACGGCCAATTCCCGCGCCTGCCCATCGATTTCCGATTCTGCGTCTGAATCTTTTTCTCGTTAGCGTCTATCCCATGTTTTGTAAATGACGGAAGCCTCTCAGGGTAGGAAGCCCGACGACGCGTCCGAAGAGGATTTGCGCCTGATCGAGCGTGTCCTCCGGGGTGATCGCCAGGCTTTTGAGGCTCTGGTGCGCAGGCACGAGCGACGTGTGTTTCGCGTAACCCTGGCAGTGTTAGGCCAAGTGGAAGACGCAGAGGATGCGATGCAGGAAACGTTCATCAAAGCCTATCGTCATCTCGATCAATTCCGCCACGAATCGCGTTTTACGACTTGGCTGACCCGAATCGCTGTAAATGAGGCTCTTCAACGACGCCAGGCACGGAAGGAGCACGTTTCTCTGGATGAATCGCCTGCCGCACAGAATCAAGAGTTTCCGCAGCACTTCGAGCCTTGGGCTACCGATCCCGAGATGCTGTACACAAAGCAGGAACTCCGTGATCTGGTCGAGAAGGCGATCCGGTCGCTATCCGCAATCTATCGGGAGGCCCTGATCCTTTGCGACGTTGAAGGCATGAGCGCCAAAGAGGCCGCCGAAGTGCTGGGCGTCAACCTCGCGGCCCTGAAATCACGGCTCCTACGTGCAAGGCTGATGATGAGAGAGGCTTTATGTATGTCCTTGGAGCAACCGCGCCCGTTCGGTAGGAAGGTCGTCGATACCGCTGCCGAGGTCAAGAACATGATGGGAATGATGTTAATGCGAGTCGCCCGACGATAAGGCTGAACCATGAGAATGCTCACTTGTGAAGAGGTATTAGCGAATCTTTCTGACTACTTCGACGACGAGTGCTCGGCCGAGTTGCGGGCGCAACTGGAAGATCATATCTCCAAGTGCAGACGTTGCCGGGTGGTCTTCGATAGCACGGGCAAGATGCTGAAGATTTTGGTGGACGTTGAACCGTTTGAAGTCCCGCTCGCGGTCAGTGCCCGTCTCTATTCGCGCCTTCAGGAGGTTTTGTCCCACGAATGAGTCCTCGCTCGACAATTTAAATTAAAAGGAGAGAACATGAAAAGCATTGCTATCGGTCTCGTGGTGTCGCTCGCACTCTTGGGAGGTTCCACTTTCGCGGCTCAGAAACAGCAGACGATAACCGGCGAAGTGATGGATAGTTCCTGCGCGAAAATGGGTTCCCACGAAATGATGGAGAAGCAACACAACATGCCAAGCAACGCAGCGAGTGATAAAGCCTGCACGCTTGCCTGCGTCAAAGCCGGAGCCAAGTTCGTGCTCTATGACGCCTCAACCAAAACTGTGTATGAGCTAGACGACCAGACGAAGCCCGAACAATTCGCTGGCGAGAAGGTCAAAGTGACCGGAACCATCGACAAAGCCAACAACACCATCCATATAGCAAAAATTGCGAAGTCCTCGTAAACGCTAACAGTGCACTCTGTGTTTCGGGCCGGGGCCGCATGCTTCCGGCCCTTTGTTTCGCGCGAAAGGTAGGAAGTAGTGTTAACGAGCACAATTGATGTGGGCGGCGACGAATCTACTCTGGTACCCATCGAGGAGATCAAAACGGAAATCCGGCAAAACGTCAAACCGCCGTGGCAACTTTTTCCCCGTTAGAGGGTTGAATGTCTGATATGGGCAAACGAACAACGAAAGCAATCCCCGCCTTTTTCGCCGCAATCATGGCGGCCCTAACCGTGGGCGCCCCCTTGTACGCGGCTCCCGCCGTGAGGCGCCCCTCGGTCTCGGAAACCGCTTCCGACGCGCCCAACCTGCGTCTGCCCGATCCCCACGAGGAGCTTCGGCGCCTGTCCAAGAATCTCAAGTTGACAAAGGATCAGCGCCTCGGCGTTGCCAGCATCCTTGAAGAGCGGGCCAGGGAGATTCAACTGCTCCTTGATTTCGAGTCCCTGTCGCAGGATTACAAGAATCGGCTTGCCGATAAGATCATGAAGGATTGCGACGCTCAGATAGAAACCCTCCTCAAGGCCAATCAGAGAAGAAAGCTCGATAAAGAGCTGGCCCAGAACCCAAACAACCTTTAGCCAAAGCCGGACGCGGCAAGCGCCGTCGATGGTCAATCCCTCTCCCTGCGGACCTCTCGCAGCTAACTTCGGAACATCGAGGCGACCCTTACGCGCCGCTACGGCTGCCCGGAACCGGCGCTGCGCCGTCGTGAAGTCTGCGGAAAAGTAGGGAGTGGTGCTGTTCGTATGTCACTTCCGGAGGCAGAACTCCTGATTTACCGCTTATAATCGATCTTGCGCAAAAGATCGTGTCGCCAGTCTATGTCGGATTAACCCTCTACACCTTTGGGCGAACTGCCATCGATGACGCCGAGAACACCTCGGCCTTGCTCACTTTCAGCAACGATGACTTCGACCGGGTTGGCGGTAGCACAGAATATGGAACAAACCTCGGGCACGTTGCGAATCACGCTCAACACATTGATCGGATAAGCATTCTGGAGCATCAAGACAAACGTGTGACCGCAAGCCAACGCTTGGGCATTGCGTATAGCCGTGTCCCGAAGGGTTTGGTCATTTCCTTCTGAGCGGGTCAAGCAAGCTCCTGAGCTTTCGTTGAATGCCAAGCCAAACTTGGCCTGCGGCACCGTGGTCGTTACAGCCTCATAGAGGTCTTCCACGGTTTTGATGAAGTGGGCTTGACCGACGATGATATTGGCATCTGCTGGAACTTCCATTCGAACCGATTTTATTTCAAGCATAGTGGTCCTCCCGGTATGGCTGCAGCCCAAGAGTTGCGGCATGGTGGCATTGCTTGTCTAGGCATACTTAATCCTCCTTGCTATGATCACGCCGGTCGCTCCGGTGCTGTCTTCCCAGTGCGTCAGCTAAGGAGGGAAGTATGCCCTGGTATCACTATCTTGCTTGGTTTTTTGGTGGAGCTTTCCTGGTCAATTCTGTTCCGCACTTCACCAACGGTGTCTCCGGCCGTCCGTTCCCCACGCCCTTCGCTAAGCCGCCGGGTCGGGGACTTTCACCATCGTGGGTAAATGTTCTTTGGCCTATTCAACGTGTTAATCGGCTATCTGCTGGTGTATCGGGTCGGCAGTTTCAACCTGCGTAGCACGCCGGATGTGGTCGTTCTGGGAACAGGGGCGCTGTTGATGTCGGTCATGCTGGCTCGCACCTTCGCCCCGCTCTCCGCTGGGCGTAGTTAGGACGGTGCAAGCTCAGCGTGCCCCTTGACGTTACCACCGGAAATTAGATTCCGAGACCTTAGCTGCCATTCCTCTATTGGAAGTTCGCGCAGGTCGGCTGAGAACGCTGGGAGCACGTCAGCTAGGAGCGGTCGGTTTGAGTTTTTTGATTCACGAGATTATCTTGGAACAACTTCAAAACATTTGGGGGAGAAGATTGGCTCACCAACAACTCTAAGCGACGGCTGAACAACGACTTATGGATTTTAGGTGAATCCTGTTAACCGAAATGTTAGAGGTTCGAGTCCTCTCCGGGGAGCCAAATCTCAATCAGTTCCAAAGACGTGATGCAGTGAAGTGTCCTAACGAATTCCGCTGCAAACGCAAGGAGGGCTCAACTGTGAAGCGCCATTGGCCGGCAGTACTCTGTGCTGTCTCGATGCTGGGTTGGATCACTATGGAAGCGCGCGCCCAGGAGCAAGACGCCGAGGCCCACGTGGCGGCGGCCAAGGCCGCGTTATCGCCCAACACTGAGAACCCCAAGCCTTGGCAGACGTTCACTTCTTTATTCCGGACAGTGTGCACTCCGCCGAGAAAAGATGCGCGGCCCCTTAAAGTGGGTCCCGGCGAGCCCGATGAGAAGGGGAAATTAGTTCCCACGCCGCGCGATAAATGGTACGTGCCGCCGGTGAAGGTATTCGACAATCTCTATTTTATCGGCACGCAATCGGAATCCACCTGGGCGCTGACCACGTCAGCGGGGATCATTCTGCTCAATACAAATTTTCCCTGGGTTACCCCGGATCTGCTGAACGAACTGAAGACGTTTGGTCTGGATCCAGCAGACATCAAATACGCCATTATCGTGCGCTCCCACTCCGACCAATCTTGGGGAATTAACGCCCTCAAAAAGATGGTGCCGTCCGCGCGAGTGATCATGTCCGAGAAGGACTGGGATCTTCTTTGCCAAGGACAATACGCCCGCCGATCTGAAGCCCGTTAAGGATATGGTGGCGAAAGATGGCCAGAAGATCACTCTTGGGGACACCACCGTCGCGATTTACTCCACGCCCACGTCCACGCCCGGCAGCATTTCGCTCGTCTTCCCATTAAAGGAAGGAAACCAGCGCCACGTTGCGGGCATGCTGGGCGGGGATCTCATGAGACTGGTGCAGGAAGGCGTACAGTTGTACCCCGACATGCAGACCGAGGCCAAGGCTTACATCCCAGCGGTCAAACGCTTCAAGGAGATCGAAGATAAGGCCGGGGTCGACGCGATTATTCACATCCACTCCGAGGACGATAATTCGCTTTTAAAGCTCGACGCGGTAAGGTCTCGAAAGCCGGGTGAACCGAATCCGTTCGTCAGCAAAGAGGACGTCGACCGCTTTATGACCGTGCATATCGAATGTGCGGAAGCTCAACTCGCGTGGGCAACAAGCGGAGCGCAGCGCTAGCCGACGGCCTTCTCGGGCTTCTTGAAACGATGAAATGCTTCGTGGCTGGCCCCGGCCGCGGCAGCCGTTTCTTGTTGCGGCCGGTTCTCTCACTAAGGGCTGGTTGGATTTACCAGAATCTTAAAGTTATCGGCGTTCCGCATCTCGTAATAGTGGCCATCAAAGTGTTAGATCGTCGTTTCTGTTTCTAAGGGAGACATCCACACAGCGCGAATGTCTTTATAGCCGTGCGTTTTGGTGTCCAGCACGTCAAGAGAATCTGCGCCGCTAAAGAGGATGACCTGTGGATCTTTACGGGCAGAGCGCACAACCCAAAACCAGCTATTTTCAGTTCCTTTCATGTGACCCATACCCATCACAATGAGGTCAACTTCGTCAGGAACGCTCAAATGCACTTCGCCCGCCTGAAAAAGTTGAGCGGGGTTTGTCCTTTCTGAATCGTTCAGGACGGCAAATGTCTCCTTGGCTGGATGGGCCGCCAATAAAACTCTTAGGACTTCGGAGGAGAGAGCTACTGGGTGTTGGAAAGGACTATTCGAGAAGAGTTTCTGTTCCGCGGTAGGACGCACTTCTTGTCCGTGTGCAATCGAAGCCATTGCCCCCAGGGCCGTGAAGACGAACAAAAGTGTCCGGAGCATTTTCATATAGGGGCCTGTACAGCACCGAAGGCGTAGTCAACGGCACCCCGAGATTTTTGAGCGCCACGTGATCTCTTACGGGGCGGCGATACACATACCCTTTTTGTCCGCGTCTTGCTGTTGAAAGTCGCAGGACGCTTGCTTATCCCCGGTGTACTGGTTGTTTTTGATGTCTGTGACTTTGACATGATACTTCTCGCCCTTCTTGGCATTTGGCACATCGAAAACGATGGAACCAACCTTCGCCTGACCGAAAGGACCTGTGTATTGGTTGCTGTCTTGGCTCTGAATGGTGATGTCATATTCCTTGCCGACCTCGGCATCCTGCGCGAGCAGTGGCAATGCAAGACCCAAGACGGCAATAAGTGTCAGCAAAAATCTGCGCATAGGATCTCCTGGCCAATAACTCGGTATTTGGGAGTTGATAGCCAACATCCTACATCCAAACAGAATAGGTAACTGCATTGGCAAGCTGTATTTCGGAGATGTACCGCGAGTAAACGCACAGGAACGCTCGGGGGTGAGAGACGATCTCAGTGTGACTTCCTTGAGACGGACCTAGTGGTCACGTACATCGAACAGGCATGCGGCAACTCTATAACGAAGGGCCAAAATAGGTATACGATGCCAGGAGAGGCCAAGTTCGGGACCCGGTGAACGCCCGGGTAAGTGTCCGGTGAATGCCCGGTGAATGAGCGATCGGTTTAGAGATCGGCGCCGCGAGGGATATATATGCGTAATCAAAAATCGGTTTCTCTTGCCATCTTGTTGCTTGTGCCACTTTCCTTTGCCTCTCTCGGTTTCGCGAATACACATTCGCAGGCCCGCGCCGTGCGCCTGAGTTTCGTTGAGGGCACGGTCATCGCGCGAACTCCAGGATCCCGGAAGTGGGCCCGGGCCGCTTTGAACATGCCCATCGAGCAGGGGGTTTCCATTGCCACGGCGAAGCACAGTATCGTCGAGGTGCAGTTTGAAAATGGGTCCACGCTTCGCCTCGGCGAACTCTCCCGCGTTGATTTCATGCAAATGGGCATCGGTCCGGATGGCGGCTATATCAACCATCTGAAACTCGCTGTGGGCTTCACCACCGTTAACATCGTCCCCCAACGGCACGATGAATATGTTCTCGCTGCATCGGGCGCCAGCCTGGTGCCCCATGGCAAGAGTGAATTCCGAGCGGATTTGAGCCGCGGCCACCTGCGCGTGGAGGTTTTTAAGGGTCGTGTGCAGGCGGCGGATTCCAGTCAATCCCAACCATTGCGAAGGAACCAGGTGCTGGCTTGCGATTACAGCGTCCGCGCCGATTTCCAGGTGACAGACAACATTCAAATGGACGACTGGGACAGGTGGGTCCAAAAGAGGGATCGGCAGGCAAGCTTGGCGGCATACAACGTTCCGCCCCCGGGGATGTACGAATGGGAGAGTGGCCTGATGCCCTTTGGCGGCGACGGGACGTTTCCCGGTTTTGGGGAAGACGGCTTCTAAGGATGGGCCAACCGGATTCACCGGACCGACGAGAAGAAACAACAGCACGCTCGCCAGATTGGGTTCTCCGCGCCCCGAAAATCCTCCACGCAAAGATCCGGCGGACTAGTTCTTTGCAGCTGAACCGTTGGTCGGTTTCCCGCCCTCGCTGGCATAGTTCCGGGCAAGATAATCAGAGATGATTTTCGCGTCGGATGGAGTAATAGGAGCGCCGAAAACCTTGATCATTTTCTGTACTTCGGCGTCCCAGTGCTGCGCGTCGAGATGCGGCTGCGTGACAACGTAATCGGTGGAATGGCAAATGGAGCAGGCCCGGCTCGTGACCTCCTCGCCGGGACCGGGTTTGAGCTGCGCGTGCGGGTTATCCGGCGGCAGTTGGATGGACGTTCTCTGCGCGGCCGGGGCCGCCACCGTGATGGCGAACGCGAGAAGCGCGGCGTAAACGGCTGCGTTTCGCCCGAAGCCGGCGGTTGTGTCAACGTCTCCGCCCTCCTTCCCATTCGGCTTAGCCCGCATTTACATCCACCTCTTCGATTACGTTGCGCAGGTATCCCGCCGGATTCCAGAGCGGCTTGGCAGGTTGCGATTGCCCGATTCGGTTGGTGGCCCGCGCCATCAGCCGGTAGGAACCCGCGCGCGGCGGAGTCCATTCGAAACTCCATTGGCGGAATGAATAATCACCAAGATCCTTCCCCAGTTGCGCCGCGCGCCACGTGTCGCCGGCATCAGTGGAGAGAAGCACGCTGTCGACTCCATATCCTCCGTCGAATGCAATGCCTCGGACCGCCGTCCGCTTACCGACGGATAAATGCGCCCCATCGCTGGGAGTGACGATCAGCGAACGAACGTCCATGCGATTGATCGGAACCATGTGCCCGGGAGCGCTTCCCGGCTCCAGGCACCCGCAAGCGTTATCTGGAATGAGGTAAGCCTTCCGCATCCAGAAGCCGTCGAATTCCTTGTCCAGGACGGTGACTTCCGACAAATTCTTGACCCAATACGTCGCGTACCAGCCGGGCACGATCAGCCGCGCGGGAAAGCCGTTGAGCATCGGTAACGGCTGGCCATTCATCTGGTAGGCAACCATCACCATGGGGTCTTCCATGATTCGCGAGACGGAGAGGCTTTTCACGAAATCGGGAACGCCGGGCAGCGGCGGTCCATCCAATCCATTGAAGCTCACGTCGACGCCGGTTTGCCGGACCCCTGCGGCGGACAAGATGTCACGCAGCCGCACGCCTGTCCACTCGGCGTTGCCCATCGCGCCGTTGGCCCATTGCCCGCCGAAAACGCGTGGCGAGAAATAGCCGCGGCTGTTTCCCGAACACTGGTTCACCGCCACGATGCTCGTCCGCGGGAATTTGCTTTGCAGATCGTCGAACGAGAGTTCGAGCGGCTGATCGACCGAGCCCGCCACCTTTAGCCGCCATTTCGAAAGATCCACCTCTTTCGGCGGCGGGATGTGATAGCGCACGTAAAATGCCTCATTCGGCGTGATCGCATTTTCGAAATATTCCATCGGAGTTTCGAGCTGCGGAGGCCGTGAGGTCAGCAGGATCAAATCGGTTTTGCCGGGATAGCGCACCAACGGCCTCCCGGCCAGCAGCGGATTTGGATTCCCGGCATCCGCGGCGCCCCGGGCAGCCGTTGCGCCGAAAATGCCGCCCGACCACATGCCGGCGCCCACCGCCGAGGCCATGCCGCATACGCGCAGGAACGCGCGCCTGTCGAAGCGCCTATCCAGGCGCTTGGCTTCTGAGAGATTCTTGGCTTCCGGGCCGCCTTGGCGTGCCATATGCTCCCGTTCCTATGATGCCGTCACAAACGAAAAGTTACCGCAATTTGGCCTCCGCACATCTCTCGTGCACCTCGCACTGCGCATCATTCCGTCGCCCCGCATCGATGGCGTGTACTCGAGGTCCGAAAATCCCTCGATGCTATGCTGCGGCATCTCGAGTGTCCCCGGCAACTCCCCGCACATCTACTGCCGGCTCGACCACGACTTCGCTCCGTAGCGACCGCGATACCAGGCAGGAGCGCTCGGTCTTTTCGATCAGGCGAAGAGCGCGCTCGCGATCTTCTTCTCGTGCGACCGCCAGGACCGGACGCAAAGTTATCTTCGTGAACTGGAACCCGCGCTCGACCTTCTCGAGTGTTCCGGTCGCGGAAACCTCCAGCGACATGAATTGGAACTTCGAGAACTCGGCAATGGCTGCGAAAGTCGTTGTAAAACAACCCGCCACTGCCGCCATCAGAAAATGTTCCGGCGTCCACTCTCCGGCTCGCCCCTGAAATTCCACCGGCGCGGAGAAGCCGATGGTCTGCTTGGCGCCCTGTGCCCCGGCGATTCCGTTTCGGCCCTTCGTCCAAAGCGCCGCGCTTACGTATTGGCTCATCCCTGCCTCCCGCGAATCTCTAGCGCTATTTCGATTCGTTCACAATTTCGAGCACCGCTTTTTCCACTTCAGCCGCGATCGATTCGGCCCCGGCATCGGGAAAGAACCTGGGAATCGCCAACGGCAGGAGCGTGCTGATAAAGGTCTTGCCATCCTGCGTGTAAACCGAAATCGGGCACGGCAGCATCAGCGAGAGCCGCGGATCTTTCGCCAGCGCCTCGTTCGCCAAGCGGGCGTTGCAGATTTCGACAATCTTCAGCGGCTCCCGCCGGAAGCCTTTTGCCGCCAGCGTGCCGGCAACGTCGTGCGTATGCAGCACGCCGAATCCTTTCGCGGCGGATTGCTCCTCCACTGCCTTGACGGCTTCGTCAAAGGGCTTTCGGCTTTCCACCGTGTAGTCCACCTGCGCGTGAGTCATCTCCTGCCTTCCTCGCACAGAATACTCGATTCCCTTACATTATGAGGTCGTCGTTACAATCGATGCCGTGCCTCTGCATACACTCAAATGTGATATAGCTCACGGCGCGCCACATCGCGCAGGAAGCGTGTCCGCACGGGACGCGTGTCTTTGATGCCGCCTTCGGCGTTATACTTCGCCAAATCCAGTGGGCGATTGGCGCGCTGCCAGCCAACGGCCCGGTCCGGATAAACGCTTGTCCGCAGTTGGGCTGCGTCATCGGGACAAAGTAAAAGCTCAGCGAACGCAGCTAGGCGAAGGGCGTTCTTCAAGGGACGCTTTTCACGAGACTCCATAGTTAAGTCAAGGAGGCATCGCAAATGCGAAATTGGGTCGCCAAACCAATCGTTACTTTGCTGGCCGTGCTGGCCCTATCGTCGGTCGCAATGGCTCAAACTCAGGCGCCTCGGGGAATCGTGCCGCCGGGTTTTGTCGCCGCGGGAATCCCCGAGATGCCGGATCCTCCCGGCCCCGCTCCCAAACACGATTTGAACGGCGCCTGGATAGGGCCGTTCAAGCGGACGATCGGCCCTTACCCGGAAATGACTCCGGCCGGCAAGGCGGCGTTCGCTCTCAATAGGCCGGTTCCGTCGGCAGGGCAGCGGCAAGCGAGCGATGCTCCGCTGAGAGCCGCCAACGATCCATTTATGATTTGCGATCCCCTGGGATTCCCACGCGATCTTCTGAACAGCGCGATCAGCGCCAGAGGAGGAATCGTGTTCGAGCCGGCTCCGAATCGCATGCTGATCTTGTTCGAGCAGCAGCGAGTGTATCGGGAGGTCTGGACCGACGGCAGGCAGCTTCCCGCCAAGGTGGATGCCCCGGCCGCGCCCGATTCCCGATTCTACGGATATTCGGTGGGACATTGGGAGGGCGACAACGTCTTTGTGATCGATACGACGGGCTTGGATCCCAGAACCTGGCTCGATGAGCAAGGCCATCCGCACACAAATGCCGCGAAACTCCAGGAGCGCTGGACGCGACTGGACCAGTATCACCTGGAAGCGACCGTAACCGCTGACGACCCGAAGTTTTACACGCAGCCCTTCCAATTAATGAAGACGGAATACTACTGGATGAAGAGCCAGGAGTTCGAAGAAACGCTGTGCGTACCTTCGGAGGCCCTTGAGTATCGCGACAAACTGGCCAATCCGTCCGGTTGGGGCCCTGTGAACGCCGCCAAATAGGTCGACGGCGCCGCAGCGACGGTCAATCGTCAAGCTATGGCTGGCTGCGGGCCAAGATGCGACGTGAACAATTTGGTTCATCGGGAGCGATCTTGGGTGTATAAGCGTGCTTATCTGGCGATCCGCTTGGCTGCCGCATATTCGCGCATCATAGGGAGATAGGGGAGGAATTATGAAAGATTTGAGAAAAGTGGCTCTCGGGCTGGCAACGCTTGCTTCGTTCGTCTCGTTTGCCACGATGGCTCGGGCCCAACAGCAAGCCCAGTCTCTGAAGGTGACGAACGTACGCGACAACGTCTACTGGGTTCAGGGCGGCGTGGGCTCGAACGACGGCTTCATCGTGGGCACAACCGGCGTGGTGCTCGTAGACACGAAAACCACAGTGGATTCGGAGAAAGGAGTGATCGCCGAAATTGCCAAAGTCACTCCCAAAACCGTGGATACGGTCATCCTCACCCATAGCGATGTCGATCACGTCAACGGCCTGGCCGCTTTTCCCGCGGGCTTGACGATTATTGCCCAGGAGAACTGCAAGAAAGAGATGGAAGAGTCCGTGGGAACTCGCAACCCGGCGCCGCAAGATCGCCTGCCCACCAAGACCTACGCCAAGACCGATAAGCTAACCATCGATGGCATTCAGATACGCCTCTACCATTGGGCGCCCGGACACACCAGCGGCGATACCGTCGTATATCTTCCGCAGGAGAAAATCGTGTTCGGCGGCGACCTGCTGGCTGGCGCCCCCGACCAACCCCAGACTCTAATTCACTTGGAAAAGCATGGTTCTACCGTTGGCTGGATGGAAAACGTCAAAGGGATGCTCGGCCAGGATGCGGATACCTACTTGACCGGCCACGGCAACATGATGACCAAAGCCCAAGTGCAGAAGAAGCTCGAACTCATTCAGGACAAGTACAACAAGATCAAGGTCATGGTCGCGCAGGGCAAGTCGCTGGACGAAATCAAGACTTCGTTTGGAGAGCCCACCGCCGCGCCCGCACCCAATCCGAACGGCGGGCCGGTTTTCCCAACCTTCACGGAAGTGGCTTACAAGGAACTCGCTAAGAAGAGCTAAGCGGGGTGGAGTCGCCTATTTTGACTCGTATTCCTGGTGCTCAATTTCTTCTTGGGTGCGCTCTTTGACCTGACAAGCGTGGCTTTTCTCACGTGTCTCTTGGCAGGTGTTCTCACGTTCGCTTTGACACTGGCGACAGGGGTTGACGACGTTGCAGTCGTCTTTGAACTCGCCGCGGGAACGCTGAAGTGCTTCGCCGGTGGAACAGGCGATGGAACAGACGGTGGCACAGACGCCGGAACAGGGACTGCGGCGTAGGCCTCGGCGCCTTCACTCCTATGCGCCGCATCGATCCGCTGGTCGTTATCCAGACGATCACCCTGCATTTGTGTCACGGCCGGGTCGGAATGCGGTCCTCCCAAGCCAAGAAGGATCAGTACTCGAGCGTCCGGCGCATGATCGGTCTGCCACATGTGCTCGTCGGCGATTTTCCTGCAAACTTCCCGCGTCTCCTCCCAAGTGTCGCCGGGCTCGTACCCGTGAGCCTTGAGCGCAGCTTGAATTTCGGCGATGCGCTCGGGAGCGGGCTGCGCCTGCACGCTTTCTGAATTCTTGGAGTGGTTAGTCGACGGCGTCTTCGCGAAAAGGGAAGCAGCGAGCAACGAAATCAGGCAGTACCGAAGAATCATGTAGCACCGGGTCCGTGTAGTTCCTTCGCAGAGTCCGCGGCTTGGCGTCCTGAACCCAACAGCGCCTGCCGAGAAAGCCAATCCGCCAGAACTCCGGGAAGCGCCGCCTATGATAGGACAAAATCGCCGCCTCGGGAATCTAGTGTTCATGAAATACGACAGGCTGTTCGTGAAATGTGACAGAGTGAATAACAAATTGCTGCCTCGCCGCATCGATTCGAGCGAGCACGAATCCTCGCTCCCTAGCCGCTCCGCCAGGCTGGCGCATCTCATCCACTGAGAACCCCTAAAGGCCTCACCCTGAATCTTGCTGAGAGCTCTTTCGAGGCAGTGGGGCCAGGCTCCATCCAAAGGAGGGCAAATGTGGCGGAACGGAGAATCGCAATCGACCCCACCGAATTCGCCTTCGCGGCCCGCTGTTGAACCTTCCAGCGCTCCCAAGCTTCCCCACAGCGGCACCGGCGTCAACAGGACAGATTCCAACTCGTGGTTGCCTGCGAAGATGAAAGTGAAAGGAGAAGATCTCCGGCAACGAAGACCTCCTCGTCGATGGCAACGTTGAAGGACCGATCTCGGTTGGGCAACACAGGCTAGTCGTGGGACGCGACGGTGAGGTCACAGGAGCGCTTACGGCCAGCCAACTGGTCATCTATGGCAAAGTTGACGGAGATCGCAGTGTAGGAACCGAGAGCATCGAGATCAAAAAGGACGCTTCGGTGATCGGGCACCTCACGACGCGGCACATCGTGATTGAGGACGGCGCCCAATTCAAGGGGACCATCGACATTGGGGAGAGTAAGCAAGCCGATGTAAAGGCCAATAAGGGTGATAAGGCCATCACCCGGGCGGCATCCGCCTGAGCGGCGATTGGCCAACTAGAACCTCCGCAATCCGTGTCGCGGACTACAGCTTCATCCAGCTTGGAA
Organism: uncultured Acidobacteriota bacterium; assembly: GCA_963824405.1. Classification (GTDB taxonomy): domain Bacteria; phylum Acidobacteriota; class Terriglobia; order Acidiferrales; family UBA7541; genus Palsa-189. Next base: position 195,421 of record CAWGPK010000003.1, on the reverse strand, counting down.
AGAAAAAGTAAAACACTACGGATATCACGACGAGATAGGCGAGGACAGCCAGCGTCCACCCCATGTTGTGGCGGATCACTTGGCCTTCGCTGCGCACCAGTTTGCTCGTTGAGACGCCAACGCTGGCCGTCTGCGGCGCGATGGGCTTGCCCACTTCCGCTCCCACCGAATTGAAGGAAGGCAGCAGCAGGATGGGCAGGTTCAGCAGCCTGCCGGTGAGCGCCTGCACCGGTCCGAACATGGCATTGGTCGCGGTGTTGCTGCCCGAGAGCGCGACGCCAATCCACCCGAGAATCGGCGCCAGGACCACGAAAAACAAGCCGATCTTGGAAAGGCCATACGCCAGCGAGTTGGCCATTCCCGTGAACACGAAAATATAAGCCAGCGCGAAAATAAAAAACGCCACCAGCAGCGCGCCCCACATCTGCTGGAAGGTCTTCGCAAAAACCCTCCGGATGATCCGCGGCTGCGGCCGCCAGATCAGTAGAAGCACCAGCCAGGAGGCCAAAATGGAGGTGCCGCCGGCTAACGGATTGAAGTTGAAAACCGAGAGAATTGGCTTTAGCGTGACCGAGGAGTTGGCCGCCACCGACCAGCGGAACCAGTTGACTCCCGGCAGATGGGACCACGGACCGGTCCAGGCGACCACCACCGCGATCAGCACTATGTAAGGAAACCAGACCGAGAACGCTTCGGCGACGGACATCGATTGCTGGACGACGGCGGCCGGTTTGCCCTGGACGAGGCGCGCACGGAGTTGGCCATCCACCCACTTTTCCGCCGATGCGGGCGTGCGGCGGAAGCTTCGAATCGTCTTAGGCCGCCAAACCTTGACGAACAGGAACAGAATCCAGAACGAAACCAGCGCCCCGCTCAAGTCCGGCAGGTAAGGACCCAGATAGTGCGCCACGGGCCACTGCCCGGCGATATAAGAAAGAGAGCCCACGATCGCCAGCGGCCAAGCTTCGATCATTCCGTCCCAGCCGCTCACCAGATAGATCAGCACCCAGGGAGGCAGCAGCGCCAGAATCGCAACGATGCTTCCGATGGAAGCGGAAAGCGCCATCAGGGGAAGGCCGGTCACGGCGGCCAATCCCAGAACCGGCGCTCCCAGCGCGCCGTAGGAGACCGGCGCATTGTTCGCCAAAGCCGCCACGCGGATCGCATCCAGATCCGCGATTCCCAATCCCACCAGAATCGGCACCACCACCGCCCACGGATATCCGAATCCCACCAATCCTTCCAGCAGCGCCCCGAACGCCCAGGCCAGCATGATGGTTTGGATCCGGATGTCGGCGGTGGCGTGATGGATCATCCATTTCTTGAACCGCTCGAACCGGCCCGTCAGTTCCAGGGTGTTGAAGATGATTAAGCCCCAGAAGGTGATCCAGTCGATAGCCCAGAAGCCGGTGAAGCCGCCGTACAAGTAAGATTTCAGGGTATCGTCGGCAGGCGCGTGCCACACCAGGACGCCCAGAAGGAAGGTGATGATCCCGCCGGCGATGGTAGCGAGCCAGGCGGTCAGGCGCAGAACGGCCAACATATACAGCAGGGCGATCAGGGGGACCATGGAGATGAGCACGCTCAGCCACAAAGAGCCCGCAGGATTGAGCGTTTGCTGAAACATGTTCCCCCCTCCAATCACCGCGAATCAGAGCCAAAATGTGCGCGCGAGAGGATGCCGATCCCTAATTCCAGCGACCCTTATATCTTCTATTTCTCTCCGAGGAAACAGCCGAAAGGTGCGAGGCTCGGCCGGGCAGAGGCCGTACATCGCTTAATGCGAGTGGTGATAAAGAACGTAGGTGCGATCAAGGGCGGCGATCGACGGGCAGCCCAGCAGCCGCAATGTCCGCTGCAGGTCCGCAGTGAGGATTTCGATCGCTCGCGAAACTCCCGCTTCGCCTGCCGCCGCCAAGCCATAAGCGTAAGCTCGTCCGCAAAGGACGGCGCGAGCTCCCAGGCAGATCGCCTTCACGATGTCCGCGCCGCGGCGAATCCCTCCGTCCATCAGCACTTCGATTTGGCCATTCACCGCCGCGACAATTTCCGGCAGAGCGCGCAACGTCGCTTGCACGCCGTCGAGTTGTCTCCCGCCGTGGTTGGACACCACGATGGCCGCCGCTCCCGCATCCACCGCGCGCCGGGCATCCTCTCCGGTAAGCACGCCCTTTACGATCACCGGACCTCGCCACACATCCTTGATCCAGCGCAAATCCTCCCAGGTGATCGCGGAGTAAGCTAAAGACTCGACCACATCGATCAGCGGCATCGGACCTTTGCCGGGGATGACCACGTTGGCCAATGGCGGCACGCCGCCATCGACCAGAAACCGCATCAGCCAGCCGGGTCGCGCCAGTATTTGCGGCGAAAACCGAATTTTTTCGATCAGCCTATCGCCCAGCAGTTCTTTCGTGCCGTTGCGGACGTCTCGCTCGCGCATGCCTGCCACGGCGGTGTCGATGGTGACAAACAGGCCGGCATAGCCGGCTTTGCGCGCGCGTTCCAGAGCGCCTTCGGCAACCTCGCGCCCGCCCAGCAGGTAGAGCTGATAGAAGACAGGGCCGGTGGAAGCGGCTTTCACTTCCTCTAGCGAATAGCCGGACATGGTTGAAAGAATGTATCCCGTTCCCGCTCGCCCTGCGGCTCGAGCTGCAGCCGCCTCGCCGCGCGCGTGCATGAGTCGGCTGTAACCGATGGGAGCCAGCAGCGTGGGAATCGCAAACTCGTGTCCCAAAACTTTTGTGCGCAAATCGCATTCGGCGATGGCCACGGCATGTCGCGGCCGGAAGGCGACCTCCTCGAATGCGCGGCGATTTTCGCGAAGGGTGATTTCGTCTTCCGCTCCGCCATCCAGATAGTCGAAAACTGCCTTAGGCAATCTGCGGCGCGCGAGCGAACGGAGGTCTTCGACGTTCACCACCGCCGGCGACGCAACTTTATGTTTATTTTCGGGCATCCTGAGGGCCGTTGGGCGCCGGGACATACTACATTGCCGAGGCCGGCGTAAGCGCCGGCTTTTTTCAGATTCAGGCCAAGTTAAAAGAGGCCGTTCGCAAGCGGGGAAGAGCTTCTAGCGCTGGGCGGCTTCCACCGCCGAATTCTTCGGCGTGGAAATCTTGCTGATGCTCTTCTTCTCGGTCTTGTCGGGCAAGGCGAAGACGTAGAGCGCATTGCCGTTTTGTGGGTGACGAACGTCGGGCTCGATCATTCGCGGAACGTTTCGCGGGCTTCCGCCGCCGAGGCCGGTGGTCACCGCGACGTATTGCTTTCCTCCCGCGGTGAACGTCACCGGAAATCCCTGGACGCTGGTGCCGAGGCGCGCCTGCCAGAGGACCTCGCCGGTATTCACGTCCACGGCGCGGAAGTAGCGGTCCAGGTCGCCCACGAACGCCACGCCGGCAGCCGTGGAGAGCACGGCGGTGAGATAGGCGGCGCGCTGATCGCGGGTCCAAATCTGCTTCATGGTCCTGACGTCAAACGCGGCGAGCTTCCCGACGTTGCCATCGCTGCCGGGCATTTCGTAAAAGCGTCGGTCGCCCGATGTGCCGCCCGATCCTGCGACGAATTCGACTTTCCGCCCGGACATTTCCATGCAGCTCTGGCTGAGGGGAATGATCAGGGACTTTGTTTCCGGGCTGTAGGTCATGGCCTGCCAGTTATGGCCGCCCTCGGTGCTGGGGCAGGCCGGAATCCATTCGCCGGTGTTCTTGTGCGCGACGATATCGGGCCGGTAGGCCAGCAAGCCTTTGCTGCGATCGAGCCAGGTGAAGACGTTCTGGAAGATGGTCTCCTTGGCACCGAGGAACTCGCCCGTCTTGCGGTCCAGCTTCCAGAGGATGCCCGCTTTGCCAATAGTGAACGCCAGCTTGCTGGCGCCGACATCCACCAGGACGCGTTCGTAGACCTCGTCCAGATCGAGCGTTTCGCCGGGGACATGCTGGAAATACCAGGCCAGCGTTCCGTCATTGGGCCGCAGCGCCAGCGTCGAACTGGTGAAGAGCGCCTTGTCGTCGGGGCCGGTGCCGCGGCTGGCTTGTACCCAGGGCTTGGCCTGAGCCACGCCCCAGTAGGTCAAGTTCAGCTCGGGATCGTAGCTGCCGGTGATCCACGTTTCGCCTCCCACGCGCAGCATGTTGGGAAGCTTGCCCCAGCTGTCGCCGCCGAGTGTGCCAACTCGCGCCTCGGTATTGAACCGCCACAGCACCTTGCCCGTGTTGGGATCGAATGCGCTGATAAAGCAGCCCTGTTCCTTATCCTGCGCTTTGTAGCGGTCGCAGCCGCCCAGCCCCTGAATCACCTTCCCGCCGATGATGATGGGTCCGCTGGAATTGCCGTAGCCCTTGGAGGAGTCGGCGATGGCAATGTCCCAGACGGTCTTGCCGGTGCGCGCGTCGAGAGCCAGCAGGTGCGCGTCCGTGGACGCGGCAAAAATCTTGTCCTGATAGATGGCCAGATTGCGCATGGCGCCGGTGCCGCCGCCCTGCGAGCCTCCCGGCCGGAGGCGATCCTCCCAGATCAGCTCGCCTGTTTTGGCGTCCAGCGCCTGAACGATGTTGTCGACATTGGTCAGGTAGATGATGCCGTTATGCACCAGCGGCGTGGGTTCATTGGCTCCGCCCTCATCATTCATCGACCACACCCAGGCCAGCCGCAGATCGCGCACGTTGTCACGGTTGATCTGCGTCAGCGGGCTGTGGTTCCAGGCCTGATAGTTGCCGCGGACCATCAGCCAATCGCCAGGATCGGGGTGCAGCAGCATTTCGTCGGTCACCGGAAGGTAGTTCTTCACCTCGCCGGTTGCCGTAAGGCCGGCTGGAGGGCCCGCGCGCTTCGATGCCGTAGCCGCTCCGCCCTCGTCGTCGGAACGAGGCTGCGCCGCGGCTTGTCCCGTGGCGACGTCCGCAATCGGCACAGCGGAGGTGGCGCTGAGCGCCTGATTTCCAGCCGGGGCGCCGTTCGACTGGAGAATGAACGCCACGAGGGTGACAATCTCGGTCTCGCCCAGCGAGCCTGTTTTGCCCGGCGGCATGCTGGTCAAAATTTTGTTGAACAAGTCGCTCGTGTTGCGGCTGCGCCATGTGCTCATGAAATTACCGCCCGCCAGAGGCAGAGCCTCGTTGCTGCCTTTGAGGTCGGGCAGATGGCAGGCAGCGCAATTCGCCTGGTAGACGGCGCGGCCGGCATCGGCCTGCGCCGCGGTATAAACGCCAGCCCTTGCCGGCTGCTGTGCCCCGGCGCTCGCGACGCCCAGCGCGGCGGCGCAACCTAACGCCAAAGCGAAACGAACTCTCGATTTAGCCGTTGACGCCGTTCCTGACAGGACCATGGTGAGCTCCTTTAGCGCAGCAGCCAGCCCCAGAGGTTGCCTTCCGGAGCTTTCTCGGAATCAATCTGAACGTAGAGCTTCGCGCTTCTCAGGTCTTCGATTTGCGACGGGGTAAGTTCGATGGTGCCGGTGACGTCGCCGCTGGTGGCATTGGGCACCGCCAGATCGATAATAGGCGGTCCCGGAATGCCTCTCGGTCCGAGGTGAATGCTGGCGTGTGTGGCCGGCGACCGCAACCCATGAAAGGTTCCGCTGAAGGTGAGCCGGTCGCCGTTCAGCACTGCGGTCAGCGAGCCCGAGCCGGCCACCCGCGACAGCATGGCTGCGTCCACGGGAACGGTGGAGAGCCGCACCTTATAGCTCTCGCTTTTTGGGGCCTCCGCGGCAGCGCATATCGCCAGAAGCAACATGCCCATCAGCAGCGAATTGAATTTCAGCCGCCTGCTCATCTGTTCTATTTCGATCTCTGCTAAGAGATTGGCCGGACCAGCGTCGGCAAATCATAACGCTTCTGCACCGCGGCTTTCAAACGCATGTGCCCACGGGGCGTTTAGAGGCTAAGGCAGTTGGCTGCGAACCTACTGGCAACTCGAATCGTCGTAAAAATTGCCGCCAACGATCATCGAACTCAAGAATTGCCCGCACTTGGAAATTTTTGCCAAGGCTTGGTCACTCTGAAGGGCGTTAGGGTCGATGCTTCTGGCGGCGTCAAGCGCCTTGCGTTCGCCGAGAACCTGGTTGGCCCAATCGGTGAGGAGCGCGTATTCCTGTTGGAGAAGCTGAACCGCCTGATTATCTTGCACCGTGGATGCGGCCAGCGTCGCTTGCAGCAAATCGTTGCCGACACGGTCGTGGTAATCGTCGGGCCACGTCCCCACCACCGGCACTCCTGACGTGACGACGGTGCTGATCGCGCCTCTCCACTCCCTCATCTCTGCCAACGTGAACACCGCGTTTTGCTGAAACTGCTTGGACATGTCGTCGGCGGCTTGCGGAGCCGCCGCCGAAGCATCGGTGGGAGTGGCCGCCGGAGCCGGTTCGGGCAGGGTGAGCGTGATCTGGTTTGGCTCAAAAGTCACCGAGCCGCCAATGATTTGTGCCAAGCCCTCGATGTCCACATACGAGCGGCCCTCCACCTCGACCACGGCCGTATCGACGGTCCTTCCATTAACGACCAGGGTCCGAAGCGGCTTGTCTTGAGCTACCGTATCGCCGACGGACAAAATGATTCCCAGGCCGAGCAGGAATAAAAGGAATCTACCGGATTGGTTCATGGCGCTTCACCTTTCGGACGCGTTCTCCGCCAATCGATCATGCCAGAATCCCGCGGCCAAATCGAACGCAAGGGCGCAGCACGAAGTTGTGCCTGGACGGTGGCACGATAGGCTTCGAGGACACGGTAGTTTAATTCAGCGCTTCCCAGAGAACGACTCTCACGCGTTTCGTCCGGCGACAGAGCGAGACATCGTCCTTAAGTCGGAATGAACCTCTTGTCCCGCGCTTAGATCCTGATGTAGCTGTGACGGGGATGACCGCCTTCCGGGAGCCAGAAATGTCGTCTGCCGTTCGACATAATTGAGGTATAAGGATGGCTTTCGGATGGAGCGGAAGAAGAGACGAGCAAGCGCCGAACTCGATCTCTAGCGATTGAGGAGGAACCAGTGAAATATCTGCTTTCGCCAATTGTGTTCATCGCCCTTGTGCTGGGCAGTGCGCGAATCGTCCGCGCCCAGAGTGAGATTACTCTTCTGGCGCCAACCCCCATGCGGGCAGCGATGGCGAAGCTGCTCCCAATCTTCGAAGCGACCACGTTCGAAGGGAAGAAAAGCTACAAGGTCAAAATGACCATTAACAACCTGCTCTATACCAAGCAGCAGATAGCGCGCGGCGAAGCGTTTGACGTGGCCATCGTCCTGCCCCCTTACCCGGAGATGCTCGCGTCGGGTAATGCCGTCGCGGACAGCGCAATACGGCTTGCCAACCTTACCGAAGCGATCGCCGTGCGCATGGGCGCGCCCAAGCCGGATATCTCGACGCCAGCAGCGATCAAACGCATGCTCCTGGAGGCGAAGTCCGTCTCCTTTTCGGATCCGGCGGCCACGACCTCGGGGATCGCGGCCATGGCCGTTTTCGAGAAACTAGGCATTGCTGAACAAATGAAGCCCAAGAGCAAGGTTTCCCCAAACGGCGGCGTCGCACAGTTGATGGTCGCCAAGGGCGAGGCTGAAGTCTCGCTCGCCTATCTCAGCGATTTGGTGGACGATGCGCGGCGCCAGCCTGGCCTCGACGTGGTAGGACTCGTACCTCGTTCGATTTTGCCCAATCCAACGCCCATGGTGGAGATTCTCTCTTCGCACGCGAAGGACTCCGAAGCTGCCAAGATTCTTATGAATTATCTCTCGTCGCCTGATGCAGAGGCGGTCTATAAAAGGGAAGGGATGTTGCCGGCTCACTATGCGGCCGGCTACTGAGCTTGTGGCCCCGGGTGCACGCCGTTCTCGACTTCCTTCTTATTCTTCGCACGGCGTGAAGAGATTGGCGTGCATGGTCGGTTTGCGACGAGCCCCTCTACTCCGCGATGTTCTTCTAAATCGCCTCCTGCTTCGCTCCTCGTAAGCCGGCTTCCGTGCGCTTTTCTCCTCGCCGATCTTCCAACGGCCGCAGAACCTTCTCGCCGCTTAGCCATGCGCGTAAGCGATCCATATAGAGATAGACCACGGGAGTGGTGTAGAGCGTCAGCATTTGACTCACGATCAAGCCCCCCACGATGGCGATGCCCAGCGGGCGGCGAAATTCCGAACCATTTCCTCCGCCCAGCGCGATGGGCAGGCCGCCAAACATGGCGGCCATGGTGGTCATCATGATGGGCCTGAAGCGCAGCAGGCACGCCTGATAGATGGCCTGTTCGGGGCTGTGCCCTTCGGTGCGTTCGGTCTCGATGGCCACGTCGATCATAAGGATGGCGTTCTTCTTCACGATCCCGATCAGCAGGATGATTCCGATGAGTGCGATGATGCTCAGTTCGGTGCGGAAGATCAGCAGCGCCAGGAGGGCGCCGACGCCTGCCGAAGGAAGCGTGGAGAGAATCGTGATCGGATGGACGTAATCCTCGTAGAGAATTCCCAGCACGATGTAGACGGTAACCAGCGCCGCCAGGATCAGATAGGGCATCGTGGCCAGCGAGGCCTCGAATACTTGCGCCGTGCCCTGAAAAGACGGATGGATCGTGGCCGGCACCACCATAGTGCGCACCACATTTTGGACGGCGATGACGGCCTGCCCCAGCGTCACGTTCGGGGCAAGATTGAACGTCAGGGTTATGGCGGGAAACTGTCCCTGGTGAGCCACGGCCAGCGACGTGATCGACGGCTCGTAATGCGTGAACGCGCTGAGGGGAATCTCCTGGCCGCTGGCGGACTGAATATAGATGTTCTTGAGGGCATCGGGATTTTGCTGGAATTTCTGAGCCACCTCCATCACCACGTGGTACTGGTTGAGTCCCTTGTACATGGTGGAGACCTGCCGCTGTCCGAAAGCGTCGTACAGCGCGTTATCGATCGTCTGAGGAGTCAGGCCCAGGCGGCCGGCGGTGTCGCGATCGATCACCAAACCGGCTTGCAGCGCGCGGTTTTGCAAATCGCTGTTCACATCCTGGAGCTGCCGGACCTTTCGCAACCTCTCTTCCACCAGGGGCGCAAACGCCAGCAGGTCGCGCAGATTGTCGCCTTGCAAGGTGTACTGAAATTGCGCATTTCCGGAGCGCCCGCCGATCTGGACGTCCTGCTGCGGCGTCATGAAGAGCGTTGCTCCGGGAACGCGGGCCAGCCTGGGTCGCAGGCGGTTGATCACCTCGAACACGCTCGCTTTGCGCTCCGATAGCGGCTTCAGCGAAATGCTGATGTAGGCGGCATTGGCCCGGCTGATCGTGCCCTCGACAATCCGCACGGCCGGATCGGCCTTGATGATCAGCAGGTACTCCCGCAGTTTTTCCTGCATGGTCTGGAACGAAGTGTCCTCGCTGGCCCGCGCGTTCCCATTGATGCGCCCGGTGTCCTGCTGCGGGAAGAAGCCTTTGGGGATCGCCACGTAGAGAAAAACCGCCAGGCAGACCGTTCCCAGTGTGATGGCCAGCACCAGCGGCTGATGCCGCAATACCCAGCGCAGGCTGCGGGCATAGCCGTCGCAAAGCCATTGGAATCCTCTGCCGCTCGCGCGGGCCAGCCGGTTTGGCTTCAGGTCCTTTTCCGCCTTCAGGAACTTCGCGCACATCGCCGGAGTGACGGTGAGCGATATGATCAGCGAGAGGGTCACGGCCACGCTCAACGTGACCGCAAACTCCCGAAAAATGCGGCCGACGATGCCTCCCATCAAAAGTATGGGGATGAATACCGCGATCAGCGAGGTGCTCATGGAGAGAACTGTGAACCCAATCTCGCGCGCTCCGCGAAACGCCGCTTCGTAGGAGGAGAGTCCCTGCTCCAGATAGCGAGAGATGTTTTCGATCACCACGATGGCGTCGTCCACCACGAAGCCAGTTGAAATTGCCAGCGCCATCAGCGAAAGGTTATCGACGGAGTAGCCCAACAAATACATCACGCCAAAAGTGCCCACCAGGGAGAGCGGCACCACCATGCTGGGGATGGCAGTCGCCCAGACGTTGCCGAGAAACAAGAAGACCACCAGTATCACCAGAATGACCGACACGATGAGAGTCAATTCGACGTCCCTCACCGAGCCGCGGATCATCATCACCCGCTCCTCGGTGATGTCCAGATGAATGGAAGGCGGAATGGAAGCTTGCAGCAGCGGCATAAGAGCTTCCGCTCGCTGGGTTACGTCGATGATGTTGGCTTGTGGCTGGCGGTAGAGCTGTACGAGCACGGCGGGCTTTCCGTTGACGAAGCCGGCATTGCGGATGTCCTCTTGGCTATCGATCACGGTGGCCACGTCGGAGAGCCGCACGGGCGCTCCGTTGCGATAGGCCACGATCAGCTGGGCATAGTTCTTGGCCAGGAATAGTTGATCGTTGCTGTTCAGCAAGAACATGCGATTCGCACCCGAAAGGGCGCCCTTGGGAACATCCGCATTGGCGTCGGCCAGCGCCCTGCGCACTTGTTCCAGGCCCAGGCCGAGCTTGCTTAGCAGAAACGGATTGAATTCCACCCGCACCCCCGGCCGCGAACTGCCGCCAACGGTCACTTGAGCGACGCCGGGTATCTGAGAGATCTTCTGGGCCAGGATGGAGTCCGCGACGTCGTAGAGCTGGGGCGTTGTCGCGGTATCGGAAGTCAGGGCGATGGTCACGATGTCGATTTCGGCGGGATTCACTTTGCGCCAGCTGGGATTCGTCGGCAGGTTGACGGGTAGCTGGCCGCGCGCCGCATTAATGGCCGCCTGAACGTCGCGTCCCGCCGCGTCCACGTTGCGATCCAGATCGAACTGCATGGTGATGCTTGTGCTGCCGAGTTGGCTGAGGGAAGTCATCTGCGTGATGCCCGCGATGCGGCCGAACATGCGCTCGAGCGGCGTGGCGACCGCGGTGGCCATCGTTTCGGGACTTGCGCCCGGAAGCGCCGCGGAGACGGTTATCGTGGGATATTCAACCTCGGGCAGCGTCGCGACAGGAAGAAAGGGGAAGGCCAGGGCGCCAAACAGGAACAAACCCATGCTCAGCAGGGAAGTCGCCACAGGCCGCTTGATAAATGGCGCTGAAATATTCAATGTTAGCCGCCGCTTACGATTTTGCCCCTTTGCTCGTTGCTGCCTCGGAAAAGCTACTCAGGTCAGCTTGTTTTCGCGGGCGCTTGCTCCGCGCGGTTTGTCCTCCGGTTGTCCTGTGATATGTGGGGCCGATAGGATAGCCGGATCCTAGACGGCCTTTTGCCCTCGATTAGCTTCCGAATGGGGCAAGAATACAACGCGGCGGGGCATATGTCGCTGGATTTTCACGCGAACCCGACCGGCGCCGAGCGGGTCCCGGAGCGTTCCCCGCAGGCGCCCGATAGATGCGCGGGCCGAACGCTGGACGCAGAAGTTTTGCCACACGCCCGTCTGCGGCGGCCAAAATAAGGTACGATTCACCCTCTAGGAGGCAACGATGAAGTGGAAGGGTTTGCTTGCTTTGGCCGCCGGATTTGCTCTGACCTTCGCGACTGGCTGCGGCCATGGTTCCGCTCCGGCGCCAACTAGTGAGGAGTCCGCTCCGGCCGCACCTTCCGCTCCCGTCTCCTTGAACAAAGCCGACTACCCCGTCTTCCCCGATGCCGACGCAGGCGCCGATCCTTCCGTGCCGGCCGAGCAAGGCGGAAAAGGATTCACCGGCAAGGGCTGGGAGACAAACACGGATTTTGATTTGATCGGCGACCCGCGAGCGGTCAAGGGCGGAGTCCTCCGGGATAGCCTCCCCGATTTCCCTGGAACCTTGCGGCTGGCGGGACCTGAATCGAATTCCCAATTTAATGCGGAAATCGGCGGGCTCGCTTACGAAAGCCTTCTGTCGGTGCATCCCGCGACCTTGAGGTACATTCCGTCCGTTGCGACCCACTGGCAGATTTCTCCTGATAAGCTCACCTATCGTTTTCGAATCAATCCCAACGCGCGATTTTCAGACGGTACACCGGTCACAAGCGATGACGTGGTGGCATCCTACGACTTTCGCATGGACCCGACACTGCAGGACCCGATGGTCCAGATTGTCTTTGGGAAGATCAACCGGCCAGTAGCGGAAAGCAAATACATCGTCCGCGTGCAGGCTAAGGAGGTCAACTGGCGCGCGTTTTTGTATTTCTCCGGAATGCCAATTTTGCCTGCTCATGCCCTAAAGGACGTCAATGGGGACGCCTATCTCAAGAATTACAATTACAAGCTTTTGCCGGGCACTGGTCCATACACGATTCAAGAGAGCGACATTCACAAAGGGCAAGCGATTTCGGTGCGGCGGCGCAAGGACTATTGGGCTGCCAAGGCCAGGGCCAATGTGGGCCTCAATAATTTTGACGAACTGAACTTTACCGTAGTGCGCGACGAGAATTTGATTCTCGAGAAGTTTAAGAAGGGCGAGTTGGATATTTCCTATATCAATATCGCCCGGCAGTGGGCGGAACAAACGGATTTCGACAGCGTCCAACGAGGACTCGTTCAAAAGCGGAAGATATACAATAATCCCGCGGAAAGCTTTGAAGGATTTGCGCTGAACACCCGCCAAGCGCCTTTAAACGATATTCGCGTGCGGAAAGCTCTGGCCTTCCTTCTGGATCGCAAATTATTGCTCGAAAAGATCATGCACAACGAATATGAGCCTGAAAATTCTTATAATTCGAGCACGCCTTACGAAAATCCCAACGATCCCAAGAATGAGTACGATCCTGAAGGGGCGCTGAAGTTGCTCGCGCAAGCTGGTTATACCAGCCGCGATAGCCAGGGCAGACTCGTCAAGAACAATGTCCCTTTGGAACTTGAGATTCTCTATACGTCGAAGACCTTCGAGCCGCACCTGACGATCTATCAGGAAGACCTGCGAAAGGTCGGGATCGCCCTGAATCTTCGCCTCATCACCCCAGAGACGGAGTTCCAGATGGCGAACCAGCGGCATTTCCAAATGGCTATTTTTGCCTGGGGCGGGTCGATATTCCCGGATTTCGAAGGAAATTTTCAATCGACGCTCGCGGATGTGGAGAACACCAACAATATTACAGGGTTCAAGGACCCGCACGTGGATGAGCTTCTCAAGCAATATGACCGGACCTTCGACGTTGACGCCCGCCTTCCGATTCTCCGCGAAATCGACGGAATTCTGGCGAACTCGTATCAATACGTTTTACTTTGGGACGCTCCGTTCACCCGAGTGCTTTACTGGAATAAGTTCGGAACGCCGCCGGGCTATCTGACGCGAACAGGCGACTACTACATGGCCCATCAGATGTGGTGGATTGATCCCGACAAGAATGCACAACTACAGAGAGCTTTAGGGGATTCATCCGCCAAATTACAGGTAGGGCCAACCGATGATCGGTATTGGCTGAACTATGGAAAGGCTGCGCCAGTGTCGCAGCGGTGAGGACGACGCGCCCGCGTAAGGGTCTATGACTGGCTATTTCGCCCGCCGTTTCTTGTTGATCATCCCAACGTTCATCGGCATCACGCTGGCCGCGTTTGTGGTGATGAATTTCGTGCCGGGCGGACCCATCGAACGGCAAATCATGCGATATCGGATGGCGGTCGCCACCGAAGGTGGAGTGAGCGGAGGCGGTGGGGGAAGCTCGGAAATTCCCGAGGCCGCCATGGAGGAGATGAAGCACTACTACGGCTTCGATAAGCCGGTGTACACCCGATACGGCCTGTGGCTATGGAATGTCGTGCACCTGAATTTGGGCCGGTCGTACGTCTACCAGGACCCAGTATGGGACGTCATCAAGGCGCGGTTTCCAGTGTCCATGTTTTTGGGTCTGACGGGATTTTTCCTCAGCTATTTGATATGCATCCCGCTGGGTGTCTTCAAGGCCATCCGGCACGGTTCGCGCTTCGATCTGCTCACCAGCCTCACGGTGTTTTTGGGTTACTCGATCCCGGGTTGGGCGCTGGGAACGGCGCTATTGGTGTTGTTGGGGGGAGGCAGTTTCTGGAACGTATTTCCGCTGGGCGGATTCCGTCCCACCAACTGGGAGTACCTGAACTTCTTCGAGAAGGTCGCCGCGCAGATCCACTACATGTTCCTTCCCGTGCTGTGCTACACCATCGAATCGTTCGCCACGCTGACCATCCTGATGAAAAATTCGCTGATGGAAAATCTGGGCCAGGACTACGTGCGCACCGCGTTTGCCAAGGGATTGACCGAACACCGTGTGATTTTCGTGCACGCGCTGCGCAATTCGCTGATTCCCATCGCCACCGGCCTGGGCAATGAAATCGGCCTGATTCTGGCCGGCTCATTCCTGATCGAGAAGGTGTTCAACATCGACGGCATGGGTTACCTCGGCTATACCTCGATCCTGCAGCGCGACTACCCCGTGGCTCTTGGCATTCTGGTCGTTGCCAGCCTGTTGCTGCTGGTCGGAAATATCCTCTCGGACATGATCTACGTGATCGTCGACCCGCGGATTCGGTTCCAATGAGTTCCGCGGAGCAGATCGCGAATATCGAAGAGCTTCCGCGTGGATTGCAAAACGGCGCGATGGCGCAAGGCCGTTCGCTCTCCCTTTTTCGCAAACGGCTGCGCAAGTTCAGAACCATCAAGCGGGGCTACTACTCGTTTTTGATCATCGTCGCCGCGTATGCCATCTCCTTCTTCCTGCCGCTGCTCGTGAACAACGAAGCCCTGGCCGTTGGCTACCATGGGCATTGGTATTTTCCCATGACGAAATACTACCCGGCGTCCACTTTCGGCCAGCAAGCGATCGGCGAGCCGGATTATCGCGCGCTGGCGGAGACGCTTCGCCACGAGGGCTCGGGAAACTGGGTGCTTCTGCCCCCTTATCCCTACAGCCCCACCGAATCCCTGCTGGACCTTCCCGGCAGCCCTCCCAACCAGCCATCGTGGCAGCACATTTTCGGTACTGACGATCGCGGCCGGGACATCTTTGCGCGGCTGGCGTACGGCTTCAACGTATCCCTCTCTTTCGCGCTGCTGGTGTTGACGGTCAGCCTGTGCATCGGCGTAACGGCGGGGGCTCTGCTGGGATACTTCGGCGGCAAGCTGGATATTCTGGGCGTGCGGTTGATCGAGATATGGTCCTCGCTGCCGTTCCTTTACACCATCATCATTGTGAGCTCGATCGTTGTGCCGATTTATCTTCCCGGAAGAAATCTCATCCTGCAGCCGTCCTTTTGGCTCTTGATTTTCATTTTGACGGCCTTCGATTGGATGGGAATCACCTACTATGTGCGCGGCGAATTCTACCGCGAGAAGTCCAAGGACTACGTGGGCGCGGCGATTTCCATGGGCGCTTCCGACCGCTCCATCATATTCAAGCACATTTTGCCCAACGCGCTCACGCCCATCGTTTCCTTCGCGCCATTCATGGTTGTTGCCAATATAGGCGCGCTCGTCGCGCTGGACTTTCTCGGCTTCGGACTTCCCGCGCCCACGCCCAGCTGGGGCGAACTGATCGGGCAAGGCGTGGAAAACCTGACCAAATGGTGGCTGGTCTTTTTCCCGCTGGCGGCGATGTTCGTCACGCTGCTGCTGATTGTCTTCATCGGCGAGGCGGTTCGCGAAGCATTCGATCCCAAGGAGTATTCGAGGCTGCGGTGAACGCGTCGCCCACTCCCATTCTCCAAATCCGGAATCTGAAGACCTACTTCCAGACCGAGGCGGGCATCGCCAAGGCCGTCGACGGAGTGGACTTCGACGTTTTTCCGGGCGAAGTTGTCGGCCTGGTTGGCGAATCGGGCTCGGGGAAGAGCGTCACCGCGCTCAGCATCCTTCGCTTGATTCCCAGTCCGCCCGGAATGATCGCGGATGGCTCGATTCTCTTTCAGGGCCGCAATCTGCTGGAGCTCTCCTGGCCCGAGATCCGCGCGATCCGCGGAAAAGAGATCAGCATGATCTTTCAGGAACCCATGACTTCGCTGAACCCGGTCTTCACCATCGGCATGCAAATGACCGAGTCGGTCCTGGCGCACGAACGCGTCTCGAGAAAGGCCGCCTTCGACCGGTCCGTCGAGATGCTGGAGCTGGTCGGTATTCCGGACCCGCCCTCGCGCATGAACGACTATCCGCATCAATTTTCCGGGGGAATGCGGCAGCGCGTGATGATTGCCATGGCGTTGTCGTGCAATCCTTCCGTGCTCATCGCGGACGAGCCCACTACCGCGCTGGACGTCACCATCCAGGCGCAGATTCTCGAACTCATGCTGCGCATCAAAGACCAGCGGAAGGACGCCGCCATCCTGCTCATCACTCACAATCTCGCCGTGGTGGCCGAGACTTGCCATCGCGTGATCGTCATGTACGGAGGCCGAATTCAGGAGATTGCCCCGGTGCAGGAGCTGTTCCGAAATCCGCTGCATCCCTACACGCGCGGCTTGTTGGCCTCCATTCCGGCGGTGGATGGCGATAGGCGCGAGCGGCTCCCGGCAATTCCCGGTAACGTTCCCAGCATTTTCGATCTGCCCGTCGGATGCAAATTCGAGACCCGCTGCAAGGAGCGGCTCGAACGCTGCGCCCAAATCGAGCCGCCCATCCTTGAGGTATCGCCCGGACATTGGGTGCGCTGCCATCTGGTGAACCCGTGAAGATTCTCGAAATCGACCAGTTGCGGGTGAGCTTTCCCGTCGTAGGAGGCATCCTCAGGAGGAAGACTGCGGAGGTGAAGGCGGTCGACGGCGTCACCTTCGCGCTGGAGCAGGGCGAAACGCTGGGCCTGGTCGGAGAATCGGGTTGCGGCAAGAGCACGGTGGGACGGGCTATCGTCAACATTCTCCGCGCCATGGTTTACGGCGTGGAGATCTCCGGCAGCATTTTGTATCGCCACGGGTCCACGTCCGTCGATTTGGCCCGGCTGAGCCGCGAGAAGATGCGCCCCTATCGTCCGGACATTCAGATGATTTTTCAGGATCCGTACTCCTCGCTGAATCCGCGCATGACGGTCGGGCAGATCGTCGAAGAACCGTTGAAGATTCACACTCGATTGACCTCGCGGGAGCGAAAAGATCGCGTCAACCTGCTGCTCGAAAAGGTGGGCTTTGCCGGGGAGCAAGGGAACCGCTATCCACACGAATTCTCGGGCGGCCAGCGCCAGCGAATCGGCATCGCCCGCGCGTTGGCCACCAATCCTAAAATTGTGATTGCGGACGAGCCCGTCAGCGCGCTCGATGTTTCCATTCAGGCCCAGGTCATCAATCTCATGCGCGACCTGCAAAATGAGTTTGGCCTGTCCTATATTTTTATCGCCCACGATCTTTCCGTGGTGCGCCACATTTCCGATCGCATCGCCGTGATGTACCTCGGGCACCTGGTAGAGATCGGTCCGGGCGAGCTGATCTACAAAAACCCGATGCATCCCTACTCGCGTGCGCTGCTTTCCGCGGTGCCGCGGCCCGATCCCTTTGGTAAGCGGGAACGGCGGATTCAGCTTACTGGCGATGTCCCCAATCCCATTCGCAAACCGTCGGGCTGCGCGTTTCGCACCCGCTGTCCTATCGCGAAACCGTCGTGCGCCGATGCAGTGCCGCCGCTGGAATTCAAAGAGGGCCGCTGGGTCGCGTGTCCCTGGGTGTGAGTCAAAAGCGCACGCGTGGCGACGCCGGAGGCCTCCGATCGGCTCGCCATGAAATCCTTCGCAGCTTTATTCGGCAGCGGCGACCATGGTATAAGGTCTCGTCGCCGACTCTTACAAAGGACCATCTCAACATGAGAGCAATTAAGCCGCAATCCGGCACTTTTCTTGGCGCAGCCGCGGCCGCGCTCGCGGCGCTGTGCATTTTGATCGCGCCCGCTTTCGCCCAAGATGTAAAAGTACCGGAAAGAACCTCCGCCGGCTCCGAGACCTGGCATCCCCTGCCGCCAGGCGGTCCTGCCCCTCGCACCGAGGATGGACATCCGGACTTCTCTGGCGTGTGGTTCCCAAACAGCGCTGGGAGGCAGATTCAATCCGCTTATCCCATTGACCGCGCGGCGCGCAGGCAATTCGATCCCGAGGTTACCCCCGAAGAAAAGCCCGTCTTCATACCGGGCGCGGAAGAAAAGCTGAAGAGGCAGGTGCCTTACGGACAGTGCGCGATTCCCGCCACGCCGGGCACTTTGTTGCAGGAGAACAGCCTTACTTGGCCCATCCAACTGTTTCAAAGCCACGGACGCTTCGTAATGATGATCGAATATCCCATGGATTTTCGCATCATTCACACCGACGGACGCCCGCACCCCAAAGATCCCGATCCCACCTTCAACGGCGATTCCGTGGCCCATTGGGATGGCGATACGCTCGTCATTGACACCATCTCTCTCGATGAGAGAGCGCCCGATTGGGGCGGGTGGTTTCATAGCGACCAGGAGCACGTCGTCGAGCGCATCAGCCGTCCCTCGAAGAACTATCTCGTGTACCAGGTCACCATCGAGGATCCGGTGGTGTTGCAGAAGCCGTGGGTTTCCGCGCCTCGGAAGTGGTCGCTTTCGGTGGTTCCCGATGACGATCTGGAAGAGTTCTTCTGCACCACCAACGAAGAGCCGCAGGAATGGCAGAGCCAGGGCCGCCCGGAGCCCACGCAAATCCAAAGACGCAACCGGTAAGTCAGCCAATCGCGGCAACAGCATCGTGCCGCGGATCGTGTGAAAGCTTTTAGGGAACTTCCGGTGCGTATTTTCGCTTATTTGCTGAGAATCGGGCTTCTAACACCTCGTCCAGCGACAGCATCCCCGGCCCCATCGTAGCAATCGCGAAACACGATAGGCACAGCAGCAGCGGTACCGCGTAAGAGGTCGCCGCGTAGATGTTGGCATGCCAGGCGGTCACGGTCGCCTCCGCGATGCCCATCTGAAGCGCAAACAGCAGCGCAACGCCGCGAGTAAACAGTCCCACCAGCAGCAAAATCGCCCCGAAAAACTCAATCGTCCCGGCAATGTACGCGAAATATGACGGATAACCCTGGTGCGGAAACCAAACCAGCCATTTTGCCGGCGACCGAAAAAGCTTGTCGTAACCGGTACCCAGAAAGACCACCGCGATTCCCAGCCGTAGCAGCAAAATCGATACCGGCTTCAGCCGTTCGAGAATTTGCATCTGCCCCCCTGCGTGGAACTAAGATCAGGAACGAGACGGGGAACTATATCCCGAATTCTTCTTCGGTTGGAAATGGACATGGCCAGCGGAACATGGCTGGATCGAATGCATCAAAACGAAGCTGCGAAGATTCGAGGCGAGATTGGCCGGAGATTCCTTGGTGGGAATAAGCTGGAGCCGAGACCCGGGATTGAACCGGGGACCTACGGTTTACGAAACCGTCGCTCTACCAGCTGAGCTATCTCGGCCCTGTCTGTAAGTGCTTATCTAACAGTCAGATTACCGGCTCCATCATAGCACTTTGTTCTGACTGATTCGAATTTGTGCCCGTACTGGCCCCGACATGCTGGGACTCGTGAAAAGCAGCGAGCTTCCGGCCAGCTTCGACAGCATCCTTACCGGAGGTGATGTCGTAGCGGTCAAATATGCTGCGCGTGATGTGGCCTGAGATCGACATCGCAATCTTTTCAGAGACTCCAGCGCGTACCAAATTCCGTACGCCTGTCCTTCTGAGATCGTGATAGAGCTTCCCATGATAAACCATTTTGGCCTTCGGTTTCGAGCGCATCCGCCGCGGCTTCATCAATAGGGGCTCCCCGGTCTCAGGATTAAGCTCAGGTTCAAGTGTGCCGAGTCCGACTGAAACGCATGCCCTATACCACGCCTTGCGAAAGCTTTCGATCTTAACAGCGTTCCCCTTGCGGTCTAGGCGGTAACAGACAAATGGGCAGGCCTGCTGCCGGCTTGCGTGCTGCTCGAGGACAAGGGTTCGCAGTTGTGGTATCAGCGGTATCGTCCGGCCCTCTTCATTTTTCGTTTCGCCCTGGCGTAGATGGATGACGTTATCGAGAAAATCGACTTGATCCCACTTGAGGCCGAGCACTTCGCCTAAACGCATGCCAGTGTAAAAGCCGAGTGCCAATGGAAGCCGAAGGTATGACGGCAAAGCACGCGACAGTGCCTCATATTCTTTCGTTTCAAAAAAACCACTTCGCGGACGCGCTTCCTTCAGCATCGGAAAGTGTGGGACATCGTTTAGGTGCAACTTGGAATCTTTCACGGCTAAATGGAACATCCGCCGCAGAGCCGAAATCGAACGGTTAATCGAACCGTTGGACAGGCCTTTGGCTTTTTGAGTGGAAGTGAACTTACGAATGGCATCAGCGTCTATTTCCGTGATGCGCCAGCCCGAAAAGAAAACGTCTAGCCTATTCACCTCGGGTAAGTAAGGCTCATTGCCATCCTTGCTCAGACGGAGGGATTTTCTCTCCTGCGTCTGATAATCGGCAAAGAAGGTGGAACGCAGATCCTTGTAACGCAATCGGCGCGGCTCATGGTAGATGCCATTCTCGACAGCTCCGATTCGCTTGCGAAGCAATGCTGCGACCTTCTTTTCGGCCTTCTGTGCGGCTTGCTCGTCTCCGTCCGCAGCTTTTATGCCCGTCTTTTCGCGGATTTGGCGGCCGTGGTTGTAGAACTGAATCCAGTAGACGTTCCCTCGCTTGAAGATTCTGCCTTCGCCGCGTGCACGCATTTTTGGTCCCTCCCTTTCTTCGTTAGGAGCCGATTTGCCGCATCGTCTGCCTTTTTGGGCCATCGGTATCACCGGAAACAGGCAAGCGAGCCTTGGTGCTTTGTCGTGCGCGACACCGTGCTATTCCGGCACGTCTCCGTCATCAAACTGCGGCAATTCGCCGAGGACGCTTTTCGCGGCTCTCCTGCTGGCATCCAAGGTGTACGCCTCTCTCTTGCCCCGGGCGTGTTCCATCTGCCATTGTTTCTGAATCTCGAGCAGCCGGAAGCGCACCATCCCGTAGCAGGTGTGGCAATAGCCCTGCCCGGTATGCCCCTTGCGCTTGGCCTTGCATTGTCGGCAGCCCCACCTTGCGAAGTACAGCGCCCATTTTTGCCGCTCGAACACCGTAAGCCGGCGCATCGCTTCGGCTTGAATGGGCTTCGGCTGAAACTCAGGCTCAAACAGCTGCGCGCCCTCTTGCGCAAGGATCTCGTCCACGCGCTGCCGCACCATCGCCTCAATAGAGGCCTGCGAAACTATCGCGCCCTTATTCCGTTGTCTCATCGCTCACTTCCGGCAACGCCAGGGTCGGGAGGTCCATAGGACGTACAGGTTTTCGCGTGCCGTTGACCGCCTTCCGGTTTTCCCTCAGCGCGCGCGCCAGGAGCGCTTCCGATTGAGCATTGACCGCCTTCCTGAGCGTCTCTCCAAGGTGTTTCACGAGCTGCGCAGACTTGCCCAAGCGATTCATCTCAAAGTCTTGCAGCATCGAATCCGTGCAAAGCCGCAGATACCCGATCAGGTCGCTTATGTCGGCATCATCTTCCGGTAGGTGTTTTGGCATTGGCCTCTCCGTCGAAGCATTTGCGGTGCGTTTTAATCAGGTCCCCGATGCTGGAATGCAGATAGCGAGCCGTGGTTGAAATCGAGCTGTGTCCGAGTAACTGCTGAAGCTCGGGCAGCCCTGCGCCATCGTTCAGCATGGCCGTCACACACGAATGCCGCAGCTTGTGTGGGTGCGTTTTCAGTCCAACGCGGGCGCCGACTCCCGCTACTATCCTCTCGATCGCCCGTGGTGTTATCTCAAAGATGAACCCTTCGTCCCGAACGCCCAGATGTTTACGCAGAGCGCTTTCTGCGGCTTTGCCGAAGTAAACCACGCGCTCTTTGTTCCCCTTTCCTAACACGACGAGCCGCCGATTTCGCCAATCAATCTGCTCGATCCGCATGGCCGCAAGCTCCGAAACGCGGCAAGCGGTCGCAAACGCCATCTCGATCAAGGCCAGCTCGCGCGGCGTCCTGGTTGCACCAATTAAGCGTTGGATCTCTTCGTATGGGTGGAAGCCGCCGATCCGGCTGGAAAGTTTGGGCGGCTTCACTTTGCCAAGTGCTCCGGTGTTTGGGAGATCGCACAAGCAGAGAAACCGCTGAAATGCCCGCAAGGCCATCACGTAGGAAAAAACGCTGGCCTTTGCGAGCCCGCGATCATAAAGGCCGGTGAGGTAAGCCAGAACATCGGCATGCTCGACGGTGAGGATGCTGCGTGGCCCCAGAAAATCGGCGAAGTCGCGGAGATGCTGTCCGAACGGTCTGAGCGTATTCGGCGACCGGCCTTGCACACCGAGCCATTCGAGGCAGCGGTCAATCAAATGGCGGTTAAGCTTGGCGGAACTTTTTTGCAGGTCTTTCATTTCGCCCGTCCCATGGCGCGTTTGAACTTACGTTGCTGCTCAACCTTTCCCAATTCCAGCCTGAGCAAAGCAGTAAGGACGTTGGGGGCGAGGCTGTCGGCAATGGTTCCTGCATTGCGAAAATAGTTGGCACAAACCAAATCGGCTGAACGTCTAAGCGCCGCTGACAGCCCAAATAGAATGCTATCGAGACTCTCAATGTGTGGATCTTCCCCAATAGAACTGAGGATGAGCGAGACCCCGCGGGCAGCCTCCAGGAGACTTTGAACGCAACTTAACTGCTCGTCCTCGTCCACTGTCTCACTCCACAACCGCGTTCCGATTGCCGGCCGTATTTCAATTGCCGACGATTTCTTTCGCTTTGCCATCGGTATCCCCAATGCGTTGCCGTCCTCATCGGCAGCCGCGGGCAACGCTCGCACATTTGCGGCTGGACGCCGGCGCTCGCAATGCGCCAGCGTTTCGGGGTTACGCGAGCGTCTTCGGCTCTCCGAAGCGATAGCCGTGAGCATCGGCCATGTAAGACACCGAGACACGAAGGCCATCTTTTTCGAGCGTAGCGATGCCACACCGCTTACCGTGGGACTGGCGCGAAGATTCCTCGATAATGCGCCAGCCTTGTTTCAGGGCCTCAATGAAAGTGTGCGGAATTGACTTCTGGAATTGCAGGACAGATGCGGGTGCTGTTACTGTTTGCGTAGCCATGACGAAACTCATCCTTTCGTTTTGGTTAGCCTCGCGTTCGTGTTGCTAGCACGGGCGCGGGGCGTTTTGTTTTTACTGGGATCATCTTATGCTTACCGGCCAAGCTTGTCAACCAGTTAAATAAGGGCTTGAACTTAGCTGCCACGCCTGATATAGTCCTCACCCGATGACTCCTAACGACATATCCAAATACCTGCAAGAGATCGGCAGTCGCGGCGGTAAAGCCAGGGCCAAGAAACTCACCTCGGCGCAGCGAAAAGCTATCGCCCGTAAAGCAGCAAAGGCATCGGCGAAAGCGAGGAAGAAGCCATGACGCTCAGTGGCGCTACTCACAAGTACCTGACCCGCAGGACCAAAACATGTGAGCGGTGCGGTAGCACATGTGCCCCCCAAAGTAACGCCCAACGATATTGTCTGAACTGTGGTGACAAGGTTCGCCTTGAAAAGGCTCGCAAAGCGAACCACAAATACATGACGCCAGCTAGGCGAAGCAGGAAAAATCGAAGGGAACGGGACCGCCGGGCGCAGACGCTGCAGTTCCTTACTGACAAGAGAGCCCAACAAAGATGTATTGCTGACCCGCAGCAAATAAAAACTGTTGCTGGCGCCGACCGAATCGTTTGCTTGGGAACGAAAGATTCTCCCTGTTGGTTTGTCGGAAAGGCATTGGACCATCACGTTCAACAGCATTTTCCGAATAGCCCGGCTCCCGTTGCCGCTTTCCGGAAGGAATGGAGACTGCCTAAAGGATTTAGCCTTCATTCCAAAGCCTTCAGTGAGAAACAGAGCGAACACACGAGGGGCAGATTGAAGAAACCGGAATACCGCCAGCATTTGAAAAAGACTACAAAAGATTCGTGGAAGATCCCCAGAGTGGCGAAAGCCCGTAGCCGTGGAATTAGGGACCATTGGGATGCTCACAGTCCGGAGCAAAGGACCAAGCGTTTGGAAGGTATTCGGCAATCCAACAAGGATTACGCACTCTGGCGGAAACATCATAACCGTGAGCCTGGGCGACCTCCAGGAAGCCTCGATGAGGCAACCTTGGGTCGCTTGAGATTGGTGGCCGCCATTCGTCGAGCGGGGAAGGCACTCGCTAAATACGCTAGGTATGTATTTCCAGATACGCCACGGTCGGCAGAGGGAAACGCCTATACTCTGGCGTCGCGGTATAAGCTTGAGATTAATGAACTCCTCCAGTCGCTCACGGACGAGGAAGTGCGGACATTACTCCAAAACTGCCATGACTGAGGGCCTTACAAGAATTCACCCATTTAATGTAAGCCTTACAGAAATTCCAGCTATTCACTTCTGATGACAGCTTAGGGTTTTCTGCGCGATGTTAGGTGCGTGAGCGACGCGCTATCTGAAACCCAGAAACGCCTCTTCGACATAGCGGCCGCAGTCGAATATCTCCGCTCCATCGGTGCCGGTGCAGCCTCATCTTGGTTTGTTCGCCAGTTGATCGCCAGCGGCGAAATTCCCCACATTCGCATTGGCAAGAAATTCTACATCTCGCGCGAAGCGCTGGACGGCTGGCTCGCGAAGCATGAGAGGCGCTCGAAGTGAATTCAGCTTCGGTGCAGATCGAGAGACAACTCCCGCAGAACCTGGAAGCCGAGCGGAGCGTGCTCGGCGCCATCCTCCTCGATAATCACGCGCTGAACACGGCGATTGAAAAGCTCAAGCCGGAAGATTTCTTTTCCGATCAGCACCGGCGCATCTTCAACTACATGATTCAGCTGGGCGAGGCGCAGCAGCCCATCGACCTGGTTACGCTCAGCGACCAACTTCGCCGGAAAGGAGAACTCGAGGCCGCGGGCGGAGCGGCTTATCTTTCGCAACTGGTCGATGGGGTCCCGCGTGTTTCGAATCTGGAACATTACGCGCGGATCATCCGCAAGGCAGCCAGGGCTCGCCGGCTGATCTATGCAGCCGATTCGCTGAAGGAAGTCATATTCGCGGGCGAGGATCCCACTCCCTCAGTCCAACACATCTCAAGCCTTGCTGAGGCGACCGAAGTCGCGAGCGCCTTGTTTGACACGCCAGAAGAGTTTGAAAGCGCACCCGAGGCCACATTCTCGATCGAAGGATTCCTGCAGGACTACGCGGTAACGGCGATTGCTGGGCTTTCCGAGAACGGCAAAACATGGATATCGCTCAACCTTGCCGCGGCTTTGCTTTTCGGGCCCGGGCGTTTGTGGGATTTCTTCGAAGTGGCCGGGAGAGCCGAAAAGGTCATCTATCTCATCCCCGAAGCATCCCGCGCCACGTTCAAAACCCGACTGAAGCTGATGGGTCTGTATGACGAGATTGGTAAGCGCCTGTTTGTGCGCACGCTCACGAAAGGGCCGACATTGCCCTTGGCCGATCCCGCGATTCTGAGGGAAGCCAAGGGTGCGCATGTTTTCTGCGATACGGCCATACGCTTTATGAGAGCGGACGAAAATGCGGCCGTCGAAGCAGCGCAGGGGTTAAGCGATGATTTCTTTACCCTCCAACGCGCTGAAGCACGCAGCGTCATAGCACTGTTTCACTCTCCCAAGAGCTTCGCTTCCCAGGACGTAATGAGCTTGGAAAACATGATCCGCGGGAGCTCTGAATTTGGCGCAGCCATCGCCAGCGCATGGGGCATCCGGCAGATCGACCGGGATTTGAACATTGTGCACGTGAGCAATATCAAAGCTCGGGACTTTGCCCGCTGTGGGGATTTCCAGTTGGCAGGGCGCCCACATATCGCCGAGCGGGGGGAATTCGCCATGCACCGCCGGCCCGGAGACTGCGGGCTGCTTTCTGAATACCTGGAAGCACGTAACCGCGGGGGCGGCGCTTCAGAGGCCGTCAAGGAAGCGAAGTCGGCAAATGTGGAGTTGCTTCGGCAGTGGCTCACCAAAGAGCCGCGTCTTTCGAGCGTCGAACTATCAGCAAAGTTCGCTCAACTCAATATAAAGCTCGGGGATTCTGCAATCCGCAAGTATCGCAAGGGGTTAGGACTGTGACGCGCTGTGAATCACAGGTGGCGTCACGAAATGGGAAGCGTGACGCACCCCTAAGTAAAAGAGTGGTGTCACACCTACCAAGCAGAGAGATGCTTTGCTCTCAAAGCAGCATCTCTCTATGCGCTCGGTTTGCAGGTGGCTCGGAACAGGAATTAAGGGCTGGCTTGGGGCACCTGCTTTCATCGCAGAATCAGGCTTTGGTACTCCCTGGAGGGCTCCGATGAAGCTGGAATGCATGGAGTGTGGGCGCTCGCTCGACATTGACGCTGAGGCCCAAAAGAAGATCCTGCGTGACCTGACGCTCCCCGCACACGTCAAGGTGATCGAATGTCGTTGCGGTCGATTCCAATGGGGTTTGGCAGTCCGTGGCGCACGGAATGTGTGTGCGAACAACGGTTAACGTATCCGATGCGCCAAGGTATGCTACTGATGATAAACGCGTTAAATAGCACTGTCCCCGTCTTGTCCCCGGAAATGCTCGCATGAACTGCCCACTCTGCGGCGGTCCTATTCGCGTTCGTCGCAAGACTCACCCGGGTCCAAGGAAAGCTATTCGCCTAACTTACTGCCCGAGGTGCATCGGTGCCGGCAATGCCGAGGCGAGAGGCGCAACTATCGAAATCCCGCTACGCGATCATGACAAGCTGAAGGCGAGAATTGCGGAACTCGAAGTACAGGTAAGGAATCATCAGCTAATGCTTCTGGCTGCATTCAGGCTCCGCGATCAGCAGCGCGAAGAAACGTCACCCGTACCACCAAAATGAAAATAGTCTGCTACCTGTACCATTCCGCGCTCATACAGTCTTGTCAGCCATCGAACCAGCCCGCAGTATCGGCTCATGGCCAGTCGCGCGTTCTACGGCGAGAAGGTCTGGGAGATCGTTGAGGCCCCACCATCCGCCCGCGGTCAGGATCCAGTGCTTGCGCTTTTCGATTCGCTGAGCGGCTATTCCCTGCTCGCCCAGATTGGCTTCATCGACGCGGCGAGTGAAATCTGCTGGGCAGCGGCCGAGCTCCGGCACAGTCTCCCGCCAGACCGGTTCCTTGATACTCACCTTGGGGAGTGCAACTGATGGCCAATCGTTGGGTGACTGGCGATAAGCAGTTAGCCATGCTGTCGAATGGCGTCCCGGTTGTGGTTTCGGAAGAATACGAAGCGGCTGAACTATCTCAGATCGGCAACGCGTATCTCTCCAGCGTCGAGGTGGTTTACTACCGAAATGGATTACTCGGGAAAGATGAGCTCCGGATTGAGGCGCAGAAGTCAGACGGAACACCCTATACCATCATCCACGACTTCAAGCTGATCGAACTGTTCACTCCTCCAGGCTCAGTTTACGGGCAAGGGTACAGCTCAACCTTTGCGGGGCCGTTGGCAACGGCCTTCACTTCCGCCCAGGTTCGAGATGGCAACGGTGTTCTGCAAATCTATGCAGGAGCATCCACTGGGCAAATCTATCAGGAGTATTCGGGGGCAGACGATGCAGGAACGCAGTTCAATTCCGATTTGATTTTGCTCGCGAGGGGCGGACCACAAAGGCCGAGCATTCCGTACGTTGATTTTTGCGGAGATGCCGAGATTAACATCACGCTGGGGAGAAACTTCAGCACGTCCCTGGCCCCTGGCGCGCAATTTGGCTTTGAGCCTCCGAACGCCGATGCTGATGATGAAAGGGACAGCTGATGCCACAAAACCAGCCAACCTACGACTACACGCAAGACCCCGAGTTTCTGAACGCTTCGGTCATGCAGCAGGACGCTTACCTGAAGGCGAATGACCCGGAATATGCTGCGGCTGATCCAAAGACCCGCGGGGCTTACATCGCGCATATCAAAGGATTCGATCAGCCCACGCAATTCGAGCAGCAGAACCAAGGATCGCAAAAGCCCTATTACGGATTCACTCCCGGCAATTTAGCGGGACAAGCATGGCAAGGCGCTAAAGAACTCGCCAGCGGAACCTATAATCTGGGCAAGGATATTCTCACCCAGCCGTTTGCTACCACATTCCAGAACGATGTTGCCGCGCCACTCGAGGCCCAGCAGCAGCAAGCGCAGCAACTCAGGCAGCAGGGGCGCAATACCGAAGCCTTTGGACACACCATCGCTTCCTATCTGCCCTTCCTGGGGCCCGCGGCGGCCAGTTTGGGCGAACAAGCCGGAAGTGGCGACATCGGCGGAGCTGCCGCACGCGCCGCGGGGCAATACGGTGCCGTCAAGGGCGCCCAGGTTGCCGCTGAATATGGAGGCCAAGCCGCCGGCGCCGCGCGCACCGCGATCGGCAAAGCCTCTTACACGCCCGAAGGAACGCTGAAGCCGTTCCCCCAGGCGCTCAGCAAGCTTGGCGGCGCTTTTGTGGGCCACCTCACGGGAATTCCTGAAGCTGGTATTGGCGGGTTTTTGACGGGCCCACAGGCCTATAAGGCTCTGTTCCCAAATCCGGACGCGGAATATATATCCCAGGGAAAGTACATGAACGCGGGATATAGGCCAGTAGGCGAGCCTGAGCCTCCCGAACCTTCCATGATTGCCGGAACGCCGACGAATGCGTTGGCGCCCGGATCGCAAGCGATGCAGCTGCCTTCCTCCGCGCCAGGCTCCGGCGCAATGACGACAACCGGCGGTGCTGTTCAACCTACTTTTCTGCGCATGATCCAAACGGGAATAGCTCAACCCTCGGAAGATGTTGCGCCGTTACGTCCAACCGTGGGGACTCCTGAAGAATGGGCCACTTACGAACAGCGAATGAAGAACCTTAAGGCCGAAGCGTCTGACGCAGGAACGTACTCGGCTGCGCGCGGTAAGACTGGGAAGACTTTGAATTACCAGCAAAGAATCGGGAAGTCTTACTGAGGATCAAGCAATAGGACGCTGCGATGAACGCCCCAACCACACGAAGGACGAAAAACGCGAAACGCTCCGGAGCTCGGCCGCAAACCCGAAGCACGATCGCGCGCAGGACAATGAGCGCCAGAGCGGTCTGTATGGCTATTTTTAGCGTTTCTAACACGCAGCTATTTTACACCGGGTCGTGCCAGGTTATGAGGGCGAGTTACCTCGGAGGAAATCAGTGAGCAGCGCAGCGACACAAGCAGGTAGCGCAATCCGTGACCAGCATTGTGAAAAGCACAACGGCCGTCTGTACCTGCAGAAGTATTTTCCCGGCTTCGAGGTATGGATTGGCCAGTGCGACTTGTGCGCGGAGGACGAGCGTTTCGAGCGGCAGGCTCTCGACATTCTGGCCAAGCGCAAACAGGAAAAGTTCAAACGGATCAGCGAGCGCTACAAAGAGGACGAAGCGCGAATCTCCAAAGAAGCGCAAGTGTTGATGGAGCGCGACCAGCAAGCCGCAGTAGACGCTATCGACGCTCGGGAAGAAGAGTATTTAGACCATGTGCGGCGGTCACATCGGGAGCAATTCGACGGAACCATAGAAGCCGAGATGATCGCGGAAATTATCGAAGAGTTGAAAAAGGGGAGCTGAAAAAATGTCACAACATTCTGTTTGGCGAGTGAAGTTCCATCTGGAGTTGATCTCCGGTAAAGGCGTAACCGCCGGTCCCTATACCACGTTCGTCGGGATATCGGGAGGCACACGTGGAGACGGACAAAACTCGTCGACTGCGGCCTCGGTTCAAACCGCGGTGACAAACAATTTAACCAATATTCTCAAAACAATCTGTAACTCTCAGCTAACAGGGGCTCCCGGCGGCACTGTGGTGATTGATTCTTTCGATCCGGCGTCCGTGCCGGAGTTGTGGGAGTAACGCATGTCAGACATAACACAGGCTGCCGTACAAGATTCCATCGCGGATTCGATCCTATCCGCTCCGATTGTCGGCTCTCACCGTGATGACAGTTTGTCGGAGAGTCCGCTCGCAGAGCCGGAACAGGGCCAGCCAGCCGGCCAGCAAGAGGCTCTGGCCGATCTGTCGACGGACCGCGAGGACTGGCGCCCGCAGAATACCCAGCCTGATCCCTTCGTCGTGGAGGAGGCCACCAGGCGCATTGTGCGAGAAGAAACGCGCACGGCGCAACCGGAGCAGCAGTCGCAGCAACCAGAGGCGCAACCGGAGCTAACGCCTCAAGCCATTCACGAGGGTATCGCGAGCCTAGATAGCTTCGTTCGCGAAAACGGCCTGAATGACGCCAACAGCGCGCGGGAGTTTGCGACGGAGTTGGTCGGTGCGTTCGGAAGCGACATATACAAAAGTGGGATCGACGTCGAGAAAATGGGCTTGGTTATGTCCAAGGCGACCTTCTCTGCATTGAACGCCTACAACGCTTGCCAGGGCGATTTGAGCCGCTTAGCTCCCGTCCCGGAGGAATCCGCCAGAGCGTTTAGCTCCGAGTTTCTCCGCGCTTGGGGCATCGATCCGCGGGAAGTTCCGGTCAACGAGAGGCAATTGGCGGACACGGTCTTCCGCGGCGCCGCGAACTTCATGGCGACTTACCAGCGCTACGGCGGAAAGGTTTCGAGCCTCGATCAGCTCAATACGCCGGAAGCGGCCGAGTGGTTCTTTTCGAACTTCCTGCAGGCTTTCGGAGCTCCGCCCGATGTCCAAGTCAACCGCGCTGTAGCAATCAAGTTTGCCGATGCGGGCGGCAAGTACATCCTGAGCCTGATAACGAAGCTGGGCCAGATGCAGCCGCAAGCGCCGCAGCGCTCAGGCCGCGGAAGAGGCCAGAGCCAGCGACGCAACTCCTTTCGGACCAATTCAGATATCTTTTCGCCGGATGTTCTCGATCGCCTCGACTTGGAAAAAACGGCGCGCAGCAATAACCAAGAGTTTGCGGCCAGGGGTCGCCGCGCTGCGTCTCGGTTCTCAAGCAACCGGGATATTTTTTCCGAGGACGTAATGAGCGAGTACGACTCGCGAAGGCTCTAAACGTGAAGCGCAGCTACAACGACATGGAATCCGCTCCGCGCACCGCGGCGCCGCCGAATCCAGAACCGTCATCGGCGGATGAAGGCGATGAGTTTCTCGCGGAAGCGGAGCGGATGACTCGTGAATGGGAACAAACCCCACACCTTCAGGGCGGAGGCGTCGGATTTCTGAGCGACCCGGAGCAGCGGCGCCAGTATGTGGAGGGTTTGGCGCGAACCCTTCGGGAATCCGCGGGCGTCTCTCCCAGGCCACGGAAGCCGGTGACAGAGGATGAGCCTATGCTGTCTCGCTCGGCTGATGATCGCTTCTGGGGAGAAGAGTTACGCAGCGAAGAAGGGCGTAAGAAGTACGGAACGAGGAAACTCTAAAGGAGAATGAAAAACATGGCAGTTACCACAAAGCGCGGCCAGCCGATCACGGCGAGCCGAACCGCAATGCAAGGACGGGCCCCGGTCCGTTCCGGACCGCAGACATCGAACGATGCGGAAAGGCAGATCATGCAGCCACCCGCGCCGTTCGCCAATCCGCAAGGGACTGTGAACACGCCGGCGCCACCGAATCGCAACTATCGGCAGTCAGCGGGATTGCCGGCGAAGAAGATCTTCGGCACGTCCAGGGGCGGCTCCGATATCACGGACATTGGCTGTGCATCAGCCGCGGAGACAAGCCAGGACATGCTGGACGCTGTCGGCGAGCCCAGACTTCCGAAGGGCTATAACTCCATCATCAGCGGGCGGCCAACTAGCGGGAACGTGCGGCGCGCTGGCAACCCGGCAAACCAACCACGGCGCGGCCGGGGGTAAAGGCATGGGCGCAGGCTTCGGGCAACCGGACGGACTTCCGGATGAATTGACGGCTCAGCCGGAAGCCTGTCCGGTCAGCCTCCCATTCTTGCGAAAGCTGCAGCCAGCGGAGAACTCGCGAGATGAACTGATCGTACGCCTAGAGCCATCGCTTGTCCTGAAAGGGGCGGCCGAAAGGCTCACCGGATCCCGAGGATCGTTGTATGCTTCGTATGTGCGGCAAGGCCTTTCTCCATTGGAGGCGTACAGTCAGCTGTTGAGCCGATTACTGAGTGCCAGTTGCGATCCAGCTGCTGCAGCGGAGATTCTGATGGAGCACATATCTTGGAATTGGGGGACTCCATACCACACGGACGCTCCGCAGATTCTTTCCGCAATGTCGAACGACGCAGCTTGGCGAAGATTTGAAGCCGAAGATCCGATCGCACGGCGGGAAGTGGCGGCGCATCTTCTTTTCAGGGCTGCTTGTTACGAGAAGGGCCCGGCTAGGAAGCTGTTAATGGAATTAGGCGGCTATTTGGTTGGAGAAATCGTAAACATATGGCTCAACGAAATCGGTCCGAAACCGGAGTCTAAGGAGGAAAAGTAGACTGGTATGGCGAAGTGGCAAAAAGGCGAGAGCGGCAACCCTAGCGGCAAGCCGAAAAATGCGCTTGGTACGTCGATCAGCAAGGAACTCCGCAAGCAGTTGGCTGAGGAGGATCCCGGGACGGGCCGCGCGAACATCGAGTTGATCGTAGCTGCGGCAATTCGCCGCGGTAAGCGTGGCGAACCAAAAGCGCTAGAGTTTATCGCCGACCGCACCGAGGGGAAGGTGGTACAGCCGGTGAAGCTTGACGCCACAATCGCCACTCGGGAAGAGCGCCTCGGCAAGCTCCAAGAACTGCTCACGGAACTGTCTGCCTCTGAAAATGGACACAGCGACCCAAGGGTTAATTGATCGCCTTCAGGAGCTCGGGCCGGAAGGCTTGGCGAACCTGGACGATGAGCAGATCGACCAAGCGATATTTCACCTCACAGAAGCTAAGCACGACGAAATAGACGCGCTCTGCCGGCAGGAAGTCGCCTCGTTTGAAGCTGGGCCGCTTTTGTGGGCCACCAAGTTCACGAAGACCGAAAACCCGCAATATGAAGCCCAGAGCAAGGAAAGCGGGCAGGTGGTCCCGTTTCTAGCGCCATTTCCACGCAAGACGTACTTCGTGCCGCTATTCACTGAATTTATGGCGCGGCACAGCAGGCTATTCATACCTAAGAGCCGAACCATGATGACGAGCTGGTCAGCGGCAGTATTCTCGACGTGGTGCGCGCAGTGGAAGCACGAAGAAGTTGTTGTGCAATGTCCTAACGAAGATCGAGCCCTGCATTTCATTGACTGTGTCGCACAGCTCACGCGCTACCAAGAGCCCTGGATAACGCAGCGTCACCCCCTCGCCAAGCAGAGTGTGTTTGCGATCTCCTGGAAAGGCGGCGGCGAAGTGGCGGCGATTCCTGGGGGTGCAAATGCTATCAGGGCTTTTCATCCTACCCTGTACATCCAAGACGAAAGCGCATTTATGGCAGAGGGCGAGGAAGCGCTTAACGCGGTAACTCCCACAGGGGCGAAGATCATCTGCATCTCGACCGCGGCGCCTGGTTGGTTCGCTGAGGAGTGTGTGTGAAAATTGGCCCCGTAATTGGCCCCGAATGTCCCTAAGCGTCCCGAAAAGAGCCTAACGCAACCAAACGGAACGAAACGGTATGACATTAAGAAATCAAGCGCTTACTGATTTTGGGAGACTTAGGGTTTAGCTAGATTGAGATTACGAAACCGTCGCTCTACCAGCTGAGCTATCTCGGCTTGACGTTCATCTTACTACGTCCTCACCGCTCGAATCCACGCCGTCCGTTGCCTTGTTTGGCGCTCTGGGAGATAAGCCGTGACGATATTCTTCAGCTTTGGTATGGAGTTCTAACGAAACGCCTGTAACGAAACGCTAAATCGCGGACGCCTCCACGGTCTCTTCCGGACCGCTTCGCAGCTCCGCTTGCAGCGTTGGCAAATCGACGGCTCGCTCCGTGCGTGCCATCACAATCGTCGCCAGGGAGTTGCCCAATACGTTCACCGGGACGAACGCCGACGACAACAGGCTATGAACGCCGAGAATGATTCCCACGGCGGCCACGGGAATCACGTTGGTGGCCGAAAGCGTGGTCGCGAGAATCACGATGGCCGATCCGGCCACGCCCGCGCCTCCCTTGGACGTAAACAGCATGATCGCGAGCAGCCCCAACTGCTGGCCGATGGATAAATGAATGCCCACAGCCTGCGCGAGGAACACCGAAACCGTGGCCCAGTATAGGCAAGTGCCGTCGTGATTGAACGAGTAACCCGCGGGGAGCACCAAAGCGACCACGGACTCTTCCACGCCGAGCCGCCGCAGTTTGGCGTAGACATTCGGGAATACGGTTTCACCTGAACTGGTGCCCACCACAATCATCAGTTCGGCCGCCAGATAGCGAATCAATTGCAGAATGTTCACGCCGGCCGCCCATGCAATCGGGGTGAGCACGATGGCGACAAAGAGCAGGCAGCAAACGTAGAACTCCCCAACCAGTTTGCCCAGGGCGATCATCGAGGAAGGCCCGAATTTGCCCACCGTAAACGCAATCGCTCCGAACGCGCCTAGGGGAGCGATCCACATCACGAAGCCGATCATCTTGAACAAGACCTGCTCGATCGAGTGAATGCTCTCCACCAGAGGCTTGCCCTTAGGCCCCAACGCAAGCAATCCAAAGGCGAACATCACGGAAAACAAGAGCACCGGAATCACGTCGCCCTCGGCAAAGGCCCCCACCGCGCTTTCCGGCACCAGGTTCAGCAGAAACTGGCCGAATGTGATCGGCTTGGCAGGCGCCTTCACCGCGGTTCCGGCCAGCGTCTTCAAATCCACATGCATCTTGGTGCCGGGCGCCCAGAGGTTCACCAGGAGTAAGGCCAGGACCAGAGCGATCGTCGTCACCACCTCAAAGTAGATGAGCGATTTCACCGCAACCCGGCCCACCTTTTTCGCTTCGTCCGCGCTGGCGATCCCGTGCACCACCGTGCAGAAGATGATCGGCGCCACCAGCATTCGCACCAGCTTGATGAAGAGGTCGCCAAGGGGCTTCAGCGCTTCGGCAGATCCCGGACGCACATAGCCGACGAGGACCCCCAGCGCCATAGCCAGCAAAACCAGCACGGAGAGATGTGTGTACCACGGACGCGGACGCCGAGGCCGAGGCGCGGCAACTTGGCTCACTTCTGCGGCTTCAAGTTTTGCGGCCGGCGTTGGCATGTGGGTCTAGTCGAGCGCGCGCGTGACGTCGTTCAATAGTTCGTCCACCGAGAAGCGGCGCGGAATCAGGCGCTGCCGTTCCGAATACCGGATGATGGTTTCGAGGGACTTGCGTACCGCCTCAACGCCGAATCGCGGCGCTCCCGCGCTTTCCGAGGGACCGGCGGCTGCACTCTCCTTGAGCATGCGATGGACTTCGCGGACTACCTCCGGGTGCTCTTTCGCGATCGATTCCTTGATCACTATCATGTGATTAATCGGAATGCCGCCGTGTTTCCCGGCCCAGCGCGCCGCGGCTTCCGCCGCATCCGGGATCAGCGGCCGGAGCGGCGTGCCCTCGGGATTTTCGCTTCCGAAAATGGCGGCATCGATTTCGCCGTCGAGCAACATTTGCAAGAGCTGCCTGCCCTCCGGCGCCCGCCGCACCCACGGTGGATCGGTAAACTCGGCCACGTGCGGATCTTCAAAGGTGATCCACTGGACGCGTTGGAAGTCGACGCCGTAATCTTCCTCCAGGAAACCTCGCACCCACGTGCCGGTCGTCTGCGTATAGGCGCGCACACCCACCCTGCGCCCGTTGAGATCGCCGGGATGGAGATGGCCGCGTTCCGGATTGTAGAAGATGGTGTGATGCTGGCCGCGCGCCACGACCACGGCAGGCATCAGGACGTAGGGCTTGCCATATGCTTTGGCTTGTAAAAATGTGACGATAGCGAGCTCGCCCAGATCGAATTTCTGTTCCCTCACCAGCGGTTTGAAAGCCTTGTTGACTGTCTTCACGTCCGCAAAAGCGAAACTTACGAGCGGCGACCGCAGCTGCCCGCTTCTCAAGGCGCTGGTGTGCGGGTTCGCCGCCAAAAGAGTCTGCAGAGTCAGCTGCGTCTGCGTTTCAGGCATCGGCTTTCCGTTTCTCACTCCCGGCCAGCGCGGGATAAAGAGTCAGCGCCGTCCGGGCAAAGATCCAATCGCGATCTTCCGCGGTCAAGACCGACAAACCGGCTTCGGAAACTTTCAGCAACTCCTCGAGCGTGCCTTCCGACGTCGGATAGTTTGACCCCCAGGCGATTCGCGAAGCCCCGAATTTCGATACCAGGAGCGGGAAGAAGGTCGCGTGAGTGGCTTTTCCGCTTTGGGCCTCCGCGACGGTGCGGGGCGTGACCTTCAAGTACACGCTCTTGTAATCGGCCAGTCGAAAGAGCTCGGCTGCACCCGAATAAGGAGGGCCGTCCGAGAGGCTTGGCTTTGCCAGGTGATCCAGAACCACGGGGACGTTCGGAAAGCGCTCCAGCATGTGCCTGAGCTGCGGAATCGCTTTCACCGTCATTTGCATGCAGATCGGGAGTTTCAGTTCGCTCGCGCACTCCCAGGCCGGAAAGCTTCGCGGATCGTCCACCCAGTCCGCCTGATTCGGCATCGTGCTGCCTGCCGTGAATAAACGCATTCCCATCAGCTTCCGGCCCACCCAGTAGCGCATCTTTTCTGGAGCGTCAGGCGCGAGGACATCTGCCGAAAAAACGCCGGTGAACCGGCCGGGGTGGGCGGCCACGGAGTCGGCAACATACGAATTATCGTGGCCGTAACAGGTGGAGGCCTGCACCAACGCCGCTTTCGCAATGCCCGATCGATCCATGGCCGCGATCATCTTCTCCGCGCTCACGGGCCGTTCGCGAGACCAGTCCGATTTGTGGCCGCCGAGCGGCGCATTGGGATAGCGCGCCGTATCGGTGCTGATCACGTGAGCGTGGATATCGATCGTGGGGCGTGTTCGGATCTCGTCTCCTACAAACGGCGCGGGCCAGCCGCCCCGCCAGGAACAAGGTTCGCGGGCCTGCTGCGGGAATCGTGTCGCCGCGAGGGCAGGATAAGCTTAGACGACGCAACCGGTCAATGTCGCGCCGGGCCAGGTCTCGACGGAGCGCTTCAATACCAAGGCGATCGAGCCGGGCGTTCGTAACCCGCGGGGACTCCCTTGCTTCCTCTAAAACACATAGTTCCTATCCGCCGCCCGCGCGTGAGGATGATAAACTTCGCACTCAATGAATGATAACGATCCAACTCGCCGCGAACTCCTGCTGGGAATGGCTGGTGCCGTTCTCCTCAACGGCACTGTCGGAGATCAGGCCGCTGCCGGCGCTCAGCCCGATACCTCCATTTGTTTTTTGAGCGCGCTAGAGATGGCCCGCCTGATCCGCGCCAGGAAGCTGTCTGCCCGCGAAGTGCTCGCCGCGCATCTGCAACAGATCGAGCGCGTAAACCCCAAGGTGAATGCCATCGTGACTCTGGTGCCGGAATTGGCCACCGCCGCCGCGGCCAAAGCCGATGAGATGCAGGTGCACGGAGAAACTTTGGGGCCGCTCCATGGCCTTCCCGTCGCGCACAAGGATTTGCTGGAAACCAAGGGCATCCGCACCACGTTTGGATCGCCGCTCTACAAGGACTACATCCCCGCCGAAGACGATATCGTCGTCGAACGGATGGGGCGCGCGGGCGCGATCACCATTGGCAAGACCAACACGCCCGAATTTGGCGCGGGATCGCAGACGTTCAACACGGTTTTCGGCGCGACGCACAATCCTTATGACCTGACGAAGACGTGCGGCGGGTCCTCAGGCGGCGCCGCCGTCTCGTTGACCTGCGGGCTCGCGCCCGTCGTCAGCGGCTCCGACACGGGAGGCTCGCTGCGCAATCCCGCCGCATTTTGCAACGTGGTTGGCTTCCGGCCTTCGATCGGCCGCGTGCCCAATCCTAAAGCCGCATTCGCGTGGTCCACTTTGAGTACCTCGGGATGCCTGGGGCGTTCGGTGGCCGACCTTGCCTTTGTGCTGAGCACAATCGCGGGGCCGGACTCCCGCGCGCCGCTCTCCATCAACGAACCGGGAGAACTTTTCAGGCGGCCGCTCGATCGTAACTTCAAAGGTACGCGCGTCGCTTGGTTCAAGGACTTGGGCGGCGTTCCCTTTGACCCGCGGGTGCGTGCCGTGGTGGATCGGCACCGCCAAACATTTGAATCGATGGGCTGCATCGTCGAACAGGCCCAGCCGGACTTCGCTCCCGCGGAGATCTCCTTTCGCGTGCTGCGCGCCTGGAATTCTGCGACTGCCTACGGCGCGCGGCTCAAAGAGCATGCTGACGCCTTCAAGGACACGCTCAAGGGCGAGATCGAGGAAGGGCTGCGACTGGCAGGCACGGATTTGGCGCGCGCCGAGACCGCTCATGGCCAGATGTGGCGCCACTTTCAGGCATTCCTCGAAAAGTATGAATACTTCGTTCTGCCCACCACGCAGTTGCCGCCATTCGATGTGAACACGCCCTATCCCACGGAGATTGCCGGCGTGAAATTCGATAACTACATCGACTGGATGAAATCCTGCTGGTATATCTCGGCCACGGGCAATCCAGCGGCCTCGGTGCCGGGCGGTTTTACGCCTGAGGGACTTCCGGTCGGCGTGCAGATCGTCGGTCGCGACAAAGAAGACTTCAGCGTGCTGCAAATCGCGCACGCGTTTGAACAGGCGACTGGCTTCGCTAAGAAGCGCCCGCCAATTGCATAAGAAGTTGCATAAGAAGTGGGTCCTGGAGGACAGTCATGGCTTCTTCATTCGCAGGAAAACATGCGGGCCCGGGCGCGTCAAGTGACCAGCCCGTCCCCGCTGAGCCCTCTTATGCCGAGCGGGCTCGCACCCTGATGCACTTGGCCCGCGTCGGCAGCCTCTCATCGCTTTCACGCAAGCAGCCGGGTTTCCCCTTCGGATCGGTGATGCCTTACGGCCTGGACAACGCCGGGCGTCCGATCTTCCTGATCAGCACCATGGCCATGCATACCCAAAACTTGCAGGCCAATCCGCACGCCAGCCTATTAGTCGCTCAGCCTGACGCCAGCGGCGATCCTCTGGGAGCGTCCCGAGTTACGTTGCTTGGGAATGCGGCGCCCATGGCTGAGCATATAGCTGAGAAGGATGTGGCCGAGGCGCGGACGCTTTACCTCGCGCGCTACCCGAACAGCAAATACTGGGTGGATTTTGAAGACTTTTCCTTCTACCGCATGGACGTGGTGGACGTTTACTACGTGGGCGGATTCGGAGTGATGGGCTGGGTCTCCGCCTCGGATTATGAACACGCGAGGCCCGATCCGCTGGCGGATGTGGCCACCGGCATCATCCAGCACATGAACGCCGACCACGCGGATGCGCTCGTCTTGCTTGCCAAGGCGTTCGCCGGCCTCGAGTCTCAGGAAGCGGCGATGACTTCGGTCGACCGGCTCGGCTTTCACGTGCGTTTGAGGACCCAGGAAGGCATGCGCGGCGCGCGCATCGCGTTCTCGCGCGAGGTGACGACTCCAGCGGAGGCCAGAACGGTCCTGGTCGAGATGGTGGCGCAAGCGCGGCAAAAGTGAGCATCCGAGCCTTGGCCTGTCACGGACAGTATGCGGCCCCGGGGCAAGCGGGCCGCCGCGCCAGGAATCCTATCCCCGCTTGGGCCGTTCGATGCTAGACTACCGCCACGATCGGAATGCCGCATTCCCTGACGATGAGTTATCGACGCGGCATTGCCGCACTTGTATCGCACCATGGGACTCCATCTACTTGAGGAGGCTACGATCATGAGGCATAGGGTTCTACTGGGCTTGCCGCTCATCTTTGGGTTCTTAGGGTTCTTGGCTGCACCAGCCTTCGCGCACCACACCTTTTCCGTTGAATACGATAAGGACAAGTGCAGCGACATGGTTGGTACTCTCACGAAAGTAGACTGGGAGAATCCGCACGTTTATTTTTATATCGACCTCAAGGATGCCAATAACCAGGTTACCTCCTGGAGCTTTGAGGCGGTGTCGGTAGCCTACCTGAAGCGCAGCGGGATCCAGAGGCAAGATTTCATCGACAATATGGGCAAGACGGTTACCGCCAGGGCTTGCCTCGGGAAAAACGCCAGCATAAAAAGGGCCGCTGCTGAATACATCACCATGCCCGATGGCCGAAAACTGAAAGTCGGCAGCGATTACGAGCATGGGCAGAACTGAACGGCTGCGAACGACGGTTCGTTTCGCTCGCCTTATTTTGGTCCTCGCAACCGTAGCGGCGGCGTGCGTCTCCATGGCCGCGGCCCAGGACGAAGCGGATGCGTTGCCGAAGGGGGGACCGGCTCCGCGTGCCGCCGACGGCCATCCGGACCTTTCCGGCGTGTGGTTTCCCGGTTTCACCGGGGGCTACTCGACGGATCATCCCGCCGCGCAAAGCCAGTTTGATCCCAGGGTGACGCCGGAAGAAAGGCCCTCCTTCCAACCGTGGGCGGCAGCCAAGATCAAATCCATGACTGCTGTGGACCTTGAGCTCGCGCGGCCCTCAGTGAATTGCCAGCCGCGCGGCACGCCGGGCATGCTGCTCCTGAATCCGTACCCCATGCAATTGGTGCAAACTCGCGACGAACTGATCCAACTGAACGAATTGAATACCAATTTTCGCGTGATCCACACCGACGGCCGTCCGCACACCAAAAATCCCGATCCGACTTTTGCCGGAGACGCAACCGCGCATTGGGAAGGCGACACTCTGGTGATCGACGTGATTGCCATCGACGAGCGCACCTGGAACAACTTCGTCGGCTGGTTCCACAGCGATCAGGAACACGTGATCGAGCGCCTCACGCGTACCAGCAAAAACTATCTGATCTATCAGGTTACCGTCGAAGATCCCAAAGTGCTCGCGAAACCGTGGAATTCCGCTCCGCGAATGTGGTCGCTTGGCCACGAAGATCTGGAAGAGTACTACTGCACGGACAATCAGGAACTGCAGCAGTACGGGTCTCTCAAAGACAAAGACGCAGGGAGCGCCAAGTAAGTAGAATAGGCCGCGCTTGCGCAGGGCACGCGTTCGCTCTCGTCGAGTGAGGCGGCCAACGCGGTATTTGCACCGGAGGCAATCGCAATGATTGGGATGATAGGAATGATAAGAAGGAACGCCGCAGTATTCGCTCTGGCCGCTGCTCTCCTGGTCTCGGCAGTTCCTTTGTTCGCGCACCATGGGAACGCGGCGTTCGACACCAGCAAAAGGCTTACTTTGAAGGGCGTGGTGACCGAGTGGGTGTGGGCAAATCCTCATTGCTGGCTCAAATTCGACGTTAAGAACGATAAGGGCGAAACAACTCACTGGCTGGCGGAGGAGACCAATCCGCCCGGGCTGATCAACAGCGGCTGGTACAAAGATTCGCTGAAGGTCGGGGACAATGTGACGGTGGTTTTGATCCCGACCAAAAATGGCCAGCCGATGGGGCGCGTCGATCGAGTGATCCTCGCCAATGGTAAAGTGCTGCGCTACTTCGGAGAAGGCGGAGCGGGCCAGTGAGGGGGGAATCGTAAGTC
Organism: uncultured Acidobacteriota bacterium; assembly: GCA_963824405.1. Taxonomy (GTDB): domain Bacteria; phylum Acidobacteriota; class Terriglobia; order Acidiferrales; family UBA7541; genus Palsa-189. Next base: position 154,105 of record CAWGPK010000003.1, on the reverse strand, counting down.
CACAGAACTCCCCGCGCATGCGAACATTTCGGAGAGGAATCCCCATAATGCCAAAGCGTTTTCTGGTCCCGTTTGCGTTGGTTGCCGGCATATTTCTGTTCTCGCTTTTCGTGCGCCCGCAACAAGGCGAATTTGCGCGGCAGCCGGGAGCCGTGTACGACTCCGATAAAAAGGGCGAGCCGCCGATGCCCGCTCCGCGCCACGACATCTTTGGCATCTGGGAACCCGCCAAGACAGCGAGCGACGGCGTGCAGGCGACTGGCCCCAAGGCCATGCCCTCGGACGGCAAGCCGCAGCATGAGTTGCCTTACACCCCTGCGGGACGGAAAGCTTTTCTGGCCAATAAGCCGACCTTCGGCGTCACTGAAGTTCCCGCGGCCTTTACAAACGACCCTGTGCCGGGGTGCGATCCGCAGGGATTTCCGCGCATCCTGCTGCATAACTTCCGCACCAGCGAAATCGTGCAGACTGCAAACCAGGTGCTGATCCTCTATGAATTCAACCGCAAGTGGCGCGTGATCTGGACCGACGGGCGGCAGCTTCCCAAGGATCCTGCAAACCCGCGCTGGACGCCGACCGATCCTCCGGAATCCCGCTGGTGGGGGTATTCGGTCGGCAAGTGGGCGGACGACTACACCTTCGTTGTCGAGTCCAACGGATTCGACGAGCGAAGCTGGATCGACAATGTGGGGCGCCCTCACAGCGGCGCTCTGCACACGATCGAGCAGTACCATCGCGCGGATCGCGATCATTTGCAGATCAGCGTCACGATTGACGACCCCAAGATGTATGCGAAGCCTTGGGTCGCCATGGACAAGTTTTCCGTGCGACTGCAACCGCCCGGCTTTGACATTCCCGAGATGGAGTGCGTGCCTTCCGAGACGGCGGCGTATGACAAGGAGTTCGCCGATCCTGTTGGCAAAGGCCTCGACGGCAAAGCCAAATAGCGCGAACCTGAACGAGTTCGCCTTCCAGTCGCTCCCTCTATTTGCCAATCATCAGAATTGAAAATGAGCCCGGCACCATGGGACCGCGCGCCGGGCGTCCCGCTGGTCCCGGGGGCGCATTGGGCGCAGCCGGCGCGTACTCGGCCGTCATCGTGAAGATGTGGCCCGTCTTAGTATCGAGCGTCATGGTCTTGGCGCCCGGCGGGGTTTCGAGCGTCTGCTCCACGACGAAGCTGGTGGGGCTATTTTCCTTGATGAAAGTCATCTCGCCGCCGTTTGACGCGCTGATCGCCTCCATGGTGGCGGGATTGAAGGCTACCGTGTCCACACCCTCTCCCGTGGGAAACGTGGTGATGACGCTGCCATTCTCGGCATTCAAAATCGCCACCACGGGTTTGGGATCGCGGTAATACGCAAACAGAATGTGGTTCTTGGCATCCACCGCCATTCCGCTGCCGTGCACGCCCTTCGCGCTGAGGTCGTAGTTCGCCGTTACCTTTAGATCTTTCGCGTTCACGACGGCGACGCCGCCCTTGTCCGAGATATTTATGTACACCGTGCCCTTACCATCGCTGATCGCTTGCTCCGCTGTTCCTACCAAGTCAACGGTGCCAACGACGGTGCCTTCCTTGGCGTCGATCACGGTGGCATATGGCGGCTGGTGGCTGAGCACCCAAACCCTCGCGTTGTACGGATCGAACATGATCCCGTCGGGGCGGCCGTCCACGTCAATCGTCTTGATCACCTGCAAAGTGTTGGCGTCCCACATGGTGACGGGCTTGGTGGTGGAAAAACCGTGATGGGATTTAGGATCGACCACCGCGCCGCCGGAATGGACGGCGTCAATGGAGCCGACCGGTTCGAGCGTATCGAGGTTGAAAACCGTCAGATGCCCCATCGCGCCGCTACGGGGCAGGTACAAGCGGCGGTTTTCGACGTCGGAAGAGATGTAATCGAATCCGCCCTCGCCGCCGACTTTCGCGGTTTTCAGGATCTTGTATGGGCCGGAGCCGGGCGCGGGTTTGGCGATCCCTATGGACGCCAACATCATTACTGCCACGACGATAACTGCCAGGGAAATTGGTCGCATGAGACGCACTCCTCCTCGGCGGGGAACTAGCCGTTTGTTGCGACGGAATATACCAGAGTTAAGAGAGACCGTCAGCTTCGTTGTCCGTCTCGAGCGGCCGAACCTGGCTCGAGACCGCGCCTCGACAGCTGGGTTTGGCAATGAAAGTACGACTTTGTAAAGCGGCGAAAGCTCATCCTGTTGGTAGACTTTCGCCGCAAATAGCAAGGGGGGTACCCCCCACCTTTTTTTGCAAGGGCAATAAATCACTTGACTCGCCCATATCGAAACGGCATGATGGGGATGCGCGATGAGTGCTCTGGAGCATTTCGCAAGCGCATTGCTATCGTGTCATTATAGTCCAAAGGCTTTATTTTCTATGATGACTTGTTATTTCGATGAGTCTGGAGGAGACGATCTAAAATGGACTTATGTATGTGGATATGTCGCCTCCGTAGAACAGTGGAAGCGATTCGAGGTGGATTGGAAGATTTTTCTTGCTAAGTATGATGTTCCTTATTTCCACATGAAGGAATACTCCCAAAGCAAAGGCCCCTTTAGTGGATGGAAAGCGAAAAGGATGGAAGGTACTCGCGCCCGCTTCACTAGGGACGCCGCCTCAATAATAGGAAACCACGTTCAGCAGAGTTTTGTTGCGCTCGTTAGTCACGACATTTTTGATGAGGCTGATCGGATATATGACTTCCGGAAAGTATTCAACAGTCCCTATGCTTTAGCCGGAAGAATGTCCGTTGGATTGGCTATCGATTGGCGAATGCAGAGCGTAAAAGGACCATTGGACATGGAATATATTTTTGAAGATGGATGCCCAGATAAAGAAGGCTTGATCCATTCGATGACAGCTTTGGTGCCGTATTTAGAGGTCCCAGCTTTTAGGCCAAGCCGCGACTTTGCTCCTAGCCCGAAATGGCCGCGTGGAAGAGTGGGATTTGTACAACTCCAAGCCGCCGATTTCTTAGCCTATGAAAATAGAAAAATGCTATGCGATAGAGATTTAATTAAAAGTGGATACCGTAAAATCAGGGCTTCGCTATTGGCATTGAGTAAGGTTCCTTTACATTTATGCCTAGCCGAACCCCAAACCATAGACCGAATTTGTACTTTGGCAAATATTACACGGAGAGAACTTGATGGCAATAAATCCCGAGTTTGAAGTATTCGATACGGCTATACGTAAGATTCTTACTGTCTCTAAGACGGAACTTCAGAAGCGGGAAAAGGATTGGAAGCGTAAAAAGGCCAGAAAAAAGCGGGCTAAAGCTTGACCCGCTTTCCCCGGCCTTCGCGCTTCCGTTCTTTATCAGTTCGGGCGCGTTTCTAAGTCGGGAGTTTTCCCGGTGAGATCGTTCCAAGTGAGGCGCTTGCCAACAATGCGGCGCACAGCGGCATCAAAGCGGTCGCCATCATCTACCGGATTCTTTTTGGTGGCGCGATTGTTGTACCGAAACACTTGTTCATCGAGGTAGCGGAAAAGATGGAAGGGTTCGACACTCACATAGGTTCCCTTGAGTCCGCGCTTGAGAAGGGACCAGAAGTTTTCGAGTCCGTTGGTGTGAACGCGACCATCAACGTACCGCTCGGCGTGATCTATAACTTTGTGTTCATAGTCGGATGGCAAGCCCAAATAGGACATAAGATCGTCGGTGTAAACCACACTTCCGGGCGCAACGTGTTTATCAATCTCACCGTGGAGCACATTCTTGCGGCGAGTAGGAATGACGCCCGCGCGAACTTCTCCATCCCGTTCGAGGATGCCGACAACCGGAGTCTTGCCGCCGACGCCAGTGGCGTCAACGCGCCGTCTTTGTGCACTCCTAAGATGCATGTTGCGAGCCTTCCCGCCGATGAAGGTTTCATCCACTTCGACTTCGGTTCCAGGACCACCAAGTTTGATCTTGGGGTTTCCCTGCAATGCCAATCGGATGCGGTGCAGCATAAACCACGCGGTTCGTTGAGTGACTTTCAGGGCGCGCCCGACTTCGTAACTGCTGATTCCGTTTTTGCAGTTAGTGAGCATCCAAGTCGCCGCAAGCCATTTGTCGAGAGGAATCGGGCTATCCTCAAAAATGGTCCCCACCTTGACCGAAAACTCGCGCTTCGGGTGATGGGTAGAACACTTCCAAGTGCGGCGATTGACGTTATAACTCACGCGCTCCGATCCGCAACCCGGACAAGTAACGCCATTCGGCCAACGGCGTATGGCAAGGTATTGAGTGCAGTTCTCAGGGTTCGAGAAGTAAAGAATCGCTTGTTGCAGGCTCTTGGGTTCGCTCATTGTCTTGTTCTCCACGAGCCAAATGTACTCTAAAAGGTTGGGCGAGTCAAGTGATTTATTACCCTTGCAAGAGTATCATTCCAGGGATGTTATTTTTTATTTGCACAAGAGTATCATTCTAAATGGGTTACATTTACTCATCCGCGCGGGCCGTGCTGCGTCGGCAGGTGTGCGTAAGGAACCAAAGCTAAAACCGCACCCTTGGAAACGAAGGGTCCGGCACCCGCCAAAAGCAGATCCCCCACCGCCATTCGCGAAGCTGGAGGCTCACTCCGAAAATCCCCACGCGTGAAACCGACGCATGGGGCACCCACCAGGACGGTGCTCGAACGTCAGTTCGTCATCTCTCCACGCGTATATCTATTTTACCGCGAGCGTCAATTGCCAAGATCGCGGAAACGGGGAATGGGTCAGTTTGAATTTTGACTTCTTTGTGTCACGATCAAGAAAATTCAAATTGATCCACGAGCGGGAAACGTCCAAGGAAAGACGCGATGGCGAAGAAAAAGATCAAGGTGAATGTTTTCGATTCCTTGCGGGGGTCGTTGCAGGACGCACTGGCCTTCGAGCGCGGCGAAAATGTGGACCTGCGCGTTACCGAAGTCCCTCCCCGTCCTGAAGAGATTCCGGCCGCGACAAATTCGTGAGATTCGGCAGGCGCTGAATGCGAGCCAGGCGCTCTTTGCCACTTATTTGAACGTCAGCACGAGCACGGTCCGGAGTTGGGAGCAAGGCACGCGGAAGCCCCAAGGCGGGGATCTGAAAGCTCCTCACGATTGCAAAGAAGAATCCGCGAGCGCTGGTGGCAGGGTAAGTGGTTGCGTTGTCCCGGTGGGCCGAAAGGCCCTGCCCTGCCCCTGCAGGGCCGGGGACCGGGCCCCGCAAAACCTCCTTGTTCGCACAGGCCGGCCGCCCGCCGGCGCACAATCACCTGGTTGCTATCTTGAAGTATTCCAGCGAGATATGCTCCGAATACCGCGGTTTTTGCCCCGCCCTTTGACGCAAACCGACGTAGAGGGTAGGCTTTTGCGCAGGGGTACGCAGTGCCCAGAAGATCGATTCAACGGTCACAAACAAGTGTGCCGGGGCAGAAGCGCCCATCGAACGCGCCTGCATTGTGGGTTGTCTTCTGTAGAAGCGCACTGGTCGCCAACATATTGTGCGGATTTATCCGCGTGTTGATACCTTTCTCCTTTTCATGGACCGTAGCATTGGGGTATTTGCTGATCGGCCTGATGTTCGTGGAGCTGTGCTTCGACCCGTGGTGGATTGGGCGTCCTTACGGCGTACAAATAATAGCAATCGGCGTGGTATTAGCTATTGTGGACATCTTTACGATCGGAATCGTGCTTGCGCGCGCGCCTCTTTCTATTGCGGCCTACGTACGGCAGGGAGATAGGCCCGGCGACGTCGTGGAGGGAATAACGTGAACTTTGCTGATCTTCGCGTCGCAGTAAGTGACCCAACTGACGACGACTATAACAACGTCGACATACTTTTGAAGCCTAAGGATTGGGTCTATGACGCCAGAATCTATGATGATCAAAAAGTATGCACGCTGTTTCCGGAACAGGGCCGCAACCTGAAAGAAGCCATGCGCTCCACTACCAAGGCCGACCCCAATTTTTCAATAACGCTCAATTCGGTAGGCCCTGAACACGAACTTAACGACAGTGAAGGAAATCAGTACACTGTGATTGCAAGGGGCGCCGGCTATAGGCTGCGGTGCAATGCGCTTCCGTCCCACAGTACGATAAAAATCATTTTTGCGGTGGCTACAACAATAGCTGCCGGCCCGCGTGGTCGTGTGACACTATCTTTTCTGGCGGGAATTAATGATCCACTAGACATTTTGGGTCCGAAACCAAGCATCACAGACCTGAGCCTCGCAGGGAAGTATACAAGAGGCATTAAACCCCATTTTCTTCCTCGCGACGCTTCGGTGAAAGTCCGGAGCGAACAACAATAAGACCCTCGCATGCTCAAAAGTTCAGGAACTACTCTCGTACAATGTCGTTCTTCACGCGACACGCCGCGAAAGCGAACCTACGGGTTCCCCCCGCGGAAGCCAAGTCCAGAAACATCCGTTTTCGCCCCGCCGATTCTCTTATAAGTTTCTCGTTGCACCAGCTGAACTTGCGGTCGCGTCGTGATCGGGGTTTTTGGGCCGCGCGCTCGCGGATGTAAGCCTATTTGGGAGGCGCGGCGGAGCCGGCGGGGTCGCCTACGGCTTTTAGGTATTCGATTACTTCGGAGGGGACGCAGAGGCGTTCTTCCAGGATTTGATTGGGGACCCACTTGAAATATTCGGTGCCTAGGGAAAAAGGCTTGGTGTAGAGCTTGGGGTCGTCAATCGTTAGGGTCAACTCCAGGTCGTTGTGATCGGTGCGGGTGAAGCGCTCTTGAACGCGGGCGTCTGTGCTGTGGGGATAGCCCAACTCGTTGAGCCAGGCATTTTCGTCCAAGCCCGTGGTATCGACTACGAGTACGTTATCTGCTTCCCAGTGGCCTACCGAGAATCCGTAATACCTGGGATCGGGTGAGCCCTTTTCTGCTGCGCCTATATTCTTGGGAAGCGGTCGGCCGTCCATCCAGATTTCTCGCCATTGCTGCTGGAAGGGGTAGAGGACGACGATGCGGTCGGCCATGGTGGCGAAGGCCATTTCCATGATGGAGTAGTTGTCGGCTCGCGGAAATCCCAGCGGATCGCAGGTTCTGACTACGGGATCGTTTGTCCCTGCCGGCTCGTACTTCTGCAGGGTCTTATGCTCGCTGAATAGCTTTTCGCCCAGGGGAGTCATGGAAGGCTTGTCCGCGGGCTTGGAATCCTGAACGCCGGCGCCGGAGCGCGGGCCGGCCCAAGAGCCGCTCAGATCGTGAACCGGCGCGGGTCCTCCGGTGCCGGCGACACGGTTGTGGCCGTCGTATCTCCAAAGTGGTCCTTGAGGATTGGGCGGATTGGGCTGCTGGGGCTGCGCGGTTTGGGCCTTTGCCGTGGTGGGGGCCATCGTCATAGCCAGCGGGGACAGGATCAGCACGGCCGCCACGCGGGCGGTTGCGCTGGTGAACGACTTGCGCATTTCCTCAGGCCTCCTCGATTTCGAGCTTTGGGTCCACGCTTTGGGTAGGCAGAGAGATCCCTCGCTCGAGTTCTCGCTCGGGACGAGCATCCTGGCCGGATGCTCGTTTTGGCCTCTTTGTGTCACGAACAAGAAAATTCAAACTGACTCCTGCCGCTTTCCGCTATGTTTCGCGGATTATGCTCTCAAGACGGCCTGGAACTCAATGGAGCGTTTGGCGGCCGACGAGGAGCGCAATTTGAAGAGGTCAGTTTGAATTTTGTCTTCTTATTGTCACGATCCATAAAATTCAAACTGACCTGGATATCTGAGGGCGACGCAAAACTCAAAACCGACGGAGAGATTCTCCGCAACGGCGTCCGGAGCGCTAAAACCGCGCTTCGTCGCTACGCTCCTCAGAATGACAGCGGAGTTGCGTCGCGAGCCTCGGAATGACAGCGGAGTTGTTGTCGGATGTGTGTGACTTTGGAATTTGACTGGGGCGGTCGCGGTCGCGTAACGTGCCCGGAAGTCGGGGCCGCTAAAGCGGCTTGGTGGGCCGTCTTCGATCCGCTACCTGGGGTCCGGTTGCCTGGGGGCCGGCCCCGCGCGCCGGCATACATATTCGAATTGAAATAGCGAAAGGAGTAACCGTCATGTCCTTAGTGGATTTTGTCGCTACACCCAAGTTCGAGGAGTACAAGGAGCGATTCAAGCAACATTACAAGCTGGAACGCCGCGAAGACGGCGTGATTCTGGCGCAAGCGCACACCGCGGGAGGCCCGATCCAACTGAGCGTGGAGAATCATCGCTCGGTGGGGCAGCTTTTCAAGACCATCGGCGCCGATCCCGAAAACGAAGTGATGATCTTCACGGGATCGGGCAAGGATTTCATGATGGATGCCGATCCCGAGGGCTTCAAATTGGAGCAAGAGGACCTGCAACACTGGGCCTACGAGTATGCGTATAAGGACGGGCGGATCAACGTCAGCTCGCTGGTGAACGATCTGGAGATTCCGACGATTGGCGTTCTCAATGGCCCCGGTTTTCATACCGAAATCTGCCTGATGTGCGACATCACCATTTGCAGCGAAGACGCCGTCATTTTCGATTTGCACTATGACATCGGCTCGGTTCCCGGAGATGGCATTCACAGCTGTTTTCTGGAGTTGCTGGGCGTGAAGCGCGGAGCTTATGCGTTGCTCACCGGCCAAGCGATTGACGCGCAGAAGGCCCTGGAGTACGGCATGGTGAATGAAGTGGTGCCGCGGGAGAAGCTTCTGGAGCGGGCCTGGAAGATCGCGGACCACATCATGACGCAGCCGCGCATCACGCGACGGCTGACTACGCAGATCATACGGCGTCCTTGGAAGAAGAGGATTACCGACGATCTGGACGGCGGCTTTGGCATCCAGATGTTCGCGCATCTGGCCAAGAAAAAATCCATTCACAGCAGAAACCATATCGCTTCGTCCGTTGCTTACGTGAAGGAGGGCAAAAAGAACAACATCAAATAGCGAACTGCGGAATGGCGGGCCGTCTCGGTCCTCGCGGCGGCTCGCAGCTAGTCTTAGTTACTCGGGGTTACTTGGGGGTTACTTGGACTTTATTTCGACTTGTCAGGCGCTTTGCCCAAGTCCTCAGAGGCGGGCTCGCCGTAAAGTTCGTTGTATTCCTTGCTCTCGGAGGGGGAGCACTCCTGCTCGAAGAAATCGAAGCTGGGCGATTGCAGCCGCAGGGACAAGCGGTCGAGGGCGACCCAAGGCTTGGTGTAGTACTTGGGGTCGTCGATGATGATGGACATCTCCAGGTGCTTGGCGTCGACGCGGTGATAGCGTTCGATCACGTGCAGGGCGCCGCTGTGGGGACGTCCCGCGTTGTCGAGCCAGGTGCGTTCGTTGAAGCCGTTTGATTCGGCTTCAAAGGTGTAATCGTCGATCCATTTGCCGACTGAATATCCCCACCACCTGGGCTCGGAAAGATCGGGCAGATAGGCCCAGCTGGGGTCTTCGGCGTTCGCGGGGAGCTTGCGGCCGTCGGTCCAGATCACGCGCCATTTTTTATTGAACTCGTAGAGGATCACGACATTCTTCTCGTTTTGCATGATCCAGCTGGTTCGGAAATTGTGCAGAGCGACGCGCGGGAATCCTTGGGGATCGCAGCCGGGCATGGGGTCGTTACTCAGCGTGGGAGGAACCTGCCTGTAGCCGTAGGTCGGCTTATGCGCCTCGTAGGCTTTCTTTCCCTCGGGCGTGAAGGGAGGCTCGTGCTCCGGCTTGCCGTCCGCGGGCGCTGCTTTCGCACCGTCCGCGCCAACATCGTCCGCCAAGGAATGGGCGGGCTCCCAAATTCCGGAGAGATCGTGGCGCGGAGCTGGGCCGGGCTTTTCGTTGGGGACGTCGGAATCGTAGACGGCGCCGGGCTCCTTGTTCATGGGCAGCTGCGAGAATTGCGCGCGCGCCATGGGCGGCAAGGCCAATGCGGCAACCATCAATACCGCAACCCGCGCCAGTGTGACGCGCGCTGAACGCGTTTTACTGTTTGGGAGCATCGTTGGTTTCGGGGGCGGACTTAGGCGCATCGTCGGGCTTCGGGGCATCTGGATTTGGGGACGCGCCCGGCTTGTAAATGTTTTCAGACGCTGTTTCCAGCACCTTACCGTTGGCAAGAGTGACGTTGAGGACGCTGCCTCCCGGTTTGCCATTCTTGAGCGGCCGCAGGCTGACGGTGAGTTCGTCGCCGGGCTTGAAGGAGTCCCGCCGCCAACCCTTGCCGATCATGTTGATGGGGGCTTGCGTCTCGCCGACCCAATGCGACACTTGCCCATTCTCGTCGGTCACGTCGAACCTGAGAAGGCAATGCGGGTTGGCCCAAAACCAGTCTGTCACCGTGCCCTTCACCGTGACGGTTTTGGTGATGTCGAATACCGCGTTGGCGTGGTGGGCGAAGAGAGGATTTGCCGCTGCCGCGATCAGAAGACCAGCGGCCACAATCAGCATCGGCGTGCGCGAATTTCGCATTGTCGTTACCTCCCCTCAAAGACGAGTGCCGGGAACATCGTACCGCCTAGCGCCCGAAGTGAGCTCGAAAGCTCGTCAGCTAGCCTCGCCGCGAGAAAGATGCTCATCAGATTCCCGCACATAAGTGAGGCAGATTGGGGTGCATACTACGATTGCGCGGGAGCGAATGTCAATGCTGGCGCGAGAGGCTTGTGGGCCACTAGGCGAAAGAGCGCATCTCTTGACATTCCGTTCGCATCCGGTGCAACATCGGCCCAGATCCTCGGCGGTGGGGCGGTAGGGATATTTGCAAGCAGGTTGGTCCGGATGGGTCACAGGAGATATCCATGAAACGTATGGTGCTGGCATCTTTGGGCGTCGGGATTATCCTGACGTTGAGCGGCGTTCAGGCCTTCGCGCATCACGCTGCCACGGCAACTTACTTGCACGGCAAGAGCGTAACGATCGAAGGAACGCTCAAGGAATTTCTGTGGCGCAATCCGCATTCGTTCATGAAGGTGGAGGCTCCGGACGATAAGGGCGTGACGCAGCTTTGGCTGATCGAGGGCGCCGCGCCTACGCAATTGGCCGAAGGTGGCGTGACCAGGGATTCGCTGCGGCCCGGCGATCACGTGATCGTTACTGGCATGCCCGGGCGCGTTACCGAGGACCATCGCATGCTGCTGCAGAAAATCGAGCGGCCGTCGGACGGCTTCAAGTGGGAAGGCAAGTCTAATTAATTTGGACCGGGCCGGCGCTCACTGGCCCGGCTTGGCAAACCTCGCTGCGTCAATCGCTACGTTCGGCTGCACCTGATTCATCTCAAACTTCGACTGCCCGTCGGTCCACGTTACCTGCCAATTGAACGGCAATTTCACACCCGCGACTTCGCGATAGTCGGAGTAGTCGATTTGCGTGGGATTGGGGCCGACAATGGTCTGCGCATAGCGCACCTGGCGCACCAGAAGGCCGGACTGTTTGTCGAAATATAACTTCACGGTGGATTTGCCGCTGGTGCCCTGAACGACTTCGACGTCGCGTCCATCGATGCTGGTGGCGGGGAAGCCGTCCCGCCAGTCGCTGAGGGCCTGCTTGATCCCGCCGGGAAAAGACAACGCGGCGTCCACTCTGGCGCCATCGAGATTTCCGCCGGTCAACGTGAGCATCGGCACCAAGGTGTTGGCGGCGTAGATCCAGCCGTCGCGGCCGTCGAAAGTGGTGGTGCCGTCTTTGGTGATGCCATCTCCCACGGGCGCGTGAAGGATTGTCGTGCGCTGGTTGGGAGCTTTGGCGTAGACCTCGACGGGAACCTTGTCGTCGGAGGTGTCGTAGCCGGAGTAAGTTCCCTTGGCGACGAAGCTCGAGAGCTTGGCGAGCCGCTGCGCGCCGCCGAGCGCCTGGATGTACTTATCCAGGACCTGATCGACCGTGGGTGCGTTCCGCGTGAGGGCCGCGCCGTGGCTCTCCACATCGTCGGGATCTTCCGGCGGGGAGCCGTACTGTTCGGCGAGGCTGGGAACAATTTTGGGGTGATTGCTGCTGCGATGGCAGGTGTAGCAGGTGACCGCGGTCTTGCCGCCGAAGTTGGTCTGATTGATGGTCCTCACCATGAGAACCATTTTGCGGGCGGTCTGCTTGAGGGGCGTGTCGTCGGCGTATCGGGCCCAGTCGTCGTTGGCCGCTTTGACGTGGCAATCGGTGCAGTTCAGGCTGAGGGCGGCGGCGAAGAAGCCCATCGTGCCCATGAATTCGTCCATGGGAATTCCTTTGAGCACCTGGACGTTTTTGAAGACTTGCTCCGCCATGGGCGGTTTTTCTGCCGGGGGCTGGCTGGCGGGCGGCGCCTGGGCGCTTGCCACTGCGGCGCCGAGCAGGCATGCGAGCGCGAGCGCCGGGGCGCGAAAGAAGGTTGGTCTCGATCCGAGTTTCATAGCCGCGCCATCTTATACCACGAGCACCCCCCTTGTGGTGACGGCAGTAGAGACGAAACCTTATGAGGGATTCTTCGACTGCGTGGCCGCGCGGCCTGGAAAGCGCGGGCCGAGGAAAGTACTCGCGGCCACTTCGCTCAGAATGACAACTAACCCCCTCGGCCGCGGAACGCCAGTAAACCATGGCACGCAATGGGGAAGGCCGGACTAATGTATCGGCTTGACTTCGAATGGGGCGGAGTAGATCATGCCGTCAGAAATCCACTTCTATCGGGAATCAGATCGTCACGCTGGCTGAGCTAAGGAGAATATGAACTTGCCCCCGTCAAGAACGCGTCCGGCCTTTGTTCTGAGTAGGGTTCTCGGCATGGTTCTCGCCATGTCTGTTGGCGTGGTGTTTCTGGCGGCGGCGGGATGGGCACAGTCTGGGGCGGCGCAAGCGGGGCAAGGCCGCGGGGGCAATGCCGGCACCCAGGCGGGCGGGAAAGCTGGCGGTCAAAATGGCGCTGCGGGGCGCGGCGGCGATAGCGGCGAGATCGAAGTGCTGCACGTGCAGGGGAACGTGAGCCTGCTGGCGGGCGCGGGCGGGAACATCACCGTGCAGACGGGCAACGACGGAATCCTGCTGGTAGATACAGGCTCGGCGGCGATGACTGACAAGGTAGTGGAGGCGCTGCGGCGGTTAGCGAAGGGCCAAGTCACGTACATCATCAACACCGACGATCGAAGCGACCACATCGGCGGCAACGAGGTGTTCGCGGAGACGGGGCACGCTTTAGCCATCGGGCGAGCCGCGCAAGCGAGCGTGATGATCGTGGCGTTTGACTCGATCCTGGAGAGGATGAGCGCGCCGACGGGGAAGACCACGGCGGTGCCCGAGAAGGCCTGGCCCAACGACCCGTATTCGAGTCCTGCCAAGAGCCTTTTTTTCAACGGCGAAGCGGTGGAGATCTATCACCAACCGGGAACCACGGACGGCAACAGCATCGTGGTTTTCCGGCACTCCGACGTGATCAGCACGGGCGATATTTTCGATATCACCCAATATCCGATCATCGATCTGAAGAGCGGAGGGAGCCTGCAAGCGGTGATCGAGGCGCTGAATCGGCTGAAGATCATGGCTGTTCCCGGAGACCATCAGGAAGGGGGCACGCTGATCGTCCCCGGACATGGCAGGATTTGCGACGAGGCCGATCTGGCGCTCTACCAGCAGATGGTGACGATTGTTCGAGACCGGCTGCAGGACATGATCAAGAAAGGCATGACACTCGAACAGATCAAGGCGGCCCGGCCGACCGAGGATTTCGATCCGATTTACGGCAAGACCAAAGGCGACTGGACGACGGATATGTTTATCGAGGCGGCTTACAAAAGCCTCACCGGCAAGCAGGCGACTGACGCAAGCGGGGTTAGCGAGAAATGAAAAGAGAAGCGCGCTGGACGGGAACTCCGCGGCGAGCGGGCGCAAAGCTAATCGGCGCGGCGGTCTTGCTGCTGCTGTTAGGCGGGCTGGGAGAGGCTAAGCTCGCGGCACAGATTCCACGGGACCAGATTGGCGTGCAACAGCTTCCTACGAAAACGCCCCGGGCGGCGGCGCCGAAGGATTACACGGGCTATTGGGTATCGGTAGTCACGGAATTGTGGCGCTACCGGATGATGGTTCCGGACAAAAACGATTTTCAATTCGTTCCGCTGAACCCCGAGGGGCGCAAAGTGGCCGACACCTGGGACCCGGCCAAGGATCAGGCGACTGGCGTGGCATGCAAGTCGTACTCCGCTCCGGCGATCATGCAAGTTCCGGGACGGATCCATGTCTATTGGCAAGACGACAACACGCTGCGCATCGATACGGACTCCGGCACGCAGACTCGCCTCTTCCATTTCGGCGGCACAGCGCCGGAAAGCGAAGCGCCCAGCTGGCAGGGATATTCGGCGGCGTCCTGGGAGGGACAGGAGTTTGTCGATACGCGCGACGGGCAAGGCGGGCCGGTGCTCGATTCCAAGGGCAATCTGCTGCCGAGAAGGGAATTGAGGCCGGCGGATTACCTCAAGGTGGTGACCAGCAAGATGCGTCCCGGCTACCTGCAAAAGAACGGAGTTCCGTACAGCGCCAACGCAAAGCTGGAGGAGTTCTACGACACGTTTACGGATCCTTACACGAATAACACCTGGCTGACGGTGACGACGGTGACCACCGATCCGCAATACCTGGTGGAACCGCTCTTTACGCACGCGCACTTCAAGAAAGTTGCGGACGCTTCGGGGTGGGATCCGACGCAATGCCGGGCGGACGAGCCGCGCTGATGGGGCGCCGAGTGGACGGCGGTGCGGCAGCACGCGTTTGGGGAAAGGATGAGCGGATGGAATTCACAAAGATGAACTGCAAAGCGATGACGGTTTTGTCGCTTCTGCTGCTCTTTATGATGTTGCCGAGCCGGCCGGCAAAGGCCCAGGCGGACATTACCGGCGAGTGGTCGCCGAGGGTTTACAACGACGGAATGGACGTGGGCGACTATACTGGAATTCCCATCAATCAAGCGGGGCGGCTGCGGGCCGAGAGCTGGCACCCAGACCTGCCCGACCTGCCGGAGAATTTGTGCCGGCCGCATCCGGTGGACATCGGACTGCGCGTTTCGGTTTCGCAGCTTTACATCACCAAAGAGATCGACAAAGAGACGGGGCAGGACGTGGGGTATCACCTGCACGTGGCCTGGCAGGCCGGGGAGCAAGTGATCTATACGGATGGACGGCCGCATCCTTCGGCTAACGCGCCCCACAAATGGTCGGGATTTTCCACCGGGCACTGGGAAGGGAACACGCTGGTGTACACAACCGACCACCTGAAGGAAGCGTATCTGACGCGCACAGGGGTGCCGCGCAGCTCGTTCTCGACGGTGACGACGCGGATTCACCGTTACGGAAATTATCTGAACATTATTTTCATCATCAACGATCCGGCTTATTTAACCGAACCGTACATTCGCGAATACAGCTGGGTTTCCATGCCCGATCAGGTGATTCCTCCTTACCCATGCGAAACGAGCCCGGAAGGGACCATCGTGCCGGCGGGGAAGGTGCCGAGTTATCTGCCGGGGCAGAACGATTTTCTCAGCGACTTTGCGGTGGAGTACGGCATACCGCTCGAGGCGGCGTTGGGCGGCGCGGACGAGACGTCTCCCGACTACATCAAGAAGCTCAAGACGATGAAGGTGGCGCCGCGCACGACGACGGTGCACTACAAGCGCGCGCAGTGAACGCCTGGGCCACGAAGGCGCATTTCGCAAGGAGTAACCCATGAAACGCACAAGGCATGTATCCGCAGCGATGTTTGTGTTAGCGCTGGTGTTTGGTAGCGGAGCTGGCGCGCGCGCGCAGACCGAAATTACTCTTCTGGCCGTGGGGCCGATGCGCGCGCCGACGCAGAAGATTGTCGATAACTTCCAGGCCAAAACGGGCAACAAGGTGAAAGTGACGTATGGCAATGGCGTGGAAACCAGGCAGATGGTTGCCAAGGGCCAGCCTGGCGATGTCTCGCTGCTCATCGCGCCTTTTCCGGGAGCGATGGCATCTGGAACCATCATTCCCGGCAGCGCGACGTTGGTTACCAGCATTATCACAGGGCTGGCGGTTCCCAAGGGCCGGCCCAAACCGGATATCTCCACGCCCGCGGCCGTGAAAAAGGCGCTTCTGTCGGCCAAGACCATCGGTTATGAGGACCCCGATTTCACTGTGGCCGGACAAGGCGCGTGGGAAGTGCTTACGAAGCTTGGAGTCACCGAGCAAGTGGCCACGAAGAGTCAGGTGGAGCTGGGACCGGCTTCGCGAGGGATTTCGCCAGACGCGACCAATAATGTCACCAAAACTTCCAAGAGGCTCGAAGACGGAGACATCGATATTGGCTTGCTGATGCTCAGCGACATGGTGCCGGAGAAAGACAAATACGACATCGTCGGGCCTTTGCCGCGAAAAATCTCCACGCCGATTGCGGTGGTGGGGTTCATCTCCAAGCACGCCAGCGATCCCGCGGCGGCCAAGGCGCTCTTGCAGTACCTGGCATCGCCGGAGGCGGAAGCGATCTGGAAGGATGCGGGGTACGAGCCGCATAGCTGAGTTCCCACCTGAACGGAGCTGGATGCCGGGCGGCTCGCTTGGCTTTATTTCACGGCTCTAATTTGCAGGAGCATTCGCGCTGCTGGTCTGGGCGTTCAAATACTTTTTGAAGAATGCCATCGCCCTGGGCCAGGCGTCCAAAGTTGCGACTGCGTTTTCACCCAAGGTCTGATGTTCCAGGAAGGCGTGCGTGACGTTCGGGTAGATCGTGAACTCGAAGGTCTTCCCCAACTTCTGCATTTCCGGCGCGGCAGCGGCTACTCTGGGGGCCAATCCGGGGTCGTCATCGCCGGCAAAGGCGAGGACGGGAGCTTGTATTTTCGCCATGGTGGCGGCGTCGGGCGGCGCTCCATAGAAGCTGACGGCGGCGTTGACTCCGGGTATGTCGGCTGTGCTTGCCCACGACTGGCCGCCACCGCTGCAGAAGCCGGTGACTCCGCTCTTGCCGTTCGCTCTCGGCAGTTTCATGGCGTAATCGCGCGCCGCACGGATCATCTCCATTTTGTCGGCGCCAGAACGCATCTGCAGCGCCTTGGCTACATCGTCGGCGAAGTGGAAGGAGTCGAAATCGCCGCCGTTGGGACCCAGACCCGAGGAGAGATCGGGCAGTATGGCGATGAATCCCTGGAGAGCAACTTGATCGGCGACGGCGCGCAGCCAGTCCGCGCCTGCACCTTTTTTCGGCGCTTCGCCGATATCCATGCCGGGAGCGGGCTGAACGACGACCACGACTGCGGCCTTGTCGTTGCCGAGGGGCTGAACGAGCCAGGTGCGCATCTTCACTGTGCCGGTGGAGAGCTTCACCGGGATGCCGATCCACTGGCCGTGGCGAGGCGACTGTTCGACGGCTTTTAGCGGGCCGCCGAAGTGGCCGGGGACGATGTCCTTGCGCTTGGCGATCTCCTGCTGCGCGGCGCGGACGCGTGCGAAGGACGCCGCCTCGGTCGCGTCGTCCTTGGGGTTGGGCGGCTTGGGCGTGGCCGCGTCTTGCTGCCGCATGGCGCCGGGCTCCGCGAGGGAGGTGAGGAGGGCCAGAGTGTTGTGCCAAGCGTGTTCGTTGAGATCAAACTGGACGAGGCGATGTTGCGCGGGCGTATTGATCGCGATATCGAGATGGCTTTGCGGCCAATTGAAGTCGAGGATGGCGCTCTTGCCGTTCGAGCCGGGCTGGCTCGCGAAGTAGTCGCGCACGGCTTGGGTGCGGCGCTGGACCTCGGAGGCGCCCAATTGATCGAGCGCGGCCGCAACGGCTTCGTCGCTGGCGAAAGAGAAGCTGCCGGCACCGTTGGGGCCCTGGCCGGACAGCAGGTCGGGAACAACGGCGATGTAGCCCTGGCTGACAACTTCGGTGCCTACCGCGCGAACCCAGTCGCTGAGCCCCTGGCGGTTGGCGGTGACCACGACTACGGGTGCGGTGCCTGCGAGCGTCGGATAAATGACAAATGTGTGAATCATGGTCGCGCCCATGGGCACGTCGATCCACTGCGGGTGGTGATAGGCGATCGATGAGTCCAATACGGACTTGGCGGCGTCGTCGGAGGGCAATCCGAGGGGCATGGCGCTGGGCGGAAACGCGGCGGCCGTGGCGGAGACTCTTGCCGGCTTCTGCGCCGCCATGGCGATTGCAGCAGCATGGCGTCCCGACACTAAGCGAGCGTTAACAGCGAATGAGATCGCCGATGCGGCGAGGACTATCGCGCCAAGCCTTACGATTAAATTCGTCTTCATCGCTGACCTCTTCTTGAGAAGCTCTGAGATTTTCGATTTCACTTTTGTTATTCCTTGAGCCGGGCGAGAGTCGCCTTCGCGCACTCGCTCATGACCTCGACGAACTTGGTGTAATTCGCCTGCCCGACGACGAACGGGTTTGGCTCTCCGGGTTTTCGCGCGCGAACGGCAGCCAGTTTATCGGCGAATCCGTCGAAAACCGGATGGTTCTGAATTTCGACATCAACCTTCATCATTTTGGTCCAGTCTTCGAAATGCTGGAGCGAGTCGATGAACTCCTGGACTTGGCTGCCGGTCCCCTGGGCGATGAAGCCTCCGCCAACCATCCCGACGACGTGGGTCTTGCCGCCGTCTTTCACCGGGAAGATCAAGCCCAGCGAGCCGGGCGTGTGCCCGGGAATGAAGACGGGAGTTACGCTTTCTTCCCCGAGAGTGATGGGCACGCCTTCGAAGGCCATCATGTCGCGTTTCGGCAAAGGCGCGGGCGTGGCTGCATTGCCGCCGGCCGCGGGCGGACGAGGAATGTTGATGAAATCCCAATCGGCGGCGGCCATGGCGATACGCGCGCCGTAATGCTGCTGTAGATATGCCGCGCCGCCGTAATGGTCTTCGTGGCCGTGCGCCAGGATAACGATCTTGATGTTGGCGGGGTCTAAGCCGAGGGTCTTTAGTCCGGGCAGAACGACCGACTCGACATCCTTGGCGTGGCCGGCGTCGATCAACATGATTCCGGCCGAAGTGGGGATCACGTAGACGACGGCGTTGCCGACGGAGTACGGCCCGGGAATGGCGTAAAGATTGTCGAAGAGCTTGACGGGGCCGGGATCCTTGGCCGGGTCCGCTCTGGGCGCTTCGCAGAGGAAGCGCTCTTCCATCGCCCAGTAAGTTCCCGCGATCTTTTTTGCTTTTTCAATGTGGGCCAGAACCTCGGGCGAATCGGGCTTAGAGGCCGGCGGTTGCTGCTGGGCGCGCGCGGGCAAGGAAAAGAGCGCGCCAATTGCTACGGCTGACAGCGACAGCACCCAATGAAGCTTTTTGTGCAAGGCGTTCCTCCCCAATCCTCATGGCCCGGAATTACGTCCGTCGGAATGGCACAGTTATACACCGGGGAGATTCCAAGTAAGCAACGGTTTTTCAGGCGCGCGAACTTGGCGCATGGAATTGCATCCTCTGGGGATTTCAGCTATGTTGTCGCGGCTCACCGTTGCTTAACGTACTTAACGCCGGGCGTCCTAAAGCAGCGCTATGAATCTGGCGCATCTTCATCTCCTGCTGAACCATTTTCCAATCATCGGCACGACGATCGGCGTCGCTCTGTTGGTTGGCTCATTACCTCGAAAAGACGACGATTTGAAGAGAGCCGGCCTGATTATTTTGGCCGCCATGGCCCTGATCGCTCTGCCGACATTCTTTAGCGGCGTGGGCGCGAAGGGCGCAATCAAGGACGACGCGGGAATTTCCGGAGCTCTGATCGACAGGCATGAGGGCGCGGCAATTCTCGCGTTTTTCTTTATCGAGCTTACCGGCGCGCTGGCGCTGGTGGCGCTGTGGCAACGGCAACCGGCTGCAAATCTGCGAGGCGCAAAGGAGCGAGGCGCAAAGGAGCGAGGCTGGACGTTGGCATGGCTGCTGCTTTTCTCCGTGATTACGGTGGGGCTGATGGCCAGGGTGGAGAACACGGGGGCCGTGATCCGTCATGGCGAGATAGGGTCGGTCCAGGATGCCGCGTCGATCAAAGAGACCGGAGTTTCGGCGTTACTACACGCCTTTGAACCGTCGCCGCAAAAATTCGCGAGTCTCATGCTCATCAATAAATATTGGTGGGCGTTCATGATGGACGTGCACTTTATCGGCTTGGCCCTGCTCATGGGCGTCGTGGCGGTGCTCGACTTGCGTATTCTGGGATTTGCAAAGCAAGTTCCGGCGCGGCCACTGCTGCGGCTGGTTCCCTGGGGCCTGGCGGGATTCGGGCTGAACGTGCTTACCGGCGTTCTGGCCTTCATCGGCATGCCCAACACGTACACTTACGACATCGCGTTTTGGCTCAAGATACTGGCGATTTTGCTTCTGGGATTGAACGCGGCGGCATTCTACCTGACCGACGTCCTCCAGAGCGTGGAGGGGTTGAAGGCTGGCGACAACGCCACGCCCTTCGCGAAATTTATCGCCGCAACTTCTTTCGGGCTGTGGCTGGCGGTAATTGTGCTGGGGCGCTATATCCAGGCGTTCACCGCGACAATCGAAGTGCACCGATAAATCTTCCGTGACGCTGCGCGTTATCGCTCGCCGTACATTCGATAGATAAATGTGTAGGCGAGCAGGCGGCCCGAGGTAATCGCGCCAATCCACAACACCAGCGACCACGTGGCCAAGGACCGGCCCCGAGCCATCATGTCGGATTCGGTGAGAGCTACATCGCCGAAAAGGCGGTTCTTCATTCGCTGCATGACGACGACGGCGGAGGCGATCAGCAGCAGCTTGAGATAGAAGACTGGATTGGTGAAGGCTTTGGTGGGATAGGCGATCAGAAGGAATACGCCGGAAACCGCGTTGATCCCAAAACCGAGCCACATCACCGAGAAGAACGGCTTAAAGGATTTTAGAGGCAGGTCGGACGCAACGCCCAGCAGGCGCAGATCGAGAATCGCATTCGTACCCACGAGGAGAGCCAAGCCAATGGTGTGGCAGAGGAGAATGAAGTAGAAGGAGAATACGGAATCCGATTCGCGGAGCCAGGTACTCAAGCCGCTTTGTTCGAGCGTGTTAAAAAATTCGGGTACGGCCAACCTCTTCTCCTACCACAGCCCGCGTTATCTTACCGGAAGCTTAATTCTTCGCCGACTTGCCCGGGTCCGCAGCAGCCGGCTTGTCGGGCATCTGGTGTTGGTAATCTTTTTCGTTGGAGCAGGTCACGTCCTCGTACATCTGTTCGTTAGGCGCGAGAGTCATGTTCCAGGTAAAGACCCAGGGATGCGTGAACACCTTGGGGTCATCGTTGGTGATCTCGACGGCGAGGTGGTCAAAATCGGGGCGGCGGATGCGTTCGGTGACGTGCAGCGCGTCGCTGTGAAATGTGGCGCTGCCCTCGCCGGCATTCTTTCCCGTGCCCAGCCAGGATTTATCGGTCAAGCCAATCGTGTCGATGACCAAAGTATCGCCGTCCCATTTGGCAACCGAATTTCCCATCCAGGATGGGTCTATATCGGCGGGATCGGGATGAGGCCTTCCATCGGTGGGAATGATGCGAAAAGCGGTGTCGCGCTCATAGAGGATGATCAACTCGCCGGGCAACTGAACCAATCGCGCGGGGTGCGGGCCGCCCCAGATGCGGGGCATGCCGTAGGGCTCGCAGTGCAGCAGCGGATCGGTATTCTCGGCGTCGTGCAGTTGCTTGGCCTTCTCGGCCGCCCAGGGCTGGTACGGCAACGCATCGGTAGGATAAGCAGAAGCCTCGGTGGATCCCCCAGCTCTCTGCGGCGCGGGTTTTCCGGCGGCGGGATCGGCTCCTAATGCTCCATACTTCTCAATCCACATTCCGGAGAGATCGGGATGTCCATCGGCGGCGCGCGGAGCGGGTTTGGAACGATCCTTGGAAAGCTTAGGGGGAGCGTACTTCTTGGCCTGGGCATTCGTTCCCTGGGAGGGCGCGCTATTTTGGTTGGACTGCGCGGAAGCGGAAACGGCAAAAACCGCGGCCGCAGCGAACACCAGATAACCGAGGAGATAGAAATGACGCTTCATCGGTTTCTCCCCCCAAAATCGCAAGTCTCTACGGATTGTCGTCGCCGGCCTTAGGCCCGACTGGGATGACTCGACCGTCCGGCATCACGAAATCCAAGCCAAACATGAGCTTGGAACCGTCCTTGGCGAGGCGGCCATGAATGGTGACTTCCTTACCGACGAGGGCGACCATGTCCGATCGGTTGACGCCGCTTCGGTGCAAGTAGCTCGGGGGCAGTCCCTCGACAGACCAATGGGCCACGTTGCCGCCGGCGTCTTTCACGTCAACGTCCCAATAAACATGCGGGTTATCCCACTCGACCTTGGTGAGCGTGCCTTTCAACTCGGTGGGCTTACCCATTTGAAACTCGGCGTTGAGCGAATGGTGGGCAAATGCAGGGATCGCCGCCAAAATGAGGCCGAAAAAGATGGCCATAACACCAGAGGTCCTGTGTGCCATTGGTCTTCCTCCCAACAAATGCCTTCACTTTGCGTCAGGTGAGCTGCCAAGTGCGGGTGCCTGAAAAATAGCACCCGCGCCGGAAAATTGTCAATGCGATCGATCCTCCGGCGCGGAGACAGCGCGTCAGCGCACACTCGTGCTGGTAGCGCCTCCCACGATCAAATCCCAATGCTCGCCGGCACGCTTGACGGCTGCCGGCACGTCGTCGGAAAGGAGGTAACCCTGCTTTACGAGCAGGGACGCCGCATCCTGCACCAGCTTCAGATACTCATCGCGCGAGTGATAACGCTCTTCCACCGAGAGACGCGGATCGCCCGACTGCTCGCGTTCGGCTTTGGTGCGGGCGAAGGGAATGTAGCCGCCCAGCAGCGGAAAGAGCTGCTCGGTGCCGCCGATGGCGGTGTTCCTGAAGTTCCATCCGGTGTAGGTTGCCAGCGGGACGGACATGTCGGGAAGCCGAAGGCCGCCCACATCGTTGCCGTCGCGGTCCACCTGCGGAACCAGATAGGGAAGTGGCGCGCCTGCGCCATCCTTAGCCAGCAGGCGATTCGCTCCGCGCACGCCCGCGAAGGCCGTTTGCGGAGAAGAGACGCCGGGAATCTTGGGGAAGGCCACGTCGCTCGAGCGCACAAGGTTATGGTCCCGCAAACGGGGATAGCGGCTCGGCGGGGGCGTAGCGCCCTGCAGTACCCATTTCTCCATGGCGACGAGCAAAGCCGGCAGCGGCAACCGGGAGTCGAAGGGATTGGCCGGCAGTTGGCCGGTGGTCACCACGGGAGGGAAGGCGCCTACGTTGTGCGGCGTTCCGGAGAAAAGGTAGAGGCGCATATTCGCCGGCAGGTCGATATCCTTCGATCCGTCGGGCGTCGTAGTTTCGAGAGCGAAGCTGCGCTCCCAATACTCGGTGTCGGAAAGGGTGTAGAAGATTTTGGGCTGGTGCTCGGCGGCGCGTGGGTTTTCGAGGTTACCGTCCTCGAGACCTGTTACCGGATCGCGCTGCTTGCGATCCGAGAAGGGAAAGTGGGTTGCGGATTCCATCAACAACGACGTCGGAGTCGACCATCGTTGGTCCAGCTCGATGCCCGCCGCGCCGGCGCGATGCGGCCACACCGCGTCGAATACCTCGCGGTTGCTCTCGTCGGTGTTGAAGCCTTCGTAGAGAAATTCGCGCAGCCAGCGGCCGGTTTGAGACACGCCGAAGGCCAGGGTGTACCTCGCGGAGACGGCTGCGTCGGGCACGTATTTGACCCAGGCCGCGGCATCACGCACGGCGGCAAATCCGAGGCCGGCCACCGGCGGATTCACGGCAACGTAGGCAATCTCGTAGGTGTGGCCGGGCTCGAACCCGTCCTCCAGAGTGACGGTGTTGCCCGCCAGTTGCCACTTGGCGCGAGGAATGGCCACCCAATCGGCGCCCAACTTTTCGCGCACGCGCAGCGTGTTGTCGGAAGATGCCGGATCGCTCGGCGTGTAGCCAACCAGGTCGCCAACGGTGGCTTGATTCGTTTGCTTGTCTGGGATGAAGGTGGCGCGAACGAGGCCAGTGACGCCAACGGCAGCGGGATCGTCGATGCGGACGGCGCCTTCTCTGCGGGCGTCAAATTCCCAGCCGACCTGCACGATGGTATAACCGCGGTTGAGCAGGAACCCATTTCCGGCCTCACCGTCGGGCGTTTTCCCTGCGGGGCCGTCAAAAGCGGGCAAGGCCACGCCTGCGCCGCGATTCACGATGTCAAAGAGGGCGATTCCGTTGCCCTTGGATGGATCGCGCGGCTTGAAAATTACGAGATCCGCGGAGAGTTCGATCTTTCCGGCGGCGTTGCGAGGCGCTTTATCGAGATCGGCGACCACCTGATTGCGCTTGTTCGCAGGGTCGATCAGGAAGTAGAGCTTGCCACTGATTCGTTCGTAGGGACCAACCGAGCCAAACGAACGGCCTCCGGCTACGTCCCGGCGCGAAACGATCTCCACGCGCGATACTTCGGCGCTTGCGAACACGGGCACGATCGACAGCAGGAGCGCTGCCTGAACTGCGAGCCTAAGAAGCCGGTGCATGTTGTGCCTCCCTAGTTTTTCGTCCGATTCTCGCCGGGCCAATCCGTTTGCGCCCAAGTCTGCTACCGCGGGCGGGCGGTGTCAATTCGCCACGTGGCAAGACTGTGGAACTCTTGTTTTTGGCGTGCAAGGGTTCTAGCATGACCGTCATGTTTGGGCTGTCGGCGGAGCACCAAATGGCCACAGGGACTGAACAGCCAAATTTCCAAAGAGCTCTCCTAGTTCGCTGGTTCTTATGTTCGGGTGTTGTAACTGTATTGGTGACGGCTGCAATTCTGCTCGCTACAGCGACGGCCGATGCGCGCATTACAAAAATTCAGATCATTTTGCGCAGTCCGGCGTTTGAGGGCTTTTCGTTTCCTGGCGTCGGGCCTTATGAGCGGATTATCGGCAAGGGATTCGGCGAGATCAGTCCAACCGACCGTCACAATAATACGATCGTCGATATCGGCCTTGCGCCGCGCAATACGGCAGGGAAGGTCGAATACTCCTTCGACTTTTACATCTTGAAGCCGGTCGATCTCAGCCGGGGCAACCACAAAGTTTTCTACGAAGCGCCGAACCGCGGCGCCAAGTTCTTCGGCGACTTCGACCGATCGAACGGCGGCGACGACCCCGCGGCCTCGACTGCTCCTGAGGGCACGTTCCTGGCGCCTCGCGGATACACGATGGTGTGGAGCGGCTGGGACTTTGCAGCCGGTACCGACAATTCCGATTTAACCCTGACCATCACGCTGCCCATGGCGAAAAATCCGGACGGCTCTTCCATTACCGGTCCCGCGTACGAGTACATCGTGGCTCCCCGTCCCGCCGATTTGTATCCGCTGACCTACCCCACCGCGATCCTCGACACGGCCAAGGCGACGCTCACTCATCGCGTGCACTTGGACGACCCGCCACAGGCGATCCCGGCGTCCGGTTGGGAGTACGCGGACAACGGCAGGGCTATTCGGCTGCTTCCCGCGGGGAGAAGACTGGAGCCCAACGACATTTACGAACTTTCGTACACGGCCAAAGACCCGAGCGTCAATGGCATCGGCTTCGCGGCTGTGCGCGATTTCAATTCGTTTCTACGCTATGCAGCGGCCGATAGCGGCGGGACGAGCAATCCTCTGGCCGGCGACGTGACGCGAATTTACGCCTTCGCGTTCTCGCAGCCGGCGCGCATGCTGAATGACTTCCGCAATCTGGGATTCAACGAGGACGAAACGGGCAGAATCGTTTTCGACGGTATGCTTCAATGGATCGCCGCCGGAGACGGAATCAACATGAATTATCGGTTCTCTCAACCCGGAAGGACCGAGCGGAATCGCCAGGATCAACTCTATGCCGAAGGCGTGTTCCCGTTTGCCAACCAGCGCACCACCGATCCCATCACGGGAAAAACGGCGGGCCGGTATGACAAGTGCACGTTGACGAAGACGTGCCCGCTGGCCATGGAAGTCTACTCAGCGAATGAATACTGGGTGAAGGCGGCGTCTCTTTTTACGACCGACCCAAGCGGAGCGAGGGATCTGCCCGATCACCCGATGGCCCGGGACTATTTCATCTCCAGCCATCAGCACGGCACCGGAAGGCAGGCGACGAAAGGGAACTGCCAGCAGTTTCAGAACCCTCTGGATTCAGCGCCGGTGCTGCGCGCTTTGTGGGTCGCGCTGGACAAATGGTCCACCGAGGGCATAGAGCCTCCGCCCAGCCGGATTCCGCGGTTGTCCGATGGCACGCTGGTCCCGCCCGTGCCGCAAAGCGGCGTAGGCTTTCCTAAAATTCCAGGGGTCACGTACACGGGGCTGAAGACGACGCGCTACTTGTTTGACTACGGTCCCCAGTTTTACAGCACCGGCATCATGACGGTGAATCCGCCGGCGATAAAGCCGCCCGTTTTCGATAATCGCGAGAATGGTCCGATCTACCCGAGTTTCGTGCCAAAGACCGACGCTGACGGAAACGACATGGCCGGAATTCGCCTGCCGGACGTGGCCGTGCCCTTGGCCACTTTTACGGGATGGGCGCTGCGGTCGGGGCCGCAAGCGAACGATGGATGCGAAGCAGCGGGACAATATATCGCGTTTGCAAACACCAAGGCTGAACGGATGGCCTCGGGCGATCCGCGCCTGTCGATCGAGGAGCGCTACGCGTCTTTTGCGGCGTATTCCGCGGCGGTGCAAAAGGCCGTAGACGATCTGATCGCGCGTGGATTGATGCTTCAGGAAGACAGATCGTCTAATGTGACACGCCTGCAGCAGGCGGGCATGGCCACCGGCGCCTTCAAACCGGAATCTGCCTCGACCGGTGGCCGTTGAGCGACAGTTGTTGGCGACGTTCGGCGATGTTGAGGGCCTGGCGGCCGCGGAGCCGCAATCGTATCGTGTCCAGATAGGTTAGACTCGTGAACATGCGCCTGAGCATAGCGGCGGTCCTGGTGTTTGCGGCCATGCTCGGCTTTGGGGCGTCGCTTTCCGCTCAGACATCGGGGCGCGCTTCAAGCTCTCCGTCGAAATCTTCTGCCGCTCAGACCAATGGCAAGAAGGCCCATGCGTTTCGCGGTACCGTGGAGAAGATCGATGTGAGCGCCGGGATTTTGACGGTTAGTGGTGACAATGTACCGGGCTGGATGGGCCCGATGACGATGAACTACCGCATCGATCAGCCCGGCAACTTGACGCTGAAAGCCGGCGATCACATTACGGCGACGGTTTATGACGGCGACTTTTCCACACTGCATGAGGTCCGCGTTGTCGTTGCCAACGCGGCGGCCGCAAACGAGTTGCCGCCGGTGTCATACGTTTGCCCGACGCCGGGCGAGGAGGGAGTTCTCGAGGACCAGCCGGGGAACTGCCCGCAATCCGGGAAGCCTCTTTTGCCGATTCGTATCGCCACCGTGTACTCGTGCCTCAAGTTCGAGTCGTTCATTCAGGAAAAGCCGGGCATTTGTCCCGTGGACAAGAGCGAACTGGTGCCCATCACGGCGGCGCTGTATTTCACGTGCAAGGACAATTCCAAGGTCCACGAACTCGACCCGGGCGCGTGCGGCGATGGCAGCGCGCGGATCAAGGGTTATGAGCGGCGCGCGCACGGAGATCACAATCCGCGCCACGGCGGGCAATTCTTCATGGCCGACGACAACTGGCACCATCTCGAGGGCACCTGGGTGCAACCGCATACCTTCCGCGTGTATTTCTACAACGACATGACCCAGCCGCTGGCCGTGACCGGCTTTTCCGCCCAAGTGGCGAAAAGCGATGCACAGGGGAATGACGCCGGGCCATTTGTTTCGCTCAAGCCCGCGCAAACCGCCGTGCAAACAAAGGATCGCAATATTCTCGAAGTGCCCATGCCGGCTATGGAGCTGCCGGCGAAATTCACGCTGCGCGTAAAGTTCAAGCCGGACGACAAGGAGCGGGTTTTCGACTTCACGTTCGCCGATTACTCGAAGGAGCCGGGCCCCGCCATATCTTTTGCCAACGCAGCGGCGCAGGCGAGAGCCGCCGCACAGACGGGCTCGCAGACGCCAGTGATCGCCGCGAGTCCCGACATACCCTCGCCTCAGTCGGGCGACAGCGTGACTTTCACGCCTGGCACGTTCAGACCGGAAGCGCCCCTGCCCATGACCACGCAGGGACTGCTCCAGGAGTTGGCCGAGCGCGCGGACTCGGTGAAGATGCTGCTCGACGCAGGCAATCTGGGCGCGCTCTGGTATCCGGCGATCCGCGCAAAGGACGTGGCTCTCGAGCTCGAGCAAAGCCACGCGGATGAAATTCCGGAAGGCCAGCGCGCTGAGATGATGAGCGCGGTGAGGCGATTGACCATGGCGGCATGGCAGATCGACGCCGCCGGAGACCTCGGCAACAAGGAGCGTTTGCTGCCTCTCTATCGCGAATTCTCCATGGCAATTGGTGATGTCGAGCGGGCGTATGGAAGCCAGTAAGAAACTTGGCCGCGCGACGGCAACGTGCGTTGCCATTTTTCTGGCGACGGGCCTCTTCCTCATTTTCGCCACGCCGCATACGGATGCGCACACGCCGGTAACGTCGAAATACGACTACAACAAGGATGTATTTCCGCTATTGCGGGAGCACTGCGGCGAATGCCACGTCCCGGGCGGGCCGGCGCCCATGTCGCTGGTGACGTTCGGCGCGGCGATGCCCTGGGCGGAATCTATTCGCGAGGAGCTCACGGCGGGCCGTATGCCGCCGTGGCCGGTGGACCCGATGAGTCCGGCGATCGAAGACGGGTACCCGATCAGTTCGCGTGACCTGGACGTGATGGTGGTGTGGGCCTCGGGAGGCACGCCGCAAGGCGATCCCGACGCCAAGCTGCCCGAGGTGACCTTTCATCCGGCGTGGAAGCTAGGGCCGCCCGATCTCACAATTCAGATGGACGCCGAGCATACGGTGGCACCGGCTGCGGTCGAGGAAGTCCGCGACTTCGTTCTGCCGACCAATTTGACCGGCACCAAATGGATCAAAGCGGCCGACCTGATGCCGGGAAACGCCGCAATCGTGCGCGACGCCATCATCAGTATCGAGAACGGTCCCCTGCTGGCGCTTTGGCAGCCTGGGAACGACGCCACGCCCGTGCCGGACGGCGCCGGTTTCCGGCTTGCGCCGGGCTCGAAAATTCATTTACAGATTCACTACAAGAAGCATTTCGACCAGGAGCAGAATGCGGTCTCCGACCGCAGCACGGTCGGTTTGTATTTCGCCACTTCGCCTGCCGGCGTTCAGGATCTGCAATCCTTCACGATCAACCCGCCGAAAGCTGGAGGCGATCCCGGTGATCGTAGCGGACCCGCCGGTTTTGGCGGCGCTCTGACCAGGGCGGCGCGCATCGTCGCGCTCCGGCCGATGCTAGACCGTGCCTATCAGTCCTTGAATGTTGACGCGATCACACCATCGGGCGCGGATCTTCCACTCTTGCGGCTACGCGGGGCGCAGCCGCAGTGGTTCCGGCGGTATTGGCTGCAGAAATCGTTGGAAATACCGGCGGGCAGTAAAATCACGGTGCGCGTCACGCCGTTATCGGATTATTCAGATCAGCCCAAGGTAACCAGGCAGTTTCCGCTCCAGGTGGTTCTCGATTACGTTCCTCTATAGCTAGAGCGGTTTAGACTTCCCTCGCGCTCGATGCAAGGAGTTTCGCCCGGCTGCAAAGGGTCAGCGCAGTTCCGTTGACAGGCTAAGCGGAGCAGGACTACACTCCGAGCCAGGGAAGTTCGCAAGACCGAAGTGGGAATTCAGAATACTGGCTAGGCAAGAAATCAAAGCGACATCCCTGTACGGGCCCAAAGAGACAAGCCTCAGCCGCAATCGGGAGACCCGACGTGGCAAGCGATCCTCAGGATAATCAGCGCAAGAAGAGACTGTCGCGGCGCGATTTTGTAAAGACCGCCGGGGTCGGCGTCGGCGCGGCGGCTTTGAGCGGCTTGAGTGCGCCACAGGCGGAGGCGCAAGGCCATCCGCCGCATTGGGATAAACAAGCGGATATTGTGGTGGTCGGCGCGGGGGCCGCAGGGCTGCCCGCAGCTATTGAAGCCGCCGAACAAGGCGCATCGGTCGTCCTGATCGACGCGAACTTCGATATTGGCGGCCACGCCATGGTGAGCGGCGGCAACGTTGCGCTCGGTGGCGGGACGAGCCGGCAGAAGAAGTATGGCATCGAGGACTCAGCGGACCTCTTGTACGCGGACCTCACCGATTGGTCCGTGGTCGAGTCCAACGGCTTCCCCGATTACAGATACAACGACAAGGAGATCATTCGCGCCTTTGCGGATAATAGCGCGCCGACGTTCGAGTGGCTGGTCGCGCATGGCGTGACGTTCGTCGAAAAAGCGCCCGACAATCAAGGCGCGAATTCCACCGGAAACTCCGCCCTGCGGGAGAACCACGCCGCTCCCCTGGGGTGGACGATGATGCAGACCGGAAAGCCGGCGGACCCCAGCGTTGCGGCGACCACGTCGTCCGGAGTTGGGCTGGTGCGGCCGCTGGAAGCGGCGGCACGGAAAGCCAACGTGCAGATTCTCTTGAAGCACAAGATGGCCAGCCTCGTCCGGCAGGGAACTACGTCCGGAAAAGTTCTGGGCATCAAAGCCACCAGTGAGGGTAAGACCCTCAACATTGCCGCGCACAAGGCGGTGATCCTGGCCACCGGCGGTTCCAGCAACAACGTGAACTTTCGGAGAGTCTTCGACGTCAGATTGACGGAGGAGTACAACGGCGTGGCCGGCGAGCCTTACTCTTTTCAGGACGCCAGCGGAGAACTGGCGGGCATCGCCATAGGCGCTTCACTCTGGGGTGCGTACAACCAAGTGGGAGAGTTCGGCGATCGGCTGACCAAGGCGGGCCGGATCGGCACTCGATACGGCTATCGAAACCTGGAGTGGCAGCCGGGGAGCCCTGTCTTCCACCTGGTTCGAGCCAGCGGCCTTACGGTGCGCGACTACCAGAACGTGATTCTCGTGAACCAGGCCGGCGCGCGCTTCTACGACGAGACTGCCGGCCAGTATACGGCCAACAATTACCATGGACTCGCTTCCTATAAGCCCGGCAGTTACCTCAATGCTAAAAATATCAAGTACGACCCGGCTAATTTTCTAGACGCCGCACTGGCCGGCACCGGAGAGACGGTCAACGGCGGCGGCCCCATTTGGGCCATCTTCGATGCCGATGCCGCGAAACGCGAGCAGTGGACGGTTGCGCCGCCTCACGTGGACCCCGACGGGTATTTCTTCTCGGGAAACACGCTGGGTGAATTGGCGTCCGCCATTGTGAATCAATATCAACGCAAGCCGATATCCGGCGCTACCCTGGAAAGCACGGTCGGGCGTTACAACTCGTTCGTGGATTCGGGGAACGACGCCGACTTCGGGAAGCCCGCTCCCAAATACAAAGTTCAGACGCCGCCCTTCTATGCGGCCTGGGCCATGCCCGTGATTCACGACACCCGCGCGGGGCTGCGCATCAACGCCAAGTGCCAGGTGATGGATTTTTCCGGCAGCGTAATTCCGGGTCTCTATTGCGCGGGAGAGAGCGCCGGCGGCTTCAGCCTGCACGGCCTGGCGCGCTGCGTCGTCCAAGGCCGCATCGCGGGGAAGAACGCGGCGGGCGAAACGTCGGAAATTTCAAAAGCCTAGGCCGGCAGTCATCGGCAGTTGTCGGCAGTTGTCGGCAGTTATACGGGGCGGATCGAATTCTCAAGCGAGGAGTGAATTCATGAAGACCACCTTCACCTTATCGTTCACCTTGTCGATGGCGATCGGCGTATTGATGCTGACGTCCGCCGCAGCCCAGGCGCAGGACCAGGTCACCTTCGCGAAAAACGTGGTGCCGATCCTCCAGCAGCATTGCCAGATCTGCCACCACGTGGGCACGGTCGCGCCGATGTCGCTGGTAACTTACGGGGAGGCGCGTCCGTGGGCCAAGGCGATCAAGCAGAAGGTGGAGGCGCGGGAGATGCCGCCGTGGCTGATCGATCGGAACGTGGGAGTTCAGCATTTCTCTAATGACGAGTCCCTGAGTGATGAAGAGATCGCGACCATCGTGAAGTGGGTGGATGGCGGGGCGGTGGAGGGAAACCCGGCGGAGATGCCGCCGGCGCGCAAGTTCGCGAACGATCAAGACTGGCAGATCGGCAAGCCGGACATGGTCATAACGCTGCCGAAAGACGTGCTCGTCAAGGCCCACGGACCCGACTGGTGGCCGGACATCCTGGTCGATCCCGGCCTTACGGAAGACCGCTACGTTCAAGCGATCCAGATTATTCCCACCAAGGGATATAACGTCATTCACCACATCCGGACATCGCTCGTCGAAGCGGATGCCGGCACTCGGCACAGCGGCCAACTCGACGGGAACGTTTCACTCGAGGTCGGCGAGCAGGGCGTGTTCCTCAATGAGTATGCGATCGGCAAGGGCGCGGACGTGTTCACGGAAGGTTCGGGCCGGCTGATCAAGGCGGGAACCAAAATCAACTTCCAGTTCCACCTGCACGCCAGCGGCACGGAGACTCCCACCAACGTGGAGTTGGGCTTGAAGTTTTATCCCAAGGGCTACGTGCCCAAGCACGTGATCACTTCACTCACCGTGGGCGTGAATACGATCGACATCCGGCCACACGAAGCCAACGTGCGGTCCGATGCTTACATGGGGCTCATCAAGCCGACCCGGTTGCTCTCGTTCCAGCCGCACATGCATAACCGCGGGAAGGCCGAATGCCTGGAGGCCATCTATCCGAGCGGGAAAACGGAGATGCTCAGTTGCGCCCGGTTCGAATTCAACTGGATGCGCAACTACGTTTACGCGGACGATTCGGCTCCGCTGCTGCCGGCGGGGACTATTCTCCATAGCATCATGTGGCACGACAACAGCGACCAGAGCAGATTCAATCCCGATCCGGACGCGCAGGTCACATGGGGAGAACGAACCATAGACGAGATGGGCTCAGCCTGGCTGAGCTACTACTACATGTCCGACGAAGACTTCAAAAAAGAGACCGAAGAGCGCAAGGCCGAACAGCGCACGCTCACAAGTACGCGCTAATGGAAAAAAGGGAATTGCCTCAGGGTTGGAATCGGCATCGATGCGGGGCGGCTATTTTTGCCGCCGTGCTTTGCCTCGCCGCAGGCGGCTTGCGCTTGAACGCCCAGATCACTTATCCGGGAGCCGAATACCGCCGGGGGCAGGATGTGAGTCCCACGTTTGACGGGTGGGAGAGCAATGCCGACGGTTCCTTCTCGATGTATTTCGGCTATCTCAACCGAAATTCCGACGAGGAGATCGACATCCCCATCGGCCCCGAGAATAGCTTCGATCTTGGAAACGGCGATCAAGGCCAGCCGACGCACTTCTACCCTGGGCGAAGATGGTTTGTGTTCAAGGTGGTTGTCCCTAAAGACTGGGCCAAAACCAAGCGGCTGGTTTGGACGCTCACGAACCGGGGCAGGACGAATCTCTCTAAGGGTTGGCTGCAGCCGGAATGGGAGATAGACGACCTGCTCATCGCCAAAAATGCCCCTTCCGATCCTTTCCTGAGCACCGCCAACTCCAACCCCACTGCCGACAATAAGCCTCCCATCATCACCGGAGGCGCCAGCCAAACCAACGTCACCCTGCCGGCTCTTGCCACGTTGAGCGTGACGGCCACCGATGACGGGCTTCCCAAGCCGGGTCCCGGAGACCGGGGCGGGCGCGTGGAAGGCGTGAAGATTCGATGGATCCTTTACCGGGGTCCCGGCAAAGTTCAATTCGATCCGGAGTTGAGCCCGGCTGTTTACGGGAAGCCGCTCACATCGGAGACCAAGGTGAGCTTCAGCGAACCGGGCGACTACCGAATCCGCGCGATTGCCACCGACGGGGCGACCTTCTCGACCTACGATGTAGATGTGAAGGTGAATCCGCGAGCCAGCGCCAAGAACGCGCCCTGACGCCCGTCACCCGGTCCCTCTGCTAATTCCACGCCGTCAAATTGTCATTCAGCGAAGCTACACCCGCAGGAGCGTGCTCGGGCTATCGCCGATGCTGTATGAGGCGCGTTATAACGCGCCTGGATCGTATAACGGACTGTATCGGCTCAGGCAGGGCGACGCGATTGGATTCGTTTCTGATAGCATGCACACCTTGAGGTTCGCGAGGACTCGGCAACAATGCTCGCTCTGAAATTTCTGCCGCTGGCGTTCAGCGCCCTTTTGCCGGTAATCAATCCGCTGGGGTCGGCGCTGTTGCTGTTAGGGTTGGTCGGTCCCGAAAAACTCGAAGTCTTTCGAATCCTGGCGCGCCGAATCGCCATCAATACCCTGTTCTTTCTTCTGGCCATCGATCTCGGCGGGGCGGCTATTCTGGCGTTCTTTGGGATCTCGCTGCCGGTGGTCCAATTCGCGGGAGGGTTCGTCCTGGCGGCGATGGGCTGGAATCTGCTGAATCAGAACGATGTGAGCACGGAAACAAGTGTGCCGGTCTCGCCTCCCAATGGAAGCTCACTGCGCGACAGGATTTTTTATCCCTTCACCTTCCCGATAACCGCAGGACCCGGTTGCATCGTGGTTACTTTGACCTTGAGTGCTCATGCCTCGCAGAGGAATCTTATTGATGAAGGATTCGCGCACTTGGGAATTTTCGGGGGCATTCTCTTGAACTGCATCGTGGTGTATCTGAGCTACGCTTACGCCCAGAAACTCGCCACTAAAATTCCCCGGCAAACCGTCCATGGCGTTTTACGGGTGATCGCGTTCATTCTGCTGTGCATAGGAGTGCAGATCGCCTGGAAGGGGTTGGACGCGCTTATCCTCACGATGGGCAAATCGTGATTTCCGGACCACAATCCGTGCAACGGATCGGGTGCACCTGACATCAGATTTGCGAGGCCAGATTCCACTAAGCCGGAGGCAATAATGCTGATACGCTTCTGCTCAACGATTCTGTTACTGCTGACGATGGTGATGGTTTGCTCCCTAGCCGCGCCCGCCATCGAGGAACACCACGGTATTCTCGTTGGAACTGTGATGAAGTTGGATGCCGGGGCGAAGACGGTCGTCGTCAAGCTAGGCGACGGAAGCGAGCATACGTTTCACTTCGTCAAGCGAACGGCGGTGCATGGGGCAACAGATACCGCCGATGCCGCTAAGGATACCTTCCATGGACTGAAAGAAGGCAGCCAGGTGGCGGTGCATTACACGGCCAAAGGAGCCGACGAAACCGCCGACGAGTTCGACAACATCGGCAGGGATGGACTGAAATCGACGGAAGGCACCGTAACCCACATCGATCGAGGCGCCAAAACGCTCACCGTGAAAGCCGCCGATGGAACGGACCAGGTGTATCGCCTGACGGATAGCGCCGCCAAGGATGCGGGACAGGACGTCGAAGCGGGAACCGAAAAAACCGCCAAGGTGACGGTCTACTACACGGAGGAGGGCGGGCATAAGGTTGCGCACTTTTTTAGGAAAGCAATTTAGCTCTTGGGACAGAACCCCGCCGTAGTTGGAAACCGAGGGAAGAATATTTGAGGAACAGGGCACGAACCTCATCGTGCCGGCGGGTTGTCACGCACCGGAATTGCCACTTGCGTCCGCCTCTGTAAGGAGTATCTTCGAAGAAAGTAAGTCCGGGTCGAACAAGCGCCAGGCTGTTGCAAGCTGCACGGCCTGCGCCGGAGCGGAATGAAATGAACGCCGGAAAAGTCGACACGTACGTACTTTTCGGATTGCTCAGCGCAGCCTTCCTTCTGGTTCCCAACCGCGCTCGCGCGCAGGCAGCGCCGGGGCCGCTTCCGCCACCCTCAGGCTCACAATCGCAATCACAGCCGGAGCCTACCGAGCGCCGGGCCGCGCCCGCGCCCAGGCCCAGACCTCCCGCGCCGCCGCCGAGAACGACTCTCGCCGGGCTCTGGAAAATGAATAAAGACCAGAGCGACGATCCGCGGGAGAAGGTTCGAATTGCGGAAGGTGCTCCGAACATTGGCAATTCTGGCGGCGGCTACCCGGGCGGCGGCTATCCTGGTGGAGGTTATCCTGGCGGAGGGTATCCCGGTGGGGGTTACCCCGGGGGCGGCTATCCAAGAGGGGGCGGCTACCCAGGCGGTGGCTATCCGGGAGGCAGGCCTGGGGGACCTGGCTATGGCGGGCAGGATATCGAGAACAATCCAAAAATTCAGCCGCTGCTTCGTCCCGCAGGGTTGCTGAATGTCGATCTGAAGGATCAAGAGATCGATGTGACCGAGGACCAATATCGCAAGTTGCTTCTGTACACCGACGGGCGGCTGGTTCCGAAGCAGACGGACAATAACCGTGAAGAGATCGCGGCGCATTGGGACGGAAATCACCTGGTATCGGACGAAAAGAGCCCCCTGGGCGGGAAGATGAGCCGAGTCTACGAACTTTCGGAGGACGGCCGGCAGCTTTATGAAACCTTGCACATCGACAACGGCCGTTCGGGAACGCCGATTACGATCAAATACGTTTACGACATTCCCACATCGGATGCGGATGCGCACATCCAGAATCCGGAAGACTCCGACCCTGGCCGGCCTACGCTGAAAAGACGGACTCAGGACGACGGAAGTATTCCCCCGCCACAGTAAGAAAAGTCTTTAGTGTGCGAGCGGGCTGCAGGCGTTTAGCGCGACTTTACTTCCTACCCAAGATGAGATTCAGGCTGTCGCCGTAGCCTCTTTGCGCGTAACACCGGTGGGGATGGTGACCTGAACGGCCGTGCCGGGATTCGCGTTCGTGATGTGCAAGTCTCCACCTACTTCCTTTACCCTCTGCTTCATCCCGCCGATTCCGACGCCGATCCGATCGGGGCGGAACTCCATAACCTTCTCGGAAATGCCCTTTCCGTTGTCGCGTATGGAAAAGATGAGCTGGCCCTGGGTTTCGGCCAGCGTAACCCACGTGGCGCTGGCGCCCGAATGCCGGAACACGTTGGTAAGGGCTTCTTGAATGATGCGGAAGACGGTGGTCTCCAGCTCGGGCGTGAGCCGGGGAAAATTGGCGGGAGTGATATCGATGGAAATGTCGATACCACTGCGCTTGGCGAGTCCATCCAGATACCACTCCAGCGCCGATTTCAACCCGACTTCGTCCAGCATGGGCGGATGGAGCAGATGAGACATGCTGCGAACCTGCTGTATGGCGCTATCGAGCAGGCGGCTGGCATCGGCTGAGGCTTCCCGGGACCATTCCGGGCAGTCCTCCGCTAGATTGATTCGATCCAGCACCATCTTGGCAGCCACCAAATCCTGGCCAAAACCGTCGTGCATTTCCCGCGCCAACCGGCGCCGTTCGTCGTCCTGCGTGGCAATCAAGCGGCCCGAAAGGCAGCGGAGCTCGAAATTCAGCATCTCGAGATCGCGGGTCTTGCGGTGCAGTTCGGCAAACACGCTGACCTTGGCGCGGAGCAATTCCGGAACCACGGGAACGGAGATGTAATCGACGGCGCCGCGCTGATAGCCCTTGATGCGGTCGATATCGGTCAAGTGCACGGCGGAAATGAAAATGATGGCCGTTTTCTCGAAGCGCGGATGCTGGCGGATGATGTCGGCCAGTTCAAAGCCGTCGAGCTCGGGCATGCTTACGTCCATGAGAACGACGGCCACGTCGTTTTTGAGGAGCACTTCCATGGCCTCTCTGCCCGAATTGGCTTTGATCAGGTTCTCGCCGAGTTCGTCCAGGATGGCCTCGTAGCTGAGCAGCTTGGCGGGCTGATCGTCCACCATCAGGATGTTGACTTTGCCGTTCACAGATGTCCTCCCGTTCGTGGCGCTGAAAGACTGGTTGCTGGTCGGTGTGTTTGTCATGGATATGTTCACCTTAGCGATGCAGCCACATGCGCAGTGCCGACAAGTAGCTGTTCGGTATTCACCGGCTTGGCCAGATATTCGGAGGCGCCGGCTTCGAGGCACTTTTCGCGGTCACCTTTCATGGCTTTGGCGGTCAAGGCGATGATGGGCAAGCGGCGGAACGATGGATTCTGCCGGATCACCTGCATGGTCTCGTAGCCGTCCATTTCCGGCATCATGATGTCCATCAAGACGATGGCCAAGTCGGGCGTCGATTCCAGATGGTCTGAATGGCCTCGCGGCCGGTGCCGGCGGTGAGCACGCTCATGCCACGGCGCTCCAGCACGCTGCTCAGCGCGAAGATGTTGCGCACGTCGTCGTCGACGACCAGCACCTTCTTGCCGACCAGCGCTTCGTCGGAGCGATGCAGGCGATCGAGCATCGCTGCTTTTCCGCGCGGCAGGCTCAGAGACGACGCGGTGCAGGAACAGAGGCGGTTTCGTCCAGCAGGCGTTCCGGCGATTCCACGCCCTTCACCACGACGCTGCGGGCCAGCGTGTGCAGGCGGGCTTCTTCCTCGGGCGAAAGCTCCTTGCCGGTGAAAACGACCACGGGCAGGTCGCTGAGCTCAGGGCGTCTCGCGCAATCTGGTCCAGCACTTCGAAGCCGGACATATCCGGCAGGCGCAGGTCGAGCACCACGCAATCGTAGTTGCTCCCTGATGGCGTTCGAGGGCTTCCTCGCCGCGTGCCGAGCGGTGCAGATGTCGATGTCGTCGTGGCCGAGCAGCTCGCGAATGCTCATTTGCTCGGCGGGATTGTCTTCGACGACCAGCAAGCGCTTGCGGTCGCGGCTGGCGTAGTCCTTGATGCGCGTCAGGGCCGCTTCCAGCGCCTCGCGTCGATGTGGGTTTGGTGACGAACGAGAAAGCGCCGCGGGCCAAGCCGTGGCTGGCGGTCCTCATCCAGGGTGAGCATCTGCACGGGAATGTGGCGGGTGGCGGGATCCTGCTTCAGATGGTTCAGCACGGTCCAGCCCAGCATGTCCGGCAGGAACACGTCGAGCGAAATTGCCGTGGGCTGATATTCGCGGGCCAGCGCGAGAGCGTCGGTGCCGCGATGGCGCACGAGAACCTTGAATCCCTTGTCGCGGGACAGGTCGCACAAGACGCGGGCGTAGTGCGGATCGTCCTCCACGATGAGCAGGACCGCGTCGTCCGGGCTCGAGATTGTCGCGATCGTCGGCGAATCTGCTTCACGGCGCGCTCCACGACGCACTGGCCGCAGCCAACTGCACGAGGCGACTGCGGAATACGGAAGCCGGCTCTCTGTCGGCGATGGCCGCGGATGGGCCCAACGTAGGTTTGCGGCAGAGTACAGGGTGAAGGTGCTGCCCTCTGCCGGGAGCGCTGCGCAACTGAATTTCGCCGCCCAGCAGGTTGGCCATTTCGCGGCTGATGGCCAGTCCCAGACCGGTGCCGCCGTACTTGCGGCTGGTGCCTGCGTCGGCCTGCTGGAAGGCCTCGAAGATGATTCGCTGTTTCTCGAGCGGGATGCCGATGCCGGTGTCGGCGACCTCAAAGGCGATCACGGAGGCGGCCGCGCTGAGGATCGGATGATCCGTGCTCCAGCCGGTTTCCGCGAGCGAAACGGAGAGCCGCACGCCGCCCTGCTCGGTGAACTTGAAGGCGTTGGAGAGCAGGTTCTTGAGCACCTGCTGCAAGCGCTTGGAGTCGGTGACCAGGCTGCGCGCCAGATGCGCGTCGGGGTGGACCTCGAAGCTGAGACGCCGGTTTTCCGCCTCGTGGCGGAACGGCCGGGCGACCATCTCCAGCAAGCTCGGAGAAGAACACGTCTTCCGCTTCGACCGAGACCGTGCCGGACTCGATCTTGGAGAGGTCGAGGATGTCGCTGATCAGGTTCAGCAGGTCGGTGCCGGCGCCGTGAATGGTGCGGGCGAACTCGACCTGCTTGGGCGTGAGGTTGCCGTCGGGATTGTCGCTGAGCTGCTGGCCAAGCACCAGGATGCTGTTGAGCGGCGTGCGCAGCTCGTGGGACATGTTGGCCAGGAATTCGGACTTGTACTTGGAAGTGAGCGCCAGCTCCTTGGCCTTTTCTTCCAGCGCGCGGCGAGCCTGCTCGATTTCCTGGTTCTTGCGCTCGACTTCGACGTTCTGCTCGGCCAGCTGCTGGGCTTTTTGCGCCAGCTGCTCGTTGGTCTGCTGCAACTCCTTCTGCTGGGTCTGCAGTTCGGTGGCCAGCTGCTGCGACTGCTTCAGCAGGCCTTCGGTCTGCATGGTGGCTTCGATGGTGTTGAGCACGATGCCGATGCTGGACGGTCAGTTGATCGAGGAAGGCCAGGTGGGAGGCTGTGAAGGCGCTGAGCGAGGCCAGTTCGATGACGGCCTTGACGCGGCCCTCGAAAAGCACGGGCAGGACGATGACGTTGCGCGGAACGGCCTTGAACAGGCCGGAGCGAATGGGGATGGCGTCGCTCGGGCAACTCGGTGATCAGCATGCGGCGCTTCTCGAGCGGCGCATTGGCCGACCAGCCCTTGCCCCAGATGCGAAGCGCCTGCGGGTGCCCATCGCTGGCCATCATCGGCGAACGCCGAGAGCAGCCTCATGCCGGCCGACTCTTCCGTCTCCATCTTGTAGATCACGCCCTGCTGCGCGTTCACCAGGGGAGCCAGTTCCGAAAGAAGCATGCGGCCGACGGTGGCCAGATCGCGCTGGCCCTGCAACATGCCGGTGAACCGGGCCAGGTTGGTCTTCAGCCAGTCCTGCTCGGTGTTGCGGTCGGTGGTGAGCCGCAGGTTGTCGATCATGGTGTTGATGTTGTCTTTCAGCTCGGCCACTTCGCCGCTGGCTTCCACCTGGATCGATCGGGTCAGGTCGCCCTTGGTCACGGCGGTGGCGACTTCGGCGATGGCGCGGACCTGGTTGGTCAGGTTGTCGGCCAGCAGGTTGACGTTGCCGGTGAGGTCCTTCCAGGTGCCGGCGGCGCCGGGCACGTTGGCCTGGCCGCCGAGCCGCCCTTCGACGCCGACTTCGCGGGCCACCGTGGTCACCTGATCGGCGAAGGTGGCCAGCGTGTCGGTCATGTTGTTGATGGTTTCGGCCAGCGCGGCGACTTCGCCCTTGGCGTTCACCGTCAGTTTCTGTGTGAGGTCGCCGTTGGCGACGGCGGTGACCACTTTGACGATGCCGCGCACCTGCTCGGTCAGGTTGGCGGCCATGACGTTGACGTTGTCGGTGCAGATCCTTCCAGGTGCCGGCCACGCCTGGCACCTGGGCCTGGCCGCCGAGCTTGCCTTCGGTGCCGACTTCGCGGGCCACGCGGGTGACTTCGGCGGCGAAGGCGTTGAGTTGGTCCACCATGGTGTTGATGGTGTTCTTCAGCTCGAGGATTTCGCCCTTCACGTCCACGGTGATCTTGCGGGACAGGTCGCCGCGGGCCACGGCGGTGGTGACCTCGGCGATGTTGCGGACCTGGGCGGTGAGGTTGCCGGCCATGGCGTTGACAGAGTCGGTGAGATCTTTCCAGGTTCCGGCCACGCCGGGCACGTTGGCCTGGCCGCCGAGTCGGCCTTCGGTGCCGACCTCGCGGGCCACGCGGGTCACTTCGGCGGCGAAGGAGCGCAGCTGCTCCACCATGGTGTTGAGCGTTTCTTTGAGCTGCAGGATTTCGCCGCGCACGTCCACGGTGATCTTGCGGGAGAGGTCGCCGCTGGCGATGGCCGTGGCCACTTCGGCGATGTTTCGCACCTGGCCGGTGAGGTTGCTGGCCATGAAGTTGACGTTGTCGGTGAGGTCTTTCCAGGTGCCGGCGACGCCGGGCACTTGCGCCTGGCCGCCCAGCTTGCCTTCGGTGCCGACTTCGCGGGCCACGCGGGTGACTTCGCCGGCGAAGGCGTTGAGCTGGTCCACCATGGTGTTGATGGTGTTCTTCAACTCGAGAATTTCGCCCTTCACGTCCACGGTGATCTTGCGCGACAGGTCGCCGCGGGCCACGGCGGTGGTGACTTCGGCGATGTTGCGGACCTGGCGCGGTGAGGTTGCCGGCCATGGAGTTGACGGAGTCGGTCAGGTCCTTCCAGGTTCCGGCCACGCCGGGCACGTTGCGCCTGGCCGCCAAGCCGGCCTTCGGTGCCGACTTCGCGGGCCACGCGGGTCACTTCGCCGGCGAAGGCGTTGAGCTGGTCCACCATGGTGTTGATGGTCTCTTTCAGCAACAGAATTTCGCCGCTGACGTTGACGGTGATCTTCTTGCGAGAGGTCGCCGCTGGCGATGGCCGTGGCCACTTCGGCGATGTTGCGGACCTGGCCGGTGAGGTTGCTGGCCATGGAGTTGACCGAGTCGGTCAGGTCCTTCCAGGTGCCGGCCGACGCCGGGCACCTGCGCCTGGCCGCCGAGCTTGCCGTCGGTGCCGACTTCGCGCGCCACGCGGGTGACTTCCGAGGCGAAGGAGCGCAACTGATCGACCATGGTGTTGATGGTGTCTTTCAGCTCGAGAATTTCGCCCTTCACGTCGACGGTGATCTTGCGCGAGAGGTCGCCGCGAGCCACGGCCGTGGCCACCTCGGCGATGTTTCGGACCTGGGCGGTCAGGTTTGCAGGCCATGAAGTTGACGTTGTCGGTAAGGTCCTTCCAGGTGCCGGCAACGCCGGGCACTTCGGCCTGGCCGCCGAGCTTGCCTTCGGTGCCGACTTCGCGGGCCACGCGGGTGACTTCGCCGGCGAAGGCGTTGAGCTGGTCCACCATGGTGTTGATGGTGTTCTTCAACTCCAGAATTTCGCCCTTCACGTCCACAGTGATCTTGCGCGACAGGTCGCCGCGAGCCACGGCGGTGGTGACTTCGGCGATGTTGCGGACTTGGGCGGTGAGGTTGCCGGCCATGGAGTTGACCGAGTCCGTGAAATCCTTCCAGGTTCCGGCCACGCCGGGCACGTTGGCCTGACCGCCCAGGCGGCCTTCGGTGCCGACTTCGCGGGCCACGCGGGTGACTTCGCCGGCGAAACGGTTGAGCTGATCCACCATGGTGTTCAGCGTCTCTTTGAGCTGCAAGATTTCGCCGCGCACGTCGACGGTGATCTTGCGCGAAAGGTCGCCGCTGGCGATAGCCGTGGCCACTTCGGCGATGTTTCGCACCTGGCCGGTGAGGTTCGAGGCCATGAAGTTGACGTTGTCGGTGAGGTCCTTCCATGTTCCGGCGACGCCGGGCACTTGGGCCTGGCCGCCGAGCTTGCCTTCGGTGCCGACTTCGCGGGCCACGCGGGTGACTTCGCCGGCGAACGCGTTGAGCTGGTCCACCATGGTATTGATGGTGTCTTTGAGTTCGAGAATTTCGCCCTTCACGTCCACGGTGATCTTGCGGGAGAGGTCGCCGCGGGCCACGGCGGTCGTGACTTCGGCGATGTTGCGGACCTGCGCGGTGAGGTTGCCGGCCATGGCGTTTACGGAGTCGGTCAGGTCCTTCCACGTTCCCGCCACGCCGGGCACGACGGCCTGGCCGCCCAGCTTTCCGTCGGTTCCGACTTCGCGGGCCACGCGAGTGACTTCCGAGGCGAACGAGCGCAACTGATCCACCATGGTGTTGATGGCTTCTTTTAGTTGCAAGAATTTCGCCGCGCACGTCGACCGTGATCTTGCGGGAAAGGTCGCCGCTGGCTACGGCGGTAGCGACTTCGGCAATGTTGCGCACCTGGCCGGTCAAGTTGCTGGCCATGGAGTTGACGGAATCGGTGAGGTCCTTCCAGGTGCCGGCCACGCCGGGCACTTGGGCCTGGCCGCCCAGCTTGCCGTCGGTGCCGACTTCGCGGGCCACGCGGGTTACTTCCGAGGTGAAGACGCCGAGCTGCTGAATCATGGTGTTGACGATGTTCGCGGAGCGCAGGAATTCGCCTTCCAGCGGACGGCCGTCCACGTCCAGACGCACCGTTTGGGTCAGAGTTACCTTGGGCGACGGCGGCGATGGCGCGGGTGACTTCCGTGGTGGGTCGCAGCAAGTCCTCGACCAGCGTGTTCACCGAAACTTCCATCTCGCCCCACGCGCCTTCGGAATGGTGGAACCGGGTGCGCTCACGGGTGCGGCCCTCCTTGCCGACCACCTGCCCGACGCGCTTCAGTTCCTGGGCCATCTGTTGATTGGCGGAGACAATTTCATTGAACGTGTCGGCGATCTTGCCGGCCAAGCCGGTCCACGCACCCGGGAGGCGCACGGAGAAGTCGCCGTCGCGCATGGTCTGAAGACTGGCGAGAATGAGGCTCAGGTCCGCAGACGCCAGCTCACCGTTGACGTGCCCGTTGCTCTTTACTTCCGGGGCGGTGGCCGTGGCTGCTGGCGCTGTGTCGGGTTGGTTGTTTCTCTTCATCTAGACTCTCCTCGTTCGTGTCTTCTTATTGGCCGCAAAACTGCCTCTGCAAAAACTTGGCCCACGCATTTCGGGGGAATCCCGCCCGAAGCGGGAACATCCTTAATATCATGAGGGTAGTTTTTCGGCGTTACAGGAAACGATGTAATTGCCGAAAGAGGCCTA
The DNA here is from genome assembly GCA_963824405.1 of uncultured Acidobacteriota bacterium. Taxonomy (GTDB): domain Bacteria; phylum Acidobacteriota; class Terriglobia; order Acidiferrales; family UBA7541; genus Palsa-189. The sequence continues at coordinate 109,916 of CAWGPK010000003.1, read as the reverse complement.
CAGGGAAACCTGTAAGCGGTTAAACTCCACGTATTTCTCGCCTTTCCGCACTTTTCGCGGGCGGTCGATCACCAGGGGGCGTCGAACGATTGCCCGCGTTCCTTTGGCAACGGCGGCGGGATGGGCGTATGCTTCGGGCGCGGGCACGCCGCGAGCAGCGAAAGGGCAGAGCGTGCCGCGATCGAGCATGAAGAAGGAGATAGTCGATGTCACCCACACTTAGAGGAAAAGCGGCGCGTTACGCCGGTCTGGCGGCCGCGATGGTTCTCTCCGCGCTGGCGGCATTCGCGCAAAGCACTCCCTACCACATGGTCGAGGGCTGGCCCGATCTGCCGTCGAACATCAAATGGAGCCAGGTGATCGGGGTGGATTGCGACGCGCAAGGAAATATCTGGGTCTTCCATCGAAGCAATCCGCCCATCATGGAGTTCGATCCCTCGGGCAAGCTGCTGACCAGCTTTGGCAACGACATGTTTGTGCAGGCTCACGGGCTGGCCATCGACTCGCAGGGAAATATCTGGGTTACCGATGCCCAAGGAAAAGACGGCAAGGGCCAGCAGGTATTCAAGTTCAGCCGCGACGGCAAGGTTTTGATGACGTTGGGCAAGGCGGGTGTTGCGGGCGAAGGGCCGGACACGTTCAATGGTCCCACGGACGTGGTAGTGGCGAAGAACGGAGATATCTTCGTTGCCGACGGACACGATCCCGATAGCAATGGGCGCGTGGTGAAGTTTTCCAAAGACGGCAAATTTATCAAGGCCTGGGGCAAGCACGGGTCCGGCCCCGGTGAGTTCAGCGCTCCGCACAGCATCGCCATGGACTCCCGAGGACGCTTGTACGTGGCCGATCGCTCCAACAGCCGCATCCAGATTTTCGATCAGAATGGCAAGTTCCTCGCGGAGTGGAAGCAGTTCGGGCGCCCCAGCGGGCTCTTCATCGACAAGAACGACATGATTTATGTGGCCGATTCGCAGTCCAATGCCAAACAGAATCCCGGGTTCAAGCGCGGCATCCGCATCGGGAGCGTAAAGGACGGCAAAGTCACGGCCATGATTCCGTTTAACGAGCCGAATCCCGACGGCAACAACAATAACGGCATCGAAGGCGTGGCCGCCGATCCCGCAGGCAACGTGTACGGCGGGCAGACGGGCGGAGAGGTGCTGCACAAATATTCCAAGACGACGGTGAGCCAGAGGTAGGCTGGCACGAAAACGAGTTTTAATCCGATCCGCTCAGCGCGTGGACGGCAGTGCGTGCACATCTTGCGCGTAGATCGCGCGAATGCGGGCTACGTCTCCATCGGAAAGGCCTGAGACTTTGGCGATGTCGGCTCGGGTTTGAATCTGCGCGCGATACCGCGCGAAGTATGCGGGGATGTCTCCGCCATATCCAAAGAAATACATGATGTCGCGAAAATCGCGGGTGTGATCGAGGCCCAGCGCGTGCCCGAGTTCGTGCAGGCAGGTGAGGTAGACGACGGTGTCGCGAAGAAGGTCATCGGCCGCGGCGCGCTCCGCGAGATCGGGACCCAGCGCCGCTACGTCAGGCCGGATGAACACGGCCGCTCCGCGCCTGCCATGAACCATTAAGGGCTGCGTTTCGCCGAACTCTCCGCCATCGGGTTCAGCCCAGTAGAGGCGAACAAGCGCGGCGCTTTCGGGTGCGGGTTCGAAGCGAAGTCCCGCTCCGGCGCTTCGCTGCCAGGCGTGCAAAGCCCAGAGGGCCAGTTCGCGGTCCGCGGGACGAAAGCCATTGCCGCTCTTCCCATCCGCAATGAAGTAAGTGACCGATTCCGGCGATGCCGCCGCCGCGAGGTTAGCGTGCGCGGCTTGCGTTCCTCGCGTTCGCCCCGTGGTGAGCCATAGCGCCAATAGCGCCAGCGCCGCAATGGCGGAGAGTTTGAGAAGATCGCGCCTGGTGGGAATCATCTGGCCTCGTGCCTCGGCTCGTCGCGCCCGTTTGCAGGCCCGTTGCACGGAAGTGTAGCAAAGCTCTAGCATGAATTGCATGCCAGCGAACAACGACGATCTTCAATTTATCCGGGCCGCCTATCAGCAGGCGGTCGAATCGTATAACGAGGGCGGCCTGCCCATCGGCGCCGTAATGGTGGAAAACGGCTCGATTGTCGCCACCGGGCACAATCGCCGCGTCCAGCAGCGCGATCCCATCGCCCATGCGGAAATGGATTGCTTGCGAAACGCAGGGCGCCGGCCGCGCTACGACGGCGTGACGCTGTATACGACCTTAAGCCCGTGCATGATGTGTGCGGGCGCCGCGGTTCAGTTTGGAATTCGGAGTGTGGTCGTCGGCGAAAATCGCAATTTTCCCGGGAATATGGAGTTTCTGTGCGCGCATGGAGTAGAGGTGCGCTTGATCGACGATGCCCAATGCATTGCCCTTATGAAACGCTTTATCGATGAACACCCGGATTTGTGGGACGAAGATATCGCTGGTCGATCCTCGGTGTGACCGGAGAACTTCCCAGCCACTCAAGAACAGAAATTTTGGTGGAACGGATACAGCCAGGCGATTACCAAGAGCTGTAAGCGGTGTTCGCGAAGGGCGAAATCGCGTCGGAGGATGAGTGCACGTCGTCGATGCCCGGAGCGGTCTGTTCCGTGCTGAGGAGAACGTTATCAAAATTGGTATGCCAGTCGCGCTCGCGGGTGATCGGGTCGGTGGGCACTTCGCGCAAGTAACCGGCGGAAACCAGGTCGTCCAGCGACTGAGGCCCCTGCTCCTTGTCGAGGGTGTATTGCTGGATGGCGTTGCGCATGGTAGCCAGATCCTGCTTCAGCACGGCCTCGCGCGAGCGAATAATCGATTTTTCGTAGCGCCCCGCGGCCATGCCGATCAGCACCAGGATGATGGCGATCACCACGATCATTTCGATCATGGTGAATCCGCGGCTGCCATTGGCAGTTGCGCGACGCAGCTTTGCTTGACGCAATAGAGCGTTCATCGCTACCAGTCCGAGTACTTCGTGCCATCAAGGGACATGCTGGTGGACTTCGAAAAAACGTCGAACACGTCCTTGCCGCCCCAGCTTGACGCATCGGGATCGTCCTGCACCGAACGCATTCCCCATTCGGCTTTGCCGGTCATGGGATCGACGGGGATGCGTCGCAGAAAACGAACGTGCCGGACCAAATCCTGCCCTTGATTCGAGCTGTTGCCGGCGCTGTTGGATTGCCCGAAAGCGTTGCCCAATCCGCTCGAGCCGCTGAACCCGGAGCCGCCGAGTCCCGATCCAGAATTGCCGAATCCAGAAGCGCCGAATCCGCTGGACGTTCCCCCCGCACCCGTCGACGGTGCGATGGGTTGTCCCGGATTCGTCGCTCCCGCAATGCCAGTCCCGTTGGGCTGCGAGACCATATCGACGCCCTTGACCAGCGTATCGAGGTCGGGCGGATAGCCTTCCGTGCCCACCTCCACGCGAATCAGATTGCGATCCGCGGCGTCTTTGTAACGATCGATGGCATCGCGCATCTCCCGCAAATCGCTGTGCAACTCCGCTTCTTTTTTTCGTTGCACGGTATAACGCGCCACAGGCATGGCTGCGGACGCCAGAATCATCAGAATCGCGCAGGCGATGATCAATTCGAGCAGGGTCATGCCTGCTTGGCGGAAGCGTTTTGGGAACCGCAAGAGTTCCTTGCCCATGGACTTTTCCGAAGTCGGCTTACTGCACCTTTACAGTCGCTTCACTGGTTGTAAATTGCAGCGGCCGCTGCTGCGAATCTCGCGCGTTCACCTGCAGGATGGAGATCGTGGAATTGCCGGCCGCCACCCCGCGCACGATCAGGCCCACAATTGTGCCGTTGCCGCTCACTCCCGGCGTATTCGGCATTCGCGATGCCGAAACGATCGCCTGGCCGCGTTCCTTGTCCACTCGCTGCACCACGGCAATGGGCTGCTGCCCGCCTCCGGAGAGAAATCCTCCCTGGCGCACGTCTTCGATGGAGACGACCTTGGGGTCGTACTGGATCAGCAGAGGGACCGAGAAAAGGTCTTGCGCGTTTTTCACGGCGACGCCGATGGTGGTCGTTTCGCCCACCTTGATGGAAGCCGCAGCAGGCTCGAAGCCTAATTCGCCCATTGCGGCCGGTTGAGCTTGAGGAATTGCCGCTCCAGGAGTTGCTGCCCCGGGTGCTGCTGTGGCCAGTGCTGTACCGGGTCCGGGCACCCCAGCGGGCGGAGCGGGGGTTGCCCCGTTGGCTCCAGCCTGAGTTGGAAGGGGCGGCGACATGACCACGGATTCCAGCCGAATCTCGGGGTTCGTATCCGAGCCCGAAGCGATGCTGCGCAGATTTTCCGCCGTGATATTCGGAATCCGAATGATGTGCGGCGTCACGACGATCAGGTCTTCCTCGTCCACGTTTTCGGTATCCGTTTCGGAGGTGAAATATTTCAGAAAGGGAATCTGCGAGAGCCCCGGCCAGCCTGCCACGTTGTGTGTATTCGACTTCTCGATGAGACCGCCGAGAATGTTGACTTCGCCGTCCTGCAGGCGCACGTCATGCTCGATTTTCTTTGTGCTGATTACCGGCTGATTGATTCCGCCAATATTTTGGGTTCCGGATACCGAAGAGACCTCAACCGAGAGCTTGAGGCTGACTTCGTGGTCTTCAGGATGAATGCGCGGCGTCACGTCGATAATTACGCCAACGTCCAAATATTGGAATTGGGTATTCACCAATGGATTCACGAGTCCCGCCGTACCCGTCGTTCCGACGCCGACGCCTGCCTGGAAGCTTCCGGTGGCTACCGGCACGCGCTCGCCTATCCTCAGCTTGGCTTCCTGGCCATCGACCATGCGAATCTGTGGGTCGTCGATGATTTTGGTCTGGCTATCCGTCAAAAGAGCCGTGGCCGTTGCGCTGGGCAGCGTGATGCTGTAGTCGCCGGTCCCGATAGAATGAAGGGCATTCAGCGGAATGCCGGCAGTGGTCGTGGGGGTCGTCGTGGTGCCCGTAGTTGAGGGAGTGGTTGTAGTCGTTCCCGGCGGAGTGAACGTGACCGAAGCGATGTTGCCTACGCTCGTCCCGGGATTGATCCCCAAGTCTTGAACGCGATCGCGCCGCGCCTGCAGCACCGAGAACTGCACGACGACTTCCGCTTTGGGCTTATCGATATCGTTGACAATCTTCTCAGCCAGCATCACCTTATCCGGCGTGTCGCGCACGATAATCGCGTTCTGCGCGTTGAACTGCTGCACGCGGCGCAGATCCAGCAATTGGCGCAGCCCGTTTACGATTTCCGTTAAATCCTGCGGGAGCAGCGTGTTTTTCAGGTAAATCGTGCGGACGATCTCTTCTTCGTAGTCGCGGCGCTTCTGGGCCTGGTCGGGAGCCACGAAAATGATGTCGTTGGTGACCGGCTTCCAGAAGGCTTTCGATTCGAGCGACACAATGTCCAGCGCCTGTTCGAGTGTTACGTTGGTCAGTTCGGCCGCGATTCGCCGCGAGGTGAAATCCGGATCGAACACCACCGTCAGGCCCGCCAACTTGGCCACGGTATCGAAGATGGCCCGCGAATCGTTGGTCATCTTTAGATTGATGGCTGTGCGCGATAACGGCCTCAATTCCGGCGGGCCCGGCATTAATTTGGGTTCTTCGTTGCCGGGAGCGGCCGTGGGGGCTCTCTCCGCCGCGTTTTTGGCCGCCAAGGCGTCCATGGTGTTCTTAATCTCTTGCTGAGCGATGGGGCTGGCGGGATCGATCATCAGGCCCTTTTGGAACTCGACCAGAGCCATCTGGAGGTTGCCCTGATCGGCGAGTTTCCGGCCTTGGTCCACGTGATATTGCCCGTCCTCGAAACGCATGCGCATGAGCCGAAGCTTGTACTCGGCGTTCAAAGGATCGGCTTTGAGCGCTTTCTCGTAGTGAATGACGGCGGAATCGTAATCGTCGATAGCCTCGGCCTTTTTTCCCTGGTTGTAGTCCTGATTGCCTTTGGGGCAGCCGGTCAGAAAGAGCAGGGCTGCGGAAAGCACGAAAATGCCGGCCGATCGGGACAAAAGCCGGGTGGGACCGAAACGCCCGCCATCGGCCTCGTTGTGCGGGGCCCAATTTCGCCGTTCGTTGCCGGTCACTTTATGCGGCTTTCACGCGCGTACCCACAGCGCGAAGGAGTTCGGAGACTCGCCCAAATTTTGTAGAAGAAAAACAAGGTTACCTCATTCCGGTGGGGACAACTCCAGCCATTTTGCTTCGTCATCGCCCGCTGCAAATCTATCGTAGTGCCGATCGGTTGGGCTCGAACCGGGATGTGATCTTAGCACCCGGATGGAGGGCCAGCAAGGCAACTTGCCCTACTTGCAACGGCTCGTTAAGATAACCGTTTGTGGCCAAATCGGTAAAGAAAACCAACAAAAAGGATGCATCCGGGCTGGAAGTCGTTGCCCAGAATCGCGCCGCTTCCTATAACTACCATCTGCTTGAAAAGATGGAAGCTGGTATGGCCTTGGCGGGCACCGAGGTGAAATCTCTGCGCGAAGGCAAGGCCAATCTGAGAGACGCCTATGCCGAAGTCCGCGGGACCAGCGTCTGGCTGGTGAATTGCCACATCCCTCAATACAGCCCCGGAGGGCCCTTCAATCATGAGCCCCTTTCCCGCCGCAGGCTCTTGCTCCATCGCCGCGAGATCGAGCGGCTCATCGGCAAAACGCAGCAAAAAGGTTTGACGCTCATTCCCCTGCGCATCTATTTTCGAGAGGGAATCGCCAAATGCGAGTTGGCCCTGGCGCGCGGCAAGAAAGAGTGGGACCGCCGGGCCGCCGAGCGCGAAAAGGAAACGCGGCGCGAAGTGAATGAAGCCATGTACAAATACCGGAGGCGTTGACCACACCATGGGATCCAGCATGCAGATTACTCTAGACCAGCGGCCGGCTGCGAGAGTCGAAGCCGATGCGCTGGTAAGTTATGTGTTCGAACCGGAGAAAGAGCAGGGAAGAGCGATCGAAGGCGCCGTCGCCGAACTCGATCAGGCTGCCGGCGGCGCGCTCGGCAAGCTGGCCGCGTCCGGTGAACTGACTGGCAAGGCGCTGGAGTTTACGCTCCTTCATTTTGCCCCGGGAATCGCCGCGCAGCGGCTGGTTTTGGTCGGCGCCGGCAAACGCGAGAAGTTCGGCACGTCGGAATTGCGCAGATTGGCCGCCGCCGCGGTGCGATTTTTAAAGGGCCGTTCCGTGAAGCGCATCGCTTTTCTCGCGCGCGAGAGCGAAAGGACGCCGGAAGCTGCGCAGGCCCTCACGGAGGGCCTGCTGCTCGGAAATTTCGACGGCGATAAATACCGTACGGACAAGAAAAATCCGCCGGTGGAATCGGCGGCGCTCCTGGGGTTTGATTCCAGCGTGCAAAGCGCCGTGGACCGCGGGCGCATCATTGCCGAATCGCAGAATTTTACCCGCGAATTGGGCAATGAGCCTTCCAATTTGCTCACGCCGCGCCTTCTGGCGGAGCGTGCCGAGGCCATGGCGCGCGAAGCGGGATTGGCGATCGATATCCTGGACGAAAAGCGCATCGAGGAGTTGAAGATGGGCGCGCTGCTGGGCGTGGCCCGCGGAAGCATCGAACCGCCGCGCGTGATGGTGCTGACTTACACGCCTGAGAAACTGATTCCGGGCGCGCCGGTGCTGGGATTTGTGGGCAAGGCCATCACCTTCGATACCGGGGGCATCTCCATCAAGCCGGCCAACGATATGGAGAAGATGAAGTTCGATATGGCCGGCGGGGCGGCCATGCTCGGCGCGATGCGCGCGCTCGCACGCCTCAAGCCGCCGGTCAAAGTTATCGCCGTGATTCCGTCTACCGAAAACATGCCCGGCGGACGCGCGCAGAAGCCTGGGGACGTGCAGATCGCCATGTCCGGCAAATCCATCGAAGTGATCAATACCGACGCCGAGGGCCGCCTGATTCTTTCCGACGGCATCGCTTATGCCAAGCAGCTCGGCGCCACCCATCTGGTGGATGCCGCCACGCTCACGGGCGCCATTGTTGTCGCGCTGGGCAACGTGAACACCGGAGTCTTTGGTTCCGACAATGCCTTCACGGATCGCGTGCTGGCCAGCGCGCGCCGCGCGGGCGAGAAGATGTGGCACATGCCTCTCGACGACGAGTATCGCGACCTGATCAAGAGCACCATCGCCGACATCCAGAACGTCGGCAGCGGACGCGGGGCGGGCGCGAGCGTCGCCGCCTGGTTCTTGCGCGAGTTCACGGGCGACACGCCGTGGGTGCATCTGGATATCGCGGGAACCGCTTGGCTGGACGACGCCAAGCCCTGGGGTGGCAAAGGCGGCACCGGCGTGGGCGTGCGCACGCTGGTCGATCTGGCCATGAACTTCGACGGCCGCGGTCCGGCCGCGAAGTAACTACATTTTTTCGGGAGCTTCGATGCCGAGCAGATCGAGAGCGGTCACCAACTGCCGCTCCACCAAGCGACTGAGCCGCAGCAGGAAAGTTTTCTTGGCCGCATCGGGTTCGGAGAGGATGTGGTGGCGGTGGTAGAAAAGATTGAACGCCTGCGCCAGCTCGAAGGCGTACTTGGCGACAAATGCCGGCTCTTGTGCGCTGAGCGCCGTACCCACCTGCGCATCGAGCGATCCAGCCAGCAGCGCTAGTTCCCAGAGATCGTCGCCTTCGCCCGACTTCAGCAAATCCTTGAGGGAAGTCTCGTCGGTTTCCGCGTCAAGCTGAGCGAGCGAGAAATCCGGCTGCTGCTCGGCCGCTTTGCGGAAAATATTGCGCGCGCGCACGGCGGCATATTGGCAATAGGGCCCCGTCTCTCCCTCGAAGCTGAGCGCGTCGCGGAAGTCGAAAGCGATGATGGCGGTGCGCGTGAACTTCAGCAGGAAGTAGCGCAACGCTCCGATGGCGATGGCATGCGCAATGTGAGCGCGTTCGGCTTCGGGGGCCTCGGCGTGCCGCGCATCGACTTCGCCTCGCGCTGCCGACTCCAGTTCATCGAGCAGGTCGTCTGCCTTCACTCCCTGTCCCTTGCGCCCGCTCACCTCCACGTAAGGCTTGCGCATCTCCTCTTCCGTGAGCTTGTATCCCATCTCCGAGGCGCAACGAGGCGAAAGCGCCACCACGTCATACGAAAAATGGATCGAACGCGCGGCCTGTTCCTCAAAACCCAGCGCGCGCAGCCCGGCCACAACGACGTTTTGCAAATACGCTTGCCGCGTATCGATGACGTTGTACACGATGTCGGCATGCCCGAACTCCGGCGCGCCCGGTTCGCCGTCATCGGCCGTGCTGGCCCACAACGTGTGGCCGTTTGGATACCGGTAGAATCGCAGATATCGAAAATCGCGGCCCAGCAGTCCGAACTTCCAAAGTTGATAGGCGATGTCTTTGCCCACATAGGTGACCGTGCCGTTGGAGCGCACGATCACTTTGGCCGTGTCGTCGGTCTCGGCCGAATCGCCTTCCGCGCCGTCTTCGGCGCCGTTCTCTGCGGCGTCTTCTTTGCCCTGGAGGTTCATCACCCAGCATCCGGCATTTTTCCCCGAAGTCGCCAGGTGAATGGCTCCGCTCATTTTCAGCTGCTGAAAGGCGGCCTCCCAGAACTTCAGGTGCAGGATCTCGCTCTCGCGCGGCAGCAAGTCATATTGCACGCCGAGCCGCTGCATGGTGCGCAGATGGCAGCGGACGATCGCCACGGAAATGATCTCCGCCAGTTCGGCCGCCGGACCATGGCCTTCTTCGATCGCCGCGAGAGTCTGGCCGCGCAGGGCCAGGCGGCTCTTATCCTCCTCGAAAAATTGCGTGACCCGCGCATAGAGGTCCCAGCAGAGGTAATCGAAGCGCGGAGCCGCGGCCAGCGCCCGAACTTCTTCGGCGGACTTTCTCTCCAGATGAGAGAACGCGACCACCACGTCCGCGACTTGCACGCCGGTGTTATCGATGTAGTTTTGCACTTCCACACGCCGGCCCGCCCGCCGCAACAGGCGCACGAACGTATCGCCCAGGGCGGCGTTGCGCAGATGCCCGATGTGCGCGGCTTTATTGGGATTGATGTTGGTGTGCTCCACCACATTTTTGGGTTCGCCGGCCTTCTCGCGGGCTGCGCCGGCTTCCGAACCACGTCCGACTCCGGCGTTCGTTGCTTCGGAGAAAGCCGCTTGGAAAAATGCCGCGCGATCGAAGAAAAAATTCACGTACCCCGCGCCGGCCAGTTCCACGCGGGCCACTCCGGGTATCGCCGCAAGTTCGGCGCCAATCTCCTGGGCGATCTGCCGCGGTGCGCGGCGGAGGCGCTTGGCCAGTTCGAAGGCAATCGGAGTGGCCACTTCGCCCAGGGCTACATTCGGCGGCCTCTGCGTGACCGCGGCAATGTCCTGGATCCCGCGCCGGCTCAGAAATTCGCCCAGCGCCGCGCGGATGCGCGCTTCAACGATGTGATACACGGGAACTCATCGGTGGGAGTTTCGCCTGCGAATTTTCATCGAGAGAAGTGAGGGAGCGATTATAGGAACTCCGGCAGTATCCGTCAAAAGCGCGAACCAACGGGCGTGCCTAAAGCCCACAATGCCCGAAAAACACTGCCGGCGAATCTAGTCGTCTTCGGTGCCGAGAAGAATGGCCGCGCCGAGAACTGTGGTCCACAACCCCCGCTTATCGCCGACGGCGGACTGCGTGATGTTCATGGTGCGGACGATCTTGTTGGAGATGCGGTAGACCTCCTTTTTCTCGTCCCAGGAAAGGTCCGGATCGAACTCCACGTTCAGCGTGGTAGCCAGCATTTCGGCGGCTAGTTCCTCGGCGTATTCGCCGGCCACCTCTTCGGTTTCGCCGAAGGAGTGATGCTCGGACAAATAGCCGTACATCGATTTATCCGCGGGAAGCGCCAGCCCGATGCTCGCGGCAATCAGCCGGTGCGCCTCGCGCGTGGAGTTTTCGCTGATTACGGTGAAGGCCACTTGGCCCGGCCGAATATGCTTCAACCCTTCGCTGCGGGAGATCAGCCGGCAATTGGGCGGAAAAATGGAGGATACGCGCACGATATTACAGGCGGCGATGCCCGCATTGCGCAAGGCCAATTCAAAGCTGGAAAGGCGTTCGCGGTGTTTACCAACGCCTTTAGTGAGGAAAATTCGCTTCGCGACGAACGCCATGTATAGTGCCGGGCTGCGGTGCCTCCTGCCTTAGTAAGTGCCGCGAGCGAAAAAAATACGGAGCCGAAAAGTAGCAAGAAGATCGAGCAGTGTCAATAACTTTAACCCATTTGTAACAAATCGGCCTTCCAGCCGGAATTCGCGATCTCCGCGTAATCGCCTAGCTGGGACAAAATCGCCAACTCGGCCGCCAATTTTGATTTCTCGCCGCCCATCAATCCGTCGCCTCGGAGTCGCGGCACAGGACCAGAAATCGGCTGAGCGCTTGATTGATCCCGTTCAGTTCGGTTAGATCCCGGGAGCTGAAGTCTGGGCCGGCAGCCAAGGGGGATGCGCCCTTGCGGCAGATTTGCGCGACTCCAATGACTGCGTCCTCGCGGAGGATGGGCGCGCTCATGATCTTCTGAATGGCCTCGTCGGCATTTCGTCCCAGCGGCACGCCCTCGAAAACGCTGGCATGGCGGGCGGCGGAGAAGTTGTTGATAATGTCCGAGCGCCGCTCACGCGCCGTGCGGGCGGCCAGGGCCGTGTTACTGGAAAGCGGGATCGATCCCACTTGGCGCAATTTTTCGGGCATGACGAAGCGCAGAGTGCGGCCGGATGGAGCAAGTTCCATGACGGCGACTTCGTCTTCCTTCACCCCGAAAAGCTTGGCGACGCGGCCAATCACATCCGACCTCGAGCTGGAATCGGACGGAACGGCTCCCTTTTCCATGCGGTCCAGCAGTTCTTCCAGTTCAACGGCAACGCGCGCGGCCATTTTTGCCTCCGAGCCTGCCGCGATTATAAGGGAGGGTTGATTTGGCGGACCCGGAACTATTGTTAAGCTTGTGCCCGCGAAGCCAACCCGGAGTAGAATCCCCACTTTGCACTATTTGAAGGAGGCTATGGATGAGATTGCCGAAAGTTTGTGGCTGGACGGTTTCACTGCTTCTCTTTTTACCTTTTGCCACGCAGGCGCGAACCGCGCCCGCGCCGGCGCCTGCTCAGAGCGCCACAACGGAACAGCGCGATCCCGGGCTCTACATGACGTTCCAAACCGATAAAGGAAATATCGCTTGCAAGCTTTTCGAGAAAGAGTCGCCCATCACCGTCGGGAAGATGGTCGGCTTGGCCATTGGCAAGATCTCTTACGTCGATCCGCGCACCAAGCAGACCACCAGGAAGCGATTTTTCGATGGGCTCACATTTCATCGCGTAATCCCTGGGTTCATGATTCAAGGCGGCGATCCGCTCGGCACCGGAACGGGAGGACCCGAGGGTCCTGGGTTCCCTTACCAGAATGAAAATTCGCCCGGGCTGACGTTCAATGTCGCGGGGCGGCTGGCCATGGCCAATGCTGGACCCAATACCAACGCCAGCCAGTTTTTTATTACCGAGGCGCCGCAACCTTCGCTGAACGGCGGCTATACCATTTGGGGGCAGTGCCAAAATGTCGACGTGGTGAAGGCCATCGCCGCCGTACAACGTGATGGCCAGGATAAGCCGCTCACGCCTGTGCATATGGTGCACGTGGTGGTGGAACGCGTAGGACCGGCGCCGGCCAATGCCCCGGAAGCTATGTCCGGCACGCCTGCCGCTTCGGGAAAGCCGGCGGCCAAGCAGTAAACCGAACAGGCCCGAACAGGTTTGACGACGGCCCTTGAACGGCCCTGCCCGCGCTTCCGGCTGCGCGGTTCTGCTGTGGTGGCTTGGCGCTAGACGCCCAGGACCGTGACGAGCTCGCGCACGTTCGCCGCGGACTTCTGCAGCGCCGCGTCTTCTTCCGGCGTGAGCTTAATCTGAATGATCTGTTCCGCGCCGCGCTCTCCCAGTTTCACCGGAACGCCCGCGAAAAGGTTATTGATGCCGTACTCGCCCTGGAGATAAACGGCGCACGGCAGAATCTTCTTCTTGTCCTTCAGAATTGCCTCGACCATCTCCATCACGGCCGCGGATGGCGCGTAGTAGGCCGAGCCGGTCTTCAGCAAATTAACGATCTCCGCGCCGCCCTTGCGGGTGCGGTCGACGATCGCGGCGATGCGCTCCTTGGACAGCAAATCGGGCAGCGGGATTCCGGCCACCGTCGAGTAGCGGGGCAGCGGAACCATATCGTCGCCATGGCTTCCGAGCACAAAGGAGTGCACGTTCTCGACCGACACATTGAGTTCCAGCGCCACGAAGGTGCTCATGCGCGCGGAGTCGAGCACGCCGGCCATGCCGATCACGCGATTCTTGGGGAAGCCGCTCACTTTGAACGCGGCTTGCGCGATCGCGTCCATCGGATTGGTCACCATGATGAGAATGGCATTGGGCGAAAACTTCACCACGCCCTCGACCACGCCTTTGACCACCTCGTAATTGGCGCGCAGCAGATCGTCGCGGCTCATCCCCGGCTTGCGCGGAAACCCCGCGGTGACCACGACAATGTCGCTATTGGCCGTGGCTTGATAATCGCCGGACGCGGTGCAGACGCCTTGCACCACGGCGTCGGAGAATGTTATCGGCGTCGCTTCATAGAGATCCAGCGCCTTGCCGGCCACGCTTTCGAGGATATCGGTCATCACCACATCGGCCAGCCCGGAATCGACGATGCGTTGCGCCGTCGTCGAGCCCACAAATCCACCGCCCACAACCGTCACTTTCTTGCGCATGAACCAGCTCCTTCGTGAATTGGAATGAGTTTCTCGCCGCGGGGATTCTTGCCAGGCCTCGCGATGAACCTGCGTCAGTGGGGTCGCTAATCCGCCGCGACGCCCGTCTGCATATTCTCGATAATCGCCGTCGCGAATTCGGAAGTGCGCAACTTCTTGGCGCCTTCCATGAGCCGCTCCAGATCGTAGGTGACGCGCTTCTGAGTGATGGTGCGCTCGATCCCGCCTTCGATCAGGCGCGCGGCTTCCTTCCACCCCATGAAGTCGAACATCATGACGCCAGACAGCATCACCGAACTCGGATTGATGACGTCTTTGTCGGCATACTTCGGCGCGGTGCCGTGCGTGGCTTCAAACACGCCGTAGCCGTCGCCGATATTCGCGCCCGGCGCCATCCCCAGCCCGCCCACCTCGGCCGCCGCCGCGTCGGAAATGTAGTCGCCATTCAGATTCGGCGTGGCCAGCACCTGGTACTCTGCGGGACGAGTGAGAATCTGCTGGAAGATAGAGTCCGCGATGCGGTCGTTCACCATGATTTTTTGCTTCCATTGGCCTTTGCCGTGCGTCGCGCCGAGGGAATCGAGCACCCGCTTCACCTCGGCATACACCTCTTTGCGAAATGCGTCCGTGCCGCGCTCCATGCCGGGTTCGATCATGGCGGCGTTCTGCTCCACGCTTAGCCCCGGATTCTTGTCCTGGTTATCGAGGATCCAGCTCTCCCGCTCGGTGACGATCTCCTGGCGGAACTCGTCGCGAGCCACTTCGTACCCCCAATCGCGGAAGCCGCCCTCGGTGAATTTCTGGATGTTGCCCTTGTGCATCAGAGTCACCACCGTGCGCTTGCTCTCGATGGCGTATTGAATCGCCCGGCGCACCAGCCGCTTGGTGCCGAAAGGAGAGATGGGTTTGATGCCGATCGCGGAATCGGTGCGAATCTGCTTCGGCCCGCCGCCCAGCATCTCCTTATTGAGAAAGTCGATCAGCTTTTTCACTTCCGGCGTGCCTGATTTCCACTCCACGCCGATGTAAACGTCTTCGGTGTTCTCGCGGTAGATCACCAGATTCACGCGCTCGGGATGCAGCACTGGAGTGGGCACGCCGGGGAAGTGGCGCACCGGGCGCACGCAGGCGTAGAGATCCAGAATCTGCCGAAGGGCCACGTTCAGCGAGCGGATGCCGCCGCCCACCGGAGTGGTGAGCGGGCCCTTGATGGATATGCGAAAGTCGCGCGCCGCGTCCACCGTCTCTTGCGGCAGCCATTCCTGAAACTTGTTATAAGCCTTTTCCCCCGCGAACACTTCGAACCAGGCCACCCGGCGCTTGCCGCCGTAGGCGTGCTCGACGGCGGCGTCAAACACCCGCTGCGACGCCTTCCAGATATCCCGGCCGGTGCCGTCGCCTTCGATGTAGGGAATGATGGGACGGTCGGGAACGCGGAACTTCCCGCCGGAGTATTCGATCGCCTCGCCATCGCGCGGAACAGGCTGCGAGTTGTACGACGATTTCATGAACCGCACCTCGTGTGTTTTGATCCCTGAAGCAGCTGTGGAGCTTAGGCCAGCCCTGCGCCAGTCTCGGAGGCTCAGGGCAAGTCGAAAACAATAACATAAGCGCCGTGCCTGCGCATCCGCCCGAAAAGAGATGATGCCATTGCCGGCAGCCCGAGGGAGAAATCGTCCGGCGGTTGGCCGCGAAAGCCGATACTGCTACCATGCTCGGGCCGAAAGGAAAAGGTGCATGCGATTTCTCGAAAAGCTCAAGCCGCTGGCGCTCTTGCTCCTCCGCGTGGTTATCGGAGCGATCTTCGTTCAGCAGGGATATATCAAGCTGTTTGTCAGCCGCGCCCTGTTCCTCAAGCTATTTCCTTCCTGGGGTTTTCCTGCGTATGTCGCTTACCTGATCGGCGTGCTGGAGCTCTTCGGCGGCATGCTGGTGATTTTGGGAGTGGCCACGCGCCTGGTTGGCCTGATGTTCGCCATCGAGATGGGTGTGGCGTTTGC
This sequence comes from uncultured Acidobacteriota bacterium, assembly GCA_963824405.1. Classification (GTDB taxonomy): domain Bacteria; phylum Acidobacteriota; class Terriglobia; order Acidiferrales; family UBA7541; genus Palsa-189. The sequence continues at coordinate 94,161 of CAWGPK010000003.1, read as the reverse complement.
GAAAGTCCATATGCGGCACGATTGGAGCGACCCGCATACCGCTGGGCTGGTGTTGTTGCTGGGCGTGGGATCGTTTGTATTGGCGGCGGTGGGAGCAGGTGCGTTTTCCGTGGACGGGCAGAGCTTCGAGCGAACCTGATGGTCAGCTCTTCGTCACGCTAGTCGCATCGGCTTGTGCGGCCCAGGGGGCCAGCTTGCGCCACAACACGTTCCAGGCTAGCAGCAGAGCCGTCACCGAAAGCGAACCGCCTCCCAGCAGAAGCAAGATCACCACAATGTCCCAGGCGGGGCGATATTTGTAGAGCCAGGGCAGATTCATGGAATGCAAGCCGTGGTAGAGCCAGCGATTCCAGCGCGAATGGGAGTTATAGCCCTGCACGATGCGCGCGCTTTTGGGATCGATGTAATACATCGAGCGGCCCGGGTCGTCGAGCTGCACAAAGATCGCCGGCAGCGGCAATTGGTTTTCCCGGTCCAGGTAGTAGGCCTCGTATTGCGTCACCAGCCGCACCTGCGTCACCGTGAACGGCCGCGCCGCCTCCCGCGCAACGGAGATGATTTGCGTGCGGTCAAACTCAGCGGCAGGCTCGCCGTGGACGGGAATCATCCGCGTCTCATTCGGCGCGAGGCTTGCCAGATAAGCCGGCTCTCCCGCGAACGACGCCATCTCTAATTCTTTCACCCCAGTTCCGTAGCTTGTCCCGTAGCTGGCTTGCGCCTGGGCCAAGGCCTCTTGCGGAGGCTTGGCCGAAAACGCGTCGAGCGGCGGTGCTTGGCGCAGCGCGGCGGCGATCCGGCCGCCCGCGCCGCTCGACCTGCCTGACTGCAATCGTGGAAAAGGGTCCATCGAGAGCATGCCGCTGAATGCCCACGTGCAGGCGAAGATCCCGAAAAGCAGCCCCAAGATCGCGTGCCAGCGCTTCTGTCCGTGATAGGGAAAGCTCGTGGGAGCGCCGCCGGAACGGTAACTCTTCCCCGGCGAGTACATCCAAAGTCCAAGGGTGATGCCCAGGATCGCCGCTGCCGTTCCGAGTCCCGAGGCCCAGATGACGATCCGGCTCCATTGCTGAGAATGTTTGCGCAATTGCGTGAAATACAGCCAGTGAGGAATCGCGCCGAACCAGGCCGCCAGGCGCGAGCCGCGCGTGGTGTATTGCACTACGTCGCCGGTCACGGTGGAGACGTAGATCTGCTGGCCGTCGGCCCAGCTGTATTTGCGAAGCGGTCGAAGGTCCGTGAACTCTTCGGAAACCGTCCACTGGTCCTCTTCGGTGAGCTCCTCTTCCTTCGCCGCGCCGGCGGACTGGCCGGACCATGCCGACGCGATGCGCAGGGTCATCTCGGCCGGGAATTCCTCCGGCATTTGACCGTCGTCGGCATAGACGATCGCACTGCTATCGCCGAACCCAAACCGATACGCCGGCCGCCCGTCGAAGGTGATCAGTCGTGCCTCTGATGGCTCGCCCCCGCTGCCCAGCCGCATGTAGGCCGCCTGCGGCGAGAGGGTGATGCGCGAGGCGTCCAGCGCGGGGGCGCGGCTCAGACGATCGTCGGGAGTCACCTCCGGATATTGCCAGTACATCATGACAATTCCGGAAGCGAACCAAGTCAGGAAGAGAAGACAGAAGAGAACGCCCATCCAGCGATGGACGAAGATGAGCGCTCTCTTGAATTGTGCGCCGCCGCGTGACATGGAGCGCCGCTCCCGCCCCAGAGGAGCGAGGTCGAGCGAGGAGGAGCGAGCGCCGAAATATTAGCGCGACGCTTCCGGCCAGAGCCAAAATTATTTCAGGAGGTCAGCGACCAGCCCAGCAGGGTCAGCGTGAGGACCAGCAGGAGCGTAGCAATGCCGATAAGGCTCAGGATTCTGCCATGCCCGAGCAGGGAATCGCGCGTGGAAGGATTCCAGCAAAGGAGAACGAGGGCTGCGGTGACCGAGAGCCATGCCAGGCCTATGGGAAGCCCCGGATAGCGGCCGATTTTCGCCAGGAAGCTGTCGGGCGGCTGGCCCGCCGGTATCCACCACGGAAGAATCGGGGCCACCGCTGTGACCAGCACGAACGTCAGGACTTTGCGTGTAATCCAACTCTTGATCTTCTGGTCGGTTTGCCGCGCGGGCCGGGAACGGCGCCAAACGAAGTAATCCCACGCCAAAATGCCCAGAATCAGGGGCGCCCAGCCGTAAAGCGAAGCCTTCTGGTCCAGCCAAAGCCAGCCGCGAAACAGGCGCCCTCGATGGCCGTCCAGCAGGCGCGGCAACACAAGCCAGCCCACCAGAGAATTGCAGAGCATCGCCACCGAAAGTACCAGCAGGCTTGTGAGTTGAAGCCAGTGGCGGGCAGGCGCCGCGCCGCAGCCGGCGCAAACCGGTTTCTTGGGCGCGAACTCTTCGCCACAGCGTTCGCAGAAAAGCGATCCATCGAGGGAAGCAGCCACGGAGCTCATGGGGATTTGCTCCTTAATTATGCCGCCAGAATTGCGGGGAGCGGCTTGGATTCAAGCAGCCGCTCCCGATTTCAGAAACTGCCGAAGCTTGCTCTGGTTTGCGCCGCGAAAGCTCCCTTGGAGCGGCTTCGCGATCCTTTAACTCACGGAATCGGGGCCGTCGCTGGAGTTGAATAGCCGCTCTGCCCGCCCGGGGAGACCGCGGTCACGACGTAGTAATAGGTCGTCCCGCCGTTCACCTGCGTATCGGTATAGCCGTCGCTAGTCACCAGCAAAGGGTTTATTTGAGTGTAGGTGCCCAACACGGTTCCGCGATAGACGTTATAGCCCGTTACTCCGCTGGATACGCTGGCCGTCCAGCTCAGCGCCGCTGAATGAACGACGCCAGTTCCCGAGAGTGTGACCGTAATCGACGGATCCGTGGCGTTGCTGACCAAGACGACGCTGCCGGAGGGGCTGCCTGCTGCGGTGGGAGCAAAAGTAACGTTCAGCGTAGCGGACTGCCCGGCTGGAACAACTTGGTTAGTGGAGATGCCCGAGCCGGTGAACCCCGTTCCGGAAACCGTCACGCTCGAAATCGTGATGCTGGCGGTGCCGGCGTTTGTGAAAATCACGGGGAGCGTGCTGTTCATGGTGACCGTCACGCTGTTGAAGTTGAGGCTCGTTGTGCTGGGATTGAGCGCGCCAATCACGCCGTTGACCGTTAGCGTTGCGGTGTTGCTGGTGACGCTGCCCGCCGTATTGCTGACCGTCACGCTGAAATGCGTTCCGCTATTGGAAACGCTTTCCACCGGCGTCGTATAACTTGACGATGTCGCGCCGCCGATGGCCGTGCCGTTCTGCAGCCACTGGTAGCTCAGCGGCGCTGTCCCTGAAGCCGTCACCGAAAACGTCGCCGTCTGGCCCGCATTGATGGTTTGGCTCGCGGGCTGGCTGGTGATCGTTGGTGCAACGGGGTCCGGGTTGACCGTCAGAGTCGCGTTGTTGCTGGTCGCGTTGCCCGCCGAATTGCTGACCACCACGGAGAAAGTTGCGCCGCTGTTCGCGGTCGTTTCGGTCGGCGTCGTATAGCTGGAGGATGTTGCTCCGCCAATCGCGGTGCCATTCTGGCTCCACTGATAGCTCAGCGGTGAGGTCCCGTTGGCAACTACGGAGAAAGTTGCGGTCTGCCCCGCGAAGATGGTCTGATTGCTCGGCTGCGTAGTGATCGAAGGCGCCACTGGAGTGGTCGTCACCGTCAGCGTCGCGGCATTGCTGATTATGGTGCCGGCCGCATTGCTGACCGCCACGGTGAACTGGGCCCCGTTGTTCGAGGTCGTCTCCGTGGGCGTCGTATAAGTCGATCCTGTCGCGCCCGCGATGGTCGTTCCGTTCATTTTCCATTGATAGGCAAGCGGGGCCGTGCCAGTAGCGGTTACCGAGAAAGTAGCCGTCTGTCCGGTGAGAATAGAAATGCTCACCGGCTGCGCGACGATGGAAGGCGCAACGCCCACACCCGTGCCGCTCATGGAAACGGAATAGGCCGAGCTCAGCTGCGCGCTTGTAAAAGAAGCGGTGCCCGATGCGCTGCCCGTGGCTCCGGGCGCGAATGTAGCGGTAAACGTGGCGCTCGTTCCGGGATTTAGCGTGGCGGGAAGAGTGACGCCACCGAGGCTGAAGCCTGTCCCAGACGCGCTGGCCTGGGAAATCGTTGCGGCTGTGCCGCCGCTATTCGTGATCGTGAGGCTTTGATTGGAGCTCGAGCCAACCGAGACATTCCCAAAAGCGACGGTCGCGGGGCTGGCGCTGAGCGCAGCCGGTGCCACCGATGACTGATTCGTCGTGCTTGTTTCGCTCGCGGTTGTAGTTGTGGAACCGCCCTTCGCGCTGGTCACGCCGGCGCAACCGGAGAGGATCGCGGCTGAGAACAAGAGCGTCCCGGAAAGGAACAGGATAAGAACGCGCGGGATCGGGCGCGCACAGGTTTGGCGCGAAACACAGGATGTGCTGGAACTTTGGGCTTGGGTGATCATGACGCGAGAAGTGTAGGAACTCAGCGCGTCTTGCCACTACTGGTCGAGTGGCGCGACGAGGGACAGACTTTCTTACCTGTTCTTCCGAGCAAGCGCCTACTGTCCCTTGAAGAGAGGACAGTGTCCTTGGGACGGGTACCGGGACGAGCCCCGGGGCAATTAAGGAAGTCCTTTTCTTACATCGTTTAGGGTATGGCTTTGGCACGGACCGATGAGGTATTCAATTTATGATGCGCATGACCAAGCCCAACTGCTTATGAACGCGAGGGTTGCGGATATTGCCTAGAGCGGGCATCGAGTCTGCGAACGAGGCCAAACGTCGCCCTTTATAGACTCAGGGCAAGTTAGGAGAATCGATCTGAGTCAAACTCAACGTTAGCCCAATCGCTCACCAGCCCGGCAAAGGTTCCCACTCACGATCCCAGCCTGAAACTCCCGAGGAAGCCGGCAAGCCACAATTTGGACCCGATCTAGATCTCGGCACGAGCGCGAAGCAAGCTACGAAGCAAGTCTCGACGCAATTGCATTTCAACTCGACTATCCAGCGTTCGAGATTGCGGCGAACCGAGCCCGTGCCCAAGAGGATATGGCATGAGATTTAGTCTGAGGCTGATGCTTCCGGTCATCGTCTGTATCGCGGCCGTTTCCGGCCTATTCGCCTATTACCAGGAACAGGACCAGGAACGGGCGCTCCACGCGGAACTCAATCAGCGCGCCAGTCTCACCGCCCAGAGCCTGGTCGACAACCTGCAGCCGCTGCTCGATAAGAACTCCTCCGCGCTGGAGTTGCGCCGCGCGCTGAATCGCTTCAGCACCCGCGAGCGCATCGTGGGAGCGGCAATTTTCGACGATGCCGGCAAAAGCATCGCGGTGACCGAGCGCCTTCCCATCGCCTTGGAAGACGCGTTTTCCGTCTTGACGCCCAAGATCGATCCCCAAAATCCCGATGGGCAAGGGGTCTTTCTCACGCTCGGCCCCAGGTTCTACCACGCGCAGATGCTCTCCATGCGCCGTGCCGACGGCAAAGCCATGGGCCTGGCCGTCTTTCACGACGCGGGCTTCATCCGCGAACAAAACGCCGTAATTTGGCGGCAGACGCTGATTCACGTCTCGCTGGAAGTTTTGCTGATCGTGCTGATCACCTTTCTGATCATTCGCTGGAGCCTCATGAGCCCCATCAGCAAGGCGGCGCAATGGCTGAAGGCCCTCCGCAGCGGAAAGTCGGAAATCGCCGCCCCGCGAAGCGAACTGCTCGGTCCGCTGGCCAGAGAGATGGAGAACGTGGTCAAGTCGCTGCAGGAAGCCCGCGCCGCGGCTGCGCGCGAAGCCCGCCTGCGGGAGGCCTCGGAGTCGCTGTGGACCTCCGACCGGCTTTCCGTGCACGTCCGCAAGCGGTTGCAGAACAGGCGGCTGGTGGTGGTTTCCAATCGCGAGCCTTACATTCATACCCGCCAGAACGGCAATCTCGAAATTATGATCCCGGCCAGCGGCCTGGTGACCGCCCTCGAGCCTATCCTGCGGTCGTGCGACGGGACCTGGATCGCGCAGGCCAGCGGCGACGCGGACCGCGAAGCCGTGGACGAACACGATCGCCTCCGCGTGCCGCCGGCCGAACCGCAATACACGCTTCGCCGCGTATGGCTCGACCGTGAGGAAGAAGACGGCTACTACTTTGGCTTCGCCAACGAGGGCCTGTGGCCCCTTTGCCACATCGCCCATACACGCCCGATCTTTCGTTCCGAGAATTGGGAACACTACCAGCAGGTCAACCGCAAGTTCGCCGACGCCGTGCTCGAGGAGATCGCCGATACCCAGAAGCCCTTCATTCTGGTCCAGGATTATCATTTCGCCTTGCTGCCGCGCATGATCAAGAAAGAGCGGCCCGATGCGCGCGTGGCGATCTTCTGGCACATTCCCTGGCCCAACGCGGAGGCTTTTGGAATCTGTCCCTGGGAACGCGAGTTGGTGGATGGCCTGCTCGGAGCCGATCTGGTCGGCTTCCACATTCAGAACCACTGCAACAATTTCCTCGAAACCGTGGACCACGCCGTGGAGTGCCGCATCGAGTGGGAGGGCTTCAGCGTCAATCGCGCCGGACATCTCACGCGCGTTCGCCCCTTTCCCATCAGCATCGATTTCGCCGACCCACGCGCCGAGAACGACACTCGCGAATCTCCTTACATCGACCGCGCCGCGCTGCTGGCCGGAGTCGGCGTGCAGGCCCAGTTCATGGGCGTGGGCGTGGACCGCGTGGATTACACCAAGGGGATTCTAGAACGCTTTCGCGGGATCGAACGTTTCCTCGAGAAGTATCCGCACTATCAGGGCAAGTTCACGTTCGTGCAAATCGGCGCGCCCAGCCGCATGCAAATCAAGCGCTATCTGGAGCTCTACGCCGATGTCGAATCCGAGGCCAACCGCATCTGCCGCCGATTCATGACCAACCTTTGGAAGCCGATCGTACTGCTCAAGCGCCACCACACCCACCAGGAGATCGAGCGCTTTTATCGCGCCTCGGACCTTTGTCTGGTCACCTCCCTCCACGACGGCATGAATCTTGTCGCTAAGGAATACGTCGCGGCGCGCGACGACGACCGCGGCGTGCTCATTCTGAGCCGCTTCGCGGGCGCCAGCCGCGAATTGCACGACGCGCTGATCGTGAATCCTTACGATACCGAGTTGGTTGCCGACGCCATTCACTCCGCTCTGGAAATGCCCGCGGCGGAAATCGAGCGCCGCATGCAATCGCTCCGCCGCACCGTGCGCGAGCACAACATCTATCGATGGGCCGCAAACCTGATCAGCGAGCTGGCCGACATTCGGCTTCCGCAGCCGGCGGCCGCGCCCAAAACGATTCGCGAGGCAGCGATCGAAATCGACGCGGCGCCCCTCTAAGCGGGCGAGTTCCGCGCCGATCCGTTCACCCTGTTCTCTCGGTGACCCTGCTCTTACGGTGAGATGACAGGCTGCCTTTTTGCCGGCCCAAACCATCTGATAAGCGGTAGAGCTGAGCCTCCGGCCCGGAATCCGTGAGCCGCGAGGCAAGCCAGAAAGGGGAAGCCCATGCCAGCTGTCGTAGGTGTTTTCAAGGCGCGTGCCGATGCCGAGCACGCCGTTGCGGAACTGCAAGAGATCGGTGTTCCCAAGGACCGGATCAATCTTCTGACGCCTGAGGCGGGCGAAAAAGAGTTGGCCGCCGTGCCCCAATCGCAAGGCGAGCAGCCCGGTATGGTCAAGACGCTGGGCGCGCTCACCGGCGGGGCGCTGGGCGCGGGGATAGGAGAGATGGTGGCGACCATGATTCTGCCCGGCGCGGGACTGGTAATCGCCCTCGGTTTGGCCGGCGGCGCGCTCCTGGGCGCCATCGGCGGCGAGGAGATCGGAAGGGCAGCCGAAAACACCATTTTTTCCTCGCTGCCCGAAGAGGAGCTTTTTGTTTACGAAGACGCCCTACGCCGCGGCCGAAGCGTGGTGATTGCCACTTTGAGCGAGGATGGACTCGCCGAGGCCGTTCGCGGCGCCTTCGACCATAACGGAGCCGAAAGCGTGGATCGCGCTCGGGAGATGTGGTGGATCGGCCTGCGCGACGTCGAGAAGGAACATTACGAGGCCAAGGGCAGAAGTTTCGACGAAGACGAAGATTACGTGCGCGCCGGGTTCGAAGCCGCCCTGCTTCCCAGCAATCGCGACAAATCCTACGATCAGGCCCGCGAAAGTCTGCGCGGCCGGTATCCGCAAATGTACGACCGGGAACCTTTCCGGCACGGCTATGAGCGCGGTCAGGCCTATCGCCGCGTTGCGGTCAAGAGCCAAAGCGCCGGCGGCAAGCCCTGAGGGCTGCGCCGCTTTGGGCCGTGGTCGCTTACGGCTGGCTGCCCGCGGCGACCGCGGCGCGCCTCTGCATCTCCTCCGGCGTGACGTCTTCCTTATGCGTGGAAATCGTCCACTGGTGGCCAAACGGGTCGTTTAAGGTGCCGCTGCGATCCCCGTAGAACTGGTCCTTCAGCGGGCGCAGCATCTTGGCCCCTGCGGCCAGCGCACGGGCAGTTACCGCATCCACGTCGTCCACATAAAGCTGAATGCCCACCGGCGTACCGCCAAGAGACATCGGGCTGCGCGCCCCGATCTCCGGGAACTCGTCGGCCAGCATAATGCGCGAATCGCCGATCTGCAGTTCCGCGTGGCCCACGCGGCCGTCGGGATGCGGTATGCGCATCACTTCCTTGGCGCCGAAGGCATGCTTGTAGAACTCGATAGCGCTGGCTGCGCCGGTGACGATCAGATAGGGCGTAACGCTGTGGTATCCCTCAGGAATCGGTCTGGGAGCCATGGCTTCCTCTCATCATCCGCTTCGTCGATGTTTCCTATGTTGCGGAGAACCACTCCATCTCATTGGCTTCAATTCTAGTGATGATCATTGCCGCGTGGTAGTGCCAAATATCCTGGCCGCAAGTCTAAATGAGCGCAGTAGATCTGTGGATGGCTGCAGGGAAAAATTTGAAAACGCGCTCGGGCGCGGGCCGCGGTCAGTGTCTGCCAAAAGTGTAGCCGCCGGAAATCATGTATCCGATCACCGCATTGCGCCCAAATTGTTGGAAGTTGAACACATAGTGGAGATCGAACTCCGGTTTAACGAAGATCGCTCCATGGATGTAGATCTTTCCGCCCGCGGCGAAATGCAATTGATAGTAGTTCAGTGACGAGGGAGGCGTGAAGTTACCGCAGGGGCTACCTGTCAGACAGCTGTTGGAATTGAACAGGAGCGACACCCTGGCTCCGCCGAAACCGCCCTCCAGGAAGGGAGCGATGCGTCTTCCAAACGGCTGCCAAAACCCATTGATGTCATAAAACGAGGGACGCATCTTCAGTCCCTCGTCGGGCAGGTAAGGGCTGGGGCTGACATGGAAGGTGTATTCGCCGTTGAGCCCGATCTTGCGTTTGAGCATGTAATCCACGCCAACCATGCCAAACAAGCCGCCCATGGTGGGGCCGGCCTCGCACACGCCGGTGAAGTTGTCGAAAATCTGTCCGCTGGTGCAAACTGCCGCGTTATCCGTTCCTACCGGATCCCGTTCGCTCCCTAAGCCGAAAAATGGACTGATCGTCCTTTGCGCATGCGCGGAGCTCGCGCCCGCCAGCACGACGAGTGCGAGCAGCGCAGCGATACGCACCGTGACTTTGAACAAGCAACTCTCCTTGAGGCCTCTTATCTGGGTTCTGATCGGAGCGCTCCCTCTGAACGCCGTGGTGGCGAGCTGTTAGCTCGATCCCGGCCCTCCCGGGAACGCGGAAGAAAAGTTGCTTTTGTGGCTGGCAAGGCCGCGTGTTTAGCGTTGGCCAAAAGTATAGCCGACGGAACCAGTGATCTCTGGCACCCAATCGCGGCCGAATTGGTCGGTCAGGTGTGTCACCCAGCGGATGTCGAACTGCGGCTTGACGAAAATATTCCCTTTTACATAGAGCTTCGCGCCGACAGCTCCGTGGATCTGAAAGTGATTGGCGTTTATCCCCGCGGGGTAGCTGAAATTGCTGGTAATGCCGGTCACCGAAACGCTCTGGACTTCATAGAGCGCAATTCTGGCCCCGCCGATACCGCCTTCAATTTCCGGAACGATGCGCTTGTCGGCCCCCGCCGTCGGCTCCCAAACCGCATTGAAATCATAGAATCCGGGGCGGTAGTTCAATCCGCCGAGTGGCAAGTAGGGGGCTTGCGCGAAGCGGAACGAGTATTCGCCGTTGAAGCCGAGGTGTTGCTTGAACATGAAATCTACCCCGAATACGCCAAAAACGCCGCCCATCGTCGGACCGTTCTCGCATTCGGGACCATTGATCGAAAAGTCGTCGAAGAGTTGGCCTTTCGGGCAAGTGATATTCTCGCCCACATTCGGATCGTACTGGTTTGTGGTTGTTCCTGCGGAGTCCAGAGCAGTACCCAGACCAAAATACGGACTGACGCCTTGCGCCCGTACCAGAATCGCGCTTCCCATCACCAGCAAAGCCAACAATAAAATTGTGCGGATCGTGAGTTTGGACAAGAAACTCTCCTTTTTGAGAATTTCGTATCTACCTATGTACTAGATCAACCTCTGGTTTAGAGCAAAATCTTATCGCGCAGGTTGCACGCATCCTCGCGCTTGCGCCGTCTTTCCAGCCCAGAAATGACTCGCTGTCGTTCCCCCGCACCCCTGAGCGGCACCTAGCATAGCGAATTGTTGCCGCCATGCCAATCCAGGGCCTCCTGCATGGGGCCTCATGGCCACGGCCCACGTTCCGCGAGCAATGCTTGCCGCCGGGTGGAACTACGTCTTACCCCAGAAAGCAAACGCCACCGCGCCGAGGATACAGAGAAAAGCCGCCCCATAATTCCAGGTGATCTCCTCGCCGAAATAGATCCAGGCGAACACGCTGAACACGCACAGGGTGATAATTTCCTGAATAATCTTCAGTTGGAATGCGGTGAACTCGCCGTATCCGATGCGATTCGCGGGAACCTGAAAGCAGTATTCGAGAAAGGCGATCATCCAGCTCACCACGATCACGGCGATGAGTGGAGCGCGTCGGTACTTCAGGTGCCCATACCAGGCGATGGTCATGAAGATGTTGGAGCAGATCAAAAGCAGGACTGTTTTCATACGAAATCCTACCACGACTCAAATTCAGTACTGGTAGTCCCGCACCCTCTGCCCGCATCCTCTTGAACGATCGCTTCACGGATTGGGCTGGATGTACGCGTGCCCGGTGCGTTAGAATCTCCGCCGCCAGCTCGACGCACTGAATGGCGCAGTAGACCTCGGTCCCTCCCCGCGCACCCGGTCTTCTGATTGCCGCGCTTGGCGCAGCCCCGGCTGCAAATGGCGCAGCGATCATCCAATTTGCAGAATTGGAACAAGGTTAGAAGAAGGCCGAACCCATGCGAAACTTTGCTGTTCTCTTCGTTGCAGCCCTTCTGGCTGTGATTGCCCCTGCGGCTTCAAACGCGCAACAGGAGTCGCAGAACTTGATCTTCAGCGCCAAGGCCTCCGGCGAAACGAATATCGTGGAAGCTCGCGTCGATCCGGGCGCGCTCAACGCCGCAAGCGAGCAAGCGCATCTGGCCGATCGTGTTCTGATGCAAGCCATCGCTACGAATGACGGGACGACGGCGACGAACCTCCTCGCTTCCGAATTTACTTGGGTCGATCGCGATGGCCGCAGCCGAACCAAGTCCGATCTGCTGGATCGCATCGTTTTGCTCTCTGCCGGGCCGGACACAAACCTCGCAGTAAGCGTTTATGGCCGCGTGGCTTTGGTGACCGGCACGCACGCGCTGATTCCCGATGGCGCCGAAGCCTTTTTCACCCGCGTCTGGGTTCGCCAGGGATTCGATTGGCGGCTGCTGCTGTACCAGGAAACGGCCCCCGGCGATTTTTCGGCCAGGGATCCACGTAACGGAGTAGCTACGCCGCCGCCGGCCACATGCGACAATCCCTGCAGTTCGCTGCCCTACAAGCCCCTCTCGCCCGACGCCCAGGAGATCGTCACCTCCTTCATGGCCGGCGAAAAAGCGCTCTTTGAAGGCGATGCCGATTCGGCCGGCCGCATTCTCGGCGATGACGCCACCTTCATCATGCCCGACGGCTTCGAGCCCATCGGCAAAACGCAGCGCGTTGCCCGTATCCGCAGCCTCCGGCAGGCCGACCAATCGGATCCGCCGCCGGCTGTTGCCTCCATGGCTCTGTGGGTATTCGGCGGGGCCGCAGTGATGTCCGCCGACCAGGAGTCCTGGTTCGGTCAGTTGCTGCGCACCACGGGGATCTGGGCCAAGCGCGATGCCGGCTGGCAGCTCATCTTCAGCCAGCAGACCCAAGTGCGGTAGCCATCGCGAAATGAGAAATGAGAAGTTCGTCGCCTGAACCTGCTCAGGTTTCCACACGATTTCTTCAGTTTTTCAACCGTTTTTGCCGCATATTTCTCTTTGTACAGCATTTCCTGTACTTGCTTCGGCCTGAGCCATTAGTTAACGTACCTCCCACGAAAAGACGTGCCATGGCCCATGCGCGCTTTTCGCGCCATCGGACGAGCGCCCCGCATAGACCTGCTGATGGTTACGACGAGGACAGGAGCATTTTGCCCGTGCTAAAACGAGAGGGGCTGAACGTTTGAGAATTCTAGTCGCCGACGATCACGAAGTGATCCGGCGGGGCATCCGTGCCTTGCTGGCTTCCGAGCGGGACTGCGAAGTCTGCGGCGAAGCCGTGGACGGGCAGGACGCCGTCGATAAGGCTCACAAACTCCGTCCCGACCTCATCATCATGGACGTCAGCATGCCAAACCTGAATGGTTTGGAAGCGACGCGCGTCATCCGCAAAAGCCTCCCCAGCACGCAAATCCTGATTCTCACCCAGCACGATTCGCAGGAGATGATGCGCCAGGCGTTTAATGCCGGCGCCCGCGGCTTTGTGGTCAAGTCCTCGGTTGCGCACGATCTGCTGAATGCGGTGGAAGCGGCTCAGCGCGGAGAGTCGTTTTTTGACTCGGCCGTCGTTCCCCGGGTTCCCGCCGAGACCCCGGCGGATGCCAAGACTATTCTCGAGCGGGAAGCCGAACTCGAGCAGGCGCTTCGCGAAAGCGAGGAGCGCTATCGCGCCTTGGCCACAGCCACAGACCAGGCTGTGTGGCGCTGCGATGCGGCGGGGAACAATATTTGGGTTTCCGAAAATTGGCAGCGGCTGTCGGGGTGGGAAGGCGAAAAGGCCCAGGGGCGCGACTGGCTGAATTTCGCGCATCCCGGCGATCGCACTCGCGTGGAGCAAATCTGGCAGGAATCGGTATCCGCGGGCGCCGAATTCCACTGCGAGTTCCGCATGCGCACGCGCGACGGCGATTGGCGCTATTTCGAGGCGCGCGGCGTTCCGGTGCGCAACCCGGATGGCGGCGTGCGCGAATGGATCGGCGCGAATGTGGATATCACCGCCCGCAAGCGCGTCGAGCAGGAGCTCAAGGTCCGTGACCATCGCCGGGTTATGGCGTTTTCCGCGGCCCATGTAGGCGGATTTGTCTGGGACCCGGCCAGCGGCGAGTCTGAACTGACCCCGGAACTGCAGGAGATATTTGGTTTTGAGGCGCCGGAGGCCGCGCGAGGCGCGCATTTGCAAAAATGGCTCGCCAACGTCCACCCGGACGATCGCGCCATGGTGCTCGACCGTATGCGTGAGATCGAATCCTCCGGCTCCATGGATTTCGAATATCGCTATCGCCATCCGCAGCACGGCTGGCGCTGGCTGTACGCCAAGGGGCAGTTGCGCGCCGACGCCAAGCCCGAGACTTCGGCTGATCAGCCTGGCGAGGGGAGAAAGGCCTATGGCGTGGTGCTGGATATTACCGAGCGAAAAAAGGCCGAGGAGGCTCTCTCCCTCAGCCAGCAGCGTTTGATGATTGCGCTCGCCGCCTCGCGCACCGGCACCTATCGCCGGGATCTGCAAACCAACTCATTCCTGCACCTCGGCACCAATCTGAGAGATCTGCTCGCGCTTCCCGCGGACGAAGCCGTCAACTCCAGCGAGGATTTTCTGAAGCATGTGCATCCGGACGACGTGGCCGCCGTGCGTGCCGAAATCGCGCGCTCTCGCGTCAAGGGCGAATTCCAACTCGAGTATCGAGTCTCCTTGCCGGACGGCCGTGTGCGCTGGCTTTATGACCGCGGCCAGGCGATGCCCGATCCCGTCAGCGGCGCCACCTGCGTCGTGGGAGCCTGCACGGACATCACCGACCGCAAGCGCGCGGAAGCCGAACTGAAACTCGTGCACGACGAGCTTGAGGCTCGCGTCAATCAGCGAACCGCCGAGCTGCGCGCCGCCGAAGCCGGCCTGCGCATGCTCTCCGGCCGTCTGATGCAATTGCAGGACGAGGAGCGCCGGCGCATTGCCCGCGAACTGCACGACAGTTCCGGCCAGGCTCTGGCCGCGCTAAGCATGTGCATCTCCATGGTGGAGCGCGACAAAGCCAAACTCACCGAGCGCGCCTCCCGTAACCTCTCCGATTCCGCGCGACTGGTGCGCGAGCTTTCTCAGGAACTGCGCACCATGTCTCACCTGCTGCATCCTCCTTTGCTCGACGAGGCCGGCTTGGAGTCGGCTCTGCGCTGGTTCGTGGAGGGTTTCGCGCAGCGCAGCGGCATCGAAGTCAACCTCGATCTCGCCCCCGAGTTCGGGCGGCTTCCCAAAGAGATGGAGATCGCCGTCTTCCGCATCGTGCAGGAGTCTCTCGCCAACGTGCACCGGCACTCCGGCAGCAAGACCGCGGAGGTGCGTGTCGCCCGCGTCGGGCAAAAGGTGATCTTGGAGATTCGCGACCAGGGCCGCGGCCTCGCCGCCGATGGAAAACCGGCCTCGGTTCCCACCCTGCCGGGCGTGGGTATTCAGGGAATGCGGGAGAGAGTGCGGCAATTAGGCGGGAACTTCGAGATTCACTCGAGTGACGGGAAGACGCTGGTCCGCGCCGAAATCCCCTTGCAAGCCGCGGACGCGGCCTCCAGCCAAATGGCCCGGGCCAACTCGAGATAAAGATTCAGTCTGCAGAAGGAACGAGCGCGGCGCTTTACGCTTCGATGATGTGGTTACGAATGGCGTAACGCACCAGTTCGGTCACGGAGTGGCAATCCAGACGCCTCATGATATTGGCGCGATGCGTTTCCGCTGTTTTTACGCTGATATTCAACGCCACCGCCACTTCCTTGGAGCTTTTTCCTTCGGCCAGCAGTTGCAGAATCTGTTTTTGCCGTGCCGTCAGGCGCAATCCATTTTTGCGGCCGTTGTCGTCTTCATTTTCTTTCGTGGGACGCCCGAGGTAACCCTCGAGCACCATTTGTGCCACCTTAGGCGTGAAGAACGTCTTGTTGCGCCGCAGCGCATCGACCGCAGAAACTAGATCTCGCCCCGCATCCGATTTCAGCAAATAGCCCCGCGCTCCGGCTTCCAGCGTTTGCCGGATCAGCGGGTCGGAATCGTACATGGTCAGAATCAATACTTTCGTCGGTACGGTTTTTAAAATCTCACGCGCTGCTTCGAGGCCGTTCAGTTCCGGCATGCTCAGATCCAGAATCGTTATGTCGGGCTGCACCAGCTTGGCTTTTTCCACCGCTTCGCGTCCGTCGGACGCTTCCGCCACAACTTCCCAGCCGGGTTGCTCCTCCAGCAGCGTGCGCACGCCTTTGCGGACTACATCATGATCGTCCGCCACCAACAAACGGAGTATGCCCATCATCCCCTCCAACTGATTGGGTGCGTGGCCTATTTTGTGTACTGCGAGAACCTCACACTGACTTCTCGAGCAGGGGCGGTAGTGGGCCGGACTGGCGAACCTGAGGAGAGTGCCGCTGCATCAATATGCCTACAACTCTTATCCCCAGCTTTGCTTACAGCATCCCGCCTTTGGAAAACATTTTCCATACAGCCTTTACCGTATGGAACCCTGAGGTCCGTATGGCGGAAGTTCCGCCAAGGAATGCAAGACAAACTCTAACAGTACTGATGCGGAATACACGTCGGTGGGTCAAGAATTAAGCGAAATTTCTGCTCGCCGCCGTATTTTTTACTCTTTTCACAATGCGAGAAGTTTGGCGCCGCCGCGCCTCCTTGGTCACGCGTTGGTCGGTTGAAGTTGTTCGGCGCGATTACGCTTTTAGGTCGGGAATTACGCGGAGCGGGGAAAACGCGGTTATTCGCGCAGTTCTTCGGTAAATACGGCGCGCGTGTTTTACTTCGTGGCTAGTGGCAAAGAAGGTAAATAGTCCGGTTTAAGCGGGTCTATGAGGTGCTAGCGAGCTGGGCGTCAGGATCTAGTTCATCCCGAATGCGACACTGACGGTTGTGGTGGTCTCAATGGGTTGGCCTTCGAGCGTGGCGGGACGATAGCGCCACTGGCGGATCGCCTGAAGTGCCGCCTGGATTAGTCGTGGATCGCCGCTGACAGCCGTGAGCTTTGTGGGGATTCCGTCCTTGTCGATGGTCGCCCGGACGCGCACTTCGCCCCTCACGCCGTCCTTCAGCGCGTCCGAAGGATAGATGGGAGCAACGCGCGACAAGAGAACTGCCGCCTGGAGATCCCCGCCTCGAGCGCCCGCCTGAACCGGAGCAGGTCCGGGAGCATTCGGCCCTGTCACGGGCAAATTATTGGCCAACGACCCGATCGGCGGAGTGATGCCGTCGAAAATCGACGGGGGCAAGCTCTCTACTTGGGATGCTACGGACGCGCTCTTAAGAGGACGAGCTAGAACCAGTTCGCCCGGAGTCGCGACCTTAGGCTGCGGTATTTCCGGGGCCGGAGCGTCGCTGACATCAGCGGATTCGTTAGGGCTCTCCGATTTTACTGCGTTCTTTTTAGACGGCGCCGCGGGAGGTTGCGCGTTGCGGCGCGAGGATGTCTCCACAAAAGGCGACCCGGCCTCGCCGCCGCTCTTCAGCATCCAGCGCCGATTATTCACATCCGCGACTTCCACCTGAAATTCGCGCATGCCGGCTTCCAACGGCGTCGCCATTGATTTTGCATTGGTGGTTGCCAGCACCCGTGTTCGGAGTGACGGCACGCCGGCGACGATCGCCAGCACCAGGATTGCACCGGCAGCCGCGCCGATGCCGATCTTGAGCGCTTGGGACGCGGGGGTCTCCTCGATGTTCGGTAGCAGTTCTTCGCCCTGCGCTTCCCACTCGTTACTCCTACGCGCGAGTAATTGAGGGTGACGAGCGCCCGACGCGGCCGACGCTATACGTAGCGCGTCTTCGCCGCTTGCAGCGGCAATCGGGGTTCGGGGCTGCGGGCCTGTGACTCTAGCGCGTGCTCCTCCGCGATCTGCGGCTGAGCCCGTCGATGGCGCCACTCGCGGCGCAGAGACAGAAGATTCCGAGGCCGCCGCCATAATGCCGGAATGCACGCGGCCGGAAACTCCGTCCGACTGCATTCCCTGCAGCGGTTGCGCTTTCGCCGGCGCGTTGCCGGCCGATCTAAAAGGCTTGCCTGCGGCAGGCTCGCCGGCTTTCTTCACAGCGCCCGCTTCTTCCGCCAGAGGTGCAGCGGAATCGTGTTCCGGCGATTTCTTGGTTATCGGATCCGAGTGCGCAGGGGCCACCGGTTCGGAATTCGCCGCTAACGTCGCGGCGCTCGCAGCGGCGATGGCTCGCTCTTCGCTGGTTTCAACAGATGGACGAACATCCTCCGTCACATTTTCTTCGAGTGCGCTGACTTTGATTATGGCGACGCCATGATCAATGTCCGCATCATCTTCGGCGATTCCTGCCGCCACTTCCTCCAAAGCTGGTTCTGGCGCGAGTTCCGCCGGAGTTGGGGCCGGTTCAACCTCCGCGATTATTTCGCCTTGAAGCGAAGCATTCTCCGCCGCGGCTCCGCTAACGGGGGTAGCCTCAATGCCGCGCTGTACTTCGCCGCCAACCTGAGCCGCGCTGCTATCTGTCGTGACAACCTCGGTCGTGACAATCTCTGTCGCGCCAACCTCAGCCGCCGTAACCGTGCCGGCCCACGCGCCAATCTGTTTGCGTAATTCAGATCTCATTTCGACGAAACGCAGGCCGCCGCCTTTCCCCGTTTCGTTCAGCCATGCCACTTCGGCATAGCTTTCGATGAAGTCGGGTGCCCCAGGCAGCTTGAACTTCAAGAGGACCGCCTGATCCAGGGTCACCGGCGCGACGCTGTGAAAGCTCAGTCCGCCTTCGCCCAGATCGATGAGAATCGCTCCGTTATCGGGTCCCAGATCCACGTACGCCAAGCCTTCCATTCTTCGGCGGGCATGAACCCTTCGCTCCGTTTCGAGCGGCGACGACACTGTGCTTCGTGATGACATCGTTAGTCTCCGCGCGCCTACCTCGGCAATACCGAGGCTAGTTTTAACTCCTGCCATCCGCTGGGGAATTCAATTTCAAACCGGTCCGCCTGATCGAAAAGCACAAAGGCCTGCACGTCCATGAGTTTTTGGTTCACGAAATCCCTGAGCTTGTCCTGATACGCCGTGTCGTTCTCGTCTGGCCACCCGAAAGCCGAAGGCACCTCCAGCGCCACGCGTGCTCGCTGCCGAGCCGGAAGGAACGTTGGATAGCTCAGCCGCACCGGCTGCTGTGAGCTCAAGCTTCCGTCCGCCCGCAGCCGGCCCATCACCAGCGCCCCAGGGCCGTCCGCCAATCGATAGTCGGAATCGGTGTGATTGGTGACCTCGTAGGCCAGGTACAAAGCCGCGTTCCCCGAATCCAGTTGCCGTAACTGCGCGCCCACGTAGCTCGCCGTGATCGCGCTGGAGTTCCACGGCTTCGGCGCCGACCCTCCCGAACCGCTGCGGAGATACAAAATCAGCGCGGTAAGGGTCAATGCCAGAAAAAAGCCCAATAGTGGTAATTTATTTCCTCGCACGTCGCCTCGCTGAACGCAGCATCTGCCTAACTACCTGTGAGTTACAAGTCTTTTCTTCGAGTCGCTCATCGCCAAATACCAGTCTTTTGGGGCCTCTGACTAGTACCTAGGAGCAATCATCGTGCCTAAGATTTGCACATCCGGAGACGAGTTTGCCCCAGCGCGACATACCCCTGGGAAAAGGACCGAATCGCCCAAATGGCATGAATGGCTCGAAGGCCTGGATGGCCCGACGGCCTGGATGGGAAGTGTGGCGGGAAGCTTACCTTCGACTTCTTTCCACTAGAACGGATTCAAAGCCCGGGAAGAGTAGACAAAAGCAATGGCCACTTTACTCGGCACGCCTTGACCATCACGCAGCGCCGATTGGAATCGCCACTGTTTCGCAGCCTCGATGGCCATCGCGGCGAAGCCTCCGGGAAGGTCCCGCAGGACGGTCACGTCGCCGGTTGAGCCATCGGCCTTGACGCTGGCCTGAACGACAACGGCGCCGGAGGCAATCGTGCTCGCCGGATAGCCGGCATAGGTGGCGTACAGAATGGACGGGGCGATAAAGTCGCTGCGCCCGCCTTCCGACCCCTTGCTCGGAAACACTCCGTTCAAAGCGGGCGGATTCGTCAGGTACACCGCATGGCGAAACGCGAAAGCGACCAGCATCTCCGAATCCTCCGCCCGGCCATTCTGAGTGGCAGGAGCAAATTTCCAGCTCTTCAGCGATTGTTCCGCCGCGGCGGTGAAGGGTGGGACGTCCACCAGCGCGCTTATCTTTTTCACCTCGCCGCGCTCCCCGACAGACACATCGAACACCACGATGCCTTCGGCGCTGGTTTGGAAGGGGTACGGCGTGTCGCCGGCAGCAACGGCTTGGGCCGGCTTATAGATGTCGCGCGCGCCGTTTTGACCGGGAGCCGGTAAACCCGGAGTTTGTTGAGGCCGATTCGTCTGTCGGGCCGCGGAATTCGCTCCTGGGGTTTGGCTTGGGTTTTGCCCTGAGCTCTGGCCAACTGCCTGCGCATCTACGCCCCCACTGGGCGAAACGTTCCTCGCGCTAAGCCTTGCGCCCGACGCAAATAGAACCGCTGCCGCCACGATCGCCTGTATTGATTTCCCAGTCAAATTCCCACGCATGTTGAGGTCGCCTCCGAGCAGGGCGCTGCCATCGTCAGCCAGACAGGCTGGTACGCTATTCAGTGATAATTTACTGCGGGGGCTAAGTCCATAGTACCGCGTCTTGGCCTAGGAGGTAATAGCCAATTGCGGCCAGGCCCCAGTGCTTTCCCTGGAACCGCGGCGAAATTCGTCTAAATGCCGCCCGATTCGCGGAAATTCGTAGCCCGAGGAAGGCGGTCGACGTGCCTTCTTCATATGTGCCAGATTGATATATGGCGAGATATGGCCGACGGCCCGGAGCTTCCGACGATTAGTTTACGCCGGCCCGTTTGGCCATAAGCTCGCTGCCGGAGGTCTTCTGAACCGGTACGCTGCCCAGCGTGCCTGCTTCGTCTCCGATGGCCACGCTGCCCGATTGTTGGGCACCGACCGGGATTGCCGCCTTTACCTCCGTGCCGCGCTCCGACGAAGTGATCTCCAGTTCGCCGCCGAAGTCTTGAACGCGCTCGCGCATCCCGCGCAATCCCACGCCCAGCGTCACGCCCGAGGGAATCGCCGCCAGCAGTTCGCGCGGAATACCCCGGCCTTGGTCTTCCACCTGCAAAACGATCCGGTCCCTCGTCGCCGACAGCCGGATTATGGCGGTGGCGCTACCGGAGTGCCGATGAACGTTGATGAGGCTCTCCTGCGCCACGCGGAACAGCGTCACTTCCATCTCCGGAGCCAGGCGGGTTGGATTGTCCAGCTCCAGATGAACTCTGATTCCGCTGCGCTTTTCGAATCCCTCCGCGTACCAGCGCAGCGCCGAGCCCAGCCCCAGCTCATCCAGCAATGGCGGATGCAGCAGATACGATATGGTGCGCAGCTCATCGGAAATCTGCCGCGCGTCCGCAATGCTCGCTGCCAGCCGGAGCGCCAACTGCGGATTCCGCGCGGCCAGTTCGCGTTCGATTCCGGCCAGCTCCATCTTCAGGGCTGTAAGCGCCTGGCCGGTGCTGTCGTGCAGGTCCCGCGCGATGCGCCGCCGCTCGTCGTCCTGCACCCGCAGCAGACGCGCCGAGAGGTCGCGCAAGCTTTCGTTCATTTGCCGAAGCTCGGCGGTCCTCTCGCGCACGCGGAACTTCAGGTGCATGCGCGAGCGCAGCAGCACCTCATGCACGTGTCCCAGGCGCAAGACGGCCCTTCGGCCGCTCTCCCCCAGCGCGATGATTGCTCCGCAGAAAGCCAGGAACAGGATCTCGCCAATGATCGCTTTTTGCGTGATCGGCCCCAGCAGGTGGTACGGAGGAACGAATAATGCGTTCGCCGCCAGAGTCCCCGCCGCAGTCGCTACAATCGCCGGCCAAAGCCCGCAATACCACGCCGCGAACACCGTCGCAGCCGAAATGCTCACGAAGTGCATCGAGCCGCCCAGGACGGGCTGGAACACGGCGCGCAGCGCCAGGGCGCAAGCCATCGCCAGAAGGGCGATCGTGTAGCGCTTGAGATAGGTTCCTTGAAGCGGCGACAAGCTTAGCAGGGGATCGGAGGCGTACTCTTCCAGCATGCTTTCCTCGAGGGGCTTGAGGATGGGCAGCGGCATCCTACCACATCCGCGTTTCGCGCGGGCGCGTTTCGCGGGAAAGATCAGGCGTCTGATTCAGGCCGCGGAATTGGAGCCAGAGCCAGAGCGCGGAATGAGAAAGGAAAGCCCCTGATAGCTTGCAGTACGGCTTTCAGCGGCGGCAAACGGGAAGGTTGAGGCGCCCGCGTCACGAAACGTTACGTGTTTTCGCGGACTAAATTTGTAGCCCAGGGCGCGCTCACGTTTTTTGTGAGTGGCCCTGGGTCTTTTCGTTGGGATTGGCGAGCCGTCAGATCCGCCGTCACAGCCGCCGTCAGACTCGCAGGATCATCACTTCTGTCGATTTGATCAGCGCGGCCACCGTCTGCCCTTTTTGCAGCCGCATCTCCCGTACGGCGTCGGCGGTAATAATCGAAGTAATGTGCTGGCCGCCAATCGAGAGCGTGATCTGCGCCATCAAGCCCATGGTCTTGATATCGGTCACGCGGCCGATGAGCTGATTCCGGCCGCTGATCCTGCGGAAAAACGTGCGGCGGTCGCGCACCTCGCCCACTTCCGACGCGCGATAGAGGAACTTATCGATCTGCTGTTCCGGAATGCGATGATGCCCGCCCGCGGTTTTTACGGTGCGAATCTTCCCCTTGTAGATCCACTGCTTGAGCGTGGGATAGCTGATGCCCAGCACCTGGGCGGCTTCGCGCGGCGAAAATAGCTTCTCTGCGTGCACGATTTTGTCTGCGAGAAGGGGCGCGCCACGGGCGCGCTGGGCAACGATGCCCGGGCGCTCAGGCCGATTGCAGCATCACGCTTTCGAGCGCCGCCCGCAATTTGCGGATGTCCGGCTCGACGTGCAGCCGCTGTTGCGCCAGTTCTCGCTCGCTGCGGCGCTTGATGCCGATCTCGGGATCCTTCAGCTGGTGCCCGGTGAGCACGGCCACCACGTCCGCCCCGTCCTCGATTTTGCGGGAGCGCACCAGCTTCTGAATGCCCGCCACCGAAGCGGCCGAGGCAGGCTCGCACCCCACGCCGTCCTTGGCCAGCGCGGCTTTGGCTTCGAAGATCTCATCGTCGGTCACGGATTCGCAGAGTCCGTCCGTCAGCCGCAGCGCGCGCAGGGCCTTTTTCCAGTTCACCGGATTGCCGATGCGAATCGCGGAAGCTTCCGTGCGCGGCTGCACCGGCACGATCTCCGCCGCGCCCGTGGCGATCATGGTGTAAAACGGGCTGGCGCCCTCGGCTTGCACCACCACCAGCCGCGGCAGCTTATCGATAAACCCCAGCTGCTGCAGCTCGCGCAGCCCCTTCCCGATCGAAGACACGTTCCCCAGATTCCCGCCGGGAACCACCAGATAGTCTGGGACACGCCAATCGCGCTGCTCGAGGATTTCGAACACGATGGTTTTCTGGCCTTCCAGCCGGAACGGGTTCAACGAATTCACCAGATAAAGGCCCAGTTCCTCGGTGAGCGCCCGTAGCATTTGGAAGGCTTGGTCGAAATTGTCGCCCATCTCGATGACCACGGCGCCAAACTCCAGCGCCTGGGCCAGCTTGGCGGTCGAGATTTTTCCGTAGGGCACAAAGACCACCGCTTTGATCCCCGCCCGCGCCGCATAAGCGGCCATGGAAGCGGAGGTATTGCCAGTCGACGCGCAGGCCGTCACGCGGCTGCCCAGCACGGCAGCTTGCGTAATGCACGCCGTCATCCCCAAATCCTTGAACGAACCCGTCGGGTTATTGCCCTGATGCTTGATGGCCAGCCGCACGCCGCCCGCCCATTCGCCGGTGCGGCTCACCTCCACCAGCGGCGTGCGTCCTTCCGAGAGGCTCACCACCTCGGCTCCGGCGGGAACAAAAGGCAGAAGCTCGCGGAAGCGCCAGACGCCGCTCTGGTCCGTAATAGCGGTGCCGGATTTGCGCTGCTGCCAAAGCTGCCGCAACGCAGGCGCGTCGATGTGCCCGAGAATGCTTGAGAAATCGTATTGCACGTCCAGCAAAGCGCCGCACGCCGCGCATTGATGCTCTTTAGCGTCGAGCGGATAGCGGCGCGCGCAGCGCTCTTCGATACATTGGAGAAAGACCGAAGTCATCGGATTTGGCGGCTGTGGTCTTCTTCGCTGCATCTCGCGAAAAGATGCCCAGCGGTCTGAAGATTATACGCGGGGCAGGATAAAGGGCAAACGGCCAAGCTCGCAAGGAAGCCCAAACTATACACTGTGCCACGGGTGCCGCACCCTTCGGTTTTAAGGGTGCGGGTTTTCTCCTACCCCTGCACTCAACTTCCGGTTCGAGAGGGTGAATGACTAAATCGCAGGCGGCGGCGCAGCCACGTAGCACCCCAGAATCCGCACTTCCCGGGTCCGCTTGCGCAACTCCGCCAGGGCGGCCTGCGTCTCGGGAGCTTGCGGCGGGGCCATCACGTCCAGATAGAAAGAGTATTCGAAAGGATGGCCCACGATGGGGCGGCTCTCGATCTTGATCAAATTGATCTCTTGCCGCGCGATGGGCTCCAGGGCCTGATAGAGCGCGCCAGGCTGATGCAGCAACAAAACCACCAGCGAAATCTTGTTGGCGCCGTCGGGCGTGCCGGGTTCGCTCGAAAGCAGGAAGAAGCGCGTGTAGTTCTCGCGATGGTCCTCGAGATGTTCCTGCAGGATCGTGCCTCCGTAGATTTCCGCCGCGCGGCGGCTGGCAATGGCGGCGCGCTGCGGATCTCCCGCGCGCACCACTTCGCGCACGCTGCCGCCGGTGTCTTCGGCAGCCACCCGCTTGATCTCGGGATGCGCTTCGAAGAAGCGCGTGCACTGCGCCAGGGCCACGGGATGCGATTGCACGAAGCGGACCCCGCCCAGAGTCGCGCCCGGCGGCCCAATCAAATTATGCGCGATGGGCAGAATCACTTCCGCGATGATGTGCAGCTTGCTCTCCAGAAGCAGGTCGTAGCAGCGATACACCGAGCCGGCCAGGCTATTCTCCACCGGCGCCAGAATCAGGTCGGCCGAGCCATCGCCGATGGCTGCAAACATCGCTTCGAACGTGGGGCGCGGAACGGTTTCGATTCCGGCGCCCAGCAGCTTCACGGCGGCCTCTTCGCTGAATGCGCCCGGCTCGCCTTGGAAAGCGATCCGCGTTTTGTGAGGGGCTGGGGCCAAGGTTATGACTCCCGGCCAGCCGACGCAGGCGGACTTCCCGGCTGCTTCCGGAGGGATCTCAGGCGCAAAGGCACCAGCGCGGGAACCTGCTCGGCGTACGCGGCGTACGCCGGGCCGAGCCGCGCTCGCAGTTCGCGCTCCTCGGCGCCAATCGTTACCAGCGCCAGGGCCAGCCAGAGAACGCTGGCTCGCCACAAAAGGGGTGACGCGACAATGAGACAAGCTCCGAACACGCCCGCCATCATACCGAGATAGCGCGGATGGCGCACGTGCGCGTAGAGCCCGCGTACGATCAGTTCGCGGCTGCCGGCCAGTTCCGCATGGCCCACGATGCGCATGCCGCCCAACGTGCCTTCGGACTGGGAGAAAGTGAAAACGTCAAAAGCGATCATGGCCACGCCGATGAGAGCCAGCCACAAAGAGCTATGAGCGCGAAATAAATCGAACCGAAAGCGATAGAGCAGAGAATCGACGATGCCCCAGGCGGCGGCCACGGCCACCAGGAAGGCCAAGCGGATGTGCCTGCGCCAGAATCTGACGGGTGCATGCAAAATGAGCCAGTAGACCGGCACGGCAGTTTCGAAGGCCAGCACGGAGATGGCAAGAAAGCGAATGAATCTCACGGGGAAGCGGGTCAATGGCCGCCGAACCGCGGCAGTTTACCATAATGGGCGATTGCAATTCGCAGACACACAGTTCCCGTCACTCTCCGAAAATCCCGACCTCTCGGGACTTGACCGGCTTATCGGGCACATCCCCAAGGAGCTATTGCTGACGGCTATCCTTAGTCTTGAAGTCGGTTTACTGAGGGAAATCGCTAAGCGGCGCTGCGAACTCGGAGTCAAAGCGAACCTGCAAAGTGTTGGAGAACACCTTGCGATCTTTAACCATACCCAGTGAGGCTTGAAGTGAATACACCCCGGCGGGAAATCTTGCCATACCGTAAGATTTGGAATCGGACAAATCCACAAATTTGCCGAGATCCAGCGGAAGCGAATGCAATCCACCGGGATCAAGCGTGAATCGAATGATAGACGCTGCACCCGCGCAGCCAGCCTGGTAAGGAGGGCGATCGCCTTCAAAAGGCAAACGGTGTTGTGTGCCCTGCGAATCTACTAGGGTGATCATGATGCCTCTAGTAGCCTCCTCGCTCAATTTGCCACAGCCGCCACCGGTTGCAATGACAAGCTTCCTCTGTCCCACATTGCGAAATTCAAGATTGAACTGCATCGTCCTGTGTGGCCCTGTGGCGTTTTGATCCGAAGATATGGACATCCGCAATCCGTTGAGCACATCGCCCCAAGATTGCGGCGTCGTCTGCGCGGCATTTGCGAGTACAACAGCACACGCTAAAATTGCGAACGCGGTGGGCAGAACTCTCATACGCGGCATGGCACAAACACACACGCAACCCGGTTCGATCATCATACCAGTGCTGGCAGGTCCTGTGAAATGGGATTTTTGATTAGATAACGGCGTCGGCTCCCCCCGACCGAGTAAAGTTGGTAGCGGTAACTGACCAAGACTCGGAAGGAAAGGAGCCGAGCATGCTGATTATAGGATGCGATTTCCATTCGCGGTTCCAGCAAATTGCGATGCTGGATCCACAGACCGGCGAAATCATCGAGCGTCGGTTAGAACACGAGAACGGTGAAGCTCGGAAGTTTTACGCCGGGCTGGCGACTCCGGCGCGCATAGGAATGGAGGCCACCGGATACGCGCAGTGGTTCGAACGGATGCTCGCCGAGCAAGGGCATCAGTTGTGGGTAGGAGATGCGGCGGAGATCCGTGCGGCCATGGTGCGGAAGCAGAAGAGTGACTCGCGTGATGCTTGCCATATTCTGGACCTGCTGCTCAGAGACAAGTTTCCGCGGATCTGGATTCCGTCCACGGAGGAGCGGGACGTGCGACAACTGCTGCGGCACCGATTTAAATTGGTCTGCATGCGAACTTCCTTGAAGAACCAATTGCATGCCATGGCCATGGGCCAGGGCATCTGCCGAAAGAAGAAGCTGTGGACGGTTGTGGGGCGCAAGGAACTAGAGGGTCTGTCCCTAGGTCCCTGGGCCAGTCGTCGCAGGCAGCAACTGTTAGAGATGCTGGACCAGCTCGAGCCTGTAATCGATGAATTGGATCGAGCGGTGATCCAGGAAGCAGCGAAGCGCCCCGCGGCCGTGCGCTTGATGACACAGCCAGGAGTGGGGCCGGTGACAGCACTGGCATTCGTACTGACGATTGGGCCAGTCAGCCGTTTCCAGAGAAGCAAGCAGGTGGTGAGTTACCTGGGTTTGAATCCTACTGAAGAGAGCAGTGGCGGCAGGCAACGGTTGGGTTCGATCAGTAAGCAAGGCAACTCCATGGTGCGGTTTTTGCTGGTCGAAGCAGCCCAGACGGCCTCGCTCCACGATCCGGAATTGCGGCGGGACTATCAGCGATTGAAGTTCCGCCGCGGCCGTGGGGTGGCCAAGGTAGCCATCGCACGAAAGTTGGCGGTGCGGCTGTATGGGAAGCTGCGTGAAGCAGCGCAGCCCGTGCCGCCGGCTCCCATGCAGGGCAGCCCGGCAGTTTCCGTGGTAGGTGAAAGCCTATCGTGTTTTTGATTGAGCGCCCTGCCTCCTCTGGAAAGAGACGGAGGAGTTCGAACAGGTGAATCATGGTCCGTGGTTGAGGATCGCATAGATGGTTGGTGGGAAGCTGACTTCCCCCGCAGGATTCAAAGAGAGGAGTCTTGGTCAGACGCCGCAAAGGAATCCCGGGTAAGGACGAAGCTTCGCTTCGTCCAGACGCCATGGTAGCGAGCCGTCCGCAGCGTCAAGGGTCTGGCGATGAACGGTCCGACAAAAACGGTCGGACCGCCCTGGACGCCGCTCCCGGCTCGCAAAAGTAAGGGTGTGCTTGAAAAAGTTCTTGACGACGCCGACGCCGTTATAGACGGAGACTGTAATTGCCACTTCGGACTCGACACGCCTGCCTCCGCAGAACTTCTCTTCCAATTCTGTATCGCTTGACAACCCAAGACATTTTTGTGGAAATACCCTGACCCGCTGTTGCGGACTAACGTAAATTTACTCAGTGACTTACGGACGCCGCGAAGGGAGAGACATGCAAAAGAGTTCCTGGGAAAAGATGGAAAGCGAGCAGCTGAACGCGTTGATTTCGCGTCAAATGCTGAGTGGCGAGAGCGCCACGGTCGCCCGCCTGCTCATGACCAAGGGCGCCGTCGTGCCGCGGCATTCGCACGTAAGCGAGCAATTCTCGCTGATTCTGTCCGGCGCGCTGAAATTCGTCTTCGACGATCGCGAGGTGGTCGTCCGGGGCGGAGAAGTGTTGTACATTCCCGCCAATGTGCCGCACTCGGCGGTCGCCCTGGAAGATACGGTGGACGTCGATTTCTTCGCTCCGCGCCGCGAGGATTGGATTCGCAAGGAAGACGCCTATTTGCGCGAACAGCGCGCCTGACGCGCCAGCGAGACCGAGCCGGCCGGCGAGCGCAACGCCCATCGTTTTGCGACAATAATCTCACTGAGCCCCCGCTTTAGGAGACGAGAAGATGACCACACGAATGAATGTCCGGCCCATTGCGTTTTGGCGGCCAAACGCTCGAAGAGGCATCGCGGCCATTTCGTTCGTGCTCGTTGCTCTCGCCGTAGTCGTTCCCGCCGCCCGGGCAGACCAGCCCTTCGCCCCCAGCCGCGATTACGACCTCCAGAATGTCCGCGTGGAATTGCGCTTTAATTTGGATCAGAAGCAGATTGTCGGCCAGGTCACCCATACCCTGACCACGCTCAAAGATGGCCTGCGCACGCTCGATTTCGATTCGGTCGGGCTGACGATCCTGAGCGCCAGCCTGGATGGCAAGGATGCGCGCTTTTCTACCGACGACGCCAAGCTGCACGTGGACCTCGATCGCGTCGCCAAAGCTGGCGAAAAGCATGAAGTGACCATTCGCTACCAGGGCACTCCCAAGAAGGGCGTTTACTTCGTTCTGCCCAACAAGAGCTACTCCTCGCAGCCCAAGGAGATTTGGACTCAGGGCGAGGCGGAAGAGACCCGTTACTACATTCCCATTTACGACTACCCCAACGACCGGGCCACCACCGAGATGATCGCCACTGTGCCCGCCAATTGGGTGACGGTCTCCAACGGCAAGCTCGAGAGCGTTGTCGACGCAGGCCAGGGCCTGAAGACCTGGACTTGGCGGCAATCCAAACCCGTCTCCACGTATCTGATCTCCCTGGTGGCCGGCGAGTTCGACGAACGCAAGACCACCTGGCGCAACATTCCCGTCGACTATCGCGTGCCTCGCGGCGACGCCGACCGCATCGAGCCCACCTTCGTCCGCACTCCCGACATGCTGAGTTTTTTCGCCGACCGCCTGGGCGTGCCTTACCCCTGGGATAAGTACGACCAAACCGCCGTCGACCAATTCTCGCTGGGCGGAATGGAAAACGTCAGCGCGACCACGCTCACGGCGCGCGGCCTGCTCCATCCGGCCCTGGCGCGCGAAAGCCTGGAAGGCGCGGACGGCCTGATCTCCCACGAAATGAGCCATCAGTGGTTCGGCGATCTGGTCACCTGCAAGGATTGGGCGAATCTTTGGCTCAACGAAGGATTCGCCACCTTCATGGCCTCGCTTTGGGAAGAGCACCAGTATGGCCCGGACAACGCCGCGTACTCCCGCTGGCGCTCGCAGGCGGCCTGGGTGCGCCAGCGGCGCCTGTTCAATGTGCCCATCGTGACCCACGAGTTCCGCGATTCGATGGACTTCGCCGGAAATGTCTACGGCAAAGCCGGCCTGGTGCTGGAGATGCTTCGCGAACAGCTCGGCGACGACGCTTTTTTCCACGCCCTCCAGCATTATCTGGAAGCGAACCGCCTGCAAAACGTGGTCACCGCCGACCTGATCAAGGCCATCGAGGACTCCTCGCACTCGAGCGTGGAGCGCTTCTTCGACCAATGGATCTACGGCGCGGGCGCGCCGCAGTTTGCCGTCAGCACCACTTACGACGCGGCGGCCAGGCAACTGCGCATGCAGGTGAAGCAGACGCAGGAAGTGCGTGACCACGTCGGCCTTTTCGACGTCCCCGTGTACGTCGAGATCGCCACCGCCTCGGGCTCGAAGACGTTCCCCATCACGGTGGCCAAAGCCGACGAAACTTTCTCGTTTCCCGCCGATTCCGAGCCGCTCATGGTCCTCTTCGACCAGGGCGACAAAATTCTCAAGTCGGTGGAATTTCGCAAATCGGCCGCGGAGTGGATCTATCAGTTGCAGCACGCCGCTGAAGTGCCGGACCGCGCCGACGCCGCGCAAGCCCTCGGCGACATAAAGGGCAGCGACGCAGCCATCGCCGCGTTGAGCGATGCGGCGTCGCACGATCGCTTCTGGGGCGTCCGCGTCCAGGCGCTGGACGCGCTGGGCAAGATCGGTGGCGCGCAGGCCGAGAAGGGCGTTGCGCCGGAACTGCAGGATTCCCAGCCTTGGGTGCGCGAGATCGCCGTCGAGCAGTTCAGCAAATTCTCCGATGAACCCACCGTCGGCGCCAAGCTCACCGAAATCGCCGCCCACGACGCCGCTTACCGCGTGCGCGCCGCCGCTCTGCTGGGTCTCGGGCAGCGCAAGCCCGCAGGCGCGATGAACACGCTCGATGCCGCGTCCAAGACCGATTCGCCCGACGACGTGATCCGCCGCGCCGCCCTGCGCGCCCTGGGCGCGCTAGGCAACGATCAGGCCGTGCCGCGCCTCTTGGACTGGAGCGAGCAGGGCAAGCCGGTGCGTTTGCGCGCGGCGGCGATCTCCAGCCTCGGGCAAATTGCCAAGAAGGACGAATCCGTGGAGTCCCGTCTGATCGCCCAGTTGGATGACCCGGATTTCGACGTCCGCTTCGCCGCGATTTTCGCCCTCGGCGACCGCGCCGATCCCGCCGCAATCGAGCCGCTCGAAAATTTGCGCAAGACCGGCGACATTCCTTCGGGTGAGGGCCCGATAATCGAACGCCAGATCGCCCGCATCAAGAATCCCAACGCCGCGCAACAGCGCGACGGCGCCGCGGCATCGGAGACGGCGTCCGCCGCCGCGTCTGGCACATCCACTGGCACTGCGTCGAGCGCGTCTTCGAGCCCGAATGCCGCAAACGGCGTGCCACCGAATGGCCGTGCCGCCGGGTTTCAGGTGAACCAGCAGATCGTCGAGCGGCTGGACAAAATCGAGCAGAATCTCGCCGAGATGAACGAAAGGCTAAAGAAAATCGAGCTGCAGCAGAGCCGCGCCACTCCCTGATTAAACCTCACTAACCCGCTTCGCCTTCCGCCGCTTTATTCGGCTTCCGCCAGAAGAATTCTCAGATCGCGCAGATTATTGCCGGTAGGCCCTGTTTCCACCGCGTCTCCGAGTTCCCGAAAGAAGCTGTACGAATCGCTGCGAGCGGCAAACTCCCGCGGATGAAGCCCCGCCGCCAGCGCGCGTCCCAGCGTGGTACCATCGGCTGCGGCGCCCGCGGCCGGGCTCGATCCGTCTTTCCCATCCGTGCCCGCGCTGAACACAGCTATCTTTTTCCCCGCGATTCTCTCCACGCACTCCAGCACGAACGCCGAATTCCGTCCGCCCAGCCCATCGCCGCGCACCGGCGAACTCAGCTCGCCATCGGCGATCAGCGCCACCCGCCGTCCGGGATTTGCCCGCGAGAGCTGCTGGAGTTGGTCGAGCAGATATTCCGCGACGCGCTCGAGCGGCCAGTCGTCGGTGGAATTATCGCAGCAAGCCACAAACCCGCGCTCTTCCGCCGCCCGATGGGCGTGGTGAAACAGATCGTGCATGGTGAGCAGCAGCCAGAAGCGCGCCCGCTCGAACGCGGGATCGCCCGGCTTCGGCGTTTCGGGAATCGATGCCGGGTCCGCGAACCTGGCGCGCAGCGCCGGAGGCAGCTGCGCCTCAAGGCCGTAGCTTTCCACCACGCGGCACGCGTCTGCCACCGTCGTCGGATCGGGCAATGTAGGACCCGATGCCAGCGCCGATTCGCAGCCGAGAGGCACGTCCGTGATGCCCAGGGAAAGTTTCATTGACTCCGCCGCGAGCGCCGCCAGGCGCCCGCCTTTCACGGCCGAAACATGCTTGCGCACCGCGTTGATCTCGTTGATCGGAGCGCCGCAGCCAACCAGCAGCCGATGCAGTTCCCGCATCTCTTCGAGCGTGACGGCAAGGTCCAGAGGCAATTCCACCAGCGGCGAGCCGCCGCCCGAAAGAAGAAAAAATACCAGCGTGCCCGCATCGCATCGCGAGAGCAGATCGATGATGGCCCGCGCCGCCACCACGCTCCCCTGATCCGGCACGGGGTGCGCCGCGCCGATGGACCGAAATCCCCGCACTTCGGCCACACTTTCGTGCGGCGCCACCAGGATGCCTTCGAACGCGAAATCGTCGGCAAAGAGTTCCGCGAAGCCGCGCGCCATGGCCACCGCCGCTTTGCCGATGGCGATCGCCGCGATGCCGCCGTACGCCGCCATGTCGATCGCGCCGTCGCCGAACGCGATCCGCGAGCCGGTCCGCGCCAGCTTTTGGTTCATGGTTGCGGGGATATCGATGCCGGCGAGAGTTTCGGAAAAGATTTCGCGCGCGATTTGCTTCAGGTCAGCCAGGAGGTCTCCTCACTGGGGCGGGGCATCGCCGCGGTCATCGCCGCGGCTTGTAGCTCAGGTCGCGGGCGCCGCTGTTGCGTCCGAGACCTGAGGCCATACTTCCGGATTCACCAGATTCGCAGGCCGCCGGCCGGCGAAGAACGCCATGACGTTCTCCACCGCCATCATCGCCATTCGCGTCCGCGTCTCCACCGTTGCCGATGCTAGATGCGGCGCCAGCACCACGTTGGGCCGCAGCAAGCCGTGGCTGATTTGCGGTTCGCGCTCAAAGACGTCCAGCGCCGCCCCGGCAATCTGCTTTTTCTCGAGCGCCGCCACCAGCGCCGCTTCCTGCACCACCGGCCCCCGCGACGTGTTGATGAGGAACGCCGTCGGCTTCATCAGCGCCAGTTCGCGCGGGCCGATCAATCCATGCGTGTCCGCAAGCAGCGGAACGTGCAGGCTGACGAAATCAGCCTGCCGCAAAAGCTCGTCCCGTTCCGCGTACTCGGCCCGAAACTGGTCTTCGATCTCGCGCGGCGCGCGAGCTCGATCGCTGTAGAGCACGCGCATGCCAAACCCGCTGGCCCGCCGCGCCACCGCGCGCCCGATGCGCCCAAAGCCGACCAGGCCCAGCGTCTTGCCCCACACGTCCGCTCCGCACAATTGATCGAGGTTCCAGCCCTTCCAGCCGCCGGACCGCGCCAGCGCGTCGCCCTCGATCAGCCGCCGCGCCACGGCCATCAGCAAGGTCCAGGCGAAGTCGGCGGTCGTCTCGTCCAGCACGCCCGGCGTGTTTGTCACCGCCACCTTGCGCCGCGTGCAAGCCGCCACGTCGATGTTGTCGAAGCCCACGGCCACGTTGGCCACAATGCGCAGCCGAGGCGCCGCGGCTAGCAGTTCCTCGTCGATCTTCTCGGTGAGCAGACAGATGAGCCCGTCTTTATCCGCCACGCGCCGCAGCACCTCCGACCGCTGCGGCCGGTCCGAGTCGGTCCAGGATTCCGCGTCGAAATATTCGCCGAGCTTGGCCCGCGGCTCCTCAAACAGCCGGTGCGTCACCAATATCTTCGGGCGTTCTGTCATGGGTGCATTGACTGGAAGATGATCCATCGCAGCGCGATCCATTCAAGGAGATTTGGCGCGAGCCATCGAGAGTAACACATCCGCCGCGCCGAGCGTCTGAGGCTGTCATCCCGAACCCGGTCGCAGCCTTTTGCGAACGGGGGTGAGGGATCTGCTTTTGGGGGCCGCTATTCTGTCCTTCGGCAACAGCCCGGCCCATTCGCTATCATTCCGAACCAGGGTTCTGGCACACGCCCCTCAGCGCGAGCGTGACGCGCTCACGCGCTAAAAGAAGTCGCGTGTGCTGGGGCCGGGAACCCAGCGGCGTTGTTTGCCGATGTCGGTGAGGTCCGTTTTGTGGACTCCGGCGGCGTCCAGTGCAGGCCGTAACCGGAGAATCTGCTTTGCTTTTCTGCTTCTCCACTGAAGTGAATAATGAGCGTCAGCGAACCGGGAATATCCGCCCTTCTTTGTATATCTCCGCTGCTTCCGGCGACGCCAGATAGTCTAGAAGCTGCTTGGCGGCTTTAGGGTCCGTGGCATTCGTGGCGATGAAGCCCGTAATGTCCACCGGCGGCGAAGCTTCCGGCGACAACGCGCCCACGATGTCCAGTCCTGGATTGTCCATTTCGCTCAGGTAAGGACCCAGCGCAATCTCGGCGCTGCCCTTGGCTACCGCGTCTTGTACCGCAGCCGCTCCGCGCACCCAGGTGATCTTCGGTTTCAGTTGATCGGTGATGCCCAGCTTATCGAGCGTCGCCAAAGTCACCGCGCCCGCGCTGCCCTGCGCCGGGTCCACGGCCACCACGGACTTCGCATCGAGCAGCATCTTCTTCACCGCTTCCGGCGTGGAGATGTCCGGCTTGGGCGCGCCTTTCTTCACCGCAATGCCCAGCCGCAGCCGCGCGATCACCGTCGCGCTCGTCGGGACAATATTCCCCGTCGCCAGCGCATCCGGAAATGGCGCGAACAGCACGGACACGTCCAGCGCCTTCCCGCTGGCCACCTGCTTCTTTGTGCCCAGCCCGCTGCCGTAGGTCACCTTCACGTGCATGCCCGTCTTGGCCTCGAACCCCGCCACCAGCTTGTCCATGCTCTCCTGCACCGGCATCGGCGCGAGAAGCGTGACTTCACTCTGCGCCCGCGCGGCCGGCGAAAGGCCCAAAACAAACACAAGCACAATCGCCACGGTAGCCAGCGCCGTCTTTGTCAGCACAGTATTTGCTAGCACAATGTTTGTCGGCGACATGTTTGCCGACGTAACGATGAGTCGTTTCAAGTGTGTCTCTCCTTCCGTCGCGGGTTCAGCGGTCTCTTCCGGCTCCCGCCCGCAGTCTACTCCTCTCCGCCCCCAACTGCATTTACTTCAGTGCCGACCCGAGCTATCGGATTGAGCTATACGGCGCAGGCCGTTTCGGACGCCAAAGTTCTGGCGTCCGAAACGGGTTGAGTTACCTACTTACCTTTTTTTGGTGATGGGCGATAAACGGTTTCGCGTTCCCAAGTAGCAGGGTTTTTCCTATGTGCAGCGGATTGCGAGATAATCCTGCCTGTCTTGGAATCGCGGAAGATCCTTATTGGTTTGTGATTCAATTAGCCTCCTTTCTGAACGGGCTAAGCCGTTTCATCAGAACGTTTAGGCCCGATCCTTTTTCGCGTACTGCCCGTGCATAATTGCGCCAGCAGCCGGAATTCGCTGGCCTTCCGGCTGCTGGGTTGGTACTATAATTTTGTAGGTTTTTGAAGGATCTCAAACGGCGGCGTGGGTGTGATCAGCACTCGCGCCGCTTTCGTGTTTCACGCCCCCTGTGCGGAGATCAGCGCACCAGAAGCACTGTACATAGCCTACGCAGCATTAGCATTGCTGGCCCCTCCGGATTCCGCGCGGCTCCAAAATCATTGTCCTTGCACTTTTTGCTCTTCAAGCTGGATATACCGCTTCGGGCCAATTACCAGGGATGCCGAATCCTCGGCAAGCACCTCTGGCTGCTCGGTTTGGCCATTAATAATCGCGTCCAAGCGAACTTCATTGGCTTCGCGGGTTTCCAGCAGGCGGAGCGTGTAAGCCTCCCACCATTCCTCAGAAATGCGCTTGCGCCTATACAAGTCGGCTACGGCTTGAAGGGGGTCCTTGAGAAGCACGAGCTTGTACCGCTGATTGCCCACGCGCCGCGTCCTGATGAAGCCGAGCTTCTCAAGCAGCTGCATTCTCTCGTGCCAAGTGCGAACGGCGCGTGTCCCGGTATAGCCAGCGGCATATGCGTGATCGGCTTCGTTTCCGATTTCAATTACACCGCCATCAAGGTGTCGCGCCAGAAGCTCTAAATAAACTCGGGCGACATCACGGCCTCCAGTCAGTTGTTTTTGGGAAAGCACAGCGAAAATGAGGGGAATGGTACGCGGAGCCTTAAACCAGCCGCTGCCGCTGCCGTTCCACGCCTCTTCATTTTTCCAAAAGCGTTCCTTGTGTTGTGCTCTTCGTTCGGAACCTGGGGTTTGAGGCATTTTTTAGCTCCTAGAATCCGCGAGGCCGGGGCAGCTTCGGCTATGCCAAAATAGCAGCCGTTCCGGGGGGTTGTCAAGCCGTCTACCGTGTGCGACAAAAAAATGCAAGTCTTCCCGCAAGGCTCTATTTTAGAGTGGCATAGCTATCTCGGCTCAGGGGTCTGCGTAGGAAGTCGGTAGGACAACGAAAGCTCCGCCCAGGTGGAGAATCGTGACGTACATAGTGCGCCAGAAATTAGGAATATAATGGCTAATATTAGCCAGTATAGACCGGTCAACATGGTGTAAGTATTTGTAATTACATGTGTTGCTACTCAAAGACAATGTACGCTGGTCTCCTGTGTCCTGTTTCCGGTGTCAGGTTTCTTGTGTCCCTTGTCTTTGTGTCTTGTTTGTGGCGGAGGACCCCAAGGCCGCTCCATCTAAGTCATGAGCCTTGGGTTCAACGGGCGGCAGCCCTGTGGCTCACGCCAGAGGAACTTTGCGAACGATTCGTCACGCACCCCGATCGACTCAAGGTCCGCTGGCCCTAGTTCTCGTTTCGGTTCCGTTCGCTCGTGCGCGAGTCATCGCAAACGAAATCTTTCCCGCCGACTTCAGCGCTCAGAAGGTCCAAGCTCTTTACTCCCGCGATATAATAAACATAGATTTGGATCAGAGTTCCGCGCGGTCTTCGCGCGTATGCTCGGATCGCCGTCGACCAAGCGGAGGGGCCGGCACAAGTCATGTTCTCTAGGCTCACACCGGGCGAACATTCGCTCTCCGCCAGATCGCGTGCCAAATCGAACGAGTGTCTCGGCCGAAAACCGATGAGCCCTAAACACCCTATAATGATACTCTTGCGCGAGTTACCGAGTAAGTCTCCTGGAATGATATTCTTGCAAGGGTAATAAATCACTTGACTCGCCCAACCTTTTAGAGTACATTTGGCTCGTGGAGAACAAGACAATGAGCGAACCCAAGAGCCTGCAACAAGCGATTCTTTACTTCTCGAACCCTGAGAACTGCACTCAATACCTTGCCATACGCCGTTGGCCGAATGGCGTTACTTGTCCGGGTTGCGGATCGGAGCGCGTGAGTTATAACGTCAATCGCCGCACTTGGAAGTGTTCTACCCATCACCCGAAGCGCGAGTTTTCGGTCAAGGTGGGGACCATTTTTGAGGATAGCCCGATTCCTCTCGACAAATGGCTTGCGGCGACTTGGATGCTCACTAACTGCAAAAACGGAATCAGCAGTTACGAAGTCGGGCGCGCCCTGAAAGTCACTCAACGAACCGCGTGGTTTATGCTGCACCGCATCCGATTGGCATTGCAGGGAAACCCCAAGATCAAACTTGGTGGTCCTGGAACCGAAGTCGAAGTGGATGAAACCTTCATCGGCGGGAAGGCTCGCAACATGCATCTTAGGAGTGCACAAAGACGGCGCGTTGACGCCACTGGCGTCGGCGGCAAGACTCCGGTTGTCGGCATCCTCGAACGGGATGGAGAAGTTCGCGCGGGCGTCATTCCTACTCGCCGCAAGAATGTGCTCCACGGTGAGATTGATAAACACGTTGCGCCCGGAAGTGTGGTTTACACCGACGATCTTATGTCCTATTTGGGCTTGCCATCCGACTATGAACACAAAGTTATAGATCACGCCGAGCGGTACGTTGATGGTCGCGTTCACACCAACGGACTCGAAAACTTCTGGTCCCTTCTCAAGCGCGGACTCAAGGGAACCTATGTGAGTGTCGAACCCTTCCATCTTTTCCGCTACCTCGATGAACAAGTGTTTCGGTACAACAATCGCGCCACCAAAAAGAATCCGGTAGATGATGGCGACCGCTTTGATGCCGCTGTGCGCCGCATTGTTGGCAAGCGCCTCACTTGGAACGATCTCACCGGGAAAACTCCCGACTTAGAAACGCGCCCGAACTGATAAAGAACGGAAGCGCGAAGGCCGGGGAAAGCGGGTCAAGCTTTAGCCCGCTTTTTTCTGGCCTTTTTACGCTTCCAATCCTTTTCCCGCTTCTGAAGTTCCGTCTTAGAGACAGTAAGAATCTTACGTATAGCCGTATCGAATACTTCAAACTCGGGATTTATTGCCATCAAGTTCTCTCCGTGTAATATTTGCCAAAGTACAAATTCGGTCTATGGTTTGGGGTTCGGCTAGGCATAAATGTAAAGGAACCTTACTCAATGCCAATAGCGAAGCCCTGATTTTACGGTATCCACTTTTAATTAAATCTCTATCGCATAGCATTTTTCTATTTTCATAGGCTAAGAAATCGGCGGCTTGGAGTTGTACAAATCCCACTCTTCCACGCGGCCATTTCGGGCTAGGAGCAAAGTCGCGGCTTGGCCTAAAAGCTGGGACCTCTAAATACGGCACCAAAGCTGTCATCGAATGGATCAAGCCTTCTTTATCTGGGCATCCATCTTCAAAAATATATTCCATGTCCAATGGTCCTTTTACGCTCTGCATTCGCCAATCGATAGCCAATCCAACGGACATTCTTCCGGCTAAAGCATAGGGACTGTTGAATACTTTCCGGAAGTCATATATCCGATCAGCCTCATCAAAAATGTCGTGACTAACGAGCGCAACAAAACTCTGCTGAACGTGGTTTCCTATTATTGAGGCGGCGTCCCTAGTGAAGCGGGCGCGAGTACCTTCCATCCTTTTCGCTTTCCATCCACTAAAGGGGCCTTTGCTTTGGGAGTATTCCTTCATGTGGAAATAAGGAACATCATACTTAGCAAGAAAAATCTTCCAATCCACCTCGAATCGCTTCCACTGTTCTACGGAGGCGACATATCCACATACATAAGTCCATTTTAGATCGTCTCCTCCAGACTCATCGAAATAACAAGTCATCATAGAAAATAAAGCCTTTGGACTATAATGACACGATAGCAATGCGCTTGCGAAATGCTCCAGAGCACTCATCGCGCATCCCCATCATGCCGTTTCGATATGGGCGAGTCAAGTGATTTATTGCCCTTGCAAAACTCAAGTAATAAGACGCTTGGAATCACATCCTTGCAAAAAAAGGTGGGGGGTGGGGCCCCTCTGGGGCGCGCGAAAGTCTCCCGCGAAAAGGCTACCAACAGGATGCGCTTTTCGCGGCGCGCAAAGGCATCAGGAGCTTCGCGGCGCTAACAAAGATCTGAAGGTCACCATGCAAACTCCAAATCCAGACCTTGAACTCTTGGCCTTTTACGAGATTGCCCGGCGAGCGAATCTCACCGAAAACCCTGAGCTAATGAAGTCGCCCGCATTCCAGCGAGCCAAGCAATTGTATGACTCGCGGGCCGGATACTTCCGGGAAGCCTTCGGCAAGAAGGAAGCCATCGACGACTTTGTGGACCTCCACTTAGAGGGACTACTGGCCAGCCAGGGTAAGCGCTTGGAGGACGTTTGGGCGGAGTTCGCACCGGACTCTTTGAAGCAGTTTCCGCTTCCGCCGGGAAGCCTCTGACCTCAACGTTGGCCGAGGGAAGAAGGTGACGGAGGGACCTGGGGCTCCCCCCGCGGCTTTTTCGGCTCCAAAGAAGTCCGCATAGGATCAGTGCACAGCATTTCCGAAGGAAGGTAGGGTTTCTCATGGACAGAGTTGCCGGAAAAGTCGCTATCGTGACGGGCGGTGCACTTGGAATCGGGCGTTCGTCGTGCCTGCTGCTCGCGCGTGAAGGAGCAACCGTTGCTGTGACGGATGTTCTTGATGAACGCGGCCGCAACACAGCTCGGGAGATCCAAAGCGCCGGCGGCAAGGCGGAGTTCTGGCACCTCGATGTGGCTCAGGAAGCAAACGTCGAACGGGTATTCGCGGAGATCAAGGCGAAGTTCGGTCGCGTCGATGTCCTAGTAAATAATGCCGGGATTTCAGGAGTAAACAAACCCACTCACGAAGTCACCGAAGCGGAGTGGGACGCATTGATGGCGGTCAACGTCAAAGGCGTTTTTTTCTGCACCAAACACGTTATCCCATACCTGAAAGCAGGCGGAGGCGGAAGCATTATTAATTTGTCTTCCATTTACGGCATTGTAGGGGCGGGGGACGTGCCTCCGTACCATGCGTCCAAGGGTGCCGTGCGCTTGATGACGAAGAATGACGCCATCATTTATGCGCCCGATAAGATTCGGGTCAACTCGATACATCCGGGGTTCATTTGGACGCCCATGGTGGAAAATTTCGCCGCCGCTTTGCCCGTTGCGATGGAGGAAGCTCGCAAGGCCATGGCTGCAAAGCACCCACTAGGTCATCTCGGCGAACCGGAAGACGTGGCCTGGGGGATCGTCTTCCTGGCATCCGACGAATCAAAGTTCGTTACCGGCAGCGAGTTGGTCATCGATGGCGGATATACGGCACAGTAGCCATCGAATCTCGCCCAGCGACTGCGCCTCCTGTTGGATCAGGGATCAAGATGGCTCAAACGTGATCAGCACGATCTCGGCATTCGTGCCCACGCGCAGCGGAGGGCCCCAGGTGCCCGCGCCCCAGTTGGTGAAAACGAGGAGTTTGCCAAGCCGGTGCAGGCCATGAACAAATTCGCCGTAAACGCGCTTCGCCACCCAAGAGCCGGGAGGGAACTGGCCGCCGTGCGTATGCCCGGAAACTTGCAGCGAGACGCCCGCATCCTCGGCGATCGGCAGCCGGTGCGGCGCATGCACGATCAGAACGCTGGCGCGTTCCGGCGAAATCGCGGCTTTTCGCAGCAGCGCGCGATACACCTCGGGATCGACGGTCTCGCCGTAGTGGATGCCGATAATTTGCAGTCCGTCCAGCTCGATCTTTTCGTCGTTCAGCACGCGAACGCCCGCGCTGGTCACTGCGTGCAGGTATCCGGCGCGATTCGAGAACTCCTCGTGATTGCCGGTGACGAAGAGCGCGCCGAACGGCACCGAGAGCGCCGACCACGGTTGCGCCACGGCATCCGCATCCACCACGGTTCCGTCGTACATGTCGCCGGCGATGAACACAATGTCCGGCCGCGCTTGGTTCAGGCGGGCCACCACGCGGCGCATGAATCCGACATTGCGAATGTGCCCCAGGTGCAAGTCGCTCACCAGCGCGGCCACGCGCCCGCGCCAGGCATCGGGCAAATTCGGCAATTTTATGGTGACTCGATTGATACGCACCGTCGCCGCATTAATCACGCCGTAAATGCCGACGAGGAGCCCCGCCGAAAAAAATCCGTCGGCGATGAGCTCAGGCGCGATCCCCAGGCCTGCGATTCGCGCCACGCCAAGCACGATCCACGAAGCGCCGGCGGCGAAAATGCAGAAATTCATCAGCCCCACCCAGATCGCGGCAATGGTGTAAAAGAAGCGCACGGCCCAATTGAAGTAGCTCCAGGTGAGCAAGGAAGCGGCCACGAAGCTCAACCCTGCCACCACGGCTGCGATTCCCAGAACGACGAGCGCCGTGATGCCGAGCGAAGGGTGAAAAACGATCCACGTCGCGTACAAGAAGAGGTTGGCGACGAGCAAGATCGATTGGACCGCAAGGACCAGGCGCCGGAAGCGTCGCCACCGGAAGCGCGGGAAACTTTCCGAAGTGGGCTTTTGGACCACCGGTGTTGGCGGGGCCTGGGAATTGAGGGACGGGGGCGTGTTACCCATAAAGAGGTAGAATAGACGTACCCGGGAGTAAAGCAATGGCCGTGCGCGGCGCGCAGAAACGAATTGTCTCGGCGGTGAGCGGTTGGGATGAGGTCGAGATCGGTCCGCACCGCTATGGCGGGCTGGAGTTTCGGCTAGGCAAGCGCGAACTGGGACACATACACGGCGACGCGCTGGTGGACATCCCGTTTCCCAGGGCCGTGCGCGATGAGATTGTCGAAGCGCGCCAGGCCGAGCCGCACCACATCATTCCCAATTCCGGCTGGGTGAGCATATTCCTGCGCGCCAGTGACGACGTGGACCGAGCCATTCAGTTACTGGAACGTTCCTTCCAATTGGCCGCTGCGCATCGCAAAGGCAAGGCCAGAGCGTCGTAGCGCGAATCGACGGTGGCCGCCGCACCTGCGTGCGCGGACTCGCAAAAGATTAAATGGAAATTTCAGTCGCGAATTTTCTGCTGCGAATTATTTCTTTTTTCCGAAGAGCCCGCCGAGCTTATTGACCTCTTGCCCCACATTTTGGCCGTTCACGGGATTGGCGCCTTTGAGGCCGTTGGCGAGACTTCCGACCGCGGCTTTCATGTCGGGCCGAAACTGCGGATCGGAAGTCGTTCCCTCGATCTTCACCGGAATGCCTCCGCCGGCGAGGTTAGCTGCAACGGCTGTTTGCCCGGATGGAGCGCTCTGCTTGCCCAAGTGCAATATCATGTTGAAATCCAGCTTATGGTCCGGGGAGATCGTGCCTTTCCCGGTCATCGCGCCCATCGATGGCAGCACCACGTCGAGATTGTCGCTTTGGATTCCTTCGGGCGCGATGCGAACCGTGGTGCTGAAGGTCTGAATCTCCGTATCGCCCACTTTGCCAAGGCCGCTCAACGCCGAGATCGAACCCAGCTTCGAGCTTAGGTCGAATCCGGTCAGCTTCGCATTGCTGAGGTCCACAGGACCGGTGATCACCAATTTATCCACGGGACCATTGATGGCCAGATTCGCGTTGAGAGTACCTTGCTGGAGCGAAGCGCCCGACGGAAGCGTCACACCGATCGCAGGCAGAACACTCTGCAAATCCGCCACGGGCATATTCTGTCCCACCAGCTT
Organism: uncultured Acidobacteriota bacterium; assembly: GCA_963824405.1. Lineage (GTDB taxonomy): Bacteria > Acidobacteriota > Terriglobia > Acidiferrales > UBA7541 > Palsa-189. Next base: position 51,602 of record CAWGPK010000003.1, on the reverse strand, counting down.
CATCTCCACTGAGGCAACGGCTCCCGAGTTGTTGAAGCCCCCGGTAAGATTTGCGGTGGCTTTGCCGATGTGCACTGCGCCGCTCTTCAATTGCCCGGTCTGCGGCTTCAAGTCATAAGAGGTTTCGTAATCCACTTGAACGGGCTGCGCGGCCGGAGCGCCCGCGGGAACCAGTTGCAGGTGGTTGGCGGTGAGTTTGCCGTTCGAGGTTGCCGTCGTGCCATCCGAATTCAACGTGCCGCTGAAATCCACGACGCCGGAGATTCCAGCCGAAGGATCGATGAAGCCCGTCGATTTCAGGTCTAGATTCTTTACGTCCAGATTGGTGTTCAACGGGGTCGCTGCAGTGTTCTGCGAGTTCAGCGGTCCCGCTTTGCCGTCCAGCTTTATGCTGCCGTTGCCCGGCGTGTTGGCCGTGAGCTGGAAAGGGAATTGAGTGGTATAGGACAAGTCGGATGCTTTGAGATTCACCTGGCTGTAGGTGTGCGTTCGCGCGGCGGCGCCCGTGTTGCCGACGACGATGGTTCCATCCTTCAGGGCGAACCTGCTGACGGAAAGATCGGGACTGGAGTTGCTCGAACTGCTCGTCGCCGCCGAGGAGCTCACCTGGCTGCTGCTGTTGCCTGAGTCCTTAGCTCCCAAGGTGGAGAAATTCCAGGTCCCGGCAGGGGAGCGCAGCAGCGTGGCATTTGGTTCGTCGATGGTCAAGCCAGTGATGTGGATGGCACGCGAGAAGATCAGCGGAAGCATTTCCACATTCACGGTCAGGGATTTGGCTTTCAGGAATGGCCCGTTATTGAAAGCCGGATCGTCGGAGATGGCGATGTTTTCGACGGTGACTCCGCCCGAGAGGATCGAGAGCCGGATGTTGCCGATATCCACTTTCCGGTTCAGGGCCGTGTTCAACGACGATTCGATTTCCGGACGGAATCGATTGGCATCGATCACGAACGGCAGTATCGCGGCCACGATCAGGAGTAGGACAACGAGGCCCCCGGCAATGTAAATGATCTTACGAGCCATCTTCAGCCTCCGGCGGAGATTTGATACAGAATGAGATCCCACGGGCGCTGCGTCGATACACGGTTACATGCATTATTGGGAACCGCGCACCGCCGCAATGGCGCTGCATTACTGGATTTTCCCGATATCTTTGCCGTACCGCTGCAGATCGCCTTACGAACGGACGATCAAGTGGAGAGGCCTAACGCGCTAGGGCCGTGTCATCCAGCGTATCGGTCGAGAAACCAGTGGGCCGCGGCCGATAGCCATCTCTGGTGCGCACGTGGAAATTCTTCAGCTTTTCTCCGACCAGCTTCACCGTGATGGTGCGCCAGCCTCGGTTGGGATTGGGCTGGGGATAGTAGCTCAGCGCGTAGAGGTGCGCGAGATCCTCACGGACGGAAGCAAAGGCCTGCTGCTGTTCCTCCCAGTTCTTGGCAAAGTAGGCTTGGCCTCCGGTGGCCGTGCTCATGCGCTCGAATACAGCGGTGCTCACGGGGTCTTTGTTGGCCTCGCGCGTGCTGATCATATAGATCGGAACGCCCTCCGACTGAGCCAATTCGCCCACGCCCTCGGGCGGGACCATGCTGGCGTTATCCGGGCCGTTGGAGAAAGCCACGATTATTTTGCGCCCGCTATATCGTCCCGCATCCTTGAGGACCATCAGCAGTGCGTTGTAGAGGGCGGCATCGGCCCCGGCGACCGTGGAACGCACGCCGCGGAGAACCTGGTCGCGATCTGAAGTGAGCAGCGCGGCCCGGGAGACATCTCGGCTGTAAGAGTAGAGCGCGATTTTTGCGGTGCCATCGAGAGAGCGGACGAAATCGGAAATGGCGTCCTGGGCGAATACGAAGCCGCGATACATATAATTGCTGGTGTCGAACAAGATGAAGACGTTGGCGCCCGTGGCACCGGTGGCGCCGAGTTGCGCCGGCGCGGCCCCCGATTTATCGCCGGAGGAAGCCGGAACTGGAGCAGGCTGAGACGGATTGAGCAGCGCCAGAGGTTCCTGGTTTCCTTCCTCAAAAGTGGCCATTTTCTGGGGAGTCTTATCCTCCAGGATTTCAAAATCGGAGGGACGCAGGCCGGTGACATAATTTCCCTTTTTGTCGATCACGGCGACGTTCAACTGCACCATATCGACGTTGACGCGGAAGACCGTATCGTTGTCGGTGTTGCCGTCAGCGTTGCCGCCAGCGTTGCCCGCGGCGGAGTTGTCCGGAGGCGGCGGGGGCGGGGTAGTCTGCTGCGCATGTGGCGCCGATGCGAGCCCGAGGAGCAACACGGCTGCAGTAAACGCGATCATTCCGTGATGTGGTTTCATCATCCCTCCGAACAATGCATGGCGCACAGCCAAGAGCGGCTGTGCCACGAAAGCTGCGCCCGGCCATGACCCATCTCTCGACAGCTCCCGCTTAGACCGACGATTAGAAACTTGCCGCTAGAAACTCGCCGCTACCGCGCTCTTGGGCAACGGAGCAATCTTTCCCTGCTTGAACTCTTCTCCCGTTTCCCTCATGGCGCGAAGCACGGCCTGCCAATCCTCAAAATGCGTGGCGAAGATCTTCTCGATCATTCGATGTGTCAACTCGGGAACCAGGCGATTCAGCATGACCGACGAATAGCCCAACTCATCCGCGAGGCGAGCCCAATACAGGTTATTGGACTCCCACGATTCGGCCATAAGCCGGCTGGAATAGCCCATGACGGCGGGAAATGGCTTCACGTTCAGCAATTCAAGGGAGTAGGTTTGCGCCAGAGCAGGGTGCGGAACACCAAAGTCCTGCGAGATTCGCTCCCAATTGACTTCGTTCGGATTGCGGCTGGAGAGAGATTGCAGCTCCTTGCCCGACGGGCCCCAAGATGTATTTTCGCCGGGAAACTGCCTGCGGAACTCCGCCGTGAGGTAGGAAGTTTCGGCGGGTGTTACCTGAGCCAGCGCGCCTTCGGTGGCGCCGCCACGCAGGGCATTCTCCAGCAGTTCGCGTTTTTGAGGCAGCATTCGATCGGAAAGTATGGCCAGAACGCGGACGCGGAGTTCGGCATTCTTGGCCGAGGTGGCAATGAGCTCTTCGCCGGCGCGCTGGTAAAGCGTCACGGCGTGCAGTTCGGCAGGAGTCACACGCCACCAGCGCGGGATGACGGCGCTAGTGAGCAGGCTGGGCACCAGATCTTCCCACACGAGGGCCTGCACATTTTCCGGGACGATGAAATCCTGTTCGGTTTCCGCCAGGACGTAGGGAAGGTCGGCGAGCGAGCCTACCAAGTGCGCACCGCCGCCGGCGGCCCATCCGCGGCCCAAAACGAGCGGGGTGTGCCAGGCAGGGTCGCCCGAAACGACGCCCACGCCCACGAAATCGTGATAGCGGACGAAGAGGGGATTGTTGTGAAGCATCTGAGCGCCGGGCGGCTCATAGTAGGCGTAGTTCAAGCCCACCAAAGTATCGCGGAGAAAAGGAGCGAGCTGGCCGCGGGCCTCCAAGGCCTCCTGCGCGGAGCGCGGGGACTGGATAATCTGAACCAGGTTTCGTCCGGTTTTCAGTTCGGTGTGGCGATTATCGTACATGCCACCGGCCCAGGAGTTTCTTTCGCTATTGGTGAAGATCGGCTGGGGCATCTCGAACTCGCGAAGCTCGCCGGCAAGGGGGACGAGCACTTCCGCCGTGGTCTTGCCTTGCGACAACTGGCGCAAACCGTCGGCGAGCTGGAAGAGCGTATCCAGGGAGGCGAGCCGCTGCGACTCCATAACGGCACGCATGCGGTTGGCGAGCAATTGCCGCACCTGGCGCCCGTCCGTGGTGGACTGGTCGGGTCCTGCGAGCAGGGAGATGAGGACATTTTCCGAGAAGCTGGTTTCGCCCGTCGAAGCACTAACGATTTGGGTGAGCCCTGCGCGCCCTGCGTCGAAGACTTGCGGCGGAGTGGCCACATGCGAAAAAGGAGCCAGCAGGCTTTGCCAGGAGTCGTTCAGGCTGGCGCTGGGAATCTGCCCTTGACGGGCCAGAATCTCCCAAAACCCGATGTCGGCCTGGAATACGCCGATGGCACTGGCTCGCGAGGAGTGGTCGGCGATGCGATCGAGCCCTTCGGCCACGGACAGAAAGCGGGCAATGGAATTGTCGTTGAGGTCGTGAAACTCGGAAAAAATCAGATACTGGTCGTCGAAATCGGGAAATTTATCGGCCAGCAAGCGCACGGTTTGCGGGCTGAGCCTGCGATCGGGCGTCCGTTCCCGATCGATTTCCGAAACCGTCAGAAATATCTGCAGGGGGCCTTCGTTATCGGCACGGGAGAGGCCAAACATACCTTCTACAACCTGCTCGGGACTATTCCAACCTCCGGCCTTGCGAGCCCACTCCGCGCCGATTTTGGATTTGGGCTTGCGGCGCACGATCTCTTTCCAGACTTGGACATTGCCGGGAATGAGGGGCTGGTCATCAGCGTCGAATTGCAGGCGCGTGGTGAGCAGCGAAAGACCGGCGTTGGGACGAAAGACGAGGAATCGCGCGGGGCCGGGATGAGGGTCCGATCCGCGAAGGGCCTGATAGAAGCGGGGCAGCCTGCGCGCATCGGTGAAATACGCGAGCTGCTTGCGATTCAGGCGAGAGAGCGCGTCGAAATAAGCGGCCAGCCAGCCTTCATCGCGCGCCAACAGTTTGGAAAGGAACTCCTCGGGAGCTTCCGGCCCGGCGCCGACTAATTGTTTCCAGGCCGGTTCGGCCGCCGGGCCTCCCGGAACGACGACGCGCCCGGAGCGAACCAGGAGGCTGGCCCCGTAGAAGTCGAGCAGCGCTTCAGATTGAATGAGCCTTGGCAATCCCGGCGCTCGCCGCAGGGAGTCGCGCGTTTCGCTATCCATGCGAGCAAAAGCCCAATACAGGCGGGCTTCCAGCGGGTCCGCGAGCAGCCCATCGATGAAATCGGCGTTGGCGGCGTCGCCCCGTTGGAGAGCCTTCCAATCCTCGGGCTTGAAGATCAGCGGCACGTGAGAGGAAGCGTAGCGGTAGACGAAAGGCTTATTCTGCCGCAAAGCCTGTTCCAGGTCCGAAATCGGGAAGCCAGAGTCATTGGTGATAAAGGCGCGATCGGCATCTTCGGCTTCGAGTTCGGCATTGGGTCCGCAGCCCTGCTTCAGGCGATAGCCAATGATGGTGAGCAATTGGTCCGCTTCGGGGCAGCTGGCGACTTGGATGATCTCCTGGGAGCCGGCCAGCATCTGCAACTCTTTGGCGATGTGCAGATAACGTTTGAGAAGGACGAGAAACTCAGTCGCCTTGGGGTTTTTCTCCAGCGCGCCGTGATAGCCATTAATCTCGATATTCCTGGCGAGGAAGGGCACGATCTCATCCGGCGCCGCCTCCTGGCTGATCGCCGCCATGCGCATGAAGGGCTTGAGCGGGCCGGGGATGACGATCTCGCCGTCGTTCACGGCCGGCGCGGCAGGCGAAATTGCCGCTGGCGTTTGCTTTTGTTGAGCGCGGGCGGCGGAAATCAACGGCCCGGAGGCGAAGCAGAGACAGGCACACAACCAGAACTTGGGAACGAAACCAGATCGGCCAGTGGGAGATCGCATGGCCTTGAACCTCCGGGGAACCGCCGCATAACCGCTCGGAAGAGCTCTTCCTTAGAGGCAAGAAGCCCGGCCAAGTTGCCTGTGAATTGAGGTCCAACCGCCGCCCTGAAAAAATCCATGGGTGAACCGCGCCCGCCAACGGATCGTTCAGGTAGAGGCTAGGCCTCGCGGGCCCCACACTCGGCCCGTTTGTGGACACCGAGGGTAGATCAAGTCGGGGACTGGGTCAATCCATTCGAATCCGTAAAATGGGACTGCTTTTAGGGGATCTGGGAGGGGGCGCATGACGAACAAGCGGACAAGCTGCGATTCGGCGTGGAAAATAAGAAGGCCGCGGCATCTGTGGAAAACGCCGCGGCCTAGGCTAACGACGAAGGAGCCTAATCAGCGCTGGTCGTCCTTCGTCGGGTTATCTGCCCTTGTCTGGTTATTTGCGGTGATCTTAGCGGTCGTCCCTGTGTTCTTCTTCTTTCCTGTGCTCTTCGACCTTCTTGTGCTCGTCGGCGCGATGTTCTTCGACGCGAGCATGGTCGCGGTCTTCTACGCGCTCGTGGACGACTTCTTCATGGACAACTTCACGGTGCTCTTCGACGCGGGGCGCCACGACGTGGCGGACTTCGTAAGGGTGGACATAAACGCCGCGGTTGTGCCAGTTGCGGTCCCAGCGAGCATTATTGATGAAGATGGCATGGCTATCCCAGGCGATGCGGTTCAATCCCCATCCCCAGGGACGAAAGGCAGCGCCCACGGTGACGCCGTATCCGAAGCGTATGGCGCCGCCGATCGCGAAACCGAAGCGGGGCCGGACAAAGACCACTGCTGGATCGTAGGCGGGCACCACGAGGAACTCCGGACGAACGGGGCGGATTTCGATATAGGGCCCGCCGGTAACTACGATTTGGGGATTGGTGCGGAGGTAGCCGTACTCGTAGGCGTGATGGCGCATCCTCTGGACGGCGTCCATTACGTCGTTGTGCTGGGCCAGGAAGGCGTTGCCGAGATTTTCGGTCCAGGGCATGTCCGAGGCCATCATTCCCAGAACCGAGGGAAAGGGAAGCAGGGCCTGCACGGAGGGATCCCAGGGCAGGTTATCGTCGGAGATGGCCCTGGAAAGGGGATCGCCGGTGACATTGCGGTGCTGGTCCGCCCAGCGGGCCGCATCGGGGATCTGGTCCGAAAAGCTGGCAGCGGCCAGAACCTGGGCGAGCAAGGGATCGGGGTAGAGCGCGACCCGGGAAACGAGGTGTTCCAGCTCCTGGGGCGGGTAATACCTGGGATCCTGGGCCAATGCCGAAATTGACGTTAAGCCGACGAGCAGAAGCGACATGAGAATAGCTGTCGAGGCGATCTTCAGATAGCGCATCCGGATGCTTCCTCCAAATAGATTTTCTGGGTTTGGGGCGAGCTTAAATCTTCGAATCGATTCTAAGCGGGGGGTGGAAGAGGCCCGAAGAGTTTGTGGTACAGGCTGCTCGTTTCCGTTAATAACTGTTATACATGATTGATTCTACAGGGGATGATTGGTGAGCGTCAGGCGGCTTTGATATTGGGGTGGCCGGAGTATACGCGCTGCCAACGCTTCCAAACGATTCGCAGCGCGGCGGCAATGGGAATCGAAAGATATACGCCGATAACTCCTCCTATTTCGGCGCCCACAAGGACAGCGAAGATGACGGTGAGGGGATGAAGCTGAAGCTTCGCGGCCATTAGATGCGGCGTGGTGACGTAGTCCTGAAGAATACGCCAGACCGCCAGGAACAGAACGATGATGAGAACGTGGTGGTAATTGGCCAGAAAAGCGACTCCTACGATGATCACGTCGCCGAGGAACGGCCCAACCACGGGAATGAACTCGAGCAACCCCGCGAATAGGCCGATGGCCAGTGCATAGGGCACGCGGAGAAGGGAGAGCACGGCCATATAGGCCACGATCGATAGCCCAGAGAGGATGAGCTGCATGCGTATGTAGTGGGCCAGCATCTCGTTGAGATCGTCGGTGATTCCGGTGAGGAATTGGCGTTGCTGGCGGCGCTCGAACATTTTGAGAATGTCGTCGCTGAAGGTACGGCCGTCCTTCAGAAAGAAGACGGCCAGAATGGGGATCAGCACGATCCAGATGGCGTTGGACGCGGCGGCGGCGACGCGGGGACCCAGAGAACCCACCCATGACAGTACTACATAGCTATGACCGGCGAGAAACTGCTGCAGGCGCAGTTGGGTGGCGGAACTCCAGCCCCGCCTTGATCCAATTTGCAGGGCGATTTGTCCTGAACTGAGTCTCTCGAATAAGCCCGGGAGCGCCTCCGCCAGCATTTTGGCCTCTTCGGCGATGCGCGGGCCGGTAAGAAAGAAAAGGACGGCAAGGGCCGCGCAGAGAACCGCATAGACTTCCACGATCGCGAGAGTGCGAGAACCCCTCGAGACGCGGATCCAGCGTTGCGCCGCGGACACCAGCGGCTCCAACAAATAAGCAAACAGGATGGCCAGGAGGAAGACCACAAGGACGCGGCTGGCACCATAGATGAAGGCGCCGACGGCGATGAACAGCAGAATCGTGGTCAGGACGGAAACCGTGCGCTTGTCGATCAGGTCCATTCTGGCAGGCTCACTCCTGGGAATTGGATGAGCTTCGTCGTCATTATGGCGGCCGGCCGGAGCGTTTTCAATTTTCCGCATCGAGGTGGTCGTTACCTAAGTCTACTCCCGCCGCGCCAATATTAGCGGTTTCCGCGGTTGCGGGTTTCGAAGTTACACAGGAGAAGGGCAATTTCTTGCGGTGGCGGCAGTGGTTCTCCGAATGTGGTGGCGGATAAATCAGCGTCGCGTCCTCCGTATTTCGGCGCATTTCGTCCTTCCAAAGATTCAAGATCAGAACCACGGCGAACGGGGTGTTGCGAAAAGCAGGCATTGCGGTGTAGATTCCGGGGCGGTCCGGGGTCGAGCTAAGAATTTCGTGGCGAACAGATTTTTCGGCGCCAGGAGACTCCTGGCTGCCAGATGGGAGAGTAAGAATGAACAGGAGAGCGCGATTTCGAGGTGCAGTGCTCATCGTTTTGCAGGTGGCCCTGTTGGCGTTCATTTCAGGCAAGGTTTGGGCGCAGGGATCCACGCCCGCATCGTTTGACAAGGTGACAGTCTCGAATCAAGTGGCGGACCGCACGTTGATGAAGGCGGTAATCAACGCCGATACGGCGAGGGCGCTGGTGGATGCTTGCGTGGACTGGCAGAAGGCACAGCCGGGGAACCAAAGCATAGCTGTTTTTGTCTTGTCGCCGACCGGCCAGATCATCGACTCGCACCAGATGGATGGAGTGCTACCAATCGGCGCGGAAACGGGATTGATGAAGGCCAAGACCGTGTTGTACGCGAGATCATCTTCGGGAGCCGTGGCGCGGCGGTTCGCCGACGTCGATGGCCGGCTGATCCGGTTGGACCTGGGAAAGGAACAAGGCCTCTCCTACTACTTCGTCGCGGGGGGTCTGCCGATTGTGGTGGACCATCAGATGATCGGGGCGATTGGCGTAGGCGGCGGAAATGCGGACGAGCAGTGCGCGTACCAAGCACTGGTGAAGGTGCTGGGGCCGCAGCCTGAGGTTGCGCAGCCGACCCCGCCAGCTGGCGGCGGTCGCGGAGGCGCAGGCGGAGGAGCGGGCGGCGGAGGCCGTGGCGGTCGTGGCGGAGGGCCGCAGTAGACGAATTCAGCGAGGTCTGCTGAGGGCGAGCGCCGGGGCTGAGGGCACGGCGCTCGCTTTTTTTGTGCCACGAATTGGGTGCCGCAGTATGCCTTCCGCCGGAGTGTGTCCCTGCCAAGTTGTTCCGTTTTGGGGCAGCCCTGCCCCGATTGATGCAAACCGCACACCTGTCCTTCGAGGTAGGGGACCTCCCAGTGCGGTACTAGTACAATATTCTGAGTCGGTTCTTTGTTGCGGTTGGAAGCTTTCCGGTCTTGCGGCTCTTCTCTTCAAGATAGGAATCAAAGGATTGGGGAGTGGTCCATGATTGACTGCAAGCTACTGCAAAAACATGGCTTACTAGCCGTCGCGCTCGTTTCGGGGCTGGCCATATGCGCCTCAGGGCGAGCCGCCCAAGAACAGACCTTCGATTGGCAGGTTACGAATGACCAGAGCGTTCGTCTGGACCCGTCCGGCTACCATACCGGGCAGGTTTTCAAGTCAAGCGATCAGGTTGGCAACGTGCACGTGGATATCGAGGCGCAAGAGCCCGTAACGGTGGAGATGGCGCCGACGGGGGAGTGGAGCGAAGCCCTGCGGCACCCCGAGCTTTTGCCTCGAATTAGCTTTCGCTGCATTCGGGAGCACGTGATGAAGATGACCTATGCGTGCGAGGTACCCGCGGGGCGTCCCATGACGCTGGTGGTACGAGACGAACGCGACGGCGGCCGGACCGCGAATGTCGGCTTTGGCGCGGCTGCCGACGATCATGGCACCGTGCGCGATTTCGTGGCCCCCAACGACATTCACATCAACTACTACCGCTGGGCCTGCGTGGAAAATTGCAGTCCGCCGCAATATCGATGGACCACGGAGCTCAAAGAGAGATATGAACTGACGCGAGGCATGAAAGTTTATGACGGGATCGTGGCGGACCGGGATGGCGAGCCCTTCAGCGTGAAGGTCAGTTCGCCTGTTCCGATGACTGTGGCGATCGTGCCTACGCGCATGGCGGAACGAGCGCGCGCCAAAGGGGGCGATATCGACGGCACTGTGGGCAGTGGTAATTGCACACAGCGTGGCGCGCAGTCCGGTACGTTTGAATGCACGTTCGACGTCGCCGACGGGCCGCTTTCGCTGGTGGCCGCACCCGAGGGTGGGAACAGGCTTGGGTCGAGGGAGAAAGCGGAAGTGGAAGTTGAGGCGTCCAAGTGCGTGGCGAACTGCTTGACCCCAATCAGGCAGGAAAAAGCCGATTCGGATAACTAGGGGAGTGGATTTATCCTCTGCGAGGGGTAAGAGAGAAGCCCTGCCCTCAAAAAGCGAGGACAGGGCACCCGAAAAAGATTCTCGGTTAGAAAGTTAGCGCCACCCGCCCGAATAAATGCCGCGAAAGAGATAAAGAAGCTAAGTCAAAAACAACCCACCGACGAAAGAAACAAAAAGAAGGAAAATCAAAAACCGCACCCTTGGAAACGAAGGGTGCGGCACCCGCAGAACCTCCTTTGGGCTCGATAGCGCTGATCCCGACAGAAGAAGCGTCAGAAGTGATCGGACTCTACCTGTTCTGGCTTACCGGGCGCGCGTGAGGTGATTCTTCCCCAAACCGTGTTTTCCTGCGGCCGCGATTCGAGTCCCCAGGTTGGCAGTGGCATGAGCAGCAGCTTCGAGAGCACATTGAGGTGGGGTTCGTACAGCAGGCGCAACTCTTTCAGTTTTTCATCGGAGGAGTCGCCGCCACAGCGCACTCCAGAGTCGAGCAGGAGCTGGCGCATTTTTAGCAGATCGTGTTCGGGCAGGCGGTCCACTGCCGGAGCGCGAGATTCCAAGCTAAAAATCTGAGCCAGGTCAGAGACGGCGTGGCGAGCAATGGCAAAGGTGAGCTGGGCTTGCCATTTGGTCTCCCCTTCGCCATAGGCAATCAGAAGAGCGCAAGTGTCCAAGATGGCGGCGAAAGCGGCAACCCAGGATTGATTATCGTGCTGGGAGCGGAAGAAGCACAGAAAGGGATAGCTGAGGTGCGTCTCCATCAATTGCCCCGACCACGTTTCCCAATTGCGAAGGTAATCGGCAAGACCATCATTCAGGATTCGCGCGGCGCCATGGCGGCGCAGAAGCTCGCCGGCGGTGGGCGGGGAGCCGGCGCGGGCATCGAGCAAAGAGATATTCACTTCGCGCTGTGAAAAGCCGCCGTAGAGCGTGGGCAGATAAGCGATGATGACGGCGAGGAAACCGAAACCCGTTCCTGCTTCGGCCACGGACATGATTCGAGCGATGGACGTCTGGGGTGTGATGTCTCCCAGTCCGAGAGTGAAGAAAGTGGTACCGCTGTAATAGAGATCGGTTCGGAATGTCCCCGGAATTCCCGGCCCACCGAGGGCCGATCCGGCAGCCCACTGGAGCATGGCATACGCCAAGACCAGAGCCAAAGCCCAAAAGGCGATCAGCAGGAGCAAAGAGAGCGGGCCAAAATAACTCAGGTAGTTTTCGCGAAACTTAAGATTGCGGGTGTGCCTGGCGGTGAAAGACCAGAACCTCCAGGCGGTGCGGTAGAAAAATCTGGCGATGCGGAAAGAGCGCTTCACGTGGCGAGGCAAAATGACGCTCTCGAAGGCGTCCCAGAGAATGGCCAGGAGGAGGAGAAGTCCGAGAATTCCAATCAGAATGCGCATGGGTGTCGAGTTTGTGCCGCGCTCCGTGGGCGAATCGGAATCGCTCCCGAGTAGTATAGCGGGTCAGGAAAGCATTATAGAGTCGGCACGAAATTGAAAGGGGCTCAGGGCGCGGGAGAGTGGGCGGCGGGATTGGCGTCGGATTCTTTGGCGCTGGGCTGCGGCTTGATGGCGGCGTCGATCAGATCCGCGATGTTCTGCTTGAGCTTGGGCAGATCCTGCTCGTTCAAATAGATCATGTGGCCGGAATCGTAATACTTGAAATCGATGTGGGCGCGGAGCGCGGGCGGCAACTGCAAATGGTCCACGGTGAATTCGGTGGCGAAGAAGGGCGTGGCCATGTCGAACCAGCCGTTTTCCGTTTGCACGCGCAAGGCGGGATTGGTGACGAGTGCCTGGACCAAATCCCTCTCCACGCCCACCGCGCCGGGTTCGTTGCCTCTGCGTTTCCAGTCCCATCTGGGTTCGACTTCCATATTCAAGGTTTCATAAGTCAGTTCCGGACTGAACTTCAGGTCTTGGCGAAGATAGCTATTGATGGCCGCGTTGAACGCTCCGTTGATGGCGTCGAATGAGGGATCGTGCCGCGCGAATTCGCTGAGGCGATCATCGGTGGGCCCGGAGTAGCGTGAATCGTAACGGCCGACCGTGAGGCCGCGGCTGCGCTGGAGTTCGGCAGCAAACTGCGGAAGACTTACGCGCAGATTGGCTTTAAGAATGTAGTCCACGTCGAGGCCGGTGAAATCCGAGAGCCTTTTGGCGATCTGGGATTTTTCCGGCTCGCCCAGGGCATCGCCCTTGATCAGCGCCGCGGCGTAGTCGGTAGAGGCGAATTGGCGGGCTTCTTTCAGGAAGGGCACCAGATCGGCGGGGCGGTTCTTCAGCGTTTTGTAGTACCAGGCGGCCGCGGCATAGCTCGGGACGTAAAACATATATGAGCGGTCGTCGGTGAGATTGAATTGCAGCGTGCTCAGGTCCAGGACCGTGGAGAGCAGAGCGATGCCATTGATATAGATGCCTCGCTCGGACTGCAAATACCTGGCGAGCGCCACGGACCGAAACGTTCCGTAACTCTCGCCGATCAGGAATTTCGGCGAGTTCCAGCGATTGTTGCGGCTGATGTAGATGCCGATGAAGTCGGCAAACTCCTTGACGTCGCCATCGATGTTCCAGAAAGTCTTCGTATCTCCCTTGCCGACGACGCGGCTGAAGCCGGTGCCCACCGGATCGATGAAAACGAGGTCGGCTTTGTCCAACAGGGAATCGGCGTCGTCGACGAGTTGATAGGGGCCGGGACCGGTGGGCGCGGCATCCCGGGTGAGCACGCGGCGCGGCCCGAACCCGCCAATGTGCAGCCAGACGGCAGCCGCGCCGGGCCCACCGTTATAGAGAAACGCGATGGGGCGCTGCGACGGGTCCTTGACGTCGGTTCGGGTGTAGGCGACGGAAAAGATGCTGGCGACGGGTTCGCCTTTGTCGTCCTTTAGAAGGATGGTCGAGGCGGTGGCTTTGTAGGGAACTGTCTCCGTGCCGATCCGGATGCCGTGCTCGGTGGAGGAAGACTCTTCCTTTGGCGGCGCGGTAGCTTCGGCGGGAGCTCTGGTTTGGGCGGCCCGGGGTTGCGCTGTCTCCGGGGGCGGCGTTTGCGCCGGGGGCTCCTGAGCGCGGAGTTCGGCCCATCGCGGGGCTAAGGGGGAGGCGAGAACGGAGAAAAGAAGGAAGGCAACGGCTGTCGCGAAAGGATGTCGTTTGGCTGACGCCATGATTGTTCTCCCCATTAGACGCGGAGGCGGGAGGAGTGTCCCGCCTAATCCGCTCATTGTCTCACTTAAATGGGATGGCCGAACGGTTTCTGCTGATGCTGATAGGCTGTGATGCTGATAAGCTGCCGTTATGGCCGTCTTGCGGCAAAGTACTTAATCAGATAGATTTCCTAGCCAGACGCCGGAGTGGCGGAATGGCAGACGCAGCGGACTTAAAATCGTAAATACAATTTCACGAAATAACACTAACTACCTACAATAGAACAAGTTATTGACATAACTGCCCGCCTCGTGATACTGTTACACAACTCTTTCACACTTTCGCGTTTTTGAAAGAGTCTGGAGGTCATCAACGCGATGGCCGAACAATACAACATCCTGGGCGGCAAAGTTCACGTCTACAAACGCCCGAACAGCAGCCACTGGCAGTGCTCCAGCTATTTCGCCGGCAAGAACCGCCGCACCAGCACGAAGGAAGACAGCCTCTCCAAAGCCAAAGAGATCGCCGAGGATTGGTATCTGCAACTCCGCGGAAAACTCCGCAACGGAGAAATCAAAACCGAAAAAACCTTCCGCGAAGCGTCAGAACAGTTCTGCGCGAATACGACATCATCACGCAGGGCCAGCGCAGCAAAGTCTACGTCGAAGGCCAGCACTCGCGGTCGCAGCGTGCATCTGGTGCCGTTCTTCGGCCACATGGGCCTCTCGGAAATCACCGCCGGCAAGGTCCAGGAATACCGGATTCACCGCCACGAAGAAGCGATGGCGAAGCGCGGCAAGCCGCCGGCCCACAACACCATGCATCAGGAGATCGTGACTCTCCGGCAGACCCTGAAAACCGCCATCCGCCACGGATGGCTCGACCACCTTCCCGATCTTTCCGAGCCCTACAGATCGTCCCCGAAAATCTCGCACCGGGCCTGGTTCTCCCCCGAGGAATACAAAAAGCTCTACGAGGCCACGAGAAAACGCGCGCACGAGCCGAAAAACAGGCGCGCTTCAAATGGGAATCGGAACAGCTTCACGACTACGTGCTGTTCTCGGCCAACACCGGCCTGCGGCCTGATGAAGCGCGGCGTCTTCAATTTCGGGATGTGACCATCGTCGAAGACGAAGCGCAGCGGCCAGACAATCCTTGAGATCGAGGTGCGCGGCAAGCGCGGCGTCGGCTACTGCAAGAGCATGACCGGCGCCGTGCGCCCGTTCGAGAGGCTGAAGGCCAGGCTCCGTCCCCCGCGCGCGGACGACGCACGGGCGGAGGAAGCGCCCAAGGACGGGCAGGAGCCGACAACACCGGAGAACGGCTCCGACGAACTGGCGCCTTCCGCAACCGACCGACCTTCATCTTTCCCAAATGGCAGCGCGAGCTGTTCAAGACGATCCTGGACGAGGAAAATCTCAGGTTCGACCGCGATGGCCGGCCCCGGACGGCCTACAGCCTGCGGCATACCTACATCTGTCTGCGCCTGATGGAAGGTGCCGACATCTACCAGATCGCCAAGAACTGCCGCACCAGCGTCGAGATGATCGAGAAATATTACGCGTCGCACATCAAGACAAACCTTGACGCCGCCGCGATCAACGTCATGAAGCCAAAACCGAAAAAGAAGCAGAGACCAACCGAAAACCCGAAATCGTCCAGGACGTTCCGATTCCGCAAACTGACGTGCAAATTCCTGCGCCCTGCTTTATGATACATAGCTGCTGATTGCCAACCACGCGGGCGTGGCGGAATGGCAGACGCAGCGGACTTAAACGAAACTTGAGTGCTCGCCGGGAAACCGGCGATGCAGAACTGCTCAAATTCGGGGAAACCTTAACTGGCAATCCCGAGCCAAGCCCGGACGGAACGTCCGGGAAGGTGTAGAGACTAGACGGGCAGCACCTAAGCCCCGGACTATCCGGGGCACGGTGAAGGGATAGTCCAGACCCCAAACCTCGACGAAGGCTTCGCAGGCGGCTTTTCGAAGAGGGCGGCGAAAGCCGTAGAGGTAAGAAAATCCGTTGGGCGCAAGGCCGTGTGGGTTCGACTCCCTCCGCCCGCACCATCGCTTCTCGATCCAACCTGCCAGATCACCGGCTGACGAATTCTTTTGCTTCGCACCCACCTGCTTCACCTCCGCGCCCGTGTCTGTAAAGGACGCTGCGCGCCGGTTGCCCGGTAATGGCTGAAAGCCACAATCCTTGACAGGCAGCGCGCTGCGGCGCGGTCCTGGCTATGTCAAAATAATGGGATTATTTCGACTCGGACGAACTGACTCACTGGCACAGTAAATCCATATTGGAACCCCGCATCGAGGGGATTTGCGCTTTGTTGCCGATTTCACTTCAGCGAATTTATTCGGTCCTCTAGCGTCTTGAGTCGCGCGAGAATCTCATCGAACGAAATCGGGGTATCCCAAAACATCTCTCGCATGTCTTTGTAGTCCTCGCGGAGGACTTTCTGCAGCGTCTCGTTGGGTACGATGCTAAGCGTTCCCGGCACTGCCGTTTCGTAATGCGCCCACCCTGCAGCGAAATATGTTTTCTTGAATTCGATCACCTGGCGAAGCAGATCGAGACTGAGTTTCGCGTCGATGAACCGGCTGCCCACGCTCATGACGGCCACATCAGACCAGTGCCGGGACATGTGCGGCTTCAACTTGCCGGGTTCGGGGCGGTGATTCTCCGCATGCAGGAGCGTTACCTTTTCCCAAAAGGTACGCTCGCAATCGAGAACGGCAATTTCAACATGCGGCGTGACGAAGGCATCTGGAAACTCTTCCGCTACATACGATCTGATCCGACGCCTCTCGCTGGGTTGTTGATCGCCGCGCCCAAACTCTATCTTGATCTGCGGGCGCAAGTAACCTTTGTACTCCACGACGGCGGGATAGTTAAATAATAGCGTCATCTCTTCGTTCGCTTCGTCAGAGGCGACAATCGACCATTCCTGTGTGCCGAGAATAGCGCCGCATCTCGCTTGCAATGCCGGAAGAATGGCCTCCTTAGCGGTCTTCTCGATTGCCGTGCGAAGCTCTTCGTCGAGTTCTCTGCGCTTGTTTCCCGAAAGCGCCGGACTTGCCAGATCGCGATCACCGGCGAAACCGAGCGCCGCACGATTGAGCGATATGTCAATGTCTTCGGAAAAACGGAAAATAAGGCCGAACACCTTTGAAAGGGAGGTTCCACCCTTGAAGCGCAACTCCGGCACATCGCGTAGCTCAAAGAGCCGCGCCAGGCACCAGCACACCCAAAAGTCTTTTTCGATCGCTGTGCTCGTGGAGTTTCGTCGGCTGGCCGTCTCGTCGAAATATGTTTTCCGCTCAGACGCTGCCAGCTTTGCGAACGCATCCATGAGAGTCACGCCTGCGCGGACAGACGAGCGAGCGCCGGCTGTAGCCACACTGGCACTCCCGGTGCCAAGCGCTTAATCTCCGCCTTGACCGAGACCGGAATCTTTTTCGAGAACGACTCCACCGGAATTTCTCCTATGCCACGGCGGCCCAAAAAGCGCACAGCTTGAATGACAACTCCGGCTTCCGTTCCCGCGCCGATCATCTTCGAAGGAGCTACATGCTTTAGCACAACCAGTTGATTGCCAATTCGGATGCTATGAGAACGCCCATCCGTCAAAAACAGATTTTGCGCAGGGACTTGCGTCGAGAGCCCCAGGAGATTTGCGGCCTTCGCTCCCGAAATCATGACTCGGCTGTTTGTTCTTGCCGCGATCGCCCTAGCTACGGCCTCAGGAGAAGGCGACAGAACGCCGATCCGAGGATGTACTTTCGGATATTCGTAAATTCCACGGGCAATGCGGCGGATCTCGCCGCTTCTTTGCAGACGGAACAGCGCCTGATCCACGGCGGTGCGCGGGCCAAGGCCTGCAAACTCCTTCGCGCTGAAAACCCAGCCTCGATGCTTGGCCCAGATTTTCTTCCGGATCGCATTCATTGGACTCGACGGCATATCCTGCCTCCTATGTCAATAATACTATACTAGTTTTCTGACATAGTCAATAAGAAAAGTACCTGTAATAAACAGACGTGGTCAATGCTGTGTATCCCGTTGCCGAGCAGAAATGCGAGCACCCGCCCGCCCGTTTGCTCTCTGGAAGCGCTCATGTCAGAACATCCCCGCCCGTTCAGGCGACAGATACTGCTGTGATGTCCAACAAAATCAAACGCAGTGCAGTCCTCCAAATCGATATCATTCTCAATGAGAAACTCCGAAGTGCATTGATCATTCCAGTACCAAACGCCGCTCCGCTCGCGCAGCGGCCCCCTGTTGCAAGACGGGTCGTATTCGCGAACGTGCTTCGAGTGAGAGAGGTCACGGTCAGTCAGTAGAATCCGGTAAGCGTGGGGCGAATAATGGGTCATTGCTTCCACCCAGTAAAAGCGCTCTCGCTTGATTTCCGTCCAAGGAAATGCAAATTGCACGTTCCCATAGATAGAACCATTGGCCCAGGTGTTGGCAGACAACCACGTAACGGAGATACGCGATTTTCTCAGCCTGCTTTCGTCATACACGAGCCTCGCCGTGAGGCGCCCGTCCTCAAGAATGCGAAAGGCATTTCGGACATGAGCCACATGGTACACGGTTTCAAGAACGTTCCCTTGCTGACTCTGCGCTCGGGATGAGTCCGGGAAGGCAATCTTGTACGGTGTCCATTCGCTCATGTTCGACGCTCACGCTTCGACCGATTCAAGGTACTCCGCCTTCATCTCAAACCGCAATTCCGGCCAACGCTCCCTCATCCGCAGAAGCGCGAGGATACGCGCCAGGGCCTTCCCGCCCTGGACCTGGACTCAGAAGGGCCTTGCCCCTCCGAGACCTCTCGCGTCAGGGCCGCGCCCCGACACCCACACCCAGCACACTCGGCGCTGGGCGTCCACATGTGGACGAGCCCACACCACACCGCGTCACCGCCCGGTGATCCCATGGCGCGGCCGCGCTGCACAAAGCGCCGGTGCGGGTGACCCATGGCGGATTACCGCTTCTCAGCCGCCATCGTCTGCCGGTCCGAGGGTCAGTCCGCTGTCGCCGCCGCAGCTTACCGGTCCGGCGAGACATTGCACGACGAGCGCACCGGCGAGATCAAGGACTATGCGCGGCGCTCCTGGTCCGTCCTGTACACACAGATACTCACCCCCGAGAACGCTCCACAATGGATGCGGGACCGTCAGCGCCTTTGGAACGGAGTCGAGCGCCGCGAGGACCGGAGCACCAAGCGCGGCACGGCCCAGCTCGCCCGCAACATCGAACTGTCGCTGCCCCACGAACTGACCCACGAGCAGCACGTCCAACTCGTCTACGAATTCGTCAAGGACGAATTCGTCGATCGCGGCATGGTCGCCGACATCGCCATTCACGCTCCGCCGTACCGTGGCGACGGCACCAACCACCATGCCCATGTCCTCCTGACCATGCGCGACATTGACGACGGTGGATTCGGCAACAAGAATCGGGCCTGGAACAAAGAAGAGCTTCTCGAACACTGGCGCGAACGCTGGGCCGACTACCAGAACCGCGCCCTCGAAAAATACGGCCACGAAGGTCGCGTCGACCATCGAAGCCTCAAAGACCAGGGGCTAGACCGGGAGCCCACCACACACCTCGGTCCCCGCGCGCAGGCACTGGAGGATCAGGGAATCCGGACCGACCGTGGCGATCAGAATCGTCGCATCAAATCCAACAACGACAATCTGAATCTTGCGAAAAAAGACCTCGCCGACTCCGAAAAGCGCCTGGCCGCCCTCAGGCGGCGGTTCGCAGCCGAGCAGATGGAGCAAATCCAGAAGACCGTCAGCGCAGCGGATACCGTTTGGAAGAAGGGCCTCGACAAGCCCGACACTCCCAGCCCCCCGGACCGTCCGCCGGAACAAAAACCGCCTGAACCAGAGCCGTCGGCCCCGGCCAAACAGCCGGAGCGGCGCGCCCCAACGTCGCCCCGCCGCCTAACAGCAGCCGAACGGATACAGCAAATCCAGAAGGCTCTCCACGCAACGGATACGGCCTGGAGAAAGCACGAACAGCCCCAGGCCCCCAGCCCGGAACCGGAGGCGCCAGCCGCAACCAAACAGCCAGAACCGTCCACACCCACCCCGGAGCACCCCCCGGAACCCGAGCCGCCGCCAGCACCGCCTACGCCGCAGGTCCCTTCCGGACCGGCCACGCGCCGCCGCTCCCCATCCACTTACGACCTCATCGACAAGCAGAACTACGCCGCCCGCGCCAAGGAGGAAGAGGAGAAACAGAAGGCCGATAGCAAGCAGGAAAAAGAAAAAGAGAAAGAAAAAGAAAAAGAGAAAGACCCGGAGCGAGAACGAGACCCGGATCGGGAACGATGATGCGCTCCGGCGTCGCGGACCAGCCGGAGCGGACAAACCAATTCCTCCGCCCCTTCCCGTTCCCGACCCTTCCGGGAAGCCTGCTGGGCATCTTCAGGCCGGGGAAAAAACTGCTCGCCATCTTCCGACAGGATGCCTGGCTCTGGGCGGCCTACAACCTGCCGGCACAGCTCAGAACCTTGTGGCGTTCGATAGCCCGCGAAATCACGGCGCGCAGGTTCCACCGCTCCAAGAAGCCGCGCAAGGCCAAATCTCCCCGCCCGTTCTAGCGCGCCCCGCGCTTGTCTCCACTCACGATCTCCGGTCAGTAAATTCCGCGACCTTTTCCCGCTCCATTCCGCTTTTCGCTTATAATGAGCGGAAAGTATGGACGAAACCTCGAAAGACGGTCGGTCCACTTCTCAGAAACCACCCGAACAAGTACGCGCCGAGCGGATCGCTGCCGTTCCCGATCCGAAGCTTCGCCAGGAGCTGGATGCGATGGTGCAGGCCCGCGACGCACAGCTTCTGCGGGATAAGGCAAGGCAGGAGGAAACTTTCGACAAGCGCGTGGCGGATCTGCGAACCCAGAAGACGAACGCTGCGAATGCCCCACAGCTCATGCCCTCAGGAATGCAATCGCAGTATCGTGGCACGGACGGCCATGTAAGGGCGGAGCGCGACGCCGATACCCAAATCCGGACGCATGACCGCGAGTACCTGAAAAACGTCGCGAAAGAGCACAACCTCCAGATCGACAAGCGGCTCGATGAGCAGCATGAGAATGTGATTCCCCTCAGACCACAGAACCGCGCCGCCGAGCTGATTGCCCAGCAGAACTATACCGAGCGCGCACAACAACAGGCCGAACTCGATCGCCAAAAAGCGCAAGACCCCGCCCGGCAACAACAGCAGCAGCGCGGCCTCCAGCGGTGAGGCAGCAGGGTCGGGAAAAAGTAGAAGACTTACACAGTTACTTACACAGTTTCACATTCCATGAATCTAAGTCACTTAAAACAAAGCATATTAGAAATACACGATGTGCACTCAAAATCCGTTGGGCGCAAGCCCGTGAAGGTTCGACTCCTTTCTCCGGCACCAACGTTTTTTTCTATTAACCGCACCAAGTTCTCCCTGGCACCAATCTTCCATCGAGAGAAAAGCAGATTCCTCGGGACTTCGTTAACGCGCGAAAGCTCCTGATCTCCATGACGTTTCGCGCGAAGAGCGGCCCTCGGAATGACACCGGACTGGATTTGCGGCAACGCGGAAACGAAAGCAGTGCAGACCAGCGGGAGAGAAGTAACGGCGACGGTGGTAGGTCGCGGTCAGGCCGGGCGGCGATGGATGGCGTCGTTAACCAGCACGGCCGCCTTCATCGAGGCGACGATAATGGCAACCTGCACGTCTAGGGGAAGCGGGGAGAAAACGGAGTTGGCGGCGAGCGAGGCTTCCGGCGGCGGGGGTCCTCCTAAAGATTCGCTGGCGAGAGAGCGGAGATAGTCCCTTAGGCCGACGCCGTAGACCACGACGGCCCTATCCGAAAGTTCAGGCCAGAGGCTCATGGGCGCTGGCGCGGCTCGCTAGTGATTCGGCTTGCCGACGGCGGGCTGGCGGATTCGCTTGGTAAATGAATTCTCTTCCGACCAAACGCAGGGAAGTTCTTCCATCTCCGCGCCCGGCTTGAGCTTCATGATTCGTTCGGGAGCTATGATCGGCTTCACGTAAGCTTTGGGATCGTCGACGGTGATGTTGTAGCGGATGGTGTCGCGATCGACGCGCTGATAGCGCTCGGTGATGCGCATTTCTTCGCTGTGCGGATAGCCGGTGGCGCCGAGCCAGGTTTTGTCGTTGAAGCCGGAGGATTCCACGACGAGCGTGTAGTCGCCCTCCCAGTGGCCGATGGCGTATCCGAACCAGGTGGGATCGGCGTCCTTGGGAAGCGAGCGGCCGTCGGTCCAGATGGCGCGCCACTCGTGTTCGCGCTCGAAGAACTGCAAAATGCGGCCCGGCGCTTGATCGAACTCGAAGGGCAGCGGAAAAAGCATGACGCGAGGGAAACCGGAGGGGTCGCATTGCAAGATAGGATCGTTACCGTCGGGCACGGCCCTCGATCCGTAGCCGGGGCGCTCCTGGTTGAATTTGGCCTGCGCCCAAGGCGTCATCGGCGGAATGGTTTTTTCCGGCGCGATGCCTTCCGCGCCGCCGCTGCCCTGGTATTGCCACATGCCGGAGAGATCGCGCTTCGGCGCGGGCGCGGACGGTTGGTTCGCGGGCTTTTGCTGCGGGGCGGAGCGCGCCGGGGTGGCGAAGGCGAGGGGCAGCAACGCCAGTGCGGGCAGCAAGAGTTTGGCTAGGAATATTGGCCGACGCGGCATGCAAGCCTCCTCTGCATGAGCAGGTGCGCGGAGAACGTCTATCTCTGATCCATTTTCAATATGTGGCCGTCGGGGAGGACGACCTTCCCTGTCTTCTCTCCGGAAAATCCCACCGGCGCTCCGCTCTTGGCGGGGAGCAGGGTGACGGCAATCAAATCTCCGACTTTGATGGAGTCGCGGGTCCAGCCATTGCGGCGAAGGATGCCCGGACTTTGCGATTCGACGGACCAACCGACTACTTTCCCCTTGGCGTCTTTCACATCGAGATAAATCTGGCAGTGCGGATTGGACCATACGAATTCCGTGACGCTGCCCTTGATGGTGATGGGGTGGTCGGGGTCGTAAGCGGTATTGCCGTGATGCGCCTGGATTGAGGCGCAAACGAATAGCAGCGACGCCAAGACGCCGAGGCGTAACAGCAGACGAAATTTCATTCCGTCACCTTGAACACGATTGATCGCGCCAGCCCGGGTGGTCGCGCGAGCCCGAGCCTGTGAACGTAATCTTAACTCATCGTCCAGGCACGCAAGCCCGAGCCGGTACAGCCAATCATAAACCCGTTCAATTGTCATCCCTGAGCTTGCCGAGGCCGCTCAGGTCTGTTAAAAGTCGTAAGCTAAGGGTCAAGTTTGTGGTCCAGGCTGTATTCCGGGGGCGCTCGCGCGTTCGGGTGCGAGGAAGAGAGGGAAGTATGGACCGACGCAATTTTATAAAAATTGGGGGCGCATTCGCCGGCGGCTTGGGAGTAGGGAATCTGCTGCACGCCCAGCAAATGCCGGCCATGCAGCAGGGGCAAGCCCAAAATTCCGGCGCGCCGACCACGCCGGCCGACTTCACCGTAAAAATCGGAACGGTCCTGGTGGAGCTGGCGCCTTACCGATCGCTCAGCACAATCGGATACAACGGAACTTCGCCCGGCCCGCTGATCCGGCTTCGCGAAGGCAAGCCCGTCACCATAGACGTGATTAATGATACGGACACGCCGGAACTGGTCCATTGGCACGGCTTGCTGATTCCATCCGAAGTGGATGGCTCGGAGGAAGAGGGCACGCCCATGGTGCCTCCACATGGGCGCTATCGTTACCAATTTACGCCGGGGCCTGCGGGCTCTCGCTGGTATCACACGCATACGATGGCCGGCGCGGACTTGCACCGCAGCACCTACACCGGGCAGTACGGATTTTTTTATATCGATTCGGGAAAAGATCCCGGCAAATACGATCAAGAACATTTTCTGGCGCTTCGGGACTGGGAGCCTTTTCTGGCCAACGAAGACGAGGACGATGAGGACGAAGATCCCAACGCGCCGAAGCCGGAGAAACCCGATCGCATGCCTCGGGGCGCGAATGGTTACGAGGCGGTTTATCGCGTGGTCTCCATCAACGACAAGCTGATGGGCGGCGGGCCGCCGATTCAGGTGAAGGCGGGGCAGCGCGTCCTATTTCATTTCCTGAACGCCTGCGCTACTTCCAACCGCAAAATCGCCATGACAGGGCACAAGTTTCAGGTTTTTGCGCTGGATGGCAATCCCGTGGCCAATCCGCAAGCGGTGGACGTGATCGCGATGGGCCCGGGCGAGCGCGTCGACGCCTTCGTGGAGATGAACCGGCCCGGCGTTTGGGCCCTGGGCGCGACCGCCGATGCCGACCGGAACGCGGGGTTGGGCGTCATCGTCGAATACGAAAACCAGAAGGGGCAGCCGCAGTTTTTGCGGCCGGCCAATCGCGTGTGGGACTACACGGTTTTTGGCCGTCCCACAGCGCCGCCGGCGCCCGAGGAAACCATCGACATGATCGTCGGGAAGATTCCCGGAGGCGTGCACGGTTTCAATCATTGGACCATCAATGGCAAGGAGTATCCTCACGAGGACGAATTCCTGCTGCGGCCGGGTACGAAATACCGCATCTTCTTTCGGAACCGCACCGATGACGACCATCCTCTGCACATCCACCGGCATCTTTTTGAGATAGTGGAGATCAACGGGAAGCCGACGAGCGGAGTGATTAAGGATACGGTGGTCGTGCCGCAGTTCGGGCGCGTGGCCGTGGACTTGATGGCCGACCAGCCCGGGTTGACGCTATTCCACTGCCACAACCAGATGCACATGGATTTTGGCTTCAAGGCGCTGTTCCGATATTCGTAAGGGCTGATCCGACCGGAGCGGCGGTTGAAGTCCAGAGCGGAAGTCTGATAGCCTGCGGGAGAGTTGCTATGATGAGGTCACTGCGGGTCGTTCTATTGGCTGTGCTGTTCGCGGGCGCGGGCGCCGGTTTGCTGGCGGTGCCGGCGGTACCGCAGCCCGGCCAGGGCTACGGCTATCAACGCTACGGCTACCGCGGTTCGCCCAACGATGAGCAGAAGGATGAATTTGCCTTCGCCCGCCTGCGGTACCCGGTGCGCATGGCCAGCTACGGCGGATTCGGCGGATTCGGCGCGTTTCGCAATGGCGGCTGGTCCGAAGATTATCCGCGCGCGGACCGCCAATTTGTGCAGGGCGTTCTGCGCTTGACGCGGCTGGACGCGCGGCCCTACCAGGAAGTGATCGATCCCGACGACGACGCGATTTTCAATTGGCCTTGGCTCTATGCGGTGAATGTGCCCGATTGGGACTTCAACGACACGCAGGCCAAACGGATGCGCGATTATTTGCAGCGCGGCGGCTTTCTGATGGTCGACAGCATCCACGGAACGGCGGCGTGGGAGAGTTTCATGCTGGGCATGCGCAAGATTCTTCCCGACCGGCCGGTCGAGGATTTGCCCAAGGACGACATCATTTTCCATATTCTCTACGACCTGGACGACAAACCTCAGGTTCCGGGGTATCAATACATCTACACGGGCCGGACGTACGAAAACGACGGCATCTATCCGGAGTGGAAGGCGATCCGCGATGAGAACGGCCGCATCATGGTGGCCATCTGCTTCAACATGCACATCGGCGATGCCTGGGAACATGCCGACGATCCGCGATATCCCGAGCGCTTCTCGTCTTTTGCCTACCGAATGGGCATCAACTACATCATGTATTCGATGACGCACTAGGTCGCGGTCCGCGGGCGCTTTGTGCTTTGCCTGGGGCGCGCGGGCTGGTGCTATAATTTCCGCATTGTGAGAAGGCTCCTGCCGTTCTTCTGTGTCACTGTCCTGTCGATCTGCGCGGTATTGGTTCGGCCCGCTATTTCCGCGCCGAACCTTAGTGGTTTGTGGGACGCGAAGATCGTGGCGGGCCAACTGGAGATTCCATTCCGGTTTGAAATCGCTCAAAGCGGCGATAAGGTGCAGGGCTTCTTCTTCGAGGGGGATCGCAAGCTGGGTTCGACTTCGGGCAGCTTTGCCGACGGGCACTTGAAATTTGGATACGACTATCTCGATACGACGCTGGAACTGTATGTGGAAGGCGACCAGCTTCATGGCACGTACCGGCTGAACCGGCCAAACGCCCCGTCGATGGAAATCCTGGCCAACCGTTTTGTGCCGGCGCCCGCGGAGGGCTCGGGGGGGCCGCAAGTTTCGGGAAGTTGGGAGATGCGGCGCGTTCCTCAAGAGGCGAGGAGTCCCAGCGATACGCGGACCTGGAAATTGTTCTTGCGGCAATCGGGGGCCGAGGTTTCCGGTTCGATTCTGCGAGTCGACGGCGATACCGGGTACCTGATCGGGCGCTGGCAGAAGGGGCGCTTGGTCCTGAGCCACTTCGACGGCGACGGGCCGTTGCTCTTCGAGGCCAAACTGAACGCGGACGGAACCATGGCGATTGCCCTTAACCGGCAAGCCGATTACCTGGCGGTGCGGACGAACGAGGCGCGAGCCAAAGGCGTTCCCGATCCGCCCGACCCTTCGCGCTATACCAACGTGAAGGACCCCAGCGTTCCTTTCCGATTCAGCTTTCCGGGGCTGGATGGACGCACGGTGTCCAGCAGCGATCCGCGATTCAAAGGGAAAGTGGTCATTGTGGCCATCGGCGGGAGTTGGTGCTCGAACTGCATGGATGAAGCTCCATTTTTGGTCCAGCTCTACAAAGAGTTCCACGCACAGGGATTGGAGATTGTGGGACTGATGTTCGAGTTGGATGACGACGCCGCGCTGGCGCGCCTGCGGGTGCAGACTTTTATGAGACGCTTCGGAATTTCGTATCCCATGCTTCTGGCCGGAACGCCGGACAACATCAATCAAAGGATGCCGCAACTGGTGAACTTCGGCGCTTATCCGACGACGATTTATTTGGGGCGCGACGGCCGCGTGAGGAGCGTGCATGCGGGATTTGCCAGCGTGGCCACCGGCGCGGAGCACGCGCGGCTGGAGGGCGAGATAAGAGAACTCATTCAACACTTACTCGCGGAGAACGGCTGATTAAGTGGTTTTCGGCGGTTACCGGCGGCTTATAGAATTCGTGGAAGGAAGATCACCATGAGAGTTTATTTCAGGCGTCTTTTATTCTCGGCAGCGACACTCCTTCTGATATTGGCGGTGGCCAAAGGCGGGGCGGCGCAATCGTTCACGGCGAGCCACGCTACGGTTAGCCTGGTGGCGGAGAACAATTCTCTGCAGGCCGGGCAGAGCGCGTGGGTGGGGGTGTTATTCGATATCGAAAAGGGCTGGCACATCTATTGGGTGAATCCCGGAGATGCCGGCGAAGCTCCCCGGATACAGTGGCACCTTCCCGCGGGGTTTCAAGCGGGAGAGATTCGCTGGCCGGCGCCGGAGCGGCTGCCAGCGAGCACGGTGATTGACTACGGCTACGAGGGAAAGGTGCTGCTACCGGTTTCCCTTCGCGTGCCGGCCGGCTATCGCCCCGCGAATGCGGTGGCATTAACGGCCGATGTGCGTTACGTGATTTGCCGCGACGTGTGCATACCGGCGGCGGCGCTGGCCAAGCTGTCGATTCCGTCGGCCAATGCTGGCGGCGCGGCGGATCGCCAACTATTTCACACCGCGTTCGACAACGCGCCGAAAGCCTGGCCTGCCGGGTGGAAGGCGCAAGCGAGCGAAAATGGCGGATCGTTCGTGCTCTCGTTAGAAACCGGCACCAGCGAGAGCAAAGCTGTTTTTTTTCCGCTGGAGCAGGACCAAATCGACAACGACGCAATGCAGGGCTTGACGCCAAATGCTCGAGGCGTGCAGATCAAGCTGAAGAAGTCCGATCAATTGAAGCAGCCCATTGCCGCGCTGAAGGGCGTAGTGGTGCTGGGGCCGGGCCGAGTGTTTGAAGTCAGCGCGCCGCTGACCGCGAAGAAGTAAGCGGGGTTCTTTTGCGAGTGCTGGTGGTGGAGGACGAGAAACGGCTGGCGGAGAACGTGGCGCGTGCGCTGCGAGAAAGCGCGGGCTATGCGGTGGATATTGCCGGCGACGGCGAGGAGGGCCTGTACCTGGCCGAATCGACGGCCTACGACCTGATGGTGCTGGACCTCATGCTGCCGAAAATGGACGGCCCGACTTTGCTGACGCACTACCGGAAGAAGGGCCATGCGACGCCGGTATTGGTGTTGACGGCGCGAGATGAGAAGGCCAACGTGGTGCGGCTGCTGAATGCCGGCGCCGACGATTACGTTTCCAAGCCCTTCGATTTGGGCGAGTTTCTGGCGCGAGCGAAGGCGCTGGTGCGGCGAGGGAAAGGACAGCGATCGCCGGTGCTCTCGGTGGGCGATCTTCAATTGAACACGGTGGAGCGCACGGTGCGGCGCGGGCAGAAAGAGATCGCGCTGGTTCCGATGGAATATCGGGTGCTGGAGTATCTGGCCCACCGGCCGCGCGCGGTGATTTCCAAGAGCGAGTTGCTGGAGCATTTGTACGACTACAACTGGGAGAAGTTCAGCAACGTCATTGAAGTGTATATCTCGGGACTGCGGCGCAAGATCGACAGCAATCATGCGGTGAAACTGATTCACACGGTGCGCGGCCACGGCTACGTGCTGCGGCCGGAGCACAATTAGCCCGCGCGGGCGGTAGCCCAAACAAAGGAATTTCAGGTGGCATCGGGAAGCTGGACACAAAGCGAGCCCGCAGTAACGTCCGCAGAAGGCGATCGAGCGGCGCCACGCCCGATCGAGCGGCTAGCACAAAGCGGTGCCAAAGCTTTGCGCAAACCGTTTTCCCTGGCAGGCCGCATCATCGCGCGGGTGATCATCTGCCAACTTGTGCTGACTGCGGCGTTGACGACGGTTGCGCTGGTTTATGCCCGCCGCGAGGTGACCCTCGGTTTCGACGCGGCGCTAAACGGCCGGGCCATCAATACCCTGGCGGCGGTGCGTTACACGGAGACAAAACCTCCCGATCTGCTTTTCGATTCCTCCCTGCTGCCCGCTCCTTCTTCTCGCATGCATCCGGATCTTTTCGAGATTCGCCGCAGCGACGGATCGCTTTTGGCGCGATCGTCAACATCACTCCCCGCCGACTTGATGGCGGAGGGCGAGTTCAGCGATTTTCGGCTGAACGGAGTGCCCTATCGAGCCACCATCCTGCGGAATGTCCCGGTGCTCGACGATGAAGAGAGCGTCAAGGTCCCCATGAGGGTGACCGTGATTTTCGCCGCATCCGTCCTGCGCATGCACGATCAGCTTTGGGACCTGGCAATCTCCGTGGGAGGCATTGGCCTTGTTTTGCTTCTCATCGTCAGTGGCGTGGCTGTATGGGGAGTGAGGCGCGGACTCGAACCCCTGCGGGAGCTAGCGGCTCAGGCGGGCACGATATCCGTGCTCAACTGGGAGTTTCAGCCGCCCTCCGAGTCTTCTCTGGCGAAAGAACTGGCTCCGCTGACCGGAGCGATCGAAACCGTCCTGGAGCGGCTGCAGGAGTCGTTCCGGCAGCAGCGCGATTTTACGAGCGATGCGGCTCACGAGCTGAAGACGTCCGTGGCGATTGTGAAATCGACATTGCAGTCTTTGCTGCAGCGACCGCGGCCGGAGAGCGAGTACCGGGCCGGCTTAGAGGGACTGCTGGAAGATTGCGGAAGACTGGAGGATTTGCTGGGCAGCCTATTGAGATTGGCGCGGATCGAGCAAGGGCCGGAGAACGGGGTAACCCGGGAGCTTGGGGTGACCGAGGTCACCTCAACCTGTGAAGCGGCGGTTTCCCGAATACAATCCTTGGCCGAAGCGCGCGATATCCATATTGAATTGGTCGCCCCTCAAGAGATTCACCTGCAGGGCGACCCTGAAGATTTGGAAGTGATCTGGGTGAATCTGCTGGAGAACGCGGTGCAATATAGCCCGGCGGGATCGAGCGTGGTCATTCATGTGGGACGCGAGAGCAGCGGCCTGGCATGCGTTTCGGTACACGATTCGGGACCGGGCATTCCCGAGGAACAACTGCCGCATGTGTTTCAGCGATTCTACCGGGGCGATCCTTCGCGGTCCCGGTCAACCGGCGGGTTCGGGCTGGGGCTGGCGATTTGCAAAGCCATTGTGACGGCGTATGGCGGCCAGATCGGGGCCATCAGCGGGGAGGGGCAAGGCACCGAGATACGAGTGCAATTACCGATAAGGCCTCCCGATGCGAGGAGCTAAGCCGTTCGGGTTAAGCCCTATTTCATTTTCAGTTAAGCTCCACTTAATGTCACGCCAGCGAGGATAGGCGCACTGAGACCCCGGTAAATAGACGCCCTGCCCGGACCCTGTGCCGGGCGGGGCGTCTGCATAGTGGGGCGAATCGGGGGCGGGTTGTTTCGCCTGGGTTTTAAGCTTGCCTTCATTTTCAAAAGAATAATTTCCCTTATTACGGATTAGGCAGGGGCGTTGCTGCAGGGGGCTTGCAACGGGGAGAAACCGGGAAATCAGGATCGCTGGAAACGCAAACGCTTAGGGTTTCGTCTAGAATCCATAGAAATGCTAGTCGGACAGGCACTCCGTCGGATTTTGGCAAATCCATTCGGTAAGGTGCGGGGAGCCGTGTGGCACGCGCGAGGTCCGCGTTCCGCGAGGAGCGGCCACGGAGATTGGGAGTTGTGCGTGCTGATTCGAGAAAGAGTGGAGAGAAATCCGCCCTTGGGAGGAAGAACGTGACAGCTGCGGTTTCTGGGTCTTCGATCGGCGAAAGGAGTTCCGGCGCGAGAGTCCGCGCGGCAAAGCTGTTTGCGGCTCTTGGCTATGGCGTTGGATTGCTCACGATATGCGCCGCTGCACCCGCGGCCCATGCGCAGAATCTCGCTCCCACGCGCACGATCGTGGTGGGCGGCGTGCAACTCGGCACTGCGGAGCCAACCGGTGCGACACCGGCACGTGGCGGCGACCCGGCGCAGGCGGCGCGTCAAGACGCTTCTCAGGGCGCTCCCGAGCCGGCGATACAACTGGTCTATCCGCCGAAGCCGGCGGAGCAAACCGGACCGCCGCTGACTCTAACCCTGGCCGACGCGCTGCAAAGAGCGCAGAAATATAACGCGGAATACCTGTCGGCTATGGCGGACCAAAAGTCGGCGAAGGAAGACCGGCTGCAAGCGCGGAATGCGCGGCTGCCGCAGCTCAGCGACTCAACGCAGTATTGGGGTACGCAGGGGAACGGAAAACTTTCCGAGGGAAGATTTGTCACCAACGACGGCGTGCACGTCTATCGGGAATGGGCGGTTTTGCATCAGGAGCTTTCCCCCAATACGCTAATGGGTACGAGCTACAGGGTGGCGGCAGCGACGGAAGCGATCGCAGCAGCCAAGGCGGAGATTGCCCGCCGGGGGCTGGCAGTAACCGTTACCAAGGCTTACTACGCGCTTGTGGTGGGGCAGCGGAAGTACGCAACCGCGCAGCAGGCGCTGGAACAAGCGCGACGTTTTCTGCAGATCGCGCAACAGTTGGAAAGGGCGGGCCAAGCGGCGCATAGCGATGTGATCAAGGCGCAGATCCAAGAAGAACAGCAGGACGCAGCATATTCGGACGCAAATCTGGCGATGGAGACAGCGCGGCTGGACCTGGCGGTTCTCCTCTTTCCGACGCTCGACGAGAATTTTACAGCCGTGGACGACCTGAACCAGCCCCAGCCATTGCCCGCCATCGGCGAAGTGCAAGAGATGGCCGGGCGGATGAACCCGGATATAAGAGCGGCGATGGAGTCCGTGCGGCAGGCGAATCTGGGCGTTACGGGCGCGAAGACCGCGTTTTTGCCGACGTTAATGTTTGATGGGGATTATGGTATTGAAGCAAATTGCTTCGCCTTGCACTGTAAAGCAGCGGCATTTCCAGAAGCCGGCGTCTTGCCTAATCTGGGCTACTCGTTCATCGCCAACTTAACTATACCCGTGTGGGATTGGGGAACCCTGCGCAGCAAATTGCGGCAGGCCGAATTCAAGCAGCAACAAGCCCAAGTCGAACTGACGCAAGCCCAGCGGCACATGGTGGGAGAGCTATATGGCGCTTACAATGAAGCTTTGGTGGCGCGGGACCAGGTAGACAAGCTGCGGCAGGCGGCGGATCTGGCGGCGGAGAGTTTGCGGCTGGTGACGCTGCGGTACCAAGCCGGAGAGTCGCCCGCTTTGGAATTGGTGGACGCGCAGACAACCCTGATCGCAGCGCGCAACGCTTACGACGACGCCGAAGTGCGCTATCGGACGGCGCTGGCGACCCTGCAGACGTTTACGGGGAGTTTTTAAGAATTAAAGAAAGCAGCAGGATGAATGGGGTCTAGAAGACGATGCAAATATCGAAGCTGGCAATAAATTCTCAGCGCGGGCCGGGGGGCCGATGGGCCTTTGGCGGTTTGGTGGGTTTGGCGCTGACGGCGAGCCTTCTTTCCTGGGGATGCAGCAAAAGCGAGACGGCCGAGGCGGCGCCTACCGTAACCGTACAGGTGGGCTCGGCGGAGAACCAGACCATCGAGCGCAAAGTGATCGCGGAGGCGACGCTGTATCCCCTAGAGCAGGCATCCATCGTTCCTAAGATCAGCGCTCCGATCAAAAAGTTCAATGTGAATCGCGGAAGCCGGGTACACGCGGGGGACGTGTTGGCGGAACTGGAGAATCAGGACCTGCTGGCGACAAAGCAGGAGAACGAAGGGAACTACGCGCAGGCCGAAGCGAGTTATCAGCAAGCCACGGCAAAGGCCGAACAAGACTTGAAATTGGCCAAGCAGGAGTTGGATTCGGCGCAGAAGCTTTATGACAATCGGCAGGCGCTTTACAAGGAAGGCGCGGCGTCCGCCAAGGACGTGGACGATGCCAGCGTGGCGCTGACCCAGGCGCGTAATGCCTACGATCTGTCGCAAAAGCAGCTCGACGTGAAGGTGGCGGAAGCGCAACTGGCGGCGGCGAAAGGGAAGAACGCGGAAGTGGAAGCGGGCTTGAGTTATTCGCAGATCGTAAGCCCCATCGACGGAGTGGTCACGGACCGGCCGGCGAACCCGGGAGAGATGGCGTCGAGTTCGGCTCCGATCCTCACGGTGATGAACGTGTCGCAAGTGATCGCCAAGACGCACATCGATCAGCAGGAGGCGGCGACGTTGAAAGTGGGCGACCCGGCCAGCATTTCGGTGCCGGGCCAGCCGGGCGTCGTTAAGGGCAAGGTGAGCCTGGTGAGCCCGGCGCTCGATCCCAGCAGCACGACGGTAGAGGTTTGGGTGCAAGCGCCGAATCCGGGCGAGCGGCTGAAGCCGGGGAGCGACGTGCAGGTGCAGATGGTGGCGCAGTCCATTCCGCATGCCATCGCCATTCCCGCGGAGGCGCTGCTGGGTTCGAACGGCGACAATTCCGTGATCATTCTGGATAACGACAATAAGCCGCATAAGAAGAAAGTGAAGGCCGGCATTCGCGACGGCGACGAAGTGCAAATCACGGAAGGCTTGCAGGGGGGCGAGCGCGTGGTCACGGTGGGAGCGTTTGCGCTTTCGCAAGAAGACGATCCGATCCTGGCCAAGACGACGGTTCAGGTGCAGGCTCCGAAAATGCCGGACGAGGACGACGATGATGACGATCAATAAGCGCGGTAGCGGGGGAGAGTGCGCGAGCGTTTCAGTGGTCTAGGGGATCGCCCGGAGTTTTACGTTAGATCATGGACAACAAGACAACCACAGCGACACATTCGATCGATGCGCTAACCCAAGCGCCGCCGCCTCCGCGGCGGATCGCACCGGTTGACGATCCGAATCGCTACTGGTTCGCGCGGCACTCGAAATCGATCATCTTCATGATTCTCACGCTGGCCGTGGTGGGAATCTACGAGGCTTTTACCCTTCCTATCGCCGTGTTTCCCACCACGAACTTTCCGCGAATCATCGTCGGCGTGGACAACGGCGTGATGCCCATCAATCAGATGGAAGTGACCGTTACGCGGCCCATTGAGGAAGCGGTCAATAGCGTTCAGGGACTGCAAGAGGTGTACTCGATTACCAGCCGCGGTTCGGCGGAAATCGATCTGGACTTTGACTGGGGCGTAGACATGGTGCTTACGCTTCAGCAAGTGGAATCCGCGATCTCGCGTATCCAGAGCACGCTGCCTTCGACGGCCCAAATTGATGCGCATCGGCTTGATTTTTCGAGCTTTCCGATTCTGGGTTACAGCCTCACCTCGGACAAAGTTCCGCAGACGCAGCTTTGGGAGTTGGCTACCTATGAGCTCAAGCCGCGGCTGAACCGGCTGAATGGGGTGGCGAGCGTATTGGTGCAAGGCGGGCAACAGCCGGAGTTTCAGATCACGCCCGATCCGGCGCGAATGCTGCGAGCGCACGTGGGAGTGCAGGACATTCTGGACGCGGTGAACCACACGAACCTGATCGATTCTCCGGGCTTGCTGAGCCAAAACCACCAGTTGTACCTCGGGCTGGTTACGGCGCAGGCGCAAAATCCCGATCAGCTCGGCGACATCGTGATCAAGACGAACGGCGATGTTCCGGTGAGGATTCGGGACATAAGCACAGTGTCGCCTTCGTCGGCGCCCGTCTATACGATCGTAACCGCGAATGGAAAGTCGGCTGTGCTTTTGAGCATCAACCGGCAGCCGAACAGCAATACGGTGGAAGTTGCCAACGAAGTTCACCAGGAGATTCAGGATCTTCTTCCGAGCCTTCCTTCCGGCGTGAAGCTCGAGGTGTTTTACGATCAGTCGAATATCGTGGCAGCATCGATCGGCAGCGTGCGCGACGCGATCATCATCGGGCTTTTCCTCGCGGGCATCATTATCTGGCTTTTCCTGAGAGATTTTGGCACGGCCATCATGACCGGCCTGGTGGTGCCGGTCACGATCCTGGTGACCTTCATCGTGATGAAGATCATGGGACAGAGCTTCAACATGATGACGCTAGGGGGACTCGCCGCAGCGGGCGGATTGGTGATTGACGATGCCATCGTGGTGGTGGAGAACATCGTTCTGCACCGGGACGGCGGCGAAGGTCCGCTGCGGGCGACGGCAAGCGCGCTGAAGGAACTGACGATTCCGCTGATCGGTTCCACGCTCACGCCGATTGTCGTATTCCTGCCGCTGATTTCGATCACCGGCGTGACGGGAACTTTCTTCCGCGCTTTAGCCGTGGCGATGAGCGTTTCGCTATTGACTTCGCTGGTGCTGGCGCTTTCCTGGACGACGAATCTGGGAACATTTTTGATTCGCCGGGGCAAGCACGGCGCTGAAGCGGAGATTCCGGCAACGAATGGAGCGAGCGAAATCAACGTGGGAAACGGCGGGTCCAACGAATTAGGAGGCGAGTTCGGACACAGCGACAACGGACCCCAGGGCGCCACATCGGACGAGGACAGCGGCGAATCCGCCGAACTGGAGCAGATCCGGCGCATGATGGCGGCGGAAGAGGCCTCGCTGAGAGGCGGGTGGTTCGAGCGCATCATCAATTTTTACGAACGCTGGTTGCGCCGGGCCTTCGCACATCCGCTGGTGCTGGGCGGCCTATGCGCCATTCTGATCGTCATTTCGTACTTCAGTTATAAAGCGCTGGGCACTGGTTTGCTCCCGGCGATGGATGAGGGCGGCTTCGTTCTGGATTATGTGACGCCGCCGGGCAGTTCGCTGCAAGAGACCAACCGCATGGTTTCGCACATGGAGCAAATTGCGCGGAGCATACCGGAAGTGGAACAGACTTCGCGGCGCACGGGCTTGCAACTCGGCCTGGCGGCGGTCACCGAAGCAAATACGGGAGATATCTTTATAAAGCTCAAGGACAAGCGCAGCCGCAGCGTCGAGGAAGTCATCGAGGACGTGCGGGCGAAAGTGACGGCTGCGGAGCCCGCTGTGGATGTCGATTTCCATCAGATGCTGGAGGATATGATCGGCGATTTGACCGGCGACCCGAAGCCGGTAATGATCCGGCTCTACTCCGACGATGTGGATGCCCTGACGCAATGGGCGCCGCGCGTGGGGGATGCCATCGGGGAAATCTATATCAACGGGAAGAAACCCATTGTGGATGTCGACGACGGCATAGACAGCAGCATGAGCGGCCCGGCGGTGGTATTCACGGTCGATCCGGTGCGCGCCGCGAAGGCAGGCTTTACGACCGATCAGCTCACCACGGTGGCGTCAGCAATCGTGGATGGCGAGCCGGCCACCACGCCGGTGGTGATTAACGACCGGCCGTACACCGTGCGCGTGCGTTATCCCAAGGGGGCGCGGGCGTCTGTGGAAGCCATGCGCAACACCGTGCTGGTGAACTCGAACGGCGGGACGACAACGCTCGGCGCGGTATCCGATGTCAGCGAACTGCCCGGTCAGATCGAAGTCACTCGCGATAACCTGCAGCGAGCCGTGGTGGTGTCGGCCCGATTGGAAGCCATTGATCTGAAGACCGGTATTACCGCGGTGCAGAAAGCGGTAAACGACCTCAAGCTGCCGCCGTCGATTCGCGTGGAGTACGCAGGAACCTATAAGGAGCAGCAGAAGTCCTTTGGCGAACTGCTCACGGTGCTGCTGCTGGCCATGGTTCTTGTTTTTATCGTGCTGCTCCTGGAGTTCCGGGCCTTTTCCGCGCCGGTGGCGATTCTTTCTTCCGCGGTGCTCTCCACCTCTGGCGTGTTTTTCGCGTTGCTGATTACGCGAACCACGTTCGATGTGTCGTCGTTCATGGGATTGATCATGGTGATCGGCATCGTGGCGAAGAACGGCATCCTTTTGCTCGATGCAAACCAGAAGTTCCGGTCGGTGGGCTTCTCGCCAGAGGAGGCGCTGGTGCAGGCTGGACGGCGCCGGCTGCGCCCGATCGTGATGACGGCCATGGCCGCGGTCGCGGGCATGCTGCCGCTGTCGCTGGCGATCGGAGCGGGCTCGCAGATGCTTCAGCCGCTGGCGATCGCGGTGATCGGAGGCATTTTGATTTCGATGATCCTGTCTCTGGTGATTACCCCGGCGATGGAATTCTTCATGACGCGGAAGGGCCAGGAAGCGAGCGGCGCATAGGCGGAATCGGCTCGTGCTGGAGAGGGAAGATCGTAAAGATTACGGAATTTCATGCTCCGGGTCCGAATTCAAGGTGCGAATTTAAAGATAGGGAGGAGAGCTATATGTCACGTGGGCGCACGCTAGGGTGGTGGGCTGGTCTTTTTGCAGCGTCGGTGCTTCTCATTTTTTCGGGGACGGCATCGGCTCAGAATTACAAATTGATACGGAGAATTCCCGTGGGCGCCGAAGGAGGCTGGGATTATATAAAGGTTGACGCGGACGCGCAGCGGCTCTACGTCGCGCGAGGCGACCATATGATGATTGTCGACGAGGGTAGCGGAAAAGTTCTCGGCGACATACCGAACACCAAAGGCATTCATGGCACAGCCATAGCGGACGCCCTGGGGAAGGGCTACACCAGCAACGGACAGGCGGCAACGGTGACCGTTTTCGATCTGAAGACGCTCAAGCCAATTACCGACATCAAGACCACCGGAGACAATCCGGACTCGATTATTTACGATCCAGCGACCAAGCGGGTATTCACGATGAACGCCAGGAGCAACAATTCCACCGTAATCGACGCCACGACGGACAAGGTTGTGGGAACCGTGGATCTGGGCGGAAAACCAGAGGAGCCAGCCTTGGACGGTCGGGGCAACATGTTCGTGAACCTAACGGATTCGAGCATGATTATGAGTTTCGATACGAAAACGCTCGCGAAGAAAGGCCCTTGGTCTCTGGCACCATGTGATGGGCCTTCCGCTCTCGCGGCAGATACTAAGAATCGGCGCCTCTTTGCGGCTTGCGACAAGATGATCGCCGTGATGAATATGGACACGGGTAAAGTGGTGGCGACGCCGGCGATCGGTGGTGATCCGGACGGCAACGGCTTCGATCCGGGTACAGGGCTGATTTTTGCGACGAGCCGCGAAGGTTTGCTGACGGTGATCCACGAGGACACGCCCGACAAGTACACGATCATCGGCAACGTCAATACGCAATTTGGCGCGCGCACGATGGCTCTCGATCCAAAGACGCATCACGTTTTCACGGAGACGGCGGACTTCAAACCCGCGCCGCCGGCGACTCCGGACAATCCGC
The DNA here is from genome assembly GCA_963824405.1 of uncultured Acidobacteriota bacterium. Taxonomy (GTDB): domain Bacteria; phylum Acidobacteriota; class Terriglobia; order Acidiferrales; family UBA7541; genus Palsa-189. Next base: position 13,837 of record CAWGPK010000003.1, on the reverse strand, counting down.
GACCGCGACCACAGGCGATTCCAAACTCGTTCGTGATTCTGGAACTGGGGCCGCAGTAGACGCTCCTAAACAGAGTCGCGAAACGCAGTTAGAGTAAAAACGAATCGATTCGGCTCCCGCAGGCCGGGCAAACTCGAGCCTGGCGGGAGCCGAATCGGCATACCGTATTGTCATCCTGCTCTTACCAACTTCGCTGTATCAGGCTAGAAATCAAGCACTTCCCAGTAAGTACGGGTGTATCCTTGGCATGTTCAGCTCCAGGTGAGATTTTGGCGGGCGGTTTTTGCGACCCGCACGGATTCACCGAAAAGCAGCAGGAGGACACCATGGGGCACATACGGGGAGCGTTGTTAACGATGGTGGGGGTGTTGCTGAGCTTAGCCCCAGGGGTTCGCGCCGACAGCCTGCAATTGAAAAATGGCAATTTCATTCAGGGCAAGTATATGGGCGGGACCGAGCGGGCCGTGCAGTTTGAAGTGAACGGCAAGATGCGGCTTTACGACATCGAGCAAATTCTTTCCATCAGCTTCGCCGCGGCATCGGTTGACGGGGGCATGCCCTCGAACAGCGCCGACGCGGGACACGGCAGAAATGCGGAGGGCTGTGTGGCGGCCAAGAGTTCGGCGTCTAGCTCCACCGCCAAGAGCCAGCTGAAATCCGTCAAGGTGCAGAGCACGCAGAATGGCTTGCAGGTGGCGGGAAAAGCTCGCACGAGCGGCAGGGTAGCGGGTGAGGTGAACAAGCCGCTGCGAACGAATTGGGCGCGGGCGGGGGATTGCGATTCAACGCCAGACAGCTCATTTGCCGGCGCGCGGTTTGCGTGGCTTCCCAAGCGGATTGACGTTTTTCCGGCCTAGGAATCGCTCTCGGCTCCTTATCGTTGGCCATAGTGTGACTTTTGCAGCCCAGAAAACCTTCCTCCGAGTCAGCCTTTGACGGAGATTTGCGTTCCTTGAAATCGAGCCTGTGGATTGCGAGTGTACTGATGCGCACGGGCGGGGAAAATTTTCTTGCGCGCTTATCGACGCGTGCGTAAGATACCGCAAATTTCATAAGGAAGAGAGAATGCCGAAGGAGAAGCCGAAAGTTAATATCGGTGAGGTGATCCGGAGCTACCGGGGACAGCGAGGGCTGTCGCAAGGCGACATTGAGCGCCGCACGGGGCTTCTGCGATGCTATCTCTCACGCGTTGAAAACGGGCACACGGTGCCCTCGCTCGAAACCCTGGCGAAAATCGCCGAAGCGATGGATATCAGCCTGGCCGATTTTTTTCCCGGAACAGAGACGGCCCACGATCGAGACACGCAGAAGATGCTGGGCGAGCTCTCCGAAGACGAGATTCGATTCCTTTCAGAGATCAAGCGCTACAGCACAAGCTTATCGGATGGAGATAAGCGCCTTGTCCTGGCCATGATTCGGAAGATGGCCAGCCTGATTCCTCCCCCCACGCGCAAGCCCGTCGCGCGCCGTACCGCGTTTTAATCCCAACTTTTCGTATAGCTAGAACTTAGCAGGAATGCTATCCGTGGCTGTTCGCATGGGCTCAGCCATTGGCGAGATCGTCAGGCGTCTTCTGGACTGGGGCGCGCGCGGCTAGGCTTGGCAGGACGAAAGATGCTTTCGAGGAATTCGGCAACACTATCGTCGAACTGTCGCCAGAGACGCCGCTTGAGAGAAGCGTAACTCTGGGCACCGCTGAAGAGCTCGCCCATGAGCGCCCGAAAGGTGGCGCTGCGATCAATGAATTGAATCATGCGCGTGGTGACCGCGCCGCCCAGGAAGCGGCCGTGATAGAAGCGGCGGGCGATTCGGGCGGCAATTTGCAGATCGGCGGAAAAATCGTCGCGCACCCGGCAGGCGTAAGATTCCGGCTGGCCTGAAATCAGGGACTGGGCCAGCAGTTCGCCGGAGCGCAAAGCATAGTAAAGGCCTTCGCCGGTAATGGGGTCCACCAAGCCGGCGGCATCGCCGATCAGCGCCCAATTGGGGCCGGCGATGCGGCGAGATGCGAGAGTATGAGCGCGAGGCGAAGGGAGAACGTGGCTGTAGAAGCGCGCGTCGCGGAGAGAGATGCGCTCCTCACGAAGGAACTCCGCGAGGTGAGCTTGCAATTCGCGGCTGGTGTGCTGCGACATGCCGCCGCAAATCCCTACGGAGAGATGGTCGGCGCGGGGAAAAGACCAGATATATCCCTGCAAGCCGCGCACAAATTTCACTTGAATGGAGTCCGCACAGCAGGGAACGAAGTAGCCCAGAGTGATTTCCAGCTCCTCGGGCGCAAAGGGGCGCGTGTTGGGAAAGAAAACGTTGCGCGCGCCCGCTGCCAGAATCAGGAAATCGGCCTCGTGCGCGGCGCCTTCGGCGGTGAGCGAAGGCGATTTCCCGCCGATATCCACTGAAGTGACATGAGAACGGACCACGCGACATCCCGCGCTAGCGGCACGGTCGAGCAGCAGGCCGTTGAGTACGGCGCGAGAGTAGATGACGATGGGGTTATCGAGCGGCAGCAGAGCGCGATCACCATGGCTCGAAATCAGCTCGACACGGTGAATCGATTTTTTGGGGTGAGGACCGTCGAGCAAGAAAGGATAGCCGCGCACGGCTTTATGGGTGAGGCCGCCGCCGCAGGGCTTCTCCCAGGCGAGATGCTCATCAAAAAGGGTGACCTCAAAGCCGGCCGAGGCGAGCCGCTCCGCGCAAAGAGCGCCGGAAGGACCGCCGCCCACGATGGCGATACGCCTGCCGGTCATGGATTCGGCCGCTTTTCTTTGGGCCCGCAAGGCGTTGGACGAGCGATGAGATCGATGGGAATGAACACGAATTTGAACCAGCCTCCGGGCAATCCCCCTCGAAGCGAATCACGAATAAGGATGTGAGCGACTGCCACGAAGTATATCACCGGCGGGCGCGGGAGATCGAACGCGCGTAATACGATAAACGGAGAGCGGTCCAGCGCGGAACAGATGCGCATGTTAATATTTTGTAACTGTTTCCGATTGTGTGGGGGGAGAATGGGCCGCATTGTTTCGCGAGAGGAACTGACTGCGTTGCTAGGCCGCGCGCAGCGCGGGGCGCGGCGAGTGGTGTTCACAAATGGCTGCTTCGACCTGCTGCATCCCGGGCACATCCGAACGCTGGAAGAGGCGCGGTCGCTCGGCGACGTGCTGGTTGTTGGATTGAACCGCGATGCGAGCGTGCGCGAGGCCAAGGGCGATGCTCGTCCGGTGATCGGCGAAGAGGAGCGCGCGGAAGTGCTGGCGGCTTTGGAGGCGGTGGATTTTGTGGTTCTATTCGGCGAACCGACCCCGCGTGAACTGATCGCAGCGTTGCTTCCCGACGTGCTGGTCAAGGGCGCCGATTGGGGCTCGACCGAGATCGTTGGCCGCGAAGAGGTGGAGGCGGCCGGCGGACGCGTGGTCTCCATAGCGCTCGAACCGGGGCATTCCACGAGCGGAATTCTGGAAAAGATTCGCAAGCTCCCGCAGGAACTTCCTCACCCGGCGACGCACTAATGCTTTTTCCGGCAGTTACCGAGCTTCTTGGCCATCTGGCACGCCTTCCCGCGCTGGACGAAGCGTTCGAGGCCCTACGGCAAGGCTCGCGCAGGGAGGAAGTGGCGGGATTGACGCAACCAGCCAAGGCGCTGGTGGCGGCGCTGGCGGCGACAGAGTTGCGCACGCCGACTTTGGTTTTGGTGGAAGACGAGCGCAAAGCGGCGTCGTTACTCGAGGCGCTCGACTTCTTCTATCGCACCGTGAACGGCCGCTCCGCCGCACCCGCTCTGCTGCTCCCCGCGCTGGATACATTGCCTGGCTTGGGCGCAGGGCCACACCCGGAAATTCTGGAAGCGCGGGCCTGGACTCTTTCCCGTTTTGTCAGCGGGCAATGCTCCGTGGTTGTAGCGCCGATCGAAGCCACGCTGCTGCGCTTTGCCCCGCCGCAGTTCTACGAATCGTTATCGCTGGCGCTCGAGCGCGACGGCGAGATTTCCCTGGAAGAGGTTGTTGGGCACCTCACGAAAACAGGATACATCCGGACCGAATTAGTAGAGATGGAAGGGCAGTTCAGCGTGCGGGGCGGAATTCTCGACGTGTTTCCGGCGGAAGGGACCAAGCCCGTGCGCATCGAGCTGCTGGGCGACACGGTGGAGTCGCTGCGCGAATTCGATCCCGAGACGCAGCGCTCGACGGGGCCGGTAAACCGGGTGATCCTGCCGCCGCTCACGGAGTTTCCATTCGTCGGCGGCGTGGACGGCGACGGCCATAACGGGTCGGGCTCGGCGAGAAGAGAAACGGCAACCGGAGTGCCTCTATTCGATCTGCGCGAGGACACCTTGGTCGTACTCGATGAGCCGGAGGAGCTGGCGAAGAGAGCGGAGGCGTCGCGCGATCGACTAATGGCCGATTCCGCGGCACTGGGCACGGAGGATGGCGCGAACCCTTTCGTTTTGCCGGAGGAACAGTGGAAAAGGGCTCTGGAACGGCGGCAGCGTTTGCACCTGGAGGAACTGGCGCTGCGCCGCGGCGACCAGGAGCCGCGCACGCTTAAAGTGCAGCCCACATCGCGGTATCACGGACAGATCCAGGCATTTTTGACCGAGGTTAGGGGACGGTTGAGCGCGCGCGAAGAGGTGCTGATCTCGGCGGCCAGTTCGGGCGAACTCGAACGGCTGGCGGACCTTTGCCGCGAGTACGACGTACCTTACCGGCTGGGGGAGTTGGAGCAGAGCGTCACGGGCGCGCGCCTTATGGAGGAAGTCACGGCAGGGAGCGCGCCGGCGGCGGTCTTGCTGCGAGCTCCGGTGGCGCAAGGATTTGTGATCCCGGAGGCCAAGCTGGCGTTCTACGGCACGGGGGATCTCTTCGAGACCGCGCCGGCACATGAGCGTCCGCGCGCGCGTCCCAAGACCGCGGGATTTTTCAGCGACTTCAGCGAACTCAAGGCCGGCGATTACGTGGTGCACGTGGACCACGGAATCGGGCAATTCGAGGGTTTGCAGACCATCGAGACCGATGGGCGGCGCGGCGAGTTCATGCGCCTGCAATACGCGGACGAGGCGCGGCTGTACGTTCCGCTCGAGCGCATGGACCTGGTGCAGAGCTATCGCTCGCTCGAAGACGCCAAGCCGCAGCTGGATCGGCTGGGCGGGACGGCCTGGGTGGTGCGCAAAACGAAGGTGCGGAAATCGCTCACCGACATGGCGGACAAATTATTGGAACTTTACGCCGAGCGTAAAACGACGCCGGGCCTGGCGTTTCCTCCCGACGCCCCCTGGCAGCACGAATTCGAGGACGCTTTTGAATTTTCGGAGACGCCCGACCAGGCGACGGCCATCGCGGATATCAAGCGCGACATGGAAGCGCCCACGCCGATGGACCGGCTGCTTTGCGGCGATGTGGGATACGGCAAGACGGAGGTGGCCATGCGCGCCGCGTTCAAGGCCGTGGCCAACTCCAAGCAGGTGGCCGTGCTCGCGCCCACGACCGTCCTGGTGTTCCAACATTACGAGACGTTCAAGCGGCGGATGGCCGCGTTTCCCATTCGGATCGAGATGCTGAGCCGGTTTCGCAGCGCGCGGGAGCAAGCGAAATCATTGGCGGCGCTGGAAGAAGGGACGGTGGACATTCTCATCGGCACGCACCGGCTGCTTTCGCGCGACGTGCGGTTTCACGATCTGGGACTGCTGATCGTGGATGAGGAGCAGCGCTTCGGCGTGACCCATAAAGAACGGCTGAAAGAGATGAGCCGGAATGTAGACGTGCTCACGATGACGGCGACTCCGATTCCGCGTACCTTGAACATGTCGCTGGTGGGGCTGCGGGATATGTCCGTAATCGAGACGCCGCCAAAGGACCGGCTGGCGATACAAACGGTGGTCGCGCCGTTTTCCGAGTCGGTCATCCGGCGGGCAATCGTGGAGGAGATGGAGCGGGGAGGGCAGGTATTTTTTGTGCACAACCGCGTGGAGTCGATCTACTCGTTGGCGGCGCTGATTCAGAAGCTGGCGCCGAAGGCGCGGGTGGTGGTGGGACACGGGCAGATGGGCGAGCGCGAGCTGGAAAAGGTGATGCTCAAATTCGTTCGCGACGAGGCGGATGTGCTGATCTCGACGACCATCATCGAAAACGGTCTGGATATACCCCGAGCCAACACGATCATCGTGAACCGAGCCGATCGCTTTGGCCTCTCGGAGCTCTATCAGCTGCGTGGACGGGTGGGCCGCTCGAACCAGCGCGCATATGCCTATCTCTTGGTACCTCCGGAGGTTACCTTGACCCCGCTGGCGCGGCGCAGGCTGGCGGCGCTGCGCGAATTCAGCGAGCTCGGGGCGGGTTTTCGCATCGCAGCTTTAGATCTGGAACTGCGCGGAGCGGGCAACCTGCTGGGGCGCGAGCAACACGGCCACATCGTCGCCATCGGGTTCGATCTTTATACCCAAATGCTGGAGCGCGCGGTGGCCGCGAAGAAGGGGGAAGGGGAACAGCCGGAGCTGCGAGCCACGCTGAACCTGGGCATGGACATTCGCATTCCGTCGGAATACCTGCCCAGCGAGAGCTTGCGATTGCGCACGTATAAGCGAATCGCGGAGACGCGCGACGAGCAGGAACGAGAAACACTCCGGCGGGAACTCGAAGATCGTTTCGGTCCGCCGCCGCCGCAGATCGATAACCTGCTCGATTACGCCGTCTTGAAATCGCTATGCGAGAGGCTGCAAATCGCTTCGGTGGAGCGGCGCGCGAGCGATGTGGTCATAAAGTTCCACCCCACAACGCCGGTGCGTCCCGAAAGGCTGGTCACCCTGGTGCGAAAGCAAAAAGGCACTAAGCTGGACCCCAGCGGCGTCCTGACGGTGGCGCTGGAACGCAGCGACAAGACCATCGCCGAGGCTATCCGAAACGTATTGCTTCCGCTGGAAACGGGGAGCTAGAATGCCGAAGGAGCAAAGCGGGACCATGTTGAAGAGACTCTTCCTTGTGGCGGGCATGATGGCTGCCGTGCCGGGGCTTTCCTGCATGGCGCAGAGCAAGCCAGTGGTGATCGAAGAGGTGATCGCGCGCGTTAATAATGACGCGATCTCGCGCGGAGACCTGGAACACGCGCGCAGCCAGCTGCGGCAGGAAGCGCAGCAGGATTGCCCCAAGTGCACGCCGGATGAGATCAACGCAAAGGTGGCGGACGGAGAAAAGAACCTTCTGCGCGACCTGATCGACAATTCGTTGCTGGTGCAGGAAGGTAAGGATGCAGGGATAAGCGTAGATGCCGACGTCATCAAGCGGCTGGACGAGATCCGCATCCAAAACAACATTGCCACGATGGAAGAGCTCGAGGAGCAGATCGACAAGAGCGGCATCTCCTTCGAGGATTTCAAGAACAACATAAAGAACCAGCTCCTGCAGCAGGAAGTGATCCGGCACGACGTGGGATCGAAGATTATCCTGTCGCACGAAGAGGTGCAGAAGTACTACGAGGATCATAAGGACGAGTTCGTGCGTCCCGAACTGGTAACCCTGCGGGAGATTTTCGTGAGCACCGAGGGGAAGCCGGATTCGGATCTTCCTGCGCTGCGCAAGAAGGCGGAGGATCTCCTGCAGCGGGTGAAGAACGGGGAGGATTTCGGGGAACTGGCGAAACATTTCTCTGACGGCAGCACGGCCAAGCAAGGCGGAGACCTGGGCCAATTCCAGCGCGGCCAGCTGGCAGCCAATATCGAACAACAGGTTTTTGGCTTGCAGCGACTGCAAACGACAAACGTGATGCCCACCAAGACCGGCTTCTTGATTCTGCAAGTGGGGGAGCATTACTCGGCGGGGCAGCAGCCGGAGGAAAAGGTCGACGGAGAAATCCAGGACCGCCTGTACAACGATAAGTTGCGGCCGGCGCTGCGCACGTACCTGGAGATGCTGCGGGAAACCAGTTACGTGCAGGTGAAGCCTGGATATACGGACTCGGCAGCCGTGGCCTCGAGCACAATCGACGAGGTTGCCCCCACGCCTGATGACGACGACAAAGCCAAGAAAAAGAAGAACAAGCAGCCGGCAACCCAGCCGGCTAGCGCGAAGAACGGTGAATGAAAGCAGCCTACGTCTCCGACCTGACGCCTGATACGACCATAACGTCTTTTTTCCTCGTTGCCGAAAAAGAGCTGCGCTCCACTCGCGATGGGAAATCCTATCTGCGCATTGAGTTAAGCGATCGAAGCGGTTCGATCGAAGCGCGGGTGTGGGACAACGTCGAAGCGGTGGGGGCTGCGTTCGACCGCGACGACATTGTGAAAGTCCAGGCGCGGGTGGAGAGTTACAAGACCCGCATGCAGCTTTCGCTGGAAAAAGTGCGCCGGGCGGAGCCCTCCGAAGTGGATCTGGCGGACTATTTTCCGCACACGGCCGAGGACATCGAGGACCTCTACGGCCGGCTTCGCGCATACGCGGCGGGAATCAAGAATCCCTGGCTCAACCGGCTGGCGTCCGGCGTGATCGAAGACCCGGCGATTGCGCCGCGGCTGAAGCGCGCTCCGGCAGCCAAGGCCATGCACCATGCTTTTGTGGGAGGCCTGCTCGAACACATCGTGAGCTTGTGCGATATGTGCCGCCTGGCCGCTCAACACTACGTCGAACTCGACGTGGACCTGCTGATCACGGGGGCGATTCTGCACGATATTGGAAAGCTCGATGAGCTGTGTTATGAGCGGGCCATTCATTACACCGACGAAGGACAATTACTCGGCCATATTATTATGGGGCTTGAACAGGTGACCGAGAGGATGAATGCGATCGAGGGTTTCCCGCCGGGGTATAAGACCTTGATCAAGCACTTGCTGATCAGTCATCACGGCGAATATGAATTTGGTTCGCCCAAGCTGCCGATGTTTCGCGAAGCGCTGGTGCTGCACTATCTGGACAACCTGGACTCAAAAATGGGCGCCGCGCGCGCCGTTCTCGGGGCGGATGGGGGCGAGGCCGGCTGGACTGCATTCAGCCCCGCGCTGAATCGAAGACTGCTTCGCCTCGATCAGTTTTGTGCGGTGCCCGAAGCGGCTGCTTCGGCGCTTCCGGAGAAGGACCAGAAACCCGCGGAAGCAGAAGTGAAAACGAAGCTCTTCAATTAAGGCAAGCGATGGGCACTTCGACACCGGCTGTTCGAGGGATTCGGCGCTCGATATTGGAGCTGGCTCCGCTGGAGCTCGATTGCATGAATGTGTTGTGGCGGCTGAGCCAGGCGACGGTGCGAGACGTTCACGCGGCAATGGCCATCACGCGTCCTCGCGCATACACCACAATTATGACGATCCTCGATCGGCTGGCTCAAAAGGGGGTCGTGGGGCGGAAAAAGGCGGGCCGCGCGTGGCTTTATACTCCCAATCTCTCGGCCGAGCAGGCGCGGACTCACGCCGTGGCGCGTTTGGTGGAAGGATTCTTTCAAGGCTCGACCGACGCGTTGGCCTCGCATGTAATGAACCTGAGCCGCACTCGAGCGGAGATTTCGAGCCAGGGCAGCGCAGGGCCACGGCCAAAGACGGTAGATTGACGGGCAGTGGGCCGGTTTGAATTTCGTCCTCTTAGTGTCACGATCAAGAAAATTCGCACTGACCCAGTGGTTGTTGATGGCAGGGATTTGGAAATCGCTATGAGTATGAAGACACTGCGGAATTTCCGGATTCGTAACCTGGAAGTCTCGCCGGCCACCGTGCTGGCGCCCATGGCTGGAGTCACGGACACTATTTTCCGGCGCATGATCCGCAGCCTGGGCGGCTGCGGTCTGATCATGACGGAGTTTACCAGCGCCGAGGGCGTGACGCGCAGTGCGGCGCGAACGCTCCATTATCTTTATTTTGAGCCGGACGAGCGTCCGATTACGGCGCAGCTCTTTGGCGCGAATGCCCGAGTGATGGCGGACGCGGCGAAGCTGGTGGAGGACCTGGGATTCGACATTGTGGACATCAATCTAGGGTGCCCGGCGAAAAAGGTGGTGAAGTGCGGCGGCTCCGGCCTGTTGCGCGACCTCAAGGAGTTGAAGGAGCTGCTGCTCATGGTCCGCCGGGCGGTTCGGATTCCGCTGACGATCAAGACGCGTGCCGGCTGGGACGAAAAGAGCATCGTGGCGGTGGAGGTGGCCCGCATGGCGGAAGGGATCGGGGTGGAGGCCATTGCCGTACACCCGAGGACGCGGGCCCAGGCTTACAGCGGATTGGCGGACTGGAACCTGATTCGCGCGGTCAAGGAGGCGGTGACCATCCCCGTCATCGGCAATGGCGATATCCGCACGCCCGAAGATGCCTTTCGAATGAAGGCGGAAACGGGATGCGATGCGGTGATGATCGGACGGGGGGCCAGCACCAATCCATGGATCTTTCGCCAGATCGAGGAGTTCGCGGCGACGGGGCGATACGGAGAGCCGACCGATAGCGACCGGTACCACCTGCTTTCCAGATATTTCTGCCATTTGAACGATGCGGGATGGCCCGATGCGATCGGAAAGATGAAGCAGTTCGCGTGCTGGTTCACGCACGGAGTTCGCAACGGGGCCGAACTGCGGCGGCAAGTGACCACGGCGCAATCGCCCGCGGAAATCCTGCAGCGCGTGGACGCATTCTTCGCAGGCGAGCTCGCGGCCAGCGGGAATTGCTAACCTACCGGATCTTTTTTCGAACTTTCCCTCAGCGGCAAGATTGTAAATCAGGAACCGCTCAACAACTGCTTGTAAGCTTCGCGTTTGGTCAGCCCTCGCTCGCGGGCGGCTAGTTTTAGGGCTGCTTTGCGATCGATGGCGCACTCGCGCATGATCTGTTCAACGCGCTCGCTCAGGGGCGCCGCGCGAAGGTCACTGGGAGCTTCCTTTTCGCCGGAAGGGGGGCCAATGAGAATGGTCATCTCGCCGCGCAAAGGCTGTTGCTGCATGCGGACGAGCAATTCCGCCAGGTCGCCGCGCAGGAACTCCTCGTGAATCTTAGTGAGTTCGCGGGCGATGACGGCCTGGCGGCGGCCGAAGTATTCGAGTGCGTCGGAGAGAGTACTTCAGGAGGCGATGGGGCGCTTCATATAGCGCGACGGTGCGGTTCTCCTGGCAGATTCTGAAGCGCCCTGCGACGGGCTGCCGGACGAGAGGGAAGAAAGCCGACGAACAAGAACTCCTCCGTGGGAAGTCCGGAGGCCGCCAGAGCGGCGATTACGGCCGAAGGGCCGGGAATGGGGACAACGGGAATCTGGTGTTCGAGGCACAGCGAGACCAGGCGATGCCCGGATCGGAGATTACCGGCGTCCCGGCGTCGCTCACCAAGGCGACTTGAGCGCCTGACTGCAGGCGTTCGAGCAGTTCGTTCGCTCTGGAGGCTTCGTTATG
>CAWGPK010000002.1:0-243512 GCA_963824405.1 uncultured Acidobacteriota bacterium | reverse complement strand
CGGATCCGTCCGTACTTCTCCTTCCGATGCAATCCTGCCAATATACGGGAACAGCGGCGTGGCTACTGCTGCGGGAAGGGGAAAGGGCGACAGTTCCCTTTAGCTGTTCGCGGCGAGGAAGATCGTGAGCGCGGCCGCGCCCAGGTAGGCGTTGACGATGAGCGGATCGGATTCGCTACGATGTAGCTCAGCATCAGACTACCCATCAGAGGCCAGGAGAAGCGCAACTGGCCTGGCGGCGCGCTTGGCGGCGGAAGCTGGATTATTCAGTTCATGGGCGAGCCCTGCGGAAAGCTTTCCCAGGGCGGCCAGACGGTCGCGCTGTTGCTCCATGCGAGTGGTTTCGCGAATTCTGTCGGACATCAGGCCGACGAGGCGCTTGGTCAGCTCCGGCATCTTCTGCACCAGATCGGGAAAGAGAGCGGAGGGGAAACGCAGGACGCGGCGCGTCGGTGATGGCGCGCACGCCCACCGTAAATTGCTTCATTCGAGAAAAGGGCAGCACGCCGGTGACGTCGCCGGAGGTCATCGGGAAGGCCACAGTTTCGCCGCCGATTTCGCCTCGCGCCTTGGAGCTGCCCTTCCAGGACGACAAACATGGCGTCGGCGGGATCGCCCTCGCGAAAGTAAGTGTCGCCGGCTTTGACATGCAGTTCCTCCGCTTGGCCGAGGAACCAATCGAGTCTGATCGTCCGGCAGATCGGCGAATGCCGGGACGCGAAGCAGTTCCGATTTTTCGACCATCTAGACTTTGCTCAAATATTGATGGATAAACTGCACGGCCACCGACCCTTCGCCGACGCCCGAGGCGACGCGCTTAACCGAACCATGCCGCACGTCGCCTACGGCGAAAAGGCCGGGAACGTTGGTCTCCAGCAGGAAGGGATCCCGATCGAGCACCCAGCCCTTGGGGCGCTGTCCCTCGCGTATAAGGTCGGGGCCAGTCAGGATGAAGCCGCGTTCGTCGCGCTCGACGACACCGGCGAGCCAATCGGTCCGCGGCAGCGCTCCAATAAAAATGAACATCGCAGTTGCCGGCACGCGCTCAATCTTGTTGGTGTCCGAACAAAGGAAGGAAATCTCTTCCAGATGCGTTTCGCCGTGGACTTCGGACACGCTGGCGTGCGGCCAAATCTGAATGTTGGGGGTCTCCTTGATCTGATCAATCAAATATTGCGACATGGTGCTCGAGAAGGAGCTGCCGCGCACAACGATGACCACGCGCTCGGCGTACTTGGCGAAGTTCATGGCGGCCTGGCCGGCCGAGTTCGCGCCGCCCATGACGTAAACAATTTCGCCCTTGCAGGACAGAGCTTCGGTGGCGCCGCCGCCGTAGTAGACGCCGGCGCCCTGCAAACGGTCGATTCCCGGAGCTTCCAGCCGCCGCCACTGCACTCCCGTCGCGATCATCAGCGCGTGGCAGGAGATCTCGTTGCCGTCGGCCAATTTGATGAATCCGATACGGATCCTTCGGTGTCGCACGCCGACGGCCTCCTGCGGCGACAGAATTTCCACGCCAAAACGCTGCGCCTGCACCACCGCGCGCCGGGCCAGATCGCCTCCGCTGAGCCCCATCGGAAATCCAAGATAGTTCTCGATGCGCGAACTCATTCCCGCCTGGCCGCCGGGCGCTTCGCGCTCGATCATCACCGTGTGCAAGCCCTCGGACGCGCCATAAACGGCGGCAGCCAGGCCGGCCGGCCCTCCACCGACGATCGCCAAATCATAAAAGTTGGTTTGCGCGCGGGTCCGCAATCCAACCCTTTGCGCTACGTCGGCCGGGACACTTTCCAGAAGCTTGGTGCCGTCCGGGAAAAGCACCACCGGAAGACTGGCGGCCTCCGGCCCCAGGGCTTCCAGAAGACGCTTGGTTTCCGGATCGTTGGCGGAGAGCTCGACGTCGATCCACTGATAGGGAACGCGGTTGCGCGCCAGAAAATCTCGCAATTCGTAGGAGCGGGGCGACCAGCGCGTGCCCAGTACGCGGATTCCCTCGAATGCCGGCCGGTAGGAAGCTCGCCAATCGTCGAGCAAGTCGTCGAGTTGCGGATAGAGGTGCTCGGCCGGAGGATCCCAGGGCTTCAGGAAAAAGTAGTTGATATTGGCTTGATTGATGGCGCTGATGGCCGCATTGGTGTCGGCGTAGGCGGTGAGCAGCGCCCGCTTGGCATCGGGGAAAATGCGCATTCCTTCCTGGAGAAATGTGACGCCATCCATTTGGGGCATGCGCTGATCGGCAAGAAGCAGGGCCACGCTGTCGTTGCGCACCTTCAGCTGCTTCAAAAGGGTGAGCGCGCCTTCAGGAGAATCGCTTCCGATGACGCGGAATTCAGCGCCATATTTTGATCGCAGGTCGCGCTCGATCGCTCGCAAAACATCGGAGTCGTCGTCCACACTCAACAAAACTGGTTTCGCCATGATGGTCCTAGCGCTGGTGGTCCAGGTAATTCTAGCCGTCCGGGGCGCATAAACAAGATTGCCTAACCAACCCCCCAACCCACCTAAGATGCGGGGAGTGCGCTTTGGTTCCACCGATTCGATTTCACGAATGGCGAAGAATTCATGGACATTCTCGCGGAGGCGTCGCATTCTGCGCGAGACGGCCAAAGGAGGTGTGGCTATGAAGGGTAAAAGGATGCTGGCGATTGCGATGATTACGGTAATGCTGGCCCTGGCGGGCGACTGGGCCATTTCCCAAGACAAGTACAGCTTGAAAGTGCCGAATGGGCTGGCGTTCGCTGAATTCAAAGGATACGAGGGTTGGCAGGTGATCGCCATCAGCCACAGCGGAAACGTTATGGCGGCGACCCTCGGCAATCCGGCGATGATCAAGGCCTACCAGGCCGGCATTCCCGGCAACGGCAAGCCCTTTCCCGACGGCGCCAAGATGGCGAAGATCCATTGGAACGCGAAACAATTGGAGACCTTCCCCACAGCGACGGTGCCAGCAACCCAGCATGACGTGGACTTCATGGTAAAGGACAGCAAGAGGTTCGCGGACAGCGGCGGATGGGGATGGGGCGCGTTCGAGTATGACGCCGCAGCCGATAAGTTCACGCCTGCCACCACGGCGGACAGGCCGCCGCAGGGGGACGACGCCAAGTGCGGGTTCGCGTGCCACACGAGCGTGAAGAGCAGAGATTACGTCTTCACGAGTTATGGGCACAGATGACTGTAGATAGGTAGATAGCTGGATCGCTAGATAGCATGTCCACGACGCGCCACGTCCCCCAGGGCGCACCATTCTTCGGTGGCCATAGAAAGCTGGCGCGAAAAGGCGGGCAAAGGCCGCTGCGGAGGCCGTTGCGCTGGGTCCTGCCTATTCAATTCTAAAGCGGACCTTACCGAACTCCCGGTGTTACGACGTTGTGAATTGCCCCATCCGCATGCGCCACCGTCGCGGTCAAAATCAAGCTATGACCGAGAATGCGGAGGAATCGGCTGTCGGAACGTTCCAAGCGATGAGCCAAGAGCACGCTACCCATTTCCATCGCTCCCATCACCACGGTGTAACGGAGCGTGGTCGGGTAACGGCCAAGAAGTTCTTGAGTGCCGCGTGGAAACGGCTGCTCAATAAAATGGTCATGAGAGTTCCGCACCGTGGTGATGCCGTCGGCAAGATTCGCGGCAGAGTAAGCCCCTACTTCGGCCCAGAAGAGTCGGCGATTGTACTGCGGCTCGCCCAAGTACCCTTGTAATTCAGGTGGACGCTGAGCGTGAGCAGGGATACCCAGCAGAAAAGTAAAGGACAGTAATATCGGGGCCAATAGCCGACGCATGTTTGTTTACTGGATTGCTTTTACTGTCGGATTGGCAAAAAACCTATGGTACAGAGGAGGCGAGTCTACCCGTAGTTCTAGGCCTACTAGGTCGCACCGACGAACTTCAACCCTACAAGGCTATGACAATGAACTATTTGTGAATGAGACCGCGGGTCAATAAATGGGTTGCGATGCCCGCGCCCAAGATGTCATGGCAGACCTCAATCGAACTCGATCCGCCGATCGACAATTCGGACACCGCAAAGACTGTTTTGGGAACGCCAGAAAGTGAACTCTGGCTTACCTGTCGTAGTTTTTTCTTAGCACTGGGGACAAGATCCTGGTCGAGATCCTGCGCGAGGATGCTTTTGGCGAGTCGGAGAAGGCCCTGGCTGGTCCCCGCTCTGATCCGGGGAAGCTAAAGATTAAAGATAAAGTGGGATGTTGAGGTGTAGAAGAGGGCACGCCGTCGAGAAGCGAACGGCAGTGCCCCCCTCTCGCGAAGCTGGCCCTCGCCTACGGGAAGGGCAGGAAGTCTAAAAGGTCGCTCAGGTAGCCTGGGGTCGAGGCAACATCAAAGCCTTCTCCGCCAAAGATATGGAAGTAGTCGAGCGCGCCTTGCTTCCAGTAAGCGGAGCCAAAGCGCGAGCCTGGCGTGTTTTGCACGTATGGCACGTCATACGACGGAGGATATTGCGAAGGGAACGAACCGGGCTGATTGACGTTGCTCGAGCCCTTCCACCAAATCCACTGGCCGGAGCTTTGCTGATATTCCCAAACATCGTTGAGATACCCGGTACTTGAGGCAACGTTCGAGGCATATCCCCAGCCCCCAAAGACAAACAAATTGTTGGAGGAATCGACAAAACCTGCCGAGCCCCAACGCGATCCGGGAATATTGCCAGCCGCGGCCACCTGCTGCGTCCCGTAGACCCCGGTTTGATCGGAAAGGCCTGTTGCGCCGCCCCCGGAAACCCAGGTCCACTGGCCGGTACCGATGTCGTATTTCCAGAGGTCATTCAGTAGCGCACCGTCGGGAATCGCGGACCCGGCGGCAAGGCCGGCGATTGTACCGGGGTTTCGGGTACCCGCCGAATCAAGGCCCAGGCCGCCATAGAGCCATAGGTTCCCCGCATTGTCCACCCAAAGCATGGCTGCTTGACGTCCGCCCGGAAAATTGATGGCCGAAGGCGTGCCCTGAGTGCCGTAGGAACCGTTGTTCTGTCCCACTTTGGAGTTTGTGGGGCCCATCCAAGTCCATGTCTGGCCGGCGATGTTGTATTTCCAGAGGTCATTCAGTAACGCCAGATCGCCGTTTGAGTCTAGGCCTTGTCCGCCGAAGACCCAGACGTTGGCGCCTGCGGGATCGGTGCTGAAAGCCGCTCCCCATCGTCCGCCGGGACCGCCCCCGGCGGTGCCGGGCGTTGCCGGATAAGTGCCCGGGTTGTTCTGAGTTGTAGAGTTGCTGACGGCCGTCCAGTTTCCGGTATAGGTGTACGATCCAACCTGGGTGGGGGTCGCAGGGGGTGCAGGGATCGTAACGTCGTAGCTGCCCGGAGCGAATTTCCAGATGTCATTGAGCAGCCCATATCCTGTTGTGGAATAGCCTTCGCCTCCAAACAGCCACAGATTTCCGGACGAGTCACTCCAGGTGATGCTGCCCCATCGTCCGCCGGGTGTGGTCCCGCCGGGATTATCCGTGGTTTCATCAGGGACAAGATTCGCGGTGTTCGTCGGGACTCCGCCGGGTGTCGTGCTGATGATTGGCAGCGCGGCGGGTATCCACCCGCCTGCAACATCGGGGGACCACAGCCATAGATCGTTTAACAGTCCTGGAAGATTTGGGGGAGTGGCGCCTGGCAGATCGAGACCAAAGCCTCCAAAGAGCCACTTCCTGCCGGTACTATCGGTCCAGGTAGCCGCGAAATCTCTTCCGCCAGGTGCGTTCGGATCCTGCGCCGGGGGCAAAGGAGGAGGGAGCGTCGCGGTGCCATAGGCGCCAGCAGTATTGGGGGCGTCGACCCATGTCCAGTCATTATGCTGGCAATCCACGAGAACGTTGGCGATATCGGCGTTGACGACACCCCTGTAGTTGAACAACACGCAGGACTGCGGCTGACTGGTAGGTTGCGTAAAAAGGAAGACATCATAGCCGCCGCCGGCAGTCACCAAGGTAGGGAAGATAAAATTGGTATTGTTGCCGGTAGCGAACAAGTTGTCGCCCCCGTTGTTCAGCAACTCCACGGTATCGCCGGCCCCGTCTACCAGGCCCACGATAGAACCGCCAACCGTGAACCCTGCCTCTGGGCAGACAATCTGAACTGTATTGATATTGCTGGTCAGTGTTCCGGAACCGTTTGCGACTGAGCAGGTCTGACCCGGGGCGCTCGGTTGAGTCAGAATCGTTACGGCATAGGTGCTTCCGGCGGGAAGGGGAACCGGGAAGGTAAAACTGGGGTTTCCCGTGCCGCTAACCGTAAGGTTATTGCCGCCGTTATCTTGCAAGACGAGGCCGGAGCCTTGCAAGCCGGAAACCACGCCGCCGACGCTGTACGTGTTGCCGCATGTGATCTGGACGTTTGTGACGTTCGCCGTAGCCGTCCCTGCGCCACTGGTGACGCTGCACGGCAACGTCTGGCCAGAAGGCTGAGTCGCCACTGTAACGGCATAGGCGCTGCCTAGGGCGATTGGCGTCGTGAAGACGAATGCGCCGTTTTGAGACAGCGTGAGGCTATTGCCGCCATTATCCTGGAGTACGAGGCCGGTACCGGTGAGACCGACAACGTTGCCGCCGATCGTAAAAGGACCGGGATTAGCAGTCGTTCCGGTGCCGGAACCGGTGCCGGACCCCGAACCAGAGCCGGAACCCGAGCTGGAGCTAGAACTCGAGGTGGTGCAGGCGCCCGCGGCCCCGAGAGGAAGGTTTTTGTCGCAGCTTGACGAGCCGCAGCCGACGACAAAGACCGAGGCCAGTAAGATTGCAGCAAGAGAAATTTTTGTGATGGGCTTCATGTTGCGTTTGCTCCCCTTATGCCGTGGGCCACGACCACGGTGGACACATTCGACGGATCACCCTAAATCGATTACAGCTAGCAGGATCTTGCGATCCGAATCAGGGCAAGGTCGTGGTACTCACAGTACCGTAGCAACTCGCTGCTTCACGCCACAAGTCTCGTTTATGAGGGCTTTCACTAAAGAAGTAGTGAGCAATTAGCCACACGCAGGCGGTTATCGCCGGCGCATTAGACCCGCCCGGAAGCGTTGAAAATCTGCCAACCGCGTTCAAAGCGATCACGCGCAATGATTCGAGTTAGAGACGAAGATCGATGAACGCTTCGCACCCGGAAGAGGGTAGAAGCGAGCGACAACGGGGGCGCCCTCCTATAATGGGGCGAGATTGGGAGGATACTGGCGGCGAGCCTTTCTTGAAAAACAATGACGACGAGGAAACCGCAGATCATTGCAATTGGCGGGGGCGGGTTTGGGTCACAGCCGGAGAATCCGGCGCTGGAGCTCTACATATTGGCGCAGGCGCGGAGGAGGAATCCGTCGGTGTGTTTTGTGGCCGCGGCGACCGGCGATGCGCCGACCTACGTGGCGAAATTCTATGCGGCGTTTTCGAAACTTCGATGCCGGCCGACGCATCTGCCGCTTTTCGAGCGCACGCCGAATTTGGAGGAGACGATGCTCGCGCAGGACGTGATCTACGTGGGCGGCGGCAATACGAAAAGCATGCTGGGAGTGTGGCGCGAGTGGCAGTTGCCGAAGCTGCTTCGGGCGGCTTGGAATCGCGGGACCGTGCTGGCGGGGATCAGCGCGGGCGCGATCTGCTGGTTTGAGATGGGAGTGACGGACTCCTGGGCGGGGCGGTTGGCGGCGTTGCGCTGCCTGGGGTGGCTGCCGGGGGCGTGTTGCCCGCACTACGATGGCGAGGTGGAGCGCCGGCCGGCAACGCGGGAGATGGTGGCGAGAGGGATTTTGCCGGAGACGCTGGCGCTGGAGGACGGAGCGGCGGCGCATTTCGTTGGCGGGAAGCTGCTGCGAATCGTGACTTCACGGCCGAACGCGGGCGCCTACCGAGTGCGGCGCGAGGGGAGGCAGTTCGTGGAGACGCCGCTGGCGGCGAGGTACCTAAACAACAGGTGACAACGACAGCCGCAATGAAGGCGCGTCCCAGGGGAAACCCGCACCCTTAAAACCGAAGGGTGCGGCACCCAACTGCCAAACCCACTCGTGCCGCGGTGCAGAGGTTCGGCGAAAAGTGCGGGAGTTCGGTCGATTTCACAGCCAAAAAGCAGTTTCACCGGTGTCGCGAGTACGGTGGACTTCACCGGAGCCCGTAACGCGGACCTGACCGCCGTCCAAAAAGCGGCCGGGTTCGGGATGACATCCGGTTGTACACTCGGCCATCCGAAGAATCTCTGATCAGGAGGGGATCATGGCACAGCGTCTCAGATGGTTGGCTTTGGGGATGGCTTTGGCGGGAATTCTGGCGATTTTCTTGCAGCGGGCTCCGGGCCAGAGCAAGAGTTCCGCCGCGGCGACGCCGGCGGACTATCTTCGA
Source organism: uncultured Acidobacteriota bacterium (assembly GCA_963824405.1). Classification (GTDB taxonomy): domain Bacteria; phylum Acidobacteriota; class Terriglobia; order Acidiferrales; family UBA7541; genus Palsa-189. The sequence continues at coordinate 235,187 of CAWGPK010000002.1, read as the reverse complement.
TGGCGTATGGAGATGAAGAACTGGGGCCGCTGGGGGGCGGACGATCAGCGCGGGGCGTCGAATCTGATCACGGCGGAAAAAAGCCTGAGCGCGACGCGCCTGGTCAAAAGCGGAATTGTGATCTCGCTGGCGCACGCCGTTCCGCAAAAGGTGGACGCTGAGGTTCCGGAAGGCAGCGTCTTCCATCGCACCACGGAAAGCATCGGCGATTACAACACCATTGACCGGTACGAGGTGAGTTACCACGGGCTGGCTACTGCGCACATGGATGCCTTCTGCCATTTTTATCTCGAAGGCAAAATGTATAACGGCTATTCGGTGGCGGATAACCTCACGCCTGAAGCCGGGTGCAAAAAAGACGACATCATGGCCTGGCGAGACGGCGTGGTGACGCGGGCTGTGCTTTACGACATGCCGCAATTGAAGGGAGTCGATTGGATCGAACCGGGCACGCCGATTACCCGGGCCGACCTGGAGGCGTGGGAAAAGAAGTCCGGCGTGAAGGCGGGGCCGGGCGATGTAATCATGCTCTATGTAGGGCGGTGGAAGAGGCGCGCGGCGAAAGGGCCGGACCCTAGCGCCATTCCCGGCTATTTCGCCGACGTCGTGCCTTTCATCAAGGAGCGGCAAGTGGCGTTTATTGGCCACGACTTCAATATCGATTGGTCGCCGCGGCCGGGATGGGGCGCGGCCCAGGGCATTCCGGTGAATCCGATTCACCAAGCGGTGCTCAACTGGATGGGCGTGGGGATCGTGGAGAATCTTGACCTGGAGCGCGCCGTGGAGACGGCCAGGAAGCTGAAGCGCTATGAGTTCATGCTGACGTTTGCGCCCCTGCCCGTGGAAGGCGGGACGGGATCGCCGATTAATCCTTTGGCTGTGTTTTAGGGCTGGGCCGAGGGCTGTTCGGTTGGGCCTCGGTCGAAGGATGGGGCCGCGTATACGTTAGATACCGGATACACAGGAGGGGGCGGAGCGCGGACGATACATACAAGACGCGGGCAGGAGATTGAAGATCTGAAATCGAAAATTTCAGAGCATGAAAAAAGCAGATCCCTCACCCCCGTCCAAAAAACGGCCGGGTTCGGGATGACAGCGTTATCGGTGTTGTGCGGGGTCGGGCAGTATGTGAGAGTGGCGGGGTTCGGGATAACAAGGATATAGGTGGTGCGCGGTGCTGGGCCGTGTGAGATTGGCCGCGTTGCGGACTAGGCTAGGCCGGCGACGCGACGCGAAGCTGTAAAAGGAGAATGCTGATGAAAGCGATCCGTGTGGAAGAGATTGGCGGGCCCGAAGTATTGCAGCTCGAGGATATCGCGCCGGTCGAAGAGCCGGGGCCGGGGCAGGCCGTGGTGCGCGTGGTGGCGGCAGGAGTGAACTTCATGGACATCAACCAGCGGCGGGGAAGCTATGGGCGGCAAGTGCCGTTCACGCCGGGAGCGGAAGGGGCGGGGGTGGTGGAGTCCGTGGGGGAAGGGGTCGCGGAGGTGAAGCCATCGGATCGAGTGGCGTTCGTGGGACAGCCGGGTGCGTATGCGGAGGCGATTGCGGTGGACGCCAGCCGGCTGATTCCATTGCCGGACGAATTTACGTTTGAGGAAGGCGCGGCATTTCCGCTGCAGGGGATGACGGCGCATTACCTGATCCACGAATTTCACAAGCCGAAGCCGGGGGAGTTCGTGCTGGTGCATGCGGCGGCGGGAGGCATGGGCGGGCTGCTGGTGCAGTGGGCGCGGCACCTGGGCGCGACAGTGATTGGCACGACTTCAACTGAGGAGAAGGCGCGGACGGCGCGGGAACAGGGCGCCGAGCACGTGATCGTCTACACAGACGAGGATTTCGTGGCGGAGACCAAGCGCATCACCGGCGGCCATGGCGCCGACCTTATTATCGACGGCGTGGGAAAGACCACGTTCAAGGGCGATCTGGAGGCGGTGGCGGCGCGAGGGCACATCGTTATCTTCGGGGCGGCCAGCGGGCCGGCGGACCCGATTTCGCCGAACGCGCTAATGCCGCGCGCGGTGTCGCTCTCCGGGGGGAGTTTGGCGAACTTTATACGCACGCGGGAAGAGTTGTTGCGGCGCGCGAACGATGTGATCGCGGGCATTCGGGACGGATGGCTGAAGCTGAACATTGCCGCGGTACTGCCGCTGGAACAGGCTAGGGAAGCGCACGAGTTGATGGAGAGCCGCAAGACGCAAGGGAAGCTAGTGCTGGCGATCGCGCGGCGCGCAGCGGCGGCGTAAGCACCCCAGCACGCGCAAAAGCGGAGCGCACTACTGGGGACGCGCCAACCGCGAAGGCCGCGGGGAACCTCCCAGGGCCACTCACAAAGATCGTGAGCGCGCCCTGGGCTACAAGGCGGACACCCACCGAAGCGCACCCTTGAAAACGAAGGGCGCGGCACCCAGGCCGGAAATCCCCACCCGCAAAACCGGCGCGTGGGGCACCAACTAAAGCGAAATGCGAATCGGCGGCGGGGACCTCCACCCGTTGAAGTCGGGCTACTCGAGTTTGTAGTGGGCGCGCTCGTCGAAGGGAGCGCCTAACATGGGCTGTATCTTATTGCGGAATTGAAGCGTGGTGGCGGAGCCTTCGTGCTTCTGGAAGGCTTCGTCGCTTTCCCACACTTCGTAGAGAAAGAAATGATTGGGGCGGTTGAGTTGAACCAGGGCCTCGGCGCTCTGGTTGCCGGGCTCCTTGCGCATGTCGGCAACGTACTGCTTGAGGGTAGCGACGGCGGCTTCACGGTAGTTGGGAACGGAGTCCACGAAATTGATGACGTAGTACGGCGACGGGTGGGCCGGCACCTGCACGGCGGGTTGCTGTGCGCGAAGCTTGCCGGCGAGTAGGCCTCCGCCAACAACCAGCACGGCCAAAGACAAAGTCAAGACTATCCAGCGGATCGAACTCCAACGGCGCATCATTCCTCCTGGCCTCCTGGGCACAGCGTTCTTCTTGGGCCTATCGTTCCTTCTGGCTCCAACGAGCATGCTCATACATCGAATTTTGTAGTGGCGTCAAGCTGTATCGAGCCGCTGCCGAGACCGCGCTGCGTAAAAGTGGCGCCCAGCCGGGAGTTCCCATGGCGAAATCAACAAAAAAAGACAAGGGGCTGGCCGATCCGTCTCGGCTGGCGCCGACCGATCAGAACGATGACGAGACGGTTCAGGTGGTCATCGAGACGCCGAAGGGGTCGCGGAACAAATACGCGTTCGACCAGGACGAGCGGGTGTTTGCGTTGAAAAAGGTTTTGCCGGCGGGCATGACGTTCCCGCACGATTTTGGGTTCATTCCGTCGACCAAGGCGGAGGATGGCGATCCGATCGATGTGCTGGTCCTGATGGATGAGCCGGCGTTTCCCGGCTGCCTGTTGAAGTGCCGGCCGATCGGCGTGATTGAAGGGGAAGAAGGCAAGAAGGGCGACATGGAGCGAAACGACCGCATTGTGGCTATCGAAGAGAGCAATCACCGATGGGCGCACGTGCACCATATCGACGATCTGGGGAAGCAGTTCGTGAAGGAGTTGGAAGATTTTTTCGTGAACTATCGGGAATTGAGCAGCAAGAAGTACAAGGTGATCGACGTGAGAGGCCCCGGAGAAGCCTGGCGGCGGATCGAAGATTGCTTGCAAAAGAAGAACGGAAGGAACGGGAAGAAGGGCTGAGGGCGGCGAACAGTGGTCTTAGAGCGAGACCTTCAGGCGCGGGGCAGCGGCGGCGACGAGGAATCTGCTGTGGCGACAAAACACAGATCCCTCTTCGGCTGCGCGCGGAGCGTTGAGAGAGAGAGTTTGGCTTAATCGGCGCTGGAGCCAACCAGGACGCCGGCCGGTTCGGGCCTCAAAGCGGGAACCGGAGCCGGGGCCGGTTTGGCGCCGGGACGATCGATCTCGATGCGGCCCTTGAAGATGGCGCCGTCTTCGATGCTGATGCGCGCCGTCTGAATATCGCCGATCACCGCGCCGTCCTTTTTGATCTCCACGCGATCGGAGGCGCTGACGTTGCCGGTGAGCTTGCCGTACACGACCAGTTCGCGCGCGGAAATCTCCGAATTCAACTGGCCACTGCGCCCGACCGTGAGACGATGGCCGCGGAGTGCGATGGGCCCTTCCACTTTGCCGTCGATCTGCAAATCCTCTTCACCGCTGATGCGTCCCTTAATCTCCAGGCTCGCGCCGATGCAGGCGGTGCTGCGGGCGGCGGGCATTCCGGGCCGGCTGGAAAAGCTGCCGGGGTCAGAAGCCGGTTCAGAGGTGCGCTGGAACGAGGGGGCCGAAGGCATTGTGGTTTGTGACTGCGATTGAGGCTGCGATGGAGATTGGGGTTGAGTTGGCGTCTGCTTCGTCCACATGATGCAAAATCCTCCTTGAGAGCTTCTCCTAGACCGATCGGCCAGGACGACGGGTCCGGAGCGAATGTAAGAATCACTGTAGGCGCGAGGAGAAGGGCTGGCGACGCGAAAGTTGTACAGCGTTGCGGAGCGGGCACCTGTACGACGGGTCAGGTAAGCGCGAGGACGGAGCGCGAGGCTGCGTGGCCTTCTTTTATGCGCAAGGGCAACTAACGATTTGGGTATACCATCGAAGCTCGCGGCGCAACGTTCGCCGGGGCCAGAACGATGGCGCGAGTGCGAAGGGGTGATCCGTGACGCGAGTGCTCCTTACGACAGTTCACCGGGATTTCGGGCTCTACGACTATTTTCGGGAGAACGCGCCGGAGGGGTTTGCGTGGCGATTCAGCATGCCGCGGCGAATCTCGTTCGGGCTGCGATTTTTGCGGCAGAACGTGCCGGGCATAGAGATCCTGGAGTATCCGACGCGCGCGGAGTATCGGCAGGCGCTCGAGCGGGGCTGGGACGTGGTGGGGTTTTCCTTTTATCTCGAAGAGAGCAACGAGATCGCGCGCATGGCGGAAGAGGCGCGCGCGGCGGGAGCGGCGCGGATTTGGGCGGGGAACTATGGCGCGCTGACGCCAGAGATCAGCGGCAACTTCGACGAAGTGTTCAGCGGATATAGCGAAGACGCAGTGGCGCAGGCGCTGGGCACGGAAGTAGGCGCGGTGCAACATCCGCCGCTGGTGTCGGAGTTCCGGCTGCCGGGAGGATGGCCGCTTCCGGTGGGGGTGCTGTTCACGACGCGCGGGTGCAGCTTCACGTGCACCTTTTGCCAGACCACGGCGTTCGCGCCGCGGCCCAAGGCGATTCCGCTGGAAGCGATCGAGCGCGCGGTGCAATTCTACGCGTCGCGAGGGATTCGCTACGCGCTGATCCTGGACGAAAACTTCGGGAACATTCCGGCTCATGCGGAGGCGGTGATCGATTTGCTGGCGCACTACGGGATGCGCTGGATGGTGCAGTCGCGCGTGGACCTTTTTCTGCGCCATTTCGACGAATGGCTGGCCAAGGGCATGGAGGGCGCGCTTTTCGGCATCGAGAGTTTCCACCAGGACGTGCTGAAGCAGATTCACAAGGGCGAAAAAGTGGAGGCGGTGCTGGACTTGGCGCGGCGGCTGAACGGGGCGCGGCGTTACGCGCACGGCTACTACATCATCGGCTTCCCCAGCGAAACGCCGGAATCGATTCGGGAAGATTTTCGCACGCTGGCTTCGCTGGAGCTGGACGTGACGCAAATTACCATCGTGACGCCGCACCCGCGGACGCAGATGTGGAACGAACTGGAGACGCAGTACGGAATCTTCGAGCGCGATTGGTCCAAGTACGATACCAAGCACCTGGTGTGGAACCATCCGAAGTGCCCACCGGGAAGCCTGGAAGGTCTGCTGAAGGAAGGTTTCTCATTGTGCTATGGCGGGCCATGGCTGCGGCGCACCATGCGCAAGTTCCTGAACAGCCGATTCAAGCAGCGGGATTTGGCCAATTTGCTGGCGAGCCCGTTGCATGCGCGCTGGGCGGCGCCGAGGCGCCTGCCGTATTTCGCGGCTTCGTAGATCCGCAGGTCCGACGTGATTCCTACCAGGCATACGCGCGCTTGAGATAACGCCTGACGTCAATGCGCAGAGTGCAGCTATTCGAGATACACGACCAGCCATGGTTTCCGGCGTTTCTGCGCGATGCGGTGACGGACGATCTGCAAATCCTGCTGGGCATCGCCAAACCTTACGGCGATATCTTGCCGGAGTTGCGCGCGGGGATCGAGCGCAGCGGCGCGGATCGCGTGCTTGATTTGTGCTCAGGCGGGGGAGGGCCGTGGCCGTGGCTGGCGGAGGAACTGAAGCGCCGCGGCGTGAGCGTCTGTGTGGAGCTCAGCGACAAATTTCCGAACGAGGCGGCGCAGGCACGAGCGCGGAACGATTCGGAGCAGTTGCACTATCGCGCTGAGCCGGTGGACGCGGCGCACGTGCCGAGCGAGATTGGCGGCTTCCGCACGCTGTTCACTTCGTTCCACCATTTTCCGTCGGCGCAGGCGCGGGAAATTTTGCGCGATGCCGTGGCCCAGGGGCGAGGCATCGGCGTCTTCGAGGTTCCCGGGCGGCGTCCGCTGACGCTGCTGCTTCTGCCGCTGGTGTTGGTCGGGGATATCCTCGTGGTGCCGTTTATCAGGCCGCGGCCGCTCGCGCGGATGGTGTGGCGGTGGCTGATACCGATTGTGCCGCTGGTGCTGCTTTTCGACGGCATCGTCTCCTGCCTGCGCGCCTATTCGTCGGGCGAATTGCAGGAGCTGACGAGCGGGTTGGCGGAATCGGGCTATTGCTGGAGGGCGGGATGCGTGAAGCGCGCGTTTTGGCGGCTGCCGATTACATTTTTGGTTGGGTATCCGGAGGGGTGATTCTGAAAGCAGATTCCTGGTAACGTATTGAGCCGGTGGCAGGGGCCATGCCACCAAGGGGGGGAGGAGGTCATGTTCCGAAACAGGAACAACAGTATCGCAAGATTCGCCGTGTCGTTTGTATCGGTTGCTGCCTTTGCGGTAACCGTCGGTTTTAGCGCGAACTCTATAGCACAGACTTCTGCGCCTTCAGGCCAGGCGAATCCATCTTTCTCTCTGACCATCAGTGCGCTTGCGGACAAGGTGAAGGTTGGTAAACCGGTAAAAGTGAATGCCGTAATGAAGAATATCTCTGCCGAGAATATTAGGGTTTGGTACGATTCCCTCGGCCCGGAAAAGGTATACAAAGTAGCTGTTAAGAATGAGAAAGGCAATGCCCCAGAGGAGACCAAGTTTCAAAGAGACCTCAAAGGGCTAGAGAATCCTGCTTACATTACTCCTGACACGCCTCTGAATTTCAGCGGAGCTTCTGCAACGCTAAAACCCGGCGAAGCAGTCACCGACCTTGTGAATGTTAGCCGGCTATATAATTTCGTGGTCAGTGGCAAGTACACCATCCAAGTGCAGCGTCGAGATCCTGAAAGAGGTATTTTCGTCAACTCAAACACGATCACTGTGACCGTGACCCCTTAGGAATTCGCCGCACGCGATGACGACGGCTAACGCCGGGATTTGACTTTGTGTTCGGCGAAGACGTCGCGGGCGGCGTAGAGGCCGTTGAGCGCGGCGGGGAAGCCGGCGTAAACGGCCATCTCGATCATTAGTTCGATAATCTCCTCCTGGGAACAGCCCACTTTAAGGGCGGCGTGAAGATGCGCGCGGAGCTGCGGCTCGGCGCCGCCTCGCGTCACGAGAGAGACGACGGCGGCGATTTCGCGCGTCTTCAGATCGAGGGCCGGGCGCGAGTGAACGTCGCCGAAGACGAACTCGGCGACGTAACGGGCCATGTCCGGCGAAATGCTGGCGATATTGTCGAGGGCCTGTTCGCCGACGTCGCCCATCATTTGTTTCAGTTTGTCGCGTCCGCGCTGGTAGCGCTGATCGTTTTGTTGATCGGGTTGCTGATCGTCTCGCTGATGGGGCGGCATGAGGGCTCCTTTGGTGGAACGTTCGGATTGCAGATTACAAATTGCACATTTCAGATTTCAAATCGCTGAGCGCAGAGTTTAAAAGAAAGAGTCCGGGGACGACAAATCCGGAGAGATCCTTCGCTCGCTGCGTTCGCTCAGGATGACAAGCCGGAAAAAGGTGCCGCGCTAAAGGCCGCGGCGCTACGTTTAAACCTTAACCGTCGCCGGTAAGTCACGGGTGCGCATTCTACGAGATTGCACATAACGCCTTCGGAGAGATCCTTCGCTCACTACTTTCGCTCAGGATGACAATCCCGAGGGTGCTGCGCTTAGGGTGGGCCGAAGCGGTAGGCGGAGACTAGATCGGTGCTGGTGGCGTAGGGATCGGCGTTCTGATCCTCTTTGCTCATGGCGATGCGCTCGCTCCAGAGTTCGCGGAACGCGCCGGAGCGGGTCAGCAGATATCCATACACGGGATTCAAATAAAGGATATCGACGCAGCGCGAGCCGGCCTTGGCGGCCCAGCGCAGGCGTTCGATGAGCTCTTCGATCATCTCGCGCTCGAAGGGATTATAGAGATACACGAGGAGCGGGGTGCGCGGCCAGCGGAAGTCGAGAATGTCCTGATGGACGATGCGGATGGGTGTGCGCGCGGCGCGTTCCTGTTTCCATTTGGCGATATTTTCCGCGGCGATTCGCGCCAGTTGATTGCTGAGCTCCACGCCGATCACTTTGCGAAAGGGCAATTCGGAGGCGAGCAGCAGAGCGCGGCCCTTGCCGGCGCCCACGTCGATAAAACTGAAAGCCGGCACGCGCCCGCGTGCGGCGAGGGTATCGATCCAGCGGCGGCACATCTGGCGAAAGACGGAGGGCGCGACGGCGGAATAGCCGGTGAGGTAAGCGTCGTGAGGATGGCCGGTGACCAGGTCGCGCTTGCTCACGTAGCCGCTGGTATCGAGCCCATGACGCTTATCGAAAGGATGATCGATATAGCGAAAAGGCAAAGTGGCGCGGACGGAGGCGATAGCTCGCATCACGATATTTCCAGTCGATCTCCAGACAAAGCGCGAAGCCAATAAGTTTTGCACAGGCCGCTTCGGGAGGCGAGCGGAAAAGATTGACGGCCGTGGTATACTTTTTGTGTAAGAAAGTGCGCCCGGGAGAATCCTTCCGGGCGTTTTTGTTTTTAAGGGAACTCGTAGGCGCAAAAGCGCGCGGGTTGCCAAGAGCTTAGAGGCCGCCTCTTTTTTCGAGCGCGAAGGTCACAAGGAACGTGACGCTTCGCGCGGAGAGCGGCCATTTTTATTTGAGGAGAGAGCGATGCAGCGACTTCTCGGACCTGTGGTGGCTTTTCTATTGGCGGCGGTTGCGCCCCTGGCGGCGTTTGGGCAGACATCGGCGCTGAGCAAGGCGGCGGGCCGGTACGTCGCGGGGGCCTATCAGGGCATTAGCAACAGCGTGATCGGCGGTCCCTATACGACCGGAACGGTGAGCATTCAGCTGGCACATCCCTGGATCGAGACGCCGGACGGCCGGACGATTTATCCCTATAGCACGAGCTTGCCGGTGACGATCTTCAACTCCAGCGGTTCGGAGACGCTGACGCCGTCGGCGGTGAGCAGTTGTGCGTCGAATTCGCCGACGCCTTGCACGATTACGGTGACCGCCTCGAACGTGCACGGGCAGGGCGATTACGTGATGAGCGGCACGGGGGGCCTGTACGAGGCCGCCTACGATGCCAATGCCAACGGCGGCGGGAACGTGGTGGTCGATCCCAGCTCGAATGCCACGTCCACGAACGTGAGCAATGCGCGGGCGCTCTACGCCAACGTGGGCATCGAGGACGAGAAGACGGCGGCAACGGGGATCGCGGCGCCATCGGTGCTGCTGACGGCGGTCGGAACGGGAACGGCGACGGCTTCGGCGACGCTGTATCTGGTGGCGGCGGGCGCGGCCACCAACGCGCTGACCAATACCACGGCGACGAACGCGACGTTTATCGCGCCGCGGGCCGGGACGCTGCGGAATTTGAATTGTGCGGCGAGCACGGGCGGCGTGAACTCCAGCTCGGGCGTGGTAACGGTGAGGAGCGCGGCGCTTTCGAGCGGTACGTTTTCGAGCGCGGGGATTACGGGAACGTTTGGCACCAGCACAAGCGCCAGCGACACGACGCATACCTCGAGCGTGGCGCTGGGCCAGCCGATTCAAATTCAAGTGACCACGCAGGGTTCGGAAACGCTGGCGGGCGTGGCCTGCACGTTGCAGCTCAATTAGGGAGGATTGCGATGCCTGCATATGACTTTTTTAACGCCAAAAGCCGCGTGATGGCCACGCGCTTTGTGGCGTTCGACAACGCGGAGGGTTCGGATGCCTACTTATAGCAATACAAACCCACCGAGCGCGATCTGGCCGGGGGATTCGGCGCAAGTGTGGAACGCGGAGCAGCCGGCGGCCGGCAACGGCGGAGCTTCGGCGAGTTCGCGGCTGGCGCTGGGCATGCAGCGAGGATCTCCCGGTGGGTTTGCGGTTACGGGATTCTTCTCGGCGGCGCCGGGCGCGTTCGAGATCGACGTGCAGGTGAGCGACGTGGATTCCGACACGCAATATCAGACCGTGGCCAACGGCAACATCACGTCCGTGGATTCGACCAACCAAACGTTTCACTTCGATGGCTCGAGCGTGCTGGCGACGTTCGTGCGATTGCTGATGCGCAGCCGCACGAATGCGGTGAACGTGACGGCGGATGTGCGCCGGCTGTAGCGGGGATTTTTTAACCTGAAAAGCCGCGTGATGGCTTTTCTAAACGGACGAAATGGACTAATTGGCTCGCCGCGGGAGCCTTTTTTTGCGCCCGACAAACTTGAGAATGCGAGGTCGCGGATTATGTCTGTGAATGGAGCATTTACGTCGAAGCCCGCGGCAGTGGCGATTGCTTCGGGTAATCCGAACGGCGGACAGCCGCCGTATCCAACGCATGCGCCGGCGCCCACGGCGGCGGCCGATAACGTTGTTACGACCGATGCGCAGGGCGCGTTTGCGAGCCATGTGCGGCCACACAGTTAGTGCTGGCTGGGAGCAAAGAATCCTCGCCTGTGGGTCCATTACGTCTTAGCCATCGATAACGCAAAAAATGAGAGAACGAATAAAAAAAGTTCTGCTTTGGCTTTGGCCAAAGATCAGGGCGGTTTACGATCGCTGCGAGCTGCAGGTGGAGCTGCTCGACCGGAGAATATTCCTGGCCGGCGGCGGACGGCCAAGCAAACAGAGTACAGCCGCTGAACGGGCAGCGCTCCCGGCGATCTCAGGGGCGCATGCTCATGGCGAGAGCCGCGGCGCGCGAGTTCCCGGCGGGCATGTGCTGCTGGTAGCGCTGCTTTGCGCCGTAACGGTGCAAGCGGCGCCGGCGCCCGATGCTCTGAACGCGGTGCACAACGCGTTTCGGGGCTATGCCAATCCCTTCCGCATGGGTGAATCGCTTGAGCCGCAAGGCGGCGGATCGGAAAGCGGGCCCGCGTTTCGCTTCGACGGCTCCTACAACTTGCTGGTGAATTGCATCACCGGGTGCTCGGCCTCTTCCGGGTTTACCGACAATTCCACCTTCACGGTAGGAAGTTCAACGATCAATCCGATTGGCGCGCTGTACTCGACAAGCACACCGTCTATTAGCAGCGGTAATGCGGGCCGCGTGCGGATGGACGCGAACTCCTACCTTTACACCGATTGCGTGGTGGGCTGCTCGGGCGGATCGTTCAACAACAATTCGGATGCGGTGGCCACTTCGAGCACCAACGGCCAAACGGCGGCATGGCTTTATGGATTCAACGGCACGACATTCGACCGTTTACAAGTGGACGGAAGCAAATACCTGAAGGTGAACTGCGCGGCGGGATGCTCTGGCGGGTCAACCACGCCAGCGGATGCTTTCGCCAATCCCACGACGGCGGGATTGCAATTCGACCTGCTGGCTGCATTTAACGGTACTACCTGGGACCGGCTGAGGGACGACACGAACAAGTACCTCTATGTAGATGTGGCAAACAGCTCTCTCGCTGTGACGGGCACCTTCTGGCAAGCCACGCAGCCAGTATCCGGAACCTTCTGGCAAGCGACCCAACCCGTTTCGGGCACATTTTGGCAAACGACGCAGCCGGTGAGCTGCACCGCCGCCAACTGCCTGATTAACCTAACGCAATGGGATTCAACTGCGCTGGGGGTTCCCACGGCTTACGGCACGGCGCCGACGACCGGCAACTATCTCGGCGTAAATGCCTACATCACCAATACGCCGGCGGTGACCGGCTCGGGCAACTTTACCGTGGTGCAAGGAACGGGATCGAACTTGCACATGGTCTGCGATTCGGGCTGCTCCAGTTCGGCGGGATTCGCGGATAACTCCGCCTTCACCGTGGGGACTACGGCCATCAATCCGATTGGCGGCCTTTACGATACTGGAGCTGATCCTTCGATCTCGAATGGCAATGCCGGCCGCGCGCGCATCGACTCGCACAGCTATTTGCTGGTGGACGGCTCGCAAGTTACTCAGCCGGTGAGCGGCACCTTCTGGCAATCGACGCAGCCGGTTTCCCTGGCATCGCTTCCGGCGCTGGTGGCGGGTTCGGCGATCGTCGGCAAGGTGGGCATCGACCAGACCACGCCGGGCACGACCAACGCCGTCTTCGCGACAAACTTCCCAACCACGCTCGATACGAATACCGGGAACGCTTCAGCCAGCACGATCCGCGAGGCGGTGGCTACCAATAATCCCGCGATCCCGGCCTGGGGGCAGGGCGCGACGGGATCGGCGGTGCCGAGCGGCGCGGTATATCTCGGCGGAAACGCCGGCGGGAACTTGACGGGCCAGGAGATCTGTCCGAACACCTACGTGAACAATGGCCTAGCGACGAGCGGCAGCACGCAAGCCGTGGCGCTTTCCAGCGGCAAGTCCATCTACATCTGCGATTTCTTCGTCAACAGCGCGTCCACGACGGCGGTGAACGTCAAGCTCGTCTATGGAACCGGGACCAATTGCGCCACGAGTCCCAGCGATCTGAGCATCCTGGTTCCCATGCAGGCCCCGACGAGCATCGCTCCGGTCGGGCAGAATGTCACCCCGCCAGGAAACATTCTGTGGTCCACGCCCGTCTCGCAAGCCGTGTGCGTCAACCTCAGTTCGGCCAACGCGGTCAACGTCATGTTCCATTGGGATCAGCGCTGATGCGGCGAATCCTGCCATTTCTCGCTCTGTTTTTCTGCGCGATTCCACTCCGCGCGACGAGCACCATCAGCTACGTCTCGGGCTGCACTCCCAACGCGGGAACTTCCTGCACGCTTGCCTCGGCGATGACGAAATCCAACTGGGGCAATCTGATGGTGGCCGTTGCTTATCGCTCAAATAGCGCCACGGCTCCCACGCTGGCGACGGGATGGACTTCGGCAAAAAGCACCACAGGCAATACCAATGCCATCCGCATCGGATGGAAGCTTTCCAATGGCACGGAGACGACCTGCGGCACCTGGGCCAATGCGACGGCCACGGATTGCCGCGTCTATAGCGGCAACGACGTTCATGTGGGGACCACGACTTCGGGCACAACGGGCTCGTCCACCACGATTTCCGATCCAACCTTCACCCTTACGCAGACGAACGGAAGTTCCTGGGTTGCCTGCGCGAATGGAGCTGCGACAGCGACCAACGTGGATGCCGCTCCTTCCGGCCTGACGCTGCGGTCGGGCACCACCTTAGATAACTATGGCTTCGTGGACACCAATGGAGGCGTCACGTCGTTTGCCGCGCACACGCTCACCGTTAGCCCTACGGGCGTGTGGGCCTCTGCCTGTATCGAGATCCTTTCGGCGTTCGCAGGACAGGGCGTTTCGGGGATTACTAGCCAGGCGCGGCACAGTTACTGGTCCACGATCACTTCTGAGCCTTGTACTTCGCCATGCGATTTCACTATCCCGGTGCATCCTCCGGCTTCGGGCGCAAATAACTTCCTTCGAGTCGTTTGGACGTGGAGCTATGCGTCAACCGCCCCCACCGTCTCAAATATCTATTGCAATTCCGACACCGGCCACGCCACGTGGACCTTCACCCAGGCGGCCGATAGCCCCGTGCTGGACACGGGCGACGATACGGACGCTTTTGACTACTACATCGATGGAGCCGCGGCCGGATGTACTTCCGTAACCATCGTGGCGGCGACGGCCCTGTGGAATAATATGGCGGCCGCTTATGACGAGTACTCCGGCATTGCCACATCCGGGGCAGTCGATACGGCCGTTGGCCAATTGTGTTCTGGTTGCGGGCCAGCCAGCGCCACCAGCGGGGCCCTGACCACGGGCACAAGCGGCGATGTTATCAGCATGTTTTGCACGCAGGCAGGCCTGGCCGCCGGATTCAACACCTCGACCAATATCTTTGCGCCCGCCGGAGCGACGTTCCGATTTTCGGACATCGGTTTTGCGATTGCGGATTACTCGCTCGTCCAGACCACGGCGGGCGCGATTACGCCCTACATGAATATCGTCGGCGTGGCCTCGGGACAGAACTTCATTTGTATGAGCATGGCCCTGAAAACATCGGCCGGCGCCGGCACCGTTCCCACCGGCGTCGATGTCATCTCTCAGGCCAACTATACGAACGGAGATACGACCCCCACGAATTTCCAGCTTCACATCCTGAATGCCAACGACGCCGTAATCATCGTGGGGAATAACGCCATCGGGGGAATGGGCGCTCAATGGTCGAGCATCAGCGATCTGCTGGGGAACAGCCTCACCAGCTACCAGAACAGCGGATCGAACCCCAACACCCCTGCGTTCGCCGTGGTGTGCACGGCGCTCGCCGGAGACGACTACTTCACCCTGGCAGGCACAGCCAATGGTGGCAATGGAACGTATACCGCCCTCGAGGTGACTGGCCTGACAAATAGCTCTGCCACAGCCTGTGTCGATTCAACGGTTGGCTACGACTATGCCAACGGCACCACCTGGACCACCACGAGCACGTATGCCGCCGCCCCGAATCTCACGCCCGCCGTTACAAATGAATTGATTCTCGCGCAAATCAACTGGGGAACAGGACCAGGCACGGCCGTCACGGCTCCCACGGGAGCGCTCTACGACTACCCGCTGTTCACGGGAGAGACGGATCTAGATTTCCAGACCGAGGGCGGAGCGATGGGCTATCTGTTTGCTCCCAATACCAACGCCGAGTCGTGGACCTGGACGAATACAAACAATGCCAGTTGGGGCGCGGCGGCAATGGCGTTTCTACCTGCTTCGGGGGGCGGGACAACGATCATTCCGGCATTGCCGCTTCTGGGCGTGGGAGTGGGAGACCGGCCGGAACCAAGCGTGGTGCAGTGATGCAGGATCTCGGCAAGCGCGCCGCGGTGCTCGACGCGATGTTGAACGGGCTGTCGGTGAAAGAGATCGGCGGGAAGATGAACCTATCCGACTGCGGCGTGAAGTACCACGTGTCGAGGATCTTCAGGCAATACGGTGTCACTTCGCGCAAAGCCCTGATCGCGAAATTCGGACGCTTCGAAGTCGTTGTAAAGTGGATCCCGGCAGGACAAAACACCAAGGAGGAAAGGCTTTGAAGAAAGATTCTGTCATCGCGTGGCTTGTCGGCGGGTTGATCGGGCTGATCATCGTTGGCCTGGCTGTCGCCTACTTCGGATTCCAACCTGGCTTTCGACAGGCCGCAGCAGCCGCACCCACGCCCACGCAGGCCCAACCAGGCTGGCAGGCGCCGTCACCGCAACTTCAGCACGACGATGACGATTTGCGGGCGTTCCAGCAAGAGGTGTTAAAAGAACAGTCGGCCATCGAGGCCATGAAGGCCATCAAGCACTACCAGGCCGACCTCGATCGAGGAGCAGGATTGAGCCAGAGGGTACAGCAAGAGGCCAAAAACGAAGCCCCACAGCATCCGGGAATGGTCTTTGATTTAGACTCGGGGTATTGGATACCGAACCCCCATCCAGCGCCAGCTCCAACAGATCCCGCACTCGGTAATGCAGCGAAGCCGCCAGCCGTGGCCGTGCCGTCACAGAAAAAGTAGGGAACTGCCGGGGGTTTCCGGGCATCCGGAGGATTTATTTCGGAACAGGAACTTCACTTTTTCGAAAAGCCCGATTCAAGGTCGGGCTTTTCGTGTGTTTAGGGAAGCGCGGAGACACTACTGAAGGCGAAAATGAATTCGGGCGCCGTCATAAATCCTTCTTCCGTTAGGCTCATTTCTTCAAGGTAATCCATATCGCCCGAACGAAAGTTGCCATCGAAGATTACCTTGTCCCCGACCGCCAAGTTTGCTATTTCGCCATAGAGCGCAGATTTCGGATCGATCAGAGTGTGATCGAAGATATCTGAAAGGGGATTATTCGTCGTCTCGACCTGGATGGAAGCACCGCCGGGAAGCTTGACCCCTAAAATGCCGTGGCCATCGCCTGTGGTCTCCATGCGGGAGATTTGCCCCGCCCACTTTTCAGCTGCGCGGTCGGGCACAATCATCTGAATAGCGCTCGCCCTTTCCTTGCGCACGGCCGATTTCTGAAACTCGTTAGCAGCCTGCCGATAGCGCGAGTCGAAA
This sequence comes from uncultured Acidobacteriota bacterium, assembly GCA_963824405.1. Taxonomy (GTDB): domain Bacteria; phylum Acidobacteriota; class Terriglobia; order Acidiferrales; family UBA7541; genus Palsa-189. Next base: position 218,734 of record CAWGPK010000002.1, on the reverse strand, counting down.
TCCTCGATCATAACAACAAATTTACTTTCCTGATCGGGAACGGGAATCGCGCGCGGTTGCGGCACCGCGCCCGGGCTTGTGCCATAGTTAGTGGGCGCGCCCAGCACCGCCGTGTCCGTGCTTTCCGTTTCATTGTTCAACGCGGAGGAGATTCCATGGACGATCCAGGCGAGCCAAGCTAGCACTGCGATCCCGACCAATCCCAGGAATAGGCTTTTGATGCGCCGCGGCCTCCGTTCAACTTCTGAATGCTCGTCCTTTGGAGCGGGAGCAAGCTTCGCTCCACATGATGAACAGAAGGGGCCTTCGTTGGCTTCCTTGCCGCATTGTTGGCAGAACACCGCGACGCCTCGCTTCAGCTTGATTCTTTCCGCTTAGTTTTAGCCTTCCCCTTTTTTCCCTTCTTTCGCTTGGCCGCCCGCCGCTTCATCTCCGCGCTGCGCTCCTCGGGCGTCATGCTCGCCCAGCGGTCCCTGGCCATCTGACTGGCCATTTCGCTCCGCTGTTGGGCCGTGAGCATCTTAGCCTTCGCCCGGCCACCCCTCCTGCCTAATTCCCTCGCCGCCTCAAGCGCCATAGCGGCAAGTATACCCGTAGCGTCAAGCGTATAGATGTGGAAATCTCTATCTTCGCCCTTGACACACGTAGCGCTAGGGGAGTACACTCCTCTCGTTCGCAATCCACCTTCGAAAGGACATCCCCATGACCCCGATACTCCAGGAAGTTTCGAACGAGCAAGCCCGGGCCAAAGTTGGCGCATTCGGCCGGCAGGGAAGCGGCAAGACTACCACGCTGGCGCTCCTCGCGATCGGCGTGTCGAAGACCTATCACAACGGAGCCCCGGTGGCCATGATGGATACCGAGAACGGCTCCGACTACCTCAAGCCCATTTTCGACAAAGAAGGCGTGAAGCTCCTGGTGGTGAAGTCCGGAGCGTTCGCGGACATGGTCCCGGTGCTGCGCCAGGCCCAGGAGAAGGGCTGCTGCGCGTTCATCATGGATTCGGTCACGCACACCTGGACCGAGCTGAAGCGGTCCTACAGCGCGGCCATGGCGCGGAAGTACAACATCTCCGACTACGACCTGCAGTTTCAGGATTGGGACGACATCAAAGGCCAGTGGGCTGCCTGGACAAACGCCTTCCTGAACTCTCCGCTGCATTGTTTCATCGCCGGCCGCGCGGGCAACGAGTACGAATACGTGGTCAACGACAAGGGCAAGCGCGAGCTGGTCAAGGGCGATTCCAAGATGAAGACCGAAGGGGAGTTTGGCTATGAGCCGAACCTGCTGATCGAGATGGAAGCCGAGCGGCGCAAAACCACCAAAAAGCACACCGGCGGCTCATTCGTCCATTTCGCTCGCGTGCTCAAGGATCGCGCCCGATCGCTGAACGGCAAGAGTTTCGAATTCGTGGATATCAACGACTACAAGCCCGGCGACTACAAAAAAGTTTTTGATGTGTTCGCGCCGCACTTCTCGTTCCTGAACATCTCCGCCACGCAGCGAGCCATCGGAACCAACTCCAGCGAAGATCTCTTCGACGGAACCGGTGACACCGAATATCGCCGGCGAAACCGGGAGAAGCAGATTGCCCTCGACGAAATCCTGGCGACCATGCAGCTCCTGTGGCCAGGGCAGTCCGCGGCGGACAAGCAGCTCCGCATCCGGGTCATGGAGAACGTCTGGGGCGCGCGCGCCTGGTCCGCGATCGAGGCCATGTCCCTTGAGCAGGTTCAGGACGGCCTGGAGCTCCTCAGGCTGTACGAAGCCCACTCCAAGCAGCCCCCGAGCGATATGGCCGATCTGCCGCGTTCCCTGGGCCTCGAAACCGAAGCTGGCGTCCTGGCGCTCCTGGCAGCCGTGAAGTGCGAACGGACCGGATATAGAAAAGGGCCTGAAGCGCCGTTAACGCTCCAAGCCCCTGCTTATACCCAACCGGCGCCCACTGTACCACAGTCGAATGGCAACGGAATCCATAGCGTCCGCAAAGAGACCTCCATCAACCTGCCGCCCATTCCCACTACTCCCGTAGTGGACGAGGCGGATCTGGAGATCTTCTACACGCCCACGGCCAACTCGACCATCCATCTGACCGGGGACGTAGTTCACATCTCCAAGACGCTGAAGCAGGTCTTCCAGGCCCGGGGGACCAAAAAGGGCAACGAATATTCGTGGGATATGCCGGCAGCGCATTTCTCGGGCCTCCAAGGACTTTGCGAGAAGGTTGGGATCAAACTGGTCGAGGCGAGGGCGTAAAACGTGCCACGCGGCGCCAAAGTGGATCGCGCAACTACGGAGCAGGCTCATCGGCTCATCCCGATGGGTTTCCCTCGGCTGCGCGATCCGCGGTCCTTCGTCACGACTACCGGGCACCTGCGGCTGTATGGCCGCGATATGGCTGCAGCCCGGGCGCGCTGCCTGGAGCGGTATCGCTACCGTTGCGTCACCTGCAGGGTGCGCGTGCTGCCTGGAGCGAACTTCTGCCATCCGCGGCGCGGCGAAGCGCACCACATCGTTTCTCGGGCAAAATGCGGGTGTGATTGCGATCACAACTTGGAGCTAAGGTGCGCCTTACATCATCGGGGCAGGAAGGGAATACACGCATGAGAGGGCAGCCATGAGCGCAGATCGGTTTGCGGCGGTGAGGCGGTGCATCGAGGGATTTGAGCAACAATGGCCCGATCTCGGGCTGACGGGAGCAGTGGCCGACGCACGCGCCGAGATCAAGCAGGCCGAGGACGATGCGGCAGTAGCGGCGATGGACCGCAATGATTTGCGCCAACTGCGGGAGCGGGAAGCGAAGTGGTGTCAGTTCTTAGCGAAGGCACAGCAATTCATTCGGGAGCGCGAGCTTCAGCTATGCGCCGCCAATGTGGTTTGTTCAGAGTGTGGCATAGAACGCGAAGCCCTTGAAGGCTTGCAATCCCTTTGTACGGCAGCTATCCGGAGGAGTGAATGAGCGCGGATCGGTTTCAGGCGGTGAGGCGGTGTATCAAGGCAGCGGTAGCAGGTTGTTTAGTTTACGAAGATGTTGGCCTGGCTAGTGCCGAACTCACTCAGGCCGAGGAGCGGGAAGCGAAGTGGCGGGAGTTGCTGGCGAAGATTCCTTCTACTTTTCTTGAACTCGGTAGACCCGATGCAAGTCTTTTCATAAAAGCATTCCATGACCTTGAAGATGATGTGGTGCTATTCGAGAACAGCGGTGTGGCAGTTACGGCTGGAGATGTTAGAACGCTCCAAACTGTATTGGCAGCTATCCGCAAGGAATGAATGAGCGGTTTCCACAGGCTTTTCCACAGCGCGGCGGACCTGGCGTGAGACCGATTTATCACGTTTTCATGAATTCGTGAAAACTGCACCACGCATGGTGCAACCAGATACACCCGGAAAGATCGGATCGCAACCGGTGGAGTAGGGCGCAGCGGCGGACACTTGGAATCGGGTTCAGCTTTCTGCAAATAGTTGAGGAGCGGTAAATAGAGTGGATTCCCGCGCCAATCTCGATTTTGCGAGTATCACAAGTATCCTTATCCGACGCGATGATTTCGGCAGCATTGGGCGGCGCGCGCGGACTTTTCTACATTTCCACAGAGAGCTTGCGTCTCACGTTCGGGGAATTTCCTTGACACGCAGTGTAGCGGTAACGTATACACAATGCCGCTATGGCGCGAAAGAGGGCGCCGAACGTGAAGAAAGTCTCAATCCAGGTCAGGGTGCCGAAGAAGGACCGCGATCAGTTTCACGAGATGGCGGAGTCCGAGCACAAGGACCTCAGCGACATCATTCGGGATTTTCTTTACAGTCGGCTGGAAACCAAGAAACAAGGAGCCTCGGTCTAGTTTGGCCGCCCGCGATCATGCCCTTTTCCGCCTCATCACATCGCGTCGGAGAATATATATTATGTACCATGTATTATGAACCATTTGGGTTGAGGGAAGCGTGGATACGATACCCACGGATATTTAGCTCCTTGACGAATTCTCATGGCGGAGGCGACGGCGGAGGGCCCCTTTCTTACAGTGGGAATATAAGCAAGGAGGCGCACGGGCTTCGGTTCGCCGAATGAGGCCAGTTATGGGTGCGACTGCGGTCGACCGACCGCAGCGTCTTACAACAGAGTTCAGACGCATTCTGGAAATATAGAGACGCGGTCTACGTGGATGCGGTGGGTGCGGCTGCGGTTAGTGGGAGTCGTACTGGATGTATTGTTCTAGCAGGGCTTGGTCTGGGCCGACTAGGCGGCGGCCGTCGACGAAGGTGGTCGGCGTGGCGTCTACTCCCAAGGCTTTGCCTTCGGCGATGGTCTGGCGCACTTCGTCCTGAGTTTTGGGATCGGCGGCGCAGGGTTTGAGCTTATCGGCGTTGGCGCCGGCCTGAACGGCAAGCTCGGTGAGCTTGTCGTAGGCGTTTTCGGGAGTGATGACATCCTGATTATCGTAAACCGCGTCGTGGTATTTCCAGAAGGCGTCTGAACTCTGCTGCAAAACGCAGCGGCCGATGGTGGAGGCGGTCATGGCCCAGGGATGAATCGATTCAAGGGGAAAATCCTTGAACACGAGCCGGACCTGGGGATATTTGGGAAGCACGGCGCGCAAAATGTAGTCGAGTTGGCGGCAAACCGGACATTCCAGGTCACCAAATTCGACGAGGACGACCTTGGCGTCGGCGGGCCCTTTGGACGCGGAGCCCTGAAGATTCAGCTTGCTCAAGTTCTCGGCGAGCGGGTCGGCGCTGAGGTCCTGCATGTCGCCGCGAACCATATAATGGCCGTCCTTACTCGCGTAAACGACGGCTGAATCGGAGCCACCCTCCGTGCTCACCTCGACGGGAACTTCGTAGAGATCGCCAATGGGCGACTGCTTGGGCGTCCCAACCTTGACCGTGTAATTCGGACCCCAGGCGTAATACTTGCGCAGATAGTCCTCGATGCGCTTGGGGATGGCGGCGGAGTCCTGGGCGGCCGTGGCGCCCGCGGAAGGTTTGTCAGCGGATTGGCCAGAGGATTTGGCGGCGCCATTTTGGGCGGCGCGAGGCTGGCCGTTTATGGGCCGGACGAACGTTCCTGCGGCGAGAATAGCAGTCCCGAGCGCAAGGCCGGACAAAGTGAGCAGCGAAAGTCGGGAACGCATAGGGCTCCTTCTTAGTGAGGCTTCTTCCCTGCCAGAGTCTATCAGGTTATGCGGGAAAGTCATTCGGGGTGTGTGAGTGGCGAGGTTAGAGAAGCGGTGACTGGGGCCGAAATAGGGCGAGGGTTCGGAGCTACCGAGAAACCCCACGTTTCAAAAACCGAAACATGGGGCACCCCGTCCTGACCGGAAATCGTAAAGGCGCGATTTCCGGAGCGGACAAGAATCGGGACGCTTCGCTCAGAATGACAAACGGGTTCCTGAGCGCTTGGGCGGTGGGGGTCAGAGTTGGTCGGGGTGGGCGATGCGGTAGACGAAGGGGCCGAGGCCGCCCTGGTTGATGGCGAAAATGATTTTGATCAGATGCTCCTGGTCGGCGGCGTTGGAGAGCGGGCCGGCGTAGACCGGGTCGTAGCCGGCATTGCGGCTGAGCTGTTCCACGACGGCGCGCGCTTCGTCATCTCCGCACCACAAATTGCTTGGGGGCTTGCGCGCCTCGCGAAGCTGGGAGTAGAGCGAGGCGAAGTTGATGTTGAAGGCCTTGGCCGTGGGGCCGTTGGTTTTCGACTTTATGAACTCGGCGTTGGAGCGGAAGCCCGGCGGCGGCTCGGTACCGAAACGATTGGTGGCGTCGATGACTGTTTTTCCCTGGACGCCTTTCAGCTTGCCAATGGCTTCGGCGAGAACCTTGCCGGGGACGGAGACAAGCACCACGTCGACGCTTGAGACTTCCCCGCCGTCGTGGCCTAGACGCTGCACCTGGTGGCCGGCGCGTTCCCAAAGGTCGGCGAGCCCGCCACCCACGTGCCCTTTGCCGTAAACCGCGATTTTCATGGGTACTCCTTTCGGGTTTAGACAATGTACTCGATTGGTGGGAGGATGTTCCAGCCGAGGGCGATGCTGCAAGGCTCTGCTGGCGGCGACGATAGTAAGAACAACAGCAGATTCCTCACCGACATCGGCAAAAAACGCCGCTACCACCCCAACACGCGCGAGACCGGCGCATGTTGGGGACCCCGGCGCTGGGTTCGGAATGACAGCGCGGCCAGCAGCCCAGGACCGAGAGAGATTCTTCGACTGCGTGGCGCGACATCCCGCGGCGGGATTTAGGAAATAGGATCGCGCCACTTCGCTCAGAATGACAGCGCGTTGTGCGGTAGCCGCTGTGCATCATCGCGGATTTTGGATTTGAGATTTGAAGAAGAGGAATGAAGCGGAAGAAGGAGAAATTGGAATGAGACGAGTGCAGAGATATTTCATCGACGGAGTTCTAGTGGCGGCTGCGGCTGTGGGCATGATTTTCGCGCCCGCGTTGATCCAGAATTCATCGGCACAGGCGCAGAATTCGCAGGCCCAGAATGCGCAGCAAGGAAGCGCCAAGCCAAAAGTGGCGGGCGGCTTTGACCAGCTAAAGATTTTGCCGCCGGGCGGACCGGTGCCTCGTCTGGAGGATGGGCACGTGGACCTCTCCGGCCGTTATTATCCAAACCGTGCCGGCAAGATGCTGGAGGCGGCTTACCCGATCGATCGAAGTTTAATGAGTCAATACGATCGCAAAGAAACGCCGGAGGTGCAGCCCGTCTTCAAGCCCGGGATGGCGGCAAAGTACAAGAGTCCGGTTCCTTATGGGCAGTGCGACCAGGCCGGCACGCCCAGCTCGATCACCATGCAGGCCAATCAACACGGACCGATGGTGCTGGTTGCCAAACCGGGAACGCTGCTTTTGTTGGCTGAGTATCCCTTGACCGTTCGCATGGTCCACACCGACGGGCGTCCGCATACCAAGGACCCCGATCCCACGTTCAGCGGCGATTCGTCGGCTCATTGGGACGGGGACACGCTGGTTATCGACGTGATTGCCATTGATACCCGGTTGAGGAATGTCGCGGTGGGGTTTATCGGAGAGAGCGGCGCATGGCTGCACAGCGATCAGGAGCACATCGTGGAGCGCTTCAGCCGTCCCTCGAAGAACTACCTCACCTATCAGGTGACCATCGAAGATCCTGTGGTGCTGGAGAAGCCCTGGGCTTCGGCTCCACGGCAGTGGACGCTAGCGCAAGATCCCAACGACGACTGGCAGGAATATTTCTGCACGCACAACGAGGAGCCGGAGGAGTACAAGAAGCTGGGGTCTCCGGAGATCAAACCGCCGAACTTCGAGAGGTAGGACCGGGACATTCGGCCGTGGCGGGCGTGCGTGCGAAACGGTCGTTTAGGAGGACATCAAGCCGTCGTTAAACGGTGCCGCGTAGGACTTCCCGGATTTTGCGCGCCAGGGCCTTGGGGCGATAAGGCTTCTGAATGAAGGTTAGCGCCGGGAGAGGGCCGCGGCTCGCGATCGCATCGCCCGTATAGCCAGAAGTGAAAATTACCTTGATGTCTGGCCGGAGCGAGACAATTCGATCGGCAAGTTCGGGTCCCCCCATTTCAGGCATGATGATGTCCGTCAAAAGCAGATCGATGCGTCCCTTGAAATTCCTGGCGCGCTCGAGCGCTTGCGTGCCCGAGTTCGCGTCCAGAACCGTGTAGCCAATGCTTTCGAGATACTCGCGAGCCATCTCGCGAAGAGATTCGGAATCTTCGGCCAGCAGAATTGTTTCCGAGCCTTGGAGCGCCGTCAGTTCCTCCTCTTTTTGTTTCTGTGGACGAATGGTTCGATCGGTGCGAGGCAGGTAAACCTTGAAGACAGTTCCCTGCCCGACTTCGCTGTAGACCCAGATATATCCGCGCGACTGCTTTACGATCGAGTAAACCGTTGCCAAACCCAAGCCGGTGCCTTTCCCGACTTCCTTGGTGGTAAAAAACGGATCGAAGATGCGCGCCTGGGTCTTGAGATCCATTCCGCAACCGGTGTCCTCGACGGCCAGCAGGACGTATCGCCCCGGGGCTACCGGGTCATGTTTTTTCTTATCTGTCTCATCAAGTTCGACATTGCAGGCGTGAATGGCGAGACGCCCTCCTTGGGGCATGGCGTCGCGAGCATTGACAGCGAGGTTCAGGAGCACCTGCTCGACCTGGCCAGGATCGGCGGTGACGAACCCCACCCCCTCTTCCACGACTACGCTCAACTGAATGTTTTCACCGATGAGCCGCCCGAGCATGGCCTGGGTGCCCGCCACGATTTTGGCGGTGTCCAGCACGACCGGCTGCACCATCTGCTGGCGGCTGAACGCGAGCAGCTGGCGAACCAGACCGGCGGCGGAAGAGCCGGCGCTTTTGATCATCTCGATTTTCTTGGCGAGGGAGCCGCCTTGCGGGACCGCGTCAACGAGAATTTCCGCCGATCCTATAATGACGGCCAGCAGATTGTTGAAATCATGCGCGATGCCGCCGGCAAGCTGGCCGATAGCTTCCATGCGCTGCGCGAGGCGCAGTTGCTGCTCGATGTCTTTGCGCTCGCTGATATCCACGATGGTGCAGGAGACCAGCGTGCCGTCTTTGGTTACCAGCGGTCCTAAACTGATTTCGACGGGGATCTCCGTGCCATCCTTGCGGCGCCCAACCAACTCCATTCCAATCCCCATCGGGCGCACATGAGGCTGCGTTGCGTAGTGGCCGCGCTGCTTCTCGTGCGAGTTGCGTAAACGATCCGGCAGAAGCATTTCGACGGTATGGCCGAGGAGGTCTTGGCGGGTGTACCCAAACATGCGAAGGGCGCTCTCGTTCAAATCCGAAATTTGCCCTTCTTCATCGGTGATGATGAGGCCGACGGGCAGACTTTCGATCAACATGCGAAGCGCGTTGGGGTTCCCGTCACGCACTTCGAGCTGAGTTCCAATCGGGGACAGATTCCAAGGCTGGGTTGCCTCCATTCTTGCTGGCTCTAATGGGCGAGCCACAGCCCTAATCTGGTGCAATCCCGCAGCCAATCACTGAATCACGGTTTTCAGTGTCGAGCGGTTGGCAGATGGTCCCATTTTGGGAGATTCAGAAAACTTTCAGTCGCAGGAGAAACGCGGCGAAAGCAGGGCTGTAACCTTTCATTACTCGTTTTCGAAGACGCGAGCGGGTGGGCCAATTTGGGACGGAAGCCCATAACCAAGCCAGGAACGGGCCAGCCAGCGCAGCCGATAACTAGCGTATTTTTATGTTGTTAGTTCGCCGATGGAGATCTTTCGCGGAACTGGCGACCGGCGTGCAAATCCGCTGGCGGCAGTTTCAATCGCGCGGGGCGGTCGAGAACTGCCGACACGCTGCGCCGGATTGGACACGGCGTTAGCACATTCCAAGGGGGACAAAACATGAACGTAAAGGACGCAATGACGACAGCACCTGCCCGGTGCACGCCAGGGATTAACCTGGGCGCGGCGGTGGAGATTCTTTGGAAAGGCAACTGTGGCCTTCTCCCAATCGTGGATGAGCACGAAAGAGTGATCTCGGTAATTACCGAGCGCGACATTTGCATCGCGTTAGGCACGAGGAATCGCCTGGCCGGCGAAATCACCGTGGGCGAAGTGGCCACGCACCGGGCGATCTGCTGCAGTCCGGACGATGACGTGCGATCGGCCTTGGCCAAGATGGTGCAGGCCAAGATACGCCGTCTCCCGGTGGTCACTGCCGAAGGTAAGCTCGAGGGCATCATCGCGATAGACGACGTGGTGGCGCCGATCGTATTGAAGGACAACGGGCTGAAGAACAGCGGCCGGGGCAGCACGGCAACTTCTCAGGATGCAGTGAGCGCGCCTGTACGCAGCGCGGACTCTCCAGCCAATCGCCAGGGCCGCCGCCTGAACCCATGACCATCGCTATGCGTCCGTAACAGCGGCATTGCCGATCGGGCCTGCGGGCCACCGTTCCCTATGGCCGATATTTCGCGGCTTTTCCAGGCGTTTGTTGCGCCGGCTATTTTTGTCTCGGCGGAAGGGCTGCTTCTGCTGTCGCTAAACGTACGCCTGAACAAACACCTGGCCGCAAGAGAGGGGCGCATCGAGGAGTCCGAAGCTTATGCCTCGCAAATCGCCTCCATCGAACACCGCGCGGAGATGATTCGGCGGGCCTTTCTGTTCACGGTGTATTCCCTGCTGGGGACCGTCACGACGTGCTTGCTGCTGGGGCTGGGGCTCCACTGGCGCTACGCGCAGGCGATGGCGGCGCTGCTTTTCGTGGCGTCGATGAGCGCTCTGCTGGCCGGGATGGCCTACTATGCGCGCGAGGTGAGCGTGGCCCTCAGTTCGGTGCGCCAGGAGGCGGCCGATTCGCGATTCATGGACTTGTCCACGACAGAGCCATAACGGCGGCGCTGCATGGCAACGCCGCCGCTGATCGCTGCTACTGGCCGGCGCTACTTGGCCGGGACGAAGCGCTGCACGCGTTCGCCGTAGAAAACTTCACCGGTATAGATATTGTTCTTGGAGTCCACGGCTTCCATGTGCACCCCGAAGAACTCCCCGGCTTGCTGGCCCATGCTGCCGATCGTGCCCAGGACCTTGCCCGTCTTGCGGTCTAGGAACCAAACGTGGTTGTTGGTGAGATCGGAGATATACAAGTATTTCTGATCCTTATCCGCGGAGAACATAACTCCGCCGGTGGATCCGCCCACGCCGGTGTTTTCGGCCAGCGTGATCTCCTGCTTGAAATTGCCCTGCTTGTCGGTGACGTCGATGCGGTTGCCACCGCGATCGGCGGCATAGACCAGGCCGTCGTGGGAGAAGTTAAGGGTCAGATGGCCGACGAACTCCTTGGCCATGGGACCGCCGGGATGGTAGGCATGGGCGGCGGGATCGGTGCTGATCTCCGAGAGCTTGTGGCCGTAGGCGCCCCAGCCGCGCTTGAACTCGAACTTATCGAGCGAGAAGACCATGACCCGACCGCCAAAAGCGCTGTCGGTGACGTAAATTTCGTTGGCGTCGTCGTCGGTGCGGACCTCCTCGATATTTCCGATGATCATCGGGGTGGTCGGGGGGTACTTCTCGATGAAGGCTTTGTTTTGCAAGGCGGCCTGAGTAGCGGCTTCCTCGCCAACACCGCCGCCGCGCCCGCCGCGCCCGCCGCGCGGAACACCCGGCAGGGTGATGAAGCCGGCCACCGGCCCGGCGCTGCCCTCGCCCTTCACCCAAGTGGGCTTGTAATTATCGTTCTCGAACGGCTTGCCATTGGCGGTTTCCTGGACGTGAGGAACGGCCATGAGCATCTGGCCGGACTTGGGATCGAACTTGCGGACGGTGTTCTGGCCGAGGTAGAGGAACCCTTTTTTGTCCACGGCCATGCCGTGTCCTTGCTGGGCTTCAATGTAGCCGATGACGTCGCCGTCCTTATAGCCGGGGCCATCGTGCCCGGCGATGTGGATCATGGCAGGAGGATGGACGCAGCAATCGGCGACGGGAGGATTCAGTTCGGCTTCGATTTCGATGCTGGTGAGATCGTTGGGGCGGTCGTAGACCCAGACGTTATCGTCCTTATCGACGGCCAGGCCGGTGACGCCGCCCATCTTCCACTTGTTAGGCAGCGGCTTCGGCCAACTGGCATCGACTTTGTATTTTGGCGCCGCTTCCGTCTGGGCTGCCAGGCGGCCGTTGTAAACGCCGGTAAAGAAAAGGACCGCGCAAGCTCCCAGAACCGCGAGACCCGCCAATCTAAGCAAAACCTGACTACGCGTAATGTGGCGCATATTCAAACTCCTCCTCTGAAGGGGGCGCTCCCAAGCGCACCGGCGGAGTCTATTCTGGCCGATAGGCGATGTCAATAAACGCGAGCGAATCCGCTGCTCGCTGACGGCGACGGCGGCGGCACTCTTCCCCGAAAAGCTGTTGCGGGATGCCGTGTCGGCGCTTTTCAACGCTAGGGTGCCTAATTGGAGCTGCGGCGCCTTATCTGGCGTAAAGGTTCAGATGGCGCTGCTTCAGATCGAGAAGCTTTTCCTGCAAGTGCGTGGTTGTTTCCGGTCGCGGATAGATCGAGAAATGGGTGATTTCGTCGCAGCGTTCAATACTCTCCAGCCGCAGATAGCAGTTTTTCCAGTCGAGGCGGGGCTTCTGCATGGTGCCCTTATGCGCTACTCCAGTGGGAAAAGAGGCCAGAAGCGCGAGCAGCAGAAGCGTAGCGATGGGCCATTTCCCTAACTCGCCCTGGCCCATGAGGAGGTAGAAGTAGATCGCCAGGAATCCAGGGACCAGATAGATCATATAGCGGGAGTTTTGCGGGCCCTCCGAAGCCATACAGATTCTGCCCACGGCCGTGCCTGAAGCGAAAGCCAGCGAAAAGCCGATCAGCGCGAGAATGATCGCGTTCATGTTCCGTTTATCGGCAGGGGCAAAAAACCGCCGGACCTGGCCGGCGGCGACCGCGATGAAAACGGCCAGCGCGACCGCGCCTGTGGCCGTGGAAAGGTAAAAGCCGCGGGCGGCGAGAAAACCCGACAACATCATGCTTACGAATGCGAGGTACGCGCCGGGATGGGAATGGATGAACGCGAGGCAATCGGGGTTCCAAACGTAGTGAACGAAAAAGGAGGCTATGGAGACAATCGAGAGAAAGCAGGCGGCAATTGGCCACCAGGCAGTGCGACGGGCGCTTCTTCCCGATTGATAGGCATCGAGCGCCAGGATCAGCGGGGTGACAAATCCCAGGAATAGCGCGAAGCCGGTGTAAATCGCGAAGAAGTTGAAAATCACGATCAGCGGGTACTTGACGATGTCTCGTTCGATCGTCCACGCGAGGCTGTACAGCACGATCAGCAGCAGGGGCAACGTGCCGTGGGCCGGATTGGTGGTGCCCAAATACGTCTCCCACTGAACTCGCGTGAAGAAGAGCATGGGAATCACCACATCCGTGTAGACGAGCGATCCGAATAGCCGCTTCTTCAGCCAGAGCGCACACAGGCAGGCAACGACGACGATGATGGCGATGCTGAAGGCGTCGGCTCGCGTGCTCCAATGCGAAAAGTGACCGACGAGCAGTCCGACAAGCTCGCCCAACCCCTGCCGCTCGGGGCCATGTTGATAAAGAAATGCCCGCCAGAGAGGTTGCGGATGAAAGAGGATGGGATTGTTGAAGTCCCACTGATCCCAGAAAAAGATGTTTACCGCTTCCTGGTGAATCGTCAGGAAAAGGCGCAGCGCCAGCACGGCTTCGACGGCCAATGCGGCGATCAGAGGCGAGGCTAGCCGCCGCGCCGGACTGTTCCCGAAAGCAAGGCTGTCCGTCGGATGGCTTGCCGCAGACATCTTTTGGTGGCAGACGTTACAGATTCACAAGCGAGATTGCAAGCCACCGCAGTCGCTCACTGGCTGTCCGTGACCGGCAACTCGGAAGAATGATTTTTGACGGAACACGGTCGTGCCGACCCAGCCAGTTTGCTTTTCTCGAGCGAACCTCTGAAACTAACCAGTCGCCGAGAGTGTTTTCGTGTTGGTTTGGATTTTATGAGGTTGCGCTATTAGAGGAAGAGCTGCTTTCACGCGAGTGCCGTTCTGGCCGGAGTGGATTTCCAATACCCCGGCGAGGTCTTTTACCCGTTCGCGCATCCCCGTGAGGCCGATCCCTTGTTGAAACGGGTCTGAAGAAGCTTCGTCGTTGGGGTTGCGGTTGACGCTGCCTTTGCCGTGATCTTCCACCTCCAGCCAAGCCTGCTGTGCGTCCGCACCGAGCTTGACGACGGCGGTCTTGCTGCCCGAATGGCGATGTATGTTGGTCAGCGATTCCTGAAGGACTCGAAACAGCACCAACTCCACATCTTCCCCAAGCCGCCCGACCTCTTCGGCCACTTTCATTTCTATCCGAATCCCACTGCGGGCTGCGAAGCCATCGACATAGCAGCGAACTGCTGAGGCCAGCCCCAATTCTTCCAGCAAGGGCGGATGCAGGAGTTGCGACATGGTTCGAATCTCCGAGATGCATTGATTGGTGACCTTGACGGCTTCGTCCAATTTGCGCGTAAGCGGAACGGGCAGGTGCTTGGCATCGTCTTGGATTCTAGCCAGCGCCATGCCGACGGCCGCGAGATACTGGCCGGCGCTGTCGTGCAGTTCGCGGGCGATCTTGCGCCGCTCTTCGTCTTGCGCACGCAGCAAACGGACCGAAAGCGAACGCAAGGTTTGATTGCTCTGCTCCAGTTCTGCTGTCCGTTCCTTCACTCGATGATCCAATTCGCCGTAAGCCGCCTGCAGTTGCGACTGAGCTTTTTTCCGGTCGGTAATGTCGCGGATGGCGCTGGTGACCAAGACGCCTTCCTCGGTCAACAGCGGGCTCAAGCTGATCTCTACCGGAACTTCGTGACCGTCCTTGTGCAAGCCATATAGTTCCTGCCCCAGGCCCATCGGCCGCACTCGCAGTTCGCCGAAGAAGCCCGCGCGGTGATCTTGATGCTTGTGGCCGAAACGCTCCGGTATCAGCGTTTCGATCTTCTGCCCGAGCAATTCGTCGCGCTGATAACCGAATAATTTCTCGACTTGGGCGTTGACCAAGATGATCTTGCCCTGCCGATTCATCACCACCATGGCGTCCGGGGCCGCCTCCAGCAGTCCTCGGAACTTCGCCGAGGCCCGTTCGCGCTCAGCGGCCTTTTCCACGGTGACGCGAAGTTGCGATTCCGCAAGCAGCCGCGCTTCAGCCTCCCGCTGTGCTTTCTTTCGCTCTGTGATGTCGCGGTTTATCTCCAGCCACACTTTGCCCCCACTACTACCGGTCTGCTGCAACGTCCAGCGGGTGGCAATATCCACCAGGGTGCCGTCGTGCCGGGTCTGGATCACATCGCCTTCCCAATACCCCTCCCGATTTAGGACCGCTTTACTCTCATCAAGTGAAATCGGGAAAACGGTCCTGAGCAGCGAGTGTATGGTCTTACCCGCGGCTTCCGCCTGCGTCCAACCGTATAGAATTGCCGCGCCCTGATTCCAATACTTGATCGTGTCGCCAGCCATATCGAGTTCAATGATGGCATCGTTGGCCAGATCAAGCAGGCGTGCGTGATGAATCTGGGCCGACTGTGCGCGGCGATTGAGTTCCCCAAGCGCCACGATGAAGCCGGACAAAAACAGAAAGCCCACAACTCCCAAAACGTCGGCGCGATTCTGAACGGCAAATGAAAGAGATGGAGGCAAAAACAAATACCAGACGCCCAGCGCTCCGGCCAGGGCGCTGACGATGGAGGGACCGAGCCCACAATACCAGGCAGAGACGACAACGGCAGCCCAAACGGTGTGATAGGGATTCGTATTCCCAAGAAGCGGCGCAAGGAACCACCTCAATCCCAGAGCGGCTGCGACCGCCAGTAGGGCCGAGCTGTAACGGGCTGTATAGCTGACAGGTTTTCGCATCGGGGAATCCTCGACGATCAGAATGAAAAAGCCGGGCTGGGCTGAGTCCATTGCGTACAGGTTATATTGCGGCTAATACAGGTCTGCCCTATGTTGCACTGTACGCAATAGGAACTTACACCTAGATTGGATTGAGTAGGTGTTTCATTTCGGACATTTAATGTGAATTGTCTGTTTCAAAGTGACACTGTCCCATTCTAGACGCTGGCGATTGTTACAATTATCAAAGGGCGCGATGTGGACCTGACTCATTCCCATCGACATCGGACCCCCGAGTCGCTGCGATGAAAGATACTAGGATGCCAAAGCCCGATCAGGTCTGTTGGTCAGTTCGTTAGCTGTCTCATTCGAGACACCTACGGTTCGTAGAATTATATCAAAATAGATCGCGCGATTTGATCCTTTGACGCCGATTCCTGAGTGTCACACGTTCACAAATGCCAAGTGCCCACGCTCGCGACTCGACACTCGAAGCCCTACTCTCCTCCGAGATATTGGCCTTTCTCAATTCCGGCCGTGTGCCCAAGAGACGGATCGAATTCTGCCAGAGGCAAACTCTCTTCTCCCAGGGCGAAGCAGCTAAGAATATCTTCTACATTCAGGACGGCAGCATAAGGGTCGGCGTAAGCTCCACCACAGGCAAGGAGGCGGTCGTTGCCATTCTCAGGCCGGGCGATTTTCTGGGCGAAGCCTGTCTGGCGGGCCGGGAACTGCGGATGGCGACCGCGACGGCGATGACTCCGGGCAGCGCCTTGGCCATTGAGAAAGACGATATGCTTCGCCTCCTCCACGCCGAACACGACTTCTCCGACCGGTTCATCTTCTACATGGTTACCAGAAACCTGCGAACCGAGGAGGATCTGATCGATCAGCTCTTCAACTCCAGCGAGAAACGGCTGGCGCGAGCCCTGCTGCAACTGGCCCGCTATGGCAAGCCGAACCAGGCATTGACGCTTCCGAAAGTCCCTCAGGCAGTGCTGGCCGAGAAGATAGGAACAACGCGCACGCGGGTAAACTATTTGTTGAACAAGTTCAAAAAGCTTGGGTTCATCGAATACTACAGCGGTCTTAAGATCAACAATTCGCTTCTCAGCGTGGTCCTGCGCGACTGACTAACGATTGCTCCAAAGAACTAGACACGATGCCATCTGCATATCGGACGGCAGCTTCTCGAGAGGTGTTTCCATGTTAGCAGCGCGTCAACTGGAGATCGTCCAGAGTTGCCACAAGCGCTCTTATCGAGCGCTCAGGAGAGGCGACATGTCCTCCGAAGCCATGAGCAGGCTCGCTGCATTTGCAGCCCCCGTCCACTACCCAAAGGGTGCGGCCTTATTCATTGAAGGCCAAGCGCCCCGCGGGATATTTATTCTCTACTCCGGCCGCGTAAAGCTCTTCACGTCATCGGCGGACGGGAGAACCTTCATTCTAAGATTTGCCGATCCGGGGGAAATCCTTGGCTTGGCTGGAACGTTGTCGGGCCAGCCCTATGAAGCGTGGGCGGAAGCGACCCAAGCCACGCAGACAGGCTTCGTCGAACGCAGGGATTTGGTTCACGTCATGCGCCACTGTGGTGAAGTTGCCGTGCAGGTGGCCATGCGGTTGGGTGAGTCCTATTGTTCCGCAATCGCCAAAGTGCGCGCGATGGGGCATTCGAGGTCAGCGGGCCAAAAACTCGCGATATTTCTTCTCGATTGGTGCGAGAACAATCGCCCGGTCTATGATGAGGCCGGTGCGCGGTTCACTTCAACCCATCAGGAAATTGCTCAGGTCATTGGGATTTCGCGGGAGACGGTGACACGACTTTTCTCGGAGTTCAAGAAGAGGGGGCTGATTCAATGGAAGGGCTGCAACCTCGTTCTTACGGACAGGGATGCCCTTGAAAGCTCGGTGGCTAGCTAACGTGCGGCCACCGGGAAACGCGCGCATCACCAACTCCTTTTTCGAGGAGTGTGCCGCGCTATGAAACGCAGGAATAAGAGGGTTTCCCCCCTTGGTGGTTTTTCTTCAGGAGCCGGCCTGGGCGGCAAGGTCTCACGCTATCGGAACAAGGAGAACATCTATAAGCAAGGCGCGCCTGCGTACACGATCTTTTACATTCAAGAGGGAGGGGTGCGGCTCACCACCCGAATGAAAAACCAACCAGCGGCGGTTACCGCCATCTTGGGGGTGGGCGATTTCTTCGGCGAGCTTTGCCTCGCAGGCTACCCCCTTCGTGTGTCCACGGCTGTCGCGTTGACATCCAGCTCCATACGCACGATTCAGAAACAAAAGATGATCCAAATGCTTCGCAAAAAGAACAAGGCGTCCAATGCCATGGTGGCTTATCTGCTGTCCAGCGTCCAGAAGTACAAGGATCATCTGGCGGAGCTGATGACTTCTTCCGCCGAAAAACGGCTGGCGCGCGTGCTTCTGCGGCTGGCGCGACTGGAGAAGAGAGGTCCAGCGGCGGTTGAGATTCCCACCCTAAGTCACCAGGTTCTGGCGGAGATGGTCGGCACCACGCGCCAGCGAGTCAATCTGTTCATGAACCGATTCAGGAAACGAGGATTCATTAGCTACAATGGACATATAGAAGTGCATAAGTCCTTGAAAGAAGTCCTGCGGCAGCAGTAGTCACCCTTGGCCTTAGCAATTCCGCTCGGTCGGGTTGGGACGCCTCGCCGAACTTCCCCAGGCACGGTTTCACCGGCAATCCGCAATGCCAATCTCCTCCTAGCATCGGTTGTGATGCTTGTCACACCCGACCCTGACGATTGTGACATACTTCGCTCGATCTACTTTTTACGCTTGGATCGTGAAGATACCAAGCCAAGGTCACGTTCTGGTTGGACCCGCCGCCGAGGTATTTGCCCTTCTCAATTCTGGTGGCGTGTCGAAGAGAGGGATCGAATTCCGCAAGAAGCAGACCCTCTTCTCTCAAGGCGAGCCAGCCAGGCACCTTTTATACATTCAAGAAGGCAGCGTAAAGATTGCCGTAAGCTCCACCGCAGGCAAGGAAGCTGTCGTTGCCATTCTCGGGCCGGGCGATTTTCTGGGCGAGGGCTGTCTGGCCGGCCAGCAACTACGGATCGCGACCGCGACGGCCATGACTCCGGGGAGCGCCCTGGTGGTTGAAAAAGGCGAAATGCTTCGCCTCCTTCATGCCGAACACGAGTTCTCCGACCAGTTCATCTCCTACTTGGTTACCAGAAGACTAAAAACCGAGGAGGATCTGATCGATCAGCTCTTCAACCCCGGCGAGAAATGGCTGGCGCGCGCCCTGTTGCAACTGGCCCGCTATGGCAAGCCGAACCAGGCACTTACGCTCCCTAACGTATCGCAGACGGTGCTGGCCGAGATGATAGGAACCACACGCACGCGGGTAAACCATTTCATGAACAAGTTCAAGAAGCTTGGGTTCATCGAATACGACGGCGGCGGACTGAAGATCAATAACTCCCTTCTGAACGTGGTCCTGCGCGAGTGACCGGATGATGGGCCGAAGAAACTCTTTTCGCAGGCCTCCGTACCCGCTATCTTTAGAGTGGTTGACCAGCCGGCACAACAATTCCGTTCGAGGCAGACGTCATGGCGAATGACAAAATTGGGAGCGAGCAAGCGCAGCTGGAAGCGCAGAGGACAGGCGACAACAACGAAAGCGCGAGTCAGGTGAACGAAAAGGACCGCCGCCTAACCGAGGAAAGCCGCGTGTCGGATGAAGCTGCTCGGGGCGAGGCTGAACAACTGAGGCGACTCGCCGAAGAGTCGCGAGAGATACACGAGCAGCATCGTGAAGCACTCGAGCAAATGCGGCAGGAGGGCGAAGAGGCGCGTCACGCGACGGAGGCAGCGCGGCAGTCCGCTGAAGAGGCACGAAGAGCGGCCGAAGATGCCCGTCACGCCACCATTGCCGCCGTGCGCGCTACCGCCGATATACTCAGCGCTAACCTGGAACAGATGAAGTACTTGGAGGAGATGCGGCGCGCCACCCATGAGATGAAGAGCCTTATCAGGAAGCCGCCCTCGAACTAAGCGAGTGACGTTAGGCCACTTTCCGGAAATCCGATACGACCTGGAGCGCTATCGGCTGCTGGTCTTGAGGCCCGCGGCGGATCGCGGAACCGGTTTGCCGTAGACTTCGATCCAGTCCAGGCGAGAACCGCCGGCGCTTCCGTGACCGGCGCCGCGCATCAGGTCCGTGAATCCAATCTCCTCGACCCTGCTGAGGTCGGGATAGTCCACCCAGTATCCGTCACCGGTTTCGATAACGTTCTTGGGGTCAAAATGGCGCCAGCGGACGTCAACCAAGTTGATTTCCGAGACGGTCCAGGACGTGGAATAAGTGGACGTTTTATCCCCGATGAGCCAGGTGCCATCGGCGAGCTTGATTATCGGATGGAGGTAGCGAAAACCGCTGATTCGAGTGCGCCAGCGGATGGTGGACACTCCTCCGCTCAAATCAACGTCGTTGTTCTTGTCTCTGAGGGTGATCGCCCAGTTGGAGGTGCAAAGCAGCGACATGGCATAGGTCATGTCGTTGTAAGTCTGGTTGGAGATGCGACTGCCGGGCTGATCGCCGTAGACGTGCACTTCCAAATTGGGGTTGGCCACGTTTCCCTGCGTGATGGGCTGCTCGGGCTCTTCGGCGTTATTCACGTTGGGCGCGTTAGGATCGATCTTCCAGTCTTCCCGGAAAAACAAGGGAGGAAACTGGAGACGCGTGGACCTCGGCGGCTCCTGCCGTGCAGGCGGAGGTCCTCCCGGGCCGCCACGTCCCGCAGGCCGCGCGGCCGGCGCTTGTTCCTGCTGCCCCGCGGCTCGCGCCGTTTCGAGCGCGAGCCAACTGGATGCGGCCACAAACAGGGTGAGGAATCCCAGCAGGTATAGAGTGCGGATCAATCGTGCGTTGCGAATCGGTCGCGGCATATACACACCTTCACTTTCGGGCACTTTCGGGGTTCGTCCTGGAGAGGGTTATACACCGTGGGCCCTTGGGAGTGAACCAAAATCGCCTGCCAAATCCCGTTGTGGAAAGGAGGCGAAGCGGGGACTCTCGGATGCGAAGCTACTGTTTGTCGAAGACCGCCAGGCCGGTGAACGTCTTGCCTCGATCGTCTGTTCCTTCGACGGTGAGGCTCATGGTGCGGCCGTCTTTGGACACCGCGCTGCGGAGCTGCAACACGCCCTTGCCGCGCATCATGTAGCTGACCTCGCGAGTATTGGCGTCGATTAGTTTCCCAGCGACGGCGTCGTAGGGCCCGCCGGCTAGAACCTTTCCCAATCCGCCTTTGTCCGGGACTTCGTACTGAAACGAAATCGGCAAGCCATTCATCGAAGTACCTTTTATGGTCACCTGGCGCTGGCCACCGACCACTTGGACCGAAAGCGTTTCCTCTTTGGGGAACGCGCCGGGATCTTTCGATTTGGCGAGGTTCAGTTTCCACGTTCCGACGAAAGGATTGCTTTGGGCCAGCAGGATGCCCGTGGCGACCGCGGCAATAACGACAGCGGCGGCAAAAACCACGACTAGCTTCATGGGCGTCTCTCCTTCACTTTTCAGCCGTGAAAGGAGTGTACCCCGCACGATTCCCCACAGGAGAGACGCCGCTGGTCTTGTTAGCTAGTCGCCAACTCCGCTTTGGGCACAGAAACGCCGGCAAAAGAGGGCTCTCTCTGTAACACGCCTAGACTGGCTATAGATGAGTGCCACTGTCGAAACTCTCACCGGGGCCGCGCAGGGGCACGCCGGCGCCGCCGATCGAGCCCGTGGGACAAGCGCTGGCGATGCTGGCGGTAGCGATGCCGGGCAACTGCCGTTTGCGTTGGCCATCTTCGTCAGTGCGTTTCTGGTCTTTCAGGTTCAATTACTGCTCGGGAAAGTCATCCTTCCCGTTTTTGGCGGCGCGCCGGCAGTATGGACCGTCTGCATTTTTGTGTTCCAACTGTTATTTCTCGCCGGGTATGGGTATTCGCATGGACTGGCGACGTGGCTTCCCGTTCGCAAGCAGGTGATCGCGCATAGCGTTCTTCTGGGCCTTTCCGCCGTTTTCATCGCGCTTGCGGCTTACATGCGATCCGCTCCGCTCGGCGTCGGCGCGAATTGGCAGCCGGAGGTTTGGAACGATCCCACATGGGCCATCATGAAATTTTTGATCGCCGCGATCGGTTTACCGTTCTTCTTGCTGTCGGCTACGAGTCCCTTGATGCAGCATTGGTTCGCGCAGGCTGGGCCCAAGCGGCTGCCCTATCGGCTCTATGCGCTTTCAAACGCGGGATCGCTGCTGGGGTTACTATCGTATCCGTTCCTGGTGGAACCGTTCGTACGACTCAGCACACAACGGTGGGCCTGGGTCGCGGGGTACGGCCTATTCTTGGGTTGCTACTCTTTCAGCGCTCGAAGCGTGGCGCGCTCGGCCGCTCCCGGCTTTCCGAAACCGGAATTCGTTCGCGAACCGTTTTGGCGAGCGCGCCCGAAGGAACGGCGCGTTGGGTGGCCGCTTCGGCTGCTGTGGATGGGGCTGGCGGCGTGCGCCTCGGTGCTGCTGCTCGCGACCACCAACCTGGTCTGCCAGGACATTCCCGTTAGCCCGTTTCTGTGGGTTTTGCAATTAGGCCTGTATCTGCTTTCGTTCATCCTGTGCTTCGAGAGCGATCGATGGTATCGGCGAGAGATTTTTTATCCGGCGTTCGCCGTAACGGCGGCGTTCGTCATCCTCGTATCGCTGCCAAGCATGACGTATTCCTTCATGATGCAGCTGGCGGCCTATTCCGCGGCGCTCTTCACCGGATGCATGGTGTGCCATGGAGAGGCGGCACGCACGCGCCCGCGCCCGGAATTGCTGACCGCATTCTATTTCTACATCGCCACGGGCGGCGCGCTGGGGGGCATCGCCGTGAGCCTGCTGGCGCCGCGAATCTTCCCAAACTATTGGGAGTATCCGCTGGGAGTTCTGGGATGCATTGCGGTGGTGCTGGGCGTCTCGATGCGGGAGGATTCCTCGTGGTGGTACAAGGGGCGAGCTTCGCTGGCCCTGGTGATTTTCGCCGGCGCGGCGGGGCTGGCGCCGCCCGTGATTGCTCCCCTGTGGAGAGAGGCGGCGCGGTTGCCGCGATCAGCGAGCCTTTACGCGGCCGCGGTTCTCATCGGGGCGGCGGCTTGGCGGTATGCGATGGAGCGCCGAGCGCCGCGGACGGCTCCGTCGCCGGCTCTGGTCCGCAACGCGTCGAGGGTCGTGCTGGCGTTGCTCACCGCCGGCCTGCTGATTCCGCAGAAAGCGGCGTTCTACCACGTGATCGCGTCGTCCCGAGGTTTCTACGGGGTGCTGTCGGTGATCAGCGTCGAACAGGAGAACTATCTGGCCTTGCAGTACGGCGGCACCCTTCATGGCTTCCAATATCGCGATGCGGCGCGCGCGCGCCTGGCGACGGGCTACTACGGCCCATTCAGCGGAGCCAACATGGTGATTCGCAATTGGCCCCAGCATCCCATGCGCGTGGGCCTGGTGGGAATGGGAGTGGGCACGCTCGCGGCGCTGGCCCGCGCCGGGGACGTCTTCCGCTTCTACGAAATCAATCCGGACGTCTACAAATTATCCGCGCCAGCAACGGCGGGCCAGCAGCCCTACTTCACGTACCTGCGCGATTCGCCCGGCCGAATCGAGGTGGTGCTTGGCGACGCGCGACTCTCGCTCGAACGCGAAGCCAGCCGCGGCGACCTCCAGAATTTCGACGTGCTGGTGCTGGACGCATTTTCGAGCGACGCCATCCCCATGCATCTGCTCACGCGCGAAGCATTTCAGGTCTACGCCAAGCATCTTCGCGGGCCGGGGTCGGTGATCGCCGTGCATATCAGCAATCAGACGCTGGACCTGCGGCCCGTGATCGCCGGGATTGCCCGAGATTTCGGCCTTCACGCCGTGCGCGTCGATTTGCTTGCCGCCGGCCCATTCTCGCAGTCCGACTGGATCTTGCTGTCGCGCGATCCCGCTTCCCTTTCCGGCCAGGAGATCCTGAGAGGCTCGGAACCGTTTCCGGCGGAGACCCAGCCGATCTCCTGGACCGACGATTATTGCAATCTGCTCAAGGTGATGCGCTGGAACGACTAGGGGATAACTGCTAGAAGGAGCGCAACTTACTGAAAAGGGATGGTGTTAGCACTCAGAGCAAACGGCCGCGATTCCATCCCAGGGGCAATGGCTGGAAACTGGTACTATAGGACATGAGCAAAGCGTACAGACTTGTCTTTGAGTGCCCCAAGGGCGGCCACGACATCAACTTTCAGCGGAAGTGCTCCGCGGCATCGCTTTCCGACGCCCAGGCGATGAAAATGTTTGGAAATGAGCATATCTCCTGCGCGGATCCAAATTGTGGCTGGCACGGCAAAGCGTCCAAGACGCGACTGCTGCGAATCCTGCCTTTTTATTGGCTATTGTCGCCGACAGCTTGAACGCCGACTGGTGTGATCCTACGCGTCTCGATCAGTGTTACTCGCTCACCTGATCGAGAAGCACGGCGCTAGAGCCGCTTCTTCACAACATCGTCGCGTTTCTCGGGAGTCAGCCCATGCCATGTCATGAGGCTGTGTTTTTACGCCACCAATTGTGCCTCTTTGTCCGAGTTCGCTACGCGTGTTGACGCGCCGCACACCACTATGCAACATTCCGGCCACGCCAGATGTTGGAAAGAGGTGTTCGGTGCGGAATCCGATTTTGTGCCTTTGCTTTGCGTTTCTTGTCGTGGTTGCTTTACCCTCGACAGGACGCTCCCAAGACAACAGCAGCTCATTCTTAACGTCTATTTCCGGCGGATACACATACGACAGCGGCCACTTTGCGGCGGCACCTTCCATAAGCGAGTCGCTTCCCAGTCGCGCTAGTTTCAGTGGGTGGAATGCGTCAGTGAGTTTCAGAATGTCCCGATATGTCGGTATCGTTGCCGACTTCGACGACGTGTATGGCTCGCCGTACTACACCCTCGTGGGAGGGTGCCACGACGTTCTCGTTGGCACTCTGCTGACGGCCGAATGCAGCTCTGTACCTGTTCAGGAACACGCTGAGCTCTTCACATTCCTCGGCGGCGTTCGAGTTGCTCCCCGTCCTCGAAGATTCAACCCTTTTGTCGAAGCATCATTCGGCGGAGCTGTAGCGGGAGTTCGCGCATCCAGGACGCAGCTATCACCCGCGGTGGCGGTCGGGGGCGGCCTCGCCTATCGATTGAGCCGTAGATTCGACTGGTATTTAAGGGCGGATTTGCTGGACACGTTGGTCGAGGGCTTGCAGGGTCCTCGAACGGCGCAGTACGGCGTACAAGCATCGACTGGAATCAGTTATCGGCTTTGTGTGTTCAAGGATTGTCCTAAGAAGTAGACCGCTGAAGCGTCGGCGGACGATACTTTCTCATCTCAAAGCTAGCCGTAATTGTTGTAGCCTCATACTCCGGCGGTGCGGGGCATTCCTGGAGGAACAATGCAAAAGCGCAAACTGAGTAAAAGCAATCTGGAAGTTTCGGCCATGGGGCTGGGCTGCATGGGGATGAGCTTTTCCTACGGCCCGCCCAAAGACAAGCAGGAGATGATCTCGGTGATTCACGCGGCCATCGAACGCGGCATCACCTTCTTTGACACCGCCGAAGTTTACGGGCCATTCATCAACGAAGAGCTTGTGGGCGAAGCGCTGGCTCCGTATCGCGGCAAGGTGGTGATTGCCACCAAGTTTGGTTTTGATCTAAGCGGCAGCGATACGCGGCCGGGAGCGAGAGGCGTGAATAGCCAGCCCGAGCACATCAAGCAGGCCGTGGAAGGATCGCTGAAGCGGCTGCGGGTGGAGAGCATCGACCTGCTGTATCAGCATCGGGTTGATCCCAACGTGCCCATAGAAGACGTGGCCGGCGCGGTGAAGGAGTTGATTCAATCGGGCAAGGTGAAGCACTTCGGACTTTCCGAGGCCGGCGTAAAAACGATTCGCCGCGCGCACGCGGTGCAGCCGCTGACCGCGTTGCAGAACGAATATTCGCTGTGGTGGAAGAGACCGGAGCAAGAGGTGATCCCCACGCTCGAGGAACTCGGGATTGGGCTGGTGGCTTATAGTCCGCTAGGCAAAGGCTTCCTTACCGGCAAGATCGGCGAAAATGCGAAATTCGAGAGCACCGACTTCCGCAGCACTCTGCCTCGCTTTACGCCGGAGGCTCTGAAGACAAATCAGGCGGTGATCGACCTGCTGGGCAGGATTGCGAAGCGCAAGAACGCGACTCCCGCTCAGATCGCGTTGGCCTGGCTGCTGGCGCAGAAGCCGTGGATCGTTCCCATCCCGGGGACGACGAAGTTAACCCGCCTGGAGGAAAATATCGGAGCGGTGGCGATTCAACTGACGCCGGAAGATCTGGGGGAGATCGACGCCGCGAAGGCGAAGATCGCAGTGCAAGGCGCCAGATACCCGGAGCGTCTGGAGCGCATGACCGGGCTGTGAGCGTCCATCCTACACATGTCAGAATACGGAGTCATCATTCTAGGCGGCACGGGGCAAGTCGGTTCCGCAGTGGTCAAGGCATTCATAAATTCTCCGAGCTGCCGTGAAGTGGTGCTGCTTTCTCGCAGGCCGATTGCGAATTCTTGGGGCGAGCGAGTACGGGTGGTGACCGTCGATCCGGAGAAAGCGGATTTTGTGCAAGAGGTTGCGGATTTGGTAAGGGCTTGTGCGCCGCGAGTGATGTTTGGTGTTTCTTGCGTGGGGGTCGGTAGCGGCAGCAGCAAATGGAGCGAGGAAGAGCTCATCAAATTGGAAGTGGGGATCGTCGGCGCCTTTGCACGGGGTTGTAAAGCCGGAGGGGTGACGAACTTCGGCTTATTAACCGCGGCAGGAACGAACCGCAAAAGCAAAATTCGTTACGCGCGCGTGATGGGATTAAAAGAAGAGGCCGTCCAGGAAATCGGCTTCTCGCGTTTGGCGATTTTTCGCCCCGGAATTATCGGAGGCAATGTGCATACGCCAGGTTGGGTGGCGTTCCTCGGACGCTTCATTCCCGGTTCGTGGGGAACCATCGATCAGGAAGTGATCGGTCGCGCTTTTGTTGGGGAGTTGGAACGGTACGAAGGATCGGGCACCAAGATTCTGGGCAATGCCGATATGCGCCGCTATTGAGCCTTCAGGAGGCTCGGTGGATCGCGCAGCTCGCGTTGCTGGCGCAGAAGCCTTGATCCGAGCTGCCAACCTAACCTCTTTGCCCCGGCTCCGTCTAAAGACTCGAAGCCACACCTCGGAGAGATCAGGAAGAGTGGCCAACGTCCCCATACAGGAGTCGACATGCGCAATCAGAGTTTAAGAGGTTTCTGGAAGCGTCCTCAGGCCGTGCTGTGTTCGCTGGCCCTGGCGTCTGCGTTAGGGGGTGTTGGCTACGCCAGCGCTACCCATTTCGAGCACATTCACGCGCTGGCGTTGAAGCTGGCGAGTCCCGACGAAGGTCCCAGCCAAACCGGTTTCGCGCCCGTGGTGAGGAAAGTTCTCCCGGCTGTGGTCAACATTTCGTCATCGAAAATCGCCAAAGTTCCCACGGAATTTCAGCAATTGCCGGGCGAATTGCCAAACGATCAGCTGTTCCGTCAATTTTTCGGCAACGGCTTCGATAACCAATTCGGCGAAGGCCCCGATAATGGCCAGGGCAATGACCAAGGCAGCGGCAACGGCCAGTTCCGCAACCCCCAGTTTCGTAATCGGCAGTTCCGCGGACAGCCTCAAGTCCCCGAGCAGCGAGAAACGGGAGTGGGATCCGGCGTGATCATGACGCAGGACGGCTACATCGTAACCAACAATCACGTAGTGGACGGCGCGAGCAGCGTCACCGTGACGCTTTCCGACAAGCGCGAATTCAAGGCCACGGTCGTGGGCACCGATCCGAAAAGCGACATCGCGGTCATAAAGATCGACGCGAGCAGCCTGCCCTGCATCACCGTGGGCGACTCCTCGAAAGTCCAGGTGGGCGATTATGCTCTGGCTGTGGGCGACCCCTTCGGCGTGGGCCAGACGGTCACCATGGGGATCGTGAGCGCCACCGGCCGCTCTCACTTGGGAATTGAAGATTACGAGAACTTCATCCAGACCGACGCTCCCATCAATCCCGGAAATTCCGGCGGAGCGCTGGTGAACGACCGCGGCGAACTGATCGGCATCAATACGGCCATCATCGCTCATGGGTCGGAAGGTAATCAGGGAATCGGCTTCGCGATCCCGGCGAACATGGCGCGCAACGTCATGGAACAGATCGTCGACCACGGCAAGGTGACCCGCGCGTATCTGGGAATCCTGCCGCAAGACGTCACGCCCGATCTCGCCAAGCAGTTTGGCGAAAAAGAAGCGCGCGGCGCGCTGGTGGCCGACGTGAGCGCGGGCAGCCCAGCCGAGAAGAGTGGCCTCCAGAGAGGCGACATCATTCTCGACGTCAACGGCAAGCCCGTGACGGACAGCAACGATCTGCGCATGACCATCTCCATGATGGCGCCGGATAGCGACGCCAACCTGAAGGTGCTCCGCAGCGGCTCCGACAAAGACATCAGCGTGAAGCTGAGCCCGATGCCGGCCGAGTTGGGCGCGAAGAACAACTCGGGCGACAACTCCGAAGACAACGGCAACGGTTCCGCCAGCAGCGCGCTTTCGGGCGTGGCTGTCCAGAACCTCGACGCACAGGCGGCCAACCAGTTGGGCCTCTCTCCCAACACCAAAGGCGTGGTGGTGACCAAGGTGGATCCTTCGAGCGACGCAGCCGAAGCCGGGCTTCGCCAGGGCGATGTGATTCAGGAGGTGAACCGCCAGCCGGTGAGGAACACGGCGGAGTTCGAGCGCGCCTTGCACGGCTCGAACGACAAGCCTCTTCTGCTGGTGAACCGCAACGGCAGCACGATGTACCTAACTGCCTAAAAGAACCCACCCTCAAAAGCCGGTCCGGCGCTCCTGCACGCCGGACCGTTTTTTTTGGCACCCGTTTTCCATTGGAAGTAATCCAATGTTGCGCTCCATAATGGAGCCTGCTCTTACTTCAAGTTCAAGGAGAAGTCCCCATGGCCGAGCCCAAGGCAAGCGAAACCGAAATTTCCCGCGAGCGTCTGGCGGAACTTTTGAACGAGGACCTTTCCCGCGAATATCAAGCTATCATCGCCTACGTGGTCTATTCCCAGGTGCTGACCGGCGCCGAATACATGGACATCGCCGCGCAGCTCGAAATCCACGCCAAGCAGGAGCTCGATCACGCTCTGATCCTTTCGCGGCAGATCGACTATTTGGGCAAAATGCCGGTGGTCACGCCCAAGCCGGTGCGCACATCGAAAAATCCCAAAGAGATGCTTCGCTACGATCTCGATAATGAAAACGAAACGATCCGCAACTACCGCGATCGGATTCCGCAATGCGAAGCCCTGGGCGAGTACGCGATGGCGGAACAGATTCGTCAGATACTGATGCAGGAGCAGGACCACCAGATCGATTTGGCGACGGCCCTCGGCGAGGACGTTCCCGACGTAGGCGGCGGTCCCCGAAAGCGTTCGCGCCGCTAGGGCGCTGACGCCAGCCGGCCTGAGAGAATAGAGCCAGATCGACGCGAACCCGAACGGAAAGGGGGATGTGCCGATGCTCATGCGCCAAATGAAGAGTGAGGAGTGTCGCGAATTTCTGGCCAACCACGAGATGGGGCGGCTGGCATGCGCGCGCAATGGTCAGCCGTATATCGTGCCGATTTACTTCGTCTATGAGACCGAGCATCTATACGGCTTCACAACTCCGGGCCAGAAGGTCGAATGGATGCGTGCGAACCCCCTCATATGCGTGGAAGCGGACGAAATCTTGACTCCGGAAACTTGGACGAGCGTTGTCGTTCTTGGGAGTTACGAGGAGCTCCCCGAAACTGGGGGATACTCCGCCGAACGGAATAAGGCGCAGTCATTGCTGGTGAAACGCACTTCATGGTGGATGACTGCATACGCCGCTTCGGTGGCCCGTGGACATGACGAGGCGCCCCTCCCGGTCTTTTACCGTATCCGTATCGCGGAAATCACCGGCATGCGCGCCTCCCCGGAAGGTTCGCCTGTCCGAGTCCGATGAACCTGCCCGGGACTCTTGGTGAAGCCGTAGTCAACTCGCGGGGCGGCCGATAGATTCGGGGTCTTGGCACTGTAGTCCAGGTGAACACTGTTCCAGTTTTGAACAGTGGGACACTGTCTGCCTTCCATATACCCACTGATTCTAAAGTCTTTAGACTGGTTCATTGTGGAACTGCCCTTGCTTTATCTAAAGGGCGAGGACAATGAACATGACCGGACAAAACGAAGTGAAGCAAGCGCTGGGCGCCACGAATGGCTCGGGAAGCGATTCAATAGGCGCCACCGTATGCGTGTACGGGTACGGCCAGTCCCAAACCCCTTTCTACAAGGAAGCGACGGCGCTAAAGGCGAGCTCGCACGGATGTTTGTTGATCCTGGGCGCCGCGGTGGACCGCGGACAGAAGCTGCTGCTCATGAGCGCGCGGCAAAATGCGACGGAAGTGGAGATCGTCAATACGCGCTCGGTGAACGGTCAGCTGTTCGAAGTTGAGGTCTCGTTTCCGGCGCCGCGGCCGGATTTCTGGCAGCTGTTTCAGTAAAGGCGCGGAGCTTCTGTGGCCCTAAGTTGGTGTTCATAAACATACTTATATCCAGGGAACAGGGCTCCGCGGCTTCAATTGACAGGCACAGGCATGGTCCTTAGCCTCTTATAAACGGCCCCTATTTCCCCTTGGAGGCGTTTGTGAATCCGGCCCTTAGATCCATTCGTATAGGGCTCCTGGCGGCTTTTCTCGGCCTGGCGCCGGCGGCCGGCCTGCTGGCCGACACCATCTATCTCAAGAACGGACGGCAGATTCAGGCCAGCAGCATTGTCCGGCAAGAGGGCAAATTAACATTTGATGCGGAGGGCGGCGAGGTCACTCTCTCCGAATCGCTGGTGGACCGCATTGAAAGCGACGATCCGGGGCGCGCTCCGATAATCATCTCGAAGCCCCAAGCGGCGCATCACGCCACGCCGGCTTCGCGGACGATGCCCACAACCCCTGAGGCTGCAACTCCCGGAGCCACAATTCCCGAGGCCAAACCCGAGCCGACGGCTCTCAAGGTTCAGCAGCGCCCGTCCAGCCTCGCCGTCACGCGACCCATGCCGGCTCCTATTGTCAGGCCAACGGGTGTACGAGACGCCGATGTCCCCGATGTGAGAGAGGCGGTCCTGGTTCTTCCGAGGACGAGCGTTCCAGACGTTCTCCCCAAGATCGCAGCTTCGGAGCCCGTTTCTCCGCGGGAAGCGAATACATGGTTTTTGACCGATTCGCCGGCTGCTAATTTCAGCGACCCGCGCGGGTTGAATGCGGGCGCAAGTCCGAACGCCGGCCCCGGTGCCAACTCAAATGGCGGGACGATTACGCGAACTGCTCCCCGCCCCGTCCAAGTGGGTTCATTTCCGGCGGCTGAGCCCCAATCTGGCAGCGGTACAGTAAGTCGTCCCAGAGAGACGCGAGTGGTCCCACCCGGCACTTTTGAGACCGTGAAAATGGTGCCTGCTCCGAAGCCGGAAACTGCGGCGATACAAACGGCTCATCCGCCGGAGCAAGGAGTCGTTGTGCTGTCGGGTCCCCATCCAGCGTACACGGACGAGGCGCGCAGCTTGGGCATCGAGGGCCAGGTTTTGCTCGACGTCGTCTTTCAGGCCTCCGGCGAAGTGAAAGTGAACGGCGTCTTAAAGGGCTTGGGACACGGTTTGGACGACGAGTCCATCCGCGCCGCGCAGCAGATTCGCTTCACGCCGGCGATGCAACAAGGGCGCGCAGTGGATTTCCCCGCCACGCTTCACATCGTCTTCCAACTCTCATTTTGATTCGTCGCGCAGGCCGGCCTGCCTCATAGCCACTTCTCGCCGGAGTGATCGAGACTGGACTTCCAGGCCATCTCCGATCGCGTGGGATGGATGCCGTTTTTTGTGAGGGTCAAAGTGAGCCTCGCTATGATTTAATATAGGCAAAAGTCGTGAATACTTGGCAAAAGTGGATCAAGCGACCGCAGACCGTTTGGCTGCGCAAAGCTCTGTTCCAGGTTCATCTGTGGAGCGGAATCGCGCTGGGACTGTATGTGTTTGTAGTCTCGCTCAGCGGAAGTCTGGCCGTCTTCAATAGCGAACTTTACTCCGCGTTCCTGCCGCAGGCCAAAATGGTGGAGATTGCCGGAAAGCCCCTGAGCCGCGACGCATTGCTGGCGGCCGCGCAACGGGCGCACCCCCGCGCCGCGATTACGCGAATTCAGGTTTGGAAAGACCCGCGCGAGGCTGCCATCGTTTCCCTGGGTGCCGCCACTTACGCCGATCAAAGATTCGTCGATCCTTACACCGGAAAGGATCTCGGGACGGCCCGTCCGCTGGGGCTTCGCGCGGTCAGCTTCTTTTCCCAGATGCACATGAACCTGCTGATGGGATATTCGGGCCGGCTCATCAATGGCGCGGGCGGATTTCTCGCCGCGGGCCTCAGCATCACGGGCATGGCGATCTGGTGGCCGGGAGTCCGCAGATGGCGTCGCAGCCTGGCCGTTCGGCCCAGCTCCAATCTCAAACGCTTCAATTGGGACCTGCACAGCGCGATCGGCTTCTGGACTTTCGCGATCGTCTTCATGTGGTCCATTACCGGCGCGTACCTGGTGTTTCCCAAGCCATTCGACAAGCTGATCGCCCTGTTTCCCTCCGCTCCTCTGCTGACCAATGTGGGAATACTGCACTCCGCGCACGTCGGCGATTTTGGGGGGTGGCCTGTGAAGGCGCTGTGGGTGGTGCTGGGGATCGCGCCGCCGATTCTCTTCGTCACGGGCTGCATCATGTGGTGGTATCGCGTTTTGAACCCGTGGCGAAAACGAGCATTCGTTCGCCGGCCGCGTGTGCGAGATCTGAATGTGAATGTGCCCGGGCGGGCGTTCGAGGGTTCCGGGGCAACGCTAGAGATCCAGCAACCTGACGTTATCGGCGGCGCCGCGTTATCGAACGTCGAGGATTTCAGTTTACGCAGAGGTGGCTCCGGTGTATAAGCGACGTTCCTCGGCGAACAAAATGAGCGCACAGTTTGGCGAGCCGAACGATCCAAGGAGCAACCGGTGAAATACCTATTCTCGTTCGTAGCCGTTGGCGCGCTTTTGCTGGGCATTTCGCCCGCCGCGCGGGCCCAAACTGAAGTCACCATTCTGGTGCCAAACCCCTTCCGGAGCGCGATGGATAAGGTGGCGCCCGGATTCGACGGCAAGAGCGGTTACAAACTCAAGGTGACCTACGGCAGAGGATTGGGAACGAGGGATCAGGCCGCGAAGGGCGACCCGTTTGACGTATTCATCGTTGTGCCGCCATATCCGGAAGCGCTGGCCTCCGGCAACATCGATCCCAAGAGCGCCACAACGCTGGCCAGCCTCACGCTGGCGGTGGGAGTGAAAAAAGGCGCGCCCAAGCCGGATATCTCTTCACCGAAAGCGCTGAAGCAAACTCTGCTGGCGGCCAAGACGATCGCCTTCGTGGACCCGCCCCAGGGAAGCGACGGAACCACGACCAAAGCGGCGCTCGAGAAGTTGGGCGTCTACGACGCCATCACCCCCAAGGCCAAGCTCTTCCCTAACTCTGGCGGGGTGGGAAACACGATAGCGAAGGGCGACGCCGATATCTGCATCTACTGGCTCAACGAAATGACCAATCCGGGGGTCGACGTCGTGGGACGCTTGCCGAAGCAGATTTTGTCGCCGCTGAAAGTTGTGGCGTTCGTCTCCACACACGCCAAGGATCCGAAGGCCGCGAAGGCCCTGGTCACCTACCTCTCTTCACCCGAGGCCGAGGCCACTTACAAAGCAGACGGGTTCTTGCCGGCTCACTGACCGGCGCAGAACGCCTCTGCCAACCTACGCGCACATCAAATCGCGGTGCGACCGCCGTCGACGGCTAGTTTTGCGCCGTAAATGAAACTGGAACGATCCGTCGCCAGGAAAACGATGGCCTCGGCAATCTCATCCGCGGTAGCAGGACGGCCTGCCGGGGCTTGGGCGGCTAATTGCTCCAGACCCTCTCCCATGGCCTCCGTGCCCGCCGTGCGCGTGGGTCCCGGGCTCACTGCATTCACGCGGACACCGCTGGGACCGTACTCGGCTGCCCAGGATTTGGTGAGGAGATTAATAGCGGCCTTGCTCGAGCCGTAAAGGCTCATGCCGGAAACGCCGTAATCGGCAACCATCGTCGATACATTCAC
Source organism: uncultured Acidobacteriota bacterium (assembly GCA_963824405.1). Lineage (GTDB taxonomy): Bacteria > Acidobacteriota > Terriglobia > Acidiferrales > UBA7541 > Palsa-189. The sequence continues at coordinate 185,112 of CAWGPK010000002.1, read as the reverse complement.
GATGGCCCCTTTGCCCCTCTTGGCCATCAGGGGAGCAAGCTCGGCGACGAGAAAGTATGGCGCCTTGACGTTCAGCGAATAGACCCTGTCGAACTCTTCCTCCGTGGTTTTATTCGTTGGCCCGAAGGGAAAGATTCCCGCATTGTTCACCAGAATATCGACGTGGCCGTTTCCGAGTTCGACCGCTCTTTTCGCCACTTCCCACGCGGTCGAGGCGTCCCGAAGGTCGGAGGCGATAAAATCGGCTTGGCCGCCTGCCGCGCGGATTTCGGCTACCGCCTTGTTGCCGCGCTCCGCGTTGCGGCCTACGAGCAACACATGGATGCCAAGCTGGGCCAGTTTATTTGCTGCCGCCCGGCCAATACCGCTCGTTCCTCCCGTTATGAGGGCCGTTATAAGGGCTGTCTGCGCATCTGCGGTCATTAGCGATTCCCCTTTTCGGTTTCGGCGTCGAGAAACCGCCGCTTTCGAGAACAGGATACCCGCCGCGTTATGCTGTGCGCGGCAGTGGATCTATCTATTAGAAACAGCGGAGATAAAAAAGCTGCAGGAGATTTCCTCGATTTCCTCAAATATCCACAGCGATCCACAAGGGTGACGGTTGACACGTCCGCCCCATCCGTTTAGCTTCCCTCTGCTTCTTCCCAGCTTCTGTTGATCTTTTTCTTCCCGGGAGTGACTGCAATGATCGAGGCAGCCGACGTAGAAGTGAAGAGTCCCGTAGAAGCTCTCCGAGACGAGGACGGCATATTTGAAGTGAGCTCCCCTTACGGCCACGTTTTTCAGGTTATCTGCCGCCGAGGGGGAAGGATGGATGTTCGCGAGCTCGCCGAGACCAAGCACAAAGTGCCCATCCGGGTGCATTGGCGAATTCGCAGAATCCATCGCGACGTAGCCTGAGCGTCGAAGTAACCCCGCAGCAAATCCTGCAAGACCAACGGCTCTCGTGGTGTGAGTGGTCGAGCGCTTTGGGGGCTGCGCTGCTTATTTCGAGGAGCGTGCTTCAGAGTGGAACCCTGCATGGGCGAGGTAAGCGCCGAGGAGAAGCAAAAAGAGGGCGTAGGGATACGGATGCTGGTCGTAGCGAAGTCCAATGATGAAGACCCGCGATTCCGTGTCCGGCGATAGAAGCAACAAGAGCATGCCTTTGATCAGGGCTGCCCAGCCGAAAAGCGTGACGATCACCGGCAGCGCGCCGCCTGACCACACATTGTGGGCCAGAACGATGGCCAGCCCAGCCGTCATTCCCATCAGACCGGCCATGAAAAGCAGCGGAGGGGTTTGCACGATCTCTTTCATGACCTCCACGGTCGCTTGCGCGTGCGCGAGCATGGGTATCGCCAAGGCGACACAGTAAAGCCCCAGCAGTTTTGCAAGAAACAGTGTGCGGGGCGACATGATCTCCACCGAAAGAATCAATCTACCGGGAGTTCGATCTTAGCGCGAATTTGACCTATTCGTCCGATTCGTGCGGCGCATCTTTCAAAATCCTCGAAAGCCTGGATAACATAGCCTGGTTCCGGCGTCACCAGGAAAGGTGCGTGAGATGACCAAGGGCCGCATGGAGGCTTTCAGCGACGGCGTGTTCGCCGTCATCATCACCATCATGGTGCTGGAGATGAAGGCTCCGAACGGAACCAGCCTGGCGGCCTTACGGCCCGTCCTTCCGGATTTCCTGACCTATATCCTGAGCTTCGTATACGTCGGCATCTACTGGAACAATCATCACCACCTCATGCAGGCGGCCCAGCACGTGTCGGGCGGCATCCTGTGGGCCAATCTGCATTTGCTGTTTTGGCTTTCGCTGACCCCGTTCGTTACCGCCTGGATGGGGCAAAACGATTTTGCGCCTTGGCCGGTAGCGTTATACGGGACGGTGATGCTTTTCGCCGGAACCGCTTACTTCATTCTGACGAGATCGTTGATTGCCTACCACGGAAAAGAGTCAACCCTCGCGGCTTCGATCGGAGACGACAGGAAGGGCAAGATCTCTCTGGTGGGCTATGTTGTCGCCATTCCTGTGTCGTTCGTGCACCCGTGGATTGCCTGCGCCTGCTACGTCGGTGTCGCTGTAATGTGGCTGATCCCCGACCCGCGCATCGAAAAAGTGATGCATCCATAAATATGCATCCATCAATAGAAGCCGCGCTATCGCCGGAGCGCGGCGTTACCTGGAAACCTAAGGGCAAAAGCAGATCCTCCGGTGTCTGGACTCCGGGACATCCGCGAAAGACGCGGCTGCCTCCCCACCACGCGCAAGAGCGGCGCGTGCCGGGGGCCCCGGCGCTGGGTTCGGGATGACACCGCGCCTCCAGTTCCCCATCTCGTCGCATCACTTGCGGTACTGTTCGTCAGTGACGTGCTCCATCCAATCCACCACCTTGCCATCGAGCTGCTCCTGAATGGCGACATGGCTCATCGCCGTGGTTGGCGCCGCCCCGTGCCAGTGCTTCTCGCCTGGCGGAAACCAGATCACATCGCCCGGACGGATCTCCTCCACCGGCCCGCCCCAATGCTGCGCTCGGCCGCAACCCGTCGTCACGATCAGCGTCTGCCCCAGGGGGTGCATATGCCAGGCCGTGCGGGCGCCCGGCTCGAACGTGACCCACACGCAGCGAACGCGCGCCGGATCGGGCGCATTGATCAGCGGATCGGTGCGTACCGCGCCCGTAAAATACTCTGTCTTCCCCTTGCCGGAGGGCTGTGAACCGCATCGCTTGATTTCCATCGTCTTCCTTTCTATTAGCACTTGTACCGTTCTCGCTCTATTATGCGGGGAGCTCACTGTTTTGGTATCTCTTCCAACTTGCACCGGAGGGAAAACCATGCCTCGATTCAAAGCAAGTTTCGCGCTCTTGACGCTCATGACCATCGTTGGCATGGGCAGCGCCGCAGTGGGGACCAGCTTAGCCCAGGCGGGCGGCCAAAGCGTGCCGCCCAAACATTTCAAGCTCGAGGGCACCGTCAAGTCCGTGGACGCCAAGAACCACAGACTTGTGGTGGACCACAAAGAGATTCCCGGCTTCATGAAGGCCATGACCATGCCCTACAACGTAAAACAGGAAGAGGATTTGACGAAGGTTTCCGCCGGCGATCAAATCGCCGCGGACGTCGTGGTGAGTGCCGAAGAGGGACGGTATCTTGAAAACGTCAAGGTAACCAGCCACGCGGCGGAGAAGCCCACGGAAAATAAAGACAAGCAGTAAGGGATTGCTTGCCCTGTTCGTGGATGGCTGCCTGCGTGCAATAGGACGCAGAGAAATACGCCGAGGCGGCCTCAAATCGCACCGGGAATGCGCATAGTTGGGACCGCCTCCACCCAATCTGGGAAACTTAGCTCCCTTGAGATTCCGAAATGAGTCTGCCATCGGCGACGCGCGGAAGTCGAGAAGCGGGCCGAGGACTTCGGCGGTAGGGACCGCTACCCTCCTGGGATGACTTGCTCCATTCATAAGGGGTGGTCATTGCAACGCACTCACGCCACATTGTGAGCGCCGTCACATCATCTGTTCGGTGTTTAGCTGAAGCTAGTTGTGGGAGGATCGATCTCTTCCGATGCCGTCGGAGGATTCGGGCCCCTTCCAGGTGTGGGCTGGCGGCTCCGTCGCACCGGGTAGCGCATAGTGCCGGAGCCGCCGCTCTACCTCTCCCAGTAGCGTGTCCCAACTCCCCTATTTGCTCGCGTGATTCACTGTACGTCCTAGTACGCTAGTGTACACTTATCTTACTATGGCGATGAGAAGACCGCCCAATGCAAGCGGAACGGCGGTGCGCTCCAAGGCCCGAAGTTCAGCTAAGGTCCTGCCTCTGACCATTTGGAGCATACACAATGATGCCCGTTAGGTCCGCGAGATTCCGGCCGAAGCCTCCCCCAGCGAAGAGAGAAAGAGGAGACTTGAAACTCCAGAGTCGGCCCGCCTTTGAGGTGTTCGCCCTTCTCAATTCTGCCGGTGTGTCAAAGAGACAGATCGAATTTCGCAAGAAGCAAAAGCTGTTTTCCCAAGGTGATCCCGCCAGCCACGTTTTCTACATTCAAGAGGGCAACGTAAAGGTTGCCGTAACCTCGCCTGAAGGCAAAGAGGCGGTGATTGCCCTTCCCGGGGCAGGCGATTTTCTGGGCGAAGGCTGCTTGGCCGGCCAACCGCTGTGGATCACGACCGCGACGACGATGACTCAGGGCCGTGCGCTCATCATTGAGAAAAGCGAAATGCTTCGCCTTCTCCACGCTGATCACGAGTTCTCCGACCGATTCATCTCCTACATGGTCACAAGAAACCTCAAGACCGAAGAGGATCTGATCGATCAACTGTTCAACTCCAGCGAGAAACGTCTAGCACGAACCTTGTTGCTGCTCGCCCGCTACGGCAAACCAAGCCAGGCGTTGACGCTTCCACAAGTCTCTCAGAAAGTGCTAGCCGAGATGATAGGTACGACGCGCACGCGGGTAAACTTTTTCATGAACAAGTTCCGGAAGCTTGGATTCATCGAATACGATGGCGGCGGAGTGAAGATCAATAATTCCCTTCTCGGCGTAGTCCTGCGCGACTGACCAATGATGCGCCGTCCAGAAAACTCCAAATAGATGTTTTTTCGAATACTCTGCGCTTAGATTACCGTTGCGGTTAAACCTGCAGACGACGATGTGCTTGGCTCTCGCCACCGTGGCCAGGGCCCATATGATTGGGTTTATCCCGGATTGCGTCTAGCTTTTGGCTTACGTGAGCGCTCTTCATTGTTGCCGGATCGGTTCAAACGCTCAGGAATCCCAGTGATCAGACCTTGATAATCCGTGAGACGGTCACCGATGATGACCACACCCTTGGAGGTGATTTCATATTCGCGGATATCCTTGCTATGGTTGCCGCCGCGCATCTTGATAACAACCATGATCTTGCGAAGCTGGCCGTCGATGCATACGTAGCGAAGCCGGATAATGTCGTCGGTGAGAAAGGAAATCGAGTAGGTACTGAACGGGAATTCCGTGAAAGACTCGTTCACCTCAACCGTGCTTAGAATCGTCACACCGACTCCGGTCAACGCGGTAATCATCCGGTAGAGCGATTCGCGAAAATCCGCGCGGAAGCCTGGTGCTAGCGCCATCTCAAAGCCCGCTAGCGAATCAATCACCAGGCGCTTGGCGCCAATTTTCCGGACCGCGTCGAGAATCTCGTGCATAGTCTCATCAACCGAGAGGTCCAGGGGACGGAGGTAAAGAATTTCGAGTTTCCCCTCATGTCGAGGCGTTTTCAAATCCAGACCAAAACTGCCGGCCCGCTCCGCATACTCTTGCGGTCGTTCTTCAAAAACCACCACAATTCCCGGATCGCCCTGGCGTATGCCCTCGGCGATGAATTGCGTTGCCAAGACCGATTTTCCCGTGCCCGAAGCCCCTGCCACGAGGATACTATCGCCTTCGGGAATGCCTCCCCCGAGCATCTTGTCCAATTCCGGAACTCCGATGGAAAGGCGCCGGGTACTGGGTATCTTCCTTGTTTGTCCGGCTAGCCCAAGAGTGCGCGAGAAAGCTTGCAGTCCGGCAGGAGTAATGCGGAAAGTGTGCAGCCCGGGCACGGAAGCCTGTCCGCGCAGTTTCACGATCTGGAGTTTCCGCACAATAGAATTTCGCTCCGCAGCCTGGTAGAGCCACAAGAGGCCATCGGAAACCGTAAATACGGGATTGTCACGGATCTCACCCTCGACGTATTCCCCGACCAGAAAAGTCGTCGCTTGCCAGCTGGTCAGGAGCAGAGCTAACCGCTGAATGAAGGACTGCAGTTCCACTTCGCTTGAGCCACCGAGCGCCTTCCGCACCACGGTGCGGAAGGAGTCCACTACCACGATACCGGGGCTTGCCTTCTCAACCTCTTTCGTAATCTCCAGTAATACCGCGTCCAGGTCCTTCTCCAACACGACCTGGCTCAAGTTGATGAACCGGACGGCGTTGTTTAACTTGGCCTGATCGAAGAACGTGTACTGTTGCTGGTATCGCAGCATTTTGATGGCGGGTTCGCCGAGGATAGTGAAATACAGCGCGGGGCGGTCTGGCGTCGCGTTGGCGAACAAGATTTGGTGAGCCAGGGTGGTCTTGCCGCTTCCCGGGGCGCCCGCGATGATATTAAAAGAAAATTCCGGGAGACCGCCGCCCAGGATTTCATCGAGGCCCGGGACCCCGGTCGGCAGTTTGTTTATTCTCACTTTATCCGCTGTGCTCAAGCTTTCCTCTCCTTCTCGAAAACGCGTCCGTCGAAGGCGGCCTCCGGCCACACATTCTGCACCACACGCAACGTTAAACCTTCGCCGATGAAAGTGAGAAGCAGTCCGATTAACTGGGCAATGAGAATTACCCCTGCCTCCCCAGCCTGGTCCTTGCCAACCTGCGGCTCCAGTTCGTCTAGACCCTGTAAGGACCCATCCGCCGCGACCTGCACCGCGCTAAGACTGGGAGCTTCCTTCCTGGCCAGCGCCAGAGCACGAGAAAGGAGCGAGCGAAAACCGGCAACTCCCGCGAGTGTAATCAGGGGTTGGCGCAGCTTCGCAAAGACGCGCAAAGCCGCGGAGTCCGTTGCCGTGGAGGTCTTGCCCGCAACGGCTTCGTAGGTAAGAAGGCGCTGGGCCAAATATCGCGACTCTGGAAGACTCACGATTCCCTTTTCCCTGCAAGGCGCTACTGTACTCAATTCGGCTTGGGGCTCTTCACGGCCGCCACCACTGCCAATACGGCGGCAGTGGTGCGAACGTTCTCTGCGATAGTCGTCAGCGCCTCTGTGACGGGCGGATTTTGCTTCGCCAGTACATCGAGACGATCACTGACGCTTTGGAGTTGGTCAACTTCGTTGAGGATCGCTTCAAAACCTATGGGTACACCGCTCGTTGGGAGGAACCTAGGGTGGGGAAGAACTTCGGATATCACCAGCCGCAATGTGAGACCTTCGCCCATGAAGAAGAGAAGCAGCCCGATTAACTGGGCAATGAGGATTAGCCCTGCCTCCCTAGCCTGGTCCTTGTCAATTTGCGGCTCCAACTCGTCCAGACCCTGTAAGGACCCATCCGCCGCGACATGGACCGCGCTGAGACTGGGAGCTTCCGCCCTGGCCAGCGTCAGAGCGCGAGAAAGGAGCGAGCGAAAGCCGTCTACTCCCGCGAGTGCGCAGAGAGGTTGGCGCAAAGTCTCGCAGACGCGCAAGGCCGCGAATTTCGCCGGCTCGGAGGTTTTGCACGCAGCACTTTCGTAAGCAAGAAGGCGCTGGGCCAAATCCAGCGTCTGTGGCGGAAGCGTCATTTCATTTCCTTTCCGTTGTCGTGCGAAAGTGCGCGTGACACTTAGACGGGGACTGTTCGCCTCTAATGTTACTCGATTGGGGCTGCCTCGGATAGGGAGTGGGTGCATCGCTTTGGAACCGGCGCTTCCTTCGGCGTCCTTTATCGATTATTGTGGGCCGCGCTCAGATCGGCATGGGCGGCGCGCAAGAGAGATTCCGATGAGGGACGCCAATGAAGAGATGGAAAATCGCCGGGCTGATCGTTCTGGTGTTGGCGGCGGTTCTATTCGCTCTGAACTTCGCGATCGTGCGGTCTTCGCCTTCGCTTCCGGGCGGCTCCAATACTCTTGCCAGCAATCTGGTGCGGATGCGCCGTGGCGAAATAGGCTTCTGGCTTACGGGAAAGGTGGTCAGGACGCCCGTCACGGACTGGTCGTTCATCGATTCGGTCCGAAACATTCAAGTCCAAACACATACCCCGTACCTTCTTCCCCATGTCTTGACCACGGACATTGCCAGGGTCGACGACCAAATTTATCTATTCTCCGAATATTTCGCGCCGGCGCGGGGAAAGCCGGACACTCGAGGAGACTTTCCGCAAGCCAGGTTTTGGAATCGCATGGTGATTCGCGATCCGCGAATCCGTGTGAAGATCGGGAATCGGCTGTTCGATATGCGCGCCTATCCGCTGACGGACCCGGCCGAAATCGAAACGGTGCGACAAGTCTTCCTGAGCAAGTACGACGACGTCAGGCGGCGGGACGCCGCGCCGGAAGCGCGGCGCCCGGCACTGTACTTTTTCCGCCTGGAGCCGCAATGGAGTACCGACTGAGCGTCGTTTTATTTCTGGCGCGAATTCCTGCAAGCACCAGAGCCTTCCTCGAAGCCATCTGCCGCGCCGCGGCCACGCAGTTTGCGGGCACTTAGGGAATTTGGGCTTGCCTCGCGGATATGCCGCATCTAGAATACGCCCCAAGCGAAGCGGGTTCTGGAGGCAGTGCCGTGAATCGTGGCGAACCGGCGCAGGCAGGCCCCTGCACAATAGTGGTGACACGATGGTGAAGCCGCTCACGGCTTTCCAGGAAAAAGACCGATTTCTCGATGAATTCAACGCCCGAAAGGAACTCCGCGAAATGAACTTAAAGATGATGAAGCGCCTTGGTCTGCTGGCGATCTCCCTCTCGGTCGCGGCTTTTCTCCCTCTGGTTGCCGCGCGCGCGCAGGGGCCGGGCGGCCAAAATGGCCAGGGGAATGCCGACGACGAGCCGCACCTCGACGGCTGGAACCGAGTCGTTCCGGACACGCCGCTGAGCAAGAACCCGGCGCCCGCTCCCGTACACGACATCTTCGGAACCTGGGAGCCGGCCGCGGGCTGGCGCAATGGAGTGCAAGCGTCAGGACCCGCCAACTTCCCCAAGGATGGCAAGCATGCCGATGTCCCTTACACGCCCGAAGGGGAGCAGGTTTGGAAGACCCACAAGTATGGCGATGGATTCGGCTCGTATGATTTGCTCGAGGTCAACGATCCCTTCGAGAAGTGCGATCCGATCGGCTTTCCGCGCGTCGATCTGCACGACCTGCGCGCCGTGGAGATCGTTCAAGCTCCCAAGAAAGTGAACGTCATATACGAGAACGATCAGGTCTACCGCACCATCTGGACCGACGGGCGCGACTTCCCCAAGATCACTGAGCCGCGCTGGTATGGCTATTCGGTCGGCAAGTGGACGGACGACTACACCTTCGTGGTGGACACGGTCGGCCTGGACGATCGGAGCTGGATCGACAATGTCGGCCGTCCGCATACCGCGGATTTGAAGGTGCAGGAGATCTTTCACCGCGTGAATCACGACATCCTGGAACTCACGGTGACCATCAACGACCCGAAGTACTACACCAAGCCCTGGAACGCCCTCGACAAATATCCCATGCGCTTGCAGAGCGATAGTTTCGACATCCGGGAAATGGTCTGCTCCGAATCCGAGGCCGAGACGTACATGAAGGAGATTGCCGAAGAGGCCGAGCAGCAGAAGAAGAACGGCCAGAAGTAGCGGCGAGACTGCGGCGAAAGGCAGCGCCGCGGAGAACGCTCGCGCTGCTGCATTTCTAAAAAGCCAACCGCAAGATGTTCTTGGCGCTATCGCGCCCTGTTCATGGACGCCTGAAGAATCTGAAGTAGAAAGCTCCAAACACCAGGACAACGCCAATATTCACGGCCAGCCGTTCCCAGAATCGGTTTTTGAAGAACACGAAATCCACAGCGACGATGACGGCTGCCATCGCCAGCACATAAAGCACGAGAGCTCCCTGTCTGCCCATTTCAGCCCAGTTAGATTAATCGATTTCCGGATGGCAGGGGAAGACCGCGCTCAGAAGGGTCCCGGGATTGCCCGCGCCGATCTCGAACCGGCCGCCCAACTGCAAAACGCGCTCGCGCATTCCCGCGATACCCACGCCCAGCGTCCGCTTGCGGCCGTGGCCATTGTGGCCATTGCCATTCTGCTCGGACGGTTCCGGCTCGGAGTGGATGCCCTTGCCTTGATCGGACACAGCGAGCAGGACCTCTTCGCCGGCGACCATTAACTGAATCGAAGCGGTATGGCTCCCGGAGTGCCGATGGATATTCGTCAAGGCCTCCTGGATGATTCGGAAGATCGCCGTCTCCAGGTCCCGAGGCAATCGGGGAAAGTCTTCGGCCACATCGAGCGTGGTCTGGATGCCGCTGCGATCGATAAATCCGCCCACGAACCAGTGCAAAGCGTCGGTCAGCCCGGCTTCGTCCAGCAAAGGAGGATGCAGCAGGTAGGAAAGGGTGCGCGTCTCTCGGATCACCTGGTTCGCCAGGTTGATGCTCTCGGTCAGCCTGCGAGACAGATTCGGGGAAAGCTGGTCCTTGGTGGCCTCCGCCAGCGTTTCCAGATTCATATTCAGCGCCGCCAGGATCTGCCCCGCGCCATCGTGCAGTTCGCGGGCCAGCCGCCGGCGCTCTTCGTCCTGCACACGCAGCAATTGCCCGCTGAGCCGCCGCAGGCTCTCCTGGGTATGCTCGAGTTCCGCCGCATGGCGCTGAATTCGTTCCAGCAGCGCCCTGCGTTCGGTCATATCGCGGGTGATCTTGGAAAACCCTAGCAGCGTGCCCCGCTCGTCCCGCAGCGGCGTAACTACCACACTCGACCAGAAGGTCGACCCGTCTTTTCTGACGCGCCAGCCTTCGCCCTCGTAATGCCCTTCCTCTCGCGCCGTCTGTAAAACCTTCGCCGGCAGGTTCCGCTTCAGGTCCTCAGGCGTATAGAAGCGGGAAAAACTCTGCCCGATAATCTCGTCCGCCGTGTAACCCTTGATCCGTCGCGCTCCCTCGTTCCAGCTGGTGATGATGCCGTTGGGGTCCATGGAATAGATGGCGTAATCTTGCACGCTTTCCACCAGCAGCCGGAAGCGCTCCTCGCTGCGCCGCAACTCGTTTTCCGCTTCCAGCGCCCGCGCCTTCTGCTGCAGATGCGCGATGGCCCGGTGCTTCTCCTCTTCCGCGACCAGCGCCAGGTAGCTTTCGGCGGGCTCCACGCTGGAATGCTCCGCGCAAATCCTCAGGAAGGGCTCGCTGTCGTCCTTGCGAGAAAACCCGTTCATCGGGTACGCGCAACGCAGCGAGAAAGAGTGCGTCTCCACCAAAGCGTTCCACAACTGCTCCAGGCGAATGGCCGCGCTCTTTTTCCCCTCCGCCCATAGCAGCGCCACCATCTCGCCAAACGCCGCCACACGCGCCGGTTTATTGCAAGCCGCTCGCTTGGCCCGCGAAACGACCTCTCCGATTACGTCGCGGAAGCGTTCCGCGTCCGGCATGCCGCCCACCATGAACTTGGCCAGGGTTTCGGCCGCGTCCAGCGCCACGTACCGCCCTTGGCCGATGGCCCGCGCCCTATCCAACAGGCGCGTTTCCAGGTTTCGCTCGATCTGCTCGCGATGGGCTTTCGTGGCGATCACGACGGCGGCATCTCCGGCGCCCAAGGCCATTCCGACAAAGCGAGCCACTTCATCGGCGAGAAAGGCGTCGCTCTCGTAGAATTGGACCAAGTGCCCTTGCTGATCGCTATCGTGCCAGTTCTGCAGCGTCTCGTTCATTTCGCGCGTTTCGGCGGCCTCGGGCGTTCCAAATTCCACGGGCTCAAACTCGCCCATGAACTCTCCGGCAAAGATTGCGATTCGCGGTCGGCGGGATTGTGACACAACTTGTCGCACCGATCCCTACGGCAAATACCTTATGCACCCCTTGGGGGTGCCGGGCGGTCCCTTGTGTCGATGCCTTAGTAATGTCCCGTCTAGCGCCCTTTCTAATGATTGAACGTCACGTTGATGCCCGTCGAGAAAATCAAATCGTTGGCCACCGTTCCCGGAATCGGGTCGCTGATATAGAGATCGCCCAACGTGGTTTGCCAGCCCAGCCACGCGCGGATCTTCGTGGCCAAGGTCATATTGAAGGCAAACCGATATGGCCCCAGAGGACCCAGTTGGGGATAGAACTGGAAGTTCTGGTTGATACTTGTGGCGTTCCACTGGTGCGTGAAGGTATCGCCCACCGTGGCCGCGGCCACGCTTCGCAGGATGCCCGTGGAATACGATTCCCGCGTGTAGTTGCCGCCGGCAAAAAGGTCGAACTTGGTCTTCGGTTGCGCGATCACGTGGTAGCCCGCGCCCACGCCAAGGATCGACCGCAGGTTCAGGAATTGCAGCTGGTTGTAGTCGAAATCCGCGCCGCCGTACACGAAAGCTCTATCGCGAATATCGTGCTGGTAGCGTGCGCCGCCGGTAATCGCATTGGCCGTTACCCCGGCCGTCACCCCCGGCGCTACCGTCAAGCCGCTGGACGCGTAGACCGACGTGGCGTAAGCCGTAAACTTGTCGTGCAGCGTGGTGCGTCCCGCATTGAACGCGAAGTTCAGGTTCGTCGTGCGGCTGTTGCCGCGCGCCAGCGCGAAGCCCAGCGCCGTCGTGGTCTGCCAGTCTTGCAGCCATCCGGGATGCAGGCTGCGTTCGTAGGCCGTCTCCGTCTCTAGCGACCGGATGGTCGCCGCATTAGCCAGGGGGATGCGCACGGGTGCGCCCGTGGAAGGCGTGACCACCAGATCGCCGGCGTCGGTGGTGACCATGCCATTGACGGTCATGCCTTGGGCGGTGACTACGTAGATCGGCTCGCTGGAAATCACCTGGCGCACGGCGGACCATTGCAGCGTGACGGTCCCGCCCGCATAGGCGAGTTTTAGCGTCAACTGCTTTCCATCCGACGAGACGATCGTGCCGTTGAAGCCGTCGCCGTTGGCCATGATGATCGTATCCGCCCGGGCCGTGCCGGCCATCAGCAGCACCGCACCCAGGAACGCGCATACTAACAAGGACCGAATCAGGAAAGATCGGAGAGGAAAGGATCGCAGAATTCGCGCTGGATCATGAGTTTCGGCGGTATCGGTGATGCCGCGAGCTGTCGCCTGAGTACGCATATGTCTCCTTAGAACTACCGTGAGAGGTGCCGCGCAAGAGTGCGCAGTGGCCCTTGGAATGGGGTCGGAATCTCGCTAATCATGGGAGTTATAGACGGGCAGTATTATAAGGATGTACCGCGGGCGAAATCGAGATATACCGCGGAGGAAATCCGCTTAGATGCGGCGTCGCAACGTTACTCCGCTGATCAGGGAGATCAGGAACAGAATGAGAAATACATAGAACAGGATTTTCGCCACTCCCGTGGCGGCCGCGGCAATATCTCCAAAGCCGAAAATTGCCGCGACGATGGCGACGATAAAGAAGGCAACGGCCCAGCGAAGCATAACTCCTCCGGTTGAAGCCTTACGCTCGATTAGGCCTCGATCAACATAAATCAGGGGAAGGCTGTCGTAAGCGAACCATTCTTGTAAAAGACCTTACCGCGCCTATCGGGCCCTAACCATACAGGGAATCGCTCGGTTCTCTGAGTTTGTAGACTGATTGTACAGCCATCCTTCCTTCGGCATACAAAAGTAAAATTTCGCGGCACCTGGACCCGGCTCCCCGGCGCGGAGGCTTGCCGCTGGAGATGCTGGCGGCATTTTGATACTCTCGGGTAGCGGTTACGGCGTCCCCGCCGGCGCAAGCTCGAAACCATTTGGCCAGGAAGCTCCTATCTTTGGGGAATGGAATCGGAGATGCATCCGCAAGAATTGAGCCGTGCATCTTAGAGGGAGCTTGCAAGAACTTTTACAGAGCACTCATGGAGGCAAGGCGGCGCGGACTTCTCATTCATCTTTTGCTAACGCGCTCCGTCCAGCTTGAAACATCAGTGAGACTTAGTTTTCAATGTAGCGAATTTCGATAGGTTTTTCCGGCCAACAATTCTTAGGTGGAGAAACTCCCACCTGGGGTGGCGTAGATTTCTGGCGCCACGGAAATTTGGAGCGCTGGATAATCATGTTTGAATTTCTGTTCAAGTATCCCGCTTCGGCGTTCTCCAGGGGCGAACTTGTTCTGCTCGCCGGCTGGCCGAAGTGGATACTGGTCGCGCTGATCCTGGCCGTGAGCGGCGGCCTGGCGCTCCTGCTCCTCAGCAAGTTTCCGAGAACGGTTCCTACCCTCCGCAATTGGCGCATGGCCGTGCTGTGGCTGGTGCAGAGTGCCTTGGCGGCGCTCTTGCTGCTTCTGCTATGGCAGCCCACGCTGATGGTCTCCGAGTTGAAACCTCAGCAGAACATCATCGCCGTGGTGGTGGACGATTCCGCCAGCATGGGCATCAACGAAAACGGCAGCACGCGCGAAGCGCAGGCCGTGAAGGCCCTCCAGGGTGGCGTGCTCACCGAGCTGCAAAAGCGCTTCCAGACCCGCCTCTATCGCATGGATAGCAAGCTCACCCGCGTGGACAAGGTCGACGATCTGCACCCTTCCCAGCCGGTGACGCATATCGGCGATAGCCTCAAGCAGCTCGCCGCAGAGACCACCGATCTGCCCATCGGCGCGGTGCTTATGCTCAGCGACGGCTCCGACAACTCCGGCGGCATCGATCTGGACACGATTTCCGCGCTGCGCAGCCGCCATATTCCCGTGCACACGGTGGGCTTTGGCCGCGAGCAATCGCAGGATATCGAGATCAATGACGTGGCGGCGCCCGCGCGCACCCTGGCCGATTCGCGCCTGGCCGCCAGCGTCACTTTCCATCAACGCGGATTCGCCGGACGCAAAGGCGTGCTGGCCGTCCGCGATGGCGAAAAGGTGCTCACCACGCAAGGCATTACCTTCGGCCCGGACGGGAACATCCAGACCGAAAACGTCTTGTTCAACGCCGGCGCTGCCGGGGCCAAGCCGCTCTCTTTTTCCATCGATCCCCTGCCCGGCGAGGAGAACCGCGCCAACAACGCCATCACTCGCCTCGTGGATGTGCGTTCCGATAAGCGGCGCATCCTTTATATAGAGGGGGAGCCGCGCTGGGAGTACAAGTTCATCCGGCGCGCCGAGGATAACGACCGCATCGTGCAAATCTCCTCCATGGTGCGCACCAGCGAAAACAAGATCTATCGCCAGGGCATCGCCGACCCCAAGGAGCTTTCCGAAGGATTCCCCAACAAAGTGGAGGACCTCTTCCCCTACGACGGCATCGTCATCGGCTCGGTGGAGGCGAACTACTTCACGCCGGAACAGCAGCAGTTGATCAAGGATTTCGTGGACCGCCGCGGCGGCGGGCTTTTGCTGCTGGGCGGGCGCTCCTCGCTGGCGGACGGAGCTTGGGGCGTCTCCAATATGGCCGATCTGCTTCCGGTGATCCTGCCGAACCATAAGGACACCTTCCATCGCGAGGACGCCACCGTGGAGCTCACCCCGGCCGGCGCGGACAGCATCATTTGCCGGCTGCTGGAAGATCCCGCCAAAAATATCGATCGCTGGAAGAAGCTGCCCCCCTTGATGGACTACCAGGAGGTGGGCACGCCCAAACCCGGCGCCGCTGTGCTGGCCGAGGCCAAGGTGGGCGCGCGCAACTCGCCGCTGCTGATCACGGAAAATTACGGGCGCGGACGCACTGCCATCATGGCCACGGAATCCACGTGGCACTGGCGCATGCTTTTGCCGCTCAGCGACACTTCGCAGGAGGCCTTCTGGCAACAACTCCTGCGCTGGCTGGTTTCCGATACGCCGGGGCGCGTCTACTCCTCCATTCCCAGTCCCATGCTCTTTGACGACGGCCACGTGCGCATCTCCGCCGACGTGCGCGACAAAAATTACATGCCGCTGGGCGATGCTCACGTGGAGGCGCATTTCCTCGGCCCGCAGAATACTGCGGCGCTGGTGGAGATGACCCCCGATCCCAACTCTCCGGGCGTGTTCAATGCCGAATGGACCGCCGACAAGCCAGGCACCTACACCGCCGAGATTTCAGCCAAGCACGGCGACGAGGACGTGGGCCACGATACGCTGATGTTCCAGCGCGTGGATGGCGTGGCCGAGAACTTCCACACCGAGCAGGATCGCGACCTGCTGGAGAAGCTCTCCTCGCAAACCGGCGGCCAGTATTGGCAGCCTCAGAACTTGGCCAAGCTGGCCGATCAAATTCCCTACTCCGAGGCCGGCATCACCATTCGCCAAGCCAAGGAGCTCTGGAACATGCCGGTGGTCTTTCTTCTGCTGATGCTGCTGCCGGCCGCGGAATGGATTCTGCGCCGCAGGTGGGGTGTGGTGTGAAAATGCCGGGGTGCAGTGTGAAGACGAAATTCCTCATCGCGGCCGGCCTGCTTTGGTTCTCGCTCTCGGCCGTGGCCGCGCGCGCCGCCACCTATTACGTAACGATCGCCGGCCTCGGCGGCGAGGCCGATTACGAGCAGCGCTTCGAGGGACTGGCCAGCGATCTGGATAAGCTGCTGAAGGATTCCGGCGGCGACCTGCGCGTCTATACGCTATCGGGGAAAGAAGCCTCGCTCGCGCACATCAATGAAACCTTCGCCACGATTGCGAAAGAGGCCAAGCCCGAGGACGATCTGGTCGTCATCCTCATCGGCCACGGCTCCTTCGACGGCAGCGAGTACAAGTTCAATATCCCCGGCCCGGACATCTCCGGCAGCGAACTGGCCGCCCTTTGCGACAAGATCCCGGCCAAGCGCCAGTTGATCGTGAACACCACCAGCGCCAGCGGCGGCTCGGTGGCCGAACTGAAAAAGCCCGGCCGCGGCGTCATAACCGCCACCAAGAGCGGCACGGAGAAAAACGCCACGGTCTTCGCACGCTATTGGGTGGAAGCCCTGCGCGATCCGGAGGCGGACGTCGATAAGAACGAATCCATCACCGCGCTCGAAGCGTTCCAATACGCGGATCGCAAGACCACCGATTTCTACCAGACCCAGAAACGCCTGGCCACCGAGCATCCTCAATTTGAAGACACCGGCAAGGCCGATGCCGTGCGCGCTCCTTCCAGCGAAAATAACGAAGGCCTGTTCCTCTCCACATTCACCCTGGTGCGCATTGGCGAGGCCCAGCGCGAGGCCGCCGATCCGGCCAAGCGCGATCTGCTGGCCAAAAAAGAAGCGCTCGAACAGCAGATCGATAAGCTCAAATACGAGAAGGCCGCCATGGATTCGGACGACTACAAGCGGCAGTTGACCCAAGCGCTCCTCCAATTGGCTGAGGTGCAGCAGGAGCTGGATAAGTGAATGGCAGGCTCCGAAGCTCGATCCTGATCCTGGCCGCGGCCGCCTTCCTGGTGGCCGCCGCTAACTTCGCGCGCGCCGCCGCGCCGCCCGCCACGCCAGAGGACTGCCAGGCGCTCCGCAAGCACGGGCACAACGATCAGGCCAAGGCGTGTTTTGAATCGCTCACGCAGTCGCGCGAACCGGCCGTTCGCGCCGAGGGCGATTGGGGCCTGGAGCAGTATCAGGACGCCAACAACGAATTCCGCGCGGCCGTCGAGCAGTCGCCCATGAACGCCAACATCCGGGTGCGCTGGGGACTCCTGTTCCACGAGCGCTTCAATAACAAGGATGCCGCCGACCTCTTTCAGGAAGCGCTCATGCGCGATCCCAAAAACGCCCAGGCTTATCTTGGCCTCGCTCTCGTGAGCGCGGACGGCTTCGACAATAAGGCCGTCGCCGAAGCCAAGCAGGCCCTGGAGTTCGATCCCAAGCTGGTCGCAGCGCACGAGCTTTTGGCCAATCTGAATCTGGAGGATTCCGATACGAAGGGCGCCGGCGAGGAAGCCGACGAAGCGCTGAAAATCTCGCCCGAAGCGCTGGACGCCATGGCCATCCACGCCGCCATCGAAGTGCTGGCCGACCGCTCCCCGGACGCGTGGCTCGCCAAGATCAAAGCGGTGAATCCCACGTACGGCGAAGGCTACGCCTTGATCGCTCACCACCTGATCATCAATCGCCGCTACGACGATGGCGTCGCCTACCTCCGCAAGGCCATCGAAGCCGATCCGCGACTCTGGTCGGCGCGCTCGGAGTTGGGCATCAACCTCATGCGCCTGGGCCAGACCGACGAGCCGCTCAAGCAGCTGGAGTTGTGCTACGACAATGGCTACCGCGACGCGGCCACCGTAAACAGCCTGCGCCTGCTCGACAGCTACAAGAATTTTCTTACCTTCAAGGACGACGTCTCCATCATCAAGCTGCACAAGAAAGAAGCCGACCTGCTTCTGCCTTACGTGCAGGCCGAAGTCGATCGCTCCATCGCTACCTATACAAAGAAGTACAAGATGACGCTGCCCGGCCTGGTGCAGGTGGAGCTTTACCCCGACCACGAAGATTTCGCCGTGCGCACTCTGGCCATGCCCGGCCTGGGCGCGCTGGGCGTCACCTTCGGCGAAGTGCTGGCCATGGATAGCCCCTCCGGCCGCCCGCCCGGCACCTATCAATGGGGCAGCACACTGTGGCACGAGATGAGCCACGTCTTCATTCTCACCGCCACCAACCACCGCGTGCCGCGCTGGTTCACCGAGGGCCTTTCGGTGCACGAAGAGACGCAGGTCTCTCCCGAATGGGGCGACCGCGTGACGCCGGAAATTTTGCTCGCCGTCCGCGACAAGAAATTGCTGCCCATTGCCGAGCTCGACCGCGGCTTCATCCGTCCCGAGTACGAGAGCCAGGTGATCGTCTCCTACTTCCAGGCCGGCCGCATCCTGGACTACATCCAGGATCGATGGGGCCTGGACAAAATTCTGGACATGGTGCACTCCTTCGCCCAGTCCAAGACCACGCCCGAGGCCATCCAGGAAAATCTGGGCATGTCGCCCGAGGAGTTCGATAAGCAGTTCTTCACCTGGCTGTACGAGCAGCGTAACTTGGGTAAAATGGCCGCTTCTTTCGACGATTGGCGCAATCGCATTAAAGCGCTGGCCGAGGCGGTAAAGAATATGGACTGGGACGCCGTCATTCAGAATGGACCTGCGGTGCTGGCGCTGTACCCCGATTACATCGAGGGCGCCAACGTCTATCAATTCCTGGCCGAAGCCTACAAGGCCACCGGCGACAAAAAGTCCGAGATGGAAGTGCTCACCAAGTACGAAAAAATCGGCGGCATGAGTCCGCAGGCTTTGAAGGAGCTGGCTTCGCTCGAAAAGGAGATGGGCAATCCCCAGGAAGCCGCCGCCACGCTCGAGCGCCTCAACTACATCGCGCCCGTCGATGAGGACTTGCACCGCCAGCTTTGCGACCTGCTCTTCGACCAGAAGGATCTGCCCAACGACATCCGCGAGTGCAATGCCGTGGTGGACATGCACCCGCTCGACCAGGCCTCCGCCCAGTTCAACGCCGCGCGCGCCTACTTCGCCGCCGGCCAGCAGGATCAGGCCAAGGACCATCTGCTGGCCTCGCTCGAGGCCGCGCCCGACTATCGCCCGGCGCAGAAATTGCTCTTACAGCTCGAGGACCCCCAGAAAGGAAAATGACAAGTGGCCACACTCGCTGAACTGAATCTGGATTCCGTGGAACTGAAAAGGCGCGTCGAGCGCTTTCAATCCGTGCGCGACGCCATTCTCGGCCAAGTTCGCCAGGTCATCGTCGGTCAGGAAGAAGTGCTGGACCAGATTCTCACGGCGCTATTCGTCGGCGGCCACTGCCTCATCACCGGGCTTCCCGGCACGGCCAAGACCCTCATGGTGCGCACCATCGCGAGTACCCTGGGCCTGATGTTCCGCCGCATTCAATTCACGCCAGACCTGATGCCCTCGGACATCACCGGAACGGACATCATTGAGGAAGATCCCACCACCGGCCATCGCCGCTGGACCTTCGTTCCCGGCCCCATCTTCGGCAATATCGTATTAGCCGATGAGATCAACCGCACCCCGCCCAAGACGCAATCCGCGCTCCTCGAAGCCATGCAGGAGCTTTCCTGCACGGTGCGCGGCAATCACTACACATTGCCCGCGCCCTTTTTCGTCCTGGCCACGCAGAACCCCATCGAACTGGAAGGCACCTATCCCCTGCCCGAAGCGCAACTGGACCGCTTCCTCTTCAATACGGTTCTCGATTACTTGAGCGCCGAGCACGAAGTAAAGGTCGTGGACCTCACCACGGCCACGCGCGTGGCCCATGTGGACGCGGTAACCAACGCCGAGGAGATTCTCGATTTCCAGCAGTTGGTGCGCATGGTCCCCATCGCCGAAACTCTCGCTCGCTACGTCGTCGATCTGGTCCGCGCCACGCGGCATAACAGCGGCCTGGCACCCGACTTCGTGAAGAAATACGTGAACTACGGCGCCAGCGTGCGCGCCGCGCAGTTCATCGTGCTGGCCGCCAAGGCCCGGGCCCTGTCGCGCCGCCGCTATCACGTCACCTACGACGACATCACTTCGCTGGCCATCCCTGTGCTCCGGCATCGCATCTTGTTGAACTTCCACGCGGAATCGGATCGCATCGATTCGGACCAGATTTTGCACCGCCTGCTCGAATCCATGCCGCCGCCTTCGGGAGCCTGACGTGCAGCGATATCTCGACCCCAAGATCCTTGCAGGAATTTCGGGCCTCGATCTGGTCGCCAAAACCGTCGTGGACGGTTTCGTCGCCGGCCTGCATCGCTCGCCCGACTTCGGCTTCAGCCAGGAGTTCGCCGAGTATCGCGCCTATAGTCCCGGCGACGATCTGCGCCACGTGGATTGGAACGTCTTTGCCCGCACCGAACGCGCCTATCTGAAGCGCTACCGCGGCGAGACCAATACCCTGCTGACCATCCTGCTCGATGCCAGCAGCTCCATGAACTTCGCCTCGAGCGGCGTCACCAAAATGGATTACGCGCGGTATCTGGCCGCTTCCATTTTTTATCTCACCATACAAACCCAGCGCGATGCCGCCGGCCTCATCGTCTTTGACGACGAGGTGCGTTCCTATGTCCGCGCCTCCACGCGCCAGGGGCAGCTATATCGCTTGCTCAGCAGCCTGGAGAACGCCCAGCCTCGCGCCAGCACCGACTACGCCAAGCCCATGCTGCACTTCCAGAATTTTCTCCGCAAGCGCGGCCTGGTGGTGGTGATCTCCGATTTCTTCGACTCGCCGGAAAAGATCGTCCACACCATCGAGCCGCTGCGCTATCACGGCAATGAAGTGGTGCTCTTCCACATCCTGGATCCGCACGAGCTGAAGCCCGAGCTCAACGAAGCCGTCCTGCTGGTCGATATGGAGACCGAGGAGAGCCTGGAAGTAACGCCGGAATATGGCCGCGAGGAGTACCGCAATCGAGTGAACTCCCACGTGGCCGATCTGCAGAACCGCACCCGCGGCGCGGGCATGGATTACCACCTGTTCGTCACCGATCATCCGCTGGACGGCGCGCTGCGCGAATATCTGTCGCATCGCCAGAGGAGGCATTGATGGGTTTTCTGGCTCCCTGGTTCCTGGCCGGCGGCCTTGCGGCGGGTTTGCCCATCTATCTGCACCTGCTGCGCCGCCATAGAACCACGCCGCTGCCCTTCAGCTCGCTCATGTTCTTCGAGCGGCGCACGCAAAGCTCCATCAAGCATCGCCGCCTGCGCTATCTGCTGCTGCTGGCCTTTCGCCTGGCGGTGATCCTGCTCATCGCGCTGGCCTTCGCCAATCCTTTCATCGAGCGCTCCGCCGCTGCCATGGCGGGAGAAAAACTCGACCTGCTGGTGATCGACGACTCGTTCAGCATGCGCGCCGGAACTCGGCTGGCCGACGCCAAGCGCGATGCCCTCGCTTTTCTCGATGCGCGCAAGCCGGGCGATCGCGCGCAAGTCATGTCTTTGGGTTCCCAGGTGCACGTTCTTACCGAGCCCACCCAGGATACCGGCGTGCTTCGCTCCGCCGTGGATAGCGTCGAGCCCGGCGACACCCGCGGCAGCTTCGGCTCGCTCTCAAGCACTTTGCGCTCCATGGGAGAGACGGTGCACACCCCCATCGAGCTGCATCTATTCAGTGACATGCAGCGCAGCGCCATGCCCGCCAGCTTCACGGAAATGTCTTTGCCCGGAAACGTCACCGTAGTGCTGCACCCTGAAGCCAAAGCCCCGGAAGCGAATTGGACCGTGGAAAGCGTGAGCGCGCCCGGCGAAGTGTTCGATCCGAAGAAGTCGCGCGTGCAAGCGGTGATCTCCGGCTACCACACTCCGGACGCGAAAAAGACGGTCTCCCTGGTCGTGAACGGTAAAACCGTGGCCACCCAGACCGTGAACGTTCCCGCGAGCGGCCGCGCCACGGTGGAGTTTGCTTCGCTCGACGTTCCTTACGGACTGGCGCGCTGCGAAGTACGCATCGATTCCGGCGACACCTTGCCGGCCGATGACTCGAGCCTGTTTGCGGTCTTGCGCTCCGACCCGCGCAAAGTCCTCTTCGTTTACGAGCCGGACGATACCCGTTCGCCTCTCTATTTCCGCGACGCGCTGGCCGCCGCCGCCGAGTCCGCCTTTAACCTGGAGACCGTCACGGTCGACCGCGTGGCCAATGTCCAGCCGGCCGGCCACGATTTCGTGGTGCTGTCCGACGTCGCCTCCCTGCCCGCCTCCTTCGAGGCTTCCCTCAACAACTACGTGAAGTTGGGCGGCAGCGTCCTGATTGCCGCGGGGACCTCGGCGGCCCGGCATCCGCGCATTCCGATCTTCGGCGATAACATTACCGACACTCTCTACTACTCGCGCGAAGGCGCCCGGTTCCAGACCGTCGGCGACAGCGACCCCTCTTATCCCTCCGTGGAAAAGGCCGGCCACCTCGCCGGCGTGAAGTTCTATTTCGCCGTGCGCGTGGCCAGCCCGGATGCTCGCGTGGCCGCCCGCCTCACGGATCAAACGCCATTATTGTTAGAAAAAAAGATCGGTGAGGGCCGGGTGGTCTTGTTTGCCTCCGGCTTCGACAATTTGACCAACGACTTCCCCCTGCATCCCGTTTTCATCCCTTTTATCGACCAAACCGCGCGCTACCTTTCGGGCATGGAAACCCGCGTGGGATCGCGAATGGTGGATTCTTTCCTTGAACTCCGCACCGCGAAGGAGCAGTCTGTAGGGGTGGAAGTGGTTGATCCTGATGGCAAGCGGCCGCTTTCCCTCAAGGAAGCGGTCACTGCCCAGTCGTTTCAGCTCACCCGCGCGGGCTTCTATCAGCTGCGCCTGGCCAGCGGCCGCCAGGACCTTGTGGGCGTAAACGCGGACCGGCGGGAATCGGACCTGGACGTGATTCCCAGGGACACCTTGGCGCTCTGGACCGGAAATGCCGCGAATACGGATCAGCAAGCAGCTACCCCCGGAGCCGTCACCCAGGACCAGAAAAAGCCCTATAGCCTCTGGTGGTATGCCGTGCTGCTTCTACTGGTTGCCACGCTTGCGGAATCCTTGCTTTCGAGCCAATATCTGACGATGTCCCGGGAGGAGCCATGAACACTCGGTATCACCTGGACTCCTATATCAAGCAGGTGCAGAAGCGCTTGCGTATCGGCGCTGTCCTGCGCGGAACCGCCGTCTTCACCTCGGTGGCGCTGGCCCTCACTGTGGTCCTGGTGCTGTTCGCCAACCACTATGCCTTCGCTTCCTGGACCCTGACGACCTCGCGCGTGGTCCTGCTAATTGCGCTGGCCCTGGTGATTGGCTTCGGTTTGGCTCTCCCGCTGTACGGGCTCAACACTCGGCGCGCCGCCGGGAAAGCGGAAAGCGCCTTCCCGCAGTTCGAGCAGCGACTGGTTACCTACGCGGAACGCGATAAGACCAAGAAGGAGCCCTTCCTCGACCTATTGGCTGCCGACACGCTGGAAGTCTCGCGCGACGCGCAGCCCGACCAACTGGTTCCCAACAGCCGCCTGTTCGGATCGCTGGCACTTGGATTGGCTTCTCTGGCGATTCTGATTTGGCTGGTCGTTGCCGGGCCCGGCTATCTGGGCCATGGGGCCGAGCTGATTTGGGCCGGGGGCGCGCATGTCATCGCGCCGATCTATGTATTGCAAGTGGCGCCGGGAAATGCCGCGGTGCGGCGCAATGCCGATCAGTTGATCACCGCCCAGCTCAGCGGGCTGCAGTCCAATAACGCCAAGCTTTTCGCTCGCTTCCAAAGCGCCACGAAGTGGGAGCAGGTTCCCATGCAGCCGCAGCCGGGAGGCTCCGGATTCCAGTTCCTCTTCGCCGGCTTGCCCGAAGGCGTGGAATACTACGTCCAGGCCGGTCCGCTCACGTCGCAGCACTTCAATTTGCGCGTGGTCGATATGGCCCAGGTGAAGCAGATTCGCGTTACGTACCGATTCCCTTCCTGGACCGGATTGAAAAATCAGGTGGATGAACACGGCGGCGATTTGCGCGCCGTCGAGGGCACCCAGGCCGACCTCGAAATCACCACCGACCGCCCCATGAATGGCGGCAGCCTGGTGTGGACGATCAGCCGCTCGGACTCTCGGGCGGCGAAGGCAACGTCTACAAGGGGACCGTACACATCGATAAGGACGGGCAATATCACGTGGCCGCCAACGAGCAGGGCGAGACACTGAGGGTCTCCGACGACTTCTTTATCGAGGCTCGCAAGGCCAATCCTCCCGAAGTGCGGCTCAACAAGCCCGCCGGCGACTATCGCGCCAGCCCCATCGAGGAAGTCACCGTCAACGTCAACGCCGACGGCGAGTTCGGGTTGAACGCCGTCGACTTGCACTACTCCGTCAATGGCGGCGACGAAAAGACCATCAGCATGCTGAAGCAGAAGGGCTCGAAGCAAGTCGATGGCGCCACGGTTCTCTCCCTCGAGGACTTCAAGCTTGTTCCCGGCGACATCGTCAGCATCTATGCCACGGCCAAGGATGCGCGCTCGGAATCGCGGACGGATATGTTCTTCATTCAAGCTGACCCCTTCGAGCGCGAATTCTCGCAATCGCAGCAGGCTGGCGGCGGAGGCGGTGGCGGCGGAGGAAGCTTCGGCCAGGGCGATCAGACCGAAATCTCCCAGCGCGAAAAAGAGATCATCGCCGCGACCTGGAAGCAGAAGGGCGATACCGATCACAAGCCCACCAAAGAGGAAGGCATGGAAAATGCCAAGTTCCTCTCCGGAGTGCAGTCGAAGCTGCGCGATCAGGCCGTCTCTCTTGCCGGCCGCCTGGAAGCCCGCGAACTGAGCGACGCCAACCAGGAGTTCAGCGATTTCGAGAAGGATATGTCCAGCGCCGCCGCGGCCATGGGACCGGCTGCGGACAAATTGCAGAAGCAGAAGTGGTCCGATGCCATACCCGACGAGCAGAAGTCTCTGCAATACCTGCTTCGCGCCGAAGCGACCTTCCGCGAGATTCAGGTGGCGTTCGGGGCCAGGGGCGGGGGCGGAGGCGGCGGAGGAATGGCCGGGCGCGATCTCTCCAGCCTGTTCGATCTCGAACTGGATACCGAGAAGAATCAGTACGAAACCGGGCAGACAGCCTCTTCGCAGAATCAGCGTTCTCAGGAGATCGATGAGGCGCTGCAGAAACTGGAGCAGTTGGCCCAGCGCCAGCAAGAGTTGGCCCAGCAGCAAAACGGAAATAACCAGACGTATGACCAACGCTGGCAGGAAGAGATGCTGCGCCGCGAAGCCGAGGAGCTGCAGCGCCAGATGGAGCAGTTGGCGAAAAACCAGCAGCAGAATCAGCAGGGGCAGCAGCAGAACGGTCAGCAACAAAGCGGACAGCAGAGCGGGCAACAGAGTGGCCAGCAAAGCGGACAACAAAGTGGGCAACAGAGCGGGCAGCAGAGCGCCAGTTCCGGCGCCAACGGCCAGCAAGGATCGAATGGTTCGCCCAGCGGATCGGCCAGCGGCTCGCCCAACGGTTCGCCCAACGGTTCGCAGCAGCAGCAAAGCGCTTCGCAGCAGGCCAATGAGCGCATGCAACAGGCCCTGAATGATCTGCGGCAGGCCAAGGAAGATATGGAACGCGCGGCCTCCAAGGATCAAAACGGCGCCGCCGCTCGCCGCGCGGCGGAGCGTTTACAGGAAGCCTCCAACCTCATGAACGGCTTGCAGCAGCGCGAATCTTCGCAGCAGATGGACGCCCTGGCCCGCGAAGGCGATCGCCTCCAGAAGGAAGAGGCGGACGAGGAAGCGCGCGAGCGGCAGATGTTCGCGCACGGCAATACGGCCGATGGCCTGAGCCAGACCGGCGATCAGTCCAAACTCGCCGACGACCGCCAGCAGACCGCCGAAGCGCTGAGCGCGCTGGAAAAGCAGATGCAGGAAGCGGCGCGATCTTTCGGAGCGGGGCAGCCGAAGTCCGCCGATAAACTGCGCCAGGCCCTGAGCGGCATGGAGCAGGACGACCTGACCAATCGCCTCAACAAGAGCGCGGACTGGATTCGCCGCGGCATCGATCCCAGCACGAACGACGCCGGGGAAAAGATGAAAGGGCTAAGCGGCAACGGCATTCCCGAAGGCATGCAGCGGCTCGACGATCAGCTGCATCAGGCGCAGCAGGCTTTCAATCGCCAGCAACAGGATCCGCAGCAAGTGCTCAATCAAGTGGAGCGCCTGCGCAACCAAATGGAAGCGCTGGCTCGCGGCATGAGCGACGCCGAAGCCCGCAATGGTCAGCCGGGACAACGCGGACAGCAGCCCGGTCAGCAGGGGCAGGGGCAACCAGGACAACAACAATTGCAGCCGGGACAGCAGCCGCAGATGGGCCAGCTCAACCGCAACGGTCAACCAGGTAACGGGCAGCCGGGCCAGGGAAACCAGCAAGCCCAGGCCAATGGCCAGAACGGCGGAGCTAACGGGGGACAGCTCGGTCCGCGCGGCGGCGCCTTCGGCGGCGGTTACGGCCCCATCGATCGCCAATTTTATGGCGGCGATACCGGCGGGACTTGGGCGCCGGGACGCGAGACGCAACAGGTTCCTTCCACGCCGCAGGAGATTCAGCGAGCTTACGAAGACGCGGTGCGCCAGCTCAACGCCTTGCGGCAGAGCTTCCAGGGCCAGCCCGAACCGTTGGCGGACCTTCAGGAGCTGATCAAGGAGATGCAGCGGCTCGATCCCAGCCGCTTCCCCGGGAATCCGGCCATGCTGGAGGGACTGCACGACCAGGTACTCACCAGCGTGGACAAACTCGAGTTGCGGCTGCGGCGGCAGGCCGATGCGAACGATGCCGACGCGGGCCAGATTCGCAGCGGCGATTCGCAACCCATACCTTCGGGATATCAGGATTCGGTGGCGGATTATTTCCGGCGCTTGAGCAAGAACCCGCAGCAGGGTTCGCAGCCGAATCCGTAACGCGGAGAGATTCTTCGCTTCGCTCAGAATGACAGCGTAGAAACTTCTTCAGCACGGGGCGAAGCGGATACTGCTCTAGCCTTTCACTTCCGAGGCGATTGCTTCGCCTACTTCCCTGGTGTTTGCGCGGCCGCCGATATCGGCTGTGCGCGGTCCGCCGCTTCCCAAAACTTTCTCGATGGCGCGCTCGATGGCGTCCGCGGCGGAAGCTTCGCCCAGATGGCGCAGCATCATCGCGCCGGACCAGATTTGGCCAATCGGATTGGCGATGCCTTTTCCGGCGATGTCCGGCGCGGAGCCGTGCACGGGCTCGAACATGGAGGGAAATTCTCGTTCGGGATTGAGATTTCCCGAGGGCGCGATTCCAATCGATCCCGCGATTGCCGGGCCTAAGTCCGAAAGAATGTCGCCGAAGAGATTCGATCCGACCACCACATCGAACCAGTCCGGATGCCGCACGAAATGCGCGCTGAGGATATCGATGTGAAATTGGTCGGTGCGAATTTCCGGATACTGCTTGGCCATAGCGGCGAAGCGCTCGTCCCAGAAGGGCATGGTGTAGATGATGCCGTTCGATTTGGTCGCCGAAGTTACGTGGCGGCGGCGCGCTTTCGCCAGCTCGAAAGCGTAACGGATGATGCGATCGCATCCGCGCCGCGTGAAGACGGATTGCTGCAGCGCGAACTCCTCTTCGGTGCCCTCGAAAAGACGCCCGCCGATATTGGAGTATTCGCCTTCGTTATTCTCGCGGACCACGCAGAAATCGATCTGCCCCGGCGGGAAATTCCTGACCGCAGGCTCAATGCCGGGAAGCAAACGCACGGGGCGAATATTGGCGTATTGCTGGAATCCGCGGCGAATGGGAATGAGCAGGCCCCAGAGCGAAACGTGATCGGGCACTTTCGGATGGCCTACGGCGCCGAGAAAGATGGCGTCGAAGGGGCGAAGCTGATCGAGGCCGTCCTCGGGCATCATGCGGCCGGTGTGGAGATAGACCTCGCAGCTCCAATCGAACTCTTTCCACTGGAGAGAAAATCCAAAGCGGCGCGCGGCGGCTTCGGCGACACGGATTCCTTCGGGGAGGACTTCCCTGCCGATGCCGTCGCCGGGGATCGAGGCGATTTTGTAGGTTTTGGATTGGGCGGAAGTCATTTTTTGAATGGGCGAGATGGGACGTCAGGCAGTGAGCAAGACCGAGAGCTTGCTCATATCCGGCGCGCTTTCGAGAGTCTTGACGAATTCGATCGCGGCTTCGGTCTTTTCTTTGGGCCACTTGGCGAAATCCGCGCAGCCGCGGAATTTGTCGGCCACTTCGTCGAAGCTCATGGGATTGGCGGGACTGCCCTTGGCGAAATCGGCGCGGCCGGAAAGCACCCGGCCGTCCTTCAAAGTCACTTTGAGGATGCTGGTCATCTTGTCGAAGCCGGCGGCCTCGGCCACGGGATCGACGTGGAAGTTCACCCGCTGGATCATCGCTTGCACGTCGGGGCGGCGCACCACCGCGTCCTGATATTCGTTCAATCCCGCCTTGCGATCGAGAACCAGGATGCTGAGGCCAAACTCCATGCTGAACTTGCCCTCGAGTCCCGTGGTGGGGCGATGATGATACAGAGTGGTGGTGAGATTGTGGCTGGTGCCGATGTCGATTTTTTCCACGTCGGACGGCTTGATGTCATTTTTGCGAATCATGGCCAGCCATTCGCCCATGGCCGGATGCGTGAGCGAACCCGAAGGAAACGGCTTGATGGAAACGCCGGGCGAGGCGAAGGTCCAGGGCTTTGCCCAGCCGGTTGACGATGGAGCCGGGATCGAATCCGCCTCCCTCGGCCTGAAAAAATCCGCAGCGGCGCCCTCGAGAATGTCGGGAGCGGCGGTCCAGCCCAGGGCGGCTAGGTCCACCGCGACGGTTCCGTTTTCCGCGGCGTGGCCGGCGTGAAATGGCTTGGTCATGGAGCCGAAATTATCGCGCAAGCCGCCGCCTTCCGCTGCCGCTACGCCGAGAGCGTAGGCCGTCTGCAGCGGGTTGAGTCCGCGAAGCTTGGCGCAGGCGGCGGCGCTGCCAAACGATCCGCAGGTGCCGGTGGTGTGAAACCCGTCGTTGTAATGGCGGGGATCGAATGGCTTCGGCGATTTTGCTCTCCACTTCGACGCCCACGTGATAGGCCAGCATGAACTCCTTGCCGGAGCGCTGCGCGAGTTCGCACATGGCAAAGGCCGGAGGAAGCGTGGTGACACTGGGATGGGTGAGCAAGCCGTAGACGCGATCCTTGGCCGCGGCGAGCTGGGTATCGTCGAAATCGTCGGCGTGGATGGAGACGCCATTGGCAAAGGCGGCGAAGCGCGCGGGCGCTTTTTAGGCTCGAGCCGATGACGGCGGCTTTGCCGTTCACGCCGAGATTTTGCAGATACTGGCGGACGAGCGGCGCCATCACCGAAGCTGAGCCGGCGAGCGCCAGGCCGAAGCCATCGAGGAGCGATTTCCGGCCTAGCTCCAGCACGTCGGCGGGGATGTCGGCGTATTTCGTGTTGACGATGAATTCGGAGACGTATTTGGTGAGGCCCGGCGCTTTGGGAAACGGCGCGGTTTCGGGAGGGCGCGGCGCGGGCGATGCGGGGAGCGGATCAGTCCCCGTCCCCGCCGCCAACGCGGCCATGGCCAGCGAGTTCCTAAAGAAATCCCGGCGAATCATTGCGTTACCTTCACAAAAGCGGATCCCTCACCGCCGTCCGAAATACGGCCGGGTTCCCACCCCAAAACGCGCAGAACCGGCGTGTTTTGGGGACCCCGGGGTTCGGGATGACAGCATGATGATCGGATCGCCGAGTTTGGCACGGAGAGTGCGCCGCCGGACTTTGTTTAACGCGCAAAAGCTCATCCTGTTGGTAGACTTTTGCGCGTCCCCGGAGGGGCCCCTCCCCCACCCTTTTTTGGAAACGTTGTCATTCTAAACCAGTTATTTTTATAAATTGGAAAACGTTTTCATTCTAAACGATTTACAGCTTCCGCCTTGGGAAAGCATTCTTTCGGACGAAAGCACAAGTTTAGCCTTACGCTCGACCAAGTCCGAAGGCCTTCCGCGAAACGCTCCCTGCACGCGATCACCTTCCGCATGCATATATCAATTATACCGCGCGAGTAAAGAGGCTCAGCGCACGAAACCTCTGCATCGAATAGCAGGCGTTTCGACGGCGAGGAGGTGCTATGGCTATGGCTGAAGGGAAAGCGACTAAATGCGCGCATCCGGCGTGCTCCTGCACGGCGGCGAAGGACAGCAGTTATTGCAGTGTGGAATGCGAAGCGGTGAAGAATATGCCGGACATCGATTGCCGTTGCAATCATGCCGGTTGCAAAGGACGCGCTCACTGAACGGCGGATGCTTATGGCGGCAAAGAACAAAATAAAAACGAGCAATAGGCCAAAAAATATGCCGGACGCGATCGACCAAGCGATCGATCCCGTTGCCGAATCATCGGACGAATCGTTTCCGGCGAGCGATGCGCCTGCGTGGACGAGCGGCGATGGCCGATCCGCCCTGAAGAAAAAAAACCGAAAGAGAGGTTTGCTAAGAGAAGACGCGGGGAACGCCGGGAGAAAAGCAGATCCCTCACCCCCGTCCAGAATGCGGCCGGGTTCGGGGTGACGGCTCGCGGGCATGGCGTTATTGCGACGCCGGTGCGGGGGCGGGTTCGCGTTTTGAGGCGCGGCTGGCGTCGCTTTTCTTCTGATGCAGATTGGCGACGATGCCGTCGCCGGCGGCGTTTCTATGATGCACCGCGGCGCCGAAGGCACGCCAGATGCGCCAGTTCCCCGCGTACTCCTCGAGCATGCGTTCGGGATGGAACTGCAGGCCTACGACGAAGCGATGGCGGGGGTCGTAGAAGGCCTCTACGAGGCCATCCTCTGCATGCGCCATGGGTTTCAGGTGACGGCCGAGGCGGCGGGCGCCCTGATGGTGATAGCTATTCACGAGCAACTCGCGGCGCCGATACCATTGCTCGAGGGGTGTGCCGGGGACGATGGTCACCGGATGGCGGTATTCGTCGTAGTGTTCGAAGTCGATGTGCTTCAGCTCGGACTGCTTCTCCTTCTGCACGTCGCCGAATAGAGAGCCGCCGTAGATCACGTTGAGCAGCTGCGAGCCGCGGCAGATTCCCATGATGGGGATATCGTTGCGCAAGGCGTGGCGGGCCAGGCGGATTTCGATGGCGTCCTTCAACGAATGTGTTTTTTCGAGATAGCGCAGGTTGGCATCTTCGTGATCGTAACGCTTGGGCTCGATGTCTTCTCCTTCGACGATCAGCAGCCCGCGCATATGCTCCCTGTATTGCGAGAGGCAGCTCGGCGCGTTCTCCACCACGGGAACCATGATGGGAAGCGTTTTGACGCGAATGAGAAGCTGGAGATGGAATTCGCCGACGTAATCGATGAGCTTGTGTTTGCGACTGGTGCGCCGCGTGACGACGAGGACGACGGGCCGTCTCATTGGGCTTTTCTGCGAGATGCGGCGAGGATGTGCGCTACTCTCACTGGGCCAGGGCGCGCAAGGCGTCGACGAGACGCGCGTCTTTTTCGCGGCCCTGCGAGGCCACGCGAATGTGGCGGTCGTCCATGCCGATCTTATTGGAGCAGTCGCGCACGTACATGCGGTGATCCTCGAGCAGGCGGGCCTGCAATTCGGTCGCAGTCATTCCGGTATTCACCTTGAACAAGACGAAGTTGGCGCCGGTGGGATAGACGTCGATGCCGCGAATCGATTGCAAGGCGCCGTGGAGCCAGCGGACATCGGACATTAAACGCTTGCGGGCTTCGTGGTAGGCGGCGTCGGTTTTTGGCAAGAGCGAGAGGAAATATTCCGCGAGCGTATTGAGGTTCCAGGTGGGAATGAAGCGGCGCAGGCGATTGAGCAGATACAGATTGGTGCTATAGCAATACCCCAGGCGCAGGCCGGGAACGCCGCAATGTTTGCTCATGCTCCTGACGATGAGCAGATTGGAGAAGCGCTCCGCCAGGGGCATCAGGCTGGGCACGGGATCGCCGGCGAAATCGATGAAGGATTCGTCGACGATGACGAGCTCGAGATCGGAGGCGGCGTTGAGGAAGTCGATCATATCGTCGAGAGGAAGGAACTGGCCGGTGGGATTGCCAGGATTGATGATGAGCGCGGAGCGCAGATTGCGCTGGTGAATCCAGCGCAGATAGTCGAACAGGCGGAGTTCGTAGCGCTGCTGGGGATCGAGGGGATAGAGTTCGGCGTCGCGCTGATCGCGGAGCTTCTCGATGTATTCGCCGAAGGTGGGGATGGGCACGGCGAAGCGGTCGATGAGGAAGGTGTCGATGAGCACGATCAGTTCGGTAGCGCCATTGCCGATGATCAGCTTATCGGGGCTGACGTGCAGGACGGCGGCCAGATTCTGCTGGCTCATGATGGGACTGCTGGACGGATAAGACTTGATGAGATTGGCGAGATTTTGTTCGAGATCGCGCAACATCTCGGGCGTGGGGTAGTAAGGATTGGCGATGAAGCAGAAGTCGACGATGTCGCGCGCTTTTTCATAGCCGACGAGATCGGAAAGCGCGGGCGAGTGCGAAGTCTCGTAGAAAAGATGGCGCTTCAGTTCCGCTGCCGACTCGAGTGCGCTATTGGCCATCCCGTTATCCCCTTTTCAGTCCTTTTGCTCCCTCGCTGCTAAATTCTAAATTATAGTCGAATGGCGGTCCGGCGCGGGTTCGCGCGCAGTGCAAACGGCACTTTTTGCATCCCGGCAGCGAGCGCGGACGCTTTTGGCTTCATTCAAAACGAGCTAGAATAGGGGCTCGCGCGAGAGCGTCCTCACCCTATTGGAGTCTGCCACATGGAAAAACAGGCGACGCAACAAAGCAAAGAAAAACTCGAGAAAGTGAACAAAACGGACGCCGAATGGCGCCAGCAGCTTTCCGACCAAGAGTACCAGGTAACGCGCAAGAAAGGCACCGAGCCGGCGTTTACCGGGAAATACTGGAATACCGAGAAGCACGGGGTTTTCGAGTGCGTCTGCTGCGGCGAGCCGCTCTTCGATTCGGCGACCAAATTCGATTCCGGGACAGGCTGGCCAAGCTTCTATGCGCCGATGGATGATTCGCGGGTGGAACTGGAGACGGACGAATCCTACGGCATGGTGCGCACGGAAGTGATGTGCCGCAAATGCGAGGCGCACTTGGGGCATGTGTTCCCCGATGGGCCGAAGCCTACGGGGTTGCGGTTCTGCATCAACTCGGCGGCGCTGAAGCTGAAGGAAAACGAAGGCAAATAGAAGAGGAAAGCCAAAAGCAGATCCCTCACCGCCATCCGCAAAAAACGCGGCTGGGTTCGGGATGACAGCGGAGGCGCTAGGGTGGGGAGCGCAGAGAAAAGCCTCAGGTCTCGGACGCAACACCCGCGTCCGCGACCTGAGCTACAAACTATGCCGTTGGAATATCGGAGCAGAGCCAGGAGTGGCTGTGTCACTTGACGGGGCTGTGAGTTTTCGTTACAGTTTTCGAGCCATGAAAGCACGCGGGCATCATCATCATTACCATCATCATCACGGCGAGGAGCCGTGCCCGCGGAGGCTTGAGTAGCCGAGAAAGATTCGTAAAGCGCTCTCACTGACCCGCTGGCGCGGCAAACGCCCAGCGGTTTTTTTTTGTAGTGGAGAAAAAGTAAATCCCTCACCCCCATCCGCACAAAGCGCGGCTGGGTTCCCGCCCCAAGGCACGCAAGAGCGGCGCGCCTTGGGGACCCCGGGGTTCGGGATGACAACCGAGGGGCGGGATCCTTTAGCCTTGTATCGATTGGACTTGTTCTGGGAGGAACGATGGACCTGGATTTTGACAAGCTGGATGGGCTGGTTCCCGCGATCGTGCAGGACGCGCGCACGGGCGAGGTGCTCATGCTGGGATTCATGAACGAGGAAGCGTACGCGGAGACGCGCTCGACGGGCGCGGTGACCTTTTTCAGCCGCTCGCGCGGGAAGCTCTGGCGCAAGGGCGAGCAGAGCGGCCACGTGCTGCGGGTGCGCGAAATGCGCGTAGATTGCGACCTGGATACGATCCTGGTGCGGGTCGACCCTGTGGGCCCGGGCGTCTGCCACGAAGGCTACCGAAGCTGCTTCTTCCGGCGGCTGGATGAGAACGGCGACGCGAACATTGTCGAGGAGCGCGCGTTCGATCCCGGCACTGTGTACGGCGGAGGGTCGCGCAAATGAGCACGACGAAACCGGCTCCGGTGTTGAAGCTGGGCTTGCCCAAAGGCAGCCTGCAAGACGCAACCCTGCAACTGCTGGCGCGCGCGGGTTGGCGCGTGACGGTGAACTCGCGCAGCTACTTCCCCAACATCGACGATCCGGAAGTTACCTGCATGCTGGTGCGCGCGCAGGAGATGGCGCGCTACGTGGAAACGGGCGCGCTTGATGCCGGCATCACCGGGCGCGATTGGGTGTTGGAAACGGGCGCGGAAGTGCAAGAGATGGCGGAACTTCTGTACGCCAAGCAAAGCCTGGCGCCGGTGCGCTGGGTTCTGGCGGTGCCCGATAACGATCCCGCGCAATCGGCGAGCGACCTGCAAGGCAAGGTGATCGCCACGGAAGTGGTGAACCTGACCAAGAAATATCTGGCGCGGCACGGCGTGGAGGCGCGGGTGGAGTTTTCCTGGGGAGCGACGGAGGTGAAGGTTCCGCAACTGGCCGACGCCATCGTGGAGATCACGGAGACGGGATCGTCGCTGCGCGCCAACCGGCTGCGCATCATCGACACGGTGCTGGAATCGCGCACCGTGTTCATCGCTAATACTGACGCAGTGAAGGATGCCTGGAAACGCGAGAAGATTTCCAACATCGTGCTGCTGCTGCAAGGGGCGATTTCCGCGTACAACAAAGTGGGCATTATGCTGAACGTCCGGCGGGAGCATCTGGAAGGCGTGCTGCGGGCGTTGCCGGCGCTGAAGAATCCGACCATCTCCACGCTTTCGGACGCCAATTGGGTGGCCATCAACACCATCGTGGACGAGGACGTGGTACGGCACCTGATTCCCAAGCTGAAAGCGGCGCAGGCCCAGGGCATCGTGGAATATCCGCTGAACAAGATCGTGCTGTGATGCGCATCGTGCGGCTGACATCGCGGCTGGAGGAGAAGATGCTGGCGGCGCGCCATCGCCACAGCGTCCGCACGGAAGCCGTGAGTTCGCGGATCGTGGGAGACGTGCGCCGGCGCGGCGATGCGGCGCTGTTTAGCTGGACGCGGCGGCTGGACGACGTTCGGCTTACGCCGAGGAAGCTGTGGGTGGGGGCGAACGAGCGGCGCGAAGGCTCGCGCGCGGCTTCGAAGGAACTGCGGGCGGCGCTGGAGCACGCGGCGCGCAATATCCGCCGCGTGGCCGAAGAGCAACTGCCGCGGTCGTGGAGCATCGAGGTGGAGCGCGGGGTGCGCGTGAGCCAGCGCGTGGCGGCAATCGACACCATCGGCTGCTACATTCCCGGCGGGCGCTTTTCCCTGGTTTCGACGCTGCTGATGACGGCGATTCCGGCGCAAGTGGCCGGAGTGCGGCGCATCCTGGTGGCCTGCCCGCATCCCAATGCGGCGCTGCTGGCGGTGGCGGAGATGCTGGGCCTCGAAGAGATCGCGCATATCGGGGGCGCGCAGGCCATCGCCGCGTTCGCTTACGGGACGCGGACGGTCCCGCGCGTGGACAAAATCTTTGGTCCGGGAAACCGGTACGTCACAGCGGCCAAGCGGCTGGTGAGCGGCGATTGCGCCATCGACATGCTGGCCGGGCCCACGGAGTTGCTGGTTGTGGCGGCGAGCGGGAATGCTGAATACATCGCGGCCGACCTGTTGGCGCAGGCCGAGCACGATCCCGACGCCATCGCGCTGCTGGTTACCACGTCGCGA
Source organism: uncultured Acidobacteriota bacterium (assembly GCA_963824405.1). Lineage (GTDB taxonomy): Bacteria > Acidobacteriota > Terriglobia > Acidiferrales > UBA7541 > Palsa-189. Next base: position 149,305 of record CAWGPK010000002.1, on the reverse strand, counting down.
AAGCTGGCGGAGGAGGTTCGCAAGTCGGTGGCCGGGCAACTGGCGGATTTGCCGGAGACGAATCCGGCGAAGCGGTCGCTGGCCGAAAAAGGGGCGATCATATTGGCTCCGGATTCAGGGGCGGCGATCCGCTTCGCGAATCGCTTCGCGCCGGAGCACCTGAGCATTCCTGGAGCAGAACCGAAGCTAGCGGAAAAGCTGGACGCGGCAGGGAGCGTCTTTCTGGGGCCGTGGAGCGCGCAATCGATCGGCGATTACGCCAGCGGCACGAATCACGTTCTGCCGACGAGCGGCGGCGCGAGGACTCGCGGCGGCCTTTCCACCTGGGACTTCGTGCGTTGCATGACCGTGCAGCAGGTAACGCCGGCGGGCCTGCGCAGCCTTCGGCCCGTGGTGGCGGCGATGGCCGATGCCGAAGGACTGGTGGCGCATCGGCGGGCCGTGGAGGTGCGGCGGTGAACGCGCCGGCTCGACGCAACGGTGCACGAAAGCGCAGGGCGCCTGCGCCCTTGCGCTTTCGTCCTTCGGTGGCGCGCATTCGGGATTACGAGGCGCCGGAAGAGGGCCGCGAGGGCAAGCTGCGGCTGGACTTCAACGAAAATACGGTCGGATGTTCGCCGGCGGTTTTGCGCGCGCTGCGCAAAGTGACGCCCGAGCAGCTGGCCATGTATCCCGAGTACGAGAAATCGGTGCGGCGGCTGGCGGCTTCGTTCGGCGTGAGGCCGGCGGAGATGCTGCTGACCAATGGCGTGGACGACGCGCTGCGCTTGCTGATGGAAGTGTTCATCGAGCCGGGCGATACCGTGGTCGTTCCCGAACCTACGTTTTCGATGTATCGCTTCTTTTCGCAGGTGGCGGGAGCGCGCATCGTTTCGGTTCGCTACGATGAAGCGATGAACTTTCCGCTGGAGGCGACGCTGCGCGAACTGGCTCGCTCGCCGCACATTCTTTTCATCGCCAACCCGAACAATCCCACGGGGACGCTCCTGGACGAGGCGGCACTGGCGCGGATACTGGATGCCGCGCTGCGCACACTGGTTCTGGTGGACGAAGCGTATTTCGACTTTGCCGGAATCACGGCGCTGCCCTGGATTCGGCGGCGGCCCAATTTAGTGGTGTCGCGCACGTTCTCCAAAGCGGAGGGCTTGGCCGCGCTGCGGCTGGGCGCGCTCTTCGCGCGCGCCGACGTGATTGCGGGGATGCGCCGGGCGTTTACGCCCTATCCGGTGAACTCGCTGGCGCTGGTGGCGGCCGAAGCGGCGCTGAGCGACCGGAAGTTTCTGCGGGCCTATATCGACGACGTCCTGGAAAGCCGCGATCAGCTGACACGAGGCCTCGAGCAATTAGGGGCGCGCGTTTTCCCCAGCGGCGCCAATTTCGTGCTGGCGGACTTCGGGCCGGGCGGCTCGCGGCTGGTGAAGCGCCTGGCGCGCCGAGGAATCCTGGTGCGCGACCGCGCGTCCGAATTCGGCCGCGACGGTTTTGTACGGATTACGGCGGGAACGGTGGCGCAAACGCGGCGGCTGCTGAAGACGATAAAGGAGGAGCGGTGAAACGCGCAGTGAAGCTGGCGCCGAAGTTGGTGATCTTTGACGTCGATGGGGTTCTGGTGGACGTCCACGGGTCATTTCATCGCTCGATTCTGGATACGGTCAAACATTTCACGGGCTGCCGCTTCACTTATAACGACATTCAGCAGTGGAAGTCGCGCTCCGGGTATAACGACGATTGGCGGCTCTCGACGGATTGGGTGAATTCGCTGGGGACGAAAGCGGAGTATGCCGAGGTGAAGCGCGTTTTCCAGAAGATGTATTGGGGGACGAATGGCACGCGAGGGAATGTGTGGCGGGAGCGCTGGCTGGTCTCGCCGCGCCTGCTGGAGCGCTGGGCCGAGCGGGCTGAGTTGGCGCTCTTTACCGGGCGCAATCGGCGCGAATTGCGCCACACGCTGAAGCATTTTGGCGTGGGCAAGCTTTTCTCGCGCACGGTAACCATGGACGACGTGAAGCAGCTCAAGCCGCATCCGGAAGGGCTTCTGCGGCTGCTTGACGGCAACGAACCGGAGTCGGCGCTTTATCTGGGCGATAATTTGGACGACGCCCTGGCGTCCGAGCGGGCGGGAGTTCCCTTCCTCGGCGTGCTTCGCCACGGCAGCGAAGCCCATCGCGTGAGCGCGGGGCAATTGCGCCGCCACGGGGCGCGGATCATTCTGCACAGCACCAGCGAGCTGGAGAAGTACTGGAAATGAGAAGCGCCACGATCCATCGGGTCACCAAGGAGACGGACATCCGGCTGCGGCTGAATCTGGACGGCCGCGGGCAGGCGGACGTGAGCACGGGGATTCGTTTTCTCGACCACATGATGGACCTGGTGGCGCGCCACGGGGCCATGGACTTGCAGATCGTGGCCAAGGGCGATCTGGACGTGGACCAGCACCACACCGTGGAAGATCTGGGCATCACGCTGGGCGAGGCGGTGACCAAGGCGCTGGGCTCGAAGCGCGGCATCCTGCGCGCGGGGTATTTCCTGATGCCCATGGACGAAACGCTGGCGTCGGCAGCCATCGATTTCAGCGGGCGGGCGCATTGCGTCTGCCAATGGCGCTTTACCGCGCGGATGGTGGGCGATCTGCAAACGGAATTGGTGGAAGATTTTTTTCGCGGATTCGCGCAGGCCGCTGCGGCCAATGTGCATCTGCGCCTGGTCTACGGCCGGTCGTCGCACCATCAGGTGGAGGCGATCTTCAAAGCTTTTGCGCGCGCGTTGCGGTTCGCGGCGACGCGCGATCCGCAACTGAAGCGGGTGCTTCCCAGCACCAAGGGGCTTTTGTGAGCGGCGCGATGAAGATTTCGCTGGTGGAATACGGCGCGGGGAATTTGCCGTCGGTGGAGCGCGCGCTGGCGCGGCAAGGCATCGAGACCGAACGCTCGTCCACGCCCGATGCTGTCGCTGCGGCCAGCGTGCTGGTGCTTCCCGGCGTGGGCCACTTTGGCCAACTGATGCGCACGCTGGGCTCGCGCGGTCTGCTCGCTCCGATCCGGCAGGCCATTTCCGGCGGCGTGCCGATGCTGGGCATCTGCCTGGGGCTGCAAGCGCTCTTCGCCTCCAGCGCCGAAGCTCCGGACGATACCGGCCTCGACATCATCCCCGGAACCGTGGCTGCCCTGCCGGTGACGGCCAAGCTACCGCACATGGGATGGAACCAGCTCCGCCAGGTGCGTCCTTCGGCCCTGCTGGAAGGCATTCCGGCGGGCGCGTACTTCTATTTCGCGCACTCTTATGCGGCGCTCGACGCAGGCGAATGGACTGTGGCCACGTGCGAGCACGGAGTTGAGTTTGTGGCCGCGCTCGAACGCGAGAACCTTTTTGCCGTGCAGTTCCATCCCGAGAAATCGGGCGACGTAGGGGCGCGGGTGCTTGCGAATTTCGTGGCCTACGCCGGCGCGAGGAGCGGCGCATGACTTTGGCTCGGCGGATCATTCCCTGCCTCGATACCGACGGCGAGCGCGTGGTGAAAGGCGTGCAATTTTTCAACCTGCGCGATGCGGGCGATCCCGCGGCGCTGGCGGCGCGCTATAACCGCGAAGGCGCCGACGAACTGGTGGTGCTGGATATCGCCGCCTCGCGCGACCATCGGCCGACGTTTCTGAATACGATTTGCCGCGTGGCCGCGGAACTGGCCATTCCGCTCACGGCTGGGGGCGGCGTGGCCAACGTCGACGAGGGGCGCGCCATCCTGCGTTCCGGAGCGGACAAGCTCACCGTGAATACCGCGGCGCTGCGCCGGCCGGAGCTGCTCACCGAACTTTCGGCTGAATTCGGGGCGCAAGCCGTGGTGCTGGCCATCGACGCGAAGCGCGTGGGTCAAAGCTGGGAGGCGTTCGTGCGCGGCGGGCGGGAGTCCTCGGGCCGCGATGCGCTGGAGTGGGCCATCGAAGGCACGGAACGCGGCGCGGGAGAGATTCTGCTGACCTCCATGGACCGCGACGGCACGCGCAGCGGTTTTGACCTGGAGCTGACGGCAACTGTTTCCGGACGCGTGACGGTGCCGGTGATCGCGTCGGGCGGGGCGGACACGCCGGCGACGTTCCTGGACGTGTTTAAGCAAGGCAAGGCTGATGCGGCGCTGGCGGCTTCGATCTTTCACGATTCGGTGCAAGGGCTGCGCGAACTGAAATGCTTTCTGGATTCGCAAGGAGTACCGGTGCGGCTGAGCGGGTAAGACGACGCGACCGCGCAGCCCTAGATCGGAGAAGGCTGGGGGGGCCGAGGTAGGCAAAAAGCAGATTCCTCGTCGCGTCCGCTCCTCGGAATGACAACGCGTTGCGAGGCGCGAGGTTGTCGGCTAGACGCGGGGCAAAGGCCCCAGGGCCCCGCTGAGGTGCGGCGGGCGCCCTGGGCTACAACGCGAGCGGTGCTCGCTGGGGGCGCGAAGGACGGGCGGCCGCACAGCCAAGAGTGGCTGTGCCACTGAAAAGCCTCAGGTCTCCCGCAAAAATCGCGGGCGACCTGAGCTACACCGCGAGCAATGCTGGCTGGGGACGCGGGGCCCGCACAGTTAGGAGTGGATGTGGCACTGATCGCATCACCATGGCTTACACATGATTATTCCCTGCATTGACCTTCAGGATGGGCGCGCTGTGCAACTGATCCACGGGCGCAAGCTGCGCATCGCGGTTGAAGACGTTTTCGGCCTGCTGGAGCGCTTCCGGAAGTATCCGCTGCTTCACATCATCGATCTGGACGCCGCCATGGGTCGCGGCAGCAACGCGCGGCTGGTGGGGAGGCTCTGCCGGAAGGCGCCCATGCGCGTGCGCGTGGGGGGCGGAATCCGCACGGCCACGCGCGCGAAGAGCATTCTCGATGCCGGCGCGGAGAAGGTGATCATCGGCAGCGCTGCGTTTCGGGGCGGCGCGGTGAATGACGTTTTTCTCTCGCGGATGGCGCGGGCGGTGGGAAAGAAACGAATCATCGTGGCGGTGGATACGGACGGCGGGCGAATCCTGGTTCGCGGCTGGCAGGAAAAGCTCGGGCTGACACCGGAGGAGGTGTTTCCCGAACTGGAACGCTATGCTTCGGAGTTTCTGTGCACCTATGTGGACGCCGAGGGCACCATGCGCGGCACGAACCTGCGGTGGTTCCGCAAACTGCGCGAGGCCACGCGCCTTCCGATTACGGCGGCGGGCGGAATTCGCAGCGCGCGAGAGGTGCGGCAGCTCGAAAAACTGGGGATGAACGCGGCCGTGGGGATGGCGCTTTACCTGGACAAGCTGGGTTGAGGAAATCGCCTCCTCGGGAGTTCTCTTCGAGAGCGCATCCCCTGTCGAGTCAGTTACTTACGCCATCTTCCGAGTTTTCGCTTTCGCTTAGAAAATCTCCTGCTAGAATTAGGGCTGTAAGACCTTTTGGCGGCACGGGTTTAAGCTTCGTCTATCCCGTCCTGTGGTCTCGTCTGCATGAAACGTTACGGCGAACATCGTATTCCCGGACGGCTTTTTGTTGTCGAAGGCATCGACGGCTCCGGCAAATCCACTCAACTGATGCTCCTGCATCAATGGCTCAAGGCCGAGGGCTACGGCGTGGTGTTCAGCGAATGGAACTCCTCGCCGCTGGTGAAAGACACCACCAAGCGCGGGAAGAAGAAGCAGCTGCTCACGCCGGCGACGTTCAGCCTGATTCACGCGACGGACTTCGCCGATCGCACTGAACGCAACATCATTCCCCTGCTCAAGGCGGGCGCGGTGGTGCTGTGCGACCGTTACATCTATACGGCGTTCGCGCGCGATGCCAGCCGGGGGATGGACCCGAATGGATCCGGGAATTGTACGGCTTTGCGGTGAGGCCCACGGTGGCCTTCTACTTTCGGGTGCCGCTGGAAACGGCCATGAAACGCATCAGCGACGCGCGCGCCGGATTCAAGTACTACGAAGCGGGGATGGATCTGGGCCTGAGCGACGATCCGGACGAAAGCTTCCGCCTCTTTCAGGGCCGCATCCTGGAGGAGTACGACAAAATGATCCCGGAGTTCGGACTGACGGTGATCGACGCCACCCTGCCTATCGAAACGCAACAACAGGAGATGCGCTTAATGGTCTTGGCCAAACTGACGCAAGCGAAGCAGCTCCGGGTGGCTCCATGAAGGAAAGCTATGGAGTGCCGCTGCCCGGCCTGAATCTCGACGACCTGGCCGGCAAACTGATCGTGCTGGAAGGAACCGACGGGGTGGGGCGGTCGACGCAGATCCGGCTGCTGAAGGAATGGCTGGAGCAGCAGGGCCATGCCGTGCTGGACACGGGATTGACGCGCTCCGGCCTGGTGGGCAAAGGCATCAAGCGCGCGAAGGAAGGCCATACCCTGGGCCGCATCACGCTGACGCTTTTTTATGCCACCGATTTCGCCGACCGGCTGGAGAACGAGATCGTGCCGGCGCTGCGGGCGGGATTCGTGGTGCTCACCGACCGTTATATCTATTCGCTGATGGCGCGGTCGATGGTGCGGGGGCTCGATCCCACGTGGGTGCGCAACATTCACCGCTTCGCGCCCAAGCCGGACGCCGTCTTCTATCTGCGCATTGGCGTCGACGAACTGATTCCCCGCGCCGTGTTTACCCGCGGCTTCGATTACTGGGAGTCCGGCATGGACCTTTACTCGACAGAGGACATGTACGACAGCTTCCGAAAATATCAGACCGCGCTGCTGGACCAGTTCGACCATTTGGCGGAGGAGTTTCATTTCAACGTAATCGACGCGCGGCCCGAGCCTCGCATCATTTTCGAGCAGCTCAAGGCAGGCATCGATCGCATCCTCGCGCCTCCGGCGGTCCGGCCCCTGGTTACCCCGCCAGAGGAAGAGGCCGTGCCCGTCGAGGAACTGGCCCTCGAGGAGACCTCGGAAGAACAACGCAGACGAGCTTAGCGGATCATGAAGGCGCAAGAGCAAGACAAGAGTCAGATTTCGACGGCGGCGCGGGCGCTGAAGCGCTCGCTGCAGCGCGCCCTGCGTAATCACCGGCGCGCCGGCAAGAAGCTGAAAGCCACCCCGGTGCACGACCTGCGCGTCTCCCTCCGGCGATGCCGCTCGCTGGCGGAGGGGCTTTCCGCCATCGATCCCGACCCTGTCTGGCGGCGCTTGCGAAAAGCATCCAAGAAGCAGCAGAGCGCCCTTTCCGATCTGCGCGACCTGCAGGTGCTGGAGAGCTGGCTAAAGCCCTTGCGGCTGACCTCGGGGCCGGTGGGCGAGGCCTTGGCCTCCCGCCTGAGAAAAGAGCAACGGCGCGCCAAGAAGAAAGCCAGCCGTTCGCTGGACTCGTTTCCTCGCGGCCGCTGGAAGCGCTGGCTGCGCCGCCTTCCCTCGTGTGCCGAACTGATCCCCGCGAACCAGGGGCGGCTGGCGCAGCTGGTGCTGGGGCAACTGACGCGGGTAATCGAGCTGCACAACCGCTGGGTGAGCGAGAGGGAGAAGGCGGAGCCCAATCCGGAGGTTTGGCACGAACTGCGCGTGACGGTGAAGCGCTTCCGCTACATGGTGGAGAGTTTCTTGCCGGAAAAGAGCGAAGCCTGGGGCGAGGAGTTGAGCCACGCTCAGGACTTGCTGGGAGAGGGGCACGATCTGGACGTCTTGCGCGCGCTGATCGTGAAGCTTTCGGGTAAAAAACCGCTGCGCAAGGCCGAAGCCGCGGTAACGAAAGCGCTGCGGCGCGTGGACGCGGCGGCGCAAAAGCGGCGCGACGAATACGCCGAGCTGGTCTGCGCTCCAGCGGAGGAACACAAGCCGCAGGCGGCGATCAATACTGAGGCCGAGGCTGCTGTTGGCAGCGCGGCAGGGGCCGGGCCTGCGCGCCAGCGCCCAGACGAAGGCCGGTCGCTATGGGACGGCTGGCGGGCCGAACTGCTGCCGATGGCAAAGGTCAGTCGCCGAGGCGGCGAAGAACCCTCGAGGTCAGCAGCCAGAAGAGGGTCGCGCGCAAAGGCGCCAGCGAATCGATATCGAGGCAGGCCGCGCCGGATTTCTTCAGCGACGTAAAGAGCGCTGTGGCTTTGAGCGCGTGGGCGATGAATTCGTCCATGTGCGGCGCGTGACCGAAGCAGATCACTTCCCCGCTCAGCCGCGCCAACTCCTCCACCAGCTTGCCGGGCTTGGCCTCGGGCTTCAGCGCGTCGGTGGTCTTCAACTGCTTGCAATCCAACCCCAGCACTTCGCAAATAATTTCGCCGGTTTGCACCGCACGCACATAAGGGCTGGTGAGCAGCGCCGCGGGCTTGACGCGAAGCGCCCGCAAGCCGCGCGCGGCGGCGCGGGTGCGCTGGATGCCCTTGGGCGTGAGGTAGCGCTCGGGATCGGGCGGGCAATCGGGATCCTCGCGGTCGATGGCGATGCCATGCCGCATAAGGTAAAGACGCATGCTCCTCCCCATCTCTTCGAGTTCATCCGCCGATTCCGCTTTTTCGCGATAGGAAACCACTGGCGATCCCGCCGGGTCGCCGCTATCGAACGCTTTTATCGAGCGTCGCTTTTGAATGTTAGATGTTGAAGACGGGCTAGGTGAGCCTGCGGACTTGTTCATGCCGCGGACCGGCCGGCCAGCAGGGAGGGACGCCGCGCGCCATTGCCGTTTTGAGCGCGCCGGACGCAAGCGAATCTCACGGGTATGCCGAACTCCGCCTCGAAGAATTTGGCCTTGCGGCGCAGTTCGCGCAGATTGACTTGAGCCTCGCTGGCAACCAGGCGCAGCAGGATGCTCTTGCGCTGAATTTTTGCCTCCACGCGCCGGACGGCCTGAGTCCTGCCGGCATCGAGCGCCACCGCAATGCGCAGTAGAGCGGCCAATTGCCGCACGCGGATGCGGTCGGCGGCCGCCAGCGCGCTGTAAAGACGGTGGTGCGGCTCGGGCGTGGACTCGCCGTGGTAGCGCACCAGGCAGGCCACCACCGATTGCTGATGGTTGCTGAGGCCGGGAATGTCGGCGTGGCGCACCAGATACTCGCCGTGTTTATGGTGGCCCTTGGCGTTCACGGCGATGCCCACGTCGTGCAGCAGCGCCCCCAGTTCCAAAGTCACGCGCTGGGACGAAGGAAGTTCGTGCACGGGCGCGAGTTGGTCGAAGAGCTGCGCGGCCATGCGGCGGACTTGCTCGCAATGCCCGGCATCGGAGTGCATGCGAGCGGCAAAGCGGCGGGCCTGCTGGCGCAGCGCTTCGGCGCGCTCGTCGTTGGCGCTGGCCGGGCCGAAGTGGGCCGCGGCCAGTTCGTGCAGCACGCCCTCGCGAACGCCCACTCCCGGAATGATCAATTGGTGCAGGTCGAGCAATTCGGCGAGCGTGGTGAAAACCACGGCGGCGACGCCGATGACTTCGGCACGGTCCCGGCGCACGCCAAAGGTGTCCATGCGGCCTTCCACGTCCAGGCGCAGGATCTCCCAGAGAATTTCGCGCAGGCGGCGAAGATTCAAAGTATTGAAGCCGGCCACGCGGGGACCAGGCGCGATGCGAGACAAAGCCTCGGCATTGCCACCGCAAGCCACCGCCGAGCTGCGGCCAACCTGCGGCGGTTCATGCAGGCAGCTCCGCAGGACGGAGCGGACGCGGTTTTGCAGCGCGTTGAAAGAGTCTGGCGTGAACGGCCCGGACAGATCGAGCTGTTCCATCAGGCGAACGGTGCCCAAGGGCAGCGCGAATCCGCGCTCCACTTTGCGCCCGCGCAGGAAATTCAGCTCCAGGCTGCCGCCGCCGAGATCCAGAATCAGCCGCGGAGAAAAGCGGCCCACGGAAATGCCGAACACCGCCTCGCGCACCAGCCGGGCCTCTTCGGCGGCGCTGATGGCTACGAGCTCGATGCCCGCTTCGCGGAAGATGCGGGAGATCAGGGCATCGCGATTGGCGGCTTCGCGCATGGCGCTGGTGGCCACGGCCGAATATTCGTCGACTTCATAACGGTCCAGCAGGCTGCGGAAATGACGGAAGGCCTCCACGGCCCGCTCCATGGTGCGCGGGTCCAGCCTTTTTCGGGTGAAAACATTGTGCCCCAGCCGCACCGACCAACGCGCGCTGGCCAATTCGCGAATCTCGGTGGCCGAACTGGCCCGCGCTACCACCGCGCGGATGGCGTTCGAGCCGGCATCGAGCGCGGCAATCGTAAGTGGAGATGGAGTTACTGGCATGGGACACCCGGGTGGGGATGCCTGTAGGAAGGAGTACCGTTCCGAATTGCAGCAGTGAACCTGAACCGATTCAGCGACGCCTCCAGAACCCTAGGGTGCCGCGACAACTCCTGGGCGGCCGTATACTGCCGCAAGGTGCGTCCAGAATAACACTACTCGGAAAACGCAAGATTAATTTTTGTTTACAAGAATGGATTCGGTTACCAGGAGGCGATCAGGAGGCGACGGCGGCCAAGCTTTCGCGGCAAGCCGCAGCTGCCCGGCGGATGTCGTCTTCGGTGTGGGGGGCGGAGACGAAGAGCGCTTCGAATTGCGAGGGCGCCAGCAGGAATCCGTGCCGCAGCATCTCCCGGAAGAACCCGGCGAAGCGGCGCGTGTCCGAGGTTTTCGCCGCGGCGTAGTTCCCCACCGGGTTCGGCGTGAAGAATAAAGTAAGCAGCGATCCTACGCGGGCGACTTGGCCGGCGACGCCCGTATCGGACAGCGCCTGCCGCGTCATGTCCCCGAGCATCTCCGACTTTCTTTCCAGCGAATCGTAAAAGCCGGGCGCTGCCAGCCGCTTCAGCGTTTCGATTCCCGCGCGCATGGCCAGCGGGTTTCCCGAAAGCGTGCCGGCCTGATAGACCGGGCCGAGGGGCGCGACTTGCTCCATCAGATCCCGCCGCCCTCCATAGGCGGCCACGGGCAAGCCGCCGCCGATGATCTTGCCGAGCGTGGTCAGGTCCGGCTCGACTCCGAAGAGCGTTTGGGCGCCGCCGAAACACAAGCGGAAGCCGGTGATGACTTCGTCGAAGATGAGCAGCGCGCCATGACGCCGCGTCAGTTCCCGCAATCCCGAAAGAAAGCCCTCGGCCGGCGGAATCACGCCCATATTCGCGGCGACAGGCTCGACGATGACGGCCGCGATTTCGTTGCTGTGCTGCTCGAAGAGCCGCTCGACCGCGGCGAGATCGTTGTAAGGCGCGTCCAGTGTGAGTTGCGCTAGAGCTTGGGGAACTCCGGGGGATGCGGCGATGCCCAAAGTGGCCAGGCCGGAGCCTGCCTTGGTTAGGAAACTGTCGCCGTGCCCGTGGTAGCCGCCCTCGAACTTGACGATGAAGTCCCTGCGCGTGGCCGCGCGCGCCAGGCGCGCCGCGCTCATGGTGGCTTCCGTTCCGGAGCTGACGAAGCGCACGCGCTCCATCGACGGCAGCGCCTTCTGCAGCATCTCCGCCAATTCGATCTCCAGTTCTGTGGTCATGCCGTAGCTGGTACCGCGCGCGGCCTGCTCGGCGATCGCAGCCGTAATTTCCGGATGCGCGTGGCCCAGAATCAGGGCGCCCCAGGAGCAAACGAAATCGATGTAGGCATTGCCGTCCACGTCCCACAGCCGCGCTCCCTGCGCGCGGTCCACGACAACAGGCGAGCCGCCCACGGCGCCAAAGGCGCGGACGGGGCTATTCACGCCGCCTACCAGCACGCGTTGGGCGCGCTCGAAAGCACGCTGGGAGCGGCTGTGTTGCTTTTCGGGAATCGTGGCCACGCGAGGATGCTCCTCAATCAGAGACTGTTCGCCGCAACAGGTTCAGGCTTAACCTCAAATTCACAGTACTCACGACCGCTTTTTCGCGGAACTTGATGCGCCGAAGAACCCCAAAATCCCCACGCGCAAAGACGGCGCATGGGGCACCCACAAACCCGCGCTTCGTCCATACCGGGCATACGTGACGCGACGCGATCAGTAGGCTTTGGTCCATCGCGCGACGTCCTTGGCGTGATAGGTCAAGATTATCTCGGCGCCGGCCCGTTGGATGGCGGTGAGAATTTCGAGCACTACGCGCTTTTCCTCGAGCCAGCCATTGCGCACCGCGGCTTTCACCATGGCGTATTCGCCGCTTACGTTGTATGCGCCCACGGGCACGTCGAAGCGCTCGCGCACCTGGCGGATGATATCGAGATACGGCAAGCGCGGGCTTGACCATGACGATGTCCGCGCCTTCTTCCAGATCGAGCGCCACTTCGCGCATGGCTTCGCGCGAATTGGCGGGGTCCATCTGGTAGCTGCGGCGGTCGCCAAATTGGGGAGCGGATTGAGCGGCCTCGCGAAACGGCCCGTAAAATCCGGAGCAATACTTGGCGGCGTAGGAAAATATGGGGAGCTGCGAGAATCCGTGCGCGTCGAGGGCCTGGCGGATGGCCGCCACGCGGCCGTCCATCATGTCCGAGGGCGCGACGATATCGGCGCCGGCGCGAGCGTGAGAGAGCGCCTCGTCCGCCAGCAATTTGAGCGTGGGATCGTTGGCCACTTCGCCATTTTCGATCACGCCGCAATGCCCGTGGCTGGTGTACTCGCAGAGGCAAACGTCGGTGATGACGATCAGATTCAGTTTGGCCTTGCGAATGGCTTCGATGGCGCGCTGCACGACGCCGGTGGCCGACGAAGCTTCCGAGCCGGTTTCGTCCTTATGTTCCGGGATGCCAAAGAGGATCACCCCGGGAATGCCGAGTCCTTCTACTTCCCGGCACTCTTCCACCAACTGGTCGGGCGACTGCTGATAGACGCCGGGCATGGAGCTGATCTCCACGCGCACGCCTTTGCCGGGCCCGACGAACATCGGGTAGATATAGCCGCTGGTGGTGAGGCGCGTTTCGCGCGTCAAGCCGCGCAGCGCCTCGGTGCGGCGCAAACGTCGCGGACGTTGCGCTGGAAATGTCACGGTTCGGTTCCTCTCTCGCCGCTCACGTGGATTCGGCCGTGAGCTTATTCGCCCCTGCGAAATAGTTCTCGAGGCCCTCGATCAGCGATGCCGTGGTGGCTTCCTCGGCTTCAACGGCCACGGGCAAGTTCGCGGCGCGAATGGCCTCCGCAGTTACGCGCCCGACCGCGGCAAACGCCACGCGCGAATCCCAGCCGGCCAGCGCTTCAGTTCCCAGCAGGTTCTGGAATTCGCGAAAGGCCGAAGGGCTGAAAAACGTTACCGCATCGGCCTGCCCGGCGCGAATACCAGCGATCAGGTCGTGGTCCAGCAAGCCGGGTCCTACCGTCCTGTAGGCAATCACCTCGGTGACCTTGGCTCCGGCCTTTCGCAAGAGCGCCGGCAACTCCTCGCTGGCGCGATCGCTTCGCGGCAGCAGAACGTTTTTCTTCGCGACGGCGCCGCGAAGCTCGCGGGCGAGCCCCGCGCCGCTGAATTCGCGCGGCACCAGCGAAGCTTGCAGGCCCTCCTTCTTGAGGGCCAGCTCGGTGGCCGAGCCGACGACGGCAATTTTTGGCGTGTTCTTCGCCGCGCTGCTTGGGCCAGCGGCGCCAGCGGGCCAGCATTGCAGCGCGCGGCAGCGGCCGAGAAAAAATGTTACGGCGTTGGCGCTGGTGAAAATCAGCCAGTCGAAGCTGTCGAGCGAACGAATGGCCTGGTCCAGGTCCGTCGTACTCTCGGGGTCCACAAAACGCACCAGCGGAAGCAACACGGCCTCCGCGCCGAGCTCCTCCAATCGCTCGATCAACTCCTTAGATTGTTCGGGAGCCCGCGTAACGATAACGCGCCGTCCTTCCAGCGTTCGAGTTTTAACCGCGTTCAACGCCCCGTCCTATGAGCCGAAGCAAGCGGCCTGCGCCGCGCTCGATGAGCGCCGCGGCTGCCAAAGCTCCCAACTCCCTTGGATTTTCCCACGAGCCGGCGCGAGTTTCGCGCACGGCTTCCGAGCCATCGAGCGAGAGTACGCAGGCATCGAGCTTCAAGGCGCCCGATTTGGCGGGCGATTCACCGGCCGACTCGCCGCGAGCCCATACTCCAATCGGCACTTGGCAGCCGCTCTCCAGGCCAGCGAGCACGGCACGCTCCGCTTCCACGGCAGCCTGCGATTCCCGATGATTCAACTTCTGAACAGCGGCGGAAAATTCGTCTGCCTGGCGCATTTCGATGCCAACGGCGCCTTGCCCAGCGGCGGGCAGACAGATCGAGGGCGGCAGAAGTTCGCTGATCTGGTCGGCGCGGCCCAACCTTTCGAGGCCGGCCTTGGCCAGCACAATCGCGTGGTAATCACCTTGCGCCAGCTTGGCTAGGCGCGTGTCCACGTTTCCGCGCATCTCGACCATTACGAGATCGCCGCGATGGTGCCGCAACTGCGCCTGGCGGCGCAGGCTGCTGGTGCCCACGCGCGCTCCGCGCGGCAATTCATCGAGCTTGAGGCCGCCGCGAGAAATGAGCGCGTCGCGCGGGTCTTCCCGTTCGCAGATGGCCGCGATCTCGAGCCCCGGCGGAAGAGTGGTAGGCACGTCTTTCATGCTGTGGACGGCCAGATCGATGCGCTCCTCGAGCAGCGCGTCTTCCAGTTCCTTGGTGAAAACTCCCTTGCCGCCGATTTCACGCAGCGGGCTTTGCCGGTCGCGATCTCCCGAGGTGCGGATGATTACGAGCTCAGCGTCCGTTCCGTGCCGCGCTAATCCGGCGCGCACGTATTCGGCCTGCCAGCGAGCGAGGGCGCTGCCTCGGGTGCCAATCCGCAAGGGCCTCAAGGCTTACCCTGGTCGAGGCGAAAGAGATCCCTGAGCGCTTCGAGATTTTGGATTTTGCGGCGCAAGTCGGGAACGGCTTTCAACTGCTCGGCGGGCGCAAGCAAGACGCGAGTCAATAGATCGTCCATCAACAGCGCGATGCGCTGCTGATCTTCCGGCGAGAGATGAGACACGTCGCCAAGCCTTTCGCGCAGGAACGCCTCGCGCTCCACGCCCAAGCGGGAGCGCAACTCGCGCACCACGACGCCGGCCTCGACGCCCGCCTGCCAGGACTCAAACTTGCCCAGGTGCTCCTCGACGAGGGCTTCCACCTTGGGAACCTCCGCTTCGCGGGCGCGCTTATTTTGCTCCACGATGTCCTTCAGGTCGTCGACGCCGTAGAGATAGATGTTGTACAGCTCGGCCGCCTCGGACGCCACGTTGCGAGGCACGCCCAGGTCGATGAACAGCAGGGAGCGATTGCCACGCGCGGCCATGGCGCGCTCCACGGCTTCGCGCGAAAGCACCGGCTCGGGCGAGGCCACCGAGCAGATGACCACGTCCGGCCAGATGAGCTCCGCGTCGAGAGCGTTCCAGTCCGCCACTTCCGCGTCGAAGCGCCCGGCCAGCTCGGCGGCGCGTTCCCGAGAGCGATTGGCCACGCGCAGGCCGGAGATTCCGCGGTCGCGCAGATGGCCGAGGACTTGTTCTCCCGTGGCTCCCGCGCCCAGGATGAGCGCCTTGTGCGACTTCAAACTGCGAAAAATGCGCTCGGCCAGCTTGACTCCGGCGAAGGCGACCGACATGGGCCGGGTGCTGATCTCGGTCTCGGAACGGACGCGCTTGCCCACCTCGAGGGCGCCCTGGAACATGCGGTTGAGCACCGGACCGGTGCCGCCATGGTCCACGGCGATGCGATAGGCTTCGCGGACCTGTCCCAAAATTTCGGCTTCGCCCAGCATCATGGAGTCGAGGCCAGCCGCGACGCGAAAGAGGTGGCGCACCGCTTCGCGATCGTGCCGCCGGTAGAGGCTGCCGCTGAGGGCCGCGGGCTCGACCTTGTGGAAGGTGGCCAGAAAAAGCTCGATGGCCCCGGCGCTGTCTTGTGCAGATTGCGGCGCCGATTCCGCGGGAACGCCGTAGAGTTCGCTGCGATTGCAGGTGGAGAGCACCAGCGTCTCGGAAAGAACGCCGCGCGAACGCAGCTCTTCCGAGGCCAGGCGAGCGTCCTCGCGCGTGAACGAGACGCGCTCGCGCAGCTCGACCGGGGCGGTGCGGTGATTCAAGCCTACGAGAACAATCTCCACAGCCTAGTTTCCTCGCCTTATCCTCGCCGCCCGGCGGACCCGGCGGAATGGTCGTGCGATCCGGCACCCATCAGAAAAGCAGATTCCTCGTCGCAAACTGCGCTCCTCGGAATGTGCCCAATCCGGCGCGCATCAAAAGTACCGGTGAAAGCTCGAGAGATACAGATTCACCACGCTATAGCTGAACAGCACAAAAAGAAAATTGACCACGCAGAGCACCGAGGCGCGCGCGCCCCGCCAGGAGCCGGTCCGTCCCAGCCATAGGTAGCCTGCGTACACCGCCAGGATCACCACGGTGATGATCTCCTTGGGATCGCCGTTCCAGTAGCGGCCATAAATGCGATTGACCCACAGCAATCCGAAGGCGATGCCAAACACCAGCGAGACCAGGCCCACGATAACGCTGCTGCGGCTCATGCGCTCCAGCGACTCGAGCGCCGGAAAGCGCCACACGATCTTGCCCAAGCGATGGCTGCGCAGCAGGCTGTTTTGCACCAGATAGATGGCGCTGAGCACAAACGACAGCGCGAAGGCCGCATATCCCAACACATTCAGAGTGATGTGCAGAGCCAGCAGCGGGCCCTGCGCCGGAGGCGGCGTGGGCGTTACCGTGCGGGTGCCCTGGGCCAGGGCAAAAACCGCAATCACGAAAGGAAGGATAAAGGCGCCGACGGAACGGTCGCGGTGGAAGAGCTCCAATCCCAGGTAGGTGACCGCCAGTAGCCATCCGAACAGGGAAAGCGAGCCGTAGAGATCGTTGTAGGGAACCGTGTGCGCCAAGCGGCTGCGTTCGATGAGGGCCAGGTAGTGGAAGACCAGGCCGGCGACGAGCATCAGGGTGCCCAACTGCCCAAAGAGGCGCCGCGCCGTGGCCAGAAAGGCGATATAGCCCGCCAGACTGGCGCCATAGCAGAGGATCGTAAAAAGAACCAAGTGTGTCGCCATAGGCAGGGGTAACCGGCTCATTATACAGCCGAATTCAGCATTCCGAAAAAGGCGGCGCTTTCGCGGCGGCGCGTCACGGAAGGGCTGCGGAGGCGGTTGTCTCCTTGAGGGCGCGCGCCACGGCATCTGTGGCCACAACGTCGTTGCGGCTATGGTCGGTGATGTTGTCGTAGAGCAATTGCGCGGGATCGGGGTCCAACTGCTTCTCGTAATCGTCGGTGAGCTGGGCGGCTATTTGCTGCAAAAACTTGTTGGCTTCGGCGTCCAGATCCGCGCCGCTGACTTCCGTTTTTCGGCCCATGTATGGGGCGGCGACTCGGGCGGCTACTTTGTCCGCGGTCTGGTAATAATGCTCGGCGATCTGGCGATGACCCTGTTCATGTTCCATGACGTGCGGGCTGACGCCCGCGGGCGTCCAAATGGTGACGTTCAGCCCCAGCGTCAATTTGACCTGGGTGATGGTGACAATGGCGTGGGTGGCGTCGGTGCGCATGGTACGCGAGCCGACGCTGGCGTTGGAGGTGAAGTTCGACTCGCACTCCGCATTTTCGCCCTCGCTCAATGGCGGCATATCGGAGGGGGGCGCGGCGGGATCGAAGGTGCGGTTGGCGAAGTTAACCGGCTGCTTCTCGATCACCGGATCGGACGGAGGCGCGAACCCGCCCGGCGAGAAGCCGCCGCAGCCGAGCGAGCCGAGAACAAGCGTTCCGAATATCACGCGAACGAAGTGGGACCTGCGCGAGGGCAAGGATGCCTCCGCGTTCCATTGTGCGAAGAAGACGCTGGCGGGGCCATGAGTTTATGGTCCAGGGATGCCGCGAAAGGTACTTTCCTTCGCACTCGGCGCTCCCCTGCTCATGCGGCCAGTGACCGAATTTGTTATCATCCGTGGGAAAGGGCATTGGCAACGGCATAGGATTGCCGTGCCGATTGCCAAACCGGATGGCCAACTCTAGCCGTATGGAAGCAAGACCAGCAGAGACGATCTCCGCGACCGAAAATGTCAGCTCCGCCGAGCTATTCTTGCGGGCCTGCCGCCGCGAACCTGTTCCGCGCGTGCCGGTCTGGATGATGCGCCAGGCGGGGCGATATCTGCCCGAGTACCGCGCCTTGCGCGAAAAGCACAGCTTCCTCGAAGTGGCCAAGACGCCGGAACTTGCCGCCGAGGTATCGCTGCAACCTTATCGGCGCTTGGGAGTCGACGCCGTCATCGTTTTTTCCGATATTCTCATCCCCGCGGAAGCTATGGGCGCGCCCATCGAACTGGGAGACGCAGGCCCGGTGATCACTTCGCCGGTTCGCAGCGAGGCGCAAGTGGAAGCGCTTTCGGTTTTCGATCCCGAGCGCGAGACGCGCTTCGTGGGCGATGCGATTCGCTTGTTGCGCAAATCTCTTGGTCCCGACGTTCCCGTGCTGGGCTTCGCGGGCGCTCCCTGGACGCTGGCCTGCTACCTGGTGCAGGGCGCTTCGCGCGACGGCTTCCCCGCTGCGAAGGCTTTGCTTTGGAACGAGCCGCGAACGCTTCGCAAGCTTCTAGAAAAGATTGCCCGCGCCACGGCTCGGTACCTCAAGGCGCAGATTGCCGCCGGCGCCGCCGCGGTGCAGCTTTTCGATACTTGGGCCGGCGAACTCGATGCCGGTGCCTATCGCGAGTTCGAGCTGCCCGCCACGCAACTTTTGATCGAGGAGTTGGCGGCCGGCGATACGCCGGTGATTCTTTTTTGCAAGGCGTCGAACCACTTGGTCGATCTGCTGGCGCAAACGGGCGCCACTGTGCTGAGCGTGGATTGGCGCATGGATCTGGCCGCCCTTCAGCAGAAATTCGGGCGCCGCATCGCGCTGCAGGGCAACGTCGATCCCTGCGTGCTTCTTTCTTCGCGCGATGCGATCGTCAATTCGGTGCAACGGGCGCTTCGGCAAACCAATGGGCGCGGCCACATCCTGAACCTCGGGCATGGAATTTTGCCCGAGACGCCGGTGGAGAACGCGCTGGCCTTCATCCGCGCCGGGCAATCGGCACGGCTCGAGAGTCTTTCTTCAGAGTCGGCTCCCGAATCGGACGCCGAGGAGATCGTGGAGATGCCCCGGCGGGTGCCGCTAATATGACTGAGCCGCGCGATTCCGGACTGAATCTCGAGCTCGATCGGGAGCGATTCCGCATTTCGCCGGACTTCCTGACGCTCTATAACCGTCCCGGCCCGCGCTACACCAGCTATCCCACTGCGCCCGTCTGGCGCGACGATTTCGGCCCCGGCGACCTCGAGCGCGCCTACGAGCAAGCCGACGAGGCAGGCACTCCCATTTCGATGTACATGCACCTGCCCTTTTGCGAGAGCCTGTGCCTGTTTTGCGCCTGCAACGTGGTGATCACCAAGGACCACAGCGTCGCGCCGCCTTATCTCGCCACGCTCAAGCGCGAGATCGCCTACGTTGCCGAGCGCGTTTCGCGTTCTCGTCAGATCGTGCAGTTTCATTGGGGCGGCGGCACGCCCACTTACCTGACGCCCGCGCAGATGGAAGATCTCTTCGGCTTCACCGCCGAGCGATTTTCATTTGCCCCCGATGCCGAAATCGGCATCGAAGTCGATCCGCGGGTCACCAGCGTGCAGCACCTGGAGACGCTGCGCCGCCTGGGCTTCAACCGGCTGAGCATGGGCATCCAGGATTTCGATCCCGAAGTGCAGCAAGCGGTGAAGCGCGTGCAGCCACTGGAGATGACCTCGGAACTGATCGCACACTCGCACGAGTTGGGCTTCGAGAGCCTCAACGTGGACCTGATTTACGGCTTGCCGTACCAGACGGCCGACCGCTTCGTCCGCACCGTCGATGAAGTTCTGGGGATTGCTCCCGACCGCATCGCTCTGTTCAGCTATGCCCACGTGCCCTGGCTTCGCAAGCAGCAGGGGTCGCTGGCCGCTTCCCTGCCCGAGGGGATGGAAAAGTTTCGCATCTTTTCCGCGGCCATCGAGAAGTTCCTGGGCGCGGGGTATCAGTACATCGGCATGGACCATTTCGCGAAACCGAACGATGAACTGGCCGTCGCCCAGCGCAACCGCACCCTGCACCGCAACTTTCAGGGCTATACGACGAAAGCCGGTGCCGACCTCTACGGCATGGGCGTGAGCGCTATTAGCGCGGTCGGGGGCACCTACGCGCAGAACTACCGCGAGGTGCCGCGCTACACCGAGGCTGTGGACCGCCGCGGTATTGCCACCATGCGCGGGTACAGCTTGAGCGGCGACGATCGCCTGCGGCGCGCCCTGATCACGCGGCTGCTGTGCCACGCGGTGATTCGGAAGGGCGAAATCGCGCGCGAGTTTGGCATCGACTTCGACGAGTACTTCGCGCCCGAACTGGCGCGGCTGCAGCCGTTCGTCGACGATCGGCTCGTGGCGGTGAGCGACGACGAAATCCGGGTGACCTTTCTGGGCCGCATCTTCATTCGCAACGTGGCCATGATCTTCGATCCTTATCTCGAGAAGCAGCGCCTCGCCGAACAGCCTCTCTTCTCGAAGACGCTTTAGCCACAGCATCTCCGTGCCCAACACTCCCAAGATTCTGGTCGTTGGCGGCGGAATCTCCGGCTTGGCCTGCGCCTGGCGCTTGCGTCAGCTTGGCCTGTCGGTTCTTCTGCTGGAGCGCGGCAGCCGCTTCGGCGGGGTCATCGAAACGGTGGAAGAGAACGGATTCCGCTTCGACATCGGCCCGCAAAGCTTCACCAATACGCCGGCGCTTTCGGAATTGATCGATGAACTTAGCCTCGGCGGCGAACTCCTGCGCGCCGATGCTCGCGCTCCGCGTTACATCCTGCATCGAGGGCTGCTGGTGCCCGCGCCTTTCAGCCCGCCGAAGCTCTTGACCACTCCGCTGCTGGGCATTCGCACCAAGCTGCGAATTCTCGCCGAGCCCTTTCTTCGCTCTTACCCTCCCGACGAGGACGAATCAATCGCCGCATTCGTGCGGCGAAAATTCGGGGCGGACCTGCTCGCCAACCTGGTGGGCCCGTTTGTCTCCGGAGTCTGGGCCGGCGATCCGGAAAAGCTCAGCCTCGCCTCCACATTTCCCGCCGTGCGTCTACTCGAGGAGAAGTACGGCAGCGTGATTCGCGGGGTCATGAAGCAGCGGCGCAAGGGCGCGGGCGAGAGTTCTCCCAAGGAGTCCGGCGAACGGCCTTCGCTGTGCAATTTTCGCGGCGGCATCTCGGCGCTGGTCGCCGCTCTTGCGGGTAAATTAGGAGATGCGGCCCGCACGGGCGCGGAGATCACGTCGATTCGCCGCGGCGACGTGGCGAGATCGGAGTCATTCGACGTGGATTATGGCGCGGGCGGAAAATCCGAGTCAGGCAGCTTCGCTGCTTTGGTCCTGGCCACGCCGGCCGCCGAGACTGGGAGCCTGCTGCGCGGCGTCGGTCCCAGCGGGCCTCGCTTCGGCGAACTGCTCGGCAAAATCGAATATGCCGGCGTGGCGCAAGTCTCCGCCGGCTATCGCGTGGATCAGATCAAGCAGCGCGAAGCCAAGAACGGCCTCAACGGCTTCGGCTTTCTGGTTCCCCGCAGCGAGTGGCTGCACCTGCTGGGCACCGTCTGGAGTTCCTCGCTTTTCCCAAATCGCGCCCCGGATGGCATGGCCAGCTTCACCAGCTTTCTCGGGGGAATGACCGATGCGGAGATCGTTTCTCGCGACGCTGACGAAATCGCCGCCGTCGCGCATTCCGAGCTTTCCTCTGTTCTCGGAATTAGCGGCACGCCGGTCGCGCAGCGCGTCTCGCGCTGGCAGCGCGCCCTGCCGCAATACAACGTCGGCCATCGGGAGATCACCGCCCAGTTGCAGGAGGTTTGCGCCGCTACGCCCGGCCTCTTCCTGGCGGGAAACTATTTCGGCGGCCCGGCGATCGGCGCCTGCGTCGAGTACGCGAATAAAGTCGCCGGACAGGCCGGCGAGT
This sequence comes from uncultured Acidobacteriota bacterium, assembly GCA_963824405.1. Classification (GTDB taxonomy): domain Bacteria; phylum Acidobacteriota; class Terriglobia; order Acidiferrales; family UBA7541; genus Palsa-189. The sequence goes on along the minus strand of CAWGPK010000002.1, from coordinate 127,482 downwards.
TCCTTCGCTCGCCCGCGCAGCCGAAGACCAACGCTGACTCCTAGGCTTTCTCCGCGCGATGCGCGAGCCGCCGCTTGCGCCGCACGAGGGCCTCGCGATAGCGGCGACTGTCTTCCGCGGTCTCGGGAATCACCGGAGGGACTGGCTTGGGGCGATGGTCCTCGTCGAGCGCCACGAAGGTTACATAAGCGCTGGTGGTATGCTTTTTTTCGCCGGTCAAAATGTCCTCTGAAAATACCTTCACGCCGATCTCCATCGAGGTGTGAAAAGCGCGGTTGAGGCTGGCTTTCAGCGTGATCACTTCGCCGATGCGAATGGGATTGCGAAAATCGATGTGATCCACGGAAGCGGTCACGGCGATGGAGCGGCAATGCCGGTGCGCGGTGATGGCCGCGGCAATATCCACCAGGTGCATCACGCGTCCGCCCAGGATGTTGCCGAATACGTTGGCGTCCTGCGGCAGCACCACTTCGGTCATCTCCGTCCGCGAAGCGCTTACCGGCTTTCCAGCCGACTCCGAATTCGCACTGCGTGCTCTCTTTCGCACCGTCGCACCTTCCGGTCCCGTCACCGCCCAGCGCTTATGACGAGATTCTGTCCAGGTCCAATTTCTTCTCCGCAAGCGTCCGGTTATAATACGCGCTTGCCGATGCCAGCCCAACTGATGTCACAATTCTCCACGGCATTGGAAACCCATACAGTCCAACAGGAACAATGACCCAAGCCGCCAAGAAATCGCGCCGAGCCTTTCTCGAGGAATTCCTCACGACCCATCCCAAGGACGCCTTCGCCCGCTACGGGCTGGCCATGGAATGCGCTACGCAAGGCGATTCAGCCGCGGCGATCGAGAATTTCGAGGCTCTCCTCACTGAAAATCCCAGCTACGTGGCCGGCTATTTTCAGTACGGCCAGCTTCTGGCCCGGCTTTCGCGCACCGACGATGCCCGGCGAACCCTCGGCCAGGGCATCGAGGCGGCCCGCAGGGCCGGCGATCAGCATGCAGGCTCGGAGATGGAAGCCGCCTTGGCGGAGCTTCCTTCTACGTAGAGCTTCCAGAACTGGGTCTCTCCCAACCAAAGAGAGATTCTTCGGGCCGATGAACTGGCCCTCAGAATGACAACGAAGGGCAGTTGCCTGCAGCAGGCAAGACCCATCCGAGTCTCTGCGCAGCTCTTTTGCATTTTTTTCGCTGCGCAATGAGGGCTGAAAGCGGCCCTTCAGGGTGCTACAATTCCGTATTCCCCATGGGCACCCGGAAAATTCCTCTTTTCCCGCTGACACTGGTTCTTTTCCCCGGGATGACTTTGCCGCTGCACATTTTCGAGCCGCGCTATAAGCGCATGATCAAAGATGTGGTCCAGGACGATGAGCCTTTTGGCGTGGTCCTGAGCCGCGAGAGCGGAATTGCCAGCATCGGCTGCACCGCCGCCGTGCGGCGCATCAATCGCACCTACCCGGATGGGCACATGGACATCATCGCGCTGGGCGAATCGGCCTATCACATTCGCGCCATTCACAAGGACAGGGAGTATCTGGAAGCCACGGTGGATATCATGCCGGAAGAGCTGCGGCCCGGCTCCGTGGACCAGGGCAAGGAACTTTTGACCTTGTACACCGATTGCCACCTGCTGCTCCACGGAAGCCCTCCCGGAGAGGTGGATGACGAAGAGGATGCCCTGCTGGCTTACAACATCGCCAGCGAGCTTCCCCTGGAACTCGAGGTCCTGCAGGAGCTGCTGGAGATGCGTTCGGAAGACGGCCGGCGCGCCAAGCTCATCCACCGGCTCAATCAACTTTTGCCTCAGCTGATTCAGATTCAGCAGATCCGATCGAAATCGGCGACCGGCGGGCACTTCCCGAATTGAAGGGGCCAAATTAAAGGGGCCGAATTGAAGCGCGGATTTCGCGAAGAGAAAGCGCATCGGACCGGGATTGGAAGACAAATCGCGGACCGGCCCAGGCATCGCAAAGCACGACTTGCCCGTTCAGCTATAATGTAACGTGACCTCGCGCAGCTCGAACATCTCGGGCTCAAACGTATCGGCAAAGAAGGGGACCCTTATGGCGACCGAATCCGCGGCAGTGAAACCATCCACGATCGGTGCGTGGCGGAAGGTAGCCGGTCCGGGCGCCGCCGATCGCGGCGTGAAGGATGAGATGCGCTGCAACCTGCTGCGCAAGCTGGAAGCGCGCGAGACGCTCTTTCCCGGCATCTGCGGCTACGAAGAGACGGTGCTGCCGCAGATCGCTAACGCCATCCTGGCGCGGCACAACTTCATCCTGCTGGGCCTGCGCGGACAGGCCAAGAGCCGCATCCTGCGCGGCCTGGTGAATTTCCTCGAACCGGAAATTCCCTATATCGCCGGATGCGAGATTCACGATCATCCGCTGCACCCCATCTGCCGGGCTTGCCGCGACATTGTGGCCGAGCAAGGCGACGACACACCCATCGCCTGGCTCACGCGCGAAGACCGCTTCGTCGAAAAATTGGCCACGCCCGACGTGACCATCGCCGACATCATCGGCGACGTCGATCCCATCAAGGCGGCGCGCGGCGGGCGGAATCTTTCCGACGAGCTGACCGTGCACTACGGCCTGCTTCCGCGCGCCAACCGCGGCATCTTCGCCATCAACGAACTACCCGATCTCGCCGGCAAAATCCAGGTGGGCCTTTTCAATATCATGCAGGAAGGTGACGTGCAGATTAAGGGCTACCCCATTCGCCTGCCTCTGGACGTGCTGCTGGTCTTCACCGCCAATCCCGAGGACTACACCGCTCGCGGCAAAATCATCACGCCTCTCAAGGACCGCGTGGGCAGCGAAATTCGCACGCACTATCCCGCCACGGTGGAAGAGGGCATGGCCATCACCGCGCAGGAAGCCTGGTTGCAGCGCAGCTCCGGCCACAAGCTGCAGGTACCGGATTACATTCGCGAAGTCGTGGAACAGACCGCCTTTCTGGCGCGCGAAGACAAGCGCGTCGACCGCCGCTCGGGAGTGAGCCAGCGTTTGCCGATCGCCACGATGGAGTCCGTCGTCAGCAATGCCGAGCAGCGCGCCGCCCGAAACAGCGAAGGCCACGTCTCTGCCCGCGTGGCCGATATCTACGCGGCGATTCCAGCCATTACCGGGAAAATGGAGCTGGAATACGAAGGCGAGCTGAAAGGCGCGGAAAACATCGCCCGGGAACTGATCCGCTCCGCGATCGGCAAGGTTTATACCAAGTACATCGCCGACGCCAATATGCAGCCCGTGGTGCAATGGTTCGAGAATGGCGGCGACCTCAAGATTCCGGAGAACGACACCGCCGCGGACCAGCTTGTCGCGCTGCGCCGCGTGCAGGGCCTGCTCGATCACATCGACCGCCTGGGCGCGAACGCCAAGGATCCCGCCGCTGCGGCCGCCGCGGCCGAATTCATCCTCGAAGGGCTGTGGTCGCATAAGCGCATCAGCCGCAACGAAGAGCGCGGCTTCTTCGCCGAGCGGCCCAAGCCGGCCGAGCCGCGCGAGCAGTTCAACCGGCCGCCGCGCCGCCAATATAATTAAAGTGCAACCGAGGAGCGCGCCGTGAAATACATCCGCTATTCGAAATACACGGGCGAGCCCGCCGACTCCGTCGATCTCGAGGAGCTGATCAAGCGGCTGGGCGACTTCTTTCTGCAGAGCGGCTTCGAATCGCAGTATTACGGCGTGTCCGAATTCGATCCCGAAAAGACGATGGAAGCTTTGCGCGAGGCGATCATGCGCGCCCTCCAGGAAGGCGACCTGCTGCCGGAAGATTTGCTCGAGCAATTGACGCAGGAAGGCTCGGCCAAGTCCGGCAAGGAGCTGCGCGACCTGATCGATCGCCTGATCCAGCGCATGATGGAAGAGGGCTACATCAATGGGCCGCCGCCGCAGGTCACTGAGCCTCCCGAGAAATCGCAGCGCGGGCAGGTGGGCGGGCGGGACGCGCAGAATCAGGCGCGCTTCGAAATCACCGACAAGACCATCGACTTCCTGGGGTTCCGGACGCTGAAGGATCTGCTCGGCTCGCTGGGCAAGAGCAGCTTCGGACGGCACGACACGCGCGAACTGGCCACCGGCGTCGAATCCGGCGGCATCTCCCGCAAATACGAATTCGGCGATACGCTGAACCTGGACGTGAGCGCGACTTTATTTAATGCCGTGCGCCGCGAAGGCGCCAAGGTGCCCATCGTTCTCGATTACCCCGACCTGATGGTGCACCAGTGCGAATACCAGAGCTCCTGCGCCACGGTGATGATGCTCGATTGCAGCCATAGCATGATCCTCTATGGCGAAGACCGCTTCACGCCGGCCAAGCGCGTGGCCCTGGCGCTTTCGCACCTGATCCGCACGCAATTCCCCGGCGATTCGCTGCATCTGGTTCTTTTCCACGATAGCGCCGAGGAGGTGCCGCTGGGCGAGTTGGCTCGCGTGCAGGTGGGGCCGTACTACACCAATACGCGCGAAGGCCTGCGCCTGGCACAGCGCATCCTCTCGCAGCAAAAGAAGGACATGCGCCAGATCGTGATGATCACCGACGGCAAGCCCTCGGCCCTCACGCTCGAGGATGGCCGCATCTACAAGAACGCCTTCGGCCTCGATCCCCTGGTCGTCTCCCAGACGCTCGAGGAGGTAGCCAAATGCCGCAAATCCGGCATCCTGATTAATACGTTCATGCTGGCCAGCGACTATAGCCTGGTGCATTTCGTACAAAAGGTCGCCGAGATGTGCCGCGGAAAAGCTTATTTCACCACGCCGTATACCCTGGGCCAATATTTGCTTATGGACTACATGTCCAAGAAGACGCGGCACATTCATTAACGGCTGCGTGCCGCGAAAATGGCTCAGCTACGATTGGCCCTTCAAACAAAGTTAAGCCATGCCTAAGATCCGCGCGGGCGATACGGCGCCCAATTTCGAGCTGAACGATACCAACGGCAACCGCGTCTCCCTGCGCGAAGCTCTATCGCGCGGGCCGGTGGTCGCCGCGTTTTTCAAGGTGAGCTGCCCCACCTGCCAATTCACTTTTCCCTTTCTGCAGCGACTCTTCCAAACATACGGCTCCGATCACGCCACTTTTCTAGCTATCTCTCAGGACGATGCCGCCGACACGCGCGAATTCTGCGCCGAATACGGAGTGGGCTTCACCGCACTCGTGGACGAGGAGGGTTATCCCGTCTCCAACGAATACGGCCTCACCAATGTGCCTACTTTCTATCTGATCACTCTTGACGGCACCGTGCAGGTGGATAGCGTGGGATTTGGGAGGAAGGCGCTGGAGAAGATTGCCCAGGAATTGGCGCGCGTTGACGGGCGCCCCGCTGCCCCGCTCTTCAAGCTGGGCGAAGTGGTCCCCGACGCCAAGCCTGGCTGACACTCAAAAAATTAGGCTCCGTGCGAGCCTTCTTTATTCCGGGTTCCCAGCGAGGTCTTCTAGTTTGGGCTTGTGCTTGGGTGGCTTGCGACGCTTATCGGGAATGACGCGCGCAGCCGGAGGAGTGCCGGCGGCCAGGCGCGCGCGCCTCTTGGCTTCTTTTGCCGCGGTGAATTTCGGTTTTCGCTTCTTGCGCGCCATCGCCGGTCCTCGATTCTTCTCCTCGTTTGGCTCCTCGTTCTGGTCGAATCTTAACTGAATTTGCCCTGCTGGGGGCTCAGCCTGCCCTGGGGCTGCTTTTCGCCGCGACTTCCCTTCCACCTTCGGATACGTCACCTTGCCGTTCTCGATTTTCGCGAATGGCGTGAGGTGATGCGCGTCGCGGCGGCTGGCGCCGAGGATGTGCTCGACGGTAATTCCTCGGGCGACGAGCGCGTCCGCCAGCAAGGAGCGGTGGCATCGCCAGGGCACCGCCTCCGCGCACATAACCGCGCACTGCTTTTCGCCGCACCCTTGCAAAAGCCGTTGCACGGCACGCTCGAACTCCTCCGTCTGCATGTAATCGGCGTAGCCGCGAAAGCTGGCGTTGCGCCAGCCGAGATTGGCGGAATCCGGGCGCGGGTGGCGCAGGCCGCCCAGTTCCTTCAAGTGGGCGTACTCGATGTGCTCGCCTCTCAGGGAGCGGGCCAGCGCGTCGCCATTGAACTGCGGATTATGCCGCGAACGAGGAATCGCGCGGATATCGACCAGCCGCTCCACGCCGTGCTGCCGCAGCAGTTCGATGAACTCCTCGATCGGGCGCGTCGAATGGCCGATGGTCAGGATGAGAGGCGCCGTCGATTTCCGTTCCGGGCTCATTTCACTCGGCTCAATCAGGTTACCGTGCCCAACAAACTCAAAAGCAGAATCTCGAGCACAATCAGCGTCAGCACCACGTAAAGCCGATCTTTTTCCAGCGCGAACGCGACCATCGAGAACGCCACCCGCATCACCGGCGTGGCGATCAGCAGCAGCAGCCCGATTTCAATGATGGCGCGGCCATCGCCGTGCAATGCAAATTTCCCCACTTCGACGATGCTGTGCAAGCTGGTCTGTTGCGGGTCGAAATTCTCGTAGTGCACCGGGTCGCGCCCATACCGCAAGAGGTACAAAACTCCGCCGATCAAGACCACCAGGCCGGAAATCATTACGCCGGTCAGCAGAAGCGTTCCTAGCAGCTTCTCCACCCGCTCGTCGGTCCAGCTCGATTGTGCCGCCTTGGTTTGCGCCATTCAGAATCTCCCGCTGATCCCGCCGTAGATCATCTCCGCTCCCAGCGCGGCGATCACGATGGCAAAGGCAATCCTCAGCCATCTCGTCTCCATCCGCACCAGCAGGCGGGTTCCGATCATCGATCCCGCGAGGACTCCCAAGATCACCGGCATGGCCAATCCCGGGACCACGAATCCGCGCCGTAAATAGACTCCCACGCCGGCCGCGGCCGTCACGCCGATCATGAAGTTGCTGGTGGTGGTGGACACTTTGAACGGCACGCGCATGATCTGGTCCATGGCCAGCACCTTGAACGCCCCGGAACCCGTTCCCAACAAGCCCGAGAGCGTGCCGGCGCCAAACATCATTGCAAACCCCGCGGGTATGTGACGCACGTGATATTCCTCCGGACCCTCGGGCGTGGGATAGGCCGAATCCAGTTTCAGGAGTGTTTCCAAATGGCCCGGCGGGTCGCCGGTACTCACAGGGTCCACGTGTTGCAGCGAAAGCCCCGCGGAAACGATCAATACCGCGCCAAAAACCACGGCGAGAATCCCGGCCGGCAGTCGCGTGGCCAGCGAGGCGCCGAATAAGGCCCCCAGCGTAGTGGCGATCTCCAGGAACATTCCCATGCGAATGTTCGAGTAGCCCTCACGGACGTAAGCCGCGGCCGCGCCGGAAGAGGTCGCGATCACCGAGACCAGCGAAGCGCCGATGGCGTACTTCACGTTGACGTGAAAGACCAGCACCAGCAGCGGCACGATCACCACGCCGCCGCCCAAACCGGTCAGCGAGCCAAGCAGCCCGGCGACGATCGATCCCAGCAGCACCAGAGGTACAAAGATAGAAGTGATCACGGGAATAGGATGGGAGCGGCGATCGCTAGAGCCAGCTTATGTTTGGCCTCTTCGATTTTGCATGATCGTGTTTCGCATAATCCCAGCGATTTCGCCTCGCGAGAACGGGGCGCGCGGCTAACCGCCTTTGGCCAGCAAAATCGCGAAGAGGATAACGTCCAGCAGCGCCATCACAGCCACGGCCAATTCCAGCACAAAGGAGCGCGATTGGTTGAACTGGTCCACCATGAAATCGTAAAGCTCGCCCATGGTCCGCAACTTTTCGTCCACCAGGCTGCGATATTCGTTGACGCCCAGCCGCGCCGCGGCCATGCGATAGACGCGCGCATAATAGACGTCGCTCACGAATTTGATGGCGTTATCGATGCGTTCCGTCAACTCCATTACGTCCAGGCGGATGGTATTGAATCGCTGCGCCTCGCGCGGCAGGCTCCAGCGTTGAAAGACCAGATTCCGTTTGGTTTCGAGAGCGTCGTAGGCGTCCGAGAGCAGCCGGGTCATCAGCCCGTCATAGTAACGGAACTCCAGCAGCTGCATCTTGGCGTATTCCAGCACTTGAAAGGTCGCGCCGGCATCCTCCGCGCGGTCGTAGATCACCGCCGCCGTCGAGCCGGCCACCACCAGGTCCGTCGGGTAGTAGGAGACCGCTGCCTCCAGCAGATCCGCGGACGCCTTCGGCGCCACCGGGGTGAAATCGCCGCGCACCAGTTGCGCGATTTCAGAGGCATTCTCGGTGAGCAGCTCCGCGGCTTTTGCCGGTTCCCCGGCGTGCTTCAGGATTTGCTCGAAGTGAGTGATGAAGTAGGACTCATACAGCCATTCGTTCTGGTTCGGCTTGATGACCGCGGACGCCACCTGTTCCAGGTGCCGCCGCCCGATTTCGCGGGCGTGGTTATCGATATCGGTAGCGTCCATCCATCGGGCGGCCTGCACCAGGACATTATCCCAATCGCCCTCGAAGGGAATGTCGAACTGCACCACTACCACGGCGAATGCGTAGTACTTCAGTGAGCAGGCGAACCTTTGTCCGCCGGCCAAACTCAGCGATTCGCCCGGCTCGATAATGGGCGCTTGCTCGAAGCGAACGTACTCGGGAGTCCGGCGCGGGAAAACGCCCCTCACCGTCCCGGCCCGCGGGCCGAGGAACTCCCGAAGCCGCTTGAGGTCGATGGCCTCGCCGACGTCGTAGAGGAAAAGCAGCCGAAAGCACCCGCGCAAGAGCACAACGATCTTTTAGCATGAAAGCGCGCGGGAACCTATTTCGTTCCCGCCGCTGGTTCACATGAATGCGCGGGAGCTTCTTCGCGCCGCTGATCGCGTCAGGATTGGTTGAGGGCGAAGCGTTCTATGCCGCTCCCGCCGATTTTGCCTGTAGGGGAATGGGTTTCGCGGCCGCAGCTTTGGCCACGTTCAGTTCGAGAATGCCGTCATTCAGCGTAGCTGTCGCGCGCGATACGTTCACTTCCGTGGGCAGCTCGACCGACCTGAGGAGTTCGCCCGAGCAGCGCTCGCTGTAGACAACGCTATCCTTCTTGCTCTCGCTCTTGGACTGCTTCTTTCCGCTGATGATCAAGCGGCGAGGCTCCAGGCTGACTTGCAGCTCACTGGCATTGAAGCCCGGGACTTCCGCATCCACTGTGATGGCATCGTCCGACTCGCGTACTCGCACGTGCGCCGGATGAAGCATTTCCGCTTCGGCCTTGAACCAGTGGTCGAGCGCACGCCCGTCCACCCTTCCGTCGCCTTCGAAGAACTCGAACGCGCGGCGCGCAATGGCGTCGTAAACTTCGTTCATCCGATTGACGATCGCTTCGGGTTCCACGAATCTCGGCGTCAAACTCCCGGAGCTTGCCTGGCTTGCCAGGCTTCTTTGCTGTGCTCTTTCGGCCATGTCGATTTCCTCCCTAGGCTCGCGAGGGGCGCGAGCGCTGCGGTGGCTCGGCCATTTGTTCCGATGCCCCCCTAGCGTTGATACTCCGGCCCTTGCCAAAGAAGAATCGGGGAAACCCGGTAATTTCCCATTTCGAAACGAAACGCACAGCCTTCATACGAAAGTTCGCCGGTGAGAGGGAAAAATCGGGAGGATCGTGTACAGGGGCGCGGGAGTTGCTAAGGGGTCGTGCAAGGCACGGCTGTTTACGCGTGCTAAATCGACACGAGGCCGCGCGGTTCAAACCCGCGACGGCCTCGCACTTTCACTTATCGATAAGCTTTTATTATTGGGCTTTCCTCGCGGAATCGACAGAATCGCCCACCGGAGCAGTGTTCGCGCTTGCCGGACCTGTGGTCTCCGGTGGAACGCTGGCGGTCATAACCGGCGCAATCTTGTCGCGTGTGAGGTACAGAATGAATGGAGTGATCTCGAAGGGCATCTTTTCGCGCTCCGCCACCGTGCCCACGGGTTTGGCCTTCAAGAGTTCCACTTCGTCGCTCCAGGGATCGAACTTAAGCCGTCCGCCCAGAGGTAAGGCGGCGAAGATCACCTTTGATCCGTCGGCATTTGTCGCCGTCGCGGACGTCTGCGTCGCGGTGAGGCCGTCGGAGCCGGACCACGTCGTGGGCACTCTGTCTCCGAGATGAGCGCTGATCAGGTTGGGTATCTCCTTCGAGCGCGTTTGCAGCACTTGCACGAATTGCCGCGCGGCGGCAAGCTGCGACTTGTACGGCGAATTCGCCAGCAGTTCCACGGCTTTCGTATTGGCGGCATTTTCCTCTTCCGGGGTGCGCGCGAATCCGAAGTGGCGGAAGGTGTCCTGGTCGTCCCACAACATGCGGTCGTAGAAGGCGTACTGCGTATCGATGCGATGCCCGAGAACGATATGGCTCAGCTCCATGGCCAGAATGGTGGCCAGGCTTGCCTCATCGGGCAGCACGTCGATCAACCCGCGGCTGAGCACAATGGTGTGCCCGATATCGAAGGATTCCAGCGTGGAAGTCATCAACACCCGGCAACGAACCTCCGGCTCGATATCGAGGTTATTGGTCACGATCAGATTATTCACCACCGTCACCAGCACTTTGTCCACGTCGCCGGCCGGCGCCAGCACACCGAGCTTCTCCATGCGGTCGGCAACGTTGTCCTCGGCCTGCCGTTCCCACAATCGCTGCTCCTGAATCGGAGAGTAGTCGTGGTTGTCGTCGGCCTGGTCCTTCACCGGCGTGCGCGACTCCACCAGTATCTTATTCAACTCCTGCTCTCTTCGCACACGCACCAGGTTCAGGTCGTATCCCCACAAGCGCGTCTGGGCCTTGAACATCAGCTTGCGCGCGACGCCGTAGCGCAGGTTGGTCTCCTCGCAGTAAATGTAAGCGGGCAGCCACTGGTTATCCCCCGCGAACACGCGCCAGCTATCGAAATGGAAGAAGTAGTTGGCCTTGCTGGGGTGTTCGTAGGCGCCATTGAAGCGCACGATATGAAATCCCTGATCTTCCACCCAGAGGCGGCCCTCGAAGCGCCCGTGGTCGTTCTGCTTGACCGGCGTTATGTCGAATACCAGGCAGCGTACTTCACCCAAAAACTCCTGCCTCACATATTCGAACTTGTAATGCTGCTTGTCGAAGGCGGTATCCACGTAGATCATCTGCAAGAAGCCCTTGGGCAGGAACTCCATGGACATAGCCAGGAAGCTTCCCAATCCGCCTACCGCGTATTTCGTGTTCTGGGCGCCCTTGTCCGACGAGAGCGGCATCAGGTCCAGCCCTTTGCCCAGGTCGGCCTTGCCCAGAAAATATTTGTCTCCCCCCGGCACTGTTCCCAGGGTTTCGTCGGGCTTCAATAGCTGAATGTACGTCTCCACCAGGGGCGAATACTGGTGGAGCATCAACATCTCCGCCTTCTCCTGGGCGACGATGCGATCCACGACCGCGTCCACGGTCTTGGGCGACGCGGTTTGCGCGGCCGCCAAGCCGGGAATCGCCGCCAACATTACGACTGTACAGAAGATTGCTCTTCTCAAATTCATCAGGCCCTCCCCCAAATCAAAACGCCAGTTGGAATACGATGTGAATTACGGCCGGAAAATCCACCGCATGGCCATCTTGAATGGCCGGCTTGAAGCGAATCTGTTGAGCCGCCCGGATGGCCGCTTCGTCCAATCCGTGCCCCAATCCTTTGGCTACGCCCTCGATCTTTACTTGCCCGCTGGCCAGGAAGACCACGTTCACCAGAACCTCGCCCTCGATTCCCAGCCGCCGCGCTTCATCCGTGTACTCCGGGTTCGGCTTGGACAAGAGTTCAACAGACGCCGGCTGAGGCGCTTCGGGCGCTGCCGTCTTTGCCTTGACCGGCGTTTGGGTAGCTAACGCCGCGTTCTGAAAGCCGCTCTTCTCCACGGCCTTGGGCCCTTCGCTCTTCCCTGTTGCAAATGCCGAACCACCTCCAAATCCCGCTTCGGCCACGCCGATTCCGTTGCCCCGACCGCCGCTGCCTCCCACTCCGGTTCCGTTGCCCGATCCACTGCCATATCCCGAACCGATGTCGTTATCGAAGTCTCCGACATGGGCGATGTTTACGCGCTTACTCGGGATCGGCGGCTCCCGGCAACCCGTGTGGGTCGCCAAAGCCTCCGCTCGCGGGCGAATCCCCCAGCACTCCGGTCTTCACTTCAATCGGCCGGATCGGTCCCGAATTGGGAACGCTCAGGTTCGGCATCACGGCCGCTTGTTCCACTTTGGGAACGTCCACTGGACGCAAATCCACCGGCTTCGGCTTTAGCACTACTGGCGCTATGCGCGGCAGGATCAGCTTGGGAGCATGCAAAACTGGGGCTTGTACCGACACGGTGACAGGCTTCGGTCTTACCGGTAGCGGCTGAGCCTTCGGTATTTCGATCATCGGCCCGGCCAGAGGCATCACGTTGTATTCGATCGTGGTGATGAGCTTGTCCGGGATGAAGATTTGGAGAAGCAGCAGCACAACCACAATGCTTACTTGAGTAAACGTACTGGTAGCCAAGGCGCGCCAGTTCGTCTGCCTCTCGGGCAGCATGTCCAGGCGAGCCCCGATGGGTTTCTCACCGATCAACTTCTGCCAGGCATCGGGATCGCGAGGCTTGAGTGGAGGAGCCGCTCCGAACAAGATTTGGGCACCTCGGCCCGAGAAATTTCGGTTTGCGAATGGTGTAAGGGTGCTCGTGCTCATCTGGGTAAGTCCTGCATTTGAGTCTTTCGGGGAAGAGATTCCCTGTTTTTCTGTTCTATCGCCAACCCCGCTAAAAGCACTTCCCTTGCAGGGCACTGGCCAAACGCCTGCGTCCAACCTAATCGGTGCGGGCATCAGAGGGCCTTCTCGGATTTCACTGGTGCTTACCGCTTGTCACCTTAGCAGGCGGTCCATTAAACGGAATACGGCTCAGGCAGGGAAAGGGAAGGGCGTTTTGCTGTAGGCCTAAGGTTCCCGAGTCGACTGCTGTAAAGTCTCTCGTTTGGCTAGGGCCGCTTTCGGTCTACGCTTGAGCCTGGGGTCAAGGTCCAAGGGCTCTTCTCAGATTCTTTCAGGGGGTCTTGACTGTGGCCTGATTCGCGAGCCCCGATCATCGAAATGTTATGCACTACTTCGCTTTAGCTTGCGATTTTGACCAGACCTTGGCGGATATGGGCGTGGTCGCCAAAACCACTTTGGCGGCTCTCGAGCAGTTCCTCGCCTCCGGCCGCAAGCTGGTGTTGGTCACCGGCCGCCAACTTCCGGACCTGCAACGAGTGTTCCCCCAACTTTCGTTGTTCGAGCGCGTGGTGGCCGAAAACGGCGCGCTTCTGCACCGTCCCGCGACCTCGGAGACGAAACTGCTTGCCGAACCGCCGCCGCAGGTCTTTATGGACGGGCTGCGCCGCCACGGTGTGCGCTTCTCCGCGGGCTCGGTGATCGTGGACGCCCGGGAGGAGGACGATGAGAGTATCCTGGCCGTCATTCGCGAACTGGGATTGGAATTGCAGGTCATCTACAACAAAGGCGCGGCCATGGTTTTGCCGTCCGGCGTCAATAAGGGGACAGGACTCCTTGCCGCGCTTACCGAGATGTGCCTCTCCCATCACAACGCCATCGGCGTCGGCGATGCCGAAAACGATCACGCCTTGCTCAGCACCTGCGAGTGCGGGGTCGCTGTGGCCAACTCCATCGAGACGCTGAAACAGCGCGCCGATATCACTACTGCGGCTCCTAACGGCAGGGGCGTCGAAGAGATCATCGGCCGCCTGCTGCAGGACGATCTGCGCCGCGCGCCAAACCGATTGATGCGCCAGCCGATTCCGCTGGGGACCGCCGCGGACGGCGCCAGGATTTCCATCGATTCCTTCGACACCAGCCTGGTGATCGCCGGCCCTTCCTCCAGCGGAAAGTCCACCATCATGGTGGGCCTGCTGCAGCGCCTCACCGAGGCGGATTTTCAGGTTTGCCTGATCGATCCGGAAGGCGATTACTCGCAGCTCGAAAACATCGTTACGCTCGGCAGCTCCGATCGGCCGCCGAACATCGCGGAAATGTTTCAGATTCTCAATAATCCGAAATCCTCATTGATCGTAAATCTATTGGGCCTGCCCCTGGCCGACCGCCCGGTGTTCTTCGCCTCGATGTTTCCGAAGCTGCAAGAACTTCGCGCTAAGACCGGCCGGCCGCACTGGATCATCCTCGACGAAGCTCATCACCTTTTGCCCAAGGAGCGCGGCGGCCAGGCCGTCGGCGTGATTCCCCAGGAGTTGACCGGAGTAATTCTGATCACGGTGCATGTGGATACGGTCCTCGACGCGGCGCTTAAATCCATGACCGGGATCATCGCCGTTGGAGCGTATCCCGAGGAGACCATTCGCCAATTCAGCAGCGCCATGGGCGTGGCCCCACCGATCGATAGCCCTCTTCCCTCTCGTCCCGGAGAGGTATTCGTTTGGCTTCTTGGGGGCTCGCAGGGCCCCGTGGCCGTGCGCGTCCAACCCCCGGCTACCGAAGTCCGCCGCCACAAGCGCAAATATGCAGAAGGAAAACTCGGACCCGACCACAGCTTTTTCTTTCGAGGCCCGGCGGGCAAGCTGAATCTGCGCGCGCACAATCTGAATACGTTCATCGAAATGGCGCAGGGCGTGGATGACGATACCTGGCTCTATCACCTGCGCCGAGGCGATTATTCGCAGTGGATGCGCGAGGCCATAAAAGACGAAGCGCTGGCCGGCGAAGTCCGCGAGATCGAAAAGGATGGCAAAGAGTCCTCTCAGTCGCCTAAGAAGACCCGCTCCGAGGTGATCGAAGCCATCAACCGCCGCTACAGCCAGGCCGGATGACCGTCCAGGGGTTTTCCACCGCATAGGGCAAAGCCTAAGCCCAAATACGGTGGATACCCTATAACGATGGTTCCCTCATGTGCGTACCTTGTGGGCGGGATTTCATCCCGTGCAACCACTCACCGCAAAGGAGCGGAACAATGCCAAGAAAGTCCGAGACCAAACGGCCTGCCACTGGTTCCACGCGTCAATCCGGACGCAGCCGCAGCAACAAGACTCAGCCGGGCCGCCAGAAGCCGACCGAACCCCAGAATCAACGCACCGAAGAGACTATGGAGATGGAGGAAGAATAGTCCCGTCCATGAGTTGGCTGCGCATCTCGCGGCGAAAGCGACGGCCGGCCGTGGTCGTCGTCCCGAGCCACCAACCGGGCCCCCGGCGCTCGCTTTTGGAGCGCGACGGCGTGGCGCTGCAACAAACGCGGCGTGTGCCGGGGTCGGCAAACGAGGGACCGCTCTTCCCCGAGGAAACAGCCGGAAGAGAACGATGGTCCTTCTTTTCCGTGCCTAACGGGCTTTTCGCCCAATGGGGCGGGTGCTCCCCTACATAACACCCGCCCCGCGCGGCCCTTTTTTGTTTCCGGCGCGCCACCGTTTCATCTGCCGCCCCTTGCCTCATCGTTCCGTTCCCACGCTTGTGATATAAAGAGGAACGTCTTTTCGAGCGCGACCGCCATCCGCGAGGTGCCCCATGCGCAAATCCAAAAGCGATTCCCCGGAGTCGCGGACATCGCCTCGGTCGTTGGATCGATCTGTAGATCGCCGCAGCTTCCTGAAGAGCGCCGCCGTCGGCGCGGCGGTAATCGCGGCGATTCCGGCCGCCTCTCGCGGGCAACAAATTGAAGCGCGCGCCGCGGCCCGCGTTGCACCTCCAGCGCCGATTCCGCCGGAAGCGGAGATCGGCGCGCCGTCCCGGCTCGAAGTCCTCACCGAAAGCCGCTCCGGCTCCGATTTCATGGTCGACGTCATCAAGTCGCTGGGCATCGAGTACGTCTGCTCCAATCCCGGAGCGAGCTTCCGCGGCTTGCACGAATCCGTCATCAACTACGGCGGGAACAAAAGCCCCGAATTCATCACCTGCTGCCACGAAGAGTCCTCCGTGGCCATGGCTCACGGGTACGCCAAGATCGAGGGCAAGCCCATCGCCGTATTCGCGCACGGCACCGTGGGGCTCCAGCATGCCTCCATGGCCATATACAACGCCTGGTGCGACCGCGCTCCCGTCTACATGATCATCGGCAATATCGTCGACGCCACCAAGCGTATCTCCGCGGTGGAATGGGCGCATAGCGTTCAGGACGCCGCCGCCATGGTCCGCGACTTCGTCAAGTGGGACGACCTGCCCGCTTCGCTTCCCCACTTCGCCGAATCGGCCGTGCGCGCGTACAAGATCGCCATGACGCCGCCCACGCTTCCCGTGCTGCTGGTAGCCGACGCCGAACTGCAAGAGAATCCGATTCCCGATGACCTGGCGCTGCATATTCCCAAGCTCGGCCAGCTTGCGCCGCCCGTCGGCGATCCCGCCGCCATTGCCGAAGCGGCTCGCATGCTCGTGGCGGCGCAAAATCCGGTTCTCCTTGCCGATCGACTGGGCCGCACCGCAGCGGGCATGAAAAATCTCGTCGACCTCGCCGAAGCGCTCCAGGCGCCCGTGGTGAGCCACACCGGCCGCATGAACTTCCCCAGCCGCCATCCGCTGAATCAAAGCGATCGCGCCAACGCCCTCGTCGGCCAAGCCGACGTGATCCTCGGCTTGGAGATGATCGACTTCTGGGGAAGCCTGAACGCATCGCGCGACCAGATGCGCCGCACCTCCGTGCCGCTCACCAAGAACGGCGTCAAGCTCATCAGCATCAATTCCGACGATCTCTTCACCAAATCCAACTATCAGGATTTCGACCGCTTCCCCGAGGTGGATTTGGCCATCGCCGCCGATGGCGAAGCCACGCTGCCTTCGCTCACGGAAGCCGTCAAACGCCTGCTCACCGACGATAACCGCCGCGCCTTCCAGCAGCGGGGAGCGCAATTCGCCGCCGCGCGCCAACAATCGCTGCAGCGCGCTCGCGAAGCCGCCGCTATCGGCTGGGACGCCAGCCCCATCAGCACCGCGCGGCTCTGCGCCGAAGTCTGGAACCAGATCAAGGACCACGATTGGTCGCTCGTCTCCGCCACCACCATGATCAGCAACTGGCCGCAGCGCCTGTGGAATATGGACAAGCACTATCAATACATCGGCGCGCAAGGCGGATACGGCATCGGCTACGGCGCGCCCGCCTCGGCCGGCGCCGCCCTGGCCAATCGCAAGTACGGCCGCCTCTCTGTAAATATCCAATGCGATGGCGACCTGATGTACGCTCCCGGAATCCTGTGGACCACCGCGCATCACAAAATTCCGCTGCTCAGCGTGATGCATAATAATCGCGCGTACCATCAGGAGGTCATGCAGGTGCAAATCATGGCCGATCGCCACAATCGCGGCGTGGACCGCGCCGTGATCGGCACCACCATCACCCAGCCGAATGTCGATTTCGCCAAGGTGGCGCAGGGCATGGGCATTTACGCCGAAGGGCCGATCAGCGATCCCAAGGATTTGGGCCCGGCAATCAAGCGCGCTCTCGAGGTGGTCAACCGAGGCGAGCCCGCCCTGCTCGACGTCCTCACCCAACCCCGATGACCATGCGGACGATCCGAGTGTTCCGAACGTTCCGGATGTTCCAACCAAGGCGCATCGCCCTACCGGCCGTCTTAATGACGGCGTTCGTCATCGTCTGCGCGCAGAGTCGCCCCGCACAGAGCCAGCCTATTCCCGGGGCGCAGAACGCGTCCGCCGGCAATGCGGACAGAGGCAAAGACGCCTTCAACGCGCATATGTGCGCCGGCTGCCACGGCGCCGCGGGACAAGGCGCTATCGGTCCGCAAATCGCGCCGCCGGGCCGGCTGTTTCCCGACTTCGTGCAAAAAGTGCGCCAGCCGGCCGGAAAAATGCCGCCGTTTAACGCCCAAGCTCTTCCCGATGCGCAACTGGCCGACATCTACGCTTATCTTCAGTCTGCCAATCCCGGCGGCGCGAGCGATCTTTCCTCTCTCACCGGCGACACACAAAACGGAGGCCGCATCTTCGTCAGCGATGGCTGCTACGAATGCCACGGCCGAGCCGGCCAGGGAGCGCAACAAACCGGCGCGCCGCGCATCGCTCCGCCCGCGCTCACCATCGACGGCTTTGCGCGCTATATTCATGCGCCCACGGGCAACATGCCGCCCTACACCAGCAAGGTCGTTCCGGACCAGGCCGTCGCCGATATTTACGCATTCCTGAAATCGCTGCCGCCTCCGCCGCCGGTCAAAGATATCCCCTTGCTCAACCAATAGCTCAATGGATCCACAGCTAGCGTTCGGAACGCGAGCGGCATCGGAACTCGTGTCGCGGGCTTTACTGTCTCTGTTTTTCCTTGCCCTGCTCCTTTGTGCGCCAGCGGTTTGGGCTGGTCCTCCCTTTCAGACGGACGATCCCGAGCCCATCGATTACAAAAACTACGAATTTTATACGTTCGCGTCCGCCGACGGCACGCCCGTGGAAATGGATACGTCCGGGCCCGCCGTGGAGTTTAATTGGGGCGCCCTGCCGAACGTCCATCTTCACATCATCGTTCCCCTCGCGGCCATCCTGCCCTCGAATAATCCGCAATTCGCTCCCGCTGGAATTGGACCCAGCGCGCTGGGCCTGGGCGACATCGAAACGGGGATCAAATATCGCTTTGTGCAGGAGACCAAACATCGCCCGCAAATCGGTACCTTTACGATGTTTGAACTCCCCTCGGGCAGCGCGGCAAGAGGTCTAGGTGTGGGGAGGACGTGGTACAAGGTTCCGCTGTGGGTACAGAAAAGCTTTGGACCCTGGACGACATACGGCGGCGGGGGCGCCACGCTTTTCAACCACGTCGACGGCTACCGCAACTTTCCTTTCGCCGGCGGGCTCCTGCAACGCGATATCGGTAAGAAGCTTACGCTGGGCGGCGAGTTCTTCTATCACGGGCCGGAAGGTCTGGCCACGCCACAAACAAACTCCGCCACGCTGCTCGATTTCGGCGGTTATTACAAATTTCGAGATCCCGGCTTTCAACTGCTCTTTTGCTACGGCCATACGATCGTTGGGCAGAGCGAAAATTACGCCTACCTCGGGCTCTATTGGACCTGGGGCAAGCAAAGCGATAAAGCCAGCAAACCCGACACGCCCGCCGGCGCTCTTGGCACGCCGGGCCCTAGTGGGTGGGGACACCTGTAAGGGGTGCGGGGACTCCATGAACATCACAACGAGCGACGTCATACTTTTGGCGCATGCGGCTTTTGGCGGCCTGGGCACTCTAGCGGTCTTATGGGTGTTCGTGGACGCGCTCAATGCACGAGAGCAAAATGCGCGACGCATACGAAGCGCAGCCTTCGCCGTAGCCTCCTGCATTGCCGCGGCTTGGATTCTGGGCGGTTATTGGTACCTTCACTTTTATCCCGCCGACAAAGTACTCATCCTGAACGGGCCTTGGCCCTTCGCTCATAACCTGTTTATGGAGACGAAGGAGCACCTCTTCTTTCTGACTCTGATTTTGTCCTTCTATCTCCCGCTGGCCACGCGAGACGCGCTGCATTCGAACGCAGCGCCCCGGCGGATGGTCCTATGCGTCGCCTTGCTGATCGCTCTCAGCGGTTTGGCGATCGAGGGAGCCGGGCCCGTCGTCAACCACAGCGCTGAAGTCGCGCTCGTTCGTGCGAATGCCAAACGGTTATGATCGTGGAGGCCGGACGCCTACGCTCCGCTCAAAAACGTAATGTCCTTTGCCAGCCATCAAGACTGGACAACGCAGGGTGTCGCCAACGTCGCGTTCTTCGTGGTCTTGGGCCTCATCTTTTTGAGGACCAGCTTGGCGGAAAAGCTCAATCCGAATGGCATGATCTCTTTGCTTATCGGAACCGCCATTCTGGCAGGCGCGGGACTTTTTGCCTGGTACGCGTTGCATTAGACGCCGCGATGCGGATATAAAGAAACAAGCGATGAAGATGATTTCGCGTCGAAATGTTTTTCGCGCCGCTGCCATGGCTTTCGCCTGCGCCTTTCTCGCGCTCGCGACGTTTGGCGCCGCCGATATCACCACTATCAGGGTCGTGACTTCCGGCGCCTTCACCGCTGCTTTCCTTCAATTGACTCCCAAATACGAAGCCGAAACGCACAATAAGCTTCATACCGAGTTCGGTCCGTCGATGGGCGTAACGCACAACGCCATTCCCGTACGCCTCGGGCGCGGCGAAGCCATTGACGTGGTGATCATGGCCGCGCCCGCGCTCGACGATCTCATCAAGCAAGGCAAAGTTCGCGCGGACAGCCGCGTCGAGCTGGTGCAATCGAAAATGGCCATGGCGGTGAAAGCCGGCGCGCCCCATCCCGATATCAGCACCCTCGAAGCCTTCAAGCGCACGCTCCTGGCCGCAAAATCGATTGCTTATTCCGATAGCGCCAGCGGCGTCTATCTCTCCACCGTGTTGTTTCCGAAGCTGGGCATCGCCGACCAGATCAAAGCCAAGAGCAAAATGATTCCCGCCGACCCCGTGGGCGGCGTGGTCGCTTCGGGCGAGTTCGAGATCGGATTCCAGCAGGTGAGCGAACTGCGTCCCGTGAGAGGCATCGACATCGTTGGCGAGCTTCCGCCGGGCGCGCAGCAGATCACCGTGTTCGCCGCGGGCATTCCCGTAACCTCGACGCAGCCGGACGCCGCCAGAAAGCTCATCCAGTGGCTTACGGCGCCTGCCCTTTACGACGCGATCAGGAAAACCGGCTTGGAGCCGGTGAAATCTCGGTGAAAGCAAGGTAAGATTCGGCCCGCGGAAGTGCCATAATGTGCGATCAGAATAAATCCTGGAGGGCAAAACAGATGCGTTTCCTTCGATTGCTTGCAGTTTCCTTGATGCTGTGCGTCCCTGCCATCACGCTCGGCGCCCTCAACGCGCGGGCGCAGGGGGGCGGTGGTGGCGGGCGAGGCGGCGCTACCGCAGCAAAGCCCCTGACGTTGACGGTGGAGGGTTTCGCGGACGGCACCGACATTCCCGCGAAATACACGCAGGCCGGCGATCAGACCTCGCCGAAAATCTCCTGGATCAATACGCCGGCGGGGACGGTCACTTTCGTTTTGAACGTGCACGATATCGACAACAGCCACAATCACACCACGGACGACCAGGCTCACTGGGTGGTGTGGAACATTCCCGGCAGCGCCACCGGCCTCCCGGAGGGCGTTCCCAAGGGCGAGAAACTCGAGAACGGCGCGTATCAAACCAGCGCTAATGGCGCCAGCTATCGCGGTCCCGGCGCTCCAGCCAATGGCCCGAAGCATCATTACGTCTTCGATCTCTACGCGCTGGATACCACGCTCGACGTGCAGCCCGGCACGGACGGATTCGCCACGCGCACCGAGGTGATGAAGGCCATGCAAGGCCACATCATCGGCAAGGCCGCCTACGTAGGCCTTTTCCGCCGGCCGGAATAGTTCGGGAACGCGCGAGCCGGCCATTCGCAATACACGGCAATCGCGTAATGATCCGGCTAATATCGACTGATGAGGATTAGCAATGCGCACCGTCCGCTCGCATCCCTCCGCGATCGCGCTTTGGCGTTGCGCCGCTCTGCTCGCCGGCGCCGCGATTGCCGGATTGGGCGTTAGGTCCGCCTTGACCGCCGAGATACCCTTTGGCCCCGGCAATCCTTTCTATGCGCCCAGCGCCTTGCCCTTTCAGGCGCCGCCATTCGATAAGATCAAGGACGCCGATTATCAGCCCGCCATCGAGGCCGGCATGGCCCAGCAGCGCAAGGAGATGCAAGCCATCGCCGATAATTCCGCGCCGCCCACGTTCGAGAACACCATCGTGGCCATGGAAAAGACCGGCCAGTTGCTCCACCGGGTCTCGAACGTGTTCGATGGCGTTACGTCCGCGAACCTCAATCCCACGCTGCAAAAAGTGAAAGACATCGAGGCGCCCAAGCTGGCAGCCAACCGCGATGCCATCTTTCTGGACCCCAAGCTCTTCCAGCGAGTTTCGGTGATCTATGGGCAACGCGCTTCGCTGCAACTCGATCCCGAGTCGCTGCGCTTGCTCGAATTCGAGCACAAGAAATTCGTCCACTCGGGCGCCAACCTCTCTCCCGCAGACAAAGAGAAACTGAAGAAGCTGAACGAAGAGGAGTCCACGCTTTCCACCGCCTTCGAGTCCAAGCTGCTCGCCGCAGCCAAGGCCGCGGCCTATGTCACCACGGATAAGAGCGCTCTCGCCGGCCTGAGCGAGGCGGAGATCGCCGCCGCGGAAACCGCCAAGGAGCGCAAAGTCCAGGGCTACGTCATCCCCCTGCAGAACACCACGCAGCAGCCCGATCTGGCCATGCTGAGCAATCGCTCCACGCGCCAGGCCATCTTTGAAAACTCCTGGACCCGCGCCGAGCGCGGCGGCCCCAACGATACTCGCTCGACCATCGCGCGCCTGGCGCAACTGCGCGCCCAAAAAGCCAAGCTCCTCGGCTTCCCCAACTACGCCGCCTGGAAGCTCGAAGACCAGATGGCCAAGAATCCCGACGCCGCGCTGAAGTTCATGAACGCGCTCGTGCCGGGCTCGACGGCTAAGGCGGCCGGCGAAGCCCGAGACATCCAGGCCCTGATCGATTCGCAGGAGGGGTCACAGCAGGGGACGCAGCATGGCGGCTTCCCGTTGCAACCCTGGGATTGGGAGTTTTATTCCGAACAGGTACGAAAAGCCAAATTTGATCTCGACGAGTCGCAGATCAAGCCCTACCTGGAATTAAACAACGTTTTGCAGAACGGGCTCTTTTTCGCCGCCAACCAGCTCTACGGCCTCACGTTCCGGGAGCGCCACGATATTCCCGTCTACCACCCCGACGTGCGGGTCTTCGAAGTCGTGGACGCCAACGGCAAGTCGCTCGCGCTCTGGTATTGCGACTACTTCAAGCGCGACAACAAAAACGGCGGCGCCTGGATGGATAACTTTGTCGCGCGCTCCAAGCTCCTCAATACGCTGCCCGTCGTATATAACGTTGCCAATTTCAGCAAGCCCGCAGCCGGCCAGCCCGCGCTGCTCAGCTTCGATGATGTAACCACAATCTTCCACGAATTCGGCCATGCGCTGCACTCCATGTTCGCCGATACCGAATATCCCAGCCTGGCCGGCACCGACGTGCCCAACGATTTCGTCGAATTCCCATCGCAATTCAACGAGCACTGGGCCAGCTATCCCGCCGTCTTCAATCATTACGCCAAGCACTACAAGACCGGCGCACCCATGCCCGCGGAGCTCGTGGCCAAAATCAAGAAGTCGAAAACCTTCAACCAGGGCTACGACTTCACCGAACTGCTGGCCGCCGCGCAACTCGATATGCAGTGGCACACGCTGCCGCCCGGCGCGCCACTGCAAAATCCCGACGAGTTCGAGAAACAGGCTTTGCAAAAGGCCAATATCGCTCTGAGCTACGTTCCACCGCGCTATCGCTCCAGCTATTTTCTGCACATCTGGGGCGATCAGTACGCCGCGGGCTACTACGCCTATCTCTGGAGCGAGATGCTGGACGACAACGCCTTCCAATGGTTCGAGGATCACGGCGGCATGACCCGGGCCAATGGCGACCGCTTCCGCCGAATGATCCTCTCGCGCGGCAATACCGAAGACCTCGACAAAATGTACGCTGCCTGGCTCGGCGGCGAACCCAGCATCCAACCCATGCTGAAGGACCGCGGCCTGGCCCCTTCCAACTGATCCCGTCGTAGCACTGGCCTCGCGAAAACAATCGTAGCCGCCTGCGTCGCGATAGGAGACGGCCGGACGCGCATCGTCCGGCCGTCTCCAAAGCCATCCCGCGCTAAAGGATTAACTCTCGGCATCGTAACGTCCGCGTTTTAGGGCTACAATCGGTCCGGCCGCCGGACCGCTTCAACCCTTCCCGAGTAAGCGCGAAGCCCGAAACTTTCAGGGCCGCCCACCGGCCGAGGAGCCTTCATGGGAAGCGCCGTCGGGGTGGATCGCCTTCACTTCGCATTCACCGTTACCTTTCACTATCTATTTCCGCAGTTGACCATGGGTCTCGCACTCCTTCTGCTCGTCCTGAAGACGGCCGCGCTGCGTAGCGGAGACGAAAAGTACAACCGCGCCGTGCGCTTCTGGATGCGCATCTTCGCGATTAATTTTGCGGTGGGCGTGGTCACCGGCATCCCCATGGAGTTCCAGTTCGGCACCAATTGGGCCGCCTTCTCGCGCTCCTCCGGCGGCGTCATCGGGCAGACGCTGGCCATGGAAGGAGTGTTTTCGTTTTTCCTGGAGTCGAGTTTTCTCGGGCTGATGCTATTTGGCGAGAAGCGGCTCGGGCAACTGGGGCACTGGTTCGCGGTCTTTCTGGTCTGGCTGGGCTCTTGGGCCTCGGGCTTTCTCATTATCGCCACGGATGCATGGATGCAGCATCCCGTGGCCTACTCGGCCGTGAACGGCGGCGAATACGCGCTGGCCAGCTTCTGGGGGTTGCTCCTGAATCCCTGGGCCCTCTGGCAATACGCCCACAACATGCTCGGCGCGGTGCAAACCGGCAGCTTCGTCATGGCGTCGGTGGCCGCCTTCTATCTGCTCAGCGGAAAATTTACATCCGATGCCCGCATCTTCCTGCGCACCGGAATCGTGGTGGGATTGATCGCTGCCCTGTTCCAACTCTACCCCACCGGGGACATGCAGGGTGTTTTAGTCTCGCGCTATCAGCCGGTGACCCTCGCGGCCATGGAAGGACTGTTCGTTAGCCAGGAAGGCGCGCCTCTGGCCATCCTCGGCCAGCCCGATGTGCAGAACAAGCGGCTCGATAACCCGCTGATCATTCCGCGCGCGCTCAGCTTCCTCACCTATCGCCAGTGGATGGCGGAGGTACGCGGGCTCGATCGTTTTCCCGAGAGCGATTGGCCGGACTTCATCCCTCTGGTTTACTACAGCTATCACGTCATGGTCGGCCTGGGCACGATTTTCATCGCCATTCTGCTGGTCTCCGCTTTTCTCCTCGCGCGCGGCCAGCTCTATCGCGCGCGCTGGATGTTGTGGATCCTGCTGCTCGCGCTTCCCTTTCCGTATATCGCCAATACCGCCGGATGGATCACGGCGGAGGCCGGGCGGCAGCCCTGGATCATTTATGGCTTGATGCGCACGCCTACTGGGATTTCACCAGAAGTTTCAGCAGGAAATGTCTGGTTTACGCTGATTGGTTTCTTCGGGATGTATCTGCTGCTGGGAATCCTTTTCTTGTTCCTGATCTATCGCGTCATCGATCGCGGCCCCGGCCCCGAGGAAAACCTCGCCTCCGCCACCGCGCCTGTGCCGCAACGGGGTCCAAGGCTAACGGCCAGGCGGATTTCCTAGTCCCACACTGCCGGAAGGAGCGTCCGTGCCTACACTTTGGTTCTGTCTCGTCGCTTTCATGATCGCCGTCTACGTGCTCCTGGACGGCTTCGATCTCGGCGCCGGCATCGTGCATCTCGGCGTGGCCCACACGGACGCCGAGCGCCGCGCCGTGATCGGTTCGATCGGACCGGTCTGGGACGGCAACGAGGTCTGGCTGCTGGCGGGCGGTGGCACGCTCTTCTTCGCCTTTCCCGTGCTCTACGCTTCCAGCTTCAGCGGATTCTATCTGCCGCTGATGATGGTGTTGTGGCTTCTGGTGCTGCGCGGAATCTCCATCGAATTTCGCAGTCTCGTCGACGGGCCGGTGTGGTCGCCTTTATGGGACCTGGTGTTCTGCGGTTCGAGCGCGCTCCTGGCGATCTTCTTCGGCGCCGCGCTCGGCAACGTGGTTCGCGGCGTTCCCCTCGACGCCGGCGGATATTTCTTCGAGCCTCTCTGGACCAACTTCACGTTCGGCGATACCGCCGGAATTCTCGATTGGTACACGATCTTGATCGGCGTAGCCGCTTACTTCGCGCTGGCGGTGCATGGAGCGCTGTGGGTGGCCTACAAATGCGAGGGCGCGATCGCGGATCGCTCCCGCCGCATCGCGCGACTTGGCGGCGCGGGCCTGCTGCTGATGACGGCGGTGGTGACGGCCGTGAGCATGCGCATCCAGCCGCAAATTCTGATCAATCTCGAAGGCCATCCCTGGGGATTTGTGTTTCCCGTCCTGGCCATCGCCGGGCTCGCCGGAATCCTGAGCTATCCGCGCGGCCACAGCACGCCCGAGCGCGATCGTCGCGCCTTCTACGCTTCCTGCGCGTACCTTCTGGGCATGCTCACCAGCGTCGCGTTTGGCCTATACCCCTATGTTCTCCCGGCGCGTTCCCGCACGGCGCTCTCGCTTTCGATCTATAACGCGCGCACCTCGGACCGAGCGCTGGCCATCGGCCTGGCCTGGTGGATCGTCGGGATGATCCTCGCCGCTGTCTATTTTCTTTTTCTTTATCGTCGCTTTTCGGGCAAGGTGCACACCGGCGAATCTCACGGTTACGACTAGGCCGCCCGCACGACTCGAGGTTCGGCGGCTCGGCCTACGCGCCGAATTGGCTCGGCACAGAGCAATGCAAAATCCTGTCGAGAAGTTCGGTCGCAAACAATGCCAAGCAACGAAACTGAATCAGTGCGCGATCACGGAGCCGGGCGCGGGCGCCGTGGGCGGGTTGCCGGGCGGAGGCTCGCGATTGAGATACCGGTGGCGAAGAGTGCCCGATGCCAGGACGAAAAATACCAGCGCCAGCAGCAGGATGAATAGAAAGATGCCGATACCGAGCCAAGCGGAAGTGCCGCGTGCAGCGGGTCTATCCGCGGTATTCACCCTGGCATTTGGCGGTGTATTCAGCGAGCTACCGGCCCGCGCGTTGGAAGCGGCGGAGCCGGGATTTGGTGGAGTGGCCATTCAATCCCCGCCTATGGGATGAGCTTCACAGCGTGGCGGACACCCGCGACGAAGTCTCCTTCGGCGAACTCGTCTCTAGCTATAGGGCATACCGCATAGATGTCCGGCAATGCAAGCGGAGGCGCTCTGGGGAAACTTCGGGGCGCCGCTTTACGGCCTGCGGCGCCCCATGTTCGGCCGGATAATCCGTGGCTAGGATGAATCCGTGGATTATCGGTTAGTGGCTGTCCCCAAAGCTGACTTCAGGCAGGACCTGCGTGCCCTCGAGCTGCACGGTATCCAGCTTGCTTGCATCGAGGCCGAGCGCGGCGAGAACAGTCGGAGCCACTTGCTCGGTCTCCACCGGGCTGGTCACCGTGTGCGCGGCAAAGCCCGGATTGGAGAGCAACATGATGACGTTGGTATCGTCGTGCGAGAAGCCACCATGCTCGGCCAGCTTCTTGCCGCTTCCAGAATAGGTGACACCGATATTCGGCGTGACCAGGATGTCCGGAGTGCGCGGGTCGCCGGTCGGCGGAATGCCGGGCGCGTTGAAGAGCTGCGTGATCCCGCGTCCGGAGAAAATCTCGCCAATACCGGCGACGTTATCCGTGGAAGGCGATTGCCTCTCAATCGCATTGACCACAGTTTCGGTGGAGCAGACGTTCTGGTTTAGCCAAACCAGCGAGACATCGTCCTGGGTCGGTCCGATGCCGTTTGCATTGGACGGCGATTCGGAAAAGGGCACGCAGCCAGTGGCGACAGCGTCCGCGATTTCCGTTGGCGATGTAGAGATGGGGTTGCCCGTTTCTCCCAGGTAGCGGGAGGAATCGATGGGCGATTGGCCATGCTTAGCGGTGACGATGATGAGTGTGGAATCGAGCAGCCCGTGCGCTCTGAGGTGTTCGACCCATTCGCCGATGGCGGCGTCGACGAATTTAATCTCGCCGAGCAGCCCTTCGGTGGGGGTTCCCGTGGAGTCGAGATAGCCGCCCGTCGTGCTTATCGATTTCTCGATCAGCTTTTGACCAACGCTCACGACCTGGAAGTTCATGCCGAATATGGCGGGCACCGGAGCAAGGGCTTTGCCGTTGTGGGTCCGGCCGTCGATCTCGTTGGTGATTGCATTGACCTTGAGCTGGTCGTAGCACTGTATATTGGCGAAGCTGTCGGTCCAGGCGTTCGAGTTGGCGACCGCGGTCTGATCGGGTAGCGGATTACAACTGGTACCTGTGCTGAGGGTTGTCACGCCGGGCAGGCCGACGGGAATCGAATTGATTTCGGGCGCGTAATAATCGTCGACGTTAGTGCCGTTGCCTCCGGAGACCGCGGAGTAAGCGGGGTGCTTATCGGACCAGGCAGTGTAGAGGCCGGCCGCGTGGGCCACGCCGAAGATGGTGTTGGTACGAATGAAGTGCCAGGGAAAAACAGGCGCGCAATTTAGGTTGGGATCGCGGATCAGCTTGCGCGGATCAATGGAGGCAATGCCGCCGTCAACTCCGGCCGGCGCACCGCCATTGAGCTTCGTCTGGTCGATATCGATGCCTTCATCGTATTCGGTCGTCGTGCCGTTGGGTTGAAACGGCGTACAAGTACCTCCGGCAACCCCGTTGCCCGTCGTAATTGTGGGCGGAGCGAGGACCCGGTCATAGGCCACGTCATAGAAGGCGCCGACGGTGCGCGGTGAGCCTCCGGTCATGAGCGCCATCAAACCGGGAAAAGAATCC
This sequence comes from uncultured Acidobacteriota bacterium, assembly GCA_963824405.1. Lineage (GTDB taxonomy): Bacteria > Acidobacteriota > Terriglobia > Acidiferrales > UBA7541 > Palsa-189. The sequence goes on along the minus strand of CAWGPK010000002.1, from coordinate 99,109 downwards.
GAGGGCTTCGACGTGGAGGTATCCAGATAATTCACCGCAGTTCTGCCGAGCTCGGCGAGATTCGGACAATAGGGCTCGCCGCCGTTGATCGTGCCGATGCCTTTCGAACAATTGAGATAATCCAGCACGTGCATGCCATCCACGCTGACCAGTAGCACGTGTTTGATGGTGTGATCATTGCGGTTTCCGAAGGGACCTTGCGCGAACACCGCTGGGGCGGCTGTCAGCGCCAAAACGAAAGCGCCGGCAATACCAATTGCAGCTCTCCTGTTTATCATTTATTGGACTCCTCCTGAGGGGCCCTTTGGTTTACGAAATAGCTCGCTCGGCGCACACCTCGGCGCTTGCCGGAACCGGCGTCCCTGTGCCATCCGGACCGAGGAGCGAAACTTTTCGTAGCGGGCGCGTAATTGATAGCGGCCCCTTGTTGCAGGTTCGTAAAACCGATATGAATTCTCGATGCGCGCGGGCACATTCCGCTTGTGCGCAACAGTGCCCTACCAGGAATTTCGCTCGTTATCGCGGCACTGATCCGCGCTTGCGTCACGCTGCCAGTTCCGCTCCTTGCCGGAACCGCCGCCGTCCTGATCGGATGTGTCGACGAAGACCATGCCGCCTGGATCGGATAGCGCCGTGACCACTGGCGTAATGCGGCCGGTCGTGAAGTCGAGTGTGCCGACAAACGGTCCACCATCCGCAGCTGTGTAAGCCGATCCCGGCGAGAAAGCCTTTTTGGTGATCTTATATACGGCGTTCAGCCCTTTGTCGGCGAAGAGAAGGAATCCCTGGCTCGAAGAGGCGAAAGCCGTGTCATCCGTTTCGACCGAGGTGATCGTGCCGTCGCTTGCCACGTAGCTTAGGGGCACACGCAAGGCGCGTTGATTTGGACTGCCCGGATCGGTCACCACGATAATTTCCTGATCGGCCTGGCTATCGAGCACGATGTTGTTAAGGAGATCGAGGGTCATGGAATCCGGATCCTGGAGATTGAGCTGAATTTTCGTGTCCGTGGGAATGTCGATGGCGTTGGCCTCCCCTTCGAGCAGCGGCTCGACTTGCGCCAGGTTGCCTTCGAGGTGCACGCTGACAATCGCGGGGCCGTTGTTTGGATTGCGCGCCGGATTCGACGCGCTCAAGTAAACATCGCAGCTGCGGAAGGTTATGTCGTCATAACCGCCGCCATGGGGCGTGGGGCCGAAGAGGTAAAGGTGGCGATCCTGGGTTTGCGGATCGATGATCACCAGGCGCGGATTGGCGTCCTCATTCTGAAGCGCCCACAGGCGGTGCGTGATGGGATCGATTTTCAGCCCGTCGTTATGGCCGAGCACGGTGTAAATCTGGACGAGGCTTCCGTCCATGCGATATTCGACAATCTGACTGCTTAAGCCGTCGGAGCCATCGGGCGCGTGGTTATCGCCATAGCCAACGAAGACGCGGTCTCCGAGCACGGCGACGGAATCCGGCGCGCTCAGGCCGCTCGGTGCTGTAGCGAATACGGTTAGGCCGTAGGGGGCAACTGGGTTTTGAGCAAGAGCGGAAGAAGCGAAGACGCTCGAGGTCAGGGCAAACGCGAGCGAGATACGCAAGGAAAGCTTGTGCATTATTTTTTCTCCTGTTGACAGGCGTGCGATGGCGTTGGCGAACCCCCGCAAACTATCCCATCAGCAAGAAACGTTTGTAAAAGATTGATGAATGTTTGACGACTTGGACCCACCAACTCGAGCCTCTCCAGGCTTTCGAGAGCGGACCAGGGGAAAACGCAGTGCGGCCCTAATGAAGAAGGGGGTTAACTGCTTGTGTCACAAGGGGGCGTTTGAAATAATGGCGCGATGATTATCGGCGAGCGGATTCGCGTGCTGCGCGAAGAGAAAAAAATGACGCGCGGCGATGTGCAGGAACGCACCGGCCTGCAGCGTACCTACATCTGGCGCGTCGAAAATGGCTACACCATCCCGGCCATCGAGACCCTGGAAAAATTCGCCCGGGGCTTGGACGTGCCCATCTATCGATTCTTCTACGACGGAAAAGGCGCTCCGCCGCTGGTGCCGGTGACCGGCGACTCAGGGCTGTGGGGCGGCGACGGCGAGGAGAAGAAGACGCTGCGCAGGTTCCAGCGCTGCCTCGGCCAGATGGGCGAGTCGGAGCGGTCGCTGCTGATGTATTTGGCCGAGGAGATGGCCCGCCGGACCGAAGAAGGCCGCGAGGAGCGCCCGGGGAACAAGAAGAAGCAGCCGGAGAAGTAGCCTTCGACGAACCAACGATCACCGAGAAGTCCGGGAAATACGCCCCGCAGATCCCGCCCATATCGCATTACGATGTGTCCGAAAGGTAGCGAAATTCCCGATTTTTCACACTGTCGCGTTGACCCGGCCATAGGCGTGTGCTACGGTAAATTTCCGCGAGCGTACAGCCAATCTAGGAGAGAAAAACCATTACTTTAGTAGCGGTTTCGATCTACGTAGGTGAACTGAGCAACATCATCGAGCAGACCGGATGGGTGGCGCGGGCCGTCCTGGTCATTCTGTTTTGCTTCTCGCTCTTTTCCTGGGCCCTGATCTTTCAGAAGCTCAGCCTCTTTGCCAAGCTGAACCGCCGCACATCCATTTTCGTGCGTTCTTTTCGCGCCACTCGCGGCCTGCCGGAGCCAAGGGCGGTGGGAGCCGACGGATCTCCTCTCGAAGTGGTTTATGCCGCCGGATATCGCGAACTCACCAGCCAACTCATGGCCAGCAATCCCCATCCACGGGTAAAGAGCTTGCACGCGGTTACGGCGGATATGCAGGTCGCCGCGGCCGAGGAGGTTCGCAAACTCGAGCGTTTCATGCCCTGGCTGGCCACAACCGGATCGGTCACGCCGTTCATCGGATTATTTGGAACCGTGTGGGGCGTCATGGACGCTTTCTCCGGCCTGGGCACGGCCGGAGCGGCCAGCCTGCGCGTGGTGGCGCCAGGCATCGCCGAAGCGCTGATCACCACTGCCGCGGGCCTCTTTACGGCTATCCCCGCGGTGATTGCGTACAATCATTTCGTACACGACATCCGGGAGATGGGCGCGCGGATGGATAATTTCACCATGGAAGTGGCCGCGCTGATCGAGAAGAATTATCTCTAGCGCCGCAATCGGGCGCCGGACATAAGTCGAAGCCAAATCAATGCCGCAACTTGCACGCCAGACCGGGTCTTCCCTTTCCGAGATCAATATCGTTCCCTTCGTGGATGTGATGCTGGTGCTCCTGATTATTTTCATGATCACGGCGCCCATCCTGCAATCGGGCATCGAGGTGAATCTGCCCAAGACGCAAACGGTGAAGGAGATCACCGACCAGCGGGTGGTGGTCACCATCGATCGCGCGCAATTGATCTATCTCGGCAACGACGCCGTCAACATTCACGACCTCGGCGCCAAGGTTCACGGGCAGCTGCGCAATCCCCAGAGCGACGCGGTTTTTCTCCGTTGCGACGAGACCGTGCCCTTCGGGACCTTCGCCACGGTGATCGATACGCTCCGGCAATCCGGAATTGAAAACGTAAGCGTGGTGACCGAGCCGCTCAGCGCGCGTTCCAAGGAGCAATGACGCCTGTGAGCGCCGACGCCATCGCCATTCGCGACCAGAGCCTGAAGGGACCGCTGCTGTGGTCCATCGCGCTGCACTCGGTTTTGTTCGGCTCCATGATCGTGTCGACATTTGTTTCCCATCGCGGCGATCTGTGGAGTGGATCGGCCGGAGGGGGCGCGGTCTCCGTCAAATTGGTGGGCGGCCTCCAGGGTGTGCCGCTTCCCCGCCCCGAGACGGTGACCCCGAACCGCGTGGTGGATGAATCCAAGGGGCTTTACAAACCGGAACCCAAGCCCAAGCCGAAAGCGCCGCCGCCCGATGCCGCTCAGATTCCTCAATTCACCAAGGAGAAGCAGCCCCATTACGTTACCCGCCCATCGAAAACGCTGGAAGACAATACCCCGCCTCCGCAGAACGCAGTGCCGTACGGAGGAGGCGGAGCGCCTTCCGTGCCCTATTCGCAGTTCGCGCTGGGAGCGGGCGGTTCGCCAAATGCGGGAATGCAGTTTGGCAGCCAGGGAGGCGGCGGGGAATTTGGCTCTCGCTACTCCTGGTACGTAGATGCAGTGCAGCGTCGCGTGAGCAGCAACTGGCTGCAAAGCACCGTCGATCCGGCGGTGCGTTTCGCGCCTCGCGCAGTGGTTACGTTTGACATTCTGCGGAACGGCGCCATCGCCAACGTCCAAATGCTGCAAACCAGCGGAAACGCCTCGGTGGACAGCTCCGTGGTACGGGCCGTCCAGGGTTCGAATCCGCTGCAGCCGCTGCCGGGGGATTACAGCGGGAATAAAGTTTCGGTCGAGTTCTGGTTCGACTTCAAGCGCTAGGAAAGCCGGACGGCAGTCGAGAGCGATTTTGCCTTGAGCACGGATCAGGCACAGAGAAGGCACAGATAAAGAAGCTGAGAACGGAAAAAGAGAATGACACCTAAACGGTTGGGAACTTGGCGCGCTGTTGCCATCGTGGGGCTGCTGTCCACGCTCGGGGCTTTGCAGTGGTCCACGCCCGGGGCGGCGCAGGATTGGTTTCGCACCGGCACGGGCCTGGGCGTGAGCAAGCCCACGGTTGCCGTGGCCGATCTTGCTTCGCGAAGCGGCGATTCCGCCACAACCGCCTCGCTTTTCAGCGAGGTGGTACGCAACGATCTGGATTTCAGCGGCGTCATTACCCTCGCCAGCAAAAGCTTTTACCCCACACAGGTGCCGAGCGTGCCGGGGGAGCTGAACTACCAGGCGTGGAGCGATGCGCCAGTCTCCGCGCAGTTTCTAGCCTTCGGCAATGCCACCGTGACCGGCACGACCGAAGAGATTCAGGCCTGGTTCTACGACGTGAAAAATAGTTCCGCGCCGGCCGTGGTCGGCCGCGTGTATCATGGTGACGCCACCGAGGAGCAAACGCGGCGCTTCGCGCATCAGTTCGCCGACGAGATCGTGGCCCGGCTTTCCGGAGGCGTTCCCGGAGTGGCCTCGACGCAAATCGCTTTTGTCAGCGGCCGTAGCGGCAACAAGGAAATCTGGGCCATGGATTACGACGGCTCCAATCAGCATAAGCTCACTTCCCTGCACTCCATCGCGCTCACGCCGCGCTGGTCGCCGGACGCCACCCGTATCGCCTTCACCTGCTATCCCACCGCCGGATCGATCCTCAGCGCGCAGATTTGCGTATACTCGGACGTGACTTCGCGCCTATTGAACTGGGCGCACCATCCCGGGACCAATAGCGCGCCGGCCTGGTCGCCGGACGGCACCAAGATCATGTTCATGTCCAGCATGTTCGGAAATCCGGAACTTTTTGTCGCCGAGGCTGACGGCACCCGTCCCCGCCGCGTGACGCACTCCACCGGCGCGGACACTTCGGCGGCGTACAATCCCAAGACCGGGCAGCAGGTGGTGTTCGTGAGCGACCGCGATGGCCTTCCGCAGCTTTACACCATGGACGCGGACGGCAGCGACCTCACCAAGATCCCGCTGCCGGACATGGGTTACGTGATCGATCCGGCCTGGTCGCCGAACGGCCAGTTGCTGGCGTTCAGCTGGCGCCGCCCCAGCGGCAACTACGATATCTACGTCATGGACATCGCTTCCCATGCGCTGGTGGAACTAACGCGCGACGCCGCCCGCAACGAGCGCCCCAGCTGGGCTCCCGACGGACGGCACCTGGTGTTTGAATCCACTCGCACCGGCACCCGGCAGATCTGGTCCATGCTGGCCGACGGCACGTCGCCCAGAGAATTGACCGCGCAAGGGCAGAACGAATCGCCCAATTGGTCGCCGAAATAGTGCCGGCGAGAGGCGCAGGCCAGGCGAGCCCGCGCTGGGCGCACCGCTTTTTCTCTTATTTGTGGCGATTCTTTAGACAACGGCCATTTATCTTTTGCAGTGTGTCAAATCCCCAGGTGGTGTAAATGTATGCGGTCGATCCGAAACCCAGCGCAAGAAAAGCGGTACTTGCAGCCCCTAAAGGAGGATTCTAAGAAAATGCGGACTCGTTCCGTTGCAAGAGTTGTGCTGTATGGCCTGCTCGCCTTCGTGGTGGTGAGCGTCGGCTGCAAACATCCCGCGCCGGTGACGCCCGCCGCCGCTCCCACTCCGCCCCCGCCCCCGGCGCAGCCCACCGTAACGCTGCAGGCTACGCCGAACACCGTGGAGCGAGGCCAATCTTCGACGCTGCAGTGGACCTCCACCAACGCCACTTCGCTGAACATCGCGCCGAACGTCGGTAGCGTATCGGCCGAAGGCACCAGCAGCGTCACGCCCAACAATTCCGTGACCTATACGATCACGGCCACGGGCCCGGGCGGCTCGGCCAACGCCAGCGCGCGGGTGACGGTCAACGTGCCGCCTCCTCCGCCGGCGCCTGTGGCCGCGGCTCCCTCGCCCACCATGGAAGAGCTCTTCACGCGCGAAGTGATGGACGCGTTCTACGACTTCGACAAAGCCAACGTTCGCGCCGACGCGCAGGCCGCCCTCATGAAGACCGGCGACTTCTTGCGGAATTATCCGCAGGTGAAAGTGATCATCGAGGGGCATTGCGACGAGCGCGGCTCCACCGAATACAACCTGGCCCTGGGCGACCGCAGAGCGCAAGCGGCCAAGGATTACTTGGTCTCTTTGGGAGTGGCCGCGGATCGCATGCAGACGGTGAGCTACGGCAAGGAACGGCCCTTCTGCACCGACCATTCCGAGGACTGCTGGCAGCAGAACCGCCGCGCCCACTTCACCATGGCCAAATAGCTGTTGCTGGCCAAGTCACCCCGGCGAAATCGCCGCCGAACTCCTAACGGCGCCGCCGGCATCAAACTCTTGTCGGCCTTGCGCCTCGAATGACATCGGGGCGCAAGGCTATGGTTCGGGCCGCGCTTTTTCGGCATACTAGACGAATTGAATCGGGCAATGGGGCAAGGAGGGTTCGTTATGCGTAAACGGCCGATGGCCTACGTCGCAGCCGCGATGCTGGCCGGCGCCTTGGGGGGCGCCCTGCTGGGTCCGGCGCCAGTCGGAGCGGTAGCCCGCGAAATCGTGGAACTGCAGCAGAGCGTCAATCAGCTCATTCAGGGCCAAAAAGACATGCAAACCGCGATGGCCCAGAACGCGGCGGTGGATAAGACGCTCATGGAGCAGTCCATGGACACCGTCAACAAGATGACCGGCACCATGATGGCACTGCAAAAGACCGTGCAGGATATGCAAGCCAGTTCGGGCGCTCGCCTAGATACCATGTCCACGCAAATCCAGGGCATCTCCGATAACCTGCAGGAAACCCTGGCGCGGATGGGCAAGCTCAATCAGCAACTCGCCGACGCGCAGAACGCCATCCAAGGCATCGATGCGAAGCTGGCCAGCGGCGCGCCTCCGCCAGCGGCGACCGCGCCTCCCATTGCGGGAACGCCCGGCGCGCCTGGAGCGGCTTCCGCACCGTCGGGATTGCCTCCGGCGTCCGGAGCGCCTGTGGCTGCCGGCAACCCGCCGCCCGGCTCCGCGCCTTCGGCCGACCTGCTTTATTCCAACGGGCTGCGCGATCTGAACGGCAAGAAATACGATCTCGCCGCGCAGGAGTTCAGCGACTATCTCAAGTATTACGGCACCACCGATCTGGCCTCCAACGCGCAGTTTTATCTGGGAGAGATTTTCTTTGCGCAGCAGCAGTACGACCAGGCCATCGACGCGTATGGCAAGGTGATCGATAACTATCCCAAGAGCTTCAAGCTCGCTCCCGCGCATCTCAAGCGCGCCCTGGCCCTGATCAGTTTGGGGGAAAAAACCTCCGGCGTGAGCGAACTGCGCATGGTCGTGAAAACCTACCCCGGAACCGACGAGGAACGCCGCGCCAAATCCAAGCTCCAGGAACTGGGCGTCGCGTCGTAATTCGCAACTCCTTCCTGGCCTTCGCTAAAAGAACTTCAGCCTTCAAGCCTTCCTGCTTGGCGCGCCGCAGCTTTGCCCTAAATTTGTCCTAATCTGGCCCTAATCTTAAGCGCCCTAATTTTGAGCGACGCGTGGACTTGCGCGAATGGGCGTGCTATCGTCCCTAATTTCCAGGCTGTTTTCTGGCCGCGATTCCGCGGGCGGCGGCGTTCGGAGGGGACTGATGTCGGTGAACAAAGCGATTTTGGTGGGCAGGCTCGGGCGCGACCCCGAAACGCGCTATACCTCCGGGGGCCAGGCCGTTTGCAATTTCACGCTGGCCACCGATGAAACCTATAAGGACCGCAACGGCGAACGGCAAAAACGCACCGAGTGGCACCGCATCGTGGTCTGGGCCAAGCAGGCGGAGATCGCCCAGCAATATCTGCACAAGGGCTCGCTGGTCTTCGTCGAAGGGCGCATCCAGACGCGGCAGTGGGACGATCGCGAAGGCCAGAAGCGCACCACCGTCGAGATCGTGGCCACTAATTTCCGCATGCTGGGCGGGCGCGGCGAAGGCGGCATGGCGGCCGGCGCCGGAGCCGGTGCCGGCGGCGGTGAAATCGAACCTCAGGCCGCGGCGGCGGCAGCGGGCGCGGAGGATCTGCCTTCCCCGGAAATTTCCGACGAAGATATTCCCTTCTAAGAACGCTGCCGGCGGCCAACTCGCCGCCCGCAAATTCCGCTCCAGCAAGCATGCGGACGCTACCCGGACGCTTCGCGCACAGTTTCAGGCAAGCTGCGCCAATCCAAAACAAGAGAAAAAGCAAGGGCTACTGCCGGGTGGGATTGTTGCGCTTGCGGCGATCTTCCGCCACGCGCTGGAGGAAATCCTCGAATTTGGGCCGCTGATCGGGCGTGAGAATCTGGCGAATCTGATCGTGGCCTTGTTCGCGGATTTGGTCGAACTGAGGATTTATTTGCGTGCGGACAGCATCGAAACGGTTCTGCATCTCGGTCAAAATCGCGCTCAATTGCTTCTGCTGATCGGGGCTGAGGTTGAGCTCCTTGGTCAGTCGGGGAACCGCTCGCAAGGGAGCGGGGCCACGGTTATTCTGGTTCTGAACCTGCGCTTGCGGACGGGCCAGAACGCGCTGGTTGACGAAAACCTCGCCCACGGCCCCAAGGCCGATTCCCAGCGCCAGGACCAGTAAAATCAGGCCAAGAGCTTTGCGATTGGCTGGACTGAATTCCATCAAATATTCCCCGTATCCGCGAGCGACATTAAAACCTCATCCGCATTGGCCGGCTGAGCGGGAGGCTCGGGCAATCCCGCGCCGATCTCCGTGCCCGTATTGATCGCCGCCGTATCGCGCGCGGGAGCGAACTCCCGCAAGTAAACCGAAAGCGCCAGCAAGAGAACCGCCGCCACCAGGGCCACGCGCGAGGCCAGCAGTTCCAGGGGCCGCCAAATCGTGGGCGCCGCCTGGCTCGCTTCGCGCACCGAAGCCATCACCCGGGTGACGAACGCCGGCGAGGGCTCCCGCAACGGACGCGCATGAGCCATCAACTTGCTCGCGGTCACCGCGTCGCTTAACGCTTGCTGGCAGCCGGCGCAAGTGTCCAAATGGCGCTGCAGCGGGGAACCCGGCTCAATGCACGCCGCGCCGTCGCGCACCGCATCCTCAAGGCTTGCCTGATATTCCGAGCAGCCAGACTCCGTATTTGAGAACATCGGCAACTCCTTTCCGCGTATCTTCATCGCGTCTCGCGGGCCCTCTCCCTTACCCATATTTTATGCCGCAAATCTAAACGCTCGCGCTTCGCCGTGCAACCGGTTTCCTCGGCTCAACCCCGCCGCGACCGCAACCGCCGGCGATAAACTTCCACCAGGCGCCCGCGCGCGCGAAACAGCCTTACCTTCACCGTGTTCACGTTGAGATCGAGAACCTCCCCGATCTCCTCCACCGTAAATCCCGCCACTTCCTTCATCACCAGCATGGCCCGGTCTTGCTCGTCCAATTCGATGAGCAGGCGGTCTAGAAGGTCACGCTGCTCGGCCCGCCGCGCCGCGTCCACCGCATGGCCGAAAGCGCCTTCCCGGTCTTCCGGGAGCGCTTCCATCTGCCGGACTTGCTCCTCGCTCAGGTTGGCCTCGTAAACCAGCGGGCGAACCTTCTTCTTGCGAAAGTAGTCCCAGCATTCGTTGACCGCGATCTTGTACAACCAGGTCCCGAATGCCGAACGCAAATCGAAACGCTTGAGCGAAAGGTACGCCTTCAACAGCGCCTGCTGGGCGACGTCCTCAACGTCCTCGCCGCGCCGCATAATGCCGCCGATTACCGCCAGTAGCCGCGGCTGATGTATGCGGACCAGCTCTTCGTAGGCGGTTTGGTCGCCTCCCTGCGCCCGCCGCACCAATTGGCGCTCCGCCTCTCCTCCGCCGGTGCCGCTGCGGGCTGGACGAGGCGCTTCCGCTTCCATTTTTGGGACGTTGCGCATGAGATTTCGGTTACAGTGAGATTATTTCCTAACTCAACCGGTTACTCCGCCGGCTTGGTTTTCCTTATTCACAGACCGCGGTACATTCCTCTTGCGCCCCCCATATCCCTATGAAACAATACGCAAATGATTATCGGTGATCGTCTGCGCGCTCTGCGCGAAGAAAAGAAACTCTCCCAGGGAGATATCGAGAAACGTACCGGACTGCTGCGGTGCTACATCTCTCGCGTCGAAAATGGCCATACCGTTCCGGCCATTGAGACCCTCGAGAAGATGGCTCGAGCCCTGGAGGTACCCCTCTATCAGCTGTTCTATGACGGTGAAGAAGCTCCTGAACTCCCCAATCTGCCGAAGCGCAGGACGGCGGATGAGATCGCCTGGGGAGCTACGGGCAAAGAAGCCCGTTTCCTGACCATGTTCCGGCGGCTGCTGGGCCGTATCGATGAAGGCGACCGGCGCTTGCTGCTGTACATGGCTCAGAAAATGGCCAACCGGTAGCATAACTGCGGCTCGTCCCCGCCGCATTCTCCCTAAAGTTCATAAGCCCAGCCTCTCCTTGACGGAGAGGTGTGCCCTGGGCCCAAGCGTAGGACCAAAGCGCAGGGCCGAGGTTCCCCATGGGCCCGCTTCGGCCGCAAGGATTCTCTCTCTTGGTGCGAACGCGCCCGCCCGCGGGGCGATCCTGGCGCGCTTTACTCCCACTCGATCGTGCTGGGCGGCTTCGAGCTGATATCGTACACAACGCGGTTCACATCCGCTACTTCATTGACAATACGCGTGGAGATACGCTCCAGCACTTCGGGAGGCAGCCGCGCCCAATCCGCGGTCATGGCGTCTTCCGAGGTCACCACGCGCACGGCCACCGTATTCCCGTAGCTTCGCTCGTCACCCATCACGCCCACGCTGCGCACCGGCAAAAGAACCGCGAACGCCTGCCAGGCTCTTCTCGTAGAGCGCCGCCCGGCGAATTTCTTCCACTACGATGGCATCAGCCTCCCGAAGGGTTTGCAGGCGCTCGGGAATAACTTCGCCCAGCAGGCGCACCGCGAGCCCCGGGCCCGGAAAAGGCTGCTTGCCCAGAATCTCCTCGGGCAGCCCTAATTCGCGCCCGATGCGGCGCACTTCGTCCTTGAAAAGCTCGCGCAGCGGCTCGATCAACTCGAACGGCATATCCGGGGGAAGGCCGCCGACGTTGTGGTGCGTCTTGATCGTGGCGGAGGGACCGCGCACCGGGACGGATTCGATCACGTCGGGATAGAGCGTTCCCTGCACCAGGTAGCGAATATCCCCCAGTTGGCGGGCCTGTTCGGCAAAGACGCGATGAACTCGGCGCCGATGCGCTTGCGTTTGACTTCCGGATCGGTCACGCCCTTCAACCGCGCCAGGAATCGCTCCGACGCATCCACGCCGACCACGCGCAGGCCCACGCGATTTTCGAGCAGGTCGATGGTTTCGCGGAACTCGTTCTTGCGCAGCAGGCCGGTATCCACGAACACATTGATCAGGCGCTCGCCGATGGCCCGCTGCACCAGCGCTGCGGCCACCGCGGAATCCACTCCACCGCTCAGCGCGCAGATGGCCCGCCCGCGGCCCACCTGCCGGCGAACGGCTTCCACCGTTTCGGAGATGAACGAAGCGCCGCTCCAATTGGGCCGCGCGCCGCACACCGCGAAAATAAAATTGCGCAGAATCTCGTTGCCGCGTTCGGTGTGCTGCACTTCGGGATGGAATTGCACCGCGTAGATCCGCCGCACCGGGTCTTCCGCGGCGGAAACGCGTTGCCGGTACTCGCGCCAGTGATCTGGAAGCCTGGCGGCAGCGAGCGCACGTGATCGCCATGGCTCATCCAAATCTTCAGCCGCCGCGGCAGTCCCACAAAAAGCGCCGATCCGTCTCGCAGATCGATTTCCGCGCGGCCGTACTCGCGCCGTTCCGCGCGTTCCACTTTGCCGCCCAGCATGTGCGCGATCCATTGCAGGCCGTAGCAGATTCCCAGAACCGGCATGCCGAGCGCCAGCACGCCGGGATCGCAAACCGGCGCGGCCGGATCGTAGACCGACAGGGGCCGCCGGAAAGAATGATGCCCGCCGGTTCGTAGGCGCGGATGTCCGCCAGGCTCGCGGTGCATGGGAGAATCGCCGAAAACACCTGCTGCTCGCGAATGCGCCGCGCAATCAGTTGCGTGTATTGCCCGCCGAAGTCCAGCACGATGATGCCGCCCAGTTCGCTCTTGCTCATGGGCAGGTGTTTTTCGTTGGCGGATTTGGCCGTTTGCGCCGCGGAGCTGCCTGGAGTCGTCATCGCTTCACCTTCATCATTGGGCCACCACCACGTTCACCAGTTTGTTCGGAACCACCACGCGCTTCAACACCCGCGCGCCCCTCAGCAACGGCTCGATCTTGGGATCGCCAAAGGCCAGCTCGGCCAACTCCTCTTCCGGCAAACCCGCATCCACGCGAATCTTGCCGCGCACCCGCCCGTTGATCTGAATCACCACCTCCACCTGCTCCTCTTCGGCTAGCTCCTCGGAATACTGCGGCCATCTCTCCACCGACAGGCCCTCGTTGTGCCCCAGCATCTCCCAGAGCTCCTCTGCGAGATGCGGCGCCATGGGCGCCAGCATCAGCGTCAACAATTCCAGCACCCGCTTGACGATTTCCGGCCGCGCGCCTTCGCCCAGCGGCTCGCTCGCTTGCAGCGTGTTCACCAGTTCCATGATCAAGGCCACGCTGGTATTGAAGTGCCAGCGCGCGTCGAAATCGGCGGTGACGCGCCGCAGCGTCTGGTGGGCCTTGCGCAGCAGGACTTTCTCTTTCTCCGAATCGATTTTGAGCTTCGCCGCCTGCGAGCCGTCTCCCGGTGCACTGCCCTCTAAACTAACTGAAGACACGCCGCGTAGCGCCTCCGCATGCCGGTCGATCAGCCGAAACACGCGCTGCAAAAACCGCGCGCAGCCCTCGATTCCCTGCTCGCTCCATTCCAGGTCTTTCTCGGGAGGCGCGGCGAAAAGCGTGTACATGCGCGCTGTATCGCAGCCGTATTTCTCGGCCATGTCGATCGCGCCCACCACGTTGCCTTTCGACTTAGACATCTTCGCCCCATCTTTTAAAACCATGCCCTGCGAAAACAACCGCTTTACCGGCTCCCGAATCTCCACCAACTTCAGGTCGCGCATCACCTTGCAGAAAAATCGCGCATAGATCAGGTGCAGGATGGCGTGCTCGATCCCGCCGATGTATTGGTCGATGGGAAACCAGTAGCGCGCCAGCGCCGGATCGAAGGGCGCGCGATCGTTGTGCGGATCGGTGTAGCGGAAGAAATACCACGACGAATCGATGAACGTATCCATCGTGTCGGTCTCGCGGCGCCCCGGCCCGCCGCATTTCGGGCATTTCACGTTGACGAACGAGGGCACGTTGGCTAGCGGCGATTGCCCCTGTCCCGTCAGCAGCACGTTTTCCGGCAGTTTTACCGGCAAATCCTGGTCGGGCACCGCGACGATGCCGCACTGCCCGCAATAGATCACCGGAATCGGCGTGCCCCAATAACGCTGCCGCGAGATACCCCAATCTTTCAGGCGATAGGTGATCTCGGCCTCGCCCGCGTCTTTCGACTGCGCGTCGGCGGTCATCTTTTCGATGGCTGCCTCGCTGGTCAGTCCGCTGTAGGGGCCGGAATCCGCGAGCCGCCCATAATCCGTGAAGGCCTCTTTCAAGTCTTCGGCTTTCAGCGGCGCGCGCAGCGGATTGCCTTCCGCCGGCTGGATCACCGCGCGAAACGGAATCTTGTACTTGCGCGCGAACTCGAAATCGCGCTGATCGTGCGCGGGGACGGCCATCACCGCGCCCGTACCATATTCGGCCAGCACGAAATTCCCCACCCAGATGGGCACCTTCTCGCCCGAAAACGGATTCGTCGCGAAACGGCCCGTGAAGAATCCTTCCTTTTCCGCCGTGGCCAGATCCGCGCCGCGAATGATGCGCGCGCGCAGCCGCGCACGCTTCCTCTTCGAGTTCGGCGCGACCTTGGCCTGCCCGGCGAATAGGCTCGGCAGCAGCGCGTGCGCGGGCGAAAGAATCACGGCTGCCGCGCCATAAATCGTGTCCACGCGCGTGGTGAAGACTTCGATATGCCCGGCGCCGCCCTGCTGCGAGCCTGGCGCGCCGTCAATCGGAAATCGCACGCGCGTGCCGCGCGATTTGCCGATCCAGTTCCGCTGCATCATCAGCACGCGCTCCGGCCAGCCGCCTTCGAGTTCGGCCATGTCATCCAGCAGCGCGTCGGCATATGCGTGGTGCGCAGGAACCACTGCTCGATCTCTTTGGCTTCCACCGGAGTGTCGTCGTGCTGCCAGCAGCAGCCGTCCACCACCTGCTCGTTCGCCAGCACCGTCTGGCACTTCGGGCACCAGTTCACCAGGCTGCGTTTGCGGTACGCCAGCCCGCGCTCCAGCATGCGCAGGAAAAACCACTGGTTCCAGCGATAATATTCCGGCTCGCAGGTGGAGATTTCGCGCCGCCAGTCGTAGCTAAAGCCGAACCGCCGGCAGACCGCCTTCATCTGCGCGATGTTGGCGTTGGTCCAATCGCGCGGAGGCGTGCCGCGCTTGATGGCGGCATTTTCCGCCGGGAGGCCGAAAGCGTCCCAGCCGATGGGGTGCAGCACGTTGAACCGCGCATGCGGCGATAGCGCGCCACCGCGTCGCCGATGGTGTAATTGCGCATGTGGCCCATGTGCAGCGTGCCGGAGGGATACGGCAGCATCTCCAGCAGATAATATTTCGGGCGGCTGGGATCGGCGTCTGCCGCGAACGCGCCAGCGGCGTCCCATCTCTCTCGCCACTTGGCTTCCACTGCCTGGGGATTGTATTCGGCCACGATGACTTAGCCCTTGGATGCGCCCGCGGCCTTGCGGCTTGGCTTGGCGCGCTTGGTGGGATTCACAGGCTTCGCTGGATTCGCGGGTTTCACGATCGTCGAGCGCGCGCTGCGTGCGCTGGCGCCGACGCCCGTGCGCCCGCGCTTCATCATGCTGAAGCCATTCTGCGCTTGCGGCGCCTGCTTTGCCGCGACGCCCACGAGTTCCCACAACCGCCGCACGTTGCGGCGGTCGTCGCCGGGCGCGTCGATGGGCGTTTCCAGCAGAAACGCCCGCCCGCAGCGGCCTCCACGGGCTCCATTCGCCGATAATTTCGGGTGGTTCAGGACGCGCCGAAGTCCATCCAGCCCGATTTTGCCTTTGCCGATGTGGTCGTGCCGATCCACGCGCGAACCGAACGGCGTCTTGGAGTCATTCACGTGAAGGACCGCAACGCGCGAGAGGCCCACGGTGCGATCGAGTGCCGCAATCGTCTGGGAAAGCCCCGCTTCGGTATGGATTCCGTAGCCTGCGTGGAAGGCATGCGCCGTGTCGAGACAAATTCCCAGCGGCAGGTCCGGCACGGCGTCGATGATCGCTTTCAGCTCCTCGAAGCGCGAACCAACCGCCATGCCCATGCCCGAAGTGTTTTCCAGCAGCAGCCGCAAGCGGCAGTCGCGCGGATCGTCAAACGCGCCGCACAGGCGCATCCCGCGCGCGGCCTGGCGGATGGCTAGCGCCACGTCTCGAATGCCCTGCTCCGAACTCTTCCCAGCCCCCGGCGTTTTCCCGCAGCACGATCCCGGATGTACCACCAGGTAATCCGCTCCCAGCGCCGCGCCGCGAACCATTTCGTCGTGAAAGGCCTGAATCGAGCGAACGCGCAGTACGGGATCGGAGCTCGCTAGGTTGATCAAGTAGTTCGCGTGGATTACTAGCGGGCCCAGCCCGAGTTCGGCGCGCTTGGAGCGAAACTCAGCGGCCTGGATCTCCACGATGCGCGCGCCCACGTGGGGCCACATGCGCGGGCTGGCCGAGAAAATCTGCAACGCATTGCAGCCCAGCTTCGCGGCGCTCTCGAGCGAGCCGGCAAAGCCATTGGCTATGGAAGTGTGAATGCCGATGCGAACGCTGCCGTCGCGCCAGGCCGGAGCCTGAGGCGGGGGAACCGGTTCGGGGCGGTATTCGTCGCTGCTATCGTAATCGAGGATAGGACTGTGGGACGCCGTCATTTGTCCGTAGCGGAGCCCTCATTCTATCCAATCGGCCTCAGCCCCGCAAATATTGCGGCATGGTCCAAGACGGCGTACACTGCGGGGCCACTTCAATTTGGATCTGCAGATGAGTAACTTCACGCAAACGGTGATGATTCTGGGTGTTATCGATTTCGGAATCGGTGCAGTCGGCTCGTTATTAGTGGCCCTGTGGTCCTATGTAACGACCCCTGATGATTTTGACAAAGACACGTTCATCGGTCTGCTGAAAATATTCATGGGCGGAGCGGCGGTCTTCTTTGTGTTTTCAGTTCTATACGTCTATTCGACAAAACATCAATAGTAACTACGGCAGCTTGCACACAAAATTCTCGGCCTGGTCGGTGCTGCCGGTGCCTTTGTACACGGCTTCCTGCGGATACGGGCACAACGGGCGTGTGCGGATCACGTTGCCGTTGGCAATTTGCGAGGCGACGATCTCTTTCGGCGCGACGCCCTTTTCCTTCCACTGCTCGAGTGGTGTCAGCGTATCGAACACGCTGGGTCCTTCGCCCCCGGCGCAATGCCCCATGCCCGGCGCCATGTAAAGCCGCACGGACTCTTCCACCACCTTATTCCCCATCACTTGAACCAGCTGGTTGTAATAGTTCACCGACGAGAGCGGCGCAACATTCTGATCGGCCCAGCCGTGATAGATGATCAGCTTGCCGCCATGGCCGACGTAGGGCTTCAGGTTCGTGGACGTGGCGCTCACCACGCCGTTGTCCAGTTTTCGCGCCCGCGCCATATCCGTGCCAATGTCCAGCGTCCGGAAATCCCAATTGGGGTTCTGCATCACCGTGTATTTGAAGGTGTCCTGGGCCATTCCCAGCGGCTCGCCCACGGTGTTGTTGGCGAAGCGTAATTCCGTTCCCGGCTCGAATCCGGGGAAAATCTCCTTGCCGCTCTTGGGATCGACAATCGGGGCGTAGAGCTTCCTGGCCGCCTCCACCTGCGCCGCCGTCAGGCAGCTGGGCGCGTCCGCTCCCTTGCACAGCGTGACGCCGGGATCGAATTTGCATCGCAGCGGATTGTTGATGATGCCGTCCTTGATGCCGTCCTGCGCGTCGCAGGCATCGAGCGCGGCCTGATGCAGCACCGCGAACTTCTCCCTGGGAATCAGGCTGGCCGCATCTTTGTGCGTGGCCTGCGCGGCGGCGATGAGTTGCAGGCTTTCGGCGGAGCGATCGTAGCCGGGATCGCCCGCGACGATGCCCTCGAAATCCTCGGGATAGCGCTGCGCCTCCATGAACGCCTGCCGGCCGCCGCCCGAGCAGCCCGTAAAATACGAGAAGCGCGGCTCCGCGCCGTAGAGCGCAGCGATGGTGGCCTTGCCTTCGAGCGCCGTCTCGTGAACCGCGCGATAGCCGAAATCGATCAGCTTCTCGGGATGGCCGGGAGCGAAGCTCGCCGTATCTCCCACATGCCCGGTGTCGGTCGAGGCGGCCGCGTAGCCGCGCCGCAACGCCGTCGCCAGCGCCGCGTATTGAATGAACCCGTTCCAGCCGCCGTTCCCGACCTCCTGGAATTTGCCGTTCCAGCCCGCGACCGGCAGCCAGATTTCGGTCTTGATATCGGAGTCGCTCGAGGGAGCGATGGTCATGGATACGCGGCAGAACGCCGGCAGGTCGGCGAAGGAGGCATTGCCTTCCGGCGCCTTGAACTGGCCCGCGGGAACCACTTGCGCGGCAGTGATGGTCGTGTGCGGCAGCTTCAGCGACGTGAGTTTCGCGCACGAAGCGGCATCCGCGCCGTGCGCCGCGCTCGCATCAACGAGTTCGTGTGCATCGACGGTGATATTCGCCGTTCCGCCAACATACGCGCTTCCGCCAAGCACAATCCCGAATGCGATTACCGCCGCGATTTTCATCTGCACACCTCTTCGCTCAGCGTTCTCGTGGTGAAATCACAACATTCTCGGAGGGAATCGCGCATCAACGCCCATTCTCTTTTGTCACGCCGAGCCCGCCGCAGCGG
Organism: uncultured Acidobacteriota bacterium; assembly: GCA_963824405.1. Lineage (GTDB taxonomy): Bacteria > Acidobacteriota > Terriglobia > Acidiferrales > UBA7541 > Palsa-189. The sequence goes on along the minus strand of CAWGPK010000002.1, from coordinate 80,620 downwards.
GCGGAGGCGTCGGCAACCTAATCTGTGTTGGGAGAACCCACCCTTAAAAATGAAGGGTGGGGCACCCGAAAAACCCCGTACGCAACTGTGAGTCAGCGCTTCGTTACGCGCGCGTCGATGTCGTTGCTGAGCGCATGGCTGCCAGGACGCGCTCCGGCGTGAAGGGCGCTTCGCGCAGCCTCGCTCCCGTGGCGTCGAAGATGGCGTTGGCGATGGCCGCGGGAATCGGGCCGATGGAAGGCTCACCGCCGCCGAGCGCGGGCATATCCTTGCGGTCGATCAAAACAATGTCGACGCTGGGAATCTTCTCGTAGCGAAGGATGGGGTAGCTGGCCCAATCGAGGCTGTGGATTCCCGAAGCATCGAACTTCACCTCTTCCATGAGCGCGCGGCTGGTGCCTTGAATGACGTTGCCCTCGATCTGATTTTTTAGGCCGTCGGGATTGATGATCAGGCCGCAATCGTGCGCCACCGCGACTTTCTTCACGGTCACTTCGCCAGTCGCCTTGTCGACTTCGACTTCGGCAGTGGCCGCCACGACGGTCGTGGAGCGCGCGCTTACGGCGATGCCCCGCCCTTTGGCGATGTTGCCGCTTGCCGCCGGGGCGGGCGCGGGACGCGCCTGCCAATTCGCCAGCTTGCCAACGGCGTTCAGGCAATCGACGGCGCGTTGGTTCTTCGCGGCGTATTGCAGCCGGAACGCTAGCGGATCGGCATTGGCAGCCGACGCGAGTTCGTCCATGAACGATTCGCTGGCGAACACGCGCGCCAGGTCGCCGGGAGCGCGCAGCGGCGAAGTGCGCAGCGGAGTGGGATCGGGCTTCACCCAGGGAATGGCCGCGGCCACGATCCTCTGATTCTCGAAGGTGTACGTGTCGCCGCCGCCTCCGGTGCCGTTCAGGGCGCCTTGTCCTTCGCCCTTGATCCCGACCTGCCGTGAAGCAATGAGCGGCTGGCCGCCCGATTCGGTCCAGGGAAAGCTGCGGTCCAGGAAGTCCCAGGCGACCACGTTGCCGCTGGCGTCCACGGCGGCGCGAACGGTGAGCAGTTGCGCCGGGCCTTTGGGCTCCCAGCCGTGCTCGTCCTCGCGCATCCATTGCACGCGCACCGGCTTGCCCACGGCGCGGGACATCACCACGGCATCTTCGGCCGCGTCGTCGGTGCCCAAGCGCCCGTAGCAGCCGGCGGCTTCGCGATAGATCACCTGCACCTTGTCCTCGGGCACGCCCAGCAGCGTGGCCACGCGCTTGCGCGTGTCAAAGGGGCCCTGCGACGGCGCGTACACCGTGGCTTTATTTCCCTGCACGTCGGCCACGGCACAGGAGGGCGCCATCATGCCGTGCATCTGGAAGGGCCAGCGGAACGTCGCTTCGTAGGTCTTGGCGGCTTGTGAGATCGCCGCGTCCGGGTTCCCGCGATTCACCACCGGGCGTTGCGCGAAGCTTTTCGTCTTCAAAAGATAGTCGTAGACCTCGTCGGAATTGGCGGGAAGTTTGGTCTCGGGAGTCGTCCAGGTGACTTTGAGAGCTTTGGCGGCCTGGATCGCGGCCCATTCCGTCTGGGCCACCACGCCGACGAAACTGCCTTCGCGCACGATTTTCACGATGCCGGGAATGTCCTTCACGGAATCTTCGTCCACGCTGGCGGGCTTGGAGTTGACCGTCGCCGGACGAACCACGCGGCCGTGCAGCATTCCGGGAATGCGCACGTCTTGGGTGTAGACGAAAGACGCTGTGAACTTGGTCGGCAGGTCCACGCGCGGCACCGAGGTGCCCACGATTTTGTAGTCGTTGGGACTCTTGACGTGCGCATCCGGCGCGACTTTTAGGTCCCAGCCAACGCCTGTCGCGGGAATTTGCACGTTGAAGGGCTTGCCGCCCACGAGGTTTCCATACGACACCTTTTTGCCGTTGCCCATGACGCTGACCACTCCGTCGGTGACGGTGAGCTGATCGACGGGGACTGCCAGTTTTGCCGCGGCCATCTTCAAGAGCTGCTGGCGCGTTGCTGCGGCGGCTTGCCGCAACTGCGGACCGGCGCGTTCGATGGTCCGGCTGCCGGCGGTGACGCCTTGATCGACGGTTTTCGTGGTGTCGCCCACTTCCATGTGGATGGCCTTGAAGGGCACATCCAACTCTTCGGCGACGATTTGCGAAAGCGCGGTTTCGATCCCCGTGCCCAGGTCCACTTTGCTGGTGAACACGGTCACTTTGCCGTCGCGTCCAATGGCGATCCAGGAGTCCAGCGCGTCGGCCTGCGGCTCGTCGCTGCCTGCGCCCGGCGCGCCGGGCGCGACTTGCGCTAATACGTGGGAGATGGGATCGAAAAGATTGAAGGCAACAACCAGGGCGCCGGTGCCCTTGAGGACTTGCCGGCGTGAAATTGTCTTTGTGTTGGTGTTCGCTTCCAGATTGGCGTCCGTCGTCGTGGCCATTTTAGCTTCCATATTCGTGTCCATGTTCAGCCTCCTCACGCGCTCACCGGCTCGCCCGCGGCCCGCTTCACCGCGCGAATCACGCGCAGGTGGCTGCCGCAGCGGCACAGGTTTCCGTTGAGGGCCTCTTTAATCTCGTCGTCGCTGGGATGCGCATTTTTGTCCAGGAGCACTTTCGCAACGAGAATCATCCCGTTCATGCAATAGGCGCACTGCGCCGCCTGCTCCTCGATGAACGCGGTCTGCAACGGGTGCGGGTGCTCGAGGGTGCCCAAGCCTTCGAGCGTGGTGATCTTGGTATTCTGCGCTGCGCTCACGGCCACGCTGCAAGAGCGCACTGCCTTGCCATCCATGATCACGGTGCACGCGCCGCACTGGCCCAGCCCGCAGCCGAATCGGGGACCGTGCAGCTCCAGATCGTCGCGCAAGACATACAGGAGCGGAGTGCGCGGGTCGGCATCCACCACCCGGGTTTGGTTATTCACACGAAGCGAGATTCGCGCCATGGCGATTCTCCTTTCTCGAAGGACTTCACGTTTTCGCGCGAGCGAGAGGCCGTTCCACTGGCCGCTTTCGCGCGATGCCGCTCGGCGGCGAGAGTTAGTCTTACCCTAGGTTGACGCGCCGGCTCGCCAGAATATAGGCCAAGTTTATACCGATTGGCCCCACCCGGCGCGAAAATTCGTTGCGTTGTAGCTTCAGCCCAGCCTTTGCTTCGGGCCTCGCTTCGGGCGCCTCGGATGCTGCCACAGGTATCGCGATCGGCAAAACTCCTCCCTGCGGTAGTGACTTGGCGCTGCGCATGGCACAATTAGCCCTCGCGACATGAAGCGGAAACGATATCTTCGGCTGGTGGGCCTGATTGGCGTGCTCGCCGTGATTGCCGGATGGCAGATCACGCGCGAGTACCGGCCGCCGATTTTGAAGGCGGGCGCGCGGCTGTACGCGTACGTGGCCAATGCCGGCGACGGCACCGTATCCGTGGTGGATTTAGTCGCGCTGAAAACGATCGCCTCGATTCCCGTGGGTCCGGCGCCCTCGGGCTTGCGTGTCCTGGCGCCCCGCAAAGAGATCTGGGGCGTCTCCAACTCAGCGAGCGGCGAAGGCGGATATGCCTGGGCGATCGCCGCGGGCGCGGGCGCCGTCAGTTCGCGCATTCCCGTAGGGCCACTTCCCTCCGCCGTGGAATTTTCCGCCGACGGGCGGCGGGCCTATATCGCTTCTTCCGGATCGAACCAGGTGGTGCGCATCGATACCGCGTCGAAACAAGTGAGCGGGCGCGCGCATACCGGAAGCCGTCCGTGGCTCGCGCGGCTCACGCCGAATGGCCGCCTGTTGCTGGTTCCCAACCACGACGACTCCACGCTGGAAGTGTTTGACGCGCAAACGCTCGCGCCCATGGCCACCATCGGGGTGGCCGAGCATCCCGAAGACGTGGTTGCCCTGCCCGATAATTCGGTGGCGTTCGTCGCTTCCCCTGACGCCAAGGAGATCTCCGTGGTGGACCTCAAGCGCTACGTGTTGCTCAGCAACTTGCAACTCGGCGGCGCGCCTCACGCCATGATCCTCAAGCCGGACGGCGGCGAACTCTACGTCACCGTGCCGGATTTGCACGAGATCGAAATCATCAAGACCTGGACGGCGGAGATCGCCGAATCCATGCTGGTGGGGCTGGCGCCGGAAAGCGGGGCGCTCACCGCCAACGCGGAATCGCTCTATCTTTCCGATCCAGCCGCCGGGCGCGTGCTGCCCATCGCCATTGGCGAGCGCCATCTTTCCTTGCCCATCACCGTGGGACGGGAACCGGTGACTTGCCGGATGGACCCCAGCGGCGAATTCCTGCTGGTGGCCAATCAGGATTCCAACGACCTCGCGGTAATTCGCCTGCGCACTTCGAGCCTGCTGACCATGGTGCCGGTGGGCTCGCATCCCACCGACATTGTGTCGCTCCTGTTCTGATATGGGGGCGGGCCTAATCCGCTAAATTGTAGACTGACCCAGTACCCACATTTCGTTGACGCGGACGGGGGCAGTTGCTAGCATTACGGCCCCAGCTACCCGGCCGACCCCGCACGCGTATATCGGAACGTTTTTATGGTCTTGCAACAAGACGATCCTCAAGACCCGCCCGGCGCGCGAAGTCCAGAAACACCCACGCCAAAGCTCTCTAATCATGAAGGCCGGAGTTTTATTCGCCGATTGCTGTTGCCGGCCATCCTTGGCCTGATCTCGTTTGCCGCGGTGCTTCTCCTCTGGCAGTGGCTCATCTCGCAGCAGCGCGCCAAGGTTCAAGTCGTCACCAGCTCGGAGATGCTGTTCGTCAAGAACAAGATCGAGTCGCAATTAGCGGAGCGCATTTTGGCGTTGGAACAGCTGGCAGGACGCTGGCAAGTTCTGGGCGAACCCGACGACGAGGATTGGAGTTCCGACACGGCCCTGGCGATGAGCGGGCGAGGCTTTCAGGAGATTGAATGGGTGGACCCTCAGCTGCGAGTGCACCTGGTGGCGCCCTTGATCGAGAACAAGGCGGAGCTGGGAACGAGCTTCCAGTCCGACCCGCGGCGGCGGGCCGTGGTGCAAGGAGTGGCCGACCAAGGGGTCATGCTGGTGTCGCGCTCGGTGGATTTAAGAAGCGGCGGGCGAGGATTTCTGGTCTGTGTTCCGGTTTTCTCCGACCACACTTACCAGGGCGCAATCGCGGGCGTCTTCAGCTATCAGGATCTTCTCGGGCCGATCTTAAAGGACGTGGCCCAGGACGACTGGCTGGCAGTGTACGAGAATTCGGAGAAGATCTACGACCGTGGCGGCGACTCCGCGCCCAGCGAGGACGCGCCGGCGCTGGAAGCGAATATCGTAATCGGGCAGATGACCTGGCAAGCGCGGCTGTGGCCCAAAATGGAAACCGTAGCGCGAGCGCGTTCTCCTCTGCCGCGGGTGGTGTTGCTGGGAGGCTTGCTGATGGCCGGCCTGTTGGCGTCCTCGGTGTATCTGGCGGAGACATCGCGGGTGCGGGCGCGAGAAGTGACGGCCGTGGACGAACAGCTGAAGAAAGAGATCGCGGAGCGCGAGCGCGTGGAGGACGAACTGCGCCATGCGCTGCGAATGGAGGCGGTGGGCCGGCTGGCCGGCGGAGTGGCCCACAGCTTCAACAATTTGCTGCTGGTGATCCAAGGGCACGCGCACGTGCTGCTGAACAGTCTGGGTTCGAGCGACGGATTGCAAAGACACCCCAAGGAAATTCTCAAGGCATCCGAGAATGCGGCGTCGTTGACACGGCAACTGCTAGCCTTCAGCCGCAAGCAGATTCTGCAGCCCAAGGTGCTCGATCTCAACACTCTGATTTCGCAGACCACGGAGCTATTGCCCTCCTTGCTGGGCCCGGATATCGAGCTGGAGCTGAGCCTGGATCCGGCGCTGGGGCGCGTGAGAGCCGATCCGGGGCAGGTGGAACAGGTGATCATGAATCTGGTGGTGAACGCTCGCGATGCCATGCCCGATGGCGGGAAGTTAAAAATCGAGACGGCCAACACGAAGTCCTATTGGTCGTCGGTTCATCCCGAGCGGGCGGGACAGGCGGGGGTGATGCTGGCGGTGAGCGACGACGGCTGCGGAATGGATGAAGCGACACGGTCGCACATCTTCGAACCGTTTTTCAGCACCAAGGAAAAGGGCAAAGGCACCGGGTTGGGGCTCTCCATGGTGTACGGGACTGTGGAACAGAGCGGCGGGTCGATCAAGGTGTTGAGCGCGCCTGGCCGGGGCACGACGATTCAGATTTGGCTGCCGCGAGCCGATCGAGCAGAACAAGCAGGCCAGGCAGATCGGGCAGGTCAGGCGGATGGGGCAGGTCATCAGGCAGGTAATCATGCGGATGGTGCAGATGGGGCCGAGCCAGCGGCGAAGTTGTTCGAACCCAAGAAGCCGCTGGAGATAAAGTCGCCGCTGGGAACCGAGACGGTGTTGCTCGCGGAGGACGATCAAGGCGTGCGCAGGATTGCGCGCGAATTCCTGAAGATGAAGGGCTATCAGGTGCTGGAAGCGGGCAACGCCACGGAGGCGCTCCAGATCGCACGGGACTGCCCTGGCCCCATCCATTTGCTGCTGACGGATATCGTGATGCCCGGGTTGAAGGGCGAAGAGTTGGTGGAGCGGGTAATGAGCATCCGTCCCGACCTTAAGGTGCTGTACATGTCCGCTTACACGGAGGACGCCATCGTGAATCTGGGCATCCTGGCGCCGGGGACGAATTTCATCGAGAAGCCCTTCGGGCCGGAGGACCTGGCCAGGAAGGTGCGCAAAGTTTTGGAGGCGGTGGCGGGATAGCGGACGGCGCCGGAATGATTTGGAAGCTGTACTTCCCTGCTCTGCTTTTGCTCACTCACTAGAAACAGAAGGCCAGCGGTTCACGAACCGAAACCTCACACGGGGATGTTTCTCCGGGATCGTCTGGCACTGAGAGATCCTTCGCTGGAAGCTCAGGATGACAACGTCAATGCGAAGGACAAAAGTAAATCCCTCACCGACGTCCCGCAAATCGGGCCGGGTTCGGGATGACAGCGCGGGCTGGCATGGATTTTGGGAAATGGGGAATGAGTGTATGATGTTGCCGTTTTGGAAGGCAAAAGGAGATTCTGGGAGTCTCTTTCCCCTCAAGTTAGCGGGAGATCACCAATGCGAAAGCTGGTTGCCGAACGACTAGTTGCCAAACGAGTGACTGGCTCATTGGCCTTGCTGGCCGCGGTGGCGCTTGGTTCCACGCTTGGTTCGACAAGTGCCAAGGCTCAGCGAGGCCAACCTTCGCCGGGTTTCGTTGCGCCGGGAGTGCCGGAGATGCCCAATCCGCCCGGGCCCGCTCCCAAGCATGATCTGAACGGCACCTGGATCGGGCCGCAAAAGCTGGTATCGGGTCCCTTCCCCGCCATGACGCCCGCAGGCGAAGCGAAATTCAAGCTCAACCGGCCAGTGGACCACGTGGGCGACAAGACCGACCAGGTGCAGGCCACCAATGATCCCTTCATCATTTGCGATCCGCTGGGCCTTCCGCGCGAACTCCGGAATCCCACGCTGAATGGCCGGGGAGGGGTTCGCTTCGAGATGGGGCAAGATCGGATGCTCATGCTGTATGAGCTGCAGCGCGTGTGGCGGGAGATCTGGATGGGCGACCGGCAACTGCCCGAGAAAGTGGACGCGGCGGGAGCGCCCGATTCCACGTACTACGGATATTCGGTGGGCCGTTGGGATGGGGACAACGTCTTCGTGATCGATACGACGGGGGTGGATCCGCGAAGCTGGCTGGATGAGTTTGGGCACCCGCATACCAACGCCGCGAAAATCCAGGAACGCTACACGCGCGTGGACCAGTACAACCTGGAACTGGCGGTCACGGTGGACGATCCGAAGTTCTACACGAAACCTTTTCAATTGTTGAAAGAGCATCTCTACTGGAAGAAGGATCAGGACCTCGACGAGATACTGTGCATACCGTCGATAGCGATCGAATATCAGGATAAGCTGGCCAATCCTTCGGGTTGGGGACCCGGCGGCGCGCCTGCCAAATAAGCCTGGCGCGGCTCAACGGCGCCACTTCGCTGGAATTCGAGTGCGAGGCAAGAGGCGGGGGAAAAGCCGCAGGGCCGGCGGACTTCTTTTTTGCGTGCGCTTTCGCGCCGGGCGCCGCGCCCTGGGCTACAAAGGCGAACCCGCGTTTCGCCCGCCGGGGCGAAGGACGGGCGGCGGCGACGAGAACCCCCACGCGCAACACCTGCGCATGGAGCACCCACCAATTCAACTGCAAACCGAGGAGAGCGGAATACCCGGCGCTCTTGCGCCGGGCTGGCGAGGACACGGCTACCGACCGAAAGACCTCAGGTCTCGCCTGCGAAATGCGCAGGCGCGACCTGAGCTAGAGGCTGCGCAGCCAAGAGTGGCTGTGCCACTTGTTCCGCATCTGGCCTACGACCCTGCAAACAAATTCGTTTATTCGGAGGGGCTTCCGGTGTATAAGCAACGCACATCCGGAAGTGGTCAAAACGGAAGTGGTGGTTCAGCAACGGCGGGGCTGTGCGAGCCTTCCGTTGAGCAGCTACCGGCGGGCTCACAAAGGAGAAACGGGAAATGAGAGGAACGGAACGACGGTTGGGCTATGGTATCGGGATTGTCGGACTCTTGATTGCGACTCTGTGCTTGGCTTTTGCGCCCGCTTTTGCGCAGCAGGAAGGCGATAGGACCCCGAAACTAAAATCAAAGGACGATTCGTGCACCGGGTATGGCGGTTGTGGGAAAGCTCCATCCAATATCGTCGGAGGGTTTCAGAACGTGCATGCACTTCCGCCAGGAGGACCGGCGCCGAAGATGTCTGACGGACACGTGGACCTGACGGGACGTTATTATCCGGACGCGGCGGGAAGAATGCTGCAAGTCGCTTATCCGCTCGATCCCAGCTCGTTCAGGCAATTCGATCCCGCGAAGACGCCGGAACTCGCACCGGTCTTCAAGCCAGGGATCGACCCGAAATACAGGAGGTCGGTGGGCTACGGCGACTGCGACCAGGCGGGCACTCCGAGCACGCCTCTGGAGCAAGGTTCCCAGCATGCTCCCATGGAATTGATCGCCACCCCGCAAAGGCTGGTGATGCTTTACGAATACCCGATGGACGTTCGCATGGTCTACTTTAATCGCGAACATCCCAAGGATCCCGATCCCACGTTCAATGGGGACACGACCGCGCATTGGGACGGAGACACGCTGGTTCTGGACGTGATCGCCGTTGATGAGAGGATGAGGAATTTTGGAGGAGGAGGGTTCGGTGGTTGGTTTCCCAGCGACCAGGAGCACATCGTCGAGCGCCTTCATCGCACCTCGAAGAACTACCTAACCTACCAAATCACGATCGAGGACCCGGTGGTCCTCGCGAAGCCGTGGAGTTCGGCTCCTCGAATCTGGACGCTGGCGGTAGATCCGCATGACGAATGGGGAGAAGTCTTCTGCACGCTGAACCAGGAGCCGGAGGAGTACAACAAAATCAAAGAGCATGAGGCGCAGAGCAAGGGCAAGTAAGAAGCTCAGTTCCGAGGTGGCTTCTTCAGCTCAAGGTAGTGTCTCGGTTTCATCGAACTGAGGCACTACCAAGGGCGACAAGCGTTATTGGCGCTCTAGTTCTAGCAAGCGGTTTGGCTGGCGTTTAGCCGCCATTTCAGCTGTAGTAGTTGGTACCGCTGTTCACACTCCGCTGGTATCCTCACCCCCTCGTTCTCTGGAGCACCATTCCCACGTTTCGAGAGTAACCCGAACACCAATTTCGACATCGCCAGCCGATATCCCGGACGGATGTTCCCTTCCATCGACGGCGCATAAGCGGCGGGGGCAACTACAGGGTTTTCCGGATAGGGGCGGCGCCCGCGCTCTTGTATACCTATATCGTTCCACGATGTATTATATATCGTGACACGATATATCTGGGCTCGGGCAGAGCCGAATAGAGAAGGAGGCGATATGTGCGACTACTCGCTCATGGGCATTCCCAATCGCCTGGCCAGAGAAGGCGAAGAGTTAGTCCTCTACGAATTCCCTACCGGCACGCGCGGCTTTACGCCGGGTCCGCCGGGCGTCGATGCCGCATCCAGTTGGCGGAACGCGGTTGGCGCGATGTTCAAAGCGCTGCTGGGAGTGACGGAAGCCGGAAAGGTGGCCGTCTGCATTCCGCCCGGCGCCCGGCTGCTCTTGCTGGATGTGCCGCCTGAGGTGCAAAAGGCCCAAGGGGTCTCGCGCGAGGCCGAAGTGACGTTCACCCAGCTCTCCGCTCAGGCTTACGAACACCGCGATGCCATCCGTTTCGACAATGGCAACGAACGCCTGCTGCAACTCCTCGATCAAGGCCGGCGCATCCGAATGCTGCGGCTCGATTCGGCCGGCGAATCCGAAGCGCTTGCAGAGCCCGCCGAAGAGTTTGGCATCGCAACCAGAAGAGTCGACTTCATCGCGCCCAGATTACTCCGATGAGTTCGCCGTTGCCGGGCGCGGGAAACGGTGATCGCCTGTCATGAATCGATTCTTCGAAGCCTTTGCCAATATGTTCCGCATCACGGAGTTGCGGAAGCGCATCCTCTTCACGCTGGGAATACTGGCCGTTTACCGGATCGGGGCTTTCCTGCCGACGCCGGGCGTTAACACCGACGTGCTCACCGCGCTTTTCCAGCAAAATCAAGGATCCGTCCTCGGACTGATCGACCTCTTCAGCGGCGGCAATTTCCGGCGCCTCACGATTTTCGCCTTGGGCATCATGCCCTACATCACCGCCGCGATTATTTTGGAATTGATGACCGTGGCCTGGCCTTATCTGGCTCAGTTGCAGAAAGAAGGAGCCCTGGGCCGCCGCAAGATTACCGAATACACGCGGTATCTCACGATTGTGCTGAGCATCCTGCAGTCGCTCTCGATCGCTTTCACGCTGCAGCATCAGAACGGCCCGAATGGGCAGGCGCTGGTCTATAACCCCGGCTTGGCCTTCACCCTCATGACCGTGCTTACGCTGACCACCGGCTCTGCATTCATCATGTGGCTAGGCGAACGGATCAGCGAGCGCGGCGTGGGCAACGGAATGTCTCTGATTATTTTTGCGGGCATCGTGGTAGGCCTGCCGCAAGCGATCTACGATCTCTTCACCAAGGCCCAAACCGAGCAGTGGGGGCCCTTCACCGGCCTGGCATTGATGGTGCTCGTGGCGCTGATGCTTGGGGTGGTGGCCTTCATCGTTTTCGTGGAAAGCGGGCAGCGGCGCATTCCCGTGCAATACGCCAAGCGGGTGATCGGGCGCAAAGTGATGGGCGGGCAGATGTCGTACCTGCCTTTGCGCGTGAACGCCGGCGGGGTGATTCCTCCGATTTTCGCCAGTTCCCTGCTTACCTTCCCGGGCACCATCGATCTGGTGCTGGGCAAGCGCTTCCCGAGCGTTGACCATATTTCGAAAGCCTTGGGCTGGGGCGAGCCCCTGTATACCCTGGTTTACGTTGTGCTGATCATCGTGTTCGCATTTTTCTATGTGGGCATCATCATCAATCCCACCGATCTGGCCGACAACATGCGCAAGAATGGGGGTTTCGTTCCGGGCATCCGGCCGGGGCGGCATACCTCCGAGCAGATCAATCGAATCCTGCAACGCCTCACCTTCGTCGGCGGTCTCTATCTGGCGGCCGTCTGTCTGCTGCCGGAATGGATGATTGCCGGAGTTCACCTGCAACACCTGCCCGGAGCGATGGGAACTTGGTTCGACGAGCATACCTGGCGCTTCATTCTGGAGGGTTTGAATATCTCCTTCTACTTCGGGGGCACTTCACTGCTGATCGTCGTCGAAGTGGCCATGGATACGGTGCAGCAGATTGAGGCGCACCTGGTGGTGCGCAACTACGAAGGCTTCGTCAAGAAAGGCAAGCTCCGAAGCCGCCAATACGCCTGACCTCGCCTCGATGAACCGGCGCGACGCCGGGTGATGGAGCCCCACCGGCCGGTCCAAGTGCCCGACGGAGTTCTCTTTTATAACCTTCGGCAGTTCTCCCGCATCGGATAGCGTTTAACAGCCCTATGTGTTCGATTGGCAGACTTGAAGGAGCAGCTAATGAAACGCATGGCTTTCCTGGTGATTGCGGTGGCAATGGCGGCCGGCGTGGTCGCATCCATCGATCCCGCGCCTGGCCGCGCGGATGAAGGGGCAGCGCCCATTTTCCTAAAGGAGAAACCGGCTGGATATCGCGACTGGAAGTTGATCTCCGTCTCCCACGAGGCAGGTAACATCAACAGCATCGGAGCCGTTCTGGCCAACGATGTGGCGGTCAAGGCCTACCGGGAAGGCAAGCTTCCATTCCCGGATGGATCGATTATTGCGGCTGTGCACTATAAGTACGTGCCGTCCGAAGAAAACAACAAAGTCTTCGGGCGTGACCAATCTTTCGTTGCCGGGGCCGCCACAAATGTTCAGTTTGAGGTTAAGGATTCGAAAAAGTATGCCGCGGCAGGTGGCTGGGGGTTCGGTCACTTCAACAGCGACGGAACACTTGGCAATGACGCGCTGATGAAAACGTGCGCCCTCTGCCACGCGAAAGCTTCGCGCGATTTTGTCTTCACGCGGTACGCACCCTGATATGACCCTGAAACTACCTTGATACTGCGCGGCCGCTATTCGTCTTGTTTCTTTTCCAGCTCGGCCCACCGCGCGTACAGATGATCGATGGTTTTCTGCGCTTCTCCCATCTCGTCACAAATGCGGCGCAGGCGGCCCACATCGCTCGCGATCGCGGGGTCTTCGAGCGCGGAGCGCTTGGCGTGCAGATCTTGCTCGGCCGCGGCGATACGCTGTTCGATCGTTTCGAACTCGCGGGCCTCACCATAGGAGAGCTTCTTTTTTCTGACCGCAGGGGGAGACGCGGCTGGCGACGAGCGCGAACGTTCGGTTCCGTCTGGCCCGTCCGGCGTCCCCTTGGCCTGCCCCCTTGCCTCCCTCGATTGCCGCCAGGCCTCCCATTGCGTGTAGTCGGCAAAGGCTTCGACCTTACCCAGGCCGTCGAGTCCGAGCACCAGCGTGGAAACCCGATCCAGCAAATAGCGGTCGTGGGTGACCAGCACCAGCGCCCCGCGATATTCCAGAAGGGACTCCTCCAGAATTTCCAGGGTGGGGATGTCGAGATCGTTGGTCGGTTCGTCCAGCAACAGAACATCGGCCGGTTGCAGCATGAGCTGGGCAATCAATACGCGGGCACGCTCTCCGCCGGAAAGGCGCCCTACCGGCTGATTGAGATCCTCGCCCGAGAAAAGGAATCGCGCGGCCCAAGAGGCGACGTGAATCACCTGGCCTTGATAAATTACCGAATCGCTATCCGGCGCGAGGGCGCCGCGCAGCAGGACGTCCGGATCGAGTTGGCGATTCTGGTCGAAATAGGTGATGCGCAGGCTGTCCGCTTTGCGAATCTGGCCGCTGGAGGGTTGAATCTCGCCCTTCAGCAGGCGGAGCAGGGTCGTCTTGCCGCTGCCATTGGGGCCGACCAGTCCTATACGGGCCCCCGACACGATCGTAAAGCTCACGTCTTCAAACAGCCTGCGATCGCCGATGGCGTAGGTAATTCCATCGGCTTCCAGCAAACGTTTGGTTTGCCGGTTGGTGGCCGAAAAATCGATCCTGGCGGAGGGCGTGCGGGTCCTGGCGTTCAACCCGGCGAGTTCCTCAATCATTCCCTGGGCTTTATCGATCCTGGCTTTCGATTTCCTGGTCCGCGCCTTGGCGCCTCGGCGCAGCCATTCAATCTCACCATGGACTCGGTTGGTGAGGGCTTCCTGGCGCTTTCCCTGGGCGTAGAGGTACTCTTCCTTGGCCTTGAGGAACTCGCTGTAGTTTCCCTGTACCCGCAAGAAGCCGTTTTCGTAGAGATGGTTGAGTTCCACGACTTCCGTAGCCACGTTTTCGAGAAAATAGCGATCGTGGCTGATGACCACGCAGGCGAAGGCCGCGTTCTGCAGAACGCCTTCCAGCCACTCGATCCCGGCGAGGTCCAAATGGTTGGTGGGTTCATCGAGAAGAAGAATGTCGGATTGCTGGACCAGGCCCGCGCAAATCGCCAGGCGTTTGCGCCAGCCACCCGATAAAGCGGATGTGGGAGTGTCAAAGTTCGTGAAGCCCGCGCGGCCGAGCGTCTCGGCGAGTCGGGACAGGCGTTCCGCTTGAGGCAAGGCCAAGGGTTCGAGAGCGGCGTCGATTACCGAACGAACCGTTTCGCCCGGGGCAAACTCGGAAATCTGCGCAACGCAACTGACGGTGGCACGCTTGCGGATGGCGACCGTTCCGCTGTCTGGCGTTACGCTGCCGTGCAGAATCGCCAGTAGCGTGGATTTACCGGAGCCATTGGGACCGATCAGGCCGATGCGCTCGCCTTCGGATACGGTGAAGGAAATATCGGTAAAAAGCGGGGCGCTTCCGTATCTTTTCGAGAGTCCTTGGGCGCTGACGATCGGAGGCAAATGGTTCGGTCTTCTCCCGGGTTTCGGTTAGGCTTGCGGGCTATTCAGTATAGCGGGAGTTAGCGGATCGCGCGGCGGGCTTTGCGGCGGTTCTTACTTCGCCACGCAAGGTGAAACGGATCTATATCCGATGGCGTTGCGGTTCGCCGTTTCGACAGGGATATAATCGTTAACGCAACGCCGGCGTCCGGCAGGCTCGGCGTCGCGTTAGGCGTCCGGGCCGCGCCCGTAGTGGATGATGCCTCGCGGGCCAGCGAGGATGGGAAAGCCACGATGAGTGGGAAGCTTAGGCAAGGTTTTTGATTCTTAGTCCTTTGATTCAATCGAAGAAAGGTGAACACATGGAGAAAGAACTGAGTACCTCAGCGGGAGCGCCGACGGAATCCAAGTGCCCGGTTGCGCATGGAGCGTCTGCACGCAGTAATCGCGACTGGTGGCCCAACCAGCTGAACCTTCAGGCTCTCAATCAACATGGGCCGCAATCCAACCCCATGGGCAAAGAGTTCGATTACGCCAAGGAGTTCAAGAGCCTGGACCTGAATGCGGTGATCAAGGACCTTACCGCCTTGATGACCGACTCGCAGGACTGGTGGCCGGCGGATTTCGGACACTATGGCGGCCTGATGATTCGCATGGCGTGGCACAGCGCGGGCACCTACCGGGTGGCCGACGGGCGCGGCGGCGCCGGCGGCGGGCAACAGCGGTTCGCTCCGCTGAACAGCTGGCCGGATAACGTGAACCTGGACAAGGCGCGGCGGTTGCTCTGGCCGGTCAAGCAGAAATACGGGCGGAAAATTTCCTGGGCTGACCTGATGATTCTCGCGGGCAACGTGGCGCTCGAGTCGATGGGGTTCAAGACGTTCGGATTCGGCGGCGGCCGCGTGGATACCTGGGAGCCCGAAGAGCTTTACTGGGGTCCTGAAGGAACCTGGCTGGGCGACGAACGCTACAGCGGCGAACGCCAATTGCAGCAGCCTCTGGGCGCGGTGCAGATGGGACTGATTTACGTCAACCCGGAAGGTCCCAACGGCAAACCCGACTTTATCGCGGCGGCCCGCGACATCCGCGAAACGTTCGCGCGCATGGCCATGAATGACGAAGAGACCGTGGCGCTGATCGCCGGCGGCCATACTTTTGGCAAGACACACGGCGCGGGCGATCCGTCGTTCGTTGGACCTCAGCCGGAGGGCGCGCTGATCGAGGATCAAGGCCTCGGTTGGAAGAGCAAGTACGGCAAGGGCTTCGGCGGAGACACCATCGGCGGGGGTCCGGAAGTAACCTGGAGCCAGACGCCGGTGAAGTGGAGCAATTATTTCTTCGATAATCTCTTCAAATACGAATGGGAGCTGACCAAGAGCCCGGCCGGCGCGCTGCAATGGAAAGCGAAGAACGCGCCCGCTACCATCCCGGACGCGTACGATCCTTCCAAGAAGCGCGTGCCGACGATGCTGACGACCGATCTCTCCCTGCGCTTCGACCCGATCTACGAGAAGATTTCGCGGCGCTTCTACGAGCACCCCGATCAGTTCGCGGACGCATTCGCGCGTGCCTGGTTCAAGCTAACGCACCGCGATATGGGCCCGATCGCGCGCTATATCGGCCCGCTGGTGCCCAAAGAACAGCTGATCTGGCAAGACCCGATTCCGGCGGTGAATCATCCGCTGGTCAGCGAGGCGGATATTGCGGCTCTCAAGGCGAAAATTCTGGCCTCCGGGCTTTCCGTGTCGCAGCTGGTTTCCGTTGCGTGGGGATCGGCATCGACCTTCCGCGGCTCCGACAAACGCGGCGGCGCCAACGGCGCGCGCATTCGGCTTGCGCCGCAAAAAGATTGGCAGGTGAACAATCCGCCGGAGCTGGCGAAGGTGCTGCGGACTCTCGAAGGGATACAAAAAGAGTTCAACGCTTCCGCATCTGGCGGCAAGAAAGTCTCGCTGGCGGACCTGATCGTTCTCGGCGGATCGGCGGCAGTCGAGAAAGCCGCAAAGGACGCGGGTATTGACGTGCAAGTTCCCTTCAAGCCGGGCCGCATGGATGCGTCGCAGGAACAGACCGATGCTCCCTCCTTCGCTCCTCTCGAACCCAGCGCGGACGGTTTCCGCAACTACTACCACGGCACGCCACTCATGGCGCCAGAGGAAGCGTTGGTGGACCGCGCGCAATTGCTGAAGCTGACGGCGCCGGAGATGACGGTGCTCGTTGGCGGCCTCCGGGTGCTCGGCGCGAATTCCGGGAATTCCAAGCACGGCGTCTTCACCAAACAAGCCGGGAAGCTGACCAACGATTTCTTCGTCAATCTACTGGACATGGGCACGGTTTGGCAGCAATCCAAGGAGTCCAACGGCTCCGGGGCGGTCTACGAAGGGCGGGACCGCAAGACCAACGAACTCAAGTGGACCGGCAGCCGCGTAGACCTGATCTTCGGCTCGCACTCCCAGTTGCGCGCGCTCGGCGAAGTCTATGCGTGCGCGGACTCCAAGGAAAAGTTCGCGAAAGACTTCGTTGCAGCCTGGGCCAAGGTGATGAACCTCGATCGCTTCGACCTGGCCTGAGCTCTGCCGAAGCTTTTCGGGTCAGACCCATAACGTTGATGGGGATGTTTCACTGCGTGCTGACACGCGGAGAGACCGTATTTGATGCGGTGTTTAAGCCTTCACATACGCCGCGCCACATCGGAAGTGCTTTTCGGCTGCCAACTCCTGGACCCATACGATCCGGGCCCTGAAGAAAATGGCAGGCTCGCCCGGAGAGTACGGCAGGGCCACTTCAATCGTCGACTTTTCGGCGTAACGCTTGGAACTCCGGAAGCAGAAGCCGCCGCGCGATAGATTTTCGCAAGCGACGATCTCCTCCGCCCCGGAATCGCGGATGCAGGCGCTAAAGTTGACCCTGGCGCGAACGTCTTTGCGCCGGTTCTCCTGACGATGTGTCGGGGGCGCGGTTGCCGGGTCTTTTTTCGTATCGTCCTTTTTCGTATCGTCTTTTGTCGCGCCGGTGGAGGATGATTTTGGTTCGATTGCGCCGCTGACTTCCTTCCAGGGAGTCGGCGTCCCGCAGGTTGCGCAATACCGCGAAACAGACTTATTGATCGCGTACACGTCCAATTCAACGTCGTTGGGATGGACTGCCTCGCGTTCATGGCAAGTGGAGCACTCGAGAAGCATGGTCTTGGCTCCGGCCTCGGCTTCAGGCTGAGGAGCAAATCCCACGTTCCAAAAATTAACGCTGGGGTCTAGAAAGGCCACGCCATAGGTATAACCTTCGGGCGTGCCTGCGACCCGGTCAATGACGCGAACGGCCGCTTCCTGGTTTGTTTCCACGCAACGAACGATCAAGACGGACTGGGGAGCCAGCTTTTTAGTCGAAAAGATGCCCGCTCCATGCCGGCTGAGCACCAAAGTCCTGGTTGCCTCGGAGAATTGCTGGCCTTCGCTGTCGCTGCCGGACAGCAGGATAGGGATGGCTTTCAAAATGCGCTGGCTTCGACGGCGGTCTGTTGACTGCTGCACTATTGTCATCTATGGACACCTGAGACGCGAAAAATGAGGTTACCCGCAAATTGCCGCTCTGAGTAGCGGCATTCTCCGGCGAATTTCGTGCGTATCAATACCTGGAATAGGGCGAGTTGCCACTGGCCGAATGCCGAGGAGAAGAGGGGGTGGGGCGTTGACGAGATGAGCGAAGGTGTTCGAGACGGTGTTCGCATTTCGCACAGCCAAAAGTGGCTGTGCCACCTGGCTATTTGTGGCCGCGCCGCGAGCAGGGTTATACGTGCAGCGAGGTGTAGGTAAGGAAAAGCTCCCCGAATGAGAGGAGTTTACTCATTCGGAGAGCGAGTGAGAGGGTACGAACGACGACTAGTAGGGGGCTTCTTCGCCGCCGGCACCGCCGCGTCCGCCGCGGCCGCCACCTTCGCCGTTGCCGCCTAGTTTGGTGCCATCGGCGGTTACGGCCGAAGCGATGCGGCCGTTGGGCCGCTCATTCTTGGCCGGCTGCAGAGTGACGGTTATTTGATCCCCTGGCTTGAAGGAGTCCTTGCGAAAACCCTGGGGGTAGACGGTACTGGGAGCCTGCGTTTCAGCGATCCACTCGACCATTTTGCCGTCGTCCCCCTTGACGTCAAACGTCAACAAGCAGTGGGGATTGGACCACAGCCAGGTCTTGACGGTCCCTTTCAAGGTAATCGTTTTGGTGTCGTAGATCGAGGCCGCACCGTGATGCGCGGAGAGCGGAATCGAAACCATAAGTCCAACGGCCAAAGTAAACCCGACGATCAGCTTGTTTGTCATTTTGCTTGACATTTTGTTTATCATTGCGGCGCGTCCCTCCATTTTATGAATCGCGATTCTGGCGAACGTCGCCAGCTGAATCTCGTAGACGAACCTTCTCAGGCTCAAACTTACTTGCCGCTGACCGAATCACCGTAGGCCTTGTTATAGGCGGCGATCTCCTTGGGCGAACAGTAGCGCGTCAGGATGTCGATGCGGGGATCCTGGGCCCTCATGGTGATCTTCATGGTCTGCCACGGTTTGGTAAAGATTTTGGGATCGTCGAGGACCTCGGACCACTCCATTGTGTCGTTGTCGAGGCGCTTGAACGTTTCGGTGATATGCACCTGGTCGCTGATGGGGCGGCCGGTGTTGTCCAGCCACACGCGATCATCGGGCATGGTCCCAACCGTCTGGACTTCGAGGGTGGTATCGTCGAGCCACTTGCCGACAGAGTAGCCCATCCAGCGCTGTTCTTGGTACCCGCCGTTTATCTCCACGCCGCCATCGAGTAACTTGGGGAGCGGCCGGCCGTCGGTCCAGATGATGCGCCAGCGGTTATCGTATTGATACAACACGGCAACAGAGTTCTCGTCCTGATAGATTCGGACGCCGAGATCGTAATGATTGGCCCGCGGCAGTCCTAGGGGCTCGCATTGCACTCTGGGGTCGTTGTTGTAGGCTGGACCTACCGCGTCAAAACCTTCCAGCGGCTTATGGGACTTGTAGAGTTGCAAGCCGTAGGGAGTGTACGGTGGTTGATTTTCCGGCTTGCCGTCGTTGGGATGCAACTGCACGCCTTTGGCCTGATTCCCTTCTCTGGTATTGGCCCATAGGCCGGCAAGGCTGTGCGGCGGAGCCGGCTTCTTATCCTTCGCCGCAACCGGCTGGCGATTCTCCTTGGGGTCAGGCCAGCCCTTGGCACCGTTCGTGGCGGTCTGGGCAAATGAACTGGAGGAAAAGATCAGCGACGCTCCCAGAAGGCCAGCCGTCACAGCAAAATAACGATTTAGCATTCGTACAGTCTCCCTAAGAGAATCTGGCCTATCTTCACATATTATACATTTGTTTGGGAGCCGCGAAAATTGCGCCGCGCCGATGAGGATCCAATCCGGTGATCCGGAACGGCATCCGGGAAGAGATTGTGAAAAAAAAGGCGGGATCTCCACTTTTCCGGTACGGGCGCCGCGGCGGCTGATTACTTATAATGAATGGGGTTAACGGCCGCACAGCGGCCACCATGGCGGACATTTTCACTGGGCAACGACACATGTGGTGGAGGTTGACAGGAGACCGAGAGGGCGGTACTTTTTGATAGTCGCATTTGACTCCATTTCTATTTTCGCTTCGAAGAGGACACCGCAATGAAGGCTAAGCTACCGGGCATTTTGATGGCATTGTTCGTTCTGGGCGCAGCAACTCCCCTGTTTGCGCACCATGGATTCGGCGTGGAGTTCGACGCAAGCAAGTGCGCGGACCTGAAGGGCACCCTGACGAATATTACCTGGGAGAATCCGCACGCCTATTTCGATATGGACGTGACGAATCCCGATGGCAAGGTCGTGACCTGGCATTTGGAAATGGTCACCCCCAATGCCCTGAAGAGGACCGGCAGCACGAAAGAGGTTTTCCTCTCGAATATCGGGAAGACGATCAACGCAAGGGAATGTCCGGCCAAGGGCGGTGAAAACAGAGGCGCCGCCAGTTACCTGGCACTGTCTGATGGTCTGATACGTCTCGTGGGACAGCAGGTGGAACGCAGGAGCGACGCCGACAAACACTTCTAAAGCGACGGCCGGGGCTCGATTCACGAGAGCCTGCCGCGATTGCTTTGGCGTGAATGTGGGGTACGCCGAATTTTCAGGCACTGGCAACGTGCCTTGTCTCGCCGTGTGTGAGGGTTGGTGGCTCGAAAAGGAGATTTCCAAATGACAGGAATTACGCGACGGTCCCACTATTGGCTTGGGGGTGGGGTCGCATTGGCAACTTTGTGCGCGGTATTAGTTTTTAGCCCCAATTTGGCGGCACAGGGGCGAGGACAGGGAGACGGAGGGACATTCGACGGGGTCGGACGAGGGAACCGGCCAGCAGTCGCCGAGGTGCCGAAAGGATTCTGGGACCCGGGCCTCAATACGCATCTATTGCCGCCGGGTGATCCGACCCCACGTTTGAGCGACGGTCACGTAGACCTCTCCGGGCGCTATTATCCGAACGGTGTGGGACGGATGGTGGGTTCTTATACTCCGGGCGGTGTCGACAGAAATGCGGGCAGCATCCTGCCTCTTGGATCGAAGCAGGAGTCGCCGGCCTTCAAGCCCGAGACAAAAGATAAGTATCAATTCCCCACCCCGTACGGCACCTGCGCTCCGGGCGGCACGCCGACTTCGATCACCACCCAAGCCACTGAGCACGGCCCGGTGCAACTGATCTCGACGCCGGGAGCCGTGTGGGTCCTGACGGAGTTTCCGCAGGCCATTCGCTGGATACCCACTGATGGCCGGAAGCATTCCGCCGACCCCGATGTCAGCTTTGCGGGCGAGTCGGTTGGGCACTGGGAAGGCGACACGCTGGTGGTGGACACGGTCGGCATCGACACGCACATGAGAAATATCTCGGTGGGTCTCTTTGGAGACGCGAACTCCTGGACGCACAGCGAGAAAGAACACGTCATCGAGCGCTTCAGCCGGCCCTCGAAGAACTTCTTCAACTATCAGGTCACTGTGGAGGATCCCGTCGTCCTCAGCAAACCCTTTGTCTCGCCGGTGGAACGCTGGTCGCTGGCGCAAGGCAAGGATGATAATTGGACAGAATACCTTTGCACCGCGAACGAGGACTCCGATGCGTGGAAGAAGGTCGATCCCAAGGTCCGGGAAAAATACGAAAACGGCCATGCCGATGGCCAAGGCGTTCCCGTCGGTGGTGATCGCTGACCGGGTTCCCTATTTAGGGCTGTGAATGTGTTTTACAAGGGCTAGCCGCTTGGCTAGCCCTTTTCATTTGAAGGCGCAGGCCATGGCGAATTCGCAGATTCCGATGCCGGCGCGCGCCGTCGTAGCTAATTGCCGGTGACTTTCACCAATGGCTCTGAGACGAGGGCGGGGGCAGCGGATACCGAGGTATCCGAATCGCCGCCGGCCTCGTGCCGATTCTGAGGCAGCGTGACACTAATAACGACACCGGGATTCCCCGGCAAAAACCTCCAGTTCATTTGCCCAGACCGGTACGAACGGTGCCAAGGGCTGCCCTGAACCCCAAGTCGGTAGACGCCGCCAACTTGAGGCAGCGGCATTCGGTGTGACGTGACCACTCGGGCTGAAATAGATTCCTTGACACGGCAGGTCGTTTTCGCCAAGATGCGCGCCACCGGGGCCTCCAGATCGCAAATACGGAGGCTAATTCATGTTGAAATTGAAAGTTGTCGTTCCTCTTCTGCTAGGCCTCGCAATCGCATTTAGCCCGATCCTTAGTGCACAGGATTGGGACCGAGGCGACCATCACGACCGCGATGACCATCATGATCGAGATCGAGACCGTCACGAACCAGATAACGACACGCCGCTTGCCCTCATCGGGGTCATCGGCATACCAGGCAACGCCATTTCCAGTACAGATATTGCTTGGGTCGACCAAGACACCGAAAGACTGTATTTCTCGGATCGGGGGAACGGCCCTACCGGCACGTGCCCGTTAACAACAGGGGCCAAAGTACACGGCGCCGTCGACGTCATTGACGCCGAAAATGATCTATACATTGGCCGCATCACCACAGGAACAGTCGGTGGGAGCGCGGTCTGCTTCGCGGGAAATAACAGCGCGAATCGGAACCTTGGCGGACCCAATGGCGTTGTGAACGGAGCAAATCTGACAGTTTGGGCCGGCGACGGGGACAACACGTTGAAAGTCGCGGACGTGAATCCCAATTCGCCCACCTATCTCCAGATCATTGACTCAATCCCGCTTTCCGGTCTGACCGGCGTCTCCAATTGTGTCCCGTCTGCCTGCCAGCGTGCCGACGAACTCGCTTACGATCCGGACGACCACATCATTATGGTGGCCACCGATGGGCCCACGTCCATTCCTCCCTATTCGAGCTTCGTGAATGCCGACACTCATAAAGTGATCGGCCAGATCAACTATGCCGCGCAAGGTCTCGGAACTGGTGGAGGATTGGAGCAGCCGCTGTGGGTTCCCGCTCTCCACCGCTTCTTCCAGACTCTTCCTACGACCAGTACCGGTTTCGGGAAGATTGCCATTGTCGATCCGCGCAGCCCCAGTCCGCACGTCACGGGCGTGATCGATCTCGCTCCGTTCAAGTGCAGCGGCACTGGAGAAGCTCTCGGTGACGACGATCACGTGCTGGTTTCCTGCGGCAGTTTCCCGTTGGTTATCGACCTCCACGGTGCGGAAATTGGACCGGGCGTCACGCAGGTTGGCGGCGGGGATGAAGTGAATTTCAATCCCGGTGACGGGAATTTTGTCGTTTCCTCGAATATCGGCGGCAACTCGGCGAATCCCGTTGTTCTCGGAGTGATCGACTCGGAATCTGGCCGGTGGCTCCAAAACGTGCCCCTTCCCAACGGGCTCCAGCCCGGCAGCATTCGGGCGGGGAACCTGGCAGCCTTTGGCGAAAATAATCATGTATTCGTGATCGTCCATCCGCCTACTGCCGCCGTGCCTCCGCCCCCCGACCCGACGGTGTGTGCCTCCTTTGGCTGGATAAACACCGGCTGCGTCGCCGTCTTCACTCATACCGGTGAGGAGCAAGGGGAGAGGCAAGACGACGACTGGGGCCGGCGGTAGTCCAGCGTAAAACGCCTCATCGTATGCAGGGGGCCTGGAAAACATCCCAGGCCCCTCGCACCGAACACTTGGTCCATCCCCTTCTTCGTTGTGCGCAGAATCACTTCCACACGTTCATTCCCCGCTCCACCACAGCTTTCGGTATTTCACCCACGCCCTCGTGCGGACCGAGGGCATCGCCGCACGCCGATCGAGGTCAAAACCGTCGCTTCACATGCCGATTGGAGAGACATTTCCACCTGCCACCGACATATATTCCTGTTCCCGCTTGACAGAAGTGCGCAAATACAGTGAAATCTCATTTCCAGTTGTAACTCAGTTGCAACTAGAGTCTCAGGAAGAACGGAACGGAGGGGAGCCCGGGATGCCAATCGGCGCGTTAATTGCGACGGAGTCGCAGCTGGGACGACGATTGAAGAAAGACGCCTCGATTACACGCCCTTCCCTCATGGAAGAGTTGATTGCCCGCGGCGTGCGGATCACGGCCCAGCGCAAATTGCTGGTGGGCATCATTCAGGACGCTTCGCGTCATCTCGACGCCGCAGGTTTGCTGCGCGTCGCCAGGCAGCACGATCCGGATATCGATCGCGCCACCGTCTACCGCACGATCGCCCTGCTGAAGGAGTCCGGGCTGATCGATGAACTCGACCTCATGCACATCGAAGGCGAGAAGCATTATTACGAAGCCAAGACGAGCCGGGACCACTGCCACATGGCTTGCTTTCAATGCGGCGCAATCATGGAGTATGCGAGTTCGACTTTCGAGAAGCTTAAAGATGAAATGGCGAAGCAGAGCGGTTTTCAGATCCGCGTGGTGCGCCTTGAAGTGGGCGGGCTCTGCAAGAGCTGTTGTCGCACGTCGCGGAGACCCACGCCCGGCAACGAGCCGCTTTAGTCGCTAACCGGCGGCGTTCCAGAACGAGAGCTCGACGGTAGGATTGAAGGCCGGTCTTGTAGATGCGACCAAGTCGCAACTAAATGCTTTAGAAAAGATGTCAGAAACAAAGACGGTCCCCACGACAAACCCTTTTGGCCAAGGGTCGTGGGGACCGAAATCGACAACCCGAAGGGCTGACGACCACCTTCATTATACGGGAATCGGCCCAAGGGTGTTTTAGGAGAAAACCCGAATGGCTGAAACTCGTTCCAGCAGTCCGTATTTCTATCTTCCGGCGCGCCCTGTTCAACGCAAAGTCCAGTTCCGGAGTGCGCGGGCCAGAGCGTTCTTTGTATTCGTTTCATTCGTTGTGGTCTTGGGCTTCGTTGCGTGGTTCCCTCTTCCCGCCCGGGCCGGCGAGGGAGGAAGGATCTCAGGCACGGTGACGGATGCGAGCGGCGGCGTGGTTGCCAAAGCAACCGTCACGGCGACGAACACTGACACTGGAATCAATCAGAGCGTCGCGACCGACGACAAGGGCTTCTACTCCTTCCCCGATCTTCCGGTGGGTCACTACGATCTGGAGGTCGCCAGCGGGGGGTTCAGGCCCTACCGGCGCACGGGAATTGCCATCGATGCGAACAGCGCCTTGACCATCGATGCGGCGCTCCAGGTGGGCGAGCGGTCGGATGTGGTTACGGTGGTCGAGAACCGGGTCCGCGTGGAGACCACGAGCACGCAGATGGGCGAAGTGATTACCAGCGCGCAGATGACCTCCGTGCCGCTCAACGGCAGAAGCTTTACCGATCTGCTGGCGCTCCAGCCCGGCGTCGCGCCGGTGACCACCATTACCTCGGACATGGTGCAGGACGTGGGCGCGAGCGCGCTCTCCCCTTCCGGGGACTTGAACCCCGGCACGATCTCCATCAACGGCCAGCGGGAGTTTGCCAACAGTTTCATCGTGAATGGCAGCGACGTGGAAGAGGACGTGAATATGGGGGCGGCGATCATCCCCAACCTCGACTCGATTGCCGAGTTTCGGATTCTCACCAACAACTTCGATGCCGAATATGGCGAGTTCAGCGGCGGCCAGATCAACGTGGTTACAAAATCGGGCACCAACCAGTTTCACGGAGACGGCTTCGAGTTCCTGCGCAATACCAATCTGGACGCGCGCAACTTTTTTTCGTCCACGCGCGGCGTATTCGATCAAAACCAGTTCGGCGGGACGTTCGGCGGGCCCATTCGCAAGAACAAGATTTTCTTCTTTGCCGACTATCAAGGGACGCGATCGACGCAAGGCGTGGACACCGGGCAGATACCCGTTCCCTCCGCGCAGGACCGGAGCGGCGATCTTTCCGATCTGGCGAGTTCGTTCGTCACCACGGATGCGAGCGGAAACGCGGTCCCCACGACGGTGAGCGGTCCCTATTGGGCCGGCCTTCTCTCCCAGAAGTTGGGTTACCCGGTTTCGGCGGGCGAGCCTTACTACACGCCGGGATGCACCAGTGCCACATGCGTGTTTCCGGGCGCGGTGATCCCCCAGAGCGCCTGGTCCGCGCCGGCGATGGACCTCTTGCAATACATTCCCACGGCGAACAACGCCAACGGCACGTTTTCCACCTCCGCCTACAACAAAACCTTGCGGGACGACAAAGGCGCCTATCGGCTGGATGCCGATAGGCGCGGGGGGCTGCTGACCGCCTACTACTTTCTGGACGACTGGTCGCAGAACAATCCCTATCCCGTGGCTCAAGGCGGAGCGAACGTTCCGGGCTTCAACGCGCTGTACACGGGCCGTTCGCAATTACTCGACTTGAGCGACACCAAAACCTTGAGCGCTAACGCCGTGAATGAATTTCACTTCAGCTATATGCGCGATGCCAACGATCTCGGCAAGCCGGTGGGAGGCGTGGGCGTCAACCTGGCGTCGCAAGGATTTCAGGTGGGCCAGGGAACTCCGGGGATTGTGCCGCTTTCGCCAGGCACGCAGGGAGTGGAGAGCGTCGCTTTCAACAGCTTTACCATCGGGACCAATACCAACGAGCTGAACCAGTACAACAACACATTTCAGTGGCTCGACAACTTCTCCAAAGTGGTCGGAACCCACACCATCAAATTCGGGGGCGAGTTCCACTACGACCAGGTGGATGTCGATGCCATCGCCCAGTTCAACGGCAGCTTCCTCTTCTTCGGAACCGAGACCGGCTCCGACTTCGCGGATTTCCTTCTCGGCACTCCCAGCCAATACAACCAAAGCCAGCTGCAACCTTTTTTCGGCCGCAATAAGTATGCGGGCCTCTTTGCGCAGGATAGCTGGCGCGTAAACCGCAACCTGGCGCTGAATTACGGTTTGCGATGGGACCGGATCGAGCCCTGGTACGAGAAGTACAACCAGATTGCGACCTTCGTGCCGGGCGAGCAGTCGGTTGTCTTTCCGGGAGCGCCGGCAGGCATCCTTTATCCCGGCGATTCGGGAGTGCCGCGCACGCTGGCTCCTCCAGGCAATCTGGACTTCGCTCCGCGCCTGGGCCTGGCCTATTCGCCTGAAGCTTCGGGCGATGGCCTGCTGGCAAAACTGCTGGGCGGTCCCGGCAAGACCAGCATACGGGCCAGCTACGGGATGTTTTACACGGCAATTGAGGCGCTCACGATCAGCGTGATGAGCGCCAACGCCCCCTACGGAACAACTTACACAAGCCCGGCTCCGCCTCTCTTCGCCACCCCCTTTGTCGCAGCCGCGACCGGCCAGAATCTCGGCCAATATTTCCCCGTCACTCTTGCGCCCTCGAACACCAGCGCGAGCCACCCCGATCCCAACATTAATTGGGCGCAGTTCGAGCCTGTGACCGGACTTCCCAACTACTCCACCACCAATCGCATTCCCTACACTGAGGAATACATGCTTGCGCTGGAGCGCGGCTTTGGCGCTAATACCGTGCTCAGCGTGAATTACGTGGGCGCGCAAGGGCATCGGCTTCTGGTGCTGGACGAAGCCAATCCCGGCAATCCAGCGCTCTGTTTGTTCCTGAGCAATCCCGCGAACCTGGCGCCGGGACAAACAGCCTGCGGCCCCTTCGGCGAAGACAGCACGTACACGACTTCGACGGGCCAGGTCTATAACAGCACGCGCGGCCCGCTGGGATCGAATTTCGGCAGCAACGCCAATCAGGCCACGATCGGAAAATCCAATTACAACGCGTTGCAGATTACCTTGCGCCACACCAGCAGGCGGCTCACCGTGCTGGCCGGATACACGTACGGCAAATCGATGGACGACTCCTCCAGCTTGGGGGAAGAGGTGAATCCGACGAATCCGTCGCTGAGCTACGCGCTATCCGCTTTCGACATCCGGCACAACTTCGTGGTGAGCTACGACTACAAAATCCCGGTCGAGCAACTCTTCCGCTCCTCGAAGCGCTGGACCCAAGGCTGGGAGATCTCCGGCATCACCCATGCCAGCACGGGCTTCCCCGTCACTCTGGTCAACTACGGCGATAATTCCCTGCTGGGCGCCGAGCCGAATGGCGTCAACAACTTCGGCGTCGACGAGCCGGATTACGCCGGCGGCGCGCTGGACCTGAATCACAATCCGCGCAACGGGCAGCCCTATTTCAACAGCGCCCAATTCGGCGAAAACGCCCTGGGCACGCCGGGCACCGCGCCGCGCCGTTTTTTCTCCGGGCCGGGCATGGTCAATTTCGACATGACTCTTTCCAAGACGGTACTTCTGACAGAATCGAAATCTCTGCAGTTCCGGATCGAGGCGTTCAACGTGCTCAATCACGCCCAGTTTTTCGGCCCACAGGGTGTTGATGGCAATATCGCCAGCTCTACGTTTGGCCAGGTGATCAACGCCGATCCGCCCCGCCTGGTGCAGTTGGGCGCGAAATATTTCTTCTGAGAAAAGCGCCGGCACGGCGCCTCGTCGCGATTGACTTGCAGATGGCGCGGGCGTATGGCCGGCTGGGGAAAGCGTCGGAGATTGCGCAGGCTGCGGTTTTCTTCGCCTCGGATGAATCCGCCTTTACGATGGGCAGCGAACTCATAATCGATGGCGGCATGAGCAATCTCTGAGGGCCGGGGATCGAAGAGGGAGTCCGTTTCAGCGCCGCGTCGCGACGATATCGAGGTACTCGCTCTCCGCCAGCGCTGTGCCGTTCGAGGCGACGTTATGTTCATTCAGCAGACTCGCCATCTCTACCTTCAGGCACTCGCCTGCTTCCGGCGAGGAGTGCTGGAAGGCCAGAATGGCCGGACCGAAATACGCCTTCATGAACTCGACCCAATGATCCGGCGATAGAGAGCGGAATCGCACGACCTCGCGCGTCATGCGCACATCCTTCACATAAGGCCCCAATCGCCTGTTCAGCACGGCTTCGTCGCCCCAGGAGACCGGCGCGTCCACGTGAGCATCCGCGGGCGAATACCTGGCCAGAAGCCGAAAGAGCTTTCCCAGCAAGCCTTCCGGCGTCCAATTGGCCATGGCAATCTTCCCGCCCCGGCGGCAGACGCGGGCCATTTCCTCCGCGGTCTTCTCGGGATCGGGCACAAAAATTGCCCCGAAGGTGCTCATCACCACGTCGAAGGAAGCGTCCGCAAACGAGAGAGCCGCGGCATCATCTTCGTGAAAGTCGATGTGCAGGCCTTCGGCGGCGGTGCGTTGCCGCGCTCGCTCGAGCAGCGCTGTGGTGATATCCACCCCGGTAACTGCCGCACGGCGGCGCGCGGCGGAAAGCGCGGTGTTCCCAGAAGCCGTGGCAATATCCAGCACCCGATCTCCGGCGTGAATGGGCACGGATTCGCAGAGCCTTTCGCCCACGATGGCCAGCTCCACGCCCATCTTGGGGAAATCTCCCGCCGTCCAGGTCTTCTGCTGCAGCTTATTCCCTTCTTGCGTGTCCATTGGATATGTGGGGCGATCTCGGAAACGTGCTCGCGCAGCGGACGCTTTTTCCGCTTCTCCTGCCCATTCGATTATGCCAGCGCCGCCGGGCTGCCGCTATGGCCGGGGAAAATATGTGCGCTGCCGCGTCTGCCTTTTCCGCAGTGCTAATTCGCTCGCGGCAAGGCAGGAACTTGGGGGATGATGAGAACTCGCGCCAAATCGCGGCGCCAGCGCGGATTGTAAATCTCGTGTGGAGCTACACAGTGCATTTGGGATACTGGCTGCAATTCTGGTGGATGTTTCCGATCGCCCTGGGCATCTGCATCACCGTTTGAATGATGGGAGTCTCGGGGACCGTGCTATTCGTCCCCTTCTATACCATGGTGTTTCCCTTGCTGGGACACCATCTGGAACCCGTGCAGGCAGTTGAAGTAGGGCTGCTGACGGAGATCTTTGGGTTCCTGAGCTCGACGTCCGCCTTCTGGAGGGCGGGGCTCATCGATTTTCAGGTCGCGGGTTTTGCGGCCTTCATCGCCACCCCATTGGCTGTCTTGGGCGGCTATGCCTCTCACCTTTTGCCGGGAAACCTGCTGTTGGCCGTGATTGGCGCGAGCTTGATCGTTTTCGCCTGGGTGCTGATTCGTGAAACGATTTCGGAGCTTCCGGCAGCTGCAGGGGAATCCTCCGCAGGGCGCGTCAAGAACCATCGCGACCGCAGCGGCAGAATCTATCGATATGAACTCCGGAACGATACATGGAGGGCCGGCGCGGCAGGCGTCGGAGGGATTCTTCAGGGATTGGTCGGTTTTTCGGCGGGAGAATTCAGCACCGTCGAGCAAGTCTTGCGGGGGATGCCGATACGCATCGCTGCCGGGAACTCTCATTTGATCATCGCCGCCGCTTCGATCTCCGCGGCGGCCGTGCATCTGGGCGTGAGCGCGCAGCAGGGGACACAAGTTCCCTGGAATCTCGTGGCCATAACGATTCCGGCGGTGCTGATCGGCGGGCAGCTCGCGGCGGTGCTGGCGGGACGCATACCGCAAGATAAGCTGAGGATTATTCTGGGCGCGTTCCTCGTCTTTATCGGCGCGCTCAGCGCCTATCGCGCCGCTGTGGGTTCGGGAATCCGTCTGCCGGGTTGGGCGCTATCGGCGATTTTGCTGACACTATCGGCGGTGACGCTCTTTCTTTTTCGCCAATGGAGACGCCGCGTGGAAAACTGCACGCCTTCGTCGGCAGCTCGCGCGTGTAAGCCAAACGCACCCGGCGCCGATTTGGATTAAACGACAAACTACGTGGAAGCGGCCTGGACTTTGGTGCCGTAGTCGAGGCTGGTGTACCAATTGCCGCGGCCTTGCGGTGTTAAATCCAAGAAGTGCCAGATGGGGTTGAGCAGGTCGATGCCTCGTTCCTTGACGTCGGCGGCCAGCCAAGGATGCGCGGTGTAGAAGTGGCGCACAGTGCCGTCGGCGTCGCGCGTGAAAACGGAGATGGCGGAGTCCTGGCGCCCTTCGCGATCTTCGCTGCCGAGGTCGTACTTGAAGGTGCTATTGCCGGCGCTGAGGAGGCGCAGCTTGTCCCAACCTCGGGCGCGAGCGTGGGCGCGGAGAGTGGGCAGATCGGCGGCGGAGGCCACGGCGAAGTCGAGATTCTGAGCGAGGTGATGGGCGACGCCGTTCGCGGCATCGATCCGTTCTCTCTTCGGCAGCAACGACGCCATTCCGTAGGGTAGGAGTCCTTGCCTCGGCTTTCAAGGCTTTTCAGTCCAGCGCGCGCTTGACGGGAAGTAGATGAATTGTTCGCGCACAAAAAACGACTTTCCGATGAAGCGAGGCGCGCCTGGCTTGTCTGCCGATCGGAATTTATCGACGCGCTGGTGAGAAGCGAGCCACACTAGTGCGGACCGAGGTTGTACGCGCCGCTTCCGAGCGAGGCAGCGGTACTCAGCGCCTGCGGAATCCACCAGGCATGCCTTATCCAAGCATGCTGGCTAGTCATCATGCGTGCGCTGACATAATCGAATATAAGCGGGCCCACCTGAATGGCGGCATAAATGGACGAGTTCCCGGCGAATGGCCGCAAGGTCGGGTTCAGCTCTTGGTATTGGCCTGTGGAGAGCGCCTGCCGGGTGGACCAGGCGTCAAAGGTCGCTGCGCCATGCTGGGCAATGCTGAGGACGAGCCACTTGCGGGGCGGGATCCTGCCAGAGCGAGTTGGCAACCCAGGTGTGGATAGGAACGAGGCGGCTGTGGGGGGGCCGCCGTTCGTCGTGACCGCGACGACGGCAACATTGCCCGGACTGCCGCTCGCCGTCAGGGCAGCGCCGGCAGGCTCGGCCGGGCCGGGAATCCCAACCAGCAAGTCTCCCACCGTCAGGTCATAAGACGTCGTGGCGCTCGTGGCAGTCGGATGAGGTCGCGGCGGATTGCTCGCCACAGCCAAGCACCGGTTCGTTGTCCAACCGTTACCTAACGACCTACCCGGTTCGGTGAAACAGTTGTCAAGGCTGGTTTGCGCCGAGGCGATGCTTAGGCCAAACGCAAGCACCACGATGAGGAACGGAGCGCGGCTGATCGATCGAAAGACTGTCAATTTCAAAGACCGAAGGTGCCCGTGCGATCGCGTTTGCACCGTTTCGGGTCATGCGCAAGCGGGCCACGCTCATTCTCGCCTCGGGCGCGAGAAAGTTCTGTTCCATTTTGGACACTTTTGCGCTACCTGGAAGATTTCTTGCCGAAAGTGACCGCAGATAACAAAAACAAACGGTGTCTCAAAAAACCCCCTAAGCCGCACCTTTTAACGATGTCGCTGCCTGGCGACCAATAAAAGACCCACATTGTCCGATAAGAGATAGTTACTCCTTGCGAAAGGTGCGACTATCCATCCGTGTGTGGCAGCGACTTATCTGTATACGCATCTCGGTCGCGGCCGCTATCGGCATACGAATATTTTCGGGACGATCATAGGTACTGGACTCATCAACAGCAGGGACTCTGACGTCGTGTTAGAACGACCGGGCGCCATCGGCAGCGCATATGGGGACAGCGGTTGGCAGCAACACCATGGCAGTCTACCGGGACGTGGGGACGCGCCCATCTCCGCTCCAGAACCCGCCACGTTTGCGTTGCTCTCTGTCGGCCTAGCGGCCCTTCTCACTCTCCGCAAAGTGAGGATGCCACTTCGACAGCAAATTAGTTAGCACGGAGACGTATTGGGAGCCGCTGCATGCCACTGAATTCGCCAATTCAAGCAAAATAGGCGGCGGCCACCCGAACGTTGACAGCCCAGTAGAATTTACCGCTAATCTCCAACTCCATTCGCATAAATCGGCCGAGCCTTTAGTTATGACTTCGGTTACGACTTCAGCTGACGAGCGATGAAGGCCTTGACCATCTCGCGCGCGCGGTCGGTTTGCGGCCCCTCTTTGGCCACCCACTCGTGCTCGGCGCCTTCAAAGATCTGGAATTGGCATTCGCCGCCGGCGGCCCGGTAGGAGGCCACGAACTTCTCCTGAATCGCGGGCAGCACGTTGTCGTCGAGCGCGCCGGCCATGATCAGCAGCGGCACGAGCGTAACCTTCTCGTGGCGATCGAGGATCTCCTGCGGGTTAGACTCGTGGATGTTGTCCCACGGTTTGAAGTAAAGCACGTGATTCTGCATCATTTCGTCGCGCTTATGGTTCTCCGCATTTTTGTAGCGCGCCAGGGGATCGCTGACCGGAGAGCGCATGGCGACATAAGCCACCGTGGCGTCGACCTTCGGCGCGCCGGGCAGCGGAATCGCGTTGTAGCGCGGATCGTGCGGACGCATGGCCAGGAGTTCCGCGATATGACCGCCGCTGGAGCTTCCGTAGATGCCGAGCTTCGAGGCATCGCCATTCCACGTGGCCGCCTTCGATTTCAGCCAGCGCACGCCGTAGTTAGCATCCTGAACCGAAGCTGGGTACGGCGCTTCCTTGGCCCAGGTCATGTCGATGGCGACGACGAGCAGGCCGCTCGATGCCAGAGCGCGGTCCATGGGCTCCTCGGCGTGGCGGTCTTTGGCGTTCCACGCGCCACCATGCAGATCGAGCACGGTGGGGAACGGCCCCGCGCCTTTCGGCTGGTAGATGCGGGCCATCAGCATTCGTCCCGCCGAGTTGCGCCGCATCTCGACCTCGGTCACGTTGAGATCGAAATGCGCGGCCGGGTCGTATACCGTCTTCACGGTGGCGGCAGCGGCAGCGGCGGAAACCAGGCGCGATGCAAAGGCCGACGCGCCAGCGGCGCCGATCGCGGTCATCTTAAGAAAATGCCGGCGTCCGAGGGTGTGGTCGTTCATGCGAACCTCCATGGCAACGATGGCGAAGGGCTTAGGTCCGAATGGGGCCCGGATAAGGATCGTTATACACCAGACGGCTTGCTGAGCGAACTAAAAACAAGCGGCACCGGATGGGATGCGGTTGCGACAGAGGGGCGGCGGGACTCATTCCCGCCGTGGGCTATCGACGGTGTTCGGGGCGCGAAGTTGGGTATACGGCGGTGCTGGTGGCCGTCGTCGCCGGCGTCAGCTTCCAGCCACAGTGGTTGCAGGCAAAATCGTCCTGGGGCTTGGGCTTGGTGGCCAATTCACCGCAGCGCGGGCATTTCATCGTACACATGGTTGACCTGCCAGTGATGGTGCGTTAACTGCACCCTATTGGGAAAGCAAGTGGCATACCAACGCGGAGAGGCGTAAGGCACATTGTAAGGCGCTGACTCTAGGCTAGTTAGAGCGGCGCTGCGGCGGCGGCGGGATCGTTGTATGCAGTTTTTTACCCAATACAGCGAGAGGATTTACCAGTCCCCAGTCACAACGTCGCGTTGGCGGCGGTTTCGCAGCACGAGGCAGGCCCAAGAATCGGAGATTTCAAATTTCAGATTTCAGAAATGAGCCGAGCGAAACGATGAGAGATTCGCTGGCGAAGGGGGAAGGGCCAGGGCCAGGCTGACTTCCGGCCGCAACTACCCGGTGAGGGGCGAAAGGCAAACTGCTGGCTGGGCCAGACGGCGGGCCTAAAGGCCCGCTTCGTTTGGCTGGTGAACGTCGCGGTCCGGCTTCAGGACTCGCGGTGGAGTCCGCCGGACTCCGCAAACCGGAGCTAAAGCCGCGGCCCACGAAACTGGCGGCATCAGGGCGCGGAAAGCACGGAGATTACCTGTCGATTAATTATGGCTTACTTATTGAACAACGGAACGGATCGTCGCGGCGTGACTGTGTATACTTTGCGTGGGGAAGGCGTCTATACCTCCCCGGTGAGGGGCGCAGCGGCTCCGTTGCTTCCGGGTGCGCATAACGGCGGGGCCGCCGCCCCGGATTTCACGAAGGCGCGGCAAGATCCAGCGCCGACATGCACCACGCCTTAAGCGCCTTCATCGCAGCGACTCCGCGCCTCAGAGCTTTCGTATTCTTCCTGTAGATTCCGCGGCCCGCTAATTCGAAAACGTGCAGTACATAGAACAGCCCGCTGGCTGCTGACATGAGTTCCTCACCGGGTAAATCCCCTTGCCCATTAGTTGCACGAAGTGACCTTCAGGGTCAGGCAAAAAGCGCACGCAAGACGCGCTAAGAAGAAGAGAGACATAGCAGAGCCCATAGCGGATTTCAGATTTCACAGAAGAATATGGAGTGCGCCGCCGGGAAAGCTTCGGTCAGAAAAGCCTGAAGATATCCAGGATGCTGAAGGTGATGGCGGCGGCGGCGAGAAAATAGACAACGTAAAGCAGGTAGAAGAGATTACGGCGGTGCTTTCTCTGCAGTTCGTCCATGCCGGCGAAAGAGTCCTGAAATAGGAAGAGAACGGATTGTGCCAGCGAGGTGAGGCAGGCGCTATCGGTGAAGGACTGTAAAAATCGGCTGGGCGCGGCGGGGCGGTGAACGCGCGGGCTCCCGATCCGCTTTGCAGGCGGATGACTTTGGCACGAAGAGACGCGGCTAAGCGGAGTGGGCCGGCAGGTTCCCGAACCCGAGGAAGCACTTTACGGTGGCCAGCAGTTCCACGATTCCGGCGGATTTCGAGACGAAGGCGTCGCCTCCCAAAATGCGCCAGGCGGCCGAATTCTTGGGAATCTCGTAATTTGTGAAGAAGACGATTTTGATGGAAGGGTCGCGGCGTATCTCATAGGCAGCGGCGACGCCATTTACGTTGGGCACATGTAGATATCGAGAAGAATGAGGTCGGGGCTCAACTCCCGGGCCTTATCAATGGCTTCCCTGCCGCTGATCGCTTCGCCGCAAACTTCGATGGAACGGGACTCGAGGACGGCGCGAAGCTGCGTGCGGGTGGGCTGATGGTCGTCGGCGATGAGAACGGACGGCATTAAGCTTCGTTTCGACTCGAGGGCCTGTGACACTTATGAGACGGAGATTACGCCGATGTTCAATTTTGCACACTAAGGGGTTTGCTGTAGCGAGGCGGAGATCGAAAACGGATGAAAGGCTCGAAACCGGGCGCCGGAGACCCTAGGAAGTCTCCGCTTTGCGGATCTCCAGAAGCGATTGGACCACCTGGAGAAGCTTTGAAGCGACCTGCGATTTGGTGATAAAGGCGTCCGCTCCGGCGTCCTGCGACTGATTTCGCATCTGGGCCGAATCGTGCATGGTAAGTATGACGATTTTAGTTTTCGGAGCGAGGCGGCGGATTTCCGTGGCGGCTTCCAGGCCATTCATAATGGGCATGCTGATATCGAGAATCACGGCATCGGGGCCCAGCTTTTTGACCTGTTCGATCGCTTCCGCGCCGTTGGCGGCTTCGCCGGAGATGACGAACTGAGGATCGCGGGAGAAGATGAAGCGCACACCCTGGCGGATGAGCTCGTGATCGTCCACGATCAGAATGCGAAACGGCGGAGAACTCTTGAGAGCCTGGTCCTTTGCCAATGGAGCGACCTCGATCTGGAGCGAATTGGACTCAGGGGACATTACAGCCATGTTACCAAAGACGCAGGGTCTCTAAGTGCCGGACACCTCAGGCGATGCTCTCTTCGCTTTCCGGTTCTTCTTCCGTGAATCCAGCCCCCACTTGTGCCAGCAGCCTGCGGAGCGACAACAGGGCCTCGCCGATGGCCAAGCGCTCCGCCAACTCGAAAGGATTGGGATCGACCAGGCGCTCGGAGATGGCGCGTTCCGCGACGTTAATTTTCAGCAAAACGTTCTCAGGATAAGGTTCCCTAAACGCATCGAGGACCACTTGCTGCCAGGGGTATTTCAGGTCTCTCTTGATGCCCGGCGAAGAAGATTCGCCGGCCGAGAGCGGCGTTTCGCCCCAGCGACTGGCCATGCTTTCGCCCTCTTTGACGACTACCGTCAGGGTCTCAGGGTTGGGATAGCAAATGCAATCGACGAGCCGTTTGGCGCGGAGCGCGGCGTTGCGTGCGGCCTTTTCGGTAGAAAAGCCGGATCGAATCTCGACCAGGCGATTTTCGGCCCCGCGAAGTTCGTAGATCCAAGGCATGCTTACACCTCTATGTCGTTTTAGCGCCGGGTCCTCGGAGCCGCGCACAAAACGGCAAAGAGGCGAGTTGACAATAAAA
Organism: uncultured Acidobacteriota bacterium; assembly: GCA_963824405.1. Taxonomy (GTDB): domain Bacteria; phylum Acidobacteriota; class Terriglobia; order Acidiferrales; family UBA7541; genus Palsa-189. The sequence goes on along the minus strand of CAWGPK010000002.1, from coordinate 43,806 downwards.
GGAAGCGGGCGAGGTTCCAATACGTGTAGTTTCCGACGAATATATAGCGAAGATGGAGGCATCGGCGCGCGTTCCGGGTTCAAGGCTTATTTGATTCGCGCAGCAGGACGAAGCCGACGCAGAGCTGCGCGGGTTCATAGCTTGTGCTCCTTCGGAGTATGCGTGGCGTTCCAGACGTAAAGGAATTCGGAGTCGCTGGCCGTGACCACGGTGCGACCGGCTTTGCGCGCGGCGCGATTGAGCGCGGAACGAACCTTGGCCTTCCCTTCCTTTAATTCGCTCAGGGGTACCTTGAGGGCGGAGCCATCCTTGAGGCGATCGAGATCTTCAAGAATCAAAGAGATTACCGGCTTGTGCTTGCCATGCCGGCCCTGGGGAACTTCCGATTGGGGCATGGTTTGGTATCGCATTCGGATTTCTTTGGACTCGCGTTTTGGCATGCAACCTCCGTCCTGAAAAAGGACCTATGCGAAGAAAGCTCCCGGTAATCGGGTTCTCCAGTACCCCCGACGTCCCGATACTGTAGCGTGACGTAATCGTAGCGAGACGTAACGAAAATAGCGATACGGTAATGCACGTAAAGGCTACGCGTCAAGACCCCTGACCCTGCCGCGCGTTAACCGCAGACGATTGGCCACCTGAGGGAAATATCCGAGTTTCAAAAGATATAACCCGTACAAAATCGCGCCTGCTAGGGTAAGGGAGCTGGAAATTAAAGGAGAACGCGGTGCCCAATACAAAGACGCATTTCCCGCAAGTGCCGGTCGAAGTTGTCAAGAAGATTGCCCAGGAGCAAGACGGCGAGCCCATCGAGAAGGAAACGCCCGAGCAACTCAGAGGGCCGACAGAAAAAGAGCCCACCGGGAAACCCTCAGCCTAGGTGAAGCAGGAGCACAACGAAAAGCATTCGCGCCGAAAGGCATTCACGGCGAACGGGACGCAAAGATTGACAGCCGTAGGAGCGGCTGGGGATCGCGGCGCAGGCCGAAGGGCAATTATTCGCCGAGCATGGAGGAACGACGTGTCGAGCGTACCTGAGATTAGGAAAGACGATATTTCTCTTCGCTTCCGCGAGGACCGATTTCGCCTGCTGGTGGAGGCGGTGCGGGACTATGCGATCTTTCTGCTGGATACGGAAGGGCGCGTTCTGAGCTGGAATTCGGGCGCGGAGCGGATCAAAGGGTACAAATCGGAAGAAGTGATTGGCAAGGATTTCTCCATCTTTTATCCGCCCGAGGATGTGCGCGCGGGAAAACCCTGGCAGCAGCTGGAACTGGCCAAGCGAGAAGGGCGCGCGGAGGACGAAGGGTGGCACGTGCGCAAGGACGGCTCGGTCTTCTGGGCCAATGCGGTGATCGCGCCGCTGCGGGACGGGGAGGGACGCGTTTACGGCTTCGCCAAAATCACGCGCGATCTGACCGACCTGAGGCGAAGCGAAGAAGTTCTGCGCCATTCGATGGAGCAGCTGCTCGGCGAAATCGAGCAGAGGACCGAAGCGGAACGTGCGGTGCGGCAGTCGGAAGCCGCGGTGCGCGCGCTCTCGGCTCGGCTTTTGCGCTTGCAAGACGCCGAGCGCAGAAGGCTGGGCCGCGAGCTGCACGATAGCGTGGGGCAATTGCTGGTGGGCATAAAACTGACGCTAAATACGCTGGAATCACAAGCGGACAAAGGAGAAGATTTCAACGGCGAGCTGAAGGAATGCAACGAACTGTTGGACGCGGCCATGCGCGAAGTGCGGACCATGTCCTACCTTCTTTATCCGCCGATGCTGGAGGAGACGGGACTGAGGTCAACGGTGGAGTGGTACCTGGGCGGCTTCCGGCAACGGAGCGGGATTGACGTGAAGCTGAAGGCGGCGCCGGATTTCGAGAGGCTCTCGCGGGAAGCGGAATTGGTCCTCTTCCGCGTGCTGCAAGAGAGCCTGGGGAACATGCACCGGCATTCGGGAAGCGCGACGGCGGAGGTTCGGCTGAAGGTGGAAGGCGAAACGGCCGTTCTGGAGGTCGAGGATCAGGGCAAAGGTTTGCCGGCGGCGGCCTTGGCACCAGACGTGCATATGGGGACGCTCGGGGTGGGATTGCGCGGAATGAGCGAACGCGTGCGGGAGTTAGGCGGGAAGCTGGAGCTGGCGTCGAGCGAAAGGGGAACGATCGTCCGGGCGATAGTGCCGGCTACGGTGCACGCGACAATGAACGAGGCGGCGTTGCACGACACGACGTTGCACGATGCGACGTTCCACGATAGTCCACCGGAGTCGCGGAGCTAGGGCCGGATCTCGAGATGGAAAAAGATCACATGGAATATCCCTGGCAGCAAACGGTGGTGGACGCTTTTCTTGCCCCGCCGGCGGAGCTCGGCGCAAAAATCAACATCGCCGAGCGGGCAATTACGGCACGGCTGAAAGGTCCGGAGAAGATTAGTCCTGCGGAGCATTTGGCGCTGGAGGACGCGCTGCGATCGCTGCGAGTCCTGATCGCCGACCTAAAAGCGCAGGGGGATGCGCAATCTCAATCCGACGGTGACGAAGAGAAGAAGCGCTTCGGCTGAGCCGGCCCGACGACGAGACGACGAATGTTTGTGGGCAAAAGGCTGGGCGCTTAGGCGCCTCGCGTTTAGACGGTGAAAGAGCTGCCGCAGCCGCAGGTGCTCTTGACGTTGGGATTATTGAACTTGAAGCCGGCGCCTTCGAGCGTCTCGATGTAATCGATCTGCACGCCGTCGAGATACATTTCGCTCATCTGGTCGACGTACACTTTGACGCCCTCGTACTCGTACACGTTGTCGGAAGAATTTTCGTGATTATCGAAGGCCATGTGATAGCTGAAGCCGGAGCATCCGCCGCCCACGACGGCAACGCGCAAGGCCGTTGGCGCGGGATTCTGCTGGGACATAATTTCCTTCACCTTGCTCGCGGCTACGTCTGTCAGTGAAAGCATCTGTAAGTTCCCTCCCGTTTTTGGGGCCGCCGGCAGTATGGCTCGAACGGCCTGAAATCAGTATAGCAAAAAAGGCGAAACTGTTGCTCGCGCAAGAGCGCCGGGTGCGTTTCAAGGCTTCCCTTTGGTAACGACGGAAGCACGGCGTGTCCGCAGCGCCCAATACATTAGCCAATACATTAGATGGATTGGCAGAGCGGTGGTCGCTAGGAGTTGCAGACCACCGTAAAGGCAAAAACCCCACGCGCGACTTCTTTTTGGCGCGAGTGCTCGCGCTCCAGAGGAGCATGGGGCACCCCACAGTGCCGGAGGCGTTAGAGCCGACGCGAGGGCGGAGGTTCACTTTCGGCGGGGATTTCGGTAGGCTCTAGGCGCGCGGGTACAGGAGGAGAGATGAGAAGAGCCATGCGGGGAACGGCGATTGCGGTGCTGGCGTCGGCTGCGGTGGTTCTAGGGCTGGCCTATGGCGCGGCGGCGGGGAGCGAGGCGAAGGCCCAGGGCGAGGCCGGGGCGAAGGGCGAGGTGACCCTGATCGCTCCAGGCGGTATTCGCGCGCCGATCGAGCAACTGATTCCGATGTTCGAGAGCAAGACGGGATACAAGGTGAAGGCGACCTTTGGGTCGGGCGGAGGCACGCACAAGCAAGTGGTGCAAGGCGCCGCGTTTGATGTTCCGGTGGTGCAGCCGCCGTATCAGGACGTGCTGGATTCGGGCAACGTGGTGGCGTCCAGCGAGCGCCCGCTGGCGAGCGTGGCCGTGGGCGTGGCGGTGCGCAAGGGCGCGCCCAAGCCTGATATTTCCACGCCGGAGGCTCTGAAGAAGACACTGCTGGGGGCCAAGTCCATCGCCTATCCCGATGCGTCGGCAGGAGCGGCGGCAGGCGTGAGCGTGGAGGCGATGCTCAAGAGCCTGGGGATTGCGGACCAGATTCAAGCCAAGATTCAGCGCGCGCAGGGCGGCGCGGGCGCGATGGCGGCGGTGGCCAAGGGCAATGCGGAGATTGGCATGACGTTCCTCAGCGAGATGGAGGATCCGGGAATCGACGTGGCCGGGCCGCTGCCGAGCAAAGTTTGCCCGCCGACGCGCCTCGTCGGGTTTGTTTCCGCGCACGCGAAAAGTCCCGAGGGCGCCAAGGAACTGCTCGCGTTTCTCTCCTCGAAGCAGGCTGCGTCCGCTTACAAGGCCCAGCACATGACGCCGGGAAAGTGACGGCCGGGCCGAGGACCGGCGTCTCCGCGCTATTTTTCTGCGCTGCTGGTGCGCGGGCCGTCTGGCTTGCGAACGATCATTATTGAGCAGCGGGCCTGACGTGCGACAAGCTCCGTCACGCTCCCCAGCAGCACGCTGGCCAGGCTGGCGCGGCCCTGCGACCCCAACACAATAAAATCCGCGCTCCATTGCTGGGCTGTCTCTACGATTTTGCTCGGCGCCTCGCCCTCGGCGACTCGGATTTCAATCTCCTGGAAGCCTTCCGACTGCAGTTGCGCGGAAGCATTTTTCAGGAAACTTTTCGCTTGCTCCTCTCGCTTCCAGAAGCTTTGATCCGGTTCAAGAATCGCGGGAGGTTCGAGGACATGCAACAGGAGTACATGTGAATTTTCATGACGTATAGACCGTGAAACTGACTCGGCTGCCCTAAAAGAATGATCCGATTCGTCCATTGCAATTAAGATACGCATTGCCCGAAGCCGCCTTTCACCAATCAGATGCCAAGCGGATGCCAAGCGGACGAATGGGACTTCCGGGCTTTTGCGGCAGGTGCAGTGGGCAAAATCGCGGCTGGGCCCGCCAGGAAAAGGCTTAGGTGTCTGTGCCGAGAGATTCGCCGAGGGGCGAGGAGGTGCGGACTACAAAATAATTTTCAGGCTGGAAGGTGCCGTGGCACAAAGGACAGCAGTTGTCGGCGGAAACGTTGAACGGAAATACCGGCAGCCCGCTCCCAGGATCCAGGAGCAGTTGCAAGATGAAACCCATCTTGCAGCGTGGACATCGCCTGCAGCAGTATGCGAACACGCATCCTCTCCGTATATGGACGTCTTACCCTTAGCTTACCGATCACAAAAAACAGACCGCCTTCTTTCGCTATCTGAGCTTATCTGACGCCGGAGCCGGAACCTGAGCGATGGTGCTGGGCCTATCCTGTTAGATGCCGCGCGCCGCCGCTTCGTTAGCCGACACTTGGAACCCTTGCGCGCCGGCGGGCCACTTCCCTGCCTCTTTATCCGATTTCCGTTACTTCGATTCGGATGGCGACTTTTTCGCTCCGCCTGAAGGCAACGAGCCTGCGTCCTTTTTCGATGCGAGCCGGGCATAGACTTTGTCGCCGTGTTTGGCGCGAATTTGCGGGGGCGGAGTCAGGTTAGAAAGCTCGACGACCATCAGGGTGGTGACGAACCTTCGCAGACCGTGAAGATCGAAATCGATCGAAGTCTGGTGCGTGTCCGATTCGGTGACCACACCTAGGCCGTAGCGGTAGTGCTTGACATATTGCCCTTCGGGAATAGCGTTCATATATAGGCTCCTTTATGAAGCTGCGAAAGTGCGAGAAACCGATCTCTTATGAGCCACGGACCCTATTTATGTGCTTCAACCGCGCTCATGCACAGCAAGCGCTTTCACAACGCGTAGACGAACTCCATGGCGCAGGTGCTGCCTTCCTGTTCCGGGTTCATGAGGCGCCTCTTCAACCGCTTTTCAAGGCGTTGCTTTTCAGGGGCTTTTGAGCGCGGGGCAAAAGTGCGTTGCCGCCGCGTGGGACAGAAAAGGGCGCTGCGGGTGGTGGACTCGCAGCCCCTCTTGATGGATCAAAAGGTTTTACAAGAGCAACAAGCGCAAAACCATCATAGCACCGAATGGGGCGGCGCGGTTAGGGAAACTCGCACAAATTAGGGGCACCTTCGCCGCTGGTGGCGCAGCTTCCCTCAGGTGCGAGGCAGAAGAGCGCGGCGGTCAGGGGATCACTTGGGTGGGCGTCACCGTGGTTCCGGCGCGCGTGAACTCGAATCGCAGTGTCCAGGTGCTCAGAATGCTCTGGCCCGAAACCTTTGGCGGCTGGAAGCCCCAATGCTGCGCGGCTTGCATGGCCAAAGTGGAGAAGTACTTACTGGGCCCGGGAGCCGAGAGTTCGGCAAACTGCACGTCCCCGGATGTATCCACGTCGACCCTGACGGTGACCCTCACCGTGCCTTGAATCGTGTTTCTGGCGCTGGGGGGCACATCGGGCAGAACCCGCTCAATCACTTCGCCGGGTCCCGCGGCGTCGGACGCCGGGCGCAACGCTGCGTCGTCTTGCGCCGGGAGGGGCACCTGCGGCAACGGCGGCGGCGCTGGTTGAGCGGCCGGCTCCTGGACCGCAACCACAGGAGCCGGGGCGATCTCGGAATGGCGCCGGAATAGTTTTGGCGCGAAGAGAATCGCCGCCAGCAGAACGATACCGACCGCGACGGGAATAGCGTAACGATTCGCGTGACGGCGAGCGCGGGGCCGCTGTGCCGGACGCGGCGAAGTGCGGGCCTCGGGCACCGGAGCACTGGCCAGGGGCGCAGGAGCGCGGTTTTCGAGCCGTGCGGCGATCTGGGCGACGGTCCATCGGTCTTCCGGCTTTTGAGCCAGAGAGTGGCGCGCGATATCAAGAAAGGGCTCGGGCAACCCGGCCGGGAGATCCTTTCCCTGCCCTGCCGCGTCGCTTGCGGGCAAATGCTGGGTAAGGACTTCGACGAGCGTCATGCCAAGCGACCAAACGTCACCCGCGGGCGACACGCCTTTGGCCGGCGGGACGAATCCTGGGGCGCTCTCGGGCGGGTCGTATGCATCGACGTGCGCGTCGGGCGTGCTGTCGGCTGATTCGCCGGCTCGGAGAAGGGCGTCGCTCGATAGCTTGAGCTCGTCGCCGATGGCCATGATATTGGCCGGCTTGATGTGGCCGTGAACCAACCCCTTGGCGTGAACGTAGGCGAGAACATCGAGAAGAGGCTCCAGCATGGCGCGGGTTTCCGCGGGCGTAAGCGCGCGCGAGAAAAGCACCTGCGCGAGGTTCTCCTCGGCACACTCCATTACCACGTACAGCAGCGGCATGCCGCTCAGTTCGCAGCTTCCCGTCTCGAAAAGCCGAATCAGGTGAGGATGAGAAAGTTCCGCCGCCATACGCCAGCGGGCAAGTTGGAGTTCGCTATTTTCCGGCGCTGCCGGAATGAGCTTGATGGCAGCTTTTACGATGCGGTCGCCATCGTGGCGCTCGGTTAGAAAAACGGCGGCGCTTTCGGAGCCACCGAGGAACTGAAGCAGCGGGAAGTTTCCATCGACAACCTGACCGACGAACTGTTCCCAAGTGTGGGACACGATTCCCCCATTCGCAGGTGTGGCTGGGGACTGGGGACGCCCATTGTACCAAGCATCCCGCCTGGATGGGACCGAATCGGAGAAGGCATGGTGCCCACGTGTTCACTCCCCGGCCAGGTTTCTACGGCGCTCTTTTATGGGCCTTTTTATAGCTAAAAGACACGATCGACAGGACGCGGTCCCGAAGTACATTGACATCGGGGCGGGCGTCGGCAAAAATGAATGTGACGACTTTGTTTGGCGCGAAAAGCGCCACGATGATGCAGCCAGGGCCCCAATAAAGGACGGATTGTGAGCTACACAGCACCGACCATCGAAGAGTACATTGCCGGCGAAGTGGTGAAGTACGAGCCGAAGTCGGACGGCCAGACCAACAAGCGCAAGCGCAAGCCGCACATTCTGGCGGTGATCAACGAAAACTGCACGGGTTGCTCGGGCTCGCCGGCGTGCGTGGAGTACTGCCCGGTGGCAGACTGCATGTACTGGAGTCCGGATCCGGACCACGCGCCGTTTGGCCGGATCATCGTCGATCCGCTGCTGTGCATCGGCTGCAAACTCTGCACCAGCAAGGGGCCGGACGGTGCGTTTCTGGAAGGCTGCCCGTGGGACGCCATCGACATGGTTCCGCTGCCGGAGTTTGAAGGACAGAACGGAACGCTGCCGTACTAAGCAGTCCAACACCCTCAGGCCAAACTTTTTCTGACCGCGCTTATCAGTCGAAGGCCACGCCCGCGCAAGGGAGCGAGTAACCGCCGAATTTTCATGGAACTGGCTCGTAGGGCAACGATGTGGAGGGCTCCGGGGCAGGACCTTGGTACAGGGTTATGCATTCGCTACAAGTGAATGCGTGTGTAACCCGAAGGCAAGTGATTCCGTCTAAGATCATGGATGTCGAAACAGTAGCTAGCCGCGAAAAGCTTGCCGTTCGGTGAGCGTTCGCGGTCACCGCAGTACGCCATAAAAGGCCGTCTGGAACGAGCGAAACTGCAGTTTCCAGCCGACCCGATCGAGTCCGATTCTTCGGCACGGCTTCGCTGTGCAGGCCCTATTCCTACTATTTTTAGGGCACTTATCCTCGGGCTTTCGACGGGAGGCTTCCGACGGGTCATTACGATGGCGCACGCGTGTGCCACGAAGCCAGCGTTGCGGCAGCTGCGTTGATCGCAGAAGCGGTAAATAAAAGGAGAACGAACGATGAGGAAAGTAGCACTTCAGTTGGCTTTGGCGGTGGCGTGCTTGGCTATGGCGTTGCCGGTGCTGGCGAAGGCGGACAAGACCAGCTCGGCTTCCAAGCCGAAGACCGTCACGATGAATCTTTACGACCAGACCATGATGGGGAGCACGATGGTCAAGCCGGGCACGTACAAGTTCGTGCTGGAGAGCGACAAGGTAACGGTGGAGACCAACGGCAATAAAGTGGTCGCGACCGTGCCGGGCCACTGGGAAGATCAAAAGCAGAAGCAGAGCTCGACCGGCTTCAACCTCGATAGCGGCAGCATGAAGGAGATCTTCGTGCAAGGCAGCAGCAGCGTATTTGTGGTGGGAAGCTAAGCTGAGGCTACGGCAGCGAGAGGTTAAGGGTTAGCGAGAGTTAAGAGTTACGAAGGCGAGAAGGGGCGCGGAAGCACGCGCCCCTTTTTGTTTTGCGCAGGTGTGACTTTTTCGGGCGCGAAGAACACATACAGAAAAGCAGATCCCTCACCCCCGTCCAAAATGCGGCCGGGTTCGGGATGACAGCGCTCAAGCTCCGGTGGGGTAGTGGGCGGCCACAACCGTCGCGTCGGGATGACGGCGATTTGTGATGATAGCGCTCAGCGGCTGGCGGAATGCTCGCGGTGTTTAGTGCGAGGTGCGGGAACGGATGGCGGAGGCGGTGATTTCGGCCTGCTGGCGGACTTTGAGGGGAACATCGCCGGCGCCGCGAGCGAGGTTGTCGATCACGGGCAAGTCCTGGGCGTCGCCGATGAGGTAGAGGGCGCGGAGGGCTTCCCAGATTTCGTCGCTGCTGGGATCGACCAGCAACACGGGCTGGCCCGGGACCACGGAAGATTTATCGGGAACGAGCCAATGGTCTATGGTGCCGGGGATTTGCGAGCGCAGCTCGTTTTTCGTGTTGCCGGAATCGATGCGGCCCACCAGCGTGCCGGGGTTGATGGCGTCGGCGGGCTTGAGGCGCTGGTCCAAAGCGCCGGCCTGGAGCGCGGCAACATCGGAAGGCTGCAGCATGGAGCGGATTTCGGCAATGCCGGCGGCATCGTGGAAGCGCACCAGGGCCAGCGCGGCGTTACGGCGAACCATGGGATTGCGATCCTGTAGCAGGGCCAGCAGTTCGTCATGGAAGCCGGGCACGGAATTATCCTGGCCCATGACCCAGGCAGCGGTAAGGCGGAGTTCGTCCTGGCCGGTCTGGGCGATCTGGACGACCTGGGGATAGAACTCGCGCGCGGAATCGCGCATGGCCGGGCTGGGAGCGAGGATGCGGTCGGCAAGCTGCGAAAGGGCGTGCTGGACTTCGCGCGGGTCGGCGCGGTCGTTGAGCGATTTGGCAAGTTGGGCGTTATCGAGCGGCTTGCCGAACCAGGTGGCCTGCCAGAAGAGAAACGGCATGAGCACGAAGAGGAAGGTCAGCGCCAGGATGACGAAAAGCCAGCGGCGCTTCAGGCCCGGTTTGGCCGGAGCGGGATTGGGTTGGTCGGGCAACGATTCATGTTAGCAGGTCTGGCGGAAGTGAAAAGCGCGGGCGCGGAGCTTACTTCCCTTCTCCCGGGCGGACGGAGACAGGCACTTCGCCCTGCGGTTTGGCCGCAGGCGGACGAGCGGCGGCGGGAGCCGGAGCGGCCTTGGCGCCAGGCGCGGCGGCGGCAGATTCCGTCTTGTGGCCGCCGGGCAGCCAGCCTTGGTCCTTGGCGATCATGAAAAGCATGAGCAGGAAAAGCCCGGCCATGAGCAGGCTGACCATGATGAGCAAAAGGCCGTCGAGATCCAGATCGAGGCGGGTGAGGACGTCGGAAGCCAGACCGGAAAAGGAAAGCACCACGATCACCAAACAGATGGCTACCAAACCCAGAACGTGTTCTTTCTTCATCGTCTGTTGTCCGACCCCTTAGAGACTTTTTTGACCGCGCGAGAGCTCCTGAAGTCCATGACTTTCGCGCGAAAAGCGGCCTTTCGTACCGACACTCACCCTCATCTTGAGAATTTATCGAAGACCATCAGCGCAAGCAAGAGCGGCAGATGCACGACGGTGGCGTGCATGAGCCATTTGGCGCGAACGTTGGTCCTCTGAGCCGAAGCCCACAAGCACACTTTGACCAGCATCAATCCCACGACCAGCGCGTAAAAATAGTAGTGCACGCCGGCAAGGCCGGTGACCGAAGCGAGCAGGCTCACGGGAATCAGCGCCGCGGCGCAAAAGATAATCTGGCCGAAGGTGACCCGGCCGTCGCGATCGACCACCGGGAGCATGCGAATGCCGGCGCGCGCGTAGTCCTCGCGGTAGACCCAGGAGATGGAATGGAAATGGGGCACCTGCCAGAGAAATAAAATTGCGAACAGCACATAGGCGCCCGGGCCGAGCGATCCGCGCGCGGCGGCCCAGCCGATCACCGGCGGCAGCGCGCCGGGAAACGCGCCGATGAGCGTGGCGGCGGTGGTGCGTGTTTTCAGCGGAGTGTACACGCCCAGATACAAAATGCTGGTAAGCGCGGCGAGCGCGGCGGCCAGCGGGTTTGTGGCGACGAGAAGCACGAGAGTGCCGGCGACGGCCAGGGCCACGCCGAAGAACAGCGCTTCCATCGGGGCCATGGCGCCGCTGGGCAGCGGACGCGCGGCGGTGCGGCGCATGCGGGCGTCCGTCTCGCGCTCGAGGTAATGATTGAGCGCGGAGGTGCCGGCGGCGACCAGCGTGGTGCCCATGACGGTTTGGGCCATGCGCAGCCAATCGAGTGGGCCCACGGCGCCGAGAGCGTAGCCGGCGAGCGTGGTGATCACGACCAGGAAGGAGACATCCGGCTTGGTGAGCGAGACGTAGCACATGGTGCGAGAAGGAGCGGCGACGGGAATGGCTCGGGTGGTCATGGTCAATCCGCGGCGGATGGGCGCGTAGCGGGCGCGGCGATGAAGGCGCCGGCCGGCTGCACGATGCGAAAACAGACTAACGTGACGAGGACGCAGCTCACCAGAACCAGAGCGCCGGTGACGACGTGGGCGACCGTAAGCGTAACCATCACGGGAATGGGCTGCGGAAACGAGGCCGCGTACAGGCGCGACCAATAGGCCGCGCCGCCGAGCAGCAGTTGCACGCCAATCAGGATATGCAGGCCGCGCGCGGCAAAACGCAGTTCGGGAATGCCGGGGAAACGACGTTTGAGCGCGCCAGCGAGCCAAAAGATGAGGCCGGTGACGACAACGGCACCGGCGAGATGGGGCACGATTCCGAAAGCTTTATGGCGAAAGGCGGCGCCCAGAATCAGCTGGAGCAGGACCGCGGACGCCGTGGTGAGAGACAGCGCATGAAGCGAGGGGCTGCGCAGGTCGGGAACCCGCAGGCTCGAATCGCGCTCCCACCAGGCGCTGGTAAACAGGGCGATGCTGGCGACGGTGGCGAAGAAAAGCTGCCCCAAAGTGGCGTGCGCGGAAGATACCGCTGGCGGAAGGTAGAAGAGCACGGTAAGGCCGCCGAGCAAGCCTTGGGCGATGACGGCGCCGAGCGCGGCCACGCCCATCCAGCGCAGCCAGCGTTCGCCTGGCGGGCGGCGCGAGTATACCCGCCACATCCAGACGGCCAGGATGATGCTGAGCAGGCCGACGAAGGAGGCGATCATGCGATGGCCGTGCTCATAAAAAATGCCGCCGATCATCGGCGGCATGAGCGAGCCATAAGAGAGCGGCCAATCGGGAACCGAGAGGCCGGCATCGTTGGAGGTGACCAGGGCGCCGGCGATGAGCAAGAAAAACGTGCAGCAAGCGGTGAAGACAGCGAAGCGGTGAACGTTCCGGGCAGGCCGGAGGAGCCGGCCGGAAACGTGGGCGCGAATTGTACGAGGCGTATTCAAGGAAGCGTTACCAGGAGCGAGGCTGCCGAAGGGCGGGGAACGAACCCCGCCCTTCGGCGCGTAGATTAATCCGCCGAGGCGGTATTGGCCTTGTAGGTGATCGTAACCGTTTTGGACTCGCTGGGACCGACGGTGACGCTCTGGTCCATGGAGCCGTAGCTCTCCTGCCAGGCCGTGACGGTGTAAGTTCCCGGAGGCACATTCTTGATGGTGAAGGAGCCATCTTTGCCGGTAACCGCGTAGTAGGGGTTATCGAAGACGGCGATGTAGGCCTTCATCCATGGGTGCACGTTGCACTTGACGGGAATGGTGACTTCGGGGCGCGCGAAGCTCTGCATGATGGGCGGGGCTCCGGGCGGCTGCGACTCGTTCCACTCGCGATTGTCCTTGGGAACGGGGTGAATGTTATGCGTGGTCTGATCGGAATTGACCACCTGCAAGGGTTCGGCAGTCTGCAACGCGAGAACGTGCGGGTGATACTGGCAGCCCTTCTGATCGATCTCCTGCGGCGTGGTATTGGGCGGGAACGAGTACTGGCTGAAATCGCCCTTCAAATAGACAACCACGTTCTGCAAAGTGCCGCCATCGCCGGGAACCACTTCTTCGGTCTCCGCCGGCGTGGAATGCTCCTTGGCGCAATTGGGTTCGGCGGCCATGTTGATTTTTTTCGGCTTGGGCGGCGTGCCGTCGAGCTTGATCATGCCGGTCACCGTTCCGGCCGTGGCGCTATCGACCGGTTTGGCGGCTGGATTGGCGGCTGGAGCGGGAGCTTCGGACTCGGTTCCCTTCCCTCCACAACTCACTAAGGCGGCCGCCAGAACTACGCCGGCGGCAAAAGACAACATCGTCCCGGAAAAGCGGCCGGGACGCAAAATACGCGACTTATTCATAACGTGTATGACTCCCTCCTAGAAAAAATGAAATCGGGCCCTTGGAATTAAGCAGTTGTGTTGCCCGAACTGGAGCGTTGCGCAGCTGCCTATTGATTATAGACGGGGATGGACGCAAGGAAAGCGGATCCCTCTGCCGCCGGGGCGACCTCAGGATCACGACATTGCTTTTGCCGCAACTCGCGCCGGACATGGCTACTTGCTCGCCGAGGTCGTGGGAGTGCGGCCCAGCAACTGCCGCTGCTCCTCCGGCGTGAGGCTGAACATATAGCGCACCAGCAAATCCGCGTGATCGCCCGTGTAGTTGCGCATGCTTTCGGGAATGGGGCCGGAGAAGACCCAGCGGTCGCCGTCCCGCTTGAAGAGGCCCGAAGGCATGGCCGTGCCGGGAATGATCAGCTGCGGATTGGTGATCCAGCGGTCGGTCCAGGCCGGACGGAGGCGATCCTTGGCGAGCAGGAAATTGGGCGCGGTGGCGTCCTTATCGTGCGCTGGATCTCCGGTAGCGTGGCACTTGAGGCAAGGCGCGGCGGTGCTGGTAAAGAGCGCGCGGGCCATGCCGGCTTCTGCCGTAGTGAGAGGCTCGACCTTCTGCGGAATGAAGGGCTGGGCCTGATGCGAAAGCGCCTCGAAGAAGAGAACCAGGCTGCGAATCTCGTCGTCGGAAAGGTAGAAGGTAGGCATGCGCACCTGCAAATAGCTGCGCACGCCGTCGCGATTGGCGTCCGTGGTGCTGAGCGCCGGATTGGCGAGAAAACCCTTTAGCCAATCGGGATTGACGCGGGCGCCTTCGCTGGTGAGCACGGGCGGCAGGCCGATCTTGTCTTGACCCTGATACATGGGCAGGCCCATGAGCACGGACTTCTGGCCGATATCGATCTGATGGCAGCCCATGCAGTTGTACTTGCTGACGATCCACCAGCCTTTCTGGATGGCGGCGCGATCATCGGAAGGCTTGTACATGTAGTCGGGCGGCAAAGAGGGATCCGTGCTGCCGAGCAGCATGGTGGTGATGGCGGCGATGTCCTCGGCGTCGACGTTGGGCTTGGGCATGCGCAGGCGGTCCAGCGAGTTCGGCTTGTACTTGCCGGTATCGAAGACCGCTGGGTTGGCCAGCTTGTGTTCGAAGAAGCCCTTGGTGTCGTACCAGGAGCCGCGGGGCGATTTCTTGCCGTCGACATCGATGCCGCGCTTGGCGTCTTCGGTGAAGAGCGCGAAATCGAGGCGCTCGATGGGCTTGCTGCCTTCGTTGGTGAGCTCGGTGCCGACGCGGCCTTCTTCCTCGAGGCCGGAGATTTCATGGCATCCGGCGCAGCCGTAGAACTGCACCAGGGCTTTGCCCTTGGCCTTGAGGCTGGGATCGTCCATGAACGGCGCGGGATCGTACTGCGCGTCGGGATGCTTCAGGGTGATGAGATAGCTGGCCACGTCGCGGGCGTCCTCGACGCTGAGGCGCAGGCTGGGCATGACCGTGGGCTGCTGCACCACGAGCTCATGGCCATCGTTGGGACTGCGCGAATGATCGAGGTCGAAGACAAAGGGCAGATTGTGCTTGGCGTAGTCTTCGGGACCAAGATCGCGTTTTTCGAAGGGGCTATAGGGCCGCGTGCGCTCGCGCGGATTGTGCACCCAGCGCACCAGGTAATCGTAATTATCCTTTTCGCCGACGCGGCTCAGATTGGCGGCAAACGTTCCGCCGATCATGCTCGTGCCTTCGCCCACGGAATGGCAGGCGAGGCAGCCGCGCGATTCGAGGAGATCCTTACCGTGCTGGGCATTGCCCATGGGCTGCTTGGGCAGCTCCGGACCGGTAAGCGCCGACTGCCAGATGAACGCGGCGATGGCCTGGACTTCATCGGGCTGCAGACGGAACTGCGGCATCTTGGTGGTCGGGCGGAACTCACGCGTGTGCTGGAGCCAGTAGGGGATCCATTCCTTATGGATCTTCATGCGGACTTCTTTGAGGTCCGGGCCAACCTTCTTCACTTCCTGTTGCAGGTCGTGGGACTTCTGGTCCATCTGCTCGACCTGCGCGTCGATATTGCTGACGGTGACGGTGAGGTTAGTCGCCTGCGCATAGTAATTGTTGGCCACGTCGTTGCTGCTGGCGGAATCGCCGAGCTTATTCAGGCGCGGGATCTCCTGCTGATCGGCGGTGCGGGAGCTTTCCAGCTGGGTGATCTGCTGGCGGGTGGCGGTGAGCAGATCGTCCTGGTTATCGAAGCCCTGGAACTTGTGGCAGCCGATGCAGCCCTTCTCGCGGAAGAGTTCCTTGCCGCGATTGAGGACGGGAGCGTGCTCGGTGACCATATCGGCGGCGTGGCACTGCTGGCAGCCGGAGTCGTAATTCTCGGGATAGTAGAGAGGCCAGAGCCAGTGCTCATAGCGGCCGTGGGCGCGCTCCACCGTGTCCAGAGCGCGGCCATTGCCGCCGTGACACGGCGAGCAGCCAAATTTTTCGAGCGGATGGAACGTGAGCAGAGCAGGATCGGGATGGCTGGCGAACGGCGCATCCTTTTCCTTGGCCACGCCGAGGTCGTTCTTCGTTAAGGTCATGACCACGGGAACGACCAAGGGGTCGGTAGCCACGTGGCAGGACTGGCAGCGATCGACCAGGCCGACGCCGCCAATGTAATTGATCTGCGTGCCGGGAGGGTTGACGTTGATCTGGCGCAGCTTCACGTCCATGCCCATGTCGGCGTTCAAAAGCCCGGTAAGATCGGCCGCGCCCAAGCCGGGCAGGCGATCCTTGACGAAAGCGTCGAGGGCGTTCTGAGCATCCTTGGCCGGCTTATCCTGATCGCCCCGCTGGGCTACCAGAGCGGCTTTCTGGGCCATGATGCCGGTGAACATACCGTTCAGATCGTCGTAATTGAATTTGCGAACTTCGAGGCCGGTAGGCGTGGGCCAATTCAGCTCATAGGTGTCGGCCCTGGCGATGTTGAGTTCCTTGAGCTTGGAGGCTTTGGCGCTCTTGTCGCTCTCGGGAATTTGCTCCAACTGATAGGTGAGGGCGCCGACCTTGCCGCGCGCGTCCTGGAAGTCCGGCGTCAGCACGGCGCGCTGGCGGTCTAGCAGGTCGATCTGCGCCTGGATCTGGCGATCGGCGGGAAGCGTGGCCGAACCGGCGGAGTCGACCGCGGCCTTCAGCTGCTGGTAATCGGGCGTGGCGAAAAGGGCCTGCTCGGCGGCGCGGCGCTGGGTAATTTGCTTGCGAAGATAGCTGGAGTACAGGGTACGAAAGCGGTTCTGATAGTCGCGCCAGGGGCGCAAGCCAAAAAATTCACTGTACAGAGACCAAGCCACCGTCAGCAGCAGCAAAAAGGCAGAGACTAGAATCAGCGTGCCCAGCGAGCTACTGGTGACGGGATCGTCTTGCGGGGGCTGATCAGGCAAGCGATTCCTCCTCGGGCATTTGCAACAATGGCGTTACAGAAAAAGACGGATGCAACGGCCGCGGGACGCACGCGGCCCGAAATGCGGCCCCGCAAAGCGCTCCCCCGGTGCGAGAGCGCTCTTCGCGGCCCCGCAGCGTCAAATGCTGAACCATGGCGTTACCCAGATATATTTGATCCGGAAGACCAGGCGCAGCAGGATTTTCACCGGCAAAGCCATCATGAGCACCAGGAGCAGATCGGTGGTGACGATCTGCAAAAGGCTCATGCGGCGGAAGATGCGCCGTGCGAACTCGGTGGAGTTCATCACCAGATAGACCAAGTAAGCGGCCAGCAGAAAATAGATGGCGATGGGGAAAAATCCAAAAATGATGCGGGCGAGGATCGGCGCGTAAGCGCGATTGGCCGCAGGCATCAGATGTGCGAGCCAGGAGCCGTTGATCTGGAAAAGGCCGCCAGTCAGGGCGGCGGGAATCGTATCCAGATTGCGGTTCACCGCGTACTCGACGCGCTCCGCGTCCCACGTGGACCCGGGCCAGAACCACATCCATCCAGGGCCGCGTATGAACGTTCCTATGGAGATCATGGCAACCCAGAGGCCGATGAAGCCGGCGCAGAAAGTCCAGATGGCGAAGCGCCGTTGCCTATATGTGTAGTAGCCATTGCCGAGGGGATTGGCGTCGATATAAGGAATGGCCATCAACCCGACGATGATCAGCGTGGGCATGACCACGCCGGCGATCCAGGGATCGAAGTAGACGAGCATCTCCTGCAGGCCCAGGAAGTACCAGGGCGCCTTAGCCGGATTCATGGTCACGTTCGGGTTGGATGGCTCTTCGAGCGGCGCGTTGAGCGTGAGAGACCAGACCATCAGGAGCACGGTGATCAGAATCGCGGCGACGAACTCGATGCGCATCAAGTACGGCCAGGTGTGAACCTCGCGCTCCCACTTGGGCTGATACGGCTGCGTTTTGCGGTACGCCGTCTTGGCCGCCGCGGGATCGGCTTCCAATTTTTCGATCAGGTCGTCATTGGCGCGCGCCTGACGGAAGGCGTACCACACGTAGAACGGCACCAGGAACAACAGGGCCACGATGGGCACGTTGTCCGGCGCCGAAGCGATCTCCCAAAGCTGGTGCCAATCGCCTAACATTTATATCTTTCTCCCATCAAAGTTCATCGACAGACTTTTTGTCGCGCGAAAAGCGCCGTCGAGCTTGTTAGCGCGCATCGTCAGGTCATGCCGCTGGGCCGCATGATCACCGGCCGCGGGCCTTTCTCTTCCTTGATGTCCGACTCCAGCATCACCGGCGCGGGACCGGAAATTCCGCCGTCCTTGCGCACGCGCCAGAAGTGTACGCCCATGAAGATCGAGGCGATCAGGGGGATGGCAATGCAATGCCAGATGTAGGCGCGCAGCAGCGCGTTGGCGTCTACGATGGAGCCGCCCAGCAAGGCGAAGCGCACGTCGTTATACGGCGTCATACCCAGAAGCGAACCGAAGGGCCCTTCGTTGCCGAGGCCGGGAGTGGCGCGCGCCATGTTGGTGCCGACGGTGACCGCCCAGAAGCCCAGTTGATCGTCCGGCAGCAAATAGCCGGTGAAGGAGAGGAGCAAGGTCAGCACCATGAGCAGCACGCCGACGCACCAGTTGAATTCACGGGGCCGTTTATAGGAGCCGGTGAGGAAGACGCGAAACATGTGCAGCCAGACGGCGATGATCATCAAGTGCGCGGCCCAGCGGTGCATATTGCGCAGCAACTTGCCGAAGGGAACGTCGTTTTCGAGATACAAAATATCGCGGAAAGCCTGCACCTTGGTTGGGTGGTAGTAGAACATGAGCAGCACGCCGGTGAAGGTCAGGACGATGAAGAGATAAAAAGTGATTCCGCCCATGCCCCAGGTGAAGTTGTAACGCGTGGCGTCGCGATTGACCTTGGCGGGGTGAAGATGGAGAAAGACGTTGCTGAGAACGCCGAGTGAGCGGCTGCGCGGGGTCTCTTCGTGCTTGACGCGGAAGATGGAGCGATAGAGCTGGGTTTTTTCCGGGTCCTTGAGCCCCTCGATCTCTTCCTTGCCCTTCTCCCGGACCAGCTTCTTTATATCTTCGGCGTCCTCGCGCACCCGGTCTAACAAACCGCTGCGCTTGCCTCCGTTCTCTTCCGCCATGATTCCCCCTGACTACTTCCCCATCACGTGCATAACCGGCACGCGATGTGGACCCGCGTACTTTCTTTCTTCCTCCTCGTCGCACGCAGCGGCGTGCGTCGAGGGCCCATTTTGCCGACGTCCTGGCGAAACGCGCTTGGTCGCATTTATAGGCTTACGAAAGCACCTGGATCGTTGAAGTGGTTGACGCCGGCGTTGGGGTCGTCCACGTACAGACGGCTGGTATCGACCATGATTTTGCCGGTGGCGTCGACTTCCACATGCGCGCGGTCCATAGGACGCGGCGCCGGTCCCTCGAAGTTGATCGCTTCCGCATCGTAACCGCTGCCGTGACACGGGCACTTGAACTTGTTTTCGCTGGGCTTCCACTCGGGCGTGCAGCCCAAGTGAGTGCAGCGGGCGAAAACAACGAAGAGCCGGTCCGGTTCCTTGATCACCCACACCCTGTTGGTGTTCAGGAATTGCTGATTCACGCCGAGCGCAAAGTCCGCGGGAAAGCCGATGGAGAAAACGGTATTGGGTTCGTACAGCGCCCGCGGAAAGAAGAAGCGCAGGAACATGAGGAAGTTGATACCGAGATAGCCGCCAATGGCCGTCCAGATCACACGGCGACGCATGCGATCGGGCTGAATCTCCGCCCCGGCCTTTTCGGCGCTGGGTTTAGACGGGGGCTTGGCTGCCGGAACGGGTGCGGTTCCGGAGGGTTTAGCTGCTGAGCTCGGGATTCCTCTGCGGTTTTAGTTTCGGCGTGGTCCGCCATGGATACGACGTCAACCTCGTGCTAGGAAAGCAATATAAATGCAACCAACTATTTAGAACATTTGTTTATATGACGGCAGAGGCTTCGTGTCAAGCCGATTTGGGAATGCCGAAAACTGGCGGGGGTGCCGAAAGTATCGTGACCCTCCATAACTTCGATATCGGGCGCGCCGCCACGCCGTGGCGACGAGGAAGGGCGCATGCGGCAGTCACGCGATGTTATTGCTGAAAGAGGTCGATGACGGGGGTGGGCGGAACTGGCGAGGGGCCGGCGGCACCCGGATTCAGCATTAAGAAGCTGGTAGGTCCGATGAGGTAATAGATGTCGGCTGCCGGGAGGTCGGTGGCGCGGCCGTTGGCGGTTACGGTGAGGTTGAGCGGGATGAAGGGCCCAGCCTGGTACAGCGACTTGGTCGGGCCGCCGTTGAAGCTGACGTCCAGCGTGATGATGGCAGATCCGTTTCCGTAAGCGATCAGCTCGGCATCGTTTACAACCGGAGTTCTAGTTGTCGGGGTGACTTGCCCAAGGCTCGGCGGCACGGTGCCGCCGAAGTAGTTGCCGTTGAAGGAACTGGCGGAAAACGGCCCGGATTGCGGCCGGAAAAACCCCATGGTGGCCGAAGCCGCGGTGGACATGAGGAAGCCTTGGTTCGAGTTCACGACGTAAACGATGACGGGCGCGGGAGTGCCGCTAAAAACTGCGCGGCCGTTTGCGGCGACGCCAGAGGATGTCAGCGATCCGCTTTGCGAGCTGAGCGTGCCGCTATCGTCGGAATCGCGGCTAACGGTGGCTGCCGTGCCGTTGGTGAAAGTGATCAGGCCGATCGCGGCAAGCGGCTGGCCGGCGGTCGAGCCGAGGCCCTGCTCGTATTCGACGGAAACGCCGTTGAGCGACGCGTTCGAGAACGACGGAGTGGACTGCGCCAGAATTTGCCCGGCATCGAGACCGAGGCCGCTCTCCGGATCTCCCTCCATGAAAAGGGCCTGCGTGGGAGAGACGATATAAAGATAGCCGGTCTGGCCCGTGCTGAATGTCAAGATGAATTGGCCAAACGTGGTTGTGTCGGTAGGCGTGCCCGCGTCCGTGGCCAGCGCGGCCGTAAATGATGGGATGTGTTGCGTGCCGCCATTGGAGGGAACGTTGATGTCCATCTCACCGGGGTTGAGATTGCCGCTGCCGTCGGCCGTGAATGCGCCGGTGGCCACGTGCCAGGAGCCGGGAGCGGCCTGCTGCCCAAAGAATTGGAAGGCATAGGGGCCGCTGATGCTGGAGAGCACAAAGGCCGACGTATTCTGAAGATAGAACGAGCCGGCGGCGCGCCCGCTGTTGGAGCCCGAACTGTCGTCCCATTCGGTCATCCTGCCGACGGTGGGCACTCCGGAGCTGAGCGTGCCTGTCGAGAACGTGAACTGGTTGGTGAAGCCGGCCGAATTCACGAAGCTCATGATTCCGGGATTCTGTGAGCCCGTGCCGGTTGTGTACTTGCCGGTGAAGGTGAGTTCGGCGGGCAGGGAGATTGGGAACGCTCCTGTCCCACCCGGAGGTCCATTGATGTCTTCGACGCCGCTGGTGATATTGCCCATACCGTCGGTCACAAAGCTGCCGATGATGGCCACTTGATCGCCGCTGGCGTCGCCAAAGCCCTGCACCAGGAAGGCATATTGGCCGCTGAGGGGCGCGGTGACGGCCAACCCGACGCCGCCGCTGGTGATGCCGCCGGCGGAGGCGGTGATGGTGGTATAGCCCGGCACCGTCGGAACGATCGCGGAGGTGCTGCCGTTGATGGTGGCGACGTTTGGATTGCTGCTGGTCCAGGTGAAGGTGAGTCCGGTGATGGCCACGCCGCTGCTATCGGCCGCGCTGGCGGTCATCGTTTCGGCCATGTCGGTGTCGGTCAGAGTGGTGACGGACGCGGTTATCGTGATGCTCGCCAGGGCGCCCGGCGTAGCGGCAGCCGGGGTAGCCGGGGAACTGGAGCTCTTGGAGCAAGTGGCAAGAAAGACGCAGGAGGCCGCGAGCAAAAGAAGCGTCAGGGGAGTGCCGGAAAAACGCGGACGACGGGTTGAGATCGATGCTTTTTCAGTCATGCGCCGGCCGAACGTTCCTCCGACAACGATTTCATCTAGCACTCCTTCGAATCGAGCAATGCGCTGGGGCAGATCGCGCAAATGCACAGGGGACTTTAACATTATTGGCTTTAGTTGTGTCCGGCATTCGCGACGAAAAACGCGGACGCCCTGGCCCCTCAGGCCTTCGACTGAACTCAGAAGCAAGCCGCAAGAGCGGGGTTGCCTGAGCCGAGTTTAGGGGACCGCATTATCGCCTACACCACAGTTCCTCCGCCAGCTTACTTATACTCGGCGGAGTCGATGGCGGCACGGAAGAATTCTCCTTCGGGCTCGAATC
The DNA here is from genome assembly GCA_963824405.1 of uncultured Acidobacteriota bacterium. Classification (GTDB taxonomy): domain Bacteria; phylum Acidobacteriota; class Terriglobia; order Acidiferrales; family UBA7541; genus Palsa-189. The sequence goes on along the minus strand of CAWGPK010000002.1, from coordinate 21,858 downwards.
TGTCCGATCCGAAGTACCAGCCGGCGCGGAAGCTTGTGGGAATGGTGTAGCCGCCGAAGGTGGCTTCGTTGTCGGCAAAGCCGCCAAACGTGGCGTAGTGAAAAACCGCAGCTTCGGGATTGCCCCAGCGCGGCGCGCTCAGCGTTTTCGGCGCGCCCGTCGCGTCGATGCCGAAGGTAACATCAGCCATCTCGCCGTGCGCTTTGAACGAAGCACGAATGCGCAAGGCGTCCGACGAGGACCAGCAGACATCTTCGCCGCAGAGGACCGACGGCAGCCAAGCGCATTCCAGGTTCACTCGTCCCGCAGCCGAACGCGTGATATCCGGTCCGGAAGCCGTGATGAAAGGTGCAAACCCGAACAACTTCCAGCGCATCGCGCCGGAGCCATCGACATAGCGATCGCTGCCCCGGATGGTCAGCAGGCCCATCCGCACCACGGCTTGCCAGATGAAGCCGCGGCTCCAGCAGATCACTTGCTCTGCGGAAAATGCATGCCAGCGCTTCAGTTTGATCTCGCCATGCATGCGCAGGCGCACGGCCGAGGCGAGCGGCGTTCCGGGAGCAATGGCGTGCTGAAGGTAGCGCAGCACAGGTTCGGGAAGCCCTGCAAGGCTGGCGGGATCGAAGCGGGCATCAGGGGCTTTCGCCGAATTCCACAGATCGTCGAGCGATGTTTCCTTCACGGCGCGATTCAGGCGTCAACGAACAGAGGCGGGCTTCGCGGCTTCGCTGGGTTTGGCGGTTGCTGTGGGCGCCGCGGATTGCTCCGCGACGGCGGCGCGCACCAGCGAAGCGAGCGCGGCGATGAAGTCGGGCGAATCGTCGAGCGCGGGCATCATCTCGAATTGCTCGACGCCCGAGGCCAGCGCATGCTCGCGCGCCTCGATATTGATCTCGTGCAGCGTCTCGATATGTTCGGTGACGAACGAGATGGGGATCACCAGCAGATGCTTCTTCCCTTCCCGCGGCAGTCTTTCCAGCGTTTGGGTGAGCGAAGGCTCCAGCCATTTCTGCCGGCCGACGCGGCTTTGAAAGCACAGCAGATGTTCGTTGGGCCAGCCTCCGCGAGCCATCACGGCGGCGACCGTCTCCTGAACCTGGCGCTGGTAAGGATCGCCGCGCTCGATGAGGCTGAGCGGCAGACCATGGGCGCTGAAAACGAGCTGGACGTTGCGGCGATCCGGGAAACGGTCGAGGGCGGTTTCGATGTTCCGCACCAGCGCCTGGAGATATTGCGGATGGACATGGAACCCCTCGATGACGATTTCGCGCGGGAGGGACGCGGGCGTGCGCGCCTGGGAGTTGACGCGGCGCCACTCCTTGAGGCTGCTCAGCGTGGTGGCGAAGGAGTAGTGCGGATACAAAGGAAGCAAGACGAGCGCGTCGAGCGGAGCGTCGCGATGCGCGGAATGCACGAGGTCGAGGGCTTCGCGCGTGAGCGGATTCCAATAGCGCATGGCGATCGAGCAGCGCACGTCGAAATCGGGCGCGAGCGCCCGTTCGAGTTCGCGCGCCTGAAGTTCGGTGAGCCGGCGGATGGGCGAATGGCCGCCGATGGCGTCGTAATGTTCGCGCACGACGGCCGCGCGGCGATGGGCGATCCACCAGGCCAGGGGACGGCGAGCTAGCGCGGCGCCGGTGAAATTGATGATGTCCGGATCGCAGAAAAGATTGTAGAGGAAGCGCTCGACGGCCTGAGGCGAGTCCGGGCCGCCAAGTTGGAAGAGCACGACGCCGATTCGAGGTTTGGTCATCCGGCCCGATTATTGCTTGAGCGATTGTTTAAGGCGCGCGAGTTCGTCCTGCAAGCGGGACAGGCGGCGCGCGATGGTGAAATGGTACACGAAGAAGATGGCCCACACGGCCATATAGGCGGCCACCAGGCTATCCAGATTTTTCATCGTGCCTCCTTAATTTAAGCGGTGCGCACCCGAACAACCAACTGCAGATCCCTCGATCGTCCGCCGCGGCGGACTCCCTCGGGATGACAATACTGTGGTGCGAACCAAGGTCATGCGGAGCCGCCTTTATTGCCGACCGTGGCGAAACGCTGCGGCTCGGGGCCGGGGCGATCGAGGTTGAGGCGTAAATGATCGAGCTCCCAGCGCATGGCTTCCAGGCGATAGCGCTGCACCAGCAAAAGCGCGAGCAGCGCCAGCGTGGCACCCCAGCAGAGCAGCAGCACGTCCAGCATGCGGGGATCGAGCGAGCCGCCCGCGCCGATCACCGGCTGGGGATGCTGGGTGCGGAAAAACCAAATCGAGAAATAGACCAGGGGAATATCGAAGGCCGCGAAGATGGCGAAGACGGCGGAGACCACGGCGCGGCGTTCAGGCTCGTCGATGAGCGTGCGCAGAAGGAGATAACAGACGTAAAGCACCCACAGCACGAACGTGGACGTGAGCCGCGCGTCCCAGGTCCACCAGATGCCCCACACGGGATGCGCCCAGATCGGACCGGTGACGAGCATGACGGTCACGAAGGGCACGCCTACTTCGGCGGAGGAGACCGCCAGCCAATCCCACTTCGGCGTGCGGCTGCGCAGATAGGCGATGCTGGCGACGAAGTTGATGAAGAAAGCGATGAAGGCGGACCAGCCGAAGGGCACGTGAAAATAAAAGATGCGCTGGATCAGGCCCATGGTGCGTTCTTCGGGCGCCACCAGAATCGCGGCGTAAACCGAGGCAAAGAGCAAGAGCGCGACGCCAACGGTGGCCAAAGCCTGGCCGGCGGACGACCTTGACGGCTCCATATTTTTCACGTGCGCGGCGGATGCCATGACGCTGGTTCACTCCTCCAACAGATAATCGCCGAAAAGCCAGGTTACGGTAAGAAATATAGTATCAAAAGCGGCCAGAACTCCGATCCAAACCGGGGCCAGCGCAGGCTGCTCCTCGAAAAGCCCGGCGGTGGCTTCGGCGCTGGCGATCAACGCAGGCGTCAGCAGCGGCAGCAGGAGCAGCGGCAGCAGCAGCTCGCGCATGCGGGCCTGCGAAGAGATGGCGGCGAAGACGGTGCCCACAATGCAGATGGCCAGCGTGCCGAGCACCAGCACGGCGACGAGGCGGCCCAGCACCGGCAGAATGTGCAAATTATAAAGCGCGGCGAAAACGGGCAGGAGCAGAATCTCGGCCAGAAGCAGAAAGCAGAAATTCGCCAGAATTTTTGCGGCGATGATGGCCACCGGCTCGATGGGGGCCATGCGCAGAGCCACCAAAGTGTCGTTGGTCTGCTCGCGAGTAAAAGATGGATGCAGCATCAGCGAGCCCGCGAACAAAAGCGCCAGCCAGAGCAGGCCGGGGCCGAAACGGCGCGATTCGATGCTAGTCGGATCGAAGGTGAAGCTGAAGAGCACCAGCACGATGAGCACGAAGACCAGGGTGGTGGCCAGGAGCTCTCTCGTGCGGAATTCAGTGCGCAACTCCTTGGCCAGCAGAATGCCGATGGGACGGGCCAGCGCCATCAGGCCTCCTCGTGCGCGGCCAGGGCCGCGGCGAGCATGGCCCGCGCATCGCCGGAGACGGCGGAATCTTCCACCACCGACCCGGCGAAGAGCCGGATCGCGCGAGTGACGAAGGAGTTCGTTTCGCCGGCGCCGTGCGTGCTCATGAGCACGGTGCAGCCGCCGGCGGCGAGATCGGCAAGGGTCGCGCCGAGCCATTGCTGGCCGGCGCGGTCGAGGCCGGTGGAAGGCTCGTCGAGCAGCAGCAGGCCGGGACCGGCGAGCAGCGCGCGGGCAATCGCCAAGCGCTGGCGCATGCCCCGCGAGAAGTTGCGCACCAGATCGCCGGCGCGAGCGGCGAGCCCGGCGGGCTCGAGCGCGGCGCGGGCGGTGTCTTCGGGAGCATCGAGGCCGTAGAGGCGCGCGAAGAGAACCAGGTTCTCTTCGGCGGTGAGTTCGTCGTACAGCAGGATGCTATGGGAGACAAAACCGATGGAGCGCTTGATGGCGCAGGAGTCGCCGCCATTATCGCCGGAACCGGAATCCGCGGCGGCGCCATTGGCGTTCAGGTGCGAAAAGCGCACGCGCCCCGAGGTGGGGCGAATCAGCAAGCCCGCGGCCTTCAGCAAAGTGGTTTTACCGGAGCCATTGGGGCCAACGAGCGCGACGCATTCGCCGGGAGCGATGGAGAGAGAGACGCCGCGCAGGGCGAAGCGCGGGCCGTAGCGTTTCGCGAAGTCGACGAATTCGAGGCCCAGGCCGCGGGGCGCGCGTGTTGCGGAGCCGGGGTCCTCAGCGCGCGCCGATTTTGCGGGCGTCGGGGTGCTGGAGCCAGGTTGCACGGCGGCGGCTATCCTCGGACGAGTTCGCGCAGGATCTGCTCGGTGAGGGCGCGCTCGCGGGCGTAATCCTCTTCGGAGATGGTGCCCGCTTGGCGGCGGAGTTCGAGGCGAAAGAGTTTGTCCTTGAGGCCGTCGAGGCCGTTCTGAACTTCGCGCTCGACGGCAGGCACGTCGATAGTAGATGCGGCAGTCGCGCCAGATGCAAGAGACGCGACAGAGGCAGCCGATGCAGATGGCGCTGCATGCGCCGAAGGCGCAGACGTCGCGCCAGGCGATGCCGGCGACGAATATGAAGCTGTTCTTGACGGCGCGGCGGCTTGAGAAGCGCCCTGAGAAGCGATTGATTTGCGCTTGCCTCGCGGGCCAGACGGCGAAGACGACGGCACGGGCATGTCTCCCGCGCCCGCCACAGCGCCGGGAACGAAGTCCGGCTTACGCCAGATCATGAACACGCCGAGCGCGAAGAGCGCGGCGAATCCTCCGATGATGATCCAGCGCAGGCTATCGAGGCGGTTGGGCAGCGCCTGGACAGACTCGTTCACGCGGCTATTCACGGTGGGGTCTTGATCGTTGCCGCCCTGGCCTTGGCCCTGGCTCTGGTCCTGCGAGGCCTGCGGCGGAGGAGCGGTGCCGGAGACGGATACGTCGAACGGCAAGCCCTGAGGAACGGAATCGCGCGTGTAGAGATTGAAGCCCTGCTCGGTGCCCGCAGGCATGAAGCCGGGGCTGTTGATTTGCACGCTGGGCGCGGCGACCAGCAACACGCGGCCGACGGAGTAGTCCGAGCTCAGGCGCACGTCGGCATGATTCGAGGGATAGGGGATCTGATACGAAAAGCGCACGCCGTTATCGCCGGGCTGAAAGGCGTAAGCGATGGCGTATTTGCCCTTGCCGTGGTCGATGGTGCCCTGCACCACGGGCATGCCCGAAGGTCCCCAGGAAGAGACTTGCGAAAGCTGCGAGCCCTCGGGAACCTGAAAACTGAAATCGCCCTTCTCGTTGAAATAGGCTTTCGGCGGCTGGGACTGGTTTTGCAGCGAATACTCTTCGCCGACGACGAGCTTATCGCCGTTGGGCTGGAAGACGATCACGCGCGAGCCTACGTTGACGATCTTGGAATCGGAGGAAGGATCGTAGACGGTGACGTCCACGGTATCGTGCCCCGGAACGAGCGGCTGATGGAACATCACGCCGTGATAGACGGCGCGAATGAGCATAGGCCCCTGGCCGATGGCGGGATTGTCGAATTTGTACTGGCCCTTGGCGTCCGACTTCGTGGTGGCCACCGGCTGCATGCCGCCTTGCAACTGGATCAGGATGACGTCCACGCCGGGGGCGACGGCGTTGCCGTCGGTGCCGTTGTGGATGATGCCGGTGACCGTGCCGGCGGCGGCGCAGGGTGCGAAAGCAAAGAAAAGGCCGAGCGCGAGCGCCGCGGAGAATGCAGTCTTCATCACCAGCGACAGGAGTGACGCGCCTTGAGAGCCGACGCCAGAGAAAAAGCAGATTCCTCGTCGCGCGCCAGCGCCGCGAGGGGAAACATGCACGCAGCGCTCCTCGGAATGACAGCTTGCGAAGGTTCGCGCCAAGCCTGAGATCAAGCGAGGCATAGCTAATTCCCTGCCTTGGGCGCGGCGGAGGCGGCGCGGGCGCGCACAGCCGCATCTGAACGCGGCAAGAGCCCGGGATTGCCGGTGACGTGATCGATCTCGGCGAGCACCAGGGCGGCTTCGGTTTCCAGAGTTTGCTTCATCTGCTCGTAATCTTCCTCGGCGAATTTTCCGGTGCGGTACTCGAACTTCAGGTCGCGCAGATTATCGTAAATGATGTCGCGGCGCTCCATGAGCTGATCGAGCAGGGAGCGATGCGGAGCGGAATCGCCGGGATCGGGTTCGATCATGAAGACGAAGATCAGTACCGCGGCGGTGAGCGCCACGCAGGCGATCACGGCAAGTGTGTCGATGTCCCTTACCGCGATCGGGAGTGCCATTGCCAGATTCATTGCCATGCCGGCGGGAGCCCAGCCTTCAATCGTCGCGCACATCGCGCGCGATTTGGCGGCGCGCGTGTGCCAGCATTTCGGCGGAAACAGCCGGCCCGGAAGCGGGCGCGGCGACGGGACGATGCCGCCATTGCCGAATAATGATTATGACCAATCCCAGGCCTATAGCAAACGCGACGGCCGGGAACAGATAAGCGAACCAATTGAAGCCGCTCACGGGAGGCGCGGCCAGCACCCCTTCGCCATACTCCTTCACGAGAGTTTGCAGGATGGAGGCGTTCGATTCGCCCCGGCCGACGCGCTCGTTGATCTCCTTGATCTTGGCTTTGGCTATTTCGCAGGGGCCGGAAAACGCCGCGCCCGGGTGGCTGCACGATCCGGCGGTATCGCCACAGCCGCAGGTGCACATGACCTGGTTGGCGATATCGCGGGCGCGGCCGGTGGGCAGCGCACTACTCGCGGGCTCGACGGGAGGCATACTCATCTGTGCCGCGGGCGGCGCGGGTAGGGCGAAGCTCGGCGCGACCACGAACGTCAACGCCGCCGCGAGGAAAAACGCGGAAAGAGACAAGCGGAGTTCTCGCCGTCCGCGCGAGCGGACTCCTGGGAATGACATCATTGCCGTGCGTACGTCAATCATGGCCGTCGTAGCGCTGCGTAGGAGCGCGCGCGGGCGAAAGCGCGGGAGCGGCGCCCGCGGGATCGACCACGGCACGCAGCGCCAGCACAGGCTGGCTATTAGGCACCATGGCCAGCAAAGTACCCAGCGCGACGATCGCGCCTCCCAACCAAATCCATTTCACCAGCGGGTTCAGATACGCGTGAATCACCGGCTGGTTCGTTTCCGGGCTGCGGCCGGCGTAAACGACGTAGAGATCTTCCTTGAGCGTGGAGTAGATGGCCACCATGGTTCCCGATTCCTGGTTAGCCGGATACAGGCGCTTCTCGGGATAGAGCATGATGATCTGCTTGCCGCCGCGATCGACGGCGATGGTAGCGCGATCCGCGGTGTAGTTGCCCACCTGGGTGCTATCGAAAGTCTGGTGCGTGAGCCGGTAGGGGCCGATGGTCATCTGCGCGCCCGGCGGCATCTCCATCTGCTTATCCTGGTTGAAGGCGGCGCCGGAGATGCCCAGGAAGATCAGCACGATGCCGAAGTGCACGACGTAGCCGCCATAGCGGCGCGTATTGCGCATGGTGAGCTGAGCCACGCCCGAAAAGATGTTGGTATTGCCGCGCGAGGAGATCACGCGTGCGCCGCGATAGAACTCCAAGAGAATCGTCAGCGTGACGAAAACGGAGAGGATCAAGCAGGTGGTCACGTAGAAATTGCGCAGGCCCATGGCAATGCCCACGATGCCGGCCACGATGCCGATCAGCGCCGGCCCGCCGAAATTCTTGCGCAGGCTGGACATGGAAGTTTTGCGCCAGGCCAGCAGAGGTCCCACGCCCGTAAGAAACAGCAGGAACAGGCCGATGGGCAGATTGATCATGTTAAAGAACGGCACGCCGACGCTGATCTTGGTACCGCGCACCCATTCCGAGAGCACCGGGAACAACGTTCCGGAGATCACCGCCACGCAGGCGACCAGCAGGATGAGATTGTTGAACAGGAAACTGGATTCGCGGGAGACCAGCGAATCGAGCGTATTGTCGCTGCGCAAATAGTCGCGATTGCGCCAGAAGGAGACGAAGCACACCACCAGCGTCAGAATGATAAAGCCGAGGAACCAATTGCCGATGCTGGATTGGGCGAAGGCGTGCACGGAATTCACCATGCCGCTGCGCGTGAGCATGGTGCCGAAGATGGTCAGCAGGAACGTGATGAAGACCAGCCAAACGTTCCACACCCGCATCATGCCGCGCTTTTCCTGCATCATCACGGAATGTAGAAACGCGGTGCCGGTAAGCCAGGGCATCAGCGAGGCGTTTTCCACCGGGTCCCACATCCAGTAGCCGCCCCAGCCGAGTACGGCATAAGCCCAGTGCGCGCCGAGCAAAATACCCACGCCCTGGAAACCCCAGGCGATCATGGTCCAGCGGCGGGTGAGGTGAATCCATTTTTCGCCGGGATAACGGCCCAGCAGCGCGCCGAGCGCGAAGGCGAAGGGAATGGTGAAGCCGGTGTAGCCGGAATAAAGGACCGGCGGATGGATGACCATCTCCGGATACTGCAGCAGCGGGTTCAGTCCATTGCCATCGCCGCGCATGATCCACTGCATGGCGCCATTGGGAGCGGCGGAACCGAGAATGTGGAAGGGGCTGGCGACGAAATTATTCATGGTCAGGAAGAAAAGCTGCACGCCGACCATGACCACGCCAACATAGGGCATCAGCTCAGGATGCTTGCCGCGATAGGCGAAGAGGACGGAGAAAACGTAAATGGAGAGGAGGAAGCTCCAGAACAGCAGCGAGCCTTCCTGCCCCGCCCAGATGGCCGCGAATTTAAAAAAGGCCGGGAGCGTGCGATTGCTGTGCTCCACGACGTAGGCCATGGAGAAGTTGTCGGTCTGGAAAAGGTAGGCCAGGCTGCCGAATCCCAGCCAGATGAGGATGCACACCGCCATGCCGGCGTGGCGCGCGCTCTTGATCAGCAGTGGACGGCGCGTGACGATGGCGGCGATTCCACCGCCAAAGGCATAAATTCCGCACAGAAATGCCAGGAGCAGGGCAAACGAACCAAAAAGATCCAACGACTTCCCCCTAAATCTTCCGACGAAACGCTAGCAACAAGGTGAGCGTTCGCCAGTCGAAAACTTAGCTCTTGCGGTCCGAACTGTGTGCGGGCTCGGACGACTGGGTGCCGCCGGGCGCCGCTTCGTACTTCGAAGCGCACTTGGCCTGCAACTCTTCGGCGACGAAGCGCCCGTCGGGCATGGCGTGGCCTTCGACCAGGCACTGCGCGCCATCCTTAAAGGTATCGGGCAGCGGGTCCGATCCCACGTAGCTCACGGGCATCGTCTTGCCCTCTTCCGTGAGAACAAAATCGATGCGGCCCGGCAGATGCTTGATCGATCCAGCGGCGACGTCGCCACCCACGCGAATGCGCTGATGCATAGCGGATGAGCTGAGAGAAGGAATCTCGGCGACGGTGTGGTAGTAGGTTTGGCTCTGCTTGGCGCCCATCCAAGCGAGGGCCGAAAGCGATATCACAATAACGCCTATGCCAATGCCGAATTTTGTCTTGGCTTTCACTGAGCCTCCCCCGAGTTCCCTGTTAAGACGTGATCTTACCACAAGATCGCCTGGATACCAGAGGGAAGCCCAGAAGCCACGGGCCTCGCGGGCCGGGGAGTATGGATGCAGGTGTCTTCAGTGTAGAATCTACCTCAATTGAAGTTGCCCGCGAGCGTTTGAGGTTATGCGATGAAGCGAATCCGGCAACTCGTGTTTGTGGCCCTCGCCTCCGCGAGTGCGTTGCTCCCGTGCGTTCCTTTGGCTTGCACGGCGCAAGACACGCCGCAAAACCAGCCGGGCGCCGCCGAGAACAACGCCTACCAAGTCGCCCACAACGAAAAAGACGCGCAAGCGAAAATTAAGCTGCTCGACGATTTTGTGGCGGCGTATCCGGATTCATCTCTGTTGCGAGACGCTTACCGCGACGAATACATGACCTATTTCTCGCTCGGGAACTATCCTGAGACCGCCAACTACGCCGATAAGTTCCTGGCCTTCGGGGAGAAGAACGATCCGGCAGATCGCCTGGCAGCTTTGATCACGAGGGCCGAGGCTTTTCTGGCGGGCTGCGTCGATGCCGTTTTCCGAACGCCGCAATCTTATGCAGCCGCAAAAGCGACCGCCGCGCAGGGGCTGGACGCACTCGCCCAACTTCCAAGCCCCCCTGACTGTCTGCAGCCCGGGCCTTGCCGCGCAGAACGGGAACGCGTGCAGTCGCTTTTCAATTCCGCCGCCACGATCGCCGAATCCGGATTGAAAGGAGCTAACATGGAGTCCTGCAAAGGGCCGGGCAGCCCCGCCATTTTTGATCAGGTTATCGACAATATAAGGCAGCAGGAGCGCGAGAGCCCGAACGTTCGCTAGTTCAGACGACGACGCGGAGACGCTTCTTCCCTTTCGGACTTAACTCAAATGGATGGCGAGCCTGTGCGGGCCAAGCTATTTGTGTAGAACGGGGCGCAAGCAGAGCTTCAGTTCGGGGCTGATCTCGGTGATCTCCATGCCCGGCATGACCATGAACTTACAGCTGAGCATCTCCCGCGGCTTGGTATCGTCCGGGAGCTTGGCCATCACCCGGCAATATTGGCAGTCCTGGTTCCAGCAGAAGCGGCCGTAAGGAATCGTCTCCGGGCTCAAAAACTGGAAGCAGCGCAAGAGCGAGTTCCGCTCCGGGACCTCCACAGTCTTGTTGAGCACCTTAATCTTGACGAGGCGCTCATAGGGACGAAAGGGGTCGGTAACTTGCGTAATTTCAGCGTCCTCTTTTATGGGAAGCATCGTTGCCATAAAGTAGACCAAAATGGGAGCGCCCACAATTATTCCGCAATGCGGACGTTTCTAATCCGGCACGTGCATATTGGGGCGCTTTTCGACCAAAATCGGTAACCTGCCGCCACGTTCCGCGCAGCCTCTCGTCCTGCTTGTTTGACTCCAGCTCGCCGGGCCGAGGAAAGAGCGCGCGGCCACTCCGCTCAGAATGACCGCGTCGAGGCATGGGTCAAAGTATTCTTCCCCGTTAGCGACAGCAATTAGCGACAAAGAGTTGCAATGCTTGTTGCGGTGGAGAGGAGGAGGTTCAGCCGGAGACGGCGCCGACGAGCTGGCCCATGCGGCGGAATTTAGCGTAGCGGCGCTCGAGCAATTCCGGAACCGGCTTGGCGCAAAGATCGTCGAGCGCGCGGACTAGAACAGGCTCGAGCATCTGCGCGGCGGCTTCGTGGTCGTTATGCGCGCCGCCTTCGGGTTCGGGGACGATTTTATCGATGATGCCGAAATCGCTGAGGTCCTGGGCCGTGATGCGCAGCGCCTCCGCGGCGAGCTCGGCCTTGCCCGCATCGCGCCATAGGATTGAGGCGCAGCCCTCCGGCGAGATCACCGAATACACGGAATTCTCGAGCATGTTCACCTGATCGCCCACGGCGATGGCCAGCGCGCCGCCGGAGCCGCCTTCGCCGGTGATGGTGACGATGATGGGCACGGGCAGGCGCGACATGGCGCGCAGATTGACGGCGATGGCTTCGGCCTGGCCGCGCTCCTCGGCGTCGAGGCCGGGATACGCTCCGGGCGTATCCACAAACGTGAAGATGGGGCGGCCGTACTTGGCGGCGAGCTTCATCAGCCGCAGCGCCTTGCGATAGCCCTCGGGTTTGGCCTGGCCGAAGTTGCGGGCCACGCGCTGCTTGGTATCGCGGCCCTTCTGGTGGCCGAGCACGAGAACATGGCGGCCTTTGAACTTCGCAAAGCCGCCCACGATGGCGGGATCGTCGCCAAAGGCGCGGTCGCCGTGCAGCTCTGAAAAATCGGTGAAAAGCAGGCGGACGAAATCGAGCGTGTAAGGCCGCTGCGGATGGCGCGCCAGTTGCGTGCGCTGCCAGGCGCCCAGGTGGGTATAGAATTCGCGGCGCAATTCGGAAACTTGCTCGCGAAGCTTTTCGAGGTCGCCGTTCTGGGCGCCGTCCACCGACAGATGGCGCAAACTCTCGACTTCGCGTTCGAGCTCCTCGAGTTGGCGGCGCCGCTCTTTTTTCTCCATCAGGGCTTTTCCATCAGCACGTTTCAATCAGCGCACCACTTCCACCGGGCCCACGCCCGGCATCTCCTGCAAACGGCTCACCAGGCGGTCGTCGATGCGAACTCTCTGGTTGGACGCCAGCGTGGCCCGCGTGCCGTCCGGATCGATGAGGTCAAAAGCGATGGGGCACGGGCCGGGGGCCTGCATCAGCACCGCCTTGATCTGATCGAGAGTGTAATCGTCCATGGCGCTCAAGTCGATACGCACGCGCATCTGCGCGGTCGCGCCCACTGTGCCGGCGACGCGGTCGAGCGGCTGGCCTTCCTGGATGGCCACGCGGGTGCCGGCGTCTTCCACGTTGACCCGGCCTTTCAGGAGCAGCGGCGCACCCGATTTTAGCAGCGTTTCCAGGCGCGCGAACGCTTCCGGAAAGACCAGGGCTTCGAGCTCGCCGGTCATGTCTTGCAAATTGAGGATGGCCCAGCGATCGCCTTTGCGCGAGCGCATGGGGCGCATGGAGGAGACCAGGGCGGCAATGACCACATCTTCGCCGTTGCGGCGGCCCTCCATGGCGGCCAGTTCCACGGCTTTCAGTTCCTTGAGGCGAGCCGAATATTTATCCAGGGGATGCCCCGAAATATAGAAGCCCAGCGTGGCGAATTCGTTGGCGAGCAATTCGTACTCGGGCCATTCCTCGGCATCGGGAAGCTCGGGCTCGGGCGGCTCGTGGGAGCCGCCGCCGGAGCCGAAAAGGGCGTGCTGCGAGCTGGCGCGATCGCGTTGCAGCTTCTGGCCGCGCTCCATGGCGCGGTCGATCACGGCATAAAGCTGCGCGCGGCGGGCTCCGAAAGAATCTAGAGCGCCGGCCTTGACCAGGCTTTCGAGCACGCGCCGGTTCAGCAGGCGCGGATCGACAGAGTCGCATAATTGAAAGAGCGAATGGAAACGGCCCAGCTTCTCGCGCGCTTCCAAAATGCCGCGCACGGTATTTTCTCCTACGTTCTTGATGGCGCGCATGCCGAAGCGAATCTGTTCGCCGACCGGCGTGAAGTCCACGTCGCTGGTGTTGACGTCGGGCGGAAGCACGGTGATGCCCATGCCTTTCGATTCGTGGATGTATTTCACCACTTTTTCCGTGTTGCCAGTTTCCGAAGTGAGCAGCGCGGCCATGAATTCCACTGGATAGTGCGATTTGAGCCAGGCCGTCTGATAGGCCAGAAGCGCGTAAGCGCAGGAGTGCGATTTGTTGAAGCCGTAGCCGGCGAATTCGGCCATGAGATCGAAAATGCGCTCGGCCTTTTTCGGCGGAACTTTGCGCAGGGCGCAACCGGCAAGAAATTTCTCGCGCTGCGCGGCCATCTCGTCGCGATTCTTCTTGCCCATGGCGCGGCGGAGGATATCGGCTTCGCCGAGCGAAAAGCCGGCCAGGCGATTGGCGATCTGCATCACCTGCTCTTGATAGAGGATGACGCCGTAGGTCTCTTCCAGGATCTCCTTCAGCTCCGGCAGATCGTAGGTGACTTTTTTCTTGCCGTGCTTGCGGGCGATGAAATCGTCGATCATGCCGCCCTGGATGGGGCCGGGGCGGTAGAGAGCGTTGAGGGCGGTGAGGTCTTCCAGGCGCGAGGGCTGGTAGCGCCGCAGAATGTCGCGCATGCCGTGAGATTCAAACTGGAAGATGGCGGTGGTATCGCCGCGCGAGAAAAGCTGATACGTGGGCGCGTCGCCGAGCGGGAGCGTTTGCAGATCTAGCTGCGCATTACGATTGGAGGCGATCAGCTTCACCGTGTCGGAAAGAACCGTGAGCGTGGTGAGGCCGAGGAAATCCATCTTCAGCAGGCCCAGGCGCTCCAGGCCCTTCATGTCGTATTGCGTGGTGATTTCGTCGCGATTGGTCTTGTAAACCGGCAGCAGGTCGGTGAGCGGTTGCGGCGAGATCACGACGCCGGCGGCGTGCGTGGAGGCGTGCCGCGCCAGGCCTTCCAGGCGCTTGGCGATTTCCAGCATGTCCTTGAAGCGCTCGTCGGAATCGATGGCCGTGCGAAGCTGGGCGGATTGCTTGAGCGCTTCGTCCAGCTCGATGTTGATCTGGTTGGGCACCAGCTTGGCGATGCGATCCACGTCGCCGTAGGGGAGATCCATGGCCCGGCCCACGTCCTTCAGCGCGGCCTTGGCGGCCATGGTGCCGAAGGTGATGATCTGGGCCACGTTGTCGCGGCCGTATTTTTGGGTGACGTAATCGATCACTTCGCCGCGCCGCCGCATGCAGAAGTCGATGTCGATATCGGGCATGGAGACGCGCTCGGGATTCAGGAAGCGCTCGAAGAGCAGATCGTATTGCAGCGGATCGACGTCGGTGATTTGCAGCGCGTAACTCACCAGGCTGCCCGCCGCCGAACCGCGTCCCGGCCCCACGGGAATGCCCTGGGCGCGCGCATAACGCATGAAATCCCAGACGATCAGGAAGTAACCGGCGTAGCGCATCTTCACGATCATCTTGATTTCGTTGGAAAGCCGCTGCTCGTATTCGGCCAGCGGCCGGCGCAGCCAGCCCTGTTGAGCGAACGTCTCCAGATAGGGCACCCGCGCGGCGAATCCCTCGCGGGCCACGCGCTCGAAATAGCTATCGGCGGTATAACCCTCCGGAACCTGAAATTCGGGGAAGGAGTTGTGCACCGGGTCGATGCGCACGTTGCAGCGTTCGGCGATGGCCGCGGTGCGTTCGAGCGCGTCCGGAAATTCGCCGCCGAAGATCTGGGCCATCTCCTCGGCCGTCTTGAAATAGAACTGGTCGGTGGCAAAGCGCATGCGCTGCGGGTCGGACATGGTCTTGCCGGTCTGAATGCACATCAAGACTTCCTGCGCGCGGGCATCGGCGCGCGTGAGGTAGTGGCAGTCGTTGGTGGCCACCAGCGGAATGCCGCTCTCGCGCGAGAGGCGCGCCAGTTCGCGGTTCACCGGGCGATCAATTTCCAGGCCCTGGTCCTGCACTTCGAGGAAGAAGTTGTTCTTGCCAAAAATATCGCGCAGGCGATAAGCGGCGGTGCGGGCGTCCTCATAACGGCCCTCGGTGAGCGGTTCGGCCACCGCGCCGCTGAGGCAGGCGGAACCATTCCATGCCGAGATCTCCTCCTCCTTCCGAACAGCTCATCAAACTTGCCATTCAAAGGAGGCTAATTGAGGGTGTCACAGTTTTCAACCGCCCTTCATCCCGTCACATTTTTCGGCCGCCCTTTATACCCAAAGCAGGATATCTCGCACAAAGTGCCCCAATCAGATCTTCCAATGTGCTACTTTCTGCTCTCTCCATTTTGAACGAATAATTCCCTCTTCTGTCACTTCCAAAAAGTTCACTTGCTAATGTCCAAGCCTCTATGGTAATGCTAATCATTCAAGATTTCCGACTATACTTCTTCTGATAATGTTCAGCCTTTTCATCACAACAAGATTCCATAAATTCGATGCACTTTTTTTAATTTTGATAAATAATGCTGACGTACAAAGCCAGTTGAATATGTCCTCAAATTAGCAAGTTCCGCTTCAACAATTGTGTCGGGCACCTTCAAGCCCTCTTGGAGATATAAGAATTGGAATCATGATCCCATTGCCGCAGATCCCGGACTGAGTCGTTGTATGAACAATCAATCATTGGTGCTCTGTGCCCCGTAAATCAGACCTGCCAGTTAAGATAAAATAAATAAACATTAAAGATACGCCATGCATTTCAGTAGTTTTTTGTTTGTATCACAGACAAAAAGCTTTGTCAAGCGGAATTTTCAAAAAAAGAGAGCCGAGATCTTTTAATCACAAAAAACACAAGCACCAAACCACCAAAGAGATCATGTACATTCTTGCCGACCGGGGAGTTGGGATGGAAGGCCAAGGAACTACAAAATTGGGTGGAAATGAATAGCCTCAAACTCTATATAATGGATATTATTAAACAAACCAAGGCAATAGAACGCCTGAATAAACGAGAGCCCTGAGGAATGGACGGCGAAGGGCCCAACCTTGGCGATGATGGCCCCACCCGTACCTCATGATGAGAGCCTACGCAGGGTAGGCAGAATCTACGAGGAACTCACGGTCAGATAAGTGTAACTAAAATGTAACCATTCTAACCGAAATTAATCCAAAATAACCCAAGCTATTCCAACATGGGTCTTGTAAGTGCTTGATATTTAAGTGCTTGAAAACGATGGGGAATCGCTTTCTGAAAGAAGTGGACTGAAAATCCTCGTGTCCGTGGTTCTATAACGTGGGGATGAACCCTCTTCTGGATTAGGGCCTTTTTATTACCACGGATCTGATAGGGGGCAGTCAGACAGATTTCTTGGTGAACCCTCTTCCTTGAAACATAGGGGACAATAATGATGCAAAGACATTTTATCGGAGGGGAAGAGACGTTGGTTAAAACTTAAGCATCCCATATTGAGTTTTCCTGATAAGGCGGGCGTAAAGCCGACTGCCCATGATAAATAGATAACAGTTAAAAAAATAGGCAATCTGAAGAGGATGGCGTTTTAATGAAAGCGATGGTTTCTTCAATATCACATGGCAAAGGTTGAATTGTCCGAAACTCTCCAGGCCGTTGTCGAAAGCATGAACGTCTTTCTGGATTACCGTGAGATATTATGGCATAAAAACCCAGACGATAAGATCGCTCTTATGCAATATCTGGATACACAGAATGGCACCGCCGTCAAGAGCAAACTCTCCGATTACAAGGACTAGTGGAATGGGAATAAAACAAAGTCGATCAGTCTGCCATAGAAGTGTAGTAGTCATTAATCAACCGTAAAGGTCCGAAAACCCCATCATGTCCGAACATCGTCTTTGAGTCAGCGGTCTTATTCGCTCATGAGTGCAGATTGCTTGGTAAGCATCGTAAGCTTGGCCGGTAAAGACTCTCTTCCGTTAATTCCTATTTCCCAACCCTAAGGCAGGCCACGCGGTGGTGGCCGCCGACGTCCAGAAGCGCCGGGAAAATCTCTTTGCATGCATCGATGGCCTGGGGACAATGGGGATGAAAGTTACACCCGGCCGGCGGGATTTCAGGGGGCTGGGGACGTCTCCTTCGAGAAAGATGCGGGTGCGTTTTTCCTCGATGAAGGGATCCGGAATAGGTACCGCAGAAAGAAGGGCCTGGGTGTAAGGATGCAGGGGATCGTAGAGTTCCCGCCACGCCGTGATTTCGACGATCCGGCCCAGATACATGACCGCCACATGGTCACTGATATGACGAACGACGGAGAATCTGTGCCCCCATCTCGAGCATATAGTGTAGCACTTCTCTGAAGAGAGGTGGAATGCCTCCCTGTACCTCTCGGTAGAGAGCCTTCCCCCGGTAAAGCCGCTTTCATATATCAGATCAGCGCTTCTGGGTCCCAGCTCTGTTTCAATCCCTATTTGAAGCATGCCCAGAGTCTCCGGCCTGATGAGCAGATAGCGGATGTCCTTAAAAAGGAAGGTTCCCGTCTCATGATGAAACTCGATCTGGCTTAACAGAGACTTTTCATCCATCGCGATCACCCGTTTTGCTCTTTCAGAAGGTGTTTCTGGATCTTACCTGAAGCCGTGATGGGGGAGGTCTTTTTCAAACTGAATGTATTTAGGAATCTTATACTTCGCAACCCGGCTCTTGAGATAGTCGATGACCCCTGCCGTCGTAATCTGCTCTCCATTCCTCGGGACAATATAAGCTTTCCCCACTTCTCCCCATTTTTTATCAAAGACTCCAACGACCGCCGCATTGCTCATCTTCGGGTGGCCCAAGAGAACCTTTTCGATCTCCGCAGGGTAAACATTTTCTCCCCCGCTGATGAACATGTCCTTCTTCCTGTCCACGATATAAACGAATCCCTCTCCATCCGCCTTTGCAAGGTCTCCTGTAGATAACCAGCCGTCTTTAATCACCTCTTCCGTAAGGTCCTTCCTATTCCAATAGCCCGTCATCACGATGGGCCCTTTGACGGCAATTCTCCGGTTTCTCCGGGTTGGACATCCCTCCCCTCCCGATCGACGATCCTGACCCTTCCATGAAAGATCGGATGTCCGACAGACCCCATCTTTTCCTTGGCCTCCTCCGTAGGCAGCCAGAAAAAGGTCGAGGCCTCTGTGAGCCCATAGATCTGAGAGACGATCAGGCCCTTTTTCCCCAGGGCCTCTAATAGGGGGATCGGGATCCGTCTTCCGCCTGTAAAGCAACAGCGGAGAGAGGAAGATTGAACTGCTCGAGATTGCATTCATTCAGGATGAATTGATAGACGGTCGCAGGAAGTTCGAGAATGCTCACTCGGTATTTCTGGATCGTTTCAAGAATCTCGAGGGGACGGAACCTTTTCTTGACGATGATGGTCCCCCTTATAAAGGACGGGCGCGGATTCGACGATCGTCCTCCCGAATGAAAGATGGGTCTTGCGACGATCATAATGTCGCGGGTCGTCAGGTCGAAGAACATATCCGAATTCAAGACATTGAAGAAAGTTTTTCGATGGGACAACAAAGCCCCTTTTGGAAGCCCCGTCGTCCCGGACGTATACATGATGATGTGGGGGTCTCTGTCTCCGATAGGCTCGGCCAGACCGGGTTCATCGTCTGCGCAGGGGTCGATCGAAGTTTCATAGTTCCTTGCCCAAGGAGGGGAGGTGTGTTCCTGGAGGTCCTCCCCAACGGTGCACGAAACGTAGTGGCGAAGGGCTGTTCGTTTTTTTAACTCCTCTGCCACGTCTGTAAACACATCTTCAAAGATCAATGTGTCTGAACCGCTGTCTTTGATAATGAATTCCAGTTCCGGAATGGCCAGCCGCCAGTTGAGCGGAACGAGGATTCCCCCGAGCTTCGATAAGGAGAAGAAAATTTCAAATGAACTGCTTGCAGTTATGGAGGAGCATGGTGCCCGGTCCCCTTTTTTCAGGCCCATCTCAAGAAAAAGATGGGACAATCGATTGATCCGTCGATTCAACTCCCGATAGGTGTAAGGGACATCATCGGAAATGACGGCGGTCTTGTTGGGTTTGATTATGGCCCACTGTTTGATCCAGTCGCCGATGTTGATCATGCCTTCGGTCATGATGGAATATTGACCTCCTTCAAATTAGAAAATAACGAGTATTTCGTGTCTCGTGTTCCTTTGTGTCCCGTAACCCAATTTGACTCCCTCCTTCCTCTTTTGCGGGAGAGTACAGAGGGTAGGGGGTTAATCCCATTATGTTTCACTCCCGGCCATAGGGGCCGATGGGGCAGCCCTGCCTTCATAAGGCTCCCAGGTAAGCTTTGCTGATTTCTCTGTTTTCTAGCAGTTCGGTTGCTGTTCCGGAAAGGACGATCTTCCATTCTCAAGGACATACCCCTTGGTTGCGATCTGAAGCGCCATGTAGGCATTCTGTTCGACGAGAAGGATGGTGGTTCCGGATTCATTGATGGTCTTGATGATGTCGAATATCTCCTCGACGATGATCGGGGCCAGACCCATCGACGGCTCATCGAGAAGGAGGAGCTTGGGCTGGGCCATGAGGGCTCTTCCAATGGCCAACATCTGCTGCTCCCCTCCGCTCAACGTACCGGCCAACTGGTTACGGCGGGTCTCGAGGATCGGGAAATACTCCTCCACCCGTTTCATGTCCGCCTGAATTGGCCTTCCTGTCCTTGCGAACGAAGGCCCCCATGCGCAGGTTCTCCTTGATCGTCAGCTCCGGAAAGATCTCCCTTCCCTCCGGAACCTGGCAGATTCCCCATCCGGACGATCTCCTCCGGAGGCTTTCGCTCGATCCGTTGGCCCAGGAATTCGATCTTCCCTCGAGTGGGGGGAGTGATGCCCGGAAAGGGTGCGCATGATCGTCGACTTTCCAGCTCCGTTGGCGCCGAGGATCGCCACGATATCTTTCGATTCGACCTGGAAGGAAACCCCTTTCAGCGCTGCAATGGCTCCGTAATTCGTTTCAACGTTCTCACGAACTCTACACCACTTCTTTCCCTTCCCAGATAGGCCTCAATCACGGAGGGATTTTTTTGCATCTCTCCGGGCAGGCCCTCGGCGATCTTTTTCCCATAGTTCAAAACACACACCCAATCCGAAATCCCCATCACCAGGCGCATGTCGTGCTCGATCAGGAGGATGGTCATTTCCATTTCCGAACGAATGGACCGGATGAGACGGGCCATCGAGGCCGTCTCGGAAATATTCATTCCGGCCACCGGCTCATCCAGCAAGAGGAGCTTCGGCTCCATGGCCAGGGCCCGACCCATCTCAACCATCTTCTGGAATCCGTAGGGAAGGCTGGAAACAACCTGGTCCTTGAGAGAGGTTAAGCCGAGAAATTCCACGAGTTTCTCGGCTTTGGAAAAGGCAT
The DNA here is from genome assembly GCA_963824405.1 of uncultured Acidobacteriota bacterium. Lineage (GTDB taxonomy): Bacteria > Acidobacteriota > Terriglobia > Acidiferrales > UBA7541 > Palsa-189. The sequence goes on along the minus strand of CAWGPK010000002.1, from coordinate 1,530 downwards.
CCCTCCTCCTCCCTTCGATATCCGGGGAAGTTGAAAGGCATTGGCGAAGAAGCCGGACCGGATCCGGGAGTGCCTGGCGACCAGGAGGTTATCCATGACGGTCATCTTTGAGAAAAGAGCGATGTTCTGGAAGGTTCTTCCGATGCCGGATAGGGGAATTTGATGGGGCTTGAGCCTCCGCAAATTGATCCCGTCGAAGAATATTTCCCCTTCGTCGGCCGGATAGAATTTGCTGATGCAGTTAAAGATCGTGCTTTTTCCCGCACCATTTGGCCCGATCAAGGCAAAGATCGACTCCTTCTCCACCTGAAAGGAAACCTGATGGAGGGCCTGGAGGCCACCGAAGCTCAGGGAAAGATTTCGCATATCGAGAAGCGCTCCCATTTCTTTGGGGGGGAGGGGTTAATCCTTGATCTCCATCCAGTCCTTGAATCTTTCCAATTTTCCCTCTTTGACGATAGTGAAGTAGGCCATCTTCGATCCGTTGTGGCTCGTGGAGGTGAAGGTAATCTTTAGCCCCAGTCCCGTATCCCAGTTTCTCAGTTTTTCCGCTTCCTTGACGAAGTTATCCGTTGTGATGTTATTTCCCAGCCTTTTCAGGACCTCTACCACGATCTTGGCATTGATATATCCCCAGATGGTATAGGTATTGATATCTTTGTTGACATATTTCTTCATGATCTCTCTATGCTTTTGAATCTCAGGGAGGTTCGATTCCGGAGGAGGATACATCTGAACACAGATAACCCCTTCGGCTGCCTCTTTTGCCATCCCCGGAACCTGGTCCGTAATGGGGCCATAAAGGACCGACACCGGCTTCCAGTTGTTCTTCTGCATCTCCTGGAGCATCAGGGTTGCCGGCTTGGGGGTTGCGGAGATGATCACGGCCTCGGATCCAGCACTCCTTAATTTGTTAAATTGGGCGCTTACATCCACATCCGTGGGTCTCGCCTCGTCATAGGCGGCGATCTCCAGGCCGTGCTTCTTTAGTCGATCCACCGTGCCCTCCCGGGTTACCTGGCCGATTTCGCCTTTTGCACCAAAGAGGGCAATCTTCTTAAGTCCCCTCTCCTTCACCAGATAATCGACGACAAGATACATCTGATCGTAATAGTTGATGATGGTCAGAAAGAAGAGGGGATTGTAGGGCTGGGTAAACATAGGACTTCCGGAGCCAGGCCCGAAGATAATCGCTTTCTTCTCTTCAGCGATGGGCCTGACCGCAGCCGTTGTCCCGGTTCCCATGGGTGTCACGAACATGAAGACCTCATCCTTTTCCAGTAACTTCTTCGCAGCGGCGACCGATTTTGGAGGTTCGTAGTCGTCATTATAGGCAATATACTCGAGCTTCCTTCCGTTGATGCCTCCCTGTTCATTGATGTACTTGAAGTAGGCTTCCGTCGAATACATGAACGATGTTCCGGGATAGGCCAGCGCGCCTGACATGGCGATCCAGGCGCCGGTGACGATCTTGTCTTTTGTCACCCCCCGCTGCTGGGCATTTCCTGTTGCAGCCAGGGAGAAGAGGAC
>CAWGPK010000001.1:0-119249 GCA_963824405.1 uncultured Acidobacteriota bacterium | reverse complement strand
GCGGGCCGGGGGCTGAAGCTTTTGCAGCGCCAGGAGGCGCTGGCGCGGGGCATCGATCTGATCGAATGGACGTTCGATCCGCTGGAGATCAAGAACGCCTACTTCAATTTTCGGCTGGGGGCCATCGCGCGGCGCTTCATTCCCAATATGTATGGAACCACTACCAGCCCCTTGCATGGAGGCTTGCCCACCGACCGGCTGATTGCCGAATGGCGGCTGCGTTCGCTGCGCGTGAGCCGGGCGCTGGCCGACAAGCGTTCGTCCGCGAGGAAGCCGCGCAAGAAGGAACTGGAGCGCGTCAAGATTCCCGTGGACTTCGCTCAAATCCGCGGCACCAATCCCGAGGAGGCCGCGCGGCTGCAAGCTGAGGTGCGGCTTGAATTCGAGCACTGGCTGGGGCGCGGCTATGCGGCCACGGGCCTCGAGGTGACCGAGGAGAAAGCTGAATACTTGCTTGAGCCTTGGACCGAGAAATGACAACGGGGAAGTGACGGCGCAGAAGTGAAGCTTCACTTTGGGTGCGCACTGCTGTTGGCGAGAAGCGGAAATGCCGGCGCATGCCGTGGTGCTCACGCATTGCTTTAAGCGTTGCTCTACGCATTGTTCAAAGCGAATAGTGAAGGCGGAACTTTCCATGATGGCGCCCACATCGACGAAAAGGCGCGAGGTTGCGGGAAGTGAAAGCTTAAGATGATCTCCTGTCGGCGCGGCGACCTCCTTTTAAGTAACGTAACCGTTAAAATATCCAGCCATGCGCCTCTGCCAAGCCACGCTGCGCGAAATTCAGATGCCGCTGGTGCGGCCATTTGAAACCAGTTTTGGCCGGACTACCGTGCGGCGCATTCTTCTGGTGGAAGTAAACGTCGACGGCGCGATCGGCTGGGGCGAGTGCGTGGCCGGCGAGCGTCCTTCGTATTCGCCGGAGACCATCGAGACCGCCTGGCTGTTGCTGCGGGATTTTATCTGGCCCGCGATCTCCGGCAAGGAGTTTGGCTCCGCAAGCGAAGTGTGGGAGATGCTCGCGCCCATTCGCGGCCACAACATGGCCAAGGGCTCGATCGAGGCGGCCATATGGGATGCCGAGGCGCGGCAGAAGTCGATGCCGTTGTGGAAGCTGCTGGGCGGCACGATCCAGGAGATCTCTTGCGGCGTCTCCATCGGCATTCAGGAGAGCGACGACGAACTGGAGCGCGTGGTGGAAAAGGAGCTGGCCGCGGGCTATCAGCGCATCAAGATCAAGATCAAGCCGGGGTACGACGTGCAGCCGGTGGCGCGCTTGCGGCGGCGCTTTCCCAAAATTCGCCTGATGGTGGACGCGAATTCCGCCTACACGCTGGCGGATGCGGCGCGGCTGCGCGAACTGGAAGCCTACTACCTGATGATGATCGAGCAGCCGCTGGGCTGGGACGATATCTGGAGCCATGCGGAGCTGCAGCGGCAGCTCGATGACCCCCATCTGCCTCGACGAGTGCATCCACACCGAAGAGCATGCCCAGGCGGCGATCGCGCTGGGCGCCTGCCGCATTATCAATATGAAGCTGGGGCGCGTGGGCGGCTTCACGCCGGCGCGGCGCATCCACGACCTGTGCCTGGAACGCGGCATTCCCGTGTGGTGCGGCGGCATGCTGGAATCGGGCATCGGCCGCGCCCACAATATCGCGCTCTCCACGCTGGCCGATTTCACGCTGCCCGGCGACGTTACCGCCAGCAAGCGTTACTGGACCGAGGACGTGATCGATCCGGAAGTGACGGTCACGCCGCAGGGAACCATTCTCGTGCCGCAGGGCCCGGGCATCGGATTCGAGCCGCGCCGGGAACGCATCGAGGAGCTCACGGTGCGACGTGAAGTATTGGTTTAAGTGTGGATCTCGCGAGCGCTGCTGAAAATTTTGCACAGAATCCGACGCAGACGCGCGATGCCGAGCCAGAAAACGAAGTGCCTGTAGCACTAAAGTGATACTTGAAGTGCAGTCGTGTATCCAGGTGCGCTCGCGCCCTACCGATGTAGCTGCACAGCCAAGAGTGGTTGTGCCTGTGCCACTGAACGCGCCTTACCGCTAGTTCACGGTGGAGTTAGCCACGATTTCGGGCATGGCAGATGCTGCGGGCATCCACTGGCTGAGGGGATACTGGCGTCCGCAGTCCAGGCATCGTGTCTCGGAAAATTGCTTGGCGCAGGTTGGGCACGCGGCTTGGGCGGCGAATGCATCGAAGGGATTCTTGCAGTTCGAGCAGCGCCAGTAATTTCCAATGGGCGGAGCGGACTTGCAGGACGGACAAGCGAAGCCCTCGCGGCGCGGAATTTTCGCCAGGCGGTGCAAGACCAGCGCGCTCTTCAGTCCCTGCCAGCAATACATCAAGATGAATACCGATAGGGCTCCCAGCCAGAGCGACTCTTCGCGCAGCGCCAGAAGAATGAGTCCCGCGACGCCGAAGAAGCCCAGGATCGTGCTGGCCATCAGGCTGCGCGCGCGTCCCATCACGAACCACAGCAGGGAACGAAGAATCTGCCCGCCATCGAGAGGATAGATGGGCAGCAGATTGAACGCCAGCAGGCCGATATTGATATACCAGACCGAGCGCAACAGCAGATGTGCGTCGGGCATTGTCGCGAACCATCCGAGGGAGCGATCGAAGGCGATGAACATCCACAAAACGGGGACCAGCGCTACGTTTACCAAGGGGCCGGCGGCGATGCTCCAGAGGGTCGCGCCGGGGCGCACCGGCGGATCGACATAAGCGATGCCGCCAAGAGGCCAGAGCATGATGCGATTGGCTGTGCCGCCCACTTGGCGGCAGGCCAGCGCGTGGCCAAACTCATGAAGCGTTACGATGAGGAACAGCGCCAGATACTCGAACACGTTCCAGGAGATGGACGAATAGGCTTTGGCGCGGTCGCTGATCTCGATGGCCGCAACGAGAAACCAGGACCAGTGCAGGAACAGATCGATCCCCGCGACACGAAAAAGATGAATGGTTCCCCGGCGACTATTCATATTGAGAATTTATAGCAGATTGCTGCGGCGGATGGCGAATTGCAGCGCTTGCGCGGCGAGAGAGATACTCCAATGGCGTTTACGACAAAGCTTTTCATATGCAAGTAGTGCATGAATTCTTGACGGCACGCCGACATTGACGCTGCTTTCGCCGCCATGCTATAGGCTCGATCTCGGTCCGAATCTCACGGAATCTCGAACGAAGACAATTGTGAATCCTTCATCTGAAGCAGGAGCTACGAAGCGAATCGCGGTGATTCCCGGCGACGGCATCGGAGCTGAAGTAATACCTGAAGCCGTGAGGATTCTTCAAGCCGCCATCGCCAAGACCGAGCGCAAGGCCGACTTCGTGAATTTCGACTGGGGCGCGGAGCGCTTCTTGCGCGATGGCACCACACTTCCGGCCGGCGCTCCGGAGATGTTCCGCAGCGACTTCGACGCCATTCTTTTTGGCGCCGTGGGCGATCCGCGCGTGCCCTCGAACCGGCACGCCGCCGACATTCTTCTGGGGCTGCGCGCCAAGCTCGACCTTTACGTGAATGCCCGCCCCGTGGAACTCCTCGATGCCTCGCTCACGCCGCTGCGCGGCCGCGGCGAAGAGGACATTCGCTTCATCATCTTCCGCGAAAATACCGAAGGGCTTTACGCCGGGGTGGGCGGCCAGTTCCGGCGCGGCGATCCCGAAGAGATCGCCGTACAGGAAGACGTCAACACCCGCCGCGGCGTCGAGCGCATCATCCGCTATGCGTTTGAGTACGCGCGCTCGCGCCAGTTGGGCAAAGTGCTGATGAGCGATAAATCGAACGCCCTCACCTTTGGGCACGAGCTCTGGCAGCGCGTCTTTGCGGAGGTGCGCCGCGAGTATCCGGAGATCGAGGCCCGTCATTTATATATCGACACTCTTGTGGCGGAACTGGTGCGCGACCCAAGCCAATTTCGCGTGATCGTGACCTGCAATCTTTTTGGGGATATTGCCAGCGACCTGGCCGCGCAATTGGCGGGCGGACTGGGAATCGCCCCTTCGGGAAACATTCATCCAGGAAAAGTGTCGCTCTTCGAGCCGGTGCACGGATCGGCGCCGAATATCGCGGGGAAGGGCATCGCTAATCCCATGGGCGCGGTGCTGGCGGCGGCGATGCTTTGCGATCACCTCGACTGGAGCGATCTGGGGGATCTGCAGCGCGACGCCGTTCGCGCGGCGGTTCGCGCGCGGCAGACGACGCGGGACCTGGGCGGCACGCGCTCCACCCGCGAAGTGAGCGATTGGCTGCTGGAGTACGTCACGAAAACGCGGCTGGCAACGTAGCGGGCTCGGCAGTCAGCCCGTTCAGCCGCTCGAAGTCCAATAATCGTATCGGGGCTGCCGGCGCTGCTGGCGCAATCCCCACACCAAAAACATCCCAAGGATAAAGCCGCCGATGTGCGCCCACCAGGCCACCCCGCCTTGATTGATCTCGCCGATCGTGCTGATGCCGCTCAGGAATTGGATTACGAACCAGTAGCCTAGAATGATCAGCGCGGGAATGCGCATGGTGAAGAAAAAGAAGAGCAGCGGAATCAAAGTGAGAATGCGGGAGGTGGGGAACAACACGATGTACGCTCCCATGACGCCCGATATCGCGCCACTGGCGCCGATGGAGGGAAGCTTCGAGCCCCAGTTCACGAATACTTGGGCCAAACCTGCGCCTATTCCGCATATAAAGTAAAACCCGAGGTATCGTCCATGTCCCAGGTTGTCTTCCACATTGCCGCCAAATACCCACAGAAAGAGCATGTTTCCGAGGATGTGCAGAAAGCCGCCGTGCAGGAACATGCTCGTCACGAGTGGAATGAGGGCTGGACCTAACGCCGGGCCCGGATGGGCCAGCGCCGTTTCCGCGCGCGCGGGAACGAGACCGAACTCCTGAATGAGTTGATTGCCCGCGCGCGGCGGCAAGCTGAGCTGATAAGCGAAGACGGCGATGTTCGCGAGGATCAGCAGGACGTTGACGATGGGAAAGGTGCGGCGGGGCGTTTCGCTGCGAAGAGGTATCATTCAGGGTTCACGTATTACTTTAGAAAGGCCTCGCTGTCGCGCGCGCGAGCGGAGTGGCAGCGCAGGTCTTCTTCATCGAAGACGCGATCATTGCGAGCGCCGCTTCGACGCAACTCCTCGATCTCTTCCACGGAACGAATGCCGCCGCGCGCGCCCATGGCCGTGCAGTTCAGCGCCGCCGCGGCGCAGCTAAATTCAAGTATTGCTGGAAGTGTGTCGCCGCGCAGCAGGGCGTAAGCGAATCCGGCATGAAAGATGTCGCCGGCACCGGTGGTGTCCACGGTGTCCACGCGGAAGGCGGGGCAGTAGTGGAATTCGTAGCCGTCCCAGGCGAGCACGCCGTCGCGGCCCAGCGTCGCTCCGGCCACGCGGCACCTCCAGCGCCGGGTGATCTCTGGCAGGGATTCGAGCAAATAAGGAATGCCGAGGAGGCATTCGGGAAAATCGCGCGAACTAATCATGTAGTCTACGCATTCAAGTAATACTTCAGCTCCGGGATAGAGGTTGTCCAGGTCCGCTGTGACGATGACTCCGGCATCGCGCGCCCAACGCGCCGCAGCAGCGGCGGGCGCGCTGGGATGTCCATCGACGTGCACCAGGCGTGCGGCTCGGATCCAATCCACCGGCAGTTCGTCGGGACGCAGATCGAGGCGCTCGTCGCGCTGCCAGAGGATGGTGCGCTCGCCGGTGGATTCATCGACGAGGATGTAGGCCAACTGGCTCGCGCAGTTGGACACCTCGATCAACCGCGCCTGCACTCCTTCGCGCGCCAGTTCCTCGCGCTGCAGCCGGCCGGCGGCGTCATCGCCAATCTTGCCCACGTAGCGGCTGCGCAATCCCCAGCGGTGGCAAGCAACGGCGGCTGTGGCGGCTTGCCCTCCGGCAAGCACGCGGGAGGAGACGATCTCGGTCTTGGTGTCGAAGGCGGGGAAGTGCGGCAGGCGGAGCAGCGTGTCCGTGGCGTTGAGTCCGATGGCCACGATGTCGCAGCCGGCTTCATTCGCGTGATCCGGTTGTCGCTCAGCGGGCATGAACGAAAGACTTTATGCGATTGGCCCCAATTTGCAAGAGCTTCGGCGTGGCCCTGAGCCGAAGTTCGCAATCGCGAGCGACGCGTTGCGACGCATATCGCGTTCCGTTGCGCGGTTCGCGGCGCTATGATAATTACATTCACTTGCGTTTTGCGGCGCACGGCTGTTGCTTGAAAAGGGTCGGCGCGCCGACACGGCCATGCCGGCTCGCGAATCCGAAGCGTTGATCCTCCGCAGTTTTCCTCTGGGAGAGGGCGACCGGCTGGTGAGTTTTCTCAGCCGCAGCGAAGGCCGCTTGCGCGGCGTGGCCACCGGCGCGCGCAAGCCCAAGAGCCGCTTCGGCTCGACGCTCGAGCCATTTTCCTATGTGCGCATGTGGTATTACGAGCGCGAGACGCGCGAACTGGTGCGCATCAACCAGTGCGAGCTGATCGAATCGTTTCTCGATGCCCAGCGCGATTACGCCGCGGGCGTGACGCTGGCGCTGATGAGCGAGACGACCGAGGCCGTCCTCGGCGAACGCGAAGTCGCCGAGCCGATGTTCCGGCTCCTGCTGGTGGCGGCGCGCGCCATCAAGGCGGGAGCCAAGCTGCCTCTGGCGCTGGCGTACTTCGCATTCTGGACCGTGCGGCTGGGTGGCTGGATGCCGGCGCTCGACCAGTGCTCGCGCTGCGGCGCAAGCTTAACCGGCCGGGCGTATGTGAGCCGGAGCGGGATGCTCTTTTGCCCCAACTGCACGCATCCGGGGCAGCGCGTCATATCTAAAGAAGCGCTTCAACTTGCCCGCCGTATGAGCGGCGAGAAGTTGGAAGGCTTGATGAAGGAAGACCTTCCTGCGAAGGTCGTGGATGAAATGAAGGATCACATGCTGAATCAAGTCGAAGAGCACATCGAAAAAAAGTTGAACACGCGCAAGATGCTGGCGGCGGCCGTGTCCGAGGAACTCAAATGAAAGCAGCGCATGAAAGAGGACGCCAAAGAGAGCGAAGGGCCACGTGAAATCTCAACCACAGCTTGAGAAGGCAAAATCGGCAAAACTCAGTGGGCAGAACTTCCAGGACCTTATTCTGCAACTTGAGAAATTCTGGGCCGACCGCGATTGCGTCCTTCAACAACCATATGACGTCGAGGTCGGCGCGGGGACTATGCACCCCGAGACGTTCCTTCGTGTGCTCGGGCCGAAGCCCTATCGAGTGGCCTACGTACAGCCCAGCCGGCGTCCCGCCGACGGGCGCTACGGCGAAAATCCGAACCGCCTTTATAAACACCTTCAGCTTCAAGTGATACTTAAGCCTCCGCCGGCGGACATTCAGAACATCTACCTCGAGAGCATTCGCGCCATCGGCATTCATCTGGCCGAGCATGACATTCGTTTCGAGGAGGACAACTGGGAGGCGCCGACGCTCGGCGCGTGGGGTATCGGATGGCAAGTGTTACTTGATGGGCTGGAGATTACTCAGTTCACCTATTTTCAGCAGTGCGGCGGATTCGACCTGGATCCGATATCGGTGGAGTTGACGTATGGGCTGGACCGCATCGCGGCCTATCTGCAGAACGTGGACAATGTCTTCGACCTGCGCTGGTCGCGCGACCGGCGTTACGCGGAAGTGCGGTTGGCCGAGGAGCAGCAATTCTCAGCTTATAGTTTCGATTACGCCGATCCGGAAATCACCCGCAAGCTCTTCGACCTGCACGAGCAAGAAGCTAAGAAATTACTTGAAGCTTTTGGTGCGGCCAGCGAGGAAGGGAAGCGGCGCTTCCCGGTGCTCGCGGCCTATGACCAATGCTTGAAGTGCTCGCACCTGTTCAACGTGCTTGATTCGCGCGGCGTCATATCCGTCACCGAACGCGCCACGCTGATCGGCCGCGTGCGGCAGATTGCCTGCCGCATCGCCAAGGCTTACCTCGCCCAGCAGGCTGTGGGAGACGCGCCCTCGGAATCGGTCGAGGTGAGCCCATGAAGGCGGGAGCGAACGGCAAGTTCAAAGCTTCGGCAAAGGCACGGCTAGAGAAAGCTGCGCCGGCGCCCGGCTTCGGCGAGTTCTTTCTGGAGATTGGCTGTGAAGAGATTCCGGCCGGAATGATTGCCAACGCCGCGAATGAGCTTCAAGTAATACTTAAGAAATATTTGGTGCTTGAACGTCTCATCGAAGACGAAGAGGTCACAACTTTCGGAGCTCCTCGGCGGCTGGTGGCAACTTGCGCTCGCGTGCGGCTCAAACAAGAAGACATCCGGCGCGAGACCATGGGGCCACCGAGGTCGGCGGCCTACGACAAGGATGGCAAGCCGACGCGCGTGGCCGAGGGTTTCGCGGCGAAGTACGGCGTCGGAGTCGACAAGCTTTTCACCGTGAACACGCCGCGCGGAGAGTATGTGGCCGTGGAGCAGATGGTGCCCGGACGGAAGGCCGCCGAGCGGCTGGGCGAAATCATTCCCCGCGCCATCGCGGAAATCCCCTGGCCCAAGACAATGTATTGGACCGGCGCAGCGGGGTTGCGTTTCATCCGGCCGATTCGCTGGGTGGTGGCGCTGCTCGGCGAACAGAAGGTGGGGCTGGAAGTTGGCGGCGTGGCGGCGGGAAACACCACGTCGGGCCACCGTTTTCTGGGCAAGTCTTCGATTCCCGTGAGCGGATATAAGGATTATCTGGCCAAGTTGGAAAAAAATTATGTTCTGGCGCTGCCCGAAGAGCGCCGCAAGAAGGTGGAAAAGGAGCTGAACGCGCTGGCGTCGGAGAAGGGGTTCCGCGTCAATGGAGACGCCGGACTCTCTGAGCTAGTCGTCTATCTGAACGAATATCCGACCGCGATTTTGGGCGGCTTCGATCCCGCGTATCTGGAGTTGCCGGAGGAGATCCTGCTTACTGTGATGCGCGGGCACCAGAAATACTTTGGGGTGCGGCGGCGCGACGGGCGGCTGGCACCGCATTTTCTGGCGGTGATCAATTTGAATCGCGACGCCAAGGGACTGGTGTGTGCGGGGCACGAGCGGGTGTTGCGCGCACGCTTCGCCGATGCGAGATTTTTTTGGGAGGGCGACCAGCGATGTCGGCTCGCCGACTATCTGCCTAAACTCGCGAGCGTCACCTTTCAAGCCAAGCTCGGTTCCTACGGCGACAAGGTGGAACGCATGCGCGCGCTCTCGCGCTGGTTGGCCGAGCAGTGGTTCGCGCGCGGCATTCATGATGCGCGCGTGGCTCACGCGGACCGCGCCGCCGAATTAGCCAAGTGCGATCTGGTCACCGGCATGGTGCGCGAGTTCACCGAACTGCAGGGAATCGTCGGCGGCCTCTACGCAAAAGTTCAAGGAGAACCTGAAGAAGTTTACTGGGCCGTCTACGATCACTATCGTCCCACCGGACTCGACGAACCCACGCCGCGAAATTTGACCGGCGCCACCGTTTCCATTGCCGACAAACTCGATACGCTGGTCGGTTGCTTCGCCGTGGGCCTCGCGCCTACAGGTTCAAGTGATCCTTTTGGTTTACGGCGCGCGGGTCTGGGAATCGTGAAGGTCATTCTTGAACGGAAGCTGCCAGTTTCTTTGTCCGAGTCGATCAACGCCGCGGCGCGAGGCGTATCAGGGTATTCGCCAAAGATTCAAGTATCACCTGAAGTTGAAAGGGCCGTGTTCGATTTCCTCATTGACCGCGCCCGCTATGTTTTCCTCGAACGCGAAGGCTTCGCCTACGACGAAGTGAACGCCGTGATTGCGGCGGGCGCAGACGATCTGGTGGACGCGCGGGACCGCATCACGGCCGTGCGTGACATTCGCAAGACGCGCAACTTCGAGCCGCTGGCGGTCTCCTTCAAACGCGTGCGCAAGATTCTGGAGAAAGCGGGGAACGAGAAAAGCTGGCGCTTTCCCGCGGTACGCCCGGAACTATTTCAGGAAGAGGCGGAGCGCAAACTGCATGCAGCCGCGCGCCGCGCCGCCGAGGAAGCCGAGGGCCACAAAAAGGTCCGCGGATATCGCGAAGCCTTGCAGGGAATCGCCAAACTGCGGCCGGAAGTGGATGAATTTTTCGATCGCGTTCTGGTGATGGCGGACCAGGAAGAGATTCGCCGCAATCGCCTGACGCTGCTGTCGGAGCTGCTCAGCGAATTTTCCACCATCGCCGATTTCTCGGAGATCGTGGCCGCGGAGAAGTGAGCGTTCAATCGTTCTGTGGCGGCTTAAAGTAATGCTCGATGAAGCGTCGACACGCCGACGGCTTCTCAATTAGTTCTTGAATAGCGTCACGCGAAGCTAATTAAGCGCGGAGTTGCCTGAGAGATGCTTCGCTTTGCTCAGCATGACAGCAGTTGGCTGGTTCCCATCAGCACACATAACAGCTACGTCGGCATCCTCAGGAAAAAATAGAGCCCGCAGAAGAGAAAGATGAGGTCGGGCGACCAGGCGCTCATCACCGCGGGAAGTTGCCCTACTCCTCCCATGGCTTCGAACAAGGCTGCCGTGGCCCAATAGACCACTGCCAGGCCAACTCCCAGCGCCACGCCGCCTACCGCCCCGCGGCTTCCCACCAAAATCGAAAAGGGAATGGCCAGCAGGATCACCACCGGGGCAATCAGGGGGTAGGAGAGCTTCTTGTACAACTGCACGCTCAGCCGCGCCACGTCAAAGCCGGCATGCCGCAGCCTGTCGATATAAGTCCGCAACTCGAACCAATCCATCTCCGAGCTTTGCCGCACTTCTCGGGTGAAGTAGGCGGGCGGCTCATTAATCTCGGGCAGTTCGATCACGTTGAACTCCGCGTATCGCGAGACCTTCCCGTCCTGGAAATCCCGAATCCAGCCGGTTTCCAGAATCCAGGCGCCTTGCTGCGGTTCCCAGTAAGCCCGCGATGCATAGATACGGCGATTCAGGGCAAAGGTTTTGGGATCCAGTTCGAAGACGGCGAGCCCGCCAAAGAGGCGGTGATCGGTGTCGTACACCTGATAGTTATAAATTTTGGAGTTGTTCCCGACGATCCAGCGCCGCTGCGGTTCGAGATAGGTTTGCGACGGGAGTCCTTTAATCATGCTGTGTAGTTCTTCGGCGCGCCGGTTGGCGTAGGGCAGGTAGGTCTCATCGAAGGCCACCAGCGCCACAGTCATCAAGCCGCCGACCAGGAGCAAAGGAAGCGCGACGCGATAGAGGCTGATGCCGGCCGCTTTGAAGGCCACCAGTTCATTATTCTTGGTCATGATGCCGAGCGTGATCAGGACGGACACCAGGCATGCCAAGGGCGCGAGTTGATACGTCAAGTAATAGCTGAGATATCGGAAATAGTTGGCGACGTCGACGTACGTAGTGCGATGCCGGGCGATGTCGTCCAGGAGATCGAAGAACGTGAAAATCTCGAACAGCAGGATGAAGCCGACCAGGAGCAGGACGAAGTAGAAGATGAAGTTGCGGAGCAGATAATAATCCAGCACTTGAGGAAAGCTGCCCACCACGCGAAGCCTGGAAGAGCGTGCTTTCGGTTCTTCGAAGGTTTCTCGCGTGATCTCTTCGGGTGATCGCATATCAAGTGTTGGTTTAGATTCTGCAGGCTTGGCTCGCCGCAGCCAACGCCATAACCCAACCATGCGTTCGCGCAGGTGACTCTCGCCGCTCAGTTCGTCCATGGACGGAAACAGGGCGATCCCAGCCGCGGCCATGAGGATGTTGGCCGTCCATATACCCAGCCAGATGGGCATCGAACCGCTGCGGGCCAGTTCGGCGCAGAAAACGAAGATGATGTAGTAGGCGCAGACCAGGGTGATGGCCAGGACGAATCCGCCGGCCCGCCCTCCGCGGCGCGGACGCGAGCCCACCGGCAGGGCCACCAGCGCAAAAACCAGGCAGGCGGCGGGGAAGGCGAAGCGCCGTTGAAACTCCACGTGGGACTCGGCGGCGTCCGGTCCTTTGTCGCTGAGAAGTTGGCGCAGGGGGCGTTCGGTATTGATCAATGCCGCAGTCTGTGTGGCGGCATTGCCTCCAACGCTGAGGGACTGATCGCGTTCGCCGAAAGCCGAGAGTCCGTAGTGTTCCGGGCCCTGCGTCTGCGATTCGTGCACGGTGCCCTGGCGCAGAAAGAGCTGCAGCTTGCCCTGGTCGCGGTCGGCGGCTACAATGGCGCTCTCCGCGAGGGTCAGGCGCGAAACGTCGCCGCCATCGGATTCCGCTAGAAAGACGCCATGCCAGTTCATAGCGGCGGCCGAGATATCCTGCACATAGAGCACCAGGTGAGGAAACTGCTCGTTGAAGATGCGTGGCTGGATCTCAAAGGAAGCCTGCGTGCTCCGCAAACGATCTTCCAGGGAACGCATGGTATGGATGGAGATCGGCCCGAGCCAAACCGTCATGCATAGCGTGAACCCAGTGGCCAATAGCGCCAGCAGGCCCACGGGAATGAGCAGGCGTTTGAGGCCGATTCCCGCGGCGTTCATGGCGATCAGTTCGCTATCGGCGGACATGCGGCCCAGTCCGATGAGCACGCCCACGAGCACGCCGATGGGCACGCTGAACGTCAGCACGCGGGGAAAGGCGCTGAAGAAAAGCAGGGCGACCTGGCGCGAGTCGCCGGAACCGCGCGCCACCACGTTCATGATCTGCACGAGTTGGGGAACGAAAATGACAAAAGTGAAGACTCCCAGCCCCAGCAGCGCGTGGGAGAGAATTTCGCGGAAGATATAGCGATCGATGATGCGCATTGCCGAAGACCGCCATTCTAGCACGTACTTTTCGCGCCAATCCGCAACGGAGCGCGGATGACGCGAATCCATCTCGTGCTGCTTTGGCACATGCACCAGCCGCAGTATCGCGACCCGGCCACGCACCGCTACGTGCTGCCTTGGACGCGCCTGCACGCCCTAAAGGATTACTGGGGCATGGTGCGCGTATGCGAAGAGTTTCCGCAGGTGCACGCCACGTTCAACGTGGTGCCGTCTCTCGCCGCGCAGCTCGAGGAGTACGCCAGCGGAACCTTCGACGAGCCCTGGTTCACGCTGGCCTTTTCGCCCGCCGACAAACTGACCGACGACGGCAAGTCAGAAATTCTGGTGCGCGCCTTTCAAGCCAACCCCGATCATTTGATCGGGCGCTGGCCGCGTTACAGGGAGCTCTTCGAGCGCGCTCGCTCGACCGACCCGGCCCTGGCCATGCATACTTTTGCCGCGCGCGACTGGCGCGACCTGCAGCTGCTTTCGCAGCTGGCCTGGATGGACGAGGAGTATCTGGCATCCGATCCGGTGGTGAGCGCGTTATCGAAGAAGGGCAGCGACTTCACCGAAGACGATAAGCAGAAGCTGCGCGCCAAGCAGCTGGAGCTGCTCGCGCGGGTCTTGCCGGAATATCGCAAGGCGCAAGAGTCCGGGCAGATCGAAATCTCCACCACGCCGTTTTATCATCCCATTTTGCCGCTGCTTTGCGATACCGACGTGGCGCGGCAAGCCAATCCCGGAACGCCGCTGCCCAGTCCGGCGTTCCGCCATCCCGAGGATGCTCGTGAACAGCTGGTGCGGGCGCGCGCCTATCACGAGCGGCTCTTCGGCCGCCCGCCGGTGGGACTGTGGCCTTCGGAAGGGTCGGTCTCCAATGATGCGCTTGCCATTGCCGCCGAACTCGGCTTTCGCTGGTTCGCCAGCGACGAGGGAGTTCTCGGCGGCACCTTGAATATCGGCTTCGGCCGCGATGGCGACGGCATCCCCTCGAATGCCGACCGTCTGTACGCGCCGCTGCGGGTGCGATTGGGCGAACGCGAAATCTCCGGCGTTTTCCGCGATCATTACCTCTCCGATCTGGTGGGCTTCGTCTATAGCCGCATGGACTCGGCCTCCGCCGCCGAGGACCTTTACCGCCGCGTTCGCCTGGTCGCCGACCGCGTGCATGTGCCAGGCCCGCTGACCCTGCCGCTGATTCTCGACGGCGAAAACGCGTGGGAGTATTACCCCGGCAACGGCCGCGAATTCTTGCGGCATTTCTACGGACGCATTGCCGGCGACCCGGAAATTCGCGCCCTCACCGTGAGCGAGGCCATGCGCGACGCCGGCGAAATCGCCACGGCGCCGGGAATCGCGCCCGGCTCCTGGATCAACGCCAATTTCGACGTGTGGATTGGCGACAAGGAAGATGTGGCCGGGTGGGAATTGCTGGGCGCGGCGCGAACGTTTTACGGTGAGCAGTTGGCGCGCCGCCAGCGCGGCGAAGCAGGCGCTCCCAGCCAACCGCAGCTCGACGCCGCTTTTGAAGCGCTGCTGATGGCCGAGGGCAGCGACTGGTACTGGTGGTTTGGCCCCGAACACAGTTCCGCGAACGACGCCGAATTCGACGCATTTTTTCGCCAGCTGCTGAGCGAGGTTTACCAAAGCCTAGGCCGCGAAGCCCCCGACGAGCTGGCCGAGCCCATCAAGCAAAAGCCCACACCAGCGCACGTCGTGGCGCCCTCGGCGTTTCTGAGCGTCCGCGTGGACGGGCGCGAATCGAGCTACTTCGAGTGGCTGGGCGCGGGGCTTTACACTCCCGACCTGCGCGACAGCTCCATGCACGGCCGCGTTCATTGGCTGGAGCAGTTTCGCTACGGCTTCAGCCAGGACCGCTTTTACCTCCGCGTGGATTTTATGGACGGCAAGCAGGGCGTCTTGCAAGACGCGGAGTTTCGCATCACGCTGCGGAGCGACGAGGAGTTGCGCATTGTGCTGCATATGCGCGAGGGAAAGCTCCGCGAGCAGCGCGTGGAGACGAAGGATTATTGCATGCTGGGGCCGCAGGAGATGGTCGTCGCCGCGTGCGATCAGATCCTGGAACTCTCGATCGCGCGTAAACTCTTGCGGCTAGGAACGCGGCGCTCGTTTTCGATGGTGATCGCGCAGTGGGAAGGCGGCCTTCCTGTGGATCTGCTTCCCGCCGAAGGCTGGTTCGAAGTTGAACTCGGCGAAGATCACTTCGCCTGGGCCCCCTGAACACGCCTCTCGCTCACGCTGCCGCGCCGTCAATTCTGGCGCGCGTATCGGGGGCCACCCCACCCGTTGTCATCCGTTGCGGCCGTGATATAGTCCCGGCGGTCGCAGCGGCGCTGCGCGCTTGCGCCGACGAAATGCTGCACATGCAGCACAGGGAGGCTCTCATGCGCTTTTCATTGGTTGCCGCGGTTACGTTTGCCGTGCTCTTTATGGTTCCTTCTCCCGGGCACGCCCAGGTGCTGACCGAGCACGACGTCTCGGTTCGCATGGCCTTGACGATTGCTCAAACGGCCCTGGAACAATGCGGCGTCAGGGTATCGGTTGCCGTCGTCGATCGCGCCGGCCGGCTCCGTGTTTTCCTCCAGGGCGATGGGGCCTCGCCGCATAATCTCGAACTGGCCCGGCGCAAGGCCTATACCGCGCTGACTTTCGGACGCACCTCCGGCGAGTGGGCCCAGCGCACCGAAACGAATCTTCAAGGGCAGCGCATGCTGACCGACGTGATTCCGCTGCAAGGCGGCGCTCCCATCAAAATGGGCGACGAAACGATCGGCGGCGTCGGCCTGAGCGGAGCCCCGATGGGAGGGGTGCAGGAAGAGGCTTGTGCCAAGGCCGGCATCGCCAAGGTAGCCGACCAGCTGAAGTGAGCCCGGCGCAGTGCGCCGAGCCGCTTCGGAATTTGATTGGAAATCTGCCGCGTCGATGGCCTTTGCACGATCTGCAGGCGAAGTGAGGAGTTGCTATGCCACATCTGTCCGGTGGTCTTCGGAGTTGGTTAGGCCGCGTCGCACGGGGTGCGGCGGTGCTAATTGTTGTGGCGGTGGTTAGCGGTGCTTTGTACCAGAATGTTCTGCTCGCACGCGACCGGCGAACCCATCCGATGCCGGGTCAACTGATCGACGTCGGCGGCTACAGAATGCATATCTACTGCGCGGGGCAGGGGGCTCCGGCAGTAATTCTTGATTCCGGACAGGGTGACTCGTACATCTCTTGGCGCAAAGTCCAGCCGGAGATCGCAAAGTTTGTCTCGGTATGCTCGTATGATCGCGCTGGTCTCGGTTACAGCGAGCCAAGTCCGCGCCCGCGCACCAGCCGCGTATTCGCCGAAGAGCTTCACGAGTTGCTTAATGCGGCAGGAGTCGCTCCGCCTTACGTCCTTGTCGGCCACTCCTTCGGCGGATTCAACGTTCGGCTTTTTGCGTCCCGCTACCGTTCTGAAACGGCAGGGATGGTCCTCGTAGACAGTGGTCATCCCGACCAACCGAAACGTATGCCGCAACAATTAAGGATGAATGCCGAATTCGTCCGGCAGGGGAAACTTCTTCAGTTCACCGAGCCCATCGGGATTCCTCGGTTGCTTGGAGATTGCGGCGAGTCGGCCGCAATACGCGCCGCAGAATGCACGTTCAACGACATGCGAGAAAGTACCAGGGAATTGGAGATGACCGGAGAAAGCGCCAGTGAGGTCAGGGCGGCAGGCGATCTCGGTGATATGGCGCTCATCGTTATCTCGCATGACACGAGTCAGCGTCGCCCCGATTTGCCTGAGGAGCTTGACAGGACTCGAAATCAAGTGTGGGCACAGATGCAACAAGAACTCAGCCATCTCTCGACCAACGGCACGCTAGTAATTGCGAAAGGAAGCGGACACGACATCCAGAATCAAGGCCCCGAAATCGTGATCGAAGCTGTTCACAACGTAGTTGATCGAGCCCGAGAGAAATCAGCCGCCCCGGAGCGAGACCGAGACCAGACAAGGTGATGCTTTTGCAACCGCAGGGCAAGTCCCGACAAAGTCGCGTCTTTGGAAACTGGCTTTCTGCCGATTTCCAACTTCCGAAAATCCCTGTTTTTCGGGAGTTGACCCGATGGCACAATGTATTAGAAACGCATCTGGCTTGAAGGGAGGTTTCAAATGAGGAGAATCGTTCTGTCTATTGTTGTCGGATTTCTAGCAGGCCTTTTGTGCCGATATTCCTTCCTCACGCCTCGTGTATTGGCACAATCGGTAGTTGACGCTAAGGTGCCCACAAATCAACAATTTGTTTTAGAAGATGAAGCTCACAACTCCGTTGGACATCTGTCATTTGATGCCTCCGGAATCCCGGTGATTGAGCTAGCAGGTCGAGCTGGTCAGTCGCTACGCGGACATGTTTTTCGTATTCTGTGCGAGATCCGACCTTTTCCGCTATCGACGGCCTCAAGGGAATAACATGTTGATGCTTGCTGGCCTCTCAGTTTGCGCAAAAGGCCGGTTCCCGGGACTTGGCCGATTTCATTCCTTGCGAGCTTGCGTCTGCAAGTAAGGAGTTCGGCTTAAAACCAGTCGCTGCGATAGGCCAGCCACCAGCTTACTACGCCGATCGGAATCGTCGCGGCCAGCGCCCACAACAGTGGCAGGCTCAAATCCGCGATGACGCCCAAGAGGGTGAAAGCGCCCCAGAAGACTTTCCGCTGCATTCCAATATTCTAGACCCCAATCTCCTTTCCATGAGCTGTACGTATGGAGGGGTTGTTCCAATCATTGACTGGAAACGAGATTGTAGTGACAATCACAGCCCATTCCGGGGTCGAAAAGGAGATTCCTGTTGAGACATCGCATCGTTCGTTTACTGGGGCGCTTGGCATTACTGGCGGCGGCCATGGGGCTTGGCGGCCTGGCGTACGCGCAGGACGTGCCCGCGCAATTCGTGGTCACCGGCAAAGCCGCCGAAAAACTTCAGGATTACAGCACCCTTAACCTGGCCACCGCGCAGCGCATTGCCGAGACCTGCGAGCGTTTGGTGACGGCCCATGGCGGCGGGCAACACTCCATCATTTTTCTGGATAAGGAGGGCAACCACATCTACTACGACCGCATGGATGGCCAAGGCTATACCAATGTGGTGACGCCGGAGATGAAGGCCCTCACCGCGCTCCGCACGCGCGCGCCGAGCGTGCTCATCCAGAATATTGTGGCTCAGAATCCGGAGATGGAAGCTTATGAAGTTCAACTGGGCCGTTATCCGGTGGAAGGCGGCATTCCCATCGTCATCAATCACCAGATGATTGGCGTGGTCGGGACTGGCGGTTATCCGCCCAATCCGCCTGAATGGGAAGACGGGATTTGCGCGCAGAAAGCAATGCTCGAAGTGCTCGGGCCATCGATTCCGCCACTTCCTGAGGATGTAAGGCAGCAACGGCCCGCCAATCGAGGCACTCTGCCGATGCCAAGTTTCGGCACCAGGACGCCCCCCAAGTCCAGCCTCTCGCCGGACTTCGTGGTTACCGGCGCGGGCGCGGCGCACGTCTTCGATGCCAATCAGATTTCGCTCGCGGCGGCAAAAAAGCTGGTTCGCGCCTGCCGCGATTGGGCGGCGGCGAAGGGCGACACCATGTCTGCGTACGTGCTGGATAATGCCGGCGAGATGGTGCATATGGAGCGCATGGACGGCCAGATTTCGAATGATGTGCACACGGCGCTCCTGAAGGCGCAGACGGCGTTGAAGCTTCGCGAGCCTACGTCCATTCGCGGAACGCAAATGCTGAACGCCGGGCGCCCCAGCCCGCGCAACCTCGGTCCCAACATGTTTAATTTTTATCTGGAGTCTGGCGGCATCCCCATCGTTGTCGATGGACAGATGGTGGGCGCGGTGGGCGTCAGCGGCGTGGACGGCGGCCAGGATGAAAATTGCGCGATCGAGGGGCTAAAGGCGGCGTTCGGCGACCACGCGTTGCTGCCGGTCTACGGTGCCCCAGGCGCAGCCAGAGCTCCCGCCGCGGGCGTGCAACGCTAACGCCGGCGCGACCTAATCGCACACATACAGCTGGGGAGGCCACCCCGTTTTTCGGGAGTGGCCTCTCTTAATCCTGCTCACCGAGAGTTTGAACGAACGTTTTGCCGTAGGGATAGAAGAGTTCCTTGCGTCCTTGCTGCCACGCCGCCTTGAGTTCGGGCTTTGTAATATCCCAGTCCGGCCGGCATTTTTCGCTTACGGCGCGCAGGTCCTGACGAAGATCCTCCATGGTGGGCCGGCCCCAGAACCAATAGCCGTTGTAGACCTTATGAATGACGAGGCCGGGCTCGAGGACAATCACGTGGGGAATCATGGGATTGTGGAGAGCATCGGTGTATTCGGCGATGTCGAGATCTTTTTGCACGACGCGCGCCGGATCGGAGAGGAAAGGCCAGTGGGCGCCAACTCCGGTGCGATATTCGCTGGTCTCGGTGATGTTGTCGGTGCTGATCGTAACCAGCCGGCAGTAGGCGACTTCGAGCTCGCGATGGAGTTGAACGAGCAGTTCGGCCTGGCGGCGATCCTTGGGGCAATAACCGCCGCGGCTGAGGACCAGAACCATGGGATGCGGTCCTTGGAGTTCGGAGAGCTTGCGGCGTTTCGCGGTATGGTCGGAAAGCTGGTAGTCGGGGAAGGTAGCGCCTGGAACAATGTCGGCTCGCATGATGATCCTCCGCAGTTCGATGCTTATCATAGCGTTGCGTCTCCATGATTAAGCCAGCATTTTGGTGGGACCAGCGGAGGTCTGGGCAAACTGCCTTGATCGAGCGAGGATCTAGTTGGCTGCGGACGACGATTGCGCGCGTTCCAGAGCCTCTCGATTGCGCTGCTCCAACTCCCGGGTTCGCGCCCGCACTTGGCTCTCGAGTCCCTCGGCTAGATCGCGCAACTGCTCCTCGCTTTCGCGCAAGGCTTGTTCGATCTGCTTCTGCCGGGTGATGTCGTTATTCGTTTCCAGCACACCCTGGGGTCTTCCCAGGGCCCTTGGGGAGAGTTCTGAAACCTGGCCTTCAGGTCTCGCGCCGCTTGAATTTCTCCCGTCTCCAGCGCCTTCGCTATGGGCCAAAAGACGGACGCCGCGGGCGAAGCCAGTTCAATCTCCTTCAGGCAGGCGCGGTCGCTCAGGTTAATGCCGGCGCCCCCCGCCAAGCGCGCCACTTCTCGCTTCTGATCTAATAAATAGAACAGGACAAAGGGAACGTCTTGGGGACGGCGCGTCAGCGCCTCGGCTGCAATGGCGCACGCTTCCTCGCCGGTCGGGCTCAACCGATCGCGCGCCCAAATCTCGCAGCGCCACCACGCGGCGCTCTCCGATCACTTTCTCGGTGATTTCGTGAACCGTGGCCAGAACCCCGCCAATTCCGCTGGGGACGGTTTCATCCGGGACAGGGCTGTAGGCGATGGTGAAATGCGTCTCCTCGACAAAGCCGCGCCGGTTGATTTCGAGGGGAATGTCTTCCATCCAGGTGGCGGGTCCGCCGTTAAAAGGCGTCTCGATCAGCGGCTTCAGGATGTGCCAGATCTCCAGCCAAACTTCGCTCACCGGCTGGCCGATCGCCCAGGGATGTTTGGCCCCCAGAATCGGCACGTACGCATCGTTATATAAGCCGCAAAATTGTGGCCCCCACCACAACACCTATCGGAACCATGAAATCTTAATCGAAGGCTGAGGCAAAACACGTAGGGCTTTTGTTGCAGAGCCTCATCCAAATCCCTAAGTTCACGGCGGCCGTGCTTCAGGACGTTTACATTTCGTCCCCCTCGGGCCTTACACTTAGGTCCAACCGCGCTTAACCCACTCGCTTGATTCTCGCTTTCGTGCGGCAAATGTTTAATTGTTTTGCGCGTTGATGACTCTCGAGTGCCGCCCCTAAATGGCCGCTGTCCGCAAACAATTTCAAAAAGGCGCATGACGACGATATGAGTTACCGATATTTATGGAAGATCATGAAGAAGCCGGAAGAGCCGCCGATTATCTATAAATCGGGGACGAGTCCGGCTCTCGGAACGGGTTGGGACGTGATGCTTGTCCAGACCGGTCAAGGTTCTGTCGCGCTTGGCCGCGATGCAACCGGGAAAATTATGCGCAAGACGGATGGCGTCCCAGAGACGTGGGAAATGGTTATAGACGAGGAGAGCTTACGGGTGTGCCGGGGATACTTTGACCATCGGGATAAATTGCGCGAGGCTGCCGCCCAGGATACGGCGACTTTCGACTAACGGAACCGGGCCATTGTTGCCTCCACTGGGTTTGACCGAGGGAATCAGGCGGAGTCCGCCTCAACTTTTCGATTTCAGCCCCTCCCCTTTGAGGGGCAAGCCATGAAAAAGACCCTTGCAGCTGCTGTGGAGCTTCTTGTACGCGAACACGGGCAGGTCCAATAGTCCGGGCAAGGGATCGTCAGCCGCCATCAGGGCAAACTGAATCGGGCCGCGAAAAGACCGCAGATATCTTCCCAGGGTCAATCGGCCAAGAAGCATTTCATGAATAGCAGCTGGAAAGTCCGTACTGATGCGCATCCATCGAACCCCGGCCTTGCCGGCCTGTTGCGGCACGGGCTCTCCGGTCATCATTCTCCACAGCAGATACGGAAAGTCGGTTCCCGCACGCGCGCCCAAGGCTGACCAGGTCCACAGCCGGGGATTAATGTCGAGAAGCTTGAACGCTCGGTTTCGAGAGTCAAACTTGTATTCCACTTCCACCAGCCCGCTGTAACGGATGGCCGCCAGCAAACGGCGGGAAGCCGCCGCAATCTCGGGGACTTCGAGCGTTTCCACAAACGAACTCGAATAGCCGAAGTCGATTGGATATTGGCGCGTTCGGCGTGCGGTGAGCGAAACGATCGGTTCCCCATCCCTGTAAAGCGCGGCATAAGAGAACTGGGATTCGCCGGCGCCGGGAATCCGCTCCTGCAAGAGAATGAATTCAGGAGCCATCATCTCCAGCGCTTCGCGGTATCGTGCAGCGAGCTCATTTCCGTTCGCCACCGGCCAGACCTTGTCCACCGTGAAGCGATTCACGGGAGCGTGCATAGCGGGTTTTAGAATGAGAGGAAAGGCCAAGTTACGGGCCCTGAGGTCCTCTTCACTCGCAGGACAAGTCGTTCGCGGATAGTCCACTCGCTCCTGTGCGGCCAGCCGATACGTGAGTCGCTTGTCGTAAGCCCAGCGCAGGACGTTCCACGCCGGCGCAGAGACGCGGTAACGAGACGACAGCGCCGAGTGAAACTTCGCGAGGAAGGCGGCCGTCTCGTCGTTGGTTGGAAATAGCACCCACTGATCGAGTTCGTGCCGCTCAGCCAGATGGAGCAGGTAATCGACTCGCGCTTCGCAGTCGCCGTTCGGCCAAAGCAAAGTTCGGCGCGCGTAACGAGAATAGCTCGCTAGTCTGACGCTTGGTGGCGTTGCCAGCCAAACCATGACGCCGCGGCGGCCCAAGCTCCTGGCAATCGTCAAGCCGTTGAGGTTTGCGCCTAAGACCAGCGCCCCGCTTGTTTCACTCATGGGTCGAGCTTAACTTATGCAGCCTGCGCGCCCACTCATTACCCGGCTATCAAGCAAGTCCGGCCGATAGCGTTTCTGCGGCTCAACTGGCCGGACGCCAGTCTTCCCCGTGACGCACTTGAGCAAAGCGCGCGAAGCGTAGTCTGTCCCAACGACAAATTGCATCAGCGGACCGAAACTCCAGACGGCTGGGGCTCCCAGAAAGTGCAATCCAGGAACGGAAGATTCCAGCCCTTCACCGAGTCGCGGATACCCCTGGAAGCAATCGATGGCCTTCGCCAATTCCGGCGCAAAGAATTGGTACTTGGAAGCATCCACGCGATATCCAGTTCCTAGCAGGACATGATCGGCCCTTCTCTCGCTTCCGTCTTTCAGCCGTACCCGTACGCCCTCGCCGCCCGCCGCCGCTGAAACAACGGAACAATCGAGGTTCATCGGCACATTGCGGAGGCGCGCCACGAGCCACCGTGCGCCTGCCGGACGGATCGATCGCCTGCGGAACCAATCCTGTATCGGCCGCGGAAACCGCCTGACCAAATCCGGTCGCGCCACAACTTTGCTGACGCCCGCGGGACCCACGTCGGTGGGAGCGTAGAGGAGCTTTGACACTGTTGATCCCAAGCGATGCCGAACTGTCTTCGATAGCACCCCGCCGAGCCAGCGAATCTTCATCGTCCGCGCCAGGATTTCCACTTCCGCTCCGCTTTCGTGCAATAGCGCGGCAGACTCCAAAGCGCTTTGGCCGCTGCCCATCACCAGGACCCGCTTTCCACAAAAGGTTCTCAGTTCACGATGCTCGCAGGTGTGCGACACCAGCGAACCCGGAAGCCCCGCAAACTGTGGCGGCCGCCAGGCGAAGGAACCGATTCCCGCGGCGACAACGATACGCCCTGCGGTCACCGTTTCACCCGTTTCGAGAATGAGCCGAAAGCCCTTAGCCTTAGGTTCGACTTGAGCGATCTTGCGCCGGTCCAAGTCCGGAACTGCGAGCCGCTGGAACCACAATCCATAGTCGATGAAACGGTCGAGCGGGACCGGGCTGGAAAAGTGACTCTGACTTGTGGTTCGGTAGGAGTCCAAGGTCAATGAACGATCAGGGTCGGCAATGTGGGACGCGGCCCAACCGGAGCGGAGCAGCATACCAGCAGGCATGTTGCGTTCCCAAAAAGTCATTGGTTCGCCGAAAGTTTGTACGTCCAACCCCTTTACGGCCCGCAAATGGGCGGTCGCCGACAACCCGTAAGGCCCGGCCCCGATCACTGCCACATCGCACGAATTTCGTCTCGGAAAGCGCGACCAGCTCGCCACGTCTCGCTCCTGATTCAAGCCTTCTATTTCTAAACACCCTGGGGGACAAAGCCATGACAGCGGCTTGCCTGGGTATATGCTTTCGATGACCGCTCTATCGAACCGCGAAGCGCATCCCTCCGCAATCCGGCTTTGACCGTAATCGGCATGGGAGAAATCCCTGCCAAGCACGAACGCAGGCGGCATTTACCGGCTCGGCGATGCGCCGACGGCGTGCGTTTCCGCCACAGTATCCGGCGCCCTCCGCGCGCCATCGTATGCATCACATAAAGGAACACACCGCCCAGCGCTCGAATCCCCAGCAAAACCAGGGCCGGGTCTCCCCGAAGGATGGTTGGACCGTCGAGCGCAATGTATTTCATTCTTGACCGCACGCTCTATTGGTTGAACTGCGTTGAAGCGCAACTGCGAAAACTCGGGCACGCGGGAAGCAAGCGAATCAAGGGAGCAATGCGCGGCGAGTTCGTCGCGGTCGTAATGCGGTTTGCCCATGGATTCCGGCGTTGCGTTGTTCCTCGCAGGCCGCGCGCACGGCAAAAGCGGTGAATTGCTCGCAGGGATATAAGCGCAAGGCCGGTTAGTAGTCCAATCCTTACGGCAGGGAACGATTTTTCACCCTGATTTCAAAGGGCGAGCGAGCTCGGCTTGCACTTTACGTTTAGCGGCGGTAGTGGGCTCGTGCGTAGGCGTAACTTCAAATCGGCGGCAGGCGTGAAAAATCGGTCGGCGTCAGGAAGGTGGAATCGATTCTCTCCACCAGCTTGCCGTTCTCTTCGGACTTGGCCTTCACCCTTTGCCACTCCGGGTCGTTTTGGAAGGATTTCCAGTTCGCGGCCGCCGCCTCGCGGCTGGGATGCTCCAGAATGTAAATGAAGGCGCTGCTTTTCGCGGGCTCATCGAGCGCGGTCCAGTATCCCAGCGGCCTCATTCCGTGTTTGGCAAAGAGCTTGTCTGTATCGTCCCGGAAGCGGGCCACCAGGCTTTCCAGTTTTCCCGGAACTGCGCGATAAATCCGCAATTCGTACACCTTCGCCGATCCTGTCATCGCATCACGGTTTGGTGCCAAAACCATAACCGGACGGGCCGGCCTGCCTGTCGCGATACTCGAGCGCGTCGGACGCTAGACACAGCTCCTCTTGCACGTTCTGGTCTTTCTTCCAGTAATACGACGTCTTCATCAACTGGAATGGTTTGGTGAAGTACTGCGGGTCATCGACGGTTACCGTTGCTTCCAGGTGATACTGGTCGGTTCGCGTCCAGCGCTCCTGGAGTTTCGCGGCGCTGGTATGGGGAAGGCCGGCCTCGTCGAGCCAGCTTCTAGGATCGAGCCCTACCGTATCGATCACGAAGACGTTGTCTCCATCCCAATGGCCCACGGAATATCCGTAGAACCTGGAATCGGGCACTCCCGGCCCATCCACCTTCGTGGGGTTCTGCCTGCCGTCCATCCAGACTTCCCGCCACACGCGCTGTTGCTCAAACAAGATGAGCATGCGATTGGCCTGGGGCACGAACTCGATTCCTCCCCGGCTGCTGAGCCAATGGTTCAGCAGGTCGCGAGGAAAGCCGAGGGGATCGCAAATCGCGTAGGGGTCGTTGTTGGGAGCTACCTCGGTGGCGTAGTCTGAAGCGCGCTTGATGGGCTTATTCAGCTTGAATGCCGCCTCGCCTGCCGGCGTCATGGCCGGGTAAGGACCCATCACCACGCTGAGTGGTCCCACCCAAGTGCCCGTAAAATCATGCACCGGAGCGGGGCCAACGGGATCCGGCATCGCGGGAACCCCGGAAGCGACAAAACCCGGCGGCAGACCGCGGCCGCCGCCTCGTCCACCCCGGCCACCCCGGCCACCCTCAGCCTGAGCGCGGGCCATCGTCGAGCAGAGAGCCAGCACAGCCAACGAAGCAACGATTAACTTAGCAGCCATTAAAGCAGAAGGATTGCGCATTCGAGTGCTCCCTCGTTCCTCTCCATCGCGAAGTCCGTGAACCGATCGTTTCTCCGGCGAAACCCGCCGCGGCCAGGATTACGCTTTACTTCTAGTATTGGCTGCCGCCCTCGCCGCCACGGCCATTGCCGCCACTGGTCGGCGGCACGGCATTACCCTGGGTATCGCCCAACACAGTGCCATCGGCGAGCACGACCTTGGTCAAACGCCCCGCGGGCGCGCCTGTTTTGGCAGTATGCACATAGATAGTGACCATGTCCCCCGGCTTCAGCGAAAATTTATTCCAGCCCGTAAGCCGCAGCGCCTCGGGACTGCCGCTCTCGGCGGACCAATTGACGACCTTGCCGCTGGCATCCTTGGCGTCGAATTCCACCAGGCAATGAGGATTGGCCCAGGCAAATTTCGTCACCGTCACGTTTTTGAATTCCGTTACCTTGTCCGAGAAGGCTGCGTTTCCATGATGGGCGGACATCGGCAGACAAACCGTCGCCATTCCTGCAATCAATAAACAACCTTTCAGCCACGTTTTCATGTGGTGGTCCTTTCGCGGCCTCGCATCAGCCCTTGCAGCAGAACGATCCGACTTTCACTCGGCCGCCGATTTCCAATTTTACTAACGCATCCTATGCCTGTCCAAACCGGGACGCAACAATGGGATCGTCAGGCCCTTCCTGGGAGTCAAGCCCTGCATGATCCGGAACAGCGTGTCTGAGGGCCTATTGATTATAGCGGAGGGAAGAGTACGGCTCAGCCCCACAGCCGGACGTTCGCCGATGGGCGACGCTGCGCGATGCTAGTCGATGATATGGATGGACGAATGGACGTATAGTATGACCACTCCGCGATGCGCGTTTACCTCCACGTATTTATCGCCGCGCTTGTCTTTCTGGGACCGAGCCTCGGGGTGGCGCCAGGCCTCGGCGCAGCCGAAGGACAAAACTTCTCGGGTTCCTATACGTTGACGGGCGCCAAGGGCGATTTCGACTTCAGCAAAGACACGGTGTGGACCATGAGCGTCGTTCAGACCGCAGCCGCAATTGAAGTGACCAGAGTGATGGACGGCCGCGCCAGCATGAATCGATTTCCGCTCGACGGCACCGAGGGCGGCTACACCAGTCCGACTGGCGTGCAGGGCAAGTGCAAAGGCCGATTGAAAGGAAAGAACCTGATCCTGGAGTCGGTTGTGGTCACTTATCCGGCGCGGAATCGTCCGGGGTTCGACACGCGCACCACAGAGCGCTGGGAGCTTTCCGCAAACTCAAAAACGCTCACGATCCGCAACGACGTCGATTATCCAGGGTCGTCGCTGGAGGGCCTGCACGTCACTCAACCCTGGACTGAAATCTACACGCGGAATTGATTTCAGTGGCCACGTGGCACAGCCACTCTTAGCTGTGCGGAAGAAGCAGGGAAGAAGCGCGGGGCGAGAAAAAATCGTCTTCACGACGCCCTTCGATAGAGGACGGCTTTGCGCGTCTCGCCGAGCAGATCGGTAAGCACCTGGCGCGCGATGCTGCGGATCAGCGGATTCACCAGCCACGCGTAGATCGCCGGCACAGTGCGGCTGAGTATGACCGATTCCACCTGTACATAGACCCCGCCATCTTTTTCTTCGATGTGGTAGTAGCTGTAGTAACGCCAGACGTAGCCGTGATCGTTTCCAACGGGAAGCTCATGTTCGCCGGGCTGATTGAAGTCGGCGACTTCAGCGATGCGGGTGGAGTAGGACCGGATGGTGGCTTGCGACGCATTGAGCGTGTCGTAGACGTCGTCGAACTCCGCGTCGATCACCACAGTGATGAGCCGCTTGTGGTAGAGCTGCCGGTAATTCTTGAACTCGTTTCCGTGACGCTCCAGGATTTTCGCCTGCCGCACGGTGGGCGCGTATTCGTCGGGTTGGCCGGCGTAATCCTGCAGCTCAGCCAAGGTCTCGGCCAGCGTAGCCTGAGGGACGAACACGATGCCCACCCAGTGATGGATCAGGCCGTCGGGGATATCGACGGGCGCGCCCTGCTCATCAGCGCACTCGCGGCGGATGTAGATTTGGCCCTGGCGGAGCTGGGCGTAGGCTTCGTAACGATCCTCGTCTGGCAAGCCATCGATGAGCAGGAAATGCCCCTTTTGCAAATCCCGGGCGACGCGCGCTTCCGTGGCGCGAGCGTACAAATCAAAAGCTTCCACCGTCTCCGGCTTGAGTTCCCTGGGCCACGCCGGAACTGCCAACAAGGCCGTAAATACCACCGCGATCAAAAGGCGGAGGCTGCTTCGTTGCAATCGCACCAGCGGGAGAGCCCAGGGGCCGCACATTTCCGTACTCCTTAAATCGATCGGCGAACATCTAGCTGAAGCTGCCTGCGTCTCACCGATCCAGCCAAAAATCCGGCACAGGCTCCGTAAATTCGATGGCCACTTCTCTTCGCCGTCCGTAACCTCGGCCCAGGTTGACGACGCGCCCCTCTCTTTCGACGAAGCTCTCAGGATCCCGAACCAAAACCGTCTGACCTATTTGTACGTTGCTTCCCAGGGCTACCAGTACCCCCTGGGCATTCAGAGATAGCGCGCAAGTCCGCTCTTGCCATGCGCCGCCCCCTCCGCAAACGATGAGGTCGACGCACATCGAAGTCCGAGGGCTACGACGACGCTCGCGAAGTTTGGTTATGACCGGCTCATTCAATGTCAGTGTCGCCATATAACGCCTCTGCTTACGAACCCTCTTGCTTACAAGCTATAGATAACCGAGCGTCGTCTTCCAGTCTGTGACATCCATCACAGCCGGCCAAGTCCCTAGCATTTGCGGAAGCGCTTTATTTCTCGTGGGATCCGGAGCGGCGATTTACCTTTTATTCTTTGTTTCCTAAGTATTGGTATTTCGCCCGCTCAACAAGCTGGCGTAGGTAATTTACCAGTTCCCAGCGCTGCGCCTCGGACAGTTGGTGTTCATACGAGGGCATAGGCGGTCGACCTTCAGTAATTTTCCAAAAGAGCTCGCCATCGGTAGCTTTCTTCATCATTTTCGCGTCGGTAAAACGCGCAGGCTCTTGCGGGAGAGACTTGGCTGCCGGGCTATTGGCGGAACCTGACTCGCTGTGACACAGTTCGCAGTTCTGATGATAGAGCTGCGCCGCTGCTTTCAGCCCATCCGCGGATGGCTTGGTCGGGTTCTTCACGTTCCTGGCGCTTTCTGGAACAGACCAAGGCGGCTGGGCGTCATTCGCGGCTGCGCGGTTCACGCCCACCAGGGTTAGAACAAAAAAGGCCGACAAGACCAAGCGTTTTCGGCGCGCACAAGATTCACTGCATTCATTCATCCCACCCGGCTCCTCGAACGAATTAAACTACGAGTGAAGAACACGCCTTAATTAGTGATGACGAGCCGACCGCAGAATAAATAACGGGACTCCCATCATCACCACGAAAAAGGCGATCATAAAGAGAACTGCGGTCGCTGGCGTTGTAAGAGGTGGCATCACATCTCCTTATTCACTTACCAAACCTATTTTCGGCCAAACAATGCGAAGGCGCTGTGACCCCAGTCACTCCCCGTAACGTTCGTGGTCACACAGGCGCCTAAAAAGCTTTGCACAAGAAAAAAAAGCCTCTTATGCCGGTTTGTGACGTAGATCACAGACGAAAAAGCGATCTCAACGCAAGATCGGCAACCTTGTCGAGAACTTTACATAGCCTAAAGTCCGGATGCTTCAAACAGATGGGAGGGTTGACATGCCTGCTCCGTTGATCGGAATGCCCTTTTCCGCCTTCTTTGTTTTGCTGGTTTTAAGCGGGATTGGCGCCGCCGTCGTGCACTGGGGTTTTCGCTATCGCCTGTTCATGGGTATCGATGGGTTTCTCGGCCAATGGATGGTGGCTTGGGTGGGGGCGTGGCTCGGACCCTCCGTGCTGGGCCATTGGTTCGACGGCGCCATGGTGTCTAATATCTACGTTATTCCGGCGTTGATCGGGGCATTTGCGGGAGCGTTGGGCGGCACCATAAACGCCAAAATCCTGGCACGAGTGACGTCGGCAAAGTGAACGTCCTCTTCCGTCCAGCGACAAAGCCGTTGCGATCCAGATCCTTGCTGCGGAAATTCGCAGCCGGATCGTATCGAATCGCAGGCCTGCTATCCGCGCGCACGGCGGTAGGCGAAACGGTTGCCACGCGGGTTCATCTAAACCTCAGCCCCAATGAGGCTTGGAACCACATCATGCTTTACGAAGAAGTCCCTGGGTGCCCCTCACTGCTTCTGCGCATCTTGTTGCCACAGCCGGTCCGAACCGAAGGCGACAAAACCCGCGTTGGTTCCGCGGTCCGCTGCGTGTATCGGGGAGGGGATTTGGTAAAACGAATTACCGAAGTGGTACGCCCGCGTTCCTTACAGTTTGAGGTGATCGGCCAAAGTTTGGGGATTGAGGACTGCATTCGCACCCGCGGCGGTTCCTATCAAATACTGAGCTGCCACGATGCCACCGACGTCGTGCTGATCACCAACTATGACGCCTATCTGCATCCGCGCCGCGTGTGGCGCCCTCTGGAAGCCCTGCTCGTCAGGCAACTGCACGCACACATCCTGCGCGGTATGTACGCGGCAGTCATGCCTCGAAATCAGGCGATCCGCCCGGCGCCGGAGTCTCTTGCCAGGCCGTGCAATTGCCTCGGAGTTCCTACGTGCACAGTATCGCAATCGCTTTCCCGCCGTTAGTCGTGCTGCGCGCCAGCGTCGCGGCAGTTTGGCTGTACGAAGGTTTATGGTGCAAGATTCTCGGCGGCGTGCAGGCACAGGTCGAAGTGGTCGCGGCGGTGCCGCGGCTGGGGCCCAGGCTTGCAGTGCCTTTCCTCAAGGCGCTCGGCGTGTTAGAGGTGGGGCTCGCGGTATGGGTGATGGCAGGAATCGCTCCGGGTGTGTGTGCCCTGGTACAGGTGGCCGTGCTTGTGGCGCTCAACGCCAACGGGCTGGTCTGGGCCCGCCGCATCATCCATGAGCCTGCCGGCATGGTCGTCAAGAACATCGCTTTCCTCGCGCTGATCTGGGTATGCGGCGCCATTCCCGGAGGCCGGATCTGAGGCCGGAAACAGCTTGGAATTCCGGTCGTCTCAGTTGGTGGAGCCGCAGACACCGGCTGCTCTTCGGGCGCATGCACGAGGACGCGCAGATCGAGCAGACGGCGTTCCGGGGCAAAGGCCGTGTGTTCTGCATTGCATCGGCCGGCGATACTGCAATGTTGCTGGCCGGCGAACATGAAGTGGTCGCCTGCGACATTAATCCAACCCAGCTCGCCTATGCTCAGCGGCGCGCGAACGGAGGAGTCGCGGAGACAGGCGACGCCGAGCGGGCCATGAGCGTTCTGCGCTCTTTCATGCCGCTGGTGGGTTGGCGCAAGAGTCTTGTGCGCGCTTTCCTGGACCTGTCCGATGTCGACCAACAAATGGTTTTCTGGAGAGAGCATCTGGACACACGCCGGTTCCGCGCGGGCTTCGATACTTTGATGTGTGGCCCCATCTTACACGCGGTATACGCGCCGCGATTCCTTTCTTCGTTGCCGTCAAAATTCGGCGCGGTGCTTCGGAAGCGGCTGGAAAGGGGATTCGCCCGGCATCCCAACGCCGCGAATCCCTATGCGCGCGCTCTCCTGCTCGGCGAAACCGGAGAGGATCGCCGGCAGTCGGCGCCGGGCATCCGATTCGTCTCAGCCGACGCAGCATCCTGGTTGGAATCGTGTCCGGCCCGGTTCTTTGATGGCTTCGCGCTCTCGAACATTCTCGATGGTGCCGGACAGGCTTATCTTTCCAGGCTCTCGCAGGCCGTGCGTCACGCGGCCACCGACGGGGCCGTCGTCGTCTTGCGGAGTTTTGCGGAACCCCCGCCGGGATTGAGCGGCAACCATGCCGAATGCGACCGCGCCATGCTGTGGGGGGTTGTGGACGTGCGCAGCGCGCAGACATTTTAGGCAACCGTTCTGTATCCTGTGTTCCAATGGTTTACTGAAACCCCATGTTTTGCTGAAATCCTTTACTGAAAAACGATTCGAAGCATTCCAAGTCCGCAAACCGAGATGACAGCACATGACGATTCTGCTTGCGATCGATGACTCTGAATTCTCCGAGGCCGCGCTAAGAGCCGTGGCCGCACAAGGCCCGAAGGATACGAAGGTGTGGGTGCTGCATGTGCTGGAACCGCCTTCCACGGTGCTCGGCCGCGAAATGGGAGGATACGAGCCCGAATTTGAGGCCCTATGGAAAACGCGAAGGGAACACGCCAAAGCACTGGTGGCCAAGGCCGCTGAGAGATTGCGTGACTCAGGTCTAAATGCCACGCCAATTCTCAAAGAGGGCGACCCGAAGTCAAGCATCATCGACCTGGCTACGGAATGGCGTGCCGATTTGATCGTACTCGGTTCGCATGGACGAAAAGGCCTGAACCGTTTCTTGTTGGGAAGCGTTTCGGAAGCCGTTGCGCGTCACGCGCCGTGCACGGTGCAGATCGTGCGCCTTCCCAGGGAACCCACGGATCTTCGCTCAGCCCCAACGAAATGAGTAAGGCCAGCGCCGCAAAGAAAACCGGAATGGGCAGCGGTAAATCGCCGGTGAAGACCGGCCGCGCAAGAGAAGGGCATTGCCACAGCATTGCCACAATGGGCTTGCAATTTCAGGCGCATCTCTTCTTTGGCGCCGGGATTCGTCCGATTACCTTTGGCCGCGCCGCCTGCCGGACGCTCCGCACCTCGGGGCATGAGTCAACGTGAGTTGAATCCGGAGCCTCGAGCATTCTTTCCACAGCTTCACGATTAATCCGGTTGCGGATGAACCATTGTGCGAGTTCTCTGGTAAGCGGATGACCAAATTCAGCCTCAATTTCCCTCAGCTCGGCGTCACTGATCTCCGCGTATTTTGGTGTTTCCCTCATCTGCCTCCGTCCCGTTTCGGGACGCCCCCAGATCTCTATTGTGGCAGGGTGTTTCAAACTGAAACTGTGACCGCGGTCACCAAGCTAGAAATGTGCCTATTTGGTACATGGCTGCGACAGTGGGACAGCCACTCTTGCCCTTGCGGAAGAAGCACGGAAGAAGCACGGCGGCAGAAGCAGGCCCACCGGACGAGCGCGTCTTACGCAATCTTCTCGATTTGCCATCGCCGGCTGGCGGGCTGGCAGGACGATCCGTCGAACCGGTCGTGATGGGCGACCGCGCGAAACGGCGCATTGGAGCTGCCGATTTCGCGGACTCGCATATTGCGTCCCTTGCGGCAGGTAACCCGAAAAATGTATCCGGACGGGGAGATCACTCGGAACGTGCCGTCCTCATTCCGTAGAACCTCGTGCGGTTTTCCACTTCCAGAGTTCCTTCGCTAACCATATCGTCTCCTAAAGCGCCCTTCGCCTAGCCGCCCGCCTCTGCCATCAGACCGGCAGCTATTCCACAGCCGCCGAGGAATCCATTCCGCATCGCTTCAGATAGCCGAGCAGAACCTCGATGACTTCAGTTTCCAATTCGGGGGCTTCGATTCCCAGGCGCTCGGCCTCGCTGAGAGCCTCATAAAGCAAAATCATCGTGGAGAGATCGGAGTCGCATTGGGAGCAGTTTTTGTCTTCCCGTCCCGGCAGTTCAAAAAGTTCCGCCACACGATCGCAAGAGTCACAGGTACCCGTCACATACGCCTCCTCGACGTAATCTCTGGGAGAATGCGCTCACACTCTCGCTCGCCATCGGATTGCAGTCAATTGTACCGGCGGGAAATTCCCGGACAGGGGTGTTCTACCTACGAAGGCCGTCTGGAAAATGCTCCAGGCATGTCGCTGTGTGCCAGTAGCCGAGAAAGCCGTTCTCGGGACTTGGCTGCGCCACACGTTCATGTTTTCGGTGTACCCGCGATCGCACCACCCACATCCGCAACAAAAACGCTGGCCTTTACCGGTGAGAGGGGGTAAGTTGAGGCTCACTGGTCGGAGATGCCCTCCTGCATCCGATAAACATGACCTGCAAGCGTGCCACGCTTCCGTGGTTGTCCCGCACGATCCTGCTTGTGGCTGTTCTGCTTTCGGTACAATCGCGTAACGCCTTCGCACAGAACCAGGGCGACACGTCGCCGGCGGACGGTTCAACCGGCGCGTCTTCACTAGGAGTTGCTCCTCCCCTCAGCGGCAGCGTTCCGGAGAAGCTTCCGCCTCAATCCGGACCGAACACTGCAAGTGCCCAGGCCACGACCCCGGACGCCTCAGCCAGCATCTCCGGCGTGGTGCAAGATGAGACCGGAGTAGCCATTGCCGCAGCAGAAGCCACCCTGACCGACGCGAAGGGATCACCGCGTAGCACGGCGCTCTCCGGGGCAAATGGCGAATTTGCGTTCAGCCCCATTCCTCCTGGTTCCTATCGCGTCGTGGTCGAGGCTAAGGACCTGGAGCCCTTCCAATCGGCGGCGATTGTCCTCGCAGCCCGGCAACTTTACGAAATGCCTGCAATCTTTCTGAAGGTGGCCGCGGAAGATACCCACTTGACGGTGCGTCCCACCGACGTGGTCGCCGCTCAGCAGATAAAGGCGCAGGAGCAGCAGCGGATTGTTGGGATTGTTCCGAATTTCTATACGAGCTACATCTACTACGCCGCTCCGCTCAACACAAAGCAAAAGTACTCGCTCGTTGCTCACGACGTCTTCGATCCCCTTCAGTTCCTTGGTGCCGGCGTCACTGCCGGCATTGAGCAGGCGACCAACAGGTTTCCCGGATACGGGCAGGGCCTCGAAGGCTACGGCAAGCGCTACGCCGCCGCCTTCGGCGATGCCGTTACCAGAGACTACCTGAGCTATGCGGTATTTCCCTCTCTCTTCCATCAAGATCCGCGCTACTTCTATCAGGGCTCGGGATCCACCGGCTCCCGTCTTCTGCACGCACTCGGCTATACGGTTGCGTTGCGTGGAGATGACGGCCGCAATATGCCCAACTATTCTTTCTTCCTCGGCAGCCTTGGTTCAGGTCTGCTGTCCAACCTCTATTACCCTCATGACAATCGGGGAGCCCGGCTGGTCTTCATTAACTTTGGTATCGCTGTTGCCGCACGCGCAGGTGTAGCCGTGCTCCGGGAGTTCGCCTCAAAGCAATACACGACGAACGTGCCCGGTAACGGCAAGCCTTCAAACGACCCCTGACCCAACCAGCGAAAGAACCAAGGAAAAAGCATCCGGACTGGACGAGTGTGCCAAGGCCCGAGAAGTCACCTTATCGTCCTGTGGGAGCCAGTATCCGAGAATCCCGTTTTTTGGGGAGTTGGGATCACGAAACGGCAGGCTTTTATTTATAGCGGTCCCACGAAGATTGATCGACGTAGCTCTCGCGTGGCACCTTCGGCTTTTCTTCTTTGCCGCGCTCTTGTTCCATGCTGACCGCAAAAAAAAACACGCGAACTTTCTTCACGCGTCAATCATCAGACGGAACACACACACCGAAAAGGCGAAAGGCCCGCTGCTGCCCCCGGCGTTTCTCCACTCGGAACGCAGCGGGCCTTCGCGCCCGCACCAGAGGGGTGGTAATCCGGTGGCCAATGATAGCTACGTAATTCTCAGAAGAGGCCCGAATGGTCATTATTCCCCAATCAGCACGTCGATCGGCAAGGAAAAAGCCGATTCTTGCGCAGCACTTCTCAAGCTCGACAAGCCGGGCGAATATCTGCTGCTCAATCTGCGAACAAAAATCATTGAGGAATGGAACGAGACCTCAAGCAAACCTTCAAGCGGCGGACCTCGCGCTCGCGCTTAAGCGGTGACAAGTCAGGTTTTTGATTAGATAACGGCGTCGGCTCCCCCCGACCGAGTAAAGTTGGTAGCGGTAACTGACCAAGACTCGGAAGGAAAGGAGCCGAGCATGCTGATTATAGGATGCGATTTCCATTCGCGGTTCCAGCAAATTGCGATGCTGGATCCACAGACCGGCGAAATCATCGAGCGTCGGTTAGAACACGAGAACGGTGAAGCTCGGAAGTTTTACGCCGGGCTGGCGATTCCGGCGCGCATAGGAATGGAGGCCACCGGATACGCGCAGTGGTTCGAACGGATGCTCGCCGAGCAAGGGCATCAGTTGTGGGTAGGAGATGCGGCGGAGATCCGTGCGGCCATGGTGCGGAAGCAGAAGAGTGACTCGCGTGATGCTTGCCATATTCTGGACCTGCTGCTCAGAGACAAATTTCCGCGGATCTGGATTCCGTCCACGGAGGAGCGGGACGTGCGACAACTGCTGCGGCACCGATTTAAATTGGTCTGCATGCGAACTTCCTTGAAGAACCAATTGCATGCCATGGCCATGGGCCAGGGCATCTGCCGAAAGAAGAAGCTGTGGACGGTTGTGGGGCGCAAGGAACTAGAGGGTCTGTCCCTAGGTCCCTGGGCCAGTCGTCGCAGGCAGCAACTGTTAGAGATGCTGGACCAGCTCGAGCCTGTAATCGATGAATTGGATCGAGCCGTGATCCAGGAAGCAGCGAAGCGCCCCGCGGCCGTGCGTTTGATGACACAGCCAGGAGTGGGGCCGGTGACAGCACTGGCGTTCGTACTGACGATTGGGCCAGTCAGCCGTTTCCAGAGAAGCAAGCAGGTGGTGAGTTACCTGGGTTTGAATCCTACTGAAGAGAGTAGTGGCTGGCGGCAGGCAACGGTTGGGTTCGATCAGTAAGCAAGGCAACTCCATGGTGCGGTTTTTGCTGGTCGAAGCAGCCCAGACGGCCTCGCTCCACGATCCGGAATTGCGGCGGGACTATCAGCGATTGAAGTTCCGCCGCGGCCGTGGGGTGGCCAAGGTAGCCATCGCACGAAAGTTGGCGGTGCGGCTGTATGGGAAGCTGCGTGAAGCAGCGCAGCCCGTGCCGCCGGCTCCCATGCAGGGCAGCCCGGCAGTTTCCGTGGTAGGTGGAAGCCTATCGTGTTTTTGATTGAGCGCCCTGCCTCCTCTGGAAAGAGACGGAGGAGTTCGAACAGGTGAATCATGGTCCGTGGTTGAGGATCGCATAGATGGTTGGTGGGAAGCTGACTTCCCCCGCAGGATTCAAAGAGAGGAGTCTTGGTCAGACGCCGCAAAGGAATCCCGGGTAAGGACGAAGCTTCGCTTCGTCCAGACGCCATGGTAGCGAGCCGTCCGCAGCGTCAAGGGTCTGGCGATGAACGGTCCGACAAAAACGGTCGGACCGCCCTGGACGCCGCTCCCGGCTCGCAAAAGTAAGGGTGTGCTTGAAAAAGTTCTTGACGACGCCGACGCCGTTATAGACGGAATCTGGGCTACTGGCCCTCCGGTTGGCATAATCCCGTTTAGCAGGACTTGCCCGCCGGAGCCTTGCCGTTTTTCAGCAGGTGAGCCCGCTGGGACGAGTTGTGTCTTCCGCTATGGCGTTACTTCCGCGCTATGGCTGATCGTTCAATTCGGGAGTCACAATTGTCTGCGTGCCCCTGGATGGCTGCCGGAGGCTTCCAGTTTGGTCTGGAAGAAATTGCGGATTTGGCGAAATGACACAGACTACTCTCAGGCTGACCAAGGGAAAAACCCCCTGCCCGCGTTATTCGTTCGGTCGCCAACTCCCGAGAAGTTTCTCGGGAGTTGTCCGGCCTGGGTGAACTATCTGGCCACCACAGCTTGGCTATTCTCGTGCCTGAAAAGGACAAAGTAGTACCATACAAGAGTTGATTTTTTTTGCATGTATCTCATGTTTGATCCATAGGGATTGGCCCAGTACGTGCTTGATAAAAATTTGGACGCATGTGAGCCTGCGCGTCTTGGAGGAAGCATGAAATCGTCGGCAATTGCTCTTCGAATCGGCATTGGCTTTGTGTTGGTTGCAGTGATTTCGCTTTGCGCCTCTCCGGCTCATGCCCAGTACAGCATCACCTTCAACATTACCGACCAAAATGGGACGACCAATACCTACACTCCGTTCTCTTATGTGTGGGGACCGCTCGATGCCCCGACGCCGAAGGGCGTATCCGACGAACTAACGTTCACCCGCCCCACCGACAATACCGGCGCTGAACTTATGAAAGCAGCACAGTCGAAGCAATCCTTTGCCAGCGCGGATTTAGAGGTCCAATTACAAGGTACGTCCGCGGTCAGCATTCAGATGACTGGCGTCCAAATTAAGTCGGTGCGCGAATCAACCGACCTCAACACTCCGGGGCATACCATACCGCTGGAGACCGTAACGCTAACCTTCGATAGCGTGGACTACACATTCCAACCGCTTACGCCCACTGGACAGAAGGCCGGTCCTCCCGTGATGTTTACCGTGAAGTTTCACTAAGAACCGCCCTCCGTGCGCTGATTGAGCGCGCACTGAACCAGAGAAGCCAATTAATAACTGCCAGTAAGGGATGTACTATGCGGCGGGTATCCGTGCAGGGGTACTTACCGACCAGCGTTTCCAGTTCCTCATGGTCATCATCGCCCCAAGATGGGGCATTCGCCAGCGTTCATCTTTACTTTTTCTGCTCCGCGGAGGACTGTCCCGGCATTTTTGCGTCGCCGCGCTTGTTCCAGCCGTGGAAGCGCGACTTGTCGCCCGCGTTCCATGCCTCGCGGAGGCCCGGCGTGCTCAGGTCCCAGTCGGGTCGGATTGCGCTGGTGGCCGCGCGCAGGTCGCGCCATAGGTCCGCTATCGAAGGACGTCCCCAAAACCAGTAGCCGTTGTAGGTGCTGTGGATCACCAGGCCTGGCTTGAGCACCAGCGTGTACGGAATCATGGGATTGTGTTCGGGGTCGGTATACTCCTGGATGTCGAGGTCCTTCTGAACCTTTCGCTCCGTGTCGGAGAGGAAGGGCCACTGAGCGCCGACCGACGCGCGGAACTCCTGAATCGTGTGGTGATCGTCGGTGGCGATGGTGGCGATCTGCGTGTAGGCCACCGCGATCTTGGGGTAGGCCGCGGCGAGCTCCAAATGCTGCTGGTGCTCCTTCGGGCAGTAGTGGCCGCGCGCGAGCGTGAGAATCAGCGGGTCTTCGCCCTGAAGTTCGCTGAGCTTGCGCGGTGTGCCGGTGTGATCGGGCAGCTCGTAGTTGGGGAAAATACCTCCGGGCACAATATCGGAACGCATGATGGGACTCCTCCTGTCAGTTTGTGCAGCGATTAAAGATCCAGAGTGACACCCGCGTCTGGCCGGGAACAGCATACCAGCACGTTCCCGGGAGCGGGCCTCTCCAGCGGCTCAGGATTATAAGTAATCGATCCGGCGATCAGGCCGGTCATGCAGGTATGGCAGACTCCCGTCCGGCACGACCATCTGACCGGAACGTCGCACGCTTCCGCCAGTTCCAGCAAGCTCGCGAATTTCGCATCCCAGGCGGCGGTAATTCCGCTGCGCGCGAACGAGACTGGAGGACCGGATCCGGGCGGCCCTGGCGGCAGGTGAGGAGTGTGACTAACCTGCGCCATGCCAGGCGTAATCGCCTCGAGAGTACCGAAGATTTCCGTGTGC
Source organism: uncultured Acidobacteriota bacterium (assembly GCA_963824405.1). Lineage (GTDB taxonomy): Bacteria > Acidobacteriota > Terriglobia > Acidiferrales > UBA7541 > Palsa-189. The sequence continues at coordinate 80,299 of CAWGPK010000001.1, read as the reverse complement.
ACACTTGCGGCGAGCACACCCCAGTTTCGCAGCCCATCGCCCATGTCCTGCAAGAAATGAGGACGGGCCGCAGAGATAGAAGTCGCTCTCCCGGGGCACGCCGATTCTCTCGAGCAAAGCTGTGTCCACGTGCCCGGGAGCGTCGAAGTCCGAACCGGCTCGGTCGGTGGCAGCGGGCCTGCTGTACACGATATATCCTCTCGCGCGAGAGAGTTGTTTCAGTAATGAACGCGACTCTTCCGCAAAGGGATGTTCCACGCGATTGCGCGCTCCATAGATCCACCAGATCTCTCGTGGCGATTTCTCGGCGGCGAGCGCGTGCAGCATCGCCATCACGGGCGTTGCGCCCACTCCAGCGCTCAGCAGAACCACCGGGGTCTGGCCGGGACGCAGCATGAAGCTGCCACGCGGCGCGCTGACGTCCAATACATCGCCTTCGCGCGCGCGGTTGCACAGAAATGAACTGCCAATCCCGTTCAATTCGCTCTTGACGCTGATGCGCAAATGATCGGGCGCAGGCAGATCGGACAGCGAATAGCTGCGAAGAACGGGCGGTTTGCCCGGATCGACGAGCAGCCGCAAAACCACAAATTGACCTGCCTGGTAGGCAGGAAGAGGCCACCCGTCGCTTGGCTTCAGAATGAAGGAACTTACGCGCTGGCTTTCCTTATGAATATTCGCCACGCGCATCGGCCGGAAGCCGGGCCACGCCGGCGCTTGCTCCTCATTCGCGAGTCCCGGATTTCCCTCGGCGGGTTTCGGGCCCGACTCTTGCGCGAGCACGGCTTGAAAAGAACCCTGCCAACCCTTGCTCAGCGCGGGAATCCGCAGTGCGCGTTCCAATTGCTCGCGAGAATGTCCCGGCAAATAGAGGAGCGCGTCAACATCGGCCACGCTGAATCGCTCCGGGCCGTCGGTGATTTTTACAATGTCGTCGCCCGCCCCAACCTCTCCTTCCTGCAACACGCGAAAGTAGAATCCCGGCCTGTGATGCGCCACGAGCAGCGCTGGCATCCGCGGCTCATTCATCCGAATGCCCACGCGGTAGCAGGTTACGCGCGGCTGGCTCACTTCAAATACGGCATCGCCAATGCGGTAGCGATCGCCAATGCAGACCTCGTTATCGGCAAGCCCCTCCACCGTGAAGTTCTCTCCGAACTGGCCGAAGACGAAGTCTTTGCGTCCCAGAAAGCTTTCCCAGAAGTGGTAGGCGTCCATCTGATAGACGAAAACGGCGCGCTGCTCCCCGCCATGACCCGCGAGATCGCCTTGACCATCGCCAGCAAGATTGAGCTTGCGCGCCATTGGCCGTCCCGCAACGGGACTTTTCCAGATCGCGGTGCGGACGGTCTTACCGTTCCAGGCCACGTCGCGTGGAAGGCCGACATTTACGGAAAGCAATCGGGGCATTGATAACTCGTCGAAGTCTAGCGCCCGGTTAGAATCATAATATTCCCGCGCGTTTTATTTTCGTGCATCGGGCCGGCTTCTGCGTACTTATCCGGCGTCCAAGAGAGCGGCATCGATCTGCTTCACCAGGTACAACCCTCCATCATGCGCGAGGAAACATGCGCACCGGCGGTTGATGTAGGTTATGGCCGCGCTAGTAGCGAGGACTCGATCAAACGGAGGATGCGCCAGCCCTCTTACTTCTTCTCCCGCTGAGTGCCGGCAGAAGAAGTTTCAGAAGCGCTTCGTCCGAGAACGGGTTCTGACCCGAGATCAACTCGCGATCTTGAAGGACGTAGCTCTTCCATGGAGCGAGCACACTTACGTCACCGCCCGCCGTACGCAAGGCGAAGTCCGGGTAGAAGAGAACCTTACCACCAATCTCAAGCGGCTCCCGCTGCTGCTCTTCCGCCGTCGAAAAGATGGTCATCTTATATCCGGAATAAATCCATCCTTGAGCCTTTGCCCGCGCTCCAGCAGGATCGCCCGCTGCCAGCGCTGCGACCACCTCCGTCGAATTCGGAAGAGCCGAGAGAAGTGAAATCGGGCCATGGCAGAGCACCGCCGTAGGCTTGGATGTTTCATGAAAGTGTCTCATCACCGTGCCAGCGTCGGGATCATCGAGAAGATCAATCATCGGGCCATGGCCGCCGGGGACGAAAACAGCGTCATATTGATCCAGGCCCGATGCGATGACATCCGAGATGCGAGTCGGATTTTTGAGCCCGGTAAGGGTGTCGCGGAATTTTAGATAGTCCTGAAGCCTAGCCTCGTCCCCGCCGAAGAAATCGGCGACAGCTGAATGGACATCCATTTGCGGCGTGTTGCCTTTGGGGTTGGCGAAAGTGATTTCGTAGCCTTCCTTCATCAAGGCGCGAACCGGAACCGTCAGTTCGTTGAGATAGTAGCCAGCGCCGGCATAAACCTTGCCATCTTTCAATGGCAAGCCGTGACCGCTCGAGACGAGCACCAGGACTTTTCCTTTTGTTGTCATTTTGTTCTCCTCTCTGAAATCGAATCTGTTTCCCGAGATCTTAGCTTGTGCAGAGCAACCCAATTCGCGAGAGCCTCGGCCTCAGCCACCTCATCATTGCGTCCAGCAGCACCGCGTCGTACTCGCCGAAGATCAAAGTCGACGTGATCGGGTCAAAGCCGAGCGCTTCGCCGAAGGGCTTTGGCCGCTTGCCGACCATCATGGCTGCGGGAATCCGAACATCAACCACGACTGATTGGCTACCCAATGCGGGTACAGCTCCGTCATCTGATCGAACAGCTCCTGGTCGGATGTCTCGGTTTTCTGCATCCGATCGAAGTCCTCGAGGTAACGCTTGGTCTCTTGGATCGTCGAGGGAGAGTCGGGCGCGCCAGGCTTCTTGTGGCCGGCGACAACCATCGTCGGGTTCAGCGCCGCCAAGCGGTCTAGCGCCGCGATCCAATTCTTGCGGCTCTCGGGGGTGGTGTCGCCGACGTAAATGCGGCATTGGTTGTATACCACGTCGCCGGCGACGATCAGGCCGATCGATGGAACGTATAGAGACGTCGAATCGGGACTATCGGTGCGGCCCTGCTCGATGATGCGCAATTCGTGGCCCTCGAGAGTGAACGTGTCGTGCTCATAGGGCTCGGGTGGAACCAACTTGGTGGGCACTTGCCCGGGAAAGAGCCGGCGGGCCAACCGCTCCACCGTGGGAGAGAAAGACATCTGCATGGCGTTCACCGCTTTGGGTGTTGCGATCGCCCGAGCGCCTGGGAAACGGTCGAGCAGAACACTCAGACCGTAGAAGTGGTCGAAATGGGCGTGCGTTATGTAGATGGTCTCCAAGTTGCGGTTGTGCAGAGCAACCCAATTTGCGAGAGCCTCGGCCTCAGCCACTGTCCCCATTGCGTCCACCAGCACTGCGTCGTACTCGCCGAAGATTAAAGTCGACGTGATCGGGTCAAAGCCGAGCGCTTCGCCGAAGGGCTTGGGCCGCTCGCCGACCATCGTCTTTCCCGGGGCCGTAAAAACGTTCACGTTAAGCGTGTTCGACGCGACAGGCGCGGTCACGCGCGTGGCCTCTTTCCGTCCATCTGTGCCGTCCATTGGGTACTCCTTTCGATGCCGGAGCGAGTGACTGGTCAAAGTAAAATTGGCGGAAAGCGACGACGAATCCGTCGCTCGGCGCCGCAGCCCGGACGGCCTCAAGAGAACATCCGCAACCGTTTAAATCCGAATCCCATCCGGGCCGAGCGCTAACCGTACTTGAGAGACGTGCTTTGTCCGACCTCGATGATATAACCGTCGGGATCGCGGATGTAGCAGCGAATCTCGCCGTACTTGGGAATCGGCGGCGTGAGGAACTCGGCTCCCCGGCTTTTCCACAATTCGTAGCACGCTTGAATATCCGCAACGCGGAAATTCATAAAGCTGTTGATGTGATTCGGATCGGGCACACTGAGCGTTACCGTGGGCTTGTCCGGGGTCGGCCCGCCCCCGACATTCAGAATCATCCAGATATTCGCAAGCTGAAGGTACGGAGGCGCGTTGCCGTCACCCATGGTCAGAATGCGAGCGCCGAAGACCTTTTCGTAGTAGCGAGCCGATCGCTCGACATCGGCGACGGTGAGAAAATGCGCGACGGTGATCCCTTCGCGCGGGGGCATCTCATAGCTCTTCTGTTCGACTTGTACCGCGTTCATGGATGGCTCCTTTCGATACGGTGCTCACTACAAATACGGGTCCCGACTCCCGCTCCCATTCATAAAAAATCGATCACGCCGGCTAGTGCAGCAGCGATTCCCAATTGGCCGGAACTTTCCCTGCGGGTCCAGGCGCGGGTTGATCCTCCGGATGCGAATGCGGCGGGAGCAACTCCACACCCTTGATCATCCCCTCCTTTTCGTAATCGTAGAACCAATCCTCACCCGGCTCGAAGCTGGCAATGATCGGGTGTCCTGTCGTCTCCGCATGCTTGGATGCATGCTGGCTCGGAGAACTGTCGCAGCAACCGATGTGCCCACATTCCGCACACCGGCGGAGGTGAAACCACCAGCCTTTCGGCGACGCCAGGCATTCCACACACCCGTCGCCGCTCGGCCTCGAAGCGGGGTTGATTCCGCGCAGACCCTTTTTCATTTCCGATTTTCCTTTCATGTCCTCTGTTCCAAAATAATGTCAAGCCACCGGCAAAACTTTCTCTAATGACCATCAAGCTCTTGCGTAGCAATAAGCTGCTTCGTCGATCAACTCCGCAGCTTGCCGGCCAGCCAATAATCGACGCTGAACTTTCCCGGACCGGAGCAGATCAGCCAGATAAAGAAAAGCACGTACAGGACTTCCGGAAGGTAGAAAAAAGCGTCGAGCCAGTTGAGAGGCGAAACTCTTTTGGGCAGGGCGGAAAGCTTGGTGGTCAGGATGGCGACCAGCATATCGCCCAATAGAGCCGCGCAGGCCAAGCTCGAAAGAAGCCCCACGGCCAGCAAGCATCCGCCAACGAACTCCACGCCGGAGACGAAATAAGCCATCAGGTGGGGAAGCGGGACTTTGGCCTCAACCAGCGTTTGGTACATCGTTTGCCTGCTGCCGGCGACAAACAATTTGTTTCCCCCGGAGATGGCGAAGAAGAGGCCCAGCGAAACGCGTACCAGCAGGATGGCGTATGGTTCCCAATCGCCGCTGCCCAGCAGCGCAAACTGGACCAGCCGTTTCCAATCCACCTGTTGTCCCTCCGTCGGTTTCGGCCTCGAGATTACGTGTCCATCCGTTCGACCCATTGAGCGCGCCATGGGGGCGCCGGGAATGGATCCGCGAAGTACTGCGTTTCCCGCGCCACCTTCTCGCCCTTGAACTCCATGATGCTCACGGTGTAGGAGGGCTTGCCATCGTAGCTCAGGATGAATTCGGTGACCCAAAGATCGCCGCTTCCAACGATTCGTTGCACGGTAAAGCGCTTTTTGTTGGGCTGGCTGGCGCGCTGGTGCTGTATGTTGCTTCGGCCTCGGGTGCGCTCGCCCGACTGTGGGTAATCGAGCACCGCGTCCTCGAGATAGATGCGGTGCTCGGTTTCAAAATCGCTGGCATCGGATGCCGCCCAGTGCTGATCCAGCGCCGCGCGGATGGCCTGATCTCGCGCTAGGGAAGACTGGTCGGTCTTTTGCGGCTTTTGCGGCTCGGTCGTTTGTGGGCCGGTCTTTTGCGGCTCCTTCATTGTGAGCCTTCCATTCGATAATTCGACAAGAAACTAGATGCTTGAGCGGAACCAAAGTGTACAAGCCTCACTCCCGATTCGTCCTCTTAACGGAATGTGGCTCCGGCCTGAAAATTCTACCGGACGAGAATCCCGTCTATCGGACCCCGGAAATGGGGATCCCTGGCGCGGGCTGCCTCCCCCTCTTACATTTTGGAATACCTGGTCTAATTGCGGCTTGAGCGGCCGGCGATACTGCATCTACTATCGATGAAAAGCATTTTCTCGGTGGCTCAACCGTTGGCTATCCGCGCAGACCAAAGTGACTCAGTAAGGGCTGTAAATATTGCGGAACGCCCCACCGAACTCCGGCGCGTCCCCCGCATTCCATTCCGAGCCACATCCGTCGTGACGGAAATAGAGTCTTCGCGAATCGCTGTCGCTCATACCAGGGAATTGAGCCGCTCCGGATGCTTCGTGGAAACGGCAAAACCGTACGCAAAAGAGACCAAGGTCCGAATCGAGATTGCCGATGGCCTGGAAGTTTTCACCACGTTTGGGGTGGTTGCTTACGTCACGCCCGATGGTATGGGAATCGCTTTTGACGTAGTCGAATCCGAGAGCTACGGACTGCTGGGAAGGTGGTTGTCCCGCAAGCCCCGGAGATCTCAGCGCCATAGTTTCAGTGCGCCGGCTGAAATAAAGGACCTGGCGTCCAGGAACAAACAGGTTTTGTTTACCCGCGATCTGAGCGCCGGCGGTTGCTTCGTCAAGACCTTACACCCGCTTCCCAAGGGAAGCCGCATACGCGTGCGCATCCGGCATGCCGGCGCCCGGTTCACGGCAATCGCCACGGTGATCGACGACGTGCCCGAAGAGGGGATGGGAGTCGAATTTATCGGGCTCAAACCGAAGGATCGCGCGATCCTCGAAAGGTGGCTGGCCGGGGAAACGCTGGTCGACGACGCCCTTACATACGTTGTGGTGTACGGACTCTTTTTCTTGTTGCTGGCGGCAGCGGTCGCCGTCGCTATCTTCCTGGTGACCTCTCCGCGCTAGCTAAGCCGTGGCTAGTCGCCATCCGCCTCAGCGCGCGTCTCCGTCAAGTTTATTTGGCCAGCCTGGCTGGCTTCACAATCCCGCAGTATTTCGGCAGGCCGATATATCCTGTCCTGGTGCCGAAAAGCGAGCACTCTGCTACATCACTGGCATCCGCGGCGGCGATGCAGGAATTGCGCGGGCGCGATTCGCCGCCATCTCCCGCGAAGTCCCAGTGATCGGTGGGGGCCGAGAGCCGCTAGACTGGGCTACAACGTGCTCAATCAACGGCGAGCGAAGGGTGATGCAGGCGGATCGACGCAACGCCCCCATCTCCCGGAGGAAGCGAACTTGGCAACGCCAGCAACATTGCGGGAGACCCGCCGGGGCCTCAGCCTTGTCACGGGTATTCTTCCGGCCGATGAGGAGTCATCTCCGTCGATAGCCGAACGGCTGCGATTTATACCTTATGTGATTGTCCCGTGGGTTTTGCTCTATGCCGTCACGGCCAAATTGACCGCGCATGGGATCAGCTTCGGCATGCCTTTCGAAGACCGTCTGCCCATCCTCTCCTGGACCGCTCCCATCTATCAGAGCATTTACGTCGTCATCGCAACGGCGCCCTGGTGGGTACGAACTCGAAAAGATCTGCGAAGGCTAACGATCTCGTGCTGGCTCGCCATGGCGGTCGTGTTTCCTTTCTATTGGCTGGTTCCTTCCAGCGCTCCGCGGCGAGCGTTGCTGGGCCACGGCTGGATTACGTTTTTGCTGGGTGCAGAACGCACCACCTTCCCTCCGATTGCCGCCTTTCCATCGTTTCACGTGCTGTGGGCGATCTTTCTTGGCCGGGCCTTCCGGCCCCGGTGGATGGGCTGGACCTACGCCGCGCTCATCGCGGTGGCCTGCATCACCACCGGGCAGCACTACATCGCGGATGTTGTATGTTCGGCGATGATCGCACCCGCTTTTCTTGAACCCGAGCGCGCGTGGAAGCTGAGATCGCGATGGTTCGGGCCGTTCGCAAGATCGCGGAAGCTCTAAGCGCCGCACACTTGGCTAGGCCACACGACTACTGTTTGCGAGTGAATCCCTATGTCCTCGGACACTGCGCGGCCAGAATTCCAGCGTTTGAGAACGCCGTTTCTCAGGACTTGGCTGGGGAAGGAGGTATCGTCGGTATCGGTATCTTTGCCCTTGCGAATGGGGCGGGATTACTAATGCTCCCAGACAAATAAGGCTAAATCGCGTGGGCGAAGGAGTAGCCGCGCTCCTGGGCGCGATTGACGGTGACGATTCCCGCTGGAACTGGCCGCGCGTTGGGAATGAGATTGGCGGCAAGCTCATTCTGGATCTTGTCCGCGTCGCTGCCGCTCGCCTTGATGAAATTCAAAATGATTGCGCGAGTCGCAAACTGGCAGACGGCGAAGTGCACACCGCGCTTGGCCATCGCGCCCATGCGGCTGTCACTGCCCGTCGCGTAGACGTTAACGGCGGGCGGCTGATTCGTTTTCGGATCGATGAAGCCGGATTGGGCGGAAAAATGCGCGCCATATTTGAGCCACATGGCGTCGGTATAGCCGAACGAAGTTGCTTTGTGGCGAAGGATAATCAACACGGCGAGGTCGCTGCCCTGCAGGCCATAAGCATTTTGACTGGCAACGAAATAATTGTTTGCGAACCGCAGCGCCAGGTCTACGCCGTCGGGCGTGGTGGTGTCGAAGACGAAGCGATGCAGCGCGGGAACGTCGAGCCAGTCGTCCTCGGCATGGCGTGCAGGATGCCAGTCGGCGCCAGCCGCCACCTGGGCTGCGGCCGGGAAAGCGCCGAAGGTGGCCGCACCGGCAAGACCGGCGCCCGCGCCGAGGCGGGCGAGAAAACGGCGGCGAGCCGACGGTGATGATAAGATTTCTCTCATTGAAGCTCCTCCCTGTGGGAACCAAATCGAAAACGGAATCAGCGCCTGCGGACATTTAATCACAGCTGCCGTCATTCGGACTGCCAGTTCTCGATGAGTTACCTCTCGTCATGTGGCGCGGGCCCGAAAAGCCATTCTCCGAGAACGCCGTTTCTCGGGACCAACCCTTGAAAGTTGGGTAGTATGTTTCTCCGTGCCGATTACCAGGCAGGGACGAACGTGAACGAAGGCGAAGCGCGCTTGGGGATGAAATACCGGCAGCGCTCATTGGGCGGTCGCGCTGGCGCTGGCATTGCAGGCGGGATGAGGAACAGATGAATCGAAGGGATTTTGTGCGGCTTGGATGCGCCACCGTGATCGCGGCGGGGGCGTGCGAGCTGCGGCCGGCATTGGCGCAGCCGCTAACGCCTCGGCCAGTCCCATCGCCGCCACCGCGCCCGATGGCGGCGCTGTTCGAACCGGACGCCACCGACGGCGCGGCGGATTTCACCTTGCAGATCGCGCCCATGACGGTCGAGCTGGCCCCTCAGGTGGTGATCAGCACCATCGGCTACAGCAACAAGGTCCCCGGTCCCTTGCTGCGGGTGCGAGAGGGCCGGCGCGTCGCGGTAGAGGTTGTGAACGGCACGGACGTTCCGGAATACGTGCATTGGCACGGGTTGCTCATACCCTCGGACGTGGATGGAGCCGAGGAAGAAGGCACGCCCGCGGTACCTCCGCATGGCCGCCGGCGCTATCGATTCATCGCTAAGCCGGCGGGTTCGCGGTGGTACCACTCGCACACTGCGGCCATGATGGATCTGCATCGCGGCGCCTACACCGGCCAGTTCGGGTTTCTCATGATCGATTCGGCCAACGACCCCGGAGGTTACGACCAGGAAGTCTTTCTGGCGCTGCGTGAATGGCAGCCTTTTCTGACTACGATGGACCCGGACGAGGAGCAGTCCGATCCCAACGACCCGATGCCCGAAAAACCCGCCAAGCCAGATCAGCGTCCGAACGGGCTCGAAGTCAACGCTCCTCTTTATTCGATCAACGATAAGATGCTCGGCGCGGGGGAGCCCCTCCGCGTGCGGCCAGGCGAGCGCGTCCTGATGCACCTGCTGAATGCCAGCGCGTCGCAAATTCATCGCATCGGTTTATTCGGTCATCATTTTCAGGTGATCGCCCTCGATGGCAATCCCGTGCCCGCTCCACAGAAGGTCGACGTGATCGAGATAGCCCCAGGGGAGCGCGTGGATGCCATCGTGGAGATGAATCTGCCGGGCGTTTGGATTTTAGGTGAGCTGCGCGATGCAGCGCGGCAAGCCGGCATGGGTATCGTGGTGGAGTACGCCAATCGGGCCCAGCCGCGCCCGCAATGGCTTCTGCCCGCGCACGCGCGCTGGGACTATACGCTGTTTGGCAAGGCCTCGCCCCATCACACCCCGGACCAGACCATCGACATGGTCTTCGAAAAAGTGCCGGGCGGGCCCCATGGGATCAATCACTGGCTCGTCAACGGCAAGGAATATCCGCACGACCGGGAGTTCGTGTTCCGGCAGGGAAGCCGCTACCGGCTGGTGTTTCACAATCGCAGCGACGACAGCCACCCGGTGCACATCCACCGGCACCTGTTCGAGCTTGTCGAGATCAACGGCAAACCGACTGCCGGCATCATGAAGGATACGGTGATTGTTCCCACATTTGGACGCGCCGCCGTCGATCTGGTGGCCGACCAGCCGGGCCTCACGCTGTTCCACTGCCATATCCAGCAGCACATGGACTTTGGGTTCAAGGCGCTGTTTCGCTACGCCTAAGTGGTTCAAACCACCCGCCAAGTCATCCGTGTTACAGCTTTTTCACACATTCGACATACAGGCGAAATGTTGACCCGGTAAAACCCGTGGCTTTGGCAACTATCCAACCACAAGTCCGAATGGGAGAAACCGCATGATGACGATCGGGGGAAGGTTCCGAGCGGCATTGCTCATGGGAGCGGCCGCCTCGATGCTGGCATTTGCAGCTGGGGCCAAGGCACAGGATCGAAACGACAATTGGTGGCCGGACGGCAATCGTTGGTGGAACGGCAATGGGGAGTCGAACGGCAATTCGGCGTCGAGCGATAATCCGTGGCCGTATAACAAACTGCAGCGGTCGCCCGTGCTGGTGGTCGTTGGTGACGTCGCCTGCGAGCCAGACGCGGACTTCGAAACCGGTGAGGCTTCGAACGAAACCTGCGACACCCCCAAGGCCCCCTACAGCAGCGCTACCAGCAATCCCCCAGGGAGCACCGTCGGCTATTCTCTCTGGCTATCCCAGGAGGCCACCGCGAATCAGATTGAGAGTATTAAGCCTGACGCCGTCGCGCTCCTCGGAGATCTGCAATACCAGGTAGGCGAATACCAGGATTTTGAGAAATCGTACGATTTGACGTTCGGCGGCTTCAAAAAGATCACGCGGCCCGCGCCGGGCAACCACGAGTTTTATGACGAGCACAAAGAGATCGGCGTTGCCGGCTACGGCTACTTCTCCTATTTCAACGGCTTCCAGATCGACGGCAGCGGGAACCCGAAGATGGTTACGCTCGGGGACCCCTGTCCATCGTCGCAGACGGGTTGCAGCTATCCGGCCAGCAGCGCTCCCGTCGCCCAACCCATACCGCGCTCGGATGGACAGGCCGGGCACTTCGACCAAACGGGCGGAGTCCAAACCGCAAAATATGCGAACGGCCCCATGATGGGCAACCCGGCTCCGGTCGGAGTTGGAGATGGCTGGTACTCCTACAATCTGGGCAACTGGCACCTGATCTCCCTCAATATCGAGTGCGAGACGCAGCCGGGCGCCTGCAGCTTTTCCAACGGCACCTGGCTTGCCGCCGAAACCGAATGGCTGAAAAAGGATCTCGAGGAGAATCATTCCGCGTGCACAGTCGCCTACTGGCACCAGCCCACTTATAGCGGTGCAGACGGCCTCACCGAAGAGGGCATCACCGCCGGAACCTGGTGGCAAATGCTCTACGACGCCGGAGCCGACCTCGTGCTGAACGGACACGACCACCTCTATGCCCGTTACGCCCCCATTCGGCCCTACTTTGATGCTGCCGACACTTCGGTCACCGGTGTCACCGGTACCTGGCTCGGGACTTCCGATCCGAAGAGGGGCATACGGGAATTCATCGTGGGCACTGGCGGCGAGACTCTCGATACGCTCGTCTCAGCGCCCTGCACCACCTCCGGGCCAACCATGTGCGCCACCGGCATTACACCCGCCACAGACTGGGACGGGATCTTCAACCAAACGTTTCTCGAGAAGGGAACCGGGAACTACTGGGGTGTGATGGCCTTGACGCTCGATCCGAATGGCTACCAGTGGAATTACCAGTCGGCACTGCAATTTCCCGGAGCTCCCGCAGGGACTCCAGCGACGTTCACCGACAGCGGCTCCGCGGCGTGCCACGGTGGCCCCTTCGGCAACAATCAAGGTAACTGGTAGGTCGCTTTCGCCGCGTTAGTTGGCCTTCCCCACCTTTCGCGAAGCCGCGGAGGGTGGGGAATTTTCATTCCGGCTTGCCCCCTCCGCAATTTTCCGCTCTTGTTTTGGTGACGATCCTCTCTCGGCTGGCGCTAATCAGGAGCCACCACCGACACTCTTGATTTTCTTCCCATCGGGGCTGGCTATTCCGGTTGCGGCAGTGTCGATGCCCAGCATGTGGGCGATATTGAGCGCGTTGGAATGGGTTAACAGCCCGCGATGCAGCTTGTAATCGAAATGCAGGTTTCCCCCTTCACCCGAATCCTCAAAATATACGTTCTGTCCCGCCAGGCCGGTAGAAGCGATCTCGGTGAGGGCCAAATCGTGAGTTGTGATTACGCCGATGGCATGGCGCAGCACCAATGCACGGACCACCCATTCTGTGGCGATTCTGCGGTCATGGGAGTTTGTGCCGCTCATAATCTCGTCCGCCAGATAGAGCAACGGCTCGCTTCCCGCAATATCGATCATCCGGCGCAAGCGTTTCATTTCCGCCAGGAAATGCGACTGGCCATCCACCAGGGAATCTTGAATTCGGATCGCCGCGCCGATCGTGACTGGCGATATGCGCAGTGTCGCGCAGCGCACGGGCGCTCCCATCCACGCGAGCACGGCATTCAGCCCCATGGCACGAATGAAAGTGCTCTTTCCCGACATGTTAGACCCGCTAACGATCAAAAATTGTGTTTCGCGCCCGAGCTGCACGTCGTTGCGGACGGCGATATTTTCGTCCAAAAGAGGGTGAGCCATCCCCTCGGCGTCCAGTACCGGGCCGCTTGCCAACATTTCGGGAAATGTATCCGCCGGATGCTCGAAAGCGTAGGCGGACAGCGAAATGAGCGCCTCGAACTCACCCACCGCCGCCAGCCAATCCAACATTGCCCCGCCATAGCGCCGGCGCCAATGATCGATCGCCATGGTGAATTGAGTGCCCCACAGGAGCAGGTACGATTCCGCGGTAAAGTACGCGTCGTCGCGCTGCTTGAGCAGCCTGATCAGCCATTTCAGGCGGCGCACGGGAGGGCTGGCCTGCCGCACGCGATCGGCAAGAGCCACCAGTTTTGCGGACGAGAAATGTTCCTGTTCGATGATGTGAAATATTTCACTGACGATGGGAAGCTCGACCGAAATCGGGCCCACGCCATCGGAGATGGATCGCGTGTGGCGAAAAGAGGCCGCGGCGTACCCGGCCTCCAGCAAACACACCAGAATTAAACTCTGCAGCAAGGTTGGTCCATCGATACGCCGAAACCAATACAGGAGGGGGAGCGCCAAAAAAGAAAACGGCAATACGAAAGCGACGGCGCGTCTCCAGGACGGAAATGGCGACGAGCTTTCACTTGCCCAGGCCCGGAACGTTCCCGGGCGGCAGTCCGTGGCCTTGATGGCGCCTGCGACGGCGAGCGCGTCGCGCAAGTCGTGACGCTCGCGAAGTTCGGAGATGGCGTCCTGCCGGGCGCGCGCTTCTTCCCTGGGGCATGGCGCCTTCATCCAATTTGCCAGGATTTCGCGGCCCGCCTGGGTCCGAGCGGAACAGATCAGCTGGAAAAGGGAGCCGTGGCCAAACAGGTCCAGGTCGGCGGAATAAAAGTGATCGGGATCGCTAAACTCTCTGCCTTCGTCGAGCGATTCCCAATTTCGGTTGAGCCGCGCGATTCCGGCCTCATAGTATTCGCCTAGCCGGAAGAGTCTGAGGATTTTGTTTTGCAGGCGGCGCGATTGCAGCAGGAGATAGGCGGCGAATGGGGCGGGGAGCAGAACCGTCCAAAGAGGGAAGTTCTTGGCAACCAAGGATTCGTACAGCGCAATGCAGGCGAATAAGCCCAGCGTCGTGAGCCCGATGCCAAACGATTGCTTTTGCTGGATCGCTTCGTTGGTGGCGGTTCGTACCCCGTCGGCTCGACGTTCGTAGAAAGGCAATGGGAGCGGCGTTTTTTCGCGGGCGGGAGTCGGCATTACAGCAATACTACCACCGGCACTCCGACTCAAAAACCAGTGCGGCTAGATCCATTCGCGATTCTCCGGCTGAATGCGGCCAGCTCCTGCGCAAGCAACATGCGCCCGCTCCAAGCACGCACATTCCTGTAATAAAGCTCGTGATATAGTCACCACAATTAGGTTCCCGAAACATTTGTACGCCACCTAACGGCATTTTTTGACTTGGACTATGGGTCATGACTGCACAGCTGGCCGTCGAAACCGAACACCTGGGCCGCGTGTACCGGACGCGCGAGAAGAAGAATGGTCCAGGGACTCTGGTTGCGCTGGACGACGTAAACCTGGAAGTAGCGCGCGGCGAACTTTTCGGATTGCTCGGTCCTAACGGGGCCGGAAAAACCACCCTCATCAAGATTCTGACGACGCTTCTAGCGCCCACCAGTGGGTCCGCGCGCGTGGCCGGTTATGACGTCAGCCGCGAGGCCCAGAAAGTGCGCCCGCTGATCAACATGGTCTCTGGCGGGGAATCTTCGGGCTACGGCATGCTTACGGTTCGCGAGAATTTATGGATGTTTGCGCAATTTTATGGAATCTCTTCGCGGGAGGCGAACCGCCGAATCCGCGACCTTCTCGACGAGTTGCACATGGCGGACCGCATTCATACCAAGTCTTACCAACTCTCCACCGGCTTGCGTCAGAAGATGAATATCATCCGCGGCTTCCTCACCGATCCGGACGTGCTCTTCCTGGACGAGCCAACCCTGGGCCTCGACGTCGGCGCCTCGCGCGATGTGCGGGCCTTCATTCGGCGTTGGATGAAATCGGACGAGAGGCGCAGCTTGCTGCTGACGACGCACTACATGATGGAGGCGGACGAACTCTGCGACCGCGTGGCCATTATCAATGATGGACGCGTGCTGGCCTGCGACACGCCCGCCAATCTCAAGCAACAATTTCGCGGCGAAGTGATCTATCGCTTGGAGACCACGCCCGTGGACGGCGCCGGCACCGGCGCCATACGGTCGGTGCCCGGCGTGCGAAGGGTTACTCAAGAGGAAACCGACGGCCGCAGCACTTTGGAGCTGGCGCTGATGGAGGAGCCGGTGATCGCCAGGGTGATCGCCGCCATGGAGGCCAACGGAATCGGATTGCTCTCGCTGAAAAAGCAGGAGCTCACGCTCGAAGACGTTTTCATCAGGCTGGTGGGCAAAAGCATGGAGGAGATGGAGTTGGTGCATGACCCCGCGAATCCATAAAGACACGGGCTGGCGGCTCTTCGTGAGAACGGCGCTGGGGCGCGCCTACTCCCGCGCCGTGGGATACCAGCGCCAACTCTCTCGGCTGGCGATTGAAGTTGGCCTGCCGCTCGTTGCGCTCATGGCTTACATTTTCGTGTACCGGGCCATCGGCGGGTCTCAGGATTTGATCGGCTACGTGATCCTCGGGGGAGCCATGAGCTGGTTCTGGGTGAATGTGATCTGGAGTATGGCCAGCCAATTTTTCTGGGAGCGGCAGATTGGCAATCTCGCTCTCTACATCATCGCGCCGGGCTCGATGATGGCTATCCTGCTGGGGATGGCGCTGGGCGGCATGGTGTTGGCCGCGGTGCGAGCGGGGCTGATCATTGTGTTGGGCAGCCTGCTCTTCCACATTTCGTACGCGGTCTCCAGCGTGCCGCTGCTGATCCTGGTGTTCTTCCTGACGATGGCGGCGCTTTACGCCATGGGCATGATGTCCGCATCGCTCTTCCTGCTGTTTGGACGAGAGGCCCGCTATTTCATCGACGTGGCCCAAGAACCGGTCTATCTGATCTCCGGGACGTACTTTCCTCTGAGCAGCCTCAACGTCTGGGTTGCCGGCGTGGCTTCCGTGATTCCGCTGACCTTGGGCCTGGATGCGCTGCGGCAGATCGTATTCGCGCGCAGCGCTATGCTGGGTTTTCTGAGCCCGAAAATCGAAAGCGCCATTCTGCTCGCACTGGCGCTCATCTTCCTCGCGGCAGCGCGCTGGTCGCTTGCGTATATGGAGCGGCTGGCGGTGGCCGAGGGCAAGCTTACCGAACACCGTGCGTAAAACCTACTGGAGCTCGTTTCGAACGGCCACTTGGCTGGGATGGCAGGTAGAAGCCAATTGGACGAAGCCGATCCTTTTCGCGCTGTACACGATCGCTCGACCGCTGGCGCTCACCGGCATTCTGGTGATGCTCTATGCCACCGTCACGCGGGGCGACTTCAGTTCGCCGATGTTCGCTTATATGTATGTGGGCAATGCTTTCTACACCTACGTGGGAGCGATCATGACGGGCATGAGCTTCGCGGTCATCGACGACCGCGAACGCTATCACACCCTGCGTTCGGTCTACGTGGCGCCGGTGGACATTCGCTGGTACATGGCCGGAAGGGGCACGGCGCGATTTCTCACCGATTCGGCGGCCGTGGTGATCATGCTGCTCATCGGAATCGCTTTCCTTCACCTGCCGGTGCATTTCACGACGACCCATTGGCCCCTTTTCAGTGGCCACGTTCGGGATCGGCCTCGCCGCCCTGGCGATGCTGGGACTCATGGTGTCGAGCCTCGCTCTGCTTCTGCCGGATAGTGCCTGGTCGTTCGGCGAAGGGGTGGCGGCCGCGTTCTATCTCTTTAGCGGCGCCATCTTTCCGATACGAGTGTTGCCCCGTGTGCTCCGCCCCATCGGATTTGCGATTCCCCTCACGTACTGGCTGGAATTGCTACGCCGGTCCCTTTTGGTTTCGGCGCCGGGCTCGCCAACGTTAACCAGGTTAGGCAATCTGAAGTTGCTGGGCATCTTCGTTGTCTTGACGGCGGCATTGAGCGCGGCGGCACTCGGTACTTTTCGATGGTGCGATCGCGCCGCCCGAGAACGTGGCATGATCGACCGCATTACCAACCATTGAACTGGCCGCCGAGGCCGCTGTCTTTGCTTCCCAGCGAGCGCCGCTGACAAAGTCGATCTTTTGCGCGTGAACAAAGTCGGGCGCTCCGAGCGAAGACCGCGCTCAGTCGGCGGCGGAGGTTTTCGGGGGGATTACGTCGAGGGCGTGCATCTTTCCGCCGCTGATCCAGGCGCGCAGGCGGTCCATGTAAAGGTAGATCACCGGGGTGGTGTAGAGCGTGAGCATCTGGCTGACGATGAGGCCGCCGACGATGGCGATGCCCAAGGGGCGGCGCAATTCCGCACCGTTGCCCCGGGAAATGGCGATGGGGATGCCGCCAAACAGTGCGGCCATCGTGGTCATCATGATGGGCCGGAAACGCAGCAGGCAGGCTTGATAGATGGACTCCTCGGGGCTGTTGTCTTCATTGCGTTCGGCCTGAATGGCGAAATCGATCATCAGGATGGCGTTCTTCTTGACGATGCCGATCAGCAGGATGATGCCGATCAAGGCGATGATATCGAGTTGGCTGTGAGTGACGAGAACGGCGAGCAGGGCGCCCACTCCGGCGGAAGGCAAAGTGGAGAGAATCGTAATCGGGTGGATGTAGTTCTCGTAGAGAATGCCGAGGACAATGTAGACGGTCACCAAGGCAGCCAGGATTAAATACGGCTGAGAGTTCAAGGAGGCCTGGAAGGCTTGCGTGGTTCCCTGGAAGCCGGCGCGGATCGAAGAGGGCAATTCGATGTTGCGCTCCAGCTTCTGGATGGCCGCGACTCCTTCTCCCAGAGAAGCGCCCAGGGCCATGTTGAAGGAGAAGGTCACGGCGGGGAAGGGGCCCTGATGGGAAATCGATAGTGCCGTGCCGGAGCGCTCATAATGCGAAAAGGCGCTCAAGGGCACCATCTGTCCGGTGGCGGAACGCAGGTAGAGATTCTTGAGCGCATCGGGACCCTGCTGAAACTGCGGATCGATCTCCATGACCACGAAGTATTGGTTCATGGTTTTGTACATGGTGGAGACTTCCCGCTGGCCAAAAGCGTCGTACAGCGTGTTGTCGATGGTCTGCGGATTGATGCCGAGACGGCTGGCGGTATCGCGGTCGATCACCAATCCCGCCATGAGTCCGTGGTTTTGCAGATCGGTGCTCACATCGCGCAGTACGGGTATGGCCTTCATTCCCTCCAACATTCGGGGCGCATATTCGAGCAGGTCCTTAAAATTGTCTCCCTGCAAGGTGTATTGGAATTGCGCGTTGGCCAGGCGTCCCCCGATAGTCACATCCTGCACCGCCTGGAGGAAAAGCGTGGCTCCGGGCACGCGGGCAAGGCGCGGCCGCAGCCGGTTGATCACCTGATCGGCGCTCAACTTGCGCTCCGAGAGCGGCTTCAGGGTGACGTTGAAGGACGCCTGATTGGACCGCGCGCCGATGTTGCCGGTCACGATGGCCACTGCCGGATCGCTTTGGAGGATGGAGATGTATTGGCCGAGCTTCTGCCGCATGGTTTGAAAGGAAGTATCCTCCGAGCTGAGGGCCTGACCGCTCAAACGTCCGGTATCCTGCTGGGGAAAGAAGCCCTTGGGAACGACCGTGTACAGATAGACGGCCAGGCCAATGGTGCCCAGCAGAAGGGCAAGCATGAGCGGCTGATGCTTCAGGACCCAGCGCAGGCTGCCGGCATATGCGTCGGCCATGGAATCGAATCCGCTCTGCAGACCGCGGGAGAGGAAATTGCGCCGCTTGTCCTGTTGGTGCTTCTTGAGCAGATAAGCGCACATCATGGGCGTGGTGGTGAGCGAGACCACCAGGGAGATGGCTACAGCCACGCTGAGAGTGATGGCGAATTCGCGGAAGATGCGGCCGAGAATGCCGCTCATCAGAAGAATGGGAATGAATACGGCGATGAGCGAAAGGCTCATGGAGAGCACTGTGAAGCCAATCTCCTTGGAGCCCTCCAGTGCGGCTTCCAGAGGAGCCATGCCTTTTTCGAGATAGCGGGTGATGTTTTCAATCACCACGATGGCGTCGTCCACCACGAAGCCGGTGGAGATGGTGAGGGCCATGAGCGAGAGATTGTCGATGGTGTAGCCCAGCAGGTACATCACGCCAAAGGTTCCGACCAGGGAGAGAGGCACGGCCACGCTGGGAATGGCGGTGGCCCAAATGCTGTGGAGAAACGCGAAAATCACGAGGATGACCAGCGCGACGGCGATTACCAGGGTGATTTCCACGTCGTGGACCGAAGCGCGAATAGTTATGGTGCGGTCCTGAGCCTGGATGAGGGTGATCGAGGGAGAGATGGAGGCGCGCAGCATGGGCAGCACGGCCTTCACGCGATCCACCGTCTCGATGATGTTCGCCGAGGGCTGGCGGTAAATATCCAGCTCCACCATCGGCTTTCCGTTGATCAATCCGGCGTTGATGATATTCAGCTGGCCATCCACAACGTTGGCCACGTCGGACAAACGAACCGGGGCATTGTTGTTGTAGGCGATGACCAGCTTCCCGTAGTCGTCGGCGCGGAAAAGCTGATCATTGGTGTTCAGGAGAATGCGGCGATCCAGGTCCGCGACAGAACCTTTCGGCGAATGGGCATTGGCCACGTTGATCGAGGTGCGCACCTGATCGAGGCTGATGCCCAGCTTGCTCAATTGCAGCGGGTTGACCTCCGCGCGGACGGCCGGCTGCGAACTGCCGCCCACCTGCACCTGGCCGACGCCTTCGATCTGCTGGAGTTTCTGGGCCAGGATGGAGTCGGCCACGTCGAACATGGCTTCTTTCGTGACGGTCGGCGAGGTAAGCGCCAGGACCATGACCGGCGCTTCGGCGGGATTGATCTTCCGCCAGGTGGGATTGGTCGGCATATTGGCGGGCAATTGGCCGCGGGCCGCATTAATGGCGGCTTGCACGTCGCGGGCGGCTGCGTCGATATCGCGATCCAGATCAAACTGCAAAACGAGTTGGCTTCTGCCAAGCTTGCTTTGGGAGGTCATCTGGTTGACGCCGGCGATGCGGCCAAACATGCGCTCGAGGGGCGTGGCAATAGCCGACGCCTGGGTGTCGGCGTTGGCGCCGGGCAGGTCCGCCTCGACTTGGATTACGGGGTAGGCAACCTCGGGCAGAGAAGCCACCGGCAGCTCGCGGAAAGCGATGAAGCCGTAAAGGAGAAGCGCGGCCGTCAAGAGCGACGTGGCCACGGGCCGGCGGATGAAGGGAGCAGAGATGTTCATGGACTAGGCGGCGCTTCCAGGACTCTCCACCTTCTTGCTTTGCTCATACCCGATTCTGGCGTTAGCGGTCAAGAGATATGTCAGCGCTCAATGGGCCGCGAATCTTCAGTCAATACGTGGGTCAACTGTACATGGTTTTTTGCATTTAGAGTGGAGAAATCGAGGCGTGCGAGGTAACACCGCGGAGCCGCGGCGGACGGAGGGTACCGGCCGTTCTAGTGTCACCGTTCCAGTTAAAGGACGGGTGGAGCGCGAGGGATCGCGGAAAAGCTTAGCCGATGGGAGTGCTGTTTGCGGTGGCGCCGGAGCCGGTGGAGTCCGCGCGGATTACATTGGTCTGGTCGGTGAAGAAGGTGCGCGTTCCGGTGGCGCCTGGGACGCTGGGCACAGCGGTAAGCGTATAGGCGTCCACCGAGCCGGAGCCGTCGGCAGCGCCTGCCGTATACGTGAAGACGTAACCGGCCTTCACGCTGCTGGCCAGGACAGAGTCAATCAAGTCCGCTGAAGCGGAGCTTGCCGCCCCCGAAGTGCCGAGATTGGCGAGAGACGCGGGAAAGCCGACGTTGTAGGTGGTGGAGTATTCGACGCAAGAGGTATTGATCGTTCGCATGGAGGCAACGGCAGAGGCCTCATTGGCGCTCATCTTGGACCGTACAAGGTTCGGGATGGCGATGGCGGCGATAATCAGAATAATCGCCACGACGATCAAGAGCTCAATCAGTGAGAAACCCTTTTGTTTCTGCACGTGACTATCCTCTTTCTCCTCTTTTCCCTCTTGGCGGAAAACGAACCGGGGCCGTCCGAGCGGCACATTTTGAAGGCGTAAGCGCCATCCGGTGGCCGCAAGTTGGACCTCGAATTCATGAGCGTACAGTACGAAAGCAGGGGCGAACAATAGGACCTCGGTACTGCCGTTTCCAGCATGAAAACGCCGCCACCAATTCACCAGGAACGATCACCGCTGTTGAAAACATTGGCTCTCCTACACGGTGAATCCGCCCCTCGAAAACAGGCGGAACGGACCGATCGCGAGATTACCGAAGTGAGCGCTGAGCTTAGAAGCAAGCTGGTCCGCTTGGACCAGAAGATCGGCGCGGCGCTGGATACGGTGGAGGTTACAGGATCCAGAATCCGGCATGCCGTATTGGCGCCGGTTCGGTCCGTAAAAGCGCTGAGCACAGGAATTCAAACCGGAATTAACACGTACCGCGAACGCTCCCGGCAATCGGACGAATGGATTGACATGGCGGAAGAGCGGATACGTTACCACTCAGTTGCGGAAGCGTCTGGATCGCGAAGGCCATTCTCCAACTAGAGTAAGAAACCTACATTGAGTAATCGATCTGCATTGCCAAGAGTGGCTGTACCACTTCAGGCATGCCGACTCGCAATGGACTTGGCTCGCGGAACGCTTTGCGCCCATCTCTGCGCCGCCGCTGGCTGGCTGTCTGTCGGATGGGGCGCGGGAGTGCGCGCCTTGCGTTGCGCGCCTTCGCGCAGTAGTTTGTTCCGCACAGCCAAGAGTGGCTGTGCCCCTTTTGCGCCATGCCGATCACCATAACCAGCATCGATCACGAGCGTCACCAACTCGACACGATTGCCTTCGGAGCGATCCACTACATCGACGTGGAGCGGCACCTGGTGGAGGAGCGCAATATTGGGGGCATCGCGTACAAGGAGTTCACCGACGCGCGAGATGCGGGCCTGGTGTTCGCGGTAAGCCCGGCCGAAATACGGCAGATCGTTAGCCTGGTGCGCAGCCTCTGCAAGCAATGTAAGTTCGGCGCAACGGCGGTGTTGGTCTCCACCGATTTTGCTTTTGGGATCATGCGGGCGATGGAGATGCTGCTGGAGGACGTGGCCGATGTGAGGCCCTTTCACGAGGAGCGGGTGGCGCGATCGTGGCTGGCCAGCAAGCCGCATTAGCGGGGAAACGCGCGGAGAGTGCGTTGACGCGGAGATGGCGCTTGGGCTGCACAGCCAAGAGTGGCTGTGCCACTTGTTCTGTGCAGCCAGATCGAGGTGCGGAGGAAAGGCCCCAGGGCTTCGTCGGCTCCTTTTTCACGTGCACTTTCGCGCCGGGCGGCGGGCGCCTTGGGCTGCGAGGGCGAAAGGCCTCAGGTCTTACCTGCGAAAGGCGCAGGCCCGACCTGAGCTACAAGTTTGTGCTGTACAGCCGGGAGTGGCAGTGCTACTTGCACATTCTAGTGCACGGTGAGTACCGGCGATCCGCTATAGGGGCCCTCATACACGGAAAGGGCATTCGTGCCGGAGTCTGACACGAACAAGTTTCCGAAGGCGTCGATGGCTACGCCCTCCGGGAAGCTACCGCTGATCGGAGCGGTTTTGGCGGCGGGCGTGGGACAGGTGCCGCCTGTAAAGAAGCTGGCGGCGGTGTAGTCCACGACGTCGGCTCCGTAGAAGTCCGAGATGAACAGAGACGAATCGCTCGACGGCCCGACGGGAATTCCACCAACGTGGAGCGCGTAACCTGTTACGCCGGTGGGGAACGTGGTGCAGGAGGTGTGCGTTACCGTATAGAGCGGAATCGAGGCTTTGGTGAAAGGCGCTTCATACAGGTAGGTGAGACCCTCGCCGCCGATGAGGAGATAGTTGCCGCCAACGACGCCGTAATAGGAGATGGCGCCGGGAGCGGAGAAGGTGTTGCCGGCGCCGTCCTCGGAGATCGGGCTGAAGGAGGCTTCCTGGTATGCGCCGCCGGACTTGGGCTGAAAGACGGAGATTTCACCGCTCGAGTTGTCGGCGACGTAGACATTGCCGTTGTTGTCGACGGCCACGCCCAAGGGATGGATGACGCTGGCGGTGTCGAGTTTATCCGCCGTGACTTCTGCGTTGGCGTTGAAGGTGTCGTAGACAGAGACCCAACCGTTGGATGGGAAAACGCCAAGATTGGTGACGAAGATATATTCGCCGGTGGGATCAAAGGCCAGGCGGGTGGGGTTAACGATGTCCGCGCCGGTGATCTCCGTGGCCTGAGTGAGGGCTGTAACAGTGCCGGAGGAGTTGCGAGATATGTCTGTACACCAGAATGTCGTTTTCGCCGGCGTTAGCCAGGTAGAGCAGGGTATTGTCCGGGCTGAGCAGCAGCCCATTGGGATTATTCAGGAGCGAGGTTGGTGAAGTTCCGCAGGAGACATAAACCAGGATGCCACCGTTGATCGTGCCGGAAGCCATAGCCGGATATTCAATGGTGCAAGTCTCGGTGGCCGGCGGCGTCGATATGGTGACGGAGTAGGCGCTGCCATAAGTCTCCGCTGCGGAAAATGTGGAGAGGCCATTGGCGCTGACGACCAGCGGGTTCGCTAGTTCGTTCTCGAACGTGAGGCTCTGGCCAGAGTTCAGCCCGGAAACCTGAACCGAAACGGGATAGGTGCGGGTACCGCAGTTGATGCTGATTCCGTTGATCTCTACGAATGTGGCATTCGACGGGACGGCTCCCGTATCCGACGAGGCGAGGCTGCAGGTCTCGTTCTGCGGATCGGAAGCCCTGACCGTCAAGTTGTATCCCGTAAAGCCGGCGTCGGGCGCACCGGCGGAGGATGGTCCGAAGGAACCGCTCCCGGTGATTGTGAACGCGACGCCTGGACAGCCGCTTTGGCCACAGAAGCCCGTTTCCAGGTCCGCGTCAGGGGACGTATTCACAAGTCCGGTCGTGGAGACCTTTAGAATCGCGCTTGCCCCAATATTGAGACCTGAAATGGTGCCGTTTATTGCGATCTGCTCGGCGCCGGGCGCCGGGGGAAAGGCCGTGGCGGCAGCGGCGAGGGCGGTCTTCAGAGGCGTGGAAGCTTGAGCGGTACAGGTGTTGGCCGTGGAACTCTGAAATTGCGTGATAGCGGCCAGAACGGTTTGAGTGAGGCTACCGGCGTTGTTCTCAATCGTGCTCAGCAGGACGGTTCCGGTCCCACTGGCGAGCGGCACGGTGATGGGGGTGCCGTTGGCGGCGCCGTCCAACTGGCCATCCGAAGCGATATCGTTGATGAGCGCTTCAACCAAGGCGGTGGAAGTGACGCCGTTGTTGGCGGCCAACTGCGCAAGGCCGGCGAGGACCAGCGATGTGTCGATACTCGCCTGGGTGGCCGACGCGGCGCAATTGGCGGTGTTCACGTTGACCAGGGGCGTGCCGGTGAGGTTGGTCAAGCCGAAGTAGCTGCCCAGCTCCGAGTTCAGGAGGGCGGCGACAGTCGCCGCCGGTTCTCCGGTTGCCTGCGCAACCTGCAGGGCCAATTGAGCCGCCAGGCTGGTGAGCGGGGTCATCTCTGCGGTCACGTTGCCCGAGGCGCTGGGAAGCAAAACGCTCAGAGCGCCGGCCTGTACGGTCTGCCCGGTGACGTCGTCGACGTAGGTTCCACCGATGCTGGTGAGCAGCACGGGCCCGGAAAATCCGGAGGGGAGCGTCAAGGAGTAGTTGCCATTGACGTCGGTGATGGCGGTGGCGATGGGAGTGGTGCCCACGACTCCAGCCGAGGAGATGGCGAATGCTTCGATGGTGGCGCCGACGACGGGGCCGTCGAAAGAGGCGCCGCTTACTACGACGCTGGAGCTTCCCGAGCCGCCGGAACCGCCAGAACCGCCCGAGCCTCCAGATCCGCCCGAGCTGCCGCTCGAGCCCGATGACCCAGAGCTGCCCGAAGTTCCGGAAGTGCCGGAATTGCCGGAGGTGCCGCTGCCACTGCTGGTGCAGCCGGCCAAAAGGGCAAGAGTTGCGATGCAGACTACCAAGGAGAGACGGACGGATAGAGCGGACGGCGACGGAGTCATTTCTTGTACCCCTTTTCTGAACGCTTCCGTCCAAGAACGGAGATACAGGACTCTACGTAGGTCTGGGCCCTAAACAAGTCCCTTAAAAGGGGAGTGAAAAGAGTTGCACATAGCGGGAAGAGCTGCGGCCGGTGTCGCGCAAACTGCCGAACGCGGCAAATTCTCACAGATGAATTGGCGGTGCCTTCCATGAGCATCCGGTATCGGCCGATGCGGCTCAATGACGTGCGCGAGTGCATAGGCATTCTCGCGGCGCATCCGCTGGTGTCTGCGCGGTATGGAACTTCGCTGGCGGATTTGGGGCCGGTGTGGCTTCGCCTGCTGGCGAGCGAAGGTCTTGCATCGGCAGCGGCGGTGGAAGAAGAAGCCGCCGGAAAGACCCGCATTCCAGCGCTCGGCGTCAGCGCATTCGTCTCCGACGAATTTCTGCGGGAGTTGAAGGCGAGTCCGCATTTCTGGATCGGTCCTGAACTGCTGCGGCGCATCGGGCGAGGCCAGTCTCCGCTGCTTTCCGCAAAGCAAGTTTCCGAGGCAAACTCGCGTGGCGGCCTGAATGTAGCCGTGTGGCACGGCAGCCTTCGCGCGGAGGATAACCAACGGACGGAAGTGTGGAGCGCGCTGACCGCCGCTTTCCTGGAGTACCACTGCGGCTTTCTTTTGAAGGAGATCGTGGTGCAGGCGGAGAGCCGGGAGCATTTGCTGGGCATGCGAAATACCGGGACGTTTTTTTGGAACGCCGCGGATCGCGCTTATGGCCCGTTCCCGGACGGCAATTTGGACGAGATCGTCACGAGGCCGCACGTCTCGGGCCTTACGCGCGAGATGGCGCTCGAGCAGCCGGGCTCGTGGGGAGGTTCCCTTTTTGTGCTGCACCGGCCGCCGCAATTCGGCTTCAACCGCAGCGAACAACGCCTGCTGCTGGCCGCGTTGGAAGGCGGGACGGACGGCCAACTGAGCGATCGGCTGGGCATTTCGGTGGACGCGGTGCGGAAATCCTGGCGCTCGATTTACGCTCGCGTAGCGGCATGCTCCGGGAGATTGATTGCAGAGAATTCACCGGCAGCGGGAGACGATGGCACGGGCGAGCGCGGCAAGGAGAAGAAGCACCACTTGCTGGCTTACCTTCACGAACATCCCGAGGAGCTGCGGCCGGTGTCGCGCAAGCTGCTCAGCACGGCAAATTCTCGCGAGTGAAATCGGCGGCGCCTGCCACGAGTATCCGTCATCTCCCAGGAGAATCTATCGTTCGAGGGAACCCATCAGAGGCCGGGCCGGAATTCCCACCCGGATTCCGGCTCGTCATCTGCGGATTTCTGAAGCGGTGGAAAGAATCCGCTTATGACTTGTTCTTCACCATCTTCGCGGAGTTCACGTGCAGCGTATCGGTGGTGGTGTTCTCCACCGCATTGAGGCTGACGTGGTGGCCCTCATCGGCCTTTACGGCGTCGGGATTATCGATATTCCAGGACTTGTTTGTTTTGTCGGCGACAAATGTCTTGCCGTTACTGCTCACAGTTCCTGTCATGTTCATGGCCTTAGCCGAGGTCGCGGTTGCGGTGGAACTCTTCTGATTTGCCGTGGTGCTGGACTGGGCCCAGCCGCCCAAAGAGACAAGGACAGTCAAACTGAACAGCATGACAACAACCTTCATCATGGAGATCCTCCTGCTTGCGTGCGTGAGTATTGCCGAAGGCCTCTGGATGCGGTCATCTCTATGAATTGCGCTGGCCTATAGAGGGAGCGCGAGAGAGTACGCCAGAATCGTTGTAAAGCCGTAACGTCCGCGCCTGCAATACCTTGGAAGCCTTAGCGATACGCAAGCCGTAAGGTACGCAAGCCTTCATTGTTGCCGGTATGGAATCGCTTCGCGCCGGGATATTCCGGTATGCCTGGCGCGGTTGGGCGCGCGGCAACTTGACGGATTTTCCTATTTGTTGCCGCGGTCGAGGCCATAGTGTGGATGGCGGCGATCTCCGGTGACCTTAAAAGGAATCGAAGAGCCGCCGCCTTTTCTCTTGAAGAAGGGATCGAGGACGCGAAGCAAAACCGACTTCACGCCAGTGGCGGTGTCGGCCAATTTGGCATCGAGAAGCAGAAGGCCGATTGGTTGGCCTTTGGCATTGGTGCTTCCTTTTGTCGGGAGGCCTGCGCGCGACGAGCGCGACGAGCGCGGTACGCAAGCGACGGAGGGCCGCCTGACCCGCGCCGCGATCGGCGCAACTGGCCCATTTATTCGATTAAGCAACGAGGGAATCGGTTTGGGGGGAAATTCGGATTCGAGCACTGTGCGGTGGGCTGAGGCAGTTGTTCTCCACAGCCAGGAGTGGCTGTGCCACGCGAACCGGCCGACGCGATTTCTGAATTGAGAAAGGCCTACTTGGATTCCGAGCTTTTACCGAATGACGGTTTGCTGATGAGATTCATATACTGGATCATCTCCGAAGGCACGCAGATCTGCTCTTCGGCTTCCTGATCGGGAATCCACTGGTAGTCGTTTTTTGAGAGGACGAAAGGCTTGGTGAAGATGGTGGGATCATCGACGGTAATGACCGACTGCATGTGGTTATGGTCCACGCGGGTGTAACGCTCTTCGATCATGGCGTTGACGCTGTGCGGATATCCGGCTTTATCCACCCAACTCGTGTCGTTGCTACCGGTGGTATCGATTACCAGGGTGTAATCGCCGTCCCAGTGGCCGATCGAGTATCCATACCAGCGCGAGGGCACTCCATCCTTGGTGTCGATTTTCTTCGGCAGTTCATGCTTGCCGTCCATCCAGACGTAGCGCCAGATTCTCTGATACTGATGCAGCACCGCAATCCTGTCCGGCATGGTGGCAAAGGCAATGCCTCTGGTTTCGAAAACCAGGTTTCGCGGAATCCCCAACGGGTCGCAGGTATTCATGGGGTCGTTGGAATTGCCTGTGCCCACCTTTGGTTCGGACAGAATGTTAGCGTCCAGCTTCTGGCCCAAGGGCGTGAGAGGGGGAACTTTTCCGCGCTCGGATACCAGGTTTCCCGCCCAGGAGCCGATCACATCGTGGACCGGCGCGGGTCCGCCGGGATCGGGATTGGGCTTCAGCTTGTTGCCGTTGTACAGGCTATCTTTTGTGCCGGGCTTAGCTTGGGGGGCGCTTTGGGCGATTGCCAGCGATGAAAAAGCCAGCAAGGTCCCGAGACCTATTGTTGCTCGGACGAGCGAATTCAGCATTTCCGTAGCCCCCTTTCGTCTATGACTTGGAATTCCCCTGGGCACATTGGCAAAGCTGACAGATTCTCGCACTCTCGTCTCGCGCCTGCAAGCTCTCCATGAGCGATAGGTCTCTCTCGTATTTGCGCGGCCGGCACCTGGCCAACTCGTCCGATCAAATCGTCTCTTGCATTTCCGCACCGCGGAAGGCGGGGTCAGGCAAAGCGAGCGTAATCGTTCCTTGCGGTTTGCGACAGCACTCCCAAATGTGGTGTATATTCTGCCGAAGCTTGGGCCCCACTGAAATTGCCGGCCAATTCAGGAGATATTCCATGCGACCATTTCGCTTTGCATTTGTTCTGGCGGCCGGGATCGCGATGGCGGCTGGATCGATCGTGTTGGCGCGCCCCGCCTCGAATGCAGGTTCTTACAAAGTGCTGAAAACAGCCAAAGTCGGAGGGGAAGGCGGTTTTGATTATATTTTCGCCGACGTTGAAGGGCGCCGTTTGTACGTCCCACGCAACGGTGCGACGGGGCAACTGATGGTCTTCAACCTGGATACGCTTGATGCGGTCGGCTCGATTCCGGCCATTCATTCCGGGGGCGCCACCGTCGATCCGAAATCGCACCACGGGTTCTCTACCTCCAAGCCGATTACGATGTGGGACTCGACAACACTGAAAGTGATTAAGACGATTGATGTGGACAGCCGCCCCGACGGCATTATGTTCGATTCGTACAACGAGCGTGTTTGGGTTTTCAGCAAAACGCCGCCGTATGGCACGGTGATCGACGCGAAAGAGGGCGCTGTGGTTGGCACGCTGGATTTGGGAGGAGGGCCGGAGCAGGCGGTGAGCGACGGCAAGGGCACGATCTATGTGAACATCTCCACGAACGCCAACATTGCAGTAGTGGACGCCAAGAACATCAAGGTGACCGCGCACTACGATGTAAGCTCGAAAGCTGCCCACTGCGGCGGACTGGCTTTTGACGTGAAAAATCACATCCTTTTCGCGTACTGCCGCCTGCCCACGCATTTTGCTCTGATCGTCAACGCCGAAAACGGCAAGATCATCACCACTCTCCCGACTGGCGTCGGCGTGGATACGGTCGCGTTCAATCCCACCACGAGGGAAGCGATCAGCGCCGAAGAGGATGGTACGATGACGTTCATCAAGGAAAACAGTCCCACCAGCTTCGAAGTAGAGCAGACGCTGGACACAAAGACGGGCGCTAAGACCCTGGCACTCGACACGAAGACGAGCCGCCTGCTGACGATGACAGCCGACTTCGAGCCGCCCCCGCCCAACGCGCCGCCAAGACCCGGGGATCGCCCTCCCCGCGGCCCCATGGTGCCCGGTTCATTTTCCCTCTTGATGGTCGGCAAATAGCAGACTGCGGAGGCAAAATCCACGTTGCTACTTGCCGAGGGCAAGCCCGGTCGGCTGGGACCGCCCAGTGTTTCGCGTTGACTTTGCGTAAAAACGGTGTTAACACGCCCACCAACGCGTTCTTAAAAACTGCATTTCAAAAGGGGGACACCATGGGCTCCCACTCGGCTAGTTCTGACGGACACGTGTACACCAATCCCAAAGTCGCGGCACGCTCGTTAGGAGTCTTATCGACCGTATTGCTGTTTTGCCTGCCGCTGTTTTCACAAACCAGTCAAGGCACCATCCAGGGCGGAGTATTCGATCAGTCCGGCGGCGTGATTGTTGGCGCCAGCGTGTCCGTGATCGACATCGCCCGAGGTGTCACGCGAGCCCTTACCACCGACAATGCTGGAGCATACGTAGCCAATAATGTGATCCCCGGCACATACACCGTGCGGGCCGAGGCTAAAGGGTTCCGCACCGTGGAACACACCGGCGTGCTGGTCGAGGTGGGTCAAAGCGTTCGTATCGATCTTGTGCTGCAGCCCGGCGAGCAAACGCAAACGATTACAGTCACCGGAGAAGTCCCGGCCATCGATGCGACCGACACCACTTTGGGCGGGACCGTCAGCAACCTTTCGATCAATGCGCTGCCCTTGAACGGCCGCAACTTTGAGCGCCTGCTCCAAGTGCGTCCCGGCGTCGTCAGTTTCGTGGGAACGGGCACAGGAACCTCGAGTACGAATGGTCGTCGAAGCGATCAAGATCTGCTGCGGCTGGAAGGCATCGCCGGAATTGCCGATAGTGTTGGCTCCACTCTTTTAAATGCCTCCTACAAGGGAGGAGATTCAAGCTCGCTCGTACCCATTGACGCCATACAAGAGTTCAGCACCGAACAGAATCCGAAGGCGGAATATGGCTTCAGGAACGGTTCAGTGATCAACGTGGGGTTGAAGTCTGGCACCAACAGTTTGCATGGCACGGCCTATGCGTTTGGGCGTGATGCCGCCGCTACGGATTCGGCCAACTACTTTACCGGCATGGTCACTCCGGCAACCCTGGAGCAGTTCGGCGCGACGGCCGGAGGCCCGATTGTCAAGGATAAGCTCTTCTGGTTTGCAGGTTACGAGGGCCTGCGGGTCAACGTCGGAGATGTGGGCGTGCCCATGATCCCTTCGTCAGTGGCGATGTTGCCTTCGGTAGATCCAAACAACCAATTGAGCATGGTCGATGCCTGCAATATCCTGAACCCGTCTCATGCGCCTCTGGGTAACGCAGCCAACAAGGTCAACGGGCTCAGCGCGCAGCTTGCGGGCCTGAACGCCCAGACCTGCGTGGTCACCCCCGCGTCTCCGAGTTTTGAGAACTTGTTCCCATTCCTGAATAGCGCCACATCGAACCGCTTCGCCCCAGGAATCCCCAGCCAAGCCCCGTTGAATAACGGACTGTTCAAAGCCGACTATGTTCTCGGTCCTCACCAGCATCTGAGCGGCATGGCGTTCATATCCAAGTCACAGGGTGTAAGTGCCGGCGCCACGATCCTTTTGCCGCAGTGGGCGGCCTCCATCACAAACAATGCCCAGCAGTACTCCGGAGACTGGACCTGGACACCCAATTCCACCTGGGTTAATGACTTCAGGATGGGCTACGTCTTCATAAGAAACATCACGGTCATTGGAGACGACAACCTGCTCGCCTCCAATCCCTGGCCAAACGGCTATGGCATGGATACCGGAGTGACCAATCCGCTTTACGGCGGCTTCCCGACAATCAAGATTACCGGCTTCACCGGCGTTTTAGGAGGAGGAAGCACGCGAACGAGCCGCCGCGGTCCGCAAGGCGATGTGGACCTGGTGGAAAACGTCTCGTATCTGCACGGCGAGCATGCCTTCAAATTCGGTTTTGAGTATTTGGACATGATCTACGACGGCGACTCTTTTACCGGGGCTCAAGGCGTGGCGAGTTTCAAGACCCTGCAGGCTTTCCTCCAGGGAACTCCGAACAGCGGCTCGATTTTATTGGGCAATCCTGACCAGAACACGCGGATGCACTGGTTTGGAGGCTTCGTTCAAGACGATTGGCGCATCAAGCCCCGCGTAACTTTGAACCTGGGACTGCGCTATGAAAATTACCTTCCTCCCACGGAACGGCACAACTATCTGGGCAATTTCGATCCGAACGTCAATGCGACGACTCCGGCGATTCTGCAATTTGGTCCCGGCGCCCCTATTGCTTCGGAATTCAAGGCTGGTTTAGGAGAGGTGTCGCCGCGTGTGGGGGTGGCCTGGGACGTCCGAGGCGACGGGAAGACCGTGGTCCGAGCCGGAGGCGCTCTCCTCACAGCGCCATCCGTCCTGACACCGTTTATTACCAGTTCTCCTTTCGGAGCGAATTTCCCGAGCATCGGCGTCAACAACAGCGGATCGGACATAAGCCAGCACACTCCGGACCCCATTACTTTGAGTAAGTGCGCCACATCCTTCTGCGCCGGGCAGTGGAACTGGAACCTGACAGGGGTGCCTATATTTCCGACGGCGGGCACCACAGTCTTCAACGGTGCTGCCTACACGGGCGTCACTTGCCTGCCCGCCAGTGACGGCGGCACACCCTGCCAAACAGGCTCCGTAAACCCGAATTTCAAACAAGCTTCGGCAGCGGCATGGAACGTCGACATCCAACGAGCCATCACGAATAACTTGACGGTGGACATCGCATACGTCGGAAACCATGGCTTCAATGAAGAGGCCATCGTCGACCTCAACCAGCCTCTGCTTGGCGCTGGATGGGACGCGCCGGCGATTGCCACTTGCCTTGGAAGCGCGTTGACGGGCTATACCAAGTGCAACCCCGATGTTGCGGCAGAAGCCGGACAATACACCAATATTTTCCCGTACCTTACCCAGATAGACCAGACGACCTACGGCGACACTTCGAACTACAACGGCCTCCAGGCAACTCTACAGGCGCGGAACTACCACGGGCTTTCCTTCCTCGCCGCCTACACTTTTTCGCATTCACTCGACGAACTGGTAGGAAACACCGGCGGCGGCGGCGATGTTCTTCCCAGCGACAAGAACAACCAGCACCTGGACTATGGAAACGGCGATTACGATCTCCGCCACCGCTTCACTTTCTCGCCGACCTACCTGGTTCCGGGAATGAAGTCACCAGGACAAATGCTGGAGGGCTGGTCGATCAGCGCCATCCTCGATCTGCAAAGCGGGCTGCCGTGGACGGCGGCCGATCTTGGGACTACCGACTGGCTGGGAACCGGCGAGATCGCCAATCAACAGATAGGCGGCGGAGTCTACCAATACTGGAATTACAGCGGGCCTCGCTCCGCCTTCGACAACACCGGTGCAAATCCAGTCCCGTGTTACGGCACATATGGAGGCTGCACTCCCTATACTTCAACGAGCTACGCAGGCACGGCGATACAAACGGCGTGTCAGAACGCCGCGCAGGGTCCCTACAGCGGGAACGCTCAACTGCAAGCGTTGGCCCTCGCAGCCCTGGCAAACGGCGCTTGCTATATACAGAACGGAGGCGTTCTGACTCCGCCGGCCTTCGGAATACTCGGCAACGCCGGCAGAGGATTTTTCACCGGGCAGCCCTACGAAAATGTGGATCTGTCCGTTTCGAAGATATGGAAGTTTAGGGAACGCTACAGCGCGCAGTTCCGGCTGGAGTTCTTCAACCTCTTTAACCGTACTGACTTCGCCGCTCCCGCCAGCACTGATCCTACTTCCCCGGCAGGATTCGGCACGGCTACGAATACGCCGGATTCAGGCAATCCTGTGCTCGGGTCAGGCGGCCCGCGCCACATCCAGTTCGGTTTGAAGCTGGCGTTCTAGCTCGGCTCTGGACGAATATAAAAGCGCTGCACGGTATGGGTCATTCTCGTAGAGCGCTAATGGGCTATTGGGACGCGGACGTGACCTGGGTGCTCGCGGGCAGATCGTCGAATACCTCCGGCACGAAGAACGTCATGATGGAGTTGCCGGCAGCGGTGGCGATGATGACCTCTTTGTGAAGCGGATCCAGAACGATTCCAATGTCCGCCGACTGCCGGCCCAAGGGAGCGGCAATTTTCAGTGGTGGCTCGTCGCTTTCGCCGCTCTCCGGAATTTTCCAGATTTCGATGTTGTTCCCGGCGTGGGTGATCAAACGCAACTTGGGAGCGTAGATCTCGAACTGCTCGCCCATTCGGACCGGTCCTTTGATGACCGCCCTGGGCGGGGTATCTCCGCTGGCGGTTCGATCAAACACCAGAATCTTGCCGCCACCGAAACGGCCGCTGGGCACGATCAGAAGATTGTGGATGGGATCGACGCGGATGGGGGTCTGGTCGCTTAGCGCCAACTGGGTATCTTTGCCGCCCAACACTCGTTTGGGCGCGACGTTCCCGTTCGCGAGGCGATCGAATACCAGAATGTCTTGATCGGGACTGGCGAGCAGGATTTCGTTGTGTATGGGGTCGACGGTCACCTTCGCTGTGGCGCCCGCGCCCTCGTACACGTCCGGCCCGGTCGGATTGCGCACTACGGCTCGGATTTGAGTCTTGTCTCCCTGGATGATGCGAAGGGGCGCTTCCTCTCCACTGGCTGCGCCGCGGAAGGAGAGAATTCCCTGAGCCAGAGGACTGGTTACGACGATCTCATCGTGAACTGCGTCAAAGGCGATGTCGTGCATGGTGCGGCCGAGAAGCGATTTCTGACCTTCGATGGACCTGAGATACGGTGTGTTTTGCGTCGCCGACCTGGCGAAGACCGCGATTTGCGGATGGTTCACTCAATTCGGTACCAGGATTTCCTGGCGGTTGGGATCGTAAGTGACCGCCGGCGTCCGGCCGAAGTTCAGTCCTCGCTTACTTTCTTCCGCGCTGCGAATGATCCGCAGCGGGGGCACGTCTCCATTGGCCATCAGCGGATAGACCGTAGCCGAAGAGTTGCCGAGATTGGAGACCCAAACTTCTTTATTCTTCAGGTCCAAGGCCACGCCGGTGGGATTGCGCAGGCGCGTGGACGGCCCGTGGATCACTCGCGCCGGGGCTGCGTCTCCCTGCGCGTTGGGCGCATTGGCGAAGACGAGCACGGACTGGCCAATGTCGTTGGCCACGTACAGGTCTCCATTGTCGGGGTTGTACTTCATGGCTCCCGGCCAATCCAGTTGCGTCTTGTCGCCGGTGATCACGCGCAAGGGCGGCACGTCGCCATTGGCGTCCAGCGAATAAACCTTGATGGCCGGCGGAAAGTACTTGCCTGAGCCGCCGAGCTTGAACGTGCTGTGATGGCCCCAGGTGTTGACGAACATCAGACGGTCCTTTTCGTCGACGGCGATGCCATGCGGCGTGTCCAGTCCGGTATTCTCGCCCACGAGCGTGCGTAGCGGCCGCTCTTCGCCCGCGGCACCTTTGCGGTACGCCAAAACCTCCGCTTGGAATTCCACGGTGACGAAAAGCTCCTGCTTCACTTCATCGGCTGCCATGTTGTAAACGCGGTGGGGAGTGTGAAGGATGGACGTGGGGTAAACGTCGCCGCTGGCCTCGCGCGGGAAGCGTTCCATCTTGTCGCCGGTGTCCGATTCCACCGAGTAGATATCGCCGTTGGCCGGGTCCACATAAAGGCCGTTATTGAATTGCAACGCGGTCTTATCGCCCTGCACGATGCGCTTCGGTTGGGAGACTTGGTCGTCGCCCGGTGGGGTAGGGGACAAGCGGTCGAAAACCCGGTAGGACCACAGATTGTTATCCTGCAGGATCACTTCGTTCGAGTTCACGTCCACCGCGACCGCGCTATAGGTGGGAGTCGTATCGGTGATGGTGCGCACGGGCGTGCGCGCTCCGTGGGCCCTGAGATCCGCGGTGACTTTTAGCTGCTCCTCGGTGTTCGGCAGAACGAAACTTGCTCCTCCGCTGGCAAAACGCGCCCCGCCACCTCGCTGAGAGCCACCCTGGCGAGCGTCGCTTTGCGGAGCGCCATCCTGCTGCGCGGCGGCCGTGCGAGTTGGAGTCGAAGACGGGTCCTGCGCTGGGGAGGGCTCCTGCTGCAGGGCGGAAAATAGAGTTTGCTCCTGCGACGATGCGGTCAAATCGACGCCGGCGCCGGCGGGTTGGTCCCGGGTCGTGCACACACCGAGGTTGTCGGGAAGCTGCTGAACGGAGACCAATCGTGACGCGCCGTCGGGTTCAGCGCTGGCCAGCACGCCGATTCCGATCAAGGCCGCCGCGACGAATGCCCATCGAAGTGCTTGCATGGCGCGCATGGGACACCTCCCAAATCGGAATTTCCGACTTAGACCGCTGGTGGGTGCATCGTACGCTTCCCTGGTCCCGGACACAACATACCTGAAGGAGTGGGAGCGAATGCGGATGGAAGCTTAACCGGCAGGACACTCCGTGCAATGAAACTGTTGTACTCGCCCTTAGGCCGGAGGATATTTACGATAAGGTAACCATCACCCTATTATAACTGGCAGCGAGGTGGATCATGAGCGCCGGCAACGGAAATTCCCCGACCATGAGGCTAGTGGCCATCGACGACGATCCGAAAAACCTGAAGTTTCTGAATTTCATTCTGGCCAGCACCGGCCTGCAAATCCATACGGCCACCGATCCGCAGGCCGGACTCGAGTTGATCCATCGCTTGCGGCCGCGGATCGTGCTTACGGACCTTGTGATGCCGGGCATGCGAGGAACGGAGTTGCTGGAAAAGATTTTGCAGTTCGATCCCCAAATCCGCGTTATTTTGATGACCGGTCACCACCACCCCGAGCTGGCTACCGAGGCAATCCAAAAAGGCGCCGCGGATCATTTCACCAAGCCATTCTCACCGGAGAAGCTCCGCCAGCGCATCGCACTGATCGTCGACGATGCCACGCTGCGGCCATCCGGCGGGATCCCGCCTGCTGCAGCACCGCATGGCCTTCCCATGAAAAGCTGAGTGCCTCTTTCGGCAAAGCGCGGCAGGTGTGCGTGAGGGGGCCTCGCTAAATTCATACAATAGTTTGAGTGACACGATGGCTCCAGCTTCCTTTGCTATAAAGCGCGCCCATCCGCGCTTCAAGCTTTTTGCAGATGCCCAAGCGATGCTGCGCGACGGCACACTTATTCTTGGGCAGCTTGCTGAGCTGAGCTTGGGTGGTTGCTATATCCATACGCTCGAACCCCTCGCCGTCGGCACGCCATTCCAGCTTCACATTCGCGATAGCCTAAGGTCGTGCGAGCTTCGGGGCAAAGCTATCTACGTGAATTCCGGGGGCAGCTTCGGCGTTTTTGGCATCGGTGTTAGGTTTGAATCGATGGCCGACGACCAGCGCTCGGCACTGGGCGCCTGGCTGCGGGAACTCGGGCCATGCTTGCACCCAGCGACGGGCAAGTGTGAGGTTCAGGAATGCCAGAATCCCGCGAACTACCGGGTGATATGGGTGAAGAGCCGGGCTTCCAAGTTAGTTTGTGAGGGCCACAAGAAGGACGTTGATGGCAAGCCGTTCTCCGATGTGGAGGACTCGTTCAGGACTAGTTCGCCGAAGTGGTTCCGGCCGCACCTGGTGCGATAGTCCGCGTTTAAATGCGCAATGTCCGATTCGTGGCGCGTCCTACGACGCGCGCCCGTAAATCTGAACGTCCGTTGACCCTATATAGCAATTATGCGATAATGCAAAAGGCGAGACAGTTGAATAGCCAATTCACGATTGAGTATGTGGAGCTGCCCAACGGGCGGGCACCCGCCCGAGACTTCGTGGATTCGCTGGATGACAAGGCTGCCGCCCGCATAGACGCTTTTATCGATCGCCTGCGCATCTATGGCAACCGGATGCAAGGGAAGTTCGTTAAGAAGCTCACGAGCGACATATTCGAGCTAAGGGTCAAGCAATTCGACCGAATCTTCCGGGTTCTATACTTCTACCAGCCGGGGATGTTGATCGTGATTACCTCCGGGTTTCAGAAGAAGACACAACAGACTCCGCCAGCCGAGATTACGAAGGCAGAAGAACTAAGAAGCTTTGGATGAAATACCGAAACCATTACACGGGATCGCAGAAGGAAAGGGAAGCCATCCTGAAGGAGTCGGGCTATGAGACAAACCGTTAAGCGCGACAAGCACCGTGAAATTGTCGAGCGGCGCGCGCGCAAGAGCGCAACCTACCGTAAGACCTTCGGGCGCACCTTGCACCAGATTGACCTGGCCTTACTGGTGCGCGAGATGCGGGAGGATGCGGAGTTAACTCAGGCGGAACTTGCCAAGAAGGTTGGCACCACGCAGTCTGTGATCGCCCGCCTCGAGGACGCCGAATACACCGGGCACTCGCTCACGATGCTGGAACGCATCGCCGCGGTCTGCGGCATTGGGCTGAAGCTCCGTGCGGAAAAAAAGCCCAATTTCGACCGCGAGGTCGCTCTGGTCTAGTCCCATGGAGAGCAGGCCATTGAACGGCTGGCCGATTTCCTCTACAAATCGTTCCGGTCCGATTGAACTCATTGGAGTCGAGTCTCAAACAACACGCCATTTGGCTTCGCCGCTGGTTTCAGCGTCTTCGGCAGGCGGGGGTTCGTCGCTTTGGTTTCCGCCACGCACCTGGCACGACGTCCCCCCGATTTGTTTATTTCATTTCTCTTGGCGGTCAAGAACGAAGTGGTGCAGTCCCGCTTCTCAAGGCCCGGCGGAAAATGAAGCAGACTGTTCGATTTAGGACAGCCTGCCCCGTTCTACTCCTGCACTGTTGCCGTGAGAACCACTTGTTCCGAGGGCAATGTCGTGTTCGAGTCAGTCTCCGCGGTGACGAACACATTGAAGGTACGGAAAGTGGTGGCCATCTTCATGTCACCCTTATGATTATCTCCGACCTTTAGTTCTCCCTGATTTGTCGCGTCAGAGCCTTCCTGCTGCACCCAGACGATGTAGGTGGTTGCGGCGGGGTTGAGTCTACCTGGTTTGGCCATACCAGTCGCTTTCAGTTCCAGTTGGATATTGCCATCCTTCTCCTTGTCGACCTGAAGTTGGGCCGTCGCCCCCGGCAGGATACCCGAGGCGGTCATGGGGTAGGTTTTGGCGTAGCTGGATGGAGCCAGAGCTAATACGGCTGCGCCCAAAACCAGGGGAAGATAAAATATTTTTCTGTTCATCTTTAAAACTCCTTTGGGACTAACTTGTAGGGACTATCTTGTTTAACCATGCTAGAGCACCCAAAGAGGGGTATCTGTCCCGTTACGCACACATCGGCATTTTGCGTGCCGACTAAAAGCACATGCCGCGCGTCTGTTTTCGGTGCATTTCTTTAGGTGTGAACGCCGGAAGGGGTATGGTTCCGCGCAGAAGCAACAAATAGGCTAGCCGGGGATTCGGAAATGCGAAGCGCAGCCCGAGTCTCAGTTCGTAAACTTCTCGGCGGATACTTCCTTGGAAAACAAGACGTGCAAGGTTTGCAATGCGTCTCCCAAAGCGACCTGTTCGTTTAAGTCGGTGGGTTCGCGGAACCTCGCGGCAATCGCGTGTTCAGCGGCATCTATTTTTGCGGGCAAATAGTTGGGGCACCATTCGATGAATGCCTCGAGCAGGGTCTGCTGCCACGGAAACTCCAGCGCCTCGTTTACCAGCGCCTCTGGCATAGGATCAGGAGACATGAAGCAAGTGTACTTGAGGAGTCGACCCACCGAGTGTCCTTTTTGGGACACCACTAAAGAATCAGCGCCGGAACCTTTGGGCCTCGCCGGGGCGTGGCGAAGCACGCCTAAAAAGCCCAAAGAATCCAGACGAGACTCGACCTTCCCTCATCATTCGAGGAGGTACTTCGGCGAGAAATTCCGCCATGCGCTTTTTCAAAGATTCCTCCTCGGCTTCTACCTGACCGTCGTCCGGGGTGCGTTCGCTGTGCAGCTGGACCCATTCCACCCACAATGTATGGGCCGCATCCGATTGTTTGCGATCGGCGGAACTTTTCTTGGCAACGTTTGCGCACAGCAAAGCCAGTCCTGATAAATTCCGCTCGAGGAAATTGTTGTGGTCGATGTGATCTTCGCGGTCCATAGGCTCCCCTGGGAAAGAGCTCGTGTCCTGCACTCTTCCAGGAAAGAAGTTTCGGGCCAGAGATGCAGCACAGTACGGATTTAGGGGTCCGCCATGTCTCGTATCGGACAGCACGGATAAAGATCGGCCAAATCCTGGTGAGTCCAAACGGCTATCTGTTCAAGTGCTGCGTAAGCGATTTGCTTTTGGCGAATTCTGGAGCGGGCGATGGGAATCGAACCCAACGCCCTACGCGGCCAAGCCGCCGAGAATCTACTAGTTGACTATCGTCGGGCGTCCAATGGCGTCCAAAACGGACGCAACTTTCTCGACAGCTTCCCGATGTGCATCGCCCACAACATGCCCATAGATCTCGAGCGTCGTACGTGCGTCCGAGTGGCGCAGTTGCCGTTGCACCACTTTGGGCGTCGCACCGGAATCCAGGAGGAGCGCTGTATGGGTATGCCGAAAAGCGTGCAGTCCACAGCGGGGGATATTCAGCGCATCCAGGATTGTCCAGAGCCGGTACTCCACCACTTTATTCGACGACGGCGGCCGATTGTTGCGGGTCACGAAGAGGAACGTGTCCGGTTTGCCGTTGAGGGTTGAGAGATGATTTTTGAGAATCTGAGCCAACGAACAGGGAATGGGAAGCACTGTTTCACTGGCTTTAGTTTTTGTGGTCTTAACCTTGCCGTACCACGCGGATCGTTTTACGGCAATCGTCAGCCGCTCGAGATCGATATCGCCGACCTGGAGGCCGAGCACTTCTCCCGCTCGCAGTCCCGTCATTGCTAGGGTGGCGAAGAGGGTGTGCCACGGCTCCTCGGCGATTGCCAATATCTTGCGGAGTTGCTCGATCGTGAAATGCGGTTGCTCCGGACGCGTGTCCCGCGCCGGCAGCCGCAGTTTGCCCATCTGTATCTGGTCGCAGTTATAGCCCCAATCGCGGGCCGTCGTGAGAATCGATGAAACCGTGCCGAGGACGTTCAGCACAGATTTACGGGACAATCTCTTGTGGAATAGGTGTGTGATGAAGGTTTGCTGGTTCTCCACTCCGAAGCTCTCCAAACGGAGCCTTCCGAGCTGAGGCACCACGTAGCATCTAAGGTGAGACTTTACGGCGCGGACGGAGGACGGTTGCTGTTTCGTGAGCACTTCGATTTTCCACCTCTCTACGAACTCAGCGAACGTCGCAACGCGGCCGGGTCGATAATCGAAGCCATTGATGCGCGCTAGCAGCACTTCCATTCGGCGTTCGGCTAGGTGTTTCGTCATTTCGCTTTTAGAGCCGAGAATGACTTCTCGCCGAACTCGCTTGGTGCCCTGGAGCGTGATTATGTCTTCGCGGTAGCGGCCCTTCCATTGCTCGCGGCCCTTCTCGCCGTCAAGGTAGATATGGCCTTTCTGGTACCGCTGTCGTGCCATCGAGCCCCTCTCGCTCGATGACTCGCTTGCCTCGCGGCGCAGTGTACGCGCGGCGGGTATTCCAGGTAAAGCGAGTTGTTTGATGCCATGGAACCGATGCGCCGGATCGCGGCCGGCGCGATCGGTCCCATGCTCTCCCCCGCTGAGAGGAGCTCGTTCAAATTGTGCCGCGCGCGCCATTTAGTTGATGGAGTCGCCCTCCGCAGTGATCTTGCGATTCCGGAGGTTCACCTGGTGACTCAGTAAAACGCGAGCTACTTGCTTGAGGAGATCCCCGATAGGCGTGTCGGCAAACTGCTGTTTGGCCTCTTCGAAGGTGGCACCTAGCTGATTGACAGGCCACGCGGCGCCGAGATCGCGCGCCAAACTTTCCACGAGCTCATCCGGGAAAACCAACTCGCGTTCGATTTGTGCCCCGCGCGCCATCTCTCAAACGCCGCTCAGCGTCGTATCGGAGTCG
This sequence comes from uncultured Acidobacteriota bacterium, assembly GCA_963824405.1. Lineage (GTDB taxonomy): Bacteria > Acidobacteriota > Terriglobia > Acidiferrales > UBA7541 > Palsa-189. The sequence goes on along the minus strand of CAWGPK010000001.1, from coordinate 38,919 downwards.
GCGCCGCGACCCTCTTCTGCGGTATAGCTTGGCCGAACCTCCCTCGCTCTCGCCACAATTCCCGGTCGCGCCTACTGCAGGGATGAGTTTCTTCGCTTTTGAAACGCCTCTCAGAACTGAACTCTGCGCCGCAATCGATGCACTGCACGAAACACGAGTTATGCGCAGGGTGCGTCTTGTGCTCGACAAGAGCTATCTGGCTTTCAAAGGTTTGCCCGCATTCCGAGCAGGTGAATGTTTGCTTCGGGAGGATGAATGTGAACTTACCGCGCTGCGCATCTGCCTTGCGCCGCAAAACCGCCGGAGGGTACCGGATGCCCACGTGCCGGCATTCGGCCAGGCCTTCCTCGAGAGCAAGGTCGATTTTGGTATCGTCAACGGGCGAGCCGTGATCACGGTATATCCGGTCCAGGATGGCCATTCCGTCCCGATCTTGGGGCGGAAGGTAGAAGAGCCCTAGCAGAGTTTGTAATGGTCCCCTCGCGTCTTCGTTCAAAAAACCACTCCTCCGAAGATCTGATCTGATCGATCGATCTGTCTCTTTTCTTTGGAAAAAAGAGAGAGAGCGATCGATCAATCTGATCTAGATCTGATCTGAATGACGCGCGAGACAGTAAAGCGCTGGGATACCTAAGACAATTCCGCAAAACGGTTCTGCGCACGCAAAACCTTTTGCGTAATTCCTGTGGATGCTGTGGAAAACCGCTCTGTCGCCTCGGATAAAGTACGAGCCTAGGAATGCGGTTCGCTGCGCTCACCTGACACGCAAAAGGGTTTTGCGGCCTATTTGGGGCGGTTTCTCAGGAGATCTTGGTAGGAACGGACGGACGAGGATTCATTAAATTCCGTGTTCATCACTTCTTTCACCTGCGGCCACTCCAGTCCTATGCCCCGCAGTTCTTGTACCCGTCTACGCTGCGTATCTTTGCGCGGACGGCCACGCCCTATGGCGCTCAACGTTTCTTGCGCCTCTTTGACGCCGGCCCAGAAGTCGATACAGCCCTGGCGCAGTTTCTTTTTATGCTGCGGGTTGCTATTCAGGCGGTCTCTCTGGCGCTGCCGGATATCGGGATCATTAACCAGGGCCGCTTTTTGCCCCTTACCGATCTTCACGAGTAAGGCGGTCCTCTCGTCTGACTTCCATCTGGCTGTCATTCGGGCACGAGCTTTGATCGTGCGGGCAGCGGCCTTCTCACCACTCCAGGAGGCTTTCCCACTAGCGCTTCGACGCAGCTTGACGCACCTTTCACATAACTCTTTACACGACGCCCATTTGCCGGGATCGGCAGCTAGGAAAGAGTTTCCGCAGTCCACGCAAGATCGCAGAGTGCCTCCGTTGTCTCTGTCGTAATCCCGCGCCGTTTGCGGTTTTACCGGGCAATAAGGCACATGGTGTCCTAGCATGCTCGTGATGATTCCGCAGTTACGGCAAACGGACTTCTTCTCCAGTCCATACGTCCGCGCTTCTAGCTGATTCTCGGGAAGTTGAAGCCGTGCCAATTCTTCGAAACTAACGTGCGGCATCGACTGTCGGTGGAGGTTCTGCTTATAGTGCCGGCTGCACTGCTCCTTGATGCGTGCCGGCTCGCAGCATCCCGAAAAGCTGCATATTTGTTGCTGGGGACGTTGTGATGTAGACTCTGCCTCAGCCAAATCGATCACCTCTGGGCCGGTTGCATCCGGCCCTTTTTTATTTCAGTGGGAGTCTAGATAAGCCCAGGAGCGATTTGCAAGGAAAATGGGACTAGGAGCTCAAGGGCGATGCCTCGGCACGTGAGCTCCTAGCCGTTGCCCCGGACCAGGGCGACCCGGGGATCGCCAGCGCCAGGAGACGCTGGCAATATCGCCTTACGCGCTTACAAGCCGCGCGCCGTCCACCACTTCAAACTTGCCAAGAGGCTTCCGCGGCTGCCGTTTTGAGAGCTCAGCCCGGCAATACGCGATTTCTTGCCGGCGCTCGTGCTCCTGGGTCTTAAGATTTTCGAATGCCGCGCGGAGCTGTAAGCGTTCGCCTCTAGCCCCTCGAGCGTGGCCCACTTGGCGGCCGTCACAGTCATCGCATTCGCGTGACGGAGCCTCAAGTTTGCGAGCTTCGATTCCCATTCGGATATCTCTGGCGGCAGAGCAAAGCTGCGAGGTTTGTCCGACATACGGTCCGCGATTCCGAGTTCGATCATGCGCGCGACGTTTTTAGGATTCCTGCCAGTCCTGTTGCGCGTCATCACACTTACCGGCTGCGGCGGTAAACCGATCCTCCACTGCGCGGCATTCGAGGATGAGCGCGGCGTGTGCCTTCTCCAATCGCGAGATGGCTTCGGTTTCTATTTCGAGTTCGCGCTGATTCAGGGCCGTGCGATCGCGTTCCAAGTCCGCGCGTGCGGCCTGAAGGTCTGTGCTTTGGTCAATCATGGTCGACCGTTCTCCTTGTCGTCCTGCAGGACGGCGGGCTGCATTCCTGCATCCGATTTTTCCCAATTGCCTTTGTATCGTGCCTGGGCCTGGCTATTTTAGGATGACACATACGGGATGCCCGCGCCGCTGGTCGGCATGACATCACCCACCGGGTGCAAGCCCGCGGGAAGGTCAAGCGGCCCGGCTGGCGCATCACCGACCGGGTTGTAGTCATTCGTCTCGATTGGTCCCGATTTCATTGTCGACTCCTTAGTTAATTGCGTCGAGAGATAGTTCCCCCGAGGTGTGATCCGAAGTTGCCACTGTCGCGCGCCGCGCTGCCCGACCCATCGGCATGTACCAATCGGGCGTCATTACCAGACGGAACCCTGATCTTTGCTTTGCGCAGAAAGCGGCGAACCCTTTCCTCGAGTTCTTCCGGTGAAAGTTTCCCGCCGGTCATTTCATCGAGAGCCGCAGGAATCTCTTCGGGAGAGGCCGTCCGTAGGTACAGTTGAAAGCCTCGCGCTGCCATCCGATCGAGAATCCGGGGCTTCGATTTCTCGACAGCGTGATCCGCGGCGGCCTGGTCTTCGCCAGGATCGATTTCGGTTAGCGCGTCGATTGCGGCGAGCTGCTCGCGTTTGTCCATTGTTGGCTCCTCTTTTACGGTTGGGCCCATCCAGGCACCGAGAATTCGTTGATGTTGCGCTGGATCCCTGAGCGATGGCCACGTCGTCGCGAGGGGCCGGATCCTCAGGAGCGGCAATTCTCATTTGTTTGAGCAGAGCGGCGACCTTGCCCACCTCCACGCGATCGAGCAGTAGCGCTCGATACTTTGCCCCGCAAAGCGTAATCGTGATTTCGTCGGGCATCAGCTCACCTCAGGCTCAGGGGCGGCGAGCTTCTGCGCCTCTTCGTGGAGCAGCTGCAGGAAGTGGTCGTCGGCGTCGACGCGGACCGCGCGGCCGAAAAGCGCGATCGTTTTGTCGTGCCGGCTTTCGGACATGGGCCGGCCGGCGAGCCGCGCGTGTACCCTCCTCCAGGTGTCCAGGAGACACCCCAGCGGATCGCGGACAGTAATCGACCTCGTACTTCCATCGGCAAACGTCAGCTTGGCATCCTGAAGGCCTCGCCTTACCTCGAGGGAAGCGAGCCGGTTTTTGAATTTATCAAAGCGCATTGGTCTGTTTCTCTAGCCGGTGTAACCGCTCCTCCAGTTCCTCGAGCTGATAAGAATCGAGCGCCAGGCGCAACGTCGAGACGGCGGCTGCGACTCGAGCTCGAAGTTGCCCTTTTGCTCATGAACACGGCTTTGAGCACCTCGGCCGCGGCGACCGCGTTCGCCGTCAACCGGCTGGTCGCATCATGCAGCACGGCGGCTTTGGCCTTCCGATAGGCACACGCAAATTCCGGTTCGGCCATATAGCGCTGGAGCGTGCTTCGGGATAACCCGCATTGGCGCGCCGCTGCGGTCAATGTCGGCTTCGCGAGTAACGCCGCGATCGCTTTCTCCATCGATCGATCTTTGCGACTGTTGACCATGTTTGTCTCGTCCCACGTGGGTCAAAACGTCTCAAAACGTTCCATTTCACCCCGCCGCGGCCGGGCCACGTGAGGAGGTGACACGACGCGCCAAAGCTCCTCGCCTGTTCCATCTCCGGACCTCGTCCGCCAGGACCGCGATTCCCGTTCCCTCGAGCCAGATGAGCTTCCCGCGCACCTTCAGGCCGTCTCCCTGTTCAAAGTCCCTCAACTCGTCTGCAGCCGCATGCAGGCCCATCACGTGGATATCCTTCTTCGGATGGAATGAGATGGTCACGTATGCCGCGTGGATCCCGTCCTCCGTCTGTCGGAACTCAGACGTGCGCACCACAACCCCGGAGAGCTCGATTTGGTTCATTGGCCGGCCGCGGGGATCACACACTCTTGCTTCGGCAGCGCCGCAACGGGAATCGCCAGGCGCCGGCCGCGGCGGACTGCCGGAATCTTCCCCGCGCGGATCTGGCGGTATATCCAGTCGAGCGAAGTTCCTCGCTGCCTCGCCAGGCCTGCCGGGCTGATCTCTTTTGTCATTGGTCCTCCTGAAAACGGAGGGTAGGTCTTCTTCTTCCTGTAAGGAAATCCCCTTTATATGGCGCACTGCGGGTGGGGGATTTACCTTTTCGCGGGCCTCTCGCGGATCCTCTGAATCTCTTTGCCCATCAGCCTGACGCGGCCGGCTTCAGAGGCAATCGACTAGAATCCCACTTGACAGTCAGGCTCTACGCATGATACACATGAATGCATGCCCAAGACGAAAGCAAAGCACGAGCGAGCTCCAGAAGGCAAGGTTCTCTGTCAACTCGCCATCGATGAAGAATTGAGGCGCCGCTTCAGGGCCCGTTGTATCGAGGCTGGCACTACGATGAGCGCAAAGGTGGAGGAGCTGGTTCGCGCTTGGCTTAAGTAGGGCAAACAAAGACGGGACGCGCCCGGTGGTTCAGACCGGACACGCCCCTAACCAAATCGCCTACTAAGGAGGCAACATGGCTTCGCAAAGTCTATCGCAGTCGCTTTCCCGCCGTTTAGTGGTTCTCGATATCGAAACCGTTTCACTCAACCCCAACAATCCCGACGGTGCGCTCGATGCGAAGAATGGCCGCATCGCCTGCATTGGGCTTTTGATCGACGACAACACCACACTGCAGCCCAAGGTTATCTGCGACCAGGACGAAAAGAAGATCCTCGAGCAGTTCTGGGCCACCATCGCCGAGAACGATCTATTGGTAGGGCACAACGTCTTGGGTTTCGATCTGCTGTTCATCCGGCAGCGATCGTGGATCCTGGGCGTGCGGCCGCCAGGCGAGAAACCCAACTCGTTCCTGAATCTGCGGAAATACTACACCGAGCAGGTCTACGACCTAATGGAGATCTGGACGAACTGGTCGAACCGGTTCAAGGGATGCGGCCTGGGGGATATTGCCGAGGCCCTGGGCGTGGGCGCTAAGACCGGCCATGGCTCCGACGTCGCCCAACTGTGGGCCAACCGGGAATACGTGAAGCTGATGGACTACTGCATGAACGACGTGTGGCTGTCCTACCAGGTGTACTGCCGAATGCAGTACCGGGAACCGCTCGGCGTCCCTTTGCCGGCGTTTACAGCGCCGGCACGCGAGTTGGCGATGGTTCCGGCCATTCGCAGGGCAGAAACCGTCGAGCGCTCGCCCAGGCGCCTTCCACTACCCCATTCCCAGCCGGCCGCGGCCGCGGCGATCGCGCCGGCTCCTGCTCCGGAGCGTTCCTCGCGCCGGCGCCGCGAAGGCCGCGAAGGCAATCGCGAAATCATCTATCGCGCCGCAGGGGGCTCGCTCGTGCTGACAGGGGCAACCTACACGGTGCGGGACACCCTGAAAAAGGTTTTGGGCGCCCGCGGCCGCAAAGACGAGTCCGGATCCTTCGAATGGGAACTTAGTGTCGACAAGTTCGACGCCCTGGCAGGCCTCTGCGCAAAAACGGGCATTCGGTTGGTGGCAGCGGCGTAACTCCGAAACGCCGGCGTGACAGGCCGGCGTCCGCCGCAACTGACGTCTCGCCCGCGGCGCTGATGAGGACGGCGAGGCTTTGGGGAAACAATGCCACAACCGGAAACCTGGTTCGACCCCGACATGATCGATACCGACATTGCGGACGACCGCGTTCAGCGGCTTCTAGAGGCTGCTCGAGGAGTGTCGCTAATTCTGACATCTTGAGCGAACGTGATGCGATTGAGGACGTAAACAATATCTTAATCGGGCTCGCTTCAGCACTGAGGCTCGCCGCAGAGGAGTGCGCCGTGGCCTACTTCCGCTCCGCTGGCGATGTGGCTCGTACCTTGGATCCCAAAGTGCTCACAGCTTTGCTCAAAAAGGAAATCGAGCGAATCAGCCGAAGTGATTGAGCCATGACTGAATCCCTCATTGTCCACGAGTCGACGCCGGCGGCCACGCCTGCGGCCCTATTGAAATCCTGGCCGATGGCTCGCTGGGAGCGCGAAGCATTTGATCGGTGTACGCAGACGATTCTAGGGCTGATCCAGGATTTTGTGATTTTCGGAAAGCAGCGCGGTTACAGCCAAAAAACCCTGGACTCGTACCGTTTTGCGCTCATCGATTGGTTTGATTTCTTCCACGGTCCTGATCTCCGAACGATCAAGGCAGCCGACATCGAGCCGTGGCTCCAGTGGTTGATTTCGCGCGGAGCCTCTCGCGCAACCCTGAATGTTCGCGTCTACGCGCTCCGCGCCTTCTTCGACCGAGCCGTGCTGCATGGTGTGATTTCTCTCAATCCCGCGAGACAGATGAAGATGCGCCGGCTGCACCGTCCCTTGCCAAAGTTTCTCAGCGAAGAGCAGATCGATTTGCTCAGCTCTACCGCGACAAACCTTCGTGATCGAGCGTTGCTGGAAACCTATTACGCGACCGGCGGACGTTTGAGCGAGGTAATCGGAATGAGGATCGAAGACATTCATTGGGACGAACGTCTCGTGAAGGTGCTCGGGAAAGGCCAAAAGGAACGACTCGTTCCACTCACCCCCGTAGCGGCCAGGCTTCTGCGGGAGTATATCGGTGCCCGTACGCAGGGCTTTGTATTCAGGAGAAATGCACGCCCTGCCCGTCCCCCGCGCCCGGATGTGACTCGATCTCCCGTAATCAGGCTCAAATTTAAGACGACGAAAGGTCGTGGTCTCTGTGCCGTACTGGCGCTGTCTGTTCTGTGACCACACCGCGCGCACGCGACGTGTCCTCTGGCTCGGTCGAATCTCAGCAGTCACACGAAAAGAGGCCGAGCGCCAGGCTCGGGCATTTCTTCGGAAACACTCGGCCCCTCCGAACATCCGCGCAGCGCGGATCAATCATTATCTCTATTGGTCGGCGACTTGGACTGAGTACGACAGTGACGGCAAGGGCAACCGACGACACTGCTACCTCAGGCAATCCGGAGGAGACTTCGCGCAAAGAAGCTCTGAGAAAATGTCCGGCTGAATCCGCGGGAAACGGATTACCGCGCCTTTCAAGCTGACTGCGGTTCCGCGGGACGAAACGTATCCGCGAATTGAAATTTCTGTGACGCGAGTTGTGCGGCCTGATCGCACACATCATTCGTCAGCTACCGCCCGCGGCGCCGGCGGCCGTCCCAGGACCAGCCGTATTCCAAAGATCATGTGTACAAGATCATTCGCGAGCTCGGCGCGCGTTGCGGAATAACCCTCACTCCGCACATGCTCCGTCATAGTTTCGCCACTCATTTACTCGACAATGGCGCAGACCTCCGAACGATTCAAGAGCTTCTAGGTTAGCACCTCGATTGTGACCACACAGATTTACACCCACGTGAGTTTCGGCCAAATGCGCAGACGGATCGGAGACGTGCCATCCACGATGGGCAAAGGAGCAGGCCGATGAAGAAAAATGAACGTCCGAAGCCGCTGACAGGCAACCAGTCGGATATTGAGGTACTCGCGCCGAACGAAGCGGACCGGCTGCGCGAATCGAAGGGAATGAAGCTGCTCGATCAGGTAGTGCAGCAAAGCCTCGCCGAGGCGCTAGCCGGCCGAGATCAGTTTGTGCTCGAGCCGTTCTTCCGAAGCCGCCAGGAAGCCTACGAAATCCGTCGACTCCAAACGGTTCCGGAGCGCCAGTCCTGGGCGGGTGTTTATGAGGAGCACGGCTGTCTTTGCCCAGCAAGTCGGAACTACCCCACGCCGCGTGCGGAATGTGTACGAAGTGCTATCCCATGGTTCTACAGTGGAAGCGGGTGATTACGCGAGAGACGCATGCGCGAGATCAAGAGCCGATGAAACTAATTTAGCGCCGAGGGGCCCTCCGGGGAATGCGTGCCGGCGATGCCCTTGCTGCGATCGATCTGAAACCAGGTCCACTGCTCGTCAGTAGCGCCGCGCAATCCGCACCAAGAACATTGCCGCATGCGGCGGCGCCTGTCGCCCGCCACATTATCCCTGGTGTCGATGACCTCCGTCTCCCCGCGGCAGGCCTGGCATATCACGCTTCGAGACTCTCACGGGATCGCCTCGCTACGGGGACTTGCCCGGCCCACTTATGGCGGGGCAGTCAACATAGACGGGAGTCCACGCGATCGCGCGGCGTCCAATTCAGGGTGCCGGCATGAGACTGGCGTCCAGAAAATCGACCGTTTTGGGGGCTGTTTCAAGCGACTCAGGCCGCATTGCGAGAAAGGCAATAGAGTCATCGAGGGTTATGGAGCGGGCGATGGGAATCGAACCCACGTCCGCGGCTTGGGAAGCCGCTATTCTACCATTGAACCACGCCCGCTCGGGCCTACCCTAACAAACCGGCGGTGAGTTGGGCAAGCCGGATATTTCGGCGAGCCGCTGGCGAATCGTGCGGGATTGTGCGGGATCATGTTCGACAAGCGCTGCGCGTGCTACGCTGTGCGGCTGTTTATTTCGACCAAAGATATTCGGAGAGCGCCGTGGCCTATAAGGATCTGCGGGAGTTTGTGAAGCGGCTGGAGAAGAGCGGGGAACTGAAGCGCATCTCGGCGGAGGTCGATCCGGTGCTGGAGATCACCGAGATTACAAAGCGCGTGACCCGCGCCGGCGGCCCGGCGTTGCTTTTCGAGCATCCCAAAGGCTCGCGAATTCCCCTGCTGATCAATGCGTTGGGCAGCGAGCGGCGCATTCAACTGGCGCTGGAGATCGATTCGTTCGAGGAAGTGGCCGAGCGCATTCGCGGGTTTCTGGACGTGCAGGCTCCGCAAGGGCTACTGGACAAAATCAAGATGCTGCCCAAGCTGGCGGAGCTGGGTTCGTTCTTTCCGAAGACGGTGAAAACGGGGCCGTGTAAGGAGGTGGTGCGGCGCGACGGCTTTTCGCTGCTGGAGTTCCCGATTTTGCAATGCTGGCCGCAGGATGCGGGGCGATTCATCACCTGGCCGCTGGTGATCACGCGCAATCCGGAGACGGGAAAGCGCAACGTAGGCGTCTATCGCATGCAGGTGTATGACGAGAAGACCACGGGCATGCACTGGCAGACGCAAAAGCACGGCGCGGAACATTTTCGGCGGGCGCGCGCGGCGAACCGCGAGGGCCGCATCGACGTGGCTGTGGCGATCGGCGCGGACCCGGTGACCTGCTTGGCGGGAATCCTGCCTATACCGCCGGACCTGGACGAGATGATGTTCGCGGGATTCCTGCGGCGCGAGCCGGTGGAGATGGTTCCCTGCGAGACCTGCTCGCTGGAAGTGCCGGCGCAAGCGGAGATCGTGCTGGAGGGCTACGTGGATCTCGGGGAGATGCGGACCGAAGGGCCCTTCGGCGATCATACCGGCTTTTATTCGCTGGAAGGGGAGTACCCGGTGTTTCATGTGACCTGCGTGACCCAGCGGCGCGATCCGCTCTACCTGACGACTATTGTGGGGCCGCCGCCGCAAGAGGACTTTTACATGGGACACGCGGTGGAACGCATGTTCCTGCCGGTGATGCGCATGCAATATCCGGAGATTGTGGACGTGGCCATGCCCGCCGAGGGCATCTTCCATAACCTGATGATCGTGGCCATCCGCAAATCGTATCCCGGCCACGCCCGCAAGATCATGAACGCCATCTGGTCGCTGGGGCAGGCCATGTTCACCAAAGTCGTGGTGGTGGTGGATCATGACGTGGACGTGCAGAACTTCCGGGAAGTGGTGTGGAAGGCGCTATGCGCGATCGATCCCGAGCGGGACGTGCAGTTCGTGCTGGGACCGGCCGATACACTGGACCATGCGGCCAGGAGACAGGATTTCGGGTCGAAAATGGGTATCGATGCCACCAGAAAATGGGCGAGCGAGGGGTTCGAGCGGCCCTGGCCGGAGGAAATCCGGATGAATCAGGCCACCGAGCAACGAATCGATGCTCTATGGCCGAAGCTGGGGCTGGACAAGAGGTAAACAGCGATAGGCCAGAGGTAAAAGGTCCGGGTATGACGCCGCGGAATTAACCACTACATAGTGTGGTACTAGAGATTCTAGAGCTCAAGATATAGAGTGTTTTCTCCCGCCTGTTTTTACATTAGCCACAATCTTCGAGGCCGTAGTACGAGCCCCTTTTCTTGACACCCGCCGCCGCCGGATGCCACAGTCGCCCATGTAAGCGGCTTCGCTGGGGCAGTGCAGTAAAGGGCGGAAGCCGGAAGTGGTGCGGGGTTCCTCGAGTGGGGCGCGGGTCTTGCTTCCAAAAAGGGGCTTCGCTCAAAGAAGGGGCAGCCAGCCGGCATGCGCGAGTCGCGAGAAGTCATGAACCTGCGTCAGGCTTCGGATTATCTAGGAGTCTCGCCCGATACTCTGTATCGCTACATCTGCACGGGCCTGGTTCCGGCATTCAAGCTGGGCAGTCGCTGGAAGTTCCGTAAATCCGTGCTGGACCGATGGATGGAAGAGAAGATGCGGCAGTCGCAGGGCAGGCGGGCATAGCCGGTCAACCGGTCAAGGCGACGCCCGCGAGGGCTCGCAGAAAGGCTGAACGATGTTTGGCGTTTCTAAACAAAAGCCGGTAGTGGGATTGGACATCGGTTCGAGCTCCATCAAGTCCGTGGAGCTGAAGCATTCCAAGCAGGGCTACGAACTGGTGAGCTTCGGCCTGGAGCCTCTGGCGCAGGATACGGTGGTGGACGGGGCGATCATGGACGCGCCGCTGGTGGCTGGGGCGATCGGAACGATCTTCGACCGCCAGGAGATCAAGACGCGCTCGGTGGCCACGGCAGTATCGGGGCATTCGGTGATCGTGAAGCGAGTAAACCTGCCGGTGATGACCGACGAAGAGCTGTACGACCGGATTCAATCCGAGGCCAGCCAGCATATTCCGTTCGATATTTCCGACGTGAATCTCGACTACCAGCTTCTGGATTCGCAGGAAGCGCAGATGGACGTGCTGCTGGTGGCGGTGAAAAAAGACAAGATTCTGAACCACACCAACGTGCTGGCGCAGGCGGGCAAGACGCCCACGGTGGTGGATATCGACGCCTTCGCGCTGCAGAACTGCTACGAGGTGAACTACGATCCCGATCCCACGCAGACGGTGGCCCTGCTGAACATCGGCGCCAGCGTGATGAACATCAACATCGTGCGGGGCGGCGCGCCGCTCTTTACGCGCGACGTTTCGGTGGGCGGAAATCAATATACAGACGCGCTGCAGAAGGAGCTGGACCTCAGCTATGAGGACGCCGAGCGGCTGAAGAAGGGCGAAGCCGTGGCGGGCGTGAACGAGGAGCACCGCGGGACGATTCTGCGCTCGGTCTCCGACATCCTGATCCTGGAAATACAGAAAACTTTCGACTTCTTCCGGGCCACGGCCGCAGGAGAAAACATCCAGCGGATCTATCTGGCTGGAGGGACCGCGCGCGTGCCCGGGCTGGTGGACCTGCTCCGCGAGGAGTTCGCGCTGCCAGTGGAGGAGCTTTATCCGTTTCGCAAGATCGTGATCAATCCCGGCCGGCACAACGAAGACCAGGTGCGCGAACTCGCTCCACGCCTGGCCATTGCCGTGGGGCTGGCGCTCAGGAGCTTTGACACGCCATGATCCGAATCAACTTACTCGGCCGAGCACGACCCAAAGCGCAGCGGCAGGCAGTGCCGCTGGAGGCGACTCTCCAGGTGGTGTTTTTCCTGGCGGCGATGGTCGTCGCGCTCGGGGTGCTTTACTACAACTGGCATTCCACCAACGAGCAGATCACCGAAGTGCGCTTGCACATTCAGAAGCAGAGCGGGGAGAAGGCCCGCCTGGAGAAACTGAAGATGCAGGTGGACGAATTCGAGCGCCAGAAGGGCGTTTTGCAGCAGCGCATCAACATCATCGAGCAGCTGCAGCGGAACCGCACAGGCGGGCAGGAGTTGCTGAACGCGCTGGCGGACACGGTGACGCGCACCGACACGCTGTGGCTGACGTCGCTCAACCGGCAGGGCAACGGGCTGACGATCGTGGGCACGGCGGGATCGATCAACGCGGTGGCCAACTTCATCACCCAGCTCAAGCACTCGGGCTACTTCGACCAGATCGAGATCAAGGAATCGACGCAGGACACCAAGAACTCGGACATACAGACGTTTGCGTTCACGCTGACGGCGCAGTTCGCGCTGCCGCAAGACAGATCGGCGGATACAGACCCGGCGCCGGCGCCAGCTTCTACACCGGCGAGGAAGGGTTAAGGGGACAGCAATGGCGTCCATCTCATTCAAGGAATTTCCGTGGTACATCCAGGCGCTGGTCTTCGTGGCGTTGGCGATTTTGCTGATTGCCGCGGGACTGTACGTTCCGGGCCTTCCGGTGTCGACGGCCCGCGCCGATCTGGATGTGTTGCACGACCAGGATACGAAACTGAACCAGGAAGTGAGCGCGCTGCAGGTGTACGAGCGGCGCTACGCGGAGTTCCAGCAGGAGATGGCGGCGCTCGATAAGCAACTGGAGACGCTGCAGCAGATCGTTCCCGAAGACAAAGAGACCGACGAATTCATGAGGCTGCTGGAAGGCGCGGCGGCCGCATCGGGCGTGCAGGTGCGCAAATTGACCGCCCAGAACGTGATTTCGCGCGACTACCACTTCGATATGCCGTTTACGATTCAGGTGGACGGGCCTTACTACGACATCGTGGACTTTTTCGCGAGGCTGAGCCGGCTCTCGCGAATCATCAATGTGGGGGATCTGAGGTTCGACACCCTCGCGGGGGTCAAGTCGCCGTATCCCGTGCGTCCGACCACCACGGTGACCGGCACGTGCACGATCACGACGTTCTTTACCACCAGCGCGTCCGCCGCGCCGCCCCCAGGGCCGAAGAGGCCCGCGGCAGCACCGCGCCCAGTGAATTAAAAGGGAAGAGCCAACGATGCGATTTCGAGACAAAAACATGCGCAAGGGTAACCTGACCAACTGGATTGCCGTGCTGTGCCTGGCGGCTGCCGGGATGCCCGCAGCGGCGCAACAGTCGCCATCCGTTCTGACCAGAGTACGGAGTCTGCTGGGCCAAACGCCGGCGCCAAAACCGGCGGCGGCGCCAGCTCCCGCTCCCAAACCGGCCCCGCCGGCGCCAGCGCCAGCCGCTCCGGCACCCGCGCAGGCCGCGAAACCTGCCACATCAGCGGCGTCACCGGCACCCGTGCAGAACTCGAAGCCGATGGCGGCGGCAACCGCGCCGATCAATCGGCCTTTGGCGCCGGCAATGAAGGCGGTATCCGCGCCGGCTGCGGCGAACGCCCCAGCCGCGTCGACCGAATCGCGTGGCCCGTTCACACCCAAAGGCAAACCGCCGATCAAGACCGTGGCGGAAGTGCCGGGAGTGAAAGGCGTGCCGGCGAAAGGTTTGAAGCCCGAGGGCGCGAAGAGCAAGCTGATTTCCACGACTCCGAATCCGAAGGCAGCGGCTGAAGTGAAGGCCGAGGAGCCGAAGGACGTTCCCAGAGATATTCCGAAAGCGGACGCGCTGCCGGCGATTGTGCCGGTGAAGGAGAACATCGCCCGGCGCGATCCGTTTTCCCCGCTGCTGGCCAAGGAATCGGCCGGCAACGGGACACCGCTCAATCTTCCGCCCGGCAAACCGGGGCTGATGATCGGGAGTTTGCACATCGACGGCGTCGTCAACGGTCCCAGCGGAATGATCGCCATCGTCTCCAATCCTCAGCAACGCGTTTACTTCCTGCGGGAGGGCGATCACCTGTACGACGGCCAGGTGGAACACATCACCATGGACGGGATTTCATTTCACCAGACGGGGAAAGATCCCTTTGGCAATGCGGTGGAACGGGAAGTTGCGAAACGGTTGAATCCTATTAGTCCAGGAGAACAGCAATGAAGACCTACTGGCCGGCATTCCGGCCGAGCGGGCTGATTCTGGCGGCTGTGATGCTTGCGCCGCATATGGCCGGCGCGCAGTCGGCCAAGCCCGCGACGGCAACAGCCTCTTCGGAGACAGCGGTCGCGCAGGTTGGGGTGGACCGCGTCGGCCAGCAGACGGTTGTGCGCGTGCAGGGCGATGGGCCGTTGAACTACCACGTGACGCGGATGAGCGATCCCGCACGCGTGGTGGTGGACTTCGACGGAGCGCGCCTGGCGACGCCGCGCAATACGGTGGCCAGCGACTACGAGCCCGTGCAGCGGGTGCGGCTGGGACAAGCCCGGCCGGATCAGGTGCGCGTGGTGATCGATCTGGACAGCCCCCGGGAGTTCTCCGTGGACCTGAAAGACCAGGCGTTGACGGTGGCCTTCACGGATGGGGCCAAAGCTGTTGCCGCCAAGTCCGCGGCTGTTGCCAAGCCCGTCGACAAGGCTAACGATAAGACCATTTCCGCCGACGCGGCGAAGCCAGCGGCAGCTCAGCCAGGGAGCGCGCAGAATTTTGCCCTGCCGAAAACCTTGAGCGCCAACGCCGCTCTGGCCAGCCCATTGCCGCAAAGCCTCAGCACGATCGGTAACACCGCGGCGGCACTGAACGGGCAAGTAACGGCGACGCCCGCCGTTGCCGATCCATCGCAGCCGCCCGTGATTCGGCCGGCAGCCGCCGTGGACGCGAAGCGCTACTCCGGCGAGGCGATTTCCGTGAATTTGAAGGATGTAGACCTGAAGGATTTCTTCCGGCTGGTGCATGAGATCAGCGGCCTGAACGTGGTATTGGATCCCTCGGTGCGCGGGAACGTCACCATCGTGCTGGACGAAGTGCCGTGGGACCAGGCCCTGGACATCGTCCTGCGCAACAACGGTTTGAGCAAGGAACTCGACGGCAACGTGCTGCGCATCGCCACCATGGATACGATGAAGCGCGAAGCCACCGACAGAGGCGCTCTGGCCAAAGCGGTTTCGGATTCGGTGGCCCCGGTGACCGTGACGCGCATTCTGAGCTACGCCAAGGCCAGCGAACTGGTGACTCCGCTGAAGCGATTTTTGTCGGCGCGCGGGGACGTGATGGCCATCGACCGTTCCAATACGCTGGTCATTCGCGACATTCCGGATTCCATGCCGCAGGTCGATAATTTGATCCGGCAACTGGACCGCAAATCGCAGCAAGTGGAGATTCAGGCGCGCGTGGTGCAGGCATCGCGCACGTTCGCGCGGGACATCGGCACGCAGTTCGGCATCGCAGGCCTGAACACCACGCCGAACAGCGTAAATTCTTTGGGCGGCAGTCAGATCCCGACGAACGCCAGCCCGATCGTGCACATGCCGGCTCCTCCCATTGTCGTGGGCACTCCGCCTGCTCCCGGTCCCACGTCCAGCGGATCGATTCCGTTAATGTCCAATTTCCCAGCGGTGGCTCCGACGAGCGGCTTGAGCTTCTCTCACATGTCGCCGAACTTCGCGCTGGACTTCCTGATCACCGCCGCGGAGAGCAAAGGCGTGGGCAAGCTGCTCTCCAGCCCGCAACTGGTGACCCAGAACAACGCCATGGCCATCGTGAAGCAAGGTCAGCAGATTCCGATTCAGACCACCATCAACAATACGATTTCGGTGCAGTACGTGGACGCGGTTCTGAAGCTTCAGGTGACACCGCAGATCACTGCCGACGGAAACATCTTCATGGACGTTCTCGTCGAAAATACGCAGATCGATAGCGGCATCCCTCTGATCCAGGGCACCCCGGCGTTGGATACGCAATCCACGCAGACCAAGGTGCTGATCGGGGACGGCGGGACGGTGGTGATCGGAGGCGTCATGGTCAGCCAGCAGCAGACGACAATCAACGAGGTTCCCCTGCTCGGCAGCCTTCCTCTGATTGGCCATCTATTCAAGGAAACCTCGATCAACGTACAATCGCAAGAGTTGCTCTTCTTCCTCACGCCGCGGATACTGCCTGGCTAACGGCGCGAGCTACTTTTCAGGGCGAACGGGAGGAGACACGGGTCTCCTCCTTTTTTTATGAGCGTGTTTTCAGAAGAGAGGCTCAAGCAGGCGCGGGAGGCGATGGCTGGGGCGGGCACGGACGCGCTCGTGCTCACCCATCTGCCCAACATTTTTTACCTGGCGGGGTTCAGCGGCAGCAATGCCGTTCTGCTGGTGTTGGGCGATGCGGCGCATCTCTTCACCGACGGCAGGTATACGATCCAGGCCCGCGAGGAGGCGCCGGAGACGCACGTCCATATCGTGCGCACGGCGCTCACCCAAGCCTGCGGCGAACTGCTGCGCGGGAGATCGTCCCGGAAGCGCCTGCGGGTCGGGTTCGAGTCGAACTGGTTGAACGTGGCCGAGTGGACCCGGCTGAAAAAGGAGGCGGGGCAGCGTATCGCATGGAAAGCGACCACCGACCTGGTGGAGGGGATTCGGGAGATCAAAAGCGAAGCGGAACTGGGCGTCATGCGCCAGGCCGCCCGGGTGGCCTCGGAAGTGATCGTGGAAGCCCCGGAATATGTGCGGCCGGGGGTAACCGAACTGCAAGTGGCCGCGGAGATCGACTACCGCATGCGCTCGAAGGGCGCGAGCGGACCGTCGTTCGACATCATTGTGGCCTCGGGGCCGCGCTCGGCGCTGCCGCACGCGCAACCCACGGAAAAGCGATTACAGAAAAACGAATTGGTGGTGCTGGACCTGGGTGCTATACTCCGCCACTACTGCAGTGACCTGACGCGGACCGTTTTTCTGGGGCGCGCACCGGCTCGAATTCGCCGGTGGTATAAAGCGATCGAGCAGGCTCAGGAGGCTGCGCACCAGGCTTTGCGCGCCGGCGTAACCGCCGGAAGCGTGGACCGGGCCGCGCGGCGCCTTCTCAATAAGCATGGTCTTGGATCGTATTTCGTGCATAGCACGGGCCACGGCCTGGGAATAGAGATTCACGAAAGGCCGCGGCTGGGACGAGGCCAAAAACAGGTAATTCGGGCCGGCCATGTCGTAACTCTGGAACCCGGAATTTACGTGGAGGGCGTGGGAGGAATGCGCCTGGAGGATGAAGTTGCGGTCCATGAAGGTGGCACGGAAGTACTAACCAATGCGCCTCGAGGACTCCTCGAGCTCTGAGAGCGATGAAAGAATCCCGAGAACCTCGAAACAAGAAAAATTCAAGTTCGGAAGCGGCCATCCCGGGTGTGGAGTTCGGGCAATTAGAGAGGCTGCTCGACTTCATGGCCGCGCATGGGCTGGAAGAGTTCGAATACGAGCATGCCGGGCTGCGCATCCGGCTGAAGAAAGCTTCCGCTTCGAGTGCGCCGGCACCGCGCGCGGGCGCTGCGCCTCCCGCTTTGCCGGCGCAGCTGGCGCCCACGGCCGCGGCTGTAGCGCCTCCGCCGGGGGCAGCTCCGCCGGAACCGGCGACTGCGGCCGGGGAGGAGTTGCACGTGATCAAATCCCCGATCGTGGGGACATTTTACTCCGCGCCCAGCCCGGGAACTCCGTCGTTCGTTAAGGTGGGGGACGTGATCCAGGCGGGGCAAGTGGTGTGCATCGTCGAGGCCATGAAATTGATGAATGAGATCGAATCGGATATCAGCGGCGAGGTGGTGCGTCCCTTGGTGGAAAATGGGCAGCCGGTGGAATATGGACAGGGCCTGTTTGCCATCCGCCCCACGAGAAAGAAATAGCCGTTCGGCCTCTTCGGGCCTGCCTTAGCCATGTTCCGCAAGATACTGATCGCCAACCGGGGTGAGATCGCGCTGCGCGTGATCTGCGCCTGCAAAGAGCTGGATATCGCCACGGTGGCCGTCTATTCGGAGGCCGACCGCAACGCGCTGCACGTGCGCTTTGCGGACGAGGCGGTGTGCATCGGGCCGCCGCGGAGTTCCGAGAGCTATCTGAATATTCCCCACGTGATTAGCGCGGCGGAGATTACCGACGTCGACGCCATCCACCCCGGCTACGGCTTCCTTTCCGAGAACGCGAACTTTGCGGAGGTGTGCAAGGCTTCGCAGATCGCGTTTATCGGTCCCGCGCCGGACATCCTGCGGATGATGGGGGAGAAGGACCAGGCGCGGCGGGAGATGGCCGCGGCGGGAGTTCCCGTGGTGCCGGGAAGCCAGGGGATCGTGGCCGACGCGGACGAGGCGGCTGCCGAAGCGGCGCGCATCGGCTATCCGCTGATCATCAAGGCTTCGGCGGGCGGCGGCGGAAGGGGCATGCGCGTGGTGCGCAGCCGGGACGAGTTGGTGCCGCAGTGGGAGACGGCGCGGAACGAAGCGCAGCAGGCCTTCGGCGTTCCCGACGTTTACCTGGAGAAGTTCATCGAACGGCCGCGGCATATCGAGTTTCAGGTGCTGGGCGACAACCATGGCAGCGTGATGCATCTGGGCGAGCGGGAGTGCAGCATTCAGCGGCGGCACCAGAAGCTGGTGGAAGAGTCGCCGTCGACGGCGCTGACGCCGGCGCGGCGGGCCGAGTTGGGGCGCACGGTGGTGAAGGCGCTGCGGAAAATCGGCTACAGCAATGCCGGCACGGTGGAGTTTCTGATGGACGAGGACGGCTCGTTCTACTTCATCGAAATGAACGCGCGCATTCAGGTGGAGCATCCGGTGACCGAAATGGTTACCGGCGTGGACCTGATCAAGTCGCAGATTCGCATCGCGGCCGGCGAAAAGCTGGACGCGGCGGTGGGGCCCATCGAATTTCGCGGCCACAGCATCGAGTGCCGCGTGAACGCCGAGGACCCGGAGACGTTCGTTCCCAGCGCCGGGCGGATTACCGCGTTCGAGAGCCCCGGCGGGCCGGGCGTGCGCGTGGATACCGCCTCTCACGCCGACGCGGTGATCCCTCCTTACTACGATTCGCTGATCGCCAAACTGGTGGTTCACGGCCGGGACCGTTCCGAGGCCATTGCGCGCATGCGCCGGGCGCTGGAGATGTTCGTGGTGGAGGGAATCAAGACTTCGATTCCCCTGCACCAGCGGATTTTGGCGGACGCGGACTTCGAGGCCGGGCGCCTGGACACGCACTTTTTGGAGCACCTGCTCCCCGTGCACAGCAAGTAGCACGAGCGGGATATGAGCCTTGTCTTCCCCCCGCTGTATGCCATAATCGACGCGGCCCTGCTCAAGACGTCGGAGCTTTCGTTCGCCGAAATGATGGCGGAATCCGGGGTTGAGCTTCTGCAATATCGCAATAAACGCGCCAGCAGCCGGCAGTTGTTCGAGGTTTCCCAATCCATTTCAGTGAAGTTGTCCGCGGCGGCGCAGGAGCATGTTCAGACGCGCTCCGGCGAGGTGCATTCCGCCGCGCCTCAGGGAAAGCTTCGCTTCATTGTTAACGACCGCGCGGACATCGCGCTCCTGGTGAACGCCGGCGGCGTGCACGTGGGGCAAGAGGACTTGCGCGTGGAAGAGGCGCGCGGGATCGTGGGGGCAAGCCGCTGGGTGGGTGTATCCACGCATTCGCTCGCGCAGTTGGACGCCGCCGACAAAACCTCCGCCGATTACATCGCCTTCGGCCCAATTTTTCCTACCAGCTCCAAAGAGAATCCCGATCCCGTGGTGGGGCTGGAATCTGCTGCGGGAGGCGCGGCGGCACACGCGCAAGCCGCTGGTGGCCATCGGAGGGATCACGCTCGATCGCGCCGCCGACGTTTACCGCGCGGGAGCGGATTCGCTGGCCGTGATGCGCGAACTTATTGTGTGCGACGATCCGGCGGCGCGTGCCGCGCAATTTTTGGCGGAGGCCGCGCGGGTGCGGCGGGAGTTCGGCAGCGCCGGAAGCGCCGACTCGGGGCCGGGAGCATGAGCACGTCCTCTACATCTTCGGCAACTTCGGCGCCCAGCGAGACGATCGCCAGCGAACACGGCTTCATCCGCGGGCTGGGCCTTTTCGACTCGACCATGATCGTGGTCGGATCGATGATCGGCTCGGGCATCTTTATTGTGTCGGCGGATATCGCGCGGCAGACGGGCTCGGCGGGCGGGCTGCTCACCACCTGGGCGATCACCGGGGTGCTCACCATCTGCGCGGCGCTCTCCTACGGAGAACTGGCTGCGATGATGCCCAAGGCCGGCGGGCAATACGTTTACCTGCGCGAATCTTACTCGCCGCTGTGGGGCTTTCTGTACGGCTGGACGCTTTTTCTGGTGATCCAGACGGGCACGATCGCCGCGGTGGCGGTGGCCTTCGCGCGATTTCTCGGCGTGCTCTTTCCAGCGGTTTCGCCGGTGGCGTGGATCGTGGCGCCGATGCGCATTTCGGATAAGTATGCGGTGAGCCTCTCCTGGCAGCAATTCTTCGCCATTCTGCTGATCGCCTTCCTGACCGCCGCGAATACGCGCGGCCTGAACTGGGGCAAGTACATCCAGAATATTTTCACCTCGGCCAAGACGCTGGCGCTGATTGGGCTGGTTATCGTGGGCATCTTCCTGGGGCGCAATGCGGCCGCGATTCAGGCTAACTTCGCGAGCGTCTGGGCCGTCCAAGGGGGACAGACCATCGAGCCCGGGGCGGATTTTCTGCGCCGGTGGATTCCCGCGCTTTCGGTAGCTTCGGGAGTTTGGGGGCTTATCGTCGCGTACGGAGTCGCGCAGGTGGGTTCGATTTTTTCGGCCGATGCCTGGAACAACATTACCTTCACGGCCGGCGAAGTGAAGAATCCGCGTCGCGATCTACCGCTCTCGCTGGCGCTGGGAACGGCCATCGTGATCGCGCTGTATTTTCTGGCCAACGTGGCTTATGTGAGCACGCTGCCGCTGGCCCAGATTCAAAGCGCACCCGACGACCGCGTGGCGACGGCAGTGCTCAGCGCCATGCTGGGCGGCGCCGGGGCGGCCGTCATGGCCTTCGCCATCACCATATCCACGTTCGGGTGCGTCAACGGCCTGATCCTGGCCGGTGCGCGGGTTTACTACGCCATGGCCCGCGATGGCTTGTTCTTTCGCTCCGTGGGCCGCTTGAACGCGCGGCACGTGCCTTCGCAGGCACTGATTATTCAGGGGATTTGGGCGGCGGTGCTGGTGCTGGCGCGGACTCGCCGCGTGGGCGCGGCAGGTGCGGTGAGCTACGGAAATCTCTACAGCGACCTGCTCGACTACGTGGTGTTTTCGGTGCTGATCTTCTATGTGCTTACGATTGCGGGGATATTCGTGCTGCGCCGCAAACGCCCCGATGCCGAGCGCCCCTATCGCGCCTTTGGGTACCCGGTGTTGCCCGCGTTCTATATCGTCATGGCCGTGGCCATCATGGCGATCCTGATCCTATATAAGACGCAGACGACGTGGCCGGGCCTGCTGATCGTATTGCTGGGCGTGCCGGTGTATCTGGTCTGGTCTCGGCAACCTCGGGCGAAAACGACGTCGCCTTGATTTCGGACTAGACGGAGTAGTCGTACACGAGCCGGATTTATTTGGCACGAAGAGGGCAAAAAGGAAGACATGCCAAGCCAACTATTCATGACCAAGCCGCACAAGGTCCTGCTCGAAGAGCTTCGCGGCGAGGATCGCCTTCGGCGCATTCTTGGCCCGGTGCAACTCTCGAGCCTGGGAGTGGGGGCGATCATCGGGACGGGCATTTTCGTTCTGGTGGGGATTGCCGCGCACGATCGCACCGGCCCGGCGCTCATGCTTTCGTTCGTGGCTGCGGGCATCACGTGCATTTTCGCGGCACTGTGCTATGCGGAGTTTGCGTCCATGGTGCCGGTGGCGGGATCGGCCTACACCTACGCTTATGCCACCCTGGGCGAGCTCTTTGCGTGGATCATCGGGTGGGATTTGATTCTGGAGTACGCGGTGGCGTCTTCCACCGTGGCGCATGGCTGGTCGCACTACTTTCAGGACTTCCTGGCCATCTTCAGCGTGAAACTGCCGCACATTTTTACGAATGCGCCATTCGATTTCGATCCGGGGAGCGGGCACTTGGCGCTGACGGGCACCTGGTTCGATCTGCCCGCGATTGTGATCGTGGGGTTGGTCACCGTGATTCTGGTGAAGGGGATCAAGGAGAGCGCCAGCTTCAATGCCGCCATCGTGATCTTGAAGGTCACCATTGTGTTCTTTGTGATCGGCTTGGGCTGGCATTATGTGAATCCGGCTAACTGGCATCCCTTCGCACCCTTTGGGCTGACGGGGTTGAGCCTGTTTGGCCACACGCTGATGGGGCAAACGGGACCGGCCGGCGAACCCGTGGGCATGCTGGCCGGCGCGGCCATCGTTTTCTTTGCGTACATCGGGTTCGATTCCGTCTCCACGCACGCCGAAGAGGCCCGCAACCCATCGCGCGATGTGCCCATCGGGATCATGGTTTCGCTGGTGCTGTGCACGGTCCTTTATATCGCCATGGCGGCGGTGCTCACCGGCATGGTGCGCTACGACCGCATCAATATCGATGCCCCGGTCTCCGACGCCTTCCGGCAAGTGGGGCTGCCGTGGGCGGAGTTGCTGGTCTCCGTGGGCGCCGTTGCCGGGATCACTTCGGTGCTGCTGGTGATGATGTTGAGCCAGCCTCGAATCTTTCTGGCCATGGCCCGCGACGGGCTGCTTCCTCCCGGATTTTTCGCCGCGGTCCACGAGCGCTTTCGCACGCCCTGGAAGTCGACCATCCTGACTGGAGTTTTCGTGGCCACCATGGCAGCGTTCCTGCCCTTGCGGATTCTCGCCGAACTGGTGAATATCGGCACGCTGCTGGCGTTCGTGATCGTCTGCGCGGCGGTGCTGATCATGCGGCGAACCCATCCCGAAGTGCATCGCCCGTTCCGCGCGCCGTTCAGTCCGGTCACGCCCGTGCTGGGGATCCTGTGCTGCCTAGTGCTGATGTTCTCGCTGCCGGCGGAGAATTGGCTGCGGCTGGGCGTTTGGCTGGTGGTGGGCCTGACGATTTATTTTAGCTACGGGCGCAAACACAGCCGGCTGGCGGCCTCGCTGCGCGCCAGCCCGCCTGTCGTCGAGCCCGCCCCGGCGAGCGCGGACGTGCGGACCCGTGGGTGAACAATTGAGTCGCGATCGATTCTGTCCAATCGCTGCGTTTGCGGTTAAATAAGTCAAAAACCCCACGCGCAAAACCGGCGCATGGGGCACCCACCGTGCGGTCGCCTCCGCGCTGGGAGCAGACTTCAGCGCTATCCTCCCATTGAGAGTTATCTTAAAGAACGACACCAGGCACATTCGGGCCGCCTGTCCGACCTTGCGCTTCGCCTGCTAACTCAAGTTTTCCTCAGTCGTTTTTCGTTGACCGCGGCTATCGGAAGGGAGATACAACTGTTCACATTCGGAGCGCGAGAGAAGGAGAAAGTGGGTGCCCCATGCGCCGGTTTTGCGCGTGGGGATTTTTCTTATGCCGAAGGGACTGAAACGATACTACGGTCTGGGGCATTTACATTTTCTGACCTTCAGCTGCCATCGGCGGCTGCCGCTGCTGAATACGGTTCGGGCCAGGAATGTCTTTGTGAATGCGCTCGAGGATATTCGCGAGCGACATGGAGTTTTGGTGGCCGGATATGTGGTAATGCCGGACCACGTCCATCTGCTGATCGGAGAACCTACTAATGGCACGCTGTCGATGGTGCTCCAGGCATTGAAGCAGCGCGTGTCACGAGATTTGCGCAAGGGCCGCCTCGATGGGGAGTTGAAGCGCTTCTGGCAGGCGAGGTTTTATGACTTCAATGTTCACAGTGCCGGGAAACGAAGGGAAAAGCTCGACTACATGCACGCTAATCCGGTCAAGCGCGAGCTCGTGAAGAATCCGGCCGAGTGGGCATGGAGCAGTTGGTCGTTCTACGCGACGGGGAAGATGGGTGTGGTGCGGATCGATCCGGTCGAGTGAGGGGAGCCTGGAAAGGAAACGTCAAAAACCCCACGCGCAAAACCGGCGCATGGGGCACCCACTGGCCCCGCTTCACTCCGCGAGTTCCGTGAGTCCTGCCCTCCGATCGATGTTTGCTGACAATAGGAAACGACAAGAGACAAGTCAGGGCCAGCTGGTGGGTCAACGGATGCTTGGGGTTTTTCTAGGGATCGTGCCATGATCGAACTGCCATGAAAGTGCTTACCGCGGAACAGATGCGCGAGGTGGACCGGCTGACCACCGAGCGCTACGGCATTCCCAGCCTGCAACTGATGGAGAACGCGGGCGCGGGCGTGGCGGATTATCTGGAGCGCAATTTTTCCGATCTGGCGACGCGCAATATTGTGGTTTTCTGCGGGAAGGGGAATAACGGCGGCGACGGCATGGTGGTGGCGCGGCGGTTGCGCGAAGCGGGCGCTGGGCCTCGCGTTTTCCTCTTTGCCGATCCGGCGTCGATTCGAGGAGAGGCGGCGACGAATTTGCAGCGCTGGCAGCAGGGAGGCGGCGAGCTGCGCGTGGTGACGTCGGCGGAGGCTTGGGAGGCCGCGCGCGCCGATCTGGATTTAGCCGACCTCGTGGTGGACGCGCTGTTGGGCACGGGGGTGAAGGGACGCGTGGAAGGATTGCTCGCCTCGGCGATTGAGGGAATTAATGGCTGGCGGGAGAAAAAGACGAGGCGGGTTCGCGGAGCTTGCCGGCGCTTCGTGATCGCGGTGGACATGCCGTCCGGGCTGGCTTCGGAAAATGAGGATTACGGCGGGCCGGTGGCGCGCGCCGATGCGACGGTGACATTTACCGCGCCCAAGGTTGGCCAACTCCTGGCTCCTCGCGCCGACTGCGTGGGTCATCTCACCGTGCACGAGATCGGCACGCCGCGCGAACTGCTGGACGACGATCCCGGGCTGAAGCTGCACTGGCTCGAACCCGGGGAATTTTGCGGGCTTCCGCTGGTGCGCAAGGCCGACGCAAACAAAGGCACGTATGGCCACGCCCTGATTGTGGCGGGCTCGCTGGGCAAATCGGGAGCCGCCGTGCTGGGCGGACGCGCCGCTCTGCGCGTGGGCGCGGGGCTGGCCACCGTGGCTACGCCAGGAAACGTGTTGCCGATCGTGGCCGCGGGCATGCCCGAACTGATGACCGCGCGCTTGCTCTCGACCGAGGAGGGTACCGCCAGCATGCGCAACCTGGACGGCGAACACTTCGCGCAGATCGCTCACGGCAAATCTGTGCTGGCGATTGGCCCGGGGCTTTCGATGATTCCCGAAACGCAGCAGTTTATTCGCGCGGTGCTGGAGACGACATCATTGCCGGTGGTGCTCGATGCCGACGGGCTGAACGCCTTTGCCGGACGCGCGGCCGAGTTGGGGAAGAGGAAAGCGGAACTGCTGGCGATCACGCCGCATCCGGGAGAGATGGCGCGGCTCGTCGAGTCCACGGTTCACGACGTTCAGGCCAAGCGCCTGGAAGTGGCGTTGGATGCGGCGGAACAATGGCGGGCGCACGTCATCCTGAAGGGCTTTCATACGATTCTGGCGACGCCGGACGGCCGAGCCTACGTCAACACCACCGGTAACCCGGGAATGGCCACCGGCGGCACCGGGGACGTGCTGACGGGCATGCTTGCCGGGCTCACAGCGGAGTTCGGAACGAAGGATTGGGAGCAGG
This sequence comes from uncultured Acidobacteriota bacterium, assembly GCA_963824405.1. GTDB lineage: Bacteria > Acidobacteriota > Terriglobia > Acidiferrales > UBA7541 > Palsa-189. Next base: position 13,175 of record CAWGPK010000001.1, on the reverse strand, counting down.
TGCTCGGCCTGGGCGTCTACCTACACGGCTTGGCGGGGGACGTGGCGGCGGAGTACGTGGGCCAGGCGCCGCTGGTGGCCTCGGACGTTGTCGAAGCGCTGCCAGAAGCCTGGGCGCGCCTGCTGGCCGAATGGGAACATGCCTGCCATTGAGATCGTCTCTTCCTCGCCCGAAGAGACCGTGGAGATTGGGCGTGGACTGGCGAAGCGGCTGCGCGCGCCGGTGTTAGTGTTCCTGTGCGGGGATTTGGGCAGCGGCAAGACCACCATGGCCAAGGGAATTATCAGCGGATTGGGCGCGGCGCGGGAGGAAGACGTCACCAGCCCCACCTTTACGCTGGTGCACGTCTTTCGCAACCATGTGCCGGTGTATCACGTGGATCTTTACCGCGTGGAGCGCTTTCGCGATCTGGAGTCGCTGGGCCTGGAAGACGCCTTTGCCGAACCGGGCGTGGTGATTATCGAATGGGCGGAGCGGTTTACGCTACGCACCGATTGGCCACAGGTGGCCGTCACCTTCGAGCACGTCGAAAAGGATAGGCGGCGGATCAGCATCACCCTTCCTGAAGAGCGCGGGGCGGCCTAGCCCACTTTGGGCAAGACATTCCCTAGAGGGACTCTTTTTAACCTAGAAAGGGCCTAAAGTCCGTTCCTAAAGGGTGTTAACCGCTTGGCCGCGCCCACTGGATTGTTTATACAAGCGTTACGGGCTCCCTGCTAACCTCGTAAAAGATTACGAGATATGTCTTCCCAAGGGTCCCTTAAAACGGCGCTCTCGGGCAGTTTTGCCCGCGTCGACCTGAAATCTTACGCGGCGGAGCTCCCACTCGGCTCGCTGACCGTGGGCGTCGATAACATTCATCACGACGTCTACCTGAGCCCGGCCTGGAGCGAGCAGACCCGCGTCTACCTGCTGGAGTTCATCCGACAAACCGCGAAGCTGACTTTCTCGGTGCGGCCGGGAGGCAAGCCTCCGAAGGGGCCGGAGACCGGGGCCTGGAAGCGCCAGACGCTGGAATTGATGCAGGCGTCCATCACCCGGGCCAAATACGAGAAAAAAGTCGAGCTGGACCTGCTGTTCCGCGTCTCGCTGATGAAATTCCTGACCCAGGAGATCGGGGCGCAGTTCGCCAGCCTGCTGCTGGAAGCCAAGGAGTGGATCCGCAGCCGGGGAGAGTATTTCGAGCGCTCCGAGCAGGCCCACGTCATGAAGGCGAAGCTCTCGGATTTGCAGGCCAACCGGCGCAACATCTTTCGGCAGGTGGCCCAGCACATCTATCAAATCCTGGATGAGTTCGAGGAAAACAATCTGGGGCGCTGGCGCAAGGCGCTTTTCGGGGACGAGCAAAAGGGCGCTTACGAAATGCTGGCCGACCGCATCGCCTTCGTAGAAGGCGGCCGCGACGACCTGCTGTTCCTGGAACAGTATGTTCTGCTGGGCAACTACTTGAAGGACGAGGACCGCTTCGAGACCTTCGATGCCTTGATGCTCGATTTTCTGCGCGAAACCATTCTCGCGCCTGGGCGGGCGGAGGAGATTCACAAGACTTCGCTGGCGCATCAGGAGCTGGTTCGTTCGGCAATGGCCGCCCGGGAAGAGTTGGCGGGCGTGGAAGAGCAGCGCAACGCGCTGGCGCGAAAGTTGGAGAAGGGCGGCGGGATGCTGGCGCGCGTGGGGATCGGCGCGGATCTGGCCGAAGTGCGCGCGGAGTTAGGCCGGGCGGAAGCTCGCATGAAGCAATTGCAAGCCAAGCTCGATCAACTGGCGCCCATCATCGAGACCGCCAAAAATAAGGCCGATTTCGTGGCCCAGGAATGCGACCGCGTTTTGGGCGACTACTTGAACGAGCCGGAGAACGCGCATCGCCTGTTCGACGCGGAGTGGCCGGGCGGCGTGGAGACAGCTTCGGCTCGGACGCGATTGCTGGACGAATGGTTCGCGCGCCTGGAAAAGCGGGATCTGATGATCCACGTGCTGGCCAGCTATGAGCTCCGCAACATCTACCACGACTATTGTCCGCCCATCCACTTGCAGCAGCTGAAAAAGGCGCTGGGTTCGCGCGAAGAGTTCGAGCGCGTGGAGCAGATCCTGAAGCAATTTCCGGCGCGGGGCTTTTCCATGGAACGCATCGAGACCCTGGCCAAGAAGCTGCGCAAGTATTCGCGCGAGGAAGCGCGCACCGTGGCGCTGCATTTCGCCGAGGATTTCATGCGCTTGCGGCGCGACTTGCGCAATTACGAGCGGCTGGCCGCGGCCATGGAGCGCATCCAGCTAGTGCGCAGCGAGCGCACCCGCGAAATCTCGCGCATGAACAACAGCCTCTACGAATTTCTGCTGCCTTCCGAAACGCCGCCGGCCCACGATCACGTGGTGAATCACGCGGTGGTGAAGGCGGACGTTCGCGGGTCCACGCGCATCACCCGGGAACTGCTGGACCGCGGGCTTAATCCCGCCACGCTCTTCAGCCTCAATTTTTACGAGCCGGTGAAGCGCATTCTGGACCGCTACGGGGCGGCCAAAGTCTTTATCGAAGGCGACGCCATGGTGCTGGCGATTTTCGAGACGGAGTCCAACCGCTCGCACCAGCGCGCCGTTTCCAAAGCCTGCGCCCTGGCCAAGCAGATTCTGGCCATTTCCGCGGCTTACAACGAGCGGCCCGAGTCCGGCGACTTGCCGCGCCTGGAGCTGGGCGTGGGCATCGCGTTTCAAGGTTCCGCGCCGACGTACTGGGTGGATAGCGATTCGCGCATCATGATCTCGAAGGCGCTGAACCTATCCGACCGGCTTTCGAGCTGCTCCAAGGTGGCGCGGCGAATGTTGGGCGACCGGTCGTCGCTTTTCCGGCTGTTTGTTTTCCAGCCCGGCATGGAAGGCGCTCAAGAGGACGAGATCGACGAGTTTCTGATTCGCTTCAATCTGAACGGCGTGGAGCTAAACGAGGACGGCTTCGCCAAGCTGTCCGAAGAGATCGCGCTGACGCAGGTGGACGTGGAGTGGGAGATGCCCTGGGGGCAGGAGAAGACCACGTTCTTTATCGGACAGGCGCCCATCGGGGAAGCCGTGGAACCGATACTCCTGCGGCGTGGTTATGTGCGGCAACTGCTCTCCGACGGCCGGATCGGTCCGGAGGGGCAGCGCGCCTACTACGAGGTGTGCACCGACGACCGGGTTCTCGAGCGCGTGGAGGCTATGGCTTTCGCCGCGTCCCGCAAAGCGTGAACTCACGGAATCAGCGGGCAGCCATCGCCGCCGTTTTCACCGACTGAGGTTTCAGATAGAGCGCGGGTTTTGCGGGGACGAAATCGATCGTTTTACTAATGGGCGTTTTGATTGCGGGCGGTTTGGTGACGGGGGGAGGGGCAGTGCGCAGGGCTTCGCGCTCTTCCCGCGCCTGGCTGCGAAGCGCTTCCCGCAACAGATCGCGAAGACGAAGCCGCGCTTTGAATAGCTGCGACTTGGAGTTTCCAATCGAGCATCCCAGGATCGCGGCGATCTCCTTGTGCTCGTATCCCTGCACGTCGTGCAGGATGAACATCTCCTTGTAGCCTTCCGGGAGCTGATCGATGGCCCGGTCGAGATTCAAGTGGTCCAGCATGCCGCTGAGCCGCAGGTCCGGCGCGCCAAACTCCACCGGAACCTTGGACTCTTCCTCGGGCTCGAACATGGCATCGAGCGATTTCTCCACATGCCGCTTCTTGCGAATTCGCATGAGCACCACATTCACCGTCAGCCGATGGAGCCAGGTGGAGAAGCTGGACTCTCCGCGGAAGGTGTGCACCTTGCGGAACATCTGTAGGAAAGCTTCCTGGGTGAGGTCTTCAGCTTCGGTCGGATCGCCGGCCATACGCAGGCACAGGCTATAGACGCGCCGGCAGTGCAAGCCATAAAGCTGTTCGAACGCCTGCGGGTTGCCACCTTGAGCCAAACGGATGGCATCGGATTCGGGCATACCGCCAGCGCTGGTTTTTTCGGGTGTTCTGCGGATTCGTTGCCTCATACAAGGATCAGTGCAGAGCCCATGCCAAACTGCCGGGATCGGCTCAACGTCCTTAATTGCCTGAGAAGGGGGTGGTTACCTGGAGCAGGGAGCCGACCAGGATCGAAGGGTTCCGCGGCGGAGCGGTGGATTTAGCACACTAGCGGTGCATTTCAACCACCGATCAAAGGCCCCGCGCGTGAAACCGGCGCATGGGGGGGAACTACACTCAGCCACTCTCGGAAGATGTCCTCGCAGGGACAGGTGGGGGACCGCGCGCTGAACTTCATCCGCCCCAGATACCAGGCAACTCTTCAGGACCGGATGACGGTTGCGCTCCCCAATGCCATACGTGGTGTTCCCGATGTGGCCCTATGGCTGCGGTTAGTGCAGGGATCGAGGCGAAGGGTAAAGAAAGCGCTTTTGTTTGTGCAAAAGTCTGCTAACATCCTTTCGGCACCGTGCACGTGGTCGGCGGCGCTTAGGTGTATTTACATCAGCCTAAAAATTAAGGAGAAGCCACGGATGTCAAAGGAAAAAATCAAGGCAATGGACGAAGCTTTGTCCAACAACGGCAGGCGCTCGTTCCTGAAGGGCCTGTTGCTTGGCGGCGCAGCAGTGGCAGCATTGCCGCTGATGAAGTCACAAGCGCTGGCTCAGGACGATAACGACAACGCCCCCAAGAAAAAGAAGAAGAAGAAGGGCGGAGACGACAACGCCCCCCCGCAATAAAGGGCGCTGACGCCGGCGGCTCAAGCCGTCTCGGGCCGCTGGCTTAGGAAAGGCCGGCCGTGTGGGAGAATCCTGCAGGCCACACGGCCTTGGCTTTCGACGTGCGCACCGCCTGATGCAAAACCCCGCCCTGAATCCCGCCATTCAGCTTATCCAGACCGAAAACGGCTACGCGGCTTACGATTCCACTAACGACAAACTGCACGAACTGAATCCCACGGCCAGCGTGATCGTGGAGTTGTGCGACGGCAGCCGGAGCGTGGAGGATATCTGCGCGTTCCTCGCGCCGATGCTTCCGGAGGCGTCGGCGGAAGGAGTGCAGCGCTGGATCGAGGAGGGAGTGGCGGCGGGACTTCTTCTGCCGGGCGGCGATTCGGGAAACGCGCACCGCGAGCTATCGTTCGACGAACTGCACAAGATTTCGCGGCGGCTGCGCCACAGGAATCAAGAGCAGCTGGCATACGTTTGCCAGCAGCAGGCGACGGCGCTGGCGCCGGACAATGCCGACATGTGGTACGACCTCGGCGAGGTGGCCGAGATGCTGGGGCGGCGCGACGATGCCCGCGCGGCTTACGAGAAATATATCGAGTTGAAGCCCGACGATGCGGAGATCAAGCACCTGCTGGTGGCTCTGCGAGACGAGCCGCCTCCGCCGCGCGTGCCGGACGAGGCGCTGCAGCAGATGTATGCGGAATTTTCGCGCACGTTCGAGACCAACCTCTGCAAGGAGCTGGGCTACAAAGCTCCGGAGCAAGTGCGCGAACTGCTCGATCCGTTGCTGGGCGACCGGGGGAATCTGGCGGTGCTCGATCTGGGCTGCGGGACCGGGCTGGCGGGAGTGCAGTTCAAGCCGCGTGCTTCGCGCCTGGTCGGCGTGGACATTTCGCCGGAGATGATCGAGCTGGCGCGGGCGCGCAATCTTTACGACCGCCTGGACGTGGCGGAGATTACCGAATGGCTGTATCTTTCGCAGGAGCGATTCGATCTGATCGTTTGCTGCGACTGCCTGATCTATTTCGGAGACCTGCGCCAGGTGCTGGTGCCTGCGGCGGCGCTGCTGTGCCCGAAAGGCCTTTTTGCCTTTACGCTGGAGCGCGGGGACCGCTATCCGCACCGGCTGAGCGATACCGGCCGCTATACGCACCATATCGACCACGTTCGCGACGTGGCGGCCGAGGCCAAGCTGAACATCGTGCGGCTGGAAGAGCAATTCCTGCGCACGGAGTACGGCGCGCCGGTGACCGGGCTGTTTGTGGTCCTCGAGAAGTAATCTCCAGCGCAGAGTGGGGCCGGCAGCGGAGGTCCAAACGGAAACCGACATCAGGGCCCACACCGGCGCGGGCAACTCCTCGCTCTGGGCGCGGTTTCCGCGAAACGCCGCCACTCGGTTTGCCATCGTCTCCGCCGCGCTGCTCATTCCCGTCTACTGGCACAAACGAATCGAAGCGGGCGATCTCGGCAGCCATCTCTACAATGCATGGCTGGCGCAACTCGTCCGGCAGGGGCAGGCTCCCGGCTTGTGGATCGCGCGGCAATGGAACAACGTTGCTTACGATCTCCTCTTGAGCTGGCTGGGATCGGCCTTCGGCCTGCGCGCTGCCGAGAAAATCGCCGTGTCATTCGCGGTGCTGATCTTTTTCTGGGGCGCCTTTGCCCTGATCGCCGCGGCCACGCGGCGCGCGCCCTGGAAGCTTTCTCCGCTGATCGCGGTTTTTGCTTACGGCTGGACCTTTGAGATGGGATTCATGAACTACTACATCTCGCTGGGTCTGTGCTTTCTTGCGCTGGCGGCTTATTTGCGCTTCGGGAATCGCGGGGCACTGATATCCGCGGCTTTGATACCGCTGATCTGGATGGCCCACCCGCTCGGCGTGATCTGCCTGGCGGGGCTGGGCGCATATGTCGTCGCAGCCAAAGCGGTGCAGGCTCGCTACCAGGGATATCTTTTATTGGCGGCGGGAATTTGTTTGTTCAGCCTGCGAGTGTACGTGGCCCGCCATTACAGCGTCAGTTGGAATGTTTTGGCCCGCTACTTCTTTTTTAATGGGGCGGACCAACTCATGCTCTATAGCGCGCGGTATGACGTGCTTTATTTGGCATTCATCGCGCTCCTGGTGGGCGCCTTGATCAGCGCCGCGAGCGGCCCGAGGCGCGAGGGCGGCTTCTGGAAAGCGTCCGGAATTCCTTTGCAGCTTTATGTGGCTACGGGAATGGCTTCGATCCTTTTGCCTACACGAGTTGTCTTCCCACACTATCCGGCGGCTCTATCGTTTCTTACGCCGCGGCTCACTTCGGTTTCGGGGATTCTGGCGTGTTGGATGCTTAGCGCGTTGAAACCCAGAAAGTGGGTGGTGATTGGGAGCGCGCTGCTTGCCGCCGTCTTCTTCATCTTTCTCTATATCGACACGGGAACTCTAAACAATCTGGAGGAGCGGGTGGAGCGATCGGTGGCCGCTCTGCCGACCGGGCACCGCGTGGTGAATGACATCCAATCCATGGAACATTCCCGAGTGGTGATCGAGCATATCGTGGATCGCGCCTGCATCGGGCGGTGCTTCAGCTACGACAATTATGAACCGCCCAGCGCGCTGTTTCGGGTGCGCGCGGCGCCGGGGAATTCGATCGTATACGTCGCGGATGAGAGCGAAGCGGGCGCTCGATCCGAGAAGGAGCGCGTGGAAGCGCGCGTGAAGGCGCTCAACCCGCCCGTCTTCGAAATTTCCCAATGCAGCGCGAACAGCGCCGATGTTTGCACGCGCGAACTATCCCCGGATGAGATCGGCGCATTGGTGGAGGGCGACTTCGATTCTGAACTGCCGCAGAGCGAGGCCGGAGCGCACGGGCATTAGCGCGCAGGCGTTAGCGCACGTGCGTTAGCGAACATCCATTAGCGCAAGGGCATTAGCGCACATGAAGTACCGAGGCGTATTTGTCGCTGTAGACGGCGTCGAAGTCACCGCTGGCGTTGGCGGCGTTCAGGAAATCGGTGGAATCGCTTCTGGCCACCACGTATTCCGCGCCAAAGCGTTGGCGAATGAGCGGGCCGGGATGCTTTTCCTCTCCCTGGGTAATCCGATCGTAGACCTTCCATAGATCCGGCTCGGCGTCATAAAGGTATCGGGGGTCGAGGCCGGTGACGTAGACGTTGCGCTGGTCATAATAGAAAAGCTCGGGAAACTCCACCCAGTCCGTATTGAAGACCAGGGAGCCGTCCGGGGTGTGATCCGCGAGCCATGCGGAAGCGCTGCGCATGGCAAACGGGTCGCGCAGGTCGCGGATCTCGGCGCGCGCGCCGGCGGCGTTCACGACGCCTGCCACGCCGAGCGCAGCCACTAATACGCCTATGCCGAGCCGTGCCGGGATCCAGCGCGGCCATTCGATGGGCGCGGCGCCATCTGAGTCATGCGCTCCATGCGCGTCGCCCGCGTCATCCGTGCCGTCCGCACCAAACGTGAACGCGGCGAAGAGGATGGCGAACGGCGGCCAGTATTCCAGGAAGCGCCGCCAGCGGAGGGACATCAGCAGGAACATGGCGGAAAGGAGGAGGAAGAACAGCGGACGGCGATCGCGCGCCCCCTTGCGAAAATCGAGGATGCGGAAATCGAAGGCCAGCAAAGCCGCGAAGCACAAAGCGAAAAGCGCGGCGTTCTTGGTGAGCAGCTCCCAGGTGTCGTAGGGATACCACTCGCTGCCCACGTCCATGGTGACCGTTTCGGCGAGCAACATATGCACGTGGTGAAAAATAAGCAAGAGATCCTTGGGGAAATAGGGATTGATGACCAGCCCCAGCGCCGCTCCAATCGAGGTGGCATAGAGGGCGGCGAGATCGATGCGGTTTTTCGAGAGCCAGGCCGTGACGGCATACAAGAACGCGAAGGCCACGATCAGCGGAAACATGTTGTACAGCCATACGAAGACGAACGTGAGGACGGCCAGGGAGACCCATCTGCGTTCCAGGATCAGGTAAACGCCCACGGCAAGCAGGAGAAGCGAAAGGGCTGGCGCGCGGGTCATGGACATGCGGTAGAGAAACGGCTCGGAACTTCCGGCGAGCGCGAGCAGCCACAGCCAGCGGTGGCGGATGCGATAGACCACCAGCAGGGCAAAGATGGAGGTGATGGCGATCGCGGAGAAAAGCGGGGCCGCGAGTTTCGCTCCCAGCCGGAGGTCGCCGAAAGTGAAGGGCATGAGCGCAACGTGAAACAGGAAGTGCTGGTCCACGAAAAGCTGGGAGCGAAGGACCGTCAGCGGCAGCCATTTGAAGGCAGGCAAATGCGGCAGGGACTGCCGGAGGATCTGACTCCAACGCATGTGATAGTAGGCGTCGTTGCCCACGATGGCCGGGCTGGCGAACTGTATCCAGGCCATGAAAGCCAAGATGAGGAGAAAAGCCGCGGTGCATTCGCGAGCGAGATTTCCGCGGGGCCGATAGGTGAGGGGCGAAGTCGGATGAGGCGGGACTTCGGTGTGGCCTGAGGTTTGCAGGGGCAAGATTGGCGCTTCGACTCCGAGGCGAATCGAAAACATACACGCGACCGGCGGCGAAAGCAATGCCTGCGGCCAGCGGAGAAGCACCGGGCGCACAGCCAGGAGTGGCTGTGCCCATGGCCGATAGTACCTTTGTACCTAAAAGGGCACTCGAAAAATGGCGCTAAGGTTCCATGGAATGCAGCGGGCGCGTGAGGGATGCTATATAGGCATGGCTATCGATATGAGCTTCACGATGAAACCCATAGCTACGGAAACCGTCACCGCGAAGCCGAAGGAGAAGCTGCTGCGGCGCAGCAACAACCGGCAACAATTCACGGCCAGCGCGCTGGTGTTCGAGCCGAAATCGGAGATGCTGTTGCGGGCGCGCACTGCGGACCTGGGGCCGGACGGCTGCTTCATCGATACCCTGAATCCCTTCGCCAAGGGGACCGCCGTGAAGGTGCGCATCGAGAAAAAGGGCGCATCGTTTGAGGCTGCGGCCAAAGTGGTGTACTCGCTCGATTCGATGGGTATGGGACTGGCCTTCAACCCGGTTGGGCCGGAACAGCTTTGGGTGCTGCACGAATGGCTGGGCGAAGCGAGCGGCGTTCTGGCGCCGGAAGTGAGTTTACCTCCGGTCGAGGCCGAGATTCCGTCCAAGGATTTGGCAGCGCAGGCGAAAACGAAAGACGTCCACTGCGAAGCGTTGAGCGAACTCGTCCAGGAACTCATGGGGCGCAGCTTGATTTCCGCCGAAAAAGGCCAAGCCATCCTGCAAAAACTTAGCCGCTGTCCGGAATCGGAATAGGTCTAGAAACCCAGTTCAGGCAGTCTTGTGCGGCGCCGTTTCGCGCAGAATGTTGGCAAAGAATCTGCCGCCGATGGCCACGCCAGCCTGGACTCGTCCGGTGACCACGACGCGAGCGCCCTGGCCGGGCACGCCAAAGCCGGTGCTCCAAACCCACAAGCGTCCCGTACCGTCGTCCAACTCGAACGCGCCTTGATTTTGTATGCCAAATGAAGTGACCACCTGACCGGCGACGGTGACGTCCTTGGCCGAGTACTTGGCGGGGTCGTTGTTGATGGCCGCGATTTTGGTTTGGGTGTAGGCGGAGAGCAGGAGCACGAAGGCGAAAAGGGAAGCCAGTGCGAAGAAGCGCCGGGATCGAACAGCGGGATTTGTGCGCTGCGGCATATGTTCGTTAGATGACGCGCGCGGCTGCGGGGCTGGCCTGCTTTCGCCGGTTCGGAGAAAGACAAAAGCAGATCCCTCACCCCCATTCGCAAAAGACGCGACTGGGTTCGGGATGACAGCATTAGGTTTCCCGGCTGGTTTCGTACAAAGACAAAAGCAGAAAGCAGAAAGCAGAAAGCAGAAAGCAGAAAGCAGAAAGCAGAAAGCAGAAAGCAGATCCCTCGCCCGCCGCGGCGAACTCGGGATGACAGCGTCCGATAAGCGGCGTTGAGCCTGCGAGGAGAGCTGTGCGCGGGATTGGCGTCAGCCGTTCACGTCCAGCGGAACCAGCTCAAGGCTAGGACGAAAGATAGGCCGGCCCAGGCTAGGAGCACAAGCAAGCGTCCGGCTTGGGCTTGGGCCATGAGGGGCGCGCCCTGGAGGATGGTGGCGCGCAGGGCGTCGTTGAGCGCCGTCAGGGGAAGCGCGCGGATCAGCGGCTGCACCACGGCGGGGAAGCGTTCGTAGGAGAAGAAGACACCGGAGAAAATCCACATGGGCATCATCACCAGGTTGATCAAGCCGCTGACGCTTTCAATCTTTTGCGCGCGGCTGGCGGTGAGCAGGCCGAGGCCGGCAAAGGTGGCGGCGCCGAGCGTTCCGAGGAGCAGGATGGCCAGCCAGGAGCCGGCGACGCGCATGTGAAAGACGAAGATGCCGAAGGCTAGGAGCAATCCGAGTTCGGGGATCATCAGCACGAGACGGCTGGTCATCAGGGCCAGCAGGAAATCGCCGCGGCGCATGGGCGTGGCCACGTAGCGCTTGAGCAGCTTGCGCTGGCGATAATCGACGAGAGCGAAGCCCACGCCCCACATGCCGGAGTTCATCAGGTTCATGCCGAGCAGGCCGGGAATCAGGAAGTCGATGTAGCGCGCGCCGGGCTCGCTGGAGGCTTGGGCGGAGGCGGGCAGGGGATTCGCGCGGCCGGCGGCGGCTTGCAGGGCGTCGTCGGTTTGGGCGCGAGCCAGGACGCTCTCGGGGCGGGCAGGATCGTAGCGATATTCGATTTCGGGGAGGTTCTTATCGGCTGCGGCGTTGTTATCGTTCGCGGAGCTTTTTGGAATGACGACGAGGTCGTAGCGGCCCAGGCGGAAGCCGTCGAGGGCTTCGGCTTCGGGAACGATGCTGGCGTGCAAGGAGTGCGGAGAGCGCTGGGCAAGCTGCAGCACGGCGTTCGCGCCTGGGCCGGCGGCGATGGCTACGTTGGGAACGCTGGCGGGGCGCGAGCGGAAGGCGATGCCCAATCCGAACGCCAGCAAAAGAGGGAAGAGAAAGACCCAGAAGATAACTTCGGGCTCGCGCTGCATTTCGCGAAGACGCGCGACGAGAAGGTGGGCGTAACCCGACCAGCGGCCGTTTTTCTTGGCGCCGCCGCGCAGCCAGGCGATCTCTTGGCGAGCGCCGGAGTCCGGAGCGGCATGCTGGGCTGGGTCGGTTTTTGGCGGGGCGCTCATGCTTCTTGTCCGCTCATGCTTCTTCTCTGAGATGGCGGCCGGTGAGGCGGACGAAAACGTCTTCCAGGCTGGCTTGCCGGGTGGTGAGATGCAGCAGCTTGGCTCCTTGGTGGGAGACGGCTTCGAGCAGCGCGGGGATGGTGACGTGGGGCTGGCGGACGGAGAGCGAGACGAGTCCATTATCGGCGCGGGCGGCTTCTACGCCCGGGAGGGCGCGCCAGGATTCGAGGCCATTGTGGTTGGCGCTATCTATATGGGCGGACGCGATGGAGAATTCGACGACGTTTTGGCCGCCTAAGCGCTCGATCAGATCGGGAGGCGTGCCTTCGGCGATGGTCTTGCCGTAGTCGATGATGGCCAGGCGATCGCAGAGGCGCTCGGCTTCGTCCATGTAATGGGTGGTGAGGAGCACGGTGCCGCCGCCGCGGCGGAATTCGCCGATGATCTCCCAAAGCTGGCGGCGGCTTTGGGGATCGAGGCCGGTGGTGGGCTCGTCGAGAAAGAGGATGCGCGGATTGGCGACAAGGGCGGTGGCGACGGCGAGACGCTGGCGCTGTCCGCCGGAGAGCTTGCCCACCCAGGCGTCGGCCTTCTCGGCGAGCGCGAGGGCGGCGAGGACGTCGGCGGAAGAGAGCGGCTGGCGATAGAAGCTGGCGAAGAGGTCGACGGTTTCGCGGACGGTGAGCTTGTCCGAGAGGCGCGTCTCTTGCAAGGAGATGCCCAGCCACTGGCGGAGCTGCTGCGCGTCTGCGTGCCAGGAGCGTCCGAAGATGTGCACTTCGCCGGAGGTGGGCTGAAGCAAGCCTTCGAGGATTTCGATGGCGGTGGTTTTGCCGGCGCCGTTGGGGCCGAGCAGGCCGAAGCATTCGCCTTCGAGGATTTGCAGGTCGAGGCCGCGCAGGGCCTCGACTTTGGCGTCGTAGGTCTTGCGCAGGCCGCGGCACTCGATGGCGACGCTCATGGGCTCGATTGTAGCGGAGTTTTTGGGGAAGCGACCCGGGCGCGTTGCTTAGAGCCTTGAAGCGCTTTCCGGGAAAGAACGGCTGGATGGCAAATCCGAAATTTCAGATTTCAGAGTAGGAAAAAGCAGATCCTCCGGTGGAGTCCGGTGGACGCCACCGGAGTCCATGAACCGGACTTCACCCCCATTCGCGAAAGACGCGACTGCCACCCCAACACACGCAAGACCGGAGCGTGTCAGGGGCCCCGGCGCTGGGTTCGGGATGACACCGGCAAGCAGCGAAGAGGTGGCCGGGCCGCCCTCACAACTGGGGGCGCTTGGGGCAGCGTTACTTTCGAGTAGCCCGTT